>MKUP01000001.1 GCA_001898625.1 Burkholderiales bacterium 67-32
GTCGTTCCCGCGCCAGTGGTCTGCTGGGCCAGTTCCACGGGCAGCAGGTGGAAGGGATGCCCACTGGCCTGTTGCAGCACTTGTCGCTGCGCCAAGCCGATCAACTCGTCGCGCATGGCGAAGCACTGGCCGGCCCAGGCCTCCAAGTCCCCTTTACCTTTAAAAGGCTTTAAAAGGCCTTTTAGAGAGGCCGCGTGTTCCAGGCGCATGAAGGCTCCCTGTTGCAGGCCCCGGAAGTAGCGGGTCGGCTGGTTCAGATCGCTCATGCGGATTCGTCCTCGCCGGCAGTGGCTGCGTTTTCGGACGGGTCGGCAGCAGCGGCCGCATCACCATCGACGCTGGTAGCGGCTGCGGCAGGACTCTCACCGCGCTGTTGCAGACCACGGCGCACGATGGGTGGCGCAAACTTCGAGCGGCGCGTGCCTTCGAGCACGTCCTGCGGCAACTCGCCGAACTTCTCCAGCGCGGCCCGCGCTGCCGCATTCTTCGCCGCGAAATCGTCGCGGGTGCAGCCCGAATAGCGATACTGCTGGGCCAGCGAGAACAGGCTGCGCAGCGCGTGCGCGCCCTCGTTGAGCCAGCGCTCTAAGGTGCTGCGGTCGATCAGCGCGGTGTGGTGGGCGAGGATCAGCTTGCGCGCGATGTCGTCGTAGTCGGCCAGGAGATAGACAGCGGCAAAGCCCAACTGCGCATTGACGAACAGCGGCAGCTTGACGGGCTGCACGTTGAGGTTCTCGCCCAGGGTCAACGCGGCGGGCACGCCGGCCAGGGCCTGGTCCACCTGTTCGCGCAGCGTCTGCAGCGTGGTCTTGGTCTGGTCGAGCTTGTCCTCGATGCGCAGCATCCACCAGTCGCTGTACGGGTCGTCCTGCTCCGAGCCGCGCTTCATTTTGTTCATGACGGCGATGTAGCCGTTCAGGCCGACGATGCCCGGTCGCCCCTCGGCGGCGGCGCGGCCATGCCAGATGCGCGAGGCGTGGTGGGTGTGCAGCGTCAGCGACATTGCGCTGCGCAGGGAGCCGAGGTTGAGTTGCAATGGTTCGTTGCTGGTTGCCATGGTGATCGCTCGCTGGTGGACAGGGAGCCGCCAGCATCCGCATGCGGCGGAAGGCAGTCAGTCAACAAACCGAAATGAGCCGGCCCCCGGTTCTGTGCGCGCTGGCGGCGCAGCGCGCAACGGTCCCCTGGGGACCGCTCCGCAGATGGGCATTCACGTTGGCGCTCCGGGCCTCGGTCGTCGACGGGTTGCGTGCTGCACCGCACGTCGCGCTGTCGTTCGACACCATCCTTCGCAGCACGGCCGTCCCCAGGGGACCGTTCCGCTGAGCGCCATGGAGGTTTGCTTCATGGCCTTGCCAGGCGCTTTGCCCAGGTTTCGCGCAGCAGGTCGCGCCGTCACCCGGCGCTTCACCGCACAGCCGTCCCCAGGGGACCGTTTCTGCCGACCGCCATGGAGATCTACTTCACGGCTTTGACGAGCCCTGTGCTCAGGTCTTGCGCAGCAGGTCGCGCAGGCGCTCGATGTGCTGCCGGGCCACCTCGGGCGGCACGACGTTGCGCGGCGGCTCGGATGGTGGCGCTCGCGCCGCCGATGGTGTTGGCGGTGCCGGGCCGGTCTGCTTGGCCCACGCATTGAACTCGCCGCGCATGGCGCGCTGGATGATGCCGAACAGATATCCGGCGGGGTTGCGGATGCCATGCTTGCCGCACCGTGCGGCCCATTCGTCCAGCACGGCCTGCCCCAGGGCAGCGTCCACCTGCTGCAACGCCATCCTGGCTCCGGCCTGCTGTTCCGCCTTCAGTTCCGCGAAGCGCTTGGGCCATTGCAGGTCGCCCAGCGCACGCGCCTGCGCGGTAGTACGTACTTCATTAATACGACTACTACGTACTGTACGGTCCTGCTTCGGATTCCGAAGAGCGCCGTCTGGCGCGGGTTTCGGCCCTGCTTCGGATTCCGAAGAGGGGCGTTCGCCATTCCGAAGAAGGCTCGCGGGCCCTTCTTCGGAATCGTGGATCGCATCCTCCTGTGGATAACTTTGAGTGGCGGTGATGCCCTGGTCGGCCAGGCGCTCGGCGAGCACTTGCAGCCGCGACGGCAAGGTGCGTCCGGACAACATCGGGTCGTCCGCGATCTCCTGGAGGGTGTTGAGTCCCACCACCTGAACGGCCTTGGCCGAATGCCCCAGCGACTGGCTGACCAGGGCCAGGTAGTCGGCGTCGAGCTGCATGGCCTCGAACGGTGTCAGGGGTTCGTCATGCAGGACGTAGAGGTTTCCGAGGATGCGGCCGGTCTTGGGGTCGCGCCGTCGTCGCACGAGGCTCAGCCAGCGCGTCAGGCGCAGCAGCGTCAGCGCCCGCGCGACGGTCTCGTGGGAGGCTTGTCCCGCGCAGGGCATGGACGCCAGCCAGGGGCGCAACTGCTCATAGGTCGGGAACGCCGTGACGCCGTCGTCGTTGAGCATCAGCCGGAACACCTGCCAGGCGTTGCGCTCCAGCGGTGTCAGGCGGCGGTCGAGGAACAGCCGCCGCGGCACGCTCTCGTGCCGATTGCCACTGAACAGGAAGGCGTCGCCGGACGCGGCAGGCGTGGGCACTGCCATGGGCGCTGGCGCGCTGGGATGTGGCTTGGGCGTGAGGTCCTTCAGCGCAGCGTCGAACAGGTCGGCGAGTGCGACGGGGCCTTGACGCGGGGCTCGTGGGGCGGTGTCGTCCACGGCCATGGCCTAGCCCAATCCCTGATCGACCCAGTTCCTGATCGCGGCCCAGACCACCGAGAGCGGCAGTGACATACCCTCGGCCAGGTCCATGGCCGCATCGAGAATCGAGGTCTCGTCCTCCAGATCGACGTTCCTGCTGCTGGTCACGGCTTTCCATTGCCGCCACAGTTCGGTGTCCTGGGTCTCGTCCAGGACGGGGTGGCGCCCCTTGCGCTTGGGCAGGCCGAGGATCTCCCGCCGCAGGGCGACTTCCTGATGGGTCAGGCCATAGAAGCGGCTGACCATCTCCGTGCTGGCCCCCAGCCGCAGCATGCGATCGACCGTGGCGATTTCCTTCTCCACGTCCTGTGCCTGGTTGAGCAGGCGCTGCAGCACTTCGCGGTTGACCGTGACCGAGCACCACGAGACGCTGGCGTTGGCCAGCACGCTGATCAGCGCGGGGTGCTTGAGCGCATCCAGCTCGGCCTCGCCGAAGCCCATGGCCTTGCAGCGGCGCAGTTGGCCGTTGCGAAGGTCATACAGCGCCTGGGCGATCACGGCCTGGTTGAGCGGATGCGATGTGGACATGCGACCTCCCTCGCTCACGTCCCGGGCGCCGTGGTGCCGGCTTCCAGGTCCAGCAGACGCCGGGCCAAGCGGAGCAGCCGAAAGAGCTTGACCAACGCGGTGTCGCTCAAGCGCCTTGCGCCGCTGCCATGGCCTTGGCTCTGGCCGTGCAACAGGGTCGGCAGGTCGGCGGCGAGCTGCGCGCCGTCCAGGCCCGCTTCGGCGACGGGCTGACCCGTCAGCGAAGTGAGGAGCGTCAGCACCGCGCGGCCGAGCGGCGACGGGGCTTGGCCGCGGGCGCGGCACGCAAACCCGATGCCATCGGCGCGATCCTCGATGTACTCGTCCAGGCCTGCCTCCCCGGCGATCTCGCGCGCGAACTGCGCGATGTGGATGCGCAGCCGATCGGGCGTGTCCAGGCCGGCGTCGATGTACCAGACATCGGAGATCGGATAGAGTCCGCCGGCTTGCACCGGGATGGACTGCAACACGCTCGCCGAGAAGTCGGGCGGCAGCGCATCGCCCAACTGGTCGGCGACCATGCGCTGGATCGACTGCAGCCGTTCGGTCGTCGGTGCCGGCGAGACGATGTGCTCACGAAGCAGATCGCTCGGTGCAGCCGCCGGGCTTCCCGTGGCCGCTTCGCCAGCCGCCGTGTCGTCGTGGCGCAAGGTGGGCTCGGACGCCGGAGGGCTGGCGGGTGGAGGACCGGCCGCCGCTGCAGGCGTGGCGATGGACGATGCTGCGCCCGGCGGAGTCGGCGTGCCGGCGGTGGGCGAAGGCAACGCCGGCTGCGCCGCAGGTGGCGTCGGGTCACTGACCAGCGCCCGGTGGCGGCTTTCCGATTCGGTCAGGTCCAGCGCCAGCACGTCGTAGCCGATGCCCAGCAGCTCGGACATCTGGCCGATCAGCTCGTCTTGCACGCGCTGCGGCGCGAACTCGTCGCCCTGCGTGTCGAACTGCGCCAGCACCTCCTGAAAAAAGCTGTCGAAGTCCAGCGGCAGCGAGCGGTCCTTGGCGTAGTGCTCCCAGGTGCGTTTGCAGGCCGTGCGCATGACCGACAGCCGCTCGACCTGGTGGCGCCCAAGGCCGCCATAAAGCACGGTGGGAATGGCGGGCAGCAGGTAGCGCACCGCGTCGGCCATGCGGGTGATGTGCGACCGCTGGACGGGGAAGCCATCGGCCGCCAGGCGGCGGGCCAGTTCCGACTGGCTCAGGGCGGCGCCGCTCTCCTGCTCGTAGAACTCCCGTGCTTTCTCGACGCCGAGCGCGCGCTCGATGAACGTGAGGCCGCCGCGCAGTTCGTTCTCGGCAAGATGCCCGGTCAGCGCGACGATTTCACCGCGCTCCGGCCATGGTCGGAACAGACACGATATGCGGAAGAAGCGTTCTTCCTTGGTCTCCGACCAGAGTTCGCGCAGGATCGCCAGCCGCGTGTTGCCGCCGTTGCGGATGATGTAGTGGTCCCCGCCGGGCCGGCGCGTGATAGCCGGCGCCGCGTCCAGGCCGCGCTCGCGGATGGACGCCTTGATTTCCTCGTAAGCCGGGTTGCGCTTCATGCGCGGGTCAT
>MKUP01000002.1 GCA_001898625.1 Burkholderiales bacterium 67-32
CGTGCTGAGCGCCGCCCGCATCGAGAACCGGGTCTTCGTCGCCATCGTGGTGGTGATGTTCGCCGGCATTCCGTTCATCGACGTGGACCTGAACACCATCCAGTACGACAGCTCGCGCTCGGCCCAGTGCCAGGTCAGCGTGCCGCAGCCCACGGATACCGGCTGGTCGCAGTCCTTCAGCACCATCAACAACCAGTCGGCGAAGGTGCCCGTCTGGTGGGCGTTCATGCATGCACTCTCGCGCGCCGTCACGAGCGCCTCGGTGGCGGCGATCCCGTGTGGCACGGACCTGCGGCAGATGCGCATGGAGATCGACGCCACGCGCATCGATGACCCGGTGCTGGCTCAGGAAGTAGCGGATTTCTCGCGGGATTGCTATGGGCCTGCACGGGCCAAATTGTTCATGCAGCGCCCTCAGCTCGATGAGCAGCAGATGCACGACGTGACCTGGATCGGATCGCGGTTCTTCACCGACACGAACGGCTACTACGACACGTACCGTTCCAGCACGCCGCGCGATGACTGGCCCTATGACAGCAACCGCGACGCCGGGCTGGCTCAGGTATCCAGTGGCGGTGGCTACCCGACCTGCAGGCAATGGTGGGCCGATGGCGGTAATGGCCTGCGGGCACGCTTGCTGGGACAGGTGGACCCGAGCCTGCTCAATCGCCTGGCGGGCTGGGCCGGGTTCCTGAGCCGAGCCGAGGTGGACGACTCGGTAATCCGCACGATCGCGTCACCGCGGCAGCAGAAATTGAACCAGGGCAGCGTCTATACCGACTACGGCGGCCAGATCGACAAGACCCTGCCGAACATTGTGACGCGGGCCACGGGCGATGTTGGGATGGCAGTCGGCGCGATTGCCGCGTTTCCAGCCATGGACGTCGCGAGGCAGGCCCTGCCCATGGTGCTTGCATTGCTCAAGATGGCACTGGTTATCTGCATCCCGCTCGTGCTGGTCGTGGGCACCTATGACCTGAAGACGGTGGTCACGGTCAGCGTCGTGCAGTTCGCGCTGTTCTTCACGGACTTCTGGTTTCAGCTTGCACGCTGGATTGACAGCACCATCCTCGACGCGCTCTATGGCTGGGGGTTCGGCTGGAACCGGCCGCACACCAATTTCGACCCGTTGGTAGGACTGAACAACGCCTTCGGTGACATGCTCCTAATGTTCGTCACGGGCACGATGTTTCTGGTCCTGCCGACGTTTTGGGTCGCTGCCTTGGGGTGGGTCGGAGTTAAGGCTGGGGTGATTGCTCAGAACCTTGCTGTCGGCTCCAAGGAAGCGCGTGATAGCGCCGGGTCAGGTGTAAACAAGGTAGCCGGCAAGGTTCTGTGACGGACAGTCCAAACCTCAGTCATCGAACGGATCGTTCGGGTCGTGAGGGTCGAGCCGCTGGCCATTGGAAGAATACAGGCCAAAGCCCGCCTCGCCATTGCGCAGTTCATCCTGTTGCGCGCAGCGGTCATCATCCCTAGCCGAATTGCCAGCCAACCATGCCGCCGCAACGCCCAGCAGTAGCAACACCGCCAGCCAGAAGGTGGTGTACAGCAGCACCCCGAGCGCAACCAGCTTGACCACCCACACGAACGCGGTGGCACCGGCCGCCGGCATCCCCTTGGACACCAACCAACTCGATGCCCGGCGTTCGCCGCGCACGTAGGCACGCCATCCGCGACCCAAGGTGCGGCCGAGGCGTTCTGCGGTGCTGATGCGTGTCGTGGTGTTCATGGTCGTCTCCTGCTACTGAGGGATGCCTATTCCAGTTTGCTCCAATCCTGCTTGCTTGCCTGTATCAGCGCGTGCCAGTCGTCTGGTGGGTTCCCGCGTCCGAGCATCTTCTCGAACACGACATACGGGTCCGATTTGCTACCCGAAGACCGCAGGGTCTGTTCATCGTTGACCCAGGCGTACACAATGACCTTCGCCTTCGAGTCGTACCGGAAGAACAGCCGGAACCGCCGTCCGATCTTGGCCCTTCGCCAGTGGCGGTGGGCAGGTCCCAAGGTGTTGCCCTGGCGGTACTCGTCGCGTGCCGGATCGCCTGGCACCACATCCAACATCAACTGGCTCAGGGCCCGGAAGAGCTTGACGTTGGCATTGGACTCGAAGCCCGCCGGGTCATTCTCCTGCGCGCGCCTCGCGGCCGCATGCAGTTTCTGCAACTGCTCGATCACGCAGTCGTGGAAGAGCAGCGTCCAGCCATGCCGTTGCATCAGAGTTCCACTTTCCCGTCGATCTCCTCGTCCAGGTTCACACCGTGGCCAGCATGCTCCAGCATGGCGCGCGCCAGATCCTCGGGCAGGCCCCGGACGTTCCGGCCAGCTTCGATGTCGCGGGCCAGCAGGCTCAGAAACGCGCCAATGGCGGGGTCCTCGTGCTCGGCATCAACACGGGTGACGACGACTTCGCTGCCCCGCAGATCGAACGCGAGCTTGCCGCCGGCATCGACGCCGAGCGCCTGCCGGATGGGCTTGGGCAGCGTGATCTGGCCTTTAGAGGTCAGCGTGGCGACTTCGTGGATGGCAGGCATGGCGACTCTCCTGATTGCGATACCTGCATGGTAAGGAAATTTCCTTACTTTGTCAATCTGAGGCCTCACAGCGTTCTCCCGAGTCCAAGAATCGGCCCATCGTAGGGCGTGAACAGCCAGCCTTCCTGTATCAATACGGCCCTTCCGCAACCCGCATTGGCGGTGGACGGTCAGCACCCGTCGCCCTATACCCAAAGGCTGTAAAGGGTCGAAATGGCGAGGGAATGGGTTGCAAGGGGAATGGCCCTACCTCGAAAAGGCAAAAAGGCACCCCGCTCGGCCCGCGACAGGACATCCGCATGCTCTCTCTGTTCCAGCGAAAACGGCCCGCGGACGCTACCGCTCCGACGCCACCTCCCGCATCCGACCTCCCGAAAGGGTTGATGCGGCCCGAGTCGGCCGCATCGCTGCTGGCCACCCCGCGCCGGCAGAAACTGCTGGAGCACATCTGGCAGCGCACGTCGCTCTCACGTAAGCAGTTCGCCACCTTGTACCGGGCGCCACTGGAACGCTACGCCGAGCTGGTCCAGGCTTTCCCGGCTTCCGAGGCGCATCATCACGCTTACCCCGGCGGCATGCTCGACCACGGCCTGGAAATCGTCGCCTACAGCCTGAAGCTGCGGCAGTCCCATCTGCTGCCCATTGGCGCCAGTCCCGAAGACCAGGCGGCGCAGTCTGAAGCCTGGACTGCCGCAGTCGCTTATGCCGCGCTGCTGCACGACATCGGCAAGATCGCCGTCGATCTGCACATCGAACTGGCCGACGGCTCGCTGTGGCACCCCTGGCACGGCCCGCTGCACCAGCCATACCGCTTCCGCTACCGCGACGATCGAGAATATCGGCTCCACAGCGCTGCGACAGGTTTGCTCTACCGCCAACTCCTCGACCGTGATGCCCTGGACTGGCTCAGTGGCTATCCCGACCTGTGGGGACCGCTGCTCTACGTCCTGGCCGGCCAGTACGAGCACGCCGGCGTGCTGGGCGAACTTGTCGTACAGGCCGACCGCGCTTCCGTGGCCCAAGAGTTGGGAGGCGATCCCGCGCGCGCTATGGCCGCCCCCAAGCACGCGCTGCAACGCAAGCTGCTGGACGGGTTGCGCTACCTGCTCAAGGAAGAGTTGAAGCTGAACCAGCCCGAAGCCTCCGATGGCTGGCTCACCGAGGACGCCTTGTGGCTGGTGAGCAAGACGGTTTCGGACAAGCTACGTGCGCACCTGCTGTCAGAGGGCATCGATGGCATCCCTACGAACAACACTGCGGTGTTCAACGTGCTTCAGGACCACGGCATATTGCAGCCGACGTCGGACGGGAAGGCGGTCTGGCGCGCGACCGTGACCAGTGCGACCGGCTGGTCCCACTCATTTACCCTGCTGCGTCTAGCTCCCGCGCTGATCTGGGAAGCTGGCGAACGGCCAGCATCGTTTACCGGCACGGTGGCAATCGACGCTGCGGCAATCGAGAAGGATGCTGGCTCGGAGGCTGCCCCGCCTATGACTGCCGCGAAGCCTGTCTTGGAAGAACAGACGACGCCACCTTGGGAAGGCAGCAGCCCCGCTAACTTGGCTTCACCGCCCGCAGTTCAGCCCCTGCCTGACGTCATGGAAGACATGCTGGCGATGGTGGGCTCCGGACACCTCCTTGCGACGCGACAGGATGCAGAGCCCGTCCCGGCCTTCGCAACGAGTTCGCTGGTACTGCCTGTGCCAGCGTCTAAATCTTCGGCATCGACACAGCAGCCTTCGGGCGAGCACTTCATGGGCTGGCTTAGGCATGGCTTGCAGAGCCGAAAGCTGATTCTCAACGATGCCAAGGCACTGGTGCATACCGTGGACGACACGGTGTTCCTGGTAAGCCCTGGGGTGTTTCAGCGCTATGTCCAGGAGCATCCTCAAGTTCCAGCACTCGCCAAGCAGGATGCCGTTGTCGACTGGCAATGGGTCCAGAAGCGCTTCGAGAAGCTGCAGGTCCATCGCAAGCAGCCCAGCAGCTTGAACATCTGGACCTGCGAGGTCACCGGCCCGCGCAAGTCGCGCAAGCTGCATGGCTACTTACTCGATGACCCTGGCCAACTGTTCGATGAGCGGCCACCGAACAATCCCTACTTGAAACTGGCATAGGTGCTAGATACGGGCCCATAGAGGCACTGGTTGCCTGCCGTGCGTGTAGCATGGATCAACCTCTCTGCTTCATAGAAACGAACGTTGGACACGGTTACGCCGCCGAGGCTGGCGACGTCGCCAACAATTGGCACACGTTCCGTGGCAAAAGGCTTGGCGACCACCGTCGTCGGGGTGGCTGTTCGTACAGATCGTTGTTTCATCATCGTC
>MKUP01000003.1 GCA_001898625.1 Burkholderiales bacterium 67-32
TCCAATTTATGATCTACAGACTTCCACTGACGTCTGTAAGTCATTGAAAAGAGGAGCTTCGGCTCCTTTTTTCATTCCAGCGAAAGCCACGGAAGTCCACTGACAGCCACCATTTTTGAGGCCAAAAACAAGGCCAAAGAATGCGGGTCGTGCCGGTTCCGGGTTGTTGCTGGGGTTGGATCGGGATGACAAGCAGCATCGGGCCTAAGTCCAAGACTTAGGAGCTTGATGATGACACTCTCTGATCTGACCGTGCGGCAAGCCAAGGCCGCCGAGAGAACCTACAGCATCCCCGACACCGATGGCCTCGGCCTGGTGGTCGCCCGCACCGGCGGCAAGTCGTGGCATTTGCGCTATTACTGGCTCGGCAAGCAAAAGCGCATCTCCCTGGGGAACTACCCCGAGATCGGTTTGCGCGAAGCGCGCACCTTGCGCGACGAAGCCAGGGCGCTTCTGGCAAAGGGCGTCAACCCCCATACCGATCGGAAACAGAAGCGACACGCGGTCAAGCTTGCGGCCGACTACACCTTCAAGGCCGTCTTCGATGCGTGGGTCGAGCATCGCCGCAAGGAAATCAAGGAGGGCAGGAACAGCACGCTGTCGCAGATCCTGCGGATCTTCAACAAGGACGTGCTGCCTAGCCTCAAGCAGATGTCGATCTACGACATTCGCCGGCCCCAACTCCTGGGCGTCCTGGCGAGGATCGAGGAGCGCAAGGCGTTCACCACTGCCGAGAAGGTCCGCACCTGGCTGGGGCAGTTGTTCCGCTATGCCCTCGTCATCGTGGAGGGGCTGGAAGCCAATCCGGCCTCCGACCTGGACGTGGTGGCCGAGCCCAAGCCCCCGGTGAACCACAACCCCTACCTGCATCTTCCGGAGCTCCCCGAGTTCCTGCACAAGCTCAGGCTCTACAACCCTCGTGGTTGGCAGACCCAACTCGGCATCCGGCTGCTGTTCCTGACCGGCGTGCGTACCGGCGAGCTGCGGCTGGCGACCCCGGACCAGTTCGATCTCGACCGTGGCCTGTGGATCATCCCGCCGCAGATCGTCAAGCAACTCCAGGACGAGATGCGCAAGGCCGGCAAGCGCCCGCAGGACGTTCCGCCCTACATCGTGCCGTTGTCCGTGCAGGCCATCGAGATCGTGCGCTACCTGTTGGGTGTGATGAGGCCGGCTCAGGTCCATCTGCTCACGCACCGCAGCGAACTCAAGAAGCGCATCAGCGAGAACACCCTCAACGCGGCCTTGAAACGAATGGGCTACGAGGATCAACTGACCGGTCACGGCATCCGCGGAACCATCTCGACGGCGCTCAACGAGATCGGCTATCCCAAGATTTGGGTGGACGCGCAGCTTTCGCACTCGGACCCGAACAAGGTGAGTTCGGCCTACAACCACGCCAAGTATGTTGAGCCGCGCCGCCGGATGATGCAGGACTGGGCGGATCGTCTCGATCTGCTCGAACAGGGCCAAGTGGAAGCGGCCAGCGCGCACCTCACGATCCATATCGAGGGCGTGCCGGCCATGGCAGAGGAGGACAAGCCCAACACCATCGTCGCTGCTGCTTCTGCGGCATCCGTTCCGCCTGTGGTGGCCGAACCCATCGTCGTGACGCCAAACGACGGGGGAATCACCTTCCAGCGACTGTCGCAGGTACCACCGCCCCCGACGCATGCGCCAGAGCCGGAGGTGTCAGTCATCCAGCGCGAGCGCGAGGAAATGCTGGCCATCTACGAATCGCCGAGCAGTCTGCCGGTCCCGCTGTTCGGCAAGTTGGCCGGGAAGTCCAAGGACCAGATCAACCGCGAGCTGAAGGCGGGCAAGCTGCTGTCTATCAGCTTGGGCAACCGCGGGCAACGCGTGCCCGACTGGCAGCTGGTACCCCTCAAGCACAAGCTGGCACAGGTGCTCATGAACCAGTGCCCGCATGCGGATCCGTGGGACCTGTACCGGATGCTGACCCGCCCACATCCGGACCTGGGTGATCGCGCAGCCATCGACATCGTGACACCAGGAAATTTGGGCATGGTCGTGCGGGTCATCGCGGGCACCCAGCAGCAGCCAAACAGGCCCGGACCTGACTCGTCTGTGCAAGGTATTCCAGAGGAGACTCGCCAGCGCATTCAACGGTTGCTAAATGATGCGGCAATGCTCGAAAGTGCCTGACGCTGGCCGACGGCCAAAGATGGATGCTTTGGCCGTCGGAATTGAGCTACAGGATGCGGGCCTTTGCAGTCCACAGCGCATACGGCGCGGCGCGATGAGGCGTGCGGCCATCCTGAAGGCCACAGACTTCTGAGCGGCTACAACCGGACTGAGTCAGCCCCTACGTCGTCCCAGAATGTAGTGGTCGTATTAGTGAGCGCGCCGCAGTAATTAGCGAGATGTAATGGGGTCGTCATCTCACTGAAATGTCTGAATTCCTAGGATTAAATCTCCTACTGAGGGAGATTTAAAAAATGAAGTTATTCAGACATTACATCATCGCACTAGGGAGGTTCTGCAAAACCTCCCGGCCCGGTGGCAGGCAAGCATCGGATGAGCGAGGATCGGGGCCATGGACCAGATCAACCTCGGCCTCGACCCGCTGCCCAAGAAGACGCGCAAGGAAGTCTTCCTTGAAGAGATGAACCAGGTTGTGCCCTGGTCGACGCTGGTGGCGTTGATCCAGCCCCATGCCCGCGGGGCGCACCAGGCCCTGGGAGGCCGCCCACCCTTTGCAGTGGAGACCATGCTGCGCATCCACTGCCTGCAGCTGTGGTGGAACCTGAGCGATCCGGCCATGGAAGAGGAACTGCACGAGCGCCCTCTGTACCGGCGCTTCGTCGGGCTCGACGGCTCGGCGCGCATGCCCGATGAGACCACCATCCTGCGCTTTCGGCACCTGCTGGAGAAGCAGCAACTCGCGCCGAAGGTGCTGGCCGCCATCAACGCCACCCTGGCCCGGCAGGGCTTGATGCTCAAGACCGGTACGGTGGTCGACGCCACCATCATTGCCGCGCCGAGTTCGACCAAGAACGCCGAGGGCAAGCGTGACCCGGAGATGCACCAGGCCAAGAAGGGCAACCAGTGGCATTTCGGCATGAAGGCCCACATCGGCGTGGATGCCGATTCGGGGCTGGTGCATACCGTCATCGGCACGGCCGCCAACGTCGCCGATGTCACCCAGGCGGCGGCCTTGCTGCATGGGCAGGAAAGCGATGCCTGGGGCGACGCGGGCTACCAGGGCGTGGACAAGCGCAAGGAGTGCGAGGGCAGCGTCGTGCGCTGGGAAGTGGCCATGCGTCCTGGCAAGCGGCGCCGGCTCGATCCAGCGCGGGAGCTCGACAGGCTTCGGGAGAAGGCCGAGAAGCTCAAGGCCAGCATCAGGGCCAAGGTCGAGCATCCGTTCCGGGTGGTCAAGCAGCAGTTCGGCTACGCCAAGGTGCGCTACCGCGGCTTGGCCAAGAACACGGCCCGCCTGACCATGCTGTTCGCGCTGGGCAATCTGTGGATGGTGCGAGCGCGGCTGCTGGCCATGCAGGCATAAGTGCGTCTGCTGCAGCCCAGAAGGGCTTGCGGCCAGTCCAATGGCGCTATTTGATGGCCCTGGGACGCTGAAACTTATCCGCTATGGACTCATCTCGTCGGCTTGGCAGATCGGTCGTGCGGCCGCAGCGGGTTTTGCAGAACCTCCCTAGCAATTATCGCTCTTGCTCCCGCCTTTGCTGACGGCTCGACGGATCGACTGTATGGTGAAACGCTGCAAGCAAATGAAGCTTCCACACGTGCATATGCCTTGAACGCAGGAAAGAATCCTGCCTCCCGTCGTCCATTATCGCTACGGAATGACGCTTGATATCGCTAAGGTCATCGGGCTCACGCCCACCTATGGAAAGTGCGGAATAATTCCGGCGCAGATGTCTTATGTGGAATCGAAAGGAGAAATCAACATACTCGAATATCGCGCTTCGGGGAGCGGCTGTCGAAACGAGAACTGACTGTACGAGATGCGATTTACAGTATTCAACTTGCCCTAGGTGTGATGTTTCAATAGGTTGTTCACTTGGGGTGCCGATAGGCCGCACCGGAAACGGCAGGGCCTCGGTTATGAGACCCTGCCGCGTTGCAACGTTAGCGCGGCTTACGCATCAGCAGATAGGCAGCCGGAATCACGAACAGCGACAGCAACGGTGCGGTCACCATCCCGCCGAGCATCGGAGCTGCTATGCGGCTCATGACTTCAGAGCCCGTGCCGCTGCTCCAAACAATGGGTACCAGGCCCGCCAGGATGACCGCAACGGTCATCGCTTTTGGGCGCACGCGCAGCACCGCCCCTTCCCGGATCGCATCTAGCAGTTCTTCTCGCGTTGGGTTGCGCCCATCGGGGCAACGTTCCGCCAAGGCCTGCTTCAAATAGATGAGCATCACCACGCCGAACTCCGCCGCCACACCTGCCAGCGCAATGAATCCCACGCCGGTGGCGATGGACAGGTTGTAATTCAGCAGGTACAGGAACCAGATGCCCCCCGTGAGCGCGAAGGGCAAGGTCGCCATGAACAAGCCCGCTTCGTCCACACGCGCGAAGGTCAGGTACAACAGAACGAAGATGATCAACAGGGTGGCAGGCACCACAACCTTCAGGCGTGCATTGGCCCGCTCCATGTATTCGAACTGCCCGGAGTAGGTGATGCTCACACCCGGCTCCAGCTTGACCTGCTGCCCGATGGCATCGCGCAGTTCGTTGGCCACCGAGGCTAGATCACGGCCGCGCACATCGACATAGACCCAACCGGAGGGCCGTGCGTTCTCGCTCTTGAGCATGGGCGGTCCATCGGTGATCGCGATGCGTGCCACGGTCCCCAACGTGATCTGCTGACCCATCGGCGTGAAGATGGGTAGTTCTGCCAGCCGTTGTGGTGAATCACGCCATTCTCGCGCGTAGCGCAGATTGATCGGAAAGCGGGCAAGCCCCTCGACCGTTTCCGAGACGTTTTCGCCACCCACCGCGCCGGCGATGACCGCCTGGACATCGGCGATGTTCAGGCCGTAGCGACCGGCGGCTACGCGGTCGATCTGAACATCCACGTAGCGCCCGCCCGTCAAGCGCTCCGCGAGTGACGACGTCACGCCGGGAATGCCCTTGGCGACCTGCTCGACCTCTGCAGCGATGCGATCGATCACGCCCAGGTCGTTGCCGGTCACCTTCACCCCGATCGGGCTCTTGATGCCGGTAGCCAGCATATCGATGCGATTGCGGATAGGGGGAATCCAGATATTGGACAGGCCCGGGATCTTCACGGCACGATCCAGCTCTTCCACGAGCTTCTCGGGCGTCATGCCTGGACGCCATTGTTCCCTGGGCTTGAGCTTAACCGTGGTCTCGAACATCTCCAGGGGCGCCGGATCGGTCGCAGTTTCGGCCCGTCCTGCCTTGCCGAACACCTTGTCCACTTCAGGTACGGTCTTGATCATGCGGTTGCTCAGCTGCAGCAACTCCGTGGCGCGCTGCGCCGAGAGTCCCGGCAGGGCCGAGGGCATGTAGAGCAGGTCCCCTTCGTCCAACCTCGGCAGAAACTCACCGCCGAGCCGCGCCAAGGGCCAGGCCGTGGTCGCCAAGGCCAGCACGGCGATCAGCAGCGTCGCCTTGGGCCGGCGCAGTACCCACTCCAGTGCTGGCCGGTAGGCTGCAATCAGGATGCGGGTGATGGGGTTCTTCTGCTCATCCGGGATACGCCCGCGAATCCAGTAGCCCATGAGTACGGGAATCAGCGTCACTGACAGCCCTGCGGCCGCGGCCATCGCGTAGGTCTTGGTGAACGCCAGCGGGCCGAACAGCCGGCCTTCCTGCGCTTCTAGGGTGAAGACCGGGATGAACGAGAGCGTGATGATGAGCAGCGAGAAGAAGAGCGCAGGACCGACTTCCTCCGCGGCCTGTGTGATCACGTCCCACCGTTCCTTGCCCTGCAGCCGTTGATCTGGGTGCGCGTGCTGCCAAGCCTCCAGCTTCTTGTGGGCGTTCTCGATCATCACCACCGCTGCATCCACCATCGCCCCCACGGCGATGGCAATCCCCCCCAGCGACATGATGTTGGCGTTGATGCCCTGGTAGCGCATGACCAAGAACGCCGTCATCACGCCCAGAGGTAGCGAGATGATGGCCACCAGCGCAGAACGAAGATGCCAAAGGAACAGTGCGCAGACCAGCGCCACCACCAGAAACTCTTCGCCTAGCTTGGTCGTGAGATTGCGAATGGCCCGCTCGATCAGCGCGCTGCGGTCGTAGGTGGTGACGATCTCGACGCCCGGCGGCAGGCTGCCCTGCAGCTCCGCGAGCTTGGCCTTGACGGCAGCGATCGTCTCCTGGGCATTCTTGCCGGAGCGCAGCACCACCACGCCGCCGGCGACCTCGCCTTCTCCGTCGAGTTCGGCAATGCCACGCCGCATCTCCGGGCCTATCTGGAGCGTCGCAACATCCCCCAGCCGCACCGGCACACCGCCGCGTGCCGTCAAGGGGATCTCCCGGAACTCGTCCAGGGTCTTGAGGTAGCCGCTCGCGCGGACCATGTACTCCGCGCCTGACAATTCCAGGACGGAGCCGCCGGTCTCCTGGTTGGCCGCCATCAGGGCATCGCGGACTTGAGCCTGACTGAGGCCATAGGACGCCAACTTGATCGGGTCGAGCACGACCTGGTACTGCTTGACCATGCCCCCCACCGATGCCACCTCGGCCACGTTGGGCAGGCTCTTGAGTTCGAACTTGAGGAACCAGTCCTGCAACGCACGCAGTTGCGCCAGATCGTTCTTGCCCGTGCGATCCACGAGCGCGTACTGGAAGATCCAGCCGACGCCTGTGGCGTCCGGACCCAGGGCCGGCTTCGCCGTGGCGGGCAATCGGCCCTGGACCTGGTTCAGGTATTCCAGTACCCGTGAGCGGGCCCAGTACAGGTCGGTTCCGTCCTCGAACAAGACATAGACGAACGAGTCGCCAAAGAACGAGAAGCCGCGCACGGTCTTGGCCCCTGGCACCGACAGCATGGTGGTGGCCAACGGGTAGGTGACCTGGTTCTCGACGATCTGCGGCGCCTGTCCTGGGTAGTTGGTGCGAATGATGACCTGCACGTCTGACAAGTCCGGCAGCGCATCCACGGGCGTGCTGCGAACGCCCCACACGCCCCATGCCGTGAGCATGGCGGTGGCCAGCAGCACCAGGAAGCGATTGGCCACCGACCATCGAATCAGCTTGGCGATCATGGCTGCACCTTTTCGATGGCGGTGATCACGTAGTCCTCACCTTGCTTGGAGAAGGTGAATTGCACCTGCTGCCGAACCGAAAGACCCGCGGCGAGCTGCGGGCTGCTCATCTTGAAGCCCATGGTCATGGCCGGCCATTGGAGGGCTGGCACGGCCTCGTGCGCCAGCGTCAGCTCGGTGGGCGACATCTCCTCGATCACGCCGCGCACCACGAAAGCGTTGGTGGCCGCGGCCGGTGGCGACGAGGTGTCGTGCCCGTTGTGCGGCGATGCAGGCGCGGACGCCGCGGCACCTGCAGGCAGCACGCCCCGCAGGCTGGCTTCCGAATCGATCAGGAACTGCGCCGAGGCCACCACCTGCTGTCCCGCCGCGAGCCCGCCGTTGACCACCAGTTGATCGCCTACCTCCGCGCCCACCTGGACCTCCACGGGATGGAACTTGCCGGGTCCATCGACCACATAGGCCAGTGCGCGCTTGCCGGTGCGGATGACCGCTTCGCTGGGAACAAGCAGCGCGGGCTGTTCGTTGCCTTTGAGCGCGATCTGGCCGGACATGCCGGCCTTCAGGCGCTGGCCGGGATTGGCCATTTCAAGCCGCACTCGCACCGTACGGGTGTCGCGGTTGGCTTCGGGCAGGATGCTCACGATGCGCGCCTGGAGCACTTCACCGGGAAACGCCGCCAGCCGGACCTGCGCCGTTTGGCCGACCTGCAATGGTCCGCTTTGTGCTTCGGGGACGGCCGCTTCGATCCACACCGTGGCCAAGCCATTCACCCGGGCCAGGCTTTCCCCGGCGGAAACCGTCATGCCCTGGCGCACCATCAGTTCGGCCACCAAGCCGCCTTGAGGTGTTGTGACCGTGTACAGCCCCTTGGGCTCGCCTGTGCGCTCCACCTGGGCGATCAGGGCTTGCGGCATGCCGAGCAGCAGCAGCCGTTGGCGGGCAGCTGCGGTCAACGGTGCGTCGCCCATCGCGCGAACCGAGAGAAACTCGCGCTGTGCGGCGATCCACTCCGGCAGCAATAGGTCAGCCAGCGGTGCCCCTGCTGCGATCACGTCGCCCGCAGCCCGTGCGTAGACACGCTCGACGAAGCCAGCGGTCCGCGCCTGCACGATGCTGACGTCGCGGTCGTTGAGCAGCACGGTGCCCACGACGTTCACATCTGCGCCGATCTTGCCTTGCAGGACTTCGGCTGTACGCAGCCCTAGGGCTTGCACCGCTTGCGCCGACACGCTGAGGCCCGTGCTGTCTTGCGTGTCTTCATCCGCGTACTTCGGCATCAACGGCATGTCCATGTAGGGCGACTTGCCGGGCTTGTCGAACTTCTGGGTCGGCACCATCGGGTCGTACCAATACAGCACCTTGCGCTCGGTCGGAGCGCTTGCAACGGTGACGTTGGCAGCGGGGGAGCCGCTGAGGTGGCCGGCGCGCCATTGGGCGACGCCCCATCCAACGGCAATACCGGCAGCAACCAGCGTCAAGCCGGCAAGGATGTTTCTCGAAGAGGTATTCATGGCGAGGGTCTCCACTCAGTCCGCGATCAGGCTGTTCAGTCGGGCGACGAGGCTGTCGCGCTGCGCTCCAAGGTCGATCAGACGCATGCGCGTCTCCAGCACCTGGGCGCGTGCACTGAGCACGGCGCTCAGGTCCCCCTTGGCGGATCGGTAGTTGCTCAATGCAAGCGCCGCTCGGTTCCGTACCAGTTGCAAGCCGGCGGTCTGCAGGCGGTCGATCTGGCTGTTCAACGCTTGGAGTTCGGCGGCGCTGTCGTCCAGCTCCTGCAAATGCCGCCGCGCCACGTCTTCGCGTTCGGCGTCCAGACGTTCCAACTCGTGCCGTTTTGCCTCGATCATGGGCACTTGGCGTCGATCCTTCTGCCAAGGCAGATCGAATGTCACCTGAAATGACACCATGTCGCCCCATCGGCGATCACGCCGGCTATAGGCTATCTCCCAGGCCCAATCGCCGCGGGTCTCTGATTGGGCTTCGCGGGACTCGGCCCGGGCCATGCTTTGCATCGCCGGATAGAGTTCAAGCTCCGCGTGATTCGCCAGTTCTGTGCGCAGTTGCGCGACGGGGCGAGTGAGCGGGCCTGGATCGCCTTGCAGTGCTTCGTCGGCCCTGGAGCCCACCCAGCGCCGCAATGCGGCCCTGGCCTTGGCCCGGTCCCGCTGTAGATCGTCACGGCGGTCCGTGAGTGTCAGCGCCTCCTGTTGCGCGACCAACAGGTCGCCAGCCTGGGCCGTGCCGCCGGCGACGCGAGCGGGGAGACTGTCTTGCAGGCGCTGGTTCTCCGCGAGCAGTTCCGTCAGCAGTATCTCCCGTTGCTCCACCGCCTGCGCGGCGATCCACGCCAGGCTGAGTTCCTGGCGGATCTGCAATCGCTGCAAAACCAGCGCCGCGCGCTCTCGATCCACACGCGCCTGCGCACTGGCGACCTGGGCGTCGCGCTTGGCCCTGTTGGGCACTTCCTGCATGAGCGCCAGGCGCTGCATCGTCATGGATTCGCGCGTCATGCTCCAGCGATCCATGCCGCTGATGGGATAGTTTTCGATGCCGAGCGAGAGCTTGGGATCGGGCAGCGAGCCTGCTGCCTTCTGCACGGATTCGGCGACGTTGACCTGCAACTGCTGCGCGCTTATGCGCGGGCTCTGCTGCTCCGCGATAAGGCGTGCCTCAGCAAAATTCGAGGGCGTAGGCTACAGGCGAAACAAGCGCACTGCCCGCCAACGCGATGCTGATAGCTTTCAGACAATGCAATCGCATCGAGGCCGGCGTTGTGCCTCGGCCGTGCGCCGACGGGCGACCCTCGGGGGCGCCAAAAAAGGG
Organism: Burkholderiales bacterium 67-32; assembly: GCA_001898625.1. GTDB lineage: Bacteria > Pseudomonadota > Gammaproteobacteria > Burkholderiales > Burkholderiaceae_B > Pigmentiphaga. The sequence goes on from MKUP01000003.1 coordinate 10,063, forward strand.
AGTAAACATGGTTGTCCTCGGAATTGGTGTTCACGAAATCACGTGGTCTGCCGCATCGGTGCGCGGCGAGCACGGACACATAAATCAATTCCGCAGGACTTGGAACGTGAGGTAGATCGGCGGAAAGCCCGCGCGGGGATTGGGAGGAATATAGGTAACGTGCCGCCTGAGGGCTACCCGGTCGAGAACCAACCCGGGCAGCGAGTTGGCGAGCCACATCACGTGCGCTGCGAGAAACTGAATGTCCAGCCCCTGCCATGAAAGCGCCGACTCCCGATCGCCACTGCAATGAGCGTGGCACAACTGTGGCGCTTCGCTGTCCATGGAATCAGGCATGCCGGTGCAATCCGACATTGGCAACTTGTCAGCCTGCTGCATCGAGATCGTGGCACGCATTTGCGTGGTTTCCACAGATGCCCTCGGGTCTGGCTTGGGACAGACGTACATCGCCATCGCAACCTGCGAGAAAAGCAAGGTTACGACTAGGCCGCTGGTAATCCAGCGGCTCCATCTTGCGAGAAGGCGCCTTAAGCCGATCATGCGGACATACTATTGGAAGTTGTGGGGAGTTGAATTGATCAAGGTCAGTTTCCAGGATGAATTGATGCGTCTGGACGGCGCCTTGGCCCGAACCGGCACCCACTGCATATCCACCGGCAAGAGCGGGCACCGCACGTGGTTGTCATGCTTTACGCGCCTCGGCAACTCGCAAGGCTCTAAGCTCAAATCGATCAGCTACAAGATTCGTCTGTCCCGAGAGTCGCTGCAGGTGCGTAATGACCTCGTAGGGGCCATCGGCTATTGGACGCGTGCAGATTCCGCACTGGCTAGCGGTTTCGATGCGTGATCGCGAAGAAATCCCTACGCCATATCCAGCTGCGACCCAGAGCAACAACATCTCAAAAGAACTGACATGCTGGACATTCGGCCTTTCCGTTGATGACATGGAGGACAGGTACTGGTCCAGCGAAGGAGAATATTCGGCCTTCCATCGAAACACGGAGTGCTCCTTAAGTTCATCTATTCTGATTGACTGCTGCCGGAGCAGTGGGTATCGCAGCGGCGTGGCAAGAGCTGTCGCCTCAAACCAAAGAGAAAGACTCTTCAGCGAAGAATCGCTCACCTGCTTCAGAGAAAGGCCGACGTCGAAGCGCCGTTTGTAGAGGCCTGTAATGAGATCGCTCGTCGTAACCTCATTAAATTCCATAGAAACATCGGGCTCCTCCGCGCGCTGCAGGGCAAGCAATGCAGCTAGGTTCGAAGAGGCCACACCAGGCGCTATGGCGAGCCTGAGCTGTGGGCGTGGGCTGGTGGCGTCGTGCATGAGAGGCCCCAAGAAGCGATAAGACAAGGATGGAAAGTCTTCATGATAGCTAGTTTGAGTTAAACTTAACGTGGTTAAATTGTCGGGGCTGTTCGACGCTTCCAAGGATGGAGAAGCGAACTGTCCGACGAGGCCGTCCCCCAGGCACTACCACTTTCGACGCCGAGCCAGCGTTGGCATTCGGAGCGGCCGTTCGTGTCGCCCGCCTGACGCAAGGTATTGCTCAGGAAGAACTGGCTGCGAAAGCAGGGATCGAGCGATCGCACATGGGCAAAATAGAGCGTGGGGAGCACATGCCCACTCTCGCTCTGATCTTAAGAATCGCCGCCGGACTCAAGCTTAGTGCTGCGGAACTCGTCAGCGCAGCAGAACGCAATCTTCGTGCCGCGGCGCACGATTCAGATAGGCATTGACGCTTTAGTCATCCGGAGGTCCTCGCAGACGTTCGATGAAGCGATCCAGCGAAACCGATGAGTTGCTGCTTTCTGGCCGAAGCAGATAGGTTGTGATTACCGCCGTGTCCTGCGCCAGAGGGCGAATCACCACGTCCGGCCTCTGGCTGATGGGAATCTTGGTCGCTGTCATGAAACCAATCCCATAGCCTGCGCCGACCAGCGTTAGCATCATGTCCAGCGACGACACTTCTTCGACAACGTTGAGCCTGTGTTCCAGAACCTGTAGCAGCCGATTTAGTTCTCGGCAGTAGCCTTCGCAGGCCAGTTTGTCGCACAGAACCAGTGGGTGACCCTGAAGTTCGTTGAGCGGAACTTGCTTGTGCGCAAGAAGCGAGTGCCGCGCTGGCACGGCGATCACAATCGGGTCTCGCCAGATCGGTTCAGCCACGATGCCTTCGCCAACATCCGCCGCGTGTGCAAATCCGATCGTGAAGTCGCCAGACCGTAGGCCCCGTATCTGCTCGGTCAGCGGTACCTCGGAGAGACGTATCTCGACCTCGGGCTCTTCCGCGCGGCAACGAGCTAGGAACGCCGATAGTCGTGGGTCCATCGCACCATCGGAAATTGCAATGCGCAGGCTGCCCCTCAGGCCCGCGGCAATGGCTCTGGCATTCTCACGCGCTTGCTCCAGGACAGTGAAGAGTCGGCGGGTGTCCTGCAAGAATGCCGCCCCCGCCACGGTCAGCCGTGTGCCCCTGCGGTCGCGGTCAAACAGCGTGACCCCAAGCTCATCTTCCAATTCCTTGATCGCGCGAGACAAGGGGGGTTGCTCTATGTGCAGCCTCTCGGCCGCCCGCGTGAAATGCAACTCCTCTGCCAAGACGACAAAGCATCGTAGATGACGCAACTCCATAAATCGGGCTCCTCGCAGGTTCTCCTTCGCGCCAGATGTCCCGTGGACGAATCACGGTGGATGGGGAGACTGGATCCATTCCAGGGAAGTTGATGCGCTTGACATCGCAAAAACTGGCATCTGAGCGCTCGTGGTTGCTCGTGACGCGTCCAAAGCGCGCGCGCCCAATCAGGGCGCGCGTCTCTGTCACACTGTGCAGAAGCTTTGAAAAGCACCGCGCACCCGCGGCGTCATCCGCCGTGCTCTTTTTGTAGCAGCGACCCGAGGCGAGCGACTTCATTGCTGGTGATCGCGATGTTGCGCCCATCCTTCGTCGACACCGAAGCCCCGACATTGAGATAGACGGCGCGCCCGAAGCGGCTTTCCTGTGCCATCTTTCCGTCCTTGAAGATGTACAGCGTTCCACCGTCAGCCAAGGGAACCATCTCCTTGGCTGCTTGGGCTGCTGCATGACCGGCGAAGGCTGGCACGGAGAGAGCGCTCAACAGGGCGGCAATGACAATTTGCGATTTCATGATCGACTCCTTTGTAAAAACGACGACAACTTGCGCCGCGTCGTTAAATGTAGAAGCAGGCCGTCTACAGAGCGCTTACCCGTGCATTACATTCAATTCATGTGCTGTCATCTGCCGCCCATGAAGGACTAGGGTCCAGTGGGAGACAAGATGCCAAGCCATGCAACGCTCGCCAGAACCAAAACGGCCAAGGTCGCCTCCGTGAACAGACTCTGCCTAAGCTTGATGACTGCCTGTGCGCGATTGCCTGCCTTCAAAGCAGCCTCCAGGCTCGGGCTCAACCGATACCGATTGGCAGCAGCCAACGCCAGCATGCCTGCGAAAAGCAAGAGCTTTACCATCAGCAGCCGGCCATACAGCGTCGAGATGAGCGGATCAAACGATGGTCCGGCGATCAACAGGTAATTGAGAATTCCACTCACGACGAGTGCAGCCACGATCGCTGTACCTATGCGAGCAAAGCCATTCGACGTCCGACTGAGGACCGCTACCGGGTCTTGCGCGACATCCTGCTTGTGGGATGCCAGCATCAAGAACGCCACCAATGCGCCCACCCAAGCGCCCGCTGCCCAGAGGTGCGTGATATCCGACGCAAGATGGATGTAGCCGCGAACGCCGTCGTCCATCGCGCCGTGGCCTGCCCACGCAAGGGTCGCCAGCGCCACGCCGGTGGAGAGCGCCATCACTGCAAATCGCAAGGTAGCGTTCAATTTCAACATTGCGACGAGCACACACACCAACAGCGCGAGGATGCGAATGCACCAGGCGATGCCCATGTGCGTGCCCGTAATGAGCATGTCGAAGACGTGCGTTGACAGCTCCGCGTAGCTCTGGGCACCGGACATGGCCTTGGCCATGACCGTCATGCCCCACATCGACAGGGCAATGCCGATGGCAGCGGATGCGCCAATGAGGACGCGATAGCGGCGCGAGATCGTCGAGGATCGCTCGTCGTTGCCCAAAGCATAGAGACCGAACATGGCGACGCCAAACGCCGCCGCCAGGTCCAGATACAGCGCCAGGCGCAGGACGATGGTCAACCAATCCCCGGCCATGGGCTTACTTCACCTTGAAGGTGACGTTACCCGTG
>MKUP01000004.1 GCA_001898625.1 Burkholderiales bacterium 67-32
CCACTCGAACGCATCAACGAGGGATTCGACCTCATGAAGAGCGGCGAGTCGATACGATCCGTCGTGCTGTACTGACCTCCAAGAGGATCTACCGGCGTGCCCCTGGGTACGCCGGCAACCCCTTCAAGACCCTTCCAGCACGTGCTTCTCCATGCCGGGCGGCCGGTATTTCTTGCGCAGCCTGGCCAGCCCCTTGCCGAACCTCCCTTCGATCTCGTCGCCCATGCTCGTCAGCATTTCCGCGAGATAGATTTCGTGCAGCAGCAGCGTCTGGACGACGTAGATGATGGAACGGTTGCGCGCATAGGACGCACTGGGCGCCAGCCCCCGCGCCCACGTGGAAATCAGCACGCCGTCGAAATCGGTCGTCATCGTCAGCATCACGTCCGTCGCGCCGCGCGACACGGTCGCATCGCCCTCATGAGGCAGGACCAGCATGTCCGGATGCCGCTTGAGGTCCTGGAGGCCGGTGCCGAACCCGACGATGATGACCTGCACGCCGCGCTCGCAAGCCGCCTGCAGGTCCGGTAGCAGCGGCAAGATCAACGTCTCGGGCCCCTTGATCCAGATGCGCTGCGCGGCCGCCTGGATCAGATCCGTCGTCTTCCGGTCGATCGCATCGGCGCCCTCGTAGAACCACATGAACGTATCGTTGTCCGGCTGCGCCAGCGCGGCCATTTCCCTGGCCGCGGACGCGCACAGCGCCTGCGTGGAATGGGCCAGGTTGCCGAAATAGTCCTCGGGGTCGAGCGGCGCGTACCGCACCGGCGATTCGTTGACCGCCTGGATGGCTCCCTTGGCTTCGAGCGAACGCAGGACACCGTACGCATTGGCGCGCTGGAGTCCCGAGCGCTTGGCGATCTCATAAGCCGTGGCGGGATAGGAATTCGCCAGCGCGAGGTAGGCGCGCGCCTCGTTCTCGTTGAATCCCAGGCGCTGCAAGGTCTGCTGGAGATCGTCGCGCGCACTGCGCGACTCGCGATCGGTGGTCTTGGGCATGGACTTGACGTGGATGGCGGTTTTCCCGAGTTTACTGCACGGCGGCTTGCTCATTTTTTTAGTAGTATCTATTATTACTACTAAACAAGAGAAACGTGGAAACACTCTCATGCCCGCTTTCGATCAATTGTTTTCCCCCCATGCCACGGTGGCCTTCTTCGTCGAATACGAAAAAGCGCTGGCGCGGGCGCAGGCCGGGCGCGGGCTGATTCCCTCCTGGGCCGCCGAACGCATCGACCGGGACGCAACCATCGCGGCCGTGGATTTCGAATCGCTGGCGCGCGCAAGCGGACAGGTCGGCTTTCCCGTCGCGTCCTTCGTGCGCCAGTTGGCCGACGCCTGCGGCGAAGCCGGTGAATATCTCCACTGGGGGAGCACCACGCAGGACCTGCTCCTGAGCTCCCGCGCCCGGCAGATCAACACCGCCCTGCCCCGCCTGGAGCGCCTGCTTGCCCGTGTCCTGGAGCGTCTGGCCCAACTCGCGGCGCGGTACCGCGATACCCCGATGGCGGGACGCGGTTTCGGCGGCCACGCCCTACCCATCACCTTCGGGTTGAAGCTGAGCCATTGGACAGTGCCGCTACTGCGCCATGCCGATCGCCTGCAAGCCCTGCTTGCCCGGCCGATCGACGGGGAACTGGCGGGCGCGATGGGTACCCTGGCGTCGATGGGCGCCGAGGCGCTGGCCGTGCAACGCGAAGTACTGGACCGCCTGGGGCTACCCGTGCCGCTGGCGTCCGCCTCCAGCGCGCGCGACGCGGTGGCCGAAGTCGTCCAGTTTCTCGCGCTGCTGACCGCCAGCCTGGCGAAGATCGCCCAGGACATCGCCCACCTGGCCTGGACCGAAATCGGCGAGCTGGCGGAGCCGACGGCCGGCACCGCCGGCATGTCCAGCACGCTGCCGCACAAGGCCAACCCCATCCTGTCCTGGCAGATCATGACCGGCGCCACGCTGGTACAGCGCAATGCCGACGCCATGATCGGCGCGGTCCGGCAGGAGCAGGAACGGTCCGGGCACGGATTCATCGAGGGCTGCGTCGTGCCCGAAGCCTTCATCGAGAGCCACGCCTGCCTGGAAAAGACGTTGGCGCTGCTCGATGGCCTGCGTGTCGATACCCGGCGGATGCGGCGCAACCTGGACGCCACCGGCGGCATGATCGTCGCCGAAGCCGTGCAGATGGCGCTGGCGCCCGCGCTGGGCCGGCTGCGCGCGCACGATCTGGTTCACCAGGCCTGCGCCGACTCGGTGAATCAGGACCGTCCCCTGCTCGATGCCCTGTTGGACATGCCCGCGATCCGCGACACACTGCCCCGCGACACCGTGCGGCAGTTGCTGGATCCGTGCCGCTATCTCGGCGCCGCCGGCGCCATCGTCGATCAAGTCGTGCGACAGGTCGGAACCCGCGCATGAGCCACGCAATCCCGCCCTGCCTGGGTCCGCGTGCGACGGCGGCCGTCCCTTCCTGGCGCCCGCCCGCGGGATGCTGGGACACGCAGTTCCATGTCCTCGGCCCCGAAAGCCGCCACCCCTATTCCCCCGACCGGCACTACACTCCGCCCGCCGCGCGACTGGAAGACTATTTCACGCTGCTTGATGCGCTGGGCCTGGAACGCGCCTTCGTGGTCCACGCCAACACCCAGGGTCCGCGCAACGACATCTACCTGGACGCCGTCGGCCAGGCGCCGGAACGCCTGCTGGCCGTCGTGCGCCTGGACCTAACCTGCACACCGGAAACCGTGCGCGATCTGCACCGGCGCGGCGCGCGCGGCGTCCGGTTCGCCTTCAATCCCCAGCACGGCGGCCGCTTCGATCCGTCGATCGTGCAGCACGTGCTGCGATGCATACGCCCTTGGCGGTGGTTCGTCCAACTCCACTTCGACGGTGCCCGGCTGCCGGAGCTCGAAGCATGGATAGCCGGCCTGGACGCACCGGTCCTCATCGATCACCTGGGCCGTGTCGCCATCGCCGACGGCCTGGACAGCGCCCCCCAGCGCGCGCTGCTCCGGCTCTCGCAGCAGCGCCACGTCTGGGTAAAGCTTTCCGGACTCGACCGGGTCTGCGCGCCGGGCGTCTCGTTCGACACCGCGATCCCCCTGATGCGGCGGCTGGCGGAGAACGCGCTGGACCGGCTCACCTGGGGCAGCGACTGGCCGCATACCGGTTATTTCGCGCCCGCGCACATGCCCGACGACGGCACGCTTTTCGAAACACTCATCCGCGCATTTCCGGCCCAGGACCGGATCGCCATTCTTCGAGACAACCCCGGCCGGCTGGCCGGATCATCAGGAGCACGAACATGAAGCATGGCCTGACCATCGGCCTGACCGTCCTTTTGTCGCTGGGGCTGATGGCCCGCGCCTCGCACGCGGCCGCCCCGGATCCGCTGAACGGTTTTCCCGGCAAGCCGATACGCATCGTCGTGCCTTTCGGCCCGGGCGGATTCAACGATGCGCTCGCCCGCGCCATCGCCGCGAAGCTGTCCAACGCCCTGTCGCAACCCGTCATCGTCGACAACCGGCCCGGCGGTGGAACCGTCATCGGTACGAACTTCGTGGCCAAGGCCCCGCCCGACGGCTATACATTGCTGCAGTTGCCGGGCGCGCACGCCATCAACGCCGTCGCGGTGGACAAGCTGCCTTATGACTCGTTGAACAGCTTCAGCTTCATCAGCATGGTCGCCACCTCGCCCTTCCTGCTGGTATCCGGATCGGCGTTTCCCGCGAACTCCGTCTCCGACATCGTCCGCATGGCGCGGGAAAAGCCGGGCACCCTGTCCTATTCGTCATCCGGCACCGGCGGCAACGCCCACCTGATGGGAGAAATGCTCAAGAGCATGGCGAAGATCGACATCCTGCACGTGCCCTACAAAGGCGCCGGCCCCGCCATGAACGACGCCATCAGCGGCCAGGTCGACTTCACCTTCGCCACCTACGCGGGCGCGAGCGGCTCGATCAAGGCGGGACGCCTCAAGGCCCTGGCGGTCACGTCGAAGAAGCGCTGGGCCAAGCTGCCCCAGGTGCCGACCATCGCCGAAGCGGGATTTCCGAACTACGAGGCCGAAGGCTGGTGGGGCTACGCCGCACCCGCCAACACTCCCCGTCCCATCGTCGACAAGCTGAACGAAGCCATCCGCCAGGCCCTGGCCTCGCCCGACATCCAGGCCTACCTGACCTCGGAAGGCGTGGACACGGTAGGCTCGACCCCCGAGGAATTCCGGACCTATCTCGCGAACGAAATCCGCACCTGGCGCCAACTGATCTCCCAGGCCGGCATCCGGCTGAACTAGGCGACGGGCGGGAAAACCCCCGCCCGTCGTTGTATAGAACAATTCATCACCCCGCCGATAGAGTCTCCCGCATCGAAACCGCCACGCCGTGGCGGCCCGGTTCAAGGAGATTCGTTCGTGGAGCACGTCGTTCGCAACGCCTGGTACGTACTGGGCTGGACCGCAGAAATCGGCAGCGGGCCCTTCGCCCGGCGGGTACTGGACGAGCCCGTCGTTGCCTTCCGGCAGCGCGACGGCCAGCTCGCCGCCCTGCTGGACCGCTGCGCGCACCGCCTCGTGCCGCTGTCGCTGGGCAGCGTGGTGGACGACACCCTGCAATGCGGCTATCACGGCCTGCGCTATGACGGTACCGGCGCCTGTGTACACGTCCCGGGCCAGGCAAACGTGCCGCCCGCGGCGCGGGTCCGCAGCTTTCCCATCACCGAACGATACGGCGCCGCCTGGATCTGGATGGGTGACGCGGAGCAGGCCGACCCGCAACGCATCCCCGTCATCGAACGCTATGGCTCGCCGGGCTGGACGGTCATCTGGGGCGCGCCCCAGCATCATCGCTCGCATTACCTGAACATCGTCGAGAACCTGCAGGACCCGGCCCACACGACCTACGTCCATCCGGGCACCATCGGCAATCCGGCATCGAGCGACATTGCTCCCATCATCGAGGAAAGCGAAGGCCACATCGTGACCTACCGCTGGACGCTCGACGCCGAACCGCCCCCCATCGACCGCAAGAACGCCAACTTCAGCGGGCTGGCCGACCGCTGCCAGTACTACCACTTCTTTCCGCCCTGCACCTCGCGCGTGGACGTGGTGACGATGCAGGCCGGCCAGGAGCATACGGAAGCGAACATGGACCGCGGCCTGCGCGCGTTCAGCTACAAGTTCCTGACGCCCGAGACGGACACGGCCACGCATTTCTTCTGGCTGCACGTGCGCAACTTCGGCGTGGGCGACCAGGAACTCGACCAGCGGCTGATGCGCGACATGGGCCGCACCTTCGAAGAGGACAACGTCATCGTGTCCGCCATGCAGCGCGAACAGGATGCCACCGGCGTACGGCAACTGGCCTGGCTGCGCATCGACGCGGGCCCGAGCCGCGCCCGCCGCATGATCGAGAAGATGGCGGCCGCCGACGCCGCGGCCGCTGCCCCGGCGACCTCGACGGCGTCCTGACGCCTGCCGATTCCCTGCCCATCCACCCGCTTGCGTGCCGCCCAAGGAGGCCACCATGTCCCACCGTCCGCACCTTCGTTTCCATCACGCCTCGTCGTTGCTGGCCGGCCTGGCGCTCGCCCTGGCGGCGACGCACGCCTGTGCCGGCGCCGCCGACGCCTACCCCAACAAGCCCATCCGCCTCGTCGTTCCCTTCACGCCCGGCGGCCTGACCGACAAGCTGGCGCGCAGCGTGGCGCACGACCTGCAGGAAGCCTGGCAGCAGCCGGTCATCGTGGAAAACAAACCCGGCGCGGGCGGCACCATCGGCGCCGACCTGGTGGCCCAGGCGCCCGCCGACGGCTACACGATCCTGCTGGGCACCCATGCGACCCACGCCATCAACGTCACCCTGCTTGCCAACCTGCCCTATGACGCGGTGCGCGACTTCGAACCCGTCAGCCTGCTGGCGACGGTGCCCAACGTGCTCCTGGTGCATCCCTCGGTGCCGGCCCACAGCGTGCAGGAACTGATACAGCTCGCCAAGCGCAAGCCCGGCTCGCTCAACTTCGTCTCGCAGGGCATCGGCACCTCGGGCCACATGTCGGGCGATCTGTTCAAGTCGCTGGCGGGCATCGACATGGTCCACATTCCCGCACGCGGTCCGGCGCAGGCCGTCAGCGACGTCATGGGCGGCCATGCCGACATCCTGTTCGACTCGGTCGCCATCGGCATGCCCATCGTGCGCTCCGGCAAGCTGCGGGCGCTGGCCGTGACCAGCCGCGAGCGCTCGCCCGCCGCGCCCGAACTGCCGACCATGATCGAGGCCGGCGTCCCCGGCTACGAGATCGTGCTGTGGTTCTCGGTGTTCGCGCCCAAGGGCACGCCGGCCGACATCGTGCTCAAGCTGAACCACGAGATCGCGCGCGCCATGGGCAAGCCTTCGACCCGGGCCGCGTTCGTGCAGGAGGGGCTGACGGTCTCGGCGTCCTCGCCGGAGCAACTGGGCCAGTTCCAGCAAGCGGAAATCACGAAATGGGCGCGCCTGATCAAGGCCTCGGGCGCCACGTCGAACAACTGACCGGCCGGCGCGGGCGGCCTACCAGACGCCCGCCAGGTCCGGCTTCGACGAGGTCCACTGGCGGCTGCCGCCGTTCCGGCGATCGGCCTTTTCCTTCAGCGGGTAGTCCTGGTTGAGCTGTTCGGCCGTGTGGGTCAGGACATTCAGCATGTCGTCGAGCTCCCTGATCCTTTCCGGCCCCAGCGCTTGCAGGACGCGGCCGTTGATGTCGGCGGTGATGGGAAACAGCTCGGCGTGCAGGGCCCTGCCCTTGTCAGTCAGCTCGATGGCCACGCGGTGCCGGTCGCTGCTGCGGCCGACCCGCGACACCAGCCCCTTGGCGACGAGGTCGCTGATGGCGCGGGACACGAGGGGCCGGTCGGTATGCGCGTGTTCGGCCAGTTCGGAAGGCGCCAGCGTGCCGTAGTCGGCCAGCATCGCGATCAGGCGCCATTCCCGCCGGCTGATGCCGTAGCGGCCTTCGCACAAGCGGATCACCAGCGCCCCGCTGACCGACAGCAGCCTCGCGATCCGGTAGTTCAGGAGTTCCTCGCAATTTGCGGGCTGCTCGAAGGACATGGCTGCTCCTGTGCCGACGGCGGTTGATTAGAACAATCAAGGACATGAAAGCTAGAGTCATTCTCCATAAAAAGCCCAGCAGCCGCAACGCCGCACGCCGGCGCGGCACTGGTCGTTTTCCCTCTACCCAAGGAGCACTGCCCATGGCACTTCCCCAACGCGACCGGACACGGCCGATCGCCGACTCGCACGTCTTCGACCTGCGGCTTTCATGGAAGGGATACCGCATCAACAAGCTCTGCAACTCGCTCAGCGAGGCCGCCAACCGCGACGCCTACCGGGCGGACGAAGAGGCCTACATGACCCGCTTCGGCCTGTCCGACGACCAGAAGGCGCTGGTACGCGCGCGCGATTTCACCGGCCTGCTCGACGCCGGCGCCAACATCTATTTCCTGCTCAAGCTGGGCGTGGTCACCGGCAACGGCCTCTACGTCATGGGCGCGCGGATGCGCGGAGAAAGCTACGAGGCCTTCCTGGCCACCCGCAACGACAAGGGAGCGGTCTGACATGGGACGCATCATCGCAGGCATAGGCACCTCTCACGTGCCCTCCATCGGCGCGGCCTACGACCGCGGCAAGCAGGCCACGCCGGCCTGGCGCCCCTTGTTCGACGCCTATGTCCCAGTGCGCGAATGGCTGGAGGAACTCAAGCCCGACGTGGCCATCATGGTCTACAACGACCACGGCGCCGACTTTTTCTTCGACAAGTATCCGACCTTCGCCGTGGGCGCGTCCGACCGCTACGACATCGCCGACGAAGGCTTCGGCGTGCGCCCGCTGCCGCCCATAGACGGCCACCTGGAATTTTCGCAGCACCTGTGCGAATCGCTGGTCTACGACGAGTTCGACCTGACGGTGTGCCAGGAAATGCGGGTCGAGCACGGCTTCCTCGTGCCCATGCACCTGTGCTTCGACCACACGCCCGGGTGGAACGTCGCGGCCGTGCCCCTCGCCGTCAACGTGTTGCAGCACCCGCTGCCCACCGCGCGCCGGTGCTACCGGCTGGGCCAGGCCATACGGCGGGCCGTCGAGTCCTACCCCGCCGATCTGCGTGTCGTCGTCCTGGGCACCGGCGGCATGTCCCATCAACTGACGGGCCCCCACTTCGGCAAGATGGACAAGGACTGGGACCAGGACTTCCTGGACCAGATCGAACACGACCCCGACAGCCTGTGCGAGCTGACGCACCAGACGCTGATGGAACGCTACGGCGCCGAAGGCATCGAGCTGATCATGTGGCTGGTCATGCGCGGCGCGCTGTCCGGCCGAGCGCGGCGCGTCCATCGCCACTACTACGCCCCCATGACCACCGGGATGGGCTTGATCACGCTGGAGGAGCCGGTATGAGCGAGCGTACCCAGGTCGGCATCGTCGGGGCCGGCCCCGCCGGACTGCTGCTGTCCCACCTGCTGCATCGGGAAGGCATCGAATCCATCGTGTTCGACAACCGCAGCCGCGAACACGTACAGCAGCGCCTGCGGGCCGGCGTACTGGAACAAGGCACGGTCGACCTGCTGGCCGAGGTCGGGCTGGGCGAGCGCATGCGGCGCCTGGGCATGCCGCAGACCAGCCTCGACTTCCGCTACGCCCAGGCCTCGCACCGCATCGACTTCGCGCAGGAGATCGGCCGCACGGTCATGGTCTATCCCCAGCACGAAGTGGTCCACGACCTGATCGAGGCACGGCTGGCCGCCGGCGGCGACCTGCGCTTCGACACCCCCGTCACCGCCATCCAGGACCTGGAGGGCCCCTCCCCCACGATCCTGGCCGGCCCGGAAGGCCGGCCGGTGCGCTGCGACTTCATCGCGGGCTGTGACGGCTTCCACGGCATCTGTCGCGACGCCATTCCCGCTTCGGTGATGAAGGCCTACGACCGGGTCTACCCCTTCGGCTGGCTGGGTATCCTGGCCGAGGTTCCGCCGGCCGCGCCCGACGTGACCTGGGGCTGCCACGAGACCGGCTTCGCCATGCTGAGCTTCCGCTCCCCCACGCGCAGCCGCCTCTACCTGCAATGCGAACCGGACGACGATCCGGACAACTGGTCCGACGACCGCATCTGGAGCGCGCTGCACGAACGTCTGGACGTTCCCGGCATGCCGCCGCTGATCGAAGGTCCCATCGTGCAAAAGGGCGTGACCGCCATGCGCAGCTTCCAGGTCGAGCCGCTGCGCCATGGCGCCCTGTTCCTGGCCGGCGACGCCGCGCACATCGTCCCGCCCACCGGCGCCAAGGGGCTGAACTCCGCCGTGGCGGACATACGCGTGCTCGGCCGCGCGCTGGTCGAATACTATCGGCAGGGTTCCGCCCGGCTCCTGGACAGCTACTCGGAAACCTGCCTGCGGCGCATGTGGCTGGTGCACCGCTTCTCGGCGGGCCTGTGCACCATGGTGCACAGTTTCCCGGGGCAGAGCGACTTCGCCCGGCGCCTGCAACGGGCCGACCTGGACTACATGACGGGATCCGAGCCGGGCCGGCGGGCCTTCTCGGAGAACTTCACCGGGTTGCCGATCGAGGCCTAGGGTCTGTCACTCCCGCCCGCGCTGGCGAAACGCTCGCGATAGGCGCGGGGCGTGACGCCCAGGTGGCGCTGGAACACCTTGCGCAACTGGGCGTCCGACCCGAAGCCGGCCCGCGCGGCCACGGTCTTGAGCGGCAGGGCCGCGTCCTCGAGCAGCCGGCGCACCAGGTCCACTCGCGCCGTCTCGACGAAGGCCTGCGGCGTGGCGCCTGTCTCGCGCACGAATACGCGCGTGAAGTTGCGCAGGCTCATGGCCGCATGAGCGGCCAGGTCGGAAACGGCCAGCGGCTGGTGCAGGTTGGACAGGATCCAGTCCTGGGTCTTGCGTATGCCCGGATGGCTGGTGGTCTGGCTGTCCAGGTGCATGCTGAACTGCGACTGCCCGCCCGGACGCTTCAGGTAGACCACCATGTCCCGCGCGACCTCCAGGGCCAGATCGCGGCCGCAATCCTCTTCCACCATGGCCAGCGCCAGGTCGATGCCGGCCGTGACGCCGGCCGAGGTCCAGAGGTTGCCCTGCCGGATGTAGATGGCATCGGCCTGCACGTCGATGCGCGGATAGCGCTGCTGGAGCATACGCGACACGCTCCAGTGCGTCGTGGCGCGCCGGCCGTCCAGGAGCCCTGCTTCAGCAAGAAAGAAACTGCCCGAGCACAGGGCGGCCAGCCGCGCGATGCGGGGCGCGACCGCCGCTGCCCAGTCGACGATGGCCGGCGAATGCCGCATGGCTTCCTCGATGTTGCGCGCCCCCACCAGAATGGCGGCATCGGGCAGGTCGCGGCTGTCCAGGCCCTTGCTGGCGTGCAGCGACATCAGGGTATCCGACTGCACGGTCCCGGGTTGCGGCGCGGCAATCTCGACCTGGTAGGCCGGCGGCAGGCCGCGCTTGCGCAGATGGACGTTGGCGTAGTCGAACACGCACAGCGGGCCGATCGCCTCCAGCGACTTGAACCCGGGATAGACGACGATATCGATGCGACGGACGCGGAAATGGCTGCTCATGCGTGGATTTTAGTGCGCGCCCGCGAACCGGGCGGGCACCGCAGCCACCGCTCCCGCTTCAGAACGACTCGGCCCGGTACACCTGCCTGCCGCCCACGTAGGTCGCCAGCGCCTTCAGCCGCTGCACCTCGGCCGCCGGGATGCTGAGATAGTCGGCCGACAGCACGACGAAATCCGCCAGCTTGCCGGGCTCGATCGATCCCTTGATGTCCTGCTCGTCGGTCAGGCGCGCGTTGTTGATCGTCATCAGCCTGAGCACGGCGTCGCGCGAAGGCACGGCCTGGTCGGCGCCGTAAACCCCGTCGGAAATCGTGTCCCGCGTCAGGAAGTGGTACATGGCCCAGAACGGATTGACCGGAATCACTGGCGAATCGGTGCCGCCGGCCAGCATGAAGCCCTGTTCCATGTAGGTCTTGAGCGGCGTGACCTGCGAGGCGCGGTCCATGCCCCAGTAGCGCTTGAGCACCGGCGCGGCCAGGTAGAGATGGTCCTGCACCGACATCCGCAGGTTCATCGCCCGGATGCGCGGATACTGGTCGGGGCGCGTGATGAAGGCGTGCTCGATGGTCCAGCCCTGCGCACGGATGTCGCGCTGGGCATGGGCCCGCTCGTAGCCTTGCAGCACCTCGTCCACGGCGGCATCGCCCACCGCGTGCACCGCCACGCGCCAGCCGGCCTGGTTGATGCCCGCCACGTACTCGTTGAACGTCGCCTGCGGAATGGTCTGCAAGCCGTAGTAGGTGCCGCCCTTGCCCATCTCCCCTTCGTAGGGCCGGGTCATGTAGCCGCCCTCGAAGCCGCCGTCCACGCTGATCTTGATGCCCCAGACCTTGACCCACTCGTCGCCCTCGCCCTGCCGGATGCCGCCTCCGACGATGCTGGACCGGAAGTCGGCCAGGTCCTTGGGACGGAACAGGATGCTGTAGCGGACCGTGGCCTTGCCGCTGTCGCGCAGTTGCTGGAACCGGCGGTACGCCGCCACGTTCGTGCCCGGTATGCGGATGCTGGTCAGGCCGTATTCATTCAGCTTTTTCTGCTGCGCCTCGAGCACCGCCAGCGTCATCGGCGGCGGAGGCGGCAGCGGCGCGAGGCGCTTGGCCGTGTCGGTCAGCTCGCCGGTCAGGCGTCCGGCGGCGTTGCGCGGAATCGCGCCGCCCGGCGGCACCGGCGTCGCCGGCGTGATGCCGTACTTGGCCAGCGCCGTGTTGTTGAGGAAATAGCTGTGGCCGCCGCGCACCAGGATCACCGGCACGCCGGGCGCGGCCGCCTCCAGTTCGTCCGCGGTAGGCAGCCGTTGTTCCTTCAGTTGGGCCTCGTGCCAGTCGCTGTTGGACACCAGCACCTGTCCCGGCTTGGCGCCCTTGGCCGCCTCGGCCACCTTGGCGGCCAGATCGGCGATCGAGCGCGTGGCCGACAGATCGATGCCGGGGCCACCGCCCACGGCGTGCAGGTGCGAATCCGCCAGGCCGGGAACGACCGTACGGCCGCGCAGATCGACTACCTGCGTGGCGGGTCCCGCATAGGCCATGATGCGTTCGGTCGTCCCCACCGCGACGAACCGCCCTTCGCGCACCGCGAAGGCCTGGACCACGGAAGAACCGGCATCGACCGTGGCGACCTTGCCGTTGACGTAAACCGCGTCCGCGGTCTCCGACGGCGCCGCGCCGTCCGGCCCGCGCGCCGCACAGGCGGCCAGCAGCCCCACCGCCGCCGCCACGACCACGCCCCGCCCCCAAGTCCCGCCAAGCATCGTATCCATGGCCCGCCCCCCTCGTCGTCGGAAGGCGCCAGTGTGATCCCGATAATCTTTAAATGTCAAATACTTATCCGCCATGGCGGCGCATGCCGCGGCGCGCGCGCTTCGTGCACAATGCGGCGAGACCCACGCCTTCCCATTCCATGAATCCCGAAGATCTGCAACGCCTGGTCACGGTCGCCATGCCTTACGGCAAATACAAGGACAGGCTGATCGCCGACCTGCCCGGCCCCTACCTGGCCTGGTTCGCCCGCAAGGGCTTCCCGCCCGGCGAACTGGGGCGCCTGCTGGCGCTGATGCACGAGATCGACCACAACGGCCTGTCGCACCTGCTGGCGCCGTTGCGCCAGCGCTAGCGCGCGTTCACGGCGACGCGCGTCGCTTCTGGAACAGCTCAAGCGCATGCAGCCCGACGGCGCGGGCGCGCTGGTTCTGAAGCACGATGGCCGCCTGCGCGGCTTCCGGGTCGCGTTCGCGTATCGCGTCCAGAAGACGGTGGAACTCATCCACGCTTTCCGCCGGCCGGTTCGGATGGTTCATCGATGACGCCCACAGGAACCCCAGGCGCGCGTTGATCTTGCGGATGAAGGCGGCAAGCGGCTCGTTGCGCGCCCCCGCGATGAAGGCCTCGAACAACTGATGCTTGGTCGCGCGTATGCGCGGCACGTCGCGCGAGACCAGCGCCTGTTCGAATTCGTCGATGCGCAGGGCGAAGGCGTCCATCTGTTCGGGCGTGCCACGCATCGCGAAACACGCGGCCGCCAGTTTCTGCAGGGCCACCCGCACTTCATGCAGCTCATGAAACTGGGCTTCATCGATCGCCCGCACGGCGGGCCCGCGATGTGGCGCCACTTCCAGCAAGCCTTCGCCATCGAGTTGCCGGATGGCCTCGCGCATCGAGGGGCGGCTGGCGGCAAAGCGTTCGCAAAGCTCTCGTTCGGTGAGCTTGTCACCCGGAAGGTAGACCCCCTCGGTGATCGCATCGCGCAAACGGTCGGCCAGTTGCTGCCGGGCCGGATCGCCGGCCGGCATGGCGGTCTCGCTCAAGGCAACGATTTTTCGGTCCATGGGTCATGGTCGCGGCAACGGGAATTGCATTGTAACGACGCGGCCGGGCGGTCTTCCCATCCGGGCATTTTCATTACCCCTTCAAAATTGTCTTACATTATTGAAAATTCACACTGTTTTATGGCATATTTTCGCCTACAAAAATAATATTTGTCATACAAAAAGGCAAACAGGCCTTGCAACCCTAAAGGAGACACACCATGCCGCTGCACTCTCGGCTCCTGGCTACGGCGCTTGCCCTGGCCGCCGCCCTCGCCGCCGCGCCCCAGGGCGCCAGCGCCCAGTCCTATCCGGCTCGCCCGGTGCGCATCATCGTTCCGCATGGCGCGGGCTCGTCGCCCGATACCATCACGCGCCTGGTCGCCCAGCACCTGGGCGAGCGCCTCGGGCAACCGTTCGTGGTCGAAAACCGTGCGGGCGCCGGCGGGACCATAGGCCTGGGCGCCGCCGCCCGTGCCCCCGCGGACGGCTATACGCTGACCGTGGGCCACATCGGCACGCTCACCATCAATCCGAACGTGTACAGCAAGCTACCTTACGATCCGGTCAAGGACTTCGCGCCCATCATGCTGTCGGCTCGCACGCCTCTGCTGATCGTCGTTTCCGCGGAGTCGCCCTACAAGTCGATCGCCGACGTCATCGCCGCAGCCAAGGCCGATCCCGGCAAACTGACCTTCTCGTCGGCCGGCAACGGCACGGCCTCGCACATGTCGGGTGAATATTTCAAGACGCTGGCGGGCATCTCCATCACCCACGTGCCGTTCAAGACCGCGCCCGAAGCCCTGACCGGCGTCGCCAGCGGTGCCGTCACCCTGACTTTCGGCGGACAACCGCCGGCCTGGCCCCTGGTCAAGGCGGGCAAGCTGCGTGCGCTGGCGCTCACCAGCGGCCAACGGGTGGCTGAATTCCCCGACACGCCGGTCGTGGCCGAAACGCTGCCGGGCTACGAGATGTTCGACTGGAACGGCTTCATGGTGCCCGCGGGCACGCCCCCGGCCATCATCGGCACGCTGCACCAGGCCATCGCGGCCATTCTTGCCGAGCCGGGCGTGGTGCGCCAGTTGCGCGGACAGGGGCTCCTGCCCATGCCCAACACGCCTGAGCAGTTCGCCCGCTTCATCGATGCGGAGCGAGGCAAGTGGGCACGCGTCGCCAAGGAAGTGAAGATTCAACTCGACTGAGGAACGTCATGGGAATGGGTGTTGAACAACTCGTGGGTTTGCTGGCCGGCGCCTCCGCGGCCGCGGCCTATGAAGCCCTGGGCCGCCGCGGCGACCTGGATCCGGCCATTGCCGCACAAGTGACGGGGGCGGTCTGCGTCGGTCCGGCATACACCGTGAGCGCGCCGCCCCACCGCAGCGGATCGGCGAACCGGGCGCTGGACCTGGCACCTCCCGGTTCCGTGCTGGTCATCGACACCGGCGCGGATCCGGACACCTGCGCACTGGGCGGCACCGGTTCGCTGGCCGCGCAGATGCGCGGACTGGCCGGCTGCGTCACCAACGGCCGCGTGCGCGACCTGGCCGAGATCCGCGCGCTGCGGTTCCCGGTATTCGCGCGCGGCGGCACGGTGCGCAGCAGCCGCAAGGACGGCGCGGCCGAGTTCCAGGTACCCGTGGCGGTGGGCGGCCAGATCGTGCATCCCGGCGATCTCGTCTGCGCCGACGATGATGGCGTGGTCGTCATCGGCCGGCAGTATTTCGACACTTTCGCCGAGCGGCTGGCGGCCCGCCTGGCCTTCGAGCGCGACGCCGATGCCCAGGTGCGTGCCGGCGCTTCCTACGCGCAGGCCGTCAGCGGCCGCCCTTGATCGGCCCCAAGCATGGAAGCTCCCACATGGGCATGACTCTCGTTGAAAAGATGCTGGCGCGCGCCAGCGGCAAGGCTTCGGTCAAGCCGGGCGACATCGTGCTGCCCGAGCCCGAACTGGTCATCCTGCACGACGGCTACGTCGAGACCGCCTACAAGCAACTGCACGACATCGGCTATCGCCGCGTCACGCATCCGGAGCGGGTGGTCTTCGTCACCGACCATCAGGTCGTCTACACCACGCCCGCCTCGATCCTGCGGGGCCGCGCCAACCGGCGCATCGCCGGCGAATGGCGCATCGGCCACTTCCACGATGCCGGCCAGGGCGGGCACGGCCATCTCTTTCCCATGGAAAGCGGCCTGGTCAGGCCCGGCATGTTCCTCTTCGCCTACGACATGCACTGCACCAACTTCGGCGCCATCGGCGCCTTCGCGATGCGCGCCGGGCCCAACGTCGTGTCGGTGCTGGCCACGGGCACGACCTGGACCGTCGTGCCGCACACGCTGCGCGTCACGCTGGAGGGCGAGCCGCCGCCCGGCGTGCATCCCCGCGACGTCGGCTTCTGGCTGGCCCATCGGTTGACCTCGGGTGAACTGGGCGTCGAATTCGACTATCGCGTGGTCGAGTTCGGCGGCTCGTACTGCGACCGCCTGCCGCTGTCGGGTCGCGTCGCGCTGTGCAATACCCTGACCGAGATCGGCGTGCTCAACATCGTGTTTCCGCCCATGTTGCCGCTGGGCTCGGCCCGCGACCCTACCTGGCTGGAAAGCGACGACGATGCCCGGTTCGAACATACGCTCGTGCTGGACGTCTCGCACCTGGCGCCACAAGTGGCCCTGCCGGGCGCCCCGGATCAGGCTGTCCCCGTCGATGACACGGTGGGCGTCGCGATCGACCAGGCCTACCTGGGATCCTGCGGATCCGGCATGTATGAAGATTTCCAGGCCGCCGCCGACGTGCTTGCCGGACACCACGTGGCAAGCGGAGTGCGCTTCATCGTCGTACCGGGCACGGTCGAGACGGCCGGGCGCATGGCGCGCGACGGCCTCACCCAACGCTTCCTGGACGCCGGCGCCATCCTGCTTCCACCCGGCTGCGGTCCCTGCGCCGGCGGCGCAGGCGGGCCGCTGGCCTCCGGCGAAGTGTCGATCTCGACCGCCGCCACCAATGGCCAGGGCCGCATGGGCGCGAAGGATGCCCACTGCTATCTGGGCAGCCCGCTCACCGTGGCCGCGTCGGCCGTCGCCGGCAGGATCGCCGATCCGCGCCCCGGCGCATTGAGGAGTCCCCGTCGATGAACTGGATACAACGCGGTACCGCCCACGTGCTGGGCCATGACGTTCCCCACGACGGCGCGGTCATGGCGTTCGACATCGTGCTTTCCCGCAACACGAATCCCGACGAACTGATCCCGCACCTCTTCGCCGAACTCGATCCAGGCCTGGTCGGCCGCATCCGCTCCGGCGACCTGATCGTCGCCGGCGGCAACTTCCTGGCCGGCAAGGCGCACAACGCCGGCATCATCGCCATGAAGGCGCTGGGCCTGGGCATCCTGTGCGAATCCATGTCGGTGCGCGCCTTCCAGGGCGTGGTCGCGCTGGCCGTCCCCACGCTCGCCTCTTGCCACGGCATCGCGGACGCGCTGTGCGACGGCGACGAGATCGAAGTGGACTACGCCAACGGCACCGTCACCCGATGCGCCACCGGCGAGATCCACCATTACCCTCCCCTGGCGCCCGAGATACGCGCCATGATCGGAAACGGCGGCATGCGCGGCGCGCTCCTGGCCCATCTGCGCGCGCATCCCGAACTCGGCCAACCCTACGCGGAGTAGACTACGGGCCTTTTCCTTCGAGGCCCTCCACCATGCCCTTGCAAGCCCACTACGCCAAGACGCTGCCCAAGCCCCGCTTCCGCTACACCCCTTGCATCCAGGCCGGCCCCTACTACCAACTGGCCGGCATGATCGCGCTCGATGCCCAGAGCGGCCAGTTGGAAAGCGGCGGCGTCGCTGCGGAAACGGACAAGATCATGCGCAACATGCTCGGTGCCCTGCCCGAGTATGGCCTGACCCTGGACCAGCTCGTCATCGCCCGTATCTTCACCACCCGCTTCGACCAGTTCGCCGAGATCAACCGCGTCTGGGAAGGCTACTTCCCCGAAGGCGCGACCCCGCCCGCGCGCACCGCCATGGGCGTCGTGGCCCTGCCGCTGAACGCCACGGTGGAAATCGAGTTCTGCTTCTACCGCGAGGCCTGATCCGCGGTTCGCCCTGGGCGCGTACCACGCGCCCCTCCCCGCTTCGCTTGCCTGCCCATCGGCCTTCGCTTATCGTTATGCTCCACCATATATAACGAAAAGGAAGAACGATGACGTATCCGCCGAGACTGCCCGGGTGGAGCCTTGCAACACTGCTGTCCTGCATGCTGGCCGCCTGCGGCGGCGACGGCGCGATCCCGGAAACACCCGAGGTCCTGCCCAGCATCGCGCTGAGCGGAGAAGTCGAGCGCCCCTCGTCCCCGACCGTCGCCGATCTCGAACGGCGGCCGGCCCAGACCCAGACCGTTTCCTATTCCAGCGGCAGCGGCCAGCAGACCCGCACCTATACCGGCGCCAGCCTGTGGTCGCTGCTGGAAGACGCGGGCATCAAGACCGACTCGTCGGCCAAGAACGACATCCTGCGCAAGTACGTGGTGGTCAAGGCCGCCGACGGCTACCGCGTCGTCTTCTCGACAGGCGAGCTCAAACCCGACATCGGCAACCGCGCCAGTCTCGTGGCCTATGCCGAGACCCGGGACGGCAAGTCGGGACCGCTGCCGGACGGCGACGGCCCCTTCCGCGTGACCTCACCCGGCGACGGCAAGGGCGGGCGCTATGCCTCGATGGCGACCTCGATCGAAGTCCGATCGTCGGGATCCACGCGGACCGGCACGGGCGGCGGTCTCTCGCCGTCCTTCACCGTCTCGGGCGCCGTACGGCAGGAAGGCAGCTTTGACCTGGCCGCCCTGCAAGCCCTGCCGCCGGTCTCCCGCGCGGTGGGAACGGCGACCTACACCGGGGTCGACCTGTGGCACCTGCTCAACGACGTGGCCGGCCTGAAGACCGCCGCCGGCGCGAAGAACCCCACGCTGGGCATGTATGCCGTCGCCACCGCCAGCGACGGCTACCAGACCCTGTTGTCGATGGCCGAGGTCGATCCGGCCTTCGGCGCGAACCAGGCGCTGGTGGCCTACGAGGTGGACGGGCAGCCGCTCGATCGCAACGGCATGGCCAGGCTGGTGCTGCCCGGCGACGTCCGGACCAGCCGCGCGGTGTCCAATCTGGTCGACCTGCAAGTGTTCGCGCTGCCCACCCCCTGACGCCGCCCCGGGGCCTCAGCCTTGCAGCGCGAGCGCGTTGGGGCCGCCCTTCAGGTAGGCCACGATGCTGCAGGCGGTGCTGGCCGAGGTCTTCGGATTGGCGGCGGAGGGTTCGGCCTGCGTGTCGAAGCGAAACTCGCCCAGTACGCCGCGCGCCTCGATCCGGTGGCTGTTGCGCGTGGCGGCGGGATCCGCGATCAGCGTGACCCGGGTGGCATCCAGCCCGGCTCCCGCCAGGGCGACGGTGGCCGCCACGTTGGCATTCTGCGGATAGCGCCGCGCGACCTCGCGGGCGCTGCCTTCGAACACGACGGCCGGTCCGGCCAGGGCATGCAGATCGCAGGCCTGTTCCGCCGGGGTGCCCAGCCAGGCACGCGGCGGCTTGATGCCGGTATAGCGGACCTCGACCGCGCCGGCAGCGCGAGCCGTCGCCAGCGCATCCAGGCCACCGATGGCGCCGCTGATCAGATGCAGCCGGCGGCCGGCCCGGGCCGCTTCCTCTTTCAACGTCCGCAGCAGGCCATCGTCGGCCAGCGCGCCGGCGGACACCAGCGCGAAATGGCGGCCGCTGCGCAGCACGTCGGCGCCGTATTGCGCCACGGCGCCCTGGCCCGCCGCCTCGATCACCAGGCCGACTTCCCTTGCCAGCGACGCGATGTCGCCAACCGGCTCGATCGAGGACGGCAGCGACGCCGACGCCTCGCCTTCCTTGCCCGCTCGCACGACGACATTGCGTACGTCGGCGCAGGCATCGCCGGCCAAGGCATCCAGCAGGCCGCGGGCAATCCCGCCCAGTCCGATTACAGCTATGGTGGGTCGGGTCATTTGAGGTCCGCGTTCATCTGTTTGGAAAAAATCGCCGCGAGCTTGCTGGCAGCATCGAGCAGGGCGCGCTTCATTTTCTCGTCGTCGTAGCCCTGCATGCGCTGCGAAGGTCCGACGATCGAGACCGAGAACATCACGCCGACCTGGGAAAGCGGTATGGGCGCGGCCACCGCCACCAGCCCGCGATCGATCTCCTCGCGGCAATAGGCGATGCCGGTCTTGCGGACCCGCCGCAATTCGTCCCGCAACTGCTGCGGCGAGGTGATGGTTCGGTCCGTCAGCGCGGGCAGCGGCTCGTCCAGCAGCGCTTCCCATTCCCGTTCGTCGCGAAAGGCCAGGATGGCCTTGGCCGAGGCCGCCGCATGGGGCGGCATGACATGCCCCGGATTGACGTAGCCGTGCCAGTCCTTGGGCGGCGTGGCCATGACGATGCTCTCGATGCGGCTGCCGCGCAACATGCTCAGGAAAGCCGTTTCCTGGAACTGCTCGACCAGGCCGTACAGCACGGTATGGGCGACCGCCGCCATCTGGTCGGGCGAGATCGCGGTCCCCAGCAGCCGGCGCATGCGCCCGCCCAGAAGATAGGTGCGGCGCGCGTTCCCCGCCTCCGCCTCGAACGGCGGCTCGGCATCCAGGCAGCCGGCGCGGCACAGGCCGGCCAGCATCCGGTGCAGCGTGCCCTTGGGCATGTCCAGCGCGGCCTGTATCTCGCCGAACGCCAGTCCGGCGGGATGGCGGGCGACCAGTTCGATCACCTCCATCTGCCGTTCCAGCAGCAACCGGTTCTTGGACGACTCTTCTTCCACATTCCCTCCCAACCTGGCCCAGGCGAAATTTTGCCCGCAATGAAACGTCTTGACGAAATTACGTGCCCACCTGCATTATGTTCCATATAACGATAGATTAGTTCCGAAAAACGGAACATTTTTTGCCGGACCCGAGCCGGCTTCTTTTCATCGACCCAGTGCAAGGGGGAACTCCATGCGTAAGAACCATGCTTTGAAGCCGCTCGTGGCCGCCGCCATGGCAGCCGCCGTCCTGGCCGCTCCGGCCCACGCCGCCGACAAGAAAGTCAGCCTGCGGCTGTCGCACAACCTGCCCACCACCAATCCCCTGCACTACGGCGTGCTGGTTCCGTGGGCGCAATCGATCGAAAAGGATTCCGGCGGCAGCATCGCGATCCAGGTCTTCCCCGCGCAGCAACTGGGCCCCGCCAAGGACCACTACAACCTGGCCCGTGACGGCATCGCCGACCTGGCCTTCTACCTGGTGGGTATCGAGCCGGGGCGCTTCCCCATCGTGACCGCCGCCGAAATGCCCTTCCTGGTGTCCGACACCGCCAAGGGCTCGCGCGCGCTGTATGAGTGGTACCAGCCCTACGCCAAGAAAGAGATGGCCGACGTCAAGGTCTGCACCATGTTCTACGACGGCGGCGGCACCATCCATTCCAAGAAGCGCATCGAAAGCCCCACCGACCTGGCCGGCCTGAAGATCCGCTCGCCCAACGTCATGGCGGCCAACTTCTATCGCCTGTCCGGCGCCTCGCCCGTCCAGCTGTCGGCCTCCGACGCGGCTGAGGCGGTCGAACGCGGTGTGGTGGACGCGATCTCGTTCCCGTGGAACCTCTTGCAGGCGCTGGGCGCGGATCGCGCGCTGACCTATCACCTGGACATGAACTTCTATTCGCTGGGCACGGCCATCCTGATGAACAAGTCGTCGTACGGGAAACTGTCGGCCGACCAGAAGAAGGTGATCGACAGCCACTGCAACGCCGACTGGGCCGAACGCCTGCCCATGCCCTGGTTCAACTGGGAACAGGAAGGCCGGGCCGCGCTGCTGAAGAAGCCGGGCCATACGGTCTACACGATCTCGGACGCCAAGGTCGGCGAATGGAAGGCCATGGCCGCCAAGGTTCGCACCGACTGGGAGGCCAGCGTCAAGAAGAACCGCATCGACGGCGCCAAGGTGTTCGGCGAACTGCAGGACACGCTGAAGAAATACAACGCCGCCTATTGATCGTCCGACGAGCATCGCCATGAAACAACGTCTGCTTGCCTTCCTCGAGTTCGTGCCATCGGTACTGCTGTTGTTCATGGCGATACTCACGTCCGTGTCGGTGGCCTCGCGCTACCTCTTCGCCTACCCGCTTCCGGACGAGTACGAGATCTCGCGCCTGCTCTTGAGCGTGGTGGTGTGCTGGGGCATCGCGGCGGCCTTCCGCCACAACGACCACATCCAGCTCGACATCTTCTGGAGCGCGCTGGGCCCGCGCGCCAAACGCGTGCTGACCCGCATCGGCGCGGCGCTGTGCCTGTGCATCATCGGCGGGTTCTCGTTCGCCCTGGGCACCAAGGTCATCGACGTGTTCGAAGCGGGGCTGCTGACCGTGGACCTGGAACTACCGGTCTGGGGCTTCTACACGGCGGCCTGGCTGGGCACCCTGGCCAGCTTCTTCATCCTGCTCCAGCAGGTCATCGCTCCCTCCGAGCCGGAGGCCCACGACGGCCATCCGGACGCCACGGTCTGAACGGACGCACACCATGATCGGCCCCAATCTCGCCATCCTCATCGGCTTCGGCTCCCTGCTGCTGCTCTGCCTGCTGCGCGTTCCCATCGGCCTGGCCATGGGCGCCGCGGGCATCCTGGGCTTTGGCCTGATGACCGGCTTCGAGCCCGCCTTCAAGCTGCTTTCCCACTCCGTCATCTCCACTTTCTCCGACTACACCATGGGGCTGGTGCCGCTGTTCATCCTGATGGGCGCGGTAGCCGTGACCTCGGGCATGAGCGGGGAACTGTTCCGCGCCGCCCAGCTCTGGCTGGGCAACTTCCGCGGCGGGCTGGCCGTGGCCACCGTGGCCTCGTGCGGCGGCTTCGCCGCCATCTGCGGCTCGTCGGCCGCCACCGCCGCCACCATGACCCGGGTCGCCCTGCCCGAGATGAAAAAGCACGGTTATTCGGAGCGGCTGGCCACCGGCGTGATCGCGGCAGGCGGCACGCTGGGCGTGCTGATCCCGCCCTCGATCGCGCTGGCCGTCTACGGCCTCCTGACGCAGCAAAGCGTGGGCCTGCTGTTCATGGCCGGCGTCGTGCCGGGCATCATCGCCATCGCCATGTACATGCTGGTGGTCAAGGTATGGCTGGCCGTGCGACCGCAGGATGCGCCGGTGGGCCAGCAGGCGGCGATGCGCGAACGCCTGTCCAGCCTGACGCGGCTCGGTCCCATCATGCTGCTCATCCTGTTCGTCATCGGCGGCATCTACGGCGGCCTGTTCACCCCCACCGAAGCCGGTGCCGTGGGCGCCGCCGGCGCCATCGCCATCGTCGCGCTGGGCAAGCGCCTGTCCTGGAAGACCCTGTTCTCGTCGCTGGCCGAAAGCGTCCGCATGGGCGCGGCCATCCTCCTGATCATGGCGGGCGCCGTGCTGTTCGGCTACTTCCTGGCCGTGACCGAGACCCCGCAGAAGGCGGCGCAACTGCTCATCGACGCCGACCTGGGCCGCTATGGCACGCTGCTGGTGATCATCGGCATCATGCTGGTGCTGGGCTGCCTGATCGACGCGCTGGCGGTGGTGATCCTGATCGTGCCGCTGGTCTATCCCATCGTGATGCAACTGGGCTTCGATCCGATCTGGTTCGGCGTGATCGTGACCATGTGCGTGGAGCTGGGCCTCATCACGCCCCCCTTCGGGCTGAACGTCTTCGTGATCAAGGGCCTGTCCAAGCGGACCGACATCTGGACCATCTACAAGGGTGTCACGCCCTTCATCATCGTGGACCTGCTGCGTATCGGCCTCCTGATCGCCTTCCCCAGCCTGGTGCTGTTCCTTCCCGACATGGCGCGCTGAGCGCGTCCCGGACGTATCCATGACCATGAAGATTGAGCCGCGCAACGGCCGACTGGTGCGCGTGCGCACCACCCAGCACGTCGAACTGACGGGATTCCTCGCGCCCGCCCCCGCGGCGGACGCGCCCCTGCTGATCAGCCTGCACGGGCTGAGCGGCAACTTCGACACCAGCTTCACCTACGATTTCCTGCAAAGTCCCGACCTGGCCGGCGTCCATCTGCTGTCCATCGGATGCAGCGGCCACGGGAACATCGCCATGTCGCGGGTCGGCGTCGAGCCGGCCTACAAATTGACCGGATCCGCGTTCGAGTACTTCGACGACTGCATTCCAGACCTGGCCGCATGGATGGATTTCGCCGCGCGGTCGCACGGCGGCCCCATCGTCCTGCTGGGCCACTCGCTGGGCGCCTCGAAAATCCTGCGCTATGCCGCGGCCACCGGCGATGCGCGCGTGCGCGGCCTGGTACTGGCTTCCGCCGCCGATCTGCGCGGCGCCTTCTTCGCCCTGCATGGCGAGGACAAGGCCGCGGCCTTCCTGGACCAGGCCCGGCAACTGACGGATGCCGGCCAGGGCCGCGTGCTGATGGGCGAAGACTGTGTCCTGGGCCTGCTGCGCCAGCGCATCTCGGCGCAGACCCTGCTGGATCGTTTCGAGGAAGGCCGGCCCGCCGACACCTTCGATTTCCACGGCCGCCGCTCGCCACAGGCCTTCCGCGACCTGTCGGCGGTCACGGCGCCGATCCTGTCGCTGTACGGCTCCGAAGGCGAGATCGTCGGCACCGCCGGCGTGCGCGGCGCGATCGACCTGCTGCGCGGCCATGCGACATCCGCGCTATCGTTCTCGTCGGCGGTGCTGGGCGGCAACCACTGGTACGCCGGCCACGAAATCGAGGCCGCCGCCGTCATCGCCAACTGGCTGGCCGGACATGTCCAGGACATAAAGGAACACCATGACTGACGCACGGGGAATCGCCGCGCTGGCTCAGGGCTACGCCCAGGGCAGCCTGGATCCGGTGGATGTCGCGCGCCGGGCGCTGGATCAGGCCCGCGCGCCCGGCATGGACGCGGTCTTCATCACGCTGCTGGAAGAACGCGCCCTGGGCGAGGCCCGCGCCAGCCAGGCGCGCTGGCGCGAGGGGCGACCGCTGGGGCCGCTGGACGGCGTGCCCCTGGCGTGGAAAGACCTGTTCGACATGGCGGGCACCGTCACCACCTGCGCGTCGGACACGCGCCGGCAGGCCGCGCCCGCCGCCGCCGATGCGCCCTCCGTACGCGCGCTGACCGCCGCCGGCATGGTCAGCGTGGGCAAGACCAACCTGAGCGAGTTCGCCTTCTCGGGGCTGGGCATCAACCTGCATTTCGGCACGCCGCCCAACCCGCACGATGCCGCGGTCCCGCGCATCCCCGGCGGCTCGTCGTCGGGATCGGCGGTGGCCGTCGCCCGGCAGGTCGTCCCCTGCGCCATGGGCACCGACACGTCGGGTTCGATCCGGGTACCGGCGGCCCTGAACGGGCTGGTCGGATGGAAGCCCAGTTCGGCCCGCTACGATCAGCGCGATGTCTTTCCGCTGGCGCCCTCGCTCGACAGCATCGGCCCCCTGGTCCAAACCGTGGCCGATGCCTGCCTGATCGACGACGCCCTGCTGGGCCGCGCGCCCGTCCTGCGAACGAACGCCGAGCGCCCCGCCGCACGGCTGGTGATTCCCTCCGGCATCCTCATGAGCGAACTCGAACCGGGCGTGGCCGCCGCGTTCGAGGACACGGCCGAGCGCCTGGCCAGGCGCGGCTTCATCGTCGAACGCCGGGCCGTCCCCGTGCTGGACCTGGCCCATCACCTGTTCGCCACGTTCGGCACGCTGGTGGGCATCGAGGCGGCCGCCGTGCACCGCGAACTGCTGGACGATCCGGCGGCGCTGGCCCGGGTCGATGCCCGCATCGTCCAGCGTCTGCGGCTGGGCCAGGCCATCCCGGCGCAAAACCGGCAGGCCTTGCGCAACAACCGGCCGCTGCTGGTCGCCGCCATGGCCTCGGCCCTGGCTGCCGACGAAGCGCTGCTGTTCCCCACCGTGCCCATGGCCGCCCCGCCCATCGCGGCGCTGGCGGCCGATCCGGCCTGGTTCGCGCAATGCAATGCGCGCGTGCTGCGCAACACCATGATAGGCAGCTATCTGGACATGCCCACGCTCGCCCTGCCCTGCGGCACCGACGGCGCGGGCCTGCCCGCCGGCATGAGCCTGGCCATGGCGACCGGCCGCGACGAAGCCCTGCTGGCGCTCGGCCTTGCCATCGAACGCGAATTGGCGGCCTGAGGTTTGCGTCACCACTTCCGGCGGCCGGCCAGCGTTTCGGCCAGCAGCCGGAAATCGCCCCGCAGCGACCACCATGGATGGGCGAAGGTGGCGGGGCGATTCTTCTCGAAGAAGAAATGCCCGGTCCAGGCCAGGCCGTACCCGCAGACCAGCGCGGCCACGAGCAGCCAGGGCTGGCGCAGCCCGGCCGCCAGCAGCACCAGGATCAGGGCCAGGCTCGTGCCCACGACATGCAGGCGCCGGGAAACGGGATGCGCGTGTTCTCCCAGGTAGAACCGGTAGAACTCGTCGAAAGTGCGATAACGCCGCGCGGGTCCATGCATTTTCCACCCTCCCCGAGAATACCCAGAAATGAGTAATGCCTTCCTTGCGTCACGCCGTATATCATTCTGTAACTGAATTCCAATTTCATGGGGGAATCACACAGATGAGAATACTCGCCGAAAAGGGGCAATCGACCGCGCCCTCGGCCCGGTCCACGAATCATGGCATGCGCCAGGGCCGGGCGGCCGTGGCCGTGATGCTGCTGTCCGCCATGCTGGCCGCCTGTGGCGGCGGCAGCGGAGCCAAGCCGGCACCCGAAGCCGGCAAGGTATCCGGCGCCGTTACCTACGACTTCGTACCGGCCGTCAAGTCCAAGGGTCTGGACTACGCCGCTGCCCGTGCGCTGCCCGTACGTGGCGCGGTGGTGGAAGCCTTCAGCGCGACCGAGATCCTGGGCAGCACCGTGACCGATGCCCAGGGCAAGTATTCCCTCGTGCTGCCTCCGGGCCGCGAGGTCAAGATACGGGTGCAGGCGCGCCTCTTGCGCGAAAGCAAGGAAGGCGCCTGGAGCGTGGCGATACGCGACAACACCAAGCCGGGCTACACGGCGGTTCCCACCAACGCGCCCATCTATGCCATGGAAAGCAAGTCGCTCTCCGTGCCCCAGGAAAGCATGGTCCTCGACCTGCATGCGGCCTCGGGCTGGACCGGCAGCAACGCCGCGGGCCAGTACGCCAGCGCCCGCGCGGCCGCGCCGTTCTCCGTGCTCGACCAGGCCTATGGCGCCATGCAGCGCTTCCTGGCCATCGCGCCGGACCTGAATTTTCCGCACCTGAACATCTACTGGAGCGAGAACAACGCGCCGTCCGAAGGCGAACCGAAGAACGGCGACATCGGCACCAGCCACTTCAATCCGGAAGGTCCCGCTCCCGGCCTGTACATCCTGGGCAAGGCCGACGTCGACACCGACGAATACGACACCGGCGTGCTGGTCCATGAATGGGGCCACTATTTCGAGGGCCGGATCTCCCGCTCGGACTCGGTGGGCGGCGCGCACGGCGAAGGCGACAAGCTCGACATGCGCGTATCCTGGGGCGAAGGCTGGGGCAACGGGCTGGCCGGCATCGTACGCAACGATCCCATCTACATCGACACCTCGGGCCAGAAGCAGCAGGACAGCTTCTCCTTCGACGTCAGCGCCCTGCCCGCACCGCCCAACGACGCCGCCTGGTACAACGAAGCGGCGATGCAGTATTTCATCTACCAGCTGGCTCAGCAGCCCGGCGGCTTCGAGACGACGATCTCCATTCTGCGCAACGAGCAAAAGCTCACGCCGGCCTTCACCAGCATCTTCCCGTTCGGTACCGCCCTGGCCAAGCGCCTGACCGACGCCACCGTGATCGGCAAGGTGAACACGCTGCTGACCTCGGTCGGCACGCCTACGCTGAACGAGCTGGACGACTGGGGCGGCCCCGCCTCCTATACGATTCCGACCGTGCCGGCGGAGATCGCCAAGCCCTACGTCCGCTTCGATGCGCCCGCCGCCGGAGCCCCCGCCGCCACGCAACAGGTATGCGTATCCAACATGCTGGGCGGGGAATACAACAAGCTGGACCAGGGCCGCTTCCTGCGGCTCGAAGTCCCGAGCGCGGGCACCTACCGGCTGAGCGCGACCCTGGTCTCGCCCCCGGCTCTCGTGACCAAGGCCCACTTGTGGCTGTCGCGCCAGGGTGTAAAGATCCAGGAAGACGACGAAGCGGTCGAGGGCGCGCTGGAAGCCGGCACCTATACCGCCTTCCTGGTGGATACTGCCCTGACCAACGGCGACGACGATGAGGACGAGGATGGCAGTTCCGCGCCCGCCCCCGGCCCAACCCCGGTCCCCGCCAACACCCGTGTCTGCTACCAGGTGAGTCTCGAACGTACTTCCGCAGGAGCTCTGTAATGCGCCCGCCTCTGAACATCCCCGCCGTGCGCGCCCGCGCGCCGCGCGCCGCCGTCACCCGCCTGGCCGTCCTGCTGGCGGCCGCCCTTCCCATTCTTCCCGCCTGCGCCCATGAAGCCCGGCAGGCGCCTGCCGCGACGGCCGCGGCCACCGGCGCCAACGCCTTCGTGGCACGGCCCGGCAAGCCCGGCGACGTCGTTGCCGTCTCGGTCCGCGCGCCGTCGGCGCCGCTGGCCACCGGCCCCACCTCCGTGGGCCTGTCGCTGCGCGGATCGCCGGGCGTGACCCAGGTGGAACTGAAGTATGGCGTCGAAGGCGCGGTGCGCGTGGACGCGGCCTCGCCTACCATCGTCCCGCTGGATGCCCAGCGGCGCGCCGTGGTCGAGGTGCCCGTCACCGTGCTGGGCACGGGCGTGCACTACCTGAACGTGTACGTCACGGCCAACGGGCGGCACAGTGCCTTCTCGGTGCGCCTGGACGCCGGCCAGGCCGCCACCCAGAACCGCAAGCAGTCCGCGCCCGACCAGGGCGGCTTCGTCGTGCTGCCGGCGCAGGAAACCCGCTCCGGCGGGACCGCGCAATAGCCCTGCCCCCCGGGCGGCGCGTCCGCGCCGCCCCTCACGCGCGCCGGCCGGGCGCCATGCCCGGCCGGCCGCGCAACGCTCAATCCACCTGCACGCCCAGCATCTTCGCGAGCTCGCCCTGGCGCCGGTATTCCTTGTGCACGAAATCGGCGAACTCGCGGCGGGTCATCGGCGAGTTGATCGAGCCGCGCTCCTCCATGGAACGCTCGAACGCCGGATCGCTCAACACCGCGTTCACCGCCTGGTGCAGGCGATCCAGCCTTTCGGGCGGCGTCCCCTTGGGCACGAACAGGCCATCCCAGGCGAACAGCTCATACCCGGGCACCCCGCTCTCGGACAACGTGGGCGCCTCCGGCAGCGTGGGAATGCGCTGCGGCGTCGACACGGCCAGCACCTTGATCTGCTTGCTCTTGGCCAGCGGCACCAGGTATGGCGCCACGTCGATCATGAAAGACACGCGGCCCGACCGCACGTCGGTCGATGCCGGCGCGCCGCCCTTGTAGGGCACGTGCGTGAGGTCGATCTTCGCCATCTGCTGCAGCAGGCCACAGGCCATGTGCGAGGCCGTGCCATTGCCCGCCGAGGCGCAGGTCAGTTCGCCCGGATGCTTCTTCGCATAACCGATCAGTTCCTGCGCGGAATTGAACGGCGAATCGGGGCTGACGAACATCACCATCGAGATGACCGAAAAGCGCGCGACCGCTTCGAAATCGTCCGGGGCATAGCCCACCGACTTGTACAGCCAGTGGTTGGTCGCCATCGTGCCGTTCGTGCCGAACACCACCGTCTGCCCGTCCGGGGTGGCGCGGGCGCCGGCAGCCGTGCCGATATTGCCGCCCGCGCCGGCCCGGTTGTCGATGATGATGGGCTGGCGCAGCTGCTTTTCCATTTCCCGCGCGTACAGCCTGGCCAGCGTATCGCCCCCGCCGCCCGCGACGAAAGGCACGATCATGGTCAGTGGGCGCTGGGGCCAGTCGGAAGCGCCGGCCGCCGCGGCGGCACCCGACACGGTCGCGGCCAGCAGGGCCAGGGTGCCGAGGATGCGGGCCGGCTTCCCGTTCTTTTTCACATGCATGCTTGTCTCCTGTTGTGTTTTCGGATCCGGCCAGGTCAATCCACGCCTGCCTCGAGCAACTCGACCGGATCGCCGTAGCGGGCCGCGATCCCCACGACCTCGGGATCGCGCAGCGCGCACAGGAAGCCCCGGTCGATCAGCGTGTTGGGCCCAGCCGTGACGGTGGCGTCCAGGCAGACCAGATCCATGTGCACCGGCGGCTCTTCCCAGTCAGGCAGCACGCGCCGGATGTAGTCGCTCGGCTTGGCCAGGTCGATGCCGAAATGCAGCGCGCCCGGCGCATTCGAGCCGGCGGGATAAATGGTGTGGCGCGGCGCCTTGGGATTGAAGCCGCAGCCGCCGCCCTCGATCATCCGGCCGCCCACCAGCATGTCGCGCAGGATGTCCGCTTCCGCGGAGCCGCCTTCGACCGCGCTGACGTACTCGCCCTCGAAACGCACGGCGATGCGTTCCTCGAAGGGCCGGGCAAAGCCCACGGCCCACTGCGGATAGATCACGCCCGACATCGGCGTCTTGACGGCATGGTCGTTGCGCACCGACGTCCGGTCCCACAGGTTGGGACCATGGGTGGGCAGGTAGTGCACGTAGCAGCCGGGCTCCTCGGCCGTCGTCACGCCGCGCCAGCGGTTCGACGACAGCATCGTGTCGCGCGTTTCCGGCGTGAAGCCGATGCGGAAATCGGTCCCGCGCGCATCGGTGAAATGCAGGTCGAAATCCCGGCCCTTGGGATAGCGGCCGGCCGTGGCCCGGCACAGCGCCCCGACGATCTCGCTCGGGAAACGCGCCTGTGGCGTATGCAGCAGGTCGAGATTGCGGAAATAGGTGATCTTCACCCAGCGCTGCCCTTTCTTGCGCATCGCGATGCAGAACGGGTCCTCGATCGAACAGAACCAGGTGGACACGACGAAGTCCGCCTGCTCCAGCAAGCCTTTGACGGGCTCCGGCACCTCGGTCACGCGCGAGTCGGGCTCGGTATAGACGCGCACCTGCGCGCCGCGCGCCTTGGCCAGCCCCACCACCGCATCGACCACCCGGGTGTCGAGCAACTGGTCGGTCAGCATCAGCACACGTTCGCCCGGCCGGATGGCGAACACCTTGGCGAAGTTGTCCAGCGCCTGGAAGAAATGCTTGGTCTGCACCACGGAGTCGGCCAGCGCAGGCGGCAGGCCCACGAAGGCGGAAGATGGAATCATGGCTTCCTCTTTCTTAGAGCTATAATTAAAATGCATGCAAATTATTGGTTAATTCTCTTTTTTATTCAATATCAATCTATTTTTGCATGCAAATTAGCATAATCCTGGCTTAGCGGTTACTATCCCCGCACACAGGACTACGACGCTCGCCCCGGCAGATGGCCACTCAAATACACACGGTCGCAGGCGAACTGCGCCGACGCATCATGTCCGGCGCCTACCCGCCCGGCGAACGGCTGGTCGAATTGCAGCTCGCGGCGGACCTGGGCGTCTCGCGCACCCCCATCCGCCTCGCGTTCGAGGAACTGGTCAAGGAAGGCTTGCTGGAGCGGCTACCGACCCGCGGCTTCCGGGTCAAGGCCGTGGACCTCGACGACCTCGCCAACGCCCTGGACGTGCGCGGCACGCTGGAAGGCATGGCGGCACGGCTGGTGGCCGAGCAAGGCGCGCGGCCGGAAGTGGCGCAGGCGCTGCGCGACTGCGTGGAGGAAGGCTGGAGCCTGCTGGAGGATGCGGCCGCCGACGGCTATCGCGTGGAAACGCCCCGGTGGTCCGCCATGAACGAGAAATTCCACGCCGTGCTGATCCAGGCCGCCGGCAATCCGCCGCTGGCCACTGCGCTGGCGCACGTCTCGCAGATCCCGCTGGTGGGCGCGGCTGTGCTGGGCCTGGGCCTGGACGACACCATGCCGCAGCCCGAGTACGCCTACATCCACCGCGCCCAGCAGGACCACGACGACATCGTCGCGGCCATCGAACTAGGGGAAGGCGCGCGCGCCGAAGGCCTGATGCGCGAACACGTCCGCCGCAGCCGCGACAACAAGCGCCGCATCTACCAGCTCCGCATCGACGCCCTGCGCCAGCCGGCCGGGTAAGGACACGGCGCGGCCGCTACAATAGAGCCCATTGCAAACTATCGCGGAACAGGTGGTCACATGGCTCGCATGATCTATTGCGTCAAGCTCAAGAAAGAAGCCGAAGGTCTGGACTTCCCCCCCTACCCGGGCGAACTCGGCACCAAGATCTGGCAAAGCATTTCCAAAGAGGCCTGGCACGAGTGGGTCCAGACCCAGACCCGCCTCGTCAACGAAAACCGCCTGAACCTGGCCGACGCCCGCGCCCGCAAATACCTGCAACAGCAAATGCAGCGCTACCTGTTCGAAGACGGCAACGTCGAGGCTCAAGGCTACGTGCCGCCCTCCGCCTGACGCATCAGCGCGACGGGGGCGATGCGGATACCGCCAGCAATCTTGCTGCGGCCACCGCGGCCAGGTCGTCGAGCGCCGGGCCCAAAGCCGGGTACCGTTTGGTCATGGGCGGCATTTGCGTGCGGAGCAATCCGCACGCCGACGGCACCCGGTCTTCGTCCATTTGCTCGAAGGCTTCGCCCATCCGTTCCAACAACTGCACCGTATCGGCTTGTTCCAGGTCGAGGATCTCCCAGGGCTTGAAGCGGGGCGAATCCAGCCAACCCTCAATCACGGCGTGCGCATTCGACGTATCGATGGCTTCCAGCGCCATTACCCCTTGCGCGAACGCCCCCGCATGCTCCGTCGATGACTGGGCGCTCAGCCTTCTGGCCGCACCGACGATGGCGGACAGTGTCGAGGGCCTGAGTTCCCAGCCTCTGCGTTCGCTCAAACGGCCCAGGGTCTTCAATTCGAAATCGATCGTATTCCTGGCCTGCAAGGACGCCGTTGCCCGGCGTGCGTCCCGGCGGATCGATGCATTCAGCTGCGGCGCCCGTGTGAAGATATTGGGCTCCGTCTCCCACCGGTATCCGTCGGCCCGCTTCCTGCGGAAAACCTCTTTCAAGGCATCCACCGAAGCCTCGAAGTACGCCAGGACGGTCTCGTCGGACCGCAGTTTCCCGGCCACCAGCGGAATGCTTGCCGCGGTCAGGGACCTTTGGCTGCCGGAGGACGTGTCGACCGTTCTCATCGCTCTGTCGGCGGAAACGTCGTAGGCGTCCTCATCCAGTACCGGGATCCTGAGGTCCGCATCCCCGATCCAGCCATCCACGCGAATGCGTGCCTCGTCGCCGAGATACAGGTCATAGGCATGCACTTTCCCCCAGCGCACCGCGATCACGTCGTCGTCCTTGAGCTGCCCGCCGAACTCGCTCGCAATGGTCTGGGCCATCTCGGCGCAATAGAACGCCCCACCCACCCAACTGAACGCGGCATGGGCAACCGCGAGCGCCTGGTCGATGGCCGCCGGTTCGCTCACGCCGCGCTGCCGGAATGTCTCCAGGAAGCCTGGGGGCCAGCACTCGCGCATGGCCTGGCGCACCGGTTCCGGCGCGCTGTCCTTGCTGACCCTGGCACCATAGCGAGACAGGTCCGGTAACAGGGCCCGGACCATCTTGCGCGCCAGGTCGCGCTGCACCAGGCCCCGGATCTCCGATTCGTAGTCGGTTCGCTCGATGTCTTGTCCGACGTTGGCCGCGCCGAACCGGGTCTTTTCGTCGCCTAGCACCTTCTCCAGGACATCCGTCGCCCGCTGCAAGGCCGCCTGGGTCTCTCCGTCGTGGATAGGGCGGCCTGTCAACGCCCGAAGATACTCATACGCGGCCAGGGAAATATTCCTGGGCGCAAGGCGCTCCCTCGTGGGCGGGTTCACGCTCATGGCGCGAACCAGGCTCTCCCGCTCGCGTCGCTCGTCCTGCTGTCGATCGGCCGAAACGGTCGGAGCGTGGGCTTGCTGCGCCCGGGTGTCGAACTCGACGCGAAAACCTTCGCCGGACGCCTCGCCCGCCATCCACTCCAATTCATGCAGCCGATCGGTCCTCAGCGTCAGGCAAGGATGGGCCATACCGCCCCGCGGCGTGCAGGCGAATGTCCAGCCGTCCTGGTCCACCCTGGGCGCGACGTCATAGGCTTGGTCGTCCTTGAGCCGGCCCAGCCATTCGAGTATCCGGGCATCCGACGGACCCGTCCCGCCACCGGCAAGCTTGCGCGGCTGGACTTTGATCGTGACCGGGCCGTGCTGGCGCGGCGTCAGGGAAAAGCGGAACGCGTGGCGCAAGTCCCGCGGCAGCCCCGCCTCGCCCGCGGAAGCGGAAAAGGCAGGATCGGAAAGGGAAGTCCTGGCTATGAACACGGGTCCGGAATCCTTGCTTCTCGTTCAATGAAAAATGGGGCGACTCATGAGTCGCCCCTGAACGATGCAAGGTTCCAGCGCCGGCGTCAGGCGGTCGCCGCGATCACCCCGCCGCGGCTTCCCGCTCGACGTTGTCCACGCCCGTGTGGCGCACGTCGCGGCCCTTGACCATGTAGACCACGAGTTCGCACATGTTCTTGGCATGGTCGCCGATGCGCTCCAGCGCCTTGGCGATGAACAGCAGTTCGATGGAACGCGAGATCTTGCGCGGGTCTTCGATCATGTAGGTGATCAACTGGCGGATCACCCCCTGCCACTCCGAGTCCACCGACTTGTCCTGGCGGACGACCTGGGCCGCGGCCTGCGCGTCCAGGCGGGCGAAGGCGTCCAGGGCCTTGCGCAGCATCGTGACCACCGTATTGGCCATGTGCCACAGCTCGACCGCTGGCATGTTGACGCGGCCGGCTTCGTGGATGAGCTTGGCCATGCGGGCGATCTTCTCGGCCTCGTCGCCGGCGCGCTCCATGTCGGTGATCATCTTGATGACCGTGATGATCATGCGCAGGTCGCCCGCGGTGGGCTGGCGCAGGGCCAGGATGTGGCTGCACGCCTCGTCCAGGTCCACCTCGAAGCGGTTGACCTCGGTATCGCGCACGATCACGCGCTCCAGCGCGGCGAGGTCGCCGTTGGCCAAGCCGTCGATGGCGCCGGTGATCTGGGATTCGACCAGGCCTCCCATCTGCAGGAAGCGCGACCGGACCTCCTCGAGTTCGGCGTCGTATTGTTTGTGGGTATGTTCAGTCATGCCGGCTCCCAGCGGAAGAACAATGGGCCTGGCCGTTTGTACCCCGGCCGCATGGGCAATGCATCGCGCAGTATATGAACGTCATATGACAAGAATATGTCTCGGCCGTTCGCCGCGCGGCGAATGTTGACTAGGCGTGGCGCGGCTTGTCGAGCCGGCGCACGCCGGACTGCGTGGCCAGCAAGGCCACGTCCGCGCCGCGCAGCGCGAACAGGCCGCAGGTCACCACGCCGGCAAGGTCGTTGATCACCTTTTCCAGGCCCTGGGCCTCGGCGATCCGCATGCCGTGTACATCCAGGATGACGTTGCCGTTATCGGTGACGAAACCCTCGCGCAGCCGGGGCTGACCACCTAGGAGGCGCAGCGCGCGCGCCACCGCCTCGCGGGCCATGGGGATCACCTCGACCGGCAGCGGGAAGGCTCCCAGTTGCTCGACCAGCTTGGATTCGTCGGCGATGCAGATGAAGCGCTCGGCCACCGAGGCGACGATCTTCTCGCGGGTCAGCGCGCCGCCGCCGCCCTTGATCATGTGCAGGTGGTCGTCGATCTCGTCCGCGCCGTCGACGTAGATGGGCATGAAAGCCACGTCGTTCAGGTCGAACACCGGCAGCCCGTGGCCGGCCAGGCGCGCGGCGCTGCGCTCGGAACTGGCGACCGTGCCGCGGATGCGCCCCTTGTAGGCGGCCAGTCCGTCGATGAAGAGATCGGCCGTCGACCCCGTGCCGACGCCGATGACCACGTCGGGCGCCGCCACGTCGGCGACGAAGGCAAGCGCCGCGTCGGCCGCCTGCTGTTTCAGTTCCTGTTGAGAAAGCATAATAGGTGGTGCAAAGACGGTGCTAAGGGTTGCCAGCAGACACTTTAGCACTTGGACGCGCGAACGCCACCGGCGTTCCGGTCAACGCGCGGGCACGCGCGCAGTGAAGGGGCATTCATGCTGATAGAAATAGACGTCATCACCACACTCCTGGTGGCCATCGTGGTGCTGCTGATCGGGCGCGGGCTGATCGGCCGGATACCGCCGCTGCAGCGATACAACATTCCCGAACCGGTGGTGGGCGGGATGCTGGCGGCGGTCGCCATCACGATCGCCAAGGTCGCCGCCGGCACCGAGCTGTCGTTCGACATGGCGCTGCAGACGCCTCTCATGCTGGCCTTCTTCGCCACCGTGGGCCTGAGCGCCGACGTCAGGACGCTGGTCCGCGGCGGCCGGGGTGTGATCCTGTTCCTGGTCGCCATCGCGATCATGCTCGTGCTCCAGAACGCCATCGGCCTGGCGGGCGCCTTCAGCATGGACCTGCATCCCCTGAACGGACTGCTGGCCGGATCGGTCACGATGCTGGGCGGCCACGGTACCGGCGCGGCCTATGCCACCCAGTTCTCCGACGTCGACAACCTGCAGGGCGCCATGGAACTGGCCATGGCCTGCGCGACGTTCGGCCTGGTGCTGGGCGGCATCATCGGCGGACCGGTCGCCCAGCGCCTGATCACGCGCCATGGCCTGACGCCAGGCGACGGCGCGTCGACGCCCTCCGGCCAGGCCGGCGCCGACGCCCCTCCCGAAGCCTCCCGTCCACTGACCGTGCCGCTCTTCCTGGAAACCCTGCTGCTGATCGTGGCCTGCGTGGTGGCCGGCAGTACGCTGGGAGAACTGATGAAAGGCAAGGTGCTGACCCTGCCGCCCTTCGTCTGGACGCTGTTCACCGGCGTCGTGCTGCGCAACGTGCTGGGACTGGCGCGCATCCGCGAAGTCGACGACGGCGCGGTGCAACTGTTCGGCGGCGTCGCGCTGTCGCTGTTCCTGACCATGGCGCTGATCTCGCTGCGGCTGTGGGAACTGGTGTCGCTGGCGCTGCCCATCCTGGCCATCCTGGCCGTGCAGACCGCCTTCGTCGCGACCTACACCAGCCTGGTCACCTTCCGCATCATGGGCGGCAACTACGACGCCGCGGTGCTGGCCGCGGGCGCCTGCGGCATCGGCCTGGGCGCCACGCCCACCGCCATCGCCAACATGCAGGCGGTCACCAACAAGTACGGCCCCTCTCCCCAGGCCTTCCTGATACTGCCCATCGTCGGCGCGTTCCTGATCGACATCACCAACGCGCTGGTCATCCAGGGCTATCTCAGCCTGCCTCTTTTCGGCTTTTGACAGCGAGCGCAACCATGATCCGACGATTGCTTCTTCTCGTCCTGGCCGCCGTGCTGCTATCGGGTTGCAGCCGCGGGCCCGACGCGTCCCAGGTCCAGGCCGCGGTGGAGAACCGCCTGCAGGCGGTCTTCGCCAAGCCGGTGCTGGATGTGGAATCCCTCCGGCGCCTAGGCAGCGGCCCGCTGGCCGACGCGCCCGACGGCGCGGCCCGCCGCATCGTCTATTTCAACGGCCGTTTCCGCCTGGCCCGCGACTATGCCTTCGGCGACTGGCAGTCGCTCAACCCGGCCGCGCTGGCCACCCTGCTGGGCGCGACCGAACGCGGCGTCGAAGGCATCGCGCGCGACGGCAACCGCGCCGGCGACCTCCTGCAGGTACGCGGCTCGGTCACCTTCCGCGAAGGCCCCGACGGATGGCAGGCGGTGGACTTCGTGCCGCCTCCGCAGGCCACGGCGAGCCAGGCCGCCGCCGGCTCGCCGGCCCGGACGACCATCGAGCGCATCCAGAACCTGTTCAATACCCTGCCCCCCAACAGCCCGCGCGCCCGCGCCATCATCACCGAGGAACTGGCGGCGGCCGACCGGCAGATCACGCGCCGCCTGGACCGGCTGCGCCGCGCCTTCGTGGTGGCCGGCGGACCGGAAGCCGGCGAGTACGACCTGGTCGCCCGCACCATCGCCGCGCGCCTGACGGCGCAGGGCTTCAGCGCCAGCGGCTCGTCCACCCAGGGCAGTATCGAGAACCTCCAGTTGCTCCAGCGGGGCGCGGCCAACATCGCGCTCGCGCAGGGCGACATCGCCAGGCAGGCCTACCAGGGCCAAGGCGCCTTCGGCGGCACGGCCCACAACCCCGACTTGCGCGCCATCGCGAGTCTGTACCCGGAAGCCTTCCACATCGCGGTGCTGGCCGACGGTCCGGTCCAGTCCATCGCGGACCTGCGCGGCCGCCGGCTCGATGCCGGCCTGGCCGCGTCCGGCACCCGCGCCTCGACACTGCAGGTGCTGGCGGCGCACGGACTCCCGGCCGGCAGCGTGGAACTGGTCTCCAGTAGCAACTTCGACCAGGCGGTGCGGGCCCTGGTCGACAAGCAGGTCGACGCGATCGCCAGCGTGATCCACGCCCCGGCGCGCCAACTGCAGCGCCTGGCCGCCGACCATCGCCTGCGCATCCTGCCGCTGTCGCCGCCGGCGATCGCGCAGCTCGCGCGGGACGATCCCGCCTTCGTGCGCCTCGTGCTCGCCCCCGGCACCTATCCGGGCCAGGGCGCGCCCATCGCGACGGTGGGCGTTACCGCGCTGCTGGTCACGGGCGCCGAAACGCCCGCGGACGAAGTGCGCGGCGTGCTGCAGGCGGTGTTCGAACAGGCCGACTT
Organism: Burkholderiales bacterium 67-32; assembly: GCA_001898625.1. Taxonomy (GTDB): domain Bacteria; phylum Pseudomonadota; class Gammaproteobacteria; order Burkholderiales; family Burkholderiaceae_B; genus Pigmentiphaga. The sequence goes on from MKUP01000004.1 coordinate 38,059, forward strand.
CGTGGCGGCGGGCAGCCCGGCCGGCGGACAGATCACCCGCGCGACCGCCCGCGAAGGCGTGACCATCCCCATGCACGAAGCCGCCGACCGCTATTTCAAGACGGACCCGACCCCGCGCTAGGCGGCGCTTCCTTCCCCTTCCCCCGGGGTCGCCTGTCCATGGATTCCACCATTGACAGGCTTTTTTTCGCCTCCTAGAATTTCGCATACAAATTCGTATACAAACTTGAATACAGTAACGGCGACGCACGTCCAGGAGAGGAAGATGGCATCGGGAAATCAGGGATCCGCGGCGAAGGATCCGACCTTGCTGAAATTGGGGGGCGCCCCCAGGATGGGACTTCCCGGCCCGGCGGCCGAAGCCGCCACCGAAGTCGAGCGGCTGTGCGCCGATCTCGAGCGGGACGCGATGAAAGGCCTGTGGACCGTGCAAGGCCGCTCCGAGGCATTGAGCGACATCAGGCCCCATGTCTGGACCTGGAAAAAGATCCAGGCCTACCTGGACCGCGCGGGCTCGGCCATGTCGCTGGAAGACAGCCCCGTGCGCCGCGCCCTGATGCTGTGGAATCCAGGGGCGAAGGACCACTGGGATGCCACCAACACGCTGACGGCCGCCGTGCAGATGATGCTGCCCGGCGAGAAGGTCATCACGCATCGCCACATCCACTCGGCGCTGCGGTTCATCACCCACGGCAGCGGGGCGACGACCACCGTCAATGGCGGCAAGATCACCTTGTCGGCCGGCGATCTCGTCCTGACGCCGAACTGGGCCTGGCACGATCACGCCAACGAGTCCGATGAGCCGATCATCTGGATGGACGGCGTCGACCGGCCGCTGGTCAAGATGCTCGACGCCGTGTACTTCGACGTCTACCGGGACCACGGCTACCAGCCGGTGGTGAAGAACGAGCACGAGGCCGGATTCCAGACGGATCTCGACGGCCTGGATCTGTCCCGGTATTCGCCCAAGCTGGTCTACCGCTGGGAAGAAGCCCAGCGGGCCCTGGACGAGATCGAGGCCCGGAACGACATCTCGCCCTACGACGACGTGCTGTTCAAATATTCGAATCCGATCAACGGCGGACCGATCACGCCGACCATGGGCGCGGACATCCAAAGGCTGCGGCCGGGCGTCCACACGCGGGCCCATCGCCATACCAACAGCGCCGTCTACCACGTCTACCGGGGGTCGGGCCACTCGATCATCGACGGCGAACGCTTCGACTGGGAAGAAGGAGACTACTTCGTCCTGCCGTCCCGGGTCTGGCACGAACACGTCAACGGCTCCAGCACCGACGCCGCCGTGCTTTTCTCCATCAACGACCGGCCGGCCTACGAATCGCTGGGCCTGTACCGGGAAGAAGCCCTGAAAACCGGCAACGGTTTCCAGGCCTAGTTGCGGCGTCGACGGAGAACATGCCATGAACAACCAGACTGCACGGCGCACCTTCTGCAAGACCACGGCGGCGCTCGCCCTCGGCGCGCTGCCGGCGGCCTTCGCCACGCCTTCGTTCGCCCAGGCGGGCGGCTATCCGGACCGGCCCGTCAAGCTGGTCGTGCCGTATGCCCCCGGCGGCCCGACGGACATCCTGGCCAGGATCATCGCGCGCGGCATGTCCCAGAGCCTGGGGCAGCCGATCGTCGTGGAGAACAAGGCCGGCGCCGCCGGCAACATCGCCTACCAGGGCGTGGCGGCGGCGCCGGCCGACGGCTACACCCTGGTCGTCATCGACATCCCGTTCGTGACCAACGCTTTCCTCTACCAGAAGCCCGGCTACGACCCGGTCCGTGATTTCGCCCCCGTCGGCATGATCGGATATGCCCCCGTGGCGCTGGTGACCGCCGCGCGCGGCGGCCCCGCCTCCGTCGGCGCGCTGGTCGCGAAAGCCAAGGCCGCCGATGGGAAGATGACGTATGGATCCGCCGGCGTGGGCTCGCCGCCCCATCTGTTCATGGAGCTGTTCGCGCAACAGGCGGGGATCAAGCTGACCCACGTGCCCTACAAGGGCGCATCGAACGCGCTGGTCGATCTGGCCGCGGGCACCATCGACACGATGTTCGTCGGCGTCAGCGCCGCGCGATCGCTCATCAATGCCGGCGCGCTCCAGCCCCTGGCGGTGACGGGAACCCAGCGCATGCATGCCCTGCCGTCCGTCTCGACATTGGCGGAAACCGGCTTTCCCGAAGAAGGCCTGAGATTCGGGCCGTGGTGGGCGATTGCCGGTCCGGCCGGCCTGCCGGCGGGGGCGGTCGCGAAACTCAACGCCGCCGTGCGCGCGGCGGCCTCGACACTGGCCGCCACCGAGGCCTTCCAGGAAATGGGCATCGTGCGCGATACCGGATCGCCCGAACAACTGGCCGCCTTCCTGGGCCAGGACCGGGAACGCTGGAAACGGGTGATCCAGTCCGCGGGGATCAGGAATGAATGACCTGGCCCCGAACTCCCGCAAGCAGCAGGCCGCCACCCTCGAGGTGTTCATGACACATGTTCTACACTCCTTGCCACGATGGATCACAAGCCGAAACTGAAGACACTCATCGCCAGCACACGCCCCGGCCGGGTCGGGCCGCTCGTCGGCGCCTGGTTCCGCGAGATGGCCGAGGCGCACGGCGATTTTTCCCACGAACTGGTGGATATCGCCGACCTGGGCCTGCCCCTGTTCGATGAACCCGAGCACCCCCGCCTGCAACGATATGCCCACGCCCATACCAAGGCCTGGTCGCGCATCATCGAGGACGCGGACGCGCTGGTATTCGTCACGCCGGAATACAACCACGCGCCGCCGCCGTCCCTGGTCAACGCGCTGGCCTATCTGTCGAAGGAATGGGGAGACAAGGCCGCCGGCATCGTCAGCTATGGCGGTATCTCCGGAGGGCTCAGGGCGGCCCAGGCCCTGAAACTCATGCTCTGCGCCTTGCGCATGCAGATCGCCAACGACGCCGTCAGCATTCCGATGATAGGCGAGAAGATCGACGATCATGGCAGGCTCGTGCTCGAGCCCGCCGCCCACGATGCCGCGCGGCGCATGCTGGCCGAGGTCGGCCGGCTGGCCAGGCGAACGGCACGGGGGCAGTCATGACCGGCGCGGCCGGGCAAGGCGTGGACCCGGTCGGTTTCGGCGCGCCGCCCGCCGAGGATCGCCCGCAGGTCCAGTCCGTGTCGGTCTATGAAAAGCTGCGCCTGGCCATCGTCAGCGGCGAACTGCGGCCGAATGAACCGTTGATCGAGGACTCCCTGTCGCAGCGCTACGGCATCAGCCGTACGCCGCTGCGCGAAGCGATCCAGCGCCTGGCCGCGGACGGCCTCCTGACCGGAAGAAAACGCGGCTGGGCCGTTCGCGAGTTCACCGCCGACGAAATCCGCGAGAACTATGAAGCCAGGGCGGGGCTGGAAGGACTGGCGTGCCGATTCGCCGCCGAGCGGGGAACCGACGAGGAACACCGCCGCATCGCGACGCTCCACGAACGGCGCAGCACCATGGCCCCGCAGGAGCCGGGAATCAGGATACGCACGAACCGGGAGTTCCACGACTCCATCCTCGATGCCGCGCACAACGACCGGTTGCGCCACCTGATCTTCCTTACCGGGAATTTCTACCTGACCCGGCGCGTCGCCACCACGACCAGCGACGAACAGTACCGGCGGGCGCAATCGGAACACGGGACCATCGTGCGAGCCATTCTCGAGCGCAATGGCCCTGCCGCCAGCGAAGCCATGATGGTGCACATCATGAATGCCTTCGAGACGTGGAAGCGCTTCAACGCGGACTAGCCCGCCGCCCTGCCCCGCGCCGCCCCGATGCCGGGGACGCGCTCAATCCCCCGGCGGCCACGCGCGCGCCAGCAGCTCGGCGCACACCGCGTCGCCATGGCCGGTGTCGCTGTCGCCGTACAGCCAGCTGGCCTGCGCCAGCCGGGCCGCGACGAAGGCTTCCCCCACCCGGCCGCCCGGCGCCTCCAGCAGCAGCGCCGCCTGCATCAGCGCGGCCAGCAGGCCGGCGATGCGGCGCGCCTTGAACTCGGCCTCGCCGTCGCCCGCGCACAAGTCCATCCAGGTCTGCCAGGCCGAGCGGAACTCCGGGCTGCCGCCGCTGCGCTCGCGCAGGTGCTCGCCCAGCGCCTCGAACGCCTGGGAATCGCGCCGGATCGCGCGCAGCACGTCCAGGCACATGACGTTGCCCGACCCCTCCCAGATCGCGTTGACAGGCGCCTCGCGATAGAGCCTGGGCATCGGGCCGTCCTCGACGTAGCCGTTGCCGCCGCAGGCCTCCATGCATTCGGCGATGGCCGACACGGCGCGTTTGCAGACCCAGTACTTGGCCGCCGGCGTGACGATGCGCCGTATGGCCCGCTCCAGCGGCGCATCGGACTCGAAGGCGCGCGCCAGCCGCAGGCCCAGCGCGGTCGCGGCCTCGCTTTCCAGCGCCAGATCGGCCAGGACATGGCGCATCAGGGGCTGCTCGCGCAGCGGCCGGCCGAACGCCTGGCGCCGCGAGCAGAAGTGCAGCGCCTGGACCGTGGCCTGCCGCAGCAGCGCGGCGCTGCCCAGCACGCAGTCCAGCCGCGTGTAGGTGGCCATCTCCACGATGGTGGCCACGCCCCGCCCCGGCTCGCCCAGCATGGCGCCCCAGGCACCGTGGAACTCGACCTCGGCGCTGGCGTTGCTGCGATTGCCCAGCTTGTCCTTCAGGCGCTGGATGCGGACGGCGTTGCGGCGGCCGTCGGGCGCGTAGCGCGGCACGAAGAAGCACGACAGGCCTTCATCGGCCTGAGCCAGCACCAGGTGGGCATCGGACTGGGGCACCGAATAGAACCACTTGTGGCCGTCGAGCAGATAGCCCCGCCCCCGGCCGGGCGCTCCGCATGGCACGGCCCGGGTCGTGTTGGCCCGCACGTCCGAGCCGCCCTGCTTCTCGGTCATGCCCATGCCGATCAGCACGCCGCGCTTGACGGCCACCGGCGCATCCGAGGCATCGTAGTGGCGCGCGTAGAGGCGCGGCAGCCAGTCGCGGGCGAAATCGATGTCTCCGGCCGGCTCGCGCGCCAACACGGGAATCGCGCCGAAGGTCATGGTGGTCGGGCAGAGTGTGCCGGCCTCGATCTGGCCCTGCATGAGGTAGCCCGCCGCGCGCTCGACCATCGCGCCCGGCGCGGGCGCCGCCCATGGCCCGGAATGCAGTCCGCGCGCGACGATGCCCGTCATCAGGGCATGCCAGGCGGGATGGAAGCGCACGTCGTCGATGCGTCGCCCGACCGGGTCGAGCGGCACGAAACGCGGCGGGTGCTCGTTGGCATCGCGGCCCGCGTCCATGGCCTCGCGGCTGCCCAGCCAGCGCCCCTGCTCACGCAGGGATGCCTCGGCATGGCCGGCCCCTTCGCGCCGGACCGCTTCCCGCAGCGCGGGATCGGTGTCGTACAGGTTGTAGCCGGTGCACGGCTCCACCACGTTGAACGCGTCGTCCCGGTCGCTGTCCGTCATGATCGCTCCCCCGCCTTCGCGGCGGCATCGTCGCCATGCCTCGAGTGTAGCGCCAGGGCCCGCCGGCTCAGGCCGCCGCGTTCTCCAACGGATCGCCGTCGCGCAGCCGGGCCACGTCGCGCAGGGGCGGCGAGCCGAACAGGCGGCTGTATTCGCGGCTGAACTGCGACGCGCTTTCGTAGCCGACCCGGCGCGCCGCGCTGCCGGCGTCCAGCAGCTCGGACAGCATCAGCGTGCGCGCCTCGCGCAGCCGCAGCTGCTTCTGGAACTGCAGCGGGCTCATGGCCGTGACGGCCTTGAAATGGTGGTGCAGCGAGGACGGGCTCATGTTGACCGCCTGCGCGAGCGCCTCGATGCGCAGCGGTTCGGTGTAGTTTTCCTTGATCCAGGCGATGGCGCGGGCGATCTGGCTGGAAGCCCCGGCCGACAGGGCTGCCTGGCGCAGCCGCCGCCCCAGTTCGCCGGTCAGCACCCGGTACAGGATCTCGCGCTCGGCCAGCGGCCCCAGCACCGCCAGGTGTTCGGGCGTGTCCAGCAGGCGTACCAGGCGCAGCATGGGCTCGATCAGGGCCAGCGGGGTCGTGCCCACCGCCAGCCCGCGCATGCCCGGCGCCTCGGACGCCGGCGGCAGTCCGTGCTCGCCCACCAGTTCGCCCAGGCGCTGCGGGTCGATGTCCAGCGCCACGCACAAGTAGGGCTCGGCCCGCGACGCGCAGGTGATGCGGGCCTGCACCGGCAGGTCGAACGAGGACAGCAGGAAGTGGCGTTCGTCGTACTCGTAGACGGCCTCGCCCAGTTCGACGCGCTTGGCGCCCTGCGCCGCGATCGTGAGCGAGGGCCGGTAGAAGCCGCAATTGGATTCCGAGGGACCGGAAAAACGCACGAACGACAGCCCCGGGTAGGGACTGGGGTGTGCCCCGTCGGCCGGGGCATGCCGCGCGATACAGCCGGCCAGCTCGCGCCGCGCGGCGGCCAGCTGACCGGGCTCCTCGTCCGTTGGGACGCTATCGGCGGGAAAGGCCGGCTGGGACATGGTCATCGTGGAAAGCGCAGGACAAGCGACGATATTGCCATGCTCAGACCGCCTTGCGCAAAGGCGTGCGGATCGGCAGGGTCCGCACGCGTTCGCCGGTCGCGGCGAAGATCGCGTTGGCCAGCGCCGGCGCCAGCGGCGGCACGCCGGGCTCGCCCACGCCGGTGGGATCGTCCTGGGACGGCACGATGTGCACCTCGACACGCGGCATCTCGTTGATGCGCAGCAGCGGATAGTCGTGGAAGTTGCTCTGCACGACGGCGCCCTTGTCGAGGGTGATGGCGCCATGCAGCGCGGTCGACAGCGCGAAGCCTATGCCGCCCTCCATCTGCGCCTTGACCACGTCCGGATTGATCGCCAGCCCGCACGCCACGGCGCAGACCACGCGGTCCACCTTCAGTTCGCCCTCGGCATCCACGCTCACTTCGACCACCTGCGCGACCACGCTGTTGAAGGACTCGTGCACCGCCACGCCCCGGCCCCGGCGCACGCCGTTCTTGCCCGCCGCCAGCGGACGATCCCATTGCGCCGCCCGCACCGCCGTGTCCAGCGCGGCCAGGTGGCGCGGATGGCCCTTGAGCAGCTCGCGCCGCAGCGCGACCGGGTCCCGGCGCGCGGCCTGCGCCGCCTCGTCGACCAGCGTCTCGGCCGTGAACGCCGTATGCGTGTGCCCGACCGATCGGTACCACTGCACGGGCACCCTCACGTCGTCGGGCGTGTGCAGCTCCACGCTCAGGTTGGGGATACCGTAGGGCAGATCGGACAGGCCTTCGACCGACGTGGCGTCGATGCCGTTCTTGATCATGAATTCCTCGAACACGGAGCCCTTGATCAGCGACTGCCCGACCACCCGTACCTGCCAGGCCTGCAGCCTGCCCCGATCGTCCAGCGCGAGCCGGGCGCGATGCAGGTAGGCGGGCCGGTAGTAGCCGCCGCGCATGTCGTCCTCGCGCGTCCACACCATCTTGACCGGCACGCCGAACCCCGCCTTGCGCGCGCCCTGCGCGATGGCGACAGCCTCGACCACATAGTCGGCATGCGGACTGGCGCGGCGGCCGAAGCTGCCGCCGGCATACAACTGGTTGATCGTGACGCGCTCGGACGCGATGCCGAGGTAGTCGGCCACGGCCTTCTGGTCCATGGTCTGGAACTGCTCGCCGTTCCAGATCTCGCACCGGCCGTCGCCCAGTTGCACGACGCAGTTCAGCGGCTCCATGCTGGCATGGGCCAGGAACGGGAACTCGTAGTCCGCCTCGATCACCCTGGCGGCCTTGGCGAACGCGGCCTCGACGTTGCCGCGCGCGGCGGCGGGCAGCCCGGGACGCGCGGCGGCCTGGCGATACCGGGCCAGAAGTTCGTCGCTGCCCTCGGTATAGGCGCGGCTTTCGTCCCATTGCACCTTCAGCGCATCGCGCCCGGTGCGGGCGGCCCAGGTATTGCGCGCCAGCACCGCGACACCGGCCGAGCGGTGCGCCGACCCCTCGAAGGGAATCGCCGCCACCACGCCCGGGACGGCCAACGCGGCGCTGGCATCGTAGCCGGCCACGGTCGCGCCGAAGCGCGGCGCATGGGCAGCGATCGCGATCAGCATGCCGGGCAGTTTGACGTCCTGCGTGAAGCGGGCACGGCCGTGCACCTTGTCGGCCGAATCCGCTCGCCGCAGCGACGGCTTGCCGATCAGGGCGAACTCCTTGGGCGATTTCAACCTGATCTTGGCGGGTACGGGCTGCGTAGCCGCGGCCTCGGCCAGTTCGCCGAAACCGGCCTGGCGGCCCGAGGCCGCATGGCGGACCACCCCCGCGCGCACGGCGATCGTGGCCGGATCGACCTTCCAGGCCCGCGCCGCCGCCCCGACCAGCATGGCGCGCGCGGCGGCGCCCGCCTCGCGCATCTGCTTGAAGGAATTGGCCATGGCCGTGCTGCCGCCGGTGCCCTGTATGCCCATGGCCAGGTTCTTGTAGCGCGCGGTGTCGGCGGGCGCGCCTTCGACCCGCACCTGCGCCCAGTCGGCGTCGAGCTCGTCGGCCACCAGGGTCGCCAGGCCCGTATAGGCGCCCTGCCCCATTTCCACGTGCTTGGCGTACACCGTCACGCGGCCCTGGGCATCGATGGACAGAAAGGCATTGGGCGTGAAGGTGTCCGCCTTGCCCGCCTGCGCCGCCGCCAGGGCGCCGGGCAGTTGCCAGCCCAGCACCAGCACGCCCGCACCCTGCACGAAACGGCGGCGGCTGACATTGACCACGGAGGCTTGCTCGCGGCGGGCTTCATTGTCGAGGTTGAAGATCACGGCGTCTTCCTCCTCAAGCCAGCGCCTGGGCGGCGCGATGGATCGCGGCCCGGATGCGGACATAGGTCGCGCAGCGGCAGGCATTGCCGCTCATCGCCTCGTCGATGTCGTCGTCCGTCGGACGCGGATTCGTGCGCAGCAGCGCGGCGGCCGACATGATCTGGCCCGACTGACAGTACCCGCATTGCACGACATCCAGTTCCTGCCACGCGGCCTGCACCGCCCGGCCCGCGGCGTCATTCCCCACGCCTTCGATGGTCGTGACGGGCTTGCCTTCGACCGAGGAGACCGGCGTCACGCAGGCACGCACCGGCGCGCCGTCGACATGCACCGTACAGGCGCCGCACAGCGCCATCCCACATCCGTATTTCGTGCCGGTCAGGTTTGCCAGATCGCGCAGGGCCCATAGCAGCGGCATTTCGCCGGGCGCGTCCAGCGCAGTCTGTTTGCCATTGATCTCGAGCTGAATCGCCATTGCCACGTCCCCTGCGGAAAAGATGCCGGATCCCTATCCGGCCCGTGACAGAGGTTACGGAAGGCGGCTACCTGGGGACAATACCGATTCCTGCCTGTGTTTTGCCTGATCCTGCAAATGACAATCAGATGCCCGCGCTACGCGAGGTTGAGCTGCCACGACACGCCGAACCGGTCGGCCACCCATCCGAACCGCCGGCTGAACCCGTAGTTGCCCAACGGCATCAGCTCCTGGCCGCCGTCGGCCAGCGCGGCATGGAGCCGGTCGATCTCGTCCTCCTGATCGCACTCCACGAACAGCGACACCGACGGCGTGAAATTGAAGGCATGGGGCGCCGAACTGTCGATCGCCATGAAGCGTCGGCCATGCAGCGTGAACCACGCGGTGCGGACCGTGCCTTCGGGCTGGCTCTCGCCGGGGCCGTAGCGCTCGATGCGGTCGATGGCCGAATCGGGAAACAGCGAGACGTAGAAGCCGATCGCTTCCTCGGCGCGGCCATGCCGCTCGCCCGAGAACATCAGGAAGGTGGCGATGTCTTTCATGGTGGTGCTCCTGTCGTATCCGTCCGGACGCCGCGTCACGGCGTCTCGACGAGTTTCCTCAAGCGGCCGATGGCGCGGTCCCACCCGGCCGAGACTGCGTCCAGGAACGCCCTGGCCTCGTCCACACGCCGCGGGTCCAAGGCGTACAGCACCTCGCGGCCGTGGCGCTCGCGCACGACCAGGTCCGCCGCTTCCAGTACCTGGAGATGCTTGACGATGGCCTGCCGCGAGATGTCCCGGCCCTCGGCCAGCGCGGTGGCCGACAAGGCCCCGCCGGCCAGCAGGTGGGCGACCAGGGCCAGCCGGGTCGCGTCGCCCAGCGCAGCGAACACCCGCGCCAGATCTTGCTCACGCCCCTTCGACATGGCGCCGGATGTTGTCGGCCTGGGCGGTCCATCCGCCGTCGTTCATCATGAAGGCGCGTTCGCGCCGGTGCGCCGGCACGCGCTCGAATCCCGACTCGGTGATGGTCAACCGCGTGCCCTCGGGCACGGCGTCCAGTTGGAACTCGACCAGGGTCGTGGGCTCCTGCCCGGGATCGCACTCGGCATCGATGCCGAACGGCACCCAGCGAAAGCTGAAAACGCGCGGCGCGTCCATGCGCTCGACCGTGCAGAACACCGCGTGGGGAAGCGGCTGCCGTATCGCCGCCGGTTGCAGGCCCAGCGAGGCCTGGTAGCGCGCGATCTCGTCCTGGTCGAACCCGCCCTCGAAGCTGCCGGTAATCGCGCGGCCGGGGGCGAAGGGCTGGTCCAGCTTGACGCCGAACCACTGCGCGAACTCCTGGATGTCGGTCAGGGCGCGCCACACGCGCTCGACCGGCGCGCGCAACACGACCTGTTTTTCGATGCGGTCGAGCGATGTCATGGCGGAATTCCTATTGCAACCATTTGGTTGCAATATACAAGGCAGGCCGAACGCGCAACGCTTCTGTTGCACACGCTTACCGAAACCCGGCCTCCCGGCCGGGCGAGGTCACACCATCAATTCGATCAGAAACGGCGCCTTGCTGCCGAAGCTGCTCTTCATCAGATCCGCGCAACGCTCCAGCGTGGTGGCCTGCGCGGCCTCGACCCCCATGCCATGGGCAAGCTTGACCCAATCGAGGGACGGATTACCCAGGTCCAGCATGCTCATCGCGGTCTCGCCCGGGGTCGCGCCAACGCTCGCGTACTCGCCGATGAGGATGTTGTACTTGCGGTTGTTGAGAAGGATGGTGGTGACGGGCAGCCCTTCACGCGCCTGCGTCCACAGCGATTGCAGCGAGTACATGGCGGAACCGTCCGCCTGCAGGTTGATCACCCTGCGCTGCCTGCCGGCGCCAAGCGCGGCGCCGGTGGCCACGGGCATTCCATCGCCGATGGCGCCGCCCGCCAGATGCAGCCAGTCATGGGCAGGCGCGGCGTGCGTGAATTTGTAGAAACCCCGGCCGTAGGAAATGCTCTCGTCGGAGACGATGGCCTGCTCGGGCATCGTGGCCGCGAGCGTGCGGGCCAGGCCTTCGGGCGTGGGCACGCCGGTCCCCGGGGCCGGACGGGGGCCGGGATCGGGCATGGCCGCTTCCGGTGCTTCGAGCGCCTGCGCCAGCGCTCGAAGCGCCTCGACGGGATCCTGGTCCGGGCGGGACAGGACATGGAACCGGGTCTCGGGATGGTACTGAATCGATGGCTTGCCGGGATAGCCGAAGAATCCGACCGGCGGCTCGGCGCCCACCAGGATGATGTGCCTGAACCGATCGAGCGCCTGAATGGCCTGGTCCATGCCATAGGGCACCCGTTCGAGCGGCATGCGGCCGCGGCCGCGCGCCAGATGCGCGTTCACATAGCTGGCCATCACCGCCGCCCCGGTCGCACGGACGACCCGCCAGGCAAGATGCTGCGCCTCGCTCAGCACGCCGTGCCCCGCCAGCAGGATCAACACATCGCGGCGATCGCGCAGCAGGCGCGCCGCCTTCTCGACCGCCTGGCCCTCGATGGCCGGCGGCAACGGCGGAGCCATCGGCGCGCCGACCACTCCCCCCTCCTGCCAGGACACATCGGCGGGCAGGATCAGCGTCGCGATCTGCCCGGGGAAGGTGCGCGCCGCGCGCACCGCCTCCACCGCGTCCCGTCCGAGATCGGCGGTCCCGGCGCTGGTGCGCACCCAGGCCGAAACCGTCCGCGCCATCCCGGCCGTATCGGCGGTCAGCGGCGCATCGTAGGGACGATGGTAGGTCGCCTGGTCGCCCACGATGTTGACGATGCCGCTGCGCGCGCGGCGCGCATTGTGCAGGTTGCCCATGCCGTTGGCCAGGCCGGGGCCGCAGTGCAGCAGCGTGCAGGCGGGCTTGCGGGCCAGGCGGAAATAGCCATCGGCCATGCCGGTGACGATGTTCTCCTGCAGGCCGAGCACGCACTTCATCCCGGGGCTCTGGTCCAGCGCGGCGACGAAATGCATTTCGCTCGTCCCCGGATTGGCGAAGCAGGTATCCACCCCGGCGGCCAACAAAGTCTCCACCAGGCTCTTCGCGCCGTTCATCCACAATTCTCCTTGTCCAGACTCGTTCCAGACGCTCATCGGCCGGCCATGTTGGCAGCCGGCGCGCCGGGAGGCGACGGACAATGTGGCGCAAGTGTCTCCTTTGTTGCTCCCGCGCGCTTTTCTACAGCGATGGCGGCAGGGACGGCTCCCCGGCCATTTTTTCCAGTTTCGCCCAATCCGTGATGGAGATTTTTCCGTAGCGGATTTCGACGATGCCCTCTTCCGCCATGGCGCGCAGCACCCGGTTGACCACCTGCCGGCGCGTTCCCAGCATCGTGGCGATCTCGACCTGCGACAGGCTGACCTCCGCGGACTCGTTGCCGCGCCGGGACCGGGCATGGATGGCCTTCAGCAATTGCGCGATCCGGGCATTCGTCGGATGGGTCGCGGCGCTTTCGAAATGATCGAGCGCGCGCCGGTGCCGCTGGCCGAGCCCGGCGAACAACGTGAACGACAGTTGGCCGTCCTCGCACAGGATTTCACGCAGCAGGGGCGCCGGGATCCTGACCAGGATGCTCTTCTGCCGGCATATTGCCGTGTAGAAATAGGGCACCTGGGTCAGGACGGGCCCCAGGCCGTGATAGTCCCCCGGCAGGTGCAACCCCGCCGTGAAGTTCCTGCCCGACGGCGTTCCCCGGACGAGATGCATGGACCCCGTTGCCAGGATGTACAGGAAGTGGGCGGTTTCCCCCGTCCTGATCAGACAGGTGTCCGCTTCGACCGTGCACAGGTCGGCTGCCGACACGAGACGGGAAATCGTCTCCGCGGGCCACGTGGAGAAAAGCTCCGACTGAGAGATCACCAGCCTGACCAACGTATTTTCCATAACCTCGGATTTCCTCGTACTTGCCTGCGATCACGGAAGCGGCCCGCTCCCGCCGGACACATAGCAACAAACAAGACAATCGCCTTGCTTTCCTCGTTGTTGCGAGGTGCGCGGCTACCTACACTTTGCGCCGGCCTGCCCCTGGCCCAGAAGCAATGCTATCAAGGACCCGCAATGAGCATGACGGCACCTCCCCTTCCCGCCTCCGGACCGGCCAAGGCGCGCACCGCCGGCGCCGTCCTGGCCGGCCAGCTCGCGCTGCACGGCGTCAGGCACATCTTCTGCGTCCCCGGAGAAAGCTACCTCGCCGTGCTCGACGCCCTGCTCGACGTGCCCGTGGAAGTCACCGTCTGCCGCCAGGAAGGCGGTGCCGCGATGATGGCGGAGGCACAGGGCAAACTGACGGGCACCCCCGGCATCTGCTTCGTGACGCGCGGCCCGGGCGCCACCAACGCCGCGGCCGGCGTCCACGTCGCGAGCCAGGACTCGACGCCGATGATACTGTTCGTCGGCCAGATCGAGCGCGACACGCGGGGCCGCGAATGCTTCCAGGAACTGGACTACCGGGCCGTCTTCGGCACCATGGCCAAGTGGGTGGTCGAGATCGACGACGCCCGGCGCATTCCCGAGTTGGTCTCGCGCGCGTTCCACGTCGCCACCTCCGGCCGCCCCGGTCCCGTGGTGGTGGCCCTGCCCGAGGACATGCTGGCGGAAACCGTCGACGTACCGGACGCGCTGCCCTACCAGGTCACCGAGACCCATCCGGCGCCGGAGCAGATCGGGCAACTGCGGACACTGCTCGCGAGCGCGCGCCGCCCCCTGGCCATCCTGGGCGGCAGCCGCTGGTCCGCGGCCGATGTCGGGCGTTTCCAGGAATTCGCCCAGGCCTTCCAGTTGCCGGTGGTCTGTTCGTTCCGGCGGCAGATGCTGTTTTCGCAGGCCCATCCCTGTTATGCGGGCGAACTCGGCTATGGTGCCAACCCACGTCTGCTGGACAGGATCAGGCATGCCGACCTCATCCTGCTTGTGGGAGGCAGGCTGTCCGAAGTCCCGTCACAGGGATATTCGCTGCTGAACGTGCCGACCCCCGAGCAGACGCTGGTGCACGTGCACGCGGATCCCGACGAACTCGGCCGGGTGTATCGGGCCCATCTGGCCATCAATGCAACGCCACGGGGATTCTGCGCCAGCCTGGACGCGCTCCAGGCCGAGCCCCGCCGGGAAGCCCCCGAGTGGACGCGCGAGGCGGCAGCCGATGCGATGCGGTGGCGCGACCTGTCCGATATCCAGGTTCCCGGAGCGGTCAAGATGCCCGCCGTCATGCGCGCCCTGCAAGCGGAACTACCCCGGGACACCATCGTCTGCAATGGCGCCGGCAACTTCTGCACGTGGGCCCAGCGATTCTGGCCGTTCGAGGCCTTCGGCACCCAGTTGGCGCCGACCTCGGGCTCCATGGGCTATGGGTTTCCCGCGGGCGTGGGCGCCAAGCGGCTGTACCCGCACCGGACCGTATTGGTGCTGGCCGGCGACGGCGACTTCCTGATGACCGGCCAGGAATTCGCGACGGCCGTCCAGTACAAGCTGCCGCTGATCGTGCTTCTGGTCGACAACGGCATGTACGGAACGATCCGGGCGCATCAGGAGCGCGAGTACCCGGGAAGAGTGTCCGCCACGACGCTTCAGAATCCGGACTTCGTCGCCTATGCCCGCGCATTCGGCGGGTACGCCGAGCGGCTGGACACGGCCGAGGATTGCGGGCCGGCCCTGCGCCGGGCATTGGCCTCGGGCCTGCCCAGCCTGTTGCACTGCGTGATCGACCCCGAAGCCATCACCCCTTCCTCCACGTTGACCCAGTTGCGCACCCAGGCCCTGGAACGTCAGGAGAAGAAAGCGCACGAGGCAGGCCCCGCATGAGCTATCCCGACACACGGCTTTTCATCGCCAACCAGTGGCAGGACGCGGCCGACGGCCGTACCCTGGCGGTCGTCAACCCGGCCACCGGCACGGAGATCGGCCGCGTCAGCCACGCGGGGATAGAGGATCTCGACCGCGCGCTCCTCGCGGCGCGGCAAGGCTTCGACACCTGGCGCAACACGCCTGCGGCCGAGCGCGCCCGACTCATGCGGCACGCGGCGACGCTGCTGCGTGAGCGCGCGGCGGACATCGCGGCCATCATCACCCAGGAACAGGGCAAGCCCCTGGCCGAGGCCAGGGGCGAGACCGCGATGGCGGCCGAGATGATCGAGTGGTTCGCCGACGAGGCGTTGCGGATCTATGGACGCATCGTGCCACCGCGCGTGCCGGGGGCCCAGCAACTGGTGCTGAAGGATCCGGCGGGCCCGGTCGCGGCGTTCACGCCCTGGAACTTCCCGATCAACCAGGCGACGCGCAAGGTGGCGGCGGCGCTGGCCGCGGGTTGCTCCATCATTCTGAAGGCCGCCGAGGAAACGCCCGCGGCGGCGGCCGCCCTGGTCCAGGCGTTCGCCGACGCGGGAGTGCCGCCGGGCGTGATCGGCCTCGTCTACGGCAACCCCGCCCAGATTTCCGCCTACCTGATCCCCCATCCCGCGATCCGCCTGGTCTCGTTCACCGGATCCACGCCGGTCGGAAAACAACTGGCCGCGCTGGCCGGCCTGCATATGAAGCGGGTGACGATGGAACTCGGCGGCCATGCCCCCGTCATCGTCGCCGACGACGCCGACATCGACCTGGCGATCCGGTCCGCCGGCGCCGCCAAGTTCCGCAACGCCGGCCAGGTCTGCATCGCCCCCACCCGCTTCCTCGTCCACGACAGCCTGCGCGCGGATTTCGCCGCCGCCCTGAGTGCCCATGCGCGGAGCCTGAAGCTTGGCGACGGACTCGCTGCCGGCACCCAGATGGGGCCGCTCGCCCATCCACGCCGGCTCGCGGCCATGGCCGAGTTCACCGAAGACGCGGTGCGACGCGGCGCCTCGATCGAGGCCGGCGGCGAACGGCTGGGCGCGGCCGGCAACTTCTGGGCGCCGACCGTCCTGACCGGTGTGCCGCCGGACGCGAAATTGCTCAACGACGAACCCTTCGGACCGATTGCCTCCATCCAGGGCTTCGCCACGCTGGATGAAGCGATCGCCGAGGCGAACCGGCTGCCGTACGGACTGGCGGGCTATGCCTATACACGCTCCCTGAAGCATGCGCACCAATTGGCGCGGCAGCTCGAGGTCGGCATGCTATGGATCAACCAATCCGCCGCGGCCTGGCCGGAGCTTCCCTTCGGCGGCGTGAAGGACTCCGGCCATGGCTCGGACGGCGGGCCGGAAGCGCTGGAAGCCCATCTCGACACGCGGCTCGTGTCCGTGATGAACGTGTAGCGCCACCGCCCGGCCCGCCTCGGCCTCCGGCTACTGCAGTTCGATCCTGGCGTCCTGGATCACTTTGCGCCACCGGGCGATTTCGCTGGAAATCAGCTCGCGTGCCTGCGCTGTCGTGCCCCCCAATACGCGCGACCCGTTGCTCTCGAGGCGTGCCCGGATCTCCGGGTTGTTCAGGACGTTCTGCATCCCCTTGTTCAGGCGCTCCACCACCGCGTCGGGCGTCTTCGCGGGGGCCAGCAGCATCCCCCAGGACGCGACCTGGACCTTGGGATAGCCGAGTTCGGTGAACGTCGCCACGTCCGGCAGCCGGGGGGAGCGATGAGTGCCGTTGCCGATGGCCAATGCGCTCAGGCCGCCGTCGGCGATCAGGCCATACATCGGTTGCAGGTACTCGAACGCGACATCGATGTCGCCGCTCTGCAAGGCGGTGTTCAGGTTCGCCGCCGTCTTGAACGGGACGATGGTGTAGTCGAGTTTCGCGTTCGACTTGAACAGCTCGGCGGTCAGGTGCTGCAGCGTCCCGATAAGCGAAATGCCCACGGTGAACCGGTCGCCCTTGGCCTTCGCTTCGCGGACCACGTCCTGGACGCTCTTGAGCCGGGACTTGCTGCTGGCGAGCATCAGGACGTCGTTGCTCGTCATGGTCGAAATCGGCACGAAGCTCTTTTCGATGTCGTAGGGGGGCGTGCGGAACAGCGACTGGCTGATCGCCGTCCCGACGCCGATGTATATCACCGTGTAGCCGTCCGGTGCGGCGGCGGCCACCTGCCTGATCGCCCCGATTCCGCCCGCGCCCGGGCGATTCTCCACGACGACCTGCTGGCCCAGGTCCTCGCCCAGCGCATTGGCGACGATACGGGCGATGCCATCGGCGACGTTGCCGGCGGCGAACGGCACGACCAGGGTAATGGGCCTTGCGGGAAAGTTGCCCTCGGCTGCCGCCGCCACGGCGGGCACGGCACAGGTCCACGCCAGCAAGGCGGCGCCGGCGTACTTCATCGCTTGTTGTCTCATATCTCTCTCCTCCTTGGGTGCCCGACTCAATCGTTTCCTTCGCCTAGCCCATGAGCTGCGATGGCTTGTCGAGCCGCCGCCACTGCTTGGGCGGCTTGCCCGTCTCGACGGCGTCCATTTCGCGCCAAAGGATCTTCCTCAGCATCGAGATGCCGCGATCCGATGCGCCCAGGCATTCGCTGGCCCGGTCGGCGATGGTTCCCTGGCCGATCAGCGCCACGTAATCCTGGGCGCTGGTCAGGCGCACCAGCGGATCGTCGGGATAGTGTCCGGCGAACAGTTCGTCGTGATGGTCGGCCGAGTTGTAGTCGTCGCATTCGTCGAAGTAGCGCTTCAATGCTTCGTCCGCTTCCGGCGACGTCGACGGGGCGGCCCGCAGGGAAATGCGTATGGTGTGTTCGTCGTCGACCGGCACCATCCAGTTCGTCACTTCCATCCAGGGATCGCCGGCCTTGACGCTGGGAATGACGACGGTATTGCCATAGGGAAACGTCCAATCGCTCACACGGACCTGGTTTTTTTCACCCAGTCTGCGGATGGCGGTCTGGCAGATGCCCGCCGAGGTTTCCTCATAACTGACTTCCGGCACCTCGGCGGGAATGGCCTGCCCGAAGGCGCCCACTTTTCCCATCTGGTGCGCAAAGCTCACGTGCACGGCATCCAGGGAATTTTCCGCGACCTGGAGCCAGTTGCACGGCCATATCTCCTTGCGCTGCAACAGGAAAACGCCCTCCTGCTCGCAGGAGCTCCTGCGGACAAGATCGAAATCCGGCGGCGCCCCTTCCCCCATGTACGTGAAAATCACGCCACAGTATTCCCGGACCGGATAGGCGCCGATCCGCACACTGCCCTCGGTGCCGGGGCGCTCGGCTGGCCGCTCGGTACATTGGCCGCTGCCATCGTATTTCCAGCCGTGATACATGCAGCGCACTTGATCGCCTTCGATCCAGCCGGTGTGCAGCAACGTGCCCCGATGCGCGCACCGGGCGCCCACCAGATGGACGTTCCCGCCCTGGCCGCGGTAGAGCGTCAGATCCTCGCTCAGCAGGCGGACGCGCTTGGCGGTGCCCGCCGCCACGCTTTTCGAAAGCGCGATGGGGTGCCAGAACTGCCGCAGCACCTTGCCCATGGTGGTGTCGCCCGCGGTTTCCGTCAGGCGCTTCATGCGCTCCGCCTGCTTCTGCGAAGTCTTGCCGTCGATTTTTTCCATGTTCATCCCACCTTCACGCACAGCGGATCCAGCCCGCTGACCTGGATTTGCAGATCGTCGCCCGTGGCGAGAAAACGATTACGCGCGGAACCTACCCCCGCCGGCGTACCGGTCGCGATGACATCGCCGGGCAGCAGCGTCATGTAGGAGGACAGCGCAACGATGAGTTCCTCGGTGGAAAAGATCATTTCGGTCATGCTCTCGTCCTGCACGAGTTCGCCGTTGAGCCGGGTCGAGATCCGCAGGGTGCGCGCGCGCAGGGCCTCGACGACGTCCGGCCCGCAGGTGATGGTGGGGCCCAGGGCGGACGCGCCGTCCAGTCCCTTGGCCGCCGTCCAGTCGGGCCAGGTTTTCGCGTCCGGCCCGGGTGGGCCGAGCGACACTCGCGTCAGGTCGCGTGCCGAGCCGTCGTCCAGCGCACAGACGCCGGCGACGTGATCCAGTGCCGTTTCGAGCGTCGCATCCTTGCAGACGCGGCCGATGACGACACCGATCTCGCCTTCGTAGTCGAATTTGGCCGTTTTTCCCGCGTTGGGATTCAATACCCCGCCATGCGGGACGAAATTCGAAGGGGCCTTGTAGAAAATGACCGGGCGAACCGGTGGCTGCGTCTTGGCCTCGGCGCCATGCTCCCGGTAGTTGACGGCGACCGCGAAAACGCGGGATGCCCGATCGAGAGGAGGCAGGAGCCGCGCCTGTTCGGCCGCCACCCTGCGGGTGGGGTTGCCGGCGCCCGCTTCCAGGATGCGCGGAAGCTCGTCGCCCTCGCACACGATATCGACGTGGCCGTCCCGGGGGCAGCCCACGACGGTCTTGCCGTCGACCAGGTAGCGTCCAACGTTGAAATGCCTGTTTGTCACTGTCATCTTCATTCCACGAATCCATGAACAAGTGCCGCCATCTTGGCACTCGCCGCTTCGAGAGACGACGGACAATGCGGGGCAATTGTCTCCTTTGTTGCTCCTGCGTTCTTTCTTTTTCTTCGCGCCGGGTCCCGGCCCGCGGGTCTTAGTTTTCCGCTTCCCCATCGGCCTCGTCAGCCGCCAGGTTGTCGTCCTCGGTCCCCAGCAGTTGGCGCGTCTCGCCTTCGGGCAGCGCTTCGACGGTTTTCAGGTTGCGCAGCATGGCGCGGGTGCGCACCTCGGTCTGCCCGATCTTGTTGCTGGCGGTTTCCAGCGTCTTCTTCACGCTGGCCAGCGCGTCGCCGAACTTGCCGAACTCCGACTTGACCGCGCCCAGCACCTTCCAGACCTCGGACGAACGCTGCTCGATGGCCAGCGTCCGGAATCCCATCTGCAGGCTGTTCAGCAGCGCGGCCAGGGTGCTGGGGCCGGCCACGTTGATGCGCAGCGCGTGCAGCTTGTCCATCAGCCCGGCGCGCCGCAGCACCTCGGCATACAGCCCCTCGGTGGGCAGGAACATGATGGCGAAGTCGGTGGTGTGGGGCGGCGCGATGTACTTGGAACCGATGCGGCGGCCCTCCAGCTCCACGCCGCGCTCGAAGGCCTGCCCGGCGGTCCGCACGGCATCGAGGTCGGCGCGCTCCTGCGCATCCACCAGGCGCTCGTATTCCTCCTTGGGGAACTTGGCGTCGATCGGCAGCCAGACCGGCACGGCATCGTCGCCGCGGCCCGGCAGGCGGATGGCGAATTCCACCAGTTCGTCGCTGCCGGGCACCGGCTTGATGTTGCGGGCATACTGGGCCGGCGTCATGGTCTGCTCGATCAACATGCCGAGCTGCACTTCGCCCCAGGTACCACGCGTCTTCACGTTGGTCAGCACGCGCTTGAGGTCGCCCACGCCGGCCGCCAGCGACTGCATCTCGCCCAGCCCCTTGTGCACGGCCTCCAGCCGGTCGGAGACCAGCTTGAAGGACTCGCCCAGCCGCTGTTCCAGCGTGGCGTGCAGCTTCTCGTCCACGGTGCGGCGCATCTCCTCGAGCTTCACGGAGTTGTCGGCCTGCATGTCCTTGAGGCGCTGCTCCACGGCCGTGCGGACCTCGACCATGCGGCGCTCGTTGGCCTCGGTCAGCACGCGCAATTGTTCCGAGAAACGGTCGGCGAAGCGCTGCAGGGCCTGCGCGCTCTCGTCGCGGTTGGCCGCGGCGTCGCGGGTCAGCGAAATGCGCAGGGCCTCGAAGCGTTCCTGCAATTGCGCCGTCAGCGTGGTCAGGTTCTGGGCGAAGGCGTCGAGCTGCTGGTTCAGCACCTGGGCCTGCTGCGCCTGCTGGCCGCCCAGGGCCTGCATGCCCTGGGCCAGCGTCTGGCCCAGTTCGGTGCGCAGTCCGCGCGTGGACTCGGCCAGTTCCGACCGCAGGCCGCGCTGGCTTTCGGTGATGTCGGCCCGCAGCGTGCGCTCCAGGCGTTCCTGCTCGGTCAGTATCTGGTCCAGGCGCGGATCCGCCCCCGGCTTGCGCAGCAGCGCCAACAGTGCGAACAATGCCGCGAGCACGGCAGCGACGGCGCTGCCCCACAACAGGTATTCGGTCAAGACTCGGCCCCCAAAACCACGGATTTTAGAGGGAAGACGCGGCGGACGGCGCCCGGCTATCCCAGGTAGCGGGCGCGCGGCCTGAGCATCACCCCCGCCATGCGCTGTTCGATGGCATGGGCGATCCATCCGGCCGAGCGCGCCAGCGCATAAAGCGCCCCCGATGAACGGCGCGGCAGGCCCAGAGCATGGCACAGCACGGTCAGCGCCGCCTCGGCGGTGGGCGCCATGCCGGTGCGCGCCTGGACCGCGGCCAGGTATCCGGTCCAGTCCGGCCGGCGCCCGCGCGTGGGCTGCGCGCCCGCCGCCAGGGACAAGAGGGGCGCGACCCGCGGATCGCCCTGGGGATACATGCGATGGAAGAATCCCGGCGCCCGGCCGCTGGAACGCAGCGATTCCTCGACGCGCTCCAGGAATCCCGCCTCGTCGGGCGCTTCCAGCAACAGGTCCTCGATGCGCCGGTACACCCGCCGGCTGCGCGAATTGCTGTGCACGCTGAGCGCGGCGTTCAGGCAATGCGGCAGGCTGGCGCCGCTGGAGGCGGCAAGCCGGACGGCCACGGCCTGGGGCGTCAGGTGATGATCCGCCAGCAGTACCAGGGCGGCGTTGACGGCGCGTTCGCGGACCGGATTCGCCTGCGTGCCGACGGCTCTGAGGATGTGGGCCGCGAGTGTCTCGCCTTCGCGGCCCATGACGAACCCCACCTCCGGACCCAGGTAGCCCAGGCAACCGGCGAACAGGGACAGCGCGGCACGCGCGTCGGCCAGAGTCGTGCCATGTCGCGTGTCGTGGCGAGAGTCGCCGGCGACCGCGAGCAGCGAGACCGCCACGCTGAAGTACTGGATGGGCTCCATGGTCCCTTCCAGCTTGCGGAACACGTGGGCCGCCAGCGCCGGCAGCGGCTCGGGCGGCCAGGTTTCGGGCTCCTCCGGGCGCACGCCGGTCCACAGCAGCTCGGCCAGGTTCTCGAACCGCTCTCCGCTTGCCGCCAGGTCGACCGCGGCAAATCCCCTGTAGGCCGGCCCCCGCGGGGTGATCTCGGTCACGGCGGTCTGGATGATGGGCTCCGACCAGTGCGGCTGGTGGCTCCCCCCTTTCGAGGGCCCGCCTTCGGCCCGCGCGCGGCTGCGCGATCCCATCCGCTCCACGTCCTCGCGCAGGTACATGACCGGTCCGTCGTCGCCCTGGCGCTGGCGCCGTATCCACCCCCGGCTGACGTAGGCATAGAGCGTCTGCTTCTTGACGCGCAAGGCCTGGGCCGCGTCGTCGGCCGTCATGTAGTGGACCTCGTCGATTCCGGGCATGTCCTGGCTCCTGTTCCCATGCATTCCGGCGCTGGATATTGATCAATAAATCAACTTCTACCCGTGGAATGGCCTGGTCTATGCTTGGCCAATCATGTTCCGTTCGGGCATCCCGTCCAGCAGCATGGATCGACCTGCGGACATCATATATTGATTTGAATCACGCTCAAGCAATATTGATCAACATGGTATTTCCCTCACCCGGAGCAGGCCTCCCCATGATCATCGACACCGATTCCCACGTCATCGAATCCGAAGCGACCTGGGCCCATCTCGATCCCGCCTACCACGCCCGCCGGCCCCTGCCTTTCGCCGCGCCCACGGACACCGGCTTCCAGGACTGGAACACCTTCTGGGTCATCGACCGGAAACTGCGCCATTTCGGCGCAACCCCCATCGCCGGCAACGCCATGGCCGCGCGCAAGACCTTTGCGCCGGGCGTCCAGCAGATCACCGACGTCCCGGCACGCGTGGCCGCAATGGACAGGATGAAAGTCGGCAAGCAGATCGTCCATCCGTCGTTCGTGCTCTCGACCCTGAGCGAGGATCCCGATCTCGAAGCCGCGCTGATCCGCAGCTACAACACCTTCATGGCCCGCGCCTGCGCCGAGTCGGGCGGACGCATCTTCTTCAACGCCGTCGTGCCGTATCGCCAGCCGGACGTCGCGGTCGAGGAAATCCGCCGCGTGCGCAAGCTGGGCGGCGCGGTCAGCGTCCTGGCCCGCGGCCTGGAGTGGGACCGCCCCATGGACGATCCCCGGCACTACCCCATCTTCGCCGAAGCCGAACGCCAGGGGCTGCCCATCGTCGTGCACCTGGGCCTGGGGTCTCCGGCCATGTACGGCATGTTCGACGGCCTGACCCACCCGCCGGCCGAGCGCAAGACCTTCTATCCGCCCTACTCCCGGCGGCTGCTCAGCACCCTGACCGTCCAGTACGCCTTCTACAACCTGATGGAAGGCACGCTGCTCGACGACTTCCCGCGCCTGAAATGGGCCTTCCTGGAAGGCGGCGGATGCACCTGGATGGCCGCCGCGCTGCGCACCATCGAACGCGGCGGCAAGGCCAACGCCGCCGACTACTTCGCCAACGGCCGCATCCACGTCGGCAGCGAACCCGACGACGACATCAACTACGCGGCCTCGGTGCTGGGCGAACAGGCGCTGCTGGTATCGAGCGACATGCCGCACTTCGACGAGGCCGCGCACGACAGCATCGCCGAAGAATACGAGGAACGGGACGACCTGAGCGCCGCGCTGCTGGAGAAGATGTTCCACCAGAACGCCTCGCGCCTGTTCGATTTCGCCGCGGCGACGGTGGGCGGAGCACGCTGACATGACCGCCGCCCGGACGCTGTGGTACACGCGCTGCCCGCTGCCGACCGCCTCGGGAGTGGCCATCGAACGCGGCCTGCTCGACGCCGCGTTCGCGCCGCTGGGCATCGCCGTGCAGTCGCTCAACGCCTCGCTCGACCGCCAGGTCCGCGAGGCCCATTTCGATCACGGCCAGCCCGGGCTGTTCCGTCAGGGCGGCATGATCCCGCCGATCTGGAGCCGTTCACGCGGCGCCGACACCCTCGTCATCGCCACCGGCTGGATCGATGAATACCAGGCGGTGATCGCCCTGCCCGACAGCGGCATCCGCGACGGCGGCGACCTGCGCGGCAGGCGCCTGGGCGTCCCCTGCCGGCCGGGCGAACAGATCGACTACTGGCGGGCCATGTGCCTGCGCGGCTATCACAGCGCGCTCCAGCTTGCGGGCCTCGCGCCCACCGACGTGGAATTCGTCGCGCTGCCCATCCACGAAGGCCAGATTCCCACGGGCGGCGCGTCGCAGCGGGGTTCGCTGTGGCACGGCGCGCCCCGGGCCCGGCGGCAGAGCCGCGAAGCGCTGGCCCTGGTCCGCGGCGAAGTCGATGCCATCTACACCGCCAGCCCGGCCGGCGCGCAGCTGACGGCCTTCCTGGGCGCCCGGATCGTGGTCGACATCGGCGCCGCGCCGTCTCCCGCGCTGCGCAGCAACAACCAGGTCCCGGCCATCCTGACGGTGGACGGCAACCTGGCGCGCACCCGGCCCGAGCTGGTCGTACGCTACCTGGCGGCCCTGTTCGACGCCGCCGACTGGGCCCGCGCCCATCCCCTGGAAGCGGACGCCATCCTGTCCGAAGACGTCGGCACCACGCGCGAATGGCTGGTCGCGGCCCATGGCAGTGACGTCGCGGCCAGGCTCGCGCCGGTGCTCGACCCCGCCCATGTCCAGGCGGTCGGCGCCCAGAAGGACTTCCTGCTCGGCCTGGGGCTGCTGGAAAAGGACTTTGACCTGCAGGCGTGGATCGCCCCGGAGTTCATCGAAGCGGCCGCCGCGACGCGAGGCTCCCATGCAACTGCCTGAACCCCTTTCGTCGGTATCGCCGCCCCGGCCGCTGTCGGCCGCCGGGCGCGGCGTCGTGGCCAGCGCCCATCCGGCGGCCAGCGCGGCCGGCCGGACCATGCTCGAGCGCGGCGGCAACGCCATGGATGCCGCCATCGCGATGGCGGCGGCGCTGGGCGTGGCGCAGCCGATGATGAGCGGCCTGGGAGGCGACAGCTTCATCCTCTGGTACGACGCCGCGACGGGCCGGATCACGTCCGTCAACGGCTCGGGCCCGGCGCCTGCGGCGGCCGCGGACGACCCGGCGCGCACCCTGCCCATGCGGGGCCTGGGTTCGGCCTCGGTTCCCGGCGCGGTGGATGCGATGTGCCTGGCCTACGACCATCATGCCAGCGGCCGGCTGTCCTTCGGCGAACTGCTGGCGCCGGCGATCGAACTGGCGGAACGGGGATGCGAGACACCGCATTTCTGCGCCCGGTTCTTCGCTCTGAACGAAGCGCTCCTGGCGGCCGATCCCGGCGCGCGCCAGGCCTTGTTGATAGACGGCCGCGTGCCGCGCGAAGGCGAATTGCTGCGGCAACCCGACCTCGCGCGCACGCTGGAACGCCTGGCGACGCGCGGCCGCGACGATTTCTATGGCGCGGGCCTGGGCGCCCGCCTGGCCGAACTCAGCCGCCAGACCGGCGGCCCCTTCCGAGAATCGGACTTCGACGGCGTTTTCGCCGAGATCGCGGCCCCCCTCCAGGTTCCCTACGGCGATGGGTGGGTGGTCAGCAACCCGCCCGTCGCCCAGGGCTTTGTCCTGCTGGAGGCCCTGGGCATCCTGGACCGGCTGGACCTCCCTGCGGATGACCACGCACTGCGCGCGCATTGCATGATCGAGGCGCTCAAGCACGCCTTCGCCGACCGCAACGATTTCCTGGGAGACCCCCGCTTCACGGCCAATCCGCTGCCCCAGTTGCTGGCCGCGCCGCGCCTGGACCGGGTCGCCGCCACCATCGACCCGTCGCGGGCCGCCACCGCGCTGCCGCGCGCGCGCTGGTCGCTCGGCAGCGGCGACACCACCTGCTTCGTGGCGGCCGACGCCCAGGGCAACGTGGCGAGCTACATCACCAGCATCTCGACGCCGTTCGGCGCGGGCGTGGTCGTACCCGGCACGGGCGTGCTGCTCAACAACCGCGCGGGCCGCGGATTTTCCCCGGACGCCCACTCGCCCAACCATCTCGCTCCCGGCAAGCGCACCATGTCCACGCTGCACGTCTACATGGCCCTGGACAGCCAGCGGCGGCTGGTCATGGCGGGGGGCACCGCCGGCGGCGATGGACAGCCGCAGTGGAACCTGCAGATCCTCGACGCCGTCCTGAACCGCGGTCTGTCGCTGCGGCAGGCGGTGGACCAGCCGCGCTGGGAACTCTTTCCCGGCAGCGACCCCGCCCATCTTGCCCACCCTTACGAGATCCGCGTCGATCGCCGCCTCGACGCCACGCTGGTCGACCGGCTCCGCGCGCTGGGCCACACGATCAGCGACAAATCGCTGGGCATGCTGGGAGCGGCGCAGGTACTGGGGATCGCGCCATCCGGGGGTTTCGTCGCCGCTGCCGATCCCCGGGCAGACGGGGCCGCGTACGCGGTCGGTTGACCATTCGCTCGCTTAGGAGCCGCCATGAATACCAGACGCCGTTCTCCCCCCGCCGTCCCCTCGCCCACCCGGCGCCGGCTGACCGCCCTGTCGTGCCTGGCCTTGGCCGCGCTGCCGCCGTGGACGCGCGTGCTGGCCGCGCAGCCGGACCAGGCGCTGCGCAAGGTGCGTGTGGGCATGCTCGACAGCCTGTCCGAGGCGCCCGCGCTGATCGCCTACGAACAGGGCTACTTCAAGGAAGAAGGGCTGGACGTGGAGTTCGTGTCGTTCAGCAACACCGCCGACATGGTGGCCCCCTTGAGCGCCCGCCAACTCGACGTCGCCTCCGGTGCGCCCACGCTGGCGCTGTTCAACGGCGCCCTGCGAGGCCTGCCGTTCAAGCTGGTCGCCGACAAGGGGCGAAACTCTCCGGGCCACGGCTTCAATGCGCTCGTGGTGCGCAAGGATCTGGTCGACTCGGGCCGTGTCAAGAGCATCGCCGATATCAAGGGCATGAAGGTGGCGACGCCTTCCCGCCATTCCCCGATGGAACTGCAGTTGGACATGGCCCTGCGAACCGCCGGACTGGGCCTGAACGATGTCGGACTCGAGCAGCTCGCGTTTCCCAGCATGATCGCCGCGCTCACGAACAAGGCGGTGGACGCCGCGCTGATGATCGAACCCCTGGTCACGGTCATCGCCCAACGGCAGATCGGTACGCGTCTGCTGGGGTTCGACCAGACCTCTCCCGAGTTCCAGATCGCCGGCATCATCTATGGCCCCAGCCTGACCCAGGCCGACTCCGATGTCGGCAGGAAATGGATGGTCGCCTACGTGCGCGGCATCCGCGCCTACCTCGATTCACTGGACGGCCGAGGCTCCCGCGACGTGACCGAGCGCGCGCTCAGTCGCCACATCGAAGTCTTCAAGAACCAGGAGTTGTTGAAGAAACTGGTCTACCCGGGATTCAACCCCGACGGCTACCTCAACCTGCAGACCATCAAGGACAGCATGGCGTGGTACGCGGGACTGGGGCTGCTCAAGACGCAGCCCCGGCTGACCGATCTGGTCGACTACCGCTACCTGGATTACGCCCTGGATCGCCTGGGCCGCAAGGGCCCCCGGCAAGGAGTCAATTGACATGACCTCCGACAGCCTCGAACAACTGCATGCCGACATGGAACGGGCGCGCCTGGTGCCCACGTGGAAATACGTCTCGCAGTTCGTATCCATGCAGCCTGTCGTCAGCTACCGGCCGTTCCTGTGGAAATGGGACCACGTGCTGGCCCATCTGATGCGGGCGGGGGATCTCGTGACCCTGGAGCGC
Organism: Burkholderiales bacterium 67-32; assembly: GCA_001898625.1. GTDB lineage: Bacteria > Pseudomonadota > Gammaproteobacteria > Burkholderiales > Burkholderiaceae_B > Pigmentiphaga. The sequence continues at coordinate 65,904 of MKUP01000004.1, forward strand.
GGCGCCGAGCGGCGATCGATGGAACATACGAATCCCGACCTGCGGGCCCAATTCTCGACCTCCCATACCCTGGCGACCGCCCTGCAACTGGTGCGCCCGGGGGAACGCGCGCCCGCCCACCGCCACCAGGCCGGCGCGGTCAGGTTCGCGGCCCGCAGCCACGGCGGCGAGGTATTCACCTGTGTCCAGGGAGAACCGCTGCGCATGGAGGAGAACGATCTCTTGCTCACGCCCTCGGGCACCTGGCACGGACACAGGAACGATACGGCGCACGACATCGTCTGGCTGGATGCGCTGGACTATCCGCTGGTCAACCTGCTGCAGGCCAGTTGGTTCGAACCGGGCGACGACGATTCGGCGCCGCCCCGGCCCGAGGGCTACACGACGGCCCGCTACGGCCATGCCCGGCCGGCCGGCTGGGACGGCGATCCTGCTCCCCAGCCCGTCATGCGCTACCGCTGGCACGACATGCGCGAGTCCATCGAACGCCTGCGCCGGGAAGACGGCAGCCCCCACGACGGCATCCTGCTGGAGTACGTCAACCCCCGGACCTCCGGCCCCACCCTGCCGACGATGTCCTGCCGCGCCCAACTCCTGAGACCCGCCGAGCACACCCGGGCGCACCGCGCCACGGCCAGCACCGTCCACTACGTGATCGAGGGCGAAGGCAGCAGCATCGTCGATGGCCAGCGCTTCGACTGGGCCCGTGGCGACGTCTTCGTCATTCCGAACTGGGCCTGGCACGAACACCTGAATCCGCACGGCCGCGACGCCATCCTGTTCTGCATCACCGACGAGCCGGTCATGCGGGCGCTAGGCATGTACCGCGAACAACCCTATCCTGACCACGACGGCCGCCAGACGGTCGGATCCACCTTCACGCCCTAGGAGACGGTGATGAAAGCGATGCCCGAATTCGCGCTTTCCCCCGGCGCGCCGGCGGCCCCCGGACGCCGGCGCGCGATCGTCATGGAAAACCTGGGCAAGCGCTTCCTGGCCGGCAAGGGCGAATACACGGCCTTGCGCGGCGTCGATCTCGACATCCTGGACGGGGAATTCGTCTGCATCGTCGGGCCCTCCGGCTGCGGCAAGACCACGCTGCTGCGCATCCTGGCCGGCCTGGACACGCATACCGACGGCAGGCTGGCCGTACGGCCCGCCGCCGCCGGCAGGCCGCTGACCTCGGTGGTGTTCCAGGAACACTCCATCTTTCCCTGGCTGAGCGTGTACGACAACGTGGCCTACGGCGTGCGTTCGAGCGGCATGCCCAAGCCGGAAATGAAGCGGCGGGTCGACTACTACCTCGACAAGGTGGGCCTGCGGCCCTTCGCCCATGCCTACCCGCACCAACTCTCGGGCGGCATGAAACAGCGCGTCTCCATCGCCCGGGCGTTCGCCAACGATCCCGAGATCCTGCTGATGGACGAACCGTTCTCCGCGCTGGACGAACAGAACCGCGCGGTCATGCAGGAAGAACTGCTGCGCATCTGGGAGGAAACGCGCAAGACGGTCGTCTTCATCACCCATTCCGTCGACGAGGCCGTCCTCCTGGCCGACCGGGTCGTCGTACTGGGCGGCCGCCCGGGCGGCGTGCGCGCCACGCTGGCCTCGCCCTTCGCCCGCCCGCGGTCCTACGCGGCCCTGCGCGCCGATCGCGCCTATGTCGATCTCGCGTCGCGGGTGGCCGCGCACATCCAGGAATCCTTCCTGCAAACCCAGTCCGACCAGACAGGAGACGGACATGGCTGAGGACCTGATCCCCATCGAGCCCTCGCGCGACATCGGGCACGCGGAACGCCGCCGCCAGCGCCTGGAACGGCTGCTGTCCGTCGCCACGCCCCTGCTCATCCTGGCCGCCTGGGAAGCCCTGGTCCGCGCGGGGCTGGTCGACGCGCGGCTGTTCTCGTCGCCCAGCCAGATCGCCGGCACGTTCTGGGCATTGGCGCAGTCGGGCGAACTGGCGCGCCACGTCGGCATCTCGCTGGTGCGCATAGGCATAGGCTTCGCGCTGGGCGCCATTCCGGGCGTGCTCACCGGTGTCGCCATCGGGCTCTCGCCGCTGGTCAGGGCGGTGCTGTCGCCCATCATCGCCTCGCTCTACCCCATTCCCAAGATCGCCATCTTTCCGCTGATCATGGTGATCTTCGGCATAGGCGAAGTCAGCAAGTACGTCCTGGTGGCGATCGCGGTGTTCTTCTTCATGGCGATCAACTCGGCGGCGGGCGTATTGAATGTCGAGCGCATCTATTGGGATGTCGGCCACAGCTTCCGGGTCGGCCGATTGCGCCGCATCCTGACCATCGCCCTTCCCGGCGCGCTGCCCATGATCATCGCCGGCATCCGGCTGAGCCTGGGCGTGTCGCTGCTGGTCCTGGTCAGCGCCGAGTTCGTCGGCTCGAAAAGCGGCATCGGCTTCCTGGTCTGGGATTCCTGGCAGACCTTCAACATCGAAACGATGTTCGTCGGCATCGTGGTCATCGGCGCGCTGGGCTGGATCTTCTTCACGGTCGTGGACGAATTCGAACGGCGCTTCCTGCCCTGGGCGCCCGGCAACCGGCGCTGAAGGGACACGCGATGCTCACGCTCTACACCTATTGGCGCTCATCCACCTCGTACCGGGTGCGCATCATGCTCAACTGGAAGGGCCTGCCCTACCGGCCGGAGTACGTCAGCCTGCCGCGCATGGACCACCGCTCCGCGCCGTTTCTCGGCACCAATCCGCAGGGCCTGGTCCCCGCTTTGCGGGACGGGGATTTCGAACTGGCGCAGTCGATGGCGATCTTCGAATACCTGGAGGAACGCCATCCCTCGCCCGCGCTGCTGCCCCCGGACATCCGCCAACGCGCCTACGTGCGCATGCTGGCCAACATCGTCGCGTGCGACATCCATCCCTTGAACAACGTCCGGATCCTGCGCCACCTGGAACAGCGCCTCGGCCTGGACGAGGCCGCCCGCAACGGCTGGTACGCCACCTGGATCGCCGCGGGCCTGCAAGCCTTCGAAGCCTCGCTGGAACACTGGGGCTGGAATGGCGACTACTGCTGCGGCGACGAACCGAGCATCGCCGACGTCTGCCTCGTGCCCCAGCTCTACAACGCGCGCCGCTTCGGCTGCGACCTGCGCCCCTATCCCCGGCTCGCCGCCATCGCGCAACGCTGCGAATCACTGCCGCCATTCGCCGCGGCGCATCCTTCCACCCAGGCCGACGCGGTGGCCTGAAACCTCGTGTCCATCCAAGGAGACTTACCGACCATGAAAAGCATCCACGCGCCCGAAATCAAACCCGCGCCGCCCCAGACCTGGACCAATTGCAAGGTCCACAACGGCCAGTTCTTCATCTCGGGCATGACCGCCCACGACCTGTCCGGCGGCGTGGAAGGCGACGGCAGCATGTACGACCAATCGCGGCGGACCTTCCAGAAGATCCGGCATCTGGTCGAGGCCTGCGGCGCCGTCATGGACGACATCATCCAGCTCAACGTGTTCGTGACCCGCATCGAGGAAAGACAGGAGGTCTGGCGGGCGCGCAAGGAATTCTTCACCGGCGATTTCCCCTGCTGCACCCTGGTCGAGGTGACCGGACTCGCCACCCCCGCCCTGAAGGTCGAGATCAACGCCACCGGCTTCATCGGCGGTCGCGCCTGATCCCGCCCGGCGCCGCCGCTACATGTCGCGGCCCAGGTAGGCCCCGTCCCGCTCCAGGACCTGCTGCAGGGCGGCCACGTCCAGCCGGCGCGGCGCCACGCCGGCCCGCAGCGACAGGGCCGCCGCCGTGCCGGCAGCCTGGCCCATGGCGAAGCACGGGCCGGTCACGCGCGCGGCTGACTGGCCCATGTGGGTCATCGAGGCGCAGCGCCCCGCCACCAGCAGGTTGTCCACGCCCAGCGGCAGCAGCATGCGGTACGGCAGGTGGTTGAAACCCCGCACATTGGGCACGTCGACGAACTTGAACACGATGTCGCCGGCGACGTGGGCCTCGACCGGCCAGCCGTTCACGCCTATGGTGTCCTCGAAGCTCGCGCAGCCCAGCACGTCGTCCTCGGTCAACAGGTATTCGCCGACGATGCGGCGCGTCTCGCGTATGCCGACCTGCGGCGCGATCTCCAGGATGTACGAGGCGTCGAAGCCCGGCGCGTACTCGCGCAGGAACTCGAAGAAGTCGCGGGCCTGGCGCCGGCCCTGCAGCTCGCCCTCGCTCAACTGCCAGGCATCGGTGCCGTCGATCGCGGTCCCATCGGGGTTGCTGAGCTGGGTCACGTTGGCGCGCCATTCGACCGGATTCTTTTGCGGCCGCACGATGGGCGTCTTGCGCGCGAAGCGGCGGCCATCGCGGGTGGCCTCTTCCATCAGGCGGCCGAAATGTTCCCAGGCCCTGCCGGCGCGGGCCGGATCGACGTTGTTGACGCGGAACATGGTCGACGGATACAGCATGCCGCCGTGGCCGTCACCCTTTTCATAAGGCACGCCCGCCGCGGCCGCCATGTCGCCGTCGCCCGAGCAGTCGATATAGATCCTGCCGACCACGGCGGCGCGGCCGGATTTGGTCTCGACCAGCAGCGCGGCGATCTCGCCCGGCGAACGCATCAGCACGCCGGCCGCCTGCGCATGGAACAGCAACTGGCTGCCGCTGGAGACGACCAGGTCGTCGGCCGCCAGCTTGTAGGCCGCGTTGTCGTAGGCCTGCGCCATGATCCTGTCCTGGAACATGCGGTGCGGTTCGCACAGGCCGCCCAGTCCTTCCAGCGTGGCCAGCAGTTCGTCCGCCAGGCCGTGCACCACGCGCCGGTTGTCGCCGAAGACGTTGGCATGCAGGCCGCAGAAGTTGGTCACGCCCGCGGCCGTGCCCATGCCCCCCAGGAACCCGTAGCGTTCGATCAGCAGGGTGCGGCAGCCGTGGCGCGCCGCGGCCGCCGCCGCCGTCATGCCGGCGGGCCCGCCGCCCAGCACCACCACGTCGAATTCGCCCAGTACCGGCGTCTGCCGCGCGGGTTCGGTCACGCTGGCCGGATGTACCGATGTCATTGCTCCACCTCGTCATTCAGGGAATGCGGACATGGTATCTATTTCAAAACGGATTATCTGGTCTAATTCGAAGCACCAGCTTTCGCGTTTTGGAATAGAACATGGATACCCTGGCCAACCTGCGCGCCTTCCTCGCCACGGTACGCGGCGGCAATTTCTCGGAAGCCGCGCGCCAGCTCGACACGGTACCCTCGGTCGTCGCCAAGCGCATCGGCCATCTCGAATGGACCCTGGGCACGCGCCTGTTCGAACGCTCCAGCCGCCGGGTAACGCTGACCGAGGCCGGCCACAAGTTCCACGTCCGGGCCCGCGCGCTGGTCAGCGACTTCGACGACATCGCCTCGGAACTCAAGCGCGACCAGGACGCGCTGGACGGCCACATCCGGCTGCGGGCCCCGACCTCGCTCACGGTGCTGTACCTGGCCGACATCCTCGCGGCCTTCCAGCGGCGCCATGAACGGCTGACCCTGGAGATCGCGCTGCTGGACCGGTCGGCCAATCCCGCCGAGGAAGGCTTCGACATCGCGGTCAGCGGCCGCGCCGACAGCTACGAGGGCGTGGTGGACGAACCGCTGTGCCCGCTGCGCCAGGTCGTCTGCGCCACGCCCGGCTACCTGGCGCGCCGGCCCGCCCCGCGCCATCCGCGCGACCTGGCCGACCACGACTGCCTGGTGTTCAATCCCACCGGCCACAGTTGGCACTTCAACAGCGCGAGCGGCCCCATCAGCATCGACGTACCCGCGCGCCTGGGCGCCAACGACAACTATGTGCTGTATGCCTCCGCCCGCGCCGGCAACGGCATCGCCGTGCTGCCCACCTACGTCGCGCGGAACGCGCTGGCGGACGGCAGCCTGGTGGCGCTGTTGGAGGATCATCCCTTGCAGGACGTGTGGCTCAAGGCCCTGATTCCGGTCCGCAAGCGCGCCTTGCCGCGCATGGAACTGCTGCTGGCCTGGCTGCGCGAACACCTGGGCGGCACGCCGCCCTGGGAAAGGCCCGGCCGCGGCGCATGAGCCCGGCTTATTCCTGCCGGTTCCGCATCCAGTCGGCCGTGTTGTAGAACGAGGCCAGCAGCTTGTCGGCCAGCGCCGGTTCGACGCCGACCTGCTGCATCGCCCGCCCCATGCAGACCACCCATTGGTCTCGCTCCGTGGTGCCGATCGAGAACGGCAGATGGCGCGCCCGCAGGCGGGGATGGCCGAAGCGGCGAATGTAGTAATCAGGACCACCCATCCAGCCGCACAGGAACCAGAACAGCTTCTCCCGGGCCTGGTCCAGCGACGGGCCGTGCGCGGCGCGCAGGTCCGCCAGGTCGGTATCCAGGTCCATCAGGTCGTAGAACCGGTCGACCAACTCGCGCACGCGCGCTTCGCCGCCGATCACGTCGAACAGGGTCTGGCCGGCCGGAGCCGGTTCCTCCGGCTCGCGTATCAATATCATCTTGTCATTCATCTCGGTATTCATCGAAAAGCTCTAGGCTTCCCTGAGGGTCGCCAGCGGCGGCTGGCGCAGCACGCCGCGCAGGCCCATCCATCCTCCCGCCCAGGCGCACGCCACGCCCACCAGCAGCCCGGCCGCCCACACCCAGGGATTGGGCGTCAGCGCGAAGTTGAACACATAGCGGGCCAGCAGCCACGCGATCACCGACGCGCCGGCCGCGGCCAGCACGCCCGCCGCGCCGCCGATGGCGGCCAGCTCCAGCCACTGCGCCAGCGACAACTGCCGGCGCGTGGCCCCCAGCGCGCGCAGCAGCCCGGCCTCGCGCACCCGCTCGTCGCGGGTGGAGGCCAGCGCCGCATACAGCACCAGGCAGCCGGCGGCCAGCGTGAACAGGAACAGGAACTGCACCGCCGCCACCACCTGTTCCAGCACGTCCTGCACCTGTCTCAGGATGGCGCTGGTATCGAAGATGGTCAGGTTGGGAAATTCGCGGATCAGCGCGTTGGACAGCTCGGCCTTCTCGGGCGGCAGATGCAGCGCGGTGATCCAGCTCTGCGGCATGTCGCGCAGCGCCGCCGGCGACAGGATGGCGAAGAAGTTGACCTGCATGGAATCCCAGTCCACCGCCCGCAGGCCGGTCACCTTCACGTCGACCGTGTTGCCGGCGATGTCGAACCGGAGCGTGTCGCCCAGGTTCACGCCCAGGGTCTTCGCGATGCCCTGCTCCATCGACACTTCGGCGGCGTCGGGATCCAGCCAGCGGCCGGCCACGTCGCGGTTGTGGCCCGGCAGCTGGTCCATGTAGGACAGGTTGAACTCCCGGTCCACCAGCCGCTGCGCGCGATCGTCCTGGTAGTCGGCCGGCCCGACCCCGCGTCCGTTGATCTCGATCAGCCGCCCGCGGATCATCGGGTACAACTGCACGTGGCCCAGCCCCGCCTGCGCCAGGCGCTGCGTGACCGCCTCGCGCTGGTCCGGCTGGATGTTGATCAGGAAACGGTTGGGCGCATCGGGTGGCGCGGCGCTGCGCCAGCCCTCGACCAGGTCGCCACGGGTGATGGACAACAGCAGGATCGCCATCAGCCCCACCGCCAGGGCGCATATCTGCGCCACCGTGGCGCCACGGCGGCGGACCACGCCCGCCAGCGCGAAACGCAGAGCCACCGGCCCGCGCTGCCATTGCCGCAGCGGTTCCAGCCAGCGCAGCCCCAGCCACGAAATGCCGGAAAACAGCAGGAAGCCAGCCAGGAATCCCCCGGCGACCATCAGGCCCAGCTTCAAGTCGCGCGCGAACCAGAGCAGCAGCAGCGCGAAGCCCACCGCGCCCACCCCGTAGCCCAGCGCGGTCCGCGCCGGAGCGATTCCAGTGTCGCGGCGCAGGACGCGGGCGGGCGCGACGTGGCGCAACTGGGCCAGCGGCGGCAGCGCGAAGCCCATCAGCAGCCAGACACCAGCCAGGAACCCCTGTATCGCGGGCAGCGGCCCGGCGCGCGGCAGGTCGGCCGTGATCAGGCCGCCCAACGCGGCGATCAGGCCCTCGTGCGCGGCATAGCCGAGCGCGCTGCCGACGGCGGCCGCCCCCAGCGCGATGATCAGGAACTCGGCGGCGAACAGCCCGGTCAGCGTGGTCTGCGTCGCCCCCAGGCAGCGCATGACCGCCACGCTATCGAAATGCCGCAGCGTGAAGCGCCGCGCGGCCAGCGCGACGGCCACCGCCGCGATCAGGGCCGCCAGCAGCGCCACCAGCGACAGGAACTGCTGCGCCCGGTCGATGGTGCGGCGCATCTCGGGCCGGCCGGAGTCCAGCGTCTCCACGCGCTGGCCGCGCTGCGGATGGACCTGCAGCCAGGCGGCATACTCGCGCGCCGCCGCCGGCTGCCCCGCCGCCAGCAGGCGGTAGGTGATGCGGCTGCCGAAGGTCACCAAGCCCGTCGACGCCAGGTCGTCCTCGCGGATCATGACCCGCGGCGCCACGTTGATGAAATTCATGCCCCGATCGGGCTCCACCGTGATCACCCGGGCGATGCGGAAATGCCGGTCGCCCAGTTGCAGGTCGTCGCCCACGCGCACGTCCAGCAGCGACAGCAGTTGCGGATCCACCCAGGCGGTCCCGGGCGCGGGAATCTCGCGCGTCGGCTCATCGGGCGCGGTGGGGCCGTCGGCCACGCGCAGGCTGCCGCGCAGCGGGTAGCCCGGCCGCACCGCCTTCAGGGCCGCCAATTGCGAACGCGCGGCGTCGCCGGTCCCGACGCTGGCCATGGACGGGAACTGCAGGTTCTCGGTCACCGACAGCCCGAGCCGGCGCGCTTCGTCGCGCGGCGCCTGATCGGCCGGATTGTCGGAAATCAGCACGACGTCGCCGCCCAGCAATTGGGCGGCGTCGCGTTCGAGCGCCTGGCGGATGCGGTCGGCCAGGAAGCCCACGCTGGAAACCGAGGCCACGGCGATGACCAGCGCCATCGCCAGCAGCCTGAGTTCCCCGGCGCGCCAGTCGCGCACGGTCATGCGCCAGGCCTGGGCCAGGAGGGACAGCGGTGAGAACGAACGGATGTCGGTGGTCATGGCCGGCGGGAAAGGAGGTGGATCGAAGGCGAACGCCAGGGCGATGCGAGCCCGCGGCACGCGCGGCGCGCCCGGGCGGCCTCGGGTAGGACCGCGCCGGCCGCCCGCGGTTCACGCGGTCCCGCTACTTTACCGGAGCACGCGGCGCCCTCAGGCCACCGCCTTGCCCACCACGCCCTCGACGAACCAGTCCATGTGGTCGACATCCTTCTGGCTCGGCACGCCGGACGACTGGCGCACCTTGCCCTGGTTGTCCACCAGCCGGCCGCCGAAGGGGTGGAGCGCGCCCGCCGAGATCTTGCGCCGCGCCTCGTCCACCGACGCGCGCACCGCCTGGGGCACCTTGGGCGACAGGGCCTCGAGCGCGATCATGCCGTCTTTCAGGCCGCCCATGATGGCGCGCGAGGTCCAGGTGCCGTCCAGCACTTCGCGCGCGGCCTGGACGTAGTGGTCGCCCCAGCGGTGCACGACGGCGCCGAGCTGGCGCGTCGGCGCATAGCGGCTCATGTCGGACGTATAGCCCAGCATCCACGCGCCCGCCGCCTCGGCGGCCTGCGCCACCGCGGACGATCCCGAGTGGTTGGTCAGCACGTCGGCCCCCTGGCGCAGGACAGCCTGGGCCGCGTCGCGCTCGCGCGGCGGATCGAACCAGTTCTGGGTCCAGACCACGCGCACCTGGACCTTGGGGTTGACGCTGCGCGCGGCCAGCGTGAAGGCATTGATGCCCTGGATCACTTCCGGGATCGGCAGGGCCGCGACATAGCCCAGGACATGGCTGCGCGTCATCGCCCCCGCCACCAGTCCGGCCAGGTAGCGGCCCTCGTAGAAGCGGATGTTGTAGGCGCCCAGGTTGCGCGCGAGGCGATAGCCCGAGGCCTGGTCGAACACCACGCCCGGGAACTCGCGCGCCACCCGCATCACCGCGTCCATGTAGCCGAAGGACGTGGTGAAGATGAGTTTGCAGCCCTGGCGCGCGAGATCGCGTATCACCCGCTCGGCGTCGGCATTCTCGGGCACGTTCTCGACCACGCGGGTGGCCACCCGCGATCCCAGCGCGGCGACCATGGCCAGACGACCGTCCTCGTGCTGGCGCGTCCAGCCCGCATCGGTGATGGGCGACATGTAGACGAACCCCACGGACAGCGGATCGGCCGCCCAGGCCGGGCGCGGCGCGCCCAGGGCCGCGCCGGCGATGGGCACGCCCGCCGCCAGCCAGCCCAGGACGCGGCGGCGCCCCGTGCTGGCGAGGCCAGCCATGGTTTCCATTTCGTGGGGACAAGGTTGTTCACGGTGCGCAGGCGGCACCGAAACGAGGTTTTTCACGCTGGTTCTCCTCGAACACGGCTTCCGGGGAAAAGATCCGGTCGGCGGGAAGCTACGCCGGGACGGACACGAACGAACGCGCCATTTTATCATTCATTGAAACGACCTATTGCTGCGATTTATTCAATTCAATTTACCAATGATCCAGCGCGGCCTATCGTGGGACCTCGACAATTCGGAGCTAGGAATGACGACTCTCACCACCGCAACGGGCGCGCCTGTCGCCGACAACCAGAACTCGAAAACCGCCGGCCCGCGCGGCCCCGTGCTGATCGAGGACTTCCACCTGGTCGAGAAGCTGCAGCACTTCAACCGCGAACGCGTCCCCGAGCGCGTGGTGCATGCCAAGGGCTCGGGCGCCTACGGCGTGTTCGAGGTGACCAACGACATCACCCGCTACACCCGCGCCGACCTGTTCGCGCAGGTGGGCCGCAAGACCGACGTCTTCATCCGCTTCTCCACCGTGGGCGGCGAGAAAGGCTCGGCCGATACCGAACGCGACCCGCGCGGCTTCGCCATCAAGTTCTACACCAACGAAGGCAACTGGGACCTGGTAGGCAACAACACGCCGGTCTTCTTCATCCGCGACGGCATCAAGTTCCCCGACTTCATCCACACTCAGAAGCGCGACCCGCGCACCAACATGAAGAATCCCACCGCGATGTGGGACTTCTGGTCGCTGTCGCCCGAATCGCTGCACCAGGTCACCACGCTGTTCTCCGATCGCGGCACGCCCGACGGCTATCGCGCCATGCACGGATTCGGCAGCCACACCTTCAGCATGATCGACGCCCAGGGCCGGCGCGTCTGGGTCAAGTACCACGTGCTCAGCCTGCAAGGTATTCGCAACCTGCACCCGCGCGACGCCACCCGGCTTGCCGGCCAGGACCCGGACTACGCCCAGCGCGACCTGTTCGAGGCGATCGAACGAGGCGACTATCCCAAGTGGCGCTTCTGCATCCAGGTCATGACCGAGGAGCAGGCGCGCGCCACGCCCTACGATCCCTTCGACCTGACCAAGGTCTGGCCCCACGCGGACTTCCCGCTGATCGAGGTCGGCGTGATCACGCTGAACCGCAATCCGGAGAACTATTTCGCCGAAGTCGAGCAGGCCGCGTTCTCGCCATCGGCCATCGTGCGTGGACTGGGCTTCAGCCCCGACAAGATGCTGCAGGCCCGCCTGTTCGCCTACCATGACGCCCACCTGTACCGCGTCGGCACCAACTACCAGGCCCTGCCGGTCAACCGCCCCCATGCTCCGGTGCGGACCTACCAGCGGGACGGCGCCATGCGCTTCGATGGCAACTTCGGCGGCGCGGCCAACTACGAACCGAACAGCGTGGCCGGCTCGCCGCGCCAGGATGCGGCGCACGCCGAACCTCCGCTGCCGCTCGCGGGCGCTGCCGACCGCTACGACCACCGCGCCGGCAATGACGACTATACGCAGGCCGGCGATCTGTTCCGGCTCATGAGCGCCGATCAGCAGGCCCTGCTGGTCGAGAACATCATCAACGCGATGAAGACCGTGCCGCGCGAAATCCAGGAACGCCAGATCGCGCATTTCGCCAAGGCGGATCCGCGGTATGGGGCAGGCGTGGCGAAGGGGCTGGGATTCGCGGCATCGTCCGCCAAGGGCTGATCCGCACGCCTTCGCGCATTACAATGCCCGCACTGCAATGCAGAGGCGGAATCATGAGGAGATTGGACATACCGGCGCTGGAAATCTTCGTCGCCGCTGTCGAAGAAAAGAGTCTGTCCAAAGCCGCGGACCGGGAGAACCTGGTGACCTCGGCCGTCAGCAAGCGCATCACCGAACTCGAGCGCCAAGTGGGCAAGGCGCTGTTGACGCGCCATGGACGCGGCGTGGAACCCACGCCCGCCGGCGTCCTGCTGTATCAGCGCGCCAAGGCCATACTCCGCAGCGTGCAACTGACCGAAGAGGCCATCGCGGGTTTCGCCGCGGACGGCCTGGCCAAGATCCGGCTGGTGGCCAATCCCTCCACCATCCTGCAATTCCTTCCGACCCACATCGCCAACTACCTGGTCAAGGCGCCGGACACGCGCATCGATCTGCTGGAAGGCCACAGCTACGACATCCCGCGCCTGGTCGCGGAAGGCAACGCCGATCTCGGCATCTACCATGCCTCCCACCCCGCCCCCGGCGTTTCCTCCTATCCCTATCTGACGGATCGCGTGGGACTGGTCGTGCCGCAGGGACATCCGCTGGCGATCAGGAAGACGCTATACCTGGAAGAGGCGCTGGACTACGACCTGCTGGGGCACTTTCCCCGGCACTCGCTGGAAGCCTTTCTCCAACTGACCTATCAGTCGCTGTCGCGGCCGCCCAATGTCAGGATACAGGTCACCAACTTCGAAGCCCGCTGCCACATGGTGCGCGCGGGCCTGGGCATCGCCGTGGTGCCCGAGCGCATCGCCCGGGCCTATCTGGCGGACCTGAAGCTGGAGCTGCTGCGCCTGGAAGACGACTGGGCCGTGCGCCAGTTCTACATCTGCGTACGCGACGCCGGCAACATGAAGAGCGAAGTGGCCGGGCTGCTCGCCAGCCTGGCCCATGCGAGCCCCCCGGACCCGCTGATCAGCGCCCGACAAAGCGTGGCGGCCGCTTTTCCTTGAACGACTCGATGCCTTCGCGAAAATCCTGGGTCTGGTGGATCTGCGGCTGGATCAGCGCCTCCATTTCCAGGAACTGGTCCAGGCTGGGTGTCAGCGAGAACTGGAACATCTTCTTGGCCATCGCCAGCGCGTAGGTAGGCTGCGCCGCCAGCGTGGCGGCCAGCTCGGCGGCCTGGGCCTCCAGGTCCCGGTCGGGCACGACGCGCGTCACGATGTCCATGTCGTGCGCTTCGCTGGCGGAAAAGAAGCGCGTGGTGAACACCAGCTCGCGCGCCCGCGCCATGCCGATGGCCCGGGCCAGGAAGAAGACGGCTCCCGAATCCGGCGCCAGCCCGCGGCGCGCGAAGATGCACGAGAACTTCGCCGTCTCGGAAGCCACCACCAGGTCGCAGGCCAGCATCATGCTGAGCCCTATGCCGACCGTCGCGCCGCGCACGGCGGCCACCACCGGCTTCTCGATGTCGTACAGGCCGCGGATCAACTGGTGCGTGTTCTGCTTCAGGCGCATCCGCGAGGCCTTCACGTCCAGCGGCGCCATCTTGCCGACATCCGCGCCCGCGCAGAATGTGTCGCCGGTCCCGGTCAGGACGACCGCCCGCACATCGTCGTCGCGATTGACCTCGTCGAAGGCCGCGGCCAACTGGGCGCGCATGTCGCCGGCCAGCGCGTTCTTGCGCTCGGGACGGTTGATGACGATGCGCGCGACGGCGCCTTCGCGTTGCAGTTCGATCTCGGCCATTATTTCGCCTCTGCCAATTGGACGGATTCCTCGGACCTGCTCGCGGACGCCGGATCCGCCATCACGACCAGGGTATCGACGGCGCACACGCCCTGGCCTTGGGGAAACACCATCACGGGATTCAGGTCGATCTCGGCGATACGGCCGGCGTGGGCGGCGGCCAGCTCCGACACCGACACCAGCAGGCGCGCCAGCGCCTCCACGTCGGAAGCCGCCTGGCCCCGCGCGCCGCGCAGGATGTCGACGCCCTTGAGCCCGTCGATCATCGCGCGGGCGCCGTCGAGGTCGACCGGAGCCAGCGCAAACGCCACGTCGCGCAGCACCTCCACATAGACCCCGCCGAACCCCAGCATGACCATGGGCCCGAAATCCGGATCGTCCACCACCCCCACCACCATTTCCCGGCCGGCGGGCATCATCTTCTGTACCTGCACACCCTCGATGCGGGCATGCGGGGCATGCCGCCGCACATTGGCCAGCACACGCTCATGCGCCTGCGCCACGGCCTCGTCGCCAGCCACGCCCAGCACCACGCCGCCCGCCTCCGTCTTGTGCGGCACGTCGGGCGAGACGATCTTCAGCGCGACCGGCCCGCCCATGGCCCGCGCCGCCCGCACCGCTTCGCCGGCGCTGCCCGCCAGCGTCTCGGACGGCATGGGCACGGCGTAGGCCGCCAGCAGGCGCCGGGCCTCCACCTGGTCGAGCGGTCCCGCCGCCCGGCCCGCGAGCGCGAGCCGCGGCGCCGGCGGACGCGACGTATCCAGCCTAGACGCCCGCCACCGGCGCAGGAAGGCCTGGTGGTCGCATAGCCGTTTCATCGCCTGGGCGAAGTCTTCCAGCCCCAGGTGCACGCCGCCCACCTCGGCCAGGATGTCCAGGCCTTCGGGCGCGGGCTGCCCCGGCGAATGAAAGACGATGGGGCGCGGCGAGGCCGCCATGATCGTCGCCAGCCTTTCCTCGATGCTGCGTATGCGGTCCGGCAGGACCAGCGACACGATGATCAGGCCGATGTCTATGCCATCGGCCCGGGCGACCAGGTCCAGGATGTTCATCAGCGTCGATCCGCCATCCTCGACCACGCGCGCGGTCACATCCACCGGGTTCTCGGCCGAACCGTAGTCGGGCACGATCGCGGCCAGTTGTTCCTTGAATGCCGGCACCAGCTCGGGCACCTCCAGCCCGGCCTGCTCGCAGATGTCGGCCGCCCAGCCCCCCGCGCCGCCGGAGGTCGTGATGATGCCCACCCTGGGCCCCCGCGGGACCGCGCCGGCGCTGACGGCCGCGGCCAGCGCCAGCATCTGCTCCGGTTTGTCCACCCGGATCACGCCGTGGCGCCGGAACGCGGCGTCGTAGGCGGTATCGGCGCCGGTCAGGTGCGCGGTATGCGATACCGCCGCGCGCTGCCCCGCCCCCGAACGGCCGATCTTCGCCACGATCAGCGCCACGCCGGCATCGGCCGCCTTCGCGGCGACGGCGGCCAGCCTTCCCGGATGCTTCAGCCCTTCGACGAACATCAGGATGGCGCGCGACGTGCCCTGCCCGATCAGGTAGTCCACCACTTCCAGCAGCTCGACATCGGCTTCGTTGCCGGTGGAGACCAGATGGCGGACGGGAATGTGCTGCGCGCGCGCCCGGCTGTACAGCGCGTAGGCCATGGCGCCCGACTGCGACACGATGCTGACGCGTTCGCGCCGGGGCAGCGCGCCTGGCGGCAGCGGCGACACGACCTCCAGCGTCGGGCTGAACGTCGCCACGAGCCCCCCTTCGGCGTCCAGGTAGCCTTCGGCGTTCGGTCCCAGCACACGCATGCCCGTGCGCGCGGCGAATGCCTCGACCTCGTCCTGCAGGCGCTCGCCCACCGGGGCATGGGGACCGGCGCTGAAGATCGCCGCCGATTTGACGCCGCGCCGCGCGCACTGTTCGAGTACCTCCATCACCTGCGCGGCGGCCACGGCGATCAGCGCCAGGTCGACGGGTTCCGGCAGCGCCTCCACCGAGGGATAGGCTTTCATCCCTTGTATGACGTCGCTGCTGGGATTGACCGGATACACCGGCCCCGCGTAGCCGCCGCCCACCAGCAGCTTCAAGAGACGGCCGCGTATCTTGTTCGTGTCTTGCGAGGCGCCCACGACGGCGATGCTGCGCGGGGCGAACAGGGAAGTCAGGCTATTCACGTTGAAGCGGTCCTGTGGTTGGAAGATGAACCGGCGCCGTCGTCGGCGCACAGCCGGGTCCGCCAGCGGACGCGCGCGGCGTCATATTCGGCAGCCAGCCTGTCGACCAGCGCCGCCGTGGGGAGAATGTCGTCGATGCCGCCCACCCCCTGCCCCGCGCCCCAGATGTCTTTCCAGCGTTTGTGCCGGTCGCCGGCCGCGCGCACCGCGGCGGCATCGACCGCCGGAAGACGGTCCGGATCCAGCCCCGCGGCCGCGATGCTGGGTTTGAGGTAGTTGGCGGGGATGCCGGAGAAATGCGGCGTATAGACGATGTCCGCGGCCGCGGAATCGACCAGCATCCGCTTGTAGGCGGGCACGGCGGACGACTCCTGCGTGGCGATGAAGCGCGTTCCCATGTAGACCAGGTCGGCGCCCATCACTTCCGCGGCGAAAATCGACGCGCCGTCGGTGATGGCGCCGGCCAGCACCAGCGGGCCGTCGTAGAAGGCCCGGACCTCGGACAGCAGCGCGAAGGGGCTGAGCGCCCCCGCGTGCCCGCCCGCGCCGGCGCAGACCAGGATCAGCCCGTCCACGCCCGCCTCCAGGGCACGCCGCGCATGGCGCACGGAGGTGACGTCATGGAAGACCAGGCCGCCGTAGCCATGCACCACGCGCACGATGTCGGTGGGTGCCCCCAGGCTGCTGATGACCAGCGGCACCTCGTACCGCGCGCAACTGGCCAGGTCCGCCTGCAGCCGCTCGTTCCCCATCTTGACCACGAGATTCACCGCATGGGGGCCGACACGGGCATCGGGATACCGTTGCCGATACGCCTCCAGGCCATCCGCGATACGCCGCAACCAGACATCCAGTTCCGGCTGCGGCCGCGCGTTCAACGCGGGGCAGGCGCCCACCAGTCCGCTGCTGCACTGCGCGATGACGGTCTCCGGGTTCGATACCAGGAACATCGGCGAGCAGATGACCGGCAGGCGCAGCGCGGCGCGCAGCCGGCCGGCCACGCCGGAAGCTTCGCCTGCCGCCGGCGGCGACGGATCCCGAAGAGTCATTTCGCCCCCGGGGCAGGTGCCATCAGCCGCGCCAGCAGCGGGGTCAGGTGAGCCAGTTCGTCCTTCATTTTCGCCTCCATGTCCTGCGGTGAACCGCCCAGGATCACATAGCCGTTGGCCAGCAGATAATCGTGATTCTGCTCCAGCGCGTAGCGCACCGCCTTGTTGAGCTTCGCGACGATGGCCGGCGGCGTGCCGGCCGGCGCCACGATGCCGGTCCAGGTATCGGAATCGTACCCCTCGACGCCCAGGACTTCGCCTATGGTCGGCACATCCGCGATCAACGCCAGCCGCTTGGGACTGCCTATGCCCAGGATGCGGGTCTTGCCAGCCTTGGCATTCTCGTACACCGATCCCACGTACGAGAACATCATCGTGGTGCGCCCCCCCAGGAAATCCGCGACCGCGGGGCCGGCCCCCTTGTAGGGCACGTGCAGGATGTCCACTCCCGCCGCATGCTTGAACATCTCGCCCGACTGGTGCAGCGAGGTCCCCACGCCGGCCGAGCCATAGCTGAGTTCGCCGGGGTGCTTCTTCGCATAGTCCACCAGATCGCGCAGGGTCTTGAACGGAGACGAGGCCAATACCACGACGGCCAGCGGCGCGGCGTTGGTCAGCCCGATCGGCGTCCAGCTCTTGATGGGGTCGTAGGGCAGGTTGGCATTGATGGCGGGATTGATCACATGGACCCCGGCGGTGGAGGCCAGAATCGTATAGCCATCGGGCGGCGCCTTGGCCACGGTCTCGGCGCCGATGATGGCGCCCGCGCCCCCTTTGTTCTCCACCACCACGGGTTGGCCCAGCGAATCGGACATGGACTTGGCCAGCAGCCTGGCGATGTTGTCGGTAGCGCCTCCCGGGGGGAACGGCACGACCATGCGCAACGGCCTGCTGGGGTAATCCTCGGCGCGGGCGGCCCCGGTACCGCATACGGCCGCGGCAAGCAACGCCGCGGCGCAGAAACGACGACGGTCAATTCTGTACATGCAAACGGTCTCCTCTGAAGTGGCCTGACGGCTCTCGTGCGGGAACGCCGTTGACGCTCCGTGCGGATGCGTCTCGACGTCCAGGCAATGGTAGGCAGGCAACAAGGATCCAGGATTGATAAAGCGGCAACGGAGCGTTGCGCTTGCGCCAAGCCTGCGCCCTAGAGCTCGCAATCGCCCTTGAGCAGTTGGCGCGCGATGGTGCGGCGCTGGATCTCTCCCGTGCCGTCCGGGATGCGCATCTGCCGCGCGAGCCGGTAGCCCTCCTCCAGCCGCAGCTCGTTCGTCAGGCCCATGGCCCCATGCACCTGGATGCTGCGATCCATGACGCGGTTGAGCATCTCCGTCGCATGGGCCTTGACCATGGAGGTCTCCTTGATCGCCGGCAATCCGCGGTCGATGCGCCAGGCGCAGTTCTGCACCATGCTCTTGGCGGCATAGATGTCCATGGCGCTGTCGGCCAGCAGGCATTGGACGGCCTGGTGCTCGCCGATGGGACGGCCGAACGTGCGGCGGACCTTCGCATAGTCGACCGCCAGCGACTGCGCCCACTTGGCCAGTCCCACGCAGGTCGCCGCCATGCTCAGGCGCCCCGCGCTGACGCCGCCCAGGGCGACGGAGAAGCCCTGGCCGACCGGCCCCAGCCTGTGGCTGTCGGGCACCCTGACCTTGTCCAGCACGACGATGCCGATCTCCGCGCCGGCGTGCCCCATGGTGGGAATCACCGAGGGAACGTCGAAACCCACACTGCGCGTATCGACGAAGAAGCCGGTCACCCCGCCCTGGCGCTGCGCCGCCAGGCCGGGGTCCGTGACCGCGAAGACCATGGCATGATCGGCGTAGGGCGCATTGGTGATCCATTGCTTGGTGCCGCTCAGCACCCAGCCGTCGCCGTCGCGCTCGGCCCGGGTCTTGATCGCGAACACGTCCGACCCCGCGTCGGGCTCGCTCAGGCCGAAGCACAGCGTGCTTGCTCCCGACGCGATTCCGTCGCGATAGCGGGCGAACACCGCCGGGTCGAGGTGCCGCAGCACCGGCGACAGGCCGTTGGTGAACGGCGACGGCAGCACCACCGTCTGGATGAGCTTGCGCGCGGGCCCATAGCGCGCATTGATCAGTTCCTGCACGTGGATGTTGGCCAGCGCCCCCATGCCGTCGCCCCCCAGTTCCACGGGCGCGAACAGATTGTAGAAACCCAGCTCGGCGGACCGCATGCGCACGCGGCGGCGCAATTCCAACACCTGCGGCACGAAGCGCCCATCTTCGCCGTACAGACGGCGCTCGTTCTCGAGCAGGCCCTTGTGCTCGCGCTCCAGCGGCTCCACTTCGCGGTCGATGAAACGCAGGATGCTGTCGCCCAGCGCGACGATATCCTCGTCGATGGTGAAATCCATGCAAACTCCTCCAGTGATCGGAATCCGGCCCAGGCGCGAGCGGTCAGAGCGTCTCCCGCGTTCCCAGGATCGCGGTGGACTGGCTGGACAGCGTGCCGCCGTTCCCGTGGACCAGCGCCAGGTGCGCGCCATCGACCTGGCGCTCGCCGCATGCGCCGCGCAACTGCCTGACGGCTTCGATGGTGATGAAGACGCCATACATCCCGGGGTGGACGCACGACAGCCCTCCGCCGTTCGTGTTCACCGGCAGGCTCCCCCCCGGAGCGATCGCACCGCCCTCGACGAAGCGCCCCGCCTCTCCCTTCGGACAGAACCCCAGGTCTTCCAGGAACAGCAGCGTGTTGATCGTGAAGGCGTCGTACAGTTCGAGCACGTCGATGTCGGCGGGCCCGACGCCCGCCATCTCATAGGCGCGGCGGCCCGACTCCGCCGCCGCCGTCACGGTCAGGTCCGGCATGGCCGAGATCTGCTTGTGCCAGATCGCCGTCGCGTTGCCCAGCACATACGCGGGTTCGCGCGGCAGGTCACGCGCGCGGTCCGCGCGCACCATCACATAGGCGCCGGCGCCGTCCGTCACCAGGCAACTGTCGCGCACCGTCAACGGGTCGGACACCATGCGGGAAGCGAGCACATCCGCCACGGTCAGCGGATCCCGCATGAAGGCCTCGGGATTGAGGCGCGCCCATTGCCGCGCGGCCACCGCGACGTGGGCCAGTTGCTCCCGCGTCGTGCCGTATTGATGCATGTGGCGGGCGGCGGCCAGCGCATACGACGTCAGCGGCGGCAGCGGCTCGTAGGGGTCCTCGTAGGGATGCGGTTCGAGCTGGCGGCGCGCGCGCTTGATGGCGGCGCGATTGATCGTGGCCGTCCGCTGGGTGCTGCCGTAGCAGACCAGCACCGCATCGCACTGGCCCGAGGCCAATGCCAGCATCGCGGGCATCATGTGGGCCACGAAGCTGGAGCCGCCTATCATCGTGCTGTCGACGAAGCGGGGCCGCAGTCCCAGGTACTCCACCACCGACAAGCCCCACATCGCCGACGAACTGCTGGCCGTCGCCAGCCCATCGATCTGGTCCATGGTCAACCCGGCATCGGCCACGGCCAGGCGGCTCGCCTCGGCCAGGATCTCCATTTCCGTGCGGCCTCGCGCCTCCCCGCAGCCGGCCTGGCCCACGCCGACGATGGCGACGGCACCTCGCAGATCGGCGGGGCTCATCGCTCGTCTCCCCGGGCCGGATCGAACACCACGACGGGGCCCTCGTCTCCGGCGGCTATCCGCGCCCGCACGCGCATGCCGATGGCGATGCGATCCAGCGCCACGCCCTCGATGCGACTCATCATGCGCACCCCCTCGTCCAGATCGACCAGGGCGACGTTGTAGTCGCCGCCATCCTCGGCCTTCCTGCGGACGATGCTCGTGGAATAGACCGTTCCCGTCCCGGCCGGGGCCACCCAGTCCAGCCGCGGCGATCCGCAGTGGACGCACAGGACGCGCGGGTAGAAGACATGCCGGTCGCAGGCGCCGCAACGCTGGATCAGGAAACGTCCTTCGGCGAGGTGGGTGAAATAGGCGCGCTGCGCGCCCGGCGCGGACTGCTCTGCATTCATCGTTGCCATGGAACTCATCTCCTGGAGACTTCGTCCTGCGCCGCGCGCAGGCAAACCTTGCCGTTGTCCAGCACTTTGACCTGGCGTGCCTGCACCCAGGCGCGGAACGAAATCACGCCGCCGTCGCGCCAGACCTCCACGGAAATGGTCTCGCCCGGAAAGAGCGGCGCGGAAAAGCGCGTTTCGATCGACGCGATACGTGCCGGGTCGTAGCCGCAGGCGGCCTGCAATATCGCGTGGCCCGCCACGCCGAAGGTGCACAGGCCGTGCAGGATCGGACGCGGAAAACCCGCCTTGGCGGCGACGTCGGGATCGGCATGCAGCGGGTTGTAGTCGGCGTTGAGCCGGTACAGCAGCGCGGCCTGCGGCAGCGTGGGCAGATGCACCACCGCATCCGCCGGCCGCTCGGGTATGGGGTGCGGCTGCCGCACCGGCCCCGACGGCCCGCCGAAGCCTCCATTGGCGCGGCAGAACGACGTGGCGGTCAAGGTGGCGACCGGATCGCCCGTGCTGTCGTCCACGATGCGGCGCTCGGTGTAGACCAACGCCCCCCGCCCCTCGCCCTTGTCGATGACGTCGACGATGCGGGTGCGGCCACGCAACGTCGCCTGCGGCGGCAGCGGGCGATGCAGCGTGACGCCCTGCTCGCCGTGCAGCACCTGGTTGCGGACGATGCCGCTGGCCGGATCGGCGTTCCAGGCGCCGGGGTGACAAAGCACCACGGGAAAGGTGGGCAGGACGCGCAAGTCCTTCTCGTAGACGAAGGGCAGTTGCTCCCGGTCGACGGGATCCATGCCCAGCCCCACCCCCAGCGCGTAGAGCATCGCGTCCTTGCTCGTGTAGCGCTGCACGACATCCTCGAACGGCCAGGACAGCAGCCGATCGCGGTCGATGCGCAATGGCTGGTCCATGGTCACAGCGCTTCCCAGGCAAACACGTTACGGGTGCGTTCGAGCGGCGTCAGCGACGTCTTCCAGGCGGCCGGCAACTGCTCGGCCAGCGCCTGCGGCGTCCAGCCGTCGCCGCGGTGCAGGGTCCGTATCGGGCGAGGCTGGTTGTACAGGTAGATCTCGTTGCCTCGCGCACCGAATATCTGGCCCGTGACGTCCGCCGCCGCGTCGCTGGCCAGAAACACCGCCAGCGGGGCGATCTGGTCCGCGCGGGTCTGCGTCCGGCGCCTCTCCATCGCCGCGGCTTTCTCTTCGGGCGAAGCGCCGGGCACCGATTCGATCATCCGACTGAACGCGCTGGGCGCGATGCAATTGGAGCGGACGTTGAAGCGGTTCATGTCCATTGCGATCGAACGCGACAAGCCGGCGATGCCGAGCTTGGCGGCGGCATAGTTCGCCTGGCCTATGCTGCCGATCAAACCGCTGGTCGACACCATGTGGACGAAGGCGCCGCCGTTCTGTTCGCGAAAATGCGCGGCCGCGGCGCGGCTCACGTAGAAACTGCCATATAGGTGGACCTTGACCACCGCATCCCATTCGGCGGGGTCCATCTTGTGGAAAATGGTGTCGCGCAGGATGCCCGCGTTGTTCACCACGATGTCGATGCGGCCGAAGTTCTCGACCGCGCTGGCGACCATGGCCTGGGCCGACTCCCAATGCGCCACGCTATCGAAGCTGGGAACGGCCCGCCCGCCCAGGGCACGGATGTCGTCCACCGTCTGCTGGGCCGGCGTCGCATCGGCGCCGCCGCCGTCCAGCGCGGCCCCGATGTCGTTCACCACCACCGCCGCGCCCTGCGCCGCCAGGCCCAATGCGATCTCCCGGCCGATGCCCCGCCCGGCCCCGGTCACCACCGCAACCTTTCCTTCCAGCATTCCCATCCTGTCCGCTCCTTTGATCGTGGGCCGGCACCCCGGCAATTAGTTGTCTTTCACAAATAATAGGCGCTTGTCCACCCGAAAGGGTTCACTTTGCAGAACATGAGCCTTGCACATCCGACAAAGCGCCGTCTATCTCTCGCCCCGCTGTGAAAACGTCCGCTCGAACACGCCTTCGGCGATCCGGTTCTTCAGGATCTCTATCGATCCGCCCGCGATCATCCAGCCCCGGCACCGGCGCACGCAGTACTCCACCAGCGATTCCTGGCTATAGCCGATGCCGCCCATCACCTGCAGGGCGTCGTTGGCGATGTCGAAGCCGGCCTGGTTGCAATAGGCCTTCGCGATGGCCGTGTCGGTCGCGGACGGGAATCCGGTATCGGCGCCGGCCGCCGCGCGGTACAACAGCAGTTGGCCCGCGTCCAGGCGCATCTTCATGTCGGCGAACTTCCATTGCAGCCCCTGGAACTCGCACAGCAGGCGCCCGAACTGCCGGCGCTGCAACGCCCACCCGCGCGCCTCCTCGAAGGCATACCGGCCCAGCGCGAGCGAGCGGGCGGTATTGCCGATGCGCTCGACGTTGAATCCCGAGATCTGCTTCTTGAATCCCCCCTCGCCCAGTACCACCAGCTCGTCGGGAACATGGACGTCGTCGAAATAGATCTGCACCCATTCCTCGCCCGACATGAAACGCGAAGGCTGGCCGCGGCGCACGCCGGGCGCCTGGGTGTCGATCAGCACCGAGCCGATTCCTCCCGTGCCGGGGCCGAACCGCACATAGGCCAGGATCAGGCTGGCGTGAGGCCCGTGCGTGGTGAAGATCTTCGAACCGTTGATCCGGTAGCCGTTGCCGTCGCGCGTGGCCGTCGTCTGCAACTCCGTCACCGCCGACCCCGCGCCCGGCTCGGTCATGCCCACCGAGATCAGCGCCTTACCCGCCAGCAGCGGCGCGAGATGGCGTTCCTTCTGCAAGGGCGAGCCATATTCCGCCAACACGCGTATCGGTCCGAAGTTGCCGGCCTGGATCACGTCGGCGCTGCGTGGACATACCGACGCCACCGCCTCGATCGCCAGCACCGCGTCCATCAGCGATCCGCCCTGCCCGCCATCCTGCTCGGCGATGGTGATGCCCAGCAGGCCCTGCTCGGCCATGGCTTGCGCCACGTCCCAGGGATATTCGTCCGAATGGGCCCTCGCCACCGCCCCCGCCCGCAGGTGCTTTTCGGCGAAGCGCCGCACCGCGGTCTGGAAATCCACTTGCTGCGATGTCAGATTGAAATCCATGCTTGTCTCTCGTCTCGTTGATATCGTTGCCGCCGCGCTAGGCGAAGCGCAGCAGCCCGTCGACGGCGACCACGCGCTGCTCCTGCACGAACAGCGGATTGATCTCGGCCTCGTGTACCTGCGGCGAGCCGATCTCCGCCAGGCGGGAGAATCCGGCGATGGCGCGTGCCAGCGCCTCGCAGTCGGCCAGGGGCAAACCCCGGAAGCCACGGACCAGGCGGGTGGCCCGGACCTCCTCGATCATCTCCCGGGCCCCTTCCAGGTCGACGGGCGCCAGCCGGACGGAATAGTCGTGCGCGATCTCGGCCGCGATGCCTCCCGCTCCCAGGACCACCACCGGCCCCACCAAAGGATCCCGCCGGAAGCCCAGCATCAGCTCCAGCAGCTTTCCTTCCATCTGCTGCACCAGCAGTTCTTCCACCGGCACACCGGCGCCATGGCTCTCCACGCGGGCCTTCAGAGATGCGATCGCCGTGCGCAGGTGAGCCTGGTCGCGGATGCCGGTCTGCACGCCGCCCAGTTCGGTCTTGTGCGCCACCAGCCGGGACGACAGCTTGATCGCGACGGGATAGGGAACGGCATGCCCGGGGGCGTCCGGCGTGATGCGCTGGGCCGTGGCCACGGGCACGCCCAGGCTGGCGAAGACCTGGCAGGCCTCGAACTCCGTCAGGTTGCCCCGCACGGGTATGCCCGCCGGCCAGGCGAGTCCTTGCGGGCGCGGCGAGGAAACGGGTGGCCGCCAATGCAGGAACGCGGCCAGCGCATCCGCGCAGGACTCGGGGCTGCGAAACGCCGCGATGCCGTGCTGCTGCAGCAGGGCCAGCGACCGCGGCGCCTCCGGGGCCAGGAACACCGCCAGCGGCTTGTCCGCCGGCTTCGACGCCTCCACCAGCGGCCGGACGGCCAACTGCGGATGGAACTGCGCCGACGACCCCACCACGCTCAGGACGGCGTCGCACCAGTCGCTGGCGAGCATCTGCTCCAGCAGATCCTTGTACTGGGCGCTGGTCGCGGCCAGAGTCAGGTCGATCACCGGGGTCTGGCGTATCGCGACCCCGCGCGCGGCCATGCGGGCAACGAACTCGGCGGGCGGCGCCACCGCGACGACGCCCTCCAGTCCCAATCTGTCGACGACCGTGGCGGCGCCCCCGCCCGTGGTGGTGATGACGCCCACTCGGGGCGCGCGCGCCTCCCGGCCCACCGGCATCACATGCTGCATGGCCAATGGCGCCAGTTCGAACAGCGTTTCGAGCATCTGCACGCGCAACGCGCCATGGGCGCGCAGGAAGGCATCGACGGCGGCGTCGTTGCCGGCGATGGCGCCCGTGTGCGACTCCGACAGGGCCCCGCCTTGCTCGGAACGACCCAGTTTGTAGACCAGGACCGGCTTACCGGCGCGATGGGCCTGGTCCAGCGCGCGGCCCAGTTCGGGCCCGTCGCGCAGCGTCTCCAGGAACAAGGCGATCACCCGCGTCGCCTCGTCATCGGCCAGGGCGGTAACCAGTTCGCCGACCTTGATGTCGGCTTCATTCCCCACCGACACCAGCTTGGCGAAACCCAGGCCCCGCGTGGCGGCCCGGGACAGCAGCGCGCCCATCATGGAACCGCTCTGCGACACCAGCGACACGCCGCCGCGCACCAGTTCGTCCATCTCGAACACGGCATTCACCGAGATGATGGTGCCGGTGTGGACGTCGGCCACGCCTATGCTGTTGGGACCGATCAGCCGCACGCCCAGTTCGCGCGCCCGGGCCAGCAGGGCTTCCTGGCGCAGACGGCCGCCCGCGCCGGTTTCGGCAAATCCGTCGGAGAAGACCGTCATGACCTTGACGCCCTTGGCCGCGCACTGCTCGAGGACTTCGACGACGTGCGCGCCCGGCACCATGACGAACGCGTGGTCGACCACGCCCGGCACGCGGTCCAGGCTGGCGTACGCCGGCTCGCCGCCGATTTCCGCTCGCGACGCATTCACCAGATGGATGCGTCCGGGATAGCCGTGCCGGCGCATGAAGCGCAGCGGGCGCGCGGAATTTTTCCCGAGGTCTCCCGAAATTCCCACCAGGGCCACGGCCCTGGGCGAAAAAATGGCGTCGAACAGCGTGATGTCGCTTTCTTGTAATGCGATTTCGGGAATAGCCATGCAGTATCCGTTCGTATCCTTGCCTCGACCCGGTCAATCTAAATGAAGGCCCCCGGGCGAGGCTTGAAAAAACGGAAAAGGTGCATTCATCGCCCGGGACCGGGCACAATGTCGCCCGGACAGCCCCTCGACGCTTCCCGCCCCATCGTTGCCCGCTCTCGCAGGACGAGACGCCCAACCATGATCTCTCCCCATTCCCGACGCCGGATCCTCCGCCGTGCCACCTTCGCGGGCACGGCCATCGTCCTGATCGCCGCAACGGGCCTCACGGCCGCCTGGCTCACCCTGCGCGCCAGCCTGCCCCAGGTCGACGGAGAACGCAGCGCGGCCGGCATGGCCCAGCCCGCCACGATCGCGCGCGATGCCCAGGGCAGCGTCACCATACGCGCCGCCAACCGCACCGACGCCGCCTACGCCACCGGCTTCGCCCATGCGCAGGACCGCTTCTTCCAGATGGACCTGGTGCGGCGCTCGGCCGCCGGCGAACTGGCGGCGCTGGTGGGCGAGGCGGCGGTGCCGCTGGACCGGCGCGTGCGGGTGCATCGGTTCCGCGCACGCGCGGAGCGCGCCTATGCCGCGCTGCCGCCCACCCACCGCACCCTGCTGGAGCGCTACGCGGCGGGCGTCAACGCCGGCCTGGAAGCGTTGGGCGCCCGGCCGTTCGAATACGTCCTGCTGGGCGGGCCGCCCCAACCCTGGCAGCCCGCCGACACGCTGCTGGCGATCTATGCGATGTATCTGGACCTGCAGGGCGGCGAGCTGATGCGGGTACGTTCGCGCGATGCGCTGCGCGAGCTGCTGCCGGGCCCGTTGCTCGCGGCGCTGCTGCCGGCGCGCAGCCGCTGGGATGCGCCATTGGACCGCCCTCCCTCTTCCGCGGGGTCGGCTCCGCCGGATCCGGCGCTGGTCGAGGCGCATCCCGACTGGATTGACCGCCCTCGTCCGCCGCGCACGAACGGCGCGATTCCCGCCGAACTGATGGTGGATGCCGGAACCGCCTCGTCGGCGCTGGGCAGCAACGGCTGGGCCATCGATGCGCGCCATGGCGCCGACGGCCGCGCGCTGGTGGCCAACGACATGCACCTGGGCCTGCGCCTGCCGAACATCTGGTATCGGCTGACCCTGGAATTTCCTTCGGCCTCGGGCCCGCGGCGCATCAGCGGCGTCAGCCTGCCCGGCGCCCCCATCGTAGTGGCGGGCAGCAATGGCGACGTCGCCTGGGGCTTCACCAACAGCTACGGCCATTTCATCGACCTGGTGAAGCTGGAGTCCGATGCCGCCGACCCCTCGCGCTACCGGGGTCCGGCGGGCGCCTGGGAACGCGCGGCCGAAACGGTCGAGCGCATCGACGTGAAGGGGGCGCCGCCCGTCATGCTGCCCGTGCGCGAGACACCATGGGGACCGCTGCGGCAAAACGGCGAAAAGGCGTATGCGATACGCTGGATCGCCTACCTGCCGGACGCCGCCGATGTGAGACTGGCCGGCATGGAGGACGCGCGCGACATCGGGCAGGCGATGCACGTCGCGCAGACCGCCGGCATCCCCACGCAGAACCTCGTGGTGGCGGATCGCGCCGGCAACATAGGCTGGACGCTGGCCGGCCCGCTGCCCACCTCCACGCTGGACCCCTTGGGCTTTCCGGTTACGGCCGCGCACGCCGACGCGCCGCTCGGCCGTCTCGCGCCTTCGGACTATCCCTCCGTGACCGAGCCGGCCTACGGGCGGCTCTGGACCGCCAACAGCACACAGCTCGCGGACGAAGACACCCAGCGCAGAATCGGCGACGGCGGCGCCGATGTGGGTGCCCGCGGGACGCAGATACGCAACGCGCTGTTCGCCGGCGAACGCTTCAACGAGCGCGACCTGCTCGCCATCCAGTTGGACGACCGGGCCGCCTGGGTCGCGTTCCTGCGCGAGCAGGCCCTGGCCGAGCTGGACGAGGCCGCCGTCGCCGGCCATCCGCAACGGGCCGCCTTCCGGCGCATCCTGCAATCCTGGAACGGGCGCGCCGATGCGGGCAGCACCGGCTACGCGCTGCTGCGTGCCTACCACGACGCCTTGTACGACGCCTGGTTCGGCGCGTTGGACGAGAAGCTGGCCGCCATCGACGGCGGGCTGTCGATGCGCCGCGCCTCGTCGCGCGTGCTGGCCACCATGGAAAGCCTGGTGCGCGCCCGGGCGTGGAAGCCGGCCTATGCTGCGGACTGGCGCGCCTTCATGCTCGAACGCATCGACACGGCCATCGCCTCGGTCGCCGCCGGCGACCGCCCGCTGGACGACATCCGCTGGGGCGACCGCAACCGCCTCGCCATGGAACATCCCCTGGCCCGGGTGCTGCCCGCGGCCGTCAGGCCCTGGCTGTCGGCGCCCGTCCGCCCCATGCCGGGCGACATCCACATGCCGCGCATCCAGGGTACGTCGTTCGGCGCATCCGAGCGTTTCGTGGTGTCGCCGGGACATGAGGAACACGGACTGATGGAAATGCCGGGCGGCGCCTCGGGCCATCCGCTGTCGCCCTTCTTCCTGGCCGGCCACTCGGCATGGACGGATGGCGAGGCCACGCCCTTCCTGCCCGGCCCCGATGTCCATCGCCTGACGCTGGTCCCCGCCGGGTCCGGCCACTGACGGGCCGGCGCAGTTCACTCTAGCGTTCGGGCAGGAAAGGCCGGCCCAGCGAGCGCGGCATGTTCCGGCGCATCCAGCCCGGATTGCCACCTCGCAAGGCCAGCACGGCGATGGTGCAGACGTAGGGCAGCATGGCCAGGAATTGCGACGGCACCTGCACGCCCATGCCTTGCAGCTGGAACTGCAGCATGGTCAGGCCGCCGAACAGATACGCGCCCAGCAGGATACGCAAAGGATGCCACATGCCGAAGGCGATCAGCGCCAGCGCCATCCAGCCCCGGCCGGCCACCATGCCTTCGCTCCACAACTGCGTGTAGACCACCGACAGGTACGCCCCCGCAAGCCCGCAGCACAGGCCGCCCGCGAGGATCGCCAGCGTGCGTATCCAGCCCACCGGATAGCCGAGCGCATGCGCCGACTCCGGCGACTCCCCCACCGCCCGCAGCAGCATGCCGGCCCGCGTGCGGTACAGAAACACCGTCAACAGGCAGGCCAGCGCCATCGTCGCGTATACCAGCGGGTGCAATGCGAACACGGTGCCGCCCAGTCCCGGGATGTCCCGCAGCCACGGCAGCCCGGCCTGGCCCTGCGCGAGCGAACGCCCCGCGTAGGACACGCCGGCGAAGGCCGACAGCCCCGACCCCAGCAGCATGATCGCCAGGCCGCTGCCGTACTGGCTGGCATTGAACACCACGACCAGCAGCGCGAACATGGCGGCCAGCAGGGCACCCGCCCCCGCCCCCGCCGCCAGTCCCCACGTGGGGCTGCCGGTGTGGAAGGCCACCGCGAAGCCGGCGGCGGCGGCCAGCAGCATCATGCCCTCGGCCCCGAGATTGATCACGCCGGCGCGTTCATGGATGGCCAGCCCGAGCGCCGCCAGCGCCAGCGGCGTGCCGGCGTTCAGCGTCGCGGCCAGGAGTTGCAGCAGGCTTTCCACGCCGCTCACCTCGCCACGGCCGCGGGGCCGCGCCAACGGATGCGATAGCGCACCAGCGTATCGCCCAGCAGCAGCAAGGCCAGTGCCAGCCCCTGGAACACACCGACGATGGAAGCCGGCAGGCCCAGGCGGGATTGCGCCAGTTCCCCGCCTATGTAGAGGACCGCCATGACGAGGCCGGCCAGCAGCGCGCCGGCCGGATGCAGGCGCCCCAGGAAGGCCGCGATCACCGCCGCGAAGCCATAGCCCGGCGACACCGAGGTCGTGAGCCGCTGCATCGGCCCCGCGACTTCGCCTATGCCGGCCAGCCCGGCCAGCGCGCCGCACGCCAGCATGGAAGTCCACAGGGCCTGGCGCGGGGAGTACCCCGCATAGCGGGCGGCGGCGGGCGCGGCGCCCGTCACGCGCAGGCGGAAGCCCGGATGGGATCGCGCCAGGAACAGCCAGGCTGCGCCGGTGGCCGCGAGCGCCAGCCACAGCCCGGCGTGGGCGCGCGTGCCCTCCCAGAGCACGGGCAGCACGGCCGCCTCGTCGAACGATCGGGACTGCGGGAAGTTGTAGCCATAAGGATCGCGCCAGGGCCCGAACACCAGATAGCCGAGCAGGAGCTGCACCACATAGGTCAGCATCAGGCTGACCAGCATTTCATTGGCGCCGAACCGGTCCTTGAACCAGGCCGTCAGCGCGGCCCACAGCATGCCTCCCAGCATGCCCGCGGCCATGACCAGCACCACGTAGCCCCGCCACGTGTCCGGCCCGGCCAGCAGGGCCACGCCGCCGCCCGCGATGGCGCCCGCGATCAACTGCCCTTCGGCGCCGATGTTCCAGACATTGGCCCGGAAGCACAGCGACAGGCCCACCGCGCACAGGACCAGCGGCACCGCCTTGACCGCGAGTTCGCCCCACGCGTAGACCCCGTTGAAAGGCTCGACCAGGAACAGCCGCAGCCCCTGCCAGGCATCGATGCCCAGCATCGCGAACAGCGCGGCGCCGCCCAGCATGGTCAGCGCCAGCGCGGCCAGCGGCGACAGCCAGGCCGCCAGCCGCGAAGCGGAAGCACGCGGCTCAAGCTGGATCATGAGCCCACCCTCCTTCCATCCACCGGCCCAGCATGTCGGCCGTGACCTGGGCGCGCGCCACCGCCGGCGACAGCCGCCCGCCCGCCATCACGGCCAGCCGGTCGCACAGCGCGAGCAGTTCGTCCAGGTCCTCGGAAATGATCAGGGCCGCGCCGCCGGCGTCGCGCAGATCGATCAGCGCCTGGTGGATGCGTGCGGCCGCGCCAATGTCCACGCCCCAGGTCGGCTGCGCCGCCAGCAGTACGCGCGGCGCCCCGTCGAGCTCGCGGCCCACCATGAATTTCTGCAGATTGCCGCCGGACAGGCTGCGTGCCGGCGCGCGCGGCGACACCGCTCGCACGCCGTGGCGCGCGATGACGCGAGCGGCGGCCTCGACCAGTCCGCGCCGCCGTATCCAGCCTCCGGATGACACTTGCCCGGATGCCATGGTCAGCAGCATGTTCTCGTCCAGCCCCATTTCGGGCACGCATCCGCGCCCCAGGCGTTCCTCCGGAATCGCACGCAGTCCCAGCTCGCGCCGCGCGGCCGGCCGCAGCCGGCCGATGGGCTGCCCCATCAGGCGCATGGCATCGTGCGGCATGCCGATCTCCTCGCCCGACAAGGCCGACAGCAGCAGCGACTGGCCGTTGCCCGACACCCCCGCCACGCCCAGTATCTCGCCGGCTCGCAACTCGAACGAGACTTCGCGCAAGCCCACGCGCTGGCCGGCCGGAACGGGCATCGACAGATTCTTCACGCTCAACACCGGATCGCCCGCCGGCCGCGGCGAGGCGCTTCGGACATCGTCCACCGCGATCCCCAGCATCAAGGTGGCCAGCTCTTCCTGCGCCATCGCGCGCGGATCGACCACGGCCACCGAACGGCCCGCCCGCAGCACCGTGCAGCGATCGCACAGTTCCCGGATCTCCGCCAGCTTGTGGCTGATGTAGGCCACGCTGCACCCCTCCGCCGCCAGTTGCCGCAAGGTCGCGAACAAGGCCGTCCTGGCCTCGGGCGACAGCACCGACGTGGGCTCGTCCAGAATCAGCAGGCGCGGGCGCGCGGCCAAGGCACGCAACAGCTCGACGCGCTGGTGTTCGCCCACCGACAGGTCGCCCACATAGGCTTCGGGATCCAGGCCCAGGCGATAGCGCTCGATCAGAGGAGCCAGCCAGGCGCTCGGAGCGGCGCCGCGCGAGACCTCGCGCGCGAGTCCGGCCGGTAGTCCCAGCAGCACGTTCTGCGCCACGGTCAGCGTGTCGAACAAAACGAAGTGCTGGAAGACCATGCCCACGCCCAACGCGCGCGCATCGTCCGGCGCGCGCAGTGCCACCGGCCGGCCATCCCACAGGATCTGCCCCGCGTCCGGCGCCAGCGCGCCGTACGCGATCTTCATCAAGGTCGACTTGCCCGCCCCGTTCTCGCCCAGCACCGCGTGGATCTCGCCCGGCGCGATGGCCAGCGAGACCTCGTCGTTCGCGAGGACGCCGGGATACCGTTTGGTGATCCCGCGCAGTTCGAGTCGAGGAACGGCCATGGGGACGGGGCGGGTGGACAGGAGGCGCCATTGTAGACCGCCCCTCTCCTGTGCTCCGGCCCCCTGGGCCTCATCGGTACAAGGGCGGAGGCCGGCAGTCCTTCCGGATGCGCGGCACGTCGCGCAAGCCGTTCAGGACCATCCATTGATGTCGTCCGGTCGCGCTGCCCCGCTCCTGGGCCAGATGGGCCCAGTGCATCGCCTCGCACGGATCGGCCTTCACGCCGGCGCCATACAGCGCCGGACCGGCCAGCAGGACCGAGGCCAGCATTTCCTGGGCCTCCAGGTCGCCCCGCGTCGCAGCCTGCCTCAGCCGCATCAGCATGACGCCGTAATTGCCCTCGGAGCGGGCCTCCAATGCCAATTGATAGAACTGCTCGGAGGTGGCGATCTCCGAAAGCGGTGGCGCGGCCGACGCGGCGGGCACCAGGACCGCCGCGGCAAGCAGCCACGGCGCCAGGCGCGAACCGGTCCGGCCCAGGGAACAGCCGATGCGGGGAAAGATGTGCGAGCGCTTCACTGCCGTCTCCTTTGACGTGCCTATTGGGCCCGTCGCCGCGCTTTGGCACAATGCGGTTCTATGCCTCATGCCTTCGGCTGTCCCGAAGGCAAACCGCCACGGAGAATCTCCATGCGTCTCGATCTCGCGGACCTGCGCCTGTTCCTCGCCATCGTCGATGCCGGCAGCATCACGCAAGGCGCCGCGCGCGCGAACCTGGCGCTGGCCTCGGCCAGCGAACGCCTGCGCAACATCGAGGCCGATGCCGGCGTGCAGTTGCTGGAGCGCCGGCATCGCGGCGTGGTGGCCACCGAAGCCGGCGAGGCGCTGGCCCACCATGCCAGGCTGATCCTGCGCCAACGGGAACTGATGCAGGGCGAACTGCTGGACTTCGCCTCCGGCGCCCGCGGCACCATCCGCATCCACGCCAACACCGCGGCCCTGACGGCCTTCCTGCCGCGCAAGCTGGCCCCGTGGATGGCCACCCGCCCGCACCTGAACGTGGACATCCGCGAACGCACCAGCAAGGAAATCGTCAAGGCCGTCGCCGGCGGACTGGTCGAAGCGGGCATCACCTCCGACCAGGTCGACGCCCAGGAACTGCGCCTGCATCCCGTCGCCACCGACCACCTCGTCCTGATCGCCGCCGCCGGCCATGCTTTGTCGCAGCGGCGCGTGGTCCCGTTCTCGGAAATCCTGCGCGAACCCTTCGTGGGCCTGGCCCCCGGCAGCGCCTTGCAGGACCACATCGACGAACATGCGCGGCGCGCCGGCCAGGCGCTGGCCCTGCGCATCAGGATGAACACCTTCGGCGGCCTGTGCGAGATGGTGTCGCACGGCGTGGGCGTGGCCATCGTCCCCGACAGCATCGCCCAGAGTTATCGCCGCCGCCATCCCTACCTGCGCATCGCGCTCGCGGACGGCTGGGCCCACCGCCGCCTGTGCCTGTGCTTTCGCGACTGGGCCGGCCTGTCGGCCCCGGTCCGGGACCTGCTGAGCCACCTTGCCGGCGATGCAGGTGTCCCGTCGCTTCCATAGGGCGGCGTTGTGATATCCGTGTCCCAGCGCTCGCGCCGGATCCGCACACTTAGAGAAGCGCTTCGATTCCCTTGCGCCGGATAACGTTCAACAGCGCCAGCGCAGGGCCTTTCGCTTGCGTCGCACCGCGCTCGAGCTGCGAGACATAGCCCGGCGTCATATTGAGATACCGGGCAAGCGCGGCTTGACTGAGATGAGCCTTCTCGCGCACTTCCCGCACTTGAGCCGCGGTAATAGGCTCCGAGGTAGGCAGCGCATCCGCTCCGAGGTGGCGGGCAGTGATTTTCTGATGCGTCGCCCTGTCCATGATCCCCAACCGGTGCTGGGAGTCGGCCATTTCCAGAAGTTCACTGGCCAAGCGGCCAGGCTTGCTCGTCGTCATGTGTCGTCTCCCCATAGGACGGAAACATCCCACCAAATAAAAAACGGCGCCCCACAGGACGCCGTCAGCACTACACCCCTCCCCCAAGACCCAGGGCACAGCGGATCCGGCTCCGCCGGTCCGCCAGTGCCGCCCGGGGGACCCGCCGCTGGGCCGCCCCAAGGCGGGTCCCCGCCCCCTCGGGGGGCTGCCGCGTAGCGGCTGGGGGCTCACCATGCTGGGCGCGCGTAAGCGCGTAGGGGGGACTTACCCTTCAGCAGCAATAGCCTTCATCGACAGACGCAGGCGGCCCTTGTCATCGGCCTCGATGACCTTGACGCGAACCTGCTGGCCGACCTTCAGCACATCGTTGATGTTGGCGATGCGGTGGTTGGCGATTTCCGAGATGTGCAGCAGGCCGTCGCGGCCCGGCAGCACCTGGACGATGGCGCCGAAATCCAGCAGGCGCAGCACGGCGCCTTCGTAGATCTGGCCCACTTCCACGTCGGCGGTCAGGTCGGCGATGCGACGCTGCGCTTCCTTGGCGCGGTCCAGGTCGGCGCTGGAGATGACGATGGTGCCGTCGTCCGAGATGTCGATCTGCGTGCCGGTTTCCTCGGTCAGCGCACGGATGGTGGCGCCGCCCTTGCCGATCACGTCGCGGATCTTCTCGGGGTTGATCTTCATGGACAGCATGCGCGGCGCGAACGCCGACAGCTCGCCGCGCGAACCTTCGAGGGCCTCGCGCATCTTTTCCAGGATGTGCAGGCGGCCTTCGCGGGCCTGGGCCAGCGCCACCTGCATGATTTCCTTGGTGATGCCCTGGATCTTGATGTCCATCTGCAGCGCGGTCACGCCGCCGACGGTACCGGCCACCTTGAAGTCCATGTCGCCCAGGTGATCTTCGTCACCCAGGATGTCGGTCAGCACGGCGAACTTGCCGCCGTCCTTGATCAGGCCCATGGCCACGCCGGCCACGTGATCCTTGACCGGCACGCCGGCGTCCATCATGGCCAGCGAACCGCCGCACACGGACGCCATCGACGACGAACCGTTCGACTCGGTGATTTCCGACACCACGCGGATGGTGTACTGGAAGTCCTGCGGCGCGGGCAGCAGCGACACCAGGGCGCGCTTGGCCAGGCGGCCGTGGCCGACTTCGCGGCGCTTGGGCACGCCGATGCGGCCGGTTTCGCCGGTGGCGAACGGAGGCATGTTGTAGTGGAGCATGAAGCGATCACGGTACTCGCCCATCAGTGCGTCGATGATCTGCTCGTCCTGCTTGGTGCCCAGCGTGGCGATCACCAGGGCCTGGGTTTCGCCGCGGGTGAACAGCGCGCTGCCGTGCGCGCGGGGCAGCACGCCCAGGCGGATGCTGATCGGGCGCACCGTGCGGGTGTCGCGGCCGTCGATGCGGGGCTCGCCGTTCAGGATCTGGCCGCGCACGATCTGCGCTTCGAAGTCGAACAGGATGTTGTCCACTTCGACGCCGTCCACCGCGGTACCCGAGGCCTCGGCCTGGGCAGCCAGCTTGGCGCGCACGTCGGCATAGACTTCGCGCAGCTTGGTGGTGCGCTCCTGCTTGGAGCGGATCTGGTAGGCGGCCTTCAGGCCTTCGTCGGCCACGGCGCGCACCGAGGCGATCAGGGCCTCGTTCTTGGCGGCGGGCTTCCAGTCCCATTCGGGCTTGCCGGCTTCGCGCACCAGGTCGTTGATGGCGTTGATGACGGTCTGCATCTGCTCGTGGCCGTAGACCACGCCGCCCAGCATGACTTCTTCGGACAGTTGCTGGGCTTCGGATTCGACCATAAGCACGGCGGCGTCGGTGCCGGCCACCACCAGGTCCAGCTTGGAGGTCTTGAGCTGCGAGGCGGTGGGGTTCAGCACGTACTGGTCATCGATCCAGCCCACGCGCGCGGCGCCGATCGGGCCGTTGAACGGGAGGCCGGAAATGGCCATGGCGGCCGACGAACCGATCATCGCGGCGATGTCGGGATCGATCTCGGGATTGACCGACAGCGTGTGGATGACCACATGCACGTCGTTGTAGAAACCTTCGGGGAACAGCGGACGCAGCGGCCGGTCGATCAGGCGCGAGGTCAGCGTTTCCTTTTCGGAGGGCTTGCCTTCGCGCTTGAAGAAGCCGCCCGGAATGCGGCCGGCGGCGTAGGTCTTCTCGATGTAGTCGACGGTGAGCGGGAAGAAATCCTGGCCGGGCTTGGCCTTCTTGGACCCGACCACGGTTGCCAGCACGACGGTGTCCTCGATGGACACCACTACCGCGCCCGAAGCCTGGCGAGCAACCTCGCCGGTTTCGAGCGTGACGGTATGCTGGCCATATTGGAAGGTTTTTGTGACTTTATTGAACATGACAGGCATCCTTTGCGATTGCCCTTCTGAAACGAAAATGCCTGTGACAGGCGGTCCCTGACACAGGCACTCTCATATTTCAGGAGGGGGTTGCTAGAGTGCCGGCTGCGTCGCGCCCGAACAGGAAGCGACGAAACCGGCAACCACCGGAAACGCGGAGTGGCGCTGCGACGGCAGCGCCCGCCAGGTTCCCGATCCCCTGGAAATTCACTTACGCAGACCGAGCTTCTCGATCAGGGCGCGGTACGCGTCGGCGTTGCGGCCCTTCAGGTAGTCGAGCAGCTTGCGACGACGGCTGACCATGCGCAGCAGCCCACGACGGGAATGGTGGTCTTTGGTGTGCTCTTTGAAATGGCTGGTCAATTCGTTGATCCGGGCGGTCAGGAGAGCGACCTGCACTTCGGGGGATCCGGTATCACCCTGGGCGCGTTGGAATTCGGTAACGATATTGGCCTTGTTGATGTCGGCGACGGACATTTTTTTTCCTCTCGGACTGGCGGCAAGGCCGAGGCGCCCTGCCGTGAAAGTTGACGACCCGGCCGCTACGCTTTTATCTGGCTGCGGCCGGCGGGGGTAATACGCGCTAACGATCAGTGTTTCAAATAAGCAAAAAACCGAAAGTTAGCCGGGAAGTATAGCCTTATTCCGGTAATTTTGCCATTTTGCAACGCGTGGGCAGCGTCAGGTCGGCGGCTGACACCTTCAGCGTGGTCTCGAAACCATAGCCGCTGCCTTCCACGTCGCGCCGGACCGTGCCGACCCCCAGCTTCTGCATGGTGAAGACATACAGGGGCTTGATGGCCTGGTGGTCGTCGGGCCGCATCCACAGGTCCGCGCCCTCCACCGCCCACCGCATGCCCGACAACTGGCGCGCGACGGCCACGGCATCGACCTTGCCGGCCCGCTCCAGCGCCGCCGCCAGCATGTCGGTCATGTGCAGCATCCGCGCGTTCAGGTAGTCGTCGCCCGGCCGCGGGAACATGCGCCGATAGGCGTCGTAGGCACGGTCCATGCCGGGTTCGCCGGCGTTGTAGTGCCATTCGGCCACCGCGCGCACCTTGCCCACGCCGGCCTCCCCCAGCGCGGCCGGCGCGCCCAGCGCATTGCCGTAGAACGTATAGAAGCTGCCTTTGAATCCCGCTTCCCGCGCGGCCTTCACCAGCAGCGTCAGGTCATTGCCCCAATTGCCGGTGATGACGGTGTCGGCGCCGCTGGACAGGATCTTGGCCGCATAGGGCGAGAAATCCTTGACCTTACCTATGGCGTGGAACTCGTCGGCCACGACCTCGACGTCGGGCCGCTTCTCGGCCAGCATCGCCCGGGCGCTGCGCGCCACTTCCTGGCCGAAGCTGTAGTCCTGGTTGATCAGGTAGACCTTGCGCACCTCGCGGTCGCGCCGCATGACCTCGGTCAGGGCCGCCATCCGCATGTCGGAACTGGCATCGAAGCGGAAGTGCCAGGGG
Organism: Burkholderiales bacterium 67-32; assembly: GCA_001898625.1. Lineage (GTDB taxonomy): Bacteria > Pseudomonadota > Gammaproteobacteria > Burkholderiales > Burkholderiaceae_B > Pigmentiphaga. The sequence continues at coordinate 103,975 of MKUP01000004.1, forward strand.
CTGCACTTTTCGTTGGTCAAGGCGGGATCGACGGCCGAGTAGTTCAGGAACACCATGCGCTGGCCGGGATTGCGCTGGTTGTGGCGATTGACGCCCTCGATCAGGCCCGCCGCCACGGCCGAGCTGTTGCCCTGCATGACGATGCGTATGGACTGGTCGGCCGCGCCGCGCAGCAGCAGCAGGGCTTCGTCGATCTGGTTCTTGCTGTCGAAGGGAACGAGTTCGAGCTTGTGCGCACCGTCGGCCAGCTTCACGCCGCCCCGGGCGTTGACGCGTTCGACCGCGAAGCGCAGGTTGCGCATGATGGCCTCGCCGGTATTGGCGAAGGGCCCGGACATGGCCTCGATCACGGCGATGCGCACCGGCGCGCCCACCTCCCCCTGCGCCCAGGCGGGCATGGAACCCGCGCAACCCAGCACAAGTCCTACAATCAGCGAACCACAGCCACGCCTGCGTGACAGAAACACGGTCATCTCCGGTCGTCAATCCAAGAACAAGGTGAATTGTATGAGTATCGCCCTCCTCCTGCGCCGTGGCGCCTGCCTGCTGGGCATGGCGGCGCTGCTCACGGCCTGCGCCAGCCCGGCCGGCATCCAGCCGGGCGAATCCGGCTCGGCCGTCACGGCCCGCCTGGGCCGGCCCACGCTCGAGCGCCCCCTGCCGAACGGCGGCCAGCGCCTGATCTATTCCAGCCAGCCCATGGGGCAATACGCCTGGATCACCGACGTCGGTCCCGACGGCAAGGTCATCGGCACCACCCAGGCGCTGACCAGCGAACGCTTCCGCATGCTGGATTCGGGACACTGGGATACCGAGCGGCTGCTGTTCGAGTTCGGCCCTCCGGCCGAGATCACCCGCGTCGGCCTGAGGGGCGAGCAGATCGTCTGGGGCTACCGCTTCCGCGAGGACGGCGTGTGGAATTCGCTGATGTACGTCTACGTCACCGACAAGGGCGTGGTCACGCGCTACCACCCCGGGCCCGACCCGCTGATGGAGCCCCGCTTCCAACTGGGCATGTAAGCCTCAGTCTTCGCCCTTGAACGCGGCGATGATGGCATCGGCCACGGCCCGCACGCGGGCCGTGCGGTTCAGGTCGGCGTGCAGCACCAGCCAGACGTCCAGGCGCTCGGTCCGCTCGGGCCAGACGCGCACCAGGTCCGGGTCGTCCTGCGCCATCAGCACGGCCAACTCGCCCAGGCCCAGGCCCGCCCGCACCGCCTCCAGCATCATCAAGCCCGAATTGACCTCCAGCGCCACCCGCGCATTGCCGGTCGACACCCCGCCCAGCCGGCCGCCGTCCAGCGGCCCGATCGGGCGGTCGTACCGGATCACGTCGTGGCCCTTGAGCGCCGCGTCCATCGCGGGCTCGCCCCGGCGGCGCAGGTAATCGCGCGAGGCATAAACGCCTATCTGCCTGCGCGCCAGCCGCCGCGCGATCAGGTCCGGACTCGTGGGCTTGACCGTGCGCACGGCGATGTCGGCCTCGCGCCGGGTCAGGTTGGTGACCTGGGTGGAGGTGCCCAGCACGACCTTGATGTCCGGGTGGGCCTCGCGCAGCGTCCGCAGCGCCGGGATCACATAGAAGCTCGCCATGGTGTCCGAGGTGGCCACGCGCACCACACCGCACAGCTTGTCGTCCAGGCCCTGCATCTGCCGCTGAAGCTGGTCGGCGGCCTGCTCCATCCGTTCGGCGGCGGCGCCGGCCAGCTCCCCGGCCGGCGTGGGCACGTAGCCGCCGGGCGTGCGCAGGAACAGGCGGGCGCCCAGCGCCGCTTCGAGGGCGGCGAGGCGGCGGCCGGCCGTGGCCTGGTCCACTTCCAGCAGCGCCGCGGCGCCCCGCAGCGTGCCCGCGCGCCGGATGGCCAGGAAGATCCGGGCATCGTCCCAGTTCATCACGCGCGCTTCGCACCAGCCGGGCGTCTTTCCAGGCAATGCATTTTTGCATCATCACACTGCATTTTCACCCCTTTTTCCGCATCATTCCGGCGCCTAGGATAACGCCTTCCCTTGCTTTTCGGACGACGATCGTGCGGTATCCCTGCCCCAACATTCCCCTCTCCCCCGCGCCCGCGCGGCAGGCATCGGCCGACCCCCTGCCGCTGGCCGCGCTGGCGGTAGGCTTCATCATGGCCATGCTCGACGTCACCGTGGTCAACGTGGCGCTGAGCGACATCGCGCGCAGCCTGGAGGTCTCCCTGTCGGGCCTGGTCTGGGTGATCGACGGCTATACGCTGGCCTTCGCCGCCATGCTGCTGGTCGGCGGTGCGCTGGCCGACCGCCTGGGCGCCCGCGCCGTGTATCTGGCGGGACTGGCCGTCTTCACGCTGGCCTCGGTGGCGTGCGGCCTGGCCCAGGACGGCCTGGCGCTGGTCGGCGCGCGCCTGGCGCAAGGCGTGGGCGCTTCCCTGTTCGTGCCCAGTTCGCTCAGCCTGCTGGTCCACACCTACGCCGACGAACGCATCCGGGCACGGATGGTGGCGCTCTGGTCGGCCATCGTCACGCTGTCGGTCGCGGCCGGCCCCCTGGTGGGCGGGCTGCTGATCGCGCATTTCGGCTGGCGCAGCGTCTTCCTGATCAACGTTCCCATCGGCATCGCCGGCGCGCTGCTTACCCTGAAGCTGGTGCGGCCCGCTCCCGCCCGGCCGCGCGCGCTGAACCCGGCCAGCCAATCGCTGGGCATCACGGCGCTGGCGGCCCTGTGCTACGCGCTCATCCAGGGCCCCGAGCGGGGTTGGACCGCGCCCCCCATCCTGCTGGCGGCGGCCCTGGCCCTGGCGGCCGGTGCCCTGCTGGCCTGGCGCGAGCAACGCGCCGCCTCGCCGCTGGTGCCCCGGCAACTGCTGGCCGCGCCGCGCTTCCTGCCCGCCAACGCCCTGGGATCGCTGGCCAGCTTCGCGGTATACGGCCAGTTGTTCCTGCTCAGCCTCTACCTGCAGCGGGCACGCGGCGCCGGGCCGCTGGACACCGGTCTCCAATTGATGCCGCTGATGCTCATCCTGGTGCTGGGCAACCTGCTGTCTGGCCGGCTTTCCAGCCGGCGCGGCACGCGCTTCCCGATGCTGGCCGGCGCCGGCCTAGCCACGCTCGCCACGGCGGTGGCCGCTGTCGATAGCCTGGCGCTGCCCTACTGGCTGCTGATGGCGCTGCTGGTCTGCGGCAACCTGGGCGCGGCCATCGCCATCCCCGCCATGACCGCGACCGTGATGCAGGCCGGCGGCAAGGAACACGCCAACAGCGCCGCGGCCATCCTGAACGCCAACCGGCAGATCGGCACGCTGCTGGGCGTCGCCGTCATGGGCAGCCTGTTGCATGGGTTGCCCGACTGGACGGACAGCCTGCCGGCGGGCCTGGCCGTGGTCGCCGCGGCCTATGGCGCGGCCTGGCTGATCGTCCTGCGTACACGGGAAGCACAGCATCCCGTCCCGCGCTGAAGCGGCCGCTCAGGGAGCCTGGTCGCCACGCAGCGACCCCGCGCTGACCAGCCGGCGATTGGCCGCGTAGTCATCCCGCACCGCCACGCGGAAATCCTCCACGCTGCCCGCGGCGGGCAGGTTGTAGGCGCTTTCGAGCCGTTCGGCCAGCGTTCCGCCCGCCAGCGCGCGATGCACCGCGGCATTGATGCTCTCCTGTACCGGCCGGGGCGTGCCGGCGGGCGCGAACAAGCCGAACAACGACATCAGATTGGCCTGGGGATAGCCCAGCTCCTCCAGAGTCGGCACACCGGGCAGCGCGCCCAGCCTGGCGGGCGCGCCCACCGCCAGCGCCTTCAGCCGCCCCGTCCGCACATAATCCAGTTGCAGCGCCGCGACGTTGGTCGACAGCACCTCGAAGCGCCCGCTGAGCGCGTCGTTCAATTGCGGCCCGCCGCCATGATAGGGAATGTGGGTGATACGCGCGCCGCTTGCCGCGGCCACCTGCGCCATCACCATGTGGCCGGTCGTGGCGACGCCCGAACTGGCCCAGCGGATCGCCCCGGGCCGGCGCCGCGCCTCGTCCACCAGATCGGCGAAATCGCCGCCGGTGAAGGCCGGCGTGCCGGCCACCAGCACCGGCGTGCGCATGACGGCGGCAACGGGCGCGATCTCCCGCAGGGGGTCATGGTCGGCCGACGGCCGGCTCAACAAGGGATTGAGCGTGAGCGGCGTCAACGCGGAAAAGGCCAGGGTATGGCCGTCGGGCGCCGCGCGCGCCACGGTCTCCATCCCCACGCTTCCACCCGCGCCGCCCTTGTTCTCGACCCAGGCCGGCACACCGAGGTCCCGCGACAACTCCTCGGCCAAGATGCGTGCGATGGTGTCGCTCACGCCGCCGGGCGGATAGACGACCACCAGCCGGATGGCCCGCGTCGGCCAGGCCCGTCCGTCCGCCGCCGCGCCGGCACGCGGGCCCGCCCCGGCCAGCGGCAGGACGGCCGCGGCCAGCAGGACGCGGCGGCGCGCCGCCCGGACGTGCGCGGCCGTCATCGCGCCGCCGCCAGCCGCCGTGCCAGGGCGGCGAAGTGCTGCGCCGGCAGGTTGTCCTCGCCGCGGCGGGACACCAGCGTCAGCGGCGCATCCAGCCGTTCGGCCCGCGCCAGCGGCAGATAGGTCACGGCATGCGCGTGCGCGCCGCTGATGGACTTGGGCACGACCGACACGCCCGCTCCCGCCGCCACCAGATTCAGATTGGTCATCATGCGATCGACCTCGGCGGCGATGCGTGGCCGCAACCCCTGGCTTTCGCACAGCGCGAGCAGGTTGGCGTACAGGCCCGGCGCGCCCGGCTGGCGCACGAGAATGATCTTCTCCTGGCACAACTCGGCCAGCGAAATCGCCCGGGGGCGGCTCGTCTGCCGGTCCCGGGCGAGCGGGTGATCGCACGGCACGGCGGCCACCGCGGGTTCGGTCAGCAGGGTTTCGAACACCAGTCCGTCGGGCCGCGACACCGGCACGCGCAGCAGGCCGCAATGCAGGCGTCCGGCGGCGATGGCGGCGGTCAGTCCCGCGGCGTTGTCCTCGTGAATATCCAGCTCCACGCCCGGATAGTCTCGACGATAGACGCGCAGCGCCTCCGGCGTGAACGCGTGCGCGGCGGCCGAGCTGGTGAAACCCACGGCCAGCAGCCCTTCCTGGCCGTTGGCCACGCGCGCCATGCGCTGGCGCATCTGCGCATAGCCTTCCAGCAGGTTCTCGGCCTCGCGCAGGAAGTGCCGGCCGGCGTCGGTCAAGGCCACGCCCCGCGGGTGACGGCGCAGCAGTTCCACCCCCAGCTCGCGCTCCAGCGCCTTGATCTGCTGGCTGAGCGGGGGCTGCTGGATGCCGAGCTGCTCGGCGGCGCGCGTCATGTGACCGGTCTCGGCAACCGTGACGAAGTAACGCAGGTGGCGCAAGTCCATATTTTTTATATATCGAGTCTCCGCTTTTATTGTATTTGACGTACCGAGCGGCACGCTCGCATCATCCCGCCGTGCACGCGCCCCGTCTCGAGAGGGCCGGCCATGGAGACGATACGATGACCGCACCCCGCCCCTTTCCCGCCCTGCCCCTGCTGCTTGCCGCTCTCGCGGCCCTGGCCGGTTGCGGCGGCGGCGATGGCGACTCGCCCGCCGGCAATCCGCCCGAAGAACCCCCGGCCGCCTCCGGCCCGCCCTATGCACCCGCGCTGGCCTGCGCCTCTCTGTCCGCACGCGGCTTTTCCCCGGCCCAGCTGACACTGCCCTCGGGCGGCGCGACGGTATCTGAAGCGGTGGACGTCGCCGCCGATGCCGAAGGCAACGGCCTGGGCGCCTACTGCCGCATCCGCGGCGTCATCAAGCCGGTGAACGCCGGTTCGCCCGACATCAATTTTGCCCTGAACCTGCCGCTGCGCTGGAACGGCAAGACCATCCACTTCGGCGGCGGCGGCTTCAACGGCCGGCTCATCGACGGCACCGAGACCATACGCTTCGGCCCCGCCGACAAACCCGCCCCGCTGGCCCTGGGCTATGCCACCTACGGCGACGACTCCGGCCACCAGAGCGGCAGCATCACCGACGGCAAGTTCGCCGCCGACGACGAGGCCCTGTCCAACTACGGCGGCCAATCGCTGAAAAAGACCCGCGACGTCGCCGCGCAACTGGTAAGAGCCTACTACGACATGGCGCCCAAGCACGCCTATTTCCTGGGCACCTCCACCGGCGGCCGCGACGCGCTGGCGCACATCCAGCGCTGGCCCACGGACTACGACGGCGTCGTCGCCAACGAGCCCGCGCTCAATTACTCCGGCACGCGCCTGTCCAACGTCGCGCTCGGCCGCGCCCTGTACGCCAACGGCGGAGCCGGCTGGCTCAACGTGGCCAAGACGCTGATGGTGCAGAACACGGTCAAGCAGGCCTGCGACAAATTGGACGGCGCGGTCGACGGCATCGTCAGCAACGTGGAAAGCTGCCGGCTGCTGAACGCCTCCAACCTGGCGGCCATGCGCTGCCCCTCGGGCAGCGACGAAGGCGATCACTGCCTGTCCGCCGCGCAACTGGCCACGATCCGCACACTCGAGGCACCGCTGGAATTCTCCGCCTACCGGCTCGCCAACGGCGTCGAACGCGCGGGCGGCTACAACATCCTGGAAGGCGCGCTGGTGGCCGGCCCCTACACCTCGCGGGACCTGGGCACGCGCCGCGCGCCCGGCAACCCGGCGACCTCGGCCGATGCCAACATGTACGTGACGGGCGACCAGTGGGTCAAGTATTTCGTCACCCGCTCGGCCACCTTCGACACGCTGGGCTTCGACCCGCAGAACCCCGGCTCGTATACCGAGCGCGTGCAAGCCGTGTCCGCGATCACCGACGCCACCGATCCCGACCTGCGCCTCTTCCTGTCCCGCGGCGGCAAGCTCATCATGCTGCACGGCCTGGCCGACGAAGTCATCAGCCCCAACTCCACCATCGACTACTACCAGCGCGTGGTGGCTACCGTGGGGCAGGAAGCCGTGGACCGGGGCGTGCGCTTCTATACCGTTCCCGGCATGGGCCACGGCACCGGCGTATTCATTCCCAACTGGGATTCGCTGGCCGCGCTGGAAGGCTGGGTGGAGCAAGGCCTGCCCCCGGGCACGCCGGTGGCGGTCGACGCGGTGGCCGGGACCTACGGCCGCACGCGGCCCCTGTGCCAGTACCCCGCCTGGCCCAAGTACCGTGGCAGCGGCAGCCAGGACGCCGCCGTCAACTACAGTTGCGTGCAGGAAACGGGCGACCCGCTGGCCTGCCCCAATCTGCCCGCCGCGGTCACCCGCTACAAGGGCGGTAACACGCAGGGAGAAGAGCTGACCGTGACCGTGGACCCCGGCTCGATGCGCTACACCGTCACGATCGACGCGAGCGTGCAGCGCGCGGCCGGCACCGTGCGCGAGGGCAGCCTGCGCGCGCAATCGACCTGCACCTACACCAGCGACGAGGGCGGCGCGGCCTTTGCATTCGCCGCCGGCGGCGTGCTGCAGGGCGGTGTGCTGCCGGCTTCGGGCGGTGGCTTCGCGCCGCTGCTGGCCTTCGCCACCACGTTCGAGAACACGGGTTCGCCCACGGTCTTCAATCCGGTCGCCGACATCTACAACCTGATCGGCGTCCATCATGGCGCGGGTGGGACGCCCACGGCCTACAAGGCCTCGGGCCGGCTGCGCAACGCCGGCACCTTCCAACTGTGCCGGGATCCGGCCACCGGCGGCTTCATGACCTACGACGCCGCGTGCACGTCCACCGCCAAGGGATACATCACCTACAACGCCGGACGCGGGGCCTTCGATCTGCTGGCGACACCGCCCGCCAATCCCGCCACCACCACCGGCGGCACCCCCGCGGGGTCCATGGTGATCGGGCTGGTCAATGGCAATGCGGTACCGCTGCAACTGGTGCGGGAGTCGGCCACCAGCTACGGCATGCGCCTGTATGCGCTGCAACAGTCGCTGGCTTCCGGCGCGGCCGACGGGGTCTACACCGTCGCCGGCACCGGTGCGCGCAATCTCGAAGCCACCCTGTCCGGCGCCACGCTGGACCTGGACGGCGGCACGATGGCCGTGGCCTACGACACCCCGGTACCGGGCGTCGCCCAGGCCGGCGCGTCGGGCAGCGACCATTTCCTCTTCACCCACGGTATCCTGGGCTACGCCTCGGGCACGGGATCGACCGCCATCTTCGCCACTGGAGTCCGCCATTGAAAACCCTGACCCGACTCTCCCTGCTGGCCGCGCTGGCCCTCGGCGCCGCCACGGCCCACGCCGCCTCCGATCGCGCGCGGCCCGCCCCCTGCCCCAAGGACGTCCCGACCGACGCGCGTTGCTATAACGGGCAGGACAGCGAAGGGGCCTACTACTGGATCGCGATTCCCCGCGACTGGAACCGGGTGCTGGTCATGCACGCCCACGGCGGTCCCGATCTCGGTCCGTCCACCCTGAAACGCAGCCAGGCAGACCTGACCCGCTGGGCGGTGACCGTGAAGGCGGGCTATGCCTGGGCCGGCTCGTCCTACCGCCGCGGCGGCTATGGCGTGACCATGGCGGCCGAGGACACCGAGCGTCTACGGCGCCTGTTCGTGCGGCAATTCGGCCAGCCTCGCCGCACCCTGCTGCACGGGCAGAGCTACGGCGGCGGCGTCGCCTCCAAGGCGGCCGAGCTGTATGGCACCATCGAAGGCCGGCCCGGCCCCTACGATGCCGTGCTGCTGACCAGCGGCGTGCTGGGCGGCGGCAACACCGCCTACGACTTCCGCCTGGACCTGCGCGTGGTCTACCAATACGTCTGCCGCAACCATCCGCGCCCCGACGAACCGCAATACCCGCTGTGGATGGGCCTGCCCAAGGATTCCACGCTGACCCGCGCGGACCTGGCCGCGCGCATCAAGGCATGCACGGGCGTCGGCATGCCGGCCGCGCAGCGCAGCCCCGAACAGGCAGCCCGGCTCAAGACCATCCTGTCGGTGGTGAAGATTCCCGAACGCACCTTCGTGTCCAACATGAACTGGGCCACCTGGCTGTTCCGGGACCTGACGCAGGAACGGCTGGACGGCCGCAATCCCTTCGGCAACGAGAAAGTGGTGTACGGCGGCTCGGCGGACGACGCCGCGCTGAACGCCGGCGTGGCCCGCTACCGGGCGGATCCGCTGGCCGTGGGGCGGCTCATGGTGGACAGCACGCCCACGGGCAGGCTCGCGATGCCCGTGCTGACCCTGCACGCCATCCACGATCCGACGGCCTTCGTCGAACTCGAATCGGCCTACCGCGAAATCGTCGACCGCGCGGGCAGCGGCGACCGGTTGGTGCAGACCTTCTCGGACGACGCCGAGCACAGTTACCTGAGCGAGCCCCAGTATCCCGCCGTGTTCACCGCGCTGATGGACTGGGTGGACAAGGGGGAGAAGCCGACGCCCGAGAAAGTGGCGCGGCTCTGCAAGGGCTATGAACGGGACTACGGCCACGGCGGCAAACAGACCTGCCGCATCCAGGTCGGCTACCAGCCGCCGCCGCTGTCCTCCCGGGTCCCGCCGCGCTAGGGTTCGATGCCCAGGCTGCGGATGAACGGCACCCAGGTCGCGCGCTCGTTCTTCTCGAACGCCAGGGCCTGGGCCGGCGTGGAAGGCGCGATGATCTCGGCCGTCTGGCGCTGGGCGAACTGGACGACCTGCGGGTCGGCCAGGACACGGTTCAGCCCCGCGTTGAGCCTGGCGACGATCGCGGCGGGCGTACCCGCCGGGGCGAACACGTTGTTCCACGTGTAGCCCTTGAAAGCCGGCAAACCGGCCTGGGCGAACGTCGGGACATTGGGTGTCGAGGCGCCGCGCCGGTCGATGCCGTTGGCCAGCACCTTGACCTTCCCCTGCTCCACCAGGCCCGCCATGCTGGGCAGCGTCACCAGCATCATGTCGACCCGGCCCGCGGCCAGGTCGGCGGCGGCCACGGCCGCGCCCTTGTAGGGCACGTGCATCAGGTCGATACCCGCGGCGCGCGCGAACGCGGCACCGGCGATGTGGTTGATCGAGCCCACTCCGCTGGACGAATACGTCATCGACTGCGAGCGTCCCTTGGCTGCTTTGACCAGATCGGCCAGCGAACCCGGACCACCCGTCGGCACCGCCAGCGCCAGCGGCGTGCGCGAGACCAGGCCGATGGGCATCAGGTCACGCTCCACGTCGAACGGCAGTGATTTCTGCAGCCCGACGTTCATGACCAACTGCGAGCTGGTCCCGAAGCCCAGGGTATAGCCATCGGGCGCCGCCTTGGCGACATAGTCGGTGCCGACCACGCCGCCCGCGCCAGGTTTGTTCTCGACGATCACCGGCTGGCCCAGTTCGCCGTACAGGGTCTTGGCCAGTTCCCTGGCCATCGCGTCGTTCACGCTGCCCGGCCCGAACGCCACGATGAGCCGGATCGGCCGCGCCGGATAGGCCGGCTCCTGCGCCCGCAGCGCGGGCGACGTGGACAACATGGCCGTCCCCAGGACGGCAAGCAGAATGGTCCGCATATCGATCTCCTATTCGGGCAGGATGCCCAGTTCCCGGATGGTGCGCCCCCAGCGGTCCTTGTCCTCGGCCAGGGCGGTCTTGAACGCGGCCGACGACATGCCTGGATACTCCAAGCCCATCGAGTCGAGCTGGCGTTCGACCTCGGGCAGGCGCATGACGCGGTCGAGTTCCCGCCACAGCGTCTCCCGGATCTCGGGCGCGAGGCCCCGGGGCCCGAGCACGCCGTACCAGTTGACCACGCGGAACCCGCGCACCGTCTCGCCCACCGTGGGGACATCGGGCAGCACACGGGCGCGCTTGTCCTCGGTCACCGCCAGTATCCGCAGCTTGCCGGCACGCACGTGCGGCAACAGCAGCGAGCTGCCGCCCGCGAACAACTGGGTCTCGCCCTGCAGGAGCGAGGTCACGGCCGGGCCGCCGCCCTTGTACGGTACGTGCAACAGGTCGATGCCGACCGTGCTTGCCAGCGAGGCCAGGGCCAGGTGATTGATGCTGCCTATGCCGCCCGAGCCATAGGTGATCCTGCCGGGATTCGCGCGCGCATGCGCGATCAGGTCCGACAGGCTGCGGAACGGCGACGAGGCGGGCACGGCGATCGCGGTGGTCGCATAGACCAGCATGCACACCGGCTCGAAGGACGCCACCGGGTCGAACGGCAACTGCTTGTACAGCGCGCCGGCCATCGCATGCGTAGACACGCCGCCCATCTCCAGCGTGTAGCCGTCGGCGGGCGCGCGGGCGACGGCCGCCGCCCCTATCGTTCCACCCGCCCCGGGAAGATTCTCGACCACGACGGCCTGCCCCGCGGACGGAAAGAGCTGCTTGCCCACCAGGCGCGCGAGGATGTCGGTGGTGCCGCCCGCCGCGAACGACGAGATCAGCCGCACCGGACGGCCCGGATAGCCGGGGGCCGCGCCGGTGGCGGCGACAACCGGGCGCAGCATCGAGCCGGCGGCGAGCGCCAGCATGGCGCGTCGGGATAAGGTGCAAGTCCCCATCGGGTCTCCTTCATTCTTCATGGTCGCGCCCCTCTGGGGGGGTCGCCGGGGCGCAGTATAGGAGCGCCCCCGGCCGCCGAAGCCACTCCGCGCGCGTGCATTCCGCGCCACGGAACGGGGCGATTCCAGCAAAGGCCGGCCCGGCGCTATGATCGGGGCGCCAGCACACGGAGGAAACGGCAGGCATGTCCGAAACGAACGCGATCGGGCCGGTAGTCCGGGCGTTGAACATCCTGCGGGCGCTGAATCACCAGCCGCAGAGTTCGCTCCAGTCCCTGCACCAGGCCACCGGACTGCCCAAGTCCACCATCCACCGCCTGCTGGCCACGCTCAAGAGCGAGGGCTACGTGCGCGCCGACGTGGTCAAGGGCACGTACACGCTGACCGAGAAGGTCCTGTGCCTGAGCGAAGGCTTCTCCGAACCCGAACTGGTGGTGGAAGTCGGCGCGCCCATCGTGCTCAAGAGCACGCGCGCCACCGGACTGCCGCTGGCCCTGGGCACCCTGGACCGCGGCCACATCGTCGTTCGCTACAGCTCCATGCCCTACAGCCCCATCGGGTCCGAGCACACCACGGTCGGCCACGTCCACGACCTCTTGCATTCCGGCATGGGGCAGGCCTACCTGGCCTATTGCAGCCAGGCCGAACGCGACCGCCTGCTGCAATGGATGCAGGCTTCGCTGCCCGAGCCGGGCCTGTGGCCGCCGGTGGAACAGGACATCCAGCATCAACTGGCTGTCACGCGCCGACGCGGCTACGGCCTGCGCAAGGGCCAGGGCCGCGGCTCCAGCACCACGCTGGCGGTGCCGCTGGCCCACGGCGAGCGCGTGCTGGGCGTGCTGTCGCTGACCACCTTCGGCTCGCTGCTGACCCCGGAGCGCCTGCGCGAATGCGTGAACCACCTCGACCGGACGCGCCAGGAAATCTGCGCCGCCGTCGGCGCGCGGCTGGCCCAAGGCTGACGCGTTCCGCGCCACGGAAAGAAGCGGCGGCACGGTACCGGGCCGCCGCCGCGCGGACTTAAGCTGTCGTGCCGCGAGGCGGCCCGTGCGCCGCCCCGCTCCCACTCTCGTCAGGACTGGAGCCTCGCTTGAAACTCGCCAGCTACGCCACCTTCGACCGGCCCGACACCGCGCGCGTCGGATTCGTGATCTCCGACTCCGAACTGGTCGATGCCGAAACCGCATGCCGCCAATTCGCCCCCGACTTCCAGGGCCCCCTGGACATGCACCGGCTGATCGAAGCCGGCCCCGATTTCTGGGAACAGCTGCGGCAGGTGCATGCCGCGCTGGGCCAGGCCGGGCTGCCGCGCCTGCCCATGGACACGGTCCGCTTCCTTCCCGCCGTGCCGCGTCCCTCGAAGCTGTGCTGCCTGGCCCTGAACAACAGCGCCAACACCGACCGCATCGTCAAGGGCCCCAAGCACCCGGCGGTCTTCACCAAACCCTGGTCGGCGCTGGTCGGCCACGGCGAACCGATACGCCTGAAGCCCCACTACGGCCGCGTGCACCCGGAGCCCGAACTGGCGATCGTGATCGGCAAGCTGGCGCGCGACATCGACGCGGCCGACGCCTATGACCATGTGTTCGGCTACACCATCCACAACGACCTGACCTCGCCCACCATGCGCGACGAAGACAGCTTCCACTACCGCGCCATCCACCCGGCGCTGGAAGGCGAAGGCATCCGCTACGTCGAAAGCCATGTCTCGTACAGCGGCCGCTACAAGGGTTCGGACACGTTCTCCCCGCTGGGCCCGTGGATCGTCACCCGCGACGAGATCCCCAACCCGCACGCGCTGGACATCTCGTGCCACGTCCGCGAAGAACAGTACGCCAGCGACAACACGGCGAACCTCTTCCACAAGCTGCCCGAGGTCCTGGCCTTCGTCTCCAGCTACATGACGCTGGTGCCGGGCGACGTGGTGTCGATGGGCACGGCGCTGGCCTCGGGCGGCAAACCCGGCCGGGCGGTCCAGAACGCCGACCTGAACAAGATCGGCGGCCCCGTCAGCGTCACCGTGGCGGGGATAGGCAAGCTCAGCAACCCTGTGCAGGCGGGCTGACGCTTCCTACTGCTGCGACAGCGGCAGGCCGCGGCTGCCGGCATAGAAAACGATCAGCACCACGCCCTGGTCACCGGTCACGCCGCGGTGGTATTCGCCCACCATTTCCGGCAGGACATCGCCCTGCTTGAGCAGCCGGGTCTCGCCGGTTTCCTTTTTCTCGACCGTGAGTTCTCCCGACAGGACATAGGCCGCGTTCGGGATGGGATGGGTATGCCAGGGCAGCGCGCTGTGGGCGGGAATCGTGATCCTGAGCACGGTCAGCATCGGCGCGCCCGACGGATAGGCCACGTAGGGACGGCCGTCCCACGACGCGCCGCTCTCCATCAGCTTCTCGACCTGCACGCCGGGCGATTCCGCCGCCATGCCCATCCCCCCGGCCAGCGCCAATACCAGCGCGGCCAGTCCCCCCACGATCCGTTTCATGGCGATGTCCCCTTGCCTTTTATTGTGCGGCGGCCCATGTGCCGTCCGGATCGCACGATACCACCGACGGCGGTGCCGGCGTAGCGCCGCGTGAAGGCGCCCGGCTACCCGTTCAAAACCTCGGATCGCTCATGACGGAGTGGATCAGCGACGGGCTGCGTTCCAGCGCGAGGCTGATCTGGCGCGCTGTCTCGCGCAGCCTCGGCAGGCGGGTCTTCACCAATTCGTCCATGTCCACCCGGGCGATATTGCTGGAGCAGTTGACGGCCGCCACCGTGCGGCCATTGGCGTCCCTGACCGGCACCGCCACGGCCAGCACGCCGTACTCGAACTGGTCCTGGATCCGTGCATAGCCCCTCTCGCGCGTGGCCTCGAGCGCCCGCGCGATGTCCGCGGGATCGCTGTAGGTCTTGGACGTATAGGTGGGAAACGGTCCGCCCCGCAGGTATTCGCGCAGCAGCGGCTCGCTCAGGCTGGCCAGCAGCACGTGGCCCAGCGAAGTCGCATAGGCCGGCGAGCGATAGCCCACGCCGGCGCGAAAGCCCTTGGTTTCCTTGCTGGGCGCGTGGGCAACGTAGACCACGTCGTTCCCGTCCAGGACGGCCAGCGACGCCGAATCGTGGAACTCCTCGACGAGGTCCTGCAGGAAAGGCTGCGCCACCTGCCTCAGGTTCATGGACATCAGGAACGCGGACCCCAGCGCCAACACCTTGGGGCGCAACAGGAAGCGGCGGCCGTTCATGCCGACGAACCCCAGTTCCTTCAAGGTGAGCAGACAGCGGCGCGCCGTGGCTGGCGCCATGCCGGTCACGGCCGCGACTTCGCTCAGGTTCATTTCCGGGCGCTCCGCCGTGAATGCCTGGATCACTTCCAGCCCGCGGGCCAGCGCGGCGACGAAATCGCCCGAGTCCTTGATGGTCTTGCTTTCGTTCATGGGGATTGCATTGATCCGGGACACTGCACCGCGCGGATTTTACCCGGCGGCGCCGCCACGGCCCGCTCCCATGAACACCGCGGTCACGCAGCGGGTTCCTTCATCCTGGCCAAGCCTTCGAGCGCAAGGCCGTACCCCAGCACGTCATGCAGGCGCGCCTTGAGCTCCTGGTTCAGGCACACGCGGGTATAGCGCCGCACCAGCCGGGGCTGCTTCATCAGTTCGGCGGCAAGCTCCCGGGCCCGTGGCATCAGGCCGGCTGCCGGCAGTACCTCGTTCACCAGGCCCATGTCCAGCGCCTGCCGCGCGCCGATCTCCTGTCCGGTCAACAGGAAATAGTGGCCCCGCGCCCGTCCCATCAGCAGCGGCATGACCAGGTGCATGCCGTCGCCCGGCACCATGCCACCGCGGAAGTGCGCCGTATCCTGGATCGTTGCGGTCTCGGCGGCCAGCACGATGTCGCCCAGCAGCGGAATCTCGGCATGGCGCACCGCCGGTCCGTTGATGATGCTGATCACGGGCACGTCGATGTCGAGCAGGTTGATGAGCAGGTGCCGGCCTTCCCAGTAGATCGGATCGTAGATGGTCGGCGTCATCGAATTGCGATTGACGTGGCCCCCCGGTGCCACGGGGGGACCGCTGAAGGCATCGCCCGTTCCCGTCATGATGACCACCTCGTTCTCGCGGTCGCGTCCCACGTCCAGGAAGGCTTGCTCGAACTCCCGGTGCGATTGCAGGTTCCATTGGAGCGGACCGCCCTGGTGGTGGAAATGCATCTCCAGCACCCCGTCCTCGCGGATCATCCTGATAGTCTCGAATTTGTTTGCGTAGTCGTCGAATTGGCTCACGGTTCATTCCTGCTGGTGAAAAGGCATCACAGCTTGATGCCGGCGGACTGGATGGACTGCCGCCAGCGTTCGGTATCGCTGCGCATGAGGTCGCCGAAATCGGCGCGGCTGTCGCCCCCGGGCGTCAACGCCTGGGGTAGGAGCACTTCCTCGACGAAATGCCGGTCTCGCAGCACGGCCTGTACGTCGGCGTGGATCTTGTCCAGGATGCCGGCCGGCGTCCCGGCGCGGCCCGCCAGGCCGAACCAGACGTTGACGGCAAATCCCGGCACCCCCGCCTCGGCAACGGTGGGCAGGTCCGGACGCAGGGATACGCGCTGCTGCGTGGCCACCGCCAGGATGCGAACCGTCCCGGCCTTCTCCTGCTGCTGGAATGCGCCCAGCGTGCCGATGTAGAGACTGACCTGCCCGCCTATCATGTCGGTGGTGACCTGCGCGGTTCCCTTGTAGGGAACGTGCAGCATGCGCGTGCCGCTGAGCTGCTGGAACGCTTCCATCGCGACGTGCGGATAGGACCCGGGGCCGAGCGATCCATACGGTGTGTTCGGATGCGCCTTCAGGTAGGCGACCAGTTCCTTCACGCTGTGCACGGGCAGCTTGCTCGAAACCACCAGGATGGGAACCTGCCGCGCGACCACGGTGATGGACGCGAAGTCCTTCAACGGGTCGTACGCCATGTCCGCATGCAGCGAGGGCAGGATGACGAACGGCGCGCTGTCCGCCAGCACCAGGGTGTAGCCGTCGGGCTGCGCCTTGGCGACCGCGGCCGCGCCTATCATGCCCGAGGCGCCGCCGCGGTTCTCGACGATCACGGGCTGGCCCCATCGGGTGCTCAGCTGCGAGGCGATGCTGCGCGCGACGGTATCCGTGGCGCCGCCCGGCGTATAGGGCACGACGATGCGCACCGGCCGGTCGGGGTAGCCGGCCGGCTCGGCATGCGCGCCGGCTACGCCGGCCAGCAGCGCGGCACAGGCCAGGCGGCGAACGATGGAAGTCTTCACGATGTCTCCTCCTTGGAGTCTTTATCCCAGGAATTCGGGCTCCGGCAATCCCTGCACGCCGGGCCTGACCGCCAGCACGTTGCCCGCCAGCGGCTGCTGTGCCAGTTCCTTTTCCTGCATGCGGCGCCTGGCGGTGGTGATGTAGAGAATGTCGAGGTCGGGCCCGCCGAAGCACAGACTCGACACGCGGCGCACCGGCAGGTTGATGACGGTGTCGATGCGGCCGCGCGGGTCGTAGCGCGTCACGCACCAGCCGTCCATGTTGGCGCTCCAGAAGCAGCCGTCGGCATCCACCGTGGAGCCGTCGCAGATGCCCCTGCCCAGCGGGACGTCGGCGAAATGGCGGCGGTTGTGGATGGCCCCGTCCACCGAGTCGTAGTCGAAGACATCGATCCGGCAGCTGAATGAATCGGTCATGTACATCAGGCGGTTGTCGGGGCTGAACGACATGCCGTTGATGGCGGTGATGCCCTCCATGACCAGCGTCGTGCGCAGGTCGGGGTCCAGCCTGAACAGCCGCCCGCGCGGCGTATAGGCGGCAGCCTCGACCGTGCCGGACCAGAAGCGGCCATGCCGGTCGACCTTGCCGTCGTTGAACCGGTTGCCCGGACGCTCGGCGTCGGGCCGCGCGATCTCGGACAAGGTCCCGGTCTCGGGCGAAAAGAAATAGAAGCCCGAACGCATTCCCACCACCAGGCCTCCCTGGGCCCGCAGGCCGATGCTGCCGACCTCCTCGTGCATCTTCCAGCTCTGCTTGTCGCCACTGGCCGGGTCCAGCCGGTGGATGAACTGCCCGATGCCGTCCACCCACCACAGCTTCTGGTGGCGATGGTCCCAGACGATGGACTCGCCCAGGATGTCCTGTCCCGCGTCGGCGATATCGATGACGGACCCGACCATGTCGATCGGCCTCGTCGTGCTGCGCACTGTCATGCCCTCTTCCTTTTTTTCGCTAGACGAATATTTTTTCGATTAACGAATAAATGGTGCGCGTGCCGGAAGAAGAAGTCAAGGGGGATGGGAAATGGTCCGCGACGGGACGCAGGAGAAAATCTGAAGGAGGCCGCCGCGAACGGGCGGCTTCCGGTACCGGGAAAACGGGTCAGGCGTCGATATCCACTTCCTCGCACCACAGGTCCCAGCACCGCTTGAGCTGGCCGCGGTTGGTCTCGGTGGCGAGGTCGGATTCGGTCTCGGACAGGTAGCGCACGCGGTCCGACACCCGCATCGCCCCCAGTTGCATGCCCGCGTTGACCTCGGCGTAGACCGCCCGGTAGATGGCTTCCTCCAGGCTGGTTCCCACCATGGTCGATCCATGGCCGACCATCAGCACCGCGCTGGCGGGCCCCAGGGTGTCGGCCAGGTGGCGGCCCAGGTCGTGGTCGCGTATCAGCATGTCGGTCTCGCGGCCGGTGGCCTCGCGGATGTCGAACTTCGCGGTCCGCGTCAGGAACCCGGCCATGTGAAACATGGGCTTGACCGACACGTCGGTGGCGGCGATGGTGATCATGGCCGCCGA
Organism: Burkholderiales bacterium 67-32; assembly: GCA_001898625.1. GTDB lineage: Bacteria > Pseudomonadota > Gammaproteobacteria > Burkholderiales > Burkholderiaceae_B > Pigmentiphaga. The sequence goes on from MKUP01000004.1 coordinate 122,232, forward strand.
ATGGCTGTGGACCACGGCCTGGACGTCGGGACGGGTGCGGTAGATCTCGCCGTGGATGAAGCGTTCCAGGTACAGGCGCCGGGTATCGCCGCCCACCGGATTCGATTCCTCGTCCAGCTCGACGATGTCCGCTTCCTTGACTAGGTTGGGCGCCCGGTTGCACGAGATCAGGTAGTGGCCCGCGATCTCGGGGTGGCGGCAACTGACGTGCCCGAACCCGTCGACGATGCCCTTCAGGTAAAGAATGCGGTTGGCCCGCGCCAGGTTGCGGCGCGCCTCCAGCACGATTTCGTTCATGAGCATGCTCCCCGTGTTCCGCTCGTTGTATCGATTTCGTATTGTGCACCCGAAGAGTTCATCAATTTTATTGATCTTCGACATCAATCTGGCTGACCGACTTGACGGCCGGCCTGTGAAATACTCGGACCCAAGAAGAGAACATCCGGAGGATACACATGACCCACACTCCCCTCGCTCGCGGGCTGGCCCTGATCGGCGGCGGCCTGGCGCTTTCGCTCACGCTGGCCGCCACCGCGGCCGACACCTGGCCCGCCAAGCCCATCACCTTCGTCGTGCCCTCGTCGCCCGGCGGCGGCACCGACATCTACGCCCGGCTGCTGGCCGAAGGCGTGGGCAAGGAGCTCAAGCAGACCGTCGTGGTCGAGAACAAGCCCGGCGCCAGCGGCAACATCGGCGCGGCGGCGGCGGCGCGCGCCGCGCCCGACGGCTACACCTTCCTGGTCTCGGCCACGCCGGCGATCGCGGTCAATCCCTATCTGTACAAGAACCTGCCCTACGACGCCGAGAAGGACCTCGTGCCGGTGGCCCGCGGCGTGGACGCGCCCCTGGTCTACGTCGTACCGCCCGGCTCGCGCTTCAAGACGCTGGACGACCTGCTGGCCGCCGGCAAGAGCGAGCCCGGCAAGCTGGCGTTCGGATCGGCCGGCCACGGCTCGCCCACCTTCCTGGGCGTGAAGGTCATGGAAGAAAAGACCGGCGCCGCGTTCACGCACGTGCCGTACAAGGGCATGGCGCCGACCATGCAGGACTTCCTGGGCGGACGCCTGGACTTCCTGCAATCGGACGTCGCCTCGGTGCTTCCCCACATCAAGTCGGGCAAGGCCGTCCCGCTCGCCATCAGCAGCAAGTCGCCGCTGTTCCCGAAGGTACCGGTGTGGACCGACAAGGGCCTGCCGGACGTGCCGCAGTCCTTCAGCGTGATGGCGCCCGCGGGCACGCCCGAGGCCGTCATCCAGAAGATGAGCCAGACCGTGGTCAAGACCATGCAGGAGCCGTCGGTCAAGCAGCGCCTGATCGAGCAGGGCTACCTCCCGGTCTCGGACACGCCAGCCAAGTTCAGCCAGCAGTTGAAGGCCGAGCGCGCGATGTGGAAGTCGCTGATCGAACGCAACCACATCACGGTCGAATAAACCCGTGGCCGGCGCTCAGCCCTGCCCGATGCGGGCGAGCGCCTTCCTGAGCCAGGTCGCTCCGGCATCCTTCCTGTGCCGGGAATGCCAGTGCTGGTGGACAACGTAGCTGGGCGACTCGAACGGCAGGTCCACCGCCATCAGCGGCGCGAAGCGCATCAGTGCGCGGCTCAGCCGGGCCGGCACGACGGCCACCAGATCGCTGTCGGCCAGCAGGTGCTCGATGCCGGCGAAGCTCGATTGCTCCAGGCGGATATTGGGCCGTGCGCCCAGCTTCTCGGCCGCATGGTCTTCCCAGCGTTGCCGGTTGCGGCCCCTGCTGGCCACCGACAGGTGCGGCAGCCGCAGGAAATCCTCGACCGGCATGCCGGCCCGCAGCACGGGATGGCTGGCCCGCCCCAGGCAGACATAGTGCTCGCGGTACAGCCGCTGCCGGATGACCGACTTGCCCATGGTGGGCACATGGCCCAGCACCAGGTCCAGCGTGCCGGACTCCAGGTGCCAGGGCGTCTCGGCCGTGATCTCGATCTGCTCCAGGCTGACGCCGGGGGCCTCGCCCGCCAGCAGCGAGCGCACGCCGGGCATCAGCACATAGACGCCGATCTCGCTCATCGCCACCCGGAAGTGGCGGGTCGCCACCGCGGGGTCGAAGGCGTCGCCCTCCAGCGCGCTGGCCTGCAGCAGTTGCTGGGCCTGCTTGAGCCCCGGGTAGATGGACTCGGCCTTGATGGTCGGGATCATGCCGACGGCGCTGCGCACGAACAGATCGTCCCGGTAGATCTCGCGCAGCCGGGCCAGCGCCATGCTGACGGTGGAAGGGTTCATTCCCAGGCGGGCGGCCACACGCGCGATGCTCGCAACCTCGTATAGCGCGGTGAATATGCTGATCTGGCGGTAGTCGGGAAAATTCCTGGCGTCCGCGCCCTTGCGATCGTCGTCCATGGTCGGAAAGCGCCTTAGTCTTCGTCCAGTTCCGCGAACCGGTCGACCAGATGGTCGACCAGGGCCCGCACGGCGGGCAGCAGCCCGCGCCGCGATGCGAACACCGCATGGATGATCTCGCGCGGAGGCGCCCAGCCCGGGATGACGTGGACCAGTTCGCCGCTGACCAACTCGTCGCGCACCATCATCGCCGGAAGCTGCACCATGCCCGCCCCCGCCACCGCGGCCGCGCGCAGCGCCGGCATGCCGCGCGTGATCAACCGGGGATGGTGGCGCACGGCGGCATGCGCACCATCGGGGCCGAACAGGTTCCAGACATACTCCTGTTGCGGCACGCCCAGCGCCAGGCTGGGCAGGCCCGCCAGGTCGGCGGGCACGCGGGGGATGCCGTTCCTGAGCAATTCCGGGCAGGCCACGAGGTATTGCCCGCGGTTCGCCAGCACGCGCATGACCAGCCCGCTGTCCTCCAGCGGCGGTGGGCGCACGCGCAGCGCGATGTCCACGCCTTCTCCCACCACGTCCACCCGCCGGTTGGTTTCCTCCAGGTGGACCTCCACGCGGGGATGGGCGACCATGAATCCGGCCACCATCCCGGCCACCCGCGCATCCAGCAGCGCCACCGGGCACGCCAGGCGCACGATGCCGCGCGGCTCGGCATGCATGACCGCGATGGCGTCGTCGGCGGCCTCGGCCTCCACCAGCATGGCCTTGCAGTGGCCATAATAGGTCTGGCCGATCTCCGTCACCGCGAAGCGGCGCGTCGAACGCTGGATGAGCCGGACCCCCAGGCGTTCCTCCAGCAACGCGATGCGGCGGCTGAGCTTGGACTTGGGTATGCCCAGGGCGCGGCCGGCCGGGGCGAAGCCGCCGTGGTCCACCACCTGCACGTAGTAGTAGAGATCGTTGAGGTCTTGCATGATCATCGTTCCTTAAATAGAACGCTCCATGCGAATTCTGCCATCTACCGGGAGTTTCGTCCCGTCCATATGATGTCTCCATCGACCGTTACCACGGTTCCCTACCAGGAGATCGGCATGAAGAAGATACTCGGCGTCTACAGCGCTCCCCGGCCCCATTGGGTGGGCGACGGGTTTCCCGTGCGCTCGCTGTTCGGCTACGACGGCCTGGGCCGCCACCTCAGTCCCTTCCTGCTGCTGGACCATGCCGCGCCGACGCCCTTTCCGCCCGCCACCCGCCCGCGCGGAGTGGGCCGCCATCCGCACCGGGGGTTCGAGACCGTCACCGTCGTCTACCAGGGCGAGGTCGAGCATCGCGACTCCACCGGCGCCGGCGGCCTGATCGGCCCGGGCGACGTGCAATGGATGACGGCGGCCGGCGGGATCCTGCACGAGGAGTTCCACTCGCGCGCCTTCACCGAGCGCGGCGGCACCATAGAAATGGTGCAGCTGTGGGTCAACCTGCCCGCGCAGGACAAGATGAGCGAACCGGGCTACCAGACCCTGCTCGACGCGCAGATTCCGTCGGTCGACCTGCCCGACGGCGCCGGCCGCGTGCGGGTGATCGCCGGGGAATACGGCGGCGGCAAGGGCCCGGCGCGGACCCATACGCCCATCGACATGTGGGACATCCGCCTGGCGCAGGGCGGCTACGCCAGCTTCGACGGCACGCCCGGCCATACCCTGGCGCTGGTCGTGCTGCGCGGAACGGTGCTGGTGAACGGCGAAACGCTGGCGCGCGAAGGGCAGCTCGTGCACTTCGAGCGGGACGGTACCGGTGTCACGCTGGAGGCCAACAATGACGCCGTCCTGCTGTGGCTGTCGGGCGAGCCCATCGACGAGCCGGTCGTGGGTTATGGCCCCTTCGTCATGAACACGCAAGCCGAGATCCAGCAGGCCATCGAGGACTACAACGCCGGCCGCTTCGAGCGCGCGGCGGCCTGATGTCCCGGGAGCGTCGCTCCCGGCCCCCTTCTCACGGGGCAGCCTCGCGCTTCCCCGTGGGTTTTCGCAGCCCCTTCAGATCCGACCAGGAGCATGACATGAGCAAGCCCTACATCCGCCTCGACAAAAACGATGCCGCCGTATTGCTGGTGGACCACCAGACCGGCCTCTTGTCGCTGGTCCGCGACATCGATCCCGACAAGTTCAAGAACAACGTCCTGGCGCTGGCCGACATGGCCGAATACTTCAAGCTGCCCACCATCCTGACCACCAGCTTCGAGAACGGCCCCAACGGCCCGTTGGTTCCCGAACTGAAAGCCCAGTTTCCCGACGCGCCCTACATCGCGCGTCCGGGCAACATCAACGCCTGGGACAACGAAGACTTCGTCAAGGCCGTCAAGGCCACCGGCAAGAAACAGCTCATCATCGCCGGCGTGGTCACCGAAGTGTGCGTGGCCTTCCCCGCCCTGTCGGCCATCGAGGAAGGTTTCGAGGTCTTCGTCATCTCCGACGCGTCGGGCACCTTCAACCCGCTCACCCGCGATGCCGCATGGGACCGCATGTCCCGCGCCGGCGTGCAACTGATGACCTGGTTCGGCGCCGCCTGCGAACTGCACCGCGACTGGCGCAACGACGTGGAAGGACTGGCCGCCCTGTTCTCCAACCACATCCCGGACTACCGCAACCTGATCACGAGCTACAACACGCTGACGGCGTCGAAGTAAGCGGGTGGGCCGGGACGCCCCATGGGTTTATCCCGGCCCTGCCTTTCCTACTCCGTCACGCACGCGAAGCTGGCCGCATCGCCGGCCGGCCCTGCGCCCTTGTACTTGGGCCATCCCGGAAACCGGCACATCGGCCGCATCCGCGCCGCGCCCGGATTGGCGTCGATGGCGGTCAGCACGCCCGGCGCGGTGCCCTGCTCCACCCAACCCGTCAGCGCACCCAGCGCGTCGTAGGTCGCGTTGAACGGCCCGAAGCCGTGTCCCAGGCCGGGCACCACGTAGAAGCGCGCAAACCCATCGACCGTGGACTGGCCCTTGCCCGCCACCAGCTTGTTCCAATAGACGATGGAGTTGTGCGGCGTGATGAAATCGTCGGCGGTGCCGTGGATCATGATCAGCTTGCCGCCTTTCGCGATGAACGGTGCCAGGTCGATGTCGGACACGTCCATGATGCCGCCCACCTCCTTGATGCGCGTCTCGTAGGTCTTGGGATCGAGCGTCATGGGATCGAAGTTGACGTCCCGGGTGATGATGTACTTGGTCGTGGCCGCGCCGACCGAGTACAACAGCGCTTCCTTGCCGGACAGCGGGTTGGCCGGCTGGGGAACGGTGCCATAGGACGACACGTTGAACAGCGCGCCTTCCAGTATCGGCCAGCGTTCGAACTGCGTCATGCCGGCGATCTCCACGCCCGGCTTGTAGGGCGAAGCAATCGTCTCCACGCCCGCTATCTGCGCATCGGACAGGCAGGTGTCGCCCGTGTCGCCGCCGCCCGCGCAGCGCAGCGTGGTGCGCACGCCGGCGATGCCGAATGCCGCGTCGCAGCCGGCCACGTTGCTGATGACGCCGTCCTTCAAGCCGTCCAGCGGGTCGCACGCGGCATATACGGCATCGGTCAGCAGCTTGACCTTGGCCGCGTTCATCCAGTTGGCACCGCCATTGCCGTACATGGCGCGGCCCGCGTTCAGGGACCCCAGGTGCAGCATGGTCACGTTGTAGGCCGGATAGTTCGACACCACGCCATCGTAGTCGGCCGGGTAGCGCGCCGCGGCGTCCAGCGCCTCGTGCCCGCCTTGCGAGGCACCGATGAAATAGAAGCGCTCGGGCGCGGCGCCGTAGCGGGCCTTGATCAGCGCCATCGCCACGTCGTGCGTCTTCTTGATGGACAACTGGCCGAAGTTCATCAGGGACTCGGCGTTCAGCGCGAACGAGGCGTCGAAGCCCGCGCTGGACTTGTGGCCGCCGTCGCTGCCCAGGGTCGCGTAGCCCTGCGCCAGCGGCGCCTTGGAGTCGGCCGGTTGCAGCGGGTACTTGCCCAGGCCCGTCACCAGCGAACCGTTGAACGCCCCGCCGCCCAGTTGCAGCGCGCGCTTGTTCCAGGCCGTGGGAAGGTTCACCTGGAATTCCAGGTTGGGCGCGGCCGGATCCACCGGCATGACGATGCCGCGCACGGCGCAGTATTCGCCGTTGGCATTGCCGTCGGCATCGGCCTTGACCAGCGTGGCCGACTGCACCACGGCGCCCGAGGTCGGCTTGCCGATCTCGGACTTGGCGATCATCCTGCCGTTCAGGTCGCCGCATGCCTGGGCGGCGGACGGCCCCGGTCCGGGGTCGGATGGAGTGGGCGCGGGATCGTCGCTGCCGCCGCAGGCCGCCAGGGCGGCCAGAACGAACGCGGACAAGGGAACGTGAAGAATCTTCATGGGTGGGTCTCCTCGATGACGGCTTTTCTTATCGTTCCTGCGTGGCCCCATCCCGTGCCGGGCCAGGAGATCCGCGCAGCCCGCCAACAATGCCCGAAATAATTAACGATGTAAACAATTCTGCGTTTTCATGGACTCCAGTTCCGTTGCGCACCGGCGAAGCGCCTGGCGCAGGGCGGTATCGACATTGCGCACGGACAGTCCGTGACGCGCGGCGACTTCCCGCCGTGGCGCCTCGTCGACCCGCAAGGCGAACAGGATCGCCTGGTGCCGTCCCGGCAGGCCACGATAGACCCGGTCCAGCGCCCGCACCGAGGCGCGCGCGGCGGCGATGCGCTCGGGTCCGGGTGCCTCGTCCACGACGCCCTCGAGCGCCGCGTTGTCATCGACCGAACCGAGCGCCTGGTCGGCGCGCAGCAAATCCATGGCCGCGTTGCAGGCGACGCGAAACACATAGCCCTCCGGATTGCCCGGCGCGCGGACCAGCGTGGCACCGCCCAGCCGCAGCCACGCCTCGTGCAGACTTTCGCTGGCCAGGTCGGAGCAACCCAGGTGCCTGGTGAGACGCTTGTGGAACCCGACATAGTTACCGGTGAGAACTTCCTGCAGCCGGCCGCCGAGCAAGGCGGCGGATGGCGCCGGGGCCATGGCCCCGGCGCCATCCTGGAGATTGGCCGGCACGGCTACTTCTCCTTCGCCAGCAGGTTGCGCTCGGCCAGCGTCAGGCGGGCGAGCTGCTTCGCATCGAACTGGCGGCCCGCTCCGACCACCTGGACGTAGCTTGCCGGATCGCCGCCGTGGCCGCCGGCCGGCGGCACGTCGGTCATGGCGCCTTCCTGCCTGCCTCCGGCGGGCGCCGGCTCGCTGCCGAATCCCAGCACCCTCACGGTGAACACCGACGGCAGGCTGTTGCGCGCGGCCTTGCGCTCCTGCTGCAGCACATCCTGCGCCGCCGCCGCGGCCTGCGACGCCGCGGCGCTGGCCGCCGTCAACGCGCCGATATTGACCGCCGCCACCACCGGCAAACCGGTGACCTTGCCCTTGACCTGGATGTTCTCCGAGTTCAGTACATGCAGCGCGGCGATATTCAGGTTGCCCGCCACCCGGATGCCGGCGTCGCCGGCGTTGACGGTGCCGACGGGAGCCACCAGATCGACGTCGCCGTCGCCCACGGTGCCGATGCCGCTGCCGCTCATGTCCGAACGTTCGCGCATCTCCGTGTTGCCGTCGGTGTCGGTCACGATGTCGGCCGACGAAGGGATACGCACCGTCTTCGCCCCCCGACCGGCGTCGACGTCCCCCACGGTGGACCAGACGATCTGGTCGCTGCCCTCGCGCGTGATCGCCGGCACGAACGACAGCAGCCGCGAGCGATTGACGACGACGTCGTCATGCGCAAACACGTTGATGTGGCCCGAAGCCAGTGTCACCAGGCCGTAGCCGGCAGGCACGGTGGCGCCCAACGCCGCCAGTTGCAAGCCGCCGCCCGGCGTCAGCACGTTGATGTCGCCGCCGGCCATGGTGCGCAGCATCAGGTTGTTGGCCGCGATGTTTCCGCTCCATCCCGTCCCCGGGAACATCCGCTCGATGGCGGCATAGCCGCGGTTGTAGCCGCCATTGCGCGGCAGGCCGTTCTCGCCGGGAAAGTTCTGGTCGCGGCCGGCGTCGCGCAGCTCCAGCAGCAGGACCTGCCGCAGGAACTGCTGCTGCACCTGTTGCGCAAGCGTCTGGAAACGTTCCCAGGCCGCCAGCGGAGCCAACTCCTCGCCGGTCACGGCCTTCACGTACGACACCAAGCCCCGGCGTATGGTCTTGCTCGTACCGTCGTCGCGCATCTCCGTGCCGTCGGTCAGATAAATGGGCAGCAAGGCGCCGTCGTCGCCCGCCTGCGTCAGGTAGGCCGGCATGCCCGCCACGTTGGCCGGGTTCAGATAGACATCGGCGAAGGCTCCGTACGCGACCTCGCCGTTGATGCCCGCCATTGCCGTGATGCCGGCGCCCTGCGCCGGCAATCCGTTGATGACGGAACTCGGCAACGGACGGTTGCTGTCGTCGTAGCGGCCGACATTGCCCAGGCTCAAGATGCGCAGCCGATCGGCATAGATGTCGCGGCCGGCCGACAGCAGCAGCGATCCCGGGCCCTGGATATCGATGTGGTTGTAATAATCGGACAGCGGTGTCCCCACCTCCAGGATATCGTTGCCGGCTTCCAGCAGCGTCACGTCCGAAGGCCGCAGGTTGCGGGCCAACACATCCAGGCCCCGGATGTCGCGGCCCGCGCGCACCCAGGTCTGCTCGTTGGCGATGAGTCTCAGGCCGTCGATGGAGCCTCCCGCATAGAGACGGCTCGGCGCATGATCGCTCATCAGCGGCAGGACCTCGGGATTGGCCTGGCTCGTGAAATAGGCCGAACCGAGCGGCATGGAGGCCGTACCGATCTCGTTGCGCAGCAGGATGGGCATGCTGCTGATCAGGTGCTCCTCGAATCCCACCGGCATGGCGGGCGACGGTATCATCGCCGCCGTGGCATAGGGCATGTACAGGCCGGGCTCGGCCAATTGCAGCCGCTGGCTGTCCCGGGCATAGCGGGCGGCGTCCGGCCGGCCGAAACTCAGGTCGGTCCGGGCGGCGACGGTGACGTCGTTGGCATCGCTGGAAGGCAACACGTACAACGGCCCCTGGATCGCAATGCCGCCATTCATCGCAATCGCTTTCAGGTGTGCGGGGTAGAGATTGCCGCCGTGGCCGATCAGATTGTCCTGGTCCGTGGTGTAGCTCTCCAGGCGGACGTCGCGAAAAGCGAAGTCCGCCTGGTTGACCAGCGCGATATTGCCGCCGACCGATACCAGTTGCAGCGCGGTCCGGTCCGTATAGCCGCTCATGTAGGCGCCGCGCACGATGGGCGGCAAGTCGCCGCTGCCGTCGCTGCCGTACCGCACCATCAAGGGGTCGATCACGGACTGCACGGCCATGTCGCCTTGGGTGCGCACGCTCAGCGTGGCGTCCCCGACCGCCAGCACGGGCGCCAGCGCAAACTCGTAGCTGCGGTCGCCGCCCCAGTCACCGATGGTCACCGTGACGGTATTGCCCGTGCCGGTTTCTCCGGCCCGGATGCGGCCTTCGCCGCGAGCCACGTAGTACTGGCCGCCCAGGATGGCGCCGCCGGCTTCGACGGCGAAGGAGCCGCCGTTGCGCATCTCCATGACCTTTTCCTCGGTGGCCGTCCGGCCGCCGCGCATGCGCATGTTGGTCGGCAGCGCCACGACCAGATTGGCGAGGTCGCCACCGGCATCGACCGAGACATTGCCGCCGCCCAGGGCCCCCACGCCCTGCTCGAACATGCCGTAGTCAATCCACCAGCTCGACTGTTCGGCCGGCCGGCGGATCGGCCCGTAGCCGCCGTCGGGCAAGTCTCCGTATTCGCCACCCAGGTAGTCGCCGAAGTAGTGCCCGGCGTTGACCGCGCCCTGGCGGTTCAGCCACTGGACGAACCGCTGGCCCGACGGCTCGGCCGACACGCTGCCCCGCGCGACGATATCCAGGTTCCCCCCCTCTATCCCGTAGACCGCGTCGGCGCGCGCCGTCGTGAAGTCGTCCCAGGCGGTCGTATCGCGGCGGCCGGCGGTGTAGATGACGGATTGCCGGTGTGCCAGGCGGACATCGCGCCCGGCGCGTACCGTCAGGTCGCCGGTACCGGTGCGCACCAGCTTGCCGGCGCCATTGTCGCCGTCGCCCGGATCGGTGTCGGCGGTGCCGACGATGACCGATCCGCTGTCCGACGCGATAAGCGCCTGCGGACGCAGCGCCAGCGCGTCTGCCGCCGACAGATCGGCGCCGGCCACCAGGTTCAGGTTCCAGGCGTCCGTGTCCTGGAGCGCACCCTCCCGGCCGGCGCGATCGAAGCCGTCGCTCAGGTGGCCGCCGATGACGAGATTGCCGCCGGCGCGCAAGGTCAGGCTGCCGCCCCGCGCGGCCGCGAAATCCTCGTACAGGTTCCAGTCGGTATCAAGCGCGAGATCGCCGTCGGCGACGATCTCCACGCCCGCGGCAACGGTCCAGCCGGCCGCTCCGCCCAGGCGTGCCGCTATCGCATCGCGGCGCGACGCAAACGCCAGCGCCTCGTCTATCACGAGCTGCCTGACGGCGTCGACGGACGCGCTCTCGTAGCTGCGCGTACCTTCGATCGCGGCCGATCCTGCCCCGATCACGCGCGTGGCAAGCCGGTCCACCGCCAGGTCGAGATTGTCGGCGTGGCGCCGGGCCTGCACCAGCACCCTGCCGCCCTGGCCTCCGGCCACGTCGATGAGGCCGCCGGCCAGATCAGCCGTGCCGTCCGCCGCGACGAGGGTCACGCGGCCGCTGCCTATCGCTTCGGTCGCCCCCGCCAGCAACTCGGCGCCATCCCGCAGCGCGACTCCGCCGCCGCCGATGATGCGGATGACTCCGCCATAGCCCGCGCGGGCATCGACCGTGCCGACCACATCGATCCTGCCGCGATCGGCGGACAGCGTGAACTGCTCCACCCTGGTGTGCCCATCGAGCGTCACATCGCCGTTGCGGATGCGGAAATCGCGCGCCTGCAGGAAGCCGGCCTCGTTCAGGCGAGCGTTGAAGGCGCCGAAATCCGGCAATGCATCGATGTCCAGGGACAAGGATCCGGCCTGCCCGCCTTCGCCCGCATGGGCGCCGACATTGCCGGCGAGCAGCACGCCGCCGCCGTTGCCCGCCGTCAAGGCCAGCGTGCCGGCGCTGCCGCCGCCGGCCTGGGCCGACAGATTCAGCGTGCTGCCGGCCTCGACCCGCACGCTGCCATCGACCGCCGCGAGCTCGACGCGGCCCGCATCGGCGTATTCCGAAAGATCGAAGAATTGCTTGGCAAAGCCGCCCACGTCGACGACGCCACCGTCCGCCAGCGTCACATCGCCCGCTGTCGCGGTGATGGACACCGTGCCGCCCAGCGCTTCGATCCGTCCGCCGACGCGTACGCTGCCACCCGACAAGGCCAGGCGCGATCCGAGGCTGTCCTGCGACGCCTCGGCCTCGGGCGCCGCGACCACGGCCGGCAAGACATCGAGCCGGCCACGGGTGCGCACCACCAGATTGGCCGCCCCGCTGCCGGTCAGCACCGGCGCATCGAGCGCCAGGTCGGCGGCCCCCGCATCGAACACGCCCTGGCCCTGCCCCACGATGCGGTCGGCGGCGACCAGCGACACTCGGTCGAAGCCCGAGGCACGCTTCTCGCCGGCGCCGAGGACGATGGTGTCGGCGGCCAGCGTCAGGCTGGCCGCGCCCGGGTCCGCGCCCGCCGGATCCGTCATCCCGCCGCTGTTGGCCAGAGTGATGCGGCTACCGCGCACGACGACATCGACATCACCGTAGCCCGCCAAGGCCCCGCCATCGAGCACGACGGCACGCAAGCCGGCCGCCTCGAGATTCACCGACTGGTGGAAATCGAAACTCGAATAGCTGCGCAGCGTGAGTTCCTCGGTGCGCGACAACTGCGCCAATGCCTCGGCCTCGAGCATCAGCCCCTCGCCCGTGCCGCCGAAACCAATGCGGCCGGAGGAGACGGAAAGATTCCTGGCGCCGAGCACGGCGGATCCAGCCATGTCGGTCGTGCGGGTCGCGTCGATCAGCAGCGCGCCCGACGCCTGCAGCCGCGCCTGATCGCCTATGCTGACCTGGCCGCCCGTGCCGGTATCGACGCCGCGCCGCACGACTTTCGCCGCGTCGCCGCTGGCCAGGCGGATCAAGGTGCCCCAGTCGCGCTCGGGGTCAATCAAGGTATCGTCGGCGGGATTGTCCGGCGTACCGTTGTCGTTGTACCGGGCGGCCTGCTGCGGCGCGACGATCAGATCGCTGGCCGGCGCGGGCTCGCCGCTCGCCTCGATCACGCTGCCCGCATCGACGCGCAGAAGTTCGCTCGCCGCGAGGATGATCTCCGGCGCCGCGAGCGCCGAATCGGCATCGTTGCGCACGACGATATCGCTCGCCGTCACGTCCACTGCCAGGCCCAGCGGATCGCCCCGCCGCGTGCCACCTATCAGCACGCTGCCGGCCTCGAATCCGCTCAGGTCCTGGGCATCGATCATCAGGAAGCCCTGCCCGATCAGGTCCGACGCATCGAGGCCGGCGCCGACGATGGCGATCTTGTCGCCCGTGATGTCGACCAGGCCGCCGCGGCCGCCGGCGGCCGCGCGCGACCGCAGCTCGCCGTCCAGCGTCAACGCCTGCCCGGCGCTGAACACGGCGGCGCCGCCGTCGCGCGGCAGGCGCGGCGTCACGATGTCCTGCCCCGTCAGGCGGTACCGCGTCAGCTTGAAGGCGTCGGACGAGAAGAAGTCGTTCGCCATCGCCTCGTTGTATTCGGTGTAGCGCCGGATGATCTGTCCGGACAGCACACGCCACGCCGAAGCTTGTGCATCCTGCGCGCCGCCGTAGGCGCTACCGCGCCGTCCCGGCATGACGAGGCTGCCGTCCGCCGCAGCGACGGACTCTGCCGCGACCCCTGTCCACGAATGGCTCGTCGCCTGCACCGCGAAGGCGCCGGGCAACAACGCATAGCGCGCCGGCAGCAGCGTGTACCAGCCCGCCGCCAGGCCATCGCCGCCGGCCAGCCACACCCGGTCGCCGGCCGCGGCGCCCGCCCCCAGCGCAGGTCCCTGATAGTCCGGCAAGATGGCGTACATGCCGGGCTGGGTCAGGATGTCGTGGGAACCGCCCGGGCCGGGCACGAACTCCCAGGCGTACAGATCGCCGCCGCCGGCGATGTCCACCACCGCGCCGTCCGCCATCGCGACGTCGGGCGCCTTGAGTTCGATGCGCTTCTCGGGCGGGGCCGTCAACAAGCCCAGGGTGGGGTCGCTCTCGTCGATGACGACCTGCGCCGGATCCCGCCAGTGCTCGTTGTTGCGCAGCACGCCGTACGGCACGATGACGCCCTCGCCCGATACCGACGTCGAACTGCCTGCTCCCAGGACCAGGCGCTCGGACGCCTCCAGCACGATCTGGCCGTGCGGCGCGCGCAATACTCCGAACTGCTCGATCACGGGCGCCTGCAGGGTCAGGGATCCGCCCGCGGACAGCGGCGGCGCCACCTGGCCCAGCCGTTCGATGCGCAGGAGGTCGCCCGCGCGGATGCCGGCCTTGGCCGCCATGCCGGGATACACCTGTCCAGCCTGGATCACCAGCTCGCCATCGACGTCGAAGGTGACCGACTCCCCGGCCTGGCGCCCCAGCCGGAAATGATCCGCGCGCACCTGCGTCTGCTGGAAACCGCCGATACGGCCGCCCCAACCCGTTTCCGCAAGATTGCCTTGCACCTCCAGCAACCCGGCTTCCAGGACCAGTTGTCCGGCCAGCGGGGCGTCCGCGGCACGCAGCGGCGCACCCTCGGCCCGGGCGCCGGCCAGCGTGATGACCGGCGCGGCGAGACGGGATGCGGCCAGGCCATGCTGCACGACCTGGCCGTCGACACTGATCGACCGCCCCAGCGACAGCGACACGCCGTCGAGCCGGATCGGCGTGGCGGCGCTGGTGCCGGCGCCCAGGGCCAGGTCGGCGAACCCGCCGTCGGCCATGGCACCGGGCCGGAACACCATGGCGTAGTCCTGCACCGGTTTCTGGAAAACCTCGCGCAGCGCGTCGGTATAGATCATGTAGTCCCGGAACAGGTCCAGCACCTCAGGCGTCAGGCCGAACTCGGCCGGGTCGCGCGGCAACTTGGGCTCGGTGCTGCCCGGCGCGCTGTCCGATACGATGAAGTGGTTGCTGCCGCTCGCCATGGCGATCAGTTCGGCCGGCAGGATGACCGGCGTCTCGACCTGGATACCCCAGAAGTCCCTGAAGAAGGGCTGCCAGTCCACGCCCAGCGCTTCCTTCCAGTCTCCCGTCCCACACACACCGTCGCCCGCGATCCCATAGCAATCGGGATCCATGGACATCAAGGCCTGTTGCACCTGCTCCGCGGGCGAACCATTCGGATCCGCGAACGGCGGAGCGAAGGCAACGTCCAGGCGCGCGCCTGCCGCGCCCGTACCGCCGGCGTGGCCGCGAAGCCGGCCTTCCACCACGCCGCTGCCGCGGATCGAGATCGCCCCGCCATCGCTGGCCAGCGTCACGGCAGGACGGGCGCCGAACGCGGTGCCCCCTGCCCCGGGCACCCCATCGACGCGGCCGGATGTCCCGGATACATCGATCAGCGAGCCCGCGCGCAAATGCAGGCTCTCGGCGGCCAATCCCACGCTGCCGCCCGCCAGGACGCTACCGGTCCGCACGCCCTGGGCGTTTTCGTATGTCGCATCGATACCGCGGGCCAGCAATTGCGATCCCTCGTCCAGCACGATGCGAAGAGCGTCGATATCGATCGCCCCCGCGGGCGCCTCCAGCGTCCCCCGCAAATCGACCAGGCCACTGCCGCCACGGACCAGGAACGTCATCCGGCCGCCTGCATCGGTACGCAGCACGGCCCCCGCCCCGACCGAGATCTCGCCCGCCTCGATGGCCAGGCGGGAAACCTGCCGCCCCATCCTTTGCTCCAGGCGCAGCCTGCCTGTCCGGCCCGCCTGCGCGGTGTCCGTCCCGGTGGGCACCTGTGCCGCGGCGATGCCGCTCAGATCGATGTTGTAGATCTCCTGGGCGATCGCCACGCCTTCCGGCACGAATACGCGATGTCCACCGACATCGAGGATCAGCTCGCCGAAGCCGCGGTCCGCGTACACCGACGGCGGCAGCACGATCCCGCCGTCGTTGTACGCGCCCCCCAGTTGCACGTCGGCCGCAATGTCGAGCCTCAGGCTCGCGCTCGCGCCGGGAGCCAGCCCATTCAGGTCCAGGCCCGCCAGGCCGCTGGCGGTATCGATGCCGCCCAGCAGAATGCTGCCGCCATCGCCGAACTGCAATGCCGGCCTGCCGCTGGCATTGCGGTAGACCCTGGCGCCGCCCGTGACGTCGAGCGCAGCGCCGGCCTCGGCGATCAGGCGGCCTTCGCCGGGGTTGGTCTGCAGGATGGAGATCCGTCCGGCATCGATGGCCCAGGGATACCCGGCCTGCCCATCACGCCAACCGTTGATCCAGGATCCGCCGACATCCAGGCGGCTGGTCGAACCCAGGAAGACATCGCCGCCCTGGGGCTCCAGCCGGATGGCACCGCCCGGGATGTGAATACGCCCATGCACGGCGATATCGATGCCGGCGTTCTCCACCGCGACGAAATTGAACTGCGTACCGGGGAAAAGGTCCAGGACTGCGTCCCTGACGATGGTCGAATCGTCGGTGGCGTACAGATTGATGGTACCGAGGCCCGAGCGGTTCAGCATGTCGTCGGCGATGTAGGTGTGCTTTTCGAACGACGTGCGGTCGGACGCTTCGGAAGGCGGACGCTGGACGACATACCAGTCGTCCGGAATCGCCGTGTCGGCGCGGAAGTCCGCGCCCAGTCGCAACGGCGTGGGCGTGATGATGATGTGTCCGGGAGACCAGGTCGTGTCGGTGAACGCGGCGCCCCCCACGGTGAGCATGCCGCCGGGCTGGGCCGGCCGCTGCGGATCGCGCTCGCCCCGCTGCACGCCCGCCCAGATGTCGCCCTCCATCACGATGGCCGCGCCGGCATTGACCTGGATGGCGCCCGCGGCGCGCCCCTCGAGGTAACCCGATTCGTAGTGGTCGGCGCCCATCACCGCGCTCTTCCAGGTCTGCGAGACGCCCCAGCGGTCATGCTGCAATTCGTAGCGGCCGGCAATGCCGACATAGATCATGTCGGGCGTGGCCTGGCCGATGGGATAGATCCGGCCATCGATGCCGAGCAGCTTGGTCGCGTTGTTCATGCCTCCGGTGTAGCGCACCGACCCGCCCGAGATGTCCAGCAGCGACCCCGAGCGCATGATCACGTCGCCGCCCTCGGTCGCCAGCGAAATGCTGCCGCCGCCGGTGGAAATCTCGGCCAGGTCGGTCTTGCCCACGCCCACCCAGCCCGTCACGTCGCCCAGCGGCGTGCCGACCCAGGCGCCGGGCACATAGCCGCCCTGGCCGTCCGGCACCCACTGCACGCCCGCCATCGGGCCATCGCCATACACGCCGGCCGCGCGGCGATCGATGACGACCTTCTTGCCGCGCAGCCACGAGTCGCGCAGCAGCGGTGAATCGCGCAGTTCGTTGATGCGCAGCTCGGCCTCGATGAAATTGCGCGACATCGCCACCTCGACCTCCTGCAGGCCCGCCACGCTGAGGAACGCGTTTTCGTCCAGGTAGATGCGGCTGCCGTCGGGCGCGGTGCCGGGCAGGTCCGATTCCTGGATCGTGAAGGCGCTGGCGGCCGATTGCAGGTCGATGATGCCGGCCGGCACGCGCACCGAGGCCTGCGACTGCACATCGACCAGCTTGCCGTACAGGCGAACGCTGCCGGGCGCATACCGGGTCGCCAGCGCCGACGCCTCGATCTCGTCGGTGTCGGCGGCATCCGGCATGACCAGCGTCACGCTGCTCGGGGCAAGCGTCAGCGTGCCCGACGACCAGTTGCGCAATTGCCTGACGCTGTCGGCGAAGGCGTGCGTACCCTGCCCCCAGGCGCGCAACAGGATGGAGCCATTGCGATTGTTCAGCGCGGTCGTGGCCGACAAGACCCCACGCTGTTCGACATTCATCGACTGCATCGTGATGTTGCCGCGCGCCGACTCGGCGATCCCTGTGTTCACGGCCTCGTAACCGATCTCGGCGGCGCGGGCGTCCATGATGGCGATGACCTGGCCCGCGGCCTCCGCGCCGCTGCCCAGGCCGTACACCCCTTCGCGAATCTGGTAGTAGCTGAAATGCTTGGGCGCGGGTGCGGCAACCGCCACGTCCAGCCCTCGTACCTCGGGCGGCCCGCTCAGGCTGGTCTGGTTTTCCGCCGTCTTCAGGAAGACGTTCTCGCCGGCTGCCATGATGATCTGGCCGTCGGGCGCGGACAGACTGCCGGCGTTGCGCACCTTGGGCGCGAACAGCATCAGCTTGCCGCCGGCATCCACCTCGAGACGGGCCCCCGCCTGTACCTCCACCGCGCCGGGCGCGGCGCCGGGCGTATACACCTCGCTGCCGAACAGAGGCAGATAGGTTTCGCCGTAGTCGCCGAAGGTCGGGATGGCGTAGTCGGTGCCGGCCTGCCCCGGATAGTACGAGGGCGAATTGATGCCCTTGTTGAACTGGGCATCGGTCAGTCTCAGGCTCGATGCCACCAGGCTGCGCGTGTCGACCTGGCTGCTGCCGGTAAAGACGATGCCGTTGCGGTTGACGATGTAGACCGCGCCGTCGGCGTGGATCCGGCCGGCGATCTGGCTCGGACGGCCGGACGGATCATTGACCCGGTTCAGCGCGATCCAATGGTTGCTGCCATCGACGGCGTTGGTGCCCGCGCGCTGGTCGAAATTCACCGTCGTGTCGCGGCCGACGTTGAAGGACTCCCAGTTCAGTATCGCTTTCTCGGCCGTCTGCTCGATCGTGACGGTGGTCTTGCCGCCGCTGCTGGACTGTACCGGCGCCTTGGCATGCAGCCAGCCCGCGGTCAGGGAATTCGTATCGACCTGCAGGCCGCCTTCGGCCAGGCCGTCCGGTACCAGCGACTGCCCTTTCTCCGCCGCCAGCCGCGCCGCCGCCTGCGCCGCCTGGTGGGCAGCGATGGACTGGGCCGCCTGGTTCAGATTGCGGATGGAGCGCTGGACCTGTTCGTCGGCCCGGGCCTGATAGCGCGCGGGATCGGTCAGCAAGGAGGCTGGCCGGCCGTCGGGCAGGCGCCCGGTCGCCGCGGCGGCATTCTGCGTGGCGCCCTTGGCGCTGAACCAGGCAGGGCTGAAGGCCTGCTGCGCCTGGGCGCCGGTGGCCAGGCCTGCGGCCGCCAGCGCCAGCGCGCGCGCCACGGGGGCCAGGCGCGGACCCGCTTCGTGGGTACCTGTCCGGGCAGCGCGGGAAGTGGCGGCACGTACGCATTTGTCCATCTGTGTCTCTCGCTCGGGTAACGAAGTCTGTTACCCATAGAGACGCGCATCGCCCGCGGAATCCCCGAATTAAATTTCGGTGTCGTTCAGCTCAGGATGACTACACCGCCGGGCAACACGCGCGCGGTCAGGGCAAACGAATGCTGGATCTGCAGCAATGCGGCATCCAGTTCCTTGATCGAGAAACGGCCGCTGACCGCGCTGTCGCTTAGCGCATCCGCCAGCAGCACCACGCGGCCGGCACGGTAGCGGTTGATCTCGGCGATGACATCGGCGAGCCGGTCCTGCCTGAAGACGAGCATGCCCTTGCGCCAGGCGGCGGCATCGTCACTCCTGACCGCCACGGTGTCCTCCAGCAATCGCTCGTCGTACGAGATCTGCTGCCCGGCCGCCAATACTCGCGTACCGGCCGGATGCTCGACACGCACGGTACCGGCCAGGCACGTCACGCATGCACGGCCGCCCGTGCGCCTGACCTGGAAGCGGGCGGCGCTGCCCGTGCTGGTCCCCGCGGCG
This sequence comes from Burkholderiales bacterium 67-32, assembly GCA_001898625.1. GTDB lineage: Bacteria > Pseudomonadota > Gammaproteobacteria > Burkholderiales > Burkholderiaceae_B > Pigmentiphaga. Next base: position 141,415 of record MKUP01000004.1, read on the forward strand.
GCCCGCACCACGAACGGTCCGGACGCGGTCTCCATGTCGATGGCCATTTCGCCGTCGAGCACTTCGATGCCGACCGGCCGGCCATCGGCCACCTCCCGGCGTACCCGGGTCCGCGTGTTCAACACGATATCGACGCGGTCCGCCACCGCCACATGCCGCTGCTCGCCCGGCCCGGTGTCGAAATCCGCGCCCCACTGCTCCAGGGCGGGCCACAGGCCGAACGGTGGATGAAGCACGGCCGCCACCGTGGCCGCTGCGCCGGCAGCCGCGCCGAGGAAAGCGCGGCGCCCCGCCCTGCTTTCGCCCGCGCGCCGGGCGGTGGCGCCATCGGCAGCCAGCACCTGCCCGATCGCCGGTTTCATCAATTGCCATTCCCTGCGCGCCTCGGCGAAGGCGGTGCCATGCCTGTCGCTGCTGCCCCGCCAGCGGTTGAAGGCGAGCGCATCCCACTGGCTGACCTGGCCGGACATGAGCAGCCGCACCCAGGCCCGCGCCTCCTTGCGCAGCGTCTCGTCGGATTCGGGCCCCAGGGAGGGCGTAGGCAACGCGGTCATCGGTTCGACCTTTCCTGGCTCGTAATGAAGAGACGTGCCGACGACGTCGCATTCCCAGATTTTTTTATCATTTGCCGCGGCCTGTCCGTGCCAGGCAATAGTCCTGCGCCTTCTTCAGCTCGTATTCCACGGCACGCACGGACATTCCCAGCCGCCGGGCGACTTCGGCCTGCGGCAGGCCATCCCAGCGCACCAGGATCAGCACCTGCCGGCATCGCTCGGGCATACGCTCGATCGCCCTGGCCAGCGCCTGGACCTGGGCTCGATCCTCGGCGGCCTGGGCCGGTCCGGGCGCCGGATCGGGAAGCTCGACCAGCGACTCGATCTCCTCGACCGACAACATCCGGGTCTGGGCGCGCTGGGCGTCCACGGCGGCGTTCACCGCCATGCGCAGCAGATACGAATAGGGGCTGGCGACGAATGTGCCGCGTTCGTCCTGCGACTGCAATCTCAGCCAGGTGTCCTGCAATGCCTCGCCGGCCAGCTCGGCATTGCCCAGCCGGCGCGTGAGCTGCCGCTTCAGATCGTTGTAGCGCTGCACCAGCAGCGACCGGAGCAATGGCCGCGCGTCGTCCTTCTGGCTCATGTCATTGCGCCCGGCCGGGGCAGTCCCTGCCCGCGATTTCGGTGCGTGGCAGGATGATCAGCGTCAGCGGCTGCGGCACGCCGGCCGGCGGAGGGGCAAACCGGGCATGCGCCAGATGGCCAAGAATGGCCGCGTCGCGCGCGCCTTCGCCGGTCGTGCCCAGCAACCGGGCCTCGGCCCTGCCGGTGCCATCCACCGCTACACGCAGTAGCGCCCGGTAGTTGCCCGGCATCGTCAGCCTGTCCCCGCACAGGACATCCATCACCCTCGCCTGGACCATGCCGCCGTAGCGCTCGACGGCAGCCGGCGAGGGCACCTGCCGACCCGTCGCAGGAGAACTGGCGCTGTCTTCCGGCCTGAGCACGAACGCATCGATCGCGCCGGTACCGACATCGTCGGCGACCAGGCCGGTTCCCGCCAGCATGAGTTCGAGCGCCTCGCGGCCGGTATGCGTGCCCTCGACCGGCGCCGACATCCTACCGGCTACCAGCGTGTCGGGATACAGCACGGGACGCCCCGAAACCCGCGCATAGGCGTCCAGCGCCGCGCCGAGCGGCTGTGCCGGCAATTCGAAACGGATGAAGGCGCCTTCCCTTTCTGTCGCCGACGCCTGGGCCCAAGTCTGGGCAGACAGCGGCGTTCCCGGCCACAGGCACGAGAAGAACGCCCACCCCCATGCGGCGGCACCGGTCTTGCTTGCGACGAATGATGGTCGATACGTACATGCGGCAGGGGGTTGCGCGGACAAACCCTGAACTCCATTCCGGGGTGCAGGGATCGTAGCCTCGCCATGTGACGGCGATGTGAAATATGACGGTTTGGTGAAAACCAGGCGCCGGGACCTGCCGACAGGCCCCAGCGCTGGCCGGTACCCCAGGCCGGACTTCCGGCCTAGGCCTTGTTCGACTTGTAGGCGCGGCGAGCCGCCTGGATCTCCGCGCCCGAAATCCCCAGCTCCGCCATGGACTCCACCAGCATGCGCAGCAGCCGTTCGCGCTGCCGGATGCGGACGGTCTCCACTCGGCGCGTCCGCTCGAGCTGGCGCGAGGTCGCGTTCAATCGCCGCTGGATGGCTTCCTGCACGGCGCCTTCGGCGTCATGGTGGACATCGACCGTCTCCTGCATGTGCTTCTCCCGTGTCACCAAGCAATCCGGCGGCGATGCGGCGTCAAGCCGCCGCGGCGGCTTGCTCGCTCTCGGCCGGCTGGCCGGCCTCGGCCTGCTGCCCCTCTTCGGCGCGGAAATTGCGCAGGTAGAGGAAGAACTGCCCCATCATCTGCGTCCAGATCTGCGCCGCGACGACCAGGTGATTGGGCGACACGCCGCCGGCCGCCACCACGTCCATCTCCAGCACGACGAAATCGCCATGCTGGGAGACGCGCGCGAAGCGCTTGGTGCGGTGCCATTCGGTCAGCAGGCCGGCCGGCAGTTCGCCGCCCTGTACCCGCAGCGGGCAACTGAAGGTGAAATCGGCATACTGGTCCTTGGCCTGGGCATTGCCCCAGAGCACCTGGAAACCGACACCATGGCTGGCGCTGTGCAGGCGGACCACGCCATCCTGTTCGATCGGGGTCACGGCGCAGCCGGCGGCCTTGATGGCTTCGGCCACCTGATCGGCGCCGACGAAAGTCAGCACCTGGGCTGCGGCGTTTTCCACGGCGGCTTGGTTGTCGTTCTTGCTCATGTTCTGTCCTGATGATGAATGATGTTCAGTTGGCCTTGCTCATCGCGGCATCCAGCGCCGCGCTGTCGATCTTGACCGAGCCGGCCGGTGCCAGCCTGGCCATGTAGGCCTCGATCAACTCCTGCTTGCGCTGCTGCCGCAGCACCTGCTGCAGGCGCGGCTTGACCTCGTCCAGCGTCGCGGTGCGCGGTGCCTGCGATTCAAGCAGCTTGAGCACGTGTATGCCCGCCTGGGACTGGACGGGATCGCTCACCTGGCCGGGCTGCAGCCGGGAAACGGGCTCGCGCACCTCGGGCAGCAACTGCGCCAGGGGCAGGGTTCCAACGTCGCCGCCGCGCGCCGCCGAGCGCTCGTCCTGCGAATGCTTGCGCGCCATTTCGGCGAAATCGCCGCTGCGGGCCTGGGCCAGCAGCTCCTGCGCCTGCGCGCGGGCCTTGGCGACGGCCGCGCCGTCGTTGGCCGGTGCCGCCAGGAAAATCTGGGCCACGTGATAAGTGGCGGGAAGCTGGAAGCTCTCCTTGGCGCCCTCGTAGGCCGCGCGCACGTCGGCTTCCGAGGGATAGCCTTCGGGAAGCTGCGCCACTGAATCCAGGTACGAGGTGGCGACGATGCGATCCGTGACCTCGCGTACCGCCGCATCCACGCGCGCCTTGATCTCGGCGCGCTTTTCCCAGCCCTTGCCCTGGGCTTCCTTGAGCAGCGCCTCGCTGGCCAGGCGTTGGCGCAGCCAGTTCTCCAGGCCGGCGCGATTGCCCTTGATGGCATCGCGCTCGGCGTCGGGCATGCCCCGCAGGAGTTGCTCGACCTCCTGCTGCTTGATCGAGACGCTGCCTACGCTGGCGACCGAAACGCCGCTGTCCGCGGCGTAAACCGGGGCTGCGACGCCCAGCCAGGCGGCGAGCAGGCCCGCAAGGACCGCCGGCATAGAATGCGTGGAGGGATTCTGCTTGAGCTTCATGACTTCAACTTCCTTTTCTGATCGTGACTGCTACCCGGTGATGACAGTGCCGCGGTGGCCGCTGTGGCGCCTATTGCAACCAAGCAATGTGACAAAACCACCTCGGCCGACGTCGAGCCCCGCATCACGCCCCGGCTACTGGGCCGCGGCGGACGCCGTGCCACGGGCATCGAACCGCCCTTCGTACAGCTTGTCGCCGAACTGCTGGGCCGCCTCGTCCAGCCTGACCCGCGCGGCGCCCGCGAACGGCTGGCGCGCGGACAGCACGGTGCTGACGTCCATGGTTTCGTAGGCCTGGAGGATTTCCTTGCCCACGGCATAAAGCTGGGCGTTTTTCGCCTCGCACTGGCCAATGGCGGTGCGCTGCGCCGACGTATCCGACGCCAGCCGCTGCCGCTCGGCTTCCGACGCCCTGGCCATTTTCAGCAGTTCGTCGTAGGCGTTGCGGTACTGGGCGACCTGGGCGCCCGCCTTCTCCAGGGCGGCCTCGGCCTGTTCCTTGAGCTGCACGCTGTCGTCGCGGGCCTTCTGCCGCGACTCGCGTTCAGCCGCCAGTTGGGCCTTGGCGCGCGACAGTTCCTCCTTCATCGCCGCCAGTTCGTCTGCCTTGGCCGGCGCCGCGGCGGGCCCCTGGCCGGCCTTGAGCGCCGCCAGTTCGTTCTGCGCCTGCTGGAGCTGGGAGGTCGTGATGCGCAGTTGGGCGCGCAGTCTCTCCTCCATGCTCTGTGCCTGCTGGGCCTGGACGCCGCCGGCGGCGGCGAGCAGCAGCACCGCCGCGCAGGCGGCACGGCGCGCGGCGGCCGCCGACGGCACTATGGATGCGAAATGCACATCGTTCTCCTTAGAAGCGGGCGTTGAACTCGACCTGCAGCATGTCGACGGAGAACGGCGTGCCGTAGACTTCCTTGGTCGACATCCAGCGGCCGGTGAACCAGGTGTTCTTGTCGATGGCGTACGAACCGCCCACGTAGTAGCCCTTGGCATTCGTTCCCCCGAGGTGGAAGGACGAATCGTTGTAGGCGTCGGGCAGGGCATCCGGCTCGATGCGCTTGTAGCCGGCCAGAACGTTCCAGTCGCCGCGCGCGACCGGCGCGGGTTTGCCGAACGTGACCTGCAGCATGTAGGCGTTGGCGCCGCTCTTGAAGTCCGAACGCCCGGTGCCGCCCGTGCCGCCGAAGTTGTTGACGATGCCGCCGCCCGAGCGGGTCCACATTTCATCGGCGTCATAGGCGAGGTTGCGGATGTAGTTCGCGTCCAGCCTGAGTCCGTAGCCGCCGGCGACCTTGGTATCCCAGCGGAAGTTCAGGTCCAGCAACTGGAACTTGGACGCCAGTCCGACGTATTGCGGCATCTTCGTGTTGGCGGGATCCAGCGGATCGAGCGCGATATTGCGCAACAGCATCAGCGTGTTGCCCTTCTGCATGAAGGCGGGACGCGACCAGTCGGTGCTGCAATGGTCGGCGCCGGCATACAGGGCGCAAGGTTGCGACACCTTGCCGCTGATGTTGCGGAAGTCGTAGTACGCCACCGCGCCGCGCAGGCGGTTGTCCTCGTTCACCTTCCAGTTCGAGCCGATCTGCGCGCCGATCAGCCACTTGTTGTGGCTGCGCGCCTTGTCCTGGCTGGTGCCCGGGAAGCTGTCCGACGAATACTCCAGCGGAATCAGGCCCAGGCTGCCGAACAGCGATACATCCGGATTCGCCGTGAACGGTCGCTCGGCCTTCACCGCCACGCCGTCGAAATTCAGGTCCGACGAGAACAGGGTGTCGGAAGAAAAGAAGGGATTGCCGAACCGGCCGCCCACCACGGTCAGCCAGTCGAGCGGCTTGTGGGCCAGGTAGGCCTGATCGAGCCAGACGTTCTTCTTGCCCAGGCCCCCGCCCAGCGTCTGGGTGGTCGACACCGGGCTTTCGTCGCTGCCGGTGGCCAGTCTCACGCCCACTTCGGTGCGGTCCGAGAGGTCGGCATAGACGCCCAGCCGGGCACGGGCGCGGAATACGTTCTTGCGATTCTCGCGGGTATTGATGGTGTTGGGCAGCGACAGATTGGTGTTGCCGTTGACGTCATAGCCGCTGCCCCGGTTGATCGCGGCCCAGTCCACCTCGATGTTGCTGTTGCCGTCCGAATAGAAGCGCGATTCGTTGCGCACGCGCATGTCGCCCTCGATGCGGATGCGCTTGGTCCACTCGGGCGTCTCGTTGGGAGCCGCCCAGCCCTCGGACTTGGCCTGGGCCATGACCTGGCCCTTGATCTCGTCGCGAATCTGGTCGCGCACGGTCTCGGGAATGTACGGGATGCGCACGTCGCCCGCTTCGGGGCGCAGCGCGCCGCCGGCGGCGCCTGCCGTGGCAGCAGCGGCGGTGGCCGCCTGGCGCTGCGCCTGCTGCGCGGCGAGCGCTTCGGTCTGAGCCTGCGCCAGCAGCGCTTCGCCCACGTCCTTGGTCAGGGCGCCGCTCTGGATCAGGCCGCGGATCAGCCGGACCATTGCGCTTTCATTGGTCGCCGCGGTCTGGGCCTGGGCCGGGACGGTTCCCAGCAGCCCGACGACCGAGGCGACGGCGGCGGCGATGGCTCGGAGGCCGGGGCGGCTGCGCGCCGCTTCCGCGGCCGGCCGCCACGTCCGGGTATGGCTGCCGCGGGTCGCGCGGCGATCGGATGCTGTCGATTGATTCATGAGCGAATTCACGGAATGGGGTGGAAACGGATAAAGCTGCTGCGGCGTGTTCATGACGGACGCTGCCCCTTGATGGTCAACCGCATCGGATAGCGCATCGAGGCGGGGGGGCGTTCATCGATCGCATCCGCGTCCCGCACCGCCGCCAGCACGGTCTTGTCGACTTCGGCGTCGCCGGTGCTCTGCACCAGTTGAGCCTTTGCCACACGGCCGTCCGCGGTCAGCCAGAGATCGATGCGGATATCCTGGAACGCCAGTTGACGGGTCCTCGCATCACGCGCCAGCAGCCGCTGCAAGGCACTCGAGTAATACGAGGCATACGAGGAATTGCCCATTCCCCCGCGCCCCGCGCCCGCCGACCCGCCGCCGCGGCCGGCCGCCACGCCAAAGGCATCCGTACCCGCCTGGGCGGCGCCGTCGATGGTGACGGGATCGCCCAGGTCCTGCGACGGGCTCGGCGGCGCGTCTTCCGGCGGCGCATCGAGCGGTTCGATCGGCGTCGGCTCGGGCTCGACGACGTCCGGCTTGACCTCCGGCTCGGGCTCGGGCAATTTCTCCGGCTCGGGCGGCGGCGGAGGCGGTGGGGGCAGCATCAGCATCGGCGTTGCCGCCACCTCGCGCTTGGTACTGGCGGTATCCGCAAGCAGATACCACAGCAACCCTGCAAGAATGGCCGCCACGCCCAGCCCGATGACAAGCCCGCCCCAGCGGCGCCACAGGCGGCTGCCTGACGGAGCCTGGCGGGAGACGGGATCACGACTGGTCACATTTCTCTCCTCAGGCCGGCTTGCCCGTCACCAGGCCGACCTGGTTGAGCTCGATCCGGCGCAACAGGTCGAGCACCTCGACCACTTTTGCGTACTGGACCGAGGCATCACCGCGGACGATGACCGGGAAGTCCGGCGACAGCGCCTTTTCCGTGCGCAACCGCTCTTCCAGCTCGGGCAGCGTGACCGGATAGGCATCCAGGAACACCTGGCCGGCGTTGTCGATGGTGATGGCCTTGGTCTTGGGTTTCTCCAGGGGGACCGAGGCGCTCGCCTTGGGCAGGTCCACGCGGATGCCGGGGATGCTGGCGTTGCTGGTCAGGATGAAGATGACCAGCACCACCAGCAGCACATCGACGAAGGGCGTGATGTTGATGCCGTTGGCACGCTTCTTGGTGCCGAACTTGGCTGCGGTTGCCATGATCGCCCGCTCCGTCAAGCGCGCTGCAAGGCCGGGCGGACCTGGCGGCCCGCGCCCTGCTCTTCGGCCAGGCGCGTGGCGAACTCGTCCACGAACACGGCCATGTCGGCACCGATGGCGTCCGAGCGCGAGGCCAGCCAGTTGTAGCCGAACAGCGCGGGAATCGCGACGCCCAGGCCGGCGGCGGTACACAGCAGCGCCGCGGCCATGCCGGGAGCGACCGAGTTGATGTCCACCGCGCCGGCCATGGCCGCCACGACGAACACCAGCATGATCCCGATCACGGTGCCGAACAGGCCGACGTAGGGCGCGCCCTCGATGGTGGTCGACAGCCAGTTCATGCGCTTGGACATGCGCTCGTTCTCGCGCACCATCACGCCGTCCATCGCGGCGCGGATGGCGCCGATGGTGGCATCCGACACCGCGTTGATGTCGTAGCCACGCTCCTGGCGGCGACGCATTTCCTCGACCGCCACGTCATACAGGCGCCACAGCGACGAATCCTGCTTGACGTCTTCCGGCACGCGATTACTGTTGGCCAGGCTGTCGAGCGGCGCGCCGGCCGACTCGCGGAAGAACGCCATGAACGAGCCGTTGGCACGCGACATGGCCCCATAGCTGCGGCCCTTGCCGATCATGATGGCCCACGAGACGAGCATCATCAGGCCCAGGATGGCCACGACCACCCAGGCGTCCAGCGGCATGGCGGCCAGGATGAAGCCGAAGTGGCTCTTGCCGGCCTGCTGCTCGTCGGCGCCGAAGGCGGTCAGGCGCGAATCGGCGCCCTGCGAGATGGCGTCGGCCAGGATCAACGCGTCGGGACGGGCGACCTTGGACAGGCGCAGCTCATCGATGGCGCCGGTGAACGCCGCCAGCGGCGGGGCGGAAACCGCCTGGTCCGGCGTGGCGGGACGGGCGATGTCGCCGCCGACCGCCGCGGAGGTGTTGAACGAAGGCAGGCTGGCGGCCACGGCCGCGGCCTGGCGGCCCGCGACGAACAGCGCGACGTTGCCGGCATCGGATTTGACCGCGATGTGCGACCACTGGCCGGCCTGGATGGGCTGGCCGGGGGCGCTGCGCTGGCCATTGACTTGCACGAACGGAACGCCCTGGTTCACACCCACGACGAACTCGCCGGCGCCGTCGCGGCGGACATAAAGAGCCTGTTCGGCGCCGAGCTGGTCGGGACGCACCCAGGCGGAGAACGTGAACGGCGTACCGGCCTGCAGCGACAGCGACGGCGAAGCGGGCAGCATCAGCGGCGAGACGCCGAGCTGGGCGCCCTTGCCGATGACCGTGCCGTCGACGCTGACCACGGCGGTCTGCGCATGGTTGCCATAGGCGGTGGTGTCACGCGCCGGCACATTGGACTCGGCGAAGTGATAGACCAGCGTGTAGTCGGGATCGAAAGTGAGCTGGCCGTTGGCCGAGGCCGGCGCCTTGGGATTGCCGTAGTACATCCACAGTTGCTGCGCGCCGCCGGCCGAGACGTTGGGCACGTCGACCCAGATCAGCGCGATGCCCAGCAACGGATCGAACTGCTCGATCTGGTGATTGAGCACGGTCTTGTCGTCGCCCGCGACGAAACGCAGATCGGAGCCGTTCTCGCCGACGCCCTCGAAGCTGAAGTTGCCGGTATGCAGGCGGATCAGCACGGGGGTGCGGCCCGCCTCGCCGCCCAGGGCGGCGCCCTGCGGCGTGGCATCGATCGTGATGGGTTTGCGGTAGGCCCAGTCGGGCTGCCACCAGGCCTGAGCCAGGCCGGGCAGGACCGCGCTCAGCATCGTGAGCGCGAGAAGCAGAATGCGTCGCATGGAAAACTCTCCGAAATCTTTTCTGAAAGACATGAATGGAAGCGAGTGGCGATGTTCAATAACTGGCGTTGATGCTGAAGGTCACGCGCGGATCGTGCTTTTCCGTGCGGGGGCCGTTCCTGAGCGGATAACCGAAGTCCAGCCGGCCGGACACGCGCTGGCCGATGCGGAAGCTGGTTCCGACGCCCACCGAGGCCAGCGTGAAGCGCGACTGCTGCTCCGGCAGCGGATCCTGCAGACGGAGCTGGGCGGCATCCACGAACGCGTAGGCGCGCCAGTTCTCGACCCAGGTGCCGGCCCACTGCAGGGGTTTGGTGCGCCACTCGACCGAACCGACCAGGCCGTAGTCGCCGGTGGACTCAGCCGACATGTAGCCACGCACCGAGTTCATGCCGCCGGCGGCGATCTGCTCACCCGAGACCAGCGGCGAATCGGTCATCTGGCCAGCCAGTCTGAAACCCAGTTGGGATTCGCCGGCGAAGTTGTAGGTCGCGTTGACATCGGCCTTCAGCGCCATGAATGCGGGCTTGGCCTTGTAGCGCTTGTAGTTGAATTCCTGCCAGTTGCTGCCGTAGCCGAACAGGCTGCGGGTGCCGGTCACGAACGACATGCCCAGCGCGTACTGGCCGCGGTCGGTCTGGCGGAATCCCGAATAGGACAGCGTGATCGGCGCGTACTTGAGCGGGACCTCATCGCCGGTGGCGCCCAGGCGCAGTTGTTCCTTGTTGCTCTTGAAGTCGATGCCGGCGCTGAAGGCGTGCCACCAGTCGCCCGCGTTGGGAACGGTATAGGTGGCCTTCAAGCCGATGGCATGACCCTTGCCGAGCACCGAGGTGCCGCCCACGGTGGAGACGTTGCTGTCCGAGACGTAGCCCGAAGCCTCGACGCTCCAGTTCGTACCGCGCAGCGGCGCGATGTACGAGCCGGACCACACCTTGGTCTGGTCCAGGTCCTGCGGAGCACCGAAGAAGCTGAGCGACGCGCTATGCCCCATCTGCCACAGATTGTCGTGGCCGATGGAGGCGGTGGCCCGCAGCGATTTGGTATCCGGGCTGTGGTCGTTGTTCAGGCCCGCGCTGGCGCGCCATGGACTGTTGTCCTCCACTTTCAGGTCCACGTCCATGGTCCCGGGCAGCTTGCCCTGCCGGACCAGGGGCATCACCTGCCGGCGGCCGGTCCGGTTCAACTCGGTAAGCTGGGCTTGCGCCTTGTTGAAATCGGGCACCTGGCCTTCCGTCAGCGCCGACACCTGGTCTCTCACCTCGAGCGGCGACGAATACTCGGCACCCACCACGCGGACACGTCCCACCTTGGTCTCGGAAACCTGCAGGTAGACGATGCCGCCCACGACCTGCTGTTCCGGCAGATCGACGTAGACGGACTGGTAGCCCTTGGTCTGGTAGGCGGACAACAGCGCGTCGCGCGCGCCTTCCATGTCCTTGAGCGTACGGCCCGGTCCGAGGAAAGGCGTCACCGCTTTCTCGATGGATCGCACGTCCAGCACCGTATTGCCTCGTACGATGTACTCGTTGATATCCACGTGGCGTTCCGCCCCGCTCGATGCGCCGGCCGGCGGCACCGCGCCCGGCTCCTGGGCCAGCGTCAGGCCATGCGCCCCCAGCGAGAGCGCCGCCACGCAAAGGGCCCGCCATGCCGCCGACGGCCCGTTCTTTCTCAGCTCATGCATGTGTCGAATTCGTTTCTCAAGTAGTAGCCTTCGCGGCATCCCCTCCCGGCGTCATGCCGGAAGAGGCACGGGGTCCGGGTCGTTCCTTTGCTTAGACGGATGAGCCGGCCCCGGACTGTCGTTTGTCATGAAAAGTTCATGAAAGAATCGGCGGCTGGCGGCCTCTCGCGAATGACGCGGTGTCGAGGTAGAGAGAATCGATACCGGGTGCTACGCTGGCTGCAAGGAGAACGCCATGAACCTGCACCGCACACTGAACCTGTCCCTCGCCGCCCTCGCCTGCGCCCTCGTGTCGGGCGCCGCCGCGGCGGCCGCGCCCGACAACGCCAAGGCGTCCTGCTTCGATGTCGAAGTCAACGGCCAACGCGCGCCTTCCTATGGCTGCCTGACGCAGAAGCTGCAGCCCAAGCCTGCGCCGGGAAAGATGGAGGGCGGCCCCGAACTTGCCTCCGAAGCCATCGTCCAGCGCGCCTCCAACCAACTGGGCCTGTTCAACCGCGCGGCCATGGCCAACCGGATGGGCAACACCTTCGGCACCTCGGTCTATCCGCAACGGCCGCCCACCCCGCAATACGGCAGCCCGATCTTCGGCGCGCGGCCCTAGCCGCGCCTGCCCCGTCATGACCTGGGCAGGGCCGGCCGCCCTGCCTCCAGCCCGCGCCTTTCTTCCGGCGTCAGCATCGCGGCCTGCCCGGGACTCAGCGCCCCATGGCCGACGAATTTGAAAGCACTGTCTGGGTCGTAGCTGGTGCGTTCGGCCGGCGTGCCGGCAGGCGTACGAGGCGATGCGCCATCCGGGACGGTCTCGTTGCCGAATCCCAGCACCCGCACGGTAAAGATCGACGGCAAGGCCTGGCGCGACGCCGCCCGCTCGCGCTGCATCACGTCCTGCGCCGCCGTCGCCGCCTGCGACGCCGCCGCGCTGGCATTGCTCAGCGCCGCCACGTTCACCGCCGCCACCACCGGGATCCCCACCGACTTGCCCTGCACCTGGATGTTTTCCGCGTTCACCACCCGCAAAGCCGCCAGGTTCACGTTGCCCGATACCCGGATCCCCGCCTCCCCCGCGTCGATCGTGCCCAGCGGCGCGATCAGGTCGATGTCCCCCGGCGGCACCTCGGGAATCGGATTGAGCGTGGCGATCCCCGCGCCCGTGCTCGGCGCCTGCGGCGACAGGGCCACGTTGCCCACGTCGTCGTAGACGCGGCGCTGCGGCGTGTAGACGACGGTGGTCTTGCTGCCCCGGCCGGCGTTGATGTCGCCTTGTGCCGACCAGCCCAGGATGTTGCCGCCGAAGGTCGTGAACACCCGGCTCTGGCCCATCAGGATGCTGCCCAGCGCATAGATGCTGATGTCGCCCTCGCCCTGGGTCAGCAGGCCCGATCCGGGGCCGGGGTTGAAGCCGCCGTCCACCCCGACTAGGGTGCGGCCGCCCGGCGTCATGATGCTGATGTCGCCGCCGAAGTTGGTGTGGATGCCGGCATCGAGCACGTCGTAGAAGGCGACGTCGTAACCCGGGCTGCCGATCGCCTCCCACTCCGACTTGGGAAGATAGGTCTTGCCCGGAGTGGGACGGTTCTTCGGAATGCCGTTGACCCACTGGTCGTAGTAGAGCGCGCTGCTGAACATGGTCAGGTCGCCCTCGTACGTCAGCTTGTTGCCCAGCGCGTCCTGCTCGGGGAACAGCGTGGCGATGGCCTCGCGGCCCCGCAGATAGCTGCCGAAGCGCCGGCTGTCCGGATCGTTGTACTCCCGGCCTCCCACGCGCAGCTCCGCGTAATACACGTTGCGCAGGTAGGCGCGCTGCTGTGCCTCGGGCAGTTGCGCGAAGAATTCGCGCGCGTCCATGGTCGCGGCGTCGAAGTGCAGGTTCAGGCCATTGCTGCCGCCAAAGAGCTCGCTCAACCAGTTCACCAGGTGAAGACCGCCTTCGACCTTGTACTCGCGCGCCAGAGAACGATTGGCTGCATCGGTGCGGCCTTCGGCCAGCGCGGCCGTGCGCACCGCATCCAGTTCCTCCTGCTTCTGGATCAGGAATGCCTGCGCGCCGGCTTCGTCTCCTCCATAGCCGAACTCGCGCTTGAGCCACTGGGCAAGACTCAGGCCGCCGCTATAGATGGTCAGGGCCTTGCCCGGCTGGTCGCCGAAGGGCAGCTCCGGGTCGGCCTGGTTGGCCGGATCCAGGTAGCGGGCGGCGAAGTCGTCCCACCGCGCACCCTTGCCCAGGCCGGCCGACACCACGATGCTGGCGCCGCCGTTGCGGGCGCCCGGCGTGAGGTTGACCACAGGTCCCAGGCTCTTGAACTCGCCCTGGTCCGCCAGGTAGACGTGCCGGCCGGCCGACACCTCGAGCAGGCCGGGGCCGACCACGTAGAAGCTGCTGTGGCGGATGTCGCGTCCCGCTTCGACCACGGTGATGTCGTCCGCATAGGCATGCGCGAACACGTTGCCTCGCATCTGCCCGTTGGGATCGTCCTTCCCCAGCGGCGTGCCCGAATTGCTGATGTCGCGCCCCGCGCGGATCTCGGCGGGGCCGCCCGCCTCGTAGCGTGAACCCGCCCCCTCTCCCTGGGCAAAGATATGGCCGGCGCGCAGGCCGACGATGTCGCCCTGCACCGCGTAGTAGCGCGCCGATTCGCGCGCCGTCGGCAGGAAGGACGAGACATTGCCTCGCTCCACGGTGAAAAAGCCCGCGCCGCTGACGCGCCCGCCGCCGGAGGCCCAACCGGAGAGCGACCAGCCCAGGGAATCCAGGCCGGCATTGTTCGCATAGAGCGCGCCGCCCCACTCGCCGCCAAAGGGATCGGTCATGCCGCTGAAGCCGGGTCGCAGGGGATGGAACAAAGCCTGGGGATCCGCGGTGGAGGCCGAGATCGCATAGCCTCCCGCGCGGATGGAGTCCATGGCCAGCAACTGCAACTGGCCATTGCCGGTCGCCTTCGGGAACTGCGGCAGCAGCGGCGAGGGCACCAGGGTGAGCGGCACGGCGATCTGCTGGTAGCCGCCCGGGCGGCTCAGGTAGCCCGCCGCGCTGCTGACCCCGTAGTACAGGCTGCCGCTGGCTGCCGTGGCGCGCAGGATGGACGGATAGACGATGTCGTACTCCGAGCTCTGGTTGCGGCCGGCGGCCGGCGTGCGGCGATATTCCTGGTCGATGCCCTCCATCCAGGCGGTGGTGAGAGTCAGGTTGCCGCCGGCGCTGAACAGGTCGATCCCGGTGGCCGGGGTCCACAAGGAAAACCAGCTCCAGCCTTCATACGCGGATGCGACGCCGTCGGCGCTGAAGGCGGGTCCGGTCAGCAGGCGCGTCCGGCCCGGATCGGCGGCGCCGCCCAGCACCAGGTCGCCGCGCGTCTGGATCCGGGCCAGGCTGTCGCCCAGCACCAGCACCGGGCCGCCCGAGGACATGGCCACCGCGGCCTCGAAGGGATCGCCGCTGCGCGTGTCCATCTGGTCGCGCATGCCATATTGCGCCTGGATGCCTCCCACCGCCCCCGCCTGCACGTTCAGGGCGCCGCGCAGGTTCACCAGGGTGCTGTTCAGATCGTGGTCGAAATGGCGCAACACCGGGTTCGGGTTCAGGCTGCCCCCCACCCGCAGATCGAGGTCGCCGCCGCCGGTCTGCACCAGTTCGCCCGTCGGGGTGACGCGCCCCGTGCCGCCCACCACGAGATGCAGGGCCTGGCCGCGCGGGCGGCTCGCCACGTTGGTGCGGCCCACGTCCCGGCCGGCATTGCCCCGCCCATCGATCAGGCCGGCGTTTCCGCCCGCCTCCACCACGAGATTGCCGCCGCCCAGCGTGCCGACGCCCGTGAAGCCGATCAGATAGGGCTGGGTCACGTAGGGCGCGGATGCGTTCTGGTTCGGGGTGGTCTCCGAAGGCAAGTAGGTTCCGAAGTTGACCCACCAGGCGGTCAGCACCGCCAGGTCCGGATCGCGCTCGACGCTGCCGGTGCCCTGGCGCCACAGCCAGTTGCCCACACTGACGCTGTCGGGCTGGGCCCGCAGGTCGCCCAGCGGTTCGTTGTACATACGCGCCCCGCCGCCGCTGCCCACCACGTCGCCTTTCACGTCGCCCTGCGCACGCAGCAGCACGTTGCCCCCCCCTTCCGGGTACCAGGCGTGATACAGGCTGCGGGCGCCGCCGTCGATCCAGGCCTCGAACTCGAGGCCCTCCCGCGACAACAGGCTGTCATCGGACAGGCGGCCGCGCGGCAGGTCGTAGCGGCTGGCCCATTGGGCCAGCGCCGCGGACGGCGCGCCGGCTGTATAGACCCCGTACAGCGAGTCCATCGCGAAATCCTTGCCGGCCAGCAGGTCGAGGTCGCCCGTGCCCGTGCGCAGCACGCTGAACAACTCCTGGCGCAGCGACTCCGCCTCGAGATCGTGGTCGGGCGGGATTTCCCGCACGGTGATCTCGGCAAGCGGGCCGGAGCCCCATTGGTTCATGTCGATACCGCCGTTGGCCAGGAAAAGCTCCAGGGCCTCGCCCTCGATGGGCGCGCCCGGCACGATGTCCATCCCCAGCCAGGTCCAGTACTCCAGGTTGACCTTGGGCGACCAACGGTACTGCGCCGGGGTGCCCGTACCCGGGATCGGCGTGCGCAGGTAACCCCTGCCATAGTGGGTGTCGGCCAGGCGCAGCGTGCCCGTGCCCAGGGCGTTGACCCGCCAGGCATCGGCCGCGGCCAGGTCGGCCCCCGCCACCAGGCGCAGGTCGAAAGACTGCGAACCCGAAGACAGCATCGGCGCCAGGGCGAACGCCCGGCCGTGGTTGCCGTCGGCATCCGGCGCCCGCAAATCGACCCACGGGGCGCCATCCGGCAGCACGACCCGCGTCATCGACGGAATCCGCGCCCCCTTCTGCAGGCTCACGTCCGCGGCCAGCGTCACCAGTGACGCGCGGTGCAGAAGGCGCGGCAGCGGCACGTCCTTGGGCCAGGTCACGGGCCCCACGGCGGTGTCGACCGTCATGCGAAAGCCCGCGCCCAGCCGCATGCCGGGCTCGAGGATGGCGGGTTCGGCCAGTACCGTGCCCGCCTGGTGGAGGACCGTTCCCTTCGCATCCAGGATGGCGCCGCTCAGCACCGTCCCGGCCGGCAGCGTCAGGGGCTGGGCAAGCGGAGCGGCGACCGGCAGCACGCCGCCGGCCGCCATGGTGAAGCCCGTCAGCGGCACCGCGTAGTTCAAGACATGCCGGCTTTCGAAGGTGGTGCCCGCGGCCAGCGTGACCCGTCCGCCTTCCGGCACGATCAGTTCCCCACCGAAGGGCAGCATGCCCGCGGCCAGGATCCAGCCGTTGTCGTCCAGGGTCTGGCCGAGCCGGGAGGTGTCGAAGCCGTCGGTGATGCTGCCGTAGACGGCCAGGTCGCCTTCAGCGCGCAGCGCCAGCGCCCCCGCTTCGCCCGAGCCGTAGACGCCCGTCTTCTGGGTGTGCCGGTTCAGGCTTGCATAGCGATGGCCCGACAAGTCCAGGTCGCCGTCGACGTGCAGGTCGCCGTCCGGGTTCACCGCCCGGTTGCTCACGATCTCCACGCCGGGACGCAGGTGGAAGGCGTCCTCGTAGCTGCTCAGGCCCTTCAGGCGAACCTTCAGCGCATCGTTGGCCAGCGCATTGCCGATGAAGGCCACGCTGTCGGCGTGCTTCTCGTCCAGGTAGGCCTGGTCGACCACCTGGTAGCTGCGGCCATCGGCCGTCTCGTCCGTGCCGACCCGGGCATCGTCGTAGCGTTGGAAAGCATTGACAAAGAGAGTCTTGGCGCCGTCGATGACCAGCGTGCCGCCGGCATCGATCGCCACGTCCCGGCCGCGCGCCCCGCCCAGGCGTGGCGCGTTCAGCGCCACCGTGCCGTAGGCCGCCGGCGCGCCTTCCACGCTCACGTCCAGCCTGGCGCCGGATTCCAGCACCAGGCGGCCGTCGCCCGAGTCCAGTTCGATCACGGCCCGGTTGGGCGCCTCGATGACCTGGCCGTAGCTGTCGCGGCGCAACACCGTGGCGCTGGCGTCCAGTTGCGCCGTGCCGGCGATGGTCACGCCTTCGTTGGCGGCCAAACGGATGCTGCCCGCCTGTTCGCCGCTCGCGTCCACACGGCCCGTCACTCGCAGGCTGCCGTTGTCGACCGAGACATTGATCTCGCGCGCCTTGAGTTCGCTGCCGATCTCCAGGCTGCCTTCCTTCAACTGGAAACTACGTCCGCCGAAGACCTCGCCCGCCGTCAGACGGGCGTTCAGGCCCGCGAAGTCGGCGATGTGCCGGCCACGGACGTCCACATACCCCGACGCATAGGGCACGGCGGTGCCGCCGGCGTCGTAATGGCCGGTGCTGCCGCCCAGGATCTGGCCGGCCAGGTCGACCGTGCCTTCCAGGGCGCTGGCTTCGACCTTGCCGGCCCGGTTGAACCGGGCCGAGACATCGATGCCGGCGTCGGCATGCTGCAGCACGTCGCCGTGACGGCTCGAGAGCAGGACGTCGCCGCCCCAGCTGTACTTGCTGACATCGAAGAAGTCGATCTGGCGGCCGGCCAGGTCCAGCCGGGCTCCGGATGCCAGGTTCACGTCATCCTGGGCGGACAAGGCCAGCTTGCCGCTGGGCAGCAGCACGGCGGTGTCCAGCACCAGGTTCTTGCCGGCTTCCAGCGACAGCTCGGCCCCCAGGGCGGCGGTCGAGGCGGCGGCATCGGGCAGCGGCGCCGTCGATCCCTGCGGCGCCACGACCACGATGCTGCCGCCGGCGCGCAAGGCATTGACCGAACCCGCGGCGCCGGTCAGCAAGGGGGTGGTGATCTGCAGGTCACCGCCCTGGTAGGTCCAGGACTTGCTGGCCTCGTCCCAGACGCCCTGCGACTGATACACCGACAGGGATCCCTTGTGATTGGCGGTCACGCGTTCGCTGGCGTTCAGGCTGACCGTCGAGAAACCCAGCGCCAGGCGGTCGTAGCCGGCAACGGTGTCCGGACGGCTGTTCGGCCCGAAGCCGAATTCGATCGCCTTGGCGTCGACGACGAGTCGTCCCGCCCCCGTCCCCGGCCCGCCCGCGACCGGCGCCTGCGGCGCCGTGGTCGCGCCGTTCCACACCAGGGTGTCCGTCTCGATGCGGGCCACGGTGCCCGCGTCGCCATGGCCATACAGGGCCGGCGCCCCCAGCACCAGGCGCTCCAGCGCCGACTTGCCGGTGGCCGGATCGAGGGTGCTCAGCGTCACGTCGCCATAGAAGTTGAACGCGTCGCGCGCGGTCAGCACCAGGTTCTCGAGCGCGGGCGCGCCCAGGCTGGTGTCGCCCCGCAGCAGCCGCTCCAATACCTGCTGGTTCAAGGTGAGGCCGGGCGGCAGGGTGTGCGCGGCCGCGGCCGCCGCCAGCGCCTGCGCGCTGCCCGCGTTGATGCCGCCCATGGCCAGCACCAGGTTGCGCGTGCCGTAGCGCACCGATTCGCTCAGGATGAAGGCCTTGTCGGTCGCGGCCGTGATCGTGCCTTCCGAATAAAGCTGGGTGATGCCGGCGCAGTGCGCGCCGACGGCGCATTCCCCGATCGAGATCGTGCCCGGGCCGAAAATGGTGTCGCCGGCGGCGGGCGCCAGCATGTCCAGCCAGCCATTGGAAACGGCCACCACACTGCGCTGGCGGGGGAGGAAAACGTAGCCGTCGCGCGAATCCCAGGAGACATCGCCCTGGCCCAGGGTATTGATGCCCGCGCCCTGTTCGATGGTGATTCCGCCCCGGGGATCGCCGGTGACCAGGAAGACCTGGGCCGCCTTCAGCACCGCGCCGTCACGCAGGATAATGGCGCGCGTGCCCGTCCCCGAGGTGCCGAAGTCGACCATGTTGGCGTCCTGGGTCGCATCCAATCCAAAACGCGCCGTGGGCAGCGCGCCCACGCCCAGGGTGGGCGCCCCGATTCCGTTCAACACACGGGCATGGACCGAAGTCCCCTCGAAGCCTGCCGTCGGCGCCTGGCCATCGGCCAGGATCTCGATCCGCTCCCCCTCCAGCTTCAGGCTGCCACCATATCCCCCCTTGGCCGGGGCGAAGCGGACGGCGCCGGCCGCCACTTCCAGGGCGTTCTCGCCATCCACGCCCTTGCCCGGCGCCAAGGCCAGGATCTTGGCATCGCGCTCCAGCAGCGGGCGCGGCACGCCGTCGCGGCTGGCCCAGTTCAGCGCGAACTCGGCATAGCTGATTTCGTTGTAGTTCGAATACCGGCGCAGGGTATCGGCCGGCGTCAGGACGGCCGGCGTCGACAGGCCGTCGATCAGGGATGTGCCGGCATAGCCCAGGCGGACCGGCGCGGTGAACGAACCATTGCGCATGGGGCTGACCTCCCCAGGCATGGCCGTGCTGGCCGCCAGCCCGTTCAGCTCCACCCGGAACGCTCCCGGCATCAGCGCGTAGGTCGAGGGCAGCAAAGTGTAGGTACCGGCGGGCAGCCCCGGCACGCCCTGCCCGATCACGACCTGCCTGCCGATCAGCGGATCGCCCGCGCCGGCTTCCGCGGCCACGGGGGCCTGACCCGCCTGCACGCCCGGCACAATGGCGTAGACCGGATTGGTGGCCAGGCCCGGCAGCACGAAGCCGTCGCGGGCGCTCTGCACCAAGGGGTTCAGGCGCGCATCGGTCGAGCCGCCGCGTCCCGTCAGGAACGCGGCGCCACGCAGTTCCCCGCCCCCCGACAAGTCGAGCACCGCGCCCTCCTGCACATCGATGCGCTGGGCGGCCAGGCCGACCTGCCCGACGCGGCCGGATCCCACGCCATCGTAGGCAACGTCGACACCGTTGTAGAGATAAGTCAGGCCGTCGATGGACCCGCCATAGGGCATGACCAGGCCGGCGGCGCTGACCGAGGTCAGGCTGCCCGGCAGCAGATCCAGGCGCTGCACGGCATCGCCGCCAAGGCTGATCTGCCCCAGCGGCGCACGCAGCACGCCGCCCTGTTCGATGTTGGCGGCGCCCAGCGTCAGCCAGCCGAAGACGGAATAAGGAACCGCGGCCTGCGCATCGCCGATGCGCTCGATCCTCAAGCTGCGCTCGGGGTCGAAGCCTGCATTCCCTTGGCCCACCCAGATCTCCGCGCGGGCATGGGTGGCCGGATAGACCTGGCTGGCCGCCAGGAGCAGGTCGCCCGGCACGTTGAGCTTGCTGCGGTCGGCAGCCAGGGACTTCAGGAAGCGCAGGTCGCCCTGGCTGCGCAGCGTGGTGTGGTCGAAGGCGTCCCGCTCGACCGCCCGCGACCCGCCCGATGCCTGCGTGATCGAACCGCGCGTGCCGAAGCGCACGTTCTCGATCACGTCGATCAGGTAGCCATCGATCGTCAGCGCGGAACCCGGCAGGATCCCAGGCGACAGGCTGCCCTGGGGAAAGGGCATGATGTGGTGGTCCAGCTGGTTGCGCGTGGCGCCGGCCAGGCGCACATAGGGCGCCGACAACCGGACCTGCGCGCCGGGCTCGCTGCCTTCCCGCAGGCCGATGAACCCGGCCGCCAGGCGCAGGCCCAGGCCCAGGTCGAGTTCCAGCCCGCCCTCCAGGCTCAGGACGCCATTGACCAGGGTGGACAGGGTGTCGAAGCCACCCGCCCGGATCGCATCCGCCCCCAGGCGGCCATGGCCATAGACCAGCGCGGCATCGGCCTGCCCGGGCCGCAAGCCGGCCGGCAGGCTTTCAGCAGACTGCTCGCGCACCAGGTGCAGTTCGCGCAGTGCGCGCACCGCGTCGTCCGGGTTCTCGGCATTGGCATAGTTCGGCGACTCCAGGGCCACGGCGAGCGTGCCGCCCACGGCGCCGGCGCCACCGGCCGCGGCGCGCAGCGTGCCGTCCAGGTACAAGCCATTCTGGCTGCCCAGGTAGATCAGGCCGCCATTGGAGGCGAGCGGCGTGTCGCGCCGGCCTTCGATGTCGACGGTTGCGGCGCTGCCCGAGGCATTGAGTTCGGCGCCCGGCCGAAGGATCACGAAAGCGTCCGTCACCTCGGCCACGGTGGCATCGCGGCCATAAGTGCCGCCAAGCTCGATGCGGCCGCCATCATCCACAAACCCGTAGCGCAGGCCGTTGGCGTCGCGCGCCACGTAGGCCTGGCCCGACACGTCCAGCACGGCCTCGGATCCGATCCAGATCGAACGGGCATGGCTCTGGGCCAGGCCGGCTTGCCTGAATCCGGCGGGGAGGACCTCGATGGCGCCGCCGTGGGCTTCCAGGCGCCCATCGACCCGGACCTGCCCGTTGGAAAGCAGACGGATCGTCTGGCGAGGGTCCACGCGCACGGTGGCGCCCCGGCCTATGCTCAAGCTGGCGACTTGCCCGATGCCACGCTCGCCAGCCAGCAGTTCCAGGCTGGCGCCGGCGCGCCGCGTCAGGCGGGCCCGGGCGGGGTCATCCAGCGTCAAATCCGGCAGCCAGACCGCCAAGGCGTCAGCCGGCTCGGCGCCGGAGGCCACCTCGCGTCCCGACTGGGAGTCAAAACGGAGCACCGGCATCGAGACGTCGACCGCCGCCTGCTCCGCCACCGCCACCCCCCCCATGCCTTGTACCGCGTAGCGCGAAAAACCCAACTGGAAAGTGTCGGCATCCAGATGCATGGGCGTGCGCACCGCCACCGACTGCGGCAGGCGGCTGCCCGCGGCGAGCACGGTACCCGGCATGAAGACGGCGTCGACCGGCGACACGGTGCCCGCTTTGTAGACGCCCGCCGACGGTGCCACGGTCATGCCCTGGGGAAATACCGAAGCGGGAACGACCCAGTTCGTGGGGAAGTAACTCGCGCCGGAAATCGCGACAATGACCGTCCCGGCCTCGATGGGCGCCGGAGTGGCCCATGAATAGACCCCGATCCGGCGGCCATCCTGCGTCTGGATCGTGTAGCTCGAACTTCCCGTCGCCCGCGGCGGCGTCCAGGTGGTGGCCAGGGTCAGCCAACTGCCCGGGTTGCCCGCTTCCACACGTGGCGCCGACCCCAGCATCTCGCCCGCCGCGGCATGCGTGCGGGTGTACTGGTAATCCAGCGGCAGGACCGCACCGGCCGCGATCGTGAAGGCCTCGTCCGTG
Organism: Burkholderiales bacterium 67-32; assembly: GCA_001898625.1. GTDB lineage: Bacteria > Pseudomonadota > Gammaproteobacteria > Burkholderiales > Burkholderiaceae_B > Pigmentiphaga. The sequence goes on from MKUP01000004.1 coordinate 163,589, forward strand.
ACCAGGTCCACCAGCGAGGTCTCGCCCTCGCGCAGGACGCCGTCGCTGCCCTGCACCTGTCCGCCGATCACGATCGCCTCTCCGGACCGCAGCGACAGGCGCCCCCCTCCCTTGACACCGTGTCCGCGGATCTCGCCCTCCAGCACCAGCTTCCCCGCCGCCGCACCCGAGGCCGCATAGGCATTCGCATGCAGGGACACACTGCCGCCGCGCCCGCCGGACAGCGTCCCGCCATCGGCCTTGAGCGTCGCGCCCGACGACACGTCCACCAGGCTGCCCGCCTCCAGCAACACATCGCCGGAGCTGGCCAGCAAGATCTGTCCGCCATCCACATAGGGCATTCCACCCGTGGAAGTCTTGTCCTGCCACAGGTTGGTCCACATGCCCCGGGCATCCAGGGTCACGCCTTCGCCGATGCGGGTACGCGCCTCGTAGGCCTGGGGCGGAGCGGACGCAATCGGCGCCTCCACCCATCCGCCATTCGCGCCCGTCTGGCGGTTGACCATGTTGCCCAGCGCGATGCTGCCGCCCCGCGCCGTCAGGTCGGCCAGCACGTCCACCTGGGTCGCATGCAGCCCGATCTCGCCGCCCGGCGCGACGCCCACCGCCTCGCGCACTTCTATACCGCCGGAGGCGTAGACCTTCAGGCCGCCGAGCCCCAGGCCGTCCAGCCACGCCGCCTCGAGCCCTATGCCCGAGTCCGGCGCGCCGTCGTCGCCGATCACCACACGTTCGACCACGGCGTCCGGGCTGTACCGCAGGTCGCGGGTTTCCTTGTCGTAGACCGGCCGCAGATTGCCCACGATCAACTCGGCCCGCCGCGCGGCCGCCGTCTGCGCCTGACGATACCCGTCCAGCCCAGCCTCGCGCGCGCGCACCTGGCGATCGCCCTGGTAGGTGCTGGTCTCGATGTCGCCCTGCAGCGTCGCAGCGGCCGTCGCCACCACCAGCCGGCCGCCGTCGCGGCCCACCGTATAGCCATTTTCCAGACGCCGCAGCGGCGCGATGATCGGGTTGTAGAAACTCTCTTTCGCCGCATCGCCCCAGCGCGAAGCGTCGGTCTCGAAACCCCGGTACAAGCCGGTGTACAGCAAGTCGCCCGGCGCGGTGGAGGCCGCGTACAGATTGCCGTCCGCCCCCTTCAGCCAGGTCCGGTTGACCCATCCCGTCTGCACGTCCAGGGTTCCCCCCGACAGATTGATGCGCGACCCACGCTGCGTGATCACGTCCGCGCCGCTGAACTTCACCGTGCCGCCCTGGGCCGACCACTCGCCTATGCCATGGCCGGTAATGCCAAGATAGCCGCCGACCTCCAGCAGGCCGCCTGCCGTGTACCAGCGGTCGCTCTCGTAGCCGTTGGTGCCGGCGCGCACCAGGACCAGATCGCGGCGGTCCAACCAGATCTCGCTGTTGCGCAGCTTGTCGCCGTCGCGATTCACCGGCGTGTCGCGCTGCTCGAAGCCTTGCACGTTGATCAGTACGTTGTTGGCCTCCATGGCGATGCGTACCCCCACGTGGCCGGACACGTCGATATCCGCCCCGTCGCGCACCTGCGTGCCACCCGCCGCCTCGACGTAGACCTGGCCGCCGGTGGCCAGGGTCAGGCTGCCGCGCTCGAAACCGACGGTGCCGCCGCTGTCGATCTGCACCAGCGACTGGTCGCGGCGATCCGTGATCTCGCCTTTCTCCTGCACCAGGGCTTCGCGCTGCACGTCCAGCGCCGTGGTCGCGCTCTCGTCGAGCAGGATGCTCGTCACGCTGCCTTCGCCCAGCACCACACTGCCCTCGGCATGCTCCGCGCCGCTGCGCAGGTGCACCGTGCCCCGCGTATGCACCGAGGTGGTCGACACGACGACCCCCTCCTGGCGCACCTCCTTGCCCACCAGGCTGATGTCTCCGGTCTTGGCCTGGATCAGGCCCCGGTTCACCACCCTGCCGGCTCCGCCTTCCTGCGCTGACAGCGCCTGCACTACCTGGCCCCGCGTCGTGGAGCCCTGGTTCGCGTCGGTACCCATGCCCTTCTTGATCACGAAGGCATCCCCGGCCGACAGCACCGTCTGGCCGCCGTCGGTCGTGATCTGGCCCGCGTTGTGGACCTCGCCGCCCAGCAGCAGTACATAGCCGCCGCCCTCGGTCACCGTCTGCGGAACGTGCGTGGCGATCCGCGCCCCCCGCTCCACCACCACCTGCCCCGTCGCCGCCCCATGGCTGTTGCCGCTGGCCGTCGTGTCCAGATCGTTGGCGAAGCTCGGGATGTACCCACTGCCCTGCCCCTCGCTGTACAGCCCCTTCTTGAACTGGCTGTCGGTCATCCCCGCCGCGGCCGCCGCCAGGTTGCGCAC
>MKUP01000005.1 GCA_001898625.1 Burkholderiales bacterium 67-32
CCCTTCTTGAACTGGCTGTCGGTCATCCCCGCCGCGGCCGCCGCCAGGTTGCGCACGTTCACCTGGCTCGATCCGCTGAACACGATCCCGTTGCGGTTCACGATCATCACCGTCCCCGGCGCCTCGATCCGCCCCTGGATCTGGCTCGGACGCGCCTGCGGATCGTTCACCCGGTTCAGCACCGACCAGTTCGCCTGCTGGTCGAACGCCACCGTCGTCTCCTTACCGACGTTGAACGTCTCCCAGTTCAGGATCGCCTTGTCCGCCGTCTGCTCGATCGTCACCTTGGTCTGACCGCCCGACGCCGTCTGCACCGGATCCTTGGCGTTGAGCCAGCCCGCCGTCAGGCTGTTGGCATCGACCTTCAGGCCGCCCTCGCCCAGGCCGTCCGGCACCGACGATCCGCTGGCCTGCGCCGCCTCCCGCGCCGCCTTCTGCAGCGCCTGCTGCGCCGCGATCGCCTGCGCCGCCAAGTTCAGGTTGTTGATCGAGGTCTGCAACTTCTGCCGCGCCGCCGCCGACTGCTGCTCGGGCGCCGTCAGCGACGAAGCCGGCAAGCCATTGGGCAGCCGCCCCGTCGCCGTCGCCGTGCCCTGCGCCGCACCCTTGGCCGCGAACCAGGCCGGGCTGAAGGCCTGCTGCGCATGCGCACTGCCGGCCGCGCCTCCCGCCGCCAGGGCCAGCGCGATGGCATGGGTCAACGGCGACCGACGCAGCCTGGTCTGGTGGTTGCGGAGGTAAGTGAAGGTGCCTGCGCGGCGTTCATGAGTGCCCATCTGATCCCCAGCGATGATTCGAGTCGTATCGCGCCCCATGCGCCGGAAAGCGCCGTGCGAGCCTCACTGGATTGACGGATCCTGACGGCAAAACCCACTAGACTTTCTTTTGTCATGTGCGGGCCGGGCCGGGCGGCGCTTCAACTGAGAATCAGCACGCCGCCGGGCAGGGACTGCGACCGCAGTCCGTACGAACGCTGGATCTGCAGCAACACCGTATCGAGCGAGGCGATCGAAAACCGGCCGCTCACTTCGCGATCACGCAAGGCATCCGCCCACAGCACCACCTTGCCGGAGCGATAGCGATTGATTTCGTCGATCACCGTGGACAACGGCGCCTTCCTGAAAACCAGCAGGCCTTGCCGCCAGGCCGACCATTCCTCGGTATTCACGGTGGCCACGTCCCGTACCGTGGCGTCGTCATAGGACAGTTGCTGCCCTCCCGCGAGTTGGCGCACGCCCCGGGGATGCTCCACCCGGACCAGGCCTTCGATGCAGGTGACGCAGCTCGACCCGCCCAGATGGCGCACGACGAACCCACCCGCTTCCCCAATGACGTGGCCCGCCCCGGCCACGACTTCGAACGGCGTGGAAGACGTTGTCAGGTCCACCGCCGCCTCTCCCTGGATCAACCGCACGCCCCGCGTCCGGCCATCGACTTCATACCGATTCAACGCCGTACGGGTATTCAGTTCGACCTGGGCCTGGTCCGTGAAGTCGAGCCGGCGCCGTTCGCCGGTGCCGGTCCGATAGTCGGCCCCCCACTCCCCGGCGCCGGGCCACAGCGACAGCGGCGCGACCGCCGCCACGCCGGCCGCCCCCGCGGCGCCCAGGGCCGCGCCCAGGAAAGCGCGGCGTCGCCATGCCCGGTCCGCCTGCCCGGCGGGAACCACCCCCAGGCCAGCCGAGACAAGCCGCGCGGCCGCGGGATCGAGCATGTTCCATACCCGCCGGGCCTCTGCGAAGGCGTGGCCATGCGCCGGACTGCTGCCACGCCAGCGGCGGAATCCGTCCACGTCGTGCTGCGTGGCTTCGCCCGAAGTCAGGCGGCGCAACCAGGCCTGCGCCTCGCGCTGTATGCGCGAGCCGTCGCCGTACGCGTCCCGCTCCGTCGAAGTCTTCATCGCCCCGCCTCTGCCGCGTGGCCGTCCATGGGTGTGCCGTCTACATGAACGACGGATCGGCACGGCAAAAACCACATACTCATTTTTCCTGCCTCGTCCGGCCCACTCGCGCGGCGCAGAAATCGTGGGCCTTCTTCAATTCCTGTTCGACCGTGCGTAGCGACACCCCCAGGCGTTCGGCCACTTCCCGCTGCGGCACGTGTTCCCATCGCACCATGACAAGGATCTGGCGCCGCCGCTCGGGGAGCTTCCCGATGGCCGCCATCAGCGTGTCCAGCTCGCGGCGGGCGGTCAACGCATCCGGCGGCTCGGGAGCCGGGTCCGGCTGTTCAGCCAGCAGCGCCTCGATCTCGCTCGCGGACACCAGCCTGCTCTGATTGCGCTGCCGGTCGTACGCGACATTGACCGCGGTCCTCAACAGGTAGGCGAACGGCTCTCTCACGCCCTCGGCATCGTCCCGGCTTTCCAGCTTCAGCCAGGTATCCTGCAACGCGTCGCCGGCCAGGTCGGCGCACCCCAGCCGGCGCGTCAGCGTCCGCTTCAGGTCGGCGTAGCGGGAGACCAGGAAACTCCTGAGCGCGGGAATCGTGGCATCGGGCATCGCGCGACCGCTCAGCGGCCGGCGGGGCAGAACGCCCGCCCGCTCTCGCCCTGGATCACCAGGGTGATGGGCTGCTCCATGTGCGCCGGCGGCGATCGATCCAGCCTGACGCCATGCAGCGCCGCGATGATCGCGGCATCGCGCCCCCCGTCACCGGTCGTATGCAGCAGCCAGGCTTCGACGATGCGTCCCGCCGGGTCGATGCCGAACTGCACGGCGGCGCGATAGTCTCCCCGCGCCAGGCGAGGATCGGCACAGAAGGCTTCCCGGATACGGGTCTGGGCCAGGCCGTCGTAGCGCCGGAAAACCAGCCCCGGCGAGGCGGGCGGACCTGGCGGTTCGCCGCGCGGAGCGGTGCCGCGCGATGACGGGTCGGGCAGGATCACGAACGCCTCGCGCTGCCCCGCGCCCGCGCTTTGCGAATGCAAGCCCGTGGACGCCAGCATGCGCCCCAACGCTTCCCGCGGGGTGTACGAGCCGGCCACCGGCGACGACCAGCGGCCCTGCACCAGGGCCGCGTCGAAGAACACCGGCAGGCCGGTCGCCTGCCCGTACCGCTCCAGCGCCGCCGCCAGGGACTGACGCGGAAGATCGAACCGCATCGCCGTATCCGCCACGCTGCGGACGACGGCCGGAGCGCCTGCCTGTGCGGCCCAGGCGCATCGCGCGGGCAGCCCCACTAGGCACCCCGCCAGCACGCAAAAGCCGACGGTTGCCGCCGAGATTGCCATAAGGTTTTCATCAATGCGCTCGAAAAGGACACAGCCGGCGACTACCCGCCGGCACGGCCCGAGGGATCGAGAAGATCGACGCGCATGCTATCCATGCTGCATGACCGTCCCGTGACAAGCGGGCCGGTCAGCGGCATGCGGGGCACGGCAACCACCGTGCCCCGGGGCATTCCTTACAGCCCCAATCGCGCCCGCTCCTGCGCCGTCAGCACCGACGCATCCACCACCTTCACCAGCCCTTCCGGCCGATAGGCCGAAGGTTCCACCGCACGCGGCGCGGCAGGTTCCTGCGAAGCAGGCGCGGCATCGCTGCCGAATCCCAGCACCCGCACGGTAAAGACCGACGGCAGGGCCTGGCGCGACGCCGCCCGCTCGCGCTGCATCACGTCCTGCGCCGCCGTCGCCGCCTGCGACGCCGCCGCGCTGGCATTGCTCAGCGCCGCCACGTTCACCGCCGCCACCACCGGGATCCCCACCGACTTGCCCTGCACCTGGATGTTCTCCGCGTTCACCACCCGCAGCGCCGCCAGGTTCACGTTCCCCGATACACGGATGCCCGCCTCCCCCGCGTCGATCGTGCCCAGGGGCGCGATCAGGTCGATGTCCCCCGGAGGAACCTCGGGAATCGGATTGAGCGTCGCGATGCCCGCGCCCGTGCTCGGCGCCTGCGGCGACAGGGTGACGTTGCCGGCGCTGTCGTACGTGCGCCGCGACGGTGTATAGACCACTGTCGTCTTGGAGCCCCGCCCGGCATTGATGTCGCCTTGCGCCGACCAGCCCAGGATGTTGCCGCCGAATGTCGTGAAGATGCGGCTTTGTCCCATCAAGATACTGTCGCGGGCATAGACGCTGATGTCGCCTTCGCCCTGCGTCATCACGCCCGAACCCGGCCCGGGATTGAAGCCCCCGTCGATGCCGACCAGCGTACGGCCGCCCGGCGTCATGATGCTGATGTCGCCGCCGAAGTTGGTGTGGATACCGGCGTCCAGCACGTCATAGAACCCTACATCGCTGGCCGGGCTGCCCATCGCCTCCCACTGCGCCTTGGTGAGGTAGTTGACCCCTGGTATGGGGCGCGACTGGCCGGCGGTGTTGTGCACGATGTCGTAGAAGTACAGCGCGCTGCTGAACATCGTCAGGTCGCCTTCGTACGCCAGCCTGTTGCCTTGCGTGTCCTGCTGGGGGAACAGGGTGGCGATGGCTTCGCGCCCGCGCAGATAGCTGCCGAAGCGCTTGCCGTCGGTGTCGTTGTACTCGCGACCGGACTCGCGCAGTTCGGCGTAATAGACATTGCGCAGATAGGCGTGGCGCTGCTCCGGCGGCAACGCGTCGAAGAAGGCGCGCGCATCGGTGGTGGCCGGATCGAAGTGCCGGTCCAGGCCGTTGACGCCGCCGAAGCGCTGACTCAGCCAGTTCACCAGGTGGAGTTGGCTCTCGATCTTGTACTCGCGCGCCAGGGAACGGTTCGCCTCGTCGGTACGGCCTTCGGCCAGCGCGGCGGCGCGCGCCGCGTCCAGTTCCGCCTGCTTGCGGGTCAGGAAGGTCTCCGCCCCGGCTTCCTCGCCGGCATAGCCGAATTCGTCGCGCAGCCATTGCGCCAGCGTCAGCTTGCCGCTGTAGACGGTCAGGGCCTTGCCCGGCTGGTCGGCGAAGGGCTGGTCCGGATCGGCCTGGTTGGCCGGGTCCAGGTAGCGCGCGGCAAAGGCGTCCCAGTGCGCGCCCTTGCCCATGCCCGCCGACACCGAGATGCTGGCCCCGCCGCTGCGCTCGCCCGAGGACACCGCGCCGCTGATCGGCCCCAGGCTCTTGATCTCGCCGTTGTTGGCCAGATAGACGTGGCGGCCGGCCGACACGTCGAGCAGGCCCGGCCCGAGGATATAGAAGCTGCTGTTGCGTAGATCACGGCCTGCCTCCACCACCGAAATCTCGTCGGCATAGGCGTGCGCGATCAGGTTGCCGCGCGTCGACGGGAAACCCGCCGAACGGACGCCAACCGTCGAGTCTTTCTTGCCCAGCGGCGTGCCGGAATCGGTGATGTCTCGGCCAGCGCGGATCGCCACCGGGATCGACGCCTCGTAGCGCGCGTCATCGAAACCCAATTGGAAGTTCGAGAGGATTGCCTGGCCCACGCGCAGGCCGACGATATCCCCGTCCACCGCGTAGTAGCGCGCCGGCTCCCGGCCCGCCACCGCCTGCGCCACGGTCGCCGGGCTGCCAAAGGTGAACAGCGCGGCGGTGTTCAGGCGTCCGCCGTCGCGCGACGGCGCGCCGTCGTAGGCTTGCGAAATCCAGTCGTTGGATCTTTGCGTCTCGGCCGCCGCGTTGGTGACCAGCAACGGCCTGCCACCTGCCTCGCCGACCGTGCCGACGAAACCGGGGCGGAAGGGACTGGCCATCGCCAGGGGGTCTGCGGTGGAGGCCGAAAACACATAGCCCGCACCGCGGATCGAATCCTGCGCCACTAGTTGCAGCTCGCCTTTGCCGACAGCATTGACGAACTGCGCGCCTACCGGAGAAGGCGCGAGTACCGTGCCGTAGCCATAGCGCATGTTCCCGCCGCCGCTATGGGTCGCGCCACTGGCGCTTGCGCCATAGTACAGGCTGCCGTTGGCGGCGGTGGCGCGAAGGATGGACGGATAGAAGGAGCCGTCGCCGTTGCCCGATTGGTTGCGGCCCGGGCTGCCCCAACGCACTTCCTCGCTCCCAGCCCTTTCGTCCCACGCCGTGGTCGGTGTCAGGTTGCCCCCCGCGCTGAACAGATCGATGCCGGTGGCCGGCGACCATAGCGAGAACCAGGTCCAGCCAGCGCCGTCATGGTTCGTACCCTGGTAGGTGAAGGGCATGGAACTGAGCAGCAACGTGCGGCCGGGGTCTGCCGTTCCGCCCAACACCAGGTCGCCGCGGGTCTCGATACGGACAGCGGAATCGCCCAACACCAGGATCGGGCCGCCGGTGGCCTGCCCCCCACCTGCCACGTACACATCTCCCCGACGCGTATCCATCTGATCCCGCCCGCCATAGCCCAGCTTGACACCGCCGATCGCGCCGGCATCGATCTGGATCGCGCCACGCAGGTTGGCGAAGGTACTGTTGAGGTCGTACTCGTTGATCCGCAGTGCCGGGTTCGGATTCAAAGTGCCTCCCAAGCGCAGCGCGAGATCGCCGCCACCGGTCTGCACCAGTTCGCCGTCCTGCGTGATGCGGCCGGTACTGGCCACGGCCAGGTGCAGGCCCTGGCTGCGCGGCGTATGAAACGTCTGGTTCCAGGTTGCCTGGATGCCCCGCGCATCGATCATGCCCGCATCGCCGCCAGCCTCCACCGTCAGGTTGCCGCCACCCAGCGTGCCGATGCCGGTGAAACCCACCAGGAAGGGATCGCTGTTGAACAATCTCGCGCTGTAGGGGTTGGCCTGGCCGGTAGCGTCGCCGGCGACATAGGTGCCGAAGTTGATCCACCACGCCGTCGGCACCCCGTCCGCGCCCATCTCGACGCTGCCAGTACCCTGGCGCCACAGCCAGTTTCCGACCGCCGTGCTGGCGATTTGCTGGCGGGTATTGGAGAATCTGTAGCCGATATCGCCACTGTCGCCATTGTTACCGACCAGGTCGCCCTTCAGGTCGCCGCCGGCACGCAGCAACACATTGCCACCCTGCTCGGGGTACCAAGCCGCGTACAGGCTGCCAGCACCACCATCCACCAGCGCTTCGAAGATCGCCCCTTCGGGGCGCAGCACCGTACGGTCGGTCAAACGGCCGCGCGCCCGGTCATAGCCACCGCCCGGCGATGCCGAAGGCGTGCCGGCCGTATAGACGCCGTAGAGCGAGGCCATTTCGAAATCGCCGCCGGCCACCAGATCCAGGTCGCCGGTACCGGTACGCAAGACGCTGAACAGTTGCTGGCGCGCCAGCTTGGGGGCGAACGCCATGTCCGGCGGCGTCCCGGCATCCAACACATGGATCACTTCACCGTAGCCCCAACCGTTGAGCTCGGTGATACTTTGCGAGATAAGCCCGTAGTCTATGGCCATCTGCACATCGCTTTGGGTGATTGCCTGCCCCGGCGTCAGCACGAGGCCGTACCATGCCGCGAGATCGGCGAAGAATGCCTCGGCTTCCGCCGACACGACAGCCTCGTATATGGCCGGCGTACCGGTGCCGGGAATCGGCGTGAGCATATGTCCCATGCCGAAGTGCGTGTCGGACAGAAGCAGGCGTGCCGAGCTGTCCGGCAACGTCAGGCGCGCATCGGCCGCCGTGGTATCGGCGCCGGCCACCAGGCGGATATCCCAGGATTGGGAGCCCGGCGCCAGCATCGGCGCCAGCGCCAGGGTCCGCCCCTGGGTGCCATCGGCACCGGTGGGACGCAGGTCCACCATTTCCACGCCCCCCGGCAGCACCACGTCGGTTTCCGACGGCACGATGGCACCCTTGGCCAACGCCAGCGGCCGGGCCAGCTTCATCGCCACCGGCAGCGTCACGCCTTTTGGCCACGTCGTAGCCCCGATCTCCGCCTGCGCGGGCAGGCGGAAACCCGCCGCTAGTTGCATGCCGGGGGCCAGATTCAGCGGCGCCTGCAGCACCGTGCCGGCCGCGTGCACCACGTTGCCCTTGTCATCGAGTACCGCCGCCCCCAGCACCATGCCGGCCGGCAGCGTCAGGCCCTGCGCCAGCGGCATCGCGGAAGGCAGCAGCGTGCCTGCCGGCAAGGTCAGGCTCGCGACCGGCAGGTCGTAGTTGAGCGTGCGGCCGCTGGCGAACTGCGTGCCGGTGTCCAGCGTCGCCAGGCCGCCGTGCGGGATGATGAGATCCCCGCCGAAGGGCATGCGTCCCGCGGGCAGCACCCAGCCGTTGTCGTCTGCCGTCACGCCCAGCTTCGTCGTATCGAAACCATCGGTGATGCTGCCGAAAACCGTCAGATCGCCCTGGGCGCGCAGCACCAGCGCGCCGGCCTCGCCCGAACCATGGACGGACGTCCTCTGTGTGCGCGGGTTGACGCTGGCGTAGCGGTGGCCGGAAAGATCGATGTCGCCGTCCACGTGCAAGTTGCCGTCGGGGTTGACCGACGCGTTGCTGACGATCTCCACGCCAGGACGCAGGTGGAACTGGTCGGCGTGGGCGCGCAGGCCGGCGAGCTTGCCATTCATCAGCGCGCCGTTGGCCAGCGCGTTGTTGATGAAGGCGACGCTGTCGTCGTGCTTGCCGTCCAGGTAGGCCTGGTCGATGGTCTGGTAGCTGCGGCCGTCCACCGTGGTCTCGGTGCCGGCGGCCGCATCGTCGTAGGTATGGAAGGCATTGACGGCGATGGATTTGGCGCCGGTGATCGCAACCCTGCCGCTGGCGTCGATATCGACGTCGTTGCCCGTGGCACCGCCCAGGCGCGGCGCATTGAGAGCCACCGTGCCGTAGCTGGCGCTCGCGCCGGCCACGCCCAGGTCCATGCGCACGCCGTCGGCCAGCACCAGTCGGCCGCTGCCCGAGTCGATCTCGATGACGGCGCGGTTGGGCGCCTCGATCGCCTGCCCGTAGCTGTCCTTGCGCAGCACGCTGGAGCTGGCATCGAGCACGGCGCTGCCGGCCAGGGTGACGCCCCCGTTGGCGGCCAGGCGGATACTGCCGGCCTGCTCGCCGCTGGCATCGACCCGGCCCGTTACCGTCAGGCTGCCGTTGTCGACCGAGACGTTGATCTCGCGGGCCTTGAGCTCGTCGCCGATGACCAGGTCGCCTTGCTTGAACTGGAAGCTGCGGCCGCCGAAGACTTCGCCCTGCGTCAACCGTTCGTTCAGGCCGGCGAAATCGGTGATGCGCTGCGCGCGCACGTCGATGTAGCCCGCCGCGAACGGGACCCGGGTGCCACCCGCATCGTAGTGCCCGGCGCTACCGCCCAGGACGCCGCCAGCGAGGTCGGCCGTCCCTTCCAACGCCAGGACGGTCAGCTTGCCGGCGCGGTTGTTTTCAGCAGCCAGGTCTATCGTCGAGCCGGCATGCTGGACGACGCTGCCCTGGCGGCTCGACAACGTCACGTCGCCGCCCCAGCTGTATTTGCTGATGTCGAAGAAATCGATCTTGCGGCCGGCCAGGTCCAGTTGCGCACCAGCCGCCAGCGTCACGTCGTCCTGCGCCGACAGCTTCAGCTTGCCACTGGGCAGCAGCACCGCGGTGTCCAGCACGAGATGCGAGCCGGCGTCCAGCGCAAGCTCGGCGCCCAGGGCATCGGCCAAGGTGGCGTTGTCTGCCAGCGGCGCGGCGGCGCCTGCCGGGGCCGCGACCGTGATGGCGCCACCAGCCTTGATCCGGTTCACCGAACCGGCCTGGCCGGTCAGCAGCGGCGTGCTGAGGTTCAGGTCGCCGCCGCTATAGGTCCATGCCTTGGCGGTGTCGTCCCAGGCTCCCCGGGACTGGTACACCGCCAGCGCGCCCTTGTGGTTGGCGGTGATGCGTTCGCCGGCGTTGAGATCCACGCTGGCAAAGCCCAGCGCCAGGCGCTCGTGCGTGCCCACCGTATCGGGCTGGCTTTGGGGACCGTAGCCGAACTCGATGACGTTCGCGTCGATCACCAGCTTGCCGCTGCCGGTGCCAGCGCCGCCGGCGATGACGTTGGCCGCCGGCGTGGTCGCGCCGTTCCAGACCAGGGTACCGGTTTCGATGCGAGCGACGTCGCCCGCGCCGCCGTGGCCGTAGATGGCCGGCGTGCCCAGCACCAGCCGCTCCAGCGCCGACTTGCCGGTGGCCGGGTCGATGGTGCTCAGATCCACGCTGCCGTAGAAGTTGACCGAATCACCGGCGGTCAGGACGAGGTTTTCCAGGGCCGGCGCGCCGGTGCTGGTATCACCCCGCAGCAGACGGTCGAGCACGCCCTGGTTCAGCGTCAGGCCCGAGGGCAGGATGCCGGCGGCTCCCGCCCGTGCCAGCGCCTCGGCACTGCCCACGTTGATGCCGCCCATGGCCAGCACCAGGTTGCGGGTGCCATAGCGCACCGACTCGCCCAGTTCGAAGGACTTGTTGGTGGCGGCGGTGATCGTACCTTCCGAGTACAGCACGGTTTCGCCGGTGCAGCTCGCGCCGGCGGCGCAGGTGCCGACGTGCAGATAGCCCGCGCCGAGCACGCCCCAACTGTCGTCGGCGGAGGGCGAGGTCACGTTCAGCCAGCCATTGGTCACCGCCAGCACCCCGGTCTGGCCCGGCATCAACACATAGCCATCGGCCGAGTCCCAGGGCGCCTTGCCCTGCCCCAGCGTATTGATGCCCGCGCCCTGCTCGATGGTCAGGCCCTGGTTCTTGTTGTTGACCACCAGGAAGACCGATGCCGCTTCCAGCACGGCGCCCTGGCGCAGGATGAGTTCACCGGTCGAGCCGTTGCTCAGGTTGACCTGCCAGGAATTCTGGGTCGACGATCCGCTGTCGTTCTGCACCGCGAACGTGGACACCGGCGCACCGCCGATGCTGATGCCGGCGGCGCCCAGGCCGTTGAGCGTACCGGCGTGGACCGAAATGCCATCGAAGCCCTGGGTGGGCGCCTCGCCATCGGCAAGAATCTCGATGCGGCTGCCGTTCAGCACCACGGTGCCGCCGCGCCCACCCTCGGCAGGGGTGAAGTCCGCCGTGCCGGCGGCGATGTCGAGGCGGCTACCCGGCGAAAGACCCAATTGCCGCGCATCGCGCTCCAGTAGCGGCCGCGGCGCGCCGTCCCGCGCCGCCCAATCCAGGCCGAACTGCGCGTAGCTGGTTTCGTTGTATTGCGCATAGCTGCGCAAGGTGTCGGCCGGCGTCAGCACCGCCTGCGTGGTGCGCGCGTCGGCGATGCCGGTATGGGCGATACCCAGGCGCGCGGCCGTGGCGTAGGATCCGTTGCGCATGGCGGTGCCGCTGCCGAAAGCGGCCTGGCTCGAAGCCAGTCCGTTCAATTCCACGCGGAAGGCACCCGGCAGCAGCGCATAGGTGGCCGGCAACAGGGTATAGGTGCCCGCCGCCAGGCCCGGCACACCGTCGCCCACCGTGATCTGGCGGCCTATCATCGGATCGCCCGCGCCCTTCTCGGCCGCGATCGGCGCCACGGCGGGCTGCGCGCCAGGAACGATGGCGTAGACCGGATTGGTCGACAGTCCCGGCAGCACGAAGCCGTCGCCCGCCATCTGCACCAACGGATGCAGGCGAGCGTCGGTGGAACCTCCGCGCCCGGTCAGAAAGCCCGCCCCCGTCAGTTCACCGCCGCCGGACAGATCGATCCGCGCACCGTCCTGAACCTCGATGCTGTCCGCCGTCAGTTGCACATTGCCCAGGCCGCCGCCCAGCCCGGAGAACCAGGCTTCCGCTCCGGCATAGTTGTAGCTCAGGCCGTCGACCGTGCCACCGTAGGGCATGACCAGTCCCGCGGCGCTGACGGACGTGACACTGCCCGGGCGCAGCACGATCCTGCCCGGTTCCTGGTAATTCCCCACGGCAACGCCAAGCTCCAGCATGCCCAGCGGCGCGCGAACCACGCCGCCTTGGTCGATATTGGCCGACCGCAGGCGCAAGGTACCGAAGGCCGAGTACGGCACCGGCGGCACCGCGCCATCGCCGCTGCGCTCGATGCGCAGGCTGCGCTCGGGATCGAAGGTGATCTGATAGGTCCCCCACTGGTCGAAAACCCCTTTGCGCCCCGCGGTCACGTCGACCACCGAGCCGGTGGCCGGATAGATCTGGCTGCCGGCCAGAAGCAGGTCGCCTTCGGTCGTCAGGGAAGTACGGTCACCGACCGTATGCTTGAGGAATCGCAGATCGTTCTGGCTGCGCAGCTCCAATTGCTCGAAGCCGTGACGCTCGACCAGGGCCTTGCCGCTCTGCACCGAGTAGCCATAGGCGCCGAACCGCACCCCGTTGAGCACGTCCAGCACGCCGGCCTCGACGCGCAGCCGCGTGTCGTCCTGCAACGCGACCATCCCGCCCTGGTAGGAAGTAGGATCGTTCAGGAACGGTACGGTGTACTTATCCTTGCCCGGGCGGGAAGTACCCGCCAGGCGCACGTAGGGCGCGGCCAGGTTCACGCTGGCACCGACCGGCGCCCCTTCCGCCAGAACGATCGCGCGCGATGCCAGGTGCAGGCTCTGGCCCAGCGCGAGATCCACGCCATCGCCCAGGGAAAGGGCGCCGTTGACCAGCATGGACAGGCTGCCGAAACCGCCCGCCTCGACGCGATCCGCGCCAAGACGGCCATGGCCGTAGACCAGTTCCGGATCGGCCTGGCCCGGACGCAACCCGGCCGCCAGGCTCTCGGGCGCCTGCTCCTTGAGCAGTTGCAATTCACGATGCACAAGCACGCGATCGGCCGGATTGCCTGCATCCCGGTAGGCGGGCGCTTCCAGCGCCAGGGACAGCGTGCCGCCGGCGGCGCCGACGCCCCCCGCCGCCGCTTGCATGTCGCCATCGAGATACAGGCCGTTGAAGCTGGCCAGATGGATCACTCCACCGTCGGAAGCCAGCAGCGTCTCGCCCAGTCCGGGCAGATCCAGCTTCGCCGCGGCGCCCGAAGCGTCCAGGCGCGCGCCGGGCCGGATGACGATGAAGTTGTCGATGGCATCGGCCTTGGTGGCGTAGGCCTGGTATGTGCCACCGATTTCTATCCGGCCGCCGTCCAGCACCACGCCGTAACGGCGCCCCTGCGCATCCACCGCGGTTCGGGCCAGGCCCGCCGCGTCGAGCACGGCATGGCTACCTATCCACACCGAACCGTCATGGCCCTTCAGGTGGCCGACATCCTCGCTGCCGAAACCCAGGCCATACACACCGATGCGGCCGCCGGCGGCGCGCAGTTCGCCGTCGATATTGATCTGGCCGTTGCCCTTCAGGACGATGCCGCGCCCCGGATCCACTTCGATGCGGGCGCCCTCGCCAATGGCGAGAGTGGGCCTCTCCCCCCCTTCGACCATGCTGCGCGCGTTCCCGGCGGTCAGCACGAGATCAGCGCCTCCGCGCTGCGTCATCCGTCCCTTGCCGGCATCTTCGGCGAACAACGGCGCGAGCCGCTGCTCCAGCGCCTCTTGCGGATCGGCGCCGGTGGCCACCCCGCGCGCCGCGGACAGATCGGCCTGCAGGACCGGCATCGTCGCGCGCAGATCGGCGCCTTCGGCCACGGCCAGACCATCGCCGCCCGTCACCTCGTAACGCGAGAAACCCTGCTGGAAGCGCGCGGCATCCAGATGCAGCAAAGACCCGACCGCCACCGCCTGCGGCAGGGACGAGCCCGCGCGGATCAGGGTGCCCGCGGCATAGGTCACCTCGCCGGCGGCGATGGTGCCGGCCTTGATCACGCCGGGCGTCGGCGCGATCGGGATGCCACTGGGCAGGATGGCGGCATCCACGACATAGTTGATGGGAAAATTCCCCGGGTTCACGACCGACGTGATGACCGTGCCCGCCGGCAGCGTCGGCGGCGTGCTCCAGCTATAGCCATCGACCGTGAGGTACTGGCCATTGGAAAGCGTCACGCTGTAGCTGACGTTCTGGTTGGCCGCCTTCGGCAGCGTCCAGGCGGCGCCCAGCGTGATCCAGCTTGCCGGATTGCCGGCAACGATCTGTGGAGCCCCGCCGATCGCCTCGCCCGGATTGGCGTGCGTGCGGACGTAGTGATAGTCCACCGGCAGCACCGCGCCCTCGGCTACGGTGAAAGCCTCGCTGGTGATCAGATCGACCAGCGAAGTCTCGCCCGCCTTCAGGACCCCGTCGCTGCCGGCGACCTGCCCGCCGACGATCACCGCGTTGCCGGTTTGCAGGGTCAGCGTCCCGCCGCCTTTGACGCCGTGGCCGCGCAGCTCGCCTTCCAGCACAAGCCTGCCTTTGGGTCCCAGCGCCGCCGAGTAGGCGTCGGCGACCAATGCGATGTCGCCGCCCTTGCCGCCCCGCAGGCTGTCGTCGGCCATGAGCGCCGCGCCCGACGAAACGTCGAGCAGCGCGCCCGCGCCCACCCGCACGTCGCCGCTGCTACGCACGTCTATACGTCCGCCGTTGATGAAGGGCAGGCCGCCCATGTCGGCGCCGTCCTTCAGCAGATTGCTCCACAGGCCGCGTGCGTCCAGCGTCACGCCGTCGCCGATCGCGACGCGCGCCACGTAGCCCGCCGGCACGGCCGTCGTCAGCGGAAGCCGTTGCCAGCCCGCGCTGGCATTGACGTGCCGGTCGACCATGTTGCCCAGGACGATGGCGCCGCCACGCGCCGTCAGGTCGGCGTTGATGTCGACCTGCGCGGCATGCAGGGCGATTTCTCCGCCCGGAGCGACCGCCACCGATGCGCCCACCTCGATGCCGCCCTTGGCATAGACCCGCAGGCCGCCGAGGTTCAGCGCGTTGAGCCAGGCTGTCTCCAGCGCGATGTCGCCGCCCGCGCCGCCTATCTTTACCGAGTCGACCACGGCGCCCGGACTATGGCGCAGGTCGCCGCTATCGGCGTCGTAGACCGGTGTCCAGGTGCCGATGATCAGTTCGCCGTTGCGCGCGACGGCTGTCTGCGCCTGCCGGTAGCCGTCGAGCCCCGCCTCGCGCGCCCGCTGCTGCCGCTCGCCCTGGTAGGTGCTGGTCTCGACATCGCCCTGCAGCGTCGCCGCGCTCGTCGCCACCACCAGCCGGCCGCCGTCGCGGCCCACCGTATAGCCATTCTCCAGGCGCTGCCGCGGTGCGATGATGGGGTTGTAGAAGTTCTCCTTGGCGGTGTCGCCCCAACGCGAAGCGTCGGTCTCGAAACCCCGGTACAAGCCGCCATACAGCAGGTCGCCCGGCGCCGTCGAGGCGTTGTACAGGCTGCCGTCCGAGCCCTTGAGCCAGGTCTGGGCCACATAGCCGGTCTGCACGTCCAGCGCGCCGCCCGACAGATTGATCAGCGAACCCTGGCGCGTCAGCAGACTGCCGCCACTGAACTGCACGGTGCCGCCCTGCGCCGACCATTCGCCGATGCCATGGCCGGTGATGCCAAGATAGCCGCCGACCTCCAGCAGGCCGCCCGCCGTGTACCAGCGATCCGTTTCATAGCCATTGGTGCCGGCCGGCACCAGGACCAGGTCGCGGCGATCGAGCCAGATATCGCTGTTGCGCAGCTTGTCGCCGTCGCGATTCACCGAAGCGTCGCGCTGCTCGAAGCCCTGCACATTGACCAGGACATTGTTCGCCTCCATCGCGATGCGCACGCCGACGTAGCCGGAGACGTCGATCGCGGCGCCGTTCTTGACCTCGCTGGTGCCCGACGCATCCACGTAGACCTGGCCGCTGGTGGCCAGGGTCAGGCTATCGCCTTCGAAGCGTACGTCGCCGCCGCTGACGATCTGCACCAGCGACTGGTCGCGCCGGTGGGCAATGCCGTCGCCCGCCTTGTCGCTGTCCTGGACCAAGGTCTCGCGCTGTATGTCCAATGCCGTCGAAGCGCTTGCATCGAGCACGACGGCGGTGACCCCGCCGCCCGTCAGGCCAACCTGCGCGGTGTCGCCGCCGCTCGCCGTCAGGTGGATGGTGCCTCGCGTGTGCACCGAGGTCGTCGCCACCGCGACGCCGCCCTGGCGCACGTCGTGACCGGCCAGCGTAATATCGCCGGTGGATGCCTGGATCAGGCCGGTGTTGCTCGCCAGGCCACTGGCGCCACCCTCCAGGTGCTGCGTGCCGACGACGTTGCCGCGCGTGGTCGAGTTCTGATTCGCGTCGGTACCCATGCCCTTCTTGATCACGAAGGCATCGCCGGCCGACAGCACTGTCTGGCCGCCGTCGGTCGTGATCTGGCCCGCGTTGTGCACCTCGCCGCCCAGCAGCAGCACATAGCCGCCGCCCTCGGTCACCGTCTGCGGAACGTGCGTGGCGATCCGCGCGCCCCGCTCCACCACCACCTGCCCCGTCGCCGCCCCATGGCTGTTGCCGCTGGCCGTCGTGTCCAGGTCATTGGCGAAGCTCGGGATGTACCCGCTGCCCTGCCCCTCGCTGTACAGCCCCTTCTTGAACTGGCTGTCGGTCATCCCCGCCGCGGCCGCCGCCAGGTTGCGCACGTTCACCTGGCTCG
>MKUP01000006.1:0-142236 GCA_001898625.1 Burkholderiales bacterium 67-32
GGCATCGCGCAAGGCGAGCTGCCGCCGCTGTTCGTGATCGGGCCGGAAGGCGACGGGCAACTGGTTAATTACCGCTTCCGCTCGCCGTATTACATCGTGGATCGGCTGTTCGGCGCGGCCGAACTGCGCCTGGGCGGTGACAAGGGCGACGTGGTGCGGATTGAGCGCACGGACGGCGTTGCGCGGAGGAACTGACCATGAGCCAGGACGACACCCCCGACCTTGCCACGCCGCAGGCGGGCAAGGTCGCGCCCGAAGCGGTGGCGCTGCGCGCCCAACCGCGCCCGGTCACGCGCCTGAACCGGCGCACGCTGGCCATCCTTGTCGGCGGCCTGTCGATCACCGTGCTCGGGGCCACGATCTGGTCGCTGCAACCGCAGCGGCGCGGCACCAACGAGCAGACCGAGCTTTACAACGTCGATCGTGTCTCGAAGTCTGAAGGGCTGGATGGCCTGCCGGCGGACTACTCGAAGCTGCCGCCGAAGGTGCCCGAGCTGGGGCCGCCGCTGCCGGGCGACCTCGGCCCGGCCATCGTGAACTCGCAGCAGCCGGCCGTGGCCGCCTACGCGGCCCCCGGCCACGATCCGAACGACGCCTTGCGCAAGGAGGCGGAAGCCGCTGCGGCTTCGTCGGTGTTCTTCCGCTCGGGCGGCCAAGGGCAGGCCACCGCCACAGTCGCGCAGGCAGCGCCGGGGGTGCCTGGCGGTACAAGCGCGCTCGCGGCCTTCGACCCGCTCGCTGCCGGGCCGGCCTCGACGGCGGCCCAGCCCGCCGACCCGACCGCCGTGCAGAACCGGCAAGACCAGAAAGAGGCGTTCCTGAAAGCCGGCTCTACGCAAACCCGCAACTCCGGCAATCTGGCGCTGCCGGCGTCGCCATATCAGGTGATGGCCGGAACGGTAATCGCCGGGGCACTGGTGACGGGCATCAAGTCGGACTTGCCGGGCGACGTGATCGCCACAGTGACGGAGCCGGTCTATGACACGGCCACAGGCAAGTTCCTGCTGATCCCGCAGGGATCGCGCATTCTCGGCAAATACAACAGCCAAGTCAGCTACGGGCAGAGCCGCGTGCAGGTTGTGTGGAACCGCGTCATCCTGCCGGACACGTCATCACTGACGCTCGACAACCTTGTGGGCACCGATCCGGCCGGCTACGCCGGACTGGAGGATGACGTGGACTGGCACTGGAAGCGCATCTTTGCCGGTGCGGTGTTGACGACGCTGCTGGGCGTTGGCGCCGAGCTGGCCGCGCCGGAGAATCGCCAGGATGGCAACCGCATCGTCATCGCGGGGCGCGACAGCGCGCAGGACAGCATCAATCAGGTCGGCCAGGAGATCACCCGGCGCAACATGAACATCCAGCCGACGCTGACCAGTCGGCCGGGCCTGCCGGTGCGCATCATCGTCAACCGGGATCTGGTGCTGCGTCCCTACCAGCCGCTGTTCTTCAACCGGGGAGCTTCGCAATGAGCACGACCAAGAAGCTGCGGCTTGGGCCGCTGCCCAAGACCGAAAGCGTCAAGCTGACCTTTGCCTGCCCGGCTAGCCTGAAAGCCGACCTCGACCGCTACGCCGCGCTGCACGCGCAGGCGTATGGCGAGGCGGTAGATGCCATGACGCTGATCCCGCACATGCTGGAGGCGTTCATGGCTGGGGACCGGGGATTTAGACGCCAAGCAAGATAGACGCCCCTTCAGCAGTCGGAATCGTTTCGGCCGTTTCTTAGAATCTCCAACGCTACCTGTAGGTGTCGTTCTTCTGGCCCCAGGGCGGAAAGGGACGAGAACACCGCTGCTGTTTGGTGCCAATAGATGGCGTGACTGATGGCGGGGCGCAGCGCGTCGAGTTCTTCGCTCGTCAGAGACGCAGCAAACGCACGTAGCCTGATCTCTGATCTCTCGCGCCGGACGTGGCACTCGCGACACAAAGCACGCAGGGCACTGAGTGGGTATTCCCAAGGCTCGAAGCCTTCTCGCATATTTGCGTAGTAGCAATGGTGGGCGTCCAAAGGCTTCGCGGCTCCGCAGTCCTGACATTGATGTCCTGCCCGCTTCTTCACAGTGGCTGCCTTCTTGCGCCACCTTTCATCTTGGAGCTTGGATGCATAGGTGCCTGAAAGCCGTGAGTAGTCATACCCCTCAATAGGATAGAAGCCCATGTTCCAAGAGTGGCCGAGCTCGTACCAGAATCCGAACGACTCAACCAGATCGTCAAACTCCATCGTGTCGCCACCGTAGTTCAACATTGTATGAAGCGTACTGCTGTCGAACACCAAGACTAAGAGCGAGTCGTTCCCATAGGGCTCGCTTCGATCTCTCCAAGCCTCGATATCGACGAAGAACGCATCCCCCAGGATTTCCTCTTTAATCATCCATTCGGTAAGAGCGGCACGCATGCGCTCCAAGTTTCTACTCATCGCAGTGAAATGCATCTTCGCCTCCAAAGGGCAAGGGGATCGCGGAGCTTACGAATCGGGGCGGCTAACGCAGTGGCGCGTTCGATAGGCCGTTCCGCCGATGCAGCACCAGTCGAAAGTGTCCTTGTGAGTTGCAGCAACCAGTGGCTGCCGATTTCGTCGCCTCAAGGAAACGCTATAGTTATAGTATTCTGCATAAGAATGCTGGCCTTTTGACCAGCCAGATGGCCCGATAACCGGGGGAGGTCAGGATGCATTTGAAGAAGTTGGCCGTCCGGAATTTCAGGCGGCTGCGAAACGTTGTAATTGATCTTGCTTCCGACATCTCTATTTTTGTCGGTGCCAACAACAGCGGCAAGACATCAGTCGGGCACGCACTCCAGTTATTCACTGGCGGTGGCCGCTTCAACATTCACGACTTTAGTGCCGATCTTTGGGCCGACATCGTTGCGTTTGGTGAGGGCGATGGCGAGGCGAGCCTTCCCACGATGGAAATCGACGTTTGGTTCGAAATCGGTCCGGACGATGTTCACCGTGTCATCGATCTTCTTCCCAGCCTTGCTTGGGAAGGCAAGCTGGTTGGGATGCGTATTGCCTACGCGCCCACCAATCCCGCGGCGACGCATGCACGCTATATCGAAGTGCGCCAGCGCGTGCTCGATGCGGTCGCTAAGGGTGAAGACGGAGCGCCCGCCTTCGATCCCTCGCCACGTAACCTGCGGGAGTTCCTTCGCGACAGGCTACATGACGAATATGAGCTGCGCTATTTCGTACTCGATCCCGCGCGGTTCGATGCGAAGATGGTGGCAGAGGCTGGCTATGACCCGGCCACGCTCACCGGACGCGACCGGAGCGGCCGTGAGATCTTGAAGGGCCTTCTCCACATTGACTTCTTGAACGCACAACGCCATCTCTCGGACGGCCCAGGTGGCTCTCGCGCCGAGGATCTCTCCCGTGTACTCAGTCGTTTCTACGGGCGCAACCTCGAACAGAAAGGCGAAGATATCGAAGCGTTGCGCGCCCTCGCAGCATCCGAAGTCTCGCTTAATGAGCATCTCGAACGAGTGTTCGAACCGACGCTCAAGAGCTTGTCGAAGCTCGGCTATCCGGGCCTCTCAAACCCGCGCATGATGATCCGCTCGGCCCTCGACCCTGCCCAGATCATGAGCGGTCGAGATGGCGCGATCGTTCACTATGCGTTGGGAGCCGATGACGGGAAGCCCGACCCGCCTACCTTGCCCGATCGATATAACGGTCTTGGCTTCAAAAACCTCATCTTCATGGTGGTCGAGCTACTCGACCTCCACGCTCAATGGCTGGCGGTCGAGGAAAACCGTCCGCCGGTCCACCTGATCTTCATCGAGGAGCCCGAAGCGCACCTCCATGCCCAGCTTCAACAGGCCTTCATCCGCAAGGTGATGGACATCCTAGCGCTCAAGGGCGAGGACCGCACGCACTATACGAGCCAAGTCGTCGTCACGACCCATTCGACTCATATCCTTTACGAACGAGGCTTCCGGCCGATCCGCTATTTTCGTCGAAGCCGTGCACAGAATGTGTCGACCTCCGATGTGCTCAACCTCTCGGTTTTCTACGACAGCACCGATCCGGACATCCGAAGCTTCCTGGAGCGCTATTTGAAACTCGCGCACTGCGATCTGTTCTTCGCCGATGGCACCGTGCTAGTCGAAGGCAATGTCGAACGGCTGCTATTGCCGCAGATGATCGCCAATGCCGCGCCGCGGCTGCAATCGACCTATCTCACCGTCCTAGAGATCGGCGGAGCGTTCGGTTACCGATTCAAAACGCTGATCGAGTTTCTCGGACTGACAACGCTCATCATCACCGATCTCGACAGCGTGTTTGGTCCACTGGGACAGGATGGCGAGGGTGCGGCACCCGCTGGTCAACCAGAGGCCGCGGAACCAGCCGCCGAGAACGCGCAGGCTGCCGGCGCTCACGCTGAGGATATTGACGATGACGAGGAGGATTTGCCTGCGGCTGCGGAGAAGCCCGGGAAGGCGTGCATAGCCGGTCATCCGGGCGCGGCGACGTCCAATCAGACTTTGCTTCAATGGCTACCGAAATGCGACGCGGTCGCCGCTCTGTGGGAGGCGACGGCTGAGCAGAAGATCCAGGCGAGGACGGACGACAATGACGCTTTGGTACGCGTTGCCTACCAGTGCCGGACCGATGTCACTTGGGGCGGAGAAACCCTGGCGCTGGCCGGGCGCACGCTGGAGGAAGCATTCGCACTCGAAAATCTTGGCTGGTGCCAAGACAAGAACCGTAAGCCGCTTCAGCTCCGCATCGCCAAGGCCGACGAGAAGAACCTGACCACGCTTGCGGAACGCATCCACAAGCGCGTGCAGGCTAAGAGCTTCAGCAAGACGGACTTCGCGCTCGCCTTGTTAGCCGAAGATCCGAGCAGTTGGTCGGTCCCAACCTATATCGCCGAGGGCCTGAGCTGGCTTGAGACCGAGATTGCGCCGCCGGAACCGGACGAGGATCTGCCGCATGAGGACCAGCCGCATGGGGAAGCGCCCCAGGGTGCACCGGCCGCCGCCAACGAGGTAGCAGCATGACAAGCCGGGTCGGCAGTCCTGACACACAAGCCGATCTAGATGTTCGAGCTTGTCTCGATCTGACGCCGCCACGCTCGTTTGTCGTGGTCGCCGGTGCGGGGTCGGGGAAAACGACCTCGCTGATCAAGGCTATCGCGCACCTAGCCGAAACTCGCGGTCCTGCCCTGCGCCGCGCCGGGCAGCAAATCGCCTGCATTACATATACCGAAGTCGCCGTCGGTGAGATTTCGGCCGATGTCGGGGCCTCGCCGCTATTCCACATCTCGACTATCCACAGTTTCCTGTGGTCAGTCATCCGGCCGTTCCATTCGGATGTCGCGACTTGGGTAGCCACCCGCATCGACGAGAAGATCGCGGAGCGACGCGCGCACTACGACAAGCCTCGGACTCAGGCGAAAACGAAGGCCCGCCTCGAACAGGAGATCGCAGATCTCGAAGCCGAGCTGACTGCGATCAGTGAAGTAGAGAAGTTCGTCTACGGCACCGGCAGCAGCTACGCTGAGGGCATTCTTGGCCATGACGATATCCTCAAACTCACCCCAGCCTGCGTCGCAGCGCATCCGCTGCTGAGGCAACTCGTCGCTAAGCGCTTTCCCTACATCTTCGTCGATGAGAGCCAAGACACCAATCCGGAGGTCGTCGAGGCGTTACGGCACATTGCGGGCGAACATCCTGGCTTGTGTGTTGGGTTCTTTGGAGACCCGATGCAGAAGATTTATATGAGCGGAGCAGGCGCTGTCCCGCTGAACGACGGCTGGGCGGAGATCACAAAGCCCGAGAACTTCCGGTGCCCGACATCGGTGCTTGGGGTCATCAATGCAATCCGCGCCCCTGGCGACGGTCTTGAGCAGGTGCGTGGTCGGACGATAACCGTTGATGGCATCGAGCAGCCGCTTGCCGGTACCTCCAATCTGTTCATCCTGCCGGCGGACGCGGAGCGGAGTGCGCGCCTCGCGGCCGTTAGGCAGTGGCTGGCCACCGAAACCGGCGACGCTCTGTGGCTAAGCGACGTGCGGGAAGGCGATGTCCGCCTGCTTGTACTGGTGCACCGCATAGCGGCCAACCGGCTCGGGTTCCCTAATCTGTATGCTGCGCTCAATGACCGAGCCCCAATGAGTCTGAGTGAAGGGCTGAGCGATGGCACAGCCTGGCCGCTCCGTCCACTTGTCCAGCACATACTTCCGCTAGTTGTCGCGGCGCAAGCGGGCGATCGGTTCACAGTGATATCGACCTTGCGCAGCGAATGCCCGAGGCTTGAACCAGCGCGGCTTCGAGGACAAGCGACGGCCCCCGTTCTTACAGCGCTACAGCAAGCGCTCGACGGGCTTGTTGGTCTGTTGGCAGCAGGATCGCAGGCGACTATCCGGGACGTCTTGACGCATGTGCGAGATCACGAGTTGCTGCGCCTTGATGATCGCTTCGCCATGCATCTGGTTGCAGAGCCTGTGGATGACGGCAGCAGCGGTTTCGAGAACGTTCAAGCCTATCTGGCATGCGGTGTCGACGAACTCTGGGCCTACCGGCGCTACTTTACAGAGGAGTCACCGTTCGCCACGCATCATGGGGTGAAGGGTGCCCAATTTGAGCGCGTATTGGTCGTCATCGACGATGAGGAAGCGGGCTTCCGGCAGTATTCTTACGGCAAGTATCTTGGGTACGTCCCCCTCTCGGACAAGGACGAAGCCAATCTGGCGGCAGGTGAAGAGTCCGTACTTGATCGAACCCGTCGCCTCTTCTATGTGTGCTGCTCGCGAGCAATGAAGGACCTAGCAGTCGTGGTC
The DNA here is from genome assembly GCA_001898625.1 of Burkholderiales bacterium 67-32. Classification (GTDB taxonomy): domain Bacteria; phylum Pseudomonadota; class Gammaproteobacteria; order Burkholderiales; family Burkholderiaceae_B; genus Pigmentiphaga. The sequence goes on from MKUP01000006.1 coordinate 6,785, forward strand.
TTTGTGCCCGAAGTCGCAGCGGCCCGCAATGCGATCGTTGCGCAGAATTTATTCCCCGAGGCCATAATCCGAGGTGCGGAGCATCTGGGCTGAGGCTTCAACACATCGGGCAGTAATCGGCGAAGGCCGCTGGATCTTGCTCATGGGTTGGGTCGCGGTCTAGCGCAGCAGAGTTAATCTGACTGAACGCGCTTGGATGAGCCGTGTCATGGAACTCCCCTATGAAATGGCCCGGCGCAGCCTCAACATCCAGCCGACGCTTACCGAGCGCCTGGGTCTGCCGGTACGCATCATCGTCAACCACGACCTGATCCTGCTCCCCTATCAGCCGATGGTTTCCAATCAGGGGGGTTATCTCAAGCACCACGCGCAAGCTGCGGCAGGGACCTTTGCCCAAGACCGAGAGCATCAAACTGACCTTCGCGTGCCCGGCGAGCCTCAAGGCCGACCTTGATCACTACGCTGCGCTGCACGCGCAGACGTATGGCGAAGCAGTCGACGCGATAACGCTGCTCCCTATATACTGGATGCCGCCAAGCCACTTGGGCTATGACGATGAAGTAAGCCCGCCGCCCACGGCAATCTAGCATGACCGAGTGCGATCCGGTTCTCCCTCCCGACGCTCCTATGTTGCACCTAGCCCACCAAGCAACAGTCCTGCAACGCGGTCCCCAAAAGAGCTAACCTACTGTCCCGTATGAGGTTTCAAGCCTCCCGTGTTTTGCACGCAAGGCTTGACGCCGGCACTTTTTTGTTGCGTAGGGCAGTTACCGCTGCGGGTGACCGTGGCGAGGCTGCTCCGGCAAGTCCGGCCGGCCCGGCTGTGGATAGAGGTCAGCGCGGCCCAGCACGTCGCCGAGTTGCGCAGGCAGTTGGATGGACCAGGTTTTGCAGGAGCGGTGAAGCTGTACGGGGGTTAAACCGGTATCGAGCATGGTGTGGCCGATAGGCGGTATCAATCCGGTTGGCCCTCTTGATTTCCAAACGTAGGCACCAATTTAATGAACAGGTGGTCGGTCAGACCCCTGTCTCCAGGAGCCAGACCATGGAAATGATCTACAACAGTCCCAACTATGTCGTGGTGGAGTTCGCCCAGCTCGATGGCGCCACCGCGGGGGGATTCGAAATCGTCGACAAGCAGGCGCGCCGCGAGATCTACATCGCGGGTGAATCGGCCGAGCAATTCCGCTCGCAGGTGCGGGAGTTGATCGCCACCGAGCCTTCGATGGAAGACGTGGACGAGTTCCTGAGCCAGTTCGACGACTACATGCACCATCCCGTCACCCTGCACTGAAGCTGCCGGGCCGGCGTTTCGCGCCGGCCTTGGTGGTAAGCACGCACTCTTCATCATTGGGGCTATAATGGTCCCTGTCATCGCGTCGGCAGGCGCGGCATAAGCACGAACACCTTCAATCCGCCTGCCCGCGCTTCCACGCCCGTCTCCAGGCCGGCCGGGCGTTTCCGGCGGGTTTCTCCCGCACCCCCGCGTTTTTGCTGATTTGTCAGTAGATGCTTACTCCTGGGCCCCGGTTTTTCGGGTGTCAGCCTAGGGGAAACACTTAAGATCGGTCAATTTTCCGGAATCTGTCATCAACCAGCGGCTAAACTCGCCCAACGATTCCTTCACGTGATGCTGCCCCGACGCCTCTGCGCGTCCGGCGTCGCCCCCCGGGTAGATGACTCACCCCGGCCACCTTTCCAAAGGAGACCCCGATGCAGTCCATCGCATTCACGGCATCCGCGCCCAACACGCTGGGCATCGAGCTGGAACTCCAGATCGTCGATCCGCAAACCTTCGACCTGCGGGGCGCCGCCGAAGAGCTGCTTGCCCAGATCGCCAACCATCCGTACGCGGACCGGGTCAAACCCGAGATCACCCGGTCCATGATCGAACTGAATTCATCGGTGCACACCGATCCCGCCCGTTTGCTGGAAGAGATGCGCGGGATGCGCGACCTGCTGGTCGAGGCCGCCGATGCCGTCGGCGTGCGCGTGGCCGGCGGCGGCACGCACGCGTTCATGCGCTGGCATGACCGAACCATCTTCGATTCGCCCCGCTTCCAGTACCTGTCCGAGATGTACGGCTACCTGGCCCGCCAGTTCACCGTGTTCGGCCAGCACATCCACCTGGGCGTGCCCAGCGGCGATGCCGCGATCGCCATGACCCAGAAGCTGTCGCCCTATGTGCCGCACTTCATCGCAATGTCGGCCTCGTCGCCCTATTTCGAAGGGGTCGACACCCAGTTCGCGTGCAGCCGCCTGAACGCGCTGAATGCCTTCCCCATGTGCGGGCACCTGCCCCCCGAGGTAGTGGACTGGCACGGCTTCGAAGCCTACTTCGCCCAGTTGCAGACCTCGGGCCTGATCGAGAGCATCAAGGATCTGTACTGGGACGTGCGGCCCAAGCCCGAGTTCGGTACCGTCGAGATCCGCGTCTGCGACACCCCGCTCACCGTCGAGAAGGCGTGCCAACTGGCCGCCTTCGCGCAGGCGCTGGGCATTGTCCTGGCCGATGAGCCCACGCCCGGCTGCGATGCGTGGATGGCCTATCGGACCAATCGCTTCCAGGCCACCCGTTTCGGCCTGCACGGCCATTACGTCGACCCCGCCCATGGCCGCATCCGTCTGAGCGAACACCTGCGCATGACCTTCGACAGGCTGATGCCCGTGGCGCGCGGCCTGGGTACGGCGGATCTGCTGGAGGCCCTGCGCGAAGAGGTCTTCACCCGTGGTGGCGACTGCGACTGGCTGCGAGCCCAGTACAACCGCGGTGAGGAAATCGCCGAGGTGGTCGAGGCGGCGGTGGGCATCTGGCGCGGGGAAGCCCCGACCGAGGTCGAACCGTGCCTGCCCGAACTGCCGGCGCGCCGGCGGGTGCGGGCCAGTTCCGAGCCCATCCTGAACCTGGACGGCATGAAGCCGTTCGCGTTCAAGCGGCTGGGTGGCCGGCTGCACTGATCCGGCCTGATCCGACCGCGCCGCTTTCCGGTGCGCGGGGTGGTGTCTCTCGTTATAATGAAATTTATTTCGTTGAATAAAATGACGAGACATGACCGTCCTGCCCGAATCCCTCCTGGTCGGCCATGTGGCCGGCCTGGCCGCTTCTCCACTTGATCCGCCCACGCGGGAGCGCCTGGCGCAGGCGCTGCTGGACTGGTTCACCGCCGGTTGGTCCGGCGCTCGGGCGCCTCTGGCCGACCGTTTCCGGGCCGTCGCCATGGACTGCCACCCCGGGGCGGGTCCGGCGCCGACGTTCGGAGGAGCGGTCACATCGGTGCCGGCGGCGGCTTTCGCCAACGGTGCGATCGCCCATATCCGCGAAATCGACGACGCGCATCGCGCCGCCATGCTGCATCCGGGCGTGGTCGCGGTGACGCCCGTCATGGCGCTGGCCTACGATGGCCGGCTGACCCGGCGCCGCATGGCGGACGCCGTTCTTGCGGGATACGAAGTCGCCCTGCGCGTGGGGGAAGCGATGGGGACGCGCCATGCGGCCGGCTTCCACGCCACGGCCACCGCCGGCGCCCTGGGCGCCGCGGCCGCATCCGCCATGGCGCTGGGCTTGTCCGAGAGCGCGCTGCATCATGCCCTCGGTCTCGCCGCGACGCAGGCCCAGGGGTTGTGGCAGTTGATGGAGGATGGCGCGCAGGAATCCAAGTCGCTGCATCCCGCGCTGGCCGTGCGCAACGGCCTGACAGCGGCCTGGGCCGCCCGCGCGGGCCTGCCCGGCGCCAGGGCCTTCGTTACCGGCAAGCGCGGCCTGTACGCCATGCTGTCGGGCGACGGTCCGTTGGACGCCCTGGCCGCCGGCATGGACGGCCCGCTGCGGCTGCATACCGCTACCATCAAGGCCTGGCCCTGCTGCGCCCAACTGTTCACGCCCCTGGACGCGGCGCAGGAACTGTTGTCCACCCACGGCCCCGACGTCGCGGCGATCCGCGAGGTGGAAGTGGCGATCTTCCCGCATGCCTTGAAGATCGCCGGCGTCGATTGGCCCGTGCGGCCGGCCGAGACCAGCTTCAGTCTGCGCTACGTGCTCGCGGTCCTGTTGCTGCGTGGCCGGCTGACCATCGAGGACATGGGGGCGCCGTGCCTGGACGATCCCCGGCTTCGTGCCCTGGCCGCCCGCATCGTCATCAAGACGGAAGAGGCTTTTCAGCGCGAATTTCCGAATCGCCGTCCCAGCACCGTGACTTTCTCCATGGCCGACGGCAGCCGGCTGTTCGCCAGGCGCGATCTGCGGCGCGGCGATCCGGAGGATCCGTTCGACTGGGGGCAGTTGCGGGCGCGCATGAGGGCGTTCGCGCCGTCGATGGACGACGGCACCGCCCAGGCGATCAACGACTGGTGCGAGGGCTTCGCCGATCCGGCGCGCGACGGCGAGCCGGCGGCGCCGCCCACGCGCCTGTTCGGCGTCGGGGCCGCGTGATCCAGGGCGGGGGCGGGCCCTGCGTCAAGGCTGGGGCTGCCACCCCGCGGGCGGAACACAGGCGAACCCCTGCGAGGCGAGTTCGCGCCGCACCGCTTCCACGGCGGTGGCCTGCGCTTCGGGATCGAATCGCGAGGCCAGGCCCAGCACCACGACGGCACCGATGAACGCGCTGTCGGCATCGAAGACGGGGAGCGCCACGGAGGTCATTTCGGGGACCCGTTCCGCCTGGGTCATGGCATAGCCCTTGGCGCGGATCTCGTCCGCCAGCGGCGTCGCGCCGCCGGTATAGACGCGCAGCACGTGCGACGACGAGCCGCCCTGGTCCAGTGGCAGCCGCGTGCCGACTTCCACGTGGTGGCGCACTTCCCGCGAAGAGTTTTCCCGGTACAGGCAGATGCGGTCATCGCCGACGCGCACATACAGGGCGACCGTTTCGCCCGTCTCCTGCATCACGTTGCGCAGCACGGGCTGGATGCGCGCACCCAGGTCGAAGGTGCTGCGATAGAGCATGCCCATGTGCAGCAGCGCGGGGCCGAGCGCGTAGTCGCCATTGTCGAAACGATGCAGCAGGCGCGACTTGGTCAGGACGCCGGCCAGCCGCAGCAGCGTCGCCTTGTCCAGTCCGGTGTGTTCGGCCAGGTCACGCAGGGACAGCCGCAGCCGGTCCGCGCTGAAACTTTCCAGGATGGTGACACCGCGCTCCAGGACGCCGGCAGGCGGGGTAGGGGAAGACTGGCTTGACACGTGCTTCGAAGCCTCTTAGGATTTTGTCTAATAAAATTTATTTTATTCAATAAAACGACCGACGGCTTGGCGCGGATCTTTCCCACGCCTGCGGTCTCGACTTCTTCGGCGGTCCATGTCCATGCATTCCGATCCCCTGGTCGCGGAACTCGCGGCCATTGTAGGCGAGCCTCACGTGTTGACCGCGGCCGGGGATACCGCGCGCTATTGCAGCGACTGGCGGGGCCGCTACCCGGGCATCGCCCGGGCCGTCGTGCGGCCGGCCGGCACGGCCGAGGTCGCGCGCGTCGTGGCGGCATGCGCGGCGCACGGCGCGGCCGTCGTGCCCCAGGGGGGCAACACCGGGCTGGTGGGTGGGTCCACGCCGGACGACTCGGGGGCGGAGATCGTGCTCAGCCTCGAACGCCTGAGCCGGGTGCGCCGGGTGGATCCGCTGGACAACAGCATGACGCTGGAAGCCGGCTGCACGGTCCTGGCCGCGCAGGAGGCGGCGGCGGTCCACGGGAAACTGTTTCCGCTGGCGCTGGCGTCCCAGGGAACCGCCACCATAGGCGGCGTGGTGTCGACCAATGCCGGCGGCGAACAGGTCGTGCGCTATGGCAATACGCGCGAGCTCACGCTGGGTGTGGAGGTCGTGCTGGCGGACGGCTCCGTCCTCGATGTGCTGACGCCGCTGCGCAAGGACAATACCGGCTACGACCTCAAGCAATTGTTCATCGGCGGGGAAGGCACGCTGGGCATCGTCACCGCGGCCACGTTCAAGCTGTTCTCCGCGCCTCGCAAGGCGATCACCGCGTGGGCGAGCGTTCCGGATCCCCAGGCGGCCGTCGGTCTCCTGGCCTGCCTGACGGATGCGGTGGGAGAACGGGTGACCGCCTTCGAACTGATCAATCGCGAGGCGCTGGACCAGGTCCTGGCCCATCCTCTGGACGGAATGCGGGATCCGCTGCAGGGGCGATATCCGTGGGCGGTCCTGATGGAGATTTCCGAGACCTCCGGCGCGATCGATCCGACGCCCGCGGTCGAGGGCGCGCTGGAAGCGGCCATGGAGGGCGGCCTGGTCGCCGATGCCGTCCTGGCCGCGTCCAGCCGCCAGGCCGAGGAGCTATGGTCCCTGCGCAATCACGTGCCCGAGGCGCAGCGCGCGCAGGGACATTCCATCAAGCACGACATCTCGGTATCCATTTCCCGTATTCCGGAATTCATTGCCCGGGCGGACGCCGCGCTGGCCGCCCGGGTGCCCGGCATACGGCTGGTGTGCTTCGGGCACGTGGGCGACGGCAACCTGCACTACAACCAGAGCCGTCCGTCCGGCATGAGCGATGCAACCTTCCGCGCCGTCGAGGACGAGGTGCACGCCTGCGTGCATGCCGTCGTCGCGGCGTTGCAGGGTTCGGTCTCGGCCGAGCACGGCATAGGGCGGCTCAAACAGGAGGCCTTCCTGCAATACAAGCCGGCCGTGGCCGTTGCGCTCATGCGCCGGATCAAGCATGCGCTGGATCCGGCTTCCCTCTTCAATCCCGGACGCCTGTTGCCGCGTCCGTCCTCCACCCACTGACGCCAGGACTTCGTCATGCCTTCATCCGTATTCGACATCCAATCGCTCCAGCATCTGTGGAGCACCGACGAGATGCGCGAGCTCTTCTCGGAAGAGAACCGCGTGCAGAAATGGCTGGATTTCGAGGTCGCGCTGGCGTGTTCGCAAGCCGAGCTGGGCATCATTCCCGCCGCCGCGGCCGAGGAGATCGCCCGCCATGCGCACGTGTCCGGGCTGGACCTGCAGGCCATGTCCGCCGAGATCCGCCGGATCAAGCATTCGCTGGTTCCCGCGCTCAAGCAGGTCCAGGCCCGTTGCAAGGAGCACGGGGAATGGCTGCACTACGGCGCCACCACGCAGGATGTGCTGGACACCGGGATGGCGTTGCAGGTCAAGCAGGCCCATGCCGTGGTTCTGCGGGACGTGCTGGCGGTGATCGGCGAGCTCAAGCGCCTGGCCGCGGAGCATCGGGACACCCTCATGGTTGCGCGCACCCATGGCGTCCAGGCCCTGCCCATCACCTTCGGGCATAAATGCGCGATCTGGCTGGACGAAATGACGCGCCACTTCGAGCGCCTCAAGGAGTGCGAGCCGCGTGTGATGGTCGGCATGCTGGCCGGCGCGGTGGGCAGCCAGGCTTCGCTGGGGGAGCAGGCGCCGGAGCTGGAGCGCCGCATGCTGGACCGCCTGGGGCTGGGCACCCCCGCGATAAGCTGGGCGCCGGCGCGCGACCGCTTCGCCGAATATGCCTGCCTGCTCGCGATGATCGGCGCCACGCTGTCCAAGATCGGCAACGAACTGTTCAACCTGCAGCGCAATGAATTCGCCGAGGTCGAGGAGGCCTTCTCCGACGGCAAGCTGGGGTCCTCGACCATGCCCCACAAGCGCAACCCGACCTCGGCCGAGAACTTGGCCGGGCTGGCCCGTCCGCTGCGCTACAACGCCGCGCTCATGATCGAGGGCATGGTCAGCGAGGGCGAACGCGATGGCATCGCCTGGAAGGTCGAATGGAAGGCGCTGCCCGAGTGCTGCCTGATCCTGGGCGCGATGCTGTTCCAGGGCAAGGGCCTGCTGGCCGGGTTGCGCGTGGATGCCGAAGGCATGGCGCGCAATCTCGACATGATGCGCGGCTATCTGCTGTCCGAGCGCGTGATGCTCGCGCTGAGCGAGCGCGTGGGCAAGGCGACGGCCCATGAATGGATCTACGAGGCCTCCATGCATGGCATCACGAACAAGCTCGATTTCGCCGATGCGTTGCGGCACCACCGCGGCCTTTCGGGCCTGCTCGGCGACGACGAGATTGCCCGGTTGACGGATCCCGCCGGCTACCTGGGGCAATGCGCGGCGTCGGTGGACCGCGTGATCGCACGGTCCGACCAGATGATCGGCCAGTTGTCCTGAACGGGCTGCCGGCATCCGGACCGGCGCCCATCGTATACAAAAACCAAAGGAGATGATTGATGGCATACATCAAGACCCTGGCGCGTCGCGCCGCCATGGCGGCCAGCGCGCTTGCCTGCGTGTGCGCCGCGCTGGCCGTTCCCCAGGGGGCGGCGCTGGCCGCTTATCCCGAACGGCCGATTACACTGCTGGTGGGTTTCCCGCCGGGAGGCGGAGGCGATCTGTATGGACGGCTGATCGCGCTGGCCATGAGCAAGACGCTGGGCCAGACGGTGGTGGTGGAAAACCGTCCGGGCGCGGGCGGCAACATCGCCGCCGAGCAGGTGGCGCGCGCCAATCCCGACGGATACACGCTGATCCTGGCCATGAGCGGCAATTTCGCGGCGTCGCCGGCCTTCAAACCGCAACAGCTGCGCTACAAGGTGCCGGACGACTTCGCGATGATCGGTCTGATTCTCGAGGCGCCGCATGGCATGTTCGTGTCGCAGCATTCTCCGTACAAGAGCGCGGCCGACGTCCTGAAGACGGCCCGGCAGAAGGAACTGACCTTCGCGTCCACGGGCACGGGCGGCGCCGCCCATATCGGCATGGAGCGTATCAAATCGCTGGCCGGGCTGAATCTGCTCCATGTGCCGTACAAGGGATCGGGACCGGCGATCTCCGATCTGATCGGTGGCCAGGTCGATCTGTTCTTCGCGACCGCGTCGCCGTTGATCGGCCAGGTGCGGCAGGGACAGTTGCGTGTGCTGGCCCTGACCGGCCAGGAGCGGAGTCCCGCCCTGCCGGAGGTGCCCACCTTCAAGGAACTGGGCGTGGATATGACCATGACGCAGTGGTATGGCCTGGCGGCTCCGGCCGGCACGCCCAAGGCCGTGGTCGAGACGCTGTCCCGCCACCTGAGCATGGCGCTGAAAGACCCGGCCGTGCGGGAGTCCATTCGCAAGGATGCGGCCGTCGAGAGAGACGTGCCCATGGACAGGTTCCGCCAGTACGTCGTCAAGGACATTGAACAGTACCGCGAAGCGGTCACGCCCGAACTGATGAAAATGATGGGGCTGTGACCCCGATTGGATGAAGGAAGCAGACATGTCGTACGAAACCCTGGTCCGCGCGGATGTCCTGGCGCGGGAGCTCGCGGCGGGCGGCGCCGGATGGCTGGTGATCGATTGCAGTTTCGATCTGGCCGATCGCGGCGCGGGCCGGCGCCTTTACGAAGCCGGCCACATTCCGGGCGCCCGCCATGCCGATCTCGAGGAGGTGCTGAGCGGCGCCAAGACCGGCGTCAACGGCCGCCATCCGTTGCCGGACCGGCAGGCGTTCGTCCAGGCCATGCGGGTGTTCGGGGCCGACGACCATACGCAGGTCGTGGCGTATGACAATGCCGGCGGCATGTTCGCGGCTCGCCTGTGGTGGCTGCTGCGATGGGCGGGGCACCGCGCGGCGGCCGTGCTCGATGGCGGCCTGGCCGCCTGGCGCGCGGCGGGCCTGGACGTCGAAACGGATCCGCCGGCGCAACCGGCTCCGGGCCGTTTCTCGGCGCGCGAGCCGCTGGTGCGCACCGTGGCCTACAACGCCTTGCGCGCCGGCCTGGATAGTGGCGACCACCTGGTCATGGACGCCCGCGCGGCCGATCGGTTCAGGGGGGAGAACGAAACCCTGGATCCCCTGGGCGGCCATATTCCCGGGGCCCGCAACCGCTTCTTCCGCGACAATCTTACCGAGGCCGCCACGTTTCGCGCGCCGGAGGAACTGCGGCGCGCCTTCGAGGCACTGGCGGACGGCGTGCCCGTGCGGCAGTGGGTCAATCAGTGCGGCTCCGGCGTCACGGCCTGCCACAACCTGCTGGCGCAGGCGGTCGCCGGCCTGCCGGGCGCGGCCTTGTATCCGGGATCGTGGAGCGAATGGTCGGCGCAAGCGGGAGCGCCCGTGGCCACCGGCCCGCGGGGCTGAGGCAGGCCATGGCCGACACGGTATTTCCAGCGCCGGGCATGTTGCCGCATAGCGCGCACTGGGGGGTCTTCCAGGCGCGCCTCGATCAGAGCGGCTTGGTCGTCCAGCCGCATCCCGACGATCCCGATCCGAACCCCATCATCGAGAATTTTCCCGGCGCCCTGGATCATCCAGCGCGCGTCACGCAGCCGATGGCGCGGCGCGGCTGGCTGGAGCATGGACCCGGGCCCGACGCCAGGCGGGGCCGGGACGAATTCGTGGCAGTGTCCTGGGACGAGGTGCTTGACCGGCTGGCTGCCGAACTCTCGCGCGTCAAGCGGGACCATGGCCCGCAGGCGGTATTCGGCGGCTCCTACGGTTGGTCCAGCGCCGGGCGCTTCCACCATGCCCAGAGTCAGGTTCACCGGTTCCTGAACACTTCGCTGGGCGGTTATGTCCGATCGGTCAACAGCTACAGCGCAGGGGCCTCGGGAGTCATCCTGCCCCACGTCATGGGGAGCATGGACGAGGTCGCGCGGCGCAATGTCACCTGGGAACAGATCGTTGCCCACTCCGACGTCGTCCTGTCTTTCGGCGGCATGGCGCTGAAGAATTCGCGCGTCGCCAGTGGCGGCATCAGCCGCCATGTCGAGCGCGGCGCGATGCGTGATGCGGCGCGTCGAGGCTGTCGCTTCTTCTGCATCAGCCCCCTGCGCGGCGACATGCCGGAGGAGGCGGGCGCCCGCTGGCTGGCGATCCGGCCCGGCACCGATACGGCCCTGATGCTCGGGCTGATGCATACGCTGGTCGCCGCGGGGTTGCACGACCGTGCTTTCCTGGAGCGCTTTTGCGACGGCTGGGCGGCCTTCGAGGACTATCTCATGGGCCGCCGCGACGGGCAGCCGAAGTCCGCCGCCTGGGCCGCGCCGCTGTGCGATCTCGAGGCGGGCGAGATTACCGCGCTGGCGCTCGGCCTGACGGGCAGGCGCGTGTTGGTGACCGTGTCCCATTCGCTGCAGCGCGCCGAGTACGGCGAACAGCCCGTTTGGGCCGGCGCGGTGCTGGCGGCCGTTCTCGGCCAGATCGGTCTTCCCGGCGGCGGCTACGCCTATGCTCTCGGCACGCTGGCGCACTATGGCAAGCGCAGCAATGTGGTGTCGGTCGGCGCCCTGCCTCAAGGCACCAACGGCGTCAAGGATTTCATCCCCGTCGCCCGCGTCGCCGACATGTTGCTGAATCCCGGGCAGCCCTATGCCTACAACGGCCAGGCACGGACTTATCCGCGCATCCGGCTGGCGTACTGGGCCGGAGGCAATCCCTTCCACCATCACCAGGACCTGGCAAGGCTGGCGGAAGCGTTCCGCAGGCTGGACACTTTCGTCGTGCACGAGATCGCCTGGACCGCCACGGCCCGCCACGCGGACATCGTCCTGCCCTGCACCATGACCCTGGAGCGCGAGGACATCGGCGCCACGCCCACCGATCCGCTGGTCGTCGCCATGCACCGCATCGCGGCCCCCCACGGGCAGGCGCGCGATGACTACGACATCTTCGCCGACCTGGCCGGACGGCTGGGCGCGCGGGACGCCTTCACCGAAGGACGGACCAGCCGCCAGTGGCTCGAGCATCTGTACGAGCGCACCCGTGCCGCCCTGCGCGAGCGCGGCGTCGCGGCCCCGGACTTCGCCGCATTCTGGCGGCAGGGAAGCCTGGCGCTGCCGCAGCGGGAAGACGATGGCGGCATACTGCGCGCATTTCGCGACGACCCCGCCGGCGCGCCGCTGCCTACCCCGAGCGGCAGGATCCAGGTGAGTTCTCCCGTGGTGGCCGGGTTCGGCTACGCGGATTGCCCCGGGCACCCGGCCTGGCTGGCGCCGACGGAAGCGCCCACCGGAACGTATCCGCTCCACCTCGTCGCCAACCAGCCCGCCACCAAACTGCACAGCCAGTTGGACTTCGGCCGCCATAGCGTGGCGGCCAAGCGCGGCGGCCGGGAGGTATGCACCATGCATCCGGACGACGCTTCGGCGCGCGGCATCCGTGAAGGCGACATCGTGCGCCTGTTCAACCGGCGCGGCGCCTGCCTGGCCAGCGCCACGCTCAGCCGGGACATCCGGGCCGGCGTGGTCCGCCTGCCGACGGGCGCGTGGTACGACCCCGCGGAGCCCGGGGCCGACGGACCGCCCTTCTGCGTGCACGGCAATCCCAACGTGCTGACGCGCGACGTGGGAACGTCGTCGCTGGCCCAGGGATGCACGGGGCAGCTCACCGTGGTCCAGGTCGAGCGCCACGACGGCCCGCTGCCCCCCATCCGGGCTTTCGAGCCGCCGGCCGCGGCCGGCCCCTGAGGCGGAAAGCGCGGAACGGGGAAGCCGGCTGGCCGCTTGGTAAAATGGTGGGTTAGCCAGTCCATTCCCTGGCCCCGCCTTTGCCAGAGGCCCGGCGCCAGGGATTCTTGCGAGGCCCCGTGTCGCCCATGTCTTTTCCCGCCCTTCCGTATCCTCCCTCGTCCTACACGCGCGGCGCCGACTTCGCGCGCCTCTTGACCGAACGCATCCTGATCCTGGATGGCGCGATGGGCACCATGATCCAGCGCTACAAGCTGGACGAGGCGGCGTTCCGGGGCGAGCGCTTCGCCGCGCACGGCAAGGACGTGCGCGGCAACAACGAACTGCTCAGCCTGACCCGGCCCGAGGTCATCCTGGAAATCCATCGGGACTATCTGGCCGCGGGCGCGGACATCCTCGAGACCAACACCTTTGGCGCGACCTCCATCGCCCAGGGCGACTACGAGCTGCCCGAACTGGCCTACGAGCTGAACCTGGCCTCGGCCAGGCTGGCGCGCCAGGCCTGCGACGAATTCGGCACGCCGGAGCGGCCGCGTTTCGTGGCCGGCGCGCTGGGGCCCCAGCCCAAGACCGCGTCGATCTCGCCCGACGTGAACGACCCGGCGGCGCGCAACGTGACCTTCGACGAATTGCGCGCGGCCTATGCCGAGCAGTTGAACGGGCTGCTGGACGGCGGCATCGACCTCGTCCTGATCGAGACCATCTTCGACACGCTGAACGCCAAGGCGGCCATCTTCGCCGTCGAGGAAGTATTCGAGGCGCGCGGCGAACGCCTGCCCGTCATGGTCTCGGGCACGGTCACCGACGCCTCCGGGCGCATCCTGTCGGGGCAGACGGTCGAGGCCTTCTGGAACTCGATGCGGCACGCGCGCCCGATCACCATCGGCCTGAACTGCGCGCTGGGCGCGGCGCTGATGCGGCCCTACATCGCCGAGCTGTCCAAGATCAGCGACACCTTCGTCTGTGTCTATCCGAACGCCGGCCTGCCCAACCCGCTCAGCGATACCGGTTTCGACGAAACCCCGGAAGACACCTCGCGCCTGCTGGAAGAGTTCGCGCGCGCCGGCTTCGTCAACGTCGTGGGTGGCTGTTGCGGCACGACGCCCGACCACATTCGCGCCATCGCCGACAAGGTGGCCGGCCTGCCGCTGCGCCAGCCTCCGGTGATCGAGGCGAAGATGCGGCTGTCGGGCCTGGAGGCGCTGAACGTCGACGAGCAGACCCTGTTCGTCAACGTGGGCGAGCGCACCAACGTCACCGGCAGCAAGATGTTCGCGCGCCTGATCCGCGAGGAAAAATTCGACGAGGCGCTGGCCGTGGCCCGCCAGCAGGTCGAGAACGGCGCGCAGATCATCGACATCAACATGGACGAGGCCATGCTGGATTCGCAGGCCAGCATGGCGCGCTTCCTGAACCTGATCGCTTCCGAGCCCGACATCTCGCGCGTCCCGGTCATGATCGACAGTTCCAAGTGGACCGTGATCGAGGCCGGCTTGAAGTGCGTGCAGGGCAAGTCCGTCGTCAACTCGATCTCGATGAAGGAAGGCATCGAGCCCTTCCTTCACCAGGCCCGGTTGTGCCGGCGTTACGGCGCGGCGGTGGTGGTCATGGCCTTCGACGAGAAGGGTCAGGCCGACACCCTGCAGCGCCGCATCGACATCTGCGGACGCGCCTACAAGCTGCTGGTGGAAGAGGTGGGCTTTCCGCCCGAGGACATCATCTTCGATCCGAACGTGTTCGCCATCGCCACCGGCATCGACGAGCACAACCACTACGCCGTCGATTTCATCGAGGGCACGCGCTGGATCCGGCAGAACCTGCCGCATGCCAAGGTGTCGGGCGGCATTTCCAACGTCAGTTTCTCGTTCCGCGGCAACGAGCCCATGCGGGAAGCCATCCACACGGTCTTCCTGTATCACGCCATCCGCGAAGGCCTGACCATGGGCATCGTCAACGCCGGCCAGTTGGGCGTGTACGCCGACCTGGACCCGGTGCTGCGCGACCTGGTCGAGGACGTGGTGCTGGACCGCGCCGAGCCGCTGGGCCGCAAGGACCCGGACGACGAACGTACCTCCACCGAGCGGCTGGTGCAGTTCGCCGACACGGTCAAGGGCTCGGGCGCGAAGAAGGAAGAAGACCTGGCCTGGCGCAGCCTGCCCTACGGCGAGCGGCTGACGCACTCGCTGGTGCATGGTATCAACGCCTACATCGTCGAGGACACCGAGGAAGCCCGCCAGGCCGTGGACGCGCGCGGCGGCCGCACCATCGAGGTGATCGAGGGGCCGCTGATGGACGGCATGAACGTCGTCGGCGACCTGTTCGGCTCGGGCAAGATGTTCCTGCCGCAGGTGGTGAAATCCGCCCGCGTGATGAAGCAGGCCGTGGCGCACCTCATCCCCTTCATCGAGGAAGAGAAGCGCCAGATCGAGGCCGCCGGCGGCGACGTCCGCTCCAAGGGCAAGATCGTCATCGCCACGGTCAAGGGCGACGTGCACGACATCGGCAAGAACATCGTCAGTGTCGTGCTCCAGTGCAACAACTTCGAAGTCGTCAACATGGGCGTCATGGTGCCGGCCACCGAGATCCTGGCCAAGGCCAAGGAAGAGAACGCCGACATCGTCGGTCTCTCGGGCCTGATCACGCCCAGCCTGGAGGAAATGGCCTATGTCGCCTCCGAGATGCAGCGCGACGACTATTTCCGCGAACGCGGCCTGCCGCTGCTGATCGGCGGCGCCACCACCAGCCGCGTGCACACGGCCGTGAAGATCGCGCCGCACTACGAAGGCCCCGTCATCTACGTGACCGATGCCAGCCGATCGGTGGGCGTGGCGCAGAACCTCGTGTCGGACCAGGCCGCGCAATACATCGCCGGTATCAAGGACGAGTACGAACGCGTGCGCGAACAGTACGCCAACCGCAAGGCGACGCCGCTGATCCCGCTGGCCGAGGCGCGCGCCAACAAGCCGCCCATCGCGTGGGACGGCTACCAGCCGCCGCGGCCCAAGTTCATCGGCCGCCGCACGTTCAAGAACTTCGACCTGGCGGAAATCGCGCGCTACATCGACTGGCAGCCCTTCTTCCAGACCTGGGACCTGCACGGCGCCTTCCCCGCCATCCTGGACGACGCGGTGGTGGGCGACTCGGCGCGCAAGGTCCATGCCGACGGCCTGGACCTGCTCAAGCGCGTGATCGAAGCCCGCTGGCTGACCGCCAACGGCGTCGTGGCTTTCTACCCGGCCAACAGCGTCAATGACGACGACATCGAGGTCTACGCCGACGAGTCGCGGCAGAAGGTCCTGTTCACCTGGCGCAACCTGCGCCAGCAGACCGCCAAGCGCGAAGGCGTGGACAACAAGTGCCTGGCCGATTTCATCGCGCCCAAGGACAGCGGCATCGCCGACTACATCGGCATGTTCGCCGTCACCTCCGGCCTGGGCATCGAGAAGTGGGAAGCCGAGTTCCAGAAGCAGCTCGACGACTACTCCAGCATCATGCTCAAGGCCATCGCCGACCGGCTGGCCGAGGCCTTCGCCGAAGCCATGCACGAGCGCGTGCGCAAGGACCTGTGGGGCTACGCCGCCGACGAGACGCTCGACAACCAAGCGCTGATCAAGGAGGCCTATCGCGGCATCCGCCCCGCGCCCGGCTACCCTGCCTGCCCGGAGCACACCGTCAAGCGCGACATGTTCGAGACCATGGCCTGCCAGGACATCGGCATGGAACTGACCGACAGCCTGGCCATGTACCCCGCCGCCGCCGTGTCCGGTTTCTACTTCAGCCATCCCGAGTCGCAGTACTTCAATGTCGGGAAGATCGGCGAGGACCAACTGGCGGACTATGCGGCACGCAGCGGACGCAGCGAGGACGAGCTGCGGCGGGCGTTGATGAGCAGCCTGTAAGGGGGGCCGGGATCTTCGGGGCTATGCGTGCATCGCGGCCAGCAAGGCCGGGCGTATAGCTCCAATGATCTCGTCCAGCGACACCTGCGCCAATCCATTCTTGCGCAGGAACGCCTCCCACTGCTGCCTTTTCCGCCTGTCCTGCGCGAACTCGTCAGCCAACCCTAAGGGCGTGCCGCCAGGAATGGGCGTACCTCGCCGCCCAAATGTCGCGTGCACGGCCTGGGCCAGAATTGCACCATCGATTTCCGCATGTCGTGCCAACACCCATAGATCGAAATAGTCTTTCATGCGTGTGTTGCCCATGCCGAGCGAGACGATGGCTTCCAATTTTTCCGCGATGACGGTGTATTGCGGATATACGTGCAGATGCGGCGCGGGCATTTCGTCCAGAATGACAGGGTATTGCGCCTCTTCGGGGCCAGGCACCACCGCATCGCCGAAACCGATATCGATCTGCACCGGGCATCGTGCCCCATCCAGCAAGCCCAGCTACGTCGAGCGGCTCAGGCGGTACGGGATGCGTTCCAACGCGTAGCGCCCAAGCAGCAGGTTGAAATCCTGCCGGTTGGCCCGGGCCTTGTTGAGCAGCCTTGCTCGTACGGAGGCTGCGGTATTGCGGGCATTCGTCATTCCAGGCTTTCCAGATACGGGCGCATGACGTTGGCTACCCGGCAAAGACTTGCGTAGTGCCACAGCTCTTCACTGGTCATACGCTTTTCTCCCCACGATTCACGCAGCGCTTCTAGGGCCACGTCCAGGCCAATCTTGTTGCGGTACTTGAAGCAGTCTGCCACGGTCTTGGCAACCCCAGTGACACGGATGAGGACACCATCGACCATGTGCTCTTCCACCCCTTCGCTCAGGGCCGCGGCGGAAAACCGCACGATGCGCAGCGGCGGATAGCCAAGCCTGGGCACGGCGGCCTTGCCACCGATGGCTATCCATACCTCATGCGGGGCCTGAGTCGTCAGGCCGTGGAACCGCAGCGCCGACAGCAGGCAGATGACTCCCTTGGGAACCCGCCGGGCGACTTCCGCCAGTGTCGTGTGTTCGGAGATCTGGCGGGATGGCAGGCCATACAGCCCTCGCCCCAAGCGTTGCAACTGTCCCTGGCGCACGGCGCGAGTCAGGGCCACGCGGGCAATGCCCAGCGGCGCCAGATCTCGCGCGCGGATCAGCCCCGCCTCGCGGGCCATCGCCAGTAGCTTGTCGGCAGCAGTATCCATCGGTTCATTTTGTTCCGATAGATAGGATAAGGTCAATAAGTTCCTATTTTTCGGAACAATAGATTCGGTCTACGCCTCCGCTGGCGGCCGCAGCGTGCATCCCGGGCTGAATGTCAGCGGATAGGCCCCGAGGTCCGTCTGCGCGGCGGCCGCATCGCCGGGCGCCTGGATGCGGGCGAGCAGGTAGCGCATGGCGTCCCGGCCCATCTGTTCCGCCGACACGACAATGGCGCTCAGGGCCGGCGGCGCGACTCCGCCGTATCCCAGCAGCGAGAGCTGCTGCGGGATATGGATCTCCCGCAGCAGGCTTGCCTCGAAAACGAGCTGCGCATGGATGGAGTGCGGGACGAACAGCGCGGTGGGGCGGCGGTCGGCGGGAAGGCCGATGAGCCGGTCGAAGGCCGCCAGGACTTCCTCGCGGGACCGCACGTCGGCCACCACCGTCGTCTCCACGCGCGGCGCGGCGGCGTCGACGATTTCCCGGAAACCCTCCAGGCGCGCCTGCATGTTGGCCAGGCGCATGTCCCCCAGGATCGCGGCCACGCGCGCATGTCCCGCCTGCAGCAGGAGCCGCGCGCCCAGGCGTCCGGTCTCCCGGTCGTCCGGCGCGAAGCAGGGGGTGTCGCGGCCGCCGTCTATCGGCCGGTTGATGACGACATGCGGCAGGTGCGCGCGCCGCAGCGGGGCGAACCGGTCGTCGTCGGCGCGGCCGGCGGCGATCAGGACACCGTCGCACTGGCCTTCCGTCAGCGGGGTGACGGCATCGGCGCCAGATTCGTCGACGTCGCTCAGGTGCATGAGGATGACGTTGTAGCCCGCCTGCTGGGCTACGTGTTCCGCGCCGCGGAAGATCAGGGAGTGGAAGGGGTTGGTGATGTCGGGCGTCAGCATCGCGACGATCCGGCTGTGCCCCGTCTTGAGCGACCGGCCCAGGCGGTCCGGGCGGTAGCCCGCGCGCTCGGCCAGGGCCAGGATCCGGGCCCGTTTCGCTTCCGACACCCGCACGCCCGGCACCCGGCGCAACACGCGCGATACCAGGGAAACGTCGACCTGCAACTCGGCGGCCAGGGACTTGAGGGTGGGCTTGGGCATCGACTCTTACGCTTCCTGGAAAACTGTTTTGCCAGATTATCGCCCCACGGCGGGGTCGGCTGCTTCATAATGGTCAAACGTTTGATCACGGCACATCATGAACGATACCCGTCCTTTGCGAGGCTTGTCTGTCGTCGAATTCGGCAATTTCATCGCCGGTCCCTATGCCTGCATGCTGCTGGCCGACATGGGGGCCGACGTCATCAAGGTCGAGGCCGTCGACGGCGGCGACATGGCCCGGCACACGCCGCCTTTCGTCGATGGCCACAGCGCCAGCTTCATGGCATTGAACCGCAACAAGCGCAGCATCGCACTCGATCTCAAGACGGACCGGGGGCGCGAGGTCGCGACCCGGCTGATCCGGCGCGCCGACGCGCTGGTCGAGAATTTCCGGCCGGGCGTGATGGACAAGCTCGGCCTGGGCAAGGAGGCCATGACCGCGCTCAACCCCCGGCTGGTGTACGTGGCGGTCTCGGGATTCGGCCAGACGTCGTCGGAGCGCGGCCACGCCGCGGTGAACCTGATCATCGAGGCGGCGTCCGGCACGCTGTCGGTCAGCGGCGAGCCGGGCCGGATGCCCGTGCGCCCCGGCATCCAGACGGGCGACATGATAGGCGCGCTGTTCGCCGCCTATGCGGCCCTGAGCGGTTTGCTGGGCGCGGCCCGGCATGGCGAGGGGCGCTTCGCCGATGTGTCGCTGATCGAGGCCTCGGTCGGCGCCGCCGCCTTCGAGACCGCCGAGTACCTGGCGACGCATCGCGTTCCCCTGCCGCTGGGCAACCGGCATCGCCTGACCGCGCCCTACCAACTGTTCGAGACCCAGGACGGCCGCCATATCGCGCTGGGCGCGCCGAACGACGCGCTGTTCGGGCGCCTGTGCCAGGTGCTGGGGGTGGAGCCGCTGGCGGGGGATCCGCGTTTTGCCCGCTATGCCGACAGGAAACGCCACGAGGACGAACTGGTGCCGCTGATCCAGGCCGAGGTGGCCGGAAGGAGCGCCGACGAACTGGTCCAGGCGTTGCGGCGTGCCGGCGTGCCGTGCAGCCTGGTGCGCAACTACGAGGAAGTGCTGCGCGGCGGGCACGGCACCGAGCGGGGCCTGGTCGCCATCGCGCCGCATACGGAGCTGGGCAGTTACGAGACGGTGCGCAATCCCATCCTGCTCGACCATGGGACGCCGGCCATCACGCGCGGCGCGCCGCTGCTGGGCGAGCACACCGACGAACTGCTGGCCGAGCTGGGCTATGCAGAATCCGAGAGGCTTGCGCTGGTGGATGCCGGCGCGGCGGGAGGACGGGCGTGAACGACGACCGCCACGCGAAGACCTGGCTGTTCGTGCCCGCGCATCGGCCCGAGCTGGTGGCGAAGGCCCTGGCCTCGGCGGCCGACGGCGTCATGCTCGACCTCGAGGACGCCGTGCCGGACGAGTGCAAGGCGCAGGCCAGGGCAGCCCTGCCGGCGATCCCGCCCAGGGCGCACGGCCGGACGTGGGTACGCGTCAACGCGCGGGCCACTGCCTGGCATGCCGATGACGTGCGGGCGGCGATGCAGGCGCCGGGCGTCCAGGGCATGTTGTGCCCGAAGGTCGAGGACGCGGCCGACCTCATCGCGCCCGGCGTCATGGCGGCGCGGCCGGGCATGGCGCAGGGTGCGCTGGTGGAAAGCGCCCTGGGCGTCATGCGCCTGTTCGGCATGCTCGAGCGGGTGCCGGGCGTGGGCATGGTCATGTTCGGCGGGGCCGAGGGCGCCGACCTCATGACCGATCTCGGCTGCGGCTGGAGCATCGACGGCCCGGAACTGCTGCATGCCCGGCAGCACACGGTGTTGTCGGCGCGGGGATTCAAGCACCTCGCGCTGGTGGACGGCGTCTATGCGCGCGTGGACGACACGGAAGGGCTGGCGCGCGACACCCGGTTGTCGCGCGGCCTGGGCTTTCGCGCCCGGGCCGTGGTTCATCCCGCCCAGATAGCCGTGGTCAACGGCATCTACGCGCCGACGGACGACGAAATCGCCTGGGCCACCGAGGTCGTCCAGGCCTTCGAGGCCGCGGTCGATCGTGGCGCGGCCGCCCTGCGCCTGCGCGGCCGGCTGGTCGACGCGGCGATGTACAAGGCGGCCCGCCTGACGTTGGGCAAGAGCGATCAATAACGATATATGGAAGGAGACACCATGTACTGGAAGACCGGTCGATCGGATGCCCTCTGCATCCTGCTGCCCGCCGTGGCCGCGTTGCTGATATCCCCGCTCGCGTCGGGGCAGGAGGGCCATGCCCGGCCGATACGCATGATCGTGCCGTTCTCGGCGGGCGCGTCCCCCGACGTCATGACCCGCATCGTGGCCGACACGCTGAGCCGGCAGCTCGGCACGCCGGTGATCGTCGAGAACAAGGCCGGCGCCGGCGGCAACATCGGCGCGGAATACGCCGCTCGCCAGCCGGGCGACGGCCACACCATCTTCGTGGGCAGCACGGCGAACCTGGCCGTGAACAAGACCCTGTACGCGAAACTGCCCTACGATCCGGAGCGCGATTTCCGCCCCGTCAGCATTGCCTGGGTGACTCGCAACGTGCTGATCGTGCCGGCCGGCGCACCCTACCGCTCGGTGCAGGACGTGATCGCCCGTGCCCGCGCCGAACCCGGCAGGCTGACCTATGGGTCGCCGGGGCCGGGCACCGCGGGCCACCTGATCGGCGAGTTGTTCCAGACCGCCACGCACACCAAGGTGACCCACGTCCCCTACAAGGGACAGAACCAGGTCGTGACCGATCTCCTGGGCGGGCACATCGATTTTTCCTTCGAGACCATAGGCAGCGCGCTGCCCAACATCGAGTCCGGCAAGGTCCGCGCCCTGGCCATCACCGGGGCCGACCGCCATCCCAAGCTGCCCGACACGCCCACCTTCTCGGAGGCCGGCGTGCCCAGCGTGGACCGGCTGCAAGGCTGGGCCATGTTCGCTGTGCCGGCCTCGACCCCGCCCGGCGTGGTCCAGGGCGTGCAGTCGGAACTGGCGAAGGTGCTGGCCGACGAGGCGACGCGCGGCAAGCTGACCGGGCTGGGCGTCGATCTGCGCATCACCACGCCCGAGCAGACGCGCCAGTTCCTGAAGGAAGAAATCGAACACTGGGGCGCGGTGGTCCGTAGCGCCGGCATCCGCTTCGATTGACAAGAACCCACGAGGAGACATCCGATGAAATACTTGCCGCTTGCCGTGCTCGGCGCATCGCTGGCCGCGCCGCCGCTTGCCGCCGCCCGCGACGCCGGGGCATTTCCGTCGCACCCGATCACCATCGTCGTGCCGTTCGCCGCCGGCGGCAGCACCGACACGCTGGCGCGGTCCGTCGCGCAGAAACTGGGGGAGCGCCTGGGAACGACGGTCGTGGTCGAGAACAAGGCGGGCGCGGCGGGTGCCATCGGTGCCCAGGCGGTGGCCGCGGCGGCGCCGGACGGCCATACGCTGCTGGTGGCGACCACCAGCACGCACAGCATCCTGCCGGCGCTGCGCAAGCTGTCCTACGACAGCGACGCCAGTTTCGAGCCCGTCATCGGGCTGGGCACCGCGCCCAACGTGCTGGTCGTCAGCCCGACGCTGCCGGTGGCCAACATCGCGGAGTTCATCCGCTACGCGAAGCAGAACCCGGGCAAACTCAGCTTTTCCTCCAGCGGCGCGGGCACCATCACCCACCTGATCGGCGAGAACTTCAAGCTGCTGGCCGGTATCGACGCCGTGCACATCCCCTACAAGACCGGCGTGCAGGCCGTGCCCGACATCACTTCGGGACGCGTCAGCTTCGCCTTCGACAGCGTGGTGTGGACCCTGCCCCAGGCGCGGCAGGAAAAGGTCAAGGCCCTGGCGATCACCAGCGCCGCGCGTTCGCCGCTGGCGCCCGAGCTGCCCACGCTGAGCGAAAGCGGCCTGAGCGGCTTCGAGGGCATCACCTGGTTCGGCATCATGGCGCCCAAGGGGGTGCCGGCACCGGTGGTCGGCAAACTGAACACCGAAATCAACGCCATCCTGCAGGACCCCGCCATCCGCAAGCAGCTCGAAGCGCAGGGCGCGGAGCCCATGGGCGGCGCGCCGGGACGGCTTTCCGCCCTGATGCGCGCGGAAGCGGAGAAATGGCAGTCCGTCATCAAGGCGGCAAAAGTTACCCTGGAGTAGGCAGCATGCAAGAATTCGAGAACACCCCGAGCTTTCGCCAACTGGTCCGGACCGAGCGCCCGCTGGTGCTGCCGGGCGCGCACGATGCCCTGTCCGCGCTGCTGATCCGGCAGGCCGGTTTCAAGGCCTATTTCATCGGCGGCTTTCCCCTGGTGGGCGCGCGCTACGGGCTGCCCGACATCGGCCTGGCCGCGCTGGGCGAGATCGCGGCCGGCATCCGCGACATCATGGCCGCCTCCGACCTGCCGGTGCTGGTGGACGTCGACAACGGCTATGGCGACATCAAGAACGTCATCCATTCGGTGCATACCTACGAGAAGCTCGGCGCCCAGGCGCTGTTCTTCGAGGACCAGGTCTCGCCCAAGCGGTGCGGGCACATCGCCGGCAAGACGCTGCTGTCCACCGAGGACATGGAGACCCGCATCCGCGCCGCGGCCGAGAACCGGCTGAACCCGGACACCTTCATCATCGCCCGTACCGATGCGCGCGAGGTCTACGACCTGGACGAGGCGCTGCGGCGCGGCGAACGCTACGCCAAGGCGGGCGCCGACGGCATCTTCATCGAGGCGCCCGAATCGATCGAGGAACTGGAGACCATAGGCAAGTCGCTGGACGCCACGCTGATGGCCAACATGCTCGAAGGCGGCCGCACGCCCATCCTGCGGCCGGCCGAGCTCGAGCAGTTGGGCTTTCGCATCGTGATCTACGGCATCAATCTCCTGATGCACGCCACCCGCACCATGCGCGAGTGCCTGGAGGACATCCGTTCGGGCGAACTCAGGCTGACCGGCCGCGGCGTGAGCTTCGAGGAATACAAACGAATCGTCGGTTTCTACGACTGGGCCGCGCTCGAAGATCGCTATGCCAGGTAAATCCGTGGAGTAACGCCATGTTGTATGTCTTCCATCTGCTGGATAGCAGGCAGCCGGGGATTCCCGAACTCCGGGCGCGCGTGCGGCCCGACCACAAGCAATACCTGGAGCGTGTCAGGGACCGGATCGCGTTCGCCGGTCCGCTGCTGGGCGGGGGAGGCGACGAGGACTTCGTCGGCAGCCTGCTCGTCATCGATTTCGACAGCGAAGCGGACGCGCGGGCCTGGCTCGAAGGCGAGCCGTTCACCCGCGCCGGCGTGTACGGCGAGCGGCGGATGCATGCGTTCCAGAGCCTGTGGCCGCAGCGGGCGGGGTTCGTGGCGGGGTGAAACCGCCTAGGCGGGGCGGGCCGTCGCCAGGCGGCCCGGCGCCCATTCGTCGCTGCCCATGACGGCCTGCAACTCCTGCAGGAACTGCTCGGCCAGTTCCGAGGCCGGGGCGAAACGGGCGAAGACGGCGAAGGTGCGCACGGGAATCCTGGGCGTGAAGCGCCGGATGCACAGGCGCTCGCGGAACACGCCCGCGATATAGGGATTCACGAGCCCGACCCCGAGCCCTTGCGCGGCGAAGGTGCAGATGGTGGCCGAGTAGATCGTCTCCATCTTCACCGAGACCGCGACCTTGCGGCTGGCCAGGGCCCGTGCCAGTTCGAGCTCGATCACGTCGTGCGCCGGCAGGCTGATCAGCGCCTGGCCGCGCAGGTCCGCCACGCTCACCGAGCGGCGCGCGCCGAAGGGATGGCCGGGCGCGCATACCAGCACCGCTTCGTGCTGCGTCAGTTCCTGCGTGGCGAACTCGGCGCCCTCGAACAGCCGGTTCGAGAGGGCGATGTCGAACCGGCCCTGGCGCAGGCCGTCCTCGATCTGCGGGCTGCTGGGGGTATCCACGCTCAGGTGCACCTGCGGACGGTTGCGGGTGAAGCGTTCCAGTACCTGGGGCAATATCCCCTGGGCCAGCGACGGCGTCGAGGCGATGCGGAACACGCCGGCGCCCGAGGCGCGCAGGGCGGCCACGGTCTGCTCGATGCGTTCGAATCCCTGGAAGTGCTGCTGCACGGTCTCGAACAGGTGCCGCCCCTCGCGCGTGAGCTGCAGGCGGCCGCGGTCGTTGACGAAGAGCTTGAGGCCGCTGGCCGCCTGCGCCTGGTGGATCAGGCGGCTGATGGAAGGCTGCGTGGTGTGCAGCATGCGGGCGGCCGCGACGGTGGTTCCCGTCAGCACGACCGCGCGGAAGGCCTCCATCTGGTGGAAGGACAGGGGTCTGGACATGTCGGCTCCCGAAGTGGTGGGAGTATAGGCCGCCCGCTCCGGGGCGCTCAGTCCCTGCCGGTGATGGCCGAGACGTCGATCACGTACAGCCCCCGGTCATCCTCGTGGATCGAGTCGATGCAGACTTCGCGTCCGTCCGGCCGCCATCTCGGGTGCAGGTCGCAGCGGTTCTCCTTGCTCAGGCCCGGATCGGCGTAGAACGATCCGAGGTCGTGGCGCGCGCCCGTCCGCATGTCGAACAGGAACAGGATGCGTTCGTGGGTGCGGTCGTCCGGATAGGTGTCGCTCAGCAGCCAGCGCTGGTTGGCGGGCGAGAAGGTCATGTGGCCGTTCTCGGTCAGGATGTCCTTGCCGACCACCTCGACGCGCCCGCCTTCGCGGTCCTCGTACAGGTGATAGTGGATGCTGCCGGCGTGGGGGCCCCAGACGATGATCTCGCGGTCGTTGCGCCAGAGCGGGTGCGAGATCTGATACTCCGACTTTTCGTAGTCGAAGGTGCCCACCGCGGCGGGATCGAAGTTCTCTTCCAGTTGGGGCAGTGGGTGGTCGGAGCATTCGAGCAGCCGCATGTCCGTGCCGTCCGGATTCATCGTGATCAGGCGGTGCAGGAAGCAGGTCTCGTCCTCGACCCGTTCGGTCCAGCGGTGCAGGAACAGGATGCGGCTGGACGACGGGTTGATCTCGATGTGGCTGACCCAGTGGATGGCGCGGCGCATGGAGGCGCGGGGATGGAAGGCCGCCAACTGGTCATAGCTGACCAGCAGCGTCGAGGCGCCCGTGTCCAGCTCCATGCGATGGATGCCGTCGTCGCCGGGATGGTTCGCCAGCGTGGGGCGGAGGCGGTCGCAGCTGTAGCCGATGGTCTCGTGGGTCACGTACAGCCGGCGGTAGTCGACCGACAGCGCCCATCGTCCGTCGGGGGCGGCCACATAGATGGGCAGCGGAAGCTCCCGGCTCGCGCCGCTGTCGATGTCGCGGATTTCCGCGCCGAAGTACGGATAGCGTGCGTGCGCGTCGTCGGTGCGAATGTTGTAGATCATCCGCCGCGCGGGGGAGCCGCCCAGCCATTGAAGCTGGCAGCCCATCTGCCAGTTCCAGGCCTGGGTCGCGCCCATGGCATGGAAGGCGCCGTCGCCCGCCAGGTCGAAGTACCCAACCTGGGCGGCAAGCCCGGGCGTCAGCCGGGCGTCGCGCCATGGCACCTGGTTGGCCAGCAGCAGGCGGCCGGACGGATCCCAGTTCGACTTGTTGTAGTAGCCGAAGAAGTAGTGTCGGCCGTCATGGCCGACGCGCCGGATGGGAAAGCGGGGGCTCATGCTGGTGCGCTCGGGGTGGGTTGGAGGTCGACGATCAGGTTGCCCGCCGTGTCGATGGCGGCCGTGGCGCCGGCGGGGATGATCAGGGTGGACGAGGCGTCCTCGACGATGGCCGGTCCGTGCAGGGTCTCGCCGGCGCGCAGGGTTTCCCGCGCCCGCACCGGAGCGTCGGCCCACGCATCCCGTCCGGGCTGCCAGGCCTGCCGGGATGCCGTGCTGGGCGTCCAGTCCCGCTTGCCGCCGGACAGGTTCAGCGGGCGCTCGACGTTCTGCTCGACGGCGGCCACGCGCAGGTTCATCAGTTCGATGTTCTGTACCGGCGGGACCTGTCCGAAGATCCGTCCGTAGGCGGCCGCGAAGGCGGCGCGGATGTGGTCGGCCGTCTGGCCGTCGAAGGGGCCGTCGGGCAGGCGCGTCACCAGTTCGAACCCCTGGCCGACGAAGCGGATGTCGGCCGAGCGTTCGTACGCGAACGCGGCGCCTTCGACCAGCGTGTCCTGCATGACGGCGGCGGCGTTCTCCTCCAACTGGCGGAACAACTGCTCCAGCGCCTCGGGCGTGACGGCGTCGAGCTGGCGGGCGAGCGTGATGGACCGGTCCACCCGGGCCGGCGCAATCAGCAGGCCCAGTGCCGAGGCGACACCGGCGCCCGGCGGGCAGATCACCCGCCGTATGCCCAGGCGGCGCGCCACGTCGCAGCCGTGCAGGGGCCCGCCGCCGCCGGTGACCAGCAGCGCGAAGTGATGGGCATCGAAGCCGCGCTCGGCGACGTGGACGCGCGCGGCGGCGGACATGTTTTCATTGACGATGGCGACCACGCCGTGGGCGGTCTGCTCCAGCCCCAGCGACAGTTCGCGGCCGATGGGCTGGAGGGCGTCGCGGGCCGCCTCGCGGCTCAGCTTCATGGTGCCGCCGGCGAATGTCTCCGGGTCCAGGTGGCCTTGCAGCAGGTTGGCGTCGGTCACGGTGGGCCGGGTGCCGCCCCGCTGGTAGCACGCGGGGCCCGGTTTGGAACTGGCGCTTTGCGGGCCGGCCTTCAGCAGTCCCATGTTGTCCAGGTGGGCGATGCTGCCGCCGCCCGCGCCGATCTCGATCAGTTCGACCGTCGAGATGTTGATGGGCAGCCCGCTGCCCGCGGCGAATCGCTTCTCGCGCCCGGCCTCGAAGCTGTGGGCCAGCACGGGCTGGTTGTCCTCGACGATGGCCAGCTTGGCGGTGGTGCCGCCCATGTCGAAGGCCAGCACGTCGGCGATGCCGGACCGCTTGCTGAAGTACGCCGCGGCGATGGCGCCGGCCGCCGGTCCGGATTCGAGCAGTTGCACGGGCAGCCTGCGCGCCTCGCCCGCGTGTGCCAATCCGCCGTTGGACAGCATCATCAGCAGCGGGCAGGCGATGCCGAGTTCCTTGAGCTGCGCTTCCAGGCTTTGCAGGTAGCGGTCGGCGATCGGCCGCACGTAGGCGTTGGCCGCCGTGGTCGAGGTCCGCTCGTATTCCCGGATCTGCGGCGAGACTTCGCTGGAGATCGACACGTAAAGCTCGGGGAAGCTCGCCTCCAGCAGATCCCGCGCGCGCCGCTCGTGCACCGGATTGGCGTGGGCATGCAGGAACACGACGGCGATCGATTCGATGCCCTGGTCGGCCAGCGCCTGTCCGGCGCGCAGCACGCTGGCCTCGTCCAGCGGCGTATCCACGCTGCCGTCCGCGCGCAGGCGCTCCGTGGCTTCCAGACGGGCTTCGCGCGGCACCAGGGGCGCCGGCAGCTCGACGAACAGGTCGTACAGGTCGTACTTGAATTCGCGCCGCATCTCCAGGGTGTCGCGGAATCCTTCGGTCGTGATCAGCCCGGTCTTCACGCCGCGCCGTTCGATCAGCGCGTTGGTGAACAGGGTCGTGGCGTGCACCACCCGGGAAACCTGCGCGCCCTCGACCTGTTCGCGCGCCAGCAGGGTGGCGATCCCGCGTATAGCGCCCGCCGTGGGCTGGTCGGGGGTGGTCAGTTCCTTGTGGCTCGAGACCCGGGCATCGCCGTGGCTGTAAAGAACGATGTCGGTGAAGGTGCCGCCGATGTCGATGCCGAGGGAGTAGGTGTCTTGTCTCATCGTGTATGGCCGCGCAGGCGGTCCTGTTCCTGCAATATCGAAGATCGTTGTTCCACGTCGCCGAAGCCGCCGCCGCCGGGGGTGCGCAGCAGTACCCGCGTGCCGTGCCGGATGATGTGCTGGGTCTTGGGGTTGACCTTGACGCCGTCGATCAGGATTTCGCCAGGGGCGCCGGGGCCGCCCCCGTCCATGCCGGGCGCGGCCGATTCGGGACGGGTCCGCTCGGCCATGAACGAGATGGTGGCGGGATGCTCCGACAGGCTTTCCAGCAACAGTTCCTGGCCCGTGCCGCCGCGATGGGCGCCGTTGACGTGGGCGGCGCGGAACTGGCGGCGATGCACCTTGAGCGGCGCGACCTGCTCGATCACCTCGACGGGGGTGGACGAGATGTTGCTGGGCCAGGAAAGCACGTCGACGCCGTCGCCATGCGCCTGCGCGCCATAGCCGCCGTTCAGGAAGAACAGGTTGGCGAAGCCCCGGCCGTCGGGCCGCACGCCAGCCATGTTGACGCACCACAGCGGCGAGCCGACGCCGGCGATGACCTTGTCCGGCACGACCTGCGCCAGGGCCTGCACGACCATGGCGGGCAGGAAGTGCCCGATCAGCGCGCGGGCGCCGCCCGCCGCCGGCGGCAGGGAGTTCAGGATGCTGCCCGGCGGGGCGGCGATCGACAATGGCGCCAGCGCGCCGTCGTTGTTCGGCACGTCGGGGCACAGTACCGCCTTCACGCCATACGAGGTGTAGGCGGTGGTGTAGGCCAGGCAGACGTTGATCGATTTCTGCACCTGCGCATCGGTGCCGGCGAAGTCGATCGCGATCTCGTCCCCGGCCACCGTCAGCGCCATCTTCAGCCGGATCGGCGCGTCGATGCCGTCGCTGACCGCCTCGGCGCGGTAGGTGCCGTCGGGAATCGCCCGGATCGCGTTGCGCATGGCCTGCTCGCTGCGGCCGCGCAGTTCGTGCGAGAGCTCCTCCAGCGACGCCAGTCCGTACTCGTCCATCAGTTCGATGGTGTGCCGCTCCATCAGCGCCAGGCCGGTGAACTGGGCATACAGGTCGCCCATCACCTGGTCCGGGACGCGGACGTTCTGGCGCAGGATGCGTTCCAGCGTTTCGTCGATCCGGCCGGCCCGCAGGACCTTCATCGGAGGAATCTGCAAGCCTTCCTCGTAGACCGAGGTGGCATCGGCGGAGCGCACCCTGCCGCCTATGTCCGGCGCATGCGCGACCGATCCGGCCCAGGCGACCAGGCGCCCGCGATGGAAGATCGGCTTGCCGACGGTGATGTCCGGCAGGTGCCCGGTGCCCAGCCAGACGTCGTTGGTGATGAGGACGTCGCCTTCCTGCAGGGCGTCCTCGGGATAGCGTTCAAGAAAGCAGCGTATCGTGCGCGGCGCCGTGCCGATGAAGGACGGGATGCTGTTCGAGGCTTGCGCGATGGAGTGGCCGTGCGCGTCCGTGATGACGCAGGCGAAGTCGTTCGATTCCCGGACGATGGAGGAAAACGAGGTGCGCACCAGCGACGCGGCCGCCTCGTCCACCGTCGAGATCAGGCGCCGCCACAGGAGTTCCAGGGTGATGCTGTTCAACATTTGTCTCTCATTCGGCCCGGATATGGGCCTGTTCAATGACTTTTTTCCACTTCACGGTTTCGGCGGCGACGAAGCGCCGGCCGTCGTCGGGGCTGCCGCCGATGACCGATAGCGCCAGCTTGATCCAGGTCTCCTGCAGGTCGTCCGCCTTGAGGACATCCTGGATGTCGCGGTTGAGCCGGGCGACGACCGGGGCCGGCACGGCGGCGCTCGTCGCCACCGTGAACCAGCCGGTGCCGTCGAATCCCGGCACGGCCAGTTCGGACACCGTGGGTATGTCGGGCAGCACGGCGCTGCGCGCCTTGCTGGTGACGGCCAGGCCCCGGATCTTGCCCGCGTGCACGATGGGGCCGGCCGTGGTGATGAGTTCGAACATCATGTCGATCTGGCCGCCCATCAGGTCGTTCATGGCGGCCGCGCTGCCCTTGTAGGGGACGTGCGTAAGCTGTACGCCGGTGGCCTGCTGGAACAGCTCGCCCACCATGTGGGTGGACGACCCCGTTCCCGCCGAGCCGAAGTTCAACGCCCCGGGGTTCTTGCGCGCATGGGCCAGCAACTCGTCCAGGGTCCGGAAGGGCCGGCTGGGATGGACCGCCACGACACAGGGAACGCCGCCCAGGATGATGACCGGCTGCAAGTCTTTTTCGGGGTCGTAGGGAAGCGTGCTGTACACGGAATAGGCGGAATGAATGCCCACCGTGCCGAGCAGGAGGGTGCTGCCATCGGGCTTGGCCGTGGCCGCCAGGCCGGCGCCGATGTTGCCGCCCATGCCGGGCTTGTTTTCCACGATGACGGACTGGTCGTACTTCTTCGCCAACCGCTGCGCGATGACGCGCGCCAGCACGTCGGCCGTGCCGCCGGGTACGAAGGGCGCGATGATCCGGATGGTGCCGGCCGGCAGGTCGGCAGCGAGCGATGGAGTCAGGGGAAGCACGCCGGCCGCGAGCGCGGAAGCGTGGAACGTGCGGCGGGAGATAGGCATGGGCAGCTCCTCGGAAAGGGTCAGAGGAGTGTAGAAAGGGCCTGCCTATCTATACCAATGCTTTTATGTCGGGACCCTATGCATCGGGGATATAGGGTGAACCGGGTGGCTCAGCGGGGCTGGAAGATGATGATGCCCATGCCGGCCAGCGCCACGGCCGCGCCCGCCACGTCCCACGACGTGGGCCGTATGCCGTCCACGGCCCACAGCCATACGATGGCGGCGCCGATGTAGACGCCCCCGTAGGCGGCATAGACCCGGCCGGCCGCGGTGGGGTGCAGGGTCAGCAGCCAGGCGAACAGCGCCAGGCTGGCTGCGGCCGGAACCAGCAGCCAGGCGGAGCGGCCTTCCCGCAGCCACAGATAGGGCAGGTAGCAGCCGACGATTTCCGCGATGGCGGTCGCGGCGTAGAGAAGAAAGGTGCGCATGCCGGCATTGTGGCATGCGCCCGTCGTTCACACGGCGGCCGGGTCCGGCTTGTCGGCGGCGATGCCGTAGCGCTGCATGGCCTGGGTCACCGTGGCCGGCGGGATGGCGCCTTCGTCGGCCAGGGCCTTGAGCGTCGCGGCCACGATGAAGTGCCGGTCCACCTCGAAGAAACTCCGCAGCGACTCGCGGGTATCGGAACGCCCGAAGCCGTCGGTGCCCAGCGCGACGAAGCGGCGGCCGCCGACGAAGGGGCGGATCTGGTCGGCGACGATCTTCATGTAGTCGGTCGCGGCCACGATGGGACCGTCGCGGCGGGCCAGGCACTGCTGCACGTAGGATGCGCGGGGCGCGGCCTCGGGGTGCAGCAGGTTCCAGCGTTCGGCGGCCAGGCCGTCGCGCCGCAGCTCGGTCAGGCTGGTGGCGCTCCAGACGTCGGCGGCGACGGAGAAGTCGCTCTCCAGCAGTTCGGCCGCCGCGATGACCTCGCGCAGGATGGCGCCGCTGCCCAGCAGTTGCGCGCGGGGCAGCGAGGCCGGGGCCGCGGATGCGCGGAGCAGGTACAGGCCCTTCAGGATGCCCTCCCGGTCCGACTCGCGCAGGGCGGGGTGGGGGTAGTTCTCGTTCAGCAGCGTGATGTAGTAGTAGATGTCTTCCTGCTCGACGTACATCCGGCGCAGGCCGTCCTGGATGATGACGGCCAGTTCGTACGAGAACGTGGGGTCGTACGAGACGCAGCTGGGAATGACCGAGGACAGCACGTGGCTGTGCCCGTCGTCATGTTGCAGGCCCTCGCCCATCAGTGTCGTGCGGCCGGACGTGGCGCCCAGCAGGAAGCCCCGCGTGCGCGCATCGGCGGCCGCCCAGGCAAGGTCGCCCACGCGTTGCAGGCCGAACATGGAATAGAAGATGTAGAAGGGGATGGTGGCGAGGCCGTGCGTGCTGTAGGAGGTCCCGGCGGCGATCCAGGACGAGATGGCACCCGACTCGTTGATGCCTTCCTGGAGAATCTGGCCGTCGCGTGCTTCCCGGTAGTAGCTGAGCTGGCCGGCGTCCTGCGGGGTATAGAGCTGGCCCAGGTGCGAGTGGATGCCGATCTGCCGGAACAGGCCCTCCATGCCGAAGGTGCGCGATTCGTCGGGCACGATGGGGATGACCAGGGGGCCCAGCGCCGGGTCCTTCAGCAAAGTGCTCAGGATGCGCACGAAGGCCATGGTGGTCGAGGCGCCGCGTTCACCGGTGTCCTTCAAGTGAGCGGCGAAGGCATCGAGCGCGGGTATCGGCAGCGGGGCCATGGCGCCGCTGCGCGAGGGGACATGGCCGCCCAGGCTGGCCCGCCGTTCGGCCAGGTAGCGGGCCTCCAGGCTGCCCGGTTCGGGTTTCAGGTAGGGCAGGTCGGCCAGTTGCCCGTCGGTCAGCGGCAGCGCGAAGCGGTCGCGGAATGCCCGGACCGAGGCGTCCGCCATCTTCTTCAATTGATGGTTGATGTTCTGCCCCTCGCCCGACTCCCCCATGCCGAAACCCTTCACCGTCTTGGCCAGCACCACGGTGGGCTGGCCCGCGTGCGCGGTGGCGGCCGCATAGGCGGCATGGACCTTTTCGTGGTCGTGGCCGCCGCGCGCCAACTGCCAGATATCGTCGTCGGTCAGGTGCGCGACCATCTCCAGCAGCTCCGGATACTTGCCGAAGAAGTGTTGGCGCACGTAGGCGCCGTCCTGCGACTTGAAGGTCTGGTAGTCGCCGTCCACGCATTCCATCATCCGGCGGCGCAGCAAGCCGGCATGGTCGCGGGCCAGGAGGGCATCCCAGCCGCCGCCCCAGATGACCTTGATGACGTTCCAACCCGCGGCTCGGAACGTGCCTTCCAGTTCCTGGATGACCTTGCCGTTGCCGCGCACCGGGCCGTCCAGCCGCTGCAGGTTGCAGTTGACGACGAAGATCAGGTTGTCCAGTTTCTCCCGTCCGGCCAGCGCGATGGCCGCCAGGGATTCCGGCTGGTCCATTTCGCCGTCGCCCAGGAAGGCCCAGACCTTGCGCCCCTGCTGGGGTTTGAGGCCGCGATAGTCCAGGTAGCGCATGTAGCGCGCCTGATAGGCGGCGGTCAGCGGCCCCAGGCCCATGGAAACCGTGGGGAACTGCCAGAAGTCCGGCATGAGCCGGGGATGGGGATAGGACGACAGGCCGGGGCGTCCGGCTTCCCGCCGGAAGTCGTCCAACCGGGCTTCGTCGATGCGGCCTTCGATGTAGGCGCGGCCGTAGATGCCGGGGGCGGAGTGCCCCTGGATGTAGACCAGGTCGCCGGCAAACGTGTCGGTCCGGCCGCGGAAGAAGTGATCGAAGCCGACGTCGTACAGCGCCGCGGCAGACGCGTAGGTCGCGATGTGGCCGCCGACGTTGGAGTGCCGTCCGGCGCGCAGGACCATGGCCATCGCGTTCCAGCGCACGTAGGCGCTCAGCCGGCGCTCGATGGCCAGGTCGCCGGGGTATGGCGGCTGGCGCGCGCGGGCGATAGTGTTGACGTAGGGCGTCGTGACCCGGCCGTGCAGGCTGCCGTGTTGCGCCACGTCTTCGTCCAGCAACTGGTCTATCAGGAAGTGCGCGCGATCGCGGCCTTCCACCGCCATGACGGCTTCCATGGCGTCCAGCCATTCTCGGGTTTCCTGGGGATCGATGTCGATGGATGGTGTCGGTTGGGACATGAGGCGGCTCCACTAAGGCTGCTGGCCTGGGGGTCGCCCGCGGCCACGCATATGATTGTAATTACAATGATAGCAAGTGCAATTCTAATCTCGGGCCATATAATTGCAACTGCAATATCAACCCACGGAGCATTCATGGCCGCAGAGCAAGCCGATCTTTGGTTCTCGTTCGTCCGCGCACATCGCTGGATGATCCGGGAGATCGAGCGCCGCCTTGCCGCCGCCGACCTGCCGCCCTATGCCTGGTACGACGCCTTGTGGGGACTGGAAAGCGGCCCCGGCGGCACCCGCCGCATGCATGAGCTGGCCGATGTCCTGGCCATCGAACGCTACAACCTGACGCGGCTGGTGGACCGCCTGGAGCGCGAGGGACTGGTCACGCGGGCGCGTTCGGCCGAGGACGGCCGGGCGGCCTTTGCCTCGATCACCAAGGAAGGGCGCGCGCTGCGCCGCAAGATGTGGAAGGTGTACGAAACCGCCGTGGACGAACTGTTCCTGTCCCGGTTCAGTGGCGCCGAACGGGACCTGTTCGCCAAAGCGCTGGACCACGCCGCGGCGGACGCCAAGCGGTCGATGGAGGCGGGCGGCGCCAGCTAGTGGCCCGCCTCCTGCAACACCTTGATTGCCGC
Source organism: Burkholderiales bacterium 67-32 (assembly GCA_001898625.1). GTDB lineage: Bacteria > Pseudomonadota > Gammaproteobacteria > Burkholderiales > Burkholderiaceae_B > Pigmentiphaga. The sequence continues at coordinate 41,437 of MKUP01000006.1, forward strand.
CAGGGCAAGCGCCCGGGATGACAGCGGATCGTCCCGCGGCGCGATTGCCATGGAGTCGCCGCCCACGGCCATGAACGGCCCGCGCACGTGGGCGCCGATCTGTTCGGCGATGCGGCGGGGGTAGGCGGTGGCCGCGATGACCGGACCCCGGCCTCGCGCCAGGCAGCGGACGAGATGCGAAGCTTCCGCCGGCTCGTCCGGGTGCAACAGTGCACGCCACGAAGCCAGGCGCGCTTCGCGCGCCAGCCGCGTGTAGCTCGGGCAGCTCCAGACCTCCGCGCCTATGCGCCAGCCCCGCCACAGCAAGCGTGCCGCGCGCAACGCGGCATGTAATACCGCCCCCGCCGCGAGCAGCCGGACGTGGGCAATGGCGGCTCCGGCCGGGATGGCTCGAGCCAGGTACATGCCCCGCACCGCATCGCATGCCATGGCCGGATCCATGATAGTGCCGGCTCGGGTTGGCAGGTCGTGCGCCGACAGATAGTAGAAGCGGCGGGTGCCTTGGTCATACATGTCCTCCAGGGCACCTTCCAGCACGGCCCGAGCCTCGTCCGCGCAGGCCAGGTCGTAGGGCACATAGTCCAGGTTGTCGGCCAGCCACAGCGGCAGTTCAGCATGGCGCTCCGAGGATCCACCTTCCCGCCAGGCGGTGGCTTCGTTGCACAGCACGCCGCGTTGGCGCAACTGCGCCGCCAGCCCTTGCAACCCGGCGACCGATGGAATGCGGCACAGGCAGACCAGGGGCCGCTCGTAGCGGGTCGCATCGCGGCGAAACCACAGCGGCCACGCGCTGGCCATCGCAGCCGCGCCGTTTACGGCGCGGCTGCGGACCACCCACGCGCGGTCCGCCAGGGCATCGGTTTCCAGCACCCGCGCGCTGGCTTCGATGGTCTGCCAGGGGCTGAGCGTAGCCTGCCCCGCTGGTTTCCCGCCGGGGTTCAACGCCGCCAGACAACAGGCCGCCGCGCGGCGGGTAGCGGCATCGTCGTTCGAAACGAAGGAAATGGACATCGCTCGCCTCCTCTTGCGCAACGCTGCGTGGTGCGTCATAGTTGCCAATACAATAATTGTAATTGCAATTCATAAGCGATGCCAAGGAGCTTAGCCATGACCCGGACAGACGCCATCACGCTCTATACCGCCGATACGCCCAACGGGCTGAAGATCGGCATTTTTCTTCAGGAAGCGGGCATCCCGTACGCGCAGGTCGCACTGGATCTGGGGCGGGGCGACCAGCACCAGCCGGATTACTTGACCATCAATCCCAACGGCAAGATTCCCGCTGTCGTGGATGAAGATGCCGGGCTGGCGATATTCGAATCGGGCGCCATCCTGGACTATCTCGCGGACAAGTACGGGCGGTTCTCGGCCTCGACCCTGGCGGGGCGCATGCAGGTACGCCAATGGCTGTACTTCCAGGTGGGCGGTATCGGTCCCATGCTGGGGCAATTGTGGTGGTTCCTGCATGGCGCCGGCGGCACCAATGCCGAGGCCATCGCGCGCTACCGGAAGGAGTCCCATCGGTTGTTCGGCGTGGTCGAACGCCGCCTGCGGGCATCCCGCTTCCTGGCGCTGGACGACTACACGATCGCCGACATGGCGGCCTTCCCATGGCTGCGCACGCACGAGGAACTGGACCTCGACATCGCGGACTATCCGGCGGTCCGCCGCTGGCTGGCGGACATCGCGGCGCGGCCCGCGGTACAGCGGGCCATCGCGGCCAATCGCCTGCCCGGCGCTTCGCGCCACGATGCCGTGGCGCCGGCCGAGCGGGTGTAGCGCCATGGCCTGGACCTATCTGCTGGCGGCGGCCTGCCTGGAGGTGGTGATGGGGCTGGCGCTCAAGCTCAATGCCGGCTGGAGCCGGCCCGTGCCCAGCGTGGTGGCGGTCGCGGCGGGGCTGGGCAGCATCTTCCTGCTTGCGCACGCCTTGCGCGCGCTGCCCCTGGGCATCGCCTACGCGGTCTGGACCGGCCTGGGCACCGTCGGACTGACGGTGCTGGGCATGGTGTGGTTCGGCGAAGGCGCGCCGCCCGGTCGCCTGTTCTTTCTGGCGCTTGCGGTGGCGGGCATCGCCGGCCTGCGCTTTACCGAGTCGGCCGGCTGACCGGCTCGTCGCCTCGCGCGTTGGAGAACTCCCGTTCGATCCAGGCCAGGAAGGCGCGGGCCGGTGGATGGCGCTCGCGGCCCGGGGCGCACAGCACGATGTAGCGGTCGCCCGGTACGCGCACCCCAGGCTTGAACGGCCGCAGCAGCCCGGTGCCGACGGCATCCGATACCATGACCGAGCTCGCCAGCACCAGGCCCTGGCCCGCGATCGCGGCCTGCAGGGCGTAGTGCTCTTCCTCGTAGTGCCGCATGGACGGCCGCCCGTCCAGCCAGGGCAGGCCCGCCGCCGCGCACCACTGCCGCCAGCCGTGCTCGTACAGGGTGGAGTCGCGCCATTGCACCGAGATCAGCGCCGGCCTGGCCTTGGCGGCCGCGCGGACGGCGGCCGGCGTGCCATAGACGCCGAAGGATTCGGCCAGCGCCGCCGGCGCCAACAGGCCGGGCGGTTCGTTCCCGCCGTAGCGGATGGCCACGTCCACGCTGGCGTCCTGCAACAGATCGACCACGCGCTCGGTGGCATCCAGCCGCACTTCGCAACCGGAATGTTCCTGGTAGAAACGGCCCAGCCGGGGCACGAGCCACAGGGCTGCGAAGGAATGCGTGGTGGTGACGGTGACCACGCCCGTGCCGGGCCGTGGCCGCAGGGCGTCCATGGCCTGGCCGATGTCCAGCAGCGCCCCGTGCACGGTTTCCAGCAGTCGCGCGCCCGGCGCGGTTAGCGTCACGCCGCGCGCCTCGCGCTGGAACAGGGCCACCCCCAGGTGGTGTTCCAGCGTCCGGATCTGGTGGGACACCGCGGTGGGCGTCACGCGCAGTTCCTGCGCGGCCAGCTTGAAGCTGCGCAGCCGCGCGGCGGCTTCGAAGGTGCGCAGGGCGTTCAGGGGCAATCGGGCGAACACGGGGCAGGGGACTTTGAGATGAATTCAATTCATCTTATTGGAAAGAAGCTCACTCGCCAAGAACCTGAATCACCCCCTACATTCATTTCATTCCCGGCAAGCCCGGGCCACTCTTTCCACGGGAATGAATGACATGGACTCATCTTCTTCGATACTCATCCTGGTCGGCAGCCCCCGCCGGGACGGCAACAGCGCGCTGCTGGCGCGGGCGGTCGAAACCGGGGCGCGGGAGGCGGGCCTGGCTCCCCGCCTGCGCTTCCTGGATGACTACATCGGCGGCTTCCTGGGCGATCGAACGCCGTCGTCCGAAGCGCCGGCCGACCGTTACGGCGAACTCTTCCTGGAGGAGTTCCTGCCCGCCGCCGGCGTGGTGTTCTGCACACCCATCTACTGGTACGGGATGTCGGCGCAGACCAAGGCCTTCTTCGACCGTTCGTTCGCCTACTACTCGGCCACCTATCCGCATCACGCGGACGTGATGAAGCGCATGCAGGGCAAGCGGTTGGCCCTGACGCTTGCCTCGGAAGAGAGCTACCCCGGAGCGGGACTGGGCATCGTGCACCAGGTGCAGGAATTCGCCCGGTACAGCCACTCGGCCTTCGTCGGCTACGTGCATGGCGCGGGCAACCGCCGCGGCGAAGTCGCGCGCGACCCCCGCGACCCGGTCGGAGCGGCCAGGCGGCTGGGGGCCGAGCTGCTGCGGCGGCCCTATACGGACTATCGCATCGATACGCCGCGCAGCCACGACGTGTGGGATGCGGCGGCGTAGGAGGGGGCGGAGCGTTGCCGCTCCGCGGTGCCGTCAGGCGGCGTTGGCCAGCGCGGGTTGCTCGCGCGGGGCCGGGGCGGCGCTGCCGATCTCGATGCGCCGGGGCTTGGCGGCCTCGGGTACCTCACGGACCAGGTCGATGTTCAACAGGCCGTTCTCGAGATGCGCGCCGCGCACTTCGATGTGGTCGGCCAGCCGGAACGAGAGCTTGAACGCGCGTTGCGCGATGCCCTGGTGCAGGTAGGTGACGGGACCTTCGCTTTTCTCGCGCCGGCCGCCGGTCACGGTCAGCACGCCGCTCTCGACCTGCAGGTCGAGGTCTTCGTCGCGCAGTCCGGCCGCCGCGATCACGATGCGGTAGTCGTCGTCGCCGCGCTTCTCGACGTTGTAGGGCGGATAGGTACTGCCCGTGTCGTTGCGCAAGGCCGACTCGAAAAGGTCATTGAAGCGGTCGAATCCGACCGATTGGCGGAACAGGGGCGCCAGCGAAAAAGTAGCGTTCATGGATCGAATCTCCTGAGAGTCAGCAAGTTTCACGGGGACCCGATTGCGGCATCCCCTGAACCCAATCTCTGGACGATCGTCTGCTTTTCAAGCCCCTTTGCGCCAAAAGCTAGGCCGGCGGAAACATCGCGTCCTTCAACTGCTGCAGCGCGCCGGCATCCTCGATGGTGGTGAGGTCGCCGGGGTCGCGCCCTTCGGCGATGGCCTGGATGGCCCGCCGCAACAGCTTGCCCGAGCGGGTCTTGGGCAGCGCGTTCACGAAGAACACGCGCGCAGGGCGGGCCACGGCGCCCAGCCTGCGTTCGACCGTCTGCATGACCTCGCCTTCCAGTTGCATGCGGCCGTCGGGCGTCGTGGTGCGCTCGGCGCTGCGCGCGATGGCGAAGGCCATCGCCACCTGGCCCTTCAGCGCGTCCTGCACGCCCACCACCGCGACCTCGGCGATGTCCGGATGGCCGGACACGCTTTCCTCGATTTCGCGCGTGCCCAGCCGATGTCCCGCGACGTTGATGACGTCGTCGGTGCGGCCCAGGATGGTGACATAGCCGTCCTCGTCCTGGATGCCCCAGTCGAAGCTGGAATACAGCAGCTTGCCGGGAAAGCCCGACCAGTAGGTGGCAACGTAGCGTTCGTCGTCGCCCCAGATCGTGGACATGCAGCCCGGCGGCAGCGGCGCTTCCAGCGCCACCACGCCCTTGCGCCCGGGCGGACACGGCTCGCCCGTCTGTTCGTCCACGATCGTCAGCCGATAGCCGTACACCGGCAGGCCGGGCGAGCCGAACTTGGTGGGCAGGTCCTCCACCCCGCGCGGCAGCGCCAGCATGGGCCAGCCGGTCTCGGTCTGCCAGTAGTTGTCGACCACGGGCTTGCCGATGGCCTCGTGTATCCAGCGCGCGGTGGGCTCGTCCAGGGGTTCGCCGGCCAGGAACAGGGTGCGCAGCGTGGAAAGATCGTGGCGGCGCAGCGTTTCCGGATCCTGCTTCTTCAAGACCCGTATCGCGGTGGGGGCGCTGAACATGTGGGTGACGCGGTACTGCTCCACCAGCTTCCACCAGATGGCGCCGTCGGGGCGCACCGGCGTGCCTTCGTACATCAGCGTCGTCATGCCCGCGATCAGTGGCCCGTAAACGATGTAGCTGTGGCCCACCACCCAGCCGACGTCCGAAGTGGTGAACATCACGTCGCCCGCTTTGGCGCAGAAGATGTGGCGCATCGAGGCGGCCAGCGCCACGGCGTAGCCGCCGGTGTCGCGCTGCACGCCCTTGGGCCTGCCCGTGGTGCCGGAGGTGTAGAGGATGTAGGAAGGCTCGTTCGACTCCAGCCAGACGCAGGGGATGCGGGCATGCGCATGGCGCTCGCGCAGCGCGGTGTAGTCGTGGTCCCGCCCTTCCTGCAAGGTCATGGGTGCCAGGCCCCGGTCCACCAGCAGCACGTTGGCCGGCGCATGCGAGGCCAGATGCAGCGCCTCGTCCAGCAGCGGCTTGTAGGGAATGACCTTGCCCGCGCGCGAGCCGGCGTCGGCGGAGACCACCAGGGCGGGGCGCGCATCGTCGATGCGCGTGGCCAGGCTGGCCGAGGCGAAGCCGCCGAACACCACCGAGTGGATGGCGCCTATCCGCACGCAGGCCAGCATCGCGAACGCGGCCTCGGGAATCATGGGCATGTAGATCAGTACCCGGTCGCCGCGCCGCACGCCCAAGGCCTGCATCACCGCGGCCATCCGGTTCACTTCGTCGTGCAGTTGCGCGTAGGTGTAGGCCGACTCGGTGCCGGTCTCGGTCGAGACGTGGATCAACGCGGGCTGGTTGCCGCGTTCGGCCAGGTGCCGGTCGACCGCGTTATGGCAGAGATTGGTCAGTCCGCCGACGAACCAGCGCGAGAAGGGAGGATGCGACAGGTCCAGGGGCTGGGAGGCCGGCGCGTGCCAGTCGACGAGCCGGGCCTGCTCGCTCCAGAATGGCCCGGGTTCGTTCACCGAGCGGGCATGGAAGGCCTGGTAGCTTGCCACGGCAGTTTCCTCCTGATTGTCGGAAGATGGTGAACCGGCGCCGGACAGGGGGGTATCCCGGGTTTACCCGGGGCTCGCGTCAGGCGTCCAGGGGGTCCGAGCGGGTCAGTTCCGACTGGCGTCCGCGCAGTAACTGGCCTACTTCGCCCAGGCGCTGGATGACTTCGGGCCGCTGGCGGGCGATGTCTTCCACGGCGCCGCCCAGCCCGATCGCCAGCTCGGTCTGGCCCGGGATGGACGGTAGCGCCATGGCGAGCACGCTGCGGCCGCAGACCACGGCCCCCCGGCTTTCCGCCCAGCCCCGGGTGCGGCACAGCGACAAGTCGGCAAGCAGGTCCGGCACGGCCACGCGCCGGGCGGGGTCGGGCTCCTGCGCATTGGCGCCTCGGGCCAGGAGCGCGATGTCCTTGTCCGATTTGCCGGCAAGCAGTGCCTTGCCGACCGCGGCGCGGCAGATGGGCCGGAGGATGCCGGTCGAAAAAGGCGGAAGACCCGAGGTGGGGGTGCACAGGGTGACGATGTAGCGGACGTAGAACCCCTGCTGCATGCCGACGATGACCGACAGGCCGAAATCCCGGCGCAGGTCCTCGAGCAGGGAGATGACGCTGCCGTGGCCGAAGATCTCGTCATGGACCCACGAGCCGAGCAGCATGACCCGCAGGGTCGGGCGGTAGGTGCGCGTCGCGCTGTCATAGCGCAGGTAGCCCAGGGCCTGGAGGCTTTTCAGCAACTGCGATGTGCTCGACAGGGGATAGCCCAGCCGCGTCGAGAGCTCCTTGAGCGTGACCGGCGCATGGGTGACAGCGAAGTACTCGAAGATCTCGAGTACCCGGCGCGCCGATTTGACGGTCCCTTGCATGGTTGTCCTGTGTCCTGCGGCCTGGCTGTCCGGCTACTTGTTCATCGCCGCCTGGCGCAGCCATGGGCGGGCGTTGCCCGTGCAGGTCGACGGGCCGAGGCGGAAATGCTGCGCTTCCTCGAAAGTGTAGACGACGGGCAGGTCCGGGGAATAGCGTTCGTCCCGTGCGGGCAGGGGGCCGTTCAAGGCGACCTGGGAATGGAGGCGGCGGCCCAGTATCCCGGCCAGGCGAGCCGACGCGTCGATCAGCTTGTCCAGCCGGATGCCCGTGCCGATCCCCAGGGACGCCAGCAACTGCACGAAATCCTCGGTCGGGATCATGCCCGTGCCCTGGCCGTTGCCGCAGTAAGGGCAGCCGCCTATGCCGCCCACCGCCGCGTCCACGATCAGGGTGTCCTCGGGGCTCAGCACGCGCAGCGCGGCATGGGCCGACAGCATGGCCAGTCCGCGGGTGTTGTGCAGATGCAGGTGGAACTGGCGGACGGAGGGAAAGCGCCGCTTGATCTCCAGGATGTCTTCCTCGACCGCCATCGGCGTGTTCCAGCCCATGGGATCGGCCAGGTCGACGCGGACCACCTCGATGCCGGCGTCGGCCCAGGCCTCGTGCTGCCGCCGTAGCGCCGCCATGCGTTGTTCGACAGTGAAGGGACCCGACCAGTTGGAACCCCAGGCGGCGCTGAGTCCCATGCTGGCCTGGGCCGCGCCCGCCTCGCGCGCCCGGTCCACGGGCAGGCGCCAGGCGCGCTCCTGGTCTTCCCACGCGCGGTTGGTGTTGCGTTGCAGGAAGATCGGGCACAGGTGCAGGTGCGTCACCGGCATTGGGTCGATGCAGAGCGGCGGGGCATGCCGCCGGCGTTCCTCCCGGCCCCGGTCGTTCAGGGCCAGGGCGAAGAACTCGACGCCGTCCACGGGTTCGAGCCGCTGGACGAGTTCGAGCGTTCCGGCCATCTGCGGACTCCAGGCCGGATTCACGAACGCGCCGACGACCAGCCGGCGCAGGCCGGCATCCACCAGCATGTCCAGCAGTTCGAGTTTCTCGTCGACGCTGACGCCGGGGCGTTCGATCTGTAGTCCATCCCGCAGCGTTTCGTCCGTGATCAGCACGGTCGGCCATGATTCGCGCATCGTCCGCTCCTTCTATCGGTTCTTCCAGACGGGGGGCCGTTTCTCCAGCCGGGCCCGTATGCCTTCCTTGCGGTCTTCGCTCAGGTACGGATTCTGGCCGGGGTCCTGGCGCAGGGCCGTGGCGACCGGAAGGTCCAGGCCGCGCAGCGCGACCGCCTTGACCCGGCGCACGGAAATCGGCGCGTTGCCCGCGATGCGTCCGGCCAGCGCCAGGCTGCGCGCGAGCACTTCGTCGCGGCCGACGACGTGGTTCAGCAAGCCGAGCCGGTACGCCTGCGCGGCATCGATGTAGTCGCCGGTGTAGAGCATCTCCAGCGCCAGGCCGGGGGCGATCCGGCGCGGCAGCAGCACCGATCCGAAGTTCGCGCCCATGCCTATCCTGGTTTCCGGCAGGCCGAACTGCGCGTCCGCGTGGGCGATGCGCAGGTCGCAGGCCAGCGCGAGTTCGAACCCGCCCGCCACCGCGCTGCCGTTCAGGGCGGCGATGGTCGGCTTCTTCGATTCCAGCACGATCTCGAAGATGCTGCGTTCCACGCGATGCATGGGTGAGCGGAAGTCCACGCCCTTGTCGTCGTTGCCGCGTATTTCCTTCAGGTCCGCGCCGGAACAGAAGGCGGTGTCGCCGGTTCCGGTCAGGACGATGGCCCGGACGTCGTCGTCCGCGTCGGCATCGAGCATGGCCGAGGCAAGCGCCGCTATCAGCGAGCGGGACAAGGCGTTCCGGCGTTCGGGCCGGTTCAGCGTCAGCACCCGCACATGGGCCTGGGTTTGGACCAGCAGTTCCTGGTCCGGGGTGGCGTCGTTCATCGCGGCTGCTCCATGGAGGGATCGAATAGGGCGCGTTCGGCGGCCGCGGCCCGGAGCGTCGTTTCGTCGACGCCGCGTTCGCGCAGGACCGCAAGCGTGTGTTCTCCCAGGCGTGGCGCGGGCTCCACCTGGCTGCGGGTGCCTTCGGAGAACCGGTTGGCGATGCCGATGTCGCGTATCGGGCCTTCGCTGGGATGTTCGCTTTCCGACAGGAAGCCCACGTCGGTCAGGTGAGGGTCCGTCACCAGGCTTTCGAGCGAGTTGTAGCGCATCGAGGGTACGTCCAGCTCCTCGAAGATCCGCAGCCATTCCTCGGAAGTCTTGCCCCGCAAGGATTCCGCGCGCAGGGCGTAGTAGGCGACGCTGTTGGCCGTGCGCGCCGCCACGCTGCAGAAGCGCGGATCCGACCTGAGTTCGGGGCGTCCGATGGCGAAGAAGAACGCGAAGGCCTGTTCGTCGGTATTCGGCGAGATGGCGATGTAGCCGTCCTGCGTGCGGACCGGATGATTGTCCGGGTTGAGGATGCGAGGGTCGCCGGGCGGGGCGATGGGCGGTTCGAAGGTCATGCCGCCCATGTGTTCCCGCAGCACGAAGGCGGCCATGTTCTCGAACATGGGGACCTCGATGGATTCGCCCCGCCCGGTCCGGCCGCGCCGGTACAGCGCGAAGCCGATGGCCTGCGCCGCGATCAGGCCGGTGATGTGATCGGTCATCACCAGCGGCACGAAGCGCGGCTGGCTGCCGGACGCCTCGAAGGCGCCGCATATGCCCGCGGACGACTGGATGACGGTGTCGTAGGCCGGCCGTCCGCAATACCTGCCGCCCCGGCCGAAGCCCAGGACCAGGCAGTGGATCAGGGCCGGGTTCACCGCCCGGGCCGAGGGCCAGTCCAGACCGAGCTTGTCCAGCGCGCCGGGCCGCATGTTGGTGATGAAGACGTCCGAGGTTTCCAGCAGGCGGTTCATCATGCCGCGGCCCGTCGGGGTCTTCAGGTCGAGGCATACGGAACGCTTGTTCCGGTTGAAGTTCATGAACTTCCCCGACATGCCGCGGTGGCGGAAACTGCCGCCGAGCTGCCGCATGAGGTCTCCCTCGGGCGGTTCGATCTTGATGACTTCGGCGCCGTGGTCCGCGAGCGTCAGTGAACAGGCGGGGCCGACCACGACCGTGGAAAGATCCAGGACGCGAACGCCCGAGAGCGGGCCGAGAGGAGGTAGCGGGTCTGTGTGCATGGGTGTATCGAATCCTGGAGTCAAATCTTGCGCTGCGCGTTTTCCCAATAGGGTTCGCGCAGGTAACGCTTGCGGATCTTGCCGGCCTCGTCGCGCGGCAGGTGGTCGCGGATCTCGATCAGCCGGGGAATCTTGAACGTGGCGAGCCTGCCGGCCAGGAACGCGCGTAGGTCCGCGAGGTCCAGTGCCTGTCCCGCGTGGGGCTCCACGAACGCGGCGACGCGTTCGCCGAACTCCTCGTCGGGAATGCCGAACACGGCGCAATCGGCCACCCCGTGGAAATCCAGCAGCACCGATTCGATCTCCGCCGGATAGATGTTCACGCCGCCCGAGATCACCAGGTCCCGCTTGCGGTCGCACAGGAAGTAATAGCCGTCGCGATCCCGGTAGCCCACGTCCCCGGATGCCAGCAGCTCGCCCCGTTGCAGGGCCTGCCTTTCGTCGGGGCGGTTCAGGTAGGTGAAGTCGGGGTAGTTGTCGTTGAAGACGTGCAACTCGCCGATCTCGCCGTCGGGCAGCGGCGCGCCCGCCGCATCCCGGACTTCGATCCGGACGCCCTCGATGGCGCGGCCGACGGTGCCCGGCCGGGCAAGCCATTCCTCGCCCCGGCAGAACGTGTTGGGACCGGCTTCCGTGGAGCCGTAGTATTCGTGGATGACGGGGCCCCACCATTGCAGCATGGCGGTCTTGATGCCGGGCGCGCAGGGGCCGCCGGCATGCAGGACGAAGCGCAGCGACGACAGGTCGTAGCGGTTCCTGACCGGCTCGGGCAGCTTCAGCAGGCGGGAGAACATCGTGGGCACGGCATAGACGTGCGTGATGCCGTGCCGTTCGACGTCCGCCAGGAAGGCCTCCGGGTCGAAGCGCGTCGGCAGGACCAGCGACCGGGCCTGCCGCAGTGCCCGCAGCGCGATCAGATTGGGCGCCGTGTGATAGAGCGGCGCGGGCACCATGACGCGGGCCTCGCCGTCGATGCCGGTGATCAGGAAGCGCATGCGCTCGGTGCGCGCGCGCTGTTCGTCCGTGGGCACGAAGCGCTTTACGCCCTTCGGATGGCCGGTGGTGCCCGAGGTGTAGATGATGCTGTCGGTGGCGGCGCGGGCGGGCGGCGGGTGGACCGGCTGCGCGTCCAGCCAGCCGTGCCAGTCCAGACCCGGGATGGCGCCGTCCGCCGGAGCCAGGCCATAGGCCTGCCGGACTTCGGCGGACGGCGCGGCGGCGATCGTGATGATGCCGGACAAGGCCGAGGCCGGAATCCGGGCCAGCAGGTCGGCATGCGCGATCAGCACCCGTGGGCGGCAATCCCCCAGCACGTAGGCGATTTCGTCGCCGGTGCCGTGCCAGTTGATCTGGACCGGGTACGCCCCCAGGCGCTGGGCGGCCAGCGTGGCCTGCAACTGCGCCAGGTCGTTGCGCATCAGGATGGCTACCCTGTCCTCGGGCTCGACCCCCAATGCGATCAGGCCATGCGCCGCCTGCCATGCCTGTTCCCGCAGCCCCTGGCCCGACATACGGTTCGTACCGATGACCAGTTCTTCAAGTTGATCCAAATCCTTCTCCACTTCCTGCCAGCTCCGGCCGCGTCTCAGCGGGCCAGGACGCGATCGATTTCCGGCGCGGTCAATCCCGCGCTCTGCAAGACTTCTTCCGTGTGTTCGCCCAGCCGCGGCGCGCGGCAGGACACGCCCGTCCGATGGCCGTCGAAGACCAGGGGCTGGCGGACGTAGCGGGTCGTGCCGCCAGCCGGATCCGTGTGATCGACGATCAGCTCCCGCGCCCGGATCTGGGGGACGTCCGCCACCTCGTCCAGCGTGCAGACCGGTCCATGGGGGACGCGCGCCAGTTCGAGGTCCACCATGAGTTCGTCCCTGGCGCGTGTCGCGATCACGGCACGCAGCCGGTCCTGGATGCGCCGGCGGTCGCGTATGCGCGCGGCCTCGTCGAGCCGCGCCAGGTCGTCGTCCAGTCCCAGCAGGCCGCACAAGGACCGCCACAGATGGTCTTCTCCGGACAGGCTCAAGGTGATCTGCGCGCCGTCCGCGCAGGCGAATACGCCGTAGGCGGGATCCTGGGGAGGAAGGCGTGCGCCGGCCAGGCCGTTCATGTGCGGCACGAGATAGGGGGCCATCCACGCGACGGCGCAGTCGAGCATCGACACGTCGACCACCGGCGCATGATCCTGCGTCCGGCGCTGGTACAGGGCGCTGACGATGCCCAGCGCGGCCGAGGTGGCGGCGGCGATGTCGCCCAGCACCAGGGACGGAAGTTCGGTCTCGTGCTCGCGTCCCGGAGGAACTCGCAACATGCCGGCCGCCGCCTGCAGGCTCAGGTCGTGCGCCCCGTGGCCGTGCATGGGGCCGTCCTGGCCGTACCCGGAGATCGACACGAAGACGAGGTCGGGCCGGTGCCGGCGCAGCGTGTCGGCGTCGAGTCCCAGGCGGGCCATGACGCCGGGGCGGAACCCCTCCAGGACCACGTCGCTGGTACGCACGAGCCGCAGGAACGCGTCGTTGCCGTCGCGGGATTTCAGGTCCAGGGCGATGGCCCGCTTGTTGCGGTTCAGGGCCTCGAAGTGCCCGGGGAAGCGCCGGGTCCGGTCGCCGCCCCTGGGGTCTTCGACGATGATGACGTCGGCGCCCAGGTCCGCCAGCAGCATCGTGGCGAAGGGGCCGGGGTAGAGATGGGCCAGGCTCAGTATCCGGACGCCGGCCAGCGGCAGGGGGGCGGTCATGGAAGCTCCGTGGTGCCTTCGGCCACGACCACGCCGCGGTCGGGAACACGGGTGCGGAAGGCGCCGCTGGCCCACACTTCCGTACGCAGGCGGTCCCCCGGCAGGACGGGCGCCATCATGCGCGCGGCGAAGCCGGCCATGCGCGAGGGGCGGCCGGCCGCGAGCGTTGCCAGCACCGAATAGACGGCGATGCCGACGGTGCACATGCCGTGCAGGATGGGCCTCTCGAAACCGGCGCCGCGGGCCGTTTCCGGGTCGATGTGCAGCGTGTTGGCGTCGCCGTTCAGGCGATAGAGCAAGGCCTGCTCCGGCCGGGTCTGGATATCGAGCGCGGCGTCGCACGGACCGGCCGGAGGCGGGGGGACGGGCGGTGTCGCTTGGCCCGCGTTTCCCATGCCGCCGGCGCCCCGCAGGTAGTGGACCTGGCGGCAGGTGGCGAGCGGGGTGTCCTCGCCGTGCAGGCGCAGGGTCCGTTCCGAGTACAGGAGGCTGCCGCGCTCGGCGCCCTTGTCCACCAGCCCTGTCACCCGCGTCGTGCCTTCCACGTCGCCTTCCACCGGCAGCGGGCGGTGCAGGGTGACCGACTGCTCGACGTGCAGGACGTTCGAGACGCGTATTCCCGCCAGCGCCTCGACCTCGCGGGTACCCAGCCAGAAGCCGGGATAGCCCAGCACCAGCGCCATCGACGGCAGGGCCTGCAATGCCGGATGCCAGGGGTCCAGCAGGGCGTGGGAGGCCTGGTCCAGCGGTGCGTGTCCGCCGCCGATCGACAGCGCATAGAACGCGGTGTCCCGGCGGAAGTATCGCTGCCGCGCCGTGGGCGGCGTCCAGTCCATCAGGTTGAGCGGGGAGGCCGGGCGGTCAGGCATGGGGACGCTCGAGGATCGTGACCACGCAAGCCGCTTCTTCCAGGCCATGGAAGCCGCCGCCGTTTTCCGCCAGCGCCAGCCTGGCGCCGTCGACCTGCGCGGGACCGGCTTCGCCGCGCAGTTGCACGACGAGGTCCCGGACCTGTATCGCGCCCGTCGCGCCGATGGGATGTCCCTTGGAGTGCAGGCCGCCGGAGACGTTGATGGGCAGGCGCCCGCCCAGCCGCGTGGCGCCGCTTTCGGCCAGTGCCCCGCCTTCGCCGTAGTCGCAGAAGCCGCAATTCTCGGCGTGCAGGATTTCGGCGATGGCCGACGCGTCATGCAGCTCGGCCAGGGAGATGTCGCGCGGCGCGACGCCGGCCATTTCATAGGCCCGGTCGGCGGCTATCCGCGTGAGGTGCCTGTCCACTTCGTCGGCCGTTCGGCGCGTGCCGCTGCTGACGGCGATGCCCCGGATCCGCACGGCGCGCCGCCGCTCGAACCGATCGAGCGCGCTGCCTGCGGCCACGACCAGCGCGCACGCGCCGTCGCTCATGGGCGCGCACATGGAACGGGTGATCGGCCAGGCGATCAACTTGTCCGCCAGGACCTCGTCGACGGTCATGGGGGTGCGGTACTGCGCCATGGGGTTGAACTGCGAGTGCCAGTGGTTCTTGGCGGCGACCGTCGCGATCTGGCGCTGCGTGGTGCCGAAGCGGTGCATGTGGAAGCGCGCCTGCGAGGCATAGATGTCCATGAACACCGAACGTTCGCCGGTGTCCGCCAGGGCCTCGGGGGGAAGCGGCATGTCCTGGCCCATGGCGAGCAGGGCCTGCATGTGCTGGTCCGCGAGTTCCCGGTCCCAGCTTCCCTTGAAGGCCTCGAACATCTCGGCGCGCTTGTCCGGATAGATCATCTTCTCGGCGCCTACCACGAGCGCGACATCGAAGAGCCCGGCCCGGACCGCGGCGTAGGCCTGCATGAGTCCGGAGCTGGAGCTGGCGCAGGCGTTGTCGGTGTTGAAGATGGGGATGCCCTCGAACCCGTATGCCCGCAGCGAGCACTGTCCCCGTATGCCGTGCTGGCCTTCCAGCGCGCCTTGCCGCGTGTTGCAGAACCAGGCGGCCTGGATCGCCTGCGCCGGCGTGCCGGCGTCGGCCAGCGCGGCATCGATCGCGCGCGCCGCGAGTTGCCGGACGCTCGTGTCCAGATGCTTGCCCAGCGGCGTCATGCCGACGCCGACGATGTAAACGTCCGAGTTCATGCTTTCCCTTTCCGCGTTGTCCTTTGCGTGCTGGAAATATACCGACGCGGATTCGCGAAAAGCCCCCGCCGGCAGCCTGCCGCGTGCGATTTCACATATGTGGATTCTGTGTGCCGAGCGTCGCCGGATGCGCCGTGGGCGGGTGGTTGTGCGTACCATTCGCTCCATTCAATCTGGCTCGCCCGGGCATCGGGCAAAGGGGAGACGCGTGGACCGGGAGAGTTTCGAAGCGGCGCGCGACAGCTTGCGCAGATACGTCCGTGAACGCCTGGTGCCGCTCGAGGATCGCGTGGCTGCCGAGAACCGGATTCCCGAGGAAGTCGTCGGCGAGATGCGGGACATGGGCCTGTTCGGCCTGACGATTCCCGAGAGCCATGGCGGCCTGGGGCTGACGGTCGCGCAGGAGGTCGAGCTCGTCATCGAACTGACCTGGGCGTCGGCGGCCTTCCGATCGCTGATCGCCATGAACCTGGGCGTGGGTTCGCAGGGCATCCTGGTCGACGGTACCGATGCGCAGCGGGATGCGTGGCTGCCCCGCATCGCCAGCGGCGAGGTCATCGCGGCGTTCGCGCTGACCGAACCCGACTCCGGTTCCGACAGTGCCTCGATGCGCACGCGCGCCGTGCGCGATGGCGATGCCTACGTGATCAACGGCAGCAAGCGGTTCATCAGCAACGCACCGCTGGCGGGCCTGTTCACGGTCATGGCGCGGACCGCGCCCGAGAACCTGCCGGGCAACCGGCACGTGAGCGCCTTCCTGGTGCCGGCATCGACGCCAGGGGTGCGCATCGGCGAGAAGGACCAGAAGATGGGACACGCCGGGGCGGCGACCGCGGACGTCTATTTCGACGACGTGCGCATCCCCGCCGCGAACCTGCTGGGCGGCCAGGAGGGGCAGGGGTTCCGGACCGCGATGAAGGTCCTGGAGCGGGGCCGCATCAACATCTCGGCGCTGTGTGTCGGGCAGGCGAAGCGCCTGCTGCACGAGATGCTGGCCTATGCCACGCAGCGGCGCCAGTTCGGCAAGCCGATCGCCGGGTTCCAACTGGTCCAGGCCATGCTGGCCGACAGCCAGGCCGACCTGCTGGCCGCGGAAAGCATGGTGCGCCACACGGCACGCCTGCATGACGAAGGGCGGTCGGTGGCGATCGAGGCGTCGTGCTGCAAGCTGTTCGCCTCGGAAATGGTGGGACGCATCGCGGACCGCGCGGTCCAGGTTCACGGCGGCGCGGGCTACATGCAGGAAAGCAAGGTCGAGCGCTTCTACCGGGACGTCCGCCTGTTCCGGATCTACGAAGGAACGACGCAGATACAGCAGCTCGTGATCGCGCGCGAGCTGGTGCGCAATTTCGCAACCATATAGCGGGAGGCAATCGCGTGGAACTGGGTTTGAAGGGAAAGGTGGCCGTCGTCACGGGGGCCGCGCATGGCATAGGTGCCGCGACCGCGGCGGCATTCTGCAAAGAGGGCGCGGCGGTCCTGGTCGCCGACATCGACGGGCCGGCGGCACAGCGCACGGCCGCCGCGTTGGCCGCCGGTGGCGGAACCGCCGTTGCGCTTGCCGTGGACGTGACGGACGAGGCATCCGTCGCGGCCATGGTGCAGGTCGTGCTCGAACGGTTCGGCGCGCTGCACGTGCTGGTCAACAACGCGGGCTTCACGCGCGACAAGCGCATCACCCGGATGCCCGTCGAGGACTGGGACGCGGTGGTGGACGTCGTGCTCAAGGGAGCCTTCCTGTGTTCCCGCGCCGCCCTCGCGCCCATGGCGGAACAGAACTTCGGCCGCATCATCAACATCTCGTCGCGGGCGCACCTGGGCAATCCCGGGCAGGCGAACTATTCGGCGGCGAAGGCCGGCCTGCTTGGCTTCACCCGGGCGCTGGCCCTGGAGCAGGGGCGCCACCACGTCACGGTCAATGCCGTGGCGCCGGGAATCATCGATACCGACGCGGTCCGGCGGTTGCCGCACTTCGAGAAGGTCAGGGAAGCCGCGGAGAAGACCACACCCATCCCGCGGATGGGCGTGGTCGAGGACATCGCCGATACCGTGCTTTATCTGGCTTCGGAGCGCGCGGGCTACATCACCGGCGAAGTCGTCCACGTGACGGGCGGCAGGTACTGACAACGACGACTCCCGCAAGGGAGCAGGAGGAGATGGAAATGGTATTGCTTCGGTCTTTGCTTGGCGTCGCCGGCAGCCTGCTGGCGGCGGTGGTCCTGGGTCCCGCGCAGGCGGCGGATGCTTCCTATCCCGCCAAGCCCATACGCTTCATCGTCGCCTTTCCGGCCGGCAGCGGCACGGACACGGTCGCGCGGGTCATGGCCAAGACGGTGACGGACCAGACGGGCCAGCCCGTCGTGGTGGACAACCGGGGCGGCGCGAACGGGTTCATCGCCTCGCAGGCCGTGGCCACGGCCGCGCCGGACGGCTACACGTTCCTGTTCACGACCAGCACCACCCACGCCGCCAATGCGGCGATGTTCAAGAGCCTGCCCTACGACCCCATCAAGGATTTCGAGCCCGTTTCCCTGGTCACGAAGAATGGGCTGGTGCTGCTCGTCCGGTCGGACAGCCGCTACCGCAAGGTGGAGGATCTGATCGCGGACATGAAGAGCCGGCCGGGCAAGCTCAACTTCGGGGCGGGTAGCGCCTCGACCCAGGTCGCCGGGGAAATGTTCAAGATGGGTACGCACACCGATGCGGTGTACGTGCCGTACAAGGGGATGCCGCAGGCGCTGACCGATCTGGTGGCGGGGCAGATCGACTTCGCGTTCTCCGACATCAACCCGGCCGTCCCGCTGGTCGAGCAGGGCAAGCTGCGCGCGCTGGCGGTGACGACCCTGCGCCGCCATCCGGCGTTCAAGCCGGTGCCGACGCTGGACGAGGCGGGCCTGAAGGGATTCGAGCTGAGTACATGGTCCGCGGTGTTCGCGCCGGCGGGGACCCCGGCGCCCATCGTCGAGAAGATGAGCCGGCTGCTGCGGCAAGGGCAGCAAACGCGCGAGGCGCAGGAACAGTTGGAGCGGTCGGGCGCGGAGGGCGCCACGGGTTCGCCGGAAGCGCTGCGCGGCTTCGTGAAGAGCGAGTCGGAGAAGTGGGCGCGCGTGATCGAGGTGGCGGGCATCCCGCGCCAATGACGAAGGCCACGACAGGATACGTATGGAAGATCGCACGATGAATGGGGCGGAGAGCCTGGTCCACACCCTGCTTGCCAATGATGTGGATGTCTGTTTCGCCAATCCCGGCACCTCGGAGATGCACTTCGTTTCCGCGCTGGACCGGATCCCCGGCATGCGCTGCGTGCTCGGCCTTTTCGAGGGCGTGGCCACCGGCGCGGCCGACGGCTACTACCGCATGGCCGACAAGCCCGCCGCGACCCTGCTCCATCTCGGACCGGGGCTGGCGAACGGCATGGCCAACCTGCACAACGCCGGCAAGGCGGGCTCCGGCGTGGTCAATATCGTGGGCGATCACGCCACGCATCATCGCGCGCTCAATGCGCCGCTGACCTCGGACATCGAGGCGCTGGCCCGCACGGTCTCGGGATGGGTGCGTACGTCGGCCAGTCCGGCGCTGCTGGCGGGCGACGGCGCTCAGGCGATCGCCGCCGCAAGGCGCAGTCCTGGCCAGATCGCCACTCTGATCCTGCCGGCGGATGCCGCGTGGGGTACGACGCAGGCTGTCCCGGTTTCCGCCGGCGACCACCCGGCGCAGCCGGTTCCGGACGAAACCTTGCTGGCGGCGGTCCACGCACTGCGCAAGGGCGGCCGCTGCGCGCTGTTGCTGGGCGGCCAGGCGGTGCGGGAAGAGGCCCTGGCCACGGCGGGCAGGATTGCCGCCGCGACAGGGTGCGCGCTGTTGTCCGAGTACAACCTGGCGCGCTTGCAGCGCGGCGCGGGACGCGTGCGGACCCTGCGCATTCCCTACGCGGTCGATGCGGCGGTCGCGATGCTGCGGGAATTCGACACGCTGGTGCTGGTGGGCGCGGCGGCGCCCGTCGCGTTCTTCGCCTATCCCGGCAAGCCGGGGCGCCTGCCCAGGCCCGATTGCCGGATCCTGCAACTGGCGGGCCGCGAGCACGACGCACCCGATGCGCTGGCACGGCTGGCATCCGCGCTGGGCGCGGACCGGCTGGCGCCCGCGCTGGTGGCCGCCGCCGCCGATCCGGGCCGGCCGACCGGCCGGCTGACGGCCGAGGGCATCGCCCGCGTGCTGGCGGCCTCCCTGCCCGCCGATGCCATCGTGGTCGACGAATCCGTCTCCACCGGCAGGGGGTTCGACGCCCACACGGCGGGCGCGGCGCCCCACGACTGGCTGAACATCGTCGGCGGGGCGATCGGTTTCGGCCTGCCCGCGGCCATCGGCGCCGCCGTCGCCAGCCCCGGCCGCAAGGTCATCGCGTTGGAGGGCGACGGCAGCGCCGCGTATACGATGCAGTCGCTCTGGACCATGGCGCGCGAGTCGCTCGACATCAAGATCCTGGTGTTCGCGAACCGTTCCTACCAGATATTGCGTGGCGAACTGGCGGGCGTGGGGGCGGCGGACCCCGGCGCCCGCGCCACCGACATGTTGACGATAGACCGCCCGACCATGGACTGGGCCGGGCTGGCCCGCTCGATGGGGGTGGAGGCCCAGCGGGTCACGGACCTGGAGGCGCTGGCCCTGCAACTGCGGCGGGCGATCGCCGCCGAGGGGCCCTATCTGGTCGAAGTGGTGCTCTGAACGGCGAGGTTCGGCGCCCCGTCGCGGGGCGCCGCCGCGACACCGCGGCTTGCAAAGATCGCCAATTCGTGGTTGACTAGCACCTCTACTCTGTTTTTTCCCAAGCACGATCGCAACCATGGCCACCTCCGCCATCCGCTCCGCCGCCTCCCTGCGCCAAGCCGCGCCGGGTGCCGACGTGCGCGCGATCGTCGCCCTCATTACTTCCTCGCTACTACTACCGATCGGTTGCCGGGCCTAGCGTCCTCGTGGCAGTTCGGCAGCCCCCTCTCGGCCACTCACACGGTCCATCCGTCCATTCCGAGTCCGCAGTAGCAGGAGCAGTCCACCATGTTGAAGAATCCCGAGGCGAAATACCGCCCCTTCCCCGCCTACGACTTTTCCGAGCGTAGCTGGCCCAACCGCCGCATGACCAAGGCGCCGATCTGGATGAGCACCGATCTGCGCGACGGCAACCAGGCCTTGATCGAGCCCATGAACGGCGAGCGCAAGACGCGCATGTTCGAGAAACTGGTCCAGATCGGATTCAAGGAAATCGAGGTCGGTTTCCCGTCGGCTTCGCAGACGGATTTCGATTTCATCCGCGGCCTGATCGACCAGAACCGGGTGCCCGAGGACGTCACCATCGAGGTGTTGACGCAATCGCGTGAAGAACTCATCCGCCGCACTATCGAGTCGGTCGAAGGCGGCCGCCGGGTGATCGTGCACATGTACAACGCCATCGCGCCGGCCTTCCGCCGCATCGTGTTCGGCATGACGCGCGAAGAGGTCAAGCAGGTCGCGCTGGAAGGGACCCGCCTCATCAAGGAATTGACCGACGCGCGTCCCGATACCGAGTGGGTCTACCAGTACTCGCCCGAGGTATTCAGTTCGTCCGAACTCGATTTCGCCAAGGAAGTGTGCGATGCGGTGGTCGAGGCCTGGGGCGCGACGCCCAACCGCAAGATCATCCTGAATCTCCCCGCCACGGTCGAATGCGCGATGCCCAACATCTACGCCGACCAGATCGAGTGGATGCACCGCAACCTGGCCAACCGCGACAGCATCATCCTCAGCGTCCACCCGCACAACGACCGCGGTACCGCGGTGGCGGCGGCCGAGATGGCCGTGCTGGCCGGCGCCGAGCGCATCGAAGGCTGCCTGTTCGGCCACGGCGAACGCACCGGCAACGTCGACCTGGTCACGTTGGCCTTGAACTGCTACAGCCAGGGCGTTTCGCCGGGGCTCGATTTTTCCGACATCGACGAGGTGCGCCGCTGCGTCGAATACTGCACCCAGTTGCCGGTGCATCCGCGCCATCCCTACGTGGGCGACCTCGTCTTCACCGCATTCTCGGGCTCGCACCAGGACGCGATCAAGAAGGGCTTCGCGCAGCGCCAGCCGGATGCCGTCTGGGACGTTCCCTACCTGCCCATCGACCCGGCCGACCTGGGGCGCAGCTATGACGCCGTCATCCGCGTGAACAGCCAGTCCGGCAAGGGCGGGGTGTCCTACCTGCTGCAACAGGAATACGGCTTCGACTTGCCGCGCCGCCTCCAGATCGAGTTCAGCCGCGCCATCCAGCGCGTGACCGACGAGACCGGCAAGGAGGTCGTGGCGGCCGACGTCTACTCCATCTTCAGCCACGAGTACCTGGAGCAGCACGAGCCCTATCGCTTCGTCCGCCATCGCATGGCTAGCGTCGAAGGCGGCGTGCGGGTCGAGGTCGACGTGCAGGCCGATGGCCAGGTGAGCACCCTGGTGGGTACCGGCAACGGCCCGATCGACGCCTTCGTGCAGGCGCTGAACATGCCGATGCGGATGATGGACTACCACGAGCATTCGATAGGCGTGGGCGCCGACGCGACCGCCGCCTGCTACGTGGAGGTGCGCGTGGGCGATGCCCCCACGGGCTTCGGCGTGGGCGTGGACAGCGACATCGTCACGGCTTCGTTCAAGGCCGTGCTGAGCGCGATCAACCGCCACATCCGCGACAGCGGGCAGCCTGCCGCGACGGCTGGGACGAAGCTTGCGGAAGTGAGTGTGTGACCCCCCCCTACGCGCTTACGCGCGCCCCCCAGGGGGCGATGCGGGCGGACCGGCAAAGCCGGATCCACCGCATCCCTGGGGGGCGTGTGTTCTTGGGGGGCTAGAAGCCTGATCCCGGCTGTTTCAGGAACTCCAGTTCCTGCCCCGTGCTGGCCCGCCCCAGGGTGGCGTTGCGGTGGGGAAAGCGGCCGAAGCGTTCCACGATGTCGCGGTGGCGGATGGCGAAATCCAGTGAGTTCTGGGAGGCGGGGTGTTCCTGCGCCAGCGTGGTGTACAGGGCCACGCATCGTTCCTGGATGCCGGGGTTTTCGCTGTGCATCAACGGCAGGTAGACGAATTCCCTTTGCACCGGCGGCAGTTGCAGGTAGCGGCCCGAGTCGATCAGTTCCAGCGCGTCGGCCAGCGCCTGCGGGTCGCCGGCGAAGGAGCGCGGCGTGCCGCGCCAGACGTTGCGGGGGAACTGGTCCAGCAGCACGATGCGCGCCAGCGCACCGCCCAGTTCGCGCTTCCATTCGCGCAGGCCGCCGGCCACCGCCTGCTCGACACGCGGCAGGAAGCGCCGTTCGATCTCGGCGTCGAAGTCGGGGTTTTTCTGGAACCAGACGTGGCGCGGCTTCAGGTAGCCGGGATCGTCGGGGGGCAGGAACCAGAAGTCCAGGACGTCCTGCCAGGGGGGGCGGATCATGCGGCGGCTCCTCAGCTTTCCCAGGTCACGTTGACGTCCTGCGCCTGCGCCTTGCGTAGCATGTCCAGCAGCGGAAAGGCGCGTTGCTTCAGGCCTACATGGCTGGCGGCCTTTTCCTTTTCCTCGGGGTTGTCCTCGTCGTAGCGAGGCTCCTTCTCGACGCCTATCGCGGCCTCGATGCGGCGGATGGCCTCGGGCAGTTGTTCGGGAGTGAAGACGCCGCGCGTGCCCGCGGCGATCTCGGGCATCTTGCCGGCCAGTTCCAGCAACGGCCTAGCGTGCTCGCCCAGCATGATGACTTCGCCGGCGGCCTTGGATCTGAAGGTGACGATCATGGTGTTGCGTTTCCCGTGTCGTGGACCGGTATCCATTATGGCGGAAGTCGGCGCGCGGGCCCGATGGTCGGCATCCGCGGCGCTCGCCCGGAGCTATCCGGTATCCATAAGCATCATGTGTTACCTTCGATGACAGAACGGCGTCAGGGGAGACCGCCGCAGAGGTGGGGGCGCCGTTTCGTCAATCAAGCATACGAATAAAGGAAATGGCATGAACAAGACGAGGACCGCGGCGGCCGCCGCATTGCTGGGATTGCTGGCGGCTGGTGGCGGGGGTGGGGACGGGGGCGGCGGAACGCCGGTCGTCAATGCCAATGCGGAAGGCTTCTGGGAGGGGGTGACCGGCGCGGGAGACCCGCTGGCGCTTCTCGTGACGGACGACGGCAAGCTCTGGGGATTCCATCTTGCGAGCAGCAGCGGTCTTGCCATGATCCTGGGTACAGGCTCCACCCAGGCCCAGAACTATAGCGCCAGCGGCAAGGTCTTCGTGTCGACCTCGTCGGGTAATGCCTTTTCCCTGAACGCCGCAGTCCAGGAAAAGAAGACCTTGCAGGGCAACATGACCGGCGGCGCGGCCTTCAGCTTCAAGCTCGACTACGATTCCAGCTATGAACAGAAGGCCAGCCTGGCCGACATCAAGGGGACCTGGATCGCCGACACGAGTTCCACGATCTCGACGACCATCTCCGAGACGGGCGTCCTGACCGGCTATGTGGTCGCCAACGGCGGGCGATGCGATTTTTCGGGCTCGGTAGCGCCGCACGCCAGCAAGAATTATTTCCGCACCACGGTCACTTTCGCGAATACCTGCGCCCGTCCCTACGCGGGCGCGACGACCTCGGGCTTCGCCCTGGTCGAACGGGAGGGCGACGAAGTCTTGATGCTGTCGGCGTCCGCGCCCGCCGACAGTTCGTTCCTTTTCCCCCTCGTGGGCATTCGGGCCAGCGGCGGCTGAGCGGATTTTTTCCCGATGGGCTGGGAAGGGCCATGAACGCCTTTCCCGGCTCTCGCTCGCGGCTGTTAACATTCCGCTCTTGGTTTTTCATTTAGCGCGATCCAGCCATGCTCCCCGAGCAACAGGAACAACTTCTCGGCCTCCTGGGCGCCGCCGTCAAGGCCGTTGCCCCCGAAGCCACGCCCACCTTGCTGCTCGAGCGGCCCAAGGTGGCTTCCCACGGCGATGCCGCCACCAACGTGGCGATGCAGATCGCCAAGCCCCTCAAGCGCAATCCCCGCGAGCTGGCCCAGGCCATCGTCGATGCGCTGCTGGCGCTGCCGGGCGCGGCCGCTCTCGTCCAGAGCGCCGAGATCGCCGGTCCGGGCTTCATCAACCTGCGTATCGCGCCCGCCGCCAAGCAGGCGGTGGTCGACGCCATCCGCGTGCGCGGCGCCGAGTTCGGCCGCGCGCCGGCCAACGGCCGCAAGGTGATGGTCGAATTCGTGTCGGCCAACCCGACCGGTCCGCTGCACGTCGGCCATGCCCGCCAAGCCGCGCTGGGCGACGCGATCTGCCGCCTGTTCGACGCCAGCGGCTGGAACGTCACGCGCGAGTTCTACTACAACGACGCCGGCAACCAGATCCAGAACCTGGCGATCAGCGTCCAGGCGCGCGCGCGCGGCTTCGGTCCCGAGCATCCGGATTTCCCGGCCGACGGCTATCGCGGCGAATACATCTCGGAAATCGCGACGGACTTCCTGGCCGGCAAGACGGTGCAGGCGGCCGATGCCGAGCCGGTCACGGCCTCGGGCGATCCCGAGAATCTCGACGACATCCGCAAGTTCGCCGTGGCCTATCTGCGCCGCGAGCAGGATCTGGACCTGCAGGCTTTCGACCTGAAGTTCGACAACTATTACCTGGAAAGCTCGCTGTACACGTCGGGCCGGGTCGAGCAGACCGTGCAGCGCCTGATCGCCAGCGGCCACACCTACGAACTGGACGGCGCGCTGTGGCTGCGCACGACCGGGCTGGGCGAGGGCGACGACAAGGACCGCGTCATGCGCAAGTCCGAGGGCGGCTACACCTATTTCGTGCCGGACGTGGCCTACCACGTGACCAAGTGGGAGCGCGGCTACACCAAGGCCATCAACATCCAGGGCTCGGACCACCACGGCACCGTGGCGCGGGTGCGCTCGGGCCTGCAGGCGCTGGACGTGGGCATCCCCAAGGGCTACCCCGACTACGTGCTGCACAAGATGGTCAAGGTCATGCGCGGCGGCGAAGAGGTCAAGATCTCCAAGCGCGCCGGCAGCTACGTGACCATGCGCGACCTGATCGACTGGGTGGGCCGCGACGCGGTGCGCTACTTCCTGATCCAGCGCCGCGCCGACACCGAATTCGTGTTCGACGTCGACCTTGCCCTCAAGCAGACCGACGAGAACCCCGTCTATTACATCCAGTACGCCCATGCGCGCATTTGCTCGGTGCTGGCGCAGTGGGGCGGCGACGAAGCCGGCCTGGCGCGCGCGGATGCCTCGCTGCTGACGGCCGAACGGGAGTTCCTGCTGCTGCAGCGGCTGGCCGAGTTCCCGTCCATGGTGGGGCTGGCGGCCAACGATCTGTCGCCGCACCACGTCGCTTTCTGGCTCAAGGATTGCGCCGCCGACTTCCATGCCTACTACAATGCCGAGCGCGTGCTGGTGGACGACGAGGCGCTGAAGCTGGCGCGCCTGGCGCTGCTGGCCGCGACCCGGCAGGTGCTGGCCAACGGGCTGGCGTTGCTGGGCGTTTCCGCTCCGCAACGGATGTAACGATTCATGGCCTCCACAGCGAAGACGAAGCCTGCCCGCGGCGGCAAGCAGAGCAGCGCCAACCATCGCCAGGCCGCGCCCAAGCGCGCGGTGGGCGGGACCATGTTCGGCCTGATGGCGGGATTGCTGGTCGGCCTGCTGGTGGCCGTGCTGGTGGCGTTCTACATCACCAAGGCGCCAGTGCCCTTCGTCAGCAAGGGAACGCGGCCGCCGGCGGCGCCCGCGCAGCCGCCCGATCCGGCCAACGCGCCGGATCCGAACCGCAGCCTCTACGGCAAGGACGGTCCCGCCGGCGCACCCTCGGCCTCGGGTCCTTCGGCCACGCAGCCGGCGCCCGCGCCGGTGCCGCAGGCCACCCGCGATCCGCTGGGAGACTTCCTGGCCAGCCAGAACGTCGACAAGACCAAGAAAGGCGCGCAAGCCTCCGCGCCGCCAGCAGCCGCTCCATCCCAGGCCCCGGCGCCGGGCGCGGCGGCGGGGGCTTCGGGCACCTATTTCCTGCAGGTCGGCGCCTATCGCGTGATCGAGGATGCCGAGGCGCTGAAGGCCAAGCTGGCCTTCATGGGGTTCGAGGCGCGCCTGGAGACGGCCGACGTGGCCGCCGGCACGGTGCACCGTGTACGCGTGGGGCCGTTCACCCGGCTCGACGACATGAACCGCACGCGCGCGCGCCTGGCCGAGAACGGCATCGAGGCCGCCGTCGTGAAGAAATGATCCGGGTGGAACTTCGCGCCGCCCGCCGCGGTCCGAGTTTCCATCGCGCCCGGCCGGTCTGCCGTCCGGGCCACGTTATCAGAGGAATCCTATGATCGGTCGCTACGCTTTCCGCCACATGTTCGCCAGCCTGGCCCTGGCCGCCGGTTTCGTCGCCGCCCTGCCGGGCACCGCCCAGGCGCAGCAGCCGCGCGAAGGCACCGAGTACATCCGCCTGCAGCAGCCCCAGGCCACCGATTCGCCGGGCAAGGTCGAGGTCACCGAGTTCTTCTGGTATAGCTGCCCGCACTGCAATGCGCTGGAGCCGAGCCTGGAGTCCTGGATCAAGAAGCTGCCGGCCGACGTCGTGGTGCGCCGCGTGCCGGTGCGCTTCAATGCCGGCATGGAGCCGCAGCAGCGTCTGTACTACACCCTGGAAGCCCTGGGCAAGGTCGACCAGTTGCACCGCATGGTCTTCACCGCCATTCATGAACAGCGCCAGCCGCTGAACACGGCCAACCGCATCTTCGACTGGGCCGAGAAGCAGGGCCTGGATCGTGCCCAGTTCACGGCCGCCTACAACTCCTTTGGCGTCCAGAGCAAGGTGCAGCGCGCCACCAAGCTGGCCGAAGCCTACAAGATCGACGGTGTGCCCACCCTGGCCATCAACGGCCGCTACCTGACCTCGCCGTCGCTGACCGGCAGCAATCTCGGCGCCCTTCAGGTCGCGGACTTCCTGATCGGTAGAGAAAGGACCCCCCCTACGCGCTGACGCGCGCCCCCCAGGGGGCGATGCGGGTGGACCGGCAAAGCCGGATCCACCGCATCCTGGGGTAACAACAGGCTGGTGAGGAACGGCGTTCTGCCGGGCACACCAGAAACGAAAACGGCCTTGCATCGTGAATGCAAGGCCGTTTTCGTTTCTGGAGAAAGTCAGGGTTTGAGCGATGGGCCGAAATAGACTTGGCCCAGCGCATGCCCGGGGTCTATGGCTTGCTGGATCTTGCCCGACAGCGCCTGCGCTTCGGGCGAGGCGTAGCGGTGGTAGAAGCGTTCGTTGTAGGGGCCGACGCCGTGTTCGGCGCTGAAGCTGCCGCCGAACTGGCGGACCACCAGGTCGTAGATCGCCAGCCGCAGTTTCTCGACGGTGTCCGGATCGTAGGCGGGCGTGGCGTCGTGGGGCCAGACGATGTTGAAGTGGGTGCCGCCGTCCGCCCAGTGGCCGAAGTCGAACAGGCGTAGCCAAGGGAAGTCGGATTCCAGCATCCGCCGCGCGGTGGTCTGGAAGTCCGCCATCGAGGAGCGCGGTACGGCGATGTCGAAGGCGATCAGCTTGCCCTGGTGGCGGATGGATTCGCTGATGGAGTGGCGGATCTTCCAGAGGTCGGGGCCGCCGTCCAGCACGGCGTTGGCCACGAGCACGTCGAACTGCCGTTCCAGGAAGTCGTTCAGCGCCGATTGCAGGTCCACGCCCAGCACTTCGCGCGACGAGGTGGCGGCCAGTTCCACCAGCAGGCAGTAATCCGGGATGGGCTCGGGTGCGAAGGGGTTGGCGACGCCGGGCACGTGATCGATGACCGACTGGACGGTGGAGCTGGACATGCCTTCGTAGGCAGTCAGGAAATCACCGAACTCGCCCTCCAGCGCGATCAGCAGTTCCAGCACCGCTTCCTGGCTGGTGGGCACGATCAGCGCGGTGGCCGTCTGGCGGGGCAGGGGATGGACCTGCACCACGGCACGGGTGATGATGCCGCCCGCGCCGCTCACGCCGACGAAGAACTGCTTGAGGTCGTAGCCGGTATTGTTCTTGCGCAGGCCGCTCATCAGGTCGAGCACCTGCCCGGGCGGATCGGCCAGCACGACTTCGATGCCCAGCAGGTTGTGGCGAACGTCGCCGTAGCGGATCAGCCGCGAGCCGCCGGTGTTGGTGGCGATCATGCCGCCGAGCGAAGGGTTGGCGCCCAGGTCGATGGGAAAGCACAGGCCATGTCCGGCCAGCTTGTCGTTCAGTTCCTGTAGCGTGACGCCGGCGCCGACGGTGGCGGTGCGGTTGGCGCGGTCGATCACGATTTCGCCGCGCAGCCGCTCCAGGCTCAGCACGACCTGGGTGCCGCTGGCGTCCGGTGTGCTGGCGGCCACCAGGCCGGTGTTGGCGCCCTGGGCGATCAGCGGCGTGCCGGTGTCGACACAGTAGCGCACCACCGCGGCCACTTCGGCGGCCGAGCCGGGCCGCACCACCAGGGCGGCCTTGCCGTCGCCATAGCGGGCGCCGGTCTCGTAGCGGGCCTTGTCCGCGGGGTCGGCATACACATTCGCCTGGCCGACCAGTCCGGCCAGCGCGGCTTGCACATCGGAAATGGGAAGGGACGTCATCTTGCTCTCTGTGGTGCCGCGGACGCGGTTCTTTGCGCAGTATCGCAGATTCACCCATGGCCGGCCGGCTTGGCTTCCTGGCGACAATGGAGGGGTGTGCAGGCCGGTTTCTTAATGATTTCTGGTAAGAAACAAATGATTAAAGGTGATAATGATGGACTTACGAGAGGGGAGCATGAACGTCTTCATCACCGGTGCGAGCAGCGGCATCGGCCAGGCGCTGGCGCGCCGCTATGCGGCGCTTGGCGCCACCCTGGGGCTGGTGGGCCGGCGGCGGGAAGCCTTGCAGGCGCTGGCCGCGTCGCTGCCGGGCAAGCACCGCTGCTATGCGCTGGACGTACGCGACCGCGAAGCCCTGCATGCGGCGGCCCGGGATTTCCTGGCCTTGGGCGGTACCGATCTGGTGATCGCCAATGCCGGCATCAGCACCGGTACGCTGACCGAGGAAATGGAGGATTTCGACGCTTTCCGCGCCGTGGTCGACACCAACCTGATCGCCATGGTGGCGACCTTCGAATCGTTCATCCCGGCCATGAAGCAGGCCGGCCGGGGCCACCTGGCGGGTATCGCCAGCGTGGCCGGCATACGCGGCCTGCCCGGCGCGGGGGCGTACAGTGCTTCGAAGGCGGCGGTCATCGCCTATTGCGAAAGCCTGCGCAACGAGTTGTCGCCCCAGGGCATACGCGTCTCGACCATCGCGCCCGGCTACATCCGCACGCCCATGACCGCGCGCAATCCGTATCCGATGCCGTTCCTGATGGACGCCGACGTATTCGCCGCCAAAGTTTCCCGCGCCCTGGACCGCGGCGTCCGCTACACCGTCATTCCCTGGCAGATGGGCATCGTCGCCAGGCTGATGCGCCTCCTGCCCGATGCCGTCTACGACCACTTCGCCGTGCGCGCGCCGCGCAAGCCGCGCCACCTCTGACCCCGCCGATCCCGATCCGCCGCATTTCCATGTCCGCTCTGCTCGCCCGCTATCTTCCCTTCCTGAACTGGCCCCGGCCCAACGCCGCCGATCTGGCCGCCGATGCCCGGGCCGGCTTCACGCTCGGCCTGATCCTGGTGCCGCAGGCCGTGGCCTACGCCATGCTGGCCGGCATGCCGCCCATCACTGGGCTGTACGCGGCGCTGATCCCGCCGGTGATCAGCGTGCTGTGGGGGTCGTGCCAACTCCTGGGCGCCGGGCCCGTCGCGCTGACCAGCATGCTGGTGGCGGGGTCGCTGTCGGGCATGGCGGCCGCCGAGTCGGCGCGCTGGGTCGAACTGGCGATCTGGCTGGCGCTGATGGCGGGGGCGATACAGATGCTGATCGGCGCGACCCGGCTGGGCATGGTGGTGAACTTTCTGCCGGGATCCGTCGTGGGCGCGTTCACCCAGGCCGCCGCGCTGCTGATCATGCTGTCGCAACTGCCGGCCATGCTGGGGCTGGACTGGAGCGGCGCGCGGGGCGCGCTGGCCGCGGCCGACCCGCGCGGCTTGCTGGGCAGCGTGGACTGGACCGCGTTCGCCTTCGGCCTCGGGACGCTGGTATTCCTGTCCGCGCTGAAGAAGCACAGCAAGCGCCTGCCCATCGTGCTGGCGGCCGCGCTGGTGACGGGCCTGGTCAGCTGGGCCATCGGCTATGGCGAGCGGGGCGGCGCGGTGGTCGGGACGCTGCCGGCCGGCCTGCCGCAGTTCACCGTGCCGACGTTGCTGGAT
This sequence comes from Burkholderiales bacterium 67-32, assembly GCA_001898625.1. Classification (GTDB taxonomy): domain Bacteria; phylum Pseudomonadota; class Gammaproteobacteria; order Burkholderiales; family Burkholderiaceae_B; genus Pigmentiphaga. The sequence goes on from MKUP01000006.1 coordinate 71,880, forward strand.
TGGGAAGACTACCGCAGCCTGCTGCCCGCGGCGGCGGTGATCGCGCTGGTCAGCTTCGTCGAGGCGCTGTCCAGCGCCAAGACCATCTCGCGCAGTACGCGCCGGCGCTGGAACGAGGACCAGGAATTCATCGGCCAGGGGCTGGCCAAGATCGCCAGCGGCCTGAGCGGCGCCTTTCCGGTCAGTGCCTCGTTCTCGCGTTCGGCGCTGAACCTGTTCGTGGGCGCGCGCTCGGGCTGGTCCGCGCTGTTCGCCTTCGTCTGCGTGCTGGCGAGCCTGCTGTTCCTGACCCCGGCCATCGCCCACTTGCCACGGGCCTTCCTGGCGGCCGTCATCATCGTGCCGGTCTCCAACCTGGTCTCGCCGCGCTTCTTCGTCCGGCTGTGGGCCACGTCGCGCGCCGAGGCCATCATCGCCGCGTCCACGGCCGTGGCCACCCTGATCGCCGCGCCCCAGTTGCAGTGGGGCATCCTGGCGGGCTTCATCCTGTCCCTGGGCTATTTCCTGTTCCAGCGCTCGCACCCTCGCATCGTCGAGGTCGCCGTCCACGCCGACGGCACGCTGCGGGACCGCCAACGCTTCGGCCTGCCGCCGCTGGCGCCGGACCTGCTGGCGGTGCGCATGGACGCGGAGCTGAGCTTCGTCACCGCCAACCCGCTGGAGCACTTCGTGATCGAACGCTGCCGGGCCGATCCGGGCATCAAGCGGGTGCTGATCTACGCGGGACCGATCAACGCCATCGACGTGACCGGGGTCGACACGCTCATCTACCTGATCGGGACGCTGCGTGACCAGGGCGTGGACCTGTACCTGGCGGGTGTGAAGAAACAGGTGGAGGACGTGTTCGACACCGCCGGCGTCACGGCCATGCTGCCGCCCCACCACGTGTTCCGCACCGAGCGCGAGGCCATTGCCGAACTGACGGCGGGCGCGGTCAGGCCTTGAGCAGTTCCTCCAGCATCCAGGCCCCAACGGGGCCCAGGGGATGCTGGTTGGACCACACCACGTCCACCGGCAGCAGGCGCTCCTGGCCGGGCACCTGCAACTCCACCAGCCTGCCGGCGGCGAAGTTGGCCACCAGCCAGCGCGGCATCCTGGCCCAGCCGAAGTTCATGACCGCCATCTCCAGCAGCATCAGGTAGTAGGGCGCCGACCAGGTGCGGCCCCGCGCGATGCGGCGGCCGTCGTCTTCGTAGGGGGCGATGCGCAATTCGCGCGCCTCGCGCAGGTCGGCCTCGGTGACCGCGCCGAGCTTCGCCAGCGGATGGTCCTTGCCCGTGACCACCACCATTTCCGACAGGTCCGGCAGCGTGCGGTGCTCCACGTCGGGCGGGTACTGCTCCTGCGCGCGCACCAGTCCCAGGTTGGCGCGGCCGCGCTGCACGGTGGCGACCGTGTCCCAGTCCTCGGACATCATGCATTCGAACTCGATGTCGGGATACTTGCGGTCGAGCGAGGCCAGGATGGCCTCGAAGCGCTCGGACTGGTAGGTGTCGGACAGCGCCAGCGTGAGCCGCGCCTCGTGCCCCTGGGCATAGCGGCCGGCGGCGCGGCCCAGTTGCTCGGCGCTGGCCAGGACCTGGGCCGCCTCCACCAGCAGCGCCCGGCCCGCCGGGGTCAGCGTGGGCTGGCGGGTGGCCCGGTCGAACAACTGTACGCCCAGGTCGATTTCCAGGTTGGCGATGCTTTCGCTGATGCTGGACTGCCGCTTGCCCAGCTTGCGCGCGGCGGCCGAAAACGAACCCAGCGCGGCCGCCTGGGTGAAGGCCGCAAGCGCTTCCAGGGAATAAGCCATGCTCGGTTTCCTATCGGAAAATCCGATGATAACTACGTTTTATTTAACGGAAGTATCGCAGAAAATACCGATACGACATCAACGGAACGAGGTTGAACGTGTTGCAGAACAAGAAATCGCTGCGTGAGCGCCTGGCGCACGCCCTGTGCTTCGAGATCATCGCGGTGGCGCTGTGCGCGCCCGCGCTGGCCTGGATCATGGGCAAGCCGCTGCTGCACATGGGTGCGCTGACGGCGGTGATCTCGCTCATCGCCATGCTGTGGAACATGGTCTACAACGCCGGGTTCGAGCGTGTGGAGCGTCGCCTGGGCTGGGTGCGCGACACCCGGGTGCGGATGGTCCACGCGCTGGGCTTCGAGTTCGGTTTGATCCTGATCGTGGTTCCGCTGGCGGCGTGGTGGCTGAGCATTTCGCTGTGGGAAGCGCTGGTGCTGGATATCGGCCTGCTGCTGTTCTTCCTGCCCTATACCTACGTGTATAACCTGGCGTATGACCGGCTGCGCGTGCACTGGATGCGGGAGGCGTGCCCTGGCGCTTAAGCCAGGGTTAAGCCCCGGCTGCCATCCTCCGCAGCACCGCGCCTGCCTTCGGCCGGCATACCGGGAGAACCGCTCATGACTCCGCAAGAACGCGCCCTGCTCGACAATTTCCTGGACCGCCTGGCCGGTGTCCAGGGCATGGACAAGGACCCCGAGGCCGATGCCCTGATCCGGCAGCGTGCCGCCGGCCAGCCGGATGCGCTCTACCTCAGCATCCAGCGTGCGCTGCTGCTGGAACATGCGCTGGAAGGCGCGCAGGCACGTATCGCCGCGCTGGAGCAGCAGGTGAGCGAACTCCAGGCCGCCTCGCGGCAACAGCAGGAAGCCCGGCCCGCGCGCAGTTTCCTGGGCGGGCTGCTGGGCGGCGATGCGTGGGGCAAGGCGCCCGCACGAGCGGCACCCGCTGGCGGATCGATGATTGGCAGCGAGATCGGCCAGCGCCCGGAGTACCGGCCCGCTGCGTCGGCAGCGCCCTATGCCGGCGCACCAACCGCCGGCGGCGCCATGGGCAGCTTCCTGGGCAATGCCGCGGCTACGGCGGCGGGAGTGGCGGGCGGGATGTTCCTGTTCAACGGCATCGAGCACCTGATGGGCGGCGGCGTGGGCCAGGCCGCGCATCTGGCGGGCAGCGCGCCGGCTTCGGAAACGATCACGCAGAACGTCACCAACAACTACTACGGCAGTGGGAACGACGGCCGCCCGGATGCGGACGGCGATGCGCAGGCCTATGACACGTCGGCCGACGATTCCTTCACCGACGATACGTTCCCGGACGACGACTTCGTCTGACGGCCGCCCCAGGCCCCGTCAGGCCTGGTCCAGCGCCCGCACGTCGGCCCGCCGCCACCACAGCAGGACCATGCCGGGCAGGGCGATCACTACGGTGACCAGGAAGAAGGTGGGCCAGCCGTAGTTTTCCACCATGGGCGGGGCCAGCGGCCCGGCCAGGTAGGTGCGCCCCACGGCCGACAGGGCGGACAGCAGCGCGAACTGGGTGGCCGAGAAGCGGTGGTCGCACAGGCCCATGAGCAGGGCCACGAAGGCCGCCGTGCCCATGCCGCCGCACAGGTTCTCGATGCCGACGGCGGCGGCCATCAGCAGGATGCTCTTGGGGCTGATGGCGAGCAGCCAGAATCCCAGGTTGGAGACGGCCTGCAGCAGGCCGAACAGCATCAGCGACCGGAACAGCCCCAGCTTTGCCAGCAGCGAACCGCCCGCCAGCGCGCCGATGATGGTGGCGCCCAGGCCCAGCACCTTGTTGATGGTGCCGACCTCGGTGGCGGAGAAGCCCGCGCCGCGGATCAGGAAGGCGGTGGACAGGCTGCCGGCGAAGGCGTCGCCCAGCTTGTAGAGCACGATCAGCACCAGCAGCACGATGGCGCCGGGGCGGCGGAAGAATTCGACCAGAGGTCCGGTCACGGCCTCGGCCAGCGTGCGGGGCGCGGCGGCGGGCATTTCGGGTTCGGGGGCCCACAGCGTGGCCAGGACGGCCAGGCCCATCAGGCCGCCCATCAGCACGTACATGTTGCCCCAGCCCAGCCAGCTGTCGGCGATGACCAGGGCCAGGCCGCCCGACACCAGCATGGCCAGCCGGTAGCCCAGCACGGATACCGCGGCGCCGGCGCCGCGTTCTTCCTTGCGCAGCACGTCGGTCCGGTAGGCGTCGAAGGCGATGTCCTGCGAGGACGAGCAGAAGGCGACGAACACGGCGATCAGCGCCAGCGGCAGCAGGGCACTGCTGGGCGAGAGCAGGCCCATGGCCATGATGGCGAACGCCAGCAGTAATTGCGTGACCACCATCCAGCCGCGCCGGCGGCCCAGCAGCGGCGGCGTGTAGCGGTCCATCAGCGGGGCCCAGAGGAACTTCAACGTGTAGGCTGAGCCGACCAGGGTCAGGAAGCCGATGGCCTGCAGCGACACGCCATCCACGGTGGCCCAGGCCTGCAGCGTGCCGCTGGTCAGCGCCAGGGGCAGGCCGCTGGCGAAGCCCAGGGCCAGCAGCGGCGCGACGCGCCGGTTCGTGTACAGCGACGAGGCGGCCGCGGGCGCCTCCGGGCGGGCGTTCAAAATATCTTTCCGCTGCGGCCGTAGTCCAGCACGATCCAGTTCAGGGCGGCGACGAGATCCTGCGCCGTGCCGGTCCTGAATGCTTCGTCGAGCCGGTTCATGTAGGAAAGGAGCTGGGTCTTCGCGGTTTCGGCGAAGGCGGGCGCGATGCCCTGGTCTTCATACAGCAGCACGTACGAGCGGGCGAAACCGTAGACCAGGAAGTAGGCGGCGGCATGTTCGGAGTCGCTGGAGACCAGCGCCAGCGAGCCTTCCTTGACCTTGAGGAAACTGTCGGTACCGGGGGCCTGGGCGGCGAAACGTTGGATCAGATCGGTGAAGTTCATAACACGTGGGTAGCGATAAAAGTCACGGAAGGCGGGAGATGCCGCCGTGGGCCTTGGACCATTCGGAAGTATGGAGCAGGAATCCTTCTACTTTTTCGATGTCGGCGGCGGTCAGGACCGTGCCCGTCCTGGCCTGCGCGATGATGTCCTGCCAAGTGGCCAGCGCGTGCATCGTGACACCGATTTCTTCCATGGTACGCCGGCTTTCGGCAAACGTATCGTAATAGAAGATGCTCAGGACGTGGGCCAGCTCCAGGCCCGAATCGCGTACCGCCTTGCAGAAGTTGCGCTTGCTCTGGCCGTCGGTGGTCAGGTCGTCCACCAGCAGCACTCGCGCGCCGGCCTGCGCCATGCCTTCGATCTGCGCGTTGCGGCCGAAGCCCAGCGGCTTCTTGCGCACGATCAGCAGCGGCAGCGACAGCCGGTCGGCCAGCCAGGCGGCGTAGGGCACGCCGGCCGTCTCGGCCCCGGCGATGGCGTCGATGTTCTGCACGCCGATGCGATGCCGCACCACCGCCTGCGCCGCGTCCACCAGCACCTTGCGCCCCGCCACCGACGAGATCAGCCGCCGTACGTCCACATACACCGGACTGGCCCAGCCCGAGCGCAGGATGAACGGTTTGGCCGAGCTGACGTGCACCGCCCCCGATTCCAGCAGCAGTTGCGCCACCGTCGATCCGATAGAGGTTTCTTCCATTTCACTATTCCATGTGTGGGGGCGAACGACCCGCGGTCAGACCACCTTCAGCATGCTACTGAGAAGTTCCGCCGCTTGTTGCCCTTTGTAGGCGCGTTCCCATAGGTTTTCCACCATTTTCGTATAAAGCTCGACTGCCTCGGGCGCCGAGGTGACCTGGGCGATGCCGGTCGCGACGTTGGGCAGTTCGCCGAAGCGGAACGGGCTGACCGCCACGAACGAGGCGCTGGGCCGCTCGAATACCTGGAAGGTGGCGTTGGGCATGCTGTCGTCGACGATGCCGATCTGCATGTCCATCGGGTGTTCGCGCAATAGATCGATGATCCGCTCGACCTCGCGCCGCGCCGCCAGCGACCGCTCCATGCGCACCGAGGGCGGCAGGTCGATGCGGCCCACCAGTCCGAAGTGGACGAAGCGTTCGATCTCGCGCAGTCCGATCAGGCTGATGATGGGCGGGCGGCGCCGGGCGTAGGCCCGCTTGCGCTCGCCCAGGATCTTCATCAAGGCCTGCATGCGCTCGGGTTCGATGCTGGGATGGGCCTCGTGCAGCATCTGTTCCAGGTAGCCAGCGTATTCGTCCGAGGTCAGCAGGAAGGAGATGGGCTCGAAATGGGCCATGATGCGCGTGGCGTCGGTCTCGAGCTGGCGCATGCGTTCGATGTAGGCCACCGGCGAGGTGTAGTACTCGGCCCCCACGCCCAGCAGCGAGGCCAGCGAGGTATCCAGGATGTGGGCCAGCCGCTCCAGCGTCTCGATCTTGACGATTTCGCCCTTCTCCATGCGGTACACCGCCGCCCGCGACACCCCCAGCTGAGCCGCGATGTCCTCGGCCCGCAGCGAGGCGCCTATCCGGTAGGCGCGCAGCCTTTCGCCGATGGCATGGAAGTCGACGACGCGCGATCTGGAAGAAGTGTTCATCGAAGCAAGTCTAAAAATTGAGAATACTGGGTTTCGAGCAGCTCGCACACGACGCCCCGAAACCGAGCGGAACATCCCTTATTTGCCCAGTATTAGTGCGGGTTTGCACTAATATCGTGCGCGCCTGACAACATCGGGATTTACCTTATCAGCTTAGTGAAATTTCGCTTGAAAGGTAAGAAAAAGTGTCTTAGTCTAAAAAAAAAGACTTTCGGCGTAAACAGTTTTTGCCTGCTCCATGCCACAAGCATGTCCGGCACGGGCCGTCTCCTCCAGGGGGCGGCGCCGGCGGGAGGCAGCCGCCGCCTGGCAGCACCTTTTGATTGATGGATACCTCTTCCTTTCGGAGATAGGAAATGGCAGACAAATACGCCGCGAGTCCCGGGGACATCCCCGCAGGCAAGGCGAACGAGGGCGAAGACTACGCCCGCAAGGCCGTCATCGCGTCGACGGTGGGCTACGCCCTCGACGGTTTCGACCTTCTCATCCTGGGCTTCATCCTGGCCGCGATCTCGGCGGACCTGGGGCTGTCCAGCACCCAGGCCGGATCGCTGGTGACCTGGACGCTGGTCGGCGCCGTGGTCGGCGGCATCGTGTTCGGCTGGTTGAGCGACAAGCATGGCCGCGTGCGCGTGCTGAACTGGACCATCCTGCTGTTCGCGGTCTTCACCGGCTTGTGCGCGCTGGCCCAGGGCTATTGGGACCTGTTGGCGTACCGCACCATCGCCGGCCTGGGGCTGGGCGGCGAATTCGGCATCGGCATGGCGCTGGCCGCCGAGGCCTGCCGTCCCGAACAGCGCGCCCGCATGAGTTCGTACGTCGGCCTCGGCTGGCAGGCCGGCGTGCTGGCCGCGGCGCTGGTCACCCCCATCCTGCTGCCCATCGTGGGCTGGCGCGGCATGTTCGCCATCGGCGTACTGCCGGCGGTCGTGGCCTTCGTCATCCGCCATTTCATCGGCGAACCCAAGATCTTCGTCGAGAGCCAGAAGTCCACGGCGCCGAAGGAGAACGCGTTCAAGCTGCTCGTGGCGGATGCCAAGACCACGCGGACCAGCCTGGGCGTGGTCATCCTGACCTCGGTGCAGAACTTCGGCTACTACGGCGTGATGATCTGGATGCCGTCGTACCTGAGCAAGCAGTTCGGCTATTCGCTGACCAAGTCGGCGGGCTGGACCGCCGTCACCATCCTCGGCATGGCCTTCGGCATCTGGCTGTTCGGCCAGTTGGCGGACCGCGTCGGCCGGCGTCCCATCTTCCTGCTCTACCAGGTGGGCGCGGTGCTGTCGGTGCTGGCCTATTCGCAGCTCGAAGCGCAATACGCCCTGCTGATCGGCGGCGCCATCATGGGCATGTTCGTCAACGGCATGCTGGGCGGCTACGGCGCGCTGATCTCCGAGTTGTATCCCACCCGGGCGCGGGCCACGGCACAGAACGTGCTGTTCAACATCGGCCGCGCCGTGGGCGGGTTCGGGCCGCTGGCCGTGGGCGCGGTGGCCGCGAAGTATTCGTTCAGCCACGCGATCGCGCTGCTGGCGTCGATCTACGTGCTGGACATCATCGCCACGCTGTTCCTGATCCCGGAACGCAAGGGTGCAAAGCTAGAGTAAGGCCCCCCCTTACGCCCTTCGGGCGCCCCCCGGGGGGGCGGCACTGGCGGACCGGCGGAGCCGGATCCGCGGTGCCCAAGGTAGGTAGTAGTTATCGAGCGCTGGGGAGTTTTCCAGCGCAGAGGAATCAGAATGGAAGTTGTATCGTCCGAATCGCATGTCGGGTGTTGCGCCGGACCTGCCGCGCCGGATACGCAGGGCGTGGTGATCAGCAATGCATGGGTCAACCGGGACTACAAGCACCTGGTGCTGGATGCCGGGCTGCCGGCCGCCGGGGCGAAGGCGGGGCAGTTCTTTCATCTGCTGTGCCCGTCGACCGAGCAGGATGCGCCGTTCTTTCGCCGGCCCATGAGTACCTACCGGGCCGATCCGGCCACGGGGCGGGTGGAGTTCCTGTACAAGGTGACCGGCGCCGGCACGCGCGGGCTGGCCACGCTCGAGGCGGGCGACAAGCTGCCGATGCTGGGGCCGCTGGGCGTGGGGTTCACGCTGCCCGCGGGCGCGCGCCATATCGTCGTGCTGGGGCGTGGCGTGGGGCTCGCGACGCTGGCGCCGCTGGCCGAGATGGCGGCGCAGGCGAAGGTGGGCGTGACGGCCATCCTGAGCGCGCGCGATGCCGCCAACCTGATGTCGCAGGAGCGGTTCGCGGCCATTGGCGCCACCATCATCGAGGTCACCGACGAGGCCGGCACCAGCGCGGTCGAGAACGTCGAGCGCCTGCTGCGTGAGCTGCATGCCGCGGGCCGCGCCGATGCGTTCTATACCTGTGGTTCGTCGCGCCTGACGCTGTTGATGCAGCGCCTGGGCGCCGAGTTGTCCGTGCCGGGCGAAGTGGCGATGGAGCAGCAGATGGCCTGCGGCATCGGCATGTGCTATTGCTGCGTGCGCGCGTTCCGCGAAGGCGACAAGCTGGTCAGCAAGCGCGTCTGCTGGGACGGGCCCGTGTTTCCCCTGGCGGAGGTGGCGTGATGATCGATTTGTCCGTAGAGGTAGGCGGGCTGCGCCTCTCCAATCCCGTGATGCCGGCCTCGGGCACGTTCGCCGACGGGCTGGCCAATACCATCGATTTCAACCGCCTGGGCGCGTTCGTCACCAAGACCATCACGCACGAGAAGCGCACCGGCAATCCGGTCCCGCGCGTGGCGGAGGTGCACAGCGGCATGCTCAATGCGATCGGCATCCCCAGCAAGGGGTCCGACTATTTCATCCGCGAGAGCATTCCGTTCTACCGGAAGTTCTCGCCGCCGCTGGTGGTCAGCATCTCGGCGCCGTCGAACGACGGTTTCGCGCGGCTGGCGGCCGAGCTGTCGCAGGTCGAGGGCGTGGCCGCCATCGAGGCCAACATCTCGTGTCCCAACATCGAGGAGGACGGCAAGGCCTTCGCGATGCATGCCCGCTCCACCGCCGCGGTGGTGAAGGCACTGCGCGCCTCGACTTCGCTGCCGCTGTGGGTCAAGCTCACGCCCAATACCGGCGAGATCGCCAACGTGGCCCGCGCGGCGCAGGAAGAGGGCGCCGACGCCATCGTGGCCGCCAACACCATCCTGGGCATGGCGATCGACATCGACACGCGCCGGCCCAAGCTGGGCAACGTCATGGGCGGCATGTCGGGGCCGGCGATCAAGCCCATCGTCGTGCGCATGGTGTACCAGTGCCACCGCGCGGTCTCGATTCCCATCATCGGCTGCGGCGGCATCGCCACCGCCGAGGACGCGATCGAATACATGCTGGCCGGCGCGAAGGCCGTGCAGGTCGGGACGGCCACCTTCATCCATCCCACGGCCATGATCGACGTGATCGACGGCCTGGTGCAGTACTGCGGGCGCAAGGGCCTGTCCGGCCTGCAGGGGCTGGTCGGAGCGGTGGAAGACACCGGCTTCGTGCCTTTCGAGGCGATGGCTTGAGGGCGACATGACAGCAGCAACCACGATGCCCGGTACCCAGGCCGTTCCCGGACGGCAGGAAGCGATCGATCTGTTCGAGCGGATCCGCCAGCTCAGCTTCGATGGCGTCGGCGTCTCGCGCGAGAGCTACGGTCCCACCGAGACGGCCGCGCTGGACGCGCTGGTCGAATGGGCAGGCGGACATGGTATCGCCGCGCAGACCGATCCCGCGGCCAACGTGGTGTTCTCGCTGGCGCAGGCGGGCGGGCAGGCGCCCATCGTGTGCGGATCGCACATGGATTCGGTGCCCCAGGGCGGCAACTACGACGGCCTGGCCGGCGTCATCGCCGGCCTGCTGTGCCTGAAGCGGCTTAAGGACGAAGGCGTGCGGCTGGCGCATCCCTTGTGGGTCGCCGGCATGCGGGGCGAGGAAAGCGCGTGGTTCGGCAAGGCCTACATGGGGTCCAGCGCCATCCTGGGCAAGCTCAAGGCGGACGACCTGGCGCTGCGCAACAAGCGCAGCGGCCGCACGCTGGCCGAGGCCATGGCCAGCGTGGGCGCCGACGTGGGCAGCATCGCCGCCGGCAAGCCGGTGCCCTGGGTGTCGGGCGTGCGCGCCTACCTGGAGCTGCACATCGAGCAGGGGCCGCTGATGGTGGCCCGCAAATGGCCCACGGCCATCGTCTCGGGCATACGCGGCAACATCCGCCACAACCTCGTTCGGTGCGTGGGCGAACCCGGGCACTCCGGCGCCGTGCCGCGCTGGCTGCGCAACGATGCGGTGTTCGCGGTATCCGACCTGCTGATGCGGCTGGACGAGCACTGGCGCGTGCTGCTGGAACGCGGCAACGACCTGGTCGTGACCTCGGGCGTGATGGGCACCGACCCCGCCGAGCACGCCGTGTCGCGCATTCCCGGCCGGGTCGATTTCAGTTTCGAGGTACGCAGCGAAAGCACCGAGACGCTGGAGGAGTTCTACCGCGTGATGCGTGCCGAATGCGACGAAGTGGCGCGTCAGCGCGGGGTGCGCTTCGAGTTCGACCGGCGCATCGAATCGGCCCCGGCCACCATGGATGCGCAACTGGTGCAACTGCTGCTGGATACCTCGGCGGAACTGGCTTTGCCAGCCGAGAAGATTCCCAGCGGCGCCGGACATGACGCGGCCCTGTTCGCCAACGCCGGCATCCCCTCGGGCATGATCTTCATCCGCAACGAGAACGGCTCGCACAATCCGGCCGAGGCCATGGAGATCGACGACTTCATGGCGGGCGTGGACGTGCTGTACCGGTCGCTGCCCAAGGTGGCGTAGGCGCTAGCGGGAGCCCAGCGCCTCGATGACGGCCTCCCGCAGGGCCTCCGAGGCCGCCGTCGGCGCCGCCGCGGCGCGCATCATCCAGTGCACCTCCCAGCGCGTGTCGCCGTGTTCGATGCCGCGCACGTCGTAGTGCGCCGCATCCAGGTGGCGGGCGGCGAACGCGGGCAGCAGCGTCATGCCCAGGCCGCACCGGACCATTTCCAGCGCCGTCGAATACAGCCTGACCTCCTGCACCGCGTTCAGCGCCACGCCGGCCCGCGACAGCTGCAGGAAGACCTCGCGCCATTGGCCGCTGACGCGGTCCGTGAGGATCACCTCGGCGTGCTGCAACGCCTGCCATTTCATCCTGCGTCCGCCAGCCGGGGCCGGCGGCGCCTTGCCGCGGGCATACACCGCGTGCATGCGGTCGCGCACCAGCGGTTCGGTGCGCAGCACGGTGGCCAGGGCCGGGCTGGTGCCGGGAGAGCCGATGGCGACATCCACTTCGTCCGCCGCCAGCCGCTGCGAGGCCTGTTCCACCGGCACGTCCAGTACGTCGACCGCCACCAGTGGATGCCGCGCGCGGAATAGCGCGAGCGCGCGCGGGAAGAAGGTGGCGGCGGTCAACGGCCCCACGGCCACGCGGATGCGGCCGCCTTGCAGTTCCCCGACGCTGCGCAGTCCGGCCACGGTGCGATGGATGTCGGCCAGCACGCGGTTGGCCGTCTCGCACAGGGTCTTGCCCGCGGCCGTCAGGCGCACCGTCCGGCCCCGCTCCACCAGCACCACGCCCACCTGCTGTTCGAGTTCCTTGATCATGACGCTGACCGCGGACTGGGTCAGCGCCAACGCATCGGCCGTCGCGGTAAAGCTGCCGGTGTTGGCCAGGGTCGCGAGCGCATGGAGCTGACGGAGGGTAACCATGATTTTTATGAATCCATGGATGAGAAAAATGAATTTTATTAATTCATGGGCTTGCTGGATACTGGCCTTTCGCTTTCATGGCCGACCCGCAACATGGCTTCTTCCCCTCTCTTCCGCTTCGCCGTCATCGCCGACAGCCACGTCAATCCTTCGGAGCAGGACAACATCTCGCCGTTCGAGTCGCACCGACTGACCAACGAGCGGCTGCGGCATACCGTGGCGATGTTGAACGCGCTGGAGCCGGCCTTCGTCGTGCACGTGGGGGACATGATCCATCCCGTACCCGAGGCCGTCTCCTATCCGCAGGCCGTCCGGCAATTCCGCGACACCATGGCGGAACTGGCCTGTCCGGTCCATCTGGTGCCGGGCAATCACGACGTGGGCGACAAGCAGGCCGACTACGTCCCGGCGGGCGCCATCCGTCCCGAGTATGTGGAGCTGTACAGCCGGCACTTCGGGGAACACTTCTACGGGTTCGACCGGCAGGGCTGCCACTTCGCCGTCATCAACACCTCGCTCATCAATTCGGGGCTGCCGCAGGAGCGCGAGCAGGCGGCGTGGCTGGAGACGGACCTGGCGGCGCACGCCGGACAGCGCATCTTTCTGTTCATGCACTATCCGCCCTTCGTCGCCACCCGGGACGAGCATGGGCACTACGACAACATCGACGAGCCGGGAAGAAGCTGGCTGCTGGACGTCGTCGCCCGCCACAAGGTGGCGGCGGCGTTCACCGGCCACGTGCACAACTTCTTCCTGAACCGCCACGCGGACACGAATTTCTACCTGATGCCGTCCACCGCCTTCGTGCGCGCCGACTATGCGGAAACGCTGCACGTGGGCCAGCCGCCCGAGCACGAGAACGGCCGCAACGACGTCGCCAAGCTGGGCGTCATGGTGGTCGACGTCCATGAGGCGACGTTCGTGACACAGTTCCTCCGCAGCTTCGGCGGCGGGCAGGGGCCGGCGGCCGCGCAGCGCGACTGGCCGCGCCTGCCGCCTTCGGCCGGCGAGCTGCCCGCGCCGGGCGTGGAGCTGCGCCATGGCTGGACCGTGCTGTACGACATCCCCTACAGCAGCATGCTGGACGAGTTCCGGCGCAAGCGGGCGCGCAACGACTACCCCATCCTGGCGCTATGGGAGATGGGGGTGCGGCGGCTGCGCGTACCCCTGGACGACTTGCTCGACGCGGCTTCGCGCGCGCGTATGGAAGCCGTGGCCGAGCAGGGCTGCCGCTTCGCGGTGTTCCACTTCGGTTGGCCGGACGAGGCCGCGCTCGAGGTCGTGCACCGGCACCGCCACCTGCTGGACGGGCTGGAGCTGATCCTGAGATGGCCGCCCGCGCCCGGCCTGGAGGCGCGGCTGGCGGCGGCCAGGGAACGCGCGGGCGTGCCGCTCGTCCTGTCGCGCTTCTGGAACGCCTCGGGCGAGTCGCGCGACGGCAAGCAGATCAAGCTGCTGGTGGACCATGGCTTCACGGTCGACGACGAACTGCCCGCCGCATCGGCGGTGGACGGCCTGGTCTTCCGCATTGCCCGCGGCACCGCCGCGCGCGAAGGAATCGCGCGGGCAGCCGCGGCGGCTGAGGGCAGGGGGCTGCGCGCCCAGGTCCACGTGCGCCTGGCGGACGACAGTCCCGCCCAGGCGCGGCGCGACGAGTGGCGCAATACCTGCCGCGTGCTGGAGACGGCGCTGTGCAGCCATTTCCATCGCGGCCATCGCATCTTCCTGGATACCCTGGGCGACGTGGACCGCGGCTATTTTCCCAGGACCGGACTGATCGACCGCCGGGGCAATCCACGGCTGGCCGGCCGGGCGCTGCGAAACCTGAACGGCGCGTTGTCGGAGCTGCCGCCCGTACAGGAGCTGGACTGGCAGGAGACCGTCGATGGCGTGCTGGGCATCGCCCGCGCGGGCGACGCGGTGCTGCTGCTGCCGCTGCCGGAGGCGCCTGGCCGGGCCTGGCAAGGGACGATGCCGGGCCGGCCGGACCGCTACCAGGGCTATCGCGTGGATCTCGGCACCGGCGCGCAGACCGAGGTGGAAGGGGGCGCCGATCGTCCCATCCATTGCGAGGCTGGCGAGCCGGCCATGTGGGTCCTGCGCCCGGTGCCCTGAACACATCGCCACCCAGAATGTCTCGACTCACGAGGGAGAATGCCATGATGTTCCGATTGTCCTGTCTGACTGCGATCGTCCTGCTGTCGGCCCTTCAGCCGGCGGCGGCTCAGTCCTATCCCGCGCGGCCGCTGAAGGCCGTCGTTCCCTTTCCCGCGGGCGGTGCCATCGACGTGGCGGCGCGGCTCGTCCTGGAAGGAATGGCCGCGTCGCTGGGCCAGCCCATCGTGGTCGAGAACAAGCCCGGCGCCTCGGGCAACATCGGCACGCAGCAGGTCGCGCGCGCGCCGGCCGATGGCTATACCCTGCTGCTGGGCGCGGCGGTGAACACCGCCGTCAGCCCCGTCATGTACACGAAGCTCGACTACAGCGTCGACAAGGACCTGGCCCCGCTGGCCCAGTTCGGCAATGCCGCCAACCTGATCTATGTCCATCCGTCCTTCCCGGCCAGGACCCTGCCCGGCGTGCTGGAGGAACTCAAGCGCCATCCCGGCAAGTACGCCTACGCGTCGCCCGGCAGCGGCACGACCGTCCATCTCACGATGGAACTGCTGCGGGCGCGCGAGAACCTGGACGTGCAGCACGTGCCGTTCAAAGGCAGCCCGGCGGCGATATCCGCGGTGGCGGGCGATCAGTTGAAACTGGGTATCGACGCCGCCGGCCCCGCGCTGGCCTTCGTGCAGGGGCAGAGAATCGTGCCCGTGGCGGTGACCGCGTCGAAGCGGCTGCCGGCCCTGCCGGATGTGCCCACCTTCGCGGAGGCGGGCGTGAAGGTCGCGCTGCCATCGTCCTACCTGGGCTTCTACCTGCCCGCCGGTGTCGAGGCAGGCATTGTCGAACGGCTTGCCGCCGAGGTCGGCCGAGCCCTGGCGCGCCCCGACGTTGCCGACAAGCTGCGGCAACTGGGTGTCGAGCCCGAGTATC
Organism: Burkholderiales bacterium 67-32; assembly: GCA_001898625.1. Classification (GTDB taxonomy): domain Bacteria; phylum Pseudomonadota; class Gammaproteobacteria; order Burkholderiales; family Burkholderiaceae_B; genus Pigmentiphaga. The sequence goes on from MKUP01000006.1 coordinate 86,969, forward strand.
TCGGACCCCGGGAGTTCGGGGAGCGGGCAAGAAAGGAGCGCGCCATGTGGTCCGAGGCGGTCAAGCTGTCGGGGGCGACCATAGATTGAGGGGGCAGGCTGGGGCGTGGCCCGCCTGGCGCCACGCCGCCATTGCGTTTTCTTATATCCCTCTAGCGAGACGGTAGTACCCTCGTCCGGCTCTCACGCTCTACAGTGCCCGCAGGCTCACGCATGCCGCAGGCACCATGAAACCCAATTTCCTCGTCTTCATCGTCGACCAGCTGTGCGCATCCCATCTGGGATGCTACGGCAATGACCGTATCGACACGTCCAACATCGATGCCCTGGCCCGCGCGGGCTGGCGCGCCGAGGACTGCAACGTCGCCACGCCCATTTGCATGCCGAACCGCGCCAGCCTGCTGACGGGCCGGATGCCGTCGGTCCATGGCGTGCGCCACAATGGCATTCCGCTTTCGCTGGGCGCGCGCACATTCGTCGACGCGTTGCGCGAAGCAGGCTACATGACTTCCTTGACCGGGAAGTCGCACTTGCAGAACATGACGGCCAAGCCGCCTTTGCCCGTGCCGGGCGCGCCGCGCTGGCCGCTGGATGCCGAGCTTGGCTTTCCGGGCGACTACCGGCAGGAGTGCGTGGCCACGTGGCACGGGAACGAAGGTGCCGCCGTGACGACGCCGTTCTACGGCTTCGACCGTGTGGAATTGGCGATCGAGCACGGTGATCAGGCCGAGGGCGACTACCGCCGCTGGCTGCGCGCGAACCATCCCGAGCTGGCGGACCGCGTCGGGCCCGGCCATGCCATCCCCGCGCCCGAGTACGTGTTGACCTCGGTCGGACAGGCCTGGCGGTCCAGGCTGCCCGAAGCCTGCCATCCCACGGCCTGGATCGCCGACCGGACCATCGAACGCCTGCGCGAGGCCAAGGAAGCGGGACGGCCGTTCTTTGCCTATTGTTCCTTTCCCGATCCGCATCACCCCTACACGCCGCCGGGACGATACTGGGACATGTACAAGCCGGAAGAGGTGGAGCTGCCGGCGTCCTTCCATTCCCAGGATCCTCCGCCCCACCTGCGCTGGCTGCGTGAGCAGCGCGACCGCGGCCAGGCGGTCAAGCACACCATGGCGTGCTTCGCCGCGACTGAACGCGAGGCCCGGGAAGCCATCGCGCTGGGCCAGGGGTCGCTCAGCTTCATCGATGCCCAGATCGGCCGCGTGCTGGCGCAACTGCGCGCGCTGGGGCTGGAGGACGATACCGTGGTGGTGTTCACCAGCGACCATGGCGAGTTCGCGGGCGACCACCAACTGTTGTTCAAGGGGTCGCTGCATTACCGCAGCCTGATCCGTACGCCGCTGGTGTGGCGGGATCCCGCCGGGCAGGCGGGCGGGGTGCACCGTGGATTGCTGTCCACCATCGACATCGCGCCCACGATATTGGAGCGTGCCGGCGTCCCGGCCTACAACGGCATACAGGGCCGGTCGTTTCTGGCCGGCGCGCAGGGGCGCGAGACCGATGGCGCGGGCCGCGATGCCGTCGTGATCGAAGAGGACGGCCAGCGGATCTACTTCGGTTTCGATGCCCCGGTGCGCATGCGCACGCTGCTGACGCCCGGACATCGGCTCAGCGTCTATCGGGGTGTCGAATGGGGAGAACTGTACGACCGTGCGGCCGATCCGCACGAGGCCCGGAACTTGTGGCATGACCCGGCTGCGTCCGCGTTGAAGGCCGGATTGATGGAAAGGCTGGCGCGGGAAATGCTGGACCTCATGGAGACGAATCCCGCGCCGACCGCCGTGGCATGACGCCCGCGCGACTCACGACAAACATGGAAGAGACGATGCAGAACAAATCGATATCCCTCGCGGCGCGAGCCATCGCGCTGGCGCTTGCGGCCTGCGCGGTGGGCGCGCAGGCCGAGAGCTGGCCGACCAAGCCGATACGCCTGATCGTTCCGGGCGCGCCGGGTACTCCCGCGGACACGGCCGCGCGTGCACTGGCCGATGCCGTGGCCGAAAAGCTGGGCCAGCCGGTGGTGGTCGAGAACCGCGCCGGCGCGCAGGGCACCCTGGGCCTGGGCGCGTTGATCAAGGCGGCTCCCGACGGCTACACCATAGGCATGATCACCATGCAACTGAGCGCGATACCGGCGCTGCGCAAGCAGGCGCCGTTCGACCTCGGGCGCGATCTTGCCCCCATCGTGCAGATGACCACGGAAAGCCCGGTCTTCGTCGTGCGGCGAGACCTGCCGGTAAGTAGCATGAAAGAGTTCGTGGCGTATGCCAAGGCAAGGCCGGGAGACATCACCTACGGTACGCCCGGTCCGGGCTCGCCCGCGCATCTGGGCGTGGAACTGGTGAGCCGCTCGTTCGGATTGCAGCTTCGGCACGTGCCGTACAAGAGCATCTCCATGGCGCTGACCGACGTGGCCGGCGGCCAGATCGACGCGGCGCTGGCCGGTTCGGCCGCGGCGTTGACCGGCCTGGCCTCGGGCCGCATCAAGGCGCTGGCGGTTTCCTCTCCGGCCCGGTTGAAGGCGCTGCCCGACGTGCCCACGCTGGCCGAAGCGGGCCTGGCCGACGTGGACATCCGGGGATGGGTGGGCATGGCCGCGCCCGCGGGAACGCCGCCTGCCATCGTCGGCAGGCTGAACATGGCCTTTAATCAGGCGTTGGCGCGGCCCGACATGCGCGAGCGGCTGCAATCGGTGGGAGCGGAAGCGGCGGGCGGCACGTCGGCCGCGTTCGGCGCGTTCATCGCCGCCGAGGCCGCCCGCTGGCGGGCCGTGATCGAATCGGCGCACATCTCGGCCGACTGATCCGTCCCGCGCCTCAGGGCAGCGTCGCGGCCAGGCGCTCCCGCAGCAGGCGCGCCAGGATGGCCTCGGCGGCGATGATCGCGCCCGTTTTCATGACGTTGTCGTTCAGTGCCACGACGACCTGGCGCATCAGACGGGATTCGTCCAGCGGCGCGTGCGCGAGCCCGGCATTTCCCGCGCGCCGCGCGGCCACCGACTCGGCCAGCAGGGTGGCGGCCGCGCCGGTGGCGCAGATCTCCAGCAATGCCTTCGAGTCCTCGATGCCGCCGACGATGTCCAGCGCTACGTTTCGCCGGGCCGCCTCTTCGCGCAGCATGCGATGGCTGGGCTGCATCGACGACAGAATCAGTGGAATGCCGGCGAGCTGTTCCAGCTTGATCGGGGCAGGGTGGCGGGCGACGAGCGGCAGCGGGCCGACCAGGCAAAGGCGTTCGCGGTAGAGCGCCGTGGCGGGAGCGCATTTCTCGTGGACGGCGTGGACCTGCATGGCGATGTCCAACTGCGAGGCGCGCAGCCGCTGCCGCAGTTCATCGGCGTACCCGACGACGATTTCCGGCGTGACCGCCGGCAGCTCCTGCTTGATGGCCAGGTACAGCGGCACCGCGACGATGGGCGCCACGGATTTCAGGATGCCGATGGACACGCAGCCCTGGGCATGCCCCGCTTTTTCGCGCACCGCGTCGCGGGCCGATTCCAGTTGCTTCACGATGGCTGTGGCCCGGGCGTACAGTTCCGTGCCGGCCTCGGTGACCGCGATGCCGCTGGGGCCGCGCACGAACAATTGCACGCCCAGTTCCTGTTCCAGGTCCGCCAGCCGCTGGCTCAGCGCGGGCTGGGCCACGTGCAGCCGGCGCGAGGCCTCGGACAGGCTGCCGCCCTCGACCATGGCCATGAAATAACGCAGGTGGCGGATGTCCACGGCGGCGCCCGGCGTCGCCGGCTCAGGCCAGCTTCCAGTCGTAGTCGACCGTCAGCGGCGCATGGTCGGAGAATCGTTCTTCCTTGTAGATGGCCGCGGCCTTCGCCGTGCCGGCGATGCCCGGCGTGGCGATCTGGTAGTCGAGGCGCCACCCCACGTTCTTGGCCCAGGCCTGGCCCCGGTTGCTCCACCAGGTATAGGCCTCGCCGGTGGTTTCCGGATGCAGCCGGCGGTACACGTCCACCCAGCCGATCTCGTCCAGCACCTTGGTCAGCCAGGCCCGTTCCTCGGGCAGGAAGCCGCTGTTCTTCTGATTGCTCTTCCAGTTCTTCAGGTCGATTTCCTGGTGTGCGATGTTCCAGTCGCCGCAGATGACGAACTCGCGCCCGGTGTCGCAGTGCTCGGCCATCAGGCCCGTGAGCCAGGGCGCGAAGTGGTCCAGGAAGCGATACTTGGCCTGCTGGCGCTCGTCGCCGCTGCTGCCGGAGGGCAGGTAGGCACTGACCACGGAAAGGCCGGGCCAGTCGATGCGCAGGATGCGGCCCTCGGCGTCGAATTCTTCCTTGTCGAAGCCGCTGATGACCGATTCGCAGGCGCGCTTCACGTAGGCGCCCACGCCGCTGTAGCCCTTTTTCTGCGCCGGGAAGAAATGGCCTTCGTAGCCCGGCGGATGGCGCATGTCGTCGGTCAGGTCGGAGTCCTGGGCCTTCAGTTCCTGCAGGCAGACGACGTCGGCGCCGGTCGCGCCGAGCCAGGGAAAGAAGCCCTTACGGGAGGCCGAACGGATACCGTTGAGGTTGATGGAAACGATGCGCAGCAAGACCGGCTCCTGGAAAACGGATGACTGGCCGAATTCTACGCGGTGTGCCGGGGCGGCGCCGGGGTCAGCCCTCGTCGGGCGGTCCCTCTTCGTCGTGGCAGGCACGCCGCAGCTTGTGCAGCGTCCGGTACAGCACCTGCCGCTCTTCGTTGCTCAAGACGCGGATCATGGCGGCCTGGGCGCGCTGGGCGACCGGCATGGCGCGGTCGTACAGCGCCTGCCCGTCGGCCGAGAGCCGGCAGGTCAGTCCCCTGCGTGGCGAGCTGGCCACCGGTTCGAGGACGACCAGGCCGCGCGTTTCCAGCAGGCGCATGGCGCGGCTGACCAGCGACTTGTCGGTTTCGGAACGCGTGACCAGTTCGGAGAAGGGCAGGCATTGGGCCTCGGCCACCACCGACAGCATGCGCCATTCGGCCATGGTCAATCCGAACAGGTCGGAGTACGGCAGTGTCACGACCCGGCGCAACGAGTTCCCGGTGCGCACGACCAGCGTGGTGATGAAGTCGTCCACGGAGAGGCCGGTCCCCTGTTCGTCGATGTCCGTCCAGGGGTTGCCGCCGGTGGACGGGGAGCGGAGTGGGGCCTTCTTTTTCGGGGGCATGGCTGGCGGCTAGATGATTCCGGCGTGGGACGAAGGATTATTCCACAGCGCCCAGATCGCTATGTTCCAAGGAATATTTCGAAATCCAGGGAAATTTTGTTCTGGCTTGTCAATCGGTACAATCTTAGTGTTGATGCATCAACAGGAAAAGTGGATGATCGTGTTTCCTGAGTGAACAAGCGTTTCACCAGTGAATTGATGCTTATGCCTATCCGTACCCGATCGTCCCCTTCGGAGTCAGTGATGAATCTCTATCGCCGCCAGATGCTTGCCGCCGCCATGGCGATCACCGCCTGCTGTGCCGGCCTGGGTGTTGCCCAGGCGGCCGGCTATCCCGCCAAGCCGATCACCGTCATCGTGTCCTACCCGCCGGGCGGCGACACCGACGCCATCGCGCGCCTGTTCGCCGAGAAGCTGGGCGAGCGCCTGAAACAGTCGGTCATCGTCGAGAACAAGGGCGGTGCCGGCGGCACGGTGGGCAACGCCTATGTCGGACGCGCCGCGCCCGACGGCTATACGCTGCTGTTCACGCCGAATCCGTTCACCACCGCGCCCATGGTGCTGGGCCTGTCGCCCGCCCAGAGCTACGACGTGCTGAACGGTTTTGAATCGATCAACCAGACCGCCGTGCAGCCGCTGGTGCTGGTGGCCAATCCCAAGACTGGCTTCAAGACGGTGAAGGACATGATCGACGCCACCAAGGCCGGCAAGACCGTGTCCTACGCGACCCCGGGCGCGGGCTCGCCCATGCACGTGATCGCCGAATGGCTCAACCGCGAGGCCAAGGTATCCATCCAGCACGTGCCCTATCGCGGCGTGGGTCCTTCGGTGACCGACGTCGTCGCCGGCCACGTCGATACCGCCTGGGTCACGCTGGGGCCGGTCTCGCAGTATTTCGCCACCGGCCGCCTGGTTCCGCTGGCCATCGGCGATGCCAAGCGGTCGCCGCTCGCGCCCAACATCCCGACGCTGGTCGAGTCCGGCTACAAGGACATCGTGGTGGGCGCCTGGAACGGCTTCTTCGCGCCCAAGGGCACGCCGGCCGACATCGTCAAGCTGCTGAACGGCCACCTGAACGAGATTCTCAAGCAGCCCGATGTGGTCCAGAAGCTGGCCACCTACGGTGCGTTCCCGCACGGCGGCGAGCCGGCCGAACTCAGCCGCACCAACGCACGCGAATACGAAGTGGTCGGCGGCATCATCAAGTCCCTGGGCATCAAGGCGCAGTAAGCCGGGATATGCAGGGAGTGGAGCAACAGGAGGTCAGGATGAACGCATCCACGCTGGGCAAGGACACGCCCCAGGTCAACGCGCGCGCCAAGGTGCTGGGCCGCGCGCAGTACGCGGGCGATGTCAAGGTCGCGGGCATGCTGCACGGCAAGGTGCTGCGTAGTCCCTACCCGCATGCGCGCATCGTCCGTATCGACGTGTCGGCGGCGCTGGCGCTGCCGGGGGTCAAGGCGGTGCTTACCGGCGCCGACGCCCCGCGCGCGATGTGGGGCGTGCATCACAAGGAGCGCCGCATCCTGGCCGAAGGCGTGGTGCGTTTCGCCGGCGAGGAGGTCGCCGCGGTGGCGGCGACTACCGAAGAGATCGCGCGCGATGCGCTCGACCTGATCGAGATCGAGTACGAAGAACTACCCGCCATCCTGACGACCGAGGAAGCGCTGGACGAGGAAGCCCCGGGCGTGCATCCGGGGCGCAACAACGTCTCGCACGAGATCCAGTTCCACCTGGGCGACGTGGACGCCGGCTTTGCCCAGGCGGACCTCGTCTACGAAGCCACCTACGATTGCCATTCGCAGTATCCGGGCTATCTCGAACCCATGGCCACCGTGGCGACCCTCGACCCCGAGGGCCGCCTGCAGGTCTGGACCTCCACCCAGTCCGTGTACCAGGCGCGGATGCGCCTGGCGGCCGCGCTGGAGATGCCGGTGTCGCGCATACGCGTGATGCAGGCGACCACCGGCGGCGGCTTCGGCGGCAAGATCGTGGAAGACGCGAACAGCCTGATCGCCGGCCTGCTGACGGTCCGGACCGGCAAGCCGGTGCGGCTGGTCAACAACCGCCTGGAGGATTTCCTGGCCTGCTGTTCCAGCGTGCCCGAACGGGTCACGCTGAAGCTGGGCATGACCAAGGACGGCGTCATCGTCGCCAAGGACGTCCGCATCATCGCCGAATGCGGCGCCTACAGCGGGCTGTCGGCCGAGGTCATGCACGTGACCGCCATGCGCAGCGACAACATGCATCGCCTGAAGAACGTGCGCTCGCACGCGACGCTGGTCTACACCAACAACCCGCCGCACGGCGCCTTCCGCGGTTTTGGCGGATCGCAGATGCAGTTCGCGCTCAACAGCCACCTCCACATGATGGCCGAGAAGCTGGGGCTGGATCCGATCGAGGTCCACAAGCGCAACGCGCACGAGGCGGGCGACACGTCCATCCACGGCTGGAAGATCGGCAGTACGGGCCTGCGCGAATGCATGGACCAGTGCGCCGAGGCCATCCAGTGGCAGGCCAAGCGCGCCAACCGGGACCGGGGAACGGGCGCGAAGCGCCGCGGTGTCGGCATGGCGGCCGCCATGCACGTCAGCGGCAACCGTACCATCGGCAACTGGGACGGCTCGACCGTCGTCGTCAAGGTCAACGAAGACGGCCGCGTGGTGATCCACAGCGGCGAGTGCGACATGGGGCAGGGCGCCATGACCATGCTGGCGCAGGTCGTCGCCCACGAACTGAACATCCCGCTGGACCATGTGTACGTGGCGCCGCCCGACACGGACGTGTCGCCGTACGCCATCGGCACGCTGGCCTCGCGCGTGACCATTGCCGCCGGCAATGCCGCCATCCTGGCCGGCCGCAAGGCCCGCCAGGCACTGTTCGACGTGGCCGCGACGAAGCTGGAGGTTCCGGCCGACGACCTGGAGATCGTGGACGGCTTCATCCGCTCCCGGAACGCGCCCGACAAGCGCGCCACCATCGCCGAGATCGCCAAGCTGCACATCTGGCGCCACGACGGCGAAGGCCTGCAGGTCAGCGCCACCTGGGACGCCAAGACCGTCATGCACGGCGACGTCCACGGCAACATCGCGCCGGCGCATTCGTACGCGGCGCAGGCCGTCGAGGTCGAGGTCGACACCGAGACCGGCCGGGTCACGGTGCTGGATTCCTACGTGTCGGACGATTGCGGCAAGGCCTTCAACCCGCTGGCCGTGCATGGCCAGAGCAACGGCGCGGCGGCGCAGGCCATGGGCTGGGCGCTGTACGAGCAATTGCAGTTGGAGAACGGCCGGCTGGCCAACGGCAATTTCGCCGACTACAACATGCCCACCGCCGACTCCATTCCGCTGCTGCGCTCGGGCATCGTCGAGTCGAACGATCCCAACGGACCCTACGGCGCCAAGGGCGCGAGCGAGACGGCCATCCTGCCGGGCGCGCCGGCCATCGCCAACGCGGTCTACGACGCCGTCGGCGTACGGATCACGGACCTGCCGATCACGCCCGAGAAGGTGCTGGCGGGCCTGCGCGCCCTGCGCCAGTCCCGCGAACAGGAACAAGGAGGCTCCCCCCATGCGTGATTTCGATTTCCTCGAGCCGGCATCGGTGGCCGAGGCCAGCCGCATGCTGGCGGACCTGGGCGAGGACTGCCGGGTCATGGCCGGCGGCACGGCGTTGATGCTGGCCATGCGCCAGCGCATGCTGGTGCCCTCGCACATCATCTCGGTCGCGCGCATCGAGGCCTTGCGCGGGATCCGCTTCGATCCCGTGGAAGGCCTGCGCATAGGCGCGCTGGCGCGCCACACGGACGTGGCCGATTCGGCGGTGGTGAAACAGCACTACCCCATGCTGGCGGCCATGGCGGCCCAGGTCGCCAATCCCCAGGTGCGCAACCAGGGCACGCTGGGCGGCAACCTCTGCTATGCCGATCCGTCCACCGACCCGCCCACCTGCCTGATGTCGCTGGACGCGCGGGTGGTGCTGGGCAGCGCGCGCGGCGAGCGGGTGCTGTCCATCGAGGAGTTCCTGGTGGACTACTACGTGACCGCCATCGAGCCCGACGAGATCGTGGTCGAGATCCGCGTGCCGGCGCCGCCGGCGGATTTCTCCGGCCTGTACACCCGCTTCCTGCGCACCGCCGCCGAACACCGGCCGTTGATCGGCCTGTCGCTGGCCACGCGCCGCAGCGGTAGCACCTGCCGCGAGGCCGTCCTGGCGGTGGGCGCGTCCACGCCCATTCCCTGCCGCGTGCCCCGGGCGGAGCAGTTCCTGGCCGGCAAGACCATCACGCCCGAGGTGGCCGCCGAGGCCGCTTCGATCGTCGCGGCCGACATCCAGCCCGTTTCCGACGCGCGGGGCTCGGCCGAATTCCGCCGCGACATGGTGCGGGTGGTTGCCAGGCGCACCATCGCCGGCCTGTACGGGCTGGCCACGGATTGAGGAAGCATCATGAGCAAGCACCTGATCGAAGTCACCGTCAACGGTGAAAAACATAGCGCCGAGGTCCCCGCGCGCCGCATGCTGTCGGATTTCCTGCGGGACGACCTGAACCTGACCGGCACCAAGCGCGGCTGCGAGACCGGCATCTGCGGCGCCTGCTCGGTGCTGGTGGACGGCGAGGTGGTCAAGTCCTGCCTGTCGCTGGCGGTGCAGGCCAACGGTCGCAATATCACGACGGTGGAGGGCCTGGCCAGGGGCGACGAGCTCCATCCCCTGCAGCAGAGCTTCATGGAATGCGGCGGCCTGCAGTGCGGCTACTGCACGCCGGGCATGCTGATGACCGCCTGCCACCTGCTCGAGCGCAACCCCCGGCCCACGGCCGACGAGGTTCGCGAAGGACTGAACGGCAACCTGTGCCGCTGCACGGGCTATGCCCAGATCGTCGAGTCCATTCTCGACGCTTCGGAGAAAATGCGTGGAAATTGAAAAGGTCTTAACGGTGGCGGCCCCGGCCGCCAAGGTCTGGGACATGCTGCTGGATCCCACGGTGATGGCCAGCTGCGTGCCCGGGATGAAGTCCATCGAGGTGGTCAGCGACGTCGAGTACAACGCGGTCATCCACGTCAAGATCAGCTTCATCAGCGCCAAGTTCAAGCTCAGGACGCGCATCGTCGAGCAGCGCGCCCCCGAATACCTGCGCGCCGAGGGCACCGGCGAGGATTCCTCGGTGGCCAGCTCGCTCAAGCAGCAGAGCGAGATCTTCCTGACGGCGCTGCCCGACGGCCAGACCGAGCTGCGCACCAAGGTCACGGTCGACGTGCTGGGCCGGCTGGGCACCTTCGGCCTGAGCATCATGAAGACCAAGGCCGACCGGATGTGGGAAGAATTCAGCCAGAACCTGGCGACCCGCCTGGCCGGGGGCGAGATCCCCGGCGCGGCCCAGGTGACCGTGACGCGCAGGGAACCGGCGGAAGGCGCCTCGGCTCCGGCGGCCGCCTCGGCTGCCGCGCCCGTCCGTCCGGCCGCGGTGGCCCGTCCGGCCGCGCCCGTGGCGCCTGCGGTGCCGCCCGCCACGCCGCAGGCTGCTCCGGCCGCCCAGGTCAATGGCCAGCCGGCCAGCCACGCTTCGGTCTCCGACGGCGGCTGGTGGTCGCGCCTGCTGGGGGGCCGCGGCGGCGCCACCGGCCGCAGCATCCACATCGAGCTGCGCCGCGGCGATACCGCGCTGACCGTGGATTGGCCGGTGGAGGGGGCGGGCGAGTGCGCCGCCTGGCTGCGGGACGTTTTGAAGTAGATTCGCCCGGGGGGCCCGAGCCGTTTTACAATCACGCTGGCCCATCGCGCCGCCGGGGGAAGGCCTTCCCCCGTGCCGTTGTGACTTCGTACCGTGACCGCCGTGCCCCAGACCGCTACCGCCCCCCGTCCCGCCGACACCGAGCCCTCGATCGACGAGAGCCGTTTCCGTACCGATTTCGTCCGCTTCGCCACCGAGCTGGGCGTGCTGCGATTCGGCGCGTTCACGACCAAGGCGGGCCGGCTCAGTCCCTACTTCTTCAACGCCGGGCTGTTCAACAGCGGCGCGGCCGTGGGACGGCTGGCCGAATTCTACGCCCAGGCCCTGCTGGCCTCGGACGTCGAATTCGACATGCTGTATGGCCCGGCCTACAAGGGTATTCCGCTGGTAACCGCCACGGCGGTCGCACTGGCCGCCCGCGGCCGCGACGTGCCCTTCGCGTTCAACCGCAAGGAAGCCAAGGACCACGGCGAAGGCGGTTCGCTCGTCGGCGCGCCGCTGGAAGGCCGCGTGGTCATCATCGACGACGTGATCTCGGCCGGCACCTCGGTGCGCGAGTCGGTGCGCCTGATCCAGGCCGCCAAGGCCAAGCCGGCCGCGGTGCTGATCGCGCTGGACCGCATGGAGCGCGTCGGCCCCGACGACGCCTTGTCCGAGCACTCGGCGGTGCAGGACGTGGTGCACACCAACGGTTGCCCGGTGGTCAGCATCGCCTCGCTGGACGACATCCTCGACATGATCCAGCAGGGCGGCGGAGGCGGCGAATTCGAACAGCACCGCGAGGCGGTGCTGGCGTACCGGGCGCGCTACGGGGTGATCTGAACCCGATCCACCGCTGGCGCGGTCATCAGCTCGGCCAGAGACATGACTTCGGCGTATTTCTGCCGCAGGTCGAACAGGCTTGCCTGATGAGGCCCCCAGGCGCGGTCTCCGACACAATCCGAAACGACAACCGGGACGAAACCCGCGCACATGGCGTCGAGGGCGCTGGCGCGGACGCAGCCGCTTGTCGTCGCTCCGGTCACGAGCAACGTCCGGACGCCACGCTGCGCCAGCCAGGGCGCCAGGTTCGTGGAGTGGAAAGCGGATGGCGTCGTCTTGCGCAGCACCAGTTCTCCCGCGATGGGGGCCAGTGCGTCGACCACGGCGCTTTCGGGCGCGTGTTCGGTCAGCCGCAGCAGCCCCGGAACCTTCTGGCTGAACAGGTTGGCATCCGCGCCGTCGTTCGCGTACACGACGCGGCTGTAGGCGACCGGCCACCGCCTGATTCGGGCTTCGCGTAGCAGCAGGACAGCGCGTGCTATCGCCTGTTGGATAGCGAGGCTGCCGAACAGGGCTGGATCGGCGAAGGCGTTGACGAAGTCGACCACCAGCAGCCCGATGGGGGGCTGGACGTCGAGGGTCGCGCCGAAACCCTGCCGGGTGTAGATGTCGTCCATGCCGGCCTACTGACTGTTCGCCGCGCCGGCGAACTCGATCAATTGTTTCGCGATTCGCGTTTCCCGTTCGAGGCGGTCCGCCAATTGCTGGCGGCTGCCCCCCAGCGGCTCGGCGCCTGCCTGACGGATGGACGAGGATACCGCCGCGTCGTCGAGCGCCTTTTGCGCGGCATCGTGCAGACGTTCAACGATGGCTTCCGGCGTACCCGTCGGAGCGAACAGCCCGAACCACCCGAGCGATTCGTAGTCCGGCAGTTGCAATGCCTCGGCCACGGTGGGAACGTCCGGCAGCATCTTCGACCGTTTCGACGATGTCACCGCCAGCGCGCGTATGCGCTGGTCCTTGATGAAAGGCAGGGCCACGGGAAGATTGACGAATCCGACTTGCAGGATGCCCGCGATATGGTCGGTCGCCGCCTGGGCATTGCCGCGATAGGTGACATGGGTGAGGCGGATGCCGGTTTTCTGTCCAAGCAGTTCGGCGGCAAGATGCCCCGAACTGCCCAGCCCGGTCGTGCCGTAGTTGAAGTCGCCCGGCCGCGATCTGACCAGTTCGATGAGTTCGGGCAGCGATTTCGCCGGCACCTGCGGGTGGACGGTGATCACGTTCGCGATTTCTCCGACTTCGATGACGGGAGCCAGATCCGATGTCGGCTTGAACGGGAATTTCTTGAACAGCCAGGGATTGGCCGCCAGCGGCGCCCCGTTGATCAGCAGCGTATAGCCATCCGGCGGAGCCTTGGCGACATGATCGCTGCCGATGTTGGTGGCGGCCCCGGGGCGATTCTCGACGATGACGGGGCGCCCCAGCGTCTGAGGCAGGTGCTTGCCCAGAGCACGTGCCAGCATATCTATGCTGCCGGCGGCGGCGGTCGGAACGATGATGTGTATCGGCCTGGAGGGATAGTCGTCGCTGGATTGCGCGAAGGCGGGGGTGGCCAGCAAGGTGAGTCCGGCGACAAGCCGGCGGAACTTGTGTGGGGTCATGACATTTCCTTGAGTGTCGGAACTCAGTGCTCCATCAACAAACTGCCGAAGCCGGCGACCTTGTCCTGGATACCGGCCGCTCGAAGCGCATGCCAGTAGGTCGCGGTATTGATGGCGATGACGGGTTTGCCGAGAAAGATCTCGGCGGCGCCGGCCAGTTTCACCATGGACAGGTTCGTGCCGACCTGGACGATTGCATCGACGTCGTCTCCGTCGAGTTCCTGGATGGCTTGGCGGCATTGCGCATCGGTGGTGTGGGCGATCCGTACCGGACCGGGGCAGCGCAGGCAGATGTCGCGCACGACCTCGAAGCCGCAGTCATGGTAGAAACGACGCACGTGCTCATTGGCAACGGGGAAGTACGGTGACAGGAACGCGATTCTCCTGGCGCCGTATCGGTTGAGCGCGGCTTCGGTGGCGAAGGAGCCGCAGGAGACTCCCACGCCGGCATGCGCCGCCATCCGGGAAAGATAGTCGGCGGCGGCCGATCGGCCGCCCCAGAATGTGGCGACCGACATCCCCATGGCGAGGTATTGCATGTCGCAGCTCTTCAGGGCGTCGATGGCGTCCAGCGTTCCTTGTTCGATGTTGCGGACCATGGCGACGAAATCGTCGTCGCTGGCGACGGGGTCGTTGGGAATACGTATCCTGCTGTAATGGTTGGTGACGCCAGCGGGGCGCATGCCGTCGAAGTCGGGCTGCACGATGGTGTTGGTCGACGGCCCTATCGAGCCCATCTTCAGGCGATAGCCGAGGTGGTCCATGTCTCCCCTCCTTGTATTCAGTGGATTTCGGCCGCCTGCCGCAAAGCGTCGAGCATGGAGCTCTGCCGCAGATAGGTCCGGGCCAGGCCGGGATCCGCGGCGGTCCTGCGCAATTGGTCCAGATGCTGCCGGCGTGCGGCGGGGTCGCGCTCTTCCAGGTGTTTCTTGTTCTGCGCCGTGCCGGCATTGATGTATTCGATAGCAATGGAGCGGCGCTGGCGCTCGTAGCGGTCGAGCAGGGCCGGATCGCCGCCGCGCAGAACCTCGATGAGCTTGTCGCTCAGGTTGAACGCGTCGTGCACGCCACCGTTCATCCCCATTCCGCCGAGCGGATTGTTGATGTGCGCGGCATCTCCCGCCAGCAGTATCCGGCCGTGCCGGAACCGTGCGGCCACCCGTTGATGGACGCGATAGATGGTCCGGTGGATCTTCCGGTAGGGCGCGGGCCTTGTCGCCAGCCGCTGCAGATGGCTTTCTATCGAGTCGTCGGCCAGCAGCGCCTTGTCGTCGATGTCGGTCGCGACGGGGAACAGTACCCGCCACATGCTGGGAACACGCAGCAGGACGCACCATTCGTCGGGGTCGGAAAAGTAATTGACATACGAGATGCCCGTGAAACGCTCCGCATATTCGAAGTCGGTGGAGATGAACAGAAACCGTTCGGGATAGGTGTATCCCTCGAAGGCGATACCGGCGCTTTGACGCACGGTGCTCCATGCGCCGTCGGCGCCCACGACATAGCTGCCGCGGTGGGAAACGGTTTCGCCGCCGCAGCGGCCGCGCAGCGTGACGCCGTCCTCGTCCTGGTCGACATCGGTGACTTCCGTCCCGAGGCTGATCGTGGCAAGAGGATGTCCCGACAGTCTCTGCGCCAGCATGTCGGTCAGTTTCCACTGCTCGCACTGAAGGCGAAAGGGGTGGCGCGTTTCGCCGGCGAGCAGCGAGAGATCGAAGTCGGCGATCAAACCCTCTTGCCTGTCCCACTGCTGAGTGTGGGCCGCCACCAGGCCGGCGCCGACCAACTCCTCGGTCACGCCCAGGCGGGTCAGCATGTCGAGCGTCGGCGGATGAAAGGTTGACGCTCTCATGTCCCTGGGTTGTTCCGGACTGCGTTCCAGAACATGGACCGGGATGCCTGCGTCGGCGAGCAGCAGGGCGCTGGCAAGTCCGACCGGGCCTGCTCCGACAATGAATACCGTGGACGCGGCCATGATTCTCCTTCTCGATGATGCGGCGGGTATTGATGGGGCGAGTATGTTGTCCGCGTGATATGCCGGTCAAATGAGAAAAAATGCGATTTCGCATAACATCGATGTTATGAAAAACACCAAGATCAGCCTTCAGTCGCTACGGGTCTTCTCGGAAGTGGCGGAATGCCTGAGCTTCACGCAGGCCGCCAATCGGCTGTTCAGGACCCAGCCCGCGGTATCGCGGCAGGTCGCCGACATGGAGCTGGAGCTTGGGGTGGCCCTGTTTTTCCGCAAGGGCCGCAGCCTTGCGTTGACACCGGCAGGGCACGATCTGTTCGCCCGGGCGCGTGCCATCCTCGGCGACGTCGAGGCGTTCAGCGAGCGGGCGCGCGACATGGCCCACGGCGCGGTGGGGCTGCTGAGGGTGGGCGCCACGCCTATGTTGTTCGACACGATGATGCCCAATCTGTTGCGCGAATACGCGCAACGCTGGCCGCAGGTTCGGCTGAAGATCTTCGAGGTCGATTCGGCAAGCGTGATCGCGCAGGTGGAGACGCGCGAACTGGACGTGGGCTTGACCCGCTATGCCACCACCGACAGCGTGCAGGGAGAGCGGCTGTTTCCCATGCACCTGATCGCCATCGTCGATCGCCGCCATCCTTTGGCGCGCCGCCGTTCGCTGGAGCTGGCCGAGCTGCAGGACAAACCTCTGTTGCTGATGATCAGAGGAATCGGAAGCCGGGTGTTGATCGATCAGGCATGCCGCCGGGGGGGCTACCGCCTGACCGATGTCCGGTTCGAAAGCGGCTCGTACAGCAGTCTGGTGGAGATGGCCATCGCGGGGCACGGAATCGCCCTGGTGTCGTCCGTGGTGACCCTGCGCCGGAGCGATGCCAGGATCATCCCCGTCCACTACAAGAGGGAGCGCCTTCAGTCCTGGGCCGCGGTCCACTGGCATGGCGAGGCCGAACAGACCGAATACATGCGGGCGTTCGTGGACCTCGCCCGCGATATGGGACAGAAGGACTATCCGGGCAAGCAATACGGCCTGTGATAGTCCGGAGGGTCAGCGCCGCGTCCCCGGCAGGATCAGCCGCCGCTCCAACTGGCGCGCGGCCAGCACGATCACCGACACCAGCGCCAGGTAGACCAGCCCGGCCAGCACATAGGCCTTGAAGAACTGGAAGTTGCGGATCGCCATGTCCTGGATCTGGGCGAAGAACTCGGTGTACTGGATCAGGAAGGCCACCGAGCTGTCCTTCAGGTTCAGGATCACCTGGTTCGACAGCGCGGGAATCGACAGCCGCAGCACCTGCGGCAGTGTGATCAGCCGGAAGATCTGCGGCGCCGAGAACCCCTGTGCCCGCGCCGCTTCCAGCTCGTCCCGGTCTAGCCCGCGATAGGCCGTGGCCAGGTAGCGCGCGTTGTAGGCCGCCACGTTCATCGTGAAGCCGATGATCGCCACCGTCAGCGGCGACAGGCGCAGCCCCCATTGCGGCAGGCCGTAGTACATCAGGAAGAGCAGGGCGATCAGCGGCGTGCCGATGAAGAACGAGATGTAGCCTTCCGTCAGGCGGCGGCACAGGCGGCTGGGGCTCAGCGTCAGGTAGAACACCAGGATGCCGCCCAGCAGGCCGGTTACCGTGATGACGGCCGCCAGCAGCAGCGTGTGTTCCAGGCCGAGCAGGATCTGCGGCCCGAACTCCGCGACTTGCCCGAGGAAGGTGAGCAGGCCGTCCATTCAGCTGAAGAACGCGCGGATGCGGGGATCGGCGTGGTCGCCGAACAATTCCGACGCCTCGCCCTCGGCCAGGATCTCGCCCTGGTCCAGGAACAGCACGCGGCCCTGGACCGTGCGCGCCAGCGTCAGGTCGTGGGTTACGCACAGCATCGACACTTTGTCCCGGCGCAACTGGTTGATGACGTTGATGATCTCGCGCGACATGACCGGATCCAGCGCCGAGGTGGGCTCGTCGAAGAACAGCACCGCCGGATCCATCGCCAGCGCCCGCGCGATGGCCACCCGCTGCTTCTGCCCGCCCGAGAGTTGCGACGGATATTTCTGCGCGTGTTCGGCCAGGTTCATGCGGCCCAGTTCATGCAGGGCCCGTTCGTTGGCGGCGGCGGTCGACATGCCGCGCAGCTTGCGCAGGCCCAGCGTCACGTTCTCGAGTGCCGTCAGGTGGCGGTACAGGGCGAAGTTCTGGAACACGAAGCCGATGCGCTGGCGCAGGGCCCGCACGTCGGTATCCGGCCGCATGACGTCCTCGCCCCGGAAGATGATCTGCCCGGAAGTGGGCGTGACCAGTCGGTTCAGGCAGCGCAGCAGGGTCGACTTGCCGCAGCCCGAGGGGCCCATCACCACCTTGAGTTCGCCTTCCTCCAGGTCCAGGTCGATGCCGTTGAGCACCGTCCGGCCGTCGTAGGCCATCTTCAGATCGCGGACTGTCAGTAGCGCCATGGCCGTTTCTCAATGCTCCGTCAGGCCCGGCACGCGGCAGCGCTTCTCCAGCGCCCAGATCGCCGTCACCAGTATCTTGTAGATCGCGAAGTACACCAGGCCCACGGCGAAATAGATCTCCACGCCGCGCAGCGTGGCGGCGGACAGCGCCATGGCCTGTTTCATGACTTCGGGGATGCCTACCGTGTAGCCGAAGGGCGAGTACTTCAGCACGGTGGTGAATTCGTTGACCATGCCCGGCACCGAGAATCGCAGCATCTGCGGCAACTCGATGTAGGCGAATATCTGCACCCGGCTCATGCCCATCGCCTCGGCCGCCAGCACCTCGCTGGCTTCCACCGAATCGAGCGCGCCGCGGAACACCTCGCCCAGATAGGCGCCGGTGATCAGCCCCAGGCTCAGCATCATCGACACCAGCGGCGGCACGCTGACACCGATGGTGGGCAGCCCGAAGAACACGATGAACAGCAGCACCAGCACCGGAATGCCGCGGAAAACGTAGGTGAATACCCCAAGCACCCCATCCACCGCCCGCCACCCCAGCCGCCCCAGGATCGCGATCGCCAGCCCGACGACCACCCCCGTGGCGCTGCAAGCCAGCGTCACCAGGACCGTATATCCAACCCCCGTCCCCAGCAGCCCGAAGATTCGCGCCAGATCCATTGGGCTAGGCCATGCCTATGGCGGGAAGCACCACTGCCACAACCCCAGACAGCGGCACCAGACCCAGGATGCGGTGGATCCGGCTCCGCCGGTCCACCCGCATCGCCCCCTGGGGGGCGCCCGAAGGGCGTACGGGGGGGACTATTGCATCCATTTGTTGATGATGGCCTGCACGCCTTCGGGCTTGAGCTCGTTCGCCATGTAGTTGTCGAAGTCCTCGCGCAGCTTGGAGCCCTTGGGGAAGGCGAAGCCGAAGCGGTCGAAGCCGGTAAAGACGTAGCTGTCCTGGATGGGCAGCGTCTTGCGGTAGACCGAGGCCACGGTGCCGTCCAGGAAGGCGAGGTCCAGGTTGCCGTTCTGCAGGTCGGACAGCACCTCGTTATAGGACGGGTACATCTTGACCTTGTCGAGCGTGTAGACGCCCTTGGGGGTCAGGTCGTTCTTGATGAAGTCGCTGTAGGCCATGCCGCGCGGATAGCCGACGCTGTACTTCTTCATCTCGGCCAGGTCGTCGAACTTGATGTTGCGGCTCTTCAGGCTGACCAGGTTCCAGGTGTTCTCCATGTAGGGCTTGGAGAAATCCATGACCTCTTCGCGCTGCTTGGTGATGGAGATGCCGGAGAACGCCACGTCAGCCTGCTTGCTGACCACCGCGCCCAGCATGCCCTGCCAGTCGTAGGCCGTGATCTTCAGCTTGCAGCCCCGGGCCTTGCAGTAGCTCTCGAAGATATCGAGGTCCAGGCCCTTGGTGGTGCCGTTTTCCTCGAACAGGTTGGGAGGAGAAGCCGGCGATACCGCCACCTTGATTTCCTTGTCGGCGCTCTTTTCGGAACACGCAGCCAATAGCAGGACGAGGCTCAACAGGCCGATGAGCTTACGCATGGGGGACTCTCCAGAGGGTGGGGGGTGGTGGAGACGGCGAGCAATGCTGCGCGAAATATTAGCAGAGGGGCGCACGCTTTCGCGACGAAAAAAAACCGCCGTCCCTAGGGATGGCGGTGAAAGTACAACCGCTCCAAAACGAATCAGTCAGCCGCTGGCTGGAGATCGTAGGCGAAGGTCCACGTCTGGGCGCTGTTGGCGTCCTGGGGATCCGCGTAAGTGATGCCGGTCAGGTGCAGGCGCGTGTAGCTGCTGCCTTCGCCGTTGCGGATCAAGGTGCCGTTGGCCGGGTTGGCGCTGATGATGTGGGCGACTTCGGGCAGTCCCGCGTTCTTGGCCGCGGCCGCGGTGGGGTAGTAGGTGTACCAGCCGTAGCTCAGCGGGTTGGGGTAGGCACCCTGCACGGCGGGGTTGAGCGCCGAGGAGTTGCTGTCCTTGACCCATGCGGAGGTCCGGGCCGGGGTGGCCAGGTCGGTGGCGGTCAGTTCGGCTTCGGTGTCCGACGTGCTGGTCGTGCTGGTGAATTTGGCGGCAATGGGCTTGCCCGTGGTGTCGTAGAAACCGGCCGGGGTCTTGCCGAGGAAGCCGGCGATGGTGCCGGTGCCCGAGGATCCCCCGTTCAGCTTGACGTTGTAGCGGTTGAAGGCGATGTGCCACGTACCGCTCTGGTCCACGGTGCGCTTGTTGACCAGGTCGTAGTAGACCCAGCCGCTGGTGGCGTCGACCGTGGCGGTCTGGATGACGGGGGCGGTGGTGCGGGTGACCCAGCGGAACGAGATGTGGCCGGAAGTCGTGCCGCCCGGGCCGCCGTAGTAGCCGGTGACCTGCAGGGCGAACACGCCGTCGCCGGTGGTGACCGGGGTGGTGGTCGATCCGACTACCGCGGCACTGTTGGCGGTGATCAGGAAGACGCGGAAGTTGGGGTACAGGCTATGGTCGGTGGAGCTGCCCGTCACCCCGTACTCGAATGCCGCGGCACGGATGTCGTTGGTACCGGTGAATACGCTGGCTGCGGCATCGGCCGCGTAGACGGTAGCGGGCAATGCCGCGCCGCTGGTCGGGTCCGTCGTGGCGTTCTGGTAGGTCTTCAGTTCGTCCCAGGTGTGTTCGAACGGTCCGCCGAACGCGCCGCCCGATCCCGTGCCGCTGGTGCCGCTGTTGGTCCACAGGGTGCCGGTCAGGCCGCTGCTGGTCAGTTTCAGGTCCCAGGTGTTGCCGGAGCAACTGGCCACGGCGGTCTTGGTGTCGAAGTCGTAGCAGACCGAGGCGCCGGCCGCGGGCAGCGTGAATTTCCATTCGCCGCTTTGCGTGAACTTGTTGGTGGGCGTGGGCGTCGTGCCGCCGCCGTCCCCGCCGCCATTGTTGCCGCCGCCCCCGGTGCTGCCGCCATCGCCACCGCCGCCGCAGCCCGCGAGCGCCAGGGCGGCGCACAGGGCGCCGAGCGTGAACAAGGATCTGGATTGCATGGTGGGTTCCCCCCTAGGAAAAGGTTATTGGGTCGAGCCGAAGGCGTAGCGCGCCCCGACGTAGACGAAGCGGCCTCGAAGCGGGCCGAAATCGGTTGGGTTGGAGAAGTCGCGCTGGCGGTCGAACAGGTTGTTGATGCCGGCGAACACCGTGAGCTGGCGGCCGATCTTCTGGTTCACCATCAGGTCCAGCGTGGTCCAGCCCGGCGAGCGGCCGCCGCCGCCCGAGCCGCCGTTGGACTGCGCGACGTCGTCGGACGAGATCAGCTCGCTGCTCTGGATGCGGGTGCGCACGGATACCGTGGTGTCGGGCAGGGCGCGCCAGTCGGCGCCGACGCGGCCGATGTGGCGCGGCCGCCGGGTCAGTTCGCCGTCGGTGTCCAGGTTCTTGGCGTCGGTGAAGGTGTAGCCGACGTTCAGCGCGAGGGCGGGAGTGGCCTGCCAGCGCAGGCCGGTCTCGATGCCCTGGGTGCGGGCGCGCGCGATGTTGCGGTAGGTGTAGGCCGTGACGCCATTGATGATGGCGGTGTTGCTCATGTCCGTCTGGATCAGGTCCTTCACCCGGTTCATGAAGGCATTGACCTCGAACGTGACGTCCTGGCGGAAGGTGAAGGTGCCGCCCAGCTGGAAGCTGTTGGACGCCTCGGGCTTCAGGTCGGGGTTGCCCAGCACCATGTAGCCCAGGGCGCTGTGGTCGAACAGGTAGTAGCGTTCCTTCAGGTTGGGCACGCGGTAGCCCTGGCCGAAGCTTGCCCGCAGCACGCCGCTCCAGTCCTGGGTGTTGAGCAGCTTGCCGCGCAGGCTGGCCTTGGGCGCGAAGTGGCCGCCGAAGTCGGAGTCGTCCTGGTAGCGGGCGCCCAGCAGCAGTTCCCAGGTGTCGTTGAAGATGATGTCGTTCTGGGCGAAGACTTCCTTGCTGGAACGGTCGACCGAGCCGCTGCGCACGAATTCCGAGACGCCGTTGTTGTCCTGCCTGAGGTCTTCGTAGTGGTAGTCGGCGCCGAACTGCCACAGTTGGTTGCGCCAGGCCGGCAGGTCCACCTGGGCCGTCAGGTGCCCCATTTCCTGCCTGGCGTTGCGGCGCGTGGTCGCGAATTCGTTGGAGTAGGCCTGGGAGGTGCTGTCGTAGCGCTCGCCCACGCCTTTCAATTGCAGTTTGGTGCCGTTGCCGAGTTCCCACTGGCCGCCGCCGGTGATGCGCTTGCGCTCGATGGTTTCGGTCTTGCGCTGCGGCAGCAGGTTGGGCGGCACGAAGGTGGTGTAGCGCTGGGTGTCGTCCTCGCGGTAGACGCTGCCGTCCACGAAGTAGCGCTGGCGGGCGTCGGGCAGCCAGTCCGCGCGCGCCGAATACTGCTGGCGGCGGATCTTGTCGCCCTGGCGGCTCCAGGCGTCGGGGTTGATGCCGAAGCCGTCGTCGTCCAGCACGTCGGCGGCGATGCGGCCGCGCAGTTGTTCGTTGCCGCCCTGGATGGAGAACTGGCCGTGCCGGTTGGCCGGCCGCCACGAACCACCCTTGCTGTTCTGACTGCCGTAGCTGCCGGCGTCCAGGGTGGCCGTGCCCGACAGGCCGGGCTGCGCGGGGCGGGTGATGACGTTGATGACGCCGCCCATGGCCGAGCTGCCGTATTGCGCCGAGGTGGCGCCCTTGACCACTTCGATGTGGTCGACGTCGGTCAGCAGGTACTGGCTCAGGTCCACCGTGGAGCCGGTGCTGGCCGAGATCGGCAGGCCGTCGATCAGCACCAGCACCTGGTCGCTGCTCAGGCCTTGCAGGGACAGCTCGTAGCCCGATTTGCCGTGGATCTCCCGCAACTGCAGGCCGGGGATGTTCTCCAGCGCCTGGGTCAGGGTGCGGGCGTGGGTGCGCTCGATCTCCTCGCGGGTGACGACTTCGGTGCGGATGGGGGTGTCGTCCAGCGTCTTTTCGGTACGGGTGCCGGTGACGACGACGGGGGCCAGGGTGTGGGCCTCCTGCGCCACGGCGACGGCGGCCGTGGCCAGGGGGGCGCTCAGCGCGACTTGGATCGCCCGGCGCAGGCGGGACCGAGTGGGACGGGAGGGGGACGGACGAGACATGGAACCAACCGGGCCGCGGGGGCGTAGACGAACGAAGCCGAGATTCTTGAGCAAATATGGATTTTAATCAAGATTAATTCTCACTATCATTTATATTTTGATTATTGAAATAGCACAAAAAAACGCCCGCGACCGAGCGGGGCGGTCGCGGGCGTCGCGGGTACGAAGGAAGAGGTTCAGTCGATCTTCAGGTTCTCTTCCTTGATCAGCCGTCCCCATTTTTCGGTGTCCTGCTTCGTGCGGGCGTCCAGTTCGGCAGGGGTGCTGGCGATCAGGTCCACGCTCTGTTCGCGCATGCGGGCGACCAGCGCGGGATCGGTCAGCGTCTTGCGCAGCTCGGCGTTGAGCTTGTCGATGACGGGCTGCGGCGTGCCCGTGGGCGCGTACAGGCCGTACCAGGTGGTGTATTCCATGCCGGGCAGCGTGGCCGAGATCAGCGGCAGGCTGGCGGTGTCCGACGCCTTGCTGGGGGCCGTCAGCCCCAGCGCCCGGATCGAGCCCTTGTCGATCAACGCCTTCAGCGAGGGCATGCTGCTGAACAAGGCCTGGACCTCGCCCGAGGCCAGATCCACCATGACCTGCGAGGTGCCCTTGTAGGGGATGTGCTCGATCTGGGTGCGGCTCAGGGCTTTGAACAGCTCCATGCCCAGGTGCGCCACGCCCCCGGTGCCGGCCGAACCGAAGTTCACCTTGCCCGGATGCTGGCGGGCGTAGTCGATCAGTTCCTGTACGTTGGCGACGGGAATCTTCGTCGTCGCCACCAGCACGTGGGGGCTGCTGGACACCATGCCGACCGGCACCAGGCGCTTCATCGCCTCGGCGCTGCTGCGCATGGTCAGCGGCTGGATGGTGACGTTGCCCGACGCCGCCATCAGCAGCGTGTAGCCGTCGGG
Organism: Burkholderiales bacterium 67-32; assembly: GCA_001898625.1. Lineage (GTDB taxonomy): Bacteria > Pseudomonadota > Gammaproteobacteria > Burkholderiales > Burkholderiaceae_B > Pigmentiphaga. The sequence goes on from MKUP01000006.1 coordinate 110,672, forward strand.
GGCCGCGCGGCCGACGGCGTTCATGGCCGGGACACCGTGGCCGCCGCCCATGTTTTCCACCACGATGGTCTGGCCCAGTTGCTGGCCCAGCTTGGTGGCGACCTCGCGTGCCACCACGTCGGCCGGGCCGCCCGCGGCGAACGGTACGACGAAGCGCAGGGATTTGGCGGGATAGGATTGTGCGCCGGCGGTGGGCGCGGCGCACAGGGCCAGGCCGGCCAGGGCGCCGGCCAGGAGGGTGCGTTGATGCATGAGTCGTCTCCGGTTCGTTGTCGGGTAGGGGCGCGGCATGCGCGCTAGCGGGGGCCCACGGCAATGGCGGCCCGTGCCAGGTCCGCGTCCAGCCATGCGGGTTTGAGTTCGCCGCGGGCGATGGCGGCCATGCGCTCCTGCTCGCGCAGGTACTTCGCGTGCGCGGCGGCCAGCAGTTCGTCCTTGCGTTCCATCGGCACGACCACGACGCCGTCGCAGTCGCCGTGGATCCAGTCGCCCGCGCGCACGGGGGCGCCCGCGCAGACGATCGGATGCAGCACGCTGCCGTCGCCCTTCTTCGAGGGGCCGGCCGGGTGCGTTCCCGCCGCGAAGACCGGCAGGCCCAGCTCGACCAGCTCCAGGCTGTCGCGGATGGCGCCGTCGATGACCACGCCGGCCAGGCCCGCGGCCTTGGACTGGGTGGTCATGATGCCGCCCATGACGGCGCGTTCCAGGTAGGCCTGGGCATCGACTACCAGCACCTCGCCGGCCTGGGCGAGAGTCAGCGCGTGGTGGATGGCGAGGTTGTCGCCCGGGGGGACGGACACCGGCAGCGCCGGTCCCCAGAGCCGCCAGGCGGGGTCCAGCGGCTTGATGCGCACGGACAGCGCGTAGGCGCCGACGTCGGCCAGCAGGGAGGAGGCCAGCCAGTCGGGATGATCGGGGGCGGATGTCATGCGAGCTCCTGGGAGGGACGGCGGCACGGATTGGACCGCTCGATGGGACTTTAATGCATACAATTTCGTTGTACTCTATACAACGATCCTGCAGATAGCGATGCCTGCCCCGTACGCAAGGAAAGCCGCATGAGCAACGAAGGCGTGACCGCCGTGGAGCGGGCCATGGCCGTCCTGGACTGTTTCCGGCTGGACGCCGACCGTCTCAGCCTGGCCGATTTCGCCGCGCGCCTGCCGCTGCACAAGACCACCATCTACCGCCTGCTGAATTCACTGGTGCGCACGCGCTACGTGGTGCGCCATGCAGACGGCCGTTATTCGCTGGGCCCGCGGGTACTGTACCTGGGCCGGGTATGCGAGCGCAGTTTCCGCCTGGCCGACGTCGTCGTGCCGCAACTGCGCGAACTGTCGCGGCTGAGCGGGGAAACCGCGTCCTATTACGTGGCCAGCGAAGGCCAGCGCCTGTGCCTGTTCCGCATCCAGCCCAACGAGGGCATGCACGATCAGCTTACGGCCGGCAGCCTGCTGCCCTTCGACGGCAGCGCCACGGGGCAGATCTTCCATGTCTGGGTCGTGGGCGACCGGCGGATCGCGCTGCCCGAGGACCTGCCCACGCATTCGAGCGGCCTCTATCACCAGTTCGTCACGTCCTGGTCGGTGCCGGTGTTCGGCGACCAGGATGCCTTCGCGGGGGCGCTGACACTGTCCGGCCTGGCGCAGCGGGTGGAACCGAACGCGGCACGCCACCGGGACCTCCTCATGGCCCATGGCCGGATCCTGTCGGCGGCATTGGGTGCGTCGGTGTCATGGTGCGACACCGTGTATGGGGAAGAAGCATGAATGCGCCCGCCGCGCCGCGGACGGACGACAAGGGGAGCAACATGGACATCCGGCTGGACAACCGCGTGCGGGGCCGGCTGCGGCTGCGGCACCTGGAACTGCTCGACGTGCTGGACAACACCGGCAGCATCCACAAGGCCGCGGCGCGGCTCAGCATGACGCAGCCCGCCGCCAGCAAGCTGCTGCGCGACGCCGAGGACATCTACGGCACGCAGTTGTTCACGCGCTCGTCCAGCGGCCTGCGGCCCACGCCGGGCGGCGACGCGGCCATACGGTGGGCCCGCAGCATCCTGCGCAGCGTGGGAGATTCCCTGACCGAGGTCCAACTGATACGCGAGGGCGCGCACGGCCGCGTGCGGGTGGGCGTGTTCCCGGCGGCGGTGTCGGTGTTGCTGGGCACGGCGCTGGACCGGTTGCATGCCCGCTGGCCGGACGTGGTGGTGTTGGCCACCGAGGGCAGCAACGAGGTGCTGCTGCCGGCGCTGGCGCGCCATGAGCTGGACGTGGTCCTGGGCCGCCTGACGGCGGCCACCCAGGACCCGGCGTTCGAGAGCGAATTGCTGTATGACGAGCCTGTCTGCGTGGTCGTGCGCAGCGGCCATCCCTGGGCGCGCAGGCGCAGGCTGGAGCTGTCCGAACTGGCCGCGTCGCAATGGATACTGCCGACCGAGTTCGCGCCCATGCGGCCCCAGTTCGAGCAGATGTTCGTGAAGGCCGGCGTGGCGGTGCCCCGGCCGCGCGTCGAGACCGCGTCGTTGCTGCTCAGCCAGGCGGTGATCCAGAAGTCCGACATGCTGGCCGTCGTGCCGGGACGCGTGGCCGCCTACTACCGCGACCAGGGGCTGTTCGCCATTCTGCCCTTCGCCCTGCCGCTGACCATTCCGCCCGTGGGCGTCATCACCCATGCCCATCGCCCGGTCTCGCCGGCGGTCGGCCATTTCCTGGACGTGGTGCATGAGATCGCGGGACTGGAGGCGCGGGCGCGGGAAGCCGGCGCCCCGCCTGCCATCAGGCCAGCGGCGGCTGGATCTCCACCCGCAGGGCGCCAAGGGACTCGATCCGGGCGCTGACCACGTCGCCCGCGGCAAGAAAGCTGCGGCGCGCGGCGCCCACGCCCGCGGGGGTGCCGGTCAGCACCACGTCGCCGGGCTCCAGCGTCATGATGCGGGACAGCGTCGCCAGTTGTTCGCCGATGTCGAAGATCATGCCCGAGGTGCGGGCGTCCTGCCGGACGTCGCCATTGACGTCCAGGCGCATGGCCAGGTCATGCGGGTCGGGAACGAAGGCGGCCGGCACCAGCGGGCCGAGTGGGCAACTGGTGTCGTGCGCCTTGCCCGCGACCCAGTCGAATTTGTAGAAGGTCTCGGGTGCGCGGTTCAGGTCGCGGGCGGAAAAATCGATCGCCACGCAATAGGCCGCGACGTGCTCGCGCCAGTCTTCGGGCGCGATCGCGCGGGCCTCGCGGCCGATCACCAGCGCCAGTTCGATCTCCCAATCGAAGGACTGGCAGCCACGCGGAATGCCCACGGTCGCGCCAGGACCCACCACCGCCTGCCGCGCGGGCTTGAAGAAGAAGAACAACCGCTGCGCGGACTTGTCGTGCGCGTCGGGTACCTTCATCTCGGCCAGATGATCGTAGTAGTTGGCGCCGGCGCACAAGACCTTGCCGGGATATTGCAACGGCGCCAGCTCAGGGGCGTCGGCCGGCACGGCCAGCGCGCGCAGCTCGCTTTCGGCGGCGGCGATACGCGCCAGCCTCGGCTGGTGGGCGTCCCAGTCGCGGAACAGGTCGACCAGGGCATCCGGCATCGTGTCCAGCCCAAGCGCCCGGGCCGATGCCGCGATCGGATAGCAGCCCTGGGCGGTCTGCAAACAGCCGGTCGGTGTGCCCTGCACCGAGCGGGTGGTCAAAGAGAACATCGTTGCTTCCTTATATCTTGGTAGGCCACTAATCAGCACTGAAGCCGGAGGCCTGCACCGCCTGGCGCCATTGTTCGAGTTCGCGGCGGCCTTGCTCGTCCAGTTGCCGGGGCGTGCTGTCGACCGGGGTCATGCCCATCTGGGCCAGCTTCGCGCGCACGTCGGGTTCCTTCAAGGCGCGGACGATGGCCGCGTTGAGCTGGGCGATGCGGGCATCCGGCGTGCGCGCCGGCGCGTAGATGCCGCCCCAGCCCTGGGCCGGACCCATGCGCAGGCCCAGTTCCGCCGCCGTCGGCACGTCCGGCAGTTCCGCCGCCCGCTGCGAGCCGAAGGTGGCCAGGATGCGGACCTTGCCGGCCTGCTGCAGGTTCAGCATCTCGCCTATGTTCAGGATCGCGGCCGGGATCTGCGCGCCGACCAGCGCGGTGATGACTTCGGCGGCGCCCTTGTAGCCGATGTGTTCCATTCGCACGCCGGTGGTCTGCGACAGCGAGACGCCCAGGAAATGCTGGATGCTGCCGGCTGATGGCGTGCCGTAGAAGGCCGCCGCGGGATGGGCCTTGGCCCAGGCCAGGAAATCCTGCAGACTGCGCGCCGGGGACGAGGCCGGCACGGCCAGCCCCAGTTCCCAGGTCGGCAGCTTGGCCACCGGCGCGAGATCGGTGAACGGGTCGTAGCCCAGCTGCTTGAACACGTGCGGATACAGATAGATGGTCGCGCCCGGCGCCACCACCAGCGTGTTGCCGTCGGGCGCGGCCGCCTTGACGTGCTGGATGGCCAGCCGCGCCTGCGCGCCCGGCCGGTTCTCGACGATGGCCGGCTGGTTGAGCGAGACGCGCAGCTTGTCCGCCAGCAGGCGCGCGATGATGTCGAAGTTGCCGCCGGCGGGCAGGCCCACCACCAGCTTCAGGGGCTCCTGGGCCTGGGCCGCCGGAGCGGCCACCGCGAACAGCAGGGCGAGCGACGCTCGCCGGATAAGGGTCGGGATCATGATGCGCCTCGTGTGCCCGGAGGGGCGTTGGCCTACAGCTTGCGCGCCGCGGTCACGGCGATCTCGACCTCGTACTCGGGAAAGGCCAGCTTGGCCTCCACGCAGGAGCGTACCGGCTTGTGGCCGGCGATCACCCATTGGTCCCAGATCTCGTTCAGTTTCGGCCACTTCTTGTAGTCGTCGATCCAGACCATGGCGCTCAGGATGTGCTTGCGGTCCAGGCCTATGCCCTCGAGCTGGGCGTCGAGCTTGGCCAGGATCTGGCGCAACTGGCCGTCGAAGTCCTGCGTCGGATCGTCCGCGACCTGCCCCGACATGTAGACGAGGTTGTCGTGGATCACGATCTTGCTCATGTGGGCGTTTTCGTTCAGGCGTTCGATGGTCATGCGCGGCTCCTTGTTGTGTGCCGGCACATTGTGGGCGCGATGCGCGCCGCCGCCATAATGAAAGAAACTTATCTCCCGAGAACCGGGAAGAATCGCCCGTATGTTCAGGCGCCCAGGTGCGGCCGCATCAGTGCCTCGAACCATTCCACGAACACGCCCAGCCGGCGCGAGCGCTGCCGGCGATGAGGATAGAGCAGGGAGACGGGCATGGGCGCGGGGCGCAAGCCGGGCATGACTTCGACCAGTTCGCCGGCATCGAGCAGATGCCGTACGTCGAAGCGCGGGATCTGGATCAGCCCCAGGCCCATCCGGCAGCAGGCGATGTAGTTCTCGGCATTGTTCACCACCACCTGGCTGGGCACGTTCCGGGTGCGCGGTTCACCGTCGGTGTCCAGGTATTCCCACGCCGTTTCGCGTCCCGTACTGGCCGATGCGTAGCCCACGGCCCAGTGGCCGCCGGCCAGTTCGTCGGGGTGCCGGGGCTCGCCGCGCTGGTGCAGGTAGGCGGGACTGGCGCAATTGATCAGCGCGATGTCGCCGAGCGGACGCACGACCAGGCTGCTGTCGTGCAGGACGCCGATGCGCACCGCGCAGTCCACGCCTTCGCGCACGAGGTCGATGGCGCGGTCGCCCGAACGCAGCAGCAGTTGCAGGCGGGGATGGCGCTGCAGCAGGCCGGGCAGCGCGGGCACGACCAGGCGCCGCGCGATGCGGCTGGGAACGTCCACCGTCAGCCGTCCGGCCGCCTGTTTCCCGCGCGCGTGGAACAACTGGTCGATGTCCTCGACCTCGGCCAGCAGCGGCCGTATCCGTTCGATCAACTGCTGGCCGTCGGCGGTCAGGGCGACGCGCCGTGTCGTGCGGTGAAGGAGGCGGGCGCCGACCTGTTCCTCCAACTGCTGGACGGCCGCCGACACCGAGGCGCGCGGCAGCTCCAGCGCGTGAGCCGCCTTGATGAAACTGCCCATCTCCGCCACCTGGACGAAGACGCGATACTGGTCGACGCGATCCATGTCCCAAGCATAGAGCAGGATGGCGCTACTTGGTGGTGTAGCCGCCGTTGATGAGAATGGTCTGGCCCGTGATCCACCAGCCGTCGCTGACCAGATGCCGGATGAACGGGACGACGTCCTGGATGTCGGTCAGCCCGGTCTTCGAGAACGGCGACAGGGCCGCCGCGGTCTTGTGATAGGCCACCGCCTCGGCCTGCTCGGCGGGATAGAAGAAGGGCGTGTCCATCGGACCCGGGCCGACCGCGGTTACCGAGATGCCGCGCTGGCCGAACTCCTTGGCCGCCGCGCGGGTGAAGTGCTCCACCGGCGCCTTGGTGCCCTCGTAGGCGGCGTAGAACGGCGTGAACGCGCCAAGCAGCGAGGTCACCAGCGTCACGACCTTGCCGTTGTCGTTCACGTGGCGGCCGGCTTCCTTCAGGAAGAAGAACGCCGACTTGGCGTTGACCGCCGACATCTCGTCGTACTCGGCTTCGCTGATGTCGACGATGGGTTTCTTGAGCACCTTGCCCACGGTGTTGATCGCGATGTCGGGTCGTCCGGCCACGGCGACGGCGTCGGTGAACAGCTTCGCCACCGCGCCGGCAGTCGTCAGGTCCGCCTGCAGCGCGGCCGACTCGGCGCCCGCCGCGCGGACCGCGGCCACGGTGGCGTCCGCGTCCGCCTTGGACGCCGGGCTGTTGTAGTGGACGATGACGGCCTTGGCGCCCTGGGCGGCCAGGTCGCGTGCGATCAGTCCGCCAAGATTCTTCGCGCCGCCGGCGATCAGTGCGACCTTGCCGCGTATCGAATGGTCTGCCATGGGAAACTCCTGTGCGATGGAAACGAGGGTTCCAGCTTAGGAGCGTGGGCCGATCCGATCAGCCCCCGGGGGCTGGATGGACTATCCAGGAAATCCGGCCAATCGCCGGAGGCGCTGCATCAACGAAGGGCGCGCGCCGTGGGATCCACCCGCACGACCTGCCCATTCTCGATGGGCGAGGCCAGGTCGGTTTCGCGGAAGCGCCGCATCCACGGCGACGTGGTTTCCAGCCCCAGCGCGAGCGCGAGCTGGTAGGCGTGGAAGAACTGGCCGTGGCCGACCGCGACGACGAAGCCGGGCAGCGTGCGCACGCGTTCGTCGAAGGCGCGCAGCCGGTCCGCGAACTCGGAGAACGATTCGGCGTCGTCGCCGTCGCGGTAGTCGGGGTCGGCGCGCCGCCAATAGGCATCGGCCAGCGGCCGGCGCTCGTGCACGTTCAGGCCCGCGCACTTGATGGCCGACAGGTAGGTGAATTCCTGGATGGGCCAGACCTGCATCGGGACGCCGGGCCACCGCTCGAGGATGGGGGCGGCGGTTTCCTGCGCGCGCAGGAAGGGCGAGACGATCAACTGGTCGGGGCGACGGTCGACCTGGCCGGCCGCGAGGAGCGCCTGTTCGCGCCCCAGCGCCGTCAGCGGGCTGGCGCCCACCTCGGAGGTGGCCGCCCCGGCATTGGCCGTGCTTTGTCCGTGGCGGATCAGCCAGAGTTCGCCCTGTGCCATGAGGCCCTAGGCCAGCTTCTGCTTGAGCAGTTCGTTGACCTGCTGCGGGTTGGCCTTGCCCTTGGCGGCCTTCATCACCTGGCCGACCAGCGAGTTGAAGGCTTTTTCCTTGCCGGCCCGGTACTCGGCCACGATGGCGGGGTTGGCGGCCAGCACGTCGTCGATCATCTGGCCGATGGCGCCGGTGTCGCTGATCTGCTTGAGCCCGCGGGCCTCGATGATGGCATCGGCGTCGCCGCCGTTCTCGCCCTGCCAGATGGCGGCGAAGACGTCGCGGGCGATCTTGTTCGAGATCGTGCCGTCGGCGATGCGTGCCAGCAGTTTGCTCAGTTGGGCGCTGGCGACGGGGCTTTGGGCGATGTCCTTTTCCTCGCGGTTCAGCGCGGCGGCCAGCTCGCCCATGACCCAGTTGGCGGCCAGCTTGGCCTGGCCGGCGGGCAGGGCCTTGGCGGTGGCCTCGAAGAAGTCGGCGGTGTCGCGGCTGCCGGTGAGTTGGGCGGCGTCGTAGGCGGGCAGGCCGTAGTCGGCCTCGAAGCGCGCGCGCTTGGCGCCGGGCAGCTCGGGCATGTCGGCGCGCACGCGCTCGATCCAGTCCGGAGCGATGACCAGCGGCGGCAGGTCGGGATCCGGGAAGTAGCGGTAGTCGTGCGCGTCTTCCTTGGATCGCATGCTGCGGGTCTCGTCGCGGTCGGGATCGTACAGGCGGGTTTCCTGTACGACCTTGCCGCCGTCCTCGATCAGTTCGATCTGGCGCCGGATCTCGTACTGGATGGCGCGTTCGAGAAAGCGGAACGAGTTGACGTTCTTGGTCTCGGTGCGGGTGCCGAATTCCTTCTGGCCGACCGGGCGCACGGATACGTTGGCGTCGATGCGGAACGAGCCTTCCTGCATGTTGCCGTCGCAGATGCCCAGCCAGACCACCAGCGCGTGCAGCGCCTTGGCGTAGGCCACGGCTTCCTCGGCCGAACGCATCTCGGGCTCGGACACGACTTCCAGCAGCGGGGTGCCGGCGCGGTTCAGGTCGATGCCGGTGGACTTTTCACCGTGGGGGCCGGCGAAGTCGTCGTGCAGCGACTTGCCCGCGTCCTCTTCCAGGTGGGCCCGGGTCAGGTTGATGGTCATTTCCCGTTCGCCCACGAAGAAGGTGAGCGAGCCGCCCTGCACCACCGGGATCTCGTACTGGCTGATCTGGTAGTTCTTGGGCAGGTCGGGATAGAAGTAGTTCTTGCGGGCGAAGATGGAGCGCGGGGCGACGTGCGAGCCCAGCGCCAGGCCCAGCTTGATGGCGCGTTCGACCGCGCCCCGGTTCATGACCGGCAGCGTGCCCGGCAGCGCGAGGTCGACGGCGTTGGCCTGCATGTTGGCCGGGGCCCCGAAGCGGGTGCTGCTGCCCGAGAAGATCTTGGACGCCGTGGACAGTTGCACGTGCGTTTCCAGACCGATGACGACTTCCCAGTTCATACGTTCATTCCGCTGCGGAGGTCACAGGCTGCCGGGGCGGCGAGTGTGCCAATCCGTGGTTCGTTGGAAAACATCGGCGATGGCCAGCAACCGGCCTTCGTCGAAATAATTGCCGATGATCTGCAGGCCGACGGGGCGCTGGCCGTGCACCGGACCCAGGCCGAAGCCGCAGGGGATGGACACCCCGGGCAGGCCCGCCAGGTTCAGGCTGAGCGTGTAGATGTCGGCCAGGTACATGGCCACCGGGTCGTCCGTCTTCTCGCCCAGGTTCCAGGCCACGGTGGGGGACACGGGGCCGACGATCACGTCGCACTGGTCCCGCAGCGCCTTCTGGAAATCGTCCGCCACCAGCCGGCGCACCTTCTGCGCCTGCAGGTAGTAGGCGTCGTAGTAGCCGTGCGATAGCACGTAGGCGCCGGTCAGGATGCGGCGCTGCACTTCCAGGCCGAAGCCTTCGGCGCGCGAGCGGCTGGTCATGTCGGCCAGGTCGCGGTACTCGTCCGCGCGGTGGCCGTAGCGCACGCCGTCGTAGCGCGACAGGTTGCTCGAGGCCTCGGCGGGGGCGATGACGTAGTAGGCCGGGATGGACAGTTCCGTGCGTGGCAGGGAGATGTCGACCCGCTGGGCGCCCAGCGCCTCGAACTGCTGCAGCGCGGTCTCGATGGCCATGCGTACGTCGTCGGCCAGGCCGGCGCCGAAAAATTCGCGCGGGATGCCGATGCGCAGGCCGGCCAGCGGCTGGTCGCCCTGGGCCCGCGCCGCGAATGCGCCGAACGCCGCGCGCACGCGGCCGGGAGCGTTGGGCTCGGCGCCGCAGCGTTCCAGGCTGGTGGAATCGCGTTGGTCGAAGCCGGTGATGGGGTCCAGCAGTTCGAGCAGGTCGCGCGCGTGGCGGGCGATGGGGCCGCCCTGGTCCAGGCTGGAGCCGTAGGCGATCATGCCGTAGCGGGACACGGTGCCGTAGGTGGGCTTGATGCCGCTGACGCCGCACAGCGAGGCCGGCTGCCGGATCGAGCCGCCGGTGTCGGTGGCGGTGGCGCCCACGGCCAGGCCCGCGGCGACCGCGGCGGCGGAGCCGCCGGACGAGCCGCCGGGCACTGCCGCGGTGTCCCAGGGGTTGAGGACCGGGCCGTAGGCCGAGTTCTCGTTGGACGAGCCCATCGCGAACTCGTCGCAGTTGAGTTTGCCCAGGGTGACCGCGCCCGCCGCGCCCAGCCGCTCGACCACGGTGGCGTCGAACGGGCTGACGTAGTTCTTCAGCATGGCGCTGGCCGCGGTGGTGCGCCAGCCGCGGGTGACGAAGACGTCCTTGTGGGCGATGGGGATGCCGGCCAGCGGGCCGGCCTGGCCGCCCGCCAGCGCGGTGTCGGCGGCGCGGGCCTGGGCCAGCGTCAGTTCGGGGTCCACGTGCAGGAAGGCGTTGAGCTCGTGGCGGGCGGCGATGGCGTCGAGCGCGCTCTGCGCCAGTTCGACGGCCGAGATCCGGCGTTCGTCCAGGGCCTTGCGCAGCTCGGCGATGCCGGCGAATTCGGTGTGCAGGGGTTGTGGCATGGGCTTACTCGATGACCTTGGGCACCAGGAACAGGCCGTCCTGGACGGCCGGGGCGTTGGCCAGCAGGGCGTCGCGCGATTCGGCGGTGGCCGGTTCGGTGGCGGCGTCCTCGCGCAGGCGCAGGACCACGTCCTCGATGGCCGAGATGGGGTGGGTGAGCGGTTCCACGCCCTGGGTGTCGACCGCCTGCAATTGCTCGATCAGGCCGAAGATGCCGTTCAGGTCCTTCAGGACGCGGGCCTGGGTGTCGCCCGCAAGTTCGAGACGGGCCAGCCGCGCGATGCGCGTGACGTCGGTTTCGGTAAGCGCCATGGCAGTGTGATGGAAAGGCGGCGAAACGGCGTCGGACGGGGCTGGTGCGCGCTTCGGGGCCGGGTGGGTCGTAGCACTGCTTCGAAGACCGCAGAATCGAGAATAATGCAGAACTTTGATGCAGTTTCAGGGTATTGAACCAGGATTATAAGTTATCATTTCGCGTTTACCGGACCCGCCCACCCCGCATCCGTTCTTCATAAAAGATTCCCGATGTTCAGTTTCCTGCGCAGTTATTTTTCCAATGATCTGGCGATCGACCTTGGCACCGCCAACACGCTGATCTACGTCCGCAGCAAGGGCATCGTGCTGAACGAACCCTCGGTGGTGGCCATCCGCCAGGAAGGCGGGCCCAGCGGCAAGAAAACGATCCAGGCGGTGGGCAAGGAAGCCAAGCAGATGCTGGGCCGCGTGCCCGGCAACATCGAAGCCATCCGTCCCATGAAGGACGGCGTGATCGCCGACTTCACCGTGACCGAGCAGATGCTCAAGCAGTTCATCCGCATGGTCCACCCCAAGGGCCTGTTCGCCCCCAGCCCCCGCATCATCATCTGCGTTCCCTGCGGCTCCACGCAGGTCGAGCGCCGGGCGATCCGGGAATCGGCCCTGGGCGCGGGCGCCAGCCAGGTGTTCCTGATCGAGGAACCCATGGCCGCGGCCATCGGCGCCGGCCTGTCGGTCTCCGACGCCAGCGGCTCGATGGTGGTGGACATCGGCGGCGGCACCACCGAGGTCGCCGTGATCTCGCTGGGCGGCATGGTCTACAAGGGTTCGGTGCGCGTGGGCGGCGACAAGTTCGACGAGGCCATCGTCAACTACATCCGCCGCAACTACGGCATGCTGATCGGCGAACCCACGGCCGAACTCATCAAGAAGGCCATCGGGTCGGCGTTCCCCGGCTCCGAGGTCAAGGAAATGGAAGTCAAGGGCCGCAACCTGTCCGAAGGCATCCCCCGCAGCTTCACCGTTTCCTCCAATGAAATCCTCGAGGCGCTGACCGATCCGCTGAACCAGATCGTCTCGGCCGTGAAGATCGCGCTGGAGCAGACCCCGCCCGAGCTGGGCGCCGACATCACCGAGAAAGGCATCATGCTGACCGGCGGCGGCGCGCTGCTGCGCGACCTGGACCGCCTGCTGCAGGAAGAAACCGGTCTGCCCGTCATCGTGGCCGAGGATCCGCTGACCTGCGTGGTGCGCGGCTGCGGCCAGGCGCTCGAGCGCATGGACAAGCTGGGCGCCATCTTCACGAACGAGTAGTCTTTCTCGTGGTTGCCATCGCGACGGGGCGAAGCGGCTGACAAGCGGTTCGCCCCGGTCTTTTTTCCTCGGGACCTGTCCCGGCATCGCCGGACGCTGGACCAACCTCCATGCAATACAGTCCACCGTCGTTTTTCAAGCAGGGGCCGCCGGCCTTGGTCCGGCTGGCGTTCTTCGTTTTCCTGTCCCTGGTCATGCTGGTGGTCGACACTCGCATGCGGGCGCTCGACGCCTTGCGCGAAGCGGTCAGCGTGGTCCTGTACCCGTTCCAGCGCGTCATGCTGCTGCCCCGGGACGGCGTGCGCTACGTGGCCGATTTCTTCGAGGTCAACAGCAGCGTCCAGCAGGAAATCGAGCTGATGCGCCGCCAGCGCATCGAGATGGCCCAATCGACCGCCCAGGCCGCGCAACTGGCTTCCGAGAACGCCCAGTTGCGCCGGCTGCTGGGCGCCAGCGAACGCGTCCCGGCCCCCGCCGTCCTGGTGCAGGTGCTGTACGAGTCGCGCGACGCGTTCTCGCGCCGGCTCATCATCGACAAGGGCAGCCACTACGGCATCATCGCCGGCATGCCGGTCATCGACGACGGCGGCGTGGTGGGGCAGGTGGTGCGCACTTCGCCCATGACCTCCGAGGTCGCACTGCTGACCGACCGCGTGCAGTCCATTCCCATCCAGGTGCTGCGCAACGGCTTGCGCGGCATCACGTCCGGCGGCGAGATCCCGGGCCGGCTGGGCTTGCGGTTCATGGCGTCCGACGCCGACATCCAGGTGGGCGACACCCTGGTCACCAGCGGCCTGGACGGCATCTATCCCGAGGGCCTGCCGGTGGCCACGGTCGAATCGGTCGAGCGCGACGCCAGTTCCGGCTTCGCCCGCATCCTGTGCAAGCCGGTGGCGGGCGTGGAGCGCTACCGGCATTTCCTGGTGCTGCAGACCATCAAGCCGGAACTTGCCGGCGTGTCGGGAGACGAATCCTCCAAGAGCGAATCGTCCAAGCTGTCGCCCCAGTCATCCATAACGCCACGCGCTACTCCCAGCCGATGAAAGCAGATCTCCTCATCCAGGGCACAGTGGATCCGGCTTTGCCGGTCCACCCGTGCCGCCCCCTGGGGGGCGCGCGTCAGCGCGTAGGGGGGGGCTTCCGTTGAAAGCCCCTTCGACACTGCCGCGTTCCCGGGTCCCGACTGAACACCTGCTGCTGCCGGTCGAACCCCGGTTCATCTGGCTCACGCTGTTCCTGGCCTGGCTGCTCAACCTGCTGCCCTGGGGCCAGGTGGGCGGCATTCCCGATGCGCTGGCGATCTGCCTGGTATTCTGGAGCGTCCACGAGCCCCGGCGCGTGGGCATGCTGACCGCTTTCATCTTCGGCATCCTGATGGACGTGCACGGATCGGCCCGCCTGGGTGAACATGCGCTGTCCTACACCCTGATGGTCTACCTGGCGCTGCTGATGCACCGGCGGCTGTCGTGGTTCTCGCCCTGGCTGCAGGCCTTGCACGTGCTGCCGGTTTTTTTCGTCTCCGAACTCACGGTATTCTCTATCCGCGGCTGGCTCGACGGCACCTGGCCCGGCTGGTGGTGGGGGCTGAACAGCGTGATCTCGGCCCTGCTGTGGCCGCTGGCGGGCTGGATCCTGCAAGCTCCCCAGCGTAGGGCGGTGGATCCCGACGACACGCGGCCCATCTAGGTTCCGTCCACGCCAGGCCAGCCACCGGCTCCTCGTAACACCGTCCGGCCCCACAGGGGCCGGGTTTCCGCAGCACATGACCGAACTCAAGAATACCGAGCGCGAACTCCAGCATTTCCGCCTGCGCCTGCTGGTGGCGGTGGGGCTCGTTCTCGTCTGCTTCGGTCTGCTCGGGTCCCGGTTCTGGTACCTGCAGGTCGCCAACCACGACGCCTATGCCGCGCGGGCCGAACAGAACCGCATCTCGGTCGTGCCCATCACGCCCCACCGGGGCATCGTCGTGGACCGCAACGGCGCGATGCTGGCCCGCAATTACTCGGCCTACACGCTGGAAATCACGCCCTCCAAGGCGGGCAAGCTGGACGAGACCATCGAGCAGCTGAGTGGGGTGGTGAACATCGATGCCCGCGACCGCCGCCGTTTCCGCCAACTGCTGGGCGAGTCGCGGCGGTTCGAGAGTCTGCCCATCCGCAGCCGCCTGACCGACGAGGAAGTCGCCCGTTTCGCCGCCCAGGCCTACCGCTTTCCCGGAGTGGAGATCCGCGCGCGGCTGCTGCGCAACTACCCGCAAGGCGAGGCCGCGGCGCACGTGATCGGCTACATAGGGCGGATTTCGCAGCGTGATATAGGAAGGTTGGAGGAAGATGGCACTATTTCCAACTACCGGGGCACGGACTACATAGGCAAGGAAGGCCTGGAAAAGTCCTACGAGGCCGTCCTGCACGGCAAGACCGGGGTCGAGGAAGTCGAGGTGACCGCCTCGGGCCGCGCGGTGCGCACTCTGTCGCGCACGCCGCCCGTTTCGGGCAAGAACCTGATCCTTTCCATCGACGTCGAGCTGCAGAAGATCGCCGAGACGGCGTTCGGCAACCGGCGGGGCGCGCTGGTGGCGATCGAGCCGTCCACGGGCGACATCCTGGCCTTCGTCTCCCGCCCGTCGTTCGATCCCAACCTGTTCGTCGACGGCATCGACGTGGACAACTGGAAGGCGCTGAACGAATCGCCCGATCGCCCGCTGATCAACCGGCCGCTGTACGGCACCTATCCCATCGGCTCCACCTACAAGCCCTTCATGGCGCTGGCCGGGCTGGAACTGGGCAAGCGGACCTTCACCGGCACCATGTACGACCCCGGCTATTTCGAGTTCGGCGACCGGCGCTACCGCAACTCCGGCGAACGGGCCTACGGCACGATAGACATGCGCCGCGCGCTGGAAGTCTCGTCCGACACCTACTTCTATTCGCTGGCCGCCGACCTGGGCGTGGATGCCATCCACGATTTCATGAAGCCCTTCGGCTTCGGCCAGATCACCGGCATCGACCTGGGTGGCGAGAAGACCGGGATCCTGCCGTCCACCGCCTGGAAGCGGCGGGCCTATTCCAAGCCCGAGCAGCAGCGCTGGTACGCGGGCGAGACCATCTCCATCGGCGTGGGCCAGGGCTACAACGCCTTCACGCTGCTGCAACTGGCCCAGGCCACCTCGGTGCTGGCCAACGACGGCGTCTACATGAAGCCCCACCTGGTCAAGTCCTTGCAGGACAGCGCCACCGGCGAACAGACCCTGACCGTTCCGCACGAGAGCTACCGCATCCCGCTCAAGCCCGAGAACATCAAGATGATCAAGCAGGCCATGGCTTCGGTCACGCGCAGCGGCACGGCGGCGCGAGCCTTCGCCGGCGCGCCCTACGTCGCGGCGGGCAAGACCGGCACGGCGCAGGTCTACAGCCTGCGTACGGGTGAACGCTACAACGCCAACCGCATCGACGAGCGGCTGCGCGACCACGCCCTGTTCATGGCGTTCGCGCCGCTGGACCATCCGCGCATCGCGGTGGCCCTGATCGTCGAGAACGCCGGCTGGGGCGCCACGGTGGCCGCGCCCGTGGCGCGCCAGGTATTCGACTTCTGGCTCCTGGGCAAGCGTCCAGGCGGGCCCGTGCCCGACACGCCACCCCAACCTGTGGAGGCTTCCGGTGATTGATGGACCGGGCCTGTTCAACCGCCTGACCTGGCGCACCGTCATGCTGCGCACCGTCGCGGTGTTCGATGCTCCCATGCTGCTGATCCTGATGGCCCTGGCCGGCATCGGGCTGATGTCCATGTACTCGGCCGGAGGCGGCTTCGACGGCCGTTTCGCCGACCAGCTACGCAACTACGGCATCGCGCTGCTGGCGATGTGGCTGCTGGCGCAACTCTCGCCCCAGACGCTGATGCGGCTGGCAGTGCCGGTCTACCTGGTGGGGCTGGTGCTGCTGTTCGGCGTGGAGTTCGCCGGCGAAACCAGCAAGGGCGCCACGCGTTGGCTGAACCTGGGCTTCACCCGCATCCAGCCTTCCGAGGTGATGAAGATCGCCGTGCCCATGATGCTGGCCTGGTACTTCCACAAGCACCAGGGCACCCTGCGGATACGCGACTTCATCGTGGCCGCGGTGCTGATGCTGGCGCCGTTCTCGCTGATCGTGCTGCAGCCCGACCTCGGCACCGCGCTGCTGGTGTTCGGCGCGGGGTTCTTCGTGCTGTTCTTCGCCGGCCTGTCGTTCCGCCTGCTGGTGCCCATCACGCTGGTAAGCGTGATCGCGCTGGGAACCCTGGTCTCGCTGGAGGACACGCTGTGCACGGACGGCCTGGACTGGGTCGTGCTGCACGACTACCAGAAGCACCGCGTCTGCACCTTGCTGAATCCCGCCTCAGATCCGCTGGGCAAGGGCTTCCACACCATACAGTCGGCCATCGCGGTCGGTTCGGGCGGGATGCTGGGCAAGGGCTACATGCAGGGCACGCAGACCCATCTCGATTTCATTCCCGAGCGCACTACCGATTTCATCTTCGCGGTCTTCGCCGAAGAATTCGGCTTCGTCGGCAACCTGCTGCTGCTGTTCCTGTACCTGCTGCTGCTGGCCCGGGGGCTGACCATCGCCGCGAACGCCCCGTCGGTCTTCTCGCGCCTGCTGTCGGGGGCGCTGACCATGGTGTTCTTCGTCTATGCCTTCGTGAACATGGGCATGGTCAGCGGGATCCTGCCCGTGGTGGGCGTGCCGCTGCCCTTCATGAGCTACGGAGGCACGGCGCTGCTGACGCTGGGATGCGCGGCGGGCATCCTGATGGGGATACAGCGGCACCGGGCGCTGGTGCAGAGCTAGCGGCGCACCCCTAGTCCTTCGGCAGCGCGGGCTGGGGCGAGAACGGCGCCACGTTCATGATCTTCACTTCCTGGGCCACGAACGACCCTCGGTTCATCTGCCTGAACGCGGCCCACTCGGGATCCGCCTCCAGCCGCTCGCGGCGCCGTTCGCGGTCGGCCAGGCTGGCGTAGGCCCAGATGTGGACGACCTGGTTCAACGGACCGATCTCGCTCACGTAGAAGCCGACCAGCCCGCCCAGGTGCCGCATCTGCACGGGCAGGCCGTGCGCGCGGTAGCGCTGCAGGTAGTCGTCCATGGTGCCGTGCTTGAGCGTGTAGGTGCGGTGCTCGACGATCATGCGGGGGTTCCTCGTGTTTCCGCTAGGGCTGGACCTGGATGCCGGTCTTCTTCAGGAAGGGGATCCAGCGATCGAAGTCGCTGGCCAGCTTGGCCTTGAATTCCTCGGTGTTCATCGGTCCGTTCAAGCCCATGCCGCCGAGTCGCTCGGATATCTCCGGCGAGCGGACCACTTTCAGGATGGCCTGTTCCAACTGGCCGCGGGTGGCCGCGGGCGTGCCGGCCGGCGCCAGGATGCCGTAGGCGTTGCTCATCTGCAGGTCCGGATAGCCGGCCTCGACCGAGGTCGGCACGTCGGGCAACTGCTTGGAGCGCTGCGTATCGAACAGCACCAGGCCGCGCACCTTGCCCTCGCGCACATAGGGCGCGAGGATGGTGACGTCGGCATTCAACGCGTCGATCTGGCCGGCCAGCAGGTCGGCGATGGCCGGGGCCGCGCCGCGATAGGGGACGTGCAGCATCTTCGAGCCGGTGTAGACGTTCACCATTTCGCCGCCTATGTGCATGGTGGAGCCGACGCCGGACGAACCGTAACTGATGCGCGCCCCGGACTTGGACTTGTCCACCAGCTCGCGCAGCGTGCGCACGCCCAGGTCGGGGCGGGCGATCATCAGGGTCTGGACCTGGCCGATCAGCGCCACGGGCTCCAGGTCCTTGCGCGGATCGTAGGGCAACTGCGTCATCGTGCCCGCCGACATCACGTAGCCCGAGGTCGCCACCAGCAGCGTCGAGCCGTCGGCGGGCGACTTGGCGACGTAGTTCGCGCCGACCACGCCGCCCGCGCCGCCGCGGTTCTCGACCACCACGGTCTTGCCCAGCGCGGCCGTCAGGCCGGGCGCGATGATGCGTGCGACCTGGTCCACCGGACCGCCGGCGGCGAAGGGCACCACCAGCTTGACGACGTCGGCCGCGAGCGAGGGAGCCGAGACGGCGCATGACAGCAGGAACAGCAAGCTTCGAACTCGTTGCATGAAGATCTCCTCCATGGCGCTGCGCCATGGTCGTGGACGACGCGGAGCGGATGCTGGAACCGGGGTGCCGCGTTCAGCCCCGGAAGCGTGGTTCGGGCAGGCCGCCCACGCCCACGTCGAGCGCGAACAGTCCGCCGGCGAGCGGTTCCCTGGCCAGCTCGGGCACGCGCTGCGAGTGGCTGGTGACGTACAGCGTGTCGAGTCCGCTGCCGCCGAAGGCGGGGCAGGTCGGGTTGGTGACGGGCATCTGGATGATGCGGTCCACGCGCCCTTCGGGCGTGAGGCGGACCAGTTGGCCGGTGGCGACCATCGCGTTCCACAGGCAGCCGTCCACGTCCACGGTCGAGCCGTCGGGCCGGCCGGCCTGGTGCGTCCAGTCCTTGAAGACGCGGCGATTGGAGATGGCGCCGTCGTCCAGGTCGTAGTCGAAGGCCCAGATGACCTGCCGGTGCGTATCGGCGAAATACATTGTGCGGTCGTCGGGACTCCAGGCGATGGAGTTGGGCAGTACGACGTCGTCCAGCATGACGTGGCAGCTGTGATCGGGATCGAGGCGGTAGAGCCTGCCTTCCGGCGTGCGGCGGGTATCGGGCATGCTGCCCACCCAGAAGCGGCCGCGGCGGTCGCACTTGCCGTCGTTCAGGCGGTTGTCGGGCTGGTTGGGTTCGGGATTCAGCAGGGGCTGGGGGGCTTCGCCGGTATCGGGGTCGTACAGGTACAGGCCGTGGTTGGTGGCCAGCAGGAAGCCGCCCGTCTCGCGCAGCGCGATGCTGCCCACCAGCAGTTCGGGCGCCAGCCTTTGCGCGCGGTGCCGGCCGGTAGCGGGCTCGTACGATTGCAGGGCCGGGCGCCGCACGTCCACCCACCACAGGCGTTGGCTGCGGTCGCACCAGAGCGGGACTTCGCCCAGGATGTCGGCCCCTTGGACCACGCATTCGATCTTGCCGGCCACCGTTGTCTCCTTCAGTCTTGTATGCCCCGCAATGCCAGGGCGTTTTTCTCAGATTATTCCGTAATTCAGGATTCGTCAAACATCCCATTATTTAGGATTGATGATGTTGGCCAGGCATGACCGGTATAATCCGCGCCACCATCCCGCCCCAAGCGCCCCGTGAACGCATCCGATAACGCCCGTCCGGCTTCCACGCTCGCCCGCGCTTTCGAAGTGCTGGAGCTGCTGTCCGTCGAGCATCCGCTGCTGCGGGTCGAAGACGTCATGTCGCGGCTGGGCCATACCCGCTCCACCGCTTACCGCTACGTGAAGGAACTATGCGATGCGGGCGTGCTGGCGCCGTCCTCGGGCGGCATGTACGCGCTGGGGCCCCGTATCGTCGAACTCGAACGCATGCTGGTGCTGACCGACCCGCTGTACCTGGCGGGCCGCAAGGTGCTGCCGGCCGTGCGCGAGCCCGGCAGCGTGCTGCTGCTGCACAACCTGTATCGCGACAAGGTGCTGTGCATCTACAAGGAAGGCCCGGACTCGCTGGAGTACCGCGGCGAGTCCATCGCGGTGCGGCGTTCGCGCGGCATGCCGTTCCCGCTGTTCCGCGGCGCGGCCTCGCTGGCGATGCTGGCGTTCTTCACGCCCCATCGCATCCGCCAGGCCTACCTGCGCAGCGCCGACGAGATCGCGCAGGCGGGCCTGGGACGCAGCTGGGAAGCATTCCGCGGCGCCCTGGCCGCGATCCGGCGCAGCGGCTACGCCACCAGCCGCAGCCAGATCACGCCCAACCTGGCCGGCGTGGCGGTGCCGATCTTCCTGCCGGGAGAAAAGAAGGTGATAGGCAGCCTGGCGCGGGCCTTTCCCGCCGAACTGCTGACGCCGGAGATGGAGCGGGCGTGCCTGGGCCGCCTGTCCGAGGCGGCGGCGCTGATCGCCGAGGAGTTCGTCCAGGCGGGGCACGGCGCCTGATCGGCGCCGGCGGCTACCGTCCGAACACCGGCCCGTCGACCACGATGCGGTGCATGAGCCGTTCGCCGGCCGCGTAGTCATTGACCGCGAAGTGCCAGGTCTGGTGGTTGTCCCAGAACGCCAGCGAGCCGACGCGCCAGCGGAAGCGGCAGGCCAGCGCGGGCTGCTGCGCGTGCTGGTACAGGAACTCGAGCAGGGGCCGGCTCTCGGCCTCGGTCCAGCCCTCGAAGCGGACCGTGTAGGCGGGGTTCACGTACAGGATGGGCTTGCCGCCTTCGGGATGCCGCACGACCACGGGGTGCGTGACGTCCGGGTCCGGCGCCCGTCCCGTCTTCATGCGCGATTGCACGCGGGCATTGGAGTGGACCGCGCGCAGCGGTTCGAGCGTGCGTTTCAATCCGTCGGACAGGTGCTCGTAGGCCGAGGCCATGCTGATGAACAGCGTGTCGCCGCCCGAGGCCGGCGCCTGCCGGCACAGCAGCATCGTGCCCCAACTGGGCGACTCGCGGTAGGCCTGGTCCGTGTGCCAACTGCCGCCGATGTTGCGCTCCTGGCCGGGTTCCTTCGTGACTTCGGCGATTTCCTCCGAGCCGGGGATGGGCGGGATGATGCCGCTGGTCGGCACCGTGGGGCGGCCGAAGCGGCGGGCCAGTGCGACGTACTGCTCGGACGTGAGCGTCTGGTCGCGCAGGAAGATGACGCCGTGGTCGATCAAGGCCTGGCGGATGCGGCGGTAGACCTCGGGCGCCTGTTCGGCGGACAGGTCGACGTCCTCGATCTCGGCGCCGACGTAAGGGTTGAGCGGTGCGATGCGCATGTCTGGATTTCCCGTGGAGCTGTGTCGGACGGTGGTCAGCGGCCGAACGACTTGTCGAATATTTCCCGAAAGCGCGTCCGTTCGATGATGCCGCGGTAGCGTTCGTAGTCGGCCTTGACCATGCCGGCGAAGACCTCGGGCGTCACCTGCTCGGGTTCGAACCCGAGATTGGCGAGTGCCTGCTGGCCCTGGCTGGAGCTGGTGATTGCGTTCATCGCCGTGTTCATCCGTTCCAGCACGGGTGCCGGCGTGCCGGCCAGCATGAAGACGCCCAGCCAGTCCTGGAACACGATGTCCTTGTAGCCCAGCTCGCCGGTGGTAGGAATGTCGGGCAGGAAGCGCGACCGCTTGCTGCCGGTCACCGCCAGCACCCGGATGGCGCCCGCCTGCTGCTGCGCAATGGCGCTGGCGACGGGGAGGATGATGGCCGGTACGTGGCCGCCCAGCAGGTCCTGCAGGGCAGGGGCATCGCCCTTGTACGAGACGTTGTCGAGTTTCACGCCGGCGGCCTGCGAAAAACTCGTGCCCACCAGATGCTGGCTCGATCCGGTCTGCGCGGCATACAGCGCCCGGTCGGGATGGTCGCGGCACCACTGGACGTAGTCGGCCAGCGTCTTCACGCCGGCCGGGACGGCGGGGCCGACCGCGAAGGTCATCATCGACCGTCCCGCGATACCCACGGGCGCGAAGTCGCGCAGGGGGTCGTAGGGCAGGGTGGAGACGACGTGCGGCGAAATCACGATGGGATAGGCCGGCGACAGGAACATCAGGCTGCCGTCGCGGATGCCGCTGTTCTTGACGTGGGCGTAGGCGATGGCCCCGCCCGCGCCGGCCTTGTTCTCGACGATCAGGCGGTCCGCGTAGCGTCCGGTCAGGCCTTCGGAGAACATCCGGGCCAGCTTGTCGGTGGCGCCGCCCGGCGGCGAGCCGACCAGCATGGTGGCCTGCGGCAGCGCCGTGGCGGCCCATGCCTTGCGCGCCGACGCGGCGCAGCACAAGCCCGCCGCCGAAACCAGCAGGAACCGGCGGCGCGCCTCGTTCCTGTCCTTGTCCACTGCGCTCATCGCCATGATCTCGTCTCCTCTTGTCGGGCCCCTGGTGGGCACGCTAGGCCGGCACGCCGCCGGCGGCGTGTGCCCGGGCCACTTCCTCGTCGATATCGGCGCCCCATCCGGGGCCCTCGGGCAGCACGAAGCTGCCGTTCTGGATCTCCCATGGCCGGGTCAGCAGCTCCCGGCGCCAGGGCACTTCGTCTTCGTCGTATTCCAGGAAACGCAGGTTGGGGATGACGGCGCAGAAATGGGCGCTCATCAGCGACCCCAGCGGGCCGTGGGAGTTGTGCGCGGCCACGTTGATCTCGCAGGCATCCAGCAGCGCCGCCATCTTCACCGACTCGGCCATGCCGTTGAACACCACGTCGACGATGCCCACGTCCACCGCCTGCGCGTCCAGGTAGGGTTTCAGGGCGCGCCGGCCCAGCACGGTCTCCAGCGACGCGATCGGCGTGGACGTGGTGCGGCGGATCAGGCCCAGCGCGTCCGGATAGTGGCTGTCCATCTCCAGCCAGGTCAGGGCCAGTGGCTCGACCGCGCGGGCGAGGCGGCGCAGGCCCTCGGTCTTGTAGTTGAAGTTCAGGTCCATCATCAGGCCCATGCCAGGGCCGCCGCCTTCGCGCAGCGCCGCAAGCTGGTCGACGACGCGCTGTTCGATCGCGTGGTCGATGTTCAGTTCGAACGCGCCCGTTCCCCGGCCGATGGTCGCCGGCTTGCCGTCCTGGAACACCAGGAGATTGGTCTTGAGCGCGCGGAAGCCGCGCCGCGCGGCCTCTTCGGCCAGGCGCTTGAGGTCGTCCAGCCCGCGTACCGGCGCCTGCCCGATGACGCGTTCGAACAGGTCCAGGTTGCGCGCCCGGTACATGCCGAAGTGCGACCAGTAGACGGGCAGCTCGCTGCGCAGGGCGCCGCCGAACAGCTCGCATACCGGGATGCCCAGGGCCTTGGCCTTCAGGTCCAGGCAGGCGTTCTCGTAGGCGCCGATGGCGAGCGCCTGCAGGCCGCCCGCGGTCATCTGGGTCAGGGCATAGAGCCGGGCCGACAGGCGTCCCACGCCGCGCGGGTCCTCGCCCATGACCAGGTCGGCCATGCCGTGCACCACCGCGGCCAGCCCGCGCCGGCCGCGCGACTGGTTGAACTCGGACCAGCCGACCAGGCCGTCGTCGGTCGTCAGCTTCAGGAACGACCAGTCGTCCCAGCCGCCGTCCACGTGGAATTGTTCGATCCGGGCGATCTTCATGACTTGAGCTGGTGCAGGAGCGGTTCGCCGCGCATGAACCGCCGCAGGTTCTCGCCGACCACCTCGGCGATGCGGCGGCCGGTGTGGCTGCTGCCCGCGCCGGCGGTGTGCGGGGAGATGAACAGGTTGGGGGCCTGCCACAGCGGATCGTCCGCCGGCAGCGGCTCCGGATCGGTGACGTCGATGAACGCGCCGCGCAGGCGGCCGGTTTCCAGCGCCGTTCGCAGCGCGGCCTGGTCGACGGTCTCGCCGCGCGACAGGTTGATGAAGAGCGCGCCGGGCTTGACCGCGGCGAAGCGCCCCGCGTCCATGAGGTGCCGCGTGGCGGGCAGCGAGGCGATGCACAGCGCCACCACGTCGGCTTCGGCCAGCACGTCGTCCAGCGCTTCCATGGGCCGCATCTCGGCCAGGGGGCTGGTGGTGATAGACCGGGACAGGCCCACGATCTTCATGTCGAAGCCGGCCGCGCGGCGCGCCAGTTGCGCGCCGATGTTGCCGAAGCCCACGATGGCCAGCGTCTTGCCTTCCATCGACACCAGCGGGGGATCGAAGGCCTTGCTCCATTCGTGGCGCAGCGAGCGGTCGCAGATGGCCGGGATGCGGCGGGCCATGGCCAGGATCATGGCCATTCCGTGCTCGGCCACGGCCGGCGCCACGGCGCCGCCCTGGTTGGTGAGGACGACGCCGGACGGCACGCCGTGCGCCAGCAGGCCGGCGGCGCCGGCCGACAGCAGTTGCACCCAGCGCACCTTGCTGCCGGGCTGCTTCATCGCCTGGGCGATGTCCCGGCCGGGCGCGCCGCGCGGATCGGACAGGACCAGGGCGTCGGCCTGGGCGACCAGCGGCGCGACGTCGGCCAGGTCCTCGCAGATCACCAGGTCCAGGTCGTGGAAGGTCTTCAATGCGCGCTGCACCGGTTCGCGCGCGATCGTGGTGCTGAATATGACTCGCATGGTCAGGCGGCTCCGGAGGATTGTCGTTCGCGATAGACGCGGGCGTAGGCCGCGCCGCGTACGCCGAACTCGGGGGCGACGGGGCGCCCGCCGTGTACGGTCAGCCACAGGCGCAGCAGCAGGCGCTTGTGGTGCGCGTCGTCCTCGAACTCGGTGCGGGAGTGCAGGTTGGTGAAGTTGTGCCAGAGCAGGATCTCGCCCGGGGCCAGCATGAAGCGCAGCGCCAGGTCCTCGCGTTCGGCGGTCCGGGAGAACGCTTCCAGCGCCTCGGCCAGCCGGCCGGGCAGCGGCGTGCCCTTTTGTTTCGCGGCCTCGCGCATGAAGCTGCCCGCGTACATGCAACTGACCTGGCCGTCCACGCAGCAGAAGATCGGGATCTTCTCGTCGGTGACCGGCTTGCTGCCCAGCCGGGCCTCGGGAATGGCGAGGTAATAGCCTTCGTACAGGGCCGGCAGCAGGTCGGGATGCTCGCGCAGCAGCGCATTGTGGATGGCCAGCGAACTGACCAGCGCGCTCTGTCCGCCGTGCGCCGCCGACCGTATGCATTGCAGGCCGACGACCTCGTACGAATCGGTGTGCATGACCAGTTCGCCCGCGCTGCGGTAGCCGCGCGCGACCGGGTCCTTGTCGTCGCGTTCGACCCGACCCAGCCTGTCGCCGGCATGGCTTTGCACGGCGGCCTCGCCCAGGTGCGTGCCCAGCGCCCAGTAGATGCGCTCCAGCCGTTCGGGATCGTGGCGGGCCGGATCCAGGCCGGTCAGCAGCACGGCGCCGCGTCCGCGCATGAGGGTCTCGCGCAATTCGTCCAGCAGCGCGACCAGCGCGGGCTGGCGGACGTCGTCGCGCGTGACGGCCTGTGGCGCCTTGCCGGCGGTCTCGTCCAGCAGCCGCGCGAGGTCGTCCAGCTCCGCCTGCTTGAAGGGGCGCTCCAGGGCCCGGCGGCTGCCCAGGTCGCGCGCAGTCCAGGCAGCGGGGTGGTCGATGAAAGTCTGGCAGATCGGTGTCATGGCGCCTCCTTCCGCGTCGTGAACAGTTCAGTGGGCGACGCCCAGGGCCTTGGCCAGGGCGCGCTTGCGTTCCTCGGGCACGTCGAAGCGCATTTCCACGCCCCCGCGCACGGCGATGCAGCCGCGGCTGCTGTCCGGCGCCATCGCCAGCGAGGTCGGGCTGATCGAGCAGGTCAGCTTGAGCGCTTCTTCCGACAGCAGCCAGTTCAGGTAGAGACGCGCCGCGTTCGGATGCGGCGCGTCCGCGACGAGGGCGATGCTGCGCGGCGACATGATGGCCGGCCCTTCCAGGTACTGGACCGCGATGGGCGCCTTTTTCTCCAGCAGCCGGGCCGAGAAGGACGCGAAGGTGGGCGCGTTGAAGACGTAGGCGCCGGCGGCCACCATCTGCGCGCCCGAGGCGCCGCTTTGCGTGATCTTGTAGTTCTGCCCGGCCAGCTTGCGCAGCAGCTCCATGCCTTGCGCCCGCTCGACGGCATCGAGCCAGCCCATGTAGTTGTCGGCCACCTGCGGATCGGTCAGCAGGAACTTGCCCTTCCACTTCGGATCGGCCAGGTCGGACCAGGTCTTGGGAACGTCCTGCGGTTTGAGCTGCTCGGTGTTGTAGGCCAGCGCGACGAGGTCGGTGGTCCAGACGAAGTGCTTGCCGGCCGTACGGAAGTCCGGCCACTTGCCGAGGTTGGGCAGCACCGATTGGTCGACCTTGGCGAAGCGCTCGGGACGCTGCTCGAACGGCACGGGGGAACTGACGCTGACGATGTCCGCCCGCACGTCCTTGGCGTCGTACTCGGTGGAGAAACGCTGCATCAGCGGACCCGTGGGAAAGCGGATGAAGCCGCCCTTGATGCCGTAGCGCTTCTCGAAGGCGGCCAGCAGCGTCTTGCTCTGGTTCTCGTCCGACGAGGAATAGATCATGAGCTGCCCTTCGGCCTGGGCGGCCTTGACGAGGGCGGCGGGCTGCTCCACGTCCTTGGTGCCCTGTGCGGTCGCGGGCAGGGAAAGGATGGCAAGGGCGAGTCCGCCGGCGGTGATCGAAAGCAGGCGGGCGAGCGGGGATACGGGGTCCGGCATGGTCGGGTCTCCTTCGGAAAGGAATGCCGCTAGGCGGTCGCGGAGCGGGCGAAATGAGGGCGCCCCAACAGCAGCACGGCGGACACGGCGATGGCCGAGACGACGCCGATGATGCTGCCGATGGCGGCGAGCTGCGAATACGTGCCGTTGTCGAACAGGGTGAGGATCAGGTAGCCGATGACCGGGTTGCGCGGGCCCGACAGGATGGCCGCCGCGTTCAGTTCCCCCAGCACCAGCGCGAAGATCGAGGCCCATCCCGCCGCGAGGCCGGGCAGGATCAGCGGCAACTGGACGGCGCGGAAAGTGCGCACCGGCGATGCGCCGAAAATGCGAGAGGCTTCGGTCAACTGGTTGCCGATCTGCTGCACCGACGATTCGGCGGCGATCGAGGCGGTGGGCAGGTAGATGGCCACGTAGGCCAGCAGCAGGATCAGCCAGGTGCCGCCCAGGCGGAAGGGCGCGAAGCCGAAGGCCACGAGCACGCCTACCGCGAAGACGATATGCGGGATGGCGGCGGGCACCTTGGTGACGATGCCCAGCGCCTGTTCGCGCCGGCCGCCGGCGTGGCGGGCGACCACGGCGATCAGCCCCGCGGCCAGGACCGCCGCGGTGGCGGCGCAGATGGCCAGCATCGTGCTGTTCCAGATCGCGTCGCGCGCCGCGGACGAGGCACCGAATTCCGCGAAGTTGTCGAGCGCCAGGTCGGCCAGCACGATGCGCGAACGCCAGAACGGTTGCAGCGCGACCACGACCAGCGCCAGCAGCGGCAGCACCGAGGTCAGCAGCACGTACAGCAGCACCGCCAGCCGGGCCGGCCAGCGCCAGCCGCCCAGCGCCAGCAGATTGGGGCGCACGCCCATCCCGCCTATCTGCGCGTGTCCGGTCCGCGCGGCGATGCGCCGCTGGAGCAGCCAGATCGAGGCGATCACCCCCATCAGCAGCAGCCCGATGATGACGGCCTGCGCGGTCTTGGGCGGATAGGAGAAATTCAGCAAACGGTAGATGTAGACCGACAGCACCTCGATGCGCGCGGCGCTGCCGATCAGCGCCGCGATCGAATACAGGCCGATGCTGGAGATGACGCAGACCAGCACCGACGAGCCCACGGCATGGCGGATGGCCGGCAGCGAGACCTGCGCGAAGCAGCGCAGGCGGCCCTTGCCGAACATGCGCGCGGCTTCCTCCAGGCTCGGGTCCAGGCCGCTGAACGCGGCGGCGGCGATGACATACACGTGCGGCACCGCCCACAGCGCGTACAGGAAGATCAGGCCGGCCCAGCTCTGGATGGCGACCTGGTCGGCCTCGACGGCGATGCCCGCCGCCTGCATCGCCTCGATCAGCGGGCGGGCCAGGAAGCCGGCGCGCGGATCGGCCAGGAACAGCCAGCCTATGGCCATGGCGACCGGGGGCAGCAAGAGCGGGATGACCGGCAGCAGGCGGGACAGGCTGCCCCAGCGGGCGTCCGTACGTTCGATCAGCCACGCGAAGAACACCCCCACGGGCACGGCGATGGCGGTCGTCGTGGCGGCCAGGATGGCGGTGTTGCGCACGGCCGCGAGCAGGCCCGGGGCGGACAGCGTGTCGGCCCACAAGGCCCAGTCCAGGTGGCCGTCGGGCGCGACGGCGCGCACGATGATCAGGATGACGGGATAGAAGACGAGCGCGCCCAGCGCCAGCAGCAGCGGCGCCATCAGCCAGGTGGCCGGCACGCGGGAGCGCGCGCGGGCCGGGGCGCTGGAAAGCTCCTGGGCTACATACGCGCTCATGCCGGAAACCACCTCAACCCATCGCCGGGCAAGATGACGTCGATCGCATCGCCTTGCCGCACCGGCGCGCCCATCGGTCCGCGTCCCGCGGTCCAGGCCGTCATGGCGATGCCGGCGATCTCGAAGCGCAGTTCCTGGCGGGCCCCGAAATAGATGGCGTCCCGCACGATGCCGGAGAAGCGCGGCCCGCCATCGCCGGGCGCGGATCCGGCCGGCGCGACGGCGATGCGTTCCGGCCGTATCGTCAGCCATCCCGCGTCGCCCGGCCGGGCGCCCGCATGCATGCCGGCCACGGGCAGGCTGCCCAGCGGCGTGGAAACGGTCGCGCCGTCGCCGGCGATCGTTTCCACCCGGCCCTGTACGCGGTTGATTTCGCCGACGAACTCGGCCACGTACAGCGAGGCGGGATGTTCGTAGACCTCGCGCCCGCTGGCCAACTGGGTGATGCGGCCGTTCTCCATCACCGCCAGCGTGTCGGCCAGTTCCATGGCCTCTTCCTGGTCGTGAGTGACGTAGATGCCGGAGAAGTCCGCCTGCGCCTTCAGTTCCCGCAGTTCGCGGCGCAGCCGCCGCCTGACCTTGGCATCGATGTTGGACAGCGGTTCGTCGAACAGCATCACCGACGGCGAACCGACCAGGGCGCGCGCCAGCGCGACGCGCTGTTGCTGACCGCCGCTGAGTTCGCCGGGGTAGCGGTGGTCCAGCCCCGCCACGCCCAGGCGCTCCAGTACGCCGGCCACGCGTGCGCGCACTTCATCCTTGCCGAGGCCGCCGAGCGAGGCCAGTGGGTAGGCCACGTTCTGGAAGACCGTCATATGCGGCCAGAGCGCGTATGACTGGAACATCATGCCGATGTGGCGATGCTCGGGCGCGACGAAGACCCTGTCGCGCGACGAATAGACCGTGCGGCCGTTGATCCGGATCTCGCCCTGCGCCGGCTGTTCCAGCCCGGCGATACAGCGCAGCAAGGTCGTCTTGCCGCAGCCGCTGGGGCCCAGCAGCACCACCAGTTCGCCCCGCCGCACGGCAAGGTCCACGGCATCCACTGCCAGCACGCCGCCATGTCCCTTCCGGTCGCCCGGATAGGTCTTGGTCAGCCCGCTGACGCTTACGATCGCATCGCTCCCGCCAGGGAGTCCTGTCGCTGCGGCCAAGATGTCTTCCTCCAGATCGGGTGTCGCGCTACAGTCGCCACCAGTCTTTTTGGTTGTTTGTTCAATCTAGCACGAAAACAAAAAAATATTGAACAGAAAAAATAAAAAATGAATTTATTGGTGTAAATTTAGACTATCTGTCCAAAATGTGGACAAAGGAAGGAAGTGTGTCAGCAGTCACAGGCAAGATCCAAAGCGACCGGAGCCAGGGCGAAGACGCTTCACCCAGCGCCGTCAAGACACTGGGCAAGGCCCTGACCGTGCTCGAAGCCGTGGCGCAGTGCGAGCATCCGCCCACCGTCGGCGAACTGGCGGCGGTGGTCGGGCTGGCGCGGCCAACGGTGCACAGGCTGGTCCAGACGCTGGTCGGTACGGGCTTTCTGCAGCAGAACGCCAACGATGCCCGGGTCAGCATCGGGTTCGCCGTGCTGCCCCTGGCGTCCTCGCTGCTGGACAACAACCGGCTCAGGCTGGAGGCCTTGCCGCACTTGCAGGCCCTGGCCCAGAAGATGAACGAGCGGGTCAACCTGGGCATCCTGCATCGCGGCCAGGTGCTGATCATCGGCGGCACCGAGAAACCCAACCTGCCCACCATCTATTCCCGCTTCGGCCGTTCGGTGCCGCTTCATTGCTGCGCGCTGGGCAAGGCCATGCTCGCGTTCATGCCGCCCGACCAGGCGCGCGCGCTGCTCGAAGCGCGTCCCATGGTCGCGCGCGCGCCCAATACGATCACGACCATTCCGGCCATGGAGAAGGAACTGGCGGCGATCCGGGAACGCGGCTATTCGACCGAACACGGCGAGAACTCGCCCACGTCCAGTTGCATAGGCGTGCCGCTGCTGGACCGCAACGACTTCCCGGTGGGCGCGCTCAGCGTGAGCGGGCGCTCGATGGAAGCCCTGAAGAAAGACGCCGGCGAGGCGCTGGCCACGGCGGAGCTGATTTCGCATCTGCTTTAGGCTCCGGGTTCGCGCCGGGGCGATCACCAAGGAGTTGCCC
Source organism: Burkholderiales bacterium 67-32 (assembly GCA_001898625.1). GTDB lineage: Bacteria > Pseudomonadota > Gammaproteobacteria > Burkholderiales > Burkholderiaceae_B > Pigmentiphaga. The sequence continues at coordinate 140,958 of MKUP01000006.1, forward strand.
GCATGAAGATCCAATCGGTGGAGATCTGCAAACTCGAACTGCCTCCCCGGACCTTGCCGACCCCGCCGCGCCGGCCCAGTTACAACCAGACGGCCCGGCGCGCCTTCCCGATCAACAAGTACCCGGAGTTCCCGCGCCAGTTGCGCAAGATCCCGGGCGAGGTTGCCGATGAAGCCTGGATCCGGGTGACGGCCGAGGATGGCACGTGGGGCGTGGGCCTGTGCCACTGGGGGACGCTGATCGCGCCGCTGGTGCGTGGGCATTTCGCGCCGCTGCTGGAGGGCCGGGATTGCCTGGCCACCGAATTCCTGAACGATCTGATGTGGCGGTCGTGCCAGCGTTTCGGCGCGACCGGGCTGGCATCGGTGGCGCGCAGCGGCATCGACCTCGCGCTATGGGACCTGAAGGGCAAGCTGCTGGGCTTGCCCGTGTACAGCCTGATCGGCGGTCCCTGCCGCGAATGGATCGACTGCTATTGCACTAGCGACGACCTCGACTGGACGATGGAGCTGGGGTTCAAGGCCTTCAAGATCAGCAACCCGGTCCACTACGAAGAAGGCACCGAAGGCATCAATCGGCTGGAAGAGAAGGTGGCCAAGGCGCGCGAGACGGTCGGGCCGAATGCCGACCTGATGCTCAATCCGGTCATGTCCTTCAACGTCGACTTCGCTGTGCGGCTGATGGAGCGGCTGCTGCCGTATCGCCTGCGCTGGATCGAAGAGCCCCTGATGCCGCACGACACCGACGGCCTGGCGCAGTTGAAGCGGGCCGTTCCCACGCTGCCCATCGCCACTGGCGAGGACCACAAGGGCCGGCACGCCTTCCGCGAACTGATAGACCGCCGCTGCGTGGACGTGCTGCAGCCCGACCTGCGCTGGTTCGGCGGCCTGACCGAGGCGCTGAAGGTCTACACCCTGGCCGAGGCCGCGGGCCTGTCGACCTTTCCGCATTCGGGCGCCAGCCTGCCCTTCGGCCAGCATTTCCATTTCGCGATGCCGGAGACCCAGCTCGCGGAATACTGGCTGGGATCCGACGTGGGTGTACCGCTGGCCGAGGCCATGCGCCTGCCGGGCGTGCAGGTGCCGGTGGATGGCAAGGTCAGGCCGTCGGACGCGCCCGGCTTCGGCATCGACCTGAAGAAGGAATGGCTGCGGCCCTGGCCCTAGGCTGACTCGAGATTCATGTTCTTTAGTCGGTCTTGTCCGGGGCGCCGGGGCCGGGCGGCCGGTGGGGCGCAGCGAAGCCGGTCCCGCTGCGCGGGACTACCCGGTGGGGACAG
>MKUP01000006.1:142295-236442 GCA_001898625.1 Burkholderiales bacterium 67-32
CCGAATGCGCCCCACCGGCCGCCCGGCCCCGGCGCCCCGAACAAGACCTGCACCGCTAGTCATGTGGATCCATGGATTCAGCCTAGTCCATCAGCTTGATCCCGGCGCTCTTGGCCACGTCGCGGGTACTGTCGATTTCCTTGCGGATGAAGGCGTCGAACTGCGCCGGCGTGGACGCCACCACGTCGTTGCCCCAGGCGTTCAACTGCTTCACGATTTCGGGCCGCTTGATGGTCGCGATCAGGTCGGCGGACAGCTTTTGCGCGACGTCGGCGGGCAGGCCGGCCGGTGCCACGAAACCGAAGATGCTTTCGTACGCGTAGCCCGGCACGCTTTCCCCTATGGTGGGGAAATCCGGGTGGGTGGGACTGCGCTCGCCGTTGGCGATGGCCAGCAGTTTCAGCCTGCCCGACTGGATGTGGGGCAGCGCCGATTCCAGGATGACGAAGCCCAGCTTGACTCGTCCGGGAAGCAGGTCGTTGTAGGCCGGCGCGCTGCCGTTGTAGGGCACGTGCGGCATGTCGAGGCCGGCCTTCACCTTCAGCAGTTCCCCGGCGACGTGGGTGGCCGTGCCTATGCCCAGCGACGCGTATTCGAGGCGTCCGGGTTCGGCGCGCACGAGCTTGATCAGTCCCGCCACGTCGTTGGCGGGCAGGGATGGGTGGGCCACGAGCGCGATCACCGCCGAGCCGACCTGCGTGAGCGGCGTGAAGTCCTTCAGCGTGTCGTAGGGCAGCGTGCTGCGCAGCGCGGGATTGATGGTGTGCGAGCTGATGACCAGTCCGAACGTATAGCCGTCGGGAGCGGCTCGCGCCACGGCCTGGGTGCCGATGATGGCCCCGGCGCCGGCGCGGTTTTCCACCACGACGCTCTGGCCCCAGCGTTCGCCCAGCTTCAGCGCGATCAGCCGCGCCATGCCGTCGGTGGCGCCGCCCGGCGGCATGGGCACGATCATCCTGACGGGCCGCTGGGGATAGGTGGCCTGCGCGCGCAGCGCGGGCGAAAGCGCCAGGGCGGCCGTCGCGGCCAGCCACTGGCGGCGCCGGATGTCCGGCGAACAGGACGGGGTCGTCATGTCGATTCCTTGGGCGTGAATGGAAGGTGGTGTATCCATGGCCGGCGCAACGCGTCCCGCCGCTGGAAGTCGTCGATGAGCGGCTTGCGCTTCAAGGTCTGCGCGATGGGATCGAGCCCTTCGAGCAGGGCCTCGCGGCGCAGGGCCTGGATGTCGAAGCCGATGCGTGCGCCGTCGGCGCCGGCCACGAAGCATTGGCGCAAGTCCACCGTCATGGGGACGTCGGGGCGGTTGCGGGCTTGCGCGGCCAGCGACTCCACGTCGGCGCGGGGCAGGCGCACCGGAAGCAGGCCGTTCTGGAAGCAGTTGCCGTAGAAGATGTCGCCGAAGCTGGGGGCGATGACGCAGCGCACGCCCAGCGCCAGCAAGGCCCAGACCGCGCCTTCGCGCGAACTGCCGCAGCCGAAGTTGGCGCCGGCCAGCAGGATGCGCGCATGCCGGGTGGCCGGCCGGTTGAAGACGAAATCGGGATCTTCCGTGCCGTCGGGACGGTAGCGCAGGGACTCGAAGCAATAGGGGCCCAGCTCGTCGCGCGCGACGCCGTTGAACAGGGGCTCGACCCGGATGATCAGGTCGGTGTCGATGTTGTCGCGCAGCAGCGGCGCGGCCACGGATTCCAGGCGGTCGAAGGGTGTCATGCCAGGCTTGCCTCGAAATCGCGGACGTCGCAGATCGCTCCGGCGACGGCCGCCGCCGCGGCCATGGCCGGGCTGGTCAGGTGGGTCCGCGCACCGGGGCCCTGGCGGCCCACGAAGTTGCGGTTCGATGTCGAGACGACCCGCTGGCCGCGCGCCGCCAGGTCGCCGTTGGCGGCCAGGCACATGGAGCAGCCGGGGTCGCGCCACTGGAAACCGGCCGCGAGGAAGATCCCGTCCAGGCCCTCGGCCTCGGCGGCTTGCTTGACGCGCTCGGATCCGGGCACGACCCAGGCCTCGACGTTCGCAGCCACCTTGCGGCCCCGGACGACGGCGGCGGCGCTGCGCAGGTCCGACAGGCGGGCATTGGTGCAGGAGCCGATGAAGACCCGGTCGATGGGCGTGCCGGCGATGCGCTGGCCCGGGTTCAGTCCCATGTAGTCGAGCGCGGCCTGTACGGCGTGCCGGCGCGGCGCGTCGTCGATGCCGGCGGGATCGGGCACCATGCCGTCGATGGCCACCACCTGCTCGGGGCTGGTACCCCAGGTGACCTGGGGCGCGATGCCGGCCATGTCGATCAGCACCTCGCGATCGAAGCGCGCGTCGGCATCGGAGCGCAGCGTGCGCCAGTAGGCGGCGGCCGCGTCCCAGTCCTGCCCGGCGGGGGCGAACGGCCGGCCGTGCAGGTAAGCGTAGGTTTTTTCGTCAGGGGCGACCATGCCTATCTTCGCGCCCAGTTCGACCGAGAGATTGCACAGCGTCAACCGGGCTTCCACGTCCAGCGCGGATACGGCTTCGCCCGCGTATTCGATGGCGTGGCCGGTGCCGCCGGCCGTGCCGACGACGCCGGCGGCGTGCAGGATCATGTCCTTGGCCGAGACGCCCGGGGCGGCCTGGCCGACGAAGCGTATCCGCATGTTCCTCGGCTTGGCCTGGACCAGGGTCTGGGTGACGGCGATGTGCACGAACTCGCTGGCGCCGATGCCGAAGCCCAGCGCGCCCAGCCCGCCATGGGTACAGGTATGGCTGTCGGCGCATACCACCAGGGCGCCCGGCAGCGTCAGGCCCTGTTCGGGTCCCACCACATGGACGATGCCCTGGGAGCCGCTGCCCACGTCGAAGACCCGGATCCCGCGCGCCTGCGCTTCGCGGCGCAGATCGCCCAGCAGCCGCACGCCCTGGGGCGTCGGATCGGCGCGCCCCGGTAGGGTGGAGACGGAATGGTCGGGAGAGGCGAAGGCCAGTTCCGGATTCCGCATTTCCAGGCCGCGCCGGCGCATGTCGACCAGGGCCTTGCTGCCCGCGTCCGTGATCAGGTGGCGATCCACGTGCAGCAGCGCGAAGCCGTCACCCAGATCGGCGACCACGTGATCGTCCCAGATCTTGTCGAAGAGCGTACGCGGCATCGGCACTTTTTTCCCATTCCTGTCAGGGGTTAAATCGTATAATCATTATGACAACATAACAATTTTTATGCAAAGCGGGCTCAAGGCGACGGACGTGCCACAATGGCGCGCCACGGCATGACCCGTGGCCCCGCGCACCCCATGCAGAAACTCAGCCGAAGCCTAGGAACCCCGCTCCACCACCAGATTTCCGCCGTCATCAAGGACGGCATCGCCAACGGCCGCTACCAGCCCGGCGAGCGGCTGCCGACCGAGGATGCCCTGTGCCGGCTCTTTTCCGTCTCGCGCATCACGGTGCGGCGGGCGATGCAGGGCCTGGAGGAGCAGGGGCTGATCGAGCGGCGCCAGGGGGACGGCACCTTCGTGGCCGAATCGGCGGCGGTGGTGTCCTTGCAGACGCCGCTGTCGGGCTTCATGGCCCAGGTCGCGGAAAGCCGTGCGCTCAGCACGCCCCGGCTGCTGTCGTTCGAAGAGGTGGAGGCGCCGCTCCAGGTGCAGACCGGATTGATGCTGCAACCGGGCGAACGCGTGATGAAGCTCGTGCGCCTGCGCACGCGCGGCAACCTGCCCATCCTGCACAGCACGGCCTGGTTGCCGGTGGACATTGCCGCGGGCTTTCAGCCCGAGGATTTCTCCCGGCACCCGTTGAGCGAATTGATGGCGCGGGCCGGCTTTCCCTATTTCACGATAGAGGCGGCCGCGGGCGCGGCGCTGGCCGATCCGGTCCTGGCCCGCGACCTGCAAGTGCCCATCGGGTCGGCGCTGGTGGACGTCAGGCGCGTGGCGTTCGACCAGCATGGCCGGGCGATCGAGTACCAGCACATCCTCGGACCGTCGGACCGCTACCAGATGCGCGTGACGATGCGCGGGTAGTTCCCGGTCCTCAGGCCTGGAACAGGTCGTTGCGGCCGAACAGTCCGCTCAGCAGTTTCTTCACCGGCGCGGGCAGCGCCGCGTCGGCCAGTTCGCCGGACGGCAGCCAGACCTGGGGATGGTCCCCTTCGCGCAGGGCCAGCGAGCCCGCCCGCACGTGCCAGGGCTCCACGTGCAGCTTGAAGTGAGTGAAGGTGTGTGAGAACACCGGCAGCCGTATGGTCTCGGCCGGCGCCACCCCCAGGATGCGGCAGGCCTGCGCGGGATCGCCGTCGACGAATTCGGGCAGGCTCCACAGGCCGCCCCAGATGCCCGGCGAGGGCCGGCGCTGCAACAGAATTTCGCCCGCCTTCTCGATCACCAGCATGCCGGTGTGCCGTTCGGGCACGGCCTTGCGCTCGCGCGGCGTGGGCAGCTCGTGCTGCCTAGCCTCGCGCAGCGCGATACAGGATTCGCGCACGGGGCAACGCCCGCAGCCGGGATCGCCGCGGGTGCACAGCGTGGCGCCCAGGTCCATCAGGCCCTGCGTGTAGCGCCGCATCTCGTCGGCCGCCTCGGGCCCGTCGGCCGGGACCTCGGCATGGGCGATGGCCCACATGCGCTGTTCCACCGCGCGCTTGGTGGGATCGCCCTCGATGCCGAAATGGCGGGCGAAGACGCGTTTCACGTTGCCGTCCAGGATGGGGCTGCGCTCGCCATAGGCGAACGCAGCGATCGCCGCGGCCGTCGAGCGGCCGATGCCGGGCAGCGTCTCGATATCCGCCGCCGTGGGGGGAAACCGGCCGCCCCAGTCCGACACCACCCGCTGCGCACAGGCATGCAGGTTCCGCGCCCGCGTGTAGTAGCCCAGCCCGGCCCACAAGGCCATGACCTCGCCTTCGTCGGCGGCGGCCAGGTCGGCCACCGCGGGAAACTTCGACAGGAAGCGCTCGTAGTACGGGATCACCGTCGCCACCTGGGTCTGCTGCAGCATGATCTCCGACAGCCAGATGCGATAAGGATCCTGCGTGTTCTGCCAGGGCAGCGTATGCCGCCCGTTCGCGCGCTGCCACTGCGCCACGCGCCGGGAAAAAGCAATCATGTCATGTGTTCCATCTAGCTGCCGCGCGCCCCGAACGGGCGGCCACGAAGTGTACGGCCACCGGCTACGCCATGCCACGGCAAATACGCCAGTCGGCGCCAGCCTATTGTTCCCCCAGGATGCGGTGGATCCGGCTCCGCCGGTCCACTCGCATCGCCCCCTGGGGGGCGCGCGGAGCGCGTAGGGGGGGTCACCTTTGGCACTTTGGGCAGTAATAGGTCGCCCTTTGTCCTTGCACAAGCCGGCGTATGGGAGTCTCGCACACCCGGCAGGGCTGGCCCGCCCGGTCGTAGACCCGCGCGTCGATCTGGAAATAGCCCGATTCGCCGCCCGCACCCACGTAGTCGCGCAGCGAACTGCCGCCGGCGCGGATGGCGTCGTCCAGCGTCGCGCGCACCGCGGCAGCCAGCTTGTCGTAGCGGGCCGCCGAGATGCGCCCGGCCGCGGTGCGCGGGTGGATGCCGGCGCGGAACAGGCTTTCCGACGCGTAGATGTTGCCGACCCCGACGACGATGTCGCCCATCAGCAGGGCCTGCTTGATGGGCGCGCTGCGGCGGCGGGTGTGGCGGAACAGCCAGCCGCCGTCGAAGCGGTCATCGAAGGGCTCGATGCCCAGGCTGGCCAGCAGGGGATGGCTTTCCACCGGTCCGGCCGCGGCGTCGTGCCACAGCACCGCGCCGAAGCGCCGGGGGTCGTGCAGGCGCAGGACCGCCTGGTCGAACACCCAGTCGACGTGATCGTGCTTGCGCGGCGCCTCGTCCGGATGCACGTGGCGCAGCGAGCCCGACATGCCCAGGTGGACGATCAGCCAGCCATGCTCGAATTGCATCAAAAGGTATTTGCCGCGCCGGCCCGTGGCCAGGACGCGGCGCCCCTCGACCAGCGCGGCGAGATTGCCGGGAACGGGCCACCGCAGCCGGGGCTCGCGCACGATCAGGCGGCGCAGATCGCGGCCTTCCACCGTGGGCGCGATGCCCCGGCGGGTGGTTTCTACTTCGGGAAGTTCGGGCATGGCGTTTGCTGCTTGCGCGCGATGAACTGTTGGCGCGGCCGGCAGTCCGATGAGTAAAGCCTGGGTTCAGCATATCCGCGCCCGCCGCCGCCGGCCGTTGGGTGGTAAGCGCAGTGCTAACATCAACGAATATGGACGGCGTCGGCGATACGCCAAGGAATTGTGCCATGTTGTTTAACGCTCATCGTTTGAAGCTGGCGGCCGCATGGGTCGGGTTGGCGACGGCCGTATCGGCCGTGTCCGCCCAGGACGCGCCCCCGGCGTCCGACGAGTTGCTGGTTCCGGGCCTCAGCCTGTCCCCCATGGGGCGCGCGATCGGTCCCAGGGCACTCCCCAACGTCGATCTGTCGGCCGAGATCCTGTTCCAGGTGCTCGCCTCGGAAGTGGCTGCCCAGCGCGGCGCCTTCGGGCCGGCCACCAGCACGACGCTGGACCTGGCCGAGAAAACGCGCGATCCGCGCCTGGCGCGCCGCGCGGTCGAATTCGCGCTGGCCGGCGGCGACCTGGTGCGGGCGCTCGACGCCGCCCAGGCCTGGGCCGAACTGGATCCGTCCGACGTCGAGGCGCGCCAGACCGCCCTGTCGCTGGCCGCGGCGGCGGGACGGGTCGAGGGCATGGGTTCCGCGCTGCGGGCCCGCATCGCGGCCGCTCCCGACAAGTCCGTCGCCATCGTCGATGCCCGCCGGGTCGTCGCCCGCCTGGACGACAAGCGCAAGGCGCTGTCCATCCTGGAAGAGGCGCTGACCGACGTGCGCAACCTGCCGGAATCGCATCTGGCCCTGTCGCGCGTCGCCGCGGCGGCCGGCGACAAGCCGCGCGCGCTGCAAGAGGCCCGCGCGGCGCTCGATGCCCAGCCCGATTCCGAAGCGGCCGCCATGCTGGCCCTGCAGATGGGCGTGGAAACCGAGCCCGACCAGTCGGTGGCGCGTGCGCGCGCCTTCATCGCCACGCATGCCGAATCGCGTAATCTGCGCGTGTTGCTGGCGCGCGCGCTGGCCTCGCTGAAGGACTACGACGGCGCGCGCGACGAATTGCAGGCCCTGGCGCGCGCGAACCCCGAGGATTTCGAGATCCTCTACATGCAGGGCGTGCTGGCCTACCAGTCGCAGCGCCCCTCGGACGCCGACGGCTACCTCAAGCAGTACCTGGAAGTACACGAGCAGCGCACGGCCAAGGGCGCCGCGCCGCTGCCCGAGGCGGACAACGCGCTGTTCCTGCGCGTGCAGATCGCCGAGGACCAGCAACGCTACGACGACGCCTTCGATCTGCTGGCCAAGGTCGACGATCCCGACGCCGCGCTGCCGGCGCGCCTGCGCCAGGCCGTCCTGCGCGGCAAGCAGGGCCGCGTGGACGACGCCCGCGGCATCCTGCACCTGATCGACCCCCGCGACGTGCGCGAGGGCAGCCAGGTGGCCCTGACCGAGGCGCAGATCCTGCGCAATGCCGGCGATCGCGACGAGGCGGTCAAGGTGCTCGAGGCGGCCAACCAGCGCTACCCCGATGCCCCCGACCTCATGTACGACCTGGCCATGCTGTACGAGCAGCAGAACCGGATCGACGACATGGAAAGCCGGCTGCGCCGCATCATCGCGATCAAGCCCGACCACGCCCATGCGTACAACGCCCTGGGCTATTCGCTGGCCGACCGCAACGTCAGGCTGCCCGAGGCCAAGCGGCTGATCGAGCGGGCCATGAACCTGGCCCCCGACGATCCCTTCATCGTCGACAGCATGGGCTGGGTCCACTACCGCATGGGCGACAACGCGAAGGCGCTGTCCTACCTCGAGCGCGCCTACGAACTCCGGCCCGATGCCGAGATCGCCGTGCACCTGGGCGAGGTGTTGTGGGCCTCGGGCCAGCAGGCCCGTGCGCGTGAACTGTGGCGCGAAGTCCAGTCCAAGGATCCGTCCAACGCCGCATTGCGGGGCACCCTGGCGCGCCTCGACGTGACGCTGTGACCCGCCTGCCGAGCCTGGCCCGCGCGGCCGTCGCGGGTACGCTGGTCGCGATGCTGGCGGCCTGTGCCGTGCCGATTCCCATTCCCGCGCCCCAGGGCGCGGATGAAAGCCGCTCGCTGTCGCGGGTGGGCCGGTTCGCGCTTCGGATCGAGGAAGTGGGCGGCAAGCAGAACGCGGTGCAGGGCAGCTTCGCATGGCGCGACGACGGCAGCCGTCTCGCGCTCGATCTCGTGTCGCCGCTGGGCTCGACCCTGGCGCGGGTCGAGGCCGTGCCGGGCGAGGCGCTGCTGCGCGAAGCCAGCGGCAAGGAAACCCGCGCCGCCGATCCCGACGAACTGGTGGCGGTCGTGCTCGGCAGCGAGATCCCGGTATCCGGCCTGCGCGACTGGCTGCGCGGCCGCCTGGCGTCCCAGCCGCCCGCCGAGGTGGTCGAGCGCGACGAACAGGGCCGTCCGCTGGTGTTCGACCAGGCCGGCTGGCGCGTGACCGCCCGGCAGTACGACGCGCTGGGCCCCACGCGGCTGCAGATGGCGCGCAACGAAGGCGGGCAGGACGTGGACCTGCGCCTGGTCATCAATCCCTAGGGCCGCCATGACCGCCGAATTGCGCGACGTCCCCGCGCCCGCGAAGATCAACCTGTTCCTGCACGTGGTCGGGCGCCGGCCCGACGGCTATCACCTGCTGCAGACGGCCTTCCGTTTCATCGACCTCCAGGACACGCTGCATTTCCGCGCCCGCTCCGACGGCCGCATCGTCCGCGCCTACGACCTGCCCGGCGTAGCCGAGGACGCCGACCTGGTCGTGCGCGCGGCGCGCGCCCTGCAGCAGGCCACCGGCTGCAGGCAGGGCGCCGAGATCGGCCTGGAGAAGCGGATTCCCGCTGGCGGCGGCCTGGGCGGCGGATCGAGCGACGCGGCCACGGTGCTGCTGGCGCTGAACCGCCTGTGGGGCACCGGCCTGTCGCGGCGCGAGCTGATGCGGCTCGCGCTGCCCCTGGGCGCGGACGTGCCTGTGTTCGTGTTCGGCCGCAACGCTTTCGCCGAGGGCGTGGGCGAGGAACTGACCGCGATCGACCTGCCGCCGCGCTGGTACGTCGTGGTCCAGCCGGACGCCAGTGTGCCGACCGCCGACGTATTCCGCGCACCTGAATTGACAAGAGATACGCCACGCGTCAAAATAGTGGACTTTCCTGGGGGCGCATTTGAAGGCCTTTACGGGAATAACTGCAGGAACGATCTGGAAGCTGTCGTTTTTGCCCGCTTTTCTGAAGTCGGGCGGGTTTCGGCGGTACTTGCCCAAGCGCTTGATGGCGCCCGGGTCAGGATGTCCGGATCGGGCGCGTGCCTATTTGTCGAGTACGACACGAAGGCGCGGGCCGATGGCGCGGTGGATAAAATCGCCGCTACAATGCAGGTCCAGCCCAGCGGGCTGCCGGCGTTGAGAGTGAACCTGGCATGTGCCGGACTCGATACGCATCCGCTACTGGACTGGGCCGCGTAAGCGGCCACCGAATCGAGGGCGATCCGCCGCAGCCGGGCGCCAGCGCAGCAAGTTTCGATGCTCACGCAGTTCCTGCGGGGGTAACGAGTTGGGGAGTCGCCAAGTTGGTTAAGGCACCGGATTTTGATTCCGGCATGCGAGGGTTCGAGTCCTTCCTCCCCAGCCAAAGTCTTTGACCTAAAAGCTGTTGATGCCTGTCAGCGTTTCGCAGGATCAACAGCTTTGTTGTTTTGTCGATCGGCCTCGGTTACAGGTCACCGGGCCACAGCCACGGGCAATGCGTCATGGCGCAAGAAAGCTTCATGATTTTCACGGGGACTGCCAACCCCAAGCTGGCGGCGGATGTCGCGAGTCACCTCGGCATACCACTGGGCAAGATGAGCGTCGGTCGGTTCTCCGACGGCGAAGTCATGGTGGAAATCAACGAGAACGTCCGCGGTAAAGACGTCTTCGTCCTCCAGCCCACCTGTGCACCGACCAACGACAACCTGATGGAAATCATGGTCATGGTCGATGCGCTGCGTCGGGCTTCCGCCGGCCGCATCACCGCCGCGATGCCGTATTTCGGCTACGCCCGGCAGGATCGCCGCCCCCGTTCGGCGCGCGTGGCGATCTCGGCCAAGGTCGTGGCGAACATGCTGCAGGTCGTGGGCGTGGACCGCATCCTGACGATGGACCTGCACGCGGACCAGATCCAGGGGTTCTTCGACATCCCGGTGGACAACATCTACGCCGCGCCCATCCTGCTCAGCGACATCTGGAAGCGCAACCTGTCCAACCTGATGGTGGTCTCGCCCGACGTGGGCGGCGTGGTGCGTGCCCGGGCGCTGGCCAAGCGCCTCGAGGTCGACCTGGCCATCATCGACAAGCGCCGTCCGCGCGCCAACGTGTCCGAGGTGATGAACATCATCGGCGACGTCGAGGGCCGCACCTGCATCATCATGGACGACATGGTCGATACCGCCGGCACGCTGTGCAAGGCGGCCCAGGTCCTCAAGCAGCGCGGCGCGCTGGCCGTCTACGCCTATTGCACGCACGCCGTGCTGTCGGGCGGCGCGGTGGGCCGCATCGCCGAATCCGACCTGGACGAGCTGGTCGTCACCGACACCATCCCCGCCAGCGACGAGGTCCGGGATTGCAGCAGCATCCGCCAACTGTCGTGCGCGGCCCTGATCGGCGAAACCATGCTGCGCATTTCGCGGGCCGACTCGGTCAGCTCGCTGTTCGTCGAATAAGTTCTGCTCCCGCCGCCCTGCCTCGCGCAGGGCGGCGGGGCGAGCCGGAAGCGCTGGTCGCGGCGCTGCCGGACGGAATGCGATGGTCGCGTTCCGTGCACCGCGAGCGGGTATATCGCCCGCCGCATTTTGGAGAAAACCATGCAATTTAACGCCACTTCGCGTAGCGTCCAGGGTTCGAGTGCGAGCCGCCGCCTGCGCCGCGCCGGCCGTGTTCCCGCCATTGTCTATGGCGGCGACGCAGCGCCCCTGTCGATCGAACTCGATCACAACGAGATCTACCATGCCCTGCGCAAGGAAGAGTTCCACTCGTCCATCCTGAGCATGCAGTTCGAAGGCAAGGCCTCGCAAGTCCTGCTGCGCGCCGTCCAATGGCACCCCTACAAGCAGCAAGTGCTGCACGTGGACTTCCAGCGCGTCGCCGCTGGCCAGGCCCTGCACACCAAGGTGCCGCTGCACTTCGTCAACGCCGAGTCGTCGCCCGCCGTCAAGCTCAGCGGCGCGATCATCAGCCACGTGCTGACCGAAATCGAAGTGACCTGCCTGCCGAACGACCTGCCCCAGTTCATCGAAGTGGATCTGGGCAACCTCATCGCCGGCGCGTCCGTCCACCTGGCCGACGTCAAGGCGCCCAAGGGCGTGACGTTCCCGGTTGGCGGCGACACGGTCATCGCGACCGCCATCGCCAAGCCCGGTGGCGCCGCCGCCGAAGAAACCCCCGCTGCATAATAGGGTTTCGCCCTAGGCGCTTGCGCACGCCCCCCAAGGGGCGGCGGCGGTGGACCGGCAAAGCCGGATCCTCCGTGCCTTGTCTGAAAGAACTCGGCCTGAGTCCGGTATCGCACCGGCCTCGGGCCGTTTAGTTTGAGTTGGAGCGGAACAGCGTCATCTCTATCGCTTGATGGCGCGCCAACCAAAGGACTTGCGACATGAGCCTGCCTCTGCACGGCGTCAAGCTTCGGCATCTGAGGATCGTGCTGGCTGTTCACGAATCCGACAACATCACGCAAGCCGCATCGCGCTTGCATGTGAGCCCGGCTGCCGTATCCAAGGCTCTGGCGGAGGCCGAGGAGGTATTCGGCGAGCCACTGTTCGAACGCGGGCGGGGCTGGGTGCGGCTGACTCCCCTGGGGGAGGCGGTACTGGCTTGCGCACGCACCGTGGCCGCGGAGATGCAGGGGCTGGGCGATGCCATCGAAGGACTCAGGAGTGGCTTTCAAGGAGAGCTGAGCCTGGGGGTCAAGGCGATTTCCCTGAACCCTTTCGTTGCCGATGCCATCACGGAGTTTTCGCGGTTGTACCCGCGTGTTCGCGTCAGCCTGGTGGAAGGCTCCGCCAGCTACCTGAGGGAGCTTCTGGACGGCGGGAAAATCCAACTGCTGTTCGCGCGCTTGAGCGCGGACATCGTGCAGTCGCACCTGGCCAAGGCCACCGTATTGAGCGATGAAGTGGTGATCGCCGCCAGCGCCGCGCATCCTCTGGTGGACCGGGCCTCGGTCAGTTGGCGGGAGTTGGTCCAGCAGCGCTGGTGCCTGCCTTCTCCCGGAACGCTGATGCGCGATCACCTGGAGCAGATCCTGGCCGCGCGCAGGCTGCGGCTGCCAGCGCAGTATGTCGAGACCAGTGACATGGCGATGGCGGCCTCGCTGTTTGAGCTGGGTCCCTACGTGACAATCGTGCCGCGGCGTGTGGCCTTGCGCTACCTGGGGATGCCGGTGGGGACGGTGCTGCCCGTCGCGGTCCCGGCCACCCGCGACGCGGTTGGCATGATCTGGAACGAGGCCATTCCCATGCGGCCGACAGCGCGCCTGTTCCGGGATCTGGCTCAGCGCCGAATCAGCGGGGCGCCAGGGCCTGTGCCTACTCGAATGTGATGTTCTTGTCGCGGATCAGCTTGCCCCACTTGGCAAGGTCGGCGCGCACGCGTGAGGCCATGGCTTCAGGGGCGCCGGGAATCGGTTCATAGCCCTGGCGGCGCAGCGCCTGCTGCACGGCCGGCTCCTGGAGCGCCTGTTGCAGGGCCCGGTGGAAGCGTGAAGCTATTTGCGGCGGCATCTTAGCGGGACCGACCAGCGCGAACCAGACGGTGGCGTCGTAGCCGGGGACCCCTTGCTCCGCCACGGTGGGGACGTCGGGCAGGGCCGAACTGCGCGTGACGGAAGTGACCGCCAACGCCCGCATTTTCCCGGACTGGATGAAGGGCAGCGCCGTACCGGTGGATGCGAAAAGCATCGGAATCTGGCCGCCGACCAGATCGACCGCGGCCGGGCCACCGCCCTTGTAGGGTACGTGAACCAGTTGCACGCCGGTCATTGCCTGCAGCAGTTCGCCTGACAGGTGGGCCGATCCGCCGATGCCCGATGTTCCATAGGTGATCGTGCCCGGCCTGGCCTTGGCCAGCTGGATCAATTCCGCCAGGTTGTGTGCCGGAACGGAGGGGTGGACGGCAATCACGGAACAGCCTTCGCAGATCATGCCGAGCGGAGTGAAAGCTTGGGTGGGGTCGTAGCTCAGCTGCTTGCCGTTGGGCAGGATAGTCATCGGCCCACTATCCGTGATGTGGATGGTGTAGCCGTCGGGGGAAGCCTTGGCGGTCAGGCCCGCGGCGATCGTGGCACCCGCGCCGGGCTTGTAGTCGAACACCACTGGCTGCCCGAAGGCACTCTGAAGCCTCGGCTCCAGCGGACGCGCCACGCCGTCCGTGGCCCCGCCCGTGGGGTACCCCACGATCAACCGAATGGGCCGATCCGGCCATGAGCCGGATGTTCCCGATACCTGCTGTGCGGCGGCTGGCGCGACGCCGAGCGCACCGAGAGGGCTGAGCAGCGAAGCGCAAAGCAAGCGCCGGCGAGGAATGATCGTGGTGGACATCTTGAGGTCTCCTGGCATGATGTGATTGTCGTTATCTTGGATGCGGCGGCTATCCCGAACTCAGGCTTCGAGCGCCGCATCGATCGCGCTTTCCAGGCGCGCGGCGGCATCGTCAATGCGCCGATGTACTTGTTCGGACCAGGTTTCGTCGCTGGCCAGGCACTCGGCATGCAGATCCAGCGCTTCCATGACGCGGTCACGGGCGGGGCCGCCGGGCATCCGATGGCGCTCCACCGACGCTTGCGGGTCGAGCGCCTCGCGGATCTGCGTATCGCTCAATTGCAGTGGCCGGCCCAGATGCCGCTGCGCGGCATGCGCCACCAGCGCGGCATCGACTTGGTGCGGATGCACGCCTTGCTCCATCGCGAGCCGCACGGCAATGCCCGTGACTTGATGGGCCGCGCGCCACGGGAGGCCGGCATGTTTCACCAGCGCGGATGCCAGGTCCGTGGCCGTGGCCCAATGCCGGCTTGCGCTGTGCGCCATTCGCTCGGGGTGCACGGCCAGGCTTTGCATGACGGCACGCATCAACGGCAATGCGCTGTTGATTTCGTCGTAGCCGCGCCAGGCATCCGACATGGAGCGGACCCATTCAAAGACCGGGACCGCCGAGGGATTCTTGTGGACCATGGCGGTGCTGACCAGGTGGCCGGTCATGGTGGCGACGACGCCCTTGAGGCATTCGAGGGCGTTGGGGTTCTTCTTCTGCGGCATGATGCTGCTGGTGCCGCAAAAGCCGTCCGCGCATTCCACCCAGCCGAATTCGGGAGCGGACCAGAGCATCAGGTCTTCCGCCAACCGATTGAAGTTGCCGGCCAGCAGCAACGCGACGGTATGCGCCTCGGTTTCCAGGTCGCGTCCCCACACCGCGTCGCGCGTATTGAGCGCCAGTCCGTCGAAGCCCAGCAGGCTGGCGACGCGGGCGCGGTTCAGCGGAAATTCTGAGCCGTTGAGGATGGCCGCGCCCGCCGGGCTGAGGTTAAGCCGCTCGAAGTACTGCCGCACCCGCTCGGCATCGCGATCGAATGCGCTGGCATACGCCAGGAGGTAGTGGGCGAAGGTGCCGGGCTGTGCATGCTGGAGGTGCGTGGAGCCTGGCATCACGGTGTCCAGGTGCTCGCGCGCCAGCTCGAGGATCACGCGTCGCAATGCATTGAGTTCATCGGCCATGCGCAGGAGCCTGGCGCGCAGCGTGAAGCGGAACGAAACCGTCAGAAGGTCGCCCGAACTGCGTCCCAGATGCAGTTTGCCCGCTACTTCCGTGCCCAGGGTGTCGGTGAGGATGGCTTCGCCCGAGTGCATATGCTCCGCCGTCGCGGCACGGGCTGCGGTCGCTCCGGAGGCCTCAAGGCCGCGCAGTACCTGCAGCATGGCCCGCGCATCGCCGGCAGGCAGCAGGCCCGCTTCGAGCAGCATGACGAGATGTGCCTTGTCGAATGCATGGAATGCGTCGAGCTGCGGCCCCATTCTTGCGTATTGCCCCAGGACGCTTTCGTCCGGGCCTGGCAGACAGACTTCGGCAAGTTCGGGACGGACGCCATCCGTGAGCCGGATATTCGCGGAACGGTAGACAGACACGTTGACTCCACAGGTTGTATCGGTCTGCGAGTCTAGGTAGTCGCATGAAAATCAAAAAGGGAAATATTGGTTGATGAAAATAACCATTTGGTTAAATACCGGGCGATGGCGGCCATTCTTCATTTGCGGGCTAAGATAACGGGCCTTCCCGAATCCCGCCTTGCATCTTCATGTCCGAACCCATACGCCTCATCGCCGGGCTGGGCAATCCCGGCCCCGACTACGAACGCACCCGCCACAACGCGGGATTCTGGTTGCTGGACCAGATCGCCGATGACCTGCGCGTATCGTTCACGAACGAGAAACCCTTCTTCGGCCACGTGGCCAAGGCCCGCTTCGACGGGGCGGCCATCCTGCTGGTCAAGCCCATGACCTACATGAACCGTTCCGGGCAGGCGGTGGGCGCGCTGGCGCGCTTCTACAAGCTTGCTCCCGAACAGATCCTGGTGGCGCACGACGAACTCGACCTGCTGCCGGGGCAGGCCAAGCTCAAGCAGGGCGGCAGCCATGCGGGGCACAACGGCCTGAAGGACATCCAGGCGGCGCTGGGATCGCAGGCATTCTGGCGGCTGCGGCTGGGCATCGGGCATCCGCGTTCGCTGGGGCTGGCGCAGCAGGTGGTGGACTTCGTGCTGCATCCGCCGCGCAAGGAGGAACAGGCCCGCATAGACGAGACCCTGGACCGGTCGCGCGCCATCATTCCCGCCGTGCTCAAGGGCGAGTTCGAGCAGGCCATACAGCAGTTGCACAGCGGCAATGCCTGAGGTCCGCCTGCCTTGCGCGGCGCCTGCCGCGCCGGTGCGGGGCAGGCCGGCCTTTCGCGCGGAGTTCGCGGATTTCCTCGCCTTCGTCAGGCGGCCGCGGCTGGGGCCGCGCCTGCCGCGCACCACGGGCCAGGGATCGCAGGAGTGGCTGGGCGGCCTGGGCGGTCCGCATCTGCTCCGCTGGGTGCTGGTGCTGTGGGGCGTCAACCTGCTGGTGCTGGGCCCCCTGGCGGCCTCGGTCGCGACGGCCTCTGGGGCCGAGCGCAGGCTGGACGCGCTGCATCTGTCGTGGTTCCACGTCGTCCTGTGGGCGCCGGTGATCGAGGAAATGGTTTTCCGCTACGGGCTGCGGCGGCCCGCTGCGGCGCTGTGGCTGCTGCCCGTGCTGGTCTCCGCCATGCTGATGCGGCCCAGCCTGGCCGCGGGCGCCAGCGTGGCGCTGGCCTGCGGCGCGATCGCCGCCGTGCTGGTCTGGCGCGGCCACCGCTGGCCCTGGAAATGGCTGCGCCGCTATGCCCGGGTCTTTCCGTTGGTCTTCCACCTGGCCACACTGGCCTTCGCTTTCCTGCACCTGGCCAACTTCCGGCTGGGCGAAGGCGGCTGGCTGCTGCTGCCGCTGCTGGTCCTGCCGCAGTGGGCCTGTGGCCTCGTCCTGGGCTGGATGCGCGTGCGCTTCGGCATCGGCGCATCGATCGCGCTGCATGCCTGCTTCAACGCCGGACCCATGGCCTTGCTGTGGGCCCTGCAGAACTATGCGCCCGGCCTGTTGGATGGATAATGGTCCTTCCCGCAACCCGCACGATTCCGCAACAGGACACGACATGAAGCAAGCTCCCACGCTGTCGTTCGATGGCTCCGTCGTCTTGATCACCGGTGCCAGCAAGGGCATAGGCCTGGCCTGCGCGCGTGCCTTCGCGCAGGCGGGGGCGGTGGTGGCGGGCGTGTCGCGCAGCCAGGAGAACCTCGACGCCGCGCGGCGGACCTTGCAGGCCGAAGGCCTGGACATGCGGGTCCATGCCGCCGACCTGTCGGATCCGGCCGCGGCGCAGGCAGCGGTGGACTGGGCCGAGCGCGAGTGCGGTCCCATTGCGGTGCTGGTGAATTCGGCGGGCGCGGCGCGCCGGTATGCGCCCGAGCAACTGGGGCACGAGGCGTTCCGGCAGACCATGGACGCCAAGTATTTCAGCTACATGCATGTCCAGGATCCCGCCGCCAAATTGATGGCGGGCCGGGGGCGGGGCAGCATCGTCAACATCGTCGGCCAGGGTGGCAAGTCGCCTGGCATCTTCCACATCGGCGGCGGGGCCGCCAACGCGGCGCTCATGCTCGCCACGGTGGGCTATGCCCAGGCCTATGCCGGCCGTGGCGTGCGCGTGAACGCGATCAACCCCGGCATGACCCAGACCAATCGCGTCGAGGAAGGGCTGGCCGTGGCGGCGCAATCCAGCGGCCGGCCGCGCGACGAGGTGCTGGCCGAGCAGGTCGCGGGCATTCCCATGGGCCGGCTCGCGCAGCCCGAGGAAATCGCCAACGTCGCGTTGTTCCTGGCTTCCGACCTGGCGAGCTACGTTACCGGCGCCGTCATTCCGATGGACGGCTG
Organism: Burkholderiales bacterium 67-32; assembly: GCA_001898625.1. GTDB lineage: Bacteria > Pseudomonadota > Gammaproteobacteria > Burkholderiales > Burkholderiaceae_B > Pigmentiphaga. The sequence goes on from MKUP01000006.1 coordinate 159,884, forward strand.
CGCGGCACCCTTCATCTGATCCGGGCCGCGAACGCGCGGCCCCTGGTCTTTTCCCTTCCTCTACCTGCAACGATTCCTAGGACCATCCCTAGGTACGGGTGAATCCTGTTGCCATTCCTCGATGGCTTGCTTAAATTAACGCTTGCATATGCAAGCATTAACTAATGCAAAGATTGCTGATGCAATAAATAAAGGCCGGAGCAAGGACCGGCCATCGAGGAGACAGTGTCCATGGTTGCTTTTTTCCAAGCCCGCCGCCGCCTGGCGCATTCCGCCCTGTGGGCCGCCATCGTGCTGGCCGCGCAGGGGGCTGCTGGCGGGCCGCTGCTGGCGGCGCCGGCAGCACCGCAGGTCCGTATGGCTTCGGGCGTGGGCATGAGTACCTTCGATCCCGTGCGGGCGACGCCGCAGACGGTCGACTACCTGAGGCCGGTGTACGACACCCTGGTCACGCGCCTGGGCATCGATCGCTTCGAGCCCTGTCTGGCCACGGCATGGGAGTTTTCCGACGGCAACCGCAAGCTGGCGCTGACGCTGCGCGACGGCGTGCGCTTTTCGGACGGCGCGCGTTTCGACGCCAAGGCGGTCAAGGCCAACCTGGAGCGGGGCCGCCGCATCGAGGGCAGTCCGTGGGCGGCGGTCTATCGGAACATCGAGCGCGTCACGGTGGCGGGTCCGGGCCGGATCGAGCTGCAACTGGTCGAACCCAACCCCGCGCTGCTCGAATCGCTGGCGAACATGCCCGGCATGATGGTCAGCCCGAAGGCGCTCCACGACGAGACCGCCCTGGCCCGCCAGCCGGTCGGCACCGGCGGATGGCTGCTGGATGCGCAGCGCAGCGTGCATGGGACGCAGTATGTGTTCGCGCGCAACAAGGATTATTGGAACCCGGCGGCGCAGCGCGTCGACACGGTGCTCATCCAGCAGATGACCGAGTCGGCCGCGCGCGTGAACGCGCTGCGCAGCGGCCAGCTCGACGTGGCGACGGTGCCGCAGGACCAGGCCGCGGCTCTGGAGAAACTGGGCTTTCGCATCGCCGCCGCGAACCGGGTGCACTATCTGATGGCCGTCTGGGATGCGGGCGGCAGTGTGGTCAAACCGCTGGCCGACGTGCGAGTCCGGCGTGCCATGAGCCTGGCCATCGATCGCCAGGCCGTGCTCAAGGTCATCTTCGGCGGCCGGGGGACGGCATCCCTGAATTTCTTTCCCGAAGGCACGGCGGGCCATGATCCCGCGCTGGACCGGACACCCTCGTACGATCCGGCGAAGGCCCGGCAGCTCCTGCGCGAAGCGGGCGTGGACGGCTTCGCGGTGGACGCGGTGGTACAGACCAACAATGCGCGCTTCGCCGCGGCCGTGGCGGGCGAACTGGCCAAGGTCGGCATCAAGGTGAACCTGAAGACCATGCCCGACACCGGCTCGTTCCAGGCCGCGGTCCAGCATCGCCAGTCGCCGCTGGGCATCTTCGCCCATCAGACGGCGATGCCCGAAACGCTCTACGCCTCGCTGCTGTCCCCCAGCGGCCGATACAACCCCTTCGGCCTGAAGTACGCCGAGCTGGAAAGCCTGGCGAAGGACGCCGCGCGCCAGCCGACTTCCGAGGCCGGCCGCCTGTACGGAGCGTTGTTCGGCCGGATGATCGCCACCGAGGCCGTCGTCTTCCCGGTCGTCCACGCGGACATCGTCGCCGCCGTGCGCCGGGGCATCGATACGGGCCCGCAGACCTTCGCGTCGGCGGGGCTGCCGGACCCCCGGAACATCGTCGTCAAGTAGGACGACGCATCGCTTCATCGCCTATACACAAGGAAGCTCAGCATCATGACGTCGCGCATCACCCGCACCCGCAACAACACCGCGGACGAAAGCCTCATCCTGAACCAGACCGGCAAGGGCACGCCCATGGGCGAACTGCTGCGCCGCTACTGGTGGCCGGTCGGCATTTCCGCAGACCTGACCGACAAGCCCACGCTGGTCAAGCTGCTGGGCGAAGAACTCGTGCTCTATCGCGACCAGCAGGGCCGCCTGGGGCTGGTCGGGTCGCGCTGTCCGCATCGCCGCGCCAATCTCTGTTTCGGCAACGTTGCCCATGACGGCATCCGGTGCCGCTATCACGGCTGGCTGATGGATGCCGAGGGTCGGGTCAAGGCCACGCCGGGCGAGCCGGACAAATCGTTCAAGGAATCGGTGCGGCACCCCGCCTATCCGGTCCAGGAACTGGGCGGCATCGTCTTCGCTTACCTGGGCCCGCAGCCCGCGCCGGCCCTTCCGCCGTTCAACTTCCTGGTCGATCCGGGCGAACGCGTCGTGAAGGTCACCGGCTATGCCGAATGCAACTGGATGCCGACCATCGAGAACGCGATGGATCCGCTGCACCTGAGCTTCACCCACGCGCCGTCGTTCAAGGACCTGCGCGCCGAGCCGGAGGTCTGGTTCGAAGAGCACGACCTGGGCGTGGCCTACGTGTCGGCGCGGCCGGTGCCGGGCAAGGACGGCCGCTTCGGCATACGGGTCCACAACCTGCTGCTGCCGGCCATCAGCCACAGCGGCAACACGGACCGCTGGATTTCCGGCGCCGCGGGCAGCGACGATCCGCCCATCACCGCGCGCTGGGCGGTGCCGGTGGACGATACCCATACCCTGATGTTCCGCATCATGTACAAGCCCGAGGGCCATGCCGGCGACTGGCGCGAGTGCGCGGATGACGAGCGCTGGGACCTGCCGTGGGTGGCCACGCGCGCCGAACCGTACCAGGAGTATCGCGAGGCGCCTTCGCAGGATGCGGTCAAGCTCGGACATACGGTGCCGCCGGGCGCATCGCGCGAGGACGCCACCATTGTCGAAAGCATAGGCGCCGTCATCGACCACGAGAACGAGAACCTGCTGCCCACCGCCGACCACGGGCTCGCGATGATCCGCCAGCTTTACCTGGACGCCGCGGCGAGCGTGCGGGAGGGCGGGGATCCTCCGGGCACCTTCCGCGACCTGGCCCCGGATGCGGTCGTCAAGCCGCGCACGGGCGAGCGCATGGTCGACGCGCAAGAATACGCGCGGCTGCTGGAGCAGAAGTCCGTGGCCGCCAGCCTGGTTTCCTGAGGCCTCGCGATGCGGCTGGTGAGCTTTCTCGCGCCCGACGGCCCGGCCCGGCTGGGGCTGCTGCTGGGCGCGGAGCCCGATGCGCCGGTGCTGGATCTGGCCCGCGCGCGGGCCCGGTCCGGCGCCGGGCAGGACCCGGGCGGCGATGCCGCCGCTGCGGGCGACATGGCGGCCTTTCTCGCGCAGGGCGTGCCTGCCCTGGAGGGCGCGCGCGCCGTGCTGGACCGCGTGCGCGAGGGCTGGACGAATCGCGCCGAACGGCAGTCGCTGCTGGCTGGCGGCATCGTGCTGCCGCGCGATGCGGTGCGCTTCCTGCCGGTCGTGCGGCGTCCGGGCAAGGTCGTGTGCGTGGGCCTGAACTTCGCCTCGCACATCGCCGAGGCCCGGGCCGCGGGCCAGCCGGTGCCCGAGGCGCCGGCCGAGCCGCTGGGCTTCGGCAAAGTGGCCAGCGCACTGGCGGGGCACGGCGCCTCCATCGTGTTGCCCCGGCATGGAAGGCAACTCGACTACGAGGTCGAGCTGGCGTTCGTGATCGGCCGGCGCTGCGCCGACGTGGCGCCCGAGGCCTTCGCGGAGCACGTGGCGGGACTGACCATCGCCGTGGACTACAGCCTGAGGGACCTGCTGTTCCGCTCGGGCGGCAATCCTTTCCTGGCCAAGAACTTCGACGGTTTCTGCCCCCTGGGGCCCGCGCTGGTGACCCTGGACGAACTGGGCGACCCCGACGACCGCGAGCTGCGCCTGTGGGTCAACGGCGAACTGCGGCAGCGGGAGTCGATGCGCGCGGCTCTGTTCAACTGCGCGCGGATCCTGTCGTACTGGTCGGCCCGCTATACGTTCGAGCCGGGCGATGTGATCACCGCGGGCACGCCGGCGGGCGTCGGCATCTTCAGCCGCGATCCGGCGTCCTGGCTGCTCAAGCCCGGCGACGTGGTGCGGGCCGAAATAGACGGACTCGGCATGCTCGAGACCACCATCGTGGCGGACGGGCGCGCGTCCGGCGCGGTTTCCTGAATGCTTCATCCGCGCAAGCTATTCATACAGAGAAAAGACATGCAAAAAGAAAGACTGAAGATCGACTCCATTCCCACGCTGGGCCTGGCGCTGTCCGTCGGCGTCAAGGCTGGCCGCCTGGTGTTCTGCAGCGGCATGGCGCCGCTGGACGCCGAGGGCAACCTGGTGGGCGTGGGCGACATCGCGCGCCAGACCGAACAGACCCTGGACAACCTCGAGAAGGTCCTGACCGCCGGCGGCGCGGGTTTCGAGGATGTGGTCAAGACCACGGTGTTCGTCACCGACGCGCGCCACTTCCAGACGGTCAACGACATCTACGCGCGCCGCTTCGGCAAGGCGCCGCCGGCACGCTCGACCGTGCAGGTGGGCATGATGCATCCCGATCTCATGATCGAGATCGAGGCCATCGCGGTGGTCGAGGACGCGGCCTGAAGCGACGGGTGCCCATCATGACGATTGCTTTCCGTCCCGACGACAGGCCGCGCATCCCGAGCGCCGACGAGCGCCGCCCGCCGGCCATCGTCGCGCGCCATACCCGGCCCGCGGTGCGCGGCCTGCGCTGCGCCATCAGCAGCACCCACGACCTGGCGACCCTGGCCGGGCAGCGCGTCGCCGCGCGGGGCGGGAATGCCATCGACGCGGGGGTGGCCGCCGGCATCGCGCTGGCGGTGCTGGAGCCGCACATGTGCAATTTCGGCGGCGTGGCGCCCATCATGATCATGCGGCCGGGCATGGCCGCGCCGGAGACCATAGACGGCGTGGGCACCTGGCCTGCCGGGCTGGCGCTGGAGGACTACCGGCAATGGTTCGGCGGCGATATGCCGATCGGGCTGGAACGTTCGGTGGTGCCGGGCGCCCCGGCCTCGTGGCTGACCGCTCTGGCCCGCCACGGCCGCCTGACGCTGGCCGAGGTGCTGGAGCCGGCCATCGAGCTGTGCGTGGATGGCTTCGCCGTGTACCCGGGCCTGGCGTCGTTCGTCAACCATTTCGCCGAGCGGCTGCGAGGATGGCCGGCGTCGGCGGCGCAGTGGCTGCCGCAGGGCGGTCCGCTGCGCGTGGGCCAGCGCATGGTCCAGCCGGACCTGGGCCGGCTGCTGGACACGCTGGCCGGCGCCGAGCGCGCCGCGGCGGCCACGGGAGCCCCGCGCGAAGACGCGATCCAGGCCGCCATCGACGTTTTCTACCGGGGCGAGGTCGCCGAGCGTATCGCGGCTTTCGTCGCCGGACAGGGCTGGCGCCTGACGCGCGAGGACTTGGCGGGCTGGCGGCCGACCATCGAAACCGCGCCGTCGGTCAACTACCGGGGCGCCGACGTGCACTTCTGCGGACCCTGGACCCAAGGGCCGATGATAGGCCTGGCCTTGAACATCCTGGAAGGCTACGACCTGGCGGCGATGGGCGGCGGGACGGTGGATTTCCATCACTTGTTCTGCGAGGCCATCAAGCTGGCCGCCGCCGACCGCGAAGCTTTCTTCGGCGACCCCCGGTACGTGGACGTGCCCATGCGGGGGCTGCTGGACAAGGCCTATGCCGACGAGCGGCGGCGGCTGATCCGGCTGGACCGGGCCTGTCCCGGGCTGCCGCCGCCCGGGGCGCCCTGGCGCCACGAGGGCCGCGCCGGCCCTGAGGGATACGTGCCCGCGCCCGCCGGCGGCGTCGCGCCGCCCGACACCTCTTACGTCTGCGCGATGGACGCCGAAGGCAATGCGTTCTCGGCCACGCCCTCGGACCATGCCATGGGCTCGCCGCTGGTGCCGGGGCTGGGCATCGTGGTGTCGCACCGCGGCGCCCAGTTGTGGCTGGACCCGGCGCATCCGTCGGCGATGGCGCCCGGCAAGCGTCCGCGCCTGACGCCCAACCCTGCGATGCTGGTGCGCGGCGGCAGGGCGGAGATGGCTTTCGGCAGTCCGGGCGAGGACGCGCAGACCCAGGCCATGGTGCAGATGCTCTGCCAGCACCTGGATTTCGGACTGGACCTGCAAGCGGCGATCGAGGCGCCCAGGGTGTCGAGCCAGGGCTTTCCCAGTTCCTTCCATCCGCACGTGTTCCGTCCGGGCGCGATGCTGGCCGAGGAGACGCTGGGAGCGTCCGCGCTGGAGGAGCTGTCCCGGCGCGGCCATCGCGTGCAGGCCATTCCCCGCTTCAGCTACGGCGTGGGCGCGCTGTGCGCGGTGCAGTCCGGCGCCGGGGGCCTGCTGGGCGCCGCCGATCCCCGCCGCGACTGCCTGGCGCTGGCGTGGTGAACATGGACGCACGCGGACTGGACCAACAGGAGGAACGATGATCTCCGTATTGATCGAGAAAGCGGTGGGAGCGGTCGCGCTGCTCGTCATCGTGTCGCTGATGGCCTTCGGCCTGAGCGTGTTGTCGCCGCGCCATCCCGAGGTGCACCGGCTGGGGGCGGACGCCCCCGAGTCGGCCGTGCGCGAGGTCCGGCACGAGCTGGGGCTGGACCGCCCGCTGGCGGCGCAGTTCGTCGAATGGGCGGGCGGCGCCGTGCGCGGCGACCTGGGGCATTCCTACGTATCGGATACGTCCGTCGCGGAAGAGATCGCCGTGCGCGCGCCCCGCACCTTGTCCATGGTGGCGCTGGCGATCGTGATCGCCTGTGCGCTGGGTCTGGCCCTGGGCGTGTCGTCGGCGCTGGCCAGACGTCCCGCCACGCGGCGCTGCCTGGCGGTGTTCACCGGCCTGGTGCAGGCGGTGCCGGGCTTCTGGCTGGGCATCCTGCTCGTGACCCTGTTCGCGCTGCAACTCGGCTGGCTGCCGGCAACCGGCTACGTGCCGGCCTCGGTGTCGGTGCCGGGCTGGCTGCAATCCATCCTGCTGCCGTCGATCGCGCTGGGCCTGCCGTCGACCGCGGCCATCGCCCGCCAACTGCGTGGCGCGCTGGCCGGCGAGCTGGGCGAGGACTACGTCCGCAACGCCGTCGCCCAAGGCTTCGACCGGATGCACATCGTGCTGCGCCATGCGCTGCGCAATGCGATGGGGCCGGCGGTGACCATCATCGGTTTCCAGGTGGTGGTCAAGCTCAGCACCGTGGTGGTGGTGGAGCGGGTATTCGCCATCGACGGCCTGGGGACCCTGGCGCTGGACGCGGTCTTCCGCGGCGATACGCCCGTCCTGCTCGGCTGCGTGATGACGTTCGCGCTGATCGTCGTCGTCGTGAATCTTTTCGTGGACCTGGCCTACACATGGATCAATCCGAGAACGCGGGCCGCATGATGGCCGCCATGGTGCGCCTGCCGCGATGGCTGGGCCTGGATGCGGCCAGCCGGCGCCTGGTGCCGCCCGGCTTGCGGTGGCCGGTGCTGCTGTTCGCCGTCCTGGTCGCCTTCGCCCTGATCGGGCCGTGGCTGGCGCCGCACGATCCGGACGCGCAGGACCTCCTGGCCAGCCTGGCCGGGCCGTCGCCCGGACACTGGCTGGGCACCGACGGGCAGGGCCGCGACGTCCTGAGCCGGCTGCTGTACGGGCTGCGCGTCGATCTCCTGGCGGCGTTGCTCGCGGTGGGCTGCGGCGCGGTGCTGGGCGTGCCCGCGGGTACGCTGATCGGCTTCGTCGGCGGGCGCTTCGACCGGTTCTGCATGTGGCTGGTCAATGCCGCGCTGTCGCTGCCGCCCATCGTGCTGATCCTGGCCGTGGTCGCCGTGCTGGGCCGCGGGCTCACCGGTTCCATGATCGCCCTGGGCCTGGTGCTGTCGCTGGCCTTCATTCGATTGGTGCGGGGGCAGGTGCTGATGCTGCGGCGGGCGCCGCACGTGCAGGCGGCCCGACTGGGCGGCGCGTCGCGCCCGCGGTTGCTGGTGTTCCACGTGCTGCCGGGCGTGTATCCGGCCATCGTGATCCAGGTCGGCCTTTTCCTGCCGGTGGCGCTGCTGGTCGAGGCCTCGCTCAGCTACCTGGGGTTGAGCGTGCAGCCGCCGCAGTCCAGCCTGGGCAGCATGCTGCAGGCCGCGCAGTCGGCGTCGCTGACCGCGCCCTGGCAGGTGCTGCCGCCGGGTATCGCGCTGGTCGTGGTGGCGCTGGTGCTCAATGCGCTGGCCGATGCCGTGAGCGACCGGCTGCGGCCCCGGACGATGGCCGGCGGCCTGCTGGAGTCGGCGCGGGGCAGGGGCCGGCCCGCGCGGCCCGCGCAGGATGCCGGGCAGGTCCCGCTGCGTGTCGAAGGCCTGCGTGTGATGGTGGCGGATCCGGCCACCGGGCCGAGGCTGGCCGTGCGCGACGTGGACCTGCGCGTGGACCAGGGCGAGATCGTCGCCATCGTCGGCGAATCGGGCTCGGGCAAGAGCCTGACGGCGATGTCGCTGCTCGGCCTGATGCCGGCGGGGGCGCAGGTCGCGGGCGGCAGCGTGCTGCTGGCCGGCCGGCAGATGGTGGGCGCGGGGGCGGCGCAATTGCGGCAGGCGCGCGCGCACGAGATCGGGGTCATCTTCCAGGATCCGCACAGTTGCCTGAACCCTGTCCACACCCTGGGCAGCCAGTTGATCGAACCCATGGTGCGCCTGAAGGGATGGCCTCGCGCCGAGGCCCGCGCCCGGGCGCTCGCGCTGCTGGCCGAGGTCGGCGTGACCGAGCCGGAAAGGCGCCTGGACCAGTATCCGCACGAGCTGTCCGGCGGCATTGCCCAGCGCGTGATGATCGCCATGGCCTTGTCGCGCGAGCCCAGGCTGCTGGTGGCCGACGAGGCGACCAGCGCGCTCGACACCACGGTGCAGGCGCAGGTGCTGGAACTGCTGGCCCGCCTGCGGCGCGAGCGGCGCCTGTCCATCCTGCTCATCACGCACAGCATGGGCGTGGTCAGCCACGTCGCGGACAGGGTGGTCGTGATGTACGGCGGCGAGGTCGTGGAGACGGGGTCGGTCGGACAGGTCGTGCATCGTCCCGCCCATCCCTACACGCGGGCGCTGCTGGAGGCGGTGCCGCGCAACACGGCGCGGCGCGGCGAGCTGGCGGGCCTGCCGGGGAACGTGCCCCGGCCCGGCGCGGAGTTCCCGGGCTGCCGTTTCGCGCCCCGCTGTCCGCGTGTCGCGGCGGCCTGCACCGAGCGTCCCGTCGCCTTGCTGTCCAGTGGCGCCGGCCTGGCGCGCTGCGTGCGTATTGCTGGAGAGGCGGCATGAACGCGCCCTTGATCGAAATCAGCGGACTCGCGATCGACTACCCGGGGCGCCGCCGCCTGGGCGGTCCGCGCGAACGGATACGCGTCGTCGAAGGGGTGGACCTGTGCCTGGACGCGGGACAGACCCTGGGCCTGGTGGGCGAATCCGGATCCGGCAAGAGCAGCATCGGCCAGACCCTGCTGGGTGCCGTGCCGCCCGCCGCGGGCCGGATCCGCGTCGCGCAATGGGACGTGGGGGCCCTGCGCCGCCGCGACCTGCGTGCCTATCGCCGCACCGTGCAGATGGTCTGGCAGAACCCCTATGCCTCGCTGACGCCCACCCTGCCCGTGGGCGAGCAGATCAGCGAGCCCCTGCGCGCCGATCCGGGCCTGGACGCGGCGGCGCGGAGCCGGCGCGTCGCCCAACTGCTGGAGCAGGTGGGCCTGCGCGCGGCCGACGCGGACAAGCTGCCCCACCAGTTCTCGGGCGGCCAGCGCCAGCGTGTCGCCATCGCCCGCGCGCTCGCGCCGTCGCCCCGGCTGATCGTGCTGGACGAGCCGGTCAGCGCGCTCGACGTGATCACCCAGGCCCAGATACTGAGCCTGCTGGAAGCGGTGCAGCGCGAGACGCGGGTGGCCTACCTGCTGATCTCGCACGACATCGGCGTGGTGCGCTACCTGTCGGACCGTGTCGCGGTGCTCAGGCGCGGCAGCCTGGTCGAGAGCGGCGACGCGGACCAGGTGTGCGAGCGTCCGGCCCATGCCTACACCAGGGAATTGATCGGATCCATTCTCGAGCCCGGGCCGCTCGAACCGCCGGCGGACGAGATGTCCGCCGGCACACCGTCCCGCCTGGGCCCGTCATGGGGCGGGACACCTGCACAAGGACCGGTCCGCTAGCGCGGCGAGTGTCCACGATAACGAGGGGGAGAACATCCATGAAGCATTGCAGCGCGCTGTGGCTGGCAGCGGGGCTGTGCGCCGCGCCGGCGTTCGGCCAAAGCAGCGTCGTCATCTACGGTACGGTGGATGCCGGGGTACAGGTGGTCGACGACATCGGCGGACGCAGTCGATGGTCGCTGGGGTCCGGCGCCATGCAGCCCGAGCGATTCGGCCTGCGCGGCGTGGAGGACATGGGGAACGGGCTCAAGGCGGACTTCCGGCTCGAGACCGGCATCCTGACCAAGAGCGGACAGCAGGTGGTGGCGGACCGGTTGTTCAACCGCGAAGCCAGCCTGGGCCTGAGCGGCGCCTTCGGGTCCTTCCGCATGGGGCGGATGCCGGACCTGATGTACGAGTTCATTCCCAAGTACCTCAGCCCGCCGGCCCTGACCGCCATCGTCGCCAAGCATCCCGGAAACTGGGACAACTATGCCAGCCAGTACCAGTTCGGCAATTCCGCGATGTACACCACGCCGGATTTCGGCGGCTTCAAGCTGGCCGCGCAGTACGGCTTCGGCGAAGTGCCGGGGGACTCGCGCCGCAACCGCAACATGAGCGTGGGGGCGACCTATACCGCCGGGCCCTGGCGCACCGCGCTGGTGGCTTCCGAGCATCGCAACCGGCCCGTCGACATCGCCGGCCGCATGGGACTCACGCAGGCCTTCGGCGTCACCCTGACCCCGGGTGTCGCCGTGACGACCGACGCGGTGCGCAACATCGCGATCGGTACGTCGTGGCGGGGGGCCTCGACCATCGTCGGCGTGGCCTATTCCCGCACCCGCATGTCCGCCCTGGGCGGGGACGCCACCCAACAGAACGTCGACATCGGCGGCGGGTGGACTTTCGCGCCGTCGCAGACCGTCCAGGCCACGTTCACGCATTCGCGGTTCGAGGGCGCGCGCTGGAACCAGTTGAAGCTCGTTGGCATCTACGGGTTCTCCAAGCGCACCAGCGCCTACCTGCTCGGCCAGTACCAACGGGCCGCCGGCGACGCGAAATTCGCCGCCATGCAGGACATCGGCGTGGCCTCCGGCCGTTCCCAGACCATGTTGACGGCAGGCATAATCCATTCCTTCTGATCCGCTCCGGGGCCGGCGCGCAGCCGGCCCGCAGGCATCATCGATCAACAGACGCGAGTACTCCCCTATGTCGTCCGACACCCGTGCGTTTCCGTCGCAATCGACAGTCCATCTCCAGATCGCGCGGACCTACGCGGCCTGCATTTCGGCCTTCGAGCAATATACGGACATCCATATCGTCCGCTGGCGTGTGCTGTTCATGCTGTACAACCGGGGCGAGTCCACCCAGAAGCAACTGGCCGAGCATACCGGGCTGGACGGGTGGTCCATCACCCGCGCCGTCAAGCCCATGGAGGAAGAGGGCTTCATCGAGCGCGAACTGGTGCGCTCGGACAACCGGCTGACCCTGGTCAGGCTCACGGCCTCCGGCCGCGCGCTGTACAAGCGGCTCGAAAAGCGGCGCGAGGCCTTCCTGCGCCATGCGCTGCACGGCATGGGGCCGGACGAGGTCGAACTGCTCGAACGCCTGTTGTCGCGGGTCGAGTCCAACCTGGGCGACCCGGAACTTGCGGCGGCGTTCAAGCCCGACCCCGCGGCCTGACAGGGCACGGCGCATTCATGAATTCCTGATATCAATCTATAGGAACAATTCAATTCCGAAAAAGAATGCCCTTTGCTAACTTGGGCAGATCCCGTATCGGAATGCATGAATGAAAGCAGTCTTTGCAGGCTACGACCAGGACGCGCTGGACTACCAGTACGACAACCAGCGCTACTGTCCCACCTTCCGCCAGACCCTGGACGAGGGCGCGCGCCTGAGCCGGGAGGCCGCCCAGCTGCGCACCGGGCACGACGTGCGATGGGGCGCGCACGAGGATGCCCGGCTCGACATCTACGCACCCGCCGGGCCCGGGCCCCATCCCGTCGTCGTCTACGTGCATGGCGGCGCCTGGCTGGGGCAGAACAAGGAAGAAAGCGCCTTCGCCGCGCCCGCCTTCGTGCGGGACGGCTGCATGTACGTGGCGCTGGGCTTTCCCCGCGCTTCGCAGGTGCCCTTCGCCGAGATGATCGCGGCCGTGCGTGAAGGCGTCGGCTGGATCGTGCGCAACATCGCCCGCCATGGCGGCGATCCTTCGCGCATCGTGCTGATCGGCCATTCCTCGGGCAGCCATCTGGTCACCCAGTGCCTGACCCACGACTGGACGGCGGCCGGCCTGCCGGGCAACGACTTCGCGGGCGCCCTGCTGGTCAGCGGGCTGGGCCATCTGGAACCCGTGCGTCTGTCCTACCGCAACCAGCGCCTGCACCTGACGCCGGAGCAGGTGCGGGAGTTCTCGCTGCTGGACAACGAACCCAGCGGCCGCACGCCGGTCGTGGTGGCGGTGGCCCGCGGCGATACCGACGAGTTCCGCAGGCAGAGCGGGGAAGTGGCCCGCTACTGGCGCGAACGCGGCCTGCTGGCTTCCGAGCACGTGTTCGAAGGCCGCCATCACTTCGATGTGATCCTCGACCTGTGCGACCGGTCGAGCACCCTGTATCGCGCCGTCATGCAGTTGATCGAGGGGAGCGGCGCCCGCCTTGCCCACCGGAGAACTCCGACATGAGCCGCCTTTCCGATACCTCCCGCCGCGCGCTGGCCGCAGCGCTGTCGCTGTGCGCCTTCGGCACCGCCGCGCAGGCCGCCGACAACTGGCCGTCGCGGCCGATACGCGTGGTCGTGCCCTACGCGCCCGGCAACGCCGGCGACGTGACCTTCCGCATCGTCCAGCAGGAACTGGAAGCCCGCCTGGGCGCCAACTTCTACATCGACAACAAGAGCGGCGCCTCGGGCAACATCGGCGCCGAGGACGTGGTCCGCGCCGCGCCCGACGGCTACACCCTGCTGCTGGGCGCGACCAACAACTTCGCCACCAACCAGTACCTGGCCAAACTGCGCTACGACCCCATCAAGGACCTGCTGCCCATCACCGTCATCAACAACGCGCCGGCCGTGGTCGTGGTCAACGCCAGCCTGCCGGCCAACAACCTGGCCGAACTGACCGCCTACGCCAAGAAAAACCCCGGCAAGCTGAACTACGGCACGCCGGGCAGCGGCACGCCGCCGCACCTGATCGGCGCCTTGTACGCGCAGTCGGCCGGCATCGAACTCGTGCACGTGCCCTATCGCGGCTCGCCGCCCGCGGTGCAGGCGCTGCTGGCCGGCGACGTCCAGATCTTCTTCGCCTCGGCCGGCATCAGCACCGTGGCCGGCCACATCGCCAGCGGCAAACTCAAGCCGCTGGCCGTGGCCGCGCCGCAGCGGCTGCCCGCGCTGCCCCAGGTCCAGACCACCGCCGAGCAAGGCCTGCCCGACCTCGTGGCCGGCAACTGGTGGGGCCTGGCCGCCCCGGTGGGCACCGACCCGGCCATCGTCCGCAAGCTGGCCGACGCCGTGAAGGCCGCCGTGGCCAAGCCCGAGATCGCCCGGCAATTCGAGAAACTGGGCCTGACCGCGGTCGGCAACACCCCGGCCGAGTTCGGCGCCCAGATCCAGCGCGAGGCCGGTGTCTGGAAGGGCATCATCGAGAAGGCCGATATCAAGGCGGAGTGAGGGCCGGGCGAGGCCTTGCCTTGCAATCCCCGCGGGCAGAGCCTAGAATGGAGACATGTCCAAGTAATTGGACATGTCAAAACAGTCCTTTCTCCCCCTTCAAGGAACGGCATGTCATGCGTATCGTTAACTACACAGATGCCCGGAACGGCCTGAAAGCCGTGCTGGACCAGGTGATAGACGACGCGGATGTGACGATCATCACCCGCAGGGATGCGCCTGACGCCGTCGTGATGTCGAAAGAACAATACGACGGAATCATGGAAACGCTGTATCTCCTGCGGTCGCCTGCAAACGCACAAGTGCTGATGCAGTCGGTGGAAAACATCCGCGCCGGCAAATTCGAGGTTCACGGGCTCATCGATCCAAAGGATCTGAACCGTGATAAAGAAAGTTCGTAGGATTGGTTTCGACCCTGCCGCCTGGGAGCAGTATCGGCAATGGGCGGACAACGATGCGAAGGTTCTCGAGCGTATCAACAACCTGGTCGAGGACATCGCCCGGGATCCCTTCCGAGGGCTTGGGAAGCCGGAACCCCTGAAGGGCAACCTTGCCGGGTTCTGGTCGAGGCGGATCGACAACGAACACCGCCTGGTCTATCAGGTGGACGACGCGTTCATCCTGATCGCTCAGTGCAAATACCACTACAAAGTCTGAGGCAGCTTCGGTTCGCCCCATGTGCGGTGCTTGGTTCGCATTGCCAGCGGCTACAATCGCTTCCAGATTCTTAAGGAAACCCCCCATGGCCCTGCAGTGCGGCATCGTGGGCCTGCCCAACGTCGGCAAGTCCACACTCTTCAACGCCTTGACCAAAGCCGGCATCGCCGCGGAAAACTACCCCTTCTGCACGATCGAACCCAACGTCGGCGTGGTCGAGGTTCCCGACCCGCGCCTCGATGCCCTGTCGGCCATCGTCAAGCCCGAACGCGTCGTGCCCGCCACCGTCGAATTCGTCGACATCGCGGGCCTTGTGGCCGGCGCCAGCACCGGCGAAGGCCTGGGCAACCAGTTCCTGGCCCACATCCGCGAAACCGACGCCATCGTCAACGTCGTGCGCTGCTTCGAGGATTCCAACGTCATCCATGTGGCCGGCAAGGTCGATCCCATCGCGGATATCGAGGTGATCGAGACCGAACTGGCGCTGGCCGACATGCAGACCGCCGAGAAGGCCGTCCACCGCAACAACAAGACCGCCCGGTCCGGCGACAAGGACGCCGCCAAGCTCGTGGCCGTGCTGGAGAAGTGCGTGGCCCAGCTCAACATGGCCAAGCCGATACGCGCGCTCGACCTGTCCGACGAAGAGAAAGCCCTGATCAAGCCGCTGTGCTTCATCACCGCCAAGCCCGCCATGTACGTGGGCAACGTCAAGGAAGACGGCTTCACCAACAATCCCCTGCTGGACAAGCTGGTCGAGTACGCCAACAAGCAGAACGCGCCCACCGTGGCCATCTGCGCCGCCATCGAAGCCGAACTGGGCGAGATGGAGGACGAGGACCGCGCGGTGTTCCTGGCCGACATGGGCATGGAAGAGCCCGGCCTGAACCGCCTGATCCGCGCCGGCTTCAAGCTGCTGGGCCTGCAGACCTATTTCACCGCCGGCGTGAAGGAAGTGCGCGCCTGGACCGTGCCCATCGGCGCCACCGCGCCGCAGGCCGCGGGCGTGATCCACACCGACTTCGAGCGCGGCTTCATCCGCGCGCAGACCATCGCGTTCGACGACTTCATCCAGTACAAGGGCGAGGCGGGCGCGAAGGAAGCGGGGAAGATGCGGGCGGAAGGGAAGGAGTACATCGTCAAGGATGGGGATGTGATGAACTTCCTGTTCAACGTCTGACGATTTTTCCGGATCTCAGGAGCGTTCGGTAGCGCTTGGTGGATTCGGCAGGCCTTTTGAAATCAAGGGCTTGCCAAACAATACGGTCTACTGAGCGTTCCTATTGTTCATCGAGGTCTGAAAAATTCGGGGGTAGCGTTGGGGGTACTCGTGTTCAACCGTGGGGGTACTTTTCCCCGCAGTGGAGTCCAACGATGCCCGAAAACCTACTCACCGACCTCAAGGTCAGGTCGGCCAAATCGACTGATCGAGATTGGAAACTTTCAGACGGCGGGGGCCTGTTCCTGCTGGTCAAGCCCACCGGCGGCAAGCTCTGGCGGTGGAAGTACCGCCTGCAAGGCAAGGAGAACCTCTTTGCCATTGGCGGTTTTCCTCAAGTAAGCCTTGCGGAGGCGCGTGCGGCCCGAGAGAAGGCGCGCGCCTTGGTAAAGCAAGGTATCCATCCTACCCATGAACGGCAGCAGATCAAGCAGCGCAACCTGGAAGCACTGGAGGAGCACAAGCGCGCCCGTGAAAGCTCGTTTGCCAAGGTAGCGAAAGCGTACCTGGCGGAGATCAAACCGGTCTTCGCGCTCAGCTCCTACCGCACGAAAGAATCCCGTATCAGGAAGTACCTGTGGCCCAAGTTCGATGGGAGACCGATGAGCGACATTGGTGTGAAGCAGATTCGTCCGCTGCTGGAGGAATGCAAGGCCCATGGTGCGTGGGCGGCCATCCATGTCAAAGGTGATCTTTCGGCGATCTTCGAGTTTGCGGTGGTGCGGGGGCTGGTCGAGGCAAATCCAATTCCCAGCCTGCGCGGGCTGCTACGCGTGCCGTTCAGCAAATCCAGAAGTTCTATCAAGAGTTGCGCGGCTACCGGGGCTATCCGGAAACTTCGTTGTGCCTGCGGCTGATTGCGCTGACCGCCTGCCGTCCAGGGGAAGCGGCGGATGCCGAGTGGGACGAGTTCGACTTTGAGGATGCGCTGTGGCGTAGGCCTGCCGCGAAGATGAAAGCGCGGCGCGACCATGTCAGCCCGTTGTCGGTGCAGGCCATTGCCGTGCTGAAGGATTTGCAGTGCATCACGGGCGGCGGCCGCTATCTGTTCCCACACCGGAGCGGCAAGGGCTTCACTACGCCCAACCGACTGACCTATGCGATGCGCGACATGAACCTGGGCCGGGGTACGACACCGCATTGCTGGCGGACGACCTTTTCAACCTGGGCCAATGAGAACGGATACCGGCCTGATGCGATTGAGCGGCAGCTTGCCCACGTGGAAAGCAACAAGGTTCGGGCGACCTACAACAAGGCGCTGCTGCTGGATCAAAGAAGGACGCTGTTGCAGGACTGGGCGGACTACCTGAGTGCTGCGGAAGGCAGCGGCACGGCATAGGAAAGAGTTGGCCGGATGTTGCAGAACGAATGGACAGGGGTGGCCTTTTCCTTTTCTGGATAGGGCCGTTGTCCCTTGAGTGCCGTTCCCTTGCCGTTTGCATTTGCCGAAGGCTGGGCGCTTGTAATGGGGTAAATAATGAAATAAATGGGGCAATTGTTGATTGGTTGCCCCATTTTTTGGATTCATGTCACCCATTTCCTCCTCGGTCAGCCATGCCAGCTCCTCGCGACGGTCCAATGTTCAGGAAATGGGGTAGTCAAACACCTTTAATGAGGCATTTTTAGAGGCAATACCCCATTTAAAGGCTACGATTACCCCATTTAGACAGCCTGAGCTTACATTTCCATGCACTCGCTCACACCCGAGTACCTTGCCGCGCTTCGCTTCGATGGCACTCAGGCCGCCACGTTGCGCACACTGGGCGAGTACCAGGGTAAGCAGCAACTCTACGCTGCGCAGTCGGCCGAAGCCCTAAAGGGGCTACGCCAGATCGCGGTGGTGGAGTCCACCGAGTCATCCAACCGGCTGGAAGGCGTTGTCGTAGCGCCCTCGCGGCTGAAGTCTCTGGTCATCCGCAACGCAACGCCAAAGAGCCGTTCCGAACAGGAGATCGCCGGCTACCGTGATGGCCTGGCGCTGATCCACGAGTCCGCCACGCACATGCCCTTCAGCGGGGGTGTTGTGCTGCAATTACATACCCTGCTGTACCGCTATATGCCGCAGGCGGGCGGGCGCTGGAAGGCCACCAATAACGACATCGTCGAGCGTCACCCGGATGGCACGTCGCGTCTGCGCTTCCAGCCAGTTGCTGCGCACCTCACGCCAATGGCCATGGCTGATCTGACCGGGCGCTACGCCACCGCGCTGGACCAGCATCTGGCAGACCCTTTGGTACTGGTGCCGCTGGCGATGCTCGACTTCCTGTGCATCCACCCTTTCCCGGACGGCAACGGTCGCATGTCCCGCTTGTTGACCCTGCTGCTGCTCTACCACTTCGACTATGCCGTGGGTCGCTACATCAGCTTGGAACGCATCTTCGAAGACACTAAGGAAGGTTATTACGAGACGCTGGAAGCCAGTTCGCAGGGCTGGCACCAGGGGCAGCACGACGTAAAGCCCTGGCTCGACTACTTCTGGGGTGCCTTGCTACGGGCCTACCGTGAGTTCGAGGAGCGTGTCGGCACCATCGAACGGGGACGTGGCAGTAAAGGCGACCGGGTGCGGACGGAAGTTCTGGGGCGTAGCCTGCCGTTCTCGATTTCCGAAATTGAAGAAGCTTGCCCGGGCGTGAGCCGGGGCATGGTTCGACTAGTGCTGCGGGCGATGAAATCAGAGGGGTTGATCGAATCAACCGGAAAAGGCCGAGGGGCGAAATGGCTCCGTACCGCAGAAACACTGGGCACCACAGAAAACAGAGCGCTGGCATCCAGCCAAGCCGGCAACAAAGATGGATATTGAAGTGACAAGTATCGAACAGAAGATCGAGCGCTTTATCAGCACGCTCGAAACCATGGGCGGTTCCACCGGGAACCAGCGGTTGCGCGAGGCATTGGGATGGCAGGAATCCACTTATGACAGCATCAAGCAGCAACTGATCGAGGAGGGGCGGATCATTCCCGGTCGAGGGCGCGGCGGTTCGGTTGCCCTGGCTACGACAGCCTATACGGCCAACAAAGAATCAGCGACATCGTTGGAAGTACGCGAAGCCGCCGTGCCGTACCTGAAGACAAAAACGAAAGCAGATTCGTTATCGCGGGACCGAGCAACTGCTACCCCTGTCGCCAAGACGCTTGCCCCGCGCAACGGCGTCGTCAAGAAATCCGACCTCTACAGTTCCATCTGGGCATCGTGCGATGAACTGCGTGGCGGCATGGATGCCAGCCAGTACAAGGACTATGTCCTGTTCATGCTGTTCATCAAGTACATCAGCGACAAGTACGGCAACAGCGACGACTTCGCCCCGCCCGTGGTCATTCCACCGGGCGCGTCATTCAAGGACATGGTGGCGCTCAAGGGCAAGGACGACATTGGCGACAGGATCAACACCCAGGTCATCCAGAAGCTGATCGACGCCAACACCAAGCTGGCACGCAGCGACTTCCCCGACTTCAACGACCCCAACAAGCTCGGCGAAGGCTCAGCCATGGTCGAACGGCTGGGCAACCTGATCGCCATCTTCGAAAAGCCCGAACTGAACTTCGCCAACAACCGCGCCGACAACGATGACCTGCTTGGCGATGCCTACGAATACCTGATGCGCCACTTCGCCCAGGATTCCGGTAAGAGCAAGGGCCAGTTCTACACGCCGTCCGAGGTCAGCAGCGTCATCGCTCAGGTGATTGGCATCTCATACGCCAACACCAAGGCTTCAACCACCGCGTATGACCCGACATGCGGCTCAGGATCGCTGTTGCTGAAAGTGGCTGCTGAGGCAGGTCGGCAGATCACCCTGGAAGGGCAGGAAAAGGACGTGACCACCGCCGGCCTCGCGCGGATGAACATGATCCTGCACGACTTCCCCAGCGCCACCATCCTCAGCGGCGACACGCTGGTGAACCCCAAGTTCAAGGATGGCGAACAACTGCGTGCTTACGACTACGTGGTTGCCAATCCGCCGTTTTCCGACAAGAAGTGGTCCACCGGCCTCAACCCGGCCAACGACCCATACCACCGTTTCACCTGGGGCGAGCCGCCCGCCAAACAGGGCGATTACGCCTACCTGCTGCACGTCATCCGCAGCATGAAGGCCACCACCGGCAAGGGCGCCGTCATCCTGCCGCACGGCGTGCTGTTCCGTGGCAATGCCGAGGCCCATATCCGCAGACACTTAGTGCGCTCCGGCATGCTCAAGGGCATTATCGGCCTGCCTGCCAACCTGTTCTACGGCACTGGCATCCCCGCCTGCATCCTGGTGCTGGACAAGGAAAACGCCAGCGCCCGCAAGGGCATCTTCATGATCGACGCCAGCAAAGGCTTCATCAAGGACGGCCCCAAGAACCGCCTGCGCGAGCAGGACATCCACCGCATTGTCGATGCCTTCCGCCGTAGCGCGGACGAGCCGCGCTATGCCCGTATGGTGCCGCTGGATGAAATCGCCAGCGAAAAGAACGACTACAACCTCAACCTGCCACGCTATATCGACAGCAGCGAACCGGAAGACCTGCACGACATCGATGCCCACCTCAACGGCGGCATTCCCGAGCGCGACATCGACGCTTTTGCCGCCGATTGGCAGGAAATGCCTGCCCTGCGCCAGGCGCTGTTCGAGGCTGAGCGCCCCGGTTATGCGCGACTGCGCCAGCCGATGGCCGAAGTGCGTTCCGTCATCCTCGCCCACCCGCAGTTCCAGCAATTCCGCAGCAAGGTGGAAACCCTATTCGGCAAATGGCAGCAGGCCGTCATGCCGCTGCTCACCGGCATCCAGCCCGGCGACAAACCCAAGGCGCTGATAGTGCAGGTCTCTGAAACCCTGCTCACTACCTTCCACGCTGCGCCGTTGCTCGACCCCTACGACATCTACCAGCACCTGATGGACTACTGGGCCGAAACTATGCAGGACGACGCCTACCTGGTCGCCGCCGACGGCTGGAAGGCGCTGCCCCGGCGCATCGTGGAAACCGACAAGAAGGGCAAGACCAAGGACAAGGGCTGGACCTGCGATTTGCTGCCCAAACAATACATTGTCGCCCGCTACTTCGCCGCCGAGCAGGCCGAACTGGACGCGAAACAGGCCGAGCTTGATAGCGTCGCCAGCCAGATCGCCGAACTGGAGGAAGAACACAGTGGAGAAGACGGTGCCTTCGCAGGCTTCGACAAGATCAACGCCGCGCAGGTGAAAGATCGCCTCGCCGAGATTGGCGATGATCCCGATAGCGCCGACGAACGCGCCGTGCTCAAGCAGTGGCAGCAACTCAGCACCCGTGAAGCCGCGCTGAAGAAAACCGTCAAAACGCTGGAGGCGGAACTCGACCGGCAAGCCCACGACCACTACGCCACCCTCAGCGAAGCCGAGGTCAAGAAGCTGGTGGTAGAAGACAAATGGCTGGATCGCCTGCAAGCCGATGTGCAGCAGGAATTGGATCGCATCTCGCAAACCCTCGCCCAGCGCATCCGCGAACTGGCCGAACGCTACGGCACCCCGCTGCCTAGGTTGGAAGATGAAGTGGCAGTCCTCAGTGCGAAGGTGGAAGCGCACCTGAAGAACATGGGGGCGGTATGGAAGTGAAGCCGGGATACAAGCGGACGGAAGTGGGAGTGATTCCGGAGGATTGGAGTACGGCAGTACTCGGAGATGTTTGTGAATTTGAAAATGGTGATCGTGGTAGCAATTATCCATCTCCTAACTCATTCAAAGCTATCGGCGTTCCATTCATAAACGCCGGACATCTTTTGAACGGAAAAATTAGTCTTTCTTCTATGGACTACATCACAGAGGAGAGTTATGCCCGGCTGGGGGGAGGAAAGGTCAAGGCTGGAGATACATTATTTTGCCTTCGTGGATCACTTGGAAAATTTGGAACTATTCCTCCTAACTTTGGTAAGGGAGCTATTGCAAGCTCCTTAATTATTGTGCGAAGGAAATTTGGGGGCGTAGTTCAAGATTACTTGAGCAGTTATTTTTCTTCTGATCTATGCGCAAGAATGATCGAAAAATGGGCTGGTGGAGCTGCACAGCCAAATCTTGGCGCACAGGACTTAGCTAGATTTTCTATTCCGCTCCCTCCTACAGAGGCTGAACAACGCACCATCGCCACCGCCCTCGGCGATATGGACGCCCTGCTGGACGGGCTGGATCACCTGATCGCCAAAAAACGCGCCATCAAACAGGCCACCATGCAGCAACTGCTCACCGGCCAAGCCCGCCTGCCGGGATTTGGTGGGAAGTGGGAGGTGAAGCAGTTGGGAGATCATCTGACCTTCCTGAAGAACGGTGTGAATTCGCGTGCCGAGCTTTCTTACAGCGAAGATGTTCGATACTTGCATTACGGCGACATTCACGGGTCTTCGCGAGTGGAGCTCAACCCCGCCAACGTAGAAATGCCTTGTCTCCCGCGCGCCAAGGCAAGTCGTTTGGACCGCCTGCAAAACGGCGACCTTATTTTTGCTGACGCATCTGAGGATATGGATGGCGTTGGTAAATCTGTTGAAATCCAAAATGCAACAGGCATCGAACTGGTCTCGGGGCTGCACACCATTGCAATCAGGTTTGACAAGAGTGTGCTGGCAGATGGTTTCAAAGCCTATATTCAGTTCATCCCGAAATTCCGTGCTCACCTTCGGCAGCTTGCAGCCGGCACAAAGGTATATGCGACGAATCGAACACATATCGCCAGCGTCGAACTGAGACTTCCTGGTATTCGCGAGCAGCAGGCGATTTCCGCTTTGCTCTCCGACATGGATGCTGAGATCGCCGCCCTCGCAACCCGCCGCGCCAAGACCCGCGCCCTCAAGCAGGCCATGATGCAGGAGCTGCTGACTGGTAGGACGCGGTTGGTAATACCTGATGCCAAACCGGTTGGCGAGGTGGCGGCGCAAACAGAAGGACGCAAGGCGAACGTCCATTTCCTGAGAAGCGTGCTGGCAGCCGAAATCATCGATCAGTTGCACGATCAGCCGACCTTTGGCCACGTCAAGTTCGAGAAGATGATGTTCCTTGCCGAACACCTGTGTCAGGTGGATACCGGCTCTACTTACCGCCGCAAGGCCGCTGGCCCATATGACAACCGGGCACTTCGCTCGATAGACAGTCAGTTGCAGAAGCAGCAATGGTTCGAGGCGCGAAAGCAAGAAGGCCGTTACCAGTACGTACCACTGGCGAAGCGTGGCGGTCACAAACCGTACTTCGAGCGGCATTTTTCCGGAGTTGGCGAAACTCTTGAGAAGATTCTGAGCGCCTTCAAGACTGCTAAAACGGAGCAGTGCGAAATCGTCGCCACCTTGCTGGCGGCGTGGAGCGATTTGCTGCGTGAGAAAGGAGCCGTCTCCGATGAAATGATCGTGCACGAGGTGCTGCACAATTGGCACGAAGCTAAGCAGCGGATACTTGAGGATCGCTGGCTGATGGCTCTTGGCTGGATGCGAGAGAAAGGTTTTGTGCCGAAGGGAGCGACATTGCCATGACTGACAAGCCCGCCTCACTAATTCCAGCCCCACAAGGCTACGCCGACTGGCTGTCCGACCTGAAGGGTCGCATCCACACCGCGCAGCAGCGTGCGGTGCTGGCGGTCAACCGGGAACTGGTGAGCCTTTACTGGCAAATCGGCCGCGACATTCTGGCGCGGCAGGCCGAACAGGGTTGGGGTGCCAAGGTGATCGATCGGTTGGCGCATGATCTGCGCACGGCGTTCCCGGAGATGAAAGGTTTTTCGCCGCGCAACCTCAAGTACATGCGTGCGTTTGCCGAGGCCTGGCCGGACGCTGAAATTGTGCAGCAGGCTGCTGCACAATTGCCCTGGGGTCACAACTTGGTATTGCTGGATCGCCTGAAAGCGTCAACGGAGCGCCTGGCCTATGCCCGCGCCGCCATCGAACATGGCTGGTCGCGGAATATGTTGAACATCCATATCGAAACCCGCCTGCTGGAGCGCACGGGCAAAGCCGTTACCAACTTCGTTCAGCGCCTGCCCGCGCCGCAGTCCGATCTGGCCATTGAGTCGCTGAAAGACCCGTACCGCTTCGATTTCCTCGGCCTGGGCGATGAAGCACAGGAGCGCGAGATCGAAAGCGCGCTGGTGCAGCACGTCACTGATTTCCTGCTGGAGCTGGGTGCGGGCTTCGCGTTCGTTGGCCGGCAGGTGTTGCTGGACGTGGGTGGCGAGGAGTTCTTCATCGACCTGTTGTTCTACCACCTCAAGCTGCGCTGTTACGTGGTGATCGAACTGAAGGCAGGCAAGTTCAAGCCCGAGCACCTGGGACAACTGGGCTTTTACCTGACGGCGGTGGATCGGCAGGTGAAGCACGCGCAGGACAACCCGAGCATTGGCCTGCTGCTGTGCAAGAGCAAAAACAAGGTGGTGGCCGAGTACGCCCTGGGCGACAAGTCGCAGCCTATGGGCATTGCCGAATACAAACTGGTGGAATCCCTGCCGCAAGAGCTGCAAACCAGCCTGCCGACGATCGAACAGATCGAGCGGGAGCTGGGCAAGCCCATGGATGATGGCACCGAGGAATGATGCGATGACCCAACCCATGGCGCGCTCCGAGCGCAACAGCCAAAACCGCGTTGCCCGGCTGTTCACCACCCCACCGGTCAATGGCGGCCTGGGCTACGAGCACCTGGGCAACTGGAGCAAGCGCGATCACAACCGCGCCATCGAAGTCGATCTGCTGCGCGCCAACCTGTCTGCTCGTGGTTATTCGCCATCCCACATCAGCGCTGCTTTGCAGAAGCTGGAAGTCGCCGTGGATGTCACCGGCATCACGCCCTATCAGGCCAATCTGCGCACCTACCAGTTACTTCGCTATGGCGTGCCGGTGCAGATCGCGGCGGGCCAATCGCATGAGACAGTGCAGTTGATCGACTGGGCGCAGCCCGAGCGCAATCACTTCGCGCTGGCTGAGGAAGTGACGCTGCGGGGCGGGAGCACCCGTCGGCCGGACATCGTTCTGTACATCAATGGCTTGGCGGTGGCGGTGATCGAGCTCAAGCGCAGCTCGGTTGATGTGGGCGATGGTATTCGCCAGTTATGCAGCAATCAGGAGGAAACCTTCAATCAGGGCTTCTTCAGCACCGTGCAGTTGCTGCTGGCGGGCAGCGATGCGCAAGGTTTGCGCTACGGCACCACCGGCACACCGGAACAGTTCTTCGTGCAGTGGAAGGATGAACAACCGTCAGCCATGGCAACAGCGGGCGCGTTGCTGGATCGTCCGTTGGTTCAGATGTGCGAGAAGGCGCGGTTGCTGGATTTGATCCGCAACTTCGTGATCTTCGATGCGGGTTTCAAGAAGGTGCCCCGGCAACACCAGTACCAGGGCCTCAAGGCCGCGCAGGAACGCATCGCCAAACGCGAGGGTGGCGTGATCTGGCACACCCAGGGTAGCGGCAAGAGTATCCTGATGGTGTTGTTGGCGAAGTGGTTGCTGGAACACGACCCGCAGGCGCGGGTGCTGGTGGTGACCGACCGCGACGAGCTGGACAAGCAGATTGAAGGCGTGATGCGCAATGCCGGGGTGATCGGCGAGGGATCGGCTCCTCCGCGCATCACCTCACGCGCGGACTTCGTGCAAAAACTCAGTGCCACCACACCACGCTTGTTGTGCGCATTGATCCACAAGTTCGATGCGGCTGATCTCAAGGGTGTGCCACCGCCTATCCATGGGCGTTTCTATGTGTTCGTGGACGAGTGCCACCGCACCCAAGGCGGCAACATGAACAAGCAGATGAAGCGCTGGCTGGCCGACGCCATCTTCATCGGCTTCACCGGCACGCCGCTGTTGCGCAAGGATCGGCAAACCACCCGCGAAGTGTTCGGCACGTATATCCACACCTACAAGTTCCACGAAGCGGTGGCCGACAAGGTGGTGCTGGATTTGAAATACGAGGCCCGTGATGTGCCGCAGCGACTGACTTCACGCAAGGCCATCGATGCCTGGTTCGAGAAGAAAACGCGCGGACTAAACAACTTCCAGAAATCCATCCTGCGCAAGCGCTGGGCCACGATGGAAGAGCTGATGAGCGCCAAGGAGCGCAAGGATCGCATCGTCGCCAACCTCATCGAGGATTTCAGCCTCAAGCCTCGCCTGGACAATGATCGTGGCACGGCGATCCTGGTGGCGGCTTCGATCTATGATGCCTGCCATTACCTCCGGTTGTTTCAGAACACGCATTTCGGCCCCCATGTGGGCATCATCACCTCGTACGAACCCAACCCGGTTGCCATCTCGAAAGAATCGGCCGGTAGCGACGAACGCTACAAATACGACACCTACAAGCAGCATGTGCTGCGCGCCGGCCAGACTACCAAACAGTACGAAGACGAAACCAAGCGACGCTTCATCGAAGAGCCTGCCAGCATGAAGCTGCTGATCGTGGTCAGCAAGCTGCTCACCGGTTTCGATGCACCCAGCTGCTCCTACATCTACCTGGACAACGAACTGCACGACCATAACCTGTTCCAGGCCATCTGCCGTACCAACCGGCTTGACGGTGACGACAAGGACTATGGCCATATCGTCGATTACAAGGAGCTGTTCGGTGACGTGCAACAGGCCATTGCGGTGTACAGCTCCGACGAACTGGACATCGACACAGGCAACGGCGGCGAAAACAACGTCCACCTGAAGAACTGGCTGGAGGAAGGCCGCAAGCAGCTGGACGAAGCCCGTGAAACGCTGCATTACCTGTGCGAGCCGGTTCCGCAGCCGCGAGATCTTGAGCAGTTCATCCACTATTTCTGCGGCCACGCTGGTAATTCGGAGGCGCTGCTGGAAAGCGAGGCGCTGCGCATTGCCTTCTACAAGGCGGTGGCGACCTATCTGCGTGCCTTCGCGGACATCGCTCAGAACCTGACCGAGGCGGGTTACTCAGACAGCGAAGCTGACACCTTGCGGCGAGAAACCGAGTTCTATGCCGAAGTGCGTTCGGCCATCAAGCATTACAGCGGCGAAGAGCTGGACATCAAGCCCTATGAGGCCGACATGCGTCACCTCATCAACACCTATATCCAGGCCGAGCCAGCGCAGGCGTTGGGCGAGTTGGCCGAACTGTCGCTGACCGAGCTGATTATCGAGACCGGCATCCACAATGCCATCGCCAAGAAGCTCAACGAGAAGGGCAAGCTGTCGAAGAACGCCATTGCGGAAACCATCATCAACAACGTCCGCAAGACCATCATCCGAGATCGCCTGACCGACCCGCGCTTTTATGAGCAGATGTCCAAGCTACTCGATGACTTGATCCAGCAAAGCCGTGAAGGCACTGAGGCTTACGAAGCATTCTTGAGCAAGGCGGAAGACATCCTGAAGAAGCACCGCGCGAAACAACACGACATCGATGAACCTGCCATGTTGCACGGCAATGCAGGTGCGCTGGTGATTTATCGCAATCTTCCTGACATCATTTCCAGCGATGTGCTGCCCGATGCGGGTGGTGTAGTCAAAGAGCCACAGGCCGAATACGGAGACCTGTTGGCCTTGCTGGCGCTGAAGATCGATCGTGTGATGCGTGACGAAGCCCCGGCAGGATGGCGTGGCGATGAAGCCAAGGAGCGCATCGTGCAGAATTTCCTGCATCCGTTGACCGGACGCAACCGCGAGGCCACGCTAAAACTATTCGATTTGCTGAGAAATCAGCCGAACTACTGATGACGCAGACGCACATACGTCTGGGGGAACTAGACATCGCCGTCACGTTCAAGGCCGTGAAGAATGTCCATCTTTCCGTGCATCCGCCCGAGGGGGTGGTAACGCTGGTGGCACCAACGGGCACACGGCTGGAAGTGGCTCGAGCCTATGCCGTTTCCAAGCTGCGTTGGATTCGCCAGCAACAGGCGCAATTGCAGGCACAGTCCCGCGAAACTCCTCGCCAGTTCGTTACCAGGGAAAGCCATTACATTTGGGGACGCCGCTATCTGCTATCGGTGCTGGAGCGCGATGCCCCGCCTAAGGTGAAGATGGATCACAGGCGCATCACCTTGTTTGTGCGCCCCGGCACCAACGCAGCCAAGCGCGAAGCCATCTATCAACGCTGGCAACGCGGTTTGCTACACCAAGCTATTTCACCCCTGATCGAATACTGGGAGCCGCGTATCGGCGTGAAGGTCAATGGCTACTTCCTGCAACGGATGAAAACCAAATGGGGTAGTTGCAATCATCGCCAGGCTCACATTCGGCTCAACACGGAACTGGCCAAGAAGCCTCGTGACTTGCTTGAATATGTGATCGTGCATGAAATGATCCATCTGATCGAACCGACGCACAGTGAGCAGTTCATATCGTTGCTGACCCAACACTATCCTGCCTGGCGGGATGCTCGTGCGGAACTGAACGCGCTGCCGCTGGGACAGACTGTTTGAATATTGCTACCGGCCAAGATAAATCGAGACTGCACCGACTCGCCCATGCCCTAGCTCAAGACTGATATGTAGTCGGACCTGGTGGTCTTGTAGGCGTTGTTCAGCAGACATGGCCGAACAATGAATTCCCCCGGCCACAGACGCCTTCCACCCCATCAGCATCTCATACTGCATCTGCGCATACCGATGCCGCAGTCAATGCATGTTGCTTAACCCCGCCGCCTTGCACAGGCCGTCGTAAACATGCCGCTGCTGGATATAGGTCTTGTGCGCCGGCATCAGTCCGCCGTGATGCGCGCCGCGCCGATCACCTGCTTCCATTTGGCGACTTCATCCGTCAACGATGAGGTGAAGCCGGCCGCCGCCGCATAGTCGCCTTCCATGCCTTGCCTGGCGAGCGCCTGGCGAAACGCCGGATCCTGGGTGATGCGGGCAATGGCCTGGTCGAGCCGGGTCACGATGTTGTCCGGCGTTCGCGCTGGCGCGATCACACCGAACCACGAGACGGCTTCGAGTCCGGCAAGCCCGGCCTCGCCCGCGGCGGGAAGGTCGGGAGCGAGCGTCGAGCGCCGGCCGGACATGACCGCCAGCAGACGCACGCGCGATGTCCCGGCGTGGCTCACCAGGGAAGGCAGGGTGCCGAAGACGGCGTCGATCTGGCCCGCCAGGAGGTCGGACACGGCGGCGGACGAGCCCTTGTAGGGGACGTGCGTGCTGCGGATTCCGGCTACGTCGTCGAACAGCGCCTTGGACAGGTGTCCGATCGAGCCATTGCCGGCGGACCCGACGTTCAGGCTGTCGGGGCGGGCCCGGGCGAGTGCGACATATTCGGCGGTGGTGCGCGCGGGCAGGTCCTGTTTGACCGCCAGTACCATGGGCGAGGCCGCGAAGCGGGCCACCGGCCGCATGCCGCGCACGTAGTCGAATCCTTCACGCGGCCGCAGCGCGGCGTTGATGGCATACGAGGTGTCGCACAGCAGCAGGGTGTAGCCGTCGGGCGCCGCCTTGGCCACGCCGTCGACCGCCAGCATGCCGGCCGCGCCGGGGCGGTTCTCGACCACGACGGTCTGGCCCAGCGAGGTGGACAGGTGCTGGGCTAGCAGGCGGCCCGAGGTGTCCGTGCCGCCTCCCGGCCCGAAGGGGACGATCAGGCGGATGGGGCGGACGGGATAGTCCGCGGCGTTGGTCGCGCTCAGGGGCGCGAGGCAAAGACCGAACGGCAGGATCCAGGCAAGGTGCTTCATCGTGAGTCTCCTCGGGGGTCGGCGCCTGTCGACGCTTCTGTTTCGTTTCGTTGTTCAGTAGGCCTTGATGAAATAGATCGCGCTCAGGCACAGGCCAATGCCGATCACGATACGGCGCAGCGCCGCGGCGGACACCAGGCGCGAGAGCTGCGCGCCGTAGAAGCCGCCCAGGGTGGCGCCTACGAGGGTGGCCGCCATGGCCAGCCAACTGACGGCCCCGGCGGCGACGAAGGTCGCGACGCTGACGCTGTAGATCACCGCCGTGAGCAGGTTCTTGATCGCGTTCAGTTCGTGGATGTCTTCGTGGCCCGCGATGGCCAGCGCGGCCAGCAGCAGGATGCCCATGCCGGCGCCGAAGAAGCCGCCGTACACGGCGACCAGCAGGTAGCCGGCGCGCGCCAGCGTGCTGGTGCCGTCCGGACGCCGCCTGGTCGCGGCCCAGGACGCCAGGTGGCGGCTGGCGGCGAACAGCAGGGTCGCGAACAGCAACAGCCACGGAATGAGGCGCGAGAATACCGCGTCCTGGATGGAGATCAGCAGCAGGCCGCCAGCCACGCCGCCGACCAGGGACAGGGCGGCCAGCGGCACCAGCATGCGCCGGTACTTGCGCAGCTCCTGTCGGTAGGCCCAGGCGCCGGCCAGGCTTGCCGGCCAGAGCGCCACCGAGTTGGTGGCATTGGCCGAGACCGGCGGCACGCCCGCCCACAGCAGCGCCGGGAACGAGAAGAAGGTGCCGCCGCCGGCGATGGTGTTGACCAGGCCGGCCGCGAAGCCGGCCAGGATCAGCAGGAGGATGTCGGTGAGCTGCATGATGATCAGTGGGGCTGGACGTCTGCCGTCAGGCGATCCGTACCGTCAGTTCGGGCAGGCCTTCGACCGAGGCCGCCAACTCGTCGCCGCGCTGGGCGGGGCCGACGCCCTCGGGCGTGCCGGTGAAGATCAGGTCGCCCGGATACAGCTCGCAGCTTTGCGACAGGCGGGCAATGATGGCCGGTACGTCCCAGATCATGTCCGCCAGCGCGGCATCCTGGCGCACGACGCCGTTCTGGGTCAGGCTGATGCGCCGGTCCAGCGGGTGGCCGCCATTGTCGACCGGACGGATCGCGCCGACCGGAGCGCTGTGGTCGAAGGCCTTGCCGGCCTCCCACGGCAGTTGCTTGGCGGCGCACAGGTTCTGCAGGTCGCGCCGGGTCAGGTCCAGTCCCAGGGCATAGCCGTAGACATGATCCAGCGCCGATTCGCGCGGGATGTCGGCGCCGCGCCGGCCGATGGCGATCACCAGTTCCGCTTCGTAGTGGAAATCGCGGGTGGCGGGGGGATAGGGTACGGTCGCGCCGCTTTGCACGATCGCATCGGCCGGCTTCTGGAAGAAGAAAGGCGGTTCGTTGACGTCGCCGTTCATTTCCCGGACGTGGGCCAGGTAGTTCTTGCCGGTGCAGTAGATGCGGCGCACCGCATAGCGTTGGTCCTGGCCCGCGACGGGCAGGCTGGGCACGGCGAGTTCGCCGTAGATGGTGGGGATGGTGTGCATGAAGGCTCCTTGTTCGAGTGATGTCCGCAGCGCGTCCATGCGTGCATCTTAGGAAGGCCCGTCCTGGCGGCGTACCGAAAATCCTGGCATGAGCCATGAGCTATAGTCATGGCTCATGCCAGGATGAGGTTCGCGATGCGCCGTGCCCTGCCGCCCTTGTTGTCCCTGCGGGTGTTCGAATCCGCCGGCTATCACTTGAATTTCACCAAGGCGGCCGAAGAGCTGTGCGTGACCCAGGGAGCCGTCAGCCGGCATATCCGCAACCTGGAAGAGGCCCTGTCGCGCCGGCTGTTCGAGCGGGGGCCGCGCGGGGTGGTACTGACGCCGTTCGGCGCCAGCTACCTGGCGCGGGTCAGGCAGGCCTTCGATCTGCTGGAGGACGCCAGCCGGGGCCGGGGGCGTTCCAAGTCGGTGATCGCGCTGGATGTCATGCCGTCGCTGGCCAATCTATGGCTGTTGCCGCGGCTGTCGGCGTTCAGCGCGAAGCACCCGTGGATAGAACTGCGCGTGGCGACCTCGATGGCGCCGGTGGATTTTTCACGGGACGAACCCGATCTTGCGATCCGGCTCGGCAATCCGCCGGGAGCGAGGGCCGGCCAGTCGAGGCGGCGCATCGATTTCGAGATGGTCGAGAATTGGCGCGGCGTGTGCGCCGAGCATCTGGCCGACGATGTCCTGACGCCCGTGGGCCGGCGCGAGCTTTGCGGCGAGGCCGCCTCGGCGCGGGAGTTGGCCGGGCTGCCGTTGATCCACAACTTCAATCGGCCCTTCTGCTGGTCGGACTGGTTCCGCTCCCATGGCCTGCGCGGCACGGGTCAGGTCAAGGACCTGGAGTGCGGGCATTTCTTCATGGCGCTGGAAGCCGCGCGCCAGGGCGAGGGCATGGCCATCCTGCCTTCGTTGATGCTGACCGATCATGCGCTGGCCGATGATCTGGTCGCTCCGTGCGAGGGCGTGCCTTCGGGCACGGCCTATTACCTGCTGGCGCGCGAATCGGCGTGGGAAGACCGCGCCATCCGTACCGTCGTGCGCTGGATCAAGGATCAGGTGCCGCCCGCGCTGCGCAGGGACGACACCACCTCATAGCGCCTTGAGGCGACGCTCAAGCCCCCGTCGCCGGCGCGGGCAGCGTGACCCCCTTGCGCACCGCCGGCCTCCCGGCCACGCGCTCATGCCACGCCGACAAATGCCGATGCCGGCTGAAGTCGAAGTCGATGATGCGCGCGATGTGCGTCCAGCCGAAGGTCGCGATGTCGGCGATGGAGTATGCGTCGCCGGCCAGATACGGATGCCCGGCCAGCCGGGCGTCGAGCACGGCGAAGACGTCTTCCGTCAGGCCCTGGTAGCGGGCGATGGCAGTGGGCAGGCGTTCCTGGGCGAACAGCTCGAAATGCACGCGCTGTCCGATGATGGGCCCCATGCTGGAGGCGTGGAATTGCAACCACTTGATCGCCTCCCAACGCCCCGGGGTGTCGCGCGGCAGCAGCCGGCCGGTCTTCTCCGCGAGATAGAGCAGGATGGCGGCCGATTCGAACAGCGCGACGCCGGTGTCGTCGTCGGTCATCGCGGGAATGCGGCCATGCGGATTGAGCGCCAGGAAGTCCGGCTGCCGGTGGTCGCCCTGGTCGATGCGGACGTGGTGCAGGCGATAGGGCAGCGCCAGTTCTTCCAGCGCGATGGTTGCCTTGAAGCCGTTGGGCGAGCTGTCGGTGTAGAGGTCGATCATGATCGATGAAAAGCTGGACTAAACTTCAAGTGGGAGGGATCCATGCAATTCTCCCTGTGAAGAAAAGAAAATCAAAACGATTTGATCTGCTCATTGGATTTAGAAAATCTAAACCATGAATCCTGTGTTCCCCCTGCTTGCCCTGCGCGCTTTCGCGGAAGTCGGGCGCCATGGCAGCATGAAGCGCGCCGCCGAAGCGCTGGGCGTGACGTCGGGCGCGGTCAGCCAGCAGATCCGGCAGTTGGAAGAGCGTGTCGGCGTGCCGCTGTTCGTGCGCAGCCGCCACAGGATGGTGCCGACCGAGGCGGGCGCGCGCGTGCATCCCGCCCTGCTGATGGCGTTCGACCAGATCGAGCAGGCCCTGCGGACGCTGGAAGCCGAACGTGCGCGCAAGGCGATCACCATCAGCACGGTGCCTGCCTTCGCCGCGTCCTGGCTCGTGCCGCGGCTGGGGAGTTTCACCAGCCGGTATCCCGATATCGAAGTCCGTATCGAGGCATCGCCAGGGCTGGTCGATCTCCGGCGGGACGGGGTCGATGTCGCCATTCGTCATGGCCTGGGGCACTATCCCGGCCTGCTGTCGGAGCGCCTGATCGCCCCGGTGCTGGTGCCGGTCGCGAGTCCCGCGCTGCTCGCGGCGGGCGCGCCGATCCGCGAGCCCGCCGACTGCCTGGCCTATCCGCTGCTGCAGGATGCCGACCGCGCGGACTGGGCGCTGTGGCTGGCGGCGCATGGCGAGCCCGCCGATCCGCGCGCCGCGCGCGGCACGGCGCTCGAAGACGACTATCTGCTGATCCGCGCGGCCCAGGCCGGGCAGGGGCTGGCGCTGGTGCCCCAGGAGTACGCGCGCGAGGAGATCGCCGCCGGCCGCCTCGCGCAGGCGCTGGACAAGCCCTGGCCGGCTCGCTTCGCCTACTACCTGGTGATGCGGGCGGACGTCGCGCGGCGGCCGGAGGTCGAGGCGTTCGTGGACTGGATCAGGGAACTGGCGCGGTAGGCCGCGGGCCTGAGCAGCAGCCAGGCCGCCAGCGCCCCTGCCAGGGTCAGCGCCGCCAGGACGAGAAGCAAGGTACGGAAGGCGTCGGCGTACACCGCCACCAGCAGTGCCCTGCCTTCGCCGCCGAGCTGCGCGGCCGCGTGTCCCAGCGCCCCGGCCGCCATGTCGTTGGCGATGGCCGGAATGGCGGCCACGGCGCGCGGTTCGTGCAAGGTATGCGCCAGGCCCGACTGCGTCAGCGCCAGCAGCAGCGCCGCCGCGGCCGCGAGCGCGACGGCCTCGCCCGCGAGCCGCATGGTCGAGAAGATGCCGGTGGCCATGCCGGCGCGTTCCTTGGGCACCACGCTGACCGACAGGTCGTCCATCAGTCCCCACGGTAGCCCGGTGCCCGCGCCGATCAGCAGCATGGGCCAGACGATGGCCGTGGACTGCTGGCCCAACGGTATCGCGGCCAGCCACACCAGCCCCGCGGCGGCCACCACCAGGCCCGCCGCGGACAGCACGCCCGCCGGATACCTGCGCGCCAGCATCCCCGCCAGGAACGGCACGATGGCCATGGGCAGCGACAGCGGGATCATCATCAGGCCGGCCCGGATCTCCGAATAGCCTTCGACGCCGATGAAGCCTATCGGCAGGAGGATCAGCAGCACGACGAAGCACACGGCCGTCGCGAGCGGCAGCAGTTGCACGCCCACGAAACGGCGATAGCGGAACAGCGACAGATCGAGCATGGGCCGCGCCTGCCGCCGCTCGATGGTGGCGAACGCGGCCAGCAGGGCGAACGATCCGCCCAGCAGCGCGAGCACGGCCGGACTCGCCCAGCCGTACTGAGGGCCGGTCACGATGCCGAAGATCAGCAGGCTCAGCGCGGCGGTGAAGGTCGCGGTTCCCCAGGCGTCGATGCCGTGCGCGCCGGGGTCGCGCGTCTCGCGCATCCGCGGTACGCCCACGAGCAGCACCAGCAGGCCGATGCCCGTGCCCGACAGGAAGATGGCCCGCCAGCCGAAGTGCTCGATCAGCAGGCCCGACCAGATCGGTCCGAAGGCCAGGCCGACGCCGAAGGTGGTGCCCAGCAGGCTGAAGGCCCGCGTGCGCGCCGGGCCGTCGAACTCCTGGGTCAGCGAGGCCGCGCCGCCCGCCATGGCCATCGCCGCCGCGATGCCCTGCGCGCCGCGCAGCAGGTCCAGCACCAGCAGGCTGGGAGCGAAGGCGGTCACGGCCGACAGCAGCGTGAAGCCCAGCACCCCCAGGCGAAAGATGCGCTTGCGGCCATACTGGTCGGCCAGCGTGCCGGCCGCCAGCACGAAGCTGCCGAACGCGAGCACGAAGGCGTTCACGACCCAGGCCAGCGCGATGGGGCTGCCGCCGAGGTCCCGCGCGATGGCCGGGGTGGCCACGGCGGGACCGGTGAAGCTGAGCGGCATCATGAGCCCCGCCAGGCAGACGGCGGCCAGGACGATGGCCTTGCCGGCGGCATCGGAGCGATGGGGGGTGGGGGCGGTCGTTTCCATGTCCGGCTCAGATGTTGTAGCCGCCGTCTATGGTCAGCGCGGTCCCGGTGACGAAGCGGCTCTCCGCGCTGGCCAGATAGGCGACCAGCCCCGCCACGTCCTCGCCTTCGCCGTAGTGCCCCAGCGCCATCAGCGCGCGCAGGCCGTCCGCGCGTTCGCCGTCGGCCGGGTTCATGTCGGTGTCGATCGGGCCGGGCTGGACCAGGTTGGCGGTGATGCCGCGCGGGCCCAGGTCGCGCGCCATGCCCTTGGTCAGGCCGATCAGCGCCGACTTGCTCATTGCATAGAGCGTCGAGCCGGGGGCCGGCACGCGATCGGCGTTGCAACTGCCGATCGTGATGATGCGGCCGCCTTGCCCCATGCGCGCCGCCGCGGCCTGGGCGCCCGTGAAGG
This sequence comes from Burkholderiales bacterium 67-32, assembly GCA_001898625.1. Lineage (GTDB taxonomy): Bacteria > Pseudomonadota > Gammaproteobacteria > Burkholderiales > Burkholderiaceae_B > Pigmentiphaga. The sequence goes on from MKUP01000006.1 coordinate 195,269, forward strand.
CGGCGCGCACGTTCACCGCCATCACGCGGTCGAACTCTTCGATGGTGAAATCCTCCAGCGCCTTCCAGTAGCCGATCCCGGCGTTGCTGACCAGGATGTCGAGCCGGCCGAACTCCTCCACGACGCGCGCCACCGCCTGAGCGGGGGCGTGGGGTTCGGCGCTGTCGCTGCGCAGGGCCACGGCGCGTCGGCCCGTCTCGCGCAGTTCGCCGGCCACCGCCTCGGCCTTGTCCGGCGAACTGGCGTAGGTGATCGCCACATCCGCGCCCTCGCGCGCCAGTCGCAGCGCGATGGCCGCGCCTATGCCACGGCTCGCGCCGGTTACCAAGGCCACTTTTCCTGAAAGTCGGGACATGTTTTGCTCCAATTCCGTAATGATCGTTATAAAATGATCCACGACGTCTTCACGGAGCGTCAAGGATTTTTATATCGATCGTTACAAAAAAGGTGCGCTATGGCTGAACGGGGACGCCCGCGCGGCTTCGACCGCGACGCTGCCTTGCAGCGGGCAATGGAGGTTTTCTGGGAGCGGGGCTATGAAGGCACGTCGCTGTCCGACCTGACGACGGCGATGGGCATCAACGCGCCCAGCCTGTACGGAGCCTTCGGCGGCAAGGAGGCCCTGTTCCGCGAGGCCGTGGAACGCTACCGCCACACCGACGGCGGGATGACCGACGTGGCGCTGCGCGAGGGCAAGACCGCGCGGGCGGCGGTCGAAGGCATGCTGATGGCCGCCGCGACGGCGCTGACGCTGCCGGGCAAGCCCAAGGGATGCTTCATGGTACTGGGGGCGACCAACTGCACGCCGGCCAACCAAGGCATGGCGGCTTTCCTGCGGAGCCACCGGCTGGCCTCGACCCGGCACGTGCGCGAACGGCTGGAGCAGGGGGTGGCCGATGGGGAACTGCCGCCGGAGATCGACCTGGATACCCTGGCCCGGTACTTCACGACGGTCGTGCAGGGGATGTCGTTGCAGGCCAGGGACGGCGCAAAACGTGCGGAGCTGGAGCGGGTGGCCAGTGCGGCGATGGCGGCCTGGCCCCGATAGGGTGGGGTTTCCCACCTTTGCCGCCGGGTGTCACCGGTCAGTGATGAACGCTTGAATATATACGCAACTTGCGTATAGTTTTGTGATGAAAGCTGCCTTCAGCGAACGGCAAGCGGGGCGGTTTGCGGGTGATCTACTACTGGTGGGACGGCGGTTCGCAGTTCTGGCTGTTCACCCTGTATGGCAAGGATGAAATGGTCGACTTGAGCTCCGACGAAAAGCGGGCGCTCAAGAGTATGTTGAAAGCGGAGTTGGAGGTGCGGCGATGAAAAAGCGAAACCTGTTTGCGGAGCTTGCCGAAGGCTTTGATGCCTTGACGAATGCGCGTGCCGGCAAGCAGACGCTGCGGACGCACGAAGTGGAAATCAATCCGGCGCCTGACGTGACCGCGGAAGAAGTGTTGGCCCTGCGCGAGCGGCTGCATTTGTCGCGTCCCGTGTTTGCGCGCTATCTGCGTACGAACTCTCGCACGCTGGAAAACTGGGAACAAGGCCGGGCCAAGCCCAATGCCCAAGCTGCCTTGCTGATCCGTCTGGTCGAGAAATATCCCGATACGGTCGAACGCTTGGCAGAGGTGTAGAGACCTTCGAAATGACCGGCTACGGTCTCCCGTTGCTACCTCCGGGCGCGCCGCTTCCATCCGGCCGCGGGGTATTTCCGGACCAGGCCTGACGGGCCTGGCGCGGTGTCAGGCGCGTTCGCTGACCACGGCGCGCCACGACTCGTACAACTGCGGCGCGGGCGAGATCGGATAGTGGACGATGCTGATCGACTGTTCGGACAACGGCAGGGCCAGTTCGCGGTAGATGCGCGCGGACGACAGTCCGTAGGGTTCGGCGTCGTCGTTCGAATAGGCGTAGACGACCTCGCGTATGCCGGTCATGTGGATCGCGGCCAGGCACATCGGGCAGGGCTGCGCGCTGGCGTACACCACACAGCCGTCCAGGCGCGGCGAACCCAGCGCGCGGCAGGCGGCGCGGATGGCGGACAGCTCGGCGTGGGCGGTGGGGTCGGCGCACGAGAGTATCTGGTTGACGCCGGTGCCGATGACCGAACCGTTCCTGACGATGACTGCGCCAAAGGGGCGGCCGCCGCATTCCGCGTTCTTGCGGGCGAGATCGACCGCCATGCGCAGGAAATGCTCGGGCATGTTCATGTTGCTGTCTCCCAATGAGGACGGACCGGTGGCAGGGCATCGATCTTACGTTCCACGATCAATAAGGTAAAAGACGGATTTATTATCTTTTCGATAATTTCCTCTTATAAGGTCCGTCCATGCTGCTCCGACCCATCCATTATTTCCTGGCCGTGGCTGAGCATCGCAGCTTCACGCGCGCCGCCGCGGCGCTGCATGTCTCGCAGCCGGCCCTGTCGCAGCAGATACGGCAGTTGGAAGAGATGCTGGAGGCGCAATTGTTCGACCGGACGGGACGCGCGACGCGGCTCACGGATGCGGGCCACATCTATTTCAAGCATGCCCGCAAGGCCTTGCAGGACCTGGAGGAAGGCCGGCGCGCGATCCACGACGTGGGCGACCTGAGCCGGGGGGCGCTGCGGCTGGCGGTCACGCCCACCTTCGCCTCGTATCTGGTCGGGCCGCTGGTCGAGCGCTTCCACGCCCGCCATCCCAACGTCTCGCTGATCCTGCGGGAAATGCCGCAGGAGCGCATCGAGGCGCTGCTGGCGGACGACGAGTACGACGTCGGCATAGGATTCGAGGAAGTGCGCTCGTCCGAGATCGTGTCGCAGCGACTGCTGGTGGAGACACTGGCGCTGGTGGTCGGCAGCCGGCATCCGCTGGCCGGGCGGCGGCGGATGGCGCTGAAGGCGCTGGATGCCGAATCGCTGGTGCTGCTGACCGCCGAGTTCGCGACGCGCGAGCAGATCGATCGCTATTGCCGCCGGCACGGCCTGCGCCCGCGTGTCCTGATGGAGGCCAACTCGCTGGGCGCCGTCATCGAGATCGTGCGGCGCACCTCGCTGTCCACCCTGCTGCCGGCCACCATCGCCGGCGGCGGGGATGGTCTCGTGTCGATCGCGCTCACGCCATCCCTGCTGGAAAGAACCGCGGTCCTGATGCAGCGGCGTGGCGCCTACCAGACGGCGGCGGCGCGTGAATTCGTTCGGCTCGCGCTGGAACAAGGCGAAGGCGGAGGCGGGCGCAAGCGTGGCTAGATGGCCTCGCGGGGGGATTGCATATCGAAAAGAACATCTATACGATACACACAAACGATATATCGTTTAACTGTATCGAAGGAGTATTCTTATGTTTCACCCTCACCGGATGTGGGCCGCCTGGCCCGCGTGGATGGCGGGACGGGGCGGCCATCGCGGCCGCGACCCGTTCGACATGGATGGCCGGGGCCGTGGCGGCTTCGGCGATGGCGGCCGTGGTTTCGGCCGGGGCGGGCGGGTCTTCGGGCCGGGCGACCTGCGGCTGGTGTTGCTGGCGCTGATCGCCGAACGCCCCAGCTCGGGCTATGAATTGATCAAGGAACTCGAACAGCGGTTCGGCGGCGTCTATGCGCCCAGCCCCGGCTCGGTCTACCCGACCCTGACGCTGCTGGAAGAGCAGGGACACATCCGCGCCGCCGGCGTGGAAGGCGCCAAGCGTTCGTTCGAGGCCACCGACGAAGGCCGTGCCTTTCTGCGGGAAAACCGGGCCATGGTCGACGCGGTGCTGAACCGGATGAACATTACGGCCCAGTCGATGTCCGGCCGCGCCATGCCGGGCTCGGTCCACCAGGCCATGCATACGCTGCGCGCGGCGCTGGCCTTCCATTCGCGTGGCTGGGACGAGGCCGAGACGCGGCGTGTGCTGGACGTCCTGGAAAAGGCCGCCCGGGACATCAGCGGGGGTTAAGGGGAAGCCCACCCCCTACCCGCTTGCGCGGGCCCCCTCAAGGGGGCGACGCTGGCGGACCGGCAAAGCCGGATCCGCGGCGTCCTGGATCAATCAATATCCATTTCATGCGTCGCGAAAGGTGCATAGCGCCATGGAGCCCTGACATGCTGACGCCACGAAGCCAGAGCGCGTCGCGATCGCCGGCTCGGCCAGAGACGCTGGGCTACCGCCTGCGGGACGTCAGGCTGGAACTGTACGGCGAGCGCATCGACCGCAGCTAGCGTCTATTCCGGCCGTATCTGCATTTTTCGAAGTACCTCGCCCCACATCCGGTGTTCGACCGCCGCCTTGCGGCGCAGGTCATCGACGGTGCCCGGCGTGGGCACGACGCCGTGGCGGGCCAGGTCACCGACGACTTCGGCCTGGCCGATGGCCTCGTTCAGCAGGCCGTTGTAGCGCGCCAGCGCATCGGGCGGGGTGCCGCGAGGTGCCCACAAGGCAAACCAGGGTTCGACGTCGAACCCCGCCAGCCCCTGGTCGTGTAGCGAAGGAATGTCCGGGTACAGCGGAAAGGGCGTCCTGCTGGTGGCGCCCAGGATGCGCAGGTCGCCGTTGCGCGCGTGTTCGGCGGCGATCTGTATGGGCACGATCATGGTCCGGATCTCGCCGCGCAGCAGGTCCGCCATCGCGCCGGCCGAGCCTTTGTAGAGCACGGGGTTCAGCCGGATGCCCGCCATTGCCTGGATCATGGCCATGCAGAGATGATGATGGGTGGCCAGGCCCGGCGCCGCGTACTCCATGCTGGGGTGTTCGGCGGCGTAGGCGAGGAAGTCGCGCACGTTCTCGACCGGCACGCTCCGGTGCACCACCAGCGCGTGGTTGCCGTAGCCCTCGACGCCGACCGGTTCGAGGTCGGCCAGCACGTCGAACGGCAGGTTCTTGTAGAAGTAGGGCAGCGCCAGGGTGTTCGAGACGTTGTTCAGCAGCGTGAGGCCGTCGGGGGCGGACTTGGCCGCGGCGTCCATGCCGAGCATACCCGAGGCGCCTTCGCGGTTCTCCACCAGAAAGGGACGGCCGGCCAGCGCCGCCAGTCCGGGCGCGATGGCGCGGGCCAGCAGGTCGTTGGTGGTGCCCGCGGTTTGCGGGACCAGGATCCTGGCGGGCCGGCCGGTGCCGGCGCCTTCGGCCGTCGATGTGTGCGATGCCATGGCTTGTGCGCCTGTCGAGTCATGCCCCGCCGTCGATGCGGCATCCGCGTCGGCCGGATGGATCGTCACGTTCGCGGCTGGGGGCGGTTGCCATTATAGTGGTCGCCTATGCCCGGCGACCCACCGGCCCCGCCCGGCATGGCGACACCACGATCCGCGCAAGGAACCCCATCGCAGGCACCGCCCATGCCCATGAGCCTCAGGCAGTTGAGAATCTTCGTTGCCGTTGCCAAGACCGGCAGCACCATGGGCGCGGCATCGGAAATCGCCCTGTCCCAGTCGGCCGTCAGCGCGGCGCTGAGCGAGCTCGAAGGCCTGCTGCACACGCGTCTGTTCGACCGGGTGGGCAAGCGCCTGATCCTCAACGACAACGGCCGCGCCCTGCTGGCCGAGGCTACCGCGCTGCTGGACAACGCCCAGCAGATAGAGCGCGGTTTCTTCGACAAGAGCGGGCATGCGGCGGCCACGCTGAAGTTCGGATGCAGCACCACCATCGGCAACTACGTGCTGCCGGGGCTGTTGGCGCGCTACCGGCTGCGCGCGCCGCACACGCCCATCGAGGTCACCATCGCCAATACCGCGCAGGTATCGGCGGCCGTGGCGGCCTTCGACGTCGACATGGGCCTGATCGAAGGGCCGTGCCAGGATGCCGACATCCAGCCGACGCCGTGGCTGCTGGACGAGATGGTGATCGTATGTTCCGCGAGGCATCCGCTGGCGTCCGAGTGGCATACGCGCCGCATCACCCGCGAGCAGTTGCGCGAATCGCGCTGGTTGTTGCGCGAGCGCGGTTCGGGCAGCAGGCTGGCGGTGGAGCAGGCGCTGCTGCCCTATCTGCACCAGCTCAACATGGACATCGAGCTGGGCAGCACGGAAGCGATCAAGTACGCGGCCGCCGAAGGGCTGTGGCTGGCCTGCCTGTCGCGCTGCGCGGTGAAGGACATGGTGACCGCCGGCCAGTTGAGCATACTGGACACCGATCTGCCGCCGCTCACGCGCCGCTTCTATCTCATCCACCACAAGAAGAAATTCCTGTCGGACAACCTCAAGGATTTTCTCGAACACTGTCGCGGCGACCCGGTCATTCAGGGCGCGTGAACGGGCCGTTTCAATCGACGCGCACGCCGGCGTCCTTGACCACCTTCTTCCACTTGGGCGACTCGGAGGCGATCAGCGCGGCGAATGCCTCGGGCGTGCTGCCCACCGCTTCTACCCCTTGCTCGGCCAGCTTCTTCTTTACATCCGGAGCCTGGACGACCTTGGCCAATGCGGTGCTTAGCCGGTGGACGATTCCAGGCGGCGTGCCCGCGGTCGTCATGATGCCGAACCAGGGGGTGACGTCGAAGCCGGGCACGCCCGACTCCGCCACCGTGGGTACGTCGGGCAGCATGGGGGAGCGCTGGGCCGCCGGCATCGCCAGCGCCTTGAGCTTGCCGGCCCGGATGTGGGGCAGGGCCACCGCCATCTGCAGGAACATCAGCGAGACCTGTCCGCCCAGCAGGTCGGTCGTGGCGGGCCCCACGCCCTTGTAGGGCACGTGCAGCAGGTCCACGCCCAGGTCGGATTCCAGCATCTCCATGGCCAGGTGCGCGCCGCTGCCGTTGCCCGGCGATGCATAGGCGATCTTGCCCGGCGTCTTGCGGGCGGCGTCGAGCAGTTCGCGGAAATTTCCGACCGGCAGGGACGGGTGGGCCACCAGCACCATGGGCGACCACACCAACTGGCTGACCGGCGCGAAATCGCGGTCGGGGTCATACGGCAGCTTGTCGTAGAGCGCGCTGCGCAGGGTGACGTCGCGGCCGGTGACGAAGAGGGTGTAGCCGTCCGGCGCGGCGCGCGCGACGAAGTTCTCGGCGATGGTGCTGCCGCCGCCGCCCTTGTTCTCGACGATGACCTGCCAGCCCTCGTCCTCGCCCAGCTTCTGGCTGACCAGGCGCGCCAGGATGTCGGTGAAGCCGCCGGGCGGATGCGGGACGATAAGGCGTATAGGCTGGTTCGGGTAGGCCGGTGCCTGCGCCAGCGCGGGGGCCGCGCATCCGGCGATCAGCGTGGCGATCAGGGATCTCGTGAACATGATGCTCTCCTCCTCGTCTTGTATGAGGGCGCCCTTCAATGGGTCGCCGAAAGGGACGTGCGGACCTCCACCAGCGCCTGCCGGCGTTCGTTGCGGATGACGTCGATCGCGCGTTCGAGCGCGCCGGCAAGCCGGGCGCCGTCCTCCACCACTTCCACGTGGGCACGGCTGGCGGCCGCCACCATCGAGTAGGACGGCGAGGGTTCGAGCGACGTGAGCGGCATGGCCGCTGCCCGCGCCGCATGGCCGTCCCCGTGTACGCCCAGCGTGGATCGGCGCACGGCGTTCCACATGCCGTTGTTCTTGACGACGGTCAGGATGGGCAGCGCCTGCGCCTCGGCGATCTGGTGGCAGGCGACGGGGTTGGCGAACACGTAGGAGCCGTCGCCCACGCACGCCACCACGAGCCGGTCGCGGTCGGCGAGCTGCGCGCCCAGGGCGGCAGGCATGCCCCAGCCCAGCGCGCCGGAATAAGGCGTGAAGAAATAGCGATTGGGCCCCTTGAGGTCCATGTAGTCCGGCACGGTGCCAAGCTCGCTGAAGCAGAGGCCGTCGTCACCGAGCACGTCGGACACGCAAGCGGAGATGTACGCGCCGGAGACCGGCTTGCCGCCGCCGCGCAAGGCTTCTTCGCGCGCGTGCCGCCGGCGCTGTTCGGACAGCCGCGTGTAGTGCGCGCGGCGTCGCTCGACAGCATCCGTCGGTGGCGGCAGGGCCGCCAGCAGGGCATCCAGCCCGGCGGCGGTATCGCAGCAGATCGCCAGATCGGTCTGGAAGCTGCGCACGGGCTGCCGTCCCACCAGCGGATCGGGACCGAGGTGCGCGATGCGCTTGCCGGGGCCCGGGCGATGCAGCCGCTCCACCCAGGGCGTGGAGGCGTCGACGACCAGGATGGCGTCGGCCGCTTCGAGATGGTCGCCAGCCGAATGGCCCAGCATCATGGGATGGGACGAGGGCATGACGTTGCGCACCGGCATGATCTCGATGACGGGAATGGCATGGGCCTGAGCCAGCCGGGCCAGCGATGCTCCCACCTTGCCGGCCGGATCGCCGCGTTCGGCCACGATCAGCGGATGGCGGGCCTGCGCCAGCCATTGCGCGAGTTCATCGATGGCGGCGGGATCCGGGTGCGGAGTCGTGGGACAGGCCACCGGAAACGGTTCGAAGCGCACGCCCGGCGGCAGGGGGTCGAGCAGCGGTTCGCGCGGAAAGCCCAGAAAGACCGGCCCGCGCGGTTCCGCCATCGCCAGCGCGGCCGCCCGCGCCACCAGTCCGCATGCCTGTTCGGGATAGCGCAGCTCGTATTCCCATTTGACCAGTTCGCGCACCATGGCGTGCTGGTCGTACAGCTCCTGCCCGTATTGCACGGGGGTCAGCCGCGCGCCGTCGCGTCCATGCTCGGTCAGCGGCGTGCGCCCCGCCAGCAGGAACACCGGTACGTTGTCGCTGTGGGCGTTCAACAGACCGCACAGCGCATTGGCCATGCCCACGTTCACATGGACCATCACGGCCTGCATGCGGCCGCTGGCCAGGTAATGGCCGTGCGCCATTCCCATGGCCGCGGTCTCGTGCATGCAGGTGATGGGCACGGGCATGGCCTCGCGCAGCCCGGGGTTGGCCAGCGCTTCGATGATGGGGGCGAAGTCGTTGCCTGCATTGGCGAACAGGTAATCGATGCCGCTGGCCTTCAAGGCCATCAGCAGGGCTTCGGCCGCCGTCGTGTCCTGCTCGATCCGCATGCTGGCTCCTGTTGGATGGGGGGCATGGCCCGGGGGTGTCAGTCTTGTTTCCAGATCGCGAAGGCCATGCCGCAGCCTGTTCCAGCGGGTGTCCGATAGCACGGCTCATAGGCCTGCCAGGCGAAGTCCAGGTGTTCGGCCGCGCCCGCCGTGGCAATCCAGTTGCGGATCTCGGATGAGCCCGAATTCAGGCGCGCCGGATCGATGCCGGCCAGCGCGGCCGCGTCCTTCTCGGCGCAGGCGCGCAGCACCAGGTGGTCCAGATCTTCGTCCACCGTGAAATGGCTCAGGCCTCCCGAGGCGACGATGCCGACACGGGCCGGCGTGTCCCAGCTGTCGACCGCGCGCGCGATGGCCCGGCCAAGCTCGTAGCACCGGCGCGGCCGCGGTTGGTTGGGCGGGTAATAGGTGTTCAATGAAATCGGCAGCATGGGAATCGGCCGCGCCGGCATCAGGCGCCGATGCACGAAACCGAAGGCGTGGCCTTCGCCGTGGGCCTTGGCCAGGTGGCGGGAGGTGCTGACGTCGAAGTCCTCGTCCATCAGCGAACCGATCAGATGCCGGCCCAGTTCGTGCGCGACGGGATACTCGCGCGGCGCTTCGTCCTCGTGGTATTGGGACCGCGCGTGGCGCCAGAACGGCGGCGCATCCGCCGGCATGGTCAGCGGCCGGTTGGCGATCGTCTGCCCCCAGTAGACCAGGATGGCCGGCAGGTTCTCTTCGCCGTATTGTTCGTTCTGGTCGTCGCCGATCACGATCAGCGCATCCAGCGCCGCGGCGTCGATCGTGTCGGCCAGATGGCGGATGTGGGCGTCGCAGGCGGCGGCCTTGCGTGTCAGTTCGTCCGGCCCGAGCGCCCGGGCCAGGCTGTCGCCGCGGCGCGCCAGCAGTGTCTCGTAGCTGACCGGCCGCCCGTCCAGGTCCAGCAGCTTGCGGCCGCTCAGGTCGATTGCGCCATGCTTGGCGTAGTCCTCGGCGGGACTGTTGAGCATGGGGCTGTGTGAGGATCCGATACCCAGGACGATTCTTGCCATGGCCTGCGTCGCGCCTTGCTGGAGGAACATGCGCCCAGTGTAGGGAGGCGCATCGGCGCGGGATAACGGATTCTTTGTATAGGCCTTAGCAAAAAAGCAGATAAACCGGCGAAACTAGCTGCCCGCGGGCCCCGTGGCCGCCTGCCGGAAATTGCCCTCCAGCGTCTCCAGCGTTCGCAGCAGCGCATCCAGCTCCTTCTCCGACAAGTCCTGCAGGACCTCGTCGAGGAAGGAGGCGCGCCGCGGCATGGCCTCGTCCACCACTTCCTGTCCCGCCGCGGTCAGGCTGACGTTGGTCTGGCGGTTGTCCTGGGTATCCACCTGCCGTGCGAGCCAGCCCAGCTGTTCCATGGCATGGAGCAGCCGCGTCAGCGACGCCGGGTCCAGGCGGCAGCGCTCGGCCAGGAGCTTCTGTGGGCAGGTGCCGTGCTCGGACAGTGTCAGCAGGATGCGCCAGCGCGGCAGCGCATGGCCGATGCGGCCGCTGAAGCCTGCCTGCATGGCACGGTAGGTCTGGCCCAGGCGCTGGATGACCTGCAGGCCGCGTTGTTCGCGGTTCACGGCGCGTCCCCGGAGGCCGGCTGTTTGCTGCGCTCGGGGCGCACGATCTGGATGGCCGGCACGCGACGCACCAGCCACAGCCCGACCAGGGCGATCAGCACCGCGAGAATCTGGCCGTTGTGGATGCCCGAGACCAGGGCCTCGCGCACGTGTTCGAGCAGTTCGGTGGCCTGGCCGCCGTGCTGGGCGAACTGCTCGGCCAGCGTGCGCTGCGCCTGCGGGTCCACCAGGACCTGCGGGTTGTGCAGCTGCGGCAGCCATTGCAGCGCGTTTTCCGATTGCAGCACGTCGGTGACGCGCCACAGGTAGCTGTGCGAGACGATGGTACCCACGATAGCCGTGCCCAGCATGCCGCCCACCATGCGCGTCGATTGCAGCGTGGCGGTGGCGATGCCCAGGTGGGTGCGATCGGCCGTGTGCTGGGCGAAGATCGTCAGGTTGGGCATGGTGAAGCCTATGCCTATGCCGGCCAGGAACATGTAGAACGCGAAGAGCGCGTGCGGCGTGTCGTGGTGGGTGGTGACGACCCCCAGGCAGGCCAGGGCCAGCGTCGAGAAGCCCGCATACAGCATGCGGTTGGGCTTGTCGATGTGGCTGATGATGCGGCCGTTCAGGATACTGCCCACGGTGATGCAGGCCGCCATGGGTGTGATGAGCAGGCCGGCCTCCTGGGGCGACAGCCCGAAGCCGCCCTGCAGCAGCAGCGGCGCGTAGAACATCAGCGCGAAGATGATGAAACCCACCAGTGTCGCCAGCACGAACAGCACCGCCAGCGCCGGGTTGCGGAACATGTCGATGGGCAGCAGTGGTTGCGGGCAGCGCTGTTCCCAGAAATACAGGCCGGCGAACGCCGCCAGGCTGCCGGCCCCCAGCAGCAGCACCGTGGTCGAGGCGGCGCCCTTGGGCAGCAGTTCCACCACCATCTGCAGGCAACCCAGCGCCACCGCGATCAGCAGCGCGCCGGGCCAGTCGAGCTGTATCTTGCCGACTGTCTGGTGGCGGATACGTGGCAGGAAGCGGGCGACGAACAGGATCCCCAGGAGGCCGACCGGCAGGTTGACGTAGAACACCGAGCGCCAGCCGTATTGCTCGGTCATCACCCCGCCCAGCGAGGGGCCGATGGCATTGGCGATGCCGAAGGCGGAACTGACGATGATCTGCCAGCGCAGGCGCACGCGCGGCTCGGGGAACAGGTCCGGGATGCAGGCGAACGCGCAGCCCACCAGCATGCCGCCGCCAATGCCCTGCAGGCCCCGCGCCACGACCAGCCACAGCATGCTGGTGGCCGCGCCGCACAGCACCGAGGCCAGCGTGAAGACGAAGATGGCGGCGATCACGAACGGCTTGCGGCCGTAGTAGTCGCCCAGCCGGCCGAAGATGGGCACGGTGATGACGGACGGCAGCAGGTAGGCGGTGGCCACCCACGCGTACAGGTCGAATCCCCGCAGTTCGGCCACGATGGTGGGCAGCGCGGTGCCCACGACGGTCTGGTCGATCGCGACCATCATCATGACGAAGCACATGCCGAGGACGGCCATCAGCGATTGCCGGAAGGGCAGGACCTGGCCTTCGGAATGCTGGGGAAGCGTGGACATGGGAAGATGCCAAAATCATTGATTGATCAATGATTGTAGTCCTCCCCGCGTTTCCAGGGGCTGGGCCGCCGGGTAGCGGCAAGCATGGAGGATTTTTTGTTTAACATGGACCGGGGCGTTTTCCGAGGACTTTCCATGCCGCTTTCCGAATCCGAACTGCAGGAACTGGCGCGGGCCCGGCACCTGCTGGAGCACCCGGGCATCGCCGCGCGCATCGCGGGGATCGCCGGCAAGCCCATCGAGCGCACGCTGGCCGCGCTGCCGGACAGGGTGTCGTCGATGATCGACGAGATCGCCCGCCGCTCCATCAGCAAGGCGCTGGACGTGGCGGTCAAGACCATGGATCCGACCCGGCCGGCGGCCGCCGCCGACTGGTGGCACAAGCTGGCCGCCGGGGCCTCGGGCGCCGCGGGCGGCGCCTTCGGCATGGCGGGGCTGGCCGTGGAACTGCCGATCTCGACCACCATCATGCTGCGCTCCATCGCCGACATCGCCCGCAGCCAGGGCGAGGACCTGAAGACGCCGGAATCGCGGCTGGAGTGCCTGCACGTGCTGGCGCTGGGCGGTTCCTCGAAGGCCGACGACGCGACCGACGCCGGCTATTTCGCCTCGCGCGCCGCGCTGGCGCAGGCCATCGCCTCGGCCAGCCAGTACCTCGCGCAGCATGGCACGGCCAAGGGCAGCGCGCCCGTGCTGGTCCGGCTGATCTCCGAGGTCGCCTCGCGCTTCTCGATCGCGGTGTCCGAGAAGGCGCTGGCCCAGGCGGTGCCGATGATAGGCGCCATCGGCGGCGGGGCGATCAACGCGCTGTTCATCGATCATTTCCAGGACATGGGGCGGGGCCACTTCACCGTGCGGCGGCTGGAGCGCGCCCATGGAACGGACGTCGTGCGCGAGGCCTACCTGGCGCTGCCGCGGCGCTGACCCTCGCACGGACGCCCGGTCGAAACAATCGGCCCCGCCAGACGTATCAGTCTGTTAACGCCATGCGCGCTCATGCGTGGCGAGCTACGATGACCCCTGGGCCGGCACTGCGCCGGCGTCTTCAGCGAGAATCGCCATGAACGCCTCCTCTTCCCTGTCAGACGAACTGATGTCCCAGCTGCAAGGCGCCCCCCTGCAGCAGCTCGCGCAGCAACTGGGCACGGACACCGCCCAGACCCAGCAGGCCGTGGGCGCCGCGCTGCCCCTGCTGCTGGGCGCGATGGGCAACAACGCGGCCCAGCCGCAGGGCGCGCAGGCGCTGTTCGGCGCGCTGCAGGACCATGGCGGGGGCGGCGGCCTGGAGGGCATGCTGGGGTCGCTGCTGGGAGGCGGCAACGCGGGCGCGCAGTCGGATGGCGGCGCCATCCTGGGCCACATCTTCGGCGCCGGGCAGCAGCGCGCCGAAACCGGATTGGGCGAGGCCACCGGCCTGGGCGGCGGCAATGCCGCCAATCTGCTGAAGATGCTCGCGCCCATCGTGATGGCCTTCCTGGCGCAGCGCGTGCAGTCGGGCGGAATGACGCCGGATAGCCTGGGCAACACGCTGGGCCAGGAGCGCGATGCCGCGCGCCAGCAGGGCGGCCTGGGCGGCGGCCTGCTGGGATCGCTGCTCGACCAGAACGGCGACGGACAGGTGGGCCTGGACGACCTGATCAAGATCGGCGGCAGCCTCCTGGGCGGCCGGCGCTAGCATGCACACGCTACCGATACGCCAGCACATCCTCGATCGCGTCATCGCCCGGCGCGGCCGCGTCCACCTGCACGAGCGGCTGGATCCGGCCAGGACCGCCCTTGTCGTCATCGACATGCAGCCCACGTTCGTCGCCCCCGGCAGTCCGGCCGAGGTCCCCGAGTCCCGCTCCATCGTCGGCAACATCAACGCCCTGGCCCGTCTGCTGCGCCGCGGGGGCGGGCTGGTCGCGTGGGTCACGCACGCGAACCTGCCGGTGGGACAGGGATCGGACTGGTCCGGTTTCTATGACCATTTCGTGGCCGCCGACGTACGTGCCCGCACCATCGAGGCGAATGCGCCGCGGCCGGCGTCCGAGGCCCTGTGGCAGGGCATGGAGCCCGCCCCGGGCGATGTCCACCTGGCCAAGAACCGCTACAGCGCTCTCGCGCACGGTTCGTCCGGGCTGGAGCGGGTGCTGCGCAGCGCGGGCATCACCCATCTGCTGATCGCCGGCACCAAGACCAACATCTGCTGCGAATCCACCGGCCGCGACGCGATGATGCTGGACTTCTTCCCCATCATGGTGGCGGACTGCCTGGCGGCCCTGTCCGACGAGGAACACCGGGCGGCGCTGGAGACCTTCGTGCAGAACTTCGGGGACGTGCGCGAGGTCAGCGAGATCGAAGGCCTGATGGCGTAAGCCCGCGCGAGCGGTCCGTCCGCTCGCGTACGGCCACGCACGTCATCAGCCAGGCCGCCGTGACCGCGAAGGCGGCGATGACGTCGCTCAGGTAGTGCACCTGCAGCATCACCCGGCTATAGCCGACGCTGGCGATCAGGCCGGCCGCGAGCATGGCCATGGCCTGGCGCCATGCCGGCGGCGCCAGGCCCGCCAGCAGATAAGCCAGCATGCCGTAGACCGCCATCGCGCCGGTGGCATGTCCGCTGGGGAAGCTCCACCCCAACTCCTGGGTGAACCCGTGCAGGTGTTCGGGGCGGACCCGCTGGAAAGCGCTCTTGAGCAGCACGTTCAGCCCTGCCGCGCCCAGTGTCCCTGCCAGCCAGAGCGCCGCGTCGCGCCAGCGGCGGCGCCACAGCAGCACGGCCAGCACGAGGGTGCCCAGTCCCAGGAGGAGGTCCCGGTCGCCGGCCACGGTCAGCACGGACAGGAACCGCAGCCACGCGGGCGAGGCTTGTTCGGCCAGGGTTTCCGCCAGGGTCTTGTCGAACACGACCAGCCGCGATTCGGTCACGACGTTGGCGGCAATGAGTCCGAACACGGCGACGCCGCCCACGATCAGCGCCGCCATTACGCGCGACCGGCGCGCCGGCGAGACCCGGCTCGCATCCAGCAGTCCGCCCACCCACAGGCCGAGCGCGCACGCGCCGGCCAGCCAGGCGAGAAAGGCAAGACCGGCATGGCGGCCGGCGATCAGTTCCAGAGTCGTCATCGTGCGATCTCGCGTCCGTGCGGCGTCATCACCTGCCGGCAATGGCCGTATTGCCTCGCGCCTATGGCGGGAGAGGCGCCCGCCTTCTACAGTGCAGCGATCGGGCGCGCACCACGATACATGACAACAACGGAGACGGCACATGATCCGAGCGTTCTGGCACGGCCTGATGGCGGCCATTCTTCTGGCACCGCTCGCCCCGGCGGCGGCCGCTTACCCGGAGCGGCCGTTGCGGCTCATCGTTCCCTTCGTGGCGGGCGGTTCGATCGACCGCGTGGCGCGCCTGCTGGCCGAGCGCATCCAGGCCCGGGTGGGGCAGCCGGTCATCGTCGACAACCGGACCGGTGCGACCGGCAACATCGGTACCCAGGCCGTCGTGTCGGCGCCGCCGGACGGCTATACGCTGCTGATGCAGACCTCGGCGCTGGCCATCACTCCCTGGCTGTCCCGGTTGCCGTTCGACGTGGAGCGCGACCTCGTGCCCGTGACCCGTATCGCGCGCACTCCCTATGCGCTGGTCGTCAGGACATCCCTGCCGGTGGATTCGTTCGAGGCCTTCGTGGCTTACGCGGCGGCCCATCCCGGCAAGCTGACCTGTTCGAGCTACGGCGTGGGTTCGCCGCCGCACCTGGCGCTGGAGCTGATCAAGCAGGCGGCTTCGGTCGAGATCGTCCACGCCCCGTACCGGAGCTTCTCGCAGGCCGCGCCCAGCTTCGCCTCCGGACAGCTCGACTGCGGCATCGACACGCCCACGAACGTACAGCCTCTGGTCGACATGGGTACCGTCCGCGTGCTGGGCGTGACGTCGGCCGAGCCCTTCTTCCTGTTCCCGTCGGCCCAGCCCATGGCCGGCCGCTATCCGGGCACGGAGGTCGAGGGCTTCCAGCTTCTGTTTGTCGCCAAGGGTACGCCGCCGGACATCGTGGACCGCATCCACGCCGAGTTCGCCCGCGCCTTGCACGATCCCGAGGTCGAGAAGCAGCTCCGGGGCATGGGTTTCGTGCCGGTGGGCGACGACCCCCGCTCCGCGGCGGCAGGCTTCGCCAAGGATTATGCCCGCTTCGGCCAGGTGATCAAGGAGCGGGGCATACGCGCCGAGTGACCCGTACGTGGCCCTAGTGGACGGTGGCCGTCCAGGCCGGGCCGGATCGTGCCACCGCGACGCGCAGGACGATGAGCGGGGAGGCATCCCCCGCCTCGCCGCGCGGCGGGCCCGCGTCCACCTGGACCGTGCGGACCACGCCGTGGTTCGCGGTGAAGATCTGCAACATCGCCTGCCTGCCCGCCGGTGCCGCGTAGTTGTTCAGGCCCACGCTGAAGATGCCGGCCTGCAGGCGCTGCGGATCGCAGGACGCGTGATAGTGCTCCGGACCATGGCCCGCGGTGTTGTCGAGATCGAGGGTGCCGCTGGCGCCCACGCGTGCGCCATAGTGGACGTGGTCGCCGCCGGGCTCCAGGACATGAAGGTCGATGTCGCCCTCGCCGTCCCAGGCCAGCGTGGCGGTGAAGAATCCCGGGTTCGCCCGGGGCTCGGGGGCCTTCAGCGCCAGCAGGCTGCCGGCCATCAGCGTGCCGGCGGCGGAGCGGCCGTTGCGTTTCGCGTCGAGATAGGTCTCGATCAATTGATGGCCGGACGCGTCGCGGGTCGAAGGCGGGATCCAGAGGTTGGGCGGCGGTGGGGCGCCCGGCACCACGCCGCGCAGCGCCGCGATGACCATGTCGTTGCCCGACAGCAGGTGGGGGCCGCTGGTGAGGGCCGACGCGGGCGCGATGTGGACGGCCGCGAGCGCGGCCGGATCGGACAGGGTCCGGAAGGCGGCGTTCAGGAAGAAGTTGCCCTGCGAATGGCCCACCAGCAGGACCCCCCGCCCCAACGCATGCAGCGCACGCAGGCGCAGCTGATGGGCGGCGTAGTCGGCCCCGGTGGGCGGGGCGGCCGCGAACGAGGTGGCGTGGGCAAGCAGGCGCGCGTTGCGTGCCTCGGCCAGCGCGGCGGCAAGGTCGTGGGCGCGCGGCAGCACGGCCGCTATCCGGCGCCAGCCGTCCAGGCGGCCATCGACGATTTCCCAGAACAGCTCCCAGCGGTGGCGCACGGCGTCGTCCAGTTCCGCGGAACGCTGCGCGAAGGCTTCGACCAGGTCTTCGATGCCCTTGCGCGCTCCACGTTGCAATCCGCTGGCGTTGTAGAACACTTCGGCCCCGACGGCGAGCGCGGCGCGGGCGGGGTGCGGCCGCAGCGCTTCGTCCAGCGTGACGAGCAGGGCCCGCGCGCCGCTGGCGGCGGTGTCGGGCGTGGTCCAGACGCCGTTGAAGAAGGCCAGGGTGTGGGTATGGGCCGGGCACAGGTCCGTTGCCCGCGCGCCCTGCGCCAGCAGGCCGGCTGCCGCCAGCAGCGCCAGCGCGCATCGGCGCGGTGCCTTATTCATCGCAGCCGTCCCCGGGGGGCAGCGACAGGATGGCGCCGTCCAGCAAGGCGGAATAATCGAGATAGGCCAGGACCCGGGCCCGGGTGTTGGCGGACATCTTGCGCATGTCGGCCGCGGCGTCGGCCCCTTCGGTGTCGGAGCCGCTGCGCGCCATCACGCAGGCCACGGCCCGGGTGGTGCGCCAGGCGGCTTCCTGCGCCGCGACGGAATCGCCTCGGGCCAGCAGGGCATCGCGGAACGAGCGGGCGAGCTGCCTGAGCGCATCCTGCCGCGCGGGTGCTCCGCCCTGGCGCGCGATCCATGCATCGATGTCGTCGCGCACGCCGTTGCCGTCGGTATCGGGCCCGCCCAGGTCCTCGGAGCGATCCAGCACGGGAAGTTCGCCCTGGCGTTCCAGGTCGGCGATGGAGCGGGCCGGCCGCGGGGCGGAGTCTTCGCCGCCGCAGGCGGCAAGCAGGAGCAGGAAGGAGGCAACGATGCCCGGGTGGTGTGGCGTCATGGCGATCCCATGCGTGGCTTTCCTTCACCCGCATGGCGAAGGCGCCCCGGCCGATGCGGCGCGGGCGAGGTGCCATTAGGCCGGGATCCGCATACCGACGGGGGGCGGGCGCGGCGGTTTGTCCGTCGGGGGTTGCGCGTAGGCGGCGCTTTGCCAAGCGGCGCCGATCGCGCCACACTTGCATCGGGTTTCGTTTTTCCAGGCATGCCAGAATATGACAAGATCGCATCGCGCCTGGCTGGCCGTACTGTCCGCGTGGCTGGTGCCGGCAAGCGCGGCGTATGCCCAGTCGTCCCTTACCCTGTACGGTGTGGTCGACGCCGGTATCTACCGCCTGGCGCGCGGCGCCACCTCCATCGGCAACATCCAGCGCAGCTACTGGGGCATCAAGGGGGCCGAGGACCTGGGCAGCGGCTATGCCGCCCTGTTCCATCTCCAGTCGCGCTTCGAGATCGATACCGGCCGCCTGGAGGCCAGCGGCGGCGCGCCCCTGTTCTACGGCGAGTCCACCGTGGGCGTGAAAGGGCCGTTCGGCCAACTGCGGCTGGGGCGGGCCATGACGCCCATGTGGGCGCTCGATTGGCAGTTCGACCCCTGGTACAACTTCGACCGCGTGGCTTCCATCGCGTGGCAGATCTACCACCCGGCGTACCGGACGGATCCCTATCGCAACGGCCCGCTGGGCGACTACAACCGCGCGAACAACGGGGTGTTCTACGACTCGCCGGTTGCGCGCGGCTGGTCGGTACACCTGGCGGCCAACGGCGAGCGCAGCAAGGTGCCCGACGCCAACGGCACGGTCGAAAACAGGCGCGGTCTGGCGGCCGGGCTCAACTACGACGATGGCGCGGCGACCTTCCTGCTTTCCGCCGAGCGCAACAGCGTGAACGACAAGACCTACTTCGTCGGCCTGGCCTACGGGGCGGGCCCGACGCGCGTCATGGTCTCCGCCAACCTGACCGACCTGACGGCCGCCAGCCAGGTGTTCCTGGGCGAGAGCCGCCGGCGTCGCACCAGCGCCATGCTGGCCGCCACCCACCGCATCGGCGCGGCCACGCTCAAGATCGGCGTGGGCCGGGACTTCCAGGGCTATGGCAGCAGCGGCGCGACCAACTACGTCAGCGCCGGCGTGTCCTACGCGCTGTCACGGCGCACGCAGGTCTACGCCGGACTGGGCCACGCCCGGCCGGCCAACGACGGCGGCCGGACCAACGTCGGCATGGGCGTGAATCACAGTTTCTGACGCGGGCGATACGGGCGGGGCCGGCGCATCGTCGCCCGCCACGCGAAAGCGCAGCGTGCCTATCATCTGGCCGGTATCGGTCACCACCTTGACCTGCCAGCGGCCGCGGGGGTCGGCGGGGAAGTTCCGCTTGTGGGTCCAGGCGCGGTAGCCTTCCTTGCGGCCGCCGCGTATGTCCAGCGCGATGCGGTCCATCTCGCTGCCATCGCGCAGCCAGACGTGGTAAATGTGTTCTTCCAGGCCCAGCGGCGCATTGATCGCGGTATAGGCGTAGATGCCCTGGTCGCGCATCTGCGCCGGCGTCACGGTGCGCAGGCTTTCGCCGGCCTCCATGTTGCGGCTGTCCATGCTGGTCGCTATGGCGACCTCGGTCAGCCATAGCGTGGCGGGAGGCACCCACAGGCGCAGCAGCCATCCGCCGGTGCCGAGTGCCAGCATCAGCGCCACCACCGCCCATTTGCGCCAGCGGGCTTCCAGCGCGACCAGCTCGGACAGCGACGGAAACGACAGCAGCACCGCCACGCCCAGGGCCAGCTTGTAGCTGCTGCCCGTGGTGATGTGCAGGACCAGCGGCAGTGCGGTCAGCAGCACCACGAACAGCGTGAAGGTGTGATACGTCAGGAACACCCACCGGCGGGTCGACAGCCACCGGAAATACAGCGGATCGACCAGGGCCGCCAGCGCGGCGGCGCCCACCAGCCCGGTGAACAGGGCCTGGCCGCTGTTCCAGGTGGTCGCGGTGTACAGGAAGGGCAGCACGAAGAACAGGCCTTCCTGGTGGATCATCTGCGTGCCGTAGCGCAGCAGCGGCGTCGGGATGGTCCAGCCGAACCGCTGCGCGATGCGCTGCCGCAGTGCCTGTTCCAGCACCAGCCAGATCCAGCTCAGCAGCATCACCGCCGCGATCACGCGGGCGAAGGCCTCGTGACGTTCGACGGTGAAGAAGCTGACCACCCCGGACGCGAAGCCGAAGGCCGCGATGGTGCCGGGGTAGCGCTGGGCCAGCGCGATGAGTCGAAGGGGGATGGTCTTCCAGATAGGCACGGTGAAGCCAGCCGGGCATGTAAAAAATGCCGGGTCCCACTCATGTTAGCACCGGGCGGAACGGCGCTTCGCGCGGTCCGCCCGGTGCCGTGCCAGCCCCTTCCGGGACCCCGGTCAGGGGGCGACCTGGACCATCCAGGTCACGCCGAAGCGGTCGGTCACCATGCCGAAGCGCGACGAGAAGAAGGTGGGCGTCATCGGCGCGATCACGGTGCCACCTTCGCCCAGGGCCGCGAACTTGCGTTCCGCGTCGGCATCGTCGGCCACGCTCAGCGCCAGCGAGACGCCCTTGAATTCGGCCGGGCCCTTGCACATGCCGTCCGATCCCATCACGACGGCGCCGCCGATCTCCAGCGACATGTGCATGACCTTGTTTTCCGACCCCGGCGGCGGCACGCAATTCTCGTTGTCACCCGGGGCCGGCGGAGCGTCCTTGAAGCGCAGCATCATCGTGACCTGGGCGCCGAGCGCCTTGGCGTAGAACTCGGCCGCTTCCTCGGCCCGGCCTTCGAAGAACAGATAGGGCTGGATATGCATGACGGTCTCCTCGTCTGACTGCTGGATGAAGGGGGTGGAATGTTTGTGGACGCTGTACACATAAATTATCAGAGATAATGTACAGTGTCCACATGGAGTTTCCATGACCAGCGCCGTCACCCCGCCCGCCTCGCGCAGTACCTACCGCCACGGCGACCTGCGCCGCGCGCTGCTGGAAGCGGGCATCGAGCTTGCCCGCCAGGGCGGCCCTTCGGCGATCGTGCTGCGCGAAGCCACCCGCCGCGCCGGCGTCGTCCCGAATGCCGCCTACCGCCACTTCGCCAGCCGGGAAGACCTGCTGTTGGCGGTGCGGGCCGCCGCGTTGTCCGCGCTGGCCAGCGCCATGGAAACCGAACTCGACAAACTGGACGGCAACAGCCCGCCCGCCGACTACGCCCGCGCCAGCCTGCGCGCGGTGGGCGCGGGCTACCTGCGTTTTGCCTGGCTGGAGCCAGGCCTGTTCCGTACCGCTTTCGCCCCGGCCGAAGGGCCGCTGAAAGTGCCCCCGGCCGACAAGGCCGGCCGCGGCGGACTGGATCCTTTCCAGTTGCTCAGCGCCGCGCTGGACCGCATGGCGGCGGCGGGCCTGCTGACGCCGGAGCGCCGCTTCGCCGCCGAATATCTGGCCTGGTCGTCCGTCCACGGGTTGGCCATGCTGGTGATAGAAGGGCCGTTGCGCGGCTTCAGTCCCGCGCAGGTGGAAGCGGTGGGACAGCGGCTGCTGGAGATGGTCGAGAAGGGGTTGTAGGAGACTCCGCTCAGTAACCGGGCAGGCTCAGGCTGCCCGTGTCCGAAAACCGCGTCGTGCCGAACATCCCGCCCGACAGCTTGCCGCGGACCACATAGGGAATGTTGTCCAGGCGCGATCCATCCGCCAGGCCCAGCGCCTGCCGGATCGCGCTGAATGCGGACACCGACACGGGTACCGTCAGCACGGTCTCGCCGAAGCGGGGCACGCTGCCGCGTTCGCTGCTGACGCCCGTCGCGAAGCGTTTGCCGTTCAGTTCCAGCTCCAGCGCGGCGCCGTCGTAGTCCACCGCGGAGTCGTTGGGGTTCTGGACGCGCAGCTTGACCGCCATCCGCATTTCCAGGCCCTGGCCTTCCAGGGGTTCGACGCCGGCGACCTGCACGTTGAGCGGATCGCGGCCGGGCAGGCTGGCGCAGCCGGCCAACGCCAGGGCCAGGGCCAGCAGGCCGGCCAGGGCGGCCCGGCGCGGCGACGAAAATCCATGGAAGGGAAGGTGCATGATCGGTGCCCGTGAAAGCCGCGTAGCCTTCATCTTAGAAACGTCGCGCACGGTCCGCAAAACTTGTTACCTCTTGCCGCAAGGCCTGCAAGAGCCACGTCACAGGCCCTGGAGACGAGCGAGTTTGTCCGGGTTTCGCATCAGGTAGATGTTCGATACCGCGCCGTTCTCGCCATAGGCGAAGGTCAGCGCGCCGATGACCACGCCGTTCTCGCGCAGCAGCACGCCCCTGGCGCCGCTGATGTCGGCCACGATCCAGTCCATGCCCTGCCAGAACCGTATCAGGCCGCGTTCGACGAAGCGTATCACCGACACCTTGCCCATCAGTTCCTGCTGGAGTGTGATGGCCTTGCCGCCGCCGTCCGACGAGAAGCGGACGTCGTCCGACAACAGGGCCGCCAGCGGCCCGGTGCCATGGCCGTTGATGGCGTCCTGGAACGCCGACAGCAACTGCTCCTGGCGTTCGGCCGGCGTGGCGTGCCGGACCTTGCTGGACTCGATGGCCTCGCGCGCCCGCGAGACCAGCTTGCGGCAGGCGCTTTCCCGCATGCCCAGCGTGGCGGCGATGTCCGGGTAGGGCGTGTCGAAGATCTCGTGCAGCAGATACGCGGCCCGTTCCTTGGGCGTGAGCCGTTCCAGTACCAGCAGGAAGGCCGTGGTCAGCGACGAGGCCAGCTCCAGCCGCGACTCCGGCGTGTCGTCCTCGCGGGTATGGATGGGCTCGGGCAGCCACGAGCCCACGTAGTCCACCCGCGTCCGGTGCGCCGCGCGCAGCATGTCCACGCACAGGTTGGTGCAGATGCTGGTCAGCCACGCCGCCGGAGTCGCGATCGCGCCGCGATCCGCCTGCATCCACTTGATGAAGGTCTCCTGCACGGCATCCTCGGCATCGGCCCGCGTGCCCAGCATGCGATACGCCAGCCCGAACAGGAACCGCCGCCGTGCTTCGAAGACCTCGGTTCCATCACCCGTCGGCATGTCCATCAGTGCATCGACACCTGGAGCCGGTTCCAGAGATTGATCATCGCGATCGTGCTGGTCAGCACGGCGATCTCCTTGTCCGAGAAGTGTTCCCGCAGGCGGGCGCGCAGCGGGGCGTAGTCGGTCCTGCGGTCGAGCACGGTCAGGGCTTCCGTCCAGGCCAGGGCGGCCTTTTCGCGCTCCGTGAAGTCGTTGACGTGCTCCCAGACGACCAGGCGGTCCAGGCGCTCGTTGGTCTCGCCGTCCTCCCGGGCCTCCCGGATGTGCAGTTTCACGCAGAAGGCGCATTGGTTGATCTGCGAGGCGCGCAGGACGACGAGGTGGTGCAGCAGGGGATCCAGGCCCTGCTCGCGGATCTGCGCCTGCGCGGCGGCGAAGGACTGGTAGACCGAGGGAAGCTGGGTGGCGGCGTTGACGGGCGAGGCGTTGCTCATGGCGATCTCCAAAAAAGGGTTTACGCCTGTATGACGAACGAGCCCGCCGGTTTGTGACGTCCCGGCGCGACGCCGTCCGGCATCCCGGACCAGATGGTTCAATTGTCCTATTGACAGGTCAATAGAATAAATGTGAAATGGCTCGAAAAAGTCCGACAACCCAAGCGAGGTAGCGTGTGAGCACCGGGACCCCCGAGCAGGTCATTATTGTAGGCGGCGGCCCCGTGGGCCTGGTCGCGGCGATGCGGCTGGGCCATTACGGCATTCCGGTCGTGGTCGTGGAAGCCGAGGAACAGGTGTCGCGGGCCTTGAAGGCCTCTACCTTCCATCCTCCCACGCTGGAAATGCTGGATGAATACGGTATCACGCCCGGGCTGATCGAAGCCGGACTGGTCGCCCCCACCTGGCAGGTGCGCATGCACGAGACGGGCGAGTTCGCCGAGTTCGACCTGTCTTCGCTCAAGGACGAGACCGCCCACCCCTATCGTCTGCAGACCGAGCAATGGAAGCTGTCCGAGCTGCTGCTGGCCCACATCCGTGAAAAACTGCCGGCGGTGCGGGTGCTGATGGGGCATCCGTGCGTGGCGGTGTCGCAGGATGCGGATTCGGTGCGCGTTACCGTGGAGTCGCCCGCCGGCGAACGCGAGGAGCTGTCGGGGCGCTACCTGATCGCGGCTGACGGGGCTCGCAGCACGGTGCGGACCACGCTGGACCTGAGTTTCGAGGGACATACCTTTCCCGAGACCACGGTGCTGGCCACCACCCGGTTTCCGTTCCACGAACACATCCCCTCGCTGTCCTACATCAACTACTGCTGGGCCTCGACCGGAACCTTCAGCTTGCTGCGGCTTCCGGACCTCTGGCGGGTCAGCCTGTATCCCTGGGAGGGCGAGTCCATCGACGACGCCCTCCAGCCCGAATCCATCCAGAGAAAGCTCCAGCACGTCCTGCCGCGCGACCAGGCCTACGACGTGATGGAGATCCGCCCCTACCGTATCCACCAGCGGGTCGTGAACACCTATGTCAACGGCCGCATCGTGCTGGCGGGCGATGCCGCCCACATCAACAGTCCCAGCGGCGGCATGGGCATGAACGGGGGCATCCACGACGCCTTCAACCTCACGGACAAGCTGCGCCGCATCTACGCGGGCGAAAGCGATGCGCTGCTGGGCCAGTACGAGCGCCAGCGGCGCCCGATCGCCATCAAGCACGTGCTGCAACAGTCGGGCCGCAACCGCGCCCGCATGCAGGAACGCGGGGAAGCCCAGCGCCGCACGACGCTGGAGGACTTGAAGCGCAAGGCGGAAGACCCGCGGCTGGCCCGCGAGTACCTGCTCGAAACCTCGATGATCCTGAGCCTGCGCGAAGCGGCCGCGATCGAATAGGCACGGCGCGCCATGAATCAACCCACGCAGTACTCCATCCGCGAGCAGGTATCGAGTTTCATCGAGGGCCGCTACACGCGTTCGGCCGGACACGAACTGCCGGTGATCTTCCCCGGCGACGCGCGGCGCATCTCGACCCTGGTCGAGGCGTCGGCGGACGAGGTCGACGCGGCGGTGCGGTCCGCCCGGGCCGCTTTCGACGACGGGCGCTGGCGCAGGCTGCCGGTCGAGGCCCGCCAGGCCGTGATGCGCAAGGTGGCCGATCTGGTCGACCAACATCGCGACGAACTGGCCTACCTGGAATGCATGAATTCCGGCATTCCCATGCGCCATCTGCAAAGGGGCCAGATTCCCCGCACGGCCTACAACTTCCGCTTCTTCGCGGAATTCCTGGGCCAGCATGCCGAGAAGCTGCATGGCCAGACGGACGGCTACCTGACGCTGGTGCTGCGCGAGCCGGTGGGCGTCGCGGCGTTGATCGGCCCGTGGAACGCGCCGCTGGCCCTGACGTCGATGAAGATCGCCGGCGCCATCGCGTTCGGCAACAGTTGCGTCTGCAAGCCGTCCGAGGTCACGCCGCTGGCGGTCGCGCGTTTCATGGAACTGCTGGTGGAGGCGGGCGTGCCGCCGGGCGTCGTCAACCTGGTCAACGGCCGGGGCGGGGTCACGGGCGAAGCCCTGGTGGCGCATCCGCAGGTGGACCTGGTGTCCTTCACGGGTGGCACGCAGACGGCGCGGCGGATCTCGGCCAGCGCCGGCGAAGGGCTCAAGCCCCTGTCGCTGGAACTGGGCGGCAAGTCGGCCAACATCATCTTCGAATCGGCCGACCTGGACCGCGCGGTGGACGGGGCGCTGGTCGGCATCTTTTCGAACAACGGCCAGCAGTGCCTGGCGGGCTCGCGCATCCTGGTGCAGCGCCCGGTGCTGGACCGCTTCGTCGAGGCCTTCGCGCAGCGCGCCCGGCGGCTGCGCATCGGCAGTCCGCTGGACCCGGCCACCGAGATCGGTCCGCTGGCGTTCCGGGCCCATCGGCAGCGAGTGGCCGGCTACGTGGACATCGCCCGCGCCGACGGCGCGCAACTGCTGTGCGGCGGTGCAACGGTCGAGGCGCTGGAGCCGGGCTTTTATTTCCAGCCGACGGCGGTGCTGGCGCGGGACAACACGGCGCGCGTCTGCCGCGAGGAGATCTTCGGCCCCTTCGCGACCATCGTTCCGTTCGACACGCAGGACGAGGCCTACGCCATCGCGAACGACAGCGAGTTCGGCCTGGTGTCCTATGTGTGGAGCGACCATCAGCCCACGGTGATGCGCGCGTTGTCGGAGATCCGGGCCGGCATGGTGTGGGTCAACACGCCCATGACGCGCGACCTGCGCGCGCCTTTTGGCGGCATCAAGGCATCGGGCTATGGCCGCGAGGGCGGCGAGTCCAGCATGAAGTTCTATACCTTCGAGAAGACGGTCATGCTGCCCACGGTGCCACCGTCGATACCCCGCATGGGTATATGAAAAAACGGCGCTTTCTGGTGAAAGCGCCGTTTTTCCAGTGGCTCAGGGCTGTTGTCGGGCAAGGCGATCGCGCCAGTGGTCGCCCCGCAGCCAGGGCTCCAGCGGCGCGGGCCGGCCATCCACGGACGAGACGCCCATCCAGGCCAGGCACAACATGCATGACAGCACCGGTACGCGCGACCGGGCGTTCGCCGCCAGCAGCGGGGCCAGCGTGGGCATGCCCGTGCCCAGCATCAGGATGGCGTCGGTGTCGTCGCGGGCCAGGTCGTCCAGCAGCGCGCCGGCGGCGTCCGCCTTCATCGAATAGATGGGGTGGAACTGTGTGTGGTCCATGGCGGCCGACGCCACGCGCGACACCGTGAAACCCTGGGATTCCCAATAGGCCTTGCTGGCGGCGGTCAGCTCGGCGGGATAGGGCGAGGCCAGCGCGATCCGGCGGGCGCCCAACTGCTTCAACGAGGCGACCACCGCGGTGGCCGCGGTGAAGGCCGGTACGCCGCGCTCGCGCTCGATGCCCGCCAACACCTGTTCTTCGCGTTCGCGGCCCACCAGGTAGGAAGCGCCGGTGCAGCCCACCGCGACCGCCTTGATGGGCGCGTTGGCGAACTGGTCGCAGGCGGTGTCCAGCCTGTCCACGTAGTCGACCAGCCGCGCTTCGATGGTGGACTTGTCGCTCATCAGGCGGGCGTTGATGTGGGCGTAGCCGGCCGGCAGCAGGATGAAGTATTCCGGCTCGACCGTGGTGTTGGCCTGCGGAGTCAGCAGGCCGATGAGCCCCTTGGGTGCGTATTCGACGGCCATGCGGGCATCAATCCAGCTTGATGTTGGCGGCCTTGATGATGGGCGCCCACTTGCGGTCCTCGTCATGCAGGAACTTCACGAATTCCGCCTGCGGCGCGCCGATCGGGGTCAGCCCCTGTTCGGCCAGCTTGCCGCGGAAATCGGCGTTGGCCATGACTTTTGCCAGCGCGGTCTGGAGCCTGTCGACGACGGCGGCGGGGGTGCCGGCCGGCGCCGAGACGCCGAACCAGGCCTCGCCCACGGTGCCCGGCACGACCTCGTTCATCGTCGGCACGTCGGGGAAGGCGGGGACGCGCTTGGGGCCGCTGACGGCCAGGATGCGCACGTTGCCTGCCTTGGACTGGGTGGAGGCGACCGCCATGTTGTTGAAGATGGCGTCCAGTTGTCCGCCCAGCAGGTCGTTCATGGCGGGACCCGTACCCTTGTAGGGAACGTGGGTCATGTCCATGTGCGCCTTTTGCTTGAGCATCTCGCCGGTCAGGAAGCCCGCCGAGCCCACGCCGGCCGAGCCGTAGTTGTACTTGCCGCCGGCCTGGCGGGCCAGTTCGACGAATTCCTTGAAGTCCTTCGCGGGGTGACTGGTGCGCACGATCAGGCCGTTGGGGAAAGTGCCCAGCAGCATGATGTGCGTGAAGTCGCGGTAGGGGTCATAGGGAATCTTCTGGCCCAGCAGCGGGCCGGTGGTGATGGCCGCGCCGTTGGTGATGACCAGCGTGTAGCCGTTGGGCGGCGCCTTGGCGCCCAGGTCGGTTCCCAGTATGGAGCCGGCCCCGCCTTTGTTGTCCACGATGACCGACTGGCCCACTTCCTCGGCCAGCGCATTGGCGACCAGGCGCCCGATGACGTCGGTCGAGCCGCCCGGGCTGAAGGGCACGATGAGCTTGATGGGACGATCGGGATAGGCTTGGGCCAGGACGGCGCTGGAAGCGGCGGCAAGACCCACTGCAAGGAACGCGCGGCGGCAGATATTCAGCACGCGGGGGCGGGCGCGATGTTCCCCTGTAATATGATTGCGCATGACGTGACCTGAAGGAAATATGTACGACGGCATGTGGATATTCCGCCAGGTTCCGTCATCGAGTCAAGCTAAATTGTTCTATTGGACAGACAATAAGACAGAATCAGGATCTATGCCGCAAACCCTGCCCCTGCCGAAGTACCACAGCGTCTACCTGGTATTGAAAGAAAGGCTGCGCGACGGCGTGTACGACGAACGCGTGCCCGGCGAGCTGGAGCTGATGGACGAGTTCGCCGTATCGCGCGCGACCGTGCGCAAGGCTTTGGAGAACTTGACCCAGGAAGGCCTGATCGAACGGTCGGCCGGACGCGGCACCCGGCGCCTGCAGCCCCCCGGCCAGGCGGCCCGGGGCGGGACGGCCACCCCCCGGATGGCGGGCCTCCTGGACAACATCATCGCCGCCAGCCTGGACACCACGGTCAAGGTCATCGAGCACGAGTACGTGTCCGCCACCGAGCCGGCGGCCCGGATGCTGCAGATCGAGCCGCGCGCGCAGGTCCTGCGGGCGGTGCGCGTGCGCAGCACCAAGGCGGGCCCGGTTTCCTGCATCACCACCTGGGTGCCGCGCGAGTTCGCGGGCAACCTCGGCCGCCGGCAACTGGGGCGCAAGGCCATGCTGGTGCTGATCGAGGAGTCGGGCGTGGAGATCGGCCGGGCCCGGCAAAGCATTTCCGCGCGCCAGGCCGATGCCACCGTGGCGGGCCTGCTCGGCCTGCCGCTGGGGTCGGCGCTGCTGTCGGTCAGCCGCGTGGTCTACGACGTGAACGACCGCCCCGTGCTCTGGCTGCAAGGCCTGTACTGCCCCGACCGCTACGAGTACGAGATGGAGCTGTCACGGGTGGGAGGCATCGACGCCAAGGTCTGGGTCAGCAAGGATTTCAACGCCTATATGCGCTGACGGCCCGCGCCGGGTATCCGGCGCGCCACAAATGCGAACACAAGAACCCGAATCAAATGTACTATTGTTAGGACAATAGATTGGAGGGGCCCGGCCGGGCCCTTCGAGGATATCGGGTGACAGCTTGATTACATCGCCGGATGAAGGCCGGACGCTGGCGCAGAAGCTGATCGCGCGCGCGTCGGGGCGCGCCAGCGTACGCGTGGGCGAGATCGTGACCTGCAAGGTCGATCTCGCGATGTTCCATGACTCCTCGGGACCGAGGCGGCTCAAGCCCATGCTGGAAGAGCTGGGCGCGGGCATCTGGGACAAGTCGCGCGTGGTGCTGGTCATGGACCACTACGTGCCCGAGCGCGACGAGGATTCCCGCAGGATCGTCCGCATCGCGCGCGAATGGGCGCGCGAGCAGGAGCTGCCGCACGTGTACGACAGTCAGGGCATCTGCCACGTCGTGGTGCCGCAGGGCGGGCACATCCTGCCCGGCATGTTCTGCGTGGGCGGGGATTCGCATTCGCCCACGGGCGGTGCGTTCGGCGCCTACATGTTCGGCATCGGCTCGACCGAGATGCTGGGTGTGGTGGTGACGGGCGAGATCTGGCTGCGCGTGCCGGACACCGTGCGCATGCACTGGTCCGGCACCCTGGCCGAAGGGGTCACCGCCAAGGACATGATGCTGCACATGCTGGGCCGCTTCGGCATGAACGGCGGCGCCTACCAGGCCGTGGAATTCTGCGGGCCGGCGGTGCGGGCGCTGGGCATGCAGGAACGCATGACGCTGTCGAACATGAGCGCCGAGCTGGGCGCCCAGGCCGGCCTGATCGCGCCCGACGACATCACGGCCGAATGGCTGGCCGCCACCGGCGCCCAGGTGCCCGACCTGAGCGGATGGCATACGGACGAAGGGGCCGCCTGCACCCGGCACGACTTCGACGCGAGCACGCTGGCGCCCATGGTGGCCGCGCCGCACAGCCCCGCCAATTCGCGGCCGGTCGACGACTATCGCGGCGTACCGGTACACGTGGCCTATGTCGGCGCTTGCACGGGTGCCAAGCTCGACGACCTGCGCGCCGCCGCGTCGGTGCTCCGGGGACACCGGGTGGCGCAGGGGGTGCGGCTGATCGTCGCCCCGGCCAGCCTGCGCGACCAGGACGCCGCGCGCGACGAAGGCGTGCTGCAGGTGCTGATGGATGCCGGCGCGGAACTCTTCCCGACCTCCTGCGGCGCCTGCTCCGGCTACGGCAGCCCCATGGGGGACGACGTCACGGTCATCTCGACCACCGCGCGCAACTTCAAGGGCCGCATGGGTTCGCCCACCGCCCAGGTGTACCTGGGGTCGCCCTATACCGTGGCCGCCTCGGCATTGCGCGGTGTCATCAGCGACCCGCGGGAGGTGTTGGCATGAGCGCGACCACGCATCGCGTCTGGAAGCTGGGGCAGGACATCGACACCGACCTGTTGGCGCCCGGCTACGTCATGAAGCACGGCATCGACGTCATCGCCACGCACTGCCTGGAGTCGGTCCGGCCCGAGTTCGCCGCCACCGTGCGGCCGGGCGACGTCGTGGCGGCCGGCCCGGGCTTCGGCATCGGTTCCTCGCGCGAGCAGGCCGCGGCGGCGCTGGTGCGCCTGGGCGTGGCGGCGGTGATCGCGCCGTCCTACGGCGGTCTGTTCTTCCGCAATGCCTTCAACGTCGGGCTGATGCTGCTGACCTGCCCGCAGGCCGAGTCGCTGGACGAGGCCGCACAGATCGAGATCCGGTTCCGCGAGACACCACAGGTGGCGACTCGGGACGGGCGGGTGCTCGCGTGCGAGGCCATCCCGGATTTCCTGGTCGACATGGCCCGCAGCGGCGGCCTGCTGAACCAGCTTCGCAAGCGCCTGGCCGGGAACGGTCCCGGCACTTCTTCCACAGGACATCGATCGCGATGACGAACGCATCCTTTCCCGCCGACCCGGCGCGCACCGCGCTGCTGATCGTCGACCTGCAGAACGACTTTCTCGCGCCCGACGGCGCCTATGCCCGAGGTGGAGCCGTCAGCGCCGCCGCGGCCGCGCTACCGCCGCGCGTGGCGGCAGCGGCGCGGGCGCTGAAGGCGGCCGGCGGCATGGTGGTCGCCAGCCAGTTCACGCTGTGGCCCGACGGCCGCGGTGAACCGATGATCGCCCCCCATCTGGCGGCGCTGCGGCCATTTCTGCGCAAGGGCGACTTCGCGCCGGGCAGCCGCGGGCAGGCCAACGTCGCCGAGCTGGACGGCCTGGTGGACGTGTCGGTCTGCAAGGTGGCGTACTCCGCCTTCTTCAACACGCAGCTGGATTGGGTGCTGCGCCATGCGGGCATCGATACGGTGGCCGTGTGCGGCATCGTGACCAACGGCGGCGTGGCCAGCACGGTCCGCGACGCCCACATGCGCGAATACCACGTCGCCGTGCTGGCGGACGGCTGCGCCGCCTTCC
The DNA here is from genome assembly GCA_001898625.1 of Burkholderiales bacterium 67-32. Classification (GTDB taxonomy): domain Bacteria; phylum Pseudomonadota; class Gammaproteobacteria; order Burkholderiales; family Burkholderiaceae_B; genus Pigmentiphaga. Next base: position 226,954 of record MKUP01000006.1, read on the forward strand.
GCGAAGAAGTGCACGCCACGGCGCTGGCCGACATGGCGGGCATCGCCGACGTAACCGACTGCCGCAGCTTCGAGCGCGGCCTGGCCGCCTGAAGGAGTTTCCGCCATGCCCCACGATCTGCGTACCCGCCTGGCCCGTCCCGGCATCGTGCTCGCCCCGGGCGTCTACGACGCCTTCAGCGCCCTGATAGCTGAACAGGCAGGCTTCGAGGCCCTGTACTTGTCCGGCGCGTCCATCGCCTATACCCGGCTGGGACGTTCGGACGTCGGCCTGACCACCTACACCGAAGTCGCCGATACCCTGGCCCGCATCACCGAACGGGTGTCGCTGCCCGTGATCGTCGATGCCGACACCGGGTTCGGCAACGCGCTGAACGCGATGCGCACGGTGCGTGGCCTGGAGCGCGCCGGCGCCGCGATGATACAGCTCGAGGACCAGACCTTTCCCAAGCGCTGCGGCCACCTGGATGGCAAGTCCGTGGTGCCGGTTGCCGAGATGGCCGGCAAGCTCAAGGCCGCGCTGGATGCGCGCGGGTCGTCCTCCACCCTGATCCTGGCGCGCACCGACGCGGTCGCGGTGGAGGGGCTGGACGCGGCGCTGGATCGGGCCGAGCGTTATCTGGAAGCAGGGGTGGACGCGCTGTTCATCGAAGCCCTGCGGACCCCCGAGCAGATGGACGCCGCCTGCCGCCGCTTCGAGGGCCGGGCGCCGTTGCTGGCCAACATGGTGGAGGGCGGCAAGACCCCCATCCAGAGCGCGGCGGAACTGGAGCGGCACGGTTTCGGCATCGCGATCTTCCCGGGCGGCACCGCGCGCGCGGTGGCCCACGTGTTGCAGGGCTACTACGGCAGCCTGCGCGAGCACGGCACGACGTCCCCCTGGCGCGACCGCATGCTGGATTTCGACGAACTGAACGCGGTGATCGGCACGCCGGAACTCATGCGGCTGGGAAGTTCGTATTCCGCCTGAGCATGAGGGGGCGCTGTCTTGCCTGGGCACGCTCCTTGCTGATCTCCCGATGCTTCCGTAATTTTCGTCGCCGGACGCGGGCGTGGAAGCCGCCGGCGTCCATGAAGGAGATCAACATGGCACAAATCGACAGCACCGCCGCGCGCCAGCAGGGCGGCGCCGGCATCGTGGGCAAGGGCAGCGCCACGGCCGCGGGGCCGGGCCCGCACATCATGGCCGCCTCGACACTGGACGGCAACAAGGTCTACAGCGCCGACGATGTCCATGTCGGATCGATCAAGGACATCATGCTGGACGTGTCGACGGGACGCATCGCCTACGCGGTGCTGTCGAGCGGCGGGTTCCTGGGCATGGGGGACAAGCTGGTGGCCATCCCGTGGAACGCGCTGACGCTGGATACCGACCGCAAGGCGTTCATCCTGGGCGTGTCGGCCGACGTGGTGAAGCAGGCCGAAGGTTTCGACAAGGACCGCTGGCCCAGCTTCGCCGACGCGGGCTGGGCCACCGAACTGCACGGCCGCTACGGTACCGAGCCCTACTGGCACCAGCGCCAGGGCGAACGGGTCGTCATCGACCAGCCGGTGGTCAAGGCCCCCCACACGGGCTTCTCGGAAGGCTTGTAGCGGGCCGGGAAGCGGCTGGCGGCTTCCCGGCCGGCGCTACTACGCGCCCAGCGCGCAGATCTTCTCGCGCAGCGGCGCGGTGCTGCGCGTGAAGTGGCGCAGCGTGGCGGACGGGTTCCAGTCGTCGCCGTCGATGCTGTAGCTCTCGTCGAAGGGCTTGGGATTGGTCGTCTGGCCGTAGATCGGCGTGGTGTACGGCGCGATGACCGTCAGGTGCATGGTGCCGTCGGCGCTGAAGGCCAGGCCCTCGGCCTCGGTACGGTTGGGCTCGTCGTAGTGCATCAACTCGATCACGGCGCCGCTGACCGGATCGACCTTGTAGATGCGCTTGCGCTTGAGGTCGGTGCCGGCCACGCCGTCCTTGGTGTCGCTGGAGGCGTACAGCATGCCGCGATAGACCTTGGCGCCCTGCACGCGCTTGCCGTTGAAGGAAGTCTGCAGGGGTACGGAGCGGACCAGGCGGAAGGTCGTCAGGTCGAAGACGTTCAGCTTGTCGGCGGCCGAGGTGCTCCAGGTCACGGTGTAGAGCAGTTTGCGGGGACCGTCCACGGCCACCCAGGGTACGCCGTCGGCGTGCTCGGCAAGCGGCAGCGCATGCTTTTCACCGGTGTATTGCAGCGTCTTGGCGTCGAACACCGCGACGTAGGACTGCTGCGACGAGTCGTCCTCGTCTTCGATGGGCGCATACAGCTTGCCGTCCAGGATGTCGATGTCGCCGATGTGGCCCATGTGCGGCCCGTCGGCGCTGGCGCCGTACTCGGCCTGGATGTCGGCGGGCAGCGCCAGCGGGCGGTTCAGGGTGGGCTGATAGGCGGCGTTGGTGCGCTGCAGGCCGTAGCGCCACGAGAAGACGGGCGTGTCGCCGTCGAAGGCCATGCCCTGGCTCTTGAGCGTGGCCGGGATGCGCGTGGCCTGGTCGTCGGTCAGGTACGAGAAACCCGTCAGCGTCCGGGCATCCAGGGCCAGTTCGGCCAGCACGCGGTCCAGGTAGTTCTGCAAGACCGTCATGTCGTTCACGAACGAGGTGCGCGTAGCCAGCGACTCGGTCCAGGTCTCCTGGTCCAGCGCCGCGTTGGCCACGCGCAGGGCATCGGTGGTCGACATGTTGCGGCCCACGAGCCGGGTTTCCAGCGCAAGCAGTTCCTGTTCACCCAGCGTGGCCAGCTTGACACCCGAGGCCGGCTGCGCCACCGGGGCGAGAGTGATGCCGTTCGAGGGATCCTGGTCGCTGTCCAGCGCCAGCAGCAGGCTCAGCAGCTTGCCCAGTTCGGGCGAGCTCTGGCAGTCGCGGCTGGACAGCAGGTCGAACACGGTGATGGTGCGCCGGGGCGGCAGCGACGCCAGTTCCACGCCGCCGGCCTCGAGGGTCAGGATGGCGCCGCTGGCGACCGAGAAGGCGCCGTTGGCGACGGCGACCTCCTTGCCGTCGGCCTTGACGGTCAGGCCGGCAAGGCCGGGCCAGCCGGCCAGGGTGACGTCGACGGAGGCGGCGGGCGGAGTGACCGGAGGCGTGGTCGGCGGGGTGCTTCCCGAGGACCCGTCTCCATCGCCGCCACAGGCGGCCAGTGACAGGACGAGCGAGGCGAGCAGGGATGCGGCGACAGGGCGGGAGGGCGCCTGCCGGTTGAAGCAGCGTGTCTTCATGGGCATGTCAGGTTGGGTGGCGTGCTGCGGAGGCTGGCCGAATGGCCGGGCCGGACGGCCGGCGCAACGCGCGGCGGGAGGCGTCGCGGGTGGTACCGGCGACGCGCATTGTTGGCCGCCCGTGTGACGGCTTCATGGCACCGGGGCGATGTCCCCCGGATGACGGGGCCGCGGCCCTAGCGGGCGTCCGGGATGCCGGCGAACGTGGCGTCCAGTTTTTTCCGCCAGGCCTGCTTGTCGGTCTCGGGCGCGAAGCTCGCGTCGAGGCTGTTGCGCGCCAGCCGGTACGCGTCGCGCGCGCCCAGTTCGGGCAGGGCCTCGAAGCAGGCCAGGTAGTTCCGGTTCACGTAGCCGCCGAAATAGGCGGGATCATCGGAGTTCACCGTCACGCACAGTCCGGCTTCCAGCAACTGCGCGAGGGTGTGCCGTTCCATGCTGGGATAGACCTTCAGCATGACGTTGGACAGCGGACAGACGGTCAGCGGGATCCGGTGCTCGGCCAGGTGGGCCACCAGCCTCGGGTCGTCCAGGCAGCGCACGCCGTGATCGATGCGCTCGGCCTTCAGGTCGTGCAGGGCGCTCCAGATGTAGGAGGCGGGGCCTTCCTCGCCGGCATGGGCGACGGCATGCCATCCGAGTTCGCGGCAACGCTGGAAGACCTCGGCGAATTTTTCGGGCGGGTTGCCGACTTCGCCGCTGTCCAGCCCCACGCCCAGGATGCGGTCGCGGTACGGCAGCGCCGCCGCCAGGGTCTCGAAGGCGGACTCCTGGGGCAGGTGGCGCAGGAAGCACATGATCAGCTCGCTGCTGACGCCCAGCGTATCGCGGGCGTCGCGGCGCGCGCGGTCCAGGCCCGCGATGACCGTGCCGAATTCCACGCCGCGCACCGTGTGCGTCTGCGGGTCGAAGAAGATCTCGGCATGTACGACGTTGTCCGCCGCGGCGCGCCGGAAGTAGGCCATGCCCATGTCGTAGAAGTCTTCTTCGCGTTGCAGCACGGCGGCACCCGCGTAGTAGAGGTCCAGGAAGCTTTGCAGGTCCCGGAACGCATAGGCCCGGCGCAGGCTGTCGATGTCGGGGTAGGGCAGGTCGAGGCCGTTGCGCCGCGCCAGCGCGAAGATCAGCTCGGGTTCCAGGGTGCCTTCGATGTGCAGGTGCAGCTCGGCCTTGGGCATGGCCTGCAGCAGCGTCGCGAGGTGGTGCGGGGGTACGGGCTGGGACGGAGTCATGGCGGCCGCCTTTCAGGTCTCGTCGCTTTCGTTGTACTTGCGGGAGCTGCCGTAGAACGCCTGGGGCGGATACTTGATCGCGTTCTTCAGCATCTTGCGCTCCACCGCCTGGCCGATGTCGATGTCCAGCTTGTCGGCCAGAGCGACCAGGTAGAGCTGCACGTCGGCGATTTCGTCGGCGGCCTCGGACAGCTTGATGGGATTGAGTTCCTTGGATTCTTCCTCGGTCATCCACTGGAAGATGGAGACGAGTTCGCCCGCTTCGCCGCTCAGTGCCATGGCGAGGTTCTTGGGGGAGTGGAACTGGTCCCAGTTGCGTTCTTCGGTGAAGCGCCGGACGGCGCGCCTGATCTGGTCGAAGTCGGACACGTTGATACCTTGCAAGGCGGGACGCTTATATTCTAGCCCTCGCCGCCGGCCGGCCCGCCGGACACCAAAACCGCAAAATCCGCAATACGTCCCCCCGTACAGTTCGTACCCGGAGGTACTCATGAAATCGCAAACACGCAGCCATTACGAACGGCGCCTGGAGCCGGTCCTGGCCTGGCTGGCCGCGCATCCGGACCAGGATGCCGACCTGTACCACCTGGCCGGACTGGCCTGCCTGTCGCCGTATCACTTCCACCGGGTCTATCGCGCCATGCTGGGCGAGACCGTGGCGGCCACGGTGCAGCGGGTCAGGCTGATGCGGGCATCGGCGGAACTGCGCCGGGACGGCCGCACGCTGGACCAGGTCGCGCGGCGGGCGGGCTACGGTTCGACCGCCGCGTTCAGCCGGGCATTCAGCGCGGCGTTCGGCATGCCGCCCGGGCGATATCGCGAGGACCGCTCTCCCGACGTCATCTATCGCAGCAAGGAGCTCACCATGTATCCCGTGCAGATCGAATCTTTTCCCGGCGCTTCCCTGGCGGCGCTGTCGCACGCGGGCGACTATCTCCAGATAGGCGCTACCTTCGACCGTCTGTTCATGCTGGCCGGCAGCCGCAACCTGCTGCGGGGCGAACCGCGCAGCTTCGGCGTCTATTACGACGATCCGGAGCAGGTGGCCGCGCAGGACCTGCGCAGCGAAGCCGGCCTGGAGGCGCCGTCCGGCGTCGCGCTGGACGCGCCCCTGCACCGCCTGGAACTGCCCGCCGGCCGCTGCGCGGTACTCGAACACACGGGACCGTACAGCGAACTGGAGTCGGCCTACGCATGGCTGTTCGGGGGATGGCTGCCGGCCAGCGGCGAGCAGCCGGCCGACTTCCCGGTGTTCGAGGAGTACGTGAACGACCCGAAGACCACCCCGCCGTCCGACCTGAAGACCCGCATCTACCTGCCTCTGGCCAATGTCAAGCAAGAAGCGGGTGCCGTCTGACCCAGGGCACAGCGGATCCGGCTTCGCCGGTCCGCCAGTGCCGCCCCCTGGGGGGCGCGCGTAAGCGCGTAGGGGGGGGGCGGGTATCAGCCGCCGCTTAGGTCTATCCGCGAGGCGATGTCGCCGTAGACCGACAACTCGCGGGACAGCTTGGCGCGGAACTCCGCGGCCGTCAGCGGCTTGGCCGCGAGATTGCCTTGCGCTTCCATGGCCCGTTGCACGGCGGGGTCGCGCAGGATGTCGGCGACGTCGGCATTGATCTTGGCCACCACCTCGGGCGGGGTGCCGGCGGGGGCCAGCAGGCCGTGCCAGGTGCTGATCAGGTAATCGGGCACGCCGGCCTCGGCGAAGGTGGGCACGTCCTTCAACTGCGCCAGCCGTTCGTTGGAGGCCACGGCCAGCGCCCGCAGCTTGCCCTGGCTGATGTAGCCCATGGCCGAGCCGGGGGTGGGGAAGGACATGTCGACGACGCCGCCCATCAGGTCGGTCATGCCCTGCGCCGCGCCTTTGTAGGGTACGTGCAGGATGTCGGTGCCGGTACGGATCTTGAACAGTTCCCCCGCCAGGTGCGGCACGCCGCCTATGCCCTGGGAACTGTAGCTGAACGGCTTCTTCTTCTCGCGCAGCGCGGCCAGCAACTGGCCCAGGTCCCGGTAGGGCGACGCCGCGTTCACCACCAGCACGTTGGGCACCTCGACGGTCAGGGCGACCGGCGTGAACGATTTTTCCACGTCGTAGCGCAGATTCTTGTTCACGAATTTGTTCAGGTTGTGGCTACTGGCGGCCACCAGCAGCGTATAGCCGTCCGGCCGGGCGTTGGCCACCGCGGTGGCGGCGATCGTGGCGTTGGCGCCGGGCTTGTTGTCGACGATGACCGACTGCTTCCAGCGCTTGGCCAGTTCGCTGGCGATCAGGCGGGCGGACTGGTCGATGGCGCCGCCGGGGGTGTAGCCGACCACGAACGTGACGGGCTGGGAAGGGTAGTCGGCCGCCAGGGCCGGGGGGCACAGCGCAAACGCGGCGGTCAGTGCGGCCGCGAGCCGTCCGGGTGCAGGGACGCGCATGGGAGTCTCCGGATGTTCTTGTGAGGGCATGGCGCGCCCGAAGGGCGCGTCATGCACACTAGACACCGGGCGAAGGCCGATCTCAAGCCGGATTTTTCGAGTTTCCGCCCTGCGAAAACCTACCAGGGCACGGGCGGTGCGACCAGGCGCCGGGTCTCGTAGCCCCGGACCGGGCCGAAGCGCGCGCTGCCCGCTTCCCAGTCGCGCTGGGCCTGGGCGATGGCAGCCTTGCTGCCGACGAAGTTCCACCAGATGGTGATGTCGTCGGTGGGCGGTTCGCCGCCGATCAGCAGCAGGCGGCTGCCGGCCTCCGTGGCCAGGACCAGTTCCGCCCGCCCCTTGGGGAGGTAGGCGAGCTCGTTCGTGGCGAAACGCTGGCCGTCGACCTGCGCCGCGCCTTCCAGCACCAGCAGGCCGTGTTCGAAGCCGGGTTCGAGCGCCAGGCGCAGCGAGGCGTCCGCCGGGCTTTGCAGATCCATGCCGACCAGCGGCGTATGGACGCGGGTCGGCGCCGTATGCCCGGAATGGGATCCTGCCAGCAGGGTGAAGTCCACGCCGGCCTCCGACCAGCGCGGCAGGTCGGGATAGTGGTCGAACGCCGGGGGAATCTCCTGCTTGCCGGGAGGCAGCGCGATCCACAGCTGGGCCGCATGCAGCACGCGCTGGTCGGGCAGGGATTCCTCGGTATGGCTGATGCCGATGCCGGCCGTCATCAGGTTGACCTGGCCCGGGCGCAGAATTTGCTCGTTGCCCAGGCTGTCACGGTGCAGGGCCTCGCCCTCGATCAGCCAGGTGAAGGTCTGCAGGCCGATGTGGGGATGCGCCTCGACCAGCATCCCTGCGCCGGGCTCGAACCGGGCCGGCCCGGCATGGTCCAGGAAACACCAGGCCCCGATGCGCCGGCGCTGCCGTACCGGCAGCACCCGATCCACGCTGATGCCGCCCCCGATCTGCGCCGTGCGCGATTCGATGCGTTCGATACCGGAATTCTCAGCGGTCATGTCAGTACTCCATATACGGCGCGTGGGGGGGACCCGTTATCATATAGTCCTCCTGGGGTACAGTCGCGAAACCGGCAGCGGCACGCCGGCCATCCAGGTTTTTCGGAGACGTGTTAAATGCGGTGGTTCAAGCGCATCGCAATCGGTGCGGCTGTCCTGCTCGCCGTGGCGGCCATCGGACTGACGGCCCTGGTGGTGCTGGTCGATCCCAATCACTACAAGGGCCCGGTCGCCGACGCGGTCAAGAAGCGCTACGACCGTACTCTGCGCATGGACGGCAACGTCCGGTTCAGCGTCTTCCCCAACCTGGGCGTGGAGATCGAGAAGCTGTCGCTGTCCGAACCGCGTTCCACCCAGATCTTCGCGGCGGTGGACACCGCGCGGGTATCGGTGGCGGTGCTGCCGCTGCTGTCCGGCCGCATCGTGGTCGATCGCGTCCGGGTGGTCGGGCTCAAGGCCAACGTGGTGCGCTACCAGAACGGCAAGTTCAATTTCGAGGATCTGCTGGGGCCGGCGCCCAAGGCCCCGGGCCAGCCGGCCGGCGGCGAACTGGACGCCGGGGGCAAACCCCTGCTGTTCGACGTGGCCGGCATCGAGTTCAGCGGCGGCGAACTGGCGCTGCGCGACTACATGAAAGGCACGTCCATGCGGGTGGAGCGGCTGTCGGCCACCACGGGCCGGGTGGCGCCCCGCACGCCGTTCGACATGGACCTGTCGGCCCGCGTGCTGGGCCAGAGTCCCCGCGTGGACGCCACCGTCCAGGTCCAGGGACGGCTGACGGTGGACCCCGAGCAACGGTTCTTCTCGGCCAAGGGCTTCGACCTGAAGGCGACCGGCGTACTACCCTCCATCCGGGCCACAGCATTGACGGCGCAGGGTGATCTCGCCTACGACGGCCAGCGCCAGGCCATCGACGCCTCGGGCGTCTCCGTCGCCTTCCAGGGCGACGTGGCGGGCAGCCGGCCGCTCAGCGGCGTGGACCTGCGGCTGGACGCCCCGCGCTTGAACGCCGGGCTGGCCGAGGGCAGGGTGCAGGTCGAGAAGCTGTCGCTGACCGCGCAGGGCAAGCTGGGCGCCGATCCCTTCGAACTGTCGCTGTCCGCGCCGGCGCTGCATGTTTCGCCGCAATCGGCGCAAGGCGAGGCGCTGACCGCCCGTGTGAGCCTGGATGGCAAGCGGGACCTGGATCTGCGCGTGGCCTTGTCGGGCATATCCGGCACCGCCGATAAGCTCAGCGTCGAGCGCCTGGCGCTCGACGGCGAACTCAAGGAGGGCGATCGCGTGGTCCGGCTCGCCAGCGCATCGCCGGTCCAGGCCAGCCTGCCCCGCAGGAAAGTGTCCCTGTCCCAACTGACGGGCCAACTGGAGATCCAGGATCCCGCGCTTCCCGCCAAGCAGATGGCGATTCCCATCAAGGGCAGCGTGCGCGCCAACTTCGAGAAAGAACACGCGGTGGCCAAGCTCGACGCCACTATCGAGGGCGGCGAGTTCAGCGCCTCGGCCGAAGTGTCGCAGTTCGACGAGCCCCGCATCGCCTTCACGGTCGCCGCCGATACGCTGGACCTGGACAAGCTGCTGCCCCCGGCCAGGCAGGGAGCGGCG
>MKUP01000006.1:236452-339957 GCA_001898625.1 Burkholderiales bacterium 67-32
GGACATCACGGCCAGCGGGACCATCAAGGTCGGCAACCTGGTCGCGCGGGGGCTCAAGGCCAGCAACGTCTCCGCCTCGGTGCGCGTGGCCAAGGGGCGCGCCGACGTGAGCGGCCTGAAGGCGTCGCTGTACGGCGGCTCGCTGTCGGGCAGCGTGTTCGCGGACGCGGCCACGAATCGCGTCGGCCTCGCGCCCACGCTCACCAACGTCGCGCTGCAGCCGCTGTTGTCGGATCTGAAGCACAAGGACGGACTGGTCGGCCGCGCGACGGTCGCGCTCAACCTGACCGCGACCGGCAAGACCGTCGGGCAGATGAAGCGGGCCCTGAACGGCACGGCCAGCCTCGCGGTGCGCGACGGCGCCGTCAAGGGCGTGAACATCGCCCAGTCCCTGCGCGAGTTCCGCTCGCTGCTGTCGGCGCACAAGGACGACGCCAGGCAGCACCAGGACTCGCTCCAGACCGACTTCTCGGAAATGCAGGCCCAACTGGTGTTCGCCAGCGGCATCGGGACCGTGCGCAGCCTGAGTATCAAGGCGCCGCTGCTGCGTGTTTCGGAAGGAGAACCGGCCCGTATCGACATCCCGGGCGAACGCTTCGACCTGGTGGCGCTGGTCACCGTCGTGAACACCTCCACGGGCCAGGACGGCAAGGACCTCGCGGACCTGCGCAACGTCACCGTGCCGGTCCACGTGGCCGGCCCCTTCGCGTCGCCGTCCTATACGATCCAGTGGAGCAAGGTCGCCGCCGACGTGCTCAAGAACACCGTCAAGAACAAACTCAAGGAAGAGCTGGGCATCGAGCCGTCCGAGTCGGGCGACAAGCTGCGGGGCAAGGTCAAGGACCGGCTCAAGGGATTGTTCCGGTAGTCGAATCTTCAGCACGGAAAGCCGATGTCCATTTCCATCTCCGGCCTCTACATCTATCCCATCAAGTCCTGCGGCGGCATCGCCCTGGACCGTTCCGCGATCGGCATGGCCGGCCTGCATAACGACCGCCGGTGGATGGTGGTCGACGGCAACGGCGTCTTTCTGACGCAGCGCAGCCATCCGGCCATGGCCCGGGTCCGTACCGAACTGCGCGACGGCTACCTGATCGTGACCGCGCCCGGGCAGCCTCGCCTGGATATTCCGGTCGACGTGATCGAAGACGACGACAGCGTGCGCACGCGGGTCACGGTCTGGCGCGACGAGGTCGACGCCGTGGACGAAGGCGACCTGGCCGCCCAGTGGTTCGGCGCGCTGCTGGGCACGCCGTGCCGGTTGGTCAAGGTCCATCCGCAATCGCAGCGGCTTGCCAGTGTGGACCGGATCGATCAATGGCTGACCGGGCATCCCGCGGTGGAGGGCTTTTCCCGCCAGCATGTCTTCGCGTTCGCCGACGGCTATCCCATCCTGGTGGCCAACGAGGGATCTCTGGCTGAACTGAACGAGAAGCTGGTCGCCAGCGGCGAGACGCCCGTCGGCATGGACCGGTTCCGGCCCAATGTGGTGCTGAGCGAATTCGGCGCCTTCGACGAGGACTACACCGTGCTCGTGGCCATCGGCGATATCCGGATGGCATTGGTCAAGCCCTGCGTGCGCTGCGAGATTCCCAATACCGACCAGTTCACCGGCGCGCGGGCGGCCGAGCCGATGTCCACGCTCACGACCTTCCGCAGCCAGCCCGGCGGCGGTGTCACTTTCGGGATGAACGCCATCGTCAGCGCGCCGCTGGGAGCGGTCCTTAAGGTAGGAGATCGCGCCGAGGTGCTGCTCGATTTCTGATCGCGTCCAGGACGGCGGCCAGCCGTTCGCTCAAGCCATGGCACGCGTCCTTCGGGGCGCGTTTTTTTATGCCCGCGGTTTCTTTAAATCGATTTTTATTGACATAAACGATTGTTAAATAATATAAAAAAATAATCGAACAAAATAATAAAAATCGATTTGTTCGAGTGGGTTGCCAAGCATTGCCGGAGATGCGGATTCTTCAGGAGAGTGCTCATGATGTGGTTACCTCGCCGTGCGCTGGTTGTTGCCGTGGTTGCCTGCCTTGCCGGACCACCGGTTGTGCTGGCCCAGACCTATCCGGCGCAGCCGGTCAAGATCGTCGTTCCTTTCCCGCCGGGCGGCGCCACCGATCTGCTCGCGCGCCGGATCGCCGAGCAGCTTGCGCCTCGGCTCGGCCAGCCCGTGGTGGTGGAAAACAAGGCAGGGGCCGGCGGCATGATAGGCAGCCAGCAGGTGGCACGTGCCGTGCCTGACGGCTACACGCTGGTGGTGGGCGTGACCGGCTCGCATTCCATCGCCAGCCACCTCACGGCCAAGCCCCTCTACGATGCGGTCCGCGACTTCGAGCCGGTCGCCCTGTTGGTGACCGCGCCGCTGGTGCTGGTAGTGCGTCCTTCGCTGCCTGTCTCGACACTGGGCGAGTTCGTCGCCTATGCGCGGCGCAAGCCCGGCTCGGTCACCTACGGTTCGTCCGGGGCGGGCACCTCGATGCATCTGACGGCGGAACTGATCAGCCGCGAGGCGGGGATAAGCCTGACGCACGTGCCGTACAAGGGCAGCGCCCAGGCCATGGCGGACCTGCTGGGCGGACAGATCGACGCGCTGTTCGTCGATCCGCCGGTCATCGCCCCCCACCTGGGTTCGGGCAAGCTCAAGCCGCTGGCGGTCAGTTCGCGCCAGCGCAACCCCGTCCTGCCGCAGGTGCCCACCATGGCCGAAAGCGGCCTGAAGGATTTCGAAGTGTTGTCCTGGCAAGGCCTGTTCGCGCCCGCCGGTACACCCGCGCCGGTGGTCGAGCGCCTGCACCGCGAGGTGGCGGCGGTGCTGGCCATGCCGGAAGTCTCCGGTTTTTTCGCCCAGCAGGGATTCGTGGTGGCGGGGGGCTCGGTGGCCGACTTCCAACGCTTCGTGGCCGATGAGTCGCGCCGCTGGGGCGAGGTCGTCAAACAGGCGGGCATCGCAGTCAATTGATGCCTTCTTTCCACGCCGGTGCCAGCCAGGCGGGCACCACATCTATGGAGGAGTGTGCATGAAACCGCTGTTCGCCTTGCTGTGGACCGTATTGCTCGTGTCGTCGACGTCCGCCATGGCCGCTTCGGCCTATCCCGAGCGCGCGATCCGCTGGATCGTGCCGTTTACCGCGGGCGGCCCGGCCGATGCGATCGCGCGCCTGCTGGTACCCAAGCTGAGCCAGGAACTGGGCCAGCCCATCGTGATCGAGAACCGGGCCGGCGCGAACAGCAACATCGGCCACGAGGCCGTCGCGCGCGCCGAGCCCGATGGCTACACCATTCTTTACGTCGTGCCCAACGTGGTCACGAATCCGTCGCTCTATAACGTCGCGGTCGATCCGGTGAAGGAACTGACCCCGGTGGTGCAGCTCACCGCACAGGCCTATCTGTTGCTCGCGGGCAGCGCTTTCAAGCCGGCCTCGGTGGCCGACATCGTGGCGAAGGCCCGCCAGGGCGGGGTGACTTGCGCTTCGGGCGGCGGCCTGTCGGGTTTCGGCTGCGACTGGCTGCGCTCCATGACCAAGGCCGATTTCGTGCAAGTGCCGTTCAAGGGCAATGCGCCGGCGCTCACCGCCCTGATGGGCGGGCAGGTCGACATCATGATCGACCTCTTCAACACCGCCTTGCCTCAGGTCAAGGCGGGACGCGTGCGGCCGGTCGCGCTGACGCGTGCCGAACGCGGCTCGCCGCTGCCCAACCTGCCCATCATTGCCGAAACGCTGCCCGGTTTCGTCCTGGTCGGCTGGCATGGCGTGATGGCACCGCACGGCACGCCCGAGCCCATCGTGCGGAAACTCAACGCGGCTTTCGCCAAGGCACTGGGCGATCCCGACGTCCGGCGGCGCATCGAGGAAAGCTACATCGAAGTGGTGCACGGCACGCCGGCGGATTTCGGGCGTGTCATCAAGGAAGACCTTGACAAGTACGCGCGCATCACCCAGGCTGCCGGTATCGCCAGGCAATGATGACCGCCGCCATGGAGGGTGGCGGCGACGACGTGGTCATGCGAGGAGGCCGCGTCCTGACCATGGATGCGCGCTCGTCGGTGGCCAGCGCGCTGGCCTTCGCGGGCGGCAGGTTGACCGCAGTGGGCACGGATGCCGGTGTGTCCACGCGGATCGGCAAGCGCACCCGGGTCATCGAGTTGCGGGGCAGGACGGTCATGCCCGGCATGATCGACGGCCATGCCCACATGGACCGCGAAGGCCTCAAGTCGCTGCTGCCGTCGCTATCCGGATGCGAGTCGATCGTGGAGCTGGTCGAACGGGTGCGGCACATCGCGGCGGCGACGCCACCCGGCCAGTGGATCGTGACCATGCCGCTGGGCGAGCCGCCCGAGTATCCGTGGTCGCCCGACATGTACGCCGAGGGGCGGCTGCCTGGCCGCGAAGATCTGGATCGCGCCACCACCGCCCACCCGGTCTTGATCCGCTGCGCGTGGGGACATTGGCCGGGGCGCGTGCCCACGGTTTCCGTTGCCAACAGCGTGGCGCTGCGGCTGGCCGGCATCGGCCAGGATCCGGTGTCGCCTTCGCCCCGGCTGCGCATCGAGACGGATGCCGCGGGCGTGCCCACCGGACGCCTGTATGAAGACGACTTGCAGCCGCTGGCCGAGTTCACGGTGTTCCGGCGGGCACCGCACTTTACCGAAGACGAGCGCGCGCTGACGCTGGCCGCGTCGATGTCGGCCTACAACCGCTACGGGACCACGGGCGTGTTCGAAGGGCATGGTGCCGCGCCGGAACTGATACGCGCCTATCGCGCGGCGCGTGGACGGCGTGCGCCCAGTGTGCGTACGCGCCTGGTTTTCAGCCCCGGCTGGAGCGGTGCTTCGGACGACGACGTGCGCGCCTGGGTGCGCGAACGTGCCTCGCGCCTGCATGGCAAGGGCGAAGGTGACGAGTGGCTGCGGCTTGAAGGACTGTTCGCCGAACTACAGACTCAGCCGGACGATGCCCGCCTGCGCGCGGCCTGTGAACCGCGTACCGGCTGGGCCGGGTTCCGCTACGACTGCGGGTTGCCACCCGAGCGGCTGGGTTTGCTGTTGGAAGAAGCGGCTCGCGCCGGGCTGCGCGTGTGCGGCATCCAGGCCGGCATGGCCGAGCGCTTCGCCGAGGTCGGCGAGCGTGTGCCTATCGACGGCCTGCGCTGGGTGGTCGCGCATCCGGCCACGCTGGATGGGCGCCAGATCGGCGCCATCCGCGACCATGGCATGGTCGTCACCACGCACACCGGCGCCTACGTCTGGCGGCGCGCGTCGGCGACGTTGCAACGCGTGGGGCCGGCGCGCGAAGAGACCATCTGCCCGATACGCTCGCTGCTGGAGGCGGGCGTGCCGGTTTCGCTGGCGACCGACAACGTGCCGGTCTCGCTGTGGCCATGCGTCTGGCATGCCGTGGCCCGCATCGATCGCGACACCGGGGCCGTGATCGCGCCGGGGCAACGCATCGACCGTATGCAGGCGCTGCGCTGCGCGACGGTGCACGGCGCGTGGTTGTGCCTGGACGAGACCGATCGTGGTTCGCTGGAAACCGGCAAGCAAGCCGACCTGCTCGTGTTGCGGGACAATCCGCTGGACGTGGAGCTTGCCCGCTTGAGCCAGATGGAGGCCGACATGACCTGGGTCGGCGGGCGGCAGGTCTATCCCGGCGACAACGCCTGACAACTGGAGTGTGCATGGACTGGACTTTGCCCTACGGCTCGCAGCGCCAGCCGGTGTTGGCCGACAACGTGGTGACGACTTCCCAGCCGCTGGCGGCGCGGGCTGGCGCATCGATGTTCGATCGCGGCGGCAATGCCGTCGACGCCGCGATCGCCGCCGCCGCCGCGCTGACCGCGGTCGAGCCGGTCATGAACGGACTCGGCGGCGATGCCCAGGTGCTGCTGTGGGACGGCAGGGAAGTCGTCGCCCTGAACGGCACGGGCAGGTCGCCCGCGGCCTGGACGCCCGAGCGTTTCGCCGGGTGCGAGCGCATGCCCAACGAGGGTTGGGAATCGGTGGTGGTGCCGGGCGCGGTGGCCGTCTGGGCCGACCTGAGCGAACGCTACGGCAAGCTGCCGCTGGACGTCGTGCTCGCCCCCGCGATCCACTATGCGCGCGAGGGCGTTCCGATATCGCCGGCCATCGCGCGCCAATGGCGCATCCACGCCCCGCGCTTGAAGGACCAACCCGGCTTCGCGCAGGTCTTTCTGCCCGGAGGACGCATGCCCGAGGCCGGCGAGCGCTTTCGCTTTCCCGAGCTGGCCGCGTCGCTCGAGCGGATCGCCGCATCCCGGGGCCGCGACTTCTACGAAGGCGAGATTGCCGGCCGCCTGGTTGCCGACGCCCGCCTCCACGGCGCGGCGTTGACCGCGCAGGACCTGGCCAATCACCGGTCCCGCTGGGTACGGCCCCAGTCCGTCGACTACCGCGGCCTGCAGGTGCATGAAATGCCGCCGCCATCGCAAGGATTGGCGGTGCAGATGGCGCTGGGCATCCTGCGCCACTTCGACCTTGGACCGACGCAGGACGCCGCGCTGCGCGCGCACCTGCAGATCGAAGCGATGAAGATCGCTTTCGCCGACATCTATGGGCACGTCGCCGACCCCGCCATGATGCGGATGGATCCGGCGCAACTGCTCGCCCCCGCCTACCTGGCCGAGCGCGCATG
Source organism: Burkholderiales bacterium 67-32 (assembly GCA_001898625.1). Lineage (GTDB taxonomy): Bacteria > Pseudomonadota > Gammaproteobacteria > Burkholderiales > Burkholderiaceae_B > Pigmentiphaga. The sequence continues at coordinate 243,103 of MKUP01000006.1, forward strand.
CGGCATCGATCCGCGCCGGGCGGGCCGCCACGAGGCGTGCGACATACCGCGTCATTCCACCGTCTACCTCGCCGCCGCCGACCGAGGCGGCATGATGGTCTCTTTCATCCAGTCCAATTTCCAGGGCTTCGGCTCGGGCGTGGTGGTGCCGGGCACTGGCGTCAGCCTGCACAATCGGGCATCGGGCTTCTCCCTGCGCCCCGGCCACCCCAATCGGGTCGGTGGTGCCAAGCAACCCTTCCACACCATCATTCCCGGCCTGTTGCTGCGCGACGGCGAACCGTGGGGGGCCGTGGGCGTGGTCGGCGCCAACATGCAGCCGCAAGGACAGATGCAGGTCATCTCGGCGCTGGAGGACCTGGGCCTGAATCCCCAGGCCGCGCTCGACATGCCGCGCTGGCGCGTCGATGACGATGGAGAAGGGGTGAGGGTGGAGGCGGCGTTCCCGGCCGACGTCGAGGCCGGGTTGCGCGAGCGTGGGCACCCCGTGACGCGCACGCCGGCCGGGAGCATGGAGTTCGGCGGCGGCCAGTGCCTGGTCCGGGCAGGAGAGAGCTACGCGGCGGGGTCGGATCCGCGCAGGGACGGGGTGCCGGTGGGGATGTGAGGGGTCCCCAGCGCCTGGCTGGTGGCGGGCGCCAGCATCGCTTCGATGACCGCCGGCCGTCCCGCGCGCACGCTGGCCAAGCCCTGCGCCAGGGCCGTGCGCAGCTCGCGCCGGTCCTCGACGCGGATGGCCTGTGCGTCGCCGGCCGCGGCGGCCAGGTCGGCCAGGCGCGAACCGGCGCTGGCCGCGACCCAGTAGGCATCGGCGGCATGGGCCGCGCCCGTGGGATGGACGAGTTCGGTCGAGGCCTTGGGTGAGCGCCAGCCGCTGTTGTTGTAGATGACGGTGAGCATGGGGGCGCCGTAGGTCCGGGCGACCCAATAGGCGCTGGCGGGAACGCCGAAGACATAGCAGCCGTCGCCCACCAGGGCGATGACCTCGGCATCCGGGGCCGCCAGTTTCGCGCCCACGGCGGCGTTGATGCACCAGCCCAGGCCGCTGCCGCCGCTGGCGTAGAAGCTGCCGGGGCGGCTCATGCGTAGCGTCGAGGCAATGACGTACGCGTTCGAGGGTTCTTCGCACAGAACGATGCTGCGTTCGTGCAGCAACTCCTTCACGGCCAGCGTCACTTCCTGCGCTGTCAGCGGGCCGCTGGCGGGCGCGGGTCCGGTGGCGGCCGGCGATCGTGTCCGGATCCACGCCAGCCGTTCGCGCTTCAGCGCGGCATCCACTGGTAGTCCGGCCCGCAGAAGCTGGTCGAGCGCCACGCCGCTGTCGGCCTGGTGGCGTTCGTGCGCCTCGAAGTGCCAGGCGCCCAGGGTAGGCTTGAGCGGGTCCGCATCGATGTGGATGACGCGGGCGTCCGGAGCCGGTCCGGTGTTGCGGGGCAGCCAGGGCACGTCGACGTCGAGCAGCACGATGGCGTCGGCCTCGTCGACGAGCCAGTCGCGCCGGTACCCCAGGTGGCAGGCGTGGTCGCCGGGGAAGTTCATGTACTGCGGGCCGACCTCCACCACGCCCAGACCGTACTTGTCGCACACGGCAACCAGTTTCCCGGCCGTGGCCGGATCGCGTCCGGCATACGTGGTGATCAGCAGGGGCCGGCGGGCGCCGGCCAGCAGCGCATGCAGGTTCTCGACCGCGTCCGGCGCGAGCGCGGCCTTGCCTGCGGGGCCACGCAGTCCTGGATCCGGCGTGGCGTCGGGCGCGGCGGCGTCCCATACCTCGCGCGCGCCCGTCAGGTAGACGGGGCCCTGCGGTTCCGAGGCCGCGAGCTGGTGCGCGCGCAGCACAGTCGTCTCGGTGGTGGCCGGATCCCGCAGTTCGTACAGCCATTTCATGAACGGCGCCACCAGATCGTGCTGGCGCGTGGTGTCCTGGATGTAGTGGATGTATTCGGTGCGCGAACCCGTCCGCGCCGCGTCCTCGGACACGGGCGACAGCCCCGCCACCACGATGACCGGCACGCGTCCGCGGCAGGCGTTGTGGACGCTGCCCCCCAGGTTCTGGGTGCCCACGTCCACGTGCACCAGCACGAGCTGGGCGCGGCGCGTCAGCATGGCATGGCCGTGGGCCGCGCTCAGGGCGGTCATCTCGTGCGGGCAGACGATGACCTTCGGCGCCGGCTCGCCGGCCTCTCGCAGGCGCGCCAGCGCCTCGATGAAGGCCGGATGGTCGCTGCCCAGGTTGGCGAAGATGTATTCGATGCCCAGGCGGGAGGCAAGGCGGATGAGGCGTTCTGCGGCCGAGGGATGGGCCGCGCTTTCTTTCAAGGCCATCGGAGTTTCCGGGAGTGGGGGTCGGTCGCCACCTTAGCCGCGCCCCGGGGCCGCCTGCCATCCCCGAACGCTAATGCGCGGCATGCGCGAACGCTATGCCCGGCCGCTTCGCGTCCATCGGCGAATCATGCATATCGTGCATGCCGGGCATAAGCGGCACATTCTCGACGCGGGTACGGGCCCTTCGTATGGTGGCGACAGGACGCCGGCCCCGCGATTCGGGGCGCGGCGATGTTCATCGATCAGCCATACATTCATCATGACATCAGAAACTCAGGTAGTGATCGTTGGGGCCGGCCCGGTGGGCCTGGTGACCGCGCTGGCGCTGGCGCGGTCGGGAGTCGAGGTGGTGGTGCTGGAGGCGCTGCGGGAACTGCCCCGCGAGCAGCGCGGCGCGGCCTTCCATCCCCCCACGCTGGAAATGCTCGAACCTCTCGGGATCACGGACGACCTGCTGCCGCTGGGCCTGCGCATCCCGGTCTGGCAGATACGGGACAAGGAAGAGGGCGTCGTCGCCGAGTTCGATCTCGGCATGCTGGCGGGGGAAACCCGCTACCCCTATCGGTTCCACCTGCCCCAGCATCACCTGGCCGCCGACGTGCTGGTCAAGCTCGAGCGGGAACCGCGCGCGACGGTGGTGTTCGGCGCGAGCGTCGAGGAAGTGAAACAGGACGGGGAACGCGTCGAAGTCCGGTACGGCGATGCCGACGGACGGTTCGAGACGATCGCCGCCCGCTGGGTGGTGGGATGCGACGGCGCCCGCAGCGCGGTCAGGAAGAGCAGCGGCATCGACTACGAGGGCTTCACGTGGCCGGAGCGCTTCCTGGTCACCAACGTCGACGAAGATCTTGCCGGCGAAGGCTTTGCCGAAACCTCGTACGTGGCCGATCCGGACAAGTGGGCCGTCATCCTGCGGCTGGCCGATCCCCGGGTAGGGAGTCTGTGGCGCATCGCCATGCCGTCCGATCCCGACCTGCCCGAAGAGCAGGTGCTGGCCGAGGACTACGCCCAGGACATGCTGCGCGACGTGCTGGGCCGGGAGCGGGACTGCAAGCTGGTCTACCAGAGCACCTACCGGGTCCATCAGCGCGTGGCCTCCCGTTTCCGCGACGGGCGCGTGCTGCTGGCGGGCGACGCGGCCCACATCAACAATCCCATAGGCGGATTCGGATTGAACGGCGGCGTGCACGACGCCATCAACCTGTCGGAGAAACTGGCCGCGGTCTGCGCAGGGGCGGACTGCGCGCTGCTCGATCTCTACGATCGCCAGCGGCGGCACGTGGCGGTCGAGAACGTGCAGCGCCAGAGCATACGCAACAAGCGGCTCATGCAGGAGCGCGATCCCGGCGTGCGTCGGCAGAACATCGACGAGCTGCGCACGGTGGTCCGCGATCCGGAACTGGCGAAGTCCTACCTGCGCGACAGTTCCATGATCAGTTCGGTGGCGCAGGCCGCCGCGATCCGCTGACCCTTGCCGATGGAGACAACGATGGCCACTCCCGTCATTTCCGCCTTCCTGGATGGAAGGCATGTTTCACGTCCGGAACTGCGCCGTTTCGAGAAGCGCGATCCCGCCACCGATGCCTTGATCTCGGAGGTCGAGGAGTCCGACGCCGGGCTGGTGGACGAAGCGGTGCAAGCCGCCAGGCGGGCGGCGCGAGGGATCGCGGCTGCCGCTTCCGCCGACCAGCGGGCGGACTGGCTGCTGAAGATCGCCGGCGCCATCCGGCGGCGGTTCGACGCTTTCGTGGACGCCGAGGTGCGCGACACCGGCAAGCCCCTGTCCATGGTCCGCGGCGTCGAGATCCCGCGTGCCATCGCCACCTTCGAGACCTTCGCGGAACTGCTGCGGACGCATCGCGACGATGTGGTGGTCACGGCGCTGCCGGAGGGCCGGCGCGCCGTCAACATGACCACGCGCCTACCGCATGGCGTGGTGGCCATCATCTGCCCCTGGAACTTCCCGCTGGTGCTGGCCGTCTGGAAGATCGCCCCGGCGCTGGCCTGTGGCAACGCCGTGGTGGTCAAGCCTTCCGAGGAAACGCCTTCCTCGGTGGCGCTGCTGGCCCGGGTCATCGAAGAAATCGAGCTACCCAAGGGCCTCTTCAACGTCGTCTACGGTTTTGGCCAGGATTCGGCGGGCGCTCTGCTGGCCGCGCATCCCGGTGTGAACGCGCTGACGTTCACGGGCGAGACCCGGACGGGCGAGGCGATCATGGCGGCCGCGGCGCGCGGCGTCCGGCCGGTGTCGCTGGAACTGGGCGGCAAGAATGCAGCCGTCGTCTTCGGATCGGCCGATCTCGACGCCGCGATCGAGGGATCGGCGCGGTCCGCCTTCCTGAACGCGGGGCAGGTGTGCTTCGGCACCGAGCGCATCTACGTGCACCGGCCGCTGTTCGAGCGCTTCGTCGACGGCCTGTCGGCGCGGGCCGCCGCGCTGCGGATGGGCGATCCGCTGGATCCCGGCACGACCATGGGGCCGCTGATCAGCCGGCGCCACCGCGACAAGGTGCTGCGAGCCTGCGCCGTGGCGCGCGACGAAGGAGCGACCGTGCATGCCGGCGGCCAGGCCCCGGCCATGGCCGGGCGCCTGGCCGAGGGGGCGTGGATGGCGCCGACGATCTGGACCGGGCTGGACGAATCGTCCACCATCGTCCGGCACGAGGTGTTCGGCCCCTGCTGCCACATCGCTCCCTTCGACGACGAGGAAGAGGCCGTGCATCTGGCCAACGACAGCGAATACGGCCTGGCCGCGGCCCTGTGGTCGCGCGACCACGCCCAGGCGCTGCGCGTGTCCGCCCGCTTGCGCGCGGGCGTGGTCTGGGTCAACGCCTGGGGGATACGCGACCTGCGCACGCCCTTCGGCGGCCTGGGGCGGTCGGGCATAGGCCGCGAGGGCGGGCTGGCTTCTCTGGATTTCTATAGCCAGCAGCGCAATGTATGTTCGCTGGTGTGAAAGGGAGCACTAGCGATCATTGAACGCTTCCCGGACCTGGTTGCGGAACCACTGGTTGGCCAGGTCCTTGTGGAAGCGTTCATGCCAGAACAGCTTGACGTCGAAGCCGGGGATCTTGATCGGCAGTTCCAGCACCTGGGCGCCGATGATGCGGGCCGCGGTGACGCCTGCCCGGCGGGGCATGGTTACCAGCATGTCGGACTGCGGCAGGAAGGTCAGCACGGTGAAAAAATTCGGCAGGCACAGGACGATGCGCGCGGGGTCGAGCATGTCGCGCAGGAATTTTTCCAGTCCGTCGTAGCCCGGCGGCAAGGGCGAAATGAGTGCGTGCGAGGCCGACAGGTATTGCTGGACGGTCAGCGTTCCCCGGACTTCGGGGTGGTCGCCCCGGGCCAGGCAGACGTAGTCGGAGTGGTAGATGCCGGTCTGGTAGAAGCCGGTCCCGAATTCCGAGAGGTTGCCGAAGGCGAGATCGACCTCGCCGCTTTCCAGCGCCTCGTCCATGCCCTTGGGCCGCATCGGCAGGGCGCGCACCCGCAGGTTGGGGCTGTGCGGCCGGAAGCGGGCCATCAGGCTGGGGACGAGGATGGCGGCGGCGAAGTCGGTGGCGAAGAAGCTGAAGGTGCGCGAGGAGGTACAGGGGTCGAAGGTCTTGGGCGGCTCGAAGCGCTGGCTGACGATGTCCAGCACCTCGCCCACGCTGGAGGCGAGCGACAGCGCGCGGGGCGTGGGCATCATGCCTTCGGACGTACGGACGAACAATTGGTCGCCGAAGTAGTCGCGCAGGCGGCTGAGGGATTGGCTCATCACCGGCTGGCTCAGGCCCAGGCTCTCGCCGGCGACGGTCACGCTCTTCTCGCGCAGGATGGCGTCGAACACGGCTAGCAATCGGAGATCGAGGGAGCGCACGCTTGGTTCTCCGGTGGCTCCCGCCTCGGGCGGGAGCCAGGATAGGTCAATGGCCGTTCATTCTGTCCAGCCGGCGGGGGAGCGTCAAGGCGCCGCTAGTCGACCGAGGCGCCGGTCTCTTTCGCGATCCGGGCCCAGCGCGCCGTGTCGGCCGAGATGTAGTTCCTGAATTCTTCCGGCGAACTCGGCGCGACATCGACGTTCAAGGCCTGGAAGCGGCGCTTGACCTCGGGCTGCGCGAGGACTTTGGCGATGCCGGCATTGAGTCGGGCCACGATGGCCGCGGGCGTTCCGGCGGGCGCCACGACGCCCAGCCAGGACTTGCTGTCGTAGTCCGGGACGCCCGCCTGGGCGATGGTGGGCAGCTCGGGGCGTGCGGCCGAGGGTTTGGCGTTGGTGAGGCCCAGGGCCTTGAGCCGGCCCGCCTGGATGAACGGGTCCGCCGCCGCGAGGTCGGCGAACATCATCTGCACGTTGCCGGTCATGACGTCGTTCAGCCCCGGCACGGTCCCCTTGTACGGGACGTGGGTGATGCTGACGTGGGCCATTTGCTTGAAGTGTTCCGCGCCCAGATGATTCGAGGTGCCCGCGCCGGCGGAAGCGTAGTTGAGCTGGCCCGGGTGTTTTTGCGCGTAGCGGATGAGCTCGCCCACGCTGCCGACCGGCAGAGAGGGGGACACGACCAGAACCTGCGGCACCTCGGCCACCAGCGAGATCGGCGTGAAATCCCGCACGGGGTCGTACTTCACCCGTCCCTTGGGATAGACACTGGGCGCGATGGTCAGGGACGACGCCGCCATCATCAGCGTGTAGCCGTCCGCGTCGGCGCGCTGCACGTACTCGGATGCGAGCAGCGTGCCGGCACCGGGGCGGTTCTCCACGATCACGGGCTGGCCCAGGGAGTCCTTGAGCCGTTCCGCCAGTACGCGGCTCATGATGTCGGCGATGCCGCCGCTGGTGAAGGGGACCACCAGATGCAGCGGCCGGGTGGGGTAGGAGGTTGCCTCGGCCGCCGAGACGAACGCCGGGGCGAAGAGAAGCAGGCGGGCGAAGGCCCGCGGCAAGCGCGCATGCATGGTGTGTCTCCGTTCTGATTATGGGGTCGGCCGCCGGCCGGACGGAAGGCCCGGCGGCGGCGCCGGATGCCTGGGTCAGGCCGCCAGTTTCTCTTTCTCGCGCGCGGCCGATTCGGTCTGGCGCAGGAAGGATTCGATCGCCGTGATGGCCTGCAGCGGCGTTTCGATCGAGGGGTAGTGGCCGGCGTCGGCCAGGACCGTCAGGCTGCTGTCGCGGTACCAGCGCAGGCTGGTTTCCCGCGCGGCCTTCTCGCTCGCGGCGGGATCGTGCGCGCCCACGATGGCATGGAAGGGCACGGTGCTGCCGTCGACCTCGCGGTGGATGTCGGTGGCGGCCGCGTCCGCGGCATAGGCGGCGAAGGCTTCGGGTTTCATCGCCGCCCAGGACGCCTCGGCCAGTTGCCTGACCTGCGCGGCGCCGTAGCGCTTGCCCGTGCCGTTGTCGATGATGGCTCCGCGCTTGGACAGGTCGTGCGCGGCTTCGCTCATCAGGCGCCGATGGGCGGGATCGCGGGAGGCGCCCTGGGCGCTCAGTCCCGCCAGCGAGACGATGGAGCGGATGCGCCGGGGCGCGGCCACCGCCAGCATCTGGGCGGCCAGCGCGCCCATCGAATGGCCGAGCACGTGGGCATGCGTCCAGCCCAGGTAGTCCAGCAGACGAATGGCATCGATGACGACTTCGCGCAGGTGGCACAGGCCGGGCAGGGCCCGCGAGGCGCCGTAGCCGCGGTAATCCATGACGACGTACTGGCATGCGTCGCCGTCGGCCATCGCAAGCATGGATTCAAGCGGCCGGGCGCCGAACAGGCCCGGCAGGACCAGCACTTTCCGGGGGCCCGTGCCGAAGGTGGTGAATGTATTCATGGCGGCGTCTTCTTGGGTGGGGGTCGAGTCCGCGATGGAGCTCAGAGATGGATGGGGTCGGCCTTCTGCATGAAGGCCTTGAGCTCTTCATGCGAGACGTCGAACTGCGGGGAGATCTTCAGGTCGGTGCCGAGTTCTTCCTCGGTCTCGTCCATCTTGAAGCCCAGCGACTTGGTGGCTTCGAACATCGCGCCGCCCGGGGTCCGCACGTAGGTGGACTCGAAGTAGCCGCGGTTCTTGCGGTCGGAGAAATCGGTGAAGCCCATGCCCTCGGTCTCGAGTTTGACGCGCATCTGCGTGTCGTAGTCGGGAACGTCGAAGGCCCCATGGTGGACGATGCCCTCGGCCACCGTCCAGGTTCCCTGCCGCATGTCGGGCGCATGCAGGATGTCGATGCGTTTGCCGGCACCGCCCTCGGCCACCTCGTAGCGCGTGAACAGTCCGTCGGATAGCGTGCGGCGGAAGCTCCAGGCCGCGTGCATGAAGGTGTCCATGTCCTCCAGCTCGCGCACGGTCACGGTCCAGTTGTGGAAGCCGCGCACGGCGTACTGCTCGGGAACGTAGTCGGATTTCCAGGGTTTGCGCCGGTCGGTCGGGTCCTCGACCACTTCGAAATCGATGCCGGCGTGGACCACGCGCAGGTATTTTTCGCCGAAGCGTTCCGACTCGCCGGCGATGGCGATGCCATGGCGGCGGAAATGCTCGCGCCAGAAATCGAGCGAACCCGGCGGGACCGAATACGCGATCGCGGTGAACTGCCCCGAGCCCTTGCGGCCCACGAGTTCGGTGCGGCGCATGGGGAAGGTCGTCATGACCGTTCCGGGCGTGCCGTCGGCGTCGCTGAAGTACAAGTGATAGATGGGTATCTTGCCGTCGTAGAACAGCGTCTGCTTGATGAAGCGCTGCCCCATCACCTTTACGAAGAAATCCACATCGCCTTGCGCCGTGGCGGTGCACAGCGTGATGTGATGCAGGCCCTGTATCGAGCTAGAGCGTTCGGTCATGTCGTCTCCTGTGTGGTGCCGCGCCTCCTCACGACAGGCGCCGGGGCAGTATCCGGCAGCGCATCGCGGGGCACCATACCGGTTTCGCGATGCGCCGCATGCGAAATCGGCATACAAGGCCAGGCCGCCCGATGGCGCGCCGCATGCCGTTTTCGCATCGGATGCATAAGGGTTCCGTTATCGACCCGGCGGGGCCGGCGTCCCTACCATGTCCGCCGGACATCAAGGGAGAGCCGTCATGCAAGGTCGCAGGAATCCGTCGGAAGGCATCGCCGCCTTCGTCTATCGCAGCGCGCCGGCGCGCGTGGTGTTCGGGGAGGGCAGCCTGCGCCACCTGGCGCGCGAGCTGGAGATGTTGCGCATGAAGCGCCCGCTGATCCTGTGTACGCCCGAACAGGCGGCCGACGCGCAGGCCGTGGCCGGGAGTCTGGACGGCGCTCAGCCGTCGGTGTTCGCCGAGGCGGTGATGCACGTGCCGGTGGCGGTGGTCGGGGCGGCGGTGGCCCGGGCTCGCGCATCGGACGCGGACGGCCTGGTCGCGCTGGGCGGCGGCTCGGCCACAGGCCTGGCAAAGGCCATGGCCCTGGAGCTGCCGCTGCGCATTCTCGCCATTCCCACCACCTATGCGGGGTCGGAGATGACGTCCATCTACGGCTTGACCGATGGCGGTGAAAAACGCACGGGCCGCGACGACCGGGTGTTGCCCGCCACCGTGCTGTACGACCCGGCGTTGACGCTGAGCCTGCCCGCGCCGCTGTCGGCCAGCAGCGGCCTGAACGCGATCGCGCACTGCGTCGAGGCGCTGTATGCGGCGGACGGGAATCCCGTGGTGTCGCTCATGGCCGAGGAGGCAATCGGCGCCCTGGCGCGGGGGCTGCCCGAGGTGTTGCGCGATCCCGGTGCGCTGCCGGGGCGCGAGCGTTGCCTGTACGGCGCCTGGCTCGCGGGCATGGCGCTCAACGTGGTGTCGATGGCCTTGCATCACAAACTGTGCCACGTGCTGGGGGGTAGCCTGAACCTTCCCCATGCCGAGACCCATGCCATCGTGCTGCCCTATGCGGCTGCCTATAACGCGCCCGCCGCCCCCGCCGCCATGGCGGCGATCCGCCGCGCGCTGGGCGCGCAGGACGCGGCCGCCGGCCTGCATGCGCTGGGCCGGGCGCTGGGGGTACCCAAGGGGCTCAGGGAACTGGGGGTGCAGGCGTCGCAACTGGACCGGGTCGCGGACCTGGCGGCAAGCCAGCCTTATCCGAACCCGCGTCCGCTGGAGCGGGCGGCGATCCGGGAACTGCTGCAACAGGCCTACGAAGGCGACGCGCCGACACCGGTACGGTGAGCGCGCCGGGCTGCGGTCATTCCGTGATGGGATGCACCGTCAGCCGGCGGTACTTGCTCATCAACTGGTCCCGGTCTTCCGGCCACTCGGGATTCAGCTCGATGCACTCGACCGGACAGACGACCTTGCACTGCGGCTCATCGTGGTGGCCGACGCACTCGGTGCAGCGGGCAGGGTCGATCTCGTAGATCTCCGTGCCCAGGTAGATGGCATCGTTGGGGCACTCGGGCTCACAGACGTCGCAGTTGATGCATTCGTCGGTAATCAGCAGAGCCATAGTGGGGACTTCCTTACTGCTTGGGGGACTCAGGAGCCGTCACGACCGCCCAGCTGCGTGACCTTGGCATGCAGCCAGCGCTCGACGGACGGGAACACGAACTTGCTGACATCGCCGCCCAATTGGGCGATCTCGCGCACGATGGTGCCCGAGATGAACTGGTACTGGTCGGACGGCGTCAGGAACATGGTTTCGACATCCGGCAGCAGGTATCGGTTCATTCCGGCCATCTGGAACTCGTACTCGAAGTCCGAGACGGCGCGCAGGCCGCGCACGATGACGCGGGCGTTCTGCTCGCGAACGAAGTCCTTGAGCAGGCCGGAAAAGCTGGCCACCTGGACGTTGGGGTAGTGGCCCAGGATCTCGCGGGCGATCTCGACCCGTTCGCTGACGGTGAAGAAGGGGGCCTTGTTGCGGCTGACCGCCACGCCGACCACCACCTTGTCGAACAGCCCGGCCGCGCGGCGGACGAGATCCTCGTGGCCACGGGTCATCGGGTCGAAGGTGCCAGGGTATACGGCAATGATCATGCGTAGGCTCCGTATTTCTATTGATGGGCGTCAGCCTCTTCGGTCCCGGCCGGGTGGCGGGGACGAATCGTCCGGCGCCTTCGGCGGCCGGCATCCGGTTTCCGGATGATGTGATTATTTCCTTATTTGCGCGGCGCAGCAAATTGGAAATGACGCGTATCAGACGTTTCCAGGCGCTACGCCGTTTCCGGAAGGGCGCGCAGCAGGTGGAAATGTACCGCGCCGGCTTTGTCCTGCCGCAGCAATTCGGTGCGGGACGGTGCCGAGATCGGCGCTTCCGCCTCAATATAGAGCATCCCGCCGTCGGTAAGCGCTTGCAACGCGGCCGGCAGGATACGATTCAGCCAGTCCTGCCCGAACGGCGGATCCAGCAGCACGAGGTCGTAGCGGGCAGCCGCGCGCGCCAGGTAGGTGCGCGCGTCGCCGGTCACGATATTGACATTGCTGGCGCCCAGGCGCGTGCGCAGCTCCTCCAGGGACGCCGTCGCGCGGCGGTCGGTTTCGACCAGTACCGCCTCGGCCACGCCGCGGGAGGCGGCCTCGAAGCCCAGCGCGCCCGAGCCGGCGAAGGCATCGAGCACGATCTTGTCGGAGAATTCGCCGCCCCAGAGATGGTTGAGCCAGTTGAACAGCGTCTCGCGCACGCGATCCGGCGTGGGCCGCAGGTCGGGCAGGTCCAGGACGGGCAGCGGGGTGCGCTTGTAGCGGCCGCCGATGATGCGGACCTTGTGGGGGGCGGTGCGGTGGGAGCGGGCGGCGGAGGGGCGGGATGAGGGCATGGCGATGGACCGGTAGAATCCCAGATTCTATACGCCGGCGGCCGCGAGTCCGCCGGGCGGGCCGCCGCCCGTTGTTCCGATGATGCCGCAGGCCGTTACAGCAGACAGGTTTCCATGTTCAGTTTCTTCAAGAAGAAGACCCCTTCGCCTCCACCCGAGCAGGACCGTGTCCAGGAATCGGAGGTCAAGCCTGTCCCTGCCGCCACCGCGCCCGGCGCGGTCGAGCAGCGCGACGCGCAGGAGGCCGACCGCCCCGTGGCACCCGCCCCTCAGGAGCCGGCCGCCCCAGCCGTGGCGGCGCCCGTCGAGCCACCCGCGCCGATGCCGCCTGCCCAGGCGTCCGCTCCGATCCCACCCGCCCCGGCGCCTGTTCCCCAGGCGGCTGCGCCCGCCAAGTCGTCGTGGCTGGCGCGCCTGAAGACCGGACTGTCGCGCACCGGCCAGAGCCTGACCACGCTGTTCGTGGGCGTGAAGGTCGACGAGGACCTGTTCGAGGAACTGGAAACCGCGCTGATCATGGCCGATACCGGCGTGGACGCGGCGCAGTCGCTGCTCAAGGGGCTGCGCGAGCGCGTGCGCCAGGAACGCATCGAGGACGGCGACAGCGTGCGCCGGGTCCTGCGCGAGCTGCTGGCCGAGCACCTGCGGCCGCTGGAGCGCCGCTTCGACCTGGACCGCCCCGCGCCCATCGTGACCATGATCGCGGGCGTGAACGGGGCCGGCAAGACCACGTCCATCGGCAAGCTGGCGCGCACCTTCCAGCAACAGGGCCGCCACGTGCTGCTGGCCGCGGGCGACACCTTCCGCGCGGCCGCGCGCGAGCAACTGGTGGAGTGGGGCCGCCGCAACGACGTCACGGTCATCGCCCAGGAGGGCGGGGATCCGGCCGCCGTCGCCTTCGACGCGGTCAAGTCCGGCCAGGCGCGCGGCATGGGCGTGGTGATGGTCGATACCGCCGGCCGCCTCCCCACGCAGCTGCACCTGATGGAAGAGGTCAAGAAGATCAAGCGCGTGATCGCCAAGGCCGAGGCCTCGGCCCCGCACGAGGTGCTGCTGGTGATAGACGGCAACACCGGGCAGAACGCGCTGGCGCAGATCAAGGCCTTCGACCAGGCCCTGGGCCTGACCGGCCTGATCGTGACCAAGCTGGACGGCACCGCCAAGGGCGGCATCCTGGCCGCGGTGGCGGCCGGCGCGCAGGGCGTGCGGCCGGTGCCGGTGTACTGGATAGGCGTGGGCGAGGGGATCGACGACCTGCAGCCCTTCGTGGCGGACGAGTTCGCCGGGGCGCTCCTGGGGAATTGAACCCCGGCGGTAGCGGGTCTTAGGCCGGCCGCTCCATGAACGCCAGCACCTGCCGGCCCAGCTCGTCCTCGGCGGTATTGAAGTGCGCCACGATGGATGTGTGGTTGTGGCCCGCCATCCAGACGAAGCGCGGCGCGCGGCGCCGGACGCGGGTCAGCGCGGCAAGCAGCTCCACGCAGTGCACGTCGATCAGCGGGTTCTCGTATTCGGCCACGGCGATCATGGTGGGCAGCGCCTGTGCCGTGACGTGGTTGACCGGCGAGCCGTCCTCCATCGTGGCGGGCGAGATGCCGTAGTAGGCCTCCACCCGGTTGGCGTTGGGGTTCTCCGCCGAATTCTCGGCCCGCACGCGGCCGGACACCACCACCAGGCCGGCCAGGCCGTGGCCTTCGGGCGGATGGAAGCGGGCATCGTAGGCGTAGTGCGCGGCATGGGTGCCGCCGGCCGAATGCCCCATCAGGAAGATGCGGCCGGGATCGGCACCCAGCTCGTCGGCGTGGGCGCGCACCCAGGCCACCGCGGCGGCGATGTCCTGCGTGCCGCTGGGATAGGGATGGGCCGGCGCCAGGCGGAATTCGACGTTGACGCCGATGATGCCGTGCCGGGCGAAGTACCACAGCACGTTGCTGTAGATCTCCGCCGTACGGTCCTTCTCGCCTTCGACGAAAGCCCCCCCGTGGACGAACATCAGCACCGGCCGGCGCGCGGCCGCTGAGCCCTGCGGCTGGAAGACGTCCAGGCACTGGCGCGGATCGCCGCCGTAGGGGATGTCGCGCGTGACCGTGGCCAGTTTCGGGGCGTCGCGAAGGATCTCGGAGAATCCCAGCACCATCTGGCGGACATGGGCCTGCACGCTGGTGCCCCAGCGCGGGCCGAGTTCCGCCATGGCCTGGCGCAGGGAGGGCGGGATTTCGGGCGGGTTCGGCATGTCAATCCACCTTGCCGATGCGGCGAACGGCAGCCTGCACGCGTTCAGCGTCGGCCTTCCAGTAGGGCGCGAATTCGGGCGCGTCCATATAGTCGAGGGGGCTGCCCAGGTTGACGAAGACCTGCTGCAGTCCCTGCTGCGCGGCGACCTTGCGCACCGCCCCGCGCAGCGCGTCGATGACGGGCTTGGGAGTGGCGGCGGGGGCGATCAGGGCCGACCATTGCGTGAACTCGACATCGTAGCCCAGCGACTTCAGGCTGGGGACACCGGGCATCGAGGCCAGCGGTTTGGTGCCCCAATGGGCGAGCGGCCGCATCTTGCCTGATTTGACGAAGGTGCTGGCGTTGGCCGGCCCGCTGGCTGCCAACTGGATCTGTCCGGCCAGCAGCGACACCAGGGCCGGGCCGCCGCCCGAGAATGGCACGTGGGTGATGGGGGCGCCCGACGCGGCCTTCAGCATTTCCATGGGAATGTGCATGGCGCCGTATACGCCCGATGACCCGTAGTTCAGCGCCTGCGGGTTCTTTTTGGCATCCGCGACCAGTTCGGCCACCGACTTCCATGGCGCGTCGGCCCGGACCACCAGCAGGTTGGGGTCGGCGGTGATGCGCGCAATGGGCACGAACTGGTCCAGTTGGAAGGCCGGCTTGCGGCCCAGCAGGCGGTCGGCCTCGGGCAGTCCCGAAATGGACGACAGCGTAAGCAGCAGCGTGTAGCCGTCGGGTTTGGCGCGCGCGACCATGCCCGTGCCCACGACACCGCCGGCGCCGCCCTTGTTCTCGACGATGACGGGCTGTTTCAATTCCTGGCCCAGGGCATCGGCCAGCGGGCGTGCGATGTTGTCGGCCAGGCCGCCAGCCGCGTTCGGCACGACGATCGTGATGGGTCCCGCGGGGAAGGGCGCGGCGGCCGTCGCGGGGCCGGCGAAGGTGCCCAGCGCGGCCAGGCAGGGGATGAGTTTCTTGAGCATGCAGGGTCCTTGCAACAATGAGCGTTCAGATCACGATGGCGTTCAGGCGGTTGCGCACGGCGCGCACGATGGACATGCCGGCCAGCGCCGAGGTCTTGGGGTTGGCGGCGAAGGCCGCGGCCTCGACCATGACTTCCATCCTGCCGAAAGCGCCGCGCGCCGAAATGGTGTGCGTGTTGCCACCGGCGGCGGGGTCGGCGATCAGGCGGACCCGGGTGTGGTCCAGCCCCATGCCGGCCAGGCCGACCATGGCGGCGACGTTGGCATTCTGCGGGAAGGTGGCGGCGGCTTCGCGCGCGGTGCCTTCGAAGAACACCGTGGCTTCGGCCAGATGATCCAGGTCGCACAATCGGGCGGCCGCCGTGCCCCGCCAACTGCCGGGCGGCTTGCGTCCGGTGTAGTCCACCGACGCCAGGCCGCTGTCGCGCGCGGCGGCCAGCGCGTCGACGCCGGCCAGCGCGCCCGGTACCAGCGTCAGTTGCGCCTGGCCCGCCTGGCAGGCCGCGTCCAGCCGCTCGATCATGCCGGGCAGCGCCAGCGCGCCCACCGACGCGACGATGGTGTCGATGCCCTGTTCCAGCAGCCTGGGCACCAGGGTGCCCAGCACTTCGTGGCCGGCGCATTCGACGGCGAAGTCGGGGCGGGTTTCCAGTCCGTCGACCGACAGCACGACTTGGCCATGCCCGCCCAGCTTGCTGCGCGCATCGTCGGCCCGCTCCGCCCGTTCCAGCACCAGCCACCGGCCGATGCGCGGATCGTTCTTCAGTTGATCAAAAATCGACTGCCCCATGGCTCCGAAACCTGCGAGCAAGATGGTTTTCATGCGGGAATGCCTCCGGTTCGTCAGACTTGAATCGTGCGGGCCTGGGCGCCGGCAGGCAATCGATATATAGTCAATCCGGTTTACTTTTCATCAACACCACCCTGGATGAAGCTGCCTCCCCTGAACCCCCTGCGGGTGTTCGAGTCCGCCTCGCACACCTTGAGTTTCACGCAGACCGCCCGCGAGCTGCATGTGACCACGGGCGCGGTCAGCCGGCAGATTCGCGTGCTGGAGGAGTTCCTGGGCATGCGGTTGTTCGAGCGGGCCAGCGGCGAGGTGCGCCTGACGCCGGCGGGCAGGGAGTACCGCGACGACCTGAGCGGGGCCTTCGAACGGATCTCGCAGGCAACCACCAAGGCCCTGGGCCGGAACCGCGACAAGCCGCTGCACGTGTGGTGCCAGATGACGTTCGCCATGCGCTGGCTGTTGCCGCGCATGGCCGAGTTCCATGCGCGGCATCCGGACCGCGATGCCGTGTTCACCACCTCGCTCAAGCAACTGGACAACCTCAGCGATGCCGACGTCGCCATCTGCATCGGTCATGGCGACTGGCCGGGCGTGATCGCCCACCGGCTGGTGGACATCGAACTGCTGCCGGTATGCAGCCCGGCCCTGCTTGCCGGTCCGGTGCCCCTGCGCGAACCGGCGGACCTGGCGCGCCACACCCTGCTGCAGTCGGCGGCCCGGCCCGACTACTGGGGGCGGTGGCTGGCGGCGCACGGCGTCGAAGGCGTCGACCCCGCGCACGGGCTGACGTTCGAAAACGTCACGCTGGCCTACCAGGCGGCGCTGCAAGGCATGGGCGTCGCGATGGGGCAGCATGCGCTGGTGGCCGAGGACCTGGCCGCCGGCCGGCTTGTCGCGCCCTTCGCGGGCCGGCTCGTGCTGGATTCGGCCTTTTACCTGGTTTATCCCGAGCGCCTGCAGAACGATGCGCATGTCTGCGACTTCCGGGACTGGGTGATGGCGCAGGCGCGGGTGGCCTGAGCGCGCCCTCGTTTGGGGCGTGATGTGTTGACTGTTCAGTCAGCTTGGTCCAAAAAAAATCTTTGATATACCTTGTCGTCGGATATAAGATGTTGACTGTTTAGTCAATTTTCAATCCGCGTGGGAACCTGCCATCCCGTTGCCGCGCACCCATGATCTCGACGCCATTCTATGAAAAGCCTGCAATTGAGCATGAGTTGTGCGAACTACGACCGGACGTCCGCGCTGATGGACGGCCGGGCCGGTATCGAAGGCGTGGACCTGATCACGTCGCAGCTCGAGCCCGAGGAGTCGTTCCACCGCGCCTTCAAGTATGCGGAGTTCGACATCTGCGAGATCTCGCTTAGCAGCCATACGATGATGACTTCCCGCGGCCAGAACGCGTATGTCGCGATCCCCGCCTTCGTCTCGCGGCTGTTCCGCCACTCCGGCATCTACATCCGCACCGACCGGGGCATCCGGTCCCCGTCGGACCTGGCGGGCAAGAAGGTGGGGCTGCCTGAATACCAGATCACGGCCAACGTGTGGATACGCGGCATCCTGCAAGACGACTATGGTCTGGACCCCGCGTCCGTGCGGTGGCGGCGCGGTGGCGTCGAGCAGGCGGGACGCGAGGAGCGCGCGCCCATCAAGCTGCCGCCGGGCATCGAACTGGAACAGATTGCCGGCGACAAGACACTGAGCGGGATGCTGGCCGATGGCGAACTGGATGCCGTCATCAGCGCGCGGGCGCCGTCCTGTTTCCTGCGGGGCGAACCGGGCGTCGCCCGCATGTTCCCGGACTATCCGAGCGTGGAAGCGGACTACTTCCGGCGCACGCGCATCTTTCCGACCATGCATGCCATCGGCATCCGCAAGGAGCTGGCCGAGCGGCATCCATGGCTGGCGGTGAATGTGCTCAAGGCGTTCACCCGCGCCAAGGATCTGGCCTTCATCGAGATGGGGCAGATCGGCCACCTCTATCACAGCCTGCCCTGGGGCGTCGCAGCCTTTGAACAGGCCAGGCGCGACATGGGCGACGACTACTGGAGCTATGGGTTCGAGGCCAATCGCCACGTGTTGGAGACCTTCGTGCGCTATCACCACCAGCAGGGCCTGTCGGCGCGCCAGGTCGCGCCCGAGGAGCTGTTCTCGCCGTCCACGCTCGACCTGACCCGGATCTGAGGCGGGGCGCCATGAAACCGTCTCCCTTTTCCCTGCACCTGCCGGAGTCGTTGTCCGAGGCGCTGGACCTGCTGGCGAGCCGCGACAATGCCCGCGTGATCGCCGGCGGCCAGTCCCTGATGCCCATGCTCAACCTGCGGCTGGCCTTCCCGGACGATGTCATCGATCTGAACGGCATCGCCGAACTGGCGGGCCTGCGCGAGGATGGCGACGACATCGTCATCGGCGCGATGACCCGCCAGCGCGACATCGAGTTCTCGCCGCTGGTGGCCGAGCGTCTGCCCCTGCTCAAGGAAGCCATCCTGAACGTGGGGCACAGGCAGACGCGCAACCGTGGCACGCTGGGCGGCAGCGTCTGCCACCTGGATCCCTCCGCCGAACAGCCGACGGTCGCGATCGCCATGGACGCCCGGCTTTCCCTGCGCAGCGTGCGCGGCGAGCGGATGGTGTCCATGCGGGAGTTCGCCGTGGACCTGATGACCTCGTGCCTGGAGCCCGATGAAATCCTGGCCGCTGTCCGCTTCACGCCCTGGCCCGCGCGTGCCGGCCATGCGTTCATCGAGTACGGCCGCAGGCACGGCGACTTCGCCATCGTGTCGGCCGCCGCGCTGGTCCTGCTGGATGCAAAGGGCGCGGTCGAACGCTGTTCGCTGACCCTGGGGGGCGTGGCGTCGGTGCCGTTCCGAGTCGAGGCAGCCGAGCGCCTGCTCCACGGAAACGTCCCCACCGAGGCGGTGGTGCGCGCAGCCTGCGCGCAGGCCGCCCGGTGCGAGGCGGTCGGCGATCCGACCTATCCCGCGTGGTACCGCCAGCGGCTGGCCCAGCGCCTGCTCGAGCGCGCACTGTTCAAGGCGCTCGAACGCGCCGCCGTCCTCTCCCAGGAACACTCATCATGAAGAAACTCGAAGTCGGCGAGCTGGCGCGGATATCGCTGTGCGTCAACGGCGCGCAGCACGCGGTCAGCGTGGAGCCGCGCACGACACTGGGCGATTGCCTGCGCAACGACCTGGGGCTGACCGGCACCCACCTGGGCTGCGAGCACGGCGTTTGCGGCGCCTGTACGGTGCACGTGAACGGGGCCACCGCGCGCAGTTGCCTGATGTTGGCGGCGCAGGCGCAGCGGTACGAGATCCATACGGTCGAATCGCTGGCGGGCAATGGCGAACTCAACGATCTGCAGCAGGCATTCCGGGAGCTGCATGGATTGCAGTGCGGTTTCTGCACCCCGGGCATTCTGATGACCCTGACCGAATTGCTGCGCGACATGCCCGAGGCGACCGAGGAAGACGTCAGGCTGGCCTTGTCCGGGCACATCTGCCGCTGTACCGGATACCAGAACATCGTGGCCGCCGCCATGCGTACCCTGGAAAGCAGGAGGGCCGTCCATGAACGCGCGTGACCGGGTTCCGGCCTCCCATATCGGCAAGCGCGCGCTGCGCGCCGAGGACGTCCGTCTGCTGACGGGAGCGGGCCGCTACGTGGCCGACATCGACCTGCCCGACGCCCTGCACGTCGCCTTCGTCCGCAGCCCCTACGCCCATGCGCTGATCCGCGGCGTGGACGGCTCGGCCGCGCTGGAGGTTCCGGGCGTGGTCGCGGTCATCGACGCGCGCGAGATGGCGACCTACGTCGAGGCCTTGCGCATGCCACTGGGCTGGCCGACCAGCGACCTGCCGCCCGACATCACGCCCTACGTGCTGTGCCCCGAGGAAGTGTGTTTTGTGGGCGAGGCGGTGGCGATGGTGCTGGCGACTTCCCGCTACATCGCGGAGGATGGCGCGGCGCTGGTGATGGTGGACTACGACCCGCTGCCGGCCGTCTCCGACGTGCACGCCGCGCTGGAGCCCGACGCGCCCAAGGTGCGGCGCGAGGCGCCCGGCAACGTGCTGCGGGAATTCCGCGTGGGCTACGGCGAGTGCGACGCGGCGTTCCAGGATGCGCCGCACGTTTTCCGCGAGACCATTTCCCAGCACCGCGGCGGCGCCCATCCGATGGAGTGCCGGGGCATGGTGGCGCAGTATGACAAGCACCAGGGCGCGCTGATGATCTGGGCTTCGACCCAGATGCCGCACGAACTGGCTTTCACCGTCGCCAAGGCGCTGGGCCTGCCCGACTCGCTGGTCCGGGTGGTGGCGCCCGACGTGGGTGGCGGCTTCGGCTGCAAGTTCGTGGTCTATCCCGAGGAACTGGCGGTGGCCGCCGTTGCCTGGCACCACAAGCGCGCGGTCAAGTGGATCGAGGACCGCATGGAACACTTCCTGGGCGCCATCCAGGAGCGCGACCAGCTCTGGGACGTCGAGGTGGCCTGCGACGACAAGGGCGTGGTCCGGGGCATACGCGGGACCATGCTGCACGACCAGGGCGCCTATACGCCCCAGGGTGTGAACTGCGCCTACAACTCCAGCACGGCGGTGACCGGCCCTTATGCCATTCCCGCCTACGAGATGCGGGTCACGGTGGTGCAGACCAACAAGATCTACGTGATCCCGGTCCGGGGCGCGGGGTATCCGCAGGGCACCTTCGTGATGGAGCGGCTGCTGGACCGGATCGCCTTCGAGCTGGGCGAGGACCGCGCGGCGGTGCGTGCGCGCAATCTCGTATTGGCGGAGAAGATGCCCTACACCAAGCCGCTGACCGCCCGGTCGGGCCGGCCCATCGTGCTCGACAGCGGCGATTACCTGGATGCCCAGCGCCGCGTGCTGGAGCAGATCGACTATGCCGGCTTCGACGCGAAGCGCCAGGCGGCGCGGCGCGACGGACGCTACATCGGCCTGGGTTTCGCCCACGCGGTCAAGGGGACGGGGCGCGGACCGTTCGAGTCCGGCAGCGTACGCGTGTCGTCGAACGGGCACGTCGCCGTGGCCACCGGCGCGATGGCGATGGGGCAGGGCCTGAACACCGCCATGGCCCAGATCGCCGCCGAACAACTATGCGTGCCGGTCGAGGCGGTGCAGGTGATATCCGGCGATACCGCCCACACGTCGATGGGCGTGGGCGGGTTCGCCAGCCGGCAGACCGTGACCGCCGGTTCGTCCGTGCACTATGCCGCCGTGGCCGTGGCGGCCAAGCTGCGCAAGGTCGGCGCCATCATGCTGAAGATGGACGAGTCGGCGGTCTGCCTGCGCGACGGCACGGTCTGTGCGACCGACGATCCAGGCCGCGCGGTGACCTACAGCGAAATCGCGCGCCTGCTGCGAGGCATACCCGGCTACGACCTGCCGCCCGGGGTGGGCGCGGGCCTCGAGGCCACCATCCATTGGGAGCCCACCGACATGGCCTATGCGCATGGCTTCCACGCCTGCGAGGTCGAGGTGGACATCGTGACCGGCGAAGTGCGCGTCCTGCGCTATGTCGCGACCCACGACAGCGGTACGCTGATCAATCCCATGACCGCCGAAGGACAGATCCACGGCGGCATCGTGCACGGTATCGGCAATGCCTTGTTCGAGTGCATGCGCTACGACGACCAGGCCCAGCCCATCAGCACGACTTTCGCGGACTACCTGCTGACGACCGCCACCGAGGTGCCGCCCCTGGAGATTTCGTTCACCGAGTCTCCGGCTCCCAGCAATCCGCTGGGAGTGAAAGGCGTGGGCGAGGCCGGGACGATTCCCGTCACCGCGGCCATCGCCTCGGCCATCGACGACGCGTTGGCGGATTTCAGGATCCGGGTATCACGGGTGCCCGTGGAGCCGGTCGAGCTCGTCCGGCAGATCGCCGCGCACGAGCAGGCGGCGGGCTGACGCCTTGCCACACCGCCGGCATCCCGCCGGCAAATTCATCGATCCAAGCAGTTCTTACTTCCTGGGAAGGGGTTGAACAATGTCTAGGTTGAACAAGATGCGCGTGTGCGCAGGCGTCGTTGCGGCGCTATCCATGGCTGCTTCGCAGCAGGGCCATGCCGACGTGCGGTTTCCGACCAAGGCGGTGCGCATTGTGGTCGGCTTCACGCCCGGCGGCGCGGCGGACCAGACCGCGCGCATCATGGCCGAGAAGCTGGCGGAGAAATGGAAACCCCACGCCGTGGTGGTCGAGAACGTGATCGGTGCGGGCGGCAACATCGGCGCGCTGAATGTCTACCGGTCGCCGCCGGACGGCCACACCCTGCTGCTGGTCAGCAACACGCACGCGATCAATCGCGTGCTCTACACCGAGACCGAGTTCGACATCACCAAGGACTTCGCCTTCGCGGGCATGATGACGTCCTCGGCCATCGTGATCGCCGTCAACCCCAAGGCCAAGATCAAGACCATGCCGGAGCTGCTGGCGAAGATGGAGCGGGAAAAGGGCGAGATGAACTACCTGACCTGCGGCGCGGCCACGGCCCACCATTTCGCGATGGAGCTGATCAAGGTCGAAACCCACACCAAGGCTGTTCACGTACCGCATCGCGGCTGCAGCCCGGCCGTGGTGGACGCGGTCGCGGGGCACGTCGACACGGTCGTGGCGACCATGCCCACGGTGCTGCCCTTCATCAAGAGCGGCAAGCTGGTGCCCATCGCGGTCACGTCGGCGAAGCGCTCGGAGTCGGCCAAGGATATCCCCACCGTGGCGGAATCCGGCATTCCCGCGCTGAAGAACTTCTCGGTGGAAAACTACTACGGCCTGGCCGCACCCGCGGGGACGCCCAAGGACGTCGTGGCCAAGATCGAGAGCGACGTCAGGCAGGCGCTGGAATCGCCGGAAACCCGCGCCAAGCTGTCGGGCGCAGGACTGGATGTGTTCTTCCTGGATTCGGCACAATCGGCCGAACTGATCAAGCGAGACGTGGCGAGCTACGGCGCGGCAGCCAGGACGGCCGGTATCAAGGCGGAGTGATCCGCGGCGTGCCGGGGCGGGCAGTCCACGCCCCGGCGTTTTTCCTTTTGCCTACGACGGCGCTCCCTCTTTCCTGAACAGCCGCTTCCAGCGAGGGACGGCATTCCCGCTGGGTTCGACCGTTGCTGCCTCGCCGGCACCTTGTCGCATGAGCGCGTTGAACTTGCCGAAGAAATCGTCCGACAGCTTGCGCGCCGCGGCCTCGATCAACCGCGCGCCGACCTGCGCCAGCTTGCCGCCGATCGAGGCATCGACGGTGTAGTTCAGCCGCGTGGCATCGGCTTCGGGTTCGAGCCGGACGGCGGCCGTACCCTTGCCGAATCCGGCGGCGCCGCCCTGGCCCTCGAACTCCAGGCTGTAGGAGGTCGGGGCCTGGATGTCCAGCAGCCGCAGCTTGCCCTTGAATTTCGCGCTGACGGGACCGATGCGCACGCTCATCTCGACCCGATAGGCATGCTCGCCGTCTTCGGTGATGGCATCGCAGCCAGGAATGCATTGCCGCAGCACTTCCGGATCATTCAGCGCTTCCCACGTCGTCTGCTGGTCCGCCGGTACCAGCTGTTCGCCAACCAATTGCATCGCTTGTTCTCCTTGGAGGCGTGTCTAGTTGCGGTGGCTGGACGTGAGGTGTCCGTCGCGTTTCTGGAAGAGGTCGTCGCTGGCGTAGCCCATGAGTTCGGGCTGTGCGCGGCCGAGCATGACCTGGAAGTAGACGGGTTCGAGGCTGCGGTTCTCGTAGCCGTGGATGACGCCGGGCGGGCAGGCGGCGCATTCCCAGGGGGCGAGGCGGCGCCAGGCCTTGTTGCCGGCCTCGTCCTCGAAGAAGACGTCCAGGAAGCCCTGCAGGACGAAGAAGACTTCCTCGACCTCGTGGGTGTGGGCGGCGTTTCCCTGTCCGGGCTCGACGTACATGATGCTCAGGGTGAATCCGCGGGCGGGGATGGCGGAGGTATCGCCGTGCTTGCCGGAGCCGCCGGCGCCGATGAAGCGGTGCTGGGCGCGCTTGAAACCTTCGATCCTGGCGTCCTCGAAGGCGGCCCAGTCGGGGGTCTTGTCGCGGAAGCGGCCGACGTAGCGGGCGGCGATGTCTTCGAGCGAAGCGTGCTCGAGTTCGGGTGGTCGGGGGTGGCGTGCGGTGGCCATCGTGGGTTCCTCGGGGGTGGATGGAGGGCGATGGCGTGCGA
Organism: Burkholderiales bacterium 67-32; assembly: GCA_001898625.1. Classification (GTDB taxonomy): domain Bacteria; phylum Pseudomonadota; class Gammaproteobacteria; order Burkholderiales; family Burkholderiaceae_B; genus Pigmentiphaga. The sequence continues at coordinate 267,338 of MKUP01000006.1, forward strand.
CGGCCATCGTACGACCACACGATAGGGTAAATTGACTAAATGGTCAATGTTAAGCGCCGGAAATCCGATCCGGCGCAATGGCCATCAATCCTTCTTCAGGTACCGGATCACCATGTCCGCCGCGTGCTCCAGGCGCTGTCGAACCCGCTGCGGCGTCATTAGTTTCTGGCGGAAGATGGCCTCGAAGGTGTGCTGGTTGTTGACGTAGTGAGCGGTCAGCGAGGTGACGGAGATGTAGAGATCGATGGGGTCGATGTCGTCGCGGAAGACGCCCGCCTCGCGGCCGCGGGCCAGCAGTTGTTCGATCGTGTCCAGCAGCGGGTTGTACAGGTCCGAGATGGCCGCGTCGCTGGCGACGTGCCGGCCGCCGGCCAGGTTCTCGCTCATCAGCAGGCGCTGGAACTCGGGAAACTGGACCCAGATCTTGCCCGTGGAGATGACCAGCCGGCGCATCGCTGCTTCGGGGTCCACGGTGCGCAGCTGGATGTCCTGCTGCCGCGCCCGGATGTTCTCGTAGGTATGGGTCAGCACCGCGACGAACAGGCCATCCTTGTTGCCGAAGTGGTGGTAGAGCAGGTTCTTGTTTACGCCCGCCCGCAGCGCGATCTCGTCCACGCGCGCGCCTTCGAAGCCTTTCTGCGAGAACTCCTGGATGGAGGCCTCGATGATGGACAGGCGGGTGCGGGCGGCGCTTTCCCGCGGGCCGCTGGCCCGGCGCCGGGGTGTTGCGGGAACGGTGGTGTCTGCTTTTTTTGGAGTCATGGCGGACATGAGGGCCTGGATGCTAGGGGGCCGTGCAAGTGTACATGCAGCGGGATTCGCGCCTCGTGCGCGGGCCGGCCGGGTGGCCACGGGATTTTCGTTTTATCGTCTTTAAATTGACTAAATAGTCAAACAAAACATAGAATGAAGTCCGATCCCCTCTTTCCTGATCTTGCGAGCGAGCCCGCCTTGGATATCCTGCACAGCTTTATCGATGGCCAGTCCGTACCCGGCACCGGGACGACGATCACGCTGGAGTCGCCCCAGCATGCCGACCGCCGCATCCACCTGGCCGAGGCCTCCGACGAGCTGTGCGCGCAGGCGGTCTCCTCCGCCCTGGCCGCGTTCCGCCGCCACGCGGCGGCACCGGTGGTGGAGCGGGCGGCCTTGCTGAACAAGGCGGCGGATCTGCTGGAGGCGCGGGTGGGCGCCGTGGCGGAGCTGCTGGTGAGCGACGTCGGCAAGCCCGTCCGGGTGGCGCGCGTCGAGGTCGTCCGCGGCGTCCAGTTCCTTCGGGCCTGCGCGGTGCAGCTCCAGACGTTGACCGGCGAGATGCTGCCGCTGGATGCCGTCGCGGCGGGTGTGGGGCGGCATGGCCTGGTACGCCGCGTGCCATACGGCGTCGTGGCCGCGATTACCCCGTTCAATGCGCCGGTCAACCTGCTGGTGCAGAAAGTGGCGCCGGCCCTGGCGGCGGGCAACGCCGTCGTGGTCAAGCCGCATCCGGCCGGAACGCGCGCGGCGCTGGCCGTCGCCGCGCTGTTCGTGGAGGCGGGGCTGGCGCCGGGGTTGTTCAACGTGGTTTGCGGCGACCGGTCCCCGGCACAGGCCCTGGTGCGGGATGCGAGGGTCCGGGTCGTGACGTTCACGGGCGGCACGGCGGCCGGCGATGCGCTGGCGCGCATGGCCGGTGCGAAGAAGTTCGTGGCGGAACTGGGTTCGAATGCCGCCAATGTGGTGCTGGCCGACGCGGACCTGGCCGATGCCGCCCGCCGCATCGCTGCCGCCGCCTTCGAAGCGAGCGGCCAGCAGTGCGTGTCGGCGCAGCGCGTGATCGTGGAGGCTTCGGCCTACGATGCCTTCCTGCCGCTGTTCGTGGAAGCGGCCCGAGCCTTGCGCGTGGGCAGCGCGGACGACGAGGCCACCGACGTCGGTCCCATGGTTTCGCGTGCGGCCGCCGACCGCGTTATGGGCATGGCGCGCCGGTCGGTGGAGCGGGGTGCCCGATATGCCCTGGAGCCGAAGCAGGACGGCTGCCGGGTCAGCCCCGGCATCCTGGTCGATGCGCCCGCCGATAGTCCCATCTGGGCGGACGAGGCCTTCGGCCCGCTGGCCGTCGTGCAGCGCGCCGCCGATGCGCAGGAGGCGCTGCAACTGGCGAACGATTCGCCGTTCGGCCTGCAGGGCGCGGTGTTCACCCGCAGCCTGGGCAATGCCTTCCTGTTTGCCGACGGCTTCGAGGTGGGATCCCTGTGGATCAACGAGGCCAGCCGCTTCCGGCTCGACATGTATCCCTTCGGCGGCGCCAAGGAGTCGGGCTTCGGCCGCGAAGGCGTGCGCTACGCGATAGACGAACTGTCGCAGTTGCGCTTCATCGGCATCCGGCCGCTGTAGCGCGGGCCCCCCTTCGCGGCGTCGGCCGGAGGGGGGCTTCCCGGTTCTTCCCAGGCTAGTTGATGGTCGCGCCGGACTGTTTGACGACCACGCGCCACTTCTCGATCTCGGCCTTCAGGAACGCCTGGAACGTTTCCGGACTGCCGCCCATGATGTCGAATCCCTGGCCGATCAATTGCTGCTGCACGTTCGGCCGCGCCAGCACCTTGGCCGATTCGGCGTTGACGGTGTCGACCACGGCGCGCGGCGTGCCGGCGGGCGCGACCAGTCCGAACCAGGCCACGGCCTCGAAGCCGGGCAGGCCGCTTTCGTTCAGCGTGGGAACGTCGGGCAGCCAGGACAGGCGGTTGCGGGTCGTGACCGCAAGCAGGTTGACGTTGCCGTTCTTGGCCAGCGCGAGCGCGTTGGGAATGTTGGGGAACATCAGGGTGGTCTCGTTGCGCATGACCGCCGTCAACGCTTCCGACGAACCCTTGTAGGGCACGTGCATCAACTGTACGCCGGTCATGGACTTGAAGAGTTCGCCCGCCAGATGCTGCGAAGTCCCGTTGCCGCCGGAGCTGAAGCTGAGTTCGCCGGGCTTGGCGCGGGCGGCCTTGACCAGGTCGGCGACGGACTTGATGCCGGAGGCGGGAGAAACCACGAGGGCGTTCGGGTTCGAGGCCAGCACGATGATGGGTGCGAAGTCCTTGACCGGGTCGTACGGCATCTTTTTGTAGAGGGACGGATTGATGGCGTGCGAGCTGACCGAGGCCAGCAGCAGCGTGTAGCCGTCGGGCGGCGACTTGGCGACGTGCTCGCCGGCGATGTTGCCGCCGGCGCCGGGACGGTTCTCGACGACGAACGCGACCTTCAGCGCCTTGCCCAGTTGCTCGGCCATGACGCGCGCCAGCATGTCCGAGGTGGCGCCGGGCGGGGCGGTGACGACGATCCGCACGGGCTTGGCGGGATAGGTGTCGGCGGCGGCCGGGGCTGTCAGTGCGACGGTCGCGCAGACGAATGCCAGTTTCATTCGATTCACAGCGTGTACTCCTGCAAATGGGGCGCCGCGCGGGCATCGTTACGCCCGGGAATGGGCGCGGGGCGTGTCTAGTTGCGGTGGCTGGACGTGAGGTGTCCGTCGCGTTTCTGGAAGAGGTCGTCGCTGGCGTAGCCCATGAGTTCGGGCTGAGCGCGGCCGAGCATGACCTGGAAGTAGACGGGTTCGAGGCTGCGGTTCTCGTAGCCGTGGATGACGCCGGGCGGGCAGGCGGCGCATTCCCAGGGGGCGAGGCGGCGCCAGGCCTTGTTGCCGGCCTCGTCCTCGAAGAAGACGTCCAGGAAGCCCTGCAGGACGAAGAAGACTTCCTCGACCTCGTGGGTGTGGGCGGCGTTTCCCTGTCCGGGCTCGACGTACATGATGCTCAGGGTGAATCCGCGGGCGGGGATGGCGGAGGTATCGCCGTGCTTGCCGGAGCCGCCGGCGCCGATGAAGCGGTGCTGGGCGCGCTTGAAGCCTTCGATCCTGGCGTCCTCGAAGGCGGCCCAGTCGGGGGTCTTGTCGCGGAAGCGGCCGACGTAGCGGGCGGCGATGTCTTCGAGCGAAGCGTGCTCGAGTTCGGGTGGTCGGGGGTGGCGTGCGGTGGCCATCGTGGGTTCCTCGGGGGTGGATGGAGGGCGATGGCGCGCGACGGCCATCGTTCAGCCGCACGATAGGTTTAGTTGACTAAATAGTCAATATTTTGAAATGGAGAACTGAATTATCCTAATTTTTATTTGGTTTTTTCTAGAAATATCTTCTTGTTATTGACTAAATGGTAATCAAATTGACCCGACCGAGGTCGGGCCGGAAAACTCAGGCGACCCGCCGCGCCAGCCTGACCACGGTCACGCCGGGCACGAGCTGCCGCAGCGAAGGCATGACCAGCGTGCAATGGTCGTACGGCGTCGTCACGGGTTCGCCGTCCTGCCAGCCGATGACGGTGCCGGCGCGTTCCAGCTCTTCCAGTCCCTGCCAGGGCTGGGCGAACCGGAAGTCCATGCTGCGCGCGACCACCGGCTGCGTGACTTCGATCGCCTGCTGGACATCCGGCGCGGGGGTGATCCACTCGGCGGGAATGTCGCTTTCGTCGACGATGCCCGAAGCGCGCAGGAAGCGCCCCACCTGGTCCAGTGCCACGGTCCGGCTCTCGAGCGCGCCGTGGTAGCCGCACTCGATCAGCAGCGAGCGCGTGCCGTTGTCGGCCATCTGCCCGAAGCGGCCGTAGTCGCGCATGCGCACGCCGTCCTTGTGGCCGGCATCGACGATGACGTGGCGCGGCGCGCCCAGTTCGCGGGCCAGGTCCAGGTTGCGCGGCTGCATGCCCGTCAGCAGCAGCGGCGCGCAGGGTTCGTGCATGGAGTGCAGGTCCAGCAGCCAGTCGGCCTGCCGCACCCAGGGCAGCAGTGCCGAGGCGCGCGTGCGCTCGCGGGTGGTGGGGGCGGCGAGCTTGTCGTCGCTCCAGACCCGGTTCAGGTCCTCGTCCAGGTAGCGCGAGGCGTCGTGGCGGGCGGCGTCGAAGGTGTCGAACGCGGCCAGGTTGCAGAACGCCAGCGTCAGCTTGCCGCGGCGGGGCCGCAGGCCGGCCTCGAGCGCGGTCTTGACCGCCCAGGCGCCGCACAGCTCGTTGCCGTGCACCAGCGAGGTGACCATGGCGTGGCGGCCGGGCGTGCCCGAGTCGAAGTGCCAGACGCCTTCGACGCCGGTGTTGCCGGCGCGGACGGCGGACAGGTCGGGCACGGGCAGCAGGAAATCGTGGGTCGCCATCTTCATTCCTCGATCTTGGCGAACTCGACGATGCGCTTGTACTTCTCGGTTTCCTTGCGCTGGAACTGGGCCAGGTCGACCCCCGAGGCGGCCACGGTAGACCCCGATTCCTGCATCTTGCTGCGGAACTCCGGCATCTTCAGGACATCGTCCAGCGCGGCGCGCAGCTTGGCGACCACCGGTCCGGGCACGTTGGCGGGGCCGTACAGGCCGAACCAGATGTCCATGTTGACGTCCTTCAGTCCGGCTTCGGCGAAGGTGGGGATCTCCGGCGCGAGCGGCGCGCGCGAGGCCTGCATCAGGCCGATGGGTACCAGCTTGCCGGCGCGGATGTTGGCCAGCGCGCTCGACAGCACGAACACGCCGAATTGCAACTGGCCGCCCATGATGTCGCTGGCCAGCGGCGCGACGCCGCGGTAGGGCACGTGCACGAGTTGCAGGCCGCCCGCTTCCTTCACGCTTTCGGCGGACAGGTGCAGGGCGGTGCCGACGCCCGAGGTGCCGAAGCTGAACTTGCCGGGATTGGCGCGGGCCTGGGCCAGGAAGTCGGAGATGTTCTTGATGGGCGAGTTGGCCGACGCCACCAGCACCATGGGCTGCGTGCTGATCATGCCGATGGGGGTGAAGTCCTTCAGGCCGTCGTATTTGACCGCCTTGTTGATGAGGCTGGCGATGGCCATCTCGTTGGACGCGCCCAGCAGCAGCGTGTAGCCGTCGGCGCGGGCCTTAGCCACGCGCTGGGCACCGATCGCGCCGCCGGCGCCGCCCACGTTTTCGACGATGACGCGTTCGCCGATGCGCTTGGACAGCGCTTCGCCGAACAGGCGGGCGGTCAGGTCGGTGCTGCCGCCGGCCGGGTAGCCCACCACCAGGGTGATGGGTCGGGCGGGATAGTCGTCCTGTGCGTGGGCGGGAACGGCGGCGCCGGCGGCAAAGGCGGCGAGCGCCAGCATGAGCGCGCGGCGCGTAAGGGTAGGCTGGTTCATGGAGGGGCCCCGTACAGAGCAGTTATCGTGCCGCCATCCTTGCGCACGGCAGGGATGCAAAGGTGCGAATCGGGCACATGTGCGTGCGGATTCGGCCCACATTCAGGGTTTGCCCCAGGCCGGTGCGGCAAGCGGGGAATATACGAAACGCTTGGCGCCCCGGCTTGGTGCGGGGCGCCCGATGCGGCATCCCGCCGCTCAGGTCAGCGCGCGAATTCCGTCGCCGCCCAGACCGCTTCGACCACGTCGGCCTGGCGGGCGCGGGGCCGGTACAGCCGGACTTCGAACGGGACTTCGTCGCTGCGGCCGCCCAGGACCACCATGTTGCGGCGCTGGCAGTCGGCCGCCACCATGGACCAGGGCAGCCACGCGACGCCCAGGCCCTTCTTGACGAATTCGTAGACGGCGTCGGCCGAGTCGCAGCGCAGGAACACGTTCATGCCCGCGAGTGGATTGCGCTCGAAATGCTCGCTCAGCAGCCGCTCCATGGACAGGCCGATGCCGTAGGCGATCAGCGGCGTTGCCTGGCTGGCTCCGATCAGGCTGTAGCGAGGCTTGCCCTGCGCATCGGCCACGCTGACCGGCACCAGCTTTTCCGTGGACAGCGTCAGGTGGCGATAGCGGTGGCCGTTCAGCGGCACCGACAACGCCCGGTGTTCGTAGCAGCACAGCATGTCGACCTTGCTTTGTTCCAGCATGCCGGCAAGGTCGGATGTCGCGCCGGTGATGATGTCGATCTGCGCCTTGCCGCGCAGCGGGCTGCGCGGCATGTGCGTGATGCGGGCCAGCCAGTCGGCCACCAGGGTGCGGGCCAGCGTGCGGCCCGTGCCTATGCGCAGGCTCATGCCCTGGTTGGTGCCGTGGCGCTGGATTTGCGAGCGGGCGTTGGCGACGCTTTCGACCGTGCGTTCGGCGGTCTTGAGCATGACCTCGCCCTCGGGGGTGAGCTGGACCGGCGTGCGATTGCGTTCCACCAGCGGCGAGCCGGCCCAGACTTCCAGCGCGCGGATGCGGCGGCCGAAGGCGGGGTGGGTGACGTGCCGCATTTCGGCGGCGCGCACGAAGCTCTGCGTCCGGGCGAGCGCGATCAGGTCTTCGAAAAGTTTGAGGTCCATGAGTTCCGGATTTTAATGCCTCGGGAGCTTATCCCCGACAGGCTTGCTCAATCGTAATAATTGGGCATGTCGGCTTCATGGCGCCACCGCCGGGTCGGTTCAGTGCAGGATCTGGCTCAGGAACAGTCGGGTACGGTCGTTCTGCGGGTTCGAGAAGAAGGCCTCGGGCGTGTTCTGTTCGACGATCTGGCCCTGGTCCATGAAGATCACGCGGTCCGCCACCTGCCGGGCGAAGCCCATCTCGTGCGTCACGCACAGCATGGTGATGCCGGTCTCTGCCAGCGAGGTCATCACGTCCAGCACTTCCTTGACCATCTCCGGATCGAGCGCCGAGGTCGGTTCGTCGAACAGGATGATCTTGGGCGACATGCACAGCGACCGCGCGATGGCCACCCGCTGCTGCTGTCCGCCCGAGAGCTGCCCGGGATACTTGTGCGCCTGTTCCGGGATGCGCACGCGCTCCAGGTACTGCATGGCGGCGGCCTCGGCCTGGGCCTTGGGCTGCTTGAGCACCCAGATCGGGCCCAGTGTCAGGTTCTGCAGGACGGTCAGGTGAGGGAACAGGTTGAAGTGCTGGAACACCATGCCGACTTCCCGCCGGATCGCTTCGATATCCTTCAGGTCGCTGGTCAGTTCGATGCCGCCCACGGCGATGCGGCCCTGCTGGTGTTCCTCCAGGCGGTTGATGCAGCGGATCAGGGTCGACTTGCCGGAGCCGGAAGGCCCGCAGATGACGATGCGTTCGCCGCGCTCCACGGCAAGGTCGATGCCGCGCAGCACCTGGTACTTGCCGAACCATTTGCTGACGCCTTCCATTTGTATGATCGGCTGCGTGGATGAGGACATGGCGGGTTTCCTGTCGGGGGCTGGCGTCCGGGCGGGAGGGGAGCTCATCGCTCCCGGTCCGTGCGCAGGCGCTTCTCCAGCGATTGGCTGTAGCGCGACATCGCGAAGCAGAATACGAAGTAGATGGCGGCGATGAACAGGTAGGCCTCGACCGAGAAGCCCGGCCAGGCGGCATCGGCCAGCGAGGCCTTGGCCGACTGGGTGAGGTCGAAGATCCCGATGATCACCACCAGCGAGGTGTCCTTGAACACCAGGATGAACATGCTGACCAGCGGCGCGATGATGGTCCTGAGCGCCTGCGGCAGGATGATCAGGCGCATCTGCTGCCAATAGCTCAGGCCGATCGAGTCCGCGCCCTCGTACTGGCCCTTGGGGATGGCCTGCAGGCCGCCGCGCACCAGTTCGGCCAGGTAGGCGGCGGCGAACAGGATGATGGCGATCTGCGCGCGCAGCAGCTTGTCTATGCTCATGCCTTCCGGCAGGAACAGCGGCAGCATGACCGAGGACATGAACAGCAGGCTGATCAGCGGCACGCCGCGTATCAGTTCGATGTAGACCACGCACAGGGCCTTGATGGCGGGCAGGCGCGAGCGGCGTCCCAGCGCCAGCAGCACGCCCAGCGGAAAGGCCAGGCCCATGCCGAAGGTCGCCAGGATCAGCGTCAGCGGCAGGCCGCCCCATAGCGTGTTCTCGACGTATTGCAGGCCCAGCACGCCACCCCACATCAGGATGCCGGTGGCCGTCAGCGCGACGATCCAGATCAGCGCCAGCCAGCGGTTCCAGAAGCGGCGCAGGCAACTGGCCACGACGGCGCCGATCAGCAGCGCGCTGGCCAGCAGCGGGCGCCATTGTTCGTCGTACGGATACAGGCCGAACAGGATCAGCCGGTGCTTCTCGGCGATGAAGGCCCAGCACGCGCCGCCGGCCTCGCGGCATTCCTGCGCCGACGAGGCGACGAAGGTTGCGCGTATCAATCCCCATTCCACCAGCGCGGGAACGATCATCATCAGCACCCACGCCACCAGCAGCGTCAGCAGGATACTCAATGGTGATGAGAAGAGGCTCTCTCGTACGTGCTTCGCCAGCCCGGCCTGGGGGAACTTCATCGTTCCACCAGCGCCATGCGGCGGTTGTAGAAGTTCATCAGCACCGAGATCGTCAGGCTGACCGCCAGGTACACCGCCATGATGATCAGCACGCCCTCGATCGCCTGGCCGGTCTGGTTCAACGTCGTGTTGGCGATGGAGACGATGTCCGGATAGCCGATGGCGACGGCCAATGAGCTGTTCTTGGTCAGGTTCAGGTACTGGCTGGTGACGGGCGGGATGATGACCCGCAGCGCCTGGGGCAGCACGACCAGCCGCAGGACCTTGCCGCGCCGCAGTCCCAGGGATTCGGCGGCTTCCCACTGGCCGCGGTGCACGGACTGGATGCCGGCGCGCACCACTTCGGCGATGAAAGCCGCCGTATAGATCACCAGCCCGAACAGCAGGGCCGTGAATTCGGGAGTGAGGGTGGCGCCGCCGGTGAAACCGAATCCCTGCAGATGGGGCACGTCGAACTGCGCTGGCGCGCCGCCCGCCAGCCAGCCCGCCAGCGGCAGCCCGACCAGCAGCGCGGCGACCCAGCGAGCGATGGGGCGCACGTCTCCGCTATGCTGCTGGCGCCGCCGCATCCAGTGGGCCAGCGCCAGCGACAGCGCGACCGCCAGGCCGAAGCCCGCCGCGGCCAGGTCGAAGCCAAGATGGTCGGCGGGCAGCGGCAGCTTGATGCCGCGGTTGGACAGGAACACGCCGGGCAGGAGTTCCAGCGCCTGGCGGGCCGGTGGCAGGGTCTCGGTGATCAGCGCATACCAGAGGAAGAGTTGCAGCAGCAGCGGCGTGTTGCGCATCAGCTCGACGTACACCGAGGCCAGCCGCGCCACCAGCCAGTTGCGCGACAGGCGGGCGATGCCCACCACCGTGCCCAGGATCGTCGCCAGCACGATGCCGGCGGCCGCTACGCGCAGCGTGTTCAGCAGGCCCACCAGGATGGCCCGCCCGTAGGTGTCCTGCGGGTCGTAGCGGATGGGGGTTTCGCCGATGGCGAAGCCCGCTTCGCGTCCCAGGAAGCCGAAGCCCGACGAGATGTTGCGGGCCGCCAGGTTGGCCAGCGTGTTCGAGACCAGGAACCAGGCCAGCCCGGCGACGGCGGCCAGGGCCAGGGCCTGGTAGACCGCCGACCGGACGGAGGGATTGCTCCAGCTCAACCGGGACATGCGCGCGTCAGCGGATGGGCAACGCGTACATCAGGCCGCCCTGGGTCCAGAGGGCGTTGGCGCCGCGCTGCATCTTCAGGGGGCTGCCCTGGCCGACGTTGCGCTCGAAGCTCTCGCCGTAGTTGCCGACCTGCTTGACGATGTTGTAGGCCCACTTCTCGTCCACGCCCAGGTTCTTGCCGGCGCCGGGCGTCACGCCCAGGATGCGCTGGACGTTGGGATTGGTGCTTTTCAGCATTTCGTCGACGTTCTTGGACGTGATGCCGTATTCCTCGGCCTCGATCATCGCGTTCAGCGTCCACTTGACGATGGTCGCCCACTGCTCGTCGCCCCGGCGCACCATGGGCCCCAGCGGTTCCTTCGAGATCATCTCGGGCAGCACGATGTAGTCGTCCGGGTTGGACAGCTTGGTGGTGCGGATCACGTTCAGCGCCGAGATGTCGGTGGTGTAGGCGTCGCAGCGGCCGGCGGCGAAGGCGCGGACCAGTTCGTCGAACTTGTCGATGACCACGGGCTTGAAGGTCAGCTTGTTGGCGCGGAACCAGTCGGCCAGGTTCAGTTCGGTGGTGGTGCCGGGCTGCAGGCAGATGGCCGCCTGGTTGAGTTCCTTCGCGCTTTTGACGCCCAGCTTCTTCGACACCAGGATCCCCTGGCCGTCATAGAAGTTCACACCCACGCCGGTCAGGCCCAGCGCCGCGTCGCGCTGCAGGGTGATGGAGGTGTTGCGCGGCAAGACGTCGACCTCGCCCGATTGCAGCGCGGTGAAGCGCTGCTGGGTATTGAGCGGGGTCAGCTTGAACTTGGTGGCATCGCCGAACAGCGCGGCCGCGACGGCCTTGCACAGGTCCACGTCGATGCCGGTCCAGTTGCCCTTGCTGTCGGGGTTGCTGAAACCGGCCACGCCGGTCGAGACGCCGCACTGCACGAAGCCCTTCTTCTTGACGGCGTCCAGCGTGGGGCCGGCGTGGGCGGCATGCGCGGCGCCCAGCATCAGGGCGGCGGCGAGGAAGGTTTTCAATGCTTTCATGGCGGGCTCCTAGCGCGGACGGCCCTGGACTATAAAGCATCGCCAGCCATGGCCTCCTTGGGGAAACGTACCGTAGCATGTGTTCGGTATGATGAAAACCTCGGGGCCTGTCGTCTCCGGACGGCCCAGGTTACTATTTCGACCTCATGATCGAATTCCAGCAAGTCTACAAATCCTATGGCCGCGGCATCGACACGCTGGCCGATGTGACCTTCGGCATCGCCCAGGGTGAATTCGTCTTCGTCTCCGGCCCTTCCGGGGCGGGCAAGTCGACCCTGCTGAAGCTCATCGCGGGGCTGGACGTCCCCAACCGGGGCACCGTCCTGGTCAACGGGAAGAACGTCGGCAAGCTGCCCGGCCGCTTCCGTCCGTACCTGCGGCGCGCCATCGGCACCATCCTGCAGGACGTGCATCTGCTGAGCGACCGCAGCGCCTTCGAGAACGTCATGCTGCCTCTTACCGTGACCGGCCATTCGCGCTCGGCCGCCGCCAAGCGCGCGCACGCCGCTATCGAGCGGGTCGGCCTGTCGGGCAAGGACGGGTTGCGGCCGCAGGAGCTGTCCGGCGGCGACCAGCAGCGGCTGGCCATCGCGCGGGCCATCGTCAACCGCCCCGGCCTGTTGATCGCCGACGAGCCCACCGCCAACCTGGACCGCGAGAGCGCCCGCCGCATCGTCGAGGTCTTCCGCGACTTCAACCGCGTGGGGGTGACCACGATCCTGGCCACGCACGACGAAAGCCTGATCACCGACTACGCCACGCGTGTGCTGCTGGTGAAGGAAGGCCGGGTCACCGACGGCGGCAAGCGCACGCCGCGGCTGGGCGGGGAGGTGCAGGCATGAGCCCCCTGATCCGCCAGCATCGCTACGCGCTGGGCGTGACCCTGCGCCGGCTGCTGTCGCAGCCGTTCTCGTCCATCGCCAACATCCTCGTTATCACGCTGGCGCTGGCCATCCCCCTCCTGGGCGCGGCGGCGCTGATGTCGCTGCGGCCGGTGGCCAGCCACCTGACGGCCGACCCCGAGATGACCGTCTTCATGCAGGTCAGCGCCACGCCGGCCGAGACCGGCGCCGTGGCCGACCGGATCCGGCGCGACCACGCCAGCGAGATCCAGGCCCTGCGGGTGATCAGCCGCGACCGCGCGCTGTCCGAGCTCAAGGCCAACCCGGCCTACGCCCAGGCCCTGGCGGTGCTGCCCGACAACCCGCTGCCCGACGCCATCGTGGTAACGCTGGAAGGCGAAGACCTGGCCCAGCGGTCGGCCAAGCTCGCCGCCCTGTGGAAGACCTGGGCCAAGGTCGACATGGTGCAGGTGGATAGCGCCTGGGTGCAGCGGCTGGAGGCCATCCTGCGCTTCGCCCGCGCGAGCCTGCTGTTCCTGGCCCTGGTGGTGGCGGTGGCGGTGCTGGCGGCGGTATTCAATACCGTGCGCATGCAGGCCCTGTCCCAGCGCGAGGAAATCGGCGTCGCACGGCTGGTGGGCGCCACCGAGTCCTTCGTGCGGCGGCCCTTCCTGTACCTGGGGGCGATCAGTTGCGGCGTGGCGGCACTGGCCGCGATCGGGCTGGTGGCCGTGGTGCTGGATCCGCTCAACGCCGCGCTGGCGGACCTCGCCCGCAGCTACGGGACCGAGTTCGCGCTGCGCCTGCCGCAGTGGGAATGGCTGGGGGCGTTCGTGGTCGGGGTGGCCCTGCTGGGGGCGCTGTCCGCGCGCTGGTCGGTCACCCGGAATACCCGCTTCTGATCCTCATGCCCCGCCGCCGCGCGGGGTGCCATCCCCGGAGCGTCAGAGGCTTTCCTCGTCGCTCCAGTCTCCATTCTCGGCCAGCCGCCGCTTGAGCCAGTCGACCAGGGCCCGCACCCGGGGCAGGGCGCCGCGGGTGCGTGGCAGCAGCGCCTTCAAGGCCAGTTCCGGCAGCCGATAGCCGTCCAGCACCGTGCGCAACTGCCCGCGCGCCAGCGCCGGCGCGGCCATGCCCGCCGACAGGACGGTGATGCCGTTGCCGGCGATGGCCGAGGTGCGCAGCACGCGGCTGCTGTTGGAGGTGAAGCGCGACCGCACCTCCACCTGCGCCGTGCCGTCCGCGCTTTCGAACTGCCATAGCGCGCCCGATGGCGTGAAGACCAGGCAATCGTGGTCGGTCAGTTCGCGCGGATGGACCGGGTTGCCGCGCGCTTCCAGATACGATGGCGCCGCGCAGACGACGCGGGGATACGGGGCCAGCCACTCGTCATCGACGTTCGCATACAGCTCGGGCAGGGCGCCGACCACGATGTCGAAGCCTTCCTCCACCGGGTTGACGGATCGGTCCAGCATGACGACGTCCAGCAATACCTGTGGATGGGCTTGTTGGAACTCGGTCAGGAGGCGGGCCAGGTAAGGGGCGCCCAGCGTGGTCGGGATCTTGATGCGGATGCGGCCCAGCAGCCCGCCCCGCGTTTTCGTCATTTCCCCCAGCGTGTCGTCGAAGTCGGCCACCAGGCCGGCGATGCGCGGCAGGAACTGCTCACCCAGGTCGGTCAGCGTGACGCTGCGGGTGGAGCGGTTGAACAACTGCCCCCGCATCTTCCATTCCAGTTGCCCCACCCGCTTGGTGATCACCGAGGGGGAAACGCCCAACTGGCGCCCCGCTTCGGAAAAGCTGCCGGTACGGACGGTCGCCAGGAAGGCGCGCATGTTGTCCAGCGTGTCCATCTTTCTCGAAATGAAAAAAGTGATCGGGCGAATTCGTGGATTATCACTCAGATCAAAAGTAATTACGATGTCGACCTTAGAAACGGGCGTGGCTCAACCGCGCCGAGGAGACGATCGTGAAGCAATTGGTGGCACCGCTGGCAGCGGGCATCGTGGCATGGACCTGTATGGGGTCCGCGTGGGGGCAGGGCGGCGACGCGTACCCGACCAAGCCGGTCCGGATCATCGTTCCTTTCCCCGCGGGCGGCACGGCGGACTCGATCCCGCGCATCGTGGCCGAGAAGCTCGCCTTGAAGTGGTCGCAGCCGGTCATCGTCGAGAACCGGCCCGGCGCCGGCGGCAACATCGGCGCGGATACCTTCGCCCGGGCCGAGCCCGACGGCTATACCCTGATCGCCAGCCCGCCGGGGCCGATGGCGATCAACTTCAACCTGTACAAGAAGCTGGGCTACGACGCCCGCCGGTTCGCGCCCATTTCGGTGGCCGCGACCATGCCCACCGTGCTGGTGGTGCGGCCCGAGCTGGCCGCCATGCCGCCCCAGGAGCTGTTCCGCCAGATCCGCGGGAATCCCGACAAGTTCACCTATGCCTCGCAGGGCAACGGCACGACCTCGCACCTGGCCGCCAACCTGTTTAGCATGGAGCTGCGGGCCCAACTGCTGCACATTCCCTACAAGGGGACGGCGCCCGCGCTGACGGATCTGATAGGCGGGAAGGTGGACCTGATGTTCGACAACATCAGTTCGTCGCTGGCCTTCCATCAATCGGGGCGGGTGAAGATCATCGCCGTGGCGGCGGACAAGCGGGTGGCCTCGCTGCCCGACGTGCCGACCTTCGGCGAGCTGGGTCTGCCCGACGTCGTGGCCGGCAGTTGGGTAGCCTTCGCCGCCCCGGCCGGGACGCCGCCGGCCATCACCGCCAGGATCAGCCAGGCGGTGGCCGAGATCGTCCGCATGCCGGACGTGCAGAAACGATTCGCCGACCTGTCGGCGGCCGCCGTCGGGGACACGCCGGCCGAGATGGCCGCTTTCGTCGGCAAGGAAGCTGAGCGTTGGGGGGCGGTGATCCGCACCGCCCACGTCACGCTGGATTGAGGAGTGCCGGCCTGGGGGCCGGCGACGAGGAACAGAAATGGAAACGACCATAGAGGATCGCGTCGGGGCCGGCATGCCGGCCTGGCCGGATACGCTGGCGCGCGTGCCGTTCGAGGTGTACCAGAGCCGGGCGGTGCACGACCAGGAACAGAAAAACATCTACGAAGGCGCCACCTGGAACTACCTATGCCTGGAGGCGGAGCTGGCCGAACCCGGCGACTACGTGTCCACCTTCATGGGTGCCATGCCCGTGGTGGTGACGCGCGACGCCGACGGCGAGCTGTACGGCTTCGAGAACCGGTGCGCGCACCGGGGAGCGCTGATCGCGCTGGAGAACGCCGGTAACGCCAAGGGTTTTTCCTGCGTCTACCACGCCTGGGCCTACGACCTGCAGGGCAACGTCAAGGGCGTGGCCTTCCAGCACGGGGTGAACGGCAAGGGCGGCATGCCGGCCGCGTTCGACGCCGGCCGGCACGCGCCGCGCAAGCTGCGCATCGCCACCACCTGCGGCCTGGTGTTCGGCAGCCTGAGCGACGACGTCGATCCCATCGAGGAATACATCGGCGAGGACGTGCTGGCGCGCATCCGCCGGCTGCTGGGCGACCGGCCGCTGGAGGTCATCGGCCGCTACACGCAGGTCCTGCCCAACAACTGGAAGCTGTATTTCGAGAACGTCAAGGATTCGTATCACGCGAGCCTGCTGCACCTGTTCCTGACCACGTTCGAGATCAACCGCCTGACCCAGCGCGGCGGCCTCATCGTTTCGCCCGACGGCGGCAGCCACGTCAGCTACTCGATCATCGACAAGACCGCCGAGGCCGGATCGGAATACAAGGATCAGGAACTGCGGGTCGACAACGAGCACTACCGGCTCCAGGACCCGAGCTTCCTCGACTACGTGGACGAGGTCGGCGACGGCATCACCCTGCAGATCCTGTCGGTGTTCCCGGGCTTCGTGCTGGGACAGGTCAACAACAGCATGGTCGTGCGGCAGGTGCTGCCCAAGGACGTCGACGCGACCGAACTGAACTGGACTTATCTCGGCTATGCCGACGACACGCCCGAGCTGCGGCGCATGCGGCATCGGCAATTGAACCTGGTCGGGCCGGCGGGGCTGGTCTCGATGGAGGATGGCGCGGTGGGCGGCTTCGTTCAGCGCGGCGTGGGCACGGCGCGGGAATACTCGGCGGTCCTGGAGATGGGGGGCGAAGACACGGCATCGTCCGACACGCGCGCCACCGAAGCGTCGGTGCGCGGTTTCTGGAAAGCCTATCGCCGCCACATGGGAGTCTGACATGGACCAATCGGATGTCAAACAATGGCTGGACGCCCGGATGTGCGCGCAGCTACGCATCGACCGCCTCAACGCCGCCTATGCCCGGTGCATAGACAGCGACGAACTGGAGGCCTGGCCGGATTTTTTCGACGAAGGCTGCCTGTACACCGTCACGTCCGACGACAACCACCGCCGGGGATTCGTGGGCGGCATCGTCTACGCCGACTCGGTGGGCATGCTGCGCGACCGGGTGTCGGGCCTGCGGGAAGCCAACATCTATGAAGGCCACCGCTATCGCCACCTGGTCGGCCCCGCCTCGGTACTGTCGCTGGAGGATGGCCGGGCCCGCGCCGAGACGCCCTTCGCCGTCTATCGCATCATGCGCACCGGCCGCACCGACCTGTTCGTGACCGGCCGCTACGTCGACGTGCTGCGCCTGGACGCCGGCGACGAGGCGAAGATCGTGGAACGGCGGGTCGTATGCGACAGCTCCAGCTTCGACACGCTGCTGGCGATTCCGCTATGACCTGGCAAGTCACCGTGGCCGGCACGCCGCACGGCTTTCCCTGCGAACCGGGGGAGTCGCTGCTGGACGCCGCCGAGCGGGCCGGCTTCGAGCTGCCGTATTCCTGCCGGAAAGGGGTATGCGGCAATTGCGAGGGCGGGCTCGACAGCGGCGAGGTGGCCGTGGCGGGGGTGGCCCGCGCGGCGTCAGGGCAGGGCATCCTGTACTGCCGGGCCACGCCGTCGAGCGACGTGACCATCCGTCCGGCCTCGATACGCCCGGCCGACCGGTCCGCGCGCAAGCGCGTCCAGGCCAGGATCCACAGGATCGACCGCCTGGCCGACGACGTCACGCTGTTGCGGCTGCGCCTGCCCACGGGCGTACGGGTGAAGTTCCGCGCCGGACAATACCTCCAGGTCGTGCTGCGGGACGGCCAGCGGCGGCAGTTTTCGATGGCCAACCCGCCGGGCATCAGTGACGAGGCGCACCTGCACATCCGCCATGTGCCCGGCGGCTACTTCACCGGCACGGTGCTGCCGGCGCTGGAGCGTGGGCAATCGCTGGAGGTCGAACTGCCGTTCGGCGATTTCCATTGGCGCGAGGAGCACCAGGGGCCGATCGTCTTCGTGGCCACCGGAACCGGCTTCGCACCCATGGCGTCCATCATCGAGGACATGCTCAAGCGCAGGATCGAACGGCCGCTTTCACTGTACTGGGGCGGGCGCACGCTGCGTCACCTGTACGCGCTGGAAACCGTGGCCGCCTGGCGTGCCCGCCATGCCGGCCTGCGCTTCGTTCCCGTCCTGTCGGACGAGCCGGCCGGCACGCTGGACGGCGCGCGGACCGGGATGGTCCACCATGCCGTGCTGGAAGATTTCCCCGACCTGTCTTCGGCGCACGTCTACGCGTGCGGCTCGCCCGCCATGATCGCGGCGGCGCGCGGCGAGTTCGCCGAGCGCGCCGGTTTGCCGTCCGCGCAATTCTTCAGC
This sequence comes from Burkholderiales bacterium 67-32, assembly GCA_001898625.1. Lineage (GTDB taxonomy): Bacteria > Pseudomonadota > Gammaproteobacteria > Burkholderiales > Burkholderiaceae_B > Pigmentiphaga. The sequence goes on from MKUP01000006.1 coordinate 285,289, forward strand.
GACGCTTTCGTCGTGGGGCCGTGAGCGGCGGCCGCGTTTTCGTTACCTGAAGATGAATTGTCATAATCCGGAGCCCTGCTGAACGCTACCATTGAGGCTTTTCATGCCCGCGGCCGACCTGCTCCCGATGGTAGAACAAGAACTCAAGTTTTCCGTCCCCTGGGCCGCGCGCAAGGCTGTCGCCGGCCAGTTCGTTTCCCTGTCATCCGCGCCCCGCATGCATCTGCGCGCGGTGTACTTCGACACCCCCGACAGGCAGCTGGCCCGCCAGCGCGCGGCGATCCGGCTGCGCCAGGAGGGCCGCAAGTGGGTGCAGACCTTCAAGATGGCCGGCGCCGACGCCATGTCGCGCGTCGAACTGAATCATCCCAGTCCCGGCCGTACCCTGGACCTGTCCGTCTATGCCGGCACGCCCGCCGAAGCGGTGCTGGCCGGCCTGACCGCCGAACTCGGCGTGCGCTACGAGACCGACGTCTGGCGCAAGGCGGCCGCGGTGCGTACCCGCGCGGGTTCGGTGGAGGTTGCCTACGACGTGGGCACGATCCGGGCGCAGGGACTGGAGCTGCCGGTGTGCGAGCTGGAGTTCGAACTGCTGTCCGGGCGGCCCCAGGCGCTGTTCATCGTGGCCGGCCGCTGGCTGGCCCGGCATGGCCTGGTGCTGGACCTGCGCAGCAAGGCCGAGCGCGGCGACGGGCTGGCCAATGCCGCGGCTCGCATCGCTGCCGCGCCGCTGGACGAACGGCCCCAGGTCAGGGAAGCGGAGATCGCCGCGTTCTGGGCGCCGCGCTTCGCCACCGGGATCGGGCTGGGCCGGGACGAGACGCCCGATCAGGCGCTGGCCGCGATGACCGCTGAATGCTTCGAGCAGATTGCTCGCAACGCGGCGCCGTTGGCGGCAGCCGACGCGCCTCCCGGGGTGAGGCTGGGCGGTGCCGAGCACGTGCACCAGTTGCGAGTCGGCATGCGCCGGCTGCGATCGGCCTGGAAGCTGCTGGACGGCAATGCCGAACTGCCCCCGGCGGGGTTGCAGGACGGCGCGCGCCGGCATTTCGCCGACTTCGGCCGGGTCCGCGACCAGGACGTGATGGGCGGCGAGGTCCTGTCCGCGCTGGTCGATGCCGGCATGCCGCCCTTGACGTGGCAGCCGCAGGGCGGGACCGATGCGGCCACCCTGGCATCGTCCGTGGACTTCCAGTCATGGCTGCTAGGTCTTCTGGCCTGGAACGTGGGAATACGCGAGCCCGCTCCCGGTTTGCCCATGGCCGGCGGTCTGCCGGCGGCCGAACCGGCCGTGGCACCGGAGCCCGCGCGCCCCGTCCGTCTCGCGCGCGCCGTCACGCCGCGCCTGCGGAAATGGCACGGCCGGCTGGTCCGCGAGGGGCGGCATTTCGTGCGGCTGGAGGACGAGCGCCGCCACGCGCTGCGCAAGCTGGCCAAGCGCCTGCGCTACGGCCTGGCCTTGTCGGCGCCCCTGTACCGCGCCGCGCGCGTTCGCGCCTATCGCAAGAAGCTCGCGGCCCTGCAGGACATCCTGGGCGAGATCAACGACCTGGTCGTGGCGCGCACGCACTATGCATCGCTGGCCGACGCGCATTCCCAGGCCTGGTTCGCGTTGGGATGGATCGCCGCGCGCCTGCGGGAACTGGAGGTTCAGGCCGAGGCGGCCTTCGGCGTGCTGGCCGAGGTCAAGGTGCCCTGGAAGGCCCGGCGGTGAAGGCGCGGGGCCGCAGGCCCGCGTGGAACCAGGACACCAGGGTATAGGTATCGAACACCGGCAGCCCCAGGTCGGCCTCGACCGCCGCCGAATGGACAGGGAAGTTCGCGCATTCGCTGACGATGGCGCCGACCTCGGGGTGCCGGCCGACCAGCCGGCGGGCCGCCGCGACGACCTCCCGCTCGTGCGCCGCGGTGTCGAACGCCGTCCGGTTCTCGAGCAGGTCGCGCTTGAACAGCGAATCGGGCGGCAATCCCTCGACCGGCGGCACGCCGGCCACGCCCACGCCCTGGAAATGGGCGGGCGTCAGGGCCTCGGCCACGGGTGTCAGCACGCCTACGGTCCTGCCCGGCGGCAGCAGCGTCTGCGCCATGGGAATCTGCAACAGGCTGGACGTGGCGATGGGCACCGGGCAGCGCGCGGCCAGCTCGCGTTGCAGCACCGCCAGGAAGCCGCAACTGGTCACGATGCCGTCCACCCCCATGGCCGCCAGCCCGGCGGCCGCCTGCGCGAACAGCTCCAGCGTGCCGCCGGCCTCGGGGCCGGCGACGCGGGCGCCGGTCGCGCCCTGGACCATCGCATACTGGACCGGGAAGGGCCAGGTGGCCGCATGGCCGATGTCGCCCGGGACGCGCTGGAAGCCCGTGTCCAGCAGCAGGATGCCGATGGACACGCCGTGCAGGGAACGGGCGCGCGCCATGGGGCTCAATCCACGAAGCAGTTGCAGTGCTCGAAGGCCGCCGGGACGGGTTTGCCCAGCTGGGCGAATTTCTTGCGGCTGATCAGCGCGGCATAGTCCTGGCGGCCCGGTTTGATGGGGGCGAGCTCGGTGGTCTTGCGGCCCTTGAGCAATTCCGCCGCCAACCGGGCGGCATGCGCGCCCTGCACCTGGTAGGACGCGGCGTAGGACACGGCGACCACGCCCTTCTTGATCAGCTCGGTTTCCGCGCTGAGGATGGGAATACGGTAGCGGTCGGTGACCGAGGCCAGCGCCGGCATCGAGGATTGCACCAGGCTGGAGCCGATGGCATAGACGAAGTCGACGCCCGACAGCATCTGGGTGCGCTGCTGCACGTCGATGGCCGCATCCACGCTGACGGCCTGCAACGCCAGGCCGGCCCGCTTGGCGGCGCCTTCGATGGATTTCATGGCGACCACGTCGTTGGCTTCCCCGGGGGCATACAGGACGCCGAACTTCTTCGCGTCGGGAAAGATCTGGCGGGCGAACTCCAGCACCGCGTCGTAGTCCATCGCGCTGGCCGAACCCACGAAGCGGGGCCCGCCCTGGTTCCAGTTCGGCACCAGCCCGGCGGCGACCGGATCGCTGATCAGCACGAACACCAGCGGGATGCGCTTGTCGCTGACGCTGGTGATGGCGGCCTGCGACACCGGCGTGGTCACGGTCAGGATGACCGAGGGCTTGTTGGCCTCGATCTGGTTCAGGATCTGCGGGATCATGGCCGGCGTGAAGTTGGCGTCGCTGTAGACGAAGCGCACGTTCTTCCCGTCCACGTAGCCCAGCCTGGCCAGCTCCTGCTTGAAGCCCGATACGCTCTGGTCCAGGGCCGGATGCGGGCCGAAGTTGGCGATGCCCACGACCATGGGTTCCTGCGCGCCCGCCGCGCAACTGGCCACGAGGGCCGTTCCGGCCATCAGCCGTCCGAGAAGTTTGCCCAGCACGGTTTTCTCCTGCCAAGAACGGGAAACGCCCGTGCACCGCTTGGCCGGCGCGCGGGCGCGAGTGTCAGGCCTCGAGTTCCGAAAGCTCGGTCAGGGGCTTGATGCCGCCTTCGTTGGCGATCAGCGCGCGCTTGCGGACGTAGCGCAGGATGCTGGTCGCGCCATAGCGCGAGCCGCCCATGCCGGACATCTTGAAGGCGGTCTTCTCGCCGTCGAACATCATGCCGCGCTGCAGCTCGGTGTCGTTGATGCTGACGCCGCCCGCCTCCATCAGCGTCGCGAAATCACCCGCGGTGTGGGTGTCGGGACCGAACACGGCGCCCGACAGGCCGAAGACCGTGTCGTTGACCAGGCGGGCGGCCTCCTCGACGGAGCCGAATTTCATGACCGGCACGACGGGACCGAAGGTTTCCTCGGTCATGACCGCCATGCTGTGGTCCACGCCGGTGACGATGGTGGGATCCAGCCAGATCGCGCCGCCCACGTTTTCGACCTTGCCGCCCGACAGGATCCGGGCGCCGCGCGCCACCGCGTCCTGAAGCTGGGTTTCGACGATGGCGCCCTGGGCCTCGAAGATGAACGGGCCGTAATGGCCGCCGTCCCCCGCCGCGTGGCTGCGCCGCAGCGTGGCGGCCTGCCGCAGCAGTTCGGCGACGAACTCGTCATGCACCGAGGCATCCACGTACACGCGCTCGATCGCATAGCAGACCTGCCCGGTGTTGTAGATGGCGCTGCGCAGGATGCTGGTGGCGGCGCGGGCGAGATCCGAGCCCGCCAGCACCACCGCCGGATCCTTGCCGCCCAGTTCCAGGAAGGCCGGGATGAAGGCTTCGGCCGCGGCAAGCGCGATCCTGCGGCCGGTCTTGATGCTGCCCGTGAAGACGATGGCATCGCTGTTGGCCACCACGGCCTGCCCGGTTTCGGCGCCGCCGCGCACCAGCGTGATGATGTGCGCGAGCTCGGGGACGTCGTCGATCGAACGCTGCAGCGGCTCGACGAAGCGCGGCGTGACTTCGCTGGGCTTGACCATCACGGCCGCGCCGGCGACCAGCGCCGGGATCGCGTCGATGAAGGACAGCACCAGCGGAAAATTCCAGGGGCTGATGACGCCCACCAGCGGGTAGGGAACCAGGGTGGTCTTGAAGATGATCTCGTCGTTGTGCGAGAACTTGCGGAAGGGCTGGGCCAGCACCTGGGGCGCCGCCTCGCAGTAGCCGTGGATGAAGTGCTCGACGGCGCCGAGTTCCTCGTGGGAGATGCGCGTGCGGCCGGTGTCGACGCTGAGCGCCGCGGCGATTTCGGTCGCGTGCCGGCCCAGGGCCTCGGCCCATTTCTTCAGGATGGCGACGCGGCGCTCCAGTCCGCCCGAGAACCAGGCACGCTGCGCCTCGCGCGCCGCCTTGGCCTTGGCGGCGATGTCCGCCGGGCTGGTGGATTCGAACCGGTAATCCCGTTCGCCGCTGCGTGGATTCCGTACTTCCATGACTGCCATTGTGTGCCTCGCTAGTTGTTCCCATCGGGGGATGGGACGATCCTATGCGAAGCATGGGGCGGCGATCAGCCCCGCGCGCTCATCAATGCCGATTTCCTAGAAAAGGCATCTGTTTCCCGAAAGCGGGCCGGATGCGATCAATGCGTACCCGGCGGATGCAGCGGATCGCCGGCGTGGCGGGCCAGGACTTCCTCGGCGCTGCCCATGCGGCGGGCGTCCTTGGGCGCGAAGCCGAAGTGCTCGCGGAACGAGGCGGTGAAGCTGGTCTGATGCTGGTAGCCCACGGCACAGGCCACTTCGTTGACGGACAGGCGGTCCTGGATGAGCAGGTTCAGCGCGCGGTTCATGCGGTGGCTGTGGCCGAACTCGAACACCGTCATGCCATACAGGAACTTGAAGCCGCGCTTGAGCTTGGACGTGTTGGTGCCCACCGCGCGCGCCAGTTCCGGGATGGTGGGCACGCGCGTCATGTCCGACAGCATGATGTCGCGCGCCTTCTCGATCAGGCGCAGGTCGCGGGTGGAGAACACGCCCGGGGCGTTCTCGCTTTCTATGTGGTTCTGCCACAGGTCCAGCGAGGCGCACAGGATCTCGCTGGCTTTGGCCTCGGCCAGCAGCAGGCGGCGATAGCCCTGGTAGGGGTTGGCCAGCAGTTTCTCGATGGCGTGCAGCACTTCCACGCCCACCGGCATCTGATGGCAGAAGACCTGTTCGTTGCCCACGGCGTCCAGCTTCTTCTGGAAGGCGTTGCCGGCGCCCAGCGAGGCGCGGACGAAGGCGTCGAAATAGGCCTGCGTGACATACATGCTGACCATGCGCCACGATCCGGGGCCGCAATGTACCTGGTAGAGCATGTCGTCGCCCTGCTGCACCACCGTGAGGTTGGGCGAGCCGATCTGCACTTCGCCCGACTCCGAGAACTCGACGCGCGCCGGGCCCTTGAGCACGAAGTGGAATTCGACGAAGCCTTCAGGCAGCACGCTTTCGGTGCGCTCCTTCGTGTAGCGGCAACTGGTGATGACCAGGAAGATCTCGTCCCGCAGGCTGATCAGTTCCCAATAGCCCTCGGACGGATCCTGGGAAACGGCCACGCGCTGCCCGTAGATGCCGGGGCCCTTGGCCTGGGGAACGGCGTGCTCGGCCGTTGCGCGCAGGCTGTGGAAGGCTTCGGTGGTCCGGGCATGCCGGCCCGCCAGCCGCGTCCTGAACAGTCCGTCGTCGCTCTGGTCGGGACGAAAGGGGAAGGTATTCATCGGCTCTCCGTGCGGCCGGACATTCGGCGGTGGCATACGGTACGGTGGCGCGGTCGACCGGGCAATCCGGGCTAACACGCGTATGGCGGCGTCCGCGACATCAAGTTGTTCCGTAATCCTAGGTTTTCGCCACATCCGGCAAAGAAGCGTGGCCCCGGCCGTTGCTATCGTCGGATCTCCGTCCAACGCAAGACCTTCACATCGATGAGACACTACCTCGACAAGCTCCAGTCCCGGGGCGAGCTGGTCGTCGTCCACAAGGAAGTGGATCCGCGCTTCGAGGCCGCCGCGATCGCCCGCCGGCTGCAGTCCGAGTCCAGGCAGGCCGTGCTGTTCTCCCATGTCCGCGGCAGCGCGCTGCCCGTGGTCATGAACGTCTACAGCGAACACCAGCGCCTGCGCGAAATCATCCGCTGCGGGCGCAAGACCTTCTGCGAACGCCTGGGCGAGGAGATCGCGTTGGCGGCCACGCTGGGGCAGGGCGCCTGGATGGAAGATACCGACACTGGCGACGACTGGTGCTCGGGCACGCTGTCCGATCTGCCCATCCTGACCTATCACGAGCGCGACGGCGGTGCTTACATCACCTCGGGCATCTTCCTGGCGAAGCATCCGGACAGCGGCGTGTCCAACCTGTCGTTCCACCGGTCGATGAAGATCTCCGACGGCGAACTGCGCGTACGCCTGGGCAGCACGCACGACCTGGCGCGCTGCCAGCAGGCGGCCGAGCGCGACGGCAAGCCGCTCGAGGTGGCGATCCTGGTCAGCGCCGCGCCCGAGTTGTTCATGGCGGCCTGCGTGTCGCTGCCGCCGGACGCCAGCGAGCTGGCCCTGGCCGCGGCCATACGCGGCGGACCGCTGCGCATGAAGCGGTGCAGGACCATCGATCTGTCGGTGCCGGCCGCGGCCGACATCGTGATCGAGGGCCGCATCCTGCCCAACGAACGCCGTCCGGAGGGCCCCTTCGGCGAGTTCATGGGCTACTACGTGGAGGTGGGTGACAACCATGTGTTCGAGGTCACCCACGTCGGCTGGCGCAAGAACGCCGTCTTCCACGGCCTGATCTGCGGCTCCAAGGAGGACCTGCGTCCGCTGGAGGCGGCCACGGCCGCCCGCATCTACCAGGCGCTCAAGGCCCAGGTGCCGGGCGTGCTGGACGTCTCGTGCCAGCCCACGGTCATGAACACCATCATCAAGATCCGCAAGCAGTACGAAGGCCACGGCGGCCACGCGCTGCTGGCGGCAATGGGATCGCACCTGGACTACAACAAGTTCTGCGTGGTGGTGGACGAGGACGTCGACATCTATGACATGGACGAGGTGGTCTGGGCGTTCGTGACGCGTGGCCGCGCCGACACCCGCAGCATGGTGGTGCCCAACGTGCCGGGTTTCTATCGCGATCCCCACAAGGATCACTGGGGGCGCCTGGCGCTGGATGCGACGCGCCCGTGGGGCCGGGAGGCGGAGTTCGCGCGCAAGCGGATCCCGGGCGAAGACACGGTGGACCTCGCGGAGTACCTGGGCTCGCAGTGGCCCGCGGCTTAGTGGCCGGGATTGACCAATACCGGCCTGATCATCGCTTTTCCTCAAACCGTCATGTGGCTGCCCGGGCCGAAATAGCCGAGCGGCCCGCTGGAATCCATCATGAGAGACTACCTGGCCAGGCTGAAGGCTCGCGGCGACCTGATCGTCATCGACCGCGAGGTCGATCCCGTCCACGAACTGGCGGCCGTGGCGGTGCAGTTGCAGCGCAAGTCCGGCAAGGCGGTGCTGTTCAACAAGGTCCGCGGCAGCGACATGCCGGTGGCGATCAACGTCTACAGCAACCACGACCGCCTGTGCGAGATCATCCGCTGCGGGGACAGGAATTTCTGCGAACGGCTGGATGAACAGATCCACGAGGCCGCCGGCAATGCCGCATGGCAGCGCGACGCCGGGCCTCAGGAATGGCGCGAGGGCAAGCTGAGCGACCTGCCGCTGCTGACGCACCATGGGCGGGATGGCGGCGCCTACATCACGTCGGGCATCTTCGTCGCCAAGGACCCGCAGACGGGCGTGCCCAATCTGTCGTTCCATCGTTCCCTGTACGTGTCGGACCAGGAACTGCGCATCCGCCTGGGCAGCTCGCACGACCTGTACCGCTACCAGCAGGCCGCCGAGGAACGGGACCAGCCGCTGGAGGCCGCCATCGTGATCGGCGCGCCGCCCGAGGTGTTCATGGCGGCCTGCGTGTCGCTGCCGCCCGAAGGCAACGAACTGGCGCTGGCGTCGGCCATGCGGGGCGCACCCCTGCCCATGCGTCCATGCAAGACCATCGCCCTGTCGGTGCCGGCCGAGGCCGAGATCGTGATCGAGGGCCGCATTCTGCCGCACGAGCGCCGACCAGAGGGACCCTTCGGCGAATTCATGGGCTACTACGTGGAGGTGGGCGACAACCACGTGTTCGAGGTCACCCACGTTTCGTGGCGCCAGGGCGCGGTCTACCACGGGCTGGTCTGCGGTTCGCACGAGGACCTGCGGCCGCTGGAGGCGGCCACGGCGGCGCGCATCTACAAGCACCTGAAGGGCCAGGTCGCGGGCGTGCTGGACGTGACATGCCGGCCCACGGTCATGAATACCATCGTGAAGATCCGCAAGCAGTACGAAGGGCACGCCCAGCACGTCCTGCTGGCCGCCATGGGGTCGCACCTCGATTACAACAAGCTGTGCGTGGTGGTGGACGAGGATGTGAACATCTACGACATGGAAGAGGTGATCTGGGCTTTCCTGACGCGCGGCCGGGCCGATACCCGGACCATGGTCGTCAAGGACGTGCCAGGCTTCTACCGCGATCCTCACAAGGACCACTGGGGGCGGTTGGGGCTGGATGCCACCAAGCCATGGGGCCGCGAGGCCGAGTTCGAGCGCAAGCGCATCCCGGGGGATGACGCGGACATGGTGCTGGCGGATTATCTGGCGCCCGGGCAGCAACTCTAGTACCGGTGCGGATCGCAGGGCCCGTCCGCTAAAAAGCAAACAGGGATACTGCGACGTATCCCTGTTTTTTTATCGGCCCTGGCAAGGGCGCCGGCAGGAGCCGCCGCCGACACTCAGGCGGCGCTGGCCCGGATGGCCCGCGAGGGGCTGCGGCCAGGCTTGCGGCGCACCAGGCTGATCAGCGTCACGAGCACGAACAGCGCCGTGACCATCTTCAGGTCCGAGGGCTGGAAGCCGAAGGCCAGCACCAGCGATATCAGCTGGAAATAGACCACCGACCCCAGCACGGGGGCGGCTACTTGGCGAAAGATGGTGCGGTTGCCGATGATGGCCTCGCCCAGCAGCAGCGAGGCCAGGCCGTTGATCAGCGTGCCGAAGCCCATGTTCACGTCGGCGAAGCCCTGGTTCTGCGCCAGCAGGCCCCCGCCCAGCGCGGCGATCAGGTTGGCCAGCCCCAGGCCGACCAGCGTGTAGGCCTTGACGTTGATGCCCTGGGCGCGGGCCATGGCCTGGCTCGAACCCAACGCGCGCATGGCCATGCCGTGCTGCGTGCCCAGGAACCAGAAGATCAGGCCGATCAGCACGACGTCGATCACGGCCAGGAACACGATGCGGTTGGCCAGGCTGCCGTCGTCGCCAGGCAGGTAGGAGAACAGGTTGGGGAAGTTGAACAGGGCGGTGTTCGGCTGTCCCATGACGCGGATGTCGATGGAGTAGAGCATGGACAGCACCAGGATGCCGCACAGCAGCGTGTTGATCTTGACCCTTTCATGGATGTAGGCCGTGGCGGTGCCACCGAGGAAACCGGCCAGGGCGCCGATCAGCAGCGCCGATACTGGTTCGAGCCCGATCACCAGGCACTTGGCGGTGACGCAGGCGCCGAAGGCCAGCGTGCCTTCGCCGGTCATGTCGGCGAAGCTGAGGATGCGGAAGGGAATCATCACGGCGATGGCGATCAGGGCGTAGATCAGGCCCTGCATCATTCCCATGGGGACCAGGTTCAGGAAAGTGGAAAGGAAGTTCATGGGTTCACGCCGCTGCTAGGAGATGGGATTCGTCGTCGAAGGCGGCGACCAGTCGTTCGACGGTCATGCCGCGCTTCTGCTCGCCGGACAGGTCCGCGATGATGCGTCCCTGCTGCATCATGATCAGCCGGTTGCCGTAGGTGATGGCATGGCTCATGTTGTGGGTCACCATCAGCGTGGTCAGGCCGGTCTCGGACACCACGCGCGAGGTCACTTGCATGACCTTCTCGGCGGTCTTGGGATCGAGCGCCGCGGTGTGTTCGTCCAGCAGCAGCAACTGTGGCTCGCGCAGCACCGCCATCAGCAGCGACAGCGCCTGGCGCTGGCCGCCGGACAGCAGGCCGGCCTGGGCCTTCATGCGGTTCTCCAGGCCCAGTCCGAAGGTCTCCAGGCGGGCGCGGAACTCGGCCATCATCGTGCTGGTCAGGCCTCGGCCGAAGGTGCGGCGGGCGCCGCGCCGGGCGGCGACGGCCAGGTTTTCCTCGATGCTGAGCGCGGCCGCCGTTCCCACCGACGGGTCCTGGAACACGCGGGAAATGTATTTCGCGCGCTTGTGCGTGGGCAGGCGCGTGATGTCGTTGCCGTCGATGCGGATGTGGCCGGCGTCGGGCAGGACCTCGCCGGCCAGCATGTTGAGCAGCGTCGATTTACCGGCGCCGTTGCCGCCGACGACGACGGCGAAGTCGCCGCGCTGCAAGCCGAGGGATACCTCGTCGATGGCGATGCGTTCGTCCGGCGAGCCGGCGTGGAAGATTTTCTGCAGTTGTTGGACGTCTAGCATGAGGTAAGCCTTGATGCGGAAACGGGCTACTCGACGAAGCAGGCGCAGTCGTCGAACGAAGCGGGAATGGCGAGGCCCAGCTCCTTGAACTTGGTCTTGTTGATGGTGGTGATGTAGTCGTCCGGGCCCGGACGCGCGGGCGCGAGCTGCGAGGTGGGCGTGCCCTTGAGGATGCGGTCGGCCAGGACCGCGGCATTGGTGCCTATGGATTTCAGCGAGACCGCGTAGTTGGCGGCGGCCATGCCGCTTTTCACGAATTCGGTCTCCGAGCTGAGAATGGGGAACTTCAATTGCTTGGCCGCTGCCGCCACCGCCGGAATGGCCGACTGCACCAGATTGGAGCCTGTGATGTAGGCAAAGCCTATGCCCCGAAGCAACTGTGCGCGCTGTGGAATGTCGCCCACGGCATCGACGCTGACCGGCACGAATTTCAGGCCGGCCCGCTTGGCGGCTTCTTCCAGCTTCTGGGTGGTCACCACGTCGTTGACTTCGCCGGGGTTGTACAGCGAACCGAAGGACGTCGCATGGGGGAACAGCTTCTTGCCGAAGGCCAGCGCGGCGTCGAAATCCTGCATGTCCGATGCGCCGGTGAAGCGCGCGCCGCCTTGCTGCCAGTTGGGCACCAGGCCGGCCTTGACCGGGTCGGTCACCATGGCGAACACCATGGGCGTCTTGCGATTGGAGACCGCCGACAGCGCCGTCTGCGAGACCGAGGTGGTGATGGTCAGGATCAGTTCGGGCGACTTGGCCGAGATCTGCGTGAACATCTGCGGCATCAGGGCCTGGGTGAAGTTCGCGTCGCTGTAGACGTAGATGGTGTTCTTGCCGTCCACGTAGCCGCGCCGGGCCATTTCTTCCTTGAAGCCCTCTATGGTCTGTGCGATGGAAGGGTGGGGGCCGAGGTTGGCGATGCCGATCACGGTTTCCGACGTGGCTGCGCCGGCGTAGCCGAGAAGGGCGGCCGCCGCCGCGTGAAGGAAGAGGGCGCGCGGGAAAGACAGGCGAAACGCAAGCATGGCGTTGGACTCGCTGGAGGGCTTCGAATGCCGAATTTTTAGCACCGAACCACGGGCCGCCCCCACCCTCGCACGGACGAGTCCCGATCGCCTAGATGTTCTTGCCTATTTCCTAGATGAGGCACGCCCAGCCTGGCGGCGCGCGGCGCGCGGCGGGCCCGGCGGGTGAAATTGTGGCGATCCATTCCGGATTGCTAGGAAATCCGCACCGTGTGGGGATGCGCCCTTGTAGGGGCGGCCCGGGCTGCCTAGTCTGCGCGGCAGGGAGGCGAATCGGTTCGCCTTTCGCCGGTTCGAAAGGGCCGTGACCTTCATCGAGAACATGGGGCCGCCTGGCGCGGGAGAAAGGCATGAAAAGATGGTTGATCGGAGCGGCCGCGGCCGCCGCATGCGTGGGGGCCGCGCATGCGCAGTCCAACGTGACGCTGTACGGTTTTCTGTATAGCGGCTTGCGCTATGTGAACAACAGTGGAGGCCACAGCGTGACGGGCCTGGCCACCGGGCCCTCGCGCTGGGGCATGCGTGGCAACGAGGACCTGGGCAACGGCCGTTCCGCGTTGTTCACCCTGGAAAGCGGTTTCGACATGGGATCGGGCAGCTCGCGCCAGGGCGGACGGCTGTTCGGCCGCCAGGCTTACGTGGGCCTGAACGACAACGGGCTGGGCACGGTCACCTTCGGCAGGCAGTACGACATGGTGGCTTCGTTCCTCTCTCCCTATGTGCCCGCGGGCAAGTGGAACGGCTACATGGCGCACCCCGGCGACGTCGACAACCTGAACTTCCAGTTCCGGCTGAACAACTCGGTGAAGTACGTCACGCCCGTCATCAACGGCTTCCAGGCCGGCGCGGTGTACAGCTTCGGCGAGGTGGCCGGATCCAGCAAGCAGAACAGCGCCCACAGCATGGGGTTGAAGTACAAGTCGGGCGACTTCTCGGTCGCGGCCGCTTACATGCGGGTGAACAACCCGGCCACCGCGGTGTCCGAGGGCAACTGGAACACCATCCTGCTGCCGGCGTTCACCTCCACCTCGCAGCGCAACGCCTACACGGTCAGCCCGCAGGCGATGACGACCGTCGGCGTCGCGGCGGACTACCAGGCGGGCAGCGTCAAGTATGCCGCCGCCTATACCCAGGTCCGCTACGACAAGGTGGGCGGCACGGTGGCGGGCCTGCCCGTCAGCGACGCGAAGTACAGCAACCTCGACCTGAACGTGGCCTATTCCGTCAACGCCAGCTGGCAGCTCGGCGCGGGATATACCTATACCTTCGGCAAGGTGGATGCCACCGGCTTCAAGCCCAAGTACCATCAGTTCAACCTGATGACCAACTACTTCCTGTCCAAGCGCACCATCCTGCAACTGGCGGCCATCCACCAGCGCGCCGCGGGCGATGCGCAGAACGCGTACATCCTGTACGGCAGCACCGGCGGCGCGTCCAGTTCGCGCGGCCAGACCATGCTGCTTGCGGGTATCTTCCATCTGTTCTGATTCGTTTCGGCACGATCCGCCCGCTTGCGGGCGGATCCCAGATTCCATGATTCCTCTCTCTTCCGCACGTACCGGCGCCGCCATCCTGGCCGACACCCTCCATGGATTCGGCGTGCGCCATGTCCTGCACATTCCCGGCGAAGGCATCCTCGAGATCGTCGATGCGCTGGCCGATCGCCACGCCGACGTGCGCCTGACGTCCTTCCGCCACGAGGCCGGCATGGCCTATGCCGCGCAGGCACTGGGCCGGGTGGCCGACATGCCGGGCGTCTGCCTGGCCGCCCGGGCCCCGGGGGCCCTGAATACCCTGCTGGCCGTGCACACGGCCGAGACCGACGCCGCTCCCATGCTGCTGATCGTGGGCCAGGCGGACGCCCGCCAGGCCGGCCGCGATCCGCTGGGGGGACAGGACCTGGGCGAGGTGTTTCGGCCGGTGGCCAAGTCCGTGCTGTACGCCGGCGAGGCCACGCGCCTGCCCGAGGTGCTGGCGCGCGCCTGGCGCGACGCGATGTCGGGACGCAGGGGGCCGGTCGTGGTGATCGTGCCCGAGGACGTCATGCACCAGGAAGCCCGCGTTCCGGACCTGCCGCCGCCGGCCCCCGTCCATCCCGCGCCCGCGGCGTATGACATGGAGCAACTGCGGACGCTGTGCGCGGCCGCGCGCCGGCCCTTGCTGCTGCTGGGCGGCACCGGCTGGGACGACGCGTCGCTCGACCGCGTGGCCGCGTTCGCCGCGCGCGCCGGCTGGCCCGTGGCGACCGCCTATCGCCGTGCGGATCTGGTCGACCATGCCGATCCGCATTTCGTGGGCGAGACCGGCATAGGCATCGCGCCGGCCCTGGCCGAGGGTTTCGCGCAGGCCGATCTGGTCCTGGCGGTGAACGTCAGGCTGGGCGAAATCAACACCTTCGGGGCCGGAGGTTTCGGCGGTTTCAAGCTGCTGGAGGCGCCGCTGCCCAGCCAGACGCTGGTGCACGTACATGCCGAGGCCGGTGAACTGAACCGGGTCTTCCAGGCAGACCTGGCCATCCAGGCGGGGCCCCGGGAGTTCGCCGCGGCGCTGGACGGCCTGTCCGTGCCGCTGCCCGCGGCAGAATGGCTGTCCGCGCTGCGCGCCGCGCGCGAGCGATATGTGGGAACGGGTATCTGCGATGCCCCGCTGGACCTGCGCAAGGCCTTCGAGCAACTGCGCGCACACCTGCCGGCGGGCGCTGCCGTGACCGTGGGCGCCGGAGCCTACGCCGTCTGGCTGCACCGCTATTTCGCGCTGCGGCGCGGCGACGTGCTGCTGGGCCCCAAGAGCGGTGCCATGGGCTACGGACTGCCCGCGGCGGTGGGCGTGGCGCTGGCCGATCCTTCACGCCCGGTGGTTGCCGTGGCCGGCGACGGCTGCTTCCTGATGCATGCGGAGGAACTGGCGACCGCCGTCCAGGAAGGATTGAAGATCCTGGTCGTGGTCGTGAACAACGCGGGCTATGGCGCCATACGGGGCAGCCAGATGAGGCTGTTCGGCCGTGCCGTCGGGACCGACCTGCGCAATCCCTCCTTCGCCGACTATGCGCGGGCCTTCGGCGCCCATGCCGAGCGGGTCGAGACGACCGACGGGTTCCTGCCCGCGCTGGAACGGGCCCGCGCGGCAGCGGGGCCGGCGCTGATCGAGCTCGTCCTGCCGGCGTCCGTGGGCAAGCCGGCATGAGCGCGCCCGCCCGGCCGCCCGAAGGGCGCGCGACCTCCCTTGGGGAGGATGTCGCGCAGCGACAGGAGGGTAGTCCAATGAGCGAGCAAGCAATGCCGGGCCATCGTTCCGTGATCGTGGTCGGGGCCGGCATCGCCGGGCTGACCGCCGCGTACCGCCTGCGGGAACAGGGCTTTCGCGTGCGGGTGCTGGAGGCCGCCGGCCAGCCGGGCGGGCGCGTCGCGCAGGGACGGGAGGGCCCGATCCCGTACAACACCGGTGCCCGCCTGCTGTATCCCTTCGGCCGGGAACTGCAGGCCCTGATCGACGAGCTGGGCCTGCGCGAGGGCCTGGTGCCCCTGAAGAACCTGGGTGCGGACTGCAGGACCGCGGACGGCACCTACCGCGTGGACCTGATGCCCGGCTTCGCCGCGATGAATACGCCGGGACTGGGCTTGCGCGACAAGCTGGGACTGCTGCGAGCCGGACTGCACCTGGCCTGGCTGCGCGGCCGCGCAGATCCGGACCATGCCGTCTCGGCGCTGGCCTACGACGACGAGACGCTGGCCGACTACATCCGGCGCACCGCCGGCAACCGCGTGCTGGAGCGGCTGGTCGAGCCAGTCTTCCGAGGCACGCGCAGCTGGAATCCCGAGGATATCTCGGCGTCGTTCTACCTCAGCACCACGCCAGGACTGTTGGGCCACGACACCGTGTACGTGCCCCGGGGAGGGATGGGCGCGCTGACGGCCGCGCTGGCGGACCGGCTCGGCATCGAGTGCGGGACCGTGGCGACGTCCATCGTCCGCGCGGACGACGGCCCTTGCACGGTGCGATACCGCAAGGACGGCGCGCAGGGCGAGGCCACCGCCGACATCGTCGTCTGCGCGACACAGGGAACCTATGCGCGGCCGCTGGTGGCCAGCCAGTCGGGCGCCGAGCGCCAACTGCTGGACGCGGTGCGCTACAACAGCCTGGGCATCGTCCACTACGCGCTGCGTGGCCGGTTGCCCCCGGCGCTGGAGTTTTCGCTGCGCAGCCGGCCCACGCGCATCGCCACCTGGCAGCAGATGGCCGCGCCAGCCGATGCCGGCGAGGCCGAGGCCATTCTTTACTGCCAGCTCACGCCGGAAGCGGTGCGGGAAGCCGAGCGGCTGGGATGCACGGACGACGTGGACCGCCTGCTGCGCGACGAGATCCGCGCGCGCCTGCCGGGCTTCGACAGGCGCCTGGTCTACCGCTTCAATCAGTGGATCGCCTGCAAGCTGCCGGTCTTCTATCCGGGTTATGGCCGCAAGGTGGCGAGCTTCCTGGCGTGGCAGTCGGCGCAGCGCCGCAGCATCTATTACTGCGGCGACTACCTGTCGCAATCGCTGGTGAACGGCGCCTGCCGGAGCGGCGCCGAAGCGGCCGCCGCCATCGCGCGGCATTGGCGGTAAGGCACGCTACGCCGCGCCGGCGGGCATCCGCGCCGCCTCGTCGCGCAGCAGGGCCAGGAAATACTCCGCCGCCGGCGTTGCCGGGATCTCCTGGTTCCAGATGGCGACCAGGTCACGCTGCAGGCACAGTTCCGGCAGGGGCAGCACCGCGAGATCCGGATAGTGGCGCAACACGGATTCCGGCAGCAGCGTCAGGAAGCGGCCCTTGCGCAGCAGTTCCGCGGTGCACGGAATCGAGACACCCTGCACCGTGGCCGTGGGCGCCGGCTGCTCCAACTGCTTGAACAGGGCGACCAGATGTGGCCGGAGCACGCCGTTCTGCGGCGGCAGCACCCAGGGATAGTCCCGCAGGCGCGGCAGGCTTGACCGCCCCGGCAGGTCCCGCAATGGATGGTCGTGCGCCAGGGCGACATGGAAGGGATCGGCCATCAGCCGGCAATGGGCCAGCGCCGCCGGCAGCTCCAGGTTGGTGAGCATGGTCACCGCCATGTCCAGGCGCCCCTCGCGCACGCCCATGACCAGCGGGTGGTACAGCCCTTCTTCGACGAAGACCTGCATGCCCGGGCGTTCGCCGTACAGCCTGAGCAGCGTGCGCGGCAGCAGCGAGGCCGATGCCCCGGCGCCGCAGCCCACGCGCACGACGCCGATGTGCGCGCTCTTGAGCGCGTCCAGTTCTTCCTGCGCCGCGGCGAACTGCGTGTCGATCGCCCGTACGTAGGGCAGCAGCGTATGCGCGTAGACCGTGGGCGCCACGCCCCAGGCATGGCGGGTGAATAGCGCCATGCCCAGCGACTGTTCGAGCTGGCGCAGGCTCTTGCTCAGGGCGGGCTGCGACATGCCGAGCGCCCGGCCGGCCTTGCCTAGCGACCGGTGTTCGTACACCGCGAGAAAATGCCGCAGCTTGGCGTCCATGAACGGCCCATATCCATTAGTTATGAGTGAAGTAGCTTAAAACCATCTAGCAGGCCGCTCCCAGACATGCATAGAATGGGCTTCCATCGAGGTTTTTCATTTTTTCGAGGGCGGCGACACCCATGCATCAAGGATATCAGCTCACCTCCGGCTCACCCCGTATCGCCTACGAATCGCGTGGCCAGGGTACCCCCATCGTGTTCGTGCACGGCGTGGGCGGCAACCTGGACAACTGGCGCGACCAGCTGGAGCACTTCGGCCGCGATTACCGCGCCGTGGCGCTGGACCTGCGCGGCTACGGCCATAGCGACGACATACCTGGCGCCCTGGATTTCCATGATTTCGCCGCCGACGTGCTGGCGGTCATGGACACGCTGGGACTGGCGCGCGCGCCGCTGGTGGGGCTGTCCATGGGGGGGCTGGTGATCCAGTCCGTCTATGCGCGCGCGCCCGAGCGGGTCAGCGCCCTGGTGCTCGCCGCCTGCCGGCCGGCCGATGCCCCGGTGGCCCATGGCGAACAGTTCGCCCGCGACCGACTGGCGCCGCTGGAGTCCGAGCAGCCCCAGCAGGCGCTGGCCGACAGCCTGCTGCCCAAGCTGATGGGGCCAGCCACCGCGCCCGACGTCGTGGCCCGGCTGCGCGACAGCCTGCTGCGGCTGCGGCTGGACCAGTACCGCCAGATCGTGCCCGTGCGCACGCGGTTGCCGCCCTATCTGGCGCTTGCCGACATCCGCGTGCCCACGCTGGTGCTGGGCGGGCGGCAGGACCAGCTCGCGCCGGTCGAGCAGATGCAGGCCATCGCCCGTGCCATCGCCGGCAGCGAGCTGGACATCTTCGAGGACTGCGGCCACTTCCTGAACATCGAGCAGGCCCCGGCCTTCAACGCCCGCCTGCGCGTATTCCTGGATGCCGTGGCCGAGCGCGCGCCATCCGCCTGAACCCGCCGTCCCACCCCCGGACCTGGAGCCTTCCCATGTTCATCGCAAGACCGCTTTTCGCTGGTATGTCGTCATTGCTCGCCGCCTTGGCCACCTTGTGGCTGGCGGCCGTCGCGCCTACGGCGGCGCATGCGCAGGCCGGGTATCCGGAGCGGCCGGTCAAGCTGCTGGTGCCCTATCCGCCCGGCGGCGCCATGGACCTGGTGGGGCGCATCCTGGCCAAGGATTTCTCCGAGCGCACGGGGCAGCCCATGGTGGTCGAGAACAAGCCCGGGGCCGCCACGATCATCGCCGCCACCGCCCTGGCCGGGGCCGCGCCGGACGGCTACACGCTGATGCTGGCGCCCAATTCCACGCTGACCATCATTCCCCAGCTCTACGCCAAGCTGCCGTTCGACGTGAAGCGCCTGGAAGCGGTGGCGCTGGTGGGGACCAACCAGATGGTGTTTTCCACGAGCAGCGGCAGCGGTTTGAACGACCTGGCGGCGCTGGTGGGCAAGGCGCGCGGGACGCCCAAGAGCGTTTCATACGGTTCGTTCGGCAATGGCAACATCACCCACCTGTTGGGGGAGCTGCTCAACCAGTCGGCGGGCATCGCCATGCTGCATGTTCCCTACCAGGGTGCGGCGCCGGCCATGAGCAGCCTGCTGGGCGGCAACATCACGGCTACCTTCGACACCGTCACCAATGTGGCGCCCCAGGTGCAGGCGGGCAAGCTGCGCGCGCTGGCCGTTACCGGCCGCCAGCGCAGTCCGCTGCTGCCCGACACGCCCACCTTCGCCGAAAGCGGTTATCCGGCCCTGGCGGCCGTGGACAGCTGGGTCGGCCTGCTCGCTCCAGCGGGCATGGATGCCCGGGTAAGGGCCAGGCTGGACGCGCATCTGAACCACATCCTGCGCGATCCGGCCTTCGTCAGGCAGTTGAGCGAGCGCGGCTTCGACGTGCCCGTCGTCGATGCCGCGATGCTGGCGCAGCAAGTCAAGGAAGAGCGCGGCCTGTATCGCCAGGTCATCGACAAGGCGAACATCCGGCTCGATTGAGCCGCGCCAGCCTGGGTCAGGCCAGGACCTTGGCCATGGACGCGGCCACGTAGTCCAGGTTGGCCTCGAACAGTCCGGCCACGCACATGCGGCCGGACTGGATCAGGTAGACGCCGAACTCGTCGCGCAGCCGGTCGACCTGCGCCGGATTCAGGCCGGTGTAGCTGAACATGCCGCGCTGGTTGACGAAGTAATCCACGTCCAGGTCCGGGCGCAGGGCGTGCAGGCGATCGCGCAGGCCCTTGCGCATGGCATGGATGCGCGTGCGCATCTGCGCCACTTCCCCTTTCCATTCCTCGCGCAGCGCAGGGTCGTTCAGCAGGGCGCTGACCACGCGGCTGCCGAACAGCGCCGGGCTGGAGTAGTTCTTGCGGACCGTGGCCTGGAGCTGGCCCAGCACGCGGCCGGCTTCGTCGGCGGTCGGGCAGACCACCGACAGCCCGCCCACACGTTCGCCGTAAAGCGACATGTTCTTCGAGAACGAATTGCCCACCAGCATGGCGATGCCGCGGTCGGCCGTCTCGCGCACGACCCAGGCGTCTTCTTCCAGGCCGTCGCCGAAGCCCTGGTAGGCCATGTCGAAGAACGGGATGGCGTTGCGGGCGACCAGCACGTCGATGATCTTGAGCCACTGTTCGCGCGACGGGTCGATGCCCGTCGGGTTGTGGCAGCAGGGCTGGAGCAGCACGATGCTGCGCTCGGGCAGCGTCTCGAACGTGGCCAGCATCTCGTCGAAGCGGATGCCGTGGGTGCCCGCGTCGTAGTACGGGAAGGCGTGCATGGGGAAACCCGCGCCGCCCAGGATGTTGTAGTGGTTCTCCCAGGTGGGATCGCTGATCCAGATCTCGCTGCCGGGGAAATGCGCCTTCAGGAAGTCGGCGCCGACCTTGAGCGCACCCGAGCCGCCCAGAGTATGGATGGTCGCCACCCGGCCCTCTGCCACGGCACGGTGCCCGGCGCCCAGCACGGTTTCCTGGATCGCCTTGCGGTACTGGGCATCGCCTTCCATCGGCAGGTAGACCGCGGGCACCGAGGTGTCGATGCGGTCGCGGGCCTGGCTCACGCTGCCGAGCACGGGCACCTTGCCGGCGCCGTCATAGTAGAAGCCGATGCTGAGGTTGACCTTGTGCTCGCGCGGGTCTTTCAGGAAGGTCTGCACCAGCGACAGGATGGGATCGCCGGCATAGCGGGGAACGTGCTCGAACATGGGAACGATTTTCCTTGGAACTGTCGATCGATTATAGGGCGGCGCGGGGGCGGCGTTTTCGGCGGGTCAGAGACTCGTTCTCATCTGCCAGAGCTCGGGGAACAGGACCACCTCCAGCATCTTGCGCAGATAGCTCACGCCGGCCGTGCCGCCGGTTCCGCGCTTGAAGCCGATCACGCGTTCCACCGTCGTCACGTGGCGGAAGCGCCATTGGCGGAAGGCGTCCTCGAGGTCCACGAGTTTCTCGGCCAGCGCGTACAGGTCCCAGCAGGCATCCGGGTCGGCGTAGACCTTCAGCCATGCGGTCTCGACCGAGGCATCGTATTGCGTGGGTTGGGTCCAGTCCCGCGCGAGGCGCTCCGGCGCGATGGCGAAGCCGCGCCGGGCCATCAGCATCAGGCTTTCGTCGTACAGCGAAGGCGCCGCCAGCGCGGCTTCCACCAGCGCCTTGCGCTCGGGGTGATGGGCATGCGGCGCCACCATCGCGGCGTTCTTGTTGCCCAGCACGAACTCGATCTGCCGGTACTGGAAGGACTGGAAGCCCGACGAACTGCCCAGGTAGGGACGGAACTTGGTGTATTCCGACGGCGTCATGGTCGACAGCACCGTCCAGGCATGGACCAACTGCTCCATGATGCGCGAGACGCGCGCCAGCATCTTCAGGGCTGGCTCCACCTCGCTGCGCTGGATGCAGGCGCGGGCCGCGAACAGCTCGTGCAGCATCAGCTTCATCCAGAGCTCGCTGGTCTGGTGCTGGATGATGAACAGCATCTCGTTGTGGTCGGGCGACAGTGGGTGTTGGGCGCCCAGCAATTGGTCGAGGCCGAGGTAGTCGCCATAGCTCATGGATTTGGAGAAATCCATCTGCGCGTTGTGCCACGCGGAGGGGGATGCGTCGCTGTCTTGCCGGGAGGCAGTCATGGAAGAACGTCCTGGACGATGAGTCGTTGAAACGGAGAGAGTGGTCAGCGCAGCGGCCGCAGCACCGCACGCACGGGACTCGCGTCCAGCGTCGCGAAGCGCAGCGGCAGGGCAATCAGTTCGTAGTCGCCTTCGGGCGCCTGGTCCAGCACCAGGCCCTCGAGAATGGCCATGCCCGCGGCGTGCACCGCGCGGTGCGCATCCATGGTCTTGGATTCCTGTGGATCGATGGAGGGCGTGTCTATGCCCACCAGCCGCACGCCGTGCCGCGCCAGCAGCGCGATGGCGGCGGGCGCGATCGCGCAGAAGGCGCTGTCCCAGCGCTCGACCGGATTGCGGGCGTAGGTGCGCAGCAGGACACGCGGCGGCACATCCGCCAGGGCGTGCTCGATATGGCGCGGTTCCACCAGCGGACCGGCAGCCAGACAGTGGATGACACGGGCCGGACCGAGATAGGTGTCGAGCGGCACGGCGCCGATGGGTACGCCGTCGCGCGCGTAGTGCAGGGGCGCGTCGGCATGGGCGCCGGTGTGCGGCGACAGCGTGACGCGGCCCACGTTGACCGGACAGGCGCCTTCCATGCGCCAGACCTCGGCCTGCTGGAACGGCGTGTCGCCCGGCCAGACCGGGGTGGCGGGGGAAAGCGGGGGGCTGATGTCGATCAGGGGCATGGCGTGGCGGGATAGGATTAGGTGAAATCTTATCGAAGCGGCCATCGAATGTGCTGGCATTTTCGATGGTTCTTGGTGGCTGAATTAGAATAAAATTTGAAAATCAAAGAATTTTGTGAAATTTCATGCGAATGAAACTCGACCGCCTCGACATGCGCATCGTTGAGTGCCTGCAGCGCGACGGCCGCATCAGCAACCAGGACCTGGCGGCCCAGGTCTCGCTGTCGCCGTCGGCCTGCCTGCGGCGGGTCAAGCTGCTGGAAGAAGCCGGCATCATCCAGGGCTACAGTTGCGTGCTGGACTAC
The DNA here is from genome assembly GCA_001898625.1 of Burkholderiales bacterium 67-32. Taxonomy (GTDB): domain Bacteria; phylum Pseudomonadota; class Gammaproteobacteria; order Burkholderiales; family Burkholderiaceae_B; genus Pigmentiphaga. The sequence continues at coordinate 307,821 of MKUP01000006.1, forward strand.
GCCAAGCTGGGCCTGGAGGTCGAGGCCGTGGTGCACGTGTCCATGCGCCACGAAGTGGAGGGATGGCACGAGGCCTTCGTGGCCGCCATCAAGGACTGGCCGGAGGTGCTGTCCGCCCGCATCGTCACGGGCGGGGCCAACTACATGCTGGTGGTGCGGGCGCGGGACGTCAGCCACTACTCCGACTTCATCGTCAACCGCCTGTATCGCGCGCCCGGCGTGCGCGACATCGAGTCCAACATCGTGCTGGGCTACATCAAGCGCTCGGCCTCGCCCTTCGAGGTGCTGGACGGGGAGTGATCCCCGCTACTTGTTGACCACTCCGAACGCCACGATCTCCACCTTCATGCCCGGCACGACCAGGGCGGCGACGGCCGCGCTGGAGCGGCTGGGGTAGGGCGCGGTGAAGAACTCGCGGTAGACGGCGTCGATGGCCTTCATGTCGTTGACGTCGGTCATGTAGATCAGTACCTGCGTGACGTCGTCCAGCGTGCCGCCGGCCGCTTCCACCGCCGACTGCAGGTTGCGGAAGGTCAGCCGGGCCTGGTCCTCGATCGGGCCGGTGTCGATGCTGCCGTCCTTGCGCACCGGTCCTTGCGAGGTGAACAGGATCCCGCCGCTACGCACCGCCCAGGAAAAGGGCTGGCCCACATCGGGCAGGCCGACGTCGATGACTTCTTTCATGTTGTTGCTCGCTGTCTGACGGAAAGCGCAGATGCTCCCATGAAACGGGGAAACTTGCCCAGGGTGGCGGCGCCGCGTGATACCCCCCATCAACCAAAGTTAATTGTTGCGACGGCGCCGTCTGCCCATAATTTCTTCGACTCTCGAACGAAGGAATGTCATGAGCGACGTAGTACGCGAGTACGGCAACGGTGCGGTGCTGGGCGTGGCGGTTCCGCAGGCGAATCCCGTGGTCGAGCCCGAGCTGGCGGCCCTGCTGCCTGCCGGATTCTCGATGCTCGTCACGCGTTTGCAGGGCAGCCGCACGGATTCGCGCCAGCGGCTGATCGATTATCTAGTCAATCTGCCGGCCAGCCTGGAGACCTACGACAGCGCCAGACTGGACGTGCTGGGCTATGCCTGCACCGGCAGCTCGTACCTGGTCGGGGCGGATGAGGAGCGGCGCGCGCTGGATGCCGCGTCGGCGCGCTTCGGCTATCCGATCATTTCCTCGGCGCAGGCGCTGCGCCGGGCCCTGGACCACCTCGGCGCGAGGCGGGTCGCGCTTTTCGCGCCCTATCCACCGTTCCTGGTCGAGGCCAGCAAGCGCTACTGGGAAGCCGTGGGGCTGGACATCGCCGATTGCGCCACGGTGTCGCTGGATACCAGCGACACGCGCGACATCTACGGCATCACGACTCCCCTGGTGATGTCGTCGTTCAGCCGGCTGCGCTGGCAGGATGCCGACGCCATCATGTTCACCGGAACCGGCATGCCGACGCTCAGGGCCCTGGTCGAAGTCTCGTCCATGACCGGCAAGCCGGTCCTGTCTTCCAATCTGTGCCTGGCCTGGGCCATGGTGAGGGAGGCCGGCGGCGCGGCCTACCTGGCCCCCGAGCGGGTGGGAGAGCCGCTCTACGGCGGATGGGCCGCCCGCATTCCCGTCTAGTTTTCCCGGCGCGGCGGCGACCGCGCAACTTCAGGAGAATCGCATGAACGCTTCCAGACAAGCGTGGCATCGTCACGCCCGAGTCCTGTTGGCCTGGACCCTGTCCGCGGCCGCGTTGTCCGTGGCCTGGGCGGCGGACTATCCCAGCCGTCCCGTCACGCTGATCGTGCCGTTCGCGGCGGGGGGGCCGACCGATGTCACCGCGCGCATCTTCGCGCGTGCCATTTCCCCCGAACTGGGCCAGACCGTCGTGGTGGACAACCGGCCGGGCGCCGGCGGCACCCTGGGGGGCGGGCTGGCGGCCCGCGCGGCGGCCGACGGCTACACGCTGCTGTGGGGCGGTACCAGCACGCTGGCGGTCGCACCGTCGCTGTATGCCTCGCTGCCCTACGATCCGCTTGCTTCGTTCCAGCCGGTCAGCCGGGCCGTGCGCGGGCCGCTGGTACTGGCGGTCAACAGCAAGCTGCCCGTGCGCACGGTCGCGGACGTCGTGGCATTGGCCAAGGCCAAGCCGGGCAGGCTGAGTTTCGGCTCCGCGGGCGTCGGATCGATCATCCACTTGACCGGCGAGCTGTTCAAGGCGCGTGCCGGGATCGACATGATCCATGTCCCCTACAAGGGCAACGCGCAGGTACTGACGGACCTGACCGGCGATCACCTGGACATGGCGTTCATCGCCCTGGGGCACATGCTGCCCCACATGCAGGACGGCGGCCTGCGCCCGATCGCCATTTCCAGCCTGGAGCGCAACCCGCTGGTCCCCGATCTGCCGACCCTGGCCGAAAGCGGCTATCCCGGGTTCGAGTCGCTCGAATGGTTCGGGCTGGTGGCGCCCAAGGGAATTCCCGCCGATGTGCTGGCGAAGCTGAACAGCGCATTCCGCCACGCCAGCCAGCACCCGTCGGTGCGGGCGGAAATCGCCAAGCTCGGCTACATGCCCGTGGACGAGACGCCGGATCAGTTCTCGGCGGCGGTGGTGGCCGAAGGCAGGAAATGGAAGCAGGTGGTGACGGATGCAAAGGTTTCGGTGGAGTGACTGTATGACTGAAGAAGTGTTGTCCACCCCGGTCGCGATCGTGGGGGCCGGCCCGGTGGGTTTGTCCCTGGCGTTGGATCTCGCGTGGCGGGGTATCGATGCGGTGGTGCTGGAAAAGGAGGACGGGCATGTGACCCATCCGCGCGCCGGGTTCGTGTCCGTGCGGACGATGGAGCTCTTCCGGCGCTGGGGGATCGCGCAGGCGGTCCGGGAAAGCGGGTTTCCCGACGATTTCGCGCTTTCCATCGAGTTCTGCACCAGTCTGGCCGGCCATACGCTGGCCAGGGACGAGTATCCCGCGCTGGCGGCCATGCCGCTGCCGGCGTGGTCGCCGGAGAAGAAGCAGCGCTGCCCGCAACACTGGCTCGATCCGGTCCTCAAGGCGGCGCTGCGGGACAGCGGTTGCGGCACGCTTCGGGTCGAGACGCGGGTCGATGGCTTCGAGCAGGACGAGGAACGTGTCCTGGTCCGCGCGACGGACCTGCGCCGGGGCACGCCGCTGACGATCCGGGCCGACTATCTGGTCGGCTGCGACGGCGGAGGCAGCACGGTTCGGACCGGTCTCGGCATAGAGATGGAGGGCAGGGGGCATCTGAATTATTCGATGAGCGTGCTGTTCTCCTGCCCGGGGCTGCTGGCGCAGTGCGGCAAGCAGGCCGCCGAGCGGTTCCTGCTGATCGGACCGGAAGGAACGTGGGGCAACGTCACGGTGATAGACGGGCGCGAGGTGTGGCGGCTGACCGTGTACGGCACGGCGTCGAAGTTCGACATGGATGCCTTCGACGCCAGGGCCTGGGTGCTGCGTGCGCTGGGCACGGACCGGATCGCGTTCGAGGTGGTGTCCATCCTGCCATGGAAGCGGGCGGAACTGGTAGCCGAAAGCTATGGGCAGGGACGGGTATTGCTGGCCGGCGATGCCGTACACACGATGTCGCCCACGGGAGGCATGGGCATGAATACCGGCCTGGGCGACGTGGCCGACCTGGGGTGGAAGCTGCAGGCGATGATCGAGGGATGGGGTGGACCGGCCCTGCTGCCGGGCTACACGCGGGAGCGCAAGCCGGTGGCGGTGCGCAATGCCGCCTACTCGACCCACAACTACAAGACCTGGGTGTCGCCGCCCCGATGCGAATACCTGCTGGAGGAAACGACGCAGGCGGAAGCGGCGCGCCGCGAGATCGGCGCGCAGATGAAGCGCGCCACGCAGTACGAATGGCAGTCGTGGGGGTTGCAGATGGGATACCGCTACGACGATTCGCCGCTGTGCGTGGCGGACGGCACGCCGCCGGTTCCCGACGAATATTCGCGCTATGTGCAGACCGCGCGCCCGGGGGGGCGTGCGCCGCACGCCTGGCTCGAGCCGGGGCGCTCGACGCTCGATCTGTTCGGCAAGGGATTCGTGCTGCTGGCATTCGGCGACGAGGCCATGGCCGAGGCGGCCCGGTTCGTGCGCGAGGCGGATCGCAGGGGGATGCCGCTGGCGGTGCACCGGATCGACGCCGCGCAGGCGGCCGAGGCGTATGGCGCGCCGCTTGTGCTGGTGCGTCCCGATGGCCACGTGGCGTGGCGGGGTGCCGAGGCCCGCGACGCGGCCCGGATCGTCGATATCGCGCGCGGTGCGCGCTGAGGAGGAAAACGACATGTCGGAAATATGGGACCAGCTCATTCCCGAGCGAGACCGGGCCGCTTCCCGCCTGGCCGGCTTTGGCCGGCCGTCGGGGCTGGGCCGTCGCCCGGCGCTGTTGATCATCGACGTGCAGTACCGCACGGCGGGGACCAAGCCCATGCCGTTCGAGCAGGCGGTGCAGGAGTTCGCCACATCCTGCGGCGATACCGCCTGGCGGGCCATCGAGCACATCGCCGATTTGCTGGCACTGTTCCGCGCGAAAAACTGGCCGGTGCTGTATCCCCACGTCGCGCCCAAGTTCGGCTTCGACCAGGGGCGATTGACGGAGAAAGTGCCGACCATGATGCAGATCCCGGCCAAGGGCTACGAATTCGTGGAGTCCATCGCGCCGCGCCCGGGCGACGTGCTGCTGCCCAAGAAACATCCCAGCGCATTCTTCGGCACCCCGCTGGCCAGCTATCTGGTCAATACCGGCGCCGACACGCTGGTGGTGACGGGATGCGCGACGTCGGGCTGCGTGCGCAGCAGCGTGGTGGACGCCTTTTCCTACAACTACCGGGTGGCCGTGCCTTCGGACGCGGTCTATGACCGGAACCAGGCTTCGCATGCCGTCAATCTGTACGACATGGCGGAGAAGTACGCGGACGTGATGGATACCAGGACATTGCTGGCGGCGCTCGAAGCGTTGTCGCCGGCGGCATCGGAGGAGGAAGCGAAGTGAAGAAGTTCGAGCACGGCAATGATCGCTACGACTACAGCGCCATCGTCAACCGGCCCGTCTACGATTGGCCCGAAGGGCGGCGGTTGGCGGTTTATTTCGCCCTCAACATCGAGGGCTTCGAGTTCGGGCGCAACCCCGGCAACGATTTCACCTCCATGCCGTCGGCCCCCTACCATCGGGGCTACGCCTATCGCGACTACGGCAATCGCGTGGGCGTGTGGCGCATCCTGAGGGAGTTCGAGTCGTTCGGCTTTCCGTTGGCCGTGCTGGCCAATGGGTCGGTCTACGACGTCTGCCCGGAGGTCCTGGACGCCTGCCGCCGGCGCGGCGACGAGATGGTCGGACACGGACGCACGAACTCCGAGCGCCAGGCCGACATGTCGCCGGACGCCGAGCGGACCATGCTGGGCGAGGTCAGGTCGCTGTTCGAGCGGCATGAGGGAAAGGCACCGGCCGGATGGCTGGGGCCGTTCATCTCGCAGAGTCCGAACACGCCGGAACTGCTCAAGGAACTGGGGTGGAAATACATGCTGGACTGGTGGTTCGACGACCAGCCGATGTGGTTCCGCACCAAGCATGGGCCCATTCTTGCCGTGCCCTATCCGTCGATGGAGCTCAACGATCTGCCCGCCTACGTGAACCGCGGCGCGAGCGACGAGGAATTCACGCGCATGGCCATCGATGCGTTCGACGAACAGCTCCAGGAATCGTCGCAATACCCGATGGTATATTGCCTGTCGCTGCACACGTTCCTGACCGGACAGCCCCATCGCATCAGGCAGTTGCGGCGGATCCTGTCCCATATCGCCTCGCAGCGCGACCGGGTCTGGCTGACGACACCTGGAGCGATCGCCGAGCACGTCGCGGGCCTGCCGCCGGGTGTCGTTCCCATTCGCTGAACGGGATGCCCTGGTCCCAAGCGCGCATCACTCTCCGTTCCGGTGCCCCGCATGGACATACGCCAGATACGCTGCTTCGTCGCGCTTTATGAAGAAGGCAGCATCACGCGCGCGGCCCGCCGGCTGCATGTCGTCCAGCCCGCGATCAGCCAGCAGATCAAGCGGCTGGAAGCGCATCACGATGTGCAGTTGTTCAGCCGCGACCCGCATGGGGTGACGCCCAACCCCCTCGCGCACGAGTTCTACCGGCACTGCATCCGCGTGCTGACCGAACTCGAACGCGCCGGGGCGGTGCTGGCGAGCGGGGCGGACCGGTTCAGCGGCAAGATCCGGATCGGCGCGCAGGCATCGTTTCACCAGTTCGTGATGGCGCGGGCGCTGGAGGCGTTCCGCGAGCGCCATCCCGCGGTCGAGTTCCTGTCCCGGGACGGATACCGCAGCGATCTGATCAGTTGGCTGATCTCGGGTGACCTGGAGTGCGCCTTGCTGAGCACGACGCAGGACCTGCTCAACATGCAGACCCGGGATATTTCCACCGAAGCCCTGGTGGTGGTCGGCCACCGGGATACCCTGGCGGACCGGGACATGGTGCGTGGGAATGAACTGGCCGGGTTCCAGCTCGTGCTGCCGTCGCGCTACAAGTCCATGCGCAACCTGATCGATGCCCAGTTCGGCCTGCAGGGACTGGTCTTGCGGCCGCAATTGGAAATCGACTCCCTGCAGAGCCTGCTGCATGTCACGCTCCGGCCGGGGTGGCTGTCCATCATCCCCCCCATGGCCTTGTCGTCGGAATTGTTCGGCGGCGCCCTGCGCAGCGTGGCCCTGGTCGAGCCGGCCATCCGGCGCAAGGTGGTCGTGGCCTGGCCGCGCCACAAGGCGCTGTCGGCGCCGGTGCACGGGTTCATCGACATCCTGTCGGAGATCCTGGCCGGTATTCCCGGGGTGGAGATTTCAGGCGGGTCCTGAGCCCAACGCAGCCTCGACATCCGGCCCGATCGATTCCGGCTTGTCCGTAGGTGCGTAACGGGCGATGGGCGCGCCCGCGCGGTCGACCAGGAACTTGGTGAAGTTCCACTTGATGGCGCCGGTGCCCAGCAGGCCGGGCTTGGCGCTTTTCAGCCAGCGGTACAGCGGATGGGCGCCGTCGCCGTTGACGTCGATCTTGGCGAACATCGGGAAGGTCACGTCGTAGTTGAGCTTGCAGAAGTCCCGGATGCTCTCGTTGCTGCCGGGCTCCTGGTGGCCGAACTGGTCGCACGGGAAGCCCAGGATTTCCAGGCCGCGCTCGCGATAGGCGCGGTACAGGGCTTCCAGGCCCGCGTACTGGGGCGTGAATCCGCATTGGGAGGCCACGTTCACCACCAGCAGCACCTTGCCGCGGAAGCGGTCGAGCGGTATGTCGCGGCCTTCGATGTCCGTGGCGGAAAAATCGTAGATGGTCGTCATGGCGGGTTCCTGGCTGGGGGGCGGGCGCGATGGCGCGCCGTTTCACCGCGCATCATCGGGCGCTTGCCACCCCGCCGTCAACTCCGCCGGAACCGCCGTTCTACGCCTGGGAGGACGCTCATTCGGGCTCGACGCCGGAGCGTTCGACCAATGCCTTCCACCGCTCCATGTCGGCACGGATGCGCGTACCCAGTTCTTCGGGGGAACTCAGGGCCACGTCCAGGCCCTGCTGGTGCAGCGATTCGCGGATTTCGTCGGAGGCGAGGGCCTGTCCGACGGCGCGATGCAGACGCTCGACGACGGGGCGCGGGGTCCCCGCGGGAGCGAGCAGGCCTATCCAGGGCGCGAACGGGAAGTTGGCGTAGCCGGCTTCCTGCAGCGTGGGAATGGCCGGCGCCAGCGGCGAGCGGTGGTCGGCGATGACGGCGACGAGCCGCAGCTTGCCCGCCGCCACGTGGGGCAGCGCCACGTTCAGGGACAGCAGCGCGGCCTGCACCTGGCCGCCGATCAGGTCGGTGACGAGTCCCGACATGCCCTTGTACGGAACGTGCAGCATGTCGATCCTGGCGGTCTGCTTGAACAGTTCCATCAGGAAATAGTGCGGGGTCCCGAGCCCGGGCGAGGCATAGGACAGTCCGCCGGGCCGCTTCCTGGCCAGTTCGACGAGGTCGGCCAGCGAGTGCGCGGGCAGCGAGGGCGTGACGGCCAGCGCCCACGTGCCGGTCGCGACCATGGCCACCGGCGCGAAGTCCTTCGAAGGCGAGAACGTGGCGCTCTTGTACAGGTACGGCAGCATGGTGATGGTGTCGGCGGTCGAGAGCAGGGTGTGCCCATCGGGAGGCGCCTTGGCCACGCCGGACGTTCCGATGGTGCCGCTGGCGCCGACGCGGTTCTCGACCACCACGGGCTGGCCCAGGACGCGCGCCATCTCCGGGGCCAGTTTGCGGGCGATGAAATCGCCGCCGGCGCCGGGGGTATAGGGCACGACGACGGTGACGGGCCGCGCGGGAAAGGTCTGTGCGCCCGCTCCGGCGGTCAGGGCGGCCAGCACGGCGGCGAGCATGATACGGGCGAGTGTCATGTCAGGCCTCCTGGGCGCTGGGAGCGGCCGCGCGTCCGGCCGTGGATGCGAGGCCGATCAGCCCGGCGATGTTGTCGTGGCAGATCTTGCGATGGACATCGGCGGGCAGCGCCAGGGATTCGATGGCTTGCAGCGTGTCGCGGATGAAGCCCGGACCCCCTTCGGGATCGAACGGGCAATCGCTGGCGAACAGGACCTGGTCGCTGCCGAAGAAGTCCAGTCCGCAGCGTATGGAGGAAGCCGAGCCGCCCACGGCGGTGTCGCCGTAGAACCGGCGGAAGCAGTCGACCGGGCGGCCGCCGAGCATGTCCTTGATGTGGCCGAGGTCCTCGTCGGCGGTGCGCACGCCGATCTGGTCCCACAGCGTGCCGACGCGGCCTTCGAAATAGGGGATCATGCCGCCCAGGTGGTGGGTGATGATCTTCAGCGCCGGGAGGCGCGTCATCAACCCCGAGAACACCAGGCGCGCCATCGCCACGCTGGTTTCGTAGGGCCAGCCGAGGACCTGCCAGATCTCGAAGCGGGATTTGCCTTCCGTCGGATAGTCCGCGTAGGCGGCGCCGCGATGGGGATGCATCCAGATCGGCACGTCGTGGTGGACGGCCCGTTCGAGCAGGGGCAGGAAGCGCGGATGGTCCAGCGGCACGCCCTGTATGTTGGTCTCGAGCTGGATGCCGGCGGCGCCCAGCTCGAGCACGGCGCGGTCGAATTCTTCCAGCGCCGCCTCGATGTTGTTCAAGGGGAGGCTGGCGACGAAGGCCGGAAAGTGGGCGCGATGGCGGTCGACGATCTCGGCCAGGCCGTCGTTGCCCAGCCGGGCGAGGGCGGGCGAGGCGTCCGGCCCCAGGGTGTTGTCGGCCGAGGGTTGGGACAGCGAAATCACCTGCCGGTAGTTGCCGAAGCCTTTCATCATCTCGATGCGGCGGGGAACGTCATAGAGCATGGGCACCGTGCCCAGGCGCTTGGCGATGTCGCGGTTGGTCGAAAGCCGCTCCACCTCGCGCAGGTAGGCGGGAGGCATGAGGTGGGTGAATGCGTCGAGGACGGGCAGGTCGTCGTTCATCGGTGTCTCGCTTGTGATTGTCGTTTTGGGGGGCCGGCCGGCCTTTAGTTCGTGCGCGTGGTGTCGAGGTCCTGGCGCAGCCGGCGCTGGGAAGGACGGTCGGCCATGCTGTGGCGGTCGCCGGCGGCGAAGACGTCGTCGTGCTGGAAGCCGTCGTAGTGCTGGATCTCCCACCAGTTGTGGTCGAGGTCTTCCAGGTAGAACGAGTACACGCCATGCTGGCTCTTGACCGACAGGACCTGCCGGATCCCGTACTTTTCCTGGAGCGCCCTGGCGGCTTCCCAGGCGGCATCGACGTCCGCCGGGGTGGCGACGTCCAGGCCCCAATGGTTGAAGACGCTGACGGGCTTCAGGCGTTCGCCCACTTCCAGGCAGACGATGTGGAACTTCAGGCCGCAGCGGACGGACAAGCCGCGCGAGGCATGGTGCACGCATTCCAGCCCCAGGAATTCTTCATAGAAGCGCCGGGACCTTTCGATGTCGTAGCACTCCAGGGTGCCGTGGGAAAGCACGTGGGGCTTGATGACCGAACCGGCTTGGGCCGGGGGCGGAGCGATGTTGTCGATGTTCATGTCTGGTCTCCTCTCTTGTCGTGGATGCGTCAGGCTGCCGCGATGTCGTTGCTCAGGATGCCGATGCCGCCGATCTCGACGTCGACCCGGTCACCCGGGCGCATGAAGACCTGCGGATCGCGGCCGAAACCGACGCCGGCCGGGGTGCCGGTCAGCAGGACGTCGCCGGGCTGGAACCGGTACCACTGCGAGAAGTACGCGATGGTCTCGGCGATGGGATGGATCAGGTCGCCGACGCTGGTCGACTGCATGACGCGGCCATTGAGCCGGGTGACGAGTTGCAGCGACGACGGGTCGCCGACCTCGTCGCTCGTCGCCAGTACCGGCCCCATGGGGGTGAAGCCCGGGAACTGCTTGCCCATGATGTTGAGTTCCCAGCTCTGGCGGCCCTCGACGGGGGTGCGGGCGGCCTGTACGCCCGGCATCCAGTCGCGCGCCGAGACGTCGTTGGCCGCCATGTAGCCGGCGACGTGGTCGAGCGCCTGCGCGGGCTGCACGCGGTGGCAGGCGCGGCCGAAGACGACGGCGAGTTCGCCTTCGTAGTCGACCTGCTCGATGCCGGCGGGTATGGGGATGATGGCGCCGGGACCGGCCACGCTGTCCGGGCTTTTGAGGAAGGCGGTCGGATGAGGCGGTGGGCCGCCCCCCATCTCGCGGACATGGGCGCCGTAGGCGCGGCCCGCCGCCAGGATCAAGCGGGGATCCGGTACGGGCGCCAGCAGCGGGGTCGAGGACGAGTCGGTCAGGGCGCTGCTGTGGCGCAGCCGTTCCCGATCGCTCGCCCCCAGGTCTTCCACGCGCCGGACCAGGCGGCGCACGGCTTCCAGCCCTTCCGGGCCCGCCTGCAGGATGCCGCGCACGCTGGCGGGCAGCCAGGTCTCGATCGTGCCGGGCGCCGCGGCGCGTCCCAGGTGCAGGATTTCACCGGATTCCAGCAGGGCGCCGGCAATCCCGCCGGGGGTCGCGTCGATGGTGACGAGCTTCATGGTAGGCCTCGGGCAAGCAATGGCATCGGGACCACGGGGCCGTTCTCGACACGAGCCTTGCTCCCGCAGCACATGCGAAGCATTGGATCATTAAATGGTAGTTTAAACAACCTTTTTGGGGCGACGAAACTCCTAGGGAATTCCCCTGGACAAAGGGGCCGTCAGTGGGAGTCGGTCTTGAGCGTCGCGCGCTTGCTGACCCGGCGGGCCACCGTGATCTTGCGGTTGACCGGAGAAGAGGGCGAGGCGCCCGCGACCGCGTTCTGGTAGACGGCGCGCAGTGTCCGGAAGGTGGCTTCCACGTCGGCGTCGGGGATGTCGGCCAGCCACTGCTTCTGCAGGGTCTGTGTCAGCGGCGAGAACTTGCGGACGACGGCTCGCCCGGCGGGCGTGACGCGGACGCTGGTCGCGCGCTTGTCGCCCGGCTGCGCCGAGCGGACGACGAAGCCGCGTTCCTCGGCCTGGGCGACCGTGCGCGACAGGTAGGACAGTTCGGCGCCGGTATGGCTGGCGAGTTCGCTCAGCGACTGGTGGTCGCGGTCGTTCAGCGTGGCCAGCACCCGCCAGACGGACAGCGGAATGTCGTCCGCCTTCAGTTCGTCGCCGAAGGTCGCGGCGATGATGTGGGCCGCGCGGTGCAGCAGGTATCCCAACGAGTTTTCGAGGTGATCGTTGGAATGGCCGTCGGGTTTCTTCATGAGTCGGATGCGGCGAACCTAGCGCACGAGCTGGTTGATTTCGATGATGGGCATCAGCACCGCCAGCACGATCAGCAGCACGAAGCCGCCCATCAGCAGGATCATCAGCGGTTCGAGCAGTGCCGTCAACGCCATGGCGCGCCGCTCGACCTCGCGCGACAGCGTCTGCGCGGCGCGTTCCAGCAGCTCGGGCAAGGTGCCGGTTTTTTCGCCGCTGGCGGTCAGGTGCACCAGCAAGGGCGGAAAGGTCTTCTGCACTTGCAAGGCCGAGGCCAGCGACACGCCTTCGCGCACGCGCGAGGTGGCGTCGTCCACGCTGGCCCGCAGGCGGTCGTTGCCCAGTGTCTGGCGCGAGGCGTCGAGCGCCCGCAGCAGCGGCACGCCGCTGCCGGTCAGGATGGCCAGGGTGGACGCGAAGCGGGCGGCGTCCAGGCCCAGGATGAAACGCCCGGCAAGCGGCATCTTCAGTAATCGGGAGTGCCAGGCCAGTCGCGTGGCGGGGGCGCGCAGCATCATGCGCCAGCCCGTCAGTGCGGCGGCAAGGACCAGGGCGACCAGCCATCCCCAACTGCGGACGAAGTCGCTCAGGCTCAGCATGACGCGGGTCAGCATGGGCAGTTCCTGGCGCGCCTGCGAAAAGGCGCTGACCACCTGGGGCACGACGTAGCCCAGCAGGAAAATGACGATGCCGACCGAGACCAGGGCGACCACCGCTGGATAGATGAAGGCGGTCAGGACCTTGATGCGCAGGGCGTTGCGTTCCTCGATGTAGTCGGCCAGCTTTTCCATGACGTGCGCCAGGTCGCCGGATTCCTCGCCCGCCGCCACCAGCGCGCGGTAGATCTCGGGAAAATCGCGCGGCCGCGTCGCCAGCGCGTCGGCCAGCCGGTGGCCGGCCCGCACGTCGGCGCGCACGGCCGACAGGACCTCGGAGACGTGTTTTTTCTCGGACTGCTCGGCCGTCGCCGTCAGCGCCGCGTCCAGCGGCAGGCGGGCCTGCAGCAGGCTGGCCAGTTGCCGCGTGGCCCAGGCCAGCTCGGAATCGGACATGCGCGCGCCGAACCAGGCGCGCGAGCCGCCGCCGCTGCGCTGGGCGCCGGCTTCCTCCACCGCGAGCGGCGTCAACCCCCGCGCCCGCAGTTGGGCGCGCGCCGCGCGCGGGCTGTCCGCGTCGATCAGTCCACGGTCGAGCTTGCCCAGTGCGTCGGCGGCTTCGAAGCGATACGAAGGCATGTCAGCCTTTCCTCCTACACATCCCGTGTTACCCGTACCACTTCTTCAGGCGAGGTCGTGCCCGAATCGATCCAGCGGTCGCCGTCCTGCCGCATGGTGCGCATGCCCGCCGCCTGCGCGGCATTGCGCAGTTCCTGCTCGCCCGCGCCTTCATGGATCAGTTGCCGTTGCGCGTCGTCCACGGTGTAAAGCTCGTGGATGCCGGTGCGGCCGACGTAGCCGGTATGGCTGCACGTGGCGCAGCCCACCGGCCGGTACACGGTGCGGCCGTCCGGCTCGGTGTGCGCTTCCTTGCAGTCGGGGCACAGGCGCCGGACCAGGCGCTGGGCCAGCACGCCCAGCAGCGAGGACGACAGCAGGAAGGGTTCCACGCCCATGTCGGTCAGGCGCGTCACCGCGGACACGGAATCGTTGGTGTGCAGCGTGGCCAGCACCAGGTGGCCGGTCAGCGAGGCCTGCACCGCGATCTGCGCGGTTTCCAGGTCGCGGATCTCGCCGATCATGATCACGTCCGGATCCTGGCGCAGGATGGCGCGCAGCGCGAGCGCGAAGCTCATGCTGATCTTGGCGTTGACCTGGGTCTGGCTGATGCCGGGCAGGTCGTATTCGATCGGGTCTTCCACCGTGAGGATATTGGTGGTGGAGGCATCGAGCCGGCCCAGCGCGGCGTACAGCGTGGTGGTCTTGCCGCTGCCGGTGGGGCCCGTGACCAGGACGATGCCGTGGGGCTGGTGGACAAGCCGGTCCAATTGCTTCAGCAGCCCGGCGTCCATGCCCAGGCGCGACAGTTCGAGCCGGCCCGCCTCTTTGTCCAGCAGGCGCAGCACCGCGCGTTCACCGTGGCCGGTGGGCAGCGTGGACACCCGCACGTCGATGGGGCGACCCCCCACGCGCAGCGCGATGCGGCCGTCCTGCGGCAGGCGCTTTTCCGAGATGTCGAGGTTGGCCATGATCTTGATGCGCGAGATCAGCGCCGCGTGCAGCGCCTTGCGCGGGCTGACCACGTCGCGCAGCGTTCCGTCCACGCGGTAGCGCACCACGGAATGGGTCTCGAAGGGCTCGATGTGGATGTCGCTCGCCCCGTCGCGCGCGGCCTGGGTGAACAGCGCGTTGATCATCCGGATGACGGGTGCGTCGTCCTGCGTCTCGAGCAGGTCTTCCACTTCGGGAATGTCCTGCATCAGGCGCGCCAGGTCGATCTCGTTCTCGGCCGCGCCCACCACGGCGGCGGCATCGCCGGTGTCGGCGTAGGCCGCGGTCAGGCGGGTCTCGAGTTCGGCGTCGGAGATCCGCGTGATGCGCACCGTGCCATGGCGGCGCTGGACCTCGGCGATGGCCCAGGCCGGCGTGCGCGGGCTGACCGTCAGCAGGTTGCCGTCGGGCCGCATGCTGAGCAGCGCCCGCTGGGCGCGGGCCCACGAATAAGGCAGCGGATTCATGGCCGCGTCACGATCTCGGCGGCGTAGCCCAGGTCACGCAGGGCCGCCAGGGTGGTATCCACCGTGACGCGGTCGCGCGCCACGCGCATGCGCACGTCCCAGCGCTGCGCATCGTCGTGGACCACGTAGGCGCTCATGCCGGAGTCCGCGATCCGGCGTGCCGCGAGCTGGGCTTCGCTTTCGGACGGCGCGCCGAACACCTGGAGAACGATGATCGGGTCGGTCGATTGCAGCGCGGAGACGTCGCGCGGGATGGTCGTGGGCGGTACGTTGCCGGCGCCGGCGCGTCCGCTCTGCACGGGGTCGCCCACGCCGGGCACGCGCGGCGGCAGCTGCGGTCCCTGCATGTCGGGCAGCAGCCAGTGCGAACCGGGCTGCGCCTGGGCCTGCTGTGCGCGCATGTATTCGTAGCGGTCGATCATCAGGCTGCTTTGCGAGCCGCCCTCGCGCACCACGTAGGGACGCAGGAACACCATGAGATTGGTCTTGGTGCGCTTGCGGTTGTCGTAGCGGAAGAGGTTGCCCAGCACGGGAATGTCGCCCAGTCCCGGCACTTTCTCGACGCTGCCGGTGGTCTGGTCCTGGATCAGGCCGCCGATGACGATGATCTGGCCGTCGTCCACCAGCACGTTGGATTCGATGGCGCGCTTGTTGGTGATGATGCCCGCGCTGTTGGACTTGCTTTCGTCGACGCTGCTGACTTCCTGGTAGATGGTCATCTTGACCGTGCCGCCCTCGGACACCTGGGGCTTGACCTTGAGCGTCAGGCCCACGTCCTTGCGCTCGATGGTCTGGAACGGGCTGACGGTGGACGTGCTGCCGGTCTGCGCGTACTGGCCGGTGATGAAGGGCACGTTCTGGCCGATGATGATGCTGGCCTGTTCGTTGTCCAGCGTCAGCAGGTTGGGCGTGGAGAGGATGTTGCCGCCGGCCTGGGTTTCCAGGGCGCGGGCCAGGAAGCCCAGGTTGGTGACCTGGCCGATGCCCGGGATGTTGACCGAGCCCTTGGCGATGCCGATGCTCAGGCCCTTGCCGATGGAGCCGATGTTCTGCGCCGCGCCGATGATGTTCGAGCCCGTGCCGCCAAAGCTGGTGCCGCCGACCACGGCGGTGCCGTTGCCCGCGTTCAGGTTGCCCAGCCCGGTCAGCCACTGGATGCCGAACTCGGCGGCGGTCTCGGCCGAGACTTCGACGATCAGGCTTTCGACGAAGATCTGCGCGCGGCGCACGTCGAGCTGGTCGATGATCTCGCGCAGGCTGCGGTAGAGCGGCTCGGGCGCGGTGATGATCAGCGTGTTGGTGGTGGCATCGGCCTGCACCGTCGCGCCGCCGCCGGTGAACACGGTCGAGCCGGCCTGGGTCGTACCGCCGCCCAGCCCGCCGGAACCGCCCAGCCCTGTCGCGCCGCCCAGGGCGCCGGAGGTGCTGGACGTGTTGGAGTTGTTGCCGAGGGACGAGGTATTGTTGCCGGACAGGCCGGTCGAGCCGCCCATCCCGGTGCCGAGTCCGCCACCCATCCCGCCGCCAAGGCTGCCGGTGCCGCCCATCGTGCCGGTGCCCGATTGCCCGGTCAGCACGCCACGCAGCACTTCGGCCAGCTTGACCGCCTCGGCGTTGCGCAGGTAGACCACGTGCATGTTCGTGGCGCGGGCCGCGGGGTTGTCGAGCTTGGCGATCAGGTCGCGCGCGAGCTTGTTGCGCGCCGGGCTGCTGGCGCGCAACAGGACGCTGTTGGTGCGGGGGTCGGCCACCGCGGTGATCCGCTGGGTGGCGTCGCCGCCGGTACCCGGGTCGAGCAGCTTGGTGACCAGCATCGCCACGTCGGTGGCGATGCCGTACTTGATCTCGATCAGGTCGGTGGCGATGGCCGAGGGTGTGTCGACGCTGGCGATGACGTTGGCGATGCGCTTGAGGTTGTCGGCGTAGTCGGTGATGACCAGCGTGTTGTTGCCCGGGTAGGCGTTGATCGGGTTGTTCGGCGCGATCATGGGCCGCAGCACGGGCACCAGGTTGGTTGCGCTCTCGTAGTTGAGCTTGAACACCTGGGTGACGAGCTGGCCGCTGTTGGCGCCGGCGCCGCTGGTGACCGGGCTGCCCTGCAGCTTGGCGTCGGCCTCGGGGACCACCTTGCTGACGCCGTCCACTTCCACCACCGCGAAGCCCTGCATGCGCAGCGCGCCCAGCAGCATGCGATAGGCCGTGTCGCGGTTGACGGGGTTCTCGGAAACCAGCGTCAGTTGGCCCTTCACGCGGGGATCGACCAGGAAGGTCTTGCCGGTGAACTGCCCCAGCGCGCGCACCACCGCTTCGAGTTCGGTGTTGACGAAGTTGAGCACCACGCCGTCGGCCGCCGAGGCATTGGCGGGGCCTGCGGCGGCGGCCGCTCCGGCCGGCGGTACGGCCAGTGCCAGCAGGGCCGAGGAGACCGCCACGGCCAGCGTCCGGGCGAAGGGCGCCGGGGCCGGTCGGTTGCGGAAAGGGGCTTGGTTGAGCATGGGCATGATGTTAGCGGCCGATTTGCAGGATGGAATCGTCGCCCGAGCGGCGACCCAGCGCCGATAGCGTGCTTTGCAGCGCGGCGCGGGCCTCGGGCGAGGCATTGGGGGCGGGGCGGGCGACCCCTTTGAAACTGAAGCCGGTGCGTGCGGTCCAGCGTCCCGTCCCCTCCATGGTCAGGGGGCCGGACAGCGTGGACAGCGCGAGCGCGACGGCGCCGCCGGCTTCGCCGGTCAGGCGCGCGCGGTAGTGGCCGATGGGCCGCAGCAGCGACAGCGCGGTGCCGGCGTTGCTCCATTCGGCGTCCAGGAGCTCGCCGGGCGGGATGCCGCCGTTGAGCCGCAGGGACGGCCACTTGAGCCGTAGGTCGCCGGCGGGGCGCAGGGTGTTGAAGGGCGCGCCCAGTTGCTCCAGCGTCGAGGCGGGCAGCTTCAGGGTGCGGCCCGACAACAGGAAGCCGGTGGTTTGCAGGCGCAGTCCCAGCGGGCCGTCCAGCCAGGGGTGGCGGATCTCGACCAGCGGGCCGCCGTCCCATTTCGTCTGCCATTCGATGGGCGTGGGCAGAGTGCTGCGCGCCTCGGGGAAGCCGAGGGCGAGCAGCGCGTTGCCGCGCCAGAGGGTGCCGGAGGCGTCGACCACGGCCACCGGCCACTGGGCCGGCAGGATCGCGATCAGCCAGCGGGCCGGCAGTACCGCCAGGGCGGCGGCCAGGGCCACCAGGGCGCACAGGAGGATCTTGGGCCAGGTACGCATCAGCGGCCCTGTCCGGTCGTGGCCGGCGTGAAGAGCAGGACGCCCGAGGCCTTGCCCGTCAGCAGGCGGCCGTTGTCGTCCGTGGGACGTTCGAGATCGGCTTGCGCCAGTTGCAGGCGGGTGCGGCCGGGCACCGAGGCCAGCCACTGCATCAGGCCGGCGGCCTGCACCTGGTCGACGGTGACCTGCCAGGCTTCGCCGGCGGTGCCCGCCGGAGCGTCGGCGGGGGCGACCTCGGCGGCGAGTCCAGCGCGCTCCAGGCTTTGCGCCAGGGCCTGGCGGGTTTCGTCCGCCGTCATCCGGCCGCTGGTCACGCGCTGCAGGCTGCGCGCCTCGGCCGTCAGCGCGTCGACGCGGGCCGCCTGCGTGCGCAGCAGCGGCAATTGCGTTTCCAGGCGGCTGGCGCGGGTCCAGGCGGGTTCGACGAACAGCAGGAATACCAGGGCTACGCCGGCCACCGCGCCAGCGATGCCCAGCAGGCGGCGTTCGCGCGGCGCGAGCCGGGCCCAGCGCCGCCCGGCGTCTTCGCCGAGCCGGGTGAACGCCGGCGGCATGGAAAGCTTGAAAGCGGGGAGATTCATCGTCGCGGGTTGTCCTGTTGAATGCGCACGCCGCCGCCTTGGGATGCGGGGCGCGTACCCCCACCCTGGCCCGCGCTGGCGGCGGAGCGGATGGTCCAGACCCCGTCGTCGTGCGCGACCTGCAGGCCCAGGCCCTCGGCGCGCTGCATGATGGCCGGATCGATCTCCATCCGGCTGGCCGCCGGCGCGGGGGTGGGCGCGGGGGCCTGTTCCCGGCGCGAAGCGAAGCGCCGCAGCCCGTGCGTGGCCTGTTGCTGCGGCGCCGGTGCCGGCGCGGCGCCGGCCTTGGCGATCATGCCTATGCCGTCGTCCACCAGCTCCAGCTTCAGTTCGCCCTGGGTGTAGCGCAGTGCGACGACGTTGTTCGTGGCGGCCGGCAGCAATTGCGTGGTCGCCAGCGCCAGCGGCAGGAAGTCGGACGAACCGAATTCGCCGCCCGCGGCCCGCAGCGCGTCGCGCCGCTGTTCGGCCTGGCGCAGTGGGTCCAGCACGACGGGAATGTCTGGGAACGCCGTCTTGACCTGGGTGGCCATGCGTTGGCGCAGCGCGACTTCCTCGCGGCCCAGTTGCCAGGCGTGGACGTTCAGGCCCAGCAGCCAGACGGCGGCCGCGCCCGCCGCCCAGGCGGCCGGCTGGCGCCACGGCGAACGGCCGGAGCGATGGGGTTGCAGGTCGCCCAGGGCCAGCGACCAGCCCGCAAGCACGCCTTGCCAGCGCGTCGCGACGGGCAGTACGCGCCGCTCGGTACCCGATAGCTCGGGCCAGCCCGCCGGCTGCGGATCGATCCAGCCGACGGCGCCGGGCGCGTCCTGCTCGAGCGCGGGTAGCAGCGCCGCCACCGCCGGATCGGCATCGGTCGTGGCGAAGGGGTCGATGGCCCAGACCTGGCCGGTCTGGGGACCGGTGCGCACCACCACGTGGTCGTCGCGCACCAGCACGGTCCATCCCGTGTCGGTCAGCGGCAGCGCCAGCGGGGCCGGCACCAGGGCATCGGCGGGCAGGCCGCTGTCGGCCAGCAGCCGCAGGGCGCGCGCCAGCGGTTCGCGGGCCGCCCACGCCACGGAGACGGAACCGTCGCCGGCGCGGGCGCCGTGGGCGACGGCCAGGTTTTCGATGTCGCCCAGCAGCATGGGTTCGACCGCCCCCGCGACGGCCGCCTGCAGCCGGTGCGTGGGCAGCGGCGGCACGGTGACGGTGGTCAGCACGCTGTCGGACGGGTGCAGGATGCCCTCGACGCGGCTGGGCGGCACGGCCGCGGCCAGTTCGGCCAACGGCAGTTCGCCCGTCCGCTGGACGGCATGCTGCCGGTCAAGCAGCGCGAACGCCACCCGCGAGTCGGCATGCAGCATGGATAGGGCGGGCAGCTCTAGCCGCAACGTTGTCTTCAATTGGTCTCCCTCTTCCAGACCACGGTGGGTGAATTGGCATTGGCCCGCGAGACGAGCGCCTGCATTGTGACGGCAGCGCGCTCCAGCGTCACGGTACCGGAAACCATGAACCACTTGCTGGCGGTGACGATCTGCGAGTCGCTGATAGTAATGTCAGGATTGGCCAGGCGGTTGCCGAAATCGGCGCGGTCGTTGAACCAGGTGCCGGCGTTGCGCTGTTCGGTCAGCGCGCGGGCCTGCGCCAGCGACAGTCCCGGCACCACCGCCGACAGCACCTCGGCGGGCGCCGTGTTGGCGTTGACCGCGGTGGTTTCGGGCAGCACCGTGACGTAGGGGCGCAGGGCCTCGATCGTCTTCTCGTCCACGTCGGTGATGCCTTCCAGGTCGTCCACCGTCCGTATCATCGGGGCCGAGGGGCCGCGGCTTTGCGTGGCCTCGCCGTTCTGGCCGGTGCCGGTGCCAGTCCCGGTTCCTGTCCCCGTCCCCGTCCCCGTTCCTGTGCCGTTTTCCCCGGAACTGCCGGGGACGGCCTGGGCGCTGGCGATCCGCACGGCGATCCGCGGCGCCAGGCTGCCGGGCAGGCCCAGCATCGCGCACAACCGGTCCAGCGCCGCGATCTCCAGGGGCTGCGGCACGCCGGCCTTGGCCAGGTTGCGCAGGTTGTACTTGCCCTGTTCGTCCTCGATGCGGCCGGAGAACAGGGCGACCCTGTCGTCGCCGGGCCGGGTGATGCGGGTATCGGCCACGGGCGTGGCCCATAGTTCGCCCAGGCGCGTCGTGTTGTTGCGGCGGGCGTCCTCGCGCAGGACCAGCCGCGCCCAGTCCAGGCCGCCCAGCAGCAGCCAGCGGGCCTGGATGCGGGCCTGTTCGTTCTCGACGGCCCGCACCGACGCCGCCTGGCGCTGGAACAGGCCGGTCACGAGCACGGCCACGGCGGCCACGATCAGCAGGGCGCTGATCACCGCCATGCCGCGCTGCCGGCGCGGGGCGCGAGGGTGCGGGCGCCGTGTCATTCGAGCACCACTACGCGGCGATAGCGTTCCACGCGTTCGCCGGTCCGGCGTTCGGCCGACAGCTCCAGGCCGGTGAATGGGGTGCCGGTTGCGGGGAAAGGGGTGTTGATCCAGCCCTGGCCGGGTACCCAGGCGCGTATGGCGAAGCGCGTCACGCCGCCCAGGATCGCCGCACCGCCGCCCGCCGCGGGCAGGGGATAGAGGCGGGCCGAGGCGCCGGCCGCGCGGCGCAGCACCGTGCCGTCCAGGAACCAGACGACGCGTTGCCAGCCGGCCGGATCGGCGGCGTCGGCGCGGATGATCTCCAGCGTGGCGGAGGCGTCGGGCGTTTCCTTGATCGTGATGCGCAGGCTTTGCGGCAGGCGCGCGCCGGTGGCCGTGGCGGTGCCGGTGTCCAGCAGCGCATCCGGGGCGCGCATGGCCAGGTCGCGTTCCATCTGGCCCAGCATGCGCGTGACGTTCTCGACCTCGTCGGCGTCGCCGGCCAGCCGGCGCTGCAGGGCGCTGACGTTTTCCAGCCCGCGCCACGAGATGATGGCCACCACCGCCATCAGGGAAATGGCGACCAGCACCTCGATCAGGGTGAAGCCGGCCTGCGTGCGTCGGGTCATGGCAGCGCGCTCAGGAAGCCGTTGACCTGCGCCAGCACCCGGTCGGGATCGCCGTCGGGATGGACGCGGATCATCACCTGGCGGATGTTGGTGTTGTCCGAATTGGTGAAGACCTGTTCGCACTGCATGGCCTGGCCGCCCTGCGGGCAGTTGACCAACTGGCGTCCGGGGCTCGGCATGATGCGGGCCAGCCGCAGTTCGGCCATCTGGTTCTCGGCCTCGACCAGGGCCAGCGACTTGGCTCGCAGCGCGGCGTTGTTCTGCGCGATCAGGCCGACCGCCCGCACCGACGCGGCCAGCGCCACGCCCACGATGGCCAGGGCGACCAGCACTTCGACCAGGGTGAAGCCGGCGTCATTGGACCGCATAGCGTCCCGCCTCGTCGCGCAGGATGGTCACGATCGCATCGGCATTGCGCAGCCGGACGATGAGCGGACCCGGAATCCATTCCGACGTGAACACGGGCGGGCCGGGCGGCTCCACCTGTACGGTGACCGGGCCGTCGGCCCAGCGCCGCGGGCGCAGCAGTTCGTCGCGGCCGAAGGTGTCCAGCGTGGTGGATGAGGTGCCGGCGGCCATGACCGCGCCTGGCGTCAGCGCGCGCGCGCGCCGGACGAAGCGATAGCCTTGTTCGTCCGCCTGCCAGGTGATGCGGCGGCCGTCGGCCCGGACCTCGCCCTGGGCCACCGAGAACAGCTGGGCCAGGCGCTCGGCGTCGTCCCGGAGCAGCTTGCGGCGGTCGGGGAAGGCCCGTATGGTCACGGCCGCGGCGGCGATGCCGACGATCACGACCACGACCATCAGTTCGATCAGCGTGAACCCCCGGGCACGCCGGGGGCCCGCGCCGACGCTGCGGGCAGCGGGGCGCCGGGGATCAGAGGTCCCAGGAACCGACGTCGGCATTGGCGTTTTCGCCGCCGGGCTGGCCGTCGGCACCCAGCGAAAACACGTCGACGTC
This sequence comes from Burkholderiales bacterium 67-32, assembly GCA_001898625.1. GTDB lineage: Bacteria > Pseudomonadota > Gammaproteobacteria > Burkholderiales > Burkholderiaceae_B > Pigmentiphaga. Next base: position 330,034 of record MKUP01000006.1, read on the forward strand.
GGCGCCGTGTACGCCCGGGTTCAGGTATTGGTACGGATTGCCCCAGGGATCGGCGGGGAGGCGGTCCAGGTACTGTTTCCAGTTGGGCGGCACCTGTCCGGTCGCGGGCCGTTCGACCAGGGCGCGCAGGCCTTGTTCGGTCGTGGGGTAGCGGCCATTGTCCAGGCGGTATAACTTCAGCGCCTGCATGATGCCGGAAACGTCCTGCCGGGCGGCAACGGCCCGGGCCTGGTCGGGTCGATCGAGCACCCGCGGCACGACCAGTGCCGCCAGGATGCCCAGGATGACCACGACGACCATGATCTCGATCAGGGTAAAGCCGGCCTGGCGCCGGGCGCGGATAGAGCGTGACCGTGTCACAGCGTAAACTCCGTGTCGTAATTTTTGCGGCACCTATTATCGCTGCTTTAGATGACAATTCATGATGCGGGTATCCCTGTCACATTCCTCCCGCAAAATGGACCGTTTTGACCGGCCGCGCCAAGGCGGCCCCTGCCGGAGTCAGTGATGCGGGTAATCCCCAGCCTCCCCCGATTGAGCACCTTTGTCGCGCTGCTCGCGCTCGCGGCGGGCATAGGCGTGTGGGGAGCCATCCTGCTCGCGCCTTCCCCCCCGCCCGCCCCGCCCACCGCGGTGACCGACGGCGCCCTGCAGACCGATACCGGCCCGGTGGCCGGCTGGTTCGGCACAGGGGCCGGGGCGAAGATCCAGGTGGTGGTGGCGGGCCTCATCGCCGCCGGGCCCCGCGGCTCCGCGGTGCTGGCCATAGACGGCCGCCCCGCCCGCGCCTACGCGGTGGGCACCCAACTGGCCGAAGGCGTGACCCTGGCCGAGGTCCTGGGCGGCGGCGTGGTGCTGGACCAGGGCGGCGAGCGCGTCGAAGTCCAGGCCACCAAGCTCCCCCCCGTGGACGGCATCCGGACGGTAGGCTCCGCCCGGCCTTGAGACGGCCGGTCGGCAAAACGCAAGTTTCCGGCCCACCTCTCGGCATGCCGAACAGTTGGCAGCCAGCGAAGCGCAGCCGCCACACCCTAAGATAAAAGGACTAGACCCAGGATGCGGTGGATCCGGCTCCGCCGGTCCACCCGCATCGCCCCCTGGGGGGCGCCCGTAAGGGCGTAGGGGGGGTTACAACACACCGCGCCGCATCTGATCCAACTCGATCGATTCGAACAAGGCCTTGAAGTTGCCTTCGCCAAAGCCTTCGTCGCCCTTGCGCTGGATGATCTCGAAGAAGATCGGGCCGATCACGGTCTGCGTGAAGATCTGCAGCAGCAGGCCGCCGCCGGGGGCTCCGTCCAGCAGGATGCGGTTCTTCGTCAGCCGCGCGACGTCCTCGCCGTGGCCCGGCAGGCGCTTGTCCAGCAGCTCGTAGTACGTGTCCGGGGTGTCCAGGAAGACCACGCCCGAGGCCCGCAGCGCTTCGACGGTGGCGTAGATGTCGTCCGTGCCCAGCGCGATGTGCTGGATGCCCTCGCCGTGATAGAGATCCAGGTATTCCTGGATCTGGCCCTTCTCGTCGTTGCCTTCCTCGTTGATGGGGATGCGGATGCGTCCGCAGGGCGAGGTCATGGCCTTGGATTTGACTCCGGTGACCTTGCCTTCGATGTCGAAGTAGCGGATCTCGCGGAAATTGAACAGCCGTTCGTAGAAGTCGGCCCATTCGCCCATGCGGCCCCGGTGCACGTTGTGCGTCAGGTGGTCGATCAGGGTCAGGCCGGCGCCGCGGTGGCCGGCGTCCTGGCTGGCCCGGGCCGGCTCCAGCGGCTCGAAGTCCACGTCGTAGATGTCGATGTCGCCGATCCCGCCGTTGCGGCCGTTCTTGCCGCGCCACCGGTCCACGAAATAGATCAGCGAATCGCCGATGCCCTTGATGGCCGGGATGTTCAGCTCCATGGGGCCGCTGTGCCCGTCGAAGCCCCAGGCGCCCAGCTCCAGCGCGCGTTTGTAGGCCGCCGCCGCGTCGTTCACCCGGAAGGCGATCGCACAGATCGAGGGGCCGTGCTGGCGCGCGAAGCGCTGCGCGAACGAGTCGGGCTCGGCGTTGACGATGAAGTTGATGCCGCCCTGGCGGTAGAGCAGCACGTTCTTGTGGCGGTGGCGCGCGATGGCCTTGAAGCCCAGTCCCTCGAACACCTTGCCCAGGGCCACGGGATCGGGAGCGGCGTATTCGACGAATTCGAATCCGGCGGTGCCCATGGGGTTGTCCCAGGGCTGGAAGGGGGTGGTCATGGCTGTCTCCGCTGTGGCGCCGCGCGCCTCTGGTCGAAAGGAATCTCAGACGGAATTGTAGGAACGATCGCGAGGCGAAAGATTCCAAAGATTGCTCATGTGGCGAGCAATTTTGAAATAAAATTGCTCAAAGTGTTTTGTTATTGGTCAATCATGCCCGAAGTCGAATTGGACCGCACGGATAGGCGGATTCTGGAAGAATTGCAGCGCGATGGCCGGCTGACCAACCAGGAACTGGCCGAGCGCGTGGCGCTGTCGCCCAGCCCCTGCCTGCGGCGGGTCCGGCGCCTGGAGGCCACCGGCGTGATTCGCCAATACGTCGCCATCGTCGATGCCGAGAAAGTGGGGCTGGGCCTCCTGGCCTACGTCAGCGTGCGGCTTCAGAAGCACATGGACGGCGGCCACGCGCCCATCGAGCAATTCGCCCGCGACGTCCTGGGCTGGCCCGAGGTCGTGGCCTGCTACGCGATGACGGGCGACATGGATTACCTGCTGCGCGTGCAGGTGGTCGACCTGGCGCATTTCTCGCGTTTTTCCATGGACACCCTGATGAAACATCCAGCGGTTGTCGATATGCGTTCCAGCTTTGCGCTCAAGAAGATCAAGGACGTGCCGCAAGCCATCGGTCCGGCGAATCCGCGCTGAAAAGTACGATAGGATGAAAGCATGAGTACCGAGGGCAACCAGTTCAAGCTCGACCCCAAGAGCCGGATTTCGCTATATGTGCAGTTGGCGGACGCGCTGCGCAACAAGATCACGGCCGGCGCGTGGCCGGTCGGCTACCAGCTTCCCCGCTACGAAGTGCTGGCCGAGCAATACCAGGTCGCGCGCATCACCGTCCGCCAGGCCGTGAATGTGCTGGTCCAGGAAAACGTGCTGGTCTCGAACCGTGGGCGCGGCACGTTCGTGTGCGAGGTCCCTGGCGCCGCGCCGGGGCATTTGCGCACGCCCATCTCGGGCCTGTCGCCGCGCGCCGGCGGTTTCTCCATCGTCGTGCACGAGGTGGTGCGCGATGCGGTCCTGCCGCCGGAACTGGTCGCCAGCGGCAGCTTCTACGAGTCGTATGTGGAAGTGATCAAGACCCACCTGCGGGAAGGCAAGCCCATCGGGGTCTACAACATGTTCGTGGCGCGCCATCTGTACGAGCGGTTTCCCGACGGAGCCGCGGCCTCCGAGCTGTTGCTGCAGCTTGCCCTGCAGTATGCCGAGGAAGAGGTCGACCATTCCTACCAGACCATCAGCATCGAGACAGCCGACATGGTGCTGGCCGGGAAGCTCGACTGTCCCTATGGCGCCCCGGTGGCCAAGCTGGTCCGCAAGCTGGTGGCCACCGATTCGCGGGTGCTGACGGCCGGTATTTCCTATTATCCGGGCGATGTGTTCCTGATGGACATCGTCATTCCCAAGGACGTGCTGGTCGCGCACCGCCCGGCCGCGGTGCTGGCGCCCCGATAGCCGTTTCTTAGCCGCCGCCTACCTGCAGCAGCAGCTTGCCGCTGTGGTCGCCCTGTTCCATGTCGCGGTGCGCCTGGCTGGCCTGGGCCAGCGGATAGGTCTGGTGCACGCGGGTCTGGATGCGGTCGCCCACCAGCGGCCAGACGACTTTCTTCAGCGCCTGCGCCACCAGCGCCTTCTTGGCGGCCGGCAGGGGACGCATCATGGCGCCGGTCACGCGCGCTTCTTTCTGCATGACCGCGCGCAGCGACAAGGACACCGGCGCGGCGCCCGAGGACAGGTGCAGGATGCGCCCGCCATAGGCCAGGGCGGCCAGGTTCTGCTCCATGTGCCGTCCGCCCGACATGTCGAGGATCACGTCCACCGGCGTGCCGGCTTCCTGCAGCAGTTGGGCGAAGGGTTCGGTCTTGTAGTTGAAGGCGCGACGCGCGCCCAGGCTCAGCGCCAGCGCGCACTTCTCGGCGCTGCCGCTGGTGGCGTAGACCGGATGGCCCAGCGCCGACAGCAACTGGACGGCGAACACGCCCACGCCGCTGGTCGCGCCGTGGATGAGCACCGATTCGCCCACTTGCAGCGCCGCCAGGGAAAAGAAGTTGTACCAGGTGGTGAAGGCCGCCTCGGGCAGGCAGGCGGCCTGCTGCAGCGTCAGGCCGGCGGGCACCGGCAGCACCTGCTGCCAGTGGGTGGCGACGTATTCGGCGTAACCGCCGCCGTTGACCAGCGCGCACACCTGCGTGCCGACCTCGATCCCGCGCACCAGCGATCCCACCGCATGCACCGTGCCGGACACTTCCAGGCCGGGGATGTCGGACTCGTGGTCGTTGGGGCCGCGCGAACGCTGGCCGCAGTCGTGGCGGTTGACGCCGGCCCATGCCACCTTGACCACCACCTCGTCGGCGGCCGGCTGGGGGATGTCGCACCGGGCGGGAACCAGGACCTCGGGCCCGCCGGCCCGCGAAATGATGATCGCGTCTTGCTGCATGATGGGGTTCTCGTAGGGGGGATCAGAGGGACAGCTCGGCTTGCAGTCTATCAAGTTCGTCGTCCCCGCATTGCAGCAGGTCGGCCAGGATCTCGCGCGCCTGGGACCCCAGGCCGGGGCTGGGCCGGTAGGGCGGCGGCTCCTGGTCGAGGAACCGCAGCGGCGTCTCGGGTACGAGGATGCGGCCGTAGGCGGGATGGTCGATGTGGCGCAGCGCGCCGCGCGCGTGCAGGTGCGGGTCGTCCACCACGTCCAGCAGCTCTTGTACCGGCGCGCAGGGCACGGTCTGCGCGCGCAGCCGGGACAGCAGTCCGGCATTGTCCAGGCGCCGGGTGACGGCGCCCAACGCCTCGTCCAGCTCGTCCATGTGGCGCGCGCGCAGGTCGCGCGTGGCGTAGCGGGGATCGGCGGCCAGTTCGTCCAGGTCCAGCGCGGCCACCAGCGCGCGCCAGTGTTTCTCGTTGGTGGTGATGATGGCGACGTGGCCGTCGGCCGAAGGATAGACGTTGTAGGGCGCGAGGCCCATGCCGCCATGCCGGTTGCCGGTGCGCTGCGGCTTGCGGTTGCCGCGGCGCAGGCCGCCCAGGTTGGACGCCAGCGACGGATAGACCGCCTCCATCATCGACACCTCCACGCGCCCGCCCGCGCCGGTGCGCTCGCGTCGCAGCAGGGCCGTGACGATGGCGCCGTACAGGTGGATGCCCGCCATGAAGTCGCACACGGCCGGGCCGGCCTTGACCGGGTCGGCGTCCGGCTGGCCGGTGCTGCTCAGGACGCCCGACATGGCCTGCACCGCGAGGTCCATCGCGGGGTAGTCGCGATAGGGGCCGCTGCTGCCGTAGCCGGAACTCGACGCGTAGATGAGCCGGGGGTTGGCCGCCATCAGCGAATCGGCGCCCAGGCCCAGCCGCTCCATGGCGCTGGGCGTGAAGTTCTCGACCAGCACGTCGGCGCGGGCGGCCAGCCGCCGCAGCACGGCGCGGCCGGCCTCGGTCTTCAGGTCCAGGCACAGCGAACGCTTGTTGGCGTTGAACATGGCGAACGGCACCGTCACCACGTCGTCGGGCAGGGTTTCGCGCTTGCGCAGGTGTTCGCCGCCGGGCGGCTCGATCTTGACGATGTCCGCGCCGGCCCGCGCCATCAGGAAGGTGGCGTAGGGGCCGTTGTAGATCTGGGTCAGGTCCAGCACCGTGATGCCGGCCAGGGGCTGGGGCATGCTCATGAGCGGCTCTCCCTCCCCGCGGGTTCGAAGCGCGCCACCGAGTAGTCGTCCTGGGCCTCGATCCGCAGGCGCAGCGGCATGTCGGCGCGCAGCGCCGATTCGTCGCACAGGACGTTGGAGATCATGCGCGGGCCTTCGTCCAGCTCCACGATCGCCACGTTGTAGGGCACGCGCGATTCGAAGGCCGGATGGTGGGCGCTGCGATAGAGCACCCAACTGACCAGGCGGGCGCCGCCGGCCGCGGGCACGAAGCGGACGTCGCCGCCCAGGCAGTGCGGGCAGTGGTCGCGCGCCGGCAGCCAGCGGTGGCCTTGCCCGCATTGCTGGAACAGCAGCGTGCCGGCCTTCAGGCCATCCCAGAACGGGCGATTGGTCTCGGTGATGTCGGGCTGGGGGAATTCGGTCATGGCTGGCTGCCTAGAATGAGCGTGCTGTGGGTATGCATGGTGCCGCCCTGGTTGCTGACGAGGCAGGTGTCGGCGCCGGGCACCTGCAGCGTGGCCTGCCCGCGGATCTGCCGCACGCCCTCGATGACCAGTTGCATGCCGGGCATGCCGGTCTCGGACAGCAGGCCGCCGCTGGTGTTGAGCGGCAGGTCGCCGCCGATCTCGATGCGGCCGTCGGCCACGAACCGGCCGCCCTCGCCCTTCTTGCAGAAACCGTAGTCCTCGAGCGTCATCAGCGCGGTGATGGTGAAGCAGTCGTAGAGCTGCGCGACGTCGATATCCTTGGGCGCGAGCCCCGCCATGGCGAAGGCGGTGCGGCCGGAGACGGCCGCTTCGGTCGAGGTGAGCGTGGGCCGCTGCGCCACTTCCCACGAGGTCTGGCCCTGGCCGAAGCCGAGGATGGGAACGGCGTTCGGCACGCCCAGCGCGCGGGCGCGCGCCGCGCTCATCACCACCACCGCCGCGCCGCCGTCGGAAACCAGGCAGCAGTCGTCGCGGCGCAGCGGGTCGATCTGCATGGGCGAGGCCAGGTAGTCGTCCAGCGAAATGGCGGCGCGCAACTGCGCGTTGGGATTGGCCGCGCCGTGGCGCCGGCAGGCCTTGGCGATGGCGCCCAGATCCTCGGGCCGGGTGCCGTGCTCGATCATGTGCCGGCGCTGGATCATCGCGTAGCCGGCGGCGGTGGAGAACCATCCGTACACGGCGTCGTCGCCGCGCGGCCGCGCGTAGACGGCCCGATTGCCGGTGCGGGGATTGTCCGCGTAGCAGACCAGGGCGGCTTCGCACTGGCCCGCCTCGATCGCCATGACGGCCTGGGAGATCAGCGCGATGTTGGCCGCGCCGCCCTGGTCCCAGGCGCCGCCCAGCTTGGGGCGCAGGCCCATGGCCTCGGCCAGTTTCTGGCCGTACATGAATTCGCGCGCCGAGGTCGGGACCTTGACGAACAGGGCGTCGATGACGTCCTTGCCGACGTTGGCGTCGGCCAGCGCATTGCGGCAGGCCTCGACGTTCAGGCTGACGGTCGAGCGGCCGGGCAGCTTGCCGTAACGGGTGTGTCCGATCCCGGCGATGACGTACTTTCCTCTCATGGGGCTTCCTGTGGCGTCAGCGTGCGTTGAAGCGGGCCGGACGCTTTTCCTTGAAGGCCTGGCGGCCCTCGGCGGCGTCCTCGGTGGCCGACAGCATGCGGTTGTACAACTGCTCCATGCGCAACCCCGCGGTCAGGTCCATGCTGCCGGCGCGCAGCGCCAGTTCCTTGGCGGCCTGCACGGCCAGCGGCGCGTTGGCGGCGATGCGCTCGGCGATCTTCATGGCCTCCGGCATCAGTTGCGCGGGCTCGACCTGGCGGTTGACCAGGCCCCAGCGCTCGGCGGTGGCGGCGTCGAAGGCGTCGCCGGTCAGCAGGAACTCCATGGCGATGGCGCGCGGCAGTTGTTCGATCACGCGCTGCGTGCCGCCGTTGGCGGCGATCACGCCGCGCTTGACCTCGGACAGGCCGAAGGTCGCGTGGGGCACGGCCAGGCGGATGTCGGTGGCCAGCAGCAGCGTCATGCCGCCGCCCAGGCAATAGCCGTTGACCGCGGCGATTACCGGTTTCCACATCTCCAGCCCGCGGTTGAGCAGCATGCCCTGCTGGGTCAGCCAGAACTCCGACAGTTGGGGCGGGTTGCCGATGAAGGTCTTGAGGTCGGCGCCCGTGCTGAAGGATTTTTCGCCGGCGCCGGTGATGACGATGGCGCGCACGGCGGTGTCGTCGCGCATTTGCGCCCAGGCGTCGGACAGGCCCCGGTAGTGCTCCGCGTCCATGGCGTTGAGCTTTTCGGGACGATTGATGGTGATGATGCCGACCCCGCGGTCGGTCTTCTGGGTGTCGATGGACATGAATGCTCCGGGGTTACTCGGGTTGGATGCCGGCTTTCTGGATGATCGAGCCCCAGCGGCGGTTCTCCGAGGTCATGAAATCGGCCAGTTCCTGGCGGCTGGTGCCCAGCGGCACGGCGTCGGACTCCAGGAAGTTGCGCTTGACGGTCTCGGTCTGCAGCGCATCGCGGAAGAGCTGGTTCAAGCGGTCGACCACGGGGTCGGGCGTGTCGCGCGGCGCCAGCACGACCAGCCATGAGCCCAGGTTGAAATCGGCCAGCCCGCTCTCTATCAGAGTGGGCACGTCCTGCAGGTTGGGCGTGCGGGCCCGGCCGGTTGTCGCGATCGCCCGCACCTTGCCGCCGCGGATCAGGGGTGTGGCCGAAGTCGAATCCGCGAAGATCAGGTCGATCCGTCCGCCGATCAGGTCGCCGATGGCCAGTGGGTTGCCTTTGTAGGGCACGTACAGCATGTCGACGTGCTCAAGTTGCTTATAGAGTTCGGCGGCCACCCGCGAGGACGAGTTGCCGCTGCCGAAGGCCAGTGGCGTCTTGGCTGCGCGCGCGGCGCGGGTCAGGCCGGCGGCATCGCGGATCGGCGAATCGGCCCGCACCAGCAGCACCAGCGGGCCTTCCTTGAGCAGGGTGATGCCCTTGAAGTCCTGGATCGGGTCATAGGGCGTGCGCTTGAACAGGAACTTGTTGGCCACATGGGTATTGCTGGTCAACAGCAGGGTGTAGCCGTCGGCCGGCGCGCGCATGACTTCTTCGGTGGCGATGAAACCGTTGGCGCCCGCCTTGTTTTCCACGACCACGGTCTGCCCGGTGGTCTTGGTGATCTCCTGCGCCAGCACGCGGGCCGAGCCGTCGGTGCCGCTGCCGGGCGGGAAGGGCACCAGGATGCGGATCTGGCGTTGGGGAAAATCGGCGGCGTGTGCCGTTGCGCCGGCAAACGCGAAGAGGGCGGCAATGCCCGCGGACAAGCCTTGGCGTATTCTCACGGTGGTCTCCTGATCTTTTAAAAGCCTAAAAGACTATATATGGACTTTTAGGCTTTTTGTCGCGTGGAGAGCTAGTGGAAACCCTTGTCCGTGGGCGGGAATGGAGTGCCGGGCGGGGTCAGTTGACTTTCCTTTTGGGCTCCTTCATAATCTTTCGTTCCCCGGCGGAGGGGTGCCCGAGTGGTTAAAGGGGGCAGACTGTAAATCTGTTGGCCTTGCGCCTACATTGGTTCGAATCCAATCCCCTCCACCAACGGCTTGGTTTTTCGGTCGAAATCGTGGCCAGTGGCTTGAAGCGTGCTGTAACTCAAGCGGCTGGTCAAAATTTTGGCCGGAAGATTTGGCGGCGGTGGGGTCCGCGGTAGTGTGAGGCAGTACCAGGTAGGCGGGTGTAGCTCAATGGTAGAGCAGAAGCCTTCCAAGCTTACGACGAGGGTTCGATTCCCTTCACCCGCTCCAACGAGGTCGTCGCAGGCGCCCGGGTTTCCGGTCAGTCGCCGGACGGTCCGGTGGTTGCAGTACAGAATTCGCCCATGTGGCTCAGTGGTAGAGCACTCCCTTGGTAAGGGAGAGGTCACGCGTTCGATCCGCGTCATGGGCACCAGATTTTTGCGGTTCCATCCGTTATAGCAGGCATCCAGAGGCGGGAGTCAGCCATGGCAAAAGGCAAGTTTGAGCGTACGAAGCCGCACGTGAACGTGGGCACGATCGGTCACGTTGACCACGG
>MKUP01000007.1:0-42374 GCA_001898625.1 Burkholderiales bacterium 67-32
AGGGTGGAGACGCCGGGTCCGGCATCGACGACGATGCCGGCGCCCTCGTGGCCGAGGATGGCGGGGAAGAGGCCCTCGGGGTCGGCGCCCGACAGGGTGTAGTAGTCGGTGTGGCAGATGCCGGTGGCCTTGACTTCGATCAGCACCTCGCCGGCGCGCGGACCTGCCAGGTCCACTTCTTCGATGGTCAGGGGCGCGCCTGCCTTCCAGGCGATCGCGGCTTTGGTCTTCATGGGCTGCTCCTAGGCTATCGAGGGAATCATCCGGGATTGTAGTGGGACGGCGCCGGGCCGATCGGCAAATAGTCCTAAAGTCCGGCCGCCTTGCTGCCGTCAACCGTCATGAGTCGTTGTCCATACCAAGAGTCATGCGCAAGAATCTGCCCGTCACGTCGCTCGAGCGCTTCGTCGAGAAAAGCCGTCCCGTGGTGACCACCACCGACCTGAAGGGGCGCATCACCTATGCGAACCCCGCGTTCATCGAAGTCAGCGGCTTCTCGCGCGATGAACTCATCGGCCAGCCCCACAACATCGTCCGGCATCCCGACATGCCGCCCGAGGCCTTCGCCGACCTCTGGCAGACCATCAAGCGCGGCCAGCCGTGGCGGGCGATGGTAAAGAACCGCTGCAAGGACGGCGGCTTCTATTGGGTCGAGGCCTACGTCACGCCGCTGCACGAGAATGGCAGGCATGTCGGCTACATGTCGGTGCGCAACGCGCCCGACCGCGCCGAGGTCGCGTCCGCCCAGGCCCTGCATGCCGACGTGTCGGCGGGCAAGGCGAAATTCCCCGCCACGCCGCGTCCGCGCTGGTGGCATGCGCCCACCCCCTGGGGCGCGGGCGTGGCCGTCCTGTCGCTGGGGATGGCGTCGGGGGCATGGCTGCTGCCGCACTGGGGCTGGATGCTGGGCCAGGCGGCGGTCGTTGCCGCCGCCGCCGTGGTGTGGCGGTACCGGGTCTGGGCGCCGCTGCGCCGCGTCGACCGCACGCTGGCCGCGATAGGCGAGGGCATGCTGTCGGTGGCCGTGGAAGGCCGCCACCAGTTCGACCTGGGCGGCCTGCCCATGCGCATCGAGTCGACCCGCATCCACCTGCGCTCCACGCTGTGCGACGTATTGCAGGTCGCGCAGGCGGTGGACGGCAACGCCGACCGCGTCAACGGCGAGATCGACGCGATCCGCCAGGTCATCGACGAGCAGCGTGATCGCCTGACCCGCATCGCCGCCGCGGTCGAGCAGATGAGCGTGGCCATCCGCGAGGCCTCGCAGCATACGGGTACGGCCCTGTCCCTGTCCGAGTCGGCCCTGAGCGAGGTCGATACGGCCGAGGCCAAGATCGGCGATTCGGTGCGCGGCACGGATTCGGTGGCCGAGGCCGTCGGCCGTACCAACGAACAGATCGGGTCGCTGCACGATCTGGTCTCGACCATTTCCGGCGTGACCCAGGCCATCAGCGAGATCGCCAACCAGACCCGCCTCCTGTCGCTGAACGCGGCCATCGAGGCCGCCCGCGCGGGCGAGAACGGCCGCGGCTTCGGCGTCGTGGCCGAGGAAGTGCGGACCCTGTCCGACCGCACCGCCGGCAGCACGGGCGACATCGGCCACGCGCTCCAGGCCATCACCCGCTTCGCCACCGAGACCTCGACCTCCATGCAGGACGCGGTGGCGTCGGTGCAGTACAGCGGCGAGCAGATCCGCGAAAGCGCCGGCTTCTTCGAACGGGTACGCCGTTCGTCGTCGCTGGTGGTGGAGCGGGCGCGCGATATTTCCGGCATGTTGCAGCAGCAGTCGGCGGCGTCGCAGGAGGTCGCCGACAGCATGGAAGGCATCTCGGGCGAAGTGGAGCGCACCTCCGCGTCGGTCGCCTCGCTGGTCCAGGCCACCGAGGCGCTCAAGGGCACGGTGGGCGACATGCGCCAGTTGCTGGTGCGCTACGAGGCTTCGCTGCATCATTGAGCCGCATGCCGGCGGCCGCGCCGGGAACCGTTATGCTCTAGCCTGTTCGAACCAAGGAACGGGAACAAGGGGGCAGGCGTTGTTGCAGAGTGGCGCGCAAGCCGGCGTGGCCGAGGGCCGGCGCGGGACAAGAGCAGCCGGGGGCAGGCCCGGCGGATGGATGCGGGGCGCGGCGGCGGTGTGCGCCTGCCTGGCATTCACCATGGCGCGGGCGCAGGACCTGCCCGCGGAATTGTCGGCGGCCTGGGCCGCCACGGGGCTGCCCGAGAGCGCGCTGTCGGTGGTGGTCGAACCGGTCGACGGCCCGCGCATGGTCTCGGTAAACGCCGGGCAGCCGCGCAACCCCGCCTCGGTCATGAAGCTGGTGACCACCTTCGCCGCCCTGGACAGCCTGGGCCCCGCGCACGTCTGGCGCACCCAGATGCTGGTGGAGCCGGGCACCACGATCTCGGCCGACGGCGTCCTGTCCGGTCCGCTGTACCTGCGCGCCAGCGGCGATCCCTTCTTCAAGCTGGAAGACCTCTGGCAACTGCTGCGCGAGCTGCGCGTGCGCGGCGTGCGCAGGATCCCGGAACTCGTCGTGGACCGTTCGGTGTTCGGGCCGGTGGCCATCGACCCCGGCGCCTTCGACGGTGATTCCTCGCGGCCCTACAACGCCAGCCCCGACGCCTGGATGGTGGGCTTCGGCGCGGTGCGCCTGCTGTTCACCCCGGACCTGCGCAGCCGGCATTGGCGGGTGACCCTGGACCCGGCCCTGCCCGGCGTCAAGGTCGAGGGCGGACTGAAATGGTCGGACAACCCGTGCCCCGGTTCGCCCGTGGTGCAGACCGAACCGTTCCTGACCTCGTCCGGCGTATCGCTGCGCGTGGCGGGAACCGTGTCGGGGGGCTGCGGCGAATTCAGCCTGTACCGGCTGGCGCTGTCCCAGCCCCGGCATGCCGAGGCGGTGTTCCGCGTACTGTGGCAGGAAATGGGCGGCAGCCTGGCGGGCCGGATACGCGAAGGGAGCGTGCCGGGCGATGCCGTGCTGTTCGCCACGCACGATTCGCCGTCGCTGGCCGAGGTGGTTCGCCATATCAACAAGCAGAGCAACAACGTCATGGCCCGCCTGCTGCTGCTGACGCTGGGCGCCGCCTACGAGCCGGGGCCGGCCACAGTGGCCAGCGGCGACCGCGCGGTGGACGGGATCCTGGCGGCGCGCGGCCTGAAGCTGCCCGAACTGGTGCTGGACAACGGCTCGGGGCTGTCCCGCGACGGCCGGGTCTCGGCCGACAGCCTGGCACGGCTCCTGGCCGCCGCCTGGCGTTCGCCGATCATGCCGGAGTTCGTCTCGTCGCTGGCCATCTCGGGCATGGACGGAACGGTGCGCCGCCGTATGCGCGACTCGGACGCGGCGGGCCTCGCCCACCTGAAAAGCGGATCGCTGCGCGACGTGCGCGCCCTGGCCGGCTACGTGCTGGCGGCCAGCGGGCGCCGCTATCTGGTGGTCAGCGTGGTCAACGACGAACGCGCGCAGCAGGCCAACGGCTTCAACGACAAGCTCATCGCCTGGCTGGCCGGCCAGTGACACAGGATGCAAGTGCGGGGTTGCAGGTGTTACCCGATGCTGCCCCCCGGGTGCAAGGGTTCCGGTATGCGGGGGCGGCTGCTATCATCGGATCGTCCAATCGTAAAAACAACGCAGGGAGCGCAACACGATGACTACCAGCACCGCAGGCAAGGAAAAACTCATCTCGGACGTCAAGGTCGTGCTGAACGACGCGGAAGACCTGCTCAAGCAAGCCGCTTCCAGCACCGGCGACCGCGCCGTCGAACTTCGCGAGCGTGCCCTGACTTCCCTCAAGCGCGCGCGCGAAAAGCTCCTGGACGTCCAGGACTCCATGCTGGAACGTAGCAAGGCGGCCGCCCGCGCCACCGACGATTTCGTGCACGACAACCCCTGGCGCGCCATAGGCGTGGCCGCGGCGGTCGGCTTCCTGGCCGGCCTGCTGGTCAACAGCCGCCGCTGATACGCGCAGCGTGTCCGCGTCGCCGCATCTGCTGGGTTCGCTTCGGGCGCTGGCTGCCACCTCCATCGGCATCCTGCGCACCCGGCTCGAACTCGTCGCCATCGAACTGGCCGAGGAAAAGTCGCGCCTGCTGGGCATGGTGCTGGTCGCCCTGGCGGCCCTGCTGTGCCTGACGCTCGGCTTGATGATGTTCTCGTTCCTGATCGTCGTGGTGTTCTGGGATACCGAGTACCGGCATCTGGCCATCGCGCTGGTCGGGGCCGCCTATCTGCTGGTGGGCCTCGTCATGCTGGTCATGGTGCGCCGGCAGGCCGTGCATGCGCCCCTGGTGTTCGAGGACACCCTGGCCGAACTCGAGCGCGACCGCGACATGCTCGCCGCGGTGGCCGAGTCCGACCCCGACAGCCGCCGGGGGCCGCGATGAGCGCCCGGCGCAGGGCGCGCGAGGCGGGCGACATCGAGGCCCGCAAGGAATTGCTGCTGGCCCGTTCGTCCATCGAGCGCATGGAGCTGGCGGCCCATTTGCACCAGATCAAGGAAGCCGTCACGCCGGGACAGGTGCTCAAGTCGGTCCTGCCCAGCCTGGGCGGCAGTGGCGGCATGGCGACCGCCATGCAGGCCTGGCGCTTCCTGCGGCGCTATCCGATCGTATCGTCCGCCGCCTCGATGCTGCTGGCCCGCGTGCGGCTCGGCGGTGTTTTCCGGCTGTTGAAGCTTGGCGGCGGCGCGGTGGCCGCCTATCAGGCCTACAAGCTCTGGCGGGCCATCAAGGAAGACCGCAGCCGGCCCGACCCGCGCTAGCTGTCAACCGGCCCTGTCCAGCCGGGGCGCCGGGTTCAGCCCGGCAGCCCCAGTTCCTGCCACAGGCCGTCCACCCGTTTCTTCACGTCCGCATCCATCACGATGGGGCGTCCCCATTCCCGATCGGTCTCGCCCGGCCACTTGTTGGTGGCGTCCAGGCCCATCTTGCCGCCCAGGCCCGAGACCGGCGACGCGAAATCCAGGTAGTCGATGGGCGTGCGGTCGGCCAGCAGGGTGTCGCGGACGGGGTCCATCCGTGTCGTGATGGCCCAGACCACCTCCTGCCAGTTGCGCACGTCGATGTCCTCGTCCACCACCACGATGAACTTGGTGTACATGAACTGGCGCAGCACGCTCCAGATGCCGAACATCACCCGCTTGGCGTGCCCGGGGTACTGCTTGCGCATCGAGACGATGGCCAGGCGGTAGCTGCATCCCTCGGGCGGCAGGTAGAAATCGACGATTTCCGGCAACTGCCGGCGCAGCAGGGGCGTGAAGACCTCGTTCAGGGCGACGCCCAGGACAGCGGGCTCGTCGGGCGGCTTGCCCGTGTAGGTGGAGTGGTAGATGGGATCGCGCCGCATGGTAATGCGGTCGACGGTGAAGACCGGGAACCAGTCCTGTTCGTTGTAGTACCCGGTATGGTCGCCGTAGGGGCCTTCCAGCGCCATCTCGTAGCCGTTGTCCGGCGGCGCCGCGACGCCGGGGGCGGAAGCGGGGGCGATGGCGCGCGGATCGGAGGCCGCAAGCAGGTGGCCCTCCAGCACGATCTCGGCCGAGGCGGGTACGGACAGGGTGCTGCCCAGGCAACGGACCACCTCGGTGCGGCCACCGCGCAGCAGGCCGGCGAACTGGTATTCGGACAGGGCATCGGGCACCGGCGTCACGGCGCCCAGGATAGTGGCGGGGTCGGCGCCCAGCGCGACCGCGATCGGGAAGGGCTGTCCGGGATGGGCCAGCATGTGTTCCCGGAAGTCCAGCGCGCCGCCCCGGTGCGACAGCCATCGCATGATGAGCTTGTTGCGCCCGATGGGCTGCTGGCGATAGATGCCCAGGTTCTGGCGCTTGCGGTTCGGCCCGCGCGTAACCACCAGCCCCCAGGACAGCAGCGGGGCGACGTCGCCGGGCCAGCAGTGCTGGATGGGCAGGCGCCCGAGGTCGACGTCGTCGCCTTCGAGCACGATCTCCTGGCAGGGCGCGCTCCGGACCTCGCGCGGCGCCATGTCCCACAGGGCGGATTTCAGCATCGCCACCTTGCCGAGCGCATCGCGCAGGCCGCGCGGCGGCTCGGGCTCGCGCAGCGAGGCCAGCAGCTCGCCCACGTCGCGCAAGGCGCCCACGTCTTCCGCGCCCATGCCCAGCGCGACCCGGTGGGCGGTGCCGAACAGGTTGGCCAGTACCGGCATGTCGGCCTTGTCGCGGCCGGGCTGCCGGGCGTTCTCGAACAGCAGGGCCGGCCCGCCGGCGCGCAGGACGCGGTCGCAGATCTCGGTGATCTCGAGGTGGGTCGACACGGCGGTCGGGATGCGCTTGAGCTCGCCCCGCGCTTCGAGTTGGCGCAGGAAATCTCGGAGGTCGCGGTATTTCACGGGCGGAGCACCTTGATGGGGGACGCTGGGGGAGGGGCCACTTTAACCCGCTGCGGGGGGCGGGGTGTTCGACGTCAGGATCCCGTCATCGGGGCGGTGATGACATGAAACATGATGGTCGGGACAAATTTTACATATGTTTCTGAATCTGATTCGATCTTGGTGATAGTGTATGCTTACTTTTATCTATCTTTCCATATACGGTCGCATGGGTATCGATAGAAAATCCCAATGATCGCCGGTGTCCTTGTTCTGCACCAAAATGGTGATTTTTTACGGTTGACCTGACCGGATCGCATTCCTACAATCCGCCAACTTTCAGCTTGTGCCCGGTGCCGTCGTCCAGACAGCCGCCCCCGAGTCGGGGCCGGACCAGACCACCGGGCTGCTTAACGGGCCATCGGGCGCCCACCATACTGGAGTTCTCTTAGCGGCGCGAACGCGCCCTCTGCCCGAAACAGGCATGGTCCCGAGCTATCTCTGCGATAGCGACCATGCAGGTGTGCCGCCAGTCGTCCTGACAGCGGCGCGATGTGCAGCCAAGCAGGTTGTGGCCTTGATGTCCGGAGTCGTATCTCGATCGCTTCCGGATGTGGTTTTTTGTGGCCCGCCGTTGCAAGGAGGTAAGTATGCCCGACGCGCAGTCGAGCTCGTCGACGGAGCAGCCCGACCCCCGGCCTCGACCGGGAGTCACGGATTGGTGCCGCTCCATCAATAGTTATGTAGGCCTGGCCGTGCTCGCCATGGCCACCGTAGTATGGTCTGTTCCTGGTCTGCGTGACCAGGCTTCGCAATTCACCGCGTTCAACGGTGTCGAGACGCCCGTGGCCGAGCCGGCCCAGGCCGATGTCGCCTCCGCCGTCGCCGCGGCGGCCGCTCTCGCGGCCGTGGCCGACAACGTACAACCGCATGCCCAGGCGACGTCTCTCCTGAGCTCGATGGGCGATGCCGCCAAGCCGGCCCAGAAGCCGCACGCGACCAAGGTGTCGGCCGTGCAGGCCGAGTCCCTGGGCCGTTATATCGCCCGCAAGTACCGGGTCTCGAACGAGGCCACCCGCATGCTGGTTTCCACCGCCTATGGCGTGGGACAGGAAATGGGGCTGGATCCGCTGCTGCTCCTGGCGATCATCGCCATCGAGTCCAGCTTCAATCCGTTCGCCGAAAGCCATGTCGGCGCCCAGGGCCTGATGCAGGTCCTGACCCGGGTCCACACCGAGCGGTTCGAGCCGTTCGGCGGTAGCCAGGCTGCCTGGAATCCGGTGGCCAACATCCGTGTCGGCGCGTCGATCCTGAAGGAATACATCGAGCGCGGCGGTTCGCTGACGGCCGGCCTGCGCATGTACGTGGGCGTGGGTCCCGACGGCACCAGCCCGTACGGCGACAGGGTCTTGGCCGAACGCCGCCGCCTGGCCTCGGCCGCGGGCGTCAACGCCGAACTGCCGGGCACCGCGCCGGCCACGCCGGCACGCTCGGCGTCCGCCAAGCCCATGCCCATCCCCACCGATCCGTCGTCGGAAGCGGTGTCGGTCAAGAACACCGAACCCGGCTCTCCCGCGGTCATGTAGGCCCGCTCCCGGGCCGTGCCGGCCCGGGCTTACCGGAGCAGCCGCTCCATGCGCGCTACCCCTTCCTGTAGCCGCGCCATGTCCGTGGCATAAGAGAAGCGCAGGTAGGACGCGGTTTCGGCGGTCCCGAAGTCGCGTCCCGGCACCGCGCATACCCCGGCCTCGTGCAGCAGCCGCGTGGCGAAGGCCGCGCTGTCGGCCGCGTGCGCGCGTACATCGCTATATATATAGAAGGCGCCGTCCGGCTTGACCGGGACCGTCAGTCCCAGGCGCTCGAACTCGGGCAGCAGATAGTCGCGCCGCTGGCGGAAGGCTTCCCGGCGCGCTTCGAAGATGTCGAGCGATTCGGGCTGGAAGCACGCGAGCGCCGCGTGCTGGGCCAGCGTGGACGGGCAGATGACCAGGTTCTGCGCGAGCTTCTCGAACACCGAGACCAGTTGCGGCGGTACCACCAGCCAGCCCAGGCGCCATCCTGTCATGTGGAAGTACTTCGAGAAGCTGTTGACGATGATGAGGTCGTCGGCCAGCGCCAGCGCCGACCGGCGGTCGCCTTCGTAGCTCAGGCCCAGGTAGATCTCGTCGACCAGGGTGAAGCCCTGGCGGCCGCGTACCTCGCGGATCAGCTCGGCCAGCGCGTCCGGCGCGATGGAGGTGCCGGTCGGATTGCCGGGCGAGGCCACGATCACGCCGGCGGTGCGCGGTGTCCAATGGCGCCGTATGTGTTCGGCCGCAAGCTGGAAGCGGTCGCCGGGGCCGGCCGGGATCAGCACGGGTTCGCCGCCGGCCGCGGTCACGATGTGGCGGTTGGCGGGATAGGTGGGGTCGGGCATCAGCACCTGGGCGCCGGCATCGACGAGCGCGGTGCAGGCCAGCAGCAGTGCGCCCGAGGCGCCGGCGGTGACGATGATGCGGGACGGATCGACGGCCACGCCGAAGCGCGTCTGGTAGAAGCCGGCGATCGCCTCGCGTAGGGGGGCGATGCCGACCGCCTCGGTGTACTGGGTCCGCCCTTCGCGCGCGGTGCGCTCCAGCGCCTCGACCACGGCCGGGACGGCGGTGAAGTCGGGTTCGCCTATGCTCATCTGCACGATGTCACGGCCCTGGGCCTGCAGGGCCGCCGCCTGCTTGACGACCTCCATGGCGTAGAAGGGAGCGATACGGGCGATGCGGGGGGAGAGGCGAAGCATGGCGGTCGAACGGGAAGTGACGGAGGAGGGCGCCGAGGGCGTCCCGGTCATCCATGATACGCCGCGCCGCGGCCCGGCAGCGGTGGCCGCCCGGTCGGTCGCGCCGTTACAATGCGAAGCATGGCACCCTCCGTTTCGTTCCGTTCGCTCCCATGAAGCCCGGCCGCCGCGCCTTCTTCCTGCCCCGCATGCTTTCCGACGCGCCCTGGCCGGCCTTCTGCCAGCGCCTGGCGCGCATGGCCCGTGGCCAGGTCAGCGATGAGACGCCGCAGGCCGATGCCCCTGGGCGCGCGCGCCTGGTCGTGGCCCGGGAAGAGGATGTCTATCACGCCGCCGCGCTGTGCCGCGAGTTCGGCGTGCTGCTGGTGCAGCCCGGCGCGCGCGAGGCGGCCCTGCCGGCCGAACGCGGCTGGCTGCGGCTGGACACCTCGCAACTGGCGGCGATCGAATCCTTCGACGAACGCGCCGGCACCATCGTGGTGCAGGCGGGCTGCTCCATGGGAGCGCTGCGCGAGCGGCTGGCGGGAACGCCGTGGCGCTGGCATGCGGGGGCCGACCTCGAACCCGTCGGGGCCTGGCTGCTGCGTACCCGGGGCTGGCTGCCGGGCCGCTGCCGGGACTCGGGCCTGGACGCCGCCCAGGTGCTGCTGGCCGGCGGCGCGTTCGAACAATTGGGCCCTTTCGGGGTCGAATCCACCCAGCCGCTGCGTTCCGCGTCGGCCAGCCGCCTGGTGTCCGACCTGTTCCAACTGGCCACCGACTCCGCCGTCGCCGCGATGCTGGAGCTGCCGGTCTGGCCGGCCGGCTACCGGCTCGACGCGCTCGTGCCGCGCGCGGCGGCGGGCGGCGAACCGGTGCCCAATCCCGCTCATTTCCTGCTGGGCAGCGAAGGCACCCTGGCCTGGGCCGGACGATTCCGGCTGCGTTTGCGCGATGCCGGGGAAGCCCCCCCGGTGCTGTCCGTCCAGGAGCGCGAAGACCGCGCTTCAGGCAGGGAAACCCCGGCCGACCGGCTCGACGCCATGGTCAAGGCCACGTTCGACGCGGGGAGTGTTTTCCCCTCGTCGGTTGTCTAACCCGTGCCGGGAGCGGATAATCCGCACCTCGCATAACTTCGTGTGACCGCCTCTGCGGGCGTTATTTTCCATGGCTCAACCCCTCGATCCCAACCTGCGCAAGGCCGCCCTCGAATATCACGAGTACGGCCGTCCGGGCAAGATTTCCATCGCCCCGACCAAGCAGCTCGTCAACCAGCGCGACCTGGCATTGGCCTATTCTCCGGGGGTGGCGGCGGCGTGCGAAGCCATCGTCGACGATCCCGCCGCGGCGTTCCGCTACACCGCGCGCGGCAACCTGGTGGGTGTGATCTCCAACGGCACCGCCGTGCTGGGCCTGGGCAACATCGGGCCGCTGGCGTCCAAGCCGGTCATGGAAGGCAAGGCGGTCCTGTTCAAGAAATTCGCCGGCATCGACGTGTTCGACATCGAGGTCAACGAGACCGACCCCGACAAGCTGGTCGACATCATCGCGGCGCTCGAACCGACCTTCGGCGGCATCAACCTGGAAGACATCAAGGCGCCGGAATGCTTCGCGGTCGAACGCCGAGCCCGCCAGCGCATGAACATCCCGGTGTTCCACGACGACCAGCATGGCACGGCCATCACCGTGGCGGCCGCCGTGCTGAACGGCCTGACCGTGGTCGGCAAGAAGATCGACGAAGTCAAGCTGGTGGCGTCGGGCGCGGGCGCCGCGGCGCTGGCCTGCCTGAACCTGCTGGTCGACCTGGGTCTGCCCCTTGCCAACGTCTGGGTGACCGACATCGAGGGCGTGGTCTGGAAGGGCCGCACCACGCTGATGGATCCCGACAAGGAACGTTTCTCGCAGGAAACCGACAAGCGCACGCTGGCCGAGGTCATCGAAGGCGCCGACGTATTCCTGGGCCTGTCCGCCGGCGGCGTGCTCAAGCCCGAGATGGTGGCGGCCATGGCCAAGCAGCCGCTGATCCTGGCGCTGGCCAACCCCACGCCGGAAATCCTGCCCGAGATCGTGAAGTCGGTGCGCGACGACGCCGTCATCGCCACCGGCCGTTCGGACTATCCGAACCAGGTCAACAACGTGCTGTGCTTCCCGTACATCTTCCGGGGCGCCCTGGACGTGGGCGCGACCACCATCACGCGCGAGATGGAGATCGCCACCGTGCACGCGATCGCCGAACTGGCGCGCCAGGAGCAGAGCGAGATCGTCGCGGCCGCCTATGACGTGTCCGACCTCGCGTTCGGTCCGGAATACCTGATACCCAAGCCTTTCGACCCTCGCCTGATCGTGCGCATCGCGCCCGCCGTGGCGCGCGCGGCCATGGACTCGGGCGTGGCCACGCGGCCGATCGCCGACATGGACGCCTACGTCGAGCAACTGCAGCAGTTCGTCTATCACTCCGGTGCCTTCATGCGCCCTCTGTATGGCGCGGCGCGCCGCACGGTGCGCGAGGGCGGCAAGGCCCGCATCGTCTACACCGAGGGCGAGGACGAGCGCGTGCTGCGCGCGGTGCAGGCGGTGGTGGACGACGGCCTGGCCCGGCCCATCCTGGTCGGCCGTCCTGCGGTGCTGGCCAAGCGCATCGAGAAGCTGGGCCTGCGCATGCGCCTGGGGCAGGACGTCGAGGTCACGAACACCGAATTCGACGAGCGCCACCGTAATTATTCCCAGACCTACTGGGACATGACCAAGCGCAAGGGCATCACCAAGGAATACGCGAAGATCGAGATGCGCCGGCGCCTGACGCTGATCGGCGCGATGATGGTCCACCAGGGCGACGCCGACGGCATGATCTGCGGTACGGTCGGCCCCTATGGCAACCACCTGCAGTTCATCGACGAGGTCATCGGCCGCAATCCCAGCGCCAAGGTCTACGCCGCGATGAACTTCCTGGTGCTGCCGCAGCGCACCGTGGTGCTGGTCGACACGCACGTGAACGAGAATCCCGACGCCGACCAGTTGGCCGAGATCACCATCATGGCGGCCGAGGAAATGAAGCGCCTGGGCGTCGAGCCCAAGGCCGCGCTGCTGTCGCATTCGAACTTCGGTTCCAGCGATTCGCCGTCGGCGGTCAAGATGCGCGAGGCCCTGGCGCTGATCCAGGAACGTGCGCCGTGGCTGGAAGTGGACGGCGAGATGCACGGCGACTGCGCCATCGACGAAGCGGTCCGCAACCGCATCATGCCCGACAGCAAGCTCAAGGGCGAAGCCAACCTGCTGGTGTGCCCCACCATCGAGTCGGCCAACATCGCCTACAACCTGCTGAAGACGGCGGCCGGCAACAACGTGGCCATCGGTCCCATCCTGCTCGGCTGCAAGGCTCCGATCAACATCCTGACCGCCAGTTCGACGGTGCGCCGCATCATCAACATGACCGCGCTGACGGTCATGGACGCCAACGCCTCGCGCCTGGATGGCAGCGGCGGACGCTGATCCCGCCCAAGGGGCCGCGCGAGCGGCTCCTACCGTGCCGGTGCTGCGGCCCGCATGCACCGGCCTCGTGCTTGCCGGCGGCGGCGCCCGCGCCGCCTACCAGGTAGGCGTGCTCAAGGCCATCGTCCGCATCCTGGGCGAGCGTCCCGGCGGCCTGCACGCCAATCCCTTCCACGTCCTGTGCGGCACCTCGGCCGGCGCCATCAACGCCGCCGTGCTGGCCTGCGGCGCCCATCACCTGCCGCAGACGATCGAGCACATGCTGGACGTCTGGGAGAATTTCCACGCCGCCCAGGTCTACCGGACCGATGCGCTGCGCACCGTGCGCGGCGGGGGAAGCTGGCTGTCCATGCTGTCGTTCGCGCTGATGATGGCCCGCGTGGGCCGGAGCAAGCAGCCCGCGCTGCTGGACAACCAGCCCCTGGGAGAACTGCTGCGCGGCGTGCTGGACTTCGGCCGGCTGGACGCCAACCTGGCCGACGGCGTGGTCCAGGCGCTGGCCATCGCCGCCACCGGTTACACCTCGGGCCAGCACATCACCTTCTATCAGTCGGCCTACGAAATCGAGCCGTGGCGCCGCTCGCTGCGCGTGGCGGTGCGGGCCGAGATCGGCGTCGAGCACCTGCTGGCGTCCAGCGCGATTCCGTTCGTGTTCCCGGCGCGGCGGCTGCTGGTGCACGGCGAGCCCGAGTGGTGCGGCGACGGTTCCATGCGGCAGCTCGCTCCCATCAGTCCCGCGATCCACCTGGGCGCCGGCCGTGTGCTGATCATCAGCGGCGGCCATTCCGAGGCGGACCCCCGGCGCCGGACCGGGGCACCCACTTACCCGACGCTGGCCCAGATCGGCGGCCATGCCTTGTCCAACATCTTCCTGGACAGCCTGGACGCCGACATCGAGCGCATCCAGCGCATCAACCAGACCCTGTTGCGGCTGCCGGCCGAAGAGCGCTGGAGCGGGACGCTGCGCCCTATACGCGTGCTATCGATATCACCCAGCCAGCGCCTGGACGAGATCGCCGGCCGCCACCTGGACAGCCTGCCGCCGGCGATGCGTACGCTGATGCGGGGCATGGGCGTCTCGTCCGGTCCCGACGCGCTGACCGGCGCCTCCCTGGCGTCCTACCTGCTGTTCGAGCCCGGCTACACGCGCGAGTTGATCGCCCTGGGGTTTGGCGATACGCTCATTCGCAGCGACGAGGTGCTGGCTTTCTTCCGTACCGACGAGGAATAGGGATGTCTTCGACTCTAGGCCGTTTTCTGCGCGGATTCGCGATCGCGCTGCTGTGGCTGGCGCTGGGAGCCGGCGCCTGGGCCCGTGGGCCCGTGCCCGGCACGGTCGATGCGCGCGACCTGCCGCCCGAGGCGCGCCAGGTGCTGGCGCAGATCCAGCAGGGCGGGCCGTTCCGGCATGCCCGCGATGGCGTGACGTTTTATAACCGCGAACGCCTTTTGCCCATGCGGGCGCGTGGGTACTATACCGAGTACACCGTGCCCACGCCCGGTGCGCGCAATCGCGGCGCCCGGCGCATCGTCGCCGGCAAGGGCGATACAGGCAACCCCGCCACCAGTGGAGAATACTGGTATACCGCCGATCACTACGCGTCGTTCCGGCGCATCCAGGAGTGATCCATGTCCTCGAATGCGAGAAACCTGAACGAATGCCTCAAGACCGGCGGCGCCCTGGCCGGCCCGGACCTCGACGTGAAGGCCTTGCTCCAGGCCGCGCGGCACTTGAAGCTGGCCGTCTACGAGGTTGACTGTTCGCGCGCCAAGAGCAAGTCCGCCGTGTTGCGGGCGATCGCCAACGCGGTCGATTTCCCCGAGCATTTCGGCGGCAACCTCGATGCCTTGTACGATTGCCTG
Organism: Burkholderiales bacterium 67-32; assembly: GCA_001898625.1. GTDB lineage: Bacteria > Pseudomonadota > Gammaproteobacteria > Burkholderiales > Burkholderiaceae_B > Pigmentiphaga. The sequence goes on from MKUP01000007.1 coordinate 14,437, forward strand.
TGCGATACGGTGCTCGATCAGCCGGCCGGCATGGTGTTGGCGCTGTGGCAGTTGCACCAGGACGATCCCGGCTTGTCCGAGCATGCGGCGGCCATCGCCCAGGTGGGCGAGGACGTGGTCGAATTCGCGCGGGAAAACGGCAAGGCTTTCACCTTCGTGCTGGACAAGGCCGACGGCGCGGCCGAACCCGGCCGCACCGATTCCGCCTGAATCCCGGCGCTTCTCCTATCCCTGCCGGACGCGGCGCCGGTACTCCGAAGGCGACAGGCCGAAACGCTGATGGAAGCGGCGGGTGAAATACGCCTCGTCGCTGAAGCCGACGGCGTTGGCGATCTCGAAGATGCGGTCTTCGCTGTGGGCAAGCAGATCCTGGGCGCGGTCCATCCGCTTGACCGTCACCCAGTCGACGAAAGCCAGCCCCGTGTGCTTCTTCAACAACTGCAACAGATAGTTGGGCGACAGGAACGCCGCTTCGGCCACGCTGTAGAGGGAAAGCGGCTTGTCCAGGTTTTCGTCGATGTGGCGTATCGCGCGTTTCAGCGCGTCGGTGCGGCCCTGGAGGTAGATGCGGCGTTCGGTCAGGCCGCGCAGTTCCGCTTCGAAGCGTTCGGTGGTGAAGCCGATCAACTCCAGCAGCGTGCCGCGTATGCGTTCCAGCGTGCCGAGCCGGCGCCGATGGTTGAGCGCGGTCATGTGGCGCAGCAAGCCCTGGATGTGGGCGAATTCCTGGTCGTCGAACCCGAAGTCGATGTGCCCTTCGTACAGGAACGGCGCCAGCTCGGGGTAGTCCGTCAGCGAGACCTCCTCCATTTCCAGCGGTGACAGGTCGAAGTCGCGGCGCAGGAAGTTGGTGGCGAAATTGATGATGGTGTAGCTGGGCTCGCAGGGGTTGTAGGCGCAGTGCACCCGGTAGGGCAGCACGAAGATCAGCGATCGCGCGCGATACTGGCGGCGCTGCCCGCTGATGACCTGGCTGGCGCCGCCCGTGGCGTTGACCTGGATCTGGAAGAACTCGTGGCGGTGCGGCGTGGAGACCGCGGGCCGGACCGTGTGGTCCCGGATGTCGAAGTCCAGGCGTTCGGACCGCTCGACCATGCGGTAAGTCTTGATCGACGGGTCGTCGACCCGGATGCCCACGGCGTCGCTGTGCATGGCGCCTCTTGTCTCCCATGGTGGTGCCAGCGACGCCGGCGCGGCCGTGGCCTTATCTGACGGCGTGTTCCGGAGCCGGCCAGTCGCCGATGTAGGACATCAGCATGCGGTTCTCGAAGCTCTGCTGTTCATGGACCGCCTTGGCGACATCATGGAACGAAACCACGCCTTGCAGCAAGCCTCGGGCCACCACCGGGATGTAGGACTGGTGGTGCGACACCATCAGCGAGCGCAGCACGTGCAGGTCCATGTCGGGCTGGGCGACGATGGGCTCGGGATTCATCACGTGCGATACCCGCAGTTCGGCCACGGGCGGGGTCGGTCCCTGCCGCAGTTCCTTCTGGCGCCGGGCCAGCACGCGGATCACTTCGCTGAAGGTCAGGAGGCCCGCCAGGATGTGCCGGTCCATGACGACCAGCGAGCCGATGTCCTGGTCGGCCATGGTGATGACGCATTCGGACAGGGGCGTGTCCGGCGCCACCGTGTACAGCGCCTTGTCCTGGATCCTGAGTATGTCGCTGACTCGCATCGTGTGTCTCCGAACGTCTTCACGGTCTTGGCCCGGGCGGCGTGCCAAGCAGGAAATCGAAATCGCAGCCGCCGTCGGCCTGCAGCACGTGCTGCTGGTAGAGGCGGGCATAGCCGCGTTCGGCCCGCGGCGGCGCGGCCGGCGATTCGGCGCGCCGCCGTGCCAGCTCCGCTTCGGGCACCAGCAGGTCGATGCGGCGGTCCTTGACGCTCAGGCGTATGCGGTCGCCGTCGCGGATCAATCCGATGGGGCCGCCTGCGGCGGCCTCGGGCGCGACGTGGAGCACGATGGTGCCGTAGGCGGTCCCGCTCATGCGGGCGTCCGAGATGCGGACCATGTCCTTGACGCCGCGCGCGGCCAGTTTCTTCGGGATGGGCAGGTAGCCGGCCTCGGGCATGCCGCTGCCGCTGGTGGGGCCGGCGTTCTGCAGCACCAGGAAATCGTCGGCCTCTACGTCCAGGTCGGGGTCGTCGATGCGGCGCGACAAATCCTCCAGCGACGCGAAGACGACCGCCCGGCCTTCCTTCTCGAACAGCGCCTTGTCGGCGGCCGAGCGTTTCAGGATGGCGCCGCGCGGCGCCAGCGAGCCGAACAGCGCCACCAGTCCGCCCACCGGTTCGACCGGATCGCTGGCTTGCTTGACGACGGTATGGTCCACCCAGGCGCCGCGCTCGGCCTCCAGGCGCTCGCCCAGCGTCTCGCCGGTGATGGTCAGGGCGTCCAGGTGCAGGGTGGGCGCCAGTTCCCGCAGCACGGCGGACAGGCCGCCGGCAGCGTAGAAGTCCTCCATGTAGTGGTCGCCGGTGGGTTTCAGGTTGACCAGCACCGGCGTGGTGTCGGACCACGCATTCAGTTCCTCCAGCGACACGGGTATGCCCAGCCGGCCGGCGATGGCCGTCAGGTGGATGATGGCGTTGGTCGAGCCGCCCAGCGCGAGCAGCACGCGCACCGCGTTCTCCACCGACTTGGGGGTGATGACCTGGCTTGGCCGTATCGGCTGGTGGATGAGACGGACGGCCAGGGCGCCGCTGGCCTCGGCGGCGCGCAGTCGGTCCGCGTGCACGGCGGGAATGGCGGCGGTGCCCGGCAGCGACATGCCCAGCGCCTCGGCGATGCAGGCCATGGTGCTGGCGGTGCCCATGACCGCGCAGGTGCCGGCGGTGGTGGCCAGCCGGCCTTCGATCTGCCCGATCTCCTGGCCGGCGATGTCGCCCGCCCGGTAGCGGGCCCAGAAGCGCCGGCAGTCGGTGCAGGCCCCCAGCTTCTCGCCCTTGTGGCGGCCGGTCATCATGGGGCCGGTCACCAGTTGCACCGCGGGCACGTCGGCCGCAGCGGCGCCCATCAACTGCGCTGGCACCGTCTTGTCACAGCCGCCGATCAGCACCACCGAGTCCATGGGCTGGGCGCGCACCATCTCTTCCACGTCCATGCTCATCAGATTGCGGAACATCAGCGAGGTCGGGCTCAGGAACACCTCTCCCAGCGAAATGGTGGGGAAGTCGATGGGCAGGCCGCCCGCCGCCAGCACGCCGCGCTTGACCGCCTCGACCAGCTCGGGCATGCCGCGATGGCAGTTGTTGAAGCCCGAGCCGCTCGAGGCGATGCCCACCACGGGCCGCTCGAGCATCTCGGTGGAGTAGCCCATCGACTTGGCGAAGGACCGGCGCAGGTACATGGCGAAGCCGAAGTCGCCGTAGTTGGTCAGGCCGCGCGCCAGTCCGTGTTCCTGTTGTTCTTCCATGTCTTGGTCCTGTCGGGTGGCGCGGCGGTCAGAGGCGCGCGCGGATCAGCTTGGGTTGCAGGTAGTCGTGGATGCCCAGCGCGCCGCCTTCCCGGCCCATGCCGCTTTCCTTGATGCCGCCGAAGGGCGCTTCGGCGCAGGCCAGCAGCACTTCGTTGATGCCGACCATGCCGCACTCCAGCGCCTCGGCCGCGCGCGTGGCGGTGCCGAGCGCGTTGGAGAACACGTAGCCGGCCAGTCCGAAGGGCAGGGCGTTGGCGCGCGCGATGGCATCCTCGAACCGCGAGAAGGACGTCAGCGGCGCCACGGGCACGAAGGGTTCCTCGTTCATGATAGCCGCGCTGGCCGGGACGTCGGCCAGCACCGTGGGCTCGAAGAAGTAGCCGCGCGGCAGGGCAGCGGGCCGCTTGCCGCCCGCCAGCAGCCGTGCGCCGCGCGCCACGGCGTCGTCCACCAGCGATTGGGCGTGCGCGAGGCCGCGTGCGTTCGCCAGCGGTCCCATGTCGCTGTCGGCCGCCGATCCGGGCCTGAGCGAACGCGCCACCTCGGCGAAGGCATCGCAGAAGGCCGGATAGATGGCCTCGTGCACGAAGAAGCGCGACGGCGAGATGCAGACCTGGCCGCAGTTGCGGAACTTGGCGCGGGCCAGCGCGGTGGCGGCGGCAACCGGGTCGGCATCCTCGAACACCAGCGCTGGCGCGTGGCCGCCCAGTTCCATCGAGACCTTCTTGATGCCGGCGGCGGCGTGCCCCAGCAGGCGGCGTCCCACGTCGACCGAACCGGTCAGCGACACCTTGCGCACCAGCGGCGATTCGATCAGGTGCTTCGAGATCAATCCGGAGTCCCCCGTGACGAGGTTGACCGCACCGCGTGCCACGCCCGCGTCGTGGCAGGCCTGTACCAGGGCCATGCACGAGCCCGGCGCCTCGCTGGCCGGCTTGATCACCACCGAGCAACCCGCGGCCAGCGCGGCGGCCAGTTTACGCGCCGGCAGCAGCGCGGGGAAGTTCCACGCCGAGAAGGCCGCCACCACGCCGACCGGTTCGTAGCGGACCGTCATCCGCACATCCGGCGTGCGCCCTTCTATGGTCTGGCCGTAGATGCGTTTGGTCTCCTCGGCGTACCACTCGAACTGATCGGCCGCCGCCTGGGTCTCGCCGCGGGCCTCGGCCAGCGGCTTGCCGGTTTCCCGGGCCATCAGCCGGGCGATGGCTTCCTCGCGCGCGCGGATCAGGTCCGCCGCGCGCCGCAGGGCCGCGCTGCGCGCCCAGGGCGATTCCTGGCGCCACCGCGCCAGTCCGTCCCGCGCGCTGGCCAGCGCCGAGTCGAGGTCGGCGGGCGTCGCGACGGGCACGAAACCGATGATCTCCTCGGTGGCCGGGTCGAACACCTCGCGCGCGGCCAGGTCGCGCGCCGCCAGCCATTTGCCGTCGATGTAGAGACCGTATTCCTGGTAAAGGCCGAATTGTTCGCGCTTCACGTGTGTTCCTCAGATGTCCATGGATAGATAACGCCGCTGCACTTCCTCGCACCAGTTGCCGACGTTCCACGCGCCATAGGCTCCCAGGCCGCCCCGTTCGTCGCTGCCTGCGTAGACGGGCACGTGCACGACCGACAACCCCTGATGGGCATGCGCCTGGCGCAGCGCCTGCTGCAGGCTCCGGGCGGTATGGCCGCCCCAGACGGCCTTGACGCCGCGCACGGCCTGCGCCATGGCCACGTAGTCCACCGCGACGCCGTCGCTGGTGCGGAAATCGACGCCGTACTGCGCGTGCTGCAGGCTGGAGATCGCCGCCATCCGCCGGTTGTCGAAGATCACGATCATTCCGTTGGCGCCGTGCTCGACCGCGCTGATCAGCGCCTGCGGATTCATCATGAACGACCCATCTCCGGTGAACGCGATGGCATAGCGCGGCCGGGACGCCAGTCCCGAGGCGATCACGGCGCAGGTGGCGAAGCCCATGTACGAGGCGCCCGATTCGGTGTAGGTCCGGCAGGGGGTGTCGTCCTCCACGGTCTGGAAGCCGTTGGCCTGGACGTCGCCGGCGTCGAACAGTTTGATGGCGTCGATGTCCCGAGCGAAGTCGGCGACGATCTTGATTGCCTCGGGCTGGGTCAGCACGATGTCGTTCCAGACCTCGTCGTGGAGCCCGCCCAGGTTTTGCCGCGACGCCAGGAAATCCTTCCAGGCGCGCTTGGCGGCGGCGCATTCGTCCAGCCAGCCTTGCCGGCCGAGCGAGGTGTCGCGCACGACCACCAGCGCCGACAGCACCTGGTCCAGCACGGCGCCGATGTCGCCATGCAGCCCCAGCGTGCGGTTGTAGTGCGCCACGTCGTCCAGGTCGCCGTTGATGTTGATCACGTCGCGCGCCCGCGGATAGCCGGTGCCCGAGCAGTCCGACTGGCACACCGCGCGCGAGCCGATCACCACCAGCAGTTCGGCGCGTTCCATCGCATGGTTGCCGCTGATCGATCCTTTCGACCCGCCTACGTGCATGTTCTGCGGATGGGCGTCGGGCAGCACGCCGGTCGAACCGGGAGACAGCACGGCGACCGCGCCGGTGGCCTCCACCAGCCGGCGCACCGCCGCCGCATGGGCCCGCGCGCCGCCGCCGGCCTTGACGACGATGCGGTCGTACCGGCGCAGCAGCACCGCGGCCTCCTCGATCGCCTCGTGGTCGGCCACCGCCTGCCGTGCCACCCGCAGGCGCTCGGGCAGGGCCGCGAGGTTGAGCTGCTCGATGCGTTGCGGCTGGGTGTTCAACGGCAGCAGCAGGTAGAACGGGCCCGGTTTGACCGGATGGTGGACGCGCCGTGTGCCGCGCCGCAGGGCGTCGCGCAGCGCCTCGGGCGTGTGCAGTACGTAGGAGTCCCCCATCAGTGCCGTCATCTGCCCATAGACGTGCTGGACGGGACGGGGCACCTGCTGCATGTTGTAGCCTTCGCCGTGGGTCGTTTCGTCGCCGTAGATGTGATAGAGCCCGACGCCGTTCGAGGCGGCCGCCAGCGAGCCCGCCAGGGCCTGCAGCGCGCCCGGGCCGATGGAGGTCACGACCGCGCAGGTCTCGCCGTGGATCCAGGCCAGCGCGGTGCCGGCATGGGCCATCTCGACCTCGTTGCGGAAGTTGAACACCCGCGTCACGCCGGCGTCGGTGTAGACGCGCAGGACCTCGCCCAGGTCGGTGGAGCCGTGGCCGAAGATCGCCAGGTACTTGCTCACGCCTTGCCGCAGCAGCCCCAGCACCAGCGCTTCGGACAGCGAAACCGAGACGCGCCGGCTCAGGAGGCCTTGCTCGATCGCCTCCTGCAAGCCGCCGGCGCGGGCGATGGCGGCCGCGCGCGCCTGCATGCCCGTGGCGTCCGGCAATTGGGTCCTGGGCAGATCCACCGTTTGGTTCATGTCGTGCTCCCGTGCGGCCGCCGGGTGGCGGCCGGTGTTCAGAACTTCGCCTGTTGCTCCGGCGTCTTGCGCAGGCCCACATCGGTCATCAGCTTGGCCAGCAGCACGTCCTCGGTGGCGATGGTGTGGCCGAAATCCGGCGCCGACTGGAAAGCCGGCACGAAGCCCAGCTTTTCCCCCTGGGTCTTGAACTCGGCGCTCTCGACGGTCTTGTGCACGGCCGCTTCCAGCCGCGCCACCACGGGCGCAGGGGTGCCCTTGGGCGCCGCGATGCCGCGCCACATGTCGGCCTGGAAGTCGAAGCCCTGTTCCCGCGCGGTCGGGACGTCGGGGAAGGCCGGCTCCCGGTTCGAGCCCATCACGCCCAGGACCTTCAGCGTGCCGGCCTTCACGTGCGCGGTCAGCGCGCCGGGAAGCTGCACCAGCGCGTCGATGTGGCCGCCGATCAGGCTGGTGACCACCTGCGACGCGCCGAAGGCGACGTGGGTCACCTCGGCCCGCGTTTCGTGGAAGAAGGCGACCGCCGACGTGTGGGTGTGGCTGCCGAAGCCGGAGTTGCCGAGCCGGATTTCGCCGGGCCGCTTCTTCGCGTCCGCGACCAGGTCGCGCAGCGAGTTCCACGGCACGTCGGCCTTGACCACCACCACGGGCAGTTCGACCGAGACCCGGGCCACGGGGTCGAAGGCCTTGTAGTCGAACGGCACCAGTCCCTGGTAGTAGGCGGTGGAAATGGAGTTGGAGTTGAAGACGATCGAGTAGCCGTCGGGCTTGCGGGCCTGCACGTACTTGTAGCCGATGGCGCTGCCGGCGCCCGGCCGGTTCATGACCGTGACGGGCTGGCCGAGCTGGCGCGACATGCCGTCGGCCAGGACACGGGCGACCACGTCGGCGGACGAGCCGGCGGGAAAGGGTACGGTCATCTCGACGGGCTTGTTCGGAAACTCGTCGGCCGTGGCGGGTGCCGCGTGGGCAATGGCCAGGGTCGACATGCCGATGGCGCACAGCCATCCCTTCGCTGTCTGCCTGCGAACGTTCATGGTCGTCTCCTACCTCTGTTTGACCGCCGGGACCGTCCGCGTCGTTGGCGTGTAGCGGCTAGGGGCGGTAAGTCGGGAAATGAGTCATGCCACCTTGCGTTGCTCCCTGGGTTGCACGGCCCGCTTCAGACGCAGGGCCTCCAGCACGCGCTCGGGCGTGGCGGGAAGGTGCGTCATGCGTACTCCCACTGCATCGTGGATCGCGTTCACGATCGCCGGCGCGGTCGGGGTCAGGCATGGTTCGCCGATGCCCTTGACGCCCAGCGGCGTCTTGGGGTCGGGTTCGTCGATCAGCACCGACGTGACGTGGGGCACGTCCAGCGTGGTCGGCAGGATGTACTTGGCGAGGCCGGGCGTGGTGGTGTGGCCGGCGGCCTGGCTGTAGGCCTCCATCAGCGCGTGGCCCACGCCCATGATTACGCCGCCCTCGATCTGGCCCTCGACCTGCTGAGGGTTGATTACCCGCCCCACGTCGTGGGCCGCCCAGACGCCCAGCACCTGCACTTCGCCGGTGTCGGTGTCCACCTCGACCTCGGCGATCTGCGTGCCGAACACATAGCTCTGCCATGGCGTCGCGGCACCGGTCTCGGGGTCGAGCGCGGTATGCGCCGAGGTGAACAGCCCGCTGCCCACGATGACGATGCCGCGGTCCTTCTTCAGGATGTGCACCGCATGCTCCATGCTCATGCGCTGGCTGGGCGAACCCACGACCCAGACCTCGCCGGCGCGGGCGCGGATGGACGCGGGGCTGACCTGCCAATAGCCCGCCATGGCCGCGGCGAATTTGCCGAAGGCCTCGCGGCAGGCCAGCGCGACCGCGTTGCCTATCATGTAGGTCATGCGCGTGGCGCCGGCGTGGGCGGCCTCGGGCACGCGCGCCGTGTCGTTGTCGGCCAGCACCACGTCCTCCGGCCGTACGCCGGTCTCTTCGGCGGCGATCTGGCACAGCCCGGTCAGCACGCCTTCGCCGATCTCGGTCACGCCGGTGGCCACCTTCAGCGTCCCGCCGTCGTCGATCTCGACCCAGACGGCGGCCCGGTCCATGGCGGCGGTGCGGGCGATGCCGTACCAGCCGCAAGCCATTCCTCGGCCTCGCTTCTTCATGTCGTCTCCTTGTCGGTGGCCATCGTGCCCAGACCCAGCGTGCAGGGCGCGCGGGTGCCGGGGCCGCCCAGGTCGACGCGCGCCGGCTCGCCATGGGCCTCCCGGTGCGGCACACCCGGATCCCAGCGCGCGGCCGCCAGCGCGGCGTCCAGGCAGGCGGTGGCCGCCACGCGGTCCAACTGCTGCCGGGTATGGGTGGTCGCGCCGTCCTGCATCAGGTTGAGGCGCCGCAATTGCGCCGGGTCCATGCCCAGGCGTTCCGCGCACAAGTCCAGGTGGGACTCGGTGGCGAACTCGGACTGGAACGCGCCGAAGGCCCGGAACGCGCCGCTGGGCGTGTTGTTCGTGTAGACGCCGATGGCATCGACCCACACGTTGGGAATGGCGTAGGGGCCGGGCCCCAGGATGGCGGACTTGTTCATGACGCCCGGCGTCGACATGGCGTAGGCGCCGCCGTCCGACACCATCACCATGCGGGTGGCGACGATGAGTCCGCCGCGCGTCAGGCCCATGGTGTAGTCGATGCTGAACGGGTGCCGCTTGGCGCTGGCCGCGATGCTTTCCTCGCGGGTGAAGACGTAGCGCACCGGCCGGCGCGTGCGGATGGCGGCCAGCGCCAGCATGCCCTGGTACAGCATGTCCTCCTTGCCGCCGAAGCCGCCGCCCACGGTACTCATGATCATGCGTACCTTGTTGATGGGCCGGCCCAGGATCCTGGCCAGCATGTGGCGGTGGTGGGTGATGTTCTGGCTGGGCGACATCACGGTGACGCAGCCGTCGGGCTCCAGGTAGGCCAATCCCGCCTCGGGCTCCAGGTAGGCGTGTTCCAGGGCCGAGGTGCGGTAGGTCTCCTGGACCACGAGGTCGGCCGCGCGCAGGCCCGCGTCGACGTCGCCCTTGCGTATGCGCGTGTGCTTGCAGAGGTTGCCGGGCGCGAAGCCGTGCAGTTGCGGGGCGCTTTCCGTCATGGCCTCGACGGGATCGAACACGCCCGGCAGGATGTCGTAGGTCACGCGGATCCGCTTCACGGCCTCGCGCGCGATGTCCGCGGTCTCGGCCACCACGGCGGCGATCCCTTCGCCCACGTAGCGGACCACGCCGCGCGCCATGATGGGCTGGTCCTCGATGAAAACGCCGAAGTTGTCGACCCCGGGCACGTCGTCGCAGGTCAGCACGCATTCCACGCCTGGCATGGCGCGCGCCTCGCCCACGTCCAGCCGCTGGATGCGGGCGTGGGGGTGCGGGCTGCGCAGCACCTGCATGTGCAGCATGTTGGGCATCCACAGGTCGGCCGCGTACTTGATGGCGCCCGTGACCTTGGCCGGCGCGTCCAGCCGGCGGGTGCGCGAGCCGATGAAGCTGTCGGTGGCGGCTTCGTCCAGGTCCGCCTGCGGGCGGGCGCCGTTCAGCACGTCGCGGGCCATGGCCACGGCGTCCAGGATCTTCTGGTAGCCGGTGCAGCGGCAGATGTTGCCGCCCAGTCCTTCCTTGATCTCGTCCAGGCTGGCTTCGGGCCGTTTGCGCAGGGTGGCCGTGGCCGCCATCACCATGCCGGGGATGCAGTAGCCGCACTGGCTGGCGCCGCATTTGTGGAAGGCCCGCTGGATCACGGTCATGCCCTTGTCGGCGTCCAGGTCGTCCACCGTTTCCACGGTCTTGCCATGGATCTTCTGCACGGGGGCCAGACAGCTCTTGATCAGCGTGCCGTCGACGAACATGGAGCATGTGCCGCATTCGCCCGCGCCGCAGCCTTCCTTGTTGCCCGTCAGCTTCAGTTCCTCGCGCACGAAATCGATCACGCGGTAGTGGAGGGGGACGGTGCGCGCCACCCGGCGTCCGTTGACGGTCGTGGCGATGCGCGTCGTGGGCGGCTGGGCGGGGTCGAAGCCCGATGGGTCAGGCATGGACGGTCTCCTTGGGCAGGCGCTGCACGGCCAGCCCGCATTGCGCCAGCGCGGCGACCAGGCCGCGCTCGACGAAATTCACCAGGACTTCGCGGCGGTATGCCTGGCGGCTGCGCGAACGCACCCTGTCGGCGGCCAGCTCGGCCGCCTCGCGGATCGAGGCGGGCGTCGGGCGCTGGCCCCGCAGGGCGGCCTCGGCGTCGCCCAGCCGTTCGGGTACCGGGCCGACCGCGCCGATCGCGATGCGCACGTCGGCCAATGTCCCGCCGGCCGGGGCTAGCCGGGCCAGCACCGCCAGGCAGACCGTGGAGATCACCAGCGAGCGGCGATGCCCGACCTTCTCGAAGGCGCCGCCATGGCCGGGCACGGCGTCGCAGTCGATGCGCACCAGAATCTCGTTCGCCCCGAGCCGGGTCCGGCCCGGCCCGGTGATGAAGTCCGCCAGCGGCATCGCCCGCTCCTGGGTGCCGGCGCCGTCGCGGCGGGCAAGCACCACCTGGGCGTTCATGGCCAGCATCGCCGGCAGCATGTCGCCGGCCGGCGATGCGTTGACCAGATTGCCGCCCAGGGTGGCCTGCTCGCGGATCTGGTCGTCGGCGAACCAGACGGCGCATCGCGCCAGCAGGCCCGCGTCGCGTAGCAGCAGGGGGTGGCGTTCACAGGCCGCGATGGTGGTGGCGGCGCCGATGCGCAGCCGGCCGTCCTCGGCCGTGACGGCCGTCAGGGCCGGGATCGCGCCGACGTCGACCAGCGCGGGCAGGTGGACGTCGCCCGCGCGGCCCTCGCGCGCCCACGGCAGCAGGTCGGTGGCCCCGGCCACCAGGCGCGCCCCGGGCGAGGCGTCCAGGGCGTCGAAGGCCTCGTCCAGGGTCGCCGCCGTCACGTAGCGATCGAAGGTCAGCATCGCCCGCTCCGTCAGGCCGCCTGGTTCATCTTCACCACGACCTTGATGGCATCGTCGATGCGTTCGCGCGCGTAGCGCAGGGCGGTCGGCACTTCCTCCAGCGGAAAGGTATGGGTGTGGATGATCTTGGCGTTGAAGCGCTTCTGTGCCATCAGCGACGCGGCGCGATGGGTGGCGCTGCGGCCCTCGCCGCGGATGCCGAACAGGTAGATGTTGTTGCGGACCAGCGCGGCGACGTCGATGGGGACCGGCTCGGCCGGGAACGCGGCCAGGCAGATCCGGCCGCCGCGCCGGAGCATGGCCGAGGCGTCGTTGACGGCGTTGGGCGCGCCCGAGCACTCCAGCACGTAGTGCGCGCCGCCGTGGGTGTATTCCTTCACTTTTGCCACCGCGTCTTCGTTGCGCACGTTGATGACGTGGTCGGCGCCCAATTGGCGGCCGATCTCCAGGCGGTTGTCGCGGGTGCCGGTCAGTATCACTTCCCCGGCCCCCAGTGCCTTGGCCACCGCCACGCCCAGGAGGCCGATGGGGCCGGGCCCCATGACGACCACGGACTGCCCGGCCACCAGGCCGGCCGTCACGTCCAGGCCATACATGGCGGTGCCCGCCGTCACGATCAGCGTGGCTTCTTCGTCGCTCATGTCGTCCGGCACGTGGGCCAGCGTGTTCACGTTGTTGATGGCGTACTGGGCGAAGCCGCCGTCGGTGGTGAAGCCGTTGGCGCGGTGGCCCTTGTCCACGTCGCCGTAGTTCAGCCCGTAGTTCAGGCAGGAGGTGTACATGCCCTCGCGGCACCGCTCGCAGCGGCCGCAGCCGGCATGGACTTCGACCGCGATCCGGTCGCCCAGCCTGAACTCGTCCACGCCGGGGCCCAGCTTCACGACCGTGCCCATGTATTCGTGGCCGGGCGTGAAGTTCTTGTTGAAGGGCAGGCCGCCCTGGATGAGCGCGGGCGGGCCGCGATGGATGATCTCCAGGTCGGTGGCGCACACGGCGATCGCGTCGATCCGGACCAGCACCTCGGCCACGCCGGGCTGGGGCACGGGCTTTTCCACGAAGGACAACTGGTCGGGATCGTCCAGCACCCAGGCCTTCATGGTCTGCGGGATCTTGGTGGCATGCTTGAACGCGGTTTCGGTAACGGTGTTCATCCGTGAGTCTCCTCTGCGGCGGGTGGGGATGGGCGGACTGTATAGGCGTGCCGCGGCCGCGAACAAGAGCCGGCGGACCCATCTCGCGGATCTGTTCAAGACTTTCCTGGTTTTGTCCAACCCGTGGCCGGAATGTGACGATTCCTAACGGCGCCCGTCTTCTTTCGCCGTCTCGCCGCCGTTACCATGGCATTGGCAGGCGGCCGGTGCGCGGCCGTGCCCCACAAGGAGGAAGGTGCGATGAAACGCCACATTGCGGCAATGCTTTTCCTGGGAACGTCCACGCTCTGCGCGCCGGCCCTGGCCGATCTGTCGATTCCGATGACCACCGTGGACGCCCAGGGCAAGGGGCAGGACATCGGCAAGGTCACGGTCCAGGAAACGCCTTATGGCCTGGTGTTCACGCCGGCCCTGACCGGCCTTGCGCCCGGTCTCCACGGCTTCCACGTCCACCAGAATCCCAGTTGCGATCCCGGCCAGCAGGATGGCAAGCCGGTGGCCGCGCTGGCGGCGGGCGGCCACTACGATCCCAAGAAGACGGGCAAGCACAGCGAACCCTGGGACGACGGCGGCCACCTGGGCGATCTGCCCGCCTTGTACGTGGATGCCGGCGGCAAGGCGAACTATCCGGTGCTGGCGCCCAAGCTCAAGAAGCTGTCGGAGGTGCAGGGCCATGCGTTGATGGTGCACCAGGGGGGCGACAACCACTCCGACCACCCCATGCCGCTGGGCGGCGGCGGCGCGCGCATGGCTTGCGGTGTGATCTGACGGGGGGGCCTGCCCCCCCCTACGCGCTTACGCGCGCCCCCCAGGGGGCGAAACTGGCGGACCGGCGGAGCCGGATCCGCAGTTTCCTGGGGTACCAGGCGGCTGGTGGGGACTGGCTCTTGGGGGAGGTCAGATCCAGTCCAGCTTCGCGGACAGGGCGGAGATCAGCGCGGTGCCGGCCGTTTCGGTGCGCAGGATGCGGTCGCCGAAGCGGACGGCGCGTACGCCGTGGCGGGTGGCCAGGGCGTATTCCTCGGGCGACCAGCCGCCTTCGGGGCCGACCAGCAGTTCCAGGTCGGCCGGCGCAGAGGGCAGGTCGCCCAGCCACTGGGTCAGCCGGACCTCGGCGTCGGGGTCGCAGAACACCCGCCGGGTGCCGTCGGGCACGGGGCGCGACAGCCATTGCTCGGGCGTCAGCGGCGCGGCCACGATGGGGACGCGGTTGCGGCCGCACTGCTCGCAGGCCGCGATGGCCACCCGCTGCCAGTGCTGTACCCGTTTCTCCAGGCGTTCGCCCGACAGCTTGAGGATGCTGCGGGCGGCCGCCAGGGGCTGGATGGCGTGGGCGCCCACTTCCACCGCCTTTTCCACCACCCAGTCCATTTTGTCGCCCGACGGGATGGCCTGCGCCAGTACGATGCGGCCCGGCAGCTCGGCCTCGCGCGGGTCGCGGGAGCCCAATTGGGCCGCTGCCGTCCGGCCGTCCACTTCCAGGCGCGCGGAGTACTGGCCGCCCTGGCCGTCGAACAGGATGATTTCCTCGCCGTCGCGCAGGCGTAGCACGCGCAGGGCATGATGGGCGATGGGCGCGGGCAGGTCGAGCCGGGCGCCGGCTTGCAGGGGAAGGTCGACGTGGAAGCGGGGCAAGGGCATGGATGGGAGAGCGATGTAACTTTTGACAAGCATCCTGGCCCCCGAAAGGGCGGGGGACTTGTACGAATGTTAAACTCGAAAGCTTTGTAGCAGCGGGTTTTCCCGCCGGAACGAGTGTCTTCATGAGCAATCAAGCCGCCTCTCAACTCAATATGGCGGATGCCATCCGTGCGCTGTCCATGGATGCCGTCCAGAAGGCCAACTCGGGCCACCCCGGGGCGCCGATGGGCATGGCGGAAATCGCCCTTGCGCTCTGGCATGGACACCTGCGCCACAATCCGGCGAATCCCGCCTGGGCCGACCGTGACCGCTTCGTGCTGTCCAACGGCCACGGTTCGATGCTGATCTACTCGTTGCTGCACCTCACGGGCTACGACCTGTCCATCGAGGAACTGCGCAATTTCCGCCAGATGCATTCCAAGACCCCGGGCCACCCCGAGGTCGGCATCACCCCGGGGGTCGAGACCACCACCGGCCCGCTGGGCCAGGGCGTGTCCAACGCCGTGGGCATGGCGCTGGCCGAGGCGCTGCTGGCGGCCGAGTTCAACCGTCCGGGCCTGCCCATCGTCGACCACTTCACCTATGCCTTCGTCGGCGATGGCTGCCTGATGGAAGGCATCTCGCATGAAGTCGCCTCGCTGGCCGGCACGCTCAAGCTGTCCAAGCTGGTCGTGCTGTACGACTCGAACGGCATCTCCATCGACGGCGAGATCAAGAACTGGTTCGCCGACGACACCGCCAAGCGTTTCGAGGCCTATGGCTGGAACGTGATCCGCCATGTCGACGGCCACGACGCGCAGGCGGTCGACGCCGCCATCGCCCAGGCCAAGGCCCAGGCGGGCAAGCACGGCGGCCCGACGCTGATCGAATGCCGCACCGTCATCGGCAAGGGCGCGCCCACCATGGCCGGTACCGACAAGGTCCACGGCTCGCCCCTGGGCGACAAGGAAATCGCCGCCACCCGCGAAGCCATCGGCTGGCCCTACGCGCCCTTCGAGATCCCGGCCGAGGTCTACGCGTTCTGGGACGGCAAGGCCAAGGGCGCGCAAACGGAAGGCGCCTGGAACGAACTGTTCGCCCGGTACGCCGCCCAGTTTCCCGAGCAGGCCGCCGAGTTCGAGCGCCGCATGCGCGGCGACCTGCCGGCCGAATTCGCCGAGAAATTCGCCCAATTCCTGGCCGAGACCAACCAGAAGCAGGAAACCGTCGCCACCCGCAAGGCCTCGCAGTTCAGCATCACGGCGCTGGCCGGCATGCTGCCCGAGCTGCTGGGCGGGTCGGCCGACCTGACTGGTTCCAACTACACCGACTGGAAGGGCGTGGCGCCGGTGCGCGCCGGCAACGACGGCATCGAGTTCGGCCGCCACATCAACTACGGCGTGCGCGAGTTCGGCATGGCCGCCATCATGAACGGCATCGCGCTGCACGGCGGCTACCTGCCGTTTGGCGGCACCTTCCTGACCTTCTCCGATTATTCCCGCAATGCCCTGCGCATGGCGGCGCTGATGAAGCAGCGCGTGGTGCACGTCTTCACGCACGACTCCATCGGCCTGGGCGAGGACGGCCCGACCCACCAGTCCGTCGAGCACGCGGCCAGCCTGCGCCTGATCCCCAACCTGGCGGTCTGGCGTCCCTGCGACACCACCGAGACCGCGGTGGCCTGGGGCGCCGCCGTCGAGCGTCCGGCCAGCATCGGCATGGACGTGCATGCCGGCGGTCCGTCGGCGCTGCTGCTGTCGCGCCAGAACCTGCCCTTCGTCGAACGCGACCAGGCCACGATCGCGAACATCTCGCGCGGCGGCTACGTGCTGCGCGACGCGCTCAATCCGCGCGCCGTGATCATCGCCACCGGTTCGGAGATCGCGCTGGCGCTGGCCGCGCAAGAGGCGCTGGCCAAGGACGAGATCTTCGTGCGCGTGGTGTCCATGCCGTGCACGCAGGTGTTCGACCGGCAGGACGACGCCTGGCGCCAGCACGTGCTGCCGCGCAGCCTGCCGCGGGTGGCGGTCGAGGCCGGGGTCACCGACTACTGGCGCAAGTATGTAGGACTGGACGGCGAGGTCGTGGGGATCGACACCTACGGCGAATCCGCGCCGGCCGGCGTGTTGTTCAAGCATTTCGGATTCACCACCGAACGGGTCGTCGAAGCCGTCCGGAAGCTGGTGGGCTGAGCGGGGCAGTCGTCCACCAACGTCACAGATTCTTCTCATCAAAGCAAAGGAAAACACCATGACCATCCGTGTCGCGATCAATGGCTACGGCCGCATCGGCCGCAACGTCCTGCGGGCCCACTACGAAGGCGGCAAGAAGCACGACATCGAAATCGTCGCCATCAACGACCTGGGCGATCCCAAGACCAACGCGCACCTGACGCGCTACGACACGGCCCATGGCAAGTTCCCCGGCACCGTCACGGTCGAGGGCGAGTACATGGTGGTCAACGGCGACAAGATCCGCGTGCTGGCCAACCGCAATCCGGCCGAGCTGCCCTGGGGCGAGCTGGGCGTGGACGTGGTGCTCGAGTGCACCGGCTTCTTCACCAGCAAGGAAAAGGCCGGCGCCCACCTGAAGGGCGGCGCCAAGAAAGTCGTGATCTCTGCCCCCGGCGGCAAGGACGTCGACGCCACCATCGTCTACGGCGTGAACCAGGGCGTGCTGAAGGCGGAACACACCGTCATCTCGAACGCTTCGTGCACCACCAACTGCCTGGTCCCGCTGGTCAAACCGCTGCATGACAAGCTGGGCATCGTCTCGGGCCTGATGACCACCGTCCACGCCTACACCAACGACCAGGTGCTGACCGACGTCTATCACGAAGACCTGCGCCGCGCCCGCTCGGCCACCCAGAACATGATCCCGGCCAAGACCGGCGCCGCCGCCGCGGTCGGCCTGGTGATGCCCGAGCTGAACGGCAAGCTGGACGGCTACGCCATCCGCGTCCCGACCATCAACGTGTCGATCGTCGACCTGACCTTCGTCGCCACGCGCGACACCACCGTCGAGGAAGTCAACGCCATCCTGAAGGAAGCGTCGGAAACCTCGCTCAAGGGCATCCTGAACTACAACACCGAGCCGCTGGTGTCGTCCGACTTCAACCACGACCCCGCCTCCAGCACCTTCGACGCCACGCTGACCAAGGTCAACGGCAACCTGGTCAAGGTCTCGTCGTGGTACGACAACGAGTGGGGTTTCAGCAACCGCATGCTGGACACTACCGTGGCGCTGATGTCGGCCAAGTAAGCATGAGCAAGGTCATCACGCTGGCCGATCTGGCGGCCAAGGGAAAACTGGACGGCAAGCGGGTGTTCATCCGCGCCGATCTGAACGTGCCCCAGGACGACCAGGGCAACATCACCGAAGACACGCGCATCCGTGCCTCGGTGCCGGGCATCCGCCTGGCGCTGGACGGCGGCGCCGCCGTCATGGTGACGTCGCACCTGGGCCGTCCCACCGAAGGCACCCTGACGCCCGCCGATTCGCTGGCGGTGGTGGCCAAGCGCCTGTCCGAGCTGCTGGGCAAGCCCGTGCGGCTCGTGGCGGACTGGGTCGATGGCGTGTCCGTCGCTCCCGGTGAAGTCGTGCTGCTCGAGAACTGCCGCGTCAACAAAGGCGAGAAAAAAGACGACGACGCGTTGGCGCGCAAGATGGCCGCCCTGTGCGATGTCTACGTCAACGACGCCTTCGGTACCGCGCACCGGGCCGAGGCCACCACGCACGGCATCGCCCGCTACGCGCCCGTGGCGTGCGCCGGCCCGCTGCTCGCGGCCGAGCTCGATGCCCTGGGTCGTGCGCTGAGCGCGCCCAAGCGGCCGCTGGTCGCCATCGTGGCCGGCTCCAAGGTCTCGACCAAGCTGACCATCCTGAAGAGCCTGGCCGACAAGGTCGACCAGCTCATCGTGGGGGGCGGCATCGCCAACACCTTCATGCTGGCCAAAGGCCTGCCCATCGGCAAGTCGCTGGCCGAGCCGGACCTGCTGGACCAGGCCAAGGCCATCATCGAGGTCATGGAAAAGCGCGGCGCCGCCGTGCCCATCCCGACCGACGTGGTGTGCGCCAAGACCTTCGCCGCCGATGCGCCGGCCGAGATCAAGTCCGCCGACGCCGTCGCGGCCGACGACCTGATCCTCGACATCGGTCCCGTCACGTCCGACCGCCTGGCGCAATTGCTCAAGGCGGCCGGCACCATCGTCTGGAACGGCCCGGTGGGCGTGTTCGAGTTCGACGCCTTCTCGCACGGCACCGAAACGCTGGCCCGCGCCATTGCGGCCTCGCCCGCGTTCTCGATCGCCGGCGGCGGCGACACGCTGGCCGCGATCGCCAAGTACGGCATCGCGGACCAGGTTGGCTACATCTCGACCGGTGGCGGTGCCTTCCTCGAATTCCTGGAAGGCAAGGCCCTGCCCGCGGTCGCCATCTTGGAGGAGCGCGCCGTTCAAGGCGCCTGACCCTGTGGACGCACCTTCCGCTCGTGCCACGAAGATCGTGGCTACACTCGGGCCGGCTTCCAGCTCGGCCGATACGCTGGCGCGGATGATCCGTGCCGGAGTCGATGTAGTACGGCTCAATTTCTCGCACGGCACGGCGGAGGACCACGCGGCGCGCGCCGCTCTGGTCCGCGCGGCCGCCTCGGCCTGTGACCGCGAGGTCGCGATCATGGCCGACCTGCAGGGGCCCAAGATACGCGTCGGCAAGTTCGCCGATGGCAAGGTCCTGCTCGAGCCGGGCCAGCCCTTCATCCTCGATGCCGCCTGCGAGTTGGGCGACGAGGGCAAGGTGGGCCTGGACTATCCCGACCTGCCGCGCGACGTGCGGGCCGGCGACGTCCTGCTCCTGAACGACGGCCTGATCCGCCTGCTGGTGATCCGCGTCGCCGGTACCGAGATCCACACCGAGGTGCTGGTCGGGGGCGAGCTTTCGAACAACAAGGGCATCAACCGCCAGGGCGGCGGCCTGACCGCGCCCGCGCTGACCGGCAAGGACATGGAAGACCTCCGGTCCGCCGTGCAGATGGGCGTGGACTACATCGCCATCAGCTTCCCCAAGAACCGCACCGACATGGAGATGGCGCGCCAACTGGTGGCCATCGCCGGCGCGCCCACCGGCGTCCGCCCCCAGCTCATCGCCAAGATCGAGCGGGCCGAGGCCATCGCCGTGCTGGAAGAAATCATCGATGCCTCCGACGGCATCATGGTGGCGCGCGGCGACCTCGCGGTGGAAGTCGGCGCGGCCGCCGTGCCGGCGCTGCAGAAGCGCATGATCCGGCTGGCGCGTTCGCGCAACCGCACCGTCATCACGGCCACGCAGATGATGGAGTCCATGATCGTCAACGCCATGCCCACGCGCGCCGAGGTCTCGGACGTGGCCAACGCGGTGCTGGACGGGTCGGATGCGGTGATGCTGTCGGCCGAGACCGCGGTCGGACGCTATCCGGTGGAAACCGTCGAGGCCATGGCCTCGATCTGCCTGGAAGCCGAGAAGTCGCAGCATTTCGAGCTGGACAAGGATTTCCTGGACCAGACCTTCCACCGGGTGGATCAGTCCATCGCCTACGCGGCGCTGTTCACGGCGCACCACATGCGCTGCAAGGCCATCTGCGCGCTGACGCATTCCGGGGCCACCACGCTGTGGATGAGCCGGCACGATAGTGCAACACCCATTTACGCCTTGACTCCGCGCGTGGCGACGCAGCGTAAAGTAGCGCTGTACCGCAACGTGCGGACCCTGCAACTGGAAGATTCCGGCGATCGCGACGCGGCGCTGCTGGCGGCCGAGAAGCTGCTGGTGGAGAAGGGCGTGGCGGCACCGGGCGACCTGATCGTCTTCACCGTGGGCGAGCCGATGGGCTCGCCGGGCGGAACCAATACTCTAAAAATCGTGAGGGTAGGCCAGCAAGGCTGAACCCCCCAACCATTTCTTATTCAGGAGTTCACAATGGCACTCGTTTCCATGCGTCAACTGCTCGACCATGCGGCGGAAAACGGTTACGGCATCCCGGCGTTCAACGTCAACAACCTGGAGCAGGTCCAGGCCATCATGGAAGCCGCCGACGAGACCAACAGCCCGGTCATCATGCAGGCCTCGGCCGGCGCTCGCAAGTATGCCGGCGAAGGCTTCCTGAAGGCGCTGATCGCCGCGGCGGTCGAGTCCTACCCGCACATTCCCGTCGTCATGCACCAGGACCACGGCCAGTCGCCCGACGTCTGCCAGGGCGCCATCGCCATGGGCTTTTCCAGCGTGATGATGGACGGTTCGCTGCTGGCCGACGGCAAGACCATCGCCGACTACGACTACAACGTCGACGTCACCACCAAGGTCGTGCAGATGGCCCACGTGCAGGGCATCTCGGTCGAAGGCGAACTGGGCTGCCTGGGCTCGCTCGAGACCATGAAGGGCGACAAGGAAGACGGCCATGGCGCTGAGGGCACCATGACCCGTGAACAACTGCTGACCGATCCCGAGCAGGCCGCCGATTTCGCCAAGCGCACCCAGATCGATGCGCTGGCCATCGCCATTGGCACCAGCCACGGCGCCTACAAGTTCTCGCGCAAGCCCAGCGGCGACATCCTGGCCATCGAGCGCATCAAGGAAATCCACCGCCGCCTGCCGACCACTCACCTGGTGATGCACGGCAGCTCCAGCGTGCCGCAGGACCTGCTGGCCGAGATCCGCGAATTCGGCGGCGACATGAAGGAAACCTACGGCGTGCCGGTCGAGGAAATCCAGGAAGCCATCAAGCACGGCGTGCGCAAGATCAACATCGACACCGACATCCGCCTGGCGATGACCGGCGCGATCCGCCGCTTCCTGGCCGAGAACCCCTCGAAGTTCGACCCGCGCGAATACCTCAAGCCCGCGCGCGCCGCCGCCAAGAAGATCTGCGTCGAACGCTACAACCAGTTCGGCACCGCCGGCAACGCCAGCAAGATCAAGGCCGTCGCGCTGTCGCAGATCGCCGCCGACTACGCGTCCGGCAAGCTGGCCCAGATCGTCAAGTAAACCCACCCCCTACGCGCTTACGCGCGCCCCCTCAAGGGGGCGATGCGCGGGGACCGGCAAAGCCGGATCCCCCGCATCCTGGGTCTAAAGCCAACGCGCTTTGTAGAGTTGAATCATGGCCGTACCGCCGCTTTACCAGTCCACCATCCGTTCCCTGCCGCTGCTGGCGCGCGGCAAAGTGCGCGACATGTATGCTGTCGGCGACGACAAGCTCCTGATCGTCACCACCGACCGTCTGTCCGCCTTCGACGTCATCCTGGACGATCCGATCCCGGGCAAGGGCGAGGTGCTGAACTCGCTCACCAATTTCTGGCTGGGCCGGCTCGGCGGCATCCTCCCCAACCACATGACCGACATCGACCCCGAGAGCGTCGTCGCCGCCGACGAGCGCGACCAGGTCGCGGGCCGGGCGGTGGTGGTCAAGCGGCTCAAACCGGTGCTGGTGGAGGCCGTGGTGCGTGGCTACCTGATCGGCTCGGGCTGGAAGGACTACCAGGACACCGGCAGCGTGTGCGGCATCAAGCTGCCGGAAGGCCTGGTGCAGGCGCAGAAGCTGCCCGCGCCCATCTTCACGCCGGCGGCCAAGGCCGAACTGGGCTCGCACGACGAGAACGTCAGCTTCGAGCACGTGGTCAAGGAAGTCGGCCCGCAACTGGCCGATCAGATTCGCGACGTCTCGCTGCGCATCTACCAACTGGCGTCCGAATATGCCGCCCAGCGCGGCATCATCATCGCCGACACCAAGTTTGAATTCGGCCTGGACGAGAACGGCGTGCTGCACCTGATGGACGAGGTGCTGACCCCCGATTCGTCGCGCTTCTGGCCGGCCGATTCCTACGTGCCGGGCAGCAGCCCTCCGTCGTTCGACAAGCAGTTCGTGCGCGACTGGCTGGAAACCCAGCCCTGGGACAAGACCGCTCCCGCGCCGCGGCTGCCGCAGAACGTGCTGGAGCGCACGTCGGACAAATACCGCGAGGCACGGGTCCGGCTGGTCGGGGTTTGATCGCGCGCTTGTGCCAGGCAGGATGACGGCGGGCAGGATGGAAACATCCTGCCCGTTGTTTTTCAGCGCGACCGTATGGCATAGAATATTTCCATGACCGCCGCTCTTGCCTTCGACACCTTGCAATATTCCAAACGCCTGCAGCAGGCAGGCGTGGCTGCGCCTGTGGCCGATGCGCAGGCCGAGGCCCTGGCGCAGGTGCTGACAACCGGCATGGATGCCTTGGCTACGCGAGCCGATCTTGAAAAGGTTACGCTGGCTACGCGGGCCGATCTTGAAAAGGTCACTCTCGCTACGCGAGCCGATCTCGAACGGGTCACACAGACCACACGGGCCGATCTCGAACGGGTCTCTCTGGCAGCGCGTACCGATCTCGAGCGGGTGGAAACCAGCCTCAAAGGAGATATCCACGCGCTGGAAAACCGGTTGATCAGCACCGAGGGTCAGCTGAGATCGGAATTTCGTTCGGAATTGCGCCTGCTGGAACAGCGCATGACCATCAAGCTCGGTTCCATGCTGGTCGTGGCCGTGGGCGTCATGGCGGTGCTCGACAAGCTGCTCTGAATCAGATCAGCGCGATCTCCAGCCTGACCGCATCCCCCCGGTATATCCCTTCCCCCACGTAGATCAGCTTGCCCGACGTGTCGATGGCGCGCCGCACGACGTGCGCCACCGGCGCGTTCAGCGGCAGTTCCAGCAGCGCGGCCATCTCGCGGTCGGCGCTGCCCAGGGTCATGGTCTGGTTGGCCCGCGCGATGCGTTTGCCGGCGATCTCGTGCAGGATGGGCAGGGTGGCCTCGTGCCGGAACCGTTCAGGCGGTCCTTGCCTGAACAGCTCGCTGTCCAGGACGAAGCGGGCCGCCAGGTAGGGGTGGCCGTCGCGCGCGTGCACCCTGCGCATCATCGTGTAATGGTCGGCCGGTTCGCCTTCGCCGGCGGCGAAGGCGGGCAGTTCGTCCAGGTCCCGCTGTTCCAGAACCTCGATGTCCGCGCCCTCGTGGGCCGAGATCAGCGAGGCCCAGTCGATGGCCAGCCGGTGCGCGCTGCGTTCCTTGGGCGTCCGGCGCACGAAGCTGCCCTTGGCGCGGAAGCGCTCGATCAGCCCTTCGTCCTCCAGCACGCCCAGCGCCTCGCGTATGGTGCCGCGCGCCACCTCGAAGTCCACGGCCAGGTCCGCTACGTTCGGGATGCGGCCGCCCACCGGCCAGTCGCCGGTAATGATCTTGTTGCGGAACAGCGATGCCAGTTGCAGATAGCGCGCCATCCGGTCTAGCGTGGTGTCGGTGAATGAGGACATGGGTCGGAAGCCTGGTTCGGGAGCTGCGGTCGGCGCCGGGGCGCCGACCGCGATTATTCCATCTCCGCCATTATCCTGCGGACCGTCCCTCACTCTGGCTGGATGTTCAGTTCGCGCGCGAGCTTGCCGAAGGCCGCGATGTCGCGTTCCACCGTCGATCGCATTTCCTCCGGGGTGCCCTGGGCCGGCTGGAAGCCGCTGTCGGCCAGTTTCGTCCGAATGGCCGCATCGGCCAGCACCTGGCGGATGATGCCCGACAGGCGGTCGCGGATCGCGGCGGGCGTGCCGGCCGGCAGCGCGAAGCCGAAATAGGTGTTGGGGATGGTGTTCTCGTCGCCGCCGATCTCGCTGACGGCGGGGACGTCCGGCAGCAGCGGGAAGCGGCGGCTGCCGCCCACCAGCAGCGGCCGCACGCGTCCCTCGCGGATCGCGCCCAGGGCCGGGCCGATCGTGACCAGGGCCATGTCGACTTCGCCAGCCATGGCCGCGGTCAGCGCCGGGGCGCCGCCCTTGTAGGGCACATGGGTCAGTTGTATGCCCAGGCGCGAGCACAGCGACTCCGTGCCCAGCTGGGTCATGCTGCCGTTGCCGAAGCTGGCATAGGTCAGGCGGCCGGGCTGCTTGCGCGCGGCGGCGACGAACTCCTGAATGGTCTTGGCTGGCTGCTTGGAGCCGGCCACGAGCACATAGGGTCCCCAGACCGCGATGCCCACGTACGAGAAGTCCTTCAGCGGATCGTAGGGCAGCTTCTTGTACAGGCTGGGGTTGATGCCCAGCGCGCCACGGTCGACGAACAGCAGGGTATAGCCGTCGGGCGCGGCCTTGGCCACGGCTTCCGTGCCGATCAGGCCGTTGGCGCCGGGCCGGTTGTCGACCACCACGGGCTGGCCCAGCTTTTCCGCCAGTTGCTGCGACACCAGCCGGGCGTTGGAGTCGGCGCCGGCGCCGGCGGGGAAGGGCACGATGACGCGGATGGCGCGCGTCGGGTAGGTCTCGCCCTGGCCGTGCGCGGTGCCGGCCGCGCCCAGGGCCAGGCCGGCGCCGGCGGCGATGAAGCCACGGCGGGTGATCGAGGTGTCGCGATGGTCTTGCATGCGGTGTCTCCTTTTGTAAGTGGACGGACCTAGGCCGTCGTCCCCCGGACGGCGGCGATTTCCTGCTCCGACAAGCCGGCCTCGGCCAGGATCACGCCGGTCTGTTCACCCAGCGTGGGGGGAGGATAGCGGCTGGGCGGACGCTGGCCGTCGTAGCGGATCGGCCGGCTCAGCGCACGCACCGGCCCCATCTCCGGGTGATGCAGATCGTGGAAACTGCCGGCGGCCGCGAATTCGGGGTCGTCCAGGATGTCGGGCACGGTCAGGACCGGCGCGTGCGGCACGTCGGCGGCACGCAGCGCGGCCAGCCAGTGGGCCTGTGGCCGCGTGCGGAATCGGTCCCGCAGCAGCTCGGACAGCGCGGCGAAGTTGGCGATGCGCGCGCCGCGGGTGGCGAAGCGCGTATCGTCCCGCAGTTCGGGCATCTCCACCGCCCGTACCAGGCCTTCCCAGAACTTCGACGGCGACGAGAGCTGCAGGCCGATGCGCGCGCCGTCGGCGCAGTCGAACGCGAGGCTGTGCGAGTAGGACGCGCGCGTGGTCGACCGCATGCGCGTGCCGTCGCGGGTATAGCTGGCGAAGAAATCGGGCATGAAGGACATGGACGACTCGATCATGTTGACCTCGACCAGCCGGCCCCGTCCGCTGGCCTGCCGGGCGAACAGCGCGCCCAGAATGCCCTGGCACGCGTACATGCCCGCCAACTGGTCCGAGATGGTGGGTCCGCGCACCTGCGGATGGGCGGGATCCAGGAAAGTGTCCAGCATGCCGCTCAAGGCCTGGCCGATGGTGTCGAAGGCGGGCTGGCCCTCGTGCCGGCTGCCGGGCAGGAAACCGCCGATGGCGCAATAGACCAGTTGCGGCCGCCGGGCGCGCAGCGTCTCCCACCCCAGTCCCATCCTGTCCATGACGCCGGGGCGGAAGTTCTCGATCAGCACGTCCGCCGTGTCCACCAGCCGGAGCAGGGCGCCGCGCCCGGCCTCGGTGCCCAGGTCCAGCTTCACGCTGCGCTTGTTGCGGTTGAACGCGACGAAGTTCGGACTGTACTGGCCGTCGCGGAAAGCGCGGAAGGGATCGCCTTCCGGCCGCTCGACCTTGATCACGTCGGCGCCCAGGTCGGCCAGCATCAGGCCGGCGTAGGGACCGGTGATGAAGTTGCCCAGCTCCAGCACCCGGATGCCTTGCAGGACGTCGCCGGAGGCGGGCGCGGACGCGGCGCTCATTGCGCGTCCCGCCGGTATTCGCCGTAGCCGGGGCGATAGGTCTTGTCGTCCAGGAACTGCGCCATGGCGTGTTCGCGTCCGCCCTCGTTGTCCATGAAGCGCATCTCGCGCTCCTTGGCCAGCAGGTAGTCGGCGGCCTGGTCCACGCTCATGCCGCGCACCAGGCGCAGGCTTTCCTTGATGGTGCGCAGCGTCTGCGGGTTCTTGCGCGCCAGCGTGGCGGCCAGTTCCTCGGTGCGCGCGCGCAGCCGGTCGAGCGGCACGGACTCGGTCACCAGCCGCATCTGCGCGGCCGCCTTGCCGTCGAAGGGATCGCCCGTCATCGCGTAGTAGACCGCGTCGCGGTAGGCCAGTCCGTCGACGATGACCTTGCCGACCAGGCCGCCGGGCAGGATGCCCCAGTTCACTTCGGACAGGCCGAACTGGGCCTCGTCGGCGGCGATGGCGAAATCGCAGGCGAACAACTGCACGAAGGCGCCACCGTAGCAGTGCCCGTTCACCATGGCGATGGTGGGCTTGGGAAAGCTGCTGAGCAGGGTCCAGCGCCATTCGTGGTTGGCCAGCCGGGCCAGGTGCCGCTGCTTGGGCTTGTCGTCCAGCGCGCGGAAGAACAGGCCGATGTCCTGGCCGGCGCACCAACTGTCGCCCGCGCCGGTCAACACCAGCACGCGCACCGCGGGTTCCTCGGCCAGCTCCTTGAGCACGTCGACCATCTCGAAGTGCAGGTCCGGGCTCATCGCGTTGCGCTTGTCGGGGCGGTTCAGTGTGACCCAGCCTATGCCGTTGGCGATTTCGACTTTGACGTTCTTCAACTGATCGAATTGCATGTTTGTCTCTTCCTGGTTCAAAGCGTGATGTAGACGTTCTTCAATTGCGTGTAGGACACCAGTTCCTCGAAGGATTCCTCGCGGTTGTTGCCCGACTGCTTGTAGCCGCCGAAGGGGGCGGGGAAGAAATGCTTGGCCGCGTTGTTGACCCAGACGTAGCCCGCCTCGAAGCGGCCGGCGGCGCGGTGGGCCGTATCGAGCCGCGTGGTGTAGACGCCGGCGGCCAGGCCGTACTCGAGCGAATTGACCTGGTCGAACATCTCGTCTTCGTCCGACCACTTGAGGATGGACAGCACCGGGCCGAATATCTCTTCCCGCGCGATGCGCATGTCCATGGTCACGTCGGTGAAGACGGTGGGCTCGATGAAATGGCCGTTGGCCAGCTCGGCGCCGTCGGGGTGCTTGCCGCCCGCGGCCAGCCGGGCGCCTTCCTGCTTGCCCAGTTCGATGTAGTGCATGATCTTGTCGTACTGCTCGCGCGAGACGATGGCGCCCATGGTCGTCGCCTTGTCGGTGGGCAGGCCGGGGCGGTAGGCGCGCACGCCTTCCAGCACGCCCTGGACCACCCGGTCGTAGACCGATTCGTGCACGAACAGCCGCGTGGTCGAACTGCAGGCCTGGCCGCACCAGGTGAAGCACATGCCGGCTACGGCGCCCTTGATCGCGCGTTCCAGGTCCGCGTCGGGGTAGACCACCAGCGCGTTCTTGCCGCCCAGTTCCAGGCTCACGTGCTTGAGATGCTCGGCCGCGCCGCGCGAGATGGCCTTGCCGGTGGCGATGCTGCCGATCAGCGTGACCTTGGGCACCAGCGGGTGATCCACCAGCGCCTGTCCGCAGTCGGTCCCGCCCGACAGCACGTTGATGACCCCGGGCGGCGCGATGCCGTCTATCAGTTCCATCAGCCGGTAGGCCGACAGCGGCGCCTGCACCGGCGG
>MKUP01000007.1:42384-182615 GCA_001898625.1 Burkholderiales bacterium 67-32
GTGAACATCATGGGGTGGTTGTAGGCGACGATGCGGGCGCACACGCCATAGGGCTCGCGCACGGTCATGTCGACGACGCCTTCGCCCATGGGGATGGTGGACCCGCGCAGTTCATAGACCAGCCCGGCGAAGTAGTCGATGAGCTGGGTGGCGATGTCGACATCGTTCATCAGCGCGGACACGGGGTTGCCGCAGTCGATGGCGTCGATCATGGCCAGCTCTTCGCGGTGCTCGCGCATGACCTGGGCGATGCGGCGCAGCACCGCCGCGCGTTCGCCCGGCGCGGTGCGCCGCCACGAGCGATAGGCCTCGTGCGCGGCGCGCACGGCGGCATCGACGTCGGCCCGGCTGGCCACCGCGCAGGGGCCCAGGTTTTCGCCAGTGGACGGGCTGAAGGAGTCGGCATAGCCGCCTTCCGGTCGGTGCCAGGCGCCGCCGTAGTACAGGTCGCGGTGCCTGGGCAGCAGTTTCTCGATGGACATGGTCTTCCTCCTGGATCGTTGTTGTGTGTGTCGTGTCGTATCGGGCCGGTGGCCGCTTCAGTCCGTGGGCAGGAAGGCGCGCAGCACGCGCGTCAGCTCCCCGGGGTTGTCGCCGGCCAGGTCGTGGCTGCCGTCTATCTCTTCGGCGCGGCAGCGCGGGTTGGCCAGCCGCAGCTTGTCCAGCGTGGGCGCCTCGAACATGTCGGACCGGCTGCCGCGCACGAATAGCGTGGGCACCTGTAGTTCCCTGACCATGGCCCACAGGTCCGGTCCGGCCGCGGCGGGTTTGCCCTGCAGGGTCTGGCGGAAGCTGTCGCGGAAATGCAGGTCGCGCTTGAGTTCGTAGCCGCCGGGAACGGGCCGCAGGAAGGCCTCGTAGCGTTTCCTGGCGGGGGCATCCGCGGGCAGGTCGGCGGGCAGCCCGTGGTAGGCCAGCGCCTCGTCCACCGACGCGAACACATCCGGCTGGTTGCCGATGCGCTGGGCGACGTTGCGGCGGCCCGCGGCGGCCACGTCGGGGGCGAAGTCCAGGCAGGCCAGCGCCGCCACCCGCTCGGGGTACCAGTGCGCGGTGCACAGGCAGATGCGTCCGCCCATGGAGTGGCCGGCCAGCACGGCGCGCGGCCATTGCAGGTGGTCGAGCACGGCGACGAGGTCGCCGGCGAAGTCGCGCAGGTCGTAGTGCAGGTCGGGGCTGCGGGTGGAGTCGCCGAAGCCGCGCAGGTCGACGGCGACCACTTCGCGGTCGGTGGCCAGGGCCTCGGCGATGCCGGTCCAGTCGTACGAGAAATACGACAGGCCGTGCGCGATGAGGACGGGGGTGGCGCCGGGGGCGCCGAAGCGGCGGTAGAAGATCCCGACGTCGCCGCTGCGGGCGGTGCCGGTGCGATGGGCTAGGGGGGCCATGGTGTGTCCTGGTCGATTCGGGGTCGGTGCTTCAGCCGGCGGTGACGATGCCCATGCCGGTCAGCCACTCGGGAATGATCCGGTAGTAGCGCACCTGCATGGGATGCGTCTCGATCGCGCGGGCGGCGGCCGCGGCGGCGACCCAGGCCCGGATCTCGTGTCCGCCGAAGCCGCCCTGGCGGTCGATCTGGGCATCGTCGATGGCATCCAGGGCATCGGTGTCGTAGGCGCACAGCTTGGCCATGAAGGCCTCGTCCCAGGCGCGGTCGGGGGGCATGCAGGGACCCTTGCCGACGACCAGGTCGCGGCCGGCCTGGATCACGCGTGCCTCACGCGCGGCCAGTTCCTCGGGTGTGGGGGTATGCCGCTTGACCAGCCGCTGCGCGATGTCGTGCGGCACCTGCCGCAGGCGCGGCGTGGGAGGGTCGTGCGACAGGCCGCCCGAGCCGATGATGGTCACGCGCAGGCCGCGCGTGGCCAGGAAGCGGCCCACGGCCTCGCCGAACAGGCGCGACCGGCGCATGGAAGGGCGCGGGTCGGCGGCGCAGTTCAGGAAGATGGGCAGCACGTCGTAGCGCGCCAGCGCGCCGGTCAACTGCGTCAGCGAGATGGCGTTGCCGTGGTCCACGCACATGTCGTAGGAAATGGCGGTGTCCAGGTCCTCGCGGTGCAGCGTCCGGGCGCATTCCAGCGCCAGTTCGGTGGGCACGCGCAGCGGGCCGCCGGGCAGCCCCCAGTCGCGCGTGCCGTGCGCTGCCAGGCCCAGGCAGAACGCGGGCATCAGGTCGTAGAAGAAGCCATTGAAATGGTCGGGGCCGAAGCTGACCACGAGGTCGGGCGCGAAGGCATGGACTTCGCGCGAGACCGTTTCCATCTCGTCGAAGAAGGCGCGCTGGCCCTCGGGGTCGGACGCCTCGATGTCCGTCATCATGAGCGGACTGTGCGAGCAGCAGATCAGTTGCGCGGGCATGGGCGGCTCCTAGATGTGGACGGGATCGAGCGTGCTGGCCGCGAACAGTTCGTCCACGCCCAATTGCCGCACGGCCAGTCCCTGTTCATGCGAATAGCGCGTCATCGCTTCCAGCGTCTTGCGGTTGGCTTCCACGCCGTAGGGCCAGAAGTCCCGGCCCATGACGGCTTCGGTCGATTCCAGCTCGGCGGTCACCCATGGCAGTCCGATTTTCAGCGCGGTGACTTCGCGCAGGTCGCGCTCGGCGATTTCCTTGGCCTGGGCGAAGGCCTTGTACAGGCTGGAAGGCAGCCACGGATGCGCCTGGGCGAGATCCTGGCGCACGCCCAGCGCGTGCATGATGGGGAACAGGCCGGTGCGGGCGTAGTACGCCTGTTCGACCGCGCGGTAGTCGGGGTACAGGCGCTGTACGTGGGGATGGCCATCGAGCAGGCACGAGGGCGCGCGGGCGGAGATGACGGCGTCCAGTTCGCCATTCGCCAGCAGGCTCGACAGCGAGCGGCCCTCGGGCGCGCCCGACAGCGGGAAGCCGGGCGGGAGGTTGAGCGGGAACTTGTCCTTGCGGCCGTACTGTTCCAGGCCGCCCTGGACCCAATTGATGTCCGCGGCCTCGATGCCGTATTCATCCTTCAGGAAACCTCGCACCCACAGCACGGCGGACATCTGGTACTCGGGTAGGCCGATGCGCTTGCCGCGCAGGTCGGCCGCGCTGGCAATGCCGCGGTCGTTGCGGATGTAGATGGCGGAGTGGCGGAAGGTGCGCGACAGGAAGACGGGCAGGGCGACGTAGGGAGCGATGCCGCGGGACAACGCGATCAGGAACGGACTGAAGCCGATCTCGGCGACGTCGAATTCCCCGTGGAAATAGGCACGATGGAAACATTCCTCCACCGGCATGGGAAGGTAGTTGACCTCGCAGCCTTCGACGGTGACGCGGCCGTCCAGCAACGGACGGACCCGGTCATAGTCCCAGGTGGCGATGGTGATGGGTAAGCGGGCCATGATGCTCCTGCGGTTCGATCATTGGCGGCCATTCTAGACCTCAAAAAATCAAAAGTATAGATTTTTGAGCTTTAGAGGTTTAGCATCGACGCTGCGCAGGCCGGACCCTCCATTCGAAAGACATAGGCGTGCGCATACGAGGAGACTTCCATGCACCGATCCATCGCGCGTTGCGCGCTTGCCGCCGTGTTCGTCTGCGCGTCCGCGGCGGCCCAGAAACCTTCCTATCCCGACCGGCCCGTGCGCGTGGTCGTGCCCTATGGGCCGGGCACGGCGCCGGACCTGATCGCGCGCGTCGTGAGCGAACAACTGTCGCGCCAGACCGGCCAATCCTTCGTGGTCGAGAACAAGCTGGGCGCCGGTGGCAAGATAGGCACCGAGGCCGTGGCCGACGCCAAGGCCGACGGCTATACCCTGCTGCTGGGCGGCAAGGACACGCACGGCATCCTGACCCATCTCTATCCCGACTGGCGCATCAAGCCGGAGAGGGACTTCGCGCCCGTCGCGCTGCTGGCCCGCATCCAGAACGTGCTGCTGGCCAGCCCCAAGCTGCCGGCCTCGAACCCGCAGGAATTCATCGCGCTGGCCAGGCAGAAGGAACTGCGCTACGGCACGCCCGGCATCGGCACCAATCTGCACCTGGCCGCCGCCTACCTGCAAAGCAACTATGGGCTCAAGCTGCTGCACATCCCGTACAGCCGCAGCTTCGCCGAAGCCCTGCCGGCGCTGGCGCGCGGCGAGCTGGACCTGGTGGTGGCCGGCCTGCCGCCGGCCATGCCGCTGCTCAAGGACGGCCGCATCAAGGCCATTGCCGTGACGGGCACGCAGCGCTCGCGCTTCGCGCCGGACATCCCCACCTTCGCCGAGTCCGGCGTGTCGGGCCTGGAGTCCGGCGGCTGGTTCGCGCTGTTCGCCCCCAAGGGCACGCCCCAGGCCGCCGTGGATTCGCTGTCGAAGATGGTGGCGACCGCGCTGCGCGAGCCCGCCGTGGCCGAGAAACTGTCAGGTGTCTATGCCGACCCGGCCCCGTCGTCGCCCGCCGAGCTGGCCAAGCTGGTCGCCGACGAAACGCAGCGCTGGGGCAAGGTCGTGGCCGACACCGGCATAAAAATCGAGTAGAAGAAGAGGATCCCCCCTACGCGCTGACGCGCGCCCCCCAGGGGGCGATGCGGGTGGACCGGCGGAGCCGGATCCACCGCATCCTGGGTCTAGAGAAAGTATCTTGGACTGAAGCACGGTTGCTATCGCTGGCTGCCCGCGGTAGCAACGGTGTGGCGTACCAAGAAACAGGCACTAGACCCAGGGCGCCGCGGATCCGGCTTTGCCGGTCCGCCAGCGTCGCCCCCTTGAGGGGGCCCGCGTCAGCGGGTAGGGGGTGGGCTTCCCCCTGGGGCTAAAACAGTACCGTCGACAGTTTGCGGCGGTATTGCGAGACCAGCTCGGGTTGGGCCGAGGCCATGTCGAAGACCGCGATGAGGGTCTTGCGGCCGATCTCTTCCTGGAAGCCGCGGTCGCGCTGGACGATTTCCAGCAACTCGTCCATCGCGCCGGCCCAGGCGCGGCGGGCGATGCGTTTGTTGGCGAGGTCCAGGCGGGCCTGGAGGTCGGCGGGGTTCTGCTGGATGCGGGCGATCAGTTCCGTTTCTTCGGGCGAATCCTGGGCCTGCTCGACGGCATTCAGCGCGGTTTCGAGGTTGGCGTAGTGCGGCTCCGCCTTGGCCTGCGGCGTGAGCAGCGCGAACTGGGCCTTGGCGTCTTCGGGGCGGCCGGTGGTCAGCAGCAACTCGACGTAGTCCATGCGCGCCGGATCGTAGGCCGGATCCAGGACCAGCGCCGCGCGCAGGTGTTTCTCGGCGGTGGCGATGTCTCCGGCCTGCATGGCGGCCATGGCCTGCTGGTGTTCCTGTTCGTGGGGCAGCGGCAGCAGGCGGTCGATGAAGGCTCGGACCTGGCCTTCCGGCAGCGCGCCGTTGAACTGGTCGACCGGGCGTCCATCCAGGATGGCGACCACCAGGGGAATGCTGCGCGCCTGGAAGTGGGCGGCCAGTTGCTGGTTTTCGTCGACGTTGACCTTGACCAGCTTGAAGGCGCCGCCGTAGTCGCGCTCCAGCTTTTCGAGGATGGGGGTCAGCGAGCGGCAGGGGCCGCACCAGGGGGCCCAGAAATCGACCAGAACCGGCTTTTCGCGCGAGGCCTGCAAGACCTCGGCTTCGAAATTGGCGAGCGTGACATCCATACCGGGAATCCTATGGCTATGAAGCAGTAAGCAAACAGAGATTGTGCTTCATTTTTCCCGAGGGCGGGTCGGGTCCCCGGTTGCGGCCGCATCGTGCGCGAAGGCCCGCAGGTAGGCCGTCAGGCGCCGCACGCCGGGCGTGGCAAGCTTGCGCGCGTGGGAGATCAGGTAGAACGAGCGGTCGAGGCGGGGCAGGTCCGTGGGCAGCTCGACCAGTTCGCCGGTCGCCAGCATGTCGCTGACCACCCAGCGCGACAGGCAGGTGATGCCCAGCCCGCCCGCGGCGGCGCGCTTGATCGCCTCCGAATTGCCGAACTCGATGCCCGATTTCATGTGATGCAGATGCGGGGTCAGCGCCTCGCGTATGGTCTCGCGGGTGCCGGAGCCTTCCTCGCGCAGCAGCCACG
Source organism: Burkholderiales bacterium 67-32 (assembly GCA_001898625.1). Taxonomy (GTDB): domain Bacteria; phylum Pseudomonadota; class Gammaproteobacteria; order Burkholderiales; family Burkholderiaceae_B; genus Pigmentiphaga. The sequence goes on from MKUP01000007.1 coordinate 48,388, forward strand.
TGGCGGCGCGCAACTGGGCGGTGGCGACCCGTCCGCCCGGCGGCGGCACGATGGGGTCGCGCGCCCCGGCCACGATCACGAGTTCGTCGGTCAGCCAGGGTTCCACGGTCAGCTCGGGCTGTTCGCACGGCCCCTCGACCAGGGCCAGGTCCAGCTCGAAGTTCACCACCTGGGTGGCGATGGCCAGTGTGTTGGCGATGGCGACGTGGGCGGTCCATTGCGGCTGTCCGCTGTCCGCCAGGTCGCGCTGGAAACCCGCCAGCAGAGTGGGCAGCACGTAGTTGCCGATGGTGGTGCTGGCGCCGATGCGCAATACGCCCACGTGGCCCTGGCCGTCGCGGGCCCAGCGCTCGATCGCGGTGGCGCGGTCCAGCAGCTCGCGCGCCTGGGGCAGCAATTCCCGGCCGTTGTCGTTGAGCACCAGGCGCTTGCCTACCCGGTCGAACAAGGCCATGTCCAAGGCCCGCTCCAGGTCGTTCAGCGCCGCGCTGGTGGCGGACTGGGACAGCGCCACGGCCGCGGCGGCGGCGCTGGTGCTGCCGGTGTCCGCGACGGCGGCGAATATCTGCAATTGGCGCAGGGTCAGGCGCAGGGCTTCCATATAACTCGAATTACCAGTTTTCCAGCTTGAATATACAAAAATAAACCGTTTTGACGGATCGAAGGGCTTGCTTAGAGTGGAGGGCATTCATTCCAGAAGTTATTAGCTTATGTCGAATTCGTCTGCTACCCACGTCACTGCCGCCGGCCATCCCTCCCAGGGCAAGGCCGGATTCTTCAGGCAGGCGGCTCCCGGCCTCCTGCTGGCCTCGGCTATCGGGGTTGCCGCGATGGGGCTGGCGGGGTGGGATTTCTTCGCCAGCCGGGGGTTCAGCGCGCTGACGCTGGCCATCGTGCTGGGCATGCTGGTGGGCAACACCGTCTATCCGCGCATCGCGGCGCCCAGCGCGGTCGGGGTGGGCGTCGCCAAGCAGACCCTGTTGCGCGCGGGCGTCATCCTGTATGGCCTGCGCCTGACCTGGCAGGACATAGGCGGCGTCGGCGCCGCGGGCGTGGCCATCGACGCGGTCATGCTGCTGTCGACCTTCGGCCTGGCCTGGCTGGTGGGCACGCGGGTGTTCAAGCTCGACCGGACCTCGGCCTGGCTGATCGGCGCCGGCGGTTCCATCTGCGGCGCGGCCGCGGTCATGGCGACCGCGCCGGTCCTGCGCGCCAAGGCCGACCAGGTCGCGGTGGCGGTGGCGACCGTGGTGGTGTTCGGCACGGTGTCGATGTTCCTCTACCCCTTCCTGTACGAGCTGAACCAGCAGTGGGGCCTGATCCCCGGCGGCACGCACGGTTTCGGCGTCTACGTCGGCTCCACGGTGCATGAGGTGGCCCAGGTCATCGCCGCGGCCCGCGCGGTGGGAACCGAGGCGGCCGACACCGCCGTGATCGCCAAGATGGTGCGCGTCATGATGCTGGCCCCGTTCCTGCTGGCGCTGTCCGCCTGGCTGGCCTGGGAATGCGCGCGCGGCAAGGCCGAAGACAAGGGCGAGAGCAGCGGCCTGTGCATCCCCTGGTTCGCCGTGGGCTTCATCGCCATGGTCGTGTTCAATTCGCTGGTGGCCATCCCCGACTGGCTGATGTCGGCCGCGATCGACTTCGACACCCTGCTGCTGGCCATCGCGATGGCCGCGCTGGGGCTGACCACCCACGTCGGCGCCATCCGCCGCGCCGGGTTGCGTCCGCTGCTGCTGGCCGGACTGTTGTTCGTCTGGCTGGTGGGCGGCGGAGCGTTGGTCAATGCGCTGATCGGCTAGTTCTCAGCAACGCCATACGGCCGTGCCGGAGTGATATAGACTACTCGGCTCGCTCGGCTAACTGGGATGTTGCAGAGGTATGACGGTTCGAGAAAAACGAGAGTCGCAGCCGAAGAAGGCTGCGCCGGCCGACGTGCCCGACCAGGACGGCGGGGCCAAGACCGTCGCCGCGGTCGAGCGTGCGCTCGACGTCCTGGACGCTTTCCTGACAACCCGGGAAACCCTGTCCCTGGCGGAGCTGGCCGAAAAGACCGGGCTCTACAAAAGCACGATTCTCCGCTTGGCTCAGACCCTTGCGGCCCGCGGCTACATTCTTCGGCATGCCGACGGTGCCTATCAAGTGGGGGCCAAACCGTTCCGGCTGGGGGCGCACTACCAGGGCAACCTGCGTCCCCGGGAACTGATCATGCCGGTCCTCGAACGCCTGTCCGACGAGACCGGTGAAAGTGCCTCATTCAACATCGCGCAAGACAATGTTCGCGTGGTGCTGTTCCGGGTCGACTCCAAGCAGGTCATTCGCGATCACCTGTACGCCGGCGATGTGCGTCCGATGGGGCTGGGCTCCGCGGGCCGTATCCTGACGGCATTCTCAGCCGCTGCCCGTCAGGACGGGCAGGCCCGCAACAATTTGCTGGTCGTGGCGGTCGGGGAGATCGAAAAAGACATGGCGGGCATAGGCGCCCCCGTTTTCGGACTGAATGGCGAGCTCGTGGGCGCCTTGAGCGTCAGTGGTCCCCGGTTCCGCTTCACCCCTGAGGCGGTGCAACTCATCTCTCGCAAGGTCCTGGAGGCAGCGGCCGAGCTTACGCAGGGCCTGGGCGGCCCCGCGGAGCGTTTCGACGCCGCACTGGCACCCCAGCGATAACACAGCCCTCGCGTAGGGCCCATCGTCCGGCGGGGTCGCACGGACGGCGGCCGTGCGTCATCTCCATTGTTCATTTGAAACGACAGCTCCCGGACCACGAGTCCGATGATGGAGCTTGTCGTTTTTCGTCCTTCCTGTCTCGGCGCTGCTTCCCTTGAAACGCACTTTTCAATAAAATAGAATGCATTCTAAAAATAAGAAAATACCTGAAATAGGCCGTCTCCAGGGCGGCCGCAGGAAGCATTCTCAACGGAGACTTCATGAAAAAAGACCATGCAAGACGTACCGTGGCGGGGGCCTTGGCTCTCGGGTTGCTGTTGCCTTTCGCCTCCCGGGCGCAGGGGGACACCGACTATCCCTCGAAGCCCATCAAGGTGGTCGTGCCCGCTCCCCCGGGAAGTGCCAACGACCTGCTGGTGCGCCGGATCGCCGACCAATTGGCATTGCGCCTGGGCCAGCCGTTCATCATCGACAACCGGCCAGGGGCGGGCGCGATCATCGGCACGCAGGCCGTGGCCCATTCTGCCCCCGACGGCTATACGCTCCTGAGCGCGAACGTCGTCCACGTGATCAATGGCAGCATCAACGGCAAGCTTTCCTACCACCCCCTGCGAGACTTCACGCCGATCTCGCTGGTGGGATACACCCCCTCCGTGCTGTTGGCGTATCCCGGCGCGGGCATTGTGTCGATCCCTGATCTCATCAAGAAGGCGAACGCTTCTCCCGACGGGATGAATTACGCATCCGCGGGCATCGGCACGGCGGGCAATCTCGCCGGTGAGCTTTTCAAGCGCGCGGCCAACGTATCCTTGCAGCACGTGCCGTACAGGGGGATCACGCAAGCCATTACGGATGCGCTGGGCGGCCATGTTCCCCTCATCTATCTGTTCGGGCCGGATGCGGTGCCGCTGGCGCGCGCGGGCAAGCTGGTGCCGCTGGCCGTGACCGCACCCAAGCGGTCGTCGCTGCTGCCCGATACGCCGACATTCGCCGAACTGGGTTTTCCGAGTGTCGAACTGACCGCCTGGTATGGTTTCCTGGGCCCGGCGCAGATGCCGCCGGCCATCACGGCGAAGCTCAATACGGCCTTGCAGGCGATATTGAAGGATCCTGCCTTCAAGCAGCAATTGGCCGATCTCATGTTCGAGGCGCAGGCGAGTTCTCCGCAGGAGCTCGAGAACCTCATGGCGCGCGACCTCGAGCGCCTTTCCCGGATCGCTCGGGATGCCGGGATGCGTTCCGAATGAGCACGACGATGGAAACCGCCAGGAAGCCTCTCGAGGTACTGGAAAGCGAAGCATGGGCTGTCGGTCTGGCACCGATGTGGCGGCGCCCCGGCATGCGGGGGCAACCGGAAAGCCGGTGCACGCCGCAACGCTGGTCGTACTCGGCCATCAAGAGCTTGTTGCTGCGCGCGGCGCCGCACATGTCGCATGCGGAGTGCGAAAGACGCGTCCTGATCCTCGAGAATACGGCGATGTCCGGCAGTTGGAGCATGTCGCCGACGCTGTTCGCTGGCGTGCAGTTGCTGCTGCCGGGGGAGGTCGCCCCCGTGCACCGCCATTCGCAGGCGGCGCTCAGGTTCGCGTTCGAGGGTGCTGGCGCTCACGCGGCGATCGATGGCGAACGCCTGCCGATCGAACCCGGTGATCTGCTCGTCACGCCGCGCTGGGCCTGGCATGACCATGGACATGACGGCCAGGCTCCCGCGCTCTGGCTGGACGTACTCGATGTCCCGCTGGTAGCGACACTGGATGCGGAGTTCAGGGAATGGGGGGATGCCGAGTGCCAGCAATTGGCATCGCCGCCGGGCACGTCGGAAGCCATGTTCGGCCAAGGCATGCTGCCAACCGGCGGCACCGGTGCCGCCCGGACGGATGGCGGTTATCTGAAACGCTATGCCTACCAGCGATCGCGCGCGGCGGTGCTGCAATTGATGAGCGCCGGAGACATCGATCCCTGGCGGGGCGTCAAGCTTCAGTACATCGATCCTCGCAGCGGCGGAGCCGTGCTGCCAACTATCGCCGCCCATCTCCAGGGCCTGCCCGCCGGCATGGCCACCCGGCCGTTGAAAAGCACGGAAACGTCGTTGCTGGTCGTGGCGGAAGGGGAGGTGCGTGCAAGTGTTGGAGGAAGCCCGCATCGTCTGGGGCTCCACGACATGTTGCTGGTGCCTTCATGGACCGAGCTTCGACTCGAGGCTGTACAGCAAAGCGTCGTTTTCTCGGTGTCGAACGCTCCGCTTCTGAAGGCGGTCGGACTGTGGCGCGAAGCGCAGGGATGATTCTGTGAACACATCTTTATTTCGGGCGGACGTTCCACGGGAGTCCGCCATCGCGATGTTGCAGGTGCAGGGCCGGCAGTATCGATATTGCGATCTACCGTCCGCGGTGGGCGACACGGCGTTGGTTCGGCTCCCCTACAGCCTGCGAGTGCTTTGCGAGAACGTCCTGCGGGGCGGCATGACCGGACGCGCGGCGTCCGGCGAGATCCGCCTTGCGCTTGCGCGGAGAATGGCCGCCGGCGAACGGAACCTGGAAGTGCCGTTCTTTCCGGGCCGCGTCCTGCTGCAGGACTTCCTGGGTGTCCCCGCGATGGTGGACATGGCGTCGCTGCGGGATGCCGTGGCTCGTGCGGGAGGCGATCCGCGCAGCGTCGATCCCCGGATTCCGGTGGACCTCGTCATCGATCACTCGACGATTTCCGAGTATGCCGGCACCGCTGATGCGCAGGCGCGAAACGTGGACCTGATGTATGGGCGCAATCGGGAACGGCTGGCGTTTCTGGCCTGGTGTTCGCGCGTCTTCCGGAACTTCCGGGCCTTTCCCCCGGAGACCGGGATCATGCATCAGGTCAATCTGGAAGCCCTGGCCCGTGTGGCCTGGACCAGCCAGGATGGCGGCGAGGCCTGGGTCTATCCCGACACGATGATTGGCACGGACAGCCACACCACGATGGTGAACGGGATCGGAGTGCTGGGCTGGGGGGTCGGCGGGCTGGACGCCGAAGCGGCGATGCTGGGCCGTCCGCTGTCGATCCTGGTGCCTCCCGTGATCGGTGTCAGGCTTGAGGGCTCGCCGGGCAGCAGAATCACGGCGACGGATCTCGTGCTTAGCCTGACCGAGGTGTTGCGGTCTCGGAATGTGGTCAACAAATTCGTGGAGTTCTTCGGTCCCGGCCTGGGCTCGCTCACGTCGGCGGATCGCGCAACCATTGCGAACATGGCACCGGAATATGGCGCGACCTGTGCGTTCTTTCCGGTCGATGGACGCTGCATCGACTATCTTCGATCAACCGGTCGCGATGGACACCAGCTTGCGCTGGTCGAGGCTTATTGCAAGGCGCAACGCCTGTGGCGGGAGGACGGCATGCCCGAGCCCGAGTTCGACGAGATCGTCGATTTCGATCTGGGCCGGGTCGAACCCTGCCTGGCGGGGCCGGCGCGCCCCAGCCAGCGGATACCGTTGACAGCGGCCGCGCAAACGATGGCCGATATTCTCGTGCGCGGCGAGCGGCCGATGGAGCAACCTGCGGCCGACGGCGGCATGCCGGACGGCGCGGTGCTCATCGCGGCGATCACGAGTTGCACCAACACGGCAAACCCCGAGGGGATGGTGATCGCCGGACTGCTTGCCCGACATGCCGTGGCGCGAGGTCTTCAGCCCAAGCCGTGGGTAAAGACCTCGCTTGCGCCGGGGTCCCGGACTGTGACCGAATACCTGCGGCGCAGCGGTTTGCTTGCGGCGATGGAGCAACTGGGATTCCATGTCGTCGGCTACGCGTGCGGGACCTGCAATGGGAATTCGGGTTCCTTGCCCAGGGAGTTGGAGGAAGAGATCGCCAGGCGTCGGATCTGGACGTGCGCGGTGCTGTCCGGCAACCGCAATTTCGAAGGACGTATCCATCCCAGGGTCAGCGCGGCCTTCCTGGCGTCACCGGCCTTGGTCATCGCCTACGCGCTTTGGGGGCGGATGACCGTCGACCCGCTGAATGATGTGGTCGGTGTCGACAGCGAAGGGGTGGCCGTTCGTCTTGACGACCTCTGGCCGTCGCGCGAAGAGATCCGGCAGGCCATGACCGACCTGATCGACCCGGGCTCGTACGCGCGCCATTACCAGGCGGCGGCCGAGGGCGATGACCGATGGCAATCGCTGGCTACGTCGGACGATCGATACCCGTGGAGCACTGCCAGCACCTACCTGCGGCCCTCGCCCTTCGTCGAGCCTGAGATGGCCCTGCCGCGGGGCCTGCCATTGTCCGGCCTACGGCCGCTGCTCGTGCTGGGCGATGAAATCACCACTGACCATATCGCGCCCAACGGCGAGATCGCGGCCAGCGGTCCTGCTGGCCAGTATCTTCTGGATCACGGCGTCAGCCAGTCGGACTTCAATACCTATGGCACCCGGCGGGGCAATCATGAGTTGGGGATCCGCTCGATTTTTGTCAACCCGCATTTGAGAAATGAAATGGCGGGCGGCCAGCGGGGCGGGGTGACCCGACTCCAGCCGGACGGCCGTCTGGCAACGGTATTCGAAGCGGGATCGGCTTACCGGGACCGGCGTGTCGGTACCTTGATCGTGGCCGGCGAAAAGTACGGAGCCGGTTCGTCGCGAGATTGGGCCGCCAAGGGGGTGAGGCTGCTTGGCGTGGAGGCCGTGCTGGCCGAGAGTTTCGAACGCATACACCGCGCCAACCTGGTCAATGTGGGAGTCCTGCCCGTGGAGTTTCTGGATGGCGAGACCCGGCGATCATTGAAGATCGACGGGACGGAGGTCTTCGATCTCCAGTGTCCGGAGCCGGACCTTACGCCGGGGGCGATCCTGCGATTGTCGATCAGGAGAGCCGACGAAACCCGCGACGAAATATCCGTCAGGTGCCGGCTCGATACCGTGGAAGAAGTCGAATGCTACCGACGGGGCGGTTTGATTCCCCAAGTGCTACAAGAATTGACGGCGTCCGCTGTCGTGAATATCGAGGAGAGAAAGTGAAGCTGATCAGATTCAACGAAGGGCGTCTCGGCATCGTGGCCGAGGGAGACCGGGTGATCGATGTATCGGACATCGTCGGGCCAGACCTGCAGGGTTCGCCGCCCGTTGCGATGAACCGGTTGATCGATATGTATGCGCGGTACGAACCGCTCTTGAAGCAGCGAGCCCTGGCCGCCTCTGCTGGCATTCCCATCGGCGAGGTTCGCCTGCTGGCGCCCGTGCCCGCCGCCAGCAAGGTGATTGCCTATCCGGTGAACTACGACGATCATGCCAAAGAGATGGGGCAGACCGTGCGCGCGCCCGCGCAGGGCTTCTTTCTGAAACCGCCATCGTCGTTGTCCGGTGCGGGTGAAGCGATCATCCTACCGGCCATCGACGCCTCGCGCCGGGTGGACCATGAGTGCGAGCTGGCGATCGTGATCGGCAAGCGCGGACGGAACATTCCCCGGGCGAAGTGGCGGGAGCATGTCTTCGGCTATTCCTGCCTGATCGACGTCGTGGTTCGCGGCAAGGAAGAGCGGGTCGCGCGCAAGGCCTTCGACACGTTCTGCCCCATGGGACCATGGATCGTCACCGCGGATGAGGTTGACGATCCCTCGCAGTTGCGGGGGCGGCTGTGGGTCAACGACGAGTTGCGGCAGGACGCGAATAACCGCGACCTGATCCTGGACATTCCCGGCATGGTGGAAATGGCGTCCCAGGTCATGACGCTCGAACCGGGGGACATCATCGCCGGGGGCACGCCGGCCGGCGTCGGGCCGATCAAGCCTGGCGACCGGGTCCGCATCGAGTTCGAGAAGGTCGGCTCCATGGTGGTTGGCGTCGTACAAGGCGATTCGGGAGGCGGGCCGCTGTTTCGGCAGCCCGCCTAGGGACGGTGTCCCGCGGGGCCGCGGCGGGTTAAAATCGCGCTTTTCGACGCTCGCCCGCTGCCTCCCGGCATGCCGGGTGCCCGCAAGGTCCCACATGTCCAGTTCCCCTTCTTCCTCTTCTTCCCCCGAGGCGGTGCAGATCGGCATCGTCATGGGGTCTTCCAGCGACTGGGAGATCATGAAGCATGCCGTCGTCGTGCTCGACGAGTTCGGCGTGGCGCATGAAACCCGCGTGGTCTCGGCCCACCGCATGCCGCTCGACATGGTCGAGTACGGTGCCGAGGCCACCCGCCGGGGCCTGCGCGCCATCATCGCGGGCGCCGGCGGCGCGGCCCACCTGCCGGGCATGCTGGCGGCGCTGACGCCGGTACCGGTGTTCGGCGTGCCGGTGCCGTCCAAGTACCTGCGCGGCGAGGACTCCCTGCTTTCCATCGTCCAGATGCCCAAGGGCGTGCCGGTCGCCACCTTCGCCATCGGCGAGGCGGGCGCGGCCAACGCGGCGCTGCATGCGGTGGCCAACCTGGCCTGTACCGATCCGGCGCTGCGCAAGAAGCTCGAGGCCTTCCGTGCCCGCCAGACCGAGGCCGCGCGCGCGATGACGCTGCCTCCGGGAGGCCAGGCATGAGCGGGGACAAGCAAGCGCGCGTGGTGCAGCCCGGCGGCTGGCTGGGGCTGCTGGGGGGCGGACAGCTGGGGCGGATGTTCTGCCACGCCGCGCAAAGCATGGGATACCGGGTGGCGGTGCTGGATCCGATCGCCGATTGTCCGGCCGGCGCGGTGGCCGACCTGCACATCCGCGCTGGCTACGACGACGAGGCCGGCCTGGCGCAATTGGCCGAACGCTGCTCCGCCGTCACGACCGAATTCGAGAATGTCCCGGCCGCCAGCCTGGAGAAGCTGGCCCTGCGCTGCCAGGTCAGCCCGGCCGCCGGCGCGGTGGCCATCGCCCAGGACCGCATCGCCGAGAAAGGCTACATCGCCTCGATAGGCGTGCCCGTGGCGCCCTACGCCGAGATCCGTTCCGAGGCCGACATCGCCGCGGCCTCCGCCTCGCTGTATCCGGGCATCCTGAAGGCCGCGCGGCTGGGTTACGACGGCAAGGGCCAAGCCCGGGTCGAATCGGCCGAACAGGCCCGCGCCGCGTTCGCCTCGTTCGGCAACGTGCCGTGCGTGCTCGAGGCCCGGCTGCCGCTGGAGTTCGAGATTTCCGTCGTGGTCGCGCGCGGCTTCGACGGCGAAGTGGTGACCTATCCCGTCTCCGAGAACGTGCATCGCGACGGCATCCTGGCGATCTCGACCGCGCCGTCGCCGCGCGCCTCCGAGGACATCGTGCGCCGCGCCCGCGCCGCGGCGCTGCAGGTCGCGGCCGGGCTGGAGTATTGCGGCGTGCTGTGCGTGGAGTTTTTCGTGCTGCCGGGCGAGCGCCTGATCGTCAACGAAATCGCGCCGCGGCCGCACAACAGCGGCCACTACAGCATCGATGCCTGCGTCACCAGCCAGTTCGAACAGCAGGCGCGGGTGCTGGCGGGCCAGCCGCTGGGGTCGTCCGATCCGTTGGCCGCCTCGGTCATGCTCAACATCCTGGGCGACATCTGGTTCCAGACGGGCGAACAGGCCGCCGAGCCGGCCTGGAGCCGCGCCTTGCAGGCGCCTACCGCCAAGCTCCACCTGTATGGCAAGGCCGAAGCGCGGCGTGGCCGCAAGATGGGCCACGTGACCTGCCTGGGCACCGACCGGGCGCAGGCCGAGCGCAGTGCCGCGCAGGTGGCGGCGGCGCTGGGCATCGCCTATCCGTAGCCGCATGAGCGCACGCATCCTGCCGCCCACGCCCGACGCCATCGCGCAGGCGGTGGCGCTGCTCAAGGCCGGGCAACTGGTGGGCCTGCCCACCGAGACGGTCTATGGCCTGGCCGCCGATGCCTCGGATGCCGAGGCGGTCGCGCGCATCTTCGCCGCGAAAGGCCGGCCCAACGACCATCCCGTCATCGTTCACGTCGCGGCCGGCGCCGACCTGTCGCGCTGGGCCGCGAGCATTCCCGACGTTGCCCGCCGGCTGATGGACGCGTTCTGGCCCGGGCCGCTGACGCTGATCCTGCCGCGCGCCGCCGGCGTGCTGGATGCCGTGACGGGCGGGCAGGACACGGTGGGGCTGCGCTGTCCCTCGCATCCGGCCGCGCAGGCCCTGCTGGCCGCATTCGACGGCGGCCTGGCCGCGCCGTCGGCCAACCGCTTCGGCCGGGTCAGCCCGACCACGGCGGCCCACGTGGCCGACGAGTTCGGCGACGCGGTACCGCTGGTGCTGGACGGTGGTCCCTGCGAGGTCGGCATCGAATCGACCATCGTCGACGTTTCCACCCAGATTCCCATCCTGCTGCGTCCGGGCCAGGTCTCGGCGCTGGCCCTGTCCGAGGTGCTGGGCAGCGCCGTGCTGACCCGCGCCCAGATGGACGCGCAGCGCCCGGTGCCGCGTGTATCGGGATCGCTGTCGGCGCACTATGCGCCGCGCACGCCGCTCAGGCTGGTCGACGCCGGCCGGCTCGCGGACGAGGTCGCCGCCGAGGCGGCGCGCGGCCGCTCGGTGGGGGTATGGTCCCGCCAGGATCCGGGCGGCGCGGCCTGCTGGCTGGAGGCGCCCGCCGATCCGGAGCGCTATGCGCAGGCGCTGTACGCGACCTTGCGCGAATTGGACGGCAAGGGAGTAGATATCCTGCTGTTCGAACAGCCGCCCGGTGCGCCCGCCTGGACGGCGGTGCGCGATCGCCTGGGACGAGCGGCCGTGGGGTCGGGCGAAGCCTGATCTACTGCTTGCGCGCGTAGGCGAACCAGCCCGCGGACTGGCTGCTGTTGGTGGCCATGATCAGCAGCAGCGGCTGCTTGTCCTTTTCCGTCAACCGCATCGCCACGCCCTGCATGCTGGCGCCCGCATGCTGGCTCAGGCAGTTCGTGGCGTTGCCGAACGAGAAGGTCGTGGTCGCGTAGTTCTTGCCCGACGAGGCCTTGGCCAGCCTGCCATTAATGCTGCAAGTGTCCGGTCTGCCGCTGACCTGCGAGTTGGCGGAGAAATCGCCATTGGACTGGATGGTGAACGTTACGGGCGAGCTGCTGATGCTGTCGCGGCCGGTCCACGTTCCGGCGTAGTTGGCCAGGTCGAAGGCGTCGTTGTACTGGCTGCTGAAGCTGGACGAGAAGGTCACGTTCTGGCCCAGGTTCCCGTCGAAGCTGGACGCGCTGGTGACCGTGCCGGTCAGGTTGGCGGTCTCGACCGTGGTGTCGCCGGTGCCGAAGGTCTTGCCCGTGCCGGTGAAGGCCTTGCCGTTCAGGGACCCGGTGCCGCGGGTCATGCGCCGGACCTGGCTGAAGCCCTCGCTCCAGGACATGGCCCACAATTCGTTGCTGGGCGTGACCAGCATGCTGAGCGACAAGGTGTCGCTGGTGAGGTTGCCGGTCCAGATGCCCTGGGCATCGCTGTTGCCCCCGCCGCCGCCACCTCCGCCGTTGTCATCGTCGGCCGAGCCGAAATAGCCGTTGCAGGCAGTTAGGGACAGGGCGCAGAGCAGGGCGAGGACGGTGCGACGATGCATGGAAAGCCTGGCGGGTAAGAGGGTTCAGGGGGCCTTGCGCGGCCGCTGCGGCGTCAGGTCGAAGCCGCCGGCATGGAACACCAGCGGCATCGCGTCGGTGTGGCGGCAGTGCTCGACTTCGCCGACGAAGATGCAGTGGTCGCCTTCGCGATACCTGCTGCGGTTATAGCATTCGAACCAGGCGGTGCAACCGTCGATCAGCGGGGCGCCATGGGTGCCGGGCCGCCAGGTGACGTGCGCGAAGCGCTCGGCCGGATGGCCGCGCGTGGCGAAGCGCCGGGCGACGTCGATCTGGTCGGCCGCCAGCACGTTCACCGCGTAGTGGCTGGCCGTCTCGAGCACGGTCAGCGACCCGGACGTGAGCGACAGGCTCCACAGCACCAGCGGCGGGGACAACGATACCGAATTGAACGAACTGACCGTCAGGCCGACGGGATGTCCGTCGGCGCCCATGGCGGTGACGACCGTCACGCCGGTGGCGAAGCGGCCCAGGGCGGAGCGGAAGGCGGTGGAATCGAAATCCGGAAGAGCTGCGGGCATCCAGGGAGAGCGCTGAGGCACCCGGGCGCAGGGTGCGTGGCTGATGTTGCTGTAAACCCTCATTCTATCCGGGCGGCGCGGAGCGTGCCGCGATTTCCCTTGCCAAGAGCTCGAGCGTCAGCGGCGCGCTGCCCTCGGCCTTGTTGTTGGCCACGATCCAGGCCGGCTGGCCCGAGGCATGGGCGGCCAGCGCGGCCTCGGCCAGCACCCGCCGCGTCTCGGGATCCTGGACCTGGATCTTGTCGAAGGGCGAGAAGCGCGCCTTGGCCGCTTCGTAGCGCTGGCCCGCCAGCAGGCTCCAGCGCACCACCAGCGGACCGGGGCCGGTGGCGGCCACGGCCTGCATCTGGCGCGCCGCCGATGGCATCCGCGCGTGGATGGCGACGCAGTAGCGCACGCCGCGTTCCGCCAGCATCTTCATCATGCGCGGCGTGACCGTCTGCGGATCGCGGAATTCCACCGCGTAGAAGGGGCGTTCATGGCCCTGCGAGGCGGGCAGCGGCGGCAGCGCCGCCAGGAAGGCCGACAGGCGGGCCACCCAGCCGGAGGGGTCGCCCAGGATCTCGGGCGGCAGGGGCGAGAACTGGAACACCAGCGGACCCGCCTTCGTGCCCAGGCCTTCCAGGCAGGGCGTCACGAAGTGGTCGGTGGCCAGCACCGGGTCCAGGAAACTGGGGTTGGGGCCGGACGGCGCGCCGCGGTCGTCGCGCAGCACGGCATCGGTCACCAGGTTGGGCGCCTTGACGACGAAACGAAAGCCCGTGGGCACCTGGTTCGCGTAATGGGCGTACTGCTCGGTGGTCAAGGGCGCGTAGAAGGTGCGGTCCAGGCTGACGCTGTTGAGCAGGGGGTGCGAGGAATACGCGGGCAGGCCCTCGCGCGACAGCAGCGATTCGCTGGCCTTGGCGCCGTAGACGATGCCGTTCCAGCCGGCGAAGGCCCACGACGAGGTGCCCAGGTGCAACTGTCCGGGCATCGCGGCACCCAACTGCCGCAGCGCATCGGGGTGCTCGGCGGCCGGGATCGTCTTGGTCCGGCTCTTGGCCCGGGCCGGCTGCGGGGCGGGCGCGTCGCCGAAGAACGAGCGCTGCGCGCCGTCCTCGCCGTCCGCCGGCTCGTCCGGATCGGGAGACGGGTCTTGCGGGATCATGCGGCGGTCACGGCGCCAGGCGCACGATGCGCCAGCCCCCTTCGGGCAGGGAGCGATAGACCAGGCGGTCGTGCAGGCGGGACGGACGGCCCTGCCAGAACTCGATGGCGTCGGGCACCACGCGGTATCCGCCCCAGTGCGCGGGCCGCGGGGGATGCTCGCCCAGCTCGGCCAGCAACTGGGCTTCGCGCGCGCGCAGCACGTCGCGGTCGGGGATCTCGGTGCTCTGGTCCGAAGCCCAGGCGCCGATGCGCGAGGCCAGCGGCCGGCTGTGGAAATAGGTGTCCGATTCCTGGTCCGAGGTCGGTTCCACCCGGCCCTCGATGCGGATCTGCCGTTCGTGCTCGGGCCAGAAGAACAACAGGCTGGCATAGGGCAGATGGGCCAGGTCCCGCCCCTTGCGCGACCGGTAGTTGGTGTAGAACACGAAGCCGCGTTCGTCGTAGCCCTTGAGCAGCACCGTGCGCGCGGCCGGGCGGCCGCGTTCGTCCACGGTGGCCAGCGTCATGGCGTTGGCGTCGGGCAATTTGTCGGAGACGGCGCGGCCGAACCAGGCCTCGAACAATTCGAACGGCGAGGCGGGGGCGTCGGCTTCCAGCAAGGCGCCCTGCTGGTAGTTCTGGCGGATGTCGGCGATGGACATGATCGGCGGAAAGAGGGACTCCAGCCCTCACTATACCGGGTTGCCGCCGCCTTCCCCGGGCGGGGCGGCCAGGCGCCGCGCGAGGCGTTCGAGCGCGCGGTCGCGTATCCCGTGGGTGCGCAGCGCCCGCGCGGTGTCCAGCACGTAGTCCACGCAGGCGCCGTAGCGGCCATGGCCCTGGCGGATCGCCGCCAGCAGTTCCGTTTCCTGCAACCCCCCGGCATAGCCCGTGCCGCGCCGGTCGATCACGAAGGCCAACGCGTCGACGGGGCCCTGGGCCGTCTCGCAGCGTAGCCAGCGGGGCAGGTAGGAGCCCATCATCATCTCGCGTTCCCACAGGGTGGCGAAGACGGGCCGGACGTCGGCGGCGGCGATGCGCAGCGCGAAGCCCCGGCAACTGCCGCCCCGGTTCAGGCCGAACACCAGTCCCGGTGCGGACAGCGTCCCCCGGTTGATGCGCGACCACAGGCACAGCGATCGGTGGTAGCCGCGCACGACCGCCTGGCGCCGTTCCTGCAAGGGAAAGCCGGCATTCCAGATAAGCGAGCCGTAGGCGTACAGCCAGACGTCGTCGCGCGGGCGCCAGGCGCCCAAGGCCGCGTCGATGGAGGCCTGGCGCTGGGCCGCGGTAAGCAGCAGCGGGTGGTATTCGGGAGGGAAGGCATCGGGGGACACGTCAGCCGGCCTCCTCGCGCCGTGTGGCCACGGGCCGCTTGGGCGAGCGGTTGAAGATGCCGCCCGCCAGCAGGCAGGCCGCCACGGTCCAGAAGGGCAGCCCCAGGCCGGCCAGCGCGCTCAGGCTGCCGAAGGCCAGCGGCAACACGAACTGGCCGCCGTTGATGGTCGCCATGCGCAGCCCCAGCGCCTCGGCGGCGCGGCCCGGCGGCGCGTGCGTGTGCAGCAGCGCCAGCAGGCTGGGCTGGCCGCTGCCCAGCGCCAGGCCCAGCAGGAAGGCCAGGATGATCAGGATCGGGACGTCGCGGAAGAACGGATACAGCACGTAGACCGCGCTGGCGGTGAACATGGCGGTGCGCAGCAGGGTCCAGGGCGCCAGGCGCCGCTGTATCCACGGCAGCAGCATGCGGATGACGAAGGTCGCCACGGCGAAGGCCGACAGGATGACGCCTATGGTCGTGGCCGACAGGCCGATCGAGGCGCCGAAGATAGGCACCATGAAGGAGTTCAGATCCCAGGCGCCCGACAGCAGGGCCGTGGCGACCAGCACGCGGCGCAGCGTGGGGTTGGCCAGCAGGTCGCTGACCTGTTCGCGCGAGGCGGGCCGGGTGTTGCCGGCGGCGCGCGGCAGCCGGTGCTGCTGCCGCAGCAGCAGTCCCAGCGCGCCCAGCTGGCACAGCAGCAGCACGCCGAAGGCCCAGCGCACGCCCAGGTGATCGATGGACAGGCCGGCCACCAGCGGGCCGCCGAAGCCGGAGATCGACAGCGACAGGGACAGCCGCGAGAAATTCAGGATGCGCCGGTCGGGCGCGGCATGGATGCCCATGACGTTCTGCACCGAGATCTGGCACACCATGCAGCCGATGCCGGTCAGGCAGCTGGACAGGAACAGTACCTGCGTCTCGGGCACGATGAAGGGCAGCAGGCTGCCCGCGATCAGCAGGCCCACGCCTATGCGCAGCGGGCGCCGCGCGCCGATATGATCGACCCAGCGCCCGGTGTGAACCGACAGCAGCATGGGGACCAGCGCGAACAGCGCCATCAGCACGCCCACGGTGAAGCTGGAGGCGCCCTGCGCCAGCGCGCCCAGCGAGACGGTCACCCGGCCGCCGGTCAGCGCCATGTGGCTCAGGATCGCCAGCGTGCAGAAGACGGCGACACCGCGGTCGTCGAGCGGCGTGTCGTGCGGCTCGGGGGCGGGGGCGTCCTGGCGCGGCGTGGGGGCAGGCAAGGTGGGGAGGGAACGGAAAAAAATGTCGCCGTGGTCTCGCGGCGGTTTCTTGTGGCGGTGTCCATTCTACCCCCGGGGCCCGGGAAGAGGGCGGCCCGGCGGGCTGCTAACATCGGAGCCGTCTTCGTTCCGGCCGCCGGCAGGCTGTTTCCATGTCTTCTCGTCTTCCCCACCCGGAGTTCCCGTCATGAGCTGCGACATCGATACCGAGCGCCGCTTCGGCGGGCTGGATCGCCTATACGGGGCGGGTGCCCTGGATGCGCTGCGCGCCGCGCGCGCCACCGTCGTGGGGCTGGGCGGAGTGGGCTCGTGGGCGGCCGAGGCGCTGGCCCGCAGCGGCATCGGCACCCTGACGCTGATCGACCTGGACCACATCGCCGAATCCAACATCAACCGCCAGGTCCACGCCCTGGGCCGCACGCTGGGGCAGTCCAAGGTCGAGGCCATGGCCGATCGCATCCGCGACATCTCCCCACGGTGTGTGCTGAACCTGGTCGACGATTTCCTCGAGCCCGACAACGCCGCGCGGCTGCTGGCGGACGAGGGCAGCGTGGTGCTGGACTGCACCGACCAGGTGTCGGCCAAGATCGCGATGATCCTGCATGCCAGGCGCAGCGGCGCGCCGTTGGTGGTGTGCGGCGGGGCGGGCGGCAAGACGGATCCCTTGGCGCTGCGCGCGGGCGATCTGTCGGAAGCCGTCAACGATGCGCTGTTGGCCAAGATCCGCAACCAGCTCCGGCGCCAGCATGGCTATCCCAAGGCATCGACCGCTGCGGGCAAGCCGGCGCGCCGGGTGCCGAAGATGAAGGTCCGCGCGCTGTGGGTGGACCAGCCCGCCCGGCTGCCGGCGGCCTGGACCCAGGACGGGGACGTGCCGGCCGGGGCGCCGCAGGGCCTGTCCTGCGCGGGCTACGGGTCGGCGGTCACGGTGACCGCCGCCATGGGCCTGGCGGCGGCGCATGAAGTGCTGAGGGTGGTGTTTCCGGCGGAACGCTAGTCCAGGACCACGTCGAACCAGCCGCGCAGGGCGTTGGACAGCCGCAGTCCCTGCGCCCGGCCAAGGTCGGCGCGTGTCACGACGGCTTCCTCGACCTGTTCGTCGTCCAGCAGCGCGGCGCGCTGCACGCCTGGCAACAGGCCGCAGGACACCGGCGGCGTGACCCAGCGGTTGTCCAGCAGCAGATGGACGTTGGTGCGGCTGCCTTCGCACAGCTCGTCGCGTTCGTTCAGGTACAGCAGGTCGAAGTGGCCGGGGTGATTGGCCAGCCAGGCCGCCGCGCCCTCGTACCAGGGCCGCCATGTGGTCTTGTGGCGCAGGAGCGCCGTGCCCGAATCCAGGCGCTCGGTGGCCAGCGCCACGCGGGGGCGGGACGGCAGCGGCGGCAGCGCCGAGGTCTCGACCTCGACGGCGCCGTTGTCCGCGACCAGCACGCGCATGCGCTGCCCGACGCCGTCGGGCAGCGTGGCTGCCGCTCGGGCGATGGCCCGCTGCACCGCGTCCACCGACCAGTGGTAGGCCAGCTCCGAGCACGAGGCGCCAAGCCGCTCCAGATGCCAGGGCAGCAGCGGCATGCGTCCGTCGTGCTCGACCCGGATGGTCTCGATCAACTGCGGCCGCATGCTCAGGACGCCTTGGCGGCCGCTTCCTGCGGCGCCATGAACTCGGCCAGCACCCGGCCGGTATGCGAGCGCGCGCGCTGCGCCATGACGTGCTCGGGCGTGCCCTGCACGACCACCAGGCCGCCTTCGTTGCCGCCTTCGGGCCCCATGTCCATCAGCCAGTCGGCCTCGGCGATGACGTCGAGGTTGTGCTCGATCACCACCACCGTGTTGCCGGCGTCCACCAGGCGGTGCAGCACGCGTATCAGCTTTTCCACGTCCGCCATGGACAGGCCCACGGTCGGTTCGTCCAGCACGTACAGCGTGTGCGGCGCCTTGTAGGCGCGGCCGGTGCGCATCGTGCCTTCGTCCAGCCTGGCCTTGGCCAGCTCGGTCACCAGCTTGATGCGCTGCGCCTCCCCGCCCGACAGCGTGGGCGAGGGCTGGCCCAGCGTCAGGTAGCCCAGTCCCACGCTTTGCAGCAGTTGCAGCGGGTTCAGGATGGACGGATGGGCGGCGAAGTATTCGACGGCGTCGTCGATCTCCATCGCCAGCACTTCGCCCACGCTCTTGCCGCGCAGGTGCACGGCCAGGGTCTCGCGGTTGAAGCGGGCGCCGTTGCAGGCGTCGCAGGGCACCTTTACGTCCGGCAGGAAGTTCATCTCGATGGTGCGCATGCCCTGGCCTTCGCAGACCGGGCAGCGGCCCTCGCCGGTGTTGAAGCTGAAGCGCCCGGCGGCCCAGCCGCGCATGCGCGCCTCCATCGTGTCGGCGAACTGCTTGCGGATGGTGTCCCAGAATCCGACGTAGGTGGCGGGGCAGGACCGCGGCGTCTTGCCGATGGGGGTCTGGTCGACCTCCAGCACGCGGTCGATGCCCTTCCAGCCGTCGATGCCGGCGCAGCCGGTCCACCCGCTCTGTTCCGTGGCGTCCTTGCCCACGCGGCGTTGCAGGTTGTCCAGCAGCACGTCGCGCGCGAGGGTCGACTTGCCCGAGCCCGACACCCCGGTCACGACGGTCAGCCGGCCGACGGGGAAGCTGGCATCGACGTCGCGCAGATTGTGCAGCCGCGCCTTGCGTACCGTGATGCGCGGCGTGTCGTCGCTGATCGCGCGCCGGGGCTGGAGCGGATGCTGCAGCGGGTGGGCCAGGTACTTGCCCGTCAGCGACGCGGGGTTGGCGATGATGTCCTGCACCCGCCCTTGGGCGACGACGGTACCGCCCCGGACGCCGGCGCCCGGGCCGATGTCGATCACGTGGGCGGCGCGCCGGATGGTGTCCTCGTCGTGCTCGACCACCACCAGCGTGTTGCCCTTGCTTTCCAGCCGCGACAGCGCGTTCAGCAGGATGCGGTTGTCGCGCGGGTGCAGGCCGATGGTCGGCTCGTCCAGCACGTAGCAGACGCCTTGCAGGTTGGAGCCCAGTTGCGCGGCCAGGCGGATGCGCTGGGCCTCGCCGCCGGACAGCGTCGGCGCGGCGCGGTCCAGCGCCAGGTAGCCCAGTCCGACTTCTTCCAGGAACTCCAGCCGGCTGCGCAGTTCGGCCAGGATGTCGCGCGCGATGTCGGCCTCGCGGCCCGCCGTTTCCAGGTTGCGGAAGAAAGAACCGGCATCGCGCACCGCCAGCGACGACAACTGCGCGATGGAGCGGTCGCGCCAGCGCACCGCCAGCGCGTTGCGGTTCAGGCGCTGGCCGTGGCAGTCGCCGCAGGGCTGCGCCTCGCCTTCGTACCAGGCGTTCCAGGCCGTTTCCTCGCCGGTCTGCTCGGCGTCGAAGCCTTGCAGCTTGAGGCCCGTGCCGAAGCAGGACGGGCACCAGCCGTGCTTGGAGTTGTACGAGAACATGCGCGGGTCGGGCTCGGGAAAGCTCAGGCCGCACGAGGGGCAGGCGCGCTTGACCGAGAACACGCGCTGCTCCAGGTCGGGAGCCGGCGCCTCGGCGCCGCTGGCCATCGCCACGCGCAGTTTCTGCAGCGGCCAGGCCACGCTCATCACGCCGTGGCCGTGTTCGAGCGCCTCGTGCACGGCCGCCCGCAGGGCTGCTTCGTTCGCCGGGTCGACGACGAGGTCGGCCACCGGCAGGTCGATGTCATGTTCCTTGAAGCGGTCCAGCCGGGGCCACTTGGTGGTCGGGATGAAGGCGCCGTCCACGCGCAGGTGGGTGTAGCCCTTGTTCGACGCCCACTTGGCCAGGTCGGTGTAATAACCCTTGCGCGCGCTGACCAGCGGCGCCAGCACGCCGATGTGCTGGCCCTTGAGCTCGCGCATGATGCGGCTGACGATCAGGTCGAAGGTCTGGGGCTCGACCGGGATGTCGCAGTTGGGGCAGTACTGGGTGCCCAGCTTCATGTACAAGAGGCGCATGAAGTGGTGGGTCTCGGTCATCGTCGCCACGGTCGACTTGCGGCCGCCGCGGCTGGTGCGCTGCTCGATCGCCACGGTGGGCGGGATGCCGAAGATGGCGTCCACGTCCGGCTTGCCCGCGGGCTGGACGATGGACCGCGCGTACGCGTTCAGCGATTCCAGGTAGCGGCGCTGTCCTTCATTGAACAGGATGTCGAAGGCCAGTGTCGACTTGCCCGAGCCCGATACCCCGGTGATGACCGTGAAGGTGTTGCGCGGGATCTCGACGTCCACGTTCTTCAGGTTGTGCTCGCGCGCGTTCTTGATCTCGATCGCGCGCGCGGCGTGGCGGCGCCGGGACAGCAGGTTCTGCAGCGGCACGCCTTCGGACGCGTCGTTGCGCGCGACCACGTAGGGCTCGAAGCGCTCGGCCACGGTGGTCGCCGGCACGGCGGCCGTGGCCTGGGCATCGGCCAGGCTGCCGATCTCGGCTTCGTATTCCCGCAGCGCGCGGCCGGTGTGCGAGGCCGGGTGGTCCATGATGGCCTGCGGCGTGCCGGTGGCCAGGACTTCCCCGCCGGCGTCGCCGCCTTCCGGGCCCAGGTCGATCAGCCAGTCCGAGGCCCGGATCACGTCCAGGTTGTGCTCGATCACGACCAGCGTGTGGCCGGCCGCGAGCAGCTTGCGGAAGGCGCCCATCAGGCGCGCGATGTCGTCGAAGTGCAGGCCGGTCGTGGGCTCGTCGAACAGGAACAGACTGCCCTTCTTCGACAGCTTGGCGCCTATGGTCGAGATGCCCGAGCGCGCCGCCTCGGCCAGGTGGCCGGCCAGCTTCAGGCGCTGCGCCTCGCCGCCCGACAGGGTCGGCACGGGCTGGCCCAGGCGCACGTATTCCAGGCCCACGTCGGCCAGCGGCGCCAGGCCGTACTGGATGTCGCGCTCGCCCTCGAAGAAGTCCAGGGCTTCGGTCACGGTCATCTCCAGCACATCGGAGATCGAGGCCGCCCGGCCCTTGCGCTCGATGGTGACCTCGCGGATCTCGGGCCGGAAACGGGTGCCGTCGCAGTCGGGGCAGCGCAGGTACACGTCGGACAGGAACTGCATCTCGACGTGCTCGAAGCCGGTGCCGCCGCAGGTCGGGCAGCGGCCGTCGCCGGCGTTGAAGCTGAACATGCCGGCGGTGTAGTCGCGCTCCTTGGACAGCCGCGCCTGGGCGAACAGCTTGCGCACGCCGTCGAACGCGCCCACATAGCTGGCCGGATTGGAGCGGGCCGTCTTGCCGATGGCGGACTGGTCGACCATGACCACTTCGGCGATCCAGTCGTCGCCCAGGATGCGGTCGTGCGCGCCGGCAGCCTCGGTGGGCTTGCCCTTGAGCTTGAGCAGGGCGGGGTACAGCACGTCCTGGATCAGCGTCGACTTGCCCGATCCCGATACGCCCGTCACGCACACCAGGCGCCCCAGCGGGAATTCCACCGTCACGTTCTTCAGGTTGTGCTCGCGCGCGCCCTCGACGATCAGCCGGGGCGTGTTGGCGTTGACCGGCATGGGGCGCGGCGCCGCCACGTGGCGGCGGCCCGACAGGTAGTCGCCGGTCAGCGTCTGCGCCTTGCGCAACTGCGCCGGCGAGCCGTTGAAGACGATGTTGCCGCCGCGCTCGCCCGGCCCCGGCCCGATGTCGATGACGCGGTCGGCCGCCAGCATGACCTGGGGATCGTGCTCCACCACCACCAGCGAGTTGCCCGCGTCGCGCAGCCGGTGCATGACCTCGACGATGCGGTTCATGTCGCGCGGGTGCAGGCCGATGGACGGCTCGTCCAGCACGAACAGGGTATTGACCAGGGACGTCCCGAGGGCGGTGGTCAGGTTGATCCGCTGCACCTCGCCGCCAGACAGGGTGCGGCTCTGGCGGTCCAGCGTCAGGTAGCCCAGGCCCACGTCGCACAGGAACTTCAGCCGCGCGCGCACTTCCTGCAACAGCAGCTCGGTGGCGGCATCCATCACGCCCTCGAAGTGCAGGGCGTCGCAGAACGCGCGCACGCGCTCGATGGGCAGCAGCATCAGGTCATGGATGGACAGGCCAGGCAGGGCCGTCAGGGTGGCATTGCTCCAGGACACGTTCACCGGCCGGAAGCGGGCGTAGCGGCCGTCGGATTCGGGCAGCACCTGGTCGGCCTCGGCCTTGGTGCCCACCCGCCACAGCAGCGAATCGGGCTTGAGGCGGGCGCCGTTGCAGGCCGTGCACGGGGTGTACGCGCGATACTTCGACAGCAGCACGCGGATGTGCATCTTGTAGGCTTTGGTTTCCAGCCAGTCGAAGAAGCGCTTCACGCCGTACCACTGGTGTTTCCAGGCGTCGTTGCCGCCCTTCCAGTCGGGCGTGCCCTGCAGCACCCATTCGCGCTGGGCGTCGGTCAGCTTGCGCCAGGGCACGTCCAGCGGGATGCCCGCGCGGGCCGCGTACTTCACCAGGTCGTCCTGGCATTCCTTGTAGCTGGCCGTCTGCCAGGGGCGGATGGCGCCTCCGCGCAGTGTCTTGCTCTCGTCGGGGATGATCAGGCCGTAGTCCACGCCTATCACCCGGCCGAAACCGCGGCAGGCCTCGCAGGCGCCCAGCGGCGAGTTGAAAGAGAACGAGCTGGGTGTGGCGGTGGAATAGGCGATGTCGCAGTCGGCGCAATGGATTTCGTCGCTGAATTTCCACAGCGCGGTTTCCTTGCCTTCCTCGTCCACCACGCGCACGTCCACCCGCCCGGCCCCGAGCCGCAGCCCGGCGTCCAGCGCCTCCATCACGCGCGCCCGCTCGGCATTGCCGAAACGGAAGCGGTCCTGCACCACGTCCAGCAACTGCACGGCGTTCTTGCCGGTGCCGACCTTGCGCTTGGCGTGCACCCGCGTGTAGCCCTGGCGTTCCAGGAAGCCGCGGATCTCGTCCTCGCTGTAGTTGGCCGGCACCTGGACCGGGAAGGTCACGACCAGGCGCGGGTCGCCGGCTTCGGCCGAGCGGCGCGCCAGCGACGCATGGATGGAGTCGGGCGTGTCCTTCTGCACCGGCCGCGCGCACTGGCGGCAGAACAGCCGGCCGGCCCGCGCGTACAGCAGCTTCAGGTGGTCGTTCAGT
Source organism: Burkholderiales bacterium 67-32 (assembly GCA_001898625.1). Lineage (GTDB taxonomy): Bacteria > Pseudomonadota > Gammaproteobacteria > Burkholderiales > Burkholderiaceae_B > Pigmentiphaga. The sequence continues at coordinate 71,797 of MKUP01000007.1, forward strand.
TCGGTCATGGTGCCGACCGTGCTGCGCGAGGTGCGCACCGGGTTGGTCTGGTCGATAGCGATGGCGGGCGGGATGCCCTCGATGCGGTCGACCTGGGGCTTGTCCATGCGATCCAGGAACTGGCGCGCGTACGGCGAGAAAGTCTCGACATAGCGGCGCTGGCCTTCGGCGTACAGCGTGTCGAAGACGAGCGAACTCTTGCCCGAGCCGGACACGCCGGTCACCACCACGAGTTCGTTGGTGGGGATGGTCAGGCTCAGGTTCTTCAGGTTGTTCTGGCGCGCGCCCACCACCCGGATCTCGGGTTCGGCGGCGGTTTCCTGGGGAGAATCGGGGGAGATGGGGGCGGAGGACATCGTTCGGTTCACGTGCCGGAAGAAGGCCGGCGATTCTTCAATCGTAGCCGTTTAGGAGATGCTGCGAAAATCGCAACGTTTGACAAGATTGCGTAACAGGAAGGTACGGCCATAAAAGGGCGGGCGGGTTACGATATTGCTTATGAGCAAGCGCAAATCCTCCTCTGTCGATCTGTTGGGCGCCGAGGCCGGCATGTACATCCCGCCGCCCACGCTTGGCGACGTTCCGCCACCGCCCCGCAGCCTGCGGGTGGCGGTGCTGATTGCCATCGCGCTTGCCCTGACGGCCGGCACCATCGCCGTCCACACCATTCCCGAAGTCGGCCATACTTGGCGGGTCGTCTCGCACCAGACCGAAAAGGCCCTGGGGCGGGTGCTGGGCAAGGCCGAGCAGAAAACAACGGAAGTCGTCGGCGGCGTCGCCGGAGGCGCTTCCCAGCGTTGAGCGGCTTGACGGCAGCGCCAGAAAATCCGCTAGAATAGCGGGTTAGCCGGATTCAATGACTGGAGATCGACATGGCGGAAAAGAAACGTACGCGCCGCAACACGCTTGAGCGTCGTTGCCTGGGCAAGGCCTTCAAGCGTCTTTTTGTTGGGGCGCCGAAGGGCATTTTCAAGATGCTCGAGAAAGTCAAGAAGGCCTGAGAGGGGTGTAAGCCCCCTACGCGCTTACGCGCGCCCAGGTGTGAAAAACCTCCACGCGAGTGGGGGCTTTTTTTGTTCCGTTTTGCCTCCTAGCCCTTGGCGCTTCCCGCCTGGTGGCGGCGGTAGACGGAGGGAGAGACGCCCACGTGCTTGAGGAAGGCCCGGCGCAGGGTGTCGACGTTGGCGAAGCCGCATCGGGCCGCCACCTGTTTGGGGGAGGTCGATCCGGCCTCCAGCAGGGCGCGGGCGGCGGCGACACGGATGTTTTCCACCCAGGCGGCGGGCGTGACGCCGACCTCGGCGCGGAACAGGCGGGCGAAATGGCGCGGGCTCAGGCCAGTGTGTTCGGCCAGGGCCTCCACCGTCAGGGGCAGCGCCGGATGCGCGGCCGCCCAGCGCTGCACTTCCTGTAGCGCCGAACGCCCGACGGGGCCCGCATGTCCCTTCCGGCTGAATTGCAGTTGGCCGCCGGGACGCTTGAAGTACATCACCAATTGAGAGGCGACGCGCGCCGCCAGGTCGCGGCCGAAATCCTCCTCCACCAGCGACAGGGCAAGGTCCAGCCCGGCGGTCACGCCGGCGGAGGTGCGTACCTTGCCGTCGCGCACATGGAGCGCGTCCGCTTCGACCGTCACATCCGGGTAGGCCTGAGCGAGGCGGGGAGCCGCGTCCCAGTGGGTCGTCACCCGCCGTCCGGCCAACAGTCCGGCGGCGGCCAGGACGAAGGCGCCCGTACAGACGGAGCCGTAGCGGTTGGCCGCCCGGGCGGCGGTGCGCAGCCAATGCAGGGCCGGGGTGTTCAGGACCGCGCTGGATGCGTGCGGCATGCCCGCCACCAGCAGGGTATCCAGGCGTCCGACCGGTTCTCCCACGACGGCATCGGCCAGGATGCGGACACCGGACGAGCTGCGGATCGGCCCCGGCTCGTAGCCCACGACACGCAGCGCATACAGCTCGCGGCCGCGCTCGGCGTTGGCCTGGGCGAACACGTCCAGCGGACCCGATACATCCAGCAACTGGACGCCGGGCAGGGCAAGGATGGCGATGGTCCTGGTCATGGCGGAGGAGTCGGGGACGGTGTCGCCTTATCGCGTGATTTGGCAGTATTTGACGTATTGCGTTGATTGAGGACATTCTAGCCTAGGCCGAGAATGGACTGGAACTTTGGAACAAGGACCACAGCCATGAGTCTCGACATCGACGGGGTCAGGATCCCCGACAGCCAACTGGCCCGCGACATCACCGAACTGGTGAAGGACACCGCCTCGCCATTGCTTTTCCATCACTCCAGCCGGGTGTTCTATTTCGGCGCGCTGGCGGGCAGGCGCCGGGGCGTGGAGTTCGACCCCGAACTGCTCTATTGCGGATGCATGTTCCATGACATGGGCCTGGTACCCGGGCATCGCAGCGATTGCAACCGCTTCGAGGTGGACGGCGCCGACGCGGCGCGCGATTTCCTGCAAAGCCGCGGTATCACCCAGCGCGACATCGATCTGGTATGGACGGCGATCGCGCTGCATACGACCCCCGGCATCCCCGAACACATGCATCCCGTCATTGCCCTGGTGACGGCGGGGGTGGAGATGGACGTGCTGGGGCTGACCCATGCCGAATACAGCGAGGTGGTGCGCGCAGCCGTGGTGGCCGCCCACCCGCGCGGGCCGCGCTTCAAGGAGGACATCATCCAGGCCTTCTACGACGGTATCCGGCACAAGCCCCAGACCACCTTTGGCAACGTCAAGGCGGACGTGATTGCCGACAAGGACCCGTCGTTCAGGCCCGGGAATTTCTGCTGCGTGATACGCGGCTCAGACTGGCCGGGCTGACGCGGCGGCGGGCGAAGCGGCCCGCGCCGCACGCCCGGTCTCAGGAAGCGGGGGTGACGCAGCGGAAGTTCTTCGCGTCCTCCAGCGAACCGCTGCCGGTGTAGCGGGCCTGCTGGGGGTAGGGGCACAGCGGGCGGGTGCGGTCGGGCCAGGGGGCGTCGGAGCCGGGGCGGGCGGAGGCCGGGACCGAGGCGGGGGCGACACCCTTTTCGACCCAGTCCACGATGGCCGCCACCATGTCGAACTTGTCGGTGGCCGGGCCGCCGCTGCAGTGGTTCATGCCGGGTATCGTGAACAGCCGGGTGAAGTCCGAGGCATTGGCGTGGGCACGGCGCAGGCCCTGGTACCAGGCGATGGTGTCGTTCACCGAGAACACCGGGTCGCTGTTGCCGTGGTAGACGATCATCTTGCCGCCGCGGGCTTTCAGGGTGCCCAGATTGGCCGGGTCGGGCGGCGTCATGAAGCTCATCGGCGACTCGGAGTAGACCGGCGTGGTGGCGAAGATTTTCGGCGCGTCGGTGTCGAAGTCGAAGCCGAGCAGGTAGTCGATGACCTGCGTGCCCGTGCCGCGCACCTGGGTGGGAGGCGTGGTGAAGACGTAGGGCAGGGAGCCGCCGCCCAGGGTCGCGATCAGGGAATTGGGGACCTCGGTGGTCGAGGTGCCCAGTTTCCAGAAGCGCCAGCCCATGGTCGCCACGCCGGCATCGTAGGGCCAGTCGGCGTATAGGGCCTCGCCCTTGCTGTTCCTGGGGCCGCCGAAGACTTTCTTCAGCGCATCCACTTGTGGCGCGCTCAGGCAGGTATCGGCCTTGGCGCCGGGGCAGGCCAGGTCTTCGGGCTTGAAGGCGGCCTTGCAGGCCACGGGGTCGTCGATCATGCCGTCGGCCGCGCCGTCCAGCGCATCGCAGGCGGCCACCGTCCGGTCGGCCACCAATTGCATGTCCTGGGACGAGAATGCCTGGCTGATGATGGGCCGGTCCCCGCCCGTGCGCGGCGCGACGGCGGCGAAGGCCTGGTTGTCCCAGGCGTGCTGCACGGCGGCCTGGGGCAGGTTGAAGCCCGGGTTGCCGGCGACGATGCCGTCGAACTGGTCGGCGAAGCGCGAGGCGGCCACCATGGCCTGCCTGCCGCCGTTCGAGCAGCCGACGAAATAGGAATGGTCGGCGCCGCGGCCGTAGAAGCGTTGGAGGATGGCCTTGGCGGTCGGAGTGACGGTGCCGACCGCGTTGTAGCCGTAGTCCACGCGGGCCTGGGGATCGAGGCCGAACAGCGAGCCGCCGACGATGGGTTCGCTTTCGCTGGTATGGCCGCCGTCGGTGCTGGCGACGGCGAATCCCATGGACAGCGCGTTGGTGGAGGCGCCCGCTCCCGTCAGGGTGCCCAGGGCGGGGTTGACCGCACCATCCGTGCCGCCGCCGCCCTGGAAGAAGAAGCGGCCGTTCCAGGTGTCCGGCATGCGCAGCTCGAATCCGATGGCGTAGGCCTTGCCGTCGACGTCGCTGTTGCGCAGGTTCAGCCGGCCTTGCAGCCGGCAGTGGGCGGGAACGGACTGCGCCGGGTTGCCCGCGGAGGCGGCGGCGACGGTTTCAGGGGCGGCCAGTTCGAGCCGGGGGATCCCCAGCGCGGCCGCCGTGATGTCGGCGCAGGCAAGGCGGGGGGGATCGGAGGGGCCTGGAACGGACGGCCCCGCGTCGTCGGAACCGCCGCAGCCGTGCAGCGTTCCCAGCGCGGCGAGCATACCGCTGGCCAGATAGCGTCTCTTCATGCTTGTCTCCTCGTGGACGGCCGCGCGGGATCTCGGTTGTCTTCTTGGTGGGCGCGGTGGATGACGATTCATCGTCATTTATTTAATATAGTTAAATAAAAATGAATCCTGAATCAGGTGAAAACCCTATAAAAACTTGAATGTTGATTTAATTTATAGTTTAAATTATTAATTAATTGATGGATTCCGAGAGCAAACAAAAAGGCATGCGGACGCATGCCTTTTTGTTTGCGCGGCCAGTCCGGCCGCATGACGGGATCGATCAGCGGTGCGCGGGAACCAGCGCCTCGCCGCCTTCCAGGTCCGCTTCGATCCGCTGGGCGCCCGCTGCGCTCAGGGCCTGGTCCAGGCGGTCTTTGTCCAACTCGCCTTCCCAGCGGGCCACGACGACGCTGGCCACCGCGTTGCCCACCAGGTTGGTCAGCGCGCGGCATTCGGACATGAAGCGGTCGATGCCCAGGATCAGCGCCATGCCGGCCACCGGCACCGAGGGCACGACCGACAGTGTCGCGGCCAGGGTGATGAAGCCCGCGCCGGTGATGCCCGCCGCGCCCTTGGAGCTGAGCATCGCGACGAGCAGCAGCAGGATCTGGTCCACCAGCGACAGGTGGATGTCGGTGGCCTGGGCGATGAACAGGGCCGCCAGGGTCATGTAGATGTTGGTGCCGTCCAGGTTGAAGGAATAGCCGGTGGGAATGACCAGGCCGACCACGGGCTTGGAGCAGCCGGCGCGTTCCATCTTCTCCATGAGCGTGGGCAGGGCCGCCTCGGACGAACTGGTGCCCAGCACCAGCAGCAGTTCCTCGCGGATGTAGCGGATCAGCTTCAGGATGGAAAAGCCGTTGTAGCGGGCCACGGCGCCCAGCACGACGAGCACGAACAGCAGCGAGGTCAGGTAGAAGGTGCCGACCAGCAGCGCCAGGTTGGCGATGGAGCCGATGCCGTACTTGCCGATGGTGAACGCCATGGCCCCGAAGGCGCCGATGGGCGCGGCCTTCATCAGGATGGCGACCAGCCTGAAGAAGGCCGACGAGATGGATTGCAGGAAATTCAGGACCGGCGCGCCCTTGTCGCCCACGGCGCCCAGCGAGATGCCGAACAGCACGGAGAAGAACAGCACCTGGAGGATGTCGCCGCTGGCGAAGGCGCTGACCACCGTGTCCGGGATGATGTTCATCAGGAAACCGACCAGGGTCTGGTCATGGGCCTTGGCCGAGTACGAGGCTACGGCCTTCGCGTCCAGCGTGGCGGGGTCGATGTGCAGGCCGGTGCCCGGATGCACGACGTTGGCCACGATCATGCCGATGATGAGAGCCAGCGTGGAAAAGGTCAGGAAATAGATCATGGCCTTGCCCACGACGCGACCCACTTTTTGCAGGTCCCGCATGCCGGCGATGCCGGTCGTGACCGTCAGGAAGATGACCGGCGCGATGATCATCTTCACCAGCTTGATGAAGGCATCGCCCAGGGGTTTCATCGATTCCCCGATCTGGGGATGGAAGTGGCCGAGCAGGATGCCGACCGTGATGGCGAACAGCACCTGCACGTACAGGATCTGGTAGAACTTCTTCTTGCGCACGGGCGCCTGCGCCGTGCCGGGTATGTCGATCATCGGGATGTCCCCTTCCAGTGGCTGGTTGCCTGCCGCGACGTGGCGGAGGCGAGGCCTCGTTTTCAACGGTTGCCGAGCTCGCGAGAGCATCGTTGACGCCCCTTATGCAATCGGCATGCCCGCTTTGCGGCAGCGGTAACGAATTCGTAACTTGTTGATTCATATAGAGAATTCATTTCCAGAAAAGCGGCTTGTCCGGTTGCTTGTGCGGTTTTTCGCTCATGCTGAAAAATAGTGTGTGAAAATTCGCACATCACTTTCCTGTCCATGGCCATGCCCCCCATTTCCTTGCCCACCCCGGACGCCCGCCCCGCGCCGTCGTCCTTCCGGGTTCCCGGCCATGGCCGGGCATGGGCCTGTTTCGTCCTGATCGGCGCCGCGCTGCTGGCGGCCGCGCTGTGGGCGGCGGGAGGCATCGGCCGCGAGCAGGCCTACGCGGAAGTCGCGGCGGCGGCGCGCAACGCGGCGGCGCTCAAGGTCGCGCTGCTGACCGCCGAACTCGACAAGCAGCGCTCGCTGCCCTTCGTCCTGGCGCAGGACTCCGAGGTCCGGACGGCGTTGGCCACCGGCGACCCGGCGCGCTATGGCGCGCTGAATCTCAAGTTCGAGGCGCTGAGCCGGGATACCGGCGCCGCCGTCATCTACCTGCTCGATCCGCGCGGCGTGGGCGTGGCCGCCAGCAACTGGAACCAGCCCACCAGCTTCGTGGGATCGGACTATGCGTTCAGGCCCTATTTCCAGGGGGCGGCGCACGCCGGCCAGGCGGAGTATTTCGCGCTCGGCAACGTCAGCAACCACCCCGGCCTGTACCTGAGCCGGCAACTGGAGCAGGACGGCCGGACGCTGGGGGTGGTGGTCGTGAAAGTGGAGTTCGACGGTGTCGAGGCCGGCTGGCGGCGCTTTCCGGACCCGGTGTTCGTGACCGACGAGCATGGCGTCGTGCTGCTGTCGTCGCAGGACGACTGGCGCTTCCAGGTCTACGGCGCCCTGTCGGCGGCGCAGCGGGACGCGCTGCGGACCAGCCTGCAGTTCGGTGATGCGCCGCTGGCGCCGCTACCGCTGCAGGCGGCCCCGGTACGCGAGGGGCAGGTGTTGGCGAGCCTGCCCGGGCGGGCTGAACAGGAATACGTGCATGTGCAGGAACCGGTTCCCGGCACGCCGTGGCAGTTCCATCTGCTGGGCGCGACCCGCGAGGCCATGGCGCGCACGGCGGCATCGGCCCGCGTGGCCGCCGCGCTGCTGGTGCTGTGCGCCCTGTTCGCGGCGGGGATCTGGCTGCATCGCCGGCACCGCGCCCACGACCTCGTGCTGGTCCAGGCGGCCGCGCGCCAGGAGCTGGAGTCGCGCGTGGCGGCGCGCACGGGCGAGCTGCGAGCCGCCAACGACCAGTTGCGGGCCGAGATGGAGGACCGGCGCCGCGCCGAAGCCGAGCTGCACAAGCTGCAGGAAGAACTGGTGCAGGCCAACAAACTGGCCTTCCTGGGCCAGATCACCGCCGGCGTGGCGCACGAGATCAACCAGCCGGTCGCGGCGATCCGCAGCTATGCCGACAACTCGGCCGCCTACCTGGACCGCGGCAATGTCGAGCAGGCGCGCGGCAACATGGCGTCGATCGCCGCGCTCACCCAGCGTATAGGCGTCATCACCGACGAGCTGCGGACCTTCTCGCGCAAGTCCTCCGGCGCTTCCTCCGGCCCCGAGCCAGTGGCCGCCGTCATCGACGGCGCACTGACGCTGGTCGGTGCCCAGATGCGCCTGCACGGCATCGCGCTCGAACGCACCGGTATCGATGATGGCCTGGCGGTACGCGCCGAGCGCGTGCGTCTGGAACAGGTGCTGGTCAACCTCCTGCAGAACGCCATCGAGGCGCTGGAGCAGACGCCCGGCCCCCGCATATGGATACACGCCGCGCGTGACGCGGATCAGGTCGTCATCGAGGTCGGCGACAACGGTTCCGGCCTGCCCGACAGCGTCATGGCGGCCCTCTACACCCCCTTCGTCACCACCAAGCCGCGCGGCCTCGGGCTGGGGCTGGTCATCAGCCGCGACATCGTTGCCGAGTTCGGCGGCACGCTGTCCGTGCGGACCGGACCGGGGCGCGGGGCGTGTTTCATCATCCGTCTTCCCGAGGCTGCTTCGTGAACGCTTCCTTTCCCATCGCTTCCATGTCCTCCGACGCCGTCGACCGCGTGCTGTTCGTCGACGACGATCCCGCCATGCGGGAGTCCAACCGGCAAACCCTGGAACTGGCCGGCTTCCGCGTCGAGACCGCCGCCTCGGCCGCCGAGGCGCTGGAGCGAATGTCGGCCGATTTCGAGGGCGTCGTCGTCACGGACGTACGCATGCCGGTGGTCGATGGCCTGGAGCTGTTCCGGCGGCTGCGCGAACGAGACCCGGACCTGCCCGTCATCCTGATCACGGGCCATGGCGACGTCGACATGGCGGTGGCCGCCATGCACGAGGGCGCCTACGACTTCCTGGCCAAGCCCTATCCGGCCGAGCGGCTGGCCACGGCGGCCCGCAATGCGCTGGACAAGCGGCGCCTGGTGCTGGACAACCGCCGGTTGAAGCGGCTGGCCCGCGACGCGGGCGAGAGCCTGCCGCTGATCGGCGAGGCGCCGGCCATGCAGCGCTTGCGCAAGACGCTCAGCCATCTGGCCAGCGCCGACGTCGACGTCCTGGTGCTGGGCGAGACCGGCGCGGGCAAGGAGGTGGTGGCCCAGGCCCTGCACGCCTGGGGCGCGCGCCATGGGCAGCCTTTCGTCGGACTCAATTGCGGCGCCTTGCCGGACACGGTCATCGAGAGCGAGCTGTTCGGCCACGAGGCCGGCGCGTTCACCGGCGCCCAGCGCCGCCGTGTCGGGCGCATCGAGCATTCCAGCGGCGGGACGCTGTTCCTGGACGAGATCGAAAGCATGCCGCTGGCGGCGCAGATCAAGCTGTTGCGGGTGCTGGAGACGCGCGAGGTCTCGCCGCTGGGGACCAACGAGGTCCGTCCGGTGGACCTGCGCGTGGTGGCGGCCACCAAGACCGACCTGAGCGATCCGGCGCAGCGCGGCCAGTTCCGGGCCGACCTGTTCCATCGCCTGAACGTGGTGACCGTCCGCATTCCGCCCCTGCGCGAACGCCGCGACGACATTCCGCTGCTGTTTTCCTACTTCGTTTCCCGTGCGGCGGCCCGCTTCAAGATCGACCCGCCCGCGATCACGCCGGCGGTGCGCCAGCATCTGCGGTCCCACGCCTGGCCCGGCAACGTCAGGGAACTGATGCACTACGCCGAACGCGTGGTGCTGGGAGTGGAGGAGACGGCGCCCGAGGCGCCGGAGACCGAAGCGACGCTGCCGCAGCGCCTGGAGCGCTACGAGGCCGACCTGATCCGGGAAGCGCTGGCGCGCCACCAGGGCGACATCAAGGCCACCCTGCAAACCCTGGGCATTCCGCGCAAGACTTTCTACGACAAGCTGCAACGCCACGGCATAGACCGAGGTGTGTATCTGATCCCCCCTACGCGCTGAGGGGAAGCCCACCCCCTACGCCCTTCGGGCGCCCCCTCAAGGGGGCGGCGCTGGCGGCCCGGCAAAGCCGGATCCGCGGCGCCCTGGATCAAAGCAAGCATGCGGTGCCCCGCACCGAGAACTACGATACAGACCACGACACGGTGGATCCGGCTCTGCCGGTCCACCGCCGTCGGCCCCCTGGGGGGCGCGCGTCAGCGCGTAGGGGGGGGTCACCCTATACCGGGGACGACGGTGGAGAAGCCGGCGTCGACATGCGTGACTTCGCCGGTTACGCCGGCGGCCAGGTCCGACAGCAGGAAGGCGGCGACGTTGCCGACGTCGTCGATGGTGACGTTGCGGCGCAGCGGGGCGAAGGTCTCGACGAAGTTCAGGATTTTCGAGAAATCCTTGATGCCGGCGGCCGCCAGGGTCTTGATGGGGCCGGCCGAGATGGCGTTGGCGCGGATGCCCTTGGGGCCCAGCGACGTCGCCAGGTAGCGGGTGGCGGCTTCCAGCGCGGCCTTGGCCACGCCCATGGTGTTGTAGTTGTCGACCACGCGCTCGGCGCCCAGGTAGCTGAGCGTCAACACCGCGCCCGTGCCGTTGCCTTCCGGCCCCTGCAGCAGGGGCAGGGCGGCCTTGGCCAGGGCGGGGAAGCTGTAGGCCGAGATGTCGTGCGCGATGCGGAAGCTTTCGCGCGACAGGCCGTCTAGGAAGTCGCCGGCGATGGCTTCGCGCGGTGCGAAGCCGATGGCGTGAACCACGCCGTCGAGCTTGGTCCAGGTCTTGCCCAGGTCGGCGAACACGGCCTCGATTTGTGCGTCGTCGGCGACGTCGCACGGAAAGATGAGCTGGCTGTCGAACTCGGCGGCGAATTCGGTGATGCGATCCTTGAAGCGGTCGCCCACATAGGTGAAGGCAAGCTCCGCGCCTTCGCGGCGGCAGGCCTTGGCGATGCCATAGGCGATGGAGCGATTGGACAGCACCCCGGTGACCAGGATGCGTTTACCGGCGAGAAAGCCCATGTCGAGGGTCCCTGTAAAAAGAATGTACCCCCCTGCGCGCTGCGCGCGCCCCCCAGGGGCGGCACTGGTGGACCGGCGGAGCCGGATCCACGGTGCCCGGGCAACTGCCTGGGGGCTGGTGGGGGCGTGGGAGGTGCGAGTTTACTGGATCTTCAGCGTACGGCCGACGGGGATGGCGGAGCCTTTGATGCGGTTCAGGGTGCGCAGGCGGTCCACCGAGGTGTCGTATTGGCGGGCGATGGAGCTGAGGGTGTCGCCCTTGCGGACCTTGTACGTCCGTACCTGGACGGTCTTCTTGGCGCGGCTGTTGCTCGACACGGGGGTGATGCCGGCGCTGGCGACCAGGGTGGGTTCGGCCTGGCGGCTGGTGGGCACCATGAGGATGTCGCCGGAGCCGATGCGCGAGCGGGTGCCCAGGCCGTTGGCCTTGCGCAGCGTGGCGACCGAGGTGCCGTATTTGCGGGCGACGGTGGTCAGGGTTTCGCCGCGGGCCAGTTCATGCGTGTGCCAGGACGACAGCGAACCGCTGTAGGCGCGCAGGTTGGCCTCGAAGATGCCGATGCGGTCGGCCGGCAGCAGCAGCGTGGGCTCGTGGCTGCCCAGGATCACGCCGCGGTTGAACGACGGGTTGAGCGCCTTGAATTCGTCGAGCGGCATCTCGGCCAGCTGGGCGGCCAGCTTCACGTCGATGTTGCGGCTCTTGGTGATGGTGACGAAGTAGGGCTGGTTGTCGATCGACGGCAGCGCGATGTTGTAGGCGGCCGGATTGGAGATGATGTTCTTGATCGCCTGCAGCTTGGGGATGTAATTGCGCGTTTCGTCCGGCATGTCGAGCGACAGGTAGTCGGTCGGCTGGCTGCGCGCCGTGTTCTTGTCGATGGCGCGCTTGACCGAGCCTTCGCCCCAGTTGTAGGAGGCCAGCGCCAGGTGCCAGTCGCCGTGGAAGTCGAACAGGTATTGCAGGTAGTCCAGCGCCGCGCGGGTCGAGGCGATGGGGTCGCGCCGCTCGTCGCGCCACCAGTCCTGCTTCAGGTTGAAGCCGCGGCCGGTGGTGGGGATGAACTGCCACAGGCCCGACGCCTGCGAGCGCGACAGCGCCCAGGGGTCGTACGAGCTTTCCACGAAGGGCAGGAGCGCCAGTTCGGTCGGCATGCCGCGCTGGTCGATCTCTTCGACGATGTAATAGAGATACTTGCCGGCGCGTTCGGCCGTCCGCTGGATGTAGTCCGGGCGCGAGGCGTAGAAGTTCTCCCACTCCTTGACCAGCGGCGTGTCGATGTTGGGCACGGCGTAGCCGCGCCGGATGCGGGTCCAGATATCGGCCGGCTGCACGGTCAGGTCGACCATGCGCGGCTCCAGGCCGTCATCGGGCGTGTGCAGGCTCAGGGGCGCGTCGATGCGCCGGCCGACAGGGCGGGATGCCTGGGAGATTCGTGGGGAGGAAGAAAAGCCGGCGGGGTTGGCGGTGCTGGCGGAGGCGGCGGCGGTCGCCACCCCTTGCATGTCTTCGCCGGTTGCCGCGGGGCGTTCCATCGAAGCGCAGCCCGCCAGGACCATCACGCACCCGGCGATCAGGATTTTGTACAGGGAGGCTGGACGACCATCGCGGACGCCCGCCCGCAGATTCCAGACGCCGCGGGGGCGCAATAGCATGTTTCGTGTCCTTGACCACATGCTTCGCTGGGCCTCGTCCCGAAGGACGGGGCCCAGCGAGGCAGTTTCAATTTGGAGCCGCGGGGGTCCCGGAAAGGGGCAGGGCCCCGGCTTGGGGACCGGCGCGACTCACGGTGCATTTAGCGCGGCATAGTACGAATCGAGAATGGTTTCCGTCAACCCGCTTTACAAATTCGAAGCTTTTGGCGGGCATTGCGCGCAAATCGGGGCAAGATGCGGCGTGCTCTACCGGAAGTCGTTTTTCCATTCGCGCAGCGCGGCGAAAACCTCGACGGCATCGGCCAGCGGCCTGCCGGCATGGGCCGCCGCGGCCGCCGCGACCTCGGGAACGGCGGTGCGCAGGAAGGGGTTGACTTGGCGTTCCAGATCCAGCGTGGTGGGGACCGTGGGCTGCGATTGCTCGCGCAGGTGGCGCGCCTGCTGGTGCCATACCTGCAGCGCTGCGTTGTCGGGTTCGACGGCGGTGGCCCAGGCCAGGTTGGACAAGGTGTATTCGTGCGCGCAGTAGATGCGCGTCCTGGCGGGCAGGGCGGCCAGCTTGTCCAGCGAAGCCTTCATCTGCTGCGGCGTGCCCTCGAACAGGCGGCCGCATCCCGAGGCGAACAGCGTGTCGCCGCAGAACACCAGCGGTTCGACGCCCGCCGCGCGGCCGGCATACGCGATGTGGCCGGCGGTATGCCCTGGCACGTCCAGCACTTCCAGGTCCAGATCCAGTTCGGGCAGGGCGACCCGGTCGCCCTGGGCGAGGCGGCGGTCGCAGTGGGGCAGTTTCTCGCCCGCGGGACCGAATACCGTGGCGCCGGTGCGTTCGACCAGTTCCAGGACACCGCCGACATGGTCCTTGTGGTGGTGAGTCAGTAGAATGGCACGAAGCTGGAGGCGCTGCTGCTGCAGCGAGGCCAGGACCGGCGCGGCGTCGCCGGGGTCCACCACGGCCGCCAGCGTGCCCTGCCGGATCAACCACAGGTAGTTGTCATTGAAGGCGGGAATGCCGGTTATGCCGGCCGCCGGGCCGGCATCTTGCGGGCCGGCCGATCGTTTGCTTCCTTTCGAGTCTTTCATTCCGATGCTGCCGTCTGACGTCCAGGATTCTCCGATTGTAGAGCTTGCCGCGTGGCTGGCGACCGATCCCGGCCGCCACGCGCTCGCTTGGGAGCAGGCGCGGCTGGACGAGGCGGTGTCCGACGTATTCGGCTTCCACGCCATGCAGGCCGGCCTGGCCGAACTGGACGGGCTGCGCGCCAACCGCATGCCCTTCAAGGGCTATGTCGCAGGCGCGATGCCGTCCGAGCCGCAGCGGGCGCGCTGGAACGCGTTCGTGGTGGCCGACCTGGAGGCCCTGCCGTTCGATTCGCAAAGCCTGGACCTGCTGGTCCTGCCCCACACGCTGGAGTGTTCGGACGATCCCCACCAGGTCCTGCGCGAGGCCGAACGGGTGCTGATTCCCGAAGGCCGCCTGGTGATCACCGGCTTCAACCCGTGGAGCCTGTGGGGCGCCGGCCGCCTGCTGGGCCGGCGCCGGTCCTTCCTACCGCCCGGCATCCAGCCGCTGTCCCCCGCGCGGATCAAGGACTGGCTCAAGCTGCTGTCGTTCGAAGTCGAGGGCGGCCGCTTCGGCATCTATGCGCCGCCCTGCCGCACCGAGAAATGGCTGCGCCGCTACGCCTTCATGGAAAGCGCCGGCGAGCGCTGGTGGCCGGTATGCGGCGGGCTGTACGTGGTGTCCGCGGTCAAGCGCACGGTGGGCATGCGGCTGATCGGCCCCGCGTGGAAAAAACAGAAGGCGCCGCGCCGGGCCGCGGTGGCCACGGCCCGGGAGGTCCATCTACGGTCCGGGCGCGAGCCCACGCGATAAGCCGTCCGCCGGGCGTCAGGCGTCGAACAGGTTCTGCCGGATCTGCTGCAGGTGGCCCAGCAGGAGGTCGCGCGCCTGGACGGCGTCGCGGTCCTTCAAGGCCTCGACGATGGCGCGGTGCTGCCGCTGGTACTGCGCCCGCCGCTCCGGCGTGAGCGAACGGCGCTTGAGGCGGCCCCATTCCCCCTGTTCGCGGACGCGGTTGGTCAGCTCCAGGATCTGCAGGAAGAACGAATTGTGGGTGGCTTCGGCGAATGACTTGTGGAGTTCGCCGTCCCAGTGCTCGAAGGCTTCGATGCTGGCGGCGATTTCCGATTCCTCCACGCATTGCTGCATGCGGGCGAAGTCGGCGGCGTTGGCGTTGCGCGCGATCAGGGCCGGCATCAGGGGCTCGATCAGCAGCCGCGCTTCCATGAGTTCGGCCGGGCTGGTGCTGACCTCGGGCGCGGGCGAGGGGCCGCCAGCCAGTGCCTGGGCGCCCTCGGCGACGAAGGTGCCGCTGCCCACGGACTGGATGATCAGGCCGCGGGTGCGCAGGTCGGCCAGCACCCGGCGCACCGACCCGCGCGAGATCGCGAAGCGCTGGCTCAGTTCGCGCTCGGGCGGCAGCTTGACGCCCACGTGCAGCCTGCCGCTGGATATCTCCCCCAACAGGTGGTGCATGAGCTCCTTGGCCCCGGGGGCGCGCGAAATGGGGCTGTGCGCTGCGGATTCGTCCATGGTGGCTGTCCCTCGTTCTGCCGCTACCTTAATTCAATGGTACCAATTGGTCAAATAAAAGGGGGCCATATGCTTGATGAAGATCCAATTTGGTTTTATATTGGTATATGAATTCACCAATTGGATCTGTTCAAGTACCATGAAATTCGTCCACCTGATCGCCGACGGCAAACCCGCCGTTGCCCTTGTCGATGCCGACATGCAGCACTACTGGCCGCTGGCCGAGCTCGTTCCCGGATTCTCCGGCGACATGGTCCAACTGGTCCAGGATTTCGACAAGCTCCGTTCCAGCCTGGCCACGCGGGGCGCCGGCCGGCCCCTGTCGGGCGCGCGGCTGCTGGCGCCCATCGACCGCCCTCGTCGCAACATCTTCTGCGTCGGCAAGAACTATTTCGAGCATGCGGCGGAGTTCAGCAAGTCGGGCTTCGACTCCAGTGCGAAGGAAGGCGAGCACGCGCCCGAAGCCCCCGTTGTGTTCACCAAGGGGTACAACACGGTGATCGGGCCGGGCGCGGCGATTCCGTCGCACGAGGGCGTCACGTCCCAGCTCGACTACGAGGCAGAACTGGCCGTGGTCATCGGCAAGCCGGGCCGGAACATCCCGCGCGAGCGTGCGCTGGAGCACGTATTCGGCTACACCATCGTCAACGATTTCACGGCACGCGACCTGCAGAAACTGCATCGCCAGTGGTTCCTGGGCAAGTCGCTGGACGGCTTCTGCCCCATGGGACCGGCGCTGGTCACCGCCGACGAACTGGATGCCGCCAACCTGGACATCCGCTGCTGGGTCAACGGCGAACTGCGCCAGGATGCCAATACCCGGCAACTGATCTTCGACATTCCGACGCTGATCGCGACGATCTCGGCCGGCATCACGCTGGAACCGGGAGACGTGATCGCCACCGGCACGCCGGCGGGCGTGGGCATAGGCTTCAACCCGCCCCGTTTCGTCAAGCGCGGCGACGTGATCCGCATCGAAGTGCAGGGCATAGGCGTGCTGGAGAACGCCGTCGATTGAAGGCGCGGGGCGAAGGCCGCGCGCGGCCCGACATCCCCGGACACACGGGGGCGGGCGCCAACCCGAAGGGAAACGAGGAGACGACATGAAACGCACATTGCTGGTCTGGGCGGCCTGCTGCGCCGTCCTTGGCGGCGCGCCCGCCGTTGCGCAGGAATCCTGGCCGACCCGGCCCATCACCATGGTCGTGCCTTTCCCGCCGGGGGGCGTGGCCGACACCGTTGCCCGTCCGGTGGCCGAGTCCATGAGCCGCTTCCTGGGCCAGACCGTGGTGGTCGAGAACCGCGGCGGCGCCGGTGGCGGCGTCGGCATGGGGCATGTCGCCAAGTCGGCGGCCGACGGCTACACCATCATGATGGCGCTGTCGTCCATCTCCATCCTGCCCGTGGCCGACAAGCTGCTGGGCAGGGAACCGATGTACCAGTTGTCCCAGTTCACCCCCATTGCCCGCTTCACCGCCGATCCGACCGTGCTGGTGGTGCGGTCCGACAGTCCCTGGAAGACGGCGCAGGAATTCATCGCCGCCCAGAAGAAGGGCGACCGCGGCGTGGCCTATGGGTCGTCGGGCAACTACGGCACCATGCACGTGCCCATGGAAATGCTGCGCAACGAGGCCAACCTGCGCCTGCTGCACGTGCCCTACACCGGCGCCGGACCGGCCATCGTGGCGCTGCTGGCCGATCAGGTCCAGGCGCTGTCGACGGGGCCCGCCTCGGTACTGCAGCACATCAAGGGCGGCAAGGTCCGGGCCCTAGCGCACTGGGGCACCGGGCGCCTGGAGTCCCTGCCCGACGTCCCCAGCCTGACGGAACTGGGGCACCCGGTCCAGTTCGCGCAGTGGTCCGGTGTGTTCGCGCCGGCCGGCACGCCGGCGCCGGTGGTCGACCGCCTGCGCGCCGCCGCCAAGGCCGCGGCCACGGATCCCAGGGTATTGAAGACCATCCAGGGCGCGGGCAGTCCGGTCATGTACCTGGACGCGCCGGAGTTCGCCGCCTACTGGCAGGCCGACGCCAAGGTGCTGGCCGAGGCCGTGCGCCGGATAGGCAAGGTCGAGTAGCGGAAAACGAGGGTTTACGCGGGGCTCCGAAAGCGCGAGATCCCGCGCAATCGTCATGGTCCGATGCTAAAGTGAGCGATACACCTTGTTGCGCTTTCCGCTCGCTACAGTATGCAGAAGAGTTCGTTAGTCCCCGTCGTGGTGGTTGCCCTCGCCGTCGGGGCGGGAGTCGGCTATTTTTCCCCCCGCCTGTTCGGCACCAGCGCCCCGGCGGGCGGTGCTCCGCGGGCCACTGCGCCCGATCCGGCGGCCAGGGCCGCCGGACCGCAGGCCATTCTGGTCGAGGTCCAGAAGGTCGCGCGCCGGCCGTTCGAGCGCGGCATCACCGCGGTCGGCAGCTTGCGATCCAACGAATCCGTGACCTTGCGCCCCGAAGTGGCGGGCCGCATCAGCGAGATCCGGTTCACCGAGGGCCAGCGGGTGACCAAGGGCCAGGTGCTGGTACGCCTGGACGATTCCGTGCCGCGCGCCGAGTTCGAGCAGGCCCGCGCCAACTTCACGCTGGCCAAGAGCAACTACGACCGCTCCATCGAGCTGCAGCAGAAGGGCTTCATCAGCAAGCAGGCCAAGGACGAGGCCGACAATGCGATGAAGGTGCAGCAGGCGGCCATGGTGCTGGCCCAGGTTCGCTTGGACAAGAACGACATCCGCGCCCCGTTCGGCGGCGTGATCGGGCTGCGCAACGTGTCGACGGGCGATTATGTCGCGGTGGGCCAGGACCTGGTGGCGCTCGAGGCCATCGATCCGCTCAAGGTGGATTTCCGCATCCCGGAAATCTACCTGTCGCAGACCCGAACCGGCCAGACCCTGCAGATATCGCTCGATGCCATGCCCGACAAATCTTTCGGCGGCACCGTCTATGCCATCAGTCCGCTCATCGATACCGGCGGCCGTTCCATCGTCATGCGCGCCCAGGTCAAGAACCCTGGGGGCCAACTGCGCCCCGGCATGTTCGCGCGCGTGAAGCTGCTGCTGGACACGCCTTCCCAGGCGCTGGCCGTGCCCGAGGCGGCGCTGGTCCCGGTGGGCGACGACCAGTTCGTCTACCGTGTGCAGAACGGCCGCGCCGAGCGGGTGCAGGTCGAGGTCGGCCAGCGGCGCGAAGCCATGGTCGAGATCACGTCCGGCCTGGCCGAGGGCGATGTGATCGTGGTGGCCGGCGCGCAGAAGCTGCGCGACGGCGTGCCGGTGAAGCTCGCCAGCGCCACGGCGTCGGCGCTCTGAGGCCCGGCACATGGTCCTGTCCGAAGTCTGCATCAAGCGGCCCGTCTTCGCGACGGTGCTGTCGCTGCTGGTCCTGCTGGTGGGCCTGATCTCGTATTCCCGCCTGACCGTGCGCGAATATCCCCAGATCGACGAGCCGGTCGTGTCGGTCAGCACCGTCTACAAGGGCGCGTCGGCCGAGGTGATCGAGTCCCAGATCACCAAGCCGCTGGAGGATTCCCTGTCGGGCATCGAAGGCGTGGAGGTCATGACCTCCACCAGCCGGTCCGAGCGCAGCAACATCAACGTCCGCTTCCGCCTGTCGATCTCGCCCGACTCGGCCGCGGCCGACGTGCGCGACAAGGTCGCGCGCGTGCGCGGCCGCCTGCCCGATGAAATCGACGAACCCATCATCGCCAAGGTCGAGGCCGACTCCCAGCCGGTCATGTACCTGGCCGTCGAGTCCGGATCGCTGTCGGCGATGGAGACCTCGGACTACATCAACCGCTTCATCAAGCCCCGGCTGTCCGTGCTGCCGGGCGCGGCCGAGGTGCGGGTGTTCGGCGAACGCCTGCCGGCCATGCGCATCAATGTCGATCGCGGGAAACTGGCCGCCTACCGGCTGACCGTCCAGGACGTGGAAGACGCGCTGCGCAAGCAGAACGTCGAGATCCCCTCGGGCCGGATCGAATCCATGGCGCGCGAATTCTCCATCGTCGCCGCCACCAACCTGCGCACCAGGGAACAGTTCGAGAACGTCATCATCGCTAATGTCGGCGGCTACAGCGTGCGCGTCGGCGACGTCGCCTCGGTGGGCCTGGGGCCGGTGGACGAGCGCGTCACCTCGCGCTTCAACGGCAAGCCGGCGCTGAACATCGGCGTGGTCAAGCAGTCCACGGCCAACCCGCTCGACCTGTCCAAGGCGGTGCGCGCCGAGATCGAGGAAATGAACGCCACGCTGCCCAGCGGCATGAAGCTGAACATGGCGTACGACACCTCGGTCTTCATCGAGAAGTCCATCGAATCGGTGTTCCACACCATCGGCGAGGCCATCGTGCTGGTGGTGCTGGTGATCTTCCTGTTCCTGCGCAACCTGCGCGCCAGCCTGATCCCCATCGTCACCATCCCCGTGTCGCTGATCGGCGCCTGCACGCTGATGTACGCGTTCGGCTTCTCGATCAATACGCTCACGCTGCTGGCCATGGTGCTGGCCATCGGCCTAGTGGTGGACGACGCCATCGTCGTGCTCGAGAATATCTTCCGCCACATCGAGGAAGGCAAGTCGCGCATGCAGGCCGCGCTGCTGGGCTCGCGCGAGATCGGCTTCGCCGTCGTTGCCATGACGCTGACGCTGGTCACCGTCTACGCGCCGCTGGCCTTCGCCACGGGCCGCACGGGCCGCCTGTTCATCGAGTTCGCGCTGGCCCTGGCGGGCGCCGTGCTGGTGTCGGGCTTCGTCGCGCTGACGCTCACGCCCATGATGTGCTCGCTCATGCTGCGCCACCAGGAGTCGCACGGCTGGCTGTACAACTTCATCGAGAGCGGCTTGAACGCGCTGACGCGCGCCTACCGTCGCGCGCTGTCGTTCGCGCTGGCCCATCGCGGATGGGTGGTGGTGCTGGGCCTGGTCGTGGGCGCATGCAGCGCGCCCCTGTTCAAGACCATCAAGAGCGAGCTGTCGCCGGTGGAGGACCGCGGGGTCATCTACGGCCGTATCGTGGCGCCACAGGGCGCCACGGTGGGCTACACCACCAGCTACCTCGAGCGCATGGAGGAGATCTACAAGGACATCCCCGAGATGGCCGCCTACCAGGCGGTGGCCGGCTTCCCGGTGGTGACCGAGGGCAACGCCGTGCTGCGGCTCAAGCCCTGGGAGGAGCGAACCCGCAGCCAGCAGGAGATCGCGCGGTCGCTCCAGCCGAAACTCGCCGCGCTGCCCGGCGTGCAGGCTTTTCCCACCAATCCCCCGTCGCTGGGCCAGTCGCCGCGTTCCTCGCCCATCGAATTCGTCATCATGAGCCAGGTGTCCTATCCCGAACTGGCCACGATGGCCGACACCTTCCTGGCCGAGCTGGCGAAGTACCCCGGCGTGCAGAACGTGCAGACCGACCTGCGCCTGAACACGCCCGAACTGCGGGTGCAGGTCAACCGCGACAAGCTGGCCGACATCGGCGTCGATGTGGACCGCGTCGGCCGCACGCTCGAATCCATGCTGGGCGGCCGGCAGGTGACGCGCTTCAAGGACAATGGCGAGCAGTACGACGTGCTGGTGCAGGTGGTCCCGCGCGACCGCTCCAACCCCGCCGACATCGCCGACATCTACGTGCGGCCCCGCAGCGGCGAGATGGTGCAGCTCGCCAACCTGCTGTCCGTCCGCGAGGGCGTGTCGCCGCAAACGCTGAACCACTTCAACCGCATGCGCGCCGTCACGATCTCGGCGGCGCTCGCGCCGGGTTACGCGCTGGGCGAAGCGCTGGACGTGATGAACGGCATCGCCGCGCGCGTGCTGCCCGCCACCGCGCAGACCGACCTGAACGGCCAGTCGCGCGAGTTCCGCGATTCGTCGGGCAGCATCTACCTGGTGTTCGCGATGGCGGTGGCCTTCATCTACCTGGTGCTGGCGGCACAGTTCGAGAGCTGGCGCAATCCGTTCATCATCATGCTGTCGGTGCCGTTGTCGATGACGGGCGCGCTGCTCGCGCTGTGGTTCTCGGGCGGGACCCTGTCCATCTACAGCCAGATCGGGCTGATCACGCTGGTGGGCCTGATCACCAAGCACGGGATCCTGATCGTGGAGTTCGCCAACCAGCTGCGCGACCAGGGCAAGGAGCTGATCGAGGCGGTGTCCGAGGCCAGCGTGCTGCGGCTGCGCCCCATCCTGATGACGACCGGCGCGATGGTGCTGGGCGCCGTCCCGCTGGCGGTGGCCACGGGTGCGGGCGCCGAATCCCGCGTGCAGATCGGCTGGGTGATCGTCGGCGGCATGAGCCTGGGAACGGTACTGACCCTGTTCGTCGTGCCCTGCGTGTACGCGCTGGTGGCCGGGAAGCGCAAGCGTCCGCTGCCGGTGGGCGAACATCCGCTGGAGACAGACTCCCACTCCGCCCCGGTTGCGGCGGCCCCGGAATCGGTAGGCTAGGCCGTTGCCGACGACACCTCCCAAATATCCTAAACTTAGGGGCCTCCGCAATTTCTTCTTTGGTGCCCCCGCATGCGTTATGTCGTCCTGGATACTGAAACCACCGGCCTCGATCCGCTCCAAGGACATCGCGTCATCGAAATCGGCTGCGTCGAGATCGTCAACCGCCGGGTCACGCAGCGCCATTTCCACACCTACCTGAATCCCGACCGCGACAGCGACCCGGGCGCCCTGGAGGTTCACGGGCTGACCACCGAGTTCCTGTCCGACAAGCCCCGGTTCGAGGACAAGGTCGACGAGTTCCTGGACTTCGTCCAGGACGGCCACGTCATCATCCACAACGCCGAATTCGACATCCGCTTCCTGAATGCCGAGCTGGCCCGGCTGCAGCGTGGCGGTTTCCGCGACAAGTGCGCGGGCGTCGTCGATTCGCTGATGCATGCGCGCGAACTGCATCCGGGCAAGCGCAATTCGCTGGATTCACTGTGCGATCGCTACGGCATTTCCAACGCCCACCGGGTGCTGCACGGCGCCTTGCTGGACTCGGAACTGCTGGCCGAAGTCTGGCTGGCCATGACGCGTGGCCAGGACAGCCTGGTCATCGATCTGGGCGACACGGGCGGGCAGGCCACGACCAATTTCGGCGCGTTCGACTCCTCGGTACTGCAGGTGGTGCCGGTGGACCAGACCGACCTGGCTGCCCACCAGGACTACCTGGCGGGACTGGACAAGGAATCCAAGGGGCAGACCCTGTGGCGGAAGTGGGCGCCGCTTCCCACTGAATAAAAAAGATATGCTATAGTCACTGGCTGTCGCGATTGCGGCAGTCAAAACCGAAGGTTCTCTTCGGGCGGTTAGCTCAGTGGTAGAGCACTGCCTTCACACGGCAGGGGTCACTGGTTCGAAACCAGTACCGCCCACCAATTCCCCCCCTCTTCTCCCCATACCGTCTTTCCCCTCCAGGGAATGCGCTCGCGTTCGCGCGTCCGTCCGGCGTCGCTGCGTGATTTCAATTATTGCGTGAATAATCACGTAAATTCGATTGATTATTCACGGGTTCGTAGGTGTTTTCACCAGAAGAATGGCTGATTTCATTGACTTGGCTGGCCATTCATAAATAATAAGATCGTGAAAATTCACCGAAATATAAATGAGCCGGTGGTTGCCGGTTTCTGAGTCGCACCTTTTGTTTCGACCTGGAGCAATCATGAAAGCGATGCGAGCACTACCCTTGGCCGTCTGTCTGATCGTTGCAACCGCACCCAAGTTTGCCCATGCGGCGGAGGTCGTGCTGAAGGCGGTAAGCGCCTTTCAAGAGGGCACGTACTTTTCCAGGAACTTCGAGAGTTTCGTGAAGAAGGTCAACGAGGAAGGCAAAGGCATCGTCCGGATCGAGTACATAGGCGGACCGAAGGCGATTCCGACCATGGAGCAGGGGGCCGCGCTGCGCAACGGGGTGATCGATCTCGCCAATACCACGGCCACGTTCACGGCAAGCATCGTTCCGGAGGGATTGGCGCTGAACTATGCGACCCTGCCTTTTTCGGAAATCCGCAAAAACGGCAGCCTCGACTATCTCAACTCGATCATGCGGCAGAAGGGGCTGTACTACTTCGCGCGTACCGGCGATCGCATTCCTTATCACATCTATCTGAACAAGAAGATAGACAAGCCCGATCTCTCCGGCCTGAAAATCCGGATCACCCCCATTTTCCGGGACTTCTTCGTCAAGCTGGGAGCAGGCGTCGTCCAGATGGCGCCGGGCGAGGTCTACACCGGCCTGGAGCGCGGGGTGGTGGACGGCTACGGCTGGCCCGCGATAGGAATCTTCGATCTGGGCTGGCAGGAAAGGACGAAGTATCGATTGGAGCCGGGTTTCTACACGCTCGAGTTGGGCATCCAGTTCAGTGCCCGGCGATGGGACAGCTTGACCCCGGAGCAGCGTGACTTCCTGCAAAAGCAGGTGGCCTGGCTGGAGAAGATGTCCCTGGACGCATCGCTGCGCGACGCGGCCGCCGATATCAAGAGGCAGACCGAGGCCGGCATACAGCCCATCAGGCTGTCCGACGCGGATTCGGCGGCTTTCCTGGCCAAGTCGCAGGAAGCAGGCTGGGCGACGGTCTTGAGCGCCAGTCCCAAGCACGGACCCAAGCTGCGCCAGATGATGGCGCCCTGAAGGCGGCAAGGGGCAACTGTGAAAATCTACGTGTGGATCTTGAATGCGTTCGGCCTGATCGCCGGATTGCTGCTGGGCGGCATGGTCATCCTGGTCAGCTATGACGTGGTTGCCCGCAATCTGGGCATGCCGTCGTTCGCCGGGGCCATGGACGTTACCGAGCATCTGCTGCCGGTGGCCACATGCATTGCCGCGCCATGGCTCATGTACAACCGCCAGCATATCCGCCTGGATGTGCTCAATGGGCTGTCCGAGCGGGTCCGGTTCGTCATCTTCCGGGTCGCGGCGGCGATCGGCTGCGTCGTCAGCGTGGTGATCGCGTACTACTCGATCGCGGTGATGCTGGATGCGTACGACGCCGAAGCGGTCGTCATGAAGAGCATCGTCTTTCCCGAATGGTTCATCTACATTCCCTTTCCCGCCTGCTTCGCCTTGCTGGCCATCGAGTGCGGCAGGCAGGCCGCGGTGGGGGAGCGGCCGGATGACGAGGGCCGCGACTCGATACTCAAGCCGGAGAGCGTGCTATGAGCTGGTGGGAGAGTCTCACGCTGCTGTTCGGGCTGCTATCCGTGCTGCTGCTGGTCGGGGTGCCGGCCGGGTTCGCCTTCCTTGCCATCAACCTGGTCGGTGCGCTGGTCTATCTCGGCGGCGAGCCAGGGATGATGATGGTGGTGCGCAACGGCGTCGCGTCGGTCACCAGCTTTTCGCTCACGCCCATCCCCTTTTTCCTGCTGATGGGCGAAGTGCTGTTCCATACCGGCCTGGCCATGAAGGCCATCGATGCGTTCGACCGGGCGGTGCGCCACGTTCCGGCCCGGCTGTCCATCGTGGCCGTCGTGGCCGGCACGGTGTTTTCCGCCATTTCGGGGGCGACGGTGGCCACCACCGCGCTGCTTGGCAGCCTCCTGCTGCCGGAAATGCTTAGGCGCGGCTACCACCCACGCATGGCCATGGGGCCCATCATGGCCATCGGCGCGGTGGACATGCTGATACCGCCATCGGCGCTGACCGTGCTGTTGGGAAGCCTGGCCAACATCTCGATCTCGGGGCTGTTGCTGGCCGGTGTCCTGCCGGGCCTGCTACTGTCGGCCATCTTCGTGCTGTACATCGTCGTGCGCGCGAAAATGAAGCCGGAACTCGCGCCGAGCTTCGTCCGTGAAGAAGTGACGGGCTGGGAGCGGTGGCGCCCGCTGGTCGTACACGTGACGCCGCTGGTGTCCATCTTCGCGGTGGTCGTCGCCTCGATGACCGCGGGATGGGCAACCCCGACGGAGTCCGCCGCGCTGGGCGCCTTGTGCACCGTGCTCGTGTGCGCGCTGTACGGCAGCCTGTCATGGCGCATGCTGATCAAGGCGCTGACCGGCACGGCCGCCATCAGCGGCATGATCCTCTTCATCATCATCGGCGCCACGACGTTCTCGCAGATCCTGGCGTTCTCGGGCGCGACCAACGGTCTTGTCGGCCTGGTCCAGGGATCTGGCCTGTCGAGCTGGCTCGTGCTGGCCGTCATGATGGGCATACTCCTGGTGCTGGGGTGCTTCGTCGACCAGATAAGCATGATGCTGATGACCCTGCCGTTTTTCATGCCCTTGGTGGCGCACTTCGGATGGGATCCGCTGTGGTTCGGCGTCATGTACCTGATATGCATGCAGCTCGGCCTGCTGACCCCGCCGTTCGGCATGCTGCTCTTCACCATGCGCAGCGTGGCCCCGGCCAACATCCGCACCACGGAGATCTTTGCCGCGGCCGTGCCCTACGTGCTGTTCGGCCTGCTGATGTTGTTCATGGTCATGCTCGTGCCAGACATTGCAACCGGGCTGCCGCGCTGGCTGATGGCCAGGTAGGGCCCGGCGATTTCACAGGCGAGTGGCGCGACGCCACGTCGGAGGAAAAGATCTTGATACCTGCTTCAGACAAGGGTGAGCGAAGGGGAACTCCGGAAGCGGAGCTGTTCCATGTCGCCGACTGGCCCATGCATTACATGCTGGCCATCGATCGCCAGCACGTCCACAACATGGCGAAGATCCTCAAGCCGTTCGATTGCTCGCCATTGATGTGGCGGGTGGTCAGCGTGCTTTCCGACCAGGACGGGCGCAGCGTGGCCGAGTTGGCCGAGACCACCGTCATCGAACGCTCCAACCTGAGCCGCCTGCTCGATGCCATGGAGGAAGACGGCTATGTCACGCGATCCCACGGGGTCGAGGACAAGCGCCAGACCATGGTCTACGTGACGGGAAAGGGGCGCAGCCTGTTCGAACGGTCGCTGCCGTCGGTGCTGGGCTATTACCAGATATTCCTGGCCGATATTTCCCCACCGGAAATGACGGTCTTGATGAAGGTGATCCGGACGATCAAGCGCAACGTCATGGGTTTCGACCCCCGGCCCGACGAGGACGAAGCGCCATGACCCGACCCGAGAGCACCGCGGCGCCGGCGGCGGTCCGCAACGTGTTGTTCATCATGTGCGACCAGTTGCGCGCCGACTATCTGGGCTGCTATGGCCATCCCTCGATCCGGACCCCGAACATCGATGCCCTGGCGTCGCGGGGCGTGCGATTCACCCGGGCCTATTGCTCGGCGCCGACGTGCGGCCCGTCGCGCATGTCCTTCTATACCGGGCGCTCCATGACCTCGCACGGCGCCATCTGGAATTTCATGCCGCTGTCGATCGGGCAGCCGACGATCGGGGATTGGCTGCGGCCCCGCGGGGTGGAAGTGGCCTTGGCCGGCAAGACGCATTTCGCGCCGGACGTGGACGGCCTGCGCCGGGTGGGGGCGCAGGTGCAGCCGGCGGCACCGGTGCTCGAAGGCGGCTTCCTGGTGGTCGACCGCTACGAGGGGCATGCCAATCCGGGCCCCGGACACCCCTACACGAAGTACCTCAAGGCCGCGGGATATGACGTGGCCGATCCATGGTCGGATTTCGTGATCGCGGGCGAAGACGAAGCGGGCCGTCCGGCCAGCGGTTGGGAGATGCGCAATGCGCACTACGCCGCCCGGGTCGAGGAGCGGCACTCCGAGACGGCCTACACCACCGATGTGGCGATCGATTTCATCCGCCGCCAGCAGGGGAGTCCGTGGCTGCTGCACGTCAGCTACATCAAGCCTCATTGGCCGTACATCGCTCCCAGTCCCTATCACGCCATGTATGGTCCGGAAGACTGCCTGCCGGTATGCCGCGACGACGCGGAGCGCGACGACCCCCACCCCGTCTATGGCGCCTATCTGCGGCACGGCGAGTCGTCGGCGTTCTCGCAGGAAAAGGTAGCTTCGCATGTCAAGCCCACCTATATGGGCCTGGTCACGCAGATCGACGATCATCTCGGCCGGCTGCTCGAAGCGCTGCGCGCCACGGGCCAGTACGAGGACACGCTGATCGTCTTCACGTCCGACCATGGGGACTACCTGGGCGATCACTGGCTGGGCGAAAAGGATCTTTTCCATGATCCCTCGTCCCGCATCCCCCTCATCATGGTCGATCCCCGGGCCGAGCCCGAAACCCGAGGCTCGAGTGTGGACCGGCCCGTCGAGTCCATCGACTTCCTGGCGACGGTGGTCGATGCGTTCGAGGTGCCCGACACCGATCATGTGATCGAAGGCATGTCGCTGCTGCCCTTTTCGCGCAGGGGCTCCGGCGCGCCGTGGCGATTCGCCGCCGTGAGCGAACTGGACTATGCCTTTCGCGAGGCCCGGGTCCTGCTGGGCCAGGACGCCCGCCGCTGCCGGGGCTACATGGTCAGGAGCGACCGCTGGAAGTACATCTACTGGGAAGGGTTCGCGCCTCAGCTTTTCGACATGCGGGAAGACCCGATGGAGTTGCGGGACGCTGCGTCGAACCCCGGGCATGCCGGTGTGCTTGCCTTGCACAAGGAATACCTGTTCGACTGGCTGCGGCAACGCAAGACCAGCCTGACCGTTCCGTCCGCGCGCATCGTCGTCTCGCGGGACACCATCGAGCCGGCGCACGGTATCCGGATCGGTGTCTGGTAGGCCGGCCCGAGGCCGGCGTTTCATCGGTAATCAAAGGAGACGGTATGGAAAAAGATCAGATCCACGGCTGCCGGCGCTGCGATGCAGCATCGAAACCGGGACGCCAGTCCCGCCATGACAGACTCGGCATTGTCCTTTCCCCGCCCCCGGGAAAGAATGGGTTGTTCGGACGCGCGCCGCGCGCCGGTTCCAAGAAGGAGGTCGTATGAAAGGCTCCATTGTCGGCGGCTACCTCGCCCCGCATCCCCCCCACCTGGTCTACGGCGAGAATCCCCCACAGAATGAACCGCGTTCCCAAGGCGGCTGGGAGCCGCTGCGGTGGGCGTACGAAAAGGCCCGCGCCTCGCTCGAAGCGCTCAAGCCGGATGTCCTGCTGGTTCATTCGCCCCACTGGATGACCCAGGTCGGCCATCACTTCCTGGGTGTGCCGCACTTGAGCGGAAAATCGGTCGACCCCATTTTCCCCAACCTGTTCCGCTACAGCTTCGAGCTGGACGTCGACGTGGAACTGGCCGAGGCCTGCTGCGAGGAGGCGCGGGAGGCCGGACTGGTGGCGAAGATGATGCGCAATCCCAATTTCCGGGTCGACTACGGCACCATCACCACGCTGCACATGATACGGCCGCAGTGGGACATCCCCATCGTGGGCGTGTCCGCCAACAATTCGCCGTACTACCTGAACACCAAGGAAGGACTGCAGGAGATGGACCTCCTGGGCAAGGCCACGCGCCGCGCCATCGAGCGGACCGGCCGCCGTGCCGTGCTGCTGGCCTCCAACACGCTGTCGCACTGGCACTTCCACGAGGAACCGGAGCTGCCGGAGGACATGACGCGGGAACACCCCGAGCGCTTCGACGGCTACAAGTGGGACGTGCGCGTCATCGACATGCTGCGCCGGGGCGAGGTGGACGAATACTTCAAGCTGCAGCCCCAGTTCATCGAGGAAGCCTTCGCCGAAGTGAAATCCGGCGCTTTCACCTGGATGTTCGCGGCCATGGGGTATCCCAACATTCCCGGCGAGCTGCACGGTTACGGCACGGTGATCGGCACCGGCAATGCCGTGATGGAGTGGAACCTGGTCGAGGCCGGGCTGGCCGATGCCCCGGCGAAGGCCGCGGCTTGACGCCGGCAACCCTGAAGAGAGAAAAGACATGCCCATAGCAAGCGCATTTCTGGTGCCGGGAACGCCGCTGCCGCTGCTGCGGCGGGACAATCCCCCCTGGGAGGCCATCGCCCGCGGCTATGAAGCCGCGGGGCAGGCGCTGGCCGCAAGCAAGCCCGACGTGGCGCTGATCTATTCCACGCAATGGATCGCCGTGCTGGACCAGTTGTGGCAGACGCGCGGCCGCATCCAGGGTTCGCACGTGGACGAGAACTGGCACGAGTATGGCGAACTGCCGTTCGACATCCGCGTCGATATCGACCTGGCGAAGGCGTGTATCGCGTCCACGGCGCAGATCGGCGTGCGATCGCGCGAAGTGGACTACGACGCCTTTCCCATCGACACGGGCAGCATCGTCGCCACGCATTTCCTGTTGCGGGGCCTGGACATCCCGGTGGTGCTGACGTCCAACAACCTCTATCACGACGGGCAGACCACCGAAAGTCTGGGCCGCCTGGCCGCCCAGGCTGCGGATGCGCAAGGCAAGCGCATCGCGGTGATCGGTGTCGGGGGCCTGTCGGGTTCGAGTTTCCGCCAGGACATCGACATCGCCACCGACCACATCGTCAACGACGATGAGGACCGTGCCAACCGCGAGATGCTGGCGCTGCTGGAGCGCGGCGACGTGGTCGAGGTGCGCGAGAAGGCGCCCGACTACGCGCAGTCCGCCCGGGCCGACATGGGCTTCAAGCATCTCTACTGGGTGCTGGGAGCCCTGGGCGGGCAGTACAAGAAGGCCCGCACCCATGCCTACGGCCCGGCCTTCGGCAGCGGCGCGGCGGTCGTCGAGTTCCAGCACTAGGGCCTGCGCCCGGCCCCTCGCGGCATGCCGCGAGGGGCTTTCATGCAGCGAGTCTCCTCATGGCATCTTCTTCATCCGCGGTCGTGTCCGGCCGCGCGGCTCCGCTCGGCCGCTACCCGCATTTCCGGCGGGCCGGTCCTTTCCTGTTCGTGTCCGGAACCAGTTCGCGCCGGCCGGACAACACCCATGCCGGCGTCGAAATCCTGCCGGACGGCGTACGCCGGGACATTTGCGAGCAGACCCGCGCGGTCATCCAGAACATCGCCGCCATTCTTCAGGAGGCGGGCGCGAGCCTGGCCGATCTGGTCGAGGTGTCCACGTTCCTGGTCGACATGGATGACTTCGCCGGCTACAACGAGGTCTACAACGAGTGCTTCGGCTACGACGGCCCCGCGCGCACGACGGTGGCCGTGCACCAACTGCCCCATCCCCACCTGCTGATCGAGATCAAGGCCGTAGCCTACGCGCCGTTGGACTGAGATCGCCGGGGCGCGGCGCCGTCGCGCAGCCAGGCCGAGACCTTCCGCACCCACGGGTGAGCCGGGTCCGCCAGTCCCAGCGCCGTATCGAAATGGCCGTGCTCCGGATAGACCTCGCTCGTCACGCCCGAGGGCTGGCGCGCGAGGGCCTGGGCGGCCAGCAGGTTGCTGGCGATGATGCGCGGAAAATCGCGTTCGCCATGGCTCAGGAAGAAGGGCGTGCGGTTGCCTTCCATCTGATGCAGAGGGCTGGCCGCCGGTGCGTCTTCCGACTGTGCCAGGAAGACCTCGTAGATGCGCGCCTCGCCGCTGCCGGGTTCGGGCGCGTCGAAGACGAGGTTCAACTGCGAGCTGACGGGAAAGCAGGCCTTGATCGTGTCGGGCGCCAGGCCCGCCTGCCTGAGCAGGTCGTGCCTGAGCGTCGCGAGCGCGTACAGGTGTCCACCGGCGGAATGCCCGCCCACGTAGATGCGATCCGGGCTGCCGCCATAGTCCGAAATGTGGTCGCGCACCCAGCGCAGCGCCGCCACGCAATCATCCAGCGGCGCGGGAAACCGGACATCGGGCGCGAGCCGGTACGAGACCGAGACGAAAATGGCCGGCGTGGCGACGATGGCGGGCGCCATCAGCCCCATCCATTCCTTGTAGCCATGGCTCCAGGCGCCGCCGTGCGCGAACACCAGCACGGGCAGGCCGTCCAGTGGCTCGTCGGGCTGGTAGACGTCCACCTTCTGCCAGTAGTCGCTGCCGTAGGGCAGGTCCAGCGCGCAGCGGGTGCGTTGCGCCGCCTCCTGCGACAACGCCAGGGCCTGCCGGGCGTAAGCCTCGGCTTCCTCGGGATAGATGGGAGATTGGGCGGGCAGGTCGTCAAAAGCCATGGGGTCGTCCAGATGGGTCACTTGGGAACGAAGCGCGTCGTGAACGCGGCGGGCGGAACGCTGTCCAGGAAGCCGGCGCCCATGACCTCGTTGGACAGGCGCGCGAAGTTGCCCAGATAGCGGATGTACTCGTCGTTCCAGGTCAGCACGTAATCGGCGTTCACCCGTTCCTGCAGGATGCGCACGTTGTCGGCGTCGAAGCCGAACTGCTTGCCATAGGCGACGAATACCTCGGGGTGTGTCTTCACGTAGTTCACCGCCTCGATCCAGGCGCGGACGAAATTGGCCAGCGCCTCGGGCCGGGCCTTCATGAAGTCGTCATTGGTCGCATAGCCGGTCCAGAGAAAGTCCTCGCCCACCTTGTCCTTGTAGACGTCGGCCAGGTTGCCGATGGAGCGGAACTTGCCGGAGGCGATCGCCTTGGCCGCCAGTGGATCGAACAGCAGGGCGGCCGAGATCTCGCCCTTCTCCAGCAGCGAGGGCAGGAGGCCGGGGCCGGCATACTGCAATTGGCCGCTGGTGCCCGGGTCATAGCCGAAATACTTGCTGGTCAGCACCCGCAGCAGCACCGTCGCGGTGCCCGCCGCGCCCGCGTACGAGCCGATGCGCTTGCCCTTGAGGTCGGCCAGCGAGCGGATGGGGGAATCCTTGGTGACGAGCACGTCCAGCGAAGCGCCGCGGCCCACCGGATACAGCATCGTCACCGGCACGCCCTTGCTGCGGAACTGGGCGAAAGCCGTCCAGCCGCCGAAGCCGATGTCGACCTGCTTGCCGCGTATCGCGGTGAACAGGCCGTCCAGGGTGGGGTAGACCGAGTACTCCACCTTGAGTCCGTACTTCTTGTCGATGCCCTGGGACACCATGACCCCGGAGGCGATGCCGTTGACCGACTGCGCCAGGTCGCCCAACCGGATCGTGACCGGTTCGGCGGCCTGCGCGGCCGGATACCAGGTTGCCGCGGCGAGCAAAGCCAGACGGCAAAGTTGAATTGCGAGCGATTTCCACATGTCAGTTCCTTGACGAATATGAGGGGCCGGCCGAGCCGGCGGACACGCCCGGAGCTAGGGCGTGGCGGGCGCCGCGGCTTGTGCGACTTCGAGAAACAGCTTCACCACCCGGCGGTTGATCTCGAATATCTCGGGGTCGTCGTAGTCCCGCGGCCGGGCTACGTCTATGGGTATCTCCTGCTGCACCTCGCCCTGGGACATCATCAGGATGCGGTCCGACAGGAACGAGGCTTCGTACGAGTTGTGGGTCACGAAGATGATGGTCTTGCCGGTGTCGCGCCAGATGTCCAGCAGGTCGACGCGCAGCCGCCGCGCGGTCAGTTCGTCCAGCCCGCTGAAGGGTTCGTCCATCAGCAGCACGTCGGGTTCGACGCACAGCGCGCGCACCAGCGCCAGGCGCTGGCACATGCCGCCCGACATCTGGTGGGGATAATGGCCGCGGAACGCATCCAGCCGGGTGAGGTGGAAGTGGCGGTCCTTCAGCGCGGTCCAGCGCGAGGCGGGAATCCGGCAGCTGCGCATGGCGAAGTCCACGTTCTGTTCGGCGGTCAGCCACGGCAGCAGGCGGGGTTCCTGGAACAGATAGCCGATGCGCAGCGGCGGTTTGCCCGCCTTGAACTTGCGTCCGCCCACGTCGATCTCGCCGCTGTAGCGGGGATCGAGGCCGGACAGGATGTTCAGGAAGGTGGACTTGCCGCATCCCGACGGGCCGAGAATGCAGATGAATTCATTCCTGCGCACGACGAGGTCGAGACCCTTGAGGACGCGCAGCGGCGCTGCGCCGTCGCGGCTCGGAAATTCCTTGACCAGGTTGCGGACGGAGAAGACGACGTCGTTCATAGTTCAACCCTCGGGCGCCAGGAGAAGAGTCGATGCTCGATCGGCTTGAGAATCGCCAGTTCGATGATCAGCATCACGATGGTGAACAACAGCGTCCACGCCAGTACCTGGGGCATGTCCGCGAGCTGGTACCAATAGAAGAGCTGGAAGCCGACGCCGTTGGGGCGGCCGATGAGCTCGACCAGCACGGCGATCTTCCAGATGATCCCGAGGCCGAAGCGCACCGAGGCCATCACGTAGGGCAGTACCTGGGGCAGGACCACGCGCCGGAACACGGTCCAGCGGCGGGCTTCGAACACGCGGGCCATCGCCACCAGCCGGGTGTCGATGTTCTTGACCCCTTCCCACAGGTTGATGGCGATCGAGGGGGCGGCGGTGATGCCGATGGCGACGATGGTGGCCGCCTCGTTCAGTCCCAGCCAGATGAAGCACACCAGCGCGTAGCAGAGGCTGGGGACGGTCAGGCCCACCATCACCCACAGGTCCAGGGCCCGCTCGACCTGCCGGTACAGGCCCATCAGCACGCCGATGGGCACGCCTATCAGCAGCGCCAGCGCGAGACCCGCCGTGACCCGGACCAGGGTCATCCACAGGTGGATCAGGACGTTGCCGGCGGCGATGTTCTCCACCAGCGTCTGGAGCGTGAGCCAAGGACCGGGAAGCACCGAGGCCGTGAAGGCCAGGGACAGCAGCCACCACAGCGCGATCGCCGCGGCGATGGAAACGAGCCTAATCATCATGGGGTTCCTTGAGAAGTCAGGGTGCGATGCTGCGGCTGGCGGACCTGGGAGGCGGTCAGGGCGCGTTCGGCCAGTTCTTCGGCGCGGGCCAGCGCGGCGGCTTCGTCGATCCGGGTCAGGCGGCGGCCCTGCATGAGCCATTCCCCGTCCACCATGGCATCGCGCACGTCCGCGCCTCGCGCGCTGAAGACCAGCGCCGCTTCGAGATCGAAGGCCGGCGCCAGGTGAGGCTGGCGCAGATCGACGGTGATGAGGTCCGCCTGTTTGCCGGGCTCCAGCGAACCCGTCCGGCGATCCAGGCCGAGCGCGCGCGCCCCTTCGATGGTCGCCATGCGCAGCGCCCGCCGGGCGTCCAGCGCGTGGGGATCGCCCGCCGCGGTCTTGGCGGTCGCGCAGGCGTATTTCATGCTCTCGAACAGATCCTGGCCGCAGTTGGCGGCCGGCCCGTTGGTGGCGAGCCCGCAGTTGATGCCGGCTTCGAGGAATGGTGTCAGCGCGGGAAAGCCCGTGCCCCAGAAGAGCCGGGTCTGCGGATCGAGAACGACCGAGGTGCCGGTCTCGGCCAGCAAGGCGATCTCGTTCGGGGAAAGGTCCGAGACGCCTACCGCCTGCACGTCGGGGCCGAGACAGCCGGTTTCGTGCAGCAGCTCGACGTTGCGCACCGGCCGGCCGTAGTGGCGCTCGATGATGCGGTTGAACTCGCGCGACTCGGCCACGTGCATGTGCAGGCAGATCCCCAGTTCGCTCGCGAGTGCCCGGCTGGCGCGTAGCATGGACTCGTCCAGGGTCCACGGCAGCAGCGGGCCGAACGACAGTCCCAGGCGTCCTTGGGCACGGCCGTGCCAGCGCGCATGCAGGCTGCGTACCCGCTGTGCCTGCTGCGCCGGCGTCTCGACGAATGCCGGATCGAAATGGATCGCCTCGAAGGCGCGGGCCACCATGCCGCGCACACCCGTGCTTTCCATGGCGGCAAAGGCGCAGTCTTCCGGCGACACCACGTCCGACCGGGGGGCGAACAGGTTCTCCACCAGCGTCGTGTTGCCGTTCTTCAGGTTTTCGATGCAACCCAATGTCTGCGCCGCCAGCATGGTCTCGGCATCCAGCGCGCGCATCAGCGGCATCTGCATGTCCAGCCAGGACAGCAGGTCGGTATTCGTTGCCAGCGTGCGGCCGAAGATCATGCACAGATGCGTGTGGCAGTTGACGAGGCCGGGCATGACCACGTGGCCGGTGGCATCGTGGTGCTGCGCGTCGAGGCTGCGGGGCAAGCCTTCCCGGGGGCCGACGTAGGCCAGGCGGGAGTCTTCGACCAGTACGCAGCCGCGCTCGTGGATGTTGCCGGCCTGGTTCATGGTCAGAACCACGCCGTTCTCTATCAGTATCCGTGTCATGGAAACTCCGGTGAGTCAGGCGGCAGATGCTCGGCGGGACTGCGTGGCCGAGGCCGCGTCGCTGATATGGCGCGCGGCAGCCACCACGTGCAGCACGGCCTGTTTCAGGACCTTGTCCTGGAGGCGGAAGGCCGGTGCGGCGAGGGTAATGGCGCCGATCAGCGAGCCGGATGGAAAGAAGGCGGGAGCCGATACGCTGCGCACGCCGGCTTCGATCTCGCCGTCGCTGATGGCATAGCCCTGCTCGCGTATTACCGCCAAGGATCGCTCCAGCGCCTGCAGGTCGAAGGGTTTGCCCGCCGGCCGAGCCGCGCGCAGGCGCGGCAGTACGCGCGCGCGTTCCTGTTCTTCCAGGTAGGCCAGATGGACTTTGGCCGATGAGCCCAGGTGCAGCGGTACGTTGCGGACGGGATCGACCGAGACCCGGACGGCTTGCCGGCTTTCCAAGGCCACCGTGCAGATGACGCGATCGCCGATGCGTGTCGTGAAGAGCACTGTTTCGCCACTGGTCAAGGCCAGCTCGTGCACGAAGGGCTCGGCAATGGAGGCCGAGGTGCTGGGGTCTTCGCAACTGCGGACGAGATTGACGAAGGCGGATCCCAGGCGATAGTTGCCCGCTCCGTCCACGTCCTCGATCAGGCCGCGTTCGCGCAGGATCTGCAGGTAGCGATAGGTGGAGCTGCGTGAGGTCCCGAACTCCCGGGCGATGGCTTGCGCGGAATGGACGGCGCCAGGGGTGACGAACGACAGCCAGATGTCGATGATGCGTTCGAACGACGGGTAATGCTCCACACCTTCTGCCTGGATCGCCATGATCGCTCCGCGCTGAGTCCGGCTATATCGGACAAGGTGTGTCTCATTATAGGAATGCGTTTTCGTCCCTCAATGGCCAGTCCAGCCATGAGGGAATCCGGTGTTCCTATACGGGAAACTCCCAGGCGCTCAGGCCCGCCGTTGCAGCCCGATCGTGGCCACCCAGGCCGCGCACCAGCCGATCGCGATACCCAGGCTGTCCGCGAACAGATCCGCCCATTCCGCCGACCGGTCGGGTGTCATGGATTGCAGGATCTCGATCAGCGCGCCATAGGCCAGGAGGCCCAGCAGGCGTGGCCACGCGGGGCCGGGATAGGCGAAGCGGGCCAGCGCGGCCAGCACGCCGAAGCCAAGCAGGTGATTGGTCTTGTCCCACCCGGTGGTGGGCAGGGGAGTGGCGGAAGGCAGGAGGGATAACGCGAGTATCCCCAGCAGGGCAGCCCAGAACAGCGGCTTCCATCCGCCGAAGGCGGTCAGGCGTAGATTCATCGGTGTCCGAAGTCAGGCGAAGGGCGGGGAAGTTTCCCCGCCCGCCATTATCGCCGTGCTTCGAGAACGCCCGGTGTCAGTTCGTTTCTTTTTCCAGCAGGTGCCGGTAGATCAGTCCGCCGATCGCGCCGCCGATCAGCGGCACGAGCCAGAATACCCAGAGTTGTTCCAGCGCCCAGCTGCCCTGGTACACGGCCACGCCGGTGCTGCGGGCGGGGTTGACCGAGGTGTTGGTGACCGGGATGCTGATCAGGTGGATGAGGGTGAGCGTCAGGCCGATGGCCAGCGGCGCCATGCCCGCGGGCGCGCGCTTGTCGGTCGCGCCGTGGATCACGATCAGGAAGAAGGCGGTCAGCACCAGTTCGCAGACGATCGCCGCGGCCAGCGTATAGCCGCCGGGCGAGTGTTCGCCGTAGCCGTTGGATGCGAAGCCGGCGCTGGCATCGAAGCCCGCCTTGCCGCTGGCGATCAGGTACAGGACCCCGCCGGCGGCGATGCCGCCCACGACCTGGGCGATGATGTAGGGCACGGCGTCCTTGGCCGGGAGGCGGCCGCCGGCGACCAGGCCCACGGTGACCGCCGGGTTGAAGTGTCCGCCGGAGATGTGTCCGACCGCGTAGGCCATGGTCACCACCGTCAGGCCGAAGGCCAGCGCGACGCCGGCGAATCCTATGCCCAGCTCCGGAAACGCCGCGGCCAGCACCGCGCTGCCGCAGCCACCCAATACCAGCCAGAACGTACCCAGGAACTCAGCGCAAAGCCGTTTGCTCATATATCCCCCATATCGTGCAGTGGTCGAGTAGCACGCGGAGCATGCACCCACTGCGGTTCATGCGCAATCGCGCCGTGATTCTATGAGGCGTTTGAACAACGCATGGCGCGGTGTTTGGGCTTGTTTAGCGTGCGGCCGTCAGGAGGCGGGCGCGGTCTCCATGGCCTGGAGGGCGTCGAGCACGTTGCGTTCGGTGCCGCCGATGTGACGGCGCAGCAGTTCGACCGCGCGGCCAGTGTCGCGCGCCAGTACCGCGTCGACGATGCGCTGGTGTTCGTCGTTCTTGCTGCGATTGGTCTGTCGGTGGCGGGCCGAGAAGCGGCGGAACCGCTCCGCCTGGTCGAACAGGTTCTCGACCAGCCCGAGCAGCATCGGCGAGCTGCAGGACGAATAGATGCCCAGGTGCAGGGCCCGATGGCGGTCGGACCAGTCGTCGTCCAGCACCACGGGGCCGGCCGCGAGGCGCTTTTCGACCAGGGCCAGGCTGTGGTGGGCGGCCACGACCCGGCTTTCCCAGTGGTCGTCGCCGTGTTCGATGGCGTCGCGCAGGGTCTCGGTCTCGATCATCAACCGCAGGCGGGTCAGGTCGCGCATCGCGTCGGCATGGATGGGGGCGACGCGAAAGCCGCGGTTCTCCAGCGTCCGGACCAGCCCCTGTTGCACCAGCCGGCTCAGGGCTTCCCGCAGCGGACTGCTGCTCAGGCCGAAGCGGCGTTGCAGCTCTTCCACGCGCAGGCGCTGTTCCGGCTCGAAGTCGCCGCGCACGATGGCCCGGCGCAGGGCGAGATAAGCCTGCTCGGTCAGCGGTAGCGCCTCGGGGGCGGGGGTTTCCTGGATCATGCGGCGACTATGCCAGAAAGAGATGTTGCGCACAAACCGTGTTTTATGCACAATAAATAAAAATGTGCATAAAAAAGGAGGGCGCATGCGATTCGTTTCTTTCCTCAGGAATGGGCGGGCAGGCTACGGCGTGGCCAAGGATGACGGCATCGTGGAGTTGGGAGGGAGGCTGGATGCCCCTGACCTGCGCACGCTGCTGGCGCGCGGCATGCAGGACCTGGCCGGAGCGCTGTCGGCCCGGCTGGCGGCGGATTTCCCGCTGGCCGAGGTCCAGTTGATGCCGGTCATTCCCGAGCCCAGCAAGATCATCTGCGTGGGCATCAACTACGTGGCCCATGCCGCCGAGGCAGGACGCACGGTGGGCAAGCATCCGGTCATCTTCCACCGGTTCGCCGACACCCTTG
The DNA here is from genome assembly GCA_001898625.1 of Burkholderiales bacterium 67-32. Classification (GTDB taxonomy): domain Bacteria; phylum Pseudomonadota; class Gammaproteobacteria; order Burkholderiales; family Burkholderiaceae_B; genus Pigmentiphaga. Next base: position 109,972 of record MKUP01000007.1, read on the forward strand.
TCGGCGCCGGGCAGCCGCTGCTGCGGCCCCGCGTGTCGGACCAGTTCGACTACGAGGGCGAACTGGCCGTGGTCATCGGCAAGGGCGGGCGCCACATCGATCCCGGCGACGCGATGTCCCATGTCGCGGGCTACACCATCTTCAACGATGCGTCGGTGCGCGACTGGCAGTTCCACACGCACCAGTACGGCATGGGCAAGAACTTCGCCGCCAGCGGGCCGCTCGGCCCCTGGATGGTGACGGCCGACGAGATCGCCGACTACCGCAAGCTGGAGCTGCGCACCTACGTGAACGGCGAACAGGTCCAGGAAGGCCGGCTCGACGAGCTCGCCTTCGACATTCCCCACCTGATCGCCTACGTCTCGCAGGCGCTGCCGTGGAACCCGGGCGACATCCTGGCGACCGGCACGCCCAGCGGCATCGGCTTCAAACGCACGCCGCCTCTGCTGCTCAAGCAGGGAGACAGCGTACGCATCGAAGTGACCCAGATCGGAGAATTGGTGAACCCGGTCATGGACGAGTAGCGCACCCGGGGCGCCGTCCGCGCAGCCGGCGCCCGATCCATCCCTACAAGAACCAGGAGGAGACATCATGCGCATGTGGAGATTGGCGGTGGCGGGCGCTTGCCTGGCCGCCGCGGGGACCGCGCACGCCGGCGATTTCCCGCAGCCGGGGCAGGCCGTGCGCATCGTGCATGGCTACGCGGCCGGCGGCAACGCCGACATCATTTCCAGAGTGGTCGGCCAGGAGATGTCCAGGAACCTGGGTGTACCCGTCGTGATCGAGCCGCGCACGGGCGCCGGCGGCAACATCGCATCGCAGGCGGTGGCAAAGTCGGCCCCCGATGGCCATACGCTGGTCATGCTCATGGGGGGCCACAGCGTGGCCGGCGCGCTGAGCGACAAGCTGGGCTTCGATCCGGTCAACGATTTCGCGATGATCTCGACCGTGATGGATTTCCCGTTCTTCATCATGGTCAAGCGCGACGCGCCTTACCGGGACATGGGTGATCTGCTGCGGGCCATGAAGCAGCGCAGCGGCGGTATCACGTACGGATCGGCCGGCGTGGGCACGACCCAGCACCTGACGGGCGAACTGCTGGCCGCGCAGGCGGGCTTGCCGCTGCTGCACGTGCCCTATCGCGGCGGCGCCGCGGCGCTGACCGGCATGCTGGGCGGAGAAGTGGATTTCGTCATCGACACGGCCACCGTGGCCGTGCCGCAGCTCAAGGCCGGGACCATACGCGTGCTGGCCGTCACCAGCCGCGAGCGCTGGAGCGGCCTGAAGGACGTGCCCACGCTGGACGAGTCGGGCTTCGCGGGCTTCGACGTCAGTTCGTGGGCGGGACTGGCCGCGCCGGCCAGGACGCCGGCCGCGGTGGTGGATCGCCTGAACGCCGAGTTGCGCAAGGCGCTGGCGGCGCCCGAAGTGCAGTCCCGGCTGGAACAGATGGGCGGCGCGGTCGCGCCAAGTTCTCCGGATGCGATGAAGCGCCGCATCGCAGGCGAGATCGAGCGTTACCTGGCCGTGGCCAGGGACAAGAACATACCCCGGCTCTAAACTGCGCCCACTTCCAGACTCCAAGGCATGCAACCGTGAAACTCGTGCAGATCCACCAACCCGGCGGGCCCGACGCACTCGTCATTGCCAACGTGCCGGCGCCCGTGCCCGGGCCGGGCCAGGTCCGCGTCGCGGCGCGCGCCATAGGCGTGGGCCGGCCCGACGTGCTGATGCGCAACGGCACCTATAAATGGATGCCGCCGCTGCCGGCGACGCCGGGAGGCGAGATGGCCGGCGTGATCGACGCGGTGGGCGAAGGCGTCGCGCCGGAGCTGGCCGGCCGGCGCGTGTTGGTCAGCGCGCGGGAACTTGTCCAGCGCGGCGGCTGCTATGCCGAGGCGATCTGCGTGCCGGCCGATGCGCCGTTCGAACTGCCGGCGGCCATCTCCTTCGAGGCCGCGCTCAGCCTGCCCAACTTCCTGATGGCCGATGCGCTGCTGAATCGCTGCAATCCCGGTGTGCGGGCGCGCCGTGTCCTGCTGACCGGCGCCGCCGGCGGCGTGGCCTCGACCGTGATCCAACTGGCCCGGCTGCAGGGCAGCGAGGTCATCGGCGTGGTCAGTTCCGACGAGAAGGCGGCCTTCGCCACCGCCATGGGGGCCGCGCACGTGATCGATCGCTTGCGGGAGTCCATCCCGGAGCGCGTCATGGCGCTGACCGGCGGCGAGGGCGTGGACCTGGCCCTGGATCACATCGGCGCGGGCATCCTGGTGGACTGTCTGCACGCGCTGGCCCCCTTCGGCATGGCCGTGTCCTACAACATCGTGGGCGGACCGCCGCAGCCGGAGATCTTCGGGGAACTGCGCAAGCTGGTGGGCCGCAGCCTGGCGTTGCGCTGTTTCTCCATCCATAGCTTCGACCACGATCGCGCCACGCGGCGCGCAGCCACTGAACGCCTGATCGGCCTGATGGCCGAAGGGCGCATCACGCCGCCCGCGGCCACTCGCATGCCGCTGGACGCCGTCCGGGATGCCCATCGCGTCCTCGACGCCGGCGAAACCATAGGCAAGATCATCCTGATCCCCTGACATCTAGGAGTCCTCATGTCGCTCGTCGCCGTTCGCAAGACCCAGTTGTCCATCGAAACCATCCTGCACGAACGCGGCCCCGCGGCGGCGACGCCGCTGCGGGTGGGCACGGCGCTGGCCGTGGTCGCCAATCCCTACGCCGGCCGCTACGAGCCCGACCTGCTGCCTTTCATGCAGGCGCTGCGCGAGCTGGGGCGAGACCTGTCGCGCCAGTTGGCCGATGCGCTGGGCGGGGCCGCGAACGTGCAAGCCTATGGCAAGGGCGCGATCGTGGGCGAAGACGGCGAACTGGAACATGGCGCCGTCTGGCACGAGGCGGGGGGCTGGGCCATGCGCGAAGTGCTGGGCGAGCGCAAGGCCATCGTGCCTGCCGCCAAGACCATCGGCCACGCGGGGACGCGGCTGATGATCCCGCTGGGCCATACCCAGGCCGCCTTCGTGCGCAGCCATTTCGGCGTGGCCGAGATGACCCTGTGGGATGCACCGCGGCGCGACGAGATCCTGTTCGGCCTGGCGATGGCCACGGGGGGACGCGTCCACGCGCGGCTGGGCGGGCTGGCTGCCCGGGACGTACAGGGCCAGGACGGCCTGCGCTGACGATAGACGGATAAGGGAGAGACCCATGGCGGTATCGGCATTGCCCAGCTTGTCCCATTTCGGCATCTACGTGCATGACGTGGAGCGCATGGTGGCCTTCTATACGCGGGTGTTCGGCCTGAAGGAGACCGACCGGGGCGAGGGATCCACGTTTCGCAACACCCTGGTCTTCCTGAGCGCCCGGCCCGAGCAGCACCACCAGCTCGTGCTGGCTTCGGGCCGGCCCGCGGACGCCACTTTCAGCACGGTGATGCAGATGTCGTTCAAGGTGCCGGCCATCGACGACCTGCGGCGCATCCACCGCGATGCGCTGGCCGAGGGCGCGACCGGCATGCGCGGCCTGAACCACGGCAACGCGCTGTCCATCTATTTTTCGGACATCGAGGGCAATACCGTCGAGGTCTATATGGATACGCCCTATCACGTGGCCCAGCCGCATGGCGATCCGCTCGACCTGGACCTGCCTGATTCCGTGCTGCTGGAGCAGACCGAACGCCTGTGCCGGCAGGATCCGACCTTCATGCCGCGCGAGGAATGGGAGCGGCGCTTCGTGGCCTCGCTCGGCTAGCGCGCGGGTCCCTGTGTCAATGCTGGCAGCCGGGGTATTACCTTATGGGAAGGAGGGGCAGGCTACTATGGCGACCATCCGCAATACCGCACGTTCCAGGAGCGAAACATGCCCCAAGCCCCCATGCGCCTTCCCGTCTACATGGACTACAGCGCCACGACGCCGGTCGATCCGCGCGTTGTCGACGCGATGGTGCCCTACCTGTACGAGAAGTTCGGCAATCCCGCCTCGCGCAGCCACGCCTATGGCTGGGAGGCCGAGGAAGCGGTCGAGGCCGCGCGCGGCCACGTCGCGGCGCTGCTGAACGCCGATCCCCGCGAGATCGTCTGGACCTCGGGCGCCACCGAAGGCAACAACCTCGCCATCAAGGGCGCGGCGAATTTCTACGCCGAGCGCGGCAAACACATCATTACCGTCAAGACCGAGCACAAGGCGGTCCTGGACACCTTCCGCGAACTCGAGCGCCAGGGCTTCGAGGCCACCTACCTGGACGTGGACGAGGACGGCCTGCTGCCGCTCGCGCGCCTGGAGGCTGCCATCCGCCCGGACACCATCCTGGTCTCGGTCATGCTGGTCAACAACGAGATCGGCGTGATCCAGGATGTGGAAGCCATCGGCAAGCTCTGTCGCGAGCGCGGCGTGCTGTACCACTGCGATGCCGTGCAGGGCGCGGGCAAGGTGCCCATCGATGTCCAGTCCTTCCCGGTCGACCTGCTGACGGTGACCGCGCACAAGCTCTACGGCCCCAAGGGCATTGGCGCCCTGTACGTGCGGCGCAAGCCGCGGGTGCGCATCGAGGCGCAGATGCATGGTGGCGGCCACGAGCGCGGCATGCGCTCGGGCACGCTGCCCACGCACCAGATCGTCGGCATGGGCGAAGCCTTCCGCCTGGCCAGGCTGGAAATGCAACTGGAGTCGGCGCGCGTCGGTAAGCTGCGCGACCGGCTGCTGGCGGGCCTGTCCGAGATGCAGGAAGTCTATGTGAACGGCAGCCTCGAACATCGCGTGCCGCACAACCTCAACATGAGCTTCAACTTCGTCGAAGGCGAGTCGCTCATCATGGCGATCAAGGATGTCGCGGTGTCGTCGGGGTCGGCCTGCACCTCGGCGTCGCTGGAGCCTTCCTTCGTGCTGCGCGCCCTGGGCCGCAGCGACGAGCTGGCGCACAGCTCCATCCGCTTCACGCTGGGCCGCTTCACCACCGAGCAGGAAGTCGATTTCGTCGTCGACCTGATCAAGGGCAAGGTCGCCAAGCTGCGCGAGCTCAGCCCGCTCTGGGAGATGTACCAGGATGGCGTGGATCTGAGCACCATCCAGTGGGCCGCCCACTAAGGGGCAGGACCGGGCAGGCGGCGCGGCCGCCATTTCGCCAGCCGAAATAGCCCAAGAAACCCCGGCGCGCCCAGGGCCGTCGGGGCTATGCTGCGGGGGTCCGTGATTTCCCGCCGCGCAGCGCGGCCTTGCCTTTCATGTCCGATCATCCCGCTTCCGGCGCCCGGCGCGCCCTGTCCGGCATTCGTGTCCTCGATCTCACCTCGGCGGTGGTCGGGCCCTACGCCGCCAAGATCATGGCCGACCACGGCGCCGACGTGATCAAGGTCGAGGCGGCCGACGGCGACGTCATCCGCTGGATCGCCGGGCCTTCCCCCACGCCCGGCATGTCGGGCAAGTTCATGCACCTGAACCGCGGCAAGCGCAGCATCGTGCTGGACCTGAAGCAGCCGAGGGGCCGCGAGGCCGTGATGCGGCTGGTCGCGCGCGCCGACGTGCTGCTGATCAACATGCGGCCGCAGGCGGTGGAACGCCTGGGGCTGGACTACGACAGCGTGGCGCGCGCGAACCCCCGGCTGGTGTATTGCGCGATGGTCGGCTTCGGTCCCGGGCCGTACCGTGACACGCCCGCCTACGACTCCATCATCCAGGGCGGGGCGGGCGTGGCCGCGCTGTCCGAGATGGCGACCGGCCAGCCGCGCTACGTGCCCTACGTCGTGGCCGACCGCACCGTGGGCCTGATGGCGCTCAATGCCGTCATGATGGCGCTGTTCCAGCGCGAGCGCACCGGTGAAGGCCAATGCGTGGAGGTGCCCATGTTCGAAAACATGGCGGCCCTGATGCTGAGCGAGCATCTGTACGGCTCGACCTTCGACCCGCCGCTGTCGCCGCCCGGCGACCTGCGCCTGATCGACCCGCAGGCCAGTCCCGTCAAGACGGCGGACGGCTACGTCTGCCTGACGACCAACACCGATGCCCAGGCCTTCGCGCTGATGCGCGCGATGGGGCATCCCGAGATGCAGACCGATCCGCGTTTCAGCACCAAGCAGGCTCGCGCCGCCCACAGCCGCGAGTACTTCGGCATCCGGGCCGAGGCGATCGCCCGCCGCACGACCGCCGAATGGCTGGCGCTGCTGAAGGAAGCGGACATCCCGGCCATGCCCTACAACACGCTGGACAGCCTGCGCTCGGATCCGCACATCGTGGCCTCCGGCCTGTTGCGCGAAGTGGATCATCCCACCGAAGGGAAGATGTGGGACCTGGCCGATCCCACCCGCATGAGCGGCAGGGACGACGCGCCATCCCGGCCGGCGCCCAAGCTGGGGGAGCACGGCGCCGAGATCCTGGCCGAGGCGGGTTATTCGACGGAAGAGATCGAGGCGTTGGCCGGCACCGGCGCGCTGGGGCCTTCGTCGGCCTGATCCATGTGCCGCAGCGGCGCATGGGCAGCCAGGATCTCCGAGGCGGTCTGCTGCAGGATGGGGATGTGGCGGTCCAGGAAGTCCTGGGTCATCGTGGAGCCGAAGGTGGTCATGCTCAGCACGGCCAGCAGTTCGCCGTCCTCGGCCACCGGCACGGCGCAGGTCGCGCTTTCCCACTCCGCGGTCGGCTGCCGTACCGCGTAGCCGCGGTCCCGCGTGGCGTCCAGGATGGCCTGGAGTTCGGCCGAGGCGCCCTCGGGCAGCAGGAAGCGCCGTTCGGGCTCGGAACAGAAGGCCAGGTAGGCCAGCCCGACCGAGGATTGCGCCATCGCATGGCGGCGTCCGTACGTGGTGGGCAGGTAGGCCAGGGGGCTGTAGGGCATGGTGCTGTAGCGCACGGCCATGCGGTCGCCGTCCAGGGTCGACAGACCCAGCGGCCACTTGATCCGGCGCGTGGTCCGGATCATGCAGGGAATGGCCGCGTCCACGATCAGCAGCCGTTCCGAGCAGCCGTCGCTCAGGTCGCGCACCTTGCCGGTCAATTGATAGCTGCCTCGGGCGTCGACCTCGCGCACATAGCCTTCGTCCCGCAGTGTTTCCAGGATGCGGAAGACGGTGGGCTTGGGCAGGCCCGTGTCCCGGTGCAGGTCCGCCAGCGTCGAATGCATGCGCGCGTTCATCGCGCGCAATACCGCCAGTCCCCGGGAAATGGACCGTATCATCGCCGCCGTTCCCCGTCAGGCCCGGACGTGGCGGTCAGGCATCGGCCCGAGGGGAATAGCGGGAGGCAGGCGGGCGTTCGAAGATCAGGTCCCACACGCCGTGGCCCAGCCGCAGGCCGCGGGTCTCGAACTTGGTCTGGGGCCGCCAGGCCGGACGCTCGGCATAGCCTTCGCAGGTATTGCACAACTGCGATTCGCCGCTCAGCACTTCCAGCATCTGTTCGGCATATGGCTGCCAGTCGGTCGCGCAATGCAGATAGGCACCCGGCGCCAGGCGGGTGGCCAGTAGTGCGATGAAGGCGGGCTGGATCAGGCGCCGCTTGTGGTGCCGCTTCTTGGGCCACGGATCGGGAAAGTAGATGTGCACGCCCGCCAGCGAGGCCGGCGGAATCATGTCGCGCATGACTTCCACCGCGTCGTGCTGGACGATGCGCACGTTGCGCAGGCCCGAATCCTCGATGCGCCGGAGCATGGCGCCCACGCCGGCGTTGAATACTTCCACGCCCAGGAAGTTGCGCTCGGGCTGGGCCAGTGCGATCCGCTCGGTGGTCTCGCCCATGCCGAAGCCGATCTCCAGCACCGTGGGCGCCTCGCGGCCGAACACCTGGGCGAACGAGATGTGGCGGTCCGTGTAGGGCAGGGACCAGGTGTCGGTCAGCGTCTCGAGCGCTTCTTTCTGGCTGAGCGTGATGTGGCCGCGGCGGTGGACGAAGCTGCGGATGTGGGTGCCCGGCCGCGCGGCCTGGGGCAGTTCGCCGCCGGCCAGGGCCGGCTCGGCGGCCGGGATGGGCAGGGCGGGAGAAGGAGTGGTCATGTTCATCGTGATCCTAGCCTCCGCCGACGGCGACGACGATTTCGAGCCGGTCGCCGTGGGCGATGAGGGTGTTCTGGTGCGCGCTGCGCGGGACGATCTCGCCGTTGCGCTCGATGGCCACGCGCTTGCCCGCGTAGCCCAGCGCCTGGATCAGATCGGCCACCGAGGAGGCTGCCTCGATGGTGCGCGGTTCCCCGTTCAATACGATATTCATGGCCGGGATTTTAGTCGGTCTCGGGCCGGTGGTGCGGCAAGCTCCGCGTCAGGTCGGTAACGGATTGCGGGTACCAGGCGATCATTCATGCGACTGATTGATTCGGGTTTACCCCATAGACCCGTGTCCAAGTGTGACCTACTATGTATTTATGCCATATATAAATCATCGTTTTATATATGGTACAAACCGGCCCTTCCGGTTTTCTCCCACTCATATGCCGGCGGGATGCTTCCCGCGCCAGGCCAGGCCGCCGCGATCGCCGCGGCCACAACTGGAGTCCTTTGATGAAACGTCGCGAATTCCTCGGCAGCGCGGCTGCCGCCGCCGCCACGCTGTTGCCGCTGCCGGGCCTGGTGTCCGTGGTGCACGCCCAGGGCAAGGGCAAGCTGACTTTCCTGACGCCGTCGTCGTTCTCTCTGGCCTTCTCGCCGGTGCTGTATGCGTCGGTGGCCGGCTACTTCGCCAAGGAAGGGCTGGACCTGAAGGTCGAGGCCGGACGCGGCGCCGCCCAGGTCGTCCAGCTGACCGCGGCCAAGCAGGTGCAGACCGGCCGCACCGGCGGCGCCAACTACATGATGGCCCGCGTCAACAGCAATGCCCCGGTCATCGCCATCGCCACCATCGCCCAGCGTTCGCCGTTCGCGGTGATCTCGTCCAAGGACGCCCCGATCCGCACGCCGCAGGACCTGTCGGGCAAGGTCATCGGCGTGCAGTCGGCCGGCGGCTCGATGGAAGCCACGCTGGACCTGATGCTGATGCGCGCCAAGATCGATCCCAAGTCGGTGCGCCGCGAGCGGGTGGCCGATTCCGCCGCCTCCTTCGGCATGATCCAGTCCAAGCGCGTGCAGGGTTTCCTGGGCAATGCCAGCTCGGCCATCCGGCTGACCGCCCAGAACTTCCCCGTCTCCACCATGCAGATGGACGACGGCGTGCCGGGGCAGGTCTACGTGGCCGAGGAAGCCGAACTGGCCGCCAACAAGGACGCCTTCGTGGCCTTCCTGCGCGCCGCGTACCGCTCGGCCCAGGAACTGATCGCTATGGACGACGCGGCGCTGCAGAAGGCCGTGGCCCTGATGCGTGGCAAGTACGACATTCCCGGTTCGGACAACACGCCGATCGCGCTGGCCGACATGCGCGCCAACCGCGAGCTGTGGACGACCGCGAATCCCAAGCAGGTCCTGCGCTGCAACGAAGCGCAGTGGACCGAGGGCGAGTCGCTGCTGCGCCAGGCCGGCCTGCTCAAGCAGCCGACCACCAAGGCGCTGTACACCAACGACATCTGGGAGGCCGCCAATGGCTGACAGCACCGTACGCATGGTGCCGCCGGCCGGTAACGTGCATGCGCTGAACGCCAGCCGCGGACCGGTGGTCCGCGTGGATGGCGTCTCCAAGCGCTTCGATACCAAGTCGGGTACGGTCCAGGCCCTGGAAGGCATTCGCCAGTCCATCGACACGGGCGAATTCGTCGCCATCGTCGGGCCGTCGGGCTGCGGCAAGTCGACCTTGCTGCGCATCCTGTGCGGCCTGGAAGAGCCGACCGAGGGCCGGATCGACTGGGGCCGCGAAGGCCAGGCGCCGCGCATGGGCGTGGCGTTCCAGGACCACCGCCTGCTGCCCTGGCTCAGCGTCGAGCAGAACATCATGCTGCCCCGGCTCATGCAGGGCCGGGCTTCTGCCGCCGATGTCGACCGCGCGCTCGCGCTGTGCAAGCTGGTCGGCCTGACCGGGTTCGAGAAGCGCCGTCCGGCCGAGCTGTCGGGCGGCATGAAGCAGCGCGCCTCGGTGGCGCGCGCGTTGTTCACCGATCCTGAACTGCTGCTGCTGGACGAACCGTTCGGCGCGCTGGACGCGCTTACGCGCGAGCAGATCACCGCCGATACCGAACGCATCTGGACCGAGCAGGGCTTCGCCGCGCTGTTGATCACCCATTCGATCAGCGAAGCCGTGCACCTGGCCGACCGCGTGATCGTGATGTCGGCCCGCCCCGGCCGCGTGGTGGCCGAATTCAAGATCGACCTGCCGCGTCCCCGCACGGAAGCCCTGGGTTCGCCCGAGTTCGGCAAGCTGTGCAGCGACATCCGGAAAAAGCTGGAGCTCTGACCCGACATGAAACGATTCGCGCTACAAGTATCCGCCGTCGTGGCCTTCTTCCTGATCTGGAAGGGATACGTGCATTTCTTCGACGTTTCGCCGCTGGTGCTGCCGGCGCCCGAGCTGGTGGTGGTGGCCCTGTTCCGCCTGCTCGGCGCCACCGACACTTACTACCATCTGGGCATCACGTTGACCGAGTGCCTCGGGGGCTTTCTGTTCGCCATCGTGTTCGGCACCATCGTCGGACAGCTCTTGGGCCGCGTCCCCATCCTCGACACGGTGTTCAAGCCCTTCGTGATCGCCTTGCAGGTCACGCCCAAGGTCGCGCTGATCCCGCTGTTCATCCTGTGGTTCGGCTTCGGGCTGGAGTCCAAGATCATCGTCTCGGCGGTGCTGGCCTTCTTCCCCGTGTTCGCCAACAGCTACCTGGGCGCGAAATCGGTGGACCGCGGGCTGTCCGAGGTGTTCACCGTGGGCCGCGCCAGGCAGTCGCGGCGCTTTCGCCTGCTGGTCATTCCCAGCTCGCTGCCCTACATCCTGACCGGAATGGAAATGGCCATCGTGCTGGCCATCATCGGCGCGGTGGTGGGTGAGTTCGTGGCTGGTACGCGCGGCCTGGGCTACCTGGCCACCATCAAGCTGCAGGAGCTGGAAGTCGACACGCTGTTCGCGGTGGTGCTGCTGCTGGCGGCCATCGGTTTCTCGCTGTATTTCGCCGTGGGTTCGCTGCGCAAGGTGTTGATCCCCTGGCACGAATCCGCCAACAAGGTCGCCATCTGATGTCCGGATGTCGTCACTGATGCGGGCGCTGGACGAACTGCGGGCGGCGCTGGGCGACGACGTCGTCCATGCCGCGGCCGACATCCCCGAGCGCCATCTGCGCGACTGGGTGGTGGCGGCGGGGCCCGGCGACGAGCCGCTCGCCCTGGCCTTGCCGCGTACGACCGACGAGGTTTCGCGCCTGCTGGCCTGCTGTTCCCGGCTGCGCGTGCCGGTCGTGCCGCAGGGCGGCCTGACGGGCCTGTCCGGCGGCGCCACGCCGGTGCGCGGCGGCGTGCTGTTGTCGTTGCAGCGCATGCAGGGCATCGAGGAAACCGACGCCGGCGCCGGCACCCTGACCGTGCTGGCCGGCACGCCCTTGCAGCGTGTGCAGGAGGCGGCCGACGCGGCCGGCTGGATGTTCCCGCTCGACATCGGCGCGCGCGGTTCGTGCAGCATAGGCGGCAACGCCGCCACCAACGCCGGTGGCAACCGTGTGCTGCGCTACGGCATGATGCGCGACCTGGTCCTCGGGCTGGAAGCGGTACTGCCCGACGGCACCGTCGTGTCCTCGCTCAACAGGATGCAGAAGAACAATGCCGGCTTCGACCTGAAGCAGCTTTTCATCGGCAGCGAAGGTACGCTGGGCGTCATCACCCGCCTGGTGCTGCGCCTGGCGCCCCGGCCCGCCAGCCAGAACACCGCGCTGTGCGCGCTGGCCGATTACACCGCCGCCAGCCGCCTGCTGCGCCTGGCCCGCACGCGGCTCGGTCCGGCGTTGTCGGCGTTCGAATTGATGTGGCCCGAATTCTACGGACTGGCGCTGGCGCATGCCGCCCGCCAGGGACGCGGGGCCGAGCCCTTGGCCACCGGTCATGGGCTCTATCTGCTGATCGAATCCTCGGGCTTCGAGCCGGAGAAGGACGCCGATCAGTTCACCGCGTTGATCGAGGCGGCCGTCGAGCAGGGGCTGGTCGAGGACGCCGCGCTGGCGCAGTCGCTGCGCGACATCCAGGCCTTCTGGGAACTACGCGAATCCGGCAGCGACTTCCTGCCCGCGCTCGGGCCGCGCGTGGGGTTCGATATCAGCGTGCCCACGGGGCAGATCGGCGACTTCGTCGAGACCTGCCGCGAGCGCCTGCGCGAGCGCTGGCCGTCCCTGCGCAACATCGCCTTCGGCCATGCCGGCGACGGCAACGTCCATTTCATCGTGTAGGTGGACGACCGGCCGCTGCCGGTGCACGAGATCGAGGAAACGGTCTACGCTTGCGTGCAGGCGAGGGGAGGCTCCATCGCCGCCGAGCACGGCGTCGGGTTGCACAAGCGGCCGTTCCTGCACTACTCCCGTTCCGCCGCCGAGATCGCGCTGATGCGCACGATCAAGGCCGCGGTCGATCCGCTGGGGATCATGAACCCGGGCAAAGTGGTGGCGGCCTAGGCTTCCAGGCAGGCCCGGGCACAGGCGACGAAGTTGCGCGCGCCCGCGTGGTCGCTGTCCTTGCGCCAGGCCAGGGACACTTCGACCCGCGAGGCGGGGTGTGTGGCCGACAGGGGCACGAACCTGACGCGCTGGTGCTTGAGCGCGAGCAGGTCGCCCGGCACGATGCCCACGCCGGTCCCCGCGGCAACGACCGACAGCATGCTCGAGACCTGCGCGCATTCCTGGATGATGGTCGGATGGAAGCCGGATCCCAGGCACAGGGCCATCAGCGAGGCGTAGGCGGCGGGAACGTGGTCGCGGCCGAACACGACGAACTTCGCGTCCTTTAGATCGGAAACCGTGATCCGGTCCCGGCCGGACAGGGGATGACCGGCCGGCAGCGCGGCCACCAGTGCGTCGGTCGTCAGCAGATGCGTTTCCAGGTCGTCCTGGGGGCCGAAGAAGGGCGTGCGCAGGATGCCCAGGTCTATGCGCTGGTCGGCGAAGGCGGCGAGCTGTTCCAGCGTGCTCATTTCGAACAATTGCAGTTCGACGTCGGGACAGACCCCGCGGAAGTGTTCCACGAGCCGGGGCATGAGTCCGTATCCACAGGTGCCTAGAAAGCCGATCGTCAGCTTGCCCGCCTTGCCATGCGCGGCGGCGCGCGCCTGTTCGACGGCGTGGCCGATCTGTTGCAGCAGGCGTTCGCTGTCCGCCAGGAAGGTATGCCCCGCCGGCGTCAGGCTGACGCCGCCGCGCCCGCGATGCAGCAGGCGCACGCCCAGGTGGCGTTCGAGCTTGCCGACGGCGTAGCTCAGGGCGGGCTGCGCGATGTGCAGCCGCTCGGCGGCGCGGCCGAAATTCAGCGACTCGGCAACGGCAATGAATTGCCTCAGGATCTTCTCGCTGATCATATAAATATTTTATTAGTTGTCGAAAATGATGTATTGGACCGGCATTCGGCACCGCTGCTAGGATCCCCGCCTTCATTGCATACAAGAGAACAAGGGGGAGTGCATGCGCAGCGCACTAGGCGGCCTGTCCGTCCTGTTGGCGGTAACCGCGGCCGGATCGGCCTGGGCGGACAACTATCCGGCCCGGCCGTTGAACTGGATTGTGCCACTGGCCGCGGGCGGTCCCGCGGACACGCTGGCGCGCACCGTCGCCGACAAGCTCGCCGGGCAGTTGAAAGCGACGATCGTGATCGAGAACGTGGCCGGCGCCGGCGGCACGATAGGGGCCACGAAGGCTGCTTCCAATCCCGCCGACGGCTACCACTTCGTCGTCGGGCACATGGGCTTCATGGGCGCGGGACCGGCGCTGTACAAATCGCTGCGCTACGATCCGGTCAAGGACTTCACCGCCGTCGTGCGCTTTCCGGATACCCCGGCGGTGCTGCTGGTCGGCAAGGACTCCAAGTACCAGACACTCGCGGACCTCGTGCAGGCCGCGCGCAACAGCGCCACGGGCCTGACGTTCGGCACCGCCGGCGTCGGCTCGGTCTCGCACCTGGTGGCCGAGCTGTTCGCCTCCGAACTGGGCGTGAAGATCCAGTCCGTGCCGTACCGCGGCAACGCGCCGGCGCTGGCCGACCTGATGGCCGGACGCCTGGACGCCGTGTTCGACCAGAGCAATACGGCGGGCGCCGCCGTGGCCGGCGGCCGGGTCAGGGCGCTGGGAGTCGGCACGAAAGGCCCCATGGCCCAGTTCCCCGGCGTGCCGCCCATCTCCAGTGCCATTCCCGGATTCGAGGCCACGACCTGGTACGGCTTGTACGCGCCCGCCGGCACGCCGGACGCGGCGGTCCGGAAGATCAACCAGGCCTACCTGAAGATGGTGGCCGACCCCGTGCTGCAAGCCCAGCTCTCCGAGCGTGGCCTGCATCTGCTCAAGAGCGATGAATACGGCGCCCAGGCCTTCCAGGCTCTGACCCGGGCCGAGGTCGATCGCTGGGCGAAAGTGGTGAAGGCGGCGGGTATTCCTCCCCAGTAAGAACGCCCGCGCGGCCGGCTCCGTGCCGGCCGCATCCGATTTCTCCTCCATCACGAACCGGACCATGAAGACACTGTACGTCGAAGACCTCGCGGCCAGCGTGACCGCCGCGCTGCAACAGGTCAGCCATACCCATCCCGCCGATTTCGTCGCCGCGCTCAAGCGCGCGCGCGATCGCGAAACGCAGCCGGCGGCCCGGGGCGCGCTGGAACAACTGCTGGTCAATAGCAGGATGAGCCGCCAGGCGCGGCGGCCGGTCTGCCAGGACACGGGCATCGCGAACGTCTATCTGAAGCTGGGTGTCGAGGTCCGGCTGGCCACGAAAGACGGCGGTGCGGTGCCGGGCCTGCGGGACGTCATCGACGAAGCGGTGGGGCGAGCCTATACGGATCCGGACAATCCTCTGCGGGCCACGGTGGTGGCCGATCCGCTGGGCCGGCGCCGCAACACCCGCAACAATGCGCCTGGCCTGGTCCACGTGGAACTGGTGGCGGGCGATGCGATTGAGGTCGTCGTCGCGGCCAAGGGCGGTGGTGGCGACGTCAAGGCACGCTACAAGGTGCTCACTCCCAGCGATTCCATCGTCGACTGGATCCTGAACGAGATCCCCACGCTGGGCGCGGGCTGGTGTCCGCCTGGGGTGATCGGAATAGGCGTGGGGGGCGCCGGGCCGGATGAGACCATGCGGCTGGCCAAGGAGGCGCTCTACACCCCCATCGACATCGACGGCCTGTTGGCCAAGGGCGCCGAGACGCCCGAGGAGTCGCTGCGCCTGGAGCTCTACCAGCGTATCAACGACCTGAAGATCGGCGCGCAGGGCCTGGGCGGCGACACCACGGTGCTCGACGTCAAGGTCGCATCGGCGCCCTGTCATGCCGCCATGCTGCCGGTCGCCCTGATCCCCAACTGCGCCGCGACGCGCTTCGTACGCTTCAGCCTGGACGGCCAGGGGCCCGCCCGCTTCGAGGCCGAGGACGAGACGGCCTGGGACGACATCCCCGACCAGCTCTCGGTGCCCGACGGGATACGGGTCGACCTGCCGTCGCTGGCCAAGGCTGACGTCGCGCAATGGCGGCGCGGCCAGACCCTGTTGCTCAACGGCGCGCTGCTGACCGCTCGCGATGCCGCCCACAAGCGTCTTCACCAGATGCTGGAACGGGGTGAGCCGCTGCCGGTCGAGCTGCGCGATCGCGTGCTGTTCTACGTCGGTCCGGTCGATGCCGTCAGGGATGAAGTCATCGGCCCCGCCGGCCCGACCACCTCGGCGCGCATGGACGGCTACCTGGACGAGATGATGGGCCTGGGCCTGCTCGCCACCGTGGGCAAGGCGGAAAGAACGCAGCCGGCGGTCGACGCGATCCGCCGCCACCAGGGCGCCTACCTGGTCGCCGTGGGGGGCGCCGCCTACCTGGCTTCGCGCTGCATCGTGGCCTCCCGGGTCGTGGCGTTCGAGGATCTGGGCATGGAAGCCATCTACGAGTTCGAGGTCCGGGATTTCCCCGTCACCGTCGGCGTCGATGCCACGGGCGCTTGCCTCCATCGCTATATCCCGATACGCAGCGAGTACTGATCACCGCGCGGCCTCCAGCCCCGACGCGCGAGCCAGCTCCGTCGCCTGCTCGACTTCGTCCTTCAGGAAACCCGCGAACTCCTCGCGCGTCGTGGTCTTGGGTTCCAGGCCCTGCTTGATGAACGCCTGCTTGACGTCCGGCGCGCTGACCACCGCGACGATGGCGGCGTTCATGCGATCAACGACCTCGGGCGGCACGTTCTTCGGCATCACGACCCCATACCAGCCGTAGCGCGCGTATCCCGGCAGGCCGGATTCCGCGACGGTGGGCAGTTCGGGCATCACGGCGGTGCGGTACGGCGTGCTGACGGCCAACAGTTTCACCTTCTTGGCGGCGGCCAGCGCCATGACGGACGGGAAGCTGGCGAACACCATGTCGATCTGGTTGGACGCGACCGCCGTGACCCCTTCCGCGACACCCTTGTACGGAATGTGCACGATGCGGGCCTTGGCCATGGTGTTGAACAATTCATTCGACAGGTGCGCCGCGCTGCCCATGCCGGACGATGCGTAGCGCAGCTCGCCGGGGTGGGCGCGCGCCAGCTCGACCAGTTCGGCCACGTTATTGACCGGCAGGGTCGGTTTGGTGGCGAGCGCGAACGGCACGGTGACGACCAGCGAAACCGGCGCGAAATCCTTCAACAGGTCGTACGAAAGATCCTTGTGCATCAGGTGCTGCGCGGCATCGGCGGCCGATGCCATCAGCATGGTGTAGCCGTCGGGCGCCGAACGCGCGACGGCGGCCGTCGCGATCATTCCGCCCGCCCCAGGCCGGTTCTCCACGATGACGGATTGGCCGAGTTTTTCGGACAGCTTGGTCGCGAGCAGGCGGGCGGTGACGTCGGTACCGCCTCCGGGCAGGAAGCCGACGAGCATCTTTATCGGCTTGTCCGGATAGCCCGCCGCACAGGCGGGGACGGCGGCGGCAAGTCCCAGTACGGCAGCTACGACGGCAATCGCTTTCATGGTTGTCCCCTTGGATTATTTGGAACGTCGTATGGAGTGTCGAGGCATCGCGTCGCCTAGGCTACTTTCGGAAATCCCGCGGCGCAATCGGTATTTCCAAATATTAGAACGCTTTTCTAAAAAATTGACATGCACTGGATTTGAACCGTACATTACGCAGCCAGAGGGTGCCTGATTGCTTCACGAGCATCGCGCCCGAGGGTATTCCCCGCCATCAAGAGGAGCGGTCCATGATTCAAGGCGTCGTCGATGCGGCAACCCTGAAGCGCATGCTCCACGATGGCGGCGAGATCGCGTTGCTCGATGTCCGGGAGGAAGGCGTGTTCGCCAAGGGGCACCTGTTTCTGGCCGCCCCGGTTCCGCTGTCCCAACTCGAGATCCGCGTGCCTGTGCTGGTGCCGCGCCGTTCGACGCGCATCGTGGTGATGGACGGCGGCGAGGGCCTGGCCGAACGCGCGGCGGCGGCGCTTGTCCGGTACGGCCATGGCGACGTCTCGGTGCTCGAAGGCGGCCTGGAGGCGTGGGTCGATGCCGGGTACGAGGTGTACACGGGCGTGAACGTGCCGAGCAAGGCTTTTGGCGAGTACGTCGAGCTGCACGACGAGACTCCCCGCATGGAAGCCGCCGACGTCAAGGCGCGCGTCGATCGCGGCGACGACATGGTCATCCTCGACAGCCGGCCGCTGGCCGAGTATCGCAAGGTCAGCATTCCCGGCGCCATCGACTGTCCGGGCGCGGAACTGGCCTATCGCGTCCACGACCTGGTGAAGTCGGATTCCACGCTGGTCGTCGTGAACTGCGGCGGGCGCACGCGCAGCATCATCGGTGCGCAGTCGCTGCGCAACGCCGGCATTCCCAACCGCGTTGTCGCATTGAAGAACGGCACGATGGGATGGCACCTGGCCGGTTTTCCGGTGGACAACGGCAAGGACTGGGCGGCGCCGCCTCCGACCGAGGCTGGTCTGCGCAAGGCGCGGGAGGCGGCGCAACGCGTCGCCCGGCGCTTCGGTATCCGTTTTCTGGACGCTGCCGGGCTCGACGCATTCCGGCGCGAGGCCGACACGCGCACCGTCTATCTGCTCGATGTGCGCAGCCCTGAAGAGTACGCGAGCCGCCATCTGCGGGGCAGCGTCTCGGCGCCCGGCGGCCAGCTCGTGCAGACGACCGATACCTACGTGGCGGTGCGCAATGCCCGCCTGGTGCTGGTCGACGACCACGGCGTGCGCGCAACCATGACCGCCTCATGGCTGATGCAGATGGGCTGGGACGAAGTCTACGTGCTGCGCGACGCCCTGCAGTACGGCGAATGGGTGGCCGAGCCGCCGGCGGCCGAGGTACTGGGGCTGGACGATATCCGGTGCGAGAGGATCTCTCCCCGGGCGCTCGCGGCGCTGTCCATCGAGGGTGCGAGCATCCTCGATCTCGATTCCAAGCCGCGCTATCGCGACGGCCACATCCCCGGGGCCTGGCATGGCATCCGCGCCAACCTCGCACGCAATCTCGCCCGGCTGCCCGCGGGTGATTGCATCGTCGTGACCTCGGCCGACAGCGTCCTGGCTACGCTGGCCGCGCCCGAGATCGCCGCGATCACGGGCGGCGACGTCCGCGTGCTGGAGGGCGGCACCCAGGCCTGGCGCGCGGCGGGCCATCCCATGGAAGAGGGCGAGACGCGGCTGACCGACGATACGGACGACGTCTGGGTGAAAGTGCACGACCGCACCGAGAACCGCGACCAGGCGATGAAAGACTACCTGAACTGGGAGGTCGATCTGATGACGCAGATCGGCCGCGACGACGACGCCGGGTTTCGCCGCTATCCCACCGCTGAATAGGACCTCAAAGGAATCCTCATGAGTCAGAACTCCGCGATCGTGAAGAACGAGGCGGGCGCCGACGCGCGCTCGGTGTCGCAGCGCATTGCCGCGCATGTCGCCGGCTTGCGCCACGCCGCGCTGCCGCCCGGCACCGTCGAGGCGTCCAGGCGATTGATGCTGGACACGCTGGCTTGCGCGTGGGCCGGCCGCGATGCGCCGGGCGCGCCCGAGGCGCATGGACTGCTCGCGGCCGATGGCGGCACGCCAGAGGCCACGGTGTGGGGCTATGGCGGGAAGTTGCCGGCCGCGTCGGTGGCGTTCCTGAACAGCCTGTTCGGCGCGGCGCTCGACTATGACGCCGTGAACACCGTCCACGCGGACGTCTGCGTGCTGCCGGCCGCCCTGGCGGTGGCGGAGCGGCAGCGCGCGAGCGGCAAGGAGTTCCTGACCGCCTACGCGCTGGGCGCCGACCTGGCCTCGCGGCTGGGCGGCTCGATCACCGGGCAGCACCGGGGCTGGTTCACCACCTCGATCTATGGCGTGTTCGGCGCGACGGCGGCCGCCGCTCGCCTGCTGAAGCTGGACGAGACGGCCATCGCCCATGCCTTCGGCATCGCGCTGAGCCAGGCCTCGGGCACCCAGCAGGCCAATATCGAACAGGCCCTGACCAAGCGGCTGCAATCGGCCTTCGCGGCGCGGGCCGGGGTGTTCTCGGCGCTGCTCGCCTCGCGCGGCGTGACCGCGCCGCGCGAAGCCTTCGAAGGCCGGTTCGGCTTGTTCCAGTTGTATCAGGAGGGCAATCCGCTCAAGGTGCTCGATGGCCTGGGCCTGTCCTTCGCGCTGGAACAGACCAATCTCAAGAAGTACCCGACCTGCGCCTGCAGCCATGCCGCGCTCGACGCCGCGTTCGCCCTGATCCGCGAGCACGACCTGAAGCCGGAGGACGTGAGCGCGATCGAGGTCGTGCATTCACCGTTGATGCACCGGCTGGTCGGGGCGCCGTTCGACCCCTCGGGCAACCCGCAGGTGACCGCGCAGTTCAGCGTTCGCTACGCGCTGGCCAGCGCGCTGCTGCGCCGGCGCGTCGCCATCGACGACATCCAGGAAGCCGCGGTGCTCGACCCGGCCATCCGCGCGATCACGGAACGCATCGCCGTCGTGGTCGACGAGGACAACAAGAGCGCCCGCGCCCCCGCCACGGTCTCCATGCAGACCCGGCACGGCAGGCTGTCGCGGACGGTGCACGAATTCCCGTGGAGCGCGGAGGCACCGCCCAGCGGCGAGGAACTGGCCGCCAAGATCGATGCCTGCTTCGGCTACGGCGGCGACGCATTGGCCCCCGCCGCGAGGAAGACGCTGATCGAACGCGTTCGCCGCATCGAGGATATCGACGACATGTCGGCGTTCTTCGCTGGCGTGCTGTGACACCTCAGGGCCGTTGCGAGGACAAGAACCGATGGACACCAGTATTTCCCGCCTGGCGGATTTTGCCGCCGGACTGCGCTTCGAACATCTGGACGCGAGCGTGGCGCACGACTGCAAGCGCCGTCTGATCGATGCGCTGGGCTGCGGCGTCGCCGCGTTCGACGCGCCGCCGTCGCGGATCGCGCGCAAACTGGCCGCCCGCGTGGCGCTGCCGGACGGCGCTCCGGTGCTGGGGACGGCCCGGCGCACGCTGCCCGAGCTCGCGGCGTTCGCCAACGGCGTCATGATCCGCTACCTGGACGGCAACGACACCTTTCCGGGCGGCGGCGGCCACCCGAGCGATGTCATGGCGGCGGTGCTGGCCGCGGCCCAGGAAGCCAAGGCCGATGGCCGCGCCACGATCACGGCCATCGTGGCGGCCTATGAGGTGTATGCGGCGCTGTTCCGCGCGGTCAACATGCGCGAGCGCGGCCTCGACCACGTCTTCTATACGGCGGTGGCCGGCGCCGCCGGCGCCTGCAATGTCATGGGGCTGGACGCGGCGCGGACCGCGCAGGCGATCGCGCTGGCCGTGACCCCCAACCTCGCGCTGGAAGCCACCCGCCGCGGCGCCCTGTCCGAATGGAAGGGCTGCGCGGCCGGCAACGCGGCGCGCAACGGCTTGTTCGCGGCCCTGCTCGCGCGCGAGGGGCTGACTGGTCCGGAGCAGGCCATCGAAGGCGCCCACGGTCTGCGTGAACTGGTCGGAAGCTTCGACCTGCCCGAACTCGCCTCGCGCGGCGCGGGCTTTCGCATCGGTCAGGCGCACCTCAAGCGTTTCCTGGCCGAGTTCCATGCGCAGTCGCCGATCACCGCGGCGCTCGAACTGGCGCGCAAGGTGTCTCATGCCGACATCGCGCGGATCACCCTGCATACCTACCATTTCGCCTGGAGCGAGGTCGGCCACGAGCCCGAGAAATGGCGGCCGACCACGCGCGAGACCGCCGATCACAGCCTGCCCTACATGATCTCGGCGACCCTGATCGACGGCGATTTCAGCGACGCCGTCTTCGAGCCCGAGCGGCTGGCGGATGAGCGCATCCACGCGCTGGCGGCCAGGCTGGCGGTCGAGGAAGACCTGGACCTGAGCGCGCGTTTTCCCGCCTTCGTGCCCTGTCGCCTGGAGATCGTGACGCATGGCGGCACGCGCCACGTCGCGACGGTCGATTATCCCCGCGGCCATGCCGCCAATCCCATGGACGATGCCGAGGTCGAGGAGAAGTTCCTCCGTCTGGCCGGCCGCCATCTGGACGAGGCGAGCGCGCGCTGCGCGCTCGACATGCTGTGGCGCCTGGACGCCTGCGAGACGCTTGAGGAGCTTTGGTCGGTTCTGGCCATAGGGGGGGAGGAGAGATCATGAAATACAGATTGCAGGGGATGATGGCCATCGCGCTGGCGGTGGCCGCGGGGCCGGCCTGGTCGGCGGACGCCTATCCGTCGAGACCGATACGCATCGTGATCCCGTTCGCGCCGGGCGGCACCGTCGACATCCTGGGGCGTGTGCTGGGCGAACAGCTCGGCACGCGGCTGGGACAGCCGGTCATCATCGACAACCGGCCTGGCGCCGGGGGCAACATCGCGGCGGCAAACGTCGCGCGCGCGGACCCGGACGGCTATACGCTGTTCCTCGGCTCGATGGGCACGCAGTCGATGAACGGCGCGATCTACGCCAAGCTCTCGTTCGACCCGATCGCCGATTTCGCGCCGATCACGCGCCTCGTCACCAGCGCCAACCTGCTGGTGGTGCATTCGTCGATCAAGGCGAAATCGGTCAAGGAACTGATCGATTACCTGAAGGCCAGGCCGGGACAGGTGAACTACGCCAGTGCGGGGATCGGCAGCTTCAACCACATCTCGGCCGTCCTGTTCGAGACGATGGCGGGCGTGAAGATGACGCACGTGCCCTACAAGAGCGGCGGCCAGGCGCTCAACTCCGTGCTGGCCGGCGAAACGCAACTGGTGTTCCAGACCATCCCGGCCGCGGTGCCCTACATCCAGGCAGGCAAGCTGAGGGCGCTGGCGGTCTGTTCCGAAGAACGCCATCCCCTGTTTCCCGATCTGCCCACCGCCAGCGAGTCGGGCCTGCCCGGTTTCGAGATCAATACCTGGTACGGCATGCTGGCCCCGGCCGCCACGCCGCGCGCCGTGATCGACAAGCTCCACGATGCCCTGGTGCACACGCTGCAGGATCCCGCGATCCGCAAGCGCCTGACGGAGCTGGGCCTGGATGCCGCGCCGGACACGCCCGAGCAGTTCGCGGCGCTGATCAAGACCGATGCCGTGAAGTGGGGCAAGGTGATCAAGACGGCCGGCGTGGTGGCGGAATGAGCGCGTCGAACCGGCCCATGCAGGATGCTGTCGCCTGGGTGATCGGCGGCGCCGGGTCCCTGGGGCAGACGATCGCCGCGGCGCTTGCCGAGGCGGGGGCCCGGGTGATCGTGTCGTCCCGCCGCGTGGAAGGCTGTTGGCCCGTCCAGGGCCCGGACGGCATCTGGTCGCGGGGCGCGGTCGCGCTCGACCTGGCATCCGGCGCGCGGGTCGATGCGGCCGCGCGGGAAATCGAAGACCGATGCGGCCGCATCGACCTGCTCGTCAATTGCACCGCCGCGCCGGTCTTCGGCGATTTCCTCGAACTGGACGACGAAGACTGGGACACGGTGCTGCAGGCCAAGCTGTTGGGCTACATGCGGACCATGCGGGCCGTCCTGCCCGGGATGGCCGGGCGCGGCGCCGGCGCCATCGTCAACATCAGCGGACGCGGCGGCCGCCAGCCGACGCCGGCGCACCTGCCCGGCTGCTGCGCGAATGCCGCGGTCAACGTCCTGACCAAGGGCGTGGCTGATATCTACGGGCCGCGCGGTGTGCGCATCAACGCCATCGCGCCGGGCCCGATCGACACCCCGCGCCACCAGGAGATCGTCCAGGGCAATGCCCTGGCCGGCTCGGCCGCCTCGAAGAAGCTGCCGCCCGTGGGGCGCCTGGGCGAGCCCCGGGACGTCGCCGACGCGGTGCTGTTTCTTGCCAGCCCGGCGGCTGCGTTCATCACCGGCATCACCCTACCCGTGGATGGCGGCGGAACCGCCACCGTATAGCGAGAAAAGCGCGTGGACCAGGCGCGAAAAGGAGAGGAGATGAGGAGCACTCAAGGCATTGCCCGGCTCGTGGCCGGGTGTCTGTGCATGGCCGCCGGCACGGCGGCGGCGGACGGGTTCCCGACCCGCCCGCTTCGCGTCATCGTCGGCTACCAGCCGGGCGGGGCCGCCGATCTCGTGGCGCGGGTCGCCGCCGAAGGACTGGGCGCCAAACTGGGCCAGCAGGTGGTGGTGGAGAACCGCCCGGGCGCGGGCGGGCTGATCGCCAACGAAATGGTCGCGGCGTCGTCGCCCGACGGCTATACGCTGCTGCTGGTGAATTCGTCGTTCGCCTATCTGCCCACGATGTATTCGAAGCTGAAGTTCGACACGGTCAAGGACTTCGCGCCCGTCGCGCTGCTGGCGACGACGCAGAACGTGCTGGTGGTCAACGCCAACCTGCCGGCGAAGAACGTGAAGGAACTGGTCGCCCTGGCCAAAGCCAAGCCCGGCAAGCTGAGCTATGCCTCGGGCGGCCCGGGCGGATCCACCCATCTGTCGACGGAATTGTTCAAGAGCATGACCGGCACCGACATCCTGCACATTCCCTACAAGGGCAATGCGCCGTCCATCGCCGATCTCAGCTCGGGGCAGGTCGATATGACCATCGGCCCCATCCCGGCGTTGCTGCCCTTCATCAACGGCGGCGCGAACAGCAAGCTGCGCGCGCTGGCCACCAGCGGCGCCCAGCGCACGCCCATGCTGCCGGATCTGCCGACCATCGCCGAGGCTGGCGTGCCGGGCTACGACGCGGGTTCCTGGTACGGCTTCATGGTGGCCGCCAAGACACCCAAGGACATCCGTGACAAGCTGGAGCAGGCGCTGCTGGCGGCCGGCAAATCGGACAAGTTCATCGAGCAGTTGAAGAGCGCGGGCGCGGAGCCGTCGGTGATGCCGGCCGACGAATTCCGGCGCTTCGTCGCGAGCGAGACTGAAAAGTGGGGAACCATCATCCGGGAAACCGGTATCCGGGGCGATTGAGCGCCCGCTGCAAGGAGCATTCCATGGTTGACACCACGCGCGCGGCGCAGCGCCCGCGCAGCATGTTCGAGAAGATCTGGGCCCGCCACGTCATCGCCGAGCGCGAGGGCGGCGAGTCGCTGATCTATATAGACCGCAATTTCGTGCATGAAGGGCCGTTCTATGCCTTCGACGGCCTGCGGCTGGAGAACCGCAGGATCCACCGCCCGCTCAAGCAGTTCGCGATCGCCGACCACTACGCGCCCACGCAGCACCGCGAAGCGGGCGTGGTGGCCATCCAGGATCCGGACATCCGCAGGATGATCGAGCAGCTCGAACAGAACGCCCGCGACTTCGGCGTGCCGCTGATCGGCATGACCGATGCGCGCCAGGGCATCATGCACGTCGTCGCCGCCGAGCTGGCGCTGGTGCAGCCGGGCATGATCACGACGGCGGCGGATTCGCACACGACCAGCATAGGCGCGTTCGGCGCGCTGGCCTTCGGCGTCGGGGCGTCCGAGATCAAGCACATCCTGGCGACGCAGTCGCTCTGGTTCCGCAAGCCGAAGACGATGCGGGTCACCGTGGAGGGCAGCCTGTCCCGCGGCGTGGCGGCCAAGGACGTGATCCTGGCGGTGGTCGGCAGGGTGGGGCTGTCCGGCGGGACGGGCCACGTCATCGAGTACGCGGGGCCGGCCATCAGCGGGATGACGATGGACGAGCGCATGACGATCTGCAACATGTCCATCGAAATGGGCGCGCGGGCCGGCATGGTGGCGCCCGACGAGACCACCTTTGCCTACCTGAAGGGGCGCCAGTACGCACCCTCGGCCGAATACTGGGACCAGGCGATGGCGTTCTGGCGTGGGCTGCCGACCGAACCCGGCGCGCAATTCGACCAGGAGCTTTCCCTGGATGCCTCGCGGATCGAGCCCATGGTGACCTGGGGCAACCTGCCCGAGCACGCGCTGCCCATCAGCGCGCGGGTGCCGCATCCGGACGAGGCGGCCAACGAGAAGCAGCGCGGCCACTACGAGCGCGCGCTGGCCTACATGCAGTTGGAGCCGGGCATGCGGCTGACCGACGTGGCGGTCGACCGCGTCTTCATCGGTTCGTGTACCAACGCCCGCTTCGAGGACCTGGCCGCGGCGGCCGAGATTCTCAGGGGCCGGCACGCGGTCGTACCCGCCATGGTGTCGCCGGGCTCCACCGACGTGAAGCGCCGTGCCGAGGCGGCGGGGCTGGACCGCATCTTCAAGGAAGCCGGCTTCGAATGGCGCGATTCGGCCTGTTCGATGTGCGTCGGATCCAACGGCGATTTCGCGCTGCCGGGCGAGCGCTGCGCCTCGACGTCGCCGCGCAACTACGAGAACCGGCAGGGCCGCGGCGTGCGTACGCACCTGATGAGTCCGGCAATGGCGGCGGCAGCCGCCGTGACCGGCAGGCTGACCGACGTTCGCAACCTGGGCTAGGAGATTCCGCATGGAGCCGTTTACCCGCCTGACCGCCATCGCGGCGCCGCTGGACCGCGCCGATGTCGATACCGACATGCTGATTCCGCAGCGTTTCCTGCGCAAGCCCCTGACGGTGGGCTATCGCAGTTTCCTGTTCTACAACGACCGCTACGACGCGGCCGGCAAGCTCAAGGGCGATTTCCTGCTCGATCGCGAGCCCTATACCCGGGCGCGCATCATCGTCTCGGGGCCGAACTTCGGCTGCGGCTCGACGCGCGAAGGGGCGGTCTACGCCGTGGTCGATTTCGGCATCCGCGCCGTGATCGCGCCGAGCTTCGGGCCGTTCTACGCCAGCAACGCCTACCAGAACGGGCTGCTACCTGTCGTGCTGCCCGAGGACGTGGTGCGCGGGCTGCTGGAACAACTGGCCGCCGTGCCGGGCGCCGAGATCACCATCGATCTGCCCAGCCAGACGGTGACCGATCCGGCGGGCAGGCAATACCGCTTCGAGATCGAGCCGGCCCGCAAGGAACGCATGCTGGGCGGCATCGACGATATCGCGGCCACCGGCGAGTTCGCCCAGATGCGCGATGCCCTCGAACGCAAGCTCGAAGCCGAGACGCCCTGGCTGACGGGCAAGGAACTGGCGGAGCTCACGTCGTGACGCATGCACCGCTGACCGCCGCGCTGGGCGATTTCGTCGCGAGTCTCCGGTACGAGGACATCCCCGGGGCGGGCGTGGCCATCGCCAAGCAGGGCATCGCTGACTGCGTGGGCGTGATGCTGGCCGGATCGGCGGAGCCGGCCGTCGAGGCGGTCCGACGCGGGTTCGCGCCCGACACCGCCGGGGGCGGCTCGTCGATCTGCTTCGGTCCGGAGCGGGTACCCGCCCACGTCGCGGCCTGGGTCAACGGTACCGCCGCCCACGTGCTGGACTACGACGACGTGGCGCTCAAGGGCAGCCATCCCAGCGCGGTGCTGGTGCCGGCCATCCTGGCCGAAGCCGAGGCGGTGGGGGCGAGCGGGCGCGACATGCTGCGGGCCTATGCGGCCGGGTTCGAAACCTGGGGCGAGCTGATCTCGCGCGACCAGGGCAACTACCAGCGCAAGGGCTGGCATCCGACCGGCGTCTTCGGCGCCGTGGGCGCGGCGGCGGCCTGCGCGGCCCTGCGCGGCGCGACGGCGCAGGAAGCGGCGCACGCCCTGGGCATCGCGGCCTCGCAGGCCAGCGGCGTGATGGCGAACCTGGGTTTCATGACCAAGCCCATGCACGCGGGCAAGGCGGCGGCCTGCGGCCTGCTCGCCGCGCGTTTCGCCGCCGCCGGCCTGACGGCCGCGCCGAACGCGATCGAGCATGAACAGGGGTATCTGGGCGCGCTGTCGCCCGCCGGCGACATCGACCGCGAGCGCGCGCCGTCGCTGCCCCCCGTGCGCTGGCGCCTGGTCGAGCAGGGCCTGGCGATCAAGCAGTACCCGGTCTGCTACCGTGCGCACCGGGCGATCGACGCCATGCTCGGGCTCGTGCGCGACCGCGGCCTGGAGGCCGACGCGGTCAAGGCGATCACCGTGCGATTCAGTCCGTCGCATTCGGTGATTCTGAAGAACCACCGGCCCCGCACGGCCATCGACGCGAAGTTCAGCATCGAGTTCGCCCTGGCCTGCGCGCTGGTGGCGGGCAGGGTGGGGCTGCGCGACCTGGTCGACGAGTTCGTGCTGAGCGAGCCGATCCAGCGCCTGGTGCCGCGCGTGTCCATCGAGATCGAATCCGAGGAAATGGCCGGCACGTCGGGCTACGCGCCGTATGACCTGGTGCGCGTCGAGACCACCGCCGGTGAGGTGATCGAGAGCGAGCGCGTACGCCACGCACGCGGCGATCCCCAGGCGCCGCTCTCGGCCGATGCGCTGTGGACGAAATTCGAGGATTGCGCGCTGTGGTCCGGCCTGCCGCTGGACGCCCGCGCGCTGTTCGACAGACTGAACACGCTGGAGGACTGCCGCTCGGCGGCGGAACTGCTGCGACAACCCGACTAATGATCGAATCGGAGATAGGCAATGAATCAGCCGGCAGATGCGGGATTGAAATCCTGGCTGTGCATCACGTGTGGTTTCATCTATGACGAGGCCGTCGGCCTGCCGGGCGAAGGCATCGCACCGGGAACCCGCTGGGCCGACATACCGGACGACTGGTCCTGCCCCGATTGCGGGGTCAGGAAGGTGGATTTCGAGATGGTCGAATTCGCGTGAATCAGGGAATCCACCGATTCCAATATATGAAATCGCGTTCCTGGAAATGACCCCCATGCTATAGTCGATCAACATTCAATCTTCGTTGTCGTATCGCTTTGGACAAGACCGCCGCCAAGACCCTGCGCGCATTCGAACACATGTGCCGCATCGAAAAATCCATCGGGGTCAGCGCGCTCG
This sequence comes from Burkholderiales bacterium 67-32, assembly GCA_001898625.1. Classification (GTDB taxonomy): domain Bacteria; phylum Pseudomonadota; class Gammaproteobacteria; order Burkholderiales; family Burkholderiaceae_B; genus Pigmentiphaga. Next base: position 138,216 of record MKUP01000007.1, read on the forward strand.
CCGCGAAGCTCGAGATCACCAAGAGCAACGCGCACCGCATCCTGACCACGCTGGTCGAGACCGGCTACGTGCAGCAGTTGGAAAGCGGCGAGTACTTCCCGACGCTCAAGATCTGGGAACTGGGCAGCATGCTGCTCAGCCGGCTGGACTTCGTCCAGATCGCCAAGCCTCATCTCAGGCGCTTGAGCGAAGCCACGGGCGAGCAGGTCTATCTGGCGTCGATGAGCAGCGGCGTGGTCGTCTATCTCGACGTGATCGCCAGCAAGCATCCGATACGCACCTATGCCTCCATCGGCAGCGCGGCGCCCCTGCATTGCAGCGCGTCGGGCAAGGTGCTGCTGGCATACAACCAGACGCTGGCCGACGAATACCTCGCGGCGCCGCTTGAAAAGTACACCCCGCGCACGGTGACCAAGGAAGCCGACCTGCGCAAGGTGCTCGACGAGGTGCGCAAGAAGGGGTACGCCACGAACGATGGCGAGTGGCACGAAGGCGTGTGCGGGGCGTCCGCGCCCGTCCATACGGCGTTTCGCGAGGGCGTGGCGGCGGTGGGCATTTCCGCGCTGAAGGAACGCACGCCGCGGACCAAGCTGGTCCGCTTCGGCGAAGAGCTCAGGCAGGTGTCGGTCCGGATCTCGCGCGAGTTGGGTTATCACCCAGCCTTGCAGGTTCTAGGCTAGGTCCTTCAGCAGCTCACCGGCGTCCGCCAGCCGGTCCAGTCCCAATACCCGGTCCACCAGACGTTGTGCCTGTGCGCCGTCGAGTGGGTGTACGCCTGCCCGCAGGCAGTCGAGCGCCTTTTCGCGGCGGTCGGCTTCGGCCAACGGCGCTTCCTGCGACCCAGGAATGTTGGCGACGTGGCGTTCGCGCCGCTCTCCCGAATGCATGCGGATCACGACGGTGGCGGCGCGGCTGTTGCCCCAGGTTTCGTCGACGTGGACGCTTATCCGGCGCGCGAGCGCGAGCACGGCCGGTTCGAGCACGGCGTCGGGTTCGATGTCGCCCACGCCGAAGCGCCCGCGCAGCATGGCCGCGGCGACCGAGTACTGGACGCTGAATTGCGCGGCTACCTGGGGATCGCTGGACGGATCGAACGGCGCGCCCACCAGGCGATGGACGTAGGGCGAGATGGTCACGTCCAGGTCCGCGATTTCGGATGATTGAACGGGATGTTCCCGCGCCAGTTGCAGCGCCGCCTCGATCGCGGTGTGGTTGCAGGCGCAGCTCGGGAAGCGTTTCACGCCGGTTTCCACGTGGGGATAGGACACGCCCAGGCCGTCCAGCAGCCGGTCGGGTTCCCCCGGCTGGTACAGCTCGTAGAATCCGAATCGGCCTTCGAATGCCTGGCGTGCGGCGGTGATTCCGCGCGCGGCCATCAGCGCGGCCAGGACGCCGCCTTGGGCGGCGAAGGCCGAGGAGTAGCGCTTGACGAGGCTGCGTTCGATATTGGGCAACTGCGTCGAGCAGGCCTGGTTCACCGCGATGCCGAAGGCGTGCATGGTCTGGTCGGCATCGAGCCTCATCAGGCGGGCCGCGGCCGCGGCGGCGCCCATGATTCCGTAGATCGAGGTCTGGTACCACCCCCGGTGCGGCAGCGCGGACGCGGCCCCCAGGCGGGTGACGATGTCGTTGCCCAGGACCAGCGCCGCCACCAGTTCGCGGCCGGTGGCGCCGTGCTGCTCGGCCACCGCCAGCGCGGCCGGCAGCACGACGCTGTCCGAATGCACGCTGCCGCGTTCGGAGGCCCGCATGCCGTCGAAGTCCAGCGCCGCGGCGGCGGCGCTGTTCAGGAAGGCGGCGGAGCGGGCGGGAATCTTCGCATTGGTTGCCCAGACGGTGCCTTGCGGCTTGCCACCTTCGTCGATGAGCGCGTCGCGCACGGGCGGGATGCCCGGCGCGGAGGTGCCGGCCCAGGCCACGGCCAGGGTGTCGAGCGCCATATGCTTGGCGGCCAGGACGGCCGCCGGCGGCAGCGCGTCCCAGGGGGTGTCGATGACGTGGGCGGCGAGCCGGGCCGAGAGCGTGTCGGGCGACATGGCGGCGGCGCTCAGGCGGTCGCGGGCTGGGCGGGCGCCAGCAGCCGCTCGGCGTTGCCTGAACAGATCAGCGCCTTGTCGGCCTCCGAGATGTGCGGGTTGGCGGCCAGGAGCTGGACATCCTTGTACTTCATGCGGCCGCCCGGATCGTCGTGCGGATAGTCGGTGGCGAACAGGAATTGCGACGCGCCGAACAGGTTGACGGCCTCGGGCAGTTCGGCTTCTTCGGTCTCGATGGTGAAGAACAGGTTCTTCCTGAAGTAGTGGCTGGGCGCCTGCTTGTTCTTGGGCTTGTAGTCGTCGATCGAGACGATGCGCTTGCCGCCTTCCAGCTTGCGATAGTTGAAGCGCGGCGCGGCATCTTCCGACTCGTAGTCGACGATTTCGTTGTTGAAGACGGAGTCCAGGTGCGCGACCAGCGGCTTGATGAAGCCGACGCCGGCCTCGGTGAAGACGAACTTCAACTCGGGGAAGTCGTCCAGCAGTCCGCTGGTGACGAGCGAGACCAGGCTCATCTGGCCTTCCTGCGGCGCCAGCACGTCCAGTCCGTTGAACTGGTAGTTCAGCAGGTTGGTGATGCGGTGGCCGTGCTGGATGTTGTGCAGGAACAGGGGCATGCCCAGTTCCTCGGCCCGCTTGAAGAAGGGCCAGAGCTCGCGATGGTTGCCCAGCGGGTCGGAATAGCAGTGCTCGTGCACGGGAAAGACCTTGTCCATGATCACGGCGCGAAAGCCGTTGGCGGCGGCCCACTCCATCTCGGCGATGGCGCCGTCCACGTCCTGCAGCGCGACCAGGGCGCCGCCGATGAGGCGGTCGGGATAGCGCTTGAGCAGGTTCAGGATGGACAGGTTCCAGGAATGGGCCATCGCCGCGGCAAGGCGGGGCTCGATCAGGTAGGAGAACACCGTCGAGGTGAGCTGGGGGAACAGGAACTGTTTTTCGATGCCCAGCTTGTCGTAGTCGGCCAGGCGCTCCTCGATGTAGTAGGTGCCGCGGTAGCGCGAACCGGTGCCTGGCGGAGGCAGCGGCGTGGCCCCCGGGACGCGCGGCGGTTCTCCCGGGAACTGGACGTCGACCAGCAGTCCGGAGTCATCCCAGGTCAGGCGCGGGCGAAGCGCCTCGAACTCCGGTCCGAGGTAGTCGTAGACATCGGGAGGCAGGAAATGGGTGTCGGCATCGATGATCATGGCTGGGTCTCGTCCAATCGTTTTTCGGGCAACGTCTCGCTTGGCGGAAACGCGCTGGAAACAGACTACTCCGCGTGCCCTGGGGCTGCAATACTGATTTTCCAAATATTAGAACAGCTTTCCAAATTTATTGACAGCCTCACCGCATGTCCGTAAATTACCCAGCCAATACGCCGTGCCGCCACGAGCGTTCCTTCCCCTCCCACCCTCATACCTAGCGGGCCCGCACATGATCATCGACATGGACACCCACATCCTTCCGCGTGACATCTACGACCATGTCACCGGCAAGACCGCCGACCTGCGGCCGAGATTCGAGTTCGACAGCGCGGGCCTCCTCGTGAACTGGAGTTTCCCGGGCAACTACATCGTCAAGGGCTCGACGCCGCTGCCGCCACCCGGCGCCGGCGGCCGGCACACCGGCCTGACCGACATGGAATATCGCCTGGAGGAGTACGACAAGCTGGGCATCGAGAAGCAGTTGCTGCTGCCGCAGTTCTCGGCGATCTACTTCAACTACACGCTGGATCCCGAGTTGGCGGGGCAGATGGCGCATTCCTACAACCTGTCCATCCTCAATCTGCTGCAGAAGTACCCTGGCCGCCTGATCGGCTCCGCGCTGGTCGCGCTACAGGACGTGGAGGGCGCCATCGCCGAGATGGAATGGGCCCGCAAGAACGGCTTCCAGTCGGTCGCGGTGGACAAGGTGTTCCCCGTCCGCGAGCACCAGTTCTCGGAAACGCTGGGCAGCCGGCGCGAGCTGTGGCCCTTCTTCAAGCGGGCCGAGGCGCTGGGCATGCCCATCGTCCTGCACAACATCCAGCATGGCCACCGCATCAGCAACCTCAATATCTTCCAGCGCGACGGTCTGGACGTGGCATCGCCGGCCGAAGGCCAGCTCAGCCTGATGTCGCTGTGCACCAGCGGGCTGTTCGACGATTGCCCCAACCTGAAGGTGGTGTTCACCGAAGCCGGTTCGGCCTTCATCCGGCCGCTGGTGGAGCGCTTCGACGCCGCCTATGTGAAGCCGCCGCTCAACTACGAGGACGAGGACGCGCAGGCCCGCTTCCATCGCCGCGTCAAGCCCGGGGCCGAACGCCTGTCGGCCGGCAAGCGCATCACCTCGGTCGAGGAATACGAAAGCCGCAACAAGGAACCCGCCAGCCACTACTTCAGGAAGAACCTGTTCTTCACCATCGAGACCGAAGAACCCGAACTGCCGGATTCCATCGCTTTCCTGGGCGCCTCGCAGTTCCTGTTCGCCACCGACTATCCGCACGACGACCCGGGCGGCCGCATGAAGTACAAGGACGTCCAGCTTCTGCACGACCACCCCGGCATTTGCGAGGAAGACAAGGACATCATCCGCAGCGGTTCGGCCCTCAACATGCTGCCGGCCTGAACGGCGCACACACTTATCGAGGGAGCGAGGATGGCTATCCATACTGATGTGCTGGTCGTGGGCGGCGGAAACGCCGCATTGTGCGCGGCGCTGGCGGCACGCGCGCATGGCGTCTCGGTCATGGTGCTCGAGCGGGCGCCCGAGGATGAACGGGGCGGCAACAGCCGCTTCACCGAAGGTTCGATGCGCTTTGCCTTCAAAGGCGTGGACGACCTGCTGAAGGTCGTGCCCGACCTGACCGAGGACGAGAAACAGAACACCGACTTCGGCGCCTATACCGAGGACGATTTCTTCGACGATCTTTTCCGCGTCACCGATTTCCGCAGCGATCCCGACCTGGCCGAGGTCCTGGTCAGGCGCAGCTTCGATACCGTGTGCTGGCTGCGCTCGCTCGGGCTGCGCTACGTGCCCAAGTACGGCAAGCAGGCCTACAAGGTGGGCGGCCGCTTCAAGTTCTCCGGCGGGGTGGTGGTGGAGGTGGTGGGGGGCGGCGCGGGCCTGGTCGACTCGCTCTACAAGCTGGTCGCCGACCGCGGCATCAACGTGCACTACAACGCGCGCGCGCTTTCGCTGCTGGCCGACGACAGCGGCGTCCACGGCGTTCGGGCGCGCATCGACGGCAAGACCCAGGATATCGAAAGCCGCGCGGTGATCCTGGCCTGCGGCGGCTTCGAGGCCAACGCGGAATGGCGCGCCCGCTACCTGGGGCCGGGCTGGGACTTGGCCAAGGTGCGCGGATCGCGCTTCAACACGGGCGACGGACTGCGCATGGCGATGGACGCCGGCGCGTTGCCGGTCGGCAACTGGTCGGGCTGCCACGTGGTCGCGGGCGATCTCAACGCGCCGAACTACGGCGACCTCAAGTTCGGCGATGCCTTCCAGAAGCACAGTTACCCATTCGGCGTGCTGGTCAATGCCGAAGGCAAGCGTTTCTTCGACGAAGGCTACGACTTCCGCATGTACACCTATGTCGAGTGCGGCCTGGCACTGGCGCGCCAGCCCAAGCAACTGGCCTACCAGGTCTTCGACAGCAAGGTGCTGCATCTCCTGCGCGACGAATATCGGCTGCGCAGCGTGACCAAGGTGCGTGCCGATACCCTGGAAGAGCTGGCCGAGCGCCTGGAAGGGGTCAACCCCCAGCAATTCCTCGCCACGATACGGGAGTACAACGCGGCGGTCCGCACCGACCGCGCATTCGATCCCAACAGCAAGGACGGGCGCTGCACGGAAGGCCTTGCCCTGAACAAGTCGAACTGGGCCAACACCATCGACGAAGGTCCGTTCGAGGCCTATCCGGTCACCACCGGCATCACGTTCACCTTCGGCGGGCTCAAGATCAATGCCCGCGCCGAAGTGGAGGACGTCGATGCGCGCGTCATCCCGGGCCTCTATACGGCCGGCGAAATGGTGGGGGGACTGTTCTATTCGAACTACCCCGGCGGCAGCGGCCTGATCTCGGGCTCCGTCTTCGGGCGGGTCGCGGGCGACGCCGCCGCGGAATACGTGCATTCGCGCTAGATCATGGAAACAACCGGCTTCGCCGACGGCGACGAGATCCGCGCCCGGTTCTCCCGCCGCATGTCGGAAATGTACAGGCGCGAAGTGCCGCAGTACGGCGCGCTGCTGGACCTGGTGGCGGACGTCAATGCCGCCGCGCTGCAACGCGATCCGGCGCTGCGCGACCACCTGGCGCACGCCGGAGAGCTGGAGCGCCTGGGCGTCGAACGCCACGGCGCGATCCGCCTCGGTTCCGCCGGGGAGCTCGCCACGATGCGGCGCGTCTTCGCGGTCATGGGCATGCGGCCTGTCGGCTACTACGATCTTTCCGTCGCGGGCGTGCCCGTGCACGCCACGGCTTTCCGTCCGGTGGACGACACCTCCCTGGCGCGCAATCCGTTCCGGGTCTTCACGTCGCTGTTGCGCCTGGAGCTGATCGAGGATGCCGGCTTGCGCCAGGTCGCGGCGGACATCCTGGGACGGCGCCGGATCTTCACCCCCCGCCTGCTGGCCCTGGTCGAGCGGGCGGAGGGGCAGGGCGGGCTGGCCGGGGCCGAGGCCGACGAACTGGTGGCCGAAGCCCTGCAAACCTTCCGTTGGCACAGTGCGGCGACGGTGGATCAGGCGACCTATGCCAGGCTGCACGATGCCCACCGCCTGGTCGCCGACGTCGTGTGCTTCAAGGGGCCGCACATCAATCACCTGACGCCGCGCACGCTGGACATCGATGCCGTGCAGGCGGCCATGCCGGCGCGAGGCATCGCCGCCAAGACGGTGATCGAAGGACCGCCTCCGCGCAACGTGGCGCTCCTGCTCAGGCAGACCAGCTTCAAGGCGCTGGAGGAGCGCATCGCCTTCGTGGGGGAGGACACCCGGGCGCCGGGCACGCATACCGCCCGCTTCGGCGAGATCGAACAGCGGGGCGTAGCGCTGACCCGCAAGGGACGCATGCGCTACGACGCGCTGCTGGCGAGCGCGCGGCGGAGCGCGTCGGGCAGGGACTATGCCGGCCATCTGGCCGGTGCGTTCAAGGACTTCCCCGACGACCTGCCCACGCTGCGGCGCGAAGGGCTCGCCTTTTTCCGCTACGCGCGCACCGGCCGGGGCAACCGGGACGGCGCTGACGCGAATCTGTCCCTGGAGACGCGGATCGAGCGTGGCCTGGTCCGGGCCGATCCCATCGTCTACGAGGATTTCCTGCCCGTCAGCGCCGCGGGCATCTTCCAGTCCAACCTGGGTGATGCCGGACCGCGCAGCTATGCCGGCAACGCCGCGCAGGCGGCATTCGAGCAGGCCCTGGGGGCGCCGGTGCTGGACGAAATCGCGCTGTACGAAGCGGCGCAGGCCCGTTCGCTCGACGCGCTCGCGCAAAGGTGAAGCCATGAAAATATTGGTCGCGGTCAAGCGGGTGGTGGACTACAACGTGAAGGTCCGCGTCAAGGCGGACGGCTCGGGGGTGGACATCGCCAATGCGAAGATGAGCATGAATCCTTTCGACGAGATCGCCGTCGAGGAAGCCGTCCGGCTGAAGGAACAGGGCATCGCCACCGAGGTCGTGGCCGTTTCCTGCGGTGTCGCCGCGTGCCAGGAGACCTTGCGCACGGCCATGGCCATGGGCGCCGACCGGGGCATCCTGGTCGAGACCGACGAAGCGCTGCAGCCGCTGGCCGTGGCCAAGCTGCTCAAGGCGCTGGCCGACCGGGAGCAGCCCCGGCTCATGCTGCTGGGCAAACAGGCCATCGACGACGATGCCAACCAGACGGGCCAGATGCTGGCGGCGCTGGCGGACCTGCCGCAGGCGACCTTCGCGGGCAGAGTCGAGCTGCGGGACGGCGAGGCGGTGGTCACCCGCGAAGTCGACAAGGGCGTGGAGACCGTCGTGCTGTCCCTGCCCGCCGTCGTCACCGTCGACCTGCGGCTGAACGCGCCGCGCTTCGTCACGCTGCCCAATGTCATGAAAGCCAGGAAGAAGACCATCGAGGTCGTCAAGCCCGACGATCTCGGCGTCCAGGTCGGATCGCGCCTGCGCACGATCCGTGTCACCGAGCCGCGTTCGCGCACGGCGGCAGCCAGGGTGCCCGACGTGGCGACGCTGGTCGACCGGTTGCGCAACGAAGCCAAGGTCCTTTGAAGGAGAGTCGCATGGCCGCACTCGTCGTTGCCGAGCACGACAACGTTTCCATCGGTCCCGCCACGCTCAGTACCGTCGCGGCGGCGGCTGCCTGTGGCGGCGAGGTTCATGTACTGGTGGCTGGCAGCGGGGCGGACGAAGCCGCCCGGGCCGCATCCCGGATCGCCGGCGTCGCCCGGGTGCTGCATGCCGACGCACCCTGCCTGGCCGATGGCCTGGCCGAGAACGTCGCGGCCCAGGTGCTTGCCGTGGCCAGCGGCTACGGCCACATTCTTTTTCCCGCGAACGCCGGCGGCAAGAGCGTCGCGCCCCGCGTCGCGGCGAAGCTCGATGTCTCCCAGGTCAGCGACATCGTCCGCGTGGAAAGCGCGGACACCTTCGAGCGGCCCATCTATGCCGGCAACGCACTGGCCCTGGTGCAGAGCGGCGATCCCGTCAAGGTGATCACCGTGCGCGCCACGGGTTTCGATCCGGTGGCGGAGACGGGCGGGGATGCGTCGATCGAATCCATACCGGCGGTGTCCGGCCACGGCAAGAGTCGTTTCGCCGGACGCGAGATCAGCAGCAGCGATCGTCCCGACCTGGCCGCCGCGAAGATCGTGGTGTCGGGCGGCCGCGGGCTGGGCAGTGCCGACCGGTTCAGGGAGATCATCGGGCCGCTGGCCGACAAGCTGGGCGCGGCGATCGGCGCCAGCCGCGCCGCCGTCGATGCGGGCTATGCCCCGCACGACCTGCAGGTCGGGCAGACCGGCAAGGTCGTGGCGCCGCAGCTCTACATCGCCACCGGCATTTCGGGCGCCATCCAGCACCTGGCGGGCATGAAGGACTCCAAGGTGATCGTGGCGATCAACAAGGACGGCGAGGCGCCGATCTTCGGCGTTGCCGACTATGGACTGGAGGCCGACCTGTTCGAGGCGGTCCCGGAACTCCTGACGCGGCTCTGACGCCATCCCGCAAGGAACCCCATGCTCGATTTCCTGCGTCCCACCCCGCCCGTCCACGACCCGCTCGAGCCGCCCCTGCCCGGCGCCGCGAACGAGATCAAGTACACGACCTGCTACATGTGCGCGTGCCGCTGCGGCATTCGTGTGCATCTGCGCGATGGCGAGGTCCGCTACATCGACGGCAATCCGGACCATTCGCTGAACGAGGGGAAGATCTGCGCCAAGGGCTCGTCCGGCATCATGAAGCAGCACTCGCCCGCCCGGCTCACGGTGCCGCTCAAGCGCCGGCCGGGCACCGCCCGCGGCGACGGGGAATATGTCGAGATCTCGTGGGACGAAGTCTATGCCACGCTGGCCGAACGCCTGGGCCGTATCCGCGCCACGGATCCCAAACGCTTCGCGCTGTTCACGGGCCGCGACCAGATGCAGGCCCTGACGGCGCTCTGGGCGCGCCAGTTCGGCACGCCCAACTACGCCGCGCATGGCGGATTCTGTTCGGTCAACATGGCCGCCGGCATGATCTACAGCATAGGCGGCTCGTTCTGGGAGTTCGGCGGCCCGGACCTGGAGCATGCCAGGCTGTTCGTGATGATAGGCACCGCCGAGGACCATCACTCCAATCCGCTGAAGACCGCGATCTCGAAGTTCAAGCGTGCCGGCGGCCGCTTCATCTCCATCAATCCCGTGCGCACCGGGTACTCCGCCATCGCCCATGAATGGATCCCGATACGGCCGGGAACCGACGGAGCGCTTTTCATGGCGCTGATCCGGGAATTGATCGCCACCGGCGAATTCGACCGCGATTTCGTCGCGCGCTACACCAACGCGATGGACCTGGTCGACCTGGACAACGGCCTCGTCGTCGGCAAGGGCGACGCGCTGGAGGGTGAGCGCGAGGTGGCGGGCAAGCCCGCCAAGCCCGCGTTCGAGCTCCTGCGCGAACGCGTGGCGGACTGTACGCCGGAATGGGCCAGCGCCATCACCGGCATCCCGGCGGCACGCATCGTCGCGCTGGCCCGCGAGATGGGCGAGACGGCCATGCGCGCCTCGTTCGAACTACCCATCCCCTGGACGGACACCGATGGCGTGGAGCATGCGGGCGTCGTCGCCCGCCCCGTGGCGTTCCATGCGATGCGCGGTCTGGCCGCGCATTCCAACGGATTCCAGACCATCCGCGCGCTGGCCATCCTGATGAGCCTGCTGGGCACGATAGACCGGCCCGGTGGTTTCCGCCACAAGGCGCCGTTCCCGAAAGCCATCCCGCCGGGCGTGCGGCCGCCGAATTCCTGGGACCAGGTACGGCCGATGACGCCGCTGGGCGCCGCCCCGCTGGGATTCCCGGCCTGTCCCGACGATCTGGCGGTGGGGCCCGGCGGCGAACCGATACGGATAGACAAGGGGTTTTCCTGGGAGCATCCGCTGTCGGCCCACGGCCTGATGCACAACGTCATCACCAACGCCTGGCGTGGCGATCCGTACCGTATCGACACCCTGCTGATCTTCATGGCGAACATGGCGTGGAACTCGACCATGAACACCACCCAGGTGCGGGCCATGCTGAACGACCGCGGCCCGGACGGCGAATACCGGATTCCCTTCATCGCGGTGTGCGACGCCTTCGCCTCGGAGATGACCCAGTACGCCGATCTGATCCTGCCGGACACCACCTACCTGGAGCGCCACGACGCGATGTCGCTGCTCGACCGGCCGATTTCCGAGTTCGACGGACCGGTGGACTCCGTGCGCATACCCGTGGTCGCGCCGAAAGGGCAGTGCAAGCCTTTCCAGGAAGTGCTGATCGAATTGGGCTGGCGCCTGAAGCTGCCGGTGTTCACCGAACCGGACGGCGGGCGCAAGTACCAGGGCTATGAAGACTTCATCGTTCGCTACGAGACCGCGCCCGGCTCGGGCATCGGCTTTCTGGGCGGCTGGCGCGGCGCGGACGGCGGCAAATCGCTGGTCGGCGAGCCCAACCCACGGCAGTGGGAAAAGTATGCCGAGAACAATTGCGTGTTCCATCACGAATTGCCGCCCGGCATGCAATACATGCGCAACTGGAACCGCGACTATCTTGCCTTTGCCCGGCAGGCCGGGTTCAACGGCGCGCCGGAGCCCATTCGCATCCATCTGTACTCGCCGGTGATGCAGGCGTTCCGGCTGGCCGCCCAGGGCCGGCGCGAAGGCAAGCAGCCGCCGCCGCACCTGCGCGCGCGCATCGAGCGCCATTTCGATCCGCTGCCTTTCTGGTCGCCGCCGCTGGAGTACGCCGCGACCGATCTCGAGAAGTATCCGCTCAACGCCATCACGCAGCGGCCCATGGCCATGTATCACTCGTGGGACTCGCAGAACGCCTGGCTGCGCCAGATCCACAGCCACAACTACCTCATGGTCAATCCGGCCACCGCGCGCGCCGCCGGGATCGAGGACGGCGGATGGATCTGGGTCGAATCGCAGTGGGGCCGGCTGCGATGCATGTGCCGCTACAGCGAGGCGGTCGAACCCGGCACCGTCTGGACCTGGAACGCCATCGGCAAGTCGCGCGGCGCCTGGAATCTCGGGCCGCAGGCCGACGAGTCCAGCAAGGGATTCCTGCTCAACCACCTGATCTCGGAAGAGCTGCCCCTGCCTGGCACCGGCACGGGCGGGACGGTTTCCAACAGCGATCCGGTCACCGGCCAGGCTGGCTGGTACGACGTCCGTGTGCGCATCAGCCCGGCGGATCCCGGCGAGCCCAAGGAGGTCTGGCCGCGGTTTCCCGCCATGAAGCAGATGCCGGGCACCGGCATCATCCGCAAGGTCCAGGCCTATTTCGCCGGCAACAAGTGATCCCATGACCCAACTCGCGCTTGTCATCGATCTGGACGTCTGCGTGGGCTGCCACGCCTGCGTGACCTCCTGCAAGCAGTGGAACACCTCCGGCTCGGCCGGGCCGCTGGAGGACGCGAACCCCTACGGCGAAAGCCCGAGCGGCACGTTCTTCAACCGCGTGCAGACCTTCGAGGTGGGTGAGTTTCCGCTGACCGAGACGCTGCATTTTCCCAAGAGCTGCCTGCATTGCGAGGATCCGCCCTGCGTGCCGGTCTGTCCCACCGGCGCGTCGTACAAGCGCAAGGAGGACGGCATCGTGCTGGTGGACTACGACAAGTGCATAGGCTGCAAGTACTGTTCGTGGGCCTGTCCGTACGGCGCGCGCGAACTCGACGAAGGGCGCAAGGTGATGACCAAGTGCACGCTTTGCGTGGACCGCGTCCACAACGAGGCGCTGCCCGAGAGTGAACGCAAGCCGGCCTGCGTGATGGCCTGTCCGACCAATGCGCGGCTGTTCGGCGACGTGCACGACGAGGATTCCGAGGTGTCGCGGGCGATACGCGAACGCGACGGCTACACGCTGATGCCGGAGTGGGGCACGCGGCCGGCCAATCACTACCTGCCGCGCCGGAGCCGCACATGAAGCCGGCCTGGTCGGTCATCTTCCTGACCACACTGTGCGGCATGGCGCAGGGCCTGATGCTGGCGCTGGTCGGCGCGGACGTGCTGGGCGCGCCGCTCGAACCGGCCGCGGCGCAGCGTTTCTTCGGCGGCGGAGCGCTGCTGTGCGTCGGGCTGGCGGGCCTGGGGCTGTTCGCGTCGTTTTTCCACCTGGGGCGGCCCGAACGCTTCTGGCGCAGCGCCGCCATGTGGCGCACCTCGTGGCTGTCGCGCGAGGTCATCGCCGTGCCGGCCTTCATCGGCGCGGCGTCATGGTACGCCTGGGCCCACCATGCCGGACAGGGCTACGCCACGGCCGTGGGTGTGCTGTGCGTGGCATGCGCGCTGGCGCTGTGGGTGTGCACCGCGATGATCTACGCGTGCCTGCGCTTCATCCGCGAATGGGCCAGCCCCTACACCCTGGCCAACTTCGCCGTGCTGGGCTGCGCCTCGGGCTTCACCGCGGCGTCGGCCTGGGCGGCCTGGACGGCGCCGCGCTGGGTGCCGGCCTACCTGCTGGCCGCCTACCTGATGCTGGCCGCCGGCCTGGCGGTCCGGTTGTTGATGCTGCGCCGCAATGCGCGGCTGCGGCCGGGCTCCACCTTGCAGAGCGCGCTGGGTGTCCGGCATCCGGTCATCGCGCAGAAATCCATGGGCGCGATGGGCGGCACCTTCAATACGCGCGAATTCTTCCATGGCCGCAGCGCGGCCGCGATCCGCGGTGTGCGCTGGGCTTTCCTGTTGCTGTTGTTCCCCGGTTCGGCGCTGTTGCTGGCATGGGGGCAGCTTCGGGCCAGCGGCGCGCTGCTGGCGGCGGCGCTGGCGGTGCAGTACCTGGGGCTGCTGGCGGAGCGGTGGTTTTTTTTCGCACAGGCCAATCATCCGCAGAATCTGTACTACCAGGTGGTGTCCTGATCCGGGAGTGGCCGCGCCGGAGGCAAGGCGGCTTGTTCGCTATCATGGCCGGGAAATAGCCTGGATTCGAGCGAACATTCATGACTGACGCCTCACCCTCCACCGCCGGCAGCGGCAACGAAGCGCTTGCCGCCGTGCCCGGCGAACTGCGTGTCTTCCAATGGCACGACCACGCCTCCCTCTGGTTCAGCCTGGGTGTGGGCCTGCTGGTCATGCAGATGGGTTCGTACCTGCTGCCGGCCCTGAGCCCCTCGGAAGCCTTGCTGGCGATCGTACTAGGCTCCATCATCGGAGCCGGCCTGCTGGGCTGGGTCGCGCGGATCGGCTGCCGCAGCGGCCTGTCCAGCGCCGGGTTGATGGTGGCGGTCTACGGGCGCAGCTTCGCGCGCCTGCCCATTTTCCTGAACATCGTGCAACTGCTGGGCTGGGGCGCGTTCGAACTGGTGGTGATGCGCGATGCCACGGTCGCGGTGGGCCGCCAAGGCGGCGCCATGACCGCCGATTACTGGCCCTACCTGGCCACGCTGCTCTGGGGCGCCGTGATCCTGTTGCTCATCGGCGGTTCCATGGTGCGCCTGGTGCGCCGCATCGTCTCGCGCGTGGCGCTGCCGCTGGTCGTGCTCTCGCTGCTGTGGCTGAGTTGGCAGTTCCTGTCCATGGCGCACAGCCAGGGCCTGGCCGCCTTGTGGAACCGGAGCGGTTCGGGCGGCATGAGCGCGCTGTCGGCCCTGGACCTCGTGATTGCCATGCCCATCAGTTGGCTGCCGCTGGTGGCCGACTACGCGCGCCATGGCAAGAGCGGCCGTTCGGCGATGACGGGCGCCTGGACCGGCTATGCCGTGGCCAATATCTGGTGCTACGGGCTGGGCGTGCTGGTCGCGCTGACGCTGCCCAGCCAGGACCTGATCATGGCCCTGCTGCAGGCCCAGGGCGGCCTGATCGCGCTGTCCCTGGTGCTGATCGACGAAGTCGACAACGCCTATGGCGACACCTATTCGGCTTCCGTGTCGGCGCACAGCATCGTTCCGAGCTGGAGCATCCGGCGCTGGGGGCTGCTGATCGCCACGGCCTGCTGCCTGCTGGCGATGGTGCTGCCCATGCACAGCCTGGAGCCGTTCCTGCTGCTGCTCAGTTCCTGTTTCGTGCCCTTGTTCGGCGTCATGCTGGGCACCCTGGGCCTGGGCGCCGACGCCAACCGGCTGCTGAGTCAGGCGCCCGCGGTGCGGGGCAGGGCCGTGCTCATCTGGGTCGCCGGCGTTGCCTTCTACCACCTGCTGCCGCTGGCGAGCACGGCGCTGGGTTCGGCCCTGCCCACGCTGGCGCTGAGTTTCGGCCTGGCCGTGGTGTTCATGCGGCGGCGGGATCGGGTAGAGCCCGTTCCCGCCTAGCCAGTTCCGATGGCTGCCGCGTCTGCGCCGGCTTCAGCGGCAGATGTAGTTCGCCGCGTCATCCGGGGCGCCCGTTCCCCGGTAGGCCGCCTGTTTGGGATAGGCGCATAGCGGTCGGGTCCGCTGTACCGATCCTCCCGCCGTCCGCGAGGCGACGAAGTCGTCCGGGGGCTTGCCCTGTTCGACCCACCGGTCCATGGCGGCCAGGATGTCGCGGCCCGGATCCGGCGCGGCGTCGCCGTCGGCGCGCAAGGTGGTCGCGCCGGGGCCGCCGCTGCAGTGGCCCATGCCGGGAACCAGGAGGAGCCGGTAGAACTCGTCCAGCGAGGCACGGGATCCCTGCGCGGCAAGGACGCGATCGTAGTAGCCGATGCTGTCGTAGGCACTGACCACCGGGTCGCTCCAGCCGTGATAGACCATCAGCTTGCCGCCTCTCGCCTTGAATGCCGACAGGTCGGCGCTGGTCTGGTCGACCAGCGGCGCGATCTTCGCATACGCATACGAAACGTCGCGGTCGAAATCGAACTTCCACCAGTCCCACTGCGGATTGTCGAAAACCCAGTAGCGCCAGAAGTCGGCCCGTACCGGTTCGGTCGACCCCATGTAGCCCGACCAGCCCGATTCGCTGCCCACCGGCCAGCCCGGATAGAGCTGGGCCTTCGTACGGGGATTGCGCGGACCCTGATAGATATTCCGCGCGGAGCCAAGCTGGTCGGGTGTGAGGCAGTCCGCGGCGTCGCCGGCGGTGCACAGCAGGCTGGCGACGTCGAACTTGTCCGCGCTGCACGCGCGGGGATCGTCGATGACGCCGTCCGCCACGCCGTCCAGCGTATCGCAGGCCGCGACGGCGCGATCGGTGATGAGCCGCAGCTTGGCCGATGTCAGGAATTGCGTGAGGTTGTCGTTGGCGGGGCGGTTGGAGCGGAAGCGCCACATGAACTCGATGTTCAGGGCGGTGCGGTTATTGCCTGGCGCACCGGCGATGATGCCGTCGAAATCCTCGGGATAACGCTGCGCTTCGGCGAATCCCTGATGGCCGCCCGTGGAGCATCCCAGGTAGTAGGCGCGATTGGCCGCCGTGCCGCGCAACTGGGTCAACAATTGCTTGCCGGCGACCGTGATCGCGTTGATCGATCGGGAGCCCCAGTCGATGATTTTCTCGGGGTTGCTCACACCCCACAGCATGTCCTCCGTCTGATGGCCGGTATCGCCGCCCAGGACGGCGTAGCCTTGCCGCATGGCGTAGGCCATGTCGCCGTAGCTCAGTGCCGGGCTGTAGCCGCCGTTGCCGGTCGTGACCAGCTTGCCGTTCCAGGATGCGCCTTCGGGCACCCAGAGCTGGAAGTCGATCCGCGAGCCGGCCGTGGGCATGGCCACGGCGTCGATGCGGCAGAACGCGGGGACGTCGTTCAGGTCCTGGCGGCTGTCGGCGGGACGATAGGTGCCGGCGGGTACGGACGATACCGCGGTGATGCGCGCCGCGGGGATCTGTACATCGGCGAAGCTTTCCAACTGGCAGGAGCGGGCAACGGGCTCCGGGGGGGCGGGCGGCGTTCCGCCGCCGCCGTCACCGTCGCCGCCACCGCAGGCCGCGAGCGAGGTGGCCAGGGCAAGCGCGAGAGGCAATGCGGTGCGTGTGGGAGGTGGGTATCCCATGACTTCTCCTTTGGTGTGGCGCCGCGCTCGTTGTCGATCTTGTGCGCGTGGCGGGAATGGGCGGAGCCTTGTTGTCCGCCGCACTCTATGCCGGGAGATTTCATTTGGGAATTCGAAAATTTACATGAATTGATCGATTGTTCAGGATAGTCGGGGCGGTGGACGATGGCGCGCCAGGCTGATCGCACCCTCGGCCACCAGGACCAACACCGCCATCCAGATCGCCACGTAGGTCGGCCACTGCGCGGGGGAAATGGATTCGCCCAGCACCCCCGCGGCGACGACGACCAACAGGATCGGCTCCACATAGATCAGCAGGCCGAACAGCGTCACGTTCAGCTTCGGCGCCGATAGCGCTTGCAACCCCAGTGCCGAGGCGCTGATGATGCCCAGGCCGAGGATCAGCCACGGCAGGCCGGGCGGCGCATCGGCCGGCAGCGCGTAGCCGCCCTGCAGGACGAAGAACACACTGACGGGCAGGCCCAGCGTCATGTCCAGCCATAGCGAACCCAGGGTATTGGTATGGGTGGCGCGGCGCAGCCAGAAATAGCCGGGATAGCCCAGGCACACCAGCAGCGCGGGCCAGGATACGGTGCGGACGATCGCCAACTGGTAGGCGATGCCCACGAGCGCCAGTCCGCCAGCCAGCAACTGCATCCGGCTGATGCGTTCCTTGAACGCGAGCCGGCCCAGCGCGACCATCGCGATCGGCAGCAGGAAATACCCCAGCGACACGTCGAGCCCGTGGCCGTTGACCGGCGCCCACATGAACAGCCAGAGCTGGGCGCCGAGCAGGGTGGCCGACAGCACGCGCTGCGCCCAGAAGAACCGCTCGCGGCGCACCCGCGCGGCGAGCTGGCGGATTTCGTGCCAACGCCCCATGGCCAGGACCAGGAGAGTCAGCGCGGGGACCGTCAGCAGCATGCGCCAGCCATAGATGGCCGCGCCGTCCAGGGGGCGTAGCAGGGTGGTGTAGGCGGACATCAGCGCGAACAGCGCCGAGGATACGACGTTGAGCAGGACGCCGGTGGAGGTGTTGGGGGAGGGTGGGGCGGTCATCGGGGTAGGGGTTCGTGGGATGGCCAGGATCGATTCAGCGCAGATCGTTGACGGCGGCCACCATCATCCGCGTGAAGTCGTCGGCGATGCCGGTACGGACGGCGCCTTTGCGTACGATGCGGAAGAAGTCCACGTCCACCGCCGGATCGACGAGTTCCTGGACGACGACCTTGTAGTGGCGGCACGCGGTGAGGGCAAACGCCGGAATGATCGCGGCACCCACGCCGATTTCGGCCAGGGCGATCTGCGTTTCTATGTGATTGACGGACGTATTGCCGGCGTTGTCGTTGGCGCCGTCGGGCAGGTGCCGGGCGATCAATTGCTGTACCGCGTTACTCGGCTGCAGGCCGATCAGCGGGGTGTCGCCCAACTGGTTCCAACGCGTCTGCCCGATGCGTCGCAGCGGGTTGCCGCGCTGCTTCCCGTCGGCTGCGCTGACGAGATACAGCCGCGACGAGAACATCCGGGTGCGTTCGATGCCCGTCGCCCCCTTCAGGAAAATGCCGAAACCGATGTCGAGTTCGCCGCTGGCCACCAGGTCCTGGATCGCATCGCGCTGCAGTTCCAGCACCCGCAGGGTGACGTGGGGGTAATCGCGGCGGAACGCGGCGAAGGCCCGTGGAATGAGCTTGTTGCAGACCAGCGGCGTGGCGCCCAGGCGTAGGGCCTGCCGTACGCGCGTCTCGACTTCATGGACCTCGGATACCGCTACCTGCAGATCCTGCACCACCCGCTGGGCGGTGGGGAGCAGCCTGGCGCCAGCTTCGGTCAGGGTGATCGAGCGGGTAGTGCGGTCGAACAGCCGGCTGTCCAGTTGGGTCTCGAGTTCGCGGATGCAGAAGCTCAGGCCCGCCGGCGTGATGTGCAGACGCTCGGCGGCCTTGGTGAAGCTGCCGAGTTGCGCCGAGTGAACGAAGGCCAGCAGATGGCGAGTCGATATATTCATAAGAATTACTTGGTAATTCGATTGATATTGTAGCTTGTTGCCGCCGGCGAATTCTCCCAAGATGCGCGGATGGGCGTACCCGCTCCTTGTCCAGATCCCGTTTCCGGAGAGAAAGATGGCTGCTTCGCATTCCGCTTGTGCTGGAACTGTTTCGCGTTTCACCCGCCGGACCGGCTTGAAGCGCATCGCGCTGGCGGCGGCGTTCGCCGCGGTGGGTGCCGGCGCCGCGGCGCATGCGCAGTCCTATCCCGACCGGACGATCACGCTGGTCGTCCCGTTTGGTCCTGGCGGCCCCACGGATTCCAGCGCCCGCATCATTGCCCGCGTGCTCGGCGCAAAGCTGGGCCAGACCGTGGTCGTGGACAACAAGGCGGGCGGGGGCGGCACCGTCGGGCCCATGACCGTGGTGCGGGCAGCGCCCGATGGGTACACGCTGTTGTGGGGCGGGACCAGCAGCCTGGCGATGGGGCCGGGGTTGTATCCCAAGCTTGGCTATGACCCGGTCAAGTCCTTCGCGCCGATCGCCCAGGTCGTGCGCGCCCCGCATTTGTTCGTCGGACGGCCCGACCTGCCGGCGCGCAATCTGACCGAGCTGGTGGCGTTGGCCAAGGCCCAGCCGGGGAAGCTGACGTTCGGGTCGGCCGGCGCGGGATCGTCCACGCACCTGGCCGGCGAATCGTTCAAGGCCACCTTCGGCGTCGACCTGCTGCACATCGGCTACAAGAGCGGCGCCCAGGCTGTCGCCGATGTACTGGGTAAGCAGATCGACCTGGTGTTCGATGCCGTGCCCGCGCTGGCGCCAAGCGTGCAGGCCGGCACGCTGCGGGCGTTCGGCGTGACGGGCGTGGCGCGCAGTCCGCTGTTGCCCAACGTGCCTACCATTTCCGAGCAGCTCGGACAGCCCTTCGACGCCTATAGCTGGTTCGGGTTGTTGGCCCCCGCCGGCACGCCAACTCCGATCGTGAGCAAGATCGCCGCCACGCTGGAAAGCGCGTTGAAAGACCCCGAGGTCCGTGGGCAGTTGCAGTCGGCGGGCTTCGAAGTGCTCGGTTCGAGCCCCGAGGCGTTCGCCGACACCATAGGCAAGGAAGCCGCCAAGTGGACCTCGCTGATCAAGAAGCTCGGGCTGACCAGCGAGTGATCCGGTCCGCCCACAACCCAGGCCGGCGCCCCGGAGGCCCCGGCTGCATGATGCAGGAGAATCAATGAAACACCCCGGGAATGAGGCGGCGCCGATCCTGATCGCCGGCGGCGGCATCGGCGGCCTGGCCGCCGCACTGGCCCTGCTCAGGCGCGGTATCGACGTGATCGTGCTCGAGCAGGCGCCGCAACTCAGGGAAGTGGGGGCGGGGGTGCAGATCAGTCCGAATGGTTCGCGCGCGCTGCACGACCTGGGCGTTCTGGAGGCGGTCCGCGCGAGTTCGTGCAAGACCGAGGGCAAGGAGATCCGGCTGTGGAACACCGGTCAGACCTGGAAGCCTTTCGACCTGGGAGATCAGGCGGTCAAGCGTTTCGGCTTTCCGTACTTCACGGCCTATCGGGTCGACCTGCACAACGCGCTGCTCGATGCCGTGCGCGAGCTGCGGCCCGATGCCATCCGCCTGAACAGCCGCTGCGTCGATTTCTCGCAGGACGAGGACGGCGTGACGCTGACGCTGGCCGACGGCAGTGCCGTGCGAGGCCGGGCGCTGGTTGGCGCGGACGGTATTCATTCGACGGTGCGCACGCAGGCATTCGGCACCGAACAGGCCCGCTATGCCGACATGATCGCCTGGCGCGGCGTGATCCCGATGGAGCGGGTGCCGGAACGGCTGCGGCGGCCGGTCGGCACCAATTGGGTGGGGCCCGGCGGCCATATCATCCACTACCCGTTGCGCCGGGGCGAGTTGATGAATTTCGTCGGCTATCTCGAGGGCAAGCCCTGGGTGGCCGAGTCCTGGACGACGCAGGCGACAGTGGCCGAGTGCGCGCGCGATTTCGCGGGCTGGCATGAAGATGTCCACGCGCTGATCGATTCGATGGATGCGCCGTTCAAGTGGGGCATGGTGCGCCGTCCCCGTCTGGATGCGTGGACGGTCGGGCGCATCACCTTGCTGGGCGACGCCTGCCATGCGATGTTTCCGTTTCTCGCGCAGGGGGCGGTCATGGCCCTCGAGGACGGCGTCGTACTGGCCCGTTGCATCGAGGCCGAGCCCGGCGCGGTGGACGCGGCGCTGGCTCGCTACGAAAGGCTGCGCCGTGACCGCTGCTATGCGGTCGTCGATGGTTCCGCGCAAAACGTGGGGCGCTTCCACAATCGCGTGCTTGCCGATCCCGTCGAAGGGCCTCGGTACATCGAACGCGAGTGGGCGTCGCAGCAGGTACAGGCCCGCTACGACTGGATTTTCGACTACGACGCGGCCGGCGTCGATCTGGACGAACCGGCCGTGGCCGCGGGAGAGCGCCATGAATGACGCCGCCATTTTCGACACCCAGCATTTCGGACAGACGATGGGGCCGGGTGTATCGCCGGCGCTGCTCGTGGTCGATTTCACCGTGGGATTCAACGATCCGGCGGCGTTCGGCGGCGGCAACATCGGTGCGGCGATCGCGGTGACCACCGAACTGCTGGCGTTGGCCCGCGCGCATCGATGGCCGGTGGCGCATACCCGGATCGTCTACGCCAGCGACGGCAGCGATGCCAACGTGCACTGCCTGAAGGTGCCGCGGCTGCTGAGCCTGACCGAAGACAATCCGCAAAGCGATTTCGTGCCGGAGCTGATGCCGCGGGACGGTGAGATCGTCGTGCGCAAACGCCTGCCGTCGGCCTTTTTCGGCACCGACCTGGCCGGCATGCTGTTCGCCCGACGGGTGGACACGCTGTTCATCGCGGGCTGCACGACCAGCGGCTGCGTACGCGCCAGCACGCTGGACGCGATGTGCCACGGCCTGCGTCCGATGGTGGTTGCCGATTGCGTGGGAGATCGGTCGCTGAGCGCCCACGAGGCCAGCCTGTTCGACCTGGGCAAGAAGTACGCGGACGTGATCACCTTCCAGGAAGCAGCCGGGATGGCCTCCCGGTTCGCGCAGGCCGAGACGATGCCGATGGAGACGGATCATGTCCGTCGGTGACGAGTATCGCGGCCAGATGTGGCGGGAAGTGCTGGCCTTGTGCGAACTCCGGCGGGACGAAGGCGTCATCGTATTGACCGGCGAGTCCAGCCATCCCCAGAACGTCGATGCCGCGATGCGGGCGGCGGTGTCCCTGGGCGCCAAGCCCTTCCGGGTCGAGCTGCCTCCGGTTCCTCCGTGGCAGCACGGCGCCGACGACCGCACGGCCGCCGTCGGCACGACACCGCTTTCCGGCAACCCCTGGGCGCTGGGCGCCTTGAAGCAGGCGGGGCTGGTCATCGATCTGCTGGGGCTGCTGCATTCGCCCGAGCAGGTCGAACTGCTGGCGGGCGGCACCCGGATGCTGATGGTGGTCGAGCCGCCGGAGGTGCTGGCCAGGATGGTGCCGACCCGCGACGACAAGCGGCGGGTGATGGCCGCCAACGCCGCGCTGGCGGCGGCCCGCAGCATGCATGTGACCTCCGGTGCAGGCACCGACCTGCGGTTGGACGTCGGCCGGTTTCCGACCCTGCCCGAGTACGGCTATGCCGACGTGGCGGGACATTGGGACCATTGGCCCAGCGGATTCCTGTCGACCTGGCCCGACGAGGGCAGTGCCGAGGGCCAGGTCGTCATCGACGTGGGCGACATGCTGTTTCCGTTCAAGCGCTATGTCGAGAGTGCGCCCATCCGGCTGCGGATCGAGGCGGGATTCATCGTCGATATCGCCGGCGGCTTCGAGGCGGACTATCTGAAGCGGCACCTGGCGTCCTACCGCGACCCCGGTGCATACGCCGTCTCGCATGTCGGTTGGGGGCTGCAGCCCAGGGCGCGCTGGACCGGACTGGGGATGCGCGACAAGGCGCAGTCGCTCGGCATGGATGCGCGTGCCTACTACGGCAATTTCCTGTTTTCGACCGGGCCGAATGCCGAGGCGGGGGGCGGCAACCACAGCGCCTGCCACGTCGACATTCCGATGGCGCGTTGTTCGTTGTGGCTGGACGGCGAACCCATGTTGATCGATGGCGATGTCGTCGCGCCGGACCAGGCTGTCGAGGGAGCGGGTTCGCAATGACCCCGTTGGACTGCCAGCGCCACGAGTTTCCGCCCACTCGCCTGCACGGTGGCGATGTGCTCGAACGTCCCGTGCTTGCGTTTGCCACGCATGGAAGCCTGTCGCCCGCGAGGGATAACGCCATCCTCTTTCCCACCTGGTTCGGGTCCACGCACCACAACAATGCCTGGCTGATCGGTCCGGGAAGGGCGCTGGATCCGTCGCGCTATTTCATCGTTTGCGTCAACCTGCTGGGCAATGGGCTGTCCAGTTCGCCCAGCAATACCGCATCGCCTCACGACGGTCCGCGCTTTCCGGCGATCCACGTGCTCGACAATGTCCGCCTGCAGCGCAGGCTGCTGCGGGAGCGGTTCGGTATCGACGTGCTGCAACTGGTGGTCGGCCGTTCGATGGGCGCCCAGACGGCGTTCCAATGGGCTGCCTCGTATCCGTCGGAGGTCCGGCGCATGCTGGCCTTGTGCGGGTCGGCCCGGACCACGCCGCACAACCAGGTATTCCTGGCCAGTCTGGCCGCGGCGTTGAAAGCGGATCAGGAATGGCGTGGTGGGGACTATGCCGAGCCGCCCCTGGCGGGCCTGCGCGCGCTCGGCCATGCCTATGCCGCCTGGGCCATGTCGCCGGAGTTCTATCGCCGCGGCCTCCATCTGGAGCAGGCCGCGTCCGTGGACGACTACGTCGCCCGCCGGTGGGCGGACAACTTCATCGATCGCGATGCCAATGACCTGCTCGGCATGATGAGTACCTGGCAGCGGGCCGACTTGAGTGACGATCCTGCGTTCCTGGGCGACTGGAAGGCGGCGCTGCGTGCCATCGCCTGTCCCGCCATCGTGATGCCCAGTCGCACCGATATGTACTTCCCGCCGGAGGACAGCGCGGCGGCGGTCGAACACATGCCCAATGCCGAACTGCGGGTGATCGAGTCAGCCTGGGGGCATCGGGCGGGATCGCCGGGCTCGGATCCGGCCGATGTCGCGGCTGTCGACGGGGCGTTGAGGGAGTTGCTGCGCAGGAGCGGCTGATCCGCTTGTCGCCAGGGGAAAATCCCTGTTCCTCTATTGGGGCGATGGGCTCCCGGTGCGTATCTCCGCCTTCAGCCAATTGATGAATTCCCGACGGCAATCGCCGCGAGCTCAAGCCCGAGTATTCCCCTGTCGAGAATCGTGGCCAACGAGTTGCCAATCGCACCCAGGCCGGCAATGCCGACCCGTCTTGGCGCGTTCCCATCCACTAACTTCATATCGCCTCCAGTTGAACGCCTTGGCAGCGTCATGGGGCGATCGTAGGTTCAAGGCCTGTGGGCGAACAAACGATTTTCTTGGAGGGAATGGATCACTTGCATTCATGCATGTCCGGAGGCGCAGGGGAGTCCCGCTCTAGAACTTGTAGCTGACCCTTACCCAGAAGTTCCGAGGCGTTCCATAGTTGTACCCGTTGTATCCCCCCAGCCCGCTGTAGTAGCGCTTGTCGGTCAGGTTGTCGATGCTGACCGATGCGGCCACCTGCTTGTTGAATTCATACCGTGCCCTGACTCCCAGCAGCGTCACGCCGCCTTGCGTCGCGCGCCCGAGTCCGTCCAGCTCGTCGTAGTGGATGGCGCTCTGATAGCTCACGCTGCCGCCAACGGTCAGTTTGTTCCACGCGCCCGGGAGCCGGTAGCTGGCGGCCAGCCTGAACAGGCGCTGAGGATAGTTCGGCAGTAGCAGGCCACCTTCGTTGTCGCGCTTGGCGAAGTAGGTGTATCCGCCCATCACCTGCAGACCGCGGGCCACTTCGCCGGCGGCCGTGATCTCGAAGCCCTTGCTGCGGGCGCCGGGAACGGAGCGGTACGGCGCGCTGCCGTCCGGTAGGGGCGTGCCGCTGGGGTCTTCGATCGGCACGTTGGCTTCCTGCGTCCGGAAGATGGCGAAGCTGCTGTTGAGCTTGCCGTCCAGATGTTCGCCTTTGACGCCCAGTTCATAGTTCTTGCCGGTTTGTGGCGGCAGCAGGGCATTGCTGGCGTTGCGCTCGGATCTGGGAATGAAAATCCGGGTGTAGCTGGCGTAGGCCGAGAAGCTGTCGTTCAGGTCCAGGACCGCACCCGCGTAGGGCGTGAACTCTCCATTGGCCTTGGTGGCGGGGTTGATGGTCCAGAGATTGGCGGGGCCGTTGTAGGACGAGGATTTCTCCTGGTACCAGGTGGCGCGGGCGCCGAGGATGATCGATAGTGGGTCGGCGATTCGTAGGCGGGTCGAACCGTAGACGGCGGTTTCCTTCGCGTCCAGGAAAGTGTTGTAGAACGTGTAGAACTGGCTGGGTCTGGGAAAGTCCCGCAACTGGTAGAAATTCAGCGGGCGCCGGTCCCAACCGTTGGGGTTGGCGGAATTGAGGTTCAGCTTGCTGGTGTAGTCGTTGATGCTCAGGCCCACGGCGGCCTGGTGCTCCCTGCCGAACGCCCGGAAAGGACCGGTGGCATACACGTCGAAGGACTTGTTGACGGAGGTGGCGGGGTTGTCGCGGATCTCGATGGTGGAGGCACCGGTTTGGTCGACGGGCAGGTACTCGAACAGATAGCCCCAGGTGGCCTTGCGCTCGTTCTTCAAGCGGCTGGCGTCCATCTTGACGCGCCAGCCGTTGGCGAAACGATGGTCCAGCGTGACGAAGACTTTGTCGCTGTACATGTCCCACTGGCTCCAGGGGGTGCCGGGGTTGAACGAACGCGGGAGGTCCGTGCGCGCTCCGTTGCTGTAGAACAAGGGTGCCTGCCCGAAATTGGCGCCGTCGATGGCGGTCTTCTGGTGTTCGTAGCCCAGGCTCAGCGTGGTGTTCGCCGCGATGTCGGCTTCCAGGATGCCATAGACGATGTCGTCGGACCGTTTCTTGTAGTCGATGAAGCTGTCGCCCGAGGTACGCGAGACGATGGCCCTGCCGCGCAGGGTGCCGGCGCCGTTGAGGGGACCGCCCACGTCCAGCTCCAGGTTGTAGTTGCTCCAGCGGCCGGCGCCGACGGTGGCGCGGCCGGCGAATTCGGACGTGGGCCGCTTGCGCACCAGATTGACGGATCCACCCGGCTCGCCCACGCCGCCCAGCAGGCCGGCGGCGCCGCGCACGACCTCGACCCGGTCGTAGATCACCGTGTTCAGCATCCCGATCTCGGCCGCGGGCGTCTTGAATGAAAAGGTGGGCACGCCGTCGATCAGGGTGCTCAAGGCGAAACCGCGCGACGTGAAGGTGACGCGTTCGTCGAGTTTTTCGGCGACGACGCCGGGCGTTTGGCGCATCACATCGTCAAGGGTGACCAGGTTCTGGTCGTCCATCTGCTGGCGCGTGACGACGCTGATGGATTGCGGCGTCTCGCGCAGGGACAAGTCCATGCGGGTCGCGGAGGCCGCGGCGGGGGTGGTGTACGAGCCGGTGCCTTCGCTGGGCGCATCGCCGTCGCGTTGGCCGGTAATGCTGATGGTGGGCAGCGCGGTGACTTCGCCCTGGGGGAGGCGGTGCAGCGTATAGCCGCCGTCGGCGCGTCGCAGGGGGGCGAGTCCGCTGCCTTCCAGCAGCTTGTGCAGGCCGTCTTCGAACGCATAGGTTCCGCTCAATCCCTGCGTGCGCAGGTCCCGCGTCAAGGCCGGATCGAACGACAACAGCACGCCGGCGCGCGCGGCGTAGGCCGACAGCGCCGGGCCCAGCGGGCCGGGTGCGATGGCAGCGGCAAAGGGCGCCTGGGCGTGGACGGGCGCCGCCATGGCGGCCAGCGGGAGCGCAAGGATCGTGGCGCCGCGCAGGATGCGGCGGGACGCGCTTGCGCGCAGGCGTGGAAAACGCGGGGGCATGACGGGGGCACTCCAAGGATGGGTCTTACCCTCGTAGCCAGTTGAGACGCGAAAAGCGCTAAGCGTGTTACAAAATTTTCCCGGTCGTCGCCCGCGGCAGGACGGACACCCAGTAGCGGGTGCGATAGCGCAGGCGTAGCGGCAGGGTATCGGCAACGGTGACCAGGACCCGATCGGTATCCGCCAGCGGAAACGCGCCCGAGATCGGCAGGTGCGCTACCTCGGGGGCGCAGTCGATCCAGCCGCTGCGGTAGCGTTGCAGTTCGCCCAGGAAGGCCTTCAGGGGCATGCCGTCCACCTGCAGCATGCCAAGTCGCCAGGCGGACGGGTCGCCGGACAGTGGTTCGGGCGGGGAGGCCAGGCCATCGCCGAAGCGCAGGCCCATGCCGGCCGGTACCAGGCGCGCGCCGTCGGCCCCGGTGCCTCGTGGCAGCACGCGCACCGTGCCCTCCAGCACCTGCACGAACGAGACGCCATCGTCGCGCCGGACGACGAAGCGCGTACCCAAAGCGGTGATGCTGCCTTCCCGGGTGCGGACGATGAAGGGTCGGGCGACGGGTTCGGGATCCGGCGCGGTTTCGACCAGGATCTCGCCGGCATGCAGCGCAATCAGCCGCTGCCGGGCATCGAACAACACGTCCATCGCCGTGGCGGTGTTGAGGACGACGCGGCTACGGTCCGCCAGCATCACTTCGCGCTGCGCGCCGACCGCGGTCCGGTACTGGGCGGTCCAGCCGCGCCAGGTGTCGTCGCGATACGCCAGCCAGCCGGCGCCGCCGGTGCCGGCCAGCAACACCAGCTTGCCCAGGGCGCGCCGGCGCGCGGGCGAGCGCGGCCGGCTGAGCATGGGCAGCATGCCTTCGGGCAACGCCTCGAAGCGGCGCGTCAGGGCTTCGATGCGCTGCCAGGCGCGCTCATGTTCGGGATCGGCGTGGCGCCAGCGCTGCCAGGCCTCGTGATCGGCCTTGCTGGCGGCGCCCGAGGTCAGCCGCAGAAACCATTCCACCGAGCCGTCCAGCGCGCGCGGGTCCAGGCTTTCTTCCCCGCCGGCGCTCATGGCGCCAACCCCAGGCACTGGCGCAGGGCACGCCCGATGTACAGCCGTACCGAGCAGACCGACACGCGCAAGACCTTGGCGATCTCGGCATGCGTCATGCCTTCCAACTGGCACAGCAGGAAGGCGCGCCGCACCGGCGCGGGCAGGCCGTCGAGCATGGCATCGATCTCGTACAAGGCTTCCAGCGCCATCGCGCGGGCTTCGGGCGAGGGCGTCAGCGGCTCGGGCAGTTGCGCCAGCGTTTCCAGGTAGGCACGCTCCAGGTCCCGGCGCCGCAGGTGGTTCACCATCAGGCCGTGCGCGACGGTCGCCAGGTACGAACGGGGCTCGCGGATATGGCCAAGCTCGTGGCGCGACAGCACCCGCAGGTAGGTGTCGTGCACCAGGTCGGCGGCGTCCAGGGCGTTTCCCAACTTCTTGCGCAACCAGCCCTGCAGCCAGCCCTGATGGTCCTGGTAGAGCGCATGCAGGGAATGCTGCGGGGTGGGATCGGAGGCAGCCATGGGAGACGCGCCAACATAAATGAGAATAACTATAATTTACAACATGGGGCTTGCGGGCGGGCCTTCGGGCTCATTTGCTGGCCTTTGAAAACGGGCTTAGAATTGCGTTCCTGCCGCCATGCGGCAGTGCCTTCCGCCCAGGCGTTCAGCCCGGGCATCCCAAGGCGGGTGTAGTTCAATGGTAGAACGGCAGCTTCCCAAGCTTCATACGAGGGTTCGATTCCCTTCACCCGCTCCAGTCTTTTTCGGATCATTCCAGTCCGACATTTCCCCATATTGCCGCTGTCGGTGGCATTTCGCTGAATCGCCATGAGAGGATCGGCAATCGTTTACGCCGTTCTACTTGCATTGCCCGGTTGTCGGACGGGGGTCTACGTTTATCCGTCAAGGGAAGAACCAGACCAGTATCACCTTGCAGCCACGCCTCCGGGCGGGATGATGCCACGCCGGCAAGTCACCGTAGACATTCGGCGAGTTCGCTTTCTTTCTCCAACTCGAGTCTTTTATCCACTGATGGTGTTGGAATGGGTCGCTGCCACACGGTAGCCCGCTCATTCCCGCTCTTGATGGCTCAGCCCCACATCGAGCGCATCGGCCTGTACCAAAAAATCATCTGGACGTTTCTTGCGGAACGCCTCCAGGTTTGCGAGCTTCCAGCGCAAGGCGGGCAATCGGGCGGCGTGCGCACATTGCAGCAGCGACCAGTCAGGTTCAGCACGCACCAACCCACTCAGGAATCGCTTGTGATTTGCAGTCATGCGTCGCGGTAGTTCATACCGCAATTTGGCGCGAGCCGTCAGCAATGTCTCTAGCGAGCAGTCCACTTCGGTCATGCCGACGAACGCATGCTCGTACTCCGCCGCGATGTCCTTGTCGTTGCCGAACAGCACTTCATGGGGCGGCCGGTTGTGTCCGGCCAGATAGATCACGAAGCATTCGACCATGTCATCGCCGATGCCGCCCGACTCGTAAAGCTGCCAGACATCGAACAGATCGCGCGGGTGCTGTCGGTCCAGGGCCGCGACCAGCTTACCCGCGTATAGCTCGTCCCGTGCGAGGATTGGTACCTCGAACTCTACGCCGAACAGGTCGCTGGTTTTGGCGCTCAGCGGTTTGTGGCCAACCGGCAATACCGTTCCGCGGAATACCGCATTGACTTCGATCTTGACCTGGCTGGTGTCGTTCTCGATGATTAACTTGGTGTCGCCTACCTCCTTGCTGCGGACCAGGCGTGCCTCCCTTCATCGCGAACAAGTCGTTGGCGAAGACTTCGGGAGTGACCGCCAGCAACAAGCGGACGGTATCGGCGTAGCTCTTATCCATGCGGGTTCAGGCTCAACAGGGTGCCGTCGGTGAGCCGGCTCATCCAGCGTTTCGTGCTGCCGGTGCGTAGCGAATATCGCTCGAGCAAATCGTCAACATCCACGACTTGGGTTTCGCGAGCCCAGGTGAGGAACAGGCGAACGGCTTTGACGCTCGTGCAGCAAGACAACAATTGGCCCAGCAGGTCTTTGCGCGGTGAGCGCAAACCATCGAAGAGGTTGCGGGCTTCTTCCAGGCTTTGCTTGGTGCCGGCTTCGTACAGCAGTTCCAGCAGGGCGCGTTCGGGAGTTGTCACGAGCAGACCCTTGGGTAGCCCAGGGGGCGTTCCCAAGGTCTTGCTGGCGAGGGTGGTGTCCGACCAATCGAACAGGCGGGCGTGGACATAGCGCGCCGGGAAGCGCGATGTGAACCAGGCCGGCAGTGTGTAGTGGGTGTCTCCCCACAGCACCAGCGAGTCTCGGTTGCCCAGGTTGTGTCGTACGCCTTGGAGGGCCAGCGCACTTTTACCGCCGATGTGCAGGCCGGGCACGCGCCGCTGGAGGAATTTCAACGCACCGTAGACTCCGAAATCATCGTTCGGGAAGGCGTAGACACCTTGTGCCAAGCGGACGAGCCAGCCCCCTTCGGCGTAGCGCGCAGCGAGTTGGGGCGACACTCCAAGCGTAGCCAGGATGGCGAGGTCGAACGGCGCCCCGCGGGGAAGGTCCGCTTGGAGCCGCTTGATTACTTGATGTCTAGAATTTCCATCCATGATTGAAAATTAGCACAAAATTCAATCAAAAAATTTCTTGGGACAGAATCAAGACATCAAAAATAGCTTTATAGGTTATTTTTTAAGCAAAATCTAATCATAAAAAGCATCCCCGCCGTGCCGTTGTCAGCCCTTTCCAGACAAGTACATGATTAAGTCCATCCCCGCTACTGCGAGCCTTGCATGTACTGGGCCGTCTTGGCGATGTAATGAAGGTAACGGCCACGGAAAATGACGCGCTGGGTATGGAGTTGGTGCGGGAGCGACTGCCCCAGCGGGTGCGGACTTCCCGTGGCAGCCAAGACATCTCGGCGTCAGGACCTGGAGGTGCATCTGGGTTCCAGCGGCCGGGTCGTGGGGCGGCTGTATTTGGGTAGCGGCAAGCGCAGCGCGTTTAGCTACGACGAACGCTGGTTGCGGAGTGCGCGGTTCTTCAGTTCGACCTCAATCCGATGCCGGGAGATCGTCGCGAGAGCAAGACATGGCTAACCGAGGTTTCCGGGCCTTCCGGTTTCACCGCCGCAGCCTGCGCGAGGCGCGCCGGAATTCGGCCGCCAGCGCCGCCGCCGCTGCCGTCAGCGGCCGCATCGTCGGGGTGATCAGGTATTGCACGGCCAGCGGCAGATCGAGATCGATGGGCAGGAACTTCAGCAATCCCCGCTGCCGCAGGGGCTCGAGCGCCGCCAGGCTGTTGATCGCGACATAGTCGCCCTGGAGCAGCATGTCGACCAGCGCGCTCGCCGAGTTGCAGTGCGCCACCAGCGTGGGGTCGGGCAGGCCCTGTTTGCGCATCAGCGAGACGATCATCGGTCCGCCGGACTGCTGCACGCTGTACAGCCAGCCGTAGGGCACCAGGCTGGCCAGGTCGCGGGCGTCGGCGGCCGGGTGGTCGGCGCGCACGATGATGCCCAGGTCCGAACTGCACAAGCGCTCGGTATGCAGGTCGGTGATGCTCTGGTCGGTCGGCAGCGGGCTGACCGCGAAATCGATCCTGGCTTCGCGCAGCGCCGCGATCGTCGAAGACGACCGGCCGCCGTACACGCCGATCTGCGTGTTCGGCCTGCCCTCGCGGAAGCGGGCCACGGCCTCGGACAACAGCATCGCCTCGGCGGTGGCCGACAGGCCGATCTTGACCTGGCTGTGATGTTCGCCGCTGAACCGTTCGATTTCTTCGTGCAGATTGCGCATCTCGGCGTCGATGATGCGCGCGCGGCGCAGCACGAGGCGGCCGATTTCGGTGGGTTCGACACCTCGGGCGGAGCGTATCAGCAGTGGTACGCCCAGTGATTTTTCGAGCGCGGTGAGATTCTTGCTGACGGCGGCTTGCGCGAGGCCGAGCGTTCGCGCCGCGGATCGAACGCTGCCTGTCTCGACAACCGCGATCAAATCGCGCAGATGAGCTTCGCGCACGGTATTTCTTGCCTCCCCATTGTATTTTTTTGTTTTCTTGTTTTGTTCGTATTCTATAGCGTCCGGGACTCCCGCCGTGAACGCGGCCGCGGGAGGCGGCTTGCCGATTCGTCTTGAACGGCAAGCCGCCGCTGACTGCCGTCAGCTCTTCTGGCCTACCACCAGCTTGTTGCCACCGCTGTTATCCATGTAGCCGCTGGTCGAGAAATCGCATCCCGACGTGCAGGTAAAGGAGAAAATGCCGGTGTTGTTGCTGTTGTCCTGCACCAGGACACGGAACGTCGCCGGCTTGCCGTCGAAGGTGCCGCTGCCGTCGATCTGCACCGAGTTCCTGGTTGCCGTGATGTCGCCGCTGGCATCGATGGCCGAGCCGAGTCGCGTCACCGAGGTCAGTTGCGCGTCGTGGCCCTGTCCCTTGAGGGTCATGCTCGCCACGGCGGGGGCGCCGTTGCCGTTGCGGCTGGCTTCCACCGTCACTTCCAGGTTGCCCTTCGCCGAAGCGACCTTGCCCTTGACGCTCGCGCTGCGGCTCATGCAGGCGTTGTATTCGGGGTTGGTCAGTTCCACCGATACCAGGCCGCCCTGGTTCCACCCCGTGTAGTACAGGCAGTTCTCGGTGTCATAGCGCGGGTCGGGACGCGTGAAGTCCATCTGGTCGCTCGTGTTGCGCTCCTTGATGTAGTAGGCGACTTCGATGGGGCGGGTGGGGTCTTTCCAGTCGACGAAGCGGATGCCGCCGTAGGCGCTCGCATAGATCGCGACGCGCATGTTGCTGCGGTCGTCGAAGCCGATGTAGTGCGTCATTCCCGCCCAGGTATCCTCGGCCAGGTTCTTCTCGCAGTTCTCGGGCTTGTTGGCATCGGATTTATAGGTGCCGACGACTTGCGGGTTCTTCTCGTCCGAGATGTCGATCATGCGGGCGTAGGACTGGTGCCCGCAGATTCCCGAAGGCGTGCCGCCCAGGCCGCCGCCCGACTCTTCGGTCGAGACGATGTACTCCTTGCCGTTGACGTGGCGCACCCACTCGGTCGCATGGGCCGATGCCGTCTCGCCGTTGCCGAAGTCGGGGTCGATCATCTGCTTGTCGTCGCACCACGAGACGAAGCTGATGTACTTCAACTTCGGGTTGGGCACCCGCTTGGCGATGTCGCTCGAGTCCATGATGAGCAGGCCGTTGCCGCACCGCTGGGTCCGTGCCTCGATGGCGCTCTTGTTGCCTCCGCCCAGGGAGTTGGTGCCGCCGTACAGCGCCATGTAGACGCGTGTTCCATCGTTATTGGTGCTGACGTCGTGGAAGTGGGTCGTGTTCAGGATCTTCCAGTTCAGGTTGTCCTGGACTGCCTGGGGCAGATCCAGGCGGTTCCAGTTCAGCAGGGACTTCGGTTTCCTGGGGGCCGACAGGTCGGTCACGTGCATGTCGATGCGATTGACGGCCTCGGGAACGACCTGGTTCTTGTTGCCGTTGTCGACGTTGCCGCGGCCGATGATCGGATCGCCGCTGAACGGGATGCCGTAGTAGGTCTTGCCGTCAGGCGTGAGCCAGCCATCGTGGTTGCCCTGGGGGGTGTTGTAGGTGGTGCTGAGCGGAACGGGGTGGAGGCAGTCGCTGACGTCGTAGACGTCCAGCGGGTTGGTGACCTTGCCGTCCACGGTAGGGCCGTTGTCCTTGTACGCGCCGATCATGATGTTGCCCTGGAGCTCGAGCGCGGAGTAGGCGCGGATCATCGCGGGCGTGCGCAGGACCTTCCCGTACGGATTCGGGCCGGCCGGGTCGAAAGAGGCGTGGCCGACCTGGTCGTCGTCGGGCGCGATCGCCATTTTCGTCGGGCTCTTCATGTCGAACACGATGGTCCCGACGTACTGCTTCTGATCGGTGATCGGTTGGCCCAGGGCATCCTTGGTGCCGTCGCGCCGGGAGGCGTAGGCACAGCGGTCCTTGAGCTGCAGGTCGCCGAAGGCGCCACGGTCGAACAGCTTGTGCTGCGCAACCTTGCGCGCGCCACACCAGAAGCCCTTGAAGGTCACGTCGTTCTTGGCGGGGCCGCGGTCGGCGGCGGGAATTCCGCCACGGATGCCGGTCTCGGGCTGGTCGCCGGGGCCCGGCTCGCAGTAGTCGATTTTCTTCGCAGGTATGGGATCGCCGGCGACAGGCGTGTCCATGCCGGGTGCCGAGTCGTTGTCGCTGCCACAGGCGGCGATCAATGCAGCCGTGGCCAGAGCGACCATGGACAGGCCGATATGCGTTTTCACGTTTTGTCTCCTCTCATTTCAGAGTGGTTGTTGGTAAGCGGGGTGGGGGGCTCGGGTCAATGCCCTTCGACTTCGTTCTCGGGGGCAGGCCCTCGATAGGCCTCGGGCAATTGCTCGATGGGAAGCAGGGGAGGAGCTGGCAGGGGGGGAGGGGGCGAAGCCGGTTCCTCGGTGGCCGCGTTCGCGTCGGCCGTGGTCTGGGGCCAGGTTTCGATCGCGACAGGCCCCGCCGCGCCGGTCAACAGGACTTTGCCGGATTCGATTCCAGTGACGACGAGGTCGTCGACGCGATCGCCCACGCGAAGCTGCAGGAGCCGTGAGTCGGCCGTGTGACGCACCATCGCGAAACTGCCCGCGCCGCCGACGACCGTGCCTTCCAGCTTGAACGCTGGCGCCGGCGCGGAAACGGCGGCCTGGACCGGTACGGTGGACGGGTCCATATCGGGGGCACACATCGGCGCGGTGTCCGGCATCAAGGCCACCGCCGGCTCGGCCGGGTCATCGTGCCATGGCTGCCACCACGCTCCCACCAATAGGGCGGCGATCGCGGTCAGGAACCACCACGGCCAACGTCTTGTCTCTGTCAGGGAAGATTGCATGTCATCTTGTTCAAGTTCATCAACGCGGATCGTCGAAGTCGCGTGATCCAAGGCCGTGGCCCCGGTTATAGTCGTGGCCCCTGTGCGCAGGAAGACAACCGGCGGTTAACTCGTTCGGCATAGGTGAACAGACCGATATCGCCGTCGACACGCCGTGCTTGTCGTACCGGTCGCAAACCCGCGCCGATGCTGCTTCTTCCGCGTGCGGGCGGAGTTTGTCCCGCGCCCGAACCCTGCTCGGCGGCCGGCAAGTCCGCTCTTGCACACGTCCGCGACGCTGGTTGATACTGCGAGCCTTCAAGCAAAGGACGGGGACGACGATGTTGCTGAAATGGATCTCGAGTGGTGCTCGGGCCTCCTTGATGGCTGGCGCCTTGCTGCTCGCGATGGATGCCTCGGCCGACCCCGCCTGGCGCGGCGGCATGCTGCTCGCCGGCCATGACCCGATCGTCGATCCGGTGCTGCGGCGCTTGCCCGGCAAGGTGACCGGTCTTGGGGCAGCGAACAAGGCGGGCCGCGTCTACACGCTGCGCCTTCAGCCGCTCGGGCCGAAAGCGGCTCCACCGGTACCCAATGCACTGCGCGGCTGGCGGCTGACCGTGCTGAAGGGGGCGCGCTTCGGGCAGGTCTACTGGGTCCAGAGCAATACCGCGGATGCGATCACCGTGCGCAGCAAGGACGGTTCGCTGGACGGAATGGCCGCGGGCGACCTGTTCGTCGTCGAAGAGCTCGACCCCAATCCGCCGGCGACCTCGCTTGGCGATGACAAGGAAAAGCAGCGTGTGGCTTGAACGGGCGCGTCCGCTGCTCGCCGCCGCGAGCCTGGTACTGGCCGGCACGGCGTGGGCGCAGAGCGCGAAGCTGCCCGCCGATGCGGTCGACGGCTTCCATGCGGCCCTCAAGCGCAAGGACACGGGCGCGGCGCTTTCGCACCTGGACCGCGGGCTGGTCGTGTTCGAGTTCGGAACCATGGACCCGACGGTCGAGGCCTATGCGCTGAGCCATCTGCCGAACGACATCGACATGGCCGCCATTTCCGATTGGAAGCTGCAGGCCAGGCGTCTGGGCGGCAGCGGCAACGAACGCTGGGTGCTGAGCACCTACCGCGTCACCGGCAAGCTGCCCAATGGCAAGGAAATCGACCAGGTCACGCTGGAAACCGCGATCGTGCGGCGCGTCGGCGACAGCTTCCGCATCGTCCACCTGCACTGGTCGAGCGACAAGAGCGACTTCCAGTCCTGGGCGCAGACGCAGCAGCCGCGCCCCGCGCCCTGATATCAGCCGACGATGGGTTGGGCCATGATCCACAGGCTCAGGCTGGTATAGGCCACCATCAGCGCGAGCATCGGCAACTGGCTCATCAGCGCCGCGCGGTGGCTGGCGAAACGCCGCGCCGCTTCGACGTGCGCGACGATGACTGCCAGCACGTGGCCGACGACGATCAGCGCGACCGCAACGTACCAGTAGACGGCCGGGCTGACGATGCCGAGATCGACGGTGCGCCCGCGCGTGCCGAACAGGTCCCAGCCCCAGCCGAACGGATCCGACGCGAGCGGGATGATGAAC
Organism: Burkholderiales bacterium 67-32; assembly: GCA_001898625.1. Lineage (GTDB taxonomy): Bacteria > Pseudomonadota > Gammaproteobacteria > Burkholderiales > Burkholderiaceae_B > Pigmentiphaga. Next base: position 174,275 of record MKUP01000007.1, read on the forward strand.
TGGCCCGTGGTCAGCAGCAGCGACGCGTAGTGGGCGAGGTGATAGGCCACGGCGATCGGCACGAGGCTCCAGACCATCACGTTCAGGTCTGCCTGGGCATGGCCGGAGCGGGTCGTTTCGCCGGCCAGGCCCAGCATCCATGCGCTGACGCCGCGAAAAATCAGTACAAAGCCCAATGGGAACAGCAACAGCAGGACGGTGTTCAGCCACTGCGTCTCGTCCAGCGCTGTTACGGAGGAAAGCGTGAACAGCGTTTCGGCCACGGGGCGCGACATCTGCGCGGCGGTTCCGATGCGATCCATCAGCGGCGTTTCATGGAAGCCGTCGAAGGTAACGGTCGCAAGCATCAGCAGCACGAAGGCGGCCACCGAATTCGACACGGGTTCGTTCGTCAGCAGTCCGGCGGCATAGGGGCGCAGGCGCAGACGGGCGGGTTCGACCGGTGTCGAACTGCGCAGTTCGAGCGGTGCAAAGCGGCCCAGCACCCGGAATACCATCGCGAAAGCGTCGGCCTGGCGGCGCCAGGCTTCCACGCCGAAGAGCAGCATGCCACCCCAGCTCAGCGCAGAATAGGCCAGCAGGGCGGTGGCGATGGCGCGCGGTACGTCCTTGTCCTGCCAGATCAGTTCGGCCCAGGCGAAGATGAAGAACAAGGCGACCGCCGGCCATGCGGCCCATCGCGCCGGGTAGCTCCAGCCCAGCGATTCCCGGCAGCCGATCATGCGCACGGCCGCGCGATACAGCGTGGGCAGCGGGTTGACGATTTCCCACAGATCGCCGATCAGCGCGCAGAAAAAGGCCATGCCTACCCACCACAGCACCCAGACCATGGTGACGATCAGGTTCGCATAGGCATCGGAATTGCCGTAGAAGCCGGTGGCCAGGGTCAGCACGAACAGTATGCAGCTGATGGCGCGCAGCACGGTCGCGAGCGGATGGGCCAAGCGGCGCAGCAGCGAGAACCGCAGCAGGTCGGTACTGTGGAGGAAGGCCGTACCGAAATCGCGCCGGCGCGCGAACAGCGCCAGCGCCACGAAGGTGAGCACGAGGGTTGCGCCGGCCCCGGTGAGCCATAGCCACAGCGGCAGCGGCAGGTCGAAACGCTGCCCGAATCCGTGTGCCTGGGCTTCGGACGCGGCGCCTGCCATGGCAAGCGCCGGGAAGGCCCGGATCGATCCCCACGATGGGGATCGATCCGGCGTTGCACGGCTACGGATGAACTTCGATGAATAGCACGGCACGATGATTGCCAGCCCCATGGGTGTGCACGTGTACGGGAAAGCGGCCCGCCAGGTCGGCCTTGAATGCCAACAGCGTTGGCGCGGGCGGTTCGACCTTGGCTTCGATCTCGTAACCATGCAGGTGCAGCATCATCGGTTGGTCGCTGGTCAGGCTGACCCGGACCTGATCGCCCTTGCGCACCTTCAGCGTCTCCTCGCCCTTGACGCGGCCGCCAACGATCTGGATGGAAAAGGATTGCGTGGAAGCCTCGGCGCCAACGGCGGTGCCGCCCAATGCCATCGCCGCCATCCATGCGATCAGCCGCCGGCGAGAACGGTCCGTCATGACGGTCTCCGTGTTCATTGCACGTACTGCTGTCCGGCGGCCTTGATGACCGAGCCCCATTTTTCTATTTCGGCTTCGACGAATTTCTTCTGTTCGGGGCCATTGACCCGGGCGTCGTTGATGATGACCGCGCCGAGCCCTTCCTGGCTTTTCACGAAGACCGGGTCTTTCAAGGCCGCTTTCAACGCCGCGTTGAGCTTGCCGGCGATCGCCGGAGGCGTGCCCTTGGGAGCGAAGAGGCCGTGCCAGATCGTGACGTTGAAGCCTTTCAACCCGCTTTCATCCAGCGTGGGCAGCGCGGCCAGCGCCGGCGTCTTCAGCCGTTGCTGCGTTGTCACAGCGAACGCCTTGACCATGCCGGCCTCGATCTGCGTGGTGGTGTTGGTCGTCTGGTCGCACATGACATCGACCTGGCCGCTGATGAGGTCGGTCATCGCCGGCGCCGTGCCCTTGTAGGAAATGGGTTGCATCTCGATCTTGAGCGCATCCTGGAGCATGAGCCCGCACAGGTGCGAGGCGGAACCGACACCGGCGTTGGCGATGTTGATCTTTCCGCGGTGGTCTCCCAGCCACTTGTGCAACTCGGCGAAGTTGGCGGCGGGCAGTTTCTTCGTGCTGATGACGGTCATCGGCACTTCATTGATCATGCCGAGGTACTCGAAATCGTCGAGGGTCTTGTAGGGCAGCTTGCTGTACAGCGCGGGCGAGGTGGCGAGGCTGACGTGGTGCAGCAGCAGCGTGTAACCATCATTGGGCGCGCGCGCCGCCTTGGCGGCTCCGATCGTGCCGCCGGCACCTCCGGCGTTGTCGACCAGGACCACGATATTGCCCAGTTGCTTGCGCAGCGCTTCCGCGAAGTCGCGCGCCACCTTGTCCGTCGGCCCGCCGGCGGCGAACGGCACGACGATGGTTATCGGCTTTTCGGGATATTCGGCGAAAGCGGGAAGTGCGGTGACGGCCGCCATGGCCATCGTGATCGTGGACAGACGTTTCATTGCTCGTCTCGCAGGATGTGAAACGGCGATCCTATCGAGAGCCGGCGCGGCGCAGAAGACGCACGATCGTTAAGTCGTTCACCTCAGGTGAACGCTGGTCGAAAAGCACGATTCCCGGGGCACGCCGCCTATCCCGTTGCCGCGATGCTGAAGCTGTCCCGAATATGGGCGGAAGCGCCGGCGACGTCCAGGCCTACGCCTATGCCGGGCGCGTCCGGCAGCGTGATCGTTCCCTGGGCGATCCAGCCCGCGTAGCTGGCGCTGGCCCGCAAGGGGTTGTCGTTCACATCGAGCTCCAGGTAGCCCCGGCCGCCCACGGCGGCCAGGACGTGGGCCGATGTCATCGCCGCGATGTGGGTCCCGAACGAATGGGGGCAGAACAGGCCGCCGCGGCGTTCCACTTCCCGCCCGAGGCGCAGTGCCTGCGAGACGCCGCCCCATTTCGCCACGTCGGGCTGTACGACACCGAGCCAGGCGGACGAGCGGGAGAACTCTCCTTCGCTGTACAGGTTCTCGCCACCGGCGAGCGCCGTCGCGGCGGCTTCGCGCAGCCGCATCCAATCGTTGTCGGAGCAGTCCGGACGGATCGGTTCCTCTATCCATTCCAGATCGACATTCCGGAGCTCGCGGATGGCGGCAAGGGCAGACGACGGGGTCCAGCCGCAGTTCGCGTCGATCATCATGCGCTCGGACGGCATGAGCCGTCGACGCTGGTCCGCCAGCAGGGGCAGGGTCCTGGCATCGTCGAAGCCCGCCTTGAACTTGAAGGCGCGATGCCCCTGGAACCTCAAGCGGTCCAGGACCGCCTCGGCGGCATTGGGCGCGATGCCGCTGGCGTAGCAGCGCAAGGTGGGGCTGCCGGTACCCAGCAGCGCGTGGAGCGGGAGGCCCGCCACCCTTGCGCGCAGGTCCCAGAGCGCGCTGTCCAGCCCGGCCAGGACCTGTGAGACGGGACCACGTTCGCCCGCCAGGATTTCCACGGGCGCCAGCCGCGTCCCCAGTGTCCGCACGCATGCCGGAATGTCCAACACGAGCTGCCCCGCCAGAAAGGGCGCGACGAATTCGCGCAGCAGCGCGAGGCGGTGCAGGGCGCCGGCCGCTGGCATTCCGCACCATATTTCTCCCCACCCGACGTGGCCGGTCTCGTCTTCAAGTGCGACCAGCAGGGCGCCTCGCTCCCGGCGGGCGCCGAAAGCGGAGACGATGGCGGGCGTGGGCGCGAGGCAGGCGTAGGCGGAGACTTTCGTTACCCGGAGCGCGAAGGGCGCTTGCCGGTCCGTCGGCAGGATGCCGCCTTCGTCCGCGCTAGACGTGTCCATACTTCTCCAGGGCGGCGGACAGTGACAAGCCGTTGGCGAGTTCCTGCCGGATGCGAGCCTCCTGTTCGGTCAGACGTTCGGCCTCGACCAGCACCTTCTCGGCGTGGGCCGCGGGGATGACGATGGCACCGTCGGCATCGGCCAGGATGAAGTCGCCGGGGGACACGGCGACCAGGTTGCCCGTCGCTCCGGCCAGGTAGACCTTTTCCTGCCAGCCAGTGACCCGCCAGCGGCCGATGGACTGGACCGGTGTGCGGTAGGTGGCGAAGATGGGGAATTGCATGGCGTTGAGCCAGTGCAGGTCCCGGATGCCGCCGTCGATCAGAGCGCCGACGCAGCCGCGTTCCTTCATGCCTATCGCGATGAGTTCGCCGAAGTAGCAGATGCCGCGGCCGTCTCCGCTCCAGACGCTGACCTCGTCGTCCGAAATTTCCTGGCAAGCCCGCATTTTCTGCGCGTCGCCCCCTTGGGGGCCGGGTACCATCTGGCCGCGGAGAGTGAAGGCCCAGCCGGCCAGCTTGCCGGTGCCGCTCATCTGGCGGAATTCCGGAGCCAGGCCCTGATCGAACAGGCCCAGTTCGTCGAGTACGTCGGCCACGTTGGCCGTGTCGACTTGCGCATAGCGCTCGCGCAGGGCGCGGCGTTGTTCTTTGGTCATGGTCATGGTGTCGTCCTTGGGTCTAGATGCTGGAAATCAGGCCCCCGTCCACGCGGAGGACGCTGCCGGTGATGTAGCTGGCGCGGGCGCTGGCCAGGAAGGCGACCGCGTCCGCGTATTCGCCGGGGTCGCCATAGCGGCCGGCGGGGATGCTGGCGAGGCTGGCCGCCGACACTTGGTCCGTCGAGAGGCCGGAGGCGGCGGCCCGGGCCTGGTCGAGGGCGGCCACGCGGGAGGTGGCGATGCGCCCGGGGACCGCCACGTTGACGGTTACGCCTTCCCTGGCGACTTCATTGGCCAGCGACTTGGACCAACCGACCAGGCTCAGGCGCAACGCGTTCGAGACGGCAAGATTGGCGATGGGAGCGACCACGCCCGACGAGGTGGAGGTAATGACCCGGCCCCATCCGCGTTCGCGCATGCCCGGCACGATGCGACGGGACAGCGACATCAGCGTCAGCACCATGGCGTCGAAATGGCGGCGCCAGTCTTCGTCGGGAACCTCCAGGGCCCCGGAAGGCTTCGGGCCGCCGGAGTTGTTGACCAGGATGTCGATGGGGCCGAGGGTCGACTCCAACGCCGCGAGCTTCTCGTCGTGCTGGTCGATCCGGCCGAGATCCCATTGCAGCGCGACGGCTTTCCCGCCCCGGCCGGCGATATCGGATGCCACCGCCTGCGCGGCTTCCAGGTTGAGATCCGCCACCGCCACGCGGCAGCCTTCGCGGCTCAAGGCCTGCGCGATGGCGCCTCCCAGGCCGCCCCCACCGCCCAGGACCAAAGCGACTTTGTCCGAGATTCCAAGATCCATGCTTACCGCTCCAATTGCAAGGCCGGTGCGTTATCCACCGTTTTCTTCCACATGGCCGATTCGGCCAGCCATAATTTCTGGAACTCCACGGGCGATGTCTCGCCGGGCAGAAAGCCGGCGGCGGCGATCTTGCGCACCAGTTCGGGGTTCTTCAGCGCCTTGGCCACTGCCGTGGCGATCCGGTCCAGCCTGTCCGCGGGCAGGTCCTTGGCGGCGAAGAGGCCGGCCCAGGTCGTCACCGCGAATCCCGGAAGGCCGGACTCGGCCACCGTGGGGACGCTCGGGGCGAGCTCGAATCTCGCGGGTCCCGTCATGGCGATGCGGCGCGCCCTGCCGGTGGCGACCACCGACTCGGTGGACGGGATGGTTTCGAACAGCATGTCCGCGTCGCCGGAGGCCACCGCCAGCGCGGCGGCGGGGCTGCCGTTGAACGAGACCGTGTAGATATCGACGCCGGCGGCCTGCTTGAAGCGTTCGGCCGACACATGGGAGGCGCTGCCGGGAGCGGCGTAGGCCGCCGTCAACTTGCCGGGCGCCTTCCTGGCCGCGGCGATGAGGTCGCTGACCGAACGCAGGCCCGAAGCGTTGCTGACGATGAGGCTGAAGTCGGTCCTATAGATCTGGCCGACCGCGACGAAGGCCGTCGGAAAGGCGCCGGCCTGCCTGGGATAGACATGCGGGCTGACCGACATGGTGCTTTGCGGGGCGATCAGGAACGTGTAGCCGTCGGCCGGCGCCTTGAGCACTTCCCGCGCGGCCAGAATGCCGTTCACGCCGGGCCTGTTCTCGACGACCACGGGCTGTTTCAGGTCTTCCGCCAGGAAATGTCCCAGCAGGCGCGCGCCGATGTCCGGCGTCGAACCGGGGGGCGTCGCGACCACCAGGCGGATGGGCCGGTCGGGATAGGCCTGCGCGGAAGCGGCGCAGGGAAGGGCGCTCAGCAAGAGCAGGCCCCATGCGAGGGGGAGTGGTCGGGAGCCCATGATTTCTCCTGGCGGGTTCATTGCACGGCTGTGATATGGCGCTGACTGTAAGATGCCGGGGGTAATGCGTCCAATATCTTTGAGCGTCGTGGTGATACATGATGGATATACCTTCGGCCTTGCCCGACCTGCGGGTGCTGCGCCAGTTCGTGGCGGTGGCGGAGTCCGGAAGCTTCCGGCGCGCCGCCGACATGCTGCACATGTCGCAGCCGCCCTTGAGCGTGGCGATGCACAAGCTGGAGGCCCAACTGGACGTGCGGTTGTTCGAGCGTTCTCCCGCCGGGATCCGCTTGACGGAGCCGGGAGCGGTCCTGCTCAAGGAGGCCACGCTGCTGCTGGCCCAGGCGCGCCGGTCCGTCGAGTTGACCCAGGCTACCGCGCGCGGCGAAGTGGGCGAGGTCCGGATCGCCTTCATCACCTCGGCGATGGTGAGTTTTCTGCCCGAGGTGCTGGGACGCTTTTCCGCGGAGTATCCGGATGTCAGGCTGCGCCTTGTCGAGGGGGTATCGGTGGACGTGGCCGGCCTGGTATCGAGCGGCCGCGCCGACGTTGGCCTGTTGAGTCCGCCGGTCGAGCTTGCCGCGGGGGTGGACAGCGAAACCGTCCTGGTCGACCGCTTGTGCGCCGTGCTGCCGGATGATCATCCCCTGGCGTCGCGGCGTTCGATTCCGCTGTCGGCGCTGGCGCGCGAGCGGTTCGTGTCCTATTCCGCCGACCGGGTTCCCGCTTTCCATCAACGGATCGTCGGTGCTTGTATCGAAGCGGGTTTCCAGCCCAGCATCGTCCAGGAGGCGGCGCACATCTACACGATCATGGCGTTGGTCGCCGGACGCCTGGGCGTTGCACTGATACCGGGTTCGGCGGCGGCGAGCGGGCATCGAGGCGTGGTCCAGGTGCCGATCGCGGGGAACAGCCGCCTGTTGGAGACGCGCATCGACGTCGTCCATCCGCGCAGCGGGGCATCGGCCGCCGTGGCCAATTTCCTGTCCCATTGCCGGCGGTCGAGCGGTGCGTCTTTGCTATGATCAGCCGCGCAAGGCCGGTACCCATTGAAAATCTAGACCGCGAATGGATAAAACAGTCATCAAAGCCTTCCAGGTGTTCGAGCGCCTGTGCCAGCACGACGGGCCGGTGAGCCTGTCCGAACTGACGCGCGAGACCGAGCTGCAGAAAAGCAATGTCCATCGCCTGCTCAACACGCTGATGCACCTGGGCTATGTGTGCCAGACTCCCGATGCGAGCTACATGCCCACGCTCAAGACCTGGACGCTGGGCAGCAGCATCCGCGAACGCTACAACGTGGCGGCGTTGGCCCGGCCGGCCCTGGTGGCCTTGCGCGACGAACTGGGCGAGACCTCGTATCTGGCCGCGCTGGACCGGGACAGCATCGTCTACCTGGACGTGGTCGAGGGCACCCACCGCATCCGCGTCAACGCGAAGACGGGCGGGCAGGCGCCGATGCATGCGACGGCCTCGGGCAAGGTACTGCTGGCGTTTTCGTCCGGGTCCGTGCTGGATGCGCTGGCCGAGCCTTATCCGCGCTTCGGTCCCAACACGCCGACGACGCGGGCCGCGCTGGAGAAGATCATGACGAAGGTCCGGCGCGACGGCTACGCGGTCAACAACGAAGAGTGGGCCGAGGGCGTGATGGGTATTTCCGTGCCCATCCGCGATGCCGGCGGCGAGTGCGTGGCGGCGATAGGCGTGACGGGGCTGGCCGTGCGATTGGCCAAGGCGCCGCCCAAGCGGATCATCGCGCTGCTGCAGGAGCACGCGCAGGCGATCTCGGCGACGCTGGGCTTTCCCGGTTGAACGGGAAAGCCCTTTCCCCCGGGGTCAGTTGGACGCGGCGAGCTTGCCGTCGACGATGACCTTGTTCCAGTAGGCGGTTTCGGACGCCATGAATTTCGCGAAGGTGGGCGGATCGCTGAAGTCCACCGGCATGCCCGCGGCATTGAAGCGTTCGATCACGGCGGGTTCCGACAGTACCTTCTTCAAGACGCTGCTGTAGC
>MKUP01000007.1:182626-295380 GCA_001898625.1 Burkholderiales bacterium 67-32
CCGTCCCATCCAGCCCGACCAGTCGATCTCGCCGAAGCCTTGTTCGCCCAGTGTGGGAACGTCGGGAAGGTCTTTCGAGCGTTCCTTCGAGGTGACGGCCAGTACGCGCATCTGTTTGCTCTGGATGTAGGGCATGACCTTGCTGGGAAAGCCGACCACCATGTCTATCTGTCCGCCCAGCGCATCCTGCAGCGCGGGCGCGGCGCCTTTGTAGGGCACGTTGAGCAGTTCGAAATGGCCCAGGCGCTGGAGTTGCAGCATGACCAGGCTGCCCAGCGTACCTTGCGAGACGCCATAGCTGGCGCTTCGGGGCTTGGCCCGGGCGGCTTCGGCGACGTCGCGGAAGGTCTTGTAGGGCCGCTGCGCATTGACGCCGATGGCCATGGGCGCGCGCGTGACCAGGCCGATGGGCGTGAAGTCTTCCAGCGGGCGATAGCCGGCGTCCTTCATCAGGCTGGGCACGATGGTGTGGGCATCCATGATCAGGCTGATGGTGTAGCCATCGGGTTCGGCGCGGCGGACGAAGTTGGCGCCCAGCGAGCCGCTGGCTCCGCCGCGGTTGTCGACGATGACGGGCTGGCCGAGTTCGTTTGCCATTTCGTTCGAGAAGGCCCGGGCCATCTGGTCGACCGGGCCGCCCGGGGGGTAGGCGACGATGAGTTTGATGGGTCGGGAAGGTTTCCACGCCGCGTCCGCGGCGTTCGCGGCGGGCAGGCTGCCGTCCCAGGACAGCGCAAGCGCCATCAGACCGAGCAGGGGCTTGCCGAATCTTTGTCGTGTCATGAGTGTCTCCGTGTTTCTTATGATCGTGGCGAATGGCGCGGGTGGCTTCAGGCAGACCGCTGTGGGGTGTACGCCTGGAAGTTCAGGCTGCCGTCCAGGCGGGCTTGTTCCAGCAGGTCGACTTCCCACGACAGGTATTCGTCCATGGCCTGCCGGGTCTGGGTCGGCCTTTCGAAGGGGCGCAGCCAGACGTCTTCGGGTTCCACCGACCAGCGTTGTCCGTCGCCGGTCAACGGCAGGTCGGCCGTTAACCAGGCCGCGATCCCGCCCGCCAGGTAGTGGACGGGCTTCCTGGTAAGGGCCTGTGCCTCGGCCAGGGCGAAGCCCGAGACGCGGCCGTCCTCGCAGGTCAGCAGGTAGCCGGCGCTGCCGGCATGGGCATCCAGGGCCGTACCCAGGTGACTGCGCGAGGCGAATACGGCGCCCGGTATATGGCGGCGTTTGTAGTGGCGGCTCCAGGACAGGTCCAGCACCGTCACGTCAATCGCCTGCATGTAGGCCTGGGCCTCGGCCGCGTCCAGGCCCGGGCTGGCCGGCGCCGGTAGCGGTGCCGGCCGCGTCGCCAGCAGGGCGGCCATGTCGCGGACCCGGTGCGGCGGCGCCACGTAGACGTCGCGCCAGCCCATGCATCGCAGCCAGGCTCCGGTCATCAGCGCCCGCGTGTGTTCCGGGTCGAGCAGGAGGATGCGCGATTGCAGGGTGCCGACATAGAGATCGGTCGCCTGCACCAGTTGGCCGCCGGGCGCGGACAGCGTGCCGGGCAGCGGATCCCGCGCTGTTTCGTCAGGGGTGCGCACGTCCAACGCGTAGAGCGTGCGCGCTTCGCGTTCGTCCAGCCATTGGTGGAGCATGGGCAGGTCGGCCTCGCGCACGCCGGCGGCGTCGGCAAAGCGCCGCGCGGCCGCGCGCGAGGCCTGCGCGGCTTCGCGCGAAGGCGGGGCCAGGCGGCGTTCCGCGCCGGTTTCCACCGCCAGCCCCGCCAGGCGCCATCCCATGGTGCCGTTGCGCAAGGCGACGACGCGCTGCGGCAGGCCGGCGTTGATGATGGACTGCGCTCCCAGGATGCTGCGGGTGCGGCCGGCACAGTTGACCACCACCAGCGTGTCGTCGTTGACGACGGCTTCGGGAACGCGGAACGCCAGCTCCGCGCCCGGCGCACTGGTGGACGTGGGGATGGTTTCGGCGGTGTAGTCGTCGTAGGGGCGCGAGTCGAACACCTTCACGTCGGCATGGGTGTCGAGCAGATTCTGCAGTTCCTTGGCGTCTATCGACGGCGTGTGATAGGCATGCTCGACGAATTCCCCGAAGGCTTTGCTGGGCACGTTGACGCCGCTGAATATCGGCAGGCCGGCCTGGGTCCAGCCCTCGAGCCCGTCCTCCAGGGCGGCAACGTCCGTATAGCCGAGGGTGGCCAGCCGCTCGCGTGCCTGCTCGTTCAGCACCGCGTCGGCGCATAGCACGATGGGTGTCGATCGCCGGGGGATGCGCTGCGGCATCAGTACTTCCAGCCGCGACAGCGCGATGCAGCGGGCCTGCAGCAAGTGCCCGCGCGAGAAGGGCAGCTCTTCGCGGACGTCGACGAGGGCGAGTTCCCCGTCGCGCCGCAGGCGCTCCCGCAATTCGGCGGGTGTCACGATCCGTTCCTGTCCAGGCATGTTCATGTCGGTTGTTCCATGGTGCGAGGCTCCGCGTCAGCTCGCCCGCTGCGGGGTCATGCGGGTGACCGTTCCCGCTTCGAGATCGAACATGTCGCGATGGAAGGCATCCAGGTCGCGGCCGGTGACGCGCGCGAACACGGCCTGGTCGGGGTAGTCGATCGCGTGGATGGCGCCCTGGGGAAACAGCCGGGCCTGCCCGGGTTCCAGCCGGAAGGACTCGGTCAGTGTGAGGTCGGCGTGGCCGGGCTGCCGGCCGTCGTCGTTGCGCCGGTAATTGGTGATGTCCACCCACCGGGTGACCTGGCCATAGATCGCCCAGGATTCGCCGTGGTCGTGGGGCGGGGACTTGCGCGCCGCCTTGTTCAGGTGGACCAGGACCTCGAAGCCGAGTTCGGGATCGGTGTGGACGCGGTACAGCTTGCGTTCGAGATCCGGCCCGCAGTACTTGTCGACGAATGCCGGCGATTGCAGCAGCCGTTCGAAGTCGGCGCTGACGCGCTCCTGGCCGGCGCGGCCGGGGTCCTGGCGCAGGGTGGCGCGGGTGTTCTCGCAGAATTGCTCGAGCGTGTACGGCTGGTTCGACATGAAGTGCTCCTTAGACGATCTGCGGCAGGCACCACACGCGCTCGGCATGCTCGCGCGTAACGATGTCGAACACGACGCCGTTGGGGTCGCGGTACTTGCGCTCGGTGGCCGGGCCCTTGCCCACGCCGTTGATCTGGCCATGGTATTCGGCGCCGGCGCCGAGCACCCGATCCGCGGCGCTTTCCATCTCGTCGATCAGGAAGCCCACGTGATGAAGGCCTTCGCGCTCCTCGGCGTTGGGGTTCTTGGTCGAGCTGATGATGGCCAGGCTGACCACGCCGTCGGACATCATGACGGCGACGTTGGACTGACGCACGCGGAACATGCCGAACGCCTGTTCGTAGAAGCGCGCGGTTTCTTCGATGTCCTTCACCGAAAGGGAGATGTGGCGGAGTTTGCCAAGCAGGGGTTGATCCATGGTGGGGAGTGCCTTGTCATGTGTACCGAGTGCATCCGCCGGCCCCCGCACTTTGTACATTCCAAATATTGGACCGACTGTTCTAAAATAATAATTGGCTGATCCGATCCGGGTCAAGCACGAAAAAACCCATGGAGAAGACGCACGATGTTCCATCTACACTCCGGCACTCTTGCCGATGCGCCCGCCGTCCCGGACAGCGTGCGTGCGCTCATGCGCGAACTGGGGCCCGTCTGGGGCCGCGACATCAAGGACCACACCCGGCGCATGGTCGAGGCCTACGACGCGCTGCATGCCACCGCACCCAAGGTGGGCAGGCGCGAGATGGACCTGTCCTACGGTCCGCACGAGCGCAACCGGCTCGATGTCCATGTACCGCCTTTCCCCGAAGGCGCGGGCGCCCGCGCGGCCCGTCCCATCCTGATGTTCGTGCATGGCGGGGCGTTCGTGGACGGGGAGAAGAACCGCACGCCCGAGATCTACGCCAACGTGCTGTGGTTCATGGCGCGCCACGGCATCGTGGGTGTCAACGTGGAGTTTCGTCTCGCGCCGGACCATCCCTTCCCGAGCGCGACGCAAGACATCGCCGCCGCGGTGGCCTGGGTGCGCAGGCATGCCCGGCAGTGGGGTGGAGATCCCGACCGGATCTTCCTGATGGGGCATTCGGCGGGAGGCACCCATGCCGGCCACTATGCCGGCGACAGCCGCTTTCATCCGCAGGGCGGGAGCGGCCTGGCCGGGCTCATCCTGGTGTCGGGACGGGTGCGCGCCGAGGCCGGCGCCGAGAATCCCAACGCCCGGCGCGTCGAGGCCTACTACGGTGTCGACGCCCGGCGCATGGAGGAGGGTTCGCCGGTGACCTATGCCGCCCAGGGCCTGGCCGGGCTACCGATCATGCTGGCGGTGGCCCAGTACGAGAACCCGCTGATCGACGTGCACAACGCGGAGCTCTACCACGCCCTGAGCGCCCATCGGCGCCGGTCGCCGCGCTTCATGTGGCTGGCCGGCCACAACCATACGTCCATCATCGCGCACCTGAACACCGCCGATGCGGACTTCGGGATGGCGCTGGTCGACTTCATCCGGAACGGCGCCTGAAGAGGACGATTCAGTAATCAAGTCCAGGAAGCAGCAAGACGAGTCGCAGCGGTTGGTTCACGGGCGCCGGACCTCGCGGCGTATCGTGCCGGCCGCCTGCAACAGGGCCGCCGCGCACTCGTGCTCGATGTGGCGTCGCTCGTGCGGGGCGGTACTGGTGTGCACGCCGGCGATCACCGCGCTGTCGCCGCCGGCCAGCGCGACGGGCGCGGCGATGAAGCCCACGCCGGATCGCCATTCGCCGAACGAGGCGCAAGTGCCGCCTTGGACGAGGTCGTGGAAGGCCTGGTAGATGGCCGCGGCGTGGGTATGTTCGGCCGGATTCGCCGACGCGCGCAGCGGTGTCAGCCATTCGCCTTGCGTGGCGACCGGCTGGGTCCACAACCAGGCATGGCCCGGGGCGGTGCGGGCGATGGGCAGCCGTGATCCGGCCCTTAACGGGCAATGCGTCGTGCCGCTGCCAGCCTGGTGCGCGAGCACCAGCATGTCGCCGCGATCACGCACGCACAGCAGGCAATGCAGGGCATGCCGGTTGGCCAGCCATTGCAGCACCGGTGTCGATCTGCTCACCAGTTCCGAGCCCGACAGCACCGCCTGGCCCAGGACGAAGCTGGCGACGTGCAGGCGGAAGGCATCGCGATCCGGAACGCTGAACAGAAAGTCATGCGCGGCCAGTGTGTTCAACAGCCGGCGCGTGGTGGTCCGTGGCAAGGCCAGCCGGCGCGCGATTTCCGCAACGGTCAGTGCATTCTCGCCCGGCTGGAAGCAGCGCAGGGCTTCCATGCCTCGTTGCAGGGAATCGATGCCGCGATTGCCCTCGTCGCCGTTCGTCGCGTCCAGTGCCTGGATGCGCTTGCGCATCAGGAGCCTCCCGCGCCATTGGCCGCTTCCAGGTCGGCTTCGATCCGGTCGCGCAAGCCGAGCAGCAGCGGGCCGATCTCGGCGACGCAGCGTTCGCGGGGATAGCGAAAGGCGGGCACCGAGCAGCCGAGCACGTATGCGCCTGGGGACTGCGCGGAATCGATGGGCGTCGCCACGCTGTTGACGTCGGGCTCCAGTGAGCCGACCGTGACGCAGAACCGGGACCGGGCGATTTCGGCCGCCGCCTCGTCCAGCGCCGGACGAAGCGGGTCATCGGGGAAGGCCTGCTCCAGCTCGCGCAGCACGGCCGCGTGCCGGGCGGGGGCGAGGGTGGCCATCCAGGCGCGGCCCATGGCCGAGCGCGGCAGCTTCAGCCGCGAGCCGGCGGTGACGCGGATCGTGAGCGCGCCCCGGCCGCGGCAGACCTCGTGGCAGACCATCACATTGCCTTCGCGTACGGCGAGCACGACCACCAGGTCGTTGTCATCCGCGAAGCGCTGCATGTGCTCGCGGGCCCGCACGCGGATGTCCTGCGTGGACAGGGCGCCGAAGCCCAGCGCGACGGCGGCGTGAGCCAGGCGGTAACTGGCCGACTCGTCCAGGTATTCGAGGTAGCCCAGGCGGGTCAGGGTCGCCGTCAGGCGCGACACGGTGGCCTTGGGCAATTCGGTCATCCGCGCCAGTTCGCCGTTCGAGCGGACGGTATTGCGTGGGCAGAACGCCTTCAGCAAGGCCAGGCCGCGGGCCAGGACGCGGATTTCGTCGCTGGGGGCCGCGGCCCTAGGGAAAGTCCCTAACGTATCGTTCATGGAATGGAATTCGATGTGATGGAAAGAAACGATCCAGGCGGATTTCCATGCAATATCAATGACTTCGCATCGATACGCCGCGCCGTGGCAATGTGAAATTTGCCTGTTTCCCAGGCACCCCATGTTGCCATTCTACATAATTAAAATGGAATTAGACTTTTAAAAACGAAATAAGAATCTAGAATTCGGCCATTCGCTTTCCTGATTCCCGCATGGAGGCCCGGATTCAATGATCACCCAGCCTTTCGACGAACTGTCCCTGGGCCAACGCCGCCGTTCCGGCGGCCGCACCATGACCGAGACGGACGTGGTCAATTTCTGCGGGTTGACCGGCAACTGGCTGGCCATCCATGCGGACGCGGAGTTCTCCAAGCGATCGCTCTATGGCCAGCGCGTCGTGCAGGGAGGACTGGTGTTCGTGGTCGTGAATGCGCTGCTCGGCTTCGATTCGAGCGTCGTCGAGGCCTTCTACGGCGTGGACAAGCTGCGTTTTCTCAAGCCCACGTTCATCGGCGACACCCTGCATGCCGAAAGCGAAATCATCGACCTGCGCGCCAAGGGCGACCGGCACGGCATCGCGACCACCAGGCTGATCGCGGTCAACCAGCGCGACGAGACCGTGCTGAGCTGCGAGTTCAGCCTGCTCGTGCGCCGTGAGCGCCTGCCGGCCCAATGATCATTCCCCACCTTCCCACAAAGAGAGCGACATGGATTTCCTGAACGAAGAGCAGACGTTGTGGCGCGATACCGTCGCGCGCGTGATGGAGCAGGAGATCGGCCGCGAGTACGTGCGCCAGTGCGACATCGACCGCGCCTATCCCTATGAGGCCTATGAGAAAGTGGCCAAGCTGGGCTGGCTGCGCCTGCTGATACCCGAGGACCAGGGCGGCGATGGCGGCACCATCTTCGACTACGCGCTGATGTGCGAAGGCCTGGCGCGCTATGGCTTCGATTTCGCGACCGCCTTCATGGTCGCGACGTTCACGGGCATGAACATCGTCAAGTTCGGCACGCCGGAGCAGAAAGAGCGCTACCTTCCCGCGTTCATGCGGGGCGAGCTGCGTTTTTCGATCTCGATCTCCGAGCCGCAGGCGGGTTCCGACGCGGCGTCGACGCGTACCCGGGCCGAGCCGCGCGACCAGGGTTGGATGATCCGGGGCCAGAAGCTGTGGTGTTCCGGCGCGGCGGCCCGGAACGTCGTGATCGCGATGCTGGTGCGCACCGACAAGGAGGCGAAGAAGCACAAGGGCCTGTCGGTGCTGCTGGTACCCAACGACACGAAGGGCCTGGACATCCGGCGCCTGCCGACGATGGCGCGCCGCGCCACGGGCACTACCGAGATCTTCGTCGACGATGCGTGGGTGCCCGACGCCAACATGATGGGCGAGCCGGGGGACGGCTGGAGCATCATCACCGACCACCTGGAGCTGGAACGGATCGCCGTGTCCGCCGCCTACGTCGGCAATGCGCAGCAGGCCGTCAGCGACGCCTTGCGCTATGCGCACGAGCGCATCCAGTTCGACCAGCCGATCTACGATTTCCAGGTGATACGCCACATGCTGGCCGACATGCAGACCGCGGTCGACGCGTCGCGCCTCATGGTGTATCGCGCCGCCGACATGGCCTCGCGGGGTTTGTCCTGCTCGCGGGAAGTCAGCATGGCCAAGCTCATGGCGTCCGAGACCCTGCAGACGGTGACGCGCCAGGGCATGCAGATCCTGGGCGGGCACAGCATGTTGCCCGAGTCCGACATGGAGCGCTATTTCCGCGAAGGCATGCAATCGACCATAGGCGGAGGGACCTCGCAGATCCAGCGAAGCATCATCGCCAAGGCGATGCGCATGTGATCGCGGTGTTCATCCGCTGGATGCGAAAGACCACCAAAGGAGACATGACATGAGAAAAATCCACACATTGCAAGCCCTGTTGCTGGGGGGGGCGCTGGCGCTGGCCGCCTCGCCGCAGGCCCGGGCCCAGGCGGGGAGCTTCCCCAGCAAGCCCATCACCATCGTCGTGCCGTTCGGCGCCGGGACCACGACGGATCTGGCCGCCCGTTTCGTCGGTAAACACATCACCGAGATCACCAAGCAGCCGGTCATCGTCGACAACAAGCCTGGCGCCAGCGGGTTCATCGCTTTGCAGCATGTCCTGCGCCAGCCCGCGGACGGCTACACCATCGTCATCGGCACGAATACGACGCATGCCGCGAACCTCGCGCTGTTCAAGAAGCTGCCGTACGATCCCGTCGCGGATTTCGTGCCGATCACCGCGATGATCGTGGGCGGCGTGGTGCTGACGGTCGCGCCCGGCGCGCCCTACCACAACGTGCAGGAACTGGTCGCCGCGGCCAGGAAGAATCCCGGCAAGCTGACCTTCGGCTCCGGCAACTCTTCGTCCAGGGCCGGCGGTGAAGTGCTCAAGGAGCTGGCGGGGATCGACATCCTGCATGTGCCGTACAAGACGCTGCCGCTGGCCGTCACGGACGTGATGGGCGGGCAGATCGACATCGTGTTCGGCGACGCGCCGGCGGTGATGCCGCACGTGCGCGCCGGCAAGCTCAAGGCCCTGGGCGTGTCCACGCCCACGCGCATGCCGGGCTACGAAGACATCCCGACGATCGCGGAGCAGGGCGTTCCCGGCTACGAGGCCAGCGGCTGGCTGGCGGTGTTCGCGCCCAAGGGCACGCCGAACGACATCGCTGACAAGCTCAACGCGCTTATCGTCCCCATCATGCAATCGGAGGAGGCCGCCAAGTACTTCGGCGACAACGCCTGGAAGCCGATTCCGGGAACCCGCCAGGAGCTCGCGGCGTTCCAGAAGGTCGAAATCACCCGGTGGACGAAGCTGGTCAAGGCGGCGGGCATCGAGCAGCAGTGACGAACGAAAGCAGTCACTGGCGGATCGACTATTCCGGTTCCTTGCCTCACAATCGTCAGGTTGCGCCGCCGGCTCCATGGGGAATGCTGCCGGCCGGTTCTCACGATTTCAGTGCAAGCAATCCGAATGAAAAAACCGTCAAACGACAGAGTACGGATGGTGGACGTCGCCCGCCTGGCCAACGTTGCGCCCATCACCGTATCCCGGGCCTTGAGCCATCCTTCTTCCGTTGCTCCCGAGACCCTGGACAAGATCCATCGTGTCATCAAACAGCTGGGCTACGTGCCCAACGGGCCTGCCGGCAGTTTGAAGTCCCAGAAGACCCAATTGATCGCGGCGGTCATCCCCAGCATCAACCACCTGTTTCTGACAGCGATGGTGCAAGGGGTCAGCGATTTCCTGTCGCCCTTGGGCTATCACCTCATGCTGGGTACGTCCGGCGAAACCCTTGAGGGGGAAGAGGCCATCGTCCGGGCGTTCCTGTCCCAGCGGCCTCGTGCGCTGCTCCTCCACAACACCGTGCATACCACCGAGTGCGTCAACCTCATACGCGCGTCGGGAATACCGGTCATCGAAACGGGCGACCTGTGCGAGCAGCCGCTTGATACGGCCGTGGGTTTTTCGAACTTCGACGCCGCCTACACGTTGACCAGGCATCTGATCGATCGCGGGTACGAAAACATCGCCTGCGTCTATGCGCGGTCGCCGCACAACGAGCGCACGCAAACGCGGATCAAGGCCTATCGGGCCGCGGTGAACGATGCGGGGCTGCGTTCCGGTCCGGATCTCGAGATAGCGACCGACGGCGATGTGGCGTCTGGCGCCGTGGTGCTGCGCGATCTGATCGATGCCCGTCCACAGGTGGACGCGGCGGTGTTCTTCGGCGGCAACATGGCCCTGGGCGCGCATCTCGAATGCCAGAAGATGCGGGTTCCCATTCCCCGGCGCATTGCCATCGTGGCTTTCGAGGATACGGAGATAGGCGCCATGCTGGCTCCCGCCATCACCGCGCTGCGTATCCCCCGCTACGCGATAGGCCGGGAGGCCGCCCGGGTCGCGCTCGCGCGGATCGGGGGCGGTTCGCCTTCGGGCCATGTGGACGTTGGGTTTGAACTCTGCATACGGGAAACTTCCTAGTCGTTCTGGACGCGTAGCGTGATATGGTATCGATACCATAACCAGCCATCGCAGAGCTGCCGGGGCGATTCCGCATGCGCTATCGCCTGTAGCGGTTGTTTTTTTGAACGACGATGGTATCGATACCATAAAGGAGGAGAAATGAAGACCAGTCGAATCGGGATGGGGGTGCTCGCGTTGCTGGCGTGGCTGGCGGGGGCGCCGTGTATGGCCCAAGCCACTGAGTGGCCGAACAGACAGGTGAGATTCATTGTTGCCCAGGCTCCGGGGTCGTCGGCAGATGGGTCCGCGCGGCAGATCGCGGCCGCCCTGGCGGCGATCTGGAAGCAGCCGGTCGTGGTGGAAAACAAGGCGGGGGCGAACGGCATCATCGGCATGTCGGCTGTCCAGCAGGCTCCCCCTGATGGCTACACCATCGGTTATGCCGCGCCCGGCAACATGACGGTCAATCAGTTCATATACAAGGAAATACCGTTCGATCCGCTGAAGGACTTCACGCCGGTCACCCAGATGACCAGCATTCCGTTCGCACTGGTCGTCAACGGAAAACTGCCTGTAAAGACCGTCCCGGAACTGATTGCCTATATCAAGAACAAGCCGCAGGGCGTCAATTACAGCTCCGCGGGCGTAGGCAATGTAGGGCATCTCGCGGCCGAACTGTTTGCCACTCGGGCGGGCGTCAAGCTCTACCACATCCCGAACAAGGGCGACAGCCCGGCCCTGCTGGATGTCGCCAGCGGAACCACCGATTTCATGTTCTTGCCGTTGCCTGGGGCCATGGCGACGATCCGGTCCGGAAACGTGCGCCTGATCGCCGTGGGAGGCAGGCAGCGGATCGATGCGTTCTCCGACGTTCCGACCCTGGACGAATCGGGGCTGAAGGGCATGTACGTGGAAGGTTGGTCCGGCGTGGTCGCGCCGCCGGGACTTCCGGCCGGCATCGCCCGGAAGATACAGGCCGATTTTTCGAAAGCGCTGGCGGAGAAAAGCGTGGTCGATTACCTGCGGACCAGCAGCACCCTGGCCGTGGGCTCGACGGCGGAGCAGTTCAAGTCGTTCATGGACGACGAGGCAGCCAAGTGGTCGGGCGTCATCGACTCGATCGGGCTGAGGAATTCCCACTAGACACTACCGAGGTGAACATGTACTTCCCTAACAGGGTGAAGGCCGCCTTGAAGGATGGCCGGAAGAGTTATGGCGCCATCCTGAGCTGGCCGTCCCCGCAAACCGTGGAGATCGTCGGCAAGCTGGGCCTGGATTTCATCCAGATCGACGGTGAGCACGGCGCGTTTTCCCTTCGGGAAATCGAAGAAACCTGCCGCGTGGCCGATCTTTGCGGCATGACGACGTTGGCGCGGGTGCCGGACATTCGTTCCAGCACCATCCAGCAGTTCATCGACCGCGGCGTGCAGGGAATCGTGGCGCCGCATATCTCGACGTTGGAGCAGGCGGAACAGGTGGTGCGTGCCGCCTATTTCGGTCCGATGGGCGATCGTTCATTCGGAAGCGCCCGAGGCGTCGACTATGCGATGGACAAGGGAGACCGGACCGACTTCTACCGCCGGTGCAACGAGAACATGGTGGTGTGCCTGATGATCGAGGACCGCGAGGGCCTGGAAAACCTGCCCGGCATGGTCAACGTCGATGCCGTCGATTTCTTCTACATCGGGATGAATGATTTCTCACAAGGCCTGGGCTATCCGGGGCAGGCGAAGCATCCGGAGGTCCTGAAGGCTCGCGCGAAAGCCTTCGACATCATCCATGCCGCCGGCAAGAGGATGCGGGAGGACTTCATCGAAGATGTGAGTTCCAAGGAAATCGTGATAGAGGGCACACGGTGCCTGTGGCAGCACACGATCGACCAGGCGAGCTAGAGAGGCAGATCATGGGAATGACAGCGTTTGAAAAGATTGTCGCGCGGGCGGCCGGCGTGCCGGCCGTCAAACCGGGAGATGTGGTCTATCCGATCCCCGACCTCATGTTCATGCATGACGGGCAGGTAGGTTCGACCAAGGAAGAGCTGGATGACATCGGCATCGACAAACTGTGGGATCCCTCGCGGGTCGTGATCGTGACGGATCACGATGTGGTGTACACGACGCCCAAAGCGGCGCAAAAGGGTATGAAGATCCGCGAGGCCGTCAAGGCGTGGAAGATCGACAAGTTCTATGACATCGGAGCGGGCGGCCACGGGCACATTTTTCCCATGGAGCAGGGCTTGGTCCGACCCGGCATGTTCATCTTCGCCAACGACATGCATTGCACCAACTTCGGCGCGATCGGAGCCGTTGCGCTAAGAATGGGGACTGAGATCGCGACCGTCATCGCGCGTGGAACGACCTGGTTCACCGTGCCGCCGACGGTACGCATCGTCTTCACCGGACAATTGAAGGCCGGCGTCTATGGCCGGGACGTCGGCTATCGGATATCGCGAGACATGGTGGATGGGAGGCTGTTCGGTGGCAAATACAGCTATCGCGTCATCGAACTGGCGGGAGCGGTCCACGACATGGATTTCTCGAACCGCGTGGCGCTCTGCAATTCGCCGACCGAGATAGGCGTGGCCACCTTGTTCATTCCGCCGTCCGAGCGGTTGAGCGGGTCGATCCCGTTCGACGGCGATCTGGACCTGACCGCTCTTTGCAGTGACGAGGATGCCTGCTACGAGGCGGACGAGGTCTTCGACCTGAGCGAACTCGAACCGCAGGTGGCCTTGCCCGGCAGCCCCGATCGGGCCGTGGACGTGAGCGAAGTGACCGGCGTTCACGTGCATCACGCGTTCATCGGTTCCTGCGGATCCGGCACTTACGAGGATCTGGTCATTGCCGAGTCGCTGATCCGTGGCAAGCGGATTGCGCCGGGGACGCGCCTGTATGTCGCGCCGGGCTCGGTCGAGACGGCGCGCCGCGCCGCGGACGAGGGTCTCATCTCGAGCATCCAGCGGACGGGGGCGATCATCCTGCAGCCGGGCTGCGGCGTCTGCTCGGGCGGCAAGGTCGGCCCCCTCGGGCCGGGCGAGGTATCGATCTCAACAGCGGCCACCAATGCGCCGGGCCGGATGGGGCCCCGCGACGCGCAGGTCTACCTGGCCAGCCCGGCCACCGTCGCGGCCTCGTCGCTGCGCGGCGAGATCGCGGATGCGCGCGGACTGACGGCGGCATGACCGCCGATCGACATGCAAGGAGTGGAGAATGATCAGTGAGACCTGGTTGTACGAGGGGCGTTGCCACAAGTTCGGGGACGACGTCCGGCATGACGGATATCTGATGACCCAGCAGTACGTGACGGACAAGGTATTCGACCCCGAAGTGCTCAAGAGCCACGTCCTGGAAGAGGACCGCCCCGACTTCCGGACCAGCGTGGAACCGGGCGACATCGTTCTGGCCGGTCGCAATTTCGGCAAGGGCAAGGCTCACGTGCAGGGCTATATCGCGCTGCGTTCGCTGGGCGTCGGCGTTGTGTGCGAGTCCATGCCCTATCTGAGTTTTCGCGGCGCGATCAGCGTCGGGCTGATGTTCATGGCCAATTCCGCGGGCGTCTCCGACCTGGCCGCCGATGGCGACCGGCTGAGGGTGAACTTCGATACTGGAAGATTCGAAAACCTGACCAGCGGTCTCGTCCGCGACTATCCTCCCTTGCCGGAGGAACTCAGAAAAATCGTCGCCAAGGGAGGGGCAACGGAAATGCTGAGGCAATGGTGGACGGAAGAGCGGGCGAGGGCGGTAGCGTAGGGCTGTGCCCGGAAGGATTTCTCTTGACATCCATCCGGGCCGCTTGCATAAATCCGGCTTCTTTGTCACTCAGCGTTGTTGCCGGACCCACCATGGAAAACTATCCCAAGGACATCTACACCGAGCCGGAACCGGATGTTCACACGCTCGCCAATCTCGGGCCGCTGACCGGCTTGGCCGGCATCTGGACGGGCACGCGCGGGCTGGACATCAACCCCAAGGCCGACGGTCCCGAGAAGCAGGCCTTCATCGAGCACATGGAGTTGCAGCCCATCGATGCGCAGACCAACGGTCCGCAATTGTTCTACGGGCTGCGCTATCACACCCGCATCGTCAAGCCGGACGACGTCGAGACCTTCCACGACCAGGTGGGATACTGGCTGTGGGAGCCCGCAACGGGCGCGGTGATGCAGACACTGTCGATCCCGCGCGGGCAGACGGCGATGGCCGTGGGCCAGGCCACCGCCGACGCGAGGCGCTTCAGCCTCCAGGCCGTGCGCGGTTCGCTGACCAACGGGATCGTGTCGAATCCCTTCCTGGAATACGCGTTCAAGACCGAGAGCTACACCATCACGGTTACGGTCAACGACGACGGCACCTGGTCCTACGAGCAGGACACGATACTGGTCATCCCCGGCCAGGCGGAGCCCTTCCACCACACCGACCGGAACACGCTGCGCAAGATCGGCGAGCCTACGCCTAACCCCACGGCGCAGGCGGCCCTGAAGCGCGCGTAGCCGAGAGCCTGAAAGCGGCGTCATTCCTGGTTGTGTGTTAGTGCTTGCTACTTCTCGTAGCATTTAAATTCAAAGAGTTACGAGAAAAAAGGTATTTTTTCGTGCGATGGCAAGGGGGTATTGCCAGAACACCACGAAGAAACGCAACACACACCGGGGGGATCCGATGAGAGGATCGATGTGTACCCGCGCCCGCCATCTATGGCTGGCGCTGGCGGGTAGTATCGTGCTGACGCTGGCCGCGTGCGGCGGCGACGGCGCCAAGCCGGGCGGCGAGGAGCCGCCTCCGGCATCGAGCAGCAAGGCCGTGATCGAAGTCCAGGCCGATCGCAGCAATGCGTCGGTGGGCAAGCCGGTAGGCTTCAGTGTTGCCGCCGTAACGGACGGTACGAAGATCGACCAATATCGCTGGACGTTCAGTGATGGACAGCGAGCCACGGGACAGCGTGTCTC
Organism: Burkholderiales bacterium 67-32; assembly: GCA_001898625.1. Taxonomy (GTDB): domain Bacteria; phylum Pseudomonadota; class Gammaproteobacteria; order Burkholderiales; family Burkholderiaceae_B; genus Pigmentiphaga. The sequence continues at coordinate 197,774 of MKUP01000007.1, forward strand.
GGCTTCCTTCGGCAAGGCGGGCCCGGTAACGGCTACCGTGCAGGCCATCTCGGGTGGCCAGTCCGTGGCCGAAGGCAGCGCCGCAGTCGTGGTGATGGATGCCGGCAATTCGCCGTACGCCGAGTTCGGCATTCCCTCGAAGATCGGCAACATCGCCGGCAACGCGAAGCCCGGCCTGGTCGATGCCATGCGCCTGGGGCAGTACGTCGGGGGCTTGAACACGCTGGATGAGCTCCAGGTGGCGCGTGCCGACATCAACCTGGACGGTACGGTCGATGAAGCCGACGTCGCGCTGGCTATGCAGGCGGCCGCCGCCGGCCAGGAACTGCCGTCCGCGCTCCTGAGCACCCAGGCCTATCCCGGGGCGGTGGTGGCGATGGTGTCGCCGGCGCTGCTGAATCCGGAAGCCCAGGTGGGAATCAAGGTGGACGGCGTCGCCTCGCCCCAGGTATTCCGCATGCTGCCGGGCTACGCGTCGTTCCTCGTGCCGGCCGGTCTGGCACGCAACGCTAAGGCGCAGGTCGTCGTGTCGGTCAATGGCGCGGCCAGCGAGACCCTGGCGCTGGACCTGCTGGCACCGCTCCAGCCTGCGGTACCGGCGGCCCAGGACGTTCGCGCCTTTTTCGATCGGATCGATCGCCTGATGCAGGCGCAGCACGATGCCATCGTGGCCGAGCCCAGCGGCCTGAGCGCCCAGGACGCCGAACAGTTGCGCAAGGTGGCGACGGCCGGCCGTAGTGCATTCGGCAACGCCAGGCTGGAGCTCGAACGCGTGCTTGCCGGGCCCAACGGCGACACGCTGGCCAAGGTGTTCCAGAAGGCTCTGCTGGCCAACGGCATGCGCGAATTCCAGGCCGAGAGCCAGGAGGTGCTGGGCAAGGTGTCTGCGAATGCCGCCGCCGGTCCCATGGCGGCCGCCGTCTCGCCGGACCAGATCTGCGATTTCGTGCTGCCCGAGCTTTGCCGGCTGAAGAAGACCGCCGACATGCTGGGCGAGGCTTCGTCGATCGCCAGCGCGGCATGCAGCGCGGTCACCGCCACCATCTTCATCGCGGGCGCGGTGATTCCCGCCGACGGTCCCGCCATCGAGATCGGCGCCGTGGCCGCGTTCGTGAAGTTCTGCGTGCCGATCAGCGCGACGCTGTCGGTGGCGTCCACCTTGGGCGAGATCGTCAAGCCCATCGATCCCAAGCTGTACTTGACCGTGAGCCCGCTCAGCCTGAAGCCGGGCGAGTCGGCGCTGGTCAAGCCGGAAGTTGCCTTCATCGGCCTGCAGCATCTGTGCGGCATGGGTGCCAGCCAGGGGGCGGGGTATCTGGTCAAGCAGATCATCGGCAAGCGCGTGGTGGCGGGGATTCTGCGCAGCAACACGGCGGCTCGCACGCTGGCGGATTTCTTTGCGAGGTACGCGGAGGATCTCTACGTGAAGCTGCTGGACGGTCTGGCCGATGCCGCCGGCAATGCACTGGACGCCGCCGGCGTGATGGGCGCGATCGAGAGTTTCGTGACCAACCGCTGCGCAGTGGTGCCGGCGGGCCGAGCCACGATGCCGGCGAATCGCGTCCTGATGCCGTTGAGCGCGGACAAGGGCAGCTACAGCTTCAACTCCGACGGGACGGCGAACTACAACTGCCCGAGCGCGTCGCCCACGTCGGTCGGTACGGCCACGCTGGAGGCGTCGTGGCCAATGTGCGACGGATTGGGCAAGGCAACCGAGATCGTCGGGTGCAGCACGTCGGACGTCCTGATCACCATGGGGGACAATGGTTCCGCGCTGGACGACATCTTCGAGGTCGTCGTCTTCGGCCAGACGGTGCTGACCAGCAGCGCGCCGGTGCGCAGCGTTTCCGCTTCCGTGCCGATTCCGGCTGGCCAGGCTGAAGTGCTGATGCGCGGTCTGGCCGCGCCGGACGGGATCGGTACGTATTTCATCACCTTCGGCGGCAATGCAAGGGTAGTGGGTGGGGACGCCCTGTCCGGCAGCGACCTGACCCCGGGCGTGACCAAGCGATTCATCATCGAGGTGCAATGACATGCGTATCCGTTCGTTCATTCTTCGGTCGGTGCTGGCCGGCCTGCCACTGACGGCAGCCATGAGTGGCGCCGCGCATGCCCAGTTCGTCGGCGACGCCTTCTTCGTCGATCCTTCGGTGACGGCCGTGGCCGGCGCCGAAGGCGCCATACAAGTGGCCGTGTTCTCCGGGACCCAGGCGGTGGGGGCGGCCCACGCCACGATTACCTACGATCCGGCGGCGCTGGAGATCCTGGCCATCGACCCCGTGGCGGCCGGCCGCGTCACGCCGGCCGTCCAATGGCGCAGGGACGGCAACGTCCTGCACGTCGTGATGGTCAACGGCACGTCGCTCACGCAACCCATCGGCACCGTGCCGCTGGGCAACATCCGCTTCAAGGTGCTGGGTCCGGCGCGGGCTACGACCACGCTTACGGCCAAGGCGACCGAGATCCTGATGCCGGATGCGACGGCCATTCCGCCGGGCGTCAAGAGCTACGACGGCGACGTGACCTTCGTTGAAGCGGTGGCCTCGCCGACGCCCCGGTTGGCTGGGCTGGCCCGGAAGTCTTCGAGCCCCGACCTGGTGGAGCGGGCAAGGAGGATGCGGCCGGCAGGCGGTACGGTGACGCTACAGGTCCCCGGTGGGTCGGGGCAGGCGCAGCCCGTGGAGGTCCGGATACCGGCCGCCACGGTGCCGCGAGAGTAGGAAAAAGGAAGGTTCGAGCCGGCGTTCCGCCGGCTCATCCCGCCGTCAGGCTGTCCAGCAACTGGATGGCCAGGTACGCCAGCAGTGCCAGCGCGACGACGGCCTGAAACACAGCCACGAACCAGAAGAGGAGGGGCGTTTCCCGGCGCCGGATGGTGCGCGGCGGAATGACGAGTTCCCCTTCGCGCAGCCCTTGCAGGTAAAGAGGAAGAAACGCCAGCGGCAGGCACAACAGGAGAGCCTGCATGAGGCTGTCGGGCAGCGCGATCCAGCCTTGCTGCCTGGCCCAGGCGGCAAGCACGATGAGGACGAGCACCCCGGCGAAGATGGCCTGGCGCATGGAACGGCTCCCGAGAAGACCGGAGGATGGGGGAGTCTACCAGTCCCTTGCACGGTGATGGTACGCTTGGCCGCGGCTGGAAGTCCCGACCGTGCGGGCGCTGAGCGCCGATCCGTGGCCGGTCAGCGCCTCAGTTCCCGGGCTGGCCGGCCGGGCTTGCCGCAGCCGGAGCCGCCGCGGCCGGTACATCGTTGCGCGCGACCTCGGCGGTGGCCGCCGGACCATCCTTGGCTTTCTCGACGGCCGCCAGGCTTTACGTCGGCTTGCCATCCTCGCGATGCATCCGGTCGAAGACCTGGGGCTCGCCGAAGATCAACTGTACCCAGTCAGGGTAGTTGTAGGCCACGCTCTTGCCGTCCTTGTCGAGTGTTTCGACCCGCAGGGTCTGCATGCTGTCGCTGGTGATCGAGGCGCATGCGCCCAGTGCGCCGATGCAGGTCGCGGCCAGGATTGAACGAATGAACATCTGCAACTCCCCCGGGGTGCTTTTTTATGAGGGAGTAAATGTAATGAAAGATTTCAGAGACAGTAAACGGCGGGCATTCGACGGCGGCATCCGGCGATGACGCAGCCTCAGGCGTCGATCGTCCGCGCCCACGGCTCGCCGACGAAGTGCGTGGTCAGGTATTCCATCAGCGCCTGCACGCGGGCGGGCCTGCCGCGCCCAGGCGGCGTGACGAGGTGCAGCGCGATGGGGTCGACCTGCCAGTCGTCCATGGTCGTTTCCAGCGCGCCGGATTGCAGGTCCTGCCAGGCCAGGAATTCGGGCTGCAGGGCCAGGCCGGCGCCCGCGCGCAAGGCGGGTGTCAGCGCCTCGGCGTTGTTCACCCGCAGCGGCGTGGGCATGGCCTGGGTGAATTCGCCATGGCGGGCATGGCGGAAGCGCCAGCTCGATCCGCTGCGCGCGTAGGCGTATTGCAGCGCGCGATGCTGGGCGAGTTCGCGCGGGTGCCGGGGCCGGCCGTGCTGCTCGAAGTAGGCGGGGGAGCCCACCAGCAGGATGCGCACGGTGCACAGCCGGCGCACGAGCAGGCTGGAGTCGGCCAGCGTGGAAATGCGTAGCGCCAGGTCGAAGCGCTTTTCGACCAGATCGACCTGTTCGTCGCTGAAATGGACATCCAGGGTGACCTCGGGATAGCGCGCCATGAACGGGGGCAGCACCGGCGCCACGTGCGAGATGCCGAAGGACATGGGGGCGGTCATGCGTATCGGTCCGCGTGGGCTGCTGGACTGCTCGGCCACTTCCGCCTCGACGGCCTCGCCTTCTTCCAGGATGCGCGAGGCACGCTCGAGCGCGGCCAGTCCGCTTTCGGTCAGGGAGATGCGGCGCGAGGTGCGGTGGAACAGTACGGCTTTCATCCGTCCTTCCAGGCGCGAGACCGCCTTGGAGACGGTGGCCTGGGACAGCGACAGTTCGGCCGCCGCCCGGGCGAACGAACCGGTTTCGGCCACCTTGGCGAAGATGGCCCAGGCTTCCAGGTCGGGGAGTCGGCTCATGGATTCGTGTCCGGCATGTGTCGGTGTAGATCTAAGAAATGGAAAGTATGCTTTTCAATTAATTCTATTTCAATGGTCTCGACGAGTTTCTATAGTTCTCTCCATCGAAGCAAGCGAAAGCGGAGAACATCATGATCGAACGTCGTCCCTACGAGAGCCTGGGTGGAGCCAACCACGGATGGCTCGATGCCAAGCACCATTTCTCGTTCGCCGGCTATGCCGACCCGGCTCGAATGAACTGGGGTGCGCTGCGGGTCTGGAACGATGACACCATCGCCCCGGGCACCGGCTTCCCGCCGCATCCCCATGCCGACATGGAAATCATCACCTATGTCCGGGAAGGCGCCATCACCCACCAGGACAACCTGGGGAGCCGCGGCCGCACCGAGGCGGGCGACGTCCAGGTCATGAGCGCGGGCTCGGGCATCCGGCACTCCGAATACAACCTGGAGCCCGGCGTGACGCGCATCTTCCAGATCTGGATCTTCCCGGACAGCCGCGGCGGCCAGCCGTCGTGGGGCGCCAAGCCGTTTCCCAAGGGCGACCGCTCGGGCCAGTTCGTCGCGCTGGCCAGCGGCATGCCGGGAGACGAGGATGCCTTGCCCATCCGCGCCGATGCACGGGTGTCCGGCGCCACGCTGAAGGCGGGCGAGACCGCGGAGTACCGCCTGGGAGCCGGCCGCCACGGCTACCTGGTGCCCGCCACCGGCCGCGTGGACGTCAACGGCGTCGAATTGCAGGCGCGGGACGGCGCCGCGATCCGGGACGAGGACGTCATACGCGTGACCGCCAGCGAAGATACCGAACTCGTCCTGGTGGACGTGGCCGGCTGACCCACCCATTCCTGTGTTGTTTTCCCCAAGGAGAAGTGCCATGTCCCATTATCTCGACGTCCTCACGCCCCAGAACAGCCAGATCATCTTCATCGACCAGCAGCCGCAGATGGCCTTCGGCGTGCAGTCGATCGACCGCCAGGTCCTGAAGAACAACGTCGTGGCGCTGGCCAAGGCGGCCAGGGTGTTCGGCATCCCGACCACCCTCACCACGGTGGAAACCGACAGCTTCTCGGGCAACACCTACCCCGAGCTGCTGGCCGTGTTCCCGCAGAACAAGATACTCGAACGCACCTCGATGAATTCCTGGGACGACCAGAACGTACGCGACGCACTGGCCGCCAACGGCCGCAAGAAGATCATCGTCTCGGGACTCTGGACGGAGGTCTGCAACACCACCTTCGCGCTTTGCGCGATGAAGGAGGGCGGCTACGAGATCTACATGGTGGCGGATGCCTCGGGCGGTACGTCGCTGGATGCGCACAAGTACGCGATGGACCGCATGGTGCAGGCGGGCGCCGTGCCGGTGACCTGGCAGCAGGTCATGCTGGAATGGCAGCGCGACTGGGCCCGCAAGGAAACCTATGACGCCGTGACCGGCATCGTGAAGGAACATTCGGGCGCCTACGGCATGGGCATCGACTATGCCATCACCCACGTGCACAATGGCGCGGAGCGCGTCCAGCACGGCGAGCGGATCGGCCCCAACCCGGCCAGGTAAACCTCCGCGCGCGTGCCGGCTCCCGGCCGCGCGCGACAGTCAATCGTCGAGGTCAGCGATGAAACTCTATGTACTGTCATTGGGGGCCGGCCTCTTGGTCGGCATCGTCTACAGCCTGCTCAACGTCCGTTCGCCCGCGCCTCCGCTGGTGGCCCTGGTCGGCCTGCTGGGCATCCTGGTGGGCGAACAGGTCATCCCCGTCGGCAAGCAGTGGCTGGCCGGGTCCGCGTTCATGTCCGCCTGCGACAAGTCCTCGGCCGTCGCGCACGTATTCGGCCAGTTGCCCGGCCGCAACCAGGCCACGCCTTCCACCCGGTCCACCGAGGAGCAATCATGAGCGCGTCCACCGCCGACCTCATCCTGCGGCATGGCCGTATCACCACGCTGGATCGGGCCAATCCGTCGGCCACTGCCGTCGCGGTCAAGGACGGGCGCTTCCTGGCCGTGGGCGACGATCGGGACATCATGGCCCTGGCGGGGTCGGCGACCCGGATCGTCGACCTGGGCGGCCGCGGCGTGCTGCCAGGATTGATCGACAACCATACCCACGTGATACGCGGCGGGCTCAACTTCAACATGGAGCTGCGCTGGGATGGCGTGCGTTCGCTGGCCGACGCGATGGACATGCTGCGCCGGCAGGTCGCGATTACGCCGCCCCCGCAGTGGGTGCGCGTGGTGGGTGGGTTTACCGAGCACCAGTTTGCCGAGAAACGCCTGCCGACCATCGCCGAGATCAACGCGGTGGCGCCCGACACGCCGGTCTTCCTGCTGCACCTGTATGACCGCGCGCTGCTCAACGGCGCGGCGCTGCGAGCGGTAGGCTATACCAAGGATACGCCCGAGCCGCCGGGCGGAGAGATCACGCGCGATGCCCAGGGCAATCCCACGGGGCTGCTGCTCGCCAAGCCGAACGCGCAGATCCTGTACGCCACGCTGGCCAAGGGCCCCACGCTGCCGTTCGACTACCAGGTCAACTCCACGCGGCACTTCATGCGCGAGCTGAACCGGCTGGGGGTGACCGGCGTGATCGACGCCGGCGGCGGTTTCCAGAACTACCCCGATGACTACGCGGTGGTCCGGCAACTGGCCGACGACGGCCAACTGACGGTGCGTCTGGCCTACAACCTGTTCACGCAGAAGCCGCAACACGAGAAGGAGGATTTCCTGAACTGGACCTCCAGCGTCCGGTACAAGCAGGGCGACGATTACTTTCGCCACAACGGCGCGGGCGAGATGCTGGTGTTCTCGGCCGCCGATTTCGAGGACTTCCGCCAGCCCCGTCCCGAGATGCCGCCGCAGATGGAAGGCGACCTGGAGGAGGTGGTGCGCATCCTGGCGCAGAACCGCTGGCCGTGGCGCCTGCATGCGACCTACGACGAGACCATTTCGCGCGCGCTGGACGTGTTCGAGAAGGTCGACCGCGATATCCCGCTGAAGGGCTTGAACTGGTTCTTCGACCATGCCGAGACCATCTCCGACCGATCCATCGACCGCATCGCGGCGCTGGGCGGGGGGATTGCCGTGCAGCATCGCATGGCCTACCAGGGCGAGTATTTCGTCGAACGCTACGGCGCCGCCGCGGCCGAGGCCACGCCGCCCATCGCCCGCATGCTGGAGAAGGGCGTGAAGGTGTCCGCGGGCACCGACGCCACGCGCGTGGCGTCCTACAACCCCTGGGTGTCGCTGGCCTGGATGATTACCGGCAAGACGGTGGGCGGGCTGTCGCTGTATCCGCGGCGCAATTGCCTGGATCGCGAGACGGCGCTGCGCATGTGGACCGAGAAGGTGGCCTGGTTCTCGAACGAGGAAGGACGGCGGGGCAGTATTGTCCCGGGGCAGTTGGCCGACCTGATCGTACCCGACAAGGATTTCTTCGCCTGCGCTGAAGACGAGCTTTCCTTCCTGACCTCGGAACTGACCATGGTGGGCGGCCGTATCGTCTACGGCGCGGGGGGCTTTGCCGGCCTGGACGACAACCCGTTGCCGCCGCCCATGCCGGACTGGTCTCCCACGCGCTTGTTCGGCGGCTATGCGGCCTGGGGCGAGCCCGAGGGCGCGGGGCGTCATTCGCTGGGCTACCGCCGGGTGGCCGCGTGCGGCTGCGCGCAGGCCTGCGGCCTGCATGGGCACGAGCATGCCCGGGCCTGGGCATCGAAGCTGCCGGTGTCCGATGCGCGGGGTTTCTTCGGAGCGCTGGGCTGCTCCTGCTGGGCGGTCTGAGGAGGACGCGACGTGAGCGAAGCGGTCAAGAGCACTTCCCAGGGCGGCTTCGGGCCGCTGAAGCAGAAGCTGTTCGCCGTGCTGTGGGGCGCGACGATCATCGGCAACACCGGCAGCTTCATCCGCGACGTGGCCAGTTCCTGGCTGATGACGGACCTGTCGACCTCGCCCACGGCGGTCGCCATGGTGCAGGCCGCCGCCACGCTGCCCATCTTCCTCCTGGCCATTCCGGCCGGCGTGCTGTCCGACATCCTGGATCGGCGCAAATTCCTGATCGCGATCCAGGTGCTGCTGGCCTGCGTCAGCGTCAGCCTGATGCTGCTCACGGCCTGGGGCATGCAGACCATCGGTTCGCTGGTCGCGCTGACCTTCCTGGGTGGCATCGGGGCGGCGCTGATGGGGCCCACCTGGCAGGCCATCGTGCCCGAGCTGGTGGACAAGAAGGACATCAAGAACGGCGTGGCCCTGAATTCGCTCGGCATCAACATCGCGCGCGCCATAGGCCCCGCGCTGGGCGGCCTGATCCTGGCGAGCCTGGGCGGCGCGGTCACTTATGGCGTGGACGTCATCAGCTATGCCTTCGTGATCGCCGCGCTGCTGTGGTGGCGCCGGCCGCCCACGCCGCACGACGAATTGTCGGAGCAGTTCCTGGGCGCGTTCCGGGCGGGATTGCGCTATGCGCGGGCCAGCCGCGAACTGCACGTCGTGTTGGTGCGCGCGTTCTGTTTCTTCGCGCTGGCCAGTTCGGTCTGGGCGCTGCTGCCGCTGGTGGCGCGCGGGTTGCTGGGTGGCGGGGCGGGGTTCTACGGCATCCTGCTGGGCGCGGTGGGCATGGGCGCGATAGGCGGGGCCGTGGTCATGCCCAAGCTGCGCGACAAGCTGGATGCCGATGGCCTGCTGCTGATGGCGGCGCTGGTGACGGCGGCGGTCATGGCGGGCCTGTCCTTCGCGCCGCCGCAGTGGTTGGCGGTGGTGGGCCTGCTGGTGCTGGGGGCGGCCTGGATCACCGCGTTGACCACGCTCAACGGCACGGCGCAGGCCATCCTGCCGAACTGGGTGCGCGGCCGATCGCTGGCCGTCTACCTGACCGTGTTCAATGGCGCGATGACCGCGGGCAGCCTGACCTGGGGCGCGGTGGCCGAGTGGGTCGGCGTGCCCGCCGCGCTGTTGGCGGGCGCCGCGGGGCTGGTGATCGTGGGCGTGGTGTCACACGTGCTCAAGCTGCCCAAGGGCGAGGCCGATCTCGTGCCGTCGAACCATTGGCCCGAGCCCTTGACGGCCGCGCCGGTGGAGAACGACAGGGGGCCGGTGCTGATTCTGGTCGAATACCGGATCGCCCCCAAGGATCGCGTGGCCTTCCTGCGCGTGCTGGAGCGTCTGTCGGCCGAACGGCGCCGCGATGGCGCCTATGCCTGGGGCGTGACCGAGGATGCGGCCGAGCCGGGGCTCATGCTGGAATGGTTCCAGGTGGAGTCCTGGGCGGAGCACCTGCGCCAGCACAAGCGGGTGTCGAAGGCCGACGCCGATGTCCAGGAGGAGATCCTGCGCTTCCACCTGGGGCCGGAACGGCCGGCGGTGCGCCACCTCCTGGCGGTTCATAGCCGTACGGCCGCCTGATGGCATGCGCCGGAGCACCCGAAGGGCGCGGCCGCGGCGGCCGCGCCCCGGACCACTCAACGCGCCGGTTGCAGCGTGATGCTGTCCGCCTTCAGGCTGTCGACCTTTTGCCGGCTGAAGGCCATGGGGAAAAGTTCCCCCTTGACCCACAGCGGCAGCAGGTTCTTGTAGTAGGGGCTGGCGGGATCGGATGACTGGCCCGGCACGTTCATGGCCAGCGAGTTGTCCCAGTTGCCCACGTCGATGGCCTGCCGGTAGGACGCACCGTGGATCTTGCGGAAATCGGCGCCATAGGCGCCCAGGTACACCGTCTCGATATTGCCGCTCATCGGATAGCGCTCGGTCCCCAGCGCGGCGCGCTGATCGGCCGGCAGCAGCGCCGCCAACTGATGATCGAACTTGATGTGGAACAGGTCGCCCCATTTCCATTTGGCGGGATCGTTGCCCAGCACCTCCTTCAGGTTGGCGAGTCCTTCTTTCAGCGCATCGACCAGCAGCGCGTCGCGGCCCTGGACCGGCTCGGCGCCGAAGGCCGCGTCGGGTTCCCGGAGCTTGTTCATTACCAGCCGCTTGTCGAGGTCCCCGAACGTGGCGCGGCTGGCGGCCGGCACGTATAGATCCGAGACCCTGGCGACGATGACGTACTGCCAGAACTCATAGATGGTGGCCGCCACCGAGTCGGCGGACATGCGGTGGTTCCAGGCCTTGAGCCGTCGCAGCGCGTCGGCTACCTCGGCTTCGGGCGAGGACAGGCTCGAAGCCAGACCCATCAGGTCGCGCGCCGGGATGGACAGGTCGTCGTATTGCAGCTTGACGGTGTCCTGCACGGTCAGGCCGCGCGCGCTGCCCAGGACCTCGCCGATGCGCTGCACCCGGTTGGGATCCGACCATTCGCGCGCCGACATGTCCTTGCGCGCATAGTCGTCCGGCACGTTGTACTCGTTGGCCGTGGCGTAGAACCCCTTGGCCGGGTTCAGCACGCGCGGCAGCGAGGTGCCCGGCAGGATGCCGTCCCATTCATGGCTGCCGTCGCCCGGGACCGGCAGGAGGCCCGACCATCCGGCCCTGGGCCGGATGGGAGCGAGCGCGCCGCCGAACCAGCCGATGTTGCCGTCCACGTCGGCATACACCATGTTCTCGCCGGGGGTGTAGTGGCGGGCCATGCCGGCGGTGAACTCGTCCCAGTTCCGTGCCTGGCTCAGGCGCAGGCTGGCCAGGTAGGCGGCGGTGCCGGGAAACTCCAGATAGGCCGCGCGCATGGCGTAGGCCTTGCCTCGGGCGGCGTCCTCGTGAAGCACGGGGCCGTGGCGGGTGAACTTGATCGTCGCCTTCACGTCGGCCTGGCCCCGCACCTTGATCGTCTCCTCGACCAGGCGCATTTTTTCCCACTTGCCCTGGTAGCGGTATTCGTCGCGGTTGGCGGGATTGGTCTCGTAGACGTACAGGTCCTCCTCGTCGCCGAACGAGAAGATGGTCAGGCCGAAGGCGACGCGGTCGTTATGGCCGATGGACACGCCGGGCAGCGCCGGCTCGCCCGCGCCGATGACGTTCCAGCCGGGCGAGTTCAGGTGCACCATGTAGCGCAGCGAGGGCATGGACAGGGCCCGGTGCGGATCGTTGGACAGGATCGGTTTGCCCGACGCGGTGCGTGCGCCCGAGATCGTCCAGTTGTTGCTCTCGTAGCGGGCGATGCGGCGCGCGTTGGCGCGGGCCATGCCCTCGGCCGCGCTGCTGGCGGCGGCGGGCTCGTCGGGACCCGTCAAGGCCTTGGCCAGCGTGTCGCGGGCCTTCGCGCCCAACGGACTGCCGGGGAAGTCGCTGGCCTGGAAGCGCGCGGCGGCATGGCCGAGGTTGTAGGCGTTCATGACCGAGCCGTCGATCTGCGACAGGTCCACGCCGCCGGGTACCTGCAGGTCGATGGGCGGTTCGAACAGGCTGAGTTCCTGTACCTTCTTCGCGCCCATCGCCGTGACGTCGCGCGCGAGAGCGACTTCGGAACCGATGTTGCGGGTGATGCCGTACTTGCGCACCAGCACCGTTTCCGGACGCCAGTGATCGGGCTCGGTGCCCGTCAGGCGGAACTCCAGCGGCAGCCGGGCCGGATCGGCCTTGACCTGGTCGATGTAGGCGTTGATGCCGGCCACGAACGCGGAAATGATGGCCTGGCTTTGCGGATGGTAGCTGGCGTATTCCTTTTCCAGGTCGCCCCGGTACAGGAACATCCGGGCCGCCCGGTCGGCCTCGACGAAGCGCGGCCCGAACTGTTCGGCCATCCTGCCTTCGCCCTGGCGGCGCCATTGGTCCAGTTGCCACAGCCGGTCGCGCGCGGCGTTGTAGCCCTGCGCGTAGAACATGTCTTCCTGGTTCTTGGCGTAGATGTGCGATACGCCGTATTTGTCGCGGATGATCTCGACGCTTTCCTTCAGGCCGGGAAGCGTGTTGCCGCCGCCGGGCGGCGGGGCCGGGTCGTCGTCTCCTCCACCGCAAGCGGCCAAGAGCAGCGCGGCGCCGACCGAACAGGCCGTGGCGGTTCGTCTCCATGCGTGGTCCATCGATGTCTCCTGTTTGGGGATAGATATGTGCCGCGCATTGCGAGCCGGAGCACGATGGGGCTTTAGCAGGCGACGTACCCAGGCGGCAGGACCGTGCCAACTGGCCCTAACGCATTGATTGGAATGGGGATTTTCCTTCGACGGGAAGGAGCGGGCGGCGCCGTTTTCCGGGATTCCGCATAAAGCGGGGTTGTGGGCTGGCGAACTGCCGGAATGGTGGCGCCGGTTTGCTATGCCTGCGCGGCCAGCGGCCTGCCGCGCAAGGCGCCGGGCGGCTGGCCGACCACGCGCTTGAAGGCCCGGCTGAAGGCGGCCAGTGAACCGTAGCCCAGGCGGTAGGCCACCGTTTCGATGGGCTGGCGTTCCCGCTCTATCCACTGCACGGCAAGCTGCATGCGCAGTTCGGTCAGGTAGCGCAGCGGCGTCATGCCGGTCACGGCCAGGAAGCGTTCGGCGAAGACCGAGCGCGAACTGCCCATTTGCGCCGCCAGTTCCGCGACCGTCCACGGGCGGCCCGGATCGCGGTGCAGCGCGACGATGACCTTGCCCAGGCGGGGATCGCGCAGCGCCTGCACCCAGCCCGTGGCATCGCCGCATCCGCACTCGACCCAGCCGCGCACGATGAAGGCGGACACCACGTCGGCCAGCCGCGCAAGGATGCCGGCGAAGCCGGCGCGCCGTGTCCGCGCCTCGCGCTCCATGGCATCGAGCATGGGCCGGATCTCGGGGTAGCGGTCGAGCAGGGTGCCGACCAGCATGACTTCGGGCATCGACGCCACGAGCATCTGCATGCCGCCCAGGTGGAACTCCATGCAGCCGCTGAAGACCAGCGGACCGCCGGCCGGGCACGCGGCCGGCTTGACCGCGCAGACCTGCTCGCAGATGTCGACCGACTCGAAGGCCGTGATGTCCCGGCTGGGCGTCTCGGGCGAGGACAGCAGCTCGTGCATCCCGCCATGCGGCAGCAGTACGGCATCGCCGGTGTCAAGCCGGTGCAGCGTCCGGCTGGCGGTGCGCAGCAGCAGCGGACCGCGGCCGACGAAGTGGAACTGCGCGCGTCCTGGCGCCTGGCCGAAGCGCACGCCGCAGGGGGGCGCGAGTTCGATCCGCCGGTACTGGACGCCGACCAGCCGCATGCCGAGCAGCAGCTCGCTGGCGGGATCGAAGTCGGGGACGGGTTGCAGGTCGGGCGTGTCCATGATTTCCGGACGATAGATCAATAAAAAAGGATTCTACGTCATAGACAGTCCTGGCGTGCGGCCGATACGCTGCGGCTTTCGTCAATCCTGGAAGTCGTCATGAGTGAGTGCATTTCTCCCGGCCGCCTGGTCGCCGCGCCGGACCGGCCCGCCTGGGGCGCGGTGTTCGGGCTGGCGCTGGGTGTGTTCGGCCTGGTCACGGCCGAGTTCCTGCCCGCCAGCCTGCTGACGCCGATGGCCACCAGCCTGGGCGTGACCGAGGGCCTGGCGGGGCAGACGGTGACAGCGACTTCGGCGGTCGCGCTGGTCACCAGCCTCTTGATCGCGGCGGCGACGCGCGGCATCGACCGCAGATGGGTGTTGATGGCGTTTTCCGTGCTGCTGATCGCCTCGAACCTGCTGGTCGCCTTCGCGCCCAGCCTGACCGTCATCCTGTTGGGGCGGGTGCTGCTGGGCATCGCCATCGGCGGGTTCTGGACCATGTCGGCCGCGACGGCGATGCGGCTCGTACCCGACGCCATGGTGCCGCGCGCGCTGTCCCTGATCTTCGGCGGTGTGTCGGTCGCGACGATCGCGGCGGCGCCGCTGGGCAGCTATTTCGGCCATCTGCTCGGATGGCGCAACGTCTTTCTGCTGGCCACGTCGCTGGGCGTGGTGGCGCTGGTATGGCAGGCCCTGACCCTGCCGCGCATGGCGCCAGCGGGTTCCACGCGCCTGGGCACGCTGGTCGATGTGCTGCGGCGGCCGGGCGTGGCGCTGGGCATGGGGGCCTGCATCATGGTCTTCACCGGGCACTTTGCTTTCTTCACCTATCTGCGGCCGTTCCTGGAAAGCGTGCCCGGCGTGGACGTCAACGGCCTGTCGGCCATGCTGCTGGGATTCGGCGTGGCCAATTTCGTCGGCACGTCGCTGTCGGGCCTGTTGCTGCAGCGCAGCCTGCGCACGACGCTGCTGCTGATGCCGCTGGCGATGGGCGGCATCGGCCTGGTCCTGGCGGGCACGGGGACGCTGCCCTGGATCGCGGCCGTGCTGGTCGCGCTGTGGGGCATGGCCTTCGGCGCGGTGCCGGTGGCCTGGTCGACCTGGTTGACGCGGGTCGTGCCCGACGAGGCCGAGAGCGGCGGCGGGCTGATCGTGGCCGCCGTGCAACTGGCCATCACCGTGGGCGCGGCCGCCGGTGGCGTGGTGTTCGACGCGGGGGGCGCGCACGGCGTCTTCGCGGCCAGCGCGGTGTTGCTGCTGGGGGCGGCGCTGGTGGTGTTCAGGGGGTTCTGGCGGCGGCCGGTGCTGGCCGCCGCGCCTTTGCCCCGATAGAGCACCGGGCCGCGCCCGCGTCCGGCCTCCTAGCCCAGGCCGGCGTTGGCCCCGAGCACCGCCAGGGCGGTCATGTTGATGATGCGGCGGACCGTCGCGCTGGACGTCAGGATGTGCACCGGCGCGTTCACGCCCAGCAGGAAGGGCCCCACGGCCACGTTGCCGCCGGCGGCGGTCTTGAGCAGGTTGTAGGCGATGTTGCCCGCGTCCACGTTGGGGCAGACCAGCAGGTTGGCTTCGCCCTTCAACGTGGAGGACGGGAGGATGCGCAGCCGCAGGGCCTCGTCCAGCGCGCAGTCGCCGTGCATTTCGCCGTCCACTTCCAGGTCCGGCGCCTGTTCGCGCAGCAGTTCCAGCGCGCGGCGCATCTTGCCGCCCGAGGCCGAACTGCCCGAGCCGAAGTTCGAACGCGACAGCAGCGCGGTCTTGGGCGCCAGGTCCAGCCGGCGCATGGCTTCGGCCGCCGCCTGCGTGTATTCGGCGATCTGCTCGGCGCTGGGATCGTCGTTGACGTGCGTGTCCACCAGCGCGATGGTCCGTTCGTTCAGCAGCAGGATGTTCATCGCGGCGTAGACGCCGTGTCCGGGCCGCCGGCCGATGACTTCGTCGACGAAACGCAGGTGGTCGTGGTAGGCGCCGACGGTGCCGCAGATCATGCCGTCGGCATCGCCCAGGTGGACCATCATGGCGCCGATCAGAGTCATGCGGCGGCGCATCTCCACGCGCGCCATCTCCTTGGTGATGCCGCGGCGGCACATCTTTTCCCAGTACGTCGTCCAGTATTGGTGGAAGCGTTCGTCGAACTCGGGGTTGGTCACCTCGACGTCCTGGCCCAGGCGCAGGCGCAGTCCGAACTTCTCGATGCGCGCGAGCAGCACGGCGGGGCGGCCGACCAGGATGGGCTTGGCCAAGCCCTCGTCCACGATCACCTGTACGGCCCGCAGCACGCGCTCGTCCTCGCCTTCGGTGAACACGATGCGCGCCTTGCCGCCGTCGCGCACGAAGCGCTTGGCGTTGGCGAACAGCGGCTTCATGAAAGCGCCGGAGCGGTAGACGAACTGCTGCAACTGCTCGGCATACGCGTCCATGTCCGCCAGCGGGCGGGTCGCCACGCCGCTTGCCATCGCGGCGGCGGCCACGGCGGGCGCGATGCGCACGATCAGGCGCGGATCGAAGGGCTTGGGGATCAGGTAGTCGGGACCGAAGCGCAGGTCATAGGTGCCGTACGCGGCGGCCACCACCTCGTTCTGTTCTTCCTCGGCCAGGGCGGCGATGGCGTAGACCGCGGCTTTCTCCATCTCGCGCGTGATCGTGGAGGCGCCCACGTCCAGCGCGCCCCGGAAGATGTAGGGGAAGCACAGTACGTTGTTGACCTGGTTGGGAAAATCCGAGCGCCCCGTGGCCATGACCACGTCGTCGCGCACAGCGTGGGCCGCGTCCGGCAGGATCTCGGGCGTGGGGTTGGCCAGCGCCAGGATCAGCGGCCGGGGGCCCATGGCCGCCACCATGCCGGGCTTGAGCACGCCACCGGCCGACAGACCCAGGAACACGTCCGCGCCGGCGATGACCTCGGCCAGCGTGCGGGCGTCGGTCGGCTGCGCGAAGGACGCCTTCTGTTCGTCCATCAGCGCCGTGCGTCCCTCGTACACCACGCCCTCGATGTCGGTGACCCAGATGTTCTCGCGCGGCAGGCCCAGGTCCATCATCAATTCCAGGCAGGCCAGGGCCGCGGCGCCCGCGCCGGAGGTCACGACCTTGACCTGTCCGATGTCCTTGCCGACCACCTTCAGGCCGTTGATGAACGCGGCGCTGACCGTGATGGCGGTACCGTGCTGGTCGTCGTGGAAGACGGGGATCGTCATGCGCTCGCGCAGCTTCCGCTCGACGGCGAAGCACTCGGGCGCTTTGATGTCCTCGAGATTGATCCCGCCGAAGGTCGGGCCCAGCGAGGCGATGATGTCCACCAGCTTGTCCGGGTCGGTCTCGTCGATCTCGATGTCGAACACGTCGATGCCGGCGAATTTCTTGAACAGCACGGCCTTGCCTTCCATGACCGGCTTGGAGGCCAGCGGCCCGATGTTGCCCAGGCCCAGTACGGCTGTGCCGTTGGAGATCACGCCTACCAGGTTGCCGCGCGCGGTGTAGCGGAAGGCATTGGCCGGGTCGGCCACGATTTCCTCGCAGGCGGCGGCGACGCCCGGCGTGTAGGCCAGGGCAAGGTCGCGCTGCGTGACCAGCGGCTTGGTCGGGTAGATCGACACTTTTCCCGGAATGGGGAATTCATGGTAGTCGAGGGCGGCCTGGCGAATCGTGGTGCTCATCTTCCTGTCCTTCCGTGCCTCTGGGGCATAGGGTTGCATCAAGATCCAGCCATTCTAGGCAGCGATTATCATTGAAATATTCTAATTAACGATGTGGCCATAATATTTAGCTGATATCTTGGCCATTCCAGGCATGCCAGATTCCGGTTTTCCCTCTGATGACGTCGTCCGCCGGTTGGTTTCCCGGCTGAAGATGCGCCATCTGCAACTGATCGTGCAGGTCCACCGGCTCGGCTCCCTGACGCGGGTGGCCGAACTGATGGCCACCAGCCAGCCGGCGGTGACCAATGCCTTGTCGGAACTGGAATCCATGTTCGGCGCGCCGCTGTTCGTCCGCACGGCACGCGGCATGGCGCCCACCGACATCGGGCGGATCGTGGCGGGCCGGGCGCGGGCCATGCTGCAGGACCTGGGGCATCTGGTGCGCGACATGGAGGCTTCCAGCGCGGGCCTGGCTGCCCGCCTGCACGTGGGGGTGACACCTTTCGTTTCCGGGCGGCTGGTGGCCGAGGCCGTCTCCTCTGTCCAGGCGGGGCCCCGGCGGCTGGCGGTGCGCATCCACGACGGCACCAGCGAGAGCCTGCTGCGCGCGCTGCGCGATCACGCGCTGGACGTGGTCATCGCGCGGGCGAGTCCCATGCTGGACTTGCACGGATTGTCGTTCGAGCCGCTGTACCGGCAGCAGGCCCGGCTGATCAGCAACCGGCGCCTGGCGGCGCAACTGGGCCGCGCGCCGCTTTCATGGCCCCGGCTGGCCGAACTCGACTGGGTCCTGGGCGAACCCCATACCGCGCTGCGCGAGCAGGTCGCCGGCCTGTTCATCCAGGCGGGCGTCACCCCGCCGGTGCCCATCACGGAAGGCTATTCCGCCAAGCTCATCGGCGAGATCATCGCCGCGTCCGAGCGCGCGGTCTCGCTGCTGCCCGCCGATATCGCCGAGGAACTGGTGCACGTGGTGGGCGTGGCCATCGTTCCGTATTCCATCGCCTGGAGCCTGCCGCCCATCGCGGCCATCGTGCGCGAGGACAGCGGCGAGAACGAATCGCACCGGCGCTTCCTGGAAGCTGTGCGCCAGGCTTCCGACGGCATGCGGCGGGATGTGCCGGATCCGGGCCGGCAGACCGAGTTCTGATCGGCCGGCTGGCTAGCGCGCGCCGGCCTGGAGCAGGATGCGTTCGATGGCGGTGAAACCGCGCTGGCGGGCGTGCTGCAGCGGAGTGACGCCGTTGCCGTCGGCCAGATTCACGTCGGCATGGGCATCCACCAGCAGGCGCACGATGTCCGTGTGGCGGGCGCCGCCCGTGCCCAGGATGATGGCTTCGAGCAGCGCGGTCCAGTGCAGGTTGTTGACGTGGTTCACGTCCACGCCCGCCTTGATCAGCGTGCGGACCGTCTCGACGTGGCCGCGCTCGGCGGCCGGGATCAGCGCCGTGCCGCCGTAGCGGTTGGTGCTTTTCAGGTCGGCCCCGTGCGCCAGCGTCATCCGGAGGATTTCGTCGTGTCCCCGGGCGCCCGCGTACAGGTAGGGACTGTCGTTGATGTTGTCCCTGGCGTTGACGTCGGCACCCGCGTCGATCAGGGCCCGGGCCGCATCAACGTTGTTGCGGTGGGTGGCGATCAACAGGGGAGTGGCGCCCGCGGCATCGCGCGCTTCGATGTCCGCCCCCTGGCCGATCAAGGTCCGGACCTCGGCGGCCGTGCCCCGTTCGGCGGCGGTGCGCAGCCGGCCGTCCGGGCTGGCGCCGTTCACGGGCGCCGACAGCGAGGCGAGCAAGGTCGCCGCGACCCCGAGGCGGATGGATAGGCGCTTCCACGGCATGCGCGAGTCTCCTTGGATGGGTGGAGACCTGATGTTAAGCCGAGATGTTCCGTTCCAGCAGTTGCAGTGGAGGGATGAACAGCGTTGTGTTGCAGCCTTGGCATCGGAAAAGCCGCCGTCCCGGGATCAGCCGCATCCAGAAGCGCCTGGGCAGGCGCGATTTGCGTGCTTGGCACGAGCAAGGGCGAAAAAGCATGGCATCCTCGGAGCTGTCCCGGCCGCGTGCCGGAGTAGCAATTAGAGGGTAGGGCGAAGCTTGCGACTATCCCGAGAAATGGGTAATCGGGGGCAAGTGGACCCGCAGGCGCGTGCCGCCCGCATTCGACTCGACCTCCAGCTGTCCGCCTATGCGGGCGATGCGGGCCCGCATGCTGCGCAGTCCGATGCCCGCCATGGAGCGGTCCGCCAGCTCGACGTCGAATCCCGCGCCATCGTCCTCGACGCTCAGCGCCAGCGCCCCATTGCTCGCGTCGGCCAGGGTCACGGCGATCGCGCTCGCGCGGCTGTGCTTGATCACGTTGGTCAGGGCTTCCTCCAGGAAGCGGGTCAGGGCGAGCAGGCGGGCGGTGTCCGGTTCGGCGGGCCAGGCCTGGGCGATCCGCCAGGTGCACCGGACTCCTTGTTCGTCGAACAGTTCGCCGAAGCGGCGGCGCAGCGGCGCGATCCAGTCCGTGGGCGAGGCCACGGCCGCCGGGACCGCCGCGAAGCTTTGGTCCAGGACCTGCCGCAGGTCGTCGCGCAGGCTTTTCAGGACCGACAGGTAATGCTGCGGCGGCAGCGTGGCGTCGCCCTTTTCCGCCATGACGATGGAGCGCACCAGCGAGCTGCCCAAGCCGTCGTGCAGGTCGTGGGAGATCTGCAGCCGTTCGCTCAGCCGGGCATTGGCCACTTCCAGCTCGTGCTGCCGGCCCAGGGTGTGCGTGAGTTCCTGGCGGGCCTGGTCGACGTGCTCGGCCAGTTCGCGGTTGAACCGCTCGATGCGCCCGAGGGTGGTGGTGAAGCTCCAGGCCAGGACCAGGGCCATGCCTATCATCATCAGCGGAGCGGTGGCGGCCGTATAGCCGTGCACGTCGTCGATGATGCGCAGGAACGCCAGCATGTCGTGCGTGATGGCCACCAGGAAGCTCAGCATGCAGGCGGCCAGGAACAGGTGTTCGGGGCGGCGCGTGCGCAGGGCGTGCAACTGGAACTGCACGCAGGTTCCGACGAATACGCCGGCATACCCCACCGCCACGAGATAGAACACGATCTTGGGCTGAACCGGCCCCAGCGCCAGCAATGCCGCGCACACCGCGCCCGTGACGGTCCAGAGCGCCTTTTCCAGGCGGGGGAAGCGCTGGCCGCCGAAACGCCAGGCGAACATCGAGAAGGTGCTGCAGTAGATGGTGAAGATGAGGGTGATCCAGGTGGACCAGCCGTGCGTGGTGGCGAACGGCCAGGGCGTCGCGACGACCGAGTTCAGGCCGAACAGCAGCCAGGCCAGCGAAGTCAGTGCATACCACCCATAGGCTTGCTCATTGCGCCGCAGGAGCCAGACCACCAGGAAGAAGCAGCCCAGCGTGATGGAGATGATCAGGTTGATCTGCGGGAAGACGCGCCGCAGCAGCCATTCCCGTTCGTAGAGCGGACGGATTTCGTCGGGTGGGCCGATGTGTACCCCACCCAAACCGGAACTGTAGAGGTCGTAGCCCACCGCCTTGAACCACAAGATGTTGGTGCCGGCATGCAGCGCCGAAGGCGGCAGCAGGGAATAGCGCGGCATGTTCCAGCCGCGCGACAGGGGTTCGGCCAGGCTGTCGTCCGCCCAGAGCGGATCGTCGTTGATGCTTCCCGTGCCGGCCATCGACAGGTATTCGAGGAAGGCGGCCACGGGTTGGCCGGGGCAGTGCGTCCATTCGACGCGATACCAGACCGTGCCGTCATGGCCGGGCCAGCGCGTCGACCAGATGTCGGGCAGGGTGACGGCCTCCCAGCCCGCGGCGGGCGGCGTGTCCGGGGCTTCGTTCGCGCGCGCGGCGCTGATGGAGGAAATCGCCGGACGGCAGGCGTCCGCGCGGACCGTGTCCGCCAGGCCCAGCCAGAGGGCCAGGACTACAGCAAGCCAAGCGAGCGCGCTTCGTGGATCGCGCGGGTGCGGGACGTGACCGCCAGTTTCCGGTAGATGTTCTTGATGTGGCATGCGGCGGTGTGGGGGGAGACGAACAACTGCTCGGCGATCTCGCGGTTGGTGTGGCCCTGGGCGACCAGCTCGAGGATTTCCTGCTCGCGCCTGCTCAGTGGCGCTTCGGCTGGTGCCTGAGCGGGCGAGGCGGGTGGGGGCAGCAGCGCCAGCAGGCGCCGGGCGACGAACGGGTCGATGGGCGCGCCGCCGCGCAGCACGCTGCGCAGCGACATGGTGATTTCCAGGTCGTCGCGTTCCTTCAGGACATAGCCGGTGGCGCCCAGTTTCAGCGCCGCGAGAATGATGTCCTCGGTGGTGCAGGCCGAGACCACCAGGATGCCCGCCAAGGCATCGCGCTTATGCAGAATTTCGATCAGTTCCAGGCCGCTGCCGTCGGGTAGCCCCAAGTCGATCAGCGCGAGCGGGAAGGAGGCGCCGTTGTCGAGGTGGAAGCGGGCCTCGGCCAGGGTGGCGCAGCAGACCAGCGCGTTCGAGGGGTAGCCGAGGCCGGCGAGGAGACGCAGAATCCGTTGGCGTATCAGAGGTTCATCGTCGACGACGAGAACGGGGGCGGAAAGAGGGGGGTCTGTCATGGGGGGCGGGGCGGGCGGGTTTGAGCTTGCCGTCGGCCGGACCTCGCGGGCAGGCCCCTCGATTGTAACACAATGTTGTAAAGTTGCAAATGATGAGGAAAGGTCGCTTGACGCAAAACGGCCGCGCCGGCAGGTCCCGATGGAACCTGCCGGCGCGGCCGTGCGTGAACGGGTTGGACGTCAGGCGTCTTGCCAGACCTCGGCGGGAATCAGCACGCTGCCCTCGAACAGCCGGCGGGCGGTGCGGATTACCGCGGCGCGCCGGATGGTCGGCGTGGCGCTGGCCAGATCCACGTCGAGGTCGATGGAAATCGTGCCGGACGGATGCTCGATTCGCACCACGCTCTGCGGCGGCGTGCTGTCCAGGCCCGAGAGCCGGGACGCGAGGGTGCCCGGCACGGCGCAGGCCGAGGCTACACACAACGCGCCGGTGACGGCGTGCGCGGGGTGGCAGGAGTAGGGCACGAAGTAGCGTGACGAAATCGTGCCGCCGTGCTGCGGTTCGGCCAGCAGCCCGATCTTGGGCACGACCGATGCGCTGACGTCGCCCAGGCCCATCAATTCACCCGCCTTGCGCCGGATGGCTTCCATCCTGGCGATTAGCGCGGTGTCGGCATCGAGCTCCTCGGCGCTTTCATGGCCGGTCTTGCCCAGTTGCTTCGCCGAGAACAGCACCATGGGCATGGCGACGTCTACGCAGCTGACCTCGATGCCGTCGATCACGTCCAGCGGCCGGCCGGTGGGCAGCAGCTTGCCGGTGATGGCACCGATGGCGCTGCGGAAATTCAGCTTGACGGGCGCGGCGGTGCCGGGCACGCCATCGATCGCCGCGTCGCCCGAGTAGGTCACCGAGCCGCCCGGCGTCTGGACGATGGCGTGGACTTCGGCTTGCGTGTTGACGTTGAAGATGCGCACGGTCGTCTCGTCGCCCTGCGCCGGCACCAGCCCGGCGTCGATGGCGAACGGTCCGACCGCGCCCAGGATGTTGCCGCAGTTCGGGCGCGTATCGACCAGGCGTTCGTTCACCAGGACCTGGGCGAACAGGTAGTCGACGTCTATGCCCGGGCGCTGCGAGGGGCTGATGATGGCGACCTTGCTGGTGAAGGGCGTGGCGCCGCCGATGCCGTCCACCTGGTAGGAATGGGGCGAGCCCATGGCGGCCAGCAGCACTTCGTCGCGCCGCGCCGGCTCGGATGGAAGGTCCGACGCAAGGAAGAAGGGGCCGCGCGAGGTCCCGCCCCGCATCATGACGCACGGTATCTTCGTCTGCATGATCATTCCACCTGGATCTTGGCGTCGGTCACGACGCGCTTCCAGACCGCCAGTTCTTTCTGGATCTGCGCCATCAATTGTTCGGGCTTGCCGATGGCGGGTTCCTCGCCGTTGGCCTTCAATTGCTCCACGGTTTCCGGCAGCGCCAGCGCGACGTTCATTTCCTTGTTCAGCCGCTGCTGGATGTCGGCGGGCAGGCCCTTGGGGGCGATCAGCCCGTACCAGACGATCACTTCATAGCCCGGCACGCCGGCCTCGGCCACCGTGGGGATGGACGGCTCGGCCTGGATGCGCTTGGGCAGCGTCTCGGCCACGACCTTCAGCCGGCCGTTCTTCATGTAGGGAAAGGCCGCGCCCGCGGTGCTGAAGAAGAGGTCGGTCTGGCCCGCCACGGTGTCGGTCAGGGCCGGGGCCGTGCCGCGATAGGGCACGTGGGTCATCTCGATGCCGGCGGTGCGCTGGAACAGTTCCGTGGCCAGGTGCGAGATGCCGCCCTGGCCGGACGAGGCGTAGGTCAGGCCGCCCTTCCTGGTCTTGGCGAGCTGGATCAGGTCGGCCAGGCTGTTGACCGGCAGCGTGGTCGGCACCGCGATCAGGAGCGGGCCGCGCGCGATCATGCCGATGGGCGTGATGTCCTTGATCGGGTCGAACTTGATCGGGTAGAGACTGGGGTTGACCGAGTAGCTGTTGGAAATCAGCGTGAGCGTGTAGCCGTCGGGATCGGCTTTCACGCCGGCTTCCACGCCCAGCTTGCCGCCGGCGCCGGCGCGGTTCTCGATCACCACGGGCTGGCCCAGCGCGTCGCCCAGGCGCCGGCCCAGGGTGCGGGCGATGGCGTCGTTGCCGCCGCCGGGGGCGAAGGGCACGATCAGCTTGATGGGCTTGGTCGGATAGTCGGCCGCCTGAGCGGCCTGCCACGAGGCGGCAGCCAGCGTGCCCAGCATCGCGGACAGCAGGGTACGGCGGAAAGCCTTGAACGCCGAACCGGCGCGAGGCGTGAGGGGGTACGTCATGTAGGGGTCTCCGGGGACGGTTCTTGTGTCTGGATGGAAGAACTGTTGAGCAAGGCGCGTGCCATGGGCCGCGGCCGGCAGGGTGTCCAGGACCAAATCGTTGATTCGTATGGAGTTTCGAGGCACGGCGATGGTCCCGATAGCGCACCTCGAAAGGATGGATGTTTCAATAATGTAACGTGTTTCGCTGAAAGGGCATCAACGCCCGGCGGGCGCGTAGACCTCGCCCCGCATCAGCCGGCGCGCGGTGCGCGTGACGGTGGTGCTTGCGACGCGCGGCTGCTGCCCGCCGCTGACGGCGGCGCCCACGGGCAGCGAACCCGAGGCGTGGCCGATGACGATGTCGCGATCGTCCGTGGGTACGCGGCCCAGTTCGGCGCCCAGGGTGCCCGGCAGGCGCACGCAGGCGGCCAGGCACATCGCGCCCGTCAGCGGCGTCGCGCGGTGAGGCTGGCCGGCCGAGAACATGCGGGCGGTGATGTCCACGTCCTGGGCCCGCAGCGAAGCGCCCGAGGGCAGCACCACGTCGGCGGGCGGCGACAGCAGGCACACCAGCGGCAGGTTGCGCAGGCGCGTGCGCGCCTCGTCCTCGGTGGCGAGCCCCATCAGGACGGCGGCGGCCACGCGCAATTCCTCGCACTGCCGGACCAGGTCCGGCCGCGCGTCGATCTGCGCCGCCGATTCCGTGCCGGCCAGGCCGAAGTCCGCGGCGCGCGCGAAGACCGTCGGGTTGGAGACGTCGATGCACGAGATCTCGATAGTGCCCACGCCGGGGATCGTCACGGTGTCGCGCGCGGCGCCGGTCGGGAACAGCTTGCCGGTCGTGGCGCCGCCGGGGTCCAGGAAGGACAGCCGGATGGGCGAGCCGGTGCCCGCCACGCCGGGCAGTACGAAGTCGCCGGCGACCGCGGCGCGGCCGCCGCTGAGCGCGAAATCGGCCACGATGATCTTGCCGGTATTGGTGTTGTGGATGCGGACCGAGGCACGGTCGCCTGATGTCCGCACCAGTCCTTCGTCCACGGCATAAGGGCCGATGGCCGCCGAGATGTTGCCGCAGTTGCCGCGGTACTGGACCAGCGGCGCGTCGATCGCGACCTGGCCGAAGGTGTAGTCCACGTCGGCATCGTCGCGCGTAGGCGCGCCCACGACGGCGATCTTCGACAGCGACGAGATGCCGCCGCCCAGGCCGTCCAGTTGGCGCTTGCCGGGATCCGGGCTGCCCAGCGTGGCCAGGAAGACGTGGTCGCGGGCGTCGAGGTCGGCGGGCAGGTCGCGGTCGTGGAAGACCAGGGCGCGGCTGGTGCCGCCGCGCATGTAGACGGCTGGATAGGCTGCTTGGGGCATCGAAGTCTCCGAATGGGATGGCCGCCTGTTGCAAGGCCCATGCCAGCCGGCGCTCGCGGTGGGGGAGCCCGGCGCGGCGTGGTAACGGGCAGGGTGTGTTTCACCGGATCTCGTGTTCGTGTTTCAATATTGAAAAGGAGTGAACATGAGCATTGCCGCATCCGATGACCGCCGGCCCTTGATCTGGGCCATCAGCGCGCACCGGCTGACCGAGGTCTTCCGCACCGTCAGCCCCGAACTGGCGGACCGGGCTGCCATCGAGATCATCGACAAGGGCTTCGACGACGCGATCGCCGAGATCGCCCGGCGCAGCGAAAAACGGGCCTGCGACGTCATCGTCGCGGCGGGCGCCCATGGCGCCTATCTGCGCCAGAACGTCAGCATCCCCGTGGCCTTCGTCAAGGTGGGCGGCTTCGACCTGATGGCCGCGATCTGCAAGGCGCGGCAGTTCTCCGACCGCATCGCCATGGTCATGCACCGGCGCGTGCCGCCGGCGTTGAACCGCTTCGCGACGCTGTTCTCTTTGCCCATGCAGATCCGCGCCTACCAGACCGCCGAGGATGCCCGGCACTGCATCCAGGAACTGGCGGCGGCCGGCGTTGAGGTGGTGGTCGGCCCCGGCCTGATCGCCAACCTGGCCGATGAAGCCGGATTGACGGGCATCCTGGTCTATTCGCTGGATTCGGTGCGCGCCGCCTTCGACGACGCGATCGAGATCGCCGCCGCGCAGAAGGCCGAGAAATCTCGCCGCACGCAGCTCGACTCGGTGCTCTATCACCTGAACGACGGCGTTATCGCGGTGGACATGGCCGGCCGCATCGTCGCCGCCAATCCCTCGGTGGACAAGCTGACCGGCCGCCGCGTGCGCGAAGCCCTGGGCCAGCCGCTGCGCCAGGTGCTGCCCGACCTCGAGCCGGGGCAGGTCATGACCCGTGGGGCGAGCGAGATCGGGACCGTGCAGGAGATGGGCGGCAAGTCCGTCGTGGTCGACCGCGTGCCGCTGCTGGACGAGGGCATGCAGACCGGCGCCATCTTCACGCTGCACGGGTCCAGCGAACTGGAGCGCGCCGTCAGCAAGCTGCGGGCGCATACGCACCGGCGCTCGCGCGTGGCCCGCTACCGGCTGGACGACGTGGTCGCCGAGTCCGCCGCCATGCGCCAGGTGATCGCGCAGTGCCGGGTCTTCGCCGAGCATAGCGACGCGGCCGTGCTGATCCACGGCGAAAGCGGCACCGGCAAGGAGTTGCTGGCCCAGGGCCTGCACAATGCCAGCCGCCGGCGTCGGCATCCCTTCATCGCCATCAACTGCGGCGCCTTCACCGAGACCTTGCTGGAAAGCGAGCTGTTCGGCTACGACGAGGGCGCTTTCACGGGAGCACGCCGGCAGGGCAAGCCCGGCCTGTTCGAGTCCGCCAACGAAGGCACGCTGTTCCTGGACGAGATAGGCGAGATGCCGCTGCCGTTGCAGACGAGGCTGCTGCGCGCCTTGCAGGAGAAGGAGATCACGCGCGTGGGCAGCGTCGACACCATTCCGGTCGACGTGCGCATCGTGGCCGCCACTCATCGCGACCTGCTGGCCATGGTCAGGGCGGGCGCTTTCCGGGAGGACCTGTACTACCGCCTGAACATCCTGCAGGTGGTGGTGCCGCCGCTGCGCGACCGGCCCGAGGACATCGAGGCGCTGGCCCGGCTGCTGTTGCCGGCGGCGTTGGGGCGGGCGGGATTGCAGGAGGCCGTGGCGCCCATGCTTGAGGCGGCGCTGCCCGTGCTGAAGGAAGGCGCGTGGCGGGGCAATGTCAGGGAGCTGGAGAACGTGTCGGAACGCCTGACCATGGCCTGCCTGACCGAGGGGCGGCCGCTGTCGCGCCGCGAGGTGCGGGCCATGCTGGCCGATGCGCCGGCCCGGCGCCAGGCGCCCGCGGCGCGCAGCCTGTCGATGGTGCGCGCCAGCCAGGAGGCCGCCCATGCCCGCGCCGTGCTGGCCGAGTGCGCGGGCAACCACCAGGAGGCCGCGCGGCGGCTGGGCGTCAGCCGCACCACGTTGTGGCGCAAGATCAAGGCGGCGCAAGCCTAGGGAGAACCGGCCCTGGGCGCGGCGGTGCAAAATAGGGGCAAACCCACCGGTCGCGACGGCGGGCCGTGGATCGGTATTGGAGAGACCTGGTGAAACTCACGACCTTGAACGCGCTGGTCGCGGCGGTGGAGGAAGGCAGCCTGCGCGGCGCGGCACGGCGGGTGGGTACGTCGCAGCCGGCGCTGACCAAGATGGTCAGGGAGCTGGAGCTCGAACTGGGCGTGACGCTGTTGCAGCGGACCTCGCGCGGCGTCATGCCCACGGCCCAGGGCCGCATCCTGTACGAGCGCACGGTCAAGGCACGGCGCGAATTGAACCTGGCGGTGGACGAGATCCGGCAGATGTCGGGCTCCATGGTGGGCGAACTGCACCTGGGCGCCGTGCCGGTGGCGGTGATGCTGCTGGTGCCCGAGGCCCTGCGGACTTTCGGCCAGGAGTTTCCGGGCATCCGGCTGCGCGTGAGCGAGGAACTTTACGTCGCGCAATTGCAGAAGCTGCGGTCCCAGGAAGTGGACGTGACCCTGGGCGGCATACCGGAAGACCTGTCGGCGGGCGAGTTCCACATCGAGCCCCTGATCCGCACGACCATGGTGCCGACGGCGCGCCGCGGCAGCCCGTGGCTGAAGGCGCGTACGCTGGCCGATCTGCAGGGGGCACGCTGGGTGTTCACCGGCGCCGACGGAGAGTCGGGCTATGCCCGGCCGCTGTTCGAGCAGCACGGCCTGGAACCGCCGGCAGTGGCCGCGGTGGCCAATTCGACCCTGGCGCTGCTGTCCCTGCTTGCGGCGGGCGACTATGTGGGCCTGATGCCGCGCCAGATCGCCATGCAGCCGCTGGCGTCCCAATTCATGTCGGTGATCGACGTGGAAGAGAAGGGCCACGACCTGACGGTGGGCGCCATGCTGCGCAGCGATTCGCTGCCGTCGCCGCTGATGCGGCACCTGATCACCCACCTGCACCGGGCCGCCCACCACATCGGAGACGACGATGCCGGGCTCGCGCCGGCCCGGCGAGCCTAGGACGCCGTCCTAGCGGTTGACGACCACGCCGGCGTCTATCGTGCCGTAGACGCTGATGCCGTTGCCGCTTTGCGCGGAACCGGAGGGAGATCGCGGCGCGGGCGTGCAGGCCACGCAGAAGGCCGCCAGCAGCGGCCCGGTCGTCTTGAGCAAGAATCGAAGCATAGGGTTTCCTGTCCGCGTCAATGCAGGCCCCAGGCGGACATGCCGTCCGAGGCTCCTGGCTGGGAGCCGCCGACAACGAAAGCACGGACCTGTTCGTCGGTGATGAAGCTCGCGGCAGAACTGGCGCGCAAGATTTCGTCGGGCGCCATGGGCTTGGCGATGGCCCAGCCCTGTACATAGTCTACCCCCAGCTCCGCCAGCGCTTCCACCGTGGGATAGTCCTCCACCCATTCGGCGATGCTGCGCATGCCGAGGTTGCGCGCCAGCTCGACGATGGCCTCGACGATGGCGTAGTTGGCCGGATGCTCGTGCATCCGCTTGATGAAGCCGCCATCGATCTTGAGCGCGTCGGCGGCGAATTCCTTCAGGTACGAGAACGACGTGTAGCCGGCCCCGAAGTCATCGAGCGCGATCTTGGCGCCGCAGGACTTGAGCCGGTCGATGAAGCGGCGGGAGTTGGCGAGGTCGTGCAGGGCCACGCTTTCGGTGATCTCCATGCACAGGTATTTCACCACCGGACCGAAGCGCGAGAGGATGCGGAAGGTATCCTCGATGAAGGCCTCGTCGTTCAGCGAGGCGCCGCTCAGGTTGACGCAGACGAAGCGGGTATTGGGCAGGCGCGGCAGGTTCTCGGTCAGCCACACCAGCGTCGAGGTCAGCACCCATTTGTCCAGTTCGCCGATGGTGCCGTTGGCCTCGGCCGCCGCGATGATCTTGCCGGCAGGCACCATCGAGCCGGACGAGTCCTGCATGCGGATCAGCACTTCGAAGTCCAGCGAGGCCTCGGGCGAGCGCAGCGACATGATGGGCTGCATGACCAGCGACAGGCCGGTGGGCGTGAAGGTGCTGCCGAGTTCCTCGATCAGCCGCAGTTCCTCGGCGCGCTCCTGGAAGGCCGGCGCGTTTTCCTTGTAGATGACCAGGTGGCCGTGCTTGCCCTTCTTGGCCTCGCGGCAGGCGCGGTCGGCCGCCGAGACGGCATCCTGGACGCGCATCTCGGGCGTGATCTCGATCAGGCCGATGGAGACCTTGACCTGGAACGAACGCCGGCGCAGCTGGAACGGCATGTCGCAGATGTCGCTGATGATGCGGCGGCACAGGTCCGTGGCCGGCAGCATGGCGGTGTCGCGCAGCACCAGGATGAACTCGTCGCCGCCGATGCGGCCGACGTGGTGGTGTTCCCCCAGCGACCATTTGACGCGCTGGCATACCTGCTTGAGGACCTCGTCGCCGGTCTGGTGGCCATACAGATCGTTGATCAGCTTGAAACGGTCCAGGTCCAGGTAGGCCAGGGCGATCGGGTGCGCCGGGTCGAATTGTTTCAGCGACGCCTCGAGGATGTGCTCGATGCCCCGGCGGTTGAGCGCGCCGGTCAGTGTGTCGTTGTTGGCGAGGAAGCGCAGCCGCTCGGTGGCTTTGCGCCGTTCGGTGATGTCCTGCAGCGAGCCTTCGATGCGGGTATGGGCCAGCGTGGCCTTGGCCAGGTACCAGCGCGGCTCCATGCCGCCTATGGGCTGGGCCTGGATTTCCGCTTCGCCGCCGCGGTCGGCGATATCCTTGAGCCGTGCCAGCGCGCCAGGTTCGAAGTAATTCTGCCAGCGCAGTTCGTGCAGCGGCCGGCCCTCCAGGCCGAGCTTCTCCTGCATCGCCGTATTGGCGCGCACGAACCTGCCGTCGGGCTCCAGCGTGAACAGGCCCACGGGCGTCACTTCGTAGGCGCGTTGCAGTTCGGCCTCGGCATGTTCGCGCTCGATCCGTTCCACGCGTATCTGCTCGGCGAATGCGAAGGCGGCCACGAGGCTGGACGCCAGCGCGGCGGTGACGCTGTTGAGCGCGCCGACCAGGGCCTTGAAGTCGAAGGCCGCGGCGATGACCTCGGAGAAGGTGGAGAACAGCACGATGCCCAGCGCCGCCGCGTACCAGAGCGCGATGCGCGAGCGCGTGACGATGACGATGCGGGCCAGGAAGAAGATGACGACGAAGATGCCGAACGAGGCCACCACCCACATGGCGGGCAGGAAGGCGGCGAAACTGAGGAAGACGGCCAGGACCAGCAGTACCAGGCCGGCGCGCGAGCCGGCGCGCAGCAGCCAGCCGTAGCCCACCCGGCTGAGCTCGGTGCGCATGAACTGGGCGAACAGCGTGTAGGTGACGATGTAGTAGGCGGCGATGGTCAGCTTGCGGGTCATCGCCATCCAATCGACGGGAATGGTGCGTTCCAGCCACTGGGTGTCGAATCCCATCGTGATGCCGCCCAGGCGCAGGTTGCCGACCAGCCAGATCGCGAACAGCAGGTAGCGCGCGTCGCGGTTGATCAGCGCCGTCATCAGCGTGAGCACCGCCAGGGTCAGCAGTCCGCCCTCGAGCACGCCCGTGGCGTGGTGGTAGGCCAGATGGGACAGGGCCAGCTCGGATTTGGGCCAGGCCTCGACAGTGATGCGGGCGGGGCCCGAGAAGTGGGCGCGGCACAGCAGGTCGAGCGGCCGCGCGTGCACGCCCAGATCCAGCGCGAAACCCGACTTCACCGACTGCAGGATGCCCGACGTGCCGCCGCGCGTGGCCGCGCCCAGGGGCGTCAGGCCGGCAGCGTTCCAGCACGAGACCTCCTGCGCATGGCGGGAGGGAAGTTCCACGCTTTGCGGCGTGTTCGAAGGCGGGACGGTGAAGCGGAACCAGAACGGCGTCTCGGCCAGGCGGGTGTCGTGGAACCGGATGGCGGGCGCGGACGCGAGGGCGACCAGCGCTTCGGGAGGGGTCTGGCCGGTCTTGTCGGCGACCACGGCGAAGGGCAGGACGCGATTGTCGTTGGTGTCGTAGATGCTGTGTTCCAGCGTGAGCGCCACCAGCGAGAAGACGAAGATCGCGGCCGGTACGAGGTAGTACGAGAAGTTGCTTAAGAACCAGTCGATCTTGGCCGTAACCCAGGCGATGCGGGTAGAGGGTTCCGCCGAAGGGGGCTGCATGTTCGCCTTGTGAAGGAGGGGGGGCTTGTCGTTTCGCGGGCGGCCCGCCCCCCGGAAGGGCCGCTGATCGTGCCGGATCAGTCCTGCGGTTGAAGGAGATCTTCCCGTTCCCGCGAAGCGCTGCGCAGCGCGTCAATGTTAATCAAATTCCCATCGATGCGAATGTCCGGATGATGGGTCTTGAACACAAACTGATACAAAGGATGGCTACCCTCGCGCCACCGCTTTTCGGCCGTCGCGATTTCGAAAGCCAGTACGCGGTGAGGG
Organism: Burkholderiales bacterium 67-32; assembly: GCA_001898625.1. Taxonomy (GTDB): domain Bacteria; phylum Pseudomonadota; class Gammaproteobacteria; order Burkholderiales; family Burkholderiaceae_B; genus Pigmentiphaga. The sequence goes on from MKUP01000007.1 coordinate 229,798, forward strand.
ATGTTGCCCGCGTGGCGCATCGGCATGAAGCCTTGGCCGGGGAACACCTCGCGGAACATCAGCGCCTCGTACTGGCGATCGAGTGGGGACCGTCCGGCGATGACCATCCAGTCTATGCCCGCTTGCACGCAAAAGAGGAAATAAGCCTTGAAAAGAGCGGTTTTCGCGACACGGCCCATGCGCTCGCTGGCCACGCCCAGCCGGGTGGCCTCGGCCAGGGCATAGCCCGAGAGCCAATCGGGCAGCGTGACCGACTGTTCCAGCCACAAGGGGCCGCACATGTTGGTCTGGACGCGCATGGTGCCCAGCGGCGCGCCGTCGAACTTGGATTCGGCCAGCAGCACGACCGAGCCGGGGTCGGTGTCGTGCTGTTCCGGTTCGCCCAGGTTGCGGGCGATTTCCGGTACGTGGCGACCGTAGGCCGACTGGCGCATGGCGATGGCTTTTTCCATGGCTTCACCGTCCCGGGCGATGCGGATGGTGAAGGGCAGGTTCTCGGGGGTCTGCTCGGAAAGCGGCAGCAGCAGACCGGACCGGTTGGACAGCGTGTTGTCGTAAGACATTTGAACTTCCTTGTAAGAGTGAGACGGTATGGCCGTTGCGGATATCGCAGCGGTAACACCAGATTCGCACGTCTCGGCGGGAAGTTGCTTACAACGGTCGGGAAAAAGGGGGTTATGGCCCGGTTTTTGTTGTGCGCTGCACAATAGGCGGTTTCAACCGCCCAGGCTGGCCCAGATCAGGCTGGCGCCGGCCAGCATCAGCAGGCCGCAGACCAGCCATTCCACGGCGCGCCGGGAAATGGGGGGCGGATGCCGGGCTTGCCACCACGATACGCCCGCGACCACGGGAACGGCGCAGATGCCCAGCAGCAGCGAACTCCATTCGAAATGCCCGCTGGCGGCCACCAGCACCAGGCGCAGGGCGGCGCTGGCGGCGAACATCATGAACAGGCATTCGCGCACCAGGTTGCGGTCCAGGGGCTGCCGGTACAGGTGATAGACCATGGGTGGCCCGGAAGTGGAGAAGAGGCCGCCGAGCAGCCCCGACAGTACGCCGAAGAACCACAGCGCCGGCTTGCCCGACGGCTGGGCGCGGGGAGCGGTCTGCACCAGCAGCAGGATGGAACAGCCGATGATGGCCACGCCCAGCAGCAGGCGCAGCGTCGTGACCGCGTTGGTGCTGAGCCAGGTCAGCAGCGCGACGCCGCCCAGCACGCCCACGAGGCTGCTGGTCAGGATGGGACGCAGCAGGGTCCAGTCGAAGGTGACGCGGTTGTAGCGCCAGTAGGCCCAGGCGTTCGCCAGGCTCAGGACGCTGGCCACGTTGGCCGCCTCGGGAATGGGCATCAGTCCGAAGGCGCCGACCATGCCGAGCAGCAGCAGGGCGAAGGCAAAGCCGGTGAGGTTCTGGCAGTAGGCCGACAGGCCCACGCAGGCGAGGAATAGCAGGAAGGTCAGTACGGTCATGAGCCCGAAATACTAACCCGAAAAAGCCGGGTTTTCCGGGGGCGGAGCGCTTTCAGCTCGCGCGCAGCACGGCCGAGATACTGGCCGCGCTGCGCAGCGCGTGCTGGGCCAACGGTGCCTCGGGCTCGAGCTCGTCTTCCAGCGCCAGTCCGGCCACGATCAGCGCGGCCACCGCTTCGCCGCTACGGCCGAACACCGGGCAGGCGAGCGTGCCCACGCCGGGCCGCATCTCGCTCAGCCCGAATGACAGGCCCCGGGCCGCGCGTATCGCTTCCAGCCGCTCCGACGCGGCCGCGTAGCGTTCCTCGCCCACGTGCGCGATGCCCTGTTCGCGCGGCCACGCGGCCAGGATGGCGCGCCCGCTCACGCTGGCGTCCAGCGGAAAATGCGTGCCGATGTCGGTGATGATGTTCAGCGGCACCGACGGGGCCCAGATGCGTTCGATGATGACCACTTCGTCCAGCGCCGGCACGGAGATCGAGACGATCGCCCGGCGCTTGCCCACGCCTTTCTCCTGCAACTCGATCGCGTGCGGCAGGGCGGCCCGCCGTATGCCCAGCCGGTCGTGCTGGGCCGTTCCCAGCACCAGGCATTTGGGGCCCAGCGCATAGACGCCGTTCCGCGCCTGCACCATGCCCCAGAAGGCCAGGGTGCGCAGCACGCGGTGAACCGTGGTGCGGTCCAGTTCCGTGGCCTGGGCCAGTTCGAGCGCCGAGGCGCCCCGCGGCATCCGCATCAGCACGTCGAGCAGGAACATGGCCCGGTCGATGACCTGGACCCGATTGCCGGGCGGCGCTGCGGAAGTTGAGGGCTGGCGGGGCATGGACACGGTCGAGGGGATCGTTGACGTCGCGACATGGTATCGCTAATCTCCGAGTGCGTATTACAAGCTTAATGTGCGTAATATGAACATAACCAACGGTCATGAGAGGTTGTCGCCATGTCGTCCCTGCGTGCTTCCTGGTTTGCGTCGTTTCTTCTGCTGGCTACGGCATCCGCTGCAGCGGCGGACGGATATCCCTCCCGGCCGGTCAGGCTGATCGTGCCGTTCGCGGCCGGTGGCGCGGTGGACGCGGTCGCGCGCACGCTGGCGGCTCGCCTGTCCGAGCAGTTCTCGCAGAAGGTGGTGGTCGAGAACCGCGCCGGCGCCTCGGGCAACATCGGCGCCGAGGCGGTCGTCAGGTCGCCGGCGGACGGCTATACGCTGCTGTTCACGGCCTCGACCCTGGTGGTCAACCCGCTCATCATGAAGGACAAGCCGCCCTTCGATCCGGCCCGCGACCTGACGCATCTCGCGCTGGTCGCCTCGGGGCCGCTGCTGTTCGTCACGCCCGCGTCGGCGCCGGCCGGGTCGGTCCAGGACTTCGTGGCCCAGGCCAAGGCGGCGCCCGACCGGTTCAATTTCGCGGTGGGCGGTTTCGGCGCGGCGGGCCACCTGGACGTGGAGTCGTTCAAGCATCGGGCCGGACTGGCCGTGCCCACCGTGCTCTACAAGGGCACCGGGCCGGCGCTGGTCGACCTGATGGGCGGGCAGGTCAGCGGCATGATCGATCCGCTGCTGACATCGCTGCCCCCGGTCAAGGCCGGCAAGCTCAAGGCGCTGGCCATCACCGGGAACAAGCGCAGCACGCTGGCTCCCGAGGTGCCGACGTTCGCCGAGGCGGGCTATCCCGAGGTCAACTTCTCGACCTGGTATGGCTTGTGGGGACCGGCGGGGCTGCCGGACTCCGTGGTGGACAAGCTGGAAGCCGCCGTCAAGCGTTTCGTGGCCGAGCCCGACACGCGCGCCTGGTTCGAGCGCCAGGGTCTCGAACCGTCGGGGGTGTCGGGCGCCCGTTTCCGGGCCTTCATCGACCAGGAAACGGCCAAGTCGCGCGAGATCGTGAAGCTGGCCAATATCGCCGAGCAGTGACGAGACGCCCGGCGCTCAGGCTTCGTCCTCGAGCAGGGCCCGCACCTTGGCCCGCTGCACCTTGCCGTAGTGGGACTTGGGGATGGCCGGGGCGAAGCGGATCACGCGCGGCTTCTTGAACCCCGACAGCGATTGGCGGCAGTGTTCCATCAGTTCCTCGGCCGTGGCCGCCGCGCCCGCGTGCAGCACGACGGCGGCGCCGACGATCTCGCCCCACTCGGGGTCGGGCAGTCCGGCCGCGGCCGCTTCGGCAACGGCGGGGTGGCTGCACAGCGCGCGCTCCACCTCGTCCGGAAGTATGGATTTGCCGCCGCTGCGTATCACTTCCTTCAGGCGGCCGGTGATGCGCAGTACGCCCGAGGCGTCCAGGATGCCGAGGTCGCCGGTGCGGAACCAGCCGTCGCGGAAGACCCGGGCGGTCAGTTCCGGCTGCCGCCAGTAGCCGGCTGCGACGTGCGCGCCGCGTATCAGCACTTCGCCTTCCGCGTCCGCCGGAGCGGTTTCCCCATCGCGTTCGATGCGGATCTCGCAGCCGAACAGCGGCCGGCCCACGCTGCGCACGGCTTGCGTCCGGGTCGCGGGAGCGGCCAGCGCGCCCGGCGGCTGGTAGCAGCTCCACGAGGCCTCGGTCAGTCCATACAGGATGCCGAAGCGCGGGCCGAAGGCCTCGATGGCGGCCAGGAAGGTGTCGGGCGGAATGGCCGCCGCGCCTACGTCCATGCTGCGCAGCGCGCCCAGGTCGTGGTCGGCGGGCCGGGTTTCCTTCAGCAGCCGCACGAGGTGGGTGGGGACCAGGGAAGTCGAGGTGGCGCGGTGGCGTTCCAGCAGTTTCAGGAAGCGCGCCGGCTCGAAGCGGCCCGCCAGTACGACCGAGCCGCCCGCGGCCAGCTGGGCCAGCACGATGATGGCGGCGATCGGCCATAGCGGCCGCATGTTGAGCATGACGTCGCCAGGATGCTGGCCGCGTGCCATGACGATGTTCTGCAGGGCCGACGTGATGCTGCCGTGGGTGATGATGACGGCCTTGGGCGCGCCGGTGCTGCCGCCCGTGTAGTTGAGCGAGGCCATGGCGTCGGCGGCGGGCGTCGCCGCGGGCGCATCGCGGCTGCCCGCGTCGGCCTCCAGCGGGCGCAGCCGCAAGCCGGGCACGCGAGCGACCAGCTCGCGCGCGCGTTCGCCGTATTCGGCGCCATGGGCCAGCATGCCGGCCTGGGCGTCGATCAGTTGCGCCGCCTGTTCGTCGGCGCTGAGCGCGGGGTCGAGCGGCACCCGCACCAGCCCTGCCGACATCGCGCCGTAGTCCCACAGCAGATAAGCGGGCGTGTTGTCTCCCAGGATGGCGACGCGGTCGCCGTCGCCGAGCCCGTCCGCGCGCAGCGCGTGGCCGAGTCCGAACACGCGCGCGGCGAACGACGGGAAGTCCAGGACGCTGCCGTCGCGCGCGTCCACGATCGCGGGCTGGCCGGGCCAGCGCTGCGCGCATCGTTGAAGCAGGGCACTGATGTTCATGACCAGCCCTGCATGATCACCCGGCCTTCCACGGCCCGGGTGTCGAGAAGCTCGTGCGCGCGGCGGATCTCGTGGAAGGGCAGGGTGGCGGAGATGACGGGGCGGATCTGGCCGCAAGCCAGCATCGCCAGCGCCTGGCGGATGTCCTCCAGCGTGCCGCTGCCCGATCCCATGACGCGTATCCGTCGGCCGATCAACAGGCCGGGCAGCAGGTCCACCGCCTGGCCGTCTATGTTGCCGAGCACCACCACCGTGCCGCCCTGGGCCATGCTGCGCAGGGTCTCGGGCAGGGACAGGCCCAGGTTGTCGATGGCGATGTCCACGCCTTGCTTGCCCGTGAGCTGCCAGGCCTGGGCGCTGAATTTCAGGTCCGGTGCCACGATCACTTCGTCGGCTCCGAGCGATTCCAGGTGCGCGGCCTTGGCCGGGCTCGACGTGACGGCAATCGAGCGGGCGCCCAGGGCGCGCACGATCTGGATCTGGTGCATGCCCAGGCCGCCGCTGGCGCCGGTGATGAGGACCGTGTCGCCGGGGCTGGTGCCGGCCAGGGTACGCAGCGCGCGCAGGCTGGTGCCTATCGGGCAGCACGACAGCGCCGCCGCTTCCCAGGGCAGGCCCCGCGGCACGGGGATGGCCATGGGCGCGGGCACGCAGACGTATTCGGCGTAGCCGCCGACGGTGTCGACGGCCGGCAGGCCCAGCGCGCGGCACATGTCCTGCCGGCCGCGCAGGCAGTTGCGGCATAGGCCGCAGAACTGGCGCTGGTAGATGACCACCGGGTCGCCCACGCGGTGCGTGATCACGCCATCGCCCACAGCCACGACCTCGCCCGAGGTCTCGTGGCCCAGGACGACGCCGGCGCGCGCGCCGGGCAGCTTGCCCGCGCGGTGCAGGACGTCATGGTGGCAGATGCCTGCCGCCTTGACCTGCACCAGGACCTCGCCCGGCGCCGGGGAGGGAGTGGGGACCTCGCGGATTTCCAGGGTGTCGGGTGCGCCGAAGGCGGAAAGGATGACGGCTTTCATGGGTGGGGCGTCCTCGTTTTTGTGCATTATATGCACATAATGTTTACTATTTACACATTTGCAGTATAGTTTGCATAGCCGGCAACCGCCTGTCAACGTATCGCCGGCGCCATTCACCGGAAGAGGCCTGCATGGGTATCGACTATCGTCCGCTCGAAGGCGGCATCCACGAGATCGTCATCAACCGCCCGGAGCGCATGAACGCGCTGGACGTGCCCGCCAAGCGGGAGCTGGGCCGCATCTGGCGCGACGCGGCGCAGGATCCGTCCGTGTCGGTGCTGGTGCTGCGCGGGGCGGGCGAGAAGGCCTTCTGCGCGGGCTCGGACATCAAGGAGATGCAGGCGACCGGCACCATGGTGGACACGCGGACGCTGATGGACGCCATTCCCGGCATAGGCGTGGAGCTGCACAAGCCGGTGGTGGCGGCGCTGCACGGCTTCACCATAGGCATGGGCCTGACCCTGGCCATCCACGCCGATTTCCGTATCGCCGCCGAGACCGGCAAGCTGGGATTCCCCGAAGTCCAGCACGGCATGCTCTCGGGTGTCAGCGCGGTCACCCTGCCAGGGCTGGTGGGCGAGCCGCGCGCGCTGGACCTGATGCTGACGGCCCGGCTGATCGAACCGCGCGAAGCGCTGCGCATCGGTCTGGTGGACGAGGTCGTGCCGGACAGCGTCGCGGCCGCGATGGCGCTGGCACGGCGCATCGCCTCGAATTCCGCGGCGGCGGTGGCGCAGACCAAGCGCCTGATACTGCTGGAGCGTCGCCGCCGTGCCCGCGATCATGCCGCCGCCATCGACGACGCGCGGCTGGCCATCCTCGAATCGAAAGAGTTCGGCGACGTGGTGGCCCACAAGCCCGGCGCGGGCCGCATCCGCTAGGCGGCGCGCCTATCCGTTTATGCGCCGCCCCGCGTCCAGCAGGCGGCCGATGTCCTGGGCTACCAGCAGCTCCACCGTGCCCTGCGCGAGCTGCGACAGCGGCCGCTCGCGGGCGGTGGCCAATACAAGGTTGTTGCGCATGCGCGGCGAGCCGATGGTGGAGATCCGGAACGGGCCGCCTTCGACCGTGCTGGCGATGGGGGCCGCGCTGCGCGGCACGATGGCATAGCCCTGTCCGCTCAGCGCGAGCTTGAGCAGGGTGTGCACGGCGTCGACCTCGGCCACGACGTTCAGCTTGATGCCGTGGGGCCGGCAGCCGGCCTCGATCACGTTGCGCACGGCGTTCGGAATGCTGGGCACCAGGACCGGGTACCGCTCCAGCTCCCGCGCCGCCAGCCGCGCCGGCAGTGGGAAGGCGGGCTTGGGGCGGCCGCACAGCACCATGTCCTCGCGATACAGGCTGCGGTATTCGAGCCGGGGGCTGGGCGGCGGGTCGAACAGCAGCGCGATCTCGATCTTGCCCAGGATCAGGTCCTCGCGCAGCGCGACGCTCAGGCCCTCGGAAACGGAAATCGATGCCTCGGGATAGCGCTTGCGGAACTGCTTGACCAGTTCCGGCGTCAGCACGTGCGCGATGCGCGGGGGCAGGCCCACGGTCAGCCTGCCGGTGGGCTGCTCGCGCAGCGCCTGGATGTCGGCGCGGGCCTGCCGCGTCAGCTTCAGGATGGCGTTGCCGTAGGACAGCAGGCATTTGCCGGATTCGGTCAGCTCCACGCCGCGGCCGGTGCGGACCAGCAGGTGGGATTTCAGTTCGAGTTCGAGCAGGCGGATGTGGCGGCTGAGCGTGGGTTGGGAGACGCCCGCCACCAGCGCGGCGCGGGTCAGGCTGCCGAGTTCGGCCACGCGCACGAAGGATTCCAGCTGCTGCAGATCCATGGTATTTAATTTGTGGATATCAGATGTAGAAGCTATTTTATTGATGAAAACGGCGCGCGTGCGCACAATGCCGCCTCTTGACGAAACGCCGCCAGCGGGATGCCGCCAAGGCGGCATGCACGAGGAGACCCCATGCACATGTCCCGCAAATTCCTGGTCCCGGCCGTTGCCCTGGCGCTGGCGTCCACGCTGGGCGCCGCGCGCGCCGACGGCTATCCTGACCGTCCCGTGCGCATCGTTATCCCGTTCGCGCCCGGCGGCAGCAACGACATCGTCGGCCGCCTGATCGGCGAGGAACTGTCCAAGAGCCTGGGGCAGCCGTTCATCGTCGACAACCGCGGAGGCGCGGGCGGTACCATCGGCACCGAGGTGGTGGCCAAGTCCCGTCCCGACGGCTATACGCTGCTGCTGATCTCGACCCCGCATACGGCGAATTCGACGCTGTACAAGAAACTGTCCTACGATCCGAACAAGGACTTCGCGCCCATTGCCCGGCTGGCGACAGCGCCGCTGCTGATTTCGGTCTATCCGGGCCTGCCGGTGAAGACGCTGTCGGACCTGATCGCCTACGCCAAGGCCAATCCGGGCAAGCTCAACTACGTGTCGTCCGGCGTGGGCAGTTCGCAGCATCTGGTCAGCGAGCTGTTCGAGATCCGGGCCGGCATCTCGATGACGCACGTGCCCTACAAGGGCGCCGGCGCGGCCCTGACCGACGTTGCTGCGGGCCATGCCCAGGTGTCCGTCGGCACCGTGCTGCAGGCCCTGCCGCACGTCAAGGCCAACCGCCTGCGGCCGCTGGCCGTCAGCGGTACCCAGCGCCAGCCGGTGCTGCCCGAGGTGCCCACGGTCCAGGAAGCGGGACTGCCGGGCTACGACGGCGACAACTGGTGGGGCATCCTGGCGCCGGCCGGCACGCCGCCTGCCATCGTCGACAAGCTGAGCAAGACCATCGGCGACATCCTGGCCAAGCCGGACATGCGCCAGCGCCTGGCGGCCGAGAGCGCGTCGGTGGCCTATCTGTCGCCGGAACCCTTCGGCAAATTCATGGCTGGCGAAACGACCAAGTGGGCGGAGCTGATCAAGCGGCTCGGCATCCAGGCCGACTGACGCGTTAGGCAGGCCATTTCTGGAAGATGCATCTATGAGTAGACCCGCCGCGGTGTTGTTGCGGTATTCCCCGGTGCCCGCCGACCTGGCGGCCATCGAACGGCTGGCGGCCGAGGTGGCGGCCGCCCACCCCGGGTGCTTCGAGCGCGTGGACGCCAACCGTGCGCTGGACGGCTCCCATCTGTACCTGTACTTCTGGTCCGCGCTGCCCGGCGGCCTGGAACTGGCCGGCGCCATCACCGAACGGGCCGGCAGGCTGCTGCCCGGCCAGGCCCCGGACGTCCTGGTCCTGTCGCCGGTGCAGGATCTGCCCGGTGTGTCGCAAGGCCAGCCGGCCACGCATCACTACGTGGTCGAGACCGACGTGCGCCCGGAAGTGGCCGGGGACCTGTCGGACTGGTACGGGCAGGAGCACCTGCCCGGGCTGGCCGCCGTGGCGGGCAACGTGCGTGCGCGCCGGCTGGTGGCGGACAATGCCGATGGCAGCCAGCGGTCGCTGGCCTGCTATGACCTGACCACGCCCGCCATCCAGCAGGATCCCGCCTGGCTGGCCGTGCGCGCGACCGACTGGAGCAGCCGCGTGCGCCCGCATTTCCAGAATACGCGCCGGGTCATGTGCGAACGGATCTACGCACTCGAACCCGGCCAAGGAGCGATATGACTTCCGCAATCCGACAAGACGGCGCGCCCGCCCTGGTGGACGCCCGCATCACCCGCATCGAGACCATCCCGCTGAAGGTGGAGCTCGAACGTCCGGCCACGGGATCGACCCTGAAGCTGACCCATCGCTGCACAATCGTTACGCGAATCCATACCGACGCCGGTGTGGTGGGCGAGTGCTTCAATGGCAACGACGACGAACTGCAGCCGGACATCATCCGCCTGATCCACGACGAACTGGAGCCGCTGCTCAAGGGCCGCCGCGTCGCGGCCATCGACGATGCCTGGGCCGCCACGCGGCGCGCGACCGAGCCTTTCCTGCGCGACCGCCGGGTGGCGCTGCGGGCCCAGGCCTGCGTGGACAGCGCGCTGCACGATGCCGTGGGCAAGCTGGCCGGCCTGCCGCTGCATCTGTTGTGGGGCGGCGCGCGCGAGCGGGTGCCGGTGGTCGCGCTGGGTGGGTACTACCGCCAGAGCGGCGACCTGGAAGCCCTGACCGACGAAGTGGCCGAACTGAAGGCCTTCGGCATCCATGGCCTGAAACTCAAGCTGGGCGGCAAGACGCCCGCCGAAGATGCCCTGCGCGCCCAGACCGTGCGCCGGGCCGGCGGCGATGCCTTCGTGCTGGCCTGCGACGCCAACCAGGGCTGGAGCCGCGAAGAGGCGCTGGAGTTCGTGCGCCGGACCCGCGACCTGAACCTGGCCTGGTTCGAGGAACCCTGCCGCTGGGACAACGACCGCGCCGACATGGCGGTGGTGCGGACGGTGGGCGGCGTGCCGGTGGCCGCGGGGCAGAGCGAACTCTCGCGCTTCGGCTGCCGCGACCTGCTGACGGCGGGCGCCATCGACATCTGCAACTTCGACGCGAGCTGGGGCGGTGGTCCGACCGAGTGGCGGCGCGTGGCGATGCTGGCCTCGGCCTTCAACGTTTCGGTCATGCAGCACCTGGAGCCGCAGATCGGTCTGATGATGTCGGCGGGCGTGGTCAACGGCCGCTATGCCGAAGTCATGCTGCCCTGGCGCGATCCGTTCTTCTACAAGCTGATCGCGAACCAGTCGGCACGGCCGTTCGTCGACGGCTTCTACACGCTGCCGACGGCGCCGGGCTGGGGCATGAGCTTCGACCTCGAGTACCTGGAGTTCGCGCGGCGCAAGTAAGCGCCGCCGGTTCAGCGCGCCGCGAGCAGGGTCTCGACGGCGCGTGCCACCGCCAGCAGGCGGCGGTCATGGCCGCCCGGCGCGGCCAGCATGAGCCCGACCGGCGCCGTGCCCGGTTCGTGGCAAGGTAGTGAAATGGCGCACCCGTCCAGGAAGTTGATGAAGGTCGGGTTGCGCAGCATCAGCAGATTGATCCGGCCATAGGCCTCGTCGTCGGCCAGTTCATGCAGCGCCGGCGCGATGACGGGCACCGTGGGGCAGGCGATCACGTCCAGCGTCTCGAAGTGCCGGCTCGTGCGCCGTATCCAGTCGGCGCGGCGGGTATGCAGTTCGGCGACGTCCCGGGCGGTCAGTTGCGCGCCTTTCTCGATGCGTACCTTGACGCGCGGATCGTACAGATCGCCGTGCCGGGCCATCATGTCCCGGTGCAGGGGGTAGGACTCGGCGGCCGTGTAGCCGCCCTTGGCATTGATGGCCGCCAGTTCCGAGAATTCGGCGAAGGGCATGTCCACGATGGCCGCGCCGGCTTGCGACAGCCGTTGCAGCGTGGCCTGGAAGGCCGCGGCTACGTCGCGGTCCATGCCGTCCAGCGCCAGGGTTTGCGGTACGCCTATGCGCAGGCCGGCCAGGGGCGCCTGCTCGTTCAGGTGCATCGTGTCGCCGGACAGGACGGCGTCGACGATGGCGCAGCAGTTCACCGTGTGGCCGATGCCGCCTATGCTGTCCAGCGTGGTCGACAGCGGAAAGGCGCCGGCGGCGGGTACGCGCGCCGCCGTGGGCTTGAAGCCGGCCAGGCCGGTCAGCGCGGCGGGGATGCGGCACGACCCGCCGGGATCGGTGCCCAGGCCTGCGGCCGCCATGCCGTCGGTGACCGAGATCGCCGAGCCCGAGGACGAACCGCCGGGGATCCGGCCGGTCTTGCGGTCGTAGGGATTGAGCGGCGTGCCGTAGTGGGGATTGAGCCCCAGCCCCGAATAGGCGAACTCCGTCATGTTCGTGCGGCCCATGACGACGAAGCCCGCCTCGCGCAGGCGGGCGACCGCCGCGGCGTCGCGCGCGGCGGGCGGGGCGTCGGCCAGCACGCGCGAGCCGGCCGTCGTGACCTGGCCTTCGATGTCGAACAAGTCCTTGATCGAGATGGGAATGCCCGCCAGGCGCCGGGTCCGTTCCCCCCGTGCGCGTGCCGCATCGGCCGCATCGGCGGCGCGCCGTGCGCTGTCGGCATCAACCAGGGTATAGACGCGCGCGCCTTCGCCGGACGGATCGACGATGCGCGCCAGGCAGGCTTCCACCAGCGCGCGGCTGGTCACGCGGCCGGCGTCCAGCTCGGCGCTCAGGTGTTCGAGGGACATCAAGGACGGCATCGCGGAGTCTCGTTCAGGCGGGGTCGTAATAGTGTATTTCCAGAAGGAGACAGCCGCCGTTCGATTTGAAGGGGCCGTGCCAGGCCCCGGGAGGGCGCACCGCGTAGGTGTAGCCGGAGAACGGCGTGCCGCCGTTGCCGTTGGCGTCGTTGCCCACCGTCAGGTCGCCGGAGACCAGGAAGACTTCTTCCCAATGGTCGTGAACGATGGCCTCCCGCGTGTGGAGGCCCGGCGGAAAGCGCAAGAGGCGGGTGCGGCTGCCCCGCTTGTTCAAGACATCCAGCGCGCCGGCGAGGATCTTCTCGCGGGCGCCGGAGGCGGGGTCGTAGCCTTCGGGCAATTGCCAGCCGTTCTCCATGTCCAACGTATGGAATTCGTCGTGCAGCTTGTTCACGGGCATAGGGGCTCCTGATGGAAAAGGGTCAGCCGGCCACGGGCAGCGCCTCGGCGCGATAGCCGTGGCGCAGCGTGCGGTCCAGCACGGGGTCGTGCAATTCGAAGTCGAAGCGGGCCGAGCAGCGGATGCCGCCGTGTGCGGGAAGGGTGCCGCAGAACATCGCGCCGCCCTCGGGCAGGGCGCCCGCGCCGTCGGTGTAGCCGGCGATCAGATCGAGCGGATGGCGCATGGCCGACACCGGGCCTTCCTGGTAGGGCACGCGCCGGCCGTCTTCCTCGATGAAGGCGCGCAGCAGCAGCCGGTCCCAATGCGCGGCCACGTCGTCGAACAGCCACCAGTCGGCGCCTATGGGTTTCTCGCACAACTGCTTGGAGATCGCCACGCCCACGGTCTCGACCTTGCGGTCGGTGTGGTCCGAGCCTATGCCGACCCACAACTGTCCGCTCGCACGCAGCATGACGAATTCGACCTCGCCGCTGGAGTCGATGCCGCTGACCTCGATGTGGTCGAGGGTGGTCAGGCGCGAGGCGGCGACGCGGTAGTACATGGGCGTGGCGGCCGGTCGCGGGACGCCCAGGGCCTCCAGCTCGGCGATATGTTTTTCCATCGCCTCGCGGTCGCGGCCGGTCCAGCCGGCGATGACGGCGTGCGAGATGGCGGTGTCGCGCGGGACCGTGCCCGCGCCGGTGATGAAGTTCAGGAGCATCGTGTATCCATCGGAATAGCGTGGCGGCCGTCATGCCACGGCATGGCGGCCGGATCCGGCCGGCGTCAGTCCAGCCGGGCGTTGGCGGCCTTGACCACCTTCTGCCAGTGGGCCGATTCCTGCGCGATGAAGGCGCGAAACTCGTCGGGCTTGTCGGCGATGATGGTCAGTCCCAGCGATTCCAGCCGGGTCGTGACGGCGGGGTCGTGCAAGGCCTTGGCGAACTCGGCGTTCAGCCGGTCGACGATGGGGCGCGGCGTGCCGGCGGGCGCGACGAAGCTGTACCAGTTGCCGGCTTGCACGTCGGGATAGCCGGCCTCGGCCGAGGTGGGGATGTCCGGCGCCTGCGGGCTGCGTTCCTTGGCGGTCAGCGCGATGGCCTTCAGGCGGCCGCTCTTGACGTACTGGAGGACGTTCGAGAGGTTGTCGCACATCAGTCCGACGCGGCCGCTCAACACGTCCTGCATGGCCGGGGCGGGCCCCTGGTAGGGCACGTGCACCAGGTCCACGCCGGTGGCCGCCTTCAGCGATTCGCCGCACAGGTGGCTGGTGCTGCCGTTGCCGGCCGAGGCGAAGGTCAGCTCGCCGGGGCGCTTGCGCGCCAGCTCCACCAGTTCCTTCAGGTTGGACGCCGCGATGCCTGGATGGGCCACCAGCAGGTTGGGGGTGGACGCGGCGTTGATGACCGGATCGAAGTCCTTGGCCGGCGCATACGCGAGCTTGCTGTACACCCAGGGGTTGATGGCCAGCACGCCCGTCGTGGCCATCAGCAGCGTATAGCCGTCGGCGGGCGAGGTCGCCACTTTCGCGGCGCCCAGCGAGCCGTTGGCGCCAGCACGGTTCTCGACGACGACCGTGGTGCCCAGGGCCTTCGAGACATGGGGCGCCAGCAGGCGGGGAATGATGTCGCTGGTGCTGCCCGGCGGGAACGGCGTCACGATGGTGATGGGGCGGCTGGGATACGGATCGGCCCAGGCCGTGGCCGACGCCAGCGCGAGGAGGGTACCTAGTGCGAGTTTGCTGAACATGCTGGACTCCCGATGGAGGATGGTAGGGAAGGGAAGCGCATGAGGGTCAGGCTCCCTGGTGCATCTCCGGCCGCCGCAGGCTGCTGATCATGGATACCTTCAACAGGTACTCCCTGGCCAGTTGCCCGTCCCCGGCCGTGCGGGTCATCTCTTCGCGCCAGGTCTTCTGCCGCGCTTCGTCCCGCGTCTCCAGGTTGGTCTTGTTGGCGATGGTGATCTTGTTCACGTAGTCGAGCGCGACGGGCCGGCGTTCCGCCTCGTAGCGGTCCAGCAGGGCGTCGTCGGCCTGCCCCAGGCAGACGCGGGCGAGCTTGTCGGCCAGGTTGAAAGCATCATGTATGCCACCGTTCATGCCCATGCCGCCCAGCGGATTGTTCAGGTGGGCCGCGTCGCCCGCCAGGAAGGCCCGGCCCACACGGTAGCGCGGCGCTACGCGCTGGTGCACGGAATAGATGGTGCGGTGTTCGATGGCGTAGCCGGCCGGGTTCGGGTGCACGCATTGCAGGCGTCGCTGGATGCTGGCGTCGGACAGGATGTCGGCGTCGGTTTCATCGGCGCCCACCGGCAGCATCACGCGCCAGAGGCCCGGCACGCGCAGCAGGAAGAACCATTGTTCCGGGTCCGCGAAGTAGCTGACTTCGGCCAGGCCGGGAATGACGTCGGCGAAATCGAAGGGGGTGCTGGCGACCAGGAAGCGTTCGGTCCAGGTAAAGCCTTCCAGCACCACGCCCACCAGGTCGCGTACGGCGCTGCGGCCGCCGTCGGCGCCGATCAGCCAGGTGCCGCGCTCGGTCGTCTCGGCGCCGTCCGTGCCCTGGACCGTAAGCGTCACGCCGTTCGCATCCTGCCGCGCGTCGGCCACGCGCGCGTCGAAGCGGACCTCGGCATGCGGAATGCGCGCCAGCCGGTCGACCAGGAGGCCGTTCAGCTTGAACTGCTCGCACTGGAGGCGATAGGGGTGCGCGGTCTCGCCGTCGATGGCGCCGAAGTTGAACTCGGCTACCCAGCCCTGGCGATCGCGGTATTGCATGCGCGGGGCGACCAGGCCCATGTTGATGAGTAATTTCGAAATATCGAGGCGGGCGAGCAGATCCAGCGTGGCCGGCTGGAAGGTGGAGGCGCGCAAGGTCTGGGGCAGGCTGGCCTCGGCCTCGAACACCGTCACGGGTATGCCGGCGTCCGCCAGCACGTTGGCGGCCACCAGGCCCACCGGGCCGGCGCCGGCGATCAGGACTCGTTGGTTGTTTGCGGTCATGGCTTGCAGGGATGTGGAGGAACGGGACACATCCTAGGAGTCTTGTCCGAGGCCCGACAAACGATTTATTCTGGACACATCTTGAGTTTTTGGAATGACCCAATGCGACGCAGGCTGCCCAGCATCGGTGCGTTGACCGCCTTCGACGCGGCCGCCCGCCACCTCAGCATCACCCGCGCGGCGGCCGAGCTGGCGCTGACCGAAAGCGCCGTGTCGCGGCAGATCTCGCTGTTGGAAGAACAACTGGGCGTGCGGCTGTTCCACCGCATCAAGAAGCGCATTTCCCTGACTCGCGCGGGCGCCATGTATGGCGAACGGGTGATGCAGACCATAGAACGCATCGAGCGCGACACGCAGGAGGTCATGGGACATGAAGGCGGCGGCGTGGTACTCGAGATCGCCGCGCTGCCCACCGTCGGGTCGCAGTGGCTGGTGCCCAGGCTGGCTTCGTTCTACGAGGGCCAGCCCGGTGCGACCGTGCACGTCAGCGCGCGCAGTACGCGTTTCTTCTTCAGCGAAAGCGCGCTGGACGGCGCCCTGTATTTCGGCGCGCCCGACTGGCCCGGCGCCGGCGTCGATCACCTGTTCGACGAGGTGCTGCTGCCGGTGGGCAGCCCGGCATTGCTGCGGGGCGCCGCCGCGCTCGGCCCGCGTGGCATCGTGGGCTGTCGGCTGCTGCACCTGATGACGCGCCCCGAGGCCTGGCGACACTGGTGCGCGGCGGCGGGGCTGGCCGACGTCAACGTCATGCGGGGGCCTCGTTTCGAGATCCAGTCCATGCTGATCAGCGCCGCCTGCGCCGGCCTGGGCGTGGCGCTGCTGCCGCGTTTCCTGATCGGCGACCAACTGCGGTCGGGCAAGCTCAAGGTGCTGTCGGATCTGGCCGTGCGCAGCGAAGGCGCCTATTACTTCGCCTATCCGGTGGAAAACGCCGGCGACCCGGTGCTGGCGGATTTTCGCGCCTGGCTGCAGGCGCAGACCGAATCCCTCAGGAAGCGGACACGGGCAGGCGGTACCGCTCCAGCCGCTCGCGGTCTATCCAGTCGTCCAGGCAAGGGGAGGACGGCAGCGCCACGCGGCCGCGCCGGATGACCGGCTCGGCGGGTACGATCTGCTCGGCCAGGGTCAGGAAGAACGTCTGTTCCGCGGCGAAGGCGCAGTCGGCGGCAGGCACGGCCGCGGCCTGCTGCAGGTTGATCAGGGTACCCAGCGCGCTTTCCGCATAGATACCGGTGGCGACCCGGGCGCCGTAGCGGCGTGCCAGTTCGCCGATGGCCAGCGTTTCGGTCATGCCTATGCGCCCGGGCTTGGCGCTGAGCGAGCGCGCGCCCCGTTCCAGGAACAGCGCCGCGTCGGCGGCCGTGGCGCAGGGGCTGTCCACCAGGATGGGCAGCGCGGTGCCGCGCTGCAAGGCCTCGAACTGGGCGTCCGGCCGCAGCGGGCAGGGATCTTCCGCGGTTTCGACCCCTTCGTCCTCGAGCAGGCGCAGGTAGGCCGCGGCCTCGTCCGGCGCATAGGCCGAGTTGGCGTCCACGTTGAAGACCGCGCCGTCGCCCACCGCCCGGCGTATGGCGCGCAGCGCCTGCCGGTCGACGTCCATGCCTTGTCCGCCCTTGATCTTGAACGCACGTATGCCATGGCGCTCGGCCGCGCCGGCGGCCTCGCGCGCCATGACCTCCGGCGGCTGGCGGGTCACGGTCCAGGTCACTTCGACCTCGGGCGTGCCGCCCCAGAGTTGCCACAAGGGCTGGTTCGCGTGGGCAGCTCGCAGCATCCAGCAGGCCGTTTCCAGCATGCCCTTGGCCAGGCGGTTCTCGGGCAGGGGAGCCAGCGCCTGGCGCAGCGTCGCCGGATCGGAAACGTCCAGGCCAGCGGCCATCGGCATGACCAGGTCCTTGAGGGCGGCGGCCAGCGACGCCGGAGAGACCCCGGACCAGGTCGCCTTGACCGTGCCCTCGGCCATCCCGGCCAGGCCGTCGTCCGACTCGATGCGCAGCAGGGCGTAGACGCCCGCATCCTCGATCGCGTTGGCCCAGACCACCTGGCGGCGGTAGGGCAGGCGATAGAAATCCAGCGACCAGCGGGCGATCTTCATGGCCGAAGGGTCAGCCCATCGTGATGTTGGCTTTCTTGATCAGCTTGCGCCAGGTTTCCATCTCGCGCTCGACGTGGGTCCGGAATTCCTCGGGCGTGGTGCCCAGCATCTCGACGCCCTGGGACTTGAAGTGCTCCTTGAATTCGGGCGACTGCACGATCTTGTTCAATTCGCGGTTCAGTTTGTCGACGATGGGCTTGGGCGTGCCGGCCGGCGCCACGTAGCCCCACCAGCCCGAGACATCGTAGCCGGGCAGGGTCTCGGCGATGGTGGGCACGTTGGGCAGTACCGACATGCGTTGCTTGCCCGTGACGGCGATCGCCTTCACGCGGCCGGGCTGCAGGTAGGCCATCGCGCCGGTATAGGTGCTGAACGTCAACTGCACCTGTCCGCTGGCGACGTCGTTCAGGCCCTGGGCCAGGCCCTTGTAGGGGATGTGCATCAGGTCGACCTGGGCCATGTCCTTGAGCAGTTCGCCCATCAGGTGGGCGCTGCCGCCGTTGCCGGTCGAGGCGTACGAGATCCTGCCCGGCTGCGACTTGGCCAGCGCGATCAGCTCGGGAACCGTGTTGGCGGGCAGGCTGGGCGTGGCGGTCATTACATAGGCCGAGGTTCCCACCAGGCTGATGAAGCTGAAGCTCTTGATCGAATCGTAGGGCAGCTTGGCGACCAGGCTGGGATTGATCGAGTGGGACGCCGCCGTCTGCAGCAGGGTGTAGCCGTCGGGTTCGGCGCGCGCGACGTATTCGGTGCCGATGACGGTGCCGCCGCCGGGCTTGTTCTCGACGACGACCGACTGCTTGAGCGCCTCGGACAGTTGCTGCGCGATGCGGCGCGCCAGCACGTCGTTGATCGCGCCGGGCGTGTAGGGAACGATGATGCGGATCGGCCGCGAGGGGTAGTTGGCCGCGGATTCGCTTTGCGCCCAGGCGGGCAGCGTTGTCGCCAAGGCAGCCGCGACGGCTCCCAGTTGAAGGGCGAAACGGGTCTTCATGCTGTCTCCTCGATGGCGGCTGTCCGGGGGACTTGCCGTCCTTGCCGGGGAAAAGCCAGATTGTTGCTTAAATCAACTATGGATTTTATCAACTATACCGTAACAAGTTGCCATTTTCAACGAAGAGGCGCTGGGGAAAACCCAGGGCGCCCGCCGGCATCCTTCATTCGTAGGAGAGTGTGTCGAACAGCGTTTGCAGTGCCCCCGGCGGGGTACCGGCGCCCAGTGCCAGCATCAGTGCGATGCGCGCCTTGTAGGGGTCCAGGCCGGCGGCCTGGATGAAGCCGCAGGTGCCGGGCAGCCCGACCCGGCCGGCGCCGCCGCGGGTGGCACGCACGATCGCCAGGCTTTGCCGGCCGGCCTCGCGCAGCAGCGGTTCGATGCGGCCGCTGATCGAGCCGTTGCCGTAGCCGGCCCAGACCAGCCCGCGCGTGCCGCCGCGCAGGACCGCGTCGACCATCGAGACCGAGATGCCGGGATAGTCGAACAGGATGTCCACGGGCGCGAGCGGCGTATCCGGCGCGAAGCGCGGCGCGCAAGGGCGGGGCGGCCAGAACCAGCCGACGTAGCCGTCCTGGATGAAGCCGGCGGGCCCGGCTTCTCCGCTGTCGAAGGCGTCCACGCGATGCGTGTGCGCCTTGCGCAGATGGCGGGCGTGATGGATCTGGCCGTTCAGGACGGCCAGCACGCCGTGCCGCGCCGCCTGTGGGCAGGCCGCCACCTGCACGGCCTGCAGCAGGTTCATGGGGCCGTCGGCGGAGGCCGCGGTGGCGGGGCGCATGGCGCCGGTGAGGACCAGCGGTTTGGCCAGGGCCAGCGTCAGGTGCAGGAACCAGGCCGTCTCCTCCAGGGTGTCGGTGCCGTGGGTCAGCACCACGCCGTCGACGTCGGGGTCCGCCTGCGCCTGTGCGAGTTCCCGGGCCAGCATCTGCCAGAACTCCGGCAACGCATCCTTGCTGTCCAGTGACGCCAGTTGCCGTGCGTCCAGGCGGACGTCGTCCTGCGGCGGAAGGGCGGCCAGCAGCGCAGCGACCGGCAGGGCGCCGGCGCGGTAGCCGCTGGTGTCGCTTGGCGATGGCGCGGCGCCGGCGATGGTGCCGCCGGTGGCGAGGATGCGCACGGCGGGTATCCGGTGCGTCATGCGGCCTCCGCGGAGTATGCTCGCGTGCGGGCGCGCAGCCGCGCCCGCCTGTCAGGACGATCCGTATGCACGATGCGACACACCGCTTGCTGGCCGCGCTCAGGATGCGCCAGCTCGAACTCATCAGCACCCTGGCCGATGCCGGCAACATGCGGGCGGCGGGCCAGCGGCTGCACCTGAGCACCGCGGCCGTCAGCAAGGGGCTGCGCGAGGTGGAGGCGCTGTTCGGCACGGCCATCTTCCATCGCCTGCCGCGCGGCGTGGTCACGACCGCGGCCGGCGACCTGATCGTCCAGCGTGCGCGGGTGCTGCTGGGCGAGGTGGCCCAGTTGGCGGACGAACTGGCCGCGCATGGCATGCCGGCCGACCAGGGCATACGGGTGGGCGCACCGCCCTTCATCGCCTGGACGCTGGTGCCCCGGCTGCTGCGCGACCTGGCGGCCCACGGCGGCCTGCCGCCGGTTCGCATCGTCGAGGGCCGCCTGGCCGACATGTGCCAGAAGCTGGAGGCCGGCGACCTCGATGTGCTGGTCACGATGAACACGCCGTCCGAGCTGGGCGGGCTGAGACCCGACGGCTTCGTGATCGAACAGATCGGGACCGAGGAGTGGACCGTGGTGTGTGCGCCGGCGCATCCGCTGGCCGCGGACCGCCGCCGGCGCCACGCGTGGCGGTCGCTGCGCGACGAGGCCTGGATACTGCCGCCACGGCCGACCAACGCCCGCATGATGGTGGAACAGGTCATGCTGCACCATGGCTTGGCGCCCATCGTGCCCCGGATCGAATCCACCAATGCCATCACCAACCTGCAACTGGCCGAACAGTCGCTGGGCGTGACGCTGGCGGCGCGCTGCGTGATCGAGGACCGCCTGCGGCGCGGAACCCTGGTGGAGATCGGCATGGAGGACCTGCCTGCGCCGGTCCCCATCGCGATGGTCTATCGCTTCAGCGGCGCTCATCGCGGCGGCGTGTCGGCGCTGCGCGAGGCGGCGCAGCGGCTGCGCAGCTCGGCCACGCCGCCCGAGGCCAGCCCCAGTTCGTCCACCAGGAAGTTCTCGGCTCGGAAGTCGCGCGCATAGGCGGCCTCCAGGATGTCGATGCAGGCCGACAGCAGCGGCGACTCCACGCCCGCCGCCCGCGCCAGCGCTTCCTGGAACACCAGTCCGAAGGGCGCGTCTTCCAGCACGTAGCGGTGGTCCAGGCGGGCGGGGCCCGAGGGACCCATGCCGCGCGCCTGGATGGTGGCGGCCATCTCGTGCAGCGGCCCGGCCTCGATATGGTAAGAGCGGCTGTAGTGCTCGGCCAGCGTGGGCAGGGCGAAGCCCAGCGCCGCGGCGGTGGCCAGGCGTTCCCGGTCCAGGCCCGCGGCCAGGCGGCCGACCACCGGCGTGAAGCAGCCGAACAGCGGCCAGTCCTCGCCCCGGTCCATGCGGGTCAGGTTGGGGATGACCTCGGCGGCGTGGGCGATGGGGTTGATGTTGGCCAGCGTCGGCGCCAGCAGGTCGCCGGCATCGACGAAGCGGTCGCCCAGCAGGGCGGCGCAGAGCGCCAGGACGCGGTCGCCCGCTCCGGTCGAGGCCATGTCGATGCGATGGCGCAGCGGATTGGCGTGCAGCCGGCCGTCGGGCAGGAAGTGCGCGGTCGTGGGCGTCGTGGCCCAGCCCGCGGCATGCAGGTCGCAGCCGCGCCGCGCCGCGCGCTCGCGCAGCCAGACCGGCGCCAGGCTGAGCGCGCCGCTGACGATGACGGTCTGGCCGTCGCGCCACAGCGGCGCCAGCCGTCCCAGCACGTCGGCATAGGCGTTGCCCGGCAGGCAGACGATGACGGTGTCGAACTCGGCCAGCCGTTCCGGCGCGGCCAGCAGCTCGATCTCCATGTCGCCGTCCAGGGCGCCGGTGCAGGCGATGCGCGCCATGCCGCCGCGGCGCTCGAGCCGGGCGGCCGTGGGGGACCACAGGAAGGGACGGTGTCCGTGACGAAGCAGATAGGCCGCGGTGGCGCAGCCGATGGGCCCGGCGCCGACGACTGCGACGTCGAGCGCGGGGTGGGAATGCGATGCCATCCTAGTCCAGGGAAATGTGGCGTTCGCGGATGATGCGGGCCCACTTGGCGCTTTCCGCAGCGGCAGCGCGGCGCAGTTCGTCGGGCGAGCCGTCGACGATTTCCACGCCCTGCCGGCGCAGCTTGTCGCGCAGGTCGTTGCCCGTCAGGACCTTGTGCACGGCCTGGTGCAGGCGATCGATGATCGGGCGCGGCGTACCGGCCGGCGCGAACAGCGCGAAGTTGGTCGTCGACTCGAAGCTGGGCACGCCGGATTCGCCCACGGTGGGAACCTCGGGCAGCAGGGGCGAGCGGGCGGTGCCCGTCACGGCGATGGCCTTCAGGCGGCCGGCGGCGGCGAAGGGCAGCGCGACGCCCAGGTCCAGGAAGGCCGCGTCGACTTCTCCCGCGGCCACCGCGTTGTTGGCCGGGCCGCCGCCTTTGTAGGGCACGTGCGTCATGGAAATGCCGGTCAGGCTCATGAACAGTTCGGCCGCCAGGTGGCTGGTCGAGCCGTTGCCGCCGGAGGCGACGTTCAGGCGGCCGGGCTGCTTGCGGGCCAGCGCCAGCAGGTCCTTCACGCCGGACGCTTCCAGCGTGGGGCGCACCGCCAGGATGAGCGGGCTCGAGGCCAGTAGCGAGACCGGGGCGAGGTCGCGCTCGTGCCGGTAGGACAGTGACTTGTACAGGTGCTCGGCGATGGCGTAGGTGCTGTTGGTGGCCAGGATCAGCGTGTAGCCGTCGGCCGGGGCGGCCGCCACCTGGGCGTGGCCGATGGTGCCGTTGGCGCCGGGCCGGTTGTCCACCACCACCTGCTGGCCGAGCTGCTGGCTCAGTTCCGTGGAGACCATGCGGGCCAGCAGATCGGTGGCGCCGCCAGGAGACCACCCGACCACCATCTTGATGGGACGGGAGGGATAAGCGCCGGACTGCGCGTGGGCGGCCGGGACCAAGGCGACGGCCAGCGCGGTCCATAGGCTTATGGCGGGTAAGGTTTTCATCGAAGAGAGTCCGGGGTGAAGGGTACGATGAGTGTATTGAGCGCCCTCCCGCCTGACGAGCGACGTCTTTTCAAGCCTCGTCAACCCAGGGTTAACGCAGCGTGGCCATCGCCCGCTGCCCGGTGGGCGCAACCCTTGCACGAGAGCAGAATGACCGCACTGTCCGTATTGGATCTATCGCCCATCTGCGCCGGCGGCACGGCCGCCGACGCTTTCCGCAACACCCTCGACCTGGCGCAGCACGCCGAGCGCTGGGGCTATCGCCGCTACTGGCTGGCCGAGCACCACAACATGCCCGGCATCGCCAGTGCCGCCACGGCCCTCGTGATTTCCCACGTGGCCGCCGGCACGACCCATATGCGGGTAGGGGCGGGCGGCGTCATGCTGCCCAACCATGCGCCGCTGGTCATCGCCGAACAATTCGGCACGCTGGCCTCGCTGTATCCGGGCCGCATCGACCTCGGCCTGGGCCGCGCGCCGGGGTCGGACCAGGCCACCGCCCGCGCGCTGCGCCGGGGGCAGGGCGATACCGCCGACCGCTTCCCCCAGGACGTGGCCGAGCTGCAGCACTATTTCCAGGCGCCGAGCCCGGGGCAGCCGGTGCAGGCCGTGCCCGGCGGTGGACTGGACGTGCCGCTGTGGCTGTTGGGATCCAGCCTTTTCAGCGCGCAACTGGCGGCGCAGATGGGGCTGCCCTTCGCCTTCGCCTCGCACTTCGCGCCGGGCTACCTGACGGCGGCGCTGGATCTGTACCGCACGCGCTTCCAGCCTTCCGAGGCTTGTCGGCGGCCCTATGTGATGCTGGGTATCAACGTGGTCGCCGCCGACACCCGGGACGAGGCGCGCCGCCTGTTCACGTCGCTGCAACTGCAATTCGTCAACCTGATCCGGGGCACGCCCGGCAAGCTCAACGCGCCGGCCGACAACATCGAGGAAATCTGGAGCGGGGCCGAGAAGGCGCACATCGAACGTTCGCTGTCCTGCGCGGTGGTGGGGACGCCGGAAGACGTCGAGACCGGGCTGGACGAGTTCGCGCGCCGCCACGGGGCCGACGAGCTGATGGTGACCGCGCAGGTCTACGACCACGCCGCGCGCCTGCGTTCGTTCGAGATCACCGCCGCCGCCGGCGCGCGGCTGGGGTGGCTGGAAAACGCGGCGTGAGGGGGCTCAGTCGTCCCGCTCGGGCAGCCGCTCGGCCTTCAGCGGCAACACCTTGCCCAGCCAGAACCCGTGGACCAGGTGATCGCGGCGGGGAAGGCCGGTGTCCGGGTGCACCAGCACGTCCAGGCCGCGCCGGTTCAGCATGAGCCAGGGCACGAGCGAAGCGAAGACGGCGGGGTCGAACAGCAACTGGTACATCGCCTGGGTATGCGGGCCGACGGGCACGTCGTGCCAGCGGCCGGCGCGCAGCGGAAAACGCGCGACGGCTTCCTCGCGCACGATCGCGGCCACGTCGCGGGTGGTGGCGGGATCGTAGTAGACATGGGCATGGAATGCGCGAATGATGCCGGTGTCGTAAGGGTCTGCCTGCATGGCTTCGGGCCTGGATGGCGGTGCGGACCGCGGTGGTGAATGGAAGAGAAGAAGGCGTGGCGGTGGCCGCGCCCTGTATGGATTCTATGTGACGGAGCGACAAGTGGATCTGGGATTGAAAGGAAAAGTGGCGGTGGTGACGGGCGCGACGGCCGGCATAGGCCTGGCGGCCGCGCTGAAGTTCGTGGAAGAGGGCGCCCGGGTGGCGATCTGCGCGCGCAGCGCCGACAAGCTGGCGGCCACCGTGGAGCTGTTGCGGGCCAAGGGCGGCGATGTCTTCGGGCTGGCGACGGACATCTCCAGGCCCGAGGAGATCGAGCGGTTCTTCACGGCCGTCGCGGATCACTTCGGCCGTATCGACATCCTGGTCAACAATGCCGGCACCTCGATGCGCGGCCCGTTCCTGAAGATGAGCGACGCCGACTGGGACGCCGATCTCGAACTGAAGCTGTACGGGGCGATCCGCTGCTCGCGCCTGGCCGTCCAGCACATGAAGAAGCAAGGGGGCGGCCGCATCGTCAACATTTCGACCATAGGCGGCAAGCAGCCCGCCGCCACCTCCATGCCGACCTCGGTGTCGCGCGCGGCGGGGCTGGCCCTGACCAAGGCGCTGTCGCGCGAGTTCGCGGCCGACAACATCCTGGTGAACGCCGTCTGCATCGGCAAGATCAAGGCGGGCCAGCATGAACGCGCCGCCGCCTCGAAGGGCCGCGATGCCGACGACCTGTACCACGAGTTCGCGCAGGACATCCCCCTGGGCCGGGTGGGCGAAGCCGAGGAAGCCGCCAACGTCATCGTCTTCCTGGCGTCCGGGGCGGCCAGCTACGTGACCGGTTCCAGCGTCAACCTGGACGGCGGCGCTTCCTCCGTGATGTGACAGGCGCGGGCTTCGGCCCGCGGCGGGACTTGCAATTCCCGGCCCGCGTCTATATAGTTAGTTCAACTAACTAACTTATTGGGCGCGGCGCCCGCGCGCGTGCCCGCCAGGACCATGCTGGACCCCACCGGTAACGAATCGATCGACCTGGCCGCGCAATTGCGGCCGGCCATCCTGCGGCTGAACCGGCTGCTGCGGCGCGAGACCCAGGCCTTCGGCGTCTCGCCGCTCATGGTCATGCTGCTCTCGGCCATCGACAAGGAACCGGGCATCGGCGTCAACGATCTCGCCAACCGCGAGAACATGCGCGCCGCCAGCATGAGCAACCACGTCAAGCAGCTCGAGGCCGCCGGCTACATCCAGCGCGACCAGACCCTGCATACGGACAAGCGCCGCGTCGGACTGGCCGTGACCCCGGAGGGTCGCAAGCTCGTGGCCGAGGTGCGCAAGCGCCGCACCGACTGGCTGGCGGGGCGTATCGCCAAGCTCGACCCCGACGACCGCGAGGCGCTCGGCCGCGCGGTTCGGGCCCTGCAGCATCTTGGGGAGTGACAGCCATGGCCTTGTCCACCAACGATCACTCTCCGTTCATCACCCGCATTACGCAGCGGCTCGCCCCCATGGCTGTGCCGCTGATCGTCGGCTGCGCGCTGTTCATGCAGATGCTGGACTCCACCGTCATCGCCACGGCCCTGCCGGCGATGGCCCATTCCTTCGGCGAGGATCCGGTCCGGCTCAACGTCGCGATCACCTCCTACCTGCTCAGCGCCGCCGTGTTCGTGCCGATCTGCGGGTGGGCCGCCGACCGCTTCGGCGCGCGCCAGGTGTTCGCCTCCGCCATCGTGCTGTTCACCATCAGCTCCACGCTGTGCGGCCTGTCTCAGACCCTGGGCCAGATGGTGGCGGGGCGGATGTTGCAGGGGTTCGCGGGCGCGATGATGGTCCCGGTGGGGCGTATCGTGCTGCTGCGCACGGTGTCCAAGTCGGAACTGGTGCGCGCCATGTCCTTTCTCAGCATGCCGGCGCTGCTGGGGCCCATCTTCGGTCCGGCCGTGGGAGGCTTCCTGGTCGAGTACGGCTCCTGGCGCTGGATCTTCTTCATGAACCTGCCCATCGGCGTCCTGGGCGTGATCCTGGCGCTGCGCTACATCCACGATACCGAGGCGGGCCAACCGCAGCCGCTGGACGTCATCGGCTTCCTGCTGACCGCCGTCTGCCTGGGCACGTTGGTGTTCTGCTTCGAGGCCGTGGGCCACGGCGTGCTGTCGACGCCCATGGTGCTGGGGCTGCTGGCGCTGGGTGTCGTATGCGGGCTGTTGTACGTCAGGCACGCGGAGCGTTCGCCGCATCCCATCCTGGATTTGCGCCTGCTGAAGATCCCGACCTTCTCCATCGCGCTGCTGGGCGGCAACCTCTGCCGGCTGGCGGTCGGCGCCGTGCCCTTCCTGCTGGCCATGCAATTGCAGGTGGCGTTCGGCATGGGGCCTTTCGCCGCGGGGATGCTGACCTTCGCCGGCGCGCTGGGCGCGCTGATGATGAAGATGAGCGCCAGCCCCATCATCAGGCGCTTCGGTTTCCGCCGCACGCTCGTGGTCAACGCCTTCCTGACCGGCGCGTCCATCATCGGCTGCGTACTGTTCACCTCGGTCACGCCGCATGCCGTCATCATCATCGTGCTGCTGCTGGGCGGGTTCTTCCGGTCGCTGCAACTGACCGGCGTCAATTCGCTGGCCTATGCCGACATCGGCCCCGAGCAGATGGGGCGGGCCACGGGCATGGCCAGCGCGGTCCAGCAACTGGCCATCAGCCTGGGCGTGGCCGTGGCCGCCTTCGCGCTAAAGGTCAGTATGGCCACGCGCGGCACCACCACGCTCGATGCCTACGACGTGATCCCCGGCTTCCTGGTCATCGGCATCACGATGATGATGTCGGTGATTTTCTTCAGCCGTCTTTCCGCCAACGCCGGCTCCTCCGTCAGCGGAAAGCGGGAGCCCCCCCCTACACCATGTTTTTCGGGATGACCCACGCGTCGAACTGTTCGTTCGTCACATAGCCCAGAGCCAGCGCGGATTCGCGTAGCGACAGGTTTTCCTTGTGCGCCTTCTTGGCGATCTGGGCGGCCTTGTCGTAGCCGATGTGGGGGTTGAGCGCGGTGACCAGCATCAGGGAGCGCTCGACCAGTTCGGCGATGCGGTCGCGGTTGGGTTCCAGGCCCGCCACGCAGTTCTTCTCGAAGCTCTCCATGCCGTCGGCCAGCAGGCGGACCGATTGCAGGAAGTTGTGGATCAGCATGGGCTTGAAGACGTTCAGCTCGAAGTTGCCGCTGGCGCCGCCGATGTTGATGGCGACGTCGTTGCCCAGGACCTGGGCGCCGAGCATGGTCAGGGCCTCGGACTGGGTCGGGTTGACCTTGCCGGGCATGATGGAACTGCCGGGCTCGTTCTCGGGAATGCTGATCTCGCCCAGTCCCGAGCGTGGGCCGCTGGCGAGCCAGCGCACGTCGTTGGCCAGCTTGATCAGGCCGGCGGCCAGGGTTTTCAAGGCGCCGTGGGAGAACAGCAGGCCCTCGTGCGAGGCCAGCGCCTGGAATTTGTTGGGCGCCGATTCGAAGGGCAGGCCGGTTTCGCGCGCCAGTTCGGCGGCCACCTTCGCGCCGAACTCCGGATGAGTGTTCAGGCCGGTACCGACCGCGGTGCCGCCTATGGCCAGTTGCAGCAGGCTGCGCTGGGCGTGGCGGATCTGTTCCTCGGCCAGCAGCAACTGAGCCTCGTGGCCGGACAGTTCCTGCCCCAGGGTCAGCGGCGTGGCGTCCTGCAAGTGAGTGCGGCCGATCTTGACGATGTCGGCATAGGCGCGCGCCTTGTCGCCCAGCGTCTTGCGCAGGCGCGCCAGCGCCGGCAACAGGCGGGCGTGGATCTGTAGCGCCGCCGCCACGTGCATGGCGGTGGGAAAGACGTCGTTGGAGGACTGGCCGCGGTTGACGTGGTCGTTGGGGTGGACCAGCCGCGCCTCGCCCCGTTCGCCGCCCAGCAGTTCCGAGGCGCGGTTGGCCAGCACCTCGTTGACGTTCATGTTGGTCTGCGTGCCCGAGCCGGTCTGCCAGACGCTCAGGGGGAATTCGTCCGGCCAGCGGCCGGCGATGATCTCGTCGGCCGCCGCCTCGATGGCATGGGCGGCGCGGCCGTCGAGCAGGCCCAGTTCGGCGTTGACGCGGGCGGCGGCGCGCTTGACCTGGGCCAGGGCCGTGATCAGCGGCATGGGCATTTTCTCGTGTGAAATCGCGAAGAACTGCAGCGATCGCTGGGTCTGGGCGCCCCACAAATGGTCGGCGGGAACGTCGATCGGACCGAAGGTGTCCTTTTCAACACGGGTTTGCATGTTCATCTCCTTGCCTGCCCGGCCCGGCCTGCGGGCCTGGCTGATTCCAGATTAGCAGAAGCCTTCCGCGCATCGGCTTGTGTCCCTGCAAGCGACTGTGGTAAAGGATGAGCGGTACCAGAACCAGGGAGCTTTTCGTGTTCGAACGAGCCGAGCGGGACCCGTCCATGGACGAGCGGGAGTACGAGCGGCGCGAGCTCGTGCTGCGGACGGAACTGCTCCAGCAGCAGTACGAACTTCTGAAGCAGCGCGACCGCGCCGTGCTGATCGTGGTGGCGGGGGTCGACGGCGCGGGCAAGGGGTCCGCGATCAACCTGCTCAACGAGTGGATGGACCCGCGCCACATCCGGACCCTGGCCTTCGGCGACCCCAGCGTCGACGAGGCCCAGCGGCCGGCCATGTGGCGCTACTGGAACGCGTTGCCCGCGCTGGGGCAGACCGGGATCGTCTTCGGCTCCTGGTATGCGCCCCTGTTCAAGGAGGCGGCGCGCAAGAAGCCGGACATGGACCGCATCGAGGCGATGGCGGCCGAGATCCTGCACTTCGAGTCCATGCTGGCCAGCGAGCGGGTGCGTATGCTCAAGCTCTGGTATCACCTGTCGCGCGATGCGCAGGTGGCCCGTATCGATGCGCAACTGGCCGATCCCGCGACGGCCTGGCGGGTGTCCGAGGCCGACCTGAAGGTACGCAAGAAATTCGACCGGCTGCGCACGGCCGGCGAGATCGTGCTGGGCGCCACCGATGCGGCCTATACGCCGTGGCGGGTGGTGCCGGGCGCCGATGCCCGGCTGCGCGCGGTCGAAACGGCCTCGGCCGTGTTGCAGGCGATGCGCGAGCCGCTGCCGCGCGCGCCGCGCCGGCCGCCGCTGCAGGGGGGGCGCCCTGGCGGCAGATCCAAGGCGGTGCTGGAGCCCGCGCCGGGCGGCGGCAAGCTGGACGAGGTCGATTACGAAAGGCAACTGGCCGGGTGGCAGGCCCGCCTGTCGGAGCAGGTCCGCGCCAAGCGCTTTCGCAAGCGCTCGCTGGTGCTGGTGTTCGAGGGCGTGGATGCCGCCGGCAAGGGCGGCGCGATCCGGCGCGTTTCGCACGCGCTGGACGTGCGGAATTTCGACATCGTGCCGATCTCCGCGCCCAGCGACGACGAACTGGCCCATCCCTATCTGTGGCGATTCTGGCGGCACCTGCCGCTGCACGGCCGGGTGTGCATCTTCGACCGCTCCTGGTATGGCCGGGTACTGGTCGAACGGGTCGAATCGCTGATCCCGCCCGCTACGTGGCGGCGCGCCTACGACGAGATCAACGACTTCGAGGACCAGTTGCGTCGCAGTGGCGCGGTGGTGCTGAAGTTCTGGCTGTCTGTCTCGCGCGAGGAACAACTGCGCCGCTTCAAGGAGCGCCGCGATTCTCCCTTCAAGAGTTTCAAGCTCACCCCGGACGACTGGCGCAACCGGCGCAAGTGGGACGACTACATGTCGGCCGCGCGCGAGATGATCGCGCGCACGGACTCCGCGCACGCGCCCTGGATCGTGGTGGCCGACGACGACAAGCGCACCGCGCGGGTCAAGGTCCTGGAACATATCGTGAAGGCCATGAATGACGCCTAGTCCACGCCAGCCTTCCACCGCGTGGGTGCTGACCGTCACGCTCGCGATCCAGTCGCTGGCCTCGGCCGCCACCATCGCGCCGGCGGTGGTCGCTCCAGTGGCCACGCGCGAGCTCGGACTGCCTTCCAGCGCCATCGGCTTCTACATGGCCCTGGTCTACCTGGGCGCGATGTTCACCAGCGTGATCGGCGGCACCCTGGTCACCCGCCTGGGAGCGGTGCGCTGCAGCCAGGCAGCCCTGCTGCTGTGCGGCCTGGGCACGGGGCTGCTGTGCAGCGGCGGCCCCACGGTCGCGGCCTTGGGCGCATTGATCATCGGTGCCGGGTACGGTCCCATCACGCCTTCCAGCTCCTATCTGCTGATGCGCAGCACGCCCGCCCATCGCATGTCGCTGGTGTTCTCGATCAAGCAGACCGGCGTGCCGCTGGGCGGGGTGCTGGCCGCGCTGGTCAGTCCGCAGATCGAACACGTGCTGGGCTGGCGCTGGGCACTGGGCATTTGCGCGGTGGCCTGCCTGCTGTGCATGCTGGTCGCGCAAAGCGTGCGCCGCAGCCTGGACGTGCCGGGCGAGCCCGCCGCCCCGTGGCGCTGGCAGGACCTGGCGCGGCCGGTCGGCCTGGTCTGGCGCACGCCCTCGCTGCGCCTCATGGCCGTGTGCTCGCTGCTGTTCTCCTTCATCCAGCTGGCGATCACGGCCTACCTGGTGACCTACCTGAACCTGTCGCTGGGATGGACGCTGATCGCGGCGGGCGTCATCCTGTCCTTGTCGCAGGTCGCGGGCGTGGCCGGGCGGATCCTGTGGGGCATCGTGGCCGATCGCTGGGCGCCGCCGCGCAAGGTCCTGGGCGGCCTGGCCCTGACGATGGCGGCAAGCTGCGTCGCCACCGCCTTCCTGCAGCCCGCCACGCCATGGCTGCTGGTGGCGGCCGTCGCGGTGGTGTTCGGCGCTTCGGCCATAGGCTGGAACGGCGTGTTCCTGGCCGAGGTCGCCCGGCGCGCGCCCGCGGGCCAGGCCGGCGCGGCCACGGGCGGGACCCTGCTGTTCACGTATTTCGGGGTGCTCGTGGGCCAGCCCTTGTTCAGCTACGTGGCGTCGTTGGCGGGCGAGGCGGGCCAGCCCGGCTATGCCTGGGCATACGGGCTGCTGGTGATTCCCGCGCTGTTTTGCGCCACCTGGCTGCTGCGCGCGCGAAGCTAGCGCACCTGCGCGATGACGTGGGCCACCGCCGCGGTCAGCTTCTTCACGTAGGGGATGTGCAGGAACTCGTTGGGTCCGTGGGCGTTGGACCGGGGGCCCAGCACGCCGGTGATCAGGAACTGGGCCTCGGGGAATTTCTTGCCCAGCATGCCCATGAAGGGAATGGTGCCGCCTTCGCCTATCCATGCCGTGCCTTGTCCGAACGCCGACTGCGACGCCGCGTCCAGCGCGCGTGCGAGCCAGGGGGCGGTCGGCGGTGCGTTCCAGCCGCCGGCACCGCCCTCGCTCTCGAACCTGACCCGGGCCTGGTAGGGAGGATCCTTTTCCAGCGCGGCTTTCATCGCCCGTGTCGCGCGTTCGGCATCCACCGTGGGCGGCAGGCGCATGCTGAGCTTGAGCGAGGTCTTGGGGCGCAGCACGTTGCCGGCGGCGTCGATGGACGGCAGGCCGGCGGCGCCGGTCACGGACAGGGCCGGCCGCCAGGTGCGGTTCAGGATGCCTTCGACCGGATCGGTGGTGGTGGGCTGGGCGTGGGCATGGCCATCGGCGCCGTGCGAGCACCCCACCCAGGGAAATTGCTTCCACACCTGGTCGCCCAGGATGGCGCCCGCCGTGCGAGCCTGGACCTGGCGCTCGTCCGGGATGCCGGCATGGAGTTCCGGCAGCAGCACGCGCCCGGTGGCCGGATCGTCGATCCGGTTGAGCAACTGGCGAGCGATCCGGAACGATGACGGCACCAGGCCGCTGGCCATGCCCGAATGGACGCCTTCGTCCAGGATTTCCACCGTCAGCACGCCGCCGGTCAGCCCGCGCAGCGAGGTGGTCACCCACAACTGCTCGTAGTTGCCGCAGCCCGAGTCCAGTCCCACGACCAGCGTGGGCGGCCCGATGCGCGGGGCGAGCAGGTCCAGGTAGGCGGGCAGGTCGTAGCTGCCGCTTTCCTCGCAGGTCTCGATCAGCCCGACGCAGCGGGGGCGGGGAATGGCCTGGGCGTCCATGGCGGCCAGCGCGGCCAGGGCGGCGTAGATGGCGTAGCCGTCGTCCGCGCTGCCGCGTCCGTAAAGCTTCCCGTCCTCGATCTTCGGCGTCCACGGACCCAGGTCCTGGCGCCAGCCGGTCATCTCGGGCTGCTTGTCCAGATGGCCGTAGAACAGCACGGTGCGGTCGCCGCCCAGGCCCTGGGTGGCCGGCGTCTCGAAATACAGGCAGGGGGTGCGGCCCGGAATGGCGACGATCTCGACGTGCAGTCCGATGACCGGCTGAGCGCGCGCCCACTTCGCTGCAGCGTCCACGACCGCGGCCAGATGGCCGTGCGCGGCCCAACTGGCATCGAACATGGGCGACTTGGCGGGGATGCGCACGTAGTCGGCCAACAGGGGAATCAGTTCGTCGTCATAGCGGCGCGCCAGCACCGCGGCAAGGTCGGACAGGTCCATGTGGGGCTCCCGGGTCAGGTTCCAGTGTAGAACTTGTAGCCGGAGAAGGCAGCTTGCAAGATTTACATGTAATTCTTACCTGAGGCTGGGGAGGGGGCCATGCAAATCTTATAAGAACCGCCACGTTTACCCGGTGCAACACGGTTTTCACAGGGCAAGGCCGGCATGGTACGGAATGTGCTCGTCATCCGGCACGACGCCCATCGCGTCGCTAGACAGAGCCCGTCATCAGCGGGGCTGAGTCTTACGGGAAAGCCAAGGAGAAGCACCATGTTGCGCTGGGCTACTATCTTTTTCGTGATTCCCTTGCTGGCTGCCGTCGCGGGATTCAGCGACTTCGCGGCCAGTGCTGCGAACATCGCCGTCGTCCTGTTCCTGGTTTCGCTGGGGGCCTTTCTCGCCACCTTCTTCATCCGGACGCCCGAGGATGTGGAAGAGGAGTACCAGGGCGAATGGTCCCGATGAACACGCTGCTCCTTTTTCGCGGTTGAACATGGTTGCAAGACGCGCTTCGCAGGCGGCCGGGCCGCCCGATTCCTCCTATCTCAGGTTGGCCGAGCACGCCCCCGGCGTGCTTTGGTCCGCTTCGGCGACAGGTGAATGGCTGTATGTGAACCCGGCCTGGACCCGCCTGACGGGACAGCCGGCCGAGGCGGCCCTGGGCTGGGGCTGGCTGGCCTGCGTGCCCGCCGACCAGCGCGACCGGGTCCGCGCCGCCGTTGCCAAGGGTGCCGCCGATGCCGCTCCCTTCGAGGTGGTGCACGGATTGGCCACCGCCGACGGACGGCAGGTGGACGCGCATACGCAAGCCCATCCCAGCCTGGAGTCCAACCAGCAGTTCGTGGGATTCAGCGGCACCTGCCTGCCCTTGCGCGAATCCGCCGCGGCAAGCCTGCCCGCCGACGACGAGCCCGACGGACGGCAATTGCTGGACCTGCTGCCACATGCTTTCGTCGCCTACGACACCTCGTTGCGGTACCTGTACGCGAACCGGGCGGCCGGAGAGCTGTTCGGCATCGAACCTGCCGTCTTCGCCGGCAAGACCGCGCGGGAGCTGGGCGTGGCGCCCTACATCGCGGCGGCATACGAACAGGCGGTGGCCGACGCGCTGGCCACGGGGGCGCCGCAGACCTTCGACTACCGCATCGACACCGGATCCTCCACGCGCCACTTCCGCGTCCGCGTCGTGGCCGACGGCGACGGCCGTCGCGCCGTGGCGTCCACCCTCGACGTCAGCGCCTGGGTGCGTGTCCAGGTGGAGCAGGACACGCTGCTCCTGCGCGAACAGGCGGCGCGGACCCAGGCGGAAACCGCGATCGGGATACGCGATCAGTTCCTGTCCATGGTCTCCCACGAATTGAGGTCCCCGCTCAACGGCATCCAGAGCTGGGCCCATGTGCTGGAGAGCCGGGTCGACGCCGACGTGCCTACGATCGCGCGGGCGCTGGCGGGCATCAGGACCGGCGTGCAGCAGCAGGTCCGGCTGATCGACGAACTGCTCGATGCCACGCATGCGATGACGGGACGGCTGCAGCTCTCGATGGCGATGGAGGTGCTGGCGCCCATCGTCGACCGCGCGATCGCCCGCGCCGCCCCCAGGGCGGCCGAGCGCAACGTGAGCCTGCGCGCCGAACTGCCGCCCGGCGACATCCGGGTCTGGGGCAGTGCCGAACGCATCGAGCAGATGGTGGGACACCTGCTGGGCAACGCCATCAAGTTCAGCCAGCCCGACGGCCAGGTCTCGGTGCGGGTCGAGGCGACACAGGGCGAGGCGCGGATCGCCGTCGGTGATACCGGCAAGGGCATCGCGGCCGACGTCATGCCTTATCTGTTCGATCCGTTCCGCCAGCTCGACGCCTTTCGCGCCCGTCGCCCGGACGGCCTGGGCCTGGGATTGACGCTGGTGCGGCATCTGGCCGAACTGCAGGGCGGCAGGGTGGCCGCCCAGAGCGGCGGCGAAGGGCAGGGCGCGGTGTTCTCGATCTACCTGCCGCTGGCTCGTGAAGGCGAAGCGTCCACGGCCGCCGCGCGGCCTGCGGTGGCGGCCGTTCCGGCCGGAACCCTGAACGACGTGCGCATCCTGTTGGTCGAGGGGCATGCCGAGGCGCGTGGGGCGCTGGCCGACTCCCTGCAACTGGCGGGGGGCGCGGTGGTCGCCTGCGAATCGGGCGCATCGGCTCTGGAGCACCTGCGCCGCATGGAGTCGGGCGAGCTGCCGCATGTCATCGTCAGCGATATGACCCTGCCCGGCATGGACGGCAGCGACACGCTGGCCCGCATCCGCGAACTCGAGCGCGGCGCGCCGGACCGTTTTCCGTCGCCCACCCCCGCGGTCGCGCTGACTTCGGCCAGCCGGTGCGAGGATCGCATCGGCGCGCTGGCCGCCGGCTTCCAGGTCTACCTGGCCAAGCCGGTGGAGTTTCCCCAATTGGTGGGATTGATACAGAACCTGGCGCGGATCGCCTCCCTGGAACGACCCTAGCCGGAAGGCGGCCCGCGGGCCGCCTTCCGGGCCAGGCTACGCGTGCGCGCGCATGCGGTCGCGCAGTTCCTTCACCTGGTCGTGATTGCGCACGACGCCCTCGTATTGCACCTGGATGAGGGACAGGAGCTGCGGCGACAGTTCCTCGCGCAGGGCTGCCTGGTAGCGGCCCTTGGCGACGTCCTCGCCGCGCTCGCACTCTTCCAGGATGGCGAGATCCGTTCTTCCCGCCATCGCCGATTTCAGTCCCAGCCAGCCGCGGTGCAGCGCGCCGGCCGCGGTGCCGCCTTCTTCCGGCTCGTCGCCCAGTGCCGATACCTGCTGCTGCAACTGGGCCGCGGCCGTCGAGCAGTCGCTCGCGCGCCGGGAGAAAAGCGTCTTCAACTCGGGATCGTGGGCGTCCTGGGCAGCTTGCCGAAAGCCGTATTCGCCGTCCTTGCAGGTCTCGACCAAGTCGTTCAGTACTGTCGTCACATCTCGGGCCATCTTCGTCTCCTGGGTAGTCCGAATGAACCGGGCCGCATCGGGCCCGGTCCGGACTTCCAGCAGGAAACGGACCCGCCGGACGATCCGCTATTTCTTGGGATGACTGGGCTTGAGCGTCCAGTCTTTGTCGTCCTTGCCGGTACGGACTTCCTTCTCGGCATGGGCGGCGGCCCCGGGCGAGATCGGATCGCTGGCCGGGAAGGTGTCCTCCAGCGAATCGTCCAGCAGTTCCTGGTAGGTCGGCAGCCCTTCGTCGGACTGTCTGGCCTTGTCCTTCGGATCCTTTTCCGAACGGTTCTTGGGTTCAGTCTTCATGCCATGCTCCCGCAAATTGTCGCGTGGTCGAGTCGGCAAGAGTCATGCCCGGGCTTCACGCCCCTGCGGCGCCGCCCGCCGACGGTGGCGGCGCCGAGGCCTGCGGTCCGTCCCCATCCAGGCGGCGGACAAAACTGGCCTGCGGATTTGCAAACTTTATCCCCAACTGCCTGAAACGGCGATAGATGCGCTGGTTGAAGCCACGCTGGACCGCGGCCCTGCCGCGATCCAGCGTGCGGATCTGCCCCGCCAGGGTGACCGAGGCGCCGTCCACCTGGTCCACGCCCCACAGGTCCAGGTCGGCCAGCATCAGCGGACCCAGGTTGGGATCGTTGCGCATTTCCGCGCCCACGTTGCGGATGGCGGCGATGACCTCGTCCAGGTCCGAGTCGGC
Source organism: Burkholderiales bacterium 67-32 (assembly GCA_001898625.1). Classification (GTDB taxonomy): domain Bacteria; phylum Pseudomonadota; class Gammaproteobacteria; order Burkholderiales; family Burkholderiaceae_B; genus Pigmentiphaga. The sequence continues at coordinate 266,179 of MKUP01000007.1, forward strand.
GCTCACGCTGACGCGCACGGAGGCGTTGCCGATGCCGCGGTTGCTGTTCGAGACCGTGCCCACCGCGCTGAACGGGACCACGTGCAGCGAGCCGTCGCCCGCGCGCAGCCGGACCGTCCGTATGGACAGGTATTCGACCGTGCCCGACACGCCGGCCAGCGTCACCGAGTCGCCCACCTGCATCGCGTTCTCCATCAGCAGGAAGATGCCCGTGATGAAATCCTGCACCAGCTTCTGCGAGCCGAAGCCGATGGCCACGCCGATGATGCTGGCGCCGGCCAGCAGCGGCGCGATGTTGATGCCCAGTTCATTGAGCGCGGTGAACAGCACGATCAGCGCGATCACGATGAACAGCGTCGTGCGCAGGATGGGGACCAGCGTGCGCAGCCGCGTCGCGCGGGCGAGGTCGCCGGCCCGGGTCCAGCGTTCCATGCGCCGGTTGATCGACAGATTGGCGGCTTCCCAGGCGGCCAGCGCCAGGATGCAGGACACCGCGATGGTGGCGGTGGCCGAGACCAGCCTGCGGCCCACCGTGCCGGTTTCGAACCAGTCCAGCGCATGCACGCCCCAGACCTCCAGCAGCCCGATCGCCGTGGCGGCGAAGACCAGGATCATCACCACGCGCTGCGCCAGCGTCTGATAGGGCCGCCTGCCCGGCTGGCCATCGCCCGCGGCGGGAGCGTCGCTGTAGAAGGCGCGGTCGAGCGCGCCCAGCAGGATCATGCTGAGCACGGTGGCCGCCAGCATGACCAGCGCCGTGCGCCAGACGTAGTGCAGCAACTGCGACAGCCCGCTGGCCGTGCCCAGCGCCCAGACCACCCACAGGCCGGCGATCACCGCGATGGCCGTGGGTGCCCAGACATTGGCCAGCACCACCCGCAGCCCCTCGCGTTCCTGCCCGCGTATCCAGCGCGAGACCTGGCGCCGCCGCTGGACCACCATGATGATCAGCATCGCGTGCACCGCCAGGCCCACCAGCTTGGACAGCGCGTTGCGCGCGTCGTCGCCGGCTCCCAGCAGATAAGCGATCTCGGTCGCGGCCACGCCGAAGGCGCCGACCGCCACCACCCGCCGCAGCCATGTGTCCAGATAGCGCGCCGATTCGTCGCCCAGCCGGGACAGGCGCAGGCAGGCGGCCGACGGCGAGGTCAGGAGACGCAGCGCGATCATCGTCAGGCGCACCGCGAGATAGGCGCCGATCAGTGGCAGGATGAACGGATAGAAACCGGCCGTCGGCGCGCCGAACAGCGTCATCGATACCGTCGCCACGATCAGGAAGCCGGCCAGCGGCACCAGGGCCAGGATGGCATGCGCCAGCGCGGCGGGCAGCCGGCGCACGATGCGCAGGTGCTGGTCGGGTTCGGCCGGCGTTTCCGTGTCGGCGTCCGGCGCCGAGGGCGGGACCGTGTCCGGGATGTGGCGGCGTTCCGCGTAGGCCAGCAGCATCGCGCGCGGCCGGCGCAGCAGCCGCCCGATCCCGGCTTCCACGCCCAGGGCCACGGCCAGGATCAACAGGATCGTGCCCAGACCCTGGAAGGTGGCCGAGCGGGCCTCCTGCGTGCCGAGGTAAGTCTGCCACCAGGCGCCCGCCGATCGCAGCGACAACAATGTGGCGCCCGTCAGCCGCAGCTCGCCCAGCGCCGAATCCACCCACTTGCCCGCCTGCGTGAAGGCCTGGGCGACCAGCCCGTCCTTCTCCAGCGCGACCGGCACTTCGGGCGTGGCGGGTTCGGCCGCCGGCGGCGCGGCCTGCTGCGCCGTCGCCTCGGCAATGACGCTCAGCGTCTGTTCCAGCTCGGCCCTCCGGGCGTCGTCGCGCAGCAGGTCCAGGACCTGGCGGGCCTGGGTGGGTGTCACGGCGGCGGGTTCGGGGGCGGCGTCGGCCGGCCGTGGCATCCAGAGGGCCAGGCACAGCAGGGCGAAGGCGGTCCAGGGGCGTGGGCGTCGTGTCTGCATGGGGTCGACCGGAAGGGGGGATACGGCGATTCTACCCAGCGATGCGGACGGTCTGGAGGGGAGTTGCAGCGAAATCAAAAAAACCGCTATAATCTTTCTTCTTTGCAGGGCTGTTAGCTCAGTTGGTAGAGCAGCGGACTCTTAATCCGTAGGTCGAGTGTTCGAGCCACTCACAGCCCACCAGAATTTCCCAGGTAGATCAAGCCCTTACGGAACAGACGCCGTAGGGGCTTTTTCTTTGGCGCGCTTTGTTGAGCCTTCGTGTCCGACTTGTGTCCGAAATTTCCGGCGAGAGAATCGAGACAGATTGAGACGACGCATGTTGTTGCGGCGGGGCCGCACATGCTCTTGGATTGCTGACGAAGCAGCCAGCGCAGTTCTATATTCCCCTGGGGCGTCGATCCAGGCTTGCAGTTCATCGGGCACCCAGCCACATGCGCGGCCACCGAGATGGACGGGACGGGGAAATCGGCCGTCCGCAATGCGTCGATAGATCGTTGCTCGGCTCAAGGCCGTAAGACGCACAACATCAGCGATGCGGTAGAACGCGGGGGCGATAGGTGGCGGCACTTGTACCGACTGGCCGTTGGGTTCTTGTATATCTGGCATGACCATCTCCACGAAGGACATGGCCTCAGATTGATGCAAGCCGTCTCAGCTCCAAACCCACATGGGCGTAATGCAGCGTAGATGGCTTGGATGGACCCTATGCGGCATAGGCTCGCGCTTCATACGCGCGGCCGGATGCTTGCACCTCGAAGTAGGCATCCGCAGCGCCGGCGGGATCCTTGTCCGTCAGCACCATTTGCCGCGCCCGATCGGCAGCGACCAACCATTGCCGCGCGACCTTCCACGTTTCATCCGACAAGCTGCCCAGCTTGTGCTCGGCCTCCTGCCAGGCGTTCCACGCCCGCAGCACGCCATCGGTCCCGCCCAACGCATGTTCGAGTGCCTGCCGGTACTGCACTTCCGCTTCTTGGCGCCGACTGGCCGGCAGGAAGGGATGGTGCAAGGTGACGGTATAGGCGTGCTGCTGCATGATCTTTCCAAGCGATAACTGTATTTTTATACAGCATTCCAGAGCTTGCCGCAATTCGGCCCGAGGGCACCTGACCAGCGCCGGCCTACCGCCCCTGACGCCGGAATCCCCGGTCGTTCTTGAGGAACCAAGCCAGCATATGCGGCGCGAGCGCGGCCGCATCGACTTGTTCGCCGTAGAGCTGGCTGTGCATGGCGGCGTACCTTTCAAGGTCCGCTCTCAAGGCCGCCGGCAGGCTGACCATCATCTTCACCATGTCCTGCTTGGGTAGCGGCCCGAGCCGCAATTTCGTCGTTGCCATCGCCTGACCTCCTCCTACCTGTCAATGAATAACGGCCGGTAGGGCTTCAACGTAATGTCGCGGTTCACGATCACGCGCACGGGCATCCCCTGCCGAATCGTCAGCGTCGGCTGGATGTTCAGGTTGCGCCGCGTGAATTCCTGCCCGACCTGATTGGCCGTGTCCTGGGCGCTGTCGCGGAAAGCGATGACCGCATTGCCGTTGACGTTGCCCTGGTTCGAGACGGCCAGTTCCGAGCCGACGCCCAAGAGCGTGGAGAGCGCGGCGCCGGCCAGGATGCGGTCCCAATGCCAATCCACCTCGTCTTCCAACCCCGCATAGCCTTGGAGATCGGCCGCGGCCAGGTTGTCGAGCACGACCGACGAGGTGTCCGGCATGATGATCCGGTCCCATACCGCCTGCACGCGGCTCTGCCCATAGGACACCTGGCTGTTGTAGCGGCCCTTGAGCGTCGCCCCTTGCGGGATCAAAACGTGTTGATGCGTGGCGCTGTCGTAGACAGGTTCGGTCACCGTGGCGATGATGTCGCCCGGCAGATCCGACTTGATGCCGGTCACCAGCGCCGCCGCGATGACCGTACCCGCCATCAGCGTGTCGGGCGCCCGCGGAACTTCCAGTCCGTGCGTGCTCTGCGTAGCCGTCTGCCCGCGACCGGCGAAGGCTTTCTTATTGCCCTGCATGTTCTGCGCCTGCATGGGATCGACCGGCCCGCCGTCACCGGTCGTGGGCTGGCCCGGCGCGCCGGCAGCGGCCGGACTCGATGCCGCGCCCGACGCGCCACCGGCCCGGTTGCTCGACTTATAGAACAGCGGCGCCCGCGCGGCATCCTCGGCTTCTTTCATCCGCGCCTGGCGCTCGGCATCGAGCGTGGACGGTCCGCCCGCCGGCGCGGCCTGCTGCGCTTGCAGGATCGGCCGCCCGAGATCGCCCGGCAGCGGCTCCCCCAACACCGGCGGCGGCACGGGTAGTGGCCGTGGCACCTGGCTGTAGTCGCGCGGCAGCGCATCGAGGCCGTCGGCGTGGCTGATGCGATCGACGTTGTAGAGTTCCTTGCCCGCGTCGGCCTGGCGCGAGCGCGGTTGCAGCGACCACATCGTGCCGCCCAGCACCGCGAGCGATACCGCGCCGATGCCCACGGCCAGCGTGCGCCGGTTCAGGCGCGTGACGGGCTGGGGCTGGGCGCGCAGCTCGGCGGCCTCCGGCGGCGCCTTGGGGAGAACACCCGGCGCGGCCGGCCCCGTGCTGGGTTCCTCGTCCGGGCCGTTCATCGCGCACCCCACGCCGATTTGCCGTCGTTGCGGCTGATGCGCACCACCTTGGCGTTGTCGCCGCCCAGGCGCAGCTCGACGGCGCCGGCCAGCCGGTCCACCACGTAGTACGGCGGCCGGAACTGATAGTTGACCAGCACGGGGCTGCCGTCCGGCCCGACCAGGAACAGGGGCGGAAGATCCGTTTGCGCGATGCCCGCCGGGAACTGCACATATAGCTTCTGCCCATCATCGAAGGCCCGCAGCGGCCGCCACGGCGGCGTGTCGCCCGTGATGTCGTAGCGGAAGTGAAGCTGTTCGACCGATACGCCCGGCGTCAATGCGGTGGTGGACTGCGCGGCCTCGTTGCGCTTCTTCAATTCCGCCATCTCGTCCTGCGGATAGGACCACGACACCGAGGCCATCCAGGCGGCATCGGTCGAGGTCAATTCCAGCAGGTAGATGCGCCGGTCGGTGGTGACGACGAGATTGGTTTTCAGGCCCGACTTCACCGGCTTGACCTGGAGGTTGGGCCGCAGCGTCGCGCCGCTGCCGCTGGACGAATCCCCCACGATCCAGCGCACCGTGTCGCCGGCCGACACGTCGATGAGCTTTTCGCCGAGCTGGAGCTGGATCAGCGTCACGCGGCCGGGGCTTGCATAGACTTGATACAGCGCGCCGTCCGTGTACGGCCAGGTCTGGATCGCGTTGATGAAGCCGTCGCGGGTCGGCGCCATGCGCGCCTCCCGGTTGGCCTGCTCGACGCGCGTGGCCGGATTCGCGGGCTCGGCCGCCACCGACTTTTCCTCGACGGGCTTCAACTGCCCTGGCAAGGGCAGCGGCTGCGGCACGGGCACGATCTCGACCGGCTTGGGCGGATCGGGCAACGCCACCGGCTGGCTCTGCGCCGCCGGCGGGTCGTCCAGCGTGATCTCGGGCGGCGGCGTGCCGTGCGTGGCGCAGCCGGCCAGGATCGACACGGCCAGCGCCGCCAGGCCGCAGGGACGCGGCAGCCACGCGCCCGTGCGCGTCCGCACCGGCCGGCCCAGCCCGTGGATAGGCTGGGCGGCCGCTTGCCCCCCGCGCCGGGTTCCGACCAATCGGGTCGTCAGCCGCCACGGCATCGGGCCGCGTCGGCCGGCATCGAGGCCGGGCCGTTCGGTACGCGCTTGGCCGGCGCCGGCGGTGCAAGTCGGGTTCTTCATGGCGTGGTGCCTCCAGAGGTGGACGTGGCCGATGGGGATGTGGTGGTGGCTGAGGCCGGCGCCGGCACGGTGGACAGTTGGCGGCTCCAACTGATGCCATCGACGTAGATGCCCAGGGGATTCGTGCGGACTTTCTCGGGCTTGGTGGTCGGTTGCAGCACAGTGGTCAGAATGGCGGTCCAGTGCTCGGTCCCGGCAGCCGACCCGTTGACGTAGGTGCGCTCGTCCCATTGCACCTGGAACGAACGGTCGCTGGCCCGCACGACGCTGACCACCTCGACCGTGACCGAGCGTTTGCCGATGTCGGCAAACGGGTCATGCTCGCGGGCGTAGTCATTCAGGAAAGCGGCGCCCCGATCCGTGGTGTAGGCATAAGCATCGAGCCAGTTCTGGCGCACGATGACCGGATCAATGGAGATCGCGCGCACGTTGTTGATGAACCGGGCCAACTGCTGGGCAATGTCGCCGTCCGTCGGGTGATACGGCGCGCGGCCCTCATGCACGGCCTGGACGTCGCCGCGGAACATCTCCACAACATAGGGCACGACCACCGAGCGGTGGGCGCGCCACCACATATCGTCGCCCATCGAAGCCCCCGCGAGCAGCAGGCAGCCGAAGGCGAAGTAGCGCCAGTTGCGCGCCTGCACGCGCGCGCTGCCGATGCGCTCGTCCCAGACTTGGCCGGCCTTCTGGTAAGGCGTGGCCGGCTCGGGCGGAATACCGTAATGAACCGCAGGTCGCCGAAAGCGCATGGTCCTCTCCTAGTTCGACGGATCGCGCAGGCTGGGGCCGGCGCCGCTGCCGCCGGCATCGCCTGCATGGATGGTGTGGGCCAGGAGCGTGGCGCCGTGCGCGGCGCGCTGGCGCGCCTGCGCACGCTTGGCCCAGGCGGGCGGCGCCGAAGGGCCGGCCTGGCCCGGTCCCGCCGCGCCGGTGGTCGCCCCGGCCGCTCCCATCATGGCCGCCTTGAATCGGCTGCTCGCCGCCGACGCGCCGGCGCGGGCCATGCCCGCCATGCCGGCTGCGGCCGCCTTCATTCCGGTCTCGCCCGAGGCGGCGGCGCCCAGGGCATAGGCGCCGCGCGCGCCGCCCGCCATCGAGGCCGCAGCCCGCACGCCGCCCAGGCCCGCGCGCGCGCCCATGCCGGCCACCGCCGCGCCGGCGACCGCCACGCCGGCTGCGCCCATGATCGTGCCGGCTGCCGCCCCTGCGCCAAGCTGCGGGGCGCCCGAGACCAGGCCGGTGGCGATGCGCGGGCCGAAGATGCCCAGGCCCAGCATGGCGAGCGCAGCCAGCATCACGGCGCTGGCCTGTTCCATCGTCGGCGTGGTGCCCACGGCCGCGCGGAAGTCGTTGAAAACGGTCGTGCTGATGCCGACGATGACGGCGAGCATCAAGACCTTGACACCCGAGGACACGACGTTGCCCAAGACCCGTTCTGCCAGAAAGGCCGTCTTGCTCCACAGCGCGAACGGCACCAGGATGAAGCCGCCGAGGGTCGTCAGCTTGAACTCGATCAGCGTGATGAAAAGCTGCACCGACAGCACGAAGAAGCTCAGGATCACAATGATCCAGGCGAGCAGCAGCACCACGATGGTCTCGAAGTTGGCGAAGATGCTGGTAAAGCCAGCGAGCCGCCCGATCTGCGCCAGAAGCGGCGCGCCCGTATCGACGCCGACCTGGGCGAGCCGGCCCGGTTGCAGGAACTGGGCGGCGGTCAGGGCGGAGCCCGAGGCGATCAGGCCCAGGCCCGTAAACGACTTGAAGATGATTCCCGACAGCGTGTTGAAGTTGTTGAGGAGGTAGGCGAAAGCGCCGACGTACAAGACCTTGCGGATCAGCCGCGCCTGGATGTCGCTGCCGCAGCCTGTGGCGTGCTCCAGCGCCCAGAACAGCCCGGCCAGCACCATGTCCATGACCACGAGCGTCGTGGTCAGGAACGTGACCTCCCCGTGCAGCAACCCGAAGCCCGAGTCGATGACGCGAGAAAATACGTCCGTGAAATGGTCGATGATGGAGAGGTTGTCCACGGCGGGCTACCTGGTTAGGGCTCAAAAGCCTTTCACGTCCTGCGGCGTGTAGTGCGACTTGCCATCGCCGAAGAACTGCTGGCGCCGCGCGTCGGCGTCGCGCTTGGCCGCTTCTTCCTCGGCAGGCGTGGGCACGCCCGCCGGCGCGGCCGGTGCCGCCGCCGGGGTGTTCGGGCGATGCGCGGCGGTTGGCGTCTCGGCCTTCTTGTCGCAGCCGGCCAGCATCGCGGCCAGTGCCGCAGCCAAGGACGCGGCCAAGAGCGCACCCAGCCTGCGGTGCCTGGGAAAGAGAATGGAAACCTTCATCTGCGCCTCCTAGTTGTTGTCCAAAGTGCTCGTGACGATCACGGATAGAACTGCACGCTCTGCGGGGTGTAGCTGCTGGTGCCCGTGCCGAAGAACTGCTGGCGCACGGCCTGCGCGCGCGCCATCTCGGCGGCCTCCTGGGCGTGGCCCAGCGTCGCCGCCCGGTCCTGAGCGACCTGCAACTGCTGCTGTTGCATGAGCTGCTTGGTTTGCAGCGCCAGGAGCTGGTTGGTCGCCTGCGTGGCTTGCAAGGAACCAACGGCCGACTGGCTGCGTGCCACGATGTCGGCGAGCGTGCCCTGGTCGTCGTTGAGGTTCTGCACCACCTGAGCCTGCACGTTGGCCGTGGTGCGCAGCGCCTGCTGCGATTGCGTCCAGCGCGCGAGCGCGTCCTGGGCCATCGAGCTGTTGCTCACGGAAGCTGCGTACTGCTCGGGGTACAGTCGCGCGAAGTTGGCATCGGCGCGCGAGATGTCGTAGGTGAGGCCGCGTGCCTGGTCGAGCAGCAGGTTCGTCTGCGTGAGCGCGCTGCGCAGTTGGCCGATGGCGTTGAAGTCCAGCCCGGTCAGGTTCAGCGCCTCGTTGGTGAGCATTCGGGCCTCGTTCTGCAACGAGACGATCTGGTTGTTGATCTGCTCCAGCGTGCGCGCGGCAATCAGCACGTTCTGCGCGAAATTCGACGGATCGAACACGGTGATGGCGTGTGCAGGGGGAGCGACCAGCGGACCGGCCAACGCCGCACACAGCGCGCCGGCCACGAACATGCGTTTCATGGCGAGACCTCCTCGGAGAAGATGGGAGAAACAGCAGAGGAAGGCGTGGGCGGCGGCACGAACTCCGCCAGCAGGTCCGCGGCCCAATCGAACCCGCGATGGCGCAGCCAGCCGGCCGCGAAGCCCTCGCGGCCGCATTCGGCGAGCACCGCGTCAATGGCGCGCTGATCCGCCGGCGTCGAAGCGCCCGCGAAGGCGAGCGAAACCGGACCCAGCCCCAAATCGAATACCCGGTTGCCCAGCCGCGACTGGTAGTAGTAGTCCCGCTTGGGCTGGGCGCGGGCGACGATCTGGATTTGCCGCGCGTTCAGCCCGAAGCCCTCATAGATGCCGCGGATTTGCGGCTCCACCGCCTGCGGGTTGGCGAGGAAGATCCGGCTCGGGCAGCTCTCGATGATGGCCGGCGCGATGGCAGAATCCCGGATGTCGGACAGCGATTGCGTGGCGAACACCACCGCCACGTTCTTCTTGCGCAGCGTCTTCAGCCATTCCCGAAGCTGCGCGGCGAACACGGGGTCGTCGAGGAATAGCCAGGCTTCATCGAGCACCAGCAGCGTCGGCCGGCCGTCGAAGCGTTCCTCCAGCCGCGCAAAGAGGTAGCGGATGACGGCATTGGCCGCGGCCTTGGAGGGCATCAAGTCCTCCATCTCGAAGCCTTGCACGTCGGCCGTGCCGAGCCGGTCGTGGTCGGCATCGAGCAGCCGCCCGTGCGCGCCGCCCAGCGCATAGGGCGCGAGCGCCTGGCGCAGCCGGTTCGACTGCAAGAGCGCGACCAGACCCGTCATCGTGCGCTGCGCCACCGGCGCGCTGGCGAGGTTGCCCAGCGCCGACCAGACGGCGGCTTTCTCCTCCGGGCCGACCGCCAAGCCTTCCATCACCAGCCGGCCCTCGATCCATTGCGCCGCCCAGCTTCGGTAGGCGGCATCGTCCACGCGGGCGAGCGGCTGGAAGGCGGTTTCGCCGTCCAGGCCCAGGTCGTAGTAGTCCCCGCCCAGGCCCAGGATCGTGGCCCGCATCGAGTGGCCCATCTCGAAGACGAACACTTGCGAGCCGGCGTAGCGGCGGAACTGCGCGACGAGCGTTGCCAGCAGCACCGACTTGCCGGCGCCCGTCGGCCCGACCACCACGGTGTGGCCCACGTCGCCGATGTGCAGCACCAGCCGGAACGGCGTCGCGCCCTCGGTGCGCGTGATGAGCAGCGGCGGGCCATCAAGGACTGGATTGCGGACCGGGCTGGAGTCCGGGCTGTGGTCCCGCCCAGCCTGGGCGGCGCGCGCGAGAGTCTGGGCTCGGGTCTGGGCTTGCATCAGTGCCGCTCCTGTCCGGCCCACACCGCCGAGGCCGGCATCATGTGCGCGAGGTTCAGCGTGGACAGCGGCCATTGGCGCACGTTGGCGTAGACGTGGCCGGGCAGCGAGGACAGCCAGGCATCGACCGCGTTCAAGGTCTCCATCACGACCACGAAGCCGCGCGCCTCGATGGCGCGCGCGGCCAGGCGCAGCTTCTCGTCGGCCACGGCCGCGTCCACATCGCGCACCACCACGATCGAGGTCAGGCTGCCGTAGGCCACGTCATCAGAACCCAGCTCTTGCAGCGCCGCGTCCGCATCCGCGGCTTTGTTGTCGGCGTCGCTATCGACCAGCGGGCTTTCCTGCTGGGTCAGCGTTTCGCGCAGCATCATGAGCACGCTCTTTCTTTTGGCAAACCAGTGCCGGCGCAGCCGCCCCAGTTCCGTCTCGGCTTCGCGCTTGTCCATGCCGAGAAAGCGCGTCGTCCAGCGATACGCGAAGCCAAGACGGTTCAGGTCATCCAACAAGTCCGGCCAGGTCCGCGTCGGGAACCCCTTCACCGACAACACCCGCAGGTGTTCCCCGCCCAGCGTGGGCGCCACGCCTGTCCCCACGCGGCTGTCGGCTAGCAGCGCGTCCAGATAGCACGGCACCTCCGGCACGCGCACGGGATGCCGGCGCGTGGAGATCGTGCCGTGCAGGTAGGTCAGGGTTTCGGCGCTGTCGAGCCAGCCCATCTCGGGCATGACGCCTTCGAGCAAACCGTAGAGCCGCTGAGTCTCAGCCTGGAAACCGGCCAGGCGCTCGCGCCAGTCCACGCCCTGACGCACGGCGTTCTCGTAGAGCAGGCGCCCGGCCCGCGCGCGGGCATCCTCGGGCGGCTGCCACAGCAGGGTCTGGTGGTACACGCTCTCGAAGTTGGAGCCCGCCTCCTCGAAGCCGGCGCGGCGCTCCTCGTCGATCAGCCACGACAAGCCCTCGGGGAAGACGGAAGTGGGATAGTCGGCCGTCTCGCGTCGCTCGGCCTCCACGAACAGCGCCCAGCCGGAGCCGAGCCGCTTCAAGGCGTTGTTCAGCCGCGCCGCGATGGCCACCAACTCGGCCGCGGTGGCGCTGTCCAGGTCCGGCCCGCGAAACCGTGCCGTGCGCTGGAAACTCGCGTCCTTGTTCAGCACCACGCCCTCGGCCACCAGCGCCGCCCAGGGCAACCAGTCGGCCAGGTGCTTGGGACGCTTGCGGTATTCGGCCAGGTTCAGCATGGCGGCATCCCGGGTCTATACGTCCAGCAGCGCTGGATGCTTCACATGGCGCGCGAAGACCTGCATGAACTGCACGTCGAGCTTCGCGCCCCACACGGCCAACAGATGGCCTACAAACCAGCAGGCCAGGCCCGCGAGCCACAGTTGCAGGCCCAGGCCGATGGCCGCGCCCAGCGTGCCGTTGGCGATCGCCACGGTGCGCGGCGCACCGCCCAGCAGGATGGGTTCGGTCAGCGCCCGGTGCAGCGGCGCCTCGAAGCCCTCGGGCAATTCTTCACGGGCGGCGATGCTCATACCAGCGCCCCGCCCGAGAAGGAAAAGAAGCTGAGAAAGAACGACGACGCGGCGAAGGCAATGGACAGCCCGAACACGATCTGGATGAGACGACGAAAACCGCCCGAGGTATCCCCGAAGGCCAGCGTCAGGCCCGTCACCACGATGATGATGACGGCCACGATGCGCGCGACCGGCCCCTGAACCGACTCCAGGATGGACTCCAGTGGCGCTTCCCACGGCATACTGGAGCCGGCGGCGTGTGCGCGCACCAGCAGCATGAGCGCGAGCATAACGAGCCAGTGATGGCGCCGCAGGAAGTACGCGGCCTGCCGGTGCCAGGTGGGTGCGGATGACGACGGGAACGAGGGCAATGCAGGCCGCATAGGCAAGACGTTCATGATGGTTCTCCAGAGGCAGGGACGGGATCGAGCTGGTAGGTATCGCCGTCCAGGCCCACCACGCGCACCACGTCCTTGACGCGGCGCGCTTCACCCCGGCCGGCGATGAAAACGACGACGTTGACAGCCTCGGCGATGAGCGCGCGTGGCGGCACGCTGGCGACTTCGAGGGTGAGCTGTTCGAGGCGCAGTAGCGCGCCGTAGGGGGAATTGGCGTGCAGGGTGGCCAGGCCGCCGGGATGGCCCGTGCCCAAGGCTTTGAGAAGATCCAGGGCTTCGCCGCCACGGACCTCTCCCACGATGATGCGGTCGGGGCGCTGGCGCAGCGCCGAGCGCACGAGATCGGCCATCAAGATCACGCCCGGCAGCGTGCAAAGCTGCACGCGGTCCTCGTTGTGGCATTGCAGTTCGGGCGTGTCCTCCATGATGAGGATGCGGTCGCCGCTGTCAGCAATCTCGTCCAAAAGCGCGTTGACCAGCGTGGTTTTGCCCGAGCTTGTGCCGCCTGCGACCAGGATGTTCAGCCGCTCGCGCACGGCCTGGCGTAAGAAAGCGGCATGGCCCGCATCGAGGATGCGGTCGCGCACGTAGTCGTCGAGTCGGAATACCGCCGTCGCGTGCTTGCGGATGCTAAACGTGGGCGCGTACACCACGGGCGGCAAGACACCCTCGAAGCGTTCGCCGTGCAGCGGCAGCCGCGCCGACAGCAGGGGCCGTTCCCGGTGGACCTCGGCCTGCACGCAGGCGGCCACCAACCGGATGATCCGCTCGCCGTCGGCCACCGACAGCGATGTGCCGGTGGGGATCCGCCCGCCCCGGTGCCGGTCCACCCAGAGGCGGCCGTCGGGGTTGAGCATGACTTCCACGATGGCCGGATCGTCCAGCGCCGCGATGATGGCCGGCCCCATTGCCGTGCGCAACATCTGCACGCTGCGCGTGCGGGCTTCGTCGCGGGCGGTGTCAGGGCTGGCGCGCATCGGTGGCCTCCCGCACGTCCGGCGGCGACGGTTCGCCCAGCTCGCCTGCTTCTACCGCTAAGCCATCCGCGGGCAAGCCGTAGGGGTCCGGGTAGAGTTCTTCGTGGACTTCGCGCACCAGGCTGCGCCCGCGTTGCAGGTGGCGGGCGAGCCGGTCGATGAACTGGCCGTAGCGGGTCTTGCCCTGGGCGCGGGCGGCTTCTTGGTGGGCTTCCGGCACAGGCGGTGAGACAGTCAGGTAGTAGCGCAGGTACAGTGCCACGGTCTCGATCAGGATGGCCTGATCGCGGTCGAGCTTGTCGAATTGGCGCGAGAGCTTGTCCAGGCGCCGGACCAGCGCTGCCTCGCGTTGATCGCCGCCGTCGGGCGACAGGAACGAGGCCAGTGCGGCGGCCACCAGGGACGATTTGGAGACGCCACGATGCACGGCCAGATCGTCCAGCCGCCGGGCGTGATCGGGCTCGATAAAGAGATTCAGGCGGGTCCGCGTACTCATAGCGCGATCCCGTCGTCAGGATCGAGCGCGGCCAGGCGAGCGGTGCGCTGTAAGCGCGGGTCGGGCCGATTGAACCGCTCAGGCCGGTCCGACAAGTCGTCGGGCGACAGCGGCACTTCGTCGTCATCGAGCAGCACGCCCAGCTCGCCTTCGGGGACATTCCGCGTCACTACGGGCGGCGGTGCCAGCTCCGGTTGTTGCTGCAAGCCGCCTTCGTCCTGGCCGCCGCCAGCGGCGCCGGGCGTGGATACGCCCACCAAGGGCGGCAGCGCCAGGCTGGTCCAGTCGTCCGGGCGCGGCTCCGGGCGGTCGGCATAGCCGACGGTACTCAGAACCGGCGGCGGCAAGACCCGGCGCAGGAAATTGCGGTCCTGGTAGTAGCGCAGCTTCTTGGCCTGGATCGGCGGATGGCCCGAGGCCATCACGATCTCGTCGTCGGGCGGCAATTGCATGATCTCGCCCGGCGTGCGCAAGGGGCGGGCCGTCTCCTGGCGTGAAACCATCAAGTGCCCGAGCCACGGTGCCAGGCGGCTGCCGGCATAGTTGCGCTGGGCACGCTGTTCGGTGGCGGTGCCCAGGGCGTCCGAGATGCGCTTGGCCGTCCTCTCGTCGTTCGAGGAGAACACCACCCGCACATGGCAGTTGTCCAGAATGGAATTGTTCGGCCCGTAAGCCTTTTCCACTTGGTTTAGCGATTGCGCGATGAGATACGCCCGCAACTTGTACGCCGCCATATAGGCCAGCGCGGACTCGAAGAAGTCGAGCCGGCCCAAGGCGGGAAACTCGTCGAGCATCAACAGTAGTTCATGCAGTCGCGCGATGCCGTCCGAGCCGTCCAGGGATTCGGTCAGGCGCCGCCCGATCTGGTTGAGCAACAACCGGATCAGGGGTTTCGTGCGCGAGATATCCGAGGGCGGCACGACCAGGTACAGCGATACGGGGGCATCGGCGCCGATCAGATCGGCGATGCGCCAGTCGCAGCGTTCCGTGACGGACGCGATGGTGGGATCGCGGTACAGGCCCAAGAACGACATGGCCGTGGACAGCACGCCCGAGCGTTCGTTGTCGCTCTTGTTCAGCACCTCGCGCGCGGCTGACGCCACGACCGGATGCAGGCCGTCGTCGAGATGCCGCGTGCTCATCATGGCGCGCAGCGTGGCCTCGAAGGTGCGGGCGGGGTCGGACAGGAAGGCCGCCACGCCGCGCAGCGTCTTGTCCCGCTCGGCATAGAGCACATGCAGGATGGTACCGACCAGCAAGGAGTGCGCCGTTTTCTCCCAGTGACTCCTGCGCTCCAACATACCCTCCGGGTCCACCAGGATGTCGGCTATGTTCTGAATGTCGCGGACTTCGTTGGCGCCGCGTCGAACCTCCAGCAAGGGGTTGTAGGCCGCCGAATGCAGATCGGTAGGATTGAACAGCAGGCAATGCGAAAAGCGTGAGCGCCAGCCCGCAGTCAAAGTCCAGTTCTCGCCTTTTATGTCGTGGACCACGCACGAGGCCGGCCAGGACAGCAAAGTGGGCACGACCAGGCCCACGCCCTTGCCCGAGCGCGTCGGGGCGATCGCCATAACGTGCTCAGGACCATCGTGACGCAGGTAGACCGGCGCCTTACCACGCATTTGGTCATTGACCCGGCCGAGGAAAACGCCGGTCGGACGCAACAGGCCCGCCTGCTCGATGTCCTCCCGTGCAGCCCAGCGCGCCGACCCGTAGGTGGTCACGCGCCGCGCCTGGCGCGCCCGCCACACGGACATCCCAATCGCCAAGGCCGCGGCCAGGACGCCGCCCGAGGCGGCGATGGTGCCGCCGCGCACGAAGATGTGCGGCGCGTAGGCGTCGTAGGCGTACCACCACCAGAACAAATCCCAGGGGTGGTAGCACGGCACGCCGGCGAGCATGAACCACGGCGCGCCGAGCTGGGCTTGGTAGCCCAGGGCCGCCGCCGTCCACTGCGTGCCGCCCCATAGGCAGGCCAGGGCCATGCCCAGCACCGCAGCGATCTGCCCGAACAGAACGCCCGTTGGCATACCTGCTGACATACCCGGCGACATACGGCCTCTCCTTCCAAGGTCCGTCCCGCGGCGCCTTCGTGGCACGCAAGCGTGTCGTCAGCGGCACGCGAGAACATGCCGCCAGTCTGAAAGCGAAGGCGCATCAAGCAAACCGAGTCAGGCGTAGCGTGGCGTAGCGCGCCGACGCCAAGGCTTGCCGTCTCCTGTTGCACGGCGGCGTCGCGCGCGACGAGGGCGGGAATCGCGTGCCAGGATGGGCGGGCGGCAGCGCCGTATGGCGCAGGCCCGCGTGCCGTGTCATTGTTCGTTCACAAGCATCAGGAGATGCTGTGCAGGCGTCAAACCAGTTTGCGCAATCGCCATTTGCGCACTTTGTTGCGGAAGATTACATAGGAACCGTCTAGGCAAACGATTGGGCCAGGGCGATGAACCGCGTCACAAAGGAACTTACCTTGTCCTCGCGGCCCGCCTTGACGACGGCGAAGACGGTCAGGTTCGCCTTGGGCTCGGCCAAGGGCACGATCGCTACGTCGTCGCGCTGTAGGGTGCGACCGTGGTTGGCATCCAAGAAACCCAGGCCGCAGCCGGCGCCGACTTTAGCGATCATGCCGGCCGGCGTGTCCGCCGGTTCTGCCAACTTCGGCTGCAGTCCTTGCAGCAGTGCGTCAAGCTGTGCTCGTAACCCAGGCTTGGCACGCGGATGAAAAAGCACCAGGGTATGCCCCACCACCTCGGGGAGCGTAAGTACGTCAGCATCTGCGAGAGGATGCGTGCGCGGAACCACTACGACGATCGGATCGCTCCAAAGAGGCTTGACCACCATGCCGCTGATTTGACTCATGCCGAACGTCAATCCGATATCGACACGCTCGGTTTGCAAGGCTTCGTGCTGTTCGAAGGCTGGCAGCTCACGGATATGCAGTTTCGCCAGCGGCTCCGCTTCCCGCCACCGTTGAAAAAGCATGGATAGCCGCGGCTGCGCCAGCCCGTCGGCCAGACCGATGGAGACCAACGACGGCAGACCACCGATATGGGCCACAGTTCGTCGCGCACGTTCAATGCTGGTCAGAATTTCGGCGGCGTATTCGCGCAGTGCCTGGCCGGCGGGCGTAAGCGTATTGCCTTGGCGCGAGCGGTTCAGTAGTACGACCCCCAGTTCGTCCTCCAGCTGCGTGATGGTCCGCGACAGCGGAGACTGCTCGACGTGGGCACGGGCAGCCGCCCGTCCGAAATGCAATTCCTCTGCCAACGCCAAGAAATATCGCAAATGCCGAACATCCATTGAGCTACCTTTTTTTTGTTTTTTAGCCCGCGCGCATATCCGCATGGGCAAGACAGGAGCAATCGCGCTTACCTTGGGTGCGCTGCTCCAGTGGCTGTCACAATTCTGTCTTAATTATAGTTCAATATGTCGTTATTTATGGACATAAGGACACCTAGGCCGACATGACGCCATCAAGTCCGTACCTTCCAGTGGTTAAGGGACGTCGAACAACGGAGCTCAACGGTGTCCATATGTACACCGCAGATGTCCTTGCTGCATTCTCAGCGCTCAGTCATTCCACCAGACTAGGCATCTTTAGGCTGCTCATTTCTAGGGAGCCAGAAGGTATTGGCATCGAAGAAATTCTCAAGACGGTCGGCGGGCCGCGAAGCATGATTGCCGTTCACCTTCAAGTTCTATCGCGTGCGCAACTGATTCAAGGGCAGCGCATAGGCGAGTCCCCAGTCTATCGTGCTCGGTTAGACGGTATCTATCGATTGCTTCACTTCATGGTCGATGGCTGCTGCTCCGCAACAGAATGTTCATGTCTGCTAGAAGGCATAGAACCGCCTCCGAGATCAGCCGAAAGTTCGCGCAGGCGATCATAACTGTCATGATGCGTTCATTTTCTCTATCCATTATGTCGATAAATAACGACATATGGATATTTTGCAAATTGTCGGCAAATGAACCGACGATCTTAACTTACGTATTGGAGTCCAAAGAATGTTCTCGTTCCAGAAGCAAGCCATAGTGGGCGTTGCTGCATTGCTCGTCTCGACAGTCGTTCACGCCGCCGATCTCACGGGCGCTGGTTCCACCTTCGTCTACCCGATCCTGTCGAAGTGGTCGGATTCCTATAACTCAAAAACCGGCAACAAGATCAACTATCAATCTATCGGTTCGGGCGGCGGCATTGCGCAGATCAAAGCCGGTACGGTCGACTTTGGTGCCTCGGACATGCCGCTGCCTCCGGACGACCTCAGCAAGGCGGGCCTGGGACAGTTTCCCGTCGTCATCGGCGGCGTCGTTCCGGTGGTCAACGTCGCCGGCGTAGACGCGGGCAAGATGCAGTTGACTGGACCGGTATTAGCGGACATATACCTGGGCAAGATCACGACCTGGAACGACAAAGCCATCACCGCGCTGAATCCCGGTTTGAGTCTGCCCGATACAAAGATTACGGTCGTGCATCGCTCGGATGGTTCGGGTACCACCTTCAACTGGGTGAACTATCTATCGAAGGTCAGCAGCGAGTGGAAATCCAAGGTTGGTGAAGGCACGTCGGTCCAATGGCCAGCGGGTGTCGGCGGCAAGGGCAACGAGGGCGTGGCTGCCTATGTGAAGCAAATCAAGAACTCCATCGGCTATGTTGAACTAGCCTATGCGTTGCAGAACAAGATGGCGTATACGACGGTGCAAAACGCCTCGGGCAAGTTCGTGGCACCGAGTGACAAGAGCTTCCAGTCCGCCGCGGCACATGCTGACTGGAAGAACACCCAGGATTTCCACTTGGTCATTACCAATGCACCGGGTGACGACGCCTGGCCAATTGCCGCTTCGGTCTTCGTGCTGATGTACAAGCAGCCTAAGGACGCCGCGCGCACCCAAGCCACGCTGGACTTCTTCAAGTGGGCGCTGGAAAACGGCCAAGGCGAAGCCGCAGCGCTCGACTATGTGCCGCTGCCGAAGGAGCTGGTGAGCCAGATTGAAGCGTACTGGGGTAGCCAGATCAAGCACTAGCAACAACAGGTCGCATGGACGGCAGCACGCTATCTCGCCCGGCCCGTACCTAACCGAAGATCAGCGGTTCCCTCCATGCGCCGTAGGTTCTCGCCCTCTATTTTGCACATACCATGGCCGTCCCCCCGCAAACCGTACCCTATCCAGTGTTACCTGAAGACGAACGTTCGCGGCGCGATGCCTGGTTCGATTCGGCCTTTCACCGCATCGTAGCGGTCGCTGGTTTTTTCGTTCTTATTGCGCTGAGCGGCGCTGCATTGTCCATGCTGTGGGGCGGACGCGCCGCGTTCGGCACTTTCGGCCTGTCTTTCCTGTGGTCCAGCGATTGGGATGCGGTCAATCACAAGTTCGGTGCGTTGGTGCCCATATATGGCACGCTGGTAACTGCACTCATTGCCATGCTGGTTGCCGTGCCGGTGAGCTTTGGTATCTCCTACTACCTTACCGAAGTTGCCCCATCCTGGCTGCGTCAGCCTGTTGCCTCTGCCATCGAACTGCTGGCAGGTATTCCTTCGATCATCTATGGCATGTGGGGCCTGTTCGTCTTCGTGCCAGTGATGGCTGAATACGTGAATCCGTGGCTGGACCAATACGTCGGTAGCGTGCCTGGCATCGGCGTGCTGTTCTCAGGGCCGCCACTCGGGATGGGTATGCTAACGGCAGGCATCGTACTGGCGATCATGGTCGTGCCCTTCATTACGTCGGTAATGCGGGAAGTCTTTCTTACCGTCCCTCGGCAGCTTAAGGAATCGGCCTACGCGCTGGGCTCCACGCGCTGGGAGGTCGTCTGGAATATCGTCTTGCCACATACTCGATCGGCGGTCATTGGAGGCATCTTCCTGGGCTTGGGGCGTGCATTAGGTGAGACGATGGCCGTGACCTTCGTCCTGGGCAATGCACACCGCTTGACGCCATCGCTGTTGGAGCCGGGCAATTCCATCGCCGCGACGATTGCCAATGAATTCACCGAAGCGGATTCCGACATCTACCTGTCATCGCTAATTGCGCTGGGATTCCTGCTCTTTGTCGTGACCTTCATCGTTCTGGCCGCTGCCAAGCTGATGTTGAACCGACTCAATCGACAAGGCGCACGCATATGACCCTACCTGTTACGCCACGTCGCTGATTAGCTCAAAGGCTCAGATCATGATTTCATCCATGCAGCGTCTGCAGCGGCGCCGCACTCGCAGAAACACCATATCGATCGCCCTGGCGATGGCCGCCACACTGTTCGGGCTGTTCTGGCTCGCCTGGATACTCTGGACCACAATATCCATGGGAATCAGTGCGATGAAATGGGATCTGTTCACGCAGATGACCCCGCCCCCTGGAGCCGATGGAGGCCTAGCCAATGCGCTTTTCGGCAGCCTAGTAATGAGCCTCTTGGCCATTGCGATCGGCACACCCATCGGGGTCGCTGCAGGGACGTACCTGGCCGAGTTCGTCAATCGCAAGCGGATCGGGGAAGTCATCCGTTTCGTCAACGATATTTTGTTATCGGCTCCGTCGATCGTGCTGGGTCTGTTCGTCTATGAGTTGGTCGTGCGCCAGTCCGGACACTTCTCGGGCTGGGCTGGAGCCGTAGCACTTGCCTTCATCGTCTTGCCTGTTGTCGTGCGCACCACCGATGAAATGCTTCAGTTGGTACCGAGCCAGATGCGGGAGGCAGCACTTGCACTTGGAATTCCGCAGTGGAAGGTCACGACGCAGGTGCTGTACCGTGCGGCGCTGCCTGGCATCACCACAGGTGTGCTGTTGGCGCTAGCTCGCATCAGTGGTGAAACTGCTCCGCTGTTGTTTACCGCGCTGAACAACCAATACTGGAATGCCGATTTGAGCAGTCCCATGGCCAGCGTTCCCGCGGTCATCTTCCAGTATGCAATGAGTCCTTACGAATCCTGGCACGCCCTGGCTTGGGCTGGCGCCTTCGTCGTCACAATGTTCGTTCTACTGCTAAGCCTGTTTTCCCGAATCGTCCTTCTACGCAATAAGGTGGAACAATGACCGAGGCATCTCTAACTGACCCTATGCTGGGGGCTGCACCTAGCCTCCTCGGCAAGAGCCGCGTCATCGTTCCAACCGCTACGCGGCGGACGACGGGCGACTCAGACGTAAAAGTAGTCGCTCGGAATCTGTGCTTCTATTACTCCGGCGTCCAGGCTCTTAAAGACATCAACATCGAGTTGCATACCCATCGCGTTACGGCCTTGATTGGCCCTTCCGGTTGCGGAAAATCCACGCTCTTGCGGATATTCAACCGCATGTACGCCATTTACCCTAAGTTGGAAGCACAAGGCGAAGTACTGCTCGACGGGCAGAACATCCTAGCCCCTGGTTATTCCCTGAATCGCCTGCGAAGTAGAGTCGGCATGGTCTTTCAGAAGCCCGTACCCTTTCCGATGTCGATCTACGACAACATAGCCTACGCGATTCGACATTATGAGCGGCTGTCCAAATCCGACATGGACGAGCGTGTGCATCGCGCCTTGAACGATGCCGCGCTCTGGAATGAGGTTAAGGACAAGTTGACGCAGAGCGCTATGGGCCTATCTGGCGGCCAGCAGCAGCGGCTTTGTATCGCGCGCGCTATTGCATTGCGTCCGGAAGTCCTGCTTTTGGATGAGCCAACATCTGCGTTGGACCCAATTTCAACGGCCAAGATTGAACAGCTCATTGACGACCTTAAAAGCAGGTACACCGTACTCATTGTCACGCACAACATGCAGCAGGCTGCTCGTTGTTCGGACTACACGGGCTTTATGTGTGCGGGAGAACTGGTGGAGATCGGCGAAACGGATGTGCTGTTCACGACTCCACGACAGCAGCAAACATCGGATTACATCACCGGCCGGTTTGGGTAGTACCGGGTATGTGCGAATGACTGGCTCAGTGGCGTGAGAGGGTGCGCCATCGCGTACGCTTCGCGTTAGCCAGTGGCGAATCTAAGATTTTCTGGAAATAATTCCATAGACGTTGTACTATCGAAATATGGATGAAGATCAAACGATTTCCGCGTTGGGGGCACTGGCTCATACGCAGCGCCTGCGCATCTTTCGTGCGTTGGTAGTTGCCGGACCCGACGGTTTGACGCCCAGCGTCCTAGCAGAATACCTACAGGTCGCGCGTAACACGCTGTCCTTCCATCTGAAGGAACTGACACATGCCAGCTTGGTGAGCGTGGAACAACAGGGACGCAACCTGATCTACCGAGCCGACTTTGCCACGATGAACGGGCTGGTGGGCTACCTGACTGAGCACTGCTGCCAGGGGATGACCTGCGAAATTACCGATGTGCGCACCTGCGCGTCGTGTTGATGGAACTTCGATGAAACGCTTTCACGTACATCTTCATGTTCAAGACCTAGCGCGCAGTATTGACTTCTATTCACAACTGTTCAACGCACGGCCGGCGGGCATCGAAGTCGACTACGCGAAGTGGATGCTGGACGATCCGGCAGTGAACTTCGCTATTTCGACGCGCGACAACGCAAGCGGTGTCGACCACCTTGGCATTCAGACCGAAGGCGCTGAAGATCTAGCCGAGTTAAAGGTACGCGCCGAGGCCGCTGGAATGACGCTACGCGATGAAGGCAACACGACATGCTGCTATGCCCGTAGCGAGAAGCACTGGGTCACGGACCTTCAGGACATCGACTGGGAATACTTCAATACTTTGGAAAGCATCCCCGTCTTCAGGGAAACCCTCGACTCGGCGGGAGCATCTCCAGCCTGCTATACGCCCTTACCCCACCCGGCGCGCGCGTGCTGTGCTTCCGCTGACAGAACGTCGCCCACTTGCTGCTGAGATTTGAAATGGAAAAAATCTACAACGTACTGTTTATCTGCACGGGAAATTCAGCGCGCTCCATCCTGGCCGAAGGCCTGCTCAACGGAATGGGCAAAGGACGGTTCCGGGCGTATTCGGCCGGCAGTCATCCAAAGGGAGCTGTCCACCCGCAGGCAACCGCTGTCCTGCAATATCTCGGCCTGCCGGCGACCGGCTATCGCAGCAAGAGCTGGGACGAGTTCGCCCAGCCTGATGCCCCACAACTCGACTTCATCTTCACGGTCTGCGACAACGCCGCCGGCGAGGTGTGCCCCATCTGGCCAGGGAAGCCTATGTCCGCGCATTGGGGCGTCCCCGATCCAGCCGCGGTCGACGGTGATGCGGAACATCAACGCAAGGCGTTCATGGACGCGGCAGTGACCCTGAAACGGCGGATCGAGCTGTTCCTCTCTCTACCGATCCAGAAACTCGACTCCCTGTCCCTGCAGCAGGAACTGCACGGCATCGGCAAGCAATGAGGTCTTTCATGTCTGCGCCTAGTGCAACCGTCCGAAGTCCATCGGCCACTCTATCGATGAGCGTGTTCGAACGCTACCTGACGCTGTGGGTCCTGCTGTGCATCGTCGCCGGAATCGCGGTGGGCCAGATGGCGCCCAGTGTATTCCAGGCCATCGGCCGCATGGAAGTCGCGCAGGTCAACCTGCCAGTGGGCCTGCTGATCTGGGTCATGGTGATCCCGATGCTGGTCAAGGTAGATTTCGGCGCGCTGGGCCAGGTCCGACAGCACTGGCGCGGCATCGGCGTCACGCTATTCGTCAACTGGGCGGTGAAGCCGTTCTCGATGGCTTTCCTGGGCTGGCTGTTCGTGCGCCAGGTATTTGCCGGCTGGCTGCCCGCCGACCAGTTGGACAGCTACATCGCCGGCCTGATCCTGCTGGCGGCCGCGCCCTGCACGGCGATGGTGTTCGTCTGGAGCCGGTTGACCGGCGGCGACCCGGTATTCACCCTGTCGCAGGTGGCGCTGAACGACACCATCATGGTGTTCGCCTTCGCGCCCGTGGTCGGCCTGCTGCTGGGCATCTCATCGATCACCGTGCCGTGGGCCACTCTGCTGGCCTCGGTCGTGCTGTACATCGTCATCCCCGTCATCCTGGCCCAGCTTTGGCGCCGCGCGCTGCTGCGCCAGGGCCAGGCGGCGTTCGAGCGGGCCATGGCGCGCATCGGACCGCTATCGACCGGAGCGCTGCTGCTCACGCTGGTGCTGCTGTTCGCCTTCCAGGGGCAGGCCATCCTGCGGCAGCCGCTGGTCATCGCCATGCTGGCAGTGCCCATCCTGATCCAGGTCCTGTTCAATTCTGGCCTGGCGTACTGGCTCAACCGCCGCGCGGGCGAGAAGCACAGCATCGCCTGCCCCTCCGCCCTGATCGGCGCGTCGAATTTCTTCGAGCTGGCCGTGGCCGCCGCCATCAGCCTGTTCGGGTTCCAGTCGGGCGCGGCTCTGGCCACGGTCGTCGGCGTGCTGATCGAAGTGCCCGTCATGCTGCTGGTGGTGCGCGTGGTCAACCGCTCGCGCGGCTGGTACGAACGCGCCTGACCGGTCGACATTTCCTCCATCGAGACGACTCCCATGAGCGACATCACCATTTATCACAATCCAGACTGCGGCACCTCGCGCAACACGCTGGCCATGATTCGCAACAGCGGCGAGGAACCCGAGGTCATCGAATACCTGAAGACGCCGCCATCGCGCCAGACACTGGTCAGACTATTAGCGGATGCCGGCCTGGCCGTGCGCGAGGTGTTGCGTGTCAAGGGCACGCCCTACGAGGAACTAGGCCTGGCGGACCCCAAGTGGACCGACGACCAACTGCTCGATTTCATTGGTCAACACCCCATTCTGATGAACCGGCCGATTGTGGTCACGCCGTTGGGAACGCGCCTGTGCCGGCCTTCCGAGGTGGTGCTGGAAATCCTGCCGCGCCCGCAGCAGGGGACATTTACTAAAGAAGACGGCCAGGTCGTAGTGGACGCGGAGGGACGCCGTGCCTGAACACCGCCTCGACCTGCCCAACGTGGATGCCACGCTGTTCGATGCGCCCGACCCCGGGCGGCTGTGGCAGCCTGCCCAGCGCGGGTCCCATGCGCCACGCTTCCTGCTGCTCTACGGTTCGGTGCGCGAGCGTTCGTACAGCCGCCTAGTGACACGTGAGGCAGCGCGGCTGCTGGAGGCCATGGGCGGCGAGGCCAGAATCTTCGACCCGCTCGGTCTGCCGCTGCCGGACAGCGCGCCCGATACCGATCCCAAAGTGCAGGAACTGCGGTCGCTGGTGCAGTGGTGCGAAGGAATGGTCTGGACCTCGCCGGAGCGCCATGGTGCCATGACCGGCATCATGAAGGTGCAGATCGATTGGATTCCGCTGTCGCTAGGGGCCGTCCGGCCTACCCAGGGTAAGACCCTGGCCGTGATGGAAGTCTCGGGCGGATCGCAGTCGTTCAATGCCGTGAACCAGATGCGTGTGCTGGGCCGCTGGATGCGCATGCTGACCATTCCCAACCAGTCGTCGGTGCCCAAGGCTTTCCTGGAATTCGACGACGCGGGTCGCATGAAGCCGTCCAGCTACTACGACCGCGTGGTCGACGTGATGGAAGAGCTGATGAAGTTCACCTTGCTGACGCGCGACGTCGGCGCTTATCTGGTGGACCGTTACAGCGAACGAAAGGAAAGCGCAGAGGCGCTTTCCTTGCGGGTCAACCAGCGCGCCATCTGAGATGCGGCTTGTTCACCGCACCGGCGTGGTCGCGGCACTGGGCGCCGCGCAGACGCTGGCCTGGGCCTCGTCATACTATCTGCCGGCGATGCTGGCCGCGCCCATGGCCCAGGACCTGGGCGTGGCCACGCCAACCATTTTCGCGGCGTTCTCCTTCGCCCTGCTGATCTCCGCACTGCTTGGTCCCTATGCCGGCCAGGCTATCGACCGCTGGGGCGGCAGGCCGGTGCTCATGGCCACCAGTCTGGTCTTCGCCATCGGCCTGGGCTGGCTGGGCAGCGTGCAGACGGTGGCGGGGCTGTTCGCGGCCTGGGCCGTGCTGGGCATCGGCATGGGCAGCGGACTCTACGAGGCGGGATTCTCGGCGCTCGTGCGTCTTTACGGCCGCGACTCGCGCAGCGCCATCACCGGCATTACGCTCATCGCCGGCTTCGCCAGCACGGTGGGCTGGCCGCTTTCCACTCTCATGGAAACCCATGTTGGCTGGCGTGGCGCGTGCTACGGCTGGGCAGTGCTGCACTTGGTGCCAGGCCTGCTGCTTAATGGGCTGTTGCCGTCGGCGACGCCACATCGCGCAGCCCCGTCGGCGCATGATGCGGCCGCGCGGAATGCTGCGCCCGGTTCGCTGCGGGCCTCGATCCTGCTGGCAATCGTATTCGCGGTGACATGGTTCACCAGCACGGCGATGGCCGCCCACCTGCCGCGCCTGCTGACCGCGGGAGGCGTCACCTTGGCGTCCGCGGTCGCCGCCGGCGCGCTGGTCGGGCCCGCCCAGGTCGGTGCGCGGGTACTGGAGTTCGGCATCCTGCGGCGTGTCCACCCTTTGCTGTCGGCCCGGCTGGCCTGCCTCATGCATCCGGCCGGGGCAGCATTGTTCCTCACGCTGGGCGGCCCGGCCGCAGCCGCGTTCGTAATTTGCCACGGTGCCGGCAACGGCATTCTCACAATCGCCAAGGGAACGTTGCCGTTGGTGCTCTTTGGTCCCCAAGGCTATGGCCACCGACAAGGTTTACTCATGGTCCCTGCACGCATTGCCCAGGCAGTGGCACCCTGGCTTTTCGGGCTCACCCTGGACCGCTGGGGCGACTCGGCGTTGTGGTTGTCTAGTCTGCTCGGCCTTGTAGCCTTTTTGGCCCTTGTTGGCTTAGGCGCATTCACCGACGACAAGCGAGAGGCCCACGACGCGGCCACTACGGTTAGGTCGTAAGCAACACATTGGCTGTGATGACAGTGCGCTTTGGTAGCATAGAGCGCCGTAGGTTCGGCGCTAACGTCCTGCAGATATCCCTGACCAAGTACACAGCCAATATATTGCTGTCACTAAATTGACATGCTTGTTATATAGTCTTGTCTGGAAATATGGACATTTCGTCACACCTCTCTGCATATGCCGACTACCGTTGAAGCCCCTCCCGCTGTCGCCAGCCATTTCCGGCCCGAGGCACCGGGAGAAGGTATGTCCTTGCAACATGCATTGATGGCTTTTCATGCCCTATCTCAGGCAACACGTTTACAGATCTTTCGACTGCTAATGGCACGCGAGCCGGAAGGACTAGCCGCCGGTCTTATAGCAGAACAGGTTGAGGGTCCACATAATACAGTTTCACAGCATCTGTCGATTCTGGCCAGAGCGGGCCTAATCTGGGGAGACAGACAGGGTCGGAGCATCATTTATCATGCGCACACAGGTACGATGGGAGCATTAATGTCCTTCGTATTAATGGATTGTTGCCATGGGCATCCTGAAGCGTGTGCGCCTGTGATCGCAGCGTTGACCGGCCAATGCGATTGCGAATTTCCGTACGATATTCAGTCAACTCCAGCGCCCGCCAAGCGTCCGGTACGGAAACCTCGCCGAAATCGTCGGGATTGAGGTTCACAGGCCAACTGGGTAGATGTCTAGAGCCCAATTCCTTTCGTCCTTCCAAATTCCCACGTTACCCGCCCTGTCTGGAGCGTGGCGGCCATCGATTGCCCCAGGCGCGGCTCGATAACCGGCCGCCACGGCACCAGCGAAAAACCCAGCCCATCATCGAGCATGGCGAAACGCCCGCTCGCCAGCATCAGCGAGCGCTGGTAAACGCCGCTGGCCTTGCCATCCTCGCCGAGCGGCCGATAGACCAGGCCCGTCTCGGCCTGAAGCGCCTTGCCCACCGCCGCCAGCTCACGCCCGCGCAAGGTGCGCAGTAGCCCGCGCGCCAGCACCACCCGGCCGCCCCGCCGCTGCACCAGCCCTTCGCCTTCCAGATGCGCGGCGCGCTCCTGCATGGCCTGCCGCGCCTGCGCCCCGAAGCCGGCCTGGGCCAGCGCCGCGCCGCCGTCGATCAACTGCCGGTCCAGCCAGGTCGCGCCGGGCGAGGCGATCTGCTGCGCGAGCGGCACGTAGGACTGCACCACGGCCTCGACGCCGTGGCGGTGCGCCAGGTCGTAGGCGCGCCCGCGCGCGAGCAGGTCGGCCGGCACCTTCCATACCCCGTCCTCGACGCGCTCGACGATGCCGGCCCGGCGCAGCGCCTCCAGGCGCCGGACGTGCGACTGCACGATCATGTCCGGGCTGCTGTCGCGGCCGCGGACTGCTGCCAGATGGTCGGCGGTGCGGTACAGGCCCTCGCGTGCCAGGCCGGCGATGTTGCAGTCGGCCGCGCTCTCGGCCATCGGCCGCACCTCCACGATGCCACCGGCCGGGTAGTCGGCCAGGTCCGCCTTGGGCGGCAGCGCCACGTAATGCGCCCGGCCGTCCACACCATCGACCACGAGATAACCGGCGTCGTGCAACTCGTCGGTCAATCCTTTTCCCACAATGCGCCCGACGATGGGCTGGGCCAGCACGGAGCCGGCGTCGATGACGAACTCGCGCGCCTCGCCGCGCATGGCCCGGTGCAGCGTGCGCACGATGTCGCCGCGCTCGCCCAGGCGGCGCAAGGTCGTCTCCATCTGGCCGTCGAGCCGCCAATGCCCCGCGTCCATCGGCTGCGCCAGGCCCATGCCGGCCAGGTGTTGCAGCCGCGCGCGCAGCAGCCGCTGGTAGGCCATGTCGCCGCGCAAGTGGTCCACATCCACCACATCGACCTCGGCCTGACGCAACAGGGTCCGGTCCAAGGTCGTGAACCGCTCCTGTTCGACCTCGCGTTGCAGGCTTTCGGCGATCTCGCGTTCCGTGCGCAGCCCTAGCCATCGCGTGACGATCTCGGAAGCCCGCCCACGCATTCCGTGGGCCAGGTAGTCGGGCGCAATGACGAGATCCTGGCCGTTGTCAGCGCGCCCGCGCAGCACGATGTGGGTATGCGGATTGTCGGTGTCGTGATGGTCCACCGCCACCCAATCCAGGCGCGTCTCCAGGTCGGTCTCCATCTTGCGCATCAGCGTTCGCGTGAAGTCGCGCAGCTCGCCCAGCTCGGCCGCGTCCTCGGCCGATACGATGAACCTGAACTGATGCCGGTCGCCCTGGCTGCGTTCGGTGAAAGCCCGCACATCGGCTTCGCCGGTGTCGGGGCCGTAAGCCTGGCCGCGCTCGCCCTCGCGCGTCACGCCATCGCGTTCGATGTAGCGCAAGTGCTGGGCCAGCGCCTGCGAGCCCGGCTGCACCTTCACGAACCGCGCCTTGATGACCACGCGCCGCATGTGCGGCGAGGTGGCAGTGCGCAGGCTCGCCGCCACCCGGCCGCGGCCGAACTGCCGGCCACCGGCCCGCTTGCCTACAGCTTGCGCGCCGGCCTTGGACACCTGGCGGCGCACCTGGGCCACGAACCGCTCGCCGCCCCGATGGCTCGATCGCGGCGGCCCAGGCCGCACCCGGAACTCGTCGTCGTCAGCGCGCCCCATGTGGCAAGCTCCCTGCAAGCCGGGCGCAATCCGGCGAATACGGCACCCGGCAAAGGCCGCATTCATGCGCCTCCGCGCGCCACCACGGCACAGGCGCCACCCGGCGCCGTGCCGTCTCCCCACCCGTGCAGACAAGGCTTTGCGACCAGCCCCGTGCTGGTCCTTTTATCTTGCCCTCCTAATCGGAGTCCTTTTCACCGCCGTCTTCGCAGGCGGTTTCGGGGTTCGCGTGACCATGGCCATTCTCCTTC
>MKUP01000008.1 GCA_001898625.1 Burkholderiales bacterium 67-32
AGTGCTTGAAATATGCCCCTATCGGTACGACCGGGCACATAAGAAAACAGGGCACATAAGGTCCACAACCATCCGTCAGGTGTGGAAGAGGCGAGCACGGCGGACATACGGTTCACACAGCTCATCAGGAACGCGCTTGCGCTGATCGATGTGCGTCTGGTGGACCATCTCATCGTCGCGGGCGCCAGGGTCATCTCGATGGCTGAAGCCGGGCTGATCTGACCGGCGCAGGCGAGCCTGGCTCGCCTGTTCATCTGTTCGCTGCGCCGGTTGCGAAGACGATCCGGCGTAGCGGCTTTTCCTTCGTCAGCTTGCCGACGGTGGGCAAACCAGCAGCTAGCCGGCTACGCCGGAAGACAACGGCAGGTCGTGGCACTCCGGCGTCCAAGGACGAATCCCCCTGGTGGACGCCTGCGCGCGCCTGGCGGCGCTTGCCTGGCATGTCCGGGGCGCTTCTTCCGTCAAGGGCCGCGGCCGGCCCCCGTGTCCTCGCCTGCGGCTGCGGGCCGCGCCAGGGCGGGCCGCTTCCTCCCTTGACGGCGCACCCCTGCCATGCCGCGTGGTGGGCATGGGCACGAAGGGCCACCCCGGCCCTTCGTGCCCATGTGGGGATTCACCCGCTGGGCATCCTCTCAAGGAGTCCCATCATGAACACCACAACCGTTGTAGAAACCCAGGCCGTGCAGGTGGCCGAACAGACCCAGGCCGTGATCGACAAGGCGCAGGTTGCGGCCCAGGAGGCGGCGGGCACCAGCCCGGCCGCGCAGGACACGCCGGCCGCCGAACTGCGCTTCATCGCACTGTCCCGGCTGCGCCTGTCCCGGCGCGATGTGCGCAAGACCGCCGTCCCGGTCGATGCCCTGGCCGAAAGCATCGCCCGCGTCGGGCTGCTGCAAAACCTGATAGTCGTGCCGGTGCTGGGGCAGGACGACCTGTTCGAAGTCGTCGCAGGCGGACGGCGCTGGGCCGCACTGCGGCTGCTGGCCAAGCACAAGCGCATCGCCCGCGACCAGACCATTCCATGCCTCGTCGTGCCCGACGACAGCGCCGTCACCGTGAGCCTGACCGAGAACGTGCAGCGCCAGGACATGCACCCGGCCGATCAGTTCGAAGCGTTCCTGGCCCTGGTCAACGAGGGGCGGCCGGTTGAAGACATTGCGGCCGATTTCGGCGTGACGCCGCTGGTCGTGCAGCGCCGCCTGCGGCTGGCGCGCGTGTCGCCGCGCCTGCTGGCCGACTACCGCCAGGGCGGCGTGACGCTGGAACAGCTAATGGCACTCACGCTCACCGACGACCATGCAGCCCAGGAAGCCGCGTTCTACGATGCGCCCGCCCACGAGCGCGAGCCCTATGCGCTGCGCCGCCGCCTCACGCAGCGCGACGTGGATGCGACCCGCAGTCCGCTGGCCCGCTTCGTCGGCGTGGACGCCTACACCGCCGCCGGGGGCGGCATCCGCCGCGACCTGTTCGCCCAGGACGAAGGGGTCTACCTGACCGACGCCGACCTGCTGGCCCGCTTGTCAACGGGCAAGCTGGCGGTCATGGCCGCCGGTGTGCGCGCCGAGGGGTGGAAGTGGGTCGAGGCGGCACCCGTCTTCGGCTACGCCGAACTGGCCGGGTTTCGCCGTGCCCCACAGGTGCAGCGCGAACCGACCGCTCGGCAGGCCAAGCAGATCGCCAGGCTGCGCGCCCGGCAGGCCGAGATCGAGGAAGCCCTGCACGCTGCCGAGGAAGCCGAGGACGAGGACGCCGCCGCGCCGCTCTACGAGGAAGGTGAGCGCGTTTGCGAAGCCCTGGACACGCTCTATACCGGCCTGCTGGCCTACGCGCCTGAGACGCTGGCGGTTGCCGGCGCGGTCGTCACGCTCGACCGCGAAGGGGCGGTCGTCGTGCATCGCGGGCTGATGCGTCCCGAGGACGCGAAGGACGCCACCCAGGCAGCGCAGCCGGGGGACGGTACGAACGCCACCGACGGGGACGGCGCGAACAGCCCGGATGCGCCGCCGCAGGCCACGCCCGCCAAGACCCTTTCGGACCGGCTGGTCCGCAACCTGAGCGCGCACCGCACGGCCGCTCTGCAGGCCGAGGTGGCAGGCAAGCCTGACGTGGCCCTGGCCGTGCTGGTGCATCGGCTGGCGCTGGACGTGTTCTACGGCGGCAGCGACAGCCTGATGCAAATCCACGTTCATCCCCAGGACGGCCTGCGCCAGTACGCGCATGAACTGGCCGCAAGCAAGGCAACGGCCGAGTTCGATGCGCTGCGCACGGCATGGCGCGAACGGCTGCCCGTCGATGACGCAGAACTGTTCGACGCCTTGCGCCAGATGAAGCGGGCCGACTTGCTGGCGCTGCTGGCCGTGTGCGTGGCCGGCACGGTGGATGCCGTGACGCGCGACGAGCACGATACCCGCGCCGATGCGCTGGCGCGGGCCGTCAAGCTGGACATGAGCGCCTATTGGCAGCCCACGGCCGAGGCGTATTTCAACCACGTCCCGAAAGCCCACATCCTGGCCGCGTTCAAGGCGTTCAAGCCGGGGGAAATCAGCCGGGTAGCAGGCTATCAGAAGGCGGTCATGGCAGCGGAAGCCGGCCAGCACGCCACGGCTGCCAAGTGGCTGCCCGCCATGCTGTGCGCCGCATGATCGGCCGATGACCCGGGCGGCGGGCTCGCCCGCTGCCTGGGGCGCTGCTGCGCCCGCCGTTCCTGCCGATGCTGGCAGGAACGGCGGGCGTTTTGCGTGCCCATCGAGGGCCGTGCAAAACGGGTCGCCGCGTCCCGGTTGTGCCCGGGACGCGGCGGCCAACGTCCACGCCAGGCCGCCGTCCTGGTGGCCCATCGAGCGCCGCAGGCGGCGGGTCACGCCGCACCGCTGCGGGCCGCCGGGGTGCCGGCAGATTGGCGCCCGTCCAGCAGGCCGGGCGGATACGCATCTACGCCTGGATGCGACCGGGCCGGTTGTGCCCGATGCCGCCATCGCCCACCCTGGCGAGGTGAGCGTGCCGGTTGCGGCACGCCGCGCCCGAACCGGGCGGCGGGCGGACCGTTCACCACGCCGCGCCGATCCTGCCCACCTGGAGGCACCGGGGCTTTGTCGCCTTCCCGCCCGGCCGGAATCTTCGACATGTCCACGTCAGCGAACCGCATCACCCGCCATGTCACCACGGTGCAGGGTCTTGCCAGGATGCTTCCCGGGCAACGTCCTCACCCGATCGCACGGCCTTGTTTATGTGAATCCTGGCTGCGGCACGGCGGCCCGGGGGGCCACCTCGGGCTTCATCGGCGCAACCGTCCGGCGCAACGATTTTCCCCTGCGCGTGCCGCGCATTCCTCGCGGGACAAAATCGCCGCGTCTCCCGGTCGTCCACTGCGTTTCCGCCCCTGCGGGGTGCGCCGCGCCCGGTCCTCGCCTGACCGGATCACACAAGGACGCGCAATCGGGCGCGGACTTGAACCCTCAAGGAGAATCATCATGGCCAACATCGGCACCTTCACCGCGCAAGACAACGGCTACAGCGGCACGGTCCGCACCCTGACGCTGAACGTCAAGGTCAAGATCGTTCCGTCCGACCGGGAAGGCGACAAGGCCCCGGACTTCCGCATCCTGGCGGGCAACTTCGAAATCGGCGCGGCGTGGAAGAAGGTCTCCAACAACGACCGACCCTATCTGTCGGTCACGCTCGACGATCCGAGTTTCCCGGCCACGATCTACGCCAGGCTGATCGAGAACGAATCGGGCAGCCACGACCTGATCTGGTCGCGTCCCACCAAGGCGCGCTGATGCTCACCCGCCCGGCCCGCCGGGCGGACGCCGGCCCCGGCTTCGCCGTGGCCGGCATCTTCATGCGGACAGCGTGCCGCGTGCAGGCCAACGCCCGGCCTTCGCTTGGTCCGATTCGTCCGGCGTGCGTAGTTCCACGTCTGTCCTCACGCCGGCAGGGCCGGGACAATGGCGAACCTGACTTCCACCCGTGAGAAGGCATGATGGACGAGCTGCGCGTGGCCTTGTTGAAGAACTGGCGTGCCCTGGGGTTTCGCTATCCGGTCTATGGTGTGCTCGATGCCGAGGAGCTTGCCCTGGACGCGCGGGCGACGCTGGTGCTCGATAGCGGTCATCATTGCATCGTGCAGGTCGAGGACGTGCTGCTATTACCTGGGATCGACGTTCACGACCTGGTTCCTGCCAGGTTCGATAGCTGATCCGGGCGTCCCCCGGCGCTGGCCGGGTCGCGCTGGCGTGCTGCGCATCGAGCCGGCGGCGGCGTCTCGACCTGCCGGCTTTCATCGCTGACGCGAATCCAATCCCTTTGCCATCTGCCGAAGCCATGTCAGCGGGCCGTGGATTTACGTATCGACGTGTCCGCACATTTACGTGTCTACGACTTTACGGTTCGACGCCATGCCGCTTCGGCGGAACTACGGCTTCGCACAGAAACGACTTTGCGGCGTTTAGGCTTTCAGGTTCCGCGCAGATACGGATCTACGCATAGGGGCATGTACGGCTTTGCGGGTTCGCTTCTGGCTTTCATTCCGGCCAGTATCGGGTCGCCAGCACCACGACGCCAACGACGATCAGTAGGCCAAGCACGGCGATCAGTTCCGCCTCCATGTAGTCCAGGTCACGCTTCATTTTGCGTACGCTCGGATAATGCCCCAGCGTCAGGAGGTTGAGCACCAGCCAGCCGGGCCAGAAGAACACGGCCACGAATGCCAATTGCCGCAACACGAAGCCGAGGAATCCCAGGACGTGTTCCACGTTCCGCTCGCTACCGCGCTGCGGGAGTTATCCCCGCATCGGCCAGGATGGCCGGAATGTCGTCGGGAAAAACGGCCTCGCCGGTGCTGCGCAGTTCATCCAGCGTCCACCAGCGATGCTCGGTCATGACGTCGCGCTCCAGCTCGGTCCAGCCGTCTTTGGATAGGGGCTGTTCCTCGACCCGCATCAGAAAGAACCGTTCGTCGGCACGCACGTAAGAGCCATCCGGCATCTGCATCTCGAACGCGCGCTGCGCGATCGGTGCGCCGATGTCGTCGACCGTGAAGCCGGTTTCTTCGCGCAGTTCCCGCCGCGCGGCGGCCTCGAAGTCTTCGCCTTCATCGACCGCGCCGCCGGGCGTAGCCCAGAAATCGCGGCCGGCCAGCGGCCCGCGCCGATGCACGAACCGGAACAGCAGCACGCGGTGGGCGGCATCGACGATGAGCAGGCGGGAGGACGGGCGGGTACGCATGGACAGAATCCTTGGGGGCATTCTAGCCGCCTGGCATTTCGACACCTGCCTGGACCGTCAGAGGTCGACCTTGGACAGAATGGTCTCCAGCTCCCGGCGCACCTGCGCCAGAACATGATCGGCCTGGCGCGCATTGCCGGCATAGGCCAGCGTCAGCAGCGTGACGGGGTGGACCTGCATGACCTCGCACAGCTCGGCCAGCTTGTCGAGCGTGGGATTCTTCAGCCCGCGCTCCAGGCTGCTCAGGTACGTGCGGCTCGACACGTCCGAGAAATCCTCCTGGCTCAGTCCGCGCGCCTTGCGCGCCTTCCGGAGCGCGCCCGCCAAGTTGTGTTCGGTCGCCATCCCGTCTGCCCAAAAAACAGGATGACAGCCGATTGCACCCTATAGGACTACAATCTATAGGGCTCATTTTAGGCCCGGACCGTCAATCCGGCTCCACGGATCGACGTTCTTACGCTGAGACCGGCCACGGCCGGCCCGTGCCGGCGGAGACTGCTGCCTCCTGGCTTGGCCTTGGAAGGCCGGTGTACACCCGCTATCATCGGCCGCGTGGCAACCGCTTCCGGCCGCGTTCAGGAGATCGCCATGCCGCTCATCACCGCCGCGCAGCATGCCCGCCTGCTGGATCAGGGCCGGCAGCGCGCCCGCGATCCCGGCTTCGATCCGGTGCCGGTCGCCAAGGTCTACACGCCGGATGCCGGCGTGGTGTGGCTGCTGGCCTATGCCTACCCCGATGACCCGAGGCGGTTGCATGGCTTGTGCGATGCCAATACGGGCTTCCCGCAGCTTGCGGACATTCGCCTGGATGACCTCGAAGCCATCCGCGGCCCGCGGGGCGTGCCACTGGCTGCGGACCCCCGTTTTACGCCGACGCGCACGCTGTCGGACTACGCCGCGCGGGCAATCGCCCACGGCGCATACGTCGAGGACTAGCGCCGCTGTGCGGCGGCGCTGGCCCGGCGTCCTCTCGAACATCCCCAGCCAGCGGCTCGCTGCCACCCACCGCTGACTGCCTGGCCCGCTCCGGCCTACCGGCCGGGGTCGGGGGTGTCTTGCTTGCACGAGAGGAACCGATGCGTGCGTCTGACGATGATGCCGCGCCCTGGGAGGCGACGGCGGCCTACCTGTATCTGCTTCAACTGGACCCCCCCGCGCTGGCGTGGGAATACCTGCGCCGCGATCCGGCCTACCGCGCCTGCTGGCGCCGGTTCGGCCGGCGGGCCGGTGCCGAGGCGGCCCGGCCCTGGGGCCTGGCCTGGCTCGCGGACCCGAACCGGGACGCGCGCGATGCGCATCCGGTCTGGGATGACTGCCTGCCTTCGCTGCTGCACCTGCGTGCAACCGGCGGCCAGACGGGCGCAGGCCTCGACCTCTGGCACATTCCCGGCCCCAAGCGCCTCATCGCGCTGCCCGACGGGTTCGCGCTGGAGGCGGGCGACGGCGCGCACGTGCTGCGCGCCCGGCTGGGCTCGGGCGTGCTCGAAGGTCAGCCGGTGTTCTGTACGGTGCCGCTCGATGCGCGCCTGCATGCGCAGGCGGCGCTGCTGGCCGCGCATGCGGCCCACCTGGCGCCACGCCGCGCGTGTCCACGGGCGCGGTATGCAGCGAGCCATCTCGTGCCGCTGGCCGCGCGGCATCATCTTCACGCCCTGCAGGCGCTCGATGGCGCGCGGGCCGGCGCTTCGCAGCGCCACATCGCGGAAGTCATCTACGGCCGCGACCGGGTGCATGCCTACTGGCACACCGACAGCGCGCTGCGTGCGCAACTGCGCCATAGCCTCGCGCGCGGCTTCGCTCTGATGCGCGGTGGCTATCGGGACTTGGCCGGGCTGCGTCCGGCCTGTACCCGCAGATAGACCCGCCGACAGGGAGAAAAACAAGCCCCCCTTGAATCTCTCCCTTCCGCCTTCGATACCCTCTGCCAAGACTGTCTCCAGCCGGCGGGAATTGGCCCGCCAGCGCATCGCACTGCTGGAGGCATCATGGCCACGTCCCCCGTTTCCCTGTCCGCCCCATCCGCGCCCGCGCACGCTGTCGTCGCGGCGTCCGCCCGCGCGCCGCGCTACCTGACCAATGACGAGGCCGCCGACTATCTGCGATTGTCTCCGCGCACGCTGGAAAAACAGCGCGTTCAGGGGGGCGGGCCGCAGTTCAGAAAGTTCGGCCGGCGCGTGCGCTACGCCATCTCGGATCTCGACGCTTGGGCCGACGAGCATAGTTATTCCATGACCTCCGACCCCGAATACCTGGACCGCCGCGCCGGCCGCTGACGGCCTGGCGCATCCGGGGAACGGTCATGGCCAAGCGGCGAACCTCCGCCGGCGAGCGCGAACAGCTTGCGCTGTTCCAGGCGCTGCCCGGCGACATGCGACCGCGCGACGCGCGCGATCTCATGTCGTATCCCTTTTTCTCGCTGGCCAAGCAGAAGCGCATCGCCCCCATCGACTTCGAGGCCGGGCCGGTGCGCATCCGGGTCGAGGGCGTGCCCGAGCACGGCATCGCCACCATTTGGGACGCCGACCTCATGATCTGGGCCGCCAGCCAGCTTGTCGCTGCCCGTGACCGTGGGCTGGCGACCTCGCGGTTGATGGCCGCCACGCCGCACGAAATCCTGACCTACACCGGCCGCGGCACCGCTCAGGATGACTACCGCCGCCTGCGCGCCGCGCTGGACCGTCTGCAATCGACGACCGTGGCGACCTCGCTGCGCCAAGCCCATAGCCAGCGATTGCATCGGTTTTCGTGGGTCAACGAGTGGAAGGAAATCGTGCGGCCCGGCGGCCGCTCGGCCGGCCTCGAATTGATCCTGCCCGATTGGTTCTACAGCGGCGTGATGTCCGATGCCTTGGTGCTGGGCATCGACCCGCGCTATTTCGCCCTCACGGGCGGCATCGAACGATGGCTCTACCGGCTGGTTCGCCGCCACGGCGGCACGCAGCGGATGGGTTGGGGATTCGAGCTGCGTCACCTGTACGCCAAGTCCGGTAGCCAAGCCCGTTATTCGGACTTCGCGCTGGACGTGCGGCGGCTCGCGCAGCGCCAGGCGCTGCTTGGCTATCGCCTGCGCGTGGCCCATGCCGGTGGCGTCGAACAGCTGTTTTTCTACCGCCAGTCGCATCGGCCATCTGACACGCCTGCGCCCTGATGGCGCACACAGAGAGAGGGGTAAACCCAATGTGGATAACTTGTGGACAACCTTGTGAATATCTTGCGGATGCGTTCGGGGTTTTGGGCGCACGCGATTCGGGGTTTCAGGCGCAGAAAGTTCGGGGTTTTAGGCGCAGCGATGGCTGGAAAGCCGCGCCAGCATTGGCGATCCGGGGCGCTCCTAACTCTCTAACTAAAAGACTAACTAAGATTGATAGTGGGAGATCGTCTGCTCAAACCTTGAGCATCGACCCACGCGAGGCCGTACAAAGCGGTCGGCAATCTGAACCGTGGCCGGTCATGGCCGGCGCGCTTGACGCCAGCCTCGACCCGCCGCGTTGCGGCCAGGTCATCGCGCTGGCAACCCAGAAAGGCGGCGCGGGCAAGACCACGTTGGCCACGCACCTGGCCGGAGAACTCGCCTTTGCAGGCTTTCGGGTCGTGCTGATCGACGCGGACCCGCAGGGCTCGGCCTCGGACTGGGCCGAACGCCGCGCGCAGAACGCCCGTCAGCGCCTGTACGGCGTGATCGGGCTGGCCCGCGAGTCCTTGCATGTCGAAGTCCCGCAAATCGCCCAGGGAGCCGATTTCGTGGTGATCGACGGGCCTCCCCGGGCCGAGGCCATCACGCGCTCGGCGCTGCTGGCGGCCGACCTGGTGCTGGTGCCCGTACAGCCGTCGGCGTATGACGTATGGGCCAGCAGCGACATGGTGCGCTTGGTCCAGGAAGCGCGAATCTACCGGCGCGAACTGCGGGCGGCCTTCGTCATCAATCGCAAGGTCGTGCGCACCGTCGTCGGACGCGAGGTGCGCGAAGCACTCGCCGATCAGCCGCTGCCGGCGCTCGCGGCCGACGTGTCGCAGCGCATCGTGTTTGCCGACAGCGTGGCGGCGGGCCTGCTGGCCCGCGAACGCGACGAACACGGCGCGGCGGCGCGCGAGGTTGCACGGCTGACGGCGCACGTGCGCGAGGCGTTGCAATGAGCGGGTCGCGTGTCCGCGCCGCCATCGGCCAGCGCCCGGCTTCGACCGCCGCGACGGCCTGGGTGCAGCGCGGCGATGCGCGGCTGCCCACGCCGGCCTACACGGCGCGGCTCACCATTGATGTCACGCCCGCGCTGCGCGGGCGCATCAAGGTGACCGCCTTTCGGCGCGGCGTCACCGCCGCCGTCATGCTGCGCGAACTGCTGGAACGCGAGTTTCCGGGAGAGGCATCGTGAACGCACCGCCGTCTCGCCCGGACGTGTCCGGCATGCGCGTGGCGCTGGCGACCGTGGCCCAGCGCGTGCACATCTGGCTGCGGTTTGGCGCGCCGCAACGCATCGTGCGTCTGGACGACTGGCGGCGCCTGGCCGTGTTCCTGCCGGGCGCGGTCTGCTGCCGCGTGAGTTGGGTGGCCAACGACTACGGCACGATCGCATGGCGGCTGATGGTGATGCAGGCGGCCACACCCGTCGACGGCATCCAGCGCGTGGCCGGCGTGACGCCCGGCGCACGCATCCTGTTGCGCGCAGACGGCGAGCGCAACGTCAAGACGATGTTCGGCCTGATCGCCACCATCGAGGCTGCGGACATCGCGCCGGTGCAAGTCAGTCCCGCCTATTGGCGGACCGTGCACAACCGGCTGGCGGCGCGGCTCGTGCCGCCGGCTTATACCGCCGAACGGCACGCGGCATATCTCGCACGGTGCGTGCTGGTGGACGATCGTCATGCTTAGCGCCTCGCGTCATCACCGCGCTCCCACCTGGCGCACTCGCGCTGCGGTGCTAGTCGGGATGGCCGCAGGGCTGGCGGCGCTGTTTGCGCCCGGCCTGCTGCGCGCCGTGTCGCCGCAGCCCGCGGCCGTA
This sequence comes from Burkholderiales bacterium 67-32, assembly GCA_001898625.1. Classification (GTDB taxonomy): domain Bacteria; phylum Pseudomonadota; class Gammaproteobacteria; order Burkholderiales; family Burkholderiaceae_B; genus Pigmentiphaga. The sequence goes on from MKUP01000008.1 coordinate 10,224, forward strand.
CCGCGTCTGGTCTACAACGCCACCGACAGCGTGCCGCGCGGCTTCTACGTGATCGCCGCGCAGCCGCCGGGCGTCGGGGATCTCATCCTGACGCGCCTGCCGGCTTCTGCGGCGCGGCTGGCCGCGGAGCGCGGCTACCTGCCGGCCGGCGTGCCGCTGATCAAGCCGATTGCCGCCAGTTATGGGGATCACGTGTGCGTGCGCGACGGCAAGGTGCGCATCAATGGCCATGTCGTCGCCCGTACGCTTGCTGCCGACAGCAAGGACCGGCCGCTTGCGGCCTGGTCCGGCTGCCGGTTGCTCGCCGAGGGCGAATGGTTCCTGCTCAGTACCGACAATCCGGCGTCGTTCGACAGCCGCTACTTCGGTCCCATTCCGCGCATAGCGGCCTACGGCCTGGCCGTGCCGCTCTGGGTGTGGGGTGCGCAATGAACGGTACGTGCTCGGCCTGTCGCCTTGCGCGCCGGCTGTACCGCGCCCTGCGGCGTGCGTGGACAGCGCGGCGCATCCGCGATGCCGTCGGCCTAGCCTTCGACCCGCGCCCACTCGTGCAGACGGCTTGCCCGCGTCCCGGCTCGCCGGTCACGCCATGCCCGCCCGGCCTTCGGCCATCGCATGGGCACGGCGCGCCCGGCATCGGCCGGGCCTGCAGATGGTCCCCGCCGCCAGGGCGCCGGGGATGGGCGGACGGTAACGGCGAGGGCAAGATAAAAGGGCCAGCACGGAGCTGGCCGGAAAGCCTTGTCTGCACGTGTTGGGGGACGGCACGGCGCCGAGGGGCGCATGTGCCGTTGGATGGCGCGCTGGCGCATCGGTACAGGCTGCGCCAGGTGCCGTCTGCGCTCATCTGCGCCCGCCTTACCGGGAGCGCGGCAGATGGCTAGGTCCGACGAGGACCGTTTCCGGCCACGTCCCGCGCCGCCCCGACAGCGCGGTGCTGACGGCGAGCGCTTCGTGTCGCTCGTGCGCCGCCAAGCTGCCAAAGCGGGCCAGGCGGCCGGTCGCTCGGCACGCGGCAGCCAGTTCGGCCGGGGCCGGGCGGCGACGCGATTGCGAACCGGGTCGGCGTCGCTGCGCAGCCGGCGCGTGGTCATCAAGTCGCGGTTTGTGTTGGTCCGCCCCGGTTCCGACGCCATCGCGGCGCACCTGCGCTACATCGAACGCGACGGCGTGACCCGCGAGGGCGAGCGCGGCCAGGCCTACGGCACTGAGACCGACGAAGCGGACACGCAGGCCTTCGTGGCGCGCAGCCAGGACGACCGGCACCAGTTCCGCTTCATCGTCTCCAGCGAAGATGCAGGCGAGTTGGGCGACCTGCGCGCCTTCACCCGCACGCTGATGCGGCGCATGGAGGTTGACCTGCAAACCCGGCTGGACTGGATCGCGGTGGACCACTACGACACGGACAACCCACACACGCACATCGTGCTGCGCGGGCGCGCCGATAATGGGCAGGATCTGGTCATTGCGCCGGAGTATATGAGCCACGGCATGCGCGAGCGCGGGGCCGAGCTGGCGACCGAATGGCTGGGGCCGCGCACGGAGCGCGAGATCGCCGATACCTTGCAACGGGAAACCCAGCAGGAGCGGTTCACGACGCTGGACCGGACACTGCTGCGCATGGCGGGCGATACCGGCCTGGTGGATACGTCGGGATTGCGAGGCGACGTGCCTTACCAATGCGCGCTGGCCGCCCGCTTGCAGCACTTGGCCGGCATGGACCTGGCTCATCCTTCAGAGGCGGGCCAGTGGCGGCTGGACGACCAGATGGAAGCCACCTTGCGCCGCCTAGGTGAGCACGGCGACATCCTGCGCGCGCTGCACCGGGCCATGCGCGACCAGGCGCGGGAGTTCGTCATCGAAACGGGGCCGGAAGTACGCGAGCCGATCATTGGCCGCATCGCCGGCAAAGGACTGGTCAACGAGCTGAGCGATCGCAGCTACATCGTGATCGATGGGGCCGACGGCCGGGCGCATTACCTCGCGCTGCCACCCGGCATGGTGCTGGCGGATTTCCCCAGCGGCGGCGTCGTGGAAGTGCGGCCCATCCCCAAGAGTGCAGCCGACAAGAACATCGACCGGCTGGCGCCAGACGGCATCTATCGGACGGCCGACCATCTGGCCGAACTGCAACGCAGCCAGGCCAACGACAGCCGCGCCAAAGGGCGGGGCCAGGAACGCCGCCCGAGTCCAGAGTCTGTCGTGCGCTCGCACGTCATGCGGCTCGAAAGCATGCGCCGCGCCGGCATCGTCGAACGCATCGAGGATGGCGTCTGGAAAGTGCCGGGCGACCTGTGCGAGCGCGGGCGGGAACATGACCTGAAGCTGCGCCACGGCATCCACGTTGCCGTGCCGTCCCACCTGCCGCTGGCACGCCAGATCAATGCGCTGGGCGCGACTTGGCTGGACCGCAAACTGATCGACGGCGGCAAAGAGCTGACTGGGGCAGGCTTCGGCGGAGAGGTCCGAGAGGCCATGCAGGCGCGAGCAGCCTACCTGGAGCGTGAAGGACTGGCCAAGCGCCAGGGTGAGCAAGTCATCGTCGCGCGCCGGCTGCTGCACGCCTTGCGCGACCGGGAAGTGGCCGCAACCGCCCAGACGATCGCGGCCGAGACAGGTCTGACCTATAAGCCGCTCGGCGAGGACGGCCAAGCCAGCGGCGTCTATCGGCGCTCCGTCACGCTGGCCAGCGGCCGCTATGCGATGCTCGACGACGGGCTCGGTTTTACGCTGGTGCCGTGGCGACCGATTCTCGCGCAGCGTCTGGGAGAATCCATGTCCGTGTCAATTGAGAATGGCCGGGCGACATGGAGTTTCGGGAGGTCAAAATCCCTAACGCTATGAACTTGGGTAGGTTCTCGGGTTCAGGCAGAGGAGCGAGAACTGGACGGCCGATTAATGAATGCCACCGCAGCTATCGTCTTACGACATCGGCTACACACTCAGCCCGTGGCCGACTCAGCATTCGTCGCCACCTTACATAAATGTAATCAGCATGTCGGGGGCTGGTTATCAGGAGCTCTTTAACATGAAGCCGTGCTAAAGCATGTGGGGGGCTGCCCATCACCAATACTCAAGGAGCATGACCAATGAAACTGAAGATCGCAATCGCGGCGCTGTTCGCTGCTACGGCTACCCTTTCCCTTCCGGCGTTCGCGGATCACAAGGCCCGTGAAGCGTCGCGCGATGTCATCTCGCTTGCAGACGGCGGAACGCTGTACATATTCCAGGACGGCAAAATGGCAAAGGCAAATCAGTTTGGACGGGCAGTTTATCTGAAGAACGGTGAAGTTCTCCCAACAACTGACGGTAAGCGTGTGCAGGCTTCCTCAAACGAGATAGCCAAGCTGACCACGCTTCTCATGGAAGACTATCCGGGCGACTAAGCGCAATTTCCAGGGGCCTCTGCAGAAGTATGGCGAACTATTGCGTCTGCAGCTATCAACCAATATCCGAGGGCTTGGATGCGAGCCCTCTGTATGTATTGGTGCTACGCCGAATCGCATCAGCCACCGAGAGTTGTTGTCTCCAATCATGCCTCAGCGGGGGTCATGCCTGAGTGGGATGGTCGCGTCGCGGCCTAGATGTTACCGAGGCGTATGCGGCCGCCGACGCCTGTGACGAATTCGGTCATTTGCATGAGTTGACGTATGTCCTATTCTCTGCGTTGGTCAGTTATTGGTCACGTGATCCCCGAACCCACGGCGATGGAAGCACTCAGCGCAGCAGAACGTAGTTCTTTCCGTATCTATAGCAATAGCTAGCAACGGCAAAACGCGAACTGCAAGGGGGCTGGAGGTCGACCGACCCCGGCTCGTCGGAGTCGGTCCTTTTACTCACAGAATGTTGGTTATGACGACGAAACTCCGACTGGATATCCCGATACTCCTGCCGAACGTGCCCGATGCTACGGATACGTGCGTCGAACGGCTGGTCGCGGATTTGCAGGCACGCCCCGGCGTCGAAGGAGTCCACGTCCGGCCAGCGGAAGGTGATTCGCCGGCCCAGCTATGCATCCACTACAGTACAGAATTTCTGACGTTATCCCGGATACGCGATATTACGCAGGCCGCAGGCGCGAGGATTACCAGCCGTTTTGGCCATGGGCAATGGCAGACCGTAGGCATCGGCCACCAACGACGGGCAGAAACACTGTCAGAGCAATTGCGTCTTATGCCAGGTGTATTAGAAGCCGCCGCGAGCGCAACGGGGCGCGTTCACGTCGAGTTCGATCGCCAGCGCACGTCGGAGGCCGAGATTTTCGCCGCGATGACTCAGATGGGCCTGCGACTGAGTGATGCGCACGAGGTGCCCTCCAACGATCAACATGGTCATGGTGCACATCCGCACGCGGAACATGGGCACGGCAAGTCTCAACCACCTGCCACCCGACACGCTCATAGTGGCGAGCAACACGACCATGCTCATGCGCATGGAGGCGTGTTTGGCGCGAACACTGAAATGGCCTTTGCGCTCATATGTGGCGCCCTGCTGGGCATTGGCTTTGCCATCGAGAAGCTGGCGCAGGGGCTGCCGGAATGGCTACCGCTCGCATGCTACGTTGTAGCGTATTTTTTCGGTGGCTTCTATACAGTGCGTGAAGCGATCGATAACCTGAAGCTCAAACGCTTCGAAATCGACACGCTTATGCTAGTTGCGGCGGCAGGTGCTGCAGCGCTTGGCTCCTGGCCCGAAGGCGCTTTGTTGTTGTTTCTCTTCAGCATGGGACATGCCCTGGAGCATTATGCTATGGGCCGTGCCAAGCGAGCGATCGAGGCATTGGCTGCGCTTGCCCCGGACACGGCGACGGTCCGGCGCAACGGGCAGATCGTGAACGTTCCTGTCGGGGAACTGATCGTTGGCGATATTGTCCTTGTCAGACCCAACGAGCGCTTATCCGCAGACGGTTTTCTCGTAGCGGGCACGTCCAGCATTAATCAGGCTCCGGTCACCGGCGAGAGCATTCCCGTCGACAAGAGTCCGGTCGTGGACCCAGCGGTCGCCCGCGCGCGGCCGGACGCGATCGACGCGGCAGCACGCGTCTTCGCAGGCACCATCAACGGCGCAGGATCGATCGAAATCGAAGTCACGCGCCGCTCCGCCGACTCGGCGCTGGCGCGCGTTGTCAAGATGGTAAGCGAAGCCGAAACGCGCAAATCCCCAACGCAGCGCTTCACCGACAGGTTCGAACGCATTTTTGTCCCCGTGGTGCTTGCGATCGCCGTTGCATTGCTGTTTGCATGGGTTGTTATCGACGAGCCATTTCGCGACAGCTTTTACCGCGCCATGGCCGTCCTCGTGGCGGCGAGCCCATGTGCCCTCGCCATTGCTACACCCAGTGCAGTCTTGTCAGGAATTGCGCGTGCTGCGCGTGGCGGGGTCTTAATTAAGGGAGGCGCCCCTCTGGAGGATCTCGGCTCGTTGAACGCAATGGCGTTTGATAAGACTGGTACGCTCACTGAAGGCCGGCCCCGGATCACCGACGTGGTGCCAGCTGAAGGCGTGACGGAAGAAGACCTGTTAGCGGTAGCCGTTGCGGTCGAGTCGCTGAGCGATCACCCGTTGGCTGGTGCGATTGCTCGTGATGGACGCGAGCGCTTGGGAACCCGAACGCCTTCTTCCGCCAGTGGCCTTGAGAACCTGATTGGTCGGGGCGTGAGAGCGACAGTCGACTCGCAAACCGTTTGGATCGGCAAAGCCGAAATGTTTGGAACTGACGGCGTGGCTCCGTTGAGTGCATCGGTCGCTGCCTCCATTGAGCGGCTGAGGGAGGCTGGTCGCACAACCATGATCGTACGACAAGGTGACAAGGATCTAGGCGCGATCGGCCTTCTGGATACGCCGCGGGCCAACGCGCGCGCCGCACTTCAGCAGCTCCGCGAGCTTGGAATAACCCGCATGATCATGATTTCTGGGGATCATAAGAAGGTTGCCGAGGCCGTAGCAGCCGAGGTCGGGCTCGACGAAGCTTGGGGCGATCTGATGCCCGAAGACAAGGTCAAGGCTATTCACGACCTGCGTGCGCAAACGAAGGTCGCCATGGTTGGCGACGGCGTTAACGATGCGCCCGCGATGGCCAATGCTACGGTGGGCATAGCCATGGGCGCTGCTGGCTCCGACGTAGCCTTGGAGACTGCTGACGTCGCATTGATGGCTGATGACCTACGCCACCTGCCGTTTGCCGTCGGACTCAGCCGGCATACCCGCTCCATTATTCGGCAAAATGTCTTTGTCAGCTTGGGAGTCGTGGCAGTGCTCGTTCCTGCGACGATCTTCGGTCTAGGCATCGGAGCGGCCGTCGCGGTACATGAAGGCTCGACTCTATTCGTGGTCGTGAACGCGTTGCGGCTGCTGGCCTACCGTGCTACGACCGCCACCTGAAGTCATGTAGTGGCCAATACATAGCCGCCGCTATCATAGGAACGAGAACGCGCCGGAGCATGAAGATCCTGGTCATCGAAGATGAAAAAAAGCTTGCAGCCTATCTCGCCGAGGGTCTGCGGCAAGAAGGCTATCAAGCCGACGTTGCACATACTGGGATGGACGGCTTGCATCTCGCGATCGAAGGACCTTATGACCTCGTCTTGCTCGACTGCATGCTACCCGGACTCGATGGAATCGCCGTGTTGAGCGCGTTGCGCCAGTCCAAGCAGGTTCCGGTGCTGATGCTGACTGCAAAAGGCGAGGTTGAGGATCGCGTACGTGGGCTACGCGCAGGCGCCGACGACTATTTGGCTAAACCTTTTGCATTTTCGGAATTGATTGCACGGATTGAGGCCCTGCTCCGGCGTGGCATCCCTCATAAACTTGCTCGAACTGACCGGTTAAAACTCGCCGATCTGGAAGTCGACCTTATCAAGCATCGCGCATTGCGCGGCGGAAGAGTCTTGGATCTCACGCCGAAGGAGTTCGCGTTGTTGACACTACTGATGGAAAATGCCGGCCGCGTATTGACACGTACACAAATCGCGGAGACGGTCTGGCATATCAATTTCGACACAGAAACAAACGTCGTCGAAGTCGCGATTCGCAGGCTGCGGGTAAAACTCGACGTCCCGTTTGAGCAGTCGCTACTGCACACGGTGCGTGGCGTTGGATACATATTGGAGAGCCGCAATGACGGGCAGCCCTCCTAGATGGTCTCTGGGCGGACGCCTTTCTCGGTGGTTTGCGCTCACCACTTTTGTTGGGCTCGCTGCAGTTTGCGCAGCGGTTTATCTAGAGGCGGAGGCGCACTTACGTGACAGACAATCCGATCTGCTAAACCAGTATCAGCAGACGTTGCGCTACCTAGCGTCCGAGAGCGGCGAAAATTGGGATATGTTTATCCACAAGCTCGACGACCTCGTCAGGGGAAGAACAGATGTATCGCTCGAACTTCTGTCGTCCGATGGAAATCAACTGTACCACGTTGGAACGACAAGCGTGTTCACGCTAAACCGACGATTCCGGCTTGAAAATGTCGGGCCGTCTATACGTTATGTGGAGGCGATGATATCCCTTGACGTTGCTCCCGATCAACTGCTGCTCGACCACTTAATCGTTGTGTTGACGCTAGGTGCACTGGTTGGCACGGCGTCTATTTCTGCGATTGGCTACGCATTGGTCAAGAAAGGGTTGGCACCGGTCGGGGGCCTCGGTCGGCAGATCAGCCAATTGACTGCTAGTAAGTTGGACGACGGCATGGACGGGTCCAACCAACCAACAGAGCTACAGCCACTTGTTGAGCAGTTCAATGAACTACTGCTAAGGCTTCGCGCAGCATACGAACAGTTGAAGGGATTCAATGCCGACGTCGCGCACGAACTACGCACGCCTCTCACGCTAATGGCGGCGAACAGCCAATTAATACTGCGCGGCGCGCATAGCACAGAAGAATTTAGAGATGCGATTGAATCCAATCTTGAAGACTTGAACCGACTGTCTTCCATCATTGGTGACATGCTGTTTCTTGCCCAAGCCGATCGGGGCGTGCGAGCCAGGCGAATCTGGGTCGAAAGCCTGCACGGGCTTTGCCAAACCGTCGCCGACTATCATGTTGAAGCATACGAAAACGAAAGGCGCAGGATCTACGTCACCGGTGACGCCGCCGGGCACTATGATGCATCGCTGCTTAAGCGAGCGCTTTCGAATCTAGTCGAAAATGCCTTGCGATATAGCAAGCCCAACAGCCCGATTGAAATCTCCATAAGCCGCCAAGCCGCCGGGGTTGACGTCTGTGTGCAAAGTCTGGGTGAAACTTTGACGCAAGACGTACTGACTCATATGTTTGAGCGCTTCTATCGTGCTAGCGACGATGTGGGAGCGAACAGGCATCATGGTTTGGGATTATCAATCGTCGCTGCTATCGCAGCGATGCACTCAGGTAAAACTATCGCGACTTCCGAGCACTGTATTACGCGGATAGGATTCTTTATCCAAGATGCGCGTCCGGATGGCATTTCATGAACACAAAAGTCTTCATAAGGAATATTGGTGCTGCTAGCGATTACGGCCTGGAACTATAGTCTCAGTGACGTCAACCAGGACCGAAGAAAAGTCCAGGCACTTGTGCGCTGCTAGCAGCACTGGAACGTACGGGACCGCTTAGTGCTTCCATCCTCGCAAGAGTCTCAACACAATGAGCGTGAAAACTGTCGCCACTATTGCAGTCATCGCATGGCCCATGCCTACCGTAACGCCTATGGCCGCAGCGATCCAAATACTGGCTGCGGTCGTAAGCCCCTTAACGTTCATCGCATTGTCTGATTTCAAGATGGCACCGGCGCATAAAAAGCCGATGCCGGATATTAGTCCCTGGAGAACGCGGCTAAGGTCTGTCATAGCCATTCCGGACTGGAGAGGAACAACCACAAATACGCAGGCGCCTAAAGCGACAAGCATATGTGTCCGGACGCCCGCTACCTTCCCCGCGAGTTCGCGTTCGTAGCCAAGAAGTCCTCCAAGGACCATGGAAACGAGCAGCCTGACAATAGCGCGGATGGCTTCAGCTGCGTCTGAAAGATCCGAAAACTCAGATAGAAAAACCTGAAACACAGAATCAGTGTCAATAGGATTCATGGCTTGATGACGTTGAAGGTTTAGAAGCGAGAGGTCTGGTGTAAACCATCATTCGATTATATACATCGAATAACCGGCTGGATATCGCGATAAAGATAAATGCTCAATTGCCTATTTCATCGAGAGGTTATAAGGCCTGCATGGATGCATCACTGCCGCCACTCGAAGCACGGCCCAACCCCAACGGCGGCGCTGCCTGGAAGATTAAATGCGTACACAGCTATGAGAAGCCACCATGAGCACTGAAAATGCGCGCGAATACGTTGCTGGTAATGAACGCTCCATGAAAATCGCATTTGCGTTAACGGCCACTTTTCTTGTCGTCGAGATAATAGGTGGTGTGCTAACCAAGAGCTTGGCGTTGATTTCGGATGCGGCGCATATGCTGACCGACACCACGGCACTCGGCATTGCGCTGGTTGCGATTTCGATCGCGAAGCGCCCGGCGGATAAAAAACGAACTTTTGGCTATTACAGATTCGAGATCCTGGCCGCCTCTTTTAATGCATTACTCTTGTTTGGCGTAGCTGCCTACATCATATACGAGGCTTACTTTCGGCTAAAAGCACCCCCTCAAATCGAATCTACGGGTATGCTTTTTGTAGCAGCCTGCGGACTGGTCATCAATTTGATCAGCATGCGGCTACTCTCGGCCAGGCAAGGCACGAGTCTGAACGTGCGAGGCGCATATCTCGAAGTCTGGAGCGATCTGATCGGCTCTATTGGTGTAATCGCGGGAGCTATTCTTATTCGATTCACGGAGTGGGCCTGGATCGATTCAGCCATCGCCGTTTTGATCGGGTTATGGGTACTGCCGCGGACGTGGATATTGTTGAAATCAAGCCTGAATATCTTGCTGGAGGGGGTGCCGGACGATGTCGACCTAGACAAAGTAGGAGCGAGCATCGTGCAAGTGCCTGGCGTTTTGAGCTTTCACGATTTACATGTTTGGGCGCTAACCTCAGGAAAAGTAAGCCTGAGCATGCATGTAGTCTACGACCCTAAAATAAACACTTCAGCAGAAATTTTACCAATCCTGCAGACCGTGCTCTCGAAAGAATTTGGCATATCTCACATGACGATTCAATTCGAACTCGTGCCATGCTCGCCATCTGCCGAAATGAATTTTATATAAAGACACGCGTCCAACGCAGTAATTGAAAAGTCCAATACATTGTGAACAAATATCTTATATCAAACCTCCGAGTAGCGAACGTTCGCTGCATTGGTGATTTGCGGTAGTAATATAACTCTATGCGCCGCCTAGTCATAATCCTGCTTTTGTTCGTTGTGCCTTTCCAGGGGGCCTGGGCGGGCGCGGCTCGCTATTGCCTGGAAGGGGATGGTGGCGGGCAACCCCATTTCGGGCATCATTTACACATTGATGTGGGCGACGACGAAAGCGCATTTCCGAAATCTCCCGTGCATGGCGATTGTGTTGCCTGCCACCTGGTTTCAATGCATGCGGTGTTTGCGTCCGGCCTATCGCTCATTGGCGCTATGCCGCTATCGACTATTAAATTTCCGCCAATTTGGCGGCCATTCGAGTCACGACCTGCCGCGGTTCCAGAGCGCCCCAAATGGCATCGACTCGCCAACCAGTGAGGCCTTTAGTTCTTATCAACTAATCGCTTCCCGGATTCACCTGTTAACTTAAAGGTGCAATTCAATGCGAGGCCACTCGACGGGATCGTCTCGAGTCCCCTGTGAATCATTGGTTGTTCTTGGACAACCGATGCCTTCACAACGACAACCAGCACCCAGCAAGAGTCGACGTCCACTAGGGCATGGGCTTTCGAGGGAACAGGTATCTCGGTCTGGGGCCCATCGCACAACTGGTCAGTGTAGTTTGAACCGGCCTGCTCCCAGAGAGCGCAGTTGGCAATATCCGACTGTGTGGACTAGACGCATACATGACATGGCATCTCGATAGCCGGCGCTAGTCCGCTTTGGTTCTACTACTGCTGCGTAAATACGCCAAGCGATAGCAACGTTCTGAACGCGCGTGTCACCACGTGATCGGCGTTGCTCAGGGGAAGGATATGAGTAACAAGGTAGACACCAACATTAACCAGCACAATGCTGGATGGTCATTCGAGAATATAAGCGAAGATTTCGACTCGCACATTAGCAAGTCTATTCCTCTCTATGAGAGCGGGCATCAGTTGGTATGTCATTACAGCGATTTCTTTTTGAAAGAAGACAGCCTCGTTTACGACGTTGGCTCCTCGACTGGTTCGCTGTTAATAAGGATTGCTGCACAGCATTCTCACAAGCGGCGATTAAAACTAGTAGGCGTTGATACTGTAGGTGATATGGTGCTCAAGGCACGCGACAACGCTGAGCATGATTCGCGTCTTACTTTCATATGCGCCAATGTATTGGATCTCGACTTTGAGCCTTGCGACATGATCGTCGCAAACTACACCATCCAGTTTTTGCCGCCACGAATACGCCAAGCGGTGATAGATAAGATATACCAAGCACTCAATTGGGGCGGTGCGTTTTGCATGTTCGAGAAGGTTCGCGCACCAGATGGCCGGTTCCAAGATTATGCAAACCAAGTCTACGTCGAATTCAAACTTGAAAGTGGTTTCAATGAGGCCGAGATTGTCAATAAAACACGCAGCATCAAGGGAGTAATGGAGCCATTCTCCACCCAGGGCAACTTGGATCTCTTACGCCGGGCTGGCTTTATCGACGTCATGACGATTCAAAAGTACGTGTGCTTTGAAGGGTTTCTGGCGATCAAATGAACAAAGCAGCTATCAGAGTCGGAAATTTCTTATTCCGCTACCGCAACGTCATCGGGCCAGCCGGCTTTCTTCTTGCCGCTCTGCTTACCAAGCCTTCATATCCTTTCGGAAACATGAGTTGGGACTGGGCGTTCGACACAATGGGCATAATCATCGCAATCTTAGGACTTATGGTGAGGATAGTTACCATCGGTTATGAATATATCGAACGCGGAGGGCGCAAGCGACAAGTGTATGCTTCCAAGTTAATTCAAAGAGGCATTTTTGGGCAATGCCGAAACCCTATGTACGTAGGCAATGCGTTAATCTGCCTTGGAGTCGTCCTATTGGCGCATTCCTACACGTTCTATTTCATCGTTCTACCATTTGTGTTATTGGCGTATATGTGCATTGTTGCAGCAGAGGAGGATTTCTTGCGCACGAAATTCGGCGTCGAATATGAGGAGTATTGTCTGCGTGTTAATCGCTGGCTGCCCTCTTTGAGTGGCTGGCACCAGTCGCTTGCGGACATGCAATTCAATTGGCGACGTGTCGTCGTGAAAGAATACAACACCATCTTTATTCTCGGCGTAGCACTGGCTTTGCTAAAGCTTTGGACGGACTATAGGCTTGCGGGCCCACACTCCCTGCCTGACGCGACGTACTTGGCAACGGGTTTGACGGCATGGGTAGCCTTATATATTGCTGCGCGTGTAGCAAAGAAGGCGGGACTGGTGCGCGTGTGATGCAAACAAGATTGAACTTCGCCTGAACTATATGCCTGGGTGCGTTGACGCGTTGATGAAAGCACAGGCGCACACAGGCAGGGGATGAAAAAATGGGAATTTTTGACAAACTGTTTGGCGGTCACAAGAGCCGCGATCAGCGCGGTAGCGGGCATCACAGCGGCGGTAGCCATGGATTTCGGCATGGTGTTCAAAGTGGAGGCACCGCGTCTTCTGCGATTGGCATAGCCTGCCCAGGGTGCAAGGCGATGAATGATGGATACTCAAAATTTTGCCGGCAGTGTGGCACGTCGCTTGGTCCTACGGTCTGCAAGCGTTGCGGCAGCTCAGTGCACCCAACCGCGAGCTTTTGTAGTCAATGTGGAGCATCTATTGACTAACGCACGTCTGTAAAGGGCTCGGACTCGCGGCAGAATTACAATTTTGTTATCTGGCGATCTTGTCAAGCCGAAATGCTGAAAGTTGCGCTAGACTGTCGCCAGTTCATAGTTTCGTGACGCCGTGCGTAGACTGTTCATCATTTTCTTGCTATTGGTGGTGCCTTTCCAGGGAGCCTGGGCAGGCGCTGCACGCTATTGCGTGGATGGCGATGAAGTTGGGCGGACACACTTCGGCCATCACATTCACATCGATGTAGGTGATGACGAAGGAACGCCTTCGAAAAAGGCGGTGCATGGCGATTGTCTTGCCTGCCACTTGGTCTCGATGCATGCGGTCTTTCCCGATGTAATGATGCCTACTGCTGAAATTGCAGTACGGGTAGTGGCTTTCGTTCCGATACGGGACGATTTCAAGTCGTGCCCCGCTAGCACTCCAGAACGCCCTAAATGGGCTTGCCTCGCTTAACCAGCGAGGCGCCTCGGTTTTTTTCTTTTCTTCCGCCCTCGCTGGATTCACCGTTCTTATTTCAGGTGTAATTCCATGCGATGCTGTTTGCTAGGGCTTGCTTTAGCCCTGGGTATACCTGCGGTTGCTCTGGCGCAACCTCCGGCACCCGATCCTCATCCCTATTTCGAACAACAAACGCTTGCTGGCGGGCCACTTACGCTCGAATCGGCGTTATCGCTCACCGCCAGTCATAATGCTTCGCTCGCCGCAGCGAGGAAAGAAGTTGAAGCACTGCAGGGCGCTATAACCCAGGCAGGCTTGTTGCCGAATCCCGACGTGTCTATACGGATGGAAGATACCCGGAGAGACGCTCGTACAACCATTGCAGAATTTGGCATCCCTATCGAGCTGGGCGGCAAGCGTTCTGCCCGGATCGACGCGGCCGAGCGCGCTCGTGGCGTGGCCATCGCCGACCTTACGTTGGCTCGCGCCAACATTCGAGCAGCGACCGTTTCAGCCTTTTTCAATGTTCTGATGGCTCAGGAAGATGTCCGTCTGACGCAAGGCGCCGTGGAAGTTGCAGCGCGTGCTGAAGATGTTGCCACACGACGAGTGGCCTCAGGCAAAGTCGCGCCGCTTGAGGAGACACGGGCACGAGTCGAACGTGCCAATGCCGATCTTGCCCTTGGGCAGTCGAAAGCCGTACTCGAAAGCGCTCGCGTGTCGTTGAGCGCCCTCTGGGGAGCATCAGCACCGCAGTTTTCCGAGGCGGTAGGCGACTTGGAATCATTGCCCGAGCGCTCGCCTATTTCGACGTTGCTTGCCCAACTCGACAACTCTCCAGAGCTGATCGTCGGCCGCATGGAAATTGAGCGGCGCCAAGCCACGGTACAACTCGAACGCAGTCGGCAGTATCCGGACATCCGCATCACGGCTGGCGCGCAGCGCGACTATGCGTTGGGCCGCAATCAGGCCATCGTGGGCTTGTCGATTCCTCTCCCGATCTTCAACCGTAACCAAGGCAATCTCTATGAGGCTACGGTTCGCGCCGACCAAGCAGAAGATCAGTTGCAGGCGACGCGTATCAGGTTAGGCCAGGAACTCCAGCAAGCGGCGTCGCGTCTGGTCTTCGCTAAGGCCGCCGCTTCCACCCTACGCTTGTCCGTCCTGCCTGGAGCACAACAGGCCTACGAGGTGGCGACGCTCGGATTCGAAGCTGGCAAGTTCAGCTTTCTAGACGTGCTTGATGCGCAGCGCACCCTATTCCAGGCCCGGCTACGGTACCTGTCCAACCTTGCCGACACCTACCAGGCTGCTATTGCGATCGATCGCATACTCGGCCGCTAAGGAAGTTCAAATCATGATGACCAGGAAGCAGACAGCAATTGCCGCGGCAATAGTCGTCGTAGGCATGCTCGCCATCTTCGGAGTGCTGCGCGGCACTGCCAACCAAGGCGGAGGAGATGCCTCCATCAAGGGTGAAAGTTCGTCCTCCAAAGATGGCACGGAACACGAGCTGGAGGGCCTTGTAAGGCTGAGCGATACGCAAGTTCGTGAAAGCAATATTGCAGTCACGCAGGCCGGTCCCGGCACCATACGAGTATTCAGGGAGTTCCCTGGAGAGATTCGGTTCAACGCTGACAGATTGGCACACGTCGTGCCTCGGTTGGCTGGCGTAGTTGAAAGTGTGTCTGCGGATCTTGGACAGCGTGTGCGCAAAGGGCAGACCCTTGCAGTCATTGCCAGTACCGGGCTTTCAGACCTACGAAGCGAACTGATGGCCGCTCAACGACGGGCTGCCCTGGCCAATCGGACCTATGAGCGCGAGAAGCAGCTCTGGGAACAGCGCGTCTCGGCCGAGCAAGAATACCTTCAGGCTGGTGCCGCACGAGAAGAGGCGATGATCGCAGTCCAGAATGCAAGGCAAAAATTGAACGCGATCGGCGTACCGACAAAGGCATCAGCGTTGAACCGATACGCCATGCTGGCGCCGTTCGAGGGAGTGATTACTGAGAAGCACATGACCTTGGGAGAGGCGGTCACCGAAGCTGACCCATCGTTCACGATTGCAGACCTAAGCACGGTTTGGGCCGAGTTCATCGTTGCGCCGCAGGATCTGGGCGCTGTGCGCGTCGGGGAGAGGGTCACGATCACATCGAGCGCCATGAGCGAGAGCACCGAAGGAACCGTTTCCTATGTCGGTCCGTTGATTGGTGACCAGACTCGGACAGCAACGGCTCGTGTCACGCTGGTGAACCCGGGCGGTGCGTGGCGTCCAGGGCTGTTCATCACTGTGCGGGTACGCCAGGAAGACCAACAGGTTCCCGTCGTCGTGAAAGCCGATGCACTACAGATGCTTGACGATAAGCCAACGCTTTTCAAAGCAGTGTCTGGAGGGTTCAAAGCACAGGCGGTCGTGCAAGGCCGTAGCGACGGCACGCTGGTCGAGATCAAGGAAGGACTTGAGCCAGGGGAGCGGTACGCCAGCTCCAACACGTTCACGCTCAAGGCGGAACTGGGAAAAAGCGAGGCCGAGCATGCCCACTGACATGAAGCTTGGCGTGCGGACAACGGGCTCTACGCTCGGCGACCTGCTGCGGCTCGGCGCGTTAGACATGCTTCGAGTGCAATGCATCCTCGGGGAAGAACACAATGTTTGAACGAATCCTTCGATTCGCTATTGGCCACCGCTGGCTGATCATGCTCGCTGTCGTCGGGATGGCAGGGCTTGGCATCTACAACTACACCCGTCTGTCAATTGACGCCGTACCCGACATCACCAATGTGCAAGTCCAGATCAACACCGCGGCGCCTGGCTACTCGCCGCTGGAGGCCGAGCAGCGGATCACTTATCCCATCGAGACAACAATGGCCGGTCTGCCCGGCCTTGCACAAACCCGCTCAATCTCGCGTTATGGCCTGTCGCAGGTCACCGTCATCTTCAACGATGGGACCGACGTCTATTTCGCGCGTCAGTTGGTTAACCAGCGCATTCAGGAGGCGAGAGATGCTCTTCCTCAGGGCGTCACGCCGACAATGGGCCCCATTTCCACAGGGTTGGGCGAGATCTACATGTGGACCGTCGAGGCAGAGACGAACGCGAAGAAAGCCGATGGCTCGCCTTACACATTGACCGACTTGCGTGAGATTCAGGATTGGATCATCCGGCCTCAATTGCGAACTGTGCCTGGAGTGACCGAGATCAACGCGATTGGCGGCTTTGTCAAAGAATATCTCGTCGCACCGAATTTGGAGCGGCTCTCGGCCTACGGACTGACGCTGGCTGACCTCGTGGCTGCACTCGAACGTAACAACGTCAATGTAGGCGCGGGATATATCGAGCGGGGCGGTGAGCAATACTTGGTTCGTGCTCCTGGCCAAGTGCAGTCCATCGAGGACATCGGCAGCATCATCGTCAGCCAAGCGCAGGGCCTGCCCATCCGTATACGGGACTTGGGAAGTGTTTCGGTCGGCAAAGAGCTGCGCACGGGCGCTGCGACCGAAAATGGACGCGAAGTTGTTCTCGGCACAGTCTTCATGCTTGTCAACGAGAACAGCCGAACGGTTTCCCAGGCTGTCGACGCGAGGTTGGCAAGCATCAACAGCACACTGCCGCCTGGGGTAAAGGCCGTCACGGTCTACAACCGCACGACACTGGTCGACAAGGCGGTCGCCACGGTGAAGAAGAACCTCTTGGAAGGCGCCGTGCTCGTGATCGTCGTCCTTTTCCTGTTCCTGGGCAACATCCGAGCGGCGCTGATCACCGCCATGGTGATCCCGCTTTCCATGCTGTTCACGTTCTCAGGCATGGTGAGCTACAAGGTCAGCGCGAATCTGATGAGCTTGGGTGCTCTGGACTTTGGGATCATTGTCGACGGCGCCGTGGTCATAGTCGAGAACTGCATTCGTCATCTTGCGCACGTTCAAGCCGAAAGGGGTCGCTTGCTAACCCGGTCGGAGCGCTTCAAGGAGGTCTTCGCCGCAGCCAGCGAGGCCCGACGCCCGCTGATATTCGGTCAACTGATCATCATGATCGTGTATCTGCCGATCTTTGCGCTGGCGGGCGTTGAAGGCAAGATGTTTCATCCCATGGCCACCACCGTCGTGTTGGCACTATTGGGAGCGATGATCCTATCAATCACGTTCGTCCCGGCAGCGGTCGCGCTGTTGCTCAACAAGAAGGTCGAAGAGAAAGAGAACTGGCTTATGGGGCACGCGCGCCGTGCCTATGAACCATTGTTGTCGCGTGCATTGGCGAATGTTCCTGTGGTGGTCGTATTTGCCGCTATGTCGATCCTGTTCACGTTCGCCGTGGCCAGCCGTCTCGGGGCCGAATTCATCCCAAACCTGGACGAGGGCGATATCGCGCTGCAGGTTCTTCGAATTCCCGGGACCAGCTTGACGCAATCCGTCGAAATGCAGGCCATCCTTGAACGGAAAATTGTGCAGATTCCCGAAGTCGAGCGTGTGTTTGCAAGGATCGGAACAGCCGAAGTAGCGTCCGATCCCATGCCTCCGAACGCTGCAGACACGTACATCATCATGAAGCCACAAGATCAGTGGCCCAAGCCTCGACGCTCGCATGAACAGGTCATTGCTTCGCTGCAGGAGTTGGTCGACCAAGTCCCTGGAAATAATTACGAGTTCACGCAGCCGATCCAAATGCGCTTCAACGAACTCATCTCCGGTGTTCGCAGCGACGTGGCCGTAAAGATATTCGGTGACGACATGTCTCAGCTTGAAAAGAGCGCGGGGGAAATCGTCGGCGTGTTGTCCAAGATTCCCGGTGCCGAGTCAGTCAAGGCTGAACAGACCACGGGCTTGCCGATGCTCACCATCTCCGTTGATAGAGACAGATCATCTCGCTACGGCGTCAGCCTGTCCGAGGTGCAGGATGCCATCGCAACAGCGGTGGGAGGAAAGGAAGCTGGCACCTTCTTCCAAGGTGACCGTCGCTTCGACATCTTGGTCAGGCTGCCCGACGACGTCCGCAGCAATATCGACGCGTTGAAGAGGCTTCCCGTTGCGCTTCCTAGAACTGCCGACGGACGCGCCGCATTCGTTCCGCTCTCCGAGCTCGCTGGCTTCGACTTGGCGCCGGGGCCAAACCAGATTAGCCGAGAGAACGGCAAACGGCGCATCGTCGTGAGTGCGAATGTCCGGGGTCGCGACTTGGGGTCCTTCGTGGCCGAAGCACAGCGCCAGATCGAAGCGTCCGTCAAGATTCCGTCGGGCTATTGGATGTCATGGGGCGGAACATTCGAACAACTACAGTCGGCGACGACGCGCCTGCAGATCGTGGTACCGGTTGCGCTTGCCCTCGTGTTCGTTCTCCTTTTCACCATGTTCGGCAATGTACGTGATGGGTTGATCGTGTTCACTGGGATTCCCTTCGCGTTGACAGGCGGAATCATGGCGCTGTGGTTGCGCGGCATCCCGCTATCGATTTCAGCCGCGGTGGGTTTCATCGCACTGAGTGGGGTTGCAGTGCTGAACGGGCTTGTGATGTTGTCCTTCATTCGGGCACTTCGGGCTGAAGGTAAGTCATTGGATGAAGCCGTCCATCTCGGTGCAGTTACTCGACTTAGGCCGGTGCTCATGACCGCATTGGTCGCTTCGCTTGGATTCATTCCAATGGCGCTTGCTACAGGAACAGGAGCGGAGGTGCAGAGGCCGCTAGCAACGGTCGTGATCGGCGGGATCATTTCATCGACCGCATTGACGCTGCTTGTACTACCTGTCCTGTACCAATTGGTGCACCGTAAAACGGCACATCGGCCATTCGTTGAGCATGACTCGACGCTGACTCTCGACTAGCGCCATGGATATGACCAATACGAGGAAGAGGCTGCGGCGCAGGGATATCACAGGCAGCACGCGGCGTCGGCAAGCCGCTCTTAGTGGGGCGGCTCGGGGACGAGCGCTGCATGCTGCCGTGCTGCTGCTTTCTTGCGCCTCTTCTGTTTATCGTTAGGCGCCGCCATGACTGTCGCGTCATCGTTCAGCACCGCTTGCGCCGCCGTACATGTTGGTGAGAGCGCTCGAATGCCACGCGCCAGTGCACCGTGCTACCTAAGCAGACGACGTCGCTTTGGCACGATCGCGATGCTGCTCATAGTTGTCTTTCTGGCCCGCTGCCTCGTGGGACCAGAAATCGGCTACTGTGGACATGGAGGGCGAAACGAAAGCCCCCACTTTGGCCATCATGTCGATGTCCATGTCGCAACCGCCACCACGCCAAAGGGTGACCATCATTCCTGCGAAGTGTGTCATGCATTTCATCTCGTAGCGATACTCGCTGACGTCTACGTGCAAGTGTCGCCGCAGATTTCACGCCCCGTTCTTCACCTTCCTCCTCAGCCATACGACTCTGCCATCAGCCCGGGCCCTGACCGGCCCCGATGGCCATCCAATTTCGCATAAGTCACGACCTGTCGAGACGCTTCAAAGCGCTCGATGTCGCCAGGTTCGTCGACGCGGAATCCGATCCGGGCAAGACATGCGCCGCATGACGGCAACAGCTGCTCTTGCCCTATAGATGATCGCATTCATTGCATATCGGAGTCGGTATGCACACCTATTGGCTCTCCGGGATGCTGGGTCTATTCACGAGCACTCGGGACAGAGAATTGAGGCTGAAGTGTTCCCATTACTGTCGGGCGGAGTTGAGCGAAGCGCCAAGCCGCGCATTCGCTTGCCAGCGATCCCTATCGAAGTTCTTTTATTAGCAGTAAGTATTTGGTTCGCCTTGACGGCGAACTCTAGTCTGTGGCGAACGCTCGCTGAATATGGAGGGGACACCCTTTCAGAGCGTGTGTGGGTGGTGGCAAGCGTGACGACCATCGTGGTTTCGTCGCACTGGGTATTCCTGCTATTTGTTGTCCCCCGCTGTTTGGCTCGGGTGCTCTTGCCACTATTAATGGTCGCAACTGCAGCGGCCGCCTATTTAATGGATGCCTACGGCGTCTATCTTGACAAAGGGATGCTACGAAATGTCTTTGAGACTAATGTCTCCGAGGTGGGCGAGCTTGTCTCCAACCACCGATTTCTGTGGCATGTCTTGATTTTCGGCATAGCCCCTAGCGTATTAGTTGTCCTTGTACCTTTGAAGCGCTATCGAGTTGGCCGAGCTCTGTTGCGGCGGGCTGTATTCATTCTGATTGCAACGATCATGACGATCGGTGCGCTGTGGCAAGCCGCACGCGTCTTAGTTCCTATCGTTCGTGAGAAAAAGGAAATACGTTACTTGGTCACGCCGGCAAACTATCTCGTCGCTGCATCGCGAGTTCTTGCTGACCGCAATCATCGAGACATTTCAAGTCGAACCATAGCGGCGCCGGATGCGTTCCGAGACCCTCCGCGGGCATCCTACAAACCTAAAGCGTTCATCGTGATAGTAGGCGAGACGGTTCGAGCTGAAAATTGGGGCCTTAATGGATATCGGCGACAGACTACGCCCCAACTCTTGCGCCGCCAAGTCGTTAACTTCGGGAACGTCCAGAGTTGCGGAACCAGCACCGCAGTGTCACTGCCATGCATGTTCTCGTTCTACGGCCGCAAGAACTACGACGAAGAAAAGATCAGATCGAGCGAATCAGTTCTGCACGTCTTGCAGCGGGTCGGTGTGGCTACGCTATGGCGTGATAACCAGGGAGGATGTAAAGGGGTATGTGATGCATTGCCGTTTGAGTCCATCAGCCAGACAGTGGCTGAATGCCGGACGGGGCAATGTTTCGATGAGCGCCTACTTGATGGCCTCGCCGAGAAAATTCAAAAGAGCAGCGGCGATACGCTGATTGTGCTCCATATGATGGGAAATCATGGGCCGGCGTATTCACTGAGGTACCCCATTCGGTTCACTCGATGGGCACCAGTGTGTACCGATGTAAATCTCGCTCGATGCTCGAATTCCTCGCTCATCAATGCTTATGACAACGGCATCGTCTATACAGACCACGTCATCTCAATGGCGATTGATCTGCTGCAAACGATCAACAGTCATGAGACCGGGCTCCTCTTTGTTTCTGACCACGGCGAGTCGCTAGGTGAACGCAATGTTTACCTACACGGCATGCCTTACGTTCTTGCTCCGGATTCGCAGAAGCAAGTGCCCATGGTGATGTGGCTCTCCCAGCCCATGGAGCGAGCACTGGGGGTCGACGCGTCGTGCTTGCGTCGTACTGCGAAGGCGCCGCGGTCCCATGACGATATCCCGTCAACCTTACTCAGCATATTCCAGGTCAAGACGGCGGCGTATGAGCCGAACTTCGACCTGTTATCCGGATGTCGCTAGTACGCACCTTTCGCTCTCTATAGCCGGCCGCCATTGGTGTTGACGCAAAGGTAGCTTCCCACAAGTTTCAGCGCTCTGCTAAAGACAAGTACGGCCTGTTTTTACGGGTTCAGTTGGCGTGGTGTAACCACCAGAGCGCGTCATCGAGCGTAATTGACGTAATGGAAATTCGGCATCTCCGGTATTTCTTGGCTCTGGCTGAGGAACTGCATTTTGGAAGAGCTGCAGCGCGCGCTCATATCGAACAGTCCCCATTGTCACGCAGCATCACGCAATTGGAACAGGAACTGGGGGTACCACTATTCATTCGATCCCGGCAAGGTACGAGCCTGACGCCAGCTGGCGAAGCATTGCGTGACCATGCCCGCGACATACTGACCGGCGTCGAACGAGCTCGACGCGCCGTCGCACGCATTGGCGGTCAGCCCAATGCGTTGCGTATCGGCTTATCAGAGGGGCTTGCCCAACCGCGCCTGTCAGAGCTTTTTCAATGCTGGCATAGAAAGTATCCCGACATGCAATTGCGGATCAGCGAGCTACCATCCCTTCAGCAGCAAGAGGCATTACTGACCGAGCGCATTGACATGGGCCTTTCGTTTGGGGCGGCTCAGGAGGAAGGTCTGATCGTAGAGCCGCTTTGGGCCGATCGCATCATGGCTGCGATTCCTCGCGCACATCCGCTGGCACAGACTAAATCGTTGACACTGGCATCGGCAGCAGCATCCTGCTCTCTGGTTTTTTGCCACACGCGTTTGAAGCCGGGTCTACGGATGCAGATCGAAGCGCTATTGCGAGCCAGAGGAATTTCGCCGATATTGGCCGAGCCAGTCGACACCTTGGCCGGAATGATAGTGAAAGTGGGCGCTGGCTGCGGCATCGCCTTCCTGGATGCCAACCACGCAAGGACGCTGCAGCGCCCGGATGTCGCAATCGTACCGCTAGTCGATTCGGATGCGTGGCTAACCATCTTCGCGATCACTAAGGATGGGCGGCAGGACGATCTGTCGGCAGCGATGGCGCGGTTTGTGATGCTGGGCCGTAATATGGTCTAGGCCGCTCCGGCACCGTATGACCTTCGATACAACATCGTCTGTCTCAATTTGACTTGACGCTGTGGCGGCGTCTGCCGATTCTTGTAGCAGAACCATCACACGGCACACCGGCCTGCGACTAATTTCGCTCCAAGCTGTGCTTCCGCTCACACACCGTCCTGCTTGGTGCTCGTGTGCGATCCGCTGTGCGTCGAGATTAAGTCCCGCCAATGCCGGCGAGTTACGCCACGCTACGCCTGGCTCGGTTTACATGATGCGCCTTCGCTTCCAGACTGGCGGCACCTCTTCTCGTGCCTGCCCCGACACGCTTGCGTGCCGCGAAGGCAGACGCGGGACGGACCGACCTGGAAGGAGGACCGTATGCCGACCGGCGTGCTGTTTGGACAGATTTTCGCCGTGCTCACTACGTCGCTGGCGTGCCTGTGGGGTGCTACCCAGTGGACGGCCTCGGCGTTGGGCTATCAAGGCCAGCTTGGCCTGCCGTGGTTCACGCTGGGCAGCATGCCGGTCTACCACCCGTGGGAGCTCTTTCTTTGGTGGTACGCCTTTGATGCCTACGCTCCGGAGACTTTCATGCGCGGCGGCATGTTTGCCGCGCTGGGTGGCATTATGCCAATCGGCATGGCCATCGCACTGTCGGTCTGGCGAGCACGCCAAGCCCGGCGCGTAACCACATACGGATCGGCACGCTGGGCCACGGCCGAGGATATCGAGCAGGCAGGCCTGCTGCGCCCGGCCGGCGTCTTCCTCGGCGGGCTTGGCGGCAAGGCGCCGGTCTATCTGCGCCATGACGGCCCCGAACACGTGATGGCGATCGCGCCCACTCGCAGCGGCAAAGGCGTGGGACTGGTCGTGCCGACGCTCCTGTCGTGGCCCGCGTCGTGCGTCGTGCATGACATCAAGGGTGAGAACTGGCAACTCACGGCCGGCTGGCGTTCGCGCTTCTCGCATTGTCTGCTGTTCAACCCCACGGACCCACACTCAGCGGCGAACAATCCTCTTCTGGAAGTGCGACAGGGCGTGCACGAAGTGCGCGATGCTCAGAACATAGCCGACATCCTGGTGGACCCGGAAGGCGCGTTGGAGCGTAGAAACCACTGGGAGAAGACGAGTCATGCGCTACTCGTCGGGGCCATCCTGCATGTGCTCTACGCCGAGGACGACAAGACGCTGCGCGGCGTGGCGGCATTTCTGTCCAATCCATCATGGCCCTTCGAGACATCGCTGCGCCTCATGATGGATACCCGCCATCTTGACCACGGCCCGCATCCCGTTGTTGCCTCGGCGGCGCGCGAGGTCCTGAACAAGTCCGAAAACGAGCGTTCGGGGGTCTTGTCCACAGCCATGTCCTATCTTGGCTTGTACCGCGATCCCACCGTCGCCGCGGTCACGTCGCGCTGCGACTGGCGCATTGCCGACCTGATCGATGCCGAGCATCCCGTCTCGCTCTATCTGGTCGTGCCGCCTTCGGACATCAACCGAACCAAGCCCCTGGTGCGGCTGCTGCTCAACCAGATCGGCCGCAGATTGACGGAATCGCTGGACGGCTCGGACGGCATCACCCGCCGGCACAAGCTGCTGCTGATGCTGGACGAATTCGCGGCCCTGGGCAGACTCGATTTCTTCGAGTCCGCGCTGGCCTTCATCGCCGGGTATGGGCTGCGGGCGTACCTGATCGCGCAATCATTGAACCAGGTCGAGCGGGCCTACGGACAGAACAACTCGATTCTGGACAATTGCCACGTTCGGGTCGTCTTCTCGTCGAACGACGAACGCACCGCCAAGCGCATCTCGGATTCTTTGGGAACGGCTACCGAACAGCGCAGCCAGCGCAACTATGCGGGTCACCGGCTGGCGCCGTGGCTCGGCCATTTGATGGTGTCACGCCAGGAAACAGCCAGGGCATTGCGTACGCCAGGCGAGATCATGCAATTGCCGAACGACGACGAGATCGTCATGGTGTCGGGGCAGCCGCCGATCCAGGCCAAAAAACTGCGCTACTACCAGGACCGCAACTTCACGCGGCGCATTCTGCCGCCGCCCGTGCTCGCCACAGAAGGGTACGCCGACCGACCGGCGGCCAGGCCGGATGACTGGACGGGGCTGCCCATGCCGCCTCTTCGAGACAGCTTGGCCGGGGGTGCGTCGAACGATGCCGACGGCGGCGGCCTGTACATTCGGCCGGAACTGGACGTTGACGTGGCGACGGCGCACCCGGCGCCGGATGTCAGCGTGGGTCTTCTCGACGATGAGGACGACCAGGCCCTGCCTGTGGAACCCGACCGGCGCCTGCAGCGTGCCGCGCGCCTGGCCGCGCTCGATCCTGCCGACGGGATACCGCTATGAGCCGCGCCCGCCTGAACCTCTTCATCGAGCCGGATCACGCCCGGCGGCTGGACGACCTGGCCGCGCATCGCGGCGTCTCGAAGTCCTCGATCGTCGCGGCTGCCTTATCGGCGTTCCTGTCGCCCGATGCGGCCGACCAGCGTGAAGCCGCGCTGGCGCGGCGTCTGGACCGGCTCTCCCGGCAGTTCGACAAATTGGACCGGGACCAGAACATTCTGATCGAGACTCTCGCGCTGTACGTGCGCTATTTCCTGACCGTGTCGCCGCCGGTCGCAGAGGCACATCAGGAGGCCGCGCGCGCCCAGGGAAAAGCGCGCTACGCCCAGTTCGTCGACCAGCTCGCCCGTCACTTGCAGCGTGGCCGCAGTCTGGTCCGGGACGTTCACGAAGAACTATTCCCCGATCCCTACGTTTCGGGGTCGATAGGTAGCGCGCAGGTGCCGCCCGCCACCACCGAGGAGACCACACATGAGCGCCAAGCCTGACGCCGACGATGAATCGCGTTCCCGCAGCCTGCAGATGCTGCGCACGGCGATGGGACCCACTATAGCCGAGGCGCTGGACGACCCCGACGTGGTGGAGATCATGCTGAACCCAGATGGCCGGCTCTGGCTGGATCGGCATCGCGGCGGACGCGCGCCGACCGGCGTGTTGATGTCGGCAGCCGACGCGGAGCGGATCATTCGCCTGGTGGCGGCTTGCGTGCGTGCCGAGGTCCACCGCGCACGGCCGCTGCTGTCGGCGCGGCTGCCGCTGAGCGGCGAGCGCTTCGAGGGGGTGCTGCCGCCGGTGGTGTATTCGCCCAGCTTCAGCATCCGCAAGCATTCCAGCGTGATGTTCACGCTGGAGGACTATGTGCGCGACGGCATCTTGACGACCGGCCACGCCGAATTCCTGCGCGCGGCCGTGCGCGATCGGCTGAATATTGTCGTGGCGGGCGGCACCAGCTCGGGCAAGACGACGTTCGCCAACGCGCTGCTCGACGAGATCGCCGCCGGCGGCGACCGCATCCTGATTCTGGAAGACACGCCCGAACTGCAATGCCGCAATGAGGACCGCGTGCAGCTTTGCACGTCGCCCGGCGCAGCCGCGATGGCGGACCTGGTGCGCTCGACGCTGCGCCAGCGTCCCGACCGCATCATCGTGGGCGAAGTCCGCGGCGGCGAAGCCTTGGACCTGCTCAAAGCGTGGGGAACCGGGCACCCGGGCGGCATCGCCACGCTGCATGCCAATTCTGCCTATGGCGCGCTGCTGCGCCTGGAACAGCTCACGCTGGAAGCAGCCAGCGCCGTACCGCGTTCGCTGATTGCCGAGACCGTCCACGTCATCGTGTTTCTTGCCGGACGGGGCGAGGCCCGGCGTGTCAAGGAGATTGTTCGCGTCGCCGGCCTGGCCGGCGATCAATACCGCCTCGAACCCGTTTCCGCCAACCCAGGAGCCGCATCATGATGACCTCTCATGCCTTGCCAACGCTGCGCAGCCAGGCCGCGGCATTCCTGCATCGCCATAGCTGGCTGGTGCTGCTTGCGGTCATGCTGCTGATGCGTGTGCAGGCCGCTGGCTCCAGCATGCCGTGGGAAGCGCCGCTCGAATCCATTGCGGAGTCGATTCAAGGGCCCGTCGCACGCATCATCGCCGTCATTATTATCATCGTGACGGGTCTGACGCTTGCTTTTGGAGATACCTCGGGTGGGTTTCGCCGGCTGGTGCAGATTGTCTTTGGTCTGAGCATTGCCTTCGCGGCGTCGTCGTTTTTCCTGAGCTTCTTCAGCTTCTCGGGCGGGGCGCTGGTATGACGCGGCCTGCATCGCTTCCCGAAGGCTTCGAGGCGCCGCTGCATCGCGCGCTCACCGAACCCATTCTGCTCGGCGGCGCGCCGCGTACCGTGGCGATCGCCAACGGCACGCTGGCTGCCGCCATCGGCCTGGGGCTGCAACTCTGGGTGCCCGGATTGGCCTGCTGGTTCATCGGCCACATGCTGGCCGTATGGGGCGCCGGGCTGGATGTGCAGTTCGCGCAGGTCTTCGGGCGGCACGTGAAGCATCCGGCGCTGCTGGACGTTTGAAGCCGCCATGCTGAACCTGGCCGAATACCGCAAACGCCCCGCACAGTTGGCCGATTGGCTGCCGTGGGCGGGGCTGGTCGTTGAAGGCGTCGTGCTGACCAAAGACGGTGCGTTCCAGCGTACGGCACGCTATCGCGGCCCGGATCTGGACAGCGCCGGCGAGTCCGAACTGGTGGCGGTTGCGGCGCGGCTGAACAATGCCTTGAAACGGCTTGGATCGGGCTGGGCGCTCTTCATGGAAGGCGAGCGGTTCGAGGCCGGTGCCTACCCACGGTCCACGTTTCCGGAAGCCGCCTCCTGGCTGGTCGATGAGGAGCGGCGGGCGGCCTTCGAAGAGGCGGGTTCGCACTTCGAGAGCCGCTACTACCTGACCGGGCTGTGGCTGCCGCCCGAGGACGCGAAAGCGCGCGCCGGCCGGCTGCTCTATGAGAACCCGGCCCGCCAGGGCGTGGACTGGCGCGAACGGCTGGCCGGGTTCCAAGCGGAAACCGACCGCTTCTACGGACTGCTCAAGGGAACCATGCCGGAGATCCGCTGGCTCGACAGTCCCGAAACGCTGACCTACCTGCATGGCACGATTTCGACCCGCCAGCATCCGGTCAACGTGCCGGAGGTGCCGTTCCATCTGGACCATCTGCTGGCCGACTGCCCGCTGTCCGGTGGCGTAGCGCCGATGCTGGGCGATGAGCATCTTCGGGTGCTGACGGTACGCGGGTTTCCGGCTCCCACCTGGCCGGGGCTGCTTGACGATCTGAACCGGCTTGGGTTCGCGTATCGATGGATGACGCGCTTCATCTGCCTGGACAAGAGCGAAGCCGAGGCGGAACTGAGGCGGATACGCCGGCAGTGGTTCGCCAAGAGAAAGAGTGTGCTGACCCTGCTGCGCGAGACGCTTTCTCAGCAGGAAAGTCCGCTGGTCGACACCGACGCGGACAACAAGTCCGCCGATGCCGACGCAGCGCTGCAAGCGCTGGGCGCCGACAACGTGGCCTACGGCTACCTCACCGCCACGGTGGTGGTGCGCGATCGGGATGCCGCCGCGGCCGACGAGAAGCTGCGCCTGGCGGCCCGGGTCATCGAGGGACGCGGTTTCATCGCGGTGCCGGAAACGCTCAATGCCGTGGAAAGCTGGCTGTCGTCGCTGCCGGGCCATGTTTACGCCAATGTCCGGCAGTACCTGGTGTCCACGCTGAACCTGGCCCACATGATGCCCGTGTCGGCGGTCTGGGCCGGGCAGGAGCGTAACCATCACCTGGATGGCCCGCCTCTGATCGTCACGCGCACCGATGGGTCGACGCCATTCCGTCTGGTCACCCACATCGGCGACGTGGGTCATACCGCGATAGTCGGCCCCACGGGCGCCGGCAAGTCGACCCTGCTGGCGCTGCTCGCCATGCAATTTCGTCGTTATCCCAAGTCGGCCGTCTACGTGTTCGAGATGGGCCGGTCCCTGCGGGCCACGATCCTGGGTCTCGGCGGTCGTTATCACGACCTCAGCCTGGACGGCGACATGGCCTTCCAGCCGCTTGCCCGTGTCGATGAGCCGGGCTACCGGAGCTGGGCCGCGGAGTGGACCGAAGCGCGGCTGACGATGGAAGGCCTCACGGTCGATCCGGACGACAAGGCGGCGATCTGGTCGGCACTGGGAAGCCTGGCCACTGCGCCGGTAGAGCAGCGGACGATGACAGGGCTGTCGGCCTTGCTGCAATCCAACCGGCTGCGCCAGGCGCTGGCCCCTTATGTCCTGGGCGGGGCCTACGGACGGCTGCTGGATGCGGACCGGGAACATCTGGCCAACGGGACCATCCAGGGCTTCGACATGACGGCCCTGCGGCCGCACAAAGCCGCCGCGAATGCCGTGCTGCGCTATCTGTTTGAGTGGCTGGCGACGCGGTTCGACGGCCGGCCAACGGTCCTGGTGCTCGACGAAGCCTGGATCGCGCTGGACGATCCGCTGTTCATGGCGCAGTTACGCGAATGGCTGAAGCTGCTGCGCAAGCTGGGCGTCTCGGTCATCTTCGCTACCCAGTCGCTGGCCGACATCCGCGATTCCAGCATCGCCGCGGCCATCATCGAAGGATGCCCCAATCGCATCTTCCTGCCCAATCCGCAGGCGGCCGAGCCGCTGATTCGAGACATCTATACGGGCTTCGGCCTGAGCGCCCGGCAGATCCAACTCATTGCGCATGCGCAGCCTGCGCGCGACTACTACTACCAGTCGCGGCTGGGCAACCGCGTTTTCGACTTGGATTTGGGGCCGGTGGCATTGGCGTTCGCTGGCGCCTCCACGCCGGCCGATCAGCGCGCCATCGATGCCGTATTGGCCAAGCACGGCCCCGAAGGCTTTGCCGCCGGATGGCTGCGCCATCAGAACCTGCACTGGGCGGCCGACATGATCGACCAGTTCATTCCTTCGCCTGATTCTCAACCCGAGGAGGTCTTGCCATGAAACGCCTGCTGTTCGCCGCCGCTGTGCTGGCGGCCCTGGCCGCGCCGCCCGCCGGCGCGCTGACGGTCTTCGACCCGTCGAACT
This sequence comes from Burkholderiales bacterium 67-32, assembly GCA_001898625.1. Classification (GTDB taxonomy): domain Bacteria; phylum Pseudomonadota; class Gammaproteobacteria; order Burkholderiales; family Burkholderiaceae_B; genus Pigmentiphaga. The sequence continues at coordinate 39,882 of MKUP01000008.1, forward strand.
ATTCCCAGAACGTGATGACCGCGGCCCGCACGCTGGAGCAGATCAACAATCAGATCCTGCAACTGCAGAACGAGGCCCGGATGCTCACCAATCAGGCGCTGAACCTGACCGGACTGAACTTCAATGCCATCGGCCGGCTGCGCACGGCCCTGGCCTCGACCAACCGGCTGCTGGATCAGGCGCGCGGCCTGTCCTTCGACGTGTCGCGCGCCGATGCCGATTTCGCGCGGTTGTACCCGGAGCAGTATGCCGCGACGGTCACCAGCGACATGATGGCGCAGGACGCTCGCCAGCGATGGATGCAATCGCAGCAGGCGCTGCGCACGACCGCCGACATGCAGGCGCGTGCGGTGCAGAACCTGGCCGACGACCAGGGGGTGTTGTCCGACATCGTGGCGCAAAGCCAGTCGGCCGTGGGGTCGCTGCAGGCGACCCAGGCGACCAATCAACTCTTGGCGTTACAAGCCAAGCAGGCGATCCAGCAACAGCAGCTCCAGATCGCCCAGGACAGGGCGATGGCGCTGGACCGTGCGCAGGAGGCCGCGGAGATGGCGCGCGCCGAAGCCGTGCGCCAGCAGTTCTCGGGCGCGCCGTCGCGCTACACCCCGCAAACCGTGCAGTTCTATCGCTAAGGAGCATGCCATGACCCGATGCTGGATTGTGAGTGCCCTCCTGATGGCGGCCATTGCCGGCTGCGGCAAGGAAGAACCGCCCGCGGCACCGCCGGCCGATACGCCTGCCTTGCCTTCGGCCGCCGACGAGGCCAAGGCAAAGCAGGAAGCCGATCAGCGCCGCAAGCAGTTCTACGGCGATGGCAAGTCGCGCTACACCCCGCAGGACGTGCAGGGGTTCTGATCGTGGACGATCTCGCCATCATTGACCGTTTCACGGACACGTTCTCGCGCTACATCGACAGCGGCTTCGGTCTGGTGCATGGCGAGATCGCCTTTCTTACGGCAACGCTCGTGGCCATCGACATGACGCTGGCCGGGCTCGCCTGGGCAATGGGCCACGGCGGTCAGGACGAAATACTGGGCCGGCTCGTCAAGAAGACGCTGTACGTCGGCGCTTTCGCATACCTCATCGGGAACTTCAATGCCTTGGCCGGCATTTTGTTCCGGTCGTTCGCCGGCCTCGGGCTGATGGCCTCCGGCTCGACCATCTCGCAAGCACAGCTTCTGCAGCCGGGCCGGCTCGCGCAGGTCGGCGTCGATACGGCTGCGCCGCTGCTCGAACAGGTGGGCCGGCTCTCGGGCTTCACGACCATTTTTGCCAACTTCGAGACCATCGTGGTGCTGCTGCTGGCCTGGGTCGTGGTCATCATCAGTTTCTTCGTGCTGTCGATTCAGCTTTTCGTGACGCTGCTCGAATTCAAGCTGACCACCCTGGCCGGATTCGTGCTGGTGCCGTTCGCGCTGTGGGGCAAGACCGCATTCCTGGCCGAAAAGGTGCTGGGCAACGTCATTTCCTCCGGCATCAAGGTATTGGTGTTGGCGGTCATCGTGGGCATCAGCACGTTGGTCTTCAATGACTTTCGGACCGGCATCAGCGCCGCGCCGACGCTCAACGAAGCCACCGCTGTGATGCTGGCTTCGCTGGCGATGCTGGGCCTGGGGATTTTCGGGCCGGGCATCGCCACCGGCCTGGTGTCCGGCGCGCCGCAGCTCGGCGCGGGTGCAGCGGTGGGGACGGCTGTGGGCGCGGCTGGTATTGCGGCTGCGGGCGTGGCGGTCGGAGCGTCGGCCGCGGGCAGCGCGGCGCGCCTGTCCGGCGGCGGCGTGCGGGCCGCCGCCTCGATGGCCGCCGGCGCTCGCAAGGCGTATGTCGAGGGCAGCAGCTTTTCGGGACAGACGGGGCTGAAGGCGGCCGCCGCCGGCTTCAAGGACGTGGCCCGCGCCGGGGCGTCGGCGGTCGGCAGCCGGATGAAGGCGAGCCTGCGGGGTGGCAGCAGCGCCGCGCCCGCTTCGGCCGCAGCGCCGTCCGAGCCGCCCGCCTGGGCCAAGCGAGCCCAGGCGCGCCAGCATGCCGCGCACGGCGCGATGCTCGCCGCTCACACCGTGCGATCGGGCGATGCCGGCGGCAGCGGCACCGGGCCCAGCCTGCGCGACGACTCGAACGGATAGGAGAACACGATGCGCTTTCGGCGACCTTCCGTACATTATGGCAAGTCCCCCGAGCCGGTAACGCCGTACCAACGGGCGGCACAGGCCTGGGACGAACGGCTGGGCAGTGCCCGCGTGCAGGCGCGCAACTGGCGAGCGATGGCCTTTGGCTGCCTGCTGCTCGCCGGCCTGTCTACGGGTGACAGCATGTGGTGGCGGCTGCATCGCGCCGTGGTGGTTCCCTACGTGGTCGAGGTCGAACGCGCCGGCCAGGTGCGCGCGGTCGGCGAAGCCGCCACGCCGTACCGTCCCAGCGACGTGCAGATCTCCTTTCACCTGGCGCGTTTCATCGAGAACGTGCGCGCGGTGTCCATCGATCCCATCGTCGTGCGCAAGCAGTGGCTCGACGCCTACGCCTATACCACCGATCGGGGTGCGACCTTCTTGAACGAGTACGCGCGCCGGAGTGACCCATTTGCGCAGATCGGTAAGCGGTCGGTGACCGTGGAAGTGCCCAGCATCGTGCGGGCCAGCGATCGTTCCTTCCAGGTCCAGTGGGAGGAAAAGGCTTATGTCAACGGAACGGCGGCCGGCACCGAACGTTGGACCGCGATCTTGACTCTCGTGCTGCAGCCGCCGAACACGGAAGCCAAGCTGCGTGCCAATCCCCTGGGGATCTATGTGGACGGCATCAGCTGGAGCCGCCAGTTGTCCACGAACGCTTCGTCTGGAGGCACATCGCCATGAAAAGCTCCATTCCTACGCTTGTCGTGCTTGCCACGCTCGCCGGCTGCGCCTCGCGCGGCACGCCTCCCCCCGAAATCGCGCTGGACGTTCCGCCCGTTGCGCACAGCGAGCCGGTGGCGCTGCCCGAGCCGCCCAAGGCGGTCGAGATCGTGCCGATGCCGCAGCTGCTGCCTTTGCCGGGGCAGTTGAAGCCCGTGGCCCCGTCGCCGCCCGTGCCTGCGCCCACGCCCGAACCGGCCGATCCTGCTGCGCGTATCGCCCAGGCCAATCAGGAAGCGCGGATGGCGCCGAGCCGCGACGGCTTCATCAATGCCATCCAGACCTGGCCCTACAGCGAGGGTGCGCTGTACCAGGTCTACGCCAGTCCGGGGCGCGTGACGCTGATCCAGTTGCAGCCCGGCGAAAAGCTGATCGACGTATCTGCTGGCGACACGGTGCGCTGGATCGTCGGCGATTCTAGCAGCGGCAGCGGTGCCACCACGCGAGCCAACCTGCAGGTCAAGCCCATCCGGGCCGGGCTGAAAACCAATCTAATCGTGACGACCGACCGGCGAATTTACTTGTTGGAGCTGGCTTCCACCGAGTCGGCCTGGATGGCGTCGGTGTCCTGGGACTATCCTCAGGACCGGATGGCCGAACTGAAGAAGCGCAACGAAGAGGCCCAAACCTCCACGCCGTTGGACGCGGGCGTGACGGTGGAGCAATTGCGCTTTCGCTACGACATCACGGGCGACACGCCACCCTGGCGGCCGCTACGCGCCTTCGACGACGGGCAGAAGGTTTACATCCAGTTCCCGGCCGGCATCGCCCAGGGCGAGCTGCCGCCGCTGTTCCTGGTCGGCCCGAGCGGCGACTTGCAATTGGTGAATCACCAGTACCGGGCACCGTACTACGTGGTGGACCGGCTTTTCGGCGCGGTCGAACTGCGCCTGGGCGGCGACGATGCCAAGATCGTCCGCATCAGCCGCGACGATGTGGCCACGGCGCGGGGCGGATCATGAGCGAGGCGGTCGAAGCACCCGGCGCAGTGCCGCCCAAGCTGCCACCCGAATCGGTCGAGTTGCGGGCCGCGTCCCAGCCCGTGACCCGGCTGAACCGCCGCACGCTGGCCGTGGGAATCGGCGTCGTGTCCTTCGCGGTCCTGGGTGCCACCATCTGGTCGCTGCAGCCGCGCTCGCGCCAAGCAGGCGCGAGCGAGGAACTCTACAACGTCGACCGCATCTCGCAGGCCGAGGGGCTGCAGACGCTGCCGCGCGACTACAGCCAGGTGGCGCCTGCGCAGCCGGCGCCACCGCCCGTACTGGGCGAGCCGCTGCCAGGCGATCTCGGGCGGCCCATCCTGCGCGCCGAGCAGGAAGCCGGACTACGGCCGGCCGGCCCGACGGCGGCCGATGCCGAGCGCCAGGCGCGGGCGAAGGAAGCAACCGATGCGGCGCGAGCGCCGCTCTTCTACAAGTCCAGCAATCGCGGCGGTTCGCCGGCGAGCGCGGCTTCGACCGCGGACGCGGCGCCGGCAGGGCTCGCAGCTGCTGAGGGCGGTGCGGTCGATGGCGTGCAGACGCAGAACATGCAGGACAACAAGATCGCGTTCGCCGGCCAGGGTCGAACGGTCACGCAGAGCGCGCATGGCCTGGAAGCGCCTCGGAAACGCAACACGCTGATGGCAGGAACGGTCATCGCCGCCGCATTGATGACCGGCATCAAGTCCGACCTGCCGGGCGACATCATCGCCACCGTGACCGAACCCGTTTATGACAGCGCCACCCACAGTAACGTCCTCATCCCGCAGGGCGCGCGTCTGATGGGGCGGTACAACAGCCAGGTAGCCTATGGGCAAAGTCTGATGCAGGGCGTGTTGGACCGCATCGTCATGCCCGATACGTCATCTGTGGTGCTCGACAACCTGGCAGCCACCGACCCGGCAGGCTACGTCGGTCTGGAAGACGACGTGGACTGGCACTGGACCCGGATACTGGCCGGTGCGGCGCTGACGACGCTTCTGGGCGTGGGCGCCGAGCTGGCCGCCCCGCAGAACCAAGGCAGCGGCAACGGGCGCGTGGTCATCGCAACCCGCGACGGTGCGCAAGAAGCCGCGTCCCGACTCGGTCAGGAAATCACCCGGCGCAACATGAACATCCAGCCCACGTTGACGATCCGACCTGGAATGCCGTTGCGCGTGATCGTGAACCGGGACATCACGTTGCGGCCATACCGGCCGCTCTTCATCAACAGGTGAGACTATGCCTACGAAATTGCGGCTCGGGGCGCTGCCGAAGCAGGAAACCGTGAAGATGACGGTCAGCCTGCCAGCGGCGCTGAAGGCGGATCTGGAACGGTATGCCGCCATGCACAGCCAGCTTCATGGCGAAGAAGTCGACGCGGCGGCGCTCGCGCCGCATATGCTGGCTTGGTTCCTGAAGAACGACCGGGGATTCCGGCGACGGAACGGGTAGCGGCGCTAAATTGCAGCATATCCAAGAATACTGTATAAAAAATCAGTGTTCTATGGAAACAACCATGCAGTACGCCTACACCGTCATCTTGCATCATCCTTCGCTGCCGTGCGGCCTGTGCCAAGAGGCGGAAGTGCGGTATCGGCAGACGCTGGAATCCGCGCTGGGCGGCATCGATGGGGTGCTGAAGACGTGGCGGGCCTGGCAGGACGCCGAACATACGCTGGGTAGCCTGTCCGAAGAAACGTGGCGAGTGGCGCGGCAATGGCTGATTGCCGCCGAACGTGCGCGCCAGACTGCGCTCCAGGAGCTTGCCGGCGCCGCGGATGCGTACTTCGAGGTCCAGCGTGTGTAGCGACTCCCCTGTGGGACGATGTGTCATCTCCTTCCGAGGCGATGTATCATATTTTCACAATTTCCTTCCATGTCTGGCCAGCTCCTTACAAAAGTCTTTTCTGCGCTCTGCTGACGGACGGATACCACGCTCAAAAAGATAAAAAATGGCAAGCGTCTTCTTCTCATATAGCCACAAAGACGAGGAACTGCGTAATGAGTTGGAGACGCACCTTGCTTTGCTGAAGAATCAAGGATTGATTGATGCATGGCATGATCGCCGTATCGTGGCAGGCGACGAACTGGATGAATCCATTTTTGGGCAGCTCGAAACGGCAGATATCATCCTATTGCTCGTGAGCGCCGATTTCATCGCCTCGACGTATTGCTATTCAAAAGAGATGATGCGTGCGATGGAGCGCCACGCTGCCGGTGAAGCTCGGGTGATTCCGGTCATTCTCCGGCATTGCGAATGGGCTAGCGCGCCGTTCGGAAAATTATTGGCCGCGCCACGCGACGGCAGACCCGTGACCGCTTGGCCAGACCGCGATGAAGCATTTGCTGACGTTGCCAAGCAAGTGCGTCGTGCGATCGAAACGGGTCATTCGAGCGTGGCCAAGCCCACCAAACGGCCAGCCGCTCAAGGTGTGGCACCGATCACCGCGGCAGCCCCTGCGCCGTCGCCGCGTTCCAGCAATTTGCGATTGAAGCAGGTCTTCACGGAGAAGGACGCGGCCGACTTTGTGCGGTCCTCGTTCGAATTCGTATGCCGATTTTTTGAAGGCTCAATCAATGCTGTCCGCGAGCGGAACCCGGATGTCGATGGAACATTCGAGCGTATCGACTCGCGGCGTATGGCCGCGACCCTGTACCGGAACGGCAGCAGACTATCTGAGTGTTCGGTCCGGATAGATGGCTTCACCGGACGGGGCAGCAACTCTATTGCCTTTTCCTATGATGCATCAGCTAGTCAAGGGACGTTCAACGAAATGCTCACTGTAGAGGCAGGCGAGCAATCGTTGCATTTCAAGCCTATAGGTATGGCCTGGACCGGCGGGAGTCCTAAGAACCTATCCGAAGAAGGAGCCGCGGAGTTTCTATGGGAACTCTTCATTAAGCGGGCTCAGGGCTAGCCGCGGCGCTTCCGGAGTGTCCATATGAAAGCGTTGGATGACTACTTTTATGATGACGCCATCGAACGGGCGCTGGAACGCAAGCGCGTTAATCTCATCACTGACTACGATCTAACGACCAGACCTGCGCTCATCTGGCAGGGCAGGCCTGCTGAACCGCTCGGACTCGATGTTTCCCAAGAGGAACTTAAGAACACGCTCGGCGAAGGAGCCGAAGGCAAGTCGACAGACAACTGGTGGCAGGGGTTTTATTCAGGGCGGCGTGTCGCCGTGGTGTTTGATGGCTTAGCCTGCTCAACGTCGTTAGCCCAATATGACGCCGGATGGATAACCCAGTTGCATGAGGACGGTCAGTTGCTGGCCGGCCTGTGGACATTTCCGCAAGTGCAAGCGAGAAATTCCGACGCACCAACTCTTGTCCTCGCGGAGTTCCATCAGTCCGCATTTCACGATTTCGTGCGGCTAGCAGAGAAAATATATCGGGTCGCGGGCCACCGCGGCGCCGTCTTTGTGACGTGCACGATGCTGCAGGCTCACACCTTGCCTATGGCAAACAATAACGGCCGGACGCAGGTATCGCCGGTCAAGCGCCAGACGCTTCGGTGGCCAGTCCTGACAGTTGGCGATACCTTGTCGTTCGCCAAGGCCGGCGAAATGATGGCTGCCCGACTGATGAGGGCCTATGGCCTCACGCCAACCAATGCATGATGCCCGCGTAAAGTAAGTCAATTCTCTAGAAGTATTTCGTTCAGTCGCTGTTCTAGCTTCATCCGATCCGACGGTGACGAAGAGCGGTGCAGGCGAGTGATAAGCTGCTGCACGACGCGGGTGGCCAGGAAACTTTCCCGATTTGCCGCGAGATGGGGAGCGGTCATCCATTGCGTATGCGCGTGTGGAAGAAGGACGGTCGTGGGATCGGGGTCTACTGCATCCCGTTGCCAATCCTCCGGATGTCCAAGGAGCGCCATCAGATAGTCGCCCAGCAACTCGAATGCAGCCTGCCGGTCGTCCAGCCGTTGTTGTTTTTGATAGGTGTAGACCAAGGATTTGTCGCTGGTGCGGTGGTTCAAGCACATCTCGATCAATTCTTCCGGAACGCCAAGCTCCCCCATCAGCGTGGCGCCAGTGCGGCGCATGTCATGCATCACCCATTTGCCGTGAGGCATGATGAGCGTGCCGGCGTCTTCAATCGTGCTGTCCGGCTTTTGCCGCTGCGTGATCTGATGCGAGAACGAGGTGTTCTTTGCATGTGTGGCGCCCCGCGTTCCGGGAAACAGATATTCTGAGGTCCGATAGGGGGATTCTCTTAGCCGGCAAAGCCAGTAGAACGCGAAGTCCGATAGGTGGATCAGATGGGCACGCTTGGATTTGGTTTTGTCCGCTTCTAGGAACCACGTCCGTTGGTCCCAGTCGATGTCGTCTTCACGCAGTTGGGCAAGTTCGCCGGCTCGCGCGAGTGTGGACATCGATAGCCATATTCCCGCCTTGCACGCATTCGTCATGCGGATGGGATTGGCCAAGCGGTTGCGTAGCACGACGAGTTCGAAGGGGTACAGCACACGTTCCCGTACTACGTCGACTATTTCCAGATCTCGCTTGCGCAGGTTGCGAATCGGGTTTTGCGCGATCCAATGGCGACCCTCCGCATAGTTGAGCATTTGAACCAGGTCGATCAAGATGCAGCCAGCTTGGGCGGGGCGGCCAGCTTCCCGCAGGGTGTCAAGCAGGCTGATCAGTTTGTAGCGCGTCACCGTCGTTAGCAAATCGCCGCCGATAGAGGGAAGGATGTGCTTCTTCATCCGGCGTCCGCACGCATAGACGCCTCTGGCGTTGCGGCGCTTCGACAGCGACTCCCGTATCCATTGCTCGTAGGCTTGTTTAAAGGTCCTAGGAACGTTTTGCGGCTTGGAACGCGGGTCGATGCCATCTAGAAGCTGTCGTCGGCATTTCATCGCTTCGACCCGAGCTGCGGCTAGTGTCCTGGCCGGATAAGGGCCAAGCGATAGCTTGCCCTGTTTGCCGGATAGATCGGTGAAGCGGAACAGCCAGGTGCGCGTACCGCAGGCTTGAACCCGCAGGTACAAACCATTCCCGTCACTGAGCGTGTATTCCTTCTCGCGCGGCTTGGCGTTGGCGACTTGTCGATCGGTAAGGCGGTTCGTAGCCATTTTTACCCCGGTGAAAAGTTGACCCTATAGCTGTCCCCTAGGGTCAAGAATTGGGACGTTCACGCACGCGCTTTAGTGAGACTTCTTGAGTCAAAAATAGATTAACTAATTGATTTATAAGGAAAAGTCTATACGACAAACGAGCGCTTGTGATCCCTCGTGGAGTGGAAAATTGTGCTATTACCGCGAATATCCCATGGGCTGGGGCAGCGCCAAGAGCGATGCCTCGCTGGCGGACGACGATCTGCCGCACGTCGACGCACCTCCCGAGGATTTCTCCGACCAGGATTTCTGGCGCTGGGTGCGCGGGCATACCGACTGGAACCTGCTGGATGGTGCGGCCAATCCACTTGCCAATTCGTTCGCGCTGTCGCAGGGCATGGCGTGGCAGGGCAGGGGGCTGCCGTCGTTCGCCGGGATCGCTGGCAGGCGTGCCGGAGAGCCGACCCTGCGCTTCGCGGTCAGGGCCACCCGCGCCGCGGCGGCCATGCGGACGACGGATGCCGCGGGCCCACGGGGTGGAGCGGGCCGGCTGGCGTTCGGAACAGGGCTGGGTCCGGGCGGGTTGGCCGCGGTCAGCGCTGCGTCGACCTACTATCGCCGGCCCGTAGGGCGTGCCGATGGGGGCGTGGAGCGGCCCAACCTGTTCATGCCTTACTGGCAGGCCAGCCTGAGCCCCGTCGCGGCGGCGGAACGCGAGCAGGCATGGCGCCGGCAGGGGGCGGCATGGTGATCGCGCGCAGGGATCGCCAGGGCGGCCAGGCCATGGCCGAGGCCCTGCTCGCGCTGGGCGGGCTTGGAGCGTTGTGGGTGCTGGGTTCGGCCCTGGGTCGATTGCAGGACCTCGCGCTGCAGACCGAATTCGCGGGGCGTCATCTTGCCTTCGTCGTAGCGCAGGACGCGCCGCGGGATGTCCGCGAGCGCACGTGGGCCAATTTCTTCCAGCCGGAACGCCATCGCTGGCGCAATTACGATGGCTCCGCGTTGCTGCCTGACCAGCCCGGGCGGTTTTCCATCGAGGTCCGGCAAGCGGCCGGCCAATTGCCCGAGCAGGCGCAGCCCGGGGGGAATGCCGAGCCGGCGCGCACGCTCCGGGGGGAGTTGCTGCCGGCGTATCCGGGGCTGGTCGCGGGGCGGGTGTTGGTGCGACCCGATCTCGCGCCGGTGGCCAGGCTGGGTGGGTGGCGAGCCGAGGCTCCGTTGTCCAGCAGGTTCGCGATCCTCGCGGATGCCGGCCATGCCCGGGACGACGGGGATGCCCAGGCGCGCATCGCCCGCGCGCCCAGGGCCTGGAGCGACGCCGCGCGCCGAACAGAACAGGCGGGCCGGGCCTTGTCGGCGATGTCGCGCGTCGACCGGCCCTGGGGCCGCCCGCCGCCGCAGTTTGATTGGCTTTCGGCCTGGAAGGGGCTGGTGCCCGCGGATATTGCGGGAGACGCGCGATGAGGGGAAGGGGCCGGTGTCGCGCGCCGCTGCGCGGCTGTGTCGTGATTGCCATGGGCCTGCTATGGAGCCACGCGGCCGCGGCCCAGCCCAGCATGCCGCCCGGTACCGTGGACCGGGGCTGGGGAGGCCGAGTGCGTGTGAACGGCGTACGCATGGACATCCGCTTGTTCGAGGTCCGGCAACCGCCGCTCGAGGTCGCTGACGGCGTGGCGAGGCAGCCCGGGCTGGACCCCTGGGTGCTGCCCTTGTCCGACGGCGTGATGCTGAGCGGCGTCAGGGACGACCGCCCCTGGCTGATGCAGTTTCGCCTGTCCAAGTCCGGCATGACGCACGGAGTCCTGGCTGTCGGCCTCGATGCCAAGGCGGGAATGCGTGCCTTGCCCGCCGAATGGATGCCGCCAGGCGCGACGCTGCTGCTGGATCTGCAGACCCGGGACGAGCGGGGAAAGGTGGCCCACCAGCTCTACGCCCATGCGGCCGACAGCACGACCTTCTCCCGGCTGCTGCAAGCCCGGTTGACCGCGCTCGGATGGCGCGCCGGGAGCGGTGAGGGGCTGATGGAGTGGCGTCGCGCGCGGCGGGTATTGCAGCTCGTGGTGGTGGCACGGGAGCAGGGAAGCGGCCTGCTCGCGGTCGAGATCGAGGCGGGCGAATGAAGGAGCGAAGAACCATGATCATGGCCGGCAGGACGCGGGGCGCTCGCAGGCAGCGCGGACAATCCGCGGTGGAATATCTCGTCGTGGCCATGCTGCTGGCCGGCGTGGCCGGCACGGGCTGGTTCGGCGAAGGAGGCGGATTGCTGGCGTGGCTGCTCGATGCCTTGCGCGGTTTCCACCAGCGTTTCTCCGGTTCGCTGGCCTTGCCGCTATGACGCCGCGCCTGCTTCGTTTGCGCGTGGACCGGAAATGGTGGGTGCTGGCCGTGGCGCTGGCCGCCGGCGGCCTGGCCGCATGGCTTGGACAGCGTCAGATCCAGGGGCGCATCGATGCCATCGAGGCCGGGGCGCGCGCGTCGCGCGTCGCGGTGGTGGTGGCCGCGACCGACCTGCATGCCGGCCAGCGCCTGTCGGCGGACCTGGCGGCGGTGCGCGAGATCCCGGCCGAGTGGGCGCCGTCCGGCGCCATCGATCCCGATCGCTTCGGCGGTTTCGACGGCGGTGTGCTGGCTCACCCGGTACGGGCCGGCGAACCCCTGCTGCCCCTGCACCTGGAGGCGGGGCGCGCGGCCCCGCTGGCCAAGCGCCTGGGCGAAGGGCGCCGGGCGGTGACCATACCGGTGGACGAGATCAGCTCGGTGTCGGGTCTGGTGCAACCCGGGGATCTCATCGACCTCTACGTGTCCTTCGACCATCGCGGCAAGCGGACGACCATGCCCCTGCTGCAACGGATGCGCGTGCTGGCCACGGGGCACCAGACCGAGACGCCGGGCGCGGGGGGCGAGGCGCCGCGCGGCGTGTTCTCCACCGTGACGCTGGATGCGGCGCCGGAAGAAGCGGTCAAGCTCATCATCGCCCGCGATGGCGGTGTCCTGACCGCCATGCTGCGCCGTCCGGGGGACGGCAGCCCGGCTCCCGGACGCGTGACGGGCGGGCTGGCCTCCCTGCTGGGGCTGGGAGACGGGGAGCCGCCCGAGCCGCGCAGGCAGGCGGGCGCGGCGATCATCTATGGCGACCGGGCGCCGCGCCGCATTCCGGGCCTGGCGGAATCCGGGATGGAGCAGGGAGTCCAGCCATGAGGGTTGCGGTGATGAAGCAAGTCCTGAGAGGCGGTCTCGGCATTGCGTTCGCCGTTCTGGATGGCGCGGCGCGGGCAGCGGAGACAGCCGCCGCCGACTGGCCGGCCTGGCTCGAACAGGAGTCGGTGCCTGCACCGGCCCAGCCTTTCCCCGCCGGCCAGGATCTTCCGGACGTCGAAATGTACATAGGCGAGACCCAGGTGTTCCCGGCGCCTGGTGTCGGGCGGGTGGCCGTGGGCAATGGCCGCGTCATCAACGCCGCCACGGCCGACGACCGGGAGGTGGTGGTGTTCGCCAACGCGGCCGGCACGTCGTCGCTGGTCATCTGGGACCGCGAAGGCGTGATGCGGCGCATGCGCATCACCGTGGTGCCGGGCCAGTCCTCGAGGGTGCAGCGCGAGATCGAGGCCTTTCTCGCCAGTATGCCCTCGGTGCGCAGCCGGCTTGTCGGCGACAAGGTCATCGTCGAAGGCGACGATCTGAGCGATGCGGACCAGGCGCGCGTCGCGCTGCTGGCACGCCGCTATCCGCAGGTCGTCGATTTCACCGGGCGGCTCGGCTGGGAGCGCATGGTGATGATGGACGTCAAGGTGGTCGAGATGCCGCGTTCGCGGCTGCGCGAACTGGGCGTGCGCTGGGACGGCGCGAGCACCGGCGGCCTGAACGCGGGCCTGGCCTGGGACGCCGCGGTAGGGCGGCCTCTGCGGGCGGCCGCCGGCGACGCCGAGCAGCGGCCCGGGGGCGGTCCCATCGCGCTGCCGTTCCCGGCCACGTCCCCGGCGGGATACCTGGGCATGAACGCCCTGCTGTCCGCGCGCATCCAGGCGATGGCCCAGAGCGGCGAGGCGGTCATCCTGGCCCAGCCGCAGTTGTCGGCGCGCAGTGGCTCCACCGCCCGTTTTCTCGCGGGCGGGGAAGTGCCCTATGCGACGGTGGACAGGAACGGCGCGTCGAACACTACCTTCAAGCCCTACGGCGTCACCTTGCAGATCGCGCCCCGGGTCGATGCCGGCGGCACGGTGCGGTCCGTCATCGACGTCGAGGTCAGCGCCGTGGATCCGTCCGTGATGGCCACGGGCGGCCCCGCGCTCAAGGTGCGCAGGACCGCCACGGAGTTCAACGTGCGTTCGGGCGAGACACTGGTCCTGAGCGGCTTCCTGTCGCGCGAGCAGTCCCAGGACCTGGACGGGTTGCCCGGCCTGTCGAGCCTGCCCATCCTCGGGCCCCTGTTCGGATCGCGCAGGTTCCAGCGGCGCGAGACCGAGCTGGCCATCTTCGTCACCCCGACCGTCGTCACCCAGCGCAATCCCGATCTGCGGGAACGCATCGACCGCGGGCAGCGGGTGCTGGACCAGACCTTCGGGCCGGAACAACTGAACGTGCCCGTGCGGCCCGACGTATCTTTCATGGAGCGATGATGCTGGACGTGGAAATCCTGACCGACGAGGACCATGGGACCTCGCTGTGCGTGGCGTCGCCGGCGGTGATCGGGCGCGGGGACGGATGCGAGATCCGCCTGCGCCATTGGCGGGTCGCGCGCCGGCATGCCCGGCTGGACGAGCGGATCGAGGGCGTGTTCGTGGAAGACCTGGGGTCGCTGGGCGGCACCTTGGTCAACGGCCGCCGCATCCTGCAATACGGGCCGCTGTTGCCCGAGGACGAGATCGTCGTCGGCGCCGTGATGCTGCGCGTGCGGTCCGTGGGTATTTCGGGCGAGGATGTCTCGCGGGAAGGCGGTCCGCCCGCGCCTGTATCGGCGGGCATGCCGGCCGCCCGGTCCATGGCGGTCCCTACCCACGAGGCGGCGATGGTGGAATGGCGGCGGCGGCTGCATGCGCGTCTGCTCGAGGCCCTGGACCTGCGGCGCCGGGACGTGTCCGCGATGAGCGACGCGCTCTTGCGGCAGGAGGCCGATCGGCTGTTGGAGGCGCTGGTGCTGGATGCCGATGCCGAGATCCCCACGGACCTGGACCGCGGGGCGCTGCGCCGGCAGGTGGTGGACGAGGCGGTCGGGCTGGGGCCGCTGGAGTCCTTGCTGGCCGACCCGGACATTTCCGAGATCATGGTCAACCGGCACGATGAACTGTATGTCGAATGCGGCGGTGTCCTGCGCAGGCATCCGGCGGTATTCAGCAGCGACCAGTCCGTCCTGGGGGTGATCGAGCGCATCGTCTCGCCGCTGGGCCGCCGCATCGACGAGAGCTCGCCCATGGTCGACGCCAGGCTGCGCGACGGCTCGCGGGTGAATGCGATCATCGCGCCGCTGGCGTTGAAGGGGCCGGCCCTGACCATCCGCAAGTTTCCCGCCCGCCGCCTGCGGATGGCGGACATGGTGGACGGCGGGTCGCTGGATGCGCACATGGCGGGATTCCTGCGGTTGTGCGTGGAGCGGCGCAAGAACGTCATCGTCTCGGGCGGGACCGGCTCGGGCAAGACGACGCTGCTCAACATCCTGTCGAATTTCATTCCGCCGGCCGAGCGCGTCATTACCATCGAGGATGCCGCCGAGCTGCGCCTGGCGCACGAGCATCTGGTCGCGCTGGAGGCGCGGCCGGCCAACCTGGAAGGGCGGGGCGCGGTCTCCATCCGCGACCTGGTGCGCAATGCGCTGCGCATGCGGCCGGACCGCATCGTCGTGGGCGAGTGCCGGGGCGCCGAGGCCCTGGACATGCTGCAGGCGATGAACACCGGCCACGAGGGCTCGTTGACCACGCTGCATGCCAACACGCCGCGCGATGCGATGTCGCGGCTCGAGACCCTGGTGCTGATGGCGGGCATGGACCTGCCGCTGGGCGCCATACGCGAGCAGATCGCCTCGGCGGTCGACATCGTGGTCCAGCAGGGCCGCAGCGCCGCTGGGCAGCGGCGGATAACCGCCATCGTCGAGGTCAGCGGCATCGAGAGCGGCCGCATCCAGTTGCAGGAGCTGTTCCGCTTCGAGCGGCCGGGTGCCGGCGAGTCCGACGGTGCCGGGTACTTCCAGGGCTGCGAACTGATGCCCAGTTTCCTGGACGAGTGGCGGGCCGGCGGCGTTGCCATTTCCCCGCAATGGTTCTGCGAGCGCACGCCTGCGCCGGACGGACCCCGGAGCCTTGCATGAACGCCATCGACGCGGCTATCGCCGGCGCGGTACTGGTCTGCGTGTCGCTGCTGGTGTGGATCGCCTGCGGGCTGGTGCGCGACAGCCTTGCCCGCTACCGGGCGGTGTTCACCGAGACGGCGCGCGTCCGCATGAGCGAGTTCTTTCTGTTCGTCGATGTGAACCAACTGTGGGTGGCCCACGTGGCGGTGATCGGCCTCCTGGCCGCCGCCTGTGGGTGGTTCGCGCAAAGCTGGGTCTTCGCCGCCGCCGGCGCGGCGGCGGGGGCGTGGCTGCCGCGCGTGGTCGCGCGCCATCTGCGCGCACGCCGCATGCGCAGGTTCGATGCGCAACTGCCCGATGCGCTGCTGGCCCTGGCCAGCGCCTTGCGGGCCGGCGCCAGCCTGCAGGCCGGCCTGCGCCAGATCGCGGTCGAGGGCGAGGCGCCGCTGGCCCAGGAGTTCACGCTGCTGATGCGCGAGCAGCGCTTCGGTGTTGGCATGGACCAGTCGCTCGCGAACCTGCATGCGCGCATACCCACCGAAGCGGCCAGCCTGGTCGCTTCGGCGCTGCGGATCGCCGCCGACACCGGTGGCAACCTGGCCGAGACGCTGGAGCGCATAGGCGCGACCGTGCGCGCGCGGTTGCACATGGAAGGGCGGGTCCGCGCACTGACGGCTCAGGGCCGGTTGCAGGCCTGGGTGGTGGGGGCGCTGCCCTGGCTGCTGCTGGCCGCGCTGCATCGCCTGGAGCCCGAGGCGATGCAGCGTCTGTGGACCACTCCCGAGGGATGGGCCGTGCTGGCCCTGGTCGCGGCGCTGGACATCCTCGGGTTGTGGATGATCGCCCGTATCGTCAGGATCGACATATGAAGGGAGAGCGGAGGTTTCCCGAAAGGACCGGCGCCTCCACGAGGCCGGCATGGGCATGACCGCGCTGCTGATCGGCGTGGCCGTGGCGGCGCTCGCGGCCCTGGCCTGCCTGCTGGTCATCGATCCGCCCGCCTTGCCGGACCGGACGGCCGAGGCGCCGCCGCGCGCGTTCCGGCTGGCCTGGCCCCTGGTCTCGGCGGCGGCCCACTATGGCCGGCCCTGGCTCTCATGGCAGCGGCGGCGCCGCATCGAGTCCCAACTGGTCCAGGCCGGATTGCGCCACGGCCTGGCGCCCATCCACATCATGGGGGTGCAGATGCTGTGCGCCGCCGGCGGGCTGGCCGCCGCGCTGCTGGCGGCGCCGTGGGGCGGCGTTGCCGGCCTGGCCGCATGGAGCGCGGCAGGCGTGGCGGCTGGCGGGGTCTATCCGCGCCTTTGGTTGCGCGACCGGGTGCGCCGCAGGCGGCGGGACATCCTGCGGGCGCTGCCGTTCGTGCTGGACATGACGACCCTGTGCGTCGAGGCCGGCCTGCACGTGGGCGCGGCCTTGCAGCAGGCGGTCCTGAAAGGGCCGCCCGGACCGTTGCGCGACGAACTGCGCCGCGTGCTGGGCGACGTGCGCACCGGCGTACCGCGCGCGCGTGCGCTCAAGGACATGGCCGATCGCCTGGAGATTCCCGAAATTCGCGCCTGGACCAGCACATTGGCCCAGGCCGACGCGCTGGGCATGAATCTCGCGCCCATCCTGCGCGCGCAGTCCGACCAGCGCCGTGCCGAACGTTTCCTGCGCGCCGAGCGCCTGGCGCTGGAGGCGCCGGTCAAGATGCTGCTGCCCCTGATCGCCTGTATCTTCCCGTGCTCCTTCGTCGTGATCGGCTTCCCGATCGCGGTCAAGCTCATGGACATGGGCTGGTAGCGGCATGGGTTGGTGCCGCGCGACCACCTGCCTGGACCGGCTGCGGGGATGGCTGGGGCGGGCCCCGCCGGGGCCGGGCGAGGGCCTGTGGATCGTCCCCTGCCGGGCCATACACACCATGGGCATGGCCTGGCCCATCGACGTCGTTTTCGTGGACAAACGGGGCAGGGTGCTTCGCATCGTGCCGGCATTGCGCCCGGGGCGGGCGGCCTGCTGCTGGCGGGCGTGGGGCGTGCTGGAACTGGCGGCCGGGGAAACCGCGAGGCTGGGATGGAAGCAGGGGGGAAGAGTGAGCCGGAACCGCGTATCGACGCGCAAGCGGCTCGGCGCATGAGGCGGGTGCGGCGAGTGCCGCACCCCAGGGCATCAACCGCGCGTCTCGTCCAGCACGCGCTGCGCTTCCTCGCGCACGCGCACCGGGGCGGTGCCGCCGATGTGCGTGCGCGACGCCACGGAGCCTTCCAGCGTCAGCACCGCGTGGATGTCCTCGCCCACCAGCGGATGGAAGGCGCGCAGCTCGTCCACCGACAGGTCGGCCAGGTCGCAGCCGCGTTCCACGCAGGCACGCACGGCCAGCGCGACCGCCTCGTGCGCGTCGCGGAAGGGCACGCCCTTCTTGACCAGGTAGTCGGCCAGGTCGGTGGCGGTGGAGAAGCCTTGCAGCGCGGCGGCGCGCATGGCCTCGGGCTTGACCTGGATGCCGCCGGCCATGTCGATGAAGATGCGCAGGGTGTCGCGCACGGTGTCGGCGGTGTCGAACAGGCCTTCCTTGTCTTCCTGGTTGTCCTTGTTGTAGGCCAGGGGCTGGCCCTTCATCAGGGTCAGCAGCGCCACCAGGTGGCCGTTCACGCGGCCGGTCTTGCCGCGCGCCAGTTCGGGCACGTCGGGGTTCTTCTTCTGCGGCATGATGGAGCTGCCGGTGCAGAAGCGGTCGGCCAGGTCGATGAAGCCCACGCGCGGGCTCATCCACAGCACCAGCTCTTCCGACAGGCGCGAGATGTGCGTCATGACCAGCGCGCCGGCGGCGCAGAATTCGATCGCGAAGTCGCGGTCGGACACGGCGTCCAGCGAGTTGCGGCACACGCCGTCGAAGCCCAGCGTGCGGGCCACGCGTTCGCGGTCGATGGGGTAGGAGGTGCCGGCCAGCGCGGCGGCGCCCAGCGGCAGGCGGTTGACCCGCTTGCGGCAGTCGGCCAGACGCTCGGCGTCGCGGCCGAACATTTCGGCATAGGCCAGCAGGTGGTGGCCGAAGGTGACGGGCTGCGCGACCTGCAGGTGGGTAAAGCCGGGCAGGATGGTGTCGGTGTGCTGCAGCGCGAGCGTGGCCAGCGCGTGGCGCAACTGGCGCAGCAGGTCGGTCAGCGTGTCGATCTCGGCGCGCAGCCACAGCCGGATGTCGGTGGCGACCTGGTCGTTGCGCGAGCGGCCCGTGTGTAGGCGCTTGCCGGCGTCGCCCACCAGCTCGGTCAGCCGGCGTTCGATGTTCAGGTGCACGTCTTCCAGGTCGAGCAGCCATTCGAAGCGGCCGGCGTCGATCTCGGTCTCGATGGCGGCCATGCCGCGGCGGATGTCGTCGAGGTCCTGCTGGGTCAGGATGCCGACGGCGTGCAGCATGTCGGCATGCGCCAGCGAGCCCTGGATGTCGAACTTGGCCAGGCGTTTGTCGAAGTCCACCGAAGCGGTGTACCGTTTGACGAGGTCGGACACCGGTTCGGAGAACCGGGCTGACCAGGCTTCGGCCTTCTTGGCGAACTGGTCTTGGGGGCGGGGGTCGGTCGATTTGGACATGGCGCGGATTATAAAGCGGGTTATGGCGGTTACTGTATCGGGAACGGGCTCGCCCGGGGTGTTGGTGGTGGGGCGGGACGCGGCGTTCTGCCGCCGCCTGTCGGCGCAGCTCAGGACGCTGGCCAGGCGTTTGCCGCTGCATCTCCTGCCTCCTGCCGTGGGCGCCGACCCGGCGCGGCGGGCGGCTCCGGTTCCCGGCGTGGCGCTGCTCGACCTGGGGCTGCCCGACGCCCAGGGCTACGCGCTGGCCCGGGCCTGGGAACGGTCGGGCCCCCGGCTGGTGCTGCTCCTGCCTTCGCTCGACAGTCTTCCCCAGGCCAGGCAACTGCGCGCGGCCGACCTGCTGGTGCCACCCATACGCATCGACCGGCTGGAGCAGGCGCTGCGGCGCGCGCTGGGCACCGGGCCGTCGCCCGACGCCCTGATGGCCCAGGGGCGCGAGGGCACGGTGGCGGTGCCGGTGGACGAGGTGCTCTACCTGCGCGCCGACGGCAAGTACGTCAACCTGCGCACCCGCCAGGGCGAGTTCCTGACCGATCGCGCGTTGGCCGACCTGTCGCGCGCCTTCCCCGAACGCTTCGTCCAGGCCCATCGCAACGCGCTGGTGGCCCGCTCGGCCATCGCCGGCGCGCGCCTGGTCACCCCGGAACTGACCGGGGGGGATGCCGATCCCTATTGGGAACTGCTGCTGCATGGCGTGCCCGACCGTATCGCGGTGGCGCGCCGGCGCTGGCCGCTGGTGCGGCGCTGCCTGCCGGAAGACCCGGCGGCCCAGTTTTTTTCCCCGGAGACGATTTGACCGATACCGCCGTCGAACTGATCGACGACCTGGGCACTCTCGATCCGGCCGCCTGGGATGTCCTGGCCGCCGGCAACCCCTTCGTCGCCCATGCCTACCTGCACGGGCTGCAAGCCACGGGCTGCGCCGTCCGGCGCACGGGCTGGCAGCCAACCTGCCTGGTGCTGCGGCGGGCGGGCGAACTGGTGGGCGCCATGCCGCTGTACGTGAAGTCCCATTCCCGGGGCGAATACGTGTTCGACCAGGCCTGGGCGGAAGCCTTCGAGCGCCATGGCCTGCCGTACTACCCCAAGCTGCTGTGCGCCGTGCCGTTCACCCCCGTGGGCGGCCCGCGCCTGCTGGCGGCGGCCCACGAGGACCGGGTACTGCTGGCTCGTGCCGCGATCGAGGTCGCGCGGCAGTCTGGCGTTTCGTCGCTGCACGTGCTGTTTCCCCGCGACGAGGACCTGCGGGCGCTGCGCGAGGCGGGCTACATGCTGCGCGAAGGCGTCCAGTTCCATTGGCGCAACGAGGGCTATGCCAGCTTCGACGCCTTCCTGGGCGCCATGAACCACGACAAGCGCAAGAAGATCCGCCAGGACCGCAAGAAGGTCGAACAGGCGGGCATACGCTTCCGGCACCTGCGTGGCGCGGACATTTCCGCCGACGACCTGGCGTTCTTCTACCGCTGCTACGCCGCCACCTATGCCAACCATTGGTCTTCGCCCTATCTGAAGCCGGCCTTTTTCGAGGCGCTGCGCGCGGCCATGCCCGAGGCGCTGCTGCTGGTCATGGCCGAACGGCAGGGCGAGCCGGTCGCCTGCGCGCTGAACGTGGCCGCCGGCGACACCTTGTACGGCCGCTACTGGGGTTGCCTGGATTTCGTGTCGGGCCTGCACTTCGAGACCTGCTACCTGCAGGCCATCACCTATTGCATCGCCCACGGAATCACCCATTTCGAGGGGGGCGCCCAGGGCGTACACAAGATGTCGCGCGGCCTCCTGCCGGTGCCCACCTGGTCGGCACACTGGGTGGCCGACGAACGCTTCGCCGCCGCCATCGCCGATTTCCTGGATCGCGAGACCCTCGGCATGAACCGCTACCTGGACGAACTGGAGTCGCACACGCCCTTCAAGGCCCCGGCCGACTGACCGGGGCGGTTGCCGGGACGTCGGCGGGCCATCGGCCTTATGATGTGAGCTACTCCTTGGCACTGACTTACACGATGAACGGCAATTTCTTCAACCTCTACGCGCACAAGTTGGCGCGGGTGGCCGTGGGCGTGCCCCGCTGCCGGGTGGCCGACCCCGCGTTCAACGCGGCGCAGACGCTGGACCTGGCGCGGCAGGCGGTCGAGCAGGGGGCGGCGCTGGTGGCGTTCCCCGAGCTGGGCATTTCCGCCTATACCTGCGACGACCTGTTCCACCAGGGGGCGCTGCTGGAGGCCTGCGAACGGGCGCTGGGCGACATCGTGGCCGGGTCCGCCGGGCTGCCCGCCGCGCTGATCGTGGGGTTGCCGCTAAGGGTGAACCATTCCCTGTTCAATTGCGCTGTGGTGGTGGCGAAGGGACGCATCCTGGGCGTCGTGCCCAAGACCTACCTGCCCAACTACGGCGAGTTCTACGAAGCGCGCCAGTTCACCTCCGGCGACTGCACGGTGGCCACCCAGGTCGAGCTGGCGGGCCAGCGGGCGCCCTTCGGGCCGGCCCAGCTGTTCGAGGTGGCCGACGTGCCGGGGTTGCGCTTCCACGTCGAGATCTGCGAGGACGTGTGGGTGCCGATCCCGCCGTCGTCCTTCGCGGCGCTGGCGGGGGCCAGCGTGCTGGTGAACCTGTCGGCGTCGAATATCGTGGTGGGCAAGTCGGGATACCGCCACCAGTTGGTCAGCCAGCAGTCGGCGCGCTGCCTGGCGGCCTACCTGTACACCTCGGCCGGGCGGGGCGAGTCGTCCACCGACCTGGCCTGGGACGGCCAGTCCATCATCTATGAAAACGGCGAGCTGCTGGCCGAGTCCGGCCGTTTCCTGGACGACTCGCATCTGATCCTGGCCGACGTCGATCTCGAGCGCCTGTCGCACGAACGCATGCGGCAGACCACCTTCGGCCAGTCGGTATTGCGCCACAAGGCCGAGATCGAACGGTTCCAGACCGTTTCCTTCGAAATCGGCCTGGCCGTGGACCAGCCCCTGGCGTTGCGGCGCCGGGTCGAGCGCTTCCCCTACGTGCCGGCCGACCGCCGGCGCCGCGACGAACGCTGCGACGAGGTCTACAACATCCAGGTCCAGGCGCTGGTGCAGCGGTTGTCGGCCATCGGCATGGACAAGGTGGTGATCGGCGTGTCCGGGGGGCTGGACTCGACCCATGCGCTGCTGGTCTGCGCCAAGGCCATGGACCGCCTGAACCTGCCGCGGGCGAACATCATCGGCGTGACCATGCCGGGCTTCGCCACCAGCGGGCGCACCTTGCAGCAGGCGCGCGCGCTGATGGGCGTGGTCGGCTGCACGGCCATGGAGATCGACATCCGGCCCAGCTGCGCGCAGATGCTCAAGGACATCGGGCATCCGTACGCCTCGGGCCAGGAGGTCTACGACATCACCTTCGAGAACGTGCAGGCCGGCGAGCGCACCAGCCACCTGTTCCGGCTGGCCAATTTCCACAACGCCATCGTGATCGGCACCGGCGACCTGAGCGAACTGGCGCTGGGCTGGTGCACCTATGGCGTGGGCGACCACATGTCGCACTACAACGTCAACGCCAGCGTGCCCAAGACCCTGATCACCCACCTGGTGCGCTGGGTGGCCGAGACGGGTAAGGTGGGCGACGGCAGCCAGGTGCTGCTGGACATCCTGGGCACCGAGATCAGCCCCGAGCTGGTGCCGGGCAAGACCGACGGCGCGCCCGCGCAGCGGACCGAGCAGTTCATCGGCCCCTACGAGCTGCAGGACTTCAACCTGTACTACATCCTGCGCTATGGCTTCGCGCCCTCGAAGGTCGCCTTCCTGGCGCTGGCCGCCTGGCACGACCGCGAGCGCGGCGACTGGCCCGAGGAGGCGCACGTGCCGCGCAACCAGTACGAGCTGGCCGCCATCAAGCGCAACCTGGGCATCTTCGTGCACCGGTTCTTCAAGACCAGCCAGTTCAAGCGTTCGTGCGTGCCCAACGCGCCCAAGGTCGGTTCGGGCGGCTCGCTGTCGCCGCGCGGCGACTGGCGGGCGCCCAGCGATTCCGAAGAGGTCGTCTGGAAGGCCGACCTCGCGAACATTCCCGACTCCGCGCCGGACGCCTGAGGGCGGGCGCCCGGCCGGCTACAATCCCTCTCATCGCCTCTACGTCATTTCCGCCAGCGTTTCCACAAAGGTCCAGCCATGAAGCAAGTCACCGCCATCATCAAACCGTTCAAGCTCGACGAGGTCCGCGAAGCGCTGGCCCAGGTCGGCGTCAATGGTCTGACCGTGACGGAAGTCAAAGGCTTCGGCCGCCAGAAGGGCCATACGGAGCTTTATCGCGGCGCCGAATACGTGGTGGACTTCCTGCCCAAGATCCGCATCGAGCTGGTGATCGCCGACGAACTGGTCGACCAGGCCGTGGAGGCCATCATCCGCGTGGCGCGCACGGGCAAGATCGGCGACGGCAAGATCTTCGTCACGCCCGTCGAACAGGTCATCCGCATCCGCACCGGCGAGACCGGCGAAGCCGCGGTCTGACCGGCCGGGCGGCCGCCGCCGCCCGTTGCGTTCGCCATATATTTCTCACAAGAATAAAGAAATGATGAATATATGGTTTGATGACATATGTGGATTTGTTACGTTTACGTCTCTCGCATCCACATAGTCAGAAGAAGGACGCCGTTTCATGTTCAAGAAGATCATCGTGCTCGCGGCCACGTCGGCCGCGCTGCTCACGGCAGTGACGGGGACGGCGCAAGCCCAGGACAAGCCGCTGCTGAACGCCTCGTACGACGTTGCCCGCGAGGTGTTCGCCGCAGTCAATCCCAAGTTCCAGGCGTATTGGAAGGCCAAGAGCGGCCACGACGTCAAGATCGACCAGTCGTTCGCCGGCACCTCGCGCCAGGCGCAGGACATCATCCAGGGCAAGAAGGTCGACGTCGTGACCTTCAACCAGGTGCCCGACGTCGACATCCTGGCCCAGCGCGGATTGCTGCGCAAGGACTGGCAGAAGGCCTTCCCGAACAACAGCTCGCCGTACTACAGCACCATCGCCTTCCTGGTGCGCAAGGGCAATCCGAAGAACGTCAAGAATTGGGACGACCTGGCCCGCGACGACGTCAAGCTGGTGTTCCCCAACCCCAAGACCTCGGGCAATGCGCGCTACACCTACCTGGGCGCCTGGCTGTACGCCAACGAGAAGTTCGGCGGCGACCAAGAGAAGATCAAGCAGTTCGTCGGCAAGGTCCTGCACAACGTCGTGAACTTCCCCACCGGCGGGCGCGGCGCGACCGTGGCGTTCGCGCAGAACGGGCAGGGCGACGTGCTGCTGACCTTCGAGTCGGAAGTGATCAACATCGCCAAGGGCGAGGAATTCAAGGCGGGCGGCTATGAAGTCGTGGTGCCGCCGGTGTCCGTGCTGGCCGAGTTCCCCGTGGCAGTGGTGGACAAGGTCGTGGACGAGAAGGGCACCCGCCAGCTCGCCACCGAATACCTGAACTACCAGTACAGCCGCGAGATCCAACTGCTGCTGACCACCTTCAACTACCGGGTCAACCATCCGGACGTCGCCAAGGTCGTGGCCGACCGCTATTCCAAGGTGCGCCTGATCGATCCGACCAAGGTGCTGGGTTCCTGGGATGACATCACCAAGAACCACTTCGGCTCCAACGGCGTGCTGGACCAATTGCTGGCCAAGCGCTGATCGTGGCGGCGCCGGCCCTCGGGCCGGTGCCGTACAATCCTTCCCGGCAAGGCGCGGCCACCCCGCAGGGGGGCCGCGCTTCTTCGCTTCCGCTCCGATCCCGCCGCCTACGCCGTGAATCCGTCCTTCCGATTTTTCCGCCGTCCGCCGGTCCTGCCCGGCTTCGTGCCGAGTTTTGGCTTCTCGGTACTGTTCCTCAGCCTGGTCATCCTGGTGCCCCTGTCGGCGTTGCTGCTGTATGTCGGCGACATGACCTGGGCGCAGTACTGGCGGGCCATCTCCGATCCCCGCGTGGTGCAGAGCTACAAGATCACGGTGTCGGGGGCGTTCTATTCGACCGTCATCGTCACCGGCGTGGGCTTCGTGCTGGCCTGGATCGTATCCCGCTACGACTTTCCCGGCCGGCGGCTGATCGATGCGCTGGTCGACCTGCCGTTCGCGCTGCCCACGGCGGTGGCCGGCATCACGCTGTCGGCGCTGTTCGTGCCCAACGGCTGGTTGGGGCGCTGGTTCGAACCGCTGGGCATCAAGATCTCGTATGCCTACCCCGGGCTGGTGGTGGCGATGATCTTCACCAGCCTGCCGTTCATCGTGCGCTCGCTCCAGCCGGTGCTGGAAGACCTCGAGCCCGAGTTCGAGGAAGCGGCCTCCACGCTGGGCGCCACGCGCTGGCAGACCTTCTGGCGCGTGCTGCTGCCCAGCCTGGTGCCGGCGCTGATCTCCGGCGCCTCGCAGGCCTTCATCCGCAGCCTGGGCGAATTCGGCGCGGTCATCATGATCGCCGGCAACATCCCGTTCCAGACCGAGATCACGTCGCTGATGATCTTCGTGCGCTTGCAGGAGTTCGACTATCCCGCCGCGGCCGCCATCGCCTCGGTGGTGCTGATCGCCTCGCTGCTGCTGCTGTTCCTGTTGCAAGTCGTCCAAGGACGACTATTACGCCGTACCTGACACGACACCGCCATGACCAACAAACGGCCCACTCTCGTCCATCAATGGTTGCTGATCGCGCTGGGTATCGTGCTCACGCTGCTGATCCTGGTCGTGCCGCTGGCGCTGATCTTCTCGCAGGCGCTGTCGGGCGGCTGGAGTCTGCTGGCGCAGAACCTGGACGAAGATTTCATGAAGCACGCGATCGGCCTGACCGTGCTGACCACGCTGGCGACGGTGCCGATCAACCTGGTGTTCGGCATCCTGCTGGCCTGGTGCGTGACCCACTACGACTTCTTCGGCCGGCGGCTGCTGACCACGCTGGTCGACATCCCCTACGCCACCTCGCCCGTGGTGGCGGGCCTGTGCTATCTGGTGGTCTACGGGATGGAAAGCACGCTGGGCAAGTGGCTGTACAGCCACGACATCCAACTGATGTTCGCGTGGCCCGGCATCATCATGGTGACGGTGTTCGTGACCTCGCCCTACGTGGCCCGCATCCTGATCCCGCTGATGCAGGCCCAGGGCGCCGACGAGGAAATCGCGGCGCTGTCGCTGGGCGCGTCCGGCTGGCAGATCTTCCGGCGCGTGACCCTGCCCAACATCAAGTGGGCGCTGCTGTACGGCATCGTCATCACCAATGCCCGGGCGGTAGGCGAGTTCGGCGCGGTGTCGGTGGTGTCCGGCACTATCATGAACCAGACCCTGACGCTGCCGCTGCTGGTCGAACAGCTCAACAACGACTACAAGACCGCCGCCGCTTTCACGGCCGCGGCGCTGCTGGCCTGCATGGCCATGCTGACGCTGTTGCTCAAGACCGTCATGGAGTGGCGCCAGAAGCGGCGCGACGATGCGCCGGCGCACTTCTCGCCCGAGGCGATGCCCAAGCGTTGAAAACCTCCGGGGTCAGGCCGGCCGGTCCGGGCCCCGCAGCAGCACCAGCACCACGCCCGAGCCGCCGTCGTTGGCCCGGGCTTCGACGAAGGCCAGCACTTCTTCCTTCTGCACCAGCCAGCGCCGCACCTTTTCCTTCAGGATGGGCGTGCGGTTCTTCGATCCCAGCCCCTTGCCGTGGATGATGCGCACGCAGCGCATCTCCTGCCGCCTGCAGGCGCGCAGGAATTCCCCCAGCGCCTCGCGGGCCTCGTCCACCCGGTGGCCGTGCAGATCGAGCTGGGCCTGCACCGTCCACTGGCCGCGCCGCAGCTTGTGCACGATGTCCTGCCCCAGGCCGGTACGGCGGTAGGACAGCGTGTCGTCGGTATCGATCAGCCAGTCGGCGCCGTAGTCGTCGGAAATGGATTCTCGCAGCACCTCGGATTCGTCTTCCCAGCGCTTGTAGGGAAGGGGAGCGGGCGCGACCGGCGAGGGATCGACCCTGCCCGTATCCTTCAGCGGCACCACCCCGCCCACCAGCGCCCGAAATTCGACCGCGGCCTGCCGGGCTTCCTCCGCCCGCCGCCGAGCCTCCCGCTCAGCGGCCTCCGCCGCCTGGCGCTGCTCCAACAACTCCCGCTGCAACACCTTCAGACCTGAGAGGCCGCTACTGCTATTGGACTTGCCCATTTCAGCCCCCTTGTTACTGCCCCATCGCCCGCCAGCCGATGTTTACCCCAGGATGCGGAGGATCCGGCTCCGCCGGTCCTCGCGCATCGCCCCCTTGAGGGGGAGCCCGAAGGGCGTGGGGGTGGGTTTCCCTTCCGGTCCACCCGCATCGCCCCCCTGGGGGGGCGCCCGTAAGGGCGTAGGGGGGGTTACACCTCGCCATCCAGCCAGCGCTGGGCGTCCAGGGCCGCCATGCAGCCCGTGCCGGCGCTGGTGATGGCCTGGCGGTACACGTGGTCCTGCACGTCGCCGGCGGCGAATACGCCGGGGACCGAGGTCATCGTGGCCAGTCCGTTCAGCCCGCTGCGGGTGATGATGTAGTCGTCCTTCATCTCCACCTGGCCCTTGAAGATGCCGGTATTGGGCTGGTGGCCGATGGCGATGAAGACGCCGGTGAGGGCGATGTCCTCGGTCTGGCCGGTCTGGTTGTTGCGCAGCCGCGCCCCGGTCACGCCCGAATCGTCGCCCAGCACTTCCTGCAGCTCGTTGAAGACCTTCAGGATCACGCGGCCTTCCTGGACCTTCTCGTTGAGCTTGTCCACCATGATGGGCTCGGCGCGGAACTTGTCGCGGCGGTGGATCAGGGTGACGGTGCGGCAGATGTTGGCCAGGTACAACGCCTCTTCCACGGCCGTGTTGCCACCGCCGACCACGGCGACGTCCTGGTTCTTGTAGAAGAACCCGTCGCAGGTCGCGCAGCCCGAGACGCCGCGGCCCTTGTAGTTTTCTTCCGACGGCAGGCCCAGGTACTTGGCCGAGGCGCCGGTGGCGATGACCAGCGCGTCGCAGGTGTAGGTGCCCGAGTCGCCGACCAGCTTGAACGGCCGCTGGTCCAGGTGCGCGGTGTGGATATGGTCGAAGACGATGTCGGTATTGAAACGCTCGGCATGCTGCTGGAAGCGCTGCATCAGTTCCGGCCCCTGGACGCCGTTGACGTCGGCGGGCCAGTTGTCCACCTCGGTCGTCGTCATCAACTGGCCACCCTGTTCGACACCGGTGATCAGCATGGGCGAGAGGTTGGCCCGGGCGGCGTAGACGGCGGCGGTATACCCGGCCGGCCCCGACCCGAGGACGAGGACTTTGGCGTGTTTGTCTTGGCTCATGATCTCAACAATTTCCTGGCGCCGAGCGCCCGATTTGCAACCGTCATCATAGGTGATCCCGCCCCGGCGCGTTTTCAACCCCGGAGCCTGCCGGAGGCGGGGCGAACGGAATTGTATATTTCTATGGCTGCGATAGCCCCCGGGGAACTTGATCGGGCGCCTGCCACTTATAATCAGCCCATGGCACGTACCGCTACCGCGGGGAATACCCGCAATTCGCAGAACACCGGCAATTCGACCGGTGCCTTGCCCGGCCGCCTGTCCCGCCTGTTCCGCGAGGCGCGCTGGATCCTGTTCGCCGCCCTGGCGGTCTATCTGACCCTGGTGCTGGCTACCTACAACTCGGGCGATCCGGGGTGGTCGCACGCCGTGCAGATCGACCACGTCCACAACAGCGGGGGCCGCTTCGGCGCCTGGCTGGCGGATCTCATCCTGTTCCTGATCGGCGCCTCGGCCTGGTGGTTCGTCGTGCTGTTGCTGCAGCGCGTCTACGCCAGCTACCTGCGCCTGGCCCACCAGTTCCTGCGAGGCGGCTCCGAGTCCGACGTGCCCCAGCGGGTGCGCTGGGAGCAGGGCCTCGGCTTTTGCGCCCTCATGATCGGCTCGGTCGGGCTCGAGGCGCTGCGCCTGCGGTCCTTCGGCGAATCCCTGCCGCATGGCAGCGGCGGCATGATAGGCGAGAGCATCGCCAAGTACGCCTCGTCCTCGTTCGGCTATACGGGCGCGACCCTGCTGCTGCTGGTCCTGTTCGCCATCGGCGCCAGCCTGTTCTTCGGCTTTTCGTGGCTGGTGGTGGCCGAGAGAATCGGTTCCTGGCTGGAACTGGGGCTGCGCGGCATCAGGAATTCCTGGCAGGCCCGCGAGGACCGCAAGGTGGGCGAGGTGGCCGTGCAGGCCCGCGCCGAGGTCGTGGTGGCCAAGCAGGAAAAGCTGGTCCACGAGCAGCCCGTGCGCATCGAGCCGGCGGTGACCGTGGTGCCCAAGTCCGAGCGCGTCGAGAAGGAAAAGCAGCAGGCCCTGTTCGCCGAGATCACCGACAGCCAGTTGCCGCCGCTCAGTCTGCTCGACCCGCCGCCGCCGGTCCAGGAAACCGTTTCCACCGAGACCCTGGAATTCACCTCGCGCCTGATCGAGAAGAAGCTGGCCGATTTCGGCGTCCAGGTCTCCGTGGTCACCGCCCAGGCCGGGCCGGTCATCACCCGCTACGAGATCGAGCCGGCGGTGGGCGTCAAGGGCAGCCAGATCGTCAACCTGGCCAAGGACCTGGCGCGGGCGTTGAGCCTGGTCAGCGTCCGGGTGGTCGAGACCATCCCCGGCAAGAATCTGATGGGCCTGGAGCTGCCCAACCTGCGGCGCCAGACCGTCAAGCTGTCCGAGATCCTGGGGTCGCAGACCTATCACGGCAGCTCATCGGTGCTGACCATGGCGCTGGGCAAGGACATCGCCGGCAAGCCGGTGGTGGCCGACCTGGCCAAGATGCCTCACCTGCTGGTGGCCGGCACGACCGGCTCCGGCAAGTCGGTGGGGATCAACGCCATGATCCTGTCGCTGCTGTACAAGGCCGATCCCACCCAGGTGCGCCTGATCCTGATCGATCCGAAAATGCTCGAAATGAGCGTCTACGAAGGCATCCCGCACCTCCTGGCGCCGGTCGTGACCGACATGCGCCAGGCCGCCAACGCGCTGAACTGGTGCGTGGCCGAGATGGACAAGCGCTACCGGCTGATGAGCAAGATGGGCGTGCGCAACCTGGCCGGCTACAACAGCAAGATCCACGACGCCATCAAGCGCGAGGCGCCCATCCCTAATCCGTTCTCGCTCACGCCCGATTCTCCCGAGCCGCTCCAGCCGCTGCCCATGGTGGTGGTGGTGATCGACGAGCTGGCCGACCTGATGATGGTGGTAGGCAAGAAGATCGAGGAACTTATCGCCCGCCTGGCGCAGAAGGCCCGCGCCGCCGGCATCCACCTGATCCTGGCCACCCAGCGCCCCAGCGTGGACGTGATCACCGGCCTGATCAAGGCCAACATCCCGACCCGGATCTCGTTCCAGGTCTCGTCCAAGATCGATTCGCGCACCATCCTCGACCAGATGGGCGCCGAGGCGCTGCTGGGCCAGGGCGACATGCTGTACATGCCGCCAGGCTCGGGCCTGCCCACCCGCGTCCACGGCGCATTCGTGACCGACGACGAAGTGCATCGGGTGGTCGAGCAACTGAAGGCGCAGGGCGAACCGAACTACGAGGAAAGCATCCTGGAAGGCTCCATCGAGGGCGAGACCGGCGATGGCCTTGGCAGCGTGACCGGCATGGGCGACGCGGAGTCCGACCCCATGTACGACCAGGCGGTGGAAGTGGTGCTCAAACACCGCCGCGCCTCGATATCCCTGGTGCAGCGCCACCTGCGCATCGGTTACAACCGTGCCGCCCGCTTACTCGAGCAGATGGAGCGTTCGGGTATGGTTTCCGCCATGCAGTCCAACGGCAACCGGGAGATCCTCGCCCCCGCCAGCCAGGACGAGTGACCGGTCCTGCCGCGCTGCGCTACGGAGAGTCCCCCTATGACGTTCGTTTCCAAGACCACTGCCTTCCTGGCCCGCGCCGCCGCCGGCGCCGGCCTGGCCGCGGCCCTGGCCCTGCCGGGTGCCGCGCTGGCGGGCGCCATCGACCAGTTGCACGCGTTCGCAAGCAATACCCAGTCCGCGCGCGGCAGCTTCTCGCAGATCACGCGCGGGTCCTCGGGGCAGGCGGCGCCGGCGCAGTCCGGCAGCTTCTCGTTCCAGCGCCCCGGACGCTTCCGCTGGGAAGTGGCCAAACCCTATGAACAACTGATTGTCTCGGATGGCAAGCAGTTGTTTCAGTACGACCCCGACCTGAGCCAGGTCACCGTGCGCGACGTGGGCGAGGCCATCGGTTCCTCGCCGGCGCAGATTCTGTTCGGATCGGGTTCGCTGGAGCAGTCCTTCACCGTGACCGAGCAGCCCGAGCGCGATGGCCTGCAGTGGCTGCGGGCCACGCCCAAGACGCCGGACGCGGGTTTCTCGCGCGTGGACATCGCCTTCAAGGATGGCCTGCCGGCGCGCCTGGAACTGCTGGACGCCTTCGGCCAGACCACCGCCATCACCTTCAGCGGTATCGCCCGCAATCCGCAACTGCCGCAGGACAGCTTCCGCTTCACGGCGCCCGCCGGCGTGGATGTGGTGCGCATGGGCGGACAGGCGCCGGCCGGCGGCCGCTGATCGGCGTTTTTCCATCCATGTCCGATCTGTTTCCCGACGATACGCCCCCGGCCGCCAAGGTGCCCGACGCCGCCGCGCCGCTGGCCGAGCGGCTACGGCCGCGCACGCTGGACGAGGTGGTCGGGCAGAGCCATCTGCTGGGGTCGGGCAAGCCGCTGCGCGTGGCCTTCCAGTCCGGGCGGCCGCATTCGATGATCTTCTGGGGGCCGCCGGGCGTGGGCAAGACCACGCTGGCGCGGCTCATGGCCAACTCCTTCGACGCCCAGTTCATCGCGATGTCGGCGGTGCTGGGCGGGGTCAAGGACATCCGCGACGCGGTGGTCGCCGCGCAGGCGGCGCAGTTGAAGGGGCGCCGCACCATTCTGTTCGTCGATGAAGTGCACCGCTTCAACAAGGCCCAGCAGGATGCCTTCCTGCCCTACGTGGAAAGCGGCCTGTTCACCTTCATCGGCGCCACCACCGAGAACCCGTCGTTCGAGGTCAACTCGGCCCTGCTGTCGCGGGCGCGGGTTTATGTGCTGCAATCGCTCAGCGCCGACGAACTGCGGCTGCTGATCGCCAAGGCCATCGCCATGCTGGGCGACATCGAGTTCGACGAGGCCTCGCAGGCGCAACTGGCGGCCTGGGCCGACGGCGACGCCCGCCGCGTCATCAACGCGGTCGAGGTGGTGGCCGATTCGGCGCGCGGGGCGGGGCGCACGCAGGTCGACGCCGAATGGCTGGAGACGGCGCTGTCGCAGAACCTGCGACGCTTCGACAAGGGCGGCGACGCCTTCTACGACCAGATCAGCGCCCTGCATAAGGCCGTGCGCGGCTCGGATCCGGATGGGTCGCTGTACTGGTTCTGCCGGATGCTGGATGGCGGCGCCGATCCGCGCTATCTCTCGCGCCGCCTGATCCGCATGGCGGTCGAGGACATCGGCCTGGCCGATCCACGCGCGCTGGACATCGCCACCGCGGGGGCCGACGTGTACGAGCGCCTGGGATCGCCCGAGGGCGAACTGGCGCTGGCGCAGGCCGTGGTCTACCTGGCCTGCGCCGCCAAGTCCAACGCCGTCTACAACGCCTACAACATGGCCAGGCGTTTCGCCGCCGACAACGGCAGCGCGCCCGTGCCCATGCACCTGCGCAACGCGCCCACCAAGCTGCTCAAGCAACTGGGGCACGGCAAGCAGTATCGCTACGCGCATGACGAACCGCATGCCTACGCGGCCGGGGTCGACTACTTCCCGGATGGCGTGCGTGCGAAGTTCTACCAGCCCACCGACCGGGGGCTCGAAGCCAAGATCGGGCAGAAGCTCGCCTTCCTGCGCGAGTTGGACAAGGAAGCGAAGAAGAACTAGGTCCTGGGCGTGCGCCCGTTTTCCCGCAGGGCGCCTGGCAGTCGCGCCATCCGTTCAGCCAGGAAATCCACCCACACGCGCACGCGCAACGGTAGGCGGCGGCGGGGCGCGTACAGCAGATGCGCCTTCTGTTCCGGTCCCGTATGCCGCGGCAGCACGCGCACCAGGCGGCCCCGCGCCAGCAGTTCGGCCACCATCCAGGTCGGCTGCAGCGAAATGCCCGCCCCATCCAGCACGCTGTCGAGCAGAGCCACCGCGTTGTTCACGCGATAGCGGCTGCGCACCGGCACGGCAAGCAGGCCCTGCGGACCTTGCAGCAGCACGCCGTCGTCGCCTGATGCGTAGCGCAGGTAATCGTGGTCCAGCAGTGCCTGCGGCGTGCGTGGCTTGCCGCGCGCGGCCACGTAGGCGGGGGAGGCCACCAGCACCCGCGGCCAGGTGCCCAGGTGGCGGGCGACCAGGTCTTGCGGCAGCGGACCGCTCAGGCGCAGCGAGACGTCGATGCGTTCTTCCAGCGGATTGACGAAACGATCGTCCAGCAGCAGTTCCAGCTCGATGTCCGGGTACAGTTTCAGGAACTCGACCGCCATCGCGTTCAGGTGCCGCTGGCCCAGCGTGACCGGTGCGCTTACGCGCAGCAGGCCGCGCGGTTGCTGGATGCCCGCGCGGACGTCGGCGATCGCTTCGTCGTAGTCCTCCAGCAAGCGCCTTGCCCGCTCGTGGAAGCGCTGTCCTTCCTCGGTCAGCGTCAGTCCGGCCGCCGTGCGCCGGAGCAGGCGCACTCCCAGCGAATGCTCGAGTTGCGCGACCAGCTTGCTGACCGTGGGCTGGGTGGTGCCCAGGGCACGCGCGGCCCCCGACAGGCTGCCGAGTTCGACACTGTGGGCGAAGGCGCCCAGGGCGCGCAAGGTATCCATGATGTATTCGAATATGGAATGGATTGAATGCCATTCTGCCATCTACTAAAAAGAATAGGAAAGAAACAAACTGGGCGCCGTACACACACGAAAAAGGAATTCACCATGGAATACCGCTCGCTGGGCCGGTCCGGCCTGAAGGTGCCGGTGCTGAGCTTCGGCGCCGGCACCTTCGGCGGCTCCGGCCCCTTGTTCGGCGCCTGGGGGAATACCGGCGTCGACGAAGCCCGCCGCCTGGTCGACATCTGCCTAGGGGCAGGCGTCAATCTGTTCGACACCGCCGACGTCTATTCGAACGGCGCTTCGGAGGAAGTGCTGGGCGCAGCGATCAAGGGGAGGCGCGGACAGGTGCTGATCTCCACCAAGACCGGCCTGCCCATGGGGGACGGCCCCAACGATGCGGGCACCTCGCGGCGGCGGCTGGTGGCGTCGGTCGACGCCGCGCTGAGCCGCCTCGACACCGATTACATCGACCTGCTGCAGCTCCATGCCTTCGATGCCGGCACGCCCGTCGAGGAGGTCATGTCGACCCTGGATGATCTCGTCCGGGCGGGGAAGCTTCGCTACATCGGCGTCTCCAATTTCGCCGGCTGGCAGATCATGAAATCGCTGGCTGCCGCCGACCGGCATGGCTGGTCGCGCTACGTGGCCAACCAGGTCTACTACTCCCTGGTCGGCCGCGACTATGAATGGGACCTGATGCCGCTCGGGGTGGACCAGGGGCTCGGCGCCCTGGTGTGGAGCCCGCTCGGCTGGGGCCGGCTGACGGGCAAGATCCGGCGCGGCGCGCCCATGCCAGCCGGCAGCCGCCTGCACGAGACGGCCAGCTTTGGTCCGCCGGTGGAGGACGAACATCTTTATCGTGTCGTCGATGCGCTGGACGAGGTGGCCGAGGAAACCGGCCGGACCATTCCGCAGGTCGCGCTCAACTGGCTGCTGCGGCGGCCCACCGTCTCGTCGGTCATCCTGGGGGCGCGCAACGAGGAACAACTGCGCCAGAATCTCGGCGCGGTGGGCTGGTCGCTGACCGTCGAGCAGGTCGCGCGGCTCGATGCTGCAAGCGCCGTCACCGCGCCCTATCCCCATTTTCCCTATCGGCGACAAGAGGGGTTCGCGCGGCTGAATCCGCCGGTGGAAGCGGCGTATCTAGGCGACCGAGCCGCCGCAGGCGAAATGCGGCCGTAGCGACGGCGGCATGCCCTGCACCCGGCGCCGGTACTCCGACGGCGTCCAGCCCGTGTTGCTCTTCATGAAGCGCGTGAAGTGGGGCGGAGCGCTGAAACCCAGGTCGTAGGTGATCTCGAAGATGCTTTTCGCTTCTCCGGCCAGCAGTGCGAAGGCGGCGTCCAGGCGCCGCATGTTGTAGTAGGCACGGGGCGTCATCCGCGTCGCCCGCCGGAACAGGGTGTAGAAGTAGCGCTCGGACACGCCATAGGTGTCCGCGCCGCGCCGGAACGCGGCGAAATCCTCCAGGTCGCGCAACTGGCCGGCGCGGGCATCGCGGCCCACGCGTTCTTCCAGGCTGTTGGCCTGGACTGCCGTGCCGGGGGTAGGCTGGCGCATCCGGTTTTCCAGCGAACGGGCCATGGCCGCCTGGTACAGGGTCCGGACGCCCTGCGACACCGTTCGCGGGTCGGGGCCGGCACGGAACAGTTCCGCCACCAGTTGCATGGCGTCGGCGCGCAGCGGGCCGGGCAGGGTGATCATGTCGACCGGACCGTCGTCCCCCGCATGGGCGACGGGCCCGGCGCTGTCGTTCAACAGCGGCGAGGCCTTGATCAGGATGGACCCGACCTGGCTCGGATGCCGTGCGTGTCCTGGCGCGGGCGGGATGGCATAGGTCTGCCGGGGGTGGATGACCAGCGCGCGGAACGGGTCCAGGCGGTGCGAGCCGCCATTCAGGCGGACCGGCAAGGGGTCCTGGTGCATGTTCACCAGCACCTGTACGCAGTCGCGGGCGTGGTCCGCCAGTTCGACGCCCGCCGCCATGATCGAGACCCGGCCGTAGTCCCCGCCGCAATAGCAGAGGTGGGGCGAATCGCGGGCGTCAGTTGGGGTCGACAATATTTTTCTCCTTCGCCACTTTCGACCACAGCGTCTTCTCGGTCTGCACGACGTGTTCGAGATGGGTCCGCCGCGTGTCCGGGACTTCGGCGCCCCACGAGGCGACGAGCTTGCGTACGTCGTCGTTGCCCGCGGCGGCGGTGATCTGCGAGGACAGCGCATCCAGTATATCGGCGGGCAGGCCGGCCGGGCCGAACAGCGCGATCCAGGACGAGATGGCGGGCACGCCGCGCAGCTTCTTCTCGGTCAGCGTCGGCACCGCCGGCAGTTCCGGGCTGCGCGCCGCGGTGCTGACCGCCAGCGCGTCCAGCTTGCCGATCCTGATCTGCGGCAGCGCCGTCACCAGCGAAATGATGGCGATGTCCACATCGCCCGCCAGCAGGGCCTGCAACTGGCGCGCGCCCGATGCGTAGGGGATGTGGACCATGTCGATGCCGGCCGAGGTCTTGATCATCTCGCCCAGGAAATGCATGCCCGAGCCTACGCCGGGCGAGGCGTAGTTGAGTTTTTTCCGGCTGTCGCGGGCGCCTTCCAGGAACTTGTCGAAGTCCGCGTAGACGCCGGCGCGCGAGACGATGACGTAAGGCGTGGCGACCAGTTGCGCGATGGGTTGCAGGTCGGTGCCCGGGTCGACGTTGCCTGGACGCAGTGCCCACGAGGTCGTCACCGACGTGCCCGTGGCCAGCAGCGTGTAGCCGTCGCGGGCGGCGTTCTTCACGTGGCGCGCCGCGACTTCGCCGCCCGCGCCCTGCTGGATCTCGACCACGACGGGTTGCTTCAGGCGTTCCGACAGTTCCTTGGCGAACAGGCGGGTGGAGTTGGCGGGGAAGCCGTCGCTCCAGGCCATGACCACCTTGATGGGGCGGTTGGGATAGGGCTGGGCGCCGGCCGGCTGGGGCAGCCATAGCGCAAGCAGGGCGGCGGCCACCCAGGCGTGGGGGCGGGTCTGGAGAAGGCGGAGCGGCACCACTTGTCGTTGTCTCCTGGCGGTTGATCGGATGGGCCCGCATAGGGCGATTTCATTCTAGGAGTCGCTGCCGCGGCGGGCTTACCCTGGACTGAACAGGTAGGCAGCATTTACCCCCATTCGTCGTCCGGCCCCGCTGTTCAGCGGGCGGTAACGCTCCCGGCCAGGCGCTCGCCAACAATGCTCGGGCCGTTTCCAACAACATGCCAATGACTTTTCCAACTATGGATATGACTCACGTATCAGCCCGTGGCGGACACGCCGTCGAGCCGGCCTTCGTGCAGGCCGAGGAACTGCTGGCCCGCCCCGTCGATGACAGGCTCTTCGTCGACGTGCGCCTGGGCGACCCGGACATCGAATACCGCGCCTACCGCGACGGCCACATCTTCGGCGCCGTCCATGGCCAGATCCGCGATT
The DNA here is from genome assembly GCA_001898625.1 of Burkholderiales bacterium 67-32. Lineage (GTDB taxonomy): Bacteria > Pseudomonadota > Gammaproteobacteria > Burkholderiales > Burkholderiaceae_B > Pigmentiphaga. The sequence goes on from MKUP01000008.1 coordinate 76,882, forward strand.
CATTCGCGGCGGAACCCACCCCGGCAAGCGGCAACCTGCCGCTGCCCGGCCTTGGGCAACTGGCCGACACCCTGCGGAACTGGGGCGTGCGCCGGGACACCGAAATCGTCGTCTACGGCCCGACCCCGGCGCTGGCTGCCCGCGGCTGGTGGGTGCTGCGCTGGGCCGGGCTCGCCAACGTATTCGTGCTCGACGGCGGGCTGAAAGCCTGGACCGCCGCCGGCGGTGCGCTGGCGCGCGGCGACGAACCCCGGCGGCGCCATGTGCCCGAAGCCCTGGCCCTGGTCGGAGGGCATCTGCCGCAGATCGAGGTGGACGAGGTCGAGCGGCTGCCGGACGGCACCGTGCTGGTCGACGCGCGGGACGAGGCATCCTACCTGGCCGGGCATATTCCCGGCGCCCGGCATCTGGCCGCTTCCGAGTTCTGGACTCCGACCGGCCGGCTGCGGCCGGCCGGGGAACGCGCGCGGCTGCTGGCCCGGGCCGGCATCGAGCCCGGCGGCGAGGCTGTGGTGTACTGCGGCGGCGGTGTCCTGTCCGCCCTGGTCGCCATGACCATGGCCGAGGCCGGCATCCGGCCGAGGCTGTACGTCGGATCGTGGTCCGAGTGGAACAAGGATCCGGACCGCATGCGCCGCAGCGCGGTGGGGGAGCAGGCATGAGCGCGCCCGTGGTGCAAGTCGATGTCGCCATCTGCGGCGGCGGCCCCGTCGGCCTGGCGCTGGCCTATCTGCTGGGCAGGGAAGGGCTGCGCGTCGCGCTGTTCGAGAAGCGCCCCAGCACCACCGTGCTGCCCAAGGGCCAGTACGTCCATGCCTCCACCGCCGAGCTTTACCGGCAATGGGGCGTCTGGGAGTTGCTGGAAGACAAGGGGTGGTCCATTCCTCGTTCCAACGGCCAGGGCTTCTATGTGCGCGTGGCCCAGGGGCCGGTGGCCGACGTGCGGTCCTCGCTGGGTACCGATGCGGAATACGAACACAAGTGGGCGCAGCTCGCGCCCGTCTATCCGCGCAAGGTCCCGGCTTCCGACTACGAGGCCGCGCTGCGCCACCAGGCGGCCGCCTGGCAAAGCGTCGCGTTGCACTTCGGCACCCAGGTGGTGGACGTCGAGGACCTGGGCGGCGGCGTGCGCCTGGCCGTCAAGGAACTCGAGTCGGGCACGCTGCGCGAGGTCGGGGCGCGCTACCTGGTGGCCTGCGACGGCGCGCGCAGCTTCGTGCGCAACCGCATCGGCCGGGGCGAGGACCACGGGCCGACCTTCGGCAACCAGGTGCTGGCCGAGTTTCGCGCCGACCTGGACGACACCCTGGGCCGCGACGGTTACTTCCATTCCTTCGTGCTGGACCCGCGCTACGCCGGCTGGTTCGGCAGCAAGCATCCGGACACGGGCCTGTGGCGCTACAGTTTCCGCCACGACGAGGATCCGCTGCCCGACACCACGGCGCTGCTCGAACGGATACGCGGCGCACTGGGCATGCCCGAGCTGCCCGTCGAGATCGTCCGCGTCTACCGTTTCGACTACACCACGGGCCTGCTGCGCAGATGGCGCGAGGGCAACGTCCTGTTCGCGGGCGACGCGGCCCATTGGCATTCTCCCTGGGGCGGCTTTGGCGCCAATACCGGCGTGCAGGACGCCAACAACCTCGCCTGGAAGCTGGGCCTGGTGCTGCGAGGCGCCGCGCCCGACACCCTGCTCGACACCTACGAGGTCGAGCGCAAGGGCAAGGCCCTGGTCACGGTCAAGGCAGCCACCTACAACTCGCTCAACTTCCAGGCCATCGCGGCGGCCATTGCCGTGGGCGAGCCCGGCGTGAGCCTGCACGGGACCTTCAGCCCGCAAGCCATCGCCTTCCTGCGCGAGTGCGTCGCGCCGCACGGCGACAACAGCGTGCTGCACACCGGTTTCCAGCTCGGCACGGTCTACGATTCCGCCGCCGTGATCCGCGACGGCGACGAGCCGCCGCGCGCCACCCTGGAGCACTACGAGGAAAGCACCGTGCCCGGCGTGCGCGCGCCCCACGTCTGGCTATACGACTCCGCCGGCCGCCGGCTGTCCACCGTCGACCTGTGGGGTACCGCCTTCTCGCTGATCGTGCAGCACGATGCCGAGGCGTGGGCCCAGGCCGCCCGCGCCGTCGGCCGGGAACTGGGCCTGGCGCTACGCGTCGTGCACGTCGGCGCCGGGGGCCACTACCGGGCCGACGAGCCGAAGTTCGGCCGGCTGTATCCCGTGGCGGACGGCGGCGCCGTGCTGGTGCGGCCCGACGGATTCGTCGCGCGCCGCCTGCCGGCGCAGGCCGAAGGCGCCGCCGGACCGGTGCTGCGCGATACCTTTCGGCGCCTGCTGACACTGGGGGCGGGCGTCGAGGCCGCGGCGGGTGCACCCGGGCAAGAGGCCCCCGTCGAGTGAAGGAGCGCCGGGGAGGCTAAAATCGGGATACCCCGGCCGGGCGGCCTCGTGCGCTGCCTGCCGGGGCGACCTTTTTCCTCCTCTCAACACGGCTTTTTCCCATGCTCGATATCGCTCTGCTGCGCAAAGACACCCAGGCGGTGGCCGCCCGGCTCAAGGACCGGGGCTACACGCTAGACCTCGACGGCTTCCATTCGCTCGAGTCGCGGCGCAAGTCGGTGCAGACAGAGACCGAAACCCTGCAGGCCCGCCGCAACGCGCTGGCCAAGCAGATCGGCATGCTCAAGGCCAAGGGCGAGGATGCCTCCGCCGTGCTGGCCGAATCCCAGGCCATCCCGGCCCGCCTGAAGGCGCTCGAGGAAGACCTGGCCGGCGTCCAGCGCGACCTGCAGGACATGCTGCTGGCCGTGCCCAACCTGCCGCACGCCAGCGTACCCAACGGCGCCTCCAGCGACGACAACGTCGAGGTGCGCCGCTGGAGCCGCGACGGCAACGACCCCGCGCCGCTGCCCTTCGAGGCCAAGGACCACGTCGCCCTGGGCGAACCGCTGGGCCTGGACTTCGAGACCGCCGTCAAGCTGTCCGGTTCGCGCTTCACCCTGATGCGCGGCCCCATCGCCCGCCTGCACCGCGCCCTGGCGCAATTCATGCTGGACGTCCAGACCGGCGAGCACGGCTACACCGAGTGCTACACGCCCTACATCGTCAACACCGCCACCCTGGTCGGCACCGGCCAGTTGCCCAAGTTCAAGGACGACATGTTCTGGGTCACCAAGGGCGGCGAATCGGTCGACGAGAACGGCGACGCCGTGCCGCGCGAAGACCTCTACCTGATCTCCACCTCCGAGATCACCCTGACCAACACCGTGCGCGGCGAGATCGTCAACGCCGAATCGCTGCCCATCAAGCTGACCGCGCACACCCCGTGCTTCCGCTCCGAGGCGGGCAGCGCCGGCCGCGATACCCGCGGCATGATCCGCCAGCATCAGTTCGACAAGGTCGAAATGGTGCAGATCGTCCATCCCGAGCGGTCCTACGACGCGCTGGAGGATATGGTCGGCCACGCCGAAGCCGTGCTGCGCAAGCTCGGCCTGCCGTACCGCGTCGTCCTGCTCTGCACCGGCGACATGGGCTTCGGCGCCGCCAAGACCTATGACCTGGAAGTCTGGCTGCCGGCCCAGGCCGCGTATCGCGAGATTTCTTCCGTGTCCAACTGTGAGGCATTCCAGGCCCGCCGCCTGCAGGCTCGCTTCCGCAACGCCCAGGGCAAGCCCGAACTGCTGCATACGCTCAACGGTTCCGGACTGGCCGTGGGACGGGCGCTGGTCGCGGTCCTGGAGAACTACCAGCAGGCCGACGGCAGCATCGTCGTGCCCGAGGCCCTGCGGCCCTACATGGGCGGGGTGGAGCGACTCACTCCGTAACATTCGTCGCCTGCTCGATCCTCCGGGTTGCGTTACGGTTGAAAAACCTACATCCCGGAGGAGCCAGCCATGTTGAAGTGGGCACTGATCTTTTTCGTGGTTTCCATCATCGCCGCGCTGTTCGGATTCACAGGCATCGCCGCCGGCGCGGCCGCCATCGCCAAGTTCCTGTTCTTCCTGTTCCTGATCCTGTTCGTGATCTTCCTGGTGCTGGGGCTCACGGTGTACAAGAAAATCACGGATTAGCGGCGGCAAGACACAGCGCGAATTTCTGTGCTATATTTGCGGGCTGTTGTCTGGTTCCGGCCACGGGCCAGGCAAGCACTGAAAGGTGCACGGAGAGGTGGCAGAGTGGTCGAATGTACCTGACTCGAAATCAGGCGTACGGTAACCCCGTACCGTGGGTTCGAATCCCACCCTCTCCGCCAGTCTTGCAAGAACCCCTTGATTTCATCGATCAAGGGGTTTTTTGTCGCCACGATCAACAGAGTCGTGGCAACCGGCGGATCGCTACGAACCAAACCGATACCGCCCCTGATCATCACGCACAATCGCGCGCCGGAAGGCGATATCCTCCAGCCCTCGGACAAGCTCGCGCCCATCCCTAGTCCCAACCGCCGTCATAAGCTCCGCGAAAAACTTGGGCCCGCTCTCCAGCGCAGCCTCCAGGGAAGCACGGCTGGAAGCGCCGAACCTCGGGGGATGCGGAACCTCATGCTCGATGGGACGCCTGGTTCCAGGCGCCAGCCATGGCAGCGTCAAGTCGAATCCAGCCTTGTCGGTCGTTCGCGAACCCTCCAGCGAAGGATCTAGTGGAACGGTCCTCAAGCCGCTTTGGACGACCAGGCCCCTGCTCGCCTGGAAACGCGTCGCCAACGCCCACTCCATCTGGGCGTCGGAATAGATATCGATGTCCGGGTCGACCACGAACACATTCTTGACATTGCCCAGGCAGCCGAATGCGGCCGCGATGGCATTGCGCGCTTCGCCCGGCACGCGTTGCTGCAAAGCGATACGGACGTTGAACGATCCTCCCGCCGCGGGGGGCGCGTAGACTGCCCGCACTTCGCGCACGGCGGATTCGAGCGCTTTCCAGACCAGGACCTCCGTGCGCAGGGAGCAAAGCTGCGCCGTATCCGTGCAGTGCATGCTCGGCCCGCCGATGGAGGCGGTTTGAAAGATGGCGTCCCGGCGGTGGGTGATCGCGGTCAAATGGAAGAGCGGATTGCGTTTTACCGCTCCGTAGTAACCGAGAAACTCGCCGAAAGGACCTTCGGGTTCCACATGGCCGCGCTCGTCGAAATAGCCTTCGAGGATGAACTGGGCATCGGCGGGCACCATCAAATCGTTGGTCACGCACTTGACGACGCCCAAAGGCTGGGCCCGCAAAGCCGCGATAAGCGCCAGTTCGTCGCCGGGAAAGCGGAGCGTGGCGGCGAGTTGATCGATGGGATGGCTGCCGATGGCGAATGCCACCGGCGTGCGCTCGCCGCGTTCCGCGCGTGCCATATAGATGGCGCGCAAATCGGAAGGCGCGACCAGATCCACGCCCGCCGACCGGCGGCCGCGCAGCATGAGGCGGCGCATGCCCACGTTCGTATGCCCGGCGAAGGGATCGTGGACGAAGTCGACCGACGCCGATATGTACGGCGCGCCGTCGAACTCGTGCTGCAGATGCACCGGCAAGGCGGTCAAGTCGCATTCGTCGCCGGTCAGCACGACCTCCTGGACCGGGGCGTGCGCGCGCGGCACTTCCACCAGTTCGCCCGGCTTGCGCAGCCGCGAGAGCACCTCGGACAACACCTTGTCCGCCGTGGTCCCGAAGGCGGCGGCCAGGCGGGCCCGGCTGCCCGCGACGTTGCCGCATAAGGCGAAGCGGCTCCCTTCGATATTTTCGAAACATACCGCGTGCGGATTGCCCTCCAGGCGGGCGGCGACATCGGCGAGGGCGACAGGCGCGGCATGCCGTTTCAGGTCGTCGCCGGACAACGACGCAAGAAAGGTACGCAGGCCGAATCGTTGCAGATCGAGACGGCTCTCTGACCGGGAAAGGGGTGCGTTCATGGTTCTCCTCCTTGTCGCGATGAAGTATTTGTAAATATGCTTTATATAAAATATGCTTATATTAATCTCGGCAACAGAGAAACGCCACGACCGTCCGCAGATGGCGGCGTGACCGCGACGCGCATGAAGCGCCCGCTTTGCCCTAGGAGGAGACGATATGAAGACACGCCTTGGAACAAGAGCCAGGACCTGGCTGGCCCTTGCTGCCGCAGTGCTGGTGCCGGCTGCCGCGCCTGCCCAGGACCAGGCCGGCCGGTACCCGGACCGCATGATCAAGCTCATCGTGCCCTATACGCCCGGCGGCCTGGTGGACACGTTCACCCGCACTCTGGCCGAAGACATGGCCAGCCGGTTGGGGCAACCGGTTGTCGTGGAGAACCGCCCGGGCGCCAACCAGGCCATCGGGGCCAATGCCGCCGCCCGCGCCGCACCCGACGGCTACACCTTGTTCGTCAGTTCGCAAACCGGAATGATCCTGAACCCGCTGACGACCAAGGGGCTGCTCGTCGATCCGGCGAAGGATTTCACGCCTATTGCCACGATGTTCTCCACCCCGTTCTATCTCGTGGTCAACAGTTCCGTTCCGGTGAAGTCCGTCCAGGAACTGGTCGCACTGGCGAAATCCAAACCCGGCAAACTCACTTACGGTTCTCTGGGCCGCGGCGGCACTCACCATCTGGCGGGCGAAATGCTTACGCGCCGCACCGGCACGAATATCCTGCACGTGCCGTACAAGGGCAGCGCCCCGGCCATGAACGACTTGTTGGGCGGCCAGATCGACATGATGTTCGAGGGTGGAACCTCGACGCTTCCCTATGTCCAGGCCGGCCGGCTGCGGGCCCTGGCCTCCACCGGCCAAACGCGCAGCGAAGCCATGCCCGATTTGCCGGCGCTGAACGAAATCATCCCCGGGTTCTCGATGACGGTCTGGATCGGCCTGGTCGCGCCGAGCGGCATACCCCAGCCGATCGCGGACAAGCTGAACGCCGCCGTGCAGGCCATGCTGAAACTGCCTTCCACGCACGAGAAATTCGCGCCCGTCGGCATAGAAATGATGCCCGGCTCGCAAGCGGATTTCGCCAGGTTGATCCAATCGGATATTCCGACCTGGGCCAAGATCGTTCAGGACGCGGGGATAGAACCGCAGTAGATTCCCCTCCTGACACGCCATCCGACCGCCGCATCGGGCCTGCTTCCGGTTCCGATGCGGTAAAGTCGCTCGACGCTTCGGATGGAGAGTTTGATGAGCCCGAGAATGCCCCTTTACGCGTCCGCCTGCGCCGCCTTGCTTGCCTGCGCAAGCATGCTGGCTGTTTCGGCGGCGCAAGCCTGCACCCGCTTTGTCTATCTCGGCGCCGGCGGCCAAGTCGTCACGGCGCGCTCGATGGACTGGAAGGTCGACGTCGGCACCAACTTATGGGTGTTTCCGCGCGGCATGAAGCGATCCGGCGAAGCCGGCCCGAACTCCGTCCAATGGACCTCGAAATACGGAAGCGTCATCGCCTCGGGCTATGACATCTCGACAACGGACGGCATGAACGAAGCAGGGCTGGTGGCCAACGTCCTGTGGCTGGTCGAATCCTCCTATCCGGCCTACGACGGCAAGACGCCCGGCCTGACGCTTGCGGCCTGGGCGCAATACGCGCTCGACAATTTCGCCACCGTCCAGGAGGCGGTCGACACTTTGGCGAAAGAGCCTTTCACCGTCGTCACCGACAACGTTCCTGGCGAAGCCCGCCTGGCGACCCTGCACCTCTCGCTCTCGGATGCCAGCGGCGACAGCGCCATCATCGAGTACATCGATGGCAAACAAGTCATCCACCACAGCCGCGATTACCAGGTCATGACCAACTCGCCGACCTTCGACAAACAGCTGGCGATGGAGGAATACTGGAAGCAGATCGGCGGGACGGTCATGCTGCCCGGCACGAACCGGGCATCCGACCGATTTGCCCGGGCGGCTTTCTACGTCAACGCGATTCCCAAGACGGAAGATCCGCGGGAAACGATCGCCAGCGTTTTCAGCGTCATCCGCAACGTCTCGGTGCCCCTGGGCATCACCACGCCGGACCAGCCCAATATTTCCTCGACCCGCTGGCGCACCGTCGCCGACCACAAGCACAAGCGCTATTTCTTCGAATCGGCGCTGACGCCCAACGTTTTCTGGGTCGACCTGATGACGCTGGATTTCTCGCGGGAAACCGGAAAAGTGATGAAACTCGACCTCGGCCCGAATCAGGCGAACATCTATTCAGGCATGGCCAACGGCGGGTTCAAGCAGGCGGCGCCTTTCAAATTCCTGGGGATCTGAATCGAGGTTCCAAGTCCGGCTTGGATAATGGGTTCATTGCCATATTGGACAGCAAATCCCGCCCTGAATCGATCAAGAATCGGCCGCCCATAACAAACAAGCCCTCGTAAGAGGGCTTGTTGTTTTGAAACTACGCCGTTACCAACCGGCGTATTTCACGAATTACAGCGGGGTGATCTTGGTCGCCTGGGGACCCTTGGGGCCTTGGCCAGAGACGAAGCTGACGCGCTGGTTTTCCTGCAGCGACTTGTAGCCGTTGCCCTGGATTTCGGAGAAATGCGCGAACAGGTCCTTGCCGCCGTTGTCGGGCATGATGAAGCCGAAGCCCTTTTCAGCGTTGAACCACTTGACGATACCGGTTTCCATAATTGTTTCCTTGATGAGATACGGGCACATGCCCAGGGACGAGACGATCAAGGAGGGACTAGAACAATTTATGGCGCATCATCAGATCGCACACAACCGCAGAAATCGCAACGCTTGAAGATCTTCCTCTACTATCGGTCCTGAGGCTCCTGCCGTCAAGGCGTATTGTATATGACGTGCGCGGCGATCGCGACGCAAGCCCGGCAGGCGACGGATGTGCAATCATCCGCCCGGAAACCGCCACTTCCCATCCCCCATGCTCCAGCCCCAGGCCCTTCGCTATTTCGCCGAAGTCGTCCGCACCGGCTCCCTGCGCCGGGCGTCCGAACTCTTCTTCGTCGCCCCCAGCGCCATCAGCCGTCAGATCGTGAACCTGGAGCAGGAACTGGGCGCGCCGTTGTTCGAGCGTTCGCCGCGCGGCATGCTGCCTACCGAGGCCGGACGGATGCTGTTTGAGTTCGTCCGCGACAGCGACCATCGCATCGAGCGTATCCGCTCCGATCTCCACGACTTGACCGGCCTGCGGCGCGGTACGGTCCGGCTGGCGGTGATCGAGGCCGTGACCGGGGATTTCCTGCCCGGGCTGATGACGCGCTTCAGCGCGTCGTACCCGGGCATCGATTTCCACGTGGAGGTGTGCGGCACGCATCAGATCGCCGATCGGGTGGTCGAGGAGTCGGCCGAGATCGGGCTGGCATTCGATGTGCTGAGCCGCGAGGATCTGGTGCTGCAAGGCCGGCTGGCGCAGCCGTTGCAGGTGATCTGCCGTCCGTCGCATCCGCTGGCGCGCCGCAAGTCACTACGCATGACGGATCTTGCTGGCGAACGCATGGTGTTACCCGACGAGACCTTCGGCACGCGTTATCTGATCGATCATGCCGCCGCGCGCGCGGGCGTCGCGCTGTCGGTCCATTGCGTGGCCAATTCGCTGCAATTGCTCAAGACGCTGGTGGCGGGTTCGGATGTGATCTCGTGCATGCCGCCCCTGACGTTCGCACACGAAGAAGCGGCCGGGCTGCTGGCGGGGGTACCGGTTTCGGACAAGTCGTGCCGGCAGGCCAGCCTGGACATCATCACGGCGCGCCACCACAAGCTCTCGGCCGCGGCGCGGGCCTTTCTCGAACCGCTGCTGGGGATGTGCAAGGGGCGGTGATCCCATCCCCGGTGTTCTGTTTTTCAGAACGCTACCATCACTTGTTCCCCGCTTCCGTGTGACAGTCCCGCCGCGTTTAATGAAAGCACTTTCATGGAACGCCTGGAGCCTGCCGCATGACCTTAGAGAAAATCCTGTCTCCCTATGACGGCAGCGTGGTGGGCGAAATGCCGGTTGCCGGCCCCGCCGACGTGGAGCAGGCCATCGTCCGGGCGCAGCGCGCCTTCGAGATCATGCGCAAGCTGCCGCGTTTCGTGCGCGCCGACATCCTGGCGCGGGCGGCGGAGTTGCTGAAGGCGCGCCGGGACGAGTTCGTGCGCACCATTGCCGCCGAGGCGGGCAAACCGCTGTATGACGCGCGCGGCGAGGTGTCGCGGGCGATTTTTAACCTGACCAACGCGGCGGCGGAGGCCCGGCTCCAGCATGGCGACGAGGTGCCGCTGGACGCGGACGCCGGCGTGTTCGAGTACCAGACCACGGGCGCCGATGGCCGTCCGGCGTCGCTGGCGGACCTGGACCACGCGGCGCTGGCGTCGATGCGCCGCCGCGTGGGGATCGCGCGCCGCTTCCCGATCGGGACCATCCTGGCCATCGCGCCGTTCAATTTCCCGCTCAATCTGGTGATGCACAAGGTCGCCCCGGCGATCGCGGTGGGCAACAGCGTGGTGCTCAAGCCGGCGCCGCAGACGCCGCTGACCGCGCTACTGCTGCAAAAGCTGCTGGCCGACGCCGGGCTGCCGGAGGGCGCGCTGGAGGTGGTCCATTGTCCGGTCGACCTGGCCGAGGCCATGGTGCGCGACGAGCGCTTCGCGATGGTGACCTTCACCGGCAGTGCAAAGGTGGGTTGGCACATCAAGGCCATCGCCGGCCGCAAGAAGGTGGCGCTGGAGCTGGGCGGCAACGGCGCGGTAATCGTGGCCGAGGATGCCGACCTGGACCTGGCCGCCGCGCGTTGCGTGCGGGGCGGGGTGGTGTACGGCGGCCAGTACTGCATAGGGGTGCAGCGCATCCTGGTGCAGGAGTCGGTGGCCGATGCCTTCGTCGAGAAGCTGGTCGCGAAGGTCGAGGCCTGCCGCGTGGGCAATCCGATGGAGGAGGGCGTCGATGTCGGCCCGGTGATCGACGAGAACTCGGCCCGGCGCATCCAGTCGTGGGTGGACGAGGCGGTGGCGCAGGGCGCGCGGGTGCTGGCGGGAGGTTCGCGCGAGCGCGCGGTGGTGATGCCGACGGTGCTGACCGACACGCGGCCCGGCATGAAGGTGGAGGACGAGGAGATCTTCGGGCCTGTCGTCACCGTGAATCGCTACCAGGATTTCGACCAGGCGGTGCGGCGTGCCGCCGATTCGAAGTACGGATTGCAGGGCGGCATCTTCACGCAGGACCTGCGCCGCGCCTTCCGCGCGATCGAGGACTGGGAGGTCGGTGGCCTGATGATCAACGACGTGCCCATCTACCGCATCGACAACATGCCCTTCGGCGGGTGGAAGGAGTCGGGCACCGGCCGCGAAGGTACGCGCTATGCCATGGACGAAATGTCCGAGATCCGCCTGATGGTCATCAACTACGCCTGATTTTTTCCTTTGCCGCACTGACGCCAGGAGCCTGTCCATGAAACGTCTTGCCGTATTCTGCTGGATCGCCGCCTTCGCTCTGCTGTCGGGCGCCGCCCGCGCCGACACCTATCCCTCCAAGCCCATCAAGATGCTGGTGCCGTTCCCCGCGGGCGGCACGGTGGATTTCTTCGCCCGCACGGTGGGCCCGCGGCTGGCCGAGGCGCTGGGCCAGCCGGTGCTGATCGAGAACCGCTCGGGCGCGGGCGGCAACATCGCGGCCGAGGCGGTGGCCAAGTCGCCGGCCGACGGCTACACGCTGCTGATGGGGTCCGAGATCGTCTCGATCAACATCACGCTGTACGAGAAGCTGGGCTACGACCCGGTGAAGGACCTGGCGCCGGTGGTGCTGGTCGGCACCGTGCCCAACATCCTGCTGGTCAGCCCCTCGCTGCCGGTCAAGACTACGCAGGAGCTGATCGCGTACGCCAAATCGGGCAAGAAGATGTCGTACGCGTCCACGGGCCTGGGTACTTCCAGTCAGTTGTCGTCCGAGCTGTTCAAGTCGGTGGCTGGCATCGACGTATTGCACGTGCCGTACAAAGGCGGGGCGCCGGCCATCGTCGACCTGGCGGGTGGCCAGGTCGAGATGATGTTCGTCAACATGCCCACCGGCCTGCCCATGGTCAAGGGCGGCAAGGTGCGCATCCTCGCGGTCACCAGCGCGCAGCGCGCGCCGCAGGTGCCGGACGTGCCCACCATTGCCGAGACCCTGCCGGGCTTCGAGACCGCGGCGTGGTCCGCCGTCTACGCGCCCGCCGGTACGCCCAGGGCGGTGATCGAGAAGCTCAACGCGGCCATGGTGAAGATCCTGCAGATGCCTGACGTGAAGGCGGCGCTGGCCGAGCAGGGCGCCGTGCCGGCCGGCGGCACGCCGCAGGCCCTGGGTGATTTCACGAAGTCCGAGATCGTCAAATGGGAAAAGATCATCAAGGCGTCCGGCGCCAAGATATAGTCCATCGATCCATCTCCGCCACGAGGCCCCGCATGACCCAACCCTCACTCCGCATCGCCGTCGGCGACTATGACCGCACCCGCGCCCTGGTCGACGGCAGTGTCGGCGTCGCGGGCTTCGAGACCCGGTTCGCGACCGGCGACCTCGAGGCCATCTTCTCGCAGGCCTTCCAGACCGCCGAGTACGAAGTCACCGAGCTGTCGTTCAGCAACTTCCTGATCGCCAGCGTGCGCGGCGGTTGTCCTTATGTGGCCTTGCCCATCTTCCCGTCGCGCTCGTTCCGCCACTCGGCCATCTACGTGCGGGCCGGCAGCGGCATCGCCACGCCGGCCGATCTGGTGGGCAAGCGCATCGGCCTGCGCGAATATTCGAACACGGTGGCGCTGGTCGCGCGCGGGATGCTGTCGGACGAGTACGGTTTCGATCCGGGCAGTTGCGAATGGTTTGCCGGCGACGTGGACCACGTGGAGCGGGACATGATCGACCCGCGCAACTGGCCCAAGGAGGTGAATATCCAGGCCGTGCAGGGCCACACGTTGTCGTCGATGATGGAGGCCGGCCAGCTCGATGCGCTGATCGCCTACACGCCGCCGGCGGCTTTCGGCCGCGCCGGCGTGGGCCGGCTGTTTCCTGACTGGCGCGACGTGGAAAAGGACTACTACGCGCGCACGCGGCGCTTTCCCATCATGCACGTGATCGCACTGCGGCGCGACGTGGCCGAGGCGAACCCCGGCCTGCCCCAGGCGCTGCTGGCCGCGTTCAATCAGGCCAAGCAGGTGGCGCAGGACCGCCTGGCCATCCACCAGGCGCTGCCCATCATGCTGCCGTGGATGCAGGCCGAGGCCGAGAGCACGCAGGCGCTGATGGGGCAGGACTTCTGGCCCTACGGTTTCGAGGCCAACCGCGACATGATCGAGACGCAGATCCGCTGGTCGCACGAGCAAGGGCTGATCCCGCGCCGGCCGGCCATGGGCGAGCTCTTCCTGGGGGGATGAGCCGGCGGCGGGCGTTCGAGAACGCCGCGAGGGTTCGTACTAGAATGGACTGACGTCCTCTTGACGAACGGCTGACGGCGATGGCCTTGAATCGTTCGACCTCGGAAGCGCCGGCAAGCCCCGGCCGGCGGATCGCCGACTACGGCTTGATCGGCAACATGATCTCGGCTGCGCTGGTGGGCCGCGACGGCTCCATCGACTGGCTCTGCCTGCCGCGATTCGATTCGCCGGCATGTTTCGCGTCGCTTCTGGGAACCCCGGAAAACGGCCGCTGGCGCATCGCGCCGGTGGGAACGCCGGTGCGCAGCAGCCGGCGCTATCTTCCCGGAACGGCGGTCATCGAGACGACGTTCGAGACCGAAGACGGTGCCGTGGAGCTGATCGACTTCATGCCGCTTGCCGGCGACGAGGAGCGCAGCGATATCGTTCGCATCGTGCGCGGCAAGCGTGGGCGCGTGTCCGTGGAAATGGAACTGGTCCTGCGTTTCAACTACGGGCTGGTGGTGCCCTGGGTGCGGCGGCGCGACTACGGCCTGAGCGCGGTGGCCGGCCCCGACGCGGTCGAGCTGCATACGCAGGCGCCGCTGGAAGGGCGGAACATGAAGACCGTCTCGCGCTTCGACGTCGAAGCAGGGCAGAGCGTGCCGTTCACGCTGTCCTACCACCGGTCGCACCAGACGCCGCATTTCGTGCCCGACCGTGAAGAGGCGTTGAAATACACCGTGAGCTGGTGGCAGGAATGGTCGAAGCGCTGCGCCTTCGATCCGGCCCGCGAAGGGTGGCGGGACGCCGTGGTGCGTTCCCTCATCACGCTCAAACTGCTGACGTTCCGGCCCACCGGCGGGATCATCGCGGCACCGACCACGTCGCTGCCCGAGACACCCGGCGGTGGCAGGAACTGGGACTATCGCTACTGCTGGCTGCGCGACTCCGCGCTCACGCTCTATGCCCTGCTGAATGCGGGCTATCGCGAGGAGGCCGAAGCCTGGCGGCGCTGGCTGCTGCGCAGCATCGCCGGACAGCCGGACCAGTTGCGGATCATGTACGGGCTTGCCGGCGAGCGGTGGCTGCCCGAACACGAGATCCCCTGGCTGGCCGGATATGGCGGCAGTCGTCCCGTGCGCATCGGCAATGGCGCGGCCGAGCAGGTGCAGCTCGATATCTTCGGCGAAGTGCTGGACACGCTGCATACGGCGCGGGAAGGCGTTCTTGCCGCGGCGCCCGACGCCTGGCAGTTGCAGAAGGTCATGCTTGAGCATCTGGTCGACATCTGGCGCAAGCCGGACCAGGGCATCTGGGAAATGCGGGGACCGGCGCGGCATTTCACGCACTCGAAACTCATGTGCTGGGTGTCTTTCGATCGTGCCGTCAAGGCCGTGGAACGATACGGGCTGGACGGGCCCGTCGATCGATGGCGCCAGGAACGGGACGCGATCCACGCCGAGATCTGTGCCAAGGGCTTCGATCCGCGGATCGGCAGCTTCGTCCAGTCCTACGGTTCGACGGCGCTCGATGCGAGCCTGCTGCTGTTTTCCCAGGTCGGCTTTCTTCCCGACGATCATCCGCACATCCTGGGGACCGTGGAAGCGGTCGCACGGGATCTGCTGCAGGATGGATTCGTGCTCCGCTATCACCCCGCGCGCACCGTCGATCCCTGCAAGCAGCCCGAAGGTACCTTTCTGGCCTGTTCGTTCTGGCTGGCCGATGCCTATGTCATGTCCAAGCGCATGGACAAGGCCCAGGCGCTGTTCGAGCGGCTGCTGTCGGTGCGCAACGATCTCGGCCTACTGGCGGAGGAGTACGACCCGGCGTCGGGCCTGTTGCTCGGTAATTTCCCTCAGGCTTTTTCGCACGTTGGTCTCGTCAATACCGCTTTCAATCTGGTGCGGGCCGCCGGGCCGGCTCGCCAACGAGCAGCGCGGACCGGGCCGGGTTCTTCCTCGCCGTCCCCCCACGCTCCCGCGCACCACTATTAGTCTCCCGCATACAGGGAATGACCGCCTTCTATTGGACGCGGGCCAATAGGAGCGCCTATCTTTCGTCTCCAACAGGCGGCGCATGCCGCCCCCACAAGAATCCACCGAAGTGGAGCAGGAGACGACATGAGCCGGAACCGGCGGCCGATACGCAGCGGCATGGGCCGCAGCACCCCCGAACGCATTTTCGTCCAGGGCCTGGACCTGGCCCGAGACATCATCGGTACCCTCAACTTCGGCGACATGGCGTACCTGGAACTGACCGGACGCCTGCCGGATTCGCGGCAGTCCCGGGTGTTCAACGCCATTCTCGTCACCCTGGTCGAACACGGCATGACGCCCATGGCCATCGTCGCGCGGCTGACCTACCTGGGGGCTCCGGAGTCCTTGCAGTCCGCGGTGGCCGCGGGGCTGTGCGGGATGGGAACCACTTTCGCGGGTACCGCGGAAGGCGCGGCGCGGATGCTGGAGTCCACCTGGGCCGCCACGCCGGAGGGTTCGCCGCGGGAACTGGCGCGCGACGTGGTCGCGGATTTCCGGAACCGCAAGCAGTCCATTCCGGGGATCGGCCACAACCTGCACAAGCCCGTTGATCCGCGCGCGATCCGGCTGTTCGAGGTCGCGGCCGAAGAGGGCCATGCCGGACGCTATGTCGAGTTGATGCGCGCCATCGGCGAGGAAGCCGAAGCGGCGTATGGCAAGAGCCTGCCCGTCAATGCCACCGGCGCCATCGGCGCGCTGTGCTGCGAGCTTGGGATCTCCTGGCGCGCGGCGCGCGGGATCGCGGTCATGGGCCGGGCAGTGGGCTTGGTCGGCCATCTGGTCGAGGAGCAGACGCACCCGGTCGCCGCCGAGATCTGGCTGCGCACCGAGGAAGAAGCTGGCGAACATGACACGCCGCCCGAGGGCGGACGACAAGGAGGGTGACATGCGGCGACTATCGATGCAATGGCTGGCGGTTGCGGTGGCGGGTTTGGCCTGGTGGGGGCCGTCCACCGCGCATGCGGAGTGGCCCGACAAGCCCATCCGCTTCATCGTGCCTTATCCGGCGGGAGGCGGCACCGACATCGTGGCGCGCGCCGTCGGCAAGAAGATGGCGGAGAACCTGGGTCAGCCCGTCATCATCGAGAACCGGCCCGGGGCCAGCACCATCATCGGGACCGAGGCGGTGGCCCGGGCCGAGGGGGACGGCTACACGATCGGCCTGGTGACGGATTCCCACGCGTTGAATCCGATCTTCTTCGGGCAGAAGCTGTCCTACGACTCGGTCAAGGATTTCGCGCCGGTCAGCCAACTGGTCTTCGTGCCTTTCATCCTGGTGGCCAATCCCAAGGCGCAGGTCTCCACCGTCCAGGAGTTGATCGCCGCCGCCAAGGCCCGGCCCGGGAAGATCACCTATGCCTCCATCGGGAACGGCACGCCGCACTATCTGGCCATGGAGTGGGTGAAGGCGCTGGCCGACATCGATCTGACCCATGTTCCCTACAAGGGGGTCGCTCCGGCCTTGGCCGATGTGGTGGGCGGGCAGGTGGACGTGATGTTCACCGGCATGTCCTCGGGCGTGCCGCACGTGCGTTCGGGCCGGCTCAAGGGGTTGGCCGTCTCGGGCAAGGAGCGGTCGGCGATCGCGCCGGAGATCCCTACGGTGGCTGAATCGGGCCTGAAGGAATTCTCCTTCATGACCTGGTACGGGGTGGTGGCGCCGGCGTCCACGCCGACAGGGATCGTGGGGCGCCTGAGCAAAGAGATCCGCAAGGCGCTGGAGAGCCCGGAGGTCAAGGAACAGTTCGTGAAGCTGGGCGTGGAAGGGGCGCCATCCACGCCGGAGGAGTTCGGTGCCTTCCTGCAAAGGGAATCGGCGCACTACCAGCACATCATCAAGTTGACCGGCGCAAAGGGCGAATAGTGGAATTGACTCAGGAACAACGGCTGATCCGGGATACGGTCCATGCGCTGGCGAGCGAGCGGTTCGCGCCGGGAGCGGCGGCGGCCGACCGGCAGTATCGGCCTCCGCTCGACAACCTGAAGGTGCTGGCCGGCCACGGCTATACCGGCATTTTCCTGCCCGAATGCTACGGCGGGACAGGGCTGGGGCTGCTGGAGACGGTGCTGGTGGTGGAGCAACTGGCGCGTTCCTGCGCCAACACGGCGATGCTGTATTCCTGCACCGACGGCGCGACGCCGCGCGCCATCCTGCACATCGGATCCGAACCGCTCAGGCAGCGCTATCTGCCTGCCTTCGCCAAGGCGGAGTGGTATGCGGCCTGGAGCATGTCGGAGGCGAATGCGGGCTCCGACGTCGGCAATGTCCAGACCCGTGCCGTCAGTGACGGCCAGCACTATGTGATCAACGGCAGCAAGCTCTGGTGTACCGCCGCCCAGGTGGCCGACGTGTTCCTGGTCCTGGTGCGGCTGACTGACGAACCCGGGATGAAGGGCGTGGGGGCGGTGCTGGTCGAGCGTGGCACGCCGGGATTCTCGGTGGGCAAGCATCTGGATCTGCTGGGCCTGCGCGGGACGGGCATGGCCGAACTGGTCTTCCAGGACTGCCGCGTGCCGGCCGAGAACCTGCTCCTGCCGGCGGGACGGATGAAGGACCTGCTGCAGGTGCTGGACGCCGATCGCATCACCGGCAACCCCCCCATCTGCCTGGGGTTGGCCCAGGCGGCGCTGGGCCATGCCGTCCAGCATTTGAAGGATCGTGCCCAGTTCGGCCGTCCGCTTGCGGAGAACCAGGGATTGCAGTGGAAGCTGGCCGACATGGCGATGGACATCGAGGCGGCGCGCGCGCTGGTGTACGGGGCCGCGCAGGCCATCGACCAGGGGCGGCAGTCGGTGGCGCAGGTTTCCATCGCCAAGACCTTTGCCAACGAGATGGCGGTGCGCGTGACCAACCAGGCCATGCAGCTTGCCGGCGCATATGGGCTGTCGGAGGAATATCCGTTCGAGCGCTACTTCCGTGACGCGCGCGGCATGTCCATTGGCTACGGAACGACCGAGATCCATAGAAATTCCATCGCGCGGGAGCTGCTCAAGGGCAGCTACCTCGTCTGACGCCTGACGCGCAGGAGGACCATGATGTCAGAAGCAAAGACCACCATCGACGCCGGCGACGGGCGCGGTTTCACCGCCTATGCCAGTCGGCCCGGGAAGCCGAACGGCCACGCCGTGATCATCCTGCAGGAGATATTCGGCGTGACCGATGCGATACGCGGCGTCGCCGATCGCTACGCGGCCGAAGGCTATCTCGCGCTGGCGCCCGACCTCTATTGGCGCATCGAGCCCGGCATCGAGCTGAGCCATTCCAAGGCCGACATCGAGCGCGCGTTCCAGTATCTGGAGCGGTTCGACGAAGAGGCGGGCCTGGCCGACATCGGCAGGGTTGCCGCGCACATCCGCGCCATGCCGGGCTTCCGGGGCCGCGTGGCGGTGGTGGGGCTGTGCCTGGGAGGGAAACTGGCATTCCGCTGCGCCGCCAGGCTGGAGGTCGATGCGGCGGCCGTGTTCTATGGCGTGGGGGTGGAGGATCATCTGGACGAGGCGGCCGCCTTGCGCTGTCCGGTGGTGCTGCACTACGGCGACCAGGACCGCTACGCGTCCGCCGAGGCGCAGGCCAGGATCGAGACTGCGCTGCCGCCCATGGCAGGCGGAGGCTTTCACCGCTATCCCGGGGTCGGCCACGGTTTCTATACCCGCGGCGAGCTGGAGGCGGCGGCGCTGGCCCATGAGCGGACCACGGCGTTCCTGCGGACCGCGTTGGGGGCAGGTAGCCGATGAAAGTCCTTCAAGGGATCCGGGTGCTCGACCTGGGGAATTTCATTACCGCGCCGCTGGCCGGCATGTCGCTGGCCGAACTGGGAGCGGATGTCGTCAAGGTCGAGCGGCCGGGCGGCGGCGACCCGTTTCGCGCATTCAAGGGGGGGCTCTACAGTCCCCAGTTCCAGGCGCACAACAGGAACAAGCGCAGCCTGGCGCTGGACTACACCCGACCCGAGGGGCGAGCCGTACTGGACAAGCTGGTCGAGGATGCCGACGTGCTGCTCCTGAACATGCGTCCGGGGGTGGAGGAGCGGCTGGGCCTGGGCGCCGAGCGTCTGCGTCGGCTCAATCCCCGCCTTGTTCATTGCGCCATCACGGGCTTCGGCGCCAGCGGCCCCTATGCCGGCCGGCCGGCCTACGACAACGTGGGGCAGGCCGTCTCGGGATGGTTGTCCATGTTCCACCGCGGCGAGGACCCGCGGGTGGCCGGCCCGGCGGTATCCGATGCCGTGACGGGCATCTATGCCTGCCTCGGGATCCTGGGCGCCTTGGTGGAGCGGGCGTCGACCGGCCTGGGGCGCAAGGTCGAGGTCAACATGCTCGAGGCGATGATCGCCATGGCCTGCGAGCCGCTGGGTTCGATGCTGGCAACCGGCCAGCCGCCCAGCCTGTACGGACGGGCGGCCATGTCGCAGTCGTACATCCTGACCTGCCAGGATGAGCGCCGCATTGCCCTGCATCTTTCGTCGCCCGACAAGTTCTGGCGCGGCCTGGTCCAGGCGATCGACCGCCCGGACCTGCTCGCGGCCTATCCGGCGCGCCACGACCGCGTGGAACGCTACGACGAGCTGGCGCGCACGCTGGCCGAGGTATTCGCAGAGCGGGAACGGGAGTATTGGCTGCCCCGGCTGGAGGCCCATGACGTTCCGTTCACCCCGGAACGGACGTTGGATGAACTGGACGAGGATCCGCAGGTGCGTCACCTGGGCGTCTTCTACACGCAGCAGCATCCGCGCCACGGCACGTTGCGCGCCGCGCATCGCGCGATCCGTTACGACGGCGACCACGACAGCAATTTCCTGCCTCCGCCCGACCTGGGCGAGCACACGGAAGAAGTCTTGCGGGAGGCGGGGTTTTCCGAAGCCGCCATGACCGAGCTCAGGCAGGCCCGAATCATCTAACGCGGATCTTTCCGCACGAAGGGGATGACGATGAAGTTGGCACGCTTCACGGGAGCGCTGTGCGCGCTGGGCCTGGCGGTTGCCGCCGGCCAGGCGGGCGCGGCCGGATGGCCGGATCGGCCGGTACGCATTGTCGTCTCGTCGGGGGCGGGCGGAACCGCCGACATCGTCGCCCGCCTGCTCGCGCAGAAACTGGAGGCGGCCTTGGGCCAGCCGTTCATCGTCGAGAACAAGCCGGGGGCGGGTGGACATGTGGGCGCGGCCCAGGTGGCCCGTTCGCCGGCGGACGGCTACGTCTGGCTGATGAGCGGTAGTCCGACACACTCCGTCGGGCCGCATCTG
This sequence comes from Burkholderiales bacterium 67-32, assembly GCA_001898625.1. GTDB lineage: Bacteria > Pseudomonadota > Gammaproteobacteria > Burkholderiales > Burkholderiaceae_B > Pigmentiphaga. The sequence continues at coordinate 97,428 of MKUP01000008.1, forward strand.
TACAAGAACCTTCCGTATGACCCGATGCGCGACGTCCCGCCCGCCGCCATGGTCGCCATCGCGCCGAACCTGCTGGTCGTCAATCGCGAGCTGCCGGTGCGATCGGTGGCGGAACTCGTCGCGCTGGCGCGCGAGAAGCCCGATGAGCTGACCTATTCGTCGGCCGGCAACGGTACGTCGGGACACCTGGCGGGGGCCTTGTTGCAGAGCATGGCCGGGGTTCGCTTCAAGCACGTGCCGTACAAGACCGGACCGGATGCGGTGACGAGTGTCATCGCTGGCGATGTTTCCATGACCTTCTTTACCGTGCCCGCAGTGATGAAACAGGTGCAGGCGGGCCGGCTGCGCGCGCTGGCCGTGACGTCGAGCGCACGGACGCCGCTTGCTCCCGATCTGCCCACGGTCGCCGAGGCAGGCTATCCGGGATTCGATGTGCTGGGCTGGTACGCCCTGTTCGCGCCCAAGGATACGCCCACGCAGATCGTCGACCGCTTGAGTGCGCAGGTCGAGCGCATCCTGGCCCAGGCCGACGTGCGTGAAAAACTCCAACAACTGGGCGCGGAAGCGCACTACCTCGATGCCAAAGACCTGACCGCTTACGTCGCGGCCGAGTCACCGAAGTGGAAGACGCTGATCGAGGCGTCGGGTGCACGGGTGGACTGATGGATGAAGGCAGCCAGGCCGAGCGCATCGTGCGCTGGGACGTGTTCGTCCGCAGCCTTGCCTATGGACGCGAGGTCCGCTGGAGCGACATGACCGAGGCGGCCGCGCAGTTCGTGATCCTGCGCATCGAGACCGAGTCCGGCGCGGCAGGGGCGGCCGAGGTCGTCGTCAAGCCGACGTGGGTCGGCGCCACGGCAGCCAGTCTCGTCGCCACGCTGCGCGAGGTGTTCGAGCCCTTGGTCCGGCAAACGGGATTGTCGGGTCCGCAGCCATTGCGCGGCGTGCTCGATTCCATCCCGGGAAACACCGTCGCCAAGGCGTTGATCGACAACGCATGCTGGGACTGGGAAGCGTCCCGCCGGGGGCAGCCGTTGTGGCGCTTGTGGCAGGGGCGGTCCGAGGTCGAACTGTCCTGGGCCGTTACCCGGCAGGCGCCCGACGCCATGGCGCGCGAGGCCGCCGCGATGGTGCAAGCCCATGGCTTCCGGACCCTGAAGATCAAGGGAGGGCAGGGGCTGCATCTGGACCGGGCCAGCCTGGCGGCGGTACGCCGGGCACTGGGCGATGGCGCGCGCCTGTATGTGGATGCCAACGGTGCCTATCCGTTCGAAGAAGCCGCGGACTACGTGCGGGCCATGGCAGAGGAAGGCGTGGAGGTCGTGGAAGACCCCTCGCCTTTGTCTCCGGATGGCGCGTTCCAGGCCCTGCAGCGGGACGCGGGCCTGCCGCTGCTGGTCGATTTCGGGATGGCCTCGACGCGGGATGCCCGGCTTTTCCTGGAACGCGGCGCCAGCATCCTGAGCGCGAAACCGGGGCGCTTCGGCTTTTCGGATGCGCTGGCGATGCGCGATCTTGCCACCCAGGCACGGGCCGGTACGGTAGCGGGCCTCATGGGCGAGAGCGCCATGGGCACATGGAGCGGCCTGCAGTTTGCCGCGACGCTGCCGGCGGGCTCGCTACCCGCCGAGTTGAGCTGGTTCCTGTCCATGCGAGAGCAGTACGCCGGGCACGTGCCGGCGATCGTCGACGGCGTCGTGGCCCTGCCCGAGACACCATCCGTTGCGGAGCTCGTGGACTGGGAAGCCATGAAAGATTTCAAGGTGCCTTCATGAACGATGTCCGGATGGGCTTGCACGCCATCGCGTATGACGAACTGGTCGTGGGCGAGCGCTACGAAGGAAACGCCCGCACGTTGACGCAGACCGATCTTTCCCTGGCCTGCATGTTGAGCGGAGACTGGCATCCCATTCACGCCGATGTCGAGTTCTGCCGGGCGGCAGGCATGCCGGGTCCGATGTTCCAAGGCCCCTACGGCATCCTGCTGGCCATGGGCATGGCGACGCAGCTGCCCGCGTTCGCGGATCCGGTGGTCGGCGCGATCGGCCTGGCCGAGTGGCGGTACCGGCGGCCGTTACGGGTGGGGCACACGGTGCGCGTCCGGGCGACGATCAGCGGCAAGCGGGTGACTTCCGATGGCCTGCGGGCGGTGGTGGACAGGCGGTTCGAACTGCTCGGCCCGGACGGGGAGTTGTTTCAGGAAGGGCATGGAGGAACCATGCTGCGGCTCTCATCCAGGGGGGAACAATCATGATTCTCGGCGACATCGTCGACCACAACGCCCGCTGTCTGCGCGACCATCCGGCCTTTCTTTTCGAAGGCCGAGCCATCACGCACGGGGAGTTCGGGCAAAGGGTGAGGCGGCTCGGCAACGCATTGCTTGCCCAGGGCCTGGCGCGTGGCGACCGCATTGCGATCCTGGCCCAGAACTGTCCTGAGTACATGGAAATGTACTGTGTGGCGGGGATGTGCGGATTTATCGCGGTCGGGATGAACTACCGGCTGTCGGCGGCGGATCAGGCGGTCATCCTGCGTGATTGCGCTCCCGCCCTGCTGGTCTATGACCCGGAGTACGAGGACCGGGTGCGGGAGCTGTGCACCGCCTTGCCTGCGCAGGCCCGGATCATGAAACTGGGCGGCGACGCGGGCGATTCGGGCTACGAGGCGGCCATCGCCCGCGCGGACGCCGCGCCGCCGCCGCTGCGCGCCCGGGACGACGACACGGCTTTCCTGATCTATACCAGCGGCACCACCGGTGCCGCCAAGGGGGTCATGCTGGGCAACGCCGGGCAAGTGGAGCAGGCCCGCATGCTGGCGCTGTCGCATGGCGCGCAGCCCACGGACCGCATGCTCATCGTCATGCCCGCCTATCACATAGGGGGCACCACCGAGTTGCTCAGCTACCTGATCTGCGGTGCGACGATCGTGCTGCACCGCCGGTTCGACGCACGCGAGATCCTGGACAGCATGGCGCGCCATCGAGTGACGGTCGCCCACTTCGCGCCGATCATGATCCAGGCCCTGCTGGACGAGCAGGAAAGGCAGGCCGTGGATCTGTCCAGCCTGAACACGGTCTGCTATGCCTCCGCGCCGATGTCGGTGGCGCTGTCCCGGCGGGCGCATCGCGCGCTTGGCCGGATCTTCATGCAGGTCTATGGGATGACCGAACACGGGCCCGGCAGCGCGCTCCTGAAACACCAGCACGAGCCGGAGGGAAACTCGGCGCAGGCCGCCCGCATGGCGTCGGCCGGCCAGCCGATACCCGGTGTGGAAATCAGGATCGTCGACGAGCAGGGCCGGGAGCAGGAACAGGGAGATATCGGCGAAATCGCCATGCGCTCGGCCGCCATCATGCAAGGCTATTGGGGCAAGCCGGCGGAGACCGCGGCGGCGCTCGACGGCGGGTGGATGAAAACGGGCGATCTCGGCTACTTCGACGAGGACCACTACCTGTTCATCGTCGATCGCAAGAAGGACATGATCATTTCCGGCGGCGAGAACATCTATTCGCGGGAAGTGGAGGAGGCCTTGCTGCTTCATCCCGCGGTCCTGGAGGCGGCGGTGATCGGCGTGCCCGACGAGAAGTGGGGGGAGTCGGTGAAGGCTTTCGTCGCCCTGAAGGCGGGCGGGCAGGCCGACGAGCGGACCCTGATCGAACATTGCCGCCAGCGGCTCGCCAGCTACAAGAAGCCGCGCAGCATCGAATTCATGGCTGCGCTGCCGCGCCTGCCGAGCACGAACAAGATCGACAAGAAGGCATTGCGCGCGCCGTACTGGGCAAACAAGGCCAGGCAGGTCGCCTGAGCGGACAGACCAAGGAGACGAACATGAACGTACGCAGGATTCTCGCGCGCGTTGCCGCGCTGGTAGGATGCGCGGCGGCCGGAGCGGCGCATGGCGAGGCGTTTCCCGCCAGGATGGTGCGCATCGTCGTGCCTTTCACCGCCGGCGGCCTGGCGGATGTGGTGGCGCGGGGAGTCGCCCAGGAACTGACGACCCGCTGGTCGCAGCCGGTCATCGTCGAGAACAAGCCCGGCGCCAACACCATCATCGCCGCCGAACACGTGGCCCGGGCGGCACCGGATGGCTACACGCTGCTGATGGCCAACGATCCGACGCTCTCCTCCAACCAGTATCTGTATCGCAAGCTTTCCTACGATCCGGTCAAGGATTTCGTGCCGGTGGTCAATCTCGTGCAGACGCGGGAGATCTTGCTGGCGAGCAGGAAGTCCGGACTGGCCAGCGTGGAGGCGCTCGTGGCGCGCGCCAAGGCGCGTCCGGGAGAGGTGACCTATGGCTCGTATGGCGTGGGAAGCAAGGCGCAACTCGATGCCGAGACCTTCTCTTCGCTGGCGGGCATCCGGCTGAATCACGTTCCCTACAAGGGCGTTGCCGACGTCATGGCCGCCCTCGTTGGCGGCCAGATCGACGTGGCGTGGGTAGGTGTGCCGCCAGCCATTCCCATGGTCGAGGGGGACAAGGTCAGGCTGCTGGCGGTCGCGGCGCCGAGGCGGATCACCGCTTTTCCCGCCGCGCCGACATTCGCGGAGCTGGGGTTTCCGAAGATGGTTTCGCAAGCCTGGTTCGGACTGGTCGCGCCCAGGGACACGCCGGACGGCATCGTAGGCAGGATTGCCGCCGACGTGTCGGCCGTCGTCTCGCAGCCGGCCTTCCTGGACAAGTACGTGACGGGCGTCGGGCTCGAGCCGTTGAATCAAGGACCCGAGGAGTTCGGGCGTTTCCTGGCCCGCGACAGGGCCGAGTACGAGACGAGCATCCGCAATGCCAAGGTGAAACTGGACTAGCTGGAGAAGACCGATGGATTTCGAGCTGGAACCGGAACTGCGCATGCTGCGCGACGCCGTGCGCCGTTTCGTGGAAAGGGAATTGTTGCCGCTGGAGGGCCGCTACGCCAACGAGCATGACATCCCCGACGACGTCCGGCAGCGGCTGCAGGACAAGGCCAAGGACCTGGGCTTCTGGACCTTCGACCTGCCGGAGGAGGTGGGAGGGGGCGGGATCGGCGTGGTCGGCATGTGTGTCGTGTTCGAGGAACTGGCCCGGTGCAACGTGCCCTCGTTCCGGGCCCCCACCGTGCTGACGCCTTACCTGGGGCCGGTGTTGTTCCATGGCAGCCGGGAACAGAAGGAGGCGTACCTGCTGCCCGTGGCCCGAGGAGAAAAGCGAACCTGTTTCGCGCTGACCGAACCGGGAGCAGGGTCGGATCCCTCCGGCATGCGGACGACCGCGGCTGCCGACGGAGATCACTTCGTGATCAACGGAGCCAAGATCTTCATTACCGGCGCCGACAAGGCGGATTTCGCGCAGGTGTTCGCGCGGACCATCAAGGACGGGAAGGAACTGGGCATCAGTTGTTTCCTGGTCGACCGGGACACGCCGGGGATGCGGCTGGGCCAGAGCTTCGAGCTGATGTCGCCGGACCGGCCATGGGAACTGCTGTTCGACAACGTGAGGGTGCCGGCGGACCGGATGGTGGGTGCGGCGGGCCAGGGTTGGGACCTGGCGCGCGAGTTCCTCGACATGGGCCGTCTCATCCACGGCCCGAAAGCGCTGGGTCGCGCCCAGCGGGCCCTGGACATGGCGATCGCCTATGCCAACGAGCGCAGCACGTTCGGGCAGCCGCTGGCAAAGCGCCAGGCCATCCAGTGGATGATCGCCGATTCCATGGTGGAACTCCATGCGGCCAGGTCCATGGTGCTGCACGCCGCGTGGAGGGCCGACCGCGGACTGGACTATCATCTCGAGGCGTCGGCGGTGAAGCTCTACGCGGACGAAATGTTGATACGCGTCGTCGACCGGGCCATCCAGATCCACGGCGGCTTGGGGTTGTCCCGCGAATTGCCGCTGGAGCTCATGTATCGAGATGCGCGCAGCCGCACCATTACCGAGGGTTCTTCCGAAATGCAGCGGATGATCATTGCATCGGGAGCGCTGTCCGGCCGGTACGGAACGAATCGCTTCGAGACCTGAATCGGCTGTGTTGCCGCCAGTGGCTGATCGCATTCCACGGAGGGCGGCAATGAACATCGAGAGCATCGACCTGAATCTGTTGGTGGCTTTCGACGCGATGATGCAGGAGCGCAACGTTACCCGGGCCGGCCTGCGGGTAGGCCTGTCCCAGCCGTCGATGAGCCATGCCTTGACGCGCTTGCGGCACTTGTGCGCCGATCCGTTGTTCGTCCGCGTCAAGACCGGAATGGAGCCCACGCCGTTCGCGCAGCGCATCGCTCCCAGCGTGCGCGCGGGGTTGGCCATCATGCGCGCGGGACTGGAGGAGGCCGTGGCGTTCGACCCGGCGCGGTCCGAGCGGATTTTCCAGATCCTGTTGAGCGACATCGGCGAAGTGGTCTACCTGCCACGCTTGATGCAGCATCTGAAGAAGGTGGCACCGAGTGTCGGGCTGCGCATACTGCAACTGCCGCGCGAGAGCTACCGTGAAGCGCTGGAGTCCGGGGATGCCGACCTCGCGGTGGGGTTCCTGCCCGGATTGAATGCGGGTTTTTACCAGCAACGCCTATTCAGCGATCGCCATGTCTGCCTGTTGAGGTCGGACCACCCGCGCATCGGGGCATCGCTCAGCCTCCAGAGCTTCAGCGATGAATCGCACATCATGATCGAACCGGCGGGGACGCGGTATAGCCGCGCCTCCCTGCATTCCTCGACCACGACGCTGATCGAACAATACCTGGAGAAGAACGGGCTGCGCCGCCACATCGCCCTGCGCGTGCCGCATTTCACCATCGTGCCCGAGATCCTGGCCGCCACCGAATTGCTGGTGGTCATCCCCGGTACCGTGGCGCGTCTCATGATGCCCTGGCGTCACGTCAAGATGCTGCCGCTGCCTTTCGAGGTGCCGGAGTTCGAGGTCAAGCAGTTCTGGCATGAACGCAGCCACCAGGATGCCGGCACCCGCTGGGTGCGCGGCGTTTTCGCGGACCTGTTCCTGGAGCACGGCCCGCACCTGCCGTGATGGCCCGTTCGCATACGCGGAAAAGTGCAAGCTTCCTTGCATCTATGCAGCGTGACGCCCCGCCGCTCCGGGCATAAGGTTCTGTCCAGCCTTCCCGGCCATGACCAGAACCTGAATTGGAGAGACACATGGGGCACCCCTCCGCTTTGCCGACCATCCGGCAACTGCACGTATTCGAACGAGAAATCCTGAGCGAGGCCGGGCAGGGCGCCAGCCGGCCTTCCCGCCACGTGGTGGCGGCGGCGGTTTTCAAGAACCCCTATGCCGGCCGAGGCGCGGCCTCGAAGGAAGACCTGGACCACCTGGTGGACATCTCGACCGAGATCGGCGCGCTGCTGACCGAGCGCGTACTGGCGCGCTTTGCCGGACAGGAGCGTCCGCGCGCCTATGGCAAGGCCATCATCGTCGGCATGAACGGCGAGTCCGAGCATGGCGCCGCCATGATCCACCCGCGGCTCGGGCTGTCGATGCGCAAGGGGCTGGGCGCGGGTCCGGCGCTGATACCCGGCAACGCCAAGGTCGCGTCCGCCGGGGCATCGATCGATGTGGTGTTCGGCGGCGCCGAGGATGCCTGGGACTATGACGCCATGGACGGGATCGTGGTATCTGTTCCAGGCGCGCCCCTGCCCGACGAGCTGGCGCTTTTCGTCGGCTTCGGCACGGTCCGGATCAATGCCCGGGTCAGGGGAGCCAGCGCCGAACAGGTCGCCAAGCTCGTGGCCGACATCAGGAAGTAAAGGAGCGTATCCCACCGGTGCAGCCCGCGCAGACGGGCCAGGCACCGGACCACCAAAGGAGACAACATGAATCGCGAGGAATCCGGCTTTACCGCCAGGCTGGCGCGTTGCGCCCTGGCCGCGCTGTTTGTCCTGGGCACGGGGCACGCCCTGGCCAAGGACACCGTCAAGATCGCTTTCATCGGGCCGCTGACCGGCGGCGTGTCGTCCACCGGCCTGGGCGGCAGGAACTCCGCCCAGCTCGCGGTGGACCAGCACAACGCCGACCCGTCCAGGAAATACCGGGTGGAACTGGTCAAGCTGGACGATGAATGCAAGCCGAACGTGGGCGTGCAGGTGGTTACCCGGGCGGCCACCGATCGTTCCATCATCGGCGCCGTCGCCCACTATTGCTCGGCGGTCGCCATCGTGACGGTGGACACTTTCCATCGCTTCGGCCTGCCCATGGTGGTGTGGGGCGCCGTCCTGCCCGAGATCACCTACGGCAACAACCACAAGGAAATCCACCGCGTCAACGGGACGATGATCAACGAGGGCAAGCTCGCGGCCGAGTACGTGCACAAGTCCGGCTTCAAGCGAGTGGCGGTCATCTACGACACGACCGACTACGGCAAGGGCCAGAGCGTGCACTTCACGGAGTTCCTGAAGCAGTACCCCGACGTGACGGTGACCGGGTCCTATGGCGTGGACGTGACCCAGCAGGATTTCTCGGCGGAACTCACGGCGGCCGGCAGCGGCAAACCGGACGTCATCTGGTTCGGCGGGCTGACGCCGCAGGGCGTGGCGATCCGGGCGCAGATGCAGCGCATCGGCATCTCGACGCCCTTCATCGGCGTGTCGGGCATCCTGAACGAAGGGTTCATCGCCGGCGTGGGGCCCAAGGTCGCCGAAGGCGTCGTGTCCTTCCACAACGGGGCGCCGATCGACAAGTACGCCAAGGGCAAGGAGTTCCTGGCGGCCTATCGCGCCGCGGGGTTCAAGGAGGAGCCGGATGCCTACGGCCCCTTCGCCTACAGCGCGGCCCAGCTGCTGATGGACGCGATCGAGAAGGTGGGGCCGAACCGCGCGAAGGTCCGCGACACGCTGAACGCCACCCGCAACTACGACAGCCTGGTCGGCGTCATCAACTTCGACGACCACCGCCAGAACATCACCAACGCCCACCAGTACGTGGTGCAGGACGGGAAGTGGGTGTACTGGCCCGACAGCAAGTACGCCAAGGAGGCGAAGTAGCGCGTCCCTCGATCAACCGGAACAGGCAGGCGCAAGACATGGAAATTTCGTTCGCTTTCCAGCATCTCGTCAATTTCCTGATGCTGGGCTTGATCTACTCGATCGTTGCCGTGGGGTTCTCGCTTTACTTCGGGGTGGTCGACGTCGTCCAGTTCGCCCACGGAGACGTGGTGGCATTGGGCGGGTACGCCGGCCTGGCCGGCATCCTGCTGGCTGTTGCCGCGGGGGCCACGGGCGTGGGGCCGGTCCTGGGCATGATCGTGCTGGCAGTGCTGGCCACCGGCGCTGTCGGCGCGCTGATCGGGCGCTACCTGGTCATGCCGCTGCGGCAGGCATCGCCGATCAACGTCCTGCTGATCACGCTGATGACCGGCACCGCGATCCGCGAGGCGCTGCGGCTGTTCGTGCCCGGCGGCTCCAATCCCAGCCCGTTCCCCATGGTGCTGCCCGACCAACTGATGACGTTCGGCGGCGTCAGCATGCGGGTCAGCAGCCTGGTCATCATGGCTGCGGGCGTGCTGGCCATCTTCGGCACGCACTTCCTGCTGAGCCGCACGAGGCTGGGGCTGGCCGTGCGCGGCGTCGCGCAGGACGAAGAGACCGCGCGCTTCATGGGCATCAACTTCAAACAGGTGGTGATCCTGACCTTCGTGCTGGGATCGTGCCTGGGCGCGCTGGCCGGCGTCATGTCCGGGCTCTACTACCGCCAGGTCATGTTCAACATGGGACTGATGCTGGGCGTGATCGGTTTTTGCGCCGCGGTGGTCGGCGGACTGGGCAGCCTGATGGGCGCCGTGGTCGGCGGCTTCCTGTTTTCCGGCCTGCAGATCCTGGCGACCGTCGCGCTGCCCATTCCCAGCGCCTACAAGGACGTCTTCGCCTTCGCCATGATGATCTGCATCATCGCCGTCCGCCCGACGGGCTTGCTGCGCGAGCGTTTCGAGGAGCGCGTATGAACCATCAACTTTCGGCCCGGAAAGTCGGGAAAGCCGACTGGCGTCTGCCGGCTCCCCAACCGCTCGCCTCGCGGGCATCGCGGTCCGATCGCCGGGCCGGGGCGTTTTTCATGGTGGCGGTAGCGGGCGTGCTCGTGTTGGCCTGCATCCTGGCCCTGGAGTCGGAGCTTGCCCTGGCCGGTACGCTGGTGGCGGCCGGGGGACTCTGGTGGTGGGGCCTGCGCGCCGGGATCATCGCCGAGGCGGGGGCGTTCTCGGACCGGCGCCCCTGGGCCGCCCGGCTGGTCGTTGCCGGGGCCGCGACGGTTCTCTTGATCGCCTTCCACGGCGAACACTACGCGCTGCTGATGATCTCCACCGTGCTGCTGTTCGCGGCCGCTTGCGCCGGCATCAACATCCAGACCGGCCTGACCGGCCTGGCCAATTTCGCGGGCGCGGCCTTTTTCGCCTGCGGCGGATACACGCTGGCGGTCCTGGCCAAGAGCACGGCGCTGCCGCACTTCCTGGCCATCCTGGCCGGCGGCGTGGTGGCCGCCGCGATCGGCGCGGTCCTGCTGCTGCCGGTGCTGCGGACCCGCGGCTATTACTCGGCCCTGGTCACGATCGCCTTCGGCATCCTGTGCAGCTCCTTCCTGCAGGTCAACGAACAGTTGGGCGGCGCGCAGGGTTTGCAGGTTCCGCCGTTGACGATACTGGGCTGGGACATGGGCAGCGGCTTCGAGGTGGCGGGACGCGAGGTGTCCTTCTACTTCGCCTATGGCCTGCTCGCGCTGGCGGTGTTCCTGCTGTCGTCGCTGGTGGCCCATGCGATCGAGTGGTCGGCGATAGGCGTGAACCTGGACGCCACACGCAGCGACGAACTGGTCGGATCGACCTTCGGCATCAATCCGCAGCGCTGGAAGATCACGGCCTTCCTGCTGGGCAATTTCCTGATCGGCATCGCGGGCGCGGTGTATGCGGGGCTGACCAATTTCGTCAGCCCGGCCGGCGCGACCTTCGAGCAGTCGCTGCTGCTGATCTCCATCGTGATACTGGGCGGTATCGGTAACAGCTGGGGTTCGCTGATCGCCGCCGTGCTCGTGATCCTGCTGCCCGAGAAACTGCACTCGCTCCAGGAGTATCGCGTGTTGATCTTCTCGGTGTTCGTCGTCGCGGTCCTGTTGTTCCGTCCCAAGGGCCTGGTTCCGCGCCGGATGCGCGATTTCTCGGTGATGGAGAAGCGGCCATGAACGACCGCACCCTGGTTTGCAGCGACGTGACCATGCGCTTCGGCGGCCTGGTGGCCCTGGATGCCTTCAGCCTGGAAGTGCGGCCGGGAGAGGTGGTGGGACTGCTCGGACCGAACGGATCCGGCAAGACGACCTTCTTCAACGTCGTGACCGGCCTGTACAAGCCCGTGTCGGGCGCCATCCGTTTCGGCGACAAGGATTTGTTCCGCAAGGCACCCAGCGAGATCAACCACGCCGGGATCGCGCGCAGCTTCCAGCGCTGCCGGCTGATGCTGGAACTGTCGGTGTTCGACAACCTGCTGGTGGGCGCGCACAACCGGCTGCCCAATGGCTTGTTCGGCACTTTGTTCGCGCGCAAGGCGGCGCAGCGGTCCCTCGCCGCCTTCATGGGGGCGGCGCGCGACCTGTGCGCGCGCTTCAATCCCTACATCGCCGACCACCTGTTCGAACCCGCGGGCAGATTCAACATGATCGACCGGCGGCGTATCGAACTGTGCCGTGCATTGCTGGGCGAACCCCGGCTCCTGCTGCTGGACGAACCATCGGCCGGTATGACGCACGACGAGACCTTCCGCCTGATGGACGACGTCACGGGTTTCCAGCGTGAGTCGCCGGAATTGTCCATCGTGCTGATCGAGCACGAGATGCAGGTCATCGAGCGGGTCAGCCAGCGCTGCGTGGTCCTGAACTTCGGCAGGAAGATCTGCGAGGGCAGCTATCGCACCGTGATCGCCGACCCTCAGGTCCGCAAGGCGTATCTAGGAGAGGATGCATGAACACCCAGCTCTTGGCGGTGGAAGACCTGGTCGTCGGATACGGCAGCGCGAACGTGCTCGAAGGCGTTTCAGTGAAAGCGGAAGAGGGCCGCATTACCTGCCTGCTCGGGGCCAATGGCGTGGGCAAGAGCACGCTGATCAAGGCCATCTTCGGGCTGGTCCCGGTCCGCCGGGGCCGGGTCCGGTTTCGCGGGCACGACATCACGGGATGGGACACCCACCGCATCGTCGCCCAGGGTCTGGCGGCCATTCCGGAAGGCAATCGTGTCTTTCCGCGCATGTCCGTGCTCGACAATCTGATGGCGGGCGCCTACCTGGAGCGGTCCCCCGCGAAAATCGCCGCCCGCCTGGAGCGGGTCCTGGCCTTGTTCCCCCGGCTGGCCGAACGGCGCAGCCAGTTCGCCGGTACCTTGTCCGGGGGCGAGCGGTCGATGCTGTCCATAGGGCGGGGCCTGATGAGCGATCCCCGATTGCTGGTGATCGACGAACCATCGCTGGGGTTGTCGCCCTTGTTCGTCAAGGAGAACTTCAGGCTGATCCGCGAGCTGTGCTGCGACGACTGCGCGATCCTGCTGGTGGAGCAGAACGTGAAGCAGACGCTGGAGGTCTCGCACTACGGCTATGTGATTTCCCAGGGCGCCGTTGCCGTCGAGGGCACGGGCGAATGCCTGCGCGACAGCGCCGAGGTGGGCAACGCCTATTTCGGGGTCGAGGCCGCGGCGCATTGACCGAAGGTCCGCAGGGCGTCTGATAACATAAGGCCGCTACTTCCTGTCGTGCCTTGTGCTTGCAGCCGCCTCCATCGAGCGTAAGGCACACGAGCCGGTTTGCCTGGTGGCTGCCAGGCATCCGGGAATGCTATGCATGAGACCATGGCCACCAAGTCTTTCTCATTCGAGCAACTCGGCTGGGATCAGCTGCGCGCCCTGCTCGAGGTTGCCCGGGGTGGTTCGCTGGAGTCGGCCGCGAGACGCCTGGGCGTCGACCAGTCCACGGTCAGCCGCAGGCTGGCTCAGGTCGAATACAGCGCCGGTTCCGCGCTGTTCAAGCGCGACCGCAAGGGCTTGCAGCTCACGCCCATGGGGCGCGACGTCCTGCTCCGGCTGGAGCGGATGGAAGCCATGCTTCACGAGATCCAGGGCATCACCGCGCAGGGGCAGTCCGTCAGCGGGCGCGTCTCCATTGCCTCGATGGAAGGCGTGGGCGCGCTGCTGATCGCCCGCGCCGCGAAGGCCCTGCTGGACAGGCATCCGGGGCTCGAAGTCCATCTCGTCACCACGTCCAACTTCGTCGACATCGCCCGGCGGGAAGCCGACATCTTCGTCAGCTTCTTCGAACCGCCTTCCGCGTCCTTGACCACGCATGGGGTTGCCGAGGTGCCGTTCCATCTCTACGCCAGCCCCGCGTACCTGGGGGAACGCGTGATTTCCGGTCCCGACGACCTGGCCGATGATCTGTTCATCGGCTACATCGACGATCCCGTGTACCTGCCCGCCGCGCGCTGGCTGGAGAGCATCATCGAAAAGCCCAGGATAGGCTTTCGCGCGACCAGCATGTTCTCGCAGATGTTCGCCGCGCAGGAAGGACTGGGCATCGTGATGCTGCCTTCCTATGCCAACGCGGAGTCGCTGGGGCTGGTCAAGATCATCGAGGACCGGTATTCCGAGGTGCCGCTGTTCGCCAGCGTGCAGCGCGACATGCAGTATTTGCCGCATATCCGGGTGGTGTTCGAGGCGATCGCGGCGTATCTGCAGGAGCGGATACCCCGGCAAGGAGAGGGCCTCGATCGGCGTCCGCGCGCCGCCGCGGGCTAGAATCCGAACGCCACAGCCAGCCCCCCGGCCACCACCCCTATCCCCACCACGCCCGCCATCAGCACGGCCAGTTCCACCGGCCTGAACGACTTCGCCACCATCGCGAGCGACGGCAGGCTGATGGGCGGCAGGGTCATGATGAGCGCGGCGGCCGGGCCGGCGGCCATGCCCAGCGACAGCATCGCCTGCACGATGGGGACTTCGCCGGCGGTGGGAATGACGAACAGCATGCCGGCCACGGCCAGGCCGACGATCCACAGCACGCTGTTGTCCACGCCGGCGCCGATTTCCGGGAACAGCCAGGCGCGCGCGGCGCCCAGCAGCAGGACCAGCACGATGTATTCGGGCAGCAGGCGCAGCGTCATGCGGGCCAGGATGCGCATCCAGCGCCGGAAAACGTGCGCGTCCTCCAGGTCCGCGCCGCCCGCGGCCTGCATGGCCTGCATCTGCGCGCCGTCGAAGGTGCTGGCGCGGCCCCGGCTCATGCGGTTGAGCAGCCAGCCCAGGCCGAACACCATCACCAGGCCCAGCCCCAGGCGTAGGCCCATCCAGTGCCAACCCAGCACGAAGCCCATGAAGATCAGCGTGGCGGGGTTGAGCACGGTATTCCCGAGCCAGAACGCGGCCGCGCTGCCGGGAGCGGCCTGGCACTTGCGCAGTCCGGCCACCACCGGCGCGGCGCAGCAGGTGCACATCATGCCGGGCAGGGAAAGCAGGCCGCCGGCCACGACGCTGCCCAGGCCGGTGCCACCCAGCATGCGCAGTATCCACGCGCGCGGTAGCAGCGCCTGTACGCCCGATCCCAGCAGCAGGCCCAGCACCATGGCCTTCCAGATGGCCAGGCCGTAGGCCACCGCATAGTCCAGCGCCGCCTGCATCGACGGCGCGGGCGGAGCGGACTGCGTGCCCATCAGGATGGACTGGCCGATGGAGTGCGTGTCGGCCGCCACGAAGGCGCGGTCGTAATAGGGCGACCACTTCACGTAGAAGAGGCCGGCGATCGCGATCAGCGTGAATACCGCGATGGCCCAGGCGGGGTGGGGGGGCGGGACGTGTGGAGGCGTGGGTGCTCATTGGGGGGAACTGCGCAAGGTGCCGTCGTTGGCGAAGGGGCACCATTTTAGTGGCAGGGCGGGGCCCGGGCCATTCAACGGGGATGCCGCTCGGTCCAGAGGCAAGGGCTTCAGTTCGACGGCACCACGATTCCCAATTGATTCGGCGACCGCTGGAGGATAGCTTCGGATCCCAGCGGCGCGCGATGAGAGGCCGCCGGTTGACGTTTGTCGTTCATGCAGTCCGCCGCGCAGGCGCGTTGCGCCGGGGGAGAGTCGTGGGGCGGCGTCGCGCAGGCGGACAGGGCCAGGGTCAGGGCCAGTACGGCGGCGGAAGGCAGACGGTGCATGTCGAAGTCGCTCCAGGGCAGGGAGGGCGCGGTGCGCCCTTGTCATGAAGACGAATCCGGAGGGCCGGATCTGCCATTTTTTACAAATTGTTATATGAAGTGCAACTATTGACATGTGGCGCGAACCCATGCAGTCCGGCAGACAAAATCACTTACAATCGCCAGTCAAGCGAGCCCGGGGAAGCCCCGCCAATCCTTGCGCCGCAACGTCGTTCCAGCCCGTGATCGCATGGGCTTTTTTATTGGGCGCGATCCGCCATGATGACCGTCTTGGGATGTATCGTTCACAGCCACAATCCCTGGCTGGTGCTCGTCGCTGTCCTGATCTGCTGCGCGGGCTCCTGGGTGACCATTCGGCTGTTCCAGCGCGCGGCGGGCACGTCGGGCGTGCAGCGCCTTGGATGGCATGTCCTGACGGCGGTAGCGGCCGGCGCCGCGATCTGGTGCACGCACTTCATCGCCATGATCGGTTTCGAGCCCGGGACGCCGGTCGCCTTCGATCCCGTGCTGACCGTGCTGTCCCTGCTGGTTGCCGTCGTCGGTGCCGCGCCGGGCTTCGCGCTTGCCTGCAGCCGGCGCCTGAAGTTCGCGCCTGCCCTGGGGGGCGCGGTGGTGGGGGTCGCGATCGTGCTCATGCACTACACCGGCATGATGGCGTACCGGGTGCAGGGCCTCGTGTCGTGGGACATGGGCTACCTGGTGGCGTCCGTCGTGATCTCCGTCGTAGTCTCCGCGCTGGCGCTGCACACCGCGGCGCGTCTCGATCGTCCCGGCATGCGGTATGCCGCCGGCGGATTGCTGGGGCTGGCCATCGCCGGTCTGCATTTCACCGGCATGACGGCGTTCCAGGTCGAGCCCATGCTGGTCGACGGCGTCTTTTCGCAGCCCCAGGCGCTGCAGGCGCTGGGCCTGGCGGTAGCCGGCGTGGCGCTGGTGATCGTGGGCGCCGGCGTGGCCAGCTATCTGATCGACGACAGCGTGCGCTCGGAATCGCTGGAGCAGTTGCGCCACATGGCGCTGACCGACAGCCTGACGGAGCTGCCCAACCGCAGCAGTTTCAATGATCGCCTGGACAACGAGATCTACCTGGCCGACCAGACGGGCGGACGCATCGCGCTGGTGGGCATCGACCTGAATCGCTTCAAGGAAATCAACGACCTGCATGGCCACGCCGCGGGCGACCGGGTTCTGGTGGTGCTGGCTCAGCGGATGCGCAGCCTGTTGCAGGAGGGCGAGTTCGTCGCGCGGCTGGGCGGCGACGAGTTCGTGGCGATCCACCGTATGCGCGAGGGCTCGCTGCTCGATTTCCTGTCGCGGCTGGAAACCTCGCTGTTCGCCCCCATCCAGGTCGAGGACTGGGAAGCGGTGCCGGGCGCCAGCCTGGGCGTGGCGATCTATCCCGACGACGCCAGCGACAAGAGCATGCTGATCGGCAATACCGACCTGGCGATGTACCGCGCGAAGTCGGACATGCTGAAGAACGTCTGCTTCTACGAGCCGTCGATGGACGAGGCGATCCGCGCCCGGCGTACGCTGGCCAGCGAGCTGCGCGAGGCGCTCGAAAGCGGCCAGCTCGATATCCATTACCAGGTGCAGACCGCCGTCGAGAGCCGCGAGATCCGGGGCTACGAAGCCTTGCTGCGCTGGCTGCATCCCCGGCGCGGCTACGTTCCGCCCGTCGAGTTCATTCCGTTGGCCGAAGAGAACGGCCTCATCCTGCAACTGGGCGAATGGGTGCTCAGGAACGCGTGCTCGCGGGCTGCTTCGTGGGATCCGCCCTACAAGGTGGCCGTCAACCTGTCGCGCGCGCAGTTCGCCCACGCCGACCTGCCGACGCTGATCCAGGACGTGCTGGCCGACACCGGGCTGCCGCCGGGACGGCTGGAGCTCGAGTTGACCGAGTCCACGCTGTTCGCCGACCGCGAGCGCTCGCTGCACATGCTGCGCGAAATCAAGGCCCTGGGCGTCAGTATCGCGCTGGACGATTTCGGCACTGGCTATTCCTCGCTCGAGACGCTGCGCACTTTCCCGTTCGACAAGATCAAGCTGGACTGCTCGTTCGTGAGCGAGGTCGAGTCCAGCCCGCAGGCCCGGGCCATCGTGCGCGCGGTCCTGGCGCTGGGCAAGAGCCTGGACATCCCCGTGCTGGCCGAAGGCATCGAGACCCAGGGCCAGTTGTCGTTGTTGCGCAACGAAGGCTGCGACGAAGCGCAGGGCTTTCTGCTCGGCCGTCCGGCGCCGCTGCGCCAGATCGTCGACAGCGGCCAGATCTCCCTGGCCACCGAGGCTGATAAGCTGGTGCACCCTTAGGAAAGAACGGTCCCCGATGCTTGCCACCTATGTCTACCTGGGTATCGCGATCGTCGCCGAGGTCTGCGCGACCTCGGCGCTCAAGGCCTCGCAGAACTTCACCCGCCTCGGTCCGAGCATCGTGACCGTGCTGGGCTACGTGATCGCCTTCTATTTTCTGTCGCTGACCCTGCGCACCATGTCCACCGGGATTGCCTATGCGATCTGGTCGGGCGTGGGCATC
Organism: Burkholderiales bacterium 67-32; assembly: GCA_001898625.1. Classification (GTDB taxonomy): domain Bacteria; phylum Pseudomonadota; class Gammaproteobacteria; order Burkholderiales; family Burkholderiaceae_B; genus Pigmentiphaga. Next base: position 115,099 of record MKUP01000008.1, read on the forward strand.
GTGCTGATCTCGGCGGTCAGTTGGGTGTGGTTCAAGCAGGCGCTGGACCTGCCCGCGCTGATCGGCCTGGGTCTCATCATCGCCGGGGTGATCGTGGTGAACGTGTTTTCCAAGTCCGTGGGGCATTGACCGGACAGCGGACGGCAATGCCCGGCGGTTGAGGGTATCCTTGCGGCAGGCCAGGCAGCGCGCCGTGGCGGCTCGAATCAAGGCAAGGGGACACAATTGGCTGGGCAACGCATCGGCAACTGGTATTTCGGCTGGACCATCGTGGCGGCGGCCACGGGGCTGACGCTGCTGACCGTCGGCATGCGCATGGGCATCGGCCCGTTCTTTCTTCCCATCATCGAAGACCTGGGCTTCAGCCGCAGCATGCTGGCCGGCATGGTCGCGATCGGCATGCTGTGCTATGGCCTGGCCATGCCGCTGGCCGGTTATCTCGTCGCCGCGCGCGGCACGCGCTTCGTGCTGCTGACGGGCATGGTGGTGGTGGTGGTTTCATCCATCGCCACGGTGCTGGCGCGCCATCCGCTGGCGTTCTTCCTGGCATTCGGGGTGGGGCAGTCGGTGGGGCTGGGGCTGACCAGTCCGGTGGCGCTCACGCCCATCCTGACCCGCTGGTTCACGCGGCAGCGCGGCATGGCGCTGTTCTTTCTTTCCACCGGGTCGATGGCGGGCATCGCGCTGATGACGCCGGTGTTCACGTCGTTCATTGCCTGGCTGGGCTGGCGCACGACCATGCTGGTGTTCGCGGCGGCCTTCGCCCTGTTCACGGTGCCCGCCGCGCTGCTGATCTTCCGTGATAATGCCCCGCCCGAGTCCGACCTGCGGCCCGAGGACCTGGCGGCACGCGCCGCCGCCAAGGCCGCGCAGCCCGGACCGGCGGCGGCCAGCCTGCGCGTGGGCGACGCGCTGCGCTCCGCGCCTTTCTGGCAGATCGCGCTGGGCCTTTTCGCCTGTGGCTTCAGCATGAACCTGCTGGGGTCGCACGGCGTGCCCATGCTGATGGACCACGGCTTCGACGCGATGACCAGCGCGCTCGGCATCGGCCTGATCGGCGCGGTGGCCGTGTTCAGCACGCTGGTGCTGGGGCGCCTGGCCGACGTGCTGCCCCGGCGCGACATCCTGGCCACCATCTATCTCGTGCGCGGCCTGGGGTTCTTCGCGCTGGTCGTGGTCGGCACGCATTGGGAGCTGTACACCGCGGCCACGCTGGGCGGCATCGTCTGGTCGGGCAGCATTGCCCTGTCGTCGGCCCTGCTGGCCGATGTCTACGGTGTGAAGCTGGTGGGCATCCTGTACGGCTGGGCCTATCTGGGGCACCAGTTCGGCGGCATGATCAGTTCGTGGCTGGGCGGCTGGGGCTACGAGACCTTCGGCACGCACTGGGTGTCGTTCGGCGCGGCCGGCACGCTGCTGGTGGCGGCCGCGCTGCTGTCCATGCGCCTGCCCCGGCGCGCGACGCTGATGGTGCCGCGCGCCGTGCCGGCGGGCTGAGGAAGCGGGCCGCCGGCGGCGTCGAGCGTCAGTTCACCGAGACGTTGAACTCCTTGATCAGCTTTGCCCATTCGCCGGCCTCGCGCTGCATGGACTGCCCGAAGGCGTCCGCGCTGACGAAGGCCGGCTCCAGCCCCTGGTTGCGCAGCCATGCCGTCACTTCGGGGTCGCGCAGGACCGTCTGGATGTCGGCGTGCAGCTTGTCGATCACCGGCCGCGGCGTGCCGGCCGGCGCCAGGATGCCGAACCAGCCTCCTTCGCGCAGGCGGGGGAAGCCCAGCTCGGTGAACGTCGGGACCTCGGGCAGGACCTTCGAACGCTTGGGCGCCAGCAGCGCCAGGGCGCGCACCTTGCCTTCGCGGATGTGCGGCAGGGCGGTGCCGACCGAGTTGAAGCTCGATTCCACGTGTCCGCCCAGCAGGTCGCCCAGCGACAGCGCTTCGCCCTTGTAGGGTACCGGCAGCACTTCCATGCCGGCTCCCTGGCCGAGGATCAGGCTGTAGAAATGAAAGCTCGAACCGTTGCCGAAGTTGCCCACGCCCAGCGGTTTTCCGCGTGTCTTCACGCCTTCGACCAGTTGCGCGAGCGTCTTGTAGGGCGAGTCGGCGCGCACCACGAAGACGGTTTCCGTGTCGACCAATTGCGCGACGGGGGTGAAGTCCTTGATGGGGTCGTAGGGCGTTTCGGGATAGAGCAGCTTGACCATCCCGTGCGAGACGAAGGTCGACAGCAGGGTATAGCCGTCCGGGGTGGCGCGGGCGACCATTTCCGCGCCTATCCGCGTCGTGCCGCCGGGGCGGTTCTCGACCACCACGGGCTGTTTCCATTTCTTGTTCAGATGATCCGCGAGCAGCCGGGTGATCCGGTCAGGGCTGCTGCCCGGCGGTCCGGGCAGGACGATGCGGACCGCCTTGTCCGGCCAGGACTGGGCCTGGGACTGGGCCTGGACGGGAGCGGCTGCGACGGCCAGGGCGCATGCCCAGGTCAGGTGGAACCAGCGATGCTTCATGGGGTGTCTCCTCTGTGGTGTTCGTCGTGCAATCAATGGTGGCGCAGGAAGTCATGGACGTTGCGATTGAATCGGTCCGGGGCTTCGAGCTTGAGCAGGTGGCCGCAATCGGCGAATGTTTCGAGCGCCGCGCCGTCCAGGGCGCCACGCAGGCGCTCGGCATGTTCGCCGGGCGGTGCGACGCGGTCTTCTCCGCCGGCCAGTATCAGCGTAGGCACATGGACGGCGCCCGCCAGGGCAAGCGCGTCGCAGTCGAACAGCATGTGCGTGGCCTGCGCCAGTCCCGCCGGATGCACCGCCGCCTGCAGTTCGCCGAAGCGCCGGACCACCAGCGCGTCCGGGGCGGGGCCCAGGAAGCGGGGGGCGCGTTCCTCCGGTGCCTGGGTCCTGGCCGCGGGCGAAAGCCGTTCGGCCATGCGCCGGGCGCGCTCGTCCAGGGGGAGGTGGGCGTAGCCCCGGGTGGGCACCGACAGCACCATTGCCCGTGTCCGCTCCGGATATCGCCCGGCGAAGGCCTGGGCGATCAAGGTGCCCCAGGAGCTGGCGACCAGATGCACGCGCTCCAGGGACAAAACGTCCAGCAGGCCGGCGAGCTCCGCGGCGTAGGCATGCACGTCCGGGGTCGGAGAGGCCAGCGGCGTGCTGGCGCCGAAGCCGGGGGCATTCCACGCGAGCAGCCGCCGTTGCGCGGACAGGCCGGCCAGTTGCGCGCGATAGCCGGCCGAGCTCGACCCGATGCCGTGCAGCAGCAGGACCGCGTCGGCGCCGTGGCCCGTGTCGCGGTATTCCAGGGTGCTTCCCGAAGACAGAAGCGCGTGCCGGAGCGGGGGCAGGTCCGATTCGAGCAAGCGCCGGTCCACGGCTGACAGGGTGGGCATCGGATCAGGCCTCCGTGGCAAGCGGGGTGGCCAGCGCGGGCAGGACGGACTCCGCCATCAGGGCCGTCGAGCGCAAGGATTCGGCAAGGGTGAGATCGCCGAAGGCCAGGCGGCAGACGAAATAGTTGATGCCGGCCTGGTCCGCCGCGTCGGCGATCCAGTCCCGGACCGTGGCGGGCGAGCCGGCGATGCCGAGGCCGGCGCGCTGCGCGTCGTCGAAGTTGTCGGGGAAGGACAGTGTCCTGGGCAGGGTCCCGTGCTTGACCCACAGATGCATCAGGTGCGTGTACCAGCGCCGGTACGCGCGCCGGGCCGAATCCATCGCCTGCGCGTCGGTGTCGGCCACGACCACGTGCCGGCTCATGCCCAGGCAGGGCACGGCATCGGCGGCATGGCCCAGTTCCTGCCAGTGGAGGCGGTACTGGTCGGTGATGGCGCGGACCTGCGCCGCGGGGCCGTTGCAGACGATGTTGATGGCGTTGGCCGCGGTCCACTGCGTGGCGGCCGGCGTGCCGGCGCCATACCAGATGGGGGGCATGGGTCGTTGCAGGCACTGCATTTCCACCGGCACGTCGCGCAGGTCGAAGTGCCGGCCCTGGAAATTCACGACGGGCTGGGTCAGCCCCTGCATGATGATCTGGTAGGACTCGTGGTAGATGCCCTGCGATTGTTCGGGGTCGACGCCGTAGTAGCCCAGCTCGTAGGGCGAGATGCCGCGTCCGAAGCCGACTTCGAGCCGGCCGCGGCTCAACTGGTCCAGCATGCAGATTTCTTCCATGATCCGCAGGGGATGGTGCATGCCCAGGGTGTAGACCAGCGGGCCGAAGCGCAGCCTGCGGGTGCGCTGGGCGACGGCGGACAGATAGACGCTGGGCGATGGCGCGATGCCCAGGGGCGTCGAGTGGTGCTCGGCGACGTGGTAGGCGTGGAAGCCGCCCCGGTCGTAGGCTTCGGTCAGGATCAGTCTTTCTTCGTACTGCTGGGCGAGGGGGACGGTACCACGGTCCATATGATCGAAAACGGCGAACTTCATGGGATTTCCCTTGTAGGCGTGGAAAGCGGGGCCGGCTCGAACCGGCGGCTAGGGGGCACAGGCCCTAGCGGGCGAACAGCTGGAACACGGTGCCCGCGGGATCCGCGGCGGTGACGATCCGGCCATGGCTGCCCATGTCGCGTTGATCGAGTACCCGGCCGCCATGGGCCAGCACCTGGGTGCGGATGCCGTCCAGGTCGTCGCAGGCGAATACGAGTACCGCGCCGCGTGCATCGCGCGGGGCTTCCTGCGGCGCCGCCAGGGCGAAGCGGGATGCGCCCGCCTGGAACTCCGCCCAGCGGGAGCCGTCGGCGAAACGGGGAGCCAGTCCCAGCGCATCGCGGTAGAAGGCGCTCAGGGCGGCCATGTCGCACGCGACGTGGTAGCCCATGCGTATCGAAGAAACCGTCATCGGTCTTTCCTCCAGATGGATGTCAGGCGGCGCTGAACAGGCCGCTCTTGTAGAGCAGGGACAGATCGTCCCGGTCGGTCATGCCGACGATCTCGCCGATATAGAGCGTGTGGGTGCCGCCGTCGACGGCCTGGACCACCCTGCATTCGAACGTGGCCAGCGCATCGCGCAGCAGCGGCGCGCCGGTCTCGCCCTCGGTCCAGTCGCCGGTCTCGAAGCGCGCGCCCGGCGCGCCTGACGGCGAGGAGAAGGCGTTCGCGACGTCGGCCTGGCCATGGCTGAGGTAATTGACGCCGAAATAGCCCGCCTGCCCGATGGCGTCATGGGCTCGGACTCGCTTGTTCACACATACCAGCAATTGCGGCGGTTCGGCGCTGACGCTGCAGACGGCGGTGGCGGTCAGGCCTCGGCGTTCGCCCCGGTGGGCGGCGCTGATGACCGTGACGGGGGCGGGAACCCGCCGCATGGCCGTCTTGAAGGCAACTGAGTCGGACATACCCATTAGGGTGTCTCCTATATTCAATATTATTGAATAATTTGATATTGTTAAATTTATCGTAAGCGGCGCGACGGCCCCCTGTCAAGAGAGAGCCGGGGGCAGAGGGGGGCGGCAGGTACAATCGGCGCCACGCTCGGCCCCACGCGGCGCGCATTTCCTGATCGGTCTATCGGATCCATGACACCCATGAAGGCAGGCACCGTTCCGGCACCCGGCCCAGGGCCTCGGGGCATCCAATCCCTGGAAATCGGCTATCGCATCCTGGTGGCGATCCAGATGGGCCCCGGCGCGGTGGCCTTGAAAGACATCGCGGCGCGCGCCGACATCACCGCCAGCGCGGCCCACAACTATCTCGCCAGTTTCGTGCGCGTCGGCATGGTCAAGAGCGACGGCCGGGGGCTGTACCGGCTGGGTCCCAGCTTGGCGGCGCTCGGCATGACCGCCGCCCGCGACGTCGATCACTTCGAATTGGTGCGCGAGGCGGCTGTCGCGCTGAGCGAGGAAACCGGCCTGGGCGTGGCGGTGGTCATCTGGAGCAACGGTCCCGTCATCCTGGTCAACCAGTCGGCGGTGCGCGGCCGGGTCTTCGAATTGCGCAACGGTCCGGTGGAGATGCTGCACACGGCGGCCGGCCACGTGTTCGCGGCGTATCTGCCGGCCGACGCGGTGTTGCCGGTGCTCGAGCGGGAGCTGGAGGCGGATGGGTTGGCGCCCACGGCGCAGGAGGCCGAGGCCAGGCTGGCGGCCATCCGCGAGGCGGTGTTGCAGCGTGGGTATTCGGTGGTGGAATTGCGGGCTTTGCCCACGTATCTGGCTGTCAGCGTTCCGGTTTGGAACGTGCACGGCGGGGTGGCCTACGGCCTGACGATCACGTCGCCGATGGCCTTGCTGGATACGAGCGAGGACAGCGCGCAGGTTCGCGCGCTCAGGGAAAAGGGCAGGGCCTTGTCGCGCCTCCTGGGCGCGCCGGCCAGTCTCTGGGCCGGATGAATGCGTGTGCCGGGGACACGCCCCGGCACGGCTTGCGAAACAACGTCTGCTTACAGGTTGGCGGGGTATTCGCCCGGGCCGCCGGCGCGATTGGCCGCGTTGTACTCGTTACGTTCCTGCCGGACCTGGGCGCGGTCAACCGGCTTGCTGGCTTGTTGGACGGTCTCGTCGGGGAAGCCTTCCTGGCCGTAGACGATGCCGCCGTTGGCCTTGGCCTGCGCCAGTTCCTGAAGGACCTGGGCGCGGGTCAGCTGCGATGTGGTCGAGATGGCGGGGGGCGGGAAATCGTTGCCGTAGTTGTTGCCCTGGTCAGCATGGGCGGCGGCGCCGAACAGAGTCGCGGCGATCACGGCGGTGTAGGCAATGGCTTTCATGGCATATCTCCAAAGTATGGGGTGTCGGGCGGCTGGACGTCGTGTCAACCGCCGTGCTTTGAAGATGGGCGCGCAAGAATCCTTTTAAATACCGAAGATCTGGAAATGACTTTTCCAGTTTCGCCAACAATCGGATGCTCCGAAGGCTGGCGGGCCGCTGGCTAGAGCGACAGCATTTCTTCGCCCTCGTGCGGCGCCGCGGCGTCGCGGGCGTCTCCCCGTTCCTGTCCGGATGCACAGGAGATCCGGTCGCGTCCCTGCCGCTTGGCGGCGTACAGCAGGATGTCGGTACGGGCGAAGAGTTCGTAGAGCGGTTCTTCCACTCGGGACTGCGCGATGCCGAAGCTGGCCGTCACGGAAAAATCGCCTCGCGGGTTTTCCAGGCGCGTCAGCGCCAGTTGCGCGCGTATGCGCTCGGCCACCTGGACCGCCCCGGCCGCCGAGGTGCCCGGCATCAGGATCGCGAACTCGTCGCCGCCCAGCCGCCAGGCCATGTCGCCGGTGCGGGTGCAGTCGCGGATGATCCTTCCCATCTCGGCCAGCGTCGCGTCGCCCGCGGCGTGGCCATAGGTGTCGTTGATGGCCTTGAAGGTGTCCAGGTCCAGCAGCACCAGGCTGAACGGATACTCCGGGTGCCGCTGCGGGCGGCCAAGGCTCAGGTCTTCGAAATTGCGGCGGTTCTTCAACTGGGTGAGCGGGTCGGTGACGCGTTCGTGCTTGAGCGGCGTGATGATGTCGGACAGCGCGCTGGCGAACAGCGATCCGCCCAGCGCCAGGATGAGGGCGGCGGGCGGAAGGGCCAGCAGCCAGGCGTTGGGCTGCACGAATTCGCCAGCCTGGGGCGTGGTCGAACCCGCGACCCACGAAATACCCAGGAACAGGCAGGCGGATACGAGCGGAAGCATCCAGTACAGGATCTGGTCGGCCGTGCCGCCCCGGCGCAGCGCGCCCAGCCGCATCCAGGCCAGGAGCAGCAGTGCGCCCAGGCCCACGCCCAGCGTATAGGCGAACGCGGGGACGTCGTTCTGCATGATGTGGAAATGCAGCAGCAAGACCAGGATGGCGATGCCCAGCGCGCCCAGCGGCGATCCGTCGGCATCGATGTGGCAGCGCGCGAGCAGGCCGCGGGCAAGCAGCAGCGCGCTGCCCACGTAGAGCACGGCGGCGGCCAGGTCGTCGCCCGTCACATCGGGCTGATCGAAGATGCGCAACAGGGTGCCGGCGGCGTAGACGGCGAAGGCGGCCGCATAGAGCAGCAGATAGGTGCGCGGCCGCTCGTGGGCCCACAGGCAGGCGAAGCCCAGCGCGAACAGCAGGCACATTGCGGGATTGCCGAGCGCCAGGGCCTGGCTGGCGGTAAATGGCAGGGACGAGTCCAATTTGGCACTCCTGAATACCCCGGTCTATGAAACCTTGCCGGGACAGGTAGCCGTATCTTAGGAAGGGACGCCCAGGAATGAAACTGCTTGTAAAGAATCGTTCACGTTTGCGCACGCGATGCCGCCAGGGCGTTCAGCCGGCGAAACGGTAGCCGACGCCGACCTCCGTCAGCAGATAGGCGGGCTGGGCCGGGTCGGCCTCGAGTTTCTGCCTGAGGTGGCCCATGTAGATGCGCAGGTAATGGTTGTTGCCGACGTAGGCCGGACCCCACACCTCGCGCAGGAGTTCGCGGTGCGTCAGGACCTTGCCGCGGTGCGCCGCCAGGGTGGCGAGCAGCCGGTATTCGCGGTTGGTCAGGTGCACGGCCTCGCCGCCGCGAGTCACGGTGCGCCGGGCGAAATCCAGGGTGATCTCGCCGAAGTGGATTTCCGCCGGCTGGCCGGCTCCTCCGCGCCCGTGCCGGCGCAGCAGGACGCGGACCCGCGCCAGGAGTTCGCCCACGCCGAAGGGCTTGCTCAGGTAGTCGTCGGCACCGGCGTCAAGCGCGCCGATCTTGTCGCTTTCGGCGTCGCGGGCCGACAGCACCAGCACCGGCACCTCGGTCCAGCCGCGCAGTTCGCGGATCAGCGTCATGCCGTCGGCATCGGGCAGGCCCAGGTCCAGGATGACCAGATCGGGGTGCCGGGTTCCGGCCTCGATCAGTCCGCGCTGTACGGTCTCGGCTTCGAAGATCGCAGCGCCTTCGCCCTCCAGGGCAGTACGTACGAAGCGGCGGATGGCCGCATCGTCTTCGATGATCAGGATGTTGGGTCGGTAGTCGAACATGGTGTGTCCGGTTCGGGATGGATGTCCGGCGGCGTGCCCAGGGGCAGGGTGAACGCGAAACGCGCGCCGCGCCCGCCCGGCGCGGCTTCGAGCAGGATGTCGCCGCCGTGGGCGCGGACGATGGCCTGGCAGACGGCCAGGCCCAGTCCCACGCCCGGGGTGGATGATTCGCGTTCGCCGCGGGCGAACTTGTCGAAGATGCGGTCCGCGATATCCGGCGGCACGCCGGGGCCATCGTCGGTCACCAGCGTGGCAAGCCGGCCGCCGCGGATTTCGGCGTCGATGCGCAGGGTGCTGGACTCGGGGGTGTACTTGATGGCGTTTTCCAGCAGGTTGCACAGCACGCGTTCGATCAGGACGCCGTCGCATTCCACCAGCGGCAGGTCGGACAGGCGGCCCACGGCGACGCGCCGTGGGCCGAGGGCATCGCGCATGTAGGCCAGCGCCGATCCGACCAGTTCCTCGATGGACTGCCATTCGCGGTGCAGCGGGGCATCGCTGCTTTGCAGCCGGGCCATGTCGAGGATGTTGTCCACCATCGCGTGCATGCGGCGGGCCTGCACGGTCAATCCGTGCAGCGCGTCGCGTACCGCGCGCGGCAGTTCGGGATGCTGCCGCTGCAGGGTCTCGGAGGTGCCGACCAGACTGGTCAGCGGGGTGCGCAGGTCGTGCGAGACGGCCGACAACAGCGAGTTGCGCAGCTTCTCGGACTCGACGTTCAAGAGCGCATGCTGGGCGACTTCCACGTAGTGCAGGCGTTCGAGCGCGATGGCGACCAGCGTGCCGTAGGCCGCCATCTGCCGGCGGCTCTCGGCGTCGTCCAGGTCGGGGCGGCCGCCGCAGGCGATCGCCAGTACGCCGCGCGTGCGCATCGAGGCCTGCAGGGGCAGGTAGTAGAAGGTGCTGGTGGACAGCGTGGCCGTGCCGGCGCCGGCGGGCTGGCCGTGGTCGTAGGCCCATTGCGCCAGCGCCGGCTCCAGCCCCGGGGTGGCGTTGGCCGCGGCGGCGGGCAACAGATGGTCGGTGGTGTCGAGGACGTACAGCACGCAATGGGTGTCGAAGGCCGCGCGGACGTACGAGGACGTGGCCTCGACGATCTGTTCCGGTTGCAGCGCCGACGACAGTTCGCGCGCGAATTCGTACAGCCCGTGCGCTTCGGCCTCGCGGCGGACCGAGGTTTCGGCCTGCAGGCGCAGCCCCGCGGTCAATTGCCCGATCACCAGTCCGACCGCCAGCAGGACGAAGAAGGTCAGTGCGTACTGGATGTCGGAGATCGCGAACGACCACAGGGGCTGGACGAACAGGAAATCGAACAGGCCGACGCTGACCAGCGAGGCCAGGGCGGCCGGCCCGCGGCCATGGCGCAGCGCCACGCCGATCACCGCCAGCAGGAACAGCATGACGATGTTGGTCTGGTGCAGCACCGGGAAGGCCAGTGAGGACAGTGCGGCGGCGGCGCCGCAATACACCAGCGCCCAGAGGTAGGCCGGCAGGCGGGAGGCGCGGCGCGGTTCCCGCTCGCCGGCCTGCGCCGTGGCCGCCGCGCGCGCCGGAGCGGGCAGGGGCGGCGCGGCGATGCGGATCACGTCGATTTCCGGGCAGGTGGCCGCCAGCAGGTCGGCGAAGCTGTGGCGGTGCCAGATCCAGCCGGGTGCGAGCAGGCGCGACAGCAGGCCCGACAGCGACAGGCGCAGGCGCCGCAGGCCGCCCGGCGCGGTACGGCCCAGCACCACCTTGGTGATGTTGTGGCGCCGCGCATAGCGCACCACGGCCTCGACCAGGTCGGTGCCGCCCAGGACTTCGGTGCGCGCGCCCAGCGACTCGGCGTGCGCCAGCACGCGCCGCAGGGTGTCGTGCCGCGAGGCGGGCTGGGGCTGGACGCGCAGGCTTTCGATGGTGACCACGTGCAGTTCGCAATCGAGCTGCTGGGCGAGGCGATGCGCGTTGCGCACCACGTGGCCTGCGTCGTCGGCGGCGACGCAGGCCAGGACGGCTTCCCGGGTGCGCCAGATGTCCGTGATGGCCCGGTCCAGCCGGTAGGCCTGCACGTCGTCGTCCACGTGTTCCGCGGTGCGCCGCAGGGCCAGCTCGCGCAGCGCGATCAGGTTGCCCTTGCGGAAGAAATGGCCGGCGGCGTGCCGGGCCTGCTCGGGCAGGTATACCTTGCCCTGGCGCAGGCGGCGCAGCAGCTCGTCGGCCGAGGTGTCGACCAGGATCACCTCGTCGGCGTCGTCGAACACGGCGTCGGGCACGGTCTCCCGTATCCGCACGCCGGTGATGCCGCCGACCGCCTCGTTCAGGCTGTCCAGGTGCTGCACGTTCAGCGTGGTCCAGACGTCGATGCCGGCCGCGAGCAGTTCGTGCACGTCCTGCCATCGCTTGTCGTGGCGCGACCCGGGGACGTTCGAGTGGGCCAGCTCGTCCACCAGCACCAGGGTGGGCCGCCGCGCCAGTGCGCCGTCCAGGTCGAACTCCCTCAGCGCCCGTTCGCGGTAGCGGATCTCGGCCTGGGGCAGCGTGGGGATGCCGGCCAGCAAGGCCATCGTTTCCTTGCGCCCGTGCGTCTCGACGACGCCGGCCACCACGTCCGCGCCTTGCTCCATCCGGTGGCGCGCGGCCTCCAGCATGGCGTAGGTCTTGCCGACGCCGGCCGAGGCGCCGAAATAGATGCGCAGCCGGCCGCGTGCGGCCGGCTGCCCGGCGGCATCGAGGTTCCTGAGCAGGGTATCGGGATCGGGACGGCCGGGGGCGGCGGATGCCATGTATGGGGTCTGGGCGTGGACGGCGGATCAGGGGCGCGGCAGCCGGTCCAGCGCGAGGTTGAGCTGGAGTACGTTTACCACGGGTTCGCCCAGTATGCCGATGAACGGCCGCTGCGTATGCGCGGCGATCAGCTTTTCCACTTCGTCCGCGGGCAGGCCGCGCTCGCGCGCCACCCGCGGCGCCTGGTAGCGGGCGCCCGCCACGCTGATGTGGGGATCCAGGCCGCTGCCCGAGGCGGCGACCAGGTCCACCGGGATCGGCGCCGTGTTGCCGGGGTCGGCCCGCCGCAGCGCCAGCGCGCGCTCGCTGGCCAGGCGCGCCAGGTCGGGATTGCTCGGCCCCAGGTTGGAGCCGCCGGAAGCTTGGGCGTTGTACGGGCGATCGGCGGTGGCCGAGGGGCGGCCCCAGAAATAGCGGGCTGCGGTGAACGACTGGCCGATCAGCGCCGAGCCGACCGTCGTTTCACCCGACTGGACGAGCGATCCGTCCGCCTGGTGCGCAAAGGCCAGCCGGGCGAGGGCGGTGGTGGCCAGCGGATAGAGCAGGCCGGTGACGACCGAGAGCGCCGCGAACACGGCCAGGGCGGGCCGCAGCACGCGTTGCCGGGCGGGGGTGGGAGCAGGGGTCATGAGAGTCTCCGAAAAACGAGAGGGGGTCAGGCCAGTCCGGCCGCGGCCAGGATCATGTCGATCAGCTTGATGCCGGCGAAGGGCACCAGCAGGCCGCCCAGTCCGTAGATCAGCAGATTGCGGCGCAGCAGCGCGGCAGCGCCCATCGGCCGGTAGCGCACGCCCTTCAGGGCCAGCGGGATCAGCACGATGATGATGAGCGCGTTGAAGACCACGGCCGACAGGATGGCCGACGACGGCGAGGCCAGGCGCATGACGTTCAGCGCCGCCAGTTGCGGGTAGACGCCGGCGAAGGCCGCGGGAATGATCGCGAAATATTTGGCCACGTCGTTGGCGATGCTGAAGGTGGTCAGCGCGCCGCGCGTCATCAGCATCTGCTTGCCGGTCTCGACCACTTCGATCAGCTTGGTCGGATCGGAGTCCAGATCGACCATGTTGCCGGCTTCCTTGGCGGCCTGGGTGCCGGAGTTCATCGCCACCGCCACGTCGGCCTGCGCCAGCGCGGGGGCGTCGTTGGTGCCGTCGCCGGTCATGGCCACCAGCCGGCCGTCGGCCTGGTAGCGGCGGATCAGCGCCAGCTTGGCCTCGGGCGTGGCCTGGGCCAGGAAGTCGTCCACGCCCGCCTCGGCGGCGATGGCCGCCGCCGTGAGCTTGTTGTCGCCGGTGATCATCACCGTCTTGATGCCCATGCGGCGCAGTTCTCCGAACCGTTCGCGCATGCCGGGCTTGACGATGTCCTTGAGCTCGACCACGCCCAGCGCGGCGCGGCCGTCGCACACCACCAGCGGCGTGCTGCCGCGCCGGCCCGCATCGTCCGCCGCGCGCGCGACGGCCTCGGGCAGCGCGGCGCCCTGTTCGGCCAGCCAGGCCTGCATCGCGTCGACCGCGCCCTTGCGTATGCGGCGGTTTGCCAGATCCACGCCGCTCATGCGGGTATGGGCCGAGAAGGGAACGAAGACCGCCCCGGCGGCCGCCTCGGGCGCCTGGCCCAACTGGCGGGCCGCCAGCGCGGCGATGCTGCGGCCTTCGGGCGTCTCGTCGGCTTGCGAGGCCAGGCAGGCGGCGCGCGCCAGGACGTCGGCCGCCACGCCGGGCGCCGGGTGGAAGGCGCTGGCCTGGCGGTTGCCGAAGGTGATGGTGCCGGTCTTGTCCAGCAGCAGCACGTCCACGTCGCCGGCCGCCTCCACGGCCCGGCCCGAGGTGGCGATCACGTTGGCGCGCATCATGCGGCTCATGCCGGCAACCCCTATCGCCGAAAGCAGGCCGCCGATGGTGGTCGGGATCAGGCAGACCAGCAGCGCGACCAGCGCGGTGATCGCGATGGCCGTCCCCTGGCCGGCGGCGGAAATGGCGAAGAACGAGAAGGGAAGCAGGGTCGCGACGACCAGCAGGAAGACCAGTGTCAGGCCCACCAGCAGGATGTTCAGCGCGATCTCGTTCGGGGTCTTCTGGCGCCGTGCGCTTTCCACCATCGCGATCATGCGGTCCAGGAAGCTTTCGCCGGGGTTGGCCGCGACCTGCACGATGATCCAGTCTGACAGCACGCGCGTGCCGCCCGTCACCGACGAGAAGTCGCCGCCGGCCTCGCGGATGACCGGCGCCGATTCGCCGGTGATGGCGCTTTCGTCCACCGAGGCGATGCCGGCGATGATCTCGCCGTCGCCCGGGATGGTGCCGCCCGCCTCGACCAGCACGATGTCGCCCTTGCGCAGGCTGCCCGACGGGCGTTCGGCCACGTGGCCGCGATAGGCCTCGGCCGTCGTGGGCGTGCCGGCCGGCACGCCCTGCACGACCCGGGCGATCACGGTGGTGCGCAGTCCGCGCAGCGCGGCGGCCTGCTGCTTGCCGCGCCCTTCGGCCAGCGCCTCGGCGAAGTTGGCGAACAGCACGGTGAACCACAGCCAGGCGGCGACGGTGAACATGAAGCCGGTGCCGGCATCCGCGTGGCCGAACAGGCCCGCGATCCACAGCAGGGTGGTCAGCATGCTGCCCACGTACACGGTGAACATCACCGGATTGCGGACCTGGGTCGAGGGCCGCAGCTTGAGCAGGCTCTCTTTCAGGGCCGTGCCGAGCGGGATGCCCGACAGGGTGCGCCGGGCGGATGCCGCGGCGGCGGGGTGGGGCAGGGAAGGTTCCAGATGCGAAGACATGATGATGCCCGTCCAGGCGTTCAGGGTTGCAGGTGTTCCGCCACCGGCCCCAGGGCCAGCGCGGGGATGTAGGTCAGCGCGCCCACCATCAGCACGGCACCGATCAGCAGCACGACGAACAGCGGCCCGGTGGTGGGCATGGTGCCCGGACCCGCGGGGATGCGCCGCTTGGCGGCCAGCGATCCGGCCAGGGCCAGGACCGGCACGATGATCCCGAAGCGGCCACACCACATCGCGAGCGCCAGCAGCACGTTGTAGAAGGGCGTGTTGGCGGACAGGCCGGCGAAGGCGCTGCCGTTGTTGTTGGCGGCCGAGGACAGCGCGTACAGCACTTCCGAGAAACCGTGGGCACCCGGATTGAATATTCCCGCCTGTCCGCCGGGCAGCGACACGGCCACCGCCGTGCCCAGCAGCACCAGCAGCGGCGTGGCCAGCAGCACGATGGCCACCATCTTCATGTCGTAGCTCTCGATCTTCTTGCCCAGGTATTCGGGCGTGCGGCCGATCATCAGGCCGGCGATGAACACGCCGGTGATGGCGAAGACCAGCATGCCGTACAGGCCGGAACCGACGCCGCCGAACACCACTTCGCCCAGTTGCATCAGCAGCAGGGGCGAGAAACCGCCCATCGCCGTCAACGAATCGTGCATCGTGTTGACCGCGCCGCACGAGGCCGCCGTGGTGACCACCGCGAACAGGGCGCTGGCGGCGATGCCGAATCGGCTTTCCTTGCCTTCCATGTTCCCGCCGGCCGACAGCGCGGAGGGCGCGGCGTCGATGCCGGACTGCGTCAGCATGGGGTTGGCGTGTTGTTCGAAGTAGCCGGTGGCGAGCACGAACAGCACGAACAGCACCGTCATCGCGGCCAGGATCGCCGCGCCCTGGGCGCGGCTGCCCACCAGTTCCCCGAATGCCATGCACAGCGCGGCGGGGATCAGGAGGATCGCCAGCATTTCCAGGAAGTTGCTGGCCGCCGTGGGGTTCTCGAAGGGGTGGGCCGAATTCGCGTTGAAGAAGCCGCCGCCATTCGTGCCCAGCAGCTTGATGGCTTCCTGCGAAGCCACCGGTCCCATGGGCAGGGTCTGCGATGCGCCTTCCAGCGTATGCACGGTCTGGTAGGCGTCGAAGTTCTGGATCACGCCCTGGCTGACCAGGAACAGCGCGAGCAGCAGCGACAGGGGCAGCAGCACGTACAGCGTCGAGCGCACCAGGTCGGCCCAGAAATTGCCGACCGTGCCCGCGCTGTGCCGCGCCAGTCCGCGCATCAGCGCGAACAGCACGGCGATGCCGGTGGCCGCGGACACGAAATTCTGCACGCCCAGGCCCAGCATCTGGGTCAGGTAGCTCATGGTCGTTTCGCCCGCGTAGCCCTGCCAGTTGGTGTTGGTGACGAAGCTCACGGCCGTGTTCAAGGCCGAGTCCGGCGCCACCGCTCCCAGCGCGGCGGGGTTCAGCGGCAGCCATCCCTGCACGCGTTGCAGCGCATACAGTGCGACCAGGCCGACCAGGTTGAAGGCCACGGCGGCCACGGCATAGGCCTTCCAGCCGGTTTCCACGGCCGGATCGATGCCGGCAAGCCGGTAAATGAGGCGCTCGGCGGGGCGGCCCCAGGCGGTCCACCGCGACGGGTTGCCCTCCATGGCGAGGCGGATGTAGCGGCCCAGGAAGGGCGCGATCGCCAGGAGGACCGCGAGATAGAGCGCCAGCAGAAGGAGCAGCTTGGTATCCATCAGAATTTCTCCGCCTTGAACAGGGCGACGAGCAGATAGACGAACAGGGCCGCGGCCGCCACGGCGCCGGCCAGGTGCAGCCAGGTCATGGCGTTTCTCCTTGCGACAGCGCCGCGCAGAACTGAATCAGCCCGATGGTCGCGCGCGCGATGACGACCAGGCCCAACAGATAGATGAGATCCATGCTTTTCCCGCCGATGCGGACTCCTCGATGGGCGGGGACGGCCTTTTCGTCCCCATGCCCGACGCCTGTCAGCGTAAGGAGACGGGCGTAAAAACGGGGTATAGCTTGGGCGGGCGGATATAAAAATGGCGTAAAAATCGCGGCGGGCGGCGGCGCGTTAAGCTATGGCCCATGACCAATGCGGGGACCGCCGCGTGCGCTCCCCACGTGCCGAGGAATATCGTGTTTACCGGAATCATCCAGGGCACCGCCCAGATCGCCGCCATGAACGACCGCGAGGGCCTGCGCACCTTCACGCTCGAGTTCCCGCCGGGCTTCTGCCAGGACCTGGCCATAGGCGCCAGCGTCTCGGTGGATGGCGTCTGCCTGACGGTTACCGACATCGCCAGTCCCTCCGCCGCCTCGTTCGACGTCATGCTGCAGAGCCTGAACATCACGACGCTGTCCGAATACGGCGTAGGGTCGCGCATCAACGTCGAGCGCGCGGCCCGGGACGGCGCCGAGATCGGCGGCCATCCGCTGTCCGGCCACGTCGACTTCACCACCACCATCGCCGGCATCCGCAGTTCGGATACGAACCGCGTCATGCGCTTCAGCATTCCCGAGGCCTTCCGCAAATACGTCTTCGCCAAGGGGTATATCGCCATCAACGGCGCCAGCCTGACCGTGGCCGAGGTCAACCGGACCGAGGGCTGGTTCGAGGTCTGGCTGATTCCCGAAACGCGGCGCATGACCACGTTCGAGGAAAAACAGGTGGGTGACCGGCTCAACATCGAGATCGAGCGCGGCACGCAGGTGGTGGTCGACACCGTGCGCGAAACCGTGCAGGAAAGCCTGGGCAAGCTCCAGCCCCTGCTGGAGGCCGTGCTCAAAGAGCGCGGGATCGAGCTCGAAGACCTGTTCCCCGCGCCCAAGTCGCTGAAGTAACCCGGCCAGGACCGCGCCCCCGGGTTTGCGAGGGTTGCGGTCCTGTTTTTGGCTGGTATTATTTACCTACCGTTCGGTAAGTAAATGAAATCGCCATGCCCACACCCGCTTCCCGCCCTGCTCCCCGGCGCCGCCAGGGCCGTCCGCCCGTGGTGGCCGACGCGCGCGAGCGCATCCTGCTGGAAGCCTCGAAGCTGTTCGCGCAAAGCGGCTACGAAAGCAGTTCCATCGGCGAACTGGCCGCCGCCATTGGTGTTTCCAAGCCGGCCATCTATCACTACTTCGCCACCAAGCAGGACATCTACGACGCCATCATCCTCCAGGCGCTGCAAGGCCTGACCGATGCCGTCGTGCCGGCCGTGAACGCCCAGCCGGACCCGCTGGACAAGCTGCGCGTCTTCATGACGGCGCACGCGGCCTACCTGGAACGCAACTACTGGAGCTTTGTCGCCATGCTGGTGGGCTTCAGCGGCATGAGCCCCAGCTACCGCGACGACGCCGCGCGGCTGCGCGACGCCTACGAACGCCTGCTGCGCCAGATCCTGGAGCAGGGCGCGCGCGAAGGGGTGTTCCGGCCGGGACAGGTCGTGACCTCGGGGCGCGCCGTGCTGTCGCTGCTCAACTGGATGGCGCGCTGGTTCAAGCCCGGCCACGGCAGCACGGCCGAACAGATCGCGCTCGACTATTTCGAACTTCTATCCGCCGGCCTGTGTGTCAGGCCGGCTACCACTTCCTAATGGGGACTGTCATGTCGTTGGATGCCGATACCTTGAAGTTGCTGATCGAGGCCACGCGTACGTTCGTGGCCGAGCGCCTGGTGCCGCTCGAGGCCGAAGTGGCCGAGACTGGCGTGATCCCGCCGCAAGTGCGCGAGGAGATGCAGGCGCTGGGCCTGTTCGGCCTGTCCATCGCGCCGGAGTACGGCGGGTTGGGCCTGAACATGGAAGAGGAAGTGCTGATCGCGATGGAGCTGGGCCGCACGTCGCCGGCCTTCCGGTCCCTGGCGGGCACCAACATCGGCATCGGCTCGCAGGCCATCGTGCTGGCGGGCACCACCGAGCAGCGCGACCACTACCTGCCGCGCCTGGCCAGTGGCGAACTGATCGGCTCGTTCGCGCTGACCGAACCGGACGCTGGGTCGGATGCCTTGTCGCTGCGGACCTCGGCGCGCCGCGACGGCGACCATTACGTCCTGAACGGCACCAAGCGTTTCATCACCAATGCCCCCATCGCCGGCCTGTACACCGTCATGGCCCGCACGGGCGAAGGGCGCGGGTCGGGCGCGATCTCGTGCTTCCTGGTCGAGGCCGGCACGCCCGGCATCACGCTGGGCAAGCCGGACCGCAAGATGGGCCAGGCCGGCTCGCTGACCTGCGACATCGTGTTCGACGATTGCCGCGTGCCCGCCAGCGCCTTGCTGGGCGGGGAAGAGGGTAACGGCTTTCGCACCGCCATGCGCGTGCTGGACAAGGGCCGCCTGCACATCTCGGCCGTCTGCGTCGGCATGGCCGAGCGGCTGATCGCCGAATCCGTGCGCTATGCCACCGAACGCAAGCAGTTCGGCCAGGCCATCGCCGACTTCCAGTTGATCCAGGCCATGATCGCCGACAGCCAGACCGAAGCCTATGCCGCCCGGACCATGGTGCTGGACGCGGCCCGCAAGCGCGACCGGGGCGAGTCGACGACGCTGGAAGCCTCCTGCTGCAAGCTGTTCTCCACCGAAATGGTCGGGCGGGTGGCCGATCGCGCCGTGCAGATCCACGGCGGATCGGGCTACATTGCCGAATACGCGGTCGAACGCTTCTATCGCGACGTCCGCCTGTTCCGCCTGTACGAGGGAACCTCGCAAATACAGCAACTCGTCATCGCGCGCGAAACCATCAAGGCATACACGGCCTGAGGGCCGCCAAGGGAGGCAGGGACAAATGGCACGGATCAATAGCGTGGGGATAGTCGGCGCGGGCGCCATGGGCAGGGGCATCGCCCAGATCGCGGCCCAGGCCGGGCTGCGCGTCTACCTGTACGACACCGCCCAGGTGGCGCTCGCGTCGGCGCGCGACAACCTGCGCGACACCTGGGACAAACTCGTGCAGAAGGGCAAGCTGGAGGCGCCCCGGGCCGAGGCGGCGCTCCAGGCGCTCACCCTGTGCGAGGACCTGGCGCAATTGCGCGACTGCGATCTCGTGGTCGAGGCCATCGTCGAACGGCTGGACGCCAAGCAGGGGCTGTTCCGGCAGTTGGAGGACATCGTCGGCGAGGCCTGCATCCTGGCCTCGAACACCTCGTCCCTGTCCATCACCGCGATCGCCGCGGCGTGCCGGCTGCCCGCGCGCGTGGCAGGCTACCATTTCTTCAACCCCGTCCCGCTGATGAAGGTGGTGGAGGTCATCGACGGCCTGCGCAGCGATCCGGCGGTGGGCGATGCGCTGGCGGAGCTGGCGCGCCGCATGGGACATACGTCCGTGCGTACCAAGGACATGCCCGGCTTCATCGTCAACCACGCCGGCCGGGGCCTGAGCACCGAGGGGCTGCGGGTGCTGCAGGAGGGCGTGGCCGACTGCGCCCAGGTCGATGCCGTCATGACCGGCCAGGCCGGGTTTCGCATGGGGCCCTTCGAATTGATGGACCTGACTGGCCTGGACGTCTCGCATCCCGCCATGGAGTCGATCTACCGCCAGTTCTTCGACGAGCCGCGCTTTCGCCCCTCGCCGCTGACCACGGTGCGTCTGGCCGGCGGACTGCTGGGCCGCAAGACGGACCAGGGCTTCTACGCTTATGTCGATGGCAAGAAGCAGGTCGCGCCCGAGGCGCCGCCGCCTGCGGTCGAGCGGATCCCCGAGGTCTGGGTGTCGCCGGCGCGCCCCGAGGGCCGGGCGGTGGTGGTCGAACTGCTGGAGCGCCTGGGCGCGCAGGTGCAGCAGGGCGACCGTCCCGGTGATGATGCCTTGATCGTGGTCACGCCCCTGGGCGAGGATGCCACCACGGCAGTCTGCGAACAGGGCCTGGATGCCCGCCGGACGGTGGCCGTGGACATTCTGCACGGTCTGCCGGAAGGGCGCCGCCGTACGCTCATGGCCACGCCGCTGACCGCGCAGGCGTGGCGGGACGCCGCCGTGGCCCGCTTCTCCTCCGACGGCGCGCCGGTGACGCTGGTGCAGGATTCGCCCGGCTTCGTCGCCCAGCGCATCGTCGCCACCATCGTCAACATCGCCTGCGATATCGCCCAGCAGGGCATCGCCACGCCCGAGGACATCGACCGCGCCGTCGCGCTGGGCCTGGGCTACCCCAAGGGGCCGCTGGCCATGGGCGACGCGCTGGGCACCGCCCGCATCGTCGAGATCCTGCGCAACATCGTGCGCGTCACCGGCGACATGCGTTACCGGCCCAGCCTGTGGCTGCAGCGCCGGGCCCAATTGGGGATGTCGCTGCTCGACCGCTAGGCCCTGCCGGGCGCGGTCGCGAAAGAGATCGGCGGGGACGGCGCCATATCTTCTAAAATGCGGCGCTGTTTGATGGAGGATGTAATGGGACTCTTCATGGACCCCCGCCGGCAACCCGAGGACACGCGCAGCAGCTATGCCCGCCGCCGCGCGCCGTGGCTGGTGCTGGTGGCGATCGGCTGCAGCGCCTACGTGCTGTCCAGGGGCTACCCCAGCTATACCGGCTGGCTGGCGATGATGGTGACCTGGGTGGCGGCCGTGCTGGCCATTACCACCGCCGACTGGAGCGACTTGCGCAGGAAATGAGACACCCTTGACTGTCGCCAGCCAACACCCCCTTGCGGCCGAATTGGTCGCGGTGCTTGTCGCCGCCACCGATGCCGAGCCGCTGGTCCTGACCACGCACGATGGACGCATGCTGCCGTCCGGCCCCTTCGAGTCCGGCCACCGCTCGCTGCAGGCCGGGCTGCGCGCCTGGGTGGAGGAGCAGACGCACCACCCGCTGGGCTACGTCGAGCAGCTCTATACCTTCGCCGATCGCGACCGCACCGAACAGAACACCGAACAGCGCGTCATTTCCATCAGCTACCTGGCCCTGACGCGGCAGGGGCCGGTTTCCGGCGCCGATGCCGCCTGGCATGGCTGGTACCGCTATTTCCCCTGGGAAGACCGGCGTGCGCCGTCGGCCGAACTGGGGGAACTGATCGACGGCGCGCTGCGTGAATGGTGCCGGGCGGGCGCCGATGCGGCCCAGCGCCGCACCCGGCAGCAGCGGGCCGAGGTCTGTTTTGGCCTGGACGGCCGGACCTGGAACGAGGAACTGGTCCTGCAGCGCTACGAACTCCTGTTCGAGGCGGGCTTGGTGCACGAAGCCATCCGCCGCGCCGGCAGGACCGGGCTGCCGCACCTGGGCCAGCCCATGCGGCACGACCACCGCCGTATCCTGGCCACCGGCATCGCGCGCCTGCGGGCCAAGATCAAATACCGCCCCGTGGTGTTCGAGCTGATGCCGCCGGCCTTCACCTTGCTGCAATTGCAGCAGGCTGTCGAGGCGCTGGCCGGGCGGTCGCTGCACAAGCAGAACTTCCGCCGCTTCATCGAGCAACAGCAACTGGTCGAGGAAACCGGCGCGCTGTCCACCGAGACGCCAGGGCGCCCGGCCAAGCTTTTCCGCTTCCGCGGCGACGTGATGCTGGAGCGCGCCCTGAGCGGCAGCAAGCTCCCGCTGGTCCGCGGCAACTAAGCCACTGAAACGTCTTTTTCAGGTTTCCACGTATTGACAGCCCTTATGCTCATACTTAGCATAAAGACGACGGCTAGAGCCGCGATTTTTTTCAACGGAAAATACTCATTATGAGCATAAATAACCTCAGCGCCTATGGCCGGGGTGCCCAGGAGGCCTGGGACATCGCGCCGCTGCCCTTGGTCATGATCGAGCCCCTGGTTCGCGCCACCCTGCTGGAAGACCTGGGCCGCGCGGGCGACGTGACCACGAACGCCATCGTGCCCGCCGGCCATCGCGGCCGCACCGCGATGGTGGCGCGCCAGCCCGGCGTGGTCGCCGGCATGGACGTGGCGCGCGTGGCATTCGGCCTGATCGATCCGGACATCCGCGTCGACGTGCGCAAGCCGGACGGCAGCCGCATCCAGCCGGGGGACGTCATCGCGGTGGTGGAGGGCAATTCGCGCGCCATGTTGACGGCCGAACGCACCGCGCTGAATTTCCTGTGCCATATGAGCGGCATCGCGTCGGCGACGGCTTCCGTGGTCGATGCCATCGGCGATGCGCGGTCGCGCGTGGTGTGCACCCGCAAGACCATGCCGGGGATGCGCATCGTGCAGAAGTACGCGGTCCGGGTGGGCGGCGGCTCCAATCATCGCTTCGGCCTGGATGACGCGGTGCTGATCAAGGACAACCACGTGGCGATCGCTGGCAGCGTCGCCGAGGCGGTGCGGCGCGCGCGCGCCGGCGTGGGGCACCTGGTGAAGATAGAGCTGGAGGTCGATACGCTGGAACAGCTGGACGAGGCGCTGGAGTTGAGGGTGGACGCCATCCTGCTGGATAACATGAGCGTCGAGACGATGACCGAGGCGGTGCGCCGAGTGGACGGCCGCGCGGTGACCGAGGCTTCGGGGCGCATCACTCCCCAGACCGCTCCGGCGGTGGCCCGTACCGGCGTGGACCTGATCTCCATCGGCTGGCTGACGCACAGCGTGGGCGTGCTGGACATCGGGCTCGATCACACGCCCGCATAGTCGCTATATATAGGGAAGGGAGCCGCAGGGGCGGCTTTCTTCTCTTTTCCCGCGGGCGAGTTGCACACGCCAGAAAAACCGTGCTATAGTCTCTTTCTCGACGCAGCAAACGCAACGCGAACAGCGAAGCGGGTGGTGCGAAGGGTGAGGAAGGCAGTTTCAGCAGCGGTTACGCATAAGCGGGCGCAGCGAATCAGCCGACCAAAAGAAGGAGCCCTGCGGCAAGGTGGTAATGCAGCGGGGGTCTGACGAATCGAAGTGGCGGCGTAGTAAACAGCAGCTAACGACGATTTGACAGACGTAAAAAACTTCTTCAT
>MKUP01000009.1 GCA_001898625.1 Burkholderiales bacterium 67-32
TTATGTGGCCAGGCCGTGCTCAGAAGTGCTTGAAATATGCCCCTATCGGTACGACCGGGCACATAAGAAAACAGGGCACATAAGGTCCACAACCACCCCTCCGGCGTGGCCGAAGCCAGCCAGGCGGACCGGCAACTGACGCAGACGCTCCAGAAGGCCTTGGCGCTGGTGGACGTGCGACTGCTGGACCACTTCATCGTCGCGGGCAGCCGGGTGATCTCGATGGCCCAGGACGGGCTGCTGTAGCCGGCGGGGCGGCGGGCCCGCCCCGCCGTTTCTTGCCTGGACGCGATCGGGCGTCCACCCCAGCCACCCCTCGACGTGAGCCGGCTGCGCCAGCGGACAACCCCCTGGCGGTGGCCTCCGGCGTCCAGGGCAAAGCCCCCTGGGGACGCCTGCGCGCGCCTGGCGCTTGCCTGGCATGGCCGGGGCGCTTGTCCCGTCAAGGGCCGCGGTCGGCCCCCGTGTCCTCGCCTTCGGCTGCGGGCCGCGCCAGGGCCGTCCGCTTTTCCCCTTGACGGCGCACCCCGCCCATGCCGCGTGGTGCGCATGGGCACGAAGGGCCACCCCGGCCCTTCGTGCCCAGGTGGGGATTCCCCCTGCCCAGGGCGTCTCTTTCCAGGAGCCGCATCATGAACACCACCACCGTTGCCGAAACCCAGGCCGTGCGGGCCGTTGTCGAACCGGCCGACAAGGCTGCACCACCCGCCGCGCTGCCCGCTGCCCCACACCCCGAGCAGGAGGCCGCCCGGCAGGCCCTCGCTGTGCTCGACCAAGCCCAGGCCGCCATCCAGGCGGGCGAGGCTGAAGCCGTCCAGGCCGACACGGCGGACGCGCCCGCCGCCGAACTGCGCTTCATCGCGCTGTCCCTGCTGCGCCTGTCCAAGCGCAACGTGCGCAAGACCCGCGCGCCGGTCGATGCCCTGGCCGAGAGCATCTTCCGCGTGGGCCTGATGCAAAACCTGATCGTCGTGCCGGTGGCGGGCGAGGACGGCCAGTACGAAGTCGTCGCGGGCGGGCGGCGTTTCGCTGCGATGCGCCTGCTCGTCAAGCAACGCCGCTACGTCCGCGACCAGTCCATTCCTTGCCTCGTCGTGCCCGACGCCAGCGCCGTGACCGTGAGCCTGACCGAAAACATGCAGCGCGAGGACATGCACCCGGCCGACCAGTTCGAGGCATTCCTGGCGCTGGTCAACGAGGGCAGGCCCATCGAGGACATTGCGGCCGATTTCGGCGTCACGCCCTTGGTGGTCCAGCGGCGGCTCAAGCTCGCCCGCGTCTCGCCGCGCCTGATGGCCGACTACCGCCAGGGCGGCGTCACGCTGGAACAGTTGATGGTGCTGACGCTCACCGACGACCACAAGGCGCAGGAAAACGCGTTCTACGATGCCCCGGCGCATGAGCGCGAGCCGTATGCGCTGCGTAGGCGACTGACGCAGCGCGACGTGGACGCCGCGAGAAGCCCGCTGGCCCGCTTCGTCGGCGTGGACGCCTACGCGGCGGCGGGCGGCGGCATCCGCCGCGACCTCTTCGCCGAGGACGGCCAGGGCGTCTATCTCACCGACGCCGACCTGCTGGCGCGGCTGGCGGCGGACAAGCTCGATGCCGCCGCCGCTGATGTGCGGGCCGAGGGTTGGAAATGGGTCGAGGCCGTGCCCGGCTTCGGCTACAGCGAACTGGCCGCGTTTCGCCGCGCCCCGCAGACCGAGCGCGAACCCAATGCCAGGCAAGCCAAGCGCCTCGCCAAGCTGCAAGCCCGGCAGGCCGCAATCGAGGAAGCCCTGCACGCCGCCGAGGAAGCCGAGGACGAGGACGCCGCCGCGCCGCTCTACGAGGAGGGCGACCGCGTGGGCGAAGCCCTGGACGCGCTCTATGCCGACCTCATGGCCTACGCGCCTGAAACGGTGGCGGCATCCGGCGCGGTCGTGACGCTCGACCACGAGGGGGAAATCGTCGTGCATCGCGGGCTGGTGCGGCCCGAGGATGCCAAGGCCATCGCCAAGGCCAGCCCCCAGGCCGAGCGCGAGGGGCAGGACGATACGGACGGCCAGGACGACGAGGCCAAGCCCGGCAAGACGCTTTCCGAGCGGCTGGTGCGCAACCTCAGCGCCCACCGCACCGCCGCGCTGCAAGCCGAAGTCGCGGCCAAGCCGGACGTGGCCTTGGCCGTGCTGGTGCATCGGCTGGCGCTGACCGTGTTCTACGGCGGCGGAGACAGCCTGCTGCAAATCGTCGTCCATCCCCAGGACGGCCTGCACCAGCACGCGCCTGAACTGGCCGAGAGCAAGGCCCAGGCCGCGTTCGACGCGCTGCGCACCGCATGGCGCGAACGGTTGCCCGCCGATGAGGCCGACCTGTTCGACGCCGTGCGCGAGATGAAGCGGGCCGACGTGCTTTCTCTGCTGGCCGTATGCGTGGCGGGCACAGTCGATGCCGTGGTGCGCGACGAGCGCGACACCCGCGCCGACGCGCTGGCCCAGGCCGTCAAGCTCGACATGAGCGCCTATTGGCAACCGACCGGCGAGGCGTATTTCAACCACGTCTCCAAGGCGCTGATCCTGGCCGGCATCAAGACCTTCAAGCCCACCGAGTTCAACCGCATCGCGGGCTACAAGAAAGCCGACATGGCACGGGAGGCGGGCGAACACGCCAGCGCCGCCAAATGGCTGCCCGACATGCTGCGCACCGCATGACCGGGGTTTGATGGGGCGGCGGGCCTGCGCAAGCGGGCCTGCCGTTCCTGCTCTCTACCGTCTTGCCCTGCCGCGCCCGCCGCGCATGGCCCTCTCGGGCCACGTCCGGCGGGCGCGGTGCGTTTTGCCCGGCCATCGAGGCACGGGCAAACCGGCCCGCCGCGCCTGGGGTAGCCCAGGCACGGCGGGAACGTCCATCCCCCATCACACCCCCATCACCCCCTGTCGAGCGCCGCCCGAGGCGGCGAGGTTCCCCCACGCTGTTCATTGTCGAGACCGGCCGCCTGGCCGCCGGCCGGTGGCGGATGACGGCAGGGCAAGCACGCGCCCGCCCGGCGGGCCAGGCGGGCGGGCAGTACGCCGGAGTGCGCCCGAGCCAGTTGCCCGGTGCGCCCTCGTCCTCGACCCTAGCGCATGGCGTGCCGGCGACGGCACGCGAGACCGACGGGGCGGCGCGCGGAATCTTGTGCCATGCCGCGCCGATCCTGCCCACCTGGATGCGCCGGTGCCTGCCCGCGGTGTCGGCCGGGAGACCTTGCCATGCTCAGGCTTGCACGAACGGCGGACCCTTGCAGTGTCATGGCAGCGAACGTGTCGGCCATGAAGCCCCTTGAGCAAGGTTCACACCCGATGGCACGGCCTTGTTGTTGTGAATCCTGGCTTGCGGCACGGCGGCCCCTGGCCGCCTCGGGCTTCATCAGCGCAACCGTGCGGCCCAACGATTTTCCCCTGCGCTACGCGCATTCCTCGCGAGCCAAAATCGCCGGGCCTTCCGGTCGTCCACTGCGTTGCCGCCCTTACGGGGTGCGCCTCGCCCGGTCCTCGCCCGATCGGATCACACAAGGACGCGCAATCGGGCGCGACTTGCAACCTCAAGGAGCTTTCATCATGGCTAACATCGGCAACTTCGCCGCCCAGGACAAGGGCTACACGGGCACCGTTCGCACCCTGACCTTGAACGTCAAGGTCAAGATCGTCCCGACCGACAAGGACAGCGAGAAGGCGCCGGACTTCCGCATCCTGGCGGGCAACTTCGAGATCGGCGCGGCATGGCGCAAGGTCTCCCAGCAGGACCGCCCCTATCTGTCGGTCACGCTCGATGACCCGTCGTTCCCGGCCACCATCTACGCGCGGCTGATCGAGGGCGAGGAGGGCAACTTCGATCTCATCTGGTCGCGCCCCTCGAAGGCGCACTAAGCACCGCCCGCCCGGCTCGCCGGGCGAGCGCGTGCCTGCCGGCCCCGGCTTCGCGCCGCGGTCGGTGTTTTTATGCTCGTGCCTCGGCCGTGAAAGCGTCCGATTCTTCGCGCTATACGTAGTTCTACGTCTAGCGCGCGCTCGATGGCGCGGGTGAAGATCGCAGCCACACGCATCGAACAAGGAATATCGGAAGGACATGGGGCGCGAGCTGCGTGGCCTTGCTGCGCAATTGGACGGACGAGGCGCTGGGTGGGCCGGTCTATGGGGTGCTCGATGCCGACGAGCTGGCACAGGAAGGCAAGGCGACGTTGGCGGTAGATGGCGGGCGCTGGTGCATGGTATCCGCCGAGGACGTGCGGATCGTGCCGGGCGTGGCGATAGGTGACGTGACGCTGGCGGGTTGGCTGAATGTGGTGGCCTGACTCCTGACCTTTTCCCCCTACCCCTTGGGCGTCCCCGGCTGCGCCGGGTCGCGCTGGCGTGCTGCGCATCGAGCCGCCGGCGGCGTCTCGACCTAGCGGCTTTCATCGCTGACGCGCGTTACGCCTGGCCGCGATCGACGGACAATTAGGGCCGCGTGTCGAAGTCCCGGAAGAACTCGGAGGGCTGGACACCCAGCGTCTCGATGATCTTCATGATGCTGGCCAAGGTCGGGTTGTGCTCGCCGCGCTCGATGCGGCCCATGTAGCTGCGGTCTATCCCGCAGGCGTCGCCAAAGGCTTCCTGCGAGTAGCCCAACGCCTTGCGCCGTCGACGCACGACCTCCCCAAAGGTGGTGAATAGCGGGTTCTTGTCGGTCGATGGCTTGTATGTGGTCATGCGCGCATCATTTGGCATGAGCGCACAAACCACCACGGCGTACTTATGCACGGACTAAATGTTCACGGCATAAATAGCCCTTTTCCTGATACAGTAGAAATTACGGTTCCGCGTTTTTACGGCAATCCGTAGCGCCGTTTCGGCGGATGTCAGGAAGCCCGTCCATCCGGTTCGGCGGGTCTACGATTTGGCGCCGTTCCGTATTTCCGGCGTGGCGGCGGTTTTACGGATTTACGTCGAACTGACCTGGACCATTTCAGGCCAGAACTTGGCGGCGAGGACGACCAGGCCGAACACGGACAGCACGCCGACAAAGACGATGAGTGTGATTTCCGTGTAGTCCAGGTTGAGGTACTGGCCGCGCAAGCGCGGGTAGCGGCCCAGGGTCAGCACCTTGAGGACGGCCCAGCCCGGCCAGAAGAAGATGGCCTCGAAGGCCAGTTGCCGCAGCACGAAACCGAGGAATCCCAGGACACTTTCCACCTTGTCCTCCACCTACCGGCGTCTTGCCGGACTGCGATGATTGATGCCATGCTTATAACACCCCCGCCTGGCTTGCCGCCAACCCCCGCGCCCCGGAGGCGTCCATGCCGCTCTTGACCGACGCGCAGCACGCCCGACTGCTGGCCCAAGGCCAGCAATGCACCCGTGATCCCGGTTTCGACCCGGTGCCCGTGGTCAAGCTCTACACGCCGGACGCGGGCGTGGTGTGGCTGTTGGCGACGGCCGATCCGCAGGAGCCTGCGCGGCTATATGGGCTGTGCGATCCCGGCACGGGCTTCCCGCAACTCGGGGACATCCGCCTGGACGACCTCGAAGCGATGCGCGGGCCGAACGGCTACCCGGTGGCCGTGGATACGAGTTTCCAGGCCCGGCGCACGCTGTCGGACTACGCCGCGCGGGCCATCGCCCAGGGCGCCTACGTTGAGGACTAGCAGCGGGCCGGGTGAACCGCTAGTGACCCTACTGGCCCGTGCTGGCCTCTCCCAGCTTCCGACCGGCGGTATCAGACCGCCGATCGCTTGCCCCCCAGCCCGCTGCCGGGGTAGGGGGCTATTTGCGGGAGGAGACGATGCGCGCACCCGACAACGACAACGCGCCCTGGCAGGCGACAGCGGCCTACCTATACCTGCTGCGGCTCGATGCCGCGAGCCTCGCGTGGGAATACCTGCGCCGCTCGCCCGCCTACCGCGCCTGTTGGCGCCAGTATGGTCACGCCCAGGGCCGCCGCGCGCCGCCCGGCGCAGCGCAACCCTGGGGTCTGGTCCAACTCGAAGATCCGCAGCTTGACGCGCGGCGCGCGCATCCAGTCTGGGACGACCGGATGCCGGCGCTGCTGCACGTCTACGCCATCGACGGTCCAGCCGGGGGGACAACTGACGCCGGCTTAAACCTCTGGCACATCCCTGGCGAGAAGCGCCTGGCCGCGCTGCCTGCGGGCGGCTACGCTTTGCAGGTGCGCGACGACGATGGGGCGGGGCACAGCCTGCGCGCCCGGCTCGGCGCGGGTGTGCTCGATGGCCGGCCGGCGCTGTGCGCCGTGCCGCTCGATGCCCGCTTGCGCGCGCAGACCGCGCTGCTGGCCGAGCACGCGGCCCACTTCGTGCCGCGACGCGCGGCCGCGTCCGGCCAGGCCCATCCTGTCCATCGCCACGGCCATCCCCACGTCCACCCTGTGACGCAGGCCAGCCTGCACCATCTGCACGCCTTGCAGGCGCTCGATGGCGCGCAGGCCGGCGCCTCGCAGCGCCACATCGCCGAGGCGCTGTACGGCACCGAGCGCGTGCAGGCGCAATGGCACGCCGACAGCGCGCTGCGGGCGCAGGTGCGCCACAGCCTCGCGCGCGGCTACGCCCTGATGCGCGGCGGCTACCGGCAGCTCGCCGGGCTGCCCCCGGCGGATGCCGACAGATCCACCAACACCCAGGCCGCCGCATAGCCGCCGTCCAGGCACCCGCCAGGGAGAAAAATCCACCCCCCTAAAAATCCTCCATTCCGGCTACGCCGCCTCCTGCCGAGACTGTCTCCAGCCGACGGCGCTGCGCCGTTCGGCGCCGCGTCTAGCTGGAGGCATCATGGCCCCGTCCCACGTTTCCCTGCCTGCTTCAATCCCGCCCGTTGTTGCGCCTGCCGGTGCAGCGACCGCGCGCTACCTCACCAACGATGAAGCGGCTGCCCACTTGCGCCTATCTCCCAGGACACTGGAAAAGCTGCGCGTGCTGGGCGGCGGCCCCCGGTTCCGTAAATTCGGCCGGCGCGTGCGCTACGCGCTCGCCGACCTGGACGCCTGGGCCGATGGCCGCAGCTACGCCATGACCTCGGACCCCGAGTACCTGGACCGCCGCGCCGGCCGCTGACGGCCTGGCGCACCTCGGGGTTCTGGCCATGGCCGCGCGCAAACCTCCCGCCGGCGAGCGCGAACAGCTCACGCTGTTCCGGGCGCTGCCGGGCGACATGCGCCCGCGCGATGCGCAAGACCTCATGGCGTATCCCTTCTTCGCGCTGGGCAAGAACCGGCGCGTGGCGCCCATCGACTTCGAGGCCGGCCCTGTGCGTATCCGCGTCGAGGGCGTGCCCGAGCACGGCATCGCCACCATCTGGGATGCCGACGTGCTGATCTGGGCCGCCAGCCAGCTCGTCGCCGCCCGCGACATGGGGCTTGCGACCTCGCGGCTGATGGCGGCCACCCCGCACGAGATCCTCGCCTTCACGGGGCGCGGTACGTCGCTGCGCGACTACCAGCGCCTGCGCGCCGCGCTCGATCGCTTGCAATCGACCACGGTGGCGACCTCGCTGCGCCAGGGCGACCGCCGGCGCCTGCACCGCTTCTCCTGGGTCAACGAATGGCGCGAGACCGTGCGCCCCGGCGGCCGGTCAGGCGGTATCGAGCTGATCGTGCCCGACTGGTTCTACAGCGGCGTGATGACCGATGCCCTGGTGCTGGGCATCGACCCGCGCTACTTCCGCTTGAGCGGCGGGATCGAACGCTGGCTGTATCGCCTGGTGCGCAAGCACGGCGGCACGCAGCGCCTGGGCTGGATGTTCGAGCTGCGCCACCTCTACGCCAAGTCGGGCAGTCTCGCCCGCTACTCGGACTTCGCCCTGGACGTGCGCCGGCTCGCGCAGCGCCAGGCGCTGCCCGGCTACCGCCTGCGCGTGGCGCTCTCCGGCGGCGTCGAACACCTCTATTTCCATCGTCTGTCCGGCGCGCCCGCGCCGTGAGGAGGAGTGCGCGATGTGGATAACTTGTGGACAAAGCTGTGAACATCCTGTGGATGCGGTCGTGCTTTCAGGCGCATCGGCCTCGTGCTATCAGGCGCAGAATGTTCGTGCTATCAGGCGCAGCGATGCCTGGAAACGCGCGCCGGCATTGGCGCTGCGGGGCGCTTCTAACTATCTAACTAAAAGACTAACTAAGAATGATGGCGCGAGGTTGTCTGCTCAAAATTTGAGCAGTGGCCCGCGCGAGGCCGTAAACGGCGGTCGGCAAGGAGAACCCTTGTCGGCGCCGTTCTCGTCCCAAGCCGCCATGCTCGAACCTGGCCTGGCGCTGCCGCGCACGGGCCAGGTCATTGCGTTCTTGAACCAGAAAGGCGGCTCGGGCAAGACCACCCTGGCGACGCACCTGGCCGGCGAACTGGCGCTCGACGGCCACCGCGTCGTGCTGATCGACGCCGACCCGCAGGCGTCGGCCTCGGACTGGGCCGAGCGGCGCGCGCAGCGCCGCCATACCCGCCTGTACGGCGTCTACGGCCTGGCGCGCGACTCGCTGCACGTCGAGGTGCCCCAGCTCGCGCAGAACGCGGATTTCATCGTCATCGACGGGCCGCCGCGCTCGGCCTCGATTACCCGTTCGGCGCTGCTCGCGGCCGACCTCGTGCTGATCCCCGTGCAGCCCTCGGCCTACGACATCTGGGCCAGCGTCGATACGGTGCGGCTCATCGCGGAGGCGCGGCTGTACCGGCCGCAGCTTCGCGCGGCCTTCGTCGTCAACCGGCGCGTGGTCGGCACGGTGCTCGGGCGCGAAGCGCGCGCGGCGCTGGCCGAGCAGCCGCTGCCGGCGCTCGCCGCCGAAGTCGCCCAGCGCATCGTCTACGCCGAGAGCGTGTCCGCCGGCGTGCTCGCCCGCGAGCGCGATGCACGCTGCCCAGCCGCGCACGAAATCGCGCGGCTGGCCGCTGCCGTGCGCGAGGCGCTGCCATGAGCGATGAACACGACAAGTACGACGCGCGCCAGGCCCCGGGGCGTGCCCGCGTAGCCATCGGCCAGCGGCCCGCGCCCACGGTGGCCACCGCCTGGGTGCGCCGTGGCGACGCCCAGGCGCCGGTCTACACCGCGCGCCTGACCGTGGACATCACGCCGGCGCTGCGCGGGCGCATCCGCATGGCGGCCTACGAGCGCGGCGTGACGGCGGCCACGCTGCTGCGTGTGCTGCTCGAACGCGAGTTCCCGGAGCGCAAGCCATGATCGCCCGACCGGTATCCCCCGCCACGCCTGCGGCCGGCGCGATGCGCGTGGCGCTGTTCCGCGCGCGCCGCGCCCGTGTCCGCCTGCGCTTCGGCGCGCCGCTGCGCATCGTGCGCCTGGACGACTGGCGGCGCCTGGCCGTGTTCCCGGCTGGCGCGGTATGCGCCCGTCTGCGCTGGGCTGCCAATGCCTACGGGACGGTGCTTTGGCAGCTCATGGTGCTGCAAGCCGGCGGGTCGCAAACCCCGCCCGCCGAAGGCTTGCAGCGCATCGCGGGCGTGACGCCCGGCGCGCGCCTCTTGCTGCACGCCGAGGGTCGGCCCGCCGTGCGGGTGGCCCTGGCCTGCATCGACGCCATCGAGGCCGCCGGCCTCGCGTCCGTGTCGGTCTCGCCCGACTACTGGCGCACCGTCCACAACCGGCTCGCCACGCGGCAGGCGCCGCCGGCCTACACGGCCGAGCGGCACGCGGCCTACCTCGCGCGCAGCGCCTTGCAAGGAGATGTTCATGCCTGACGTGCAGCCTCGCTTTGTCTCGCCCACCTGGCGCGTGCGCGCCGGCGTGCTGGCCGCGATGACCTTGGGCGTCGCGGCGATCTTCGCGCCCGGCCTGCTGCGCGCCGTGTCGCCGCAAGCGCCGGCCGCGCCGCGCCTGACCTACAACGCCAGCGCCAGCATTCCGCGCGGCTTCTACCTCGTCACCGCGCAGCCGCCGCGCGTGGGCGACATCATCCTGACGCGCTTACCATCGGCCGTCGCCCAGCTCGCCGCCGCGCGGCACTACCTGCCGACCAGCGTGCCGCTCATCAAGCCGATTGCCGCTGGCTACGGCGATCACGTTTGCGTGCGCAACGGCATAGTGCGCATCAATGGCCGTGCCGTGGCGCGCACACTCGCTGCCGACCGCCTGGGCCGGCCGCTGGCGGCCTGGCCCGGCTGCCGGCTGCTCGGTCCCGACGAATGGTTCCTGCTCAGTCCTGGCCGGCTGGACTCGTTCGATAGCCGCTACTTCGGGCCGATTCCGCGCACGGCGGCTTTCGGCCGTGTCGTGCCGCTCTGGGTGTGGGGTGCGCCGTGAATGCTGCCCACATTGCGCGCCATCCTGCGCGCCGCGCTGCACGCGGCTTGCGGGCCGGCTTGCTTGCCGACACGCAGCGCCGATGCGGGCTGCGCCGCATGGCGCGTGCGGCGGCGTTGGCCTCGCCCGTGCAGACGGCTTGCCCTCGCCCTGGTGCTGCGGGTGCGCCACCTTCGCCCGGCCTTTGGCCTGGGCAACGCCCTCGGCGTCGGCACCGTCGCCCTGGCGTCCGAGGGCCGGCAAGTTGGTCCCCGGCGCTGGGGCGTCGGGGATGGGCGCATGGTAAAGGCGAGTGCCGCGGTAATCGTCGGCAAGCCAGCGAAGGCGGCGTCTTCGCGCGGTCCGGTGTCGGCTACCGTTGTGCGGTCAACCCGCACAACGAGGAG
>MKUP01000010.1:0-590110 GCA_001898625.1 Burkholderiales bacterium 67-32
GGATACTTGAGCCAGTCGGTCCTGCCATTGCGGGAACAACTCGCTGGCGAGCGCGCGCATCGTGTCGAGCGCGGCAGGGGCGACTCTGCCGGGCGGCTGGCGGTGCTCGACCCGATGCACCGGCAGGCCGCGCGTTGCGGCACGTGGATACGCTTCTATGGCCGGCACGTCGGTGGCGAGCACGCGGATGCCGGCGCTGTCCTGGAACAGGTCGCGCAGGGCCTGCTGGATCAGCCGTGCGTTGGCGGACACCGGGTGGACGCGGTTGATGAGCAAGTGCAGCGGCGGCGGTTCGATACCCAGGTGCCGGTACGGCGCAATGTCTTCGAGCAACTGCATGGTGCCGCGCCGCAGCTCGCGTGCCGCGAGGATTTCCGGCGTGACGGGCGACAGCGCGAGATCGGAGGCGAGCACCGCCATCTCCAGCAGCACGGAACGCGCGCCCTGGGTGTCGATCAGCACCAGGTCGTAGAGGGGAGCAAGTGCTGGCAGCAGATGCCGCAACCGCAGGCGGCCATCCGGCGCATGCAGCAACAACGTGTTCAGCTCGCCCCGGTGGTCGTTGGACAGCACCAGGTCCAGGCCCGCGATGATCGTGCGGGACACGAGCTGGCCAAGGTCGCGCTCGTTGAAGGCCAACAGCTCATAGATGCCGCCCGGCGCGCGCTGGGTCAGTTCGTAGTAGGAGGACAAGGTGGGCTGCACGTCGAGATCGAGCAGCAGCACGCGCAGGCCCGCGTCCGCGGCGAGCCCGCCCAGGTTGGCGGCCGTCGTGGTCTTGCCGACGCCGCCCTTCGTTGAAATGATGGACACGACCTGCATGGCGCTCTCCGGCTGGGAATGGGAAGTCCGCGGGAGAGCGGGTCAGGTCCGGTGGTTGAGGCGCTCGGCGATCCACTGGTCGATTTCGATCGAATCCCAGCCGACAGCGCGCACGCCCAGGCGCAGCGCCTGAGGGAACTGGCGCTTCTTCATCAGGTTGTAGATGTGGGCGCGTTTGAAGCCGGACTTCGCTTCGACTTCATCGAGCCGCAGGATGCGGCGCTCGTTCGGCGGGAGTACAGGGGTCTGCGACATGGCGGTCACTCCTGAACGCTCGGTGGCGTTTGTTGGCGTGACCTCTATTCAATAGACCTGGCTGCGGAAAGACATTGCAAATGCAATCTCCGCGATTGCACATACAAGCTGGATAACCTCATGCGCTTGCGCTACGAACGTACCTCTTAGCGTTGGCGAACTTTCCGTTTAAGGTGCGCTCAGTGATGCCCATGGTGCCGCCGTAGTGGGCGACCAATGCAGAGACAAGGGCCTCCTGCGTTTTGAAGCTGGAATAGGGCACGCCTGAAGGCGACTGGCTCAGCATCAGCGTCAACATCCCTCCAATGATGTTGAGATAGGTCGTTTCCGCCCGTTCGCTGATCTCGCATTGCTTGGATGCCAACAGCACCGAGGATTGCTTGAGTAGCGTGTCGTGCTGCTCCTGCAGTTCTCGCATCTCACGTCGGGCTTGTTCAAGCGCGGCCTGAAGGGCCAGCCGCTCCACGAGGATCGCCTGTCCTGTTTCCATGGTGATGAAAGGATGCGCCATGCGTTCGCCACGGCTGAACAGAAATCCTGGCCGGTGCTCGGGATAGTGGGTGCGCATCCAGCGTTTTAGATCGACATGGCGAACAGTCAGATCCAGAGAATTGAGCAGCTTCGGATCATTGAGCGTGATCCCGTTCTTGCCGTAGGGCAGCTCTCCGTTGAGGATGCCGTCATAGATACGTTCCGAGTGCAGCCGGCACTCATTCCATCGAGGGCAGTTCAGCGACCGAGGCAGGACACGCGGTGACGCGATCGTGGCCAGGATCATCGGGAGATACCGCAGCAACCCAGCCCATCGGATGGCCGCCTCGATGGGACGATAGAACACCTTTGATGTTGAAATGTCCTTGTGCATGTCTTCGTCTCCTTTCGGGTGCGCTACATCACCGGCTCCTTTCTTGCCCAAGGGCTGTTGTGTCGTTATGGCCTGCGACGGACGCTTGAGGCGATGCCCTAAGCGAAGGCGGAGGAGGCCATTGGCGTCCGCCGCAGGTGGCCTTGTCTTGCTTGATATGCAAGAATCGATCAGTTGCCGGCCCATCGAGCGATGAGGACGCAAGCTCGATATTGGCGCTCACGGTACCAGCGTCATAGGTGGCGCAAAGCCCATCAAGACCGATTTGGTATGGTCTGATATCCAGACGGTTCAAGACCAGCGAGTTGAAGCGTTCGACGCCCCTACGTCCAGTTGGTGACTGGAAATCAGCGGTTAGTGATGCATCGCTCCACATGCTGATATATCGACAAAGTATCTGCCGCAGTACCAGTGACCCTGCCAGGTTGCCCCAGCACATAGGAGACGGAGATGGCTGAACATTCCCATGAACATCAACATCACACATCCGGTCAGATGGGTAAGCACGGCCGACCATACGCCAAGTTCTGGGTGAACATGGTGTTGGGCCTCGTCGTCATGTACTTCGTAATGTTCAGCATGATCGACGGCGCCAGGGACTTCAGAAACAATCTCAACATGCTCTACATGGCGGTCACTATGTGGGCGCCAATGGGCATCTTCATGCTAGCGACAATGCCCGGCATGTTTCCAAACCGGCGGCTCAATCTCGTGCTGTACGGCTTGTTTGCCGTTCTCACACTCGGTTCTTTTGCCGCGACCCGTGCTCAAACCGGAATCGGCGATCGACAGTTCATCGCGTCTATGGTCCCGCACCATTCGGGAGCGATCCTCATGTGCCGCGAGGCGCAGCTCTCAGATCCGGAACTCGTCAACCTATGCCAAGCGATTTCCGATGGCCAGCGCGCGGAGATCGAGCAGATGAACCGGATTGCTGCACGCCTTCGTTGAGGCTGGCTGCCACTACACTGGCGCCGCGTTGCGCTCCGGCGAAGTTAGCCGCAGCGATGTAAAGATGAGTACTTGCGGTGTTCCGATGCCGGCGGTTGTGTCCTACAGCCGTCCAGGTGCCAGGCAGTCCACGCGACACCACCCCGCGCTGCCTGCGGAGCGAGCGCAAGTCATGATCGTCGCAAGTTGGAGTTCGATAGCGAACCCGCTCAGCAGCTGGACGCATCAGGCGTAACGACGGGTGGATGGATCATCCTTGGACGCTGGTGGAAGTGGTTGGATGAACTTTGTTGCCGAGGGCGAAAAACAAGGCTATAATTGAGTTCTTCGCTGATCACCACAGTGGAGAAAGTGATTGGGAAACAGAGACTTAGCGCTCTAGTGCATGACTCGTTTCCCGCTCCAGGAATTTTGTCCATGGACATCCACCAACGTCCATAGATGATTAAAAAAGGCCGAAAACTTCGTGTTTCGGCCTTTTTTTCGTCCAGCGACATCCACTGGTGTCCGCCTACAGCCACGCGATTCAAGGCCGTTTTTGAGTCCATTTTTTGAGCCGCACTCGCAATTATTGCGAACTCAGCGAAACGCTGAAGAGCGGCTTCGCCGGGCTCGATTCGGCGAGGTGGATTCAATGTTCACGTCAGTCTTGCTGGAGAGTTTGGCAGGAAATAGGTGCCCTCGTATCACTCTTAAGTGTGAGGTGAAGAGCACGTTGTTAGATTTTTGATTAAAATATCTAACATTCAAGAGCAATCCAGCCATGAGCACCTCCCAAGCCATCCGTGAACGCATCGCTTCGCAACCCTCAGGCGAGCCCTTCACCCCCGCATCGTTTGCGGGGCTGGGTTCGCGCGCGGCCATCGATCAGACCCTGATGCGGCTGGCCAAGGCGGGCAGCATCGAGCGCATCGGTCATGGCTTGTATCTCGTGCCTAAGACCGGACGGTTCGGCATCAAATCGATGCCCGCGCCCGAACAGGTCGCGCGGACTGTGGCCGAGGCGGAAGGGGCGACGATCGAGATCCATGGGGCGGAAGCCGCGCGGCGCCTGGGCCTGTCCACGCAGGTGCCGGTACAGGTGGTTTTTCAGACCACAGGATCCTCCCACCAGATCCGGCTGGGCAAACTGGTCGTCCGACTGCAGCACGTGGCGCCGCGCAAGCTGGCGCTGG
This sequence comes from Burkholderiales bacterium 67-32, assembly GCA_001898625.1. Lineage (GTDB taxonomy): Bacteria > Pseudomonadota > Gammaproteobacteria > Burkholderiales > Burkholderiaceae_B > Pigmentiphaga. Next base: position 4,069 of record MKUP01000010.1, read on the forward strand.
CGGGCCGGCCAGCAGGGCAGGCGCTATCAGCTCTGTGGTACCTGGGGCGAAGCCAGGTCACGCCACACACGTTCAAGCAGATCGCCAAGAAACTGCCTGCAGCCGAGTTCGAGGCGCTGAGCAGGGCCAAGGCGTCGATGCCGGCCTGGATGGTGGAAGCCCTGGCCTGCTACGAGCGAGGCGAACTGGCCCATGCGTGAATCCACGCAGCACTACTTCGATTTGTCCCTGGCCGAGCAGGCCGAGCTGCTGCATGGCCTGGCACCGGTGCTGGGCCGCCGCGCCGAAATCCTGGAAAAAGACATCTGGCTGTGCCAGACGCTGGGCATCCTGTTCGCGCTACCGCATCGCAAGCCGATGGCGTTCAAGGGGGGGACATCGCTGTCCAAGGTCTATCAGGCCATCGAACGCTTTTCCGAGGACATCGACGTCACCATCGACTACCGGAGTCTGGCGACCGATGTACCTGATCTCGTGGGCCTTTCCAACACCCAGCGCAAAAAACTGTCTGATGCGCTCAAGGTGGCTTTGGCGAAACACGTCACCGAGGAGCTAGTACCGGCACTTCGAGATGCGCTGGCGCAAGCACTCCCCGCGCATGAGTTCGCTCTCGAGGTCAGCGACGATGCAGAGAAGCTCTGGCTGTACTACCCCAGCGCGGTAGAGAACACAGACGCTTATCTGCGACCGAGCGTGCTGATCGAGTTCGGTGGACGCAATGCCACGCTGCCGCAGGACTCCGTGACGATCGTGCCGGATGTGGCTGCGCACGTGCCAGGGCTGGTGTTCCCGAGTGCCCAGGTGGCGGTGCTGTCGCCGATGCGCACATTCTGGGAGAAAGCCACGCTGATCCATGTCGAGTGCCATCGTCCTGACCTGCGCGTCGGCGCCGAGCGGCTATCGCGGCATTGGTACGACCTGGCACTTCTGGCCGATCACGAAGTGGGGCGCAAGGCGCTGGTCGATACCGATCTGCTGCGCGATGTGCTGCACATCAAGGAGACCTTCTACCGCAGCGGGTTCAGCCATTACGAGCAGTGCCAGGCGGGTGGCCTGCGGCTGATTCCCGATGCCGTGCTGCTCCGTGCGCTGCAACAGGACTACCAGTCCATGCTGGACGCCCAGATGTTCTACGGCGAGACAATGAGTTTTGATCACATGGTCGCGCGTCTGACCGCATTGGAGAGGGAAATCAATCGCCAAGGATGAACCGTCGCCCGCGGCAGAGAGATAGATTTCCACTGGCGTCTGTAAGTCGTTGAAAAGGAGCGTCGGCTCCTTTTCATTCCAGCGAAATCCCCAGTATGAAGACAGGCCCGCGGGGCCGTTTTCTTGGGCGCGGCATGCTTGCCGTCGTTACCGCGCCAGCAGGTCAACGTAGGCTTGAATACATCAGGGGCTCGGGCCGTAGTTCACCCAGCTGCTTGCCCGCACCACGTGCACTATCGAGCAACAGCCCGTGTGCATCGCACAGCAGGCGCACGCTGATGGGCAGCCCCTTCGGGTCGCGCAATTGGCCCTGGACCAGGCGGAATGCGCGCAGGTAGTTGCTCACCTCGGCTACGTCGTCGGTGTTGCTGACTTTGAAACCAGCTTCCTCGTCGAACAGGTCGGTCAGCGTGGCTTTCGAACCGTGGTTCGCATGACTGGCTGACGGGAGCCTCGCTCGTTTACGAAAAATATACGGCGCCCCCCGGTTTTTGAACGAAGAATTTACACGCCTTTCGGAATACTGATGGCCGGTCATGTCGATCATCCCTTTCAAGTGGAAAACATGCGGCTCATCCCTATTCTTTCCCGCGGCAGCCTTGCCGTGCTGGGTTCCGCGGCCTTGCTGGCCGCCGCGTCGGGCGAGGCTCGCGCGCAGTTGTCGGGCAGCGCGGCCCTGACCTCAGACTATGTTTGGCGAGGGTCGTCGCAAACGCGGGAACGTCCCGCCGTGCAGGCGGGCGTACGATATGCCCACGAGTCGGGGCTGTATGCCTCGGTGTGGGGATCGACCGTGAAATTCAAGCCCGACAACGGCGCCTATGCGGAATTCGATCTTGCCGCCGGCTGGGCGGGAAAGCTCGCGCCGGACTGGGCGCTCGATGCCTATTTCCTGCGCTACCAGTATCCCTCGACGCAAGGCCATCCGAACTGGAACGAAGTCAACTTGGCCGTGACCTGGCGCGATCGCTACTGGCTGGCCGTGGGGCATTCGAACAATGCCATGGCCAGCCGCACGACGGGCACGTATGCGTTGCTGGGGGCGCGCCATCCCCTGGGCGAGGCGTGGCGTGTCGAAGCCACGCTGGCCCGCTATTTCCTGGACGACGCGTATGCCGACAGCTACACCCACGCTTCGGTCGGGGCGGTGTGGGCGTTCAAACCTCCCTTCGAGTTGCGGCTGACCCTGCATGGCACCGATGCGGCTGCTCGGCGGCTGTTTCCGGGCATGGCGGGCACGCGTGGCGAGATCGCGCTGCAAGCCGCGTTCTAGGCGGGGGGGGGGGGGGGGGGGGGGGGGGGCGGTACGGTGCGCGTGGGTGGGGTTTTGAAGGGATTTGAAATAAGGGTTACCATGATTCGATGGTTATACCCCGCTGGTATAAAACACCAATTCTTTTCGAGCCGGCGGTGGTCACGCGCAGACCTCACGGAGCGTCTCGGAAGCAATGCATACCCATCCCCGCTGTCTTGTCGCCGTGCTGCCGCTGGCAGCTACCCTTTCCGCCATTTTGCTGGCCAGTCCGGCCAGCGCCCAGCGGGTGCCCGACGCGGGCCGGACCTTGCAAGAGTTGCGGCCGAGCCTGCCGCAGCCGATCGCTCCTCCCGCTTTCAAGCTCGATGTGCCGGCGGTCGAATCCGTTCCCCCCGGCGGGCCGCAGGTTGCCATTGCGTCCATTGCCATCGACGGCAATACCGCGGTTCCGTCCGAGCAACTCCAGGCGCTGGTGGCCGATGCTCTCGGGCATCGCCACGATCTGGCCGGCCTCAAGGCCCTGGCCGATCGCATCACTGACTATTACCGTCGCGCTGGCTACCCTTTCGCCCGCGCGCTCATTCCTGCCCAGACGCTCGACCGGGGCGTCTTGCGCATCCAGGTGCTCGAAGGCCGCTACGGCCGGGTCGCGGCCTCCGGCGAGTTGGCGGGCCAGGCCCAGCCCTGGCTGTCGGCCTTGAAGCCGGGTCAGGTCATCGGGGGCCGCGATCTCGAACGCAGCATCCACCTGCTGTCCGACCTGCCCGGCTTGGTGGTCGATCCTGTCATGGGACCTGGCTCGGCCGTGGGCGAAGGCGACCTCGAGGTTGGCGTGCGCATGGCCCGGAAATGGGGCGGCCGGGCCAGCATCGACAACTACGGCAACCGCTATACCGGCGCCGGCCGCGCCGGTCTGGGCCTGTGGGGCAACAGCCTGTTCACCTTCGGCGACCGCGCGACCGTCGACGCCTTGCTCACCACTGAAACCATGTGGTTGGGTGCCCTCGGCTACGAAGCCCCGTTGGGCGCCAGCGGCTTGCGCGCGGAGGCACGTTTCGCCCACACCCGCTACGAGCTGGGTAAGGAGTTCTCGTCGCTCGATGCCTACGGGAGAGCCGACATCGCCTCGGCCGGGCTGTCGTATCCGCTGTGGCGGGCGGCCTGGGGCGGGGTCACGGCCGGGCTGCTCTACCAGCACAAGGAACTGAGGGACAACATGGACGCGGCCGACAGCCGCACCAAGGCCTCCAGCGACAGCATGCCGTTCAGCCTGCGCTTCGACGTGCGTGACACTCTGGCCGGAGTGGGGGGGCTGACCTACGGGCAACTGAGCTGGACGCCGGGCAAGCTGCATCTGGGTCCGACGCTGACGGCGGCGGACCAGGCGACGGCGCGCGCCAATGGTTCCTTCCATAAACTGAATCTGGATGTGGTCCGCCTGCAGCAATTGCCGGCGAATCTCAATCTATACGCGCGCTTCGCGGCGCAGTGGGCGAACAAGAACCTGCATTCGTCCGAAAGCTTCGGGCTGGGGGGGCAGGGCGGGGTGCGGGCGTATCCGTTGGGCGAGGGCTATGGCGATGCGGGGTGGCTGTTGCAGACCGAACTGCGCTACCCGATCGGCAACGTCACGCCTTACGGTTTTTTCGATATCGGCCGGGTGAAGATCAACCAGGATCCGTGGGCGCCGGGCGACAATAACCGGACGCTGTCGGGCGTGGGCTTTGGCGTGCGGGTGTCGGTACAGACCGAGTGGCTGCTGGACGTGAGCCTGGCCTGGCGCACGCAGGGGGGCAAGCCGCAGTCGGATACGCATGACGCGCAGCCGCTGGCATGGGCCAGCCTGGCTTATCGTTTTTGACCCGGGCCGGCAGGCCATCCCTCAAGAAAACCCGCATACGCACGAGTTCGAGAGAGACATATGAAGCGCGCAAGCCTGAACACTACGTATCGCCTGGTCTGGAGCGAGGTCCGAGGGGCCTGGGTGGCGGTATCGGAGATCGAGAGATCGCACGGCAAGCGCGGCGGGCAGCGGCTGCGCCGGCTGGCCGAGGTTGGTTTGATGGCGGGGCTCCTGGCCGCAGGGGCTGCGCCGTCATGGGCGGGCCCCCTGCCCACGGGTGGGCAGGTTACCTCGGGCGCGGGCGTCATCCACCAGAGCGGCCCTGACATGACCATTACCCAGTCCAGCGGCAAGCTGGGGATAGACTGGGCGAGTTTCTCCATCGGCCAGGGCAATTCAGTCCGGTTCGTCCAGCCGAACGCAAGCTCGGTGGCCGTCAACCGCGTCATAGGTAGCGACGTCAGTTCGATCCAGGGGGCGCTCAAGGCCAACGGGCAGGTCTTCCTGTCCAACCCCAACGGGGTCGTGTTCAGTCCTACCGCGCAGGTGGACGTGGGTGGGTTGGTGGCCACCACGCACGCCATTACCGAGAAAGATGGCAAGTACGTGCTGCAAGGCCGCAGCGGGGCCGGCGTCGTCAACGCGGGCGCGATCCGCGCTGCGGACGGCGGCACGGTGGCGCTGGTGGCGGCGCGCGTGGTCAACCAGGGCAGTATCGAGGCCAGGAAAGGCAACGTGCTGTTGGGCGCGGGCAGCAAGGTCACGCTGGACCTGGGCGGGCCGGTGAAGATCAAGGTGGACGAAGGCGCGATCGACGCGTTGGTCGGGCAGGGCGGCGCGATCCGTGCCGACGGTGGACAGGTGTACATGACGGCAGCCTCGGCCGACGCGTTGACGTCCACGGTCATCAATCACACGGGCGTGACGGAAGCCAGAACCCTGTCCACGGGCGAGGATGGCAAGATCGTGCTCCTGGGCGGCATGGAAAAGGACCGCATCGTGGTTGCCGGCACGCTTGACGCCAGCGCGCCCGCCCAGGGCGACGGTGGTTTCATCGAAACCAGCGCGGCGCGGGTGCATGTCGCCGACGACGTCCGCGTGACCACCCAGGCGGCTGGTGGCAAGAACGGCACCTGGTTGATCGATCCGGTGGACTTCACCATCGCGGCCAGCGGTGGCGACATGACGGGAGCCGCGCTCGGCGCTCAGTTGGGCCGCGGCAACGTCACGATCGAATCCAGTGCCGGCGCCGCCACCGGTAGCGGCAACCTCAACGTCAACGACACGGTTGACTGGAGCGCCAACACGCTCACGCTTACCGCCGCCAACAACGTCAACATCAACGCGACGCTGACCGCCAGCGGCACCGCCGGCCTGGCGCTGAATCCGGCCACCGCCAATGGCTCCGACGCGGCCGTTGCCGCGGGCGCCGTGAACGTCATGCCAGGCCTGGGCCGGGTGGATTTCACCGGCACCGGCAATAGCCTGAGCATCAACGGCACGCCCTACACCATCGTTACCAGCTTGGCCCAGTTGCAGGGCATCGGCGGCGACCTGGGCGGCCATTACGCCCTGGGCGGCGATATTGACGCCACGGCCACGGCCGGCTGGAACCCGGACGGCAGCGGCGGCTTCGCCGGCTTCAACCCTATCGGAACGGCGGGCAGAGGCCTTGGCTTCTCGGGGGTCTTCGATGGCCTGGGCCACACCATCGACGGACTGACCATCAATCGCCCAGATGCCGAGAACGTGGGTTTGTTCGGTTATCTCGTTGACGACAGCATCGTCCGCAACGTGGGCCTGCGAGGTGGTTCGACGCATGGCGGCAACTATACGGGCGCCCTGGTGGGATTCGTCGACGACGGCCTGGTATCCCATGCCTACTCGACCGGCAGCGTAGGGGGCCGGGACAATGTTGGCGGGCTGATCGGTTACCTCAATGGCAAAGCGGACCACGTGTATGCCACCGGCGATGTCGAGGGCAGCGGCAGCGTCGGCGGATTGCTTGGATATGGCATGAACACGAGCCTCCGGTACGCCTACGCGAGCGGCAACGTCCGCGGCCGCATTGCCGGTGGACTGGTGGGGGCCGTCGATTCGTTCTCACTCTGGTACAGCTACGCGACCGGCGATGTCACCGGAACCTCTTCGGCTGGCGGTCTGGTGGGTGAATATAACCACGGCACCATGTGGTATTCCTATGCCACCAGCAAAGTGACGGGCGGGACGACCGGTGGCCTGATCGGGGACAGCAACTACGTCACGGTTATCCGCAGCTATTGGGACATGGACAGCACCGGCCAGGCGCAGGCCTGCGGCGGCTGGGGCGCCGCAGTCTGCTCCAGCGCAGCCGGCGCCGAACCGATTGGCCTGCGCACGGCGGATGCCTTCCGCCAGGACAGCTACGGGTTCTTCAACTTCGGCAACGACTGGTACATGGTGGAGGGTGCAACCCGTCCCTTCCTGCGGTTCGAGTACGCCACCTCCATCGGCAACGCCCACCAGTTGCAACTGGTCAACATCGATCCCTCGGCCAGCTATACGCTGGCTCACGACATCGATATGTCCGTGGCTGACGGTTCGCGCGCATCGGGTATGTGGAGCAGCCAGGGCTTCAGTCCGATCGGCGCTTATGATCACGACGTCCCTGCCGTCGCCTTTACCGGCCGCTTCGACGGATTGGGCCATGTCATCAGCGGCCTTTCGATCGATCGGACAACAGACTACGTCGGCCTGTTCGGCTACGTGGGCAACGGCGGTACCGTGCGTAACCTCGGCTTGACCAATGCGGCTGTCTCCGGCGGCCGCTATACCGGCGGTTTGGTCGGAGGCAACCAAGGCACGATCGCCAACGTCTATGCGACGGGCGCAGTGAAGGGAGAGGACGACACGGGGGGGCTGGTGGGTGTCAACCAGGGCACGATCACCAACGCCTATGCTTCCGGCACGGTGGAAGGCAGCGACAACACCGGCGGCTTGGTGGGCTACAACCTGAACGGCGACATCTCCAACGTCTATGCGACGGGGGAAGCGATGAGCGGCGGCACCCGCGGCGGCCTGGTGGGCTGGAACGACGGCACCGTAACCGGCAGCTTCTACGCCACCACCGATGCCAGCGGCAACGCCATCAACAGCAGCGCGGGAGGGGGCAGTCCAGATGGCATGACCGGCAAGCGGCTCGATGAGTTGCGGCAACTCTCCACGTTCGCCGACGCCGGTTGGAGTATTTCCGACCGGGGGGGCGACGGCACCGCCTGGCGCATCTACGAAGGCAGCACCGTGCCCTGGCTGAGAACGTTCCTGACGCCGATCACGGTGACTGTCGCCGGCGGTGGCAGCAAGGTCTACGATGGCAATACGTCGGCGAGCGGTGCGTATACCCAGTCGAACGCGTCCGCGAGCCTGGACGGCACGGCCGTCTATGTGCTGGACGGCAAGAATGCGGGCAACCGCACGTTGAATGTGTCCGGCCTGTACTCCGGAGACCAGCGGGGTTACGACATCAGTGTCGTTGGAGGCAGTTACCAGGTGACGCCAAAGGCGTTGGACGTTACGGGTTTGGCGGCCGAGGACAAGGTCTACGACGGCACCACCAGGGCCACGTGGGCGGGCGCGGCCTTGTCCGGCGTGGTGGCGGGCGACGAAGTGACGCTGGACCAGCACGCCGTGACGGCTTCATTCGCCGATGCCGAGGTCGGCGCGGGCAAACCGGTGGCGCTGCAGGGCGGTTTCGGGCTGGACGGGGCGGATGCTTCGAACTACACGCTGATTCAGCCGACGGCGGGATTGGCGGCGGATATTCTGCCCGCTCCACCGTCGCCAGCCGAGTTGGATCCGAAAGCCGCCGCGGCGATCACGAACGCACAAAGACTGTGGCCGGATACGCGCGCCGGGATCGCGCCGCGGGCGGTCTCCGCCGGTATCGAGCAGGGCCGGGAATTCAACGAGGTAGTGACGATCAGAGGCAGCGGGATCCGGTTGCCATGAAACGCCGGCAGCTCATCGGCTGTCGAGGATTGCCCCAGCTTTCAGCCGGGCCGGCAGTTCGGCCCGGTTAGTGGCGCCCAGGCGGTTGCCTCCGCCGCCATCGCCCTGAGTGCCTGCCTGGCCGGGTGCAAGTGAAGGGTAGGGAAGCGCCTCGCACACAAGCATGGCTTCGTGTAGAATAGCGGGCTCTTTCCAGCAAAAGCCCCTTTGCATGCGAAATCATGCAAAACCCATGGGGTGGAGAGATGCGAACCCAGTTCGCCATGGCGCGTTAGCAAAGCGGTTATGCACCGGATTGCAAATCCGTTGAGGGCGGTTCGACTCCGCCACGCGCCTCCAGGTTCACCAGGAAATCGCCGTTCCCGTCAGGGGCGGCGATTTTCTTTTGCGCGTCGCTTTTGCCAACGGAGTGGTGCGATCGTGCGAGAGGGCTCGTTTTCTTGGGCCTTGAATTTGGGCCTTCAATTCGGATTTTAAGTTAAATGAAAACGTTTATCATTATGATTTGCGTAAATCATAACTCATCTTTCCAACCCGAGAGCCCCGTTGCATACCTCCCTCCACCAAGATCGCTTCGCCGATCGCGCCTGCCCCGTACGCCCCCGCCACTCCGTCCTCGTCCTCGCACTGTCCCTGGCCTTCGCGGCCCAGGCGGCCGCCGCCGATGCACCCGCCAAGGACCAGGACAAGACACCGGAAGCCGCCCAGCAGCTTCCCACCATCTCGGTCACCGCGACCGGCGAATCCGCCACGCTCCATGACCTGGAGGCGCCGGTCAATGCCGGCGCGCTGGGCAACCTGACGCAGCTCGAGACGCCGTTCTCGACCACCGTGGTCACGCGCGGCGACCTGGACGACCGGCCCATCGTGAAGCTGGGAGACCTGTTCGCGACGGACGCTTCGGTGTCGGACAACAGCGGGGCCCATGGCGCCTGGGCCAGCTACCTGACCGTGCGCGGGCTGCAACTGGACTGGCAGAATGCCTTTCGCATCGACGGCAAGCCGTTTCTGAGCTACGCCACGACGCCGCCCTACGAGCACTTCGAGCAGGTCGAACTGCTCAAGGGCGCGTCGGGGTTCATGTACGGCTTCGGCTCGCCGGGCGGCGTCGTCAACTATGTGACGAAGCGGCCGACCGCCCAGCCGGTGCGCAGCGTGAGCCTGGGGTTCTCGTCCGACAACGTTTGGCGCCAGCACGTGGACCTGGGCGGAAGGGTGGGCGAGGACGATCGTTTCGGCTATCGGCTGAATGCGACGCATGAAGAGGGCGATCTCTACAACGGCGGGTCCCTGAAGCGCAACGCCGTGTCGCTCGCGCTGGACCTGAAGTTGACCGACCGCCTGACCTGGGATTTCCAATCGCTTTACCAGAACAAGAAGGTTGTCGGGCAGGAGCCCACGATCAATACGTCCAAGCTGGTCGGGACGGTGCTGCCCCGGCCCGTGCGCGATAACGACCGGACGCTGGTCGGGGACGGCACGTTCGTGAACAACGAGTTCCAGTTCCATTCGACCGGGCTGACGTACCGGCTCGCGCCGGACTGGAAGCTCAGCACGACCTACAGCCACAGTTCGACCCGGACCCGCCGCAGCGAGTCGGTGCTGTTCCTGACCGACAGCGGCGGCAACTACGAGGACGTCCGGTCGGACTACGCGGAGCGCTATGCCTACGATCAGTGGCAGGCGATGGTGCAGGGCAGTTTCGCGACGGGCGCGCTGGAGCATCAGGTGGTGCTGGGCACGTCGTGGCAGCAGCAGAAGAACGACTACAGCCTGAACAGCGTGTACCAGTTGATGGGGACGGGTTCGCTCGGGTCGCAGAATGTCATTGCCTACCATCCGCAGGGCGGGCTCGATTTGTACCGGGCCGGCGAGATCACGCAGAAGGCGCTGTTCGCCAGTGATACCGTCAAGCTGTCGGATCGCTGGTCGGTGCTGGCGGGCGTGCGCTACACCAAGTTCAGGCAGGAGGGCTATACGTCGGACGGCGCCACGTCCGCGCTGTATGACAAGAGCAGCGTGACGCCCACGGTGGCGGTGATGTTCAAGCCCGATGCGCAGACCATGGCCTATGCCAGCTATGTCGAGTCGCTGGAGCAGGGCGCGACGGTGGGTAATGCCTATGCCAACCGTGGCCAGACGCTGGGACCGCTGACGAGCAAGCAGTACGAGGTCGGCGTCAAGACCGAGCGCAGGGGCTGGGCCGCCACCGCCGCCTTGTTCCGCATCGAGCGCGGAGCGGAATATGCGAACGCCGGCAACGTGCTGGTGCAGGACGGTCTGTCGGTCTACCAGGGCCTGGAACTGGGCGCCTCGAAAAGAGCGGGGGCCTGGACGGTGGGCGGCAACCTGATGCTGCTGGATTCGGAGTACCGCAAGGGCTCGGACTACAACGGCAAGCGCGTCGCCGGCGCGCCGCGCTTCGTCGCGGCCGGGCAGGTGGTCTACCGCGTGCCGCAGGTGCAGGGGCTCAGGTTGCGGGCGGACTTCAAGTACACCGGTAGCACGATGCTGCGTCCGGCCAACGACGTGAAGACCTCGGGCTATACCATCGTCAACGTGGGCGCCAGCTACGAGACCCGCCTGGGCGGCTACGACACGATCTTCCGCGCGGCCATCACCAATCTGGCCGACAAGCGCTACTGGGAGTTCCAGTACGCGGACTATGTGAAGCCGGGTTATCCGCGCGCGCTGGCCTTGGGGATGACGCTGAAATTCTGAGTGGGCCGCTTATGCGTTTTTTGTCGAACAAACGCCGCGACTAATAAGGAAATAGAATATACATAGGAAAAATGCGTCGTTCCTGACGTAGGGCGCTTGCCTCATACTGCGATGTTACATTGGCGGCCACCGTGTTCCCGCGCCACTTCCGGGCGGGAGCCAGCCGCCTCGTCTTTTTCTATGAACCAGAATTCCTCTCCTTCCGCATCGCCGCTGATCCGGCTCGAAGCGGTCAGCAAGACATTCAAGCTGCCCGACGGGCGGGCATTCGAGGCCGTGAAGTCCGTGTCGCTGGACATGGCCGAAGGGCGCATCTTCGGCCTGATCGGCAAGAGCGGCGCCGGCAAGTCGACGCTGCTGCGCATGATCAACCTGCTGGAGCGTCCGGACGCTGGCCAGGTGCTGGTGGACGGCCGCGACCTGACCCGGCTCTCCAAGCGCGAGCTGCGCGAGACCCGGCAGGGCATCGGCATGATCTTCCAGCAGTTCAACCTGTTGCAGAACGCCAGCGTCTACGAGAACGTGGCCTTTCCGCTGAAGCTGCACGGCAATCGCAGTCGCGCCGAGATCGAGGCTCGCGTCCAGGAGTGCCTGGCCGTGGTGGGCTTGACCGACAAACTGCACAGCCATCCCGCGCAGTTGTCCGGCGGGCAGAAGCAGCGCGTGGCGATCGCGCGCGCCCTGGCGCCGCACCCCAAGGTGCTGCTGTGCGACGAGCCGACGTCGGCGCTGGATACCGAGACCACGCGTTCGGTGCTGGACACGCTGCGCGAGATCAACCAGCGGCTGGGGGTGACGATCGTCATCGTCACCCATGAACTGCACGTGGTACACGCCTTGTGCGACCACGTCGCGGTGCTCGAGAACGGCCAATTGGTCGAACGTTTCGACGTGGGCGACCAGGCTACGCCGCGCCTGAGCGCGCTGGGCCGCGAGCTGGCCCAGGAGCAGGTGCGCGAAGACATCCTGAAAGAACACGCCGCCCGCATCGCCCAGGCGGCGGAACCGACTACCCGGGCCGCCTGACTATGTCCGACAATATCCTCGCCATTCTTCCCGAACTCTGGGTTGCCATCGGCCAGACCTTCATGATGCTGGGCATCGGCCTGGCCGCCGCGATCTTGATCGGCGGCCCGCTGGGCGTGCTGCTGTTCCTGCTGGGGCCCGGGCAGTCGCTGGAAAACCGGCCCGCCTATCTGGTGCTGAGCTGGATCGTCAACACCGTGCGGTCCTTTCCTTTCATCATCCTGCTGGTCGCGCTGGTGCCCATCACGCGTGTGGTGGTGGGGACGTCCATCGGCCCGCTGGCCGCATCGGTGCCGCTGTCCGTGGCCGCCATTCCGTACTTCGCGCGGCTGGTGGAGCAGAGCATCCGCGAGGTGCCGCGGGGCGTGATCGAAGCCGCGCACGCCATGGGCGCCTCCGAGCTGCAGATTGTCTGGCGCGTGCTGGTGCGCGAGGCCCGGTCCGGGCTGATCCTGGCGCTGACCGTGCTGGCGGTCAGCTTTCTGTCCTATTCGGCCATTGCCGGGGTGGTGGGCGGGGGCGGCATCGGCGACCTGGCCATCCGCTATGGCTACTACCGTTTCCAGACCGACGTCATGCTGCTGACCGTCGCGCTGCTGATCGTGCTGGTGCAGATCATCCAGTTCGGCGGCAACGCGCTGGCCCACCGGCTGGACAAACGCTGATCCTTTCTTTCCGTCGAAGGCACGGCTGGCCGTGCCGGCATTCATTTCCGGGACTCATCATGACTCTACGCCGCACTTTCATTCTTGGCACCGCCGCCGCCGTCCTGGCCCTGGGCGCTGCCGCCCATGCCGCCGATCCCGCCAAGAAGGACCTCGTGTTCGGCGCGACCGCCGGCTACAACTACGACGTGCTCAAGCTCGGCATCGTGCCCCAGCTCGAAAAGCAGGGCTACAAGGTCAAGCTGGTCGAATTCAACGACTACGTGCAGCCCAACCTGGCCCTGGCGCAAGGCTCGCTGGACGCCAATCTGTTCCAGCATATCGCCTACCTGAATCGTTTCAAGGCGGACCAGAAGCTGGACCTGGTCGATCTGGTGCAAAGCACGACCGCGCCCATGGGCATTTATTCGAAGTCGCGCAAGAGCCTGGCCGACGTGAAGGAAGGCGACCGCTTCACGCTGCCCAACGATCCGAGCAATCTGGCGCGCGCCCTGTTGCTGCTGCAGCAGAACCGGGTGATCACAGTGAAGGCCGACGTGGATCCGCTGCGGGTCACGGAAAAGGACCTTGCCAGCAATCCCAAGAAGGTCAAGCTGCAGCCGGTGGAAGCCGCGCAACTGCCGCGTACCGTGGGCGACGTCGAGTTCGCTGTGGTGCCGGGCAATTTCGCCATCGCCTCGGGCCTGAAGCTGACCAGCGCGGTGGCGTTGGAGACGCCGCCCGTGCAGTTCCAGCAGGTCGTGGCGATCCGCCGCGCCGACCAGGGCAAGCCCTGGGCCAAGGATCTGGCCGCCGCGTTCAAGTCGCCGTTCTTCAAGAGCGTGCTGGACAAGGACTTCCCGGGCTATGTCCGCCCGGCGGGCTTGTGATCGGCGGGCGCTTTCACGTTTTTGGAGTACGACCTTCCGGATATGGCGGTCTGCGGCGTGGGCGGATAGACTCACGTCGCGGACTTTCGCAATCATGAGAGGTTTTACAACCATGGAATACCACGGCGTGGAGTATCGGCCTATGACGGTATTTCTCAAGCGTTTGCGCGATCTGGCCTTGCTGGCCGGTTTCTCGTGCGGTTTCATGTGGCTGGTCGCGAAGCTGGGCACCGTGTGTCCCACGGTGCTGGAGCATTTCGCCATCACGTCCATCTTCTGACCCGGCGCCCCCGTTGCGGGGCGACCGGCTGTCATGATCCGGTCATCGGGCGGACATAGTATTTACACGATCCTACGGCGCCGTGGCCGGGCTCTTGCGAGCCGGCGAACGGCGGTGTTTCCTGCTCGTGTCCGCCCGTGTCCCATTCCGCTTCCCATTCCGCTTCTTCTTCCTCCGGCGCCGCCATCGATATCGAGGGCCTGGTACAGCGCCTGTCCGGCAATACCATCCTGGACGGTATCGACATCCGGCTCGAACCGGGCAGGGTGCTAGCGCTGCTGGGGCCGTCCGGCTGCGGCAAGACCACGCTGCTCAAGCTGCTGGCCGGCCTGAGCCGCCCGGTGGCGGGGTGCATCAGGATTGGTGGCGCCACGGTCGTGGATGACCGGACCTTCGTCCCGCCCGAGCGGCGCGGCCTGGGCATGGTGTTCCAGGACTATGCGCTGTGGCCGCACATGACCGTGGGGGCCAACGTGGCCTTTCCGCTGGAGGTACGCGGCGTGCCCGGGAGCGAACGGGTGGGGCGGGTGGCGAGCGCGCTCGCCATGGTGGGACTGGCGGGCTACGAAGACCGTTCGCCAGGCAGCCTGTCGGGCGGCCAGCAGCAGCGCGTCGCGCTGGCGCGGGCGGTGGTGGCGCGGCCCCGGGTGCTGTTGTTCGACGAACCGCTGTCCAATCTCGACCGGGACCTGCGCGAGACCCTGTGCGGCGAGATCGGGCTGCTGCTGCGCGAGCTGGGCACCACGGCGGTGTACGTCACCCACGACCACGAGGAAGCCTTCGCGCTGGCCGACACGGTGGCGGTCATGCGGGCCGGCAAGGTGTGCCAGATCGCGGCCCCCGAACTGCTGGTGAACGAACCAGCCAGTCCCGACGTGGTGGAGTTCCTGAAACTGGGCGCCCTGCGCAGCGGCGTGCGCACCGAACGCGGCTGGCAACTGGCCGGCGGCCTCGAACTGGTCTGCCCCGTACCCCTGGCTGGCGGTCCGGCGGGGCCGGGCCATCTTTTCATTCCCCATGCCGCGCTGAAGGCGGGCGAAAGCCACGCCCTTCGTGGTCACGTGGTCGCGCAGCGGTTCCGCGGCGGGCACTACGCGACGACGGTGCGCGTGGGCAGCGACCACCATGCCTTCGAACTGGCGTGGCTGACCGATCAACGCATGCCCGTCCAGCACCCGGTGGGACTGGATCTCGACTGGAGCCGGCTGCGCTGGTTTCCGCAGGCGGCGTGACTCTTCCCTCGGCGATATGCCGTTTCTCGACTCAGGAATCTCAATGATGAAAATCAAGCCTCTGATCGGCGCGCTGGCGTTCGGCGCGATGCTGGCCGCCGGCCAGGCCCAGGCCCTGACGGTCTACACCGCCGGCCCGGCCGGACTGATCAAGCGACTGGCCGACGACTTCAAGAAGGAGACCGGCGTGTCGGTCGACGTATTTCAGGCCGATACGGGCAAGGTGATGGCGCGGCTGGAGGCGGAAGCCTCGAACCCGAAGGCCGACGTGGTGATCTCGGCCTCGTGGGACAGCGCGCTGGATCTGCACAAGCGCGGCTGGCTGCTGTCGTATACGAGCCCCAACGCCGCGAAGGTTCCGGCCCAATTCAAGGGGCCGAGCTACGTCGCGCAGGGCCTGTCGGCGCTGGCCATCGCCTGGAACACCAAGAGCGGCACGCCGCGTCCGGCGGACTGGGCGGATCTGGCCAAGCCCGAGTTCAAGGGGTTGGTCAACATGCCCGATCCGGCCCAGTCGGGCACGGCGCTGGAACTGCTGTCCGGCCTGCAATCGGCGCGCGGCGCCGATGCGTGGCGCCTGTTCGCCGATCTGAAGCGCAACGACATGGCCATCGCCGGCGCCAATGCGCAGGCCATGAACCCCGTCCTGCAGGGCGCCAAGGCCGCCGTCTTCGGCGCGGTCGACTACGTCGCGCTGGAGAACCAGGCCAAGGGCGAGAGCATCGAGGTCATCTTCCCCTCGAGCGGCACGGTGATCGCCGGCCGTCCGATGATGATCCTGAAATCCAGCCGCCACCAGCCGGACGCCAAGCGCTTCATCGATTTCGTGCTGTCCGACGCCGGGCAGGCGCGGGTGGCCGCGACCTACCTGATTCCGGCCCGCCAGGACGTGCAGGCCAAGCGTCCGGTGATCAAGGACATCAAGGCGTTGCCGATGGAGAACGACGATCAGCGCGCCGGCCGCCAGGCGCTGCTGGAGCGCTTCACGACGCTGTTCGGCCGCAAGTGACCGGACCTGGCCGGCGCCCGTGGCGGCGCTGGCCGGGGCGTGATTCCACATAGCTAGCGAGAGGAAGAGGCGGGCTCCATGCGCGCGAACACGTTGTTGGTGGGTGCCGCGGTGTCCGCCTTGAGTATCCTGGTGGCCCTCCCGCTGGGCTTCGTCCTGCTGCAGGCCATCTTTCCCGAGCTGGCCCAGGGCTCGCTGGCGCGGCCGTTGGCCCACCTGGCGGGTGTCCTGGCCGATCCCAAGCTGGTCGAACTGACGATCAATACGCTGAAGCTGGGCGCCTGCGTGGTGCTGGCCGCCGCGGCCATCGGCATTCCGCTGGGAACGCTGCGCGGCCTGTTCGATCTGCCCGGGGCCAAGCTCTGGGACGTGCTGATGCTGGTGCCCTTCATGATCCCGCCCTACATCAGTGCGCTGGGCTGGATCATGCTGCTACAGCCGCGCGGATATTTGCAGCAACTGCTGGGCATCCATGCCGGGCCGGCGCTGTTCTCGTTCGGCGGCGTGGTGTTCGTGATGACGCTGAACGTGGTGCCGGTGGTCTATTTCGCCGTCTCCCGCACCATGGCGGCATCAGGCTCCCGCCTGGCGCTGGTGGGGCGGGTGTGCGGCGCGGGCGCCTGGCGCTGCTTCTGGCGCATCACGCTGCCGCTGGCCCTGCCGGGCATCGCCGCGAGCCTGCTGCTGGTGTTCGCGATGGCGATCGAGGAATACGGCACGCCGGCCGCCCTGGCGGCCAACGCCGGCTTCTTCGTGCTGGTGACGGGCATCGAGCGGCGTTTCTCCGAATGGCCGATCGATCTGCCCGGCGCGTCGGTGCTGTCCCTGATCCTGGTCGCGCTGGCGATGCTGGCCTTCGTCTGGCAGCGGCGCATGCTGACCGGCAAGGGCTATGAGACCACCACCGGCAAGCCCGCGCGGGGCGAGACCCTGCCGCTGGGCGCCTGGCGCTGGCCCGCCGCCGCGTTGTTCGCCGTGGTCGTGGCGGTGGCCACCTTCGCGCCGCTGTTCGCCATTGCCGCGACGGCATTCAGCCGCACGCTGTCGGGCGGCCTGGCCATCGGCAACTTGTCGCTGACACATTTCCAGGCCATCGCCGCCGGCGGCAGTGAAGCCTCGGGTGCACTGGCCACGAGCCTGATGCTGGGCGCCGGTGCGGCCATCGTGACCGGACTGACCGGCGTGCTGGTGGCCTACTGCGTGGTCAAGACCCGCACCCGCGGCCGGGCGGTGCTCGATGCCCTGGCCGTGCTGCCCAATACCATGCCCGGCGTGGTGGTCGGCGTGGGCCTGATCCTGGCCTGGAATCAGGCCTTCTGGCCGGTCACGCCCTACAACACCTGGGGCATCCTGCTGCTGGCCTATTGCTGCCTGCTGCTGCCGTATCCGGTACGCTATTGCCATGCCGCGCTGATGCAGATCGGCGACAACCTGGAGGCCGCCGCCCGGGTGCATGGCGCCGGCACGGTCACGGCGCTGGTTCGCATCCTGCTGCCGCTGCTGGCGCCCAGCCTGGCCGCCGCCATGCTGCTGGTGTTCGCGGTGGCCTCGCGCGAACTGGTGGCCTCGCTGCTGCTCGCGCCCACGGGCGTGCAGACGGTGTCGCTGTTCATCTGGCGCCAGTTCGAGCAGGGGTCGGTGGGGCAGGGCATGGCGATGAGCCTGGTCACCGTGGCGCTGACCACGACGGTGATGCTGTTGGCCACCCTGTGGCTGGAGCGGAGGCAGGCGCGCAGTGTGTAATCAGACCCATGTTTGTGTGTATTTATAAAAATCTCTTGTATACAAGAAAGGGTTGGGGCAAGATGATTCCATGTCATCCCGCCCCCCATCCTCCGGCAACGAGAAGAAGCGCTCCGAGACGTTGCGCGAAACCATCGAAGAGCTGATCGCCGTCGGCGAACTGTCGCCGGGCGATCCGCTGGACGAGACCGTGCTGGCCAATCGTTTCGGCGTGTCGCGCACGCCCATACGCGAGGCCCTGATCCAGCTGGCTTCCGCCGGACTGGTGGAGATGCGGCCCAGGAAGGGCGCGCTGGTGGCGCAGATCGGGCCCCAGCGCCTGATCGAGATGTTCGACGTGATGGGCGAAATCGAGGCCATGTGCGCGCGGCTGGCCGCGCGGCGCATGACGGCCGACGACCATCGCCGCCTGCTCGAGGCCCACCGCGCCTGCCAGGCCTCGCGCGACGCCGGCGACGCCAACGCCTATTACTACCTGAACGAAGTTTTCCATCGCACCATCTACGGCCTGGGCTGCAACGGTTTCCTGAACGAGGAGGCCATCAAGCTGCATCGCCGGCTGGGGCCGTATCGCCGGCTGCAGTTACGCGTGCGCGACCGCATCGCCACGTCCTACGACGAGCACGAGGGCATCGTCGAGGCGTTGCTGGCCGGCGATGCCGGCTTGGCCGCGGAGCGCGCGCACGACCACGTGGTGGTGCAGGGACAGCGTTTCGCCGACCTGATGGCCTCGCTGTCCCGGCAATCGGCCTGAGTCTTTCAGAAGGAACACGAGCGACATGTTGAACAGCGAACGCCAAGATGCCGCCGATGCGCGGCCCGCCGCGCCGGCCCCCGATCCGCAGCCGACCCAGTCGCTGCTGGCCCGCTGGAGCAAATGGCTGGGAGGGCGGCCCCAGGGGGCCGCCGAGCCCGGCCGCGAGGCCGTCGCCTTGTCCACGCGCGAGGCCAACCGCCAGCGCGCCATGCTGCTGCCGTGTTTCCAGGCGCGCCTGACCGACGTCGCGGCCAATCGCGCCGCGTTGACCTGGCAGGAGGCGTACCGCGCCGCCGACGCCCAGCGCCGTGGCGCCATGCTGGATCTCCTGGCCGAGGTGGGCGCGTCGTCGGCGGGACCGTCCGAAGCCGGCGGCAAGGAGACGCCTTCCGACCTGCCGCGCGCGCTCTCGCATGCCCGGGTCCGTTTCTTCAAGCGCCTGAACGCCTTGCCCGACGGCCTCCCCTTCCTGCTGGAGCTGCGCACCGACATGCTGGCCTGGCGCGCGAAGATCCCCGCGCTGCAAGGGCTGGACGGCGACCTGGAGGGCCTGCTGTCGAACTGGTTCGACGTGGGCCTGCTGGAGATGCGGCGCATCACCTGGGACTCGCCGGCCTCGCTGCTCGAGAAGCTCATCATCTATGAAGCGGTGCACGAGATCGCCTCATGGACCGACCTGCGCAACCGCCTGGACTCCGACCGCCGCTGCTACGCGTTCTTCCACCCGCGCATGCCGAACGAACCGCTGATCTTCGTCGAGGTCGCGTTCTGTGCGGACATGGCCGGCAACGTACAGAGCCTGCTGGACGAGGGCGCGCCCATGGAGAACCTGGACAAGGCGCGCTGGGCCATCTTCTATTCGATCTCGAACACGCAGCAGGGACTGCGCGGCGTCAGCTTCGGCAACTTCCTGCTCAAGCGCGTGATCGAGGAACTGAACGGCGAACTGCCCAAGATCAAGCGTTTCGCCACGCTGTCGCCCATACCGGGCTTTTGCGACTGGGTCAGGAAACGCGGCGCCGAGGACCTCGCCGCCATCGTCCGCAAGGAGAAGGCCGGCCTGGACGCGGCCACCGGTGCCCAGGTGCTGGCCGCCATCCAGCAGGCGGTGGACGACGAGGCCGCGCCGCCGGCCGTGCAGGCCGTGGCCATGAGGCTGGCGGCCCGCTACCTGGTGGAGCGCAAGGGCTCGCTGCCGCTGGATTCGGTGGCGCGATTCCACCTGGGCAACGGCGCCCGCATCGAACGGCTGAACTGGAAGGCGGACACGTCGCGCAAGGGCCGCGCCCAGTCGTGCGGGATGATGGTCAATTACGTGTACGAGCTGGATGCGCTGGACGACAACCTGGCCAGGCTGGGCGAGGGGAAGCCCGAGACCAGCAGGGGAGTGGCCAGGCTGCTCTGACCCGCGCGGGAAAAGAATCAACCAGAACTGGCAAGAGCCAGCGTGTAGTACCTTCATACCAAGAAAGGAGACGGGAGATGAAACGCAGCATTGCCTTGATCGCCTGCATCGTGGGCGCGGCCGCGGGTGGCCATGCGGTGGGAGCGGAGGCCTGGCCGTCCAAGGCCGTCACCATCATCGTGCCGTTCCCGGCAGGAGGCGGCACCGACGCCTTCGTCCGGCCGCTGGCACAGCAACTGGGGACCCAACTGGGGCACAGCGTGGTGGTGGACAACCGCGGGGGCGCGGGCGGCACCGTCGGGGCGGCCATCGCGGCGCGTGCCCAGCCGGACGGCTACACCTTCTTCGTGGGCGGGGCGCATCACGCCATCGCGCCGTCGTTCTACAAGGGCCTGACCTACGACATCGAAAAGGATTTCATCCCCGTCACGCTGATCGCGCAGCCGCCGCAGATCATCGTCGCGGCGCCCACCGAACCCTTCAGCGACCTGAAGGGGCTGATCGCCCAGGCTCGCAGCCAGCCGGGCAAGCTCAATTTCGGCTCGGCGGGCAATGGCACTTCCCATCACCTGGCCGGCGAACTGTTCAAGCTCCAGGCGGGCGTGGACATCGCGCACGTTCCGTACACCGGCGCGGGTCCCATGCTGCTCGCGCTGATGGGCAGCCAGGTTGACCTGGCCTTCGACGGGCTGGGGTCGTCGGCCCAGCACATCCGTGGCGGCAAGATCAAGCCGCTGGCCGTGGCGGCGTCGCAGCGTTCGTCCGCCTTCCCCGACGTCCCCACCGCGGCCGAGGCCGGCCTGCCGGGCTACGAGGTCTCGACCTGGTATGCGATGTGGGCTCCCAAAGGCACGCCGCAGCCCATCGTCGAGCGTATGTACGCCGAAGTCCAGAAGGCGCTGGGCACGCCCGAGATCAAGAAGGTGTGGCTGAGCAACGGTTCTGACGTGCCGCGCTATACCAGCGCCGAGTTCGGCAAGTATCTGCACGAGGAAGTGCAGCGCTGGGCCAAGGTCTCCAAGGACGCGGGCATCAAGGCCGATTGATGGACGAGGCCGCGCGCATGGAACCGGCGTCCGCGCCGGGCAGGATCGACATGGCGACCGAGGGCGGTGTGCTGACGCTGACCCTGGCGCACGCGGGCAAGCTCAATGCGCTGACCGCCGCTATGTGGCGCGCGCTGGCCGCGGCGATGCGGGATGCGGCGGACCAGCCGGGCCTGCGCGCCGTCGTCATCCGGGGCGCGGGCGGCCATTTCGCGGCCGGGGCCGACATCGGCGAGTTTCCGGTGGAACGGGGTGGCCTCGCGGCGGTGCGCCGTTATCACGAGCGGATCATCGCGCCGGCGCTGCACGCGATCGACGAATCTCCGCTGCCCACGGTGGCGCTGATACAGGGGGCCTGCGTGGGCGGCGGCCTGGAGATCGCCTGCTGCTGCGACCTGCGCATCGCCGGCCGCAGCACCCGCGTGGGCGCGCCCATCGCGCGGCTGGGATTTCCCATGGCGCCGGCCGAGCTTGCCGGCCTGCTGGCCGTGGCCGGCCGCGCGGTGGCGCTGGAACTGCTGCTGGAAGGCCGTATCCTGGACGCCGCCGAGGCGCATGCCAAGGGCCTCCTGACCCGCGTGGTCGAGGATGCCGAGCTCGAGGCCGAGCTTGGGCGCACCCTGTCCCGCCTTGCCGCCGGCGCGCCGCTGGCGGCCACCCTGAACAAGCACATGGTGCGGCGACTGCAGCGGCCCGAGCCGCTGGACAAGGCCGA
Source organism: Burkholderiales bacterium 67-32 (assembly GCA_001898625.1). Lineage (GTDB taxonomy): Bacteria > Pseudomonadota > Gammaproteobacteria > Burkholderiales > Burkholderiaceae_B > Pigmentiphaga. Next base: position 25,831 of record MKUP01000010.1, read on the forward strand.
ACTGGCGGCATTCTTTTCCTACAGCGACACCAGCGATCATCGCGAAGGCGTGGCGGCGTTCCTCGAAGGGCGCGCCCCCGTGTTCGGCGGCGACGCTTCACCTTTTCCGACCGAAGAAGATAGATGAAAGACGAGAATCTCTATGCCCTGCTGGCCTCCGGCTTCCCCGCCGATCGCGACACGGTATGTATCGAGGCGCCGGGCGCGGGCGATTACACCTGGCGCGACGTCGAGACGCAGACGGCGCGCATGGCGAACCTGCTGCGTTCGCTGGACCTGCCCGAAGGCGCCCGCGTGGCGGTCCATGTCGAGAAATCCCCCGAGGCCTTGCTGCTGTACCTGGCCACCTTGCGCGCGGGCTATGTCTACCTGCCGTTGAACACCGCCTACCAGGAAGCCGAGATCGATTACTTCCTGGGCGACGCCGAGCCTTCGGTGGTGGTCTGCGCCGGCAAGAACCTGGAGTGGGTACAGCGCTGCGCGCAGCGAGCCGGGACGCGCCACGTCTACACGCTGGACGACGATCGCACCGGCACGCTGCTGGATGCCGCCGCCCAGGCCTCGCCCGAGCATGCCGTGGCCGTGCGCGCCGCGGACGACCTGGCGGCCATCCTGTACACCTCGGGCACGACGGGACGCAGCAAGGGCGCCATGCTGACCCACGGCAACCTGGCCTCCAACGCCCGCGTGCTGCACGAATACTGGGGCTGGCGCGCCGACGACGTGCTGCTGCACATGCTGCCCATCTTCCACGTGCACGGGCTGTTCGTGGCCGCGCATGGCGCGCTGCTGGCCGGCGCGAAAATGATCTGGCTGCCCAAGCTGGACGTGGCCGCCGCGCTGCGTCTGCTGCCGCGCTGCACCGTCATGATGGGCGTGCCGACCTACTACGTGCGGCTGCTGGCCGAGCCGGCCTTCGGGCGCGAGACCTGCCGCAACATGCGGCTATTCGTGTCCGGGTCGGCGCCGCTGCTGATGGAGACGTTCAACGCTTTCCGCGAACGTACCGGCCACACCATTCTCGAGCGCTACGGCATGAGCGAGACCGTCATGCTGGTCTCCAATCCCTACGACTCCGCCCTGGGCGAACGCCTGGGCGGTACCGTGGGCCAGCCGCTGCCTGGCGTTTCGGCGCGGGTGGTGGACGATGCCGGGGCGGCGTGCCCCCCGGGCGAAATCGGCAACATCCAGGTCCAGGGCCCCAACGTGTTCAAGGGCTATTGGCGCATGCCCGAAAAGACCAAGGAGGAGTTCACCGCGGACGGCTGGTTCAAGACCGGCGACGTCGGCCGCTGGGGCGGCGAATCCGGCGGCGCCAAGGTGCCCGACGGCTATCTGTCCATTGTGGGCCGCAGCAAGGACCTCATCATCTCGGGCGGCTTCAACGTCTACCCGAAGGAAATCGAGAGCTTCCTGGACGACATGCCGGGGGTGGAGGAAAGTGCCGTCATCGGCGTGCCGCACCCCGACTTCGGCGAGGCGGTGATGGCCGTGGTCGTGCCCAAGCCGGGCGCTAGCCTGGACGAGGCCGCCATGATCGCCGAACTCAAGGCCAGGATCGCCAACTTCAAGGTGCCCAAGCGCATCCACGTGGTGTCCGAACTGCCCCGCAACACCATGGGCAAGGTCCAGAAGAACGTGTTGCGCCAGACCTATGCGTGACCACACCGGCGCGGGGAAGGGCGCCGGGGGCGCATCGGCTACAATACCGCCCGTGCGCCCGTGACGAAACTGGTAGACGTAGCGGACTTCCGTAAGAGTGGAGTGCCCTGGACGAAAGTCCGGGAGTAGAACCCGTCAAATTCGGCGAACCCCTGGCACGGGAACGCCGAGCCAAGCAGGCGGCCGAAGTTGGCCGCTGGGCGTGTGTAGAGACTCGACGGCGGGGACCTAAGGCTGGCGCGGCAATCCTGCCGCGCGACGCGATGGTCAAGGCAGAGTCCAGACCCCAAACGGCATTGCCCCGTGCAATCCGGCTGCGCGAGCAGTAGCGGGTAAGAAAATCCGCCGCCGCAAGGCGTGCCGGTTCGATTCCGGCCGGGCGCACCATTTCCTCCTTCCCCATCCGGGCCGCTGCGCGGGTATGCCGCTTGCTAGGTCCCGTCGTCCTCATCCACCGGAGACGACGATGAATCAAGCCAGCATGCGGAGAAATGGCAGGGGGCGATTGTTCGATCGCTTCGCGACGGCGGTCACCCGCAGCACGGGATCGCCGCCGGCATTCAGCGTGGCATGCGCGGCCATCCTGCTCTGGGCCGCACTCGGGCCTATATTCCACTTTTCCGAAACCTGGCAACTGGTGGTCAATACCGGGACCACCATCGTGACCTTCCTGATGGTGTTCGTGATCCAGCGTACCCAGAACAAGGACAGCGAGGCGCTGCACCTGAAACTGGACGAGTTGCTGGGGGCGCAGGCAGGCGCCAACAGCAAGCTGGTGGCGATCGAAACGATGGATGAGGACCACCTGCGCCGGCTGAGCGCGCGCTACCACGCGTTGGCGGAAAGGGTGGCGCGGGAGCGGGCGGGGCCGTCTTCCGGGCCCGGGAATGCAAATCACCGTTAAGACGCGTACCGCGGGCCACCCAATGGATGTATAGTCCCGGTTAATTTTTGTAACCTGTATCGTTTGGTCCATGCGCTGGCTAACGTTATGGGCCACCTTGGTGGTCGCGTGTTTCGGCCTGGTATGCGCGGCCGCGCTATACGACACCCGCCAGGATGCCAGGCGAGCGGCCAGGGAAGCCACGGTGAACCTGGGCCGGGTGGTCGCCGACGGCATCGGCCGCGACATCGAGCTGGTCGACCTCTCTCTGCAATCCATGCTCAATGGCTTGCGGCTCGCCGAAGCCGAAGGCCTGGACCCTTATCGCCGTCACCAACTGCTGTTCGGCAGCCTGCCGCAGATGCGCGGCGTGGGGACCATGGTGGTGCTGGACACCGAGGGCCGGATGCTGACCGATTCCAAGTCGGTGCAGCCGCGCGGGGTGGAGTTTTCGCAGCGCGACTATTTCCGCGTGCACAAGGAAGCTTCCGACGTCGGGTTGTTCGTGAGCCGGCCTTTCTTCTCGCGGCTGACCAATATGTGGTCCATCGCCATCAGCCGCCGCGTGGCCCGGCCCGACGGCAGCTTCGGCGGTGTGGTGGTCAGCACGCTGCGCATCTCCCACCTGGAAAACCAGTTCCGCCAGCTGGACTTGCGCCAGAACGGCTCCATCATGCTGCTGCGCGCCGACGGCTCGGTCATGGCGCGTTTTCCGGCGGTGCAGGGCCTGCTGGGCAAGCAATTGACCGATCTCGAGCTGTTCAAGCGCTATCCGGTATCGGACACCGGCTCGTACGAGGCCGTCTCGGCAACGGACGGGGTGATCCGGCTCTATTCCTTCACGGCAGTCGAGCCCCCGCTGCCGCTGATCGTGCTGGTGGGCATGGCCGACAGCGACATCTATGCGGCCTGGCGCAACAAGGCGTGGATCATCGCCTTGCTCACGCTGCTGCTGTGCATGGGCACCATGGTGCTGGTGTGGATGCTGCGCCGGGAGTTCGCGCTGCGGCTGGCGGCCGAGCGCAGCGCGCTGCGCAGCGAGGCCCGGTACCGGGTGCTGGCCGAGAACTCCGCCGACATCATCGCGCTGTGCCGGGCGGACGGCCTCGTCACCTATATCTCGCCGGCCATCAAGGACGTGCTGGGATGGGTGCCGGGGGACATCGAAGGGCGCAACATCGACGACTTCGTGCGGGCCGACTATGTGCCGCTGTTCTCTGGGGACGAGCAGGCCTGGCCGCGCATGCTGACCTTCCCGGCGCGCCACCGCGACTCGTCGTGGAGCTGGCTGGAGGCCAGCGTCAAGCGGCTGCCGCCCGAGATGGGTGACGAGCGCTGCATCCTGAACATTCGCGACGTCTCGCGCCGCAAGAAGGCCGAGGAAGCCCTGGAGGCCGAGAACGCCCAGTTGTTGGCCATGGCGGCCACCGACGGCCTGACCAACCTGTCGAACCGCCGCCGCTTCGACGAGGCGCTAGAGCGCGAATGGCGCCGCGCCGCGCGCGAGGAAAGTTCGCTGGCGCTGCTGCTGATCGATGCCGACCATTTCAAGGCGCTGAACGACCACTACGGCCACCAGCATGGCGATCAGTACCTGCGCACGATCGCCCAGGTGATCCAGGCCAACATCCGGCGCCCGGCCGACATGGCGGCGCGCTACGGCGGCGAGGAATTCGCGGTGCTGCTGCCCAAGACGGACATCGATGGCGCCTATCTGATCGCCGAGAACATCCGCAAGGCCACGCTGGACGCGCGGATTCCCCATCTGAAGAGCGAGCAGGGCGTGATGACGGTCAGCATCGGTGTCGACGCCATGGTGCCGGGCCACGCCACGGCGGCGGCGCTGCTGGTGCGCCAGGCCGATGCCGCGCTGTACGCCGCCAAGCGGCAGGGGCGCAATCGCACCTGCGTCTACGAACCGCAGCAGGGGTCGATGTCGCGTTCGGTATGAACGCCGGACACGGCGCGGCTGCACGCCCCGGGCTTGGGGTACGATAGGGCTTCTCTACAGGTACAGACCGCGCCAGGCGTTCCCCGGGGCGACAGGCGCATCATCCATGGCATTCAAGGTTTTCGATCTGCAATGCGAGCACGGCCACGTCTTCGAAGGCTGGTTCAGTTCGCACTCCGATTTCGACACGCAACGCGAACGCGGCCTGATCAGCTGCCCGCTGTGCGACAGCAAGTCCATCGACAAGAAACTGTCGGCGCCCATGCTGAACGTCTCCGGCAGCAAGGCCCCGGCCGTTCCCGCCACCCGCGAACCCGGCAACGCCCCCATGTCCCCCGACATGCAGGCCGCCATGCTCAAGCAATTGCGGGAAGTCCTGCGCCAGACCGAAAACGTCGGCGAACGCTTCGCCACCGAAGCCCGCCGCATCCACCACGGCGACGCCCCCGAACGTCCCATCCGCGGCGTGGCCACCCAGCAGGAACGCCAGTCCCTGGCCGAAGAAGGCATAGCCGTAGCCCCCATCCCCGCCCTCTTGGACGACGACCGCCTGCAATAAGGACGTTGTTCGTCCCGCAAAGCGGGGCGAACCTGCGTCTGCCCTGCGCCAAAAAAAGCGCAAGCCAACCAATAGACGAAACTATGGGGGAAAGGGGGCCATAGGCCCCCAAGAAAGACGAGGCGAAGTGGATCCGGCTCCGCCGGTCCACTTCGACGCCCCCTGGGGGGCGCGCGTAAGCGCGTAGGGGGGGGGCTTATTTCACCCTGCTACGGTACTCGCCCGTACGGGTGTCGATCTCGATCTTGTCGCCGATTTCGCAGAACAGCGGCACCGGCAGTTCGTAGCCGGTGTTCACCTTGGCGGGCTTCATGACCTTGCCCGAGGTGTCGCCGCGCACGGCCGGTTCGGTGTAGACGATCTCGCGCACGACGATGGTGGGCATTTCCACCGAGATCGCGCGGCCTTCGTAGAAGACCACCTCGACGGGCATGCCTTCTTCCAGGTAGTGCAGGGCATCGCCCATGCTCTCGGCTTCGACTTCGTACTGGTTGTACTCGGTGTCCATGAAGACATACATGGGGTCGGCGAAGTACGAGTAGGTGCACTCGCGGCGCTCGAGCACCAGGATTTCGAATTTTTCGTCGGCCTTGTAGACAGATTCCGTGCCCGAACCGGTCAGCAGGTTCTTGAGCTTCATCTTGACGACGGCGGCGTTGCGGCCGGACTTGTTGTATTCGGCCTTCAGGACGACCAGGGGATCCTTGCCGACCATGATGACGTTGCCGACGCGCAATTCCTGAGCGATTTTCATGCTGGAGCAACCTTAGGGGAGGGAACGCTAGTGACAGCCGGCTTGTAGCGCCGCGATGTCCAAAAGACGGCCATATGGCCTGTGCAGCCAATTAGTATAGCTCGGGACGGGGTGCCCCGGCTAGTTCCGCGTCAGGCGTCGTTTTCTTGCCGTGCCGCGCAGAAACCGGCCAGTTGGGTGGCCAGGTCGGGCTGGGCGGCCAGGCTGTCGCTCCAGGCGCGCGCGGCCTCGCGCCAGGGTTCGAACGCCACCGGCGACAAGGCCTCGGCCAGCAACGGCTGGAAGCGCGCCGCCCCGGCGTCGCCGTTCCAGGCGGTCTGGAGCGCCGACGCGGCTTGCGGGGCGGGGTAGCGCCGCAGCCAGGCGTGCAGCTTGTCGACATGGGCGGCCTCGGCCTGGGGGTAGATGTGCCAGACCATGGGACGGCCGGCCCACTGGGCGCGGATGAAGGAGTCCTCGCCCCGGACGAAGTTCAGGTCGGCGCTCCACAGCAGGCGGTCGTAGTCGGCCTGAGGCAGGAAGGGCGCCCGCGCGATGCGCAGGCGGCCACGCACGCCGGCGGCCAGGTAGGGGGCGACGCCGGGCGGGATGGCCAGCAGCGTGGGCATGTCGCCGTCCGCCAGCACGTCGGCCAGGGCGGAGGCCGGCGCATCGGGATAGCAGAACAGGGTGACCAGGCGTTCGCCTGCGTAGGGCTCGGGCAGGCCGGCACCGTGCAGGAAGGCGGTCCGGGCGGCCGGGTCGGCCTGGAGGGCATCGCGTTCGGCCAGCAGGCCGCGCTCGCGCAGCAGCCCGCCGGTCGCCGGCGTGAACCCGGGGAAGAAAAAGTACTTGCGCAGGCCGCCCGGTTGGGGCGAGGGCAGGGCATGGCAGTTCTCGACCCAGGCCTCGGCGCTCAGGTATTCCAGGTTGACCCAGACGGGTGGGCGCACCCGGTCCCGCATGCGCTGGACGAATTCGGCGGGCGGGTCGCAGGCGAAGGCCTCGATGACCACGTCGCCCGGTTCCAGCGGCGGCGCCGGCCGCGTCCAGCGGACGATGTCCACGCCGTCGGCGTGCTGCGCGGCCGCCTTGGGATCGACCCCGGGCGCCAGGCGCGCCATGACGGGCAGATCGTCCACCCACAGGCGCACCCGCCAGCCATGCTCCCGCGCCAGTTGGCGGGCCAGGCGCCAGCACACGCCTATGTCGCCGTAGTTGTCGATCACGCGGCAGAAGATGTCGGCGCGCATCAGCGGTTTTCCTCCCAAAGGAGGGCATTATCGCCCGTGGCCCGGCCGTCCCCGGGTAGCGTGCGGCGGGCCAGGTCCAGCCAGGCGCGCGCGGCGAACGACAGGTAGCGGCCGCGGCGCCAGGCGAAGGCCAGGTGCCACCACAGTTGCGGATCCTCCAGCGGGACCACGGCCAGCCGCGAACGGTCCAACTGGCGGCTGAACAGTTCCGGCAGCAGGGCGAGCCCCACGCCGGCCGCCACCATGGAGGCGATGAAGTCCCATTGGCTGCTGCGGCCGGCGATCCGTGGCGTGAAGCCGGCCTGGACGCAGGCGGCGTGGACCACCTCGTTCAGCATGAAGCCCTCGCCGTAGAAGATGAAGGGTTCGGCCGCGAGCTCGTCCAGCCGGACCCGTTCGCGCCCGGCCCAGCCCGAGGAGGCGGGCACGATCAGGCGCAGCGGGAAATTGCAGATGGGCAGGATCTCGTACTCGCTTTCGTCCGCCGGCAGCAGCATGGCGCCGATCTCCAGCGTGCCGGATTTCAGTTCGTCCTCGACCGAGCGCGAACCGCGCTCGAACAGCCGCAGTTCGATCCCCGGATAGTCCTGGTGGAAGCGGGCGAGCAGCGGGGCCAGCAGGTGGTGCGCCAGCGGCGGAGTCCCGAGGACCAGCTCGCCGCGGGCGGCCTGGCGCACGTCGGACAGTTCGGCCTGCAACTGGGCGTGCAGGGCCAGCAGTTGCCGGCCGCGTTCCAGCACGATGCGGCCGGTGTCGGTCGGTTCGATGCGCCGGCCGAATTTGCGCAGCACCGGCGCGCCCAGTTCGTCCTCCAGTTGCCGGATCATCTTGCTGACCGTGGGCTGGGTCACGAACAGCGCCCGCGCTGCCGCTGTGTAGCTCTGGCGCTGGACGACCTCGACGAAGTACCGCAGGGCACGCAAGTCCATTGCATTCCAATATGGAATTTTATGTATGGATTTTATTCATTTTCTAAATAAAAATATCTTGCCTAGAATTACGGGTATACCCGTAGGACAACCATGCCGCACCGCTTCCTTCCTCCCTTTGCCGTCCGCCTTCTGCAAGTCCTGGCCCTGGTCGCGGTCTGGTGGGCCGCCGATACCGCCGTGCGCTGGACCGGCCTGCCCATCCCCGGCGGGGTGGTGGGCCTGTTCGCCGTGCTCGCGCTGCTGCTGAGCGGCCGCCTGCCGCTCCACCGCATCGACCAGGGGGCGCACTGGCTGCTGGCCGACATGCTGGTGTTCTTCATTCCCGCCGTGGTCGCGATGGTGCGCTATCAGGATCTCCTCAGGAATGAAGGGCTGAAGCTGGCGGCGGTCATCGTGCTGGGCAACGCCTGCGTCATGCTGACCACCGCCGTGACAGTGGAGTGGATCTCCCGGCGGCGCCGTGCCGGCGCACCGGCGAAGGCGGCATCATGATCATCGTCCTGTGCGTGGTGGCCACGGTCGCCCTGTACTACCTGAACAAGCTGCTCTATGCCCGTTATCCGCGGCTCTGGACACATCCCATCCTGCTGACGCCGATCGCGCTGCTGGCCTTGTTGCTGGCCACGGGCATTTCGCTGGACGAGTACGCGGCCGATACGCGCGTGCTGCTGTGGTTCCTGGGCCCGGCCACGGTGGCGTTCGCGGTGCCGATCTACCAGTACCGGCGCCTGATACGGGAGCTGTGGCCGGCCCTGGCCGTCGGCACGGTGGTGGGCGTGACGGCGGCGGTGGCGAGTTCGTGGTGGCTGGCACGGGCCTTTCACCTGGCTCCCGAGGTCGCGCACAGCCTGCTGGTGCGCTCGGTATCCACGCCCTTCGCCATGGCCACGGCGGACCGCGTCGGCGGCAACGCCGACCTGGCGGCGATGTTCGTGGTCTTCACCGGGCTGGCCGGCATGCTGACCGGGGAATTGATCCTGGCCCTGATGCCGCGCCGCTCCGGGCTGGCCAGCGGCGCGTCCTATGGCGCGGCGGCCCACGCGCTGGGCACGGCCAAGGCGCGCGAGCTGGGCGAGGAAGCGGGTGTGATGGCCAGCCTGCTGATGATATTCAGCGGCCTGTCCATGGTGCTGCTGGCGCCGGTGCTGGGCGCCTGGCTGGTTTGAGGACGACGGCGCCCTAGCGGGGCGGTGGCGTCCCGCGCGTCAGCGCCGCTGGTACTGCGTGGCGCCGAACAGGTTTTCCTTCGCGGTGGCGTCCTGCGGCTTGCGCTGGTCGGCCAGGACCTGGATGCCGCGCTGCACGGCCGGGCGGGCGTGGATCTCGTCGAACCAGCGCTTGACGTTGGGGAAGTCCGACAGGTCGACGCCCTGGTTGGCGTGCGAGCGGGTCCAGGGCCAGGTGGCCATGTCGGCGATGGTGTAGGCGCGGCCCGCCAGGAAGGCCTGGCGGGACAACTGCTTGTCCATGACGCTGTACAGCCGCCGGGCTTCGTTGGTGTAGCGGTTGGTGGCGTATTCGATGCGCTCGGGCGCATACAGCCGGAAATGGTGGGCCTGGCCGAACATGGGGCCGACGCCGCCCATCTGGAACATCAGCCATTGCAGCGTGTTGTAGCGTTCGCGGTCGGTCTTGCCCAGGAACTTGCCGGTCTTGCCGGCCAGGTAGACCAGGATGGCGCCGGACTCGAACAGCGAGATCGGCTTGCCGTCGGGGCCCTCGGGATCGACGATGGCGGGAATCTTGTTGTTGGGGCTGATGGCCAGGAACGCTTCCTTGAACTGGTCGCCGGCCCCGATGTTGATGCCCGTCACCTCGTACGGAAGCTTGCACTCCTCGAGCATGATGTGCACTTTGTGGCCATTGGGCGTCGGCCAGGAGTAGACCTGGATGGGCTGCTGGGCCGGCTTGGCGATCGGGTCGGTCATGCGGGACTCCGGAAAGAGGTCGAATTCGATGCGATTATGCGACAAAGACCCTCGCTCGTGGCCCATAGGCCGCCCTTGTGGAAGGGATACGGGCGGCGATCTTTGACTGTGGCGCACAGCAGCTGCACCGAATGCGGGCTGGGCAGGGGGCCGACAAAGGAAGATAATCCGTGTTTACCCTTGGCCGGATCCGCCTTCCGGCCGCTGGCCGCCAGCGCGCAACGACCGCTGCGGCGGGACCAGCGACCGGCTTCGTCCGGAGGCGCCGCGAGGCATCGTGCCCGGCGCCAGGCGCAGGTTTCCTTTGTCTTTCGGCCCATCCCATGACTCGTCCGCGTTTCCTGCCCGATAATTTCACACTCAGCCTGATCGTCGTCGTTACCCTTGCCAGCTTCCTGCCATGTTCCGGGCAGACGGCCGTGGTATTCGACTGGATCACCAACATCGCCATCGGCCTGCTGTTCTTCCTGCATGGCGCCAAGCTGTCGCGCGAGGCCATCGTCGCAGGCGCCACCCATTGGCGGCTGCATCTGCTGATCTTCGCGTTTACCTTCGTCATGTTCCCTGTCCTGGGGATGGCGTTCAAGCCGCTCCTGGCGCCGCTGGTCACCCCCGACCTCTACCTGGGCATCCTGTTCCTGTGCGCCTTGCCGGCCACGGTGCAATCGGCCATCGCGCTCACGTCCATCGCGCGCGGCAACATGCCGGCCGCCATCTGCAGCGCCTCGGCCTCCAGCCTGCTGGGCATTTTCCTGACGCCGGTGCTGGTCAAGCTGATGATGAGCACCGCCGGCGAGGCGGCGTTCTCGTTCGATGCCGTGGGCAAGATCCTGGTGCAACTGCTGCTGCCCTTCGTGGCGGGGCAGGTGATGCGTCGCTGGATAGGCGGCTGGGTCGCGCGCCATCGCGCCGTGCTCAAGTACGTGGACCAGGGCTCCATCCTGCTGGTGGTCTACTCGGCCTTCAGCGAGGCCGTGGTGGGCGGCCTGTGGCACCAGACCTCGACCGCGACGCTGGCCGGCGTGCTGGTGGCCTGCGCGGTGATCCTGGCCGTGGCGCTGCTGGCCACGACCTACATCAGCCGCGCGCTGGGATTCTCGAAGGAAGACGAAATCACCATCGTCTTCTGCGGTTCCAAGAAAAGCCTGGCGACGGGCATTCCCATGGCCAAGGTGCTGCTGTCCAGCAGCGCGGCTGGCGCCATCGTCCTGCCGCTGATGATCTTCCACCAGATGCAGCTGATGGTGTGCGCGGTGCTGGCGCGCCGCTACGCCAACCGCCCCGAGGAAGCGCCCGAGGCCAGCCCGCGCGCGGCCTGAGCGTGTGCCGCGTTCCGCTCAGTGGAAATGGGCGGGGCCGGCGTCGGCGTCCTCGGGGGGCTCGGCGTGCACCATTTCCCCCAGGGGGTTGGGGAAGTAGGGCGCGCCGCAGTCGTCGCAGAATTCCAGCGGCAGCAGGCCCTGCAGCTTGCGCAGGTCGGTCACGCCCAGCTCCCGCAACTGGTCGGCGATCACGTCCATGGCCGGCATGTCGGGATTGTCGTCGTCGCGGCCGAACATCGGCCAGGCCGAGCCATAGATGACGTCGTTGCTCTGGCGCTGGGTGAAGCCGATCCGGTATTCCTCGACCTCGGTCTCGCCGCAGGCGGCGATGACGGCGCGCAACTGGTCGGGCGCAATGCCCAGCGTGGCTTCCAGCCAGGCGACCGAGGCGCGCAGCGACAGCGGCCGCACGCGCCGGTCGGCCTCGCGGTTGTTGACGTAATAGGCGTCCGGCAGCAGGCATTCGAAGCCGCAGCCGGGCAGCAGGTCGGCGAACAGCGGCGCGGCCTGCGCCTCCCATAGTGCCAGGCAGCTTTCGCGCGTGTGCTCGGGTTTGCCGGGGTTCTCCTGCCAGCGGAACACCGCCGCGCCGCGCGGCACGGCAACGGCAGCCACCACATAGCGCGTGTCGGCCAGCAGGCTCGCTACCTCGGTGTCGGTGTCGGTGGCGGGCATGCGCGGCAGCGTCAGCCCCAGCGCCTGCGAGCCCAGGCGGCTCAGCCATAGCCGGGTGGCGCTGAACGAACGCGGCATCTGGTCCACGCTGTAGAGCTCCGGGGCCAGGGCCACGCGGGCGTCGGCTGCCAGGATGTGGCCGTGCAACTGGGCCTTCAGCGCATCCAGCAGGCCGATGCGTATCGGGCCGTAGGGAATGCTGAAGCGGGTCCAGGCCACTACCGGGGCGACCACCAGCAGCACGTCGTGGTCCACGCCGTCCTTCTGCAGCGTCAGCGATTCCGACAGGGTCTCGGCCTGCTCGACCAGGATCTCGTAGGCGCCGGCGTTGCGCTGGTACAGGACCTCGAGCGCGGCCTCGATGGTCGCATCCTGGCCGCCATGCATGAGCTTCTCCAGCAGCGTGCCCAGTTCCCCTTCCCAGTAGCGGTCCTCGACCCGGCTGCCCGAGCCGTTGAGCGACAGGGACAGCGATACGAGTTTTTCGGCATCGCGATTGAGGCGGGACGAGGATGTGCTGCGGGAACGAGGCATGGAGGGATCGCGGCTGACGGAATGATTGTTCGAGTCCGCTAGTTTATCTCCCCGGCGCCGGATGGGTGCGCAGGCGCGGCCCCGCGGCCAGCAATTGGCTGGGCACCTCGCGCGCGACCAGGCGCGGCAGGGTGGCCACGACTTCCAGCAGCGGGGCCAGCGAGACGCCGGTGTCCACGCCCATGCAGTCGAACATGTGGACGAGTTCCTCGGTGCTGGCGTTGCCGCTGGCGCCCGGCGCGTAGGGGCAGCCTCCCAGCCCGCCCACGGCGCCGTCGAAGCGCCGCATGCCTACCTGCCAGGCCGCCAGCGCATTGGCCAGCGCCATGCCGCGGGTGTTGTGCAGATGCAGGGTCAAGGGGGTGGAGGCGGGCAGAAGGGCGGCCAGCGACGCGGCCAGGTCCGCCACCTGCGTGGGGTAGGCCATGCCGGTGGTGTCGCACAGCGTGATGCCGGCGGCGCCTGCGCTGGCGAACAGCCGGGCCAGCCGCTCGACTTCGGACAGCGCGATGTCGCCTTCGAACGGGCAGCCGAAGGTGGTGGACAGCGAGACGTTGCCGGGCACGCCGGCCTGTCCGGCGCGCTCGAGCATGGCCAGCAACTGGGACGTGGATTGCTCGCGCGTCATCCGCAGGTTGGCCTGGTTATGGGTCTCGCTGACCGACATCACCAGGTTGAGCTCGTCGGCGCCGCTGTCCAGCGCGCGCTCCATGCCGCGCAGGTTGGGCACGAGGCAGGTGTAGACCACGCCGGGCCGGCGGCGGATGCGCTGCATGACGGCCTCGGCGTCGGCCAGCGCGGGAATGGCGCGGGCCGAGGTGAAGCTGGTGACTTCGATGCGGGCGAAGCCGCAGCCGGACAGCGCATCGACCAGCGCCACCTTGTCGTCGGTGGCGACGAAGGCCGGCTCGATCTGCAGCCCGTCGCGCGGTCCGACTTCGTTGATCTCGATCACGCGATCACTCCCTTGCCGCGCAGGGTCCGCAATGCCTCGTCGTCCAGGCCCACGCCGCGCAGCACGGCGTCGGTGTGTTCGCCCAGGGTCGGCGCGCGGTGGCGGATGGCGCCCGGATGCGTGGACAGCTTGGGCACGATGCCGGGCATCTCGACCTTCAGGCCCCTGGCCGAGGTGATTTCCTGGATCATGTCACGGGCGCGGTAGTGCGGGTCATGGGCGATGTCCCCGGCGTTGTAGATGCGGCCGGCGGGCACGTCGGCCTCGCGCAGCGCCGCCAGCACCGCGACGCTGTCCAGCGTGCGGGTCCAGGCGCCGATGGCTTCGTCCAGCTCGGTCGCGCGCTGCGCGCGGCCGTCGTTGCGGGCCAGACCCGGGTCTTCGGCCAGGTCGTCGCGCCCGATGCGCCGCATCAGGCGCACGAAGATGCCGTCGCCGTTGCCGGCGATCAGCACGTACTCGCCGTCGGCGCAGGGGTAGGCGTTCGAGGGCGCGATGCCTGGCAGGGCGCCGCCCGCCGGCTGGCGCACGGCGCCGAACACCGAATACTCGGGCAGCAGGCTTTCGCTCAGGTTGAACACACTCTCGTACAACGCGGTGTCGATCATCTGCCCCTGGCCGCCGCGCGCGTCGCGGTCGTACAGCGCCAGCAGCACGCCCATCGCGCCGTGCAGGCCGGCGATCGTGTCGCCCAGCGACAGCCCCGCGCGCACGGGCGGGCGGCCCGGTTCGCCGGTCAGGTAGCGCAGGCCGGCCATGGCTTCACCTATCGCCGCGAAGCCCGGTTCGTCGCGCTTGGTGCCAGTCTGGCCATAGCCCGAGACGCGCAGCATGATCAGGCGGGGATTCAGCGCATGCAGGGCTTCCCAGGACAGGCCCCATTTCTCCATGGCGCCAGGGCGGAAGTTTTCGATCAGCACGTCGGCCTGCTCGGCCAGCTTGCGCACCAGTTCCTGCCCTTCGGGCTGGCGCAGGTCCACGCACACCGATTGCTTGCTGCGCGACTGGGCTTCCCACCAGACCGAGGTGCCCTCGTGCAGCATGCGCCACTTGCGCAGCGGGTCGCCCTGGCCGGGAGGTTCGATTTTGATGATTTCGGCGCCGAAATCGGCCAGTGTCTTGGCGGCGAACGGGCCGGCGATCAACTGGCCCAGTTCGAGGATGCGGATGCCTTCGAGGATTTGCCGTGGCATGGGAGGTCTCGTGGGGAAATGGCTTGGCGACAGTGTGGCCCGAAACGCCAGGAGGAGGAAATGGCCGATCGGGCAAGCGGGGTTTGCCGGAATGCGAAAGCCGGCGGGATGTCAGGCCGGCGCGGCGGCGGCCCGCAAGTGCGACACCAGCAGCCGCGCCGGCGCGGTCAGCGCATCGGGCGCACGCACGCCCAGCAGCAGGCCGCGCCTGGCCCAGCCGTCTTCCAGCGCGATTAGCTTCAGGTTCATGGACTTCGCATGCGGGGCCGCCGCGAGGCGGGGCAGGATCCCCACACCCATGCCGGTCGAGACCATCCGGCAGATGGCATCGAAGCTGCGCACCTGGATGCGCGGCCGGATGGGCCGGTCCAGCCGGCTGCTTTCCTCCCGTATCCGGTTGGCGAGCGAGGTCGCGTCCGGCAGGCTGACGTAGTCGTAGTCCAGCGTGTCGCGAAAGGCCACCGCGCGCTGGGACGCCAGCGCGTGCGTGCGCGGCGCGATCAGCACCAGTTCATCCTCGCGGTAGGGGTAGGTTGTCAGGCCCTCGGCGGGCGTGCGGTCGGCGAATACGCCGACGTCGGCGCGGTTCTCGTTCACGGCGGCCACGATGTCCGCGCTGTTCTGTTCTTCCAATTCGATGCGGATGCCGGGATGGCCGGCCATGAACCCCGCCAGGTCTTCCGGCAGGAACTGCGTGATGGACGAGGTGTTGGCGGCGATGCGGACCTGGCCCACGGCGCCGCTGGCATAGTCGGACATCCGGCCGGCCAGTTGCTCCACGTCCTGCAGGATGCGCAGCGCGTGCTGCAGGCAGGCGCGTCCGGCTTCGGTCAGCTCCACGCCGGAGGCCCGCCGGTAGAGCAGGGGCGTGCCGACCGCTTCCTCCAGGTCGGCGATGCGCCGGCTGGCCGCCCCCACGGCCAGGTTGGCCTGGCGGGCGCCGGCCGAGATGCTGCCGTGGCGCGCGACGGTAGCGAACAGCGACAGCGTGACCAGATCGAAGCGCGAAAGGTTGACCAAGCATGGGCTCCGCAGATGTGGCAAGGCCTGCGCCAGTGCCGCGAGGGCACCGGAGGCGCAGGCCTCGGGGGGCGGCCCCGGAGGGGGCCGGCCGGTTTCAGGCTGCCAGCAACTGGCGCAGCACGAAGGGCAGGATGCCGCCGTGGTTGTAGTAATCCACCTCGATGGGCGTGTCGATGCGCAGCAGCACCGGGACCTGCTTGCTGGTGCCGTTCTCGTAGTGGATGGTCAGCGTGACGTCCTGCTGGGGCTTGATGCCGTTTTCCAGCCCGGTGACGTCATAGGTCTCGCGGCCCGTGATGTTCAGGGACTGGATGCTGTCGCCTCCCTTGAACTGCAGCGGCAGCACGCCCATGCCCACCAGGTTGCTGCGGTGGATGCGCTCGAAGCTGCGCGCGATGACCGCCTTCACGCCCAACAGCTGCGTGCCCTTGGCGGCCCAGTCGCGCGATGAACCCGTGCCGTATTCCTCGCCGCCGAAAATCACCGTGGGCGTGCCCTCGGCGACGTATTTCATGGCCGCATCGTAGATCGACAGCTGTTCGCCGCTGGGCTGGTGCAGGGTGATGCCGCCTTCCACGCGCGTGCCGTCGGCATTGGGCGGGATCATCAGGTTCTTGATGCGCACGTTGGCGAAGGTGCCGCGCATCATGACCTCGTGATTGCCCCGGCGCGAGCCGTAGCTGTTGAAGTCGGCCTTCATCACGCCGTTGGCCTGCAGGTACTTGCCCGCGGGCGAGCTTTCCTTGATCGAGCCGGCCGGCGAGATGTGGTCGGTGGTGATGGAATCGCCGAACAGGCCCAGGGCCCGGGCGCTCTTGACCACGGCATTGGCCGCGCCCGGCTTCATCGTGAAGTCCTCGAAGAACGGGGGTTCGGCGATGTAGGTCGACTTGGGCCAATCATAGATCTGTCCGGCCACGCCCTCGATGTCCTGCCACAGCTTGCCGGGATTGGTCTTGACTTGGGCGTAGTTGCTCTTGAAGGCCTTGGGGTCCAGGGCGTACTTCATCAGCTTCTCGACTTCCGCCTGGGTCGGCCAGATGTCGCCCAGGTAGACGTCGCCCTTGGTGCCGCGGCCCACCGGTTCGGTCATCAGGTCGCGCTTCATGGTGCCGGCGATGGCGTAGGCCACGACCAGCGGCGGCGAGGCCAGGAAGTTGGCCTTGATGTTCGGGTGGATGCGGGCCTCGAAGTTGCGGTTGCCCGACAGCACGGCCGCGCACACTAGGTCGTTCTTGGTGATGAGGTCGTTCAGCTCGGGCGCGAGGTCGCCGGCGTTGCCGATGCAGGTCGTGCAGCCGTAGGCCGCCACGTCGAAGCCGAGCTGCTCCAGGTAGGGCAGCAGGTCGGTCTTCTGGAGGTATTCGGTGACGACGCGCGATCCGGGGGCGAGCGAGGTCTTGATGTGCGGCTTGACCTTGAGCCCGGCCTTCACCGCCTTCTTGGCCAGCAGGCCTGCCGCCAGCAGCACGCTGGGGTTGGACGTGTTGGTGCAGGAGGTGATGGCGGCGATCAGGATGTCGCCGTTCTGGATGGGGATGCCGTTGTCGGTCGTGAAGACCTGGTCGAGTTTTGCGGCGGGTTGCGAGAAGCCGTTCTCGGCAACCGGCTTGCTGAACAGGTCGCCGAAGGTGGTCTTGACGTCGCCGATCTCGATGCGGTCCTGGGGACGCTTGGGGCCGGCCAGAGACGGTGCGACGGTGGACAGGTCCAGCGTCAGCTGCTTGGTGTAGTCGATGTCCTTGGCGTTGGGCACGCCGAACATCTTCTGGGCACGGTAATAGGCTTCGAAGGCGTCGATTTCTTCCTTGGTGCGGCCCGTGCCCTTGAAGAAGTCGATGGTGCGCTCGTCCACGGGGAAGAAGCCCATGGTGGCGCCGTACTCGGGGGCCATGTTGCCGATGGTGGCGCGTTCGGAAACGGTCAGGCTGGCGGTGCCGGGACCACAGAACTCGACGAACTTGCCGACGACCTTCTCGCGGCGCAGCATCTCGGTGATGGTCAGGACCAGGTCGGTGGCGGTGACGCCTTCGCGCAGCTTGCCCTTGAGTTCGACGCCGACGACGTCGGGAGTCAGGATGTAGACGGGCTGGCCCAGCATGGCGGCCTCGGCCTCGATGCCGCCGACGCCCCAGCCGACCACGCCGATGCCGTTGATCATGGTGGTGTGGCTGTCGGTGCCCACCAGCGAGTCAGGGTAGTAGACCTTGTCGCGCTTGTGCACGCCGCGCGCCAGGTATTCGAGGTTCACCTGGTGGACGATGCCGAAGCCCGGGGGCACCACGCCGAAAGTGTCGAAGGCCTGCATGCCCCATTTCATGAACTGGTAGCGCTCGTGGTTGCGCTTGAATTCCAGTTTCATGTTGATGTCGAGGGCGTTCTTGGTGCCGTAGGCGTCGATCATGACGGAGTGGTCGACGACGAGGTCCACCGGAACCAGGGGTTCGATGGCCTTGGGGTTCTTGCCCAGCTTGGAAGCGACGTTGCGCATGGCGGCCAGGTCGGCCAGCAGGGGAACGCCGGTGAAATCCTGGAGCACGACGCGGGCAACGACGAAGGGGATTTCTTCTTCGCGCTTGGCGCCGGGTTTCCAGTTGGCGAGCTGTTTGATGTGTTCCTCGGTGACTTTCTTGCCGTCACAGTTGCGCAGGACGGATTCCAGGACGATGCGCAGGGAGACCGGCAGTCGCTCCACCGCCACGCCCAGGGCCTTGCCGAGCGCCGGGAGCGAGTAGTACTGGCCGGTTTTGCTGCCGATCTTGAACTCTTTCAGGGTTTTGAACGTGTTGTGCGGCATGATGGGCTCCGAAGGAAAACCGGTTAAATCTACCACTTATGTTGCGTCGTTGCGATGTAGGGGGCGGATGACTTTCTATAAGGGTAGGTCCTATGTCTTATATAAGATATAAGACATAAAAATGCAAGTATTGGTTTGGACTGCTGGATGGAGGGTTGGTTCTTGAGACGGCCTGCTTGCGGCCCCCGGCCGCAAGCAGGCCTGCACCGAGGCTGGCGGAGCGGGGCGGGTCATCCGGCTGGTGTTGGGGTGGGGTGGCGCAGATGGATCAGCGGATAGGGACGGCCCTGGCCGTCCCGCGGGGAGCGGCCGGTGGGGGTGAAGCCCAGGCGTTCGTAGAAGCCCATGGCTTGGGCGTTCTGTTCGTTCACGTCGGTGGTCAGGCCGGGGAATCGTTCCAGGGCGTGCCGGACCAGGGCGCGGCCGAGGCCGGATCCGCGGTGGTCGGGGTCGACGAACAGGGCTTCCATGTGGCCGTCGTTCAGCAGCATGAAAGCCAGGGCGCGGTCCTGGTCGTCCACGGCTACCCAGAGCGGGGCGCTGGGCAGGAAGGACACGACGTCGCGGTCGATGGCCTGGCGGTCTTCCGGCGTCAGGAAGTCGTGGGTGGCGTCCACGGCGCGGCGCCAGATGGCGATGGCGCGGGGGGCGTCTTGGGGAGTGGAGGGGCGGATCTTGATCACGGGACAGTATAGCCACGGCACGGCCGAGGCCGCTCTCCGCTATGCTTGAGCGTTCGCTTCCACAACAACAATGAAGGGGGGAAGTTCATGAAACGTTTGGGAATGGTGATTCTGGCCGGCGCGCTGGCAGGCTGTGCCACGAATCCTGGGGTGTCCGGGGGCGCGCTGGCGCCTCACCTGGAAAGCTGCAAGGGGGTGAGCGAGCAGGAGGTCGCTGGCCTGTTCGACCGGTGGAACCGCTCGCTGCAGACTGGCGATCCGCATCAGGTGGTGGCCAACTACGCACCGGATTCGGTGCTGCTACCCACCATGTCCAACCAGCCGCGCTACAGCGCGCAGGCCAAGGAGGATTACTTCCATCATTTCCTGGAGGATCGTCCGGCGGGCCGGATCGACGAGCGCCGCATCGCGCTGGGGTGCAATACCGCCGTCGATTCGGGGCTGTACACCTTCACCTTTGCCCGGACGGGGGCCGCGGTCAAGGCTCGGTATACCTATACCTACCGCTGGGACGGGCGGCAATGGCTGATCACCAGCCATCACTCGTCGGCGATGCCGGAAAGGAAGTAAGGGGAGCAGGGCGGGGAGGGCTGCCCGGAACGGGTGTTCTAGAATGGCTTCCATCAAGCCATTGCGAACGATCCATGAGCACTCCCATACGCCTGACGCAGTACAGCCACGGGGCCGGCTGCGGCTGCAAGATATCGCCCAAGGTCCTGGATGTGATCCTGGCCGGCAGCGGCGCGCAGAATCTCGACCCGCGGTTGTGGGTGGGCAACGCCTCGCGCGACGACGCGGCGGTCTATGCGCTGGACGACGAGCGCGGCGTCGTGTCGACCACGGATTTCTTCATGCCCATCGTCGACGATCCCTTCGACTTCGGCCGTATCGCCGCCACCAACGCCATCAGCGACATCTACGCGATGGGCGGCGATCCGCTGCTGGCCATCGCCATCCTGGGCTGGCCGGTCAACCTGCTGCCGCCCGAGGTGGCGCGCGAGGTGGTGCGCGGCGGCCGGGCGGCCTGTGACGCGGCGGGCATTCCGCTGGCGGGTGGGCATTCGATCGACGCTCCCGAGCCCATCTTCGGGCTGGCCGTGACCGGCGTGGTGGACAAGGCCCGGCTCAAGCGCAACGACACCGCCACGGTGGGCTGCAAGCTGTACCTGACGAAGCCGCTGGGCATCGGCATCCTGACCACGGCCGAGAAGAAGGCCAAGCTGCGCCCCGAAGATGTGAACCTGGCACGGGACTGGATGTGCACGCTGAACCGGCCCGGCAGCCGTTTCGGCCGGCTGGCCGGGGTCCAGGCCATGACCGACGTTACCGGCTTCGGGCTGCTGGGCCATCTGGTGGAAATGGCCGACGGCAGCGGCGTCAGCGCCCGCGTCGAGTTCGCCAAGGTGCCGCGCCTGCCCGGCGTTGAGCACTATCTGGCAGAAGGCTGCGTGCCGGGCGGCACCGGCCGCAATTTCGACAGCTACGGCCAGCGCATCGCCCCGCTGGACCAGGACCGCATCGACCTGTTGTGCGATCCGCAGACCAGCGGCGGCCTGCTGGTGGCGGTCGCGCCGGGGGCCGAGGACGAGTTCCGGGCGGCCGCCGCCGAATCCGGCTTGGCGCTCGAGCCCATCGGGGAACTGGTCGAGCGGCGCGACTACGCGGTCGAAGTGGTGTGATGCAAGGCGACATCGACGACTATCGCGAGTTGTTCCTCCAGGGCACGCCCCTGATGGATACGCGCGCGCCCATCGAGTTCCGCAAGGGTGCCTTCCCGGGCGCGGTCAACCTGCCGCTGATGACCGACATCGAGCGGCAGAAGGTCGGCACCTGCTACAAGCAGCAGGGCCAGGAGGCCGCGATCGCGCTGGGCCATCAACTGGTCCGCGGCAAGACCAAGGCCGAACGGATCGAGGCCTGGGCGGCCTTCGCCCGCGCGCATCCCGAGGGCAGCCTGTACTGCTTCCGCGGCGGCCTGCGTTCGCAGATCGCCCAGCAGTGGCTTCGGGACGAGGCGGGCATCGCCTATCCGCGCGTGGTGGGTGGCTACAAGGCCATGCGCGGCTTCCTGATGGACACGCTGGAGCGCGCCGTGGCCGAGTGCGGCTTCGTCGTGCTGGGCGGCATGACGGGCACGGGCAAGACCCATGTGCTGCGGGCGCTGGACCATGCCCTGGACCTGGAAGGCCATGCCCATCACCGCGGGTCGAGCTTCGGCAAGCATGCCACCGGACAGCCGCCGCAGATCGGCTTCGAGAACGAACTGGCGATCGATGTCCTGAGAAAGCGCGAGGCCGGCCATGCCCGCTTCGTGCTGGAGGACGAGAGCCACGCGATAGGCAGTTGCAGCGTGCCGCTCAGCTTGTTCCAGGGTATGCAGGAATATCCGGTGGTCTGGCTGGAAGACAGCCTGGAGAACCGCGTCGAACGGATCCTGCGCGACTACGTGGTCGACCTCTGCGCCGAGTTCGTGGCCATCCATGGCGAAGAGGCCGGCAGGGACCTGTTCGGCCAGCGCCTGCGCCAAAGCCTGGACAACATCCACAAGCGGCTGGGGGGCGAGCGGCACCAGCGCCTCGCGGCGATCATGGATGCAGCCCTGGCCGAGCAGGCGCGCGGCGGAAGCGTCGAACCGCACCGGGCCTGGATCGAGGAGCTGCTGACCGGCTACTACGATCCCATGTACGTCTACCAGCACAAGCTGAAGGCGGCGCGCATCGTGTTCACGGGCGACCAGCGAGCGGTGCTGGATTATTTGCGGGATCAGTAAAATTCAAGGGTTTTCCCTGGTCCAGGCGTGTCGATTTTCGCGTTTCCCGCTCGTCGTAGGCATGTAACCACCCTGACGAAAGGAGATTCACCATGGCTACCGGTACCGTCCGACTCCACCGTGTCCTGCGCGCCACCCCCGAGCGGGTCTATCGCGCCTTTGTCGAGGCCGATGCGCTGGCGAAGTGGCTACCGCCGTATGGCTTCACCTGCCAGGTCCACCACTTCGAAGCGAAGGTGGGCGGGACGTTCAAGATGTCCTTCCGGAACTTCACGACCGGCAACGCGCATTCTTTCGGCGGCGAATACCAGGAACTGGTCCCGTTCCAGAAGATCCGCTACACCGACAAGTTCGACGATCCCAATCTGCCGGGAGAAATGGCGGTCACGGTCGTGTTGAAGCAGGTGGCCTGCGGTACCGATCTGGACATCGTTCAGGCCGGTATTCCCGAGGTCATTCCCACGGAGATGTGCTACCTGGGCTGGCAGGAATCGCTGCTCCAGCTGGCCAAGCTGGTCGAGCCGGAAATCCCGGATTGAGCGGGTCAGCGCGTTTTCATCAGGTGCTGCGCCAGCGCGTGGTAGGCCGGTAGCGACGTCGGGTCGTTGGCGGCGTTCGCCGCCACCGGATGCGAGGCGAAGCGCGCGATCACCATTTCCGCCTTGGGGTCGATATAGATGACCTGTCCGTGCACGCCGCGCGCGGCGAAGGCGCCGTGCGCGTTGTGCGTGATCCACCACATGTCGCGGTAGGTCCAGCCCGCCAGCAGCGTGTAGCCGGCCTGGGCGAAGTCCGCCGGGTCGCCGCCGCGCCGGATGTCGGCCACGGCGGCGGCGGGCAGAATCTGCCGGCCGTTGAAGAAGCCGTTGTTCCGGATCATTTCGCCGAAGCGAGCGAGGTCGCGCAGGCCCGTGTTCAGGCCACCGCCCGCGAACGGCGTGCCGGTCGAGTCGACCGTCATGTAGGCGTCCTGCTCGGCGCCCAGCCGGCTCCAGATGCGTTCGGACAGCAGTTGCGCCACCGACTTGCCGCTGGCGCGGGCCAGCACCCAGCCCAGTGCGTCGGTGTTGGCCGTGCGGTAGTGGAAGGCCGCGCCGTGCCTGCCCTCGGGTTTCACCGTTTGCAGGAACTCGTAGTAGCTGCGCGGCCCGGTGTAGTCCTTGGGCTTGGGCAGCGGGTTGCCGGCGGCCGCGTGGGCCCAGACCTCGGCATTGGGGTCGGCGTAGTCCTCGCTGAAGCGGATGCCGGTCGTCATGTCCATGAGCTGGCGCACCGTTGCGTCGCCAAAGGCGGACGAGGCCAGCTCGGGCACGTACTCGGCCACCTTGCGCGATGGATCCAGCGTGCCTTCGGCCGCGAGCATGGCGGCCAGCGTGCCGATGAAGGACTTGGTCACCGACATCGCGCCGTGCTGGCCCTGGGGGCCGAGCACGCCGAAATAGCGTTCGTAGACGATGCGTCCCTTGTGCAGCACGACGATGCCGTCGGTGTAGTTGGCCTTCAGCGATGCCTGCCAGGTCATGGTCCGGCTCGAACCCAGCGGCTGGAAGACCACGCCGTCGATGTCGTCGCGCAAGGCCCGCGGCAGCGGCGTGGGGGCGTCCAGGCCGCGTGAGACGTTCACCGTGGGCATCAGTTGCCGGAAGTTCGAGACGCTCCAGCGCATCGCGGGGAAGCGGAAGTAGGAGCCGTCGTCGAAGCGCAGGATGCGGTCCGGCGGAGGCGGCGAGCCCACCATCCAGCCCAGCCTGGCGGGATCGCTGGCATCGGCGTCGGGGTAGGTGGGGGAGGAGGGGGCCGCCAGGGCGGCGCGGGTTGCCAGGCAGGGCAGCAGGGCGATCAGGGCGATCAGGGCGAGAAAGCGTGGCCGGCGTGACGTGTCCATGGGACCTCCATTGGGTTCGCTCCGGCCATTGGCTGAGATTTCTCCGGCTGTTACCGATCAGGCGCCGGAATATCGGTCTCGCCTGCCGAGAGCGTCATCGCACTGTATCAAGATGGCGAGCTCCCTATTCGTCATGCGCGTATCGGCGGAGGGCGGACATCCAGTTCGCGCAGCCGGGCAGCATCGATGCCTTGCGCGATGCGTTGGCCGATGGCTTGGACCATGGCTCGTCCTTTTTCAGCGGTCGCGAGCTGCGCGTTGCCGACGACGCCGCCCCGGCTTTCGGTCTGCCGGTAGAAATCCTGGGGGTCACGGGGAACGAACCAGGCATTGCCCTCCAGCCGGGGGTCCAGCGTCAGGTGACCCTGGCGCAGGCCAGGGGCCGGATGGCCCGATGGCGGGTCGGGTGGGGCGCGGCGCATGTTCACCAGATGCGGGTAGTAGGCGAGCACCATGGACGTTTCGCTTTCTCCGGCATGTCCCAGCGTGCCGGCGGGGCCTTGCGCGAGTTTGGCGATGTCGTCCCGCGCGATCAGGCCGCAGTCGGCCACGGCCGCGAAGGCGCCGGTGTCGCATTGCAGTCTGGCCGCGGCGATTTCCAGCGGCGGGATGTTTGCCTGCCGGTTGCCGTTGACGAAGACAATGCGCCGGAATCCGTGCCGCACCAGGCATTCGCCAATCTCGACGGCGACTTGGGTCAGCGTGGCCGCGGTCAGGCCTACCGTTCCCGGAAAGGCCATGTGGCCATACGACCAGCCGAAATGCAGTGGCGGCGCGATGAGGCAGTCCGTCTGCACGGCCGCGGCTTCGCTCGTCTGGATGGCCCAGCCGGTATCCAGCATCAGCGGCGCGTGCGGGCCGTGTTGTTCGGTCGCGCCTATGGGCACGAGCACCACATCGCTGCGCTGGATGCGGCGCTGGACTTCGTCCCATGCCAGTTCATGCAGCCAGTTGCTTTGCCTGTTTGCGTCGTTCATCGGTTTTTCCTCATTCCGCGCGGATGTTGGCGCTGCGCACGACTTGTCCCCACTTGGCATGGTCGGCCTTGATGGTGGCACGAAAGCTTTCCACGGTTCCGCCTATGGGTTCGAGCGCCTGCCGGTCCAGGCGCTGCTTCATGTCCGGGCTCTGCAGGGCCTCGTTGATGGTTTTGTTCCAGTAGGCGATCTTGTCCGGACTCATGCCCGCCGGACCGGAAATCCCATACCAATAGTCGTTGTCGTAGGCTGGAAGGACGTCGCGCATCAACGGTACGTTGGGCATCATCGGATGGGGATGGGCCGATAGCATGGCGATGGGTTTGAGCATGCCGGCCTTGAGCTGGCCCAGCAGTTCGGGCAGCAGGCCGAAAATCATCGTCGTGTTGCCAGCAAGGATGTCGTTCACGGCGGGTGCGCCGCCGCGGTAGGGTACGTGCAGGATGTCCACACCAGCTTGGGCCTTGAACAGCTCGCCCGCAAGATGCGGTCCGCCCGCGGATCCCGACGAGGCGAAGGACAGTTTTCCGGGATGTGCCTTCGCGTAGGCAATGAGCTCCTGTGGCGTGTCGAAAGGGGCTTTCGGGTTGGCCACGAGGATAAAAGGCACGCGCACCACATTGGCGATGGGGGTCAGGTCCTTGTCGGGATCGATGGGGAGCTTCATGCCCGGAACCTGCGAGGACACCGCATGCAGGTTGAGAAAGGACACGAGCAGGGTCTGGCCGTCGGGCTCGGCGCGCGCGACCGACTGGGCCGCGATGAAGCCGCTGGCGCCGCTGCGGTTTTCCACCACGACTGTCTGCCCGACGAGAGGCGTCAATGCCTGGGCCAGGCTTCGTCCAATGATGTCGGCCGTACCGCCGGGAGCGAACGGAACGACGAGCTTGACGGGACCTGCCGGTGCGTGGCCCCACGCGGGACCCGCCAGGGCTGCGAGCAGAAGGAAGCGAAGAAGAGGACGAAGCATGCGGGTTGGCTCCTTTGGTTGAGGCGGTCGCGGGGGCGGGCCGTCGGCCTGTGCATGGGGCTGATCGACGTCACGATTTGGACACTATATATAGATATGGATTTTTTGTTAATAAAAATTTTGACAAAAAATATAGATATGGACACAATGCAAAGGCCATGAAAAAAAGAACACCTGAACAACTTCGCCTCCTCGATCAGGTCGAGGAAATCGCCCGGGCGCTGGGGGAGACCTTTGCGCCTTTTTGCGAGGTAGTGGTCCACGACCTGCTCGACCCCCAGCATGCCGTGCTGGCCATTCACAACAATCTGTCGGGTCGCGAAGTCGGGCATCCCGCCACGGAACTCGGATTGGCGCGCATCATGGACCCGGAGTACCCCGCGGTCCTGGCGAACTATGCGAACCAGTTCGCCGATGGCCGCCTGGCCAAGAGCACGTCGGTAGGCATCAAGGACGCGAACGGGAAATACATCGCCGCGCTGTGCCTGAACGTCGATCTGACGCTGTTCCAGAGTTTCCAGACCGCGATGGCGCAATTCGTCACCGTCGACCGGAATGCTTCCCCGCAGGAATCGCTGGATCCGACCGGGGCCGAACTGATACGGGCGCGCATCGATCAATTCGCCGCGCGCCTGGCGACCTCACCCCGGGCGCTAAAGACAGCCGACCGGCGTGCCTTGCTGCAGGAACTCAAGGGAGCGGGCCTGTTGGACATGCGCCGCTCCGCGGAGACTATCGCCGCCTACCTCGGGGTATCCCGAGCATCGGTGTATGCCTATGCGAAGTGACGCGAGCCTGTTGTTGATCGATGCGGCGGCGGTCCGGGAGGTGCTTCGGCCACAAGAGGTTCTGGCCGCGGTGCGGGAGAGTTTCTCGCTGCACAGCCGGGGCGACGGCAGGGGGTTTCCGGTCGTCAGGGAACAACTGCCAACCGGAGGCGTATTCGGCATCAAGTCCGGAGACGTGCCATCGCAAGGCCTCCTGGGATTCAAGGCGGCTGGATTCTGGCCAGACAATCGCAAATGCGGCGGCGAGCCGCACCAGGCGACGATACTCTTGTTCGACCCTGATACGGGCCGGCCGCTGTGCATGATCGACGGCAATGCAATCACCACGGCGCGCACCGGCGCGGCAGGCGGGGTGGGGCTCCAGTTGCTGGCCCGGCCGGATAGCCGGCATGTGTGCGTGTTCGGTTCCGGTGTCCAGGCAAGGGTCCAGTTGGACACGGCGCTGGGTGTCATGCCTGGAATCGTGTCGGTGAGCTATCTTACTGGCGGTGGCGAGCCCGACTCGGGGTTCGAAGCGCATTTCGCCGCCCGCTGCGAACTGGCGCACGAGGCCGATGCCGATGCTGCGGTCGCTGCTAGCGACATCGTCATTACCGCGACGCCTGGGTTCGGACCGCTATTTTCGGTAGCTGCTGTGCGGCCGGGAACGCATATCAACTGCGTGGGCACGGATACGCGGGGTAAACGGGAACTGCCGGACGGACTGCTGGAGACGGCCCGCGTATTTGTCGACGACGCGGGCCAGGCGCAGGCTATAGGAGAATGCCAGTGGACGCCAGCTACGCCGCGCGTGGAGATCGGCGACCTGGTGACCGGCAAGGCCGTCGCGGCCCGCCTCGCGCGCGACGTCACGGTTTTCGACATGACAGGATTGGCTCTTCAGGACCTGGCCGTTGCAAGGCTGGTGCATCGGCAAGTATTGACTCGGGGGCTGGGCACGACCGTCGCCTGGCCCTGGTAACCCGCACATCGAGATCGAACCATGAATACCATCACTCTTCCCACCTACGAAGACGTCCAGGCCGCGGCTCGGCGTATCGAGGGGCATGCGCATAGGACGCCGATCGTGACCTCCCGGACGGTCAACGAAGCATTCGAGGCCGACGTGTTTTTCAAGTGCGAGAACCTGCAGCGCATGGGCGCTTTCAAGTTCCGCGGGGCGTTCAACGCGCTATCGAAGTTCGACGAGGCGCAGCGCAAGGCGGGGGTAGTGGCGTTTTCGTCGGGCAACCATGCCCAGGCGATCGCGCTATCGGCCAGGTTGTTGAACATTCCCGCCACGATCGTGATGCCGCTTGATGCGCCCGAGGCGAAGGTGGCCGCGACCCGAGGCTACGGCGGTCGCGTCGTGACCTACGACCGCTATACCGAGGATCGCGAACAGATCGGCCGGGACCTTGCCTGCAAACATGGGCTCACGCTGATCCCTCCCTACGATCACGAGGATGTGATCGCCGGGCAGGGTACCGCGGCCAAGGAGTTGTTCGAGGACGTCGGGGAACTGGATGCCTTGTTCGTGCCGCTGGGCGGCGGGGGGCTGCTGTCGGGGTCGGCGCTGTCAACCCGTGCGCTGGCACCCGGCTGCAAGCTCTATGGGGTGGAACCGGAGGCAGGCAACGATGGCCAGCGTTCGTTCCGATCAGGCGAGATCGTCCACATCGATACGCCGCAGACGATCGCCGATGGCGCGCAGACCCAGCATCTGGGCTCGCTGACCTTCCCCATTATCCGGCGCGACGTGGAAGACATCCTGACGGCCAGCGACGAAGCGTTGACGACTTGCATGCGCTTCCTGGCGGAGCGGATGAAGCTTGTTGTCGAGCCCACGGGCTGCCTGGGGCTTGCCGCGGCCCAAGCCATGAAGTCGCAGTTGCAGGGCAAGCGCATCGGCGTGCTGATCAGCGGGGGCAACGTGGATATCGACCGGTTCGGCGCACTCGTACGCAAGACATGAACGGGCCGTCCGTCCGGCTCATTGCCGCGGCGCCGGCAGCCTAAAGCGGCCATCGGCCGCTTTTCCCACTGCCGTCGGGATGGCGCTTTGCCTCAATCCTCCGGCCGCAGGTGCGGGAACAGGATCACGTCGCGGATGCTGGGGCTGTCGGTCAGCAGCATCACCAGACGGTCGATCCCGATGCCGCAGCCGGCCGTCGGAGGCATGCCGTATTCCAGCGCGCGGATGTAGTCCGCGTCGTAGTACATGGCTTCCTCGTCGCCGGCGTCCTTGGCCTCGACCTGCTTGCGGAACCGGTCGGCCTGGTCCTCGGCGTCGTTCAGCTCCGAGAAACCATTGGCGATCTCGCGGCCGACCATGAACAGTTCGAAGCGCTCGGTGATGCCCGGGCGCGTATCCGAGCCACGCGCCAGCGGCGACACTTCCACCGGGTAGTCGATGATGTAGGTCGGCTGCCACAGCTTGGCTTCCGCCGTTTCTTCGAATAGCGCCAGTTGCAGCGCGCCCAGGCCGGCGCGGGCCAATGGCGGACCGTCCACATGGGCGCCCAGCCGCTTGAGTTCCGCGCGCACGAAGGCTTCGTCGTTCAATTGTTCGTCGGTGTAGCCGGGTTCGGCGTACTTGTGGATGGCCTCGGTGATGGTCAGGCGGTCGAAGGGTTGCGACAGGTCCACTTCGCGGCCCTGGTAGGTCACCTTGGCGCCGCCGGTGGCGTCGACGGCGGCCTGGCGGATGAGCTGTTCGGTGAAGTCCATCAGCCAGCGGTAGTCGCCGTAGGCCGCGTAGAACTCCATCATGGTGAACTCGGGGTTGTGCCGGGGGCTGACGCCTTCGTTGCGGAAATTGCGGTTCAGCTCGAACACGCGCTCGAAGCCGCCCACGATCAGGCGCTTCAGGTAGAGCTCGGGCGCGATGCGCAGGTACATGGGCATGTCCAGCGCATTGTGGTGGGTCGTGAAGGGCTTGGCCGCGGCGCCGCCGGGAATGGCGTGCAGCATGGGCGTTTCCACTTCCAGGAAGCCGGCCTCGGTCATCAGGCGGCGGATGGAGGCGATGGCGCGGCTGCGCGCGACGAAGGTGTTGCGGGTCGACTCGGTCATGACGAGATCGACGTAGCGCTGGCGATAGCGCATCTCCTGGTCGGAGATGCCGTGGAACTTGTCGGGCAGGGGCCGCAGCGACTTGGTCAGCAGCCGCACTTCGGTGGCCTGGATGGACAGTTCGCCCTTGTTGGTCTTGAAGACCTTGCCGCGCACGGCCAGGATGTCGCCGATGTCCCAGTGCTTGAAGGCGTCGTAGGCCTCGTCGCCCACGAGTTCCTTGCTCAGGTAGATCTGGATGCGGCCGGTCGAGTCCTGCAGGGTGGCGAAGCTGGCCTTGCCCATCACGCGCTTGAGCATCATGCGGCCGGCGATGCTGGCGGGGATGCCGGCGGCTTCCAGCGTTTCCTTCTCGGTGCCGTCGTGCGCCGCGTGCAGCGCGGCCGCGCGGTCGGCGGGCACGAAGTCGTTGGGGAAGGCCGGCCCGGTTTCGCGCAGGCGGGCGAGCTTGGCGCGCCGTTCGGCGATGATCTGGTTTTCGTCTTGCGCGGGTTCGTTGGCGGTGGGCCGGTTGTCGGTCATGATGGCTGTCGGTTCAGTAATGTCGGATGTCGTCGATGTCGGTATGGCCGAAGTCGTCGCGTTCCAGATAGTCGAGGATGCGGGCCGCCACGTCGGCGGGCGCCGCGAGATGGCCGCCTCGATGGAGTTCCTTGAAGTCTTCCACGGCGGGGAAGGCGTCGGGCAGGGTGGCGCGGATGCGGGCCTGCATGGGCGTGTCGATCACGCCGGGCGCCAGCGCGGCGATGCGCAGCCCCGAGGCCTGCTGTTCCAGCTTGACCGTGCGCGTGTACATGTCCAGCGCGGCCTTGGTGGCGCAGTACACGCTCCAGCCCGGCATGGGATGCTGCCCGGCGCCGGACGAGATGTTCAGCACGCGGCGGTCCGCCCGCGCGGGCGCGGCGGACAGGAAGGCCGCGGTCAGCAGCATGGCGGCGGCCACGTTCACGTGTAGCGCATGCGCGATCGATGCGGCGTCCAGCGTCGCGGCCTGGGCGATGGGCTCGACCGTGCCGGCGTTGTTGATCAGCCGATAGCGGGCGGCGCCCGCCGGCAGGTCGGCGTACAGGCCCCGGGCCACGGCTTCGGTCTGCGCCGGATCGGACAGATCCACCGCGTAGTGCCGGTGCTCGCATCCTTGCTGGCGCGCATGCTGCGCCAGCAAGGGGTGTTCGCCGCGCGACAGCGTGACCAGCAGTGTGCCCGGCCGGCAGGCGGCCAGGGCCAGCGCGGCCCCCAGGCCGCGCGAGGCACCGCTCAATATCACGATGGCATCGCTCATGTCGCGTTTCCGGCGCCGGTCAGACGCCCTGTTTCAGGCTGGCTTCGATGAAGGGATCGAGATCGCCGTCCAGCACCTTCTGGGTGTTGGAGATTTCGACGTTGGTGCGCAGGTCCTTGATGCGGCTCTGGTCCAGCACGTACGAACGGATCTGGTGGCCCCAGCCCACGTCGGTCTTGGAGTCTTCCAGCTTCTGCTGTTCGGCCATGCGCTTGCGCATTTCCAGTTCGAACAGCTTGGACTTCAGCATCTGCATCGCCTCGGCGCGGTTGCGGTGCTGCGAACGGTCGTTCTGGCACTGCACGACGATGCCCGTGGGGATGTGCGTCATCCGCACCGCGGAGTCGGTCTTGTTGATGTGCTGGCCGCCCGCGCCGGACGCGCGGAAGGTGTCCACGCGGATGTCGGCGGGGTTGACGTCGACCTCGAAGGAGTCGTCGACTTCCGGATACACGAACACGCTGGCGAACGAGGTATGGCGGCCGCCGGACGAATCGAAGGGGCTCTTGCGCACCAGGCGGTGCACGCCGGTCTCGGTGCGCAGATAGCCGAAGGCGTACTCGCCCTCGATCTTGATGGTGGCGGACTTGATGCCGGCCACTTCGCCCTCGGATTCTTCCATCAGCTCGGCCTTGAAGCCCTTGCGCTCGGCGTACTTCAGGTACTGCCGCAGCAGCATGGAGGCCCAGTCCTGCGCCTCGGTGCCGCCGGCGCCGGCCTGGATGTCCAGGAAGCAGTTGAGCGGGTCGGCCGGATTGGCGAACATGCGGCGGAATTCCAGACCGCCCACTTTTTCCTCGATGCCCGAGGCATCGTCGACGATGGACTCCAGCGTGGCGTCGTCGTTGTCGGCGGCGGCCATCTCGAACAGCTCGGTGGTGTCGCGCAGGCCGGTATCGATCTCGTTGATGGTCAGGACGATCGTTTCCAGCGCCTTCTTCTCGCGGCCCAGGTCCTGGGCGTGCTTGGGGTCGTTCCAGACGTCGGGGTTTTCCAGCTCGGCGTTTACGACTTGCAGGCGTTCATCTTTGACATCGTAGTCAAAGATACCTCCGTAGATCCTGGGTGCGCGCAGCCAGGTCCTGCAATTGGGCTTCGAGTTGGTTGAGGCGTTCTGCTTCCATGCTGAATTCCAGGTGATTTTTCGCGTAACCCGCTATTTTAACGTAGGCCGGGCGCCGACCGGCGGGGCGTGCGCGAGATTCAGCGTGCCGCGTCCTGGCCGTGCTCGATCACCAGTTGCACGGACACCATGCCGTTCCAGTTGTTCAGCGCCAGGCGGTAGGCCAGGTCCACGGCGGGCGGCAGGGCGTCGGCATGGCCGAACCAGATCGCATCGAAGCGCTGGCTGCCGCGTTCCAGCGCGAGCTTCAGGTGTTTCTCGCCAACCACCCGCTGGTTGCGGACGACGAAGGCGTCGACGAATACGGGCGCGGGGAATCCCGATCCCCAGACCTGCTGGTCCAGCAGGGTGGCGACCTCGGCGTTGGCGTAGTCGGTCTCCAGCGAACCGTCGGTTTCCAGCGCCGGTTCGAAACGGCTGCGGCCTGTCAGTTCGCGTACGGCGGCATCGAAGGCCGGCGCGAAGGCGGCGAAATCGGCTTCGTGCAGGGTCAGGCCGGCGGCCATGGCATGGCCGCCGAATTTGCGGATCAGGCTGGGGTAGCGCTTGGAGACGAGGTCCAGCGCGTCGCGCAGGTGCACGTCGGGCACGGAGCGGCCCGAGCCGCGCAATTCGCCGTCCCCGGCCGGCGCGAAGGCCAGCGTCGGGCACCAGAAGCGGTCCTTCAGGCGCGATGCCACCAGGCCCACCACGCCCTGGTGCCAAGAGGCGTCGAACACGCACAGGCTGGCGGCCGAGGCCGCGGGCAGCGCGTCCAGCGAGGCCAGGGCCTGGTCGCGCATGCCGGCCTCGATCTCGCGGCGTTCGCGATTCATGGTGTCGAGTTCGCGCGCCAGCTTCAGCGCTTCGTCCTCGTCGTCGGTGACCAGGCAGCGTATGCCCAGGCTCATGTCGGCCAGGCGGCCGGCGGCGTTGATGCGCGGACCCAGGGCGAAGCCCAGGTCGAAGGTGCTGGCCTCGCGGGCCTGGCGGCCGCTGACCGAGAACAGCGCGCGCAGGCCCGGCTGCATGCGCCCGGCGCGTATACGCTTCAGGCCCTGCGCCACCAGCAGGCGGTTGTTGGCATCCAGCCTGACCACGTCGGCCACGGTGCCCAGGGCCACGAGGTCGGTCAGGGCGTCCAGCCTGGGGCCGCTGTCGCCGCCGAAGGCGCCGCGCTGGCGCAGTTCGGCGCGCAGCGCCAGCAGCAGGTAGAAGATGACGCCGACCCCGGCCAGGTGTTTGGACGGGAAGCCGCAGCCGGGCTGGTTGGGGTTGACGATGGCCAGGGCCTCGGGCAGCACGTCGCCGGGCAGGTGGTGGTCGGTGATCACGACCTGCATGCCGGCCTCGTGCGCGGCCGCCACGCCGTCGAGGCTGGCGATGCCGTTGTCGACGGTGATCAGGATGTCGGGCTTGCCGGTCGGATGGGCGCAGGCCAGGTCGACCACAGCCGGCGACAGGCCGTAGCCGGTCTCGAAGCGGTTGGGCACCAGGAAGTCCACCACGGCGCCCATGGCGCGCAGGCCGCGCAGGCCCACGGCGCAGGCGGTGGCGCCGTCGCAGTCGTAGTCGGCCACGATCAGCAGCCGCTTGCGCGCGGCGATGGCATCGGCCAGCAGCGCGGCGGCGCGGCCGGCGTGGGTCAGCAGCGAGGGGGCCAGCATGGCCTGCCAGTCGGGCGCCGTTTCCTGCGGCGCGGCCACGCCGCGCGCCGCCCACAGGCGGGCCAGGAGGGGATGGATGCCGGCCAGCTCCAGGCGGCGCCGGGCCGCCGGATCGGGCTGACGGGTCAGGATTCTTGGGGCAACCACCAGCGTTTCCAGTCGTGTCGGGGGGCGGGCAGCCAGCGCAGCAGGGCGGGCCGCCGTTCCAGGTTCAAGGTGACCAGCCGTTCGCGGGCCGGCAGCACCAGGGTCAATTGTCGCAGGGCGCCGGCGCGCAGGGCCGCGTCGGCCGGGGCGAACCAGTCGCGGTCCAGCCGCGCGGCGGCGTCCAGCCAGTTGCGCCAGTCGTCGGTGCGCTCGGGCAGGGCCAGGTCGTCCAGCTCCACCAGCGCGCCGGGCCGGATCGCCGCGGCCGCACCGGCGGGGCGCTGCCAGGGCTGGCCGTCGCGTTCGGCCAGCGCGCGCAGCCAGGGCGCGTTGCCGGCCACCAGCGAGGGCTGGCCGGCGGGCCAGTCCGGCCGCCATGGCGCGGCGCCGCCGTACAACCACAAGGCGTTGACCGGGACGAGTCCCCGCGCTTCGCGGTCGGCGTTCACCGGCGTCTCGTGCCAGTGCATCTGGATTTCGTTGACCAGCTTGCGCCAGGGCCGGGACTCGGGCGTGCGCGGCCACCAGGCATCCAGCGCGGCACCCGTTACGGCGTCCGGTGTGCCGGTGTGCCGGGCGGCGCCGTCGGGCAGCTCCAGAAGCCAGCGGCGCGGACCGATGGCGCGCGCCGCCGCGCCATGCGCGTCCAGCGCGGGCTGCGCCGCGGCCAGGAGCGCGTCGCTCTCGCCTTGGGTCGTGCCCAGTTCGCCGGAGTCGGTCAGGACCAGGCCGTCGCGGCCGACCTGCACATGGGCCAGGTCCGCCAGCCAGACGGGGCGATCGGCTGGGGCGCCGTCCACCAGCAAGGGCGCGAGTCCCGCGCCGACCTTGCCGTCCGGCGCCCGGTAGCCCGCGCGATGCAGCCACCAGTATTCGCGCGACGTGCAGCCCGCCTCGAACGGATCGAAGTCCTGCTGGACGGGCTGCGCGGCGCCCAGCCACGCGACCAGCGTGCGCAAGGCGGGCTGGTCCGCGAGCTGCCGCGCCAGTTCGGGCGCGATGGCAGCGTCGGTCAGCAGGCCGGGAAGCAGCAGGGTCAGGGCGGAGGGCGAGGCGGGCACGGCGGTCGGATCCGGATGCAGAGGCCCGCGGGCGGCGGGCCGAATGGCCGGTATTGTAGGGGGTGGGGCGGAGGCGGTGCCGGCCGCCGCCTTCTGCCATAATACGCGCGTGCTCAAGATACCCTACGAATTCTGGATAGGCTGGCGCTATACGCGCGCCGGCCGTGGGCGGCGACGCGATCGCTTCATTTCCTTCATTGCCGCCAGTTCCATGGCGGGCATAGGCCTGGGCGTGGCGGCGCTGATCATCGTGCTGTCGGTCATGAACGGCTTCCAGAAGGAAGTGCGCGACCGCATGCTGTCGGTGCTGCCGCATATCGAGCTCTACCCGGTGGGCGGCGAGCGCGGCGCGGCGCTCGCTAATTGGCGCGAACTGACGGCGCTGGCCAAGAAGAATCCCGAAGTGCAGGCGGGGGCGCCCTACGTGGCCGCCCAGGCCATGATCGCCCGCGACCAGGTGCTGCGCGGGGTGCAGGTGCGCGGCATCGACCCCGAGGCCGAGCGCGACGTGTCGGACGTGGCCAAGAACATGGTGGCCGGTTCGCTGGACGACTT
Organism: Burkholderiales bacterium 67-32; assembly: GCA_001898625.1. GTDB lineage: Bacteria > Pseudomonadota > Gammaproteobacteria > Burkholderiales > Burkholderiaceae_B > Pigmentiphaga. Next base: position 61,172 of record MKUP01000010.1, read on the forward strand.
GAAGCCCGGCAGCTACGGCGTGGTGCTGGGCCGTGCGCTGGCCCAGGGCCTGGGCGTGGGGCTGGGAGATCCCATCCTGATGCTGGCCCCGCAGGGCTCGGTCACCCCCGCCGGCTTCACGCCCCGCATGCGGCAGTTCACCGTGGTGGGCGTGTTCGAGGCCGGCCACTACGAATACGACTCCAGCCTGGCCTTCGTGAACGTGGACGACGCGGCGCGGCTGTTCCGCGACAGCGGCATAGGCGGGGTGCGGCTGCGCATCGCCGACATGCAGAAGGCGCCGCAGGTGGCGCGCGACCTGGCGCAACTCTTGCCGCCGAACATCGCCGCCGCCGACTGGTCGCGCAACAACCGCACCTGGTTCGCCGCGGTGCAGACCGAAAAGCGCATGATGTTCCTGATCCTGGCGCTGATCATCGCCGTGGCGGCCTTCAACCTGCTGTCCTCGCTGGTCATGGCGGTCAACGACAAGCAGGCGGACATCGCCATCCTGCGCACCCTGGGCGCCACGCCGGCCGAGATCGCCCGCATCTTCGTGGTGCAGGGGGCGCTGATCGGCGTCATCGGCACGCTGCTGGGGGTGGCGGGCGGCACGCTGATCGCCTACAACATCGACGTCATCGTGCCCGCCATCGAACATGCGCTGGGCATCCAGTTCCTGCCGCGCGACATCTACCTGATCACCGAGCTGCCGTCCGATCCGCGCCTGTCCGACATCGTCACCATAGGCGTGACGTCGCTGGTGCTGTCGTTCCTGGCCACCCTGTATCCCAGCTGGCGCGCATCGCGCCTGCAACCGGCGGAGGTGCTGCGCCATGACTGATCGCCGCGTGGTGCTGGAAGGGCGGGGCATATCCAAGACCTATGCCGAGGGGGACGAACGCGTCACCGTGCTGCGCGGCGTGGACCTGCGCGTGCGCCAGGGTGAAATGGTGGCCCTGGTGGGCGCCTCGGGCTCGGGCAAGAGCACGCTGCTGCACGTGCTGGGGCTGCTGGACCAGCCCAGCGCGGGCGAGGTCCTGCTGGACGGCCAGGCGGCGGCCCGCTTCAACGAGAAGCAGCGCAGCCTGGCGCGCAACCGCAGCCTGGGATTCGTCTACCAGTTCCATCACCTGCTGGCCGAGTTCTCGGCGCTGGACAACGTCGCGATGCCGCTGATCGTGCGCCGCATGGACCGCGCGCAGGCCCGCCGGGCCGCCGCGGAAATGCTCGAGCAGGTGGGCCTGGGGCAGCGGGCCACCCACCACCCCGGCCAGTTGTCCGGCGGCGAGCGCCAGCGTGTGGCGCTGGCCCGTGCGCTGGTGACGCGGCCGCTGTGCGTGCTGGCCGACGAACCCACCGGCAATCTCGACCGCCATACGGCGCGCGAGGTGTTCGGCCTGCTCAAGCGGCTGAACCAGGAGCTGGACATGGCCTTCGTCATCGTGACTCACGATGCCGAGCTGGCGGCGCTGGCCGACCGGCAATTGAAGATGGCCGACGGCCTGCTGGCCGAGGAAGTTTCCGCCTAGCACGGCGAGGCGGTAAAGTGGATCGATGCTGATCGATACCCATTGCCACCTCGATGCGGCCGAGTTCGGCCGCGACCGTTCGGATGTTGCCCGGCGGGCCTGTGCTGCCGGCGTGGCCGGCATCGTCATCCCCGCCGTGGCGCGCGACAATTTCTCCACCGTGCGGGACCTGGCCCATGCGCTCCCGGGCGGCGCATACGCGCTGGGCATCCATCCCATGTACGTGCGCCACGCCGCCGACCAGGATCTGGACCGCCTGCGCGACGCGGTGGCCCAGGCCATGGGCGATCCGCGTTTCGTCGCGGTGGGCGAGATCGGCCTGGATTTCTTCGTCGAGGACATCGCCCAGGGCGAGCAGCGCGCGCGCCAGGAACGCTTCTACCACGCCCAGCTCAAGCTGGCGGCCGAGTTCGGCCTGCCCGTGCTGCTGCACGTGCGCCGTTCGCAGGACGTGTTGTTGAAATACCTGCGGCGTGTGGAGGTTCCGGGCGGCATCGCCCATGCCTTCAACGGCAGCCGGCAGCAGGCCGACCTGTTCGTCGCACGCGGGTTCGCGCTGGGCCTGGGCGGGGAAATGACCTATGAGCGTTCGCGCAACATCCGCCGGCTGGCGACCGGGATGGACCTGGCCGCGCTGGTGCTGGAAACCGACGCGCCCGACATCCCGCCCGCCTGGCTGCCGCGCGATGACCGGCGCAACGAGCCCGCGGAACTGCCGCGCATCGCCGCGGTGCTGGGCGAGCTGCGCGGCCTGCCTGTGGCCGAGATCGCTGCGGCCACGTCGGCCAATGCGCGGCGGGTATTGCCGCGCCTGAGCGAGGCGCTGGCGGCCTGAGCGCCGCCCGGCCGCATCCCGGACAGATTCGTCCCAGCGGGGGCTGCGCGGCAGCCCCGGCATGCCTACCATCCTGGCCTTGGGCCGGAGGAAGGACATGCTGCGTTTCGCATTGGTGGCGTTCGTGCTGGGCACGGCGGGGGTGCATGGACTGCCGGCGGTGCCGGCGGCCTGGGTCTCGATGCTCGTGGGCGTGGCGGTATCGGGGATGTGTGCCGTGTGGGGACGATTGCTGCAACGCCGCCGGCAGCCTGGCCGCGTGGCCGTCCTGCTCGCGTTCGCGGCTTGCGCGGCGGGGGCCGGTCTCGCGCTGGCGCGTATCGACCTGCGCTTGCAGGATGGCCTGTCGGCGGAGCAGGAGAATGTGCCCCTGGAACTGGATTACCTCGTCACCAGCCTGTCCACGGCGACCGCGTCCGGCCAGCGTTTCGAGGCGACGGTGCTGGACCCGCCGGCCGGCGTGCCTGGCCAGGTGCAACTGTCGTGGTGGGGGCCGGCCGCACAGGTGGTGCCGGGCGAACGCTGGCGCGGCACCGTGGTGCTGAAGCGGCCTCATGGCAATCTGAATCCCCATGGCTTCGACTACGAGGCCTATCTGTTCGAACGCGGCATACGGGCGACCGGATCGGTGCGCGGCCGTCCCGCCAGGGTGGCGGACGATCCCTACGCCAGTTTCGACGTGGCGGTGCAGCGGGTGCGCCATGTGTGCCGCGCGGCCCTGCGCCAGGCCCTGGAAGGCAAGCGCTACGGCGCCGTGCTGGCGGCCCTGGCGATGGGCGACCAGGCTGGCGTGGACCCGCGCGACTGGGACACTTTCAACCGCACCGGCATCACCCATCTGGTGTCCATCAGCGGCCTGCACGTGACGATGCTGGCCGCGCTGGCGGGATGGGCGGTGCTGCAGGCCTGGAAGCGCTGCAGCTGGGGCGGCATCCGATTGTCCGAGCGGCATCCCGCCCAGGTCGCTGCCGCCGGTGCGGCGCTGGCCGGGGCGTGGCTGTACTGCCTGCTGGCGGGGTGGGGCGTGCCGGCTCGGCGGACCTTCTTCATGCTGGCCGTAGTGGCGGGCGCGGCGGCATGGCGCGTGCCGGTGTCCGGCTCGCGGGTGTTGGCGCTGGCGGCGGCGCTGGTCTGCGCGCTGGATCCCTGGGCCCCGCTGGCGGCCGGTTTCTGGCTGTCGTTCGGCGCGGTGGCGCTGCTGATCCTGTGCGGCGGCGGGCGCTGGCGGCAACGCGACGAATCGGCTCCGGCCGCCGCATGGTCCGCGCGGCTGGCGGCCTCGGTGCGCGAAGGTGCCCGTGCGCAGGCGGCGCTGACCGTGGGCCTGCTGCCGGCGCTGGCGCTGCTGTTCCAGCAGGTGTCGCTGGTATCGCCGCTGGCCAACGCCGTGGCCATTCCGGTGGTCAGCCTGCTGGTCACGCCGCTGGCGCTGGCGGCGCTCGCGCTGTGCGTCGTGCCGGGACTGGCGCAGGCGGGTGCGGTCGCGGCGGCCATCGCCCATGGGGTGTTCGAAGGGTTGATGGTGCCCCTGCAGTGGCTGGGCGAGACCCGGCTGGCGGCCGTCTCGCTGGCGGCGCCGCCCTGGCCGCTGTTCGCGCTGGCGCTGGCCGGCGTGGTCTGGGCCCTGCAGCCGCGCGGCCTGCCAGGGCGCTGGCTGGGGCTCGTGCTGCTGGTGCCCCTGCTGGCCTATCGGCCCATGCGCCCCGCGCCGGGAGAATGGCGGCTGGCGCTGCTGGACGTGGGGCAGGGCACCGCCATCGTGGTGGAGACGGCACGCGCGACGCTGTTGTACGACACCGGGCCGCCCTATGGGGAACAGGCCGATGCCGGCGGGCGCGTCGTCTGGCCCTATCTGCGTGCGCGGGGCATAGACGCGCTGGAACACGTGGTGGTATCGCACGCCGACGCGGACCATGCGGGCGGCCTGCGCTCGGTACTGGCGGCCTTGCCGGTTGCGCGGGTGCATGCATCCTACGATCTGGCGTCCTTGGACATCGGACAGGCGGCTTTTTCACGCTGCGCGGCCGGGCAGCGCTGGACGGTGGACGGCGTGGCATTCGAGTTCCTGCATCCGGACTCCCCCGAGGGCGAGGTGCCGGCGCGCCGGCGCAACGCGCACAGCTGCGTGCTGCGGGTGCGCGGCGCACACCACACGGCCCTGTTGACGGGGGATATCGGCGCGGCCGAGGAGGCGGGCCTGGCAGCCATCGAGAATCTGGCCGCCGATGTGGTGGCCGTGCCGCATCACGGGTCGCGGGGCTCGTCCAGCCCGGCGCTGGTTTCGGCCGCGCGGGCGTCGCATGCCGTGGCGCAGGCGGGCTACCTGAACCGCTACCGCCATCCGCATCCCGACGCGGAGCAGCGGTGGCGGCGCGCGGGCGCCGTGTTCCACCGCACCGACAGGCACGGCGCGCTGGTGTTCACCTCGCGCGCGGCGGGGCTGCGGGTCGAACGCGAGCGCGAGACCAGGCGCCGCTATTGGCACACCGCGCCCTGATGAGCCGCGCCGCGATATTTGCGGGTCCAGACGCGCGATAAATGAAGGGGAGTCAAATTTCACATAGCGAAAAGGAATTAGGTGTCAGAAAAATTGAGTACGCTCCGCTTCCACAATCCTGGCGGTTGCGATGAAAAACGGCAGCGTTTGATGGTATGCCCCGAAAGCCACTACGCTGGAGTTATCCACAACCCCATGAGTAAGCGGGCGAATGTTGCTCTGATCAAGGTCCCTCGTTACGGTCTACCTGCCATCAGATCACATTGCCTGCCCTGTCATATCGTGACTTCGAGCGAAGCTCCCTCGATCACTGCTGCAGTGCCCGCCACCTTCGGCAGGACGTGAAAGTTCAGCTCGGTGCCGGCCGGGTACGGCGGCAGCAGTAGTTCACGACCTGCCACGGTGATCGAACCGCTGATTGGTACTTGTTCGAAGGGACCGTGATTGGCCGAGATTGTTACTTCTGCGCCATAAGCATTCTCCAATTCCCACGCCAAGACGTAGCCGCCGGCTGAAGCTGATTCAAGGCCGACATTGAAGGCCCGGGCAATCAGACCATCTTCAGGGGGCATCGCGGGCGCTGCGCCCCAGCCATGCTCCATCGGATAGTATTCGTCGTACTCGTCCCGTGCGGTGATCCGAACTCGGCCCCGCTCCCCAGGCTCCATACCCATAATCCGGACGCGTTTTCCCGGCGTGGCGATAGGGCCAGCAAAGAGTGTCCAGTCTTCAGGCAAAGATCTCGGAAAGGTGCTCGCCATGTTTAGCGACGACAGTGTCGTGTCCAGCACGCCGGGGGCGTCTGCCACCGGCCATTCGCTAACCACGTCGAGGGCATGGGTGCGGCCTGCCGGTGGGTTACATTCGACGCTCAGCCAAGTATTGTTGGGACGCCTAACCCAGATGTAGAACCTGGCGCTGCCGGTCGGATTCTCGACCGCGCACGAAAGAGTGACCCGACGAATCAATCCTTCGTCTGCCGTCAGGGCTACCAGGCGGCCACTGTACGCCCATTGAGTCAGGTCGTGCGCCAACGCAACCACATCCCCGCGCTGAACCAGTGTCGCCTCCCAGCCGCTTTGCCAAACGATGCGGCGGCGATGGAAGTATTTGGAGGCAGCCGCTAGGTTGACTTGGCGCTGGGCCTGCGTCGCCGGCATTGCGTACTGCGCATTGCTGGATTTTTGGTTAACCGGCTGGGGCACTCCGGGCACAGTCGCGTAAACCGTGTCGGCGGAGTAGTCCGTGTCGCTATTGGTGAACCCGAGAACGAACTCATCAATGGATTCGTCCGTGTCGTAGCTGATCTGGAAGCTGCCGGCGATGATGTTGCCCATGCCGAAGGAGCCTACGGTAGGCTGGCCAGGTGCTTCCCACACGACCCCCAGCTTGCCAGTCGCCCAGGTCTTAGATGCGCGGCCGGCACCAGCGATGATGTCCAGGATCTCGCCGGTCGACATCTGCTCGGTGATCACCATCCGACACTCGAGGTTATTGGCCTGGCAGAAATGGCCCCAGGCGACGATGGCGGCGTAGTCGATGCGATTGTTGCTCAGCCCTGCGCCAAAGAGCCGCGGCCCATTGGTGGAATCCGGGCGGTCAAGCCAGCCTTGGCCGCCACCCAGGTAGCCCGGGGTAGCCGTGCTGTTGAGGAACCCTCCTCTGGCGTAATAGAGGAACAGCCAAGCCGGATTCGTGGTGTGGCCCCACGTCCACGGAGCGGCATCGTCATTCGGAAACACGCCGGGCATCCAGGGCGCCGCGCTGTCCCAAATCCAGTGCTTAGCACGAACGAACACGGAGAGACGATCCAGGCGGCCATTGAGTTGCCCAGATGCACGAATGAGCAATGCTAAGCGCCGTTGGGCCGGATACTGCGCAGTATCGATGCGGAAGAACTTGACGCGGGAGAGTTCGAGTTCGCTGATGTCGTTCGCTTCGGTGGGATCGGGCGTGGTGCGGCGCACCCGCACGTCGTAGTGGGCAGGCTCGGGCAGATAGTGTCGGAAGGTCTGGCGCACTGGTGTCGAGCTACCGCTGGAAATAGAAATCGGAAATGGAAATGCGGTCCAATCTGCATCGCCGACCTTGCGGAATTGCGCTTCGAAGTCGCAGATAAGCGTCTCAATGCCGCCGCCGGCCGAGCGAAAAAGGCGTCCTGCGATGTCGAACTGGACATAGGTGCAGGCCGCGCCGCTACTACGCCGCTCGATCCAGCCACCATTGTCGACGCCCTCGTGCTGCTCAAGCTTGCCGCCTTCGGCTATCTGCACATTTGTTGGAAAGTCGTCACCTGCCCATCCGTCCGTGGTGTAACCCGTCAGACGGGTGCGATCGTACTGCCCATCGGGCACAAAGCTGTCGTGGCGAGACCAGGCCGTGTACTGGTCGATCATGGACGAGCCGATTCGCAGATTGGTCACTTCCAGGTCGCCGAAGCCCACATTGAAAATGCTGCAAAGTCGCTCGGAGTTGAAAGTCTCGTAATAGCCGTATCCGATGACGATGTCCCGGTAGGTGCCTGGCAAGTCCCACGTTGGCACAGGTCCGGGCGTCTCGCTCCCGTTTTGCCAGTTGGTGTAAGAGTCGTACGCGGTGATCCGCTCATCGGGGATCGAGGGGTTGAACCGCGTCACAAAGATGTGGGGCTGGGTTACCGTGCCCCCGACCATCTCGTACTGCCGCTCCTGACCGTCCCCGTAGTAGCCATACCCCAAGCCATCGGGGGGCATCAGCTCAACCCAAGGCGCTTCTGGTGCACCGGACACAGCATCCCAGACGAAGGGGATAGCGGTTTTCGACTCGTACCGCGGCGTGTTGTTTACTACGAGGTGAGTGGTGCTCGGGTCGGGCACATTTTCCTGCCAGGGACGCGAGGCATAGTCGGGAAAAACTTGGTGTTCGCCCAGCAGCAGCATCAATGGGCTGTAAGGCCGAATCTGATTGCTTCCTCCATCCAGCGAATAATTGGATGGGTCATTCCTAGCCGCCGTAGCGGTCGGACGTTTCGGGCCGAACAGTGCTTGCGCAACGAATGACAGGGCGACGCCAATCGCCAGATTCACCGCCACTGTAATTGCGAACTGAATAGCTGCTACCGTTCCAGCAGTCTTGGTTGCCGCCACCGCCGATGCTGCCCACGCCTCACCCGCCCCGGTTCCATTTACGCATTGTTTAAGAACGAGTGAGTCGCTTGTTCCGACACGAGTCCGCCCCCAGCGTCGAGGCGGCATCTCTTGGTCATTGAAGATGCAAGCCAGCGGTGTGGCCTGCAGACCGATTCGTCTGACGATGCTGCTGATCGTGTCCCTGCCGGTACTGAAGAGCTGAAAGACTTCTCGACGCGAGCTAGGAAGAAGGGGATTCGAGAGGTAGATAGCTGTGACGACGAACGGAGCGTGTCGTTCCGATTTGCGCGACATGGAAGGACCTGTATTGAGGGACAACGGGAAAAGCAGACGCAGGCCTAGCGGGGGACCATTTGTTAAGTGTGATCGGGGTCCTGGTCTGCCAATGCCACGCCGGCTTGCAGCTCGAGTTCCTCACGAACTGAGGTCATGTACTGCCGCCGCTCTTGAAAAGTAGATGGTTCGAAAAGTTGATCTTTGGCCGAAGCAATGGTGGGGAAGCGCTTGGCTCCGGCAGGCCCTTCAATTTTGAAAGCTTCAAAACGGAACAACGGCACTTGCGCATCGACGTTCCGACTGCGCAGATGGCTGGTGGAGGTGCCAATCTGCTCCATCAAGCCAATAATCCCGTGCAGCCGCATGAGGCTCTCTCGGAGCGCGATGGCCTGGCCGACATATGACTCACTTTCGATCTCTGCTTTCGCATGCAGCAGCTTTCTCCACAAAGCCGGGCGGCTTTCAAGTAGGGGGGTGAGTTCTACTTCGGCTTCGTCAACCAGACGGCGCAATCCGGTGGCCGTCTCTCGACAACGCTCGATAGCCTTGGTGCTAGCCTCGCACTCCGTCTCGGCTACGCGAATCTTCGCTTCGATATCTTGAAGCGCCGACTCGGCGGAATCCCCAGTGGCGCACGCGGCAAGAACATCCTGCCGCATGCGTTTGAGTTCCTCAACATGGAAGGCGGCCCGTGCGAGATCAGCAGCACGATGCTCCTGCTGAGTGATCTGTTCGCGGAACACTGTGAGTCGACGACGTACGTCATCGATACTATGTTGATGAGTCTGCAAGTTGGCGCAAGCGGTGTCGAACAGCTGAATGGAAGTCATGTCTTCTCTCTGCAAATTTTTAAGCTATCGGGGGGTAAAGGGATGCTGACCAAGGTCTACAACACCTGCATCGCAGTCGAGCGTGGTCAATGCTTCGCTGAAGCTGATCTGGAGCTCGTTCGCAACGGCCTGAGCCCGGCGGCATAAGAGATCCTCTTCAGCGAACTGACTCGTTGGCGCTCTATTCGCTTCCTCTGCACGCAGCAGCGCCAAAACTTCATTTGCGGCTTGTAAGTAGCCGAGACTTTTCTCAGCGGCATATGCACGCACAGCCCTATCGAAATCGCCGTCGTTGGTGGAAGGATTGGGAACGGATGTCAAGATAAGTTCCAGTAGATGATGAGCGGAGTAGTGAGCTGGGCTATGTCGTCGTTTTCGACTCTGCTGAGTCACGCGTTTCTCTCAGGCTATCGAGGCGCTTTCGTACTCGTGCCGCCTTAATGATCTGACGCACTCTCATATCGCTTAGCCCGAAGCGATGCGCTATCTCGCGAACGTTTCTGCCATTGAACAGCTTGGCAATTTCCTGGTTTCGGGAGTCCAGCTTCGGCAGAATGTTCTTGGGAACGTACACACTGCTACCCCCAAAGTCGCGGAGAACTTCGTCAACACACTGCACGGCAAGTTCGTGCGTGCGTTCCAATTTGTCCGGCGCCAAGGCGTCCAAGACACGTCGCACCGCAAGGTATAGGGTTTCGGCAAAGCCGCTTTCGTCAATGCTCGCCATAGAAATTTTTTAGCAAAGGCTTTTAGTGACGAGTTGGAGCTTCCGGCAGATTGGCATCCGCAGGTAAGTAAAGGGCTTTACTACTTTGGACTTTCTTCGTGCAGCAACACGAGAAAGCTCGAATGCGTCGTCAACGCCGCATTTGTTTCCGAGCACGGCAACTTCATGGCCAGGCTGGACGTGCTGGGCATCGAAGACCGCGTCGCCCGCCGCTTCATGCAGTTGGCCGTCAAGTTAACAAAACGGGCGACGTCGCCCGTTTTGACAGCAGCAGGAGGCCAATTCAAACTGTTCTAGATGCTGGGCGAAACGACAAGCAGGTCGGAGCGCTGGAGTTAAGCGCGGTCGCCGCGTAGCTCGGCTCCCCGCTCCCCGTTGATTGCATTCACCCCGACCTGATCCAGAGCAACATTGCCGCCAATATGCGCCGTAGTGTGGAGGCGTGCCTAGAGGTGGGCCGCGGTCTCCGCGTCCTCAAGGAAGCATGCCCGCATGGGCAGTTTGTCCCCCGACTGGACGTCCTGGGCATTGAACCCCGAGTCGCGCAGAGGTTCATGGCATCGGCTGTCAAGTTCTCAAATACGACGACGTCGTCGCTTTTGAAGGCGATCGGAACGGAGTCCAAACTTTTCGAGATGCTGGTTCTGGACGATGAGCAGATCGAGGAACTGGAACTGACCGGCCAAACCGGCGAACTGAAGCTCGACGACATCGCCGCGATGTCCGTCAAGGAACTGCGGGCCGCGCTGCGCGAGGAGCGGGCCGAGAAGGAGGTCTGCGCCATGCTCAAAGGCGATTGCCAAATGCTGCGTCGACGCAATATTTGAAACTTGCCTGGGGCCTGTATGAAACGCTGAGCGACGCCCGGCTCCTGGTCTAGAACCCCTAACTGTGGCAGGAATTGGCCGTGCGGGCAGACTTCCTTCAGTACGCGTAGGCCGCGTCCGGCCTTCCCTCGACGCTGCGACGCACCCTGAGCATTACAGTCGGGCTTCGCGGACAAACTGCCAACTTTCGAAAAACGGCTCTGGTGGCGTTTCTGACCCGCGACATGACTCATTACCTATACCTACTCCTAATCGGGGCGTCCAACCCCGTTTGGAACGATTTGGAACAGGGTCTTGTCATGGGGCAGGTACTGCCATTCACGCTGCAGGACCTTTCAGTCGCCAAATGAGGCTAAATTTCTAGGCGGCGAGGTTGCCCAGGATGATCAGCGGGCGAGCGCTTGTTTCCGCCATGACGACTTACAAAAAGGGAGGGAGCCATGCCCACAGAAGGTGCTGCTAGCGCAAGTATTCCCGTTGAGAACCTCGGACCGTCCGGTATCCGAGGCGAACTCTACGTGGTAGCACTCACGGACGATGAAAAGCGATCGGATAGCGCGCGACTCAATGATCGAACTCCACGGCAGTTCAAGATTGCTGCGCGGCTCGCAAAATCGCCGGCAGTGAGCGGCAACATCAAGGGTGACTTCGATGCCAATGACGGCAGTTCGTACTTCCATGTTCCGCAGGGCCAAATACTGAGCCGGGTTCGTTGCAGCGCCGGAGTCTTCGAGATTAAGAAGAATGAACAGGACGAGCAGTCATTGATCGAGTTCGAGTGTCAAGCCGAGAGCGTGGCGGCGGCTAAGACCTTATTTCTCGAAACTGTTCTGCCCTTCCTCGATCATCAAGCTTACCTAGCCGACTGTCCTCTGTTCATAGAAGCGGTTCGTATCGAAGACCCGACCAACGGCGTGACCTCAATCGACTACATATCGCCATATAGGCAAGTCGTGGTCTCGCCTCACATAAAGCTATGCCGGCAGGAGCTGGCACCCGTGTACGCGATGTACCGCGACGCGAAGAACTCGCACAGTGACTTCTATAAGTTCCTTTGCTACCACAAGATTCTTGAGGGCTTGCTCGGCTCTGTCCGCTCTGGCGTTCGCCAGCGAGCCCAAAAAAAGGGGGTCGAGCTATCAAAACGCCGTGAGTTGATCCCTTTTTCGGATGCGATTGTTCCTGAGTATAAGGAGTGGCAGGGTAAGTCCGTTAAAGCCTTTTTCGACGGAGTGATGACGCCGCAGTTTCGCAACGCAGTAGCGCACTTCATCTTAGCAAACGGCCAGGCGTTGAACTTGAGCGCACCAAAAGAGCTGCTGCGGTACGCGAACATCCTTCACATCTCTGAGCTGTGCGTGCGAACCGTCATCGAAACACAGGAAGCGTGGTTGACAGAGCTATCCTAGCAATCTGCGTTGACGCGGACGTAGCTGCGGACAGGCGTCAGGTGGGCCCAAAAATCATGTTCTGCGGGGTACAATTCCGCGGCTTCCCAGTAGCGCGCTTTCTTTCGCAGTGTTAAACAAAGTTGCGTCACACGAAACATCGGGTATGATTGGCTCAGGTGCTGAACACACCTTCCGTCAGCGGCTCGACCGCGCCCGACAGCAAGCGGTTTTTTTGCGGCCATAGGTTTCCCGTCTATGGCCGGGTAGCGCGCAGTGATACAAGACCCGCAAGGGAAAGGCTGCGGGCCGTCTGACGGCGGTGTTCAAGTACCTGGCCGCCCCTCTGAACAGGGGGCGAAAAGTTGAACGAAACCGTCAGGAGGCCAACATGGCTGCTCGCAAGTCCTCGCTCGCCCAGGATCTGGCTCGGTATGCACCCGAGTCTGTCAAGTCCCCGCAGATTTTTCCTCTCTACCAAGACCTCATCCGCCAACGCGAACGGATGCTGGCTTCCGACGGTAAAGATCCGAAACAGCATCAGACAATGGGCGCGATGCTGGCAGACATGCAGCGGCGCATTCCGCAATCCGACTGGCCTGCCCTGTGTCGGTCCCTTGGTGTCGGTCAGGGCAATTCCCGCCGCCTGATCGCACTGGCGCAGCGCTTTGCGCGTGGCGAATTTGGTCAGTGCTCCGTTGCTCAGCTTTACTTGTTAACGTCGCTCAATGACGATGAACTGGCACGCCTTGCCGAAGGCGGCCGAGTCGCCCGATTCACGCTACGTCAGATGGCCAAGCTGTCGCCGCCGGTTCTGGCAGGGCTACTCAAAGTCCGCACGGAGTTGGATGGCGAGTCCGACATGGCCGGGTTTGGGGCGGCAGTCAAGGTCGCCATTACGAATCTTCAAGCATGCAACGCGGAGCAAGGCCGGATCATTGACGGCGTTCGGGGGACACTTCAGGTGTTCATCGACTTGATCTGCGCAGGCGGCAACGTGAAGCTGGTCGAACTACAGGCAGAGACTTTGATGGACTGCATGATGACTCTCATCGAGCAGCTCGAAAAGGCACGAGGCAAGGACACACGTATTGCCAACGAGCTTTCGTCCATCGAACGCATGCTGCCAGCCGCGGCGATCAGCAGTCGCTGAGTCTGAGCGTGTGTGCTGACGTGCCCGGTCGAGACCGGGCACGTCTTCAACCAGATGAAGAACCCCGACCTTTCGCTCCTGGATTACTTGCGCCATCTTGCGGAGACACTCGCGTCTACGCCACATGGGGCAAAGGAAGCGGTTTATCGCCAGGCGATGGAAGACCTGCAGTGTAGTCGGGGCAGCGTCTTCCGACATCTACAGCACTTTCGTCAATCCCAACGTAAGCCGAGGTCCGATTCGGGCAGTACGGCGCTCACCCTCGAAGAAGCTCAAGCGATATCGGAACTGGTCCTTCAGTCCATGCGTGGCAATGGCAAACGCCTGCTCACATTCGCCGATGCAATTCAGATCGCCCGAGACAGCGGCCTTGTGAAGGCGAGCCGCATCAATATGCACGGCCAGTTCAGCCCTTTAGGAACCGATGCCGTTGTGCGAGCCCTATGGCGGTATGGGGTTCATCCGGACCAGTTGCTAGTGCCAACACCCCACGTACGGATGGCAAGCCTGCATCCTAACCACGTGTGGCAACTCGATGCTTCGGTATGCGTCCTCTACTACTTGAAGGACACCGCAGGTGTGCGGCTGGCCGCAATGGAGGCCGATCAATTCTATCGGAACAAGCCAGACAACTATGAGCGAATCGCCAATGATCGGCTGATGCGGTACGTCATTACGGACCACTACAGCGGCACTATTTATCTGCAGTACGTCCTAGGCAGCGAGTCGAGTGAAAACTTAGCCAGAGTGTTCATCGATGCCATTCACCCACGCGATACCAGCACAGACCCTTTTCATGGCGTTCCTCTGCATTTGGTGATTGATCCAGGCAGCGCCAACACAGGCCATTTGTTCACAAATCTGTTACGTCGTCTCGGAGTCGCGCCAATTGTCAACAAGCCGAGAGCGCCCCGAGCGAAAGGTCAAGTCGAGGGCGCTCACAATATTGTGGAGCGCCGGTTCGAGGGCCGACTTCGCTTCACGGGGGCCGACTCGCTAGATGACCTCAATGAAAAAGCGCACGTTTGGATGCAGGAATTCAACAGTATCGAAATTCACCGCCGACACGGTCGGCCCCGCTATGTAATGTGGCAAACCATCGCTCAAGAACAACTGAGACTCGCACCAGGCCCGGCCATCTGTCGCGCGATGTTGACCACCAAGCCCCAGCTCCGACGTGTGCGCGGTGACCTGACCATTTCGTTCGCAATGCGCGGCCAGCGCAGCCGCACTTATAGCGTCACTGAAGTGCCCGACGTATACGTCGGAAAGCTGGTGGCGGTGTGTGTGAATCCTTACGTGTTTCCGAGTATCAACATCGTCGATGTAGACGCTGCTGGCAATGAACGAATTTTGGCCGTGTGCGAGCCGATCGTCTTCAGTTCGGCAGGATTCCCGGTCAGCGCTCCAGTGTTCGCGAACGCTGTCACGGCGCGCCCTGTCGTGCTCGCACCGGAGGTGGCACGAGCTAAATCTCGGGTACGAGCCTATGGAGTGGAAAGAGTCGAGGAGGCCATCGCCATGGAACGAGTCCACGCCATCCCAACATTCGGGCTTACCCAAGGGCTGAAGGCATTACCAAACGGCAGATCGCCCGTCGCATTCTTGCCTCGCCCAGGTGTCGCCACAGGCGCGATCCCTATGGCAGTGAAGGCCAGACGTTTAAGTCTGGTTAAAGCCGCGTTGCTGCTCAGCCAACGAATGGGGGATGCGTGGCATCCCGAGAACTTCGCGAAGCTTGCCGAACGCTATCCAGATGGCGTAAGCGAGGACGAGTTCGATTCCTTAGAAAACTGGCTTCGAACACGGGGAGACGGCCGTGCTAGCGAGGTCGCTTAGGAGAACATATGCGCCCGATTCACGTACTGAGCCAAGCAGAAGAAAGAAAAGCCGCAAGGCAGCGGACGAAAGCCGCAACAGACTATCGCCGGCGCGAGACATTCCGGCCGCTGAACCTCAAGCTCGTGCTATTGCGATACGGCCTTCCCCAGCAGACTCTTGCAGATGCGCTGTCATGCCTCGTTCAACGCAAGGTTAGTCGCGTGACGGTTTCGCTGCTCTTGAACTGGGGCGTGTGGCCCAAACGGCTCAATGTTGAACAGGCCAAGGGCACGATAGAACGGACACTCTTGGCCGCGGGAGTGAGCCCGCAAGAAATTTCCCTCTGCTGGCAAGAGCAAAGCATAGCTGAGCGTACGAAGTTCGGAGAGAAACCTGCCGAACGGATACCTGGCTTGTCCCGAATCAAACGAACTCAACGAGCCCGTCGCCTTGCTTCGACGGACGACCTACTCCACGTGGAGGCCCATATGCTAACCCCACAAGCACGCACACACTTTTCCATAACGGTCAATCCCTTCCAGCAAGATGTGCAAGGCGCAAAGGATGTCTTTTCATCTGCCAGCATGGCATTCGTGCGCGAGGCGATGTATCAAGCAGCCGCAAATAGTGGCTTTGTCGCGGTGGTAGGAGAAGCCGGGGCCGGAAAGACGGTCCTGCGACGGTACTTGCAAGATCGCGTCGCCACTGAGGGGCTTCCCATTCGTATCGTCTATCCCCAATGCATTGATCGGAGCCGCCTGTCTTCCCCAATGATCTGTGAAGCGGTCATCAGAGACCTAGACCCGACGGCCAAAATCCCTGTATCTCTAGAGTCCAAGACTCGTTTCATGCAGGAGCGTCTCTTAGCATCCAGCCGAGCCAATTATCGACATGTGCTGATAATCGAGGAGGCGCACGATCTATCGGTTCCTCTCTTGAAGTTCCTTAAACGCTTCTGGGAACTCGAGGATGGATTTCGGAAGCTGATCGGGATCATCCTTATCGGTCAACCAGAGCTGAAACTCAAGCTAGATGAACGGATGAACTGGGAAGCCCGGGAGGTCATCCGCCGTTGTGAACTGGTCGAATTGGAGCCGTTAGGCCACGATCTGGAGGCATACCTCTCATTCAAGCTAAAGCGGGTCGCGAAGAGCCTAGATGACGTATTCACATCTGACGCTCTGCCAGCTATAGAGCGCCGCCTCACGCAATCGAACGAGGCTCAGCAAACGGTATCGCTTGCATATCCCTTATCGGTCAACAACCTGGTTGTGCGGGCCATGAATCTTGCCGCCACTCTCGGGATTCCCAAAGTGTCAGCAGAGGTCATTGAAAATACCTAGCAACCCAGTTGCACCCGGACATAGACATGGGAGAATCGTGACTTGCCCCCACACCGGACGCCACTATGAAGACACTGCCGACAGCGCTGCTACTTGCCGCGCTTTGTGCCTGCGACAGCGCACCGCCCCCGCCGCTTATACCCGGAAAATTCAATGGGGTTGAGCTTCCGGGACGGCCGGCACAGGCGAAAGCATCTGGCTTTGTCGATTGCAGACCCTCGTATTCCGCTATCACTTGCGCTCGCTCCCAACCATTTGATTTCCTGGGGGTCACCCCGCGCGAAGCCTCTCTTAACCTAACGGGAAGAGACGCCTTTTCGGTCGAGCGAGCAACTGCGAAGGATCAGACAGGAGATGTTCGCCTGTTGCCCCCCGAGCTGCTTACATACGACTCTATCGATCTCACGTTTGAGCCGCCGCGTTACGATGAGAACTGCGTCAAACGGGCACGCGAAAAGGGTGGCTACACGCTAGAGGAGCCCGTGAGTTGCCTGACGAGCCAGCATTCGGTACGCAACCTCCGGACTGTGCTTGAGCAAAGAGCATGGATGGTAATCGCGTCGCGCGCAGCCTACACCACATTTGCGCATCCCGCCGAAAGTGTGTCGATCACTATCAGACGTGAGACCGCGACGCTTCAACGCATCGATGCAGCAGAGCGCGATGCCGCGATTAAATACCGGAAAGAGCGTGAAGCTACCGCTGCCGAAGCTGAGCGTGCAGGCCAGAAATTCGTCAGTGATATGGCGCGGTGACGTAGTCGTAGGCGGCACGGAGACGCGCCGCGAACATCGGCCGGGTGCGAAATCCTGACGGCGTTATGGGGGAGGCTAGTGCACGGGCGACCGGCCAAAACGCACCCAAGTGCAAGACGTCTGGGGCCGCCCACAATCCAGGCTGTGGATAACTTCCTAGGCAAGCTCGCCGATTGAAGCCGCGGCCGTCCGGGTTTCATAACACGAAAGGTTGTTGCACTTCTTGTCCCGGTAAAGCCCATGACGGCCCGGAGAATCCCGGATTTATCTCATCTCCAGCCCTGGATTTATCTCACGTCCCTTCACCCTGACTGCGGTGGCTACAATCCCGAGTCCGGCCCAGCAAGGAACGCCTTCATGAATCACGACGCCTCGTCCGACTCCCTCCAGCCCCGCCTGGAGTTCGTGACCTGCCTGAGCCCGGCGGGCCTGCATCGCATGGCGTACTGGGAATGGGGGGATCCGACCAACGACCACGTGCTGGTCTGCGCGCACGGATTGACCCGCTCGGGCCGCGATTTCGACGCGCTGGCGCGGCGCATGGCTGCCCGCTACCGGGTGGTCTGCCCGGACGTGGTGGGGCGCGGCCGCTCGGACTGGCTGGTCAATCCCGCCTATTACACGGTGCCGCAATATGTGGCGGACATGATGCCGCTGCTGGCCCGGGTGCAGGCCGAGACCCTGCACTGGTTCGGGACCTCGCTGGGCGGCCTGATCGGTATGGCGCTGGCGGGCCTGCAGGCATCGCCCATCGACAAGCTGGTGCTGAACGACGTGGGTCCGCACCTGGACCCGGCCGCGCTGGCACGCATCGGGCAGTACGTGGGCAAGGCGCCGGCCTTCGGCAGTTTCGACGAAGCGAAAGCCTACGTCAGCGCGGTATCGGCCTCGTTCGGCCCGCATACCCCGGAACAGTGGGACGAGCTGACGCGGCACGTGGTGCGCCAGGTCGACGGCCCGGCCGGCCCGTGGACCATGCACTACGACCCGGCCATCGCCGAGGCTTTCGCGGCCATGGACCCGGCCACGGCCATCGCGGCCGAGGCGGCGCTGTGGCACGTCTACACCAATGTCGAGTGCCCCATCCTGATCGTGCGCGGCGAGCATTCGGACCTGCTTACCGAGGACACCGTGGCGGGGATGCTGGCCCGCAACCCGCATGCGCAGCGCGTCGACGTTGCCGGCGTCGGGCATGCGCCCACCTTCATGACGTCCGCGCAACTGGATCTGGTGGACGATTTCCTGCGCGGATAACGGTCATCGCGGCCTGCTATGCTTGCGGCTCCGAATCTGCTCCACAAAGAGGAAAACACCATGAGCATCGAGCGTTTCAGTGTCGGCAAGCGCATGTCCGAAATGGTCGTGCACGGCGGCGTGGCCTATCTGGCCGGCCAGGTGGCCGAGGATCCTTCCAAGGATCCGGCGGACCAGACCCGCCAGGTGCTGGCCGCCATCGACAAGCTGCTGGCCGCCGCCGGCACCGACAAGACCCGCATCCTGCGCGCGCAGATCTTCCTGGCCGACATCGCCGACTTCGCCGCGATGAACTCCGTCTGGGACGTCTGGGTGCCGGCCGGCCACACGCCCGCCCGCGCCACGGTCGAGGCCAAGCTGGCCGCGCCTGAATACAAGGTCGAAATCGTCGTCACCGCTGCGGTCTGATCCCGGTCCGCCGGGGCCGGACGCCGCCCGTTCAGCGGGGCAGCGCGGGCCCGGTTCCCAGCGGATCCTGCCGGTAGTACTGCGTCAGCAGCGCATACCATTCGGGCATCGCGCGCCACAGCGGCTCGGGATGCACGAAGAAGGCCTCGGAACTGACGGCGAAGAACTCGGCTTCGTCCGTGGCCGCATACGGATCCAGCGGCAACTGCGCATACCAGTGATCGGCTTCCTCGGATTCCGGATCCACGTCGGGCGGGATGGCCGCCTCGATTTCCTCGAGCAGGGCCAGCAGCGCGTCGTAGCTGCGTTCCAGCACGCTGCGCCACAGCCTGGGCCGGATTCCGGCATGGGCGTGCAGGCTGGGCATGCCGTCGGCCTGGCCGTATTGCAGATCGAGCTTGTGGGCGAATTCGTGGATGACCACGTTGAAGCCCGCGGGCCGGGCGAGGCCGGGACTGGCATCCTCCCACGACAGCACGATGGGGCCGCCGTCCCAGGCCTCGCCGGCGGCTTCCTCGACGTATTCGTGCACCACGCCGTCCTCGTCCACGTCGGAGCGGGGGATCAGGAATCCGCCCGGATAGACGATGACTTCGGACCATCCCTCGTACAGGCCCGGATCCAGGTACAGGATGGGCAGGCAGGCCTGTACCGCGATGGACAGGCGTATTTCGTCGGTCAGGACCTGGCCGGCCGCGCCGGTCATGGTCTTGCTGGCCAGGAACCACGCCGTCCGTGCGCGCAGGGCGTCACGTTCGTCCTCGCTCAGGCGCGCGAGGAATGCATGCGAGGCCAGCGTTTGGGTCCATAATTCCGGATTGATGCGAGCCTGCATCTGCTCTACGCGGTGCTTCGATGCGCCGCGGGCAAACAGCCATCCCAACATACAATGAACGTCCCTGGTGGATAAGCGACTAGAGTACCGTGCCGGCGGCCAGGAAGGGCCGGCATCGCACCAAGTGTAAGACCATGAACTCATCCGCTCCCGAGACTTCCGCGACCGCGTCGGCGACCTTCGGTCCCGACTGGCAACAGGCGGCCAATGCCGGCCTGTCGGAGGCGGCGCAACTGGACTTGCAGAAGGCGCTCGAATGGTCGTTTCCCCGCTATGCGCGCGAGCCGGCCGTACCCGAGGGCGAGGGCTGGGCCGAGCACGCGGCGGGCGTGGTCGCGATCCTGGCGGGCTTGCAGGTGGACGGCCATACCCGCATGGCGGCGCTGCTGGCGATCGCCGTGGGCGATCGCGACGTCAGCGCCAATCCGCACAAGGATCCGGTCACGCTCCAGTTCGGCCCCGAGATCGGCAAGCTGGTGCACGGCTATCGCGCCCTGATCCGGCTGGGCCAGGTCACCCGCGATGCCAGCGACGCCTCGGCCGGCAGCGGCGCGCAGGCCGAAATGCTGCGCAAGATGCTGCTGGCCATGGCGGCGGACCTGCGCATCGTGCTGATGCGGCTGGCATCGCGCCTGCAGACCCTGCGCTGGCACGCCCAGCACAAGGTGCCGCTGCCCGAGGCGCTGTCGCGCGAGACGCTGGAACTCTACGCGCCGCTGGCCAACCGCCTGGGCATCTGGCAGGTCAAGTGGGAAATGGAGGACCTGGCCTTCCGGTTCCTGGAGCCGGTCCGCTACAAGGAAATCGCCCGGCTGCTGGAGGAAAAGCGCATCGAGCGCGAAGCCTTCATCGCCGACGCCATCGCGCGGGTGCGCCAGGCATTAGCGAGCGCGGGCATCGCGGCCGACGTCACCGGCCGGCCCAAGCACATCTACAGCATCTGGAACAAGATGCGCAACCGGCGCCTGGACTTCGCCGATCTGTACGACCTGCGCGCGCTGCGCATCATCGTCGAGGACATCCGCACCTGCTACACGGTGCTGGGGCTGGTGCACCATCTGTGGACGCCGGTGCCCGACGAGTTCGACGACTACATCTCGCGGCCCAAGCCCAACGGCTACCGTTCGCTGCACACCGTGGTCTACGACCACGACGGCCGGCCCTTCGAGGTGCAGATCCGCACGCGCGAGATGCACCAGTTCGCCGAATTCGGGATGGCCGCGCACTGGCGCTACAAGGAAGCGGGCGCCAAGGGCGGGCAGGTCAGCGCCGATTCGGAATACGACCGCAAGCTCAGCTGGATACGCCAGTTGCTGGCCTGGAAGGCCGATGTCCAGGTCGACGACCAGATCGGACAGGCTGCGCTCGACACGCTGGCCGACAACATCTACGTGCTGACGCCGCAGGCGCGGGTGATCGAACTGCCGCCGGGCGCGACGCCGGTGGACTTCGCCTACCAGGTCCATACGGACCTTGGGCACCGCTGCCGCGGCGCGCGCGTGGATGGCGCCATGGTGCCGCTCAACACGCGTCTGGCCACCGGCCAGACGGTGGAGATCATCGCCACCAAGTCGGGCGGCCCCTCGCGCGACTGGCTCAATCCCCAGCTGAACTACCTGGCCAGCCAGCGCTCGCGGGCCAAGGTGCGCGCCTGGTTCAACGCCATCGACATCCAGGAGCGCATCGCCCAGGGCCAGGGCATGCTGGAAAAGGAATTGCAGCGCCTGGGCAAGACCGCGACCAATCTCGAATCGCTGGCCCAGCAACTGGGCTTCGCGTGCTCCGAGGACCTGTACGTCGCGCTGGCCAAGGACGAATTCAGCCTGAGGCACGTCGCAAGCGCCTTCGAGGCGCCGCCGTCCGATGCCGGTCCCGACCTGTCCGCGCTCATGCGCGACAGCCGGCCGGAAAGCGCGGTGCATGCGGGCAAGAGCGGCGTGCTGGTGGTGGGCGTCGATGCGCTGCTGACACAACTGGCCAAGTGCTGCCGGCCGGCGCCGCCCGATCTCATCTCGGGCTTCGTGACGCGGGGCAGGGGCGTGTCCATCCACCGCTGCGATTGCAAGAGCTTCCGCTCGCTGGCCACGCGCGAGCCCGAGCGGGTCATCGACGTGACCTGGGGCGATACGCGCGACGCGGTCTATCCGGTGGATATCGTCGTGCTCGCCAACGACCGCCACGGGCTGCTGCGCGACATCTCGGAAGTCTTCGCGCGGCAGCGCATCAACGTCATCGGCGTCAACACGCAAAGCCGGCAGGCCATCGCCCGCATGGTCTTCACCGCCGAGGTCGGGAATGGCGAGCACCTGGTGCGGGCGCTGGCGGGCATACGCGAAGTGACCGGCGTGCTGGAGGCCGACCGGCGCTGAGCCGGCCGGGCATTGCAGGCGCGGCCCGCCGGATGCTCAGGACCTTTTCGACGGAGGATCGCCGACTGGGCGGTTGGCCGGGCAAAACTGTCCCGTCAGCAGGGCATCGAGCACTCGCAGCGTTTCCTCCGGACAGCGGCCGACCTTGAGGTTGTTCACCGACACGTGCTGGATGGTGTTGTCGGGATCGACGATGAAAGTGGCGCGCAGGGCCACGCCCTCGCTGCGGTCGCGGATGCCCAGTTGGTCGACCAGCGCGCCCGCGCCGTCGGCGAACTGATAGTGGTTCAGGTTCGCCAGCGCGGGCACGGCGCGGCGCCAAGCCAGCTTGGCGTATTCGTTGTCGACGGATCCGCCCATCAGCACTGCGCCGCGCTGCGCCAGGGGCTCGGCCAGCGTCGCATAGCCCTCGATCTCGCTGGCGCAGATGTCGGAGAAATCCTTGGGGGTGAAATAGATGACCTTCCACTTGCCTGGAAACGAGGTCTCGCTCAGGGTCTCGAAGGCCGAGGCGCCGTTTTCCTCGGCCTCGTTGAAGCCTGGCTTGACGCCATGCACCTTGAAGGGCTCGAGCTTGGCTCCGATGGTTTTCATGCACGCTCCTCGGACAGCACCGGCCTCGCGCGCCGGCGGCCGGGGCCGCCTACTTGGCGTCGGCCGATTTCTGCGAGGAGGCCGGCAGGGTGATGCGGGCGGTCAGGCCGCCGCCATCCCGGTTCAGAAGGTTTAGGGTACCACCTGCGCGTAGCAGCAGCCGCTTGACGATGGCCAGGCCCAATCCGGCGCCGCCGGCGTTGGTCCGTGCATCCGAGCCTCGGGTGAAGGGGCGGGTCAGGCGGGGCACGTCCTCGGCCTTGACGCCGGGACCGTGGTCGGATACGTCGATCAGCACGTTGCTGCCCTGGCTGCTGACGGTCAGGTCGATGTGGGGCGCTTCGCCTGGCTTGTGGCCGTAGCGCCGGGCGTTCTCGAGCAGGTTGCCGACCACGCGCTGCAGGTCGGGGGCGGCGATGCGCGCCCACTGATTGGGGGTGATCGTGACCTGCAGCGAACCGCCCAGCGTCTCGGTATGGCTGCATTCGCGCTCGACCATTTCGGACACGAGTTCGGAAATATTGGTGTTGCGGTCGGGTGCGCTGGAGGGCCGGGCATATTCCATGAACTGCCCGATGGTGCGGTCGATCTGGGCCAGGTCCTCGTCCACCGCGTCGCGGCTGGCCTCGGAAACGCCGCTCAGCTCGATCTCCAGCCGCAACCGGGCCAGCGGAGTGCGCAGGTCGTGCGAGATGCCGGCCAGCATCAGCGCGCGGTCCGCCTCGGCGCGGTCCAGTTCCTCGACCATGCGGTTGAAGTTGGTGTTGACCCGGCGGATTTCCTCGGGCCCGCTTTCCGGCAGCGGCGGCGGGGTTTCGCCGCGCGACAGCGCCAGCGTGGCGCGCGACAGGCGCGACAGCGGCCGGTTGACGAAGCCGACGATGACCGCCGCGCCCAGCAGCGACAGCAGCAGGGCGGCCGCGCCCCAGCCCAGCCATTCGACGCCGGGGACGCGTTCGGCGCGGTCGCGCTCGACCACCATCCAATAGTCGTCGTCGTCGATGGAAAAACTGACCCACAGGCCGGGGATGCGGTTGACTTCCCAGGCCACGACGGTCTCGGGCCCCAGGCGGTCGATCACCTGTTCTTCCACCCGCTGCAGGACCTGGCGGTCGGGCAGGCGGACGGTGATGTCGTCCTTTTCGTGGGGATAGATCTGGATGCCTTCGTTGGTGGCCAGATCAAGAAGCAGATAACGGCGTTCCTGCGGCGCTGAATGGATCAGGGCGGCGCGGGTGATGTTGACCACGGTGACGATCTGCTGGGCCACCTGCTGCGCGCGCGGCTCGACCTCCATGCTGCGGAAAGCTTGGAGCCATGCTGCCAGGCTTGCCGTCATCAGGACAGTGAGCAAAAGGAAGGTCCGGCTGAACAGACCCAGCCTGGACGCGACGCGCAGGGCGACCGACATGAATGCCTACAAGCGGATCAACTGCCCCCATCGGGCACGAATACGTAGCCGAGGCCCCACACCGTCTGGATGAACACAGGCTTGGCCGGATCGGGTTCGATCAGCTTGCGCAGCCGGGAGATCTGCACGTCCAGGCTGCGATCGAAGGCTTCGTATTCGCGGCCGCGCGCCAATTCCATCAGCTTGTCCCGCGACAGCGGGATCTTGGGATGGCGGGCGAAGACCTTGAGCACGGAGAATTCGCCCGTGGTCAGGGCCACGGGTTCGTTGTCGCGCGTGAGGGTGCGGGTCGCCAGGTTCAGCACATAAGGGCCGAACGTAACCGATTCATTGTCCTGGCTGGGGGCGCCGGGATGTTCTTCCGGACCCCGGCGGCGCAGCACCGCGTTGACGCGCGCCAGCAGTTCGCGGGGGTTGAAGGGTTTGGGCAGGTAGTCGTCCGCGCCCATCTCCAGCCCGACGATGCGGTCGACGTCCTCGGCCTTGGCCGTCAGCATGATGATGGGGGTGCTGTCGCGAGCACCGCGCAGGCGGCGGCAGATCGACAGGCCGTCTTCTCCCGGCAGCATGAGGTCGAGCACGAGCAGATCGAAACGCTCTCGCTGCCAGAGCTTGTTCATGGTCTGGGCGTTTTCCGCGACCCAGACGGAGAAGCCTTGCTCGGCGAGGTAGCGGCGCAGCAGATCGCGCAGCCGCACGTCGTCGTCGACGACGAGGATTTTCTTGGGGGCGTTGGCTAGTGACATGGCGCGAATGTAACGGAGGAGTTTGTATCAATCCAGGGAGGGACATTGGTTGTTACATAAATGCCCGTTTGGTCACGCAGGCATCTATGACGCTGTCATGGGTACATCGTATGATTGAAACGTGAACAAAGTATTCGACTCCACTCGTACGGCAGGCTCCAGCGCAGCGATCATGCTGGGTGGGCTGTTCGTGATGATAACGGTATTGGCTGGTGGCGCGGCGATCGGCCAGGTCCGCGACCCGCGCGCGGCGATGCCCCGTGCCGACGCGGTACGCCCCGCCGCTCCCGCCCCGGGCGGATTTGCCGGCCAGGTCGAAAGCGCAGTGTCACGGGCAGATGCGCAGGTCAATGCGGCCAACGCGGCCAACGTACCCCAGGCGGGGCAGTCCGGCGTGATGCGTGCCGCGATGGATCCCTGGGCCGGTCCGGTCAGCCAGGACGAACGACGGGTCGGGCCGCGCAAGCTGTCTTCCGAGGAAAGGGTGCTGCTGCGGCAGGAAATCCGCCGCGCCAGTGAAGAAGTGTACGAGCCCTATCGTAAGCACAAGCACTGAAAACCGGGTGGAGATCCCGGTATTTCCTCTCGTCTGGTCTTACAATTGCAGCCCATGTCGCTGCATATCCTTTCTCTAGAAACCTCCTCCGCCTGGTGCGGCGTTGCCTTGTTGCGCGCCGGGGATGCCGGCGCCGTCGATCTCGTCGTGCGCGAGCACCACGGCGTGCAGGAGCACTCGGCCCGGCTGCTGCCCATGGTGCAGGAGGTGCTGGACGAGGCCGGCGTCGGCCGGATGCAGGTCGACGCCATCGCCTTCGGGCAGGGGCCGGGGGGATTCACCGGGTTGCGGGTTGCCTGCGGGGTGGCGCAAGGGCTGGGGTTCGCCCTGGGACGGCCGGTGATACCCGTGGTGTCGCACGCCGCCGTGGCGCAGCAGGTCCGGGATCCCGGCCAGCGCCCGCTGGTGGTGGCCATGGACGCGCGCATGCAGGAAATCTATCTGGCGGTCTATCGCCGCGAATCGCCCGACCGGCTGGCCTGCCTGATCGAACCGCAACTGATGGCGGGCGAGGGGCTGGAGGCCTGGCTGCGCGGGCGCCTGGCGGACCTGGGCGCGCAGGCGCCCTGGCTGAGCGGCGATGCGGCGGCGGCCTATCCGGAGGTCTTCGCCGGCTTCGGACCGGACGAGCGCACGGACGTCGCACGGCCCACCGCCGCCGCGGTCGCCCGCCTGGCCCATGGCGCCTACCTGCGCGGCGAAGCGGTCGCACCGGAGTTGGCCGCGCCCCTGTATGTGCGGGACAAGGTGGCCTTCACGACCGCGGAAAGACAAGCCGGGGCGGGGGGCAATCCCCGTGTCGCCACGCCGGGGGCGCAATCATGAACGCGGTGCAGGGCCGGGCACCGATCGACGCGGCGCGCATCCTGGCGGCCTGGGGGCAGGCCTGCCGCCCCATGGCCGAACAGGATCTCGACCAGGTGGACGCGGTCGAGCGCCAGATCTATTCCTTTCCCTGGACGCGCGGCAATTTCGCCGACTCGCTGCGCTCGGGCTACGACGCCTGGGTGGTGCGCGACGGCGAACACCTGCTGGGCTATTGCATCGTGATGGTGGCGCTGGACGAGGCGCACCTGTTGAACATCAGCGTGGCGCCGCAGGCGCAGGGCGTGGGGCTGGGCCGGCGGCTGCTGGCCTGGGTCGAGCAGTGCGCCGCGGCCCGCCAGGCGCAGAGCTTGTTGCTGGAGGTGCGGCCCTCGAACCTGGTGGCCAAGGGCCTGTATGAACGTGCGGGCTATGAGCGTATCGGCCTGCGCCGCGGCTACTACCCGTCGCTGCGCGGACGGGAGGACGCGATCGTCATGCGCAAGGCGCTGGCGGTCCATCCCATTCCTGGAGGTTTCCATGGCGACTGAGCGCAACGGCGCCGATGGCATGAGCGCGGTCCGCCGCGCCTGGCTGCGCGAACTGGGGGTGGACCGGCTGTGGAACCTGCCCGGCGCGGCCGCGCCGGCGGCCGCACCCGAGCTTGCGCCGGCGGCGGAGGTGCCCGTGGCACCTCCACAGAGTCCGGTGCGGGAACCCTTGGCGACCGTCCCCGCCGTCGAGCCCGAAAGGGCCGAACCCGTGGCCCTCGTGCAGGAAATTCCCATGCAGGAGCTCCCGGCGCCGGCCGCCATGCCAGCCGACCCCGAGCAGGCCTGGGCCGCGTTGCAGGACGAGGTGCGCGACTGCATGGCCTGTGGCCTGTGCAAGGGACGCACGCAGACCGTATTCGGCACCGGCTCGCCCAAGGCGCGCTGGCTGCTGGTGGGCGAGGCGCCGGGCGAACAGGAAGACAAGCAGGGTGCGCCCTTCGTGGGGCGCTCGGGCAAGCTGCTCGACAGCATGCTGGCATCCATCGCGCGCTCGCGCCAGCAGGACGTCTTCATCGCCAACGTCATCAAATGCCGCCCGCCCGGCAACCGCGACCCGCTGCCCGAGGAAGTGGCGCGCTGCAGTCCCTACCTGATGCGGCAGATCTCGCTCATCAATCCGGAAATGATCCTGGTGCTGGGGCGGTTCGCGGCGCAGACCCTGCTGGAGACCGACGCGCGCATAGGCAGCCTGCGAGGCAAGGTGCACAGCCTGTCGGTGGAGGGAAGGCAGGTGCCGGTCGTGGTGAGCTATCACCCGGCCTATCTGTTGCGCAGCCCGGCCGAGAAGATCAAGGCCTGGCAGGATCTGCAACTGGCCTTGTCGGTGGGGCGGTCCGGGAACTGACGGCCGCCGCGCGCGGCTAGTCTCCGCGCAGCGCCGTGCCGTGCGCGCGGCTGCCTATCACCAGGTCGAGATCCGGGTGGGTGCGGTGGTTGCGGCGGTTCCAGCCCATGATCAGCAGCATGAGGCAGGCTACCAGCGTGCCGAAGATGATGATGATGGTGTTGATGGGAATCTGCATGCCCAGCATCAGCGAATAGATCGCCACCATCAACAGGATGTTGAGCTGCTCGTTGAAATTCTGGACCGCGATCGAGTGGCCGGCCGACAGCAGTACGTGGCCCCGGTGCTGGAGCAGGGCGTTCATCGGCACGACGAAGAAGCCCCCCAGGCCGCCGATGGCGATCAGCAGCGCATAGACGAACCAGGGCTCGTAGGCCAGCGGCATCAGCATCACGACCAGGCCCATCACCACGCCCATGGGCAGCACGGCCAGCGCGTGGTGCAGCGGCACCTTGCCGGCCAGCGTGGCGCCCAGGATGGTGCCCACCGAAGCCACGCCCATCAGGATGGAGGCCTTGTTCAGCGGCAGCCCCAGTTGTACGCGGCCCCATTCGATCACGATCAGTTGCAGCGTCGCGCCGGCGCCCCAGAACAGGGTGGTCACCGCCAGCGAGATCTGGCCCAGCTTGTCGCGCCACAGCGTGGCCACGAAGCAGCCGAAGGTGGTCATGAGCTTGATGGGATGGCGCTGCTGGCGCGGGTAGTACACGCCGGTGGACGGGATGAGCAGGTTGAAGAAGGCGGCTACCAGGTAGACCAGCGCGATGACCATGATGGCGGCCTCGGCCGGCGTCTGGATGTCGGGGCCGAAGCCGGGGCTGAGGTCCAGCGACAGTAGCCAGGTCGACACCTTGGGGCTGATGAGCGCGCCGCCCAGGACCACGCCCAGGATGATGGACACCACGGTCAGCCCTTCGATCCAGCTGTTGCCCTTGACGAGCTGCTCGGGCGGCAGCAGCTCGGTGATGATGCCGTACTTGGCGGGCGAGTAGGCCGCCGCGCCTATGCCCACCAGTGCGTAGGCCGCGCACACGGTGTAGACCTGATGATGGTCGGCCAGTCCGAAGCTGGCATGGGCGAACATGGTCAGGCAGCCGATGATCTTCACCGAATTGGTGGCGAACATCACGCGGCCCTTGGGGAAGGAGTCGGCGAACGCGCCTACGAAGGCGGCCAGCAGGACATAGGCCAGGGCGAACGACCATTTGATCATGGGCGTCATCCAGTCCGGTCCGTCCAACTGCTGGATCAACGCGATCGCGGCGATGAAAAGCGCATTGTCGGCCAGCGAGGAAAAGAACTGCGCCGCCATGATCAGGTAAAAGCCGCGTTTCATCGGTAGGCGTGGACTCGTGTGCCTGTGAGTGGATCGGGGAGTGCCTCACTCGGGGCACTACGGCAGGAATGCGTGCCGCGCATCGTAGCGCAGGTTCCGCGCCGCGTGCCAGCCGATCCGGTGGTAGTTACCCGCGGATATTGCTGCCGGGCGCGAATTCCTGCAGTTGCACGGCGGGCTGCGGTGTCCACCCCGGTTGGCGGTGTTCGGCGACGACGTTGGTGAAGATGCCGCCGCGCACGTACCACTTGGCGGTGATCCGCATGAAGCGCGGGGACAGCGCGCGCACGAGGTCGTCCAGGATCTCGTTGGTGACCGCTTCGTGGAACTTGCCTTCGTTGCGGAAGCTCCAGGCGTAGAGCTTGAGGCTCTTGAGCTCGACGCACAGCTGATCGGGGATGTAGTCGATGACCAGCAGGGCGAAGTCCGGCTGTCCGGTCATCGGGCACAGGCAGGTGAATTCCGGCACCTCGATGTGGATCTGGAAGTCGCGTCCCGGGCTGGGGTTGGCGAAGGTGTCTAGGCTCTTGCTGGGTTGAGAGGGCATGTCTCTTGCGATCTATACGTAACGAAAATGAAAAAACAGGCTGGGCGGCGGCTCCTGGCGTAACCTTGCCGATGACCCTTTGGTATTATACGAAGGTGTATGGGCCCCACCCCCTCCGCGCTTCGCGCGGCCCCCTCAAGGGGGCGGCACTGGCGGACCGGCGGAGCCGGATCCTCGGTGCCCTGAGTCGGAGGTAGGGCGCGTTTTGCCATATCCGACCGGCTCGGGAGCGGATCGGTTCCTTTTCCAGTCTTTTTAAGCGAAGCTTCGTTTCCGGTGCGACTTACCCAGATCAAACTCGCAGGTTTCAAGTCGTTCGTCGACCCCACGTCCATCCAGGTGCCGAGCCAGCTGGTCGGCGTGGTGGGTCCCAATGGCTGCGGAAAGTCCAACATCATCGATGCCGTGCGCTGGGTCCTGGGTGAATCCAAGGCCTCCGAGCTGCGCGGCGAGTCCATGCAGGACGTGATCTTCAACGGCTCGGTCAACCGCAAGCCGGCGGCGCGGTCCTCGGTCGAACTGGTGTTCGACAATGCCGAGGGCCGGGCGTCCGGGCAATGGAGCCAGTACGGCGAGATCGCCGTCAAGCGGGTACTGACCCGCGACGGCACCAGCAGCTATTTCGTCAACAACCAGCAGGTCCGTCGCCGCGACATCCATGACATCTTCCTGGGCACCGGCCTGGGCGCGCGCGGCTACGCCATCATCGGCCAGGGCATGATCTCGCGCATCATCGAGGCCCGGCCCGACGAACTGCGCGTGTTCCTGGAAGAGGCCGCGGGCGTGTCGCGCTACAAGGAGCGCCGCCGCGAGACCGAGAACCGCCTGTCCGACACGCGCGAGAACATGACCCGGGTCGAGGACATCCTGCGCGAACTGGCCACCCAGCTCGAAAAGCTCGAGGCGCAGGCCGAGGTCGCCCAGCGCTACCAGGGATTCCAGGCGGAAAGCGAACAGAAGCAGCGCTTCCTGTGGCTGCTGAAGAAGCGCGAGGCCGATGGCGACCGCATGAAGCACGCGCTGGCCATCGAGCAGGCCCAGACCGATCTCGAGGCGGCCATGGCCGGCCTGCGCAAGCTGGAGTCCGACCTGGAGGGCACGCGCCAGGCGCACTACGCCGCCAGCGATGCCGTCCATGCCGCGCAGGGCGGGCTGTACGAGGCGAACGCCGAGGTCAGCCGGCTCGAGGCCGAGATCAAGTACGTGGTCGAGGCCCGCAACCGCATGCAGGTCCAGCTGGCGCAGTTGCAACAGCAGATCGCCCAGTGGAACGAGCAGCACGAGACCGGCAGCGACCAGCTGGCCCAGGCCGAGGAAGACCTGGCCGTGGGCGAAGCCCGGGCCGAGGAAGCGCGCATCGTGGCCGAAGAGGCGCAGGCCCAGTTGCCCGATGTCGAGGCCAAGGTGCGCGATGCCGCGTCCGGCCTGTCCGAACTGCGCGGCGCGCTGTCCCAGGTCGAGCAGAACCTGGCCCTGACCGCCCAGGAGCAGCGCGAAGCCGACCGCCAGTTGCAGGCCCTGGCGCAGCGCCGCGAGCGCCTGGAGCAGGAGGAACGCAACCTGCAGCGCCCCGATCCGGCGCGGCTGGAGCAATTGACGGGCGACCTGGCCGATACCGAGCAGCGTGTCGAGCACGCCCAGCAGGAACTGTCGACGCTGGATGCCCAGTTGCCGCAGGTCGACGCCGGCCGCCGCCAGGCCCAGGAACTGGTGCAGAAGGAGGCGGCCGCCGTCTCGCAGATCGAGGCCCGGCTTTCGGCCCTGACCCGTTTGCAGCAGGACGTGCAGAAGCAGGGCGCGCTGCATCCCTGGCTGGAAAAACACGAACTGACGCAGCTCGGCCGGCTGTGGCAGAAGCTGCATATCGAACCCGGCTGGGAAACGGCGCTGGAAGCCGTGCTGCGCGAGCGGCTGGCCGCGCTGGAAGTCAGCAATCTTGAATGGGCCAAGGCCTTCTTCGGCGACGCGCCGCCCGCGCGGCTGGCCTTCTACCAGATGCCGCCGGCCACGGCGCCGGCCCCCGCGCCGGCCGCGTTGACGCCGCTGGTCTCGCTGCTGCGCATCACCGATCCGGGCCTGCGTTCCCTGATGGCCGACTGGCTGCGCGACGTCTACACGGCCGCCGACGCCACCCAGGCACTGGCCGCGCGTACCCAGTTGCCCGAGGGTGGGCAGTTCGTGGTCAAGGAAGGGCACCTGATCGGGCACAACAGCGTCCGTTTCTACGCCGCCGATTCCGAGCAGGCCGGCATGCTGGCGCGCCAGCAGGAGATCGAGAACCTGCAACGGCAGTTGAAGGCGCAGCAGCTCATCGCCGACGAGGCCCGCTCCGCCGTGGCCCGCGCGGAAGCCGGCTACCAGCAGGTGGCCCAGGCCTTGCCCGCCTCGCGCCAGCGACTGGCCGAGGTCACCCAGCGCCTGCACGTCATCCAGCTCGAACATTCCAAGCTGTCGCAGCAGGCCGCCCAGTCCGAGGAGCGCGCCGGCCGCATCCGCGAGGAGCGCGCCGAGCTCGAGGCGCAGGAAGAGGAGGCCCGCATCCGCAAGGAAGAGGCCGAAGGCCGCTTCGAGATCCTGGATACCCAGCTGGGCGACAAGCAGTCCGCGTTCGAGGACGCGCAGATGGCCCAGGAACAGCGCGAAGCCGACGTCCAGCGCGCGCGCGACCGCCTGCGCGAGCTCGAGCGGTCGGCCCAGGAGGCCGGCTTTGCCGAGCGGGGCCTGCGCGCCCGCATCGACGAACTGCGCCGCAGCCTGCAACTGGCGGGCGAGCAAAGCCAGCGCGCCGCCACCGAGGCCGAGCGGGTCCAGCAGGAATTGCGCGTGCTGGACGATGCGGCGGCCCAGGCCGGCCTGCAATCCGCGCTCGAATTGCGCAGCGAGCGCGAGCAGGTGCTGAACCGTGCCCGCATCGAGATGGATACCCTGGCCGCGCAACTGCGCGCGGCCGACGAGCAGCGCCTGGGCATCGAGCGCTCGCTCGAACCGCTGCGCAGCCGCATCACCGAGCTGCAACTGAAGGAACAGGCGGCCCGCCTGGCACAGGAGCAGTATGCCGAGCAACTGGCCGGACAGGAGCTGGACCTGGCGGCGCTGGGCGAGCAACTCGACGCGCTGCCCAAGGAGTGGCAGCGCCCCAACTGGCTGCAGGCGGAAGTGCAGCGCCTGGCCCGCGAGGTCGCAGCCCTGGGCGCGGTCAACCTGGCCGCGCTGGACGAGCTGAACGCCTCGCGCGAGCGCAAGACCTATCTGGATGCCCAGCAGGCCGACCTGCAGTCCGCCATCGACACGCTCGAGGACGCCATCCGCAAGATCGACCGCGAGACGCGCCAGTTGCTGCAAGAGACCTTCGACACCGTCAACCGCAACTTCGGCGAACTCTTCCCGTCGCTGTTCGGCGGTGGCGAGGCCAAGCTCGTGATGACCGGCGAAGAGATCCTGGACGCGGGCGTGCAGGTCATGGCCCAGCCTCCGGGCAAGCGCAACAGCACCATCCACCTGCTGTCCGGCGGCGAGAAGGCGCTGACCGCCACCGCACTGGTGTTCGCCATGTTCAAGCTCAATCCGGCGCCGTTCTGCCTGCTGGACGAGGTCGACGCGCCGCTGGACGACGCCAACACCGAACGCTACGCGAACCTGGTGCGCCGGATGAGCGAGCAGACCCAGTTCCTGTTCATCTCGCACAACAAGATCGCGATGGAAATGGCGCACCAGTTGGTCGGCGTGACCATGCAGGAGCAGGGCGTCTCCCGCATCGTGGCCGTCGACATCGACTCGGCCATGCAACTCGCCGTCGAGGCTGCCTGATGAGCCGGCAGTCCGCGAGCCGGTATTCTTTCCACCATGCCCCGCCATCGGGAACACACCAATGAGTGATCTACAAACCGGGCTCATCGCCCTTGGCGTTCTGGCCATCGTCGTCGTGCTTGGACTGAACTGGTGGCAGGACCGCCGTGCCCGCAAGCAGATACAGGACGGCTTCCCGGATTCGGGCAAGGACCCCTTGCTGCATGGGACCGAGGCCGGCCTGCCCAAGACGGAAGGTGTTCGCCGCGAGCCCGGGCTCGCGGTGGAGGCTGCCGAGGCCAACGTCGTCGGAGGCATGGACGCGCCGGTGGACGGCGCGGCCGCGGTGCAGCAGCACGACACTGACGAGGCAGACGAAGCCTGCGAGACCGTCATCGACGTCTCCTTCCTTGAATCCGTGCCGGGCGATGAGCTGGCGGCCTTCACCCAGGGCATCCGCCACGCCGGCCAGAAATCGCTGCGCGTGTTCGCCGAAACCGCCGAGGGTTCGCACCGCTCCGCCATCCGCGGCGGCGAGAACTACGCGTCGGTCCAGGTGGCCGTGCTGCTGGCCAATCGCAGCGGTCCGCTCAGCGCCGGCGAATGGGCCGAGGCGCTGTCGCGCTCGCGCGTGCTGGCCGATCGGTTCGACGGCACGGTGGAAGCCAGCGATACCCAGGCGGTGCTGGATCGTGCCAACAAGCTGGATGCGGTGTGCGCCGCGCTCGACGCGCAGGTCGGCCTGACCCTGGTGGCCAGCAGCCGCCGCTGGTCCTCGGGCGACGTGTTGACTGCCGCCCGTGAAGCCGGTTTCTCGTCCATCCACGACGGCCGCCTGCCCTGGGTCGACCAGGAAGGCGCGATCCGCTTCACGCTGGGCCGCAGCGACGGCGTGTCGCTGGGTTCGGCCGGCCCGGCCACCATCGGCCAGCTCAGCCTGATCCTGGACGTGCCTCGCGCGCCCGCCCACGAGCACGCCTTTGCGCAGATGGCGCAGGTCGCCCGCGGGCTGGCCACGCGCCTGGAAGCCACGGTGGTCGACGACAACGGCCGGCCCCTGGCGGAGGGCGCCGAGGCGGCCATCGACAAGCAATTGCTGGCGCTGTACGCGCGGCTAGAACAGTCCGGCCTGAAGGCCGGTTCGGTGCGTGCCCTGAGGGTATTCGGATAAGGCACGCAGGCGGAGTGGATATGGTGTCGGGGGTCGATCGGGAAAACCAGGCCATGCAGCGGGCGGCGCAGTTGCGCCAGGAGCTGGCCTTGCACAACGCCCGTTACTACGTGATGGACGATCCGTTGATCAGCGACGCCGAGTACGACGCGCTGTTCGCGGAGCTGGTCAAGCTCGAGCAGGAGTTCCCGCTCCTGGCCACGCCCGATTCCCCCACCCAGCGGGTGGGCGGCGCGCCGCTGTCGGCCTTCGGTTCGGTGCGCCACGCCGTGCCCATGCTGTCCCTGAACAACGCCTTCGACGACGAGGATATCCAGGCCTTCGACAAGCGGGTGCGCGACGGCCTGGAAACGGAATCCTCCGTCGAGTACGCCTGTGAACTGAAGCTGGACGGACTGGCTGTCAGCCTGCGCTACGAGGACGGCAGGTTTGCACGGGCCGCGACCCGGGGCGACGGCCAGACGGGCGAGGACATCACCGCCAATATCCGGACCATACGATCCATCCCGCTCACGCTGTCGGGTCCCGTGCCCGAGGTGCTGGAGGTCCGCGGCGAGGTGCTGCTGTTCCGCAAGGATTTCGAGCGCCTGAACGACGCCCAGCGGGAAGCGGACGAGAAGGTCTTCATCAATCCCCGCAATGCCGCGGCGGGCAGCCTGAGGCAGCTCGATCCGCGCATCACCGCCCGCCGTCCGCTGCGATTCTTCGCCTATGGCTGGGGCGAGATACGCGGCAGCCTGCCGGGCAAGGAAGCCCGCGCCGACGCGCCGCCCTTCGATACCCACATGGGCATGCTGGATTGGCTGCAGGAACTGGGCATGCCGGTCAACCGCGAGCGTCAGCGGGTGTCGGACGCGGCCGGCTTGCTGGCATTCTACCGGCGGGTCGAGGGGCTGCGCACCTCGCTGCCGTATGACATCGACGGCGTGGTCTACAAGGTCAGTGCCCTCGAGGCGCAGCGCACGCTGGGATTCGTCTCGCGCGCGCCGCGCTTCGCCATCGCGCACAAGTTCCCGGCCGAGGAAGCTACCACCGAATTGCTCGGCATCGAGGTGCAGGTCGGCCGCACCGGTGCCATCACCCCTGTGGCGCGGCTCAAGCCGGTGTTCGTGGGCGGCGTCACGGTCACCAACGCGACGCTGCACAACGAGGACGAGATCGAGCGCAAGGACGTGCGCATCGGCGATACCGTGGTGGTCCGCCGCGCCGGGGACGTCATTCCCGAGGTCGTGACGCCGGTGCTGGACAAGCGTCCGGCCGATGCCCGCAAGTTCGTCATGCCTACCCAATGCCCGGTGTGCGGATCAGCCATCGAGCGGCCCGAGGAGGAGATCATCGCGCGCTGCACCGGCGGCCTGTTCTGCGCCGCGCAGCGCAAGCAGGCGCTGTGGCATGCCGCCCAGCGCCGCGCGCTGGATATCGAGGGGCTGGGCGAGAAACTGATCGACCAGCTGGTCGAGCGCGGCCGCGTGCATACGCTGGCCGATCTCTACACGCTGCGCGAGGAAGAACTGGCCGGCATGGACCGCATGGGCGAGAAGTCCGCGCGCAATCTGGTCGAATCCATCGCCGCGACCCGCACGCCGCCGCTGGGCCGCTTTCTTTTCGCGCTGGGCATACGGCACGTGGGCGAGTCCACGGCCCGCGACCTGGCGCTTCATTTCGGCAACCTGGACGCGGTCATGAACGCGGCCGAGGCCGATCTGCTGGCGGTGCCGGACGTCGGGCCCGTGGTGGCCGCGTCCATCTTTCGCTTTTTCGCCGAGCCGCACAACCGCGAGGTCGTGGCCGATCTGTTGCGCAACGGCGTGACGCCCGGCACGGAAACCGTCGTGGACCGTACCGCCGGCCCCATAGGCGGCAAGATCTTCGTGCTGACCGGCACGCTGCCCACGCTCGCCCGCGAGGACGCGGCCGAACTGATCCGCGCCGCCGGCGGCAAGGTTACCGGCTCGGTGTCCAAGAAGACCCACTATGTCGTCGCCGGCGCCGACGCCGGCAGCAAGCTCGCCAAGGCCCAGGAGCTCGGCATCGCCGTGCTCGACGAAGACGGCCTGAAGGCCTTGCTGCACTCTTGACAGGGCGAAGCGCCGCTTCGCAGGAAGGAAAACCATGCAGGCAATCATCGGAGGCACCGGCCTCTACCATTTGACGGGGCTCGTCGTGACGCGCCGCCAGGTCGTACGCACGCCCTATGGCGAACCTTCGGGGGCGCTGACCTACGGCCGCATCGGCGACGGCGCGGAAATCGTCTTCCTGGCTCGCCATGGATACGGCCATACGCTGGCCCCGCACCGCATCAACTATCGCGCCAACCTCTGGGCCCTGCACGAGGTCGGGGTGCGGCGCATCGTGTCGGTGGCGACGGTGGGCGGCATCGCGGGTCCTCTCGTGCCCGGCGCCATCGTCGTGCCTGACCAGATCATCGACTACACCACCGAACGGCCCCGTACTTTCTTCGAGGGCGGCGACCAGCCGGTGGCCCACGTGGACATGACCCAGCCCTACGGGGCCGCCATGCGGCTTGACCTGCTGGAGTCGGCGCGGACCTGCGGAATAGACGTGGTCGACGGTGGTGTCTATGGCTGCACGCAGGGCCCGCGGCTGGAGACTGCCGCGGAAATCCGCCGCATGGGGCGGGACGGCTGCGACATGGTGGGCATGACCGGCATGCCCGAGGCGGCCCTGGCGCGGGAACTCGACCTGGACTATGCGGCCCTGTGCCTCGTCACCAACGATGCCGCGGGCCAGCGCGCCAGCGTGGGCGAGATTTCCATGCAGGGCATGCGCGTGGTGGTGGACGACAGCATGCAGAACGTCCACCGCATCCTGGGCCAGCTGGTAGGTGCCGAGGGAGCCGCCTGATTCGTCAGTGATCCAGGGCACAGCGGATCCGGCTTTGCCGGTCCGCCAGTGCCGCCCCTGGGGGCGCGCGTCAGCGCGTAGGGGGGGTTAATTCATAGGCCTTCGGCCTTGAGGGCCGCCTGCACGGCGGGGCGCTGCGCGATGCGCTCGCGGAAGGCCACGATGGCGGGCCAGCGCGACAGGTCGTAGTTCAGGCGCGAAGCCCAGCCGGTGGTCACGAACAGGTAGATGTCGGCCACGGAAAAACCGCCGGGCATCAGGTAGTCGCGCTGCGACAGCTCGCTTTGCACGTAGTCCAGGCGCGTGGCCAGGATCTGGCGGAACACGTCCTTGCCTTCCTCGCTCAGCGCGGGCTTGAACATGGGCGAGAAGCCCTTGTGGATCTCGGTGGCGATGAACACCAGCCAGGTTTGCAGCGCGTAGCGCTCGGCGCTGTCGGGCGGGGGCGCCAGCTTGCTCGCCGGCACGAGGTCCGCAACGTATTGCAGCAGCACGGCCAGTTCGGTCATCACCACGCCGGGGGATACCTCCAGCGCCGGCACGTAGCCCTTGGGGTTGACCTTGCGGAAGTCCTGGCCGGTCTCGGTGGTCTTGGCCTTGAGGTCGACCTTTTCCCAGGTGAAGTCGATGCCTGCTTCGCGCAGGGCGATGTGGGGAGCCTGGGAGCAGGCGCCGGGGGAGTAGTAGAGCTTCATGGGGCCTCGATGAAAGGGGGTAAAGCGGCTATTCTCTCACCGCTTGCAGGTTTTCACCGCAGCGTGTGCTCCATTTCGGCCTCGTCGTACAGTTCGACCGGCACCGGCTTCACGTTCCAGATTTGCTCGGCGTATTCGCGGATGCTGCGGTCCGACGAGAACTTGCCCGAGCGCGCGGTATTGAGGATGGACATGCGCGTCCAGCTTTCGGTGTCGCGATAGGCCTGGCTGACGAGATCCTGGCATTCGATGTAGGACTGGTAGTCCGCCAGCAGCAGGTAGGGGTCGTGCCGCAGCAGGTCGTCGACCAGCGGCCGGAACAGTTCGGTGTCGCCGCGCGAGAAGAAGCCGCTCTGGATCAGGTCGAGGCAGGTGCGCAGTTCGCTGTGGCTGTGGTAGTAATCGCCAGGGTGGTAGCCCGCGGTCTTGATGTGGCGCACTTCCGCGGCGGTATGGCCGAACAGGAAGAAGTTCTCGGCCCCGACCTGGTCGCGAAGCTCGATGTTGGCGCCATCCATGGTGCCTATGGTCAGCGCCCCGTTCATCGCGAATTTCATGTTGCCGGTGCCCGAGGCTTCCTTGCCCGCCAGCGAGATCTGCTCGGACAGCTCGGCGGCCGGATAGATGCACTGGCCCTGGGTGACGTTGAAGTTGGGGATGAACACCACCTTGAGCAGGTCGCGCACGTCGGGATCGTTGTTGACCACTTCGCCCACCGAGGTGATGAGCTTGATCATCAGCTTGGCCGTGTGATAGCCGGGCGCGGCCTTGCCGCCGAAGATGAAGGTGCGGGGCAGGGGATCGCGCGCCCGGCCGGACTTCAGGCGGTGGTACAGGGTGACGATGTGCAGGACCGCCAGGTGTTGGCGCTTGTACTCGTGGATGCGCTTGACCAGCACGTCGAACATCGAGTCGGGATCGACCTTCACGCCCGTGCGGCGCAGGATCAGCGCGGCCAGGTCCACTTTGTTGGCGCGCTTGACCGCGCGCCAGTCCCGCCGGAAGGCGGCATCGTCGATGTAGTCCTCGATCAGGCGGATGCGGGGCAGGTCGGTCACCCAGCCGTCGCCGATGGCGCCGGTCACCAGCGAGGTCAGCCGCGGATTGCTCAGGACCAGCCAGCGGCGGGGCGTGACGCCGTTGGTGACGTTGGTGAACTTCTCCGGCCACATCTCGTAGAAGTCCTTCAGCAATCCGTGTTTGAGCAGGTCCGAGTGCAGTTCGGCCACGCCGTTGATGGCGTGGCTGCCCACGCAGGCCAGATGCGCCATGCGCACGTAGCGCTCGCCGCTTTCGTCGATCAGCGACAGGCGGGAGATGCGGGATTCATCTCCCAGGAAATGGATGCGCACGTCGTTCAGGAAACGCGCATTGATTTCGTAGATCAACTCCAGGTGGCGCGGCAGGATGCGCTGGAACAGGTCCAGCGGCCAGCGTTCCAGCGCTTCGGGCAACAGCGTGTGGTTGGTATAGGAGAAGCAGCGTGTGGTGATGGCCCAGGCCTGGTCCCACGGCAGCAGATGTTCGTCCACCAGCAGCCGCATCAGTTCGGCGATGGCGATGGCCGGGTGCGTGTCGTTGAGCTGGATGGCGAATTTTCTGTCGAAGTCGCCGATGGCACCGCCCCGGGCAAGGTGGATGCGTATCATGTCCTGCAGCGAGCACGACACGAAGAAGTACTGCTGCTCCAGCCGCAGTTCCTTGCCCTGGGTGGTTTCGTCGTTGGGGTAGAGCACCTTGGTCAGGTTCTCGGACGTGACTTTCTTGTTGACCGCGCCCAGGTAGTCGCCCTGGTTGAAGACGGAAAAGTCGAAGGATTCCGTGGCTTCCGCCCGCCACAGGCGCAGCGTGTTGGTGGTGTTGACGCGATAGCCGGGGATGGGCGAATCGAACGGCACGCCCACCACGGTCTTCTCGGGGGCCCAGCGCACGCGCAGGTAGCCGGCGTCGTCGGTGTACGGCTCGGTGTGGCCGCCCAGCTTGATCTCCACCGCCCACTCGGCGCGCTGGATTTCCCAGGGGTTGCCGTAGCGCAGCCATTTGTCGGTGTTCTCGACCTGCCAGCCGTCGATGATGGTCTGGAAGAAAATGCCGTATTCGTAGCGGATGCCGTAGCCGAAGGCCGGGATCTGCCCGGTGGCCAGCGAATCCAGGAAGCAGGCGGCCAGGCGGCCCAGGCCGCCGTTGCCCAGGCCGGGCTC
Source organism: Burkholderiales bacterium 67-32 (assembly GCA_001898625.1). Classification (GTDB taxonomy): domain Bacteria; phylum Pseudomonadota; class Gammaproteobacteria; order Burkholderiales; family Burkholderiaceae_B; genus Pigmentiphaga. Next base: position 101,239 of record MKUP01000010.1, read on the forward strand.
TTCTTCCTGCCGCAGGACCTCGCCGAAGTCCAGCTTCAGCTCGGCCAGGGCCTCGCGCACGCTGTCGGCGATGCCCAGGTTGATCAGGTGGTTGCCCAGGTGCGGGCCCATCAGGAATTCGGCCGACAGGTAGGCGACGGTGCGGGGCGCGCTCTGGTTGTACTGGGCCGTGCTGCTGATCCAGCGCTGCAGGCTGCGATCGCGTATCGCATGGGCCAGAGCCAGGTAGAAGTCGTTCTTGCCCGAGATCTTCGGAAACTTGCCTATCGTGTAGAGCAGGTGGTCGAAGAAGGCGCGCTTCAGGCTTTCCTTGGAGAACGACGTGCGGTCGTCATTGTCATCGGCCGGCAGGGGAACAGGTGCGGACACGTGCGGAGCTCCCATCGGTACGCCGCCCCAGGGGCGGGGCAACCCGACTATTGTTGCTTTTGGGATCCGGACGGCGCAAGCCGCGCTTTCAATTGGTTAAGCATGCGACAGCCCCGTGAACGGGGCTAGGCCCTATCACTGCAGCGCTTCCAGCAGGTCCTGCTCGAACTGGATCTGGCTGCGCGCGTTGTTCAGCGCGTCGCCATCGATCAGGAAGGTGTCCTCGACCCGTTCGCCCAGCGTCATGACCTTGGCCGTCTTCAGGTTGATGCCGTGCTTGACGAAGGTGCGCGCCAGCGCGTGCAGCAGGCCGGCCCGGTCGGCCGCCGTCACGCTCAGTATCCACGACTGTCCGCGTTCGTCGGGGCGCAGTTCGATCGCGGGGGTGATGGGAAACATGCGCGATTGCCGCGACTGGCGGGGGCCGAGCGGGACGGTTCCGCCGGCCGAGGCCGGCCCGGCGGCGTTGGGCATGGCCAGCCGCTGGGTCAGTTCGTGTTCGACCAGGCTCAGCAGCGAACGCTGCTCGCTGGGCGTGCCCTGGGCCAGCACGATGAAGCTGTCCAGCGCCCAGCCGTGGCGGGTGGTGTGGATGCGGGCGTCCTGGATGCTGAGGTGCCGCTCGTCGAAATAGCCGCAGATGCGGGCGAACAGGTCGGGCTGGTCCTTGACGTAGACCACGATCTGCAGGCCTTCGCCGATGGGCGCCAGGCGGGCGCGTACGATGGGCGTCTCGCTGTTGACCTTGTTGTACAGGTGCCGGGTCTGCCAGGCGATCTCGGGGGCCTCGTGGCGCAGGAAATAGGCCACGTCCAACTGTTTCCACAGGGCCTCGTGGGCGTCCTCGGTCAGCCCCGCCAGGCGCAGCGCGCCCAGCGCCTCTTCCTTGCGGTTTTCCAGGATGGCGCGGGAGTCGGGGATCTCGCCGCCCAGCGCCCGCCGCGTCTTGACGAACAGGTCTTCGAGCAGCTTGCCTTTCCAGGCGTTCCAGACCTTGGGGCTGGTGCCGCGTATGTCGGCCACGGTCAGCAGGTAGAGCGCGGTCAGGTGCCGCGTGTCGCCCACCAGCGCCGCGAATTCCTGGATGACCTGCGGATCCGACAAGTCTTTCTTCTGGGCCACCGACGACAGCGTCAGGTGCTGGCGCACCAGGAATTCCAGCAGCGCCGCGTCGTCCTTGGCCAGGCCGTGCTCGCGCGCGAATTTGCGCGCTTCGGCCGCGCCCAGCTCGGAGTGGTCGCCGCCGCGGCCCTTGGCGATGTCATGGAACAGGGCCGCCGCGTACAGGATCCAGTGGCCGTCGAAGTTCGCGATCAACTGGCTGCACAGCGGGTATTCGTGCGCGTGTTCGGGCATCGTGAAGCGGCGCAGGTTGCGCACCACCATCAGGATGTGCTGGTCCACGGTGTAGGCGTGGAACAGGTCGTGCTGCATCTGGCCGACGATGCGGCGGAAGGGCAGCAGGTAGCGCGGCAGGATGCTGAGTTCGTTCATCCTGCGCAGTTCATGCACGATGCCGCGCTGCTGCTGCAGGATGGACAGGAACAGGTGGCGGTTGACCGGATTGCGCCGGAACTGGGCGTCGATGCGCCGGCGCGCGTGCCAGATGGCGCGCAGCATGCGGGCCGACATGCCCTTGAGCGCGGGCTGCTGCTGCATGACCAGGAAGGCGCGCAGCAGCAGCGTCGGGTTGCGCTCGAAGGCGTCGTCCCGGTACATGTCCAGCCGTTCGTGCAGGCTGCGGAAGTCCTCGTCGATGGGCTGGGCCTCTTCGCCGGGCCGCGCGAACAGGCGCTCTTCCAGGTTCTGGACCAGGATGGTGTTGAGCTGGGTGACCAGCTTGGCCGCCCAGTAGTACCGCTGCATCAGCATTTCGCTGGGGCGGCGCGCGCCGCCGGCCTCGATGCCGTACACCTTGGCCATGGCGGGCTGGATGTCGAACACCAGCCTGTCCTCGCGCCGGCCGGTCAGCAGGTGCAGCTCGATGCGCAGGCGCTTGAAGGCCTGCTCGGCGCGCCGCAGGTGGCGCGCCTCGTCGGCCGTCAGCAGTCCCGCGCGGGCCACCTGGGCCCAGGTCTTGCCGAAGCCCGCCGCCCGCGCCATCCACAGGATGACCTGCAGGTCGCGCAGGCCGCCGGGCGATTCCTTGCAATTGGGTTCCAGCGCGTACGGCGTGTAGTTGTACTTGGTGTGCCGCTGCTGCATCTCCAGTTGCTTGTCGTGGAAGAAGGCGCGCTTGTCCAGCCGGCCGCGCATCGCGGTCTCGAACTGGCGCATCAGCGTCCGGCTGCCGGCCAGGTAGCGGGCCTCCAGCAGGGCCGTCTCCACGGTGATGTCCCGGGCCGCCTCGGCCATGCATTCTTCCACCGTGCGGACGCTGTGGCCGGGCTCCAGCCCGATGTCCCACAGTGCCGTGATCAGCGCGCCTATCCTGGCCTCGTCCTCGGCGCCCGGCGGCTGGCGCAGCAGCACCAGCACGTCGACGTCGGAGTAGGGGTACAGTTCGCCCCGGCCGTAGCCACCCACGGCCGCCAGCGTCGCGCCCTCGGGCAGCGGATGGCGTTCCAGCAGCGCCAGCAGCGTGCGGTCGACGATGCGCCGCAGCTCCGTCAGCAGCCCGTCGGCGCGCAGGTTCTCGCGGTAGGTGGCGATCGCGCGTTCGCGCGCCGCCCGCATGGTGTTGCGCAGGTCCTGCAGTTCGTTCAGGGCGGGCGAGGTCAGCGTGGCGGTGGACATGGGGGAGGCGGGGTCAGGCGGCCTTGGCGGAGACGAAGCTGGGCGGGGCGGGCATGCCGGGCGAGACGGTCAAGGTCTCGTAGCCCGTGTCCGTCACCACCACCGTGTGTTCCCATTGGGCCGACAGGCTGTGGTCGCGGGTCACGATGGTCCAGCCGTCGGCCAGTTCGCGGATTTCCCGGCGTCCGGCGTTGATCATGGGTTCCACCGTGAAGATCATGCCGGGCAGCAGTTCGATGCCGGTGCCGGGCTTGCCGTAGTGCAGCACCTGCGGGTCTTCGTGGAACACCTGGCCGATGCCGTGGCCGCAGAACTCCCGGACCACGCTGTAGCCATGGGCTTCGGCATGTTTCTGGATGGCGTGGCCGATGTCGCCCAGGTGGGCGCCGGGCCGGACCTGCTCGATGCCCAGCCACATGCATTCGTAGGTGACCTGCGCGAGGCGGCGCGCCAGGATGGACGGTTCGCCGGCGAAGAACATGCGGCTCGTGTCGCCGTGCCAGCCGTCCTTGATGATGGTGACGTCGATGTTGAGCGAGTCGCCGTTCTTCAGGACCTTGTCGCCGGGTATGCCGTGGCAGACCTGGTGGTTGACCGAGGTACAGATCGCCCCGGTGAAGGGCGGGTAGCCCGGCGGCGCATAGCCGATCGTGGCCGACTTCACCTTCAGTTCGTCGGTCATGTATTCCAGGCAGAGCCGGTCCAGTTCGCCGGTGGTCACGCCCGGTTTGACGTGGGGCGCGATGAAATCCAGCACGCTGGCCGCCGTCTGGCAGGCCTCGCGCATTTTCCCGATTTCCTCGGCCGACTTGATGGTGATGCTCATGATCTGCTTCCTGCGCTGTGTGCGCTCCATTATGGCCCCGGACCGCCCGTCGCGACCCCGCAGCCGGCCCGGAGCGCCGCCCGAAGGGCGCGTGGCGAGGCTTTCTTGTAACAGGAAGCGACGAAGGCCAGGGCCAGGCCGGGCAGGTCGCTTGAGCAGGTGGTCCGGAAAATAGTAGAATTATAGGCTTCCTGTGATTTCAGGAAGTTTTTCAACTGTGTTTTCAACCGCGCGCCGTGTCGTCCAGGGTGCCGGCCGGGCTTAATGTGGCCTGGCGGGTGCTGATACGGTGCAAGACCCAACCCTCGGAGTCAATATGTCCGTTAGCATGCGCGAAATGCTGGAAGCCGGTGTCCACTTCGGCCACCAAACCCGCTTCTGGAACCCCAAGATGGCCCCCTATATCTTCGGCCATCGCAACAAGATCCACATCATCAACCTCGAGAAGACCCTGGCCCTGTACCAGGACGCTCTGAAGTTCGTGCGTCAACTGTCGGCCCGTGGCGGCACGATCCTGTTCGTCAGCACCAAGCGCGCGGCTCGCGAAATCATCGCCGAGGAAGCGCAGCGCTGCGGCATGCCCTACGTCGACAGCCGCTGGCTCGGCGGCATGCTGACCAACTTCAAGACGGTCAAGACCTCGATCAAGCGCCTGAAGGACATGGAAGCCATGCAGGCCGAGGGCGCGACCGAGCGCATGAGCAAGAAAGAAGCGCTGATGTTCCAGCGCGAGCTCGAGAAGCTGAACAAGTCCATCGGCGGTATCAAGGACATGAACGGCCTGCCGGACGCGATCTTCATCATCGACGTCGGGTATCACAAAATTACCGTCACCGAAGCCAAGGCGCTTAACATTCCGGTCGTCGCCGTGGTCGATACTAACCACTCGCCGGACGGCGTGGCCCATGTCATCCCGGGCAACGACGACTCGTCCAAGGCTATCGCCCTGTACGCCCGTGGCGTGGCCGATGCCGTGGCCGAAGGCCGCGAGCAGGCCCTGCAAGGCGTGGTCGATGCCGTGACCGAAGGCGGCGACGAGTTCGTGGAAGTCGAAGGCGAGGAGTAAGGCCCCCCGTACGCCCTTCGGGCGCCCCCAAGGGGGCGATGCGGGTGGACCGGCGGAGCCGGATCCACCGCATCCTGGGTCCGCGGGGTTGGGACCTAATGAATGCTTGAAGGGGCCTTGTGCCCCTTCTTTTTAGTCAAACTATATTTCCGCCTTTGTCAGGGGCGGAAGATGTCAGGAGTAATCATGGCCGAAATTACCGCAGCAATGGTCAAGGAACTGCGCGAGAAGACCGACGCGCCCATGATGGAGTGCAAGAAGGCGCTGACCGAAGCCGGTGGCGACTTGGCCAAGGCCGAGGAAATCCTGCGCGTGAAGCTGGGCAGCAAGGCCAGCAAGGCCGCCGCTCGCGTTACCGCCGAAGGCCTGGTGGCCTTGCATGTCTCGGCCGATGCCAAGACCGGCGTCGCCGTCGAAGTCAACAGCGAAACCGATTTCGTGGCCAAGAACGACGATTTCGTCCAGTTTTCCAGCGATATCGCCGAACTGATCGCCAAGGCCAATCCGGCCGACGTCGCAGCCCTGTCCGAACTGGCGTTCCGTGACGGCACCGTGGAAAGCGTGCGTACCGCCCTGGTCGGCAAGATCGGCGAGAACATCTCCATTCGCCGCTTCACCCGCATCGCGACCGAGAACAAGCTGGCCCAGTATGTGCACGGCGGCCGTATCGGCGTGCTGGTCGAGTACTCCGGCGACGAAACGCTGGGCAAGGACATCGCCATGCACGTCGCGGCCACCAAGCCGAAGGCGCTGGACGCCTCGGGCGTGTCGCAGGACGACATCCAGCGCGAGCGTTCGGTTGCCGAGCAGAAGGCCGCCGAATCGGGCAAGCCCGCCGATATCGTCGCCAAGATGGTCGAAGGTTCGGTCCAGAAGTTCCTGAAAGAGGTTACGCTGTTGTCGCAACCGTTCGTCAAGGACGACAAGCAGACCGTCCAGCAGGTGCTCAAGGCCAAGAACTCCGCCATCCAGCAGTTCGTGCTGTATGTCGTGGGCGAAGGCATCGAGAAGAAGGTCACCGACTTCGCCGCCGAAGTCGCTGCCCAAGCTGCTGCCGCAAAGAGCTAGTCCCCTGTAGTTTGCCCCCCCTACGCGCTTACGCGCGCCCCCCGGGGGGCGGCCTCGGGGGACCGGCGGAGCCGGATCCCCCGTGCCTCGTCTGGGGGAGGTGGGGCTGTTGTAAAGATGTAGATGTAACGCAGTGCGGAGGGGTGGCCTCTGCGGGCGGAGATGGGCCGGATGTCGGCGATTGCGCGGGAGCATGTATGACGGTGGAAATGAACGCATCTGTAACGAAAACGGGGGCGTACAAGCGCGTCCTGCTCAAGCTGTCGGGCGAGGCCCTGATGGGTGACGATGCGTTCGGTATCAACCGCGCGACCATCGGCCGCATGGTCGAGGAAATCGCCGAAGTGGCCGAGTCGGGCGTCGAGCTGGCGCTGGTCATCGGCGGCGGCAACATCTTCCGCGGCGTGGCGCCGGGTGCCCAGGGCATGGACCGCGCCACCGCCGACTACATGGGCATGATGGCCACCATCATGAACTCGCTGGCACTGCAGGATGCGCTCAAGCGCCGCGGCGTCGATGCGCGCGTGCAGTCCGCGCTGACCATCGAGCAGGTGGTCGAGCCCTACATCCGCCCCAAGGCCCTGCGCTACCTGGAAGAGGGCAAGGTCGTGATCTTCGCGGCCGGCACGGGCAACCCTTTCTTCACCACCGATACGGCCGCCGCCCTGCGCGGCGCCGAGGTCGGTGCCGAAATCGTATTGAAGGCAACCAAGGTCGACGGCATCTATTCGGCCGATCCCAAGAAGGATCCCACGGCCACGCGCTACAGCCGCATCAGCTTCGACGAGGCCATCGTGCGTCGCCTGGAAGTGATGGATGCGACGGCGTTCGCGCTGTGCCGCGACCAGAAGCTGCCGATCAAGGTTTTTTCGATCAACAAGCCTGGCGCCCTGAAGCGCGTCGTCGCGGGCGACGACGAAGGCACGCTGGTGCACGTTTGATCGATTGTTCAGCATTTAGGAGACCGCAATGAGCGCTTCCGACGTCAAGAAAAACGCCGAGACCAAGATGGGCAAGTCCATCGACACCCTGAAGGGCAGTCTCGCGAAGATCCGTACGGGTCGTGCCCATGCCGGCATACTGGACCACATCCAGGTCGAGTACTACGGTTCCATGGTTCCGCTGAGCCAGGTCGCCAACGTGAGCGTGCTCGATGCGCGCACCCTGAGCGTCCAGGCCTGGGAAAAGAAGATGACGCAGGTGGTCGAGAAGGCCATCCGCGAATCCGACCTGGGGCTCAATCCCCAGTCCATGGGCGACTTGATCCGCGTGCCGATGCCGGCGCTGACCGAAGAGCGCCGCCGCGAGCTGACCAAGGTGGTCAAGGGCGAGGGCGAGGATGCCAAGGTCGCCGTGCGCAACCTGCGCCGCGACGCCAACGAGCAGCTCAAGCGCCTGGTCAAGGACAAGGAAATCTCCGAGGACGAAGAGCGCCGCGCCCAGGACGACGTCCAGAAGCTGACCGACCGTTTCGTCGCCGAGATCGACAAGGTAGTCACGCAGAAAGAAGCGGAGATCATGACGGTTTGAATTCCGCCATGTACATTCGGTCCCAGCGGAGCTGACATGGCCCTGAGTTCAACCCTCGGTGTTCCCCGTACCGACGCCGTGCCCAGGCATGTGGCGATCATCATGGACGGCAACGGCCGCTGGGCCACGCAGCGCTTCCTGCCCCGCGTGGCGGGCCACAAGAAAGGCGTGGACGCGGTCAGGGCGGTGGTGGAGGCCTGCGCCGCCCGCGGCGTCGAATACCTGACCCTGTTCGCCTTCAGCTCCGAGAACTGGCGCCGGCCGGCGGACGAGGTGTCGCTGCTGATGCGGCTCTTCGTCCATGCGCTGGAGCGGGAGGTCGCCCGGCTGGCCCGCAACGGCATCAAGCTCAAGGTCGTGGGCGACATCGGTGCGTTCGAACCCCGGCTGCGCGAGCTGATCGCCGACGTGGAGGCCCGCACCAGCGGCAACGACCGCCTGACGCTGACCATCGCGGCCAACTACGGCGGGCGCTGGGACATCCTGGAAGCCACGCGCCGCCTGCTGGCCGCGCGTCCGGACCTGGCCGCCCATCCCGAGCAACTGGACGAGGCCATGCTGTCGCCGTACCTGTCGATGGCCTACGCGCCCGAACCGGACCTGTTCATCCGCACCGGCGGCGAAAAACGCATCTCCAACTTCCTGGTCTGGCAACTGGCCTATACCGAGCTGTATTTCACCGATTGCTTCTGGCCCGATTTCGACGCCGAGCAACTGGACCTGGCGTGCAAGTCGTATCGCAGCCGCGAGCGCCGCTTCGGCCGTACCAGCGCCCAGTTGAAGGCGCCGGCGGACGTCTCCTCCAACGGCGGCTGAGTCCATGCTCGGGCAACGCGTCGTCACCGCCATCGTCCTGCTGATCGTCCTGGTCGCCGTGCTGGCGGTTGCCGATCCGCGGCCTTTCGAGATATTGATGGCCGTGTTCGTGGGCTGCGCGCTGTGGGAGTGGTGGCGCCTGACGCTGTCGCCCCGAGGCGGCACCGGACGCGCCCACCTGCCCGCCATCGCGGCGGGCGTGGTGCTGGGTGCGGCCCTGGTCGCCTGGCGCTGGAACAGCGGCGGCGCCGACTTGTCGGCCGGGCCCGCCGGCGACTTCTGGCGCGGCCTGTGGATCGCCGTTTCGGCGGTCTGGCTGGGTCTCCTGGTTCCCATGCTGTTGCGCGCCAGTCCCGACGCCGAGCCCCGCAATCCGTGGCTGACCGCGCTGGCGCCATTCGCGCTGCTGGCCGCCTGGTCGGCGCTGACCGCGGCGTTCGGGCGCGGCGTGCCGTTCCTGCTGACCCTGATGGCGGTGGTCTGGATCGCCGACATCTCGGCCTATTTCGTCGGCCGCGCCCTGGGTCGCAACAAGCTGGCACCGCACATCAGCCCGGGCAAGACCCGCGAGGGCGCGCTGGGCGGCATCGTCTGCGTGGTGGTCTTCGTGCTGGCCTGCGGTTTCTTCCCCGGTACCTTCGGCGCCGCCCTGGTCGCGCGCTGGGGATGGGCGGGGGCGCTGCTCCTGGCCGTGGTGCTGGCGGCGCTGTCCATAGCGGGCGACCTGTTCGAATCGCTGATCAAGCGGCGCGCCGGCATCAAGGATTCCAGCAGCCTGCTGCCGGGCCACGGCGGCGTGCTGGATCGCATCGATGCCCTGATTCCCGTCCTGCCGCTGGCGGTCCTGCTGTCATGACCTTCCGTACCGTCACCCTACTGGGCGCCACCGGCTCCATCGGCGCCAGCACGCTGGACGTGATCGCGCGCCATCCGCAGCGCTACCGCGTCCATGCCCTGAGCGCCCACAGCCGCATGGAACAGCTTGCCGCCCAGGCGGAGGCCAGCCAGGCCGCCGTCGTGGTGGTGCCCGACGACGCGGCGCGCCAGCGTTTCGTCGATGCCTGGCGGGGCAGGGTGCGGCTGCCGGAGATCCGCGTGGGTGCTCAGGCGCTGGCCGAGACCGCCGCCGACGAGGCCAGCGACACGGTCATGGCCGCCATCGTGGGCGCCGCGGGCCTGCCTTCGGCCTTGGCGGCCGCCAGCGCGGGCAAGCGGGTGCTGCTGGCCAACAAGGAGGCCCTGGTGGTGGCGGGGCGCCTGTTCATGGACGCGGTGCGCGACAATGGTGCCGAACTCCTGCCTATCGACAGCGAACACAACGCCATCTTCCAGTGCCTGCCGCATGGCGCCCAAGCGTCGGGGGCCCAGACAGCGGCCCCGGGCGTGCGCCGGCTGCTGCTGACCGCCTCCGGTGGCCCGTTCCGCACCCGGCCGCTGGACAGCCTGGCAGGTGTTACGCCGGACCAGGCCTGTGCCCATCCCAATTGGTCCATGGGGCGCAAGATCTCGGTCGATTCGGCCACCATGCTGAACAAGGGCCTGGAGGTCATCGAGGCGCACTGGCTGTTCGCGATGCCGCCGGAGCGCATCGACGTCGTGGTGCACCCGCAAAGCGTGATCCATTCCATGGTCGAGTACGACGACGGCTCGGTGCTGGCGCAGCTCGGCCATCCCGACATGCGCACCCCCATCGCGTACGGCCTGGCGTTCCCCGAGCGCATCGCCACGGGCGTGGGGCCGCTGGACCTGGCGCGCCTGGGCCGGCTGGACTTCGAGGCCCCCGACCTGGCCCGTTTCCCGTGCCTGCGCCTGGCCTTCGAGGCGCTGCGCGCCGGGCAGGGGGCGTGCGTGGCCCTGAATGCCGCCAACGAAGTGGCGGTCGAGGCCTTCCTGCAGGGCGCCACCTCCTATCCGGCAATCGCGGCTATCATCGAGACCGTGCTGGATGGCGCCTGGACGGGCGTGGCTGGCCGGCTGGGCAGCCTGGACGGTTTGCTCGACCTGGACCGCGAGGCCCGCGCACGAGCCCGCGAAGCCCTGGCCCGGAACGCCGGGACGGGCCGCTAGGAGCCGCGCTTGCCGCGCCGCCTGGCTCCCGGCCGCCGGCCTTTGGCCGATAATCCTGTCATGTTCGCTTACCGAGATTCCCCGTGTGTTTCCGGAGCCGGCGTGCATTTCCGTGTTAAATCGTCGGTTCGGCGGCCCGGGCAGGGCGCCGGAGCAAGGAGATTTCCATGTTGTTGACGTTGGCGGCCTTCGCCGTCGCGCTGGGCGTGCTGGTGGTGATCCATGAATTGGGGCACTACCTCGTGGCCCGCGCATGCGGGGTGCGCATCCTGAGGTTCTCGGTGGGGTTCGGCAAGGTGCTGTGCAAGCGCACCGACCGCCACGGCACGGAATGGGCCCTGTCGGCGATCCCGCTGGGCGGCTACGTGAAGATGCTGGACGAGCGCGAGGGCGAGGTGCCCGCCGCCGAGCGCGGGCGGGCGTTCAACGCCCAGCCGGTGGGCAAGCGCATCGCCATCGTCGCGGCCGGACCGGTGTTCAACCTGGTGCTGGCGGCGCTGCTGTACGCGGCGCTGAACATGGCCGGCGTCAAGGAGCCCGCGGCCGTGCTGGGCGATCCCACGGCCGGCACGCCGGCCTTCGCGGCGGGCATCAAGGCGGGCGACCGTATTCTCGCCATCGACGGCGCCGAGGTGGGTACCTGGGGCGACGCGCGCTGGATGCTGCTCAAGAGCCTGACCGACAAGGGGCGTCCCGCCATCGAGGTGCAGACGGCCAGCGGCGAACGCCGGGTGCGCCCGGTCGATTTCTCCCAGGCCACGCTGGGCCAGATGGAAGGCGACGTGCTGGGCCGCGAGGGTTTCGGCCTGGCCAGCCCGAAACCCGTGATCCGCGGCATCATGCCCGAGAGCGCCGCCGCCCAGGCGGGCCTCCTGGCCGGCGACAGGGTGGTGGCGGCGGGTGACAAGAAGGATCCTTCGGCGACCGAACTGATCACGCTGATCCAGGCTCATGCCGGCCAGCCGCTGCGCCTGTCCGTGGTGCGCGACGGCGCGGCGCTGGCGATCGACGTCCTGCCGCGCGAGGAGCGCCTGGCGGACGGTACGCTCGTGGGTCGCATCGGCGCCCAGATCGGCGGCGACATCCAGCTCATCACCGTGCGCCACGGCCCGGTCGATAGCCTGGCGATGGGCGCCCAGCGCACCGCCGAGGTGTCCTGGTTCTCGCTGCGGATGCTGGGCAAGATGCTGGTGGGGGACGTGGCGCTGAGCAACCTGAGCGGGCCGGTCACCATCGCCGACTACGCCGGCCAGACGGCCCGGATGGGCCTGGAAGCCTACATCGCCTTCCTGGCGCTGGTCAGCGTCAGCCTGGGCGTGCTGAATCTCCTGCCCATCCCCATGCTGGACGGGGGGCACCTGCTGTATTATCTCGTCGAGATCATCCGGGGCAGTCCGCCGCCGGAACGCTGGATGGAAGTGGGGCAGCGCGCCGGGTTCGGCATCCTGATGGTGCTGATGGCCGTTGCCTTGTTCAACGACTTTACGCGACTGCTGACCTAGAACCCATGCGTGCCGCTTTGCCCGCCGCCCCCGTGGACCGTGCCTCGACCGCCCGGGCCGGATCGAGCCGCACGCCGCGCTTTCGCATATCACTCAATTAAGAAAACTCCGGGATTACGCATGACCAATCGCACCCGGCGCATGCCGCGTCTGCTGTCCATTTTGCTGGCCATGGCGGTCACCCCCCTGGCCTACGCCTTCGATCCCTTCGTTGTCCGCGACATCCGGGTGGAAGGCATCCAGCGCACCGAAGCCGGCACGGTATTCGGGTACCTGCCGGTCAAGGTGGGCGAGCGCTTCACCGAAGAGCAGGCCACGCAGGCGGTGCGGGCGCTGTACGGCACGGGCTTCTTCCGCGACGTGCGGATCGAGGTCGAGAACGACGTGGTGGTGGTCATCGTCGACGAGCGCCCAGCGATCGCCGCGATCTCCTTCAACGGTATGCGTGAATTCGAGTCCGCCAACGTGCTCAAGTCGCTGGCCGAAGTGGGCTTCGCCGAGGCCCGCATCTTCGACCGCGCCTTGCTCGACCGCGCCGTGCAGGAACTCAAGCGCCAGTACCTGGCGCGCGGCAAGTACTCGGTCGAGATTGTGCCGACGATCACGCCGCTCGAACGCAACCGCGTCGGCATCACCTTCGACATCTTCGAAGGCGACGTGGCGCGCATCGCGGGCATCAAGATCATCGGCACCAAGGCCATCCGCGAAAGCGAGCTGCTGGACCTGCTGCAGCTCACCACGCCGGGCTGGCTGACCTGGTACACCAAGGCCGACCAGTATTCCCGCCAGAAGCTGCAGGGCGACATCGAAACCCTGCGCTCCTACTACATGAACCGCGGCTACCTCGAGTTCAACGTCGACTCGCCACAGGTCACGATCTCGCCCGACCGCAAGGACATCTTCATCACCCTGTCCATCACCGAAGGCGACAAGTACTCCGTCAGCGACGTCAAGCTGGCGGGCGACCTGCTGGGCCTGGACGACGACCTCAACAAGCTGATCACGGTCAAGCCGGGCGAGACCTTCTCGGCCGAGAAGGTCAACGCCTCCAGCAAGGCCATCACCGACTACCTGGGCAAGCTGGGCTACGCCTTCAGCAACGTCAACGCCACGCCCCAGGTCGACCGCGAGAAGAAGACCGCGGCCATCACCTTCTTCGTCGATCCCAACCGCCGCGTGTACGTGCGCCGCGTGAACATCGGCGGCAACACCCGCACCCGCGACGTCGTGATCCGTCGCGAGATGCGCCAGCTCGAAAGCGCCTGGTACGACGCCGGCAAGATCCAGCTGTCGCGCGACCGGATCGACCGCCTGGGCTATTTCCAGAACATCAACATCGAGACGCCGCCGGTGCCGGGCACGCCCGACCAGATCGACGTCAACGTGAACGTCCAGGAAAAGCCCACCGGCATGATCAACCTGGGCGCGGGCTTCAGCAGTACCGACAAGGTGGTGCTGTCGGCGGGTATCAGCCAGGACAACATCTTCGGCAGCGGCACCACCGCCGGCCTGGAGCTGAACACCGGCAAGACCTACCGCACGATCGCCATCAGCCAGACCAATCCGTACTTCACGCAGGACGGCATCAGCCGGTCGACCAGCCTCTACTACCGTACGCTGCGTCCGCTGTCGATCAACACCGGCGACTACCGCATCAAGACCATGGGGGCGAGCCTGACATTCGGCGTGCCCTTCACGGAAACCCAGCGCGTGTTCTTCGGCACCGCGCTGGAAGCCAACGACATCGACATCTACGACAGCAGCCCTCAGCGCTTCATCGACTACGTCAACACCTTCGGTGCGCGCAGCAACGCCGCCATCTTCTCGGTGGGCTGGAGCAACGACCGGCGCGACAGCGCGCTGGCGCCCACGCGCGGCACGTACCAGCGCGCCGCCGGCGAAAGTTCGCTGTTCGGCGACCTGCGCTACTACAAGGCCAGCTACCAGCACCAGTACTACTGGCCCATCACGCGCAGCATGACGCTGGCGCTGAACGGCCAGGTCGACTACGGCAAGGGCTTCGGCGGCCGGCCGTACCCGCTGCTCAAGAACGTGTACGCCGGCGGTATCGGGTCGGTGCGCGGCTACGACGGCGGTTCGCTGGGCCCGCGCGACAGCAAGAACGGCGACAGCCTGGGCGGCGCCAAGCGGGTCATCGCCAATGCCGAACTGCTGCTGCCGTTCCCCGGCACCCAGCAGGACCGCACGCTGCGCTGGTTCCTGTTTGCCGACGCGGGTAACGTCTACGCCGACGAGGAGAACATCAACCTGGGCCAGCTGCGGTATTCGGCCGGTATCGGCCTGAGCTGGCAGTCGCCCATCGGTCCGCTGAAGATTTCCTTCGGCAAGGCGCTCAACGCCAAGCCGCAGGACCGGACCCAGAGCTTCCAGTTCCAGATCGGTACGGGGTTCTGACGACGCGAACGAGGCGGGCGGCCGCAAGGTCTATGCCCGTCCTGGAATTTTTCTGCTACAACCAATTACCAGGGCCAGGTCCCGGGCGCTTGCCCGGCCCGGCGCCATTAGTGGCAAAATACACGACTACCTTCCTAGCGAGAAATAAATGATCCGCATGTTTTCGACATCTGCTACCAGTCTGACCGCGTCCTCTGCAGTCAAGGGTGCCGGCCGGGTGCTGGCGGCTCTGGTGCTTTCTAGTGCCGCTGTCGGCGCGGCTCATGCCCAGGCATCCCAGGCCCCGGTCAAGATCGGTTTCGTCAATACCGAGCGGATCTTCCGCGACGCCGCGCCGGCCAAGGCCGCCCAGGCCAAGATCGAAGCCGACTTCAAGAAGCGCGATGCCGAGCTGCAAGACATGGCCAATCGCCTGCGTACCCAGTCCGAACAGTTGGACAAGGACAGCGCCGTGTTGTCCGAATCCGATCGCACCCGCCGCCAGCGCGACCTGAGCGACCTCGACAAGGACTTCCAGCGCAAGCGCCGCGAGTTCCAGGAGGACCTGAACCAGCGCCGCAACGAGGAACTGTCGCAGATCCTCGAGCGTGCCAACCGCGTGATCAAGCAGATCGCCGAGCAGGAAAACTACGACCTGATCTTCCAGGAAGCCGTCGTGGTCAGCCCGCGCGTCGACATCACCGAGAAGGTCCTGAAGGCCCTGAACAGCGGCGCCAAGTAATTGCGCCGCTCTCGCATGTTCCTGTCGTCCGCGCGAGCTTCGCATGCCCATCCTGCTTGACACGATCAAGGCGCCGGTACTGCAAAGGCTGCTCGACGAAACCGATACCACCGGGTTGACGTGGGCGATCGAGCCGGGGGGCGCGCAAGCGCTCCCCAGCGCCGAAGTCGTGGTCGCGGGCATCGCGAACCTCGAACATGCGGGACCCCAGGAACTGAGCTTCGTCGCCAATCCCCGTTACCAGTCGCAACTGATCGATGCCCAGGCAGCGGTCGTGCTGGTCACGGCCGAGGTGGCGCAAGCGTATCGCGAAAGCCTCGCGCAGGCCGGCCGCGCCGACCAGGCGCTACCGCTGGTGGTCTGCAATTCGCCTTATCTGCTGTTCGCGCGGATCGGGCAGTGGTTCGACCGGCAACTGCATCCCCAGCCCGCCGGCGCCATCCATTCGTCAGCCGTCGTCGCGCCCGGCGCCATCGTCGATCCCAGCGCCCACGTGGGGCCGCTCGCGGTCATCGAGGCCGGCGTGGAAATCGGGCCGCGCGCCCGCATCGGCGCAGGCTGCGTCGTGGGCGAAGGCTGTCGCATCGGCGCCGATACGGTGTTGCATCCACGCGTTACGCTGTACCGGGGGGTCAGCATGGGCGCACGCTGCATCGTTCTGTCCGGCGCGGTCATCGGCGGCGACGGCTTCGGCTTCGCGCCGGATCCGTCCCGGGCCAAGGGTGCCTGGACCAAGATCCCGCAGTTCGGCGGAGTGCGCATCGGCGACGACGTCGAGGTCGGCGCCAACACCACCATCGACCGCGGCGCGCTGGACGATACCGTCATCGGCAATGGCGTCAAGATCGACAACCAGATCATGATCGGCCACAACTGCCGCATCGGCGACCACACCGCGATGGCCGCCTGCGTGGGCATCGCCGGATCGACCACCATTGGCCAGCGCTGCTCCATCGGCGGGGCCGCGATGATAGGGGGCCACCTGAAGATCGGCGACGACGTCTTCATCTCGGCGGCCACCCCGGTGCACAGCAACATCGACAAGCCGGGGCAGTACACTGGTTTCTTCCCGATGACCGAGCACGCCCAGTGGGAGCGCAACGCCGTCGCTGTCAGGCACCTGGCCACGATGGCCAAGCGTATCAAGGCGCTGGAAAAGAAGTAAAAGGCGGGTGGGCGCCGCAGCGGCCCGCCGCGCATCAAATACTGGAATCTGTATGGAAATGGACATCAAGGGGATACTCGACCATTTGCCGCATCGCTATCCGATGCTGCTCATCGATCGGGTCATCGACGTCAAGCCCGGGGAATCGATCCTCGCGATCAAGAACGTGTCGATCAACGAACCGTTCTTCACCGGCCATTTCCCGCACCACCCCGTCATGCCGGGCGTGCTGATCCTGGAGGCCATGGCCCAGGCGGCCGCCATCACGTCGTTCACCGCGGCGGGCAAGAAGCCCGACGACAACACGGTGTACTACTTCGTCGGCATCGACGGCGCCCGCTTCAAGCGGCCCGTGGTCCCGGGCGACCAGCTTCGCCTGGAAGTCAATGTCGAACGTTCGTCGCGCGGCATCTGGAAGTACAACGGCAAGGCGCTGGTAGACGGGCAGGTCGCGGCCGAGGCGGACCTGATGTGCACCATGCGCATCCTAGAACCCTGACGGAAGGTTTTCGTGGCGAGGATACATCCCACCGCACTCGTCGACCCGGCCGCGCAGCTGGACGACAGCGTGATGATCGGCCCGTTCAGCATGATCGGGCCGAACGTGCGCATAGGCGCCGATACCGAGGTCGGGCCGCATTGCGTCATCGACGGCCATACGACGATAGGGCGGGGCAACCGCTTCTTCCCGTCGTGCTCGGTCGGCGCCGAGCCGCAGGACAAGAAGTACGCTGGCGAACCCACCCGTCTCGAGATCGGCGACCGCAACACCATACGCGAGTGTTGCACCCTCAATACCGGCACGGTGCAGGATGCCGGCGCGACGCGCCTGGGCAATGACAACTGGATCATGGCCTACGTGCACGTGGCGCACGACTGCCAACTGGGCAGCCACATCATCCTGGCCAACGGCACGCAACTGGCCGGCCACGTGCATATCGGCGACCACGTCTTCCTGGGCGGCATGACCGGCGTGCACCAGTTCGTCAAGATCGGCGCGCATGCCATGACCAGCGTCCATTCGACGCTGCTGCAGGACCTGCCGCCTTTCGTCACGTCCTCGGGCAGCCCGGCCCGCGCCGTGGGCATCAACGTCGAAGGCCTGAAGCGGCGCGGCTTCACGCCGGCGCAGGTTTCCGGCCTGCGGGCGGCCTACAAGACGTTGTACCGCCAGAATCTGACGCTGGACGAGGCGCGCGCGGCACTCCAGGCCAAGCGCGCCGAGGATCCCGAACTCGACGCTCCGCTGTCCGCCTTGCTGGCCTTCCTCGATACCGCCACCCGCGGTATCGTGCGCTGACGGAGGCCGGCGTGCCGGGTGAGGGCAGGGCGTCCATCGGCATGGTGGCGGGAGAGCCTTCGGGCGATCTGCTGGCGGCCACCGTGGTCGAGGCCTTGCACGAACGGGCACCGCAGCTGGCGCTGGCGGGCATCGGTGGTCCCAAGATGCAGGCCCAGGGTTTCGATGCCTGGTATCCCATGCACAAGCTGGCCGTGAACGGCTATGCCGACGTGCTGATGCACCTGCCGGAGCTGCTCAACATCCGCCGCACCCTGCGCGAGCGCTGGCTGGCCGAACGGCCGGCGGCCTTTGTCGGGGTCGATGCGCCCGATTTCAATTTCGGCCTGGAACATGCGCTGCGCGAGGGCGGCATCCCCACCGTGCATTTCATCGGCCCCTCGCTGTGGGCCTGGCGAGGCGAGCGCATCAACAAGATCCGCGAGGCCGTCTCCCACATGCTGGTGGTGTTCCCGTTCGAGGAACAGATCTATCGCGACGCCGGCGTTCCCGTGACCTACGTGGGCCATCCGCTGGCGCGCATCGTCGACCGCGTGCCCGACCGCGCCGCGGCGAGGGCCCGATACGGCATCGCCGCCGACGCGCGGGTGCTGGCGCTGATGCCCGGCAGCCGGGCGGGCGAGATGCGGCATCTTGCGCCGCGCTTCCTGGCCGCCGCCAAACTGTTGCAGGCGCGCGATCCGGCCCTGCAACTGTGGGCGCCCATGGCCAATGCCGAGCGCGAGCGCGAGTTCCTGGCGCATGCCGCGGCCGTGGGAGGGCTGGCCAACCTGCACACGGTCATAGGCGGCACGCACGACATCCTGGCCGCCTGCAACGCGGTCCTGGTCGCCAGCGGCACCGCCACGCTGGAAGCGGCCCTGTTCAAGCGCCCCATGGTCATTTCCTACGTGCTGCCCAGGCTGTCGTGGTGGATCATGCGGCGCCAGGCCTATCTGCCCTGGGTGGGGCTGCCCAACGTGCTGTGCCGCGACACGGTCGTGCCGGAACTGCTGCAGGACGAGGCCACGCCGCGCGCGCTGGCCGACGCGGCCTGGAAGGCGCTGACGGACGAGGCCGCCATCCGCCGGTTGGAGGAACGCTTCACCGCCTTGCATGACGACCTGGTGCGCGACACGCCAGCCCTGGCCAGCCAAGCGATCCTGGAGGTGGCCGACCATGGCTGAGAAGGGCTGGGTGCAGACGGAATTGGGTTGGACCGCGGTGGAGTCTCCGGGGGCGGACCTGCTGTCGGCCTTCGGTGCCGAGACGCTGCTGACCCTGCGCGTGGCGGGCGTGGACGAAGCGGGGCGGGGGCCCCTGGCCGGGCCGGTCTACGCGGCGGCCGTCATCCTCGATCCGGCTCGTCCGGTCGATGGCTTGGACGACTCCAAGGTGCTGAGCGAGCGCGCGCGCGACGAACTCGCCCCCCTGATCCAGGAGCGTGCGCTGGCCTGGTGCGTGGCCAGCGTCAGCGTGACCGAGATCGATACGCTGAACATCCTGAACGCCACCATGCTGGCCATGCGGCGGGCCGTCGAAGGGCTGGGCTGCGTGCCCGACCTGGTGCAGGTGGACGGCAACCGCGCGCCGGCGCTGGCCTGCCGGGTGCAGACCGTGATCGGCGGCGATGCCCAGGTGCAGGCGATCTCGGCCGCCTCCATCCTGGCCAAGACCGCGCGCGACGCCGAACTGGTCCGGCTGCACGCCAGCTACCCCATGTACGGCTTCGACCGGCACAAGGGCTACGGCACCCCTGACCATCTGCGCTGCCTGCTGGAACACGGTCCGTGTCCCGAGCACCGCCGCAGCTTCGAACCCGTGCGCCGGGCCATGGGCATTCCCGAGCCCGAAACGCTGGTTGCCCAGGTGATGGACAGCCTGCTGCCCTGGGACGACCTGCCCGAACCCGAGGCGCCGGCCCCGCGCCGCCGCCGTGCCAAACCGCGCGCCTAGCCGCGCGGACCGCCGCCTGGAATACCGATCATGAAACGCATCGCCTCGCGCGACAATCCGCTATTCAAGTCGCTGCGCAAGCTGACGCAGGCCTCGCAGGCGCGGCGCGAGGCCGGCCTGTCCGTGCTGGAAGGCGTGCACCTGTGCCAGGCCTACCTGCAATGGCGGGGCCTGCCCCGGCATGCGGTCTTCGATGCCCGGCGGCTGGAAGGCGAGCGGGCCAGCGCCGAAGTCATGGCCCTGCGCGACGAGATACCGGCCGACCGCCAGGTCTGGCTGGACGGCAACCTGATCGATGACCTGGAGCACGTGCAGGCCGGCCAGGGAGTGGTGTTCGTGGTCGAGACCCCGGCGCCGCCGCTGCCCGAGCGGGTGGCGGAAAACTGCGTGCTGCTCGATCGTGTCCAGGACCCCGGCAACGTCGGCTCCATCCTGCGCACCTGCGCGGCGGCCGGCGTGCGCCACGTTTTCCTGTCGGACGAGACCGCCTTCGCCTGGTCGCCCAAGGTGCTGCGCTCGGGACAGGGCGCGCATTTCTCGCTGACCATTCATGAACGGGTCGATTTGCAGGCCCTGGTTGCGCGCCTGGACGTGCCCCTGGTGGCGACCACGCTCGAGGATGCCGTCGGCCTGTACCAGGCCACGCTGCCACGGCACTGCGCCTGGGTATTCGGCAACGAAGGGCAGGGCGTGCGCGCCGGGCTTCAAACAGCCGCGGCGCTGCGGGTGCGCATCCCGCAGGAGCCGGCGGCCGAGTCGCTGAACGTGGGCGCGGCGGTGGCGGTGTGCCTGTTCGAGCACCGGCGCCGGTTCGCGCCGGATTAGGACGTCAGGCCGCGTACACCGCCTCGAAGGACTTGAACCCCTTCACCTCGATGGGGTTGCCGAACGGGTCGGTGAAGAACATGGTCCATTGTTCGCCGGGCTGGCCCTGGAAACGGACCTGCGGCTCGAGCACGAACTCCGTGCCGGCTTCCCGCAGGCGCCGCGCCAGCGCCTGCCAATCGTCCAGCAGCAGGATCACGCCCAGGTGCGGCATGGGCACGAGCTTGTCGCCCACGTGGCCCGTGCGTTCGGTCTGGAACGGCGTGCCCAGGTGCAGCGAGATCTGGTGGCCGAAGAAGTCGAAATCGACCCAGGTGTCGGTGCTGCGTCCCTCGGCGCAGCCCAGGACGTCGCCGTAGAAGCGGCGCGCCTGATCCAGGTCGGTGACGTTGTAGGCCAGGTGGAAGATCGATTGCATGATGGCGGTCGGTGAATGAAGGATGACGGGGTCAGGCCGGGACGGGCAGGCGCCGGGTTTCCCAGACCTGCGGGTTGACGAGGTGGGCCGGCCGGCGTGCCGCCAGGACCTCGATGATCTGGTCGGCGCACTGCTCGGCGGCGGCGCGCAGGGCCTCGTCCGTGCTGCCGGCAGTGTGGGGCGTCAGCAGCGCGTTGTCCAGTCCGCACAGGGGATGCGCGGCGGGCAGGGGCTCCTGCTCGAAGACGTCCAGCGCGGCGCCGGCGATGCGCCGGTCGCGCAGCGCCGCGGCCAGCGCGTCGGTATCGATCAGGTCGGCGCGCGCGGTGTTCACCAGGATGGCCGTCGGCTTCATGCGGGCCAGCGCGCGCGCGTCGATCATGTGCCGGGTGTCGGCCCGGGAAGGGCGGTGCAGCGACACGACATCGGCCTGCGCCAGCAGATCGTCCAGCGTCGGGCAGGCCTGCGCTCCCTGGGCGGTGATCTCGCCGGCGGGCACGGCCGGCGAATACACGATGACCCGCATGCCCAGGCCGTGCAGGGCGATGGCCGCGGTCAGCCGGCCGATGGTGCCGAAGCCGACGATGCCCAGGGTCTTGCCGTGCAGTTCCTGCAAACCGGGCCGGTAGCGGTAGTCCCAGTCGCCGGCGCGTACCGCGTGGTCGCAGGCGGCCAGCCGCTTGCCCACCGCCAGCATCTGCATGATGGCGTGCTCGGCCACCGAGCGGGCATTCGCGGTGGGGGTGTAGACGATGGGAATCGACAGTGCGGTGGCACGCGCCACGTCGATCTTGTTGGTGCCGATGCCATGGTTGGCGATCACGGCCAGTTGCGTGCCGGCTTCGACGGCGGCGGTATCCAGTCCCGCGTTGCGCGTGATCACGGCCTGGCAGGGGGCGATCTCGCGGACCACGGTGGCCATGTCGGCCGAGCTGGCCATGCGGGCTTCGATGCCGGCGGCCTGCAGGCGGGCGATGCCGGCGGGGTGGATGGGCTGGACGACCAGGCAGACGGGTGGGTTCATCGTGTTCCTAGGAAAAGAAAGTCAGGGAGCGGCCAGGACGTCGGCCAGCAGGCGCGTGCCCAGCGCGAAATCGTCCATGTCCATGTGTTCGTCGGGGTTGTGCGAGCCGTGGTCGTTGCGCACGAACACCATGCCGGTGGGCACGCCGCGCTGGGCGAACACCGCCGCGTCGTGCCCCGCGCCGCTGGCCATGCGGCGGGCGGCGATGCCGTGGCGGGCCGCCGCGGCTTCCAGCGCTTGCTGGATACCCGCATCCATCAGCGCGGGCTCCGAGCCGGTGCGCGGGCCCAGTTCGATGCGCGTGCCGGTCGCCTGTTCCAGACGGCGCGCATGGGTGTCCAGCAAGGCATCGACCTCGTCCAGCACCGCGCGGTCCTGGCTGCGCACGTCCACGCACAGATCCACTTCGCCGGCTACCTTGCTGAACGCGTGCTGGGCGGGGTTGGTGCAGAATTTGCCGAAGGTCACGACCAGGTCGCGGCCCCGCGCCTCCAGCCGCTCCCAGTCGTCGTCGATGGCCGCCACCAACAGGGCGGCGGCACGTACGGCGTCGCGCCGGCCGGTGCGCGGCACGGCGCCCGAATGGGCGTAGTTGCCCAGGACGCGGGCATCGCGATAGCGCAGGCTGCCCCGTATGCCGGTGACGATGCCCACGGGCAGGGCCTCGTCCACCAGCACGGGGCCCTGTTCGATGTGCAGTTCGACGAAACGGGCGATGCGCGTGGGATCCAGCCAGGCCTGGCCGAACGCGCCGGGATTGCCACCGCATTCGGCCAGGTGCTCGGCCAGCGGGCGGCCGGTGTCGGCGCGCCGCAATTGCAGCGCGTCGCGGTCGACCAGTCCGAAGGCGGCCTTGCTGCCCAGGTAGGAATAGGGAAACCAGGTGCTTTCCTCGGCGCGCACGGCCATTACAGTCACGTCCGCCGGCGGTACGAATCCGGCCGCCCGCCAACCCGCCAGCACCGCCAGCCCGGCCACCACGCCGGCGGCGCCGTCGTAGTTGCCGCCGGCCGGCACCGAGTCCAGGTGCGATCCGGTCATGACGCGGGGTGCCTGCCGATCCCGGCCGGGCAGCGTCAGGTACAGATTCAGCGCGGCGTCGCGCGCGATCTCCAGATCCAGCACGCGGGCCAGGCGCACGGCCTCGTCATGCGCGCTTTGTTCCCCCGGGCCGTAGGCATCGCGCGTGATGCCCACGCCGTCGTGGCCGTCGCGGCGTAGCTGCGCGAACAGCGCCGCGGCCAGCGCGAGGTCGGGCGGCGGGACGTTCATCGCGCGGACGGCAGCGCGTAGCTGGATTCGTCGATGGGATCGAGCTGGTGCTCCAGCAGCGTGCCATGGCCGCTGATGGACGTGCGCAGGCCCAGGAGGCGCAGGCAGGCCCAGAAGCATGCCTGGTTGCTGGTCACGACCGGCTTGCCCAGTTCGCGCTCGATTTCGGCGATGACGTCGAAGGTGGCGAGGTTGGTGCACGAGATGAAGATGGCGTCGGCGTCGGGCCGGTCGATCGCGCGGGCCAGCCGGAACACCATCTCGGGCGGCACGCGGCCGATGCCGCGCCGTTCCTCCTGGGTTTCACCCAGGCGCAGGCCTTGCAGCGTCAGCACGTCGAAGCCGTAGTCGCGCAGGAATTTGTCCTCGCTCTCGTTGACGAAATCGACGTAGGGCGTGCCCACCGCGATCTTGCGGGCACCCAGCGCGCGCAGCGCGGCCACGACCGCGCCGGCGGTGGCGATGGCGGGTGTGCCGGTGCGCTGGCTCATGTTGCGGATCAGTTCCGGCAGCGGGCAGATGATCGAGCCCGAGGTGCAGCCGTAGGCCACCACGTCGACCTCGGCCGTGGCCAGTTCGTCGGCGGCGCCGTTCACCGCCTCGGCCATCTTGTAGTAGGACTCCTCGGTGGCGGGGCCCAGCAGCATGGCGCGGGCGGTGTGGATGGTCACGCCCTCGGGCGCGAGGCGCCAGAATTCGGGTTCGTTGACGGTGTTGGTGGAAGGCACGATCAGGCCGATCTTGGCCTTCCAGCCGTAGGGGCTATACATGGCGACTGCTTTCATCGAAGACTCCTGGTCTATGAAGGAATGGGTGGGTCAGCGGCCCGCCCCGCGCTTGAGTTCCTGAGCGGCCGAGCTGAAGGTGTTGAACAGCGCCGCGGCATCGTTGGCATAGGGCATCCAGCGGATGCCGCGGCTTATCCATTCGGCGGCGCTGGCCGGGTCCTGGCAACTGAAGCCCCAGGGCACGTCGTGGCGCTGGCAGGTGGCGATGACGTGCTCGGTGGCCTCGACCATGCGCGCATGCTTCATGTCGCCGGGCACGCCCAGCGCCTGCGACAGGTCGTCGGGGCCGATCATCACGGCGTCCAGCCCCGGCACGCGGCAGATGGCGTCCAGGTTGTCCAGGCCGCGCTGCGACTCCATCATGGCCACGGTCAGCGTGTGCTCGTTCATGGCCTGGATCTGCTCCAGCGGCCGGCTCAGCCGGACGTAGTCGGTGTGCGGGCCGCGCATGTTCAGGATGCGTTCGCCGCGCGGGTGGTACTTGGTGGCGCGCAGGATGGACTCGAGCTGTTCGGCCGTTTCCACGTTGGGCAGCAGGAGGCCCATCGCGCCGGCGTCCAGCGGCCGTGTGTAGTCGTGCGGCTGCATGCCCGCCGGCCGCACGATGGGCACGATGCCGGCTTCGCGCGCGACCAGGCACAGCGTGCCGACCTCGGCGATGGTGAAGTCGCTGTGCTCCATCTCGATCAACACGAAGTCCAGGCCCGTCACGGCCAGCAGCTTCATGAAGCGCGGATGGTGTACCAGCGTGGCCCAGGTGCCGAAGGCCGGCTTGCCGGCCTGCCAGAGCGCTTTCAGCGGATTGGTGCGCATGGCCCGCCCCCTATGCCTGGAACGACATCTGGCTGAACTTCCTGGCAGCCTCGGCCAGGTAGTCCACCGCGGCGTTCCAGACCTGATGCCCCTGCTCGGCGGTGGCGCCGGTCGGGTCGCCCTGGGTGCCGATGGGCGCGTAGTCGCTGATGTCGCTGAACACCGAGAAACTCGACTTGCCCAGGCTGACCTTGCCGCTGGACACCGTCTTGACGCCATCGACGAAGGGGCGCAGCGATTCGGTGGCCTGGGCGCGGTCCATGAAGACCAGCTCGGGGCACTTGGCCAGCGCCACCGAGGTCACCATTTCCGAGGCGTGGCCCGAGGGCGACTTCCTGGTCTTGAATTCGACGCCGCCGACGTCGCGCATCACCGTGAAGACGTCGATGGTGCCGCCCACCGCGCCGTGGCGCCGGCGCAGGTTGCGGCAGACGCTTTCGATGGGGCCGAGCGAACCGGCATGGATGTTGACGAACATGAAGTGGCGAAAACCCTGGCCGGCCAAGCCGTCGCACATTTCGTCCAGGTAGCGTTCGAGCGTGGCCATCGACACCGACAGCGTACCGGGATAGTCCAGGAACATGGCCGAATAGTTGACCGGGACGATGGGCGTCACGGCCAGGCCCGTTAGCGCGCCGACCTCGGTGGCGATCATCTCGCACAGCCGCAGTTCCGTGCCCGTGGCCAGGTGCGAGCCGTACTGCTCGGTGGCACCCACCGGGATCAGCAGGGTGTCGTGATTCTTGAGGTAGGCGCGGATGTCCGCGTAGGTGCTGTGGTCGGTTCTCATGAAGCGTTCGTCTCGTTCAAGGATGGCGGAAGGACCGCCGTTGGGGTGAAGGGGTCATTGGTTCCAGGGCTTGGCCTTCCACAGCTCGCGCAGCGAGGTGTCCAGCCGCCGCAGGCTGCTCAGGTATTCCTGCGGCGGCAGGTAACGCACCGGCAGGAAGGATTTCTGCGCGCGGTCCAGGAACACCGGGTCGGCGGCACACGTGCGGATGGCGTCGGACAGCGTCTTGACCACCTCGCGGGGCATGCCCTTGGGGCCGGCGAAACCGCGCATGGAGCCGGCCACGATGTCGTAGCCGGCTTCCTTGAAGGTGGGCAGCTCGGCGGCCACGGATGAGCGGGCATCGCTCATCACGCCCAGGATGCGCCACGGCGATCCGTTGCGGAAACTCACGGCCTCGTCCACGTTGGCCATGGTGGTGTCGATCACCTTGCCCAGCAGCGCGGTGCGGGCGGGCGCCGCGCCCTGGAACGGCACCGGGGTCAGCTCGATGCCGGCCGACTGCTCCAGCAACAGGAGCGCGATGTGCCCGGCCGAGCCCACGCCCTGCGTGCCCACGGTGACGCTGCCGGGCTTCGCCTTGGCCGCGCGGACCAGATCCTGGATGGTGTGGATGCCGCTGTCGGCGTGCACGCTGATCGTGCCCGGCGCGTCGGCCACGGCGCCCAGGAAATCGAAGCTCGCGACGGTGTAGCGGGTCTGGCGCTCGATGGGGATGCTGACCACGCCGGGCGTGTTGACGATGCCCAGGGTATAGCCGTCGGGCGCGGCCGTGGCCAGGGCCGCCAGGCCGATGTCGCCGCTCGCGCCCGGGCGGTTGGTGACGACGATGGTGGCGCCCTTGATCTGGCTCTCCATGCACTGGGCGACGGTGCGCGCGGTCAGGTCGGTGCCGGCGCCCGCGCTGAACGGCACGATCATGGTGATGGGACGGTCGGGGTAGCCGGCGTGCGCGGCGCAGGCGCCGGCCAGCGCGAAGGTGGAAAGCAGGAAGCGAAGGGCGGTTTTCATGGAGGCGGTCCGGTGCGTGGGAAACGAGGAGGTCGGCATCATTGATTCCAGGGCGAAGCCGCCCACAGTTTCTCGAACCGGCCCTGCATGCCCGTCAGCAGGAGCGAGTAGTCGTCGCGCGGCAGGTAGCGGACGTTCTGCTCGGCCCCCTTGGCCGCCTGGCGGAAGTCGGGATCGTTGATGGCCTTGTCCACCAGCGCGGACAGCGCCTTGAGCGTTTCCGGCGGCGTGCCGCGCGGCGCGCCCAGCCCGCGCAGCGACCCGCTTTCGATGGGATAACCGGCCTCGGCGAAGGTGGGCAGGTCCGCCGCCATGGGTGAACGGGTGGGCGCCATCTGGCCCAGGATGCGCCACTGCTTGCCCTTGGAGAAACCCAGGGCCTCGCCCAGGTTGGCGGTGCCGATGTCGATGTGGCCGCCCAGTAGCGCCGTGGCGACGTCCGCCGTGCCCTTGAAGGGCACGTGCCGCAGTTGTATGCCGGCGGCCTGTTCCAGCAGCAGCATGGAAATGTGGCCGGCCGAGCCCACGCCGGCCGTGCCGTAGGTCAGCGTCCCGGGCGCCTTGCGGGCCGCTTCCACCAGGTCCTGGACGCCGCGCAGGGGGCTGTCCCCGCGCACGCTCAGGGTGCCGGGGTCGTCCACGATGTTGGCGACCACGTCGAAGCTGGACAGGCTGAACTGCGCCCGGCGTTCGATGGGGATGGTCAGCACGTTGGGCGTATTGAGGATGGACAGCGTGTAGCCGTCGGGCGCTGCGTTGGCCACCGAGGCCATGCCGATCTCGCCGCCGGCGCCGGCGCGGTTCACCACCACGACGCTGCGGCCCGCATGCTTCTCCATGGTGCGCGCCAGGAGGCGGGCGGTCAGATCGGTGCCGGCGCCGGCCGAGAACGGCACCACGATGGTGATCGGTCGGTCCGGGTAGGCATGGGCCGGCAGGGCAACTGCCAGGGCCAGCGCGGCCGCCGCTAGAAAGGAGGGGGTCTTCATACCTGCTGTTCCATTCAAGAGAGAGGGGTGGCGTACGCGGGATTGCGTGCCGTCTCCTGGGTTATCAAGCAAGTGCTGTGCCATGAAGTAGATTGAAATTGATGGAAGTTGAATTTATTTATCTTGTTTTAATTGTTTTTAGATGAAGTTGTGCCCACTGGAAGTTCCAGTGTCAGGGGATGCCAGGTTTGAGCGGGACATGCCCGGGCAGGCATCCAAGGCACTCATGGTATAAACAAAAATCCTTAGACGAAAACGCTTTGTTTTTCGTCTGAGGTCAAATTTTTTCGATCAATTGGGGGTGAGACGTGCTGCGCGAGCTGAAGACGTTTCTCGCAGTCGTGCGCTGGGGCACGTTCGCGGCGGCGGGATCCCGCATCGGCCTGACGCAATCGGCCGTCAGCGCCCAGATGCAGCGCCTGGAAGAGGCGCTGGGCGCGCCGCTGTTCACCCGGACCGGGCGCTCGGCCACGCTGAACGAGGCGGGCGAGGAAGCGGTGGAGATGGCCCGCCAGATCGTCGGACTGTTCGACGAACTGGCGGTGCGGGTGACCAGCCGCGAGCTGCGCGGCACGGTCAGGATGGGGGCGATCCAGACTGCCCAGGTGGGCATGCTGCCGGCGGCGCTGGGCATCCTGCGGGACCGGCATCCCCTGGTGTCGGTGCGGTTGGTGCATGGTTCGTCGCTGTTCCTGATCGGCCAGGTCGACAGCGGCGAGCTGGACGCCGCGCTGATGATCGCGCCGCCCTTCATGCTGCCGCGGGAACTGCTATGGCAGCCGCTGGTACGCGAACCCTTCGTCCTGGCGGTGCCGGGGGACGTTCCCGGCGAGGACTGGCGCCAGTTGCTGGCCGCCCACCCCTTCATCCGCTACGACCGTGCGTCGTTCGGCGGGCGAGGGGTCGAGCATTTCCTGCGGCGGCACGACCAGCAGGTCGAGGCCATGCTGGACATCGAGGACGTGGATGCCATGGTGGCGATGGTGGCGGCCGGGCTGGGCGTGTCGCTGGTGCCGATCACGCGCCGGAACTGCCTGCCGCCGGGCGTGCGGGCGGTCTCGCTGGGCAAGGACATTTTCCACCGCGAACTGGGCCTGGTCATGCCCCGGGAGCCCCGGCGGCGCGAATTGCTGAACGTGCTGCGCGAGTGCCTGGAGGTCGCGGCCCAGCCCCACGCGGCCGAGAGCGAGGCGCTGGCGCGCCCGCCCCGGCCTGTTTCTCAATAGAAGCGGCCTTCCAGCCCGATCTTCTGCAGCACCGTGGTCGAGATTTCCTCTATCGACTTGGTGGTGGTCGACAGCCAGCGGATGCTTTCCCGCCGCATCAGTTTCTCGGCCTCGGCCACCTCGTAGCGGCACTGTTCCAGCGACGCGTAGCGGCTGTCGGGACGGCGTTCGTGGCGGACCTCGGCCAGGCGCTCGGGCTGGATGGTCAGCCCGAACAGCTTGTTGCGGTGGGGCAGGATGGCCGAGGGCAGGGCGTCGCGCTCGAAATCGTCGGGGATCAGCGGCACATTGGCGGCCTTGATGCCGTACTGCATGGCCAGGTACAGGCTGGTGGGCGTCTTGCCGCAGCGCGACACGCCCACCAGGATCACGTCGGCCTGCTCCAGGCCCTTGATGAACTGCCCGTCGTCGTGCGCCAGGCTGAAGTTGATGGCCTCGATCCGGCTCTGGTACTGCTTGGTGTTGGCCATGTTGTGCGAGCGGCCGATCGAATGGCTGGACTTGATGTTCAGTTCCTGCTCGATGGGCTCGACGAAGGTCGAGAACAGGTCCAGGAACAGGCCGTTGGCCTGGCGGACGCGGGTGTTGATCTCGGAATTGACCAGGGTGCTGAAGACGATGGGGCGCTGCCCGTCCGCGGTGAAGGCGGCGTCGATCCGGGCCGCCACGTCGGCGGCCTTGTCGACCGAATCAATGAAAGGAAGCCTGATATGGCGGAAGCGGGCGTTCTCGAACTGGGCCAGGACCGAATGGGCGAAGGTCTCGGCGGTGATGCCGGTGCCGTCGGAAACCACGAAGACGGTGCGCAGGTACGAATTCGCGGCGGGGGCGGGTTGAGGCATGGATTTCTCGCAAAAACGGGGTTTCCGGGGATGGGAAAGGCAAACGAAGCAAGCGATGTGCAGAAAGGCCGGCGGCCGGCGTACAATTCGAGGATTACCCCCCGGTTACGCATGGCGCACGCCCAAGGCTTTCGGAGCCCTGGGCCGCGGCGGAGGCGGGTTTGGCCAGCACACTACGCACCGCGCGTGTGCTCGCCAAACATGCTTTCTTGCCATTGTAATAGGGGACTTTCATGTCTTATGTTGTGCCGTTCGAGCAGCTCCGCATGACGGATGTTGACTCGGTAGGAGGGAAGAACGCTTCACTAGGAGAGATGATCAGCCAACTGACCGGCGCCGGTGTCCGCGTGCCGGGCGGTTTTGCCACCACGGCAGAGGCTTTCCGCGATTTCCTGAAGGATTCGGGCCTGGATGCCCGGATCAGCGCGCGCCTGTCTTCCCTGAATCCGGAAGACGTGCGCGCACTGGCCGAAACCGGCGCGGAAATCCGGCAATGGATCGTCGACGCTCCGTTCTCGGCCCAGTTCGAGAAAGACATCCGTGAATCGTTCGCCAAGCTCGACGCCGACGGCAAGGGCTCGTTCGCCGTCCGTTCGTCCGCCACCGCCGAAGACCTGCCCGACGCTTCGTTCGCCGGCCAGCAGGAAACCTTCCTGAACGTGGTCGGCGTCGACGATGTGCTGGACAAGATCCGCCACGTGTTCGCGTCGCTGTACAACGACCGCGCCATTTCGTATCGCGTGCACAAGGGCTATGCCCACGCCGACGTGGCCCTGTCCGCCGGCATCCAGCGCATGGTCCGCTCCGACACTGGCGCGGCCGGCGTCATGTTCACCCTCGACACCGAATCGGGCTTCCCCGACGTCGTCTTCATCACCTCGTCCTACGGCCTGGGCGAAACGGTGGTGCAGGGCGCGGTCAACCCCGACGAGTTCTACGTCTTCAAGCCCACGCTGGAAGCCGGCCACTATCCCATCGTCAGCCGCCGCATCGGCTCCAAGCTGATCAAGATGGAATTCGACCCGGCCCGCACCGAAGGCCGCGCCGTGCGCACGGTCGACGTCGCGCCCGAGCTGCGCAACCGTTTCTCGCTGTCCGACGAAGACGTCATCGAGCTGGCGCGCTACGCCGTCATCATCGAGAAGCACTACGCCCGTCCCATGGACATCGAGTGGGGCCGCGACGGCAACGACGGCAAGATCTACATCCTGCAGGCGCGTCCGGAAACCGTGAAGTCGCAGCAGTCCGGCAACGACGTGCAGCAGCGCTACCGCCTGAAGGCCACCGGCAACGTGCTGGTCACCGGCCGCGCCATCGGCCAGAAGATCGGCTCGGGCCCCGTGCGCCTGGTGGGCGACATCGCCGACATGGACAAGGTCCAGCCCGGCGATGTGCTGGTCACCGACATGACCGATCCCAACTGGGAACCTGTCATGAAGCGTGCCTCGGCCATCGTCACCAACCGCGGCGGCCGTACCTGCCACGCGGCCATCATCGCGCGCGAGCTGGGCATCCCGGCGGTCGTCGGCAGCGGCGACGCCACCGATGTCCTGAAGGATGGTGCCATGGTCACCGTGTCCTGCGCCGAAGGCGACGAGGGCCGGATCTACGACGGCCTGCTGGAAACCGAGGTCGAGGAAGTCCGCCGCGGCGAAATGCCCGCCATCGACGTCAAGATCATGATGAACGTGGGTAATCCGCAGCTCGCCTACGACTTTGCGCAGATCCCGAACGGCGGCGTGGGCCTGGCCCGCCTGGAATTCATCATCAACAACAACATCGGCATCCATCCCAAGGCCATCCTCGACTATCCGAATGTCGATAGCGACCTGAAGAAGGCGGTGGAATCGGTGGCCCGCGGCTATGCCAGCCCGCGCGCGTTCTTCGTCGACAAGCTGGCCGAAGGCATCGCCACGATCGCGGCGGCGTTCTATCCCAAGTCCGTCATCGTGCGCATGTCCGATTTCAAGTCGAACGAATACCGCAAGCTGATCGGCGGCTCGCGCTACGAGCCCGAGGAAGAGAATCCCATGCTGGGCTTCCGCGGCGCGTCGCGCTACATCGCCGAGGAATTCGCCGAATGCTTCCGCATGGAGTGCGAGGCGCTGCGCCGCGTGCGCCAGGACATGGGCCTGACCAACGTCGAGATCATGGTTCCCTTCGTGCGCACGCTCAAGCAGGCCGAGCGCGTGGTGGGCCTGCTGGCCGACAACCAGCTCAAGCGCGGCGAGAACGGCCTGCGCCTGATCATGATGTGCGAAGTGCCGTCCAACGCGGTGCTGGCCGAACAATTCCTGGAGCACTTCGACGGCTTCTCGATCGGTTCGAACGACCTGACCCAGCTCACCCTGGGTCTGGACCGCGACTCGGGCCTGGAACTGCTGGCCGCCGACTTCGACGAACGCGATCCGGCCGTCCAGGCGCTGCTGCAGCGGGCCATCGAGGCTTGCCTGAAGGCGGACAAGTACGTCGGCATCTGCGGCCAGGGTCCTTCCGACCACCCCGATTTCGCGGTATGGCTGAAGAACCAGGGGATCAAGTCGATCTCGCTGAACCCGGACACCGTGGTCGACACCTGGAAGAAGCTCGCTGAATAGGGTCCCCCCTATGCGCTGACTTGCCCCCCCTCAGGGGGGGGCGGCACGGGTGGACCGGCTGAGCCGGATCCCCTGTGCCCCAGGCGTTCTTTTATTTACCGATGCCGCGGCGCGCGTTCCTGCAAATTGCCTCGACCAGAGTCTGATGGAGCGCGGCCGGCAAGTCGTGGCCCATGCCCTCGATCAGTAAGAATTCCGAGCCGGGGATGGACGCCGCCGTATCCTCGCCGCAGGCCGGCGGGATCAATGCATCGTCGCTGCCATGCACCACCAGGGTCGGGACACGGATACGGGCAAGCCGTGGCCGTATATCCCCCGTGGCGGCGATCGCGGCGATCTGCCGTCCGAAACCGGCCGGATCGTAGGCGCGGCGGGACTCTTCCAGAATCATGGCGCGGTGCGCTTCCCGATCGATGGGGAAGCGGGTGCCGCCGATGCGGTTCGCAAACGCGAGGCCATGCGCGACGAATTCCTCTTCATCGTCAACGGGGTGGGGCGCCCGCCTGGTCAGCATCGCCATGATGTCGGGCGCCG
Organism: Burkholderiales bacterium 67-32; assembly: GCA_001898625.1. Classification (GTDB taxonomy): domain Bacteria; phylum Pseudomonadota; class Gammaproteobacteria; order Burkholderiales; family Burkholderiaceae_B; genus Pigmentiphaga. The sequence goes on from MKUP01000010.1 coordinate 133,884, forward strand.
CCGAAGGCAGACCGGGGTTGCCCGTGCTGGACATGATGGAAGCCAGCGACGACACGCGCCGCGGGTGATCACCGGCCATCAGTTGCGCGATCATGCCGCCCATCGAACGCCCGACGACGTGCGCGCGATCGATGGACAAGGCGTCCAGCAGGCCGATGGCGTCTGCCGCCATGTCATCGAGGGTGTAAGGCACGTCCGGCTCCCGGCCCGCCGCGATGGCCGTTGCCAAGGCCGCGAAATTCGGAGTGGGGGAGTTCGTGAAATGCGTCGACAGACCTGCATCCCGGTTGTCGAAGCGGATGACGCGAAAACCCTTTGCCACAAGGCTTAGGCAGAAGGGATCCGTCCAGCGGATCATGTGGGTACCAAGACCCGAGATCAGCAGGATGGTGTCGTCGTCTTCGTCGCCCAGGCTGTCGTAGCAGACGGTGATGCCGTTGGCTCGCAGGGACTTCATTTGCTTCAACTCGTTTTCTCGATCTGCGTCAACGGAAGGAGCCGGGCGTCTTCGATCGCCGCCGTTCTATGGCCCATGCCCGCCAGATACTCCGCATTGTTCGCGAAATCCAGGAATGACTCGGCGCTGCTTTGCCTGACCATCATGGCCAGGTCCCAGCGTTCGTTTTCCGGGCCGATCAGGAGCGGGCCGCCCGTGCCGAGGAACAGCAGGTCTCCGCCGCTTGCGTGCAGGAACGGCAGTGTGTGGTGGATATAGCGATCGAACGCCTGCGCGCCGCTGATGGGCTTTTTCGGCGCCAGTTCCGGGTTCGCGGCGTAGTCGGCAATCTCGCGAAAGCGCAGCAGGTTCAACATGACGACGTTGCCCTGCATTTTCCTCATGATGAATGCGCGGCCGGATTGCTGCGTGGGCTCCAGATAGCGAGGGGATGGGGTGGACGATGCCATTTTCGAGATTTTCCTGTTGGGCTTGGCGTGAGTGTTTGCAAATTTTATCCGGGTAAAATTTGATCGTCAATATTACCCGGGTAAATATTTGCAGGCACCGCCAGATCAGCCCGCGGTTGCCTCGTAGGTCCAACTGCCTAGGGTCAGCGTTTCCTTGCCTCCGGCGGTGGCGAAGTGCAGCTCGTACAGGTCGCGGCCGGCGTTGGCGGGGATCTTGACGGTCATGCCGGCGCGGTCGGCGGCCAGCGGGGCCAGGAGTTGGTATTCGGGCGAGCCGTCGTCGTAGCTGCTGTTGCGCACCAGGATGTAGCCCGGCAGTTCGGGCAGGCTGCCCAGCGTGGCGTAGGGGGTGCCGTTCAGGGTGGATGGAACGGTCGCCGGGGATTCGTTGGTGACCGTCCAGGTCTTGCCCAGCCGCGCCTGCCAGACGGCACCCAGCGGCGCCAGCGGAAGCAGTTGCTGGCCCACGGGCAGGGTGGTCTCGTTATAGCCGGCGCCGAACAGGGGGCCGCGCAGCATCAGGTAGCGATAGCGATAGGGCTGGCCGTTCGCGTCGATACCGGACACGACTTCGAAGCGGTAGCTGATGGGGGCATCGCCACCCCACCACCAGCCGTCGCTGCGATAGCTGTATCTGGCGCCGCCGTTCATCGGTTGCCAGGCAGTGCCGTTCCAGGACGACAGCGAGAAGCTGCCGTCCTGGTTGGCGGTGACCCGCGTGGGCTGGTTGTAGTTGGCGTAGACGCCCACGGCGTCGGTCAGCCCGGGCGATGCCGCCACGGGCGGCGCGGTATGGGCGACCAGCGGCGGCAGGGCGCGTATCGTGCCGTCCTCGACCAGGGCGCGCAGCAGTACGCCTTCGGCCAGCGCGGCGGCGCGGTAGGTGTCGGGGCGTTGTGCGTTGCCCGTGTTGCCGGTCACCATCAGGGCCAGCCGCTGGTCCGGCAGGACGTAGAAGTCGCTCGAGAAAAACGCCGTGCCGCCGTTCTTCTGCCAGGCCTGGACGCCGGCCGCGGCCAGGCCGGGATGCCGCACGCTGTCCCAGCCCAGTCCCCATACCCATTCCGGCGAAGGATTGATGGCCAGGCCCCGGGTCTGGTCGCTGCCCATCTGCGCGATGCCGTCGGCCGACACGATGCGCCGCGATTGGTAGGTGCCCCGTTCGAGGAACAGGCGCGCCAGCTTCATCATGTCGCCCGGCGTGGCGGTCAGGCCGCCGGTGGCCAGCGGGCTGACGAACTCCTGGGGGTACTGCCTGCCGCCCGCATAGGGCAGCGCGAACGAGCCGCCCGTCGGTTTCTTCGTCAGGAAACCGGAGTCGGCCATGCCCAGGGGAGTCAGCACGTTGGCCTGGATGAAGGAGGTGTAGTCCTGCTTTGCAAGGGCCGCCACCACCCGTTCGATCATCGTGAAGCCGTCGTTGCAATAGACCGCCAGTTCGCCGGGCAGATGCTTCAGGTGCTCGTCGGCCAGGGCCGCTTCGGCGTTGACCGCGTAGCCCGGCATGGGCTCGAAGGTGAAGGCGTTGCGCATGCTGGTGCCGGGTAGGCCCGAGGAGTGCGAAAGCAGGTGCCGGGTCGTGATCCGGGCGTACTCGGGCGACAGCATGGTGAAGTCGGGCAGGTAGCGCGCCACCGGTGCATCCAGGTCCAGCAGTCCGCGGTCCCGCAGGATCATGGCGGCCAGCGCCGCCAGTACCTTGCTGACCGAACCGATGTTGAAGCGCGTCTGGATGCCGGCTGCGACGTTGTCCTGTACCGAGGCGCGGCCGAAGGCCTGCTGCCAGACCACGGTGTCGTTCTTGAGCAGGGCGATCGAGACCGCGGCCACGTTGTCGGGATCGCCCGACAGGGCGCGCGCGATTTCCTGGCGGCCCCATTCGATGGTCTGCGCGTAGGCGGCGGGCGTCGGGCCGTCGCCCCCACCGCAGCCGGGCAGGACCGCGGCCAGCATGCCAGCCCCGCCATAACCCAGGAATTGCCGCCGGCTGGCGGATGAAGGACAGGCGGGCCTGGGGGCGGGCGGTATGCGCATGGTGGTTCCTCCGGTTGCCGGGGGCGTGGCCGGGCGGCATTTCCCCCAGGCAGGCATAATAGAGGCAGATACGTCACTGCGGCACGTTTCGCGCCGCACGGCCGAGCCGGCGGGCCGCGTCCGCTCTCGCTCGAAGGAGGCAACTATGAATCCCGCCTGGGTATGGTTCGGTCTGATGGCCCTGGCCCTGATCGGCGAAGTCATGACCGGCACCTTCTATCTGCTCATGGTCGCCGTCGGCTTCGCCGTGGCCGGCATCGCGGCCTGGCTGGGCGTGGACATCGCCTGGCAGCTGGTGCTGTGCGCGGCGGCGGTGGTGTTGTGCACGCTGCTGCTCAAGCGCCTGAACGTGCTGAAGAAACGCGGTTCGCCGCCATCTTCCAACGCCAACGTCAACATGGACATCGGACAAACCGTGAAGGTCGAGGCCTGGAACGAAGACCGCACCGCACGGGTCTGGTATCGTGGGGCGCACTGGCAGGCTGAGCTCGCGCCCGGGGCCGAGCCGGTCGCCGGGCAGTTCGTGATCACCGAGATGCGCGGCAACAGCCTCGTTCTTTCGCCCTCCCGCTAAGGCCGTTGCGGACGGCCTTCCGTCTCGCTGGCAATACCCACAAGGAAGCACCATGAGCGCATCCACCATCGTCCTGCTGGTCATCGTTTTTCTGGCCATCCTCATCGTCGTCAAGGCCATCGCCATCGTTCCGCAGCAGCATGCGTGGGTGGTCGAGCGCCTGGGCAAGTTCGACCGCGTGCTGTCGCCCGGCGCCGGCTTTGTGATCCCGTTCATCGAGCGCGTGTCCTACAAGCACTCGCTCAAGGAAATCCCGCTGGACGTGCCCAGCCAGGTCTGCATCACGCGCGACAACACGCAGTTGCAGGTGGACGGCATCCTGTACTTCCAGGTCACCGACGCGATGCGCGCCTCGTACGGCTCGTCCAACTACATCGTCGCCATCACCCAACTGGCCCAGACCACGCTGCGCTCGGTCATCGGCAAGCTGGAACTGGACAAGACCTTCGAGGAACGCGAGCAGATCAACAGCAGCATCGTCAGCGCGCTGGACGAGGCCGCGCTGAACTGGGGCGTGAAGGTGCTGCGCTACGAGATCAAGGACCTGACGCCGCCGGCCGAGATCCTGCGCGCCATGCAGGCCCAGATCACCGCCGAGCGCGAGAAGCGGGCCCTGATCGCCGCCTCCGAAGGCCGCCGCCAGGAACAGATCAACATCGCCACCGGCGAGCGCGAGGCCGCCATCGCGCGTTCCGAGGGCGAAAAGCAGGCCCAGATCAACCAGGCCCAGGGCGAGGCGAACGCCGTCGTCACCGTGGCGGACGCCACCGCCAAGGCCATCATCCAGGTGGCCGAGGCCATCAAGCACCCCGGCGGCATGGAAGCTGTCAACCTCAAGGTGGCTGAGCGCTACGTCGATGCCTTCGGCAACCTGGCCAAGACCAACAACACGCTGATCGTGCCCGCCAACGTCAGCGACATCAGCGGCCTGATCGCCTCGGCGCTGACCGTGGTCAAGGGCACCCAGGCCGGGCAGGGCTGAACGCCGCCGCCCTCAGCCCGAGGGCAGCTCCAGTACGGCCTTGGCCAGGATGTTGCGCTGGATCTCGTTGCTGCAGGCGAAGATCCTCGCGCCTGGCGTGTTGAACCGCAGCGACGTATTAGGGCTTAGGAGTGCTTGCGCGTGTCGTGCTTCATGATCTGCGCCTTCTCGCGCAGCCAGTCGCGTTCGCGCTCGGTATCCCGCTTGTCGAACTGCTTCTTGCCCCGCGCCAGCCCGAAATCCAGCTTGATCAGCGAATTCTTGAAATGCAGGTTCAGCGGCACCAGCGCGAAACCGCGCTGTTCCACCTTGCCGATCAGCTTGTGGATTTCCTCGGCCTTCAGCAGCAGCTTGCGCGTGCGGGTGGCATCGGGATGGATGTGGGTGGAGGCCGTTTCCAGGGGGCTGACGTGCATGCCCAGCAGGTAGAGTTCGGCATCGCGGACGATGACGTAGCTTTCCTTGAGCTGCACGCGCCCGGCACGGATCGCCTTCACCTCCCAGCCTTCGAGTACCAGGCCGGCCTCGAAACGCTCGTCGATGAAGTAGTCGTGGAATGCCTTGCGGTTCTCAATGATGCTCATTCGTCACGCCGTTAAAATGCGTCATTCTAGCAATTTGCCCAATCGGATCATCTACGCATGCATAAAGTGCAACGTTCGGTGTTGGTCCCCTATAGCGCCGCCCAGATGTTCGACCTGGTGGCCAAGGTCGAGGACTACCCCAAATTCATGCCCTGGTGCGGCGGAACCGAGGTGCACGAACGGGACGAGAACGGCGTGCGCGCTTCGGTCGTGATCCAGTTTGCCGGCCTGCGCCAGCGCTTCACCACCCGCAACACGCACCATTATCCCGACCGCATCCAGCTCGACCTCGTGGACGGGCCGTTTTCGATGCTCGAAGGTGTCTGGGAGTTCCAATCCCTGGCCGACGACGCCTGCAAGGTGGTCTTCACCATGCAATACCAGTTCTCCAGCCGCGCGCTGGAAGCCCTGGTCGGCCCCGTGTTCAACCGCATCGCCACCAGCTTCATCGACGCCTTCACCCAGCGGGCCGAAGCCTGCTATGGATAGCCCGGCGGGGCAGGGCGGCAGCGTGGCCGTCAGCGTCTGTTATGCGGATGCCGCGGAAACCTGGCTGCGGGAACTCGTCCTGCCCCAGGGCGCGACCCTGGCCGACGCCATCCGGGCCAGCGGCTTTGACCAGGCGTACCCAGGCGTGGACCCCGCCCAGGCCGGCACCGGCGTCCACGGCCGCCGCCGGCCGCTGGACCATGTCCTGCACGATCATGACCGGGTCGAGATCTACCGTCCGCTGGTCTTCGACCCCAAGGAGTCCCGCCGCCGGCGGGCGGCCCACAAGGCGGCCTCGGCCGGCGCCAAGGGGCGTGGACGAGCCCGGTAAGCAGGCACGGCGGGCGGACCGTGGGTTTTCCCGCATATAAACCCTCTTGACAGCAAGGCTGAACAGCGCAGCCCCCCGCTCTGATTTACAATACTAGGTTTATTGCGGCCAGGGGTTACTCGATGCGTCTCGTACAAAATGCGCTTACTTTCGATGACGTGTTGTTGGTGCCCGCATATTCTGCGGTGTTGCCCCGCGATACCAGTCTTCGAACCCGCCTGACCCGTGAAATCTCGCTGAACATTCCCCTCGTGTCCGCCGCCATGGACACCGTCACGGAATCGCGCCTGGCCATCGCCATGGCCAAGGAAGGCGGGATCGGGATCATCCACAAGAACCTCACGGCCGACGAACAGGCGCGCGAAGTCGCGCGGGTCAAGCGCTACGAGGCCGGGGTCGTGCTCGATCCCATCACCATCGCGCCCCACATGAAGGTGCGCGAAGTCATCGAACTGCAGCGCCAGCACGGCATCTCCGGCCTGCCCGTGGTCGAGGGCCGCCAGGTGGTCGGCATCGTCACCACCCGCGACCTGCGCTTCGAAGACCGCTACGACGAACCCATCCGCACCGTCATGACGCCGCGCGAGCGCCTCATCACCGTGCGCGAAGGCGCCTCGCTGGACGAAGCCCAGGCCCTGATGCACAAGCACCGCCTGGAGCGCGTGCTGGTCGTCAACGACAACTTCGAACTGCGCGGCCTGATGACCGTCAAGGACATCATCAAGACCACCGAGAACCCCAACGCCAGCAAGGACGAACACGGCAAGCTGCGCGTCGGCGCCGCCGTCGGCGTGGGCGAGGGCACCGACGAGCGCGTCGAGAAACTCGTCGCCGCCGGCGTTGATGTCATCATCGTCGACACCGCCCACGGCCACACCGCCGGCGTGCTCGACCGCGTGCGCTGGATCAAGAAACACTACCCGCAATTGCAGGTCATCGGCGGCAACATCGCCACCGGCGCCGCCGCCCGCGCGCTGGTCGAAGCCGGCGCCGACGGCGTCAAGGTCGGGATCGGCCCCGGCTCCATCTGCACCACCCGCATCGTGGCCGGCGTGGGCGTGCCCCAGATCACCGCCATCTCCAACGTGGCCGAAGCCCTGGAAGGCACCGGCGTCCCCCTGATCGCCGACGGCGGCGTGCGCTACTCCGGCGACATCGCCAAGGCCCTGTCGGCCGGCGCCTACACCGTCATGATGGGCGGCATGTTCGCCGGCACCGATGAAGCCCCGGGCGAAATCGTCCTGTACCAGGGCCGCTCGTACAAGTCCTACCGCGGCATGGGCAGCCTGGGCGCCATGGCCGACGGCTCCGCCGACCGCTACTTCCAGGACCCGGCCAACAACTCCGACAAATTCGTGCCCGAAGGCATCGAAGGCCGCGTCCCCTACAAGGGCAGCGTCATCGCCATCGTCTACCAACTGGTCGGCGGCGTGCGGGCCTCCATGGGCTATTGCGGTTGCGCCACCATCGACGACATGCGCACCAAGAGCGAATTCGTCCAGATCACCGCCGCTGGCATCCGCGAATCGCACGTCCACGACGTGCAGATCACCAAAGAAGCCCCCAACTACCGGATGGACTGAAGCGTGCACGACCGCATCCTGATCCTAGACTTCGGCTCGCAAGTCACTCAACTCATTGCCCGCCGCGTACGCGAAGCGCAGGTCTACTGCGAAATCCATCCCTACGACGTGTCGGACGACTTCGTCCGCGGCGAACTCGCCAAGGGCCTCAAAGGCGTCATCCTGTCCGGTAGCCACGCCTCGGCCTACGACGAAGCCTCCATGCGCGCGCCCCAGGCCGTGTTCGAATCCGGCGTGCCCGTGCTTGGCATCTGCTACGGCATGCAGACCATGGCCATGCAACTGGGCGGCAAGGTCAGCTTCAGCGACCATCGCGAATTCGGCTACGCCGAAGTCCGCGCCCATGGCCACACCCCGTTCCTGAACGGCATCCAGGACTTCGCCACCCCCGAAGGCCACGGCATGCTCAAGGTCTGGATGAGCCACGGCGACAAGGTCACCGAGCTGCCCCCGGGCTTCAAGCTCATGGCCTCCACCGCCTCGTGTCCCATCGCCGGCATGGCCGACGTCGACCGCGGCTACTACGCCGTCCAGTTCCACCCTGAAGTCACCCACACCGTCCAGGGCCAGGCCCTGCTGGCGCGCTTCGTGCACGACATCTGTGGCTGCGGCGACGACTGGAACATGCCCGACTACGTCAGCGAAGCCGTCGAGGCCATCCGCAAACAGGTCGGCAGCGATGAGGTGATTCTGGGCCTGTCCGGCGGCGTCGATTCGTCCGTGGCCGCCGCCCTGATCCACAAGGCCATCGGCGACCAGTTGACCTGCGTGTTCGTCGACCACGGCCTGCTGCGCCTGAACGAAGGCGAACAGGTCATGAAGACCTTCGCCGAGAACATGGGCCTGAAGATCATCCACGTGGATGCCACGGATGACTTCATGGGCAAGCTGGCCGGCGAAACGGATCCCGAGGCCAAGCGCAAGATCATCGGCAAGGAATTCGTCGAAGTCTTCCAGCGCGAGTCCGGCAAGCTCAAGAGCGCGAAGTGGCTGGCGCAGGGGACCATCTACCCTGACGTGATCGAATCGGCCGGCGCCAAGACCGGCAAGGCGGTGACGATCAAGTCGCACCACAACGTGGGTGGCCTGCCCGATACGCTGCACCTGAAGCTGCTCGAGCCGCTGCGCGAACTGTTCAAGGACGAAGTGCGCAAGCTGGGCATCGCGCTGGGCCTGCCGCATGGCATGGTCTATCGGCATCCGTTCCCTGGGCCGGGGCTGGGCGTGCGGATCCTGGGCGAGGTAAAGAAGGAATACGCGGACCTGCTGCGTCGCGCGGATGCGATCTTCATCGAAGAGCTGCGAGGCACGCGGGCGACCGAGCAGGATGCTGCTGCGGGCTTGTGTGCGGAGGAAGAGGTCGGGAAGAACTGGTATGACCTGACCAGCCAGGCGTTTGCCGTGTTCCTGCCCGTGAAGTCCGTGGGCGTGATGGGGGACGGGCGGACGTACGACTACGTCGTCGCGCTACGCGCGGTGCAGACCACCGACTTCATGACGGCGCATTGGGCGCATTTGCCCTATGCGTTGTTGGGGAGGACTTCGAACCGGATCATCAATGAGGTTCGGGGGTTGAATCGGGTGGTTTATGACGTTTCGGGGAAGCCGCCGGCGACGATCGAGTGGGAGTGATCTCGCACTGCCAGTCGTAAAAACCACCTCCAAGCCCGCATCATTGCGGGTTTTCTCATTGGCGCTCACTTGACGTATACCTACTAGTTGGTAGAATACACGCATGAACCATGATCTCTCGCCAAGGGCCGCCGAGATCGCCATGCGCGCGCGTTCGCTGTTGGCTGCCGGCGGCTACAACGGCTTCAGCTATGCCGACATTTCGGAGTCGGTGCAGATCAGCAAGGCCAGTATTCACCACCACTTCCCCAGCAAGGCTGAATTGGTGCGAACAGTCCTTGTGCTGTACCGCGAGGAAGCACGTGTGGGTATCGCGGCGTTGGAGCAGCAGATTCCCGATCCGTTGGCGCAGTTGGAAGCCTATACCGGGTATTGGGCGCGGTGTATTCGCGATGGCACGTCGTCGTTCTGTATTTGCGCCATGCTTGCCGCTGAATTACCCGCCATCCCGCGTGAAGTGGCGGATGAGGTCCGCGGGCATTTCCAGGATCTGGGGGCGTGGCTTGCATCCGTGTTGGCCAAGGGGGCCGCACAAGGTCTCTTTTTTCTACGAACGAGCCCGGAGGAAGAGGCCATGACCTTCATGGCGACGGTACACGGGGCAATGCTGTCCGCCCGCGCCTATGGTGACCCGGGGGTTTTCGAAACAGTCGTTCAGCCGCTCATGCGTCGATTGACATCCCGGTGACCGGTACGAAGATAGCCGTTTCTCGTTTTGCTCTTTATTTGACCACATTACCTACCAACTAATAGATAGGCATCATTCATGGCTTCCACTCTTTCGCTCACGGGCGCGGTCCACACAGCCGTCAGTCTGATACCGGTCGTCGCGGGTTTCTACGGTTTTGCCCGCTATCGCGTGATCGAGCCGGCAATGCGTTCGGGCAGGGTCTACCTTGCCGGGTTGACGGTTTCGGTGTTTACGTCGTTCGGTTTGTCCAGTACCGGTGGCTTCAGTCCCGCCCATGCGTTGGGCATCCTGGCTCTTCTTGCGGCCTTTGGCAGTCTGCTCGTGCCGCGTCTGTCTTTCCTGGGGCGGTTGCGGCCCTACCTGGCCGCGTTCGGGTGTTCGTTCAGCTTTTTCCTGCTGTTGATTCCAGCCATCGCCGAGACCCTGACCCGCCTGCCGACGATGCGACCCTTGGCGGATAGTCCGCAGTCCCCTTTGGTGCGCTTCACGCTGCTTGCGTGGGTCGTCACCTTCATCGCGGGCTTCGTATTTCAAGTCTGGATGATCCGTTCACGCCGCCGGAATGCGGTTCGCGGCGGCTCGCCCGCGCGTTGAAATATCCCGGGGCTCTTGGCATCAGGCAGTAATTTGTCGGAGACTGGATGGCGCGAATTTCGCGATGACTTGTTTTCGTGTGTGGAAGACCATGCCATTGAGCGATCTGGAAAAGCAACTGAGCTTCCTGAAGGAAATCGACCGGTTGAAAGCCGTCATACGCCAATCGCCGCTGCTCGACCAAAGTCGCAGGGAAAACTCCGCCGAGCATTCTTGGCACCTGGCGATGTACGCCCTGATACTTGGCGAGTACGCGGACGGAGCGGTCAACACGCACCGGGTCATGCAGATGCTCTTGCTGCATGACATCGTCGAAATAGATGTCGGTGACTTTCCGATCCATGGCGGAACATCGGTGGAGATTCAGGCCGAGCAGGAGTCCAGGGCGGCGGAAAGATTATTCGGCTTGTTGCCCCAGCCGCAGGCCGGCGCATTGTTGGCGCTGTGGCAGGAGTTCGAGTGTGCGGAGACGGACGATGCGAAGTTCGCGAAAGCACTTGATAGATTTCAGCCTCTTCTCGTCAATATCGTCACTGGCGGCGGGACGTGGAAGGAAAACGGCGTTTCATTTGAACAGGTCTGTTCCCGGTATGGGCCTGTCATAGCCAGAGGTGCGCCTCGGCTATGGTCTGTCTGCGAACGATGGGTGGGCCAGCATTTCTCGGGACGGATCTCAGGCTAGGTTTGTTGGCGCGGGGCCGGGTGCTGACCTGCCGCCTTGCGCTGTTTCAACCTGCCCGCCGCGGCAACCTTGAGCAGACGCTGGAATGTCGGACATTGCGCATGGTTGGCCGCAGGGCATTCCGCGGCATGGCGCAAACCCTCGCTCATGGCGCGTAGCCGTTTGATGGTGGTGTCGATTTCATCGGCTTTGGCCGACAAGACCTTCCTATCCACCTTTGGCGCCCCGGCAGGGGAGAGCATGGCACCAATTTCGTCCAACGACAGGCCGCCAGCTTGCCCCAGCGCGATCAATGCCAACTGATCAAGCACGTCGGGCGTAAACCGCCGGCGTTCGCCAGCGGCGCTGGTCGCGCAGATCAAGCCCTTTTTCTCGTAGAACCGCAAGGTCGAGGATGGCACACCGGTGCGCCGGGCGACTTCTGAAATGTCCACGTTGCACCTCTTGACTTGAAGTTGACTTCAACTTCTATCATGCCTTCAAACGATGATGTCATCAATCGAAAAGGAATGGGCATGGTATCGACGGGCGAAGCAGTAAGGGTGGTTCTGGTCGGGGTCGGCGCGACAGTCGTGTTGGACGCCTGGTCCATGATCCTGAAGGGCTTGGGTGTTCCCACGCTGGACTACGCGTTGGTGGGCAGGTGGGCGGGCCATCTGTGCCGGGGTAGGTTCGCGCACGCCGGCATAGCCAAGGCGGCGCCCATATCCGGCGAATCGCCGCTGGGTTGGGCGATCCATTACGCCGTCGGCGTCGTGTTCGCGGCCTTGCTGGTAGGCATTTACGGTGTGGCGTGGCTGCACGATCCCGCATGGCGGCCCGCCCTGGCTGTGGGCGTGGCGACTGTCATGGTTCCCTGGTTCGTCATGCAGCCGGCCATGGGGGCGGGTATCGCCTCGTCCCGCACGCCGACGCCGATGAAGAACCGCATGCGCAGCCTGGTCACGCATGCAGTGTTTGGGGGCGGGCTTTATTTGTCGGCGGCCTTGCTAAAGCGGGTGTGGGCATGAGCAGGGTGCTCGAAGAAAACCCCATGGAGAAGAACGAACGCGCCGGGGCTATTCCCTCGGCCGTCTATGTTCTCGCTCTGAGCCTGTTTGCGATGGGTAGTGCCGAGTTCCTGATGGGCGGAATCCTGCCGATGATCGCGGCTGATCTGCATGTCGCGCTGCCCACGGCGGGTACCTTGATTTCCGCGTTCGCCGTGGGCGCGCTGGTTGGCGGACCGCCGTTCGCCATCCTGGCGCTGCGCTGGCCCAAGCGCGGTGCGTTATTCGCCAGCCAGGTGGCTTTCATTGCGGCGACGGCATGCAGCCTGCTTGCTCAGGGCTATGGGGCGATGCTTGTCGCCCGTTTCGCGATGGGGCTGGCGTATGCCTGTTTCTGGGCCGTTGCGGCGGCGACCGCCGTGCAGGTCTCGCCTCAGGACCGCCGAGCCAAGGCGCTGTCCATTGTCGTCAGCGGCCTGACCGCCGCCATGGTCCTGGGGGGCCCGGCAGGGACATTCATCAGCGATCTTACCGGTTGGCGCGGGGGCTTTTGGGCTGTCGTGGCAGCCACCGTTTTCTCTGCGATAGGCTGCCTCGTTGCACTGCCCAAGCATGTGTCCGGCAACGCGGCGCTGCCTGATCTCAAGACCGAGTTGCGGGCCATGAAGCGTCCCGTGCTTTGGGTGGCCTACGCCACGACAGCAGTGACCACCGCCGCGTATATGGGAACGTTCGGCTATCTGGGAGCGTTGCTGCTCGACGTGAGCGGTTTGCCCGCAGATTGGCTGCCAGCCGTACTGACGCTGTTCGGAGTTGGCGCATTCGCCGGATTGACGATAGGCGGACGAACCGCTGATTCCCGTCCGTTTGCCACGCTTGTCGCGGGCATCGTGGGCGTGGTTTTTTCATCCGCCGCGATCGCTTTGCTGGCTTCGCATTGGCGGGCAACGGTGGCGTTGGTGTTTTTGCTTGGCGTGGCGGGTTTTCTGTTGAATCCGGCTGTTTGGGGCCGGGTCTACGCCGTCGCGCCCGATGCGCCGATGCTCGCGGGGGCAACGAATTCGTCCGCTTTCCAAGCGGGCCTGACGCTGGCCCCGCTGCTTGCCGGACTGCCGATCAATCTAGGCCATGGCCTGCCGGCTGTCGGTTGGGCCGGGGCCGCGATGGGGGTTGTCGCTCTTGGACTGGCCATCCTGGGCGCGCGATTGAGTCGCGCGTGATGCCCGCTATTTCATCCCGAACCAAGCCGGATCCGCCGCCAGCGCCACCGCGCCGATCAGCGACACAACCGTCGCCAGCAGCACCGGCCCATCAAACGACTCCAACTCCGGATTCAGCAGCCGCGCAAACCACACGCGCATGACGAGCGATGTCCGCTGTATCGGTATCACGACCGACGCCGGCGCGATGGCAAGCGCCATGTAGACAAAGATCTGCGACGCCGCGGCGGTCACCCCCGCGACCGAATACCACCCGAGCGTAGGGCGCGACATGGTCAGCGATCGGCCCAGGCCGCCCTGGTAGATGACGAGAGCCACTACGCCCACGGTCGCGGCGGTATAGGCCACGGCGGCGCCGGCCAGCCCTCCAGCCATCCCGTTCCCATCGACCATGGCCTGCCGAACCAGGATGGGGCTGGAACCATACGCCAGTGCCGAGAAAGTGGCGAACAGATAGCCTTCGCCCAGCTTGGGCTGGAAACCGCCAACGGGGGACTTGGCCTCCATCTTGGTCGAGTCTGCTCCGGACGTGCGTTTGAACGGGCGGAAGGAAGCCGGCGCATGGGCCCGGGCAGCCAGCATCGGCGCCGCAATGATCAGCGCAATGCCCACGATGTGCAGCGTGGTCAACCGCTCGCCCAGCAGCACAATCGCCAGCACCAACGTGATCAGCACGCTGGTCTGCTGCACGGGCCCGACCAGTACGGTACCCATGGCGCGCGTCGCGCGGTAGTTGCAATAGCGGCCGAAGCCGAAGTGCAGCAGGCCCGCAGCGGAGAAGAGCAGTGTCGAGCGCAGCGGAAACGCCTGCAAAGGGCCGATCCCGCCAGCCGCGAGAACCGCGATCCAGACCATCACGGTGCCAAGCAACAATGTGACGACCATGGCCTGTGACAGCGTGCCAGCAACGACACCACGGCGCAGCGTGGCGTTGTTCGCGGCGAAGGTGAAGGCCGCGAGGAGGGCGAGCACGGTCGGCAGGATCATGTCGGCCGCTGGGTCCGCCGTGCCTGTTTGTCGGCATACATGAGTTGGTCGGCCACCTTGAGCACGGCTTGCAGCGAGCTGACGGACGGGTCGACGCTGGCGATGCCGAAGCTGGCGCCGGGGTAGTCGAAGCTGCACTCGGTGAAGGTGTAGGTGCCGGTCAGCAGTGGCGCGAGCCGCTGGCGCATGGCCTCGACCGGGCCGTCGGGATCGCCGGGCTGGGGCGGGTCGACCAGTCCGATCACGACGAATTCGTCGCCGCCCAGCCGGCCCAGCATGTCGCTCTTGCGCAGGCCGGCGGACATGCGCTGGCCGACCTCGATCAGGAATTTGTCGCCGACGACGTGGCCGTAGGTGTCGTTGATGGTCTTGAAGCCGTCCAGGTCGATAAAGGCGACCAGCACCCACTTCTGGGTGTCCTTCGCCAGCGTGAACAGGCGGTCCAGTTCGGCCAGGACGGCGCGGCGGTTGGGCAGGCCGGTCAGGGCATCGTAGTTGGCCGCATATTGTTCTTCCTGGCGGCGCATCACCATTTGCCCGGCCGCCTGGCCGGACAGCAGGATCAGGACCAGGCCGAACACGGCCACCAGTCCGGCCGTGTAAAGGTGGCGTTGGCGCATGGGCGCCACGTGGTCCAGCGTGGCCAGCGTGATCAACTGGTATTGCGGATTCGTCAGCGGCTCGCGCCGCATCAGGTAGGGTTTGCCGTCGATGATCCATTGGCCGGCCTCGGGGCCGGCGTTCGCGATCGGGTGCGCGTCCATGGGCTGGCCGGGTCCTTCGCCGCCGTCCGGCGGCAGCACGGTGGCGGGCGGCAGGAGCGCCGCCAGGTTGCGCAGCATGAAGGGTTCGGACGAGGCGGTGATCACGCGGCCCTGGCGGTTCACGATCAGGGCGATGTGCCGTCCGGTCAGGTAGGCGGCCATCTCGGGCGCGTCGAATTTCACCGTGACCGAGCCCTGCGGCACGTCGTTGGCGTCTTCGATGCGGCTGCTGACGAAATAGGAGGGGCTGTTGTTGAGGCGGGCGATGCCGAACTGTTGGCCCGTGCCGTGGCGCAGCGCGTCGATCAGGTAGGTGCGGCCCGAGTAGATCATGCCCACGATGCTGTCGGACTCGGCCCAGTTGCTGGCGGTGACGGTATCGTCCGACATGTTGTTCATGTAGATGCGGGCATAGCGCAGGTCGCTGGCCAGTGCGTTCATGTAGTCGCCGACCCGGCGCACCAAGGGGTCTTGCGTGAACAGCGCGGCGCGCTGTTGGCGCGTCAGTTCGGCGGCGCCGGCGGGATCGGTACGGTAGCGGGTGGCGAGCTGGATGACCTGGCCCTGGCGCGCCACCATGTTGGCCACGCTGACCATTTCGGTGAACAGGCGGTCGACGACGCGGGCGGTGGTTTGGGCCTCGTATTCGGCGCTGGCCGCCACGTTGTCCAGCCGCGTCGCCAGAATCCGCTGCGAGGTCCACCAGCCCAGGCCGGCCACCAGCGCCAGCCAGGCCAGGGCCAGGCCGAGGGTCAGCCGGAGCACGATGGGCGGCATTTTCCGGCGGCGGCGGCCTTGCTGCGGCAGCGCGCTGCTTACGCCATGTCCCCCTAAAAGACGATGATCCAAAACAGCTTCATTCTGCATTCGTGATCTTCTCGCGCGGCAAAGGTGTGGGCGGCGGTGTCAGTCCGATTTCATCAAGGTATTGATTCTAAAAGAGTTGATGTTTCAATCAATACTGGAAAAAGGGGGTAAATGACGGTTGCAGGCCAATTTTTCCCTTTGTTTACCCATGGGCCAGAAAAAAATCCCGGGTCGAGGCGTCGGCGGGAAAAAAACTCTCCAGCGTCAATTCCGCGAGGGTGATGTCGTTCGCGGTGCCGAATACCGTCGTGGTGGAAATCAGCGACAGCACGGGGCCGCCGGGAACGCCCAGCATCAGCGGGACGGCGATGCGTGCCATGTGTGCCGGAGGTGCCTTGCTGGCGGGCACGGGAATCGCGGCCAGTTCATCGTGCAGTGTCAGGAGTCCGGCATTGCCGCTGGCGGTGAAGTCGGCGCGCAGCCGGGCAAGCAGATGGTGGCGCCATTCGGGCAGGTTGGCGATGCGGGGTGCGAGGCCTTCGGGGTCCAGCGTGGCGCGCAATACATTGACCGGCGGCGTGGTCAGGCGGTTCGGCAGGCCCTCGAGCAGTTTCTGCGCCGGCTGGTTCGCGCGCACGAGATTCCATAATGGGTCGACCACCAGGGCGGGGTAGGGGGCACTGGCGTCGAGTACGGCGGAAATCGCCGCCAGCGCGGGCGCCATGTCCGGATCGTCCAGGCTGCGCGCGTTGAAAACCGGCGCGTAGCCGCCGGCGACGAGCAGGCGATTGCGGTCGCGCAGCGGCATGGTCAGTTGTTCCCCAAGCCGCAAGAGGAGTTCGCGGCTGGCGCTGGCGCGTCCGCTTTCGACAAAGCTCAGGTGCCGCGCGGACACGTCGGCATCGAGCGCGAGGCCGAGCTGGCTGATACCCCGGCGTTTGCGCCAGGCGCGGGTCAGGTCGCCGACGGTCTCGGTGCTCATGTATGACTCCTGTGCTCGGGCTGCATGATTTGGGCCTGCCGGCGGCAGATTACCTCAGAGGTAATCGATTGGTCTCCCCGTCCGGTCCATCATTCTCCTGGTCAACAACAGGAGATTGAAATCATGTCGGATCCGAAGCTTGTCGCCCAGGCCTATTTGGAAACCTGGAATGGAGCCCCCAGCCAAAGAGCCTCCGCCTTGTCCGCATGGCGTCCGGACGCGGTTTATACCGATCCGCTCATGTCGGGCAAGGGACATGAGGCGCTGCAAACGATGATGGACAGCGCCATGGCCCAGTTTCCCGGCCATCGTTTCGTGCTGGATGGGGAGCCGGACGGGCATGGGCATTTCGTGCGGTTCAACTGGACGTTGCGCAATGGCGCCGAGGCGTTGGTTGCCAGGGGAAGCGATGTGATCAGGCTGGACGAAAGCGGCCGGATCGCCGAGGTGATCGGTTTCCTGGATGGCGTGGCAGCGTGATCTGATCACGCACCCTGGAGGAGTTCAAAACTCTTCCAGGAACCGCATCCGAAACCGCCGCCCCTTGATATTGCTATTGGAAATCCGCGAGAACGCCTGTTTGGCGATCTGCCGGTCCAGCGCCACATAAGCATTGAACTCGGTGATATTGATTTTTCCGACCTGCTCGAAAGTCAGGCCACCATCCCCGGTCAGCGCGCCCAGCAAATCCCCCGGTCGCAGTTTGTCCTTCTTTCCCCCTTGTATGCACAAGGTAATCATGCGTGCCCGCAACGGGCGGTCGGCCTTGGTTCGCAGGGATTTGAGATCGCCCCATTTCAGCGGCGCGCCCTGGTATTGCTCGATCAGGTTGGCCCAGCGCATTTCCTCGGGCGAGCACAGGCTCAGTGCCAGCCCCTTCTGGTCGCCGCGGCCGCTGCGGCCGATGCGATGCACGTGGACCTCGGTGTCCTTGGTCACGTCCACGTTGATCACCGCGCTCAGGTTCTGGATGTCCAGGCCGCGGGCGGCGACGTCGGTGGCGACCAGCACGGCGCAGCTCTGGTTGGCGAACTGGATCAGGATTTCGTCGCGCTCGCGCTGTTCCAGGTCGCCGTTCAGCGCCTGGGCGCTGATGCCCTCGGCCCGCAGGCGTTCGACCAGTTCGTGGCTGCGGATCTTGGTGTTGCAGAAGGCCAGGGTGGAAACGGGCCGAAAGTGGGCCAGCAGGGTGACGACGGCGTCGAGCCGTTCGTCTTCGCCGATTTCGTAGAAAACCTGTTCGATGCGGCTGGCGTCATGCTGGGCCTCGACCTTGACTTCGGCCGGGTTGCGCAGGAAGCGGGCACTGAGCTTGCGGATGTTGTCGGGATAGGTGGCCGAGAACAGCAGGGTCTGTCGTTTGGTGGGACAGTGCGAGGCGATGGTGACGATGTCGTCGTAGAAACCCATGTCGACCATGCGGTCGGCCTCGTCCAGCACCAGGGTGTTCAGGGCCGACAGGTCCAGGCTGCCGCGTTCCAGGTGGTCCTGGATGCGGCCAGGCGTGCCCACGACCAGATGGGTGCCGCGGGCCAGCGATTCGGCCTGGGGGCGGGCGGCGGTGCCGCCGCACAGGGTCAGGATCTTGACGTTGGGAATCAGGCGGGCCAGGCGGCGCAGTTCCTGGGCGACCTGGTCGGCCAGTTCGCGGGTGGGGCAGACGACCAGCGCCTGCGGAACCAGGCGGTCGACGTCCAGTTTCTGCAGCACGCCCAGGCCGAAGGCCGCGGTCTTGCCGCTACCGGTCTTGGCCTGCGCGATCAGGTCCCGGCCTTCCAGGATGAGCGGCAGGCCTTGGGCCTGGATGGGCGTCATCTGCGCGAAGCCCAGGCCTTGCAGGTTGTCCAGCAGGGCGGGCAAAAGGGGCAGGGAGGTAAAGGACGTGTCGGTCACGATGGGAGCGCGCGTTGGGAGCGCCGGTAGCTTGGTTGATCGACAGTGTATGCCGTGCGGCTCCCGTTGCGCCTAGAGCAAGGCAAGGCATTCGGCATCGAAATCACGCCCAGCACACCCGAGGAGGTCAGCGCCACCTTGAAAGAGGAACTGCCGGTCATCCCGTTTGATTGCCGAGCACGGCCAGGTGTCGCTGCTATACCAGGTGTTGTTGAACAGCCCGCCCGTGGCGCATGGCTGGGAGCAACTGCTGTCGGCGGTGCGCAACCCTGAAGGCTGGCGTGTCGCAGGCAGCGATCGATGTGGTGCGGGCTTTCAAGCCGGGTTCGTCGGTCTTTACCGAAGCGCAGGGCGTCGCGCTGGAACTGGCCGATGCGATGACCCGCCGCTTCATGGCGCCGGGGCTGCGCCCTTGCTGAAGTCCGCCAGTTGCGCCGCGAACGCGCGCTGGAAGGCAGGCCGGGCTTCGCCGCGGGCGATATAGGCGGCGATGGTCGGATAGTCGTCCAGTATCGTCGCGCTGCCCAGCCAGCGCAGCACCGTCACCATCAGGAGGTCGCCGGCGCTGAAGCCGCCATCCAGCCAGTCGGCATTACCCAGGTGGCGGGCAAGATGTTCCAGCCGGTCCCGGATGCGGTCTTCGAGTACGCGCAGGCGGTCCTCGTACCAGGGGGCATCCCGGTCGAGGATCCTGACGAGCACGCGCTCGAAAACCGATGGCTCGACCGTATTGACCGCGGCGAACATCCACATGATGGCGCGCGTCCGCGCCTGGGCGTCGGCGGGCAGGAGGCCGCCATGGCGCTCGGCGATATGGATCACGGTGGCTCCCGATTCGAACAGCGTGAGACCGCCTTCCTCATAGGCAGGAATCTGCCCGAAGGGATGGCGGGCGAGATGCTCGGGCTGCTTCATCGCCTCGAACGACAGCAGGCGGACGTGGTAAGGCTGGCCGACTTCCTCCAGCGCCCAGCGTATGCGCATGTCGCGCGCCAGGCCCCGGCCGCCGTCGGGCGAGCGTTCAAAGGCGGTAAGGGTGGGGATCATGGCAGGGCTCTCCAGGGGTATTCGAGTTGCAGGGCGACGACGTGGGCGGTGCGGGCGCCGTAGCGTCCGGCGATCGCTTGCAGCGTCCGGTCCAGGGCCCGGGCCGGCCGCTGGTCGGTGAAGGGGGCCATGTGCGTGGCCGGAGGCGGGTCGGCTGACACCGTTTCTGGAATGACACGAACCTCGTTGCGGGTCTCGACGGCTGGCGAGGCAGCCGCGAACGATACGGCCCGTGACCGGTAGGTGCGCGACCAGGCATCGGCAACGAGGGCCAGCGACACTTCGTCCATGCCGGGCTGGAGTTCCACGCCGATGTGTTCCCGGTTCCAGAACGCCAGGACGTTGCCCAGCACGGTCGTCGTGAATGGCCGGGTCTGCTTGAAGGCATGGCTGGCGTGGCGGGCGTCCCACGCGGGCAGGCCCAGGTCGCGGGCCACCGCTTCGGCCTTTTGCCGCCCGGCCATGGCTTCGATCAGTATCAGCATCATGGGCATCGATGCGGAGATGCCCGTGCTGGTCGCGACGCCCCGGTCCGCCACCACGCGCCGGTCCGCGACGTAGGCGATCGAAGGGTGCTTGCCCAGCATGTCCCGCAGGTAGTACCAGTGCGTGGTGGCGCGTTTGCCGTCCAGCAGGCCGGCCGCGGCGACCACCTTGGCGCCGGCGCACACGCCCAGGATGATCGCGCCCTTGCGGGACTGCTCCCGCAGCCACGCCAGCACGGTGGGATCGTCGTCGCGGCTCATGGCGGGCACGATGACGTAGTCGGCGCCCGCGGGGTGCCGGGCGTCGAAGTGCGTGATGGTGGCGTCGGCCTGGACGGTCAGCGTCGGGAAGAGTTTGACCGGACCTTGTCCGGTTGAAAGCATCACGACCTCGGCCACCCCAGCGCGCCGCAGGATGCCGGTGGGCATCAGGTAGTCGGTGGTTTCGGTGGCATCGTTGAGGCCCACGACCGCCACCAGCGGGCGCTGGCGCCTGGGCGGTTTCAAGGAAGCCAGCATGGCGTCCATTTCGTCCGCCGCGACCGGTGGCGCATCGGCCTGGGTGGGGGCCGGCGGCAGGCTGTATAGCCAGGCGCCCAGCCCCGCCAGCGTGAGCAGGACGAGCACCAGTGCACCCAGGACGACGTGGCGGTTGAGCATGAGCGGAATTCTCCGAGCCGTAGGCATGGTCTGTCGGAACTCAATCTACTCGCTTCGTGTCATGGCGGAAATGTCAAAAATGTACTAATTTCTGCCAATGCATCGCATCGTATTCGTCGTCTATCCGGGTTTCGAGATCCTCGATGTGTCGGGGCCGGGGGCCGTATTCAGTGGCGCCAATCGTGCCCTGGGCGGCGCCGCGCCCTTCTATGGAATCGAGCTGGTGTCGGGGCAGGGCGGGCCGGTGGCCAGCAGCAGCGGCATCGTTGTCGAGACGCGCCGCATCGATGCACTGTCCATGCCGGCGGTCGATACTCTGCTGGTCGTGGGGGCCGAACGAGAGCCGCTGTTGCAGGCAATGGCCGATCCGGCTCTAGGACAGGCGCTTGCGCCGCTTGCAGGCACGGCCGGGCGGTGGGGCTCGATCTGCAGCGGGGTTTTCGTCCTCGCGGCGCTTGGCCTGGTCGATGGCCGCCGCGTCGCCACGCACTGGGATGCCTGCGCACCGTTGGCGGGCGCCTTTCCCAAGGTGGTGGTGGACCCGGACTCCCTTTACGTCGTGGACCGGAGCTTGTGGACCTCGGCCGGTGTGACGACCGGCATCGACATGGCCCTGGCGATGATCGCCGGCGACCTGGGCGCGAAGATCGCCGGCGAGGTCGCGAAGCGGCTGGTGCTGTACGCGCGCCGCCCCGGATACCAATCCCAGTTCAGTCCGGTGCTACAGGCGCAGGCCAGGGCCGGCAACCCCTTTGGCGACCTGATCGCCTGGATACAGGAGCATCTCCAGGAATCGCTGGATGTGCCGGCGCTGGCGGCCCGCGCGGGGCTTGCAGAACGCACCTTCCATCGCAAGTTCGTCGCCGCGACGGGGGTGACGCCGGCACGCTACGTCGAGACCGCGCGGCTGGATGCCGCCCGCATGCTGCTGTCCCGGGGGCTGTCGCTGAAGTCGGTGGCGGTGCAGGTGGGGCTGTTTCCGGCGGCGCGATTCGCCGAAGCGTTCGAGCGCCGGTTCGGCATGTCTCCCCGGTTGTTCAGGGATATGCATGCCGGGGGATGAGTCAGGTCTTCCTGGCTCGATGTCAAGGTGGACATTTCTTGACCTGTCCATGTTTTTCCGGGAATGAGAGGGTCGCCTCGCTTGCGTCTCTGCGCTAACCGAAAGGTTGTCGATTGACAACCTTTCGGTTCGTCGCCATAATCCGGCGGCGTCGAGGAATAGCACCATGGATTACATCTTTACCCTGAAGTACCAGCTTACCGACGAAAGCTGTGACCCAGGCGCCTTGGTCGAGCGCCTGGGCGAAGCGGGCTGTGACGATGCCTTGGTCGGTATCGGGCAGCCAGGGCGCCTGGCGCTGGAGTTCACTCGCGAGGCAGCCGACGCCGAGACAGCCGTGCACAGCGCGTTGGACGATGTGCGCCGTGCCGCGCCGTCGGCCAAGTTGATCGAGGTGGCCCCGGATTGGGTCGGGCTGACCGATGTGGCGAACATCGCGGGGGTGTCGCGACAGAATATGCGCAAGCTCATGCTGGCGCATCCTGGCAGTTTCCCGGCTCCCGTGCACGAGGGCAGCACATCGATCTGGCACCTGGCGGACGTCCTGGCGTGGCTGCAAGCCAGGGGCGGCTATTCGTTGCCTGACGATGTGATGGAGGTGGCCCGGGTGGCATTGAAAATCAACGTGGCCAGGGAAGGCCGCCGATTGCCGCGCGCGGCATCCAAGGCCCTGGCCGCCCTGATCTAGATTTCCGCCGGCGGCTGCTCCTGCGCCGCCTTCCTGTCCATCAACAGGCTATGCAGCATCTCCGTCGACAACCCGTGCAGCACCAGCCGGTATCCCGCTCGCAAGGTCGACATCGGCACCAGCGGATGCTTGTTGTTGACCAGGATGAGATGCTCGGGCGCGCCCATCAGCTTGGCGGCGTAGATGCCGATGGTCTCGTCCAGTTGCAGCGAATTGGCGGCGCGCCAGAAGTCGTTGTCGGTCAGCATGAGCTGGTACAGCGGCGTGAACAGTTCGATCGCGCTTTGCAGGTCCAGGAAGTTCAGCCGCGTGTCCGGCATGTCCTCCAGCCGCAGGCCGGGGTCGCGGATCATGGAAAAGTCCACGCGGGCCGGCGGATGCATCTCGACGCCGGCGTCGCGCAGGGCCTGGTTCAGGCGGATGACGAAGTTGAACAGGTTCAGGTCGTGCTTGACGAACAAATCGTCCTTCAGGTCGTCGATGTTGCGCGGCTCCAGCGGCGTGGTCGTGATGGGCACCGGCGAGTTGGCCGCGATGAAGGCCAGGATCTGTGCACCTAGGTGGAAGTGCCGCAGGATCAGCCAGTTGGCCTCGGGCGAGACGAAGCGTGTCAGCCCCCACGCCAGCACGCGGTGCAGCAGCCGGGAATGCGACCAGTTGCGCGGCAGGAAGATCTTCAGCACCTGGATCAGGATGATGAAGCCGCGCGCGATGGGGCGCAGCAGGGGCAGCAGGTACTGGCGTGAATTGCTGCTGGAGTCGGTCAGCCAGCTTTTCTTGACCGCGTCGGGCAGCGGCGTGCTGCGGTCCAGGTACAGGGCCAGCCAGGGGTTGGGGTCGGCGGGGTCGTGCTCCTGGGCCAGGAAGTCGGGCGGGGTTTTTTTCATATGGCCTCGTTCTCCATGACGTGGTGGAATTGCATCAGGTACAGGGCCGCGGTGTGGCGGGCGGTGTCGATGATGCGTTGGGCGGCGCGGCCGGTGGGGTCGCAGTCCAGGGCCAGTTCGACGGCGGCCAGCCAGCGGGCCAGGTGATTCTCGTCGTTGTGGCCGTGGTATTCAAGGAAGCGGTAGGTGTCCGGCGGCAGCGACAGGCTGGCTTTCAGCAGGGGCAGCAGGGCGGGGATGATGCGCTGGCCGGTGCCTTCGATGATGTAGATGGCGCCCAGCAGGCCGATCGGGTCGCGCGTGGCGGCCAGGCCGTGCAGGTAGGCGTTCAGGGCCTCGCCGCCGGGGTTGCGGCGTAGGGCGTCGAGCTCGGCGATGCGTCCGCCGGCGTTCCGGTAGTCCTGGAACAGGATCTTGAAATCATTCTGCTCTTCGCCCGCGTGGGTCTCGATCAAGGCCGCCAGGGGCTGGTAGTCGGGGCCCAGCGAGGCCACGCCCTCGCGCATCCACTTGCTGCCTTCGCGGACCTGGGGAATCCAGTTCTCCATCCAGTTCAGGTAGTCGGCGGTCTGGAAGCGGCGGGTGCGCAGTTTGTGCACGACGGGAGTGCGCCAGACGCGCGAGCGGTAGTCGTGCCAGATGGAGGCCAGTTCGGTCAGCAGCGGCCCCAGCTCCGGCGACGCTGCGGCCGGGTCGTGGGGCGGGGCGATGAGGTCGGTATCGGGCGTGTCGGCCACGCGTGCCACGGGCGGGGTGACGGCCGCGGCGGGGGCGGCATCCAGGCTTTCCACTTCCCACAGCATGTAGGCGGTGGTGAAGCGTCCGGACTCGGGGATGTAGCAAAGGATTTGCTGGCCCGGTTCGACGGCGCGTGTTTCCAGGAACTCGGCCAGCATGACCAGGATGGACGCGGCGCCGGTGTTGCCGCGCCAGGCCAGGTTGCTGTACCAGCGCTCGCGCGGGATCTCCAGGCCGGCTTTCTCCAGCAGGTCCTGGACGACGGGGATGAATTTCTCGGACGAGTAGTGGCACAGGAAATGGTCGATCCGGTCGGACCGGACCCAGCCATCCCGCACGAGCCGGGCGTATTCGTGGATGCCGATGTCGAACAGGTGGGGCAGCAGGCGGATGTCCTGGCGCAGCGCCAGCGCGCCGTCGGCTTCCGCCTCGGTCCACGAGGGGTAGTCCAGGTGCATGCGTTCGCGGTCCGCCGACAGGCCCAGTTGCATGCACACCGGATAGTCGCCCGAGAACGAACGCTGATGCACCCATTTCAGTTTCAGGCGTACTCCTTGCGAGGCGCCCGGCAGTGCCGATCCCGCATTGCCGAGCAGCAGCGCGCCGGCGCCGTCCGACAGCATCCAGCGCAGGAAATGGGAATCGAAATCGGCGTCGTAGCCGCGCGCGGTGAAGCGCGATCGCTTGAACAGGCGCGAGGGCAGTTCGCTGGCCACGGCCAGGGCGCGCTCATGGCCGCCCATCTGCACGGCCTGGGCAGCGGCCTGGATGGCCGAGACGCCGGCGGCACAGATGCCGTGCACCGACAGGGTCTCCATCGGGTGGGCGGCCAGTTCGCCCTGAATCATGTTGGCGAAGCCGGGCATCAGGGCATCGCCACCCGAGCTGCCGCTGGCCAGGAGCGACACGTCGGCCAGTCTGGCGTCGGCGCGTTGCAGGCAGTCCTGGATGGCATGGACGGCCATCCGGGCGTTGCTGTACACGGTGCCGCCTTCGGCGTCGATGGCGTAGTAGCGCTGCTTGATGCCGTTCTCGGCCAGGATGCGCTGTTTGATGCGTCCGGAGATGCGGTTCAAGGGCGCGATGTAGCGGTCCAGTTCGTCATTGGACACCGGCTGGCCGGGCATGAAGTAGCCGGCGCTTTGCAGGTAGACGCGGTCGAAGGCGATGGGCATGGGGTTCTCTCGAGGGGGCGCGGCGGCCTAGCGTGGGGTGGCCTGCGTCATCAGGGGCCGCGAGCGAAAGCGCGCGCTGAAGGTCCCAAGGATGAAGACGCGGAACATGTAGGGCACGAGGCCGCGCTCGTTCAGCGCGGCCGGCACGCGGTGCCGGTAGCGCCGATGGTGCAGGCGGGTCAGCTCGGACCAGTGGGCGCGCGAGTGTTCGTGGTGGGCGGTGTGCAGGCCGATGTTGAACAGCAGCGGATTGACCAGTCCTTCGAAATTGCGGGCATAGCCCAGCGTGCGCCCGCGCGCGGGGCCGCTGTCGGCGTGCGCGTGTTGCAGGTAGTTGGTCGCCAGCAGCCAGTGCAGGCCGTGCAATTGCGGCACGATCACGAACACTAGCGCCTTGGCTGGGTTCAGCGCCAGCAGCCCGGCCCACAGGCCCAGCCACGCGGCGTACTGGGCCATGCAATAGCGCCAGGCGCCCGGCCGGTGCCGGTACAGGCGGCCCAGCCAGCGGACGAAGGCGGGGTAGAGCACCCGTGCCGCCTGCACGGGGTGCGCCAGGTAGCCCCACAGGTGATTGGTGTCGCCGCCGAAGCGATAGGTGCGTGCGATGTCCTGGGGGCCGTGCCGATGACGATGATGGTTGGCCACGTGCGCGGGATAGAACACGAAGGTGGGGTGCCCTTGCAGCAGGGTGATCCAGAAATCGGTGGCGCGGTTGGCCCGGCGGCCGTGCCACATGCGCAGATGGGTGTGGTTGTGATGGATGACGCCTATGCCCAGGGTCAGGAACAGCATCAGCGCGTAGAGCGGCAGCGAAAAACCGTGGCGCCACTGCCAGGCGGCCAGCGCCGGCAGGGCCGCCAGATACAGCAGGCTCTGCCAGTCGCGGCGGTTGCGCAGCGTGGGCAGCAAGGGGCGCCCGCTATTCATGGCCGGCCGCCGCCCTGCGTTCATGGGCCTTCAACAGGAGCGCCGCGGCGTCCGCCTGCAGGCGTGTGCGGAACAGGCGGTCCATGAAGGTGAACTGGAACCCGTAGTTCCCGCTGAAGCAGGCATGGTGCAGATGATGCCGGCGGCTGGCGGCGAACCAGTGGGCATAGGACACTTGAGGGAAGAAGTCGTAGTTGGCGTGGCCGATGCAGTTGAAGAACAGGCTGAACAGCGGCACCGAGGCCAGCGACCAGAAGCTGAAGTCGTGCACCACCATGGGCAGCAGGATCACGTTGCCCAGCATCAGCGCCTCGATCGGATGAAAGCTGTAGGTCGAGAACGGCGTGGTGACGATGGAGCGGTGGTGGGGAAGGTGGAAGCGGCGCAGCAGCTTCGTATGCAGCAGGCGGTGATTGATCCAGAAATGCACGTCGTTCCAGGCGACCAGGGCCAGGATCTCCAGCGCGATCTTCCAGCCGCTGGCGGCGTGATCCAGCCTTGCCCAGCCGAGTTGCAGCAGCCCCCACGGAAAGATCATGCCCATGCCGAACAGCAGGATGGACGAGCCCGATTGGAGCAATTCGCGGCGCAACTGGCCCGGCGCCAGCGGGCGGGGGTCCAGCGGGCGCCCCAGGCCCAGTGCGGGCAGCAGGTAGTGGGTAAGCAGCCAGGTCGCGGCGCCGAACAGCAGGTAGATACCACCGAAGAACAGCAGGCCTGCCAGCATGACCTGCCATGCCGATAGCTCCTGGAAGGCTTGGCCCATGGATTGTTGTCGTTGTGATGCCGGGAACGGCCCCTATGATAAGCAATCCGCCAGGCCGATCGCGGCCGTGGAAGGGGATGTCGATTGCACTGGCCCTACAAATTCATTACAAAATGTTGGCGTAATCCTCGGGCCGTTGAACCCCGACGCTGGAGCACATATGAAGACCCTGGGCCTGATAGGCGGGATGAGCTGGGAATCCACCATTCCCTATTACCGGCAGATCAACGAAGCCATCAAGCAGCGCCTGGGCGGCCTGCACTCGGCGCGGATGGTGCTGTACAGCGTGGATTTCCACGAGATCGAGCAATTGCAGCACGCCGGCCAGTGGGAGCGGGCGGGCGTGGTGCTGGCGGACGCCGCGCAACGGCTGGAGCTGGCCGGCGCCGACGGCATCGTGCTGTGTACCAACACGATGCACAAGGTGGCGGCGCAGATCGGGCAGGCGGTGGGCATCCCGCTCCTGCACATCGCCGATCCGACCGCCCAGGCCCTGGGCGCCGAGGGGTATTCCACCGTCGGGCTGCTGGGCACGCGCTTCACGATGGAACAGGATTTCTACCGGACCTGCCTGGAACAGAGGCACGGATTGACGGTCCTGATCCCGGACGAGACCGACCGCGCCACGGTGCATCGCATCATCTACGAAGAGCTTTGCCTCGGCCGCATCCTGGATGCGTCGCGCGCGGCCTATCTGTCCATCATCCGCCGCCTGCGGGACAACGGCGCGCAGGCCATCATCCTGGGCTGCACCGAAATCTCGCTGCTGGTGGAGCCCCGGCATGTGGACGTGCCCCTGTTCGACACCACGCGCCTCCATGCGCTCCACGCGGCGGAGTGGGCCCTGAGCCCCTAGGACGCCGGTACGGCGGCCGGCGTCCAGCCTGGTTCTCCAGCGGGTTATATTAAAATCCGATGACTCGCTCGGTAACACAAGGAGCCCAGGCCTCCTGTCGCATACGGTCACGTGGAGCATCCCCCATGCCAACTTCCCCCGAAGAACACTACCCCCCACCCAAGGCACAGCGGATCCGGCTCCGCCGGTCCGCCAGTGCCGCCCCCTGGGGGGCGCGCGTAAGCGCGTAGGGGGGGACCCCATGTCAGCCGCAATCAGGATCCTGCAGGGAAAGTTCGGGCGTGTGGCGCTGCTCGACATGAACATGCTCCTGGTGTCGCATGCGCATCACCATTGCCACGTGCTGATCAAGGCCTTCGGCGCGGACACGTATTTCTCGGTGCGCGGCCAGCCGCAGCCGTTGACGGACGACAGCGCCGTCCTGATCAACGCCTGGGAGCCGCATTCGTACAGCCATAATGGCGCGGAAGTACAGCGCACGGTCATCCTGGCGCTGTACATCGAGCCCGGCTGGCTGGCCGGCATCCAGCAGGCATTGACGGTCAGCGCGCATCCCCATTTCTTCCAGCAACCTTGTGTCGCGCTGTCGCCGGCGGCGCGCAAGCTGGCCGATGCGCTGGCGCGGGACATGTTGCTGACGGCGGAGCTGCCGTCCGGCCAGTTGGAAGAGCGCCTGTTCGAACTGATGATTGCCACGATCGAACATCATTCCGAGTGGCGCAGCTATCAGTCGCTGTTGGGCACCCTGCGGCAGCATCACGGCGACGTGCGCATCCGCAAGGCCATCAGCCGCATGCGCGAGAACATCGGGCAGTCGGTAGACATGGACGTGCTGGCGGCCGAGTGCGGCCTGTCGCGGGCGCATTTCTTCGAGCTGTTCCGCAAGACGACCAAGCTGACGCCGCGCGTGTACGCCAACGTGTTGCGGATGGAAGCGGCCATCACCGCGCTGACCGCGGGCGAGACGCCCATTGCCGACCTGGCCTACGACATGGGTTTTTCCGCGCCCGGCCACTTCACCCGCTTCTTCCGCGAGCATCTGGGCACCACGCCCACCGAGTACCGCCGCGTGGTGGACCTGCTCGAACCCGCCAAGGACGGGCGCTGACGGCCGGCCCACGGGCCGCTTTTCCGTCAGGAAACCGAAAAATCAGACTCCATGGTAAGTGAGCCGATGCGGCGGTAACGGCCGCGGGCAGGGTGCCGCTTATCTTTCTCCTCGCGCAGATCGCCTGTAGGCGGCATGCAGGAAACAGGAGGAAGAGACATGGGGTGCTTGCATGAGTGACGCGAGCGTTCTGCCCACGGCGGATGCGCCGTTCGTCGGGCGGCGGCAGGAGCGGGTCGAGGACACGGCGCTGCTGTCGGGGCGCGGCGCCTATGGCGACGACCTGCCGGTCAAGCCGGGCACGCTGCACGCCGCCATCCTGCGGTCGCCCCACGCCCACGCCGAGGTGCTGCGCATCGACGCGGGCGCGGCGGAGGCCCATCCGGGCGTCAGGGCGGTGCTGACGGGCGCCGACGTGAAGCGCTGGTCGCAGCCTTTCGTGGTGGGCGTGAAGTCGCCCATGGAGCATTGGTCGCTGGCCCAGGACCGCGTGCGCTACGTGGGCGAGCCGGTCGCCGTCGTGGTGGCCGAGGACCGCTATGTCGCCGAGGACGCGCTGGAGCTGATACGCGTCGACTACGACGTGTTGCCGGTGGCCGTGGAGATCGAGGCCGCCATTGCCGAGGATGCGCCGGTGCTGCATCCGGCGGTGGGCAGCAACGTCGTCAGCGACCGCAGCTTCAGTTATGGCGAACCGGACGCCGCCTTCGCCGCGGCCGAACACCGTATTCGACTGACCGTCCACTACCCGCGCAATTCCTGCACGCCCATCGAGGGGGCGGTGGTGATTGCCGAACACCTGGCGGGCGACGACGGCTACGAGGTCAGCTCCAATTTCATGGGACCGTTCTCGCTGCATTCGGTCATGGCGCTGGCGCTGAAGATTCCCGGTACGCGCCTGCGCCACAAGCTGCCGCGCGACTCGGGCGGCAGCTTCGGCGTGAAGCAGAGCGTATTTCCCTACGTGGTGCTGATGTGCCTGGCGTCGCGCAAGGCGGGCGCGCCGGTGAAGTGGGTGGAGGACCGCCTGGAGCACCTGGTGGCCGCGACTTCGGCCACGTCCCGCCTGTGCACGATCGAGGCGGCCGTGGACGGCGAAGGGCGGATCGGCGCGCTGTCCTACGACCAGTTCGACGACGTGGGCGGTTATCTGCGCGCCCCCGAGCCGGCCACGTTCTATCGCATGCACGGCTGCCTGACGGGCGCCTATGCGATTCCGAATCTGAAGGTGCGCAACCGCGTGGTGCTGACCAATCGCACGCCCGCCGGGCTGGTGCGCGGTTTCGGCGGCCCCCAGGTGTATTTCGCGCTGGAGCGCCTGGTGCAGCGCATCGCGCAGCAACTGGGGATCGATCCGCTGGTGGTGTACCGGCGCAATTTCGTGCAGCCCGAGGCGTTTCCATACCGGGCCGCGGCGGGCGCCTTGCTGGACTCCGGCAATTACCCGCTGGCGGTCGAGATGGCCGAGCGCGAAGGAGGACTGGACGAGCTGCTGCAACGGCGCGACGCCGCCCGGGCCGAGGGCCGGCTGTACGGCATCGGCTTTGCCGCGATCGTGGAGCCGTCCATCTCCAACATGGGCTACATCAGCACGGTCATGACGGCGGAGCAGCGCGCCAAGGCCGGTCCGAAGAACGGCGCCACCGCCAGCGCCACCGTCTGCATCGATCCGCTGGGCGGGGTGACGGTGGTGGTCGCTTCCTCGCCAGCCGGGCAGGGGCACATGACCGTGTGCGCGCAGGTCGTCGCGGACGTGTTCGGCCTCGTGCCGGAGCAGGTGGCCGTGAACGTGGACTTCGATACGCAGAAGGATGCGTGGTCGGTCGCCGCGGGCAATTACTCCAGCCGCTTCGCCGGCGCCGTGGCGGGCACCGTGCATCTGGCGGCCAGCCGGCTGCGCGACAAGGTGGCGCGCATCGTGGCCCATCAACTGGAGTGCGATCCGGCCGACGTGGTGTTCACCGGTGGCAAGGTGGGCCTGCCGGGCAGGATGCTGGCGTTTGGGCGCGCGGCCAGCAGCGCGCATTGGGCGCCGGGGCAACTGCCGGAGGGGGAATCGCCGGGGCTGCGGGTGACCGAGTTCTGGACGCCGCCCCAACTGACGGCCCCGGACGAGCAGGACCGCGTCAATACTTCCGCGGCCTACGGGTTCGCCTTCGACATCTGCGCGGTCGAGATCGACCGCGATACCGGGCGTGTGCGCATCGATCGCTACGTCACCACGCACGACGCCGGCAAGCTGCTCAACCCCGCGCTGGCGGACGGCCAGATCCGCGGGGCTTTCGCCCAGGGGTTGGGCGCCGCGCTGATGGAAGAGTTCCGCTACGGGGGCGATGGCAGTTTCCAGTCCGGCACCTTTGCCGATTACCTGGTGCCGACCACCTGCGAGGTGCCGGACCCCGTCATCGTCCATCTGGAAACCCCGTCGCCATTCACGCCGCTGGGAGCCAAGGGCTTGGGCGAGGGCAACAACATGAGCACGCCGGTATGCGTGGCCAATGCCGTCGCGGATGCGCTGGCGCCGATCCGAGGCGCCTGCGACATCAGGCTGCCGCTGACGCCGCTCAAGGTCATGGAGCTGATCGGATTCGACGATCCGCCGCCCAGCGCCGGTGCGGAAACAACCGTGGCGCCGCCCGCGAGCCCCGCCACGCCGGGCGGCTCGGGCAAGGCCCTGTCCGCCACGGGCAGCGTGCAGATCGCCGCGGCGCCCGAGGTCGTCTTCAACGTGCTGCTCGATCCGCAGGCGCTGGCCAAAGTGGTACCGGGCTGCCATTCGCTGGAGGTGACAGGCGAGAACCGCTATCGCGCCGACGTGACGGTGGGCGTGGGCATGATCAAGGCCCGCTACGAGGCCCAGATCGCGCTATCGGAACTCGATCCGCCGCATTCCCTGCGCCTGGCCGGCTCGGGCAGTTCGTCGCTGGGCGCCGCGCGCGGCAGCGGCAAGGTACGGCTCGAACCCAACGAGGGCGGCACGCGCCTCCTCTACGACTACAGCGCCGAGGTCAGCGGCAAGGTGGCCGCCGTGGGCAGCCGCATGCTGGAAGGGGCGGCCAAGATCGTCCTCGCGCAATTGTTTGAACAACTGGGCCGGCAGGCCAGCGGGCAACCGGCGCAGGCGGAATCGCGCGGCTGGTGGCGCAAGGTGCTGGCGCTGTTCGGTTGGAAGGGGGCGGCATGAAGCCGGCGGCTTTCGATTACGTGCGCCTGGAGGACGAGGCGCAGGCCTGCGACCTGCTGGCGCGGCATGGCGACGAGGCCCGCATCCTGGCGGGCGGGCAGTCGCTGATCACGGTGCTGAACATGCGCCTGGCGCAGCCGTCGGTGCTGCTGGACGTTTCGCGTTGCGGCGCGCTGGACTACGTGAAGGTGGCGGGCCGGATGCTGGAGGTGGGGGCCGCGGCCACCCAGGCCAGCGTGGAGTGGCGGCCGGACCTGGCCGCCGAGGTGCCGCTGCTGGCCTGTGCGTTTCCCTACATCTCGCATTTCCAGGTGCGCAACCGGGGCACCGTGTGCGGCTCGGTCGCGCACGCCGATCCCAGCGCGGAATTGCCGCTGTGCCTGGCGCTGCTGGGAGGCGAAGTGGTGCTGTCGTCCCGGCGCGGCCGCCGGACCCTGGCGGCCCGGGATTTCTTCCTGGGCATGCTCACGACGGCCCGCGCCGGCGACGAACTGATCGCCTGCGTGCGCTATCCGCTGCGTGTCGCGGGCACGGGCTACGCGTTCGAGGAGTTCTCGCTGCGCCACGGCGATTTCGCCATCGCCGCCTGCGCGGCCGCCGTCAGCAAGGACGCCATACGCCTGGGCGTGGGCGGCGTGGCGGACCGGCCGACCGTCGTGCAGTGGCCGCGCCTGCCGAAGCCGGAACTGGAAACCGCCATCAACGATTTCGCCTGGACGCTGGGCGCGCAGGACGACGCGCACGCCAGCGCCGCCTATCGCCGGCGGCTGGTGCGGCAACTGGCGGCCCGCGCCATCGCGACCGCCGCGTCGCGGGCGCAAGGAGACACGGAATGAGCATGGAAAAGACCCATCGCATCCGCTGCACGCTGAACGGCCGGCAGCGCGAGGGCACGGCCGAGAGCCGCATGCTGCTGTCGGATTTCCTGCGGCACGAGCTGGGCGCCACCGGCACCCATGTGGGGTGCGAACACGGGGTGTGCGGCGCTTGCACCGTGCGCATCGACGGCGTGGCCGGCCGCTCCTGCCTGACGCTGGCCGTCCAGGTGGACGGCCGCGAGGTGGACACGGTGGAGGGCCTGGCGTGCGACGGCGAACTGAGCGACCTGCAACAGGCCTTCAGGCGGCACCACGCGCTGCAATGCGGCTTCTGCACGGCGGGCATCCTGATGTCGTGCGACGACTTCCTGGAACGCGTGCCGGACCCCACCGAGCAACAGGTGCGGGACATGCTCTCGGGGCACCTGTGCCGGTGCACGGGCTACACGCCCATCGTGCAGGCCGTCCTCGACGTGGCCGCCTCGCGCAACAAGAACACATAGGAGGCATCTGATGCTGGATTTGGGACGTACATTCCTGCAGAGCGTGGAGCGCAACCCGGACGCGATCGCGGCCGTGGAGGGCGATACCCGCCTGACCTACGCCGCATGGCTGGAGCAGATCCTGCGCGTCGCGCAAGGGTTGGACGAGCTGGGGCTCGAACACGGCGACCATCTGCTGGTGGTGTTGCAGAACCGCCTGGAAATGGCCACGCTGCACTGGGCCTGCCAGTTCCTGGGGGTGATCGTCACGCCCCTGAACTGGCGCGCCAAGCCCGAGGAAATCGACTACTGCCTGATCGATGCCGTGGCCAAGGCCATCGTCTACGAGGAAGTCAGCGCCGAGGCGGTGGCGCAGTCGGCCGAGGCCCCGAACGTGCCGCGCATCGTGGTCGGCGCGGACGCTCAGGCGACCCACGCGTACGCCGGTCTGCTCGCCACCCAGCCCTGGACGGCCGGCCCGCGGGCCACGGCGGACGACATCTCGCTGATGCTCTACACGTCGGGGACGACCGGCAAGCCCAAGGGCGTGCCGCGCCGCCATCGCCAGGAGAGGGCGGCCGCGCTGGGCCACGTGGCGCAGAACCAGTACGGGATAGGCGAATGCACGCTGGGCGTGATGCCGCTCTATCACACCATGGGGGTGCGCTCGCTGCTGGCCATGGCGCTGGTGGACGGGTGCTTCGTGTGCCTGCCGCGCTTTTCGCCGGCGACCGCGTTGGCCCTGATCCAGCGCGAGCGGGTCAGCAACCTGTATCTCGTGCCGACGCTTTATCACGACCTGCTGGCGCACGCGGATTTCGCGGGTACCGACATTTCCAGCGTCCGCAAGCTCGGCTTCGCCGGGGCGCCCATGCATGACGCGCTGCTGCTGCGCCTGGACGAGGCCTTTCAGCCCGAGCTGTTCGTCAATCACTACGGCAGTTCCGAGGTCTACACCATGGCCGTCAATCCCAATGCGCGCCGCAAGCCCGGCAGCGCGGGTCGCGCGGGCATCAACACGCGCCTGCGCCTGGTGCGGCTGGAAACGACGAATCCCGACGACCTGGCGCCGCGCGGAACGGAAGGACAGATCATCGCCGACCTGGCTGGGGACGAGGCGTTCGAGGGCTACTGGAACCGGCCCGATGCCAACGCCAAGTCGCTGCACGGCGGCTGGTACTTCACCGGCGACACGGGCTACCTGGACGAGGACGGCGAGCTGCACGTGACCGGGCGCGTGGACGACATGATCATCAGCGGCGGCGAGAACATCTCGCCGGTCGACATCGAGTCGGTGCTGTCCCTGCATCCCGGCGTGGACGAGGTGGCTGTGGCGGGCCTGCGCGATGAGCGCTGGGGCCAGCGTGTCGTCGCGTTCATCAAGCGCAAGGACGCCGTCGACGGCGAAGCGCTGGACGAGTATTGCCGGGGCACCGATCTCGCCAATTTCAAGCGTCCGCGGGAATACGTCTTCGTCAGCGAGATTCCCAAGTCCCCGGTGGGGAAGATCCTGCGCCGCAAGCTCACGGCCGGCGAGTTCGAGCCGGACCGTTCCTGATCCCGAAATCCCGTGCATGACCTACTGAAGGATATCTCCATGCCCAAGCTGAATCATCCGGCCCAGACCCTGCTCGAACAACTCGAAGGCTTCGACGTCATCATCGACGCGGAGCGCGAGCGCGCCGACATCGTCCTGAAGCGGCCCCCGTTCAACATCATCACCATGCCCGAGCGCGAGCAGCTGCGCCTGGTGTTCGAGGCGCTGGACGAGGATCCGCGCGTGCGGGTGATCGTGCTGCGCGCCGAAGGCGAGCACTTCTCCAGCGGCGGCGACATCCGCGGTTTCCTGGAGGCCACGCCCGAGCACGTCTCCAAGCTGGCCTGGAACATCGCGGCACCGGCCCGCTGCTCCAAGCCCGTGATCGCCGCCAACCGCGGCTATTGTTTTGGCGTGGGATTCGAGATCTCGCTCGCCTGCGACTTCCGCATCGCCAGTGTCACGGCGCAATACGCGCTGCCCGAACAGAAGCTGGGACAGATTCCCGGGTCGGGCGGCTCGGCGCGCCTGCAAAGCATGATCGGCATCGCCCGTACCAAGGACGTCGTGATGCGCTCGCGCCGCATCCCGGGCCAGCAGGCCTACGACTGGGGCTTCGTGGTCGAGTGCGTGGCCGACGACCAGCTCGAGGCCGCCACCGACAAGCTGGTGGACGAACTGCGCGGGTTCTCGCCGCTGGCGCAGCGCACGGTCAAGAAGCTTCTGAACGATTCGGAAGACTCGCCGCTGTCCATCGCCATCGAGCTCGAAGGCCATTGCTACAGCCGCCTGCGCACCTCCGAGGATTTCCGCGAAGGCGTCGAGGCGTTCCACGCCAAGCGCAAGCCCCAGTGGAAGGGGCGCTAAGCCAGGGCGCAGCCTCATTCCAACAACGGAGACATCATGAATACGACCACGGATACCGTTTCGGGCACGGGCCCGCGCGAGTCGGCCGCCGATCCCGCGCAGTCGCGCAAGGCCTTCATGGCGGGCCTGGCCTCCACCTTCGGGTGGGCGCTGGACCTGTTCGATCTTTTCATCCTGCTGTATGTGGCGCCGATCATCGGGCGGTTGTTCTTTCCCTCGGACAAGCCGACGCTGTCGCTGGCGGCGGTCTATGCCTCGTTCGCGGTGGCGCTGCTGGTGAGGCCGCTGGGCTCGGCCGTGTTCGGCGCCTATGCCGACAAGCATGGACGCAAGCGGGCGCTGATGATCTCGATGGTGGGCGTGGGGCTGAGCACGGCGGCGTTCGGCCTCCTGCCGACCATCCACCAGGCCGGCGTGGCCGCGCCCGTCATCTTCCTGGCGCTGCGCATCGTGCAAGGTTTGTTCGTGGGCGGCATCGTGGCCTCGACGCACACGATAGGCACCGAATCGATCGCGCCGCGCCACCGTGGCCTGATGTCGGGGCTGGTGGGCAGCGGCGGCGCGGGCATGGGCGCGCTGATGGCCTCCATCGTGTACTTCGCGCTGTCCTACGTGTTCCCGGGCGACCGCTTCGACCAGATCGGCTGGCGCGTCATGTTCTTCTCGGGCCTGATCAGCACCGTCTTCGGGCTGGTGATGTACCGGCTGCTGGATGAGACGCCTTCGTTCAAGAAGATCCAGGCCGAGCGGGCCAGGCAGAAGGATGGGGCGGACAGGCAGGCTTCTCCGCTGAAGACGCTGTTCGCGGGCGAGTACCGCAACGTGCTGCTGGTCAACCTGCTGATCACCTTCGGCGGCGGCGCGACCTACTACATCACCGCGGGCTATCTGCCGACGCTGCTCAAGCTGGTGGCGAACGTGCCGCACGAAAGTTCGGCGCTGATCCTGATGATCAGTTCGGTGGGCACCATCATCGGCGCGCTGGCCTTCGGCGCCCTGAGCGACATCATCGGCCGCAAGAAGAGCTTCTACGTGCTGGGGCTGTTCTGCCTGGTGTTGCTGCCGTACCTGTTCCTGCTCATCGCCAAGCCCGCGTCCCTGCCGCGGATCACGATGATCGCCTCGGCCATCGCTCTCTTGGGCGGCGCCATCATCGCGCCCGTCATGATCTTCCTGAACGAACGCTTCCCGGCCAAGATGCGCGCCAGCGGCACGGGACTGTCCTGGAACATCGGCTTCGCCGTCGGCGGCATGATGCCCACGGTGGTTTCGCTCCTGAGCGGTTCGCCGCAGGACATCCCCCATGTCCTGGCCATTACCTCGGCCTTGCTGGCGGTGGTCTATCTGGTGGGCGCCAAGGTCGCGCCCGAGACCCAGGGCCAGTTCGACTAGGACGAAGGCGGCTACGCGAACGGCTTGACGACGACCAGCGCGACGATGGCCGCCACCAGCGCCAGGATCGCGCCCGGTGCATGCCGCCAGGTCGCCACGACCGGGATGTCGTCACGCAGCCGTTTGCGCAGGCCGCCCGCCAGCCGCCCATGCACGGCGGCCAGCAGCAGCGCCAGGATGAGCTTGGCCCACAGCCAGGGCTGGCCGAACCAGCCGCCCTGGAACGCCAGCGTCAGGCCGAGGGCCCAGGCCAGCAGCATGGCGGGAGACGTCACGTAGTGGTCCCAGCGGCGCACCGTTCCCAGCAGGGGCAGGGCGCCGCTGGCGCGTAGTTCCTCGCGGCGCGGCGAGGTGGCGCGCAGGACCAGTGCCACGGCCAGCATGCCGCCTATCCAGATCATCAGCGCGGTCAGGTGCGCGGCCTTGAGCCACAGGTAGGCCATGGGATCTAGGTCCCTGCCGCGGGAGCTTCGCTGGTGATCACCGCGCCGTTGCGCATGACCTTGGTGACCGGGGTATTGGCCACGATCTCCAGCAGCCGTTTCCATTGCTCGGCGGTGAGCGGTTGGTCCGAATACAGCCTGCGATGGATGTGCGCCGTGCCCTGTTCGTCGAAGCGCAGGGCCAGCTCGGCGCGGAATTCGCCCAGGTCCCAGCCTTTGCGCTGTGCGTACATGCGCAGCGTGATCGCGGTGCAGGCGGACAGCGATGCCAGGTAATAGTCGAAGGGCGCCGGGGCGCCACCCTGGCCGCCCAGGGCCTTGGGCTCGTCGGTGTCCAGGC
The DNA here is from genome assembly GCA_001898625.1 of Burkholderiales bacterium 67-32. Taxonomy (GTDB): domain Bacteria; phylum Pseudomonadota; class Gammaproteobacteria; order Burkholderiales; family Burkholderiaceae_B; genus Pigmentiphaga. The sequence continues at coordinate 172,071 of MKUP01000010.1, forward strand.
CGAAGGGGCCGGCCTGGATGTGGTGCAGGTAGTCGGTGCCGGTGGAGACGATGGTGGCTTTGTGCATGGCGGGTCCTTCAGGAAATGGAGTCGAGCCGTACCCAGTCGGCGGTTTCCATGACGTAGGGCGCGAACAGGTAGTCCTGGATCCGGGCCACGCCTTCCGCGCGCCACGTAAGCAGGACGAAGTGTGCGGGGCGGTCCATGGGGCCGCGGGCGTCATAGACCAGCATCGCAGGCCGTCCTTCGACCGCGCCCAGCGCGAACCGCCAATGCACCGCCTCGGCATAGCGGGTGAAATAGAAGTCTACTTCCTTGCGCCCCTGCAGCTTGAGGCGATTGACGAGGTCCAAGCGGGCGTCGTCGGCCAGCATGCGGCGTATCGCGTCGAAGTCGCCGGCCTGGAAGTGGGCGACGTAGTGCCGCAGGCGCTCGTGGTCGTCGTCCGACAGCGGCACGGGTTGATGCCTGTCCCCGCCTTGGGCCACCAGTTCCCGCAGTCGTTGCCTGCCGCGTTGCAGCGCCGATTTGGCGGCCGGCACGCTGCAGTCGGCGACCTGAGCGATTTCTTCGACGGAATGACCCAGGACGTCCTTGAGGATGACGGCGCAGCGCTGGAGGACCGCCAGTTGCAGGAAGGTCCGGAACCCTATCGCGACGATGTCGGGTTGGGGGCCTTCCGTTCCGGGTTCCATGTCTTCGATCAAAGGTACCTCCTGGATCCGGGCCCGGGCGCGCAGGAAGTCCAGGCTGGCGTTATGCGCGACGCGGAACAGCCAGCCTTCGACGTTGGCGATGTCCGCAGCGGACGAACGGGCGGCCAGGGCCTTGATGAGCGTTTCCTGGACGACGTCCTCGCCGTCTATGGCCGAGCCGGTCATGCGGGCGCAATAGCGGTGCAGCCGGGGCCGCATGCCGGCCAGCAGGGTGGCGAACGAGTCGTCCTGGGTCATGGTTTTCCTGTCAGCGATGGTGCGAGAGTACGTCCGTGCCCAGGATGGAGTCGAACGACGCGAGGTCGCGGATGGTCGGGAAATAGGGGCCATGGCGAGGATTTCTTCCGGGTTGGAACCGGCACGGGTGTGTCCGGTACTGCTAAGACGAATCGGACGGGGAAAACGGATCGGTCGGCAGCAAAAAAATCCCGGATTGAGTTGGGCGGACCACTTTTTTCACGAAAATATTCGAATATCGGATATTTGACATATATCTGTACTGAAATATTATGGATTTACCCGTATTCCAGGTATTTTCCCATGGTCATGGCACCTCAACTCCTGGCGACCGCCACGCAACTGGGCGCGGTACTGCAGGCCGCGCGCAAGTCCCAGGGCATGACTCAGTCGGCCCTGGCCGGCCACATCGGCCTGAGCCAGTCGCGCGTGTCCCATCTGGAACTGCACGCCCATGAACTGAGCCTGGAGCAGCTATTGGCCTGGTGCGCCGCGCTCGGGCTGGAGCTGAGCCTGGGGCCAAGTGGCGGCCAGGCGCCGCCTCCCCCCGCACGCGCAGATTCGACCAGGAGCTAGGCATGTCTCGAATCTTCATCACGGGCTCGGCCGACGGGCTGGGCAAGGCGGCAGCCGCGACGCTGCTCGCCGACGGCCACGGGGTCGTGCTCCATGTGCGTAGCCGTCAACGGCTCGACGCGGTTCAGGACCTGGTGGACCGGGGCGCCATGGTGGTGGTCGGCGACCTGTCGGACCAGGGGCAGGCCGAGGGCGTCGCCGACCAGGTGAACCGGCTCGGCCGGATGGATGCGGTCATCCACAACGCCGGGGTCTATACCGGGCGGCACATACTGCCGGTCAATGTGGTCGCGCCCTATGTCCTGACTGCCCTGGTCACGCGGCCGGATCGCCTGGTGTATCTGAGCAGCGGCATGCATGTCGATGGCCGTCCGGAACTGGATGGTCTGGACTGGCGCGGGCGCGGCGAGTCGGCGTCCTATTCGGACAGCAAGCTGTTCGTGACCGCGCTGGCGATGGCGGTTGCCCGGTTGTGGCCCGGAGTCGTCGCCAGCGCGGTCGATCCGGGGTGGGTGCCGACGAAGATGGGAGGGCCCAACGCGCCCGACGACCTGCGCCTGGGCCACCTGACGCAGGAGTGGCTGGCCGCCGGCGACGATCCGCGGGCCGGCGCGAGCGGTGGATACTGGCACCACCAGCAGCGGCTCGATCCGCATCCCGCGGCGCGCGATGTGACTTTCCAGGATGAGCTGTTGCGTGAGTTGGAGCGGGCCACGGGGATCGCGTTCGACCGTTCGTAGCTGGACGCCGGGTCAAGGGCGCGCGGGCAAGGCGGCGGTTTGGCCTCGGGCCGCCAGGAGGTCGATGAGCAATGCCAGTCCCATGGCGCACGCGCCGATGACGAACAGTCGCGCGTAGTTGCCGCCATCGTGGGCGAACAGGAAGGACAGCCCGTAGGCGGCCACCGCCTGGAACAGGGCGAACCCCACGGTGGCGGTCTGCCAGGCCGGGCCTTGCCGGGCGGGGTGGTGGGCCAGCAGTTCGTGCACGCGTCCCAGGACCAGGGGTACGGTGCCCGTCACGAAGGCACCCACGACCACGCTCGAGACCATCAGCCAGGCCGCTCCCAGGCCCAGAGCGGGAATGAGCACGGCCGCCGCTTCCAATGCGAAAGACGCGCGCAGCGCCCGGCCGAAGCCGATCCGGTCGGCCAGCATGCCGGCCAGGACCGGGCCCGCGGTGGCGCCGATGCCGAACAGCACCCAGTAGTGGGCGCCGGCCTGTAGCCCCAGCCCCAATCCCCGCGCCACGAAGTCGACCAGGAAGATCATGTGCGGTACCCAGCCCGCGGCGTTGAGCGCGTACTCGGCGTACAGGGCCCGTAGCGGGCGGGGCGCCGGAGAAGGGGGGCGGTGGGGCGCCGGGACGGCGGTGGGCGGCGTCCGGGCGGGCCAGCCCTTCCAGGCCAAGGCCGACAGCAGCAGCGACAGGAGGCCCAGGCCCAGCCATGTCTCGCGCAGGCCTTGTCGCAGCCAGAGGGGAACCAGGGTCCCGGACAACACGATGCCGGCGCCGACTCCCATGAAGATGATGCCGCCGGCCAGCCCCCTGCGCGACGGTGGGACGAGCGGCAGCACGGTGGGCGCGGCCAGCACCATGAGCGCGCCGCCGGCGAAGCCGGACAGGAAGCGCCAGGCGAAAAACCACGCGAAGGAGACTGGCGCGGCGCAGGCCAGGCAAGCCGCCGCCGCGAGCAGCATAATGCCGCGCAGGACCGCGGCCGGCGACGACCGCGCGGCCAGCGGCCGGCCAGCCAGCGCGCCGGCCAGATAGCCGGCCAGGTTGGCCGCGCCCAGATAGGCGGCCAGCGGCGCGGCGAACCAGCGTGCATCGATGATGGCAGGCAGGAGAGGGGTGTAGGCGAAGCGGGCCAGCCCGATCCCGACCAGGCTGGCGCAGAAGCCGGCAAGCACGCCCCAAGCCGCGCGATGTCCGCTCTCGGCCCCCATGGGACGCGCGATCGTCACCTTGTCCATGTCCTTTCCTCTTGTTTCCGACAGAAAAAGACTACGCGCTATCATTTATCTCAAGAAGCGAATTTATGAGATTGTGGCTATCTTTAATGGAGATATGTCGCGATCCGCCCCGGGGTTCGCTCGCGTGTTTCCGCACACCACAGTCAGGATGGAAGAACATGGATCTGGCCGATTTGAAAACCTTCGAGGCCGTGGCGAGGCAGGGCAGCATGAACAAGGCCGCGGCCGAGCTGCACACCGTCCAGTCCAACGTCACGGCCAGGATCCGCGCGCTGGAGGACGAACTGGGCGTGCCTTTGTTCGAACGCCATGCCCGGGGCGTGGCGATCACGCCGGCCGCCGATCGCATCCTGCCCTTGGTCGGCCGGATGGTCCGGCTGATAGCCGAGATCCGGGCGGCGGCCGGGGATGACGGCACGCCGGCGGGCACGCTATCGCTGGGCGGGCTGGAGACGGCCACGGCGCTGCGCCTGGCGCCGGTGCTGGCGTCCTACGCGCAAACGCATCCAGCGGTCCGGCTGGCTCTTTGCACCGGCACGACCGCGCGGCTGGTGCAGGATGTCGTCGAATACCGGCTGGAGGGCGCGTTCGTCGCGGGTCCGGTCACGCATCCCGACCTGCACCAGGAAGCCGTCTTCACCGAGGAACTGGTGCTGGTCAGCAGTCCTGCCCTGCGCACGCTCAAGCTCTTGGCAAGCGTACCGGAGCTCAAGACCATTGTTTTCCAGTTGGGATGTTCCTACCGCCAGCGGCTCGAGTCGCTGCTGGCCGGGATGGGCATCGTCGTCGCCCGTCCGCTGGAGTTCGGTTCGCTCGATGCCATCGTGAGCTGCGTCGCGGCCGGGGTGGGCGTGACCCTGCTGCCGCGAGGCGTGGCCGCGCCGGCGGCCAAGGCCGGACGCGTCGCCCTGCATCGCATTCCGCGCGAACTCGCGCGGGTGGAGACCTTGTTCATCCGGCGCCGGGACGGCTATGTCTCCAGCGCGTCGACGGCGTTCCTGGACATGGTCCGGAAGTTTCACGGCCGCGGCAGAACCCGGGCGTAGATCTTGCCGCGGCACGGACCGCGAAATCTCCAAGCGGTAGACACGGGACGAGCCTGGATCTCGTGCTTGACGTTTTCGTCGAATGAAAAATATAATGAAATTAGACAAAATAAAATGAAATTAGAAAACGGAGGCAAATATGGGCCGCATCGTGCGGATGGGTGCCGGGTCGGGTTTCTGGGGCGACGCGCTGGACCCCGCGGAAGAACTGCTGGAACGGGCGAACCTGGACTACCTGTGTTTCGACTATCTGGCCGAACTGACCATGGCGTTGCTGCAGCGGCAGAAGCTGAAGCGGCCCGACGCCGGTTACGTGCCGGATGCCGTGCAGGCCATGATCGCGTTGTTGCCGAAGGCCAAGGCCGCCGGCACGCGCCTGATCTCCAACGGCGGCGGCGTCAATCCGCGCGCCGCGGCTGACCGGATCGCCGAGGGGGCCCGCCAGGCGGGACTGGCCGGCGCCCGCATCGCCCTGATCGAGGGCGACGACATGCTGGGCAGGCTGGATGCCCTGGTCGCCCAAGGCGTGCCACTGCGCAATCTCGATACGGGCGACGAGGATTTCTCGGCCATTCGCGATAGGGTGGTCTGTGCGAATGTTTATACCGACAGCTCGGGGATAAGCGAAGGGCTGGCCGGCGGGGCTGATGTCGTCATCGCCGGACGGGTGTCGGACAACGCGTTGTACGTCGGTCCGCTGGCGCACGAATTCGGCTGGCGCCGCGACGCGGCGCACGTGGACCGGTATGCCGCGGCGGTGACGCTGGGGCATATCGTCGAATGCGCGGCGGGCTGCTCGGGCGGTATGTCGTCGCGGTTTTCGGAAATGCCGCACATGGGCCGGGTCGGTTTCCCCATCCTGGAGGTCGACGAGACGGGCGATGCCACCATCACCAAGCTGCCGGGCAGCGGCGGCCGGGTCGATCAGTGGACCGTCAAGGAACACCTCGTCTACGAAATCGGCGATCCCCGCCGCTATCTGATGCCCGACGCGGTGGCGGATTTCACCTCTCTCACGCTGAATGACGAGGGCCAGGACCGTGTCCGCGTCAGCGGCATGCGGGGGGAGCCCGCGCCCGACCAGTGGAAGATGGTGGTGGGCTACCAGGACGGCTGGATAGGGGAGACGATGGCCTTTTTCCCGTGGCCCAACGCCTACGACCGTGCCGTGAAGGCGCGCGAAACCCTGCTCGAGCGTTTCGAACGGATGGGGCTCGCGGCCGATCAGGTGCATTTCGATTTCGTCGGCCTGAACACCCTGCATGGACCCGCGGCGGCGTTTCCCGGCCGGGAGTGGGCCAACGAGCTGCCCGAGGTGGGGCTGCGCTGCGCGGTGCGCACGCGTACCCAGGAGGAAGCCGACAAGGTGCGGCGGGCGGGGACGAATCTGTGGATCATGGGGCCCGGAGGCACTTCGTTCGGCACGCCGATGAAGCCGCGTCCCGTCATCGCGCTGTGGCCGACGCTGATCCCGCGCGACGCCGTTCAACAGAAGACCGAGATCCTGGTGGCTTGAGGAGCATGCCGATGACACTGCAAGTGAAAGATATCGCCTACGTGCGGTCCGGAGACAAAGGGGACGTCTGTTCCGTGGGCCTGGTCGCCCGCGGGCCGCGGGAATATGCGTGGCTGCGCGCCAGCGTGACGCCGGCCGATGTGAAGCGGATCTACGGCGACTGGGTGCGCGGAGAGGTGGAGTGCCATTCGATGGACAACATCGGCGCGGTGGTGGTGGTCATGCGCCATGCCCTGGGGGGCGGCGCCACGCGTACCCTGCGGCTGGACCAGACCGGCAAGTCGCTGGGCTATGCCTTGATGCGCTTGCCGGTGCGCAGCGCCGAGACCCTTTCCTGACGATTCGACGCCATGGCCATCCTATCCTCCCGCACGCGCACCGACGGCAAGGAGTTCGCTGCCAACGCAGCGGCCTACGCCGAACTGCGCGTGCCGCTGGACGCGGCGCGCCGGCGCGCCCTCGAAGGCGGCGGTGAACGCGCGCGCCAGACGCATCTCGCGCGCGGCAAGCTGCTGCCGCGCGAACGGATCAACACCTTGCTGGATCCCGCAACGCCGTTCCTGGAGATCGGGCAGCTCGCCGCCGATGGCTTGTACGAGGGCCAGTCGCCGGGCGCGGGCATGATCACCGGCATCGGGATGGTGGCCGGCCGCGCCTGCGTGGTCATGGCCAACGACGCCACCGTCAAGGGGGGGACCTACTATCCGCTCACCATCAAGAAGCAGTTGCGCGCGCAGGCTGTCGCCCGCGAGAACGGCCTGCCGTGCGTCTATCTGGTGGATTCCGGCGGCGCCTATCTGCCGTTGCAGGGGGACATCTTTCCCGACGAGCATCATTTCGGCAAGATCTTCCGCAACATCGCCGAGATGTCCGCCCTGGGACTGAAGCAGGTGGCGGCCGTGCTGGGCGCGTGCACGGCGGGCGGCGCCTACATCCCGGCGATGTGCGACGAGACCGTCATCGTCGACCAGGCCGGCACCATCTACCTGGGCGGGCCGCAGCTCGTGCAGGCGGCCACCGGCGAACGGGTCGATGCGCAGACGCTGGGCGGAGCCGACGTCCACACGCGCCTGTCCGGCGTCGCCGATCATTTCGCCCACGACGAGTTGCACGCGCTGACGCTGGTCCGGGACATCGTGGCGCGCGGCAAGGCAGGCGCCTTGCCGGCACCGCCACGGGCGCCGGTTCCGCCGCGCCACGATCCGGCCGAACTGCCCGGGCTGATTCCCGCCAATCCCAAGCAGGCCATCCCGATCCGCGACGTGTTGGCGCGGCTGCTGGACGGCAGCGAGTTCGTCGCCTACCGGGAGCGCTACGGCACCAGCCTGATCTGCGGCACGGGTGCGATAGGCGGGTATCCGGTCGGCATCCTGGCCAACGACGGCGTGCTGCTCGGCCAGAGTGCGCAGAAGGCGGCCAACTTCATCGAGCTGTGCTGCCAGGAGAACATCCCGCTGGTGTTCCTGCACAACATCAGCGGCTTCATGGTCGGCGTGCAGTACGAGCAGGGCGGGATTGCCAAGGACGGCGCCAAGATGGTCAATGCGGTGTCCACGGCGCGCGTGCCCAAGTTCAGCGTGGTCATAGGCGGCAGCTACGGTGCCGGCGCCTATGCAATGTGCGGGCGCGCCTTCGGGCCGCGCCTGATGGCGATGTGGCCGAACGCGAGGACATCGGTGATGGGGGGCGAGCAGGCGGCCACGGTGCTGGCCCTGGTGCGCGCCGAGCAACTGGCGCGTCAGGGTAAAGCGTTTTCCGCCGAGGAGGCCGAGGCCTTCAAGGCTCCGGTGCGCGCCGTCTACGATGCCGAGAGCACGGCCCTGCATGCGGCGTCCCGCCTGTGGGTGGACAGCGTGATCGAGCCGGCCGATACCCGCGCCTGGCTGACGCTGGGCCTGGCGCTGGCGGCGGGCAGTCCCGAGGAATCGACACGCTTCGGCGTTTTCAGGATGTAGGACATGTGGAAGAGAATCCTGATCGCGAACCGCGGCGAGATCGCCCGGCGCATCGCGCGCACGTGCCGGCGCCTGGGCATCGAGTATGTGGCGGTCCATTCCGAGGCCGACTCGGCCGCGGCCCATCTGGGTGGCGCGATCGAGACGGTGTGCCTGGGGCCGGGACCGGCCGGCGACAGCTATCTGCGCGGCGACCGGCTGGTCGAGGCGGCGCTGCGCACGAACTGTGAAGCGGTGCACCCGGGCTACGGCTTCCTGTCCGAGAACAGCGAATTCGCCGCGGCCGTCGAGCGCGCGGGACTGGTGTTCATCGGACCCGCTCCCGAGACCATTTCCATGCTGGGCGACAAGGCGCGGGCCAAGGCGCTGATGCGCGCGGCGGGTGTTCCCGTGGTGCCGGGCACCGACGAGGCCAGCGACGATCCCGGGCTGATCGAGGCGCAGGTGCGCGCCATCGACCTGCCGGTATTGCTCAAACCGTCGGCCGGTGGGGGCGGCAAGGGCATGCAGGTCATCACGCGCCATGAAGGATTGGCGGGCGCGATCGAATCCGCGATTCGGGTGGCGCGCAGCAGCTTCGGCGACGGCCGCATGATCGTCGAGCGCTACATCGACCAGCCGCGCCACATCGAGGTGCAGATCTTCGGCGACGGCCGGGGCGGGGCGGTGCATCTTTTCGAGCGCGAATGCTCGCTCCAGCGCCGCCATCAGAAAGTGGTGGAAGAGGCACCGGCGCCGGACCTGCCGGCCGAGGCGCGCCAACGCCTGCTGGAGGCGGCGTTGCAGGGCGCGCGCAGCCTGAACTACCGCAATGCCGGGACCTTCGAATTCATCGTCGGCCGCGATCTCCAGTGCTACTTCCTGGAGGTGAATACGCGCCTGCAGGTCGAACATCCGGTCACCGAGGCCGTCACGGGCCTGGATCTGGTGGAATGGCAACTGCGGGTGGCGGCGGGCGAGGCCTTGCCGCTGGCGCAGTCCGCCATCGCATGCCGTGGCCATGCCATCGAGGCGCGCGTTTACGCCGAGGATCCCGCGCAGGATTTTCGTCCGGCGCCGGGAACGGTGGCCAGCGCGCGATGGCCCGCCGGCCTGCGGGTGGACACGGCGCTGGATGCCTCGGGCGAGGTGCCGCCTTTCTATGATCCCATGGTGGCCAAGCTCATCGCCCACGCGGGCGATCGCCAGGCTGCGCTGGATGCGCTCAGGGCGGGCCTGGACGACACCGTGCTGCTGGGCGTGACCGCCAACGTGGGCTACCTGTCGCGCGTCCTGGACGATCCGGCGGTCAGGTCGGGGCACGTCCACACGCGCTACCTGGACGAGCGCAAGGACCTGCAAGCGCCGCGCAGCCGCGAGGCGGCCGTGGCGGTGGGAGCCGCGCTGCATTTTCCCGTGACCGTGGAGCAGGGTTCGCCGTGGACGCGAGGGGCGGGGCGGGGGGCAATGGACCGGCATTGCCTCGATGCCGGGGCGCCGTTGGGACGCGTGCATTTCGAGCTGGACCAGGAGCCGGTCGCGGCGGGGTTCGCGGCAGCCGATGGCGGAGGCGTGGAGGTGGACGCGGCCGGCCAGGCGTTGCGTGTCCTGCGCGACGCCTCGGAACTGCGCGGACGGGTGGATGGCCGCCGCTGGGAGGCGTGCCCGGCCGAATCCGGCTGGCATGTGCAGGTGGACGGCGATCACTACACCGTGCGTCCGCGCAGGACTCGCGAGTCCGGCGGCGCCGGTACGGACCGGCTGGCCACGGCGCCGATGTCGGGCGTCGTCGCGGCGCTGCCGGTGCGGCCGGGCGACCGGGTCCAGCCGGGCGACACGCTGGCCATCATCGAGGCGATGAAGATGGAGCATGCCATTACCGCCCGCGAGGCTGGAACCGTGCAGGCCTTGCGCTATGCGCGTGGGGAGAGCGTCCGCGAGGGCGATCTCATCGTCGAGGTCGACTACGGCGCCGCGCCATGACCTTCCATTCCGAGCCGGCGGGCGCCGGCAGCACCGAGACCACCATGAACAAGCCGCTGAGTCATCTTCGCGTCGTGGACCTTTCCCGCATCCTGGCCGGCCCCTGGGCCACGCAGAACCTGGCCGACCTGGGGGCGGAGGTCATCAAGATAGAAAAACCTGGCCTCGGCGACGACACCCGGCAGATGGGGCCGCCTTTCCTGGCCGACGAGCGCACGGGGGAAGACGGCGACGCCGCCTATTTCATGAGCTGCAACCGTGGCAAGAAATCGGTGGCCGTCGACTTTTCCGATCCACGCGGACAGCGGATTGTCCGGGACCTGGCGCGGGGCGCCGACGTGTTCGTCGAGAACTACAAGGTCGGCGGCCTGAAGAAATACGGACTGGACTACGACTCGTTGCGCGAGATCAATCCGCAGCTGGTCTATTGCTCGGTGACCGGCTTCGGCCAGACCGGCCCCTACAAGGATCGCGCGGGCTATGACTACCTGATCCAGGGCATGGGCGGCCTCATGAGCGTGACGGGCGAGCGCGACGACCTGCCGGGCGGCGGGCCGCAGCGGGCGGGGGTGGCGGTGGCCGACCTGCTGGCCGGCATGTATGCCACCACCGCCATCCTGGCCGCGGTGCAGCACCGCGACCGGGGCCACGGCGGCCAGCACATCGACATCAGCCTGCTGGACTGCATGGTCGGTTCGCTGGTGAACCAGTCGATGAACTACCTGGTCAGCGGCCAGGTGCCCCAGCGCATGGGCAGCGGCCATCCCAACATCGCGCCGTATGCCGTCTATCCGGCGGCGGACGGCCATCTGGTGCTCGCGGTCGGCAACGACACGCAGTTCCGCCGCCTGTGCGAGGCGGTGGGTCAGGCCGGGGTCGGCACCGATTCCCGCTTCGCGACCATCGCGGACCGGGTGCGCAATCGCGCGGAGCTGGACGCGTGGCTGGTGCCCGTCACGCGTTCACGCAGCCTGGCCGATTGGACCTCGCTGCTCGAACGCGCCCAGGTGCCGGGCGGCCCCATCAACCGCATGGATCAGGTCTTTGCCGACGAACAGGTCGTCGCGCGGGGCCTGCGCGCCGAGCTTCGGCATCCGCGCTATGGGCGGGTACCGACGGTGCGCAACCCCATGCGTTTCTCGGCCACGCCGCTGGAACCGGGAAGCGCGCCGCCGCTGCTGGGCGAGCACACCGACGAGGTCCTGCGGTCGGTGGGCGTGACGCCGGAACAACTCGCGGCGCTGCGGGAAGCCGGCGTGCTTTGATCAAGAAAACGTTCAAGAAACCAGGAGGAGAAGGGCATGCGTAGAGCAATCACGACCGACGCCAACGGGCTAGAGGTCCTGGGAATGGGGTTCTATTGGGATGATGTCGAGGCCGGCTATCGCTTCCGCACCTTGGGGCGAACCATTACCGAGGCTGACATCACCCTGTTCATCGGGACGGTGGGCATGGTGGAGGAAATGTTCACCAACCTGGACTACATCGGCTCGCAATCCATCATCGGATCGCGTCCGGCGCCCGGTTCGCTGGTCTTCTGCATGGCCGAGGGCCTGCTGATGCAGAGCACCATGCAGCGCACGGGCATGGCGTTCATGGAAGCGGACATCAAGGTGCACAAGCCGACCAATGCCGGCGACACCATCCATGTCGAATGCGAAGTGGTCGAGGCCAGGGCAACGAGCAAGGCCGACCGCGGCCTGGTGCGCACCGCCAACCGCGTGGTCAACCAGCGGGGCGAGACGGTGCTGACGTACTCGCCGCTGCGCATGGTCAAGACCCGGCCGAGCGATGCCACCCTTGCAGGAGACCAACGATGAAAAACTTGCGATCGATGAGCCTGTGCGTCCTGGCCCTTGCCGCGCAGGGACTGCCGGCGGCCCGGGCCGCCTATCCCGAGAAGCCCGTCACCATCGTCGTGCCGTTCGCCGCGGGCAGTCCGACCGATGCCGTGGCGCGTGTGGTAGCGGAGGCGCTCGGCAAGCGCCTGGGCCAATCCATGGTGGTCCAGAACCGTCCGGGCGCCACGGGCATGATCGGCAGCGAATACGTCGCGCGCGCACAGCCGGACGGCTACACCCTGTTGTTCGGCACCAATACCACCCAGGTGGCGAACCAGTACTTTTTCAAGAAGGTGTCCTACGACGGCCAGAAGGATTTCGCGCCGGTGGCGATCGTGGGCGGCGTACCGCATGCGCTGGTGGTCAATCCCTCGGTGCCGGTCAACTCGGTGGCCGAGCTGATCGCCTATGCCAAGGCGCATCCCGGCAAGCTGTCCTTTCCCTATGCCAACAGCACCACGCGCATCACCGGCAGCACCTTTCGTGTGATGACGAAGACGGAAATCAACGCCATTCCGTACAAGGCCTACGGCCAGGCCATCGCCGAGCTGCTGGGCGGACAGACGCAGATGATGTTCATCGATTTCTCGACCGGTCTTTCCTACATGACCACGGGCAAGCTCAAGGCGCTGGCCATCACGCCGGACCGCTCGGCCAAGCTGCCGGGCGTGCCCGCCATGAAAGAGGTGCTGCCGGGCTTCGAGATCGGCAACTGGAACGGCCTGTTCGCGCCGACGGGGACATCGCCCGAGATCATCGACCGGCTCAACCGCGAGGTTCGCGCCGTGCTCGAACAACCCGAGCTGCGCAAGCAGGTGGACGGCGTGGGCTACGAACTGCTGCCGCCGATGGAGCCTGCCGAGTTCGGTAAGTACATCGCCGAGGAAAGCCGGCACTACGCCAGGCTCACCAACGCCGCCGACATCAAGCCCGAGTGAGGGGCGAGCGTGGAGCCATCTTTCAAGCCGTCTTTCCGTGTCCAGGAGCGCTGACATGACGACACCTACCGAAGCCCCCGTGCAATACACGCTGGCATCCGGCATCGCCACGATCCGGATCAACCGGCCCGACCAGCGCAATGCGCTGTCGATCGAGGTCTGCGAACGGCTGCTGGATCTGTGGGACGAAGTCGACCGCGACGAGGCGGTGCGCGCGGTCGTGCTGACCTCGGCCGATTGCGGGACGTTCTCGGCCGGCATGGACCTGAAGGAAGCCGCAAGAGTGCGAGCGGAGTCGGGCAAGGACATGCTGGAGCTGCTGCGCGATCCGTTCCACCAGCGCATGCGGCGCGTGTCCAAGCCAATCATCGCCGCCATGACCGGCCATTTCACCGCGGGAGGCATGGTCCTGGCGGCCAACAGCGACATCCGGGTCGGCCTGGAGGGAACACGTGGCGGCATTTCCGAGGCCAAGGTTGGGCGGGGTTCGCCGTGGGGCGTGCCCATGCTGTGGATGCTGCCGCAGCCCTTCCTGCTGGAGATGATGATGACGGGCGACATGCATCCCATCGAACGTTTCCATCAACTGGGGTTCGTCAACTACGTGGAGGCGACGCCTGCCGCGGTGCGCGAACGGGCCCAGGCGGTCGCCCGCACCATTGCTGACAATGCGCCGTTGACCGTATGGGCGGCGAAGAAGAGCGTGGGGGCGGCGATGGACCTGGGGTGCGATCGCGGTTTCGAGGCGGCCTGCACGTTCCACGAGCGCGTCTATGCCAGCGCGGATGCCGTCGAGGGCCCGCGCGCATTTGCCGAAAAGCGCCCGCCGCGCTGGATCGGAGCCTAGCCATGGCGGCGGGCGAGGACTTCGTCCAGCGCGAGGAACGGGACGGCATCGTCACGCTGACGCTCAGCCATCCCGACACGCTGAACCGCTTTTCCAGCACGGAGCAGTTCCTGGAACTGGCCGGCCACGTTCGCCGCGCCAACGCCGATCCCGCCGCGCGCGTGCTCGTCATCACCGGCCAGGGCAGGGCGTTCTGCGCGGGCGGCGACCTGAGGCAGATGGCGCGGCGTGAAATGTTCTCGGCCGGTTCCGTATCACAGGTGCAGGCGCGCTACCGGGACACGGTGCATCAGGTGCCGCTGGCCCTGAGCGAGATCGAGATCCCCATCATCGCCGCGGTCAACGGACCGGCCTATGGCGCGGGCTGCGATCTTGCCTGCTTCTGCGACATACGCATCGCGGCGCGCAGCGCACGTTTCTCGGTCAGCTTCGCGAGGCTGGGCATCGTCGCCGGGGACGGCGGGGCGTGGATGCTGCCGCGCCTGGTCGGCCGGTCCAAGGCCATGGAGCTGGCCTTCACGGCCGATCCCATCGACGCCGACGAGGCCCTGCGCATCGGCCTGGTGTCGGATGTCGTGCCCGACGACGAATTGCGCGCGCGCGCCGATGGCCTGGCCCGCCGCATCGCCCGGCATCCCGCGCAGGCCATGCGCATGCATAAGCGCCTGTTGCGCGACGCGGAGCAACATACGCTGCCGACCCACCTGGACGTCGTGGCCGCGTTCCAGGCCATCGCCCACGTCTCGGAGGAACATCTCCAGGCGGTGCGCGACGCGCTGGGTTCGCTGGACGAGGGGCGCCGGCCGGGGCCTTAGCGGCCAGCGTCCTTGTCGAGCGCGATGCGCTGAGCCACCGCGAAGAGTTCGGGCGCTACCTGCTGGCGCAGGTTCTTTTCCGTCAGGCTGGCGCCCACGGCCATGGCCGCCAGGGCGAATTCCACGCCGGTGCCGGCGTGCACCGGTGTCGCGATCGAGGCGGTCTGGTTGGCGACGGGCGAGGCCAGATAGCACCAGCCGTTCCGGTCCAGTTCCTGGAAGGCCGCATGGGTGTCGGTGATCTGCCGCTGCATGCCCGCGCCGGCCTCGTCCTCGATCTGGGCCAGCAGGACGCGGCGCTGTTCCTCGGTCTGCCCCCACAGGTAGGCGCGTCCGGACGCGGAAGCGACCATGGAGAAGCGCGAGCCGGTGGTCAGCCCCAGGCGAACCTTGCCCGAGGGGACGCAATGCTCGACCACCAGCATGTGCAGCCGGTCGCGCGTGGTCAGCGTCACGTGGACCCCATAGCGCTGGGACAATTCGCGCATCAGCGGTCGTGCCGCCTGGGCGGTGGGCAGGCGGCGCTTGACCGCGCGCCCCAACGCCAGGCAGGCGACATGCGGCTGGTAGACGTCGTTGCCCAGCGGTTGCAGGAAGTGATGGTTCAGCAGGGTCTGGACGAGCTTGTCCGTGGTCGCTCGAGTCAGGCCGAGCTTGTTCGAGATGTCGTCCAGCGACAGTCTGCGGTGGCGGACGTCGAACAGCCGGAGGATCTCCAGGCCCCGGCGCAGCGAATCGACCGGGATGTCGGCGGCCTGGGACGGCTCGGTAGCCGGTTGGCGGGTCCTGACCATGGCTACTCCGACTGGCCGGCGCTGAGCTCGGCTTCCAGCCTGGCCTTGAGCGCCAGCAGCCCGGGGGCGACTTCCTGCTTCAGCCGTGTGATCGCCAGCGCGTTCGAAGGCGCGGCGCAGCCCAGCGCATAGGTGTGCGGTCCCTCGGGGGTGTCGATCACGAGCGCCACGCCGTTGGTTCCTTCCTCCAGCGTGCCCGCCGCCACGCAATAGCCCTGGCTGGCCATCTGGGCGACGGCATGAGGCACTTCCCGGTTCAGCGGCTCCCAGGCCGACGGATCGGCAATGCTGAGTTTTTCGAGATAGGCAAGGCGCTCGGCATCGCCCATGGCGCCGACCAGCGCCCTGCCCAAGGCCGAGCGGTCGATGCGCAGGCGCGAACCCGCGCGCACGCGCAGCGTGAACAACATCTCGCGGCTGTGGGCGACCTCGTTGCACACCATGCTGCTGGCGTCGGGGGAAGCCAGGACCACCGAGACACGGTGTTCGTCGGCGAACTGCTGCATCAGCGGCCTGGCCAGCACGACGAAATCGCTATGGGAAGCCGCGGCGAAACCCAGCGCGAGCACCGGCATGCCCAGGCGGTAGGCGGCCCGCTGGGCCGAGTATTCCAGGTAGCCCGCCTCCAGCAGATTGGAGGTCAGCCGCGAGACGGTGGGCTTGGGCAGGTCGGTGAGCGCGGCCAGTTCGGAGTTGGTCAGCCAGCCGTTCTCCGGCTCGAAAGCGGAGAGTATCGTGAGTCCGCGGGCCAGGACGCGGACGTCCCGGGTGCCCGGTTGCCGAGATGACGGAGTGGCGACGTTCTGCATGAGGCTGGGAAAGAAAATGGCCTCAATTGTATATGTGAACCTTCGCCCAAACGTGCAGGCGGGCGGCCCGGATGTGCGCCCTTGCCATCAGTCCCACTCGGGCGCGAGCCCCTGCGGATCGACCTCGCGGCCATTGCGCTCGAGCGCGGCGATCTGCGCCATGTCGTCGGCATCGAGCTCGAGGTCGCGGGCGAGCAGATTGCTGGCCAGGTTCTCGCGCTTGGTGGAGGAGGGGATCACCGCATAGCCGAGTTGCAGCGCCCAGGCCAGCGCGACCTGTGCCACGGTGGCATGGTGTTTGGTGGCGATCGCGGCCAAGACCGGATCCTTCAGCACCTTGCCGTAGGCCAGCGTCATGTACGAGGTCACGGTGATGCCTTGTTCCTTCAGGAACGCGGTCAGCTTGCGGTTCTGCAGATACGGGCTGAGCTCGATCTGGTTGGTGGCGATCTCGCCCCTGCCGAGCAGCGCGATAGCTTCCTTCGTCAGTGCGATGTTGAAGTTGGAGATGCCGATCTGCCGGGTCAGGCCCAGCGCCTTGGCCTCGGCCAGCGCCGTCATGGTCTCGCTCAGCTCGACGCCGTTGCCCGGCGCCGGCCAGTGGATCAGGGTCAGGTCGACATGGTCGGTGCGCAGCTTCTCCAGGCTGGTGCGCAGGCTGGGCACCAGCTTGTCCCTGGCATAGTTGTCGGTCCAGATCTTGGTGGTCAGGAAGAGGTCGGCGCGTTTGACGCCGCTCTGGGCGATGGCCTGGCCGACCTCGGCCTCGTTGCCGTAGACCTGCGCGGTGTCGACGGCGCGATAGCCCACGTCCAGGGCGCTGCGCACTGAATCGATGACGGTCTGGCCGGTCAGGCGGAAGGTGCCGACGCCGAAGGAAGGAATGCTCATGGAAAATCTCCTGGATAGCGGGGGTATGGCTGGCATTCTGCCGGCTTTACCTTTGCCGATGAAGCGCGGTATAGGCCAAATACATTTGAATTAAAGTCAATAAAGCACGGCGTATCTTCTTCGGGTGCTAGAATTCCTCCCGCAGTGTTCCTTCGAACGCGGCCGTAAGCGTTTACGTCAACCAACGCATCACCAGCGGCACTCGTGGCCGGCTGGCGGTGTGCGTTGGTGCTGCCTGATCCATCGTTCCCCTCCATCCTCCCGCGCCGTGCCGCCCTGACTCCCAAGGAGCGGCGGTCGATGTCGAACGTCTCGCAGTATTCTCCCTTGCGCCGCCTGGTCTGGATGACCGTGGCGCTATTCCTGAGCTATCTCTCGGTGGCCATGGCGATGCCGGCCGTGGCCGTGCATGTCTCGCACACGTTGGCCATGGGTAATGTCGCCTCCGGCCTGGCCGTGGGCATCGCGTTTCTTTCCACCATACTGAGCCGCGGCTGGGCCGGCCGGCTGGCCGACGAACGCGGCGGCAAGTCGGGCATGTTCCGGGGCCTGGCCCTGTATGCGCTGGCTTCGCTGTTGTGCCTGGCGTCGGCGTTGCCGGCGCTGGGGCATGGCGTGGTGTCCTATGCGGTCCTGCTGGCGGGCCGGCTGCTGCTGGGCCTGGGCGAGAGTCTGGCCCTGGTCGGTATGCTGGCGTGGAGCATGGCGATGATGGGGCCTGCGCGTTCCGGCCTGGTGATGGCCGTGTTCGGCGTGGGCATGTACGGCGCGTTCGCGGCGGGCGGTCCACTGGGCCTGTGGCTGTTGCAGGACGTGGGGTTCGCCGGCCTGATGGCGATCTGCGTCGCGCTGCCGCTGCTGGGCGCGCTGATGCTGTGGCCGCTCGCGCCCGCCGTGCCGGCGCAGGCGGGCCGGCGGCCGCCGTTCGCACAGGTGCTCGGACGCATCTGGCGGCCCGGCGTCGTGGTCGGCCTGCAAGGCATAGGCTTCGCCGCGCTGGGCGCGTTCTTCCCGCTGTATTTCCTGGCCAAGGGGTGGGAAGGCGCCGGGTATGGACTGACGTGCTTCGGCGTGGGCTTCGTCGCGGTGCGGGTGCTGTTCGGTTCCTTGCCCGATCGCATCGGCGGCGCGCCGGTGGCGCTGGTGTCGCTGCTGGTGGAGGCCGTAGGGCAGGCGCTGCTCTGGCTCGCACCCGGACCGGAGGTGGCCATGGCGGGCGCGCTGCTGACCGGCATGGGATGCTCGATGGTGTTCCCGGCGATGGGGCTGGAGGCGGTCCGGCGCGTGCCGGTGCATCTGCGCGGGACTGCGATAGGTGGTTTCGCCGCGTTCCAGGATCTCGCCTATGGCGTGACCGGGCCGCTGGCCGGGTGGATCGCCGACCACTTCGGCCATGCCCAGGTCTTCCTGGTCGGCGGGGTGGCGGCGGCGCTGGGAGCGGCGATCACCCTCAGGCTGCGCGACGGCGGATCGACGCCCGCGTTCCGGGCCGAATCTACCCGGTGACGGGCAGGTTGCGCAGAGCGCGCTGGCAGATGCGTCGGGTGGCCGCGGGCGGGTCGTCCGCCAGCCACTGCCGGCACAGGCCGCGCACCCAGTCGGGCTGGTCCTTGCCGGCATCGTTGAGCCAGTTGGCCACGGAGTCCTGGACGTAGGCGGAGGTATCGGCGCGCAGCGGGGCAAGCACCGGCAGTGCCTGCCCGGGTTGCCGCTTGAGGGCGGCGATGTGGGCGCACCAGACGCCGCGCGGCCGCAGGGCCTCGCTGGCGAAACGGCGCAGGCGCTCGGAAGGAGAGGAAGTCCAGGCCGCCAGTTGGACGATGGCTGGCGCCAATTCGCGGGCCAGGTGGGGGCGCATGGCCATCCAGGCCCATTCGCGCACGCCGAAATGGGCGTCGTCCGCCAGCGGCTCCATGGCCGCCAGCCGCGTGGCCAGGCCCTGATCCGGCCGCGCGCCGATCATGAAGCAGGCCCAGCCGCGCACCGTGTCCGAGCCGTGCGACTGGCACAGCGGGATGCCCGCGCTGCCCAGCTCCTCCAGCAGGAGGGCGCCCATGCCCATCATCCGCTTCAGGATGCCAAGCTGGGCGGCTTGCGTGGCCGCCTGCCGGGCCCGGGGCGACAGGCCGGGGAAGGCCGCCAGCAAGAGTTTTTCCTGGTCGAGCGCGAGGCACTCGGCAAGCGTCGCGCTTTGCAATTGTCCACGGGACAGCGCGTCCAGCACGTCGGCGGGAATGTCGGCGGCGCGGGTGGCGCCCTTGCGCGCGGGGGCGGTCATCGGGGTCTCCATGAAGTCCTGGCGGGTCGGCGGTACGCGCATCGTACTCGGGTCCGGGTGGACGAGATCGATCCGGCGTTTCCAGCGTGCTAGTCTTCCAGGCGCCGGCCCAGGCCGGAAAGCGAGCGACGATCATGAATGACGAACAGGATGTGGTACCCGACAGCACCGCGGCGCGGGTGGCCTTGTGGCGCGCCTTGCATGTCGAGGTCGATGCGGCGCCGCACGTGCTGCAGGATGAAGTCGGTTTGCGCCTGCTGGCGCCGGAGCCGGGCTGGCAGCGCCGCGGGGACATGGACCCGGGTTTCACCCGGCCGTTCCGCGCCTCCATCGTGGGTCGGGCCCGTTTCATCGAGGACCTGGTCGTGGAGCAGGCCGGCCGTGGCCTGGAGCAGTACGTCATCCTTGGCGCCGGGCTGGACAGCTTCGCGCAGCGCCGGCCCGAGGTGGCGTCGCGGCTGCGGGTGTTCGAAATCGATCGGCCGGGGCCGCAGGAATGGAAGCGGAGGCGGCTGGTCGAACTGGGCTTGGGGACACCGGACTGGCTGCGCTTCGTGCCGGTCGACTTCGAGGCCGGCGAGTCCTGGCGGGACCGCTTGCTGGCGGCCGGATTCGACGGCGGCAAACCGGCGGTCGTGGTGTCCACCGGAGTCAGCATGTACCTGACGAAAGAGGCGAACGCCGCCACGCTGCGCCAGATGGCGACGCTGGCGGCGGGGTCCACGTTCGTGATGTCTTTCCTGCTGCCGCTGGACATGGCGGATCCGCAAGTGCGTCCGGGCATGGAGATGGCGGAGAAGGGCGCGCGCGCGAGCGGGACGCCGTTCGTGAGTTTCTTCCTGCCGGCGCAGATCCTGGCGCTGGCCCGCGAGCAGGGATTCAAGGAGGCGCGGCACGTGTCGGCCGACGAACTGGCCCGGCGGTATTTCTCCGGCCGCGCGGACGGCCTGCGTCCGCCGGCCAATGCCGAGGAACTGTTGGTGGCCACCACTTAGCCGGCTGCAAGATCCGTTCACCATTGTTGTGAAAACCTGTTTCACGACGGCGCGGAAATCGCCGCGCATTGGGTTATCCTCGCGGCAACGCGAAGAACGGATCCCGCATGACCAGCTTCAGGACGGTGGGCGCGGCGGCGGTGGCTTTATCCCTGCTGGCCGGCTGTGCCCAGTACACCGCGCTGCCGCGCCCAGGCTACGAGTCGCGGGGCACCGAGGACATGTCCTCGGACCAGATGATGCAGACCGATTTCAATCGGACCCTGACCATCGCCATGCGCGACAACCTGTCCAGCCTGATGTCGCTGATGACCAAGCTCTACAAGCGCAACCCGCGCGAGTGGCGCAAGTCCGGCAAGCCCAGAATGGAGTCCGCCGCCGAGACGGTCAGGCGGTCCATCGATGCCCGCACGCCGCCGGCGGGGCTCCAGGGCCTGCGCGACGTCGAGATCCTGGCGGTGGCGCTGGATCCCGCCTACCCCGGCGACCGGGTCGCCGCCTTCATCTACGGCATGGCCGACACCATCGTCGCGGCGCACGACGGCAAGACGCGTTTCTATGCCTTCGACCTGCTGGACGGCGGCCGGGTCTATAACGCGGCCCGCAACGTCGAGGCCGCGGCCTGGCTGCTGGGCAGCCGGCGCGATGCGCGCGGGGAGCCGTTGCTGTTGGCCAACGAATGGACGGACACGCAGGTCAACCTGAGTTTCGAACGAGAGTTCGGCGCCATCATCGGGCGCCTGGACCTGATTGCCAATCTGCTGGGCGAGAATTCGCGCCGGCTGGGTATCAACTACGCACAGAACCTGATGCTGTTTTCCTTTCTGCCGGTGCGCTAGGCACGCGCCGTCATTCGCCGCCGCGCGAGCCGCCGGCCTCGCGCCCGAGCAGCGCGCGCTTGCGCTCCACGCCCCAGCGATAGCCCGACAGGTCGCCGTCGCGCCGGATGACCCGGTGGCAGGGGATGGCCACGGCGATGTGGTTGGCGCCGCAGGCCTGGGCGACGGCGCGCACGGCCCGGGGCGAGCCTATGCGCTGGGCGATCTCGGCATAGCTGGCGGTCCGGCCCGGCGGGATCTCGCGCAGAGCCTGCCAGACGCGTTCCTGGAAGGCCGTGCCGCGCACGTCCAGCGGCAGGTTCAGTCCGATGGAGGGCGCCTCGATGAAACCCACCACCTGGGCCACCAGCCGTTCGAAGCCGGCATCGCCGCCGATCAGCCTGGCCTTGGGGAACCGGTCCTGCAGGTCGCGCACCAGCGCGTCCGGATCGTCGCCCAGCAGGATGGCGCAGATGCCGCGTTGGCTTTGCGCGACCAGGATGGCGCCCAGCGAACACTGGCCGACCGCGAAGCGGATGACCGCGCCGGCGCCCCCCGCGCGGTAGTCGCGCGCGCGCATGCCCAGCACCTGGTCGGAAGTCTCGTAGAACCGGCTGTTGGAATTGAACCCCGCCTCGTAGATGGCATCGGTGACCGAGGCGTCGGGTTCGCCCAGCTCCTCGCGCAGCCGGCGCGCGCGCCGGGCCGAGGCGTAGGCCTTGGGCGTCAAGCCGGTCTCCGCCTTGAACACCCGGTGGAAGTGAAAGGGGCTCATGCCCGCCTGAGCGGCCAGTTCCGCAAGGCCCGGAGGCGTCTCGGCGCTTTCGATCAGGCGGCAGGCGCGGGCGATCAGCGCCGCGCGTTCGCGGGCGGCTTCGGGCCCGTCCCGCCGCCGCCGGCTGGCGCGGTAGCCGGCCGCCTCGGCGTCCCGGGGCGAGTCGAAGAATTCGACGTTGGCGCGCCGGGGCAGCCGTGTGGGCGAGCTGGGACGGCAATACACGCCGGTCGTGCGCACGGCGTAGACGAAGTGGCCGTCGGCATAGGCGTCGCGCGCCTGGACCGCCTGCCAGCGGGCATCGTCGGTGGCATAGCCGGACGGTGGGGGCGTACCCATGGCGGATGTTCCGGGGTTCGTGATCATGGCATCAGGATAGAGAATAGTCCGGGCGCAAGCGCTCCGTTTCTTGCGCCCGAATCCGGCGGCGGTCATCCCGCCTTCCTGAACGTGAAGTTGATGCGCTGGCTGCCCAGGACCGGATGCGGGACCTCGGCCAGCGGCAACACGCCGTGGTAGCGCAGGCGGTCCGGGCCGCCCCAGACGGCGATGTCGCCGTGATGCAGTTCGAGCCGAGCCGCCTTGTCCGAACGCTGGTGGCCGCCGAACAGGAAGATCGCCGGCATGCCCAGGGAGACCGAGACGATGGGGGCGTCGAGGTCGCGTTCGTTCTTGTCCTGGTGCAGCGACATCCGTGCGCCGGGCAGGTAGCGGTTGATCAGGCAGGCATCGGGCTCGAAACGCGGAAAGCCCGCGGCGTCGGCCGCTTCCCGTGCCAGCGCGGAGAAGACTTCGGGCATGGCGGGCCAGGGCAGGCCGGAGGCGGGGTCGGTGCGCGAGTACCGGTAGCCGTGGCGGTCGGTCGTCCAGCCCAGCGTGCCGCAATTGGTCAGCGCGACCGACATGGTGAAACCACCGGGCGTGACCATGTGGCGGAACGGCGCGGCCTCAGAGACACTGCCGATGGCGGGCAGCAACTCGTCCA
The DNA here is from genome assembly GCA_001898625.1 of Burkholderiales bacterium 67-32. Taxonomy (GTDB): domain Bacteria; phylum Pseudomonadota; class Gammaproteobacteria; order Burkholderiales; family Burkholderiaceae_B; genus Pigmentiphaga. The sequence continues at coordinate 194,841 of MKUP01000010.1, forward strand.
CGCGGGGCAGCGCGAAGCCGCGCAGCAGGAAGGCGCGCGGCCCCATGGGCTCGGGCTGGCCGGAGATCGGATCGGAGAAGAGATCGAGTGTCTGCATGGTCCTGCGCTAGCGCGCGTCGTGGAAGATCAGTCCCACGGTGTACCGCCTGCCGCTGTGAACGCGGCTGACGCCGTGGCGCATCGCCACCTTGCGTACGCCGCCGCGCCGGCCCGGCGCGGGACGCTGGTTGACGGCGAACACCACGGCGTCGCCCTGGCGCAGCGCAACGACGTCGGCGCGCTGGCCGTCGCTGGCGGTTTCCGTCATGACGAACTCGCCGCCGGTGAAATCGCGCCCCGGCTCGGACAGCAGGATGGCCACCTGCAAGGGGAAGACCCGTTCGCCATAAAGGTCCTGGTGCAGGCAATTGTAGTCGCCGGCTTCGTACGCCAGGATGAGCGGCGTCGGGCGAAGTTGGCCGGCCTCGTGGCAGTGCGCCAGGAAGGTGTCCAGATCGGCGGGGTAGTCCGGGTCCTGGCCCATCAGGCGGCTCCAGCGGTTGGCGATAGGGGCCAGTCGCGGGTACAGCGCATGCCGCAGCGCGTGCAGCGGGGCGGGCAAGGGATAGGCGAAGTACTTGTATTCGCCGCGTCCGAATCCGTGGCGGCTCATCACGATGCGGCTGCGGTACAGCGCATCCTGCGGGTAGCGCGCGGCAAGCCGGGCGCATTGCGCGGGATCGAGCAGCGCGGGCAGGACCGCATGGCCTTGTTCGCCCAGCGTCTGCTCGATGCCATGCCAGTCGTACGCAGGCAGGCCGGGAGCGCCTGGTGCCTGCAGGTTGTGGTGGGACGGAGAGCAGGATAAGGTGTGCATCGCGTGCGTCCGGTAGACGGGATCGGTCCAGTCTACGTCCGCCGCGCAACCGTCGACACTCCGCTCCTTGCGCTGGCATTCGCCAGCGTGCCGGGTCTCATGCAATACGTTCCGTTCCTGGAGGATCTCTCATGCCGTCAAGTCTACCCGGGCATGCCACCGCGCATGGCCTGCGCTGCGCCTGCCATGGCGCCGATGCGCTCGGCCTGTTCCGGCGCATCGACCAGGGAATGACCCGGCGCTCGGTGCTGCGGGGCATCGCTGCGAGCCTGGCCGCACCGGCCCTGGGGCTGGCGGTGCCGGCCTTCGCGCAGTCAGCGGGGCGGCCCGTGCTGCTGCGCAACGCGCGGATCTTCGACGGCCGGGCCGGCCGGCTGATCGAGGGCCGCAACGTGCTGGTCGAGGGCGCGATGATCAAGGCCATGCCGCCGGCGGCCGAACCGGTGGCCGGCGCCGAGATCATCGACTGCGGCGGCCGCACGCTGATGCCGGGCCTGATCGATGCGCACTGGCATGCGATCCTGGCCGGCATTCCGCAACTGGTCGCGCTGACCGCCGACATTCCCTACGTGCACCTGGTGGCCGCGCAGGAAGCCGAGCGCACGGTGCTGCGCGGCTTCACCACGATACGCGACGTGGGTGGTCCGGCTTTCGCGCTGAAGCGGGCGATCGACGAAGGACGCATCCCGGGGCCGCGCATCTATCCCTGCGGTGCGATGATCTCTCAGACATCGGGGCATGGGGATTTCCGCCAGCGTTCGGACCTGCCGCGCACCGCCGGCACCACGCTCAGCGTGGCCGAACAGGCCGGCATCTCGGCCATCGCCGACGGCGAGGCCGAGGTCCTGCGGCGCGTGCGCGAGCAATTGATGCTGGGCGCGAGCCAGATCAAGATCATGGCGGGCGGCGGCGTGTCGTCGGATTTCGATCCGTTGGACAGCATCCAGTATTCCGAGGCAGAGATGCGCGCCGCGGTGGCGGCGGCCGCCGACTGGGGCACCTACGTCTGCGCCCACGTCTACACACCCGCCGGCATCCAGCGCGCGCTGGCATGCGGGGTCAGGTCCATCGAGCACGGCCAATTGGCGGACGAGGACACCGTGCGCCGCATGGCCGACCAGGGCGCGTGGTGGAGCATCCAGCCCTTCCTGGCCGACGAGGACGCCAACCCCCACGGCAGCCCAGCCGCGCAGGCCCAGCGCAAGATGATCGCCGAAGGCACCGTGCGCTGCTTCGAATGGGGGCAGAAGCACAAGGTCAAGATGGCCTGGGGGACCGACATCCTGTTCAACCCCGCCGGCACCGCCGGCCAGGGCAGGCAGCTCGCCAAGCTCGCGCGCTGGTTCGACGCCGCCGAGGTGCTGCGCATGGCCACCAGCCACAGCGCCGGGCTGATGGCCTTGTCCGGTCCGCGCAACCCCTATCCCGGCAAGCTGGGCGTGATCGAGGCCGGGGCCCACGCGGACCTGCTGGTGCTGGACGGCGATCCGCTGCGCAATCTTGACCTGATCGGCGATCCGGACCGGAACATGAAGTTCATCATGAAGGCCGGCCGTATCCACAAGAACACGCTGGCGGCGTAGCGGGCGCGGCGATTTGTCTGCGGCCCGCGGGTGTTTTACCCTGTGGCGTAGCGAGCGGGCGCAAGCCCCGCCTTTCACCCATTTTTTCTCCAGGAGACCCCCTAGTGGTTCGACTCGCGACGACAGCATGCACACTTCCCCTGCAATCCCACCGCGACGTTTCGCTGAGTCGCCGCAGGCTGTCCAAGCCCTGGTTGGTCCACTTCGCGTTCCTGATCCTGCTGCTGTTGGCGACACTGGTGTCGGCCCGTGTCGCGATGGCCGCGCAAGCCACCGCGGCGCCCACGCCGGCCGCGTTGGCCGACCTGCTCGAGAACCCTGACAGCCGCAAGGCGCTGATCGACCAGTTGCGGGCGCACGAGCCCGCAACCGGCACGAAGCAGGCGGGTACCGCCTCCGATGCGCCACCCGCCCACGAGTCTCCCACGCTGCGGGCGCGGCTGGCGGACGGCACGCAGCGTTTCCTGTCCAGCCTGGTGTCCGACCTGGGGCAGGGCGCCGCGGACCTGCGGGCCATGGCCGAAGGCGACGGTCCGTCCATGGACAGCAGCGAGGCGCGGGCGTTGCGGCCGCTGGCCATGTCGGTCGTGACGGCCATCGTCGCCTTCGTACTGCTGCGGCTGGTCGCGTTGTGGATCTACCGGCGCATCGACGAATGGGTGGCGGGCCTGGGATGGGATGCCACGGCTTCGCCACGGGCCGAAGCGCCCGTTGGCATGCCGGTCCTGTACCGGCGCGCGGGCGCCATCATCGGCGCGGTGGTCATCGATGCGCTGGTGGTGCTGCTGGCCGCCGCGGCGGCGTACGCGGCAGGCGTGCGCGGCGGGCCGGACGGCGTCGCCGTCGATCCGCTGGTGGCTGTGTTCCTGAAGGCCTTCCTGGCGGTCGAGATCACCAAGGTCCTGGTGCGCACCGTGTTCTCGACGCGTTATCCGCACCTGCGCTTGTTGCCGATGTCGGACGAGATGGCCCGCTACTGGAACCGCTGGCTGATCGTGCTGGTCATGGCGGCGGGCTACGGCACCATGCTGGTCGATCCGGTGCTGGCGGCGGCGCTGTCTCCCGCGCTGGGCCGGCTGGCCGCATTGGTGATCATGCTGGGCGTTTACGTGTATGCGGTGGGCGTGATCTGGCGCAACCGCCAGCGGGTGCGCGAGAAGCTCGAGCACAGCGGTTCGCGCAGGACGACCTTCCTGGGTACCTCGCCGCGTCTGCTGGCGCGCGTCTGGCACTGGCTGGGAATCGGGTATTTCACCGTACTGCTGGTGGTCAGCCAGATCGATCCGGCCAACGCGCTGCCCTTCATGGTGGCCGCCACGCTCCAGACCCTGCTGGCAACCGGCGTGGGCAGCCTGGCCATCGTGCTGCTGAACGCGCTGCTGGCCAAGCCCGTACGGGTCTCGGACGAACTGCGCGCCCGCCTGCCGATGCTGGAGAACCGTCTGAACTCCTACGTGCCCGCGACCATCCGCTTCGCCGGCTGGGTGGTCCGCATCGTCGTGGTGCTGCTGGTGCTGGATGCGTGGCGCGCCTTCAACCTGTCGCGCTGGATCGCCTCGGACGCCGGCGGGGCGGCCATAGGCGTGGCGGTGAACGTGGCCATCGTGCTGCTGACGGCGGCGCTGGCGTGGACGGTGGTGGCCAGCATCATCGAGCATCGCCTGAGCCTGCGCGAGGGCGGACGCATGCCGACCGCGCGCGAGAAGACATTGCTGTCGCTGTTCCGCAATGCGGCGCTGATTGTGATCGTTGCCATGACTGTCATGGTGGTGCTGTCGCAGATAGGCATAGACGTGGCGCCCCTGATCGCGGGTGCCGGCGTGGTCGGCCTGGCCGTGGGCTTCGGCGCGCAGAAGCTGGTGCAGGACATCATCACCGGCGTCTTCATCCAGCTCGAGAACGGCATGAACGAGAACGACGTCGTGCAGGTGGCCGGCGTGTTCGGCACGGTCGAGAAGATGACGATCCGCTCGGTCGGCATACGGACCCTGGACGGCGGCTACCACTTGGTGCCGTTTTCGTCGGTGGACGTGGTGTCCAATCACATGAGGGACTTCTCCTATCACCTGGGCGAGTACACGATCGCCCACCGGGAGAGCATCGACGACGCCATGCAACATATGCGCAACGCCTTCGCGGAACTGATGGCCGACGAGGCGCTCGCGCCGGAGATCCTGGAAGACATCAGTATTCCGGGCGTCACCGCGGTCAACGAGAAGGGCGCGACCATACGGGTCCTGATCAAGACCCGCCCGGGCATGCAGTGGGCGGTGCAGCGTGCCTACAATCGCCTGCTGAAGCAGCATTTCAGCGCCGCCGGCATCGAGCTGCCTTATCCGCACATGGTGGTCTATTTCGGGCAGGACAAGCAGGGCGAGGCGCCGCCGGTGCGGGTGGCGATGGAAGGCGGCCAGCCCGCGGCGAACTGATCCCCGGCCTTCAGGCCGCCAGCAGCCAGCCTCCCAGCGCCGCGAATACCACGACCAGGACGGGCGGCACGCGGCCCACGACCAGCAGCCCGAAGGCGGCCAGGGCCAGCGCGAAGTCGGCACGGCCGTGGATGGCGCTGGTCCATACCGGGTCGTACAGCGCCGATAGCAGAATGCCGACCACGCCGGCGTTGACGCCGGCCAGTGCGGTCTGGATGCCGCGGCGCTGGCGCAGTTGTTCCCAGAAAGGCAAGGCGCCCACAAGAACCAGCAGCGCGGGCAGGAAGATCACGGCCAGCGCGGCCAGGCCGCCGGTCCAGCCGTGCAGCGGACCAAGGGATACCGCGCCCAGGTAGGCGGCGAAGGTGAACAGCGGCCCGGGCACGGCCTGTGCCGCGCCGTAGCCCGCCAGAAAATCCGCGTTGTCGACCAGGCCCGTGGGTACGACCGTGGCTTGCAAGAGCGGCAGCACCACGTGCCCGCCGCCGAAGACCAGCGCGCCGGCGCGATAGATGCCATCGAAGAACGCCACGAGCGAGGAGCCGCTGGCGGCGGCCCAGGCCGGCAGCGCCGCCAGCGGCAGCACGAACAGCGCCAGGGCGGCGATACCGGCGCGGCGGGAGATGGGGTAGGAATGCGGATGCGCCGGGGCGGGCGCGGGCAGGTCCAGCAGCCATCGACCGAGCAGCCCGCAGGCCACGATCGCGCCGACCTGTCCCGCCGCCGAGGGCAAGGCCAGCGTCGCCAGGGCGGCCAGTATGGCCAGTCCCGCCCGCGTCCGGTCCGGGCATAGCGACCGGGCCATGCCCCAGATCGCCTGCGCGACCACCGCCACGGCCACGACCTTCAGCCCGTGCACCCAGCCGGAGGCGGCCAGGTCGTTGTAGCCGGCCATGCCGTAGGCGAACAGGATCAGGACCAGGGCCGAGGGCAGGGTGAAGCCCAGCCACGCGGCCAGCAGGCCGGGCCAGCCGGCGCGCCGCAGTCCTACTGCCATGCCGACCTGGCTGCTGGCCGGCCCGGGCAGGAACTGGCACAGGGCCACGAGATCCGAGTAGCTGCGATCGTCCAGCCAGCGGCGGCGTTCGACGAATTCGGTACGGAAGTAGCCCAGGTGCGCGATCGGTCCGCCGAAGGAACTCAGTCCCAGCCGCAGGAAGACCACGAATACCCGCCAGGCGCCGTCGCGTGAGTCGTCGTGTCTTGCCTGAGGGGCGTCGGTGGGCATGGTCGTCAACGTGGGGAGGCTTTTCGGGAGGGCTTGCCGGCGCCTTCGTGCGCGCGGACGAAGTCGATGAAGGCCCGCAGGGGCGACGGCAGGTGCCGGCGGCCGGAATAATAAAGGAAGGGACCGGTGAATGGGCGCCACCAGGACTTGAGCACGGGCTCCAGCGCGCCGCTGTCCAGGTCGGGCTGCAGCCAGCCCTCGAACAGGTGGATGATGCCCAGGCCGTCCCGCGCGGCCTGGGCGGCGAGCTCGACGCCGCTGCCCAGGCTGACCAGCAGCGGCCCGGTGGGCTCCACGCGCAGCACTTCCCCCTTGCGTTCGTACTCCCAGGCGGGCATGGCGCCGCTGGAGAACTGGCCACGCAGGCAGACGTGGCCGAGCAGGTCGCGCGGATGCGTGGGCCGGCCGCGCGCAGCCAGGTAGGCGGGCGCGGCGGCGGTGGCGAAGCGCTGCCAGCGCGGGCCGATGGGGATCGCGATCATGTCCTGCTCCAGCCGCTCGTCGTAGCGGATGCCGGCGTCGCAGCCGGCGGCCAGCAGGTCGACGAAGCCGTCCTCGACCACGATTTCCAGCTTGATGTCCGGATAGGCCTGCAGGAAGGGGGTGACGAGGGGGGCGAGCACCAGCCGCGCCGCGCTGAGCGGGACGTTCAGGCGCAAGGTCCCGGCGGGCCGGTCGCGGAAACCGTTGACGACGTCGAGCGCGGTTTCCACTTCGCCCAGCGCGGGCACCAGCCGTTCGACCAGGCGGGCGCCGGCCTCGGTTGGCGTCACGCTGCGGGTGGTGCGGTGGAGCAGCCTGACACCCAGCCGGGCCTCCAGCCGCCGCACGGCCTCGCTCAGGCTGGAGGCGGAGGTGCCGCTGGCGCGGGCGCCTTCGCGAAAGCCCCCGGCGCGAACCACGGCCAGGAAGGCGAACAGGTCTTGGAGCGGTGCTTGCATTGTGCGGAATTCCGTACAGCCTGTGCCGATTACACCAGATTATCGTTCGAGGCGGCTGTGTCTATAGTGTGATCCATCCACGCTTTCCGGAGAAATGCCATGACCGATCTGCAAACAGCGGGCAGTTTTGCCCTGGGAGACCGACCCGTGCGCCGCATGGGCTACGGCGCGATGCAACTGGCGGGGCCGGGGGTGTTCGGGCCGCCCAGGGACCGCGCCGCGGCGCTGGCGGTGCTGCGCGCCGCGGTCGAAGCGGGCGTCAACCATATCGACACCAGCGACTTCTACGGCCCCCACGTCACCAACCAACTGATCCGCGAGGCCCTGCATCCCTACCGGGACCTGACCATCGTGACCAAGGTCGGCGCCGTGCGTGGGTCCGACGCGTCGTGGAATCCGGCGCAGAGCCCCGAAGAGCTGACGCGGGCCGTGCACGACAACCTGCGCAATCTGGGCCTGGACGTGCTGGACGTGGTGAACCTGCGCATCATGGGAGACGTGCACGCGCCGTCCGAAGGGTCGATCGAAGAGCCGTTCACCGCGCTGGCGCAATTGCAGCGGCAGGGGCTCATCCGCCACCTTGGCCTGAGCAACGCCACGGCCGCGCAGGTGGTCCAAGCCCGGCGCATCGCCCCCATCGTGTGCGTGCAGAACCACTACAACCTGGCGCACCGCGCCGACGACGCGCTGATCGATGAACTGGGCGGCCAGGGCATCGCCTACGTGCCGTTCTTCCCACTGGGTGGTTTCTCGCCGCTGCAATCGGGCATCCTGACCCGCGTGGCGCAGCGGCTGGAGGCGACGCCCATGCAGGTCGCGCTGGCCTGGCTGCTGGCGCGCGCACCCAACCTGCTGCTGATACCGGGAACGTCTTCGCCAGCGCATCTGCGGGAGAACCTGGCGGCAGCCGCGCTGGCGCTGCCCGCCGATGCGATGGCGGAGCTGGACGGCATCGCGGCGGAGGGCCACGCCTAGTCGGTGCGGGCGCGGCGGCGAAGATGCGTTATCGTCGCGGGTGGATCCCATTCATGCCCCCGACAAGACCCCCGCGTGAGAACCGATAGCCGCCTTTCCCGGATGCTGCACGTGCTGCTGCACATGGCCAGGGACGACCAGCCCGTGACGTCCGCCCAGATCGCCCGGATGCTGGGCACCAATGCCGCCGTGGTGCGCCGGACCCTGGCGGGCCTGCGCAAGGCGGGCTACGTGCAGTCCGAGAAAGGCCACCACGGCGGCTGGCGGCTCGATTGCGACCTGGCCACCGTCACGCTGCTGGACATCCACCGCGCGGTGGGCGGGCCCAGGGTCTTCGCGATCGGCGCGGACCACGCCCATCCCGACTGCGCGGTCGAACGCGTGGTCAACGCCGCGCTGGCCGATGCGCTGGAAGAGGCGCAAGCCTTGCTCGTCCGGCGCCTGGGCGCGGTGACGCTGGCCGACCTGGCCAGGGAATTCGACCAGATCTGCAGCACGGCCTCGTGGGGCCTGGCGGACCACCCGCAGTCTTGAACGTACCCCGCTAGGGGATGGCCCCGGGCCTCGAAGGGGTATCGGGGCTTTGCGGCGGATTTTTATGTATCATTTAAAGGTACATGAATTCGACAGAGCAAGGAGAGCGGTATGGACTACGACGTGATCATCATCGGCGGAAGCTACGCCGGGCTTTCGGCCGGCATGCAACTGGCACGCGCCCGGCGCCGTGTGCTCGTGATCGACGCCGGCGAGCGCCGCAACCGATATGCGCCGTTTTCCCATGGTTTCCTGACGCGCGACGGCGAGGCGGGAGCCGACATCGCCGCCATTGCCCGCGACCAGTTGCTCAGGTACGAGACAGTGGAGTGGCTGGATGCCCGCGTGGACGCGGTGGCGCAGGCGGGCGAGGGCTTCGCGGTGTCGGTGGGCGGGCAGGTGCGCACGGCGCGGCGTGTCGTGCTCGCGACGGGGGTGAAGGATGAGCTGCCGGACCTGCCGGGACTCGCGCAGCGCTGGGGCACCCATGTGTTCCATTGTCCGTACTGCCATGGCTACGAGTTGCAGCAGGGCCGCATCGGCGTGCTGGCCTTGTCCGAGATGTCCATGCACCAGGCGATGATGCTACCCGACTGGGGCGCGACGACGCTGTTCCTGAACGAGGCCTTCGAACCCGATACCCAGCAGCTCGCGCTCCTGGCCGGACGCGGCGTGGCCCTCGTGCGGGGACGGGTGGCGCGGCTGGACGGCGAAGGCGTGGCGGTGGTCATGGCCGATGGCGAAGTCCATGCGCTGGACGGCCTGTTCATCGCGGCCCGGGTCCGGTCCTCGGGACTGGCCGAGCAGTTGGGCTGCGTGATGGAAGAGGGTCCGTGGGGCAGCACGATCAAGACCGATACGACCAAGGCCACGAGCGTGCCGGGCGTGTTCGCGTGCGGCGATACAGGCCGGCCCGCCGGCTCGGTGGCGGCGGCGGTGGGCGATGGCGCGATGGCGGGCGCCGCGGCGCACCGCTCGCTGATGTTCGGGTTGTAGAAGAGCGGCAGGGCCGTCAGGCCCGGGTTTGCGCGGGCCAGGCGGCCACCAGCACCAGCAGGATGGCGGCCAGCGCATAGGGCACGCCTGGACCGGTTTCGTACAGCAGGGTGCCGGCCAGCGGGCCCAGGACGATGCCCAGTCCTTGCGCGGCGCCCACCGATCCGGCGGCCGCGCCTTGTTCATGCGCCGCCACGGCGTTCGAGGCCATTGCGGCGAACGCGGGGAACATCCAGCCCATGCCCGCCGCGGCAACGAAGAAAGCGGCTTCCAGCATGGCCCCGGTGCTGGCCAGCGGCACGGCGCCGAAGCCTGCCGCGCTGACCAGCGCGCCGGCGCGGATCAGGCGCTGCGTGCTCCAGCCCAGGCGGCGCACCGCCAGTTGCGCGACGATGAGCGCCACGCCCACCATGGCCAGCGCCAGGCCGGCGGTGCGCGCGGCGGCCTCGGGCGCCAGGCCCAACTGGTCGATCGCGAAGAAGCCGACGGTGATCTGCGCCATGGAGACGCAGAACATGCAGACGAAGGCCACGGTCATCGGCCGGCGCAGCCTGGGCTCGACCAGGCGCTGTGCCGCCGTGGCGGTGCCATGGGCGGGGGGTGAGTCGGGCAGCGCTTTCCAGAGCAGGCCCAGGCCGAGCAGGGGCAGCACCGCGATCAGGGCGAGCGGCAGCGACAGGCCCAGCGGCGTGAGCGCCGCGACGATGGCCGGTCCCAGCACGAGGCCGATGGCATTGGCCGCGCCCAATGAGGCCATGGCGGCGGCTCGCCGTTCGGCGGGCAGGTGATCGGCCACCAGCGCCTGGCTGACCGAGGGAATCGCGGCGAAGAACGCGCCCACCGAGCCCCGGGTTACGACGAGGCCGGCGAAGACCAGTCCGGCGGCGGGAAAGAAATAAAGCGAGGCGATGGCGACGGCGCACATCGCCCAGTAGCTCAGGGCGAAGCCGCCCACGCCCGCCAGCAGCACGCGCCGCCGGCCCAGCCGGTCGCTGGCGGTGCCCCAGGTCCGGGCCAGCAGCATCCACAGCACGCCGCCCACGGTGATGACAGCGCCGGCCTGCCATGCCGCCAGATGTAGCAGCCGTGCGACGGGGCCGATGACCGAGACGAAGCCCATCATCGCCATGGTGCAGGTCATGTAGGCCGCCAGCAGGGGGCGGAAGTCGAAGGCCGGGCCGGCTTGCGGGGCCGGCGCGGCGGGGGCGGGTATCGGAGTCATGGCGGCGATGCGTGATGTCAACAGGAGCGCAGCGCCGCGGCAAAGGTGTCGGTCAGCCGGCGCACGATGCGCGTACGCTGCGCCGTGTTGCCGCGCGCGACGGCGTCGTCGGCCAGCCCATGCATGGAGTGGAACATCATGATCGCCATGGCGCGGCTGTCGGCCACCCGCCAGGCTCCGGCGGCGGCGCCGGCTTCCAGCAGGGCTTCCAGCTGGACGATGATGGGGTTGTCCTTCATGAGTTCGCGGCTGGCCGGATGCGGGTCGTGGAACAGCATGTCGTGCAGCATCACCTGGTCCAGCAGGCCGTCCAGCATGGCGGTAAACCAGGCGCGCAGCCGGGCGTTCCATCCCTTTTCGCCGGGTGCCGTGCGACGCCGAACGGCCGTATCCACGCGCTGGCAGAAGCCCTGGATAAAGCGTTCCCGAAGCGCGCCCAGCAGTTCTTCCCGGGAGGAGAAATACAGGTAGAACGTACCCTTGGAAACCTGGGCGCCAGCGGTGATGTCGTCGATGCTGGTCTGGGCCACGCCTTTTTGCAGGAAGAGGCGTTCGGCCGCATCCAGCAATTCGACACGCCGGTTCTGCGGCGCGCGCACGCGTGGCCGTGTCGCGGCGGACGTGGCGCCGGAAGATTCAGCGCGCATCCGTTTTCCCTCGCACGGCCGCCATGACCGCCGCTTCGTCGAAGGGCAGGCCGCGCGGCGCGAATACCTGGTCGCGCAGCCAGGCCAGCGCCGAGGGCAGGTCGGCGAAGATCGCGGCCGGCACGCCGAACAGCTTCTCGACGTTCATCCGGGACATCCGCTCGAACTCTCCGGCCGGGACGACGCTGGCCATGCCCATCACCTGTTCGCGGATGGCCTGGGCCTGGCGGCCGAACCACTGCTTGACGTGCTGCGCGGAGCCGGGAGGGTGGGTCAGCGAGGCGGCGTCGGTGAACACGCGCAGAGATGCGAAGGCTTGCCCGCGTGCCAGCCAGTCGTCCCATGCCTGGGCGAAGTCCTGGGTGTCCGCCAGCGTGGGGGCGCCGGCGGAGACGCTGACGACGAGCGGCCACTGGCCGAGATCGTGATGTTGCATGACGAGCCTCTTATCCATTGACGAGTGGATGACGATTTCAAATTAATGAGAATCGTTATCGTTATTGGATAATGACTGGCGGTCATTAACTTGTCAAGCGCGGAAGCGATGCCCGGACAGGCGAAGCCGGCGCCAGCCGATGACCAGGCCCGTGGCGCTCAGCGCGAGGCCGCCCAGGCTGAACAGAATCAGCACGGCGTCCCACAGCGGCCGGCGCTCCAGCAGCGGCAGCCAGTCCCAGCTGTGAAGCATGGCGAACAGCCAGCGCGAGGCGCGGCGCGAGCGGTCGGTGCTGTTCAGGACGGAGCCGGTGTACGGGTCCAGGTGTACCCAGGTCGCGGCGGGATCGTCGAATTCGATGCGCCAGACCGGCAGCGGTTTGTCGCCACCGCCGGTCATGGTGTGCGGGGCGCGGTCGTAGTAGTGGAGATCGTAGCGGTCGAGCACCTCAATGCGGGCGAGGGGGACGGCCATGAGCCCCGCCGCCGCGCGGCGCAGTTCACCGGTATCCAGGCTTGTGGCCTGCGCGGTTCGGGCGTCGAGCAGCGTGGGGCGGCCGGCCGGGCCATAGGCCAGGACGAGTTCGCGCCCCAGGCGATGGACCCACCGCAGCTCGCGGACGTTGCCGCCGGCCAGCAGCGCTTGCACGGGGGCCGCGTTGGCGGGCATCTCGCCCGTGTCGCCATATACGGCGGCCACGGAAGGCCCGCCGCGGCCGCTGCTGAACAGGCCCCACGGATTCATGGACATCAAGCCGCTGAAGATCCAGGTGAGCGAGGTCAGCGCGAACGCCAGTCCCACCAGATGATGCCAGCGCATCATGCCGGCCCGGTAGGGCGAGCGCGAGCCGCTGCGGTAGGGGCGCGAGAACCGCCAGCGCAGCAGCCCGACGATGGTGCCGGTCAATGCGACGGCGATGCCGGCGATGGACAGGCCATCGACGATGGCGGCCCAGTGGCGGTCGAAGAAATTGCCGCGGAAAGGGTAGAGCCAGTGGATCCATGCGCCCGCGTAGTTCCAGGCGCGCTCGGTGCGCGTTGCGTCGCGCACCACTTCGCCGGTGCGGCTGGAGACGTATAGCAGGGTGCCCGCTTCGTCGTCCAGTTGCACGCGGTGTAGCGGCCGGTGCGGGTCCAGGGCGCGCGAGTGCGTATGCGCGTCCTCGTCCACCAGGCCAGCATAGTGCGCCTGGATGGCGCCGCCGGCATAGGCGGCCGCGCTGGCCACGGCATGCGCGGCATCGGTCGCGCGCAGCATCGTTCCGGTCGCGGCGTCTATGGCTATGGGCGTACGGGCCCGAGAGCCATCCGCCAGCGTGGCCAGGTAGACCGGCCGGCCGGCGCTGGCCGCCGACAGCCGCAGGTCTTTCGGCATCGAGGCGATGCCGGCCGCTGCCAGCGCCTGCGCGGGCCCGAGCAGGGACGCCGCCGGGTCCAGCGGAGGAAAGTGTTGCAGGCGCTCGGCCGCGGTGAGCTTGGGATAGCCGACGTACATCATGACCACGCCCGAGGCGAACCACATCACGAAGAACGCGCACATCACGATGCCCAGCCACCGATGCAGCAGATAGAGCCAGCGCTTGAGGCGTGTACGCATGGGCGTCTCCTAGAACGCGATCCGCAGGCTGACGTCGGCGGTGCGCGGTGCCCCCAGGTAGGCCATGGTCGGCGTCATGTTGGCGGCATAGACCTTGTCGGTCAGGTTGCGGATGCGCGCCACGACCGCGGTGCGGCGGTCGATGCGGTAGCTCACCCCCAGGTCCACCAGCAGGTAGGCGGGCCAGGACACGGTGTTGGCCGCGTCGGCATATACGCGGCCGACACGGCGCAGCCCGACGCTGGCTTGCAACGCGGGCGTGACGGCGTAGGACAGCCACAGGTTGGCGACGGTGGCCGGCGTGTTGGTCGGGCGCTTGCCCGCTAGCGACACGCCGCCCTGGGTGTAGTCGTCGTAGCGCGCGTCGACGTAGGTCACGTTGCCCTGGATGGACCAGCGCCGGTCGGGCTGCAGGCCCACGGCCAGCTCCAGCCCCCGGGACGACTGTTCGCCCACGAGCACGGTCAGGCTGCTGTCGTTCGGATCCTGGCTGGCGATGTTCCGGCGCGAGATGCGATAGGCGGCCAGCGTGGCCGTTCCCTTGCCTTCCCAGAAGTCCAGCTTGCCGCCTACCTCGGCCTGGCGGCCCGAGGTCAGTTCGCTGTTGTTGCGCACGTCCGCGAACGAGGCGGTGGACAGCACGCCCGACGGCGGATCCGCGGCGGTGGCGTACTGGGCGTAAAGCGCGGCGTCCTGCGTGACGTCCCAGACCAGGCCGATGCGCCCGGTGGTCGGGTGGTAGCCGCGGCTGAACTCGGCCGGGTTGGCGGCATTGATCTCGCGCCGGTTGGTCAGATCGAGTTGGATGCGCTCGTGGCGCAGCGCGGTGACCAGGTGCAGGTCCGGCCGCAGCGCGGTACGGTTCTCGGCATAGACCGCGAGGGTGCGTACCTTGTTGTCGCGGTCGGGCCGGAAACCCGGCGACATGCCGGGAATGTCGAAGAAGCGCTCGGTGCCGTAGTCGTAGGGGTTGACCGTGCCGATCGTGCCGGACAGGCTGTTCGGAAAGCGCGTCTGGCGGTTCACGCTGACATCCACGCCGAAAGCCCAGTCGCTTTTCCTGCCGGCGATCTCGCCGTGGTAGATGCCGTCGAAGCGGTTGCCCACCAGGTGCTGGTCGTGCCGCTGCAACAGCGCGCTCGACCGTATGACCTGGGTGTTGTCGGCGTTGAAACGATAATTCTCGACGTTGCGGTAATCGCGCAGGGCGTCGTAGACGTAGAAGGTGTTGCGCCACTGCAGCTTGTCGCTGACCCGCCACTCGGCGATGGAGCGCAGCCACTGCACGCGCTGGATGTACACCCCGTCGGCGCTGTTGTAGTTCTTGAAGCGGGTGCCGTCGTCGATGCGCGCGGTGCCGGCGATCGGGTTCAGCAGCGGCGTGCCCCAGTAGGGGCGGTCGACGTGCTCGTGCTGGTACTCGTAGGCCAGGGTGTGGGTGAAGCCGTTGCCGAAGTCGGACAGCACCGAGGCCGCGAACTGCGTGGCGCGCGTGCCCGTGCCGTCGACCCAGCTGTCGGCGTCGCGATGGTTGAGATCCAGGCGCAGGTAGTGGCCCGGGCCGTCGGCCTCGCCCGCGATGCGCCGGTTCAGTCCGACCGAGGCTTCCTTGAGCCCGTTGCTGCCCAGCCGCAACCGGCCTTCGGAGATGTCCTCGCGCTGGGCCAGCTTGGTCACATAGTTGATCGATCCGCCTACGGCCCCCGCGCCGAACAGGAAGCTGGACGGGCCACCAATGGCCTCGACGCGTTCGTAGATCCAGCTGTCCACGGGGCGGGCGGCGATCGAGTACTGGACGTTGATGCCGTTGAACAACTGGCTGATGGAGCCGGTGCCGAAGCCGCGATAGCTCACGCCCACGTTGCCGGGCGCGTCGTGGGCGGTCACGCCGGGGATGGCGCGCAGGATTTCCTGGGTGTTCTGCGCGCCCCGTGCATCGATCGTGGCGCGATCGACCACGGTGACCGAGGCGGGGGTCTCGCGGGCGGTCAGGCGGAGATTGCTGGCGGCCGCGGCCGGCGTGTCGAGGTTGAGCTTGCCGTTGGGCCTGTCGGCGCTGCCGCTGACTTCAATGGCGGGCAGGGCCTGTTCAGGGGCGGCCTGAGCATGGACGGGCGCCGCCAGCGCCTGGCAGGTGGCGAGCAGGCCGGCGCACATGGGGCTGGGCAGGGAAGGGCGCGAAGCGGCGCGATGCGCACGCGGGCGCATCGGGAAAACGGGAGGGAACACGAACGACTCCTGGTCGGCCGCGCGCGCGGCGCGGCAGGGCGAAACGGCGCTGCCACGCGGGCAGGCCGGGCGGGGTCAGGAAGCGGACGTGAGGGGCGGAGCGCGCGAGGGAGGCGGGCGCGAGATGGGCGCCGTGCCCAGGAGCGGAGCGGGAGGAAGCGCCGGTGCCTCGGCCGAGACGACAAGGCCCACCAGGACGAGGCCGCCGCCGGGAGACGGCAGCGCGACGGCGGCATGGAGCCGGCAATAGGGGCAGTCGGCGGGCGTCGTGGCCGAGTCGTCTTGCGACGGCTTGGAGCCGTCGTCCGACAGCTTGATCAGTTTCGGGCCGTAGACGCTGCAAAGCTCGACCCAGGCATCGTTGGGCCGGGCCAGCGTGTTGGCGATGGCCGGCGCCAGCATTCCCCAGAGCAGCGCGAGCAGGACCAGCATCGCATAGCCGCGATGACGGTCCTGCCTGGAGAATCGGAGGGGTGGCCGATGCATGCTCGAGTCGAGGGCGGTCAGGCCGGAAGGCCTGGGAACCGCGGCAGTATGGGCAGGAAATCCGGTGGAGTCAATTCACTGCCCGCGCCTACGACTCGGTCGTGGACGACGGCCGGCCGGCTCCCCAGAGTATGGCCACGCCGATCAGCGAGGACAGGATGGAGCCGATGAAGACCGCGACCTTGGCCGCGGCGAAGTCGGTTTCCACCGGGAAGGCCTGTCCGGAAATGAACAGCGACATGGTGAAGCCTATGCCGGCCAGCGCGCCGGCGCCCACCAGTTGGCGCCAGGAATAGTCGGCAGGCTTGCGCGCGATGCCCAGCCGGACGGCGATGACCGAGGCCACCACGAGCCCCAGCGGCTTGCCGAGGACCAATCCGGCGATGATGGCCAGCGATAGCTGGCCGTGGCTGGATAGCACGTCGGGCGCCAGCGCCACGCCGGCGTTGGCCAGCGCGAACAGCGGCAGCACGACATAGCTGGAACGTGCGCCCGTGGTGCGCAGCAGCCGGTCGGCGGGCGATTCCAGGCGGTCGTGGATGGCGTCGAACGCCGCCAGCGCGGGCAGCGAGGGCCCCTGCCGCAGGACTTCCCCGCTGCGGCGCGCCTCGGCCGTCAGGATGGCATCGGCCTGCGCCACCAGCGTGGGCAGGTTGGGAGGCGGCCGCGTGGGGATGAACATCGCCAGCAGCACGCCGGCCATGGTCGCGTGCAGTCCGCTCGCGTGCACGCAGGCCCACAGCAGGATGCCGGTCAGCGCGTAGGGCGCGACGCGGTAGATGTGGGCCTTGTTGAGCATCGCCAGCACGCCCACCAGTGCCGCGGCGGCGGCCAGGTAACCCAGGTCCAGCGCACCGGAATAGAACAGCGCGACCACCACGATGGAGCCGATGTCGTCGACGATGGCCGCGGCGGTCAGGAACACCCGCAGCGCGGTGGGGACGCGGCTGCCCATCATCGCGATCAGCGCGATGGCGAAGGCGGTGTCGGTGGCCATGGGCACGCCCCAGCCGTGCGACCACGGGCCGGCGGGAACGACCAGGCTGTAGACCAGCGCGGGCACGAGCATGCCGCCCAGGGCCGCGGCGACCGGCAGCGCGGCCGAGCGCAGGTTGGCCAGGTGGCCCACGGTGAACTCGCGCTTGATCTCCAGCCCCACGACCAGGAAGAAGATCGTCAGCAGGCCGTCGTTGATCCAATGCAGCAGCGACATGCCGAAGCCGGCCTGCCCGAGCGAGATCGCCAGCGGCGTTTCCCACAGCGCGGCGAAGGCCTCCCCCAGCCCGGAGTTCGTCATCAGGACGGCCAGCGCGGCGGCCAGCAGGAGCAGCACGCCGGCCGAGGGAGCCCAGCCGGCGAAGTCCTGCGCCACGCTGCGCAGGCGATGGCCTGGCGTGCGCAGCATGGCGTCGGTGAACGAGCTTTCGTCCCACGGGCCGTCGTAGCGGCGGCCGTTGATGAAGAAGGTGGGCGTGACCATGACCCGGCTGGCCCGGGCGCCGGCGACGTCGGCATCGACCCGGGCCCGCGCCTGGTCGTCGTCGGCCGCCTGCCGCGCGCCGGCGGGCGGGGCGCCGAGTTCGCTCGCCACCAGGGACAGGTCTTCCTCGGACAACGTGCGCGAATGCGTCATCAGGGTGACGTGGGCGTCCCAGAACTGACGGGAGTCGCGCGCATGCTCGGCCAGCTCCGCCGCGCGGCGCGCGATGTCGCTGCCCGGCAGCGGATAGTGGCGGAATACATAGCGCAGCCGGTCGCCCAGTTGGTGCCGGATTTCCGCGATGCGTTCGTTGGCGGCACGGCAGTACGGGCAGGCGTAGCTGCCATATTCGACCAGTGTGATGGGAGCATCGGCGGGGCCGAGGACGTGGTCCCGGCTGTCGTCCACCGGTTGCTCCAGCCTGGCGCTCAAGCTTTCTTGCGACACGTGAGTCCCTTGTGTGGTGGGGGCACCGGGCCCGTTCAGTGAGCCAGCGGCGGCGCGGGCTGACGGGCGCGCCGCTGCCTGAGTCGCCGCGTTTCCCACAGGCCTACGCCCGTCAGGACCGCCGTGGTCAGCCAGCCCATGACGAGCAGCGTGGCGGCATAGCCCACGGGTACCAGCACGAGCAGCGCCACCGCGCCGGCCAGGTGCGAACCCGGGATCGAGCCGTAGACGACTTTCTTGTAGATGGCGCTGCCCAGCAGGTAGATGGCCGGACCCGCCACCAGCACGATGACCTGCGCCGTGCCGAGCGCCTCGTGCGGGTGGGCCATGACGAGATCGTTGCCGACGGCGGTGACGATGATGCCGGCCACCAGGATGGCGTGGATGTAGTGGAAGTAGGCGCCGATGCGTCCGGGGTCGGCCGAGCGCGTGATGGCCTCGGTGGCTTCCTTGCTGGAGGTGCCGAAATACAGCCACCACATCGCCAGGGTACCGAGGAAGGTGGCCAGCACGCCGGAGACGATGGCGGTGTTCCAGGCCTCGGTGTCCGCCAGCATGACGCCGGTGGCGAGCAGCGTCTCGCCCAGCGCCACGATCACGAACAACTGGCAGCGTTCGGCCAGGTGGCCACCCTCGATGGTCCAGTCGCGGGTATGGGAGCGGCCCATGCCGGGCAGGGCGAAGCCGAACATGGGCGAGCCGTACTCGCACAGCACCGCGGCCAGCCACAGCAGCGCGCGCAACTCGTGTCCGTCGGCCATCGCTCCTGCTATCCAGAAGACGGCGGCGATGACCAGCCATCCCAGCATGCGGCGGTAGTTGGCGGCCAGCGGATGGCTGGCGGGCAACTGGCAGACGATGTAGGCGGTCCGGCCCACCTGCATCGCGGCATAAGAGCCGGCGAACAGCAGCGCGCGGTCGCCGAAGGCCTCGGGCAGACTGGCCGCCATGCACAGCGCGAGCAGCATGGTGGCGAAGAGCAGGCCACGGATGCGTGGGGTTTCCGGGTCGAACCAGTTCGTCACCCAGCAGGTGTACTGCCAGCCCAGCCAGACGGCCAGCCAGAGGATCAGCGATTCGATCACGCCGGTGAGCGTCAGGTGGTGCAGGAGCTGGTGGCTGATCTGCGTGACGGCGAAGACGTAGATCAGGTCGAAGAACAGTTCTTCGAAGGTGACGCGGGCGTGATGCCCGTCGCGGTGCCGCAGCGGGGGATGGCGGTGGGTGTCGGATGGCATGATGGATGCGGCCCGGTCGGCCGGGGATCGAATACGCGGCTTAAGATAGCCGGAAATTCCCGCGCCGCCTACTTTTCTTGTCGGGGTCGCAGGATGGACCCCCATGGCGTATGCTGGTCGGCATGTTCCATGGGTATCCGCGCCCGGAGAAAATCATGCCCGATACGTCCAGCCTGCTTGCCTTCGGCCTGGTGGCGCTGGGAATGGCGCTTACGCCAGGTCCCAACATGATCTACCTCGTCTCGCGCTCGATCTCGCAGGGGCCGCGCGCCGGACTCGTGTCGCTGGGCGGCGTGGCGCTCGGCTTCGTGTTCTACATGCTGTGCGCGGCATTGGGCATCACCGCGCTGGTCATGGCCGTGCCCTATGCCTACGATGCGCTGCGCGCGGGCGGCGCGATCTATCTGCTCTATCTGGCGTGGCAGGCGGTCAGGCCGGGCGGGCGTTCGCCGTTCCAGGTGCGCGAACTGCCGCGGGATGGTCCGGGCAAGCTGTTCGCGATGGGCTTCCTGACCAACCTGCTGAACCCCAAGATCGCGGTGATGTATCTGTCGCTGTTGCCGCAGTTCATCCAGCCCGAGCAGGGCAGCGTGCTGATGCAGTCGTTCATGCTGGGCGCGACGCAGATCGCGATCAGCATGAGCGTCAACGCCACGGTGGCCATCATGGCCGGTTCGATCGCGGCCTTCCTGGCGCGCCGCCCGCTGTGGCTGGTCGCGCAGCGGTGGCTGATGGGCACGGTGCTGGCGGGGCTGGCCGTACGCATGGCCACCGAGGCGCGCCGCTAGGGGGGGCGGCCCCGCCAGCGGCTACCTGCCCGGCGGCATCGGCGCGTCGGCCGGATTCTCCACCAGCGCATCCGGTTCGGCCAGCCAGTCCTCGTCGTCGGCGCTGCGCAGCGCATTGCCGTCCAGCAACAGGCCCTTGGTCAGTTCCAGGGCCTGCTTCTCGAACAGCCGCCGATAGACACCGTTCCTGATACGGATCAGCGCCTCGTGCGTGCCTTCCTCGACGACACGGCCCTTGTCCATCACCAGCAGCCGGTCGAGCGCGCGCACGGTGGACAGCCGGTGCGCGACCACCAGCGTGGTGCGGCCTTCCATCAGGCGCTCCATGGCCTGCTGGATCAGCACCTCGCTTTCGCTGTCCAGGCTGGAGGTCGCCTCGTCCAGGATCAGGATGGGTGCATCGGCCAGGAAGGCGCGGGCCAGCGCGACGCGCTGGCGCTCGCCGCCCGACAGCTTGACGCCGCGTTCGCCCACCAGGGTCTCGTAGCCGTGGGGCAGGGCCATGATGAAGTCGTGGGCGCTGGCCTGGCGCGCGGCGCGCTCGACCTGCGCCCGCGTGGCGTCCGGCCGGGCATAGGCGATGTTCTCGGCCAGCGAGCGGTGGAACAGGATGGGTTCCTGTTGCACGATGGCGATTTGCTGGCGCAGCGAGGCCTGGCGGACGCGGGAAATGTCCTGTCCGTCGATGGTGATGCGGCCGCCGCTGACGTCGTACAGGCGCTGGATCAGCTTGATGAACGTGGTCTTGCCCGAGCCCGAGTGGCCGACCAGCCCGACCCGTTCGCCCGGCGCGATGCGTATCGAGAAATCGCGATAGAGCGGGGTGTCGTGCGTCCCGTAGCGGAAGTCCACGTGCTCGAAGCGGATCTCGCCGGGGCCGATGGCGATGGCGGGCGCGCCAGGACGGTCCTCGATGCCCAGCGGCTGGCGTTCCAGCGAGACCAGTTCCTCCATGTCGTTGATGGAGCGTTGCAGGTTGCGGATGTCCATGCCCACGTCGCGCAGGTAGCCCTGCAGCATGAAGAAGGTCGTCAGCGCGAAGGTGATGTCGCCCACGCTGGCCTGTCCGCGCGACCACAGCAGCAGCGCGGTACCCAGGATGGCGGCCTGCATCAGTATCAGCATGATGCCCTGGACGCCACCGTTGATCGTGCCGCGCACCCAGGTGCGGCGGGTGCGCAGGCGCCACTTGCCGATCACGCGCGCCAGGCGTGTTTCCTCGCGCTCCTCGGCGCCGAAGGCCTTGACTACCGCGTTACAGGTGATGGCATCGGCCAGCGCGCCGCCCATGCGCGTGTCCCAGGCGTTGGCCAGGCGCGCCGCGGGCGCGACGAAGCCCAGCGACAGCATGACGGTCAGCATCACGTACAGCAGGGATCCCACGCCGATCACGGCGCCCATGAGCGGCCAGGTGGCGCCCAGCAGGATGGTCGCGCCGGCCAGCATGACCAGCGACGGCAGCAGGGCGACCAGCAGTGTGTCGTTCAGCAGGTCGAGCGCCCACATGCCGCGCGTGACCTTGCGCACGGTGGAGCCGGCGAAGCTGTTGGCGTGCCAGTCGGTCGAGAAGCGCTGTACGCGATGGAAGGCGTTGGCGGCGATCTTGCTCATCATCTTGAGCGTGAGGAAGGTCAGGCTCAGGAATACCACCTGGCGCAGCGCCGTGGCGCCCACGCCCAGCGCGGCCAGTATCCAGAAGGCGGTGATGGCCGCCTGCCAGGCGGTTGGATCGCTGGCCGCGCCCGAAGCCACGGCATCGACCAGGCGGCCCGCGTACAGCGGCGTCACCACGCTGGCCAGCGTCGACAGCAGGACCGCGACGATGATGGTCAGGATGCGCCAGGGCTGTTCGGCCCAGTGGCGGAAAGTAAAGCCAAGGACGTCCTTGTAGGACTGTCCACGGAAGTCGAGTTTCTTCGATGCCATTTGCGACAGCCCCGGCTCACGGTGGAGCGGGGTCTCCAAAGTCGGAATAGAGAACAGACGGGCCATCGCGCGCTTGTGGCGTGCGTGGAGCAAAAACCGTCCGGGAGTGTGTGCGGGCAGGAAAACCGCCCGCGGGGGGCAACCTAGAGGTGCCGGGGAGCCGGTCCGGAGACGACGATGCGCGTGTTGATCATTTTGCGTCTCCTTGGATGGGGGGATGGATGTGAAGGCAGAAAGCCGAACATAAAGTCTATCAGCCCATGCCGGACGAGGCAACGGCGGCGACGGGAGGATGTGGCCGGCGGCATACACTTGCGGCTGCGGGCATGGCCTGCCGGCATGAAGGATTCCAGTTTCAGGGGTGAACATGAAGATTGCAGTGATGGGAGCCGGCGCGGTCGGCAGCTACTACGGCGCGATCCTGGCCCGCGCCGGCCACGACGTGGTGCTGGTGGGGCGTCCCGCGCATGTCGAAGCGGTCCGGCGGCAGGGCCTGCTGCTGGAAACGAAGTCCTTCCACGGCCATGTGCCGGCGCGGGCCGGCGAACATCCCGGGGAGGTGGCCGGCGCGAAGCTCGTGCTGTTCTGCGTGAAGTCCACCGATACCGAGGATGCCGGCAGGCAGATCGCGCCGCACCTGGATGCCGACGCCGTCGTGCTCAGCCTGCAGAACGGCGTCGACAATGCCGAGCGCCTGCAGGCCCTGCTGCCGCAGCCGGTGGTGCCGGCGGTGGTCTACGTGGCGGTGGAGATGGCGGGCGCGGGCCACGTGCGCCACCACGGCCGTGGCGAGCTGGTGCTCGGACCGTCGCCGCGCAGCGAGGAAGCGGCCGGCGTCCTGAGCGCGGCCGGCATCCCGGCCACGGTGTCGGGCAACGCCGTGGGCGAACTCTGGGCCAAGCTCATCCTGAACTGCGCTTACAACGCGCTGTCGGCCGCGACCCAACTGCCCTATGGCCGGCTGGTCGAGGGCGAGGGCGTACTGGACGCCA
Organism: Burkholderiales bacterium 67-32; assembly: GCA_001898625.1. Taxonomy (GTDB): domain Bacteria; phylum Pseudomonadota; class Gammaproteobacteria; order Burkholderiales; family Burkholderiaceae_B; genus Pigmentiphaga. The sequence continues at coordinate 217,870 of MKUP01000010.1, forward strand.
TGCGCGACGTGGTGGACGAATGCCTGGCGGTGGCGGCGGCCTCGGGTGTGGCGGTGCCCGGCGACACCTGGGAGGCGGTGATGCGCATCAGCCGCAGCATGCCGACCCAGTTGTCGTCGACGGCGCAGGACCTGGCGCGCGGCAAGCCGAGCGAGATCGATCACCTGAATGGTTACATCGTCCGCCGGGGCGGCGAGCTGGGTGTGCCGACGCCGGCCAACCGCGTGCTGCACAGCCTGGTGAAACTGCTGGAGTCGCGAAAGGACGGCGCGGGCTGAGTCTTCGGCCCGGCGGGGCGCCTTGGCGGACGCCCGGCGCTTCCCCTATGATTCCGCATGCCAGAGGACGCGGGCCCGCCGGGCCGTGGCTGGCGCGGGAGCGGGCGTGGTCCAGGAAACCCCATCGACGAAGCGCGACCATGACATCGCCGAGGCCTTCGGCAGGCCCGAGCAGGGATGGCGGCGGTCGCTGTACGCGGTGATGTTCGAGACCGGCACGTCCGCCGGACGGCGGTTCGACCAGTTGCTGTTCGTGGTCATCCTGGCCAGCCTGGCCGTGGTGATGGCCGATAGCGTGGCCTTCTTGTCGCAGCGCCTGGGCGGCCTGTTCGGCCCGTTGGAGTGGGCCTTCACGGTGCTCTTCACGATCGAATACGTGCTGCGGCTGCTGTGCGTGCGGCGCCCGCTGCGCTATGCCATGAGCTTCTACGGCGTGGTGGACCTGCTGGCCTTCCTGCCTACCTACGCGGCGCTGCTGACGCCCAGCCTGGCCTTCCTGATCGGCATCCGCGTGCTGCGCCTTCTGCGCATCTTCCGCGTGTTCAAGCTGCGCCTGTTTACCGAGGAATACCTGATGATGGCCCGGGCGCTGCGCGCCTCGTCCCGCAAGATCATGGTCTTCCTGTCGGTGGTGCTGCTGATCGTGCTGGTCATGGGCACGGTCATGTACGTGGTCGAAGGACCCCGGTATGGTTTCACCAGCATTCCGGTGGGCGTCTACTGGGCAATCTCGACCATCGCCACGGTAGGCTTCGGCGACATCACGCCGCATACGGCGCTGGGGCGGCTGATCGCCTCGGTCATGATGCTGCTGGGCTGGGGCATCCTGGCCGTGCCGACGGGCATCGTCACCATGGAGATGACGCTGGCCGAGAGCGCGCGGCGCCGGGCCGCGGCGCGCACCTGCCAGGTGTGCCTGACGCCCGGGCAGGACCACGACGCGAACTACTGCAAGCACTGCGGCGCCGAACTGGCGGGGCAGGGGCGGGAGGCCTGAACCTCCCGCCGGCCGTCATTTGGCGTCGGGCGCGATGCCGTAGTAGCCGTAGGTATCGGTATAGCGGTTGCGCTCGCGCCGGTTCAGCCACAGGCGCATCAGCCAGCGCCTGCGCTCGTTCTCTTCCCAGTCCAGGAACTCGGTGCGCGAGTGCAGCGTCATGTGATTATTCAGCCACTGGATGTCGCCGGGCAGGAAAGCCATGGACAGGCACAGCTCCGGCGATTCCGCATAGTGGTCGATCAGCTCCAGCAGCTTGCTGTGGCGAGCGGTCAGCGGCGGCGCGCCTTCGTAGCGCTGCGCCGATTCGATGAAATTGCGCAGGTACATCATCGACAGCTTGCCGTGGGTCCAGCCGCAGATGGACGTGACCCAATAGGGCTTGCCGGTGACCGCGTTGTGCTCGCCCCGGTGGTCGAACCACAGCGGCTCGAACAGCAGCGGGATCATGTCGGGGTGGTCGCGCAGCAGCGCGTTGTAGATGCTGGTGGAGCTGACCACCAGGCTGGCGCCGCCGGCCTTGGCGGTGCGCACGCACATCAGGCCGACGATGTCGGCGCCGTCCACGTGGAAGGGCGCCGCGCGGTTGGTGTGGTAGAAGCGGGTGTTGGCGTTGGTCTGCGGATCGGCCCCGGCCGTGGTGTCGCGCACGTGGCCGAACAGCTCGCCGCGCGCATTCTGCACGACCGCGTCGCCCAGGTACTGCCCCAGTCCCCAGTAGGCGATGCTGCGTTCCTCCAGGCTCCAGTCCTCCACCGGCAGGCCGCGCCACATCTCGAAGCCGCGGCCGTTCTCCAACTCTTCGCCCAGCATCGCCAGCCGACCCGCCAGGTTGGCAAGCGGGAAATCGGCGCGGGCAATGGATTCCAGCGGCTTGCCCGTGGCCAGGGCGGTGGCGACCGCGGCGCGGATCTCGGCGACCTCGGCCGGCGACAGGGTGTAGATCCAGCTCTTGTCGGCCTCCATCTGGGGGCGGGTCCAGGCGCTGGGGCCGGTATAGGGCTGTTGCAGCATTTCCGTCATGGGTGGCTCCTGAGTGAGGGGGGACAGAGGGCTCATCCGGCGATCGAGCCGGCGCGGGCGCGGCCCCTGAGGATGGGCCAGCCTATGGTGACGAGGACGAAGAGGCCGGTGACCAGCTTGAGGTCGGATGGCATCAGGCCGAAGGACAGCACCAGCGAACTGAGCTGGTAGTACAGCAGCGAGCCGACCACCGGCGCGCACAGCTGGCGCAGCAGCGTCCGGCGGCCGATGATGGCCTCGCCGATGATGAGCGCGGCCAGGCCGTTGATCAGCATGCCGAAGCCCATGTTGACGTCGCCGTAGCCCTGGCTCTGGGCCAGCAGCGCGCCCGCGGCGGCGGTGATGGCGTTGGCCAGCCCCAGGCCGACCACGATGTAGCGCGTGGAGTCGACCGCGAGCGCGGGCGCGAGCTGGCTGTTGGCGCCGACGCCGCGCAGGGCCAGGCCCACGTCGGTGTGCAGGCCCCACCACAGCAGCAGCACCAGCACCACCAGCGCCCCCAGCAGCAGGCCACCTTGCAGCGCGAGGCTTTGCATGATGGCCGGATCTATCCAGTCGTACAGATTGGGCAGGCCGAACAGCGGCGTGTTGGGCTTGCCCATCACTCGCAGGTCGACGCTCCACAGCATGGTGATGGTCAGGATGCCGGCCAGCAGCGAATGGACGCGGAACTTCAGGTGGATCAGCGCGGTGACGGCGCCGGCCAGGAAGCCCGCGCCAGCCGCCGCCAGGGTGCCGAGGAAGGGATGGAGCCCGGCCGTGATCAATGCTGCGACCAGGCAGCCGCCCAGCGGAAACGCGCCCTCGGCGGTCAGGTCGGGTACGTTCAGCAGGCGGAAGGGAATCATCACCCCCATGGCGACGAAGGCATACAGCAGTCCCTGGACGGCCGTGATGGGGACGAGGTGATAGAAGGTGTTCAGGACTTCCACGTTCGGCTCCGTAGGGGAATGCGCGAGGACGCGTTCATGCGCTGGCCTGCAGCAGGATCTGGTCGTCGGCCTGGCCGAAGCGCTGGACCAGGTCGTTGATCGTCAGGCGTGGTTTCTCGTCGCGGCCGATGTCCAGTTTGATGCGCCCGCATTCCATCATCAGCAGACGGTCGCCGTATTCCAGCGCATGCGCCATGTTGTGCGTGATCATCAGGGTGGTCAGCCGCTGCTCGGCCACGATGCGGCGCGTCGCCTCCATGACGAGCTGCGCCGTGCGGGGATCCAGCGCGGCGGTGTGCTCGTCCAGCAGCAGAATGCGGGGGCGGTTCAGCGCCGCCATCAGCAGCGCGAGCACCTGCCGCTGTCCGCCCGACAGCAGGCCGGCGGCGGCGCCCATGCGGTTCTCCAGCCCCAGGCCGAAGCGCGCCAGTTCATCGCGGAAATGGGCCCGGTTGCGGGGGTTGAGCGCCATGCGCAGTCCGCGCCGGCGGCCGCGCATGGCGGCGAAAGCCAGGTTTTCCTCGATGGACAGCGCGGGCGCCGTGCCGACCATCGGGTCCTGGAACACGCGCGAGACCCATTGCGCGCGGCGGTGCACCGGCCAGGACGAGACGTCGGTGCCGTCGATGACGGTACGGCCCGTGCGCGGCCGGACGGCGCCGGCCAGCACGTTCAGCAGGGTGCTCTTGCCGGCGCCGTTGGTGCCCACGACGACGCAGAAACTGCCGTTCTCCAGGGTCAGATCCAGTCGGTCGAGCGCGGTGCGTTCATCCGGGGTGCCCGGGTAGAACACGACGTCGACGGCTGCAAGCTCGATCATGCGAAACTCCGGCGCGTCAGTCGACGACGCAGTTGCAGTTCTTCAACGACGCCGGCAGCGCGATGCCGAGGTCTTTCAGGCGGCGTCCGCTGATCTTGACCGCGTGGTCTTCAACCGCGGGGACCGATACGGGGATGTCGGCGGGTTTCTTCCCGCGCAGCACGTCCGCGGCGATGCGGCCGACGTTGGTGCCCAGGCTGGTGTATTCGACCGTCATCGCGGCCAGGAAGTGATGCTGGGCCACGTTGTCGACGTTCGGGCTGTAGGTCGGCAGCTTGATGCGGTTGGTGACCGAGGCGATGGCCGCGGCGGCGGGAATCAGCATGCTGGAAGCCGGCACCATCAGCGCGTCGGCGCGCCCTTGCAGTGACGCGACACGGGTGGGGATGTCGTTGGCGTTGTCCACGCCCACCTTCACCAGGGTGAAGCCGTACTTGCCGACGACTTTCTCCAGCGCGTTCAGGAAGCCCAGGTCGGCATCGTCGCCGGGGTTGTAGATGAAGCCCAGCCGCTTGACGCCGGGGGTGAGCTGCTTGATGAAGCCGACCGACGCATCCATGTTGGGCAGGTTGGAGCCGCCGGTCATCAGCGTGTCGCCCCGGTCCCAGGACGGCACCAGCTTGGCGGCGACGGGATTGGCGACGGCGCCGAACACGATGGGGAAGCTGCGGTTGGCCAGCACCTGCTTGGCGGTCTGCGTAAGCGGCGTGGTGATGGTGAGCATGAGGTCGGGCTTGCCGGCGGCCTCGCGATTGAGCAACTGGGGCGCGAGCGAGCGGTCGAAGTTCACGTGGCCTTCGTCGTAGGCCACCTTCAGCCCCTGCCTGGCCAGCTCCTTCTTGAAGCTCGACACCAGTGTGTCCAGCGTATGGTCGGGACCGAACTGCGCGATCGCGACCTTGTAGGTCTGCTGGGCGTGGGCGAGCGAGGCGACACAGGCCAGCGACAGGCACGTGGCGAGTCGCGCGGCATGGAGGATCAGGGCAGGCTTCATGGCAGCTCCGGGGCGGGACGGGGTGGAGGAGGGGATCAGGACAGGCCGAAGACGCGATCCCGGCCGAGCAGGGCGCCGGGATCGAAGGCAAGCTTGATGCGGCGCATGGCATCGAGTTCCGCGGCTGGATAAAGCCGCTGGAAGACCTCGTTCTTCTCGAGTCCGATGCCGTGTTCGGCCGAGATCGAGCCGCCGCAGCGCATCACCTCGTGATAGACCAATTGTTCGACGTGTTCGGCGGCGGGGCCCGCGCAGCCGACCAGCAGGTGTACGTTGCCGTCGCCCAGGTGGCCGTAGGTCAGGCGCCGCGGCGCGGGATCGAGGGCGTCCAGCCCTGCATAGATGCGCGGCAGGCAGGCCTGGAGTTCGCCGGCCGGGATGCTGACGTCGAAGGACAGGTAGGCGCCCAGGTGACGCGCCGCTTCGCCGGAGGCATCGCGCATGCGCCAGAGTTCGGCCGCCTCGGACAGGGACTTGGCGACGACGACGTGGGGCGTGTCCAGGTTCTCGGACAGGGCTTGCAGCGCGTCCATGATCCGTGCCTCGTCGCGCTCCGGCTGGCGGTCGTAGCAGGAGAGTTCGAGCAGCACGACGTGGCCGCAGGCCCCGGCGAACGGATCGCGGCCGATGCCCAGCCCGCGCGCGACGAAATCCACGAAGTCGCGCCACATGACCTCGAACGAGGTCAGCATGGGACCGAAGTCCGCGCGGCAGGCGGCCAGCGCGCGCAATACCTGGTCCAGGTCATGGAGGCCGAGCGCCACCGTGTAGCGCTGGCGCGGCAGCGGGTGCAGCCGCAGCACCGCGCGCGCCACGATGCCCAGCGTGCCTTCGGAACCGATGAACAATTGCTTGAGGTCGTAGCCGGCGTTGTCCTTGGCCACGCGACCCATGCGGGAGACCAGCGTGCCGTCGGGCAGCACGACTTCCAGGCCCAGTACCGAGGCGCGCGTCATGCCGTACTGCAGGACGCGGTTGCCGCCGGCGTTGGTGGCGATGTTGCCGCCCACCGTGCAACTGCCCCGGCTGCCCAGGTCGACGGGGTAGAACAGGCCCTGGCGTTCGGCTTCCTCCTGTACCGCCTGCAGCGTCGCGCCTGCCTGTACGGTCATGGTCGCGCCGTACAGGTCGCAGGACTCGATGCGGTTGAGCCGTTCCAGCGACACGACCACTTCGCCGCGCATCGGCGCGCCGCCGCCGACGAGGCCGCTCATGCCGCCCTGGGCGACGATGCGCAGCCCCGCGCCATGCAGGCGGCGCACGGTCTCGGCCAGGGCCGCAACGGTGCACGGGCGCAATACAGGAGCGGGGACGCCGAAGGCACCCGTCCAGTCTTCCTGATAGCGCGGACCGGCATTGTCGGAGGATAGGAAAGCGACGCTGTCCGACAGGTCGGCAAGCAGCTCGGACACACGCTGATCCAGGTCGATGCCGGACAGAGTGGCTTTTTCGGCGGGTGGGGTGGATTTATTGTCGGACAACATTTCCGATTTTATCCAGGTTATCCTGGAATTTCCAGTTTGATTGAAAATATTGTCGGACAAGATGGATGGCTTCCATATCGGGAAAACTACCTGGTCCGAACGAAAGAGCCTCGCTTGCCGGATGGGTATCACTGGAGGAAGATGCATCCTGTCCTACAATTCCCGGTATTCCCTACGGTTCGTCCCTTCCGAGCATGGCGAAAGATCCGACCTCCTTCGTTCCCTTCTACCAGCCGCCGCAGGCCGAGCCAGCCCGCTCCGGCAGCGTGTCGGACTTCGTGCTGAACGAGATCGCGCGCCGCATCGTCGATGGGGTCTACAAGCCGGGACAGCGCATCGTCGAGGCGGACGTCACCCGCGATCTGGGCGTCAGCCGCAGCTCGGTCCGGGAAGCCTTCCGGCGCCTGGAAACCAATCGCTTCGTGCGCATCGAGCCCAATCGCGGCGCGACGGTGGCCACCCCCCGGCGCGAGGACATCGTCGCCCAGTTCCGCATCCGCGAAGTGATCTCCGGCCTGGGCGCGCGCGCGGCCGCGGAGCACGCGCACGAGCCGGGCAACCGGGAAATCATCCAGGAACTGCTGGACGACATCGAGGCCCAGCGGCGCGCCGACGATCCGGGCAACCACCGCACCGAGAACGGCCGCTTCCACCGGGCCATCAACAACATGTCGGGCATCCCGGACGTGGGCGAGCTGCTGGACCAGTACAACTACCCCATCCTGCACACGATCTACTTCCGGGACCTGAGCCGGGAGAACTGGTTGCTCAACCTGTCCGACCACGTCGACATCGCCCGCGCGGTCATGCACGGCGACCCGGTCGCCGCCGAGCACTTCGCCCGCCAGCACATGCACAGGATGGTCGGCATCGCGATCGAGATTGCGGAAAGGCTGCTGGAAGAAGCGCGCCAGCGCTGAGCAGCACGCCCACGGGGCGCGGCGATGGAACCGCGCCCCGTGCCTGGGGCCACAGACATCGAACATTTGCCGCTGAAGCGGTCTTTGTCAATCCGGCAGCGTGCGCTGCTCTTTCGATTGACCGTGGTCGTATGTCTGAAACAGGAATTGTCATGCCGTCAATTTTTCAATCCGCCTATATTCCAGAACTGAATGCAAGGCTGGACACCGTAGCTCAGTTACCCAAGCGAGAGTCGATCGTCGAACGAGCCTTGCCTCCCGATTTCCCGCAGGGAGCCATGTCACCCGCGGTTTCCGCGCTACGGGCCAGACGCGGCGCGTTCCAGGCCAGGCTGCAAGCAGAACTCGGCGCCCGGAGTGGCCTAGTGGAGCCCGACGTCATGATCGTCGGCGCCGGCTGGTATTTCCTGCAAACGGCCATCGCTCTGGCTGCCGCGGGGGCAAGTATGGTCGCCTACGAAATGAATCTGAACAAGATCGGCAAAGGGCAGATCGGGCTGACCGGACAAGACGACTATTTCGCGCTTGGCGAGCATCGCGAGGCGCAACTGATGCCCGACTTCACCTCCGAGCAGCTTGACCGGCTACCACCCGTCATCAGGGCCCTGGCTCAAATGCCTTCCTATCAAGCCCTGGCGCGGAAAAGGGAAATCGCGGACGCGATCTTCACCGCGCGGGGGGAGTGGAGGGTTCTTTGCGACAGATATGCCAGCCTGCCCCCGGAGCAGAGGATATCGAAGCGGGAAGTCATCGAAATGAAGCAGGCCGCGCTCGCGGTGCTGCAAGAGCATGGGGTGCTGAAGATCATTCCCACGGCGGCGGATATCGAAGCCGTGTCGGCTCGGCTCGACAAAGGCAGGGCCGTGTTGATGGCCAGCGGGAGACAGGTGAATCTTGAAAAAATGGGCCTGGCCCACTTGCGGGAATGTCCCGGATTCGTGCCGGAACTGCTGCGCGGGGAGCCGGAGACCGAAGCCGCCATCGCCGCCATTCTCGAACGGCAGCAGCAAGTCGCCCGGTGGGCTTCCGAAACGGACACCGCCATTGGCGACATACCGATCGCCCGGCTGCCGAAGGTCGCCATCATCGGTGGCGGGGCGTCCGCGCGCGGCAATGCGCTGGATCTGATCCAGCGTACCGATCCCGGGTTGCTCAACGTGGTATCCGTTCGTCCTTTGCCCAAGGTGTCCAGTGTGGCGTCGGACAGCGTGGACGCCGCGCGGAAAAAGATGGACTTCCATCTGTATCGCGGCTATGTGAGCCGACTGTCCCGTTCGCCGGACGGCTCCGCCATTTCCGGCATCCAGGTGATGAATGCGGAAGATCGCGGCCTGGTGGATATTCCCGTGGACTTGTTCGTGCACACCGCGGATGAAAGCCTTCCCGTATCCGGTGAAAGCATGCCCTATAAGGATGCCGCCGATGCGGCTACGAACGAGCTCCGGGAGCAGCCGGCGCGGAACGGTTTCATCAGGAACCAGGCAATCGTCGCGGTCAGGGACCTGCCCGACATCGAGCTGCGGATTGTCGAGCCGTTCAAACTTGATTTGAGCGAGGATGGCGAACTGGTGGCCGCCATTTCCGCGCTGACGAAGAAAGGAGGCGGGGAGGGAGCGCCGGTCATCGCCGTCAGCGGGAGCAACGCCATGACTCGATGCCTGACGCTGCTGGCCGCGCAACTGGGCTACCGGGGCAGGTTCGTGCAAGTGGCCGCGCCTGACTTCGCGCAGGAGCAGACCCAGCACGAGGGCCTGGAGAAGGGGAAACAGGACGTCCGCAAGTGGGAGGATGTTATCGGGCGTGTCGTCACTGAAGGCACTGCGCACGAGGCCGGGAAATTTACGTTGGCGGTCGTGAAGCCCGGGGGCGGGAAGGTCATGCTTGGGGATGTCGACGTCGTGATCAACGCGGCCGGCAAGACGGCCTCGACCGCCCTCATCGAAGCGATGAAGGCCAGGGGCTACGTCGAAACGCTCCCGGAAGCGCTCCCGGGAGAGTCCGGACTGCTTGCGAGTCACGAGATGCTGGAAGGCCAGCACGGATTCTTCTCGTTGCCCGACCAGGTGGAGGGCGATGACGATGCCCCGTCGATTACGTTGGCTCCCTCCAGCGGCCGATATCGGTCGATCGAGCCGATTGGATGGGAGAGCGCCTACGAGTTCGGCCTGTCGATCCGCTCCCAGGGCGATGCTTCGGCGTGAGCGTACAGGAGTGTGGCCGAGGCGCGCCGGTTTCGCTGTCAGAGGTCGGCCAGGAAATGGTCTCGCCACTGCTTGATGCTGTGGTCCTTGAGCAACTGCATCATGTGTCCGTGGCGTTCCAGCCGCTCTTCGAGCGGCATGCCCAGCGAGCGGTCCAGGGCGCCGGCCATGGCTTCGATGTCGTAGGGATTGACGATGATCGCGCCGTCGGCAAGTTCGTCGGCGGCACCCGCGAATTCCGACAGGACCAGCACGCCGGGATCTTCGGGGTCCTGGGCCGCCACGTACTCCTTGGCCACCAGGTTCATCCCGTCGCGCAGCGGCGTGACGAAGCCCACCTGCGAGGCGCGGAAGAAGGACAGCAGCGCGACGCGTTCGTAGGCGCGGTTCATGTAGCGGATGGGCGTCCATGAAAGCTCGGTCCAGCGCCCGTTGATGTGGCCCGCCGTGCTTTCGAGCTGCCGCCGGATGTGGCGATAGCCTTCGACGTCCGAGCGAGAGGGCGGCGCGATCTGCACGAAGCTGACGTGGCCGCGGTACGCCGGCCGCGATTCCAGCAGCCGCTCGAAGGCATTGAAGCGTTCGACCATGCCCTTGCTGTAGTCCAGGCGGTCGACGCTGATGATGAGCTTGCGCTCCTGCAACCCCTGCTTGAGCGTGGCGACCAGTTTGGAGCGGCTGCGCGCCTTGGACTTGCTCTGCACGTCGTCGGTCAGGATGCCGATGGGGTAGTGGCCCACGCGCACCGGCCCGGACGGCCCACGCAGCGTGTCGCCGTCCCGGGGCAGGCCGAGGCGCCGCTGCGCATAATCCAGGAAGGCCTGGGCATCGCCGCGGGTCTGGAAACCGATCAGGTCGTATTCACACATCGCCTCGACCAGGTCGCGGTGGGGCGGGACGGTGCGCAGGATGCCTTCCGGCGGAAAGGGCGTGTGCAGGAAGAAACCGATGCGGTTGCGCAGTCCGAGGCGGCGGCAGGCGCGGGCGAAGGGAATGAGATGGTAGTCGTGTATCCAGAGCCGGTCGTCCTCGCCGACGAGTTCCTGCAGCATGCCGGCCAGCCGCTCGTTGACGGCCAGGTAGCCCGCGTACTCGCGCGCGTCGTAGCGGCTCAGGTCGATGCGGTAGTGGAAGGTGGGCCACAGGGTGCCGTTGGCGAATCCCCGGTAGTAGAGGTCGTACTCGCTGCGCGACAGGCCGGTGGTCGCGCAATCGATACGGCCGATGCGGTGGAAGGCGACCTGGGCGTCGGCGGTGTCCTCGATCTTGCCGTTCCAGCCGAACCAGAGTCCGTCCTGCCGCTTGAGCGCATCCAGCACGCCCACGGCCAAACCCCCGGCGCTGCGCTTGCCCTCGGCCGCGGAGGCCACGCGATTGGAAACGATCACGAGTCTGCTCATGTCCTGGTCCTTTATTCGTGGCGCGAGGCACCGGCCGGTGCCCGCGCGGGCAGGTCGTCCAGCCAGCGGGCAAGGGCGTCGGGATCGGGCAGCCGCCAGGGCGCCGAGGTATCGCCATCGCCGATCTTGATCGCGACGCCGCCCAGGCGCGCCACGACGGCGAAGGCCGCCTCGTCGGTCAGGTCGTCTCCGGCCATCACGGGCAGGCGGGAGGCGAAGGGTGCGACGGCCATGAAGCGCTCGACGGCGTTTCCCTTGTCCACGCCGCGCGGCTTGACCTCGGCCACCATCTTGCCGAACTGCAGCGCGTAGTCCGGCTCGAAGGCGGCGGCCGCCGCGGCGACTTCCGCTCGGATCCGCGCTTCCTGCCGCGGCGCATGCCGGTAATGGATGGCAAATGAAATACCCTTGTCCTCCACGTGTATGCCCGCCTGTCCGGCGGCGATGTCCCGCAGCCGCGCCAGCAGCCGGGCGGCCCGTTCGCGGTCCACGGGCAGTTCCCATGCCTGGCCGCCGGGGCCGCGCCACTGGGCGCCGTGCAGGCCCGCCACGGGCAGGCGTAGCGGATGCAGCAGGCGGTCAATGCCTTCGATCGAGCGGCCCGAGACCACGGCCAGCGCGCCGCCCGTGGCGCAGACCAGGCGCCCAAGCAGCGCCAGGGTGGCGCCGGGCACCCGCGCCGCGTCCGGGCTGGGAGCGATGGGGGCCAGCGTGCCGTCCAGGTCGAGGAACAGGGCGCATCGCGCCAGGTCCGGCGGGGGAGGTCTGGGTGTTTCCGATCCGGTCATCGTCCGTTGACGCGTCATCCGCGTATCGTTTTGACAACAGCCACAGATGGAATGGTAGGGAAGGGCGTCGCGGGGAGGGGGTTCATTTTGCGCGTTTTTGTTTCCAGTTATCTCCTGGCCCGCGCGCCTTCAACCCTTCTGCATCAGCGAGCGCCGGTTGCGGTTGCGCATCTCGCCGGCCACCTGGCGCATGACGTCGATGAAGAGCCGTACGGCCTCGGGCAGCTCATCCGTGCCCAGCGTGGTCAGCCCCACGGCCGCGGAGGTGGGGCTGGTATCCACCGGCAGGGTCCGGGCCAGGCCATCGTCCAGGTCGTTCTCGATCACGCCGTAGGGCACGAACCAGATCGCATCGCCGGTGCGCATCAGGCTGCGCGCCATGGTGGACGACAGCGTCTCCACCAGTTGCTGCGGCATCCCTATGCCGCTCGATTGCAGGAAGGTTTCAGCCGCGGGCCGGATGTAGGTGCCTTTCATGGGCAGCACCATGGGATAGGCCCGTACGTCGGCCGGCTGGAGCGCGGCGGCGTCCAGCAGCGGATGGTTGGGGCGTACGGCCATGACCAGCGGTTCCATGTACAGGTGCTCGAAGGAAATGCCCACCATTTCCGACGGATGGCTGATGCGGCCGATGACCAGGTCCAACTCCCGCAGTTTCAGGCGCACCAGCAGATCGGCGTTAGTACCGCCGTGCGCCGTGACCACCAGGTGGGAGTAGCGCGCCTGCATCTGGCGGATCGCCTTCGGCACCAGGGTGGCGGCCGCGGTGGGCAGGATGCCGATGCGCACGTGCTCGGGTACCTTTTCCCCGGCGCCCAGGAGTTCGAAGCCGTCGCGCAGCGCACCGATGGCCTGCGCGGCGTGGCGCAGCAGGGTATGGCCGGCGGGCGTCAGCTCCAGTCCCTTGCGGTGCCGCAGCGCCAGCGTCTCGCCGGCGATCGCTTCCAGTTCGGCCAGGCTCTTGGACACCGCCGACGGCGTTTGCGCCAGGGCGTCGGCGGCCTTGAGCACGCTGCGATGGCTGGCCAGGGCGACCAGGCATTGCAGGTGGCGCAGGCGCAGGCGGGGATCGAGAGGGCGTAGCATGATTTCCTTCTGCTCAATCAATTTTCGAAAAGATCAACCAATATTATGGCTCACGCTTCTATGATGGCGCGGACACAAGGGTGTCCGACGGCTGGACGTCCGCACAATCAGGAGGAGTGGGAAATGTCGAAATCCGTGGTCCGCGCGCTGGGACTGGCACTTGCATTGTCGGCCGCGACGGGCGCTGCGTCGGCGCAGGGCAGCTATCCGGACAAGCCCGTCCGGTTCGTCGTCAACTTCACCGCCGGAGGTCCCCTGGACATCATGGCGCGCATGATGGGCGAACGCCTCAATGCCATCTTCAAGCAGCCCTTCGTGGTCGAGAACAAGACCGGCAGCGGCGGCAACATCGGTGCCGCCGCGGTGGCCAATGCCGCGCCCGACGGCTATACGGTACTGATCGGCCTGGATTCGACCTTCACGGTCAATCCCAGCCTGTATGCGTCGCAGGGCTTCAGCCTGGACCAGTTGAAGCCGGTGATGCGCCTGGCGTCCTCGGGCATGCTGATCGCCGCCCACCCGTCCGCCAAGGCCGATACCTTGAAGGGCCTGATCGAGCGCGGCCACAAGGACCCGATCACGTTCAGCTCGGCGGGCAACGGTTCGCCCGGCCACCTGAGCCTGAGCATGCTGCAGCAGGCCACAGGCATGAAGATCAACCACATTCCGTACCGCGGCAACGCGCCGGCGGTGCTGGCGCTGGTGTCGGGCGAGGTCCAGGCCGCCGCGCTGGCCACGCCGGGCCTCTTGCAGCATGTCAACGCGGGTACCCTGAAGGCGTTGGCCGTGACCGGCAGCCAGCGTTCGCCGCTCCTGCCGTCGGTGCCGACCACGGCCGAACTGGGCTACCCCGAGGTACGCCAGGATGTGTTGTATCTTGCGATGGTTCCCGCGCAGACGCCGGATGCCGTCGTCCAGACCCTGCGCAAGGCGATCGAGCAGGTGCTGGCGCAGCCCGACGTGCAGCAGCGCCTGCGCGCGATGGACTTCACGCTGGGCACCCTGGACGGCGAAGCCGCCGCCAAGGAACTGGCGGGTGTGCGGGAACGCTATGCAAAGATCATCAAGTCGGCCGGCATGAAGGTCGACTGACAACGGAGCCGGTACAGTTCGCATGACCAACTTCATCTTCATCCTGGCCGACGACCTCGGCTATGCCGACCTCGGCTGCTATGGCGGCCGCAAGCCCGTGTCGCCCAACCTGGACCGCATGGCCGCGCGCGGCATCCGCTTCACGCAGGGCTATTCCAACTCGCCCGTGTGCTCGCCCACGCGCTTCGGCCTGATCACCGGCCGCTACCAGTACCGCCTGCGCGGCGCGGCCGAGGAACCCATGACCGGCCGCTTCCGCGGCAGCACCGAGATCGGCCTGCCGCCGTCGCATCCCACGCTGCCGTCGCTGCTGCGCGAGCGGGGGTATCGCACTGCGCTGATCGGCAAGTGGCACCTGGGCTATCCGCCGCACTTCGGTCCGGAGAAAAGCGGCTACGAGTATCACATCGGCCCCCTGTCGGGCGGCGTCAGCTACTTCAGCCACGTGGACCGCATGGGCAAGCACGATCTCGTGCGCGACGGCGAACCCGTCCACTACGACGGCCACTACCTGACGGACCTCCTGACCGACGAAGCCGAGACCTATCTGCGCGCGCGCGCCGGCGACCGCCAGCCGTTCCTGCTGAGCCTGCACTACACCGCGCCGCACTGGCCCTGGGAGACGCGCGCGCAGGGACAATCCAATCCCGAGACCGACCAGGACATCCGGCACCTGGACGGCGGCTCGGTTCACGTCTACGGCGAGATGATCAAGGCGCTGGACGAAGGCTGCGGACGCGTGCTGAAGGCGCTGGACGACCTGGGCCTGGCCGACGACACGGTGGTCATCTTCACCAGCGACAACGGCGGCGAGCGCTTCTCGGACACCTGGCCGCTGGTGGGGGGCAAGATGGACCTGACCGAAGGCGGCATACGCGTCCCCTACATCGTGCAGTGGGGCGACCGGATCGCGCCCGGCTCGGTCTCCGCGCAGCACTGCATGACGATGGACTGGACGGCCACCATGCTGGACATCGCCGGTGTGCCTGCCCATCCCGACTATCCGTTCGATGGCGTGTCCATGCTGCCGGTGCTGCGCGATCCGGCGCAGGCGTTCCCGCGCGAACTGTTCTGGCGCATGAACTACCGCGGCCAGCGCGCCTTGCGCGATGGGGCGTGGAAGTACCTGGCCATCGAGGGCAACGAGTATCTGTTCGACCTGTCGGTGGACGAGCGGGAGCGGGCCAATCAGGCGCATCGCCAACCCGAACGTGTGGCCAGCATGCGCGGGCGCTGCGACGACTGGGACGCCGTCTTCGGTGCAATCCCGGCCGATGCCCGCAGTGAACTGGTCTATACGGAAAAGGACATGCCCAGCCGGTGATCCGCTCCGTGCGCGGGGCGCGCGGGCCATGTCACAATGCGGGCGCCAGGCCCGCCCCTCGAGTGGCGCATGGCGCTTAAGGGGGGCCACCTTGAACCTGAATCAGCTCGACCTGAACTTGCTCCTGATTTTCGATGCGATGATGCGCACGCGCAGCGTCACGCAGACCGGGGAGCGAGTGGGGCTGTCGCAGTCGGCCACCAGCAATTCCCTGCAGCGCCTGCGCCAGGCTTTCGGCGATCCGCTGTTCGTGCGGACGCCCGCGGGCATGCAGCCCACGGCGCTCGCGCTGGACATGGAAGCCGATATCCGCGCCGCGCTGGATCGCCTGCGGTTCGCCGTCGAGCGCGACCGCCAGTTCGATCCGGCCGTTTCGCGCCGCACCTTCCGGTTGCTGTTGAGCGACATCGCCCAGCACTCGCATTTGCCGGCCTTCGTTGCCATGATGCGCGGCCAGGCGCCGGGGGTGGACCTGATCAGCCTGTCGCTGCCGCTGCGCGAGGCGCGCCAGGCCATGGCCGACGGAGAACTCGATCTGGCGGTGGGCTTTCTGCCGGACCTGGGGGCGGATTTCCACCGGCAGGCGTTGTTCACGGAGCGCTGGGTATGCCTGGTCAGCGCCCACCATCCCTTCATCGGCGCGTCCATGACCCGCGACCAGTACCTGGACGCGCCGCACCTGAGCTATCGTCCCTCGGCCTCCATTCACGCGTCGCTCGACGCACTGCTCGAGAGCCAGTTTTCGGGGCAGGGCGTGCGCCGGCGGGTCGTGCTGTCGGTGCCGTACTTCAGCGGGCTGGCCGCGACCATCGCGCAGTCGGACCTGGTCCTGACGGTGCCCCACGGGCCCGCGCTGTCGCTGTCGCGCCAACAGGAGTTGCGCATCGTGCCCTTGCCGGTCGAACTGCCTCCCATCGATCTGAACATGCAGTGGCACGATCGCATGCACCGCGACCCGGGTAATGCCTGGTTCCGCCAGATGTTCGCCGCCAATTACTGCGCCTAGCGTTGAGCGCCGCCGAACGCGCGGCGGCGGTTCAGGGATATCCCTCGATATCCGCATCGTCCATTTCCACCATTCAGACTTTCCATTGGACCGGGTAGGGGCTGCTTCCTAAGATGGCCGGCTGTGGCGGTATTGCCGCCCGGTCGAGCATCGATACAAGGAAGAAACATGTCGGGACCCCAGCTTGCTTCAGAGATCGTCATTCCCCCTTCGCCGGCATTACCGGCGCATCGCGAGCTTTACTACGGCGGCCAGTGGCAGCGTCCGCGCGGCGGCTACGCGCCGACCTGGAATCCCGCGACGGGGGGGTCGCTGGGCGATTGCGCCGAAGCCAATGCCGAGGACGTGGATGCCGCCGTGCAGGCGGCGCGCGCGGCCTTTCCCGCGTGGAGCCGCATGCGGCCGATCGAGCGCGCCGCGCGGATGCGGCGCGTGGCCGGTGTGCTGCGCGAACACGCCGGCGAGCTCGCGATGCTGGATGCCGCCAACTGCGGCAGCCCCGTGGCCGAGATGGTGCGCGACGCGATGCTGGCTGCCGCGCAGTTCGACTTCTTCGCCGGTCTGGTGACCGAGATCAAGGGCGACACCATGCCCATGGGCGAGGGCATGGTGAACATGTCGGTGCGCGAGCCCTATGGCGTAGTGGGACGCATCGTGGCCTACAACCACCCCCTGATGTTCACCGCCGCCAAGAGCGCGGCGCCGCTGGCGGCGGGCAATACGGTGGTGATGAAACCGCCGGTGCAGGCGCCGTTGTCGGCCTATCGATGGATGGAGCTGATCGACGGCATTCTGCCCCCCGGCGTGCTCAACGTGGTCACCGGGGGGACCGAATGCGGCGCCGCGCTGGCGGCTCATCCCGACGTTCCCTTCGTCTCGCTGATCGGCAGCGTGGGCACCGGGCGGGCGGTGGCCCGGGCCGGCGCGGAACGTCTCAAGCGCATCACGCTCGAGCTGGGCGGCAAGAACGCCTGCATCGTCTATCCCGACGCGGATCTCGAACGCGCCAGCTCGGGCGCCGTGGCCGGCATGAATTTCACGTGGAGCGGGCAGTCCTGCGGGTCGACCTCGCGCCTGTTCGTACACGAGTCCGTCCACGACGAGGTGGTGGCGCGGGTGCTGGAGAAGATCCTCCACTACCGGCCGGGCATGCCGACCGACCCGGCCACGACCATGGGAGCCATCGTCTCGCAGGCCCAGCTGGACAAGATCATGCGCTACATCGACATCGGCATCGGTGAAGGCGCCACGCTGGCCTACGGCGGCAAGCGGCCGCGGGATCCGGAGCTGGCCCGGGGCTTCTTCGTCGAGCCCACCGTGTTCACCGGCGTGACGGCCGGCATGCGTATCGCCAACGAGGAAATCTTCGGGCCGGTGCTGTCGGTGCTGAAGTGGTCCGACGAGGAAACCCTGTTCGAGCAGGTGAACGCCGTCGAGTACGGGTTGACGGGCGCGGTGTTCACCCGCGACCTGGCACAGGCCCACCGGGCGGCCGGACGCATCCAGTCGGGTTTCGTCTGGGTCAATCACGCCGGACCGCATTTCCTGGGCGCCAGCTACGGCGGCTACAAGCAATCGGGCATCGGCCGCGACGAGTCCATCGAGGAACTGCTTTCCTATACGCAGGGAAAGAACATCAACATCGTGTATTGACGCCTTCATGGCCGGCGCTGCGGCCGGCTTCTCAACTCATGCGCCGGCACGGCCGGCAGACAAGGACAACGATATGAGACAACTTCTGGGCGGCCTGTGCGCCGCATTAGGCATGATCGCGCCGATGGCCGCGCAGGCGCAGGAGCAGGCGTGGAGTCCTTCCAGGCCGATCACCATCGTCGTGCCGGTGCCGCCGGGATCGAGCACCGACATCCTCGCCCGGATCCTGGCGGAACGGCTGCCGCCGGTACTGGGGCAGACCGTGGTCGTCACCAACCGGCCAGGCGCAAGCGGCCTGATCGGCGCCGCGGCGGTGGCGCGGGCCGAGCCGGACGGACATACGCTGCTCCTGAGCGCCAGTACGCTGTTCGGCGCGCCCCATGTGCTGCCCAAGGGGGCGGGCGGCGGGGTCGACGTGGTCCGGGACCTGGCGCCGGTGGTCAAGACGGCCTCCTCGCCGCTGGTGATTCTCGCCAATCCCCAGCTCGGGGTGAAGACGCCGCGGGAACTGGTGGCCTACCTGAAGAAGCATCCCGGCCTGCCCTACGCATCCTCGGGCAATGGGTCGCCGCAGCACATCGCGGGCCAGTTGTTCATGAAGGCGACCGGCACCACGATGATCCATGTGCCGTACAAGGGGGTGATGCCCGCGGTGACCGATACGGTCAGCGGACAGATCAAGCTGGCTTTCGGCGCGCTGGGAGGGGTGGGCGGGTTCATCGACGGCGGCCAACTGGTGGCGGTGGCGGTGGCCGAGAAGCAGCGCACCAGCCTGCTGCCCAACGTCTCGACCCTGACCGAGGCGGGGATAGACGGCGTGGAGCTGAACGTATTCTTCCCGGTGCTGGCGCCGGCCGGCACGCCGGCGACGGCGATCCGGCGCCTGAACCGCGAGATCAGCGCGATCATGCAGGCTCCCGAGGTCAGGGAAAAGATGCGCGCCTCGGGCGTCGAGACGCTGGGCGGATCCGTGGAGGACGCGGTTCGAGAGGTGAGGGCCGAGTACGACCGCTACGGCCGGGTCGTGGCGGAGTTCGGCATCAAGGAGGAGTAAGCCCGGGGGCGTGGAACCGATGCGCTGGCCGACGGGTCCAAGCGGCATGCGGCCCGGGAATGGCGCCGCCTGTGGGCACATGGCCAAATAGTCATGGACCTGTCACCGTCCTGCGGATAGAATCGCGCCGTTCATCAACTGTGGAGACCCTGACGTGGGTACTTGTTCGAGTGGCAGTAGTCGGCCGGTCCTCGTGATCGGCGAACTCTCGGCGAGATAGCGCAGGTTTCCTCTGCCGCCGTCTCGCCGCAAGGCGGGAGGCGGTTCCAGCCGCGGCGTTCGCGCGCGGCCCATTCCCCTCCTGATACTGTCTGCCGCCTGGCGCGGCGGCTCCGCTACGCCCACGTCATGCCTCCACCTCGATTACCGAGGAGGATCCGTGCGCATCGATCGTTTTCCACCCTTCGGCCACCGTGCCGCCGGCCCGCCGCCGTGGCGGCTGGCGCTGGCCCTTGCGGCCTGCTGCGGCGCCAGTCCCGCCCAGGCGGCGCGCCCCATGATCACCGACGACGCCCGCATCGTCGATGCCAAGTCCTGCCAGGTGGAAAGCTGGGTCCGTCGCAATGACGACAGTACCGAATACTGGGCGATGCCGGCCTGCAATCCCACCGGCAACCTGGAGCTGACGCTGGGCGGCGCGCGCGGCCGTGTGGACGGGCACGTGCGCACGACGGACGTACAGTTCCAGGTCAAAACGCTGCTCAAGCCGCTGGAGATGGATGGCTGGGGTGTGGGCGTGGCGGCCGGGACGGTACATCATCCCCATGCGACGGGGGCGTCGCGCGATTGGTACGCCTACGTGCCGGCCAGCATTTCCTTTGCCGGCGACCGGCTGGTCGTGCACGGCAACCTGGGCTGGATGGACGCCGCCGATACGGGCAGCCGCCACGCGACCTGGGGCCTGGGATCCGAGACCCGGCTGACCGAACGCACATGGCTGATCGCCGAGACGTTCGGGCACGACCGGCGCCGGCCGTCCTACCAGTTCGGCCTGCGCCACTGGCTGGTGCCGGACCGCGTGCAGATCGACGTGACCTACGGCAACCGCATGGGCATGGGCAGGGAGGAGCGATGGATCTCCCTGGGCCTGCGCCTGCTGTCGCCGGCCTTCCTGCCCTGACAGACTTTTCATCGACACACGAGAACCATGCCCGACCCAGAACATCCACCGCCTGCCTGACCGCGCGATGCAGCGTGAAGCAGGCAGGCCGAACCGGAGAAGAAAAATGAACTTCATGCTGCTCAAAGCCTTTTTCGCGGGTTTTCTTCGCACCCGCCATATTTCCCGCCACTTCCGCCGGCTGGCGCTGCTGGACACGCTGGCCCGCACCGGCGTCAGCCGTGAGCTGCCGCCGGGCCTGACGAAAACGCTGGTCGCCGCGGCCAAGGGCGACGCCGGCGAACTGCTCAAGCACCTGGACAGCCACGAGGACGGCCTGTCGGAGAACCAGGCCGAGGCCGTGCGCGAGCGCGTGGGCCTGAACGAGGTCGAACACGAGAAGCCGCTGCCCTGGTGGGCCCACCTCTGGCATTGCTACCGGAACCCGTTCAACCTGCTGCTGACCCTGCTGGCGACGATCTCCTACCTGACCGAGGACACCAAGGCCGCGATCGTCATCGGCACGATGATCGTGCTGTCGACGCTGCTGCGCTTCTGGCAGGAAGGCAAGTCCAACCGCGCCGCCGATGCGCTCAAGGCCATGGTCAGCAATACCGCCACGGTGGTGCGGCGCGACGCTTCCGAGGAAGCCGCACCGCTTTTCGAGCAGTACTACGGCGTCCACCTGCGTGCCCGCGCGGCCCGGCGGGTGGAACTGCCGATCCGGCTGCTGGTGCCGGGCGACGTGATCGCGCTGGCGGCGGGCGACATGATCCCGGCCGATTGCCGCATCCTGTCGGCCAAGGATTTGTTCGTGTCGCAGGCGGCGATGACGGGCGAGTCCATGCCGGTCGAGAAGTTCGCGCTTCATCGCGACGCCAGGACGGTGAACCCGCTGGAGCTGGAGAACATCCTGTTCATGGGGACCAACGTGGTTTCGGGTGCGGCCACGGCGGTCGTGGTGGGCACCGGCAACCAGACCTATTTCGGCATGCTGGCGGGCCGAGTCACCGCCGTCGACCGGGGCCAGACCTCGTTCCAGGCCGGCGTCAACAAGGTGAGCTGGCTGTTGATCCGTTTCATGTTCGTGATGGCGCCGCTGGTGCTGCTGATCAACGGCTTCACCAAGGGCGACTGGATGGAGGCGCTGCTGTTCGCGCTGTCCATCGCGGTCGGCCTGACGCCTGAAATGCTGCCGATGATCGTCACTTCCACGCTGGCCAAGGGCGCGGTGTTCCTGTCGCGCAAGAAAGTCATCGTCAAGCGGCTCGACGCCATCCAGAACTTCGGCGCGATGGACGTGCTGTGCACCGACAAGACCGGCACGCTGACGCAGGACCGCATCTTCCTGGCCCGGCACGTCGATGCCTGGGGCGAGGATTCCGATGCCGTGCTGGAACTGGCCTACCTGAACAGCTACTACCAGACGGGCCTGAAGAACCTGCTGGACGTGGCCGTGCTCGAGCACGCCGAGATGCAGCGCGAGCTGGAGCCCGCCGCGAACTTCCGCAAGGTGGACGAGGTCCCGTTCGACTTCGAGCGGCGCCGTATGTCGGTGGTGGTGGCCGAGCATGACGATCATCATCTGATCATCACCAAGGGCGCGGTCGAGGAGATCCTGTCGGTCTGCACCCGAGTGCGCCACGGCGAGGACACCGAGGCCCTGACGCCCGCCGTGCTGGCGGACATCCGCAGGGTGACGGCCGGGTTCAACGGCGAAGGGCTGCGGGTGGTCGCGGTGGCGGCCCGGGAACAGCCGCCCGTGCAGGAAATCTTCGGCGTGGCCGACGAGCGGGATCTGACGCTGATCGGATACGTGGCGTTCCTGGATCCGCCCAAGGAGTCGACCGCGCGGGCACTGGGGGCGTTGGCCCGGCATGGCGTGGCGGTCAAGGTGCTGACCGGCGACAACGAACTGGTCACGGCCAAGATCTGCCGCGAGGTAGGACTGGCGCAGCAGGGCGTGCTGCTGGGCGGCGATATCGAGGGCATGGGCGACCGGGAGCTGGCCGTGGCGGTGGAGCGTCACAACGTCTTCGCCAAGCTGACCCCCACGCACAAGGAGCGCATCGTGCGCCTGCTCAAGGCCAACGGCCACGTGGTCGGTTTCATGGGCGACGGCATCAACGACGCTCCCGCGCTGCGCGCCGCGGACATCGGCATTTCGGTGGACACGGCGGTGGACATCGCCAAGGAGGCGGCCGACATCATCCTGCTGGAAAAGAGCCTGATGGTGCTGGAGGAGGGCGTGCAGGAAGGGCGCCGCACCTTCGCCAACATGTTGAAGTACATCAAGATGACGGCCAGTTCGAACTTCGGCAACGTGTTCTCGGTGCTGGTGGCCTCCGCCTTCATCCCGTTCCTGCCCATGCTGCCCATGCACCTGCTGGTGCAGAACCTGCTGTATGACATCTCGCAGATCGCCATCCCGTTCGACAACGTCGACGATGAACTGCTGCAGAAGCCGCAGCGCTGGCAACCCGCGGACATCGGCCGCTTCATGGTGTTCTTCGGGCCGATCAGCTCGGTGTTCGACATCACGACCTACGCGATGATGTGGTTCGTGTTCGGCGCCAACTCGCCCGCGCATCAGACGCTGTTCCAGTCGGGCTGGTTCGTGGTCGGTCTGCTGACGCAGACCCTGATCGTGCACATGATCCGCACGCCCAGGATCCCATTCATCCAGAGCCGCGCGGCCGTGCCGCTGCTGGTGATGACGGCCGTCATCATGGCGATCGGCATCTTCCTGCCCATGGGGCCGCTGGCGCACTACTTCAAGCTGCAGGCGCTGCCGCCGCTGTACTTCGTGTTCCTGCCGGTCATCCTGCTGGCGTACATGGGGTTGACCCAGGCGATGAAGGGCATCTACGTGCGCCGCTACGGCTGGCAATAGGCCGGGCTGGATAATATTCAACTTTTTGGTTGAATATTATCCGCGCCTATTCTATATTCAACCTCATGGTTGAATATCAAGCATCTTCACTGGACCGCGTCTTCCACGCGCTTGCCGACCCCACCCGCCGCGAGATGCTGCGGCACCTGGCGCAAGGCGAGCGCAAGGTGGGCGACCTGGCCGCGCCGTTCACGATGTCGCTGGCCGCCGCCTCCAAGCACCTCAAGGTACTCGAAGGAGCCGGATTGGTCAGCCGGCGCGTGCAGGGGCGCCTGCATTTCTGCCGGCTCGAACCCGGTCCCCTGGCCGATGCGCAGGCGTGGCTGAGTGCCTATGACCGCTTCTGGAGCGCCCGGCTCGATGCCTTGCAGGCACTGGTTGAGGCCGAAGAGGCGGAGCCGCCGACGCTTTCCTCCCGAAAAGGAACCCGGAAATGAACAAGTCTTCCCAAGCCGAACTGCGGCTCGAACGCCGCTACGATGCGCTTCCGGAACAGGTTTTCGCCGCCTGGACTGATCCCGCCCAGGTACGCCACTGGCTTTTCACGTCCGCCTACGGCGAAGGCCAGTCCGTGGCCCTTGCGGCCCGGGCCGGCGGAAGCTGGTCGATTACCGACCGGCGCGACGGCATCGACTACATCGCCCAGGGCGAGTTCCTGGAGTTCGACCCGCCGCGCCGCCTGTCCATGAGTTTCGCGATGCTCCAGTTTTCGTCAGACAGCGACGTGTTGGCGGTGGACATCGCGACCGACGGCGAAGGCGGCAGCCTGATGCGTTTCGTCCAGTCGGGTCCGGGCATCGCCGAGGAACTGGCGCAGACACCCGCGGGCCAGGACTGCGAATCGGCCGCGGGCTGGCGCATCATGTTCGACAACCTTGCCGGCGTGCTCGCGAGCCGGCGGGGTCATGGCAGGGCAGAGGGCGAGGGAACGGTGCGTTTCGACCGTCTCTTGCCCGGACCGGTCGAAAAGGTCTGGCGCTGGATTGCCGATTCGGAGAAACGCGCGCAATGGCTGGCGCCGGGCGAACTGCCGTCGGCGCCGGGCCAGTCCTTCGAACTGGTGTTCGACAATGCCCGACTGTCGCCGCACACCGCGCCGATCCCCGAGCGATTCAAGAAGTACGAGGGCATCTTCCACAGCCGCCACGAAATCCTGCGCATCGACCCGCCGCGCCTGCTGGCGATGACCTGGGGCGGCGGCAACGAACCGCCTTCCGAGGTCATGTTCGAACTGACCCCCGAAGGCAAGCAGACCCGCCTGACCATCACCCACACCCGCCTGAAGGACCCGGCCACCCGCCTGGACGTCTCCGGCGGCTGGCATGCCCACCTGGGCGTTCTGACCGAACGCCTGGCCGGCCGCACCCCGCCCGCCTTCCTCGCCATGGTCGCCATCATCGAAGACGCCTACGCCCAGCGCGAACCCCGGCGCCCCTGATCCCCAAGGCGACCTCAACCTCGACCAAAAAAGCAAAAGCCGGAGCAAGCTCCGGCTTCAACACCTCAAGAAGGCAAACGGCAGTATCGCCGCCCCCCGCCAGCCTGGTAGTCCCCCAGGATGCGGTGGATCCGGCTTTGCCGGTCCACCCGCATCGCCCCCTGGGGGGCGCGCGTAAGCGCGTAGGGGGGGGCTACATCGGCATCATGTTCGCATTCATGTTGTGCAGCACCCAGGCGGAGCCGCCCACGATGATCGCGATGATGAGCACGGTGAAAACGAACGACGACAGGTTCTCGCGCTGCTCGGGCGAGGTGCCCATGTGCAGGAAGAACACCAACTGGACCAGCAACTGCAGCACGCACAGCACGACGATGGCCGAGACGGCGGCAAAGCCCGTCAGCGTGCCGGTCATGACCACGCCGAAGGACATGGCGGTCAGTACGATGCAGAGGACGAAGCCGACCACATAGGACTTGACCGAGCCGTGGCCGGAGTGGGAATCGTGGCCTTCGGCGGTGGAGGAGTGTTGCGCCATCACAGGGCTCCCATCAGGTAGACGAAGGTGAACACGCAGATCCAGACCAGGTCCAGAAAGTGCCAGAACAGGCTCAGGCAGGCCATGCGCCGGCGCACGATCGGATCCAGGCCATGGCGGCTGATCATGTGCATCATCACGGCCATCCAGATCAGGCCCGAGGTCACGTGCAGGCCGTGGGTGCCGACCAGGGTGAAGAAGGCCGACAGATAGGCGCTGCGCTGGGGGCCCGCGCCTTCGGCGATCAGGTGATGGAATTCGTAGATTTCCATGCCGATGAAGCCGGCGCCGAACAGGAAGGTGACCGCCATCCAGGCCAGTACCTTGCTTTTCTGGCCGGCATGCAGGGCCAGCATCGCCATGCCGAAGGTCACGCTGCTGACCAGCAGCAGCATGGTCTCGGTCAGCACGAACGACAGATCGAACAGCTCGCTGCCATGCGGCCCGCCCGCGGTCGCGCCCGACAGCACGGCGAACGTCGCGAACAGCACCGAGAAAATGAGCAAATCGCTCATCAGATAGATCCAGAACCCCAGTACGGTCTTGGACCCATCGTCGTGATGCTCATGTCCCCCATGGGCATGATGATCGCCACCATCCTGGCGATGCGTATGAAGAATTGCTGCGCTACTCATATCGATCTTTAAAAAACCGGCGCTTCGCACCGATACACTGCTACACGACCCAGGATGCGGTGGATCCGGCTTTGCCGGTCCACCCGCATCGCCCCCTGGGGGGCGCGCGTCAGCGCGTAGGGGGGATTCTCTACGCGGCTTGCTTCAGCGACTCGTAGTGGGCGTTCTCGATGCGCGTCACCTCGTCGGCCTTGACGTAGTAGTCCACGTCGCGGTCGTAGGCGCGGGCGATGAAGGCGCCGATCATGCTGGCCAAGCCCAGGCCCGCAAGCCACCAGATGTGCCAGACCAGGGCGAAGCCGAGCACGGTGCCCGCCACGCCGATGTAGACGCCGGCGCCGGTGTTGCGCGGCATGTGGATGTCTTCGTAGCGGGCGGGGCGCTGGTAGGCGACGCCGGTTTCCTTGTCATGCCAGAACTGATCGAGGTGGGACACTTGGGGCACCTTTGCGAAGTTGTAGAACGGCGGAGGAGAGGGAATGGACCATTCCAACGTACGGCCACCCCAGGGGTCGCCGTCGAAGTCGACATTCTTCTTGCGGTCGCGGATGCTGACGAAGATCTGCAGCAGCAGGAAGAAGATGCCCAGCGCGATGATGACCGCACCTACCCAGGCGACGATCAGATACGGCTGCCAGGCCGGGTTGTCGTAGTGGTTCAGGCGGCGCGTCATGCCCATGAAGCCGAGGATGTACAGCGGCATGAAGGCCATGAAGAAGCCGATGAACCAGCACCAGAACGAATACTTGCCCAGGCGCTCGTTCAGCTTGAAGCCGAAGGCCTTGGGGAACCAGTACACCATGGCGGCGATACACCCGAACACGACACCGCCGATGATGGTGTTGTGGAAGTGGGCGATCAGGAACAGGCTGTTGTGCAGCACGAACGAGACCCCGGGGATCGCCATCAGCACGCCGGTCATGCCGCCGATCACGAAGGTGATCATGAAGCCCAGCGTCCACAGGACGGGGGTGGTGATCTCGACGCGGCCGCGGTACATCGTGAACAGCCAGTTGAAGATCTTCACGCCCGTGGGCACCGAGATGATCATCGTCGCGATGCCGAAGAAGGCATTGACGTTGGCCCCCGAACCCATGGTGAAGAAGTGGTGCAGCCAGACCAGGAACGACAGCACACCGATGGCGGCCGTGGCGTAGACCATGGACTTGTAGCCAAACAGCGGCTTGCGCGAGAAGGTGGCGATGATTTCCGAGAACGCGCCGAAGCAGGGCAGGATCAGGATGTAGACCTCGGGGTGGCCCCAGATCCAGATCAGGTTCACGTACATCATCACGTTGCCGCCGAGCTCGTTCGTGAAGAAGTGCATGCCCAGGTAGCGGTCGGCGGTCAACAGCGCCAGCGTGGCCGTCAGCACCGGGAAGGCGGCGACGATCAGGATGTTGGTGACCAGCGCGGTCCAGGTGAATACCGGCATCTTCATCATCGTCATGCCGGGCGCGCGCATGCGCAGGATGGTGACGATGAAGTTGATGCCGCTGAGCGTGGTTCCCAGTCCTGACAACTGCAAGGCCCAGATGTAGTAGTCCACCCCTACGCTCGGGCTGTAGTCCAGTCCCGACAGAGGCGGGTAGGCCAGCCAGCCGGTGGCGGCGAACTCGCCCACGAACAGCGAAATCATGATCAGCACGATGCCGCCGCCGAACAGCCAGAAGCTGAGCGAGTTCAGGAACGGGTAGGCCACGTCGCGGGCGCCGATCTGCAGCGGTACGACGATGTTCATCAGGCCCGTGATGAAAGGCATGGCCATGAAGAAGATCATGATCACGCCGTGGGCGGTGAAAATCTGGTCGTAGTGGTGCGGCGGCAGGTAGCCGGCTGAGTCGCTCGAGGCGATGGCCAACTGCGTGCGCATCATGATGGCATCGGCGAATCCGCGCAGCAGCATGATCAGCGCCACGATGATGTACATGATGCCGATGCGCTTGTGGTCTACCGTGGTCAGCCATTCCTTCCACAGATAGGTCCACTTGCCGTAATAGGTGACGACGCCAAGCATGGCGGCACCCAGAATGACGACCGCTGCCAGCGTGACCATGACGATGGGTTCATGGTACGGGATGGCATCCAGGGTCAGTTTCCCGAACATCGATTTACTCCGACAAGGCAATCTTGGGGGTGTTGGCAGGCGTGCATATTCCGGTATCCATGCCTGCGGAGGCCATGTACTGGTAAATGATGCCGTCGAACATGGTGGGTTCGGCGCCCGAGTAATAGGCGACGGGCTCGTGCTCGCTGGGCGAGACCAGGGTCTGGTAGGCCTCCGGGGTCATCTTGCTGGACGACGCCTGCGCATTGCGGACCCACTGCTCGAAGTCCTCCTGGCTGCTGGCGATGGCCTTGAAACGCATGCCCGAGAAGCCCGCGCCGCTGTAGTTGGCCGAGATGCCCGCATAGGTACCGGCTTCGCGCGCGATGAGGTGGAGCTTGGTCTCCATGCCCGCCATGGAGTAGATCTGGCTACCCAGGCGCGGGATGAAGAACGAGTTCATGACCGAGGCGGAGGTGATGCGGAAGTTGACGGGCGTATCGACCGGGAACTGGATCTCGTTGACGGTGGCGATCTTGTACTCGGGGTAGATGAACAGCCACTTCCAGTCCAGCGATACGACATCGATCTCGATGGGCTTGACCTCGGATTGCAGGGGGCGGTAGGGGTCCAGCGCGTGCGAGCTCTTCCAGGTCAGCACCGCCAGGATGCCGACGATGATGCAGGGGATGGTCCAGACCACCACTTCGATGGCGGTGGAGTGCGACCACTTGGGATCGTATTTAGCCTTCGTGTTGGAGGCGCGGTATTTCCAGGCGAACCACAGGGTCAGGATGATGACCGGCACGACCACCAGCAGCATCAGCCCGGTTGCCGTCAGCAGCAGGGTTTTTTCCTGGGCGCCGATGTCGCCCTTGGGATCGAGGATGTCCATGTTGCAGCCAGCCAGCAGCAACATCATGGCGCCGACACACAATGTGCGTCCCGCGTTCGCGAAGAAGGATTTACTCACGTCCAGCCTTGGTGTGTAGAAACGTTGGCGAAATCCGCCAGTTCCGCATCCTACTGAACGTGTCTAGTGGGGGCCTGCGACAAATAGTCGCGCGCGGCGCAGGCCCGGGGAAGCCTCCCGGGACGGCGCGGCCGGTCGCGCCTTGCATCGCACCATTTGTGGCGAATTGTGACCGGCAGCCCTAGGGAGTAGCCCTGCGACAATATGTCGCACCGCGGAAAGCGGGGACGGTTCCCAGGCTAGGCTTGCAGCGTACCCGGGTGCATCCGCCCATCCGGATCCAGCGCGCGCTTGATCCTTGCCGCCAGTTGGCCGGCGCCGTCCTCGAGGGCCGACCGGTAGGGGAAATAGCGCCCGAGCTGGGCATGAACCGCGTCATGCGCGTCCATCGCCAGGCGCAAGTCGTCCCGGACCCGCCGGACCAGGGCCCGGGCCTCGGCCGCGTCGTGCCGGCCCGAGAAACGCTCCCTGTGCCTGTCCGACAGATAGTACAGGTGTAGCGGCGTCAGGGCATCGTTCCAGTAGAACATGGGTTCGATGGTGATGTAGGGCCCGGTGGAGGAAAGCGTCCAGGTGTAGCGGATGCCGTGCGTGTCGAGTTCGGCCGCGTGGTCCGCCAGCAGGCGCTGCAACGCGGCCAGGCAGGAAGGGGCCTGGCTCAACGGCAGCACGCCATGGACGGGCAGCCAGCGTTCCCCCTCCAGTCCGACGAAGCCGCGGATCGAGAAAGGGCGGGCGTGCAGGCGGCGGGGGACGTCGGCATCGATTTCGGTAGCCTGCTGGCCGCGGTCGGCGCGCACGGCGGCCAGCACGCAGTCGGCGGCGTCCTCGGTCGCGCCTTCCATCGTGACGTGCACGGTCCAGGGCGCGTCGGCGCCGGGTCCGTTGCCGGGGCCGTTGGCCACGACGCGCACGGCCAGGCCCGCCTGGAGCAGGCGGGTCATGAGGCCGAGGCCGGTCGCGCCGTCGGGGCACGAAAAGGAGGCGAAGCGCAGCGGCCGCACCGGTACCAGCCGCAGGCTGATCTCGGTCTTGATGCCGTAGGCGCCGCAGTCCCCCAGGAAAACGCCGGTCAGGTCCGGTCCCCAGTAGCGTTGGAAGGCGGATCCATGCCGGCGCGCGCCCGAGCCGGTACGCGCCACGGTGCCGTCGGCTAGTACCACGGCCAGGCCGATGATGCCGTCCAGGCCGCCGGGCATGCCCTGCGAGGCCGCGCCGCCCACCGTGGTGTGCACCCCCGAGATGGGCATGGGCTGGGCCGGCTTGAGGCCGTGGGGCGCCAGGGCCTGGGCCAGGGCTTCCCAGGAGGTTCCCGCGCCGACTTGCGCATGGCGGTCGTCGGCATGGATGTCGATCGTGGCCAGGTTGGTGGTATCGACGATGATCGCCGCGCCGCCGGGCACGCCGCCACCGGAATAGGACAGCCCCGCGCCACGGGCGATGAGCGGGATTCCGTACAGGCCGGCGGCACGTGCCAGGCGCGCGGTTTCCTCGGTGGAGCGGGGCTTGACCACGGCCAGGGCCGGCCGCTGCCACGGCCAGTCGATGAGATCGGACGAGGCCAGGGCCAGTGCCCGCGTCTCGAGGATGACGTTCTCATGTCCCGCGATGGCCGCGAGCTCCGCCAGGCAATCGCCGGGCAGGGCGGCAACGGCGTTTCCCCGGGCGGCGGGCGTCATGGCCTGGCCGCCTTGCGCGCGGGCTTGGACGCCGCCTTGGTGGCCTTGGCTGCCGTCTTTGCCGGGCGGGCGGCCTTCGCCTTCGCCGAGGGCGGGGCGTCGGCTTCAGGCGCCGGAGCGGCCAGGGTGGGAATCATGCCGGGCGGGCAGTACAGGGCGCCCATCAGGAAGCGGCTCATGCCGGCGGCCACGTCGTTGACGCTCAGGCGGCCGTCGGCGCGGAACCACTTGGTTATCCAGTTGATGGAACCGAGCATGGAGAAGCCCGCCAGCAGGCTGTCGTCGCAATGGAACTCGCCGGCTTTCATGCCTTCCTCGATGAGCTTGCGCACGCCGCGCTCGAACTCGTCGCGGCGCGCCACGTAGACGTCCCGGTTCTCGGGCCGCAGGTTTTCCAGGTCGGTCAGCAGCACGCTGCCCAGTCCGTCCTTCAGGATGCCGACGATGTGGGCCGCCAGCAGGTGCTGCAGCCGTTCCCCCGGCGACCCCTTGGCCTGGCGCGCGCGGCGCAGCGCTTCCAGGCTCGCGTCCATCGCCCGCATGTGGCACTGGTAGAGGATGTCCTGCTTGTCGGTGAAGTAGTAGTAGAGATTGCCTTTGGTGATGCCCAGTTCGTCGGCGATGTCCTGCATCGTGAGCGTCGACAGGCGGCCGCTGCTCAGCACGCTGGCCACGCTGTTGAGGATGGCGTCGCGGCGTGTCGCCTTGCCGACGCGCCGTCCGTCCCAGCGCGCGGCCGGCGTCGTATTGGAGGTGTCTTCTGGCATAGGAAATTTTGTATTTGACTTCTGGTTCAAATTGAAGATAGAGTGCCGACGTTGGTTTTTGACTTTATGTTCAAAAACTATATTCCGCATCGCCAGATGCGTCAACTCGGAGTCTTTGCTCATGCCCGGCAGCGCAGCATTGTCCGGTGGCTCGGCCATGGAACACCAGGCCAGACCACTGTCCGAAGGACTGGCTTTCCACGGCCCGTCCAAAACCTTGAACGACGCGCACTTCCTGCTGTTCTCCGGTATTACCGGGGACGTGCACCGCAGTCACTACGACGTCGAGTACGCAAAGAATACGCGGTTCGGCAAGCCATTGGCCCATGGCCTGCTGCTTGCCTCCCTGACCGCGCTCGGCGCCTCGGAGCTGCGCGACCACATCGAGGGTTTCGTGCTGGTCGAGCAGGGCTGCCGCTATCTGCATCCCGCAACGGTGGGCGATACGGTCCGCTCCTGCTTCGTCATCGAGAAGGTCTGGGAGGAAGGCCACCGCAAGTACTGCAAAGTGGCCACTCGCCTGGAGAACCAGGACGGCCGGCTTTTGCTGGAAGGATTCCACTGCTATCGCATCATCGTTCCCGGGCAGGAGGAGCAGGGCCATGACTGATCGGATCTCCGTCGCCATCGTCGGCGCCGGCATAGGCGGGCTCGCGGCCGCCGCCCTGCTGCGGCAGGCCGGTATCGCCGTTCACATCTACGAGCAGGCGCCGCGCTTCGCCCGCGTCGGCGCCGGGATACAGATGGCGCCCAATGCGTGCAAGGTGCTGCGCCGGATCGGCGTGGAAGACCGCCTGCGCGAGCACGCGTTGATCCCGGAGTCCAGCCTGAACCGCGATTACGACACCGGCGCCGTCACCAATGAATTCCCCATCGCCGGCCACGTCGAGGCTCGCTACGCCGCGCCCTTCCTGTGCCTGCACCGCGGCGACCTGCACGCCGCGCTGGAGTCGGCGGTTCCCGCCGAGGACATCTCGTTGGGCAGGAAGCTGGAGTCGCTGAGCCAGAATGAACGGGGCGTCACGTTGTCCTTCGCCGACGGTTCGCAGGTCAGCGCCGATGCCGTGATCGGCGCCGATGGCGTCCACTCGCGGGTGCGCGAGATCATCCTGGGACCCGAGCAGCCCGTGTTCACCGGCCGCATCGCCTACCGCGCGACCTTCCCGGCCGAGCGCCTGGGCGAGCACCGCATCGAGCGTTCGCGCATCAAGTGGTGGGGCAAGGACCGCCACATCGTCATGTACTACACGACCGCGGCCGCCGACGAGGTGTACTTCACCACCAGCGTGCCCGACGACGGCAAGTGGGCCACCAGCGAGTCCTGGTCCACCAAGGGCGACCTGGGCGAACTGCGAGCGGCCTTCGCGCAATTCCACCCGCAGGTGCGGGCGGTCCTGGATGCATGCCCGGAGGTCTACAAGTGGGCGCTGCTGGCGCGCGACCCGCTGCCGCGCTGGACGGAGGGGCGCGTCGCGCTGCTGGGGGATGCCTGCCATCCGATGCCGCCGTACATGGCGCAAGGCGCCAGCGCCGCGCTCGAGGACGCCGCCATCCTGGCGCGCTGCCTGGCCGAGGCAACGAAGTCGACCGCGGCCGCGGCGCTGCGGCGCTATGCCGACACGCGGCTGCCGCGTACCTCGAAGCTCCAGCTCTCGGCCAAGGCCAACAACTGGATGCGCAACGACACCAATCCGGACTGGGTGTACGGCTACGACGCCTGGACCGAACCGCTGGCGTCCATCCGCTGAGCGAAACCCTCTTGCTGGTACTCACCCCTTCAGGAGCATCACATGAAACGATTTGCCATTCCGATCCTGTTCGCCGCTGTCGCCCCCACGCTGCCCGCCGCCGGTTTCGCCGCCGATGCGGGCTATCCCAACCGGCCCATACGGCTGATCAATCCCCAGGCCGCCGGCGGGACGTCCG
Source organism: Burkholderiales bacterium 67-32 (assembly GCA_001898625.1). Lineage (GTDB taxonomy): Bacteria > Pseudomonadota > Gammaproteobacteria > Burkholderiales > Burkholderiaceae_B > Pigmentiphaga. The sequence continues at coordinate 250,917 of MKUP01000010.1, forward strand.
ACGCCATCTCGCGCCTGTTCGCCGAGAAGCTGGCCATCGAGCTGGGCCAGCCGGTCGTCGTCGAGAACAAGGTGGGCGCCAGCACGATGATAGGCGCGGACGCCGTGGCCAAGGCCGCACCGGACGGCTATACCTTGCTGACCGCGTCGGTCACCACGCTGGCGATCAATCCCAGCCTTTTCGCCAAGATGCCCTATGACCCCATCAAGGATTTCGAGCCGGTCTCGGTCATGGCGGAGAACCCCTATTACCTGATGGCCAGCCCGATGCTGCCCGCCAACAATGTCCAGGAACTGATCAAGCTGGCCAAGTCCCAGCCGGGCAAGCTGAACTACGCTTCGCCGGGAACCGGCACCTCGCCCCAACTGGTGGGGGCGCTGCTGGCGTCGATGGCGGGCATCCAGGTGGTGCACGTCCCGTACAAGGGAACCAGCACGGCCGAGGTCGACATGGCGGCCGGGCGGGTGCAGTTCATGTTCAGCGGTAGCGGCCTGCCGACCATCAAGGCGGGTCGCGCCAAGGCGCTCGGGTACACCGGGGCCACGCGATCGGCGGAAATGCCGGACCTGCCGACCGTGGCCGAGCAAGGGCTGCCCGGCTTCGAGGCCGCGGTCTGGAACGGGCTGGTGGCGCCGGCCGGGACGCCGCCCGCCATCGTCGACAGGCTGGCCAAGGCGATATCGAAGATCGCCAGGATGCCCGACGTGCGGGAGCGCATGGCCTCGTACTCGGCGGTGGCGGTGGGCAACACGCCCGAGGAATTCGCCGCGCTGATCCGGCGGGATACCCAGAAATGGGGCGACATCATCCGCAAGACCGGCGTGCGCCTGGACTGACGCAGGACTTCCCCCGGGGCGGCGGCGACGCGGCCCCGCGTTTCATCCTTACTTGAAGACCCGACAATGCTAGACCGCAAACCCGCCATAGACAGACAGGCCGCGGCGACGGGGCCGCTGCAGGGCATCCGCGTCCTCGACCTGACGACCACCATCCTGGGGCCGCTGGCGACCCAGACGCTGGGCGACATGGGCGCCGATATCATCAAGATCGAGTCGCCCGTGGGCGATCTCAACCGCCAGATAGGCCCGGCTCCCCATCCCGGCATGGCGGCCTTCTTCGCCAACGTGAACCGCAACAAGCGCAGCGTGGTGCTGGACCTGAAGCAGCCCGCCGCGCTGGACGCCCTGATGCGGCTGGTCGACAGCGCGGACGTGTTCGTGCACGGCATGCGCCCCAAGGCCGCCGAGCGGCTGGGCATCGACTATGCGGCGATTTCCCGGCGCAATCCGGCCATCGTCTACGGATCGGCGTCGGGATACCGGCACGACGGCCCACGCGCCAACCTGCCGGCCTACGACGACATCATCCAGGGCGAGTGCGGCCTGGCCGGGCTGGTGGGCAAGACCTCCGGCGAGCCGCGCTACATCCCGACCGTGATCGCCGACAAGTTCACGGGCCACATGCTGGCGTCGGCCATCGCCATGGCGCTGCTGAGCCGGGAGCGGACGGGGAAGGGCCAGGAGGTGCACGTTCCCATGTTCGAGACGATGCTGTCCTTCCTGCTGGTGGAACACCTGTGGACGCGCGCCTTCGACGGCAACGAAGGCACGCTTGGCTATACGCGTCTCTTGACCCGGCATCGCCGGCCCTACGCGACGCGCGACGGCCACATCTGCATCATGGCCAACACCGATGCGCACTGGAAGGCCCTGCTGGCGGCCCTGGACATACCGCAGGCCAGCGCCGACCCGCGGTTCGCGACGCTGGAGGCGCGGGCGCGCAACGTCGACGAGCTGTATTCGATCATCGCCGAGCGCATTGGCCACTATGGCACCGCCGAGCTGCGCGCCCGGCTCGACGCCGGCGACGTGCCGGCCGGGGCGATGAATACGCTGGAGGAACTGATGGACGATCCCTACCTGAAGGACAGCGGCTTCTTCCACCAGTACGAGCATCCCGAGATCGGACCCATGATGACCACCGCCGTCCCGGTCTATTTCTCGGAAACGCCCGCCACCATCCGCACGCCGCCGCCCACGCCGGGCCAGCATACGCGCGAGGTCCTGGCCGAGGCGGGACTGAGCGCGAGCGACATCGACGCGGCAACCCATGATTCCTGGAGCAAGCGATGAACCCGTCCGCGCCGGAAAACCGGAGCACGTCCAGCCACTTCCTCGATGGTTTGCTGGAAGTGGGGATCGACTACCTGTTCTGCAACATGGGCACCGACCACGCGCCCATCATCGAGGAGCTGGCCGAGCGCCGCAAGCAGGGTCGCAAATCTCCGGCCGTCTTCCTGTGCCCGCACGAAAGCACCGCAGCGCACATGGCCGGCGGCTACGCGGCGGCCACGGGGCGGGGCCAGGGCGTGCTGGTCCACGTCGACGTGGGAACCGCCAACGCCTCGATGGCCATGCACAACCTGCTGCGCAGCCGCATTCCCGTGCTGCTGATGGCGGGCAAGGCGCCTTTCACGACCTCCGGCGAGCTGCTGGGCAGCCGCGATACCTACGTGCACTTCATCCAGGAACCGTTCGACCAGGGCGCACTGGTACGCCCCTACGTGAAATGGGAATGGACGCTGCCGTCGGGCGTGGTGGTGAAGGAAACGCTGCGCCGCGCGCATAGCGTGATGCATTCCGAACCGAAAGGGCCGGTCTATCTGATGTTGCCGCGCGAGACGCTGACCGAGACCTGGCCCGACGATCGCATGCGCGCGTATCCGGCCGGGCAGTTCGGCCCGCTGGAAGCGGGCGGCGCCGATCCCGAGGTGATCGGGCGCATCGTCGATGCCTTGCTGGGGGCAGAGCATCCCATCCTGGTGACGGCCTACGCCGGCCGCAGCCCCCGGGCGTCCGCCGCCATCGAGGCCTTGGCGCTGCGCGCGGGCATCCGGGTGTTCGAGTCGAACATGGTGAACAACATGTCGCACGAGGGGCCGTGCTTCTGCGGCGGCCAGCCCGGCCCGCACCTGGCGCGGGCCGACGTCGCCCTCATGGTGGACGTTGACGTGCCCTGGTTCCCGCGGGACGTCCAGTTCAACGAGCGGACCTTCTGGGTTCAGATCGACGTGGACGTGCTCAAGCAGGACTCGCCCATGTGGACCTTTCCCGCGAACCTGCGGGTGCAGGCCGACAGCGCCCGGGTGCTGGAACAGGTCCTGGAGGAAATCGACCGCCGGGGTCCCGCGGGACTGGAGGCCGCCGCGCGCGCCCGCTGCGTCCAGATCGCCGACGAACGCCGCCGCGTTCGCGAAGACGCGGCCAGGAAGGCGGCCGATCCCGGCGCGCCCGGACGGATCAATCCCCATTTCCTGTTCGCCGAGCTGGCGCGCCATATCGACGATCACGACATCATCATGAACGAGGCCGTGCGCAATGCACCGGCCCTGGCGGCGCAGATTCCGCGGCCCATCCCCGGGACCATGGTGCGCGTGGGCGGCGGCGGCCTGGGCGCTTCCGGCGGCATGGCGCTGGGGGCGAAGCTGGCCAGCCCCGACCGGATGGTGATCCAGGTCGTGGGGGACGGTAGTTTCTATTTCAACAACCCGAGCTCGGTGTTCGCGGTATCGCGCCGCTACCAGTTGCCGCTGTTGACCGTCGTGTTGGACAACGGCGGCTGGTCGGCGGTCAAGCAATCCACGCTGCGTGTCTATCCGGAAGGCGAGGCGCAGGCCCAGGACGCGTTCGAGGCGGAACTGCCGGAGGGCGTGGAATACACCCGGATCGGGGAAGCCTTCGGCGCCCATGGCGTGAAGGTGACCGACCCCGAACGCCTGGCCCAGGCCGTCCAGGACTGCGTCGCCTCGGTCAAGTCGGGCCGATCGGCGATCCTGCACGTGCAGATCACGGCGTTCTGATCTTCCAACCCTTTCAGTGACCGAACCGATATGCCCCAAACACCCTACACCTCGCTCCAGCTATACATCGACGGCCTGTGGCTGGACGGCGGCGGCAGGCTGACCGAAGCCGTGATCGATCCTTCGACCGAGGCGGTTCTCGGCCATCTGCCGCACGCCTCGTCCGCGGACCTGGACCGGGCGCTGGCCGCCGCCGCGCGCGCCATGCCTGCCTGGGCCGCCACGCCGGCGTTCGAACGCGGGCGTCTGCTCAAACGGACGGCCGATCTGATCCGCGAGCGGCTCGAGCACATCGCGCGGGTCCTGACGCTGGAACAGGGCAAGCCGCTGCGCGAGTCCCGGATCGAGATCGCGCTGACCGCCGACATCTTCGAGTGGATGGCCGAGGAAGGGCGGCGGGCCTACGGCCGCATCGTGCCGGCGCGCCATCCCGACCTGCACTGGAGCGTGCACCAGGAGCCGGTCGGCGTGGTCGCGGCGTTCGCGCCCTGGAATTTCCCGGGGACCACGCCGTCGCGCAAGATGGCCGGGCCGCTGGCCGCCGGCTGCACCTGCATCCTGAAGGCGTCCGAGGAAACCCCCGGCACGGCCATCGAGCTGACGCGGGCGCTGCATGACGCGGGCGTGCCGCCGGGCGTGTTCAATCTGGTGTTCGGCGTGCCCGCCGAAGTGTCCGATCACCTGATCGGCTCGCCCATCGTGCGCAAGCTGACCTTCACCGGCTCGACGGCGGTGGGCAAGCATCTGGCGGGACTGGCCGCGCAGGGGCTGAAGTCGACCACGATGGAACTGGGCGGACACGCGCCGGTGCTGATCTACGACGACATCGATCCGGCGGCCGTCGCGCGCCAGGCCGTTGCCTCCAAGTTCAGGAACGCCGGGCAGGTCTGCGTATCGCCCAGCCGCATCTTCGTGCAGGACGGTGTCTACGAGGAGTTCGTGGCGCATTTCATCGAGCAGACCCGTGCCATGCAGGTCGGCTCGGGGTTGGACGAGCGCAACGCGATGGGGCCGCTGGCCAATCCGCGGCGGCTGGCCGCCATGGGCGAATACGTGGCGGATGCGCGGGAGAAGGGCGCGGCGATACGCACGGGCGGTGCCCGGCGCGAGGGCCCCGGGTTCTATTGGGAGCCGACCGTGGTGACCGACATTCCCGCCTCAGCCCGCATTCTGCACGAGGAGCCCTTCGGGCCGATCGCCTCGCTGATCCGTTTCCGCGACGAGGCCGAGGTGCTGGTGCAGGCCAACGCGCTGCGCTATGGCCTGGCGTCCTACGTCTTCACCTCGGACCTGGATCGGGCGGCCCGTGCGTCCCAGGCGCTCAAGGCCGGCCTGGTGGGCATCAATACGTTCACCGTCAGCGGCCCGGAAACGCCGTGGGGCGGGGTGGGGGACAGCGGCTATGGCAAGGAGGGCGGGATCGAGGGCTTGCAGGGATACATGAGCGTGAAATTCGTCTCGCAAGGCCCGGCGGCGCGGCGCGCCCGCTGAGTTTCGCGATCGACGCGGCATCCCGGATGCGGGGTACGGCCCAGGCCGTACCCCGCGTTCGCCGTTGGGCCGCGTGTCAGGCGGCGGGGGCCGAACCGATGACGGCCATCGCCGATATCTCGATCAGGGCGTCCTTGCGCAGCAGCGCCGCGACCTTGACGCCGCTGGACGTGGGACGCGCCGTGGTGAAGAACTCGCGCCGCACGTCGGCCGTGCCGGCGTAGTTCTCGGTGGTGACGAAGAAGTCGTGGGTCTGGACGATGTCGTTGCAGGAGCCGCCGGCGGCCTTGAGCAGGGCGTCGAACTTGCGGAAGATCTGGCGCGTCTGTTCGACGATGTCGCCGGGTGCCGTGATGATACCGGTCTCGTCGGTGCCCGTGGTGCCCGACAGCCAGACCATGTTGCCTATGCGCAAGGCGGGAACGTAGGTGTAGCGGTCGGGCCAGGGCTTGCCTTGGGTAAGGATTTCGCGGGCTTCCTGCATGTCAGTCGTCTCCAGAATCCAGGTGGGGGGTCAGGGGCAGTACGCGGTAGAGATGAAAGCCTTCCAGCAATTGTTCGCCGTGCTGGTTGAGGACGGTGGTGGACAGTCGGCAGAAAGTCCGCTGGTCTTCCTCCCATAGCCGTTCCACCGTGAGCGACGGATGCACCGTGTCGCCCACCGCCGCCGGTTTGAGGTAGCGGCAGCCTTGCTCGACGAAGATGAATCCATGGGCCTTGCCCTGGCCGCTGGAGCTGCCCAGGGCGGTGATCGAAGCCAGCAGCAGGCCGTGGACCAGGGGCTTGCCGAAGCGCGTGCGGCCGGCGTACTCGGCATCGTAGTGAATGGGATGCACGTCGCAGCTCACGCTGGAGAACAGCAGGAAATGCGCGTCGGTGAGTGTCCTGGAGGGACAGCGGAAAATCTCGCCGGGCGTGATGTCGAGCTGAATGTCGCCTTTGGCGTTTACGTACATGTGATCGGCTTTTCCATGAATTTGACTTTGCGTTCAAAACCATACATGCTTGGTTTCATCGAGTCAATTGGAACGCGCATCGCCATCATGTCTTGTGCCCCCAAGCGTTACTTCGAGGACTTCGAGGCCGGTGCCCGCTATCCCACGCGCACGCGCCTGATCACCGATGCGGACCATGATGCCTTCTGCCGATTGGTGGGCTACGAGGTGCCGCTGTTCCTGGACGACGATCATGCGCGCAGCCGGGGGCTGCCCGGCCGCATCTGTCCCAGCCATCTGGTGATGTCGTTTTCGACCGCTATGACGGGCGACCTGCTGGAACACTGCGTGATCGCGCTGGTGGGGGTGGACGAGGCGCGGTTCCTCAAGCACGTGCGGCCGGGGGACACATTGCGCACCGAGGTCGAGATCGTGTCCAAGCGCTCGACCTCCAAGCCCGACCGCGGCCTGATCGTCATGCGCGACCACGTGTACAACCAGCACGGCGAGGAAGTGTTCCGCAACGACAAGTCCGTGCTGGTCAGGCGCGGCGCCTGAACCGCTGCCCGCTCTTATTCGGGTTCGGGGCCGCGTTCGGGCCCGGGCCGCTTGGCCAGCTTGCGCTGCAACGAGCGCCGGTGCATGTTGAGCAGGCGGGCGGCGGCCGAGACGTTGCCGCCGGTCTCGTGCAGTGCCTGCTGGATGTGTTCCCACTCCAGGCGATGCAGGGGAATCATGGTCGATTCCACCGCGACGGCCTCGGCTTTTTCCCGCCCCAGCGCGCGCAGGATCATGTCGGCGGTGGCGGGCTTGGGCAGGTAGTCGTCGGCGCCGCGCTTGATGGCGTCGACGGCGGTCGCCACGCTGGCGTAGCCGGTCACGAGCAGGATGCGCATGTCGGCGCGCAGGGCGCGCAGCGGCTTGATCAGCGTCAGGCCGGAGTCGTCGCTGCTGAGCTTGAGGTCGACCAGCGCGAAGCCGGGGCGGATCTCGTCGGCAATGCGCAGGGCCTCGGCGATGGTGGTGGCGGTGCGGGTTTCGAGTCCGCGCCGGGCCAGGCTGCGCTGCAGGGTGCGCAGGTAGAGTTCGTCGTCGTCGACCAGCAGGCCGATATCCAGGTCAGTCATCATGAGGTCACAGTGGTTTCCACGGGCAATTGGAACTGGATGCGCACGCCGCCGCCCTCGGCCGCGGTCATGGTCATGTCGCCGCCCAGGCGTTCGACCGTGGCGTGCGACAGCGCCAGGCCCACGCCCAGGCCGCCGGGCTTGCCGCTGCGGAACAGCGTGGCGGGCAGGAGCGGCTGGTCGGGGTTCAGGCCGCGTCCGTAGTCGCGCACCACGCCGCGTACCATGCCGCCCTTGCATTCCAGGTGCAGATCCACGTAAGGGGCGCCGGCCTGGACGCCGGCATCGGCGGCATTGTTCAGCAGGGCCTGGAGCAGGTGGGCGACCGAGGGCTCGACGCGCAGGCCGCGCGGCAGGACGCCGGTGCGGTGCATTTCGACCGTGGGGCGGACCAGTTTCCACTGTTCCACCACGCGTTCCAGTTCCACTTCGGTTGGGACAGCCAGATTGCGCACGCGTTCCCGGCACAGGGCCAGCAGCTCGGTCAGCATCTCGGTGTCGGCGCGCAGGTCGTCGGTATCGGCCTGGGCGGCGATCTCGTCGGCCAGCAGCGTCATGGTGGCCAGCGGGGTGTTCAGTTCATGCGCCATCGAGGCGGCGTGGGTGGCCAGCGCCACGATGCCCTCATTGCGGGCGAAACGTTCGCGCAGGTCGGCCAGTTCCCGCTCGCGGTTGCGCAGGTCGGCGGCCAGCCGGGTCGAGAAGATCAGGATCACGATGACCGAGATCAGGAAGCTGGCGGCGATGCCCCACAGCAGCAGTTCGTAGGCGTCGCCCGGGGCGTGCAGCGGATGGCCGAAGATGGCCGCCGCGGCGTAGCCGATCACGCCCGCGCCGGCGGTGGCGTAGGCCCAGCGGTTGGGCAGGGCCATCGCCGCCAGGGCGATCAGGACCAGGAACAGCAGGCCGAAGGGATTGCTGATGCCGCCGCTCCAGGCCACCATCCAGGCCAGCACGACGATGTCGACCAGCATGTGCAGGAAGGCCGTGGCGTGCGAGGGCTCGTCGCCGGTGCGCAGGCGCCAGCCGGCGTAGAGGTTGAACAGCACAAGGGTGGCGACGCCGCTCCACAGCATGCCCAGGGGCAGGTCCACGCCCAGCGGTCCGCTGGCGATGAAGATGGTGGCGGCCTGGCCGCCTATGGCAAGCCAGCGCAGGCTGGACAGCGTGCGGAGGAAGGAGATTTCTGTGCGGCTCATAGATGGGGCGATGGCCGGCGGCGGACGCGCCGGCAGGCTCCATTATGACGCACGTGGGATGGGGCGCCGCCGGGCGGCGGCGCGCGCTCAGGCGCCGGTGGCGGGCGACTGCCCCCGGCGCAGGGCCAGGCCCAGCATGACGAGCGTGATGCCCTGGAACAGCAGGTCCAGCGATAGCAGCAGGCCCAGTATCCACAGGCTGTTCTCGGGCCAGCCCATGGCCACCAGCAATCCGGCCAGCAGCGTGACGGCGCCCGACAGCGCCAGCCAGCCCCAGCCCTGCTGGCCGCGGTGCTGGAACCAGATCCACAGGCGCAGGGCGCCCGAGGCGATCAGGAAGGCGCCCAGCAATAGCGTGAGTACCGCAGCGCCGGCCAGCGGGTTGTATAGGGCGACGCCGCCGGCGATGGCATAGAGCAGGCCGCCCAGCGTCCAGAACAGGAAGCCGCGCCAGTCCTTGACGCGCCAGGCCTGCACCAGTTGCCCGATGCCGGCTACCAGCATCATGGCGCCGACGAACAGGACGCTGGCGACGGTGGCGGCCAGGACATAGGCTCCGGCCACGAACCCGAGGACCAGCATCAGCACGCCCAGCGCGACGAACCAGCCCCATCGGGCGCCCAGTGTCTTCAAGGTTTCGGTCAAGTCGACGCCACCCGGCACGGGCGTGGGATTCGGAGCATCTGCCATGTCTGTTCCCTCCGTGGTTGGGTACGCCGCGTATCCCCATACGCGGTGTATCCACCGCATACGGTACCAGCGTCTAGCCGGGCGCGCGCAGCAAATCTTGTAACCGCTCGATCAGGGGCCGCTGGCCCTCGATCAGCTTTTCGCGCGCGGCATCCAGGTCGAACCACTCGGCGCGGTCGACCTCGGGGAAGGCCTGGAGGCGGCCGCTGCGCGGGGGCCATTCCAGTTCGAAGGTATTGCTGCGCAGCGTGGCGGGATCGAAATCGCCTGGCAGGGCGAAGGCCACGACTTCCTTGCCGGCCTTCTGCCGGACCCGGCCCAGCGGAACGGGGACGCCCGTGGGCAGAGCACCCGTTTCTTCGTGGAACTCGCGCAGCGCGGCAGCGGCGTCATCCTCGCCGGGCTCGGGCGCGCCCTTGGGTATGGACCAGGCGCCGGCATCGCGCTTGCGCCAGAAGGGGCCGCCCGGATGGACCAGCAGGACTTCCCAGCCGTGCTCCCCATGGCGATACATCAGGAGGCCCGCGGCGGGCGCCCGGGCAGGCGTGGATCGCGCGGCGGCGTTCATGGCCGGCTGGCCCCGACACCGGGCGGCGCGGCGCGGCGCATGTCGGCATAGGCCAGGCCGAAGATGAGCAGCCCGCCCACGGCCAGCAGCAAACCGACCCAGCCGGTGGAGGCCCAGCCCAGGCCGGCCGAGATCGTCAGGCCGCCCAGCCAGGCACCCAGCGCATTGGCGAGGTTGAAGGCGGAATGGTTCAGGGCCGCGGCCAGCGTTTGCGCATCGCCGGCGACGTCCATCAGGCGGATCTGCAAGGCCGGGCCGATGGCTACGACGGTGCCGATCAGGAAGACGTTGAAGGCACCCAGCCAGATGTTGGAGGCGGTCAGGCAGAACAGCCCCAGCACCAGCCCCGACCAGACCAGCAGCCCGCCTATGGTGGGCATCAGCGCCTTGTCCGCGAGCCGCGAGCCGACCAGGTTGCCGGTCACCATGCCCACGCCGAACAGGGCCAGGACGAAGGGAACGCCGTGCACCGGCAGGCCGGCGAGCTCCATCAGCGTGGGCTTGATGTAGCTGAACACCGCGAACATGCCGCCGAAGCCGATCGCCCCTATGCCCAGGGTCAGCCAGACCTGCTTGCGGCGCAGCGCGCCGAGTTCGCGCCAGGGGCTGGCGCCTTCGCTGGCCGGGATGTCGGGAATCCAGCGCCAGACCAGCAGCGAGGCCAGGACGCCGATGACGCCCACCAGGGCGAAGGCGGCGCGCCATCCCAGCCATTGGCCCAGGCCCGTGGCCAGCGGCACGCCGATCAGCGTGGCCACGGTCAGGCCCAGCATGACGTAGCCCACGGCCCGCGCGCGCTGGCCCGCGGGCGCCAGGTGCGCGGCGACCAGGGCGGCCACGCCGAAATACGTGCCATGGGGCAGGCCCGTCATCAGCCGCATCAGGATCATGGGCAGGTAGCCGGGTGCCGCCGCGCTGGCGAAATTGCCCAGCGCGAAGAAGACCATCAGGGCCACGAGCAGCGCGCGGCGCGGCATGCGGGCGCCCAGCACCGCAAGTACCGGCGCGCCCACGACGACGCCCAGGGCATAGGCGCTGATCAGGTGTCCGGCGGCGGGGATGGAGATGCCGAGATCCTGGGCCGCGTCGGGCAGCAGCCCCATGATGACGAATTCGCCGGTGCCGATGCCGAACCCGCCCAGTCCGAGCGCGAGCAGGGCGCGGCCGAAGGAGGGCGGCCGGACAGAGTCCGAGGGGAGGGCGGAAGCTGGGGAAGAGGGGGCGTGCATGAGAGGGGCGATGTGGCCGCGCGAGCGCGGCAAAGGCGAGCCCGATAGCTTAGCAGGTGCAGGTTGCAGTGCACAAAAACTTGGCCGCCGGCCGCGGGCTATGATGCGGGCGAGAACGCGGTCCTTGCCCGGACCGCGACGCCGGAACCATGACGGAGGCCCCATGAGCGACATCACCATCTATCACAACCCCGCGTGCGGCACTTCGCGCAAGGTCCTGGCCCTGTTGGAGGAGCGCGGCCTCGAGCCCACCGTCGTCGAGTACCTGAAGACGCCGCCCAGCCGCGATACGCTCAAGGGCCTGATCGCCGCGATGGGCCTGCCGATGCGCGAGGCGATGCGGGTCAAGGGCAGTCCCTACGAAGAACTTGGGCTGGGCGACCCGAAGTGGAGCGACGACGAATTGCTCGACTTCATGATGCAGCATCCCATCCTGATCAACCGTCCCATCGTCGTGACGCCGCGCGGCACGCGGCTGTGCCGGCCGATGGAGACGGTGCTGGACCTTCTGCCCTAGAAACCGGCCGCGGTTCCCGTGCCGGGGCGGCCAGCGCTCGACGCGGATCAGAGCAGGATCCGGCCTTCGATGCAGCCGGCCACGTCGCCGCCCACCCAGATGTCGTCCGCTTCCCGGCCGACGTGCACCCGTCCGGCACGGCCCAGGGCGGTGCCCTGGCTGGCGATGTAGCGGTCGGGCGCAAGCCCGGCGCCGATCAGCCACTGCGCGATGCCGGCGTTCAGGCTGCCGGTCACGGGGTCTTCGGGCACGCCCAGGCCCGGGGCGAAGGCGCGTACTTCGAACTGAGCCTCGGCACCGTCCACGGCGGGATCCCAGGGTGCGACGACGCCGAGCTTGAGCATGCCCATGGCGGCGTGGTCCGGTTTCAAGGCCAGGACCTGCGCGCGCGAGGCGAGCATGACCGCCATCCAGGCCGGTCCGTTGTCCACCCAGTTGGCGGCGCGTATGGTTTCCGGCGGGATGCCCAGGCCCCGCGCGGCCTGCGCGAGCGTGGCCGGATCGACGTCGCCCGAGCGGCGCAGCGGCGGTGCCGCGAACGCCAGGCGCCCCTGCGCGCGCCGTATCCGGACCAGGCCCACGCCGCATTCCTGCACGATGTCCGGGCCCCGGGGCTGGCCGCCCGTCCGCAGCCAGGCATGGCAACTGCCCAGTGTCGGGTGGCCGGCGAAGGGTAGCTCGCCGGCGGGCGTGAAGATGCGTACCCGATAGTCGGCACCGGCCTGGGTGGGGCGCAGCAGGAAAGTGGTCTCGCTCAGTCCGGTCCAGCGGGCGAGCGCGGCCATGCGCGCTTCATCGAGATCGTCGGCGCCGTGCACGACGGCCAGGGGATTGCCTCGCAGCGGGACGGCGGTGAACACGTCCACCTGGCTGAAGTCGTGGGGGGAGGGGGACGGTGTCGTCATGGGTATCGAATCAAACGTAGCTGGACAGCAGGATATTGGTTTCGGTGTTGGCGATGCCGGGAATCAGCCGGATGCGTTCGAGCGCGCGATCGAAGTCCTCGAGGTTCTCGGCCCGCAGTTCGGCCACGATATCCCAGCGGCCGTTGGTGGTGTGCAAGGCCTGGATGGCCGGTTCGCCGCGCAGGGACTGCAGGACGCGGCGGGCCGTGTTGCCTTCGATTTCTATGCTCATCCACGCGCGTATGCCCCGGGGCTCGGCGTCGGGCCGCAGGCGCACGGTGTAGCCCACGACGACACCCTGTTCCTCCAGGCGGGCAAGGCGATTCTGGACCGTGCCGCGCGAGACGTGCAGTTTCTGGGCAAGGGTGGAAACCGGCGTGCGCGCGTTGTCGCGCAGCAGGGCGATCAGGCGATGGTCAATGTCGTCCATGGCGTGCCCCCGGTGCGTAAAAGGATGTCAAAACGATAGCAGAGTCTGGCGTTATGGCAATCCATGGGCACAAATGCCCAATTTCTTGCACTCCTTCTTGGCGGCACGGACGAGCAGAATGATGGAAAGGCCAGTCCGGCCGCCCCAAGGTGGAAAGGAGCGCACGTGAAGACCGAAGCCAGGATCCTGATGGTCGAGCCCCGGTATTTCGATGTCAGCTATCGCATCAATCCATGGATGCAGCCTGATGCGTGGGCGCGCGACCCCAAGGGATGCGCGGCCGCCGCGAACGAAGCGTCGCGGGCCCTGCGCCGGGCGCTGGTACGCGCCGGCTGCGAAGTGGTCGTGCGCGCGGGCAGCCCCGGCCTGCCCGACATGGTCTTTCCCGCCAATGCCGCCATCGTGCTGGACGGCCGGGCTCTGCTGGCCCGCTTCCGCTATCCGCAGCGCCAGGGTGAGGAAGCGGCCTTCCTGGAGATGTTCCGCGCGCTGCGCGACGAAGGCCTGCTGGCGGAGGTGGCGCAATTTCCCGAAGGCTGTTTCCAGGAAGGAGCGGGCGACGCCATCTGGGATGTCCGCCGGGACTGGTTCTGGGCGGCCTACGGCCCCCGGTCGTCGCGCGAATCGCTGGCCCGCATCGGCGAGTTCTTCGGCAAGGAAACGGTGGCGATGGAGCTGGTTTCCGACCGCTGCTATCACCTGGACGTGTGCTTCTGCCCGCTCGCGGGCGGCGAGATCCTGTACTTCCCGCCCGCGCTGACCGCCCAGGCCTTGCGCAACCTGCGTGAACGCGTGCCGGCGGACCTGTTGATCGAGGCCACGGAGGACGACCTGGCGCGTTTCAGCGTGAACGCGGTCAGCGTGGGCCGGGACATTGTCATGGCCACGCCCGCCGACCGCCTGCGGGCCGTGTTGGCCGAGCGTGGCTATCGCGTGACGCCGGTGGACCTTGCGCCCTTCATGATGTCCGGCGGGGGCGCCTATTGCATGACCTTGCGCCTGGACCGCGCGAGCCTGGCCGTTGGCGCCGAGCCCGCGCCCGCGAGGGAGGCCGCGACGGCCTGAGGAGGACGTATGAAGACGCGCTATCTGGACGCGGGCACGGTGGCCCGCATGATAGGCGGATACGGGACGGTGCGCGTGATCGAACTGCTGGCGCGCGATATCCGCGACGACTACCTGCGCTGGCCGGAGTTCGAGAAGTGCGCCCGGCTGGCGCACCATTCCAGCATGGGGGTGATCGAGCTGATGCCGGTGTCCGACGGCAGGCGCTATGCCTTCAAGTACGTCAACGGCCACCCCGGCAACGCGCTGAGCGGCCTGCCCACCGTGCTGGCGTTCGGCGTCCTGGCCGACGTGGCGACCGGATATCCCCTGCTGCTGGCCGACCTGACCCTGGCGACGGCGCTGCGCACCGCGGCGACCTCGGCGCTGGCGGCCCGTGCCATGGCGCGCCCAGGCGCGCGCACCATGGCGCTGATCGGCAACGGCGCGCAAAGCGAGTTCCAGGCGCTGGCCTTCCATACGCTGGTGGGCATCACCGAGATCCGCGCCTATGACATCGACCGCCATGCCACCGACAAGCTCATGGCCAACCTGGCCGGAGCCGAGGGGCTGCGCGTGACGGCCGCGGGCTCGGCCGAGGAGGCGGTACGGGGCGCGGACATCGTGACCACCGCGACCGCCGACAAGCGCCGTGCCTCGGTGCTGCGGCAGCAATGGCTGGCGCCGGGTACGCACGTGAACGCGGTGGGGGGCGACAGCCCCGGCAAGACCGAGCTGCATCCGGCCATCCTGCGGCAGGCCCGCATCGTGGTGGAGTACGAGGCCCAGACCCGCATCGAGGGCGAAATCCAGCAACTGCCGGCCAGTGCGCCGGTGGTGCCGCTGTGGCAGGTGCTGTCCGGCGCGCGGCCGGGACGCGAAACGCCCGAACAGATAACGGTGTTCGATTCGGTGGGCTTCGCGCTGGAGGATTTCTCGGCCCTGCGCTGCCTGCTGGACCTGGCGCAGGCCACCGGATCCGGACAGGACGTGCAGCTCGTGCCCGACCTCGCGGACCCGCGCAACCTGTATGCGTTGCTGGCCGCCCAGACCCGGGCCGCCGAGCCGGCGGCCGCTACATCCTGACCCAGCCGCGCGTGACCATCACGTGCAGGGCCAGACCCAGCAGGAAGCCGGCGGCGACGTTCCACATGCACAGGGCGGCGGTGGCCAGCACCACCAGACGCTGGTTCCTGTCCGCCGGCAGGACGCTGCTGCCCAGCGCCAGCTGGGCACCGGTCAGGAACAGGATCACGCCCAGTATGGATAGCGGGAAGAGCTTGAACAGCAGCGCGACGCCGGCGCTGAAGAACAGCGCGAGCACCAGCAGAATGACTCCGAGGATGACCAGCGCGCCGCCCGTGCGCGCGCCGAAGGCCACGTGGCCGGCCATGCCGCCCGCGCCGTGGCACATGGGCACTCCGCCGACCACCGAGCTGAACACGTTCATGATGCCGGTCGAGGTCGCCAGGCCGTTCTCGGTCACGGGGCGCTGGGGAAACAGGCGGTTGTTCTCTTCCTTGACCGCGATGACGGCGTTGCCCAGCGTGAGCGGGAGCTGGGGCAGGGCCAGCAGCGCCGCACCGATCGCCAGTTCGTGCAGGCTGATGTCCGACAGCGCGAACGAGGGCGAGGGCAGTCCGAATGGGATCTGCGCCAGTTCGTGCAGCAGCGCGGGCTGGCGCCAGGCGCCCACCGCCCCGCCGAAGACCAGCAGCACGAACATCGCTGGCAGGGTGCGGTTGCCCATCAGGAACAGCGTGCCCACGCCCGCCACCGCCGCGATGGGCCAGTCGGTCTGCATCATCTTCACGCCTTCCAGCATGAAGCCGAAGCCCAGTCCCAGCATGATGCCCAGGACCACGGCGGGCGGGACCAGGCGCGTGACCCGGGCGGCCATGCCGCTCAGTCCCAGGAACAGCCATGCCACCCCGGTCGCGAGCGCGGCGCCGTAGACGGCCCCGGGGGTGACCACGGCGGTCTGGGCAGCCTGTGTGACCGCCACCGCGCCGATGGCCTTCATGGGCTGCACGGGGATGGGCGTCTTGTAGTGGAGGCCGCAGACCAGCATGCACAGGCCGAAGGCGAACAGCACGCCGAACGGATCGAGCTTGAGCACGCCGATGTAGGCGGCGACGAAGGGAATCAGGGTGCCGAGGTCGCCGAAGGCGCCCGCCCATTCCATGCGGTCGTAGCGATTGCCCGTGGCGGCCGGTTGCGGCACGGAGCGGCTGGTGGGGTCGTGCACCCGGTCCCCTTTCTGTGCGGACGAAAGAAAGGAGGATTGTCGGCCACCCAGCGGGGTGTGTAAACACGCGGCCTGGGAGCGATGTCCTAGGCGTGGGCCCGCGCGCGCAGCGTCCGGGACATGATGGCCAGCATGCGTGCCCAGTCCTTGCGGACGCGTTCGGCCTCGGCAGCCCGGTCGATATCCAGTTGTTGAGTGACCTTGATCTTGCAGCCGGGCTCGGCGTCGATCAGCGCCACGGTCACCAGATCCGCCCGGGGGGCGTCCGCCGCGTGCCATTCGAAGGCCAGGCAATAGGGCCGGTCCATGATCAGGTAGTTGTCCGGGCACCCGGCCTCGCCGTCGGTCCGCCGCTGGGCCAGGGCGGCCATGCAGGCATCGAAGACCGATTCGGTGGGCGCGGGAAGATGCCGGACTGTGCAGACGTCTATCGTTCGGCTCATGCTGGCGTTTTCCTGGCAAACGGAACGTCCGGCGGATGCCGCCGGACAGGACAGACGCGCAGCGTAGCGAATTTTGTGTACAGTGTCCACAATACCCCGGACGAGGTGTCGGGATAGGCTTGTGGCGGTCAGCTCCAGGCTGCGCCCAGTTCCCGCGTGACCTGGGCCGCCGGCAGTTCGCGGCAGGCTCCGGGATTCTGTCCGCACCAGAGCGGGGAGAAATCGCCCGAGCCCTGCGCCTCGGCCTTGGCGCGCAGGGGCGCGATCGCCGAGGTCGCGAGCGGGAAGGCCGGAGCCGCCGGCGACATGGGGCCGAGTTCGCGCATCACCCGGTTCACGATGCCGCGCGCCGGGCGGCCGGAGAACACGTTGGTGAGCGCCGTATGGGCGGCGGGATGCTTGAGCGCGGCGCGATGGATGGCGCTGATCGTCGATTCGGGGCAGAGCAGGTAGGCCGTGCCGGCCTGTACGCCGGCCGCGCCCAGTGCCCGCGCCGCCGCGACCGTACGCGCGTCGGCGATGCCGCCGGCCGCGACCACCGGTACGCGCACGGCCGCCACGATCTGCGGCAGCAGCGCGAAGGTGCCCGACTGGGTATCCAGGTCGTCGGACAGGAAGATGCCCCGATGGCCGCCGGCCTCGTTGCCCTGCGCGATGATGACGTCGGCGCCGTGGTCCTCCAGCCAGCGCGCCTCGGCGACGGTGGTGGCGGACGACAGCACCCGGGATCCCCAGGACTTCACGCGCGCCAGCAGGTTCGCCGAGGGCAGGCCGAAATGGAAGCTGATCACGGGAGGCCGGTAGGGCTCGACCAGGTCGGCGATCTCGGCCGTGAACGGCGCGCGTCCGGGGCCGGGCTGGATGCCGGCCGGATCGATGCCGAATTCGGCGTAGTACGGGCCAAGGGCCTGGCGCCATTGCGCTTCGCGCGCGGCATCGGGCACGGGAGGGGTGTGGCAGAAGAAGTTGACGTTGTAGGGCCGGTCGGTGCCGGCGCGCAGCTTGTCGAGTTCGGCACACAGCGCGTCGGGCCCCAGCATCGCGCAGGGCAGGGAGCCCAGTCCGCCCGCGTTCGACACGGCGATCGCCAGCGCGCTGGCCTGCGAGCCGGCCATGGGTGCCTGGATGACGGGAAGGGCGATGCCCAGCAGTGCTTGCAGATTCATGACGCGGCCTTGATCGGAAACGAAGGAAGAAGGGGAAGCTCACCCGCCGGGAGGAGATCGGCCAGCGTGTAGTGGTCCAGGTGTTGCAGGAAGCGCTGCAGGGCGGCATCCAGGATGCCCGTCAACCGGCAGTGGCCGGTCAGCATGCAGGTGCTGCCGGTGGCATGGCATTCGACCAGGTGGAAGTCCGGCTCCAGGTCGCGCAGCACTTCGCCCAGGCCGATGCCTTCGGGCGGGCGGGCCAGCCGCATGCCGCCGCCCTTGCCGCGCACCGTCTCCAGGTAGCCCAGCTGCCCCAGGCGGTGCGTGACCTTCATCAGGTGGGCCGCGGAAATGCCGTGGGCCTGCGCGATCTCGGCGATCGTGCACAACCTGTCGGCATGCGCGCCGACATGCATCAGCAGCCGCAGCGCGTAGTCGCTCTGGACCGTCAGGCGCATGGCAGCTCGCGCGCCAGGCGGTCGGGATGGCGCTGCATCTGGTAGCCCAGCCACAGGCTTTGCGCGATGCGGCGGGCCATGACCTGCGCGCGCGCGGCCATGGCCTGGTTCTCCTGTTCCCCGGCCGTCAGGTCGAACAGTTCCAGCCAGCGCGCGAACAAGGTCTCGTCCAGGTCGGGCAGGGCGGCGTGCCGCGTCATGGGCGTGCCGCCGTAGCGCCGCGTGCCGCGCAGGATGGAGGACCAGAAATCGGTGAGCTTGGAGAGATGGCTGTCCCAGTCGTCCACATGGGCGTTGAAGATGGGGCCCAGCTTGTCGTCCCGCCGCACCCGCGCGTAGAAGGCCGAGACGAGGCGCGCGATTTCCTCGTCGGTGCACAGGTTGAGGTCGAGCATGGAAAGCACTCATAAAGATATATATTGAATATATCTTATCAGAAGCCCAGGCGGCCAGGCCAACCCTGGCCAGCCCGGTGCTACAGTATGCGCAGCCTCGAACCCGATACCGATTTTCCATGTCCCACCTGGCATCGCTCTGGACCCAGTTGATTGCCTGGGTCAGCACCCATCTTGTCGAACCGGCCGTCGTCTTCCTGCACATCGCCGATACCGCCGGCAATCCGCTGGAGATCTCCGAGGCGCTGCTGATCGCGTTGCTGCAGCTCTTCATCATCGGCTTCATCTTTCGTCCGCTGGAAACCCTCGCGCCGGCCGAGCGCTGGGAGGAACGAGGGCTTACGCGCATCGACCGGCTGTACACGTTGCTGATGCTGCTCGGGCTGTTCCCGCTATTCAGCTACCTGGTCCTGACGCCGTTCGCCAACATGCTGGGCGGGCTGGGCGGCGGGACCGACGCCGGGCCCGCCGTGTCTTCCGGGCTCAAGCACTGGGTGCCCTGGTTCGAGGACCATCCCTATCTGCTGTTCCTGGTCTATTACCTGGTCTACGACTGCGTCTACTACTGGATGCACCGCGCCCAGCACGCCATCCCGTGGTGGTGGGCGCTGCACAGCATGCACCACAGCCAGCGCCAGATGAGCTGTTGGACCAACGACCGCGGCAGCTACATCGACGGCGTGCTGCAATCCTTCGTCCTGGCCACCGTCGGCCTGGCGATGGGGGTGGAGCCCTCCGAGTTCGCGCTGCTGGGTCTCTTGAGCGAACTGGTGCAGAACCTGTCGCATACCAACGTGCGCTTCGGCTTCGGCCGCATCGGCGAGCGCGTGCTGGTCGACCCCAAGTTCCATCGTCTGCACCACATGGTGCGGGACCCCGAGCGCCCCTCGCTGCACAACTGCAACTTCGGGCAGGTCCTGCCTTTCTGGGACATGCTGTTCGGCACGGCGCTGTACGGCGAGAAGATCCGCCCGACCGGCGTCAGCGACCCCATGGTCGATGCCGACAACGACCGTGGCCTGGTGGGCCAGCAGTGGCAGGCCGCCCGCCGCTTCTGGGGAGCCGTGCGGCGGCCAGCGGGATGGAAGCTGGGCGAGGTATCGTTCGGCCCGGACTATGCCCCCATCCCGAGCGATGAGGCCGAGCATCTACCCGCCCGCGCCGACACCGGGCCGGCGGGCGGCGCGCCGGCGGCCTGAACCGGGCCCGTCAGGGCCGGGCCAGGTGCCAGATGCCGTTGACCCCGTCGCCGCTGCGGTCGCCGGGCGCCCGGTCCTTGGTCCAGAAGTACAGCGGCTTGCCTCGGTACGCCCATTGCCGGACGCCGTCCTGGCGCGTGATGACCATCCAGTCCCCGGTGCGGGTGGCGCCCGAGGGGGCGGTCAGGGGCGGCCAGTTCTGCGCGCAGACGCCGTTGCAGGCACTCTGGCCCACGGGATCGCGATCGAAGGTGTACAGGCTCATGCCGTTGGGGGCCACCATCGCGCCGTCGCTGATCTTCGCGGGCTCGCTTACCATCAGCGATGAGCAGCCCGCAGCGAGGACCGCGGCGGCGCAAGTGGCGTGGACGAAAGCTCGAACCATGATGCCTCCTTGAGTGGGTCTGTGTTCCAGGGAAAGGATCACCGGCCAGTATGGTGGCTTTCGGCGCATCACCATATGTCCGCCGCCCGCATGGGTTGTAAGGTTTTGCAACCGGTGCCGGCGCGATGTTTCCAACGATGTCGGCGGGCATGGGGTGGCGGCGCATGCGCCATAATGGCCGCGTCCCAACCACGCCGCCGCACATGAAAAGCGAATCCACCTTCGAATGGCTGGGGGCCATGCTGGGCGAGGCCATCCGTACCATCGTCGCCGCGTTGAAAACGGTGTTCGGCGGCTTCGGCGAAGCTGTCGGCGCGTTTTCCTCGGGCCTGGCTGAGGCGCTGGGCATGAGTCCGACCCTGTTCAATTTCGCGCTGCTGGTCCTGGGGCTGCTGCTGCTGTACGCCGGCATACGCTCGCTGATGAACCGCTCGGTGCTGGGCGCCATCTTCTGGTTCCTGCTGGCGGTCCTGCTGCTGGGCGGACTGATAGGCGAAGCCAGCGCGCCCGCCTGAGGTTGCCGCGACGCGGGAAATAAGGTGTCATGGACGAATGTCCATGGCAGAGGTGCCCCAGATGCTTCCCATCCTCATCCTTCAGACCGGCGGTCCACCGCAGGCGGTCGGCGCGGCCTACGGCGGCTTCGATCGCATGGTGGGCGAGGTGGCCGGCCTGAATCCCGCGCGCCTGGCCCGCGTGGCCGCGTACAAGGGCGAGACGCCCGAGGCGCCTTCGCGCTACGCGGCGGCGCTGATCACCGGCTCGCGCGCCAACGTGACCGACCATGCGCCCTGGAGCGAAGCCTGTGCGGGCTGGGTGCGCGATGCCATGGATGCGTCGCTACCCCTGTTCGGCATCTGCTATGGGCACCAGTTGATGAGCCATGCGCTGGGTGGACGGGTGGACTACCTGGAGGGAGGCCGGGAGATCGGCACCCAGCAGGTCGAGCTGACCGCCGAGGCCGCCGGCGACGCGCTGCTGGACGGCATGCCGTCCGTTTTCGCCGCTCATTTCATCCACGAGCAGACCGTGGCGGAGCCGCCCGCCGGCGCGGCCGTATTGGCCCGCAACGGCAAGGACAGCCACCAGATGCTGCGCTATGGCGCGAACGCGGTCTCGGTGCAGTTTCATCCCGAATTCACCGTGCCCGTCATGCGGGCGTATTTCGACGTGATGCAGGCCGGGCTGGCCGACGAAGGACTGGACGTGCCGGCGCTGCGCGCGGGCGTGGCCGAGACGCCGGTGTCCCATGCCATCATGCGGCGCTTCTTCGAGCGCCTGGCCCCGACATCCACGGATGGCCGATGATCGCCGCCCCCATCCACGATTCGACCAAGGAGACCGCCATTTCCACGCAGGTTCTTTCCCGGGCCAGGCTGCTGGCCGCAGGCCTGGCGATGCTGGCCGCCGCCCAGGCCCACGCCCAACTCGACACCGGCGCCTGCCTGGCCCGGCTGCGGCCGGCGGCGCCGGCCAACGGCATCCAGGTGGCCGACTTCGATACCTACACGCAGGGCGCGACGCTGCTGGCTTCCACGGTGGCCTCGGCCCGCGCCCAGCCCGAGGGCAAGGAGACCTGGTGGGACTACCTGGCCAAGACCGTGGACGAGGAAAGGGTGGCCGATGGACGCAAGCTGATGCAGGCCGAGGCCGCGCCGCTGTCGGAAATCGCCGCGCGCTACGAGGTGGACGGCGAGGTGATGGTGGCCATCTTCGGCATCGAGACCAACTTCGGCCGAGTGCTGGGCAAGACCCGGGTGCTGGATGCCTGGCTGACCCGCGCCTGCACCGAGAACAAGCCGTTGTGGATCAAGAACGTCTATGCGTCGATACGGATGCTGCGCGACGGGCTCGTGCAGCCGGACAGCTTCGTGGGATCGTGGAGCGGCGCTTTCGGCATGACCCAGTTCATTCCGACTTCGTACTATGAACTCGCGGCCGACGGCGACGGGGATGGACGGATAGACCTGTACGGGTCGCTGCCCGACGCGCTGGCCTCCACCGCCAGCCACCTGCGCAAGCGGCGGGCGCGATGGACGCGCGGACTGCTGCCGGTCATCGAGGTCAAGCTGCCCGCGGGCGTGGTGGCGGGCGTGCCCGCAGACCAGGAGTTCGCGGGCTCGGAGCGCCGCACGCTGGCCGAATGGACGGCCCGCGGCGTGACGCGCGTGGACGGCGGCCGGCCGGACCGGCTGCGCGGCGGCGAGCCGGCCCCGGAATCGCCCGCCTATCTGTTCGCGCCCACCGGCGCGGGCGGCCCGGTCTTCCTGGCCACGCGCAACTTCGACGCCATCCTGAGCTACAACGGCTCGCACAAATACGCGCTGGCGGTCAGCCTGCTGATCGACCGGCTGCGCGGCGAGCCGCCCATCGCCACGCCGTGGCCGACCGACGATCCCGGCCTGTCGCGCGCCGAGATCCGCGAATTGCAGGCCTTGCTGCTGGCGCGGGGCCACGACATCGGCACGCCCGACGGCATTCCGGGCAGCCGCACGCGCGACGCCGTGGCCGCCGAGCAATTGCGGGCGGGCCTGACCGTCGACGGCCGGGTGGGCCAGCGGATCCTGCAGACGCTGCGGCAGGATCCGTTGCCGCGGCCCGCCGCGCCGGAGCAGGGAGGCGCATGAGTACCGCGCCCGCGCCGGGCATCCTGGCCGTCGACATCGGCGGCACGGGACTGAAAACCGCCGTCATCGACGACGCGGGCCGGCTGCTGGGCCAGCACCTGCGGGTGCCCACGCCCCATCCTTGTCCGCCGAACCGACTGCTGGACGAGGTCGCGCGCATGGCCGCCACGCTGGGCGGCTACGACCGGATCTCCATCGGCTTTCCCGGTGTCGTCCGGCGGCAGCGTGTGCTGACCGCCGTCAATCTCGGATCGCCCGCATGGCTGGGATTTCCGCTGGCGCAGGCGCTGGGCGACCGGCTGGGCCACCCGGCGCGGATGGTGAACGATGCCGACATGCAGGGCTACGGCCTGGCGTCGGGCGCAGGCCTGGAATTCGTCATGACGCTGGGCACCGGCGTGGGCACGGCGCTGTTCCGCGACGGCCAACTGATGCCGCACCTGGAACTCGCGCACCATCCCATGGAGGACGGCAAGACCTACGAGGAATGCCTGGGCGACGCGGCGTTGCGGGCCGAGGGCGAGGAATGCTGGAACCGGCGCCTGTCGCGCGCGCTGGAACTGGTCGACATCCTGCTCAAGCCGGACCGCATCCACCTGGGCGGCGGCAATGCGCGGGAAGTGGCGGCGGGTCGGCTGCCGTCCCATGTCGAGGTGGGTTCGAACGATGCCGGGCTGGCCGGCGGGGCGGCGTTGTGGCGGAGCTGGGATCCGGCCCATGCCTGAAGGGCGCGGCAACAAGCCCTACGGCAGTTCGGCCGGGTAGCTGTCCAGCGCGAGCGAGACCTGGCGGCGGATGTCCCAATCGGCCAGGGTCGCCTGCACCGCGCCGTAATAGACGCCGTTCTTGACCACGAACATCGAGGGCAGGTGGAACACCTCATAGCGTTCGACCAGCCCCCGGTTGCGGCCGGCGTCGATCCAGCAGATGCGGGCCACCGGCAGGCTCATGTCGGGCAACTGGGCGCGTGCCAGCCGGCAGTTGGGGCAGGTGTCGCTGGTGAAGACCAGCAGCGAGGTGCCGGGTGCGTCCAGCAGGAAGCGGTCGGCGGTGCCGTCGTCGATGTCGATCTGTTCCATGGGGAAAAAAAGAGGAGGCCGGTGAGCGCCGCACTGTGTACATGGGCGAGAATATATCGGATTTCCCTTTTCGGGCCCCATGTCCATGCAAGCCAACGACCACGATGAACCGCCGCGCCGCTGTGCGTGGGCCGGCAACGACGCCCTGTACGTCTCCTACCATGACGAGGAATGGGGCCGCCCCCTGGACGGCGAGGCGGCGCTGTTCGAGCGCATCAGCCTGGAGGGTTTCCAGGCCGGGCTGAGCTGGCTCACCATTCTGCGCAAGCGGCCGGCCTTCCGGCAGGCCTTCGCCGGCTTCGAGATCGACGAGGTGGCCGCCTTCGGCGCCCGCGACGTCGAACGCCTGCTGGCCGACACGGGTATCGTGCGGCACCGGGGCAAGATCGAGGCCGTGATCAACAACGCGTGCCGGGCGCGCGAGCTGCGTGCCGAGGAAGGTTCGCTCGCGGCCTTCCTGTGGCGCTACGAACCCGCCGGCGCCTACGAGGGGCCGGCGCGCGCCGAGTCGCCGGAATCCAAGGCCCTGTCCAAGGAACTCAAGCGGCGCGGCTGGCGCTTCGTGGGGCCGACCACGATGTACTCGCTGATGCAGGCCGTCGGCATGGTCAACGACCATGGGCCCGATTGCGCCTGCAGGAAGGAAGTCGAAGCCCTGCGAGCCGCCTTCCCCCGGCCGGGCGCCGCCGGCCGGCGCAAGCGGGCCTGAGTACGCCCCGCCTCCTATGAAGCAACGTGCACAGGTAGCACGTTGTGATGACTTCGGATAGAGTATCCGGGCTGGATGCAGTGCCTTGTCGCGTTACCGGTTGGTTTCCCTGTCCGATCCCCGGTGTCACGAGTGCCGCGGGTGATGGACCGAAGCATTCGCACGGGGGCAGGTCATGACGTGGGTACTTGAGGCCATCAGGCAGTCGCCGGAGATCCTGCTGTTCCTCTCGCTGGCGATCGGCTTCTGGATAGGCAGATTCCAGTTCGGCAGGTTCCAGCTCGGGGGCGTGGCCGGTTCGCTGCTGGTGGCCGTGCTGTTCAGCCAGCTCGGCGTCTCCATCGACAACGGCGTCAAGGCGGTGCTCTTCGCGCTGTTCATCTATGCCGTCGGCTTCGAGAGCGGTCCCCAGTTCTTCAAGTCCCTCGGACGCCAATCCCTGAAGGAAATCGCCATGGCGGCGGTGCTGGCCATCACCGGCCTCGTCACCGTGGTGGTGCTGGCGCGCCTGTTCGGCCTGGACAAGGGCCTGGCCGCCGGCGTGGCGGCGGGGGGGCTGACGCAGTCGGCCATCATCGGCACCGCCGGCTCGGCGCTGGCCAAGCTGGGCCTGCCGCCCGACGAACTCCAGCGCCTGCAGGCCAACGTGGCCATCGGCTACGCCGTGACCTACATCTTCGGTTCGTTCGGCGCCATCATCATCTGCGTCAACGTGCTGCCGAAATTCATGGGCCGCGACATCCGGGAGGACGCGGTGAAGGCCGAGACCGCCATGAGCGCCGGCATGATCGTGCCCGGCGCGGGTGAGCAGCTCGCCGCGCCCGAGGTGGTGGGGCGGCTCTATCGCGCCGGCCCGGCCGCGGGCAGCACCGTGGCCGAGATCGAGGCGCTGGCGCCCAACGGCATGGCGGTGACGGTCGAGCGCATCAAGCGCGACGGCCAGATCATTCCCGCGCAGGCCGACCTGAAGCTGCACGCCACCGACATCGTGCTGCTGGCCGGCAGGCGGGCGGCCGTGATGGCGGCGCGCCAGGTGCTGGGGGACGAGGTGCTGTCGTCCAGCGGCATGGACATGGTCATGGTCACGCGCGACGTGCTGATCACCGGTGCCGGCTACCTGGGCAAGACCGTCGCCCAGATACGGACGGGCATCGCCGCCGACATCCGCCACGGCATCGTGGTGCTGGGCCTGAAGCGCGACGGCCGGCCGCTGTCGATGGAGCCGGGCACGGTGATCCGGGCGGGCGACGTGGCGGTGCTGTTCGGTACCGGCAACGACATCCAGCGCGCGGCGCACAGCGTGGGCACCGTCATCGTGCCCAGCGACAAGACCGACTGGGTCTATCACGGCCTGGGCCTGGCGGTGGGACTGATCATCGGGCTGGCGGTGCTGCGCATCGGGTCCATTCCACTCACGCTGGGCAGCGGGGGCGGGGCGCTTCTGTCCGGACTGCTGTTCGGTTGGTATCGCACGCGGCGGATGAGCCTGGGCAACATGCCCACCGGCGCCTCGACGCTGCTGCGGGACCTGGGCCTGGCGGGGTTCGTCGCCGTGGTCGGCCTGCAATCCGGGCTGCAGGCGGTCGACACCGTACGCACCAGCGGTCTGTCCATCTTCCTGATCGGCGTGGCGGTCACCATCGTGCCGCTGCTCATCACCATGGTGTTCGGCCGCTACGTGCTGCGTTACGACAACGCAGCGGTGTTCGCCGGCGCGCTGTCCGGATCGCGCAGCGCCAACCCGGCCTTTGGCGAGGTGCTGGACAAGGCCGGCAATTCCGTGCCGACGGTGCCGTTCGCCGTGACCTATGCCCTGGCCAATGTCTTCCTGACCCTGCTCGGTCCGCTGGTCGTCGCCTTCGCCTAGGGTCCCATCGCAAGCCACCCATCCACGGAGGCCGTCATGTCGACAGCGGATTACAGCCGGTACGCGAAACTGAGTCCTTTCGAACTGAAGGACGCGCTCATCGAACTGGCGTCCAGCCAGCAGAACCGGCTCATGCTCAATGCCGGGCGGGGCAATCCCAACTTCCTGGCCACCCTGCCGCGGCGCGCGTTCTTCCGGCTGGGGCTGTTCGCGGCGCTGGAGTCGGAGCTGTCCTTCTCGTACATGCCGCACGGCATAGGCGGACTGCCCCGGATCGAAGGCATCGAGAACCGCTTCAACGCCTACATCGCCGAGAACCGCGACCAGGAAGGCGTGGTGTTCCTGGGTCGCGCCCTGAGCTACGTGCGCGACCAGATGGGGCTGTCCGCCTCCGAATTCCTGCACGAGATGGTCGAGGGCGTGCTGGGCGACAACTATCCGGTGCCGCCGCGCATGCTGCGGATGACCGAGGAAATCGTCCGGACCTACCTGGTCAAGGAGATGATAGGCGGCTTCCTGAGCAACCGGAACATCGATGTCTTCGCTACCGAGGGCGGCACCGCCGCGATGACCTACGTCTTCGACACGATGAAGGAGAACGGGTTGATCAAGGCGGGGGACAAGGTGGCGATAGGCATGCCGGCCTTTACGCCCTACATGGAGATCCCGCGTCTGAACGACTACCGGCTGGAGCCGGTCTACATCAATGCCGATCCCGACCAGAGTTGGCAATATCCGGACGCCGAGATCGACAAGCTGCTCGATCCGGCGGTAAAGGTATTTTTCTGCATCAACCCCAGCAATCCGCCGTCCTGCAAGATCAACGGCCATGGGCTGGAGCGGATACGCGGCATCGTCGAGAGCCGGCGGCGCGACCTGATCGTGCTGACCGACGATGTCTACGGGACCTTCGCCGACGATTTCCAGTCGCTGTTCGCCACGTGCCCACGCAACACCATCCTGGTCTATTCGTATTCGAAGTACTTCGGCGCGACGGGCTGGCGGCTGGGCGCCATCGCCGTGCACCAGGACAATGTCATGGACGACATCCTGCGCGGATTGCCGGCTTCGACGAAGAAGGCCCTGAACGAACGCTACGCTTCGCTCACGCCGGACGTGCCCGGGCTGAAATTCATCGACCGGCTGGTGGCAGACAGCCGGTCCGTGGCGCTGAACCACACGGCGGGACTGTCCACGCCGCAGCAGGTGCAGATGGCCTTGTTCTCGCTGTTCGCGCTGATGGACGAGCACGACGGCTACAAGGCCGAACTCAAGAAGCTGATACGCCGGCGGCAGGCGGCGCTGTACCGCGAGCTGGGCATCGCCCAGCCTCACGACGAGAACGCGGTCGACTACTACACGCTGCTCGACCTGGGCGCCATCGCGAAGGACCTGCACGGCCCGGATTTTGCCGCCTGGGTACAGAAGAACGTGGCGCCCACCGATCTCTTGTTCCGCATCGCGGACGAGACCGGAATCGTGATGCTGCCGGGCAGCGGCTTCGGCACGCTGCGGCCCGCCGGACGCGTATCGCTGGCCAACCTGAACGAATACGAATACGCCGCGATCGGCCGGGCCTTGCGGCAGATGGCCGAACAGTTCTACGAGGACTACCGCAAGGGCCGGCCTGGTCCCGCCGCCAAGCGCGGCGCGGGCAAGGGCAAAACGAAGAAGAGCGGCAAGAAGTAGCCTGGGGCTATTCCCAGCCGCCGCCCAGCGCCAGGAACAGCGCGGCCTGGTCGGCGGCCAGTTGCCCTTGCGCGGCGGTCAGCGCGCTTTCCGAACCGGCCAGGGTGCGGTCGGCGTCCAGCGCCGTCAGGAAATCGGTGCGCCCCAGGCGATACAGTGTGCGCGCCTGTTCGGCGGCGTCACGGTTGCGGTCGCGGGCGGCGCGCAGCGCGTCGGTCCGGTCCAGGTCACGGGCATACACGGTCAGTGCGCTGGAAGTCTCGCGCAGCGCGTTCAGCACCGCCGCGTCGAAGCGGGCCAGCGCCGCCGCGCTGCCAGCCTCGGCCTGTTCGATATGGCTGCGCGCCAGGCCGGTGTTGGGCAGGCTCCAGGAGATGAGCGGCCCCAGGCTCCAGCGCAAGCTGTTGTCGGCGCCGAAGCGCGACAGCGTGCCGGTGCTGCCGGCCGACAGGCCCAGCGAGATGCTGGGATACAGCTCGGCCGTGGCCACGCCTATACGGGCGGTGGCGGCGGCCAGCGAACGCTCGGCCTGGCGGATGTCGGGCCGCCGGCGCAGCAGCGCCGCACCGTCGCCCACGGGAATCGGGTCGCGCAGGGTGGGCGGAGCGTGGCACGTGGCCAGGGAAGCGGGCATCGAACCCGGCACCTTGCCCACCAGGACGGCCAGCCGGTAGAGCGCGGTGGCGCGCTGCGCTTCCAGCGGCGGCACGGCCGCCCGCAACTGTTCGAGCTGGCCCTGGGCGCGGCTGATGTCCAGCGAGGTACCCCGGCCCATGCCCGCGCGCTTGCGGGTGAGATCGGCGAACTGTTCCTGCAGCGCGATGGAATGCCGGGCCACGTCCAGTTGCTGGCCGGCGGCGCAGGCATCGGCATAGGCCCGCACCGTGCCTGCGGCGACGTTGACCCGGGCCAGGTCGTAGGCGGCCTGGGCGGCGTCGGCGTCGGCATTGGCGGCCTCCAGGCCGCGCGAGAGCTTGCCGAACAGGTCGACCTGATAGGACACGGCGGCGCCCGCGTCGTAGCTGCCGATGCCGGGCAGGGCATAGGGCACGCCCTTGGCCGCGCCCGAGGCGCGTCCATAGGCAGGGGCGGCGCTGACCGAGACGTTCGGACGCCGGCCGGCGCCCGCTTCGTCGACGACGGCGGCGGCGCGTTGCAGGTTGGCGGCGGCGACGCGCAGGTCGGTATTGGCGGCGAAAGCCTGTCCGACCAGATCGTCCAGCACCGGATCGTCGTACAAACGCCACCAGTGGGCAGGCAATGGCGCCGACCGGGCGGACGAGGCCTCAAGTCCGGCCAGCGGGCCGTTGGCGGCATGGAGCCTGACCGCGGCCTGCCCGGGAACCTGGTAGTCGGGACCGACGGTCGAGCAGGCGGCCATCGCCCCCAGCAGCGCTGCGGCCAGGCAGCGCAAGGCATGGGTCTTCATGAGGCCGCTCCTTCGGAGCGGCGGGGCGCGGCCGGCTCGCGTACTTCCACCCTGGCCGTCTGGCCCGCCACCAGCCTGACCGAATCGGGGACGCGGTCGATGGCCACGCGCACCGGAATGCGCTGGGCCAGCCGCACCCAGTTGAAGGTCGGGTTGACGTTGGGCAGCAGATTGGCGGCGGTGCTGCGGTCGCGGTCGGCGATGCCTTCGGAGAAACTCTCGACGTGGCCTTCCAGTGCTTCGCCCGCGCCCATCAGCAGCACCGAGGCCTGGTCGCCGACGTGGATGCGTGGCAGCTTGTTTTCCTCGAAATAGCCTTCGACGTAGAACGAGTCGCGATCGACCAGCGCCATGACGGCATGGCCGGCGGTGACGTAGGCGCCGCCTTGCAGGTCCAGGTTGGTCACGTAGCCGTTGACGGGCGAGACCACCGTGCTGCGGGTCAGGTTCAGCCGCGCCAGGTCCAGGTTGGCCTGGGCCTGGGCCAGCGCGGCGCGCAGTTGTTCGGCGCGCGACCGGGCCTGTTCGCGGCTTTCCTGGGCGACCAGCTCGCCCAGTTCGCCGTTGCGGCGGATTTCGCGCGTGGCCTGGGCCAGGGCTGCGCGCTGCGACTGCACGGCGGCCTCGGCCTGGCGCACGGCCAGCTCGTAGCGGGCCTTGTCGATCTCGAACAGGACCTGTCCTGCGCGCACCGCCTGGTTGTCGCGTACCAGCACCTGGGTGACGGGGCCGGTGACGTCAGGCGCGACCTGCACCACATAAGCCTTCACACGGCCATCGCGCGTCCACGGGCGGACCTCGTAGCGCTGCCACAGGGTCCAGCCGGCGGCGATGGCGATGGCCAGGACCAGCAGGGTCAATGCGAACCGGCCCAGCGCCGGCAATGAAATCTTGGGTATCACGTTAGAACTCGCGGGTGAACAGGAACGACAGGCTGGCCAGGACGATGACGAACAGGCAGGCGTCGAACAGCGGAGGATGCCAGACCAGGCGGTAGAGCCCGAGGCGGGCCAGTCCGTGCCCGACCAGCCGCGACACGACGATGGCCGCGAAGGTCAACAGCAGCAGGGCGGGCACGTACAGGCCATAGACATTGACTTCAGCGAACATGGTCGGGCTCCGGCAGGGAGGGTGCCGACTGATAGTCGTCGGCATCGGGATACAGATCGCGGCGGATGCCGCACAGCGCGGCCACGGCATCGCGCTGCGCGATGGAGGCCGGCAGCGCGCACACGGCACGCAGCAGGACGTCGATCCGCGCGAGCAGATCGGCGGCGGGGCGCTGGGTGGGCAGGCGCCGGCCGGCGAAGAACGAGGACAGCGCGGCCAGCAGCGGCCGCACGGACAGTTGCTCGCGATCCAGTTCAGGCCGCAGGCGCAGCAACTGCGTCATGTTCAGACCGATCCGCAGGTCCGCCAGCACATCGGCGCCCCGCAGGTCGGCATTGGCGCGGGCGGCCGCCAGGCGGGGCGCGAGCAGTGCCAGACGGTCCAGCATGCGGGCCGAGATCTCGGTCACGGCGATGTTGCGGGCCGAGTCGGCACGTCCCAGTTCGGCCAGTTCCCGCCAGTTCGCCCGCAGCAGCCTGAGCGCGCCATGGTCGGCGCTGATGGTGCGGAACAGGCGCGTGCAGACAGCGGCGGCCACGATGCCCGCCACCTGTGCCAGCATGCTGTTGGCGAAGGAGACGAGATCGGCGGTCTGGGTGTCGTGCATGGCCAGCGCCGAGGTCACGCCGAACAGGAAGGCCATCGCGCGGCCGGTGGTAGGCGGCCGAGCGATCAGGACGCCCAGCAGCAGGAACAGCGGCGCGGTGGTCAGCACCAGCATTTCGAAGCTGTGCACGGCCGGCAGCACGACCAGCAGGTAGAAGGCCGAACACGGGATGGACAGTAGCGTGAACTTCAGGAACACCCGTATCGCCGGCACCGGGTTGTCCATGGTGGCGAACAGGCAGCAGAAGATGGCGGCCATCAGCGCCGCGCCCGATCCCGCCTGCCATGCGGTGGCGATCCAGAACAGGCAGCAGGCCAGAATGGCCACGGTGGCCGCGAAGGCCGACAGCAGGGCCAGCCCGCGGTCGGTGTGCAGCACGCGCGGCGAACTAGGCTGTTCGCGGAGGGGTCCGGAGCGCGCGTCGTGCAGGCCCGCCTCGATATGCGTGCGCAGCGCGCTGGAGTCGGCGTAGGCATTGATCAGGGCCTTCAGCCGCGAACCCAGGCTGAGTTCGACCATGTCGCGCCAGCCCATGTCCGGCGAGACCACGGGATGATTCGCGTCGATGGCCCGCACCAGTCCGGCCAGCCGCGCCGGGTCCCGGGGCTGGGGGTCGCCGGTCCACGCGGCCACGTCCCGCATCACCGTTTCCCAACGGCGGGCCAGGCCGGTGGGCATCGCGCGCAGCACCGCCAGTCGGTCCTCGATGGCGGACAGCAGCGGCATCATCAGCGAAATGCGGTCCTGCACGGCGTGGATGGCATTCGAGGTCCAGCGCAGGTGCGAGGTATCGAAGGGCAGGTGGGTCGCCATCAGCCGCAGGTCGGTGACGTCGGCGGCCAGCTTGCGGCGGTCCAACTGGCCGACGTCGGATTTGCCGGCCAGCGTGTCGGCGATCCAGCGCTGGGCGTCGTCGTAGGTTCGCTGCACGCGGGAGACGAGGACCGGACCGATGCCCTGCGGCATCACCAGGCTGTGGAGCAGCGTGGCGCAGGTAATGCCCAGCAGGATCTCCTCCACGCGGGCCAGCGAGGTGTCGAAGATCTGCTCGGGCTGCGCGACGGCGGGAAAGCCGATCAGCGCGGCGGTGTAGCCCGCCAGCATGAACAGATAGGACCTGGGCGTGCGGTCGAGCAGCGAAATGTACAGGCACAGCCCCACCCACAGCGCGAACGCGAGCGACAGCAGTTCGGGCGCGTTGGCCAGGAGCGGCACGGCGGCCAGGGCCATGGCCGTCCCCAGCGTGGTGCCGGTGATGCGGTAGACCGCCTTGGACCGCACCGCGCCGGCCAGCGGGCTGCTGACCACATAGGCGGTGGTCATGGCCCAGAACGGACGCGGCAGGCCCATGCGCATCGCGAGATACAGGGCGAGGACCGCGGCGGCGTAGCTTTTGAGCGAGAACAGCGTTTCGGAAAGAGTGGGGGGCTTCATGAGGACGACGCGGGACCGGTCTCCTGGGCGAGTTGTTCGATCGCGGTCTGCAAGCCTTCCAGCGTGCGCAGGCAGGCTTCGATGTCGTCCTTGCTCCTGCCGGCGAACAGGGCGCGGCGGAAGGGGATGAGGGCGGCTTCGACCCGGTCGGCGCACTGCCGGCCGGAGGCCGTGAGATACAGGGACTTGGCGCGGCGGTCGGAGGCGTCTTCGCGGCGCTCGACCAGGCCCAGCTCGACCACGCGGTCGATGACACGCACCACCGACGAGGGTTCGATGCCCAGTGCGTCGGCGACGGCGCCGGGGCGAGCGCCGTCGCCCAGGCGGCCGATCATGACCACCGGCCAGGCGGTGGCCTGGGACAGGCCGAAATCGGCGGTCAAGGTGTCGGCCGCCGATTTGTAGGCACGGGCCGTGCGGCCCAGGGCCATGGTCAGGGTGGCGAGCTGCTTGTCAATTTTGTCCATGCAAAATATTAGCATGCGAAATATTGGCTTGTGAATAATTTGCCGATTCGACAAAAATTCGACAAACTTTCGACGTTTCTTCGATGACGTCCCCGATAGTCTTGCCAGCATTGCTTCAAGGGAGCACCGGTTTGTCTTCCGTACTACACGAGCGTCGCTCGGG
This sequence comes from Burkholderiales bacterium 67-32, assembly GCA_001898625.1. Taxonomy (GTDB): domain Bacteria; phylum Pseudomonadota; class Gammaproteobacteria; order Burkholderiales; family Burkholderiaceae_B; genus Pigmentiphaga. The sequence continues at coordinate 284,368 of MKUP01000010.1, forward strand.
GACGTTCATTTGGGGCCTGCTCGCGGCTGGCCGGGATCGCGGCTGGGGACTCCGGGGCAGTACGCGGCTGGCGCTCGCCATCGCCGCCGGATTGATGCTTTTCTACAACATCGCGGTCTGGCGCGAGATCCTGCGCATCGTTCCCTGGAACGGAGCGGGCTCGGCCGTCTTCTATCTGTCGTTCGCCATCCTGATGTGGTCGGCGTTCGGGGCGCTGCTGACGCTGTGCTCGTTCAGGACGGTGTTCAAGCCGCTGCTGACGCTGCTTTTGCCGGTGTCCGCCGTGGCGGCCTATTTCATGTGCACCTACGGCATCGCGATCGACAACGTGATGGTGCAGAACCTGGCCGAGACCGACGTGCGCGAGGCCGGTGCCTTGCTGAGTCCGGGGCTGCTAGGCTATCTGCTGATACTGGGCGTGCTGCCGGTGGCGGGCCTGTGGCGCCTGCGTGTCGAGTACGCGACGGGCGTTCGGGGTGTGGCGGCCCGCCTGCTGGTGGCCGCGGCGTGCCTGGTGACGGGGGTGGCGATGCTGGGCGGCTTCTATTCGGTGTATGCGCCGCTGTTCCGCGAGCACCGGCAGGTGACGCAGAAGATCAATCCCACGAGCTACCTCTACGCGCTGGGCAAGTACGCGCGCCAGCGCTGGGGGGCCAAGGAAGCCGCCCTGGTCGTGGCGCCCATCGGCCTGGACGCCGTCCGCTCGGCGGCCGCCGCGGCGCGGCCCCGCAAATCCCTGGTGGTGTTCGTGGTGGGCGAGACGGCGCGCGCGGATCATTTCGGATTGAACGGCTATGCGCGCGATACGACGCCGGAGTTGTCGCGCCTGGGCGTACTCAATTTCTCCAACGTCGCCTCGTGCGGCACGTCCACGGCGGTGTCGGTGCCCTGCATGTTCTCGGACCTGGGCCGGGCGGATTATTCGGACCGCGCGGCCAAGACGCGCGAGGGTTTGCTGGACGTGCTCCAGCGGGCCGGGGTGGCGGTCTACTGGCGCGAGAACAACAGCGATTGCAAGGGCACATGCCTGCGTGTGCCCAACGACAGCGTCATGGGCAAACCCAGCCATCCCCACTGCGACGCCGAGGGCTGCCGCGACGAGGCCTTGCTGGAGGGGCTGTCCGCCTATATGGACGCCCATCAGGGCGACGCCTTCATCGTGCTGCACACCATGGGCAGCCACGGTCCGGCCTACTACCGGCGCTATCCACCGGAATTCGAGCGGTTCAAGCCCGTCTGCCGCACCAACCAGTTGGGCGATTGCCCGCAGGAAGCGCTGATCAACGCCTACGACAACTCCATCCTCTACACCGACTACTTCCTGGCGCAGGTCGTCGGCCTGTTGCAGAAGGAGGCCGCCACCCGGGATACGGCCATGGTCTATGTGTCCGACCATGGGGAGTCGCTGGGCGAGAACGGTCTTTACCTGCACGCGGCGCCGTATGCGATCGCGCCGCGCGCCCAGACCCACGTGCCCATGGTGATGTGGATGTCGCCCGGCGCGTCGCGCGACTGGGGCGTGGACACGGCCTGCCTGGCCGCCCGCCGCGACGAGCCCTATAGCCACGACAACCTGTTCCATTCCTTCCTGGGAATGTTCGATGTACGGACGGATGTGTACAAGCAGCAACTGGACCTGCTCGCGCCGTGCCGCGCGGCGGTGGAGGCCCGGGCGGGCAGGGGCCGCGCCCGGGGCTAGGGTCTACGGGCCCCGGTTCTTCAGAAGACGCTTTCGGCCAGGTTGTGCTGTTCGATGACGGAGCGGACCGTATGGCCGCTCGGCTGGCAGGCGAACTCGCATTCCTGCGGCATGTCGTCCTCGTGGCATGCGCCGCCCAGCAGCGGGCACCGGCCGAACAGTTCGCTCACCCAGTCCACGAAGGCCCGCACCTTGGGCGACAGGTGCCGGTTGTGCAGGTAGACCACCGAGATCGGCATGGGGGAGGGTTTCCAGTCGGTCAGCACCTCGCGCAACAAGCCGGACTCCAGGTGCGGCCGCACCATGTAGCGGGCGGGCTGGATGAGGCCGAAGCCTTGCAGGCCGCAGGCCACGTAGGCGTCCGAATCGTTGACCGAGACGATGCCCTTGACCTTGACCTCGGTGGACACGCCGTCCACGACGAAATCCCAATCGATGGTGCGGCCGGTGCGGGCGGAGAAATAATGGACCGCATGATGGCGCTCCAGCTCCCCGAGCGTGCGCGGTTCGCCATAGGCTTCGAGATAGGAGGGCGCGGCGCAGGTCAGGCTCTCGAAGGTGCCGATGCGGCGGGCCACCATGGACGAGTCCTGCAGTTCGCCGACGCGGATGGCGCAGTCCACCGCCTCCTGGACCAGATCGACCGGGCGATCGCTCATGCCGATCACCAGTTCGATGTCCGGGTAGCGCTCATGGAACTCGCATAGCGACGGAATCAGGATGGAACGGCCGATCGAGGCTGGCGTATCGATGCGCAGCCGGCCGCGCGGCCGGCGCGCGACGTCGCGGAAGGAGGTCTCGGCCTCCTCCAGGTCGGCCAGCAGCCGTATGCAGCGCTCGTAGTACGAGGCGCCGTCGGGCGTGAGGCTGATCTTGCGGGTGGTCCGGTTCAGCAGCCGAACCTGCAGCGCGCGTTCAAGATTGCGGATGGTCGTGCTGACGGTGGCGCGCGGCAAGCCGAGGTTGTCGGCCGCCAGGGTGAAGCTGTTGGCTTCGACGACGCGCGTGAACACCTGCATGGCCTGAAATTTATCCACGGAAGGCTCCTACCGCCTGGTGGGCGGCGATTGTTCGTTCTGGATGAATAGTGTTTGTAAAAACGCAGGATTTATCGGCAGCACAATAACACTCAGAATCGGGCATCGCTGTATTCACCCATACGAGCCCGAGGTTTTTCATGTTTCGTTTTCGCAAACGCGCCTTGGCGGTCACGCTGGGCGTCGCCGTGCTTGGCGTTGCCGGCGGCATCGCCGTGCAGAGGATGCCGGCCCTGGCCGGCCAGGAAGCCCCCGCCGCTCCGGCCCCCGCGGCGGCCGTGGATGTGGCCGAGGTCGTCAGCCGCACCATCACGGACTGGCGCGGCTACTCCGGCCGGCTGGAAGCGGTCGATCGTGTCGAGATCCGGCCCCTGGTGTCCGGGACGCTGACCGCGGTGCATTTCCAGGACGGCGCCCTGGTCAGGAAGGGCGAAGTGCTGTTTACCATCGATCCGCGCCCCTACGCGGCCGAGGTCGCCCGGGTCCGGGGTCAGCTTGCCGCGGCCGAGGCCCGTGATGCCTATGCCGCCTCCGAACTGGCGCGCGGCCAGAGACTGTTGTCGGACAACGCGATCGCCAAGCGCGATTTCGAGGAAAAGCAGAACGCCGCGCGCGAGGCCGTGGCCAACCTGCAGGCCGCCCGGGCCGCGCTGGAAGCCGCGCGCCTGAATCTGGAGTACACACGCATCACGGCGCCGGTCAGCGGCCGCATCTCGCGCGCGCAGGTCACCGTGGGCAACGTGGTCGCCGCCGGGGCGGTGTCGGCCCCGCTGACCACGCTGGTCTCGACGGCACGCATGTATGCGGCCTTCGACGTGGACGAACCCACCTATCTGAAGATGGCGCAGGCCAGCCGCGCGGGCTCGGGCGCCATCCCGGTCTACCTGGGCCTGGCCAACGAGGAGGGCCACCCCCGCAAGGGCACGGTCAGCTTCATCGACAACCGGCTGGACGTGGCCTCGGGCACCATCCGCGTGCGCGCAGTGTTCGACAACCCCGACGGACAGCTGATCCCGGGGCTGTACGCGCGCGTGCAACTGGGCGGCGGCAAGCCGCGCGACGCGCTGCTGATCGACGAGCGCGCGGTCGGTACCGACCAGGACAAGCGTTTCGTGCTGGTGTTGGACGAGGGCAATCGCACCAGCTATCGCGAGGTCCGGCTGGGCAACGCCAACGGCGGCCTGCGCGTGGTCGACGCTGGCCTGAAGGCGGGCGAGCGCATCGTGGTCAATGGCCTGCAGCGCGTGCGGCCGGGCGAACCGGTGGCGCCGCGCGAGGTTCCCATGGCGGGGCAGCCGGGCCGGTTCGCGGGCGATGGCACGCCGGCCGACGGCCAACCGTCCGGCACGCCGGCCGGCCGCCAGCCGAAGCAGGTTTGAGGCGGCCCGGACACGATCATGAATATTTCCAAGTTCTTTATCGACCGGCCCATCTTCGCGGGCGTGCTGTCGGTCCTGATCCTGCTGGCGGGCGCGCTGGCGATGTTCCAACTGCCCATCTCGGAGTATCCGGAAGTCGTCCCGCCCTCGGTCGTGGTGCGCGCGCAGTATCCCGGCGCCAATCCCAAGGTGATCGCCGAGACCGTGGCTTCGCCGCTGGAGGAATCCATCAACGGCGTCGAGGACATGCTGTACATGCAGTCCCAGGCCAACAGCGACGGCAACCTGGCCGTCACGGTGACCTTCCGCCTGGGCATGGACCCGGACAAGGCGCAGCAACTGGTGCAGAACCGGGTGTCGCAGGCGCTGCCGCGCCTGCCCGAGGACGTGCAGCGGCTGGGCGTCACGACCATCAAGAGCTCGCCCACGCTGACGATGGTGACGCACCTGATATCGCCGGACGACCGCTACGACATCACCTACCTGCGCAACTACGCGCTGATCAACGTCAAGGACCGCTTGGCGCGCATACCGGGCGTGGGCGAAGTGCAGCTGTGGGGCGCCGGCAACTATTCGATGCGCGTCTGGCTGGATCCGCAGAAGGTCGCGCAGCGGGGGTTGACGGCCTCGGACGTCGTGGCGGCGATACGCGAGCAGAACGTACAGGTCGCGGCAGGCGTGATCGGCGCGTCGCCCAACGCGTCCGACGTGTCGCTGCAGTTGTCGGTGAACACGCAGGGGCGGCTACAGACCGAATCGGACTTCGCCAACATCGTGCTCAAGACCTCGCCCGACGGCGGCGTGACGCGCCTGTCGGACGTGGCGCGCATCGAGCTGGCGGCGGCCGAGTACGGCCTGCGTTCGCTGCTGGACAACAAGCCGGCGGTGGCGCTGGCCATCATGCAGTCGCCCGGCGCCAACGCGCTGGCGGTGTCGGACCAGGTGCGGGCGGCCATGAAGGACATGGCCAAGGACTTCCCGCCCTCGGTGGACTATCGCATCGTCTACGACCCGACGCAGTTCGTGCGCGCCAGCATCAAGGCGGTGGTGGTCACGCTGCTGGAGGCGGTGGCGCTGGTCGTGCTGGTGGTGATCGTGTTCCTGCAGACCTGGCGGGCGTCCATCATCCCGCTCTTGGCGGTGCCGGTCTCCATCATCGGCACGTTCTCGCTGATGCTGGGCTTCGGCTACTCGATCAATGCGCTGTCCCTGTTCGGCATGGTGCTGGCCATAGGCATCGTGGTGGACGATGCCATCGTGGTGGTGGAGAACGTCGAGCGCAACATCGCGGCCGGCCTTACACCGCGCGAAGCCACCTACCGCGCGATGCGCGAGGTCAGCGGCCCCATCATCGCCATCGCGCTGACGCTGGTCGCGGTGTTCGTGCCGCTGGCTTTCATGACCGGCCTGAGCGGCCAGTTCTACAAGCAGTTCGCCATGACCATCGCCATTTCCACGGTGATCTCGGCGTTCAACTCGCTCACGCTGTCGCCGGCGCTGGCGGCCCTGCTGCTGAAGTCGCACGATGCCCGGCCCGATGCCCTGACGCGCGTGATGAACCGCTTGTTCGGCGGGTTTTTCCGCCGTTTCAACGACATGTTCGGCCGGGCATCCGACCGCTACGGCGCGGGGGTCACGGGCGTCATTTCGCGCAAGGCCGCGGTCATGGGCGTGTACGGCGTGCTGCTGGCGCTGACGCTGGGCGTCTCGTCCATCGTGCCGGGAGGCTTCGTGCCCGCGCAGGACAAGCAGTACCTGGTCGCCTTCGCGCAACTGCCCAACGGCGCCTCGCTCGACCGTACCGAGGACGTCATCCGGCGCATGTCCGACATCGCCCTCAAGCAGCCGGGCGTGGAAAGCGCCATCGCGTTCCCGGGGCTGTCGATCAACGGCTTCACCAACAGCTCGAGCGCCGGCATCGTCTTCGTGTCGCTCAAGGACTTCCACGAGCGCAAGGGCAAGGACGTCTCGGCCACTGCGATCTCGAACGCGCTCAACCAACAGTTCTCGGCCATCAAGGAGTCGTTCATCGCGGTGTTCCCGCCGCCGCCGGTGATGGGGCTGGGCACGCTGGGCGGATTCAAGCTCCAGATCGAGGACCGGGGCGCGCTGGGCTACGCCGAGCTCGACGCGGCGGCGCAGGCCTTCGTGGCGGCGGCGCAGAAGGCGCCTGAACTCGGGCCGACGTTCAGCAGCTACCAGATCAACGTGCCGCAACTGGACTTGCAGTTGGACCGGGTCAAGGCCAAGCAGTTGGGCGTTGCCGTCACCGACGTGTTCGACACCATGCAGATCTACCTGGGTTCGCTGTACGTGAACGACTTCAACCGCTTCGGCCGGGTGTACCAGGTCCGCGCGCAGGCGGACGCGCCGTTCCGTGCGCATCCGGACGACATCCTGGCGCTGAAGACCCGCAATGCCGCCGGCGAGATGGTGCCGTTGTCGTCGCTGGTGGACGTGCGTCCGACCTTCGGACCGGAGATGGTGGTGCGCTACAACGGCTACACCGCCGCCGACATCAACGGCGGGCCGGCGCCCGGCTATTCCTCGGACCAGGCCCAGGCCGCCGCCGAACGCATCGCCGAGCAGGTCCTGCCGCGCGGCATGAAGCTGGCGTGGACGGACCTGACCTACCAGCAGATCCTGGCGGGCAATGCCGGCGTCTGGGTGTTCCCGATCAGCGTACTGCTGGTGTTCCTGGTGCTGGCGGCCCTGTACGAGAGCCTGACGCTGCCGCTGGCGGTGATCCTGATCGTGCCGATGAGCATCCTGGCCGCGCTCACGGGGGTCTGGCTGACGCGGGGGGACAACAACATCTTTACCCAGATCGGCCTGATGGTCCTGGTGGGCCTGGCTTCGAAGAACGCCATCCTGATCGTCGAATTCGCGCGTGAGCTCGAACTGCAGGGCAGGTCGGTGGTCGAGGCGGCCATCGAGGCCAGCCGGCTGCGCCTGCGTCCCATCCTGATGACGTCCATCGCGTTCATCATGGGCGTGGTGCCGCTGGTGACCTCCTCCGGCGCGGGCTCGGAGATGCGGCATGCCATGGGCGTGGCGGTGTTCTTCGGCATGTTGGGCGTGACCCTGTTCGGCCTGTTCCTGACGCCGGTCTTCTATGTACTGCTGCGGCTGGCCAGTGGTGCGCGCAAGCTGCACTCGGCCGCTCAGCACGAGGCGCCCATCGTGGCGACCCATCAAGCGGGGCATTGAAGTGAAAGAGAATCCCATGAAGAAGAGTTTGCGCAGCGCGGCGCTGGTGGCCTTGCTCGTGCTGGCGGGCTGCGCGGTGGCGCCGCCCTACGATCCCCCCCGCGCCGACGTGCCGGCCTCGTTCAAGGAAGCGGCCGGCGGCAACTGGAAGGCCGCCCAGCCGGCCGAGCAAGCCCATCGGGGGCGCTGGTGGGCGGTGTTCGGCGATCCGGTGTTGGACCAGCTGCAGGAACGGGCCGCGGATGCGAACCAGAACCTCAAGGCCGCGGTGGCGCGCCTGGCGCAGGCCAGGGCGCGGCTGGGCGAGGCGCGGGCCGACCGGTATCCCCGTGTCGATGCGGGCGCGGGGCCCACGCGGCAGCGGCCGTCGCCGGCTTCAAGAGGGCTGCCCGCCGAGGCGAACACGTCGCCCTCGACGCTGTGGCGAGCCCAGGCTTCCGTGGCCTACGAAGTGGACCTGTTCGGCCGGGTCGCGGCCAGTGTCGACGCGGCGTCGGCCCAGGCCGAGCAGGGCGAGGCCTTGTTGCGCTCGGTGCAGTTGGCCGTACAGGCCGACGTCGCGCAGGCCTATTTCCTGGTGCGCGAACTGGATGCCGGGCAGGAGCTCTACGGCGGCACGGTGGCGCTGCGCGAGCGCACGCTGGCGCTGATCCAGCGCCGCTACGACGAAGGCGACATCAGCGAGCTGGACCTGGCTCGGGCACGCACGGAACTGGCCTCGGCACGGTCCGAGGCGCTGGACATCGCCCGCCAGCGCGCGGCGGCCGAGCATGCGCTGGCCATCCTGCTGGGCGAGGCGCCCGCCGCCTTCGGCCTGCCCGCGCGGCCGCTGGCCAGGCTGGCGGTATCGGTGCCGCCGGGCCTGCCGTCCGACCTGCTGGAGCGCCGGCCCGACATCGCCGCGGCCGAACGCGCGATGGCCGCCGCCAACGCCCGTGTCGGCGTCGCGCGCACGGCCTTCTTCCCCAGGCTGGAACTGACCGGCGCGCTGGGCTACGAGTCGGCGCAACTGAGCGACCTGTTCAACTGGTCCAGCCGTACCTTCCTGCTGGGGCCGCTGGTGGGCACCATGCTGACACTGCCCATCTTCGACGGCGGGCGGCGCGAGGCGGGCTTGCAGGCCGCGCGGGCGGCCTACGAAGAAGAAGCCGCCAATTACCGGCAGACGGTGCTCACGGCCTTCAAGGAAGTGGAGGACAATCTGGCCAACCTGCGCATCCTGGCCGACCAGTACCGCGCGCAGGACGAAGCGGTGGCGTCCGCCGCGCGAGCGGCGCGGCTGTCGCAGATCCAGTATCGCGAAGGCTCGGTGAGCTACCTGGACGTGATCGATGCCGATCGCAGCGTGCTCCAGCAGCGCCGGGTGGCGACCCGCCTGGATGGGGAGCTGGCCCGTTCCACGGTCAACCTGATCCGTGCGCTGGGCGGCGGCTGGGAAGGGCAGGCACCGGCGCCCGCGGCGGCGCTGTTGCCCGCGCGCCAACCTTCGTAACAAGCCGTGGCCGCGGCCCCACGGTCCCGGGGGCTGCGGTCTTTGTTGTACGGAACGCTTACATAGTCGAGATCCGCGCCCATCGCGGGCAGCCATGCCACGCCTACACTGGATCGACGCGCCGCCCCGCGCGCCGGGGCCTTTCCCGCGCGAAAGGAGTCAGGCATGAAGACGAAAACCAAGCATGGCGCCCTGGGGCTGGCCGCGCTCGCCCTGGGTACCGTTCTGTTCACGTCGGCGCACGCCGCTTCTGGCGTCGATGCCGCCTACCGTGACGAAATGGCCCGCTGCAACAGCGGCAAGTCCGGGGAAGACCCGGCGGCGTGCAAGCGGGAAGCCGGGGCGGCCTTGCAGGAGGCGCGCCGGGGAAACCTGCGTGGCGCCAGCGATTCCACCTATGAACGCAACCGTACCCAGCGCTGCAACGCCTTGCCGGAAGCCGACCGCGCGGCCTGCGTGGCGCGGGTGGACGGACGCGGGACGGTCAGCGGCAGCGTCGAAGGAGGAGGCGTGCTGCGGGAATACCGGGAAGTGGTGACGCCCGCGCCCAGCTCCCCGGCCATGCCCTCGGGTTCGCCCGGCCCCGCGATGCCCAGACCCGACGGACCGGGCATGCGCTGACCCCTTCCGGGGCCCGTCCCCTTGATCTGCCGCGAAATTCCCCGGAAAGTGGCGTTTTCCGGGCGTCGCGGCGCGCCCCGTTATAAAATGCGCTGGCTTTACATCGATCTTTGGGGGGCCAGGTGCGCATCGCCATACTGGAAGACGATCCGGCACATGCCCGGATCATAGAAAAGACGCTGCTGCAGGCGGGGCACGACTGCCATCTGTTCGAGGATGGCAGGGCGATGTTGCGCGACCTCCATCGCCAGAGCTATGACATGTTCGTGCTGGACTGGCACGTGCCGCACATCGAAGGCCCCGAGATCCTGGGCTGGATCCGCCGCAACCTGCCGCCGCACCTGCCGGTGCTGTTCGTCACCAGCCGCGACGAGGAACAGGATGTGGTCGACGGCCTGCAGGCGGGGGCCGACGACTACATGGCCAAACCCATCCGGCCCATCGAACTGCAGGCCCGTGTGGCCGCGCTGTTGCGCCGGGCCTATCCGGAGGCCTCGCGCCCGAGCCAGCCGGGCTTCGGCGCCTATACCTTCGATCTGCACCGCCGCGAGGCCCGGATCAAGGGCGAGCCGGTCGAACTCAAGCCCAAGGAATACGAGCTGGCGCTGTACCTGTTCCGCAACCTGGGGCGGCTGCTGACGCACGAACACCTGCTCGAGGAATTGTGGGGCACGAGCGCCATCGATACCCGCACCGTGACCACGCACATGTCCCAGCTGCGCCGCAAGCTCGACCTGCGCCCCCATAACGGCGTGCGGCTGGTGCCGGTCTACGGCCTGGGCTACCGCTTCGAGATACTGGCCGACCCGCCGGCGACAAAAGAATCCGACAACGACTCCCTATGAAGAAAATACCCAGCATGGACGCCGGCATCCGGCTGTCCGCGTGGGCCATCGCCGCCGCCTGCGTGTTCGGCGCGGCGGCCGCCCATGCCCAGCAGGCCGAGCCGGTGCGCCATCTGGTGCGCGATGGCGACACGCTGTATGACCTCGCGCAAGCCTATCTCGAAGATCCCGGCCAATGGCAGGCCCTGTCCCGCGAGAACGGCAACCCCAATCCGCTCCGGCTCAAGCCCGGCTCCGTCATCGTGGTGCCCGACGAACTGCTGCGCAAGAAGCCTGGCGGCGCGCGCGTGGTGCACGTCTCGGGCGGCGTGCGCTATACGACGCGCAGCGGCTCGACGGGCGCGCTGGAGCGCGACATGCGGCTGATCGACGGCGATCGCCTGAGCACCGATGCCGGCGGCTTCGCCACGCTCGAGATGGCGGACGGCTCGGTGGTCCGCGTGGCGGGCGATTCCGAACTGCGCCTGGAGCGCCTGAAATACAGCCTGACGAAGAAGCGCGCCGACACTTCGCTGACCCTGGACAAGGGCCGGGTCGAGTCGCGCGTCTCGCCGCAGCGGCCCACCGGCAGCCGCTTCCAGGTCGACACGCCGCTGATGGCCGCCGGCGTGCGCGGCACCGAATTCGGCGTCTCGATGCGCGAAGGCAGCGCGGCCACCAGCGACGTCCTGGAAGGGGAGGTCGAATTGCGCGTGGCGCGGTCGGGCTCCACTGCGCGGGTCGCGGCGGGCCTGGGCGGCGCGGTCGCCGCCGATGCGCCGACGGCCACGCTGACGCCGCTGCTGGCGGCGCCGGAGCTGTCCGGCGTCCAGGCCCTGCAACGGCGTCCCGTCATCGACCTGGCGTTCCCCGCGCTGGCCGGCGCGGCCTCCTACCGCGCCTTCATCTGGCCCGCCCATACCGCCGAACAGGTGGCTGGCAACCTCGTGACCGCCACGCCGCGCGTGCGCTTCGCCGGACTCGACGATGGCGACTACGTGGTGCGGATCAACGGCGTCGACGCGCAGGGCATCGAAGGCCGACCGGTCACCTGGCCGATCAAGCTCAAGGCCCGGCCCGAACCCCCGGTCACCATCGCCCCGCCCGACGGCGGCGTGGTGGAGCAGACCGAAGCCGTGCTCCGCTGGACGGGAGCGGAAGGCGCCATCGGCTATCGCCTGCAGGTGTCGCGCGATCAGGCCTTCGCCAGTCCCTTCGTCGACGAAAGCCGGCTGGCCACGGATTCTCATGCGGTGCGCGGGCTCGCCTCGGGCAACTATTTCTGGCGCGTGGGCACGGTCATCCAGGGCAAGGACGGCAAGCCGGACGCCGGGCCTTACAGCGACCCGCGCCGCTTCATGGTGCGCCTGCCGGTAGGCGGCAAGCTCGGCATGAGCCAGCAGGGCGACGAAGTCGTGCTGAGCTGGGACGGCGAGGACGGCCAGAATTATCTCGTCCAGGTCGCGCGCGACACCGGCTTTGCCGGGATCGCCGCCGAGCGCCGCACCGCGGAGCGCAAATGGGCGCTCGAAGCCTTGCCCGCCGGCGAGTATTTCGTGCGCATCCAGGCGACCGACGGCGATGGCTATGTGCGCGATTTCACGCGTCCGCAACGCTTCCGCGTCACCCGTACCGTCCGCAGCGGGGACGGCTCGCTGCATTCGGGTGACGGCCAGGAAATCCAGCTTCCCTAGGGCCGCCTCCCGCGCATGGACCGCCAGGCCGCATCGCCAGCACCCGCCACGCGGCGCCCGGAACCCCGGCGGCCCCGGTTCGCGGTCCGCGGCGTCGCGGTCGTCGCGGGGCTGCTGCTGGCCGCCTTGCTGGCCTGGCAGAACGGCCTGGGCCGCCTGGACGCGGCCGTCTACGACTTCTTCAGCAGGCTGGCGCCCGCCGCGCCCAGCCAGGACATCGTGGTGGTGGCCATCGACGAGGCCAGCCTGGCGAAGGTGGGTCGCTGGCCCTGGAGCCGCGACCAGCAGATCGACCTGATCGAGCGCATCGCCCAGCAGTCGCCCGCCGCGCTGGGCCTGGACCTGTTGTTGTCCGAGCCCTCGGCCGATCCGTCGGTGGACCTGCGCATGGCCGAGGCCATCCGCCGCAGCGGCAACGTCGTGCTGCCCGTGTTCACCGCCGAGGCGGGGGGCAGGGTACAGGCCATGCTGCCGGTGCCGCCGCTGGCGTCCGCGGCCCGGGCGCTGGGGCATGTCTCGGTCGAACCGGATGCCGATGGCGTGGTGCGCAGCGTCTTCCTGCGCGAAGGCACCCGGGACCGTCAGTGGAACCACTTTGCGCTGGCGCTCCTGCAGGTTGCCGGCCAGCCGGTTGCCGATCCGCCGGGAAATCGGGCGCCGGCCGACCCGGAGGCCGCGCCGGGCGCATGGTGGCGGGACTTCTGGATGCACATCGACTATGCCGGGCCCGCCGGCACCTATCGCACCATTCCCGCCGCCCAGGTGCTGGCGGGCGAACTGCCCGACGGCGCGCTGGACGGGCGCATCGTGCTGGTCGGATCCACGGCCGCGGGCCTGGGCGACGTCTATCCCACACCCTTGTCGGCGCGCCAGCGTTTCACGCCAGGGGTCGAGATCTCGGCCAACGTGATCGACAACCTGATGTCGGGCACGGCGCGCCGCATCGTCGAGCCGTGGACGGGCGCGCTGCTGACGGTGATGCTGGTGGCCGCGACCCTGCCGGCGCTGTGGCTGTTCGCGCCGGGCTGGGCGCTGGCGGCGTCGGTGGCGGGCATAGGCGTGGCGGCGGCCGCGAGCGGCGGCCTGTTGCTGGTCGAGGGTTCATGGTGGCCGCCTGGCGCGGCCGTGCTGGCCATCGCGGCCTTCTACCTGGGGTGGAACTGGCGGCGCCTGGAGCGCGCGGCCAGTTACCTCGTCGACGAACTGGGCCGGTTGAAGCGCCATGGGGCGGTACTGCCGCAGGATGCGGCGGCCCCCGCCGGCGACCTGATCGATCGGCGCATCCACGACCTGGCACGGGCCACGGGACGCCTGTTGGATGTGCAGGCCTTCATGTCGTCCGTGATAGAAAGCCTGCCCGAGGCGGCGCTGGCGGTGGGCGAGGATGGCCGTGTCCTGCTGGCGAACCGCGAAGCCGCCAGGCAGTTCGGCGCGGCCGCCGCCAAGGGCGCGGACATGGCCGGCCTGCTGGCGGGCTTCACGCTGGTGGGCGGCGGCCCGCTCAGCTGGCCCGCGGCGGTCGCGCCGGGGCATTTCGCCGAATGCCGCGACGCCGCCGGGCGGGCTTTCCTGTTCGAATACGCGCGGTGCGCGGGAGAGGAGGGCGGCGAGACCGCCTGGATCGCCACCCTGGTGGACATCAATCCGCTGCGCGAGGCCGAGCGCAAGCGCGACCAGGCCCTGCGCTTCCTGTCCCACGACATCCGGTCACCGCAGGGCGCCATCCTGGCCTTGCTGGACCTGCACCGCAGCGACCCCGGCGAGCTGGCGCAGGACGAACTGCTGGACCGCATCCGGCGCTACGTGCTGCGCACGCAGTCCTTGGCGGAGTCCTTCGTCGAACTGGCGCGGCTGGCGACGGCGCCGGTCCGGGACGAGCCGGTCGAGGGCACGGACGTGGTCCTGGACGCCGCCGACGAGTGCTGGAGCCTGGCGCAGGCCAAGCACATCGTGCTCGACACCGACGTACCGGACGACGGCGTGCCGCTGCGCGGCGACCGTTCGCAACTGACGCGCGCCCTGATCAACCTGATCGGCAACGCCATCAAGTACAGCCCGCCCCATACGCGCGTGGACTGCCGCCTGGTCCGCCAGGGCGAGCTGTGGTGCATCGCGGTGCGGGACCAGGGGCGGGGCATCGCCGCCGAGGACCAGGCCCGCCTGTTCCAGGAGTTCTCGCGCGTGGGCGGCACGGAAGACGGCGACGAGCCGGGTTTCGGGCTGGGCCTGGCCTTCGTCAAGGCCGTGGCCAACCGGCATGGCGGACGGATAGAGTGCGAGAGCGCGCCGGGGCAGGGCAGCGAATTCCGCCTGCTGCTGCCCGCCACGGTAAACAACGCTGAACCCCAGGCGGGGCCGCGCGACGGGAGCGCGTAGACTGCGGGCTGTTTACGAGGTCAGTGGTACGAATGACTGAACGGCTATTGGTGATACTCATCCTGTGCGCGGCCATGGCCGCGCCGTTCTGCCTGGTCTGGCTGAATGCGCGGGAGCTCCGGACGGATTTCATCGTGATCCAGCCGCCCCAGGCAGCGGCCTCGAAAGGGCCCCTGGCTGCAAGCGAGTGGTATGATGCGGCCCGGTCTTCCTGTTTGCAGTCGTAAGCGTTAACGTCATCCAACGCGCTGAACGCCGCGCCGGCCCGCCGGGTCCATGCGCGCCGCTTATCGACGTCCGATGATGAACAACGCCACACCTTCCGTCTCCTCTCCCTCTTCCCACGAATCCGCGCTGCGCCTGCTGCCGCTGGTCGCCATCGTCTTTTCCGGCTTCCTGGCGGTCGGCCTGCCGTTGCCCGCGTTGCCGCTCTACGTCAACGGCGTGCTCGATTTCAGTCCGCTGGTGGTGGGCTGGATCATCGGCCTGCAGCCGCTGACCACGATTCTTACCCGCAAGTTCGCCGGCACCTACGTCGACCGGCACGGCCCGCGCCAGTCCGTGATGATGGGTCTGCCCATGGCCGCGATGGCGGGCCTGCTCTACGTGGCCTCGGCGCTGATTCCGCATCCGTCGGCCGCGCTGGCGGTGCTGGTTGCCGGCCGCCTGCTGATGGGGCCGGCCGAGAGCCTGTTCCTGACCGGCACCATGACCTGGGGCATAGGCAGGGTGGGGCCCCAGCGCACGGGCATCGTGATGTCCTGGCAGGGCATCGCCATGTTCGCGGCGCTGGGCCTGGGTGCCCCCCTGGGGGTATGGGTCATGCAGAACGTGGATTTCCTCGCGGTGGGGCTGGCCACGGTGGCCTTCCCGCTGGTTGGCTTGGCGATCGCCTCGCGCGTGCCGCCCGTGCCCGTGGCCGCTGGCGCCCGCAAGCAGGTGCCGTTCCTGCGCGTGATCGGCATGATCTGGCGGCAGGGCGGCGCGCTGTCGCTGGCCTCGGCTCCCTTCGCCGTGCTGACCGCCTTCGTCGTACTGTATTTCGCCAGCCGCGGGTGGGAAGGCGCGGGCCTGGCCCTGACCGGTTTCGCCGCCGGCTACATCCTGGTGCGGCTGTTTTTCGGCCGGCTGCCGGATCAGTTGGGCGGGCGCAAGGTCGCGGCGGTTTCGCTGGTGATCGAGGCGCTGGGCCAGTTCCTGTTGTGGATGGCGCCCAGCCCCGGTTTCGCGCTGGCCGGCGCGACCCTGACGGGCGTGGGGTTCTCGCTGGTGTTCCCGGCCATGGGTGTGGAAGCCATGCGCCGCGTGCCGCCCGAGAGCCGCGGTGTGGCCGTGGGCGGATTCCTGGCCTTCGTGGACATCACCTCGGGCGTGACCGGACCGCTGGCGGGCCTGCTGATCGGCGTCTACGGCTATCGAGCGGCCTTCCTGGCCGGCCTGGCCGCCTGCGTCCTATCCTTTGTCGTCATCGTGTTCGGCATGGGCAAGGAGCCGGAGCGGGGCGCCTGAACCCACGACACGGATACAGGTTGGGCGCCGAACGTGAAAACGAACCGCTGTCATGGCTTCAGATCGATCTCCCAGCGTACCCAGTCGCCGCGATAGGCAACGTTCGCGAAGTAGAGGATCATGCCGTCGCTCTGCTTGAATATCCTCGTTACCCGAGCAATGGGACTCCCGACAGGCACGCGCAGGAGACGCGCCGTTTCCGCGTCGGAAGTACCGATCGTCATGGTCTGGTGCGCGTCCTCCAGGTCCACCTTGGGCAGGCGAAGCAATGTGGGAATGACAGCGTTCGATCGGAACTCCACGGGCGCGAGTTCAAAGACGCTCTGCCGTAAATAAAGGGAGATGACGCTGTACGGCTCATCGCCCAGAAAGTGAACGCGTCGCATGTACACATATGCGCTGTCGAGGATCCCGGATTCCGCGGCAACCGGAGGAAGACGGCGAGACTCTTCGATGTTGAGAATCTCTGTCTTCGTCGATTCGTACATCTTCGCCAGGTCGCTGAGCGATGTGCGCAGATTCACTGTCTTTTCGGGAAGGACGTTTGGATTCACGAACGTGCCCTTGCCTCGTAGCGGGGTCAGCACTCCTTGTTGCGTCAATAGCTGCACCGCCTGGCGCGCGGTGAGACGCGCCACGTTGAATTCCGCGGCAAGCTGCTCAAGCGTGGGAACCGGCTCCCCAGCGCGCCATACGCCTTGGCTAATTCTTTGCCGGATTGCATCCGCAACCTGGAGGTAAAGAGGAACAGGACTACGGTCGAAAGTGTTTGACATCTTTTCAAATCCAAAAGTATGATATTACATACTTTATGATGAAACGGTGGTGGCTGTACTGCAACCGCACAGCTTGTGTAGTTGACACCCACTGAGGAGAACAGCTTGGAGTACGACTATATCGTCATTGGCGCCGGTTCCGCCGGATGCGTGGTGGCAAACCGGCTTTCCAGCGATCCGGACGTGAAGGTATTGCTGCTTGAAGCAGGAAGGCCTAACAAGAACTTCTGGCTTCATCTGCCAGTCGGCTACTTCAAGACCATCTATAACGAACGTTTCTCTCGTCTGTTCGATACCGAGCCCTGCGAGGGCACGAATGGTCGTGGCATCGTCTGGCCCCGCGGTCGGATTCTTGGCGGCTCCAGCTCGATCAACGGCCTTATCTATATACGTGGACAGAGCCACGACTATGACGACTGGGAGCGCCTAGGCGCCCAAGGCTGGAACTATCGCTCGGTACTGCCGTTTTTCAAGCGCTCGGAACGGTACGTCGGCGGGGAGAACGCGTATCACGGCGGCAGCGGCGAACTGGGGGTATCGGACCTCAGGAATGACCATCCCTATTGCGGACAATGGCTGGAAGCCGCCCAGCAGTACGGCCTCCCGTTCAATCCGGACTTTAACGGCGCGACCGACTATGGGGTCGGAGCATACCAGTTGACGATCAAGGATGGCTGGCGCTCGAGTGCGGCGGCGGCATTCCTGAGGCCGGTCCGCCAGCGCCCCAATCTCACTGTCGTCACGGAGGCGCACACCACGCGCATCCTGTTCGAAGGGGCGCGCGCGATCGGCGTCGAATGGTCGCACAAGGGAGAGGTGAAGCGCACCAGGGCAGAGCGCGAAGTAATTCTCTCGGCTGGCGCTATTCAGTCTCCACAGATCCTGCAGTTATCCGGGGTGGGGCCGGCCGCATTGTTGAAGGGGCTCGGCATCGACGTCGTTGCCGACGCGCCGGAAGTCGGCGAAAACCTGAAAGACCATTATCAGGCGCGAACCATAGTGCGTC
Organism: Burkholderiales bacterium 67-32; assembly: GCA_001898625.1. Lineage (GTDB taxonomy): Bacteria > Pseudomonadota > Gammaproteobacteria > Burkholderiales > Burkholderiaceae_B > Pigmentiphaga. The sequence goes on from MKUP01000010.1 coordinate 301,991, forward strand.
TGAAAAAGAAGATGTCCCTGAACAATGACGTTCGCAATCCGATGCGTCTTGCTTCGATGGGGATGCAATGGCTGTTCAATAACTCCGGGCCGCTCACGGTCGGCGCCGGCCAGGTAGGCGGCTTTGCAAGAACGGAGTTTGCGCAGGGTAATCGCGCCGACATGCAGTTCAGCGTCATGCCGCTTTCGGTCGACAAACCGGGGACGCCGCTGCACGACTATCCGGGGTTTACGGCGTCGGCCTGCCAATGCAGGCCCCTGTCGGCCGGGCGCCTGACCATTCGCTCGGCGGATCCGCTCGCGGCGCCGTGCATCGAAACCAATTATCTGCGTGAGGAACTCGATCGCAAGGTCCTAGCCGCCGGCGTGCAGATGCTGCGCGAAATCTATGCGCAACCGGCTTTCCGCGAGCTGATCGCGGAAGAAATACTTCCCGGGACACACCGGAAGACACGCGATGACCTGCTGGATTTCGCACGCCAGGCGGGCGGTACCGTCTTCCATCCGGTGGGCACCTGCCGGATGGGCGATGACAGCCGCGCGGTCGTCGACCCGGAACTCAGGGTGCGTGGCGTGGAAGGTCTGCGAGTAATAGATGCCTCGGTCATGCCGGACATGATCTCGGCCAACACGAATGCGGCGACGATCATGATCGGAGAGAAGGGCGCGCATCTAATCCTTGGCGGAAGAGCGGAAGTTTCATTGAAAGCAGAAAAGATGTGCGAGCCGGTCGGCCACGCATAGGAGCAAAGCATGTACGAATTCGGCAATTTCATCGAGGGCACGTGGACGCCGGGGCAAGGAAAGCCGTTCTCTACCTGCAATCCGGCCCGTCCGGCAGAAAAGGTCGGCGCCTACTCGGCTGCCAGTGCGGAACAGGTGGATGGCGCCGTGGCCGCGGCCGCACGGGCTCAGACAAAGTGGGGGGTGCGTCCGGCTGTCGAACGCGGCCAGGAGCTCACGAGGTTTGTGAACGCGCTCGAAGAGATGTCCGAGCAGATCGCTATTGCCATCACCAGGGAGCAGGGCAAGCCGTTGGCGGAATCACGCGGCGAGGTCGCCAAGGCCTGCGGCGAGGCCCGATTCATGATCGGCGAGGCCTCGCGCAGCCATGGCACCGTCATGCCGTCGTCGCGGCCCGGATTTTCCAACATGGTCACGAGGCGCCCGCGGGGAGTGATCGCGGCGCTCTCGCCGTGGAACTTTCCGATCATGACACCGATGCGCAAGATCATGCCGGCGCTGGTGTTCGGCAACGCCGTCATTCTCAAGCCTTCGGAATACGCGCCTGCTGCCGCATGCATGGTTGCGGATGCCGCGAAGGACTTCCTTCCCCCCGGATTGCTGCAGATCGTGCTCGGGATGGTAGAGCCGGGGCAAGCGATGGTTTCCCATCCCGGCATCGACGGCATCACATTTACCGGGTCGGCAGCGGTAGGGAAAAAAATTTATGGCGCCGCGGCACAGCATCTGGCGGAAGTCTCGCTCGAACTCGGCGGGAAGAACGCCGCCGTCATCCATGACGTCAACGACCTGGATAGCTGCCTCGATCAGATTGTCAGTGCCGCGTATCAGTGCGCAGGACAACGCTGCACCGGCATCAGCCGCGTCGTCGTCGACGCCGGGCTCAAGGACCGGGTGGTCGCGGGGCTGGTCGACAGAGTCGGCAGGATTCGTGTCGGCGACGGCATGCTGGACGGAGTCGCAATGGGGCCGATGACGAACGCCGCCCAGTTCGAAAAAGTTGCGCAGGCGGTCGAGGCCGGTGTGGCGGAGGGAGCCCGGGTGAGCATCGGCGGCCACGGCATACGGGTCGAGCAAGCTGAGGGCGGCTATTTCTATGCGCCCACCGTGCTGTCCGAGGTCACGCCGGTGATGTCGGTGGCCCGCGAAGAGATTTTCGGTCCGGTGCTGGTGGTGCTGTCCTATTCGACGCTGGACGAGGCGTTCGACATCCTCAACGGCGTGGAGTACGGACTGACCTCTGCGTTGTTCTCGAACGATCAGGCGGTGATACAGCGATTCATGCGCGAAAGCCAGAGCGGCATGCTGCATGTCAATCATGGGACCGTACCCGAGAATCACATGCCCTTCGGCGGCATCAGGAATTCGGGAGTCGGTGCCTATTCGGTGGGTCCGAGCGCAATCAATTTCTACACGACCGAACATGCGATCTACGTGAAGGCGCAGTGAATGGATCTGATACCGCAATTTCCCGCACTCCGGATCGGCAAGGTTGAAACCATGGTCTTCAGGGTGCCGATCGATGTTCCGGTAGAGACTTCCTTCGGCCTGATGCACGACCGGCCCGCTGTCCTCGTGAGGGTGGAAGACCAGGACGGCGCGGTGGGCTGGGGCGAAATCTGGTGCAACTTTCCCAGCGTCGGCGCCGAGCATCGTGCGCGTGTCCTCGCCTCGTGTATCGCGCCTGTGCTGCTGGGGACGGAATGGCGGCACCCTCGGGACGCATACGTCGAACTTACGCGGCGCCTTCGCGTTCTCGCGATCCAGGCCGGAGAACCGGGCACCATCGCACAAGCCATCGCGGGCGTGGACATTGCGATGTGGGATCTGGCCGCCCGCCGTCTGGGGCAGCCGCTTTGGAAACTTCTGGGCGGTTCTGCCCGTGTACCGACATATGCGTCGGGGCTGAGCCCGACGGCGCCGGAAAAACTCGCTGCCGCCAAATATGGGGAGGGCTTTCGCGCCTTCAAACTGAAGGTAGGGTTCGGCATCGATAGGGATCGCCGGAACTTGCGTGCCCTCCGTGAGGAACTCGGCGCCGCCGCACTGATGATAGACGCCAATCAGGCGTGGGTGACAGATGAAGCCATTGCGATGAGCACGGCACTCGAGGAGTTCGAACCAGCGTGGCTGGAAGAACCTATTGGGGCCGACAGTCCTCTTTCGGAGTGGACACGACTGGCACAGGCATCGCCGATCCCGCTTGCCGCCGGTGAGAACATGCGCGGCGACACCATGTTCGCCGAGGCGATCGCCAGCAAGGCCTTTGCGGTGATTCAGCCGGATCTGGCGAAATGGGGAGGCTTCAGCGCCTGCCTGCCAGTCGCCAGGCAGGCCATCGCCGCGGGCCGCCTGTTCTGTCCGCACTGGCTTGGTGGAGGAATAGGACTGCTCGCGTCTCTTCACCTGAAGGGCGCGGTCGGCGGCGAAGGCTATGCCGAAATCGACGCCAATCCGAATCCGCTTCGAGATTTGCTGGCTACGCCCTTGCCGCAGATGCTCGAGGGCGTCGTCACGCTGTCCGACCGGCCGGGCCTTGGCGTGGAGCCGAACCTGCAGGACGCCGGCCGATTTCTTGTCCATACAGAGTGCGTCAGTTGAGCCGTCAGCATGCGGATCACTTCAATCATTGATGGAACTCCCATGAATCAGAAGCCGAACATCATTTTGATCATTACCGACCAACAGCGCGCGGACACCATCAACGCGCTTGGCGCGCCTTGGATGAAGACGCCGGTCCTTGACCGCCTGGCGAGGGAAGGGGCCGCCTTCACCAACTGCTACACCACCTCGCCCGTCTGCGTGGGGGCGCGCGCCAGCCTGTTCACAGGCATGTACCCGCATGCCGAGGGAGTGTTCACGAATTTTCATCCATGGCAGCCGAACTGGGTCCAGTGGCTGGCTGACGCCGGTTACCACTGCGTCAACATTGGGAAGATGCACATCAATCCCTATGATGCGAAAGGGGGATTTCACCAGCGCTTCTTCATCGAGAACAAGGACCGTCCGCTATTCCTCGATGAACACGAGCGCGCGTTGTACGACGAATGGGACAAGGCCCTGCACGCCCGCAAGATCCGCAAGCCCAGCCGCTATACGCGCTTTGCCGAGGATCCTGATGGTTACCGCGAGGCCCTCGGGGCCTTTGTGTGGAATGAGGACGAGGACATGCATTCGGACATGTTCATCGGCGATCAAGCCACCTGGTGGCTGGACGAGCGCAAGGCGACTTCGCCGCTGTTCCTCCAGATCGGATTTCCCGGCCCTCATCCTCCGTACGACCCCTCGCCGCGTTACCTCGAGATGTATCGGGAGGCCGATATTCCCGTGCCGATGCCGACGGCGCAAGAGCTCGCCGCGCAGCCTCCCTCGCAGGGCGTGCTGCGCAAAAACATGATCGAGCACAATTACGATTCCGTCGCCTGGCAGGACAGTCCGTCGCAAGAAGCGGTGCTGAGGATGCGCCGGCACTACGCGGCGAACGTGACAATGATCGACGACAAGGTGGGACAGATCCTGGAGACGCTGGATCGCAAGGGATATCTCGAGAACGCGATCGTCATCTTCACTTCGGACCACGGTGATGCCCTTGGCGACCACGGCCACATTCAAAAGTGGACGATGTACGAGGAATCAGTAAAGGTGCCCTTGCTTGTCTGGTCGAAGTCCCATCCCGTCAAGACTCAGCAAACCGGCGCGCTCGTGCAGTTGATGGACATCGCCCCGACGATACTCGAGGCAGCCGGACTTGAGGTGCCAGAGTTTTTTGAAGCGAGATCGCTGTGGCCGGTAATTAGCGGAAACGCCGGCCAGATCCGTTCCGAGGTCTATTCCGAACTCGCCCGCGACCACATACAGACCGGAGCGGAATACGTTGTCATGCGCCGGGATGAACGGTGGAAGCTCGTCTATTACGCGGGAGAGTCTTACGGCGAGTTATACGACCTCGAGGTGGACCCGAGGGAACTGCGCAATCTTTGGACAGACCCGGCATGCGCGGAACAGCGCAACACCATGGTCAGAGACCTGATCGAGTGGTCGCTGCGGAGCGCGATCAGCAGCCGCCAGGGTATGGCGCACAAGCCCAGGCCGCAGCAGCCGATGCAGATCTAGGCGTCGATTTTCCAATAACGAGGAGACAAACATGAAACCCCTACGCAGGCGCTTCTTTCAGGTCGGTGCCGTGACCGCGTTGTTACTCGGAATGTCCGGCGCATGGGCGCAGGATCAAGACTATCCGAGCAAGCCTATTACCCTTGTGGTTCCCTTTCCGCCTGGCGGTGTAGTAGACATTATCGGCCGCCTGGTCAGCGAGAAGCTCGGTGCTTCGATGAAAGCGACAGTGATAGTCGAAAACAGGCCGGGCGCCGGCGGAACCATCGGTGCAGGCATGGCCGCACGCGCAAAGCCGGATGGGTACACCCTGCTCCTGGGCGGGTCCGCGACCCACGTATTCGCGCCATTGCTGTATGCCCGCCTCGGATACAACCCGCTGAAAGATTTCGCGGCGATCGGCCAGATCAGTGCTTCGCCGCTAGCCGTCGTCGTCAGTCCGACTATCCAGGTGAATACGCTCCCTGAACTGATCAGCTATCTGAAAGCGAATGGGAACAAGGTCAACTATGGCAGCAACGGCAACGGCACATTTCCGCAGCTGGCCCAGGAACTTCTCAAGCAGCAATACAACCTCCAGACGACGCATGTCCCGTTCGGCGGCGGACCCGCGGTGATGACCGCGCTGATCCGCGGCGATATCGCCATGTCGATCAATCATATCGCTGTCGTTCAGGGGATGGTCAAATCGGGAAAGCTCAAAGCCATCGCAACGACCGGAAAGGAGAGAACACCCGCGTTTCCCGATTTGCCCACCTTCGAGGAGGCCGGCGTGAAGGGGTTTGAGGCCAATACCTGGTTCGGGTTGTTTGCGCCGCAGGGAACCCCTCAACCTATCATCGCCAAGCTAGGCGCCGAGCTGAAAGCGGCGCTCGCCAACGAAACCTTGCGCACGCAATTGTTGAAGCAGGGCGAAGAGGCGAAAACCAGTACTCCGCAAGAACTCGACAATCGCATCGAGGTGGAATCCGCCAAATGGGCGAAGGTGATCAAAGACGCGAAGATAGTGATCGATTGATGGATAGAACCGAGCACTGGGCGGACGCAAGGTTCGCGGCGATCTCGCAACGAAGCCGGGCGCCTGATCCAGGCGCCCGGGCAGGCGTTTACTCCAGTACGCGCGCGACTTCGTAGATGGCCGTCGTACCGCTGACCTCGTTGCCGACCAGCAGCAGCGGCTGGCCGGTGGGCGACTTCGCGGCGGGTACGAACTTCAGGCCTTCCGGTCCGAGATCGCCCATCTTGGCGAGGTTCTCGTTGGATGGCGCTTCCGTCCAGTTGGCGCGCGTGTTGAGGTAATCCATGAACACCGGCGCCTTGGGATCGGTGATGTCGTAGACCATCACGCCGCCCATGCGCTCCAGGCCGATGAAAGCGAAGGTCTTGTCGCCCATCACGCCGATTTCCACGCCTTCGGGTTCGGGGCCCTTCGAGGCGCTGCGGCTGTCGAAGGTGGCCTTCTCGTCATGGCCGGTGTTGAAGTAGGTGACGCAGGACTCGTCGCGGTCGGGACCGATCTTGCACGAGTCGCTGGCCAGCATGCGCTCGAATTGCGCGCCCGAGTCCCACACCAGCTTGCCGTCCTGGTCCCAGATCGAGAACGAGCGGCCGCCGTAGGCGTACAGGTGGTCGTACATGATGCGGTCGCCGTTGGGGTCCTCGATGCCCTGGGTGTTGAACTTGACCGGCTTGCCGGTGGCGTCCTGGCGATAGCCCATGGTCCACGAGATCTTCAGGCGGCCCAGGATGTCATCGTCGCGGCATGTGCCCGGCTTGCCGGCGGTGGCGCCGCAATAGGCGAAGGTCGCGGGGTTCAGCAGGGCGCCGGCGGCCAGCGCGTCGAGTTGCGGCGGCAGGTCGTCGCCCCGGCGGCGGGCGAAACCGCTGGTATGGACCAGGTGCTTGACGCGGAATTCCTCGACGAAGCCCTTGTTGGCGTCGCCCTTCCAATAGGTGTCGTCGTCTTCGCCCCAGGCCCGTGCGTCGCCCTCGTTGGCGGTCACGAGATAGGTCTTGCCGCCCGCGGTGTAGGACGCGATGGCGTCGGGCAGGTACATGCCGAGGACGCCGGGGAAGGTGCGGATGTCCAGCTTGGCCGGATCGTCGCTGGCGTCCATCGCGTTGGCTTCCAGGCCATGGTCCTTGTAGCCCAGCGGCAGGATGTCGGTCACGGTGGCCGTGGCGATGTCGATGCGCGCCAGGGCGTTGTTCTCCTGCAGCGTGGCCCACGCGGTCTTGCTGTCGGCGGACACGGCGATGTATTCGGGCTCGAAGTCCTGCGACGCGCTGGCCTTGGGCCCGAAGATGCGTACGCCCTTGGCGCGCAACTCGGCTTCCTTGCCGTTCCAGGCGGTGAAGCCGGCCACCCGGGCCGACGGTGCGGCGGGGTTCGAGACGTCGATGACGCTGACCGAGCCGGCCGGATCGATCTGGTAGTCGTCGCTGGGCTCGCCTTCGTTGGCGACCAGCAGGGTCTTGCCGTCGGGCGTGAAGGTCACCATGTCGGGCAGGGCGCCCACGCCGACCTTGCCCAGCAGGGCCAGCGTGTCGGCCTTGTACAGGGCGGCGAAGCCCGGGTCCGTCTTTTTCGCGGCCTGGATGGCGACCGCGACGATGCCGTCGTGGACGGCAACGCTGTTGATCTCGGCGCCGGTCGAGATGGTCGAGGCGTCGATGGTGCCGATGTGCTTGGGGCTGGCGGGCGTGCTCAGGTCCAGCACGTCGACCACGCCGTTGCGCGCGTTGACGACGAAGCCCCGCTTGCTGGCTGCGTCGAAGGCGGGGATTTCGGCGGCGCTGACACCGAACTGGCCGGCGGAGTAGCGACCGACCATCTTCAGGCTGATGCTCTTGGGCGTCGGCTCGGCGGCGGGGGGCGGGGTGACGGGCGGCGTGGTCGGAGCCGCGTCGTCGCCGCCATCGCTCAGGCAGGCCGCCAGGGGAATGGCGACCGCCAGGGCGCACAGGCTGCGGGCAAGGATCGTCATGCGCGAGGGCTGGGTGGCGAGTGTCATTGTTCGGTCGGGTGGGTTGGACAAGCGCCGCATCATGACGGAGTAACATGACAGTCATATGTAAGGATTCCCGGCAGCCCGCGCGGCTGGCCTGGCCGCTTGAGGCCGTTCCGCGCGGTAGAATGCGGCGGTTGATTCCTTCCCTCCCATGTCCGACTCTCCCGATGTCATCCCGATGCGGCGCGCGCTGGCGCTGGCCGAACAAGCCTGGCGCGACGGCGAGGTGCCGGTCGGCGCCGTGATCTGCGACGCCTCGGGCCGCATCCTGGGCGAGGGCGCCAACCGCCCGGTCGGCAGCCACGACCCCACCGCCCATGCCGAGATCCAGGCCCTGCGCGCGGCCTGCCTGGCCGCCGGCAACTACCGCTTGCCCGGCGCCACGCTCTACGTCACCCTCGAGCCCTGCGCCATGTGCATGGGCGCCATGCTGCACGCGCGGCTGGCGCGCGTCGTGTATGGCGCGTCCGACCCCAAGACAGGGGCCTGCGGGGGCGTCCTCGACCTGCCGTCCATCGCGGTGCTGAATCACCAGACCCGGGTCGAGGGCGGCGTGCTCGCCACCGAATGCGGTGAATTGCTCCGCGCCTTCTTCCGCCAGAAACGCGAGGCCGCCCGCGGCGGTCCGCCACTTCCTTCCGAGCCCGCATGAACCGACGCCGCTCTTCCCCCGCCGACGCCCACCACGACCACGATGCGCATCACGGCCACCATCACGACGGTGCCGATGGCCACGATCATCACCCTGAGCACGACCACGGCCCCGGCCTGGGTTTCCCTTCCCTGGGAACCAGGCCCGGCGTCTACCTCGTCTCGCCCTCGGGCGCGGTGCCCGATCCCGAGGTCGTCGCGCGCGCGCGGGCGAATCTGAAGGTGCAGGGTTTCCATCCGGTGGCGGACCGCGGCGCGCTGCTGCGCCACGAGCGCTTCGCCGGCACCGACGACCAGCGGCTGGCGGCGCTGACGCGCGCCATCACCCAGAAGCATCCCATCGTGATGGCGACACGAGGCGGCTACGGCCTGTCGCGCATCCTGCCGCGCATAGACTGGAAAGCCATGGCCGACAGCGGCAAGCGCTTCGTCGGACACAGCGACTTCACTTTCTTCCAACTGGCCCTGCTGGCCAGGACCGGCGCCGTCAGCTATGCCGGCCCGATGGCGGCGTTCGACTTCGGCGGCAAACGCGTGGACGACCTGACCGCGGCGATGTTCGGCGAAACCCTGCGTGGCGAACTCGAGATACTGAGCTTCGAATCCGAGGACTCCGACCCGGTCGACTGCCGCGGCATCCTGTGGGGAGGCAACCTCGCGGTACTGGTCTCGCTGCTGGGCACGCCGTATTTCCCGCGCACCCGCGGCGTCCTGTTCCTGGAAGACATCAACGAGCACCCGTACCGGGTCGAGCGCATGCTGGTGCAACTGGCCCAGGCCGGTGTGCTGGGCCGCCAGAAAGCCATCGTGCTGGGTAGCTTTACCGACTACAAGCTCACCCCGCACGACGCCGGCTACGACCTGCGCTCGGTCGTGGAATGGCTACGCCGCGAGGTGAAGGTGCCGGTCGTGACCGGCCTGCCGTTCGGCCACGTGAAGACCAAGGCGACGCTCCCGGTGGGAGCGAAGATCGGCGTGGCGACGGAGGCCGGCATGGCCTATCTGGTGTTTCCCCACGCGCATTGAAGAGAATTTGCCGGGGCGCCCGTCAAGGCGCAGGGGGAGGGCTCTTTTTTTCGTCCGCGGAGTAATAGTGCTCGTCATCCAGCGTATCGGTACGGAACCGGGCCGCCGTGGTCTCCCCATCCGGCAGCGGCACGTCCTTCCCCGCCCGCCGGTGCCGATACAGCGCCGCCCGCGCCAGCATCAAGGTCGTCGCCGGCACCGTCAAGGTCAGGAATACCGCGATCAACACTTCATGCAGCGCCGGCCCTTCGTCGGTCATCGTGAAATACAACATCGACGCCAGAACGACGAACACCATTCCCATCGTCGCCCCCAAGGTCGGCCCGTGCATGCGCTGGTAGAAACTGTGGAAGCGCCACAGCCCCAGGCAACCGGCCAGCGTCAGCAGCCCGCCCGCCACCAGCAGCAGCGAAACCGTGATCTCCGCCCATAGCGGCAACATCATCTCGCCCGTCATTCGATCACCTCGCCGCGCAGCAGGAACTTGGCCAGCGCCACCGAACTGACGAAGCCCAGCAGCGCGATCGTGACCGCGGCCTCGAAATACTCCGTGCTGCCTGTCCGTATGCCCAGCACCAGCAGCATCAGCATCGCGCAGATGTACATGGTGTCCAGCGCCAGCACCCGGTCCTGCGCGGCCGGGCCCTTCAGCAGCCGCAGCGTGGCCAGCAGCATGGCGATGGCGATGCACAGCAGCGAGAACAGGCCGGCCCATTCGAGCATGCCATTCATTCGAAGATCTCCATCAGCGGTTGTTCATAACGGGTATGGATCGTATCGATCCAGTACTGCTCGTCGTTCAGGTCCAGCACGTGGATCAGCAGCCAGCTCTTGTCGTCGGCCAGCTCGATGCAGACCGTGCCCGGGATCGCCGTCAGGATCAGCGCCAGCGTGGTCAGGCCGTGTGCGTCCCGCAAGGTCAGCGGCATCCGGATGAAACCGGAGTTGTCGCGCCTCGCCTTGGACCCGAGGATGACCCGCGCGACGTCGTAGTTGGACTTGATGCTGTCCAGGATGACGACGCCCAGCAGCTTGAGGGCCACGCCGGGCCGGCGCAGGCGGGCCCTGACCGGCCGCAGCGGCGCGGTCCACAGCGGCACGGCGATGGCCAGCAGGGCGCCCAGCAGGATATGGCCGAGCGAGAGCGTCTGGTTGAGCAGCAGCCACATCGCCAGCAGGAACAGCGAAGTAAGCGGCCAGGGAACGATGCGTCTGATCATGGGGTGGCGCCTCCTGGGCCGGCCTGCCGGGCCGACATGATGCCGCGCACATAGTCGTCGGGGTGGTGCAGGGCACGGGCGGTGTCGGTGAAATAGCGCATGGCGGGCTGGGCCTGGACCATCAGCACGATGCCCAGCACGAGCATGGCAGCGATGGGAAAGACCTCGATCACGCGCAGCCGGGGCTGGGCGCGGCCGGAAGGCACCCAAAAGGCGCGTATGCCGATGCGGGTCAGCGACACCACCGTCGTCAGGCCCGAGACCACCAGCAGGCCCAGCAGCACCCAGGCCAGCACGGGCTCGGGGCTGCCGATCTCGGGCGTGAGCCCGTCAGGGTTCAGGATGGTGGTCAGCAGCGCGAACTTGGCGACGAAGCCCGACAGCGGCGGCAGCCCGGAGAGCACCAGCGCGCACGCGATGAAGCTCAGCCCCAGGAAGGCCATGGCGGCGGGAATGGCCACGCCGATGTCGGTCGTGCTCATGTCCTCTTCGGTGTCGGCCGAGCGGTCCAGGCCGAAGGCCTCCAGCGTGACCGCCAGCAGGTCGGCGCCGAAGGTCCGGCTGCGCTCCATCAGCTCCTGCAGCAGGAAGAAGGCGCCCAGCGCCAGCGTCGAACTGACCAGGTAGAACAGGGCGGCGGCCGTTACGCTGTCGCGGCCGAAGCCTATGGCCGACAGCAGCGTGCCGGAAGAGATGATGACCGCGAAGCCCGCCAACCGCCCGGTATTCTGCGAGGCCAGCATGCCCAGCGTGCCGAAGGTCAGCGTGGCCAGTCCGATGTACAGGATCCATGGCTGGGCGAAGCCGCTGGATTCGCCGGCCTGGTCGCCGAACATCAGCAGCGAGAGCCGCAGGATCACGTACACGCCCACCTTGGTCATGATGGAAAACAGGGCGGCGGCGGGCGGCGAGGCGGCGGCGTACGAGGGCGGCAGCCAGAAGTTCAGCGGCCAGGCCCCCGCCTTGGTCAGGAAGGCCACGCCCAGGATCGCGGCGCCGGCCTCCATCAGCATGCGGTCGGATCCCGCGACCTGGCCGATGCGCACGGCCACGTCGGCCATGTTCAGTGTACCGGTCACGCCATAGATCAGCGCCACGCCGATCAGGAACAGCGAGGACCCGACCAGATTGACGGCGATGTAGTGCAGGCCCGCCTTGACCCGCTGCGGCCCGGACCCGTGCAGCAGCAGTCCGTAGGAGGCCGCCAGCAGGATCTCGAAGAACACGAACAGGTTGAAGAGGTCGGCGGTCAGGAACGCGCCGTTGAGCCCCATCAACTGGAGCTGGAACAAGGGATGGAAATGGACGCCCGCGCGGTGCCACCTGGCCAGCGAATACAGCAGGGAGCCCAGCGCCATGATGGCGGTCAGCAGCAGCATGATGGCCGACAGCCGGTCCAGCGCCAGCGCGATGCCGAAGGGCGCCGGCCAGTTGGCGGCGAGGTAGACCGCGACCCGCACCGGGCCGGTGTCCGCCTGCCGCAGCAGCGCGATCGCCACGGCCAGCAGCGCCACCGTGGCAACCACGTTGACCACGGCCTTGGCCGTGGCGCGGCCTTCGCCCAGCAGCAGCATGAAGCCGGCCACCAGCATGGGCAGGACGATGGGGACGATCATGAGATGGTCATGCCAGGACAGCATCATTCGCCCTCCCTGCCGTCCACGTGGTCGGTGCCGCTCAGGCCGCGCGAGGCGAGCATGAGAACCAGGAAGAGCGCGGTCATGGCAAAGCCGATGACGATGGCGGTCAGCACCAGCGCCTGGGGCAGCGGGTCGGCGTAGTCGGCGACCTCGCTGGCGCGGCTGGCCCGCAGGATGGGGATCTGGTCCAGGGACAGCTTGCCCATCGAGAAAATGAACAGGTTCACGGCGTAGGACACCAGCGAGATGCCCATGATGACCTGGAAGGTCCGGGGCCGCAGCAGCAGCCAGATGCCGGAACCGCCCAGCGCGCCGATGGCGATGGCGATGATCACTTCCACCGGGCACCCCCCCGGGGAAGCTCGGCCTCGGCCTGCTGCGCGGCGCGGTGGCTGCGTATGGACTGGTGGCCCAGGGCGGTCAGGATAAGCATCGTGGCTCCGACGACCAGGCTGAACACGCCCAGGTCGAAAAGAAAGGCGCTGGGCACGTGGATCTCGCCCACCAGGGGCAGGTGCAGGTGGGCACCGTGCGAGGTCAGGAAGGGATAGCCGAACAGCCAGGCCCCCATGCCGGTCAGCACGGCGAACAACAGGCCCAGGCCTATCCAGCGCTGCGGGTGCAGGCGCATCTTGGATTCGACCCAGGCGGTGCCGCCCACCATGTATTGGAGGATGAAGGCCACCGACAGCGTCAGCCCGGCGACGAAGCCGCCCCCGGGCAGGTTGTGCCCGCGCATGAAGAGGAAAACAGCGAACAGCGCGATGATCGGCAGCGCGAGCCGGATCAGCACCGAGGGCATCAGCAGGTAGCCCACCGCCGGGTCGTCGCCCGCGCGCGCGGCGGCGTCGGTCTTGCCCTGGTCGATCTGCTGGTGCGGCAGGGCGATGCTCTCGGGCGCGGGGCGGAAGCGCCGCAGCAGCGCGTAGACGGTCAGTGCGACGATGCCCAGCACCGAGATTTCGCCCAGCGTGTCGAAGCCGCGGAAGTCCACCAGCAGCACGTTGACGACGTTGGTGCCGCCGCCCTCGGTCAGCGCCCGCTCCAGGAAATAGTTGGAGATGGTGTCGGGATAGGGACGCGTCAGCACGGCATAGGCCAGCAGCGCCATGCCGGCGCCACCCGCCACGGCGATGGCGAGGTCGCGCACCCGGTGCAGCCAGGCGATGGCGGGCACGCGTATGCCCAGTTCCTTGGGCTCCTTGCGGCGCGGCAGCCAGCGCAGGCCGAGCAGCAGCAGGATGGTGGTGACCACCTCGACCAGCAACTGCGTCAGCGCCAGGTCGGGGGCGGAGAACCAGACGAAGGTGATGCAGGTGACCAGCCCGGCGCCGCCCATCATGATCAGCGAGGCCAGCCGGTGGTACTTGGCCTGGTAGGCGGTGCCGATGGCGCAGGCGATGCCGATCAGCCACAGGATGGCGAAGGTCGGGTCGATGGGCGAGGTCTGCACCGCGGGCAGCAGCAGCGGCCGGCCATACAGCGTGACGACGGCCACCAGGATGGCGAAGGCGACGACGCCCAGCAGTTGCGATTGCAGGCCGCGCGCGCCCAGGCTGTTGGTCAGCCGGTCCGCCAGGGCGGTGGCGAGGGTCATGATGCGCTCGAAGGCGCGCTTGCCGTTGAAGCGGTAGAACAGCGGCAGGCGCTCGACCGTGCTCAGGCGCAGGGTCTTCTGCAGGATCATGTACAGCGCCGATCCACCCGCCAGCGCGACGAAGCTCATGATCAGCGGCAGGTTGAAGCCGTGCCAGATGGCCAGGCTGTAGGCGGGCACCGCGTCGCCCAGGATGGCGCGCACGGCGGTGGCCAGGAAGGGGGCGATGGTATAGCCCGGCGCCACGCCCACGGCCAGGCACAGGAAGGCCAGGACCTCGGCGGGGAAGCGCATCCAGCGCGGGGCCTCGTGCGGGGTGCGGGGCAGGTCGTGCGGCGGCGGTCCGAAGAACACGTCGTGCAGGAAGCGCCACGAATAGGCCACGCTGAAGGCGCCTGCCACGGTGGCGGCGATGGGCAGCGCGTGGCTCATGCCCACGGCGTTGCCGACCACCACGGCCTCGGTGAAGAACATCTCCTTGGAGATGAAGCCGTTCAGCAGCGGCACGCCGGCCATCGCCGCCCCAGCCACCATGGCCAGGGTCGCCGTGATGGGCATGACCTGGGCCAGCCCGCTGAGCCGGCGGATGTCGCGGGTGCCGCATTCGTGATCGATGATGCCGGCCGCCATGAACAGCGAGGCCTTGAAGGTCGCGTGGTTCATGATGTGGAAGACCGCGGCCACCAGCGCGAGCGGGCTGCCCAGCCCCAGCAGCAGCGTGATCAGGCCCAGGTGGCTGATGGTGGAGTAGGCCAGCAGCCCCTTCAGGTCCTGCTGGAAGATGGCCGCATAGGCTCCCAGCAGCAGCGTGCACAGGCCCGCTCCGCCGATGATCCAGAACCATTCCTCGGTGCCGGCCAGCACCGGCCATAGCCGGGCGAGCAGGAACACCCCGGCCTTGACCATGGTGGCCGAGTGCAGGTAGGCGGACACCGGGGTGGGCGCCGCCATGGCGTGGGGCAGCCAGAAGTGGAAGGGGAACTGCGCGCTCTTGGTCAGCGCGCCCAGCGCGATCAGGACCAGCGCGACCTCGTAGACGGGGTGGGAGCGGATCAGGTCCCCCGAGGACAGCACCGTTTCCAGGTCATAGCTGCCGACGATGTGGCCCAGCACCAGGATGCCGGCGAACAGGCACAGGCCGCCGGCGGCCGTGACCGTGAGCGCCATGCGGGCCCCGCGCCGCGCGTCGGGCCGGTGGTGCCAGTAGCCGATCAGCAGGAAGGACACCAGACTGGTCAGTTCCCAGAACAGCGCGAGCTGGATCAGGTTGCCGGACAGGACCACGCCCAGCATGGAGCCCATGAAGGCGAGGAAGAAGGAGAAGAAGCGCGGCACCGGATCTTCCGGCGACATGTAGTAGCGCGCGTACAGCACCACGAGCAAGCCGATGCCGGTGATCATCAGGCTGAATATCCAGGCCAGCCCGTCCATGCGCAGCACGAAGTTCAGTCCCAGCGAAGGCAGCCAGGCGAACTCGTAGCGGACCACGCCGCCATACGAGATTTCGGGATAAAGCAGGGCGGCCTGTACCGTCCCCGCCAATGCGACCAAACCAGCAAGCCAGGCTTCGCGGTTTCGGGCATTGGCGGGCAGCAAGGCCGCCACGACACTGCCGGCGAAAGGAAGCGCTAGGAGAATCAGCAAGGACATGGGTGGCGGTCACTCTCTTTGATATAAGTATGGGTGGGGCAACGCAGGAGCGAGCAACAAAGAACGAACCTCGCCAGGCCACGGGGCGGGCAGGATCCCGCGCTCGGTCTTGCGCCATCGTGTTCAGGAGAGGCTTGCGCACGTGGCCGGTCGCAGTTCCGGCTTCGTAGCTATGCGCCCAATGGTAACAAACGACGGTGCGATGCTGCGCGGGCGCGTGGGCCGTCGGGCCCTCCATGTCCATTCTGTAAATATTCGGGTCAACCCGGATCAGGGCTGTTACACTAATAGGTTGATCTTTGCGCTTCCGCCCTGGCTGCGCGCGACGTTTCTTTTTTTCTTGCGAGCCCGTTTCCGCCGTGATTTCCACCGCCAACCTCACCATCCAGTTCGGCCCCAAACCCCTGTTCGAGAATGTCTCGGTCAAGTTCGGGGAAGGCAACCGCTATGGCCTCATCGGTGCGAACGGCAGCGGCAAGTCCACGCTGATGAAGATCATCGGCGGCGACCTCGAGTCGTCGGCCGGCAACGTCTCGCTCGAACCCAACACCCGCCTGGGCAAGCTGCGCCAGGACCAGTTCGCCTACGAAGACGTGCGCGTGCTGGACGTCGTGCTGATGGGCCACGCCGAAATGTGGCAGGCCATGAGCGAGCGGGACGCCATCTACGCCAATCCCGACGCCACCGACGAAGACTACATGCGGGCGGCCGATCTCGAGGCCAAGTTCGCCGAATACGATGGCTACACCGCGGAAGCCCGCGCCGGCGAACTGCTGCTGGGCCTGGAAATCCCGGTCGAGCAGCACCAGCAGCCCATGCGCGAGGTCGCGCCGGGCTGGAAGCTGCGGGTGCTGCTGGCGCAGGCGCTGTTCTCCAACCCGGACGTGCTGCTGCTGGACGAACCCACCAACAACCTCGACATCAACACCATCCGCTGGCTGGAAACGGTCCTGAACCAGTACCAGTCGACGATGATCATCATCAGCCACGATCGCCACTTCCTGAACCAGGTCTGCACCCACATGGCCGACCTGGACTACCGCGAAGTGCGGATCTATCCCGGCAACTACGACGATTACATGCTGGCCTCGGCCCAGGCGCGCGAGCGGCTGATGAGTTCCAACGCCAAGGCCAAGGAACGCATCACCGAGCTGCAGGACTTCGTGCGCCGGTTCTCGGCCAACAAGTCCAAGGCCCGCCAGGCCACCTCGCGCCTGAAGCAGATCGACAAGCTCAAGGCCGACACCGTCGAGGTCAAGCCGTCGTCGCGCCAGAACCCCTACATCCGCTTCGAGATGGCCAAGGTCATGCACCGCCAGGCGGTCGAGATCGAGGGCATCGTCAAGTCCTACGACCACCCCGTCATCCCGAAGTATTCCGCCATGATCGAGGCCGGGGAAAAGATCGCCATCATCGGTGCCAACGGCGTGGGCAAGACCACGCTGCTGCGCATGCTGGCCGGCGACCTGGCGCCCGACCAGGGCACGATCAAGTGGTCCGAGAACGCCAACCTGGGCTACATGGCGCAGGACGTGTCCGACAACTTCCAGACCGACGACAACGTCTTCGACTGGATGGGTCAGTGGCGCCAGCCCGGCGACGACGACCAGGCCATCCGCTCGGTGCTGGGGCGCCTCCTGTTCTCCAGCGACGACATCGGCAAGGCCGTGGGCGTGCTGTCGGGCGGCGAGAAGAACCGGATGATGTTCGGCAAGCTCATGCTGCGCCGGCATAACGTGCTGCTGCTGGACGAACCCACCAACCACCTGGACATGGAATCGATCGAGTCGCTGCAACTGGCGCTGGAGAAGTTCCAGGGTACGCTGTTCTTCGTGTCGCACGACCGCGAGTTCGTGTCGGGCCTGGCCAGTCGTATCATTGAAATACTGCCCGACGGCCAGCTGATCGACTACAAGGGCACGTACGACGAGTACCTGGCCTCGCGCGGCATCGAGGACTGACCGGGGCAGAACGGCACGAAGATTGCTTGGTCTGCTTCGAGTCCGGTGGCATCCGTTCCACCGCCAAGGAGAAGACGATGCGGAAATCTTTGTCTATCGCCACCCTCATGGCGCCGGGGGCCCCCGGCGCCCCGGGCTGAAGCCATGCGCGTCAAGGTCCTGCTCTTCGGTTCCCCCGGCTACGGCAGCTTCAACCAGTGCGGCGTGGCCGGCGTGGAGATCGCCCGGCGCGCCGGCCGCCAGGTCGAACTGATCTGGATCGAGTCCACCGGCCCGGCCATACGCGCGGCCCGCGTGATCGACGTCTGCCATCGCGGCGCGGACCTGATCGTGGCCTACGGCAGCGCCGGCGACTATCCGGTGGCGATGGCCGCCGAACGCTTTCCCCATATCCATTTCGTCGTGATCCAAGGGTCGCACCTGGCCGAGAACTGCGCGGTCTATGGCGTCCTGCAGGAGCAGTCGGCCTTCCTGGCCGGGGTCGCGGCGGCCGCCGAGAGCCGTACCGGCGGGCTGGGCCACCTGTCGGCGGTCAAGACCGACGCGGCGCTGTCGGCCCGGGCGGCCTATGTGGACGGGGCCATGCGACAGTCGCCGGGCATGGGCATGATGACGTCCTTCTGCGGCAGCCAGGACGACGAAGGGCTGGCCTTCGAGACCTGCGAGGCCATGGCCAAGCGCGGTGTGGACGTGGTGTTCGCGGCCATCGACGGGGGCCGGCCGGGCGCGGTGCTGGCCTGCCAGAAATTCCGGTTGCGCCAGATTGGTGCAATCGTCGACTGGACCGAGACCGATCCGAAACTGTTCGTGGGCTCGGCCATTTCCGACACCGGCCGCTGCATCGCGGCGGCCATCCAGGATCATGCCGAGGGCAATCTGCCTTTCGGCACCCGTATCGACTATGGCGTGGAGCGCCCCGAATACGTCCGGCTGGCGCTGAGCCCGCTGGCCGGGCCGTCCACGCGGCAGGCCGTGGAGGAATGGAGCCAGGCCCTGGCGCGGGGCGAGGTCGCCCCGAGCCGTGAATACGCGGGGCGGGAGTTCGACCTGAGCGGGCTGCTCAGCCGGATATAGCGCGCGGCTTGACCGCCGACGAGACGCGCTTGGCCTTGGCCCGGGCCTCGTCCACGGTGGCGGCCGAGGCCAGCCCGACGCCCATGCGGCGCTTGACGAAGGACTCCGGCTTGCCGAACAGCCGCAGGTCGGTGCCAGGCTCGGCCAGCGCCTGGGCCACGCCGTCGAAGGCCACCGCGCCCGCCTCGATGCCCCCGTAGATGACGCTGCTCGCACCGGGCTGGCGCAGCGAGGTGTCCACCGGCAGGCCCAGGAAGGCCCGGGCGTGCAGTTCGAATTCGTTCTGGACCTGCGAGATCATGGTGACCATGCCGGTATCGTGAGGACGCGGGCTGACCTCGGAGAACCAGACCTCGTCGCCCGCCACGAACAGCTCGACGCCAAAGATGCCATAGCCGCCCAGCTCGCCGGTGACCTTGGCGGCGATCTCGCGGGAACGGGCCAGGGCGGCGGGCGACATGGGATGGGGCTGCCAGCTCTCGACGTAGTCGCCGTCCACCTGTACGTGGCCGATGGGCTCGCAGAAATCGGTGCGATCCTGGCCGTCAGCCCCGCGCGAGCGGACGGTCAGCAGGGTGATCTCGTAGTCGAAGCGCACGAAGCCCTCGACGATGACCCGGCCGGCGCCCACGCGGCCGCCTTCCTGGGCGTAGCGCCAGGCGTGTTCCACGTCCTGCGGGCCGTCGAGCTTGGACTGGCCCTTGCCGGAAGACGACATGACCGGCTTGACGATGCACGGGTAGCCGATGTGCTGGTCGATGGCCGCCTGTAATTCTTCCCGGGTCGCGGCGAAGCGGTAGGGCGAGGTGGGCAGGCCCAGGGTCTCGGCCGCCAGGCGCCGTATGCCCTCGCGGTTCATCGTCAGCTGGGCGGCGCGGGCGGTGGGCGTGACGCGCGCCATGCCGGCCGCTTCCAGTTCGACCAGCAGGTCGGTGGCGATGGCCTCGATCTCGGGGACGATGATGTCCGGGCGCTCGGCCTCGATCAGTGCCTTGAGCGCGTCCCGATCGGTCATGGCGACGGTGCGGGCGTGATGCGCGACCTGGTGGCCCGGGGCGTCGGCATAGCGGTCGACAGCAATGACTTCCACGCCCAGCCGCTGGAGGGCAACGATGACCTCCTTGCCGAGCTCGCCTGAGCCCAGGAGCATGACGCGCACGGCTGCGGGGGAGAGCGGGGTGCCCAGGGTGGGGAAACGGGTGGCGGTCATCGCGGAGGTCGTCCAGAAGCGAAAACCGAAATGTAGCGCGAACCGGCCGGTCTTGCTGCGCGCGCCCGCGCGGGCGGCGGCCTACGCCGGGCGGCCGCCCGTGGCGATCTTGCGCAGCAGCTCGAACAGCAGCAGTTGTTCGCCCGCGGTCAGTACCGACAGGGCTTCGGCCTCCATGGCCAGGGAGCGCGCATGGGCGAGATCCGCCAGTTGCCGGCCCTCGTCGGTCAGTTCCACGTGCTGTTCGCGCCGGTCCTCCTCGCTGCGTATGCGGCGCAGCAATCCACGCTCCTGCAGGCGGGTCAGGACCACGACCAGGTTGGGAGCGGGCGTGTCCAGGGCCAGGCAGAGTTTTTTCTGCGTGACCCGCTGGTTGACCGCCAGCAGCGCCAGGATGGAGAACTCGACCGGACGAAGCCTCAGGTCGCCCATCTGCGCGACGAAGGCCTTGCGCAGCGTGGCGTCCGCCAGCGAGGTCATGAAACCGAGCAGATGGTCCAGCCGGCTTCGGTCCAGGCCGCCGCGCCGGCTCCTTCCGTCATGCGGCCGCTCCACGACGGGCGGGGCTTCAATCGCAGTCATCGAGTTCGGGCAGGGCGCGCCGGGCGCACCGTATGCGATGTTCGACATGGGCTATCCCAGGCAATACGGTATCGAAGAAATGGCAGGCCGTCGCGGCCTTGCCGCGCGGCGCCGCGCCGTCCTCGCGGGACAGCGCCAGCACCTTCAGCCACCAGCGGCCCAGGCAGAGCAGGGCGGCGGCGCGCAGGAAATCGTCCGCGGCACGATAGGGATAGAGGGGATCCTGGGCCGAGGCCTGGACGAGCTCGGCCAACAGGCGGCGATGCGCGGCCAGCGCCTCCAACTGGACCGCTTGCTGCACCAGGCCCTGGCCGTCGTGGCGGGCCGCGGCTTCCAGGTCATCCAGCAGGCGGCCGTAGGCGGCGCCGCTGTCGGCGACGACCTTGCGAACCAGCAGGTCGACCGCCTGGATTTCGTTCGTTCCTTCGTAGAGGAGTGGGATGCGGCTGTCCCGCAGCGCCTGCGCCGCGCCGGTCTCCTCGATGTAGCCGTGCCCGCCGAACACCTGCAGGGCCTGGTCGGCCACCTCGAATCCCGTCCGCGTGCCCCAGGCCTTGACCATGGGTGTCAGCAGGGCCAGGCGCTCGTGCGCGTGGCGCCGCTGCTCGGGGGTGGGCCCGTACTCGGATTCGTCCAGCAGCTGCGCCGTCCAGTAGGCCAGCATGCGCGCCCCCTCGACCGCGCAGCGCTGCGCCGCCAGGCTGGCGTGCACCGCCGGATGGCGCGCGATAGGCACCGGTTCCGTGCCCACGGCGACGCCGGGCGCGGGGCGTCCCTGGATGCGCTCGCGGGCGTAGCGCAGCGCGTGCTTGTAGGCGGCTTCGCCATGGGCCACGCCTTGCAGCCCGACGCCCAGCCGAGCGGCGTTCATCATCACGAACATGGCCGCGAGGCCCTTGCAGGGTTCGCCCAGCAGCCAGCCGCGCGCGCCCTCGAAGCGCATGGAGCAGGTGGCGCTGCCGCGTATGCCGAGCTTGCTTTCCACGCCGTCGCAGTACACCGCGTTGCGCTCGCCGGTATCGGGCAGGACCTTGGGCACGAGGAACAGCGACAGTCCGCGCGGCCCGGGCGGGCCGCCGGGATGGCGGGCCAGGACCAGGTGCACGATGTTGTCGGTCAGGTCGTGCTCGCCGCCCGAGATGAAGATCTTGCCGCCGTCGATGGCGTAGGCGCCGTCGCGTTCGGTGGCGCGGGTGCGTATGCGCCCCAGGTCGGAGCCGGCCTGGGGCTCGGTCAGGCACATGGTGCACAACCATTCGCCGTTGGCCAGCCTGGGCAGGTAGCGCGCCTGCAGGGCGGCGTCGCCATGGGCCACGATGCAGGCGTAGGCGCCGTGCAGCAGGCCCGGGTACATGGACCACGCATGGTTGGCCGACACCAGCATTTCCTGGATGGCGGCCTCCAGCAGGTGCGGCAAGCCCTGGCCGCCCCATTCGGGCGCGCAGCCCAGGCTGGCCCACCCGGCCTCGACATAGGCGCGGTAGGCGCTGGCGAAGCCCGTGGGGGTCGTGACCTGCCCGCCAGACCACGCGCAGCCTTCGCGGTCGCCCACGGCGTTCAGCGGCGCGAGCACGTCGGCGGCGAAGCGCCCGGCCTCGGTCAGCACGTGGCGGGCCGTCTCGGCGTCTTGCTCGGCCAGCGCGGGCAGGTCCGGCCACTGCTCCGGGGCGCGCAGCACGCGTTCGATCACGAACTGCATGTCATCCAGCGGCGGTACGTAGCGTCGCAAGGCGCTTCCCCTCAAGCGGCGGGGGCCGGCGCGGCCCCCAGGTAGCTGTCGACCACGCGGCCGTCGCCGGCCAGTTCCCGGGCCGGGCCATGCAGCGAGATCTCGCCCATCTCCAGCACGTAGCCGTAGTCGGCCACCTCGAGCGCGGCGCGGGCGTTCTGTTCGACCAGCAGGATGCTCACACCGGTGCGGCGCAGGCGCTCGATCACCTCGAACACCTCGGCGACGATGCGGGGCGCGAGGCCCAGGCTGGGCTCGTCCAGCATCAGCAGTTCGGGACGGCTCATCAGTGCGCGCCCCACCGCCAGCATCTGCCGTTCGCCGCCCGAGAGCGTGCCGGCCAGTTGGCGCCGCCGCTCGTGCAGGCGGCCGAACATGGCGTAGATCTCGTCCAGCGTCTCCATGTACGCGCGGTTGCGCAGCCGCACCTGGCGAAAGGCGCCCAGGACGAGGTTGTCCTCCACCGTCATGCTGGAGAACAGCTCGCGTTTCTCGGGTACCAGCGAGATCCCCAGCATGGCCCGGTCCTCCAGGCGCATGTGGGTGATGTCCCGGCCTTCGTACCGGATGCGGCCGCGCGCGCCCACGGCACCGATCAGGGTGTTGAGCAGGGTCGACTTGCCCGCGCCGTTGGGGCCGATCACGGTCACGACCGAGCCCCGCCCGGCCCGCAGCCCGATGCCGTGCAGGACTTCGGCCCGGCCGTAGCCCGCGTGCAGGTCCGAGACCTCCAGCAATGCCTGGTTCATGCCTCGCTCCATCAATGTTCCGTGCCCAGATAGGCTGCGCGCACAGCGGGGCTGGCGCGCACTTCGACGGGCGTGCCTTCCATCAGCCGGGTGCCGAACTCCATCACGACGATGCGGTCGGCCACGTTCATCATCAGGTCCATGTCGTGCTCGACCAGCAGGATGCCCATGCCTTCGCCGCGCAACTGCCGCAGCACCTGGGCCAGGGCCTGCTTCTCGAAGTGGCGCAGGCCGGCCGCGGGTTCGTCCAGCAGCAGCACGGCGGGATCGCTGCATAGCGCGCGAGCGATTTCCATCAGGCGTTGCAGGCCCATGGCCAGGTTGCCGGCGGGCTCGTACAGGTGGTCGCCCAGGCCCACCCGCGCCAGTTGCGCCTCGGCTTCCCGCAGCAGGCTGCGCTCCTGCGGGCGGTCCAGCCGCAGCATGGAGCGCAGGGCGCCCGTGCCGCCGCGCAGGTGCGCGCCCAGCGCGACGTTCTCCAGCACGCTCATGTCGGGAATCATCTTGACGTGCTGGAAGGTGCGGGCCAGGCCTCGGCTGGCGATCACGCGCGAGGGCAGGCCGTCCACGCGCCGGTCGTGCAGCAGGATCTCGCCCGCGCTCAGCGCCAGCACGCCGCTCAGCAGGTGGAAGGTGGTGGACTTGCCGGCGCCGTTGGGGCCGATCAGCCCGACGATGTCGCCGGCGCGCACCGCCAGGTCCACGTCGTTGACCGCGACCAGGCCGCCGAACTGGCGCCGCAGCCCCTTGCCCTCGAGCACGATGGCGCCGCGTTCGGGCTTGGGCCGTACCGGCAGCGGCGCGGCCGCGGCCCAGTCGCGCTTGCGGCGGGCGCGTGGCGCGAGGCCGTCCAGGAAAGACCAGACGCCTTGCCGGGCATACTTGAGCACCAGCACCAGGATGATGCCGAAGGCGATGACCTCGAAGCTGCCGGTACGGCCCAGCAGCGCGGGGATCAACACTTGGAGCTGGTCTTCGATCAGCTTGACCGCCGCCGCGCCGGTCAGCGCGCCCCAGACCGAGCCCAGTCCGCCCAGCACGGCCATGAACAGGTACTGGATGCCCATGTTGAGCCCGAAGGGCGAGGGGTTCACGCTACGCTGGAAATGGGCGAACAGCCAGCCCGATACCGAGGCGAACAGCGCGGCCAGGACGAACACGCCGATCTTGTAGCGCAGCGTATTCACCCCCATGGCCTCGGCCAGCACGCTGCCGTCGCGCAGGGCGCGAATGGCCCGCCCGGTACGGGAGTCCAGCAGCCAGGCGGCCACCAGCGTGGCGGCCAGCGTAAAGGCCCAGATCAGGTAGAACTGCGAGCGGCCGGTGTCGAAGACCAGGCTGCCGATGGACACCGGCGCGATGCCCATCAGGCCGTCGTACTTGCCCAGCCAGCCGATGCTGCTAAGCAGGTAGAACACCGCCAGGCCCCAGGCGATGGTGGCGACGGGCAGGTAGTGGCCCGACATGCGCAGGGTCAGCGGGCCGATCAGCAGCGCCGCGCAGGCCGTGACGGCCAGCCCCGCCAGCAGGCCCAGCCAGGGCGAGACGCCATAGGTGACCGACAGCACGCCGGTGGCATAGGCACCCAGGCCGACGAAGGCCGCCTGGCCGAACGACGTCAGGCCGGCCATGCCGGTCAGCAGCACGACGCCGACCACGACGATGGCGTACAAGCCGATGTAGTTGAGCTGGGTGATCCAGAATTCGGGCACGGGCAGCAGCGGCAGCGCCAGCAGTGCGGCGATGAACAGCGCGAGGACCGCGGTGCGCACCGGGTAGCCGCCGGGCCGGCGGGCGATCTCGGTGCCGGGTGCATGCAGGGTGTCGGAATGGGGCTTCATCAGTGTTCTTCGTGATGAGGGGTGTAGAGCGACCGCCACAGCAGCACCGGCAGGATCAGCGTGAAGACGATGGCTTCCTTCAGGGAGCTGGCCCAGAACGAGCCGAAGGACTCGGCCACGCCCAGCAGCAGCGCGCCCACGGCGGTGGCAGGATAACTGGCGAGCCCGCCGCCGACGGCGGCGATGAATCCCTTCAGGCCGATCAGGAAACCCGAGTCGTAGAAAACCGTCGTGGTCGAACCGATCAACAGGCCGGACAGCGCGCCGATGAAGGCCGCCATCGCGAACGCGAGCTTGCCGGCGGCATCGGCCGAGATTGCCAGGAGGCGGGCGCCCAGGCGGTTGACGGCGGTGGCGCGCAGGGCCTTGCCGTACAGCGTGCGGCCGAAGAAGAGCTTGAGCAGGGCCATCAGCAGCACGAAGGCGACGAAGATCGCGATGACCTGCCCGGACAGGTTGAGCGGCCCCAGCGCATAGCGGGCATCGACGAAGGGCGGATTGCGGAATCCTTCGGCGCCGAAGAAGAACAGCGCCAGGCCGAGCAGCACGAAATGCACGCCCACCGAGACGATCAGCAGGACCAGCACGCTGGCCTCGGCGATGGACTGGTAGGCGAGGCGATAGGTGAGCGGCCCCAGCGGCGTGACGATCAGCAGCGTCAGCAGGCCCTGGAGCAGGATGGGCAGGTCCCGCGGGGCGGCCCAGACGGAGACGGCGGCGATCGCGGCCGGCAGGGCCAGTTGGCCCAGCGCCAGGCGCAGGACGGCCCGCGCGCGGCCCGGCGCGGCCGGCACGCGCAGCAGGATGCGCAGGTCGAGCAGGAAGGCCGCCGCGGAGGCCACCAGCAGCAGCCAGACCGTGCCGGGTACCTGGCCGGTCTGGAACAGGGCGAGGGTGAGCGCGCCGAAGGCGACGAACTCCCCCTGGGGGATGAACAGGATGCGCGTAACGGTGAAGATCAGGACAGTGGCGATGCCCAGCAGCGCGTAGATCGCGCCGTTGGTCAGGCCGTCCAGCGTCAAGACGCCGGCTATCGTCAAGTCCATGTGCAAGCTCTTGGTCTGGGGTGGAAAAGGCCGGCGCCCGCACGCCGGCCGGGGTGGCTTATTGCTCGACCTTCCAGTCGCCGTTGACGACCTTCATGATCAGCCCGGTTTCCTTGGTGAAGCCCCAGTGGTCCTGTGGCGTGTAGTTGATGATGCCCTGCGAGACCGGCGTGACGCCGCCGCTTTCCAGCGCTTCCTTCAACGCGGCGCGGAACTCCGGCGTGCCCGGCCGGGCCTTCTTCAGCGCGGCGGGCACCGCCTTCTCGAGCAGGATGGCGGCGTCGTACATGTGCGCGGCGAACTGGTTGCGCGAGCCTGCGCCATGGATCTTCTCGTAGCGGGCGATGTAGTCCACGCCGAATTTCTTCGATGGATTGCTGTCGGGCAGTTGATCCGCCACCGTGGCGGGGCCGGACACGACGAAGGCCCCCTCGACGTCCTTGCCGCCCACCCGCATCAGGTCGCGCGAGGCGGCCGAGTGGGTCTGGTAGATCTTGCCGCGATAGCCGCGATCGACCACCGCCTTGTGGGGCATCGCCGCGCCGCTGCCCGAGGCGGCGATCAGGATGGCGTCGGGGTTGGCTGACGTCAGTTTCAGCGCCTGCGCGGTCACGCTGGTATCGGTGCGGGCGAAGCGCTCGGCGCCGATCACCGCGATGCCGGCGGCCTTGGCCTCCTTGGTGAAGTCGTTGAGCCAGCTTTCGCCGTAGGTGTCGGAATAGCCCAGGAAACCGACGGTCTTGACGCCATGCTTTTTCATGTGGGCGACGACGGGGATGGCCATGACCGCATTGGACTGGGCCAGCCGGAACGACCATTCGTCCTTGCCCGGGGCGGTCACGATGGGCGAGGCCGCCAGCTGCACCGTCCTGGCCTGGGCGGCGACGTCCGACATCGCCAGCGCGACAGGCGTTGCCGCCGAGCCGACGATCAGGTCCACCTTGTCCTCGGACACGAAACGGCGCGCGTTCTTGACGCCCACCGTGGGATCGGAGGCATCGTCGAGCACGATGACGCGCAGCGTTTCGCCGCCGATGGACTTGGGCCATAGCGCCAGGCCGTTGTTGCAGGGGATGCCCAGGCCGGAGGCGGGGCCGGTCAGCGGCAGGCTGACGCCTATGGTGATCTCGGCCTGCGCGGCGGGCTGGAACAGCAATGCGACGAGGGTGGGAACGAACAGCTTGCGTAAGGTCATGGGTGTCTCCTTTGGGGCATTCATGGGACGGCGAGCGTGTCTGGGACGCCCTTGCGCCGGTTCGACTACAGGCGCCTGGACGTCATCGCGGCGGCATGCGCAGCGCGCCGTCCAGGCGGATCACCTCGCCGTTCAGGTAGGCGTTCTCGACGATGTGCGCCACCAGGGCGGCAAATTCCGCTGGCTGGCCCAGCCGCTTGGGGAAGGGGACCGAGCCGCCCAGGCTGGTCTGGACCTCCGGCGGCAGTTCGTCCAGCAGCGGCGTCCGGAACAGGCCGGGGGCGATCGCCATGACGCGCACGCCGAACTGCGCCAGGTCGCGCGCCGCAGGCAGGGTCAGCGCGGCGATGCCGCCCTTGGAGGCGGCGTAGGCGGTCTGGCCCATCTGGCCGTCGTAGGCGGCGATGGAGGTGGTGTTGACCATGACACCGCGCTCGCCGTCGTCCAGGGGATCGAGAGCGGTCATTCCGGCCGCGGCCAGGCGCATGACGTTGAAGGTGCCGACCAGGTTGATCTGCACGATGCGGCTGAAATCGGCCAGCGGCATGGGGCCCTGCCTGCCGGCTATCCGGTGCGCGCCGCCGACCCCGGCGCAGTTGACCAGGACGCGCGCGGGGCCATGTTGCCCGCGAGCCGCGTCCAGCGCCTGCTGCACGCTGTCGGCGTCGGTCACGTCGCAGGTCAGCGCGAGGCCGCCGATGTCGGTGGCCACGGCCTGGGCCTGGGAGGCGTTGCGGTCCAGGACCGCGACCTTGGCGCCGCGCGCGGCCAGCAGTCGCGCGGTCTGCGCCCCCAACCCGGAGGCGCCGCCGGTGACCAATGCTGCCAGTCCTTCAATCTTCATGATGGGCTCCCGGGGGATGCATGGGGAAGGATGACGCGCGGATCGGTGCCGGCGTACATCAATTCGACCGCGTCGGCGCGCTGCCTGAGCACGTTGCGCTGGTTGATGGAGCCCTTGTCGGTGGCCTCGCCCAGATCGATCGACGGCGGCGTATCGAGGACCAGCGCGCGAGCCACGCGCGTCGCGCTGCCGGTGCCCGAAGCCCAGAGCCGGTCCACCAGCTCCTGGAACATTTCGCGCACCGCGGGCGCGGCCAGCACTTGCGCGGCCGTGGCGTCGGTCCCCAGGGCCGCGAGCTGACGGCACTCGGCCATACGGGGGAAGACCAGGATGCCGACGTCGTTGCGGTTGAGGCCGGCGATAACCACGTCCTGCACATAGGGTTCGCCGGCGGCGATGACGCGTGCCCGCAGCGGTCCGGTCGAGACGAAGGTGCCGGTGGAGAGCTTGAAGTCTTCCGAGATGCGGCCATCGAAGGCCAGGCCAAGTTCCAGCCGTTCGGGATCGATGGGGCGGGCCGCGTCGCCCGAGCGGAAATAGCCTTCCTCGTCGAAGGACTCGGCCGTTTGCTGCGGGGCGCGCCAGTAGCCGGGCGTGACGGTGGGGCCGCGGTAGCGGACCTCGAGCTTGCCTTGCACCGGCACGAGCTTGACCTCCAGCCCCGGCGCCGGCAGGCCGATGACGCCGGAAAACACCAGGTCCGAGTTGGCGCACAGCGCGAACGGCGCGGTCTCGGTCATTCCGAGGCCGGTCAGCATGCGGATGCGCTCGCCGCACAGGCGCTGCGCGGCCAGGTCCAGGCGTTCCCAGACCTGCGGCGACAGGCCCGCGCCCGAGAAGAAGAAGGCCTTGACCCGGGCCAGGAAGGTACGGCCCAGGGCTTCGTCGCGTTCGATGGCGGCGACGATCTCCTCGAAGCCTTTGGGCACGTTGAAGTAGATGGTGGGCGAGATCTCGCGCAGGTTGCGCAGGGTCTCGGCCATCCCCTGTGGCGTGGGCTTGCCTTCGTCGATGTACAGCGTGCCGCCGTTGTAGAGAGCGATGCCGATATTGTGGTTGCCGCCGAAGGTGTGGTTCCACGGCAGCCAGTCCACCAGCACGGGCGGCTCCTCGGCCAGGAAGCGCAGGCACTGCACCAGCATCTGCTGGTTGGCGCACAGCATGCGCTGCGTGTTGATGACCGCCTTGGGCAATTGGGTCGAGCCTGAGGTGAACAGGAACTTGACGATGGTGTCGGGCGTCACGCGGGCATGCGCGGCATCGACCGCGTCCGTGGCCTGCGTGGCGAGCAGGTCACTGAAAGACGTGAGCCGGCGCCCGGCAACCTCGCCGCGCACGGCCACGACCTCGACGTCGGCGGGAACCTTGGCGTCGATGGCGCGCGCATAGGCCGTGGCATTCGAGACGAACACCAGGCCCGGCGTGAGTACCTTGAGCGTGTGTTCCAGCTTGGCGAAGTCCTGCGATACCAGCGAATAGGCGGCCGAGATGGGGGCGTAGGGCACGCCCGCCAGCATGGCGCCCAGCGCCACCTGCAGGTGTTCGAGGTCGTTGTCCGACAGCACGACGATGGGTCGGTCCACCGACAGGCCGCGGTCGATCAGTGCCTGCGCGATGGCTCGGGCCTTGTGCAGGGCGTCGCCGTAGCGCATCTCGGTCCAGGCGCCGCCGTCCCGACGCTTGGCGGCAAACAGGCGGTCGGGATACATGGCCGCCCAATGCAGCAGGCAGTCCGTCAGGCGTCCGGGGTAGGGGCGCAGCGGTTCGGTCGAGCGCAGGTGCAGCGTGCCGTCGTCCCGGCGCTCGATGTGCGCGGACAGCGAACCGCCCCGCGACGCCTGGCGGTACGGGATGTGAGCGGTGGTCATGGCTTGCCCACCTTGGCCGCGCGTCCTTGCAGGAAGGCTTCCAGCCTGGCCTTGGCGTCGATGTCGCCCTGGGCGATGGCAGCCATCAGCGATTCGGTGAACAGACCCTCACTTTGCGACTGGTCGGCGATGCGGGGCAGGGCCTGCAGCACGGCGTAGTTGCTGAGCGGCGCGTTGGCGGCGATGCGCGTGGCCAGTTCCTCGGCCTTGGCCAGCCCGCCCCCCTCGGGGACCAGGTATTGCGACAGGCCCGCGGCGAGGCCTTCCTGCGCATCGTAGACGCGGCCGGTCAGCATCATGTCGCTCATGCGGGCGACGCCGATCAGGCGCGAGATGCGCACCGAGCCGCCCCCGCCGACGAACAGGCCGCGCTGGCCTTCGGGCAGCCCGTAGAAGGCGGTGTGTTCGGCAATGCGGATGTGGCAGGCGCTGGCCAGCTCCAGGCCGCCGCCGACCACGGCGCCGTGCAGCACCGCCACGACGGGGACCTTGCCGAACTGGATCTGCTCGAACGCGGCATGCCAACTGCGGGAGTGGACGATGCCGTCGGCCACGCTGCGCTGGCGCAGCTCCGACAGGTCCAGTCCGGAACAGAAGTGCTCGCCTTCGCCCGTGAGGATGACCACGCGCACATGCTCGGGCATGTTGATGAAGGCAATGTGCAACTGGGCGATCAGGTCATCGTTCAGCGCATTGCGTTTGCCGGGGCGAGCGAGCGCAATGCGTCCGATCGGCCCGTTGGTATCGACGGACAACAAGCTGTCTTCTCCACTGGTGTCCGCGGCGAGAGCCACGGATTGTTCTCTGTATTAGTTATTAGTATGAACTAATTTTTCGCATGAAACGCTGGGGCTTACCCTAGGTCGATCAGCGCAATACAGAGAGTGGAAAAGATGGTGAAGAGGAAGGAAGATTCGGCCCGGTCATGACAATATGATTAAGAAGGATAATCGTCTACCGGGCCTCACGCCATGCGGGATCAGCGTGCGCCACCCGGTCCGGTGTGGGTGATGACCGCGCCCTCGGGCAGGGGCCGCACAACCTGTTCGTACACCGACAGCCAGCCGCGTACCCGTCCGGGGGCGGGCGGCGCGAAGGCCGCGCGGCGAAGAGCCAGTTCCTGCTCGGCCACCCTCAGGTCCACGGTGCGAGCATCGATGTCGATAGCGATGGGGTCACCGTCGCGCACCAGTCCCAGCGGCCCGCCGGCGGCAGCCTCGGGAGAGAGCTCGCCCACGACCAGTCCCTTGTTCACCAGGCCGGAAAGCTGTCCGTCGGTGACGACCGCGACATGTTCGCCCAGGCCCGCGCCGTCCAGGACGAACACGAAGCGCGAGGCCATGCCCATGCCCGGCCCGCCGCGCACGCCCAGCCCGCGCATCACGACCACGGCGCCGCGCTCGATCTCGCCGCGCTGCAAGGCCGCAATGGCGTCTTCCTGCGACTCGAACACCCGTGCCGGCCCCTCGAAGCGCATGGCCTTGCCGGTCGCCAGGCCCAGCTTGACGATGCCGCCCTCGGGCGCCAGCGAACCGCGCAGGATGACGATGGAGGGGCGGCTGGACAGCGGCTGGTCGGCGGGACGCAGGATGGTTTCGTCGCGCACCCGGGCCTCATCCACGGCGGCGCCCAGCGGCCGGCCGGACACGGTCAGCGCGCCCGGGTGGTAGAGGCCGGCCAGGCGCTTGAACACCGCCAGCGTTCCGCCCGCGTGTTCCAGGTCTTCGATGGAGTGGTCGCCGTTGGGGCGGATGGCGGCGATCAGGGGCGTGGTGTCCGCCAGCCGTTCGAACAATCCGTAGACGTCCACACCGGCCTGCGCTTCGTTGGCGATTGCCTGCAAGTGCTTGATGGTATTGATGGAGCCGCCCAGCGCGAGCACCACGCGCGCTGCATTGGCGAAGGCCTCGGGGGTCAGGATGGCCCGTGGCCGCAGGTCGTCCCAGACCATCTGGACGATGCGGGCGCCGGCCTGCTCGACCGTGGCCATCATGCGGGGACTGTTGGCGGCCACCGGGGCGCTGCCGGGCAAGGCCATGCCCAGCGCCTCGCACACCATGTGCATGGAATTGGCGGTGCCGATGCCGGCACAGACGCCGGGGCCGCGCACCGCCTGCTCGCTCATCGCCGTCAGCTCCGCCGGATCCATCCGGCCGGCCGCGACGTGGCCCGCCGCCAGGAACACCTCTTCGATGTCGACGTGCTGTTGCATGTGGTGGCCGCTGCGTTGGTAGCCGCACACCACGACCAGCGTGGGGAGATCCAGGCGGGCCGCCGCCATGAGTTGGCCGGGTGTGGTCTTGTCGCACGAGGCCAGGCAGACCATGCCGTCCAGCAGGGCGCCTTCCACCGCCACCTCGATGTCGTTGGCGATCAGGTCGCGGCTGGGAAGGATGTAGCCGCCGCGCGCGCCGGCGCTGGTGATGAAGTCGCTGGGCGCGGCGGTGCGCACCTCGAAGGGCAGGCCGCCGGCATCGCGTATGGATTGCTTGATCGCGGCGGCGACGCCGTCCAGGTGGCTGAAGCAGCTCGACAGTTCCGACGAGGTGTTGACCACGGCGATCTTGGGTTTCTCCATGTCGGCGTCGGTCAGGCCCAGCGCGCGCCATTGCGCCCGCCTGACCGCCCAGCGCGAGGTGCCGGGTTCGAAGTTGCTGCGCAGCGGACGGCGGGGCGCCATCTTGCCGGTTTCGGACGAGGACATGGAGTCTCCACAAAAATTTGAAACGATATTTCAATTTATCATTCGACAGGTCTTCCGGGCAACGATTGCCCGAGGTTAAAATTAAAATGAAACATCATTTCGAAAAATGTTGACGCTCGGGGATCGGTTGCCGGAGAATCTGCGGCGACACGGGTCCCAAGCCCCGAACAGCATGACCGCATCAAGGAGAGTCCGCATGGCAAACCAAGTACGAACCGTCCGACGAACCGAAAACCGTCCCTGGCACGTCGATGCCGACCTGTGCGTGGTCGGGGCCGGCATCTCGGGGGTCTCGGCCGCCCTCGAGGCAGCGGCGCTGGGCCGCCGGGTCGTGCTGGTCGACAGCCTGCCCATGCTGGGCGGCCAGGCGGTGGGGTCGATCATCGGCACCTTCTGCGGACTGTTCTCGAACGGGCCGAACCGCATCCAGCTCACGCATGGCATCGCCGACGGCATTCTCGAAGATCTGGGCAAGGCCGGCGCGCTCCACCATAACGTCGGGCCGCTGACCACGGTCGTCTACTACGATGAGGTGGCGCTGGGCCGCTGGATCGAACAGAAGATCAGCGACGCCGGCATCACGGTGGTACTGGGCGCGGTGCTGCGCGAGGCGCGGCGCGAAGGCGGCCGGCTGCAGCGGCTGGAACTGGCCACCCGCTACGGCGACGTGCACGTGGATGCGCGGGGCTATGTCGACGCCAGCGGCGACGCCGCGCTGGCGTGGCTGGCGGGCCTGGACTGCCGCGAGCCGGACGTGCCGATCTTCGGTACCCAGATGTTCGTGCTCGAACACCTGGACGAGGCTCATCTGCCCACGCGCGAGGCCTTCACGAAGCGCATCAAGGAAAAGGCGGCGCAGTACGGCATCTCGCGCGACGACGGGCTGTTCTTCCGTTTCCCGGGGCGGGGCGTGGCGGCAATGAACATGACCCACATGGAAACGCCGCTCGATCCGCTGGCCGCCTCGGCCACGGCCCTGGCCGGCCGCGAACAGGTGGACCGCGTCATCGAATTCCTGAAGGCGGAATATCCGCAGGCTTTCGGCGCCGCCCGCATCCGCGCCTATGCCTTGCCAGGCATCCGGCAGACGCGCTGGATAGCCGGCCTGCATCAACTGACGACGGACGAGGTGCGTGCGGCCACGCGCTTCCCGGACACCATCGCGCGGACCTCGTGGCCGGTCGAACTGCATGACCAGCCCGAGGGCTATGTGTGGGAGCCTTTCGGCGAGGACCACGTGCACACGGTGCCGCTGCGCAGCCTGATCCCGGCCGGCAGCGACAACCTCGTCGCCGCCGGCCGCTGCATCGACGCCGACGCCGCGGCCCTGTCCAGCGTGCGGGTCATGGGGCCGTGCATCGCCATGGGCGCGGCGGCGGCCCATGCCCTGGACCTGACCCTGGGGGGGAAGGTGCAGGACGTGGACGTGCCGGCGCTGCAGGAACGCATACACGCCAACATCTGAACATAAGCGGGGACGCCGGCGTTCCCCGCGCCATTCCTGAAGGAGACACCATGAAAATCCTGTTCGCGTCCCTGCTGGGCGCCGCCTGCGCCGCAAGCGCCCCCCAGACAGTGGCCGCCGCTGGCCCGGCCTATCCGTCCCGGCCCGTTACGCTGATCGTGCCGAATGCCCCGGGCGGCGCCATCGACATCCTGAGCCGCCTCTTGTCCGAACGCCTGCAGAAAACCTGGGGGCAGCCGGTGGTGGTGATGTACAAGCCGGGCGCCAATACGGTGGTCGGCACGGACCACGTCGCCAAGTCGGCGCCCGATGGCTACACGCTGGGCATCGTCGTGACCTCGCACGTCATCAATCCGACGCTGCGCAAGACCATGCCCTTCGACACGGTCAAGGACCTGGCGGGCGTCTCGATGCTGGTGACCTCGCAGATCGTCATCACCGCGACGCCGTCGCTGCCGGCCAGCGACCTGGCCGGCGTGATCGCGATGGCCAGGAAGGATCCGGGCAAGATGAGTTATGCCTCGCCGGGCAGCGGCAGTTCCATGCACCTGACCGGCGAATTGCTCAAGAGCATGACCGGCGTGGACATGCTGCACATCCCGTACAAGGGCAGCGGCCCCGCCTACACCGAGGTGATGGCCGGCCGGGTGCCGCTGCTGATCGACCCGCTGTTCTCGTCCATGCCGTACATCAAGTCGGGCAAGCTCAAGCCCATCGCCGTCACCGGCAAGACGCGGGACCCCAGCGCCCCGGACATCCCGACGGTGGCCGAGACCATCCCGGGCTTCAACGTGCAGAGCATCTTCGGCCTGGTGGCGCCGGCGGCAACGCCGCGCGACGTGATCAACAAGATCAGCGCCGACGTGGGCACCATCCTGCGCAGCGCGGACTTCAAGGCGCGGCTGGCCGAAGTGGGCCTGACCTCGGCGCCCAGCACGCCCGAGGAGTTCGACGCCCTCGTCAAGACCGAGATCGAGAAGTGGGCGCCGGTGGTGAAGGCCTCGGGCGCCACCGCCGATTGAGGCGTGTCCATGGAAACCTGTCGGCTTCTCTATAAAATGGACGGTCCTTTCTTGCCGCCGCATCCGGAGTCCCGCCATGCCACGAAGCGCCCCCCGAGCCCAGACCGCCGCCAAGACCCGGCGGGCGTCCACCGCGGCCGAGCCGAGCGGCACCGTGTCCGCCCTGGAGCGGGGGGTCGCGGTGCTGCGCTGTTTCCGCGAGGACCTGCGCGTCTTGAGCAATGCCGAGCTGGCGGCGATGACCGGGATTCCCAAGCCCACGGTCACCCGGCTGGCGACCACGCTGGTTGCGCTGGGCCTGATGAAGCAGGAGCCCGAGACCGAACGATTCTCGCTGGCGGCCGGTGTGGTATCGCTGGCCCAGGCCTTCCTGGGAGGGGTCGACACGCGGTCGATCGCGCGTCCGCACATGCTCGCGCTGGCCAACGAGACCGAAGGCTCGGTCTATCTGGCGATCCGAGACGAGCTGCACATCGTGCTGATCGAGACGGCCTCGCCGCAATCGGCGCTGCTGCTGGCGCGGCTGCGGGTCGGGTCGCGTTTCTCGGTGGCCAGCTCGGCGCTGGGCCGCGCCTACCTGAGCGCGATGACCGACCAGTACGAAAAAGACCGCCTGCTGCACAGCATCCGCGAGGAATGCGGCGAGGCGGAGTGGGCGCGGCTCGAAAAAGGGCTGGAGCGTTCGCAGCGGGATGCGCGCATGCAGGGCTACTGCCTGTCGCTGGGCGAATTCCACCGCGACATCAATTCGGTGGCGGTGCCGCTGGTCGTGCCGGGTGGCGAGATCATGGCGCTGAACTGCGGCGGGCCGGCCTTCTCGTTCACCGAGAAGCACCTGCGCAACGAGGTGGCGCCGCGTCTGATCGAGGCCGCGCAGGCCATCGCGCGCGATACGGGCGGCAAGGTGCCGCTGCCGGACAAATTGCTCAAGGTTTCCTGACCCGCGCGGTGTCGCGGGCCGGCTGCCAGGAAGGAGGGCGGCAATGCGACTGACCGATCACGAGAAGGCCATGCTCGACGGCGCGCATGGCGCGGCCAAGCAGAAGGCCATGGACCTGCTGCTGCGCTACGGCAACGCGCTGGGCGCCGAGCGCCTGGTCGAGACCCGCAACGTGGCGGGTACGATCGGCGCCACCACGCCCTTCATGCGCAAGTTCGCCGACGAGCGGGGCGGCCTGGACGCGGTGTTCTCCGAGTTCAACCTGGACAGCGCCGAGGTGGTCGCCATCCCGCCCGTCGAGGTCTACAGCAGCCACCTGCAACAGGGCATCGATCCCGAGCACGCGGCCCGGCAGGGGGTGGGCGAAGAGGTCGTGCGCATCTTCCGCAAGGGCGATGCCTACAGCGCGGGCCTGGGCGTGCAGCTCCTGAACACCTGCACGCCCTACCAGGTCGGCAACCTGCCGGCCCGGGGCGAGCACTGTGCGTGGATGGAGTCCTCGGCCGTCATCTACATCAACGCCGTGCTGGGCGCGCGATCGAACGCGGAGGGACGGGAGAGCACGGGCGCGGCCATGCTGACGGGCCGAATTCCGTATTGGGGCTACCACATCGAGTCCGAGCGGCGCGGCACCCACCTGGTGGAACTGGACATGCCCGTCGAATCGATGTCGGACTGGGGCATGCTGGGCTACTACGTGGGCGACAAGGTGCAGGACAGGGTGCCCGTCATCGTCGGCGCCGGGCTGGCGCCCAGCACCCTCAAGCTCAAGCACTTCGGCGCCGCGGCGGCGTCCTCGGGCGGGGTGGAGATGTATCACATCCCTGGCTTCACGCCCGAGGCGCCGACGGTCGAGGCGGCCTTCGGCGGCAACCGTCCGCGCGAAGTGTTCCGCTTCGGCCCCAGGGAGCTGCGCGAGACCTACGAGAACCTGAACGCCACGGCGCGCGATCCCGACGTCGATTTCGTCATGCTGGGCTGCCCGCACTACAGCATCGAGCAGATCTGGGAAGTGTGCCGGCTGCTGCAGGGCAAGCGCGTGCACGAGAACACCCAACTCTGGATCTTCACGCCCCGGGCCACCAGACAGATCGCCGACCAGAACGGCTACACCCGGATCATCGAGGAGGCGGGCGGCTACCTGATGTCGGACACCTGTTCGGCGCTGGGGCGCGTCATTCCCCAGGGCACCAAGGTGGCGGCGGTCGATTCGGCCAAGCAGGTCCACTACCTGCCGGCCATCATGGGCATACAAGCCTGGTTCGGCAGCACCGCCGATTGCGTCGAGGCCGCGGTAACCGGCCGCTGGAAAGGAGGTTTGCGATGAGCGGGCAGGATCGTTCCACGGCCGTTTCCGAGGTCATCGTGCTGCAAGGCCGGGGCATCGTGGGCGGATGCGCCGAGGGCGAGGCGCTGGTCACGCGCGACCGGATCTCGGGCTGGGGCGGCATCGACCCGCGCACCGGCACCGTCATCGAGACCCGCCATGAACTGCGCGGCATCAGCTTCGCCGGCAAGGTGCTGGTGTTTCCCGGCGCGAAGGGGTCGTCGGGCTGGTCCGGCCAGTTCCACATCGCCCGCATCTCCGGCATGGCGCCGGCGGCGATGCTGTTCAACGAAATGACGACCAAGATCGCGCTCGGGGCCGTGGTCACGCACGCGCCGTCGGTTACCGATTTCGACATCGACCCCTTGTCGGTGATCGAGACCGGCGACTGGGTCCGGGTGGACGGCGACCTGGGCCGGGTGGAAGTGACCAAGCGGGGCAGGGGCTAGGCATTTCCCCGGTCGAGCACGATAATGAGCTGCCGCCCGGCAGTCAGCCGTGGGCGACCGGAGTCCCCGCAAACCAAGGTTCGGAGTTCACGATGAAAAAAACGCTAGCAGTGTCCCTGACCGCCCTGTTCATAGCCCTGACCGGCCCCGCCCTGGCCGCCGAAAACACCCAGCAGAACAAGATGACCACCTGCAACAAGGACGCCGGCGACCGCAAGGGCGACGACCGCAAGGCCTTCATGAAGTCCTGCCTGTCCACCAAGAAGATGACCCAGCAGGAAAAAATGACCTCCTGCAACAAAGAAGCCACCGGCAAAAAAGGCGATGACCGCAAGGCATTCATGAAACAGTGCCTGAGCGCGAGCTAAGCAAGCAAGCGGTGTTCCGCACCGAGACAGCCCCCTAGACCCAGGATGCGGTGGATCCGGCTCCGCCGGTCCACCCGCATCGCCCCCTGGGGGGCGCGCGAAGCGCGTAGGGGGGGGACTAAACCTGCAGGCTGTATTCCAGCGTAGCCATGCTGGCGGGCATGTCGACCTTGGCGCCCAGGTCGCGCATGGTCGAACCCAGCGCGTGCAGCGTGCGGAACAGGTTGTGGGCCCGGCACTGTTCGCCCATCTGGCCGATGCGGACGATGGGCTGCCCGAACGAGCCCGAGATCTCGACCCGGTAGCGTTCGGAGATATGGGCGCAGATACCGGTATTGGTCAGGCCTTCCGGCACCGTGATGCCGACCACCGAATTCAGGCGCGAGGCCGGCGGCGCATACAGGCGCAGGCCCATGGCCTCGATGCCGTTCTGCAAGGCGAAGGACGAGCGCGAGTGGCGCGCGAAGCGCACCGGCAGCGTCTCGGCGCAGACCAGGCGCAGCGCCTCGTGCAGCGCCAGCACGCCCGACACCGGCGCCGTGTAGTGGTAGGACCCCTTGTGCCAGAAGTTCTCGGCCAGCTTCGCATCCAGCACCCAGTGGGTATTGGGCGTCTTGCGCTGGCTGATGTGTTTCCAGGCATCGTTGGAGAACGCGATCAGCGACACGCCGGGGATCGACGACAGGCCTTTCTGCCCGCCAGTGATGACGGCGTCGATCTGCCAGTCGTCCATCTGCAGCGGCATGGTGCTGAGCGTGCAGACGGCATCGACCACGACCAGGCAGCCGTGCTTCTTGGCGGCCTTGGCGATGGCGGGCAGTTCGCGGTTGAAGACCGTATTGGAGGTCTCGCCCTGGACGATGGTCAGGACGTCGGGGCGGTGCTGCTCGATCGCCTGTTCCACCTGCTGGGCGGAGGCGGCCTGGTTGCCCTCGATTTCCAGCGTGACGACGTCGGCATCCAGGCGGCGGCTCATCTCGGCCATGCGGGCGCTGAAGAAGCCGTTGACCACGCACAACACCTTGCTGCCCGGGGATACCAGGTTGCAGATCGCCATCTCCATCGCGGCCGAGCCCGGT
Source organism: Burkholderiales bacterium 67-32 (assembly GCA_001898625.1). Classification (GTDB taxonomy): domain Bacteria; phylum Pseudomonadota; class Gammaproteobacteria; order Burkholderiales; family Burkholderiaceae_B; genus Pigmentiphaga. The sequence goes on from MKUP01000010.1 coordinate 341,095, forward strand.
CCGGCCACGCCCAGCACCCATTCCGACTTCGTCTGGAACACGTAGCCCGCCATCTGCTTGACCTGCGAGATGATGGTCGACATGGTCGCGCCCAGGTGGTTGATGACCACCGAATTGGCGTGGGCCACCACGTCGGGAATGGGCACGGGGCCGGCGCCCATCATCAGCAGGGGGTCGTCGGGCAGGATATCGCTCAGCAGGCGCACGCGCGGCGGCTGCGAGTAGACAAGCGGGGGGTGGTCGGTCGAGGAAGCGGTGTCAGCGGTTTCTTCGGCGGCGCGAAGCGGACGGGTAGGCATGTTGGATGAACGGCTGTGCGACAGCGTCAATTATAGATTCACCGCGCGTCCGAGTGCCTGGCCCATGCGGAGTCCGCTGAGCGGCCCCAGGGCATCGCTCCAATCGACCCGGCCGGCGCCGAACAGCAGGACCACGGTCGAGCCGAGCTTGAAGCGGCCCATTTCGGCGCCTTTTCCGAGCTGGATGGCACCGTCGTCGTAGCGCGTCGTCACGATGCGCGAGCCGTGCGGGGCGACCTGGCCGCCCCAGACGGTTTCCATGGCGCCCACGATCATCGCGCCCACCAGCACCATGGCCATGGGGCCGATTTCGGTATCGAACAGGCAGGCCAGGCGTTCGTTGCGCGCGAACAGGCGCGGCACGGACCGGGCCGTGAGCGGGTTGACCGAGAACAGGCGCCCCGGGATGTAGACGGTTTCGCGCAGGGTGCCGGCCACCGGCATGTGCACCCGGTGGTAGTCGCGCGGGGAAAGGTAGATGGTGGCGAAGCTGCCGTCCTGGTAGGGGCTGGCACGCCGGGCATCGCCGCCCAGCAGTTCCTCGGCGCTGAAATCATGCCCCTTGGCCTGGAAGATGCGGCCGGCGCGGATGGGGCCCAACTGGCTGATGGCGCCGTCGGCGGGGCACAGGACGGCGTCCGGGGCGGGATCCAGCGGCCGCGCGCCGGGCTTGAGCGCGCGGGTGAAGAAGGCGTTGAAGTGCTCGTAGGCGGTGGGATCGGGCTCCAGGGCCTCGCTCATGTCCACGCCGTACCGGCGGATGAAGCGGGCGATGGCGGGGTTCTTCAGGGCGGCGACGCGGCAGTGCGCGAGGCGTCCGAACAGGCTGGAGACGAGCGCCTGGGGCGCGAGATGCTGGCCGTAGATGAAAAGCTGGTCTTTGATGGACATGTCGGGGCCTCGCGGGCGAGGCAGGTTCGAGTTTGCGCCTGGGATATTACAGCGGTGCGGACGAGCCGCGCACGACCAGCTCGGGCCGCAGGACGACCGTGGATGTCGTGCCCGGCACCCCGCGCAGGCTGTCCAGCAACAAACGGGCCGCCCGAAAGCCCATTTCGTAGTGCAGGATGCGCACGGTGGTCAGGGGAGGGGAGACGCGGTCCATCAGCGGCATGTCGTTGTGCCCGACGACCGAGACGTCCTGCGGCACCCTGCGCCCCTGCGCCTGCAGGGCCTGGATCGCACCCAGCGCGATCAGGTCGTTGGCGGCGACGATGGCGGTGAATTCGGCCGCGGTGCCCAGCAGCCTGCGCGTGCCGTCCTCGCCGGCATCGCAGGAATAGGCGTCGCATTCGGCGTAGCCGGCCGGCTCCAGCCCGTGGGCGGCCATGGCCTGGCGAAAACCGGCCTGGCGCAGCGAGCCGGTGGACAGCGCCAGCGGGCCGGACAGATGGGCGATGCGGCGGTGGCCGATGGACACCAGGTGGTCGACGGCCAGTTTCATGCCCAGCATGTCGTCGCTGACGACGGCAGGCAGGCTGCCGTCTTCGTCGCGGCGGTTGACCAGCACGACCTTGACCTGGTCGCGCACCAGGCGCTCGACCAGCGGGTCGTGCAGGCTGGAGGTGGCGATGATCAGCCCCTCGACCCGCTGGGCCAGCATGCGGTCCGCGGCCTGGTCGGGCGCCTGTTCGTTGCCGGTGTCCGCCACCAGGACGAAGAAGCCCTCAGCCGCCAGCGCCTGTTCGATGCCGCGCAGGATGGGCGGGAACACCGGGTTGGTGATGTCGGGCAGCAGCACGCCGACCGTGCCGGAGCGCCCCGTGCGCAGCGCCGACGCCGCGCGGTTGACTCGGTAGTTCAGGGCGCGGGCGGCGGCCTCGACACGGCCCACCACCTCGGGGCTGACCATGTGGCGACGTTCGGGATCCAGCGCGCGCGAGGCGGTGGTCTTGTGCACCTGGGCATGCAGGGCGATGTCGGCGAGGGTGGCGGCAGAGGAACGCTTGGGCATGGGCGAGATGATAGCGAAGTGCCGGCGCATGGTTCGAGGGAAATCTCCTTGTTGACAAGCGGAATGAACCGGATAAACTGAATGCTATCGATAGCATGAGGTTTTGCCAAATGTTGCCCAGTACTCCCGAATCACTGACACCCATCGTTGTGCAATCGATGGCAAATACATCCGACGCCCGGGTCAAGGAACTGCTATGCAGCCTGGTCAGGCACCTGCACGCCTTCGTGCTGGAAACCCGCCTGACCGAGGCCGAGTTCGAATATGCGCTGGGCTACATCAACGCCATCGGCCAGGCCACCTGCGACACCAAGAACGAAGCGGTGCTGGTGGCCGACCTGCTGGGGGTGTCGTCGCTGGTGGCGCTGCTGAACAACGCCGACCACCACGGCGAGTCGGATGCCGCGCTGCTGGGCCCGTTCTGGCGCGCCAATTCGCCCAGCCTGGAACCCGGCGCGTCGCTCGCGGCGCCGGGCACGCCTGGCATTCCGCTGGAGGGCAGCGGGCGGGTGCAGGACCGCGAGGGCCGGCCGGTGGCGGGCGTCACGGTGGACATCTGGCATGCCTCGCCCAGCGGCCTGTACGAAAACCAGGACGAAACCCAGCCCGACATGAACCTGCGCGGCCGCTACACCACCGACGAGAACGGCTGCTTCCGTTTTCGCTCGGTGCGGCCGGCCGGCTATCCGGTGCCGGTGGACGGGCCGGGCGGCGTGCTGCTGCGCGCCCAGGAGCGCCACGAGTTCCGGCCGGCGCACCTGCATTTCATGTTCTCCAAGCCCGGCTACAAGGTCCTGATCACCCAGGTCTACGCCGACGATTCGGAATTCCTGCACAGCGACCCCACCTTCGGCGTGACGCGCCGGCTGGTCGGCCAGTACCGGGTGGAGCCGCGCCCGGGCGGAGACGTCGCGGTGTTCGACCACTGCTTCACGCTGCTGGAAGGCGAGATGGTCTTCCCGCATCCCCCCATTCCCTGATTTCCCCACGCATCTCCTAAGGAACTCTTCATGACCCAAGCAACCCCATTCGCGCCGCAGGACCGCCTGGACGGCAAGGTGGCCGTGATCGCCGGCGGGACTGGCGCGATCGGCCATGCCAGCGCGCGGCGCCTGGCGGCCCGCGGGGCCCGCTGCGTGCTGCTGCACAACGGCGATCCCGCCGCCGCTGCCCGGGTGGCCGAGCTGCCCGGCGAAGGCCACGCCGAAGTCGTCGCCTCCATCACCGACAGTCCGGCCCTGAAGGCCGCGGCCGACCGCGTCCGCGCCGATTTCGGCACCTGCCACATCCTGGTCAACAGCGCCGGCTACACCAAGCCCGTGCCCGCGGCCGACCTGGACGCACTGACCGACGAACTGATCGACGACATCCTGAAGGTCAATTTCCGGGGCGTCTTCTCGACCATCCGCGCCTTCGCGCCCCTGCTCAAGGAAAGCGGCGACGGCCTGATCGTGACGCTGTCCTCGATCGCCGCCTTCACCGGCGTCGGCAGCAACCTGGCCTACGTCGCGGCCAAGGCCAGCGTCGACGTGGTGGGCGAGGCCCTGGCGCGCGTGCTCGCGCCGCAGGTGCGCGTGCTGTCGGTCAGCCCGGGCGTGGTCGATTCCGCCTTCGTGCCGGGCCGGGGCGCCGATTTCAACGCCAAGACCGCGGCCACCACGCCGCTGGGCCGCATCGGCACCACCGACGACATCGCCGCCGCGGTCGAAGCCTGCGCCACCTCGCTGCGCTTCGCCACCGGCACCCGCATCGTGGTCGATGGAGGACGCCACCTGTGAACCCGACCGTCATCACCTGCGCGATCACCGGCAACCTGACCAAGCCGGAGCAGACGCCGCACCTGCCCATCACGCCCGAACAGATCGCCGACTCGGCGCTGGAGGCGGCCCGCGCCGGCGCGGCGCAGGTCCACATCCACGTGCGCGACCCGCAAACCGGCCGGCCCTCGATGGACGTCGGGCTGTACGACGAGGTCATCCGCCGCATCCGCGCGCAGAACCGCGAAGTCATCATCAACCTGACCACCGGCCCCGGCGGCCGCTACGTGCCGAGCGAGGCCGAGCCCCGCGTGGCCGGCCCCGGCACCACGCTGCTGCCGCCGGAAAAACGGGTCGAGCACATCGCGCGGCTGCGGCCCGACGTCTGCTCGCTGGATCTGAACACCATGAACTCCGGCGCCGAGGTGGTCATCAACACCCCGCGCAACGTGCGCGTCATGGCCGGCGTCATCCGCGAGGCGGGCGTCAAGCCGGAACTGGAGATCTTCGATAGCGGCGACATCCATCTTGCGCGCGACTTGATCGCCGATGGCACGCTGGACGGGCCGGGCATGTGGACCTTCGTCACCGGCGTCAAGTACGGCTTCGAGGCCACGCCCGAGACGCTGCTGTACGCCCGCAGCCTGTTGCCGGCGGGCGCGTTCTGGTCCGCCTTCGGGGTGGGCCGCCACGAGTTCCCGATGCTGGCGGCCTCCTTCGTGTCGGGCGGCCACGTTCGCGTGGGCCTGGAAGACAACATCTACCTGGCCCGCGGGGTCCTGGCGCCCAGCAACGCGGCGCTGGTGGAGCGCGCCGTGCGCATCGTGCAGGACCTGGGAGGAAGCGTGGCGAGCGCCGGCGAGGCGCGCGACATGCTGGGCCTGCCCATCAAGAACTGAAGGAACCGCTACCGATCATGTCCATCGTCATGCAAGAAACCCAATCCGGACCGGCCGTGCGCGTGCTGGCGAAAGCCGAGTCCGCCGCCCATCTGGCCCCGGCCATCGAAACGCTGGCCATGCCCCGGCCAGCGCCCGGCCACGCCATCGTCAAGGTGGCCAGCGCGGCCGTCAATCCCAGCGACGTGAAAGCGGCAATGGGCCTGATGCCGCAGGCCGTCTGGCCGCGCACGCCCGGCCGCGACTTCGCTGGCACGGTTGTGGCGGGACCCACCGAATGGATAGGCCGCCGCGTCTGGGGCTCGGGCGGCGACCTGGGTATCACACGAGACGGTTCCCATGCCGCCTGGCTCACGCTGCCGCTGGCCGCGCTGGAGGAAATGCCCTCGGGCCTGGACTTCGACGCCGCCGGGTCGATAGGCGTGCCGTTCGTGACGGCCCATGAAGGCTTCCAGCGCAGCGGCATGCCGCAACCGGGCCAGGTGGTCGCCGTCATGGGCGCCAACGGCAAGGTGGGGCAGGCCTCGGTGCAGCTCGCGGCACAGGCCGGGGCACGGGTCATCGCGGTCCAGCGACGGCCGGGCCCCTATGCCGGGTTCGCCTGCGCGCCCGTCGAGGTGGTGGACGCCAGCCGGGAAGACGTTGCCGCGCGGCTGCGCGAGCTGACGGATGGCCGCGGCGTGGACCTGGTCTACAACACCGTGGGCAGCCCGTACTTCCAGGCCGCCAACCAGGCCATGGCCAAGCGCGCCACGCAGATCTTCATCTCCACGGTCGAGCGCCCGGTGCCGTTCGACATCTTCACGTTCTACCGCGCCATGCACACCTACGTGGGCGTGGATTCGCTGGCCATGGACTGCACCGAGGCGGCCGCGCACCTGCGGGCGCTGCGGCCCGGGTTCGAGGCCGGCACGCTGCGGCCCTTTCCCGTGGGCGACGATGCCGTCTACGCGCTGACCGATGCGCTCGAGGCCTATCGCACCGTGATAGGTGGATCGGACCAGCGCATCGTGCTGCGTCCCTGGGGAACCGCGGCATGAACGTCACCCGTTATCCCGAGGCCCCGGTCTACGAGGCCCCCAACCACTTCGACATGCGCTGCGTGCGCCTGCAGGGCAGGGAAGCCGGCCCGGCCGAGCAACTGTGGCTGGGCGTCTCGACGCTGGAGCCCGGCGGCCACACCTCGCTGGATGGCTCGCCCATGGAGAAGCACTACGTAGTCCTGGAAGGCGAGCTGGTCGTCGTGAGCGAGCTGGACGGGGTACGCCAGGAAGCCATGCTGGGGCGCCTGGACTCCTGCCGCCTCGCGCCCGGGGAGAAACGCCAGTTGATCAACCGCAGCGGCCGGACGGCATCGGTGCTGCTGGCCATGCCATTCAGTCCGCCCGTCCAGGGCTAGGGCCGCCGTTCCATTCGATAAATCAGAGAGGAGACACACCATGCAACGACATTCCCACGCGCGCCGGACCTCGCTGCGCGTCCTCGCGGCCGCGACGATGCTGGCCGCGGGCGCGAGCGCCCAGGCCCAGGGCAACTGGCCCCAGGGCACCCCCATCCGCTTCATCGTTCCGTTCACAGCGGGCAGCGGCACCGACGTGGTGGCGCGTTCGATCGCCGACAAGCTCGGTCCCATCCTGGGCGCGCAGATCGTGGTCGAGAACAAGCCCGGCGCGGGCGGCACGCTGGGCGCTGCCCAGGTCGCCAAGGCGCCCGCCGATGGCTACACCCTGCTGATCCACAGCTCGGGCCACCTCGTCAATCCGTCCATCTATCCGAATCTGCCGTACGACACGCTCAAGGACTTCGAGGGCATCACGCCGCTGGCCAGCCTGCCCAACGTGCTGGTGGTCTCGCCCTCGGCCGGGTTCAAGAACCTGGGCGACCTGATCGCCAAGGCCAAGGCCGATCCCGGCAAGCTGTTCTACGCCTCGGCGGGCAATGGCTCGGCCACCCACATGAATGCGGAGCAGTTCCGTGTGGCCTCCGGCATCGAGGCGGTGCACGTGCCGTTCCGCGGAACGCCTGAAGCCATGACCGAGACCATCGCGGGCCGCACGACCTGGTTCTTCGCGCCGCTGGTGTCGGCCCTGCCCATGATCAAGGACGGCAAGCTGCAGGCGCTGGCCGTGGGTGCCGCCGCGCGCTCGGCCGCGCTGCCCGACGTGCCCTCGATGACCGACTCGGGCCTGCCGGCCGCGGCCTACACGTTCTGGGTGGGCCTGTTCGCGCCGGCCAAGACGCCGCAGCCCGTGGTCGACAAGATCCACGCCGGCGTGCTGAAGGTGCTGGAAATGCCCGACATCAAGACCCGCTTCGCCAACTTGGGCGCCACCCCCATGCCCATGGACCAGAAAGCCTTCGAAAAGTACCTGACGGACGAAACGAAGTCCGCGTCCCAGCTCGTGAAAGCCGCCGGCATCAAGATCGAGTAGGCGAGCGGCGCTCCCCGCCTGTCGTCTGCCAAGAAAAACGGCCTCGCATCTTTCGAAAGCGAGGCCGTTTTCAGTTTCGCAGAGATACGATCAGTCAAGCATCGGGAGCTTGGCTTCTTCGGCCAATTTCTTCAGCGAGGCCTGGCCGTCCAGCATGAACTTGGCGAAGTCCTTGCCGACGATCATGTTCAGTTGCGAGCCCATCTGGTCGAACTGTTCGCTCATGCCGGGCTTGGACAGTTCGGTGGTCAGGATGTTGGTGATCTTGGCGATCACCTCGGGCGGAGTGTTGGCCGGCGCGTACAGGCCCAGCCAGGTGGAGAACTGCAACTGCGGATAGCCCAGCTCCACCGTGGTGGGAACGTCCGGCAGGGTGGGCCAGCGCTTGGGACCCATGACGGCCAGCGCGTGGACGCGGCCGCTCTTGGCGTTGGGCGCCACGCTGCCCGGGGAGTCGAACATCGACTGCACCTGCCCGCCCATCAGGTCGTTCATGGCCGGAGCCGCGCCGCGGTAGGGGATGTGCAGCATGCTGGCGCCGACGCCGTGGGCGAACAGTTCACCCGCCAGGTGGTAGCCGGTGCCGTTGCCCGAGGACGCGAAGGTCGTGCCCGGGTGCGACTTCACGTAGGCCACGAAGTCCTTGAAGTCCTTGACCGGCAGCGAACGGGTGGCGACCACCACGTGCGGCGACACGGTCACCGTCATGATGGGCGTGAAGTCCTTGTTCGCGTCGTAGGGCACGTCCTTGCGCAGCACGGGGGCGACCAGGTGCGTGGACGAGGACGTCAGCAGCAGGGTGTAGCCGTCGGCCGGCGACTTGGCGACGAAGCTCGCGCCGATCGCACCGCCCGCGCCGGTCTTGTTCTCGACGATGGTGGCCTGGCCCCAGTTCTGTTGCAGTTTCTGGGCCAGCAGGCGCGCGACCGTGTCGGTGTTCGTGCCGGGCGGGAACGGGTTGATGATGCGGACGGGGCGGTCGGGGTAGGGTCCGGCATGAGCAGGAGCGACGGCCAGGGTGCCCAGCACGAGGGCGGCGGCGAGTGCGCGATACATAGATGAAACAACCTTGAAATGGTAAATGGGCTTTGTGGTCTTATCGTTGCCGCGAGCAACTATCGATTATACGTGCATGGGCGGGAGAGCCCCGTATCACGCGGGCTTCGCGCTAGACTGTCGCTCCGTCCGACCGGCCGTCCATCGACGAATACCACCTTGACCGACACCTGTACCTCACTGACCGTGCATGGCCTGCACGGCCGCCTCGCGGGTCCTTTCAACCTGGCTGTCGAGAGCGGGGAGTGCGTGGCATTGTCCGGCCCGTCCGGCGTGGGCAAGAGCCTGTTGCTGCGCATGATCGCCGACCTTGAACCGGCCAGGGGCCGTGTCGAACTGGACGGCACGGACCGCGATCGCATGCCGGCACCGGTATTTCGCCGCCAGGTGACCTATGTCGCGGCCGACGCGGGGTGGTGGGCGGACATCGTGGCCGAGCACATGGCGTATCCGGACCGGGCGCGCGCGCTGCTGCCGCAACTGGGGCTGGCCGATGCGCTGTTCGAGGCGCCGGTGGCCACGCTGTCGACCGGCCAGCGCCAGCGGCTCGCGCTGGTGCGCGCCATCTCGCAGGAGCCGCGATTCCTGCTGCTGGACGAACCGACCTCGGCCCTGGATCCGGAAGCCACCGCCCGGGTCGAGGTCCTGCTGGCGCGGCTGCGCGAACAGGGCACCGGGCTGCTGGTGGTCACGCACGATGCGGCGCAGGCTGCGCGCATCGCCACCCGCCGGCTGCGGATGACACCCGGGGGACTGGAGGACGAGACGCCATGAGCCCCATTTCCCTGACCCCGCTGGAACTGGCCATGGCATCCGTGTTGGTGCTGGCCAGCGCCGCGCTGTCGATGCGCCTGGCGCTGGGGATCCAGCGTCCGCTGCTGGTGGCGGCGGCGCGCATGGTCGTGCAGTTGATCCTGGTGGGCCTGTTCCTGCGGCAGGTGTTCGCGCTGACCTCGCCCTGGGTGACCGGCGCGGTCGTCGCGCTGATGATCGCCGCGGCCTGCCACGAGGTCGGCTCCAGGCAGGAACGGCGCTTCCAGGGGGCATGGCGCTACGGCGTGGGCGGCGTGCCAGTGGGCATCGCCACGCTGGGCATCGCGCTGCTGGCGCTGGCCACGGCGCTGCGTCCCGATCCCTGGTACGACCCGCGCCATGCGATCCCGCTGGCCGGCATCGTGCTGGGCACCGCCATGAACAGCGCCAGCCTGGCCTTGAACGGAGTGTTCACCTCGGTATCGCGCGAGCGGGCGGCCATCGAGGCCCGGCTGGCCCTGGGCGCCGACCGCTACACCGCCTTCCAGGGCATCATCCGCGGCGCCGTGCGGGCAGGGGTGCTGCCGGTCATGAACCAGATGGCGGCGGCCGGCGTCATCACCATGCCCGGCATCATGACCGGGCAGATCCTGGCCGGCATGGATCCCATCGAATCGGCCAAGTACCAGATCCTGCTGATGTTCCTGCTGGCCGGCGGCGGGTTCGCGGCCTCCGCCGGCTCGGTCTACCTGGCGGTGTGGCGGCTGACGGACGCACGCGACCGACTGCGGCTGGAGCGACTGGTCTCGCGGCCGCGCGGCTGACGCAGCTGCAACCGGCCGCTGCAACTGGATACCTTGTCGGGACCGTCTCCCGTGGCCTTGCGCTATGCTTGGTTCGTTGCACGTCTGTGCTCGAGGAGCCGAATGCAAATGATGCGTAAACCGCGACGCGAAATTTTCCTTGTCCTGATGCTGGCGGGCTCGCTGGGCATGACGCCCGCGTGGGCCGATCCGCCCAGTGGCAAAGGCAACGGCAACGCCCATGCCGGAGGCGGCCACGGCGGCGGGAAGGGCCAGGGAGACAAGACGCCGGGCAAGGGGGGTGGTTCCAAGCAGGGCAAGCGCGCCGATGGCGGCGACCTGATCCGCGCTGGCATCACCGTCTCGCTGGCCCGGGACTACGCTTCCGACTACCGCGCGGTGGGCTATGGCCCCTTGCCCCCAGGCATACGCAAGAACCTGGCCCGGGGCAAGCCACTGCCGCCGGGCATCGCCAAGAAGGTCGTGCCATCCGGCATGCTGTCGAGACTGCCGGTCTACCCCGGCTACGAGTGGCGTGTGGCGGGCACGGACCTGATCCTGGTGTCCCTGGCCACCCTGGTCGTGGCCGACGTGCTCGCGGACGTATTCCGTTGACCGAATTGCATAGCATTCATTCCCAAGCGCTCATTCCCAAGGAGAACAAGGTGCGAAGCCTGATCACTGCCTTCCTCGTCATGCTGGCGGCCACGCTGTCCGGCTGCGGCTACAACGACCTGCAACGCGCGGACGAACAGGTCAAGGCCAGTTGGTCCGAAGTGCTGAACCAGTACCAGCGGCGCGCGGACCTCATCCCCAACCTGGTCAACACGGTCAAGGGCTATGCCAGCCACGAGCAGGACACGCTGACCGCCGTGGTCAACGCCCGGGCGCAGGCCACCGGCATCAACGCCACGCCGGAATTGGTCAACGATCCCGAGGCCTTCGCCAAGTTCGACGCCGCCCAGCAACAGCTGACCAGCGCGCTGTCGCGCCTGATGGTGGTGGTGGAGCGCTATCCGGACCTGAAGGCCAACGAGAACTTCCGCGACCTGCAGGCGCAGCTCGAAGGCACCGAGAACCGCATCACCGTGGCCCGGAACCGCTACATCAAGTCGGTCCAGGACTACAACGTGATCGTGCGCTCGTTCCCAAGCAACCTGACCGCCAAGGCCTTCGGCTATCCGGTCAAGGCCAATTTCTCGGTGGCCAACGAAAGCGCCATTTCCACGCCGCCGACGGTCGACTTCGGCGGCAACAAGCCCGCGGGCGCGCGATGAGCGCTTGGCGGGCCTGGAGGCGCAGGGCTGCTGCGTGGCTGGCCGCCGGCGTCGCCGTGCTCTGGCTGGCGGCCGCGCCCGCCCAGGCCGCCACTGACGGCCTGGTGGCGATTCCGCCCTTCGGCGGACTGGTCACCGACCTGACCTCGACGCTGACCGCCGAGCAGCGGTCCGGACTGGAACAGCAATTGCGCGACTTCCAGGAACGCAAGGGCAGCCAGCTTGCCATCCTTATCGTTCCCAGCACCGCGCCCGAGAGCGTCGAGCAGTATTCGCTGCGGGTGGCCGAGGCCTGGAAACCCGGCCGCAAGAACGTGGACGATGGCGTGCTGTTCCTGGTCGCCAAGGACGATCGACGGATGCGGATAGAGGTGGGCTACGGCCTGGAAGGCGTGCTGAACGACGCCACCGCCAATCGCATCCTGAACGAGATCGTTACGCCCCGGTTCCGCGAAGGGGACTACTACGGCGGCATTTCCCAGGGAGCCGACCGCATCATGCGGCTCATCGACGGTGAACCGCTGCCGCCGCCTCCCGAGCGCGCCGCGCAGGAAGGCAGCGACCTGGAAGGCATCGCGCCGGTATTGCTGATCGTCGCGCTGGTGGCGGGCGGCATGCTGCGGCGCGCGCTGGGCAGGCTGCCGGGAGCGCTCGTGACCGGCGGCGTCGTGGGCGGAGCGGCCTGGCTGCTGTCCGGCGCGGTGGCCATCGCGATCGTGGGCGCCTTGCTGGCGTTCTTCTTCACGCTGGTGGGCGGTGGCTTCGCCGGATTGCCCGGCGGCTACGGCGGCAGCCATCGCGGCGGCCGGGGAGGGGGCGGCGGCTTTGGCGGCGGAGGGTTCGGCGGGGGCGGTTTTGGAGGCGGTGGCGGCGGCGGCTTCGGTGGCGGCGGTGCCTCGGGAAGGTGGTAGGCATGGCGATCAAACGATTCCTCAAACATCTGGCGACGACTCGCCGCGAAGCACACCAGGCCTTCCCGGCCCAGGCGCTGGATCGCATCGAGCGGACCATCCGCGAGGTCGAATCCCGCCATGACGGCCAGATCCGTTTCGTGGTCGAGGCCGCGCTGGACATGGGGCCGCTGTGGCAGCAGCAGTCGCCGCGGGAACGGGCGCTGGAAGTCTTCGCGCTGCAAGGCGTGTGGGACACGCCGGACAACAACGGCATCCTGCTGTACGTGCTGATGGCCGACCATGCGGTCGAGATCGTCTGCGACCGCGGCATCCACGCCTGCGAAAGCGCCGGAACCTGGGAAGCCGTCTGCCGCGGCATCCAGGAGGCGTTCGGCCAGGGCCGCTACGAACAGGGCGTGATCGATGGCATCACCGCGCTGGGCGCTTCGCTGGCCCGGCACTATCCCGGCGCATCCCGCGCCAACACGCTGCCCGATCGTCCGCAGATCATGTAGCGGCCAGGGGACGGCCACGCCCCTTTCATGAAAGTGTCACCCATGCCTCCTAGCATTCGCCCAGACGCGAATCGGGAGGCATGATTCCCTGGTTTCCGGAACCGGGATGCCGCCGTCGATTCGACGTTGCAACGCACCCCTCCTTGGAAACCAGAACAATGTCCGATACGTTACTCAACAACTCGCGCCGCCAGGCGCTGAAGTTTCTGGCCGGCGCGCCCGCCATGCTGCCTCTCGGGACGGTCACCGCGTCCCTGCTGGCAGCCTGTGGCGGGGACGACGATCCCATCACGCCCACGCCCCAACCGTCCGCGGATTTCGTGTCGGCCTCGTTCACGTCAACCCCCGCGCCGTCGCTGTCCAATGCCGCCGCGATGGCCACGACCACGGTCAATTCCACGCTGACCGTCAAGCTGAGCGACGGCAGCTCGCATGCCTACAAGCTGGCGTACCAGCCGTTCTTCATCACCGGCGACATGGTCTCGGACGGCAAGGGCGGCAAGACCCTGGCCGGCGGCTATGTCGACATCAACAACAAGCCGATCATCGACAAGTCGGTGGCGGGCAAGGAACGCCAGATCTTCTCGGACTCGCCCGACGGTACCTCGCTGCTGGCGCTGTCCAACGCCAACGTGGCGGGCATCAAGGGCAAGGCCGTGTTCGCCGTGGTGCAGTTCGAATACACGACGCGCGACCAGAGCGGGGCCGATACCTACGGCACGCTGCCGTCGCCCATCGCCGTCCTGACCCTGGACCAGGACCAGACGACCGGCAAGCTGAGCCTGGTCAAGTACCACAACGTCGATACCTCGTCCGCCCATGGCCTGTGGATCACCTGTGGCGCCAGCCTTTCGCCCTGGAACACTCACCTGTCCAGCGAGGAATACGAGCCGGACGCGCCGTTCGTCTCCACCAATGCCCAGTTCAAGGCCTTCAGCAAGAACGTGTACGGCGACGAGACCAAGGCCCGTCCCTACCACTACGGCCACATTCCCGAAGTGACGGTGAACCCGGACGGCACGGGCTCGATCAAGAAGCACTACTGCATGGGCCGGATCTCGCACGAACTGATCCAGGTGATGCCCGACAACCGCACCGTGCTGATGGGCGACGACGCCACCAACAGCGGCCTGTTCGTGTTCGTGGCGGACAAGGAGAAGGATCTGTCGGCGGGCACGCTGTACGTCGCCAAGCTCGGCGCCGGCTTCTCTGTCGATCCGGCCGCCGCTGGCGCCAACCTGACCTGGATCAAGCTGGGCCATGCCACCAGCGCGGAAATCGAGCAGATGGCCAATACGCTCGATCCCGCGGACATCATGACGGTGCTCAAGGCCGATCCCTCGGATGCGACCTACACCAAGATCTTCTCGAACGGCGCGGCCAACTGGATCAAGATCAAGCCTGGCATGGAGAAGGCCGCGGCCTTCCTGGAAACCCACCGCTACGCTTACCTGGTGGGCGGCAGCATGGGCTTCACCAAGATGGAAGGCACCACGGTCAACATCAAGGACAAGGTCGCCTACTCGGCCCTGCAGAACATCCAGGACTCCATGGTCAAAGGCAATGCCAAGGGCTGGAACGAGCAGAGCGGCATCGCGCTGGACAAGGCGCTGATCGCCGGCGGCGTGCTGGCCCACAACCTGACCGGCGGCCAGAAGGACCAGGCCGGTGCGGCCATCAACAGCGAATGGATGCCGGTGCACACCAGGATGCTGCTGGTGGGCGAGGACATCTCCGCCGACGCGCTGGGCAACAAGGCCAACCCCGAGCTGGTCGCCAACCCGGACAACCTGAAGTTCTCGGAAAAGCTGCGTACGCTGTTCATCGGCGAGGACAGCGGCTCGCACGTGAACAACTTCCTGTGGGCCTACAACGTCGATACCAAGTCGCTGTCGCGGCTGCTGTCGGTGCCGGCGGGCGGCGAGTCGACCGGCCTGCACGCGGTGGACGAGATCAACGGCTGGACCTACATCATGAGCAATTTCCAGCACGCCGGTGACTGGAGCTCGCTGCACGACAAGGTCAAGGACACGCTGGACCCGCTGATCCGCAGCAACTACAAGGACCGCTTCGGCGCCGCGGTGGGCTACCTGACCGCCGATCCCACGAGCATCAAGCTCAAGGGTTGACGGGCGTGCCCGGGCCGGCTTCATCGCCGGCCTCGGGCAGCCGGACCAGCAGCACGGGAACCGGCGCCTCGCGCAGGATCTTCTCGGCGCTGCTGCCCAGCACCATGCGGGGCAGGCCGCGCCGGCCATGTGTGCCGATCACGATCAGGTCGGCCGGCCACTTGCGCGCTTCCTGGATCACCAGTTCGTGCACGGGGCCGGCGAAATTGTCGTGCAGCACCGTGTCCGCCGCGATGCCGGCAGCTTTCGCCTTGGCCTGAGCCTGCTGGATCAGTTCGGCGCCGTTGGCGCGCAGGACGTTGATCCAGTCGGAGTAGGCGGCGTAGGCGCCCATGGACCCGGCCAGCGACAATTCATCGATCACGTGCATCAGGCGCAGTTGGCCCTTGGTCAGGGCGGCGATGCGCAGGGCCTCGTCCAGTCCTCGATTGGAGGTGGGGCTGCCGTCGACGGGAACGAGTATGCGCTGGTACATGGGATGCTCCTGGAAGGACGGACGACCGGTCCGGTCAGAAATAGAAGGAAACCTCGGCGCGTCCCGAGGCGGGAACGCGAACCTGGCGGCTTTGCCGGGCCGATCCGTATTCGGCATCGATCCGGTAGTTGCCCGGCGCGAGCCTGGCCAGCAGGTAGGGGCCCTGGGTGGTTACGGACAGGACGTCCTTGCCGCCACTGTCGTGGACGGCCACGCGCACGTCGGCCACATATTCGCCATTCCTGGCTGCCGCCAGCATGCGCAGGCTGTAGTCCTTGGCCATGCCGCGGATGGCGGTCGATTCGTCCTGGCCGACGCCGCCCGTCACGTAGGCGATGCCGTTCTGCTCGCCCTTGTCCATCGCCTGGCCGGCCAGCGGCCACGCGGCCGCCAGCGCAAGCGCCAGGGGCGCTGCCCATCGTAGGTGCTGCTTCATGGTGCTGCTCCTTGCCGATCCCCGGGCCGTCCAGGCCCGTGGATCAATGGGAAAACAGGACCGGCACGGTCATCGACTCCAACAGGGTCCGTGTCGTGCCGCCCAGGACTGCCTCCCGCACGCGGCTGTGGCCGTAGGCGCCCATCACGATCAGGTCGCAGGCGTTGTCCGCGGCCGCGTTCAGGATGCAATTGCCTATCCCTATCCGGGCGCTCTCGCGCACGGTTTCCTGCGGGATGGGGTATTGCCGCCCGGCGCAGTAGGCCAGGAAATCGGCCCGCTTGACCTGGGCGGCCTGCTCCGGTTCGGACGGCGGGTCGACCCGCAGCGCGAACAGTTCGGAGGCTTCTTCCAGGATGGGGCCGGCATCGGCCAGCGCACGGGCCGATTCGCGCCGTTCGTCCCAGCAGAAAAGCACGCGGCGGCCGATGGCGTTCAACTCGCCCACCGACGGCAGCATCAGGACGGGTCGGCCCGCGCCCAGCATCACGGCGGCCAGCAGGACCGGCATCTGCTGCGGCCCCGGGTCGGCGTCGTCGGGCTGGCTCATGACCAGCAGGTCGCAATAGCGGGCCTGCTCGCACAGGACGTTCTCGGCCAGGCCGTTGCCGCTGCGCCAGTGCGCCGTCACGCCGGTTTCGCCGGCGACTTCCTGCAGCAGGGCCTCGGTCGCTGCGCGGTCGTCGTCCACGCGCTGGCGCAGCATGCGATTGACGTCGTCGGAAACGAAGAAACCTTCGTAGAGATAGGGGAGAGGGCGGCCGAAGCTGGCGTGAATGCCGACCAGCGTGGCATCGTGCTCGGCGGCCAGTTGCGCAGCGGCGCGTACGCGCCGCCTGCAGCCCCGGTCCAGATCCAGATGAACTGCGATACGTCCCAGCATATGCGCCTCCAGCCGTGAGTGGATGACTCCATCCTAGCCGCGACGCGATGCGTGAACCTTGATCTGGCTCAAGTCCGCCGCACGCGTGGGCGACGGTGGCAACTCATGAATAGTCTGGTACGAAAAAAGCCAAAAGGAAAGGGCGGCGGCCGGGGAGTTGGTAACCAGAACTGAACGGTTGCTAGACCGCCGCCGAACGCCGCGCCAGCAGGATGGCATTGGCCGCCGCCAGCGCCAGCAGGACGACCACCAGGCCGACGAAGCCGTTCCAGCCGGCCAGGTCCAGCGCGTAGCCTCCGCCCAGCCCGATCAGGCTGGAGCCGCAGTAGTACCCGAACAGGTACAGGGACGACGCCTGGGCTCGGCCCTGCCGGGCGGCGCGGGCCACCCAGGAACTGCAGATGGAATGCGCGCCGAAGAAGCCGAAGGTCAGCACCGCCATCCCGAGGACCAGCAGCCACAGGTTGCCCGACAGGGTCAGCAGCGCGCCGGCCAGTTGTAGCAGGACGCCCGCCGCCATGACGCGTCCGTGCCCCAGGCGGGCGGCCAGGTCACCCATCCACGCGGAACTGACGATGCCCGCCAGGTAGACTACCGACACCATGCCGACCACGGCATGGCTGAGCGAGAACGGCGGGGCCAGCAGCCGGAAGCCGATGTAGTTGTACACGGCGACGAAGCCGCCCATCAGCAGGAAACCCTGGGCGTACAGGCGCAGCATGACGGGATTGCGCAGGTGGGCCCGGAAGCTGCCCAGGGCGCCGGCCAGGTCCAGCGCGCGCGGCTTGAAATGCCGCGATGCGGGCAGGGTCTTCCAGAACAGCACCGCGCCGGCGAAGCCGATCAGGCCGATGACCAGCGCCGCGACACGCCAGCCATGGCCATCGGCGATCACGCCAGCCAGCAGGCGGCCGGACATGCCGCCGATGGCGGAACCGCCTATGTACAGGCCCATGGCCAGGCCGGCCGCGCGCGGCTCCATTTCCTCGCCCACGTAGGCCATGGCGACGGCCGGCAGGCCGCTCAGAGTGATGCCCATCAAGGCGCGCAGCGTCAGCAGCGCCGGCCATTGCGGAAAGAGGGCCATCGCGGTGGTCAGCGCCGCCGAGCCCAGCAGCGAGGCGAACATCAGCGTGCGCCGGCCCAGCCGCTCGGACACGGCGCTGGCCACCAGCATGGAAACCGCCAGCAGGGCGGTGGACAGCGACAGCGCCAGGCTGCTGGTCGCGGCCGACAGGCCGAAGTCGTGGGCGAACAACGGCATCAGCGGCTGCACGAAATACAGCAGCGAAAAAGTCGAGAAACCGGAGGCGAACAGCGCGACCACCGCCCGCCAGAAGGCCGGCGTGCCGCGTTCGATGTGGCCGGACGGGAGAGCAGACACGGCAGGGGTAACGGAGTTGTCCACGGAGGGCAGGGAGGCGCCGACGGGCGGAGCGGAAGACATGGCGGTCGAGCGAGTAACGATATAGGGTTAACTCTAGGCCTTTTGTCTGATATCGTCCAATACTGAAATCATGCTCAGTAATATCGAACCCCTATGATCGATCTGCGCCGGGTGAGGTACTTCGTGGCGGTGGCAGAGGAACTGCATTTCGGCCGGGCGGCGGCTCGGCTGGGCATCTCCCAGCCGCCGCTGAGCCAGCAATTGCAGGCCCTGGAGCAGGACCTGGGCGCCCGGCTGCTCCATCGCAACAAACGCCAGGTTTCCCTGACCGAGGCCGGCCAGTTGTTCCTGCCCGAGGCCCGCGCGCTGCTGGCCCAGGCCGAACGCGCGGCGTCCATCGCGGCGCGGGCCGCGCGCGGCGAGCTTGGCACCCTGCGGGTGGGTTTCACCGAAAGCGCCGTCCTGACCGGCGCGCTGCCCAACCTGTTGTCGCGTTTCCGCGAACGCCATCCGGCGGTGGCGGTGCAACTGATCGAAGAGACCAGCCAGGAGCAGATCCAAGCCCTGTTGGACGGGCGCTGCGATGTGGGCTTCATGCGCCTGCCGGCCAGCGGTGCCTTTCCCGCGGAACTCGACGCCTATCCGCTGCTGTCCGATCCGCTGGTGGCGGTCTTGCCTCGCCAGCACCGGCTGGCCGACGCCAGCGAGGCGCTGGGCGTGGCCGAGCTGGCCCAGGAGCCCTTCGTGTTCTTCGCGCCGGGTGCGGGTACCGGCGTCTACAGCCAGGTATTGAACCTGTGCCGGGCGGCGGGCTACGCGCCCCGCGTCGCTCAGGAAGCCCGTGAGGTGATGACCATCGCGGGGCTGGTGGCCGCGCGTTTGGGCGTCTCCATTCTGCCGGCCTCGGTGCGCCGGCTGGACGTGGCCGGCGTGGTCATCCGGACGCTGCGCGAACCCGAGGCCGCCTCGAAGCTGTGGCTGGCCAGCCGCCGCGACGGGGCCTCGGCCACCGGGGCGGCTTTCCGGCGCCTGGCGATGGGGCCGGAGCCCGCATCCTTATAATCGTCGGCAACCGCATCCTGCTTTCCGTTTCCTGTCGCCTCGCCATGTCCCAGCCTGCCTCCCGTACTCCCGCCACACAGACCTCGCCCTGGAAACGTTGGCTGGGCTGGGCCTGCCTGGCGTTGGCGCTGGGTCTGGTGGGCGCCTTGACGGTCAGTTGGGTCATGCGCGAGAGCTCGCCCCAGTTCGGCGAACAGCTCCGCACCGACGGCCAGGCCCGCTCGCTGGACCTGCCCGACGGTTCCCGCATCGACGCCGGTCCCGACACCTCGCTGTCGGTCGGGTACTACGCTCGCCGGCGCCAGGTGATCCTGGCCCGCGGCGAGGCCTCCTTCCACGTGCGCTGGCAGTACCGCGCCGCGTTCTCGGTACAGTGGGGCGTGAACGAGGTGGTCATCGACGGCACCCGCATCGAAACGCCCGACATCCTGTTCCGGGTCGCGGCCGAGCCCGAGCGCCTGCGGGTCGAACTCCTGGAAGGCAAACTCAAGGTGCGCACCGTGACGGCCGGCCCACGCGAGTTCGTGGAGCTACAGCCGGGAGACTCCCTGACCGTGGACATGGGCTCGCGTACCCACCAGCTCACGCACGCGGACCCGACCCCCGCGCGTTAGGACGGTTCGTCCGGCCGCCGAGCCAGCAGGGGCGGCGCGATCTCTTCCAGCGACTTGCGCTCGGCGTCCACGCCATGGCGCAGCGCCCCCAGGCCCGCAGCCACCATCATCACGGCCGCCACGCCATAGCCGGCGGCCACGGCCGCATGGCTGCCGGTGCCTATCAGCTCGCCGAACAGGGCCGGACCGGCAAATCCTCCCAAGCCCGTTCCCACCGCGTAGAACACCGCGATCGCCACCGCCCGCATCTCCAGCGGGAAGATCTCGCTCACGGTCAGATAGGCGGAACTGGCCGCCGCCGAGGCCAGGAAGAAGACCGCCGACCAGCACCAGGCCTGGCTGCGCGCGTCCAGCCATCCCTGCGCGAAGGCCCAGCCCGTCAGCGCCAGCCCCAGGCCGGCCGAGACATAGGTGGCCGCGATCATGCGCCGGCGGCCGACGAGGTCGAATAGCGGCCCCAGCAGCAGCGGGCCCAGCACGTTGGCGAGCGCGAATGGAAAGACGTAGAGGCCGACGCGGCCTTCCTCCACCCCGTGGAAACTGGTCAGCACCAGCGAATAGGTGAAGAAGATGGCGTTGTAGAAGAAAGCTTGTGCCACCATCAGGCCGAGGGCCACGGCGCTGCGGCGGCGATAGTCGCGCAGCAGGATGCGGGCGACCTGGAGCAGGGTGGGGGAGCGCCCCGCCACGGGGGAAGCGCCGGTGACCGGCGGCAGCGCGCCGTGGCGGCGGGCCGCCTCGGCCTCGACCGCGAGCACGATGCGCCGGGCCTCGTCCAGCCTGCCGTGCGCGGCCAGCCAGCGCGGGCTTTCCGGGACGTGGCGCCGCACCAGCAGGATGGCGGCCGCCATCACGCCGCCGGCCAGGAAGGCCGCGCGCCATCCCCATACCGGCCCCAGCACGCGCGCATCGAGCAGTACCAGGCTCAGGCCCGCCCCCAGGGCCGCGCCCAGCCAGAAGCTGCCGTTGATGGCGAGGTTCACCCGTCCGCGCACGCGGGCCGGTATCAGTTCGTCGATGGCGGAATTGATCGCGGCGTATTCGCCCCCTATGCCCAGGCCCGTCACGAAACGGCAGGCGGCGAAGAAGGCGAAGCCGGGGGCGAAGGCCGTCGCCAGGCTGCCCGCCATGTAGATCGCCAGGGTGATCAGGAACAGCCGCCGGCGTCCCAGGCGATCGGTCATCCGGCCGAACGCCAGCGCGCCCAGCACCGCGCCCGCGATGTACAACGAACCCGACCAGCCGACCTGCGCCGCGCTCAGGGCCAGCGTATCGCCGCGCTCCAGGACACCGCCCACGCTGCCGACCAGGGTGACCTCCAGGCCATCGAGCACCCAGGCCACGCCCAGCGCAACGGCCACGCGAGTGTGCCAGGGCGACCAGGGCAGCCGGTCGAGGCGGTTCGGCAGGTCGGTTTGCGTCATGGTTCGTCCAGTCTGGTCACCTCCACCTCGGAGATGCGGTTGTCGTCCAGTTCCCTGACGGTGTAGCGGTAGCCGGCATGATCCAGCCACGCGCCTACGGGAGGCAGTTCGGCGAACCTGGCCAGCAAGAAGCCGGCCAGGCTGGTGTAGCCGGCGCCGGCCAGCCCCGACGGCAGGCCGAGTGCCTGCTCCACATGCCTCAGGTCGGCGGCGCCATCCATGCGCCAGCGCCCCGGCCCCAGCGGCTGGATGGACGGCGCTTCGTCCTCGTCGGGGAAGTCGCCGGCGATGGCTTCCAGCAGGTCGACCGGCGTGACCAGCCCCAGGACCGCGCCGTACTCGTCGGTCACGAGGACCAGTTGCCCGCGCGAATCACGCAGCACGTCCATCAGGTCCAGGATGGGGATCGATTCGTGCACGTAGATGGGCGCGCGCAAGCCGGAAACGTCGATGGACCCGGTTTCCAGCAGACTGGCCAGGAGGTCCTTGGCGCGCGCGACGCCGGCGATGTCGTCGAAGTGACGCCGGCAGACCGGCATGTAGCTGTGGGGGGTATCGAGGATGCGCGCGCGCTGTTCGTCCGCGCCGGCCGTCAGGTCCACCCACGAGATCTCCGAGCGTGGCGTCATGATGGAGCGCACCGAACGGTCGGCCAGCGCCAGCACGCCGCTGACCATGTGGCGTTCCTCTTCGGCGAAGGCGCCGAGCGTCGGAGCGGGCGCGCCTTCCTCCGTTCCCTGGGCGGTGCGATGGCCGCCCAGCATCGTCAGGATCGCATCGGCGGTCCGCGCCCGCAGCGGCCGGCGCGCCGCGTGCTTGAGTGCGTTGCGGCGGGCGGTCTGGTTGAAGGCCTCGATCAGGATGGAGAAACCGATCGCCGCGTACAGATAGCCCTTGGGAATGTGGAACCCCAGGCCGTCGGACACCAGGCTCAGGCCGATCATCAGCAGGAAGCTCAGGCACAGCACCACGACCGTCGGGTGGGCATTGACGAAGCGCGTGAGCGGCTTGGACGCGAACAGCATGATGGCCATGGCCACAACGACCGCGATCATCATGATGGACAGCTCGTTGACCATGCCCACGGCGGTGATGACCGAGTCCAGCGAGAAGACGGCATCGAGCAGCACGATCTGCGCGATGACCAGCCAGAACCCCGCTTCGACCTTGCGGTTGCCTGCGTGGTCGCCGCTGCCTTCCAGCCTTTCGTGCAGTTCCAGCGTGGCCTTGAACAGCAGGAACAGGCCGCCTGCCAGCAGGATCAGGTCGCGTCCCGCGAACGAGAAGCCCGCCATGCTGAACAGCGGGCGGGTCAGCGTGGCCAGCCAGGAGATGGCGGACAGTAGCGCCAGCCGCATGACCAGGGCCAGCGACAGGCCGATGACCCGGGCCCGGTCCCGCTGGGCGGCAGGCAGCTTGTCGGCCAGGATGGCGATGAAGACCAGGTTATCGATGCCCAGCACGATCTCGAGCACGATCAGGGTCAGCAGTCCGGCCCAGGCAGTGGGGTCCATCAACCAATCCATGGCTTGCTCCGCGGGTAGGGAAGACCCCGCAGTGTCGCATGGCGTCCGGGAATCCGGACAGCGCGGGGGTGGCGATTCCGCGTTTCCGCCAGTCTTCGCGGCGTGCGCGCGCCGTGGCCCGGAGCTGCCATGGATGAGCCGCAATGGCGCACATATTGCTTGCGTTGCCCCCTGCGGCGGACCGCCTCCGGGCCGCTTGCCATGACAAGGAGAACAAAGGTGACAACCCACGCAGCGTCCATGCCCCAGTCCTCATCCCGTCCGTCCTGGATGCCGCCGCTAGGCCGCGGCCTCGTCTACAGCCTGGCGCTGGCCGGCATGATCGGCCTGGCCGGCTGTGGCAGCGACGACGACGATCCGCCGCCCGCGCCGCCCGGCCCGCCGGCCAATACGTATCCGCATGCGAAGGAACCGATAGGCACGGTGCGTGAGATGTACGACGGCACCCTGACGCCCGATCTCGCGGTCAATACCTTCCGCAACATCGATCGCCTGTTCCCCACCCGCAGCATCGCGCCCGCCGCCACGCCGCGTCCGCTGCCCAAGGCAGCCAAGCAATTGCCCGCGATCAAGTTCACGGCCGGCGCCAAGACCTACGACATCTACGACTACCTGGCGCTGAACCGCGTCTCGGGCCTGCTGGTACTCAAGAACGGCGAAATCGCCTACGAGACCTACCAGTACGGCAATACCGAGAAAACCCGCTGGATGTCCATGTCGGTGGCCAAGTCCATCACTTCGACGCTGATCGGCGTCGCCATCCAGGACGGCCTGATCGGCAGCGTGAACGACCAGGTGGTCAAGTACGTGCCCAAGCTGGCCGGCAGCGCCTACGACGGCGCCACGGTGCGCGACGTGCTGATGATGTCCTCGGGCGTGAAATGGGACGAGACCTACACCAACCCCGCCTCGGACCGCCGGGCGTTGCTGGAAGCCCAGATCGGCCAGAAACCGGGCACGGCGCTGGAACTGATGAGCAAGCTGCCGCGCGCGGCCGCTCCCGGCTCCACCTTCAACTACAGCACGGGGGAAACGCAGATCGCCGGCGAACTGCTGCACGGCGCCATCAAGAAGCCGCTGGCCCACTACCTGTCCGAGAAGATCTGGTCCAAGTTCGGCATGGAGGCCGAGGCCAACTGGTGGCTGGATTCGCCGGACGGCATCGAGATCGGCGGCAGCGGCCTGAGCGCCACGCTTCGCGACTGGGGACGCTTCGGGCTATTCTTCATGAACAATGGCGTGATCGACGGCAAATCCATCCTGCCCAACAACTGGGTGGCCGATGCCGGCAGCGGCAAGACGCTCAGCGGCGGTGATCCCTTGCCGTACTACGGCTACATGTGGTGGGTGAACACCGACGGCCAGTCGGCGATCGACAAGGCGTTCTACGCGACCGGCATCTTCGGCCAGAACATCTACATCAACCAGAAGGAAAAGGTGGTCATCGTGACCTGGGGCGCGCAGTCCAAGCCCACCGGCGCGGGCGTCGTCAACAACACGGCGTTCTTCGACGCGGTGGTGAAGGCGCTGCAATAAGGGCAGGGCGGTTGCCGGGACGAGGAGGGCGGGGCGCCGCCCCCTTTCCTTCGTCCCGCGATTCATTCACAAGGAACATTCCCGCCATGCTCATCCGCCCTGCCACCGACACGGATTTCGATCAATGGTTGCCGCTGTGGCGCGGCTACCAGGCGTTCTACCGGGTCGATATCCCGCCGGAAACCACCCGACTGACCTGGGCCCGGATGATGGACGACCGCGAACCCATGCATTGCGCGGTCGCCGAGTCCGATGGCCGTCTGGCCGGACTGGTGCACTATATCTTCCATCGGAGTTGCTGGACGCAGGGCGACTACGTCTACCTGCAGGATCTGTACGCGCTACCTGAACGCCGGGGACAAGGCGTGGGCCGGGCGCTGATCGAACACGTCTACCGGGCCGCCGCCGACGCCAACGCGGCGCGCGTGCATTGGCTGACCCACGAGAGCAATGCGCAGGCGATGCGGCTGTATGACCAGGTGGCGGAGAAAAGCGGGTTCGTTCAGTACAGGAAGGTGCTGGGATAGGGAGCGGGCGAGAAGGCCGCGGCAAACCGCGATTTTGTCGTGTTGTCGGCTGAAGTGTCGATGCGGGAGCCGGTGTCAGTATTTCTAGCCATGTGCCCCGGCAGGCATCAGGCTATAGGCCCAGCTCGGAATGAGAGCCTAGGCGGACCAGGCGCAATGTACTGGTGTCCAGCTTCTGGTAGATCAGGACCAGGTCAGGTTTGACGTGGCAGTCGCGGTGATCTTTCCAATTGCCTGTCAACGGATGATCGCGGTGACGTGGTGCTAATGGCTGGTCGGCCAGCAATGCGGATAGAACAGCGTGGAGGTCGGCATCTAGCGTGAGACGATGCCGCCCCTTTTTTTCGCGCTTGTAGTCTCGGACAAACTGGCCGGTATAGTCAGGCGTCCGCATTGAGGTCCCGGAACAGGGTTTCAAGGTCCGCAGCCTTCGTGACGCGGCCGGCGCGAGCGTCCTTCATTGCCTGGATCGTTGTTGCGTTGGGGATGAGCGGTTCGAAGGGCAAGGCTTTGTCTTGCGCCACCTTCGTGAGCAACAGCCGTACCGCATCGGACACGGTAAGGCCCATCGCGGCCAGCACTGCCGAGGCTTCTTCCTTGATGGCGCCGTCAATGCGCGCCTGTACGAGTTGATTCGCAGCCATGATCATTTCTCCTGTGGCTAATGAATGACATTGTAATTCACCGAGACTGGGAGAGCAATTGTGATTCACTTCGGCGGTACCTCGACGGTTGCCCCGTCCAGGGCGGAACCGGAGGCCGCATGCGGAGCGCAGCCACAGGCGAGCACCGAACGGGTGAGGATTCCGGCGTAGCGCACCCTGGATCGGTCGAGAACAGGAATTAAGCTGCCGGCTGGCCGGGGGTGGTTGAAGACCACCCCCGGGCTGCCTTAGCGGCGAGCGCGCCTTTGGCTTTTGTACGGCCGCTGCATGTAGCCGCGGCATGCGGGGGCAGCAATCCAGCGAGACATAAAAAAACCCCGCCGGAGCGGGGTTGCATGGACAAGAACAGGATCAGGCAGAAAAGCCTGTAGAACCTCTCATACGCGACCATCGCCGGACTGCCGAGATCAGCTTCCGCATCATTGACTTGACATAATACACATTATGCGCAAATTAAAGGACCGGAACAGTGGTCGGCGTGGAGCTCATCTGCTGGCGATTCGCACAATCCCCGTTCGCTGGCCGGCGGGCATTCCGACAGCATGTAGCCCCGTCCGCGCACTGTGTGCAGCAAGGGTTTGGAGAATCCGGTCTCGATACGGGCCCGGATTCGGCTGACCAGGAGATCGACCGCGTTGTATTTCACCGGCTGGTCTCCCCATACCGCCTTGAGCAGAATCTCGCGCGCGACGATCTGCTGGGCCTGTTCCGCCAGCGTTTGCAGGAGCCGCAGCATTCTGGGCTGCACGGGTATCCGCCTGCCTGCCCGGCTGACCTGGCGGCGCACGAGGTCGATCTGGAGATCGCCGACCTGCAGGAGGTCCGGCTTGGAGATCTGGCCGAACCGGCGCGCCCGGGATTCGATCCGGGCGTACAGTTCCGAGAACGCGATCGGAACCGACAGGTATTCATCGGCACCGGCATGCAGCGCCCGAACCACCGTGGCCGTGTCGCTACCGGTGCCGAGCATCGCGACGATGCCTTCATGGCCGGTCCGGCGCAACATCGCCACCAACTGGATGCTATCGGCCTCGGGGTCGGACAGATGTTCGATCAACAGGAGTTCCCAGGGGGCGTCCATCGCGCACCGGATACCATCGAGATCGAAAGCATGCCCGGTCACGACGTGGCCCAATTCCCGGAAACCGTTGCGCAGGTACCGGGCAAGCGCCTGGTCCCGCAGGAGAATGAGGCAGCGCATGGTTTGTGGTCGCGGCTAGAACTTGGACAACGGGATGTTGGCTGTCACCATGAGGCTGGCGATGTCATGGATGGCCGGGTCGTGGCTGCGCAGGTAGACCAGCCCCGCCCGCAGCGTGACCGGGCGCATGACCCAATCCACCGTAAGTTCGCCGCCGGTCCATCGGTTCTTGCCGGGAAACGCCTGGTTGATCGCCTGATTCAACGGGTTGACGTCGGCATGCAGGAGGCGCGCGCCGTAGCGCGAGAAATGCCGGGTATCGTCCGGCACGACGCTCAGGCCCACGGTAACCATGCGGCCGTCGCCGCCGATGGGATGGCCCAGCGGCAGGCCGTCCTGGTAGAGGCCGTTGCGGTAGGTGCTGTGGGCGTAGGCGACGCCGGGGTCGCCGGCGGCGCGCCCGAACAGGCGCCTGACCATGGTATCCGCGGCCTCGGCATGCCACTGCAGCCGGGTCGTGCCGATCAGGTGCTTGAACTGCACGCCGGCCAGCGCGATGTATTTGGACGGCAGGTGCCCTGCCTCGTCCTCGCCGGCAAACTGGCCGTAGACCGAGAGCGGATTGCCGAACACGAGCATCGAGTAGCGGGCGTCGAAGCCCGACAGCTCGTTGCTGGGGTCGGGTTTGATTTCGTTGGAATTGCCGGTGATGGCTTTCCAGAAAGTGCCCAACCCCGACGGCCGCCCTGCTCCCCCCCATTCGATGAAGCGCGAGGCGCCCAGTTCCAGCCCCGGCAGCGGGCGGACGAACACGCGCATGTTGAAGATGCGGGTGCCCGGTACGGCCGTGTCATGCTGCAGCTGCCCGGCAAAGACGTTATAGCCCCACGGGCCGATCCATGACAGCCATGGAGAGGAAAACGCGCGTTGCTGCGCGCGCTGCAGGCCGATGCCGGGAATGGGCGTCGCGGCGTTGCCCCAGTTGACGCTGCCGTCCATGCCAGGCCCCCACCAGTGGTTCAAAGCGCCGGCATACGCAACCTGCCCCAGGAACGAGGCCGCGACATAGCTGCCTTCGAAATTGCCCGAGGACTGCTTGGCGGTCAGCGGACTGGCCAAGGCGTTGACCTGGAGTTTTCCGGCGACCGCGCCGCTGCCCGACTGCACATAGGCTCCGCCGGAGGCGCGGCCGCGCGGCTGGCTGGCAAAGCCCAGAACCGGCGCCCGGTCGGTGTTGAGTCCCGCCACCATCCCGTAATCGGCCTGGCCGTGCTGCGCCACGATGCGCTCCACATTACGCAGGGCGACCAGGTCGGCCTGGCCGAGCCGGACTTGCGCGCGGCGGGCCAGCGCATCTTCCAGCGCCGCCAGAGGCAATGGCCAGGTCGATGCCGTCAGGTCGATGATGCGCCGGTCGATCAGCCACTGTATGTCTTCCCGCAACGCCTGGTCGCCGGCTTCGATCATGACGGCGGTTCCGGCGGCCAGCGCGGCGTGTCCGGCCAGGCCGGAGGCGCACGCGGCTGCCGCCAGCATCCGGCGCGTCCAGGTCTTCATTGTTTCTTTTCCCATGGGCATCATGGCCCCCCTTTTTGTTCGGATTACGCAGCCGCGGGTTGCGGCGGTCCGGACGGCGGTTTGCGCCCCTGCCGCGAGAAGAGTGAGATCAGCACCGGAAAGATGATCAGCACGAGCAAGGGCGCCACCGATATTCCCCCGACCACGACCAGCGCGAGCGGCCGCTGGACCTGTGCGCCGATCGCGCTGGAGAACGCCGCCGGCAGCAGCCCCACCGCGGCCGCCAGGCAAGTCATCATCACCGGCCGGAAGCGGACCGTGCATGCCTCGAGCACGGCCGCCGTTCGATCCATGCCTTCCCGCATCAATTGATTGAAATAGGACAGCAGGATGATTCCTTCCATCACGGCGATGCCGAACAGCGCGATGAAACCGATCGCGGCCGACACGCTGAAAGGCGTCCCCGTCACGAACAGCGCGAAGATGCCGCCGACCATGGCCATGGGAATGACGCTCAGGCCCAGTGCCGTATCGGTCAACGACGCGAAGGTCGTATACAGCAGCAAGGCGATCAGGACCAGCGTGATGGGCACGATGATCTTGAGGCGATCGATGGCTTCCTGCAGGTTTCCGAACTGCCCCGCCCATTCGATGTGATAGCCCGGAGGCAGGTCGATTTGCGCGATGCGCGCCTGGGCGTCCTTGATGGCGCTACCCAGGTCGCGGTCGCGCACGCTGAACTTGATGGGGAGGTAGCGCTGCTGGCCTTCCCGATAGATGTAGGCGGGGCCCGACACCAGTTCTATGTTGGCGATCTCAGCCAGCGGGATCTGGAGCATCTTGCCGCTCTCGTCGCTGCGCACGCCCACGGTCAATCGCTTGATCGTTTCGATGTCGTGCCGATGCTCCGGCGCCAGGCGTACGCGGATCGGGAAATAGCGATCGCTGCCGGGCTCGTACAGGTTCCCCGCCTCGGTACCGCCTACGGCTGCCTGCACGGCGGCGTTGACCTCGCCGGTGCCCAGGCCGTAGCGCGCGGCGGCGGCCCGGTCGACGCGGATGTTCAGCGTGGGCTGTCCAAGCAGGGTGTAGGCGCTCAGGTCGGTGATGCCGGGCACTGTGTCCATGACGTCCTTGATCTGGTTCGCCGTGCGCTGCAGCGTGTCCAGGTCGTAGCCATAGAGCTTGACGGTGTTCTCGCCCTTCACGCCCGAGATCGATTCGGCGACGTTGTCCTGCAGATACTGCGAGAAATTGAACTCCACGCCGGGAAACTCGGACTGCAGCTTCTCGTCCAGCTCGCGGATCAGATGGGGCTTGTCCAGCCCCTTGCGCCATTGGGAACGAGGCGCGAGCGGGATGTTGAATTCGGCGTTGAAGAATCCGTTGGAGTCCGTGCCGTCGTCGGTCCGGCCCTGCTGCGAGACCACGGTCAGCACCTCGGGCACCGAACCGATGGTTTTCCTGATGCGGTTGACCGTGTCGTTTCCCGCTTCGAGCGAGATCGAGGCCGGCATGGTGGCGCGCACCCACATGTTGCCTTCCTCCAGCGTGGGCAGGAATTCCATGCCGAGTCCCCTGCCCGCCAGCACCGAGGCCGCGATCAGGACCAGGGCCGCGGCGATGGTCACGGGCTTGTGGGCCAGGGCCTTGTTCAGGACGGGCAGGTAGATGGCGCGCATCTTGCGCACGACCCAGGTGTCCTTGTGCGAGACCTTGTCGGACAGCAACAGCGAGCTGAGCGCGGGAGCAACGGTGAAGGTCGCGATCAGTCCGCCTGCCAGCGCATAGGCATAGGTCTTGGCCATGGGACCGAAGATGTGCCCTTCGACGCCGCTCAGGGTGAACAGCGGCAGGAAGCCGGCCAGGATGATGATGGCCGAGAAAAGAATGGGCTTGCTCACTTCCGTGGCGGCGCGGTAGATGGCCGCCAGCTTGCTGTCGAACTCGGGCGGAACGAAGCCTGCCCTGCCCTCGCCCGGCTGCCCGGCGCCCCGGGCCAGGTGTCGAAATATGTTCTCCACCATGATGACCGTGGCATCGATGATCAGGCCGAAATCGATGGCGCCTATCGACAGCAGGTTGGCCGATTCGCCCCGCAGCACCATGATCGATATGGCGAAGCAGAAGGCGAACGGAATCGCGGATGCCACCACGATCGCGCTGCGCAGGTCGCCCAGGAACAGCCACTGCACGAGAAAGACCAGGGCCACGCCAAACAGGATGTTGTGCAGCACCGTCTTGGTCGTGACCGCGATGAGATCGCTGCGGTCGTAGATGCGTTCGATGCGGACGCCCGGAGGCAGCAGGTCGGAGCGGTTGATGCGCTCGACCTCGGCCTTGACCCGTTCGATCACGGGCGTGCTCTGCTCGCCACGCCGCATCAGCACGGTCCCCTGGACGATATCGTCGCTGTCGTCCCGGCCAGCGATGCCCAGGCGCGGCAGGTTGCCGACGATCACCTGGCCGACGTCGCTCACGCGCACGGGATTGCCGTTGGCCTGCGTCAGCAGCGTGTTGCGGATGTCGTCGGCGTCCTGGATCAGCCCCACGCCCCGGACCACGGCCGATTGCATGCCGATGTTGACGGTCTGGCCGCCCACGTTGACGTTGCTGCTTTCCAGCTTGTCGACCAAGTCGGAGATACTCAGACCATAGGCGGTCAGCTTGCCGGTGTCGACCTGGACCTCGAAGGTCTTGGTCTTGCCGCCCCAGCTCGACACGTCCAGCACGCCGGGAACGGCGCGGAAGCGGCGCGCCAGCACCCAGTCCTGCAAGGTACGCAGGTCCAGGACGCTGTAGCCGGGCGGACCCACCAGCTGATAGCGATAGACCTCGCCGATCGGGCTCCAGGGAGATATCTCCGGCTGCGCGTCGTTCTGCAGAGGCGGCAGTTGGCTGAGCAGGTTCAGGACCTTTTGCAGCGCCTCGTCATAGGTCAGGTCGTAGGTGAATTGCAGGCGCACGTCCGACAGGCCGAACAGCGAGATCGAACGGATGGCGTTCAGGTGCTGGGCGGTGGTCAGCCCGGTTTCGACGGGAATCGTGACGTAGCGTTCGATGTCCTCGGCGGACTGCCCGGGATTCTGGGTGATCACCTGGACCGATGGGGGAACCGGATCCGGATAGGCCTCGATGTTGAGCTTCGCGAAAGTCACGAGCCCCAGGCTCAGCAGGACCACGAACATGGCAATGACGAGCGTCCGGAGCCTCAGGACGGACTGGATCAGTGAGTGCATCATGGTCTACTTGCTCGCGCTGCGCAGCGTGGCTGCCCGGTCGATGAAGAGGCTGCCGCCGCTGACGACTTGGTCGCCTTGCGCGAGGCCTTCCACGATCTGCACGAGGTCGCCGTTCACCACCCCGGTCCTGACGGGACGCAGTTCGACGGCGCCGTCATCGCGCGCGATCCAGACCCGCGCCGCGCTGCCCTCGTGGATGAGGGCCTGCATGGGAACCGCCGGACTGGGCGCCGTCCGGTCGATGACGATCCGCACGTTCGCGAACATCTCCGGCTTCAGGACGCCCGAGACGTTGTCCACCGAGGCGCGCACCAGCAGGCGCCGGCTGTCGGCGTCCAGCGACGAGCCGACATAGTCGACCTTGGCCTGGAAACGCTGGCCGGGCAGTGTCAGGATGGTGAAGTCGACGTTCTGTCCGACCTTCACCAAGGCCGCTTCCGCTTCCCTGACATAGCCCGCGAGCCAGACACGCGACAGATCGCCGACGAGCACAGCGGGCGTGCCGTCGGCCGCCCCCGCGTCCAGGTATTGGCCAGGGCCGACGTTGCGTTGCAGGACGATGCCCGCGATGGGGGAATGCACCGGCGCGTCGGGGGAAATCCGGCCGGTCTGGCGGAAACGATCGATCTCGGCGCCGGTCTTGCCCAGCAGCAACAGGCGGTTGCGGACGGCTTGCAGGGCGATCTCCGCGGAATGCTGGTCGGCCTGGGCCGCCACCATGGCGGCCCGGGCTTCGTCCCAGTCCTTCTTCGGCACCGCCTCGTCCTGGTACAGGGCGGCCAGCCGCTGCTCCACCATCGTCGTCAGCTCGACCTGAGCCTTCGCCTTGTTGATGTCTCCCAGGATCGACACGAAATCCTTTTGCGCGTCGATCGAATCCGCGGCTTCCACGACGAACAACTGCTGTCCGCGCACGACGCGGTCGCCCGAGCTCACCAGCAAGCGGGTGACCCGCCCGCTGAACGGCGCGTATATGCGTGTGGCCCGGTTCTCGTCGATGACGATCTTGCCCTCGGTGGTCACCTGGGTATCGAATACCTTGACCCGGACCGGCTCTACGGCCAGCGCTTTCCACTGTTTGTCGCTGGGGCGGAACAGCTTGTCGCCGGCCTCGGCCGGCGGAGCCGCGACGGCCTGGCCGTCGCCATGCGGTATGGTCCAGATGCCCGTGGCCGCGGCGATCGCGATCACGGCTGTCAGGACGAATCGGGGCCGGGTGAAGACCGGGGTTGTCGCCATGGAATGGTTTCTCCTGTCCATCATGCGTTCCATCGGTTGCGGACGACGCGCACGCGCGCAGCCACGCAGCCTCTCCTGAGTTGCGTATCGGTTGTAGAAAAAGGATTCCGGATACGCCGACGAGGCGGCATCCGGGTGCGTATCAGTCGGCTTTCGCCGCCACCAGTGGGGCGTCCGGACGGTTCCACCACCCTCCTCCGAGCGCCTGGAACAGCGCCGCGGTGTCGGCCAGCCGGTTGGCCTGGGCCTGGGCCCGGGAGATCACGGCCTCCTGGTAGGTCTGCTGGCTGCTCAGCAACGCCAGCACGTCCACCTGTCCGGCGGCCAGTTGCTTCTGGACGAGGGTCAGCGCCCGGGTCGAGGCCTGCTCCGTGCGCGCGGCGGCCTGCAGCGCCGAGGCATCCGCCTGCAGCGCATAGAGCGTATCCGCGACATCCTGGAACGCGCCGATCACCGTCTCTTTGTATTGCGCCGCCGCCTGGTCGAAGGCCGCTTCCGCCGCTCGTCTCTGATAGAGCAAGGTGCCGCCGGCGAACAGCGTCTGGCTGATCTCGGCGGCGATGCCCCAGAAAGGATGGCCGGCCGCGAACATCTGTCCGAAAGTCGCGGCGGCTCCGGTGCCGGAGGCCGTGATCGAGAACTGCGGAAGCATGTCGGCGGTCGCCACGCCTATGGCGGCGCTGGCGGCGTGCAACTGTGCCTGTGCGCTCCGTACGTCGGGCCGCTGGGCCACGAGCCGGGATGGCAGGCTGACGGGGAGTTCGTGCGGCAAGGCCAGGCCGGACAGGCGGAACGGGCGTTCGGGCGCCTGGTTGGGGAAACCGCCCGTCAATGCCGCAAGCATGTTGCGGGAGCGTTCGAGCTGCTTCTGCAGGTCGGGCAGGGATTGCTGGAACTGCGCCAGCGCGCTCTCGGCCAGCGCCACGTCGGTGCCGGCGGCATACCCGAGCGCGAATTGCTTCTTCAGGATGTCCAGGGACCGGGTGGCGCTGGCGATGATGGCGCGAGAAGCCTCGATCTGCTCGATCAGCGCCGCCTGCTCGACCGCCGTGGCGACCACATTGGAGGCCAGGGTCAGATAGGTGGCTTCGAGCTGGAAGCGTTGGGCTTCTTCGGTGGCCCGCAGCGATTCGACCTGCCGCCGGTTGCCGCCGAAAATGTCCGGGGTATAGCTGACGGCGAGTTGCGTCGTGTAGAGCGTGAACGGCGTCTCGCCCGCGTTCTTCTGGCGCGAGGGCGAGAAACCCGCCTGCACCCTGGGCAGGTAATAGCCGCGCTGGGCCTGGACATAGGCGTGGGCCTGGCGCAGCGCGGCCTGCGCCGCCGCCACCGAGGGATGGGACTGAAGGGACTGGTCGACCAGCGCGTTCAGCTCGGGAGACCGGAACAGCATCCACCACCGGTGAGGGATGTCCATGCCCTCCAGGAATTGCTGGGCTTCTCCTTTCTCGACCGGCGCGGAAGGCGTGGCGGGGGAAAATCCGGGGCGCGTGAGCGCGGCGCCGGACGGCGCCTCCGGCTGGCGGAAATCAGGTCCGACTGCGCAGCCCGCGAGCGCCGCGGCGGCCAGGAGGAGCGGCCACGGGCGCTTGCCCCCGGGAGCCCTGAAGCGAGTTGAAGATACTGCCACGATAGCCAGACTCCCTGTACTGCCGGTTGATGGAAATACTGCTCCTGAGACATGCGGAATTGTAGGAAGCGTCGGCTGGGCGTGGTGCATCCCGCCGTTACAAAACAGCAAGACGTTGGTGGCATCCGATTACGATTCGGCAAGAATTTATGACAGGTGGCGGGAGCCTGCGGCAATGCGGGCGGGATCTCTTGCGGCGCTGTCTGACGAAACGCTGATACGAGCGATCAGCCTCGCGGCAGCCTTGCATCGCTATGCTGGGCCCACGTCGCAAGGAGAGTCGCCATGAGGAATGTCCGCCATCCCCCGCCTGTCCCTTCCCCCTCGCGCGAGACCGGCAGCGCCGGCTGCCGCGCGGCCGTCCGCTCGTGGCACGATCCCCTGGCGCTCCAGCACGGCCTGGCGTTGTTCGCCGTGATCCAGGGCCGGGATGCGCGCGCACCGCAATCTCGGCCGCAACGCGCCGACGTCGACTGACGGACCGGCTTGCCCGCCGAAGGCAAGCAATCTACGTCATGAACAGATCGATCATCTGTTCCCGCATCCAGATGCACGCCGGGCTGGTGTGCGAGCGTTCGTGCCAGAACACCGCGACGTCGAAGGTGGGCATGGCGATCGGCAACTGGGCGACCTGCAGGGTTCCCCCCTTGGCCAGTTCCGTGGCGACGCGGCGCGGCACGATGGCAACCAGGTCGGTGCGCGCCAGCGTCATGGCCAGGGCCATGATGTTGGGAAAGTACGTGACGATGCGGGCGTGTTTCTTCAGCAGCACTTCTTCGATGATCTGGTGTCCGCCGCCCATGGACGTGACCACCGCGTGCGACGCCAGCCACAGCGCTTTCTGGGTCAGCGTGCCGCGGGCCAGCGGATGGCCGGCGCGCATCAGGACCACGTAGCGTTCCTCGAACAGGTGCTGGGTCCTCAGCCGGCTGCCGCGCAGCCTGGGCAGATGGCCCGCGGCGAAATGGATGCGGCCGTTCTCGAGTCCGATGCGTATGTCTTCCTGGGACAAGGTCTCGGTCTGTACGCGCACCTTGGGGGCCGCCTGCTGCAGGCGTTCCAGCAGCATGGGCAGGATGTTCACCTGTCCCATGTCGGGAATGTGGAAACGGAAAATCTGTTCGCTGACGCCGGGATCGAAGTTCTTGCGATGATCCAGCACCTGCTGCAAGCCGTCCAAGGCGTTGATCACGGTCTCGGCGATTTCGAGCGCGTAAGGCGTGGGCTGCATGCCGCTCGTGCTGTTGACGAACAAGGGGTCGCCCAAGAGCTGGCGCAGCCGGGTCAAGGCATTGCTCATCGCCGGCTGGGTGATGCCGAAGCGGTCGGCGGCCAGCGTCACGCTGCGGGTTTCGAGCATGGCCTGGAAAACCGAGAACAGATTGAGGTCGGAACGGTAGGTGTTCATGGCCTTTTCGCATTCATTCAATCAATTCCTGGAATACAGCAAATAAACTCAAAAAATGACTACGGCAAGCCTACTATGAATTCCGACGCGAGCGCACGCCAGATGCGGCTCGCAACGAACATGGAGATTCCGCAGTCATGACTTCCCAGGCAGTTACCGTCACTGCCGCGCGCCGCCTGCTGGAGCTTGCCGCCAGGCTGGGCGTGGACTACTTCTTCACCAACCTGGGCAGCGATCACCCGGCTTTCATCGAAGCCTTCGCGGCCATCGACGAGGCCGGCGGCGCCATGCCGAGAATCGTCGTCTGCCCGCACGAGATGACCGCCCTCACCGCCGCCCACGGCTATGCCATGGTGACCCGCCGTCCGCAGATCGTGCTGGTGCACGTGGACGTGGGTACCCAGAACCTGGGCTGCAGCCTGCACAACGCTTCGCGCGGCCGCGTGCCGGCCATCATCGTGGCCGGCCTGTCGCCCGTGACCGTCAGCGGCGACCGCGCCGGCGCGCGCACGGAGTTCATCCACTACACGCAGGATGCGCCGCGCCAGCACGAAATCGCCGCTCAATACATGAAGTGGACTTACGAACTGCGTGCGCCCGAAATGCTGGACAGCGTGCTGATGCGCGCCATGCAGGTAGCCACCACGGTGCCGGAGGGGCCGATCTACCTGACCGGGGCGCGAGAAGTCTGGGAAGGCCAGGCCGAGCCCCTTTCCGACGAGGCGCTCGCGCACTGGTCCCCTGCCCGCCTCGGCGGCCTGCGCGAAGACGCCGTGGCGGAGCTGCACGAGGCGCTGTCGCAGGCCAGGCGGCCGCTGGTGCTGACGACCTACCTGGGGCGCAACCAGGACGCCGTCGGCCGCCTGGTGGAACTGTCGGAACGGCTGGGCCTGCCGGTGGCCGAGATCGCGCCGCAGTACGTCAACTTTCCGGGCGGGCATCCGCACCATGCCGGCTATCGGCGCAACGCACTGGTGGCCGACGCCGATCTCGTCCTGATGCTGGACGTGGACGTCCCGTGGATCGTCTCGCGCACTGAACCGGCCGCGGGCGCGCGGCTCTTCCACATCGATGCCGATCCGGTCAAGGAAAGCATGGGGTTCTGGCATTTCCCCGCGCACCGGAGCTATCGGGCCGACAGCGACTACGTCTTGCAGCAGTTGCTCGACTACGGCCGCGACCGGACGCAGGCGGTACCGGCCGAACGGCAGCAATGGATCGCCGCGGCGCGCGAGCGCGTGGCCGCCGCTCCCCTGCCCTCGCTGTCCGTCAGACAGGGCGGCATCACCGTCAAGCAGTTGACGCAAGCGGTGGGCGAACTGGTCACCGCGCGCACGGTAATCGTGTGCGAGGAACCGTCCGGCACCGAGACCATTCTTTCGACGCTGCGCCTGAACCGGCCCGGCAGCTACTACGTCAACGGCGGCAGCGGCCTGGGCTGGGGCATCAACGCCGCCGTGGGCGTCAAGCTGGCGGATCCCCAGGCCGAGGTGATCGCGCTCAGCGGCGACGGCAGTTTCCTGTTCGGCGTGCCCAGCAGCACCTACTGGGTGGCGCAGACGTATGGCGCGCCCATTCTTACGGTGGTCTACAACAACCGGGGCTGGAATTCGCCCAAGGTCTCCACCAATCTGGTCCATGCGCAGTCCACGGCACAGAGCAAGGACCGCTACTGGATCACGGTGGCGGACGGCGCGCGGCTGGCCGACATCGCCGCGGCCGCGAGTGGCGCGGCCGCTTTCCGCGTCAGCGAAGGCGAAGCGCTGCGCGCCACGCTGCAAGAGGCGCTGGAGATCGTGCGCGGCGGCCGCAGCGCGGTGGTCGAGGTCATGCTCGATCCCATCTCCGAACAGGTGCTGGCATGAGCGCGCAGCGACAAGCGGGTCGTCCAATGACCGCGGCGGATCTCCTTGCCCCCGAAGCCTGGGCCGGCAAACTGTTTCAGGGCGCCTGGACCCCGGCTGATGGCCCGGCATACGAGGCGACTGACAAGGCCGATGGCGCCCTGCTCGCGCGCCTGACGCTGGCGACGCCCGCCACGCTGTCGGTATCGGCCCGCCTGGCCGCCGAGGCCCAGCCGGCATGGGCCGCGATGCCGCACGAAGAACGGGCGGCGGTTTTCCGCCGCGCGGCGGATCTGGTCGAACGCCACCGCGACGAAGCGGCGGGCTGGATCATGCGCGAAACCGGCGCGATCCGCGCCAAGGCCGACATGGAGCTGCGCTCGGCCTTGTCGACCCTGCATCAGGCCGCCGCCATGCTGGGCGAGCCGCAGGGCCTGGTGTTTCCCTCCGCCCCGGGCAAGCTGAGCTATGGCCGCCGCATCCCGCACGGCGTGGTGGGCGTGATCGCACCGTTCAACTTTCCGTTGACCCTGTCGATCCGTGCGGTGGCGCCCGCCCTGGCGACGGGCAACGCCGTCCTGCTCAAGCCGGATCCGCAGACGGCGGTCAGCGGCGGCCTGTACCTCGCCCGGCTGTTCGAGCAGGCCGGGCTGCCCGCCGGCCTGCTGCACGTGCTGCCCGGCGGCGCCGACGTCGGCGAGGCGCTGTGCGTCGATCCGCAGGTCCGCATGGTGGCGTTCACCGGCTCGACTGCCGCGGGCCGGCGCGTGGGCGCCCTGTGCGGCGAACACTTGAAGAAGGTGTCGCTCGAACTGGGCGGCAAGAATTCCCTGATCGTGCTCGACGACGCCGACCTCGAACTCGCCGCCGGCTGTGCCGCATTCGGCGCCTGGATGCACCAGGGCCAGATCTGCATGGCCACCGGCCGCATCCTGGCCCATGCAAGCATCGCCGAACGCCTGGCCGGCCTGTTGGCCGAGAAAGCCGGCCGCATGAAAACGGGCGATCCCCGGCAAGCCGGGGTGCGGCTCGGCCCCATGATCAATGCCCGCCAACTCGAACGTGTCGACCAACTGGTCAAGCGTACGGTGGATGCCGGCGCGCGGCTGTGCGCGGGGGGCTCGGCCGATGGCCCGTTCTATGCCGCCACCGTCCTCGACGGCGTGCGGCCGGGCATGCCGGCCTTCGACGAAGAGGTATTCGGCCCGGTGGCTGTGGTGACGCCATTCGCCACCGAGGACGAAGCGGTCGCGCTGGCCAACCGCACCGAATACGGGCTCTCGGCCGCCGTGATCTCGCGCTCGGTGGCGCGGGCGATGGCGCTGGGCCGCCGCCTGCGCACCGGCCTGCTGCACATCAACGACCAGACGGTGGCGGGCGATCCGCGCGTGCCGTTCGGCGGCGTGGGCGCTTCGGGCAACGGTGGCCGAATCGGCGGGCCCGCCAACTGGGACGAGTTCACGCAATGGCAGTGGGTCACCGTCCAGGACCAGCCCCCGGCCTACCCCTTCTGATTCCCTGACCCGGCCCCGCCGGTTTCATCCATCTGTCCAGCCGTCACAGAACGGCAAGGAGAGGAGACACTCCATGAAATACCTGGCATATCCGTTGCTGGCGGCTTGTGCGCTGGCCAGTTCGACCGCAGTCGCCGCCGGCGGCTATCCCTCGCGTCCGATCCGCATCGTGGTCGATTTCCCGGCCGGCGGCACCATCGATTCGCTCGCGCGGGTCGTCGGCCAGCAGTTGGGCGATCGCTGGGGACAGCCGGTGGTGGTCGAGAATCGTCCCGGCGCGGGCGGCAACATCGGCGCCCAGGAAGTCTACGCCGCCGCCCCCGACGGTTACACCTTGCTGGCCACGCCGCCGGGACCGCTATCGATCAACGAGTACCTGTACAAGGACCTGGCCTTCAAGCCTTCGGCCTTTGCCGCGGTCGGCCTGCTTGCGGGCAGTCCCAATACGATCACGGTCAAGTCCAGCCTGCCGGTCCAATCGGTGCAGGAGCTGATCGTCTACGCCAAGGCCAACCCGGGCAAGCTGACGTACGGGTCGCAAGGCAACGGTTCGACTTCGCACCTGACCGGCCAGTTGTTCGCCACGATGTCGGGCGCCTCGCTGGTCCACGTTCCCTACAAGGGAGAAGGTCCGGCGCTGACCGACCTGATGGCAGGCCGCATCGACCTCTTCTTCGGCAACATCTCGGCCGTGCTCAAGCTGCGCGACAGCGGCAAGGTGCGCATCATGGCCGTGGCGGACGAGGCGCGCACCGCGATCGCCCCGGACATCTCCAGCGCCGCCGAAGCCGGGTTCCCGGGGTTCACGAGCAACGCCTGGTTCGCGCTGATGGCGCCGCCGGGCACGCCGGCGCCCATCGTCGGCAAGCTCAACGAAGCTCTGGCCGCCATCCTGGCCGACGAAGGGGTGAAGAAGCGCTTCCTGGCCCTCGGGGCGGAGGCCAAGCCGGCGACACCGGCGCAGGCCCGGGCCTTCATCGACGCCGAACGCGGACGCTGGAAGCAAGTCATCGTCGAGGCCGGCGTGACCATGGATTGACGCGGCCTGGCCCGCTGGTGCCGGAACTTTCTCGAGGGCCGAGGCTACCCATTTCACGGATGGGCGTAGCCGCCCTTCGACCAAGCTCTCCGAGAACCAATCATGATCCGTGCATCGGCCGGCACCGGCCTCCCCGAACAACACCCGCGCCAGACGGCCCCGGCCGCCGCGCCCCCTGCCACCGCTCCCACCCGGGCCGGGACGGCTGCGCCCGCCGGACAGCCACCCAGTCACAACCGGGGAGCAAGAGCGTTCCTCGCCAGCGTTTCCAGGCGTCTGGGCCTCGGATCGGAATGGGATGAAGGCCTCCGGGAAATCCGGGCCAATCTGGAAGAATATGAAAAGACCCCGACTCGGGAACTGGCTGAAACCATCCGCGATCAGCATCGACAGTTGCTCGACAAGGCGCCTCCTCCTTCATTGGACGCAAGCTACGGCCAGTACCGGTCCGTGGAAATGGACAACCCGAAAAGCGCGAAATTCTGGGAGCAGATGACGCCGATTTCTCGGGCTGTGCTGGGAATGAACCGCCATCACGAGTAGCGCAAGATGGTTTCGTCCACCTCCGCGGGCCGGCCCGGACACCACGATCCCGGCTATTTCCAGGGCACCTCCGTTTCCTGCCAGGCAACGAAGGTGGATAGCTATCTTGTTCCCGGTACCTTCAAGGCCTACAGCCAACATAGCGACGACGGCAAGAGCTGGGTGCATCTGTACTGCAAGCTGAAAACGGCCAGTCTGGGCTTGAAGTCCTTGAGCAAACGGGCCGATTACCAATTGGCCGCGCTCTATTCCGACTGGCAGCAACAGGAAGAAACTGCGGCGTGGCTCCAGGCGCAATTGGCGGTTTTTCCCTGCCTGGACACGTTTCCCCAGGCCGAGCGGCTGCTGTACGAAAAGATCGATGCGGATGCCGCGCTGGCGTTTGCAGTCAAGTCCGCCAGGGTTGGGCACAGCCGCAAGGAACTGGTCGGTCTGTACGACGAAAAGAATGACTGCGAGCGCAAACTGCATACCGCGCGCAACCGCCTGGAGGAACTCGAAAGCCGACGCGCGCACGCCGAGGAAAAATCCAGGAGCCGACGCGGCCGGCACGATACGCGCAAGCACATCGAACCGTCCCGAAGCACGATCCGGTCCGCCCGCAGAAAGGTGGCGAACCTGGATGACGATATCGCGGCACTGGACGCGTGGATGGCCGAGCTCCAGTCGCAGCTCGACGAGAAGGAGGCTGCGCTGGCGCCGTACCGCCAGGCAGTGGATGACCTGGAAGTACGGCTGCGCGCGGCCGGCGTTTCCGAGCAGGACGAAACGGTCATCAAGCCTTTGATGCAGCGCCTGGGCGAGGCTCAAGAACGCCAGTACCAGCTCGGCTGGACCTTGCAACAAGCCGAGGAGCCGCCACGGCTTTGCCCGGAGACCGGTGAAGTCATTTTTTTCGGACAGCACAGCAAATCGCAATTGAAAGACTTGCTCGCCACGGTGAGCGAGGAACTGCAGCGTACCGAGGACTTCATCCAGCGTGAGATCAAGCACCTGAAGCTCTCACGAACGTTCCGGACTGACAGGAGACGATCGACGACGTTCCGTCCCTTGTCCGCTGTGGATTGCCTGTCGTCGCAAGACGTGGGCGACGTCCTGGCGCAGGACCTGGACCGTGGGACGCACGCCTGGCCAGCCGCCATCGACGAAACAGCCGAGCCGGACGTCGTAGCGGAAAGCCCGGGCGACGCGGTCGACTCATCCGAAGAAGACGCCCGCAGCGACGACGAGCGGATCTCCGGCGGCGAACGCGAGGCCCCGTTGCCGCAACGTGCCCCAGCCCCCGTACCGATCGTTGGCAATGAAGCCTCAAGCGAAGCGGAGGATTCCGACAGTTCTGTCGAGTCCTCGGAGGAATCGGACCGCGACGGCGAACCGCCGGACACCGTATCGGTGCCCGACGCCGGCGCGACCGGGAAGGCGCCCCTCCACGATTTGCCGCGACCGGTTGCGCCGGCCGTCTCCCCGCCTCCGCCCGAGCCCCACACCAGTCGTTACCACTATCGCCCCGAGCAGGTCGATGGCAACTGGACCCGTTGGCCGCAAGAGCGCGTGGAGCGCCCGCTTCCTCCCAAGGACGTAAGCGAGAGTGACGAGAGGCACCGCGGTCCGCTCTTGCTGGCCGATCGGCCGTTCGTCGAGGAACATCGGCCTGCCGCCGAGCCATCCAGGACTGCCAGTGGCTACGCTTTCAGCGCCGCGCAGTTGCGCCAATGGGGACAAGACGAGGCGGCTCATCACGCCGCCCCCTCTTCCCGACCCGAGCCAGCGCCGAACCCGGCAGCGGCGCAAGCTCGGCAACGCACGGCGAACCCCGGCCAGGCCAAGCCCGCGGCCGGCGCATCCCGCGCGAAGCGTGCGCCCGAGCCACCGCGTGCCGCCCCCTCCTCCACACCGCGGACGCTGCCGCGTGATCCGCGCACCCCCTATACCTGGTCCGGCGAGTGGCACTACCTGCCCCGATTCATGGCGGAGCAGTTGACCGTGGCGGTGCGCAAGAACATGGCCTGGACGACGATTCGCCATCCCGATCCGGTCTTTCCGCAGCTCGGCGTGCTGAAGGACTTTTACCTGGTCAGGGAAAACCTGAGGTCCTGCCTGGAATTCAGATTGAATCCACAATCCGCCGCCGAGCCGATCACCCATTTCGTGCAACCGGGCGATGCACGCTTCCACGTGCTGGAAATACTGCCTCCGATGGTGGCGCGAGCAGAGCCGCCGCCCTTCTATCGCAGGCCGGGACCGGATTGGCGCCAGCCCCCCTCCGGGTCGCGCCCGATGGGGGGACCGAACGATCCGCTTCATTTCTACAGCACCGATCCCAGGTCACCGCGTTATCGCGCGCCGCGGGCCACCGACGAGCGTCCGCGGAATCCGATGCCGGAAGCGGAGTCCTGGCGCCGGCATACCCGTCGCGCGGACGGCAATCGTTCCGATCGCACCAGGGCCGGTGCAAGCCGCGACGTTCCTCGTGCCAGACGCACTGCACCGCAGACCGAAAGCCCGCGGATCGACGTGCCTCCCATCATCCTGCGGGATTCTCAAGGCAAGCGCCGGTCAAGCGTCGATCTGCTCGGCGCGGCGTTGCGCGAGCATGCCTTGCGCGAGTCGTCGGCGGCCGCCGGACGCTCGAGCGAAGCAGATGTCCTCCAGGCCATGCAAGCGATCATGGATGATGCCGACCGGTTTACCAGCAGCGCCTATCCCGACGCCTTTGCCTCGCTGGCCAAGGCCACCGCCATCATCGACGAACTCAGGGCCAAGGGCTTTGACCTGCGCATGCTGCATGAATTGCAGGAGGACCTGGCGTATCCGCGCCTCAAGGGTGACCATGTCGACAGGCCGGCGGGTTTCGCCCAGGCCTTCCCCGGTTCCGATTCCGACGACGACTACCGGTCGTATCTGCGGCAAAAGTACCGCAAGGTCTTTTCTCTCGATATCACCCATTCCATCTTCGGCCAGATGTTGGGACGCATACAGCACAAGCTCGGTCACTACATTACCGACCTGGGCGCCGAGGCCTTGCTGGAAGCGGTCATCAGGCACAACTATTCCGCCGGGCAAAAACAATCGCTGCTGCGTGACCTGGTCCTGCAACGGGGCGAGATGACCGAACGCGCCGTCGATGCCGTGCCGGCGTTCAAGCAGCAGGTCGAAGAGCGCGTGAACGAAAAACTGCGCGAACTGGAAAGAACGGATCCGGACAAGGTCCGGACGGCCGATCATCGCCGCGCGCAGCAGGACAATCTGCGCAAGGCCGTACTGGCCGAGGAGGTTGCGGCGATGCACGACCAGTACTTGCAGTCCAGCCCACACGCGGAACTGGTGCTGCCGGTCAAGTCGCAGTTCCCGGCCAATGTCTGGCGCACCGTGGTCGGCAAGG
Source organism: Burkholderiales bacterium 67-32 (assembly GCA_001898625.1). Lineage (GTDB taxonomy): Bacteria > Pseudomonadota > Gammaproteobacteria > Burkholderiales > Burkholderiaceae_B > Pigmentiphaga. The sequence continues at coordinate 384,897 of MKUP01000010.1, forward strand.
CGATTGCCGAGCTGGAGAAAGAACATGATGCCGACTGACCTCGACGTCCCTGACGATCCGGCCACGCGCCAGGCGCTGGCGGCATTGCAGCAACAAGCGGCCCAGGCGGTCGATGCGATCATCGACCGGCTTGCCGCACGTCTGCGCGCGGACTTCCTGGCCGTGCCAGAAAAACCGTCAGGCCATTATGGCCTGGCCGAGGCCGGCGCCCGCGCGCGCCGACAGGCGGCACTCGCGCGAGATTGCCGCCTGCTGGCACAGGAAATGGTGTTTGCCTCGCTCCTGCACCTGGAAAACCCCCAATGGAACCCGCTGGGACCGGCCACACCGGCGCCACCGCCAGGCGTACTGGCGACACTGCTCTCCCACTGACATCATGACCCACCCCATATCCCATTCCGCACCTGGCCCCACGGGCTTCGATGCTTCGGCCGCGCCGGCCGATGTGCCGGCAAGGTCGTCGAGCCCCCATCGCGATGACAGGCTCCCCCCGTCACCGCCAGAGCCGCTCCCGCGCGACCTGTCGAGCCGGCGCCATTCGGCGCACGAATTGATCCGGAAATTCCGGCAGCCGCTGCCCATGCCGCCGCTGCCTGTTGTCGACCCCCTCTTGCAGTACGACCGCAGTCCGGGTGGAAACGATAATTTCCGTTCGTCGGACGAGTTCGAATTGCCGGCTTCCTTGAATCAGCATGGCTGGAAAGCGCTCCACGTATCCGGCAGCGCAAGCATTGCATCCCTGGAGCAGATCCGGAGACTGCAACCCTCGCCCTCGAATCCCGTGGTCGTGCTGGATGTCAGACAGGAATCGCACGCCATCGTCGGCGGTTACCCATGTACCTGGAGATCCCCCGATAACTGGGCCAACGTGGGTAAATCCAGTGACGAAGTCCTCGCGGACGAGCAAGCAAGAATCGAGCAGTTGAAAACCCGGCAAAGCGTCCGGATCCTGCATCGCAAGGATGTCAAGAACAGTGTGGACAACCCGCGTTCCGTGACCCTGGATCAACCGCAGATATTCAGCGAGGAAGAACTCGTCAGGCAGGCCGGCGCGGAATATGTCCGCCTCATGGTCACGGATCACCTGGGGCCCCGCGGGGAAGACGTCGATGCGTTCATCCGCCTGCAGCGGCGCATGGCGCCTGAAGCGAAACTGCATGTGCACTGCGGCGTCGGCCAGGGACGGACTGGAATATTCATCGCCATGCACGACATGCTGCGCAATGCCTCGGCGGTGTCGTTCGACGATATCGTGATGCGGCAACTGGCCTTCAACCCGGGACGAGCCTTGGACTTCGAGAAAGACGTGGTCCACGGAGAACGGTCGGGTTTTCGCAATGACCGGCTGGAGTTCCTTACCCTCTTCTTTGCCTACGCGCAGGAGAATCCCCGGGGGCAGCCGCAGATGTGGTCCGAATGGCTGAGCGATCCCGCGAGAGACCGGACGTAGCGATGCGTATCAGACGAGCAGGCGGCCAGCCACCGCCTTCGCGGCTGGCCGGATCATCGGCCCGGATTCCTCAGTTCGGGATATTCCCGTTCGAGGATGTCGAGATAGGCTTCGCGCGTGAGTATCTGTTCCTCAGGATGCGCCACCGCTTCGCGTCCTTCCTGCGACAGCGCTATCAATCTCGGGAATACCTTGATCACCAGCCCTATCAATGCCGTTGCCGTGGCTTTGGGAGCCCATCCCGCTTCGAGAAATGAAGGAATCGCCATCGCGATCAGCCCCCATGCGGCCCCTTTCAGCATGAAGGGCGGAATGTGCGACATGATCCCGGGATGATTCGCGCGCAACTGATCGGGAGTGATGAGCGGCGCCGTTGGCAGAACAACTTCCCGGGAACTCGGCGCTTCGGTGTACGACGGCGCGGCATGGGCCGTGCCGGGCGCGCTCAGGATGTGTTCGTCGGCATGCCGATCCGGGAGCGGAGGCACTTGGGGCTGCGATGAGGCCGGAGCGATGGGCATGATTCGACTCTCAGAAATTTTCTGATGTATGCCCGCCGGCGGGACAAAGTTCCCGGCAACGCGTCACGTCAGACCACGAGGCCGCTCACCCGCCGCACCCTGCGCGCCACCGCGTCCTCGAACACCCCGGGCACCGGTTCGATCAGCGTGAACCAGGTCTTGGCGCGGGTGATGCCCGTATAGACCAGCTCGCGCGTCAGGATGGGGCTGGGTCGGTCGGGCAGCAACAAGGCGGTATGGGCAAACTCCGACCCCTGCGACTTGTGCACGGTCATGGCGAACACGGTCTCGACGGCGCTCAGGCGGCTGGGCAGCGCGAAACGGACTCCGGCCACGCCATCGCTGCGCAGGAACGCCACCCGCAGCGCCAGGCCGTCCCCCTGCGGCACCGCCAGCGCGATGCCGACGTCGCCGTTCATCAGTCCCAGTCCGTAGTCGTTGCGGGTCACCAGCACGGGGCGGCCTTCGTACCATCCCTGGTCCTGTTCGATCAGCCCGCGCGCCAGCAAGGCGCGGGCGACGCGGGCATTGAGTCCCTCGACGCCGTAGTCGCCCTTGCGCAGCGCGCACAGCAACTGGAACTCGTCGAAGGCCGCGAGCACCGCCTGGGCCCAGGCCTCCCATGCCGGGTCGTCGGCGGCGGTGCCGGCCGAAGGCCGCAGGCGCCGCATCACGTCCAGATAACGCGCGTAGCCTTGCGGCCCGTCCCCGCCGGGCGCGGCATGGCCATCGAGCAGCAGGCGGTCCAGCGCCTCGCCCGAGGGGGCGAACACGTCGTGGATGTCCGACTCGTCCCGCGACGCGGACAGCTCCAGCATGCGCCGCGCCGGGCCGGCGTCACCGCGGTTGACGGCGCCGGCGAGCTGGCCGATGCCGCTGTCGGCGCCGAACCGCCGCGAGTGGCGCAGCATGACGGTCTGTTGGGCCATGGCATGATGGACCGGATCGCCGGGCTGCAGGCCTTCGCCGTCCAGCGGGGCGCCGCCGACCGATTCCAGCCATTGCCGGGTGGCCGCCGAATAGCGTCCCGCTTCCGCGTCCTGGCACAGGTCTCCCAGCACGGCGCCGGCCTCGACGGAGGCCAGTTGATCCTTGTCTCCCAACAACACCAGGCGCGCCGGGTCAGGCAGCGCATCGACCAGATTCGCCATCATCTCCACGTCGACCATGGAGGCTTCGTCCACCACCAGCATGTCGATCGGCAGGGGATTGCCCGCGTGGTAGCGGAAGTGCCGGGTGTCGGGGCGGCTGCCCAGCAGGCGGTGCAGTGTCGTGACGTCGGTGGGAATGGTCGCCCGTATGGAGTCCGGCACGGGCAGCCGTCCCACCTGTTCGCCGATGGATGCGGACAGGCGCGCCGCCGCCTTGCCGGTGGGCGCGGCAAGCAGGATGCGCAGCGGCCTGCCCTGTCCGGCCGCCGACAGTTGCAGCAAGGTCAAGAGGCGCACCACGGTGGTGGTCTTGCCGGTGCCCGGACCGCCGGTGACGATGCCGATGCTGCCGCGGGCGGCAAGGGCGCATGCGAGCTTCTGCCAATCCGGTCCGCCCGCAGGCGGACCGAACAGCCGCGTCAAGCCCTCGGCCAGGCCCGGGACCTCGAACGGCGGCTGCCGCAGGCGTCGCCGCAGGGCAGCGGCGATCCGCCGCTCGAAATCCCAGTAGCGGCGCAGATAGAGCCGCTGGCCATCGAGCACCAGCGGCGAGCCGGTGCCGGCTTCACTGGGCTGTCCGACGACTTCGACCAGCGGGCTGGCCGCCAGCGCGCCTTGCCAGGTCGGCAGGTCCAGGCCCCGCAGCACGTCGGACGGCAGCCGCATGGCCAGCGCCGATTCCCCTTCGGGCGGCAGCGACAGCGCTTCGTCGGGATTCCGTAGCGTCGCCGCCAGGTCCAGGCAGACATGGCCGTGGCCCAGTTGATGGCTGGCCAGCGCGGCCGCGACGGCGACCTGCGGATCCGTATCGGGCTCGCAGTCGTACAGAAAGCCGGCGAACGCCCGATCCAGGCGTCTCAGCCACCCCCGCGCCACCCAGGCATCGAGTATCGACAGCAAGGCGGGAGGATCGCGCAAATCGGGGGACGGCGGCGTGGGGGCATCGAACGGCAGTTCGTAGTTGAACGCGGTCGGGGTCATCGGCCGGCCTCCACGGGTTGCGGGGCGCCCGCGAACAGGCTGTCCAGCGCCTCGATCAGCTCGCGCGGCGGACGGTCGAAGAACACGCCCTTGGTCGGCGCGCGCGACCCGCGCAGGAACAGATACACCGCGCCGCCCAGGTGGCGGTCGTAATCGTAGTCGGGCAGCCGCACGGCAAGCTGCCGGTGCAGCGCGAGCAGGTACAGCACGTATTGCAGGTCGTAGCGCTTGGCCAGGATCTCGCCACGCATGGCCTCCATCGTATAGGCGGCGTCGGAGGCTCCCAGCCAGTTGGACTTGTAGTCGGCAACGTAGTAGCGGCCCTCGTGCTCGAACGCCAGATCCATGAAACCCTTGAACATGCCGTTCAGCAAGGCCGGCTCCAGGGCCGGGCGCGGCGCATTGGCCAGCACATGGCGGCGCACCAGCGCGTCGATGTGGCGGACGTCCACATGGCGACTCTCGAACCAGAACTCCATTTCCACTTGATAGGACGCGAGCCCGGCCAGCCTGAACGCGCCGCCGCGGGGACCAAGCGGCAGATCGTCGTTCAGCAGCGCCGACAGCCAGCGGGCGAGCGGCGTGATCCAGGCCTCCCATCCGCGCCGGTTGCAGCGCCTGGCCACCGCGTCGACGATGCGCTGGTCGTCGCCCGCGACGTCGGCAAAGCCTTCTTCGCCCGCCCATTCGAACAAGCCGTGCAGGAAGGTTCCGGGCCCCGGGCCGCGCGGGAAGCGATGCATGCCCGTGCCCGCGGACACCAGGGCCGCCTGCCCGTCGTCGATGTCGCCCGCGTCGTCGTCGAACAGCTTCTGGTCTTCCGGGGTTTCCGGACTCAGGTCGCCATGGCGGCTGGCGGTCTCGGGGCCGGCGCCATCCACGGCCTGGCTGGCGATGCGCAGCGCGCTGTACGACGCGATCCACCAGGGTTCACCAGTGCGGCGCTGCGGCACCCGGTAGTGCGGATGGGCGATCGCCGGCCGCTCGGTTTCGAAGAAGCCGTCCCCCGGCGCCGGCAAGGGCTCGACACGGATAGCGTCGACGTCGCCGGACTCGGCCCGCAGCAGCCCGACAAGGTCGCGCGACGCGGCAAGTTCGGCGCCGCCGCCCAGCAGATAGCCCAACGCGCTGCGGTGCCAGCTCGATCCGCCGGAGCGGCCCGGCCGCAGGTCCGCCACCCCCAGCCAGCAGGCGTGGCGCGCGCGGGTCAGGGCCACGTAGAGCAGGCGCAGATCCTCGGCCAGGCGCTCCTGGTCCGCCCTGGCTTCGTCGTCGGCATCCGGGGCGATGCTGACCACCAGCCCGCCCTGTTCGTCGTGATAGCGCAGCGGCGGGCGCGACCGGTCGGCGGGACGAAACGAACAGGCGAAAGGCAGGAGCACCAGCGGGTACTCCAGGCCCTTGGACTTGTGCACGGTCACGACCTTGACCAATTGCTCGTCGCTTTCCAGGCGCAGGATCTGCGCTTCGGCGGTCTGCCCTTCCTGGCCCAGATGGCCGGCCAGATGGCGGATCAAGGCTTGCTCGCCGTCCAGTTCACCCGCCGCCTGCTGCAGGATCTCGGCCAGGTGCAGCAGATTGGTCAGGATCCGCTCGCCGTCGGTGCGCCGGGCCAGCGCGCCGGGCAGTCCGAAATCGTCCATCAGGCGCCGCAGCATGGGCAGGACGCCCTGGCCGCGCCAGCGGTCGCGGTAGCCGCGGAACCGCAGCACCCATTCCTCCCAGACCCGCTCGTCCCGGTTGATACGGTCCAGTTCGGCCAGCGGCAGCGCCAGGGTCGCGCTGGCCAGCGCCGCCCGCAGCTTGCGGTCGTCGTCCGGTTCGGCGCAGGCCTTGAGCCACGACAACGCGTCCGCCGCCTCGGCGCCGGCGAACACGGAATCCTTGTCCGACAGGTACACGCTGCGCACGCCGCGCCGCGCCAGGGCGGTCCGGATGGCATGCGCCTCGCCCATGTCGCGCACCAGCACGGCGATGTCGGCCTGCCGCAGCCCGCGGATGCGCCCGCCGCGCTCGAAGCCCGTGCGGCCTGCCGCGCCCTCTTCCAGCATGCGGACGATCTGGCCGGCGCAACCGGCCGCCATCTCGGCGCGATAGGTCCCGGACCCCATGGGCGCGTCCTGTTCGGCAAACCAGAAGGTCAGTGCCGGGGCGGGCTCGCCGGCGGCCACGAAGCGTTCGGCGCGGCCGTTTGCGCGCACCGGCAGGAAAGGCAGCGGGTTGTCGCTCCCGTGCCGGAAAAGAAAGGCGCCCCGACCCGGCTCGCGCCGCTCGGCCGCCATGAACAGCCGGTTGACGGCATCGACCATGTCGCCGCTGGAGCGGTAGTTGGTGCCCAGCGTGTCATGGCGCCCTTCGGTGGCGCGCCGCGCCCGCAGGTAGGTGTAGATGTCCGCGCCGCGGAAGGCGTAGATGGCCTGCTTGGGATCGCCGATCATCAGCAGCGCGCAATCGTCGCGGCTGTCGGCGATCGGGTAGACGCGGTCGAAGATCCGGTACTGGACCGTGTCGGTGTCCTGGAATTCGTCGATGAGGGCGACCGGGAACTGTGTCCTTATGACCTGGGCCAGGCGCTCGCCGTTGTCGCCGTGCAGCGCGGCGTCGAGGTTGTTCAGCATGTCGTCGAAGCCCATCTCCGCGCGCCGGCGCTTCTCGGCGTCGAAGCGCGCGCGCACCCAGCCTGCCGCGTGGGCCAGCATGGCCGCTTGCGCCGAAGGCAGCGCATCGAGCTGCTGCTTCAGGCCGGCCATGGCATGGAGCGCAGGATGGTCGATGACATGGCCGGGGTGGCATACCTCGGCCATGTAGGCGGGCGTCAGGCGCTCGAACCCCTTTTCCAGGTCCGGTTTTTCCTGCGCCGGGTCGCCGGCCCAGGCCAGCAGCTTGTCGAACCAGGGGTTGTACCAGCGCGGCTGGAACTTTCGGGCATTGACCCGCTTGCCGGCGCAGGCCGCATCGCACAACTGCCGCAGTTCGGCCACCCAGGCCGGCCACGGCGCTTTGAGCGTGGCCAGGCGGGCCTGTCTTTCGCTCAGCGCCGCGTCCAGCAATTCGTGCAGGGGGCGCTGGCTTTGCGCTGGTGCCGCATGGGCCAACAGCCCCGCGAGCCTGCCGCGCAGCCCTTCGGGGGTGCCCCAGTGCGCCTGCGCCCATTCCAGGGCCGCGCCCCGCAGGGGGTAGCAATGCTGCCGCCAATAGTCCCGCACGACCTCGGCCAGCAATTCGGTGTGGTCGGTTTCCAGCGTCTGGGTGAACAGGCTGCCGCTGTCGAACGCGTGTTCGCGCAGCATGCGCTGGCACCATCCATGGATGGTCGATACCGCGGCCTCGTCCATCCATTGGGCGGCCATGTCGAGCTTGCCCGCGCACTCCGCCCATCGCTCCGCGCCGTAGTGCTCGCGCAACGCCGCGACGAGTTCGTCGGGGGCGTCGATCTCGTCGCGAAAATAGCGGGCGGCCAGCGCCAGGCGGCTGCGGATGCGGTCGCGCAACTCCTGGGTGGCGGCATCGGTGAAGGTCACCACCAGGATCTCGGGCGGCAGCAGTTCGCGGCCGAAACCGGCTTCCTCGCCGCCATGGCCCAACACCAGCCGCACGAACAGCGCCGAGATGGTGAAGGTCTTGCCCGTGCCCGCGCTCGCCTCGATCAGCCGGCTGCCCCGCAGCGGCAACGACAGGGCCAGGTCTTCGCCCGGATCGAGGGTCTGGACGAGATTCATTCCCCTTCCCCCTCGGCGCCGGCGGGCGAACCGGTCACCGCGTCGAAAAGCGGCTGGTACAGGGTGGCGGCCCAGGCCGCGAAGGCGCCGTCGGACCACAGCGCCTCGAAGTCCGGATACTGGCGTGCCAGGTAGGGACTCCGTCCCGACTCCCCTGCCGTATTGAAACCGTCCTCATAGACTCTGCGCGCCTGGGCGCGCGCCGCATCCTCGTCCGGCAGCGCGGACAGCCAGGCGAAGGCCGTGCGCACGGCCACCGGCGGCGGCGCCTGCATGCCGGCCGTCCAGGCCTCGAGCAGTTCGCCCAGCCACTGGCGCGCCGGCTCGGCCTCGCACGCCGGCAGCGTCACGTCGCCATCGGCGGCGATCAGGACCGTGCGCAGCCGCAGGCCCATGGCGTTGCCGGCCAGATGAACCACCCAGGGCCGGACCAGCCTGTGCCACTTCAGGCTCCTGTCCCTGGCCTTCAGCTCGTTGGGTACCACCTCCATCAGCAGGTGTCCACCACGGTCATCGCCACGCAGGCCGCTCAGCCAGCCCTCCAACCGCAGCCCCTCATGCACGACATCCACCGCCACCGACGTCCCGATCTCGCGCGGCCAGGCGGCCCGCCATGCCCGGTGGCGGCCCAACAACGCCGGCAAGGGCGCGAGCAGCGCCGCCAGGTCCTGTTCGCCGAAACCGGCCAACGGCAGCCGGCCGCTGCGGACCAGGACCCGCGCCGCCTCGCCTAGCCTGGCCTGCGCCGCGTCCTCGTCCGGCGCATCCAGCGCGGCGTGCAGCAATTGCTCGCTCAACTGGTAGTGTCCCAGGCCGTCGAGCGCGAACGGCTCCTCGTCCTCGGCGGCAAGATCGGCTTCGTCGAAATGCACCTTCAAGCGCTGGTTGAAAAAGGCCTTGAGCGGATCGCGGACGAAGCCCTGCAGCGCGGCCAGGTCCAGCGTCGACACCGGCGGAACGGGAGGCGGCAAGGCGGCCGGCGCCGCATCGATCCCGCTTCCGGCGGGCTCGTGCATGACGGCCCATTCCCGGGCGTAGCTGAAATACGCGTCGTCGCCGTCCAGGAAATAGCGCGCGCTGAAGGGTTGCAGCGGGTGGACGGTGGTCAGCGCGCCCACCGGCGACGGTCCGTCGTCCTCGCCGTCGAGCGTCCAGCCGGCCGCGATGTGGTCCAGCAACTGTCCCACCAGCACCGACGGCGGCCGTTCGCTGTTGTCGCGCACGCTGCGCCCCACCCAACTGATGTACAACTGCTCGCGGGCCGACAGCAGCGCTTCCAGCAGCAGGTAGCGGTCGTCTTCGCGCCGCGAGCGGTCGCCGGGCCGATAGTCGCCGCTCATCAGGTCGAAGTCGGGGGGCGCCTGGGTGCGCGGGTAGTCGCCGTCGTTCATGCCCAGCAGGCACACCATCTTGAACGGAATGGCGCGCATCGGCATGAGCGTGCAGAAATTCACCGAGCCGGCCAGGAATCGCTGGTTCAGGCGGCCTCTGTCGAGGTCGGCCAGCCATGCCTCACGCACCACGACCAGGGGCAGCGCCTCGTCCAGCGCCACGCTCTCGCAGGTGTCCAGCCAATCGTCCAGCAACTGCGACAGGCCGGTCAGCATCCCCTCTTCCCGTTCGGAAGCCGGATCGAAGCAAGCTTCGAGCAGCCGGCGCAGGCGGTCGCCCCATTGCGCGGGTGCAGCGGGCACCGCCAGCTCGTTCCGGAACCGGTCCAGGGCGTCGATCAGCGCGTCCAGCGATCCGACCAAAGCGGCGTCGAGGCCGCCCACTTCATCATAGGGCTCGATGTCGCCGTAGGGACCGCCGGCCCCGACCGCGTAACCCAGCAACATGCGCCGCAGGCCGAAGCGCCACGTATTCTGCTCCATGCCGCCGGGCAGGCCCAGGCTGGCCCGCTGGTCCGCATCCAGCCCCCAGCGCACGCCGGCGCCCTCTATCCATCGATGCAACTGGGGCAGGTCCCCCTCGCGGATGCCAAAGCGCTTGCGTACACCCGGCACATCCAGCAGGTCGAGGATATCGCTGACGGCGAAGCGGCTGTCGGGCAGGCGCAGCAGATGCTCGATCGCGATCAGCAGCGGCTCCCGCCCCCGCTGGCCCTGGTCGGCCAGCGTGAAGGGAATGTAACGGGCGTCGCCCGGGTCCACCAGCCCGAATACCGCCCGCACGTGCGGCGCGTAGGCATCGATGTCCGGCACCATGACGATTACGTCGCGCGGACGCAGTTGCGGATCCGCGTTGAAGCGCGCCAGCAACTGGTCGTGCAGGATCTCCACCTCGCGCTGCGGGCTGTGGGCGATGTGGAAACGCACCGATTCGTCCGCCCGCGGATCGATCGGTGGCCATTGCTCGCGGGTCTCGGCCAGCGACCGCAGGTTCAGGATGTCGTCCTGGATCTGCGCCAGCAGATGGTCGGCGGGGGCCTCGTTGAAAAGATCGATGCGGCGGTCGCTGATCGAGGCGAAATGTTCCTGGTAGCGCTCGGGTACGTCGTAGGTGTCGAGCAGGTGGATGTAGTCGCGGCCCTGCTTGCCCCAGGCCGCCAGCAGCGGATTGCCGAAGTTGTGCAGCGTTTCGGCATCCAGCGTGGCGGGCATGCCGGGCCGGCGCTGCTGCCGCCGGTACTGGTGGCGCAGCAGGTCCTGGTCGGCCACGATGTCCGCCCAGTGGTGCTGGCAGGGGTTATGGACGCACAGCAACACCTGCGAGAACTTCGCCAGCGCGGCAAGCGCTTCCAGCGCCTGCGCCGGCATGGACGAGATGCCGAACACGATCACGCGCCGCGGCAAGCCCGGCGGCGGCGCATCGAGCTGCGCCATGCGGGCGACGAAGCGGCGATGCACCCCCGCCCGGCTCTGGATCAGGCCATCGTCGCCCACGTCGGCCAGCAGCGCGCGCCACAACGCCGGCTGCCAGCGGTCTTCCGCCGCCAGCGGGACCGTGCCGCGGCGCGAGGTGCGCAGCACGTCGCGTCCGTGCTCCCAATCGTCCAGCCAGTCGGCGCGATAGACCTGGTACTGGTCGTACAGGTCGGCCAGCCGTTCCGCGAGCTGATGGCGCTTGCGCATGCTGGCATCGTCGGCCAGGAAACGGCGCAGCGGCAGGAAAGATTCGTGATCCAGTTGCGCCGGCAGCAGGCGCAGCAGCCGCCAGGTCAGCCCGTTGCGATCGAGCGACGAAGTCTCCGGCAGCTTGTCGCGCCCCAGCACCAGGCGATAGGCCCGCCACAGGAAACGGGCGGGCAGTTGGACGTCGATGGCAGCGGCGATGCCGCAGCCCTGCCCTGGCCCGCGCGGGTCTTCCGCCAGCGCGAGCTTGAGCCACTGGGCAATGCCATTGCTTTGCACCAGGATGGTTTCATTTTCCAGCGGCGAAAGCGGCGCCCGCTGCATCCACGACACCGCCAGCCCGCGCAGGTCTTCCAGGCGATTGCCGTGGACGACCATGAAACCGGGAACGAGCGCAGAGGAAGCGGGCATGCGGAGAACGATGGAAGGAGGCGGCCCCTCATTCTACAGAGCCGTTCTCCTGCCCGCAGGGCCGATCAGCGGTAACCGGTACGGTCCAGGAGCTTCTGGGCGGTGACCTGGTTGCGGCCGATCGCGCCGATCGACACGGTCTCGGCCTTGAACGAGCCCAGCGCCTCCAGCGCGGCGTTGTCGGACTTCACCGAACGCACGGCCGGCCATTCGTTGTTGCCGGCAGCGAAATAGTTCTGCGCCTTATCGCTGGCCAGGTATTCCAGGAACTTGACCGCGGCTTCCTTGTGCGGCGCATGGCGGGCCACCGCGCCGCCGGCCACGTTCATGTGCACGCCCTGCCCCGCCTGGTCGGGCCACAGGAAGCCGATCTTGGCGATCGCGGCCTTGTCCTCGGGCTTGTCCGAGCGGGCCATGCGCACGTAGTAGTAGTTGTTGGTCAGCGCCACGCCGCATTCGCCCGAAGCCACGCCCTTGATCTGGTCGGTGTCGCCGCCCTGTGGGTTGCGCGCCATGTTGGCCACCATGCCCTGGGCCCATTTTTCGGCCGCGGCCTCGCCGTTGCGCTCGATCAGCGAGCCCAGCAGGGACAGCATGTAGGGGTGCGAACCGGACCGCGTGCAGACCTTGCCCTTGTTCTTCGGGTCGGCCAGCTTCTCGTAGGTATCGACGTCGGCCGGGTTGACGGCCGACTTGTTGTAGACGATGACGCGGGCGCGCGTGGAAAAGCCGAACCATTGCGGGTCCTTGCCCGGTTCGCCGCCTTGCAGGTTGGCGGGGATGCGCTCGGCCAGCACCTTGGAGCTGACCGGCTGGAACAGGCCATCGGCCTCGGCGCGCCACAGCCGCGCGGCATCGACCATCAGGATCACGTCGGCGGGGCTCTTGGCGCCTTCGCTTTTCAGGCGCTCGACCAGCGCGGCGTCGCCCGCCTCGATGCGGTTGATCTTGATCCCGGTCTGGTCGGTGAATCCCTTGTAGAGCAGCTCGTCCGTCTGGTAGTGGCGGGCGGAATAGATGTTCAGTTCCTGCGCGTGAGCGCCGGCGGAGACGGCCAGCAAGGCGGCGGTCAGCAGGGAAAGCTTGAGCATGGACGAGGCCTCGGGATAAGAGCAAGTTGAAAACGGATAGGAATTATTGTCATTCCCATCCATCTCGTCAAATCTTTCAGCTTTTCGTAAGTTTGTCCCGCCGGGAAATGGCGCGGGCCAGCACGATCACGGGCAGCAGGCCGGCCAGTACGATGGTCAGTGCCGGGACGGCGGCCTCCCCCAGGCGCTCGTCCGAGGCCAGGTGGTCGGTGATCACGGCCAGCGTATCGAAATTGAATGGCCGCAGCACCAGGGTCGCGGGCAGTTCCTTCATCACGTCCACGAACACCAGCAAGGCGGCGGTCAGCAGGCTGCGCCGCAATAGCGGCTGGTGCACCCGCGTCAGCAGTTCCCAGGTCCCCGCGCCCAGGCTGCGCGCGCTGGCGTCCAGCGACGGCGTGATCTTGGCCAGCCCCGCTTCCGTCGTTTGCAGCGCCACCGCCAGGAAGCGGACCAGGTAGGCATAGACCAGCAGCGTCAGCGTGCCGGTCAGCGTGCCCTGGAACGACCAGCCCCACGCCTCCATCCAGCCGTCCAGCGCGCCCACGAGGATCAGCAGGCCCACCGCCAGCACCGCGCCGGGCACCGCGTAGCCCATGCCGGCCACGCTGTTGGCGGCGCGCACCAGCCGGCCGGGCGCCAGGCGAGCGGCGTAGGCCAGCCCCAGCGCCAGCGCCACGGCCAGTACCGAGGTCGTGGCCGCCAGCCGCAGCGTATTGCCCAGCCACATGACATAGCGGCTCCAGTCGATGACGTGGAGGTCCTGGGCGGCGAACCGCAGCATGATGGCCACGGGCAGCAGGAACCCCAGCGTGAGCGGCACCAGGCACACCAGGTTGGCCCAGACCGCCTGGCGGCCCGACAGCCGGCGCGGCGCCTGCACGTGGCGTTGCGCGCCCGCGTGAAAGCGCAGGCGGAACCGGCTGCGGCGTTCCAGCCAGACCAGCACGCACACGAACGCCAGCAGGGCCGACGCCAGTTGCGCCGCGGCGACGCGGTCTCCCATGGACAGCCAGGCCCGGTAGATGCCGGTGGTGAAGGTCTGCACGCCGAAGTAGGACACCGCGCCGTAATCGGCCAGCGTCTCCATCAGGACCAGCGTGATGCCGGCCACCGCGGCGGGACGTGCCAGCGGCAGGACGACCGCGAAGAACGCCCGTGCCGGCCCGCAGCCCAGCGTGCGCGCGGCCTCCGACAGGCGCGGACTGCGTTCGAGGAAAGCCGTGCGCGTCAGCAGGTAGACGTAGGGATAGAAGGCGAAGATGAAGACCAGCGCGGCCCCGTACCACGACCGGATGGCCGGGAACCACGGCAGCCGGGGCTGCCCCGTCAGGTCCCGCAGCAGGGTCTGCACCGGCCCGGAGAACTGGAAGAAATCGGTGAAGGCGTAGGCCATGACGTAGGTGGGCATGGCCAGCGGCAGGATCAGTGCCCATTCGTAGATGCGGCGGCCGGGAAAGTCGTGGGCGGCCACGGTCCAGGCGGTGGCGATGCCCACCAGCGCGGCGCCCACGCCCACGGCCGCCATCAGCAGCAGCGAGGTCGCGGCATAGCCCGGCAGCACCGTGCCTGCCAGGTGGGCAAGGATGTCCCGCGCGCCGGCGTCGGCGTTCGACACCGACCACAGCAGGCAGATGATGGGCAAGGCGATGAAGGCGGCCACAGCGGCTGCCGGCCAGGAAAGCGCGGTGCGTCGGTGCATCGGATACCAGGACAAGTCGACGGCTGACGCGGGAGCGAAGGTCCGTCTGGCGTTGGCGGCAAGCAGGAATACGAATTATATTCATGCGCTTGCACAATCCGTCCGACCCCATGCCCCACCCTCACCTGCAGCTCGATCACGTCCGCCTGGGCTACCGCATGCCGACCGGCATGCACGTCGTCGTCGCCGACTTGTCGCTGGCGTTGCACGAAGGGCGCATCGGCTGCCTGCTCGGGCCGTCGGGCTGCGGCAAAAGCACGGTGCTGCGCGCGATCAGCGGCTTCGAGCCGCTTTTGGCCGGCAGCATCGCGCTGCACGGCGAGGCCGTCGCCACGCCGCGCCGCAGCCTGGCTCCCGAGAAGCGGCGCGTGGGCGTCATGTTCCAGGACTACGCGCTGTTCCCCCACCTGTCGGTGGACGACAACGTCGGTTTCGGCCTGCGGCGCGAACCGCCCGCGGTCCGCGCCGCGCGCGTGCGCGAACTCCTGTCCCTGGTCGGCATGGCCTCGCTGGGAGGCAAGTATCCGCATGAACTGTCGGGCGGCCAGCAGCAGCGCGTCGCGCTGGCCCGTGCGCTGGCGCCCCGCCCCGAACTGCTGTTGCTGGACGAGCCCTTTTCCAGCCTGGACGTGGACCTGCGCGAGCGCCTGGCCGGCGAAATACGGGAGATCCTGAAGGAAGCCGAGGCGACCGCGATCCTGGTGACCCACGACCAGGCCGAGGCCTTCGCGATGGCCGACGAGATCGGCGTGATGGAACAAGGCCGGATCGTACAGTGGGGCAGCGCCTACGATCTTTACCATCACCCCGTGACGGCATTCGTGGCCGGTTTCATCGGCGCCGGCGTGCTGGTGCCGGGCCAGCGGGTGGGCAACGGCAGCATCCGCCTCGAATTCGGCGACATCGACGCGCCGGACCCCGCTTCCGCGAATGGACAGGTCCGGGTCCTGCTACGGCCCGACGACCTGCTGGCCGACACCGACAGCCCCATCCGGGCGCGGCTGGTCCACAAGGTCTTTCGCGGCCCGGGCTACCTATACACCCTGCGCCTGCCCTCGGGCAGCGAGGTGCTGGCCCAGATGCCCCGCGACGACGGACATCGCGTGGGCGACGAGGTCGGCATCCGCCTGCGGGCCGGCAGCCTGCCGGCCTTTCCGGTCTAGCGGCGCTGCTGCTGCCGCCGCTGGCGATCCTGGTTCAGGCGTTCGACCAGATTGTTGGCCAATATCGTGTTGCCCGCGTCCCGGCCAACATCCACGGCGTTCTTGCCCTCGTCGTTGCGGACATAGCCGTCCGCCCCCTCGTCCAGCAGCAGCTTGACCGTCGAGGTGTGGTCGTAGCGCATGGCCATCATCAGGGGCGTCATCTTCCCGGGCGATTCGGCGTCGATGTAGGCATAGTGCTCGATCAGCACGCGGACTGCGTCGTCGTTGCCTTTGGAAGCGGCATAGTGCAACGCCGTCCAGCCCTCCTGATTGACCTCGGCGCCGCGTTCGATCAACTTTTCCATCCGGGCGGCTTCGCCCCGGATGGCCAGGTACATCAGCGGAGTCTCGCGCAGCCGGTTCTGGCGATTGACGTCGATGCGCTTGTCGGCCAGCAGGACGTCATAGACGCCCCAGGCCTCTTCCTTGACGGCTTCCAGCAGCGGCGTATTGCTGGCGGCGTTGGACATGTTGGGATCCATGCCCCGTCCCAGCAGCGATTTGACCGTGGAGGCTCGATCGTTGCGTACGGCGATCCAGAAGTCCTCTTCCGCGCTGGCCTGCGCTGCCGAGAAGGCCGTCAGCCAGCACCACAGCAGCAGAAAACCCCATCCCCGGTGGGTCCACGAGCCAGACATAACGTATTTCCTTATATTTTCCTTTCAATGCATTGATTGAAAAGATTTTTTCTTCAAGAACAAGGGAGGTTTGTTAAAGTTATTTCTAGCTTTAATTTAGTGCTTTATGTCTTTGAATAAATTGAAAAAATTCTCGGTCGATGCATCTGCTACCGCCTGAACTGCCAGGCCGCGCAGCTCGGCGATCTTCTCGGCCACATGGATCACCTTGGACGGATCGTTCAGCTTGCCGCGATGTGGCACGGGCGCCAGGTACGGCGAATCGGTCTCGATCAGGATCCGGTCCAGCGGAATGCTGCGGGCCACGTCCTGAAGTTCCCGGGCATTCTTGAAGGTGACGATGCCCGAAAAGGAAATGCGGAAGTTCATCGCGATGGCGGCATCGGCCACCGCCTGGGATTCGGTGAAGCAGTGCATCACGCCACCGACCTCCGCGGCCCCCTCTTCCTCCATGATGCGCAGCGTATCTTCCGCCGCCGAGCGGGTATGGATGATCAGGGGTTTGCCGGTTTGCCGGGCGGCGCGGATGTGGTTGCGGAAGCGGTCGCGCTGCCAAGCCAGGTCGCCGGTCAGGCGGTAGTAGTCCAGCCCGGTTTCGCCTATCGCCACGACTTTGGGAGTCGCCGCCAGCTCGACCAGTTGCTCGACCGTGGGGTCGGGCGTGTCCTCGTAGTCGGGGTGCACGCCCACCGAAGCCCAGAGGTTGTCATGGGCCCGCACCAGTTCCATCAACCTGGGCCAGTCGGGCAGGTTCACGCTGACGCACAGCGCCTGGGCAACGTGGTTGCCGCGCATGCGCTCGAGGATCTCGGGCAGTTGCGCGGCCAGTTCGGGAAAATCCAGATGGCAATGCGAATCGACGAACATGGGCAAGGAAGACGGTAAGGCTGCGGAATCCATAGTACCAGCGGGCGGGCCCTAGGCCTGGGCGGCTCGCGCGGGACGGCGGCCCAGGCAGGCCGCGCTGGCCTGCGCCAGCACATCCTGGGCGAACAGCCGGGCATTGAGCGGATGGTCGGCGATCCTGCGCTGGCGGGTCAGCCAGCGCGACAGCTCAGCCACGCGGCCACGTTCGGCGCGCTCCCCTATCTTCGCGCTGTGGGGCGCCAGTTCGGGGAAATAGCGCGCGCCGATGCCAGCCTGGGCCAGTGCCACGTCGGTGGCCAGGCGCTGCAGCGCGTCTATCCATTCCGCGGCCGGAATCTTGTCCAGCGCATCGACGATCTGCCCCAGGTCTGGCGGCTTGCCCTGCGCGAGCGCGGCCGCGAAGGTGTCCAGCCACGGCGCCCGGGGCGGAACGCCGGCTTCGGCGCGGCGCCAGGCCGCGACCGGTGCGCCTCCCGCGGCGGCCAGTTGCGCGGCCGCATCCTGGATGCCCTGCTCTTCCAGCCAGGCCAGCGCGGGCCCGGGTGCCGGCGTCCCCAAAGGCAGCCGGCGGCAGCGCGACACCAGGGTCGGCAGCAGCCGGTCGGGCGCGTCGGACACGAGCAGGAACACGGTCTGGGGCGGCGGCTCCTCCAGGATCTTCAGAAGGCCGTTGGCCGAAATGGTGTTGAGCGCTTCGGCCGGATACAGCACCACGACCCGCAGCCCGCCACGATGCGTGCCGGTGTTGGCCCAGGATTCGAGGGCGCGTATCTGCTCGATGCGGATCTCGCGCGAGGGCGCGCGCTTGCCGGCCTTCTTGCCGTCGGCATCGGTGGCTTCTTCCTCGGCATCGCCTTCCTCGGCCTGGCCTTCGGCCAGCGCCACCGCCTCGGGGCGGACGCGGCGGAAGTCGGGATGGTTGCCCGACGCATACCAGGTGCAGGCCGGGCAATGCCCGCAGGCCATGCCGTCCTGTGGCGACTCGCACAGCAGACTGGCGGCCGCGGCGCGCGCGAACTCGACCTTGCCTATGCCCGCCAGTCCGTGGATGAGCCAGGCATGGGCGAAGCGCCGCCGCTGCTCCTGGCCCAGCCAGGCGTGGGCCGCTTCTTCATGCCAGGGATAGAACCGGGGTGCGCTCATGCGCCGCTCGCCTGGGCGATGCAGGCCCGCACCTGGGCGGCCAGCTCGGCCCGCACCGCCTCGATCGGGCGGGTCGAATCGATGATGCGAAAGCGTGCCGGATCCGCCTCGGCCCGGGCATGGTAGGCCGCCCGGGTGCGTTCGAAGAAGGCATCGTCCTCGCGTTCGAAGCGGTCCAGGGTGCGCCCCCGGCCCAGCCGCTCGCGCGACACCTCGAGCGGGACGTCGAACAGCCAGGTCACGTCGGGCTGCAGGTCGCCGTGCACCCATTGTTCGAGCACCGCGATGCGCTCGGCCGAGAGCCCCCGGCCGCCGCCCTGGTAGGCATAGGTGGCGTCGGTGAAGCGATCGCAGACCACCCACCGGCCCCGCGCCAGCGCCGGCTCGATCACGGTGCGCACGTGCTCGCAGCGCCCGGCGAACATCAGCAGAGTCTCGGTATCGAGGCGCATGGGCTCGTTCAGCAGCAACTCGCGCAGTTTCTCGGCCAGCGGCGTACCGCCGGGCTCGCGGGTCTGCACCACGTCCAGGCCGGCCTCGCGCAGTTGGGCCACGAGCCACTCCAGATGCGTGCTCTTGCCCGCGCCGTCCACGCCCTCGAGCGTGATGAAGCGGCCACGGCGGGCGGCGGCGGTGTTCGCGCCGGCGCTCATGGCTGCACCGCCTCGGTCTGGAAGGACGGCGGAGCCTGCAGCCCCTGTCCCCTGAGCTGGTAGCGCGCGACGTAGCGGTTGTGGCTGTCCAGGGTCTCGGAGAACGCGCTGGTGCCGTCGCCACGAGAAACGAAATACAGGTACTTGTGCTTTTCGGGTTGGACCGCGGCCAGCAGCGAGGCCCGGCCCGGGTTGGAGATGGGCGTGGGCGGCAGTCCGCGGCGCGTGTAGGTATTCCACGGCGTGTCGGCACGCAGGTCGCGGCGGCGCAGGTTGCCGTCGAAGACCTCGCCCAGGCCGTAGATGACCGTCGGATCGGTCTGCAGCGGCATGCCGACCTTGAGCCGGTTCACGAACACGCCGGCGATGCGCCGGCGATCCGCTTCCATGCCGGTTTCCTTTTCGACGATGGAGGCCAGGATCAGGACTTCGTAGGGCGAGCCCAGCGGCAGGTCCGGATCGCGCTGCGCCCAGATATCGGCCAGCTCGCGCTGCTGTGCGCGGTAGGCGCGGCGCAGGATGTCGATGTCGCTGGAGCCCACGGCGAACAGGTAGGTGTCGGGGAAGAACAGGCCTTCCGGGTGGCTGGTCGAGGCGCCGATCCTGGCCGTGACGGTGGCGTCGTCGAGGCCGTCCAGGGTCTGGCGCACGTCCGGATGGCGGCGCAGGGCCGCGCGTATCTGGCGGAAGTTCCAGCCCTCGATGAAGCGGATTTCCCGCTGCGTGACGTCGCCGCGCGCGAGCCGGTTCAGCAGCGTCCACAGCGAGTCGCCCCGGGCCACCTCGTAGCCGCCGGCCTTGATGCGGCGCTCGGTGCCGGTCACGCGCGCATAGGCGATCAGGACCTCGGGCGGCACGGCGATGCCGGCGTCGCGCACCTGCCGGGCGATGCCCCGCATGGTCGTGCCTTCATCGATGACGAAGTCCACCTTGTCGGTGGGCAGGGTAAGCGGCATGCGCAGCCACGCGACGCCGGCGCCGACGATGGCCAGCGATGCCAGCAACAGCGCGGCGAGCGACACGAGCAGCGTGCGTTTCAGGGAAAAATGTCGTTTGGGCATGGGCGCCTATAATACTTCGATCGACCTCATCGACCGTTTCAAGATGTCCGTCCAAGAGATTTTATCCGCGAGCGCGCGGCCGGATGCCGCCATCGCGCACATCGCGCCGCTGGACCATTTGACCGTGCTCGAGGCCCGTGGTGCCGACACGATCGAATTCCTCCAGGGGCAACTGACCCAAGACGTCAAGCAGCTCGGCGACGCCGACGCCCGGCTGGCCGGCTATTGCACGGCCAAGGGCCGGCTGCTTGCCAGCGCCATCGTCTGGCGCGCCCAGCCCGATCCCGCCGATCCGGTCCCGCGCGTGCTGGCCCTGGTCGATGCCAGCATCGCCCAGGCTCTGCAAAAACGCCTGTCCATGTTCGTGCTGCGCGCCAAGGTCAAGCTCGCGGCCACGCCGCTGCGCGTGGCTGGCGTCTGGCGCGGCGCCGATGCGGCGGCCCTGCAAACGGCTGCGGGCGGGCTGCTGCCCGCGGCGCCCTGGTCGCGCGCCGATTTGGCCGACGCGACCTGGATCGCGGCGCCTTGCGCTCCGGAATCGTCGCCGCGCTGGTGGTGGATAGGAACGGACGACGCATTGCAGCGCCTGGGAACGGCGCTGGCGTCACCCGCGCAGGCCGGCCTGGCCCAGGCCTGGCGCGCCGCCGACATCGCTGCGGGCCTGCCCTGGATCACGGCGCCGACGCAAGACCTGTTCGTGCCGCAGATGGTCAACCTGGAATTGATAGGCGGAGTCAGCTTCACCAAGGGTTGCTACCCCGGCCAGGAAGTGGTCGCGCGCAGCCACTACCTGGGCAAACTCAAGCGCCGCATGTTCGCGGGCCATGTCGCCGGCGAACAGGCGGACCCCCAGGCCCTGGCCGGCATCGACGTCTTCCAGGAAGGCGACGACCAGCCTTGCGGCCGCATCGTCAATGCGGCGCGGGACGGCGACCGGGCCGCGATACTGTACGAAAGCTCGCTGGCCGCCGCGCAAGGCGATGCCCCCCTGCACGCCGGCTCGCCCGCCGGTCCGATCATCCAGCCGCAGGCGCTGCCCTACGCCCTGTCCGACGATACCCGCTCGGCATGAGCCCAGCGCCGGGATCCGCCATGCACAATCTCTACGTCTACTACAAACTGCCGCAGGCCCGGCGCGCCGAGGCGCTGGCGCCCGCCCGCCGGGTACTCGAGGCCGGTCGGGCCTGGAGCGCCCGCGTGGCCCTGCAGGCCCGCCCCGCCGCCGACAACGGCGTGGTCACCTGGATGGAGATCTACGAAGACGTGGCCGATATGCCCGCGCTCGAGGCCGCGCTGGCCGAGGCCGTGCAGGCCTGCGGACTGGCGCCCTTGCTGCTCGCCCCCCGCCGCAGCGAGGTCTTCGTCGATCTGCCCGCCGACCCGGCGGGATGGGAAGGCTGACGCCATGTGCCTGATGGCCTTCGCCTGGGATCCGCGCGGTTCGACCACCCTGCTCATGGTGGCCAACCGCGACGAGTTCTACGCCCGGCCCACGGCCGCCGCCGACTGGTGGCAGGATCATCCCGACATCTGGGCCGGACGCGACCTGGCCGCGGGCGGGACCTGGATGGGCATCACGCGGCAGGGACGCTTCGCCGCGATTACGAACTATCGCGAGGGAGGCCGGAACGATCCGGCCGCGCCATCGCGCGGCGGGCTGGTGTCCGGCTTCCTGGCCGGCACCTCGACACCGGCGAGCTACCTGCGCGACCTGGCCCGGCGTGCGGAACCCTTCAACGGATTCAACCTGGTGGTGGGGGAACTGTTCGGACGGACGCCGTCGCTGTGGTACCTGTCGCACCGCCGCGGCCATTCCGCCACCTCGCCCGAGGCCCTGAGCGCCGGCGTCTACGGGCTGTCGAACGCGGTGCTGGACACGCCCTGGCCCAAGGTCGTGCGCACGACCGCCGCGCTGGCCACGCTCAAGGCCACCGAGGCCCGCACGTCGGCCTATCTCCAGATGCTGAGCGACACGACGATCGCCGAAGACATGCAACTGCCCAGCACCGGCATCAGCCTGGAACGCGAGCGCGCCCTATCGGCGGCCTTCATCATCACGCCCGACTACGGCACGCGGGCCCAGACGGTAATCCGGGCCACGCGCGACGGTCACGTCGAGGCGGCCGAACGCGGTTTCGACAACGCCGAACAGGCACGGCTGCTGATTCCCGGTTCGCTGCGTCAAGCCGCGTTCGAGGTCTCGAATACCGCGCGCAGATAGTCCACCGAGTCGCGGTGCGCCTGCCGCGCCACCCGCAGGGCCCCGCCCATGTTGTAGAAGCTGTGGATGGCGCCCTGGTAGACCTGGATCCGGACCGGTACCCGGGCCGCTTCCAGCTTGTGCCCGTAGGCCAGCCCTTCGTCCACTAGCGGATCGCACTCCGCCAACTGCAGGAAGGCGGGCGCCAGCCCGACGAACTCCGGAGCGTCCAGCACCGCGAAGCGCCAGTCCAGGCGGTCGGCGTCATCCCGCAGGTACTGGTTGAAGAACCACTGTATGGTCCGTTCGTCCAGCAGATAGCCGGTGGCATACGCCCGGTGCGAGGCCGTGTCCTGCCAGGCGCTGGTACCGGGATACAGCAGCACCTGCGCCGCCAGCGCCAGGCCGTCGTCTCGCGCCCTCAGCGCGGCCTGGGCAGTGAGCGTGCCGCCCGCGCTGTCCCCCATCCCGGCCACCCGGGTCGGATCGATGCCCAGCATGGCATGCCGCTCGAATGCCCAGCGCCAGGCGGCGTAGACGTCGTTGGCGGCGGTGGGAAAGCGGTGCTCGGGCGCCAGCCGGTAGTCCAGCGACAACACCTTGCAGCGGACGCCGTTGGCCAACATGCGGCAGACCGCGTCGTAGTCCCGCACGCTGCCTATAGTGAAACCGCCGCCATGGGAGAAGATCACCAGCGGCGCCGGATCCGGGGCCTGCATGCCCGTGTACAGGCGCGCGCCTATGGTGGCTCCGTCACCCACCGGTATGTCCAGGTCGCGCAGCTCGGCCACTTCGACCGCGGCGATTTCCAGCACCTTGCTGGCTTTTTCGTGGATGGCGCGCGCCTGCTGAGGCGTGTAGTGCCAGTAAGGCGGACGGTGGGCCCGCTGCACCCGTGACACGAGGTCGGCCACCTGCGGATCCAGGGGCCGGGGGTGCCGCAGCTCAGCCATCGACGCCCTGGTCGCCGCGCTTCTTGATGTACTTGAACGTGCCGCTGGAACGGGCCACCAGCCCGCCGCCTTCGTCGCGCACCTCGGCCTCGCAGAAGGCCATGGTGCTGGAGCGGTGATAGCACTTGCCATAGGCGACGAGCGTGCCGGCCTCCCCTGGCCGCACGAAGCTGGTGGTCATGTCCACCGTGGCGCTGCCGCGCAGTTCAGGATGCAGCGACCGCGCGGCCGTGGCCATGGCCGCGTCCAGCATGGTCATCAGCACGCCGCCGTGGCAGACGTGCCAGCTGTTGCAGTGCTGCGGCAGGACGTCCAGCCGGACCTCGGACTGGCCGCCCTCTGCCTTGACCAACTGGGCGCCCAGCCAGGCCAGGAAGGGAATGGGTACGTCCGTGACGGTGATGGGATTCGTGATCGACATCCCCGCCCTACCTTGCCGCCGGCAGATCGTAGTCCAGGCACGCCCGTTCGGCCCGCACCGCGCCCATGAACGGCTTGATCGCCACGTGGCGCGGATGCGCCTGGTAGGCGTCCAGCGCCTCGCGGCTGGCGAACAGCGAGTTCAGCACGACGTCGTGCGTGGCCTCGTGGCCATCGGTGGCCAACCCCACCTCGAATTCCAGGATGCCGGGCACGCAATCGCGGCAGCTTTCCAGCAGCCGCCGGACCTTCTGCATATTGGTCTGGCGGTCGGCGCCTTCGGCTTCGTCCTTGAGTGTCCACATGACGATATGGCGGATCATGGCGGGGTCGGTCCTCTTATGGCTGGAACGGAAATTACCTGCGGGCGCCGCGATGGCCCAGGATGGCGACGACGATCAGGCCGCCGATCACGGTGATGTGTTCGAGCACGACCATCATTTCGTGGAATGCGGTCTCGCCCTCGAACTTCCAGAATGGATGCGCCAGCGGGATGGTCAGCACCGTGAATACGGCCAGGGCGCCGGCGCCCAGCCATGCGGCCCGATTGAAGATGATCAACAGCGAGCCGCCAAGCTGGACGATGATGGTCAGCACGTTGAACAACCAGGCCGGTTCAAGCCCGAAATGGCTCATCTCCGCCATGCCGCCCTGGAAATCGAACAGCTTGACCAGGCCGCTGGTCCAGAACATGAACGTCAGGAGAATGCGGCCGAACAGCAGCAGCGCGCGCGATTCAAGCAAGGATTGTATCGGTGCAGGTGTCATGATGGCGATTCCGGGAAAAGGGGATCATGCCGACGCCCGGGCGCTCCCCTCTTCCCCGCGCGGCGGTTCCAGGCGGCCTTTGCCGGCCGCCATGGCGCGCCATCATACTGGAAACATGCCGTAACGCGGTGCCCCGGCCTCAGAACAGGGTCTTGCCCACCCACCAGGCGCCCGCGGCCACCAGGGCCGAAGCCGGGATGGTCAGGATCCAGGCCCAAACGATGTTGCCCGCCAGGCCCCAGCGCACGGCGTTGAACTTGCGGCTGGAGCCAACGCCGACGATGGCGCCGGTGATGGTGTGGGTGGTCGAGACGGGAATGCCCAGCATGGCGGCCAGGAACAGTGTCATCGCGCCGCCGGTCTCGGCGCAGAAACCGCCCACCGGCTTGAGCTTGGTGATGCGCTGCCCCATGGTCTTGACGATGCGCCAGCCGCCGAACATCGTGCCCAGCGCGATCGCCACGTAGCAACTGACCACCACCCAGATCGGGACATGGTCCTTGGCCCCCGGGACGTTGGCCGCGATCAGCAGCAACCAGATGATGCCGATGGTCTTCTGCGCGTCGTTGCCGCCGTGCCCCAGGCTGTACAGCCCCGCCGAGACCAGTTGCAGACGCCGGAACCAGCCGTCCACCCGCAGCGGACGCGTTCGGCGGAACAGCCAGGACACCAGCAGCATCAGCAAGCCGCCCAGCACGAAGCCCAGGACCGGCGACACCACGATGAAGGCGACGATGTAGAGGATTTCCCGGACCATCAGCACGCTGGGGCCCGAACTGGCCAGGCCCGCGCCCACGATGCCACCGATGAGGGCATGCGAGGATGAGGAAGGGATGCCGAAGAACCAGGTGATGATGTTCCACGCGATGGCGCCCACCAGCGCGCCGAAGACGACGTAGTGGTCCACCACGCTCGGGTCGATGATGCCCTTGCCGACGGTGGCCGCCACCTTCAGGTGGAAGACGAAAAGCGCGGCGAAATTAAAAAACGCGGCGAAAGCGACCGCGTGATGAGGCTTGAGCACCCCCGTGGAAACCACGGTGGCGATAGAGTTGGCTGCGTCATGGAACCCATTCATGAAATCGAAAATGAGTGCCAGAACGACCAGGAAGGCAAGCGTGGCGAAACTGATCTGAAGCGTATCCATGAAATCCTTCCGACTAGGCGTTTTCCAGGACGATGCCTTCGATCAGGTTCGCAACGTCCTCGCACTTGTCGGTGATTTCTTCCAGCAATTCGTAGATTGCCTTCATCTTGATCAACTGGCGGGTGTCGGCCTCGTCGCGGAACAGGCGGCCCATGCCTCGGCGCATGACCCGGTCCGCGTCCGACTCCAGCCGGTCGATCTCTTCGCAGATCTTCATGATGCTGGCCGTGTCGTTCAGGTTGTGCAGCAGGCTCACCACCATGTGCAGCCGGTCGCAGCACTGCACCCCGATGTCGGCCAGCGCGCGGGCGTCCGGCGTGACCGCGCGGATGTCATAGAGGGTGATGCACTGGGCCGCGTCCTCCATCAGGTCCAGGATGTCGTCCATGGTCGTGATGAGGTTGTGGATCTGGTCCCGGTCCAGCGGCGTGATGAAGGTCTTGTGCAGCAGATCGACCGTATCGTGGGTGACCTTGTCGGCCTTCTTCTCCAGCGTCTCGATGTTCTTGACCCGCTCTTCGGCCTGGCCCAGGTCGGCCATCAGGGCCGCCAGCTCCCGGCTGCCCTGGCGCGACAGATCGGCATGCGCCTTGAACAGATCGAAAAAGCGGCCCTCTTTGGGCATCAAGCGTCCAAACATCACGTCCTCGCAGTACGTCATATGACAGTTACATGACGTGTTAAAAAACCGCGCGAAGTGTAGCACCCCCCTACGCCCTTCGGGCGCCCCCCAGGGGGCGATGCGAGTGGACCGGCGGAGCCGGATCCACCGCATCCTGGGGTACCAATGGGCTGGTGACGGGTGGCGATATTGACTGGCGATTTCTTGAAAATCTAGAACTGACGCGGCTTGGCGGGGAATGGATCCATTGCCGAGGACCCCGCAGAGTCAAAGCGGAAGGCGAAAAAAAACGCCAGACGGCGCCAAGAAAAAAAATCCCCCCACAAAAACCCAACCCCCAACAGCCGATGAGTTTCCCGGGCACCGTGGATCCGGCTTCGCCGGTCCACCAGTGCCGCCCCTGGGGGCGCGCGCAAGCGCGTAGGGGGGGTCTAATAGTCAGAATCGACGAACGCGTTGCCCGAGAAGTTCTGGAACTTCGTATACATGCCTTGCCAGGTCAAGCGAACGGTACCAATCGGGCCGTTACGCTGCTTGCCGATGATGATTTCGGCCGTGCCCTTGTCGGGGGTGTCGGGGTTGTAGACCTCGTCGCGGTACAGGAAGATGATCACGTCCGCATCCTGCTCGATGGCGCCGGATTCCCGCAGGTCGCTCATCACCGGGCGTTTGTTGGGGCGCTGTTCCAGGCCCCGGTTGAGCTGGGAAAGCGCGATCAGCGGGCAGTTCAGCTCCTTGGCCAGACCCTTCATCGAGCGGCTGATTTCCGACAGTTCCGACGCCCGGTTCTCGTTGCCGCCACCGCCGTTGCCCGACATCAGCTGCAGGTAGTCGATGATGATCAGGCCCAGCTGGCCGCACTGCCGGGCCAGGCGGCGGGCGCGCGAGCGCAGTTCCATGGGGCTGAGCGCGGGCGTCTCGTCGATGTAGAGCTGGGTGTCCTGCATCTTCTGGATGGCGTGCGTCAGCTTGGGCCAGTCCTCGTCCAGCAGCTTGCCCGTGCGCAAGCGCTGCTGGTCCAGGCGGCCGACCGAACCCAGCACACGCATGGCCAGCTGCGAGGCGCCCATTTCCATGGAGAATATCGCCACCGGCAGGCCCTCTTCCACCGCCACGTGCTCGCCGATGTTGACCGAGAAGGCGGTCTTGCCCATGGAGGGGCGGCCGGCCACCACGACCATGTCGCCCGGCTGCAGCCCCGAGGTCATCTTGTCGAGGTCGGAGAACCCCGTGGGCACGCCCGTGACGTCCGAGGTGCTGTCGCGGTGGTAGAGCTCGTCGATGCGCTCGACCACCTGAGTCAGCAGCGGCTGCAGCGACAGGAAGCCGGCACTGCCGCGCGCACCCTCTTCCGCGATCTTGAAGATCTTCGACTCCGCCTCGTCCAGCAGTTGCCGCGTGTCCTTGCCTTGGGGGCTGAAGGCGGCGGCCGAGATCTCGTCGGACACGGTGACCAGCCGGCGCAGCACCGCGCGGTCGCGCACGATTTCCGCATAGCGCCGGATGTTGGCGGCCGACGGCGTGTTCTGCGCCAGCGAGTTCAGGTAGGCCAGCCCGCCCGCCTCTTCCGCCTTGCCCGCGGTTTGGAGCGACTCGTGGGTCGTCACGACGTCGGCGGGACGCGCCAGCCCGATCAGCTTGGCCATCTGCTGCCAGATCAGCCGGTGGTCGTAGCGATAGAAATCGTCTTCCTTGATGAGGTCCGCGACGCGGTCCCAGGCGGCGTTGTCCAGCAAGAGGCCGCCCAGCACCGATTGCTCCGCCTCCACCGAGTGAGGCGGGATGCGCAGGGACTCGAGTTGGGGATCGACGGGCGAATTCATAGAAGCGGTAAACCTGGTGTTCGAGCATGGACGGCGGAAATGCCGGCCCACGACAGTTTAGCCCGGCTGGGCGGAAGAGGAATCCGCCGCGCGCGCCAGGGCCGGCCCTGAAAAAAGAACCCCCCAATTCCGCGAAGAAATGGAGGGTTCCTGTGCCGGGCCCTTCGAGGAAGGGAGCCCCGGCGGTGGACGTCCGGCCGGCTCGGCGACGAGCGGCCGGAAAGGCGTCAGGCGGTTTCGCCGACCACGACCACCGTGATGTTGGCCACGACGTCGGTGTGCAGGCCGACTTCCAGCGGGAATTCGCCGATGGTCTTGAGCGGGCCGTTGGGCAGGCGAACCATGCCCTTCTCGACCGACTCGAAGCCCGCCTGCTTCAGCGCGGAGGCGACGTCGAAGTTCGTGACCGAACCGAACAGACGGCCGTCCACACCCGCCTTCTGGCTGACGGACACCGAGTAGCCTTCCAGGCGCTGGGCCACGGATTGCGCGGCGGCCAGCTTGTCGGCCTGGACCTTCTCGAGTTCGGCGCGGCGCGCCTCGAACTCTTTCAGCGCGGCGTCGGTGGCACGCTTGGCCATTTTCTGGGGAATCAGGAAGTTACGGGCATAGCCGTTCTTCACGCGGACGACGTCACCCAGGTTGCCGAGGTTGACGACTTTTTCGAGCAAGATGATTTGCATGATGGTCTCTCCCGGCAATCAATTGTGGTTGTCGGTGTAGGCCAAGAGCGCCAGGAAGCGGGCGCGCTTGATAGCCGTGTCGAGCTGGCGCTGGTAGTGCGCCTTGGTGCCGGTCAGGCGGGCAGGAATGATCTTGCCGTTTTCCTGGATGAAGTCACGAAGGACTTCGATGTCCTTGTAGTCGATCTGGTCGACGCCGGCTGCCGTGAAGCGGCAGAACTTGCGGCGCTTGAACAGCGGATTCTGTTGACCAAACTTCTTCTTTTCCTTGCGTTTGCCGAATGCGGCCATGATGTACCTCTTGGGTATTCAATCCGTTTCACACCTGGGGCTGCCCTGCCGGCCCGCTTTCGTCGCCCTCTCGGGCGATGGCGGCCTGCTGGATGTGCAGCCTCAGTCTGCTTGAACCTTTCCGGGTCGGTGCCAGGAACCCTTCGATCCGGATCGACCGGCCCAGCGCTTCGCGCTCGAGCCTGCCGGCCAGATCGCCGACGACGACTGCGTTGACGAGCATTTCGACCCGGCGGGACCTCCCGCCTTCGATCAACTCGGATTCATGGGCAAGCGCCAGTTCCAGCACCGGAATTCCGGCCGGGGTATACCTGAGCGGCTTGCACTCGACCACCTGGGCGGTCAGATGAACCTTGTTCAACGCCGTATCGTCCTGGGCATCGACCTCATGCCAGTCCAGCCGGGGCTCAGGCCTCGGCGGGGGTGGCTTCGGTGGACACCTTGCGGGCCTCCTCGCGCTCGACGATCTTCATCATCGGCGACGGGGCGGTCTCGGCCTTCTTCATCTTGACGACGAGATGGCGCAGCACGGCATCGTTGTAGCGGAAAGCGTGTTCGAGTTCGTCCAGCGTGGGTTGGCCGCACTCGATGTTCATGCACACGTAGTGAGCCTTGACGAGCTTCTGGATCGGGTACGCCAGTTGGCGGCGGCCCCAGTCTTCCAGACGGTGTATCGTGCCGCCCTGGCTGGTGATCAGCGACTTGTAACGGTCGACCATGGCCGGAACCTGCTCGCTCTGGTCCGGGTGAACGATAAAAACTACTTCATAGTGACGCATCGAAGCTCCTTGTGGATGGTCCCGCGGGCGTCCGGATGGGCCCGCTGTAGGCGCAAGTCCGCTCAAGCGTCTAGAGTCGGACAAGGGATCAATCTGGCGAAAAAATAGCTTCCGCCAAAAATCAAGCCTTCTATTATCGCCCGTGAAATGGCAAAAAGCAATCGAAGAGCCACTGATCCGGCGGTCGGCGTGGTTTCCGGGCACTTGCCACGGGTACGTCCGGCCTATCAGTAAGTGTCGAACGCGGCCTGGGTGTCGTCCATGCCGGCGCCCAGCGCCAGCATCAGCAGCACGCGCGCCTTCCACGGCGACAGCGTGCCGGCGCCCGGCAGGCCGCCCGAGGCGGCGACACAGCCGCTGCCCGTACGGGTCGCGCGAACCACGGCCACGCCGTCCCGTCCCAATTCGTCCAGCGCTCCCTGGGCGTCGGCGCTGGCCGAGCCGTTGCCTGTGCCGGCCCAGACCAGGCCGCGCGCGCCGGTGGCTGCCACGGCCCGGATCAGCGCGGCCGAGCCGCCGGCATAGCCGGCCAGCACTTCGACCGGCGGCAGCGGCGTAGCGGCCGTGAACGGCGTGGCGTGGGTATGCGGACGCTCAGGCCGCCCCACCCACGCGACCCGGCCGTCCTGGACCCAGCCCAGGGCGCCCGCGTTGGGCGATGTGAAGGCATCGGGCCGGTTGGCGTTGGTCTTGGCCGCGTCGCGCGCGCCCAGGACCTGGTGATTCAGCACCACCAGCACGCCGCGCCCGGCGGCTTGCGGATGCGCCGCCACCGTGACCGCGTCCAGCAGGTTCAGCGGGCCGTCGGGAGACAGCGCGGTCGCCGGGCGCATCGCGCCCACCAGCACCACCGGCCTGTCGGTCTTGAGCACCAGATGGAGGTAATAGGCGGTTTCCTCGAGCGTGTCCGTGCCATGGGTGACCACCACCCCGTCCAGGCCCTCGTCCAGCAGGGATTGCACCCGCGCGGCCAGCGCCTGCCAGAAGGCAGGCGTGGCGTTCTTGCTGTCGATGGCCGCGAACTGCTCGGTCTGGATGCCGGCCGCCTCGTCCAGGCCCGGCACGCGGGCGCACAGCTCGGCCACGTCCAGCGCGCCGGCGGCGTAGGCCAGCGTGGACTGGGGGCGGGCGCCGGCCCCGGCGATGGTGCCGCCGGTGGCGACGATGCAAAGGCGCGGCAGGGACATGGCGGGCGTGGACGGAAAGACGAGAGCCCGATGATACCCGCGGTCGGATTGGCGTTCCCGCGACAGTTGCGTTTTCCGCTTGCGTCGCGCGCCGATACTGTATAAAAATACAGTTACTGGATAAAACCACAGAAGCCCGATACGCGCCGTCGCCACCCGGTGGCGGGCGCCCCGCCACGGAGCCCGAGATGTCCAAGCTGACTGCACGCCAACAAGAAATCCTGGATCTCATCCGCCAGGCCATCGTCAAGACCGGTTTTCCGCCCACCCGGGCCGAAATCGCCCAGGCGCTGGGCTTTCGCTCGCCCAACGCGGCCGAGGAACACCTGAAGGCGCTGGCGCGCAAGGGCGTGCTCGAATTGTCCGCGGGCACGTCCCGCGGGATACGGCTGAAAGATCCGGTCGTGGCCGAACCACCACTCCAGCTTACGCATCCCGTGCTGGCGCAGCTCGTCCTGCCGCTGGTGGGCCGGGTCGCGGCCGGCAGCCCCATCCTGGCCACCGAGCATATCGACAAGGAAATCGGCGTCGACGAGGCCCTGTTCTCGCAACGGCCCGACTACCTGCTCAAGGTACGCGGCAACAGCATGCGCGACGCCGGCATCCTCGACGGCGACCTGCTGGCGGTCAAGAAAGCCGCCCAGGCCCGCGACGGGCAAATCATCGTGGCCCGCCTGGGCGACGACGTCACCGTCAAGGAACTGCGCTACACCGAAACCGGCCTGAGCCTGCTGCCGGCCAATCCCGACTTCCAACCCATCGAAGTCGATCGCGAGCGCGACGATTTCGCGCTCGAGGGCATCGCGGTCGGCCTGATCCGGGCCGGCCTGGTGCATTGAAGACCTAGACGGACGACCATCATGAAACACAGCACGCCCAGTTCCAGTCTTTCCAGCGGATTCCCCACGCTCGACGCCACTCTGCCCCAGGCCGGATGGCCCGTCGGCGCACTGACGGAAATCCTGGTCCCACGCGTCGGGCATGGTGAATTGAACCTGCTCGGCCCGCTGCTGAGCCGACTCACCAAGGCCGGCCGCACTGTGGCACTGCTGGTGCCGCCCTATTTGTCCTACGCACCCGCACTGATCCAGCACGGCGTCTCGCTGGAATGCGTCAAGCTCGTGCGCACCGATCACCCCCTGGATGGCTTGGATCAACTGGAGTCCGCCGTGCGGGCAGGCGAGTTCGCCGCGCTGGTCGCGATCCAGCCCCCCGACCAGGCCGCCGCGCAATCCGAAAGCAGCGTCCGGCGGCTGTACATGGCCGCGCGGCTGTCCGGATGCCCCGCCTTCCTGTTTCATACCTGCAGCACGCCCGCCACGACCTCGGCGTCCCAATTGCGGCTGCTGGCGGACATGAGCCAGCCCGGCCAGATCCGGCTCCAGCGCATCGCACCCACTGCCGAAGGCAGCGAAGGCGCTGTCACGCTGGACATCGGCCAGCAAACGGCGCGCGCGGGGTTCAAACCGGGGTTCAAACGTGCGGTCGGGCTCGCCGTGGCGGGAACGCACACGCGCACCGCCGAGGAAACGGACACGCATGGCACGGATGCGGATACGCTGCCGGCGCAACGGCCCGCCACCCCGCGAACCGGGCAACATGGGCCGCATGCCAAGCCGACTCCCGCGAATCGCAGCCCGTGGCCCTTCAAGCAACGTCGCGGCGCAAGCAGCAGCCGAAGCTATCCTTCCGCACTGGCGCTGCTGTTTTCTCGAGGCTGGAACGCCTGAGTCTCCCTACGGCACTCGCAGCAGGATAAGGCTGCTGCGGAGTCTGTACTCCGATGCTCCATTGCCCACGAATTTCAAAAATTCGTGGGCTTTTTTTACGTCTCGCCGACGGATCGACGCACTTGCGGAAGTTGTTGTAGCCCAGCCATAGCCCCCCCGTTTGGAGTATGAATTTTTTCGTACTCATTGCTAGGCTGGTCACTCCACTCCCATCGCTGCGCCAACCCCGGAAGAGGCCATCATGCAAGCGAAATCCCACGTCATTCATACCCTCGCGCTACTTGCCACGGCTGCGGCCGCATCGGTCTGGTGCGCCAGCGCGATCGCGCAAAGCGGATCGATCGGAGGCTCGGGTTCAGGCTCGGGTTCGGATGGCCCCCGCGCCGTCGAGGAACAATCCGCCGCCATCAGCTACAGCTCTCGCGCGGCGGCCTGCGCGCGGGCCAAGTCCCGTGCCTCGGAATTCGCCCAGCGCAAAAGCAACTTCAAGGACATCAGCCTGGGCGCCTGCGACTGCTCCTCCACCAAGACCAAGCCGTGGCAGCCGGCATTGCAGGCTCAATACGCGATGGAAACAGGCATGCCCCCTCCCACTGGTCCTGTCGACACCCACGAATGCACGGTTACCGCCCGCATTTCGCTCAGGTAGTCGCGCAGGGATACGGGCACGAGGAGCTGCCATGAAGAAAACGCTTGCGTTTGCACTGCTGGGTGCCGTCTTTTCCGTCGGCGGGACCGCCTGGGCCGCACCTGGCGACATCGACCTGAAATGCATCCTTACCCGGGCTGATGGCACCAAGACCACGGTCTATCTCGAGATCTACCATATGAAGGAGACCGGCATTACGGGAACCGCCATCTACGACAATCAGGGGGAAGAAAGAGTCCACATCAGCGCAAGCCGCCAGACCGGTCCCAACGGCGTAGGGAAAATGTATGGCCACCGGGGCGGCGACGCCGATGGCTACATCCATGACGTATCGATCGGCGAACGCGACCTTACGTTCTCCTTGACCAACACCGAAGACCGCTCCGAATACATCAAGGGCGAAATCAGCCGCGTGACGGGAAAGATCTGGATAGCCGACACGATCAACAACCGTGGACAGGCCAACGGCACGTGTGAACCCGGCGAACGGCCACGTCCCGCCACCAAGTTCTGAATTCATGTTCCGTCGAGTTGTTGCAAGCCCGTCATACGCCCCCGTTTGGAGTATGAGGTTTTTTGTACTCATTGCTAGGCTGGTTGCTCCATTCCCCTCGCTGCGCCAATCCCGGAAGAGGCCATCATGCAAGCGAAATCCCACGTCATCCACGACTGCTCCTCCACCAAGACCAAGCCGTGGCAGCCGGCACTGCAGGCTCAATACGCGGTGGAAACAGGCATGCCCCCTCCCACTGGTCCTATCGACACCCACGAATGCACGGTTACCGCCCGCATTTCGCTCAAATAGCCGCCAGAGACGAGCCATGAAGATGCGCGGGAAAATCAGGAGCCGATCGATGGCGGCAATGGCCGGTCTGATCGCATGGACGGCATGCTGGCCGGCTTATGCCTTTAGCGATTCAGATCGACTTCAGCTGAAATGCGTGGGGGAAAGAAGCGATGGCTTCAAGATCCATATGATGGCTAACAACTTCAGCGGCGCATGCAGCGTGGGAAGCTATGTTCCAGACACCAAGTTTTGAGCGCAACCCTGACAAAATGAAAAAACGCCATCTTCTGAGCGTGGTCCTGGCCGCATCCGCTTTTTCTCCCGGGCTGGCGGCGCAAAGCATGATCCTGCTGAAATGCGAACAAACGGCGGCCAACGACGCGGCGTTGAAATGGACGTCATCCGTGGAAGTCAACGTTGCGGAAAAGAAGTTGACTTACGACGGGCAAGTCCTGCTGGCGAGCAGGAAGACCGAGCAAAACAAGGTCAAGAACGGACAAAACCTGCGCTGGGAATACAGCGTGGTCGAATGGTCCGACAGCGGGATCGCCTGGGAAGAGCGGTTCTACATCAATGGGGAACCCAAGACGGACGTCACGCGCTATCGCCTGGACAGGATCAGCGGCAGATTGAACACTCCGCTTGCCAGTGGCCAATGCAGGAAAATCGAGGCGTCCGAGAAACTGTTCTGACGCCTCCCGGCCGTCCTACTTCGAGGCCCGTTGCCTGAGGGTCTCGTACATGCAGACGGCCGACGCCACGCTGACGTTCAGGCTTTCCACGGACCCTTGCATGGGAATCCGGACCAGTTGATCGCAGGTGTCGCGGGTCAGGCGGCGCATGCCCTCGCCTTCGGCGCCCATGACCCAGGCGATGGGCTGGCGGGCGTCCACGTCGTACATGGTCTCGGTGGCGTCGTCATCGGTGCCGACCACCCAGACGCCGCGCTCTTTCAGGCTGCGCAGCGTCCGGGCCAGATTGGTCACGGTCAGGTAAGGAACGCTGTCGGCGGCGCCGCAGGCCACGCGCTGGACCGTCGTGTTCAGGCCCACGGCCCGGTCGCGGGGAGCGACCACGGCATGGACGCCGGCACCGTCAGCGGTTCTCAGGCAGGCGCCCAGATTGTGGGGATCGGTGACGCCATCCAACACCAGCAGGAACGCCGGTCCTTCGGCATCGTCCAGGACTTCGTCGACGTCCATCGCCAATTCCAGCGACTCCGCCAACGCGACCACGCCCTGGTGGCGCTGGCCCTTGGCCAGCCCGTCCAGACGTGTCTGCCCCACCGGATGCACCTTGCATCCAGCGGCCTGCGCCTGTTCGATCAGCGTCAGCATGCGCCGGTCACGGCGCGCTTCCTCGACGTAGATATCCTTGATCGACGCCGGCGCATGGCGCAGCCGTGCGGCCACCGCGTGGAATCCGACCAAAATCTGGCTCGCTGCCATCTGTCACCCCAACATGAATACCTGCCGCGACGCGGCGGCAAAAACGACGCGGCGCTGCCCCAGGCAGCGCCGCAATGCCGTTATTAGACCAGAGATTCAGTGCCGCTTGCCGCGACCATGCTTGGCCGCCGCGCGCTTGCCGCTGCGCGCGCTGGTGGGTTTCTCCGGAGCGGTGTGTTTCTTGGGCGCGGCCTTCTTGCCTTTGGGCATCTTGGACATGTCGGTCAGCAGCACAGCCTTGGGCTTGGCCGGCTTGCGTTCGGGCGCGGGGGCGCTGTCCCGCTTGATGGCCTTGCGCAGCCCCTCGTAGGTCACGCCCTTGACCAGCTTGAACTCGATGCGGCGGGCCTCGAGATCGACCCGTGCCACCTGTACCTGCACCTTGTCGGTCAGGCGATAGCGCATGCCCGTGCGCTCGCCGCGCAGTTCGTGCAGGCCGTCGTTGAACTGGAAGTACTCCGCGCCCAGCTCGGACACGTGCACCAGCCCTTCCACATGGAGCTCGTCCAGCGTGACGAACACGCCGAAGGGCGCGACGCCGGTGACCGTGCCGCTGAAGACGTCACCCACGTGCTCGCGCATGTACCAGCACTTGAGCCAGGCCTCGACGTCGCGCGAGGCATCGTCGGCGCGGCGCTCGTTGGCCGAGCAGAACAGGCCCAGTTTTTCCCACAACGCGTGTTCCTGCTCCTTGGCCGTGCCGGGCATGACCGGCATTTCCTCCAGCGCATTCGGTACGTACCGCTTGCCATGCAGCAGCGCCTTGATCACGCGATGGGTCAGCAGGTCGGGATAGCGGCGGATGGGCGAAGTGAAGTGGGCATAGGCCGGATAGGCCAGGCCGAAGTGGCCGGCATTGTCCGGGCTGTACATGGCCTGCTGCATGGACCGCAGCGCCATGGTTTGCAGCAGCGGCGCATCGGGCCGGTTCTTGGCGCTTGCCAGCAGCGCCGAATAGTCCGCCGCGGCCGGCTTGTCGCCGCCGCCCAGCGACAGGCCGAGCGTTTTCAGGAAGTCGCGCAGGGCCTGGAGTTTTTCCGGGGTGGGCCCTTCGTGGATACGGAACAGGCCGGGATGCTTGCTGCGCTCCATGAAGTCCGCCGCGCAGGTGTTGGCGGCCAGCATGCACTCCTCGATCAGCTTGTGGGCATCGTTGCGCACATAGGGAATGATGCTCTGGATGCGGCCCAGCTCGTTGCAGACGATCTTGGTCTCAACCGTGTCGAAGTCGATCGCGCCCCGCTTCTCGCGGGCCTGCGCCAGCAACTGGTACAGCGCATACAGGTCCTGGATCTGCGGCAGGACGTTCGCGTGCTTGCGCGCGGCCGGACCGTCGGGCTGTTGCAGCGCCGCCCACACCTCGGTGTAGGTGGTGCGCGCATGTGAGTGCATGACGGCGTTGTAGAACTGATAAGCCTGGACCGTCCCGCCCTTGGCGCCGGTGGCGGGGATCACCATGTCGCACACCAGCACCAGCCGGTCGACGTTGGGATTCAGCGAACACAGGCCGTTGGACAATTTCTCCGGCAGCATGGGGATGACCTTGCGCGGGAAATACACGCTGGTGCTGCGCTCCAGCGCGTCGGCGTCCAGCGCGTCGCCGGGCGTGACGTAGTGCGCCACGTCGGCGATGGCGACGATGAGCCGCCACCCTGCCCGCTTGCGGGCTCCCGTGCCCAGTTCCACGCGCTCGCAATAGACGGCGTCGTCGAAGTCGCGCGCGTCCTCGCCGTCGATGGTGATCATCGGCACGTCGCGCAGGTCGTACCGTCCGGCCAGGTCGCCCTTGACCACTTCGGAAGGCAGGCGTTCGGCGCGCGCCAGCGCCTTGGCCGAGAATTCATGCGGGACGTCGAATTTGCGGACGGCGATCTCGATTTCCATCCCGGGATCGTCGATCTCGCCCAGGATCTCGACCACGCGGCCCAGCGGCTGCGTATGCCGGGTCGGCTGCTCGATGATTTCGACCGTGACGACCTGGCCGTGCTGCGCCTGGCCGGTTTCACCGGGCGGCACGAGGATGTCGTGCTTGATCCGCTGGTCCTCGGGCACGACCAGCGCCAGGCCGCGTTCGTTCAGGAAGCGCCCCACCAGCTTGTTGGTGCGCCGCTCCAGGACCTCAACGATGGTGCCCTCGGGCTTGCCGCGGTAGTCGCTGCCGGCCGGCCGCACCAGCACGCGGTCGCCGTGGAGGACTTTCAGCATTTCCTTGGGCGGCAGGAACAGGTCGTTCTGGCCGTCGTCGCGTATCAGGAAACCGAAACCGTCGCGATGCCCCTGCACGCGGCCCGCAATGAAATCGAGTTTGGTCGACAACAGCAATGCGCCCTTGCGGTTCTGCATCAACTGGCCGTCGCGCTCCATGGCGGCGAGCCGGCGCTCGAACCCCACGCTGCCCGGGGCCACACCCAGTCGACGTGCCAGTTCCGCCGGAGCGATGGGGGCATTCGCCTCCCGCAGCAATCCTAGGATTTGCTCGCGGGTGGGCACGTCGGGATCGAAATCCGCGGGCGTGGAGGGAAGATTGTTATGGGATCGAGTTGTCAAAGTGTCAGGTTCTCTTTATAATGCGCAGCTTCTGTTGCTACTGCCCCGCATGCAACGGTACACGCAAGGAATAACTTGAGTTTACCGCAGCAAATGTTAGGTAGTTGCGACAATGCCCAGATGGCGGAATTGGTAGACGCACTAGTTTCAGGTACTAGCGCTTAGCGGCGTGGAGGTTCGAGTCCTCTTCTGGGCACCAATTCTTTGGCAGGCGCAAGCCTTCCAGGTAGTTGGAAAATACGAGTTGTAATACCCGCTCAAAGGGTTTTTAGTTGTGCAGCAGTGCCCAGGTGGCGGAATTGGTAGACGCACTAGTTTCAGGTACTAGCGCTTAACGGCGTGGAGGTTCGAGTCCTCTCCTGGGCACCACTGATAAGCAAAACCCCGCAACTCCAGTTGGCGGGGTTTTTTGTTGCCTGCCTGCATCAGGGACATCAGTCGATGCGGATGTTGGCCGCTTTCACCACGTCGGCGTACTTGCGCAGATCGGCCTCGATCTGGCCGCGGAACTCCGCCGGCGTATTACCCGACGCGACGATGCCCAGCCCCACCAGGCGTTCCTTGACCTCGGGCTGGAACACCACGGCGCGGATTTCCCGCTGCAGGCGGTCGACGATCGCGACTGGCGTGCCCGCCGGCGCCAGGATGCCTATCCACGACGTCACCTCGAAGCCCGGTACCGTCTCGGCCACCGTGGGCACGTCCGGCAGCGACGCCAGGCGCTGCGCGCTGGACACCGCCACGGCGCGCATCTGGCCGCGCTGGATGAAGGGATACGCCCCCGCCACCGCTGTGTAGAGCATGGGCAGTGTCCCGCCGACCACGTCCGCCATGGCCTGGCCCCCACCCTTATAGGGAATGTGGACGAAATTGGCGCCGGTGCGCACCCTCAATAATTCGCCCGCCAGGTGCGGCGTGCTGCCCGTGCCCGCGCTGCCGTACGACACGCCGGCCGGGCTGCGCTTGGAATAGGCGACCAGCGACGCGAAATCGGTCACCGGCAGCGAAGGGTTGGTCACGATGACCAGCGCGGCATCGCCGATCTTGCTGACGGGAGCCAGGTCGCGCAAGGTGTCGAACGGCACCTTGGCATAGACGTGCGGATTGATGACCAGCGTGCCGTCGAAACCGACCACCAGCGTGTAGCCATCGGGCGCGGCCGTGGCCGCGAGCTGGGTGCCGATATTGCCCGAGGCGCCGGGCTTGTTCTCGACCATCACCTGGTGGCCCAGCCGGTGGCTCAGGTGCTCGGCCACGATGCGGGCACCGGTGTCGGTCACGCCCCCGGGCGCGAAGGGCACGATCAGCCGGATCGGCTTGCTGGGGTAGTCCTGGGCACGGACGCCGCCAGCCGTCAGGCACAGCGTGGCCAGCAAGGGTGCGCAGAGCGCGGATGACCATCGTATCGCCATGTTGTCTCCTCCTTGGTTTGGTCTTGTCATCAGCCGATCGCGCCCTGCCCGCGCAGGCTGGCCAGCCGGTCCGGCGCGTAGCCCAACCAGCCGCCCAGCACGGCGTCGGTCTGGGCGCCCAGCCGCGGCGGCGCGCCGAAAGATGCCGGTGCCGCGCCCGAGAGCTTGACCGGATTGCCCGGCATGCGCAGCGACGTTCCGTCGGGCAGCGGCACCTCGGCCACCATGTTCCGCGCCACGACCTGAGGGTCGGCCAGCGCCTGGGCGAAGTCGTTGACCGGGCCGCAGGGAATGCGAGCGGCCTCCAGCCGAGCGAGCCAGTGTGCGGTGGGCTGCTTGCGCAGCTCGGCCGAGATGATCCCGTCGATGCGCGCCTTGTCGGCGAAGCGCACCGGCTGCTGGAGATACTCGGGCCGCCGCAGTTCGGGCACGTCGATGAATTCCACGAAGCGCTCGAAGAAGGCGTCGCCGATGCAGGCGATGATGATGTGTCCGTCCGCGGTCGGATAGCAGTTGTAGGGCACGTGCACGAAGTGGCCGTTGCCTATGCCTTCGGGGATCTGGCCGGACATGAAGTACATCGTGGCCATGTAGTTCAGCAGCGAGACCTGCACGTCCAGCATGGCGATGTCGACGTGCTGCCCCCTGCCCGTCTGCTCGCGCTCGACCAGCGCCGCCAGCACGCCTATGGCGCCGAAGGTGCCGCCGCCCAGATCGCCAATGGGGATGCCGCTGCGTATCGGTCCCGTGGCCGGCGTGCCGGTGATCGACATGCCCCCGCCCATGGCCTGCACCACCTGGTCGAACGCGGGCCGCTGCGTGGCCGGCCCGGTCTGCCCGAATCCCGTCACCGAGCAGGTGACGATGCGCGGGTTGACCTTGGCCAGCGACGCATGGTCGATGCCCAGCCTTTCGGTCACCCCCACGCTGAAGTTGTCGAACACCACGTCGGCGCGCCGCACCAGGTCCAGGAAGACCTCGCGGCCCGCCGGCTGCTTCAGGTCGACGCAGACGCTTTCCTTGTTCCGGTTAAGGGTGACGTAGTAGGCGCCCATGCCGTCGCGCGAATGCTGCGGGTCGTTCTCGAGCAGCCGGCGCGTGCCTTCGCCCTTCCCCGGGGGCTCCACCTTGATGGTGCGGGCACCCAGGTCGGCTAGCAGCATGGTGCCGTAGGGCCCCGAAAGCATGTGAGTCAAGTCCAGCACGGTGATGTGTTCGAGGGCCAATCCGGTATCTCCTTGAAGACGATGCCGGGACGGTGCAAACCCCGTGCCACCCGCGAACTCCGCACCAAAACCTTGATTCATCGGCGTTTTCCCGGGCCGGCGACTTTGTCCGGACGTTTCATGGAACAATCATGAAACAGACAAAACGTCTCACCAAGACACGATCATGCTTTCCCCCTCCTCGCCTCCCCCGGGCCTGCCGCGCCTGTGTTTCGTCAGCTACCGGCACATCCGCGAACTGGCCATGCCGGTCGTCGCCGAATATGCGCAGCGGGCACGGATCGAGGTCGTTGACGCCACCTTCGGCGATGCCCTGGCCCTGGCGCAGGACCGGGTCGAACGCAGCATGGCCGACGCCTTCGTCAGCGCCGGCTCGAACGCCGCCATCCTGCGGGCCGGCCTGCAGGCGCCGGTGGCCACCATCCATCTGGGCGGCTTCGATCTGCTGCAGGCGCTGATCCAGGCGCGCCGGATCGCCGATCGCGTTGGCGTGGTGATGTACGGCCAGACCATTCCCGAGCTGGACGACGTCAAGGACCTGCTCAACATCGGCATCAGCCAGCACGCCTACCGGACGCCGGACGACGCCCGGCTTCGCTTCGAGACGCTGCGCCAGGAGGGATACCAGGTCATCGTCGGCTCCAGCCTGGTAGTGGAACTGGCCGAGCAGGCCGGGCTGCGGGGCCTGCTGGCCTACTCGTTGGCCAGCATCCGCAAGGGTTTCGACGATGCCCTGGAACTGGCGCGCGTGGCGCGGCTGGAGGCGGGCCGCTACGAGCAATTGCAGGGCGTGCTGCATCATCTGCAGGAAGCGGTGGTCGCCGTTGATCGCGAGGACCGGATCACCGCGATCAATCCGCCCATGCAGCGCTTGCTCGGCAGACCCGGCACGCCGTTGCGCGGCCAGCGCCTGGGAGACCTGGAGCCGGCGCTGTCGCTGCGCGCCACGCTGGCCGGCGGCGCCCAGGAGCGCGCCATCGCGCTGCGCTTCGGACAGCGCGACTGGGTCGTGGACCGCACTCCCATCCGCGAACACGGCGAAATCGCCGGCGCCGCGCTGACGCTGCACGACGCCGGCGCGATCCAGGCTGCCGACACCAGCCTGCGCATGTTGCAGCGGCGCCAGCAGCATGCCGCGCGCCACGATTTCTCCGCGCTGGCGGGCGACAGCCCGGCCATGCGCGCCGCCCTGGCCAGCGCCCGCCGTTACGCCCGCACCGATCTGGGCGTGCTCATCACCGGGGAAAGCGGGGTCGGCAAGGAACTGTTCGCGCAGGCGATCCACAACGAGAGCCGGCGCGCCCAGCGGCCTTTCGTCGCGGTCAATTGCGCTTCGTTTCCCGAGTCGCTGCTGGAGAGCGAACTCTTCGGCTACGAGGAAGGCGCCTTCACCGGTTCGCGCCGCGGGGGCAAGCGCGGCCTGTTCGAGGCGGCGCATACCGGCACGCTGTTCCTCGACGAGATCGGCGACATGCCCTTGCCGCTGCAGACCCGGTTGCTGCGGGTCCTGCAGGAACGGGAGATCACCCGCCTGGGTGCCACGGCCCCGATACCCATCGACGTCCGCGTCATCGCCGCGACCCACCAGCCGCTCGAGGCCATGATCGCGCAACAGCGGTTCCGCCAGGATCTGTACTACCGACTCAACATCCTCCGACTGGTCCTGCCGGCGCTGCGCGAGCGGCGCGAGGACATCGCCGCGATGCTGGTTCCCATGGTCGCTCGCTGCCTGGGCCGCCTGGGCGCCGGGCTTGATGCCGCTTCGGCGCTGGCGCCCTGGATGGACAGGCTCCGCGCCTACGATTGGCCGGGCAATGTTCGCGAGCTGGAGAACATCGCGGAAAGGATGGCGGTGGTGCTGGCGCAGTACGACCGCCTGGAGGACGTCCCGGCCGAGGCCTTGCGGCACGATTGCCCCGAGCTGTTCAGCGGCACCCTCGCGCTGATGGATGAAGGCGAAACCGGTCTGGCCGAACGGGTGCGCCGCGCGATGGAGCAAGCCGGCGGCCGGCGGACCGAGGCCGCGCGCCTGCTGGGTGTCAGCCGTTCCACGCTCTGGCGCTGGCAGACCGGACAGGAGCGCGGGGAAGGCTGAACGACCGACCTCAGCGCGGCCGCAGGTCGCCCAGCACGACGCCGGTGATATGCGCCAGCCAGGCATCGCGGCGCTGGCTTTCCATCAGGTCCACGCCCAGCCAGCGCGAGCAGGTATGGTGGTTCGACACGTAGAAGAAGCCCAGCGCCATCACCGTCATCAGCACGGTCTCGGCGTCGATGTCGCTACGGAACACCCGCTGCCGTTGCCCGCTTTCGAGCAGATTACCGATGGTCTCGATCAGCGGCATCGACACGCGCCGGATCTTGGCGGACTTCTTCACGTACTTGGCGTGCAGCAGGTTCTCGGTCATCAGCAGGCGCACCAGGTCCGGATTCCGGTTGTAGTGGTGCCAGGAATGCGCGATGAGCTGCTTCATGCCCTCGACCGGATCGCTCTCGGTCTGCACGAAGCTGCGCTGCGCCTCGACCATCTCGGCGTACAGATGTTCGAGCACGGCCTGGTACAGGCGTTCCTTGCTGCCGAAGTAGTAATACAGCATGCGGTCCACCGTCTTGGCCCGCTTGCTGATCTTGTCGATGCGCGCGCCCGAATAGCTGTGCTCGGCGAATTCGGCAATGGCGGCCGCCAGGATGCGGGCCTGCAGTTCTTCGGGACTGCGACGCCCCTTGGCCGGGCGGGTCGGCGCGCCGGCGGTGCCGGTCTTGGCGGCGGCACGCTTCCTGGCGGGACGGGCAGGCGCTTCCAGCTCGATCTGCTGTTCCACTGCGGTGCTCTCTTTCATTGCTCGGGACCTTGAAATTCTAGTGCATATGCCATGGCAAGCGATGCCTGTCGACAGCGCAATCGCTATCGGTTCCGCCCGGAGGGCATCGGTATTTTCCCCTCCCAGTTTAATGTAGAAAATCCTCCATAAGTGGAGTATCTTCTTTTAAAGATACACCACGCCAGACGTTCTTCCATCCGGGCCCGACGCCCAGCGAACAGGAGTGAAGAAGTGGGTCGATATGTACGCAACACCTGGTATCCCGTCGCATGGTCGCGCGACATCGGCCGCACGCTGGCGCGCCGCACGGTCATCGAGGAAGACGTCGTCCTGTATCGCACCGAAGGCGGAAACGTTGCGGCGCTGGAAGACGCCTGTCCCCACAAACTCGCCCCGCTTTCCATCGGCCGCCTGGAGGGCGACCAGGTCGAATGCGGCTATCACGGCCTGACCTTCGATGCCTCGGGCCGCTGTACCAGGGTGCCAGGCATGGCCCATGCTCCGGCCAACATCCAGGTCCGCAGTTATCCCGTGGCCGAAAGCATGGGCATGGTCTGGATATGGATGGGCGAACCCGGGCGCGCGGCCTCCA
This sequence comes from Burkholderiales bacterium 67-32, assembly GCA_001898625.1. Classification (GTDB taxonomy): domain Bacteria; phylum Pseudomonadota; class Gammaproteobacteria; order Burkholderiales; family Burkholderiaceae_B; genus Pigmentiphaga. The sequence goes on from MKUP01000010.1 coordinate 428,650, forward strand.
CCAAGGTGTTCGACCTGCCCCAGTATCACGACCCGGCGTTCAGCCTGGTCGAAGGCGACGCCTTGCCGGTCAGGGCCAATTACCTGAATCTGGCCGACAATCTGTGCGATCCCTCGCACGTGGGTTATGTGCACCGGTCGACCTTGTCCAACAGCCATCACGAGACGGTGCCCGTCATGAACGAACGCCATCCCGACAAAGTCGTGACGTGGCGCTGGGTGCTCGATTCGCCGTTGATCCCGGTGTTCCAGGGCCTGAAGGATTTCGGCGGCAATGTCGACCGCTGGCACTACTACCACTACTACGCGCCCAGCATCGCCGTCATCGATTTCGGTTCCGCCCGCACCGGCACCGGCGCGCCCGAAGGCAACCGGGACGACTGCATCCAGATGTACGCCTGCCACTTCATCACGCCGGTCGATGAACGCACCTGCGTGCAGCACTGGCTGTGCCTGAAGAACATCCCGTCCACCCCCGAGATCGATGCGCGCCTGCTTGCCGGCCTGCGCACCGCCTTCGACGAGGACAAGGCCGTGCTGGAAGCCATACAGCGCAACGAAGATCGCGCGCGTGAACGGCGGCCGGTCAAGCTCGCCATCGATGTCTCGTCCGTCAAGATGCGCAGGATGGTCGACGAGATGATCGAAGCGGAGCACGCCGTTCCCTAAGGCAGCGCACCGCCTTCCCGACCTGGCGCGCATCCGCTGGCATTCCCCCTACTCTCCACGTACTCAGGAGCCTCACATGAATCGGATTCTCGGGATCGGCGCGCTCGCGGCCGCCGTCTTGTCCACCGCCTGCGGGACGGCCTTCGCCGCCGGTGACGTCATCCGCATCGGCGAAATCAACAGCTACAAACTGTTGCCCGCCAACATGGTCCCCTACAAACGCGGCTGGGAACTCGCGCAGGAGGAAATCAACGCCGCTGGCGGGCTGCTGGGCAAGAAGGTGGAAACCGTCTTCCGCGACGACAACGGCAACACCGGCGACGCGGTGCGCATGGCCGAGGAGCTGTTGTCGCGCGAAAAAGTCGACATCCTGTCCGGCGTCACGCTGTCGCACGTGGGCCTGGCCATTGCCGATTTCGCCCGGCAGCGCAAGGTCTTCTTCCTGGCATCAGGCCCCTTCACCGACCGTGTGGTCTGGGAGAACGGCAACCGCTACACGTACCGGCTGCGCTACGGCACCTATTCCATGACGGCGGCGCTGGTGCGGGAAGCCGCCAAGATGAACAAGAAGCGCTGGGCCATCGTCTATCCCAACTACGAATACGGCCAGTATGCCGCCAAGACCTTCAAGGAGGTCCTGAAGAAGGCCCAGCCCGATGTCGAGTTCGTGGCCGAACAGGCGCCGCCTTTCGGCAAGATCGACGCCGGCGCCGTGGTGCAGGCCCTGGAGCAGTCCCGGCCCGATGCCATCTTCAACGTGTTGTTCGGCCCCGATCTGACCAAGTTCGCGCGCGAAGGCCAGACGCGCGGCCTGTTCAAGAACCGCGAAGTGGTCAGCCTGCTGACCGGCGAACCCGAATACCTGGATCCGCTCAAGGGCGACTCCCCGGACAACTGGCTGGTCACTGGCTATCCCTACCAGCTCATCGATACGCCCGAACACAAGAAATTCATCGATGCCTACCGCAAGAAGTACAACGACTACCCTCGCATGAACTCGGTCATCGCCTACGCCACCATGAAGGCCATCGCCGCGGGCGTCGCCAAAGCGGGTTCGACCGATACCGAAAAACTCATCCAGGCCTTCAAGGGACTGTCGTTCGACACGCCCCAGGGGCGCTCGTCCTTCCGGCCCCTGGACAACCAGTCCACTTTCGGCGTCTACATCGGCCGCACGGCGGTGAAGGACGGCAAGGGCTACATGCGCGACTTCACCTATGTGGACGGCGCCACCGTCATGCCTGACGACGAGACGGTCCGCAAGCTGCGACCCGCGGTGGACGGCTGATCAAGGGGCGGGCCGGCGCGGCCAGCCCTTTTCCGGCCTACATGCTCAGGTAGGCCCGCCGCACGTCCTCGTCGGCCGCCAGGGCCTCCATCGATCCCGCATAGCGGATCTCTCCGCGCTCAAGCACATAGGCCCGGTCCGAGACCAGCTCGGCGAAGTGCATGTTCTGCTCCGACAGCAGGATGCTGACGCCCTGCTCCTTCAACTCCTGGATCATGTGCGCCATCTGCTCGACGATGACCGGCGCCACGCCCTCGGAAGGCTCGTCCAGCAGCACCAGATAGGGATTGCCCATCAGGGTGCGGGCCACCGCCAGCATCTGCTGTTCGCCGCCGCTCATGCGGCCGCCTGGGCGGTCGGGCATCTCGCCCAGGTTGGGGAAAAGCTCGAACAGCTTCGCGGTCGTCCACTCCGGCGCCTTGCTTGCGCCCGGCCAGGTCCGCGACGGCTGGCGCCCGACCTCCAGGTTTTCCATCACGCTCAGATCGGTAAAGATGCGGCGGTCCTCCGGCACGTAGCCAAGGCCCGCCGAGGCCGCCTCGTGCGGCGACGCCCGGGAAAGATCCCGGCCCATGAACGACACGCGGCCCCGGCGCTTGGCGATCAGGCCCATGATGGCCTTGAGCGTCGTGGATTTGCCGGCGCCGTTGCGGCCCATCAGCGCGACGACCTCGCCGCGCCGCACCTCCAGTTCGACATCGAACAGGATCTGGGCGGCGCCGTACCAGGCCGCCAGGCCGCCGACTTCCAGCAGCGGTTCGTTCATCGTATCGGCCATGGCCATGGGCACCTGTAGCGGGGAAGATGGGGGAACGGCATACAAGGCCATCAAGCGGCCTCCTTCTTGGCGGATTTCTCGAAGGTCTTGCCGGTGCCGAAGTAGACCTCCTGGACCTTGGGATCGTCGCGTATGCGGGCCGGCGCGCCCTCGGCGATCAAGCGGCCGCGTGCCAGGACGATGACCCGGTCGGAATGGGCGAACACCACGTCCATGCTGTGCTCGGTGAACAGCACGGCCATGCCGCGCTCGACCACCAGGCGTTTGGTCAGCGCCATCAGCTCGTTGCGTTCCCCCGGGGCCATGCCTGCCGTTGGTTCGTCCATCAGCAGCAGCTTGGGCCGGTTCGCCATGGCGATGGCCAGCTCCACCCGCTTGACGTCGCCGTAGGCCAGCACGCTGCACGGCCGGTCGGCCTGCGCCGCCATGCCCACCTGCTCCAGCAGCGCCAGCGCGTCGTCGCGGCGGTAGGCGCCCGCGCGGCGCCACATCGAGAACAGCTTGCGGTCAGCCGACAACAGGGCCATCTGCACGTTCTCCGCCACCGTCAGCGAAGCGAAGGTCTCCGCGATCTGGAAGGTGCGCCCCACCCCCAGCCGCCAGATCTCCCGCGGCCTCAAGCCGACCAGTTCGTGCCCGTCGAATCGGATGGAACCGGCATTGGCCCGCAATTGGCCGTTGACCATGTTGAAGGTGGTCGACTTGCCCGCGCCGTTCGGACCGATCAGCGCCAGCAGTTCGCCCGCCGCGATCTCGAAATCGATGCCGTCCACCGCCTTGATGCCGCCGAAGGACTTGCCCAGTCCCGATACTTTCAGCAGGCTCATTTCGCCACCTCCCGCGTTCCGCGCTGCATGACCTGCCGCACGAACCCCGCAATGCCCTGCGGGAACAGCAGCACCAGCAGCAGGATGATGAAACCCAGCATCGCGCGCCAGTAGTCGGTATTGCGCGCCACCGTATCGTGCAGCCAGGTGAACGTGACCGCGCCGACGATGGGGCCAGTCAGCGTCTGCAGGCCGCCCAGCAGCACCATGACCAGGCCGTCGATGGACTTCACCACGCCCAGCGTCTCGGGCGAAATGCTGCCCTTGGAGAAGGCGAACAGCGCGCCGGCCACGCCCGCGAACAGGCCCGCCACCACGAAGGCCGCCCACTGCATGCGCTTGACGTCGATGCCGATGGCGTCCGCCCGCAGCGGCGAATCGCGCCCCGCGCGCAGGGCCTGGCCGAACGGCGCGAACAGCGCCCGCCGCATCAGCAGGACGCCCGCCACGACCAGGGCCAGGGTCAGGTAGTAGTAGGCGCGCCGGTCCTGCAGCCAGCCCGAGGGCCAGATGCCGGTCAGGCCGTTGCTGCCGCCGGTCAGCTCGTCCCATTGGAAGCAGACGGCCCAGACTATCTGCGCGAAGGCCAGGGTCAGCATGGCCAGGTAGACGCCCGACAGGCGCACGCTGAACCAGCCGAACACGAAGGCGCCCGCCACCGCGGCCAGCGGGCCGATGATCAGCGCGACCTCCATCGGCGCGCCCAGGGTGCGCACCAGCAACGCCGCGCCGTATGCGCCCAGGCCGAAATACGCCGCATGGCCGAATGAATGCATGCCGCCGGGCCCCATGATGAAATGCAGGCTGACGGCGAACAGCGCGGCCACCAGCAGGTCGATCAGCAGCACCGTGGTATACGAGCCGCTACCCAGCCACAGCGGCAATACGCACAGCACTGCCAGGAAAGCCATCCCCGCGCGCCGGCTCCAGGGGCCGGCCAGGCGCAGCGGTGCCTCGATCGCCGCCGCATTGCGACTGGGCGCCTGGGGACGACCGAACAGGCCCCATGGACGCAGCACCAGCACGACCGCCATGACCAGGAACTCGACCACCAGCGTCAGCTTGGAGAAATTCAGGTCCATGCCGAACAGCTGTACCGCGCCTATCCAGATGCAGAGCGCCTTGATCTCGGCAATGAGCAGCGCCGCGGCGTAGGCGCCCGGAATCGACCCCATCCCTCCCACCACGACCACCACGAAGGCTGCGCCTATGGTCTGTATGTCCATTTCCAGATTGGCCGGCTCGCGCGGCAGCTGCAGCGCGCCGCCCAGGCCCGCCAGCATCGCCCCCAGCGCGAACACCGCCGTGAACAGCCAGGCCTGGTTGACGCCCAGCGCGCCCACCATCTCGCGGTCCTGCGTGGCCGCCCGGACCAGGGTGCCCCAGCGCGTCCGGTTCAGCAGCAGCCACATGCCCAGCAGCACCACCGGCCCGATCACGATCAGGAAAATGTCATAGGCGGGAAACCGGCTACCCAGGATATCCACCGCGCCTTCCAGGCCGGGTGCCCGCGGCCCCAGCAATTCCTCGGGGCCCCAGTACCACAGGACCAGATCCCGTATCACCAGCACCAGCGCGAAGGTGGCCAGCAGCTGGAACAGCTCGGGCGCACGGTAGACTCGGCGCAGCAGCACGATCTCCACCAGGGCGCCCAGCGCGCCGATCGCCAGCGCGGCCAGCACGAGCGCAGGCCAGAATCCCAGGCCCGCGCCCAGCCGCTCGACCAGCGTGTACGCTACGTAGATGCCCACCATGTAGAACGAGCCGTGAGCGAAATTGACGATGCGCGTCACGCCGAAGATCAGCGAAAGCCCCGCCGCCACCAGGAACAGCGACGAGGCATTGGCCAGGCCGTTGAGCGCCTGGATGAACAGTCCCGAAAAACTCATGCGTGGCCCCTTCTGGACGGAAGGCTGGTTGTACGGGCGGCGTGGATGGTGCGCCGCCGTTCCGGATGCCGGTCGGACCTAGCGCAGGCCGTCCTTGCCCTGGATCTCGGACACTTGCAGGCCACCCACGCGCGGCAGGGGGCGCCCGCCGTCGGTCACGGCCACGGCCACAACGATCTCGCCCGCGCGCGGCGCATCGGCCACCCGCGCTTCGACGGCGTCGAAATGGCTGCGCACGTAAGCCGCGTCCTTGTGGCCCAGCGGCACGTCTATCGCCGTGCCCAGCCCGCCGATCTTCTTGGCGGACGGTACCAGCGCCGCGCCCCGCTCCACCGCCTCGCGCAGCGGCGCCCCGAGGCGGGGATGCAAAATGGCGGCCGCATGCTCGAGTTCTCCGGCCGCGCCGACGATGGCCGCCTTGCCGTAGCTGTGCGCCTGCCCAGGCTCGATGCCCAGCGCCTGCACGCATTTTCCACCCAGCAGACCACCCAGCTCCTCGCCGATGGCGACCAGGTCATCGAGGTTCTCGACGTAGCGGCCGGCATGCGGATTCTCGATCACCGCCATCGCCACCGCCTTGCGCACGGGCTTGTCCAGCGTCTGTCCCATCTCCACACGGGTCTCGTCCACCTGCACGATCAATTTCCGGATCTTGGCCGACATCTTCGATGCTCCTGGATAGTTTCAAACAAGAACGGGATTAGCGCTGACCGTCCCATTGCGCGATATCGGCGGCCGCCAGGCCACCCACGCGGGCATGGATGCGCGCCCCGGTGCTCATGGCCAGGACGACCACCAGTTCGTCGGCCCGCGGAGCGCCCGGCACGCGGACCTCCATGGCGTCGAAATGGCTGCGCACATAGGCGGCGTTGATGTGGATCATCGGCACGTCCAGCGCGGTGCCCGGCGCGCCCACCTTCTTGGTGGACGGCACGATGGACAGCGCATTGCCAGGCTGTCCCGTCTTCGTGTCCGCCTCGCGGTCGCCCTTCCAGCCGAGTAGCTCGCGCATGGCGTATCCGCCCGGCACGTGCCACAGGGCGCCATGCTCCAGTTCGCCCGCTTCGCCCACCACGGCGCCTTTGCCATAGCCCTGGATATCGCCGGGCGACACAGCCATGGCGGCCAGGAGCCGGCGCGCCATGTCCACCCCCACCGGTTCGAGCGCTTTCATGGCGGGCAGGATGTCCGGCACGTACCGCCCCGCGTAGGGGTTCGTCAGCACGGCGCCGATGGCGCCGCGCCGCAGGGGCCGGGCCGGCGGCGGGCCGGATTCGTGGAAGATGTCTTCGACCTGCGTGAAGATGCGTCGGATCTCGATCATGCGTGCCTCTGGATGAATGAAGCGCCGGGGCCGCACGGACACCGCCCCGACATGGAATCAAGCCATTGCCCCTCCGGCCTCCACCGGCGCCGGCGCCCGCGACCGGGACGGCATCCGGCCGGCCAGCCGCCCCTGCCCCTGGCATATCAGCGCCGCGCCGACGATGGCCCCGTGCCGCACCAGTTCCTCCGCCATCGCCTGCCCGGCGTCCAGCGCTTCGCCCACGGCCGCCTCCGGCAGCCGCGGAACCTGTACCGTGACCAGCCTCTCGCCCAGGTCCGAGTCGTCCTTGATCGCGCAGGCGGGACGGCGAACGATGGCCGCATCGTCGATGTCGACCGCGTTGGCGATGACGGTGGCCGCGGCATCGGCGGCCGCCGCATCGCCCGCCAGCACGGTCACGCTGTCGGCGATGCCCAGCGAAAAACTCCGTCCCCGCCAGCCGCTCGTGGCCACACCCCGTATGGGCATGCCGGCATCGATGTCCGTCTCGCCCTCGAAGCGTGCTCGTCCGGGCGTCCAGCGCCGGCCGGGATCCGCGCACAGCGCGATACGGGTGCGGGTGCCCGGCGCCAAATGCAGGGCGATGTCGCCGCCGTTGTTGACCCACGCGCGCGCCATGCCGGGCACGCGGTAGTGCGTCATGATTTCGTCTGCCACCGCGCCCGCGACCGCCGCCATCGACGTCAGCGCATGGCGGGACAAGGGCGAGCAGGCCCGCCACATGCGGCGCGCCACCGGCCCCTGCAGCATGCACCTGGAACCCACCAGGCGCCGCAATTCAGGCAGTTCCGCCACCAGCTCCGGCAATAGCCCGCCGAAGCGTTCCCATGCCGCCTCGTGCGCCGCTTCCACGGCTCTCTGTTCGCCATCCGCGAGCAGGATCAGATCGATGGGGCCATGGGAGAAGTGCCATCGGCCTCCCGGCAGGCGGGCTCGCAGGGCGTGCATGTCCGCCTCAGCCCAACATGGGCGGCCGACCGAGCGGCCACGGATTGAGCTCGCCCCCCCTGGCCCAGCGCCGCCCCGTGGGGGCTCCGTCATGGTGCCACGCGCCCGCGCGCAGGACCTCGTCCAGCGGACGCACATAGTCCATGTGCCCGCCCAGTTCCCGGTAATCATCCCGCCTCATGCTGAATTCGATGGGGGCGACGATCGCGGGCGTAGGCACGGTGCCGAAGCTGTTGTCGGGCATGCGCAGCACGTCCGCCATGACGGTGATGCCGCCGCCGGGCCAGACATAGGCCGGCGCGCCGCCCATCGTCACGTTCACCAGCAGCTTCTTGATCGACCGGGTCAGCAATACGGGGTTTTCGGTCACTCCCGCGCGCAGGCTGCCGCCCGCGCCCGCCAGGAACATGACTGAAGCCAGCGACGGCTCGCAGTTCTCGCCGATCCGGGCCACCACCGCCGCCACGTCCTCGGGCATGGGCACCTCGCGCGGTACGAGGGCCTCGTCCAGCACGTACCAGGCGGCATGCTCTCCCGTGGTGGAGGTCATCAGGAGCCGCAGGCCGGGCCAGGCCACCTGTTCGTCCCAGCCTTCGATGATGGCCAGCGGATCGCTGATATCGGTGCCGCCCCACCCCGTTCCCGGATTGGCCACCTGGAAATAGCGGCCGGGGGTGGACTTGCGTCCCTTGATCCGGATGCCCGAATCGCGTGTCGCCAGGCATCGCCCGGCCTGATGCTCCGTCAGCACGCCGGTGATGTGATCGTCCACCACGACCACTTCGTCGACCTTGCCATACAGCTGCTTGGCGAAGATGCCGATGGTGGCCGACCCGCAGCCCACGCGCATGCGCTGTTCCTCGACGCCATTCACCACCGGTGGGCGGCCCGCCTGCACGACGATGCGCGCGCCGCCCTCGATCTCGAGTTCCACGGCCTGTTTGTTGCCCAGTGTCTGCATCACGTCCAGCGTGACGCGCCCTTCCTTCTTGCTGCCCCCGGTCAGATGGTGGACACCGCCGAGCGACAGCATCTGCGAACCGTATTCGATGGTCGTCACATGGCCGACCACCTCGCCTTTGCAGCGTACGTCGGCCTGCTCCGGCCCCAGGTAGCGGTCGGTGTCTATCTTCACCTTCAGGCTGCAATAGCTGAAGATGCCTTCGGTCACCACCGTCACCATGTCCACACCCTCGACCTGCGAGGAAACGATGAACGGCGCGGGTTTGTAGTCCGGGTATGTGGTCGACGAACCGATGCCGGTCACGAAGACTTCGTTGGCGCGCAGCAGGTCGCCGTCCCAGTCGGAGGGCGAAGCCAGCTCCCCGTCGCCGTCGGGTGCGAAAGGCACCAGCGCGCTGCCGTCTCCTTCCAGCTTGCGCCGCAGCAGCACCACCGGGTCCACCCGCACCAGGTTGCCGTCGACGTTGGCGTAGCGATCGCAGGCACCCGAGCGGCCTTCGGTGATCTGGCACAGCACCGGACAGGCGTTGCATTCGATCTTGCCGGTGCTCATGCGCTCGTTACGCGGCTTGGCACGCTCGAGCACCACGACGTCCGGGCTGTCTTGCTGGGGGCTTGCGGTATCGATCGGTTCGGACATTTGCTCAAACCCTTCAGATGCGACACAGGCCTTGCCGTGCCAAATATTTTTTATGTAGTATTCACTACATTCAATGTTGCAAACACTACATTGAGCACAATCTAGCGCAATTGGTTTGGCTTCGCAATGTGATTTTCCCTGCCCCTCAGGGGCGAAAAGGAGATCTGGATGACACATGTGGTCAGCGATGCCTGCATCCGATGCAGGTACACCGATTGTGTCGATGTCTGTCCGGTGGACTGCTTCAGGCAAGGCGCCAACTTCCTAGTCATCGACCCCGACGAATGCATCGATTGCGCGGTCTGCATCCCCGAATGTCCCGTGGGCGCGATTTATGCGGAAGAAGACCTGCCAGAAGACCAGCGAGCATTCGTCGACATCAACGCCGACCTGTCGCGGCAATGGCAGAGCATTACCCGGCGCGCCGGCCCGTTGCCTGACGCCGACGACTGGAAGGACAAGACCGGCAAACTCGCCTATCTCGAACGCTAATCGCCCTGGAGCCGACCATGGCCGCATTTCACGAAGAAACCGTTCTCTCCGTCCATCACTGGACCGACCGCCTGTTCACTTTCAAGACCACGCGCGATCAGGCGCTGCGGTTCAGCAACGGGCACTTCACGATGATAGGACTCAAGGTGGACGGCAAACCGCTGCTTCGCGCCTACAGCATCGTCAGCGCCAACTACGAGGAACACCTGGAGTTCCTCAGCATCAAGGTCCCGGACGGCCCGCTTACCTCGCGTCTCCAGTACATCCGGGTGGGCGACGCCATCCTGGTCGGCCGCAAGCCCACCGGAACCCTGCTGACCGACTATCTGCTGCCAGGCAAACGCCTATACCTGCTGTCCACCGGCACCGGTCTCGCCCCCTTCATGAGCATCGTCCGCGACCCCGAGTCGTACGAGAAATTCGAGCAGATCATCCTTGTCCATGGCGTCAGGCAGGTGGACGAGCTGGCCTATCACGACCTCCTGGTCCAACACCTGCCCAATCACGAATTCCTGGGCGAACTGGTCAGCAGCAAGCTGCGCTACTACCCCACCGTCACGCGCGAGTCCTATCGCAACATGGGACGCATCACGGAACTCATTGAAGGCGGCAAACTGTTCGACGACCTCGGGACCCCACCGCTCGATCCCGAGCATGACCGCATCATGCTGTGCGGCAGCCCCTCGATGCTGCGCGACCTCAAGCAGATGCTGGAGCAGCGCGGCTTCGACGAAGGCAATACCTCCACCCCCGGCGACTTCGTCATCGAACGCGCTTTCGCCGAGCAATAACGCTACGTTCCCACCCCCCCCACAGAGGAAGCGACATGGCAGAAGCCGCAAGCACCGCGAAGTCTGGCAAGGTCGTCATCCAGAACATCGGCCTGCTCCTTTCGGGCGACATCGACCGTCCCGTCCTGGACGCCGACACCATCGTCGCGCGCGACGGCGTGATTGAAACCGTCGGCAGGCAGGCCGATTGCGATACCTCTCAGCCGGACCTGCTGATCGACGCGCGGCGCACCTGTGTCGCGCCGGGACTGATCGACAGCCACGTCCATCCCGTCTTCGGCGACTGGACGCCGCGGCAGGGCCAGTTGGGCTGGATAGATTCCACCATGCACGGCGGGGTCACCACCATGGTGTCGGCCGGAGAAGTCCACCTGCCCGGCCGCCCCAAGGATATCGTCGGCCTGAAGGCCCTGGCCATTACGGCCCAGCGTGCCTTCGACAACTTCCGCCCCGGGGGCGTCAAGGTCCTGGCCGGCGCGCCGGTGATCGAACAAGGCATGGTGGAACAGGACTTCAAGGACCTGGCCGACGCCGGCGTCACGCTGCTGGGCGAGATCGGCCTGGGGTCGGTCAAAGCCGGGGCCGAGGCCGGCCGGATGGTGGCCTGGGCCCGCAAGCACGGCATACAAAGCACCATTCACACCGGCGGGCCCTCGATACCCGGCTCCGGTCTGATCGACAAGGATGTGGTGCTGGAAGCCGACGCCGATGTGATCGGCCATATCAACGGCGGCCACACCTCGCTGCCCGAAAGCCACGTTTGCGAACTGTGCGAACGCTCGTCCCGTGCCATCGAGATCGTCCACAACGGCAACGAGAAAATCGCCATCGCCGCCGCGCAGGCCGCGTTGCAACTCAAATGTCCCCACCGCGTCATCCTGGGCACCGACAGTCCCGCCGGCTCGGGTGTCCAGCCCCTGGGCATGCTGCGCCTGATCGCCCTGCTCTCCAGCCTGGGCAATCTTCCCGCCGAACTGGTGTTCTGCTTCGCCACCGGCAACACGGCCCGCATCCGCAACCTGAACTGCGGCCTGATCGAACCCGGCCGCGCGGCCGACTTCGTTTTCATGGACAAGGCCCAGCACACGGCGGGCCGCACCCTGCTCGAAAGCGTGCAGTCCGGCGACATCCCCGGCATAGGCATGGTCATGATAGACGGCATCGTCCGCTGCCACCGCAGCCGTAACACCCCGCCCGCCACGGAAGTCCCGGTGATCGATCCGCACTGAAAAACAAAAAGCCCGGCCAGGATCCCTCCTGGCCGGGCTGCTGCCTGATGCCGTGGCGATCAGTCGCTCTTGCCCTTGCGCACCCAAGCCTCGAGCTGATACGGCCGGATACTGTCGTAGTCCTCGAAGGGCTGGTGTATCCACGGATTCGTGGGCAGTTTCTGCACGTAGTAGTCCGGCACCACCTTGGAGTGCCCCTTGAACCACAGCACGGCCGTCCGCATTTCCGTGATCGCCGAGAACTGCTGCAGCAGATGCTGGTGCACCCGATCGAAGGTCACGCCCGTGTCGACCATGTCGTCCACCAGCAGTACCCTGCCCTCCAGCGTACCGCGCGTGATCGTGATGAATTGCGCGATGTCCAGCCGTCCCTGCTCGGTGCCCGCCGCCTCGCGGTAGCTGCTGGTGGCCAGGATGCCCAGCGGCACGTCGTAGATGCGCGACAGCACGTCGCCCACGCGCATTCCGCCGCGGGCCAGGCAGACGATCTGGTCGAACTTCCAGCCCGACTGGTGGACCTGCAGGCCCAGTTGCTCGATGAGTTGGTTGTAGCGGTCCCAGCTGATCCAGAGATCTTTGTCGGTATCTTGCTGCATGGTGTCCGGATACTGCAAAAAAGCCCCGGATCAACCGGGGCGCCAGGATGAATACGGAGCCGATCAGGCCTTGAAGGGATGCCGCAGCACGACGGTTTCGGTGCGGTCCGGACCGGTCGACACCAGGTCGATCGGCACGCCGCAGACTTCCGCCATCCGTTCCAGGTAGCGTCGGGCATTGACCGGAAGTTTATCGTATTCGGTCACGCCGACGGTCGATTCGGTCCAACCCGGCATCTCTTCCAGGACGGGCTCGCTGCTGGCCACGGCCGCCGCCCCGTAGGGCAGCACGTCGCGGAATTCGCCGTTGACTCGATAGCCCACGCCCAGCTTGATGGTTTCCAGGCCGTCCAGCACGTCCAGCTTGGTGATGCACAGGCCGGAGATGCCGTTCAGGCGGATCGAGCGCTTGAGCGCGGCGCCGTCGAACCAGCCGCAGCGGCGCGGCCGGCCGGTGACCGAGCCGAATTCCTTGCCCACCGAGGCCAGGCGGGCGCCGATGTCGTCGTCCAGTTCGGTCGGGAACGGGCCCGACCCCACGCGGGTGGCATAGGCCTTGGTGATGCCCAGCACGTACTCGAGCTTCTGCGGCCCGACGCCCGAGCCCGCCGAGGCCGCGCCGGCCACGCAGTTGCTGCTGGTGACGTAGGGATAGGTGCCGTGGTCCACGTCCAGCAGCGCGCCCTGTGCGCCTTCGAACAGCAGCTTCTGGCCACCGGCCGAGGCTTCGTACAGCGCGTTGGCGACGTCGGCCACCATGGGCTTGAGCACCGGCGCCAGCGCCATGGCCTGGTCGCGCACCTGCGCGGCATCCACGGCCTGGGCACCCAGGTACTGGGTCAGCACGAAATTGTGATAATCCAGGGCCTCTTCCAGCTTGGCGTCGAAGGACGCCGGGTCGTACAGGTCCTGGACGCGGATGGCGCGGCGCGCGACCTTGTCCTCGTAGGCGGGGCCGATGCCGCGGCCGGTCGTACCGATCTTGCCGGCGCCCTTGCGGGCCTCGCGCGCCTGATCGACGGCGACGTGGTACGGCAGGATCAGCGGGCAGGCCTCGGAAACGCGCAGGCGGGCGCGCACCTCGACGCCGGCGGCCTCGAGTTCCTCGATCTCGCGCAGCAGCGCCTCGGGCGACAGCACCACGCCGTTGCCGATGTAGCAGGTCATGCCGGGGTGCATGATGCCCGAGGGGATCAGGCGCAGGATGGTTTTCTTGCCGGCGATCCACAGGGTATGGCCGGCATTGTGGCCGCCCTGGAAGCGCACCACCCCTTGGGCGGACTCCGCCAGCCAGTCGACGATCTTGCCTTTGCCTTCGTCACCCCACTGGGTGCCGATAACCACGACGTTGTTAGCCATGTTGCTTCTGCTTCTCTAAATTCCGCCCGCGACGGGCGTCAGATTGCGGTGGATGGGGATGGCCGGGCGGCGGCCTCGGCGCTGGCCAGGGGTTCGACCCGCCAGGCGCCATTGCGCAGCACCAGCTCGCGATCGCAGACGAATTCCTGCTGATCGTGTTCATGTCCGGGCAGTATCTGGACCACGATCTGGCCGGCGGCGCGCAGCGCGCGCACGGCTTCCACCAGATCGGGCCCGAGACCCCACGGGGCGCGGACCGCGGAACTCGCGGTGGCGGGCGCGAGCAGCCCCGCCAGTTCGCGCAGGTCCAGGCTGAAACCGGTGGCCGGGCGTGCCCGTCCGAATACCCTGCCGACGTCGTCGTAGCGGCCGCCGCGTACGACCGCGTTGGGCCAGCCGCCGCAGTAGACGGCGAAGACCACGCCGGTGTGATAGTTGAAGCTGCGCACGTCGGCCAGGTCGATGCCGATATCCACGTCCGGCAGCGCCTCGGCCAGCGCGGCCAGCATGTCCAGCGCCTGGCTGATGCGGGGCAGCGCCGGCAGCGCCGCGCGGGCCTTCTCCAGCACGTCCAGCTCGCCGTACAGCGTCGGCAGCACCTGCAGCGCCTGGGCGGTGGCCGGTGCCAGATCAGGGCCGAGCGCCGCCAGCCCGGGAACGTCCTTCTCGCGCAACAGGTTGAAGATCTCGTCGGCGCGGGCGGCGGCGGCCGGGTCGGTTTCCAGCAGCGCGCGCACCACATCCAGATGGCTGAGGTCGATCCGGTAGTCGGCAACCCCGGCGCGCCGGACGCTTTCCAGCGCCAGTTGCAGGACTTCGATGTCGGCCTCGGGGCCGGCATGGCCATACAGCTCGGCGCCGATCTGCAGCGGCTCGCGCGTGGCCCAGAGGCCGCGCGGCAAGGTGTGCAGCACGCTTCCGCAATAGCACAGGCGGGTGGTGCCTGCCCGATTGAGCAGATGCGCGTCGATGCGCGTCACCTGCGGCGTCATGTCGGCCCGGATGCCGAGCGAACGGCCCGACATCTGGTCCACCAGTTTGAAGGTGTGCAGGTCCATGTCGCCTCCGCTGGCCGACAGCAGCGAGTCGAGGTACTCCACCAACGGCGGCATGACGAGCTCATAGCCGTAGGTACGGTACAGGTCCAGCAACAAGCGGCGCAATTCTTCTATGCGCCGGGCCTCGGCCGGCAGGATATCTGCCAGGCTTTCGGGCAACAGCCATTTGCCCATGCGGGGATCTCGCAAACGATTCAATGAAAACGATGGACGAAAAAAAAGCGGCTGCGGGTATGCACACGTGCAAGCCCATCAACCGCTTCTTCCAAGCTTGGGTTGCCCGAATCGCACCAATTTGGTGCAATGACGAATTCGGACGTACCTCTTGGCTTACACGCTATTGTCCGCTCGAATCACGACAAAATCAAGCTGGCGTGGCGCGCGGCCGACGCATTGTTCGCGTTCTTCTATCACGTCATCCAAATGTTTTGCTTACGCCCCGGGGTGGGGTGCATTTAAATAACGCGGCAGCCTGGACCGATGGGCAGCGCCGCGCCAGCGGCGGCCCACAGGTTCTTTTTTCCCGGACCCGCAATCGGAGACCGCCGTGCCTTCGCCTTCCCCCGCCCTGCCCGACCTGGACGCCTTCCGTCTCAGACGTTTCCTGGAATCCCTGGACGAGGGCGCCTTTCTGCGCCAGCCCGAAGCGGCGCTGCGCGACGTTGCCGCCATCCTGGAACACAGCCCCAAGGCGGTTCTGATCGAACGCCCG
This sequence comes from Burkholderiales bacterium 67-32, assembly GCA_001898625.1. Taxonomy (GTDB): domain Bacteria; phylum Pseudomonadota; class Gammaproteobacteria; order Burkholderiales; family Burkholderiaceae_B; genus Pigmentiphaga. The sequence goes on from MKUP01000010.1 coordinate 444,215, forward strand.
GGCGACTCGGACATCCCCTTGTGCGGCAACGCCGCCGGCAGCCGTGAACGGCTTGCTCTGGCCTTCGACACCACACCGGCCGACCTGCCTGCCGAAGTGACCCGCCGGCTGCGCAACCAGCCCGAATTCGTCGAAATCCCCGCGTCCCAAGCGCCCGTCCAGCAGGTCGTCCTGCAAGGCGACGAGTGCGACCTGACCCAGCTGCCCGTCCATCTGCAGCACGGCCTGGACGGCGCGCCCTACATTTCCGCCTCCATCGACTTCACCCGGGATCCGGACACGGGCTGGACCAACGTGGGCGTGCGCCGCCTCATGCTGCGTGGCCGCCGCACCGCCGGGATAGACCTGGTCGCGCCGTCGGACCTGCGCGCCCTGTACCTGAAGCAGTCCGGCCGCGGCCAGCGGATGCCGATCGCCTTCGCGGTGGGTTCGAACCCCATCGACCACATCGCCGCCACCATGCGCATCCCCGGCGACGAACTGGGCCTGCTCTCCAGCCTGCGGGGTGCGCCGCTGCCCGTGGTCAAGTGCGTGACCAACGACCTGATGGTGCCGGCCGACGCGGAATTCATCATCGAAGGCTATCTGGACGAGGCCGGCCACGTCGAGCCCGAGGGCCCTTACGGCGAGTTCCTGGGCTACTACGGCGTGGTCAAGAAGAACCCCTTGTTCCACGTGACCGCCATCACGCGCAGGCGCGATGCCGTGTTCCAGACCGCCACCATCAGTGGCCCCAACATGGCGTGGACCGACACCGCGCAGTTGAACGCACTACGTACCGAAGTGATGATCTGGCGCGCGCTCGAGACCGCGGTGCGCGAAGTGCGCGGCGTCTTCGCCGCGCCGGCCAACGGCGGCATGTTCAACGTACGCATCGCCTTGCAGCAGCGCGTACCGGGCGAGGCCCGCAACGCCATCGCCGCGGTGTTCGGCTCGCTCTCGAACGTCAAGCACGTATTCGTGGTCGACCCGGACATCGACATCTTCTCGGACGCGCAGATGGACTGGGCCCTGGGTACGCGATTCCAGGCGGATCGCGACCTGGTGATCCAGACCGGCATGCGCGCCATGCCGCTGGACCCTTCGCTCAACGGCGCCCGCACGGGCGCCAAGGCGGGCTTCGACCTGACCCTGCCCCTGCTCGCCCCGGGTGCGCAACGCCCCCTGGATTACCGGGTTCCCGCCGCGCCACGCTACGAGGGCGCCCGCTTCGCCTCGATCGAGGCGGCGCTGGAGGACGGCCCCAAGTACTTCGAGGAACTGATGGCCGCGACCGGCAGCAACGACGGCCGGGAGATCGTGCGCTGGCTGGAGGATACGGCTGGCAAGCGCCCCTTGGCCCGGGACGAAGAAGGCCGCTACCACTTCCGCTGATTTTCCACGGCAAACGACGGGGTGGCGGCACGGCCGACCAGCCCCGCACAGGAGACATGCCATGACCCAACCGCTGAGCCGGCATCCCGCCGGCATGGACCCCCATCGCCGTACCCTGCTCGCGGCGCTTGCCGCCACGGGGCTGATCGCCTGGCAGCCGGCATCCGCCCAGGATGCCGCGACCGACTTTCCGACCAAGCCGATCCGGATCGTTTCCCCCCACTCGGCCGGCGGGCTGGGCGACACCTTCGCCCGCTACATCGCCCAGCAATTGTCGGCGTCCGTCGGCCAGCCCGTGATCGTGGAAAACCGCCCCGGCGCCAGCCAGACCATCGCCGCCGAAGCCGTGGCCAAGGCGCCGCCGGACGGCTATACGCTGCTGATCGCCACGCAAAGCGCCATGGTGTTCAATCCGGTGCTGCGCAAGCAACTGCCCTACAACTCGCAGCGGGACTTCACCCCCATCTCGATGCTGTTCGACACGCCCACCTACCTAGTCGTGAACAAGGCCCTGCCCATGCGCACCGTGGCCGACCTGATCGCGGCTGCCAAGGCCTCGCCCGGCAAGCTCACCTACGCCTCGCTGGGCTCGGGCAGCTCGCACCACCTGCTGGCGGAAATGTTCAAGAAACAGGCCGGCGTGGACATCCTGCACGTGCCCTACAAGGGCAGCTCCAACGCCAGCACGGACCTGATCGCCGGCCAGGTCGACATGATGTTCGAAGGCGGCGCCTCGTCCCTGCCCCACGTGCGCGCCGGCAAGCTCACGGCGCTGGCCACCTCGGGTGAAAAGCGCACCGAGATCATGCCCGACCTGCCCACGATCAACGAAACCCTGCCAGGCTTCAGCGCCAACGTCTGGTTCGCCCTGTCCGGCCCCGCCGGCATGCCCGCCCCCGTCGTCGCGAAGCTCAACAGCGAGGTCGTCCGTATCCTGAAACAACCCGCCACTCACGACAAATTCGTCGACCTGGGCGTGGAACTCCTGCCCAGCACCCCCAAGGAAATGGCCGACCGCATCCGCACCGAAATCCCCCAATGGCGCGCCGTCGTCAAAGCCGCCGGAATTACCCCTGAGTAGGGGTCCCCCCCCTACGCCCTTCGGGCGCCCCCCAGGGGGCGGCACTGGCGGACCGGAAGGGAAGCCCACCCCCACGCCCTTCGGGCGCCCCCTCAAGGGGGCAATGCGGGTGGACCGGCAAAGCCGGATCCACCGCATCCTGGGGTACCAAAGGGCTGGCGGGGACTGGCGATGCTGCCTGGCATCCGGTTCGGTTGAAAAAGAAAACGGCCTTGCTTGCGCGCAAGGCCGTTTTTCTTTCCTGAGCGTCTCCAGACCCAGGGCACAGCGGATCCGGCTCCGCCGGTCCGCCAGTGCTGCCCCCTGGGGGGCGCGCGTCAGCGCGCAGGGGGGGGCGAATCCGCTGATTTCATGAAGCGGAAGAAGTCCGAGCTCGGGTCCACCACCAGCATGTCGGATTTCGAGCCGAACGAGCTGCGGTAGGCTTCCAGGCTCTTGTAGAAGCGATAGAACTCGCGATCCTGGCCGAAGGCCTGCGCATAGACGGCGGAGGCCTTGGCGTCGCCCTCGCCCTTCGCTTCCTGGGCCTTGCGGTAGGCTTCGGCCAGGATGACCTCGCGCTGGCGGTCGGCGTCGGCGCGGATCTTCTCGCCTTCGGCAGCACCGATGGAGCGCTGCTCGTTGGCCACGCGCTTGCGCTCGGCTTCCATCCGGCGGTAGACCGACTCGGAAATCTCGGGCACGAAGTCCACGCGTTTCAGGCGCACGTCGACGATCTCCACGCCCAGCAGCTTGGCCGCGGCCTCGGTGTTGGTGCGGATCTCCTGCATGATCTTGTCACGCTCCTTGGAGGTGACGTCGTTCACGGTACGGCGGTTGATCGAGGCGTTCAGGGCATCGCGGATCAGGGCCAGCAGGCGTTCCTGCGCCGCGCGTTCATTGCCGCCGAAGGTGACGTAGTAGGTGCGCGGGTTGGAAATGCGCCACTTCACGAAAGCGTCGATCAGCAGGTTCTTCTTTTCCGAGGTCTGTACCCGCTCGCTGTCGGCGGAGTCGATCGTCAGGATGCGCTTGTCGAACTGCTGCACGTTCTGGAACGGCGGCGGCAGCTTGAAATACAGGCCGGGTTCGTCGATGACTTCCTTGATTTCACCCAAGGCGAAGACGACGGCATAGTTGCGCTCGTTGACCACGAACATGCACGACGACAATACGGCCACCCCCACGAGCAGACCGATTACCGCAGGAATCAAACGGTCCATGCTATTCCTTCTCAATTATCTGTTGCGGTCCCGCGAGCGCAGGGCGTCGCGTCCGGCTTCCGGCAGCACACTGCCGGCCAGCGGCGGCGGCACGTTGACGGACGAGGAACCGCCCGCGGCGGACGGCGAGCGCGCCCCGGCCGCGGATTCCTGCGACACTTGCTGCATCAGCTTGTCCAGCGGCAGATACAGCAGGTTGCTGCCGTTGCGCGTGTCGACCAGCACCTTCGAGGTGTTGGTGTAGACCTGCTGCATGGTCTCGAGATAGAGGCGGTCGCGCGTGACCTGCGGCGCCTTCTTGTACTCGGTCAGCACCTGCGAGAAGCGTGCGGCGTCACCTTCGGCGTTTTCGACGACGCGCTGGCGGTAGGCCTCGGCTTCCTGGATCAGGCGCGACGCGGCGCCCGAGGCGCGGGGAACCACGTCGTTGGCGTAGGCCTGGCCTTCGTTGATCTGCCGCTCTCGGTCCTGGCCGGCCTTGACCGCATCGTCGAACGCGGCCTGCACCTGCTCGGGCGGCTGGGCGTTCTGGATCGCCACCGTGCTGATCAGGACCCCGGTGCGGTACAGATCCATGATCTGCTGCATCAGCGCGGCCACTTCGGTCGCGACTTCGGTACGCCCTTCGTACAGCACGAAGTCCATCTTCTTCTTGCCGACGATCTCGCGCATGGCGGTCTCGGCGGCCTGCTTGACGGCTTCGTCGGGGCCCCGGTTGTTGAACAGGTAGTCGCGCGCGCCCGTTTCCTTCAAGCGGTACTGGACCACGAACTGCATGTCGACGATGTTCTCGTCGTCGGTCAGCATCAGGGACTCCTGCAACACCTTGCTGCGCGAGGTATTGCGGAAGCCCACCTCGATGGTGCGCAGTTGCGAGAGATTGACGGTCTCGTGGCTCTGGATGGGATACGGCAGGCGCCACTGGAAACCGGCCCGCGTGGTTTCCTTGTACTTGCCGAACTGCGTGATGACCGCGACCTGGCCTTCCTGGACGATGAAGAAGCCCGAGGCCAGCCACAGCAGGGCCACCACGACCACGACGACCAGCAGGCCGACTCCCGTGCCTCGCGAGGACGGCGAGAAACGGCCACCGCCGTTGTTGCCGCCGCCGGGAGGACCCGAGGGCTTGCGGCCGAACAACCCGCTCAGCCGGCGGTTGAAGTCGCGCCACAACTCGTCCAGGTCTGGCGGTCCGCCGTTATTGTTGTCCCGTCCGTCGTTCTGCGGACGCCGGGGAGGCTCGTTACCGGAGCCACCGCCGCTTCCGCGGCCCCAGTTCGAGTCGTTGAGATTGAATATTCGAGTTATCGCAGGCAGACGCATCTTTGTAGTAAGCGAAGCGGACGGGCCGAACCCGTCGCCTAGGATCGGGCGTCAGCCGTAGGGCCGACGGACGAAGACAGCGTACGAAAGCGTGGGTCGTTACTATTATTACCTGGGACCACAGGATCTGCATGTCCGGCCTCGACGATGGCACCCCGCAGTGCATCCAGGCCGGTACGCTCGATCGCGCTGACGAACACTCGCGAGATCGTACCATGCTCGTCGCGTTCGACTCCCGCCTCGTGACTGCTGCGGTCAATCTTGTTGTAGACGAGGATGCGCGGAATGTCCGCCGCCCCGATCTCTTCCAGGACCTTGTCGACCTCGGCGATCTGTTCGTCGCGCTGGGGGCTGGACGCGTCCACGACATGCAGCAGCAGGTCGGCGTGGACGGTTTCCTCCAGCGTGGCCTTGAACGCGGCGATGAGCGTATGCGGCAGCTCGCGGATGAAACCCACCGTATCGGACACGACGACCGAGCCGGCCCCTTCGATCCAGATGCGCCGGGTCGTGGTGTCCAGCGTGGCGAAGAGCTGGTCGGCCGCGTAGACGTCGGCGCGGGTCAGCGCGTTGAACAGCGTGGACTTGCCGGCGTTGGTGTAGCCCACCAGCGAGACCGACAGCGCCCCGCCCCGGGCGCGCGAGCGGCGCTGGGTCTGGCGCTGGCGTTCGAGCTTGTCCAGGCGCTCGCGCAGGTAGCGGACCTTGTCGCCGATCATGCGGCGGTCCATTTCCAGCTGCGATTCACCCGGGCCCCGCATGCCTATGCCGCCCCGCTGGCGTTCCAGGTGGGACCACATCCGGGTCAGGCGCGTGGCCAGATGCTGCAGCTGCGCCAGCTCGACCTGGAGCTTGCCCTCGTGGCTGTGGGCGCGCAACGCGAAGATGTCCAGGATGAGCGCGACCCGATCCACCACCCGTATCTTCAGGGCGCGTTCGAGGTTGCGCTGCTGGGCAGGCGTCAGGTTGTGGTTGAACAGGATGATCTCGGCCTGGCCAGCCTCGGCCGCCAGTCCGATTTCTTCCACCTTGCCCGACCCCACGAAGAGCGCCGCATCCGGACGCGCCCGCCGGGCAATGATGGTGTCGACGATCTGCGCGCCGGCCCCTTTGGCCAGCATGAGGAATTCGTCGGTCTGGGCCTGGAACTCGGGCTCGCCGAAATCCACGCTGACGATCAGCGCGCGCATCAGCGGCCCGTGGTTCTGCCCGGTAGGCGTTGGATTAGTCTGCAGCTGCTTCAACCTGGAAGTTGACCGGACGCGAAGGCACGACGGTCGAAATGGCGTGTTTGTAGACCATTTGCGTCACGGTGTTGCGCAGCAGGACCACGTATTGATCGAAGGATTCGATCTGGCCTTGCAGCTTGATGCCGTTGACGAGGTAAATGGACACGGGTACGTGCTCTTTACGCAGCACGTTAAGGAACGGGTCTTGTAGCAATTGCCCTTTATTGCTCATTAGTGGGCTCCTGGATGTGTTTTTCTTGGCGGATGCCAACTCTGTTACTGTACCGGGTTTTCCCCAGGGAAACTAGCGAATCTCAAAACTGAGAAGCAGACCGCTTTTTTCCCCAAATCACATGTGGGGACGCGGTTGCGTTCCCACAAGAGCACGTCCCGGAAGATACTCGGTTACCCCGCCTTGTCGAGATAAGGATTCCTCGAGTTTCTGAACTCGATCCTCAATGGAGTGCCTTCGAGCCGGAAAGTTTCCCGGAACCGGGTTTCGAGGAACCGGCGATACGAATCGGGAATCTCGTCCAGCGCGCTGCCGTGTATCACGATCAGCGGCGGATTCTGGCCGCCCTGGTGGGCATAGCGCAGCTTGGGCCGGAAAATGCCCTTGCGCGGCGGCTGCTGCTGCTCGACCGCGGCCTGCAGCGCGCGGGTCAGCTTGGGGGTGGAAAGCTTGGCGAAAGCCGCCGCATGAGCCGATTCGATGGACTTGAGCAGCGGTCCGATGCCCGCGCCGCGCAGCGCCGAGACCGTGTGCATCTTGGCAAACGACAGGAAGCGCAGCTTGCGTTCGAACTCGCGCTTGATCTCGTCGCGGCGCTCGCTGTCGGCGCTATCCCACTTGTTGATCGCCACCACCAGCGCGCGCCCGGTCTCCAGCACGAAGCCGGCGATGTGGGCGTCCTGCTCGGAGATTTCCGTGCTGCCGTCCAGCATCAGCAGCACGACGTTGCTGGCCTCGATCGCCTGCAGCGTCTTGATGACCGAGAATTTCTCGATCGCCTCGAACACCTTGCCGCGCTTGCGCAGTCCGGCGGTGTCGATCAGGGTGTAGCGACGCCCGCCCCGCTCGAATTCGATCTCGATGGCGTCACGGGTGGTGCCCGGCTGGTCGAAGGCGATGACCCGGTCCTCGCCCAGCAGCGTGTTCACCAGCGTGGACTTGCCGACGTTCGGACGCCCGACGATGGCGAGCTTGATGCGATGGTCGACCGCGTCGATGGGCGAGAAGGCTTCGTCGTCCGTGCCTTCGGCGGCTTCGACGACTTCGTCGTCCACCTCGGGGGCGGTCTCGACCAGGCCTTGCAGCGCCTCTTCGATCATGTCCACCACGCCGTCGCCGTGGGCGGACGAAATCGCGTGCGGTTCACCCAGCCCCAGTTCGTAGAACTCGGCCGCGGCGGCGGCACGCGACATGCCTTCGACCTTGTTGACCGCCAGCAGCACCTTGCGTCCGGAACGGCGCAGGCGCTCGGCGATCTCGCGGTCGTGGCCGGTCAGGCCTACGCGGCCGTCGGTCAGGAACACGATGGCGTCGGCCTCGTCCACCGCCTGCACGGTCTGCTTGGCCATCTCGGCCATGATGCCGTTCTTGGCCACCGGTTCGAAACCGCCGGTGTCCACGACGATGAAGGGATGATCCCCCACCCTGCCCTCGCCATAGTGGCGATCGCGCGTGAGCCCGGGAAAATCGGCCACGAGCGCGTCGCGCGAGCGGGTCAGCCGGTTGAACAACGTGGATTTGCCCACGTTGGGCCGTCCCACCAGGACGACCACCGGTTTGAAGACAGCGGGTTTCATCGTCGAAAAGCCTTGCTCATTGACCGACATTGATCAGGGTCAGATTACCCTTGGAACTCTGTACCAGCACCCCGCGGTCGGTCGCCACGGGCTGGGAAAGGATGGCGCTGCCGTCGGTGGCGATACGCGCCAGCAGGGTGCCGTCCTCGCGCTGCAGGAAATGCACGTAGCCTTGGTAGTCGCCCAGGGCGATGGCGCGGCCCACCGAGGCCGGCGCGGTCAGGCCGCGGTTCTGCAGGACGTCCTGCTTCCAGATGTTCGCACCGCTGTCCAGGGCGAAGCCGAACACCACGCTGCGGTCGTTGGCCGCATAGGCGAAGCGCACGTCGGCACCCAGGCCCGTCACGCTGGAGAACTCGCGCGACCAGGTCGAATTGCCCGAGCCCACGTCGAAGCAGTTGATGCGGCCCTGGTAGGTGACGGCGCACAGCTGGCGGCCCGAGATGACGGGCGCGCCGACCACGTCGGCCACGCGCTCGAGTTCGCTCGCGCCGCTGGGGTTGGCGACCGTGCCTTCCCAGCGCACCGCGCCGGTGTTGGTGGCGATGGCGATCAGCTTGCCTCCCGGCAGGCCGGTGAAGATATAGCCGCCGGACAGCAGCATTTCGCCCGGCGCGCGCAGGGCCAGGGCCGGCCCCGGACGCTGGACGCTCCAGCGGCGCTTGCCGCTCTCGGCGTCGTACGCCTGGATGCGATAGTCACCGCTGCGCACCACCACCAGGCCCTCGCCCACCAGCGGCGGAACCGTGATCTCGCTGGAGGCCTGGGCGCGCCACTTGATGGCGCCGGTATCGTCGAAGGCGATCACTTCGCCGCGCGGCGTCGCGACGGCTGTCACGCGGCCATCGCTGCCCACGCCCGCCGACAGGTCGGCCTTGGCCGACGAGCGCCAGATCTCCGCGCCGGTGGCCAGCGCGTACTTGCCGACCGAGCCGTTGCCCGTGGCGGCGTAGACGGCGTCGCCGACGACCACGGGCACGAAGCCCACGCCGCCCTTGCTGCCCACCGACACCGACCAACCGCTGCTGACCGGCAGCGTGGCGTTGAAATTCGTGAGCGGAGCCGGCGGATAGCGCGGTTTCTCGCTCGAGAACAGGGAACATCCAGCAAGCGCGAGCACGGCCGCCACCGCGGCGGCGCGACGCAGGTGGCGCCAGCCCAGGCGCTCGCCGGTAAAGCCGTTATGCAACGTCATCAAGCGCCTCCCAGGGCATCGAGTTTCAGTTGGATGGACGAACGCAGGTCGGTCGAGGCGTCGAGCTTGGCGAGCGCCTCTTCATAGGCCTTGCGCGCCTCGTCCCGCTTGCCTTGCCCGGCCAGCACGTCGCCTCGGCGGTCGGCGTACAAGGCCACGAAGGGCGCGGGCGGCGGCGGCGCCAGCACACCCAGCGCCTCGTCATAGTTCTTCTCGTCCAGCAGCAGGCCCGCCAGCCGCAGGCGGGCCACGGCGGCCAGGGCCTCGTCGCCGCTGCGATCGGCCACCCATTGCAGCTGGGCACGGGCCGAGCGGGCGTCGCCGGCTTTTTCATAGGCATGGGCGGCCAGCAGCGCGGCGCGCGGGGCGTAGCCCGTGCTGGAATATTGCTCCAGGATGGTGCCGGCGGTGTCCTTGACGCGGCTCAGGTCACCGGCCTCGGCCGCCTTCTCCAGCGCCTCGAACTGGGCCAGCGCGTTCGCGGCCTGGTTGCGCTGGTACCACTGCCAGCCATTCCAGGCCGCCGCGGCCAGCAGCACGATGGTCGCCACGGCAAGGATGAAGTTTCCGTACTTCGCCCACCAGGCCTTGAGGGATTCCAGTTGTTCCTGTTCTTCGATGTCGTAGGCCATTTATGCCCCGGTTGATGTGGTGATCGCAAGAGTTGTGGCGGGCCGGCCGGCGGCCCGCGCGGACTCCGAGAGCCGCAAGATTAACGGATTCGGCGTCGATTCGTATCCAGGCCCTGACGGAGGGCTACTCAGGGCCGTCTGTCCGGACCAGTTCTTCCACCAGGAAAGCCGGCAGCTCGGCCATGGCGACGCGGCGCTGGGCCACGCCCTCGGCCCGCAGCGCCTTGACGCTGGCAGCGCCTTCGGCCAGCTCGTCCTCGCCCAGGATGACGGCGTATTCCGCTCCGCTGCCGTCGGCGCGCTTCATCTGCGACTTGAAGCTGCCTCCGCCGCAGTGCAGGACGACGTCCAGGCCGGCATCGCGCAAGTCCTCGGCCAGCCGCATCGCCGCGCGCGCGGCGGGCTCGCCCTGGTGCAACACATAGACGTCGCACTCGGGCGGCGGTTCCGCGGACTGCACCTGGGACCACAGGTCCAGCAGGCGCTCGACGCCGATGGCAAAGCCTACGGCCGGCGTCGGCTTGCCGCCCAGCAGCGAGACCAGTCCGTCGTAGCGGCCGCCGCCGCATACCGTGCCCTGGGCGCCCAGGCGGTCGGTCACCCACTCGAACACGGTCAGGTTGTAGTAATCGAGGCCCCGCACCAGCCGGGGGTTCACCCGGTAGGCGATGCCCGCGTCCTCGAGCCGCTGGCGCACGCCGTCGAAATGGGCCAGCGAGGCCTCGCCCAGGTAGTCCAGCAGGCGCGGCGCGTTGTCGGCCATCTCCTGCAGCGCGGGATTCTTGGTGTCCAGGACGCGCAGCGGATTCGTGTAGAGCCGGCGCTGGCCGTCCTCGTCCAACTGGTCCTTGAATCCTTCCAGGTAGGTGATCAGGGCCTGCCGGTGCGCCAGGCGCTCCTCGGCGGAACCCAGGGAATTGATCTCCAGCCGGATGTCCGTCAAGCCCAGGATCCTCCAGAGCCGCGCCAGCATGAGGATCAGCTCGACGTCGACATCCGGCCCGGCAAAGCCCAGGGCTTCCACGTCGATCTGGTGGAACTGGCGGTAGCGGCCGCGCTGCGGGCGCTCATGGCGGAACACCGGCCCGATCGCGAACACGCGCTGGGGTCGGTCGTAGGTCAGGTTGTGTTCGATGGTGGCACGCACCATGCCGGCGGTGAACTCGGGGCGCATCGTCAGCGATTCGCCGTTCAGCGAATCGGTGAAGCTGTACATCTCTTTCTCGACGATGTCGGTGACTTCCCCGATCCCGCGTGTGAAAAGCCGCGTCTGTTCCAGCACCGGCGTGCGCAGGTTGCGGTAGCCGTAGCTGCGCAACCATTCGCGCACCAGCGACTCCAGCCTTTCCCACTGGCCCGAATCGGCCGGCAGGATATCGTTCATGCCGCGGATCGCGGTCACTTTCTTGAAGCTATCACTCATATGGGTCCCCCCCCTACGCGCTTCGCGCGCCCCCCAGGGGGCGGCACTGGCGGACCGGCGGAGCCGGATCCGCTGTGCCCTGGATTGGCGTCCAGGGCCTGCTAGGGGTGTAAAGGTTATCTCTTGCTGTAGCGGTTCTCGACGTAGCTTTCCACCAGGGCCTGGAACTCCCGGGCGATGTGTTCGCCCTTGAGCGTGACCGAGCGCTGGCCGTCGATGAAGACCGGCGCGACCGGCTGCTCGCCCGTGCCGGGCAGGCTGATGCCGATGTCCGCGAACTTGCTTTCGCCCGGACCGTTGACCACGCAGCCCATGACCGCGACGTGCAGGCTCTCGGCCCCCGGGTATTTCAGGCGCCAGACAGGCATTTGCGCGCGCAGGTAGCTCTGTATGTCGGCCGCCAGTTCCTGGAACACCGTGCTGCTGGTACGGCCGCAGCCCGGACAGGCGACGACCACCGGCGCGAACGCGCGCAGGCCCAGGCTTTGCAGGATTTCCTGGGCGACCACCACCTCGCGGGCGCGGTCGCCATTGGGCTCGGGCGTGAGCGACACGCGGATCGTGTCGCCGATGCCTTCCTGCAACAGGATGCCCATCGCCGCGGTCGAGGCCACGATGCCCTTGCTGCCCATGCCGGCCTCGGTCAACCCCAGGTGCAGCGGGTAGTCGCAGCGGCGGGAGATGTCGCGGTAGACCGCGATCAGGTCCTGGGCGTTGCTGACCTTGCACGACAGGATGATGCGGTCGCCCGGCAGGCCCAGTTCCTCGGCACGCCGGGCATTGTCGATCGCGGACACCACCAGGGCGTCGCGCATCACCGACTGGGCATCCCAGGGCCGGGCGCGCCTGCCGTTCTCGTCCATCATGCGGGCCAGCAGGTCCTGATCCAGGCTGCCCCAGTTCACGCCTATGCGCACCGGTTTCTCGTGGCGGCAGGCCACCTCGATCATCTGCGCGAAATTGTCGTCGCGCTTCTTTCCCGCCCCCATGTTGCCGGGGTTGATGCGGTACTTGGACAGTGCCTGCGCGCACTCCGGATACTGGCTCAGCAGCTTGTGGCCGTTGTAGTGGAAATCGCCCACCAACGGGGCGTCCACGCCCATGCGGTCGAGCTGCTCGCGTATCGCGGGCACCTCGCGGGCGGCCTCGGCGGTATTCACGGTGATCCGCACGACCTCGGAGCCGGCCAGGGCCAGTTCCTTAACCTGGATCGCGGTGGCGATGGCGTCGGCCGTGTCCGTATTGGTCATGGACTGCACCATGACCGGGGCATCGCCGCCGACGGCGACCGACTTGCCGCCCCAGGCGATGCGTACCTGGCGTGTGGGCCGGCGGACTGCCGGCCCGGCGGGAAACGGCTCGGCCTCGGAAGCGTTGGCGGTCGTGGACGGGCTAGGATTCATGATGCGGCTACTGGAGGGTGAGCCGGGCAACGTTGTCCCGGCGATACGGCGCGAGGTCGACGGGCGCGCCGCGCCAGGTCAAGTCTACCCCGTTGACGTTGCCGATCACGACACGGTACGGCGCTCCCGCCACATCCAGCTCGTAGGGCTCGCCGGCGGCGATGATCCGCGATACGGCCACGGTGCCGTCGGCTCGCCGCACTTCGACCCAGCTTGCCTGCCGCATCGTCATCGACAGGCCGGGCGCCGGAGCCGGGGCTGCCACCGCCGGCGGCTCGGGGGCCGGCGCGGGCGCAACGGGCGCAGCCGCCGCGGGCACGACTTCCTGCGGGACGGCGGGCGGCGGTTCGGCCGGGGTCAGCGGCGCCTCGGTCTGGACCGAGGTCGTGCTGCCCGCGGGCGCATCCAGGCTGGCCGTGGAAGCTTGCCCGAACGATAGCTTGCCTTGCTGGCTGAGCGCGTAGCCCAGCAACACCAGCGCCAGCACCGCCATCACGCCGCCGACCAGCCAGGGGGCCAGTCGTCTGCGGCTGGCGGCCACCGGCCAGGTCCGGCCCGACGAATGCGCCAGCGGACTGGACAGCGACGAGGCCTGTTCCAGCGATACCGGATCGGCTACCTGCAACTGCGGCGACAGCGCCTGCAGCATCGGCGCCGGATCCTGGTCCAGCAGCCGCGCATAATTGCGCACGAAACCGCGCAGCGGCATGCCCTGCGGCAGCTCGCTCCACTGTTCGTTCTCGAGCGCGCGGATCTGGCGCACGGCGAACTTCAGGCGGTCGGACACATATTCCTGCGACCAGCCGCGCGCCTCGCGCAGGCGCGCCAGTTCCCGGCCAACCGACGACGAAGACGGCGAGCCGGCGGCGGGCGCCGAGCCCTCCTGCCTGCCGGCGGCACCGGTTTCGTGGGGTTCAGACATCGACGACTCCTTGTCCGGCCCTGCCGCAACGGCCGGCCCGGCACCGCGGTTGCATCATTCGCGCACCTCCACGATGCGGCCGAAGCGGGTCTCGCCCGCCAGGCGCTCCTTCAGGCGGGTGCGATCCTTGACCTCGCCGGCCAACTGCCCGCAGGCCGCGTCGATGTCGTCGCCGCGCGTCTTGCGCACGGTGGTGACGATGCCGGCATCCATCAGGCGCTGCGCGAACAGCCGGACCCGGGCCATGGGCGAACGCTTGAGCCCGGACTGCGGGAAGGGATTGAACGGAATGAGGTTGAACTTGCACGACACCTGCCGCGCAATGTCTATCAATTGCTTGGCATGCTCGTCGCCATCGTTGATGCCATCGAGCATGACGTATTCGAACGTGATGAAGTCGCGCGGGGCGAACTCCAGGTAGCGCTGGCACGCCGCGATCAGTTCGCGCAGCGGATACTTGCGGTTCAGCGGGACCAGGTCGTCGCGCAGCGCATCGTTGGGCGCGTGCAGCGACACCGCCAGCGCGACCGGACAGTCGCGCGAGAGACGGTCCATCATGGGCACCACGCCCGAGGTCGACACCGTGACCCGGCGGCGCGACAAGCCATAGGCATTGTCGTCCAGCATCAGGCGCAGCGCCGACACCGTGTTGTCGTAGTTGAGCAGGGGCTCGCCCATGCCCATCATGACGACGTTGCTGATGACCCGGTCGTCCTGCGTGCCCAGCGGCGCGGGCATGCCGCCCGACAGGCGCGCGCCATCGCGGTCGGCCTCGACCGTACGGCGCGCCAGCCACAGCTGGCCGATGATCTCGTCCACCCCCAGGTTGCGGTTGAAGCCCTGGTGGCCGGTGGAGCAGAACCGGCAGGCGACGGTGCAGCCCGCCTGCGTCGAGATGCACAGCGTGCCGCGGTCATCCTCGGGGATGAAGACGGTTTCGATGGCATTGCCGTTGCCGACGTCGAGCAGCCACTTGCGCGTACCGTCGGCGGACTTGTGGGCGGTGACGACCTCGGGCAGCCGGATTTCGCACTGCCGCGCGAGCCTCTCGCGGAAGGACTTGGCCAGATCCGACATCTGCTCGAAATCGTCCACGCCGCGCTGGTGCAGCCAGCGCAGCAGCTGCTTCGCGCGAAACGGCTTGTCCCCCCATTTTTCCACCAGCGAGGCGAGCTCGGCCCCGTCCAGCCCCAGCAGGTTGATGCGCGGGGATTCGGGACGTGGAGCCTCGGCCTGGGCGGCTTCGGCGAGCGGCGAGATAGTATTCATCCCGGCCTCCTGGGAAAAACGGACATCCAGGCTCAGCGGCTGTGGATGTTCAGTTCGGGGAAGAAGAAGGCGACTTCGACCTTGGCGGTCTCGACGGCGTCCGAGCCGTGCACGGCGTTGGCGTCGATGCTGTCGGCGAAATCGGCGCGGATCGTGCCCTTCTCGGCCTTCTTCGGATCGGTCGCGCCCATCAGGTCGCGGTTCTTCTGGATGGCGCTCTCGCCTTCCAGGACTTGCACGAACACAGGACCGGAGACCATGAAGTCGACCAGATCCTTGAAGAACGGGCGCGCGGCGTGCACGGCATAGAAGCGCTCGGCGTCGCTGCGCGAGAGCTGCATCATGCGCGCGGCGATGACCTTGAGGCCGGCAGCCTCGAAACGGGACACGATCTGGCCGATGACGTTCTTGGAAACGGCGTCCGGCTTGATGATCGACAGGGTGCGCTCGATAGCCATCAAAAACTCCAATAAAAACAAATACTTTGAGGGGAACTTAAACGTTAAATTGTATCACGGCTCCTTGACAGGACCGCTACCCCCACCCACCCCGGACGCACCGTGCCAGCCCTACTGGAACCAGGCGGAACCCTGCGGCATACTTGGTGTCAGACACACCATGCCCTCGCGGGGCGAAACAGAGCAAAAAGACCACAAGGAGTCGCTCGACCATGAACGATCTACGCACTTCTCCCTTCAACCGGACCGGGACTGCGCCCGGCGAGGTCGCGCGCAATCGCGTATTGCGCAACACTTACTGGCTGCTCGCGCTGTCGCTGATCCCCACCGTGCTGGGCGCGGCGATCGGCGTCGGCACCGGCCTCGCCCAGGTCATGGGCGGCAGCCCCGGCCTGACCACCATGGTGTTCCTGATCGGCGCCTTCGGCCTGATGTTCGCCATCCAGAAGAACAAGGACAACGGACTGGGCGTGGCCCTGCTGCTGGTCTTCACCTTCTTCATGGGGCTGATGCTGTCCCGCATGATCGGTTTCGTCATGGGCATGGCCAACGGCTCCACGCTCATCATGACGGCCTTCGGCGGCACCGCCGTGGTGTTCGGCACCATGGCCCTGCTGTCCACCACGATCAAGCGCGACCTGTCGGGCCTGGGCAAGTGGCTGTTCGTCGGCGCCATCCTGATCCTCGTGGCGGCCCTGGCCAACATCTTCCTGCAGCTGCCGGCGCTGATGCTGACCATCTCGGTCCTGGCCATCGGCATCTTCTCGGCCTTCATGCTGGTCGATCTGCAACGCGTCGTCAACGGCGGCGAGACCAACTATGTCTCGGCCACCCTGGCGATCTACCTCGACGTCTACAACGTCTTCGTGAACCTGCTGATGCTCCTCGGCATTTTCGGCGGAGAGAGGGACTAGAAGATCCCCCCTACGCGCTGACGCGCGCCCCCCAGGGGGCGGCACTGGCGGACCGGCGAAGCCGGATCCGCTGTGCCCTGGGTCTGGGGGCGCTCAGGAAATAAAAACGGCCTTGCATCTGATGCAAGGCCGTTCTCGTTTATGCTGGCAAGGGGTAAGAACGCCAGTCCCCGCCAGCCCGTTGGTACCCCAGGATGCGGTGGATCCGGCTTTGCCGGTCCACCCGCATCGCCCCCTTGAGGGGGCGCCCGAAGGGCGTGGGGGTGGGCTTCCCTTCCGGTCCGCCAGTGCCGCCCCCTGGGGGGCGCGCGTAAGCGCGTAGGGGGGGTCATTCAAATACAGCGATCGACTCGACGTGGGCGGTGTGGGGGAACATGTTGACCACGCCTGCCGCACTCAGGGTGTAACCGCCCTCGTGGACGAGGATGGCGGCGTCGCGGGCCAGCGTGGCGGGGTTACAGGAGACGTAGACGATGCGCCGGGGACGGTCGGCCCCTAGCGTCGTCAGGGCCTTGGCGACGGCCAGAGCGCCTTCGCGCGGGGGGTCGATCAGCATGCGGTCGAAGTGGCCCAGACTGCGCAGCCAGGTCTCGTCCACCTCGAACAGGTTTAGCGTCGAGAATGCCGTATGCGCGTCCACGCCATGCCTACGGGCGGCTTCCAGCGCCCGGTCGGTCAGGGCCTGGCTGCCCTCCACGCCCACGACCTCGCGGCAGCGGGTTGCCAGCGCCAGCGTGAAATTGCCCAGGCCGCAGAACAGGTCGGCCACCCGGTCCTCTGGCTGGGGTTCGAGCAGCGCGATGGCGCGCGAGACCAGTACCCGGTTGATGGCGTGGTTGACCTGGGTGAAATCGGTGGGCTTGAACGGCATGCGCAGCCCGAACTCCGGCAGCGTATAGGCCAGTCCGTCGATGTCCTCGGGCTCCAGCGGGTGCACCGTATCGGGCCCCTTGGGCTGCAGCCACCAATGAACATTATGGCGCGCCGCGAACTCGCGCAGCACCGCCAGGTCCTCGTCGACCAGCGGGATCAGGTGGCGCAGCACCAGCACGACATGGTTGTCGCCCACGGCGACTTCAATCTGCGGCACACGGTCGCGTGCGGGCATGGCCGCGACCATCTCGCGCAGGGGCACCAGCAGCGACGCCACATGCGGATGCAGGACGTGGCATTCGCGCATGTCGGCCACGTAGCTGCTCTTGCGTTCGCGAAAGCCCACCAGCACCCCGCCCTTCTTGACGACCACCCGGACCGACAACCGGGCGCGGTAGCGGTATCCCCAGGCAGGACCGTGGATGGGCGGCAGGACGCGTTGCGGCACCAGTTTGCCGATGTGCCAGAGCGTGTCTTCCAGCACGCGCTGCTTGATCGCCACCTGCGCGGCCGGATCCATATGCTGCATGGCACAACCGCCGCAGACGCCGAAGTGCGCGCAGCGCGGCGTCACGCGCTGCGACGACGCCTGCACCACTCTCTCGACCTCGGCCAGCTCGTAGGAAGGCTTGCGCCGGGTCACCTTCAGCATCACGCGTTCGCCGGGCAGCGCGCCGTCGACGAATACCACCTTGCCCTGGCGGCGCGCGATGCCGCGCCCTTCCAGGTCCACCGATTCGATGGCCACGGAACCGTCGTCGAATTCGACGGCAACAGCCGTCCCTTCCAGGCCGTCCGCGGCCGCAATGTCTGCTTCTTGACTCATGTTCGGAATATCAGTTTCCCCGCGCGGCCGGCCTAGCGCGAGGCAGGCCAGTTCGCCAGGTATTCACGCCAGTGGGGCAGGTCCAGGGACTCCAGCGTACTGCGCACCAGGTCCACTTCGGCGTCGTACTGGGCGCGGGACAGCATGCCCCGCATCAACCGGAAGCGGCAATAGACCAGCCAGGTATTGACGACGTCGGTCTCGCAATACGCGCGCACTTCCTCCTGGCGGCCGGAACTCCAGGCCGGCCAGACCTGGCTACCGTCCATCCCCATCTTGCCGGGAAAGCCGCACAGCTTGGCCAGTTCGTCCAGCGGCGCGTTGGCGCGTCCATTGTATTTCGCCAGCAGGTCCATCAGGTCGCAGTGCCGGTTGTGGTAGCGGCTGATGTAGTTGCTGTAGCGGAAGTCGCGGTCGTCCTCGCCCATGTCCCAGTAGCGCGAGGCCTGGATGCCGTGGATCAGCCCGCGGTAGTGCAGGACCGGCAGGTCGAAGCCCGAGCCGTTCCAGCTGATGAGCTGCGGCGTGTAGCGATCGATGGTCTTGAAGAAGCCGGAGATCAGCGTGGCCTCGGGATCGTCGGCCTTGCCTATGCACTTGACGCGAAAGCCGTCGTCGTCGCGGAACACGCACCCCACCACCGCGATCTTCTGCAGGTGCAGCGGCAGGAAGTCGTGACCGACGGCTTCGCGCCGGGCGGCGGTGGCGCGTTCGACCACCTCGGCATCGGAGACATCCTCGCCCCACCCGTTCAGCGCGCGCAGGCCTTCCACGTCGGGGATGGTTTCCAGGTCGAAGACCAGCATCGGTGTCATGGCGGGGCCTCAGCGTGGCGGCAGGTAGCCGGCCGGGTCGACCGGACGGCCCTGGCGCCGGATCTCGAAGTGCACGCGCGGCGACTCGGCGTCGGTGCTGCCCAGTTCGGCGATCTTCTGCCCCCGCCGCACAGCCTGTCCTTCCTTGACCAGCATGGCGCGATTGTGCGCGTAGGCGGACAGGAAGGTGTTGTTGTGCTTGATGATGATCAACTGCCCATAGCCGCGCAGCCCGCTGCCGCTGTAGACCACCTTGCCGTCGCCCGCGGCCAGCACCGGATCGCCCGGCGTGCCGGCGATGTCCAGGCCCTTGTTGCGGGTCTCGTGGAAGTTCTCGATGATCTTGCCGCTGGCGGGCCAACCCCACTCCACGCGTTCGCCGGCCGGTTCGTTGCGCGCGGCGGGCGGCGTGACCGGGGTTGCTGGCGGCGTGACGGGCTCGGGGGTTGCCGGGGGCGTCGCAGGCGCGGGCGCCGGCGTGCCCAGCGGCCGCGAAGCCGACTGCGACGGCGCGGGCACCGGCGTGACCTGCGCCACGCCGCTGTCGGCGGGCCTGGCGGCGGTGGATCCCGGACGCGTCACGCGCAGGACCTGTCCCGGCCGGATCTGGTTGGGATCCTCGAGGCTGTTCCACTGCGCGATGTCCCGCCAGTCCTCGCCATGATCCAGGGCAATGCGGATCAGCGTGTCGCCGCGCTTGACGATGTAGGTATCGGCATCGATCAGGCGCGAGGATTCGCGGCCCGCGGTAGCCGCGGGGCCGCTCGGCTGCTTGGCCGGCGTGGTCCGGTCGACGACCGGAACCGTCCTGGGTGCCGTGCCGCAGGCCGCGAGCACCAATGCGCAGCCCGTCCAGAGCAGCACCTGCCGTGCGGTCCGTCCTAGCATCCCCGCGCGCGGGCGGGGTCGATTGGATTCCTCGCGGCTCGGCTTGCGCCAATTCTGCATCCCAGATCTCCTATTCATTACAACAACACCCCGGACTGCAGGGGCACGAAGCGCACCGCCTCCAGTTCGGTTCGCACCCAGCTCTGGGCTCCGGTGCGCTCTATCATGACCAGTCGCTGCCTGGCGCCCCCTTCCGGGGCCACCAGGCGGCCGCCGACCGCCAATTGCGCCAGCAGCGCATCGGGTATCTTCAGCCCCGCGGCCGCGACGACGATGGCGTCGAACGGCGCGGCGCTCGGCACGCCCAGCATGCCGTCGCCGAAGACGAGGCGCACATGGGGGAGCCGCAACGGCCGTAGCTGGCTGCGGGCCAGTTCGTGCAAGGCCTTGATGCGTTCGATGGAATACACCTCGCGCGCCACGCCCGCCAGCACGGCGGCCTGGTAGCCGCACCCTGTTCCGACCTCCAGCACCTTGCCGAGTTCGCGCCCGTTGCGCGCCGCGGCGATCATGCGCGCGACGATCCAGGGCTGCGAGATGGTCTGCCCATGGCCGATGGGCAGCGCCGCATCCTCGTAGGCGCGGCTGGCCAACGCCTCGTCGATGAAGCGATGGCGCGGGATGGCGTGCACGGCTTCGAGCACGCGTTCATCCGTGATTCCCTGCGCGCGCAAGCGGGCCACCAGCGCGGCGCGCATGCGCTCGGAATTGAGTCCGTGGTTGGTCTCGCGCGCCGGCACCCTGGCCTGGATGGGGGCCGGGACGACCAGCCGCGCCGGCGCCACCCGTGTATTGCTGTTCGTGGGCCTGGCCTCGTCGGGACGCACCGGCCGCGCGGGCGTTCCGCGAACGGCCTGCGGACGTCCGGTGGTGACGCGCGTGTTGCTGTTCGCCGCCGTGACCGGAGGCAAGGACGTGGCGGGCCGGCGAGCGGCGGTGGAGTGGCCCTGGGGCCCCTCCTGTCGCGGCGCCGGCGCGGGGGTCAGCGGTTTGCGCCTATCCATTCCGTCGGGATCCATTCGCGCATGGGTTCGAGCTGTGCGTTGTGCGTGAGGTCGAACCGCAGCGGCGTGACCGACACCGCGCCGTCGGCGCAGGCATGGAAGTCCGTGCCGGGCGTGGCGTCGGCGGCCTTGCCGGCGGGGCCGATCCAGTAGACCGGCTCGCCGTACGGCGTGGACGAACGCACCACCGGCTCGGAAGGATGGCGCCGGCCGAGCCGGGTCACGCGAGGCGGCTTGAGTTCGGACAAGGGCAGGTTCGGGATATTCACGTTCAGCAGGCTGGGCGCCGCCAGCGGGCTGGCGATGAAACGTTCGACGAAGCTGCGCGCGGCGGCCGCCGCCGCGTCCAGGTGCGTCCAGCCCTTGGACACCTGGGAAAACGCGATCGAAGGCAGGCCGAACAGATAGCCTTCCGTGGCCGCGGCGACCGTACCGGAATACAGCGTGTCCTCGCCCATGTTCTGCCCGTCGTTGATGCCGGACACCACCAGGTCCGGCCGCCGGTCCAGGAGCCCGGTCAGGGCCACGTGCACGCAGTCGGACGGCGTGCCGTTGACATACAGGAAACCGTTGGCCGCGGTGCGCACCGACAAGGGGCGATCGAGCGTGAGCGAATTCGACGACCCACTGCGATTGGTCTCGGGCGCGACCACGATCAGTTCGGCCAGCGGCCGCAGCGCCTCGACCAGGGCAGCCAGGCCGGGCGCGAAATAACCGTCGTCGTTGGAAATCAGTATCAACATCTATCGCCCCGACCTCTTACGCAATGCGATCTCCAGTTGGCGTTACCGCGGGATAAAAAAAGCCCGCGCGGCCTCCCTGCGGGCTAGTGTCGTCCGGAAAGCCGGGCAGCCACCTGTTTGCTTGACGGTTCCGGTCCCGCGTCAGTTTCCGGCCCGCCGAGTGCCCTCGGATTGTACATGAGCCCCCTGCCCGCCGTAGCGTTTCCCCTGGGAACAGCCTAGCCCGGCGCGGGCGACTGCCGGTCGTACGCCGCCACCAGCGCATCCAGGAAACCTCGCACCGCCGGCACCAGGCCGCGCCGCGACGGGAACACCGCCTGCACGATCCCCTCCGGCGGAGAATACCGCGCCAACGTGACGCGCAGCAGGCCCGCCTCGACGTCGGCCGCCACCAGCGGCCACGGCAGGCACGCGATGCCCAACCCCTGAAGCGCCGTGCTGCGCAGGGTGTTCAGATCGTCGACCGACAGGCGCGGCACGTGCGCCACCGAAATCTCGGCGCCATCCGGCCCGACGAAGCGCCAGACGTGCCGCTCCGCCGCCTGCATCATGCTGAGCGTGGGCAGGCGCCCCAGGTCCTGGATGTCCTGCGGCTCGCCATGGCTCGCAAAAAAGTCCGGCGTGGCCACCAGAACCAGGCGGCTGGTGGCCAGCGGGCGCACGACCAGCTCGGAGTCCTCCAGCGGCGGCGTGCGCACCCGCAGCGCGAGGTCGAAGCCCTCCTCCACCACGTCCACGCGCCGGGACGTGGCGTCGATCTGCACGCGCACTTGCGGATATTGCGCCAGGTAGTCCGCCACGATGGCCCCGATGTCGCTATGCAACAACGTAACAGGGCAGCTGAAGCGGATCAGTCCCTGCGGCTGCGAGGTCGTCCGGTCCACGGCCTCGCGGGCGGCGGCGGCCTCCGCGGCCAGCGCGGCGCAGTGCTGGTAGTAGGTCTGCCCGATTTCGGTCACCGAGATCTTGCGCGTGGTGCGGTGTAGCAGCCGCACGCCCAGCTCGTCCTCCAGCGCGGCGATGCGGCGGCTGATGCGCGAGACGGGTATGCCCAAGGCCTGGGCCGTGGCGGTATAGCCGCCGTGTTCGACCACCTTGGCAAACAGGTACATGTCGTTGAGGTCCTGCATGGTCCCCCCAGGACGTAGCATTATTCTAAATATAGAAAAGTTATTCCCAGTAGCGCCAGTTTAAAAAGAATTATTGACGCTATATCTTGTCGACGTGGCGGAAGTCATCCGCATTAACCCTAAGAATTCGACGCATACTAGGAATCACCATGAAAATCCTGCACATCGACTCGAGCTCCACCGGCGCCGCCTCCGTTTCCCGCGAGCTGACCGCCGCCGTCGTGAAGGCCCTGCGCCAGAACGAACCGCAATCGACGGCCAAGCACCGCGACCTGGTGGCGCAGCCGCCCGCCCACCTGGACGGCGCCCTGCTGCAATCGCTGCGCCCCCAGCCCGGCGCCGTGTTTCCGGATGACGAAGGATTCCGCAAGGAAGTCGCCTACACCGACGAACTGCTGGCCGAGTTCCTGGCCGCCGACGTCGTCGTGATCGGCGCCCCGATGTACAACTTCTCGATTCCTTCCCAGTTGAAGGCCTGGATCGACCGCGTCGCGCAAGCCGGCAAGACCTTCCGCTACACCGCCAACGGCCCCGAGGGCCTGGCCGGCGACAAGAAGGTCGTGATCGTTTCTTCTCGCGGCGGCAAGTACGCCGGCACGCCGGTCGAGACCCTGCTGGATCACCAGGAGTCCTACCTGCGTGCGGTGCTCGGCTTCTTCGGCGTGACCGACGTGAGCGTGCTGCGCGCCGAGGGCATCGCGCTGGGCGGCGAGGCCCGCGAAACGGCCGTCAACCAGGCGCTGGAACAGGCTGGCCTGCTGGCCGAGGAATTGGCCGCCGCGGCCTGAGGCCGCGGATGCGGAGGCGGGCCTGGCCGCAAGCGCTAGGATCCGCCTCGCGTGCCGTACAGCAGCAACAGCAGTCCCAGCACGACCAGCACCATGCCGCCGCGCTCGCGGCCGCTGGCGTGCTGGGCGAAGATCCGCCGCGAGGCGAACTGCGCGAACAGGACCTCCACCAGGCCCAGCGTACGGACGTTGGCCGCCGAGGTCAGCGCGAAACCGATGTACCAGCACTGGGACGCGAAGGCGCCCATGAAGCCCGCCGGCAGCGACGAGCGCCATTGCGCCAGCACGCCGCGCAGCACGTCGCGCCGGAACAGCGCCTGCCACAGCACCAGCGCTCCCGTCTGCATGATCAGGCCCACCACCAGGGTCACGCTGGCGCGCGTGGCGAACGACCCGCTGTCCAGCGACACGATGGCGCCGCGAAAGGCCACCGCGGACAGGGCGAAGAAGGCGCCCGAGGCCATGCCCAGCAGCGCCGGCCGCCAGTTGCTGCCCGCTCCGGCGCCGGGCTTCCACGACATGACCACCACACCCGCCGTCGCCACCAGCACGGCGCAGGCGCCCATCGGTGAAAGCGGGTCCCCCAGCACCACCACGGCGAAGATGGCCACCAGCACGGGTTCGGTCTTCACGTAGACCGTGCTGAGCGCGAAATTGCGCAATTGCATGGTGGCCAGCATCAGCACGGTCGCCAGGATCTGCGCCGCGGCGGCCGCCGCCGAATACAGCAGGAAACGGGCATCGACCCGCGGCAGCGGATCGCCGCCCACGGCCAGCACCAGCGCCAGGAAGACCAGCGCGAACGGTAGGCCGTACAGGAAGCGGACCTGGGCCGCGCCGAGCGTACCCAGCGTTTCCGTCAGCCGGTGCTGCATGGTGTTGCGCGCCGTTTGCGCGGCGGCGGCGATGAGCGTGGCGGGAATCCAGAGCAGCGAGATGTCCAAGGGGTGGCCTGCGATCGATCAGCCGGCGATGATACCTCGCCGCCCTACCCCTCGCCCCGGCTGCGTTCCGCCAGGTAGCGGCCGGGCGGCTTGCCCATGGCCTTCCTGAACATGGTGATGAAGGCGCTTACCGACTCGTAGCCCAGGTCCATCGCCACGCGCTGCACCGTCCTGCCGGCGGACAGGCGCTGCAGGGCAACGATGACGTGCAGTTGCTGGCGCCAGCGGCCGAAACTCATGCCCGTTTCGGCCTTGATCAGCCGGGCCAGGCTGCGCTCGCTCATCGCTACCTCCTGGGCCCATTCGGCCACGGTGCTGCGGTTGGCGGGATCGGATGCCAGCGCGTCGGCGATGCGACGCAGGCGGCTGTGGGCGGGCACGGGCAGGTGCAGATGCTCGGTGGGCATGCGCCCCAGTTGTTCCAGCAGCACGCCCACCAGGCGGTGGGTCGGCCCGTCCGGGGAATAGTCGGTGGACTCGGCCGCCAGGTACAGGATCAGTTCGCGCAGCAGCGGCGAGATCGACAGCGTGCAGCACACCTCGGGCAGCGGGGCCGTGTCCGGCTCGACGAACAGCAGGCAGACCTGGCCATGCTGCGACACCCGGTTGCTGTGCGCCATGCCGGGCGGAATCCACACCGCGCATTGCGGCGGCACCATCCAGAGGCCGGTGGGCACATGGCAGGTGACCGAGCCCCGCAGCGCCAGGATCAACTGCCCCTTGCGGTGCCGGTGTACCGGTTGTTCGCTGCGGCGCTGCTGTGCCGTCAGGTGCACGGCCACCACCGGGGCGACCGTGGCGTCCGGGTCGAATTCGGCGAAAGCGGCTTCGAAGGCGGGCATGGCGAGTGTTTGGCTGATTTTGGCAATTTATTGTCATTTTATCCAAAGACAGACATCAGCAAAATGCCTACAGTCCATGGGTACCCTTTCCGACTGCTTCACTCATGGCCCCGCTTTCCGCTCCAAGCTCCCTGCCCCGCCAGGCCTGGCTCGTCGCCGGCATCCTGCTGATCGCCTCCAACCTGCGCGGGCCGGTTACCGGCGTGGCGCCCGTGCTGGACATGATCCGAACCAGCCTCGGCCTGACCGCCGCCCAGGCCGGTCTGCTCACCACCCTGCCCCTGCTGGCCTTTGCCGCCGGTTCTCCCATCGCGGCCCTGGCCGCGCGCCGCCACGGCCTGGAACGCACGTTGATGGCGGCGCTGCTGACCCTGGTGGCGGGCCTGTGCCTGCGATCCTCGGGCGCGGTCTGGGCCCTGTTCGCCGGCACCCTGCTGATCGGCGGCGCGATCGCCTTCGGCAACGTGTTGCTGCCCAGCCTGCTCAAGCGCGATTTCCCCGGGCGCATCGCCAGCCTGACCTCCGCCTATGCATTGACGATGGGCGTGGCCTCGGGCCTCGCCTCGATGATCGCCGTGCCGCTGGCGCTCTGGTCCGCCGGTCCCGGATGGCCACTGGCCCTGTTCGCCCCCATCGTGATCGCCGTCGCCAGCGCCCTCGTCTGGCTGCCGCAACTGCGTGCCCCCGCCCCGGCCGCGGCGCCGGCCGGCCCGGCCCACGTCCGCCCCCGGTCGGTCTGGAAATCGGCGCTGGCTTGGCAGATCACGCTTTTCCTCGGCCTGAACTCGCTGGTCTATTACATTATTTCCAGTTGGCTGCCCTCCATGCTGCACGATGCCGGCTACCCGCCGGGCTCGACCGGTTCGGTCCATGGCATGCTGCAGATCGCCTCGGCTGTCGTCGGCCTGCCGCTGCTGGCCCTGGTGCGCCGGGTGCGCGACCAGCGCTGGCTGGCGGTCGGCTGCTCGGGCCTGTCCATCGTGGCCTTGCTGGGCCTGCTGGTCGTGCCGTCCTGGGCCGCGGCGTGGGCCATCCTGTATGGCTGCGGCGGCGGCGCCTCCATCATCCTGGGACTGGCCTTCGTCAGCCTGCGTGTCGGCAACGCGCAGCAGGCGGCCGCGCTGTCCGGCATGGCCCAGGCCGTGGGCTACCTGCTGGCCGCGGGCGGTCCCACGGCCATCGGCGCGGTGCACGACGTCACGGGCGGATGGACCGTCGCCCTGCTGATCTGCCTGGTCTTCGCCTGCGCCCAGGCCGTGTTCGGCCTGTACGCCGGGCGGCATCGCCAACTGGCCTAGCGCCGGACGCATAACAGCTTTGATGGCCCGGCGATAGGCGGGCCCGGATCCTCCTCCTACAGTGTGGCCGACCACCTGAAAAGAACCACAACGGAGGAGATGTCCATGGGTTTTCATCGACGACGCGCCTGCCTGGCGCTGACGCAGGCGGCGCTCCTGCTGGCCGTGGCCGGCGGCGCGGGCGCCGCAGGGTTTCCCGACCGCGCACTGCGGCTGGTCGTGCCCTTTCCCGCCGGGGGCGCCGCCGACATCATGGCGCGCGGCCTCGCCCAACAACTGACGGAACAACTGGGCCAACAGGTGGTGATCGAAAACCGCGGCGGTGCGGGCGGCACGACGGCCGCCGAGGCGGTCGCGCACGCGGCCCCGGACGGCTATACCCTGTTCTTCGCCACCATGGGCACGCAGGCCATCAATCCGTCGCTGTACCCCAAGCTGCGCTACGACCCCCTCAAGGACTTCGAGTACGTCAGCCTGACCCACACCACGCCGCGCGTGCTGGTCGTCCATCCCTCGGTGCCGGCAAAGACCGTGGAGGAACTGATCGCGCTGGCGAAGGCGCAGCCCGGCGCGCTGACCTATGGCTCGGCCGGCAACGGCAGCTCCAGCCATCTGTCGGGCGCCCTGTTCTCGTCGATGGCGGACGTGCGGCTGCTGCACGTCCCCTACAAGGGCAGCGCCCCGCTGTTGAACGACGTGCTGGCGGGACGCGTGTCCATGACCTTCGATTCGTACGCGGTGTATGCCGAGCACATACGCAGCGGCAAAGTGCGCGCGCTGGGCGTCACCAGCCTCAAGCGCATGAGCGCGCTACCGGACGTGCCGGCGATCGCCGAAGCCGGCCTGCCCGGCTACGACGTCTCGAACTGGCTCGGGCTGCTGGCCCCACGGGGAACGCCGGCGGCCGTGGTGGACCGGCTGCACGGCGCCGTCGTCCGCGGCATGGCGGACGAGTCCGCGCGGCGCCGGCTGGCAGGCATGGGGATCGAGGCGACGTCCAGTACGCCGGCCGAATTCGCCGATCTGGTCAGGACCGAAATCCCCAAGTGGGAAGCCGTGGTGAAGAAGTCCGGCGCGACGGTCGACTGACGGCTCAGGCGTCCCAGCCCGCCGCGCGCATCGTCACGCTCATGTCCACGGCGGCGCCAGGCGCCAGTTCCAGCACGTCGTCCCAGACCCGGGCGGTTTCGATGCACAGCATGTCGCGCCAGGCATCGGGACGGAACTGCGACAGGCGCAGCGACTTGTCCACCCAGGGGTTCCACACCACGGCCGACCGTGAGCCCGTCGCCTCGATCGCTATGGTGCGCCGCCAGCCGGGATCGCGGATCTGCATCGGTGCGGACAGACCGGTGTAGATGCGGTCGGTTTCCCCCTGGATGGACAACGGTCCGTCCTGCACCTGCGACGTCCAGTCCCTCAGGGTATCGACATAGGCCAAGCCGTCCAGGCCTTCGACCTCCACGTCGCGCGCGTCGCTCACGGCGAAATAGGTGTGCAGCGCCTGGCTCAGGACCAGCGTCTCCGCGCCCGCGTTGCGGGTGGACAGGGTCAGCGTGAGCGCATCGTCCAGGCGGATGTCCAGCGTCACGGCGGCCGCGTGGTTCCAGCCGCCGTGGCCGGCGGGCAGGTCCAGTTGCAGCCGCAGGCACGCAGTCTCGCCATCGACCCGCGCGCCGCCTTCCTGCCAGTCCAGCGCTCGCGCGAAGCCATGGGCCGGCGCGTCGGCGCCGGGCGCCAGCATGGCGCGGACCGCTTCGGGATTGCGGTCGAACTGGCCGAACCACGGCCAGCAGACCGGAATCCCGCCGCGCAGCGACGCCCCCTTCCGGAATTCGGCCTGGTCGCTGAGCCACACCACCGGCGGCTGGCCGTTGGGCGCGTAGTACAGGACCTGCGCGCCCTGGCGCGCCACCAGCGCCTCGCCATGCCTTGATACCAGACGCCAGCACGGCAGGTCTTTCACGGTCGTGGCCACGACGGCCGCGGAGCGGTGTGCGCCCATGCCTTCAATCCTCGTGCTTGTCATGGGTGGCCACGGCGCCCAGCTTCCAATAACCGGCTGCCTTGATCCACTCCTTGGGTAATTGCCAGCTCTCGACCAGGACCTGGCGCACGCGCTTGGCCACGCCCGATTCGGCCGCGATCCACGCATACCAGTCGCCCCGCGGCTTGCCAAGTTCGGCCACCGCCTGCGCCAGCAGTTCCGGACGGCCGGGCGCAACGCCGTCGCGATGAACCCAGCGGACTTCCACATCGGCCCGCGTGTCGAACGATTGTTGTTCGGCCGCGTCGGCCACCTCGGCCACGACCACGGCGCGGGCGCCCGCGGGCAGTTCTTCCAGCCGGCGGGCAATGGCCGGCAGCGCGGTTTCGTCGCCCACCAGCAGATAGCCGTCGAACTCCCCCTCCATCACGAAGGAACCGCGGGGGCCGCCCACGCCCAGGTACTGTCCGGCTTCGGCGCGCTGCGCCCACTCGGCGGCGGGGCCATCGCCATGCAGCGCGAACTCGATGTCGAGTTCGCCCGCCTCGGCGTCGTAGCGGCGCGGCGTATAGTCGCGCGCCGCCGGACGGGGCTGGTCCTCGGGGAACACCATGCCGTTGGGGCCGGGCGTGGGCACCACCGGCCGCTCTTGGCCCGGCGCGGGGAAGAAGAGTTTGACGTGGTCGTCGTACGCGGCGCTGGAGAAACCGGCCAGGTCGCCGCCCTCCAGCGTCACCCGCAGCAGGCGGGGCGTGACCTTGCGCACCGCGCGCACGCGCAGCAGGCGGAACTTCAGTTCGTGGCGGACGCGGCGCACCGCGCGTTCGGTTTTTTCCATGATGAGTATTTCCGGAATGAGGTTGGGAGGAGCGCCTACTTGCCGAGTATCTCGGCCGTGGCGCGTCTCAGGATGGCGGCGATGCGGATGGCCTCGCCGCCCTCACAGGCGCCTGCCTGGTGCAGCGCCTGCTTCAGGCCGTAGCGCGCCAGCATGAGGTCCTCGGGGGTGCCCGGCGCGATGGTGTCCAGGCCGTCCTCGCCTTCGAACACGCGGCGCACCTGCGCCATGCGGGCCCCCACCTTGGCCAGATCGGCCAGGATGCGTTCGGCCTGCCCGCGGTGGCGCGCCAGGTGGGCGCTGCCTTCGTCGGTCAGCCGATAGCGCTTCTTCGTGCCCTCCACGGAAACGACGGCATGGCCCACGTCTTCCAGATAGGCCAGCGCGGGGTACACCATGCCCGAACTGGGGTTGTAGAACCCCGACGAGCGTTCGGCCAATTGCTTGATCAGCTCGTAGCCATGGCTGGGCTGCTCTTCCAGCAGCGCCAGCAGGATGAGTTGCAGGTCTTCGGCTGCGAGCTTGCGCCCCATGCGCATGCCCACGCCGCGCCCACCGGGAGAAATCTCATTGCGTTGCATGACGGCCTCCAGCCTTTGCAGACTGTCAGAATATCTAAAAACATATCTTTCGACATATCTTAAGATATAAAAAATCGAGTGCCAAGCCGGGAAACGAAGTTTGTAGGCTTATCCACCACTTCTGTGGACAAGCTTGGGGATAGCATGAGGGGAGCGCGGCCCAAGCCGCGTGGCGACAGGCTTTGAAACACATGGCACAAAATGCGGGCAGCGGACGCTCGCCCGGCCCAAAGGACATCATGCAGATCGACATCGTCAATGCGGAGGCCACGATCTTCTCGGGCGAAGGCAGCTACGTGCAACTCCCGGGCAAGGACGGATCGCTGGGAATACTGCCCGGCCACATTCCGCTGATGACGCTGCTCAAGGAAGGAATGATCACCATCCGGCGGGCCGAAGGCGACGAATACGTCTACGTGTCGGGCGGCCTGGCCGAAGTCATGCCCCGCGGCATCACGGTCCTGGCCGACACCGCCGTGCGCACCACGGGCCTGGACGACGTCCGGGCCGAACAGGCGCGCGCCGCGGCCAGCGAACGCATGCACGACCGCCTGGACGCCATGCGCTATGCCGCCGCCCGCGCAGAGCTCGTGACCAGCCTGGAACTCAAGCGCGGCCGCTGAGCGGCCTCAATCCGAAATGCTGGGTGCCCAGAAGACCTGGGCGATGGCGGGATTGCGGCCCAGCTTCTCGGTGACGCGGTCCAGGTCGCTGCCGTGGATGGAGGTGGCCATGAGCGTGGCCTTGATCTCGATCTCCTCGTCGCCGAAGGGCACGACCTCCAGGTCGGCCAGCGGATAGTTCGCCTCTTCCAGTTCGGCCTCCAGCGCCGTCAGCGCGGCGCTGCGATGGACCGTGCCGGTAATCACGTGGATGATGCTCGTCACCTCGGACGACAGCACATCCACCGGCTGGCGATTGAAGGTATTGACCACCGGCCGCAGCAGCGTATTGGCGGCCAGCACGAAGATCGTGGCCAGCACGGCCTCGGCGATGAGGTCCGCGCCTGCGCAGGCGCCGATCGCGGCCGATCCCCACAGCGTGGCGGCGGTGTTCAGGCCGCGCACGTTGCCCTCTTCCCGCATGATGACCCCGGCCCCCAGGAAGCCGACGCCCGAGACCACGTACGAGGCCACCCGCGCCGCGCCGTCCGAGCCCGCGATGCGCATGGCCATGTCGACGAAAATGGCGGCGCCCAGCGCCACCAGCACATTGGTCCGCAGGCCCGCCGTGCGCTGCCGGTACTGCCGCTCGAGCCCGACCAGGGCGCCCAGGATGAATGCGCTCGTCAGGCTGACGAGCGTGTCGAGCAGATCCAGGGTCTGGATATTGGCGATTGCCTTCATGGGACCTCGTTGTTCTTGTTGTCGATCAGTTGGGACGGCGCGAGGCGCCGTCCGCAGGATAGCGCGGCGTTGCCGACGCTTTTATTGCAGTTGCTCGTAATGCACGCGCTGGATGTCGGGATGGCGTCCCAGGCCCAGCGCCACCGAGTTCAATGCACCGCGCAGGTGCGGCGCGCACTGCAGGGTGACGGACATCCGGTGGGTGTCGTCACCGGCTGCGACGCTGGCCACGCGCATCTGCGAGATGCGCAGGTCCCGGGCCGACAACTCGGCATGCAGGTGCTGGCGCAGCCGGTCCAGCCGCGGGCTGGCGCTGAACACCGTCAGGCGATAGGACTGGAGCTGCTTGCGGGGCGCGGGCGCGGCCTTGCCGCCCCATGCGCTCAGGATATGGGCGAAACGCATGTTGACCTCCTGGCAGACAGGAAGACGGACCATGCCGCTCGGCATACGCGGGGGGACTGCCTGGTGGCAGAAAAAAGACGGGGGAGCCCCGGTGAAGGGACGACCGCATCCTGGCTTGGCAGGACGCGGCAGACAAATCTGCGGACCTGCTAAGCGGCGTTTGCCGGAACGGCTGAACTACTGCCGTCGTTATCCACGACTTGCCTCAAGAAAGATTGGAATCTTTCCATTTTAGCCCACCCTGGCCCTAGGGACAACCCTAGGAGCCAAAACTCAGGCCGCACCGGACCTGGGGAACTGCTGGTAGACCATGCGCACCCAGTCCTGGATGTAGCGTTCGTAGTGCGCCGCGTCGTGCTGCCAGAGGTTGTTCAGGGCCATGCCGCGCACCAGGTTCAAGGACAGGTTCAGCGCCAGCCTGGCCTGCTCGCCCGAGAAGCCCGCCTTCTCGAACACCTCCAGCCACAGCGTGTTGGTCGAGGACCGGTAGCGCTCCATGACGGGCAGGATCTTGTTCATCAGGTCGGGATCAGTGCGCGCCACCATGATGACCTCGATCGCGGCGATGAAGGGCCAGTCGAAGTAGACGCTCCAGCAGTCCTTGATGAAACCCTCGATAGGCCGCTCGATCGCCTCGGGCGTATGCGCCTCGCGCTGGCCGCGGCGGATGGATTCCTCGTAGATCTCGGCTGTCGCACCCACCACCAGTTCGGCCTTGGTCGCGTAGTGGTGCATCAAGGCGCCGTTGGACATGCCGGCACAGCGCGCCACTTCCTTGGTGGTCAGGCCGTTGTAGCCCGAGCGCATCAGCACCTCTATCGTCGCCGCCAGCAGACGCTCGCGCGCGTCGCGGCTGCGGTTGGCCTGCGTGCGCCGCGGGCGGGCACGCGCCGGTGCGGTCTCGGGCGGGGGGGACATCGTCTCTGGGCGGGTGGGTGGCATCGCTCCCGGGCTTCCTCAATACGGCCAAGGCCGCATCTTAGCCTTCCCTGTCAGGCAGGCGGCGACCTTAGGGTTTTCCGTAACTTACAAACCGAACACTCTGTTTGTATAAATCATTCCACGACGCCATTCAAGACGAACGCAAAAGGAGACTCCATGTCCTTCGTGAAGAACGCCTGGTACGTGGCCTGTTGGAGCGACGAGGTCAAGGCCGGTGAACTGTTCACCCGCACCCTGCTGGACGAGCGGGTCGTGTTCTATCGCCGCGCGGACGGCACGCCGGTGGCGCTGCGCGACCGCTGCCCCCACCGCTTCATTCCGCTCAGCATGGGCAGGCTCAGGGACGACGTGGTCGAATGCGGCTACCACGGCCTGCAATTCGACAGCAGCGGCGCCTGCGTCAGGAATCCGCACGGCGACGGCAGGATCCCCGCCGCGGCCCGCGTGCAGGCCTACACGGCGCACGACCGCCACGGCATGCTGTGGATCTGGATGGGCGAGGCCGCGGCCGATCCCGCGCTGATCCCCGACTACAGCATGCTGGACGAAGGCTCGGGCTATCGCACCAGCCGCGGCCAGTTGCACATCAACGCCAACTACGAACTGATGGGCGAGAACCTGCTCGACCTGAGCCACATCAGCTTCCTGCACGAGGGCTTGCTGGGCAGCCCCGAGCAGGTCCATGCCAAGCAGGAAGTCGTGCAGGACGGCGACCGCCTGCAATGCAATCGCTGGATGCCCAACGTTTCGGTACCCGGGGTATTCGACATGCTGTTCCGCCGCGACGGCCGGCCGGTGGACATGTGGACCAACATGCGCTGGGACCCGCCCGGCTGCTTCCTGCTGGACACCGGCGTCCAGGCGCCGGGGGAGTCGCGCGAACGCGGCGCGTGGTACTACGGCATCCATATCCTGACGCCGGAGACCGCCCGCACCACCCACTACCACTTCGCCGCCGCGCGCCCGCCCGGCCCCGAGCTGGACCCCGAGACCAACGCCAGGCTGGCGGAGATGCGCCGCATCGCGTTCGAGGACCAGGACAAGCCCATCATCGACGCGCAGCAGGAGGCACTGGGCGACAACGATTTCTGGGATATGAAGCCCGTACTGCTGAACGTGGACCTCGGGCCGGTGCGCATGCGCCATACGCTCGATCGCCTGCGCAAGGCCGAAGCCGCGCCCGCCCAGGCGCGCTGATCCGCTTTTCCGGCTGGCCGCGGCAACGTATCGCGGCCGCCTTCCCCGGCAGGCCCGCCCTGCCCCACCTTCCAGGAGACAGACATCATGCACCACCGCTTGCGCAGCGTGGCGGCCGCAGCCGCCCTGATCACGGCCTGTGGCGCCGCCCACGCCCAGGCGCCGATCAAGATCGGCTTCATGGGAGAACTGACCGGCCCGCAGGCCGCCGTGGGCCAGGACCAGCTGGACGGCTTCATGCTGCTGGTCGAACGCAACGGCGGCAAGCTGGGCGGCCATCCGGTCGAGATCCTGCGCGAGGACACCCAGCTCAAGCCCGACGTGGCCAACCAGGCCGCGCGGCGCCTGGTGGAGCGCGAGAAAGTGTCCATCGTCACCGGCATCTCGTTCTCGAACATCATGCTGGCCGTGCACAAATACCTGACCGACCGCGAAGTCTTCGTGATCGGGTCGAACGCGGGCCCCTCGCAGATCGCCGGGCCGCGATGCTCGCCCTATCAGTTCATTACCTCCTGGCAAGGCGATCAGGCGTCCGAGGCGGTCGGGCAGTACGCCGCCGACAAGGGCTACAAGCGCGTCGTCGTCCTGGCGCCCAACTACCAGGCCGGCAAGGACACGGTGGCCGGCTTCAAGCGCTACTACAAGGCCCCGCTGGCCGACGAGGTCTATACCTCCTTGCAGCAGCTCGATTTCTCCACCGAACTGGCGCAGGCCGCCGCCCGCCAGCCCGACGCGGTGTTCGCGTTCTTTCCCGGCGGCCTGGGCGTCAGCTTCGCCAAACAGTACGCGCAGTCGGGCTTGCAGAAGACGCCGCTGCTGTCGACCTTCACCATCGACGCCATCTCGCTGCCGGTGCTGGGCGAGTCGGCGCAAGGCATGATCAGCGGCGGATTCTGGGCGCCCGATTTCGACAACGCCTCGAGCCGCCGTTTCGTCCAGGCCTTCGAGCAGCGCTACAAGCGCATCCCTTCGAACTACGCGGCCCAGAGCTACGACGCGGCACTGCTGCTGGACGCCGCGATCGCCAAGGTGCAGGGCCGCGTGACCGACAAGCCGGCCTTCATGGCGGCCTTGAAGCAGGCGGACTTCCCGTCGGTGCGAGGCGAGTTCCGCTTCGGCAACAATCACTTCCCGCTGCAGGACATGCACGTGTTGCAGGCGGTCAAGGACGAACAGGGACGCATGACCCTCAAGACCCTGGCCACGCCCTTCCACAAGCAGCCCGACGCCTATCACCGGCAGTGCCCGCTGTCCTGAGCGCCGGCGGCCCGCGCGCCGGGCTGTCGCGGCAAACCAACATTCACCCAAAAACGACAGCAACGGCAAGCCCGGCCGCCTAGACTATGCGAACTCTGGCGGCCGTCCCCCGGCCGCGGGCTGCCCGCGGGCCCGCATCGGCGCCCCGCGGCGTTGTAGAACCTGCGGGATCCGACATTGAAATCTCAGCTTTTTGCCCGCCTGGCCGGCGCTTTCGGCCTGTGCGCGGTGTTTGCCGCCTCGGCAGCCCCTCCCCCCGTCCTCGTCCTGAACTCGCTGGATGCCTCGGTCAGCATCCTCGATCCTACGACCTACGCGGAATTGCGGCGTGTTCCCACAGGCAAGGAACCTCATCACCTGTACCTCACGCCGGATGAAAAATCGCTGCTGGTGGCCAATGCCGGCAGCGACTCGCTCACCTTCTTCGATCCCGCCACGGGCAACGTCCAGCGTACGCTGACCGGCATCGTCGATCCCTACCAACTGCGCTTCTCGCCCGACATGAAGTGGTTCGTGACCGCGGCGAACCGGCTGGACCACATCGACATCTATCAGTGGAACGGCCAAGCCGGATCGGCCGATCCCAAGCTGGTCAAGCGCATCTCCGCCGGCCGCACGCCCAGCCACCTGACGATAGACAGCAAGAGCCGGCGCTTGTACGTGTCGCTGCAGGACAGCGACCAGTTGATCGCCATCGACCTGGCGACGCAGACGCCGCTGTGGACCATCCCGGTGGGCAAGACCCCCGCCGACGTCTACATCACCCACGACGACCGCTACCTGCTCGTGGCCCTGACCGGCGACAGCTACGTCGAGGTCTATGACCTGGCGGCCTCGCCCGCCCAGCTCGTCAAGCGCATCCCCACGGCGGCCGGCGCCCATGCCTTCAGGGCCCAGGGCGACGGGCGCCACCTGTTCGTCAGCAACCGCGTGGCCAACACCATCAGCCGCATCGACCTGCAGACCCTGGCGGTGGTCGACGCCTATCCCGCACCCGGCGGCCCGGACTGCATGGAAGTGCTGGCCGACGGCAAGACCCTGCTGGTCACCTCGCGCTGGGCCAAGAAGCTCACCGTCATCGACACGGCCACCCGCAAGGTCGTGCACCAGACCAAGGTGGGCCGCTCGCCCCACGGCGTCTGGACCCTGTCCCATGCGCCGCGCCAGTAGCCTGGCGCGGGCGGGCGCGGCCGCCCTGCTGCTGGCCACGGCCGGCGCGCAGGCGGCGGAGTGCGCCCGCCCGGTCTACCTGACCTTCGATACCGGCCACATGGGCGTCGCCCCGCTGGTGGCCGAGGTGCTTGACCGCCAGCAGGTCAAGGCTAGCTTCTTCCTGGCCAACGAAAAGACCCGCGACGGCGGCACCAGCCTGGATGACCGCTGGGCGCCCTGGTGGAAGGCCATGGCGGCTCGCGGGCACGTCTTCGGTTCGCACACCTACGACCATGTGTACTGGCTGGCCGACCGGCCGGACGGCGCCTTCCGCGCCAAGCCCACCTTCGGCCCGCAGGCCGGACGGATCCAGGCCATGAGCGTCGAGGCCTATTGCGCCGAGCTGGATCGCAGCGCCGCGCGGTTCAAGGAAATGACCGGGCAATCCATGCTGCCGCTGTTCCGCGCGCCCGGCGGCAAGACCTCGCCCGCGCTGCTCCAGGCGGCCGAAAACCGCTGCGGCTATCGCCACGTGGGCTGGGCCGATGCCGGCTTCCTGGGCGACGAACTGCCCAGCGACAAATACCCCAACGCGGCGCTGCTGGCGCGCGCCTTGCGCAACATCCGTCCTGGCGATATCTTGATGGCGCACCTGGGCATCTGGTCCCGTCAGGACCCCTGGGCGCCGGCCGTGCTGGAACCGCTCATTACCGGGCTCAAGCAGAAAGGTTACTGCTTCGCCACGCTGGCCGACCATCCGCAATACCGGGCCTGGCTGGCCACGCATCACGTCCATGGAACTCCTTAGCGATCTTTTCTCCGGCATGCAGCAGTGGCTGTTCGAGACGCTCGTCCAGCCCCTGCTGTTTCACCTGGGGCTCGGCAGCATCCTCGAGGACGCCTACGACGGCACCATGTGGCTGCTGCTCGGCGTCCTGCAACTGGCCATCATGCTGGCCGTGTTCGCCCCCCTGCAACGCTGGCGCCCGGTCGAAAAGATCGTCGACCGGACCTCGGTGCGGCTGGACATTCTCTACACCGCCATCCATTCGTTGGGTCTGTTCCGGCTGGTGCTGTTCTTCACCACCCAGCCGCTGGCCGATCATCTGTTCGGACAGTTGCACGTGCTGGGGTTCTCGCCCTTCCATCTCGACGAAATCTGGCCCGGCGTGACCGACCGCGCCTGGGTCAGCCTGATCCTGTACCTGCTGATCTTCGACTTCGTCGACTACGCCTTCCACCGTGCCGAGCATCGCTACCAGTGGCTGTGGGCGCTGCACGCGGTCCATCACAGCCAGCGCCAGATGACGATGTGGTCCGACAACCGCAACCACCTGCTCAGCGACCTGCTGCGCGACGTGGCGGTCGTACTGGTTTCGCACCTGGTGGGCGTGCCGCCGGGGCAGTTCGTGATGGTCGTGATCATCACCCGGCTGGTCGAGAGCTTCTCGCACGCCAACCTGCGGACCGGCTTCGGCCGCCTCGGCCAGTACCTAGTGGTGGGGCCGAAATTCCACCGGCACCACCACGCGATCGAACCGCCGTCCGTACCCGGCCGGCCCGAGGCCAACTACAACTTCGGCGTCCTGTTTCCGATCTGGGACATCCTGCTGCGCACCGCGCGCTTCGACGGCAACTACGGGCCGACCGGCATCAGCGACCAGCTTCCCGAGCGCGGCGGCCGCGACTACGGCCGGAGCTTCCTGGCCCAGCAATGGCTGGGGCTCAAGCGGCTGCTGGGCGCCGCGCCCGGGCGGAACTGAGCGCCGGGCGACGATATAATCCCGGTTTCCAACGAGGACTTCCTAATGCTTGAACAGAACGCCTTCTCCCGTGAAGACCTGCTGCGCTGCGCGCGCGGCGAATTGTTCGGGAAAGGCAATGCGCAACTGCCGGCCCCCAACATGCTGATGATGGATCGCATCACGCACATCTCGGACCAGGGCGGCAAGTACGGCAAGGGCCAGGTGATCGCCGAGCTGGACATCCATCCCGACCTCTGGTTCTTCGCCTGCCACTTCGAGGGCGACCCGGTCATGCCGGGCTGCCTGGGCCTGGACGCCATGTGGCAACTGGTGGGTTTCTACCTGGGCTGGCAGGGCAACCCCGGCCGGGGCCGCGCATTGGGATCGGGCGAGGTGAAGTTCGTCGGGCAGGTGCTGCCCACGGCCAAGAAGGTCACCTACACCATCGACATCAAGCGCACCATCAACCGCACGCTGGTGCTGGGCATCGCCGACGGCACCATGAGCGTCGACGGCCGCGAGATCTACACCGCCGAAGGCCTGCGCGTGGGCCTGTTCACTTCCACCGATTCGTTCTGACCGCGGGAGACTTTCCATGCTGTACGACGTTCGCACCTACACATGCCGGCCCGGCACGATCAAGAAACAGCTCGAGCTCTACCAGGAACTGGGTTTCGAGGC
Organism: Burkholderiales bacterium 67-32; assembly: GCA_001898625.1. Classification (GTDB taxonomy): domain Bacteria; phylum Pseudomonadota; class Gammaproteobacteria; order Burkholderiales; family Burkholderiaceae_B; genus Pigmentiphaga. The sequence continues at coordinate 482,731 of MKUP01000010.1, forward strand.
GCAGCGCAAGCACCTGGGCGATCCGGTGCTGTACCTGCAGACCGAGACTGGCAACGTCAACAGCTTCACCCACATCTGGGGCTACCAGGACGCCGCCGACCGCATGGCGCGCCGCGCCGCGCTGCAAAAGGATCCGGATTGGCAGGTCTACCTGAAGAAAAGCGTGGAGATGGGCAACCTGGTCTCGCAAGAGAACCACTTGATGGTGCCCACCCCCTTCTTTAAACCGTAGGGGGGCCTAGCTCGACCGCTCCCTGAAAGTCTTGACGCTGCCTTCCGCGTCGACTTCCTCCAGCCGGACCTTGAATCCCCATAGCCGGGCCAGGTGCTTCATTACCTGGTCGGCGTCCTCCGCCTGCAAGGGCCTGCCCCGCATCGTCACGTGGCGCAGGACCAGGGACCGGTCGGAGTCCCGGTTGTAGCGCACGACCTGGATGTCCGGCACCTGCATGTCGCGGTTGTGCTGGTCCGCCAGCAGCCGGCGCACGCGCCGGTAGCCGTCGTCGTCGTGGATGGCTTCGACTTCCAGCTTGGGGTTGGACTCGTGGTCGGCGATCGCGAAGAAGCGGAACTCGCGGATCAGGCGCGGCGACAGGAACTGGGCGATGAAGGACTCGTCCTTGAAGTTGCGCATCGCGAAGTCCAGCGTCTTCAGCCAATCGCTGCCGGCGATGTCCGGAAACCACTTCCTGTCCTCGGGCGTGGGGTTCTCGCAGATGCGGCGGATATCCTGCATCATCGCGAAGCCCAGTGCATACGGATTGATGCCGCCGTAGCCGCGCTGATCGAAGCCGCGCTGGGCCACCACGTTGGTGTGGCTTTGCAGGAACTCGATCATGAAGCCGTCGTTGACCAGCCCCTTCTCGTGCATGCGGTTCAACAGCGTGTAGTGCCAGAAGGTCGCCCATCCCTCGTTCATGACCTTGGTCTGGGTCTGCGGATAGAAGTACTGGGACAGCTTGCGGACGATACGCACCAGCTCCTTCTGCCACGGTTCCAGCGAAGGCGAGTATTTCTCGATGAAATACAGGATGTTCTCTTCCGGCTCCGGCGGGAACACCGAAGGCTTGCCCTCGCGCTCGACGTGGTCGCGCGTGGGCACCGTGCGCCACAGATCGTTGTACTGCTGGCGCGCGTATTCCTCGCGCTCGGCCTGGCGCTGCATTTCCTCGCGATAGGAAATCGGATGCGGGCGGCGGTAGCGGTCCACACCATGGGCCATCAGCGCGTGGCAGGAGTCCAGCGTGGCTTCGACCGTGCCGATGCCGTACTTTTCCTCGCAGTCCATGACGTACTTGCGGGCGAACACCAGGTAGTCCAGCACGCCGTCGGCCTCGGTCCACTGCTTGAACAGGTAGTTGCCCTTGAAGAAGGAATTGTGGCCGTAGCAGGCGTGCGCGATCACCAGCGCCTGCATGGCCATGGAGTTCTCTTCCATCAGGTAGGCGATGCAGGGGTTCGAGTTGATCACGATCTCGTAGGCCAGCCCCTGCACACCGCGCCGATAGGCCTGCTCGTTGCGGATGAACTCCTTGCCGTAGGACCAGTGCGGATAGCCGATCGGCAGCCCGACCGAGGCGTACGCGTCCAGCATCTGCTCGGACGTGATGACCTCGATCTGGCTGGGATAGGTGTCCAGCCCGAACTCCCGGGCCACTTGGCCTATGGCTTCGTCATAGCGCTGGATCAGCTCGAAGGTCCATTCCGAAGTCGTCGAGATGGGCTGGACCGCCGGGGCGGGCGGCGCTTCACGCGGCGGATAGACGGCGCTCATGCGGTCTCCTTCCTGAACAGGTCGTGCAGCACGCCGAATATCTCGCGGCGCTCGCGTATGCGCCGCATCACGAAGTGCGGCGCCGTCTCGCGCTCGTACTCGGCCCACAGGCTGCTCTTGCGCATCTCGTCCACATCGGGAATCTCGATGTAGGCGTAGTAGCGCGTGAGCGGCAGCAGGTGCTCGGACAGGAAGCGCGCGCTCTTGGCCGCGTCCGCGCCGAAGGAGTCGCCGTCGGTGGCCTGCGCCGCGTAGACGTTCCAGGTGGCGGGCGAGTAGCGCTCGGTCACGATCTCGTGCATCAGTTCGAGGGCCGACAGCACCACCGTACCCCCGCTCTTGGGATCGTGGAAGAAGGTCTGCTCGTTCACCTCTTCGGCGTTGTCCGTGTGGCGCACGAACACCAGGTCCACGCGCTCGTATTTGCGCGACAGGAACAGGTACAGCAGCGTGAAGAAGCGCTTGGCGAGATCCTTCTTGTTCTCGTCCATGGACCCCGAGACGTCCATCAGGCAGAACATCACGGCGCGCGCCACCGGCGAAGGCTCCACCACGCGGTGCCGGTAGCGCAGGTCCAGCGAGTCGAGGAAAGGCACCCGCGCCAGCCTGGCCCGGTGCGCCTCGACCTCGGCCCGCAGCGCATCGAGCTCGTCTTCCGGGGCACCCGCCTCTTCCGACTCCTCCAGCTTCCGCTGCGCGTCCTGCAGGCCCAGCCTCGAACCACCGCTGAGCGCGATACGCCGCGACAGCGAGGTCTTGAGCGTGCGCCCCACGCTCAGCGTGCTGGGCGATCCCGTGGTGGTATAGCCCGCGCGCCGCCACTTCTGCTGGCTGATCTCGCCCAGTTGGGTACGGACCAGGTGGGGAAGCTCCATGTCCTCGAAGAAGAGGTTCAGGAACTCGTCCCGGGACAGGCTGAACGTGAACGGATCCACCGAGTCGCCCTCGCCCGGCTCGGAGGGGTCGCCGTCGTCGCCACCCCGGGGCCGGTCGATCTTGTCGCCCTTGGCGAACTCCCGGTTGCCGGGATGGACAATCTCGCGATCCCCGCCCCTGCCGTAGCGGAAGCTGGGTTCGGAGATGTCCTTGGCCGGGAGGTTGATTTCGCCGCCCTGGTCCATCTCTTCGATGGACCGTTCCTGGACCAGCTCGCGAACCGCCTTGCGTATCTGGTCCTTGTACCGCCTGATGAAGCGCTCCCGGTTGACAGCGCTCTTGTTACGGCCGTTGAGCCGCCGATCGATGAGTGAATTCATATTCACCTAGCTCACGAAGACTTCCTCACCCGCAAATACCACTCGCATAGCAAGCGGACTTGCTTTTCGGTATAGCCCTTCTCGACCATCCGTTCGACAAAGCTCTCGTGCTTGCGCGTGTCCTCGACCGAGGCCTTGGCGTTGAACGAAATGACCGGGAGCAGATCCTCGGTGTTGGAGAACATCTTCTTCTCGATCACCTCGCGCAGCTTCTCGTAGCTGGTCCACGCGGGATTGCGGCCATTGTTGTTGGCGCGGGCGCGCAGCACGAAGTTCACGATCTCGTTGCGGAAGTCCTTGGGATTCGCGATGCCCGCCGGCTTCTCGATCTTCTCGAGCTCGGTGTTCAACGCCGAGCGATCGAAGCTCTCGCCCGTTTCGGGGTCGCGGAATTCCTCGTCCTGGATCCAGCAGTCGGCGAACGTGACGTAGCGGTCGAAGATGTTCTGTCCGTACTCCGAATACGACTCCAGGTACGCGGTCTGGATTTCCTTGCCGATGAATTCCGCGTAGCGTGGCCCCAGATAGCCCTTGATGTGCTCCAGGTAGCGCCGGCGGATTTCCTCGGGGTAGTCCTCGCGGCCGATGCGCTGCTCCAGCACGTACATCAGATGCACTGGATTGGCGGCGATCTCGGTCTGGTCGTAGTTGAAGACGCTGGACAGGATCTTGTAGGCGAAGCGCGTCGAGACGCCCGTCATGCCCTCGTCGGTGCCGGCGTAGTCCTTGTATTCCTGCAGGACCTTGGCCTTGGGATCGACATCCTTCAGGCTCTCGCCGTCGTACACCCGCAGCTTCGAATAGACGCTGGAGTTCTCGGGTTCCTTCAACCGCGTCAACACCGAGAACTGCGCCATCATGTCGAGCGTGCCCGGCGCGCATGGCGACTGGGCCAGCGAGCTGTTCTGCAGCAGCTTGCGGTAGATCTTGACCTCTTCCGACACCTGCAGGCAGTACGGCACCTTGACGATGTAGATACGGTCCAGGAACGCCTCGTTGTGCTTGTTGTTGCGGAAGGTCTGCCATTCGGACTCGTTGGAATGCGCAAGGATGATCCCGTTGAACGGGATGGCCGAAAACCCTTCGGTACCCTTGAAGTTGCCTTCCTGGGTCGCCGTCAGCAAGGGATGCAGCATCTTGATGGGCGCCTTGAACATTTCAACGAATTCGAGCATGCCCTGGTTGGCCAGGCACAGCCCTCCCGAATAGCTGTAGGCATCGGGATCGTCTTGCGAGTAGCGGTCCAGCTTGCGGATATCGACCTTGCCGACCAGCGAGGAGATGTCCTGGTTGTTCTCGTCGCCCGGTTCGGTCTTGGCGATGGCGAGTTGCCGCAGCACCGACGGTTGGAGCCGGACCACGCGGAACTGCGAGATATCGCCGTCGAATTCGCGCAGCCGCTTGATGGCCCACGGCGACATGATGCCCGACAGGTAGCGGCGGGGAATGCCGTATTCCTTCTCGAGCTGATCGCCGAAGCGGTCGGGGTGGAACAGGCCCAGCGGCGATTCATTGACGGGCGAACCCTTGAGCGCATAGATGGGATGGGCTTCCATCAACGCCTTCAGGCGCTCCGCGATCGACGACTTGCCGCCGCCGACGGGTCCCAGCAGATAGAGGATTTGCTTGCGTTCTTCGAGCCCCTGGGCCGCGTGCTTGAAGAACGCCACGATCTGATCGATCACGTCCTCCATGCCGAAGAATTCCTTGAAGGCGGGATAGCGGCGGATCAGGCGATTGGAAAACAGGCGCGACAACCGTGGATCGTTGCGCGTATCGACCAGCTCGGGTTCCCCTATCGCGGCAAGCATGCGCTCGGCCGCACTGGCGTAGGTCATGGGATCCCTGCGGGCGAGGTCCAGATACTCCTCGAGAGAAAGTTCGGTTTCCTGCGTCTTGGCGTATTGAGACTTGAACCCTTCGACGATGTTCAGCACGGACAACCTCCAACAGCGAGTGAATGAGAACTGCCTACACGACTCTGTTGTTGTTAGTGCCGGTCGAGCCGGCTTCCGGTTCTTCCTGCCGGATGAACTTCCTGCCCTTCGACGACCTCCTTGCAAACATCATACGGCGCATCGGCACGGACGATTCGCTTTCTGTTGCGCACGCACGATATTTTTTTGGCGTCTCTCCTAGGGGTATACACTCCTAAGGCTGTGAACCGATGCACAGAGTTCCGCAAACTGCACACCACGTTTCATCCCTTTCGACCGTCGCAACCCTATGCAAAATAAAATGCGGCCGCTCTTTCCTACACCCCCCAAAATTTGCTATACTTTTTTTCTTTCGGGGCGTAGCGCAGCCTGGTAGCGCACTTGCATGGGGTGCAAGGGGTCGCGAGTTCGAATCCCGCCGCCCCGACCATATACAAGTTCTTGACCTGTATTTGTCGGAACCGAAGAAAAAAAGCCCGGTGGCCACAAGCTACCGGGCTTTTTGTTTTGCGGATGCCTTGCGGCGATAGGGTCGGTCACAATTGTCACCACAGCCGACAAACGCAACCGCTAGCAACCGCTAGCAACCGCTAACGCGCCCCCGCCGACCGCAGCGGCAGCGCGGTCTTGTAGCGTACCTGTTTGAGCGCGAAGCTGGAGCGGATCTTCTCGACCTGGGCGATGGGCGACAACTGCTCCAGGATGAAGCTCTCCAGCGCCTGGATGTCCGGCACGGCCACCCGCAGCAGGTAGTCGGCATCCCCGGTCATCAAATAACACTCCATGACTTCCTCGCGGGCGCAGATGGCGTCCTCGAATACCTGCAGCGCCTTGCGGTTCTGCTGCTTCAGGCTGATCGAGATGAAGACGTTCAGGTGCAGGCCCAGTTGCTGCGGGTCGAGCAAGGCGACGTACTGGCGGATCAGGCCGGCCGACTCCAGGGCCTTGACCCGCGTCAGGCACGGGGATGGCGACAAATGCACCCGGCGGGCCAGCTCCACGTTGGAGATGCTGGCATCGGCCTGGAGTTCGGCCAGGATACGCCGGTCGATGTCATCGAGATTAATCATGCTTCACTTTTCTTTATTGAAAGAATTTTCTGCCGCTTAACCGCATTCTTCAAAGAATTTTCGGAGAAAAATGCCGGACCTTCAAGCGTAGAATTTTTCATGACAAGACGAGGAGAGGCACGCATGTACGACGAATCCCGGCACCTGGCGCGCCAGGACGGCCTGCCGGCCGACCCCGACCCCATGGAAACCGACGAATGGCGGGACGCCCTGCTGTCGATGCTGGAGACGAACGGGCCGGAACGCGTGCGGCAGATCCTCGACATGCTGGCGCGGACGGCTGGCGATTCGGCCGTCGGATGGCGTCCGCCGCGCAACACTCCCTACGTCAACACCATCGCCGTCGAGGCGCAGCCCCCCTTCCCCGGCGATCTCGCCACCGAAGAACGGCTGGCCGCGCTGATGCGCTGGAACGCGCTGGCCATGGTGGTGCGCGCCAATCTCGCGCATGGCGAGCTGGGCGGCCACATCGCCAGTTACGCCAGCGCGGCCGACCTGTTCGAGGTCGGGTTCAACCACTTCTTCCGCGGCGGCCCCGCCAACCAGGCGGACCTGGTGTTCTGCCAACCCCATTCCGCGCCCGGCGTCTACGCCCGCGCCTTCCTGGAAGGCCGGCTGGAGGAAGCCGATCTGGCGCACTACCGGCAGGAAATCACCGCGCGGGCGCGGGGCGCGCGCGGCCTGTCCAGCTACCCCCATCCCTGGCTTATGCCCGATTTCTGGCAGTTCCCCACCGGGTCGATGGGCATCGGCCCCATCAACGCCATCTACCAGGCGCGCTTCATGCGCTACCTGGCGCACCGCGGCTTGCTCGACACCACGGGCAGGAAGGTCTGGGGCATCTTCGGCGACGGCGAGATGGACGAACCCGAGAGCATGTCGGCCCTGACGCTGGCGGCCCGCGAGGGACTCGACAATCTCGTCTGGGTCGTGAACTGCAACCTCCAGCGGCTTGACGGTCCGGTGCGCGGCAACGGCCGCATCGTCGACGAGCTTGAGTCCCTGTTCGCGGGCGCCGGCTGGAACGTGATCAAGCTGCTGTGGGGCTCGGACTGGGACGGCCTGTTCGCTCGCGACACCGGCGGCGCCCTGCGGCGGGCCTTCTCGCAAACGGTGGACGGCCAATTGCAGACCTTCGCCGCCAAGGACGGCCGCTTCAACCGCGACCATTTCTTCGGCCAGGACCCGCAGCTCGCCCGGCTGGCGCAGGGCCTGACGGACGAGGAAATCGACCGGCTCCGGCGCGGCGGCCACGATCTGGTGAAGATCCATGCCGCCTATCACGCGGCGGCGCGCAGCACCGGCCGTCCCACCGTCATCCTGGCCCAGACCAAGAAAGGCTATGGCATGGGCGAGGCGGGCCAGGGCAAGATGACCACCCACCAGCAGAAGAAGCTGGACCGCGACGCGCTGATCGCCTTCCGCGACCGCTTCTCGCTGCCGCTGAGCGACGAGCAGGCCGAGTCCCTGGCCTTCCTGCACCCCGGCGCGGACAGCGCCGAGATCCGCTACCTGCATGCCCGGCGCGGCGAACTCGGCGGCCCCGTGCCCGCCCGCTCGCCGCAGGCCGAGCCGGTCCCGGTTCCGCCGCTGGACCGCTACGCCGGCTTCGCCCTTCAGGCCGACGGCAAGGAAATGTCGACCACCATGGCCTTCGTGCGCCTCTTGTCCAGCCTGCTCAAGGACAGCCGGCTCGGCCCGCGCGTCGTGCCCATCGTCGCCGACGAGGCGCGCACCTTCGGCATGGCCGCGCTGTTCCGGCAGATCGGCATCTATTCCAGCGTCGGCCAGCGCTACGAGCCCGAGGACATCGGTTCGGTGCTGAGCTACCGCGAGGCGCTGGACGGCCAGATCCTGGAGGAAGGCATCAGCGAGGCCGGCGCGATCAGCTCCTGGACCGCGGCCGCCACCAGCTACGCCGTGCATGGCACCGCAATGCTGCCGTTCTACATCTACTACTCGATGTTCGGCTTCCAGCGCGTGGGCGACCTGATCTGGGCCGCCGCCGACCAGCGCGCCCGGGGCTTCCTGCTGGGTGCCACGGCCGGCCGTACCACGCTGGGCGGCGAAGGCCTGCAGCACCAGGACGGCGCCAGCCTGGTCACCGCGGCCGGCGTTCCCAACTGCCGCGCCTACGACCCTGCGTTCGCATCGGAAGTCGCCGTCATCGTCGACCACGGCATGCGCGCCATGCTCGAGGAACAGGAAGACGTCTTCTACTACCTGACCCTGGTCAACGAAAACGTGCCCCAACCCAGCCTGCCGGCCGAGGCCCACGAGGGTGTGATCAAGGGGCTTTATCGGCACGGGGTCCACGGCCAGGGCGAGCCCGCCGTGCGTCTCGTGGGGTCGGGCGCCATCCTGCGCGAAGCCATCGCCGCCGGCGAACTGCTGGCCGCCGACTGGGGCATCGCCAGCGAGGCCTGGAGCGCCACCAGCTATGCGGAACTAGCCCGCGACGCGCGCGAGGTCGAACGCTGGAACCGCCTGCATCCGGAACAGCCCGCGCGCCGCAGCCACGTCGAGCAGTGCCTGGCGGGCAGCGCGCCCGTGGTCGCCGCGAGCGACTACGTCCGCGCTTGGCCGTCGCTGATCGCGCCCCATTGCCCCGCGCGGATGACGGTGCTGGGAACGGACGGCTTCGGCCGCAGCGATACCCGCAGCGCCCTGCGTCAGTTCTTCGAGGTCGATCGTTTCCACATCGTCCTGGCCGCGCTGCATGCGCTGGCTGATGCCGGCGCGTGTTCCCGCGATCTGTGCGCGCAGGCCCTCGAACGCTATCCGATACGGACGGACCCGCGTCCCGCCTGGGAGGCCTGAGACGCGCGGAAACAGGAAGGAACAGGCCCTAGCGGGCCAGGCTGGTCTCGCGGGCGGACTGCAGCAGGCTGACGATGTCCGCCAGCTCGGTCCGGATGGCTTGCAGTTCGGGCTCTTCGATGGAGATCAGGGCCACCTGGGGCGTGTCGTCCACGTGTCCGCGAGACTCGTCCAGCCGGTTGCGGGCACCGCTGATGGTGAAGCCTTGCTCGTACAGCAGTTCGCGGATGCGGCGGATCAGCAGCACTTCGTGGTGCTGGTAGTAACGGCGGTTGCCCCGTCGCTTGATGGGCTTGAGCTGGGTGAATTCCTGTTCCCAATAGCGCAGCACATGCGGCTTGACGCCGCAAAGCTCGCTGACCTCGCCTATCGTGAAATAACGCTTGGCGGGAATGGGCGGAAGAACGACGGGTGGCTCGATGCGCGCCATAGGACCTCTCAGGACGGATTCTGTTCGCGCAGCGCGACCTGCTCGACCATGCTCTTGAGCTTCTGGCTCGCATGGAAAGTGACGACGCGGCGGGCGGCGATGGGGATTTCCTCGCCCGTCTTGGGATTGCGTCCCGGCCGCTGCGGCTTGTTGCGTACCTGGAAGTTGCCGAAACCCGATAGCTTGACCATGTCGCCGCGTTCGAGGGCGTCGCGGATTTCCTCGAAGAAGGTCTCGACCATGTCCTTGGCTTCGCGCTTGTTCAGGCCGACCCGCTCGAACAGCAGGTCGGCCAGTTCAGCCTTGGTCAGGGTACGCGCATCGAGCCCGCCTTGCGGCAGGTCAGCGTCGAAGGCGTCCGGGGAAGCGTAGCTATCGGAAACGAGAGAATGCATAGACACGGATGGGAAGCGGTATCAAACCCTCAGCCGCGCACCGTGCTCGGATTCCAGCGCGGCGCGGATACGGGCCAGGCACGCCTCGACTCGGGCGTCGTCCAGGGTTACCGAAGTATCCTGTAGCCAGAACCGGAAGGCAAGGCTTTTTTCCTTTTCTAACAAGGACTTATCCCGCCAAACATCGAAAATCCGTGCATCCTGGACGACCGCCAGTTCGGGCTCCTTCGCTACCAGATGGCGCACCGTGTCCAGCATCTGCTGCGCCGTCACCGCCTCGGCCACCCACAGCGCCAGATCGCGGATCACCACCGGCTGGCGCGAGATCTCGCGCAGTGACGGCAGCGGACGGACCGCGATGCGGTCGGCATCCAGCTCGAACACCACCGGGGCGTGCGGCAGTTCCGCGCGCTGCAGCCAGCGCGGATGCAGCTCGCCTATCCAGCCGACCGTCTCGCCGTCGATGACGATGCGGGCGCTGCGGCCGGGGTGCAGGGCCGGGTGCGCGTCGGGCACGAAGCGCGGCGCCTCGCTGGAACCGCCGGCCAGCAGAGCCTCCACGTCCGCCTTCACGTCGTAGAAATCGACCTGCCGGGTCTGCGTCCCCCACTGCTCTTCCACCGCCGGCCCGTAGGCCAGCCCGGCCAGGCGCATGGGCTGGTTCACACCGGCTACCTCCAGCGGACCGTCGGCCACGGCCGCGTCGCGCCAGAAGACCCGGCCCAGCTCGAACACCCGCACGCGGCTGGTCTTGCGGTTCACGTTGTACTGGGCGTTGGCCACCAGGCCGCCGATCAGGCTGCTGCGCATGACCGACAGCTGGCTGGCGATGGGATTGAGCAGGCGGATGGGATCCGCGTTGCCTGCGTAGTCGCGTTCCCACTCCGCTTCCACGAAGCTGAAGTTGATCACCTCCTGGTAGTCCAGGTCGGCCATCGTATGGCGCAGCGCATGGAAAGTGTGCCGCTCTTCCGGCACGGCGCTCACCGCGGCCCGCGCCAGCGGCGGCAGGTCGGGGATACGCTCGAAGCCGTGGACGCGCGCGACTTCCTCGATCAAGTCTTCTTCGATCTCGATGTCGAAGCGGAAGGACGGCGGCGTCACGACGAAGACGCCGGGCTCGCGCACGAAAGGCAGGCTCAGGCGGGTGAAGATGCCGGCGATCTCGTCTTCCGGCACGTCCACGCCCAGGACCTTGTGGCAGCGCGCCACGCGCAGGCGCACGGGCTTGCGCTCGGGCAGATTGACGACCTGATCGTCCACCGGGCCGGCCTGGCCGCCGCACACCTGCACGATCAGGCTGGTCAGGTATTCCAGATCGGCGGGAATGTTGGCGTAATCCACGCCGCGCTCGAAGCGGTGGCTGGCGTCGGTGCTGAAGTTGTAGCGGCGCGCGCGGCCGGCGATGCTGGCGGGCCACCAGAAGGCGGCCTCGAGATAGATGTCGCGGGTCTCGGTGGACACCGAGGTGGCCTCGCCGCCCATGATCCCGGCCAGGCACTCGGGGCCGTTGTCGTCGGCGATCACACCGACCTGCCCGTCCACCTCGACGGTCTGGCCGTTCAGCAGCAGGACCTGCTCGCCCGGCTGGCCCCACCGCACGTGCAGGCCGCCGCTTACCTTGGCCAGGTCGAACACGTGGCTGGGACGGCCCAGTTCCAGCATGACGTAGTTGGAGATGTCGACCAGCGCGGAAATCGAACGCTGGCCGGCGCGTTCCAGGCGCCGCTTGATCCATTCCGGCGTGGGAACGGACGCGTCCACGCCGCGCACGACCCGACCCACGTAGCGGCCGCACAGGTCCGGCGCATGCACGGTCACCGGCACCCGATCGTCGATGGCGACCGCGACCGGATCCAGCCGCGGCGCGGCCAACGGCGCGCCGGTCAGGGCCGAGACCTCGCGCGCCACGCCCAGCACCGACAGGCAGTCCGCCTTGTTGGGAGTGAGCTTGAGCGTGAAGACCGTGTCGTCCAGTTGCAGCCATTCGCGCACGGACACGCCGACCGCGGCATCCGGGCCCAGGTCGAGCAGGCCGGCGTGGTCCTGCGACAGGCCCAGTTCGCGCGCCGAACACAGCATGCCGGCGGACTCGACGCCGCGCATCTTGGCCACGCCTATCTTGATGTCGCCAGGCAGCTGGGCCCCCACCGTGGCCAGCGGCACCTTCATGCCGACCGCCACGTTGGGCGCGCCGCACACGATCTGCAGGGGGTCGCCCTGCCCTGCGTCGACCTTGCACACGCGCAGCTTGTCGGCGTTCGGATGCGGCTCGAGCGCCAGCACCTGGGCCACCACCACGCCGCTGAAGGCGGGCGCCACCGGCTCGGCTTCCTCCACCTCGAGACCGGCCATGGTCAGTTGATGAGCCAGTTCGTCAGTCGAAATGGCGGGATTCGTCAGCGCCCGCAACCAGGATTCGGGAAATTGCATGTCTGTCAGTCCCCCCCTACGCCCTTCGCGCGTAGGGGGGGCCTCCATCAGTTGAATTGCTTGAGAAAACGCAGGTCGCCTTCGAAGAACTGGCGCAGGTCGTTGACGCCGTAGCGCAGCATCGTCAGGCGCTCCAGCCCGGAGCCGAAGGCGAAGCCGATGTAGCGTTCCGGATCCAGGCCGAAGTTGCGCACCACCGTGGGATGCACCTGGCCCGAACCGGAGATTTCCAGCCAACGGCCTTTGTTGGGGCCGGAGGTGAACATCATGTCGATCTCGGCCGAGGGCTCCGTGAAGGGGAAGAACGAGGGGCGAAAGCGCAGCACCAGATCGTCGGTCTCGAAGAAGGCGCGCAGGAAATCGGTATAGACGCCCTTCAAGTCGGCGAACGAGATGTTCTCGTCTATCCACAGGCCTTCGACCTGATGGAACATGGGCGAGTGCGTGGCATCGCTGTCGACGCGGTAGGTCCGCCCGGGGGCGATCACCTTGATGGGCGGCTGGTGGGCACGCGCGTAGCGCACTTGCATCGGGCTGGTGTGCGTGCGCAGCAGCAGCGGCAGACCCTTGTCGTCCTTCATGTCGACGTAGAACGTATCCTGCATCGACCGGGCCGGATGGTTCTCGGGATTGTTCAGCGCCGTGAAGTTGGTCCAGTCGTTCTCGATTTCCGGGCCGTCGGCCACATCGAAGCCGATGGAACGGAAGATCTGCTCGATCCGCTCCCAGGTACGGATAACCGGATGGATGCCGCCCCGGCTGCGTCCGCGGCCGGGCAGCGTGACGTCGATGGTTTCCTCCGCCAGGCGAGCGTTCAGCTTGGCATCGGCCAGGGCCTGGCGACGCTCGTTCAGCAGCCCCTCGATCCGGCCCTTGGCCTCGTTGATGCGCGCTCCCTCGGTGCGCTTCTGCTCCGGCGTCAGGCTGGCCAGCCCCTTGAGCAGCGCCGTCAAGGCGCCCTGCTTACCCAGGAACCGGGCCTTTTCGTTCTCCAGCGCGTTGGGGTCGGACGCAGCCGCGAAGGCCTCCCCGGCTTGGCGTATCAGATCGTCCAGATTCTGGGACATGGCGGATTCGTATCAGTAAAGGAAAAGATGGGTCGCCACAAACACGAACGGGGCTTCAAGAGAAGCCCCGTTCGGGTGTTGCACTCGTGGCTCGCGACGCGTGCCCGGACATGGCCGGCGATCCGGCCACGCCCTGCGTGCGTCGCTAGCGAGCTCAGGCGGCCAGGGCGTTCTTGACTTGCTGCACGATCGCCGCAAAACCGGCCTTGTCGCGCACAGCCAGGTCGGCCAGCACCTTGCGGTCCAGGTCGATCGCAGCCTTCTTCAGGCCGGCGATGAACACGCTGTACGACACGCCATGCTCGCGGACGGCGGCGTTGATACGCGTGATCCACAGCGCGCGGAAGGTGCGCTTCTTGGCGCGGCGATCGCGATAGGCGTACTGGCCGGCGCGCATGACCGCTTGCTTGGCGACGCGGAAGACGTTACCGCGGCGGCCACGGTATCCCTTGGCGGCGCTGATGACTTTCTTGTGACGGGCCCGGGCGGTTACCCCACGTTTGACTCTAGGCATTTGAAAACTCCAATATCAGCGGGTTGGGATCAGGCAAACGGCATCATTGCCCGCACGGATTTCACATCGGCCTCGTGGACCGCGGTGGAGCCGCGCAACTGACGCTTGTTCTTGGTGGTTTTCTTCGTGAGGATGTGGCGCTTGAACGCCTGGCCCCGCTTGATGGAACCGCTACCGCGGACCTTAAAGCGCTTGGCGGCGCTTTTCTTGGTCTTCATCTTAGGCATGACTGCTTCCTGTACGTTTACATGCTCACGGGTGCCGGCGATATCCTGCCGGACTTGACGACCCGCATTCACTTGTTTTACCTGCTCCGGAACCCTGCGGCGCACCGCTGCGCGGGGCTACACCCCGCCGGCGGATTTGAAGGCGTCGCAAAGAAGCCGGATTACCCGGTGCCAGGAATTTCGCACCAGGATTCGCCGGGATGCCCCCACAAAGGGTACGGTCATCCCGGAAAACCGAAGATTATACCGCGTTATTCGCCCACTGCACCCTTGCCGACCGGCAAGGCCTTCTTCTTGGGCGCCAGCACCATCACCATCTGGCGGCCTTCGAGCTTGGGCATCGCCTCGACAGCGCTGATCTCGACCAGGTCGTCGCGCACGCGTTCCAGCACGCGCATGCCCAGTTCCTGGTGGGCCATCTCGCGGCCGCGGAAGCGCAGCGTGACCTTGGCCTTGTCGCCCTCTTCCAGGAACCGGCGCAGATTACGCAGCTTGACCTGGTAATCGCCTTCGTCGGTACCGGGACGGAACTTGACTTCCTTGACCTGGATGATCTTCTGCTTGAGCTTGGCTTCGTGCTGTCGCTTCTGCTCTTGGTACTTGAACTTGCCGTAGTCCATCAGGCGGCAGACCGGAGGCTGCGCGTTGGGGGCAATTTCTACCAGATCCACATCACTCTGTTCGGAAAGCCTAACTGCTTCGGCCAGCTTGACGATGCCAAGCTGTTCGCCGTCGACCCCAATCAGGCGCACCTCAAGTGCGGTAATTTCACCATTGATGCGATTCGGCTTGTCGGTAGCGATGTCTAAAACTCCTGAATTTGATTGAAACGGCCGCGTGCGGCGGGCTGCCCCGCCGCCAGCACGAGCCGTGCCCGGCCCCCGGAAAGGCCAACCACGCGATCAGGACGGATTGGCGGGGGTTTCCGGGTTGCGGCGCTCGGCCACGTCGGCAGCGAGCCGCGACGAGAACACATCGATCGGGAGAACCCCCAGGTCGATGCCGCCGCGGGCGCGTACGGCCACCGATGCAGCTTGCCTTTCTTTTTCCCCCACCACGAGGATATAGGGAATTTTTTGCAAGCTGTGCTCCCGGATTTTATAGGTGATCTTTTCACCACGCAAATCCGATTCCACTCTAAACCCTTGTTTTTTCAGGGTTTGCGCGACACTTTGGGCGTATTCGGCCGTGGATTCCGAAATATTGCAGACGACGGCCTGGACCGGCGCCAGCCAGGGCGGCATCGCCCCGCCGAAATTCTCGATCAGCATGCCGATGAAGCGTTCCATCGAGCCGAGGATGGCCCGGTGCAGCATGACCGGGGTCACGCGCTGGTCGTGCTGGTCCACGTACTCGGCCCCCAGGCGGCCGGGCATGGAAAAGTCCACCTGGATCGTGCCGCACTGCCAGTGGCGGCCGATGGCGTCCTTAAGCGTGTATTCGATCTTCGGGCCGTAGAAAGCGCCATCGCCCGGGCTGATCTCGTACTCGCAGCCGGAACGGCGCAGGCTTTCGATCAGCGCCTGCTCGGCCTTGTCCCAGACCTCGTCCGACCCGATCCGGCTTTCCGGCCGTGTGGCGATCTTGTACAGGATGTCGGTGAAGCCGAAGTCGCGGTAGACGCGCTGCAACTGCGCCGTGAAGGCCACGCACTCGTCCAGGATCTGGTCTTCGGTACAGAAGATGTGGCCGTCGTCCTGCGTGAAACCGCGCACGCGCATCATCCCGTGCAGCGCCCCCGAGGGTTCGTTGCGGTGGCACTGGCCGAATTCGCCGTAACGCAGCGGCAGGTCGCGGTAGGAATGCAGGTTGGCGCGGAAGATCTGCACGTGTCCCGGGCAGTTCATCGGCTTGAGCGCGTAATAGCGGTTCTCGGACTCCGTCGTGAACATGTTGTCGCGATAGTTGTCCCAGTGCCCCGTCTTTTCCCACAGCGAACGATCCAGGATCTGCGGCGCCTTGACCTCCTGGTAGCCGCTGTCGCGGTACACGCCGCGCACGTATTGCTCGACCTGCTGCCAGATCGTCCAGCCCTTGGGGTGCCAGAACACCAGGCCCGGCGCCTCGTCCTGGAAATGGAACAGGTCCAGTTCGCGGCCCAGCTTGCGGTGGTCGCGCTTCTCGGCCTCTTCCAGCATCGTCAGGTAGGCGTCCTGGTCTTCCTTCTTCGCCCAGGCCGTGCCGTAGATGCGCTGGAGCATCTCGTTCTTGCTGTCGCCGCGCCAGTAGGCGCCGGCCACCTTCATCAGCTTGAACACCTTGAGCTTGCCGGTGGACGGCACGTGCGGGCCGCGGCACAGGTCGACGAAGTCACCCTCGCGGTACAGCGAGATCGTCTGGTTGTCCGGGATCGACGCGATGATCTCGGCCTTGTACTTCTCGCCTATCGAGTTGAAGAAATCCACCGCGTCGTCGCGCTTCCATTCCTCGCGCGTAACGATCTCGTCCTTCCTGGACAGCTCCAGCATCTTGTTCTCGATGGCGGCCAGGTCCTCGGGCGTGAACGGCCGCGAGTACGAGAAATCGTAGTAGAAGCCGTTGTCGATGACCGGGCCGATCGTGACCTGGGCCTCGGGGAACAGCGACTTGACCGCATAGGCCAGCAAGTGCGCCGTCGAATGGCGGATCAGGTCCAGCCCGTCGGCGTCCTTGCCCGTGATGATGGCCAGTTGGACATCGCGGTCTATCGTGTGGCTGGTATCGACCAGGGAGGGTTCGCTGCCTTCGTAGGTGACCCGGCCCGCCAGGGCGGCCTTGGCCAGCCCGGCGCCGATGGACGCGGCGACGTCTGCCACCGTGACGGGGGCCGGGAACTCACGCTGGGAACCATCGGGCAGCGTTACCTTGATCATTGAAGCGACCTCGAAAGAGATGAAGAAAAACCCTGGGACGAACCTGAAACGAAAAAACGCGGCACCGGGCCGCGTTTCTTGCTTTCTGCAGGATCCCGGGCCCAGGGGGCCCGGCGGGAACGGACGATGCGATCCAGGAAACCAACGCGGCTAGCCGGCGATGTTCCCCGAGGTAGTTCGATCGAGCATGGAAATGACGCGCATGCCGTTGTCCGTTCGTCTTGCAGTTAAGGGTCTACGTTGCTTGGGATTTTAGCACAGCGCCCCCTTGCGGCCCAGCGTGGAACTGCCCGCGCGGGCGCAGGAAGAAGCCATTCAGGCGCTGCTCCAGCGCGTGGGCGATCCAGCCCGAGGTCCGGCCCATGGCCCACAGCGCGCTGGCGGCTCCGGGCGGCAGGTCCCAGGCCGCGCAGGCCGCGACCAAGCCGAGCTCGATCCGGGGCGGCACCCCCACCCTGGCCTGGACCTCGTCCAGGAAGCGCAGCAGCGTCCCCGCGCGGCGGCCCGGGCGCGGATGCTCGCGCGCCATGCGTATCAGCAGCGCCGCCCTCGGGTCCCCTTGCGGATAGGATTCGATGCCGAAGGCCGACGAGCGGGCGCGGTCGCGCACCACCCTCGCCACCCACGCGTCGAGCTGGCTGCGTGAGCGGACGGCGGCCAGCGTGTCCTCGATGCGGTCGCACCCGCCGGCCAGGCCCGTGCCGGACAGGGCGGCCAGCGCCGCCCCCACGCAGGCATGGAGCTCCGCGCCGACCGAAGCGGCGATGCGCGCGCTGAACGTGGGCGGCGACAGCTCGTGGTCCGCGCTCAGTATCAACATGGCGTTCAGCACCCGCAACAGGTCGGGAGCGGCCTCCTTGCCCATCGCCTCGGCCAGGTGCCGGGCCAGCGGCTTGGCGCCGGTCGGCGCCCGGTAGCGGCGCGGCTCGGACAGCAGCCCGCAGCAGCCGGCGAATGCCAGCACGAGCTGCCGCGCCGCCGGGACGGCCCCGCCGCCGCGCACTTCCTCGTCCACCGAGCCGCCGCCCAGGGCCAGTGCCGCCGCCTGGAACACCCGGACCATGCGCGGCGTCTCGCCCGGCTCCGGCGAGAAGGCGCCCAGCGCGCGGCGTGCACCGGCCGGCAGCGGCTGGGCCGGCCAGATGCTGGCGCCCTCGGGCAGCACGCCGGTCCACAGCAGTTCGGCCACGTTCTCGAACGCCCCGGGGTATTCGACCAGCTCGGCCGCCTGGCGCCCCCGGTAGCGCGGCCCGGCCGGAGTGATTTCCGTGATGCCGGTATCGATCACGGGCTGCCCCCAGCGCAGCGCGGTCGCCGCCACCGGGCCATGGCCCATCCGCGCCTGGCTGCGCGTGCGCAGTCCCTCGACCTCGTCGCGCAGGTACAGCCGGGTCTTGCGGCCCGGCTGCCCGACCGGATGCAGCAGGCCGCGGCTGACGTAGGTGTACAGCGTGGCGGCCTTGACCTGCAGCAGGCGGCACGCTTCCTTGGAATCGACGAAACCGCCGGCCTCCCAGGCCTGTCCGGCCGCGCCGCTTTCAGATGGATCCATGGTGGGGATGGCGGGTTCCGGATACCCGTCGAATCAGCAATACATCGATTATGCAATCGAGATTGATTCGACGTAAATCGATCCATACACTCCGCTGCACATACCATTGCCGCCGGCGCCAGCGCCGGCGCATACAGGAGACCTCACCATGACCCCGCGCATGCCCCGCCCCCGCCGGACCTTCCTGGCCCTTGCCCTGGCGGCGGCACTGGCCCCGTCGGCCCACGCCCAGCCCGGCGCCTATCCGTCCCGCCCCATCACCATCGTCGTGCCGTTCCAGGCCGGCGGCGGCGCGGATACCGTGGCGCGTCTGCTGGCCACGAACATCGCCGGCCAGTTGAACGGCCAGACCGTCATCGTCGACAACCGCGCCGGGGCCTCGGGCAACATCGGCGCCAACTACGTCGCGCGCGCCGCCGCCGACGGCTACACGCTGCTGCTGACCAATAGCACCATCACGATCAACGCCGCGCTGAACTTCACCCAGGGCTACGACGTCAGGAAGGACCTGCGGCCCATCGCCCAGCTCGTGTCCTCGCCGGTGGCGGTCGGGGTCAACAGCGGCTATCCCGCCCGCACCGTGGCCGAACTCGTCAGCCATTTGCGCGCGAACCCGGGCAAGGCCAACTACTCGTCCTGCGGCAACGGCTCGCCCCAGCACTTCGCCGGCGAAGCCTTCAACCAGGGCGCCAAGGTCGACATGGTGCACGTGCCCTACAACGGCTGCGCCCCGGCCGTCAGCGACGCGCTGGGCAACCAGGTCCCCATCCTGTTCAGCACCATCCCCAACATGGCTCCCCATGCCAAGACCGGCAAGCTGCGCATGCTGGGCGTCGCCTCGGCCAAGCGCCTGTCCTTCATGCCCGACGTGCCCGCCATCGCGGAAACGCCGGAGTTCAAGGACCTGGACATCAGCGTCTGGTTCGGGCTGTTCGCGCCCGCGGCCACGCCGGCCGACGTGCGCGGCCGCATCGAACAGGCGGTGCTGGCCACGCTCAAGGATCCCAAGCTGCGCCAGGACTTCCTGTCGCGCTACTACGAAGTCGATGCCCTGGGCGCCGACGGCATGGCCCGGCAGGTGGACAAGGATCTGTCCATGTACGGGCAACTGGCCAAGCGGGCCAACATCAAGCTGGAATAGACGCGCCCCGCCCTCTTCCCCATTGTTCATCTCTCGTCAGGTATCGCCATGTCCACCTCCACCCCGACCGCCGGCTCGCTGCAGCAAGTGATCGACGATCTCGTCGTCGCCAACCGCGTGCTGGCCAAATACAACGTGCTGGACGGCTTCGGCCACGTCAGCGTCCGCCATCCCGAGCGCCCCGGCCACTTCCTGCTGTCGCGCTCGCTCGCGCCGGAACTGGTCACCGCCGCCGACATCATGGAATTCGACGCCGAATCCGAGCCCGTGGCCGGCGAAACGCGCACGCCCTATCTCGAACGCTACATCCATGGCGAGATCTATCGCGCCCGGCCCGACGTGAACGCGGTCGTCCACAGCCATTCGCCGTCGGTCATCCCCTTCGCCAGCTCGTCGGTACGGCTGCGGCCCATCTACCACATGGCCGGTTTCCTGTCGGGCGGTGCGCCCGTGTTCGACATCCGCTGCTGTTTCGGCGCGACCGACCTGCTGGTGCGCAACCGCGAACACGGCAAGGAACTGGCGAAGATCCTGGGCCAGCAGAACATCTCGCTGATGCGCGGCCACGGTTTCGTCACCGTCGGCAGCGACGTGCGCATCGCCGTGTACCGCGCGATGTACACCGAGAGCAACGCGGCCCTGCAACAGAAGGCCATCGGCCTGGGCGGCGAGATCACCTACCTGGACGAAGACGAAGCCCTGAAGGCCGACACCATGATGGCCGGCGTGATGTTCCGCCCCTGGGAGCTGTGGAAAAAGAAGGCGATGGAAGGCTGAAGCCTGGCCGAGCGGCACCGCGCCGCCCGGCCAGCCCCTTCCCGCCAGGCTAGGCGATCGGCGGGAACGGCAGGCTGCGCAACCGCTTGCCGCTCAATCGGGCCACCGCGTTGGCCACCGCCGGCGCCACCGGCGGCAGGCCGACCTCGCCCATGCCGCCCGGCGCATTGTCGGTCGGCATCACCTTGACCTGCACCGTCGGCGCCTGGTTGGCCCGCAGGAGCGTGTAGGTATCGAGGTTGTGCTGCTGCACCTGCCCGCCCTTGTAGACCAGGCGCTCGCCCAGCGCCGCCGACAGTCCGAACAGCGCGGCGCCCTCGACCTGGGCCCGGATGTTGGCCGGACTGATGGCATGGCCGCAATCGACCGCGGCCCAGATGCGATGCACCACCGGCCGGCCCTCGCGCAGCGACACCTCGGCCACCATCGCGATGAAGGTGTTCCAGGCGTCCGAGAAAGCCAGGCCCAGCGCGCGCCCGGATTCCCGCCCCTGGCCCCAGCCGGCCATCGCGGCAGCCTCGCGCAGCACCGCCTGCGCGCGTGGCTGGCCGGACGTCAGGTCCAGCCGGTATTGCAGCGGATCCTTGTCCGAGGCCGTGGCGATCTCGTCGATCAGGGACTCCATGGAGAACTTCGTGTAGCCCGCCCCCACCGCCCGCCAGAAGCTGACGTCCACGCCGCGCTGTTCGCGGCCGTGTTCGATCAACTGGTCGGCGATGCCGTAGACGCCGTCGGCCCCTTCCATGACGGGCGAATCCCGTCCGCCCGATTTTTCATAGGCAGCCGCCGCCGTCCGCGCCATGATGCTCTCGGACACCAGGCGATGGCGCCAGCCGATGATGCGTCCCTGCGCGTCGACGCCGGCCACCAGGTGCTGGGCCGTCATCGGACGCGGCCGGGCCCGCAGGAAATCGTCCTCGCGGGTCCAGATGACCTGGATGGGCACGCCCGGCATGGCCTTGGCCAGCAGCGCCGCATGCAGGCTGTAGTCGGCCTCGGCGCGCCGGCCGTAGCCACCGCCCAGCAGCGTGATGTGGACCTTGATGTTCTCGGGCTTGTAGCCCGCGCCCGCGGCCACGGTGCCGATCACGCCCGACGGCGATTGCGAGGGCACCCAGATCTCGATGGCCTCGCCCTGGGCGCGCGCCGTGCAGTTCATGGGCTCCATGGTCACGTGGGCAACATGGTCGGTCGTATAGGTGGCGCGGAAAACGCGCACCGCCCCGGCGATCTTCCCGGCCGCGTCGCCCTGCTTGTGCCAGACCGCGCCCGCCTCGTCCAGGCGTTCCGCCCTAGCAGTGAACTCCGTCAGCGCGGCCTCGCTGTCGTAGGCGCGTGCCTTGGCCTGCTCGCTCCACTTCACCTCCAGCAGCTCGCGCGCCTTGCGGGCCGTGGCGAACGAGTCGGCCACCACCGCCACCCCGCCGGGCAGCCGGACCACCTTCCGGACCCCGGGCACCGCCAGCGCCGCCGCGTCCTTGACCTCCAACGGCTGCTCGCCCTGTACCGGCGTATGCAGCACCGCGGCCCACAGCATGCCTGGCAGGCGCACGTCGATGCCGAACCGGGCGCCGCCGCCGGCCTTGTCCGGCACGTCCACGCGCGGCAGTTCCTTGCCGATCAGCGTGAAGGCGGACATGGGCTTGAGCATGCTCTTGTCCACCTTGGGCAGGGACTGCGGCGCGCGCGCCCCCTCGACCAGTTGACCGTAGGTCATGCGACGGCCGCTGGGCCCATGGACCAGGGTGCTGCGCTCGGCGCGGATTTCGGCGGCCGGCACGCCCCATTTCTCGGCGGCGGCCTGGGTCAGCACCAGCCGGGCCTGCAGGCCGGCCAGGCGCAACGCCTCGTAGTAGCCCTTCACCGTGCGCGAGGAACCGGTCACCATCGCGCCGCCGAAACCGGGATTGCCGAACCGCTTGGGATCGGCGGGTGCCTGCTCGACCCGGACCGTGCTCCAGTCCAGCTCCATTTCCTCGGCCAGGATCAGCGGAATCGCCGTCATCGTGCCCTGCCCCATTTCCGAGGCGGGTGAATAGACTACGGCGGTATTGTCCGGCGACAGCGCGACCCAGGCCACCGGACTGAAATGGGCGGCCGCGGCCTGCGCCTCGGGCAGCAGGCCTGCCAGGCCGCCGCGCGCGGCGCTCCAGCCGCCCAGCACGATACCGACCGCGGCGGCGCCCGATCCGGCGATGAAGGCGCGGCGCGTGAACTTGTTCGTTTCCATGGCGCCTCCTACGCAGCGGGTTTCTGGACGACGCTGACCACCGCGTCGGCGATCTGGTTATAGGTCCCGCAGCGGCACAGGTTGCCCGCCATGCCCTCCAGGACCTGCTCGCGCGACATCGGCCCGTCCGCGCCCGCCAGCATGCCGGCGGCGGTCATCATCTGCCCCGACTGGCAGTAGCCGCACTGGGGCACCTGATGCGCGATCCATGCCTGGCGCAACGCCTGGCCGGCGCGGGTGTCCATCACCCCCTCGATCGTGGTGACCGAGGCGCCCTTCACCGCCACTGCCGGCAGCACGCACGAACGCGTGGCCTGGCCGTTGAAATGCACCGTACAGGCGCCGCATTGCGCCATGCCGCAGCCGAACTTGGTCCCGGTGAGCTGGAAATCCTCCCGCAGCACCCACAGCAGGGGCTTGTCGTCGGCGACGTCGGCCGACACCTGCTTGCCATTGAGCATGAACTCGATCACGGACTCCTCCTTGGATGTTCCTGGCTACGCTGGGCCAGGCGGTGCGGCCGGGTTTCTGCGAGCGGCCGCTTCTAGCCCATGCTAGCGGATAGGTGGCGTAAATTCCACGATTTTTGAACGTGTTCATTGAACACTGGGCGGGAGGAGGAACGCCCCAAAACAGAAAGGCCCGGCACGAAAATTCGTACCGGGCCTCTGGAATCTGGTAGGCGCGATTGGATTCGAACCAACGACCCCCACCATGTCAAGGTGGTGCTCTAACCAACTGAGCTACGCGCCTGCTGTTTGTGCAGCGAAGAATTAAATTCTACATGTAATTTCGAAGATGTGTCAAACGACACCGGGTGTCATTCCTTGATGTTCGCGTTCTTTACGATGCGCTGATAGCGCGCCTGTTCCTTCTTCACGAAATCGCTGAACTGCGCGGCGCTGCCGGTACCCGGCGCCACGGACTGTTCGGCGAACTTGGCCTTGACCTCGGGCTGCTGCAGGACCTGGTTCAGCTCCTGGTTCAGCCTGGCGACCACGTTGGCCGGCGTGCGCGCAGGCGCGAACAGGCCGATCCACGCCGTCATCGCCATGCCCTTCAGGGCCGGCAGCTCGCCGATGGCGGGCACCTCGGGCAGCGTGGGCACGCGCTGGGCGGTGGTCACAGCCAGGCCCTTCACCTTCTTCGCAGCCACCAGCGGCACCGCTGAACCCGAGGCCAGGATAGCCAGGTCGACCTGGTTGCCCAGCAGGTCGGTGGTGGCCTGGGCGCCACCGCGGTAAGGCACGTGGCGCAGCCGCACCTGGGCCTGCTGCTGGATGATTTCCATGGCCAGGTGCAGCACGGTGCCTATGCCCGAGGTGGCGTAGGTCAGCGTGTCGGGCTGGGCCTTGGCCATCTCCAGCACCTTGGCGAAGGAATCCGCCGGCAGGCCCGGGCGGCCCATGATGACCATGGGCTGGGTCGCGATGAGTCCGATGGCGGCCAGGTCGCGCGCGGTGTCGTACTTGACCGACTGGGGATTGACGTACTGCGCGATGGCCGCCGGGCTGTCGACGCCCAGCAGCAGCGTGTAGCCGTCCGGCTCGGCCTGCGCCGCCCGGTAGGTGCCTATGGTCCCTCCCCCGCCGCCGACGTTGTCGACGATGACCGACTGCCCCAGGCGTTCGCCCAGCTTCTGCGCCACCAGGCGCGCGATGCCGTCGGTACTGCCGCCGGCCGTGAACGGCACGATCAGGCGAATGGGCTTGGCCGGCCAGGGGGACTGGGCCTGCGCGGTGGCGGCGCATCCCAGCGCCACAGCCGAAACAAGGAAAGCACGTCGTATGGCGGTCATGGTCGTCAGGCAACAGAGTGGGAGGGAGTGGCCGGGGTGCCGAAATGCTGCAGGTGCAGCTCGTCGAAGCGGCGATTCCAGTCGGCGCTCCAGGCCTTGCGCTGGTCCGCGTCCACCCATGCGCCGACCAGGCCGTTCAGCATGAAGTCGCGCAGGTCCGCAACGGGAAATTCGAAATCCTCGACCATCATGGTCCAAGCCTTAGTCTGCGTGATGTTGTGCAGGGTGGGATCGTCGCTGTTGGGATGGATGCGCAGGCCCATCGCGCGCATCTTGCGAATGGGGTGGTCCAGCGCCCAGCGGTCCGGCGGCAGCGTGCGCAGGTAGTACGAATTGGCGGGCACGACCGCGAACACGATGCCCGACTCGACGCAGCGCCGCGCCAGTTCGGGCTGGTCGACCACCGTGTAGCCGTGGTCGATGCGATCGACCTTGAGCACGTCCAGCGCGGTCCGCACATTGGTCCAGGGCAGGCCGTATTCGCCGGCGTGAGCGGTAGTCTTGAGCCCCGCGCGGCGGGCGTCGGCATAGGCCTGCTCGAACCATTCCGGAGGCCCCAGCGCCTCGCGGTAGTCGATACCTATGCCGGGCACTTCGTCGCGCCGGGCGGCGGCCATCCATTCGACCATTTCGATCGCGGCGGCGGGCGGCGCCTCGCGGTCGATGGCGGGCACCAGGCGCCCCACGATGCCCAGGTCCCGCTCGGCGTCGTGGATGGCGCGCACCATGGCGTCCTGGATGGCGGCGTAGGACAGCCCCGACCCGCGCACGGACCCGGTGGGATTCCAGAAGAACTCCGCGTACAGCACGTTGTGCGCGCGGGCATCCTCCAGGTATTCGCGGGTTACGCGATAGAAATCGTCCAGCGTGCGCAGGCCGTAGTCCTCCAGCGCGCGCAGTCCGGGAATCGCTCCCTGGCGCTTCTCGCCATGGGCATACAGGCCATCGATCTGCTCGCTGGACAGCCCGCCCTTGCCGCCCGCCAGTTCGTGGAAGGTGGAACGGCGCAGCGCGCCCAGCAGGTGGCAGTGCAGCTCGGCCTTGGGCAGCGCGTGACAGAAGGCGCGCACGGCCTCGGTGGAAACTCGGGGTTCGGTCATGTCCGGCAACTCCATCCAGGCGGGGTCAATCCCCCGCGTACAGGTCCTTGTACAGGAAAGGATCGGGCTTGCGCGCCAGCATCGCGACCACGGTCGCGGCGATGCCTTCCTTGCGCCCCAGGAAACCCAGGGCCTCGTTGGTCTTGGCCTTGATGTTGACGCAAGCCCCGGGCACGCCCAGGTCCTGGGCGATGTTGGCGACCATGGCCGGTGCGTGGGGGCCGATCTTGGGCGCCTGGGCGTGGACCGTCGCGTCGACGTTGATGACCTGCCAGCCCGCCTCACGCACCCGCTGCATCGCGGTGCGCAGCAGCAGCCGGCTGTCGGCGCCGGCATAGGCGGGATCGGTATCGGGAAAATGGCGGCCGATGTCGCCCAGCCCCGCCGCGCCCAGGATGGCGTCGGTGACCGCGTGCAGCAGCACGTCGGCGTCGGAATGGCCCAGGAGGCCGTGCGTGTGCTCGATCCGGACCCCGCCTATGATCAGCGGCCGCCCTTCGACCAGCGCGTGTACGTCATAGCCCTGCCCGATGCGGTAGGGATAGGTGGTGGGATCGATGTCCTTGTCTTGGTTCATGTTGCGTCCAGCAGTTTTTCCATCAAGGCGAAATCCTGGGGCCAGGTCACCTTGAAATTCGACAGCGTACCCGCCACCAGGCGGGGCGCCAGCCCCAGCGCCTCGACCGCGCTCGCCTCGTCGGTCACGGCCAGCCCCCGCACGGCGGCATGGGCCAGCGCGCGGCGCAGGAGTCCGGCCCGGAACATCTGTGGCGTCTGGGCCTGCCACAGCCCGTCGCGCGGCACGGTGCCGGCCACGCGGGGCACGGCGCCGCCATCCTGGGTCTTGATGGTGTCGGCCACCGGCATGGCCACCAGCCCGCCCACCTCGTCGTCCAGGCAGGCATCGATCAGCGCCCGCAGCACTGCCGGCGGCAGGCCCGGACGCGCGGCGTCGTGCACCAGGACCCAGTCGTCGGCCTCGGCCCCGCAGCGCGCCAGCGCGTTGGTGACGGTGTCGGCGCGGGTGGCGCCGCCACAGGGCAGGCAGGTCACGCGGGGCAGCCCCGCCAGCGCGGCGCCGGCCAGGGTGTCGTCCGGGCCGACGGCCACCACCACCTGGCCGATGCGGTCGTCGCGCAACAGTGCCTGGACCGCATGGCGCAGCATGGGCTGGCCGCCCAGGAGCCGGTATTGCTTGGGCTGCACCGACGCGGCGGCCGCCGGATCCGGCACGGGGTCGGCGGCGCGCGCGCCCACGCCGCCGGCCGGCACGATGGCGATCAATCGGGAAATCGGTCTCATGGCTTCTATAATACGGAATTGCCGCCACGCCCGCGCCGGCCCCTGGGCGACGCTCTTTCCGCGAAACCGATGTCCCTCCCAGCCAGTACCGCCTCCACGTCCTCCCCTTCCGCCAGCACGCCCGCCGCCTGCCTGCCTTCGGCGTTGACGCAAGCCGTGCTGGCCGCGCTTCGGCCCGGCGAACGCTATGCCCAGCCCCGCCCCCCGGGTGCCGGCGACGCCTGGCTGCTGGCCGACCTGGCGCGCCGCGCCGGCAAGCCGCTGGTCGTGCTGACGGCCGACCCGCTCGACGCCCAGCGCCTGGCCGAGGAAATCCGCCTGTTCTCCCCCGGCCTGCGGGTGCACCAGTTCCCCGATTGGGAAACCCTGCCCTACGACGCGTTCTCGCCCCACGAAGACCTGATCTCCGAGCGCCTGAAGGCCTTGCACGCCCTGCTGCGCCAGGACGTGGACGTCCTGACGATACCGGTCACGACCGCGCTGTACCGGCTGGCCCCGCCCGCGTTCCTGGCGGCCTATACGTTCTCGTTCAAGCAGGGCGACCGGCTGGACGAGGCCGCGCTGCGCGCGCAGTTGACCCTGGCCAACTACACGCACGTCACGCAGGTGACCGCGCCGGGCGAGTTCTGCATCCGCGGCAGCCTGATCGACCTTTTCCCCATGGGCTCGGCCCTGCCCTACCGGCTGGACCTGTTCGACGACACCATCGAGTCCATCCGCAGCTTCGACATCGACACCCAGCGCAGCCTCTATCCCGTCAAGGAGATCCAGATGCTGCCGGGCCGCGAGTTCCCGATGGACGAGGCCGCGCGCAACGAATTCCGCGCGCGCTTCCGCGAGGAATTCGAGGGCGACCCCTCGCGCGCCACGCCCTACAAGGACATCGGCAACGGCATCGCCTTCCCGGGCGTCGAATACTACCTGCCGCTGTTCTTCGACGACACCGCCACGCTGTTCGACTACCTGGGCGAGCACACCATCGCGGTCACGCTGGGCGACGCCGAGGACACCATCCGGCGCTTCCTGCAGGACACCTCCAGCCGCTACGAGTTCCTCAAGAGCGACCGCGAGCGCCCCATCCTGCCCCCGTCACGGATCTTCCTGGACACCGATGGCCTGTTCGGCCACCTGAAACGCTTCGCCCGCCTGGCCCTGGCCGGCGACCGCCCGCACCCAGCCTTCACCGCGCCGCCCGAGGTCGCCGTGCAGCGCAAGGCCGAGGATCCGGTGGCGCGCCTGCGCGCGCTGACGGCCCGGCAGGACCAGCGGGTGCTGCTGTGCGCCGAGTCGGCCGGCCGCCGCGAGACCATCGCCCAGATGCTGGCCGAATTCGGGCTGGACCCCGAACCGGTCGAGTCCGTGCAGGACTTCCTGGGCCGGACCTCGTCCTTCGCGATCGGCATCGCGCCGCTGTCCTCGGGCTTCGGCCTGGTCGACCCCAAGCTGCTGTTCCTGACCGAGAGCGACCTGTTCTCGGGCCATGCCGTCCGTCGCGGCAAGCGCGGCCAGGAACGGGCCAGCAACGTCGAGTCCATGGTGCGGGACCTGTCCGAACTGCGCGTGGGCGACCCGGTCGTCCACGTCCAGCACGGCATCGGCCGCTACCAGGGCCTGGTCAGCATGGACATCGGCGAAGGCGAGATGGAGTTCCTGCACCTGGAGTACGCCGGCGGCAGCACGCTGTACGTGCCGGTGTCGCAGTTGCACGTGATCGCGCGCTACAGCGGCGCCGACCCCGATACCGCGCCGCTGCACCAGCTCGGCTCCGGCCAGTGGGAGAAGGCCCGCCGCAAGGCCGCCGCCCAGGCCCGCGACGCCGCCGCCGAGCTGCTGAACCTGTACGCCCGCCGCGCCCTGCGCCAGGGCCACATGTTCAAACTGCCCATGTCCGACTACGAAGCCTTCGCCGAAACCTTCGGCTTCGAGGAGACGCCGGACCAGGCCGCCGCCATCCAGGCCGTGATCCAGGACATGATCTCGGGCAAGCCCATGGACCGGCTGGTGTGCGGCGACGTGGGCTTCGGCAAGACCGAGGTGGCGCTACGCGCCGCCTTCATCGCCGTGGCCAACAGCAAGCAGGTCGCGCTGCTGTGCCCCACCACGCTGCTGGCCGAGCAGCACGCGCAGAACTTCGCCGACCGCTTCGCCGACTGGCCCGTGCGCGTGGTCGAGCTGTCCCGCTTCAAGTCGGCCAAGGACATCAGCGCGTCCATCGAGCAGATCAACGACGGCCGGGTCGACATCGTCATCGGCACGCACAAGCTGCTGTCGGACAAGGTCAGGTTCAAGAACCTCGGCCTGGTCATCATCGACGAGGAACACCGCTTCGGCGTGCGCCAGAAAGAAGCGCTCAAGGCACTGCGCGCCGAGGTCGACGTGCTGACGCTGACCGCCACGCCCATTCCCCGCACGCTGGGCATGTCGCTGGAAGGCATACGCGATTTCTCGGTCATCGCCACCGCGCCGCAGAAGCGGCTGGCGATCAAGACCTTCGTGCGGCGCGAAGACGGCAGCACCATACGCGAGGCCCTGCTGCGCGAACTCAAGCGCGGCGGCCAGGTGTACTTCCTGCACAACGAGGTCGAGACCATCCACAACCGCCGCGCCAAGCTCGAGGAACTGGTGCCCGAGGCGCGCATCGCGGTCGCACACGGGCAGATGCCCGAACGCGAGCTGGAGCAGGTCATGAAGGCCTTCTACCAGCAGAAGTACAACGTGCTGCTTTGCACCACCATCATCGAGACCGGCATCGACGTGCCCACGGCCAACACCATCGTGCTGCATCGCGCCGACCGCTTCGGCCTGGCCCAGTTGCACCAGTTGCGCGGCCGCGTCGGACGCTCCCACCACCAGGCCTACGCCTACCTGCTGACGCCGGGCGAGGACGCCATCACCAGCAACGCCAAGAAGCGCCTGGAAGCCATCCAGGCCATGGAGGAACTGGGCTCGGGCTTCTACCTCGCGATGCACGACCTGGAGATACGCGGCGTGGGCGAGGTGCTGGGCGAATCGCAGTCGGGCAACATCCAGGAAGTCGGCTTCCAGATGTACACCGACATGCTGAACGAGGCGGTCCGGGCCCTGAAGAACGGCCGCGAACCCGATCTGAACGCCCCGCTGTCGGCCACCACCGAGATCAACCTGCACGTGCCCGCCCTGCTACCTCAGGACTATTGCGGCGACGTGCATGCGCGCCTGACGATCTACAAGCGCCTGGCCAACTGCGAGGACGCCGCCGACATCGACACGATCCAGGAAGAGCTGATCGACCGTTTCGGCAAGCTGCCCGAGGCGGCGCGCGCCCTGATCGAAATCCACCGGCTGCGCCTGGCGGCCAAGTCGGTGGGCGTGATCAAGATCGATGCCAGCGAATCGGCCGCCGTGCTGCAGTTCGAGCCGAATCCCCCCATCGATCCGATGCGCGTGATCAGCCTGGTCCAGAAGAACCGCCACATGCGTCTGTCGGGCCAGGACAAGCTGCGCATCGAGATCAAGGGCGCCGACCTGAAGGCGCGCGTGGACGCCGTGCGCACGGTGCTTCGCTCGCTGGTCTGAACCCGTTTCACTTTTCCAATCCCCCACCCATGACCCATCTCGTTATCCAGGCCCCCGACCTCGCCCAGGCAGCCATCGAACACGTTTCGGCCCTGGCCCATGCCCGGCGCATCGTCGAACTCGCACCCGACGCCGTCCGCCTGACCGAGGCCGACGACACGCCCGCGGCGCGCGCGCAGGTCGCCGCCTATTGCCAGGAGGCCCGCATCGACTGGGCCTACGTCGAACCCGGCGCCCGGCTGGCCGACTGGAAGGTGCTGGCCATGGACATGGACTCGACCCTGATCAACATCGAGTGCATCGACGAGATCGCCGACATGGCCGGCCTCAAGCCGCAGGTGGCGGCCATCACCGAGGCCGCGATGCGGGGCGAGATCGCCGACTTCAGCGAAAGCCTGACGCGCCGCGTGGCGCTGCTCCAGGGGCTGCCGCTGGACGCGCTGGAGCAGGTCTACGTGGAACGGCTGCGGCTGAACCCGGGCGCCGAGCGGCTGCTGCTGGCGGCGCAGCGGGTCGGCATCAAAACCCTGCTGGTCTCGGGCGGCTTCACCTGGTTCACCAGCCGCCTGCAGCAGCGGCTCCAGTTGAACGAGGCTCACGCCAACACGCTGGAAGTGGAGAACGGCCGGCTCACGGGCAAGGTGCAGGGCGCCATCCTGGACGCGGACGCCAAGGCCCGCCACCTGCGCGAGTTCGCCGAACGCCACGGCGCGCCGCTGACCCGCGCGATCGCCGTGGGCGACGGCGCCAACGACCTGAAGATGCTGGGACTGGCCGGCCTGAGCGTGGCTTACCACGCCAAGCCCGTGGTGCGGGAACAGACCCGCCGCGCACTGAACGTCTGTGGCCTGGACGGCATCCTGAACTGGTTCGAGGATACCCTGGGCTGATCCGCGGCCGCTTCTGTTGTAGTGTTACGGTCCAGCCCCATTTTCAGGATTTGCCCGCCATGTCACCACGCCCAGCCAAGGCCTCGGCGGATGCGCCCCGCACCCGCGATGCCGAGCGCACGCGCCAGACCATCCTGGAGGCCGCGACCGCCGAGTTCGCGTCGCTGGGCCTGGGCGGGGCCCGCATGGACCGCATCGCCGAACGCGCCAAGGTCGACAAGCGGCTGATCTACTACTACTTCAACAACAAGGACGACCTGTTCCTGGCCGTGATGGAGCGCGCCTATGCCGCCATCCGCCAGGCCGAACGGGAACTGCACCTGGAAGCGCTGAGCCCGCCCGATGCGGTGCGCCGGCTGGTCGAGTTCACCTGGCACTACTACCTGGAAAACCCGGAGTTCCTGTGCCTGCTCAACAACGAGAACCTGCACCAGGCCACCCACCTGAAGCGTTCGTCCCAGGTGCGGGACATGCACTCGCCCTTCGTGCAGTGGCTGGCCGACATCCTAGAACGCGGCCAGGCGCAGGGCCTGTTCCGCGCCGGCGTCGATCCGGTGCAGCTCTACATCTCCATCGCCAGCGTGGCCTATTTCTATCTGTCCAACCAGTACACGCTGTCGGAGATCTTCGGCCGCGACCTGATGACGTCCCCCGCGCTGGACGAACGGCTGGCCCACATGGTCGACGTCATCCTGGGCTACCTGCGCCCCTGACCGTCCCACCCTTCACCAGCGGTGTTCCGGTGGCCGTGTAGACGTGCCGCACGACGTCCAGGGCGCCGTCGTCGAAGCGGCGCCGCGCGGGCTGGTCGAAGAAGCCCGCCAGCGCAGATTCCGCCGCCTGCTCCGGCGTGGCGA
Organism: Burkholderiales bacterium 67-32; assembly: GCA_001898625.1. Lineage (GTDB taxonomy): Bacteria > Pseudomonadota > Gammaproteobacteria > Burkholderiales > Burkholderiaceae_B > Pigmentiphaga. The sequence goes on from MKUP01000010.1 coordinate 514,708, forward strand.
AATCGAAGATCTCCAGGTAGTGCCCAGGATCGCGGACCTGATGGAACAACCGGTATTGGGTGCAACCCGGAATGTCCGCGCTGGCCCTTCCCTGCTCCCGCCCATCGGCCTCGGCCAGCGGACGCGGCGCGCGGAAGGCCCGCAGCAGCACGGCGCCGGGATCCGCTCGGTCGCCATGCGCCGCTGACGTCAGGCGCACCAGATTCTGCCGGATGCGGTCCTTGCCGAAGAAGGTCCATATCCTGCCCGACCACGGCGTCGGATGCGTGACCACGTGCTGGAAGCCCGGACTGTCCTCCACGCTTTCGTCGCGCGTCTCGTACAGCGCCAGGAACTTGGGAAAAGCCTGGCCGCCGTCATAGCGGCGCCCGCTGACGAACCCGTCCAGGCCGACCACCTGGGGGATGTGCTCCAGCTCGTACCAGGCGTGGAACTCTTCCTCGCGATGCGGCGGCACGTGCAGCCAGACGGCGATCAAACCGGTTGCTTGCATGCTTACTCCATCCTGATGTTGGCGTGGGTGATCACGCGCTGCCATCTCTCCAGCTCGGCATCGACCAGCCGGGTGAAGGCCTCGGGCCCGTCGTTCGAAGGGTCGGCGCCCGCCGACGCCAGTTGGGCCCGGACCTCGGGCAGCGCAAGGGCCTTGCGCAGTTCCGCATTCAGCCGCTCGACCACCGGACGCGGCGTGCCCGCGGGGGCGATCAGGCCGTACCAGGCCACGACCTCGGCCCCGGGCAGTCCGGCCTGGGCCATGGTGGGTACGCCCGGCAGCGCGGACGAGGGCTCGGGCCCCGCCACCGCCAGCGCGCGCAACTGGCCCGACTTGATGAACGACAGCACCGGCGGCACGCCGCTGAACAGGATCTGCACGCGCTGGGCCAGCAGGTCGGTCAGCGCGTCCTGGTTGCCCTTGTAGGGCACGTGCACGATCTCGACATGCGCCAGCGACTTGAACAGCTCGCCCGCCAGGTGGTTGGTGCTGCCCACGCCCGACGACGCGAAGTTCAGCTTGCCCGGATGCGCGCGGGCATGGGCGATCAGTTCCTGCAGGTTGCGCGCCGGCACCGACGGATGCACCAGCAGCACGTTGGGGCTGCTGGCGATCACGCCCACCATGGCCAGGTCCTTGCGGGTGTCGAAGGGCATCTTCGATCCGTACAGCGCCGGGTTCACCGTCATCGGTCCCGTCGTGCCTATCCCTATCGTATAGCCGTCCTTGGGTGCCTTGGCGACCATGTCCACGCCGATGTTGCCGCCCGCGCCGCCCTTGTTCTCGACCACCACCGGCTGGCCCAATTGGCGCGACAAGGGCTGCGCCAGCGCGCGCGCCAGGATGTCCACGGTACTGCCCGCCGCGAACGGCGCGATCAGGCGTATCGGACGGGACGGGTAGTCCTGGGCGTGCGCGGCGCCCAGCACCCCGGTCATGATGGTCAGTGCAAGCACGCGGTGTTTCATGGGGTCTCCTCGTTGTCTTTCTTCATGTGTGCGTACAGCGGCAGGCCGGGCTCGGGCATCCGGGCGGCCAGGATCACGCCCTGCTCCGCCTCGGTCACGTACAACGTACGCCGGCCGGGTCCGCCATAGACGACGTTCGTGGTGCGGCGGCCCGCGCACGAGCGGATGCGCAGCAGCGGCTCGCCCATCGCGCTGAACAGCCATACCGTCCCGAGCCCCGCATGGACCACTGCCAGATTGCCGCGCATGTCCGTCGCCAGGCCGTCGGGTCCGGTCGGGCTGCCCGACAACTGGATGAAGCGCCCCACTTTGCCGACCCGCCCCGCCTCGTCCAGCGGCACGCTGTAGATGGCGTTGTCCCGGGTCACGGCCAGGTACAGCAGCCGCTCGCCCGGCGCGAAGGCCAGGCCGTTCGGACCCGCGAGGCCATCGACCAGCGTCTCCACCTGGCCGGCGTCGCGCCGCAGCCGGCACAGCCGGCCCGTGGGCCGGTTCAACGCGCTGTCGCCCTGGTCGGTGAAATACAGGTCGCCATTGGCCGCGAACAAGAGATCGTTGACGCCCTGAAGCCCCCCCGCCTCGTCCGGCGCCAGCAGCGCCCGTGGACGGCTGTCCCGGGGCGACATGGCCATGATGCCGTGGCGCCGGTCGGCGATGAACAGACGGCCATCGCGGTGCAGCTTCAGGCCGTTGGGCTCGCCGTCGTAGCGGCAGGCCAGCGCGAAACGCCCAGCCGGGTCGATCCGGAAAATCCGCCCGTGGGCGAGGTCGGTGCAATACAGCCCCCCTTCCCGATCGAAAGCCGGACCCTCCAGGAAGGAATGCAGCGGACCCGCTCCCCGCGCGCGCACCCAGGGCGACATGGACTGCATCAGATGCAGGGCTGGCGGCAGCGTGGCGTAGACCTCGGTGGGCAGATCGGGAGGAGCGGCGTACATGGGACCGGGACGGGTGGAGCAGCCACCTATAATGGCAGTCGTTCCCCAGCCCGGGTAACGGTTTTTTCAGATGCCCCCATCTGGATCCGCGATGCCCCCGGGCCACGCCCGCCATGGATCTGCGACGCCTGCGCTACTTCGTCACCATATTGGAAACCGGCAGCTTCTCGCAGGCGGCCGAACGCCTGCACGTCGTGCAGAGCGCGCTTAGCGCGCAGATACAGAAGCTGGAGGATTCACTGGGCACGCGCCTGTTCGTGCGCGATGCCCACGGCGTGCAGCCCACGCCGTCCGGCCGCAAGCTGCTCGGCCACGCGCGGCGCATCCTGGACATGGTGGCGGCCGCCGAACACGACCTGCGACAGGACGCCGAATCGCCGCGCGGCATCGTGCGCATCGGCATTCCCAGCAGCATCAGCCGCATGATGACCGTGCCCCTGCTGCAGGCGGTCGAGCAAGCGCATCCCGACGTCACGCTGCACGTGGTCGAGGCGATGACCGACGAACTCGAAACGCTGTTGAAGCAGAATCGGCTGGAAATGGCCATCCTGTTCACCATCGGCGAGACCGGTAGCCCGCACCTGATCGACACCCTGCGCGACGAGCCCCTGTACCTGGTGTCCCCCGCGGATGGCCCCGCGTCCCCCGCTCAGGCGATTCCCTTTCCCGAACTGGCCCGCATGGACCTCGTGCTGCCCACCCTGCGCCACCGCGTGCGCCAGATGCTGTCGCGCGAGGCCGAGCAGCGGGGCCTCGCGCTCAGGATCAAGCACGAACTGGATTCCATGGCCCAGACCGTGCAACTGATCGCCGCGGGCAACGGCAGCTCGGTCATGATCGTCTCGTCCTTCATCGAGGAATGGCTGGCCGGCCGCGTCCAGGCCACGCCGGTGTCCGACCTGCGTACCGCCGCGCGGGTGGTGCTGGCGACGTCCCATGGCGCCTCGCACAGCGCGGTGGCCGGCATCCGGGATCTCGTCGTCGCCACCTCGACCCGCCTGGCGCGCGACGGCACCTGGCCCGGCCATCCGGGGAGTAGCCCATCCCGGCCAGCCTGACGCGGCTTATCCCCAGCCTATGTGGAAAACCCTGGGGACAGCGCGGGCACAACCCCGTTTTATCCAGATTCCATGCGGGTTTCCGGGCGGTGACGCAAAAATGGGCAAGACCGTTCCCGGGGTACGATTCCTAGCGCACTTCCCTCGCCCCACCGACTTATCCCCACGCACTGTGAACAACCCTGGGGAAAGGCTGCGGACAAATCATCCAGCACCAGCAACCACGCGGGTTTGCAAGCAGTGATGCGAAAACGGGCAATGCCGTGCTAGCCGGGAGCCAGCCCCTCCACCAGGCGTTTCTTGATGATCTTGCCAGCCGAGTTGCGCTCGAACTCGTCGACGAAGTGGAAATGGCGCGGCACCTTGTAGGGCGCCAGCCGCTCGCGGCACCAGGCCGCCAGGGCCGCCGCGTCGCACGTACCGCTCGCCATCACGAAGGCCGCCACTTCCTCGTCGAACTCCTTCGAGGGCACGCCCACCACCGCCGCCTCCAGCACGTCGGGATGCGTCATCAGGATGGACTCGACCTCCAGCGGATAGATGTTCACGCCGCCGCGAATGATCATGTCCTTGGCCCGGCCGCACAGGAACAGATAGCCTTCGCCGTTCAGGTAGCCCAGGTCGCCCGGGTAGAAGAAGCCATCGCGGAAGGCTCCCATGCTGGCTTCCTCATCGCGGTGGAAACCCTGAGCCACGGTCGCGCCGTCGTAGCGAATGCGTCCGACGGTCTCCGGCGGCAGCGGCCGGTCCTGGTCGTCGACGATTTCCACGCGCACGCCGAACACCGGCCGGCCGACCGAGGCGGGATGCGCTTCCAGCTCCTGGTTGGACAGCACGGTCACGCCGCCGCCTTCGGTGGAACTGTAGTACTCGATGAAGTTGGGGCAGACCTCGGTGCGGATGCGGCGCCTTTCCTCGGCCGTCAGCGGCGAGCCCGACGAGATCAGCGTGCGCAGGCCGCGCAGCGGTGCCACGTCGCGCGGATCGGCCTGCAACACGCGGCGCAGCAGCGTGGGCACCAGGAAGGTGATCGTGGCGCCGGTCCGCGCCACCTCGGCTGCCAGTTCCTCGACCTTGTAGGGAGGCGGGCACAGCACCGTCGTGGCCCCCACGTACAGCGACGAGACCGAGAACGCCCGCCCGCCGCCGAAGTACAGCGGCGTGGCGTTGATGTAGGTCTCGCGGCTGCCGAATCCCAGGTCGGCATAGTGCGTGAAGAAGCGGCTCATGAACTGCGCGTGCGAGAGCAGCGGCCCCTTGGGGCGCCCCGTGGTCCCCGACGACAGCGACAGGCAGAAACCCCGGTCCTCGTCCGCGTAGCGGTCGCGCACCGCCACTCGTTCCGAGCGGACCTGCCAGGCCTCGTCGACCGCCACGCACATCCCGGGCACGAACTCGTCCCCGGGCTCAACCAGCACGCGACGCGCGCCGAAATGTTGCGCCACCCGGAGTTTTTCTCCGGCCTGCCAGCGGCAGTCCACCGGCAGGATCACCGCCCCGGCCCGCGCCACGGCATACAGCATGATCAGGTGCTCGGGCGTGTCTTTCAGCGCCACGCCCACCACGTCGCCGGGCTGCACGCCCATCTCCAGCAATAGCGAGGCCCGCTGCCGCACGAGCAGGTCGAGCTGCCGGTAGTCGATGACCCGCTCGCGATGAATGATCGCGGGCTTGGTGGGCCGCTGGCTGGCGTGCAGGGCCAGTTGGTCGGCGATGTTCGCGCCGCGCATCGGCATGCCTGCGCTCATCGGTCCAGCCCGTAGACGCGCAGCACGTTGCCGCGCAGCAGCTTTTCGCGCGGGCCGGGCCGCAGGCCCAGGGCCTCGATTTCGTCGCGCGCGCGCTTGAAGTCCAGGATGGGGAAATCGGTGCCGAATATCACCTTGTCCTGGCCGTAGCTGTCGATGTACTTCACGAAGGCCTCGGGCCAGTACCGGGGGCTGTGCGCGTCCGTGCCGATATAGACGTTGGGATGCTTCCAGGCCATGGCGATCATCTCCTCGGTCCAGGGTATGCCCACGTGTATCCCGATGATCTTCAGCTCGGGAAAATCGCAGGCCACCGCGTCCAGGCAGATGGGCCGACCCACGCTGCGCAGCCGGTGCGAGGGGTCGTAGATCATGGACTGCCCCACCTGGAGCTGCACCGGCACGTCCAGCTCCGCGCACTTGGCGTAGAAGGGATACCACTTGGCGTGGTCGGGCGCGAGCTCGAACCAGTGGGGATAGAAATGCGCGCCGATGAAGCCGTATTCCCGCACGCCCTTCTCCAGTTCGCGCACGCCCCGCATGCCTTCCGTGGGGTCCAGTCCGGCCAGCCCGTGGAAGCGGTCCGGATGGCGGTTGACCGCCTCGGCCACCGCCTCGTAGGGCACGTGATAGCTGGCGCGATGCTGCCAGGGCCCCACCTTGGCGGCGATCAGGAAAGCCTGCTCGATACCGGCGGCATCCATGCGGCGTAGCATGTCCTCGTGCGACAACCCCTGCATGATGGCGGTGTCGACGTTCATCTTGCCGCTGTAGAAGGCGTCGCGCTTGGGCCGCTGCGCCAGCAGCTCGGGCGTCCAGATGTTGGCCACCGCGTCGATGGCCGGGATGTCGTAGCTATGGAAGGTCATCGCGTCCTCGATTACGGCGTCAGGTTGGCATTAGCGACCGCCTGCTTCCAGGCCGCCAGATCCTGCTCGATCTTCCTGGCGAACTCGGCCGGGCCGGTCGGATGGGGATCCAGACCGCTGGCCAGCAGCCGGTTCCTGATGTCCGGCATCTCCATCGTTTCCTTCAGCGCGTCGGCCAGGGTCCGCACCACGTCCCTGGGCGTGCCCGCCGGCGCCATCAGCCCGTACCAGACATTGAAGTCGAAGCCCGGCACGGTCTCGGCCACCGCCGGCACGTCGGGCAGCACCGACGAACGCGACCGGGTGCTGACCGCGATCGCCTTCAGCTTGCCCGCGCGGATCAGCTCCAGCGCGCCGCCCAGGCTCACGAAGGCGGACTGTATCTGGCCGGACATGATGTCGACCTGGATCTGCGAGGACCCTCGGTAAGGCGCGTGGACCATGTCGATGCCGGCCATCTTGGCCAGCGTGGCGCCCGCCACGTGCGTGCTGCTGCCTAGGCCCACCGATCCGTAGGTGATCTTGCCGGGGTGCTTCTTCGCGTAATCGATGAACTCGCGCATGTTGCCGGCCGGGAACGACGGCGCCACCACCAGCACCGTGGACCCCGACACGATCTGCCCGATGGGCTGGAAGTCCTTGATCGAATCGTAGTTGGGTTTGTCGGGCAGCCAGGGACTGATCGCGATCGGTCCGACGTTGGCGAACAGCAGCGTATAGCCGTCGTTCCGCGAGCGCGCCACGTAGCTGGTACCGATGCTGCCGTTGGCGCCGCTGCGGTTCTCCAGCACGAAGGGCTGGCCGAACTTCTGCGAGAACTTCTCCAGCAGCGGCCGGATGATGGCGTCGGACGGACCGCCCGGCGCCCAGGTGTTGACCATCATGACCGGGCGCGACGGATAGTCCTGCGCGCGGACCGCGGCCGGGGCGCCGGCCGCCAGCGCGGCGCACAGGATGGCCAGATGCTCTCGAAGCTTGATGCGGGATCTCATTTCGCCTACCTCATCGTCTACAGGACTTGCATCGCATGCCGGGCGGGCCGTCCCGCCCGGGTCAAACCGGTTTCAGGATCAGGTTGCCGTGGTCGTCGGTCGTGGCCGAGAAGCCCGGCTCCAGCCACACGGTGGTGTCGGGCTGCTCGAGGATGGCCGGCCCCACCACCCGCGTACCCACGGGCAGGTCCAGGCGCGCATGGCGCGGCACGTCCGTCCAGGCGCCATCCACGTGGACGCGCTGCGTGCCGGCCGGCCCGGGCGATACGTCGCCCGGAGGCGCCAGCAGGCGCAGGTCGAACTTCGGCCGCACGCCCACCCGCGCGTAGCGCAGGTTCATGATGCGTACGGGGATGCCGGGCAGCAGCCTTCCGAACTCGGTCCGGTACGCCGCTTCGAACGCGGCCGCCACGGCCTGCGCGTCCAGGCGGTCGGCCTCGATCGGCACCATCACCGTATGGGTCTGGCCCTGGTAGAGCATGTCCAGGAAGAGTTCCTCGCGCACCGCGGCGATGGCCACGCCGGCCGAGGCCAGGTGCGCGTCGCAGCGTTCGCGGAACTCGGCCACCAGGGCGCGCAGGGTCTCGAAGTCCACGTCGCGCAGGCCGCGGTTGATGGTCCGCACCGCGTCGTGGCGCAGGTCGGCCATCACGCAGCCCAGCGCCGAGGTCACGCCGGGATAGCGCGGCACGATGCCCGTTTCCACGCCGGTCTCGCGCATCATCGCGCACACGTGCAGCCCGCCTCCGCCACCGAAGGGCATGTAGGCGAAGCGGCGCGGATCGTGTCCCTTCTCGATGGACACCAAGCGCAGGGCACCGGCCATCTTGGCGTTGGCCACGGTCAGGATGGCCTCGGCCGCCTCCAGCACGTCCAGGCCCAGCGGCTCGGCCACATGGGTGCGGATGGCGGCGCGCGCCAGCTCCACGTCCAGCTTGCCCAAGAGGCCGCCGCCCAGCGGCCGCGCGGCGTCGATGCGGCCCAGCAGCAAGTTGGCGTCGGTAACCGTGGGATAGGGATTGCCGTGCCCGTAGCAGGCCGGTCCCGGACGGCTGCCCGCTGATTCCGGCCCCACCTGCAGCATGCCGCCGGCATCCACCTTGGCGATCGACCCGCCGCCGGCGCCTATGGTCTCGATCTGTATCATCGGCGAACGCACGACCATGCCAAAGGCGATGCTGGTCTGTTCCGCCAGCGCCACCCGCCCGTCCACCACCAGCGAGACGTCGAACGAAGTTCCGCCCATGTCCCCCGTCATCACGTCCGGATGGCCCGCCGCCCGCGCGATCGCGGCGCAGGCGATGACGCCCGCCGCCGGTCCGGACAGCGTCGTGCGCACCGGCAGCTCGCAAGCCGTCTGCCGCGACATCACGCCGCCGTTGCTCTGCACGATCATCAATTGCCCGTCGAAGCCGCGCTCGCGCAGGTCGCCTTCCAGCCGCCGCAGGTAGCCGCCCACGACGGGCTGCAATGCTGCGTTGAGGCTGGCCGTGGAGACGCGCTCGAATTCGCGGATCTCGGGCAGGACCTCGGCCGACGAGGTCACGCAATCGTTGGGCCACAATTCGCGCACGCGCGCCACCGCCGCCGCTTCGTTGGCCGGATTGGCATAGGTGTTGATGAAGAAGACGCAGACCGCCTCGCATCCCTGCGCCAGCAGTTCGCCCACGCAAGCCTCGACCTGGCCGAGGTCCACTTCCGTATGGACGGAGCCGTCGGCCAGCACGCGCTCGTCCACTTCCTTGCGCAGGTCGCGGGAGATCGGCGGCAGGTATTCCCCGCGCAGCCCCCAGGTATGCGGCCGGTCGCGCCGCCGCATCTCCAGCACGTCGGCGAAGCCGCGTGTGGTGATCAGTCCCGTGCGCGCGGCCTTGCGCTCCAGCAGTGCATTGGTGCCGACGGTGGTGCCATGGATGATGGTGACGATGCCGGCCGCGCCGTCGGCCGCACCATCCAGCCGCGCGATGCCATTCATGAAACCCACCGCTTCCTCGCCCCGCGTGGACGGGACCTTGACCACGGCCACCGACTGGTCCGCCTCGTCCAGCACGAACAAGTCGGTGAATGTCCCTCCCACGTCGACGCCGACGACACGCTGCTGCCCGCTCACTGTCCACCCTCCGTCACATATCCCATGGCGCGGTCGCGCTCCACCGCGGCGGCACCGCGCCGCGCGGGATCGCCATAGCCGCCTCCGCCCGGCGTCTCCAGCCTGACCCGGTCCCCGCGGGACAGCGGTATTCCCATCATCTTCGACACCATGGGCGGGGTCTGCCACTGGCCGTCCACGCGATAGCTGAAGCGGTTCAGCGCGCCGTTGCCGCCCCCCGCGATGCCCTTGGGCGCGGACTTGCCGCGTTCGCCGAAGACGAAAGCCTGCGCCGACTGCTCCAGCAGTTCGATCTCGTAGACCGCGCCCAGGCCGCCCCGGTGCATGCCAGGCCCGCCCGAGTCGGGCCGCAACGACCACTGCGTGAAGCGCACGGGATACGCGGCCTCGATGATTTCCAGCGGCGGTATCGTGGCCGTGGAAATGGGCGCGTTGCCGTGACTCAGGCCATCGCCGCCGGCATGGCCGCCGTGGCCGCCGCCGAAGAAGCTGAACATCACCCAGCGCTGGCCCTGGCGCCCTTCGTCGCTGCGCAGCCCGGCGATGGACAGCGCGTTGATCGTGCCGTAGGCCTGGGCCACGGCGCGCCTCGGATCGGCCTGCGCCGCGGCGCTGAAGACCACGTCGATCATGCGCAGGATGGTCTCGGTGTAGCCGCCGACCGGCCGGGGCCGCTGCGCCGTGATCAGGAGCCCCTCGGGCATCACGAACTCGACCGCGTCCAGCACGCCGGCATTGGCCGGCACGTCGGGAAAGAGATGCTTGAGCGCCACATAGCAGGCCGCCACCGCGGTGGCGCGCGAGATATTGACCGCGCCCGCGCAGGGACCCGAGGTGCGCGAGAAATCCAGCACCAGCCGCTCGCCCTCAACCGTCATGTCCAGCGCGACGCGCAGCATCTCGTCGCGAATGCCATCGTTGTCGAGATAGTCCTCGAACGAATAGCGGCCATCGGGCAGCGACGCGATGTGCGCCCGCATCAGCTTGCGCGCCCGTTCGCGCAGGGCGCCCATGGCGCCGGTCACCCGCGGTTCGCCATAGGCCGCGAACAGTTCGGCCAGGCGGCGCTCGCCCAGCTCCAGCGCCGCGAGCTGCCCGTTCAGGTCGCCCCACAGGCTGTCGGGCATGCGGGTGTTGGCGCGCAGGATGGCCAGCACGTCGGGATTCACCTCCCCTTGCTGCACGATGCGCACCGGCGGGATCTGGACCGCTTCCTGCCAGCACTCGGTGGCGGCCGGGTTGTAGTTGCCGGGAACGTTGCCGCCCACGTCGTGCCAGTGCGCCGCCGAGGCCAGGAAACAGACCAGCCGCCCTTCCACGAAGAAAGGTTTGACCAGCTTGAAGTCGTTGGCGTGCGTGCCGCCTTCGTAGGGGTCGTTGAACAGCCAGACCTCGCCCTCGCGCATGCCGCCCAGGGGCCGCGCCGCCTGGACCGCGGCGCGCACGGCGAAAGCCATCGCCCCGACGAACACCGGCAGGCCGGATTTGCCCTGCACGAGCGTATCGCCGGTCGCGCCGTCGTAGATCCCATGGCAGGCGTCGTGGGCCTCGGCAATGATGGGATTGAACGCGCTGCGGTAAAGCGTGGCATCCATTTCATCGGCGATCTGCTCCAGCCGCCCCTTCAGGACCGCCAGCGTGACCGGATCGAGCTTGACTTCCGACATGCGCCCCTCTTGCATTCAGGATACTCCGGAGGACTTTATTTATGATCTATTGTTCTGTCAATAGGACAATTAGGAAAACGGCGTCAGGCCACCGCAGCACCCGCCTAGTCGTTCAAGTCCTCCACCGCCCTCGCCTCGCGCCACAGTGCGTCCGCCTGCCCATCGTCCAGCGCGGCGCGCGCCAGCTCGCGGAACTTGCGCTCCACGCCGGCCCTGTCCAGCGGCGGCGCGTGCGTGCCGCCCGGCGAATAGGGACCGTGTTCGGACGGCGTGCCGTACTCCATCATGCAGGTGCCGGTGCGCCGGCCGCCCCCGCGCAGCGCGATCTCGACCCGCGCCGGCAGGTAGCGCGGATACAGCGCGGCATACGCTTCGTCCACATGCAGGTGGATGCGCGGATACAGCTGCGTCACCTCCGGCTCGACGGCGGGCCGTCGCACGTTCGACAGGTCGTACCGGCCATGGCACAGGGCACTGGCCACGGCCCACACCACGCTCATCAGGCGGTCGTAAAGCTCGTGCGCCGGCCCGGGCGCCTGGCCGAAGCGCAGCGCCACCGGATAGGTATGCACGTCGACGCGTTCGATGTCTCGCGCGGCCAGCGGTCCGTCGTTCCAGATGGCCTGGATGGCGTCGATGGCCGGCTGGGCATGGCGGCAGGCGGGGATGGGCTTGAAATACACGCCGTCCAGCGTCTCGCCGCGCCAGGTTTCCGGATCCTGCCCGAGCCCCCGGCTGCGCAGCACGTCCAGGACGCCCGGGTCGGCACCGCCCTCGAAGATGCGGTCGCCCGACCCCAGGCCGGCGCGCGCCAGCTTCACCGACTCGATGGCGCAGCGCGCCGCCAGGCCGCCATGCAGCGGCACCGCCGAACCGTGCTCGGTCAGGCCGCGCAGCGCCGCCGCGGGAAACGAGAAAGCCGCGTTGCCCAGCGCGCGCGCCAGGGTGCTCTCGTCCAGCTCCAGCAGGCGTCCCAGCGCCGCGGTCGCGCCGATCGCGCCCGTGCACGAGGTCGGCGCCAGCCCGGCCAGCGTCAGGGCGGGATGGGCGCTGGCCGCCAATCGGTTCGCGACTTCGTAGCCGACCGCGATGGCCATGTGGACCGATGCCATCGCCCGGCCCTCGCGTATGCACCAGACGGCGGAAATGATGCTGTTGCTGGGATGGTTGCCGCCATTGCCGTAGCCGTCGTGCGATTGCAGCAGCGAACCCATGGTGCTCATCGCGATGGCCGCCGACTCCGGGCCAAGGCCGGCCGGCGCGCCGGGAATCCGCACCGCGCCGGGCTGCGCCAGCACGAAAGCCGATTCGGCCTCGGGCAGGCAGGATCCTGCCAGCACGCAGCCCAGGAAGTCCGCCAGGATCAGCGCGACCTTCTCGCGCCGGGCCGGCGACAGGTCCGCGCGCCGCAGGCCCAGTGCGAACGCCGCCAGGCGCCGCGCCAGCGGCCGGCTTTCCCGGCCGGCATCCGGCGGGCGGGCCGTCATTTCAGCAATGCCCGCGCGATCAGCATGCGCTGGATCTCGGACGCGCCTTCGCCGATGCGGTAGTGCCGCACGTCGCGATAGAAGCGCTCGACCGGCACGCCCCGGATCAGGCCCGAGCCGCCCAGTATCTGCACCGTCCGGTCGGCCACCCGCCCCACCATCTCGGAGCAGAACAGCTTGACCATGCTGGTGGCCGTGCCCGCGTCCTGGCCGGCATCGATACGCCGCATGGTGTCGTAGGCCAGCGATCGCGCCAGCGCCAGTTCGGTGGCGGAATCCGCCAGCATCCATTGGATGGCCTGCCTGTCGGCCAGCGGCTGGCCGAAGGTGACCCGGGTCTTGGCGTAGGCCACGGCTTCTTCCAATAGCCGGTCGGCCGTGCCTATGCACGCGGCCGACACTCCCATGCGGCCGCTGGCCAGCGACCCCATGGCGATGCCGAATCCGCCGCCGACTTCGCCCAGCACCGCTTCGTCGGGCACGAAACAGTCGTCGAAGCGGATCTCGGCCAGTTCGATGGGATCGGAACCGATGGTTTTGTCCACCCTCGCGATGTGCATGCCCGGCGTGCCCTGGTCCACCAGGAAGGCCGTGATGCCGCCCCGCGCACGCCGCGCCGTATCGGTCACGGCCAGCACCATGACCACCTGCGCGCGATGTGCGGCGCTGATGAACTGCTTGAGCCCGTTGATCACCCAGCCCCCCGCCGTTTTCTCCGCCGTGGTGCGCAAGGCGGCCGCATCCGACCCCGCCTCGGGCTCGGTCAGCGCGAAGCTGCCCAGCCATTCGCCGCTGGCCAGCCGGGCGACGTATTTGTCGCGCTGCGCCGGCGTGCCATGGCGCGCGATGCCGATCGGCGTCAGGCCGCTGGTGCAATCGAGCATGACCGTGAAAACGCGGTGCGAGCGCGCCACTTCCTCCATCACCAGGCAATACGTGGCCAGGTCGAATCCCCCTCCGCCGTATTCGGCCGGCAGGCGCATGCCCAGGTAGCCCTGCTGGCGCATCTCGGCCAGCGCGGAAGGCGCCACCTGGCCGTCCTGGTCCATCTGGCGGGCCAGGGGCTCCAGACGTTCGTTGACGAAGCGGCGGATGGCGGAACGCATTTCGGCCAGCTCCGGCGTGCAATCTTGCTGCATGGGACTTGAATAATTCACTATATGAATTGATAATTCGTTTTATGAATTTATTTTGGGCTTCACCTTGAAGGGTGTCAAGGCCCGCCTGAGCCATGAAAGAAACCGATCCGCTGTTCGTCACCGCGCTGGCCCGAGGCCTGGAAATCCTGCGCTGCTTCACCCCCGCGCGCGGCGAATTGGGCACCACGGAAATCGCCCGGCTGACCGGACTGCCACAGCCGACCGTCTGGCGGCTGTGCAAGACGCTGGCGGCGCTGGGCTATCTGGTGCCCACCGCCAACGACAAGCTGCGCGTGGGCGCGGCCGCCCTGCTGCTGGGCTATGCCGTGGTCGCGCAGACAGGGATCAACGACTATGCCGTGCCGCTGATGAAGGCCGCCGCCGATGCGCTGGGCACCACGGTGCTGCTGGCCGAGCGGCACGAGGCCAGCATGGTGGTCATCCAACGCTGCGAACCGGTCCAGGTGCGACGCGTGATGCTGCACATCGGCTCCACCGTGGGCCTGACCGATTCATCGTTGGGATTGGCGTACCTGGCGGCCCAGCCTCCGGCCGAGCGCGAACGCATCGTCGCCGGCTTGCAGGCGGACGGGCGATGGGATGCCGGCCATGCCCCCGGCCGGCTGCGGGCGGCGCTGGACGACTACGAACGCCACGGTGCCGTGCTCATGCGCTATCCGCAGGAGCACTTCACCGCCATCGGCGTGCCGGTCCAGCCCGCCGACCGCCACCGCACGCTGGCGCTGACCTGCGGCGCCTCGGACGCCCTGTTCACCGACGCCCACGTCGCCGCCACCGTCGCGCCCACGCTCAAGCGCCTGGCGGCGGAAATCGCCCCGCTGCTGATAAAGCGATAAACCGGGGCTACCCTACACTTCCCCAGAGGTCGTGGTCGTCGGAGCGGGCGATGCGGACGGAAATGATGTCGCCCACCTTGTAGCGCTTCCAGGGCTTGTCCACCGGCGCCACATAGACCTTGCCGTCGATGTCGGGCGCATCACCCATGGAGCGGGCGATGCCGCCTTCGGGGCCCACCTCGTCGACCACGCACTTGAGGACCTTGCCGACGCGGCGCGCCAGGCGCTTGCGGGACACCGCCTCCTGGACCTGCATGAAACGGGCCTGGCGCTCCTGCCGGACTTCGTCGGGCACGGGATCGGGCAGCTCGTTGGCCGCCGCGCCTTCCACCGGCGAATAGGCGAAACAGCCCACGCGGTCGAGCTCGGCCTCGCGCAGGAAGTCCAGCATTTCCTCGAACTCGGCCTCGGTCTCGCCGGGGAAGCCGGCGATGAAGGTGCTGCGTATCGTCAGGTCCGGACAGATCGCGCGCCAGGCGCGGATGCGGTCCAGGTTGCGCTCGGACGAGGCCGGACGCTTCATCAGCTTCAGAATGCGCTGGCTGGCGTGCTGGAACGGCACGTCCAGGTACGGCAGCACGCGGCCGCCGTTCTCATGGACCTCGTTCATCAGCGGCAGGACTTCGTCCACGTGCGGATAGGGATACACGTAGTGCAGGCGGATCCAGGCGCCCAGCTTGGACAGCTC
Source organism: Burkholderiales bacterium 67-32 (assembly GCA_001898625.1). GTDB lineage: Bacteria > Pseudomonadota > Gammaproteobacteria > Burkholderiales > Burkholderiaceae_B > Pigmentiphaga. The sequence continues at coordinate 529,722 of MKUP01000010.1, forward strand.
GCGCACCAGTTCTGTCATCCGGGTGCGCACGGCGCGGCCGTCGACGAAGCCCGTGCGGTACTTCACGTCCACGCCGTAGGCGCTGGTGTCCTGCGAGATGACCAGGATTTCCTTGACGCCGGCCTTGACCAGGTTCTCGGCCTCGCGCATGACCTCGTGGATGGGCCGCGACACCAGGTCGCCGCGCATGGACGGGATGATGCAGAAGCTGCAGCGATGGTTGCAACCCTCGGATATCTTCAGGTAGGCGTAATGCTTGGGCGTCAGGCGCACGCCCTGCGGCGGCACGAGGTCGCTGAAGGGGTCGTGGGGCTTGGGCAGGTACTGGTGCACCGCCTGCATGACCTCGTGGGTCGCGTGCGGCCCAGTCACGGCCAGGACCTTGGGATGCATCTTCTGCACCACGCCCTCGCCGTCGGACTCCTTCTTGGCGCCCAGGCAGCCGGTCACGATGACCTTGCCGTTGGCCTGCAAGGCCTCGCCTATGGTGTCCAGGCTTTCCTTGACCGCATCGTCGATGAAGCCACAGGTATTGACGATGACCAGGTCCGCGTCCTCGTAGGTCTTGGAGGTTTCGTAGCCTTCGGCGCGCAGCTGGGTCAGGATCTGCTCGGAATCCGAGGCCGCCTTCGGACAGCCCAGGCTGGCGAAGGCCACGCGGGGAGTGGCGGTGTTGGTCGGGGAATCGGATGAATGAATGGACATCGGGCGCACCGCGAGCGCGACTCGCGGCCGGAATTAGCGGAATGGGGGCATTTTACCGGGTTACGGCAAGCCCGCCCCCGCTCTACTTGCGCTCGTCGTCCTTGGACGCGGAGGTGAAGGGAAAAGTGGTGAACATGGACCGGGTCTGGTTCTGCATCTGGTCCTGCATCTGCACGAACAGGTTCTTGCTCTGCTCGATGTAGTTGCTCATCATGCTCTGGATCATCGGCGTCTGGACGTTCATGAACTGCGTCCAGGCCTCGGGGCCGAACTGGCCGCCGTACAGCCCCTTGGACTGCTCGCCCAGCTTGTTCTGGATCTCCATGAAGGCCTGGATGTTCTTCTCCAGGTACGACCCCATGATGCCCTGCATCGCATGGCCGTAGAAACGGATGATCTGGGCCAGCATGGTCGACGTGAACATGGGCGCGCCGGCGGTTTCCTCTTCCAGGATGATCTGCAGCAGGATGCTGCGGGTCAGGTCCTCGCCGGACTTGGCATCGACGACCTCGAAGGTCTCGTTGTCCAGCACGAGCTGCTTGACGTCGGCCAAGGTGATGTAGGTGCTGGTCTGCGTATCGTATAACCGGCGATTGGGATATTTTTTTATCAACCGCAATGCGTTGCCGGCTCCAGCTTGCTGCGCCATGCTTGCCCCCAACTTAGATTTGTATGAAACCGGTGCGGTCCGCCGACCGCACCAGCCATCAAGTTTAGTCCAACCCGGCGTGGAACGCCTCGGGCCGGATGGGGGCTTACCCCATGTGCAGGCCGCCGTTCAGCGAGAAATCCGCGCCGGTGGAGAATCCCGCGTCGTCGGAAGCCAGCCAGGTCACGATGGATCCGATCTCGTCCGGGGTGCCCAGACGCTTCACCGGAATGGTGTCGACGATGGTCTGGAGCACGTCGGGACGGATGGCGCGCACCATGTCGGTACCGATGTAGCCGGGCGAAACCGTGTTGACCGTCACCCCCTTGGAGGCCACTTCCTGCGCCAGCGCCATCGTAAAGCCGTGGATGCCGGCCTTGGCCGTGGAATAGTTGGTCTGGCCGAACTGCCCCTTCTGGCCGTTGACCGAACTGATGTTGATGATGCGCCCCCACTTGCGTTCGGTCATGTCGCCGATGACCTGCTTGGTGACGTTGAAGAGGCTGTTGAGGTTGGTGTCGATGACGGCTCGCCAGTCCTCCAGCGTCATCTTGCGGAAGACGCCGTCGCGGGTGATGCCCGCGTTGTTGACCAGCACGTCGACCGGCCCGAACTCCTCGCGCACCTTGGCGAACGCGGCCACGGTGGAATCCCAGTCCGCCACGTTGCCCACGGAGGCGTGGAACGTATAGCCGAGCGCCGATTGTTCGTTCAGCCACTGCTGAGAATCGCGATTGGGCCCGCAGCCGGCGATGACGGTGAGCCCCGCCTTGGCCAGCCGCTGGCAGATGACGGTGCCTATGCCGCCCATGCCGCCCGTCACGTACGCTATCTTTCCGCTCATGATGCCTCCTTATGAAACGGCGGAACCCACCGCCGCTTGACCCGCAGAATACGCATGTCTCCTGTCATGCCGCCCTGGCCCGCACGTACTTGCCCGGTGCGGGTTCGATGACGGGATGATCGGCGCTGCCCAGCGCGCCCGGCGCCTTCCCCTGGCGCCCTCCGTGCTCCTTGATCCAGGTTGCCCAGTCGTTCCACCAACTGCCCGCCACTTCACGCGCGCCGCCCATCCAGGCGGCGGCGTCGGCCGGCAGCTTGTCGTCCTCACGCACCCAGTAGCTGCGCCGGTTGCGCGAGGCCGGATTGATGACGCCGGCGATATGGCCCGAGGCCCCCAGCACGAAGCGCATCTGCCCGCGCAGCAGCGCGGTCGACGCATAGGCCGAGGTCCAGGGCACGATGTGGTCCTCGCGCGAGCCGTATACGTAGGCCGGCATGTCGAGCGTGCTCAGGTCCAGTCCCACCCCGCAGGCGCGCACCTTGCCGGGCACCCGCAGGTTGTTCTCGAGATAGGTGTTGCGCAGGTACCAGGCGTAGAACGGCCCCGGCAGGTTGGTGCTGTCGGCGTTCCAGTACAGGAGGTCGAAGGCCGACGGCGCCTGGCCCTTCAGATAGTTGTTGACGACGTAGTTCCAGACCAGGTCGTTGGGGCGCAGGAAGGCGAAGGTGGTGGCCAGTTCGCGCGCCGCCAGCACGCCGCCGGCGGCGAACTGCTGTTCGCGCAGCAACACCTGGGCTTCGTCGATGAACACGTCGAGCACGCCGGTGTCGGCGAAATCCAGCAGCGTCGTCAGCAGCGTGAGCGAGGCCACCGGGTCCTGGCCGCGCGCCTTCGCCACCGCCAGCGCCGACGACAGCAGCGTGCCGCCCACGCAGAATCCCAGCGCATTGATCTGCGGCTGCCGCGAGATGGACGAGACCGCGTCGATCGCCTCGAGCACGCCCTCCTGCAGGTAGGCGTCCCAGTCGGCATGCTGCACGCCGTCGGCGTCGGCCGACAGCGGGTTGCGCCACGACACCATGAAGACCTGCATGCCTTGCTCGAGCGCGAAACGCACGAAGGAATTGTGCGGCTGCAGGTCCAGGATGTAGAACTTGTTGATGCAGGGCGGCACGACCAGCAGCGGCCGCGCGTAGGTCCGGGGCCCGAGCGGCTTGTACTGGATGAGCTGGAACAGCCGGTTCTCGAACACCACCGAACCTTCGGTGGTGGCCAGGTTGCGCCCGATCTCGAACGAGGATTCGTCGGTGTGGGAAATGCGTCCCTTCTGCAGGTCGGACATCAGATTGGCGATGCCCTGCTGCAGGCTTTCGCCGCCGGATTCGAGCAGGCGGCGCTGCGCGTCGGGATTGAACGCGAGGAAGTTCGACGGCGACATCGCCTCGACCCATTGCATGGTGGCGAAGCGCAGCCGGTTCAGGACGTGTTCGGGCGCCTCGATGCTGTCGGCCATCTTGAGCATGGTGCGCGCGGACAGCAGATAGGCATGCGCCATGAAGGCATGGCCGGGGCTTGCGCCCCAGGCTTCACCGGCGAAGCGCTGATCGGACAGCGGCTCGAGCTCGCCGGCGCTGGCGGCCCGCCACAGCTCGGCCCATTCTTGCGCGAACTCCTGCTGGATCTCCAGCAGCTTCTCGGGGGCCATGGCGTGCCCGCCCGACAGGATGCGACTCGAAGGCGCCGACGACCCAGGCATGTCGACCTTCTGATCCAACATCTGCTGCCATGCTTCCAGCCACGCCAAGGGGTTCGTAGAATCCTGCCTGGACTGACTCACTAGAACACCTTGTTGATTCGATTACGCTAGATGCCATAGTGCATAGCGCGCCTGCGGCTGTCAAATCGCGCAAGACCCGCGCCAATGCCGGCGCGGCGCGCCGATCGGACCGACGTTTCATTCACATTTCACATTCGCCGACCCATGCATTTTTCCTTCCTCGTCGCCATCGGCTGGCTTTACGTGACACTGCTGATGTCCCTGGCGCAGCCCACGGTTCTGGCGGGTATCGCGACCCTGCTGTTCTACGGACTGCTGCCGGTCTCGATCCTGCTGTACATCTTCACCGCGCCCATGCGCAAGCGGCTGCGCCGCGCGCGCGAAGCGGCGCGCGACACCCCGGAAAACCCTGATCAAGAGAAACCCTGATGGGGATGGCGATCATGCGTCGCCCCGCGCGCCTGGCGGTCAGGGGGCGAGCCAGGCCAGCGTCGCGAAGCGTCCGGTGACGCCTTCCTTCCTGTAGGAGTAGAAGCGGTCGTTGCCGGCCACCGTGCAGAGATTGCTGCGCACGACCACGGCCACGCCCGCCGCGCGCAGCCGCTGCTCGGCCAGCGCCGGCAGGTTGGCCAGCCACTTGGGCACGCCCGCCGCATCGCGGCCGCCCGTCGGAGCGAAAGCGTCCGCCGGCGGTTCGGCCGTGCGCGCGAAGGCGGCCCGGACCTCGTCGCCCACCTCGAACGCCGCCGGGCCGATGGCCGGTCCGATCCAGGCCCGCAAGTCCGTGCCCGGCGCCACAGCCATCGCCGCGACCGCGTTCTCGAGCACGCCGGCCGCCAGCCCGCGCCAGCCGGCATGGGCCACGGCCAGGACACCGACGCCGGGAGCCGCGATCACGACCGGCAGGCAGTCGGCCGTCATGATGGCCAGCACCCTGCCCGGCGCGCGCGTGACGGCGGCGTCGGCCGGCGCGGGAGCCGTTTCGCGGTCGGCATCGGCCACCCGCGTGCCATGCACCTGCTCCAGCCACAGCGGATCCGACGGCAGCAGCGCGCGCAGGCGCGCGCGGTTCGCGACCACGGCCTCGGGCGCATCGCCCACATGGGCGCCCAGGTTGAACGAGGCGTACGGCCCCGTGCTGAAACCGCCGGCACGGGTCGTGGCGACGATGCGCAGCCCGGGCCAGTCCGGGCCTTCCTGCATCAACGGCGGCTGGGCGGCATTCATTCCTCGTCCTCCTCGTCCAGGTAGTCGTCCACGTCCTGTTCGTCACCGTCCCAGGCGATCACACGCACGACGGCCTGCATGTCGTCCGGCACCGGCGCGCGGAACACGCGGGGGCCGCCCCGGACCGGATCGTCGAATTGCAGCCGGGCCGCGTGCAGCATCTGCCGCGCGGCGGGCTCCACCGCCTTGCCGCCGTACAGCGTATCGGCCAGCAACGGATGGCCGATGCTGGCCATGTGCACCCGTATCTGGTGGGTGCGGCCGGTTTCCAGGCGGCACTCGACCTCGGTCACCGGCATGCCGCCGGGCGCCCGGCCCTGGCGCAGGGGCTCGAAATGGGTGATGGCCGGCTTGGCGGCGATGGGCCGCTCCACGCTCATGCGCACCGGCACGCGCGGATCCCGGCCGATGGGCCGGTCGATGGTGCCGCCGCGCCGCACGTGGCCCGACACCAGCGCCAGATAGCGCCGTCCCACGGTGCGGGCCTGCAACTGCCGCACCAGCGAGGTCTGCGCCGTGATGGTGCGCGCCACCACCATCAGCCCCGAGGTATCCTTGTCCAGCCGGTGTACGATGCCGGCACGCGGCACCTGGGCCAGCTCGGGGTAGCGGTGCAGGAGGCCGTTGAGCAGCGTCCCGTGCCAGTTGCCCGCCCCCGGGTGCACGACCAGGCCCACAGGCTTGTCGACCACGATCCAGTCGGCGCTGTCGGCCACCACCGGAAAATCGATGGCTTCCGGCGTGAAGGCCAGCGACTCGGGCGCCGCTTCCTCCCAGACCGTGAGCTGGTCGCCCGGCCCGACGACCTGCCGCACGGACGCCTCCTTGCCGTTGACCAGCACGCCGCCGCGCTCGATCCAGCCCTGCAGGCGGCTGCGGGAATGCTCGGGCAGCAGTTGCGCCAGGACCTTGTCCAGGCGGCCGGCACGGGTGCCGGGAGGCAGGTCCAGCAGGCGCGGTTCGGCCTCCTGGGTTTCAATATCTTGGGACGGCAGCGAAGATGACATGTTTCTGGAGGGCGTGGCCGCGAAGCCCGAATATAATCATGAATAGTCTATTGGTGAGGGACACCACCATGCAGTTGAATTCCCTGGCAATGCAAGCGGCCTGCGGGCATGTGGCCCCGGTCCGGCGGCAGAGCCTCGTCACGCGGCTGGGCCTGGCCCTGGCCTGCCTGCTGGCCTTTTTCGTCCTGGCGGGCTGCGCCAATACCGGCAAGGAACCCGACCCCACGGTGGGCTGGACTGCCGAAAGATTGTACAAGGAGGCCAAGGACGAGATGGACACCGGCAACTGGACTCAGGCGGCCAAGTTGCTGGAAAAACTCGAATCGCGCTATCCGTTCGGCGTCTTTGCCCAGCAGGCGCAGATCGACATCGCCTACGTCTACTGGAAGGACGGCTCCAACGCCCAGGCCCTGGCCGCGATCGACCGCTTCGAGCGCCTGCACCCCAACCACCCCAGCCTGGACTACATGCTCTACCTGAAGGGGTTGATCAACTTCTACCAGGACAGCGCCTTCCTGGCCGGCCTGACGCGGCAGGACCCCAGCGAGCGCGACCCCAAGGGCGCGCGCGAATCGTTCGACGCGTTCAAGAGCCTGGTCGCCCGCTTCCCCGACAGCAAGTACGCGCCCGACGCTCGCCTGCGGCTGAACTACCTCGTCAACTCCATCGCGATGAACGAGGTCCACGTCGCCCGCCTGTACCTGGATCGCGGCGCCTACGTGGCCGCGGTCAACCGCGCGCAGACCGCCGTGCGCGACTTCCAGGGCGCCCCCGCGGTCGAGGAAGCGCTCTACATCATGGTGCTGGCCTACGACAAGATGGGCATGACCGACCTGCGCGACGATGCCTCGCGCGTGCTGAGCGCGAACTATCCCGACAGCACCTTCGTCAAGAGCGGCTTCCAGAAGGAAAGCGGCCCGTGGTGGAAGATCTGGTAAGGGCGCCACGCCCGTGACCAGCGCCCTGCTGATCGACGATCACGCCATGTTCCGGGAGGGGCTGGCGCTTGCCCTGCGGCAGGCGGCCGGCCCCTCGCTGCATCTGCGCACCGCCGCCGGCGGCGCCGAGGCCCTGGCCCTGCTCAAGGACGCCACGGCCGACATCGCACTGATGGATTACTACCTTCCCGACATAGGCGGCGCGGCGCTGGTGCGCCAGTTGCGGCGCGCCGGCGCCGGCCTGCGGGTCATGGTGCTGTCCGCCTCCGAGGACCATGAGGACGCCGAGGCGGCCCTGGCCGCGGGCGCCCACGGCTTCCTGCACAAATCGGCCGACGTCGGGCAGTTGCTGGACGCCATGCGGCGGGTACTGGCCGGAAAGGTCGTACGGCCCCTGGAAAGCCCCCTGCCCGCCTCGCTGGCCGTCCTGTCCGAGCAGCCGCCGGGCCGATTGACGCCGCGCCAGACCGAGGTGCTGTGCCTGCTGTGCGAGGGCCTGCGCAACGGCGAGATCGCCGAGCGCCTGGCCACCACCGAGAAAACCGTCAAGGCCCATATCTCGGCCATCTTCGCCGCCCTGGGCGTGGTCAACCGCACCCAGGCGGTGCTGGCCGCGCGCCGCGCCGGCCTGTTCGGCAAACCCAGGTAAGGCCCCAGGGCCAGTTGACGCTAGCCCAGCAGCCGTACCACGGCCTCCCGAAGCTCGGCGGGTTCGACCGGCTTGTGCATCAGCGGCCAGGTGCGCGCGGCCGCCTCCGCCAGGCGCTGGGGATCGGTATCGCCGCTGACCAGCATCGCGGGGATGTTCTCGTCGTTGTATTCCTCGTGCAGGGCGTCGATCACCTCGATTCCCGTCTCGTGGTTGCGCAGCCGGTAGTCGCTGATGATCAGGTCCGGCCGCTCGTTGCGCTGGGACGCGGCCTGCAGGATCTCGCTGCCGCTGGCGCCGGCCACGACCCGGCAGCCCCAGGCCTCCAGCAGCAACTGCAATCCCTGGCGGTTCTCGGTGTCATCGTCGATCACGAACACCAGCCGGTCCCGCAGCGCGCCGGCCGCACGGTTCGCCGGCACCGCGGCCGGCTGGCCGACGTGCTGCTCCGCCATCCGGGGCACGGTAATGGCAAAGACGCTGCCCCGCCCCGGGCGCGAGCGCAGCCCGACGGTATGCCCGAGCAGCTTGGCCGTGCGCCGCACGATGGCCAGCCCCAGGCCCAGTCCCTTGCCCCGGTCGCGTTCGGGATTGTTCACCTGATGGAATTCCCAGAACACCTTGTCCTGTTCGGATGCGGGGATGCCCGCCCCGGTGTCCCAGACCTCGATGCGCCAGGCCCCCCGCCGGGGCCGGCATGCCAGCAGCACTCCGCCGCGCGGGGTATTGCGGATGGCGTTGTCGACCAGGTTACGCAGGATCCGGTCCAGCAGCGCCGGATCGGTATAGACCACCGCTCGTGTGGGCCGCACACGCAAAACCAGCGACTTGGCATCAGCCTGCGGCGTGAACTCCAGCAGCAACTGGTCGAACAGCGCGGCCAGCGCGAAAGTCCGCCGGTTGACGCGCACCACCCCGGCATCCAGGCGGGAGATGTTCAGCAGTGCCTCGAACAGCGTCCCCAGCGCCGAGGCGGCCCGCCCCACGCTGTCGACCAGGCGCCGGCTCTCGTCGGGCAACGGCTGTTCCTTCAGCACGCCGATGAACAGGCTCAGCGCATGGACCGGCTGGCGCAGGTCGTGGCTGGCCGCGGCCAGGAAGCGCGACTTGGCCAGGTCGCTGCGTTCGGCCGCTTCCTTCTCGCGCTGCAGGCTCTCGACCAGGGAAAGATTCTCGAAGCGCAGGCGCAGCGAATCGATCTGCGTGCGCGACATACGCTGCGCGAACACCAGGGTGACGGCCAGGTACAGCGCCGCCGCCAGGGCCAGCACGGTATGCATGGTGCCCGGGATGGTCAGGATGGCGACGAAAGGCAGCGAGAAATACGGCAGTTCAAAGGCATACAGCAGCGGCAGGTCGATGCAATAGGCATAGATCGCCCCCGTGCCCAGGGTCAGCAGCGCGACGATGAGGAACATCTGGTGCGGCAGGTCCACGTGCAGCATCCAGTAGGCGAACGGAATCCCCCACAGCAGCCCGGCCCCCCCGGTCGTGGCGATGGCGGCCCGGCGCCAACGCGCCAGGCCCCCCACGCTGCCGGCCGCCGTCCTGTACCGCGACACGCCCCAGGCGCGGACCAGCGTCCAGGCCCCCTGCGCCAGGAACCAGGCCAGCAACTGCCCCGCGGGCACCGCATCGCGCAGCGCCGCCCACACCAGGCCCACCGTCAATAGCGCGCCGCACAGCGAGAACGGCAGGTTGCGGCGAAGTATCGCCGCCTGTTCGGCCTGGATCTGCTCGACAAGGGGAAGACGGGAAGCGGACATCGGGCTCGGGATTCCGGGAATTGGCACAACGCTATCACGGACGGAAGACCCAGGCATTGGACCTTCGACCAATGCGCGCGGCGAGACATCCCGATACGCTTGCGTCCAAGTTCCCATCCGACAGGTATCGCCCATGCTCCCACGACTCCACGCCTGGCCGCTGCGCGTGCTGTCGCTGCTGTCCATCCTGGTCCTGGCCGCCTGCGGCGGAGGGGAAGACGGCGCCGCGCCCGCGCCGCCGCCTCCCGAGACCGGCCCGCGGCTGGCCGTCGACTGCAGCGGACCGCGCTGCGGTGCCGTCGACGTCCATCGCTATGCCGGTTCCGGCGTAGGCGTCTGGCAGTACACCAACGACACCGACGACCGCGTGGAAGTGCCTGTCCGCATCGACGGCATACCGGGCAAGGATGTCCACCTTTCCTACGTGAACCAGTCGGATGCGCGGCAGAAGCTGCCGCCGCTGGAATTGTTCCTGCGCTCGCCCTACGCCGACGCGGCCGCATCGGCCGCTCTGCTTCGCGCAGCGGGCCCCGCTCCGGATCCGGCGGAAAGCCGGCTGCCGCACGCGCCCCCCGACATGCGCGCTTTGCCCCGCCCCCGCATGAAAACCGCCTCCGGCCCGGCCCTGGCCCGTATGGCCGCCGCGGCGGCCCATCGGGTGGGAGATACGAAGGAATGGTGGGTGAATGACTTTTCGTACCGGGACGACGCCGTGGCGCTACGCCCGACCACGCTGCGCCGCACTTTCCGCGTCGATGGCGCTGATCCCAGGACCCTGAACATCTGGGTCGAGGACGCGGTCACGAACTCCGGCGTACTGACCGACGAAGCCCTGGACCAACTGCAGCAACAGATCCGATCCACCTACGACCGGGTGACCAGGATCGCGGGGCCGATCTGGAACGAGAATCCCTACGAAGACATCATCGGCGCCGGCGAAGACCTGAACGTGGTGATCGTCGAACGGATGGAGGTCCAGGGCTACGTCAGCTATACGGACTCCTACGTGCGTCGCTACTATCCGGACCTTCCCCACATCCAACAGTCCAACGAAGCCCTGGCGGTGTACATGCACGCCCGGACCATCTACGCCCCCGATGACGTCTACACCGACTTCATCCAGAACTTCTCGCACGAACTCACGCACATCGTGTTCTGGTTCTATCGAGGCATTCTCGGCGGCGACGAGTACACCTTCGACCCCTGGCTGAACGAAACGGTCGCCGAAGCGATGAAGGATCTGGTCTACCATCCAGGCGACCCCGCGCCCTCCGACACCGAGGCGCGCTTCCGAAGCTGGATGATCTGGGGCCAGCGCGGTGGTTTCAACTGCGATCTGCGCGACATGTATCCGATCCCGTCACCGGACCGGGCCTGCTATGGCTACAACACGGTCAATTCGCTGGCGGCCTACCTGATGCGCCAGTACGGCGTCGATCTGTTCGTCTCGCTGTTGAACGATTACAGCTCGACCGACGCCTTCGAGATCCTCGACCACTCCCTCCGGCAGGTGGGGGGCGACGGTTTCAAGGCCATGCTGCGCCGCTTCGGCAGCAGCGCGGCCCTGTTTCCCGCGGCGGCCTCGCCTTCTGGCTTCGGCTATCCCGAGAGGCATGAAGGAGAGATTTCGCTCATTCCGCTGGACGGCGCACCGTATGCCGACACCACCGCGCTGCCGTTCAGCGTCCCGCTTCACCTGGAACCCTACGGCTTCTTTCCCTTCGTACGGCCCCGTGTCCAGGGCACGTACAGCGAGACCCTGCTGGTTCCCCCACGCTCCAGCCTGAGCATCGTCATTCGATAGACGAGGACCGCCATGACCGCCAACGCCCCACGCGCATGCTCCCCGGTTGGACGCCTGGTCATCCATGGCATGTGGCTGCTCGTGGCTGCCTGCGGCGGCGACGGCGACGACTCCGTGTCCAACCCGCCCGCCCCGCCTGCCGCGCCCAGCCTGGCTGTGGATTGCGCAGGCCCCCATTGCGGCGCGATCTCCCCCGACCGCTATGACGGCCAAGGCATCGGCCTGTGGCGATACACGAACGACACCGACGAACGGGTGGCGCTGCCCATACGGATAACCGGCATCCCGGGCAAGGATGTCCAGTTGATCTACGCCAGCCATTCCGAGGCACCGCAAAAACTGCCTGCGCTGGAGCTCTTTGTCCGCTCGCCCTATCCGGGCGCAGCGCTGGCGTCCACCCTGAACGGCCTTTCCCTGCGCGCAGGTCAGCCTTCCACATTCCCCACGACCCGCCGTGGCCGCATTCCGGAGGCCATGTGGCGCAAATTTCGGGCCCAGCGGCAAATCTCGCCGCAGTTGCGGGCCGCGCCCGATGTCCGCGTCCCGCCCCAGGTGGGCGATCGGCGGAACTGGTGGATAGACTCATCCGTCGACGAACCGGACTCCATCCGGTCGCGCCCCGCCACGTTGCGCAAGCAGGTCATGGCCTCGGGTATCGATCCTCGCCGGGTGAACTTCTGGGTCGCCGACCCCACGGAGGGTCCGGACCTCATCACCGATGGCATGCTGGACCAACTGGCCCAACGCGTCCTGGCAGGGGACGATTCATCCTATGCCCGCCTGGTGGCGCTTGCCGGGCCGCTCTGGGGGCCCAGCCCATACGAAAACGTCATCCCGCCCGACCAGGACCTTCACATCGTCATTGCCGATGGATTGGCCAGCGGCGGCTACGTCGACCTGCTCAACGTGCTGAGGCGGGACATGCCCACCGGCATCCCGGAGATCGACGAATGGCTGCGCTTCAGCAACGAGGCCATCGCCGCCGTCCTCCATGCCGCCTCGGTGTACGACCCGCTCGGTCCTGTCGGCTACGGGCCTTCGATGCTGATGCATGAACTGACCCACGCGGCCACCGCCTATGGACGCGACTTCAGCCGCACGATCTCCTACGCCAACGACACGTGGCTGGAGGAAATGGTCGCCACCATGATGCAGGACGTGCAGTTCCTGGAAGACCTCGATTCCAAGCACTCGATACGGGACGACAGGCTCGCGAGCTGGCTCCGGTTGGTCAAATGGGGTTCGCTGAACTGCGACCTGCGCTCGGTCTCGGCCTCGGACTTTACCCAGGCCTGCTACGGCTACGACCGGGTGGGCAGCTTCGGCGCCTTCCTGCTGCGCCAGTTCGGCGTGGCATTCTTCCACGGACTGCTGCAGAACACGAGTTCGCAGGACTCGTTCGAGGTCCTGGATGATGCCATCCGGCAGGCGGGCGGCGCCGGGTTCGCCCAGGCCTGGCAGCGGTTCTCGACGATTGCGGCCCTGCTGCCGGCCACGAATGTACCGACGGGTTTCGGCATGCCGGCGCGCAAGGAGAACGGCTACGCGCTGGTCCCCATGGACGGCGCACGCTATGCCGCCAGCGAACTCCCCACGGCCACGCCCATGCGGCTCGCCCCCTACGGCATCTTCCCTTTCGCTCGCCCGGGCATACAAGGCACCTACCAGGAAACCGTGGTCGTGCCTCCCCATACCAGCCTGTCGGTCGTCGTCCGCTAGGCCGGGCGCACGCCCATCGCCCCAAGGAAAAGCCATGTCCTTCTTCTCGTTCCGCATACACCGCTTCCAGCGCCAGTTGGCCCTGCTCGGTCCGGCACTCGTGCTGTCGGCCTGCGGCGGCGACGGCGCCGTGACGCCCGACACCCCCGAGCCGCCGCCTCCCGCCGTGGCGCAACTAGCCGTGGATTGCGGCGGCCCCCATTGCGGCGCGGTCGATGCGCATCGCTACCTGGGCTCGGGCGTCGGCATCTGGCAGTACACGAACACGACCGACGAACGGCGCGAGGTGGAGATCGACATCTCGGGCCTGGCCGGCAAGGACGTGCAGTTGATCATGACGAACCACGGCGACGAACCGCAAAAGATGCCCGGCATCGAGTTGTTCGAGCGCTCGCCCTATCCGGTGGAGGGGCCCGCGGCCGCGCGGCGCGCCCCCGCTTTTTCCGTCGCCCCGCCGTCCGTCGCGAAACCGGCCACCGCCAAGCGGACCGCCACCCAACGGGCCGCCGCCCCTGCCGCCGTGGGCGCCACGCACACATGGTGGGTCGATACGTGGACCGAGGGCCGGGTCGAACGCGAGTTCACCCTGCTTCGCCAAGGACAGGCCCAGGGACCGGATGGCCCGCGCCGGGTCAACATCTGGCTGGAGGATGATCAATACGGCGACGTACTGGTCAACGACGCGATGCTGGACAACCTGCTTCAGCGCATGGCCACCGGCCCGGACTCCGTCTACACGCGGGCCACGGACCTCGCCGGCGAACCCTGGGGACAGCACGAGACGGCCGGGGCGATCCCGCCGACGCAGGACCTGAACATCGTACTGGGCAAGGAATTGGCCTACGTGTCCTATCCCGGTGGCCGGGACCTGCGCATCCGCCAGCAGACGGGAAATCCCGACTTCGACGAATACGTCCGCACCAGCAACGAGGCGCTTGCGGTCTACATGACCACGGAGCGTTTCTACCAGCCGGAGGACTACTACGAGGCCGGCGAGCCCGCCGCGACCATGGCGCTGCTGCTGACCCAGATGGCCAACATCTATCATCGCTCGGCGCTGCCCGAGACCGATCAGTCCTTCGAGGCCTGGCTCGACTTCATGACCGCCCTCATGATGCAGGACATCCTGTATCTGCCCGGCCTCGATGCCTATCACCCCGTGGGGGACATCTATCGCTGGTACTGGCTGTCGACGGGCGCCACGGGCAATTTCAATTGCAGCCTCAGGACCGCACGGAACGCGAACGGCGAAAGCTGCTACACCGCCGGCGCACAGGCGACCTTCGGCGCCTACCTGCTGCGGCAGTACGGCGTCGGCTTCTACCGGCAACTGCTGCGCAACACCAGTTCCTCCGATTCCTGGGCCATCCTGGACGACGCCATCAAGCAGGCGGGCGGAGAAGGCGCGGACGCCGCCCTGCGCCGCTTCGCCACCAACATCGCCCTGCTGCCCGCGGCCGCTTCGCCCAAGGGCTATGGCCTGCCGGAACGAACGGACGGCGCCTACACGCTGGCCGCCATCGATGGCGGCACCTACGCCGGCGAACTCGCGCTGCCGACCGACACGATCATGACCCTGATGCCGCGCGCCTTCTTCCCCTTCGCCCGACCGGCCGTGCGGGACACCTACCGGGAGAACATCGTCGTGCCACCGCATACCAGCCTGTCGGTCGTCGTGCGTTAGGAGCCGCCATGAGCCCCACCATGCGTGTGCTTGCCTTGCTGTCGGCCGCCGGCCTGATCCTTCTGTCGGGATGCGGCGGCGACAGCGAGCCCGCCGCCCCGCCGGAGCCGCCTCCCGCCGGCGCGCAACTCGAGGTCGATTGCAGCGGCCCCCGCTGTGGCGCCATCGATGCCCACCGCTACGCGGGCTCGGGCGTCGGCATCTGGCAATACACCAACACCGGCGACGAGCGGGTCGCGCTGCCCATTCGACTGGCGGGCCTGGCGGGCAAGGACGTTCAACTGATCTACACCAACCACGGCGACACGCCCCAGCGCCTGCCCGCGCTGGAGCTATACCTGCGTTCGCCCTATCCGCTCGCGACGCCTGCCGCGAGATTGGCGGCTCCAGCCGGCACGGATGCGGCCAATGCCGAAGGCCCGCGCCGTCCGCGACGGCCCGATCTGCCGCCGATACAGGCCGATCCGAGGCAAGGCCTGAAGCACAGCAAGCCCTCGCCCGCCAGCAGGATCATGGCGCCGCGCCCGGCCGCCCCCGCGCCCCGGCTCGGAGACGTTCGCACCTGGCGGGTGTCCGGATACGGGATGGGCACGGACGAGGATGCGATCCGCCGGTCGACCCTGGTCCGCCAGGACGTGGCTCGCGACGGGCGCAGCATCCACGTCTGGGTCGATGAGCAGACCCAGGCGGCGGGCAGCGTGACCGACGCAATGCTGGACGGCTTCATCCGCGATCTCGTCCAGGGGGAAACCGCGGTCTACGACCGCACTGTCGCGCTGTCCGGACCGCCATGGGGACCGTACCCCGACGTCGGGTTGCCGGCCCTTGCCCCTGATCAGGACCTGCACGTGGCCTTCATCCGCGACATGATGGTGGCCGGGATGGTGCAGTGGAACGACGTCGGGCTGAACGACCCTTCCGGCCCTCCGGAGGACAATCTCAGCAACGAGGCGCTGGTCCTTTTCATCTCCGACGACAATTTCTACAACCCCGTCCTGGACGAACTGGCTACCTTCGCCCATGAGCTGACCCACCTTGCCACACGCTACCGACAGGTCATCGTCAAGGACCTCGGCCAGGAGTATTTCCATCAATCCTGGTTCGTCGAACTGATGGCCCTGATGGCCGAGGACGCCCTTTACCTGCCCGGACTGAACCGCCACCACGAGAGCCGGGATTTCTTCGTCCGCTACTGGCTGCGCGACCAGGGCTTCAACTGCGACATCCTGTCCATCCCCATCCTGGCCATGGACCGCTGCGACAGCTACAACATCAACTCGACCCTGGGCGCCTACCTGCTGCGCCACTACGGCATGGCCCTTTATCGACGGCTGCTGGACGAGACCGGCGCGCCGGACTCCTGGCGCATCCTGGACAAGGCCATCCGTGACGTGGGCGGCCCCGGGATCCAGACGACGTTGCGCCGCATCGGCACGACCATCGCACTGCTGCCGGCGGCCTCGCCGCCGAACTTCGGGCTGGGAGCGAGAAGCGATTCCGGCTACGAGCTCGTGCCGATGGACGGCGCGCTGTACGCGGACTACGGGCTGCCCGCGGGCGTGCCGATGTACCTGCAGCCGCGCGGCTTCTTTCCTTTCGTTCGACCCGCGATCCGCGACATGTACGAGGAAACCATTACCGTCCCGCCCCGGACCAGCGTGTCGGTGGTCGTCCGCTAGCGGCCTCAGGCCGCAGGCGACACCGCCTCGGCCCGCTCGGCGTAGAAGGCCTCGACGTCCACCACGTTTCGCGTACGCGTGAACGGCGGCAGGCCGCGCCACAGCAGCTTGCCGTAGGGCTTCTCGACCAGCCGGCGGTCGCCCACCATCAGCACGCCCCAGTCGGTTTCGGTGCGGATCAGCCGCCCCGCCCCCTGCTTGAGCGCGATAGCCGCCTCGGGCAACTGGTATTCGAAGAAGGGATTGCCACCCCGCTCGCGGCTGGCGCGGATGCGCGCGTCCAGCACCGGATCGTCCGGCGGCGCGAACGGCAGCTTGTCGATGGCCACCAGGGTCAGCGCGTCGCCCGGCACGTCTATGCCTTCCCAGAAACTGGCGCTGCCCACCAGCACCGCGTGGGCGCTGGTCCGGAAGCGCTCCAGCAGCTCCCGCCGGGAACGGTCGCCCTGCCTGAACAGGGGCCATTCCCATCCGCGCTCGCGGAAGGCTTCCTGCAACAGTTCGGCCACCCGGTCCACCGCACGCAGGGTCGTACATAGCACGAGTGCCGATCCCCGGCTGGCCGCCAGCACGGGCAGCAGCGCTTCGACGAAGCCTTCGGTGAAACGCGGATCCTGAGGCGCGGGGATGCCGTGCGGCACGAACAGGCGGCCGTTGGTGCCGTAGTCGAACGGCGATTCCCAGCGGCCGGTCGTGGCCTCGTACAGGCCGAGCTGGCGCGTGAAATGCGAGAAATCCTCGCGCACCGCCAAGGTGGCCGAGGTCAGTATCCAGGCCTGTCCCGCCGGCCGGTACTGCGAAAACGCCTGCGCGACGGACAGGGGCGCGGTGTGCAGGCGGATGTGGCTGGCGCCGGTTTCCACCCAGCGCACCCAGCCGTCGTCGGCCCGTGGCGGAGGCGACTCGGTGGACGGTTCAGTGGAGGATTCGGCAGCCGGCTCGGGCCAGGCCGACTCGGCCGGCTTGCCGGTCTGCTCTCCATGCGCCGGCGGCACGCCATGGGCCTCGGTCCAGCGCGCCAGCCGCGCGATCAGGTCGGGGCCGCGCTTGGCCACCATGTCCAGGTCGGGATGGCGCTCGCCCACGGCCATCAGGATGCGGCCCAGGGTGTGGACCGTATCGATCACCTGCTGCACCGCCTTGCCGAAATCCTGCGGATTGGGCAGCGTGTCGAAGGTGCTGCGCTGGCCCGGCATTTTCTCGACCGCCGCGCAGGACAGCCGAAGCTCGCGCGTGGCCTGCTCGACGGCCTGCCCCAGCACCGGCCAGTCCGCGCTCTCGCGGGCATGGGACAGCCCCGCGACGGTGGCATCGCGCGCGAAGTCCAGCAACTGGTGCGACGACACCGACTCGCCCAGGAAGCGCGTGGCGGCGGCCGGCAACTGGTGGGCCTCGTCGAACACTACGGTGTCGGCCGCCGGCAGCAGATCGGTGATGCCTTCGTCCTTGAGCGCGAGGTCCGCCAGGAACAGCGCATGGTTCACCACCACCACGTCGGCCTCGACCGCGCGCTTGCGGGCCTGCATCACGAAGCATTCGCGGAAGGCCGGACAGTCCGACCCCAGGCAGTTGTCGCGGGTGGACGTAACCTTGTGCCAGATGTCCGCGTTCTCGGGCACCTCGGCCAGCTCGGCCTTGTCGCCGCTGCGGGTGTGCTTGGCGAACAGCTCGATCTTGCGCAGTTGCGCGACCTCCGCGCGCGAGGCCAGCCGGCCGTCGCCCACGGTGCGTTCGAGGTGGTAGTGGCACAGGTAGTTGGAGCGTCCCTTGAGCAGCGCGATGACGACGGGCAGCCCCAGCGCATCCCGCACGGCCGGCAGGTCGCGGGCGAACAACTGGTCCTGCAGCGTCTTGGTCCCGGTCGAGACCAGCACTTTGCCGCCATGCATCAGCACCGGCACGAGATAGGCGAAGGTCTTGCCGGTGCCGGTGCCGGCCTCGGCCACGAGCGTGCCGCGATCGCCGATGGCCTGCGCGATGGCCTGCGCCAGTTCGATCTGCTGGATCCGGGGCCGATAGCCCTTGAGCTTGCCGGCCAGCGGGCCATCGGCAGCGAACACGGCGGCCACGTCGGCGCCGATGTCCATGATCGAAGCCGTCATGCGGGAATGTCCGGAATCAATTGCATCTGCAAGGCCACGATGTGGTCCTTGAGCTGGAGCTTGCGTTTCTTCATGCGCTTGAGGCGCAGTTCGTCCACCGCGGTATCGACGGCCAGCCGCTCGATGGCGGCGTCGAGGTCGCGGTGCTCGAGCTGCAACTCGACGATGCGCGCGGTCAGCGCCCGGAACCTGTCATCCATCACGGCTTCCCGGCGGGCGTCGATGCGCCCTCTTCCTGCTGCTGCGCCTTCAGGCGCTCGGCCTCTTCCTCGCGGTCGGCCCGGCGCCGGGCGCGCTTGGCCTCGGCTTCCTGGCGATCGCGCGCCTGCTTCTCGGCGTATTCGCGCGCCTCGGCCTGCTTGCGCTCGAACTCGGCGCGGTTGCGGGCGCGGACGGCGGGATCGTCCACGTCGCGGGGCGGACGCGGCGCCGGCGCGGCGGCGGGGGCCGACGGGCGCGGCGGCGGGGCGGGCTCCGCCTTGGGCGGCGGACGGCTGGCCGCTTCCTCCGCCTTGCGGGCGGCCCGGTCGGCCGCCTTGGCGTCGCGCTCGGCGTTGTTGCGGTCGCGCTTCTCGTGCCGCTCGCGGGCCTCTTCGCGCCGGATGTACAACTCGGCCGCGCGGCGGTCCGAATCCGTGCGCGTTACGCCGGCATTGCGCTCGAGCCGGGCTTTTTCAGCGCAGCGGTTGGCGAAGAACTTGTGCATGCACTCGGCGGCGTCGATGTCGTACTGCCGCTTGATGCGGTCGGACTCGGCCTTGGCAGCATCGGCGGCCGCCTGGGCCGCCTCTTTCGAGGCGTAGGCCTGGGCGGGAACGGACTGCCCGTCCCCCCCGGCCGCCAGCGCCTGCGCGGCGGCAAGGGCCACGGCGGCGGGCAGCAGCCAGCCCGCCAGGCGGGCGGCCCAGCGGCTCGTGGCCGGCCGGCCATCGACACATTGCGTAACGCCCGGGCGGAAAGCAATTAAGGACATATTCTCAGACTGTGGCAAAATCCGCGGCTTCATTTTCCAAGGTAGGACGGACTCGATGGCTATGGTCACCGACCGGGGCGAGGCACTCGACACCCAGGCCCAATCCCGCATTATCGCCCAGCTTGCCGAAGAACTCGGCGCGCGCCCGGTGCAGATCTCCGCCGCGGTGGAACTCCTGGATGACGGCGCGACCGTACCGTTCATCGCCCGCTATCGGAAGGAAGTGACCGGCGGCCTGGACGACACCGTCCTGCGCAACCTGGAAGTGCGGCTGGAATACCTGCGCGACATGGAAACCCGCCGCGCGGCCATCCTTTCCTCGATCGACCAGCAGGGCAAGCTGACCCCGGAACTCAAGGACGCGCTGACCACCGCCGACACCAAGCAGCGCCTGGAAGATCTTTACGCCCCGTACAAGCCCAAGCGCCGGACCCGCGCCCAGATCGCCCGGGAAGCGGGCCTGGAGCCCCTGGCCGACGCCATTCTCGCCGATCCGGCCATCGATCCGCAAACCGCCGCCGCCACCTACGTCAACGCCGAGGCCGGCGTGGCCGACGCCAAGGCCGCCCTGGACGGCGCCCGCGACATCCTGACCGAGCGCTTCTCCGAGAACGCCGAGGTGCTGGAGAACCTGCGCGGCTACCTGTGGAGCACCGGCCTGGTCTACTCCAAGGTGGCCGAGGGCAAGGAAGCCGAGGGCGCCAATTTCCGCGACTGGTTCGACTTCAACGAGCCGCTGCGCACCCTGCCCTCGCACCGCGTGCTGGCCATGCTGCGCGGCCGCCAGCAAGGCGTGCTCGAACTGCGCCTGGGCCTGGAACCCGAACTGGAAGAACAGCTTCCCCACCCCTGCGTGGCGCGCGTCGCCAAGCTGGTCGGCCTGGACGGCGCATTCGCCCTGGACGTCAGCCCGCGCCAGAAATGGCTGGGCGAAGTCTGCCGCTGGACCTGGCGCGTCAAGCTGCTGCCCTCGTTCGAGACCGAGAACCTGGCGCGCCTGCGGGAAGAGGCGGAAGCCGAGGCCATCCGCGTCTTCGCCCTGAACCTGAAGGACCTGCTGCTGGCGGCGCCCGCCGGCCCGAAATCCGTGCTGGGCCTGGACCCCGGCATCCGCACCGGCGTCAAGGTGGCCGCCATCGACCGCACCGGCAAGCTGCTGGACACCTCGACCGTCTACCCCCACGAGCCCCGCCGCGACTGGGACGGCTCGATCGAGACCCTGGCCCGCATCGCCCGCCGCCACCAGATCGAGCTGATCGCCATCGGCAACGGCACCGCCTCGCGCGAGACCGAGAAGCTGGCCGCCGACCTGATGAAGCGCTACCCCGACCTGAACCTGACCCGCATCGTCGTGTCCGAGGCCGGCGCGTCCGTCTATTCGGCCTCGGAGCTGGCCGCCACCGAGTTCCCCGATCTCGACGTCAGCCTGCGCGGCGCCGTCTCCATCGCCCGCCGCCTACAGGATCCGCTGGCCGAGCTGGTCAAGATCGATCCCAAGTCCATCGGCGTCGGCCAGTACCAGCACGACGTCAACCAGCGCGAACTGGCCCGCATGCTGGACAGCGTGGTCGAGGATTGCGTGAACGCCGTGGGCGTGGACGTGAACACCGCCTCGGCGCCGCTGCTGACCCGCGTCTCCGGCCTGAACGCCGCGCTGGCCAAGAACATCGTGTCCTGGCGCGACCAGAACGGCGCCTTCCCCTCGCGCGCGAAGCTCATGGACGTGCCGCGTTTCGGCGACAAGGCCTTCGAACAGGCCGCCGGCTTCCTGCGCGTGGCCGACGGCGACAACCCGCTCGACTGCTCGTCCGTCCACCCGGAAGCCTATCCGGTGGTCGAACGCATCCTGGCCAAGCTCCAGACCGAGATCCGCGAGGTCATCGGCAACCGCGCCGCGCTCAAGGGCGTCTCGCCCGCGCAGTTCACCGACGAGCGCTTCGGCCTGCCCACCGTCCAGGATATCTTCAGCGAACTCGAAAAACCCGGCCGCGATCCCCGCCCCGAGTTCAAGACCGCCACCTTCCAGGACGGTGTGGAAACGCTGAACGACCTGCGCCAGGGCATGATCCTGGAAGGCGTGGTGACCAACGTCGCCAATTTCGGCGCCTTCGTCGACATCGGCGTCCACCAGGACGGCCTGGTCCACATCTCGGCGCTGTCCGAGAAATTCGTCAAGGACCCGCGCGACGTGGTGCGCGTGGGCCAGACGGTGAAGGTCAAGGTGCAGGAAGTCGATCTGCAGCGCCAGCGCATCGCGCTGACCATGCGTCTGAACGATGACGCGGTCCCGGCGCGCCGCGGCGACGGCGGCAGCGCCGGCGCGGGCCGCCCGGGTGGCGGCCGTGGGCGTGATCGCGGCACGAGCTCGCCGCCGCCGGGGGAAAGCGCGATGGCCGCGGCCTTCGCGAAGCTGAAGCGGTAGGCGGCAACGCCAGACTGCCCACCAAGGGGAAGCGTGCTCGCTTCCCCTTTTTTTGCCGCCGGGCCGCCCCAAGGCAAAAAGCACCCCCTCGGGGGGCAGCGCTGCCGCGTAGCGGCAAGCGCGGGGGCATTTTTCGTCAGATCACGAGTAAGTGCGGCCATCCCCCACCGGCCAGATCGCCGCAAGACGGGCCACCGTTTCCTTGACCCTCGGGGCGATGTCCTCCAGCGCCTGGCGGTTCATCCGGGCGCATGGCGCCGCCAGCGTCACCACGCCCACGCATTCCTTGTGGTCGCCGAACCGGCGCACCATCACGGGCACGCCGATCGCGCCCACGCCCAGGGAATGTTCCTCGTAGGAAATCGAATAGCCCCGCTGGGCGGACAGCTTCAGATCGTCCAGGATCGCTTCGACCGTGGCGAGCGAATGCTCGGTCGCGGGCTCCAGGCCCCGTTGCAGCACGAGCCCCAGCGCGCGCTCGCTGCTCATCGTGGATAGCCAGGCCTTGCCGGCCGCATGCAGGTGCAGCCGCACTTCGAAGCCATAGCTGGGGTTGAGCTGCAGCAGCCGGCTTTGCGCCAGGATGGAAGAGACCCAGGTGATGCTGTCGCCTTCGGCCACGGCCAGCCGGATCAGCTCCCCCGTGGCATCCGCCAATTCGCGCAGGATGGAGTTGCTCTGGTCCAGTAGCAGCGATCGGGACATCTTCCGCAGGCCCAGGTTGCTGAGCTTGAACGTCAGGCAATACCGCCCGGACGCCGGATCGCGGAAGACATAGCGGCAGGCGACCAGCGTGTTGAGCAGCTTGAAGGCGATGGCCTTGTTCACCGCCAGCAGGCCGACGATGTCCGTGAATGACAACCCGTCCCTGGCGTCCGCCAAGGCCTCCACGACCTCGAACGCGCGCTGCACGGCGGCGATCTGCTCGACCTTGGCCGACTCGCCGGCGTCCACCGCGTCGTTCAGGGCCGGCGCCTGATGGGGTTCATCCATGGTTCGCAACCATTCGAATTTTCATGAAAACCATAGTTACTCTCCATTAAGTTTTTGATTTTAATGGAATTAATTTCTTATATCCATCTCTTTGACGATTACAGGTAACCTAGGTTACCTTATAAAAAAGACGACGATTCATCACGAGGGCTGGATTTCATGAGAACAGGCAGCAGGCTGGCCGCGGACATCGGGGGCACCTTCACCGACGTGGCTTATTTCGACGCGGGGACCGGCAATCTGTCGCTGGGCAAATCCCTGAGCACACCCGACCATCTGGTCGAAGGCATCGCCAGCGGCGTCGTCCAGGCGGACACCCGCTTCGAGGATGCCGAGATATTCCTCCATGGCTCGACGGTCGCCATCAACGCCCTGCTCGAGCGCAAGGGCGCGCGCACGGCGCTGTTGATCACGGAAGGTTTCCGCGACATCTACGAGATCGGCCGCATCAACCGGCCCGATGCCTACAACCTCTTCTTCTCCAAGCACGTGCCGCTGGTCGAGCGCGCGCTGCGCTTCGAGGTCGCCGAGCGGATGACCGCCGACGGCACCGTCCACGCCGCGCTCGACGAAGCCCAGGTGCATCGCATCTGCGACGACCTCGTCGCCCATGGCGTCGAGGCCGTTGCCATCCTGCTGCTGCATTGCTATGCCAATCCGGCCCACGAGGCCCGGGTCAAGGCCATCGTGCAGTCCCGCCTGCCCCAGGCTTTCGTGACCGCGTCGCACGAACTGTCCCAGGAATACCGCGAGTTCGAACGCTGCTCGACCGCCGTCGCCAATGCCTATGTCGGTCCCGCCGTCAGCCGCTACATCGGTGAAATCGAAGGTCACCTGGACGCCCAGGGCTTCGCCGGCTCGTTCCTGCTGGTCCAGTCGACCGGCGGCCTGTATGTGCCGGACCAGGCCCGGCAGCAATGCGTGCGCATGCTGGAGTCGGGTCCGGCCGCCGGCGTCGTCGGCACCCACGCGCTGTGCGCCCGCCTGGGCATCGCCAATGCCGTGGCCTTCGACATGGGCGGCACCACGGCCAAGGCCGGCGTCATCCTGGACGGCCGCATCCTGACCGGCAATCTTGCGCTGGTCGGCGGCTACAACGAAGGACTGCCCGTGCAGATCCCGCTGGTCGATGTCTTCGAAGTCGGCACCGGCGGCGGCAGCATCGCCGAACTCGACCACGGCGGCGCCCTGCGCGTCGGCCCCCGCAGCGCCGGCGCGGCGCCCGGGCCGGCCTGCTATGGCCGCGGCGGCGAGGCTCCCACCGTCACCGACGCCAACCTGGTCCTGGGCCGCCTGGGCGCCGACCGCTTCCTGGGCGGACAGATGCCGCTGGACATCGATGCGGCCCGCCGGGCGATCGACGCCCGTGTCGCCTCGCCCCTGGGCCTGGAAGTACACCAGGCGGCCGAAGGCATCCTGCGCATCGCGGCGACGAAGATGTCCTATGCCGTCAAGGGCGTATCGACGGAGCGCGGCCTGGATGCCGCCTCGTTCACGCTGGTCGCCTATGGTGGTGCCGGTCCCCTGCACGCCGCCGCGGTGGCGCGCGAAATCGGCATGCGCCATGTGATCATCCCCCGCGCGCCGGGCCATTTCTGCGCCTTCGGCATGCTGCACTCCGATCTGCGCTACGACTACGTCCGCACCAGCTTCGCGAAGCTGGCCGACGTCGGCCTGGACGACGTCATGGACCAGCTCGACCAACTCGCCGGCCAGGGCCGCGCGGCCCTGGAAAGCAGTACCGTCCGCCCCCAATCGACCACCGTCGCCTATTCCGCCGACATGCGTTACGTGGGGCAGGAGCATTCCGTGACGGTCGATCTGGACGAAGCCGCGCTGCGATCCGGCGACAAGCCCGCCATCAAGGCCCAGTTCGATCTCGTCCACCAGCAGCGGTACGGCACCTGCGCGCCCGGCGAACCCGTCGAGATCGTGACGCTGCGCGCCGCCACCACCGGCGTCATGCCCAAGCCCCCCATGGAGGAGCTCTCCCCGTCCCCCGGCAGATCGATCGAAGCCGCCCGCGCGGGATATCGCCGCGTCTATTTCTCGGCCGAGGCCCGCGACGTCCAGACCCCCGTGTTCCACCGCGACGCCCTGCCCGCGGGGGCCGGCATCGACGGCCCCGCCCTGATCGAGGAACACGCCTCCACCACGGTCGTGTTTCCCGGCGACCGCCTTGCCGTGGATGCCTACGGCAACCTGCACATCGAACTTGGAGCCTGCTGACCATGCCCGCCCCTTCCGCGCTGCCCGACATGGACACCCCGCGCCCGGACGCCGTCCTGACCGAGATCGTCCGCAACGGCGTCCTGGCCGTGACCGAGGAAATGAAGACCAACCTCATGCGCACGGCCTACAACATGATCATCTACGAAGCGCTGGACTTCACCGTGGGCCTGTTCACGGCCGACGGGCAGACCGTCTCCATCGGCATCGGCCTGCCCAGCTTCATCCGCGGCATGGCAAACACCATCAAGGCCAACCTGGACAGGTACGGCAGCGACGGCATCGAACCCGGCGACATCCTGGTGACCAACGACGCCTACATCACCGGCAGCCACCTCAACCACTTCACCTTCAGCCAACCCATCTTCTTCGACGGCCGGCTCACGGCCTGGGCCTGCTGCATGGCGCACTGGCCCGACGTCGGCGGCGCGCTGGGCGGCGTCACGTCGGACATCTACGCCGAAGGGCTCCAGATCCCGGTGCTCAAATACCAGCGAGCAGGCGTGGTCAACGAGGACCTGGTCGA
This sequence comes from Burkholderiales bacterium 67-32, assembly GCA_001898625.1. Classification (GTDB taxonomy): domain Bacteria; phylum Pseudomonadota; class Gammaproteobacteria; order Burkholderiales; family Burkholderiaceae_B; genus Pigmentiphaga. The sequence goes on from MKUP01000010.1 coordinate 555,355, forward strand.
GATCATCCGCACCAACGTCCGCCTGCCCGAACGGGCGATGGGCGACCTGCGCGCGCAGATCGTGGCGGTCACCACCGGCGCGCGGCGGTTCTCCGAACTGCTGGAGCGATACGGCCGCGGGCCCGTTCTGGGCGCCATCATGAACATCATGGACCAGTCCGAGGCCGCGGCCCGGCAGCGGACGCTGTCGATTCCCGACGGCGTCTACGAAGCGGAATCCTTCATGGACGACGACGGCCTGGACATCGGCAGGCCCGTGCCGATCAAGGTGCGCGTGATCAAGCAAGGCGACGAATTGACCGTCGACCTGTCCGACATCAGCCCGCAGGTTCGCGGCTTCTTCAACTCAGGCCCCAGCACCGGCTACTCCTGCGCGCAGGTCGCCTACAAATGCCTGACCTCGCCCACGGACTACCCCATCAACGAAGGCAGCTTCCGGCCGCTGAAAGTGATCGTGCCGCAGGGAACGGTGGTCAGCGCCATCAAGCCCGCGGCCATGCGCAAGTGGATGACCTTCCCCATGACCGTGGTCGACACGATCTTCAAGGCACTGGCCAGCGCGATTCCCGACCGCACCATCGCCGCGCACCACGCCGACCTGGTGATCGCGATGTTCCATGGCATCGCGCCGGCGGACGGCCAATTCTTCATCGGCTTCATCGGCCCGACCGGCGGCGGCTGGGGCGCCAAGCAGTCGGCCGACGGCATGAGCGGTGTGGTCTGCTCGAACGACGGCGACACCCACAACAGCCCCTGCGAACAGCTCGAATCCAAGTACCCCATCCTGATCGAACGCCACGCCCTGCGCCCCGATTCCGGCGGGGCCGGCAGGTACCGGGGCGGACTGGGCACCGAGGTCGTGGTCCGGGCACGCTCGACCCTGTCGGTCGACGTCCAGGCCGACCGCATGCAATGCGCGCCCTGGGGGCTGCACGGCGGCCACGCCGGCCTGCCCAACGAGGTCATCGTGACCCGCCACGGCTCGGGCCAGCCCCAGACCGTGGCCGGCAAGATACGCAACGAACGCCTCAAGCCGGGCGACACGCTGCACCTGCGCGCGGGCGGCGGAGGCGGCTTCGGCCCGCCCGCCGAAAGAGATCCCGAGTCCGTGCTCGACGACGTACGGCAGGGCTACGTCAGCGCCGGCAACGCGCGTGACATCTACCAGGTCGTGATCGACGACGACAGAATCGACGTCACGGCAACCCGGCGGCTCAGGCAAGACGCCCGCCGCTGATCGTTCCACCCCAGAGGAGACACCATGACGTCCGAAAGACTCGATTCGTTGCAAGCGGCCCGCATGGCCGCCATAGGCGCCGCGGCCTGCGCCGCCCTGGCTGCCGGTCCGGCCCAGGCCCTGGCCGCCGACGCCTTTCCCTCGCGGCCGGTCATCCTGGTCGTTCCCTACGCCCCGGGCGGCGGCGCCGACATCCTCGCCCGCACCGTCGCCAAATACCTGGGCCGCGAATGGAACCAACCCGTCGTCGTCGAATCGCGCGCGGGGGGAGGCACCACGATAGGCGCCAGCTACGTCGCGCGGGCCAGGCCCGACGGCTACACGCTCCTGATCAGCGTGACCCAGCACGCCATCGCGCCATCGCTGTTCAAGCAATTGCCCTACGACTATCTCAAGGACCTGGCGCCCGTCGCGCTGCTGTCCGACAGCCCCTTCATCCTGACCGTGCCCGAACGCTCGCCGTACGCGAACCTGTCCGACCTGCTGACGGCGCTCCAGCGCAAGGGCGGTTCCATGAACTTCGGCTCGTCGGGTCCTGCCAGCGTGCCCCACCTGGCCGGCGAGATGCTGAACCAGGCCACGGGCGCCAAGGCCACGCACATTCCCTTCCCCGGTACGGCGCCGGCGTTCACCGCGCTGCTGGGGGAACAGATCGACTACCTGTTCGGCGACACCTCGGTGCTGCCCAGCGTGCTGGCCGGCAAAGTCAAGGCACTGGCCGTCACGACTCGCGATCGCAGTCCGGCGCTCCCCAACGTGCCCGCCATGTCCGAGACCATTCCGGGTTTCGCGCTGTCGTCATGGGTGGGGCTGGAAGCGCCGGCGGGTACGCCCCCGGCCATCGTCACGGCGATCAACGCCACGGTGCAGAAGATCCTGAAGGATCCGGACCTGCTCAAGTCCTTCGCGGAAACCGCGAAGGTGCCGCTGCCCTCGACCCCGGCCGAATACGGCGATTTCAGGAAAGCCGAGGTCGAGAAATTCCGCGCCCTGACGCAGAAAATCGGCATCAAGCTCGAGTGAACACGCCGCGCGCCACCTCCTCGCGGCTCAAGGCCGTCGCCCTGGCCGGCCGCTGGCAGGGCCTGGTGCAGCGCCACCTGCCGCTGCGCGGCGGGCCGTGCTCATGCGTGATGGGCATCGGCAACATCACCGTTGCCGACTTCGAGATCGACCTGCTCGATTTCCTGCACGGGAAATATGCGCGCGACGGGTCGCTCGATCCGCATTTCGCGCACGCGGGCTATGAAGCGGCAACGGCGGGCAGCCTGCTCCTGCTGTTGCAGTCGCTGGCCCGCGACCCGGCGCTTCCCGAGAGCGCCGCCGACCTGCTCGACGGGCTTGAATCCTCGCTGGGATCGCTGGAAGCCGGCCATTGAGCCGGCTCCGGGCGGCTACAAGACCACCGTCTCCCGCCGCTCGGCATCCAGGTATTCCCTGGACTGCATCTCCAGCAAGCGCGACACCGTCCGGTGGAATTCGTTGGCCAGCGCCCCCTCGGTGTAAAGCTCCTCGGGTTCGCAGGCCGCCGACATGATCAGCTTGATCTTGTGGTCGTAGAACACGTCCACCAGCCAGGTAAAGCGCCGTGCTTCGGACGCCTGCCGGGGACCCATGCTGGGCACGTCCGACAGGATCACCGCGTGGAAGCGGCTGGCCAGTTCCAGGTAATCGTTCTGCGACCTCGGCCCGCCGCACAGCGTGGCGAAGTCGAACCACACCACCGTGCCGCTCAGCTTGCGGGCCTTGATCTGCCGGTTCTCGACCGACAGCACCGGCGGCTCGATGGGCGGGGTGTCGGCCAGCGCGCCGAAGGCCTTCTCCAGCGCCTCGTCCGCCTCCGGGCCCAGCGGGCTGTGGTAGATCTCGACCTGTTCCAGCGCCCGCCGGCGATAGTCCACGCCGGAGTCGACGTTCATCACGTCCATCTTTTCCTCGATCAGCGCGATGGCCGGCAGGATGCGGTCGCGATGCAGGCCGTCGGGATACAGCGTCGAGGGTTCGTAGTTGGACGTCATCACGAACGACGTCCCATTGGCGAACAACGCCAGCAGCAGCCGGTACAGGATCATGGCGTCGGCCACGTCCGAGACGTGGAACTCGTCGAAGCAGATCAGCCGGTAGCGGCGCGAGATACGGCGCGCCACCTCGTCCAGCGGATCGGCCATGCCCTTGACCTCGTCCAGCTCGCGGTGCACGCCGCGCATGAATTCGTGGAAATGCAGCCGCGTCTTGCGCTGGACCGGCACCGTGGCATAGAAGGCGTCCATCAGGAAGCTCTTGCCGCGCCCGACGCCGCCCCACATGTAGACGCCGCGCGGCACGCCCGGCCGGTTCAACAGGCGCTTCAGGGCATTGGAACGCAGCGACTTGAACTCCACCCAATCATCGTAATAGCGCTGCAGGCGCTCGATGGCGGCACGCTGGGCCGAATCCGGGGCGAACCCGCGCTCGGCCAGGGCTTGTTCATAGTATTCGCGGACGTTCATTACGGTCGGGCAAAAGACGAAAGTATACGTCCAGCGGGCAGCCGCCCTTTCCGCCTGCCCCGGCCTCGGATATGCTGGAAGCGACGATTTCGCTACACAAGGGGAACGGCCATGGCCTCCACGGCACGCACACTCTGGAAAGGCGCCATCAGTTTCGGCCTGGTTCACATTCCGGTGGCGCTGTACACCGCCACCCAGGAAAACGAACTGGACTTCGACTGGCTGGACAAGCGCAGCATGGACCCGGTGGGCTACAAACGCGTCAACAAGCGCACCGGCCGCGAGATCGCGCGCGAGAACATCGTCAAGGGCATCGCCTATGAAGACGGCCGCTACGTCGTGCTGTCCGACGACGAGATACGCGCCGCCTATCCCGAATCGACGCAAACCATAGAGATCGAGACCTTCGTCGCGGCCGACGCCATTCCGTTCGTCTATCTCGAACGCCCCTATTACCTGGCGCCCCTGGGCAAAGGCGCCAAGGTCTACGCGCTGCTGCGCGAGGCGCTGTTCAAGACCGGGCGGATAGGCGTGGCGCGCGTGGTCATCCAGACCAAGCAGCACCTGGCCGCGCTGATTCCCGCCGGGCCCGGCCTGGTCCTGAACCTGCTGCGCTGGGGCGACGAAATCCGTTCGTGGGAGAACCTCGACCTGCCCGAGGAAGGCAGCCACGCCGAAGGTATCTCGGCGCGCGAAATGAAGATGGCCGTCCAGTTGATCGAAGACATGGCGGGCGACTGGGATCCCCGGCAGTTCCACGACGAGTTCAAGGAAAAGATCCTGCAACTGGTGCAGGCCAGGATCCAAGCCGACGAAACCCAGGCCGTCACCCCCATCGAGTCCATGGAGGAAGCCCGCCCCACCGCTGACATCGTGGACCTGACGGAACTGCTCAAGCGCAGCCTGGACAAGAACAAGGGCGGCGGTGGCGCCAGCGGCGGCGGGCATGCCCGCGGCGGCAAGTCCCGGCGTAGCGCCTGACCTTGGCGACCGGAGCCCGACATGGCCAGGAACGATGCCCTGCGGACCTACCGCGCCAAGCGCGACTTCGCCCACACGCCCGAACCCGCCCACGGCGGCAAGCCCGGCGCGCACGCCCTGTCCTTCGTCGTCCAGCGCCATGCGGCGCGGCGCCTGCACTACGACTTCCGGCTGGAGCTGGACGGCACGCTCAAGAGCTGGGCCGTGCCCAAGGGGCCGAGTCTGGACCCGGGCGTCAAGCGCATGGCGGTCCAGGTCGAGGACCACCCGCTGTCCTACGGCAGCTTCGAAGGCCGCATCCCCGAGGGCCACTATGGCGCCGGCGAGGTCGCCATCTGGGATGCCGGAACCTGGATCCCACTGGAGGATCCGCGCAAGGGCTATCGCGCGGGCAAGCTCAAGTTCGAACTGCGCGGCGCCAAGCTGCACGGCCAGTGGGCGCTGGTGCGGATGCGCAAAGCCGAGAAGCAGCCGGCCTGGCTGTTGATCAAGGAAAAGGACGACTACGCGGTCACCGGTCCCGAGGCCGAGGCCGAGGAAGCGTCCGCCCCGGCGCCGGCCTACGCCAGGCTGCCGGCCTCGCTCGAGCCGCAGTTGGCGACGCTGGTGAACGCGCCGCCGCCCGATCCCGAACACTGGCAATACGAACTGAAGTTCGACGGCTACCGGATCCTGGCCCGCATCGAAGGCAGCCAGGTGCGCCTGTACACGCGCACCGGCAAGGACTGGACGCGCAAGCTGGAGGAACTGCGCGCCGCCATCGCGGCCATGAACCTGGCCGATGCCTGGCTGGACGGCGAGATCATCGTGCCCGACGAACACGGCATCCCCGACTTCCAGGCCCTGCAGAACGCCTTCGAGACGGGCTCCGCCCAAGATGCCGTCTACTACCTGTTCGACCTGCCCTTCTACGCCGGCCGCGACCTGCGCCGCCTGCCGCTGGCCGAGCGTCGCACGACGCTGCGCAGCCTGCTGGACGGCGCCGACCCGGCGCGCGTGCGCTTCAGCGACGCGTTCGAGGCCGCGCCGCGCGACCTGGTCGCCTCGGCCTGCCGGCTGGGCTTCGAAGGCGTGATCGGCAAGCGCAAGGACGGCGGCTACCGCTCGGGCCGCTCCACAGACTGGATCAAGCTCAAGTGCCAGAACCGCCAGGAGTTCGTCATCGGCGGCTATACCGATCCGCAAGGCACGCGCTCGGGATTGGGTTCGCTGCTGCTGGGCGTGCACGACGATGATGGGCGTCTGCGCTACGCGGGCAACGTCGGTTCGGGATTCGACCAGCGCACCCTGTTGTCGCTGAAGAAGCGCCTGGATGAACTGGCCGCGCCGCACTCCCCGTTCGAGCGCAACACGAAGGGGCTGGGCAAGGCCCACTGGGTGCGTCCCGAACTGCTGGCCGAAGTCTCGTTCGCCGAATGGACCGGCGGCGGCCACATCCGCCAGGGCGTCTTCCGCGGGCTGCGCACGGACAAGCCCGCCGGCGCCGTCACCCGCGAACAGGCAACCGCGCCGCCCAAGGAGTCCGACACCATGCAAAGCAACGGCCTGCCCGCCTCTTTCCGCGTGACGCATCCGGGACGGGTGATCGACAAGCAGAGCGGCATCACCAAGCTGCAACTGGTCCAGTGCTACGCGGCCATGGCGCCTTTGCTGCTGCCACACCTGAAGAACCGGCCCGTGGCCCTGGTGCGGGCACCCGACGGCGTGGGCGGCGAACGCTTCTTCCAGAAGCACGCCGACCGCGCCGCGCTGCCCGGCATGGTCCGGCTGCCGCGCGAGATCGACCCGGGCCATCCGCCGCTGATGAAGATCGACGACCTGCAGGGCCTCCTGTCCGCGGCGCAGATGAACACCATCGAGCTGCACACCTGGAACGGCACGGACGATGCGATCGGCACGCCCGACCGCATGACCTTCGACCTGGACCCCGGCGAAGGCGTGGACTGGCCGCGCATCCGCGAAGGCACCCAGCTCGTGCACGCCTTCCTGCGCGAACTGGGCCTGCCCGCCTTCCTGAAGACCAGCGGCGGCAAAGGCATGCACATCATCGTACCGCTGCGGCCGCAATACGACTGGGACACGGTCAAGGCCTTCTCGCGCGCCATCGTCCAGCACCTGGCACAGACCCTGCCCAGCCATTTCGTGGCCAAGAGCGGGCCGAAGAACCGGGTCGGAAGGATATTCATCGACTATCTGCGCAACGGCTTCGGCGCCACCACGGTGTCGGCCTGGTCGGTACGCGCCCGGCCGGGGCTGGCCGTATCGGTGCCGGTGGCCTGGGAGGAACTGGACGGCTTGTCGGGTTCAGCCCACTGGACGCTGCACACGCTGGGCGATCGGCTTGCCACGGGCAACACGCCCTGGGCCGACTACGAGGGGTCGCGGATCGCGCTGACAGACGCGATGCGGCGCCTGGACTTCGATCCGGCCAAACTTGCGTAAATCCAGGATCGACAAGAGCGTGATTTTCGATAGAATTCGTTATATACCACCGTAACCAACGATATGGGTATCCCGGTTCGCGCCGGACGCATGCCTTGTCAGGACCTCCGATGACATTCGAATTCCAGCACGCCGCCCATCCCATCGATACCCTGCCCTCCCACCTGCGCCAACGCTCGACCCTGATTCTTCTGGTGCTGGGCCTGCTGGCCGTCTTCCTCCACGCCACCTTCCGCTTTCCGCTGCAGTTGCCCGGCCATCACGGCCTGGAGTGGATGGCGCTGCTCGTCATGGCCCGGCATGTCTCGACCTATCGCTGGGCCGCGACCATCGCCGCCTGCGGCGCGGCGGTAACGGCCGCGAGCCTGCCCGCCCTCGGTTTTCACTCGCCGCTGGCGCCGCTGTTCTATCTGCTGCCTGGCCTTTGCCTGGATCTGCTCTTCCTGGCTCGGCCCACGACCTGGCGCACGAGCACCTGGCTGATAGGCACGCTGGCGGGCCTGGCGTTCGCCAGCAAGGTCCTCGTCCAGTGGATCGGGTTCGCCGCCTTCGATTTTCCCTTCGGCGCAGTCGCGCGCCACGGCCTGTTCCACGTCCTCGCCCTGCACTTCGCTTTCGGCTTTGCCGGCGGTGCCATCGGCAACGTTCTGCTGCTGTTGAAGAAGCCCCATCCCTGATCCATCCCATGCCAGTTCATCCGCTCCACCCTGCCCTGCGGCAAGGCTTTTGCCTGGGCCTCTCCGCATTCGCCCTTCCCCTCCTGGCCGCTGAAGCCGAAGCCCCCGCCCCCGGCATCCTGTCCGAAGTCGTGGTGTCCGAACGCCGGGTCAGCTCGGAACAGGTCGCGACCCTGGATACCGTCACGCAGGAAGACATCGCCGCCAGCGGCGCGCGCACGCTGGACGAGGCCCTGCGGCTGCTTCCGGGCGTCTACGTCTCGGTCGGCGGCCAGGGCACGCCACGCATCCAGATCCGCGGCCTGCAGGTGCGCAGCATCAAGCTGCTGGTCAACGGCATCCCGGTCAACTCCACCTACGAAAGCGATTTCGATCCGACCCAGATCCCCGTCACCCAGATCGACCGCATCAAGGTCAGCAAGGGCGCCAGCTCCGTCCTGTACGGCGACGGCGGGCTGGGCGGCGTCATCAACATCATCACCCGGCGCGGCCAGGGCGCTCCCGCGCTGACCGGCGCGGGCGTGGAAGCGGGCACCTCCGGCTACCGCCGGGCCTGGGCCTCGGCCGGCGGCTCCAGCGGCGATTTCGACTTCTCGCTCGCGGCCAGCCACCAGTCGCGGGACGGCTACCGCCTGTCCGGCGATTTTTCACCGAACGGCAGACAGGACAAGGGCCGCCGTGTCAACAGCGACCTGGACCGCAGCAACCTGTACCTGAATCTCGGCTACAAGCTGGATTCGGACTGGCAGCTCGGCTTCAATCTCAGCGCGATGACCGGCAATCAGGGCATTCCTCCGGTCATCTACGACAACACGGTGGACCGCTACGCATCGCGCACCCGCTACGAGCGCCTGACCAACCAGAAGAGCCTGGCCATGCAGTGGATCGCCGCCTGGCAGCCGGCCGACAGCCCGTGGTCCGCGCGCTTCTGGTTCTACGACAACCAGCAGTCCGAGAACAGCAACAGCTACGACGACGCCACCTACAGCTCGATGAGCGATCCGGCGCTGAACAACACCTACGCGCTGCGCAACCGGACGCACACACCCGGCGCGCACGCCGAGGTCCGCTATGACTTCGCCACGCTCGGCAACCTCACGCTCGCCACGGACATCCGCCGCGACAACTGGAGCAGCCACGGGGTCATGCACGACCTTGCCGTTTCCGGAGGCGGTGGCGGAGGTGGCGGAGGCGGCGGAGGGGGCGGTGGAGGAGGAGGTGGCGGCAACCGCAGCACCTACACCGACCGTCCCTACGACGAAAGCCAGGGCGTCACCGTGCGATCCCTCGCACTGGAATACGCGGTCTCGCCCCGCGCAGGCATGACCCTGACGGCCGGCGTCGGACGGCATCTGCAACGCATCAACAGTGCAACGACCCTGGGCGCGACCTCCTACCTCGTCGGCGTCTCGCAGGAACTCGACGCCAGGACCCGCGTGCGCGCATCGCTGTCGCGCCAGGTCCGCATGCCCAGCCTGCGCCAGCTCTACGATCCGACCCGCGGCAATCCCGGCCTGAAGGCGGAATCGGCGCTGAACACGGAGCTGGGCATCGAACACCGGCTCGGCGAACGTGTCGAGCTCTCGGCCACGCTCTTCCAGAACCGTGTGTCCAACTACATCGAGAACGATACGGCCACCGACCGCTTCCAGAACTTTTCGCGCTACCGCTTCCGCGGGCTGGAACTCGGCACCACCGTCCGCGCGGGCCGGACCCTGCTCATCAACGGCTCGTACACCTACCTGCAGGCCCGCAACCTGGACGGCTCGGGCGTGGACGACTTGCAGTACCGCCCCCGCCATACGATAGGCGCGGCCGCCGCGTGGCGATTCGCGCCCGGCATGACGTTGTCCGGCACGGTCGAATACGTCAGCAGCCTGCCCTATTACTCGCGCGACACCCCGCCATCCAAGGCCAGCCTGGGCAGCTTCGTCCTGCTCGGCGCCAGGGTGGCCAGGCAGTTGCCCGGCACCGACGTGACCCTCTACGCGGGAGCGTCGAACCTGCTCGACAAGAACTACCAGACCAGCTACGGGCTGCCCCAGCCGGGCCGGACGATCTACGTCGGCATGGCCTACCGGCTGTAGCCGCGCCGCCCAGGAACGCCGCCATGGACACCCGCATCCTGCTCTGCATCGACGACACCGACGACCTGGACAGCCCCGGCACGGGCGAGCTGGCCGAAGCAATCGGCACCCACATCCAGGCCCAGGGCTGGGGTACCACCGCGCCCGTCACGCGCCACCAGTTGTTCATCCATCCCGACATTCCCTACACCTCGCACAACAGCTCGATGTGCCTGGCCGCGACCATCGACGACCGGCACTACCAGGCACTGATCGACTGGAGCGGCGATTTCCTGTCCACGCGCAGCGCACCAGACGCCGATCCCGGCCTGTGCGTGCTCCGCCCCGTCCGCCTGGCGCAGCCCGCCCTGCTGATCCGCTTCGGGCACCGCGCCAAGACCGAGGTCCTGGAACAGCGTGCCGCGCACGAACTGGCCGCGGCGCTGGGCATCCATCTGTCGGAACACGGCGGTACCGGCCAGGGCGTGATCGGCGCGCTGGCCGGGGCCGCCCTGAGGCTGGAAGGCCAGGATGGCCGCATGCGCGGCACCTTGCGTGGACTCGCGACCGGCGCACTGCTGCCGGTCCGGGAACTGCTGCAGCACCCCGCCGTCGACGAGGTCCGTCAGATGGACGGTCCTGCCCTGCCTCCCGATGCGCTCGTCGTGATCGGCGACAAGCCCAAGAGCGTCATGCGGGACAGCCGCTTCGTCCTGCTGGTCCAGGCCGACCCACGCGCGCACCCCGGCATCTGGCGCACCTGTACGCGCCAGGAACTCCAGGTCTACTAGGTCCATGCCCCGCCCCGCTTCCCCGCCCGGCACGGATTTCGGCATCCCGCGCGGCGACCCCGCCAGGGCCGCCGCCCTGGCGGCCCGCTGCGCCAGCTTCGCCCCCGACGACGAAGACGAATGGGCCGCCGACGAGGCGCGCTCCTGTTTCAATTGCCGCTGGCGGCGCTGGACGCCCGATTCGTTCCGTTGTCTCGCGCCATCCCCGCCGACTTGACGCATTTCCCATAACTGGTAGCATCCCGCGCGTCGGCCATTCTTCCCCGCCCCAGCGGGCCCAGGATGGCCGGAACCCTTGCCACGACGAGATGTTGTCCGCCCAGATCGCCCGCCTGATTCCGCCGGGCCCCCTGCCGACGGGGCTACGCCTATGGTGCTTTGCGCCAGGCACGGTCATGCACGGCGATTTCGCACCTTCCGGCTTCTCCAGGCCGCTGCGCGCCACCTTCCTCGACGCCCAGGAAGCCGCCGCCCGTTGCGCCTACGCCCGGTCCAAACCGGGCTAACTCCAGGCCCCGCGGCGCATTGCGCCGCCCCCGCCCCTTCGAACGCCGACCGGCGCGCGCTCCCCTGGCCGCGCCGCGGCATCGCCTCGACACGGCGCCGCCCTTCGCGCGCACGTGCCAGCTCGCTCGTTCAGCCTGGATGGCACCATGGAACTCACCAAGCAATTCGTCAAAGCCAAGAACCCCTGCACCAGCGGCTACCGCTGGTTCATCCGCGACCATAACGGACACGGAGACTACCAGGCCATCCTCGATGCCCTGGTGGCCGACGGCCGGATCGACGACGCCTGCTGGCTGTTGGACCAATTCGGACCGGTGGACACGATCCTGCGCCTGGACACCGTGGACGCCCACGCCATCGTGTTCGCGGGCACGCTCGAAGTCCGCAGCGGTATCACCGTCGACACCCTCGTGCGCGCGGGCCGCCACCTCTGCACCGGGGGCGGCATACGGGCCGGCACCGCCATCGTGGCCGGCAGCGATATCGAGGCGGCGGGCAATCTGGCCAGCGGCGGCCACATCCGGGCCGGCGGCGACGTCTCGGCCGGCTGGGGCATCGAAGCGGCCACCCAACTCGACGCGGGCGGACACTGCCGCGCCAAGTGGGACATCCAGGCCGGCGGCGACATCGTGGCCGGCCTGATGCTCCAGGCGGACGGCGGCATTCAGGCCGGCCACGCGCTGCGCAGCGGCCGCGGCATCAAGGCCGGCGCCGACATCGTCGCCGGGCACGATCTGCTGGCCGTCCAGGGCATCCTGGCCGGCGGCAACGTCACGGCCGGCAATCACATCGAATCGGCATGGGGCATCAAGGCCCTGGGCGACATCCTGGCCCAGGGAGCGATCCGGGCCGGCGAAGGCGTCGAGGCCGGCGGCGAGATCGGCTGCGGCGCGGGCTACGGCATCTATGCCGGACTCCAGGTCAGACGCGACGCGTGGGCCGACAGTGCCCGCATCCAGGCCCGGCAGCGGCCGGACGGCCTGATCAGCGGCCACTGGGCCGACGGCGCGTCCTGAACGCCAGTACGCGCCGTACGCTAGGGCCGCCAGGCGCTGGTCACGTGGGACAGGCCGTGATGCGGCCCACCCGACAGTCCTTCCGACAACTCGCGCGCGGCCAGCAGCACGCGCTCGGAGAACTCCCGCAACTGGCGCGGCTTGAACCTGGCGTCGGGCCCGGAAACGCCGATGGCCGCGATGACGTGGCCCATGCCGTCGCGTATCGGCGCCGCCACGCCGCTGACCGCCTCGCGCCATTCGCAGCGGTTGACGGCATAACCTCGTTTGCGGATCTGCGCCATCTCGGCCGTGAAGGCGGCTGGGTCGACGATGGTATGAGGCGTGTAGGCGGTCAGTTCCTGGGACATCGCCGCCAGCCACTGCTGGGTGCGAAACGCGATCATCGCCTTGCCCGTGGCCACGCAGTGGGCGGCCGCGCGCCCGCCTATCTGCGAATAAGCTCGGACCGGGTTCAAGCTTTCGACCTTGTGGACATAGACGACTTCCTTCTGGTCCAGGACCGACAGGTGCACGGACTCGCCGGTGGCATCCATGAGGGCGTCCATGACGCCTTCCGCATGACGGCGCAGATCGAATCCCGACAAGGCCGCCGACCCCAGTTCCCATAGCTTGATCGAGATGCTGTACGAACCGCCGTCGTGGCGGATCACGTAGCGCTGCCCGGCCAGCGCCTGCAACAGCCGGTGCGCGTTGCTCTTGGGCAGGCCCAGCGCCCGCGCGATGTCGGTGACGCCCATGGCGCCCTGGCTGCGCGCCAGCAACTCGATGACGGCCAGCCCCTTGAGCAAGGTGTTGTTCATGGCGATGCCTCGTTAGATCGTTCCATATTCTAGAACAGTTGTACCTCTTCTGAGAACGCCCATAAGCTCTCTCCAACTCGACAAGGAGACATAGCCCTCATGAGCGACATCGAACCCCGCGAACTGCCGTTGGCCGGCATCACCGTCATCGAGTTCTGCTCGATCGCGGCCGGCCCGTTCTGCGGCATGCTACTGGCCGACCTCGGCGCCGAGGTCGTCAAGGTGGAGGCGCCCGGGGGCGACGCCATGCGCGCCTGGCCGCCGCTGAACGAGGGATACAGCGAAAACTTCGCCTCGTTGAACCGCAACAAGCGCTCGGTGGTGCTGAACCTGAAGAACCCCGCGGACGTCGCCACCGCCCAGGCACTGGTGGACAAAGCCGACGTCCTGATCGAGAACAACCGGCCCGGCGTCATGGACCGCCTGGGACTGGGCTACGCGGCGCTGTCGGCGCGCAACCCGTCCCTGGTCTATTGCTCGATTTCCGCCTACGGGCAAAGCGGCCCGCGCGCCCAGGAAGGCGGTTTCGACCTGACCATGCAGGCGGCCGCCGGCGTGATGAGCGTGACCGGCGATTCGGACGCGCCGGTCAAGTGCGGCGTCCCGATCTCCGATTTTTCGTCGGGCCTGTACGCGGCCTTCACCGTGGCCTCGTCGCTGCTGAAGGCGGTCCGGACCGGCCGGGGCGCGCACCTCGACATTCCCATGTTCGGCTGCACGCTCGCCATCGGCGCGCTGCAGACCAGCGAATATTTCGGCACCGGCGTGAACCCGCGCAAGCTGGGCTCGGCCCACCCCCGCAACGCTCCCTATCAGGCCTATCGCGCCGCCGACGGCCATTTCGCGATCGCGGCCGGCAACGACAACCTGTGGCGCGCGGTCGTTCGCGCCGTCGAACTGCCCGAGCTGGAGCATGACCCGCGCTTCGGCACCATCCTGGACCGGGCGCGCAACCAGGAAGCACTGAAGGACCTCCTGGAGACCCGCTTCGCGCTGCACGGCGTGGACCATTGGATCGATGTCTTCCGGCAAGCCGGCGTACCCCACGCCCGCATCAACGACTATGCCTCGGCGCTGGCCGACCCCCAGGTCGAGCACATGGACTGGGTGCGCGGGCTGCGCCTGCCCGGCGGGCGCGAAACACGCACCTTCGCTTCGCCGGTCCGGCTGGACGGACGATCGCCGCCGATACGGCGCACCCCGCCCACGCTGGGCGAACACGGCGATGAAATCCGCGACACCTTGAACCCGGAGACCCAGGCATGACGGCCGCGACCACCCTACCCGGCCGACTGGCCGCCTTCGTCCAGGGCATGGATGCCACGCTCGGCGCCGGATCGGACGAGTCTCGCACCGTCGAGGCCTGCGCGACGCTGCTGCGCGCGCTCGTCGCACACGACGACTGGCTGCCCGAGGACTGCTCGCGTCCGCACCCGGTCCACTACCAGCAGTACCTGCTGCACCGGGACCCCGCCGACCGCTACTCGGTGGTCAGCTTCGTCTGGGGCCCGGGGCAGCGCACACCCGTTCACGATCATTGCACCTGGGGCGTGATCGGCATGCTGCGCGGCGCCGAATACTCGCGCGCCTATGCCAGGGAGAACGGACGCCTGGTTCCCGCCGCCACCGAAGAGCGCATCGAGCCCGGACAGACCACTTGCGTGTCCCCGTCCATCGGCGACATCCATCTCGTGCGCAATGCCTACGACGACCGAGTCTCGATCAGCATCCATGTCTATGGCACGGACATCGGCAAGCAGTCGCGCCATGTCTACGATGCCCAGACAGGCGCCGCCAAGTCCTTCGTTTCCGGATACGCCAATGCCTGAGGCCGTGCTCCAGATCGAGACCGATGCCGGCCACGGCGTGCGCCGCCTCCTGCTCGACCGGCCGTCCTGCGGCAACGCCCTGTCGGCCGACCTCGTCGCCGCGCTGGCCGAGGCCATCGACGCCTGCATCCGCGACGACGTGCGCCGCCTCGTGATCGAGGGCGCGGGCCGCCACTTCTGCACCGGCATGGACCTGTCGGGGCTGGACGAGGAAACCGACGACTCCCTGCTTGCACGCTTCGTCCGCATCGAATTGCTGTTGCAGGCCGTGCACCAGGCGCCCTTCGAGACGGTCGCCATCGCCCACGGCCGGGCCGCCGGTGCCGGCGCCGATCTCTTCGCCGCCTGCCGCCGGCGCCTCATACGCGGCGACGCCTCGTTCGCCTTCCCGGGCGCCGCCGGCTTCGGCCTCGTCCTCGGCACGCGCCGCCTCGCCACGCTGGTGGGCGGCGACACGGCCCAGGCCTGGATCCGGTCCGGCTGCTGGATCGAGGCCGACGAGGCCCTGGCGGCCGGCCTCGCTCATGCACGCATCGACGCGGTGGAGAGCCTGGAGGTGCCTTCCGCCCATCCCCCCGATACCCGCACCCAGCTCTTGCTCGACCAGGCGATGCAGGATCCACGGACCGCCGATCTCGACCTTGCCCTGCTGGCCCGCTCGGCGGCCCGGCCGGGGCTCAAGCAACGGATCCAGGAATACGCCGCGCGCGTGCGCGCGGCCAGGCAGCAGTAACCCCCTTCCACAACAAGCGCCCTCAGAGGCGCCCGACAGGAGACTTCCATGCTTCATCGTCTTGCCGCAGGCGCGGCACTGGTATTGCTGAGCCCGTTGTCCCAGGCGGCCCCCGATACCGCGGCCTTCCCGACCCGCGCGGTCAAGATCGTGGTCGGCTACACGCCCGGCGGCGGCACCGACATGACGGCCCGCCTGCTCGCGCAGCAGCTCGGGGAAAAACTCGGCCAATCGGTGATCGTCGAGAACCGGCCGGGCGCGGGCCAGAACATCGGCGCCACCTACGTGTCCCGGGCCGACCCCGACGGCTATACCCTGTTCCTGAGTTCCTCGGCGCTGGCGATCAACGTCAGCCTGTTTCCCAAGCTCGACTACGACCCCATCAAGAGCTTCGCGCCCATCGCGGTCTTCGGCCAGAGCCCCAACCTGCTCGTGGTGTCCAGCAAGCTGCCGGTGAACAACGTCAAACAGCTCATCGCCTACGGCAAGGAGCATCCGGGAGCGCTGAACTTCTCCTCGTCGGGGCACGGCAGCACCCAGCACCTGTCCGCCGAACTGTTCAAGCTGCGCACCGGCATCTCGGCCACGCACGTCCCTTACAAAGGGTCCGGGCCGTCCATCAATGGCGTGCAGACGGGCGAGGTCCAGTTCACCTTCATCAACATCCCGTCCATGTCGGCGCTGATGGGCAGCGACAAGGTCAAGGTCATCGGGCTGACCAGCTCGAAGCGATCGGCGGCCGTGCCCGACGTCCCCACGCTGGCGGAGTCCGGCGTGGAAGGCATGGACGTGGCCGCCTGGTACGGCCTACTCGCGCCTGCCGGCACCCCGCCGGCCATCGTCAAGCGCCTGAACCAGGCGGTGAACGACGCGCTGGCCGACGAGAAATTCCGCACCCAACTGATTCAGGCCGGCGTGGAGCCCATGAACAGCACGCCGGAATTCTTCGCTTCTTTCCTTGCCGACGACATCGCCCTCTGGAAGAAGGTGATCAGCGCCGCCGGCACCAAAGTCGATTGATGTCCCCCCATCCCCTTAGACAGGAGCAACACATGTTCGAGAACTGGAAGGAACTGCTGGGCACGCTGCGCCAATCGTCCAGCAAGCTGGGCAACACCAACCCCAAGGTGCTGGACGCCTACCGGGGCCTGAACGCGGCCCTGGGCACCAACGGCGCGCTGGACGCCAAGACGCGCGAACTGATCGCCCTGGCCGTGGCCGTCACCACGCGCTGCGACGGTTGCATTTCCTCGCACGCCGCGGCGGCGGTCAAGGCCGGTGCCACCGAGGCCGAGGTGAGCGATGCGCTGGGAACGGCGATCGCGCTGAACGCCGGCGCGGCCTACGTCTATTCGCTGCATGCCATGGAAGCCTTCCAGCAGAACGCCTCCGCGTGAAAGCGGCGTTCGCCACGCACCGTCCATTCACGCCCCCAGACAGGAGACAAGCCCCATGAGCGCCTACGTCATCGACAGCGCGCTGTTCCGAGACCAGTTCAGCACCGCCGCCACCCGGAGCATTTTCAGCGACGAACAGACCGTCCAGAAATGGCTGGACGTGGAAGCGGCACTCGCTCGCGTGCAAGCCCGCATGGGCATCATTCCCCAGCATGCCGCCGATGAGATCCAGGCCAAGGCCAGGGTCGAACTCATCGACCTGGCGGAGCTGAAGCAGGAAATGGATCGCACCAGCCACCCCATCGTTCCGCTGCTGCGGGCCATGAAGAAAGTGTGCGACGGCGACACCGGGGAATTCATCCACTGGGGCGCGACGACACAGGACATCGTCGACACCGGCACCATCCTGCAGGTCAAGGAAGCGCTGGAACAGATCGAGAACAACTACCGCCGGGCACAAGCCCACGTCATCGCACTGGCCGAGCGGCATCGCGACCAGACCATGGCGGGACGCAGCCACGGCCAGCAGGCCCTGCCCATCACCTTCGGTTTCAAGGCCGCGGTGTGGGCGGCCGAGATCGGCCGCAACCTGGAACGCCTGCGGCAGATGAAGGAACGAGTGCTGGTCGGCCAGTTCTCCGGCGCGGTCGGGACGCTGGCCGCCCTGGGCGACCAAGGCATCGCGGTCCAAGAAGCGCTGTTCAAGGAACTCGGCCTCGCCTGCCCCGAGATCTGCTGGCACGTGGCCCGCGACGGCATCGCCGAACTGGCCTGCGTGCTGGCGATCTGCACCAGCACCGCCGGCAAGATCGCCCACGAGATCTACAGCCTGCAGAAAACCGAGACCGCCGAACTCGAAGAGCCCTTCACCCTGGGCAAGGTGGGCAGCAGCACCATGCCCCACAAGCGCAACCCGCCCGCCTGCGAAGGCATCGTGGCGATCTCGCGCGTCGTGCGCAGCACCGTGGCGCTGGGATTGGAAGGCATGATGGCCGAGCACGAACGCGACAAGATCGTGCTGCAGACCGAACGCGAGTTCGTCACCCGCCTGTGCTGCATGGCCGACGCGGCCTTCGCCAAACTGGCCTACGTCACCGCCGGCCTGACCGTTCGGGGCAACAACATGGAGCGCAACCTGTCCGTGCAGAAGGGCCTGTTGCTGTCGGAAGCGGTCATGATGAAGCTGGGCGATCACCTGGGCAGACAGGAAGCCCACGAGCTGGTCTACGAGATCTGCATGGACGTATTCGAGCAAGGCGGCACGTTCAAGGATGGCCTGCTGGCCAACCCGACCATCGCCCGCCACCTGAAACCCGAGGACATCGACCGCATGCTGGATCCCCAGGCCTACACCGGCGCCGCCGGCACCTTCGTGGACCGCGTCGTGGCGGCCCACCGCGGCGCCACGGCCTGACCTCCACGCAAAAGAAAACGGCCTTGCGGCCGTTTTCTTTTTGCTCAGGCAGTGTTCAAGAGGTCAAAAGTTCAGGGAACGCTTGTCCACCGCCAGCGCGGCTTCCTTCACCGCCTCGGACAGCGACGGGTGCGCATGGCAGATACGGGCGATGTCTTCCGACGCCGCGCGGAACTCCATGGCCACCACGCATTCCGAGATCAGTTCGGAGGCCTGCGGGCCGATGATGTGCACGCCCAGGATCTCGTCCGTCTTGGCGTCGGCGATGACCTTGACCATCCCGGTCGTATCGCCCAGCGCGCGGGCGCGGCCGTTGGCCAGGAACGGGAAGGTGCCGGTCTTGTAGGCACGGCCTTCGGTCTTGAGCGCCTGCTCGGTCTGCCCCACCCAGGAGATCTCGGGCGAGGTGTAGATGACCGACGGAATGGTGTTGAAGTTGACGTGGCCATGCTGGCCGGCGATACGCTCGGCCACGGCAACGCCCTCTTCCTCGGCCTTGTGCGCCAGCATGGGGCCGCGCACCACGTCGCCGATGGCCCAGACGTTGGGCAGGCCGGTGCGGCAGTCTTCGTCCACAGCCACGAAGCCGCGCTCGTCCAGCTTCAGGCCCACGCCTTCGGCGTTCAGGCCCTGGGTGTTGGGCACCCGGCCGATGGACACGATCAGCTTGTCGACGACCAGCGACTGCTCGGCGCCGGCGGCATCGGTGTACTTGACCGTGACGGTCTTGGCCGTGGCCTTGACCTCGGCGATCTTCACGCCCAGGTTGATCTTCAGGCCCTGCTTGGTCAGGACCTTCAGGGCTTCCTTGGCGATCTGCTCGTCGGCGGCGGGCAGGAAGTTGGGCATGGCTTCCAGGATGGTCACGTCCGAACCCAGGCGGCGCCACACGCTGCCCAGTTCCAGGCCGATCACGCCTGCGCCGATCACGCCCAGGCGCTTGGGCACGCCACCGATGGCCAGCGCGCCGTCGTTGGACAGCACCTGCTTTTCATCGAACGGCAGGTCGGGCAGCGCGCGCGGGCTGGAACCAGTCGCCACGATCACGTGCTTGGCGACGAGTTCTTCCTCGGCCGGGCCGGAAACCTTGATCGACCAGCCGCCGTCAACCTGGCCCGAGAACGCGCCCGTGCCATGGAAGAAGGTGACCTTGTTCTTCTTGAACAGGAACAGGATGCCGTCGTTGTTCTGCTTGACGACCGTGTCCTTGCGGCTGATCAGCTTGCCCAGGTCCAGGCCCAGGCCCTTGACCTCGATGCCGTGGTCGGCAAAGTGGTGGCCGGCGTGCTCGTAGTACTCGGACGATTGCAGCAGCGCCTTCGAGGGAATGCAGCCCACGTTGGTGCAGGTGCCGCCGGGGGCGGGACCGCCCTTGGCATTGCTCCAGGCGTCGATGCAGGCGACCGACATACCCAGTTGCGCGGCGCGGATCGCCGCGATGTACCCGCCGGGACCGGCACCGATGACGACGACGTCGAATTGCTTACTCATTTCATTCTTCCAGTTAGAACCCCGATCAACCCAAGACACCGCGCCTTGCGGTACCCCAGGATGCGGTGGATCCGGCTCCGCCGGTCCACCCGCATCGCCCCCTGGGGGGCGCGCGTCAGCGCGTAGGGGGGATCAGATATCTAGCAGCAGGCGCTGCGGGTCTTCCAGGGCTTCCTTCATCGCGACCAGGCCCAGCACGGCTTCGCGGCCGTCGATGATGCGGTGGTCGTAGGACATCGCCAGGTAGTTCATCGGGCGGATGACGATCTGGCCGTTTTCCACCACGGCGCGGTCCTTGGTGGCGTGCACGCCCAGGATGGCCGACTGCGGCGGGTTGATGATGGGGGTCGACAGCATCGAGCCGAAGGTGCCGCCGTTCGAGATCGAGAACGTGCCGCCGGTCAGGTCGTCCAGGCTCAGCTTGCCTTCCTTGGCCTTCTGGCCGAACTCGGCGATCTTCTTCTCGATGTCGGCCAGGCTGAGCTGGTCGGCATTGCGCAGGATGGGCACCACCAGGCCGCGCGGGCTGCCGACGGCGATGCCGATGTCGAAGTAGCCGTGGTAGACGATGTCCTTGCCGTCGACCGAGGCGTTGATGACCGGATAGCGCTTGAGCGCGGCCACGGCGGCCTTCACGAAGAAGGACATGAAGCCCAGCTTGACGCCGTGTTCCTTCTCGAACTTGTCCTTGTACCTGGCGCGCAAGTCCATCACGGCCTGCATGTTGACCTCGTTGAACGTGGTCAGGATGGCGTTTTCCGATTGCGATTGCAGCAGGCGCTCGGCCACGCGGGCGCGCAGGCGGCTCATCGGCACGCGCTGCTCGGGACGGCCGTTGACCAGCGTCGCGGCATCGTTGACGATGGGCGCGGCGGCGGGCTTGGCGGCCGGCGCGGCGGCGGCGCCCAGGGCATCGCCCTTGGTGATGCGGCCACCGCGGCCCGTGCCTTGCACGGACTCGGGCGAGATGCCCTGCTCGGCCAGCAGCTTGGCGGCGGCGGGCGACGGGATCGAGGTCGCGGGCGCGGCGGCCGGAGCGGCGGCCGGGGCGGCGGCGGGTGCGGCAGCAGGAGCCGGGGCGGCGGCGGCCGGCGCGGGAGCAGCAGCGGCGGCGGGAGCGGCCGCGGCCTTGCCTGCCGTATCGATCTTGGCGATCACTTCTTCCGAGACGACGGTGCTGCCGTCGGCCTTGACGATCTCGGCCAGCACGCCGTCGGCGGGTGCCGGCACTTCCAGCACGACCTTGTCGGTCTCGATCTCGATCACGATTTCATCGCGCGAGATGGCTTCGCCCGGCTTCTTCTTCCAGGTCAGCAGGGTGCCTTCCGACACCGATTCAGAAAATTGGGGGACTTTTACGTCGACTATGGCCATGTCAGTTATTCCGCAAGGATGGGGAGTTCTTTCTGGGTCCGGCGCCAGGTGGCCGGGAGCCGGGACCGCCTGCAAGCGGCGGTCCCGGACGTAAGGATCACTTGGTCAGCACGACGCCCTTGAGACGGCCGAAGGCCTGGTCGAGCAGCGACTTCAGCTGTTCCATGTGCTTGGAGTAGTAGCCGACGGCCGGCGACGCCGAGGCCGGACGGCCGGCGTAGGCGAGCTTCTGGCCTTCGTTCATGTTCTCGTACAGATGATGCTGCACGTAGAACCACGGGCCCTGGTTCTGCGGCTCGTCCTGCACCCAGACCACCTCGGTGACGTTCGGGTACTTCTTGAGCTCGGCGGTCAGGCTCTTGTGCGGGAACGGATACAGCTGTTCGGCACGGGCGATGACCACGTCGTTGGCGCCGCGCTCCTTGCGGGCGTTGACCAGGTCGTAGTAGACCTTGCCCGAGCAGACCAGCAGGCGCTTGACCTTGGAGGCGTCGATGGTTTCGTCGACTTCGCCGATCAGCGTCTGGAACGAACCCTTGCTCAGGTCGGACAGCGGCGAGGTGGCGTCCTTGTTGCGCAGCAGCGACTTGGGCGTGAAGATGACCAGCGGCTTGCGGAACTGGCGGATCATCTGGCGGCGCAGCAGGTGGAAGATCTGCGCGGCGGTGGTCGGCTGCACCACTTGCATGTTGGTGTCGGCGCACAGTTGCAGGAAGCGCTCGATGCGGCCCGACGAGTGCTCCGGGCCCTGCCCTTCGTAGCCGTGCGGCAGCATCAGCACCAGGCCCGACTGGCGGCCCCACTTGGCTTCGCCCGAGCTGATGAACTGGTCGATCACGACCTGGGCGCCGTTGGCGAAGTCGCCGAACTGTCCTTCCCAGATCACCATCGTGTTGGGCTCGGCGCTCGAGTAGCCGTATTCGAAGCCCATGACGGCTTCTTCGGACAGCAGCGAGTCGATGACGCGGAACGGCGCCTGGGCCTCGGACACGTTCTGCAGCGGCACGTACACGCCCGAATCCCAGCGTTCGCGCTTCTGGTCGTGCAGGACGGCGTGGCGGTGCGTGAAGGTGCCGCGGCCCGAATCCTGGCCGGTCAGGCGCACGGGGTAGCCGGAGGCCACCAGGCTGGCAAAGGCCAGGTGCTCGCCCATGCCCCAGTCCAGGTTCATTTCACCGCGCGCCATGGCGCGGCGGTCGGCCAGAACCTTCTCGACGATGGGGTGGACCTTGAAACCTTCCGGCACCGTGGTGATGCGCTCGCCCAGGCGCTTCAACTCGGCCTGCGGCATCGAGGTGTCGGCGGCGTCCGTCCACTTGCGGCCCAGGAACGGCGACCAGTCGACGGCGTACTTGTTCTTGTAGTCGGTCAGGACGGGGTCGATCGTATGGCGGCCTTCGTCCATTGCCGAACGGAAGCGCTTGACGAACTCGTCGCCCTCGTCGGCGCCGATCACGCCCTGCACCGCCAGCTTGTCGGCGTACAGCTTGCGCGTGCCGGGGTGCTGGCCGATGCGCTTGTACATCAGCGGCTGGGTCAGCGCGGGGGTGTCCTGCTCGTTGTGGCCCAGCTTGCGGAAGCAGACGATGTCGACCACGATGTCCTTCTGGAACTCGACGCGGAAGTCCAGGGCCAGGCGGGTGGCGAACACGACGGCTTCGGGATCGTCGCCGTTCACGTGCAGCACCGGCGCCTCGATCATCTTGACCACGTCGGTGCAATACAGCGTGGAGCGGGTGTCGCGCGGATCGGAGGTGGTAAAGCCGATCTGGTTGTTGATGACCAGGTGGACCGTGCCGCCCGTGCCGTAGCCGCGGGTCTGCGCCAGGTTCAGGGTTTCCATCACGACGCCCTGGCCGATGAAGGCGGCGTCGCCGTGGACCAGCACCGGCAGCACCTGCTTGCCGCCTTCCATGCCGCGGCGTTCCTGGCGCGCACGGGCGCTGCCTTCGACCACGGGGTTGACGATTTCCAGGTGCGAGGGGTTGAACGCCAGCGACACGTGGACGGGACCGCCACGGGTCGAGACGTCGCTCGAGAAGCCCTTGTGGTACTTGACGTCGCCGGCCGCCAGGCCGCCGTCGTCGTACTTGCCTTCGAATTCGGCGAACAGGTCCTTGGGCATCTTGCCCAGGGTGTTGACCAGCACGTTCAGGCGGCCACGGTGGGCCATGCCCAGCACCACTTCCTGGATGCCGACTTCACCGGCATGCTGGATCAGTTCGTCGATGGCGGCGATGAAGCTTTCGCCGCCTTCCAGCGAAAAGCGCTTCTGGCCGACGTACTTGGTGTGCAGGTAGCGCTCCAGGCCTTCGGCCGCGGTCAGGCGATCCAGTACGTGCTTCTTCTGGTCGGCCGACAGGCTGGGCGTGGCCTGGGTGCTTTCCAGGCGTTGCTGGATCCAGCGCTTGATGACCGGGTCGGACACGTGCATGAACTCGACGCCGATGCTGCGGCAATACGTGTCGCGCAGCGCCTTCACGATCTCGCGCAGCGTCATGTGCTCGGCGGTCGTGAAATAGGTGTTGGTGGCGGAGTAGACCTTGTCCATGTCGGATTCGGTCAGGCCGTAGAAGCTGGGCTCCAGTTCGGGGATGGCCGGGCGTTCCTGGCGCTGCAGCGGGTCGAGATCGGCCCAGCGCGCACCGAGGTAGCGGTAGGCGGCGATGATGGACTGGACGTGGACCTGCTTGCCCGCGACCGACAGGTCGCTTTCGGCGGTACGCGGCAGGAAGGCATTGGCGCGCGCGCGCTGGGCGAAGGATTCGATGACCGGCGCATGGGCCTGGTCGCGGGTGGATTCCTGGCCGTCAACCGCCGGCGTGTGCTGCAACTGGTCGAAGTAATTGCGCCAGTTGTCGGGAACGGAACCCGGATTGTCGAGGTAGGCCTCGTAGAGTTCTTCCACGTACGGCGCGTTACCCCCGAACAGATACGAGGTGCTGGATTCTTGGATGCTGGACATGATTTGCGCTTCACCTTGCCGGGTGTTTCACCCGTTCGATGCAGGACGGACCTTCCGCGACACGGCTTGGCCGATTAGCGGATAGCTAGTGCAGAAGGCGGTTGATGGAACCTTTCGGTTGGAAGGAAATAAATCAATAAACCTGTAAAGCATAGCACTTGGGGACTTCCCTCGCTCGGAAAAGCCAAGCGAGTGTGGCGGTTTGGACGACAGCCACTGTACTGGATGACCCGGCGCATGTCCTTAAGTTCCGGTGCTGCAACGCAGCGCCTCCCCGCTCCCGATGCGGTGCATGCACCACACCGGGAGACGCCATCACGCCCTCTTCACGCTCACGCCACTTTCTGCTCGGCATGCTCCTCGAACTGCTCGGCCTCGGTCGAGCCGTGCAGCGCCGTGGTGGACGAACGGCCGCCCTCCACCGCCTGGGTCACCGCATCGAAATAGCCGGTGCCGACCTCGCGCTGGTGCTTGACCGCCGTGAAGCCGCGCTCGGCCGCGGCGAACTCCTTCTGCTGGAGGGCCACGAAGGCCGTCATCTGCTCGCGGGCATAGCCGTAGGCCAGGTCGAACATGCCGTAGTTCAGCGCATGGAAGCCGGCCAGCGTGATGAACTGGAACTTGTAGCCCATGGCGCCCAACTCGCGCTGGAACTTGGCGATCGTGGCGTCGTCCAGGTTCTTCTTCCAGTTGAACGACGGCGAGCAGTTGTAGGCCAGCAGCTTGCCCGGATACTGGTCATGGATGGCCTCGGCGAAGCGGCGCGCATAGTCCAGGTTGGGGGTCGAGGTCTCGCACCAGATCAGGTCGGCATACGCCGCATAGGCCAGCCCGCGGGAAATGGCCTGGTCGATGCCCGCCCGCGTGCGGAAGAAGCCTTCGACGGTCCGCTCGCCAGTGATGAACGGCCGGTCATTCTCGTCGACGTCGCTGGTGATCAGGTCGGCCGCGTCGGCGTCGGTGCGGGCCAGCAGCAGCGTCGGCACGCCTAGCGTATCGGCGGCCAGGCGCGCGGCGACCAGCTTGGAGACCGCCTCGCGCGTGGGCACCAGGACCTTGCCACCCATGTGGCCGCACTTCTTGACCGAGGCCAATTGGTCTTCGAAATGCACGCCGGCGGCGCCCGCGTCGATCATGGCCTTCATCAGCTCGAAGGCGTTCAGGACGCCGCCGAAGCCCGCCTCGGCATCGGCCACGATGGGCGCGAAATAATCGATGTAGTCCGGCGTACCCGGCCGGCCGCCCTCCATCCACTGAACCTGGTCGCAGCGCTGCAAGGCATTGTTGATGCGGCGCACGACCGATGGAACGGAATTGGCCGGATACAGGGACTGGTCGGGGTACATCTCGCCCGCCAGGTTGGCATCACCCGCGACCTGCCAGCCCGACAGATAAATGGCGCGCAGCCCCGCCTTCACCTGCTGCATGGCCTGGTTGCCCGTCATCGCGCCCAGCGAATTGACGAAGGGCTCCTCGCTCAGCATCTTCCAGAGCCTCTCGGCTCCCCGGCGGGCCAGGGTGTGCTCGGGTTGCACCGAGCCCCGCAGCGCGATGACCCGTTCGGCGTCGTAGCCCCGGCGTATGCCTTTCCAGCGCGGGTTCTCGCGCCACTCCTGCTCCAGCTTCTCGATTTCGGCGTTGCGTTGGGACATGGATATCTCCTTCAAGGGTAGTGAACGACAGTTGGAAATCCTGGCGGCCGCGGTGCCGGGTAAGGAACAATCTATAGATATGCTGCAACGCAATCAACGCTTTTACTCTTCTAGAAGAATTATTTTTTATTTAATAAAATCAACAACTTAAAATTAAAATTCCATGATGAGAAACAAAAAACCGGCCTATGAAAGCCGGCTTTTTTGCGGAGCAACGATTGAACGAACGCGATTTTGCGATGTGCGGAAGCGATCCAAGATACGGTAATTGACCGCATCGATGGACAAGCGTCAGGCATTTAATTAGAATTTACTAAATTAGTATTTTCTAATATTTAAATCATGCCTTCATCCCCGGAAGATCGGCACTTCATGCAGGAAGGAGCCGCCCAGGCCGCCGCGCTGCTGCGCTCGGTAGGCAACGAATCGCGGCTGCTGGTGCTGTGCCTGCTGATCGAACACGGCGAACTCACGGTGGGCGAACTGCTGGCGCAAGTGCCGCTCAGCCAGTCCGCCCTGTCCCAGCACCTGGCCCGGATGCGCGACGAAGGACTGGTTTCATTCCGCAGGGCATCGCAGACCCTGCACTACCGCATCGCCAATCCCGATGTGGAGCGGCTGATCGCCACGCTCAAGGCGATCTTCTGCCCCTCGCCCAAGGACAGCACGACATGACGCCACGCCTGCTCGCCCCCCACGCCGCCTCCGCCCTGCTCGACCAGGGCGCCCTGCTGGTCGACATTCGCGATATCGACGAACATGCGCGGGAACGCATCCCCGGTTCGCGCCACATTCCGTTCGCCCGGCTGCCTGATGCCGGGCCGCTGGCCGGCTCCGGCACGCCCGTCGTCTTTCACTGCCGGTCCGGCAACCGCACGCGCATGCATGCGCAGGCGCTGGCCGCCCGCGCCCCTGGCGATGCCTATGTCCTGGAAGGCGGACTCGATGCCTGGAAACGCGCCGGCCTGCCCGTCGTGCGGGACCGCTCCCAGCCTCTGGAACTCCAGCGGCAGGTCCAAATCGTTGCCGGCACGCTGGTGGCGCTGGGCGTGGTCCTGGGCCTGACGGTCAGCCCCTGGTTCCACCTGCTGTCCGGACTGGTGGGCAGCGGCCTGGTCTTCGCCGGGCTGTCCGGCTTCTGCGGATTGGCCCGCGTGCTGGCCAGGCTGCCGTGGAACCGGCGTGGCCTGACCGCCCGAAGCCTCTGACCCGCGGCGCTGCAGGACCGGAGCCGCCGAGGATGCAGGCATGAAAAAACCCGCCTGCAAGCAGGCGGGTTTTCGGGGAAGAACCTCACCCGCCGGCGGCAAGCCGCCGGCCGAGGGATCAACGCTTGCCCAGGTCCAGCACGTCGCGCGCGGGCGAACCGGTGAACAGCTGGCGGGGACGGCCGATCTTGTAGTCGGGATCGGAGATCATTTCGTCCCACTGCGCGATCCAGCCCACGGTACGGGCCAGCGCGAAGATGGCCGTGAACAGTTGGGTCGGGATGCCGATGGCGCGCTGGACGATACCCGAATAGAAGTCGACGTTCGGGTACAGCTTGCGCTGGACGAAGTAGTCGTCTTCCAGGGCGATCTTTTCCAGCGCCATGGCCAGCTTGAACAGCGGATCGTCCTGCAGGCCCATGGCTTCCAGCACTTCGCGGCAGGTTTCCTGCATCAGCTTGGCGCGGGGGTCGTAGTTCTTGTAGACGCGATGGCCGAAGCCCATCAGGCGCACGCCCGAATCCTTGTCCTTGACCTTGGCGACGAACTCGCCCAGCTTGTCGACGCCGCCGGCGGCCAGCAGGTCTTCCAGCATCTGCAGCGCCGCTTCGTTGGCGCCGCCGTGGGCCGGGCCCCACAGGCAAGCCACGCCCGCCGCGATGGCGGCGAACGGGTTGGTACCCGACGAACCGCACAGGCGCACGGTCGAGGTCGAGGCATTCTGCTCGTGGTCGGCATGCAGGATGAAAATGCGGTCGAGCGCGCGCTCGATGACCGGGTTCACCTTGTATTCCTCGCACGGC
The DNA here is from genome assembly GCA_001898625.1 of Burkholderiales bacterium 67-32. Lineage (GTDB taxonomy): Bacteria > Pseudomonadota > Gammaproteobacteria > Burkholderiales > Burkholderiaceae_B > Pigmentiphaga. Next base: position 583,230 of record MKUP01000010.1, read on the forward strand.
GTGGCGAACATCATGTGCAGGAAGTTGCCGGTGTAGGACAGGTCGTTCTTCGGATAGACGTAGGGCTGGCCGACCGAGTACTTGTAGGCCATGGCCACCAGCGTGGGCATCTTGGCGATCAGGCGGATGGCCGAGATCTCGCGGTGCTTGGGCTGGGTGATGTCGATCGAGTCGTGGTAGAACGCCGACAGCGCGCCGACCAGGCCGGTCAGCACGGCCATCGGGTGGGCGTCGCGGCGGAAGCCGCGCAGGAAGAACTGCAACTGCTCGTTGACCATGGTGTGATGGGTCACCAGGTGGTCGAAGTCAGCCTTCTGCTTGGCGTTGGGCAGCTCGCCGTTCAGGATCAGGTAGCAGGTTTCCAGGAAGTCGCACTTGACCGCCAGTTGTTCGATCGGATAGCCGCGGTACAGCAGTTCGCCCTTGTCGCCATCGATGTAGGTGATGCTGGACGAGCAAGCAGCCGTCGACATGAAACCAGGATCGAGAGTGAACATCCCGGTTTGCGCGTACAGCTTGCGGATATCCACGACCGACGGGCCGATCGTGCCTTCATAAACCGGAAACTCGGCACCCTGGCTCCCATCGGAGAATGTCAGGGTCGCTTTCTTGTCGGACAGTTTCATCGGATGTTCCTCTTCCATCAAAATCAATTCACATGGACTCCGGCCGCTCACACCGAGCGCAGCCGCTTCAGCAAGTCCCGCATGGCTGGCGTAGCAAGGTCTCCCTCGGGTTCCTTGCGAGCCAACAGATAGTCCATCAGCTCGTTGTCGGACAGCTCGAGCAACCGGGTCAACTCCGCCACGTCGGCGTCGCTGAGCCGGGATTCGTACGCGTCCAGGAAACGCGTCAGTATCAGGTCGTTCTCGAGCAGTCCACGCCGGGCGCGCCAACGCAGGCGCGTCCGGTCATGCAGGGAAAACTCCGGCACCACGGCGTCAGATCGCCCGCCGGGCCATCATTTCCTTGATCTTGCCTATTGCCCGGGTGGGGTTCAGCCCCTTGGGACAGACATCGACGCAATTCATGATGGTGTGGCAACGGAACAAACGATATGGATCCTCGAGGTTATCCAAACGTTCCCCGGCCGCTTCGTCGCGGCTGTCCGCGAGGAAGCGGTATGCCTGCAGCAGCCCGGCCGGGCCCACGAACTTGTCGGGGTTCCACCAGAACGACGGGCACGACGTCGAGCAGCAAGCACACAGAATACACTCATACAGACCGTCCAGCTCTTCGCGGGCCTCGGGCGACTGCAGGCGCTCCTTCTCGGGCGGCGGCGTGTCGTTGATCAGGAACGGCTTGACCGAGTGGTACTGGTTGAAGAAGTGGGTCATGTCCACGATCAGGTCGCGGATGACCGGCAGGCCGGGCAGCGGCTTGAGCACGATAGGCTGCTTCAGGTCGAGCAGGTTGGTCGTGCACGACAGGCCGTTCTTGCCGTTGATGTTCATGGCGTCGGAGCCGCACACACCCTCGCGGCACGAACGGCGGAAGGACAGGCTGTCGTCGACGTCGTTCTTGATGCGCACCAGCGCGTCAAGCAGCATCTTGTCGTTCGGCCCCAGCTCGACCTCGAGCTTCTGCATGTAAGGACGCTGGTCCTTGTCCGGGTCGTAGCGGTAGATCTCGAACTTCACAACACGTTTAGCACTCATCAGAGCACTCCAAAAAAGGTTGAGCCCCTTACCCTGGGCGCCGCGGATCCGGCTTTGCCGGTCCGCCAGCGCCGCCCCCTGGGGGGGCGCGCGTCAGCGCGTAGGGGGGTTAAAAAGTCCTTGCCTTGGGCGGGAAGCTGTCGACGGTCAGCGGCTTCATCGTCACGGGCTTGTAGTCGAGGCGGTTGCCTTCCGCGTACCACAGCGAGTGGCGCAGCCACTTCTGGTCGTCGCGCTCGGGGAAGTCGCTGTGCGCATGGGCGCCGCGGCTCTCGTTGCGCGCCGCGGCCGACACGATGGTCGCCTTGGCCACTTCGATCAGGTTCTCCAGCTCCAGCGCTTCCACGCGGGCCATGTTGAAGACCTTGGAATGGTCCTGGAAGGCGACGCTCTTGGCGCGCTCGGCCAGTTCCAGGATCTGCCCCACGCCTTCGTCCAGCAGCGTCTGGGTGCGGAACACGCCGCAGTGGCGCTGCATGGAATTGCGGATGTCGTTGGCGACGTTCTGCACGCGCTCGCCCTGCTTGCGGCTTTCCAGCGCGTCGACACGGCCCAGCGTGAAGTCCGCGGCGTCGGCCGGCAGGTCCTTGTGGCTGCGGCGCTTGAGATCGGCGCCGACGATGTGGTTGCCGGCCGCGCGGCCGAACACCACCAGGTCGAGCAGCGAGTTCGTGCCCAGGCGGTTGGCGCCGTGCACCGACACGCAGGCGCATTCGCCGATGGCGTACAGGCCGTTGACCACCGTGTTGGGGTTGCCGTCCTTGGGCACGACCACCTGGCCGTGGTAGTTGGTCGGGATGCCGCCCATCTGGTAGTGGATGGTCGGCACGACCGGGATCGGTTCCTTGATGGGATCGACGTTCGCGAACTTGATCGCGATCTCGCGGATCGACGGCAGGCGCTTGTTGATCGTATCGGCGCCCAGGTGATCGAGCTTGAGCAGCACGTAGTCGCCGTGGGGGCCCGCACCGCGGCCTTCCTTGATTTCCTGGTCCATCGAGCGCGACACGAAGTCGCGCGGCGCCAGGTCCTTCAGCGTCGGGGCATAGCGCTCCATGAAGCGCTCGCCGTCCTTGTTCAGCAGAATGCCGCCCTCGCCGCGCACGCCTTCGGTGATCAGCACGCCGGCACCGGCCACGCCGGTGGGGTGGAACTGCCAGAACTCCATGTCTTCCAGAGGCAGGCCGGCGCGCGCCGCCATGCCCAGGCCGTCGCCGGTGTTGATGAAGGCGTTGGTCGAGGCGGCCCAGATGCGGCCCGCGCCACCCGTGGCCAGCACGGTGGTCTTGGCTTCGAAGATGTAGATCTCGCCGGTTTCCATTTCCAGCGCGGTCACGCCCACCACGTCGCCCTCGGAGTCACGGACGAGGTCCAGCGTCATCCACTCGACGAAGAACTGGGTGCGGGCGGCGACGTTGCGCTGGTAGAGCGTATGCAGCAGCGCGTGGCCGGTCCGGTCGGCGGCGGCACAGGCGCGCTGCACCGGCTTTTCGCCGAAGTTGGCGGTATGGCCGCCGAACGGACGCTGGTAGATCGTGCCGTTGGGGTTGCGGTCGAACGGCATGCCGAAGTGCTCGAGCTCGTAGACCGCGTTGGTGGCCTCGCGGCACATGAATTCGATGGCGTCCTGGTCGCCCAGCCAATCCGACCCCTTGACGGTGTCGTACATGTGCCAGAACCAGTTGTCCTCGCTCATGTTGCCCAGCGAGGCGCCGATGCCGCCCTGCGCCGCGACGGTGTGCGAGCGCGTCGGGAACACCTTGGAGAAAACGGCGACGCTCAGGCCGGCCTGGGCCAGCTGCAGCGAGCAACGCATGCCGGATCCACCGGCGCCGACGACCACCACATCGAACTGGCGGCGCGGAAGAGAAGATTTAACGGCGGCCACGACTTAGATTCTCCACAGAATTTGAGCGGCATAGACGACGGAGCCGACCAGCCACAGAACGGTCAGGACTTGCAGCGCCAGGCGGATGCCCGTCGGCTTGACGTAGTCCATCCAGATGTCACGCACGCCGATCCAGGCATGGTAGGCAAGCGATATGAAGGCCAGCATGGCCAGCAGCTTGCCCAGGGGGAAGCTGAGCACTTCGAAATTGAACAGGCGCACCCAGTTTTCGTAGGTGAATTCCGGAGTGACCAGCGCGCCGATGCCCAGCACCAGCGTGTAGATGACCAGGATGACGGCGGTGACACGCTGAAGGATCCAGTCCTTCACGCCGTAGTGGGCGCCGACGACCAGGCGCTTGGGACCGATGTTTTGCGGGGCCGACATCAGAATACTCCGAACAGTTTCAAACCGAAGACGACGGTCAGCGCCAGGCTGACGACCAGCACGGTGCCCGCGGTGCGCTGGGCGGTGTGCTTTTCCAGTCCCTTGTGCAGATCCAGCGCCAGGAACCGGATGCCCGCACAGAAGTGATGCAGGTATGCCCAGATCAGGCCCAGCAGGACGATCTTGACCAAGGGATGTGCAACGAAATCGTGGAACTGCGCGAAGCCGATCTCAGAAATCAGGCTGCGTTCGAACAGCGGCAGCAGCACCAGCGGCAGCGCCAGGAACAGCGCGAAGCCGGAAACGCGGTGCAGGATCGACACCTTGCCAGCCAGTGGCAGGCGGTATCCCGCGAGCTGGGTGATATTGATATTTCTGAACTGTGGGCGGGGTTTTGCGGCAGAGTCGGACATCACGACCTCGGGGAAAGTAAGCGAACCATGAAAAAAAACATTGCTGCGCGGCTAGGCGTCAGGAGTCGTCTTGGAAAATCGGGCCGGCAGGCCAGGCTTTCGTCGGGGCTCCAGAAGCCGGCGTCATGGAGCCGCCCGAAAGCCGCCGAGTAAGGCAAACCCCGTTATTTTCGCCCATTCAGCGCCACCGTATCAAATCGTGTCCCAAAACGGCATCAATTGAGGCTGTTCCGGTAGTGGTAGCGCGAAGTCAGATACAGCCCGCGGCGCATCTCGACCGGGCGATCGCCGTAGGTGAACGAGATCCGTTCCACCTGCAGCAGAGGCGTTCCCGCCTCGATATCCAGTAGCTCGGCCTCCGGCACTCCGGCCGGGACCGCGCGGATTTTCTCGTCGGCGCGGATCATGCGCACGCCGAACTCGCTTTCGAACAGGCCGTACATCGGCCCCTTGTATTCCGCCAGACGTTCGGCCGTCAGCCCCCGGAACAGGGAGCCCGGCAGCCAGATCTCGTCAATGACCGTGGGGACCTGGCCGAACGACAGCACGCGGCGTACCAGCACCACGCTGTCGCCCGCGCGCAGCTCGAGCGCCTTGGCCACCTCGGCCGGCGCGCGCAGGCGGCGGCATTCCAGGAAGCGGCTGCGCGAGCGGGCGTGCTGCCCGTCGTCGGGCGCCAGGCGCAGGAAGCGGAACCGGACGCGGTCCTCGTGATGGGTGGCGACGAAGGTGCCCTTGCCCTGGCGGCGCAGCAGGATGTTGTCGGCGGCCAGCTCGTCGATGGCCTTGCGCACCGTGCCCTGGCTGACCTTGAAGCGGGCGGCCAGATCCAGTTCGCTGGGGATGGCCTCGCCCGGCTTCCATTCGCCGCGATCCAGGCTTTGCAGGATCAGGCCCTTGATTTGCCTGTATAAAGGACTGAATGCCGCGCCCGGGGCACCCGGCTCCGGGGCCACGGCCGGGCCGGCCGTCGCGGGCGCGTCGGTCGAAGCGGACAGGCAGGGCGGGTGAGGCTTGAACGGCATGGCCGGGATTGTGTCACAGCGTAACCCGCGATGTCCAACGCAACCCGTAAAAAAATCTTATGTCTTATATAAAACATAAGATATGTTTATTGACGCTCAACGGCGATTTTTCTACACTCCCACGATCATGCCGACCCACGCTTGCCGCGCCGCCCGCAGCACCCTGGCGCCCAGCCGCCCTCCCCTGGCCGTGGCCGTCGCTTTCCCGTCCCCGATCCCCCATCAAGCATCGCGCCGTGACCTTCCCCCGCGGAGTTACACTGCGCGTCGCGTCATTCTCACTCACCCCCATCCGCTTCGGAGACTCATATGACCAAGCCCGCAATGCGCGTCGCCGTCACCGGCGCCGCCGGCCAGATCGGCTACGCCCTGTTGTTCCGCATCGCTTCTGGCGAAATGCTCGGCAAGGACCAGCCGGTCATCCTGCAGTTGCTGGAAATTCCCGATGAAAAGGCGCAGAAGGCACTCAAGGGCGTCATCATGGAGCTCGAGGACTGCGCCTTCCCGCTGCTGAAGGAAGTCACCGCCCACAGCGACCCCATGACCGCCTTCAAGGACGCCGACGTGGCCCTGCTGGTCGGCGCCCGCCCCCGCGGCCCCGGCATGGAGCGCAAGGACCTGCTGACGGTCAACGCCCAGATCTTCACGGCCCAGGGCAAGGCCCTGAACGCCGTCGCCAGCCGCAACGTCAAGGTGCTGGTCGTGGGCAACCCCGCCAACACCAACGCCTACATCGCGATGAAGTCGGCCCCGGACCTGCCCGCCCGCAACTTCACCGCCATGCTGCGCCTGGACCACAACCGCGCCCTGTCGCAACTGGCCGCCAAGGCCGGCGTCGCCGTCGGCGACATCGAGAAGCTGATCGTCTGGGGCAACCACTCGCCCACGATGTACCCCGACTTCCGCTTCGCCACCCTGGCCGGCAAGCCCGCCCTGTCGGTGGTCAATGACGACGACTGGAACCGCAACACCTTCATCCCGACCGTCGGCAAGCGCGGCGCCGCCATCATCGACGCCCGCGGCCTGTCCTCCGCCGCCTCCGCCGCCAACGCCGCCATCGACCACGTCCACGACTGGATCCTGGGCAGCAACGGCAAGTGGGTCACGATGGGTGTTCCCTCGGACGGCTCCTACGGCATCCCCGAAGGCATCATCTACGGCGTCCCCGTCATCACGAAGAACGGCGAATACGCGGTCGTCAAGGACCTCGAGATCGACGCCTTCTCGCGCGAGCGCATGGACCTGACGCTGAAAGAGCTGACCGAAGAGCGCGACGGCGTCAAGCATCTGCTCTAATCCCCCTGCGCGCTGACGCCCCCAGGGGCGCTGCGGTAGCGGAAGCACGCGAGTACGATATCGTCTCGCGTGCTTTTTTTTCGCCCCCCCACCTCTGCGGCGCGACAATACTCGCTGCCGCAGGCCGTGTCCGGGGCGATGGGCTGGCGGGGCGCATTCGGCGCCGCCGGTTTTGTCAGGCTTGGCGGGGAAGCAAGGGCGCAGCTGTCTGAGC
>MKUP01000010.1:590124-775354 GCA_001898625.1 Burkholderiales bacterium 67-32
CCGGGAAGTCCCGCGCAGCGGGACCGGCGTCGCTGCGCCCCGCCAGCCCATCGCCCCGGACACGGCCGTCTCAAGAACCCGGACCAGACCCGATGAAACACCCCTCAGCAGTCCTCCACCAGTCAGCCAAGCCCCCCGCAGTCCTCCCCGTCTGCGACCACTACGCCGGCTCCGAAAAACTGATGCAGAAAAGCCTGGAACGCCAGGCCCAGGCCGGCCCCGTCTTCGACGTCACCCTGGACTGCGAAGACGGCGCCGCCGTCGGCCGCGAAGCCGAACACGCCGAAATGGCCGCTCGCCTGGCCGCCAGCGACGCCAACCGCCACGGCCGCGTCGGCGTCCGCGTCCACGACGTCAACCACCCCTCCTTCATCAGCGACCTCGACATCCTCATCGGCATCGCCGGCCCCAGGCTGGCCTACATCACCGTCCCCAAGGTCAACTCCGCCAACGACGCCCTCAACGCCGCCGAATCCATCGAACGCATAGGCATGGAAATGGGCCTGGACCGCAAGATCCCCGTCCACGTCCTGATCGAGACCCACGGCGCGCTGCGCGAAGTCTTCCGCATCGCCGCCCACCCCGCCATCGAATGCCTGTCCTTCGGGCTGATGGACTTCGTGTCCTCGCACCACGGCGCCATCCCCGCGCACGCCCTGACCGCCGAAGGCCAGTTCGACCATCCGCTCATCGCCCGCGCCAAGCTCGAGATCGCGGCCGCCTGCCACGCCTACGGCAAGGTGCCCTCGCACAACGTCGTCACCGAACTGAACGCGCCCGACGTCATCTCGCGCGCCGCCCGGCGCGCCGGACGCGAATTCGGCTACACGCGCATGTGGAGCATCCACCCCTCGCAGATCGATCCCATCGTCGAGGCCCTGTCGCCCACCGCGGCCGACGTCGCCGATGCCGAGCGCATCCTGCTGGCCGCCGCCCGCGCCGACTGGGGCCCCATCCGCGACGGCGACCCGCAGGCCGGCCGGCTGCACGACCGCGCCAGCTACCGCTATTACTGGGACGTGCTGCGGCGCGCCCATGCCGCCGGCGTGGACGTATCGGCCGAGGCGCGGCGCCAGTTCTTCTCCTGAAACCGGGCCGCCGGCCTTAGTTCGCGCCCGTTTCCAGGTAGCGGGCGAACAGCCCCAGGAAACGCTCCACGACCTCCTCGCGGTTGCCGTCGGAAGTTCCCGCCATGTGGGGCGTCACGAGGAAATCCTCGCAGTCCCATAGCGGGTGGTCCGGCGGCAGCGGCTCGGTGTCGAAGACGTCCAGGTGGGCGTGGCGCACCAGGCCGCGTTCATGCGCCGCCAGCAGCGCCTGCGTGTCGATCAGGGGGCCGCGCGCCACGTTGACCACGCCCAGCGGCCGCTCGGCCCGCAGCGCGTCCAGCGTGCGCAGGTTGAACAGCCCCCGCGTGGCCGGCGACAGCGGGCAGGCGAAGAACACCCAGTCCACCTGCCCCACCCATTCGTGGAAGCGTTCATAGCCGCCGGTGGCGCTCACCCCCTCCACGGGTACCGCGCTCTGGCGCAGCACCCGCAGCGGCATGCCCAGCGTGGACAGGTACTGCCCGATGCGGCTGCCGATCTCGCCCCACCCCACCACCATGGCCTCGGTGCTGCGCAGCGCGCGGACCTCGTCGTGCGCCATCGGCTGCCAGCGCTTCTCCAGTTGCTGGCGGCGCGCCGTGTGCAGCCGGCGGGCGAAATACAGGAACCCCGCCAGCGCCGTCTGGGCCACCGCGCCGGCGTTGGCGCCGGCGGAATTGGTGACCTTGACGCCGCGCGCGCGCAGGTCGTGATAGATGCGCCGGTCGGCGCCCGAGGCATAGGTGTGGACCCAGCGCAGCCTGGGGGCGGCCAGCATCGCGTCGTAGAACGCCGCGGTAGCCGGCGCCAGCCAGTCGTCGGTGGACGGCCAGACGACGTCGCGCGTCAGGAAGACCAGGTCCGCCTGGTCGGCTTGCCCGATGCCGATCAGGTTGACCTGGCCGGGCCAGCGCGCCAGGATGCCGGCGTCGGCCAGTTCCCGCGCGCCGCGTTCCGAACAAAGAATATTCATTGCCTTATTTCTTCTGCAGCGACATCAGGAACTGCCGCCGGTCGGCGACCTCGCTGGCGACGAAACGCTGCAGGTCCGGCTGCGACAGCGGCATGCTGTCCTGCATGTTCTCGCGCATGAAAGTCTTCCACGCGGGCCGCTTCTCGACATCCTCCATGCCCCGCACCAGCCGTGCCGTGACCGCGGGCGGCGTGCCCTTGGTCACCATCACACCGCGCCACAGCGTCTCCACCACATCGTACCCCTGCTCGCGAAAGGTCGGCACGTCGGGAAAGAATTCGCTGCGCGACTCGCTGCTGATGCCCAACAGGCGCACGTCGCCGTTGCGGATCTGCGCCATGGCCGTGCTGGGCGTGATCACCGCGGCGTGCAGGTGTCCGCCCATCAGTGCCAGCAGCGCCTGGTTGCCGCCCTGGTAGGGAATCCAGGTCGACTTGAAGCCCGCCTTCTGCTCCAGGCGGTACAGCACGTACTGGTGGAACCCGGCGGTGGCGTAGCCGCCGATGTTGACCTTGTCGGGCTGGCGCTTCAGGGCTTCGACCAGGTCTTTCAGGCTGTGGTAGGGACTGTCCTTGCGCACCGCCACGCTGGACGGTTCGGTCTGCAAGGCCCGCAGGAAAACGAAATCCGATGGCTGGAAGCGGCTGTCCTTCTCGGCCATCAGGAACGACGTGGATCCGGTGGCCGACACGACCGTGTAGCCGTCGGCCGAGGCGTTCAGGGCCATGTTCATCCCCACCGCCCCGGTGCCGCCGGGACGGTTCTCCACCACCACCGTCTGCCCCAGCACCTCGCCCAACTCCTTGCCCAGCGCGCGCATCATCGTGTCGAGCGGCGAGCCGGCGGCGGAGGTAGTGATGAAGTGCAGCGGGCGCTCGGGCCACTCCGCCGCCCGCGCCGGCGAGCCCGCCAGCAGCATTCCCGCCAGGGCGCATGCGCCCCACCATCGGACCGGAAAACTCATGATCGTCTCCTTGATTGTCGTCGTGGGCCGCGTCGTCAGAACGTGGCCTGTAGATCGTCCTCGCTGTGCCGCAGGCTGCGCGTCGGATACCGCTGGGAAGGCATGGACCGCAGCGCCGCCTCGTCGATGTCCAGCCCCAGCCCGGGCAGTTCGGGCACCTGGATGTGGCCGTCAACGGGCACGAGCGCCTGGTGCGAGATGCGCTGCGAGAACTCCTCGAAAGGCACGAAGTACTCGGTGATCGTGAAGTTGGGCATGCAGGCCGCCGCATGCACGGTGGCCGACAGCGACAGCAGCGTCGAGTTGTAGTTGTGCGGGGACACCGCGATCATCTCGGTCTCGGCCTGCGCCGCGATGAACAGCAGTTCCAGGATGCCGCCGCAGTTGGACACGTCCGGGTTGATGATGTCGGCGGCCCGGCTGCGGAACACGCCGCGGAAATCCGCGCGGCCGTACAGCGCCTCGCCCGTCACCACCGGGATGGTCGTGGCATGGCGCACTTCCTGGATGGCCTCCATGTTCTCCTTCTGGCAGGGCTCCTCGATCCAGTACGGATTCAGCGGTTCCAGTTGCTTGGCCAACTCGATGGCATGCACCGGCGCCAGCCTGCGGTGCAGGTCGAGCAGCAGTTCGACGCCCGGGCCGACCGCATCCCGCACCGCGCGCACCACCGCCACCGCATGCTGGATGTGCTCGCGCGGGATGTAGGTGCGCCAGGGCCGCGGCAGCGGGTCGAACTTCAGTGCGTCAAAACCGGCGGCCACCACCTGTTCGGCCGCGCGGGCATAGTCATCGGGTGTCTTGAGCTTGTATCCCCAGCCGTTCGCATAGACGCGCACGCGCTCGCGGCATTTTCCGCCCAGCAACCGGTGCACGGGCTGGCCGAGCAGCTTGCCCACGGCGTCCCACATCGCCATCTCGATGCCCGACAGCGCGCTCCAGAACTCCAGGGAGGACCGGCGCTGCGCGTAGTCGTCGAACGCCACCTGGCAGAAATACCGGATGTTGAAGACGTCGCGCCCCACCAGGTAGCGCAGCAGTTCGCGGGCCTGTGCCGCCACGGCCTCGTCGCGATCGTACTGGCTGTAGCTTTCGCCCCAGCCCACGGTGCCGTCCTCCAGCTCCAGCCGGATGAAGATCAGGTTCTTGCGCCAGCCGGGATGAACGGCCAGGCACTCCGCGTTTCGCACTTTCACGACTTGCCCCTTGCTTGGGTTGGAATGTCGCCAGCGTACGCAAGCCTGGGTTATTTGAAAATGATATGGATATGAGATATACCGATATCAGATTCGCATCCCCTTCGACTTCACCCCATCATGAGCAAATCCTTGGAACTGCGCCACCTGCGCGCCGTGCTGGCCACCGCCGAGACCGGATCCCTGCACCAGGCGGCCGTCGCCCTGGAGACCTCCCAGCCGGCCCTGTCGCGGCTGCTGCGCGAGGCCGAGGAACGCATGGGCGTGCGGTTGTTCGAACGCTCGTCCCAGGGCAGCCGCGCCACGGCGGCGGGCGCCCTGGCCGAGCAGGTGGCGCGCCGCGTCGCGGCCGACGTGCGGCGCCTGCAGGACATGGCGCACGACGGCCGCTGGCACCTGCGCGTGGGTTGCATTCCGCGCGCGCTGGACCTGGTCGTACCCGGCCTGCTGCATCGCCCCGCCGGCGCGCTGGCCGACGAGGTCGAGATCGATCTGCGGGAAGACGACAGCCTGACCCTGCTCGCGGCCCTGGCGCGCGGGGAACTGGATCTGGCGATCCTGTCGCTGTTCGGGGAAATGCCGGCGAATCTGCTCTCGCGCCAGCTCTACCTGGACCGTAATGTGTTCGTGTGCGGCGTACCCGGTCCGGAAATCCCGGATGGTCCGCTGGCGCCCGAGGCGCTGGCGCGGCATCCGTTCGCGGCGCCGGCGCCCGGCACGCCCTCGCGGCTGGAGTTCGACCGCTATTGGCAGCGCCACGACGTGCCACCGCCCGCCTGCCGGGTGGCCGCGCGAACCTACGACGCCATCGCCAGCGTGCTGCCCGGCACGCCCATGCTGGCCGTCATGCCCCGCCAGGTCGCGCAGCGCCATGCCGGCAACGGCAACCTGAGGATATTGAAGGTCGTGCACGCCCTGCCCGAGCGTCCCATCCACGTGGTCTGGCCCAGGCAGGCGCTGCAACCCGTCACGGACCAGCTGATCGCCCTGATCCGGCCGGCGCGGCCACGGCGCGCACGGACGTGACCGGATCCGGGCTTACTGGTCGTTCAGGCTGGCCTTGGCGGCCTCCTCGGGCGTCAGCCCGTCGTAGAACTGGTCGGTGAACCACTCGGCTTCCTGCTCGATGTAGTCCTGGGCCTCTTCGCGGCTCGCGCCCGCCGCCACCAGGAACTCCTCGACTTCGGTGCACCACTGGATGAGGGCTTGCAGGTCGGGATCGTTGTCTTTATCGGTAGCCATAGGCCGGTTCCATCGAAAATCACGCCACATGGCATTCCGGGAAGGATAGCCGAAACGGAACTTTTCTCCCACGCCATGCCACGCATCTGCGTCGGCTCCGGCAACCCCGCCCGGGCCCGATACCATTGCCACCCTGAACGCGCCCATGACAAACACGATCTCGCGTCCGCCAAGCCCCGTTCATGACATGCCAGGGTCGGAACCGGTCTCGGCGGAGCGGCGCCCCCGCACGGACTCGCCTTCCTTGCCCCCCTTGTCCAGGGCGCCGTCGCCGGTTTCCGCCGACCAGGCACAGGCAACACGGCGGCGAGCCATCCAGGCCCGCGAAAACGCCTTGCGCGCCATCCAGGCCCAACAGCGACTGGCCGCCAATGCATTGGGTTCGAACAACGGTACGGAAGCCCCTCCCGCCGTGACGCCCGCCACGCTGGCCCGGATGCGTGCGCTGATCCTGCTGGGACCCATCACGGTCGCGGCGGAAACGGCGCCTGCCGAACCCGCTGGTGAACGGACCGGAGTACCTGATTTCGACGAGGAAGCCGCCATCGCCGCCAGGAATGCCCGCGCGATGCAACCTTACTTGATCGCGGCCTGCGATCGCCTGGTGGAACTCGCCTCCCCTCCCGCCACACAAGAGGAATGCGATCAACTCAGGGAACAACTGGACCTCTACCACCAGCAGCCCGAAACCTACGACATCCGCACCCCCGATGGCAACCGTGCAGACCTCCCCTTGCAGGCATATCGCGCCTACGCGGAAGCATTGTCCCAGGGGCTGCCCATGCACCTTCCTCGCGGGGTTCCGGCCGGGCTGGCGCTGGACCTTCGGGAGCACGGTCTTTCCCTGGACCGGGCCGGCGCCATGGCTGCACAAATATCCGCCGTTGCCTCGCGTGGATTCGACACTGAATACCTTGCCGCGGCCGCATTGCATCCAAATGGCCATATCGTCCTGGAAGCCCTGGCCACATGGACGCCGGCGCTCCGCGCACACGGCTTTTCCGACGACTACATTACTTTCGCCGCGGTCCATCCGGACGGCTCCCTCAATCTGAAAGCCATGAACGATTGGGCGCCGGCCCTTCGCACATTGTCACTCTCGTTCGACTGCATCACCGCTGCCGCCTCGTCCCCAGGCAACGCCCGCAATCTGCAAGGTCTGGCCCAGTGGACTCCGGAGCTTCGCGGGCTTGGATTTTCGGACGACCAGATTGCCGCGGCCGCGGCGCAACAGGACGGCCATCTCAACCTGGAAACCATGGCCCGATGCACGCCGGACATCCACCGCGTCCTGGGCCTATCCCTGGCGGAGATAGCCCAGCACGCATCGCGTCCCACCGGTCGCCTGCTTCTGACAAATATGGCGCACATGGCTCGCAACCCGCCGAACTAGCTCAGAAAGGCTTCCCTCGCCGCCCCCTCCGGATACCACCAACCAGAAAAAATCATGCGCTGAACGATCTCGCGGCCGCCAAGCCTCAGTCACGGCACACCTGAGCCAGAACCGGATTCCGCCACCCACCGGGCAGGCCCGCCCTGCCCGCCGCCGGTTTCCCCGGACTCGGCCCAGGCAAAACGGCGACGAGCCACCCAGGCCCGGGAGGGTGCCGGTTCGGACAACCTTGGCCCTTGAGCAGCTTGGCCTTGATCTGGAACAAACCTGAATCGTGGCCGAAGGGGCCGGCATCCAGCGGCCCCATGGCTACGCCGTCCTGCAAGAACAAGCCTCCGCGGGTTCATCCTGATCGCCGCGCCCCCGTTCGATCCGTATAGTTATGAAATATATTGATTATTTTTCATAACTATTATGAAGATCGACGACCTCATCGCCATCGACATCCACGTCCACGCCGAAGTGTCCTGCCGCTGCGCGCCCGATGCCTTCGGCAGGGAATTCGACGAGGCCGCCGAGAAATACTTCAAGTTCACGCACCGGCCGACCATACCCGAAACCATCGCCCGCTATCGCGAAAAACGCATCGGCCTGGTCATGTTCACCGTGGACGCCGAGGCCAACCTGGGCCGGCGGCGCATCCCCAACGAAGAGATCGCCGAAGCAGCGCTGGAGAACCGCGACATGATGCTGGCGTTCGCCAGCATCGACCCGCACAAAGGCAAGATGGGCGTGCGCGAGGCGCGCCGGCTGATCGAGGACTACCAGGTGGCGGGCTTCAAGTTCCACCCCACGGTCCAGGGCTTCTATCCGAACGACAAGCTGGCCTACCCCCTGTACGAGGCCATCGCCGAAGCCGGCCTGCCCGCCATCTTCCACAGCGGGCATTCGGGCATAGGCACCGGCATGCCCGGCGGCGGCGGGCTCAGGCTGAAGTATTCCAACCCCATCCACCTGGACGACGTGGCGGCGGACTTCCCCGACATGAAGATCATCATCGCCCACCCCTCGTGGCCGTGGCAGGACGAGGCGCTGTCGGTCTGCCTGCACAAGCCCAACGTCTACATCGATCTGTCGGGCTGGTCGCCAAAATATTTCCCCAAGGAATTGGTGCACTACGCCAATACCCAGCTCAAGCACAAGATGCTGTTCGGTTCCGACTTTCCGCTGATCACCCCCGAACGCTGGATGCAGGATTTCGAGGCCGCGGGCTTTCGCCCCGAGGTCCATCCGTTGATCCTGAAAGACAACGCGGCCAGGCTGCTGGGCTTCGCGTGATGGCACAGGACGACGCCCTGGACCAGGCCTTCCTGCTCGGCCTGGTCGGCCACAGCGCGCGGCTGGCATCGTCCGGCATCCGACCGCTATTCACCCAGCGCATGGCCGGCCACGACCTGCGCCAGGCGGAATTCGCCGTGCTGTCGCTGCTGGAGGCCAATCCGAGCATCAGCCAGAAGCGACTGGCCGACGCCATCAACGTCTCGCCGCCCAACATGGCGGCCGTGCTGGCGCGGCTGCTCGAACGCGACCTGATCCGCCGCGAACGCCAGCCCTCGGACCAGCGCATGCAGATCCTGCTGCTGACGCCGGCCGGCACCCGCCTCTACCGCAAGGCCGCCGCGACCGCGCTGGACCTGGACCAGGAGGCCACGGCCATGCTGACGCCCGCCGAGCGCCGGGAACTGTTGCGGCTATTGAAGAAAGTGAACGAAGCGCAGGGCGCGCTTCAAGGCCAGGGAACCTGATAGTTCAGGATGGCCGACACCGAGCGGCGGCCGCCGGCGGTGCACGAATCGGTGTAGCAGTACGACGCGTAGCTGGTGTCGAACATGTTGTTCGCGCTGGCGCGCAGCTTCAGGCCCTTCAGGTCGGGGTTCAGATGGGCGAAGTCGTAGTTGATGCCCGCGTCCACAAGGGTATAGGCAACGGCCAGTCCCGGCTGGGCCACGCTGCTGTAGACCGCACCCGCGCGCCCCACCCTGCCGTCCAGGCTCAGGCCGGCGAAACTGCCCCGCGTGACGGCGTACTTGGCCCCCACGGAGACGCGCTGCTCGGACACGTCCGCATAGCGGTTGCTGAGCATGGCCGCATAGGCGTCCTCGCTCGCGCCGATCACGGTCGAGCTGGTGACCGCATAGGTGGCCACGAGATTCAGGCCCTGCAGCGGCTGCACCCGGCTCTCGACCGTGGCGCCGCGTATGCGCAGTTCGGCCCAGGCGCTGCACCCGGCCACGGCGCAGCCTTCCTGCGCCTCGGAGGTCTGGGCATTGTTCTGGATCTGGTTGAACGCCGTGATGGTCATCAACTGGCCGAGCGCCGGCGGCTGGTAGCGCACGCCGGTCTCGTACTGCTGGCTGGTGGCCGACGTCGCGGTGCCGGCCTGGGGCGCGTAGCTTTGCGAATAATTCACGTACGGCGCCAGGCCGATGTCGAACTGGTAGCGCAGCCCCAGGCGGCCGCTGTAGACGTCGTCCTCGCGCAGGCCGGTGCCGTCGTTTCCGGCGGCGTTCAGGTCGATGGTGCGGTGGGTGTTCTGGTCGCGCCGCCCGACCATGGACAGGACCCAGCGCCGGTACTGCACCTGGTCCTGCACGAAGAATCCCAGCTTGCTTTCCTCCGCGAACGAGCGCGCGGCGATGCGCGGCTGTCCGATGGCGGTGCCGTAGGCCGCGTCGAAGATGTCCAGCGACGGCGACGGCGCGATCCGGCTTTCGTAGATGTCGCGCGCCTTCACGTAGTCGAAGCCGAACTTGAAGCTGTGCTGGAACCCCAGCGTCGTGAACCTGGCCTGCGCCTGCGAACCGACGTTGAAGGTGCCCAGCCCTGCCCCCAGCGCATCCTGGGGCGCAGGCGAACCGTTGATCCAGTCCGCGGAAGGCTGGTTCTCCGGGCGGCCATAGCGGACGTTCTGCTTGACCACCCAGGTCTCGTCCAGCTTCTGTTCGAACTCGTAGCTGGACTGCTGCCGGTTCGCCTGGTCGTAGGCCTGGGTGCCGGTACGGGTGTCCACCGACATGTCGGCGCCGGGATTCCAGGCCGGCGCGGTCGGCACCCGGACGGTGCCCTGGTCGGTCACGGCATAGACGATGGGGACCGGCGTATAGGGCAGTTCGGGTTCGGGCGCGGTCGGCTCCGGCGACGCGGCCGGGCCCGCGGGCACCACCGAGGCGGTGGCGGGTTCTTGCAGGGAAACGGCGGGCGCGCACCCCCCCAGCGCCAGCAGCGCCGCTGCCGGCGCCAGGATGGGCATGGCCCGCATCAGGAAATGTAGAAACGTTACTCGCATGCTCGTCCGTATCGCCGTGGTCCGGATGCGGTCCGGCTCCCGCGGCGCACGCCGGCACCGCCGGCCGGAACCTAGGCCTCGGCTATCCACGCCATCTGTATGGCTTCGAGAATTTTCTCCCCGGAACGTTTCGGATCGTCGTCGAAGCCCGGAAGTTCCAGCACCCAGTTGTGCAGGTCGGTAAAACGCACCTGCTCCGGGTCCACACCGGGATGCGCGTCGGCCAGCGCCGCGGCGATTTCGTAGATGTCGGTCCACTTCATCGGGGTTCTCCTCGCCCGCGCCTGGGTCCGTCAGTGATTCTCGGCGGCGTGGTTGATGGTGTACTTGGGGATCTCGATCGTCAGGTCGGTATCCTCGATCACTGCCTGGCAGGACAGGCGCGACGTGGAAGTCAGGCCCCAGGCCTTGTCCAGCAGATCTTCCTCGTTGTCGGTGGCCGATTCGAGCGAGGAAAAACCCTCGCGCACGACCACGTGGCAGGTGGTGCAGGCACACGACAGTTCGCAGGCGTGCTCGATCTCGATGTGATTGTCGAGCAGCACGCGGCAGATGGACGTGCCCGAGGGCGCGTCCTCGATGACCGCGCCTTCCGGGCAGAGTTCGGCGTGCGGAAGCACGGTGAGTTTGGGCATGATGGCAACCTGATAGTGATGCGAACGGAAGCGCCGGGCGCTTCCTTACACGATTTCGTCGACGCGGCGCCCCGACAGCGCCTGGCGTATGCTGCGGTCCATCCGGCGCGCGGCGAAGTCCTCGGTGGCCTGCGCCAGCGCCTCGACCTGGGCCCGCACCGTCTCGCTGTCGTCGCTGGCCGCCGCGCCGGCGGTGCGCGCCAGTTGGGCGCGGATCCCGGCCAGCTCGTCCGGATCCAGCAGGTCGGCATCGGCCAGCAGCGCCGCTTCGACCGACTCGACCAGGCGCCGGGCCTCGACCTGCTGCTCGCGCAGGGCGCGCAGCTTCATGTCCACGTCGGCGCTGTTCATGCCGTCCGCCAGCATGGCCGCCACTTCGTCGTCCGACAGCCCGTACGAGGGCTTGACCGAGATCGACGCTTCCACGCCCGAGCTTTGCTCGCGCGCCGTCACGCTCAGCAGCCCGTCGGCATCGACCTGGAAGGTCACGCGGATGCGGGCGGCGCCGGCCACCATGGGCGGAATGCCCCGCAGTTCGAAGCGGGCGAGCGAGCGGCAATCGGACACCAGTTCGCGTTCGCCCTGGACCACGTGGATGGCCATGGCCGTCTGGCCGTCCTTGAAGGTCGTGAATTCCTGGGCGCGCGCCACCGGGATGGTGCTGTTGCGCGCGATCACGCGCTCGACCAGTCCGCCCATGGTCTCCAGGCCCAGCGACAGCGGGATCACGTCCAGCAGCAGCCACTCGTCGTCGGCCGTGCGGTTGCCCGCCAGCAGGTTGGCCTGCATGGCCGCGCCCAGCGCCACAACCTGGTCCGGATCGAGGTTGATCAGGGGCTCGCTGCCGAACAGGTCGGCCACCATGCGCCGGACGATGGGCATGCGCGTCGCGCCGCCCACCATGACCACGCCCTTGACCTCGTCCGCCGCCAGGCTGGCGTCGCGCAGCGCCCGGCGGGCGCTCGACAGCGTGCGGGCCACCAGCGGGCGCGCCAGGGCCTCGAAATGTTCGCGCGTCAGCGCGAGCGACAGCGTACGGCCGCCCGACAGCGTGGCGGCCAGCTCGGCCTGCTGCGCGTCGGTCAGGGCCTCGCGCGCCTGGCGCGCCGCCACCAGCAAGGCACGCTGGTCTTCCGGCCGCAGGTCCGAAAGCTTGCGGTCGTTCACGGCCCACGCCACGATGGCCGCGTCGAAATCGTCGCCGCCCAGCGCGGTGTCGCCGCCCGTGGCGATGACTTCGAACACACCCTTGGACAGGCGCAGGATGGAGATGTCGAACGTGCCGCCGCCCAGGTCATAGACCGCGTAGATGCCTTCGGCCGCGTTGTCCAGGCCGTAGGCGATCGCCGCCGCCGTCGGTTCGTTCAGCAGCCGCAGCACGTTCAGCCCGGCCAGCCGGGCGGCGTCCTTGGTCGCCTGCCGCTGGGCGTCGTCGAAATACGCCGGCACGGTAATGACCGCGCCCACCAGGTCGTCGCCCAGGGCGTCCTCGGCCAACTGGCGCAGCTTGGCCAGGATCTGCGCCGAGACCTCGACCGGGCTCTTGTCGCCCTGCACGGTGCGGATGCGCACCATGCCCGGGGCATCGACGAACTCGTACGGAACGTGCAGCCGCTGGGCGTCGGCGAGCCCCCGGCCCATGAAACGCTTGACCGACACCAGGGTGTTGTGGGGATCCTGCGCCTGGACCGCCAGCGCCTTGCGCCCGATCTGGACGTCGCTGCCCGGCAGGTAGCGCACGGCCGAGGGCAGCAGCGCATGGCCCTCGTCATCGCGCAGGACCTCGGCCGCGCCGCTGCGTACCGACGCCACCAGCGAGTTGGTCGTGCCCAGATCGATGCCCACCGCCAGACGACGCTGGTGGGGAGCTTCGGACATGCCGGGTTCGGCTATCTGCAAAAGCGCCATGCGTTCCTGTTGTTCTCAGTCTTGTTCCGCCAGAGCATCGACGGCCAGGTCGATCTCTTCGGAGAATTTTTCAATGAACATCCACTCCCGCACGCGTGCGGCGGCAGTGGCATAGTCGTGCTTCTCGTCCAGCAACTGGCCCACCTCGGCCGTCATGCGCCTGCGCGCGGCGGCCAGTTCGCCCGCCAGCGTCTCCAGCGCGGCCGCATCGCGGCCCGACCGGGCATCGTCCAGCGCCTCCCGCCACTCCATCTGCTGCATCAGGAAGGCCGGAGTCATCGCCGTATTGGTCTCGACCTGAAGATCGACACCGGCCCGCTCGCACAGGTAGCGCGCCCGGGACAGCGGCGCGCGCAGCACCCGGTAGGCCTCGTTCGCGCGCGAGGCCCACTGCATGGCCACGCGCTTTTCCTGGGCCGAACCCGCCGCATGGCGGTCCGGATGGACCCGCGCCTGGACCTCGCGCCAGGCCCGGTCCAGCGCATCGCGGTCGACGGCGAAACCGGGCGCGAGGCCCAGCAGCTCGAAGTGATCGGGATCGTGTTGCATCAGACGGTGAAAGACTCACCGCAGCCGCAGGATGCCTTTTCGTTCGGGTTGTTGAACCTGAAGCCCTCGTTGAGCCCTTCGCGCGCATAGTCGAGTTCGGTGCCCGCCAGGTACGGCAGGCTCTTGGGATCGACGTACACCTTCACGCCCTGGCTCTCGAACACCTGGTCCTCGGCCTGGGCTTCATCCACGTACTCGAGCTTGTAGGCCAGGCCCGAGCACCCGGTGGTGCGCACGCCCAGCCTCAGGCCTATGCCCTTCCCCCGTTTCTGGAGGTAGCGGCTGACGTGGCGTGCGGCGCGTTCGGTCAACGTTACCGACATGGCTTCCTCTTAGCTGTTTCCGTGCTTGGCACGATAGTCGTTCACGGCCGCTTTGATGGCGTCCTCGGCCAGGATCGAGCAGTGGATCTTGACCGGAGGCAGTGCCAGTTCCTGGGCGATATGCGTGTTGCGGATATCGAGCGCCTGGTCCAGGGTCTTGCCCTTGACCCACTCGGTCACCAGCGAGCTGGAGGCGATGGCCGAACCGCAGCCATAGGTCTTGAAGCGCGCGTCCTCGATGACGCCCTGCTCGTTGACCTTGATCTGCAGCTTCATCACGTCGCCACAGGCCGGCGCGCCCACCATGCCCGTTCCCACGGAGTCGTCGCCCTTCTCGAAGGAGCCGACGTTGCGGGGGTTTTCGTAGTGATCGATGACTTTTTCGCTATAGGCCATGTTTTTTCTCCTGGTTCAGTGTGCAGCCCACTGCACCGTGTTGATGTCGATGCCGTCCTTGACCATTTCCCACAGCGGGGACATTTCACGCAGCTTGTCGACCTTGCCGCGTATCAGTTGGACGGTGAAGTCGATTTCCTCTTCCGTGGTGAAACGGCCGAGGGTGAAGCGGATGGAGCTGTGCGCCAGTTCATCGCTACGGCCCAGGGCGCGCAGCACGTACGAGGGTTCCAGGCTGGCCGAGGTGCAGGCCGAACCGCTGGACACTGCCAGTTCCTTGACCGCCATGATCAGGGACTCGCCTTCGACGTAGTTGAAGCTGACGTTCAGGTTGTGCGGGATGCGCTGCTCCATGTCGCCATTCAGGTAGACCTCGTCCATCGTCGAGAGGCCCGCCCACAGGCGGTCGCGCAGCATGCGCACGCGCTCGTTCTCGGTCGCCATCTCTTCCTGGGCGAGGCGGAAGGCTTCGCCCATGCCGACGATCTGGTGCGTGGCCAGCGTACCCGAACGCATGCCGCGCTCGTGGCCGCCGCCGTGCATCTGCGCCTCGATGCGCACCCGCGGCTTGCGCCGCACGTACAGGGCGCCGATGCCCTTGGGGCCGCACATCTTGTGCGCGCAGAAAGACATCAGGTCGACCTTGAGCGTGGCCAGATCGATGACGACCTTGCCGGTGGCCTGCGCCGCATCGACGTGGAAGATCACGCGCTTCTCGCGGCAGATCTCGCCCAGCTTCTCGATGTCCTGGATGACACCGATCTCGTTGTTGACGTACATCACCGAGGCCAGGATGGTGTCGGGGCGGATCGCCGCCTTGAAGGCCTCCAGGTCGAGCAGGCCGTTTTCCTGCACGTCCAGGTAGGTGACCTCGAAGCCTTCCCGCTCCAGCTCGCGGCAGGTGTCCAGCACCGCCTTGTGCTCGGTCTTGACCGTGATGATGTGCTTGCCGCGCTCGGCGTAGAAATGCGCCGCGCCCTTGATCGCCAGGTTGTCGGATTCGGTGGCGCCGGAGGTCCAGACGATTTCGCGCGGATCGGCGTTCACCAGGGCAGCCACCTGCTCGCGGGCGATTTCGACGGCCCGTTCGGCATCCCAGCCGTAGGCGTGGCTGCGCGAGGCCGGGTTGCCGAACTGTTCGTACAACCAGGGCACCATGGCGTCGACCACGCGCGGGTCCACCGGCGTGGTCGCCGAGTAATCGAGATAAACCGGCGTTTTGATCATGACATCCAACCCTTGTGTTGCTGCGCCGGCGCTCAGGCCGTCGCGGTGGATTCGGGAGCGCCCGAGCGGCGGTCCACCAGCACCGACTTGGCGGCGTTGGCTTCCTGCAACTCGCGCATGCGTTGCTGGTCCACCAGGTCCTGCAGGGACACGGAATCCAGGTACTCGACCATCTTGCGATTGAGCGTGGACCACAGTTCGTGCGTCATGCACTTGCCGGCCTTGCCATCGTTGCCGCGCGTGCAGTCCTGCTTGCCGCCGCAATCGGTGGCGTCCAGCGGTTCGTCGACGGCGAAGATGATGTCGGCCACGGTAACGTGCCGGGCCAGCTTGGCCAGCGAATAGCCTCCGCCCGGGCCGCGCATGCTATCGACCAGCTCGTGCCGGCGCAGCTTGCCGAACAGCTGTTCCAGATAGGACAGCGAAATATTCTGGCGCTGGCTGATGGCGGACAGGGTGACCGGCCCGCTGTGCTGACGCAGCGCCAGATCGATCATGGCAGTGACGGCGAAGCGTCCTTTCGTGGTGAGTCGCATTCGAAACCCCTGAGGTGAACCGGCGGGAGCAAATCCTTAACGATTTGCTCAAGTATAGCCAATTCCCGAATGTTTTTCTAGGGATTAGTTCGGGAAATTACGGAGGGGAAGAATGCTGCGGTGCAGAAATTTTCGGGCAGAAAACCTCTACCCAGACCGGGCGACGGGACCGGCGCCGGCAAAACAAGGCCCGGACGCGATCCGGGCCTGCAAGGAGAACAGAACGAAACGACAGCCGGAATCAGGCTGCTTGGTACTGGGTGGCGCGCTTGCGCACGACTTCCAGCAGACCCTGGCAGGCGTCCTCGATATAGTCGAGCACCTTGGCGAACCCTTCCGGCCCCCCGTAGTACGGGTCGGGGACGGTGGCTTCCTCGTATTCGTTGGCGAAGCGCATCAGCAGCATCAGCTTGTGCTGGTACTGCTTGGGAGCCTGCTGTTGCAGCAAGGACAGGTTGTCCCAGTCCATCGCGAGGATCATGTCGAACTCGCGGAAATCGTCGACGCGGATCTGGCGCGCGCGGATTTCGCTGATGTCATAGCCACGCTTGCGGGCGGCAGCCTGCATACGGGCATCGGGCGGCTCGCCTATATGAAAGGCGTGCGTCCCGGCCGATTCTATACGGACAACGTCGGAAAGACCGGCGTCCTTCACCAAGCGGCGAAACACGCCCTCTGCGCTCGGCGAGCGGCAGATGTTGCCCATGCACACAAATAGTACCTTGGTCATCATGTCCAGAAGTGTGCGGGAAAACCCCGGATAGTTCAAGCTTTTTTTATAAGCACATGAAAATGTAGTGCTTTAAAAACCTCTTTAGAATCAGCACGTTACCTTCCACGCTTTAGAGAATGGACACCATCGGGATGCGTTGCGCACAAGAGCGGTTCCAGGGGCGCATCCTCTTCCATCCGCCTTCCGGCACCAACTCGGTGCGCAACTATCTCGCGATGCACAAGTCCGCCGCGCTTCGGCGACGGTCCCGTTCATCCTCGCTCCGGTCCGGCCGCGTTCAGGGCATCCTCGTCGGCCTGCTGCCCGCCCGCGCCGAACACTTTCTGCTTGAGCGCCAGCAACTGGTCGCGGGCCTGCGCGGCCTTTTCGAACTCCAGGTTGCGCGCGTACTCCAGCATGGCCTTCTCCAGCTTCTTGATTTCCTTGGCGATCTGCTTCTCGCCCATGGCTTCGAAGCGGGCGGCCTCGAGGGAGTCGTCGCCGTCCATACCGTCCGAGGGCGCGTAGACGCCGTCGATCAGGTCGCGCACTTCCTTCTTGACCCCTTGCGGAACGATGCCCCGTTCCTCGTTGAAGAGCAACTGTTTCTCGCGCCGGCGGGTGGTTTCGTCCAGCGCGCGCCGCATCGAGTCGGTCATCCTGTCGGCATACAGGATGGCCTTGCCGTTCAGGTTGCGCGCCGCCCGCCCGATGGTTTGTATCAGGCTGCGCTCGGATCGCAGGAAGCCTTCCTTGTCCGCGTCCAGGATGGCCACCAGCGACACCTCGGGGATGTCCAGCCCCTCGCGCAGCAGGTTGATGCCCACCAGCACGTCGAAGGTGCCCAGGCGCAGGTCGCGCAGGATTTCCACCCGCTCGACCGTATCGATGTCCGAGTGCAGATAGCGCACTTTCACGCCGTGATCGGTCAGGAAATCCGTCAGATCCTCGGCCATGCGCTTGGTCAGCGTGGTGATCAGCACGCGGTCGTTGCGCGCCACCCGCTCGTGGATCTCGCCCAGCACGTCGTCCACCTGGTTCAGCGCGGGCCGGATCTCGACCACCGGATCGACCAGGCCGGTCGGCCGCACCACCTGCTCGACCACGGCATCGGCATGCGTCTTTTCATAGTCCGCCGGGGTGGCCGAGACGAAGATGGTCTGGCGCATCTTGGACTCGAATTCCTCGAACTTCAGCGGCCGGTTGTCCATCGCGGACGGCAGGCGAAAGCCGTAGTTCACCAGGGTTTCCTTGCGCGAGCGGTCGCCCTTGTACATGGCGCCCACCTGCCCCACCGTGACGTGGCTTTCGTCGATGATCATCAGGGCGTCGTGCGGCAGGTAGTCCACCAGCGTCGGCGGCGGATCGCCCGGCTTGGCGCCGGACAGGTGGCGCGAGTAGTTCTCGATCCCCTTGCAGAACCCCAGTTCCTGCAGCATTTCGAGATCGAAGCGGGTACGCTGCTCCAGGCGCTGGGCCTCGACCAGCTGGCCGTTGTCGACGAAGTGGCGGGAGCGCTCGCGCAGCTCTTCCTTGATGGTGTCGATCGCGCGCAGCACGGTGGCGCGCGGCGTTACATAGTGCGAACCCGGGTAGACCGCGAACCGCAGGACTTTCTGCCGCACCTTGCCAGTCAGCGGATCGAACAGTTCCAGCGTCTCGACCTCGTCGTCGAACAGCGTGATGCGCAGGGCCAGTTCGGCATGCTCGGCCGGGAAGACATCGATCAGCTCGCCCCGCACCCGGAACGTGCCGCGCATGAACTCCGTGTCGTTGCGCGTGTACTGCATGGCCACCAGGCGGGCGATGATGTCGCGCTGCCCGATGCGGTCGCCGGTGCGCAGCATCATCACCATATCATGGTAGTCGTCGGGGTTGCCGATACCGTAGATGCACGAGACGCTGGCCACGATGATGGTGTCGCGGCGTTCGAGCAGGCTCTTGGTGGCCGACAGGCGCATCTGCTCGATGTGCTCGTTGATGGACGAGTCCTTCTCGATGAAGAGGTCGCGCGTCGGCACGTAGGCTTCGGGCTGGTAATAGTCGTAGTAAGAAACGAAGTACTCGATGGCGTTGCGCGGAAAGAACTCCCGCATTTCGGCGTAGAGCTGGGCGGCCAGTGTCTTGTTGGGCGCCAGCACGATGGCCGGGCGGCCCATGCGGGCGATCACGTTGGCCATGGTGTAGGTCTTGCCCGAGCCGGTCACGCCCAGCAGGGTCTGGTACATCAGGCCGTCTTCGATGCCTTCGCACAACTGTCCGATGGCGGCCGGCTGGTCGCCGGCGGGCGGATAAGGCTGGTAGAGCTGGAACGGGCTGCCGTCGTAGGTGACGAAACGGGGCTCGAACCCTTGCGCGTCGGCCGCGGCCGCCACCAGGCCGGCGGCGTCGTGCAACCCTTCGTGCAGCCCTTCGGAAGGCGTAGTCTGCATGCTAGACTCTTGTTTCATCAGGAAAACTTCGGCAGCGAAAGGGTCCCAGAGTTCCGGGTCCCCGATGCGGTTCGCATTACAGAAAGCAACCTGCCATTATCCTCCGCACCATTTCTTCCTTCAACCCCGCGCGCTTAACGGACGCTTTTCATGACTTCGCTCTTCGCCGCCGTAGAACTGGCCCCTCGCGACCCCATTCTGGGCCTTACCGAACAATTCAACGCCGATACCCGCAGCAACAAGGTCAATCTCGGCGTGGGCGTGTACTACAACGACGAAGGCCGGATTCCCCTCCTGAAAGCGGTGCGCAAGGCCGAGCAGGCGCGTATCGACGCCGCCGCGGCGCGCGGCTACCTGCCCATCGAAGGTCTGCCGGGCTATAACCGCGCGGTGCAGGAACTGCTGCTGGGCGCCGACTCCCCGCTGATCGCCGCGGGCCGGGTCCTGACCGCCCAGAGCCTGGGCGGCACGGGCGCGCTGAAGATCGGCGCCGACTTCCTGAAGCGGCTGGTGCCCCAGGCCAAGGTCGCCATCAGCGACCCGAGCTGGGAAAACCACCGTGCGCTGTTCGAATATGCCGGCTTCGACGTCGTCAACTACCCCTATTACGATGCGGCCACGCATGGCGTGAACTTCGCCGGCATGATCGCGGCGCTGGAAAGCTACCCCGCCGGCACGGTGGTCGTGCTGCATGCCTGCTGCCACAACCCCACGGGCGTGGACCTGACCGCCGACCAGTGGACCAAGGTGGTCGAGGTGGTCAAGGCGCGCCAGCTTATCCCCTTCCTGGACATCGCCTACCAGGGCTTCGGCGATGGCATCGACGCCGATGCCACGGCCGTGCGCCAATTCGCCGACGCGGATCTGACCTTCCTGATCAGCTCGTCCTTCTCGAAGTCGTTCTCGCTGTACGGCGAACGCGTGGGCGCCCTGTCCCTGGTCGCCGCCGACAAGGAAGAAAGCGGCCGCGTGCTGAGCCAGCTCAAGCGCGTGATCCGCACCAACTACTCCAACCCGCCCACCCACGGCGGCACGGTGGTTGCCCAGGTGCTGACCTCGCCCGAGCTGCGCGCCGAATGGGAAACCGAGCTGGGCGAGATGCGCGAGCGCATCCGCGCCATGCGCGCCGCCCTGGTCGCCAAGCTCAAGGAACGCGGCGTGGCGCGCGACTTCGGCTTCGTGATGCAGCAGCGCGGCATGTTCTCGTACTCGGGCCTGACCGCGGCGCAGGTCGACCGCCTGCGTGAAGAGCACGGCATCTACGCCGTCTCGACCGGGCGCATCTGCGTGGCCGCGCTCAACAACCGCAACATCGATGCCGTGGCCGACGGCATCGCCGCCGTGCTGAAGTAGAACCCCTACGCACTTACGCGCACCCAGTATGGTGAGCCCCCAGCCGCTACGCGGCAGCCCCCCGAGGGGGCCGGGGCCCGCCTTGGGGCGGCCCGGCGCTGGGCCCCGTGGGCGGCACTGACTGACCGGCAAAGCCGGATCCGCTGTGCCCTGGATTGTGCGAGAGCCTTGAACTATGCTATAGTTGCTGGCTCGATTCCCCGATAGCTCAGTCGGTAGAG
Organism: Burkholderiales bacterium 67-32; assembly: GCA_001898625.1. Classification (GTDB taxonomy): domain Bacteria; phylum Pseudomonadota; class Gammaproteobacteria; order Burkholderiales; family Burkholderiaceae_B; genus Pigmentiphaga. Next base: position 610,559 of record MKUP01000010.1, read on the forward strand.
CGACGGACTGTTAATCCGCAGGTCACTGGTTCGAACCCAGTTCGGGGAGCCAAGATTTACAAGAAAAACGGACGCCTTGGCGTCCGTTTTTCATTTTCGGGCCGCCCCATGCGCCGCCGCCATCGGTCCGAAACTTCATTCAACATTCAATCTTGATCAACGCCAGACCGTCCGGTAATTTGCCGCAGCACGGCCGGTCCGGCGCCTGCTTTCCGCAGCATGCCAGGCTCCGGCCGTTCCCATGACGAGGCGACGAGCATCCATCGCGCCCGCACCACCGGAGAAGACACCATGCAGAGACGCGCCTTGCTGTCGGCCGCGCTGGCCGGCCTGGCCTGCGCGGCGGCCGCGCCCGCCCGGGCCGACACGTTCCCCTCCCGCCCCATCCGCTTCGTCGTGCCCTTCGGCCCCGGCGGCGGCACCGACATCGTCGCACGGCTCATCGCCCCTTACCTGTCGGCCGAACTCGGCCAGCAGGTGGTGGTCGAGAACCGCCCCGGCGCGGGCGGCGTGATCGGCTCGAATATGGTGGCCAAGGGCCCGGCCGACGGCTACACGATCCTGTTCGCCGACAGCGCACGCACGATCGCGCCGTCCATGCAGAAGGACCTGCCGTTCGACATCGCGCGCGACCTGGATCCCATCGGCCTGATCGGCGGCACGCCCCTGCTGCTGCTCGCCCATCCCCAGGCCCCGGTCAAGACCCTGGACGAACTGGTCAAGTACGCCAAGGCCAACCCAGGCAAGCTGACCTACGGCAGCTCGGGCAACGGTACGCCGCAGCACTTCGCCGTGGAGCTGTTGAAGTCCGCCGCGGGCATCGACATGGTGCACGTGCCCTACAAGGGTGCGGCAGCGGTGGTGGCCGACGCCGTCGGTGGACAGATCAACCTGGCCTCGGCCACCTACGCGCCATCGGTCGAATACATACGCAGCAACCGGCTGCTGCCACTGACCGTCATGGAACCCCGGCGCCTGCCCGCGCTGCCCGAGGTGCCGGCCGCGGCCGAGCGCTACCCCGAGGTGGTCATGAGCATCTGGTTCGGCATCATGCTGCCCATGGGGGTCGAGGCGGCCGTCCGCGCGCGGCTGGCCGAGGCGGTCGGCAAGGTCGTCGCCAACACCGAGTACGCCGGCAAGCTGCGCGCCGCCGGCTTCGAACCGATGCGGGAGACCCCGCCTCAGATGAAGGCCCGCATCGAACGCGAGGTCAAGCTGTTCGGCGAGGTGGCGCGCAAGGCCGGCATCAAGCCCGAATAACCCGGGCAGGCCATGGGCGGGACTGGGGTATCATCCCGCCCATGGCCGTTCACGCTTCCCCACGCTTCGTCTGGCTGGCACTGCTGTGCGTGCTCTGGCACGCGGCCCTGCCCGTCGCGCACGCGTCGGCGGGTCCATCGCCGTGGCTGGGCGTGCTGTGCACGGCGCAGGGCAGCGCCCCGGCGCCCCAGGACCCGCGCGACGGCGACACGCACGCGCTGGCCGCGATGCAATGCCCGCTGTGCGCGGCCGGCGCCCACGCCGCCCTGCCTCCGCCTGCGGCCCAGGCGCAGCTCGCGCCCGCGCGCGACCTCGGCCACGCCTACCGGCCCATCCGGGCCATGTCCTCCCCGCCCGTTCCGCCCCACCTGCATTTCTCGTCCCGCGCGCCGCCGGCCTGAGCCCATGCCCACCTCGACGCGCCACGCCGGCAGGCCTTGCCGGCCATTTTTCCAAGACGAGCCCATCATGCGGATCCGCACGCTTACCCTGTCACTGCTGTTTTCCCTGCTGGCCGCCGGCCAGGCCCTCGCCCACGGCTATACGGCCGGCGCCATCCAGATCGGCCATCCCTGGAGCCGCGCCACCGTCACCGGCCAGCCCGCCGGCGGCGGCTTCATGAAACTGACCAACACCGGCGCCGACGACAAGCTGATCGCCATCCGCGCCGACGTCTCGGCCACCGCCGAGCTGCACACCATGCAGATGGACGGCGACATCATGCGCATGCGCCAGGTCGACGGCATCGCCCTGCCCGCGGGCCAGACCGTCGAGCTCAAGCCCGGCGGCTACCACATCATGTTCATGCGCCTGAAAGCGCCGCTCAAGGAAGGCACGAGTTTCCCCGCCACCCTGGTCTTCGAGAAGGCCGGCGAGGTCAAGGTGGACTTCAAGGTCGAGGCCGCCGGAGCCGGCGCCACGGGCCATGGAGCCGGCGGCCACCACCATTGATGCAGCGATCCGTGCCGGGAAGGCCGGCACGGGTCTTGCAATCGGACGAGAAAGGATGAATTCTTCTATTTCGGACACTTTTGGTTGCAAACCGTGCCCATGATCGCCCTGCCCCCCGCCCGGACCGGAACTGCCGCATGACTGCGCTGTACAACGGAATGACCCGGGAAGCGCTGGACGCTTCCTACAATAACTCCGCCGCCGTGCTCAACAGCGCGGTGCTGATGGCGGAATTCGACGAACGCAGCGCCAAGCTGCGGGCCGCCCATCCCCAATACCTGGACCTGCGCTACGGTCCGGCGCCCCGCAACCGCATCGACTATTTTCCCGCGGCCCGGCCCGGCCCGCTCATGGTCTTCATCCATGGCGGCTACTGGCAGACCCGCACCAAGGAAAACTTCAGCTTCCTGACGGCCGGCCCGCTGGCCCACGGACTGCACGTCGCGCTGGTGGGCTATACCCTGGCGCCCGAGCAATCCCTGGACGGCATCGTCGGCGAAATCCGCGCCGCCCTGGGATGGCTGGCGCGGCAAGCCCCACAATGGGGCACGGATCCCGAACGGATGATCGTCAGCGGCTGGTCCGCCGGCGCCCATCTGGCCGCCATGGTGCTGGATGAACCCGGGGTTTGCGGCGGACTGGCCATCAGCGGCATCTACGATCTCGAACCCATCCGCCTGAGCTACCTGAACGACAAGCTGCGGCTGTGCCCGCCCGACGTGCGGCGGCTCAGCCCGCTGCATCGTCCGCCCAGCCAGCGCGAACTCATCCTGGCCTACGGCGCCGCCGAACTGCCCGAACTGCAGCGCCAGTCGGAAGCCTTCGCCGCCGCACGCACGGGCCTGCCCGGCGAACTGCTGCGACTGCCCGACCGCAACCACTTCACCATCCTGAACGACCTGGCCTCGCCCGAAGGCATCCTGACCCAGCGCGCGTGCCGCCTGGCGGGACTCTAGCGCTTATTCGTCCCGCACGGCCAGGACGGCGCGGCCCCGGCTCAGGTCCGACAGCATCGTGCGCAGCGCTTCCAGCCGGGGGCGCGGCACGCTCAACACCAGCGTCGCGCCCTGTTCGTCGAAGCGTTCTTCCCGCACTTCGGCGCCGTGCTCCTTCAGCCGCGCCTTGAACAGCGGCAGTTCGGCGAAGGTGCAGGCGACCTCGGCCTCGGCCAGGTCCAGCAGCGGCACCCGCTGCCCCAGCCGCAGGCAATTGGCCGCGCAGCCGCCATAGGCGCGCACCAGGCCGCCCGCACCCAGCAGCGTGCCGCCGAACCAGCGCACCACCAGCACCGCCACGCGGTCGCAGGACTGCCCGTCGATGGCCTGCAGGATGGGACGGCCGGCCGTCCCGCCCGGTTCGCCGTCGTCGTTGAAGCGATACGTGGCGCCGATGCGGTAGGCCCAGCAGTTGTGGGTGGCCGTGGGGTCGGCATGCCGGGCGAAGAAAGCCAGCGCCTCGTCGGCACTGGCCACGGGCGCCGCATGGGCGACGAACCGGCTCTTGCGGACCTCCTCGCGGTAGCTGCAAGGCGCCTCGAGAGTGAAGAGGGAACTCATGCGGCGAGTTTACCGCGCACCCTGCGTCTTCCTTTGACGAAAGTCATTTTTCTGCTATATTTGCGGGCTCCTTTCCCCGATAGCTCAGTCGGTAGAGCGACGGACTGTTAATCCGCAGGTCACTGGTTCGAACCCAGTTCGGGGAGCCAAGATTGAAAATGAAAACGGACGCCCCCGGGCGTCCATTTTCATTTGTGCGGTCCGGTGGCTCGGCAGGGATAATGCGGGGACCAATAAAAGCAGGGACCCATAAACAGAGACAACACGTGCCAGCCAACGCCTCTCCCCTCACCCATCGGCGCGTGCTTGCGATGGCCCTGCCCATCGTGCTCGCCAATCTGACCCAGCCCCTGATGTCCGCGGTGGACACCGCCGTGGCGGGCCACCTGCCCGGGCCCCAATACCTGGCGGGCGTGGCGCTGGGAGGCCTGCTTTTCAGTTTCCTGTTCTGGGGCTTCGGCTTCCTGCGCATGGGCACGACGGGACTCGTCGCCCAGGCCTGGGGCAAGGGCGACGAACAGGCGCTGGCCGCCAGCGTGGTGCGGGCGGTGTCGCTTGCGCTGGCCATCGGCCTTGCGCTGCTGGTGTTGCAGCGGCCCCTGATCACGCTGGTGCTGGGCCTGCTGGGCGGTAGCGCCGAGGCCACGCGCCAGGCCATGGCCTACTGCTCGGGCCGGATCTGGGCGGCCCCGCTGGCCCTGGTCAACTACGTCGTGCTGGGCTGGCTGCTGGGGTGCCAGCGCGTCCGGCTGGCGCTGGCCCTGCAGATTCTTATCAACGTAGTCAACCTGGGCGCCGTGCTGCTGTTCGTGCATGGCTTCGGCCTGGGCGTGGCGGGCATAGGCGCCGCGACCGCCGTGGCCGATGGCGCGGGCACGCTGGCGGGCGGCATCCTCTTGTGGCGCTCGCATCGCGCCGCCTGGCCGCAACTGCGCCTGGCGGTGTTGCGCGACGCCGCCGCGATGCGGCGCCTGGTCGGCATCAACTTCCACATCTTCGTGCGCACGGCCTGTCTGCTGGCCAGCATGGGCTGGTTCGCCCACCTGGGCGCCACCCAGGGCGACATGGTCCTGGCCGCCAATGCGCTGCTGCTGAACTTCCTGACCTTCATGGCCTTCGGCCTGGACGGCTTCGCCCATACGGCCGAGGCGCTGGTCGGATCCGCCGTGGGCGCCGGCGACCGTCCCGGCCTGCGGCGCGCCGTGCGGCTGTGCATGGGCTGGGCCTTCGGCGGCGCGCTGGCCTATGCCCTGGTCTACCTGGCGGTGGGCCCATGGATCGTGAACCTGCTGACTGACCAGGCGGCGCTGCGCGAGACCGCGGAGCGCTTCCTGCCCTGGCTGGCGCTGGCCCCCATCGCGTCGGTCGCGGCCTATCTGTACGACGGCATCTTCATCGGCGCCACCCAGACCCGCGTACTGATGCGCGCCATGCTGGTCTGCGGCCTGGCCTTCCTGGCGCTGTCGCTCGGCCTGCTGCCGCTCCTGGGCAACCATGGGCTGTGGCTGTCCTTCCTCGCGTTCAACGCGCTGCGCGGCGTGACGCTGCATCTGGCCGCGTCGCGCACGATCTATCGCGAGGCTCGGTCCGGGCCAGCCGCGCGGTTCGATAACGTGTAACCAGTTATCCCCGCATCCTGTGGACAAGGCTGGGGACAGCCGCTAAACAGGGCGAACCGACCCGCATCACAGCAGGCTTCGAGGTTCCCCGCCCACGAAATAAGCAAGCGCCGTTCCCGGCCTTCCGCCTTGACAACGGCTCGCCGCGCCGATTAAGGTCTCGCCCCTTGCATCGAATTGGTGACTCCATGGTTGTCTGGTTGAAAGTGCCCTTTGCCGAGAAAGACGAAGCCAAGGCGCTCGGGGCCAGATGGTCGCCGGCGCAGAAGAAGTGGTACGTCAAGGACGGCGCCGATGCGGCGCCCTTCCAGCGCTGGCTGGATGCCGACGCGCCCTCGTCTCCGCAGCCGGATGCCGTGCAACAGCCCACGGGCGACGAGACCCCGCCCGCCGGCGGCGCGATCGTCTATTGCGACGGCGCCTGCCGCGGCAACCCCGGCGGGCCCGGGGGCTGGGGCGCGTGGATCCGCACCACCGAGGCCACCGTGGAAGTCTTCGGCGGCTCGCCCGACACCACCAACAACCGCATGGAACTGACCGCCGCCATCGAGGCGCTGCGCTGGCTGCCGCAGGCCTGCGAGGTCGTGGTCTACACCGACTCGCAGTACGTCGTGAACGGCATGACGCAATGGCGCCACGGCTGGGTGCGCAAGAACTGGAAAGACGTCAAGAACGTCGAGCTGTGGAAGGCGCTGATCGCCGAGGGCGACCGGCATCGTGCCACCTTCCGGTGGGTGCGCGGGCACAGCGGGCACCGCGGCAACGAACGCGCCGACGCGCTGGCCAACGAAGGGCTGGATCACGCCAAGCGCACCGGCCGGAGCGAAGTGGTGGTGCGCGTCGTGGCCGAACACGGCGCCGCCGGATAACGGCCGGATGTCGGCCCGCTTCAGGCGGGCAGCCGGATCGCCCGGTCCGACGCCCCCAGATCCCTTAACGTGTCGACCAGGATGTCCTGGAACTTGGTGATGCCCAGGCTGATGGGCCGGTCGATGCGCCGCACGAGATAGCGCGAAAGAAACAGGCCCTTCACCGGACCGCCGTCGAAATCCCCGCGCTTGATGTCGGCGCCTATGCCCGAGTACGGCGAGATGTGGGCTCCCACCCCGCGGCGCACGAGATCCTTGATCACCTGGAAGGCGTCGGTTTCCACCGTCACGTTCAGCGTCACGCCCTGGCGTGCGGCCTCGCCCTCGATGTACTGGCGCACCCGCTGCGTGCGCCCCGGCTGGATCAGCGGCAGCCCTGCCAGTTCCTTCAACGTGTACGTCCTGGGTCCCTGCTTGCCCCGCTTGCGGCGCGGCATCAGCACCCACAATGCCTCGTCGCACAGGTGCGTGCTGACCAGCAGCGGATTGGCGCCCTCGGTCAGCACCGCCAGGTCGAGCCGGTCGGCCAGCAGCCCATCGCGCAATTCGTTGCTCAGGCCTTCGCACAGGTCGAACGTGGCCTGCGGATACATCTTCTGGAACGCGGCCGCCACCGTGCCGATCACGAACCCGCCCAGCGAAGGCGGAAAGCCGATCCGCAAGGTGCCGGCAACCGTCGTGCTGGAGGCGATGACGTTGGCGCCGACTTCCCGCACCAGACGAAAGATGGACTCGGCGCCCGACAGCAGCCGCATGCCGGCCTCGGTCGGCTCCACGCCGCGGCTGTGGCGGAACAAGAGCTGCACGCCCAGTTCGTCCTCCAGCAGCAGCACCTGCCGGGTCAGCGCGGGCTGCGCGATGTGCAGCGCCACCGAAGCCTTGGTGAAGCTCTTCAACTGCGCGACACGCACGAAATACCGGAGTTGAACCAGATCCATCGACCGCCCGCCTCTCGTTTTCCGCTATCGAATTATTTTATAGCTCGCCCCGAAAAACGGCATTTCTCCTGGGCCGCGACTCCGTCCAGAATGGCCTTGCACCTAGAACAGGACGGAGACACCATGAAACGCTACCTCACCGCGCCGCGCCTTTTGCTTGCCGCCGCGTCGTTGCTGATCGCGGCCACCGCAAGCGCGCAGGCCTATCCCACCCGGCCGATCCGGATGATCGTGCCCTTCCCCGTCGGCGGCTCCACGGACACCTATGCCCGCCTGGCCGGCAAGCTGCTGGGCGAGGCGCTGGGCCAACCGGTGATCGTGGACAACCGCGCCGGCGCCACCGGGCTGATCGGCAGCAGGCTGGTCAAGGATGCGCCGGCCGACGGCTACACGCTGCTCTACACCACCAACAGCGCCCACGTCATCGGTCCGCTGCTGCACAAGCAGCACGCCTTCGACCCGGTCGCCGATTTCACGCCCATCACCGAGGCGCTGCGCTTCCCCGCGTATGTGGTGGCCTCGACCAAACTGCCGGCCAGGACCTTCAAGGAATTCCTCGCCCTGGCCAAGGCCAGGCAAGGCGCGTTGAGCTACGCCAGCGCGGGCACTGGCGGCGGCAGCCACCTGGCCTGCGAACAGATGCTGGATGCGGCGGGCATCAAGGCCCTGCACGTGCCCTATTCGGGCGCCGGGCCGGCCCAGACTTCGGTCATGTCCGGAGAGGTCGATTTCCTGTGCGACTCCGTCGGCAACTCGCAGCCCATGGTCCGCGCGGGCAAGATGCGCGGGCTGGCGCTGGCCGCCGCGCAGCGCTCGCCCGCCATCCCCGACATCCCCACCCTGCGCGAGGAAGGCGTGCCGGTGGAGGCCTACGTCTGGCAAGGCGTCTTCGCGCCCAAGGGGCTGCCCGCCGACACGCGCGACAAGCTGGCGGCGGCAATCGCCGGGGTCATGCGCACACCCGAGATGCAGGCCCGCCTGCAGAAAGACGGCTACGACCTCGTGCTCCAGTCGCCCGATCAATTCGCCAAGGACCTGGTCGCCGAGCAGGCGATGTGGGCCAGGCTGATCGCCGAGAAGAACATCAAGGCCGACTAGCCGCCGGCATCCCCCGCACTCCCCCAAGCAACCCCAAATGGACATCGACCATGTTTGAATACTTCGGCGACAACTACCCCTGGAATATGGCCGTCAACCTGGCGCTCGGCATGGGCGCCGAGATCGGCGAGATCGACGACGCCTCCGGTCCCGTCAAGGAAGCGTCGCGCCGCGGCGACCCGCACGCGGCCGAGGTCCTGTTCGCCGCCTGGACCGGACTGGCCGACCGCGTGAAGGCGCTGGCGCAGCAGGATCTCCAGCACGACCGCGCCTACAGCGCGGGCCGCAAGTTCAAACGCGCCGCCATCTACTACGTGCAGGCCGAACGCATGCAGGCGCCGCACTTCCCCGGCCGGGACGCGGCCTTCCGCGACATGCTGGAATGCTTTCGCCGCTATGCCGAGCTGACCGGCCAGCCCGTCGAATGGGTGGACGTGCCCTACCGGGACACCACCCTGCCGGCGCTGTACGTCCCGGCGCGCGAGACGCCGCCCGGCGGTGCGCCCTGCATGGTGCATTTCGACGGCCTGGACGTGACCAAGGAGATCCTGCACCTGATGGGCATCGGCGACGCCTTGCGCGAACGCGGCGTGTCGGTGCTGCTGGTGGACAACCCCGGCGTGGGCGAGGCCCTGCGCCTGCAGGGCCTGACCAATTTTCCCGAGGCCGAGGAACCCGCCTCGGCCTGCGTCGATTACCTGGAAACGCGCGACGACGTCGACGCTTCGCGCATCGGCATCATGGCCTTGTCGCTGGGCGGCTATCACGCGCCGCGCGCCGCCGCCTTCGAACCGCGCCTGCGCTGTTGCGTAGCCTGGGGCGCCAACTACGACTGGGGCGCGACCCAGCGCTACCGCCACCAGAGCCAGGACCCGCGGCTACCCGTTCCGCATTACTGGGAACACGCGATGTGGGTGTTCGGCCAGACCACCGTGGAAGGCCTGCTGGCCACGGCGGACCGCATGACGCTGGAAGGCGTGCTGGACCGCATCCGCTGCCCCATCCTGGTCACGCACGGCGAGAACGACCGGCAGATCAAGCTGGCCCAGGCCGAACGCCTGGTTGCCGAATGCATCAACAGCCCCAAGGCCGAACTGTTCGTCCATACGCTGCGCGACGGCGGCGCCGAGCATTGCAGCGTCGACAACCTGGCGCTGGGCGTGGACACCATCGCGGACTGGGTCGGCGCGACCATGCGAGAGCTGAAGCAGCGCCCGCATGCATGACGCTAGCGCCTAGCCGGCCTTCGCTCCGAACTTGGCCGGCACGACGACGGCACGGTCGTCCGCGCCGGCTTCGGCCACCGCCGCCGCCGGCTTGGCGTACTTGAGCCGGTAGTCTTCGAGGAACTTGGCGATGCGGCCGATGGCCTCGCGCAGATCCGCCTCGTGCGGCAGGAACACGATGCGGAAGTGATCGGGGTGCGGCCAGTTGAATCCCGTGCCCTGCACCAGCATCACCCGCGTGGCTTCCAGCATCTGCAGGAAGAACTGGCGGTCGTCCTCGATGGGATAGACCTCGGGATCCAGCCGGGGGAACATGTAGAGCGCGGCCTGCGGCTTGACGCAGGTCACACCCGGAATGGCGGTGATCAGCTCGTAGGCCAGGTCGCGCTGCTGGCGCAGCCGGCCGCCTTCGGCGACCAGGTCGTTGATGCTCTGGTAGCCGCCCAGCGCGGTCTGGATCGCCCACTGGCCCGGCACGTTGGCGCACAGCCGCATGTTGGCCAGCATGTTCAGGCCGTCGATGTAATCGCGGGCGGCGCGCTTGTCGCCCGAGACCACCAGCCAGCCCGCGCGGTAGCCGCAGGCGCGGTAGCTCTTGGACAGCGAGTTGAAGGTCAGCGTCAGCACGTCGGTGGACAGGCTCGCCAGCGCGGTGTGGCGGGCGTCGTCGTACAGCACCTTGTCGTAGACCTCGTCGGCCAGGATGACCAGCCCGTGCTCGCGCGCGATGGCGATGATCTCCCGCAGCACGTGGTCGGGATAGACCACGCCGGTCGGGTTGTTCGGGTTGATGACCACGATCCCCTTGGTGCGCGGGGTGATCTTGGCGCGGATGTCGTCCAGGTCGGGAATCCAGCCCTTGGCCTCGTCGCACAGATAGTGCACGGGCGTGCCGCCCGACAGGCTCGCGACCGCCGTCCACAGCGGGTAGTCGGGCGTGGGCAGCAGCAGCTCGTCGCCGTCGTCGAGCAGCGCGTTGGTGGCCATCGCGATCAGGTCGGAGGCGCCATTGCCCAGGTAGATGTCTTCCAGCGTCACGCCCTGCACGCCCTGCGCCTGGGTGTAGTGCATGACCGCCTTGCGCGCGGCGAAGATGCCCTTGCTGTCCGAATAGCCCGCCGAGTTGGGCAGGTTGCGGATCATGTCGAGCTGGATTTCCTCGGGCGCGTCGAAACCGAACACGGCCAGGTTGCCGATGTTGAGCTTGATGAGCTTCTGGCCTTCGTCCTCCATCTGCTTGGCTCTATCCATGATGGGACCGCGGATGTCGTACAGGACGTGAGCCAGCTTGTTCGATTTGTTGATGGGTTTCATGAATGAACGGGTCTTCGATAGAGGATGGGTGCAACGACACGGCCAAGCCACGATACCAGAACACGAGTATGCCGTCGGCGGGACGGCCCGGCCGGCGTTGCGATGACTTTCCACAGCTTGACTCGATCACTGTATATTTATACAGTATTCTGCCGTAAGCCGTTGTTGTCCCATGCCTCCTGCCGGAATCTCCACGCCGCGCGCCAGCCCCGCGATCCACCCCCTCCTGTGGCGGGGATCGCAGCTTGCCCGCAACGGCCGCCCCGGCCTGGATACCGGTCATGCCGAGCTGTCCCGCCAGTTGCCCGACGGCGGCTGGCCGCTGGGCAGCCTGACCGAACTGCTGCTGCCGCAGCCGGGCATAGGCGAAATCCGCCTGCTGCTGCCGGCGCTGCGGCAGTTGCCCGCCCAGCGCAGCATCGTCCTGCTCCAGCCGCCCCAACAGCCGTCCATCCAGGCCTGGCAGGCCCACCGCGTCGCCAGCCGGCAACTGCTGTGGGTCGCGCCGGCCCAGGCGGCCGACGCCCTGTGGGCCGCCGAGCAAGTCCTCAAGCAAGGGCATTGCGGCGCCCTGCTGTACTGGGCCGCCCGTCCGCCCGCGACCGCCCTGCGCCGACTGCACCTGGCCGCCCAGGCCGGCGACACCGCCTTCTTCCTGTTCCGCCCCGCCGAGTCGGCCCGCCTGGCCTCGCCCGCGCCGCTGCGCCTGCTGTTGCATCCCGCCGGCGATCAACTGCGCGTGGACATCCTCAAGCGCCGCGGCCCCGTCCACGACACGAGCCTGCTGGTGCCCCTCGCGCCTTCGCGCGCGGCTCCGGCCGCGGGTTCGATTCCCGCCTTTTCCGAGTCTTCCCATGCGCCTGTGGATCAGCGTCTACCTGACGCACCCCAGCCTCGACGCACTGAGCCCGTCCTGGCCGGATGACGCGGCCGGCCCGCTGGTGGTCCTCGAACACGAGGCGGTGGTGGCCGTGACCCCTGCCGCCGCGCAACTGGGCGTGCGGCCGGGCATGCGCAAGAAAGGCGCCGGCGCGCTTGCCCCGCACGCCGCGTTCATCCAGCGGGATGTCGAGCGCGAGCGGCAGTTGCTCGATGCCGCCGCGCTGGCCATGCTGCAATACACGCCGGAAGTCACCCTTGGTCCCGACACCAGCCTGCTGCTCGACGTCCACGCCAGCCTGCGTGTCTTCCGCGGCCCCCTGGCGCTGTGCCGGCGCATCCGGCGCACGCTGGAACAACTGGGCTGCCGGGCCCGCGTCGGCATGGCGCCGACCGCCCATGGCGCCTGGCTGCTGGCGGCGCGGGCCACGCCCGGCCCGCGCCGCGTCCTGCGGCTGGATCGGCTGCTGCGCCGGATGGCCCCCTTGCCCTGTCTGCTGCTGCCGCCGGCGCGGCCGCACCAGGCCTGGCTCGACGGCATAGGCTGCCGTACCCTCGCCGCCCTGATGCGGCTGCCGCGCGCCGGCCTGCAAAAGCGCTGCGGCCACGCCCTGCCGCACATGCTCGACCAGGCCCGCGGCCAGGCGCCCGAACTGTTCGATTGGATCCGCGCGCCGCTCCGGTTTGCCGCGCGCCTGGAACCGATCGCCCGCCTCGAGCACACCGCCGCCGTCCTGATCGTGGCCCGGCGCCTCGTCCAGCAACTCGTGGGATGGCTGGGCGCCACGCAGACGGCGGCCAGCGCCATCGTCCTCCTGCTGGAGCACGAACGCGGCCGCCACGCCCGGCCCCCCACGCGGCTGACCGTGGCCCTGGCCCAGCCCGGCTGGCAGGCCGACCACCTGCTGCGCCTGCTCAAGGAACATCTCGAACGCCTGACGCTGGAAGCGCCGGCCATCGCCGTGGCCCTGCATGCCGACCAACTCGTCTCCCGCGCCGCGCCCTCCGAGGCCTTGTTCACCGATCCCGGCGGCACCCCGGCCGACCACGACCGCCTGCTGGAGTTGCTGACGGCGCGGCTGGGCGCGGACCGCGTACTGGCCGCCCGGCCCCTTGCCGACCACCGGCCGGAAGCCGCCAATCGCTGGCAGCCGGCCTTGTCCGCGTCCCGCCCGGGTCCTCAGGACACGGCCTTCGAGGCCGAACGCCCGCTATGGCTGCTCGCGCAGCCCATCGCCCTGATCCTGCGCAACAACCGCCCCTACTACGGCACCCCGCTGCGCCTGCTGCGCGGCCCCGAACGCCTGGAAAGCGGCTGGTGGGACGGCGCCTCCATCTCGCGCGACTACTTCGTGGCCGAAAGCGAAAACGGCATCCGCTACTGGCTCTACCTCGACCAGGCGCCGGGCGAGCCGCGCTGGTACCTGCACGGGCTCTACGCCTGAATCGCCATGCCATCGCCCCCACCTTCGCGCCCTGCCCTGCCCGGCTATGCCGAGCTGCAATGCCTGACGAACTTCACCTTCCTGCGCGGCGCCTCCTGGCCCGGGGAACTGGTCGAGCGCGCCGCCGAACTGGGCTACACGGCCTTGGCCATCACCGACGAATGCTCCCTGGCCGGCGTCGTGCGCGCGCACGAGGAAGCGAAAAAAGCCCCCACGCTTGCCGCTGACGCGGCGCTGCCCCCCGAGGGGGCGGTTTTGCCTTGGGGCGGCCCGGCGGCAAAACAACACAAGCTGCACCTGATCCTGGGCAGCCAGTTCCGGCTCGACGCCCAGGACGGCATCCCGCCCCTGAACCTGATCCTGCTGGCCACCAACAAGGAAGGCTACGGCAACCTGTCGGAACTGATCACTTATGCTCGCATGCGCGCCGCCAAGGGCAGCTACCGCCTGCTGCCCGGCGACCTTTCCCACCCCGAGGCCGGGCAGGATCATTTGCGCGGCGTGCCGGACTGCCTGGCCATCCTCGCGCCCGCCCACGGCGTCGCCCGCGACGTGCTTGCCGAACAGGCCGACTGGCTGGCGCGGACCTTTCCTGGGCGGTGCTGGATGGGCCTGGCGCTGCTCAATCGCGCCGGCGACGCCGCCCACCGCCAGACCGTCGAAGACATCGCCCGCGCGCGGGACCTGCCCGTCGTGCCGCTGGGCCAGGTCGAGATGCACGTCCGCTCGCGCAAGCCCTTGCACGACACGCTGTGCGGCATCCGCCTGCGCCAGTCCGTGGCCGAATGCGGCTATGCGCTGGCGCCGAATGCCGAACAGCACCTGCGTGCGCGCGTGCATCTGGCCCAGGTCTACGGCGCCGAGCTGATGCGGGAAAGCCTGCGCGTGGCCCGGCTGTGCACCTTCAACCTCAACGAATTGCAGTACGAATACCCCGAGGAACTGGTGCCGGCCGGCGCCACACCCACCACCTATCTGCGCGACGAGACCTATGCCGGCGCCAACAGGCGTTTCCCCGAAGGCATCCCCGACAAGATTCGCGAGCAGCTCGAAAAAGAACTCGCGCTGATCAGCGAACTCCGGTACGAGGCGTACTTCCTTACCGTCTACGACCTGGTCAGATTCGCCAAGAGCCGCCGCATCCTCTGCCAGGGACGCGGATCGGCCGCCAACTCCGCGGTCTGCTTCTGCCTGGGCATCACCGTGGTCCCGCCCGACGACAACTCGCTGTTCGGACGCTTCATCAGCAAGGAACGCAACGAACCGCCGGACATCGACATCGACTTCGAACACCAGCGGCGCGAAGAAGTCATCCAGTACGTCTACGAGAAATACGGACGGCGCCGCGCCGCGCTGACCGCCGTCGTCATCAGCTACCGGTCGCGCAGCGCGCTGCGCGACGTTGGGCGCGCACTGGGCATGGACCTGGCCCTGGTCGATCGCGTCGCCAAGGCCCACCAATGGTGGGACGGCAGGAAGAACCTGCTGAGCCGCTTCGAGGAATGCGGGCTTGCCGCCGACTCGCCCGCGGCGCAACTGTGGGCCAGGCTGACCGAGCAATTGCTGGATTTTCCGCGCCACCTTTCCCAGCACCCGGGGGGCTTCGTCATGTCGCGCGGGCCGCTGTCGCGCCTGGTACCCATCGAGAACGCCGCCATGCCCGACCGCAGCGTCGTGCAATGGGACAAGGACGATCTGGACGCCGTCGGCCTGCTCAAAGTCGACGTGCTGGCCCTGGGCATGCTGACGGCGCTGCGGCGCGCCCTGGAGTTCGCCAGCCAGCGGCAGCAGAAACTGCTCGATCTCTACAGCATTCCCCCCGACGACTCGGACACCTACGACATGATCTGCCAGGCAGACACCATAGGCGTGTTCCAGATCGAATCGCGCGCGCAGATGAGCATGCTGCCCCGCCTGCAGCCTCGCCATCTGTACGACCTGACGATACAGGTCGCCATCGTCCGGCCCGGGCCCATCCAGGGCGGCATGGTGCATCCCTTCCTGAAACAGCGCGAACAAGCCCGGCTGCACGGCCCCGCCCGGATTCCGTATCCCAGCCCCAAGGTCCGGAAGGCGCTGGCCCGCACCTTCGGCGTGCCCATCTTCCAGGAACAGGTCATGCAGATCGCCATGTACGCCGCCGGCTACAGCGAAGGCCAGGCCGACGAACTGCGGCGCTCCATGGCGGCCTGGCGGCGCAAGGGCGACCTGGCACAGCACTACGAACGCATCGTCACCGGCATGCTGACGCACGGCTACGAGCGCGCCTTCGCCGAATCCATCTGCCGCCAGATCCAGGGCTTCGGCGAATACGGCTTTCCCGAATCGCACGCCGCCAGCTTCGCGCAACTGGCCTACTCCAGCTCCTGGCTCAAGCGGCACGAACCCGAGGCCTTCCTGGCCGCGCTGCTCAACAGCCAGCCCATGGGGTTTTATTCGCCCTACCAGTTGATCCAGGATGCGCAGCGCCATGGCGTGGCCGTCCTGCCCGCCGACGTGCTGGCCAGCAATTGGGAAGCCACCCTGGAAGCCACCGGCGGCGAACGCCCCGCCGTGCGGCTCGGCCTGAACCAGGTGCAGGGCTTGCCGGAAGCAGCCGGCCTGCGCATCCAGGCGGCGCGCGAACACCGGCCGTTTGCCGACGCCACCGACCTGGGCCGGCGCGCCGATCTCGACCGGCATGCCTTGCAGGCCCTGGCCGCGGCCGATGCGCTGCGCCGCCTGTCCGGCCACCGGCGCGCCGCCCTCTGGGAAGCCACCGACAGCGTGCCCCAACGCGATCTGCTGCGCGATGCGATGGTGCACGAACAGGCGCCGCTGCTCGACATGCCCAACGAAGCCGACGACATCCGCGCCGACTACGAAGCCTTGAAACTGACCCTGCGGCGCCACCCCCTGGCCTTGCTGCGCGACCGCCTGGCGCGGCGCGGCTTCGCCCCCGCCGAAGTCCTGCACACCTACCCCGACCGCCGCCTGGCGCGCGCCTGCGGCATCGTCACCGTGCGCCAGCGCCCGGGCACCGCCAAGGGCGCGGTCTTCGTCACGCTGGAAGACGAAACCGGGCAGGTCAATGTCATCGTCTGGCCAGGGCTGGTCGAACGCCAGCGCAGGGAACTGGTGGGGGCGCCGCTGCTGGGGGTGTATGGCACGTGGCAGTCGCACCAGAACGTGCGGCATCTGCTGGCCAAGCGGCTGGTGGATTTGACGCCGCTATTGGGGAGCTTGGTGGTGTCGAGTCGGGATTTTCATTGAGAGTCGGGTTGGGGGAATTGCTCCGGCAAGCCCTGGGCGAATGTGGGTACGTCGAGGTTTGCTTTCGACCCAAAGCGGCCAGTGGGGGCTTTGAATTCCACACCCTGACGACACCCTTCACTGGTAGCTCGGGCAAGAACTGAGGCCGCTTCTCAAAGCCCGTGGCTTGAATGGACCGCTGCGGGTGATTGCGCAGTCTCAGGCCAGGTCAAGCGTCGGTTCCCGTCACCTATCCCAAGCCCGGATTGTCAGGCATTATCGAGCCACATCACTATGGCGATTTGCCAGTGGACTAGGTGAGGCGGGGGATAAGGATGAAAGACTCATTTTCACGGCGTAACGGTTTCTCGCAGGTCGATGAAGCCGAAATCACTGTCCGGGAAGACGCACCGCAAGCGCTGCAGGAGTATCTGATTCAATTGAGCTACGAATGCGGTCTCAAGCCATCAGATCTGCGCGAAATCATCTGCCAGACATTGAAGGTCTTGCCCGACAAGCAGAACTGGAGTGAGATGCCGAACATCCACGAGGAAAACGTTCAGCGGCTTGAGCAGTGCAAGTGGTTCAAGGTGTATGACGTCATTGAGCGGCTCGATGATTACCTCGGCAACCATAACTATGACTCTGGCGTGTACGAGCACTTCACTACAGAGCTGAACGAGTTCTTCATTGAGCACGGCATAGGGTGGAAGCTGCTGGGTGGTCGCATCGAAATCCGTGGCTCTGAATCCTTTGAACAGGTTTTGACCTCGGCGAAAGAAACTGAGCATCAACATGGGCACGTCACGGCGAGCAAGGAATTACACCAAGCGATTGCTGATCTTTCACGCCGACCGTCTCCAGACCCGACGGGGGCGATACAGCATGCCATGGCTTCGCTGGAGTGCGTCGCGCGGCAGGTCACTGGCGACCAACAAGCAACCCTCGGGAAGATAATGAATGATTCCCGAACTCTGATTCCAGCGCCATTGGATCAGGCTGTCATCAAAACCTGGGCGTATGCCTCGGAGTTCGGGCGGCACATCCAAGAAGGGCGTGAGCCGTCTTTCGAAGAGGCAGAGCTCGTAGTTGGCCTGTGCGCCTCGGTCAGCAGCTATTTGATCAAGAAATCGAAGTGACTTAGGAGGGCTCACAAGATGATCTCGGAGAGCGGGTACTGGAAACGACCGCTGCTAGAGATGGCAGATCGTCTTGAGCACCTCAAAACGGTCAGTGCCCTGTTTGGGGAAGAACTTGCCCAGGTGGAACGCGACATCTTTATTGGCTTCTACTCCGTCAGGAAGCTCCTAGAGGCCCCTGCCAAGATCACCGACGAGACCCGCCACCGTTCTATCCCCCTTCATAAGCATCCAAACCTGAAGCGCGTGACATGGCGTAACAACCACCGCCTAGATGAGCTCTACGACCTCTCCAAGGCCAGTCAGGAGGGGCGAGACGTTATGTTTGTATGTGGGCGGATCATTCATAGCTTCGTTTTCGCACCTTGTATGTCTGAGGGGGGCGGACTGGACGGCGCATTCTTCAGCTCAGATCTGGACAAGGATAAATGCCTGTACTTCATCAGTATCGATGAGGTAATTTCGTTATTTCGCCAGGTTGGGAATGATGACCCTTGCGACATTAAGTGG
Source organism: Burkholderiales bacterium 67-32 (assembly GCA_001898625.1). Taxonomy (GTDB): domain Bacteria; phylum Pseudomonadota; class Gammaproteobacteria; order Burkholderiales; family Burkholderiaceae_B; genus Pigmentiphaga. The sequence goes on from MKUP01000010.1 coordinate 628,594, forward strand.
TCTCGTGATCCTGAGACAGGAAAAGAGACGCTTATCGTGAAGTGAATCGCCCCTGATTTCCAGGACGCCTTCGACTGGCTCCTTTTGGCCGATAGCAGCCCCCCAGGACGGCACCGATCGCGTTCGAGAAATTGAACGCGCTATGGCTAACGCTGCGGCCAATGTCCGAACCTCACCCGCGACGTTCATCAACCTGTTTGCAATGCCAGAACCAGAGCGAAACCAGCCCGACGAGAAACAACACGACGACGTGTAGCAGCTTTGGCTCTGGCAAAAACAGAAAACACGCCAAGGACCTGACGCCCCTACTGTGAAGCCTGATCGTCCCGAGCCGGAATTTCCACTGACAACCGGACCGGATGGAATTGCTCCCGCAGCCCCTGGGCGAATTTCAGGGCTAACCGTGAACGCGGACGATCCTTCGGAAAAATCAGGCACAGGCTCAATTCGATGTGCGGGCGGAAAGGACGAAACTCGACGTCGGGCAGCGGGTACTGATGCACCGTCGCCAGGTCGACCAGCCCGATGCCCACGCCCTTTGCCACCATCAGGCACGCGGCCTGCGAGGAGTTGACCTCCACCGCCACATTGGGCATCGACAACCCGTGCGCCCCGTATGCGGCCTGGATCGCTTTGCCGATCCGGGTCGTGGGGCCGGTGGCAACGACGATTCCCTTGGCGAGGTCCTGCGCAGTTACCTCTTTTTGCTTGGCCAGGCGCGACCGCCGCGGCACGGCGCACACCACGCTGGACTTTCCCACCTGCTCGACACCGACGCTGGGGTCCATGACCGGCGTGTACACCAGGCCGATATCCACCTCGCGCCTTGCCACCCGCTCTTCGATGGCGTTGGCCGTGGCCATGGCATGAATCGTGACGCGCGCTCCGGGGCTGTGCCGGTGCAGCCGGGACACCGCCTCGGGCAGATAGGCATTGACGAAGGTCGGGGACGCGGCAACGGCCAGCCGCCCCGTGCGGCCGCCGCGTATCTCGTCGACCGCGCGGTTCAAGGTATCGATGCGGCCGAAGATCGCCTGGACATCGGGGAAAAGATCGCAGGCTTCGGGCGTTGGCTGCAGGCGTCCGCCCATGCGTTCGAAGAGCTTGAACTTCAGTTGCTGTTCCGCATGGCGCAGCACGTTGCTGATGGCCGGCTGGGTGACGTTGAGCAAATGGGCGGCCCCGGTCACGGACCCGGCCTACATGATCGCGTGGAAAACCTCGAGATGGCGCAGGTTCATGGGACGGCCTTGCGGCGATGGCATCACTAGGAATGATAGGGTACCAAAGAATAATCATTGGAAAGAAATACCACCGCGCTTCAAGATCCCGGCTATCGAAGCATCGATCGCAAGGGAGCTGGGGTGGAGACGACACGACGGGACGGCGCCGGCCTGACGCTGGAACTGGTGCGGCGGGCGCTGGCGGTGCGCCATGAAGACCTGCCCGGCCCCGTGCGCCAGGTCGCCCGGGACTGCCTCGTGGATTGGCTGGGTTGCACCCATGCGGGTGAGCAGGAACCGGCCTGCCGCATCGTGCGCGCCTCCGTGCTCGAGGAAGGCGGCGCCGCCCAGGCGACCTTGATCGGCAGTCCGCTCAAGGTCGGCGTCTCGCAGGCGGCCCTGGTGAACGGCACGGCCTCGCACGCCCTGGACTACGACGATGTGAACCTGGTTCTGCCGGGACATGTCAGCGTTGCCGTCATCCCCGCCCTGCTGGCGCTTGCGGAATATCGCCAGGCCTCCCTGTCCGAGTTCGTCGCGGCCTTCGTCGCCGGCTATGAAACCGCCTGCCGCATCGGGGCGCTGGTCGAGCCGGCGCACTATGCGAACGGCTTTCATGCCACGGCCACCCTTGGCAGCCTGGGCGCGGCGGTGGCCGGCGCGCACTTGCTGAAGCTGTCGGAATCGGAGGCCTGCCATGCCGTCGGCGTAGCCGCGACCCAGGCGGCGGGCCTGAAGGCGATGTTCGGCAGCATGGCCAAGCCGCTGCATGCCGGCATGGCCGCCCAGACCGGCGTGCGGTCCGCCCTCTGGGCGCAGAAAGGCTTCACCAGCCGCCCGGACGCGCTGGAATGCGCGCAGGGCTTCGTGCTGGCGCACGGCCAGGACATGCATGCGCACCACGCCCTGGCGGAGCCGGCCGGCGGCCATCACCTCCTGAACAACATTTTCAAGTTCCATGCGGCCTGCTTCAGCACCCATGCGACCATCGAAGCGCTGCGGGAACTCCGGCGCGAACACGCGCCTTCGCCGGACCAGGTCCAACGCATCCAGGTGACGGCGGGCACCCCCTGCGCCATCTGCAACATCCCATCGCCCACCACCGGCCTGCAGGCCAAGTTCAGCCTGCGCGCCGCCTCGGCGTTCGCTCTGCTGGACATGGACACCAGTCGATTGGACACCTGGGACCGGGTGACCGAGGACGCCGTGCAGGCCACCCTCGAACGAGTCCGTGTGGAACTGGTGCCCGACATGGGGCTGAGCGAATCGGTCGTGGCCCTGCACCTGGCCGACGGACGCTCGTTCGAACGCGCGGCAAGCGTGGGATCGCCCATGGCGGACAAGACGGAACAGTCGCGGCGGGTGGACCGGAAGTTTCTCGCCCTCGTCTCGCCCCGGATCGGATACGACCGCAGCCTCCGCATTCTCGATCGGCTGACCGCGATGGTCGACGACGCCTCTTCGTCCGCATCCCTGACCGGCTTGTTTCTCGACTGCCGCGCCTGACGGCACCCTGGATTTCCTTCACCCCCGACATCGATCAAGGAGACCGATAGCAATGAACAAGGACAGCATCTATGGCAAGGTTGCCAAAGGCGAACCGTACCGCAAGGCCGGCGCCCGCCTGACGGAGGATGCCGAGGACGTCCAGAAACGCACGAAGCTGGGCGATCCCGAACAGCAGATGCGCGAATACAAGTTCTATCACCGCTTCGACAAAGCGCATCTGGTGATGCTGGCCGAACAAGGCTTTCACACGCGCGAAGATGCCACCAAGATGTTGCAGGCGCTGCGCAGGATGGAGCAAGCCGGCGTCGAGAAAACCCGCGCGGAAACCGAAGCCGGCGAACACTCCGGCGAAGCCTGGCTGATTACCGAACTGGGCGAAGACGTGGGCGGCCGCATCCATGCCGGCCGCAGCTCGGGCGACTTCATGGCGGTCACCAGCCGCATCTTCATCCGCGAATTCATCCTGAAGCTGATGGACGCATCGATCGCCCTGCGCAAGCAACTGGTGCAGCTTGCCAGCGAAAACGTCGATACCGTGATGCCGGCCTCGACCTGGTCGCAGCATGCGCAGCCCACGACCTTCGCGCACTACGCGATGTCCTGGGAGCTGTCGCTGGAGAACGATTTCTCGCGCCTGAAGCAGCTTTACGAGCGCGTCAACATGAGCCCGGCGGGCGCCGCCATCATGACCGGATCGCGCTACCCCATCAAGCGCGAACGGACCGCCGAACTGCTGGGCTTCGACGGCGTCATCACCAACACGCGCTATGCCGTGCTGGGCTTCGACGGCTGGCTGGGCGTGCCCGCCGAGGCCTATACCGTCCCGGCCCTGCTGATGATGAACGTATCGGGCATCGCCTCCGAACTCTACCTGTGGTCCAACACCGAGTTCTCGTACGTGGAGCTGGCCGACCGGTATTGCGGCACCAGCAGCATCATGCCGCAGAAGAAGAACCCCTACACCCTGATGTGGATACGCGGCGCCGCGGCGCGCACCTATGGGCACCTGGCCTCGTACCTGTACGAAATGCACGATGCCTGCATGGGCTACACGCGGCAGCTCGCGCCGACCCTGGACGACGTGCTGGAGGCCACCCAGATCATGACCGGCGTGCTCGCGACGCTGTCGCTGAAGAAGGACCGGATGCTGGCCAACGCCACCGGCCTGAACTGGATCTGCGCCACCGACATCGCGGACGCGATCGTCCTCGACAAGGGCCTGCCCTTCCGCACCGCGCATCAGATCGTCGCCATCCTGGTACGGCTGGGCATCTCCCGCGGCCTGACCCAGGCCGACGTGACGAGCGCGCTGGTCGATGAAGCGGCCATCGAATACATGGGCAAGCCGCTCGGCTTGAGCGAAGAATCGCTCCGCCAGGCCCTGACGCCGATCGAATGCATCAAGGCCCGCACGTTGACCGGCGGCCCGGCTCCCGAACGGGTCGAGGAGGACATCGCCCGGGCCAGGAAACAATACGCCACAGACGAAAATACCTTCGCCGAAATCAGCCAACGCCTGGTCGCCTCGGAAAGCCGGCTCGAACAGGCCATCGACCAGATCATCGGATAACGGACGGCACGGGGGACTCCCCCCGTGCCTGCCCTGCCCGATGACCAAGGAGAACAAAGCAATGAAAGCCATACGGATGGAGACAGGACACACGGCGCTGCGCCAGACACTCATGGGCCTGTGCCTGGCGGCCGCGGCCGCCGCCTCGCCCGCGCAGGCCGAGCGCGTGATCAGGCTCATCGTGCCCTACGGGCCCGGGGCGACGCTGGATACCGTGGCGCGCAACTTCAACGCCGATCTCGGCAAGGCCCTGGGCGCCACAGTGATCGTGGAAAACCGCGCCGGCGCCGGCGGCACCATGGGCACGACTTTCGTGGCCCGCTCGACCGACCACAACACCCTGCTGTTCACCGCGGCCAGCCACAACCTCGCGCCGTCCCTGTATCGCAGCCCCGGCTACGACCCCATCAAGGATTTCTCCGGCGTGGCCTACGTCGGCAACGCGGGCTTCGTGATCGCGGTTCCCGGAACCCTGGGCGTCGATTCGCTGCAGGACTACATCAAGGCCATCAAGGCCAAGCCGGGCGAACTGAACTACTCCTCCGCCGGCAACGGCGGCGCCACCCACCTGGCGATGGCATCGTTCCTGGCCAACGTCGGCGGAAAGATGCAGCACATTCCCATGAAGGCGACCGGCGACGCGATCAACGAAGTGCTGGCGGGCCGCACCCAGGGCACTGCCGCGGCCGTGCCGGCCATCATAGGTTTCAAGAACGACGCGCGCGTCAAGATGCTCGCCTACACCGGCGCCAAGCGCTCTCCCCTGTTGCCCGACCTGCCCACCGCGGCCGAGGCCGGCGCCCCGGGCTACAAGTACGACACCTGGTTCGGCATCCTGGCGCCCAAGAACATGCCGCAGGACGAGATCGACAAGATCCACGCCGCGATGGAAAAAGTGCTGGCCGATGCCACCGTCCAGGCGCGCCTGACCCGGCTGGGCATCGACTCCGAGCAGATGTCGGCCGAGGCGTTCAACACGCTGCTGCGGAAGGACTTCGAAGCCGCGGGTCCGCTGGTCAAGGCTTCCGGGGCCAATATCGAATGACGGATGCGCCCGCCTTCGCGTCGACGCCATTCTTTTCGATTTTTTAGAAGTACTACCCACAGATAATTTCACTTTTTTCAAAAGGAGGGGGTGTGTAGTCTTGCCGCATGACAACGACGCACCACCCTTCCACCCCGGCCAGGCACGCCGCCTATGAAGCGCGTACGACGGGGCTCCCCGCCCGCATCCGTCACGTCCTGAACCTGGACGATTTCGAACGCGCGGCAGCCCGGTACCTGCCCGGGCCGCTGCGCGAATACGTGCTGGGCGCGGCCGAGGACAACCGGTCGCTGGCCGCCAATCGCGCGGCGTTCCGGCGCCATGACTTTGTCACGCGCGTACTGGCGGACGTCTCCCACCGCTCGACGCAGACCACGCTGCTGGGCCAGGCCTACCACGTGCCTTTCGGCATCGCGCCGGTCGGCATCAGCGCGCTGCTGGCCTACCAGGGCGATCTCGCCATGGCCCTGGCCGCGCGGCAGGAAGGCGCGTGCATGATCATGAGCGGCTCGTCGCTGATGCGGCTGGAAGAGATCCACGAACAAGCTCCCGGCACGTGGTTCCAGGCCTACCTGCCGGGCGATCCGGTCCGCCGCGCCGCCCTGGTCGAACGGGTGGGCCGCGCCGGCTACGAGACGCTGGTGGTCACCGTGGACATCCCCGTGTGGGCCAATCGCGAGAACAACATCCGCGCGGGCTTTTCGCTGCCCCTGCGCCCCACTCCGCGGCTGGCCTGGGAAGGCGTTACGCATCCCGGCTGGCTGGTCCGCACCCTGCTGCGGACGCTGGCCACGCGGGGCATGCCGCATTTCGAGAATTCGTTCGCCGAACGCGGCGCGCCGGCGTTTTCCGCCAAGGCGGTGCGCGACACGACGGGCCGCGACCATCTGACCTGGGACGACATCGCCGCGATACGTCGGCAGTGGCGCGGCAACCTGGTCGTCAAGGGCATCCTGTCGGCGGAGGATGCGCGCCGCGCGCTGGCGATCGGCGCCGAGGGCATCATCGTGTCCAATCACGGCGGGCGCCAGCTCGACGGCGCCGCCGCCCCCCTGCGCGTGCTGCGGGCCATCGCCGACGCGGTCGGGCAGCGCCTGGCGGTGATGATGGACGGCGGCATCCGGCGCGGCGGCGACGTCCTGACCGCGCTGTCCCTGGGCGCCCGCTACGTTTTCGCCGGCCGCCCTTTCATTTGCGCCGCCGCCGTGGGCGGCCAGGCCGGCGTGGCCCACGCCATCCAGCTTCTGCAAGCCGAAGTCGATCGCAACATGGCGATGCTGGGCGCCAGCCGCCTGGACGAACTCGGCCCGCACTGCCTGTTGCAGGCACAACAAGAATCCTGAAGAGGATCCGACATGACGAGGAGAAAACCATGAACAAGACCCTGTTGACCACTCTGCTTGCCGCCCTGGGCACCGGCCTGGCCGCCCCCGCCCTGGCCGACTCGTTTCCCGCCGCGCCCATCACCATCGTCGTCCCGATGGCGGCGGGCGGCCCGACGGACACCGCCGCCCGCGCCATCCAGCAGGCCATGGGCACGGCGCTGGGACAGTCGGTGGTCATCGAGAACAAGGCCGGCGCGGCCGGGCTGATCGCCATGAATTTCGTGCGCCGCGCCAAGCCCGACGGCTACACGCTGGGGGTCGCCTCGGCCACCACGCATGCCATCGCGCCCAACATCTATACCGAAGCGCCCTACGACTCGGTCAAGGACTTCAGCTTCGTCGGCGCGCTGATCACCGCCCCCGGCGTCCTGGTGGTGGCGCCGTCGGTCGCGCCCAAGTGCGACATGCAGGCCTTCCTGAAGAACCTGAAGGCCAACCCCGACAAGTACTCGTACGGCTCGGCCGGCGCGGGCTCGCTGTCGCACCTGAACGGCGCGCGCTTCCTGCAAGCCACGGGCACCAACATGCTCCACGTGCCGTACCGCGGCCTGTCCAATGCCATGAACGACCTGTACGCGGGCCAGGTGCACGCCGTGTTCGACAACGTCAGCTCGGCCATGACGCACATCAAGAGCGGCAAGGTCTGCGCCATGGCTGTCCAGGCTCCGTCGCGCCTGGACAGCCTGCCTGACGTGCCGACCTATGCCGAACTGGGCCTGCCGGAACTGAACAAGCCCACCTGGTACGGCATCGTCGGCCCCGCCGGCATGCCCAAGGAACGCGTGCAGGCGCTGAACCAGGCCCTGACCAAGGCCCTGGCCTCGCCCGAGGTGGCCACCCTGTACCAACGCCAGGGCGTCGCGGCGGCGGCCGGCTCGGCCGACGATTTCGCCGGCAAGGTCGCCAGCGAGCGCCAGATGTGGGCGGACACCACCGCCCGGATGAAATTCGAGAAATTCTCGGTGAAGTAAGCAAAGGAGAATCAGGATGTCTGAACAGCAGGCCCGCTTGCCCTTGTCCGGCCTACGCGTGCTCGACCTGACGCGCGTGCGCGCCGGCCCGACCGCCGTACGCGTCCTGGCGGACTGGGGCGCCGACGTGGTCAAGATCGAAGAACCCGTCGATCCCGAACACGAGAACGAAATGGGCGGCATGCGCCTGGGGCCGGACTACCAGAACCTGCACCGCAACAAGCGCAGCATCACGCTCAACCTGAAATCGGACCCGGGGCGCGCGCTGTTCCTGGACCTGGCCGCGCAGGCCGACGTCGTCGTCGAGAACTACCGCCCCGACGTCAAGGATCGCCTGGGCATCGACTACGACACGCTCCGCGCCCGCAACCCGCGCCTGATCTACGCCAGCATCTCCGGCTTCGGCCAGGACGGCCCTTATGCGCGGCGCCCCGGCTACGACCAGATCATCCAGGGCATGACCGGCATGATGTCCATCACCGGCCTGCCCGGCCACGGTCCGGTGCGCGCCGGCATCGCCATCGCCGACACGACGGCGGGCGTCTTCGGCGCGGTGGGCATACTGACCGCGCTGTACGAACGCGAGAAAACGGGACAGGGGCAATGGGTCCGGACCTCGCTGCTGGAATCGCTGCTGGCGACCATGGACTTCCAGTGCGCCCGCTATCTGGTGGCTGGCGAAATACCGGTGCAGGCCGGCAACGACCATCCCACCATCATTCCCACCGGCGTGTTCGACACGCAGGACGGACAGGTCAACATCTGCGTGTCGGGCACCGTGATGTGGAAACGCTTCTGCCAAGCGATGGGCCGGGAACGCTGGCTGGACGATCCGCGCTTCGCCACCAACAAGAACCGCTCGGCCAATCGCCGCGAACTCAACGACGAGATCGCCGCCGTGTTCGCCACGCAGACCAACGAACACTGGATCGAACACCTGAACGCCAGCGGCCTGGCCTGCGGCGCCGTCAACAACGTCAAGCAGGCCTTCGACGACGCGCAGGTGCGGCACCTGGGCATCGCCTGGCCCGTCGCGCACGAGAAGCTGGGCAACATCCACCTGGTCGGCCAGCCCTTCAGCCTGGGCAACCATCAGGCCGGCGTGCGGCGCGCCGCCCCCATGCCCGGCCAGGACAACGAAGCCATTCTTGCCGAGATCGGCATCCAGGGCGACACCCTGCAGCAACTCAGGAGCGAACATGTCATCTGAAGCCCGGCCCGGCCGCATCCACGTCGCCGTCGAGCAGCACCTGGGCCGCGTCGTGATCGACCACCCGGCCAAGCACAACGCGCTGACCTTCAACATGTGGCAGTCCCTGCCCGGCTTGCTGGACGAACTGGAAAACCGCGACGACGTGCGTGCCATCGTGTTCGAGGGCGCGGGCGACCGCGCCTTCGCCTCGGGTTCGGACATCTCGCAGTTCGGCGAACAGCGCGACACCGAGGACAACGTGCGCCGCTACAACGCCACCGTCGAACGCGCCATCGGCCGCATCGGCGCCGTGCGCAAACCCACGCTGGCCTTCATCAACGGCTATTGCTTCGGCGGCGGCGTCGCCATCGCCCTGCATTGCGACATGCGCTATGGCAACGAACAGGCGCAGTTCTGCATCCCCGCCGGCAAGGTGGGCGTGGGCTACCACGAGCTCTGGCTGCACCGGCTGGCGCAACTGGTGGGGCCGGCCCACGCCAAGGAAATCATGTTCACCGCCCGCCGCTATACGGCCGAAGAAGCCCGGCAGATGGGCTTGATCAATCGTATCCAGACGCGCGAGGAAACGCTGGACCTCGCGCACACCATCGCCGGCCTGGCGCCGTTGACGCACCGCGCGTCCAAGCTCGCCATCGAAACCTCCACCGCCCCGGACGGACGGGACTGGCAGGCCTGCAAGGACGCGATCCTGGACTGCTTCCGCAGCGCCGACTATGTCGAAGGACGCGAGGCCTTCACCGGCAAGCGGACACCGGTGTTCCGTGGCAAGTGAGCATACCGGCGCGCCGGAGCAGCGCGTCCGCGCCATTGCCGACAACCTGCTTGCCGGCGCGGGCCTGCCCGGCCTGACGGCGTTCACGTTGGCCGGGCCGCGCCCGGCGCTGGACTCGCCGCTGCCGTTGGCGGACATCGCCTCGGCCTTCCAGTTGGCGGTGGCCCATGGCACCGCGCTGGTCGCCACAGGCGAACCCCGCGCACACTACGAAGTGTCGCCCGCGCAGGCGCTGGCCGGGCTGGAACCCACGCACTTCCAGCGCATCCATGAACACCGCTTTCCCCAGTCGTCGCACGGCAAGGAACTGAAGTCCGACTTCTATCCCACCGCCGACGGCCGGTGGTTCCTGCCTTCCGGCTCCTATCCCCATCTGCGCGATGGCACGCTGGCCTTACTGGATTGCGCCAATACGGCGCCCGCCCTGGCCGCAGCCATACGGCGCTGGCCGGCGCAGGAACTGGAAGACGCGGTAGCCGGACAAGGCCTACCCGGCGCCTGGGCGCGAACGCCCGAAGCCTGGCTGACCAGCGACGCGGGCGCCGCCATCGCCTTGGAGCCGCTGCTGACGGTGCGGCCGCTGCGCGCCGGCGCGCCGGTTGTGGGAGGCTTGGCCGAATTACGGGTCCTGGACCTGTCCCACGTCATCGCCGGGCCGGTGGTCGCCCGCCATTTCGCCTTCCACGGCGGCGACGTCCTGCGGATCTCGTCGCCTAGCCAACCCGACCCGCTGCCGCAGATCCTGGACACCGGCATCGGCAAGCGCAACGCCTTCGCCAGCTTCCACGACCCCGACGACCTGGCCCGCGTGCGGACGCTGGCCACGGACGCGGACATCGTCGTCGATTCGTGGCGGCCCGGCGCGCTGGCCCGCTTCGGCCTGGACGCCGCCGGCCTGCTGCCGGGCGCCGGCCGCGACTTCATCCACGTCGGCGTGAGCGCCTTCGGCCATGACGGCCCCTGGGGCGCGCGCAAGGCCTTCGATCAAGTGGTGCAGGCCGCCACCGGCATCGCCGCGCTACACGCGCGGGACGGCAAGCCTCGGCTGTCGCCCACCCGCCTCCTGACCGACTACCTGACCGGCCAGCTCGGCATACTCGGCACCCTGGCCGCGCTGCGCCAACGGCAGCAGTCCGGCGGCAGTTGGGAGGTACGGGTATCATTGGCGCGAGTGGCGACGTACCTGCTGGCCTGGGCCGACCCGTCGCACCGGGGCGGCGACGCCTTCGACGCCCTGGCGCCCCAACTGGTCACGCGCCACGGCCCGTTCGGCACCACCCACCACGTAGCGCCCGCCGTCGCCGGCCTGGACGACGGGACAACCCCCGGTCCCCATCCGCTGGGCAGCTCGCCCGCGGCCTGGGCGCCTTCCCCCCTTCGGCCATGACACTGAAACAGCTCGAAGCGTTCTACCTGGCGGCCACCAGCCCCAACTTCATGATCGCCGCCGAACGCCTGCACATTTCCGTCTCGACCCTGTCCAAGCGCATCACCGACCTTGAACACAGCCTGCGCAGCATCCTGTTCGACCGCAGCTCCCTGCGGGCCCGCCTGACCAGCGGAGGCGAACAACTGCTGCCGCACGTCGAACAACTGCTCAAACAAGCCAACGTCGTCGCCGGCATGGGCCGGCAGGCCGAGATCCTGCGCGGCCGCTGCCACTTCGGCGTGGGCGAACTGAGCGCCCTGACCTGGCTGCCCACCTTCATCGCCCGCCTGCAAGCCGCCCACCCCGACCTGCAACTCGACCCCGTGGTCGAAGCCGGCAGCTCGCTCGGCAACCTCGCCCGGCGCGTGGCCGAAGGCGACCTCGACTTCGCCGTCATCGCCAACCGCCCCGCCGACAACCGCATCAAGGCCGAATACCTCGGCAGCGCCGGCTTCGCCTGGGTCTGCTCCCCCGCCCTGCACCGCCAGGGCGAAGGCCGGCTGCCGGCCCTGTTGCCCGATTGCGCGCTGATCTCGCTACCGCCCTCCAGCGGCACCGCCCTCATCATCGAACAATCCCTCCAGTCCATCGACGCCACCGTGGCCCGGCGCCTGCACTGCAACAGTTGGGCCGTCATCACCCAACTACTGATACAGGGACTGGGCCTGGGCGTGCTGCCCGAATCCTGGGCCGATCAACTCGTCCAGGCCGGCCTGCTCGTGCGCCTGCGCGGCACGCCGCCCCTGGCGGCGCTGGACTACTTCCTGATCTCGCGCGAACGCGACCTCCGGCCCCTGGTCGGCGCCTGCCTGGACATCGCCTGCGAAGTCGTGAATTTCAAACCGACCGACATCGGTTTTTTGCACACCGGCACGCGGGCCTGAACCCTATTGATGGTCCTCGTGCTTCGGCTGGCCGCGGTTGTGCGTCAGCTTGCGCAGCAGCGCCAGGATGACCAGCGCGAACAGCGTACTGACGATGGCGGTCATCTCCCGTCCCATGCCTGCCGCGATGCCGATGGCGGCTGTCAGCCAGATGCTGGCCGCCGTGGTCAGGCCGTGGATCTCGCGGCCGTTTGATTTGAGGATGGCGCCGGCGCCGAGGAAGCCTATGCCGGCGATCACGCCTTGCAGGACCCGGCTCATGTCGGCTACTTCCATGCCGCCTTGCAGGGGGACGAGGACGAATAGTGCGGCGCCCAGGGCGACGAGCATGTGGGTGCGCAAGCCGGCTGAGGTGCCACGTAGTTCACGTTCCAGGCCTAGCAGGCCGCCTAGGGTCATGGCTACTAGGAGGCGGACGAAGACGCGGGTTAGTTCGGCTATGTCGGGGATGTCGGAGAATTCGCTGGAGGCGGCGGTCCAGATTTGGGTCCATAGGGAGGCGTCCATAGCTGGCCTTTTTTATTCGGATAATCGTCAGCCTACGGGTAGGCTGGAAGGATGCGCAGTCACAGAGCATTCACGCTCGTAACCAAGTGTAGAGTCAGCAAGTCGAACAGGCCAACACTACGCTTGTTCTCAGATGCCTAGGCTACAGTTATGGGCATCCCCTCCTCCAGGTCAGGTTATTTAGTCAACGTCAGCTTTCGGCCATTAGCGGGCATAGCCAAGCGGCCGCTTTACGGCAACTCAAGCGTTGCGCGTCACAGGCGCACTTACTAGGTACCCCGAGGCATTGGCGATGACCCAGGTCTCCATTCGCTCGATCAGTTCGCCAACTGGCAGACGCTCTACATCGTGTTTGGAAAACCCCAGCTTCGTCAGTGCATCAAAGTTCTGCGCCATGAAATCGGAGAACGCGCTTGAGATGAGGGCCGGACCGGCTGCTTGGGCAAGGCAGACGTTCTTCAGCCAGTTACGTACAACGCCGATGACCTTGTATGGCTCGTCGTCATGACACTCGATATCTGCTCCAGAGAGATCGGATATCGAAGCCTTGTATCGATGTGGTTTTGCCTCAAGTACGAGGGTTCGCTTTCCCTTCAGCTTTGGCGTGCCGAAGATCCTACATCCGAAGTCAATGCCGAGCTCGAATGGCATGTTTAGCCGATACATCTCGCCAGCTTCTGCTGCTTCGCTCCGAGACAGATCGTGGATCGAATACTTGGAATCTCGAATCAGCTTAACAATCTTGTCCAACCGCTGTTCGCCAGAGTCAATTGCCTCCAACGCGATTCGCGGCTTAAGCCCGAGATAGATGACCGTGAAAAGGAGCGGCCTCAATAGCGGGACGTATTTTTCGTCGAATGGACAATTGACGAATACGTTCTCGTCGAACGGCATGTTCGCTACTTACTTTTTGTCCTTTGGAGGCATCGGGTCGTTCCCGTAGCTGTTCTTGTTCTTGATCGTGCCATCACGGCCGTGAATGTAAAGCTCGGCTCCGGTTTTCTTGGCAGCATCACGGCCATACGAAATGGCCTGTTGCTGCGTGTCAAAAACCTTGCTCGCTCTGGCTGCGCCCGAGTTCTTCACAGACCATCCGCCCGATGGGTTCGGAACCACATGTTTGCTTACCTTGCTCATAATTCATGCTCCACTTGAACCGGACCGTTAGATTCTGACCATACCTGCACGTATACATACTACAGCAAAGCCATCGTTGAACCTCAACGATCCATCGAGAGGACTGGCCCCGAAAAGTCGGACCGAGCCTCGGATGTCAAACGTTAAGCGACTGCTTTTCGGCAAGCCGATCGAGGTAGCCTGCCCGGCTGCAATGGTTGGTATCTACCGACGAACGAAGAACCTTCGGGCGGTGAAGTTGCTGCTCGGACATACGAAGTTAGAAAGCACGGTTCGCTATCTCGGTATTGAGGTCGACGATGCCCTCGAAATGGCAGCGCAGACCGAAGTATGATGGCGTGAAGGCTGGCAAGCGGTCGCTTGCCGGCCAGATGCTGTCGTCAGCGAATGACGGCTTTGGGGCAGTGAGCTTAGTGAAGTTGCCCGCTTCTACTACAGGCTGACTGCTGCCGTTCTGTCATCCCTAGCAAGCGGAGCCTGAGAGCAGCATAGCGGTCACCCGCGAGGCCTGGCCGAACAACTACAGGTTGTGACAGAACGGTCATTAGTGCTTTGAGAGTACTGAAATCACTTTCGGCAGCCTGCTTCATACCTAGAGGAATTGTCATTGCGTAGGCGCGTCAACTGCTCTGGGCTGTTGTAGGGCGATGCCATCGAAGAAGTAGTCCAAGACATATCTGTCGAATGAATCAATCCCTTCCACCTTCCCAAGAATGTCGGGCTGCATATCTCGCAGCGAATTAATTGCCGAATGTAGGTCTAGCTCTGCGTCTTCGAAATTGACGAGACCAGAAGCGTGAATTTTCTTTGCAAGCATGCGGGGTAAACCATACTCTTCAAGCTCCATTACGCAAGACGGCAGGAAAGCCTTCGATAGGCTAGCAATAAAGGGAGAGATGTCCACATTGTGCTCGGGCACCATTTCCCGCTGAATGACGTTAATGTCATTTAGTAATGCGGCCAGCTTGAATGTGGCATTTCGCTCCATCTTGAAGAACTCATCGATCGTAACGTCTTGCTCTGAAAGCAGATCAAGAAGCTCCGGGATTGAGAGTTTCCAATTGCCTGACAAGGCTCGAACAAATTCTGCAAATTTTGTGTAACCAGCGTCCCATCCGCCGGGAATAATCTTTAGAACCTTACAGAGTATCCAAACCCAATAGTCACTTGATGACGAGTATAGATTGGCAAGACCCCTTACCAATTTTGGATCACTCTTGATCGCATGAGCTATCGAGCCAATCAATTCTGTGTCACTTGAAATCAACGCACCTTCGTTTCGCAGGCGTTGAAACGACTCTTGCCCCATTAGCTGAGTCATTTCCTCCTTGTAGTGCAATAGCTTGGCCAACTGCTCTTTGGTGAGCTCCTGTTTGTATTTCTCGTCATCCACGTCAGCAAGCAATTCATCGGGAAAGGTCAATTCAAGCTGAGTTTCCGTTGGAGATGGTGGCTCTTCGAGAATGTAAATTTTGCCAACAAAATGCCTGAACATCCGGCCACCTCGACCGATGATGTTGCGATAGGTGAAGTCGTCGAGTTTCAGTTGGCCCTTTTTATTGCTCCAGACAATGACGTTTTCTGCTGATGTATTGACCCCCTCAATAATAGATGAAGTTGAAATCAGTGTTTGCAGTCCATTCATCGCCTCTTCGAAGAGCCGAACCTGTATCTGGCTCAAAGAGCGATGAAGCTGACCTGTGTGGATGCCGACTCCACGTTTCACCAAATTGGTCAGCTTCCAGTTCGGATGGTAGTTTGTCGCTAGCCATGCGGAAAAGTCGGAGAGTAGAGGGCTATCATCCTTGTCGGTGTTGTCGATCAGCAAAGTGGCAACGCTGTCGACGCCAGGATATGTGCCGGCATAGATCAGGGATTTGGTATTGTGTTTCCCCAAAATCCTAAGAAGTGCATCGTTTTTCTTCTGCGCATCCTTATTGATGTCCTTGTACCCCTCATGTTTCTCGAGGAACACTGTATTGAAATCCATACGCAGGAAGGTCATGCCTTTCGTAAACGGATTTACGTTCAAGTCGGCGATGTTCGGCGCCAAGTAATACTTCTGCGAAGCCTTCTCTCCCAGCACAAGCATTGCTTTCAAAAGGGCTGGAGACCTTTCCTTGTCGAACGCTTGGCTCGCCTTGTAAAACTCATCGACAACCAGTAAGTCCAATTTTTCGAGCTTTTCGCTGTAGTGAATCGCCCGTTCTTGCGGGAAGATGAGAATGTTTTTTTCGCCGAGCTCGACTTCCGATGTAGTCACAATTTTGTATTCGGCAGAAAATTTCTTACTCAACCTACGCCTGGTTTCGTCAGTCAACGCGATGGTGGGAACTAAAATTAGGACATTTTTAGGTTTCTTGATTGCGATGTAGGCGTCAATGATCAGGCTTTTACCAAAGCTTGTTGGTGCACTGACGGCAAGATGGTCGCCATCCAGAAGGTGTTTCAATACTAGCGACTGTTCTCTGTGTAGTGTGACGGGCTCACTTTGTCCAATGTCCACCTTGAACGATTCGAATGCGAACCTGTCTTGCCAACTCGATGTATCAGGTTCGAGATAGGGATACAATCCTGACTCTCGTATCAGATGGTTTAGCAATGTGTTATAGGTTTGATTTTCTTTGCCAAGAAGATCGAGCAGACAAATAAGACGGTTTCTTGCCTCAACATCTTCCTCAGCTTGAAGCAAGTCATTGATTTTAGAGCACTCCTCGAAGATATCCATCGCCCATTACCCCTTGTAATATGCAACAGCATTCGTGAACTGATCAATCAGTTCTTTCCTATCTGGAATAGGAAATAGGATAATGTGAAATTTGATGGATGAATATTTGGTGACCTTGCCCACAAGCGTTTCTATTTGCTTTTTGAAATAGGCAGTGGAACGCTCAAGGTGGTACTTCCGAATATTCTCCCGATATTCTTCATTCATCTCCTTGGCTTCAGTCGTAATAAAGCACTGATGCAAAAGCAGGATGGGAATATGAAGAATTGGCTTGATGTTGTCCATTGATTTATCGGGTGACAGGGCAAGTTTGATCTTGGCAGCCAGCTCCTTGTTCTCAACAAGTCGATCTACCTCTGCCATGTTAGTGATGATACTGTTTTCCTTTTTCAGCTTCTCAGTCAGCAGTGAATTCCCGACAGATTCGACGATGGATGCCAGCCTTGCGTTTTCAATGCTGTTGTAGAACTTTGCCTCTCCAAACCAAAGCGAAAAATCCTCCTCCCCTTCTCGTACGATATGGACGCTATCAGCTCCTTTAGCGTTGTCTTGGACATTTTGTTTATAGAAAATCTTGGGGACTACGGGCAGAGCCTTATAATGGTGGTGCATGACTCCGTAGAGCACAATTTCGGCAAGCTCACTCCCCTTGCCTTTGTCATCATCCTTGTCGGTCAGTCGCAAGTTCTTTGCCGCCGCCCGTAGCGTCGATGCGCTCTTTCCTGCCAGTTTTCTCCGCTCCTGTTCCGACAATGCGGTCAAGGCAATGTTGTCCCAAACGAAATTATTGAATTTCTCAAGACGCCACTTCTCATCTTCAAAATCGTTAGCTAGGCTAAGAACTGTCTTGTTCTCGACGGGCGCAAGTTCCGTTTCCTGAACCAGATTGAGGTAGTCATCATTGATGAGAATTTCGAAGTCCATCGAGGTCGTCCAATAAAATTATCATTCGCCTTTTTGCGTTACGCATTTCTTGTAGGAGAAGCCTTCTTTGGTTTCGTCCTTCAGTACTGCACAAAAGCATTGGGAATTGAACTGCTCCGGCATGACTTCGAAATATTTGATGCCAGGGCCAATCTTCGACAGATAGCTTGGATGCCTTTTGAAAAGTTCAGCGAGATGAATAGCGTCTTCTGGCGTCACTTGTTCGCCAGGGACATATCTTTGAAGCATCTCATGAAAGAAAGTGAGCGCGAGTGTTTGGGTGTCGAAGCTAATGGTTTCAAGAACTACAGGTTTTTTCCTTGCCATTTTTCCTCCACTGACTGAACTCAAAGACTTATTTGTTACATGCTACCCTGGATCGCTCGTCATACTTTGCGCCCCCATTGGGCCAAGCTATGCGCCTACGTCAGTTAGTGATTGGCAGCTTCCGCCGCATTCCTGCAGTCCGTCATGCCCACGTGGTGAGTCTGCCTTGAATGTCCGCTTGTGGGTGATGACTCCGAGTTACCAGAAGACTGCTTTGGGTCGATAGCGGTCTTTGGCGCCTATAGATTGGGGGCGCACAATCTAGTCGCACAACGCGCTGTCAATCAGTCTGTCGCGCTTGCGCGCCAAGCCTCGAAGCCATCGAGTGCAGGTCCGCTCATGTTGAGGACAAACTCTTCCCCAAAGAGCACCAAAGAGATGTAGCAGGCATAGAGGTCGTTGGCTTTGTCAATTGGCCTCAGAAGCAGTTCATATTCGTGGAGTAGTACGTAGTGTTCGTCGCCATCTGAGAAAACCGTATCAGGTGAGTACAACTGCCGTCGGGCAACGGACCATTGACGTGGTCCGCCTCCACGGCGGACGAAATTCCTGAGCTCTTCAAGGGCGGGCTCGTCAACCAGCTCTTCGTGCGACTTGCCAGCTTGTACGAGTCGAGACGCCATTACCTCGATGCCAATTTTTCCGACAAAACGGGCAAGGACGCGCTCCTCAGGAGAAGTTGCTACCGGGAATATCAACGTTCCTTTAGACTGACCCAGCAGCGTCTTGATGAGACGCGCCTCGTCAGCGTCCGGATGAGCACCAACGCTGATACCCCCGCCGGGATCCGCATAAACCTGAATGCGTGTACCTGACTCCAGATGAAAACCATCTAGCGGGACGACGTGTCCCCGCTTGTTCGGGACGACAGCGTTGAAACGACGCTCTTTGAAGTAAAGGGAGTCAAGAATTGGCTTCTCGACCTTCCGCGCAAAATAGTTGTTGCACCCGTCGCAGATGACGCCAGGCTCCAGCATGTGCTCAGTATTTCCGAAGGACTCAGGCACGATGTGCTCCCTGGACCGCGAGGTCGACGAGTCGGCTTTGCAAAAGAGGCAGCGCAGTTTTCTCTCCTTCGATACTTGGCTATTGGCCAAAAACGCCCTCACCTTTCGAGAGCCGCTTCAACCAAGTCTCCACCTCCTGGGCCGTCGGCGAATCGAGAGTCTTTAAGGGAATGCCCAACACCTCTGCTACCTCTGCGCTGTGGGTGTCCTCGGCCTTGCTGAAATCAGCTAATTCTGCCTCAGTCCAACTCATGTCCTGCCTTGCATGCAGACGCTCAAGCAGGACTGGCACCGGGCTGCGGATCAATAAAACAGACGAACACTCCAGTGCACGGAACACGTCGATAGGCAGCCTTTCATGGGTGCCTGGTGCTCTTCGGAGTACGCAGTGGCCGTCTAGGACGAGCGTCGCACCACTCTCTCGGACGCGTCTGGCGGCCGAGATGAGCGCTGCCTGGTTCTGGTCCACGTCCGAAACGATTTTCGTCCTGTCCCACGTGGTCTGTCCGCGCTCCTCTTTGATGAGTTGACTGGCGGAGGCATACATAAGCCCCAGCCTCTGACAAACCGGCTTAGTAGCAAAAGTCTTCCCCGCGCCATGGGCTCCTGCGACGAAGATGGTCATTCGAGTTCCTCGACAAGGCCGAACTGCTTACCGATGCGACGCAGTTCGGTTGCAGTCAAGTAGCGAAAGGACTGCGGCGGGCGAAACCCCCTGAACAACGACTTCGGCCGAATTGGCTTCTCCGGACGGATCAGCCTTCCTAGCAAGATGCCACATGCCTGGTCCTTGCCTGCGAAGTACTCCATCAGCTCCTTGCGTTCGAGACCCGGCCCGCGCACGCGGCATTTTGTCCAGACGGACGCAGGTGATGCAATAACTGCACCCTCGATTTCTACGATTCCGACCAGACACTGGACCGGAGAGCTGGAATAGACGACGGCTAGGCTAACGGGCTCGGCAGCCCATGACCGACGAAACTCCACTGTCTTGGTCCCTGCAAATATTTGCTCGGCAAACCTTGGCTTGACGGAAAGCAGCACGGCCCTAGGTCCCTGCGGCCGTAAGCACTCTTGAAAACGCGTCATCGGAAATCTTGGTGATAGATTGAATGTTGCCAGAGACCACTCCGTCATCTAAAAGGCGCTTGAGAACGGGTGGTGTTAGGAAGTGTTTTATAAGTCTAAACAGGATGACCTTCGTTGGCCGAGTGGCCATGTCCTCAATCTCTTTGATGCTGTAAACGGTGCGTCTGCTGACCATGGCGGCGATCCTAGCCACATCGCTAAGCACTGCGAATTGGTCCACGATACCGAGCGAGGTAACTGCCTGCTCATCCTCTGACCTGTAGAACAGCAGCACGTCGCCTGGTCTGATCTGTTTCGATGCCGCATGGCAAAGATAGGCGAGCTTGATGGCATTGCCCACGCTTCCTTGGGGCGCAAAGAGCTGCGTTTGAAGCGCGTGATAGTCGGGGAAAAGTACCCGATGGAATCCCTGCTGGATTGGTACTAGGAACTTCTGCACCTGAGGTCCGCCCTGATAGTGGGGGTAGAAGCGTCGGACAAATTCGAGCGCGGAAAGTCCCCCGGTGTCTGGAGTGTTGACCGGGTGCTGCTTCACGAACATCTGATCCGCCCCATAAGAGCCGACATCATCAAAGCCGAACTCGACAAGGAGACTTACGAGATAGGCATGCTTTTCTACGTCGGCGTGTATGAATATGTGTTCGCAGGCGTTCTCGGTCCCGTAACGGAATGCGGCCTTCAGGAAGAGCTCGCCAATCTTGCGCCCACGGACGTTATGGCCAACCTTGAATGTGCAGAGCTTCAGAGCCTTGCCATCAAGGCGCTTTCCCTCGTTGGTAACGACCTCGTCGATCTGAATATCGTATACACAGATCGCGCCAAGTACGCCATTCTCATCCCGATAAGTCCACGCCTTTCGGTTCTCTCTTGCCTTTCTGCGGAACCAGTCATCGAAACCGGCATAACCTGCGCGCAGGCTGTTGAAGAAGGCGTCCGCAAGCTCTGGCGTCAGGCTGTGCAATGGTACATCGTCGATGTTGGGCAGCGCGACATCGAACGGCTGATGTAGCCGCCGCAGCCAGTCTTCAGCTGTTTGGATGTTGTAGGTTCGGTGAGCCAGACCGCGTGCTCGAGCCTTCGTCAGAAGACCCTTGTCTTCTGTGACGAGAGCATGTGCCGCATCGCACTCGAGGGCGTACAGAATTTCGTTGTCACACGCGTCATTCGGACTCGTTGCCGACGTGTTCCAAGGACATTTGACGGGGCGCTCTAAAGCGGGGTACCGCCGAACGTGCTCCAAATTCCTGGCGCGCCGGCCCAGGTCGGAGTCCCTTTCGAAGTCTTCGATGCTTGCGGGGTGATAGACCAACTTGTGGCCGCCGATAAGCGCTAGCCGATGAAAGTTTGCTAGGTTGTCATCTAGAACGGCATACGAGTCTTGCAGCGGTATCAGGACATTGGTGTCGAGCAGAAAGGTAAGTTGCTTCGGCACAGATCTCCTCCGTGGAGTCAGGCGAATATCGGGATCTGCGCGTTGGCCCTGATTCACCGCCTTGGATTATTAATGCCTCAGAGCCATCTTACAGACTAATCAAGCCGCTAGTCTCGCCTCGCTAGTTCTTTTTCGCGCTCCATTCTTGAGCCTCCGCTGCCACGGTATACCTCTGTTAAACAATCTTAAGTGCTTACAGGCGACGCAGTTGAACACCGGTGGTATCTCGACGACATGCGAAAGAATCAGCGGCGAACCAAACGAAGCGTCTACATGCCAGCTTCCCACCAACAAGCAGACCTTTGCAGCACGCCAGAACAACGACAGAAATCGCTGTACAGCAGACATAGGCCTGTAACTCCCGAACTTCGATTCTTGGCCGAGAGCGGTCCTTTTCAAATACCCGATTTCGCCCCAAGCAATCTTCCCCCATCCTGCTTCGCCAACCACACCGTCGCTCCCCGGCATGTCGCGTCGTCCTCGACATGCCGAACTACCGTAAAGCCGTTGGCACACAGCAACTCTTGATACTCACTCGTATCCAAGCTGCCATGATAAAGAGGTTTACCCTCGAACTGGCCAATGGCCTCGCCCAAACGGGTACCGCTGGTAAACATCAAGACCGCACCCGGCGCCGCCAGCCGCCGAAAAGTGGCGAACATAGGCCGTTGATCTTCAGGGGATAAATGAAAAAAACTATGCCAGGCCAGCAAGCCATGGAACGGCCCTGTGACCGGCATCTGCCTCATATCCGCCGCTATCCAGCGTTGCCCTGGAAACGACTCACGCGCACGCGCAAGCAATGGCAGCGACGTATCCACCCCGGTTACCCTGCATCCGTTCTGAATAAGGTAGCGCGCCATCGGCACCCCGTTGCCGCAGCCGATATCCAGCACATCCGGCCGCGAGCCGGGAAGCAGCGCCAAAAACCGGTTCAGCCAAGCGCGTTCGATGAGTTCATGGTTTCTATTTTTCTCGAACGCAGCGGCATGTTCCCGGTATAAGGAAATGACGTTGTCAGCAGGAGATTTGGACAACACGGCACTCCGAAAACTTGAGCACGTGACCTGTTCAAGCATATCAGAGCCACCGACACTGCCCTCCCCTCGCCCCTACACCACCGACCGATGCCGCTCGATGCAGTTCCTCAAAATCGTATCGGTATCAAGCTCCCACCACCGATACGAAAATATCTCCACTTCACTGAACCCCGCGAACCCCTGCCCCTCGACCCACCTCCGCGCCTTGGGAATCTCGATCACGCCATCCCCCATCATGCCCCGATCGTTCAGTAGGTCGGTGGTAGGCGTAAGCCAATCGCAAACGTGAAAAGCCAATAGCCGCTTCTGCCCTGCCCGTTCGATCTGCGCCTGCAACTTCGGATCCCACCAGACGTGATAAAGATCCACCGCCACGCCGATATCCCCGCTACGCGCAGGATCCACCAGATCGCACACATCCAGCGCCTGTTCCAGCGTATTGATACACGCCCGATCCGCCGCATACATCGGATGCAACGGCTCGATGGCGATGGGCATCTTGCGTTCACGCGCATACTCCAGCAATTGCGCGATCCCTTCGGTGATCTGCGCCCGAGCGCGAGCAATATCGTGGTACTCGGCCTTGCCCTGCAAAGCACCCGGTAGCCCACCCACCACCAGCACCAGACACGCGGCGTTCAGTTCGCAGGCCTCGTCCACGGCTCGCCGGTTGTCATCCCGCGCCCGCATCAAACCAGCATCATCCGACGCGGTGAACATGCCGCCACGGCAATAGCCGGACAAGGCCAGGCCGTGGCTGCGCACGACGCGGGACACTTGTTCCAACCCCGCCGCCGCGACCTGGTCGCGCCAGGGGGAAATGGCCCGCACGCCCAACCGCGCGCAGGCGTCGAGGATGTCCAGCAGCGGCACTTCCTGTCCGCGCGATTTGCGCACGGTGGCGGTGTTGATGGACATCCATTGATGGTCTTGGGAGAAATCGCGCATGGGTCGGCTACCGTAAAAAATCACTTGATCTGAATGTTCGCGGCCTTGATCACCCGCGTGTACATGACCCGCTCTTTGTCGATGAAGGCGGCGAACGAGGCGGGGCTGCCGCCGTCGGCGATGAAGCCTTGGTTGCCCAGCCGCTCGGTGACCAGGGGGGCTTTCATGGCCGTGGCCAGTTCTTTGGACAGGACTTTGAGCACGACGTCCGGCAGCTTGGCCGGCCCCCACAGTCCGTACCAGGTGACCATGTCGAACCCGGGTATCCCGGATTCCGCGACGGTGGGCACGTTGGGCATGGAAGGCAGGCGCGCGCTGGTGGTGACGGCCAGCGCTTTGAGTTTGCCGCTGGCCACGTGCGGGTAGGTGGAAGGTATGGCGTCGATGATGGCGCTGACTTGTCCGCCCAGCAGGTCGTTCAGCGCCGGCGCGGTGCCCTTATACGGCACGACCAGGATGTCGAGCCTGGCGTCGTGCTTGATGGCTTCTTCCGCCACGTGCATGGGCGATCCGACGGCGGAGGTGCCGAAGGTGAACTTGGCGGGGTTGGCGCGCGCCTGGTCGATGAATTCCTTGAGGTTGGCGGCCGGCACGCTGGGGTGCGCGGCCAGCAGCATGGGCACGGAGCCCAGCAGCGAGATGGGCGTGAAGTCCTTGGCCGTGTCGTAGGGCACGGTGTCGGACATCAGGGCGTTGGCGATCAGGGTGGGCGACTGCACCAGCAAGGTGTAGCCGTCGGCCGGCGCGCGCGCCACGGCTTCGCTGCCGATGGCGCCGCTGGCGCCAGCGCGGTTCTCGACAACGAAGGACTGGCCCGTCTGTTCGGACAATCTGCCGGCCACCACGCGGGCGACCAGGTCCACGGTGCCGCCGGGGGCGTAGGGAACGATGATGCGCACGGGCCGCGACGGATACCCCTGCGCCTGGGCCGCCGCGGTAGCGGCCAGCACGCCTGCGCCCAGCACGATCTTGCCTATCCAGGATTTCATGCATGTCTCCTCGGTGCGTGCCGGCTATGTTTCCGGCATCGCCGTTGCGGGCTGCAACTCAGCAGTCGCAGCCCATTTTCAACAGCTTCAAGGCGTTGCCGAAGTAAATGCCTTCGCGGTCGGCTTCGCTCAGGTCCAGTGCGTCGATGGCCTCGGGAATGCTGCGGATGAAGGCCGGCCCGCCTTCCGGATCGAACGGGCAATCGGTCGCGAACAGGACTTTCTCGGCGCCGAAGAACTCCAGGCCGCAGGCCACGCCGGCCTTGGATCCCGCCAGCGCGGTGTCGGCGTAGAACATGCGGAAGTAGTCGATGGGCCGCTTGGGCATGCGCTGGAGCAAACCCTCGTAGTCTTCGTCCGAGGTGCGGCTACCGAATTGGTCCAGCCCCGGCCCCACTCTGCCGTCGAAGAACGGGATCATGGCGCCCATGTGATGGGTGACCAGTTTCATCTCGGGCAGCTTGTCGAAGAAGCCGGAGAACACCATGCGGGTCATGGCCGCGCTGGTTTCGTAGGGCCAGCCGAAGGTCCACCAGATCTCGAACTTGGACTTCTTTTCGGTCAGGTAATCGGGGAAGTTCGCGCCGCGGGCCGGGTGCATCCAGATCGGCACCTGGTATTCGTTCACCGCTTTCTCGAAGATGGGCCAGAACTCGGGATCGTCCAGCGGCCGGCCGTTGACGTTAGTGAAGATCTGGATACCTCGCGCGCCCAGCTCGCCAATGGCCCGGTCCATTTCCCGCAGCGCGGCCTCGACGTTGTTCATGGGCAGCGAAGCGACAAAGGCCGGGAATTTGTCGGGATGCTGGGCGACGATCTCGGCCATGCCGTCGTTGGCCAGCCGGGCCAGTTCCGGCGAGTCTTCCGGCCCGGCCACGAACTCGATGGGCGGCGACGACAGGGTCAGGATCTGCTGGTATCCCGGGAACTCGTCCATCATCTTCAGGCGGGCATCCAGGTCGTACAGGACGGGTACCGTCAACCAGCGCTTGATCGCGCCCGGGTCCTTGGCGAGCGCTTTCATGCGCTCGAAGTACGCGGGCGGGAACAGGTGCGAATAGCTATCGATTTTTCTCACGCGGCTTCCTTTGTCGAGACCGATCCAGCGGTCCTATCGTCCATCTACGCCATGCAGGGCCAGCAAGGTATTCATCCGGCCCACCGCCAGTTCGGGCTGCTCCAGCAGGCCCGCCGCGTCCGCCAGCCGGAACAGCTCGGCAAAGTGTTGCAGCGATCGCGTGCTCTGCTGCCCGCCCACCATCGCGAAGTGGTCCTGGTGGCCGTTGAGCCAGGCCATGAACACGACACCCGTCTTGTAGAAGCGCGTGGGCGCGCTGAAGATGTGGCGCGACAGCGGCACGGTGGGCGCCAGGATGCGGTTGAAGGCGTCCACGTTGCCGGCCGCCAATTCCGCCAGCGCCGCGCTGGCGGCCGGGGCGATGGCGTCGAAGATGCCCAGCAGCGCATCGCTCTGGCGGTGGTTGGGCAGTTCGCCCTGGCCGTCGCCGGCGATCAGTTCGGCGTAGTTGAAGTCGTCGCCGGTGTACATGCGCACGCCCGCGGGCAGGCGCCGGCGCATGGCGATTTCCTTGTCCTTGTCCAGCAGCGAGATCTTGATGCCGTCGACCTTGTCGGGGTGCGCGGCGATCACGCCCAGCGCCGTCCGCATGGCGGCATCCACGTCGCCGCTGCCCCAGTAGCCCTTCAGCGCCGGGTCGAACATGTCGCCCAGCCAATGCAGGATGACGGGTTCGCGGGCCTGGCCCAGGATGCGGTCGTAGACCCGTTCGTAGTCGGCGGGGCCGCGCGCCACGCGGGCCAGCGCGCGGCTCGCCATGACGATCAGCCGGCCGCCCAGGCCTTCGATGGCGGCCATTTGTTCTTCGTAGGCGCGGATCACGTCGTCGATGCCCCGGGCGTCCTCGGGCGCCAGGTGGTCGGTGCCGCAGCCCGAGGCCACGCGGGCGCCCGGCACATCGCGGGCGGCGTCCAGCGAGCGGCGGATCAACTCAAGAGACGTCGGCCAGTCCAGCCCCATGCCGCGCTGCGCGGTGTCCATGGCCTCGGCCACGCCCAGGCCCAGCGCCCACAGACGCTGGCGATAGGCGATGGTGGCGTCCCAGTCCACGGCGCATTGCAGCCACGGGTCGATGGCCGCCAGCGGATCGGCCACGACGTGCGCCGCCGAATAGGCAATGCGATCGAAGCGCGCGCCGGCGGGCGGCGCCTGGAACGGCGCGCTATCGCGCAGCGCGTATCGGTGCAGGCCGCCGGCCGACGGCAGGCTGATCGACAGGCTCATCGCTGGGCTCCGACGTCGAGCCGGGGCACGTCTACCCAGCGCCGCTCTTTCCAGCTTTGCAGCGCGGCCTCGACCAGTTGCACGCCCTTGGCGCCCTCGGGCAGCGTCCAGCGGTACGGGGCGTCCTCCACCACGTGGCGGATGAAGTGCTCCCACTGGATCTTGAAACCGTTGTCGTAGACCTGGGTGTCGGGCACTTCCTGCCATTGGTCGAAGAAGGTCATGGTCTGTTTGACGTCGGGGTTCCACACCGGCTTGGGCGTATTGACGCGCGACTGCGCGCGGCAGTCGGTCAGCCCCGCCACGGCCGATCCGTGCGTGCCGTCCACGTGGAAGGTGACCAGGTCGTCGCGCCGCACGCGGGTCGTCCACGAGCTGTTCACCTGGGCCACCACGCCGTCGGCCAGTTCGAAGGTGGCATAGCAGGCGTCGTCGGCGGTGGCCTGGTAAGGCTTGCCCGCTTCGTCCCAGCGCGTGGGGATGTGCGTCTTGCCCAGGCAGGACACGGCCTGCACTTCGCCGAACAGGTTGTCCAGCACGTAGCGCCAGTGGCAGACCATGTCGAGGATGATGCCGCCGCCGTCTTCGGTGCGGTAGTTCCAGGACGGCCGCTGGATGGGTTGCAGGTCGCCCTCGAACACCCAGTAGCCGAACTCGATGCGCACCGACAGGATCTTGCCGAAGAAGCCGGCCTTGTTGAGCATGTCGAGCTTGCGCAGGCCCGGCAGGAACAGCTTGTCCTGCACCGCGCCGTGCTTGAGGCCCGAGCCTTCGGCCAGCCGGCAGATCTCCACGGCCTCGTTCAGGTTGGTGGCGATGGGCTTCTCGCAATACACGTGCTTGCCGGCGCGGATGGCCTTGGCCAGCAGCGTGGGGCGCATCTGCGTCGTGCCGGCGTCGAAGAACACCGAGTCGTCCGGGTTGGCCAGAGCCTCGTCCAGATCCGTGCCCCAGCGCGGGATGTCGTGGGCCTTGGCCAGGGCTTCCATCTTCTCGGCATTGCGGCCGACCAGGATGGGGTCGGGCATGACCTTGTCGCCATTGGACAGCGTGACGCCGCCCTGCTTGCGTAGGGCCACGATGGACCGGATCAGGTGCTGGTTCATGCCCATGCGGCCGGTCACCCCGTGCATGATCAGGCCGAGTCGTTGTGTTGCCATGCGTGTCTCCGTCGTCGACTGTGTGCAGGTCTGCACTTAATTCACCATTTGGTGAATAGTGACGAGATGGCCGGCGGATGTCAACGGCAGAAACGGCAGGCGGACAGCGGGAGAAACCCTAATCCGTGTCAGACTGGCGGGGTTCCGGCACCCGCCGGGCAGCCTCGATCAGGAGATGCATGGAAAGCCCCCTATTCCCCATGGACATTGCCGGCCAGGTAGACCTCGCCCGGGCGGTGATCGAACGGCATCTGGCCGATACGCTGGTGGCGATCCACCTGTACGGCTCGGCGCGGGATGGCGGCTTGAAGCGGTACAGCGACATCGACCTGCTGGTCGCCGTGCGCGCCCGGCTGCCCGAGCCGCTGCGGCGCGACCTGATGCGGGACCTGCTGGCCGTTTCCGTGCCCGTGGACAGCGGCGGACCATGGCGGGCGCTGGAAGTGACCGTCGTTGCTCTGGAGGACGTGGCGCCCTGGCGCCATCCGGCCAGGCGCGAACTGCAATTCGGCGAGTGGCTACGCCAGGACCTGCTGGCCGGTGTCGTCGAGCCCCCGGTCCTGGACCACGACCTCGCGATCCTGTTGACCAAGGCCCGGCAGCACAGCGTCGCCCTGGTTGGCCCGCCGGCCGCGTCCCTGTTCGACGCGGTGCCGCCGCGCGACTTCCGCACCGCACTGGCCGATACCCTGGCGCAGTGGAACACCGAAGAGGACTGGGAAGGCGACGAACGCAACATCATCCTCGCCCTGGCGCGGATCTGGTACAGCGCCGCCACCGGCCGGATCGCGCCCAAGGACGTCGCGGCCGCGTGGACGCTGGAACGCCTGCCCGACGAGCACCGCCCCACCCTGGCGGCCGCGCGGGCCGCCTACCTGAACGGGGAACAGGACGGCCCCATCGACGGCGACCGGGTCGCCGCCTTCATCCGCTACGCCCGGCCGGCAATAGAAAACATCCTGGCGGGACCCTCGGCCTTGTGCGATCCCGCATAAAAAAGGCGGCCCGCGATACGGGCCGCCCAAACCAGGCAACAACGACAACGAAGAGAAGAATCAGCCGGCCACGGGCGCCGCGTTGCCTTCGACCTGGACCCGGAAACCCGAGCGGATATTGGGCCAGTAGTCCCAGATCGCCTTGTGATGCGTGCAGCGGTTGTCCCAGAACGCGATCGAATGCGCCTCCCAGCGGAAGCGGCAGGTCCACTCGGGCTTGTTGCAGTGATCGACCAGGAATTTCAGGACGCGCTCGCCTTCGAGGCGGGGCAGTTCGTTGATGTGCGACGTGAAGTCGGTGTTGACGTAGATCAGCTTCTTTCCGCTCTCGGGGTGGCGCACGATGACCGGGTGCGAGGAGATCGGCGTGCCGGGGCCGAAGACGCGCGTGCCGTCATGGGTGGCGGTCAGGCCTTCCAGGTACACCTTCATCCGGGGCGACAGCGCATCGTAGGCCGCGTACATGCTGGCGAACATGGTGTCGCCGCCGCCGTGCGGGGGCACCGTGTGGTTGTACAGCATGCTGCCCAGCGGCGGGATGGCGGCACAGGACTGGTCGCTGTGGAAGTTTTCGCCCGAGATCTGCTTGGAGGTCTCGTCGTAGTGGAACTTGCGCACCAGCGGGTTATCGGTGGTCTTGCTGATGGTGTTGACGCCGACGTGCTTGCCCAGCGATCCGAAATACTCCGCCGCGCGGATCTGGTCTTCGAAACTGATTTTCTGGTCGCGAAAGAAAATGACCTGGAATTCGATGAATGCCGCGCGCAGTTCCTTGACCTCCTGGTCGGACAGCGGGCGGGTCAGATCGATATTCCCGATTTCCGCGCCAATATGCGGGGATACGGGTTTGACCGTTATGGCTTCATATTTCATGGTGTTTTCCTGATTCCGCAAAAACAAACTACCGGCAACCCCCGGCGGCCACCGGTGGCCCGGTCGGCATGGATGGAATCATCTCCTTTGGGCCGCGATCTTGCTAGCCCCCAGGTCGACTAGTTGTTATGCAATTCTCGCATTACTCATCCCGCAGGCTCGCTGCCGGCCAGGGTTTCAGCCGCGGTTTGCCGCAGCAGGTCCACGGTCTTGGCGGTCAACAGCGTGGGTGGCCGCCGGCTGTGCGTGACCAGCCCGATCACCCCGCCCACCACCGGCTCCACCAGCGGACAGATGCGCAGGTCGGTGCCCGGCATGCCCGCCCGCACCAGGTTATAGGGCACCACGGCCGCGCCGAAGCCCTTGTCGACCAGCGCCACGATGGCCTCGACGCCGTCGATCTCGAAGGCGATGTCGAGCGTGATGCCCTGCCGCGCGGCCTCGGCCTCGACCAGCATGCGCAGCGGATGCGGCTCGGACGGGAAGATCAGCCGGTGCTCGGCCAGATGAGAGAACGCCAGCGGACGGCTCTCCTGCCCCGCCTCCGTCTTGCGCAGGATCAGGCACAGCGGCTCGCGCACCAGGGGCTCGATCTCGGTCAGGGTCGAGACAGCCGGGTCGTACATCAGCGCGGCGTCCAGTTTGTCGGAGATCAGGCGCTCGTACAGCGTCATGCTGAGCGCCTCGACGATGGTGAGCCGGGCCAGCGGAAAGCGTTCGCTGAAGGCGCGCACCAGCGGCACGGTCAGCACCCGCCCCAGGGACGGCGGCATGCCGATCACCACTCGGCCGGTGATTTCGGTTTCCGACCGCGACAGTACCTGGGTGGCGGCGTCGAGCTGCTGCAGCACGCTGCGGGCGAACAACAGGAATTGCTCGCCCGCGTCGGTCAGCACGATGCCGCGCCCATGGCGGTGGAACAGGGTCTTGCGCAGGTCCACCTCGAGCTGGCGGATCTGCCGACTCAGGAAGGGCTGCCCCAGGCCGAGGGCCGCGGCGGCCCGGCTGAAGCTGCCATGCTCGGCCACGCGGACGAAGTATTCGAGCTGCTTGAAATCCATGGTTTTCGATCTAACAGAAATGCAGTATTCGCATAGCTTGTTGCTATCTTCCAGCCAAGACGGCGATTTGGCAAGAAGCGCTTGACACCCTTCGACACGCGCTTATAGTGTGTCACCTATTAACCATTGGACCATACACGAAACACGGCATTCGGTTTAAACACCACATATCGTGATCGTTTTTTTCGTGGGAGTTCCGTGGACCACGCCAACCCTCCACGGTTTGCGCGGATTATCAACGGAAGAGACATCAATAATATTCCCGCCCATATGGCCGGAATAACCCGTATTTATCCGCCCTGAATCGGCGGGATATCTTCTTCCTTCGTTTTTTCGTCCAGAGAGCATTCACCATGGTATTGAGAAAATACGTGCTGCGCGCCTGTGTCGCCGCGACCTTCGCATCCATCGGACTGTCGGCAGCCCATGCCCAAGGCTATCCGACCCGCCCCGTCACCATGGTGGTGCCCTTCGCAGCCGGAGGCTCCTCCGACATCCTGGCTCGCGCCTTCGGCGCCTCGCTGGCCGCACGCCTGGGGCAGCCGGTCATCATCGAGAACAAGCCCGGCGCGGGCGGCATCATCGCTTCCGATTACGTCGCGCGCGCGCAGCCGGACGGCTACACGCTGCTGTTCGGCACCATCGGCACCCATGCCATCAACCCGGTGCTGAAGAAGACCCTGCCCTTCGACGTGTCCAAGAGCTTCACCGCCATCGGCCGCCTGCAGGACGGCCCGCTGGTGCTGGTGGTCAACCCCTCGCTGCAGGTCAAGAACCTGCAGGGCCTGATCGACTACGCCCGCGCCAACCCGGACAAGCTCTCGTATGCCTCGGCGGGCATCGGCGCCATCTCCCACCTGGGCGGCGAGCTGTTCAAGTCGGAAGCCAAGGTGGAGATCGTCCACGTTCCGTACAAGGGCGGCGGCGCCGCCATGCCGGACCTGCTGGGCGGACAGGTCCAGCTCATGCTGGAAACCATTCCCAACACGCTGTCCTCGGTCCGCGCGGGCAAGCTGCGCGCGCTGGCCATCAGCAGCGACAAGCGCTCGGCCTCGCTGCCCGACGTGCCCACCTTCAAGGAAAGCGGCCTGAAGGGGCTGGACGTCACGACCTGGACCGGTCTGTTCGGCCCCGCGAACCTGCCTGCCGACATCGCCTCGCGCCTGAACGGCGAGATCGCCAAGGTCGCCACCGATCGCGACTACATCACGCGCATCGAGCAGACCGGCAGCGAAGTCGCCAAGCCCATGTCCGGGGAACAGTTCGCCGCCTTCGTCGCCAGCGAGGTCACCCGCTGGCGCAAGGTGGCGCAAGCCGCGGGCGTGCAGCCGGAATAAGCCCTAGCCTGGAGCGTCGTCGCGCGGCCCGCTGGCCGCGGGCGGCTCCTGCCGGGCCGAGGCGGACTGCACGGGCGCCGCCTGGGGGGACAGGGATTTCATGCAGGCGGCATAGTCGGCCTCGACATCGCCCAGCGAGGTATTGCCGCCGTAGATTTCCGAGACCAGTCCGACGAACCAGGTCCGGGTCTCGACATCGTCGATGTGCGAGTTGGAAAGCACGGCATCGATCGTGCGCTGGGCGGTCCACCCCATGTCCCGCAGCCGGACGACGACCTCTTTCACGTCACGACTGGTCACGCACTCCTCCTGCCCCGAAGTCGTAGCACCCGCCCGGTCGTAACCGTTCATGGTGCACCCCATCGTCACAGCGGTCGCGAGTCCCGCGAGCACCGTTCTCATGGATTCCGCAATCCTTGTAAATTTTATCGTTGTGTGGCCAGCGGCAAGCATATAGAAGCACGGCCCCGAACTCCACAACGCCGCGAAACTCTTTGCGTTGCGCGCGACACCGCCGCCGGCGCAACCGCCTTGTTAAACCCGGAAAAGACCGCAACGCCGCTGTAACCCCTGGCGGCGGGGCATGCGGCTAAGCTGACCGGAAATCGGAACGGACTCCGCCATGCGCATTCCTCCCACGACGCGCGAGACCCGCCACACTGCGGAAACCCATCTCAGGGCCGCCGTGCACCCGCTGCGTCCGGACATTCCGGCCCGGGCCATCACCATCGAGACCGACGAGCGCGGGCTCTGGAGCGCCCAGATCTTCGGCGTCGAGCAGTCCCTGCAAAGCCCCGGGGAATCCCTGCACCGGGAAGTGATGGACCGGCTGTCGCAATGGCACCCCATCTACGAACACGAAGAAATCGCGGCGCTGCTGACCACCCTCAAGATCATCGCACCCAAGGCGGGGCTGGCCATCCCGCCCGGGGCCCTGAAGCTGATCGAGCTGCCCGCCGGCGTCCTGGTGCTGACGCTGAACGACGTGCCCGTCGTGGCCTCCGAAGACCCGCTGCACCTGCTGTCCCAGGCCCTGGTCAGCCTGCGCGAAGCCCAGGACGCGGCGCGCTGACCGGGCTCCGGGCATCCCCCAGCATCCCCGCAAGGCATCGGCTGGTATCATGATGTTTCCCGCCCCTCCAGGGCGGGCCAGCAACAGGTGAAGCATGTTCCCAGCACGACTCACAGACGGCTACCGCTCTTTCCTGGGCGGCCGTTTCAACGACGAGCGCACCCGCTACGAGACGCTTGCCGAAAAGGGCCAGAAGCCCGAAATCATGGTCATAGGCTGTTGCGATTCCCGCGTGGCCCCGGAAGTCATCTTCGACGCCGGCGCCGGCGAGCTCTTCGTGGTCCGCAACGTCGCCAACCTCGTCCCCCCGTACGAAGGCATCACCCAGCACTATCACGGCACCAGCGCGGCGCTGGAGTTCGCGGTGCAGTCGCTGCGCGTCAAGCACATCGTCGTGCTCGGCCACGCGCTGTGCGGCGGCGTCTCGGCCTTCGCCAACAGCGCCGACCCGCTGTCGCCCGGGGACTTCATCGGCAAGTGGATGCAGCAGATCGCCCCGGTGGTCGAACGCACCGTCCCGCCCGGCGAAAACCCCGGCATGTACATCCGGCAGCTGGAACTGGCCACGGTCGAACACAGCCTGAACAACCTGATGACCTTCCCGTGCGTGCGCATCCTGGCCGAACGTGGCCAGTTGCAGTTGCACGGAGCCTACTTCGGCGTCGCCACCGGCGTGCTGATGGTGCGCGACCCGGCCACCGGCGAGTTCCACCCCGTCACCGAGAGCCCGCTCTCGCTGGATTAGGGACGCCGGGCAACAATTCTTACGCAACGTCACCGGGCACCGGCGGTCCAAGCGGTTTGCACCGCGCACGGCCGCTGCGCCTGGAGCCTGGACCATGATGTTACGTATTGCCGCCACGGCGCTGTTGTCCCTGTCCCTTCCCCTGCTCGCTCACGCCGCCGGCACCGCCCGGCTGGCCGGCGTGGACGACCGGGGCCAGCCTTTCTCCGCCTCGGTCGAATACGCCGGCAACAACCTGCGGGCCGCCTCGCCCCAGAGCCCCAACAACTACCTGCTCGCCCGCGGCGACAAGATCTACGCCGTCAGCCGCGTCAACGGACAGCAGGTGGTGATGGAAGCGGCCGACCTGATGCGCATGGCGGGCGGCCTGATGCCCAGCCCCACGGCCGCGCTCGAACAGGTCAGCGCCATCGTGTCCCTACAGCCGACCACGCGCAGCGAGACCGTGGCCGGATTGGGCGGTACCGTCTACGTGCTGACCTATGAAGACGGCCGCCGGCAGCGGCGCACCGAGGAGTTGGTCCTGACCTCGGCCCCCGCGGCCAGCGAACTGACCACCGCGGCGCTGAAACTGGGCCGCAGCCTGGCCTCGCTGTCGGGTACCCGGCTGCCCCCCGGCGCCGACGACCTGGCACGGCGCCTGCAGGCGGACCGGCTCGGCCTCTTGCGTTTCGGCGACCGCTTCAAGGTGGAGACCCTGGACGACCGCGCGCCCCAGGCCTCGCGTTTCGAGTTGCCGGGCGGCTCGTTCCAGATACCCGACCTGCGCGGCCTCCTGCCCGGCCTGGGCGGCCGCTAGGGCCTGGCACGCAAACCGCGCGGACCCGGCTAGAATGCCGGGATCCGCACGCCTGCCCGAGCCCATGCCCCCTCCCGCCCTGCCCTTCCTGCGCCACGGGAACCCGGAGTCCCCATGACACGCGCCACGAGATTCGGCGTGGCCACCATCGTCGTCGGGATCGTCGTCCTTGGCCTGAAGTACCTTGCCTACCGGCTGACCGGCAGCATCGCGCTGTATTCCGACGCGCTGGAAAGCATCATCAACGTGGCCACGGCCGTCATCACCGTGGTGGCGCTGTCGGTCAGTGCCATTCCCGCCGACACCAACCACCCCTACGGCCATAACAAGGCCGAGTACCTGTCCGCGGTCCTGGAAAGCACGCTGATCGTGTTCGCCGCGCTCACCATCCTGCGCGAGGCCTATCAGGGCTTCCTGAACCCGCGTCCGCTCGACACGCCGGTGCTGGGCATGGCGATCAGCCTGGCCGCCACCCTGATCAACGGCGTCTGGGGCACCCTGCTGATGCGCTACGGGCGCCGCTGGCACTCGCCGGCGCTGGTCGCCGACGGCCGCCACCTGTGGACCGACGTGGTCTCGTCGATAGGCGTGGTGATCGGCGTGGCCCTGGTCGCGCTGACCGGCTGGACCCGCCTGGACTCCATCGTCGCCGGCCTGGTGGCGCTGCACATCCTGTGGTCCGGGTGGCAGTTGATGCGCGACTCGGTGGGCGGCCTGATGGACGAAGCCCTGCCCCGCGAGATCGTCGACGGCGTGCGGCAGATCGTCCGCGACCACGGCACTGGCGCGCTGCAAGCCCACACCCTGCGCTCGCGCCGCTCGGGCCCCCGCGTCTTCATCGAATTCAATCTGGTCGTGCCCGGCGCGATGTCCGTGGCCGCCGCCCATGCGATCTGCGACCGGCTGGAAGCCGCCATCCATGGCTACGTCGAAGGCAGCACCATCGTCATCCACATCGAACCCGAACAACAGGCGGTCGCCTCGCCCGAGGTCCGCATCAGCTGAGCCCCACGCATCATGTTCACTTCCCCGCCCGACTCCCTCCCCCATCCGGCCATCATCGACACGACCCGCGCGTGGCTGGAGAAGGCCGTCATCGGCCTGAACCTCTGTCCCTTCGCCAAGGCCGTCCACACGAAGGACCAGATCCAGTACGTGGTCAGCGACGCGCGCGACCCCGACACGCTGCTCGAGGAACTGGGCGAATGCCTGCGCACGCTGGCGCAGAGCGACCCGGAACAGATCGACACCGTGCTGCTGATCCACCCCTGGGCGCTGGCCGATTTCTACGACTACAACGAGTTCCTGGACGAGGCCGACGCCGCCGTGGAAGCGCTGGGCCTGGAAGGCGAGATCCAGGTCGCCAGCTTCCACCCCGATTACCAGTTCGCGGGCACCGACGCCGACGACATCGAGAACTACAGCAACCGCTCGCCCTACCCCACCCTGCATCTGCTGCGCGAGGCCAGCGTCGACAAGGCGGTGGAGGCGTTCCCGGAAGCCGAGAGCATCTACGAACGCAACATCGAGACGCTGCGCGAACTGGGCCACGAGGGCTGGAAGAAACTGGGACTGTAGGGCGCCGGGCGCAGGCCTCAGCCCTCGTCCACGCGGCCGCGCATCCGCTTGACCTCGCCGTGCCGCACCTTGCGCTGCAGGCGGCGCTGCTGCGATCCCTTGGTGGGCCGCGTGGGCTTGCGCGGCTTGGGCGGCTCCGCCACCGAGACCAGCAGGGCCGTCAGGCGCTCGAGCGCATCGGCCCGGTTCTTTTCCTGGCTGCGATAGGCCTGCGCCTTGATCACCACCACGCCGGCGCTGGAGATGCGCCGGTCCGCCTTCTGCATCAACGCCTCTTTCCACGCCTCGGGCAGCGAGGAAGCCCCCAGGTCGAAGCGCAGGTGGACCGCGCTCGACACCTTGTTGACGTTCTGACCGCCCGCCCCCTGCGCGCGGATCATGGTGAAAACGATCTCGTCTTCATCGATGGCGACGCCGGGAGCCAGGTGCAGGATGGGCATGGGCCGCCTCAGTGCTCGGCCGCGTCCACGCGCATGCCCAGCCGTCGCAGCAGGTCGCGGTCGGCCTCGGCCTGCGGGTTCTCGGTCACCAGCAGCTTGTCGCCATAGAACATGGAATTGGCACCGGCCAGGAAACACAGGGCCTGCAAGGCTTCGTCCATCTGCTCGCGCCCGGCCGAGAGCCGCACCATGGCCTCGGGCATGGTGATGCGCGCCACCGCGATGGTGCGCACGAACTCGAACGGGTCCACCGAGGCGTTGTCGGCCAGCGGCGTGCCCTGCACCCGCACGAGGTTGTTGATGGGCACAGACTCCGGATACGGATCCATGTTGGCCAGCTGGACGATGAGCCCGGCCCGCTCGCGGCGCGATTCGCCCAGGCCGACGATGCCGCCGCAGCAGACCTTGATGCCGGCGTCGCGCACCCGGCCCAGCGTATCCAGCCGGTCCTGGTAGGTGCGGGTGGTGATGACGCGGCCATAGAACTCGGGCGAGGTATCCAGGTTGTGGTTGTAGTAGTCGAGCCCGGCCTCGCGCAACTGTTCGGCCTGGCCGTCGCGCAGCATGCCGAGCGTCACGCAGGTCTCCAGGCCCAGGTCCTTGACCGCCTTGACCATGTCGGCCACCGCGTCGACCTGGTGCGGCTTGGGGCTGCGCCAGGCCGCGCCCATGCAGAACCGGGTCGCGCCGTTGTCCTTGGCGGCCTGCGCCGCCTCCAGCACCTCGTCCAGCGGCATCAGCTTCTCGGTCTCGACCCCCGTGTCGTAGCGCGAGGACTGCGGACAGTACGAGCAGTCCTCGGGGCAGCCGCCGGTCTTGATCGACAACAGCGTCGACAGCTGGATGGCGTTGGGATCGAAGAAGCGCCGGTGCGCCTGCTGCGCCTGGTAGAGCAGATCGGCGAACGGCAGTTCGAACAGCGCCAGCACCGCATCCACGTTCCAGGATGTGCAATTGCGGCGAGATGTAACAGCGACGGGCACATTCGCGACGACGGGATCAGCTTGCATGGGAACTCCTACACGGGGGATGGCGCGGCCCGCGGGCCGCTGCCAGCGCACATGGTAAGCAAGCCGGGCGGCCGCATCAAATATTCAAAATCGGTTTTTTGCATTAAAAATCGGCGAACTTGCCGTGTACACCCTGATTTTGGATCAAGTCACGCTCAACATGACGCCTACGCCTGTTGCAACTTCGCGGGATTTTTCGAGTAAGGTGCGCGGGCACCGCCGCGCAGTGGCCGCTCTCGTCCGGGACTGCGCCGACTGTCATCATTTGCCGCCGGACTTGCATTTCTGCTCCAAGATTGCTTGAATGCCGGCTCTGTGCATAGGCGAACGGCCATCCGGCCGGTCTGCCGATATTTTTCAAGGAGTACGCATGCGCACCAAGAAGGAACTGATCGACGCTCTGGCCGAGCGCACCCAACAACCGAAGAATGTCTCCGAAGCCTTCATCGACGCACTGGGCGATGCCCTGCGCGACACGCTGGCCAAGGGCGACGAGGTCGTGCTGCCTGGCGTCGGGAAGTTCTCGGTGAAAGAAAAAGCCGCCAAGACGGGCCGTAACCCCCGTACCGGCGAAGCGATCCAGATCGCTGCCCGCAAGGCACCCGCTTTCAGCGCCGCCAAGGTCCTGAAAGACGCCGTCGACGTCAAGTAAGCGTCGCCGCCACGCGCGCCCTCCGCCTAGCGCGGCGGTGCGCGCCGAATCAGTCTGCCTTACACTCCAAGAATCCTTCGCTCCCGGAGTCATTCTTGTCCACCGACCAACCCGCCGAGCCCTTCAGCGGTCCCAGCACCACCTACCTGGTCTCGCAGGTACACCACCCCCTCCGCAACTTCAGCGACGCCCTGCTCAAGCCCTACGGCGTGACGGGCATCCAGTTCACCGTGCTATCCGTGGTCGCGCACCGCGAAAAACTGTCCTCCGCGGATCTGTCCAGGCGCTTCTACGTCACCCCCCAGTCGATGGGCCAATTGCTCTCGACCCTGGAAGAACGCGGCCTGCTCGAGCGCAAGGAAGACGCCAACAATCGCCGCATCCTGCGCATCACGCTCACCCCGGCCGGACACGAAGTGGTCGAGGCCGGCACGCGCGAGCTGAACCGCTTCGAGCAGGAGGCCTTCTCCAGCCTCAGCCCCAAGGAACTCAAGACCTTGCGCGGACTGTTGCGCACCGTCATCGACGATTTGCGCAGCCGGCATATCGGCGCCACATAGCAGGCATCGCGCTGATCGAAATTCCTTGTGATCCGATAATTATTATGTGATTCAACTCGCTCACCGCTTCATCTTATAGTCCCCCCAACATGACGGACAATGAGGGGACATCGATGAACAAGCGAGTCTTGCGTGCAATGCCGATGCGGCGTGCGTGCCTCGCCACCTTGGCAACGCTGGCCCTGGCCGGCACCACATCGGCCGCGGCCGCCGAATTTCCCACCGGGCCTGTCACCATCGTCGTGCCTTTCCCGCCCGGAGGCCCCACCGATACCACCGCGCGGCTGGTAGGCAAGACGCTGTCGAAACAACTCGGCCAACCCGTGGTGATAGAGAATCGCGCGGGCGCGGGCGGCACGGTCGGTTCCGCCTCGGTCGCGCGCGCCAAGCCCGACGGCCAGACCCTGCTGTGGGCCAGTACCAGCAGCCTGGGCGTGGCACCGGGGTTGTACCGAAACCTGGCCTACTCCCCGATGGAATCCTTCGCGCACGTGGGCCTGGTGGCGCGCAGCCCCATCCTGCTCGTGGTGCGCCATGCCTTTCCCGCCAATACCTTGCAGGAACTGGTCGCCTATGCCGCCAAGAACAAGGTGTCCTACGGTTCCGCGGGCAACGGTTCGATCAACCACCTGACCGGCGAATGGTTCAAGGAAGTCTCCGGCGCGAACATCCTTCACGTGCCCTACAAAGGCGGAGCGCCGGCGCTGGCGGACATGATCGGCGGCCAGATCGACATGACGCTGGAGACCATCACCGTCGTGCGGCCCTACCTGGAAAGCGGCCGGGCCAAGGTACTGGCCACCGGCGGCGCCACGCGCTCGGCCGACATGCCGCAGGTGCCCACCGTGCGTGAAGTCTTCGGCGGCGATTTCGAATCGTATTCCTGGACGGGCCTGGTGGCGCCCGCCGGCACCCCGGCCGCCGTCGTGCAAAAGCTCAACGCCGCGCTGCGCGCGGCCCAGGACGACCCCGAGCTGATGAACCAGATGAAGGCCGGCGGCCAGGACGTGATCAAGACCACGCCGGAGGAATTCCGCAGCTTCCTGGCCAACGACACCAAGCGCTGGGCCGAACTGATCAAACGCACCAACACCACACTGGACTGACTCATGCGCATCATCATCGCCGGCGGCGGCCTGGGCGGACTGACCGCCGGCCTCGCCCTGCTCCAACAAGGTTTCCAGGTCCGCATCCTGGAACAGGCCCCGCAATTGAAAGAAGTCGGCGCGGGCATACAGCTCGGGCCCAACGCCGTGCACGTGCTGTACGCGCTGGGCCTGGAAGGCGACATGGCCGCCCAGGCCTGCGAGCCCGAAGGCAAGATCGTGCGGCTGTGGAACACCGGCCAGACCTGGAACCTGTTCAACCTGGGCGACGTATCGCGCGAACTCTACGGCTACCCGTACCTGACCGTGCATCGCGCCGACCTGCACCAGGCCATCGCCGCCGGCATACGACGCGCCGACCCCGACGCCCTGGTACTGGGCGCCAAGTTCGAGCGCTTCGAACAGAACGGCGACGGCGTGACCGCCTACACGGCCGATGGCCGAAGCTTCCAGGGCGACGTACTGGTCGGCGCGGACGGCGTGCATTCGCTGGTCCGTGGACAATTGTTCGGCGCCGACCGGCCGGATTTCTCCGGCCTGGTCGCCTGGCGCGGCGTGATCGAGGCCGACAAGCTGCCCGAGCGCCTGAGCCGCCCGGTGGGCGTGAATTGGGTGGGCCCCGGTGCCCACGTCATCCACTATCCGCTGCACGGCTACAAGCTGGTGAACTTCGTCGCGGCCGTGGAGCGCAGCGATTGGCAGGTCGAGTCCTGGACCGAGCGTGGCACCACCGAAGAGTGCCTGAACGACCTGCGCGGCTGGAACGAGGACGTGCATACGCTGGTGCGCGCCATCGACGTACCCTATAAATGGGCGCTGATGGTTCGCGATCCCATGCCGCGCTGGAGCGAAGGCCGGGTCACCTTGCTGGGCGACGCCTGCCATCCCATGCTGCCTTTCCTCGCGCAAGGCGCGGGCATGGCCCTGGAAGACGGCTATATCCTGGCGCGCGCATTGCGCCAGTACGCGGAGCCGGTACAGGCGCTGCAACGCTACGAGCAGGCCCGCATGGACCGCACCGCCAATGTCATACTGGGCGCCAATGCCAACGCCAAGCGATTCCACAATCGCGAATTGGCCCATGCCGAAGGCGCGGCCGCCTACGTGAACCGCGAATGGCAGGAAGACCGGGTGAAGGAACGCTACGAGTGGCTCTTCACCTACGACGTCGAAACCGTACCCATCTGATCGCCCGGCAGGCTACGGGCGGGTCGCCATCACCGCCTTGAACACCTCGGCGAATTCGGTCAACGTATCGGGCAGGGGCGCCCCCGCCCGCATCACATAGCAGAAATCGAAAGCCACCGCCGGGCTGATCACCCGGTGCTCCACCGCATAGCGTGCACACGCAATTTGCGAAAACTCCGGAATGACCGCGATGCCGAAGCCCTGCTCGGCCAGCCCCAACGCCGTGTCCAGGTGCTGTACGGCGATGCGGCGGCCTATGTTGATCTGGTGCTTGAACAAGGCATCTTCCGCCAATTGGTGGATGGGGCTGTCTTCGGTCAGCGCCACATAAGGCTGGTCGCGCAGGATCTCCCAGGTCGTGTCCTTACGTCCTTTCGCCGACGGCGTCGGCGCATAGCTGCCCGGCGCATAGACCGCCAGCAGCCCCGATGGCGCCAGCGCCTTGCGCACCAGCCCCGACACCTTGGAAAAGAACGCGCCGAACGCCGCGTCGGCCTCGCCCGTCTCGACCAGTTGCTGGATTTCGAGGGGACTGCCGGCAATGATCTCGACCTCGACCTGCGGATGCTCCGCCAGGAACCGCCTCATGGTCTCCGGCACGACATTGGCCGCCATCAAGGGCGTGAACGCCAGGCGCAGGGCAGCGCCCTCCTGGCGCCCCATGTCGCGCAGACGAGCCGCTGCGGCGCTGAGCTCGCGCTCGACCAATTCCGCCGCGGGCAGAAAGACACGGCCGGCCTCGGTCAGCACCACCGCGCGGGTGGTACGCTCGAACAACCGGGTATTGAGCTGGGATTCGAGTTCGCGAATCGTCGCGCTCAGCCCCGCCTGGCTAAGATGCAGACGCTGGGCGGTACGGGTGAAATTACCCGATGCCGCCACCCCCAGAAAAGCCCGCAATTGGCGCAAAGAAATATTCATGCGCCAATTATTTCAGTTTTCCCCCCTCTTTGCGCATCACCGCCCCAGACCCAGGATGCGGTGGATCCGGCTCCGCCGGTCCACCCGCATCGCCCCACGGGACCCGGCGCCGGGCCGCCCCAAGGCGGGTCCCGGCCCCCTTGGGGGGCTGCCGCGTAGCGGCTGGGGGCCCACCATTCTGGGCGCGCGAAGCGCGTAGGGGGGGGCTCCCTCTTAGTCTAGCTTCAACCCCGTCCGGCGCACGATGTCACCCCACTTGGAGATATCGGTGGCGATGATCTTGCGGAACTCCTCGGGCGAGGTCGGCGCAGGGTCGGCGCCGGCCGCACGCACGCGTTCGATCACCCCGGGGTCGGTCAGCGCCGCCCGGATCGCCGCATTCAGGCGCTTGACGACGGGTTCGGGCGTGCCGGCGGGCACGGCGATCCCGAACCAGCCCATGGCCTCGTAGCCTTTCATGCCCGACTCGTCCAGCGTAGGCACGTCGGGCAGCGAACTCGACCGTTCGCGCGTCGTCACGGCGAAGGCCTTCATGCGTCCCTCCTTGATGTACCCCACAGCGCTGGGCACATCGCTCATGGCCACCGGAATCTGCCCGGCCAGCGCATCGGTGGTGGCCGGGCCCGTGCCCTTGTAGGGCACCAGGACGGTCTTCACTTCTCCGATCTGATTGAAAAGCTCGCTGGCCAGGTGCATGACCGTGCCCAGGCCGCCATGGCCGATCGACAGCTTGCCCGGTTCCGCCCTGGCTGCGGCAAGCAGGGCCTTGACGTCCTTGTACGGCGAGTTCGCCGGACCCACCACGACGAAGGGCGAGCTCGCGACCATGCTGACCGGAATGAGATCCTTGACGGGATCGAAAGGCATCGTCCGATACAGGACGCTGTTGATACCCAGCGCGCCCGCCCCGCTGAACACCATCGTGTAGCCATCAGGCGCCGATCGAACCACCGATTCGACGCCGATGTTGCCCCCCGCCCCGCCCTTGTTCTCGACCACCACCTGCTGACCCAGTTGCTTGGACATGACGGGTGCCATGACGCGGGCGATGAGGTCCGTGCTGCCGCCCGGCGGGAACGACACCACCAGCCTCAGGGGACGATTGGGAAAATCCCCCTGCGCCTGTGCCGCCGGCAGCGCCAGTACGGTCGCGGCCACCAAGGTCGTCACGATCATTTTCTTCATTGCAGTCTCCTGTCTCATAGCCATATGGTCATGCCGCTCGGTCGCGGTTTTCTTATTTTTGATCACGATCAAATTTGATCATGTTTCATTTTTAGTGACTGCACCATCAGGGCATTCACCGTATCCGCGGCCTCGTAGGCCGCCCAGTGGCCCGCACCGGGAATCATGTCGAAGACCGCCTGCGGCAGCGCCTCGCGCAAGGCGCGGCCTTGCGCGGGCGCATCGCCGCCGCCATAGACATCGCGCTCGCCGGCGATGCCATGCACCGGGCAACGCAGGCCCAGGAAAGCCTCCAGTTCGCGGCTGGTCAGCAGCGGCCGGGTATCGAGCCGGCAACGCTCCAGGTTGTCGGCATGCAGCCGGACGGCCTCGTCATCGATCAGGGCGGCGTTGCCGAACATGGAAACTTCGAGGTTGTGACGGTGGATACGCGCCGCCTCGACCGGATCGGCTATGCCTCGCCAACGCAGCAATTCAGGCGGCCGCGGCACCGTGTGCGAGAAAGCTCCGCGCAACAACAGGATCTGGCGGACGCGCTGCGGCTGTTGCCGCGCCATGCTTTCCGCCAGGACCGAACCCAGGGAAAATCCAGCAAGCGCCACGTTCGCGTCACGCCCCGCGATCTGGTCGATGCCCATCCACAGCAGACTGGCAAAAGCGGCACACGATACGTCGCCGGCCGGCAGGTCGGAGTCGCCATGGCCGGGCAGATCCGGCACGAGCACCGTGAAGCCTTCGGCCAGAGCGGCGATGTTGCGCACCCAATGCGTCCACGAACCGCTGTTGCCGTGCAGGAGGACGACCCGCGGACCCGCGCCCCATTGCCGCCAGACTACGGCCCGGCCGTCGCCAACCGTGATGTGGATCCGGGCAGATTGCCCGAGCGTGTCGACCATTTCGTACACCCTTGTCTCTCTCGCGTCCGGTCACGTCCGGCGCTTATGATAATCACACCTTATATAAAGTTTATTTACTTATCAAGAGAATCTTGCATTATTACGAGGGAGGCTTATCGAGTTCTTCTAGAATAGGCGGCCACGACACCACCGCCGCCCTCATTCCTTCACGCCCTGCTCTTTCATGAAGAATCCATCCGCTTTGTCTTCCCCCAACCAGGAACCGGGCTTGCGCGAGCGCGCCAAACT
The DNA here is from genome assembly GCA_001898625.1 of Burkholderiales bacterium 67-32. GTDB lineage: Bacteria > Pseudomonadota > Gammaproteobacteria > Burkholderiales > Burkholderiaceae_B > Pigmentiphaga. The sequence continues at coordinate 672,852 of MKUP01000010.1, forward strand.
CGACAAGCTGCGGCGCATCAAGCAAGCAGCGCGCGACGTCTTCCTGGAAAAGGGCTACGACGCGGCAACTACGCGCGAGATCGCGCAGCGCGCCGAAGTGGCTATCGGAACCATCTTCGTCTACGCCGACGACAAGCTCGATCTGTTGATGATGATCGTCAACAACGACCTGGATGCCGTGAACGACAAAGGCGCCAAGGTGCTGCGGCGGGACGGTCCGTTGATCGAATTGCTCATGGCGTTCTTCGAGCTGCGGTACCGCTACTGGGCCAGGCATCCGCAGATCTCGCGGCCGGCGGTGCAGGCCACCTCGGACTTCCTGGCCAGCAGCAGCGACCGCGGCGAGGAAACGCGTCGTTTCTACGCCCGCCGCGCCAACATTTACGCCATGCTGGCCGACGTGGTCCGGCGCAAGCAGGAGCAAAGGCAGATCGGCAGCAACGCGGCCCCCGATCTCATCGCCTCGTTGTTCGTCACCATCTACCTGGCCGAAGTGCGGCGCTGGCTCAGCCAGTCCACGCCGCGCCCCGGCGCCGGCCTGGCCTCGCTGCGCGCGCTGCTGTGCCTGGCCATCGAGGGACTGGCGCCCATGGACGCCGAACGGCAGGCGCTGGCATCCACCAACTGAGCGGCTAAGCCCCTCCCAACAGATCGCGCGAGTCGAGCAAGGCGTAGACGATCTCGGGAGTGCGTTCGAAGCAGCGGCGGATCGCGGCGGGAACGGCTTCGCGCGTCTTGCGGCACAGGCCCCGCTGCTCCGCCAGTTCGATGGAGATACCTCGCACCGTGCGGACTTCGTTGGCACTGGGCTCGATATGCAAAACGATGCCAAGTTGCGCATGCATGCGCGCCCGCATCGCCATCAGGTCTTCCAGGGTGGCCAGGGTTTCGAGACGGGCCACCAGCCGCTTCTCTTCTTCCTTGGTCAACAGGAGGATGCGCCTATCGCCCTGCGGGTCGGCCAGCAAATGGTCGCGTTCGCAGATACAAGCGCCGGGCGGGCATTCCTTGCGGAGGGGAAACGAGGCGTTCATGCCCCGGGATTTTAGCCCCTACCCAGCAAGGGCATGGACAAGGGGAACATCGTGCTGTCGTAAAGGTTGACCTCGGGCGGCAGGCTGGCCATCAGCAGCACGACGCGGGCCACGTCCTCGGCCTTCATCAACTCGCCGGGTTCGAACCTGCGGCCGGACTTGGCGGCCAGCGCCGACTCGGTCACGCCGGGATGCAGCACGCTGACCGCGATGCCGTGCGCCCGTCCGTCCAGTGCCAGCGCGTGGGTCATGCCGGACAGCCCATGCTTGGTCGTCGTGTACGGCACCGAGTCCGGCCGCGGCACTTTGGCCGCCACGCTGCCGATGTTGATGATGCGGCCCTGGCGGCGCGGCTTCATGACCCGAAACGCCTCGCGGCTGCAGAGAAAGGTACCCGTCAGGTTCACATCGACGACGCTGCGCCAGGTGTCCAGGCTCATGTCCTCGATAGGCTGGCTGGTGGTGACGCCGGCATTGTTGACCAGCACATCCACGCGGCCATGGGCGGCCAGCGCCGCCGCGAACAATCGCGCCACGTCCTCTTCCCGGCCGATGTCGGTGACGCAGGCAAGCGCCTCGCCGCCCGCCTCGCGTACCATCCGTGCCGTCTCGTCCAGGGCGTCCCGGCTGCGCGCGGCCAGCACCACGCGCGCGCCGGCCTGGCCGAACGCGACCGCCACGGCCCGGCCTATGCCGGAACTGGCGCCGGTCACGATCGCGACGCGACCCTCAAGACTCCGCATGCTTGCCCCGTCCGTTGCCCGTCATTCGACGGTCATGCCCGCGGCGCGGATGATGCGCCCCCATTTCTCGGTATCGACCGCCACCACCCGCGCGAGGTCGTCCGGACCTCCACTCAGGGGTTCGGCGCCGATGCCACGCAGAAAGCGGGCCATCTCGGGGCTGCCGGTAACCTTGAGCAGTGCGGCGCTCAGCGTCTTGCGCACGGCCTCGGGCGGATTGGCGGGCAGAAAGATGCCGAACCATCCCCCCAGGTCGTAGCCTTCCACGCCGGCTTCGGCCATGGTGGGCACGTCGGGCAACGACGTGGGCCGCTTGCTGCCCGTTACCGCCAGCGCCTTCACGCGGCCGCCCTTGAGCTGGGGAATGGCCAGCGTCGCGTCGGCGAACAGGAAACTCACCCTCCCCCCGATCAGATCGGTCAGGGCCGGCGGCACGCCTTTGTAAGGCACGTTGACGGCATCGACGCCGGCCAGCGTCTTGTAGAGTTCTCCCGCCACCTGTCCCGTGGCATTGCCGCTGCCCCACGAATACTTGCCGGGCTGATCCTTGAGCAGCTTGGTCAACTGCGCGACGTTGTCGACCTTGGTGTGTTCAGGCGCCACCAGCAGGACGAACCCCAGGCTGGCCACGGTGCCCACCGGCGCGAAATCCTTGATGGGATCGAAGGGCAGCTTCTTGAACAAATGGATGTTGGCCGCATGGGTGGAGTTCGGCGTGAACAGGATGGTGTAGCCGTCGGCAGGCGCCTTGGCCACGAAGTCGGCGGCCAGGTTGCCGAGCGCGCCGGCCTTGTTTTCCACCACCACCGGCTGGCCGAGTTCCTTTTCCAATCCCGCGGCCACCTGGCGCGCCACATTGTCGATGCCGCTACCCGCGGGATATCCCAGCAACATGCGCACCGGCCGCACGGGATAGTCGGCGGCCAAGGCAGGCGCGCCCGCCAGCAGGGTGATCGCGGCAAACGCGGCAAGGCACTTCTTCATTGATATCGTCTCCTCTCGAAAGCGGGTCGTTACGCCGGGCGCTCGAACTTCGCCGACAGCGCGGTGCCGGACAGGTGTCCGGCGAGGCTGCTGGAGGTGCCTACCGGCAGCCCCGGCGCCAGCTCCATGAATTGCTTGACCGCGCGCACCGTGACCGGGCTGCACGTCAGGATCGTGGCCGCGATCTGGTCGGCCCGCGACCGCAGTTCGGCGCGCGGGACGACCTCGCTGGCCAAACCGGCCTGCCAGGCCTCGTGGGCACCCACCAGGTCTCGCGTCAGCACCATGCGCGCAATCGTTTTCATCGGCACCCGGCCGATCAACGCCGACATCACCAGGGCGGGAGGAATGTCGCGCTCCATCTCGGGAATCTGGAAGCTTGCGTCATCGGCAGCCAACGTGATGTCGCACACGCCCGCCAGGGCACAGCCAACGCCATAGGCCTTGCCATGCACGACGGACAGCACCGGCACCGGTGCCGTCTTGAGCGCGTCGTACAGCGCGAGTGCCGGCATCGCCACATTGCGCCGCAGGGCCTCGCCGGTCGGTGTCGAGCCCGGCTTGGGCATGGGCGAGACTCGCCCGGCGCAGAAATCCTCGCCCTCGCCCGACAGGCGGATCAAGCGGATCTGCTCGTCCAGGTTGAAGACGGCATCGATGATCAGGCTCCCCATCTCGGCGCTCATCAGGTTGCCGTTTGCGGGGGTATTCAACACGATGTCCAGCAAGCCCTCGTGGCTGTGTATCCGTACCGGTTCGCTCATGACCGTGCTTCCTGTGCGCGTTGTAGGGCCGACCAGATCGCGGCGGGCGTGGCCGGCATGGGCAGTTCCTCGTTTGTGATGTCGCGCAGCGCATCGGCCAGCGCGTTGAAGATGGCGGCCGTGGCAGGCGTGATGCCGCTCTCGCCGCCGCCTTTCACCCCCAGCGCGTTGCCGTGGGTGCGGTCCTCGGTCAGTTCCACGTCGAAGCGCCGCGGGATCACCCCCGCTCGCGCCACGCCGTAGTCCATGTACGAACCGCTGAAGATCTGTCCGCTTTCCGGATCGACATGGTAGTCCTCGAAAAAGGCCTGTCCGATGCCCTGCGCCAGACCGCCATGCACCTGGCCTTCGACGATGAGCGGATTGATCGGGCGTCCGACATCGTCGATCGACGTATAGCGCACGATCTCCACGTCGCCGGTCTCGGGATCGATCTCCAGTTCGCAGACCGCCGTGCCCGTGGGATGGGCGGCGATGCGGCCATTGAACTCGGCCTCGACGAAAAATCGGCGCTCTTCCGGATTGCCGGGCATGCCCTCGCGCCCGAGGTGGGCCGCGATCTCGCCCAGGCCGGCCACGCGCTGCCCGCCCTGATCGCGCACGCGGCCATCCTCATAACGCAGGTCCTGAACCTGAACACCCCACATCGATGCCGCGGTCGACAGCGCTATGGATCGCAGCCGCTCGCCGGCCTGCAACAGCAAATGCCCCACCAGGCGCATGGAACGGTCCGAATGCGAACCTCCCCCCACCTTGACGAAGCGCGAATCGCCGGTGCGCATGGTGACGGCCTCGAACGGCACGCCCAGCTCGTCGGCCAGCACCTGCACGAAGCTGGTCTCGTGCCCTTGCCCCGTGCTTTGCGTGCCGACCACGAAGTCGACGCGGCCATCGGCGCCTAGGGTGATTTCGATGCGCTCGCGCGGCGCGCCGACCGGCGATTCCACGTAATTGGCCAATCCTGTGCCCAGCAGCTTGCCGCGCGACTGCGCCTCGCGCTTACGCGCCGCCGCCTCGCTCCACTGCGATACCACCAGGGCCCGCTCCATGTTGGCGGCGAAGCCGCCGCTGTCGTAGGTCAGCCCCATGGGGCTGCGATAAGGCATTTGCGCCGGCTGGATCAGATTGCGCCGGCGCAGTTCGATGCGGTCCATGCCCATCTCGTCGGCGGCGACGTCCAGCATGCGCTCCATCACGTGCGTGGCTTCCGGACGGCCCGCGCCCCGATACGGACCGGTTGGCGGCGTGTTCGTAAGCACCGCTGACAGCAGCGCCGTGGCCGCGGGCACGTGGTAGACCGTGGTCATGATGCGCGAGCCGTTGGCCAGGGGCACATAGGACACGGTATGGGCGCCGATATTGCCGACGATCTCGTTGTCTATGCCCAGGATGCGCCCTTGCGCGTCGAATGCGATGGCCGCCCGTATGACCTGGTCGCGTCCCTGGTAGTCCGACAGGAAGGCCTCGTTGCGGTCGCTGGTCCATTTCACCGGCTGCCCTACCCTGCGCGCGGCCCACAGCACCGCGAGCTGATCGGGATTGACGCAACTGCGCGGACCGAAGCCGCCGCCCACGTCGGGCGACACCACCCGCAATTTCGCCGGGGATATCCCCAGTGCATCGGCGATGCACATCTGCTGGCGCGTCACGCCCTGGCTACCCGAGATCAGCAGGTATTCGCCGGAACTTGCGTCGAAGCTGCCCAGCGCCGAGCGCGGTTCCATCTGGCAATTGACGATGCGGCTGTTGCGAAACTCCCGGCGTACGACGCGATGGGCGCGGGCGAAGGCCTCGCGCACCGCCGCCGCATCGCCCACCCGGGCCTGGAAGCACAGGTTGCGCGCAGCGCCATCCCACAATTGCGGCGCTCCTTCGTCCATCGCCTGCACCGCATCCACCACGGCCGGCAGGGGGTCGTAGTCGATCAGCACCATTTCGCAGGCGTCACGCGCCTCGCGCGCGCTGCGGGCCACTACCAGCACCACCGGCTCGCCGACGTGGCGCACGCGATCCACCACCAGGGGCAGGTGCCGCTGGTTGAACACGCTGCCGGTAAGCGAATCCTGAAAGGCACGCTCCTTGAAGGCAACGGCGTCGGCCGGGTTGGGAATGTGGTCCAGGCCGCGCAGGCCGTCGTCCAGGTAGTCCTGGCCGCACAGCACGGCGATCACTCCGGGCGCCTGCGACGCCGCCTCGATGTCGATGCCGCGGATGACGGCATGGGCGTGGGTGGACCGCACGAACGCGCCGTAGGCCTGGCCGGGCAGATTCACATCGTCGGTATAGCGGCCCTGGCCGCGCACCAGCCGCTGGTCTTCGGCGCGCGGACGCGGCTGGCCGACCAATCGGCTATCCATGCTGCCTCCCGACCGGCTTGCCCGCCTCGATACGGGCGTGGGCCGCGTGCTTGACCGCCTCGATGATGTTGACGTAGCCGGTACAGCGGCAGATGTTGCCTTCCAGGGCGTGATGGATGCGTTCGTCGTCCAGCGAACCATCCGTGTCCAGGTAGTAATCGATCGCCATCATCATGCCCGGTGTACAGAAGCCGCATTGCAGGCCGTGGCAGGCGACGAAGGCCGCCGGCACTTCGCCCAGTTGCTGCGGCGTCGACAAGCCCTCCACGGTCAATACGTCGCCACCGCTGGCCTGCGCGGCCAGCACCGCGCACGACTTGACCGCGGCGCCGTCGAGCTTGACCGTGCAGGCGCCGCACTGGCTGGTGTCGCAGCCGACGTGGGTGCCGGTCAGGCCCAGTTCATCGCGCAGCAACTCCACCAGCAAGGTGCGGTCGTCGACCTCGCGGCTGACCGCCTCGCCGTTCACCCGCAATTCCACCCGGATCATGGCGCGACCTTCTCTTGCACCTTGACGCTGAAGCGTTCGAAGAATTCGGCCGCCATCTTGTTGACGACCGAGCCCACCAGCCGCGCGCCTATCTGCGCAAGCTTGCCGCCGACCTGCGCCTGGGCCACGTAGTTCAGTACCGTGCCCTCTCCGTCTTCGGCCAATTCGACGTCGGCCACCATTTTTCCGAAGCCGGCGATGCCGCCGTCGCCCTGGCCGATGATGCGATAGCCCTGCGGCGCGCGCTTGTCGGCGATGCTCAGGGTTCCCTTGAAGCGCGCCTTCACCGGGCCGATGGCGGCCACCACCACGGCGGCGTACTCGTCCTGCGCCTGTCCGGCGTTGAATGACTCGCAGCCGGGCACGCAGGCCTGCAGGATTTCCGGGGTATTCAGGTATTCCCACACCCGTTCGCGGGGCGCCTGCAGCGTATGCGATCCTTTCAGTTCCATGAATTCTCCACCTTGCTCGGCCTCGCTCCGGGCCGTCCGCGATTCAAGATAATTGTGCCCAGGCACGCTGCGCCATCACCCGCACCAGATTGGCGCGATAGGCGGCGCTGCCCGCGCGGTCTTCGTTCAGTCCGTCGGCATCCAGGGCAACCGTAGCCAGCGCCCCGGCGTCGCCGCCGGCCAGCGCCGCCTCCGCCTCGCGCCAGCGGAAGACACAGGGCCCGGCCCCGGTTACCGCCACCCGCACGCCCTGCGCGGTATCGGCGACGAACACGCCCGTTACCGCGTAGCCCGTGGCCTTGTGGCGATACTTGGCATAAGCGCTGCGGCGGGGAACGGGAAATTCGAAACCCACGATGATCTCGCCCGGGACAAGCGCGGTTTCGAACATGCCAGTGAAGAAATCGTCGGCGGCGATGCGCCGCTGGCTGCTTACCACGGTGCCATCCAAGCCCAGCACTGCGGCCGGGTAGTCGGCGGCGGGATCGTTGTTGGCCACGGATCCGCCCAGGGTCCCGCGGTTGCGCACCTGCGGATCGGCGATCACGCCCGCCAGCGCGGCCAGGCCAGGAATGGCCTCGCCCACCAGGGCCGATTCGGCCACCTGCACGTGGCGCGTGGCGGCACCGATTTTCAGCACGTCGCCGTCGCGCGAGATGCCTTGCAGCTCCGGCAAACGCGTCAGATCCACCAGGTGCGAAGGCGCCGCCAGCCGCTGCTTGAGCGTGGGCACCAGGGTCATGCCGCCCGACAGGGGGCGGGCTTCGGGCTCACGGGCCAGGCAGTCCAGCGCTTCCTGCAAGGTGGCCGGACGCACATAGCTCAGGGGGTACACATCGTCTCCGTCATTATCGTGGGCGGCCGCGACATACCGCGCCGCCTGATCCCCGCTTACTGTAGAAGAAACACCGCAAAGGCTGAAACACGGGTTTGCGATGGTCTCACAAGCATTTTCGATAAGTCTCGAAAAGGGGGCTCAATCCTGGTAGCGCTTGAGCATCGTGCGGGCGATCACCAGTTGCAGGACCTGGCTGGTGCCTTCGTAGATGCGCAGTGCCCGGGCATCGCGGTACAGGCGTTCGACGTGGTGGTCGGCCACGTAGCCCGAACCGCCGTGGATCTGCAGGGCGCGGTCGGCGATGCGCGACAGCGCTTCCGAACAGAAGTACTTGGCGGCCGCCGCCTGGTTGCGCACGTCTTCGCCGCGGGCCAGGGCCTGGCCCGCCTGCATCACCAGGGCATGTCCCGCCAGGTATTCGGTTTCGGAATCCGCCAACATGGCCTGTATCAGCTGGAACTCGGAGATGGGCTGGCCGAACTGCTTGCGCTGTACCGCGTAGCGCGCCGCCTCGTCGATCAGCCGGCGGGCCATGCCCAGACCCGAGGCCGCGACGCTGATGCGGCCATGGTCCAACACCTGCATGGCGATCCTGAAGCCCTGCCCCAGCGCGGCCTCTCCGCCGATCACGTTGGCCACCGGCACCCGCACGTTCTCGAAGATCACATCGCTGATGGGCGAACCGCGCTGGCCCAGCTTCTTCTCGGACTTGCCTATGTGCAGCCCCGGCGTATCGCGATCGACCAGAATGGCGCTGATGCCGGCCGCGCCCGGACGGGACGGGTCGGTGCGCGCCATGACGGTAAAGACATGGGCACGCGTCGCATTGGTGATGAAACGCTTGGTGCCGTTGATGACCAGCATGTCGCCGTCGCGCTCGGCGCGCGTCTTCAGGCTGGCCGCGTCCGACCCCGCGTCGGGCTCGGTCAGGCAGAACGCCGCGCGCAACTCGCCGCTGGCCAGGCCCGGCAGATACTTCTGCTTCTGCTCTTCGGTGCCGGCCAGCACCAGGCCCTTGCTGCCTATGCCCACGTTGGGCCAGAACACCAGCCGGAACGCCGGCGAGGTATAGCTGAAGGCCATCTGCACCTGCAGTTCCTGCATCAGGTCCAGTTCGCAGCCGCCATAGGCTTCCGGAATGCCCAGGCCGAACAGGCCCATCTCCTTCATTTCCTCGATGACCTCGGCCGGCACTTCTTCCTTTTCCTCCACCTGCCGCTCCAGCGGCATCAGGCGTTGGCGGATGAAGCGTTCGACCGTGTCCATCAACTGCGGAAAGGTCTCGCTATCGAATGACGACATGGGGTCGGTCTCCGTTGAGGCGCCGCGCTATCAAAGCGCCGGCGCCGCGTCCATGACGAACAGCGCGTCCAGCGCCACCACGCCCTGGCCCGCGGGCAAGGCGATCAGCGGATTGATGTCGATTTCCGCGATTCCGGGATTGGCCAGCATGAAGGCGGACAGGCGCCGCACCACCGCGGCCACCGCCGCCACGTCCACCGGCGGCGCGCCGCGCAGGCCGGCCAGCAGCTTGGCGCCTTTCAGGCGTTGCATTTCGCGACCGATCTGCGCCTCGGTCAGGTCGGGCGGCAAGAGGCGCACGTCGTGCAAGGCCTCGATCCATATGCCGCCCAGCCCCACCAGCGTCACCACGCCCCAATTCGGATCGCGGCGGCCACCCACCACCAGCTCCAGGCCCGGCTTGGACATGGCCTCGACCAGCATGCCGTCCAGCGCGATGTCCGGACAATGCCGTGCCACCGACGATGCGATGCGCTGCCAGGCATCGCCCAGCGCCGCGGCATCGCGCAGGTTGACCGCCACCCCGCCCACGTCGCTCTTGTGCATGAGCGTGTCGGCCTGGGCCTTGAGCACCACCGGGTAACCGATCTCGCGCGCCAGCGCTTCGGCCTCGGCCTGCGTGCGGGCCAGCCCGCCCTTGGGCGTGGCGATGCCCAGTTCGCGCAGCCATTGCTTGCCCTTGAACTCGGCCAGGGGGCCCGGTTGCAGGTCGTCGCGGCGCAGGCCGGCATCGGCCGCACTGCGTTCGGCGGCCTCGGCGTGCAAGCGGCCATAGCGATGCACGTGGGCCATGGCGCGCATGGCGCGGTCGGGCGACCGCAGGAACGGCATGCCGCTGGTATGGACCTGGTCCAGGAACTCCTTGCCCAGCGGCCCGCTGTCGCCCATGATGACGAAGCACACCGGCTTGCGCGACGCCTGCATCACCGGCAGCAGCGACTCGGCCTTGGCCACCTGCTGGGCGGGCGAGCCCCCCATCAGCGGCATGATCAGGCTGCCCACGCCGGGATCGTCCAGGATGGCCTGCGCCGACAGCCCGAAGATCTCCGGCTTCTGCATGCCGATCGCCGTCAGGTCCAGCGGGTTATCGGGCGCCATGAAATCCGGCAGGATCTGCGACAAGGCCGCCATGGTGGCGGGCTGGAAATCGGCCAGCGCCAGGCCGGCGTCCTCGCAGAAGTCCAGCGCCAATCCGCGCAGGGCGCCCGAATTGGATGCCACCGCCGCCCCGCCCTCGGTCACGGGCCGCGGGTAGCGCGCCAGGATGGCCGTCACGTCGAACATTTCGTCCATGCTGTCGACCACCACCACGCCTTCGCGCTCGACCAGCGTGCGCATGACCTGGTGATCGCCCGCCAGCGCGCCCGTGTGCGACTTGGCCGCCTCGCGGGCACGCTGGCTGCGGCCCGGGTGCATCAGCACGACGGGCTTGCCCAGCTCGCGCGCGCGGCGCGCCACGCGCAGGAATTCGGCCGGCTTGCGCAGCATTTCGACGAAGACCGCGAAGGCATCGACGTCGGGCGCATCGACCAGGGCCGACAGGAAATCCTCCGCGCTCAGCACCGCTTCGTTGCCGGTCGAGATCGAGAACGAGACCCCCAGCCCGCGCCCCAAGAACGCCTGGCGCAAGTTGCCGTTCATCGCGCCGCTCTGGGCCACGATACCTATGCGCGGGCCGGTGCGGACCGACGCCGGCTGCACCGGCTCGAAGGTCAGCGGAACGGCATCCGCGAAATTGATGAAGCCCAGGCAGTTGGGCCCCAGGACGGCCACGCCATGGCGCTGCGCGATGGCCGCCATGGCTTCTTGCGCGGCCCGGCCTTCCTCGCCCATTTCGGCAAAGCCCGAGGCGAACACCACCGCCGCGCCCACGCCCCGGCGCCCGCAGGCCGCGACCGAATCGGCCACCGCGACCTGCGGCACCACCAGCACGGCCACGTCCACGCCTTCCGGCAACTCATCGATGGACTTGAAACAGCGGATGCCGTTGACCTCGTCCCGGCTGCGGCTGACCAGATGCAGCTGCCCGGCATAGCCGAAGCGCTGCAGATTGGCCAGCAGCAGGCCGCTGACCGACCCCGGCTCGGGCGAAGCGCCGACCACGGCGATCGACTTGGGCCGCAGCAGGCGGTCCAGAGCGAATGAAGACATGCGATACCCCTTTGTGCCGTCTTAGCGCTGATACGCGCCGAGGCCGGGCTTGAACGACTTGTCGTCCAGGAATTGCTTCATGGCATTGTCGCGGCCGCGCTCCGGATCGTGGAAGGTGGACTGGTCGACCTTGGCCATCAGATAGTCGGTAGCCTGCTCCCAGCTCATTTCCGCCGCCATGCGATGGGCGATCTTGGCCGTACGCAGCACGGTGGGATTCTTTTCCATCAGGACCTTGGCCAGTTGGCGGGTCCGCTCGCGCAGGCGTTCGCGCGGCACGGCCTCGTTGACCAGGCCGATATCCGCGGCGCGGCGGCCGTCGAAGGTCTCGCCCGTCATCACGTAGTACATGGCTTCCCGTTCGCGCACCAGCGAGGCCATCGCGCGGCTGACCACGCCCGCGGGGATGATGCCCCAGTTGATCTCGGAGAGCCCGAACTGCGCTTCCTCGGCGGCAATCGCCAGGTCGCAGGACACCAGCGGCGTAAAGGCGCCGCCGAAGCACCAGCCGTTGACCATGGCGATGGTGGGCTTGGCGTAGAAGCGCAGCTGGCGCCATTGCCACTGGGCATTGGCGCGATACAGCTTGATGCGTTCCTTGGGATCGTTGTCGGTGCCGCGGAAGTACTCGCGCAGGTCCATGCCGGCAGAAAACGCGTCGCCCGCGCCGGTCAGCACCAGCACCTTGCAGCGGTCGTCCGCCTCCAGTTCCTCCAGCACCCGGACCATGTTGTAGACGATGCCCGGATTGATGGCGTTGCGTTTCGTGGGCCGGTTCAAGGTGACCCATGCGATGCCGTCTTCGAAATCGACGAGTACGGGCGGTTGGTCGTTGGACTGGGCGGCGGTCTGGTTGGCGCTCATGGCTTGTCTCCTCGTGGATGCCGGATGAATTGCGTACGAACCATTATATAAGATTACTTTATATAAGGAAACATTCTTTTATCCAGAGACGAATCGGGGTTTTCCTTTATCGTCGATATTATTTTTATCCATATAATTTTATCGACAAAACTTTCCAATGATGTTTTTATCGATTTTTTTGCAGGATCACCTGAACGCCCACGACAAGACGCGCGCCCCGATCCCGTCGGGAATACCGCCATGGAGGAGGAACACATCATGAAGAACCCGGTTTTTCTGGTTGGACTTTCCACAGCCTGCCTCGCAGCCCTGACCATTGCCGCACCCGCCGCCTACGGCGACACGTTTCCCGACCGTCCCATCAAGCTGATCCTGCCCTTTTCGCCCGGCGGCAATCCCGACACCGTGTCGCGCATGCTGGCGCAGGAAATGGGCAAACGGCTCAAGCAGCCCGTGATCGTGGAAAACCGTGCGGGCGCCAACTCCATCATTGCCTCGGACCTGGTGGCCAAGGCGCCCGCCGACGGCTACACCCTGCTCTACACCACCGGCTCGCACGTCATCAATCCGCTGCTGTACAAGTCCCTGCCCTACGACACCGCCAAAGACTTCGTCCCGGTCGTGCTGGTGGGTTCCACGCGCGGCCAGGTGCTCGTGGTCACGCCTTCGCTGCCGGTCCAGAATGTGCAGGACCTGGTCAAGCTCGCCACGCCGGCGACCTCCAACATCCCCTACGGTTCGGCCGGCATCGGCAACACCATGCACCTGGTCGGCGAGTACTTCAACTACAAGGCGGGCACGCATCTGGTCCACGTGCCCTACAAGGGCGCCGCGCCCGCCATGAACGCGGTCATGTCCGGCGAAGTGAAGCTGGCCTTCCTCAACCCGGTATCCGCGATCGAGCAGGTCAAGAGCGGAACGCTGCGCGCGATCGCGGTGACCGGTTCGACGCGCTTCCCGCAATTGCCCGACGTGCCCACGGTGGAAGAAGCCGGTGTGGCCGGCTACGAAGTCCAGGGCGGCTGGCAAGGCGCGCTGGCCCCGGCGGGCACGCCGCCCGACGTCGTGGCCAGGCTGAACCGCGCCTTCAACGATGCGCTGTCCTCGCCCGCCCTCAAGGACCGCCTGGCGTCCATGGGCCTGGACGTGGCCGGCGGCTCGCCCCAGGACATGGCGAACTACCTGGCCAAGGAAACGGCGACCTACACGGACATCATGCAGGCCGCCAAGGTCGAAAAACAATAGCCTGACAACGCGGAGACCCGATCGTGACCGAACCGAACACCCCAGCCCGGCCCCCTGCCGCCCCCCTTGCGCTCGTCTTTGAAAAGGATGTCGAAATCCCGATGGACGACGGCGCCATCCTGAGGGCGAACGTGTTCCGCCCCGCCGAACCGGGACGCTACCCGGTCGTCATGGCGCAAGGCGTCTACGGCAAGGACGTCCACTTCGCCGACGGCTTCAAGCCGCAATGGGAAAAATTGCAGCGCCTGCATCCCGGCCTGTGCCAGGACGGCTCCAGCGGCCGCTACCTGCGCTGGGAAACCGTGGACCCCGAGCGATGGGTGCCCGACGGTTACGTGGTCATCCACGTCGACGCCCGCGGCAGCGGCAAGTCGCCGGGTTACCTCGACCCCATGTCGCCTCGCGAAATCCAGGACTACCGCGACGCCATCGAGTGGGCCGGCACGCAAGCGTGGAGCAACGGCAAGGTCGGCCTGATCGGCATCTCGTACTATGCCGCCACCCAGTGGCGTGTCGCGGCGCTGCGCCCCAAGCACCTGGCCGCCATCGTGCCCTGGGAGGGCCGGTCCGACCACTATCGCGACTACGGCTACCATGGCGGCATCCGCAGCAACGGCTTCCTCAATTCATGGTGGCCCAAGCAGGTGCTGTCCAACCAGCATGGCAACGGCGATACCCCCTACCGCGACCGCGACGACGGCCAACCCACGACCGGCCCCGCGCTGAGCGCAACCTTGCTGGCCGCCAACCGCAGCGACTACCCCGCGGAAATGGCGCGCCACGCCTTGTGCGACGCCTGGCACAAAGAACGCACGCCCGATCTTTCCCGCATCACCGTTCCCGTGCTGTCGGCCGGCAACTGGGGCGGCCCCGGCAACCACCTGCGCGGCAACATCGAAGGCTACCTGCGTGCCGGCTCCGCGCAGAAATGGCTGTCCATGCACATCGGCACCCACTACGAAAGCTTCTACCTGCCTCGCTACATCGCGCTGCAAAAACAATTCTTCGATCACTTCCTGAAAGGCCTGCCCAACGGCTGGGACCAGACCCCGCCCGTCCTGCTGTCCATCCGCACCCTGGACGGCGAAACCCGCCGCGCCGAACACGAGTTCCCGCTCGCGCGCACCCAGTGGACCAAATTCCACCTGCATCCCGGCAACGCGGCCCTCGATACCGCCGCTCCCGCCCAAACGGCCAGCGCCGGCTTTCAGGCCCAGGAGGAACACCTGGACTTCACTACCCCGCCCTTCGAAGCCACGACCGAAATCACCGGCTTCATCCCGCTGCGCATCTGGGTCTCCTCCTCCACCCGGGATGTCGACCTCTTCGCCGTCCTCCGGCTCTTCGATCCCGACGGCAAGGAAATCGTGTTCGACGGCGCCCACGAACCCACGCCGGTGACCCGGGGGTGGCTGCGCGCCTCGCACCGCAAGGTCGACGAACAGATGTCCATCCCTAACCGGATTTTCCATACACACGACGAAATCCAGAAGATCGAACCCGGCACCGCTTATCCCCTCGACCTCGAAATCTGGCCCACCTCCATCGTCATCCCGCGCGGCTACCGCCTGCGCCTGACGATACAGGGCAAGGATTTCGAATTCGAAGGCATCAAGGGGCGGCTCACCCATACCGACCCCGCGGATCGCGGCGGCCAGGATTTCCAAGGCCGCACCACCGTGTACGGCGGGCCGGAAAGGGCATCCTATCTGACGCTGCCCATCATCCCGGCCGCGGGCTGAGAAGCTACCGTGCCGCTTCGGGGGCGAACACGCGCAGGCGGTGGCCGTCGGGATCGCGCGCGACGAAGGAGCGGCCGAACTCCAGGGTCGCGGGCGGCATGAGCAGCGGAATGCCGCGCGCCGTCCAGTCCGCGCAGCGAGCGTCGACGGCGTCGTAGCTTTCCATGCGGAAGACGATCTCGCCGTCGCCCGCCGGCGCGCCGGGCGACGGTTCCACGGTGTGCCGGGACCACAGGCCCAGCATCAGGCCGGTGTCCAGCATGAACAGCACGAAGGTGGGCGAGGACTCGATCGGGCTGGCGCCCAGCAGGTCCGCGTAGAAGCGGCCGCTGGCCTCGGGCTGGTCGACGTAGAGGATGACGAAGTTCGGATGGTTCATGGAATCGCTCCTGGTTGATAGGCGTGTCCAGGATAGCGACCGATGCTGCCAATTTCTGTCAGCATCAAATTTCTTGCGGGGGAATGCCCTCTTTCTCGCGCCATGCCTTCAGCAAGGCCTGGCGCCTGCGCGGGTAGCGCTGCTCCGTGGCGGTCATGGCCTGGATGCGGTCGGTCCGGAAATGGCGGAAATCCTGCCGTAGCTCGCACCAGCCCAGCACGACGCGCGACTGCTCGAAGAACCCCAGGCCGAACGGCCAGACCAGACGCTGCGAGGCGGCGCCGCGGCCATCGCGATAGACGATGTCGAGCTTGTGTTCGGCGCGGATCGCGCGGCGGATCAGGGACAGGTCCACGTGCTCCTGCGGGGCCGCGGGCCCCACCAGCAGCGCCGACGTGTCCAGGCCGTGGCGCAGGTCGTCGGGCAGCACCGCGGCGATCTTGGCCAGGGCGTTGCGGGCCGCCCAGGCCAGCGGTTCGTCGGTGCGGCGGGCCACCCATCGCGACCCCAGCACCAGGGCCTCGATCTCTTCTTCCGAGAACATCATGGGCGGCAGCAGGAAGCCCGGCTTGAGCACGTAGCCCAGGCCGGGCTCGCCCTCGATCTGCGCGCCCTGGGCCTGCAGGCTGGCGATGTCGCGATAGAGCGTGCGCAGGCTGATGTCCAACTCTCCGGCCAGCAGCTTGCCACTGACCGGCCGCTTGCGGCGCCGCAAAGCCTGGAGCAAGGCGAACAGCCGTTCGGACCGGGACATGGCGACTGCGCGCGGCCGCTATCCGGCCAGCGACCGCAGCGAGGCGGGTACGGGAAAATCCGCGGCCATGTCGCAGAAGGCCTTGTCCGCCCAGGCGGTCCCGACCTCGGTTCCATGGGTAGCCTTCCAGACGGGATGGCGGTCCTTGTCGATCAGCAGGGCCCGGATACCTTCCTGGAAATCGCCACGGGTGCAGCACCACAGGGCGACCTGATACTCCAGCTGGAAGACCTGGGCCAGCGACATGTGGCGCGTGCGCCGCTGCAACTCCCAGGCCAGCCGCGCGGTGCTGGGCGCGCCCTTGGCCAGGGCGTCGCGCGCCCCTTCCAGCCACGGATCGGCGCCGTCGTATTGCAGGATGGCGCCGATGACGTCGTCCAGCGCCGGCGCCCGGCACAGTGCCGCCACCGTATCCAGGTTGCGCCGCAGCGGGCCTTCCACCGGGTCCGGGGCGACGTGGCCGGCGTCGAGCACGTCGTGCAGCAGGAGGTCGTCGGCACGGCGCTCGCCCGTCCAGGTCTGCCGGGCCAGCGCATCCAGCACCTGCTGCTTGCGGGCCTGCGGGATGTGATAGTCGGCCCAGCCGGCGAACAGCGCGTCGGCGGCCTGCAGCGTGGCGCCGGTCAACCCCAGGAACAGGCCCGACTTGCCCGGCATGCGGTTCAGGGCCCAGGACATGCCCACGTCGGGGAAGAGGCCGATGGCGATCTCGGGCATGGCCAGGCGCGAGCTTTCCGTGACGACGCGATGGCTCGCGCCTATCAGCAGCCCCATGCCCCCGCCCATGACGATGCCGTTGCCCCAGCACAGGAACGGCTTGGGATAGGCGTGGATGGCGTGGTTCAGGCCGTACTCGCGCTCGAAGAAGCGGGCGATGCGGCGCGGCGGATCGTCGCCCCGGTGGTCGCGCATTTCGCGGTACACGCTTTGCAGGTCACCGCCGGCGCACAGCGCGCGTCCTTCGCCTTCCAGCACCACCACCGCAATGGCCGGATCGGTGGCCCAGGCGTCGAGCTGCATCGCCAGGCGTTCGGCCATCTCCAGGGACAGGGCGTTCAGCGTGGCCTGCGCATCGAGCGTGGCCACGCCCACGCGATACCCGCCCTGGGCGGAGATTTCGCGAAACCCGACCGGCGCACTGGTACGCCCCCCCTGCTTTCTGGACTCACTCACACGATTTCTCCGCGGCGCCAATGTCGTGACGATAACTCATGTGCCGAGGAAATCCGCCCGGCCGGCCATGGCACCGGCCAGGAACCATGATCCGGGCCATCGTTACCTATCGGCATCCATTTTTTTCCAGGAACATCATGGATTCGATCAACGGTCGTCTCTCGTCTCTGTTCGCCCGGGCCAGAAACACCGACCAGGGCACGGATCAAAGGGATGGGTCGCCGTCGTCCGACGCTGGCTCCCGTCTCCCCCCTCCCCGCGATCCTTCCGAGCCGCCGCCCATCCACCAGACTGGACGCCGCAGGCCCGCGGCGCTGGCTCAGCCCTCGTCCGAATCGCCGTTTCCATTCACGCGGCTGCCGCTGGAGATGCAGCAGGCGGTGTTGCACCACCTCGATACCCAATCCATGGCCAAGGTGGTACAGACTTCGAAGCAAATGAAGGAGATGGTGGACGGCCACCCGTATGCGCCGCGCCGCCTTCGCCTCATGTCCGCCCCGCCGCCGGCCCATCCCGACCCCGCCTATCTGGAAGAGCTGCGGACCTTGTCAGAGCATCTCTCGGCAGAAGACGCCCACACCCTTGCCCAGCGGGCATTGTCCCCCAAGGACGGAATTGTCCGCCCCTGGCTGCTTGGCCCGCTGCTCAGCAGCCGGACCCGGGACGATGCCGAGCGGGTCGCGCAGGCGATGGATCCGGCTCCGCGGACTTCGCGCACCTCGCCTGCCAGGCCTCACGATCCGTTTCACGAGATGATAAGACTTAGCCGCATGAACACCATGGTGATAGCGGGCGTGGAGGATCCGTTCCTCCTTGATCACGCCACCGAACAGAGGGACCGCGAGCGCCGCGGCAACACGCTGGTCACGATACTCGGCGACATCGGCAACCCGAAAAACCCGGACGTCTACGAGCCGTTCCTGGAGCGCTGCGCGCGCCCTTCGCCGTATGAGATCGACCATGCCGGCCTCACCCCGCTTTTCCGCCGCGTCCCGTCGTTCGCCAGCGACCGGATATGCGCGACTCTGCTGCATGAAACCGGGAATGCGGGTTTCTTTGGCATCGATACGCGCCGCCTGAACGTCGCCCTGCTGTTCCTGGCATCCGGCCCCCTGTCTCCGGCCCGCCAGGATGCCATCCATGACCGCGCGCGGGAACTGTTCGTTTTCTCCGAACACCCGATCGACCCAAGGCAGCAGGCGGCCTACCGAAGGATATTCTCTGCGGGGAATATCGCCGAGCGATTTCCTGACTCCCCCGAACAGCGCGACAAATGGAATGCTTTCCGGGAGGCCGTGCTGCCGGCCTAGTGCGCCGCCCCGGCAAACAAGGAGCGCGGCCGCCGGCGCAGCAGCAATGCCGCCACACCCGCCACCGCCAGTACCGCGAACAGCAGCACGCTCCAGATCTCGTAGCGTACGCCCAGCAGGTCCACCACCGCGTCGGCGCAGGTCGCGTAGATGCCGAACACCGAAGGCAGCGAGCCGTCCAGTCCGGAGCTGGTCATGAAGCGGTCGGCGAAGGTCTGGTCGCAGCTCATCAGTTGGGAAGCGACGTTGTGCTGGTAGATGGCCGTGGCCACGCCGGCCAGCGCCAGCGCCGCCACGATGCCGGCGCAGGTTTTCTGCGCCGCCGCGATCCGCCGCAGCACCAGGCCCAGCACTGCGAATACCGCAATCGCGAGATAGATCAGACGCTGCAGCACGCACCAGGCGCAGGGCTGCATGTCGAAGACATGCTGCGACACCAGCGCGACCGCCAC
Organism: Burkholderiales bacterium 67-32; assembly: GCA_001898625.1. GTDB lineage: Bacteria > Pseudomonadota > Gammaproteobacteria > Burkholderiales > Burkholderiaceae_B > Pigmentiphaga. The sequence continues at coordinate 691,886 of MKUP01000010.1, forward strand.
GGCGCCCAGGCTGGCGATGGCGGTAAAGGCGAGCAGGCGGTCAACGAGTACGGTTTTCATGGGTCAAGGCCGCAAGGGCTCTCAGGTGGATGGGGGCAACGGGACCTGGCGCAGCACGCCGAGCAGCAGTTCGGACGCGCCATCCCAGACGATCTGGACGCCAAGGCAGAGCAGAATGAATGCTGACAACCGCAGGAACACGACAGTTCCCGTGTCGCCCAGCAGGCGCAGCAACTGCTGCGCATAGCGGAAGCACAGCAGCACCGACGCCGCCACCAGGGACAGGCCCAGCACCGCCCCGGCGATGCGGGTGCCGCTGACGATCAGCGAAGCGTGATCGTGCAGGCTGGCGCCCACGGTGATGGCCGCGGCGATGGAGCCCGGCCCGCAGGCAATGGGGAAAGTCAGGGGATAGAAGGCGCGGCGGTTGGCCATTTCAACGGTGAAACCCTCGGCCAGGCGGGCCGAACGCTCGGCCCCTCCATCGCTGGAATTGAGCAGGCGCCAGGCGCTGGCCACCACCAGCAGGCCCCCGCCCACGCGGACGATGGCCAGCGAGATGCCGAAGAAATCGAGCACGATCGACCCGATCAGCATCGCCGCGAACAGCAGCAGGAAAACGTTGCGGGCGATCCTGGCCGCGAGCACTTCCCGCACTCCGGGGGAAGCGCCCTCGGTCAGGGACAGGAATATCGGTGCCGTCGCCGTGGGGTTCAGGATGGGGAGCAGTGTCGCCAGGGAAAACAGGAAGCTCTTGCCCAGCGCGAGTCCGTAGTCTTCGATCAACATGACCGAAGTGTAAGAGAAATGAAGTCAGGCCGCAGCCGTCCGCCTCGTTTCCGCTTCCAGGCGGCCCGCGGCCTGCTCGAGCAGTTCGGCGTAGATCTCGCCCACCATGATGAGCGCCGGTCCCCCGCCCAGATCCTGCGCGGCCTCCGGCAGGCGTCCCAGAGTGGTGGGCAGCACCCGCTGGTTCGGCAGGCTGGCATTCTCGACCAGCACCGCCGGGCGTCCCGGCGGCATGCCCGTGGCCATCAGGCCCTGGGCGATCGCTTCCGCCTGCCGGCTGGCCATGTACAGCACCACGGTATCGGCGCCCCGGGCGGCATCCGCCCACGCATGGGGACGCTCGCCGCTGCCCACGGCGGGCGTCAGGAACACGACGCTGCGGCTCAAGCCGCGGCGGGTGAGCGACAGGCCCAGCGCCGAGCTGGCGCCGAAGGCCGCGCTGATGCCGGGCACCACCTCGATCTCGATGCCGGCCTGGGCCAGGGCCGCGATTTCCTCCTGCGCGCGCCCGAACAGCATCGGATCGCCCCCCTTCAGGCGCACCACGCAGCCATGCCGACGGGCGGCGTCGATCAGTTGGCGGTTGATGAACTGCTGCACCGTGGACAACTGCCCGCAGCGCTTGCCCACGGCCACGAGGTGGGCCTGGGGCGCCAGCGCCAGCACCTCGCCGTCGACCAGCGCATCGTGGAAGACCACGTCGGCCTGGCCCAGCAGCCGGGCCGCGCGCACGGTCAGCAGGTCCGCCGCGCCCGGGCCCGCACCCACCAGATAGACTTTGCCCATGGTCAGCCCTGCAACGCGGCGGGAACCGGGTAGCTTTGCTGATAGGCCGCCGTGAAGGTGCCGAAGGCCCGGAGCGCCTGCTCGGGGTCATGGCCGTGCTTGACCGTGAAGCTGTCGAAGCCCGACCGCGCCTGGTAGTGGATGGTGTCGATCATCACGTCGCCCACCGCCCGCAGCTCGCCCTGCCAGCCCAGCCGCGTGCGCAGCAGGTAGGCGATGGAATAGCCCCGGCCATCGGTGTAGATGGGGAAATCGACCGCGATCAGCGCCAGTCCGGTGGGGTCCACCCTACCCTCCTCGGCCAGTTCGGTGGGATCGTCGGCCGGCCCCAGCAGCACGCCCACGGGCCGGCGGCGGCCGCGCAATTCGGCGCGCGCCGACTGCCAGACGGCCAGCGGCACGAGCCAGTCCTCGTCGTCGGCCGGCAGCGGCCGGGCCTCGGTGGGCTCGAAACGCTTCCAGGTGTCGACTTCCAGCTCGCGATGGCGGATCAGCGTGGCGGCTTGCTCAGACATGGGCGGCCTCCGCCAGGGCGGCCTTGGCCTGCTGGCGCTCGGCGTAGACCCGGGTCTTGAAGGGATCGATGCCCACGCGCTCGACCACGTCGATGAAGCGTTCGGCATCGCTGTCGCGCAGGTCGAGATAGGTCTCGACCAGGGTGGCGACCACGTCGGCCACTTCCCCGCGCGCGAACGACGGGCCGATGACGCGGCCGATGGCCGCGCCCGCGCCCCGCATGGACTCGATGTCGGGCAAGGGCTTGGCGGCCCCGCTCTGGCGGCCGCCAAGCGTGACCTGGTACCACTCCTCGCCGGCCTTGTCCACGCCCAGGATGCCGATGTGGCCCACGTGGTGATGCCCGCAGGAGTTGATGCAGCCGGAGATGTTCAGGTCGAGTTCGCCGATCTCGTGCAAATAGTCGAGGTCGTCGAAGCGGCGCTGGATGGCCTCGGCCACCGGGATCGATACCGCGTTGGCCAGCGCACAGAAGTCGCCGCCCGGGCAGGCAATGATGTTGGTCAGGAAACCGATGTTGGGCGTGGCCAGGCCGAGCTTGTCGAGTTCCTTCCACAGCGCGTGAAGCTGGCCCCGGGCCACGTCGGTGAACACCAGGTTCTGCTCGTGCGAGACGCGCATCTCGCCGAAGCTGTAGCGGTCGGCCAGGTCGGCCACCGCGTCCATCTGGTCGGCGGTGATGTCGCCGGGCGGCACGCCGGTGCGCTTGAGCGACAGCGTGACGGCGGCATAGCCCTGGACCTTGTGGGGATGGGTATTGCGCCGCAGCCAGCGCGAGAAAGCCGGATCGTTGCCGGCATGCTGGGCCGAGGTATCCGGGCCCGGATCAGCGGCATAAGGCGTCGCCGTGAAGCGGTCGGCGATGGCCTGGATGCGCTCGGCGGTGACGGTCTCGGGACCATCCTTCAGATGCTGCCACTCGCGCTCGACCTCTTCGGCGAACACGTGGGGCGTCAGTTCCTTGACCAGGATCTTGATGCGTGCCTTGAATTTGTTGTCGCGCCTGCCGTGCAGGTTGTAGACCCGCAGGATGGCCTGCAGGTAGGTCAGCAGATGCTGCCAGGGCACGTAGGCATTGATCAACTGGCCCACCAGCGGCGTGCGGCCCAGTCCGCCGCCCGCCCAGACGCGAAAGCCGATCTCGCCGTCCTGCTCGACGGCCTGCAGGCCGATGTCGTGCACGCCCACCGCCGCCCGGTCCGTGACCGCGCCGCTGACGGCGATCTTGAACTTGCGGGGCAGGAACGCGAACTCGGGGTGGAAGGTGGACCACTGCCGGATCAGTTCGCACCAGACCAGGGGATCGACGATCTCGTCGGGCGCGACGCCCGCGAACTGGTCGGTGGTCGTGTTGCGGATGTCGTTGCCGCTGGTCTGGATCGAGTGCATCTGCACCTTGGCCAGCTCGGCCAGGATGTCGGGCACGTCCTCCAGCTTGGGCCAGTTGAACTGCATGTTCTGCCGGGTGCTGAAATGCCCGTAGCCGCGATCCCACTTGCGCGCGATGTAGGCCAGCGTGCGGAGCTGGCGCGAGGCCAGCATGCCGTAGGGCACGGCGATCCGCAGCATGGGCGCATGGCGCTGGATATACAGGCCGTTCTGCAGGCGCAGCGTGCGGAAATCGTCCTCGCTGAGCTGCCCGTTCAGGAAACGCCGCGTCTGGTCGCGGAACTGCGCCACGCGTTGATCGACCAGCAACTGGTCGACGGGTTGATACTGGTACATGCGGCAAGCCTCTAGATGTGGCCGAATGGCGATGGGTGGAGCGCGCCGACGCTTCGGGCCGGAGCGGGCATGCGTATCCCGCGCGGGCGCGCACCCAGGCTTGCAGCTTACAAAGACCGGCTTATGAATAAAACGACCGGTTCGTAATGTGCATATACCCAAAAAGATCTAAAAAAAAGCGGAGGCAAAAACCTCCGCTTATATCGGCACCGCAAGTCAGCCGCTACGCCTCATTCGCTGCGGAGCCCATGTTGACGCGCAGGCCGCCGGCGCTGCTGTCCTCGCTGCGGCTCTTGCGCATGCGTTCGAGGTGATCCAGGTACTCCGGCGTCACGTCGCCCGTCACATAATGCCCGTCGAAACACGAGGATTCGAACTGGGTCAGCGCCGGGTTCATGTCGGTGATCGACTGGCGCATGGCGGCCAGGTCCTGGTAGATCAGCGCATCGGCGCCGATCACCCGGGCGATCTCGTCATCGGTGCGGCCGTGGGCGATCAGTTCGCTGCGCGTGGGCATGTCGATGCCGTACACGTTCGGGAAGCGCACCGGAGGCGCCGCCGACGCGAAGAACACCTTGTTGGCGCCCGCGGCGCGGGCCATGTCGACGATCTCGCCGCTGGTGGTGCCGCGCACGATGGAGTCGTCCACGATCAGCACGTTCTTGCCCTTGAACTCTTCGCTCATGGCGTTGAGCTTCTGGCGCACGGACTTCTTGCGCACCGCCTGGCCGGGCATGATGAAGGTGCGGCCGACGTAGCGGTTCTTGATGAAGCCCTCGCGGTAGTCGAGGTTCAGCCGCGCGGCCAACTGCATCGCCGCCGGCCGGGCCGAGTCGGGAATGGGCATGACCACGTCGACCTCGCCCAGGCGCAGGTTGCGCGCGACCTTGTCAGCCAGGTATTCGCCCATGCGCAGGCGCGCGCTGTACACCGACACACCGTCCATCAGCGAATCGGGACGCGCGAAATAGACGTACTCGAAGATGCAGGGGCTCAGCTGCGGATTGTCGGCGCACTGGCGCGCGGCGTAGCGGCCGTCGAGGTCGATGAATACGGCTTCGCCGGGCGCGACGTCGCGCTCGAACTTGAAGCCCATGCCTTCGAGCGTGACCGACTCGGACGCCACCATCCACTCGACGCCGCTCCCGGTCTCGACCCTGCCCAGGCACAGGGGCCGGATGCCGTAGGGGTCGCGAAAGGCCAGCATGCCGTAGCCGGCGATCTCGGCCACCACCGCGTAGGCACCGCGCACGCGCTTGTGGACCGCCGACACCGCCTTGAAGATGGCGTCCTCGTCCAGCGACACGCCGTTCGAGGCGCGCTGCAATTCGTGCGCCAGCACATTGAGCAACACTTCCGAATCGGAGTTGGTGTTCATGTGGCGGCGGTCGACGCGGAACAGTTCCTCGCGCAGCGACTCCGTATTGGTCAGGTTGCCGTTGTGGGCGAAGGTGATGCCGAACGGCGCGTTGACGTAGAACGGCTGGGCTTCTTCCGCGCTGGAGCTGGAACCGGCGGTGGGGTAGCGGACCTGGCCGATGCCCGAGTTTCCGGGCAGCGAACGCATGTTGCGCGTGCGGAAGACGTCGCGGACCAGGCCATGCGCCTTGTACATATTGAAGGTGTTGCCCTGGGACGTGGCGATGCCCGCCGCATCCTGACCGCGATGCTGCAGCAGCAGCAGACTGTCGTAGAGCAACTGATTAACCGGCGCCTGCGAGACGACACCGACGATTCCACACATGAGAGCCTCTTATCAGCAGCACAAACTTCTTAATAGCGGATCCAATCCGCGAACTGTTCCGGCACATATGGCTTGACCGCCCGCACGCCCTCTTCCGCGTAGGGAGACAGGACGGCTCCGGTCCACCATGGCTCCTTGGGCAGGGGCGTGAATCCCGCCGCCACCACCAGGACCATCACGATGACCACGCCGCGCACCAGGCCGAACACGGCACCGAGGCCACGATCGGCCAGCGACAGGCCGGTGGCCTTGAGCAGCAGCCCCAGCGCCACGTTGACCAGCCCGACCGCCAGCAGCACGGCGATGAACACGCCCGCGTAGGCCACGATCGCGCGCAAGCCCGAATTCTCGATAAAGCCCGCCAGCCACTCGTAGGCCAGCGGCCCGTAGCGGACCGCCACCACGAACGCGGCGACATAAGCGATCAACGACAGGACTTCCTTCACCAGGCCACGAAACAGACCGATCACCACCGACGCGCCCAGGATCAGCAGGACGCCGTAGTCGAAATTGGTCACAGCGGCACGATGGAACTACTGAAACCGGCCGAACTGACGCGCGCCCGGGCCGCATCCGCGGCCTCGCGCGAGGCGAAGGGGCCGACGCGGACGCGGAACACGTCGCCCTTGCCGGTCTTCACGCGCTCGGTGAAACTCTTGATGCCCGCGGCGCTGAGCCGGTCGCGCATGTCGTTGGCGCGCTCTTCGGTGGAAAACGCCGCGATCTGCACCGCGAAGCTGCCCTTGCTGTCGGGCTTGGGCGCAGCCGGCGCGGAGGCGTTGCCTTCCAGCAAGGCACGGGCCCGGGCGGCTTCGGCGCGCGCGGCATCCGCGCGGGATGTGTCGCTGGGCGCCGGCTTGGGGGGCGCGGGCTTGGGCGCTTCGGGCTGAGCCAGCGGCTTCGCGGGCTCGGGCTTGGGCGCCTCGGGTTTCGGGGGTTCGGGCCGGGGGGCCGGCGCCGCCGGAGGCGCCGCGGGCGTCTCCGCAGGCGGGGCGGCGGGCGCTTCGGCCACCGGGGGCTTGGCCACCGGTTCGGGGGGAGCCAGGTTGCGATCGGGAATCTGGATGGGGATGTCGTCCGGAAGCATGGGCGGCTCGGAATCGAGCACCATGGGCAGCACGACGACCGCTGCCAGGACCAGGGCGATGGCGCCTACCAGGCGGCGCCTGGCGCGGCGGCGCGCTTCCTGGGCGGGATCCTGCGATTCGGCCCCGGCTGCATAGCCGGCGCGACTGGATTTGGCCGTGGTCGTGGCCGCCTTCTTCTTGCGCTCGAGCAATCCCATTGATACGTCCGGCTAAACAGGCGGCAGGGTCTTGCGCCGCCCCCTGCGGGGGCTCCGGCTCAGTCCGCTCGGGCGGGCCTGGCCGCACGCATCGACGCCAACACGCCTGCCACGGTAAGGAAAGATCCGAAGACCAGGATTCTATCACCCTCGCCCATGCTTTCCCGCGCCGCCGCATAGGCCGCGGCGGGGTCGGCGCAGGCCTGGACCGAGGAATCCTTGTCTTCCTTGACGCCTCGCGCGCGCAAGCGCGCGGCCAGCTCCTCGCCGCTCAGTCCGCGGGGCCCGGGCAGGCCGGCGCAGTACCAGTGGTCGATGCGGTCGCCCAGCTTGGCAATGACGCCGTCGATGTCCTTGTCGTTCAGCATCCCGAACACCGCGTAGGTGTAGGGATAAAAGCCCATGTTGTCGAGGTTGTCGGCCAGCACGGCGGCGGCGTGGGGATTGTGCGCCACGTCCAGGATCACCGCGGGCTGCCCCGGCAGGATCTGGAAGCGGCCCGGCAATTGCACCTGCAGCAGCCCCAGGCGCACCGCCTGCTGCGGCACCGGCAGCCGGTCGCGCAGGGCCTCGAGCGCGGCCAGCGCGGCCGAGGCGTTCAGCAGTTGGTTGGCGCCGCGCAGCGCCGGATAGGCCAGCGCATTGCGGCGCTGGTTGCGGCCGCCATAGTTCCACTGCTGCTTGTCGCCGGCGTAGTTGTAGTCGCGCCCGAAGCGCCAGAGATCGGCGCCTATGCCCTCGGCGTAGTCCACCAGCGATTGCGGCGGCATGGGATCGGCGCAGATCGCGGGCTTGCCGGGGCGGTAGATGTGGGCCTTCTCCCAGCCTATCTTCTCGCGGTCGTCGCCCAGCCATTCGACGTGGTCCAGGTCCACGCTGGTCACGATGGCGCAATCGGCGTCGACGATGTTGACCGCGTCCAGGCGGCCGCCCAGCCCGACTTCCAGGATGACCGCGTCCAGCCCCGACTGCGCGAACAGCCGCAGGATGGCCAACGTGGTCAGCTCGAAATAGGTCAGCGAGGTATCGCCGCGGGCCGCGTCCACGGCGGCGAACTGTTCGGTCAGCGCGGCGTCGCTGGCGGACTCGCCGTTCACGCGCGCCCGCTCGTTGAAATCCAGCAGGTGCGGCGAAGTGTAGAGCCCGACCTTGTACCCGGCGCTCAGCAGCATGGCCTCGAGCATGGCGCAGGTCGAGCCCTTGCCGTTGGTTCCCCCCACCACGATGGTGACCGCGTCCAGGTCCAGCCCCAGGCGCCCGGCCACCTCTCGCACGCGGTCCAGGCCCATGTCTATCGGCCGGCTGTGGATGGATTCGAGATAGGCCAGCCACTGTGCCAGGGGGCTGTGGGCGTCGGGACGGGAAACAGAAGCGGAGGACGGCATGGATACGACCGGCAGGACAGGAAAATGACTGGGGAAACTTGAAGCGAAGACGTGTTGGGGCGAAGGCGTCAGCCGCGGTTCGGCCAGGCGGTCAGGATATCGTAGCCGTCGTCGGTCACGGCCACCATGTGTTCCCACTGCGCGGACCACGAACCGTCCACGGTCACCACCGTCCAGTCGTCGTCCAGCACCTCCACCTCCTGGCGCCCGGCGTTGAGCATGGGCTCGATGGTGAACACCATGCCCTTCTTCAGGCGCAGGCCGCTGTTGGGCCGGCCGTAGTGCAGCACCTGCGGCGCCTCGTGGTACTTGCGGCCGATGCCGTGGCCGCAGAAATCGCGCACCACCGAAAAACCGGCGTCTTCGGCGTAGGTCTGGATGGCCGCGCCCACGTCGCCCAGGGTCGCGCCCGGCCGCACCGCGGCGATGCCGCGCAGCATGCTTTCCAACGTGACGCCGACCAGGCGCTCGGCCTCCTGCGACGGCTTGCCGGCATAGAACATCCGGCTCGTGTCGCCATGCCAGCCGTCGTGGATCACGGTGACGTCGATGTTGATGATGTCGCCGTCGCGCAGCACGTCCTCGGGTTTGGGAATGCCATGGCAGACCACGCCGTTGATGGACGTGCAGAGCGTCTTGGGAAAGCCGTGATAGCCGACGTTGGCCGGAATGGCCTTCTGGACCCGGGTGATGTATTCGTAGCAGCGGCGGTCGAGTTCCTCGGTCGAGACGCCGGGCTGGACATACTCGCCTATCATCTCCAGGACCTCGGCCGCCATGCCGCCCGCCACGCGCATCGCTTCGATTTCCTGCGGGGACTTGAGGGTGATTGCCATGCGATGAGCTCCGTGTTTGCCCGATTTTAGCGCGGGCCTTCGCCGGCCTCTTCCACGCCCCCGCCGCGCGATGTCCGCGGCGCGCGAACCGGCGAGGCCTTGGCCGCCCAGCGGTCCAGCGTGCGCATCACCGCGCGCGGCCGGACCAGCGGGTCGTGGACGCCGCCATAGCGGGCCTGCATGTCCACCCGCGCCGCCGAGGCGGCGCTGCGTGCCTGCGCGGCGTGCGCGGCCGCCCAACGGCGATCCACGCCCAAGGCCAGCGCGTACGGCAGGTAGCGTTCGTAGCGGGCCAGCGCGCTTTCGGCATCGGCCGGCGCGACAACCGGCGGACGGGCGAGAAACCTGCGGAAACCGTCTATCCGCGCCCGCAGCGCCCGCCCCTGCGCGGTATAGCCGCGCAGGCCGAGAAAGCCCGCGCACACCAGTACCAGCGAAGCCAGCGGCGCCAGCCCGATCAGCAGCAGCCTGGCCGACTCCACATGCGTGGCCAGCACCGCCAGCCCACCCGCCAGGCACAGCAGCCCCAGCACGCTCAACACGGCGCGGCTCGCCAGGCTGGTCGCCCCCGCCCGCCACTGCGCATAGACCGCGAACCAGGCCGGCACCGCCGGCAGCGGCAGCAGGATGCCCCACGCGGCCCACGACAGCGGGCTGCCCTCGCGCACGATGGCCAGCCCGACCAGGGCCACCGTCATGGCGATCCAGAGATAGGCCCCCTTGCGGGCATGATCGCCGTAGGCCACGAACAGCGAACGCGCATAGGCCTCGTCCAGCCATTCGCGCTGGCCGCCCTGCGCTTCGTCGTAGCAGCGCCGGTACAGCCCGTCCAGGCGCAGCAGCGTGCGGCCGCCCGCGAAGAAACGGCCCAGCATGGCATTCAGCAGCGGATCGTGGCGAGCGTCGCCGCCGGTCTGGTTGGGCAGGCGTTCGAGATAGCGTCCGTCGGCCCGCTCCAGCACCTGCACCGAACGGCGGGCCAGCAATTCCATCATGCCGGACAGGAAGGCCCAGCGGTCATAGCCCCTGCGGTACACATAGCGCAGGGCGGGCGCCGACAGACCCTCCGGCGGATCGGCCTGCGGCGTCCTGTCGTGCCGGCCCAGCCGCCAAGCCTGCGCGGCGGCGGCCAGGTAATACAGCAGCAGGAGCGCGACCCCCACGCTGGCGACCCAGAATTCGGCATGGTCCTGCACGCCGTACCACCAGGCCTTGAGCGGCCCGGGCCGCCGTACCTCGCCCGCCGGCCATCCCATCTCGACCGTCATGCTTTCGCCCGGCGCCAGTACGCGGGTCGACACGAACACCACGCGTCCGGCTTCCTTTTCCTGGACCCGTCCCGGCACACCTGCGCCCTCGCCCGCCACGGCGGCCTGCCGGACCGGCTCGTCCGACGGCAGCACGACGCGTACGCGTACCCGGTCGATGGGCAGGGACCAATCCCGGCCCGTCACGTCCCAGGCGAGCCGGTCTTCGCCGCCGGCCGCCTGCAGCTGCCGTGTGACGCGATAGATCAATGTGTATTGGTATTCGCCGGGACGGAACACCACGTCCGACCGGCCGGTGGAAATCCGCACGCCGTCGCGCAGTCGCGACGAGACGAAAGGCTCGGCCCGGCCGTCGCGCCGCACCGAGACGACGTCCAGCCCGGCCGCCGAGCGGCTGCCGTCGGCGCGCCGGTACAGCCGCGCGAAATCGCGCTGCAGGCCATGCTTGATCTGCTTGCCTTCGGAGCGAACGCGCAGGTTTTCGGTCACCAGGAGGTCGCCGCTGCGTTCGACCTTGATGTCGCTGAAGAATTCGAGGATGCGTTCGTCCGCGCGCGCCGGCCCGGCCAGGAGGAACAGCCAGCACAGGGCCAGCAGACAGGATCTCATGCCCGGCCTCGTCACCGGGCGGGTCGAGGAAGCGGCCCGGCGGCCATTCCGGAAAAAGTGACGACGTGGGCCGCCCTGGCCCGGGAATGCGATCCGCTCTCAGACATGACACCAGCCTTGTTTTGGCAGGACTGTACCATCGACCGCGCGCGCGGGCGCCCGGGCCCGTCTCAAGTTGTTTCCTCGTCACAGCGCCGCCTTCGCTCCCCGCCTTCCCTGGTCGCATCCAGGTGTTTTTCCCATTGACATCCCGTTGCCGTCTCTCTAGAATTTTTTGAACTTATCGTTCATTTTTGTACAACCCCCAGCACGGCACAGGAGAAGTTCCATGGCATCGCCCCTCATCGGTATCAGCGGCGCAGGCATAGGCGGGCTGGCAGCGGCGATCGCCCTGCGCAAGCTCGGCCTGGAATCGGTGGTTTTCGAACAGGCCCCCAAGTTCGCGCGCGTCGGCGCCGACATCAACCTCACCCCCAACGCCGTGCTGGCGCTGGACGGGCTGGGCGTGGGCGACGAACTGCGCAAAACCGCGGCCCGCCCCACCCACCGCATCAGCCGCACCTGGGACACGGGCGAGGAAACCTCGCGCCTGGAAATGTCGCAGGCCGCCGAGACGCGCTACGGCGCGCCCCAGCTGACCATGCACCGGGCCGACCTGCTGGCCGCGCTGGAACAGGCCGTGCCCGCCGCGACCATCCACCTCGGCAAGCGCACCGTGGGCATCGACGAAGGCGCGGACGGCATCACCGTGCGCTTCGAGGACGGCACGTCCCAGCGCGTGGACGTGCTGGTCGGCGCGGACGGCATCCACTCCACGGTCCGCAAGCACCTGCTGGGCGACGAATACCCCGACTTCACCGGCGTGGTGGCCTACCGCGCCGTGGTGCCGGCCTCGCGCCTGGACGGCGTGCCCAACCTGGGCGCCTTCACCAAGTGGTGGGGCCCCAATCCGGAAACGCAGATCGTCACCTTCCCGCTCAACCTGGGCCGCGACATCTTCATCTTCGCCACCACGCCCCAGGACAGCTGGCGCCACGAGTCGTGGACCATGCCGGGCAGCGTCGAAGAATTGCGCGCGTCCTATTCCGATTTCCATCCCGAGGCGCGGGCATTGCTCGCGGCCTGCGACACGGTGCTGAAGTCCGCGCTGTACGTGCGCGACCCGCTGCCCTCGTGGTCGCGCGGCAACGTCACCCTGCTGGGCGACGCCTGCCACCCGATGATGCCCTTCATGGCCCAGGGCGCCGGCATGGCGATCGAGGATGCCGTGGTGCTGGCCCGCTACCTGGCGGACACGCCCGAGGCGCCCGCCCAGGCCCTCAAGCGCTACGAAGCCGCCCGCCACGACCGCACCGCCCGCGTCCAGATCGGCTCGCGCGGCAACAACTGGCTCAAGGAAGGCGGCAATGCCGACTGGGTGTACGAATACAATGCCTGGACCGTGCCCCTGGCCTGATCTTCCATGTCATTTTCCGTAGAACCCCTGGACGGCGACGAATCCGCCGGCAAGCCCGGCGCCCTGGTCTCGCCGGTGGTCAGGGCGTTCCGGCTGCTGCGCTACGTGGTCGACGGCGGCAGCACGTCCAACCTGAGCGAGGTCGGCCGCAGCATCGACGTCAACCGCGTCACGGTCATGCGGCTGATCGCCACGCTGGAACACGAAGGGGTGCTCGAAGCCCTGCCCCAGGGCGGGCACCGCATCGGCCTGCCCTTCCTGAAGCTGGCCACCGCCGCCACCGCGGCCAACGACATGCTGGACCTGGGCCGCCGGGTGCTGGCCGACGTGCGGCGCCAGTTGAACGTCTCCGCCTACCTGGCCGCGCTGGACGGCGGCCATGTCGTCTACCTGCTGCGCGACATGCCCGAGGCCGGCCTGATCAGCAGCGTGCGCGTCGGCAGCCGCGTCGCCGCCCACCTGACCACGCCGGGCCGCATGCTGCTGGCCTGGCAGCCGCCGGCCACCCTGGATGCGCTGCTGGAAGCGGATCCCGCGGCGTCGACCCAGGCCGGCAAGCTGCGCGCGCAGTTGGCGGCGGACCGCGAACGCGGCTGCGCCTGGAGCTTCTCGGGCTTCGAACAAGGCATCAACTCGTGCGCCGCGCCCGTGTTCGGGGCGCTGGGCGAAGCCGCCGCGGCCATCAGCGTGGCGGGCCCGGAAACCGCATTCGGCGCCGATGCCGATTCACGCGCACGCACGGAACAGGTCATCCTCGAGGCCGCGCGCGACCTGTCCTCGCTGCTCGGCAGCCGCGGCTACCCGCCCGCCGGCTGACGCGGTCAGCGACCGGCCGTGCCGGACTCCCCGTCCGGCAGCACGCTCAACAGATTCGTTCCCGTGCGCGACAGGTGCTGCCGCAGGATGTCGCACGCCAGCTCGGCGTTGCGGCCCAGCGCGGCCTGGTAGATGGCCTCGTGTTCGGCCGGCACGTTGCGGTCGGGCGAATTGCTGGCCAGGAACAGGCGGCGATAGCGATCGCTCAGGTCATGCAGCGTATTGCAGAAGCGCAGCAGCAGCGGCATGCCACAGGCCGAGAACAGGGTGATGTGGAAGGTGCGGTGCGCCTTCTCCCAGGCCGGCAGCTTGTCGCCGCTGCGGTCCGCCGCTTCCAGCCGGCTCAGGCGGTGGTAGGCCGCGACCAGGGCGTCCTCCCAATGTTCGTCGCCGCGCCGGATGGACTCGCCCAGGGCCATCACCTCCAGGTTCATCCGCAAGGCCGTGACTTCCCGGAAGTCGTCCGCCGATACGGGCGCCACCCGGTAGCCCTTCTTGTCGTTGGTCACGATCAGCCCGTCGGACACCAGCCGCGTCAGGGCCTCGCGCAGGGGGCTCAGGCTGACGTCGTACTGCTCCCGCAATTCGTCCAGCCGGAGCTTGCTGCCGGGCAGCAGCGTGCCGCCAAGAATCGACCCCCGCAGGGCCTCGACCAGGGTGGTGGACAGCGTGGGTCCGCTTGCGGAAGGCGTATCGGTCAATGTGGTCATGCTGGAACTCGGAATAGGAGCGCGTGTGCGCAACGCGCATTCTAGCGGCTTCCACCCTGCTTCGCAGAAATTATCGATTTAAACAAAAAATTGAAGAGTTAAAAAATAATCGATTACTATATTTAAATCGATCAAGGAGACCTCATGACGCGTTCGCGCCCCGATCCGGCTTTCGTCCAGCAGACCTTCGGCCCCTATGCCGACCCCCTCGCCACCAAGGAAGACCGCGCCGCCGGCTACCGCCAGATGGCCGGCTTCCTGCCCCCGCGGGTCGAAGCCCGGCTCGACGTGACCGGCGCGCTGGACCCGCTCATGGTGGAATTGCAGGAGAAGGTCCGGGCCCATGCCTTGGACACCGCCCACTTCGACGACAAGCAGGTGCAGTTGCTGATCTTCGCCATGCTGGTGGCCGAACTGAGCGATGCCGCCGTCATCCACGGCGTGGCCGCGCGTCGGGCCGGCGCCAGTTGGCACGAGATGCAGGCCGTGGTGAACCTGGCCTTCGTCTTCCGGGGTGTCTCGGCCGCCAACCGCGGCGCCGAGATGCTGATACGCATCGCCGAACGCGAGCGCGAGCTGGCCGCCCAGGCCTGAACAAGGAGCCCGCCATGCAAGCCTGCCCCGGCCCGGACCGCGATACCCGCGCGCCCGCCTTCGCCGTTCCTCCCGGCGCCTGCGACTGCCACGCCCACATCTTCGGTCCGCGCGACCGCTTCCCGTTCTCGCCCGAACGCAGCTACACGCCGGAGGACTGCACGGCCGACCAGTACCGCGACATGCTGGCCACGCTGGGATTCGACCGCGGCGTGCTGGTCCAGGGCGGTGCCCATGGCACCGACAACGCCGCGATGCTGGACGCCATGGAACGGCTGGGCCCCCGCATCAAGGGCATCGCCGTGCTGCCGCCCGGCACGCCGCTGCGCGAGCGCGAGGCGCTGCATGCCAAGGGCGTGCGGGGCTTTCGCATGTCCACCGTCGTCTCGGGCGGCGTGGGCTTCGACCAGTTGGAAGCGCTGGCCGCCGAGGCCGAAGAAATGGGCTGGCACCTGCTGCTGCATTTCCACCGCTCGGAGGAACTGGTGGCCGTGGCCGACCGGCTGCGCGGGTTGCGCTGCCACTACGTGCTGGACCATCTGGCGCGCATCCGCGCGGACGAGGGCCTGGACTCGACGGCCTTCGCCACGGTGATGTCGCTGCTGGACACCGGCCGCTGCTGGATCAAGCTGGCCAGCCTGTACCGGTTGTCCAGCGAGCCCTACCCGCACGCCGACATGCTGCCGATGATCCACCGCGTGGTGGCCGCCCGTCCCGACCGCATGATCTGGGGCAGCAACTGGCCCCACCCCATCCACACCGGCCCCATGCCCAACGACGGCGACCTGGTCGACCTCATCCCGCTCTGGGTGCCCGACGCGGCCGACCGCCACCGGATGCTGGTCGACAACCCGCAGGCGCTGTACGGCTTCGAGCCGCTGCCTCGCCAGGCGTAATCCGCCCCCCTTCCCCACCACAAAGATCCAGGAGACTCCCATGCCCTTGAACCCGCGCTTCCTGCTGGCCGCGGCCATGCTCGCCGCCGGCGCATCCGCCCACGCCGGCTATCCCGAGAAACCCATCACCTTCGTCGTGCCCTTCCCCCCGGGCGGCACGACGGACATCATCGCCCGGTCGCTGGCGGCCCGCCTGGGAACGGAACTCAGGCAGACGGTGGTCGTCGAGAACCGTCCCGGCGCGGGCGGCAACATCGGCGCGCAGGCCGTGGCCCGCGCCCAGCCGGACGGCTACACGCTGCTGCTGTCCACCGCCGGCCCGCTCAGCATCAACCAGCACCTGTACAAGAACCCCGGCTACGACCCGGCCACCAGCTTCGCCCCGGTCGCCCTGGTGGCGGCGGTGCCCATCATGCTGGTGGCCAACCCGTCCGCGCCGTTCAAGACGGTGGCCGAACTGGTGGACTACGCGCGCAAGCATCCGGGCAAGCTGTCCTACGGGTCGCAGGGCAACGGCACCACCAGCCATCTCACGATGGAGCTCCTGAAGACTCAGGCCGGCATCGGCATCCAGCACATTCCCTACCGCGGCAGCGCGCCGGCGGCGACCGATCTGATGGGCGGCGTGGTGCAGGTGATGTTCGACAATTCGCCCAGCACGCTGCCCTTCGTCAAGGGCGGCAAGATGCGGGCGCTGGGCGTGGCCTCGCCCAAGCGCGTGAAGGGCATGGAGGACATACCCGCGGTGGCCGAGACTCTGCCGGGCTTCACCTCCGAGGCATGGTTCGGCCTGGTGGCCCCGGCATCCACGCCGGCCGCCACGGTGGACACGCTGAACAAGGCGGTGAACAAGATTCTGTCCAGCGCGGAGTACAAGCAGGAACTGGCGACCTCGGGCACCGAACCGCTGGGCGGCACGCCCGCGGACTTCGCCAAGTACCGCAGCGCCGAAGCCGCGAAGTGGGGGGACATCGTGCGCGCCGCGGACATCCGCCTGGATTGATCCGGCGGGCGCGGGTCCTAGCCATGAATCGGCATTCAGGGTATCCGGATGGCTAAGGGTGGCGTCGAGCAGGGTTGGGTTCTTGAACCGTCCTCTGTTGGTGAGGCGGGGCGACGGGTCTCCATCCTATTCAACAAGACGGCAGCACTGAAAAGTGTATTGATCTAGGTGCCTAACGGTGCAGGTCTTGTCCGGGGCGCCGGGGCCGGGCGGCCGGGGGGCGCATTCGGAGCCGCCGGAGTTGGCGCGGTTGGCGGGGAAGCAAGGGCGTGCATGTTTGAGCACGGCAGTAGGAATAGCCCCGGGGGGCTATTCCCGCGCGAGTTCACGCCCGCCCCGCCAACCGCGCCAACTCCGGGAAGTCCCGCGCAGCTGGACCGGCTTCGCTGCGCCCCCCGGCCGCCCGGCCCCGGCGCCCCGGACAAGACCGGGTCAAGAACACGAATGTCGTCCTAGCGCTCGTCGCCCAGGAACAGCGCGCGCACCTGGTCCGCGGTCGCCAGCCTGCGCCCCAGCGCGCCGGCGACCTCGGCCACCTGGCGCACCAGCGCGGCATTGTCGGGCGCGATGGATCCGTCGCGCAGGGACAGGTTGTTCTCGAAGCCGACACGCGCATGGCCGCCCAGCGCGGCGGCCGCGCCGGCACAGGCGTGCTCGTGGCGGCCGAAGGCGCACATGGCCCACGGATAGGCGTGGTCGTGGATGGCCAGGAAAGGCAGCAGGTCGGACGGCGACGAAGTCTGGCCGGCGCTGTAGCGTCCCAGCACGAACAACAGGAACCACGGCGCATCGGGCACCACGCCCTGGCGGCGATAGGCCTGCCAGCGTTCGACGTCGCCGGTGTCGTACAGGATGACCTGGGTCATCACCCTTTCCCGGGCCAGCCAGGAAAACAGCGAGGCGACGCGGGCATCGGCCTGCGGGCCCAGGGCGATCTCGCGCAGCCCCACGGACACGGCCTCGGGCTTGACGGCCATCACCGCCGCGACCTGTTCGTCGGGGGCGTACACGCCCGCGGCTTCAGTCGTGATCTGCACCACCAGTTCGTTGCCCACCGCCTGGCGCACCGCGCGCGTGGCGGCAAGATAGGCGTCGGGCTCCAGGCTGTGCGACTGGTCGGCCTTGCGCACATGCATGTGCAGCATGGAGGCGCCGGCGTCCAGGCACAGCTTGGCGGTCTCGGCCAGTTGGCCGGGCGTGACCGGCACCGCGGCATGGTCGGCGATCTTCTTGTAGGCGCCGTTGGGCGCCACCGTGACGATCAGCGGAGCGTCCAGGCTGGACGAGGCGGAAGCGGACATGTTCATCTTTTCCTTCCTCAGGCGCCGACCGGATCGCGCATGGTGACGAACTCCTCGGCCGCCGTCGGGTGCAAGCCTATGGTCTGGTCGAACTGCCGCTTGGTGGCGCCGCATTTCATCGCGATGGCCAGGCCCTGGATGATCTCGGGGCCATCGGGGCCGACCATGTGGCAGCCCACCACCCGGTCGCTCGCGTCGTCCACGACCAGCTTCATCATGGTCTGCTCGTCGCGTCCCGACAGCGTGTTCTTCATCGGCCGGAAGCGCGAACGATAGACGCGGACGTTGCCGTAGCGCTTGTGCGCGTCCTCTTCCGACAAGCCGACCGTGGCCACCGGCGGCTGGCTGAACACCGCCGCGGGCACGTTCTCGGCATCGGCCTGCATGGGGTTGTTGTTGTAGAGCGTCTCGGCCAGGGCCCGCCCTTCGGCGATCGCCCAGGGCGTCAGGTTCACGCGGTCGGTCACGTCGCCCACGGCGTAGATGCCGGGCACGCTGGTGCGCGACTGCCCGTCCACCTTGATCTCGCCCTGCTCGCCCAGCGCCACGCCGCAGGCCTCGAGCCCGAGTCCGCGGGTGTTGGGCGCGCGGCCCGTGGCCATCATCACCTGGTCGACCATCAAGACTTCGCCGCCGTCGATCTGCACGGCGATGCGGCCGTCGCGCCGCGCCAGCCCCGCCACGCGGGTGTGCGGGCGAATGACGACGCCGCGCCGCTGCAGCCCTTCGGCCACCGTCTGGCGGACGTCCTGGTCGAACCCTCCCAGCACCTGGTCGCGCCGGATGGCCAGGGTCACGCGCGCGCCGGCGCCGCGGAAGATGCCCGCGAACTCCAGCGCGATGTAGCCGCCGCCCACGATCAGCACGTCGCCGGGCAGCTTGTCCAGCGACAGCGCCTCGTTGGAGGTGATCGCCAGTTCGATGCCGGGGATCTCGGGCAGCACGGGATGGCCGCCGGTGGCGACCATGATGCGCTCGGCCGTATGGCGCTTGCCGGCGACCTCGACCGTGTGCGGATCCACCACCACGGCCCGGCCCTCGATCAGCGCCACGCCGGCCTGGTCCAGCATCCGGCGGTAGATGCCTTCCAGGCGGTCGATCTCGCGGTTCTTGGCGGCCACCAGCGCGCCCCAGTCCAGGCTCGCTTCCGGGACGCTCCAGCCGTAGCCTGCGGCATCCTGGAAAGCATCGGCGAACTGCGACCCGTACATCAGCAGCTTCTTGGGCACACAACCGCGGATGACGCAGGTACCGCCCACCCGGTTGTCCTCGCAGATCGCCACGCGCGCCCCGTACGACGCGGCCCGGCGCGAGCCGGCCACGCCGCCCGAACCGGCGCCAATGGTGATAAGGTCGTAGTCGAACGCAGGCATCAGGCAGGTCTCCGCAACAAGAAACGATACGTAGGCCCTGGATCATAACCCGCACGGCCCACCCCACCGAACCCATGACCGACCCCCACCGCGAGCTTTCCGCCCCCACGCTGGACTACTACGAACAGAACGCCGCCGCCTTCTGGGAAGGCACGCGCGGCCACGACGTCGGGCAGAACATCGACGCGCTGCTGCGGCACCTCGCCGCGCCCGCGCCGCTGTCCATCCTGGACTTCGGCTGCGGCCCGGGCCGCGACCTGAAGGCCTTCCGCGAACGCGGCCACGAGGCCGTGGGCCTGGACGGCTCGCCGTCCTTCGCCGCCATGGCGCGGGCGCACAGCGGCTGCGAGGTGTGGTGCCAGGACTTCCTGGCGCTGGAACTGCCGGCCCACCGCTTCGACGGCATCTTCGCCAACGCCTCGATGTTCCACATTCCCAGCCAGGACCTGCCGCGCGTGCTGGCGGCGCTGCACGCCACGCTCAAGCCCGGCGGCGCGCTGTTCTGCTCCAACCCGCGCGGCAACAACGAAGAAGGCTGGAACCGGGGCCGCTACGGGGTCTACCATGACCTGGAGCACTGGCGCCGCTACCTGGACGCCGCCGGCTTCGACGAACTCGAGCACTACTACCGGCCCGCCGGCCTGCCGCGCGCCCAGCAGCCCTGGCTCGCCACCGTCTGGCGGCGCCGGGCCGCGCCGATGGAGTAGACTCGGCCCCCTTCGCCCTTGCCTTTTCCCCACCGTGACGACTGCCGACGACATCCTGCACTGGAACGATCCCGAACCCCGCGAGGCGGCATGGCTGTCGGCTGGTGGGCATCCGCCCCCTCGGCGCGTGGCGACGGCCGACGACCGCATGCCGGCCGACCAGGCCTACCGCCTGGCCTGCGAAGGCACGGCGCTGCTGTGGCAAGGCGACTTCCAGAACGCCCGCCTGCTGCTGCAGGCCATGGCGCGGCGGGTGGATCGCCGGCCGTTCAAGCCCGGCACCACGATTACCCAGACCTTCCACCTGTACCGCCAGGCGCAGTTGCAGCGCGCGCGCGTGCTGGGCATGCTGCTGGTGCCCCTGGATGCCGACTTCGGCATTCCGCTGCGCCGGGCGCCCGACGTGCGGCAGGCCTGCCAGGAGGCCTACGGTCACATCGGCCGCGACGCGGTGGTCTCGCTGCGCGAACTGCAGGGCGTGATCGGCGCCCACGAATGGCGCAAGAAAGGCGTGCCCGTGGCGGCGCTCGACGCCCGCATCCATCCCCAGCACGGGGTCTTCTCGCCGATACGCGGCGAATACGTGGAACTGGTGGCCAAGGCGCCGCTGCCCGGACAGGACACCGCCTTCGACATCGGCACCGGCACCGGCGTGCTGGCCGCCCTGCTGGCCCGGCGCGGCGTGCGCCGCATCGTGGCGACCGATACCGACCCCCACGCGCTGGCCTGCGCGCGCGAGAACGTCGACCGGCTCGGCCTGTCGAATCGCGTCCGCATCGAAGCGACCGACCTCTTCCCCGCGGGCCGCGCGCAGCTCATCGTCTGCAACCCGCCGTGGCTACCCGGAGCCGCCCACTCCAGCCTGGACCGCGCGGTCTTCGATCCCGACAGCCGCATGCTGCGCGGCTTCCTGGCCGGACTGGCCG
Source organism: Burkholderiales bacterium 67-32 (assembly GCA_001898625.1). GTDB lineage: Bacteria > Pseudomonadota > Gammaproteobacteria > Burkholderiales > Burkholderiaceae_B > Pigmentiphaga. The sequence continues at coordinate 712,611 of MKUP01000010.1, forward strand.
AGCATCTGGCGCCCAAGGGCGAAGGCTGGCTGATCCTGTCGGACCTGGCCGAACACCTGGGCCTGCGTTCCCGGAACGAACTGCTGGCGCTGGTGGAAGACGCCGGCCTGCGCGTGATCGACCGGATCGAGACCCGCCCCCGGCATCCCAAGGCGCAGGACGGCAACGATCCCCTGCACTCGGCCCGGGCCGCCGAGACCACCGCGCTGTGGCGGCTAGCGGCGCGCTAGGCACGGCCACGGCTTTCAACCCGCACCAAGGACCCCCATGATCAAGCACATCGCCATGTGGCGCCTGAAACTCGAGGAAGGCGAGACCCGCGAATCCGTCTTCGCCGTCATCCGCGAAACCATCGCGGCCCAGCGCGGCCGCATTCCCGGCCTGCTCGAGTCCGAAGCCGGACTGAACTTCAGCACGTCCAGCAAGGCGCTGGACGTCGTGGTCTACACGGTGTTCTCCGACCGCGACGCGTTGCAGGCCTATCACGCCCATCCCGTCCACATGGAGACGCGCGCCAGGATGGACCGCTACCTCAGCTCGGGCTGCATGGTCGACTACGAAATCGCCTGATCCCCCTCGCTGCGCCCACGCCCGAGGCGCGGCTCCCCTCCTCCTTTCGGCCTAGTTCCGGCCCGCCGTTTGCCATATTCAGCGGCCCGCGGTTCCTCCCTACCATCCCCTGCACGAACCTCTGATCCGACCCGGACCCCGGTTCAACACCAGTCCGCGTCGCACGGCCCACCCTCTTTCATCAGGATGGTCCGCGCGCCGCGCATTCATGCCATGCGCCCCCTGGGGGGGAACATAAGGGAGCACGACAATGAAACTATTTTCCAGGAATGGATTGATGGCGCTGCTGGTCGCGGGATTGCTCGCGGGCTGTGGCGGCGACGGCGCGGTCACATCGAGCGGCGGCGGTGGAGGCGGTGGCGGCACCACCCCGCCCCCTCCCCCCGATCCCTATGCCGACAGCACGGCCAAGCCGCCCGCGACGATCACCGACCCGACCATCACGGCAGCCGCCTCCATCGCCGCCAAGACCGACGGCAGCGGCCTGTACGACATCAACGTCGCGGGCTTCGCTGCGCCCACCGCCACGACCCTGTCGGCGCGGCAGTTGTCCATGCGCTCGGGGCCCAACAAATTCGCCGCGACCCGCGCGAACCTGACACGCGCGGCCGTGCCTGACCTGGATGCCGAGGACTTCGTCGTGGTCGAGGGAGGCATCGTCAAGGGCCACACCGTGCGCCGCATCGGCGAGGACTCCACCCGGGCCAAGGCCGACGTCGTGTTCGTGTTCGACACGACAGGCAGCATGAGCAGCGCGTTGAACAGCGTGCAGTCGTCCATCATCGAGTTCGCCGACTTCCTCGGCAAGAGCGGGCTGGACGTTCAATTGGGCGCGGTCACCTTCGGCGATGCCTTCGACACCAAGGCCGCGGGCTCCACGCGCATCGGCACCGGCAGCACCACGCCGCCGGCCTTCGACTCCAATGAACGGCAAGTCTTCGCGCCTACCACCGACTTCACCAAGTTCAAGCAATTCATCAGCGAGGAAATCGCCTCGGGCGGCGGGGACGGCCCCGAGAACGCGGTCGGTGCCCTGCAGTTCGCATTCGACAAGACGCCGTGGCGGACCGGCGCCCAGCGAGTGCTGATCGTCGTCACCGACGTCGAGTCGCACAACGGCAGCAGCTATAGCGAAGCCAACATCAGCGGACGCTGGATCCCGCCCATGGCAGCCGACCTCATCACCAAGCTCAAGGGCAAGGCCGTCGTACACGTGGTATCCCCCGTCCTCAGCAACCCGGGCATCCACACCGACATGAAGATATTCGCTGGCACCGCAGGCACGGGCGGCGCCTACTTCGAATGGAACCGGGGGGCGTTCAGCCTGGTCGACCTGCCCATCGCTGAAGTCGCGGCCGGCGGCTACATCATCACCTACCGCGCCAAGGCCGACGGCAAGGCCAAGACGCTGCGGGTGGTGATCAATGACGGAGCCGGCATCCGCGGCGAAATCCTCCTACCCGTAGAGTATTGACCGCTCCAAGTGTTGGGTGCAGTCATTTGCCGCTCTTCGGAGCGGCTTTTTTCTTATGGGGCCGTGGGGCCGCCGGGATACCCCAGGCGATGGGACAGGGTTTCGGCGGCCTGGCGGACGGCGGTGGCGATGGGGCCGGCGGGGTCGGAGTCGAAACGAGCGCTGTTGCCCAGGGCGGTGATGGCCAGCACCATGCGCGAGTCGTAGTCGAAGACGGGCGAGCTGACCGAGTCCACGCCGGGCAGGACGTCGCCGGTGACGCGGCCCAGATGCAGCGCGCGCACGCCATCCAGCAGTTCCTTCATGTCGCGGACGTTCGAGGGATACGCGCCCTCGGCCGCGCGCTCCTTCAGTTCTTCGTCGACCAGCGCGGCCGTCAGCGGCGGCTCCATGAAGGCGGCGAACACGCGTCCGGTGGCCGACGACAGCAGCGGCAGGACCGAGCCGGGGCGCACGTTCACCATGACCGGCCGGGGCGAGTCGCGCCATTGCACCACGGTGGGACCGCGGTTGCCCCAGACCGCCGCCAGCACGGTCTCGCCCAGCGCGTTGCTGAGTTCGTCCAGCAGCGGCGTGGCCAGCCGGACGGCGTCCAACGAGGCCAGGCTGGCCAGGCCGATACGCAGCGCCCCGCGCCCCAGGCTGTAGCGCCCCTGCGCGTCCTGTTCCACGTAGCCGCGCTTGACGAAGCTCGCCAGGTAGCGGTGCACCTTGGCCGGATGCATGCCGGCTGCCAGGGCGATTTCCTTGAGCATCATGGGGCGGATGACGTCGGCGAAGGCGTCGAGCACCGTCAGGCCCGTTTCCAGCGCCTGCACCCCACTGCCGCCGCGCGCGGACGTCTCGTCCTCGCCCGCGTCCCTGCTTCCCTTGGTGGCCACGCCGCCCCCTCGCAAGATTACGTTTAACGTAATCCTAGCACTCATGGCGTAATTACTTGACGCCGCAACCAACAAAAATTACGCTTAACGTAAATACGTTACTTTCTACGTAAATTTTGATCCTTACCCGAAGACGATCATGACCACGACCCCTCACCCCGCCGAAACTGCCGCCAGCACCGGCTACATGTCGGGCTTCGGCAATGAATTCGCCACCGAAGCCCTGCCCGGCGCCCTGCCCGTGGGACGCAACTCCCCGCAGCGCGCGCCCTACGGGCTGTATGCCGAGCAACTGTCCGGCACGGCCTTCACCGCGCCGCGCAGCCACAACCGCCGCTCGTGGCTGTACCGGATCCGGCCCGCCGCGGTGCACCTGCCCTTCGAGCCCATGGAAAGTCCGCGCCTGGTGGGCGACTTCGGCCAGGTGCCGCCCACCTCGCCCAATCAGTTGCGCTGGGATCCGCTACCCATGCCGCAGGCGCTTACCGATTTCGTCGACGGCTGGGTCACCATGGCGGGCAACGGATCGGCCGATGCCATGCAGGGCTGCGCCATCCACCTGTACGCCGCCAACCGCTCCATGCAGGACCGCTACTTCTACAGCGCCGACGGCGAACTGCTGATCGTGCCCCAGCAAGGGCGCCTGCGCATCGCCACCGAGATGGGCGTGATCGACCTGGAGCCGCAGGAGATCGCGGTCGTGCCACGCGGCTGCCGCTTCCAGGTGTCGCTGCCCGACGGCGAGGCACGCGGCTATATCTGCGAGAACTTCGGCGCCCTGCTGCGCCTGCCCGACCTGGGCGTGATCGGCTCGAACGGCCTGGCCAACCCGCGCGACTTCCTGACCCCCTGCGCGAGCTATGAAGACCGCGAAGGCCGCTTCGAGCTGGTGGCCAAGTTCGGCGGCCGTCTCTGGCGCGCCGACATCGGCCATTCGCCGCTGGACGTGGTGGCCTGGCATGGTAGCTACGCCCCCTACAAGTACGATTTGCGACGCTACAACGCCATAGGCTCGATCAGCTACGACCACCCCGATCCGTCCATCTTCCTGGTGTTGCAGGCCCCCAGCGACACACCGGGCGTGGACTCGCTGGATTTCGTCATCTTCCCGCCGCGCTGGCTGGCGGCCGAGGACACCTTCCGCCCGCCCTGGTTCCACCGCAACGTGGCCAGCGAATTCATGGGCCTGGTGCACGGCGCCTACGACGCCAAGGCCGAGGGCTTCGTGCCGGGCGGCGCCAGCCTGCACAACTGCATGACCGGCCACGGCCCCGACGGCGACACCTTCGAGAAAGCCTCGCGCGCGGACACCTCCCGGCCGCACAAGGTCGGCGATACGATGGCGTTCATGTTCGAGACCCGCCACGTCATCAAGCCCACCCGCTACGCGCTGGACACCGCCCAATTGCAAAGCCAGTACTTCCAGTGCTGGCAGAACCTGACCAAGCATTTTTCCCCGGAGACCCGATGAATCCCGCCGATCCCACGATCGCCTCCAGCCTGAGAAGCTGGGTCGAATCGGCCAATGCCGCCGACAGCCACTTCCCCATCCAGAACCTGCCCTATGGCGTATTCAAGCCGTCCGCCGACGCCGCCGCCCGGGTGGGCGTGGCCATCGGCGACCAGATCCTGGACCTCGCCCTGCTCGAACAGACGGGTCTGCTGCGCACGCCCCGGCCCCTGTTCGCCACGGGCAGCCTGAACGCCTTCATGGCCGCCGGCCGGGATACCTGGCGCAGCGTGCGCGGCCAGGTCAGCACGCTGCTGGCCGCCGATACCGGCACCTTGCGCGACGACGCCGCGGCGCGCGGCCAGGCGATGGTGCCGCAGGCGGGCGCCACGCTGCTGCTGCCGGTCGAGATCCCCGGCTACACCGACTTCTATTCCTCGAAGGAACACGCGACCAACGTCGGCGCCCTGTTCCGCGATCCCAAGAACGCGCTGCTGCCGAACTGGCTGGAGATCCCCATCGGCTACAACGGCCGCGCCTCGTCGGTGGTCGTCAGCGGCACGCCGGTACGCCGCCCCAACGGGCAGATCAAGCTGCCCAGCCAGGAACGGCCGGTGTTCTCGCCCTGCCTGAAGCTGGACTTCGAACTGGAGACAGGCTTCTTCGTCGGCGTGCCCAACGGCATGGCCGAACCGGTGTCCAGCGACGAGGCCGAATCGCACATCTTCGGCATGGTCCTGCTGAACGACTGGAGCGCGCGCGACATCCAGGCCTGGGAATACGTGCCGCTGGGGCCCTTCAACTCCAAGGGCTTCGCCACGACCATTTCCCCGTGGGTGGTCACGATGGATGCCCTGGCACCCTTCCGCACCCAGCAGCCCCAGCAGGAACCCGAGCCCCTGCCCTACCTGCGCCACGACGGCCAGCACGCCTTCGACATCCAGTTGGAAGTCTCGCTGCGCCCGCAGGGCCAGGACCAGGCATCCCCCATCGCCCGCACCAACTTCAAGCACATGTACTGGACGATGGCTCAACAACTGGCGCACCATACGGTGTCCGGCTGCAACACCCGGGTGGGGGACCTGATGGGATCCGGCACGATCAGCGGGCCCGATGCGGGCTCGTACGGATCGCTGCTGGAGCTCACCAGCAACGGCAAGAATCCGGTGGACATGGGCGGGGCGACCCGCGCCTTCATCGAGGACGGCGATGAAGTCATCCTGACCGGCTGGTGCCAGGGCGACGGCTACCGCGTGGGCTTCGGCTCGTGCGCCGGCACCATCCTGCCCGCTCTGCCCCAACCCTGACAATCCCAAGGAGACAAACATGAAAAGCACGTGGACGACGGCACTGGCGGCTTCGGCGCTGGCCCTCTGGACCGGCGCGGCCGCGGCGGCCGACGCCTATCCCTCCAAGCCCGTCCGTTGGATCGTTCCCTACGCGGTGGGCGGCGGCTCCGATTTCCTGGCCCGCACCATCGGCGCCCAGTTGTCCGAGATCGTCAAACAGCCCGTCGTGGTCGACAACAAGCCCGGCGGCAACACAGCCATCGGCGCGGTCGAAACGGCGCGCGCCGCGCCCGACGGCTACACGGTGCTGTCGGCCGACAACGGCACGCTGGTGTTCAACCCGGCGCTGTACAAGAACCTGAGCTACAACCCCACGCGCGACCTGGCGCCCGTCACGCTCATGGGCAAGTTCCCCATGATCCTGATCGTGGGCCCGAACACCGAGTTCAAGGACGCGAAGGACTTCATCGCCAAGGTCAAGAGCCAGCCGGGCAAGTACAGCTACGCCTCGGCCGGCGCGGGCAGCCCGCACCACCTGGCCATGGAACTGCTGAAGGAACGCACCGGCATGCGCATGCTGCACATCGCCTATCGCGGCGCCGCGCCCGCGCTGGTCGACGTCGCGGGCGGCCAGTTGCCGGCCATGATGACCGACCTCGCGGCCGGCAATGCCTTCATCAAGGGCCACAAGGTCCGTCCGCTGGCCGTGGCCAACCCCACCCGCCTGCCGCAGTTGCCCGACGTGCCCACCTTCGCGGAACTGGGCATCCAGGGCGTGGAAGCCTCGGCCCAGGTCGGCATGGTCGCCCCCGCGAACACGCCGCCCGAGGTCATCGCCACCCTCCAGAAACAAGTCACCGCCGCCATCAAGACCCCGGCCGTGAACAAGAAGCTGGTCGAGTTCGGCATCGAGCCCGTAGGCAGCACGCCCCAGGAATACGCCGCCCTCGTCAAAAGCGAAAGCGAGCTCTGGCAAAAACTGATCCGCGACCTGAAAATCACCCTGGACTGATCCGCTACCCCCAGGATGCGGTGGATCCGGCTTTGCCGGTCCACCCGCATCGCCCCCTTGAGGGGGCGCCCGAAGGGCGTAGGGGGGAACCTCTACGCTAGTGCATCAGGGTAAGGGCTGGTGTCGATGTGATAGAGCATGTCGCGCGCCAAGGCCTGCATCATCCCGGCCTTGACGCCCGCATGCTCCGCGTCGTCCCACAGGTTCCTTGCCTCGATGGGATCCCGCTCCAGGTCGTACAACTCGCCCCACTCGGCGCCGTCGTAGATCGTCAGGCGATAGCGGTCCGAGCGCAGGGTGCGGCAACGGATGCGGGCATCGAAGCCCAGGATCACGCGCTGGCCTTCTTCCTCGATCATCAGGTGTTCGCGCACGCGCTCGGCCTTGCCGGCCATGACGTCCAGCAGGCTCTTGCCCTGGATGCCGTTGAAGCCCGCCACGCCGGCCCGCTCCAGGATCGTGGGCGCGACGTCGATGGTGCTGGCCAGCGCGCTGCCGGCGCCGCGCACCGGCTGCCCGGGGTCGTGCCAGATGAACGGCACGCGCACCAGGCCGCGATAGTGGATCGGCCCCTTCAGCATCAACTGATGGTCGCCCAGGTAGTCGCCATGGTCGCTGGTGAAAATCACCACCGTGTCGTTATCCAGCGCCAGCCGTTTCAGCGCCGCCAGCACCCGGCCGATCTGGTGGTCGATGTTGGTGATCGATCCGTAGTTCAGCGCCAGCGCCTCCTTGGCCTCGCGCTCGGTGCAGGCGAAGATAGCGGGCGTGTGCTTGACCGCCTTGCCGCCGTCGCGCTGGCGGTACAGCCATTCGACGTGGGGCAGCGGCGCCTGGCCGCCGTGGAAGGACGGCGGCAGCTCCATCTCGTCGGGGTCGTACATGTCCCAGTACTTGCCCGGCGGCGTGAAGGGATGATGGGGATCGGGGAAGGAGCACTGGATGAAGAACGGCTGGCCGCCGGCCCGCTCCAGGCGGTCGATGGTGCGGTCGGCGATGTAGGCGCTGGGATAGAGTTCCTCGGGCACCGCCGTGCGCCAGGCCTGGCCGAACGAGGTCAGCACGTAGTCCGGCGCGGGCGTGGCGGCCTTCGGTCCGATCAGAGCCTCCACCTCGGGATGATGGCGGCGCAGCCATTGGCGGTAGTGGCCATGGACGGAGTCGCTGTGGTCGTCCACCAGGTCCACGTCCTCGAAACCGTAGAACGGATAGTCGAGATCGTAGCCCTCCTGGGTCAGCCACTTGTTGCGATTCTCCTGGTCGTAGCGCCCGGGTCCGCGCACCTTTGCCTCGCGCGCCAGCCGGTCGGCGGGATTGGGCGGCCAGGGCGGCGGATTGTCCGTCATGTTCTGGAAATGCGCCTTGCCCACCAGCGAAGTGCGGTAGCCGGCCTGGCGCAGCACGTCCACGAAGGTGGCTGATTGCAGGTCGAGCGGGATGCCGTTGTGGCGCGCGCCATGGGCCGACGGATAGCGGCCGGTCAACAGGCTGGCGCGGTTGGGCATGCAGATGGGGGTCGCGACGTGCATCTCGTCGCCGCGCCAGCCGGCGGCGGCCAGCGCGTCCAGGTTGGGCGTGGCAACGACCCGGTTGCCGTAGGCGCCCAGGTGGTCGGCGCGATGCTGGTCGGTGATGAACAGCAGGAAATTGACGGGGCGTTGCGATTGCGGCATCGGGGATTCCATCGTAGCGTTGTCGTCCGGACTCATTCGGCGGTGGCGCCGGAAACCTGCACCGCCCGCTTCCACCTGGGCATCTCGGCGGCGACCTGGCGGCCCATGTCGGCCGGACTCATCGGGCGGGGCACCATGCCGAGGTCGGCCATGGTCTGCGCGAAGCCCGGCTTGTCCAGCGCCTTGCGCACGTCGGCGTTGAGGCGGTCCACCACGGCGGCGGGCGTGCCGGCCGGCGCGGTCAATCCCATCCATGAGGTCACCGACACGTCCGGCGCCACGTCCTTGAACAGTGGCACGCCGGGCAGCGTGGGAAACGGCTCGGGGTTGGCCACGGCCAGCACGCGCACCGCACCCGACTTGATGAACGGCGCCGCGGGCGCGATACCGCCCATCATCAGCGGCACGTGTCCGGCCGCGAGATCGGCCATCGCGGGACCGGCGCCCTTGTAGCCCACGTGCACCACGTCCAGGTGGGCGGCCGCCTTCAGCAGTTCCATGCCCATGTGATGGACCGTGCCCGACCCGGGCGAGGCATAGCTGTACTTGCCCGGTGTCTTGCGGATCAGGGCCACCGCTTCCTGGAAATTCGCCGCCGGGAACGACCGGTGCGCCAGCAGCACTACGACGTTGTCGGCCACCATCGCCACCGGCGCGAAGTCCTTGATCGGATCGTAGGGCAGTTGTTTGAACAGGGCGCTGTTCACCCCATGCGTGTTCGAGGTCGCCATCAGCAGCGTGTAGCCGTCGGGCGCGGACTTGGCCACCGCCTCGGAGGCGATCAGGCCGGAGGCACCGGGCTTGTTCTCTACGATGACGGTGTAGCCCTGCTGCTCGGCAATCACGCGCGCCAGTTGCCGCGTCATCACGTCCACGGCGCCGCCCGGGGCGAAGGGCACGACGATGCGTACGGGCCGGGAGGGAAAGGCGGCCGGCTGCGCGGCGGCGGTCGCGGCCACTGCGAATGTGGCACAGGCCGCGACGAGGATACGGGTCGCACCCATGTTGTCTCCTTGCATGATGGATTTGTGCCGGGAGTATGGATGCGCGGGCCCGGACGGGATAATGACTAATGGGCCCGCTGTCATGAATTCTGGTTATTCCGGCCGCCCGCCGCCCGCCTGGGCGGCCTGCCTGAGGCAGGACAGGAAGTCCTCCAGCACCGGCGTCGGCATCGTGCCGGCACGCCGCAGCACTCCCACCGTGGCCCGTCGCCCCAATGCCAGGGGCAGGACCTTCAGGCGCTCCAGCCGGGACAGCGCCAGCACCACGGAGTCCGACATCACCGCCAGCATCTCGTCGTCCTGCAGCAGCGAGGCGATCAGCACCACCGACGAAGCCTCGATGGCGGCGCGCGGCGGCGGCTCGCCCACCGCCGCCAGCGCCAGCTCCATTTCACGCCGCAGAGGCGTGCCGGCCTGGGGCATCGCCCACGGATAGTCGCGGGCCTGGGCCCAGCCCACCTTGCGCAGCCGCGCCAGCGGGTGGCCACGGCTGGCCACCACGCATATGCCTTCTTCCAGCAACGGCTCGGCCACGACCGCGGGATCGACGGGCGCCTCGATCCGGGACACGATGCAATCGAGCCGGCCTTCCTTGAGCTGGGGCAGCAGCTTCTCCAACGAGTTCTCGTGGACGACGGTGCAGATACCCGGGCGCAGGCGGCGGTAGTTGCCCAGACAGGCGGGCAGCAGTCCGCTGGTCCCGATGGGCGTGGTACCGACCAGCAACTGCCCGTCCGAGCCGTCGCTCATCGCGCGCAGCGTCTCGCCGGTGCGTTCGAGTTCTCCCAATACCGTGCGCGCGTGCCCGACCAGCGTGTCGCAGAAACGCGTGGGCACGAGCCCGCGCGAATGCCGCTCGAACAACTCCACGCCCAGGTCCGTTTCCAGCTCGCGCAGCCATTTCGACAAGGCGGGCTGGGTCATGTGCATCCGCGCCGCGGTCAGGCTCAGGTTGGCCGTCTCGTGAAGAGAAACCAGCACATACAGTTGCCTGACACGCAGGCGTTGAATCCAGTCCATGAAAGCTCCGCACCCCGACGACGCCTCATTCTGGCACAGCCGGGAGCGCGCAAGCCCTGCCAACGGCCGCTATGTCGCCTGCGGCGCCATCGGCACGAAGGCATCGCAGTAGAAGCGGTCGGTGGCGAGCCCCCGCCCGTGCACGAAGTCCTGGCGCGCCGCGCTGATCATCGCGGGCGCGCCGCAGGCATAGACCTCGTGGTCGGCCAGCGAGGCGAAGTCGTCCAGCACCGCCTGGTGGACGAAGCCCTGGCGGCCCTGCCAGCCACCGTCCGCCGGGCTGTCGGACAGCACCGGCACGAAGCGGAACCAGGGGTGCTTGTCGGCCCACTTGCGCGGCAGGTCCGCCAGGTACAGGTCCTCCTCCCGCCGGGCGCCCCAGTACAGCGTCATGGGCCGGTCGAGCTTGCGCCGGATGGCGTCCTCGACGATGGACTTGATGGGCGCGAAGCCGGTGCCGCTGGCCACCAGCACCGCGGGCAGCCCGGTCTCGCGCAGGTAGAAATCGCCGAAGGGCAGCGACACGTCCAGGAACTGGCCGGCCTGCACCGACTCCGCCAGGTAGCCCGAGAACTTCCCGCCCGGCACGTGGCGGATGTGCAGCTCCACGCCGTCGCTCTGCTGCGGCGGGTTGGCCATCGAGAAATGGCGGATGGCACCATCCGCCATCCGCACGTGCAGGTACTGCCCCGCCTTGAAACGCACCCGCGTGCCGGCGGGAAAGCGCAGGTGCAGCACCGTCACGTCGTGCGCGGCGCGGACCAGCCGGTAGACCTTGGCGGCCACGGTCTTGCTGGCGGCCGGGTCGCGGCGTTCGATGTCGCGCACCGCCACGTCCAGGTCGGAACAGGGCCGGGCCTGGCACAGCAACGCCCCGCCCTCGCGCCGCTCGTCCTCGTCCAGCACGCCCTCGCCGGCCCCGCCGCGCACGTCCCCCCGTACGATGCGCCCCCGGCAACTGCCGCAGATGCCGGTACGGCAGGAGTACGGGATCTCGTAGCCGGCGGCGAGCGCGCCATCCAGGACCGTCTGGCCGTCCTCGCAGGGGAATTCGATGTCTCGTTGATCGATGCGTATGGTGTATTGCATGGATTCCATCCGGTCCGGCGGACCTAGTGATCGGCCAGCCCGGCCAAGAGACGCACGGTGCGCAGCACGGCCGACGCGTCGGCCGTGCCCTGCCCGGCGATGTCGAAGGCGCACCCGTGCCCCACACTGCTGAAGCGCACGCCGCCGCCCAGCGACAGCGCGCTGGCCTGCCGGGGGCTCAGCAGCTTGACGGGGATGTGCCCCTGGTCATGGAACATGGCCAGGTACACGTCGTGCCCGCGCTGCGCCAGCATCAGGTCGGCCCCTTGCGGGCCGCCCACGTCCAGGCCCATGGCACGCAGGCGCGCCACCGCGGGTTCGGTAATGGCCTGGTCCTCGTTGCCAAACAGGCCGCCCTCGCCCGCGTGCGGGTTGATGCCGAAGACGCCCAGGCGCGGCCGCTCGATGCCGATCGCGCGCGCCCCGTCGATGACGGCCAGCGCCGCGTCCACGACCAGTTCCGTGTCCAGCCGGGCCAGCGCCTGCCGCACCGGCTCGTGCAGCGTCACGTGGCCGATCCTGAGATCGGGCGTGGCCAGCATCAGGAACACCCGGTCGGCCGGCGTCCCGGTCAATTGCGCGATCAGTCCCGGATAGCCCGAGAACGGAATGCCGGCCCGCGCCACCGACGTCTCCGAATGCGGACAGCCGACCACGGCATCGACCAGCCCGGCGCGGGCCAGGCGCACCGCCTCGCGGACATAGGCCACCATGGCCGCGCCCGCGGCGGCGCGCACCTCTCCCGGCGCGTAGTCCGCCGGCGGCAGCGCCGCCACGTCCGCCCATGGCAACTGATCCGGCCGGCGCGCCGCGCCCGGCTCGAACGCCGTCAGCGCCATGTCGGACGCATGGCGTGCCACCTGCTCGCGCAACACGAAGCCATCGCCCACCAGCACGCAATCGACTGGCTCGCCGCGCAGCGCGCGGGCGGCCTTCACCGCGATCTCCGGGCCGATACCGTTGGCGTCGCCCAGCGCGATGGCGACGCGCTTGCGCGCCCTGCCCTCCAGCGGTCGGACGGCTTCGCTCATAGCGGTATCGCCAGCAGGGTGTCGATGTTCCGGCTGTCGCAGATGGCCAGCCGCTGGGCGAACCTGAGCCGCCCGTCCGCACCTTCGACCACGCGGTCCAGGTAGCGGCCGGACGCGAACACCTCGGTGGCGCCGTCGCGCATGATGCGCACCACGAGGAAAGGCGTCTCGACGCTGGCCGCGCCGTCCTCGATACCCAGCACGAACGGCAGGCCGACGATGTGGCGATAGCGATGGCGCTCGTAGACGTTGGCGTCGCGCAGCGCCGAGACGCGGTCGTGCAGCATGGCGCGCGTGTCGGCATAGATGATGCCCGCCTCCATGCCCGCCGCGTGGTTCTCGGCGGTATTGACCACGTACAGGCAGCGTTCCTCGAAGAATGCCGGCCAGGCCTCGACCTCGTCGTTGTCGATGCAGCGCGCGTAGGCGGCGTTCAGGGTGCCCAGCCGCTCTTGGGTGAATTCGGCCATGCTTCAGATCTCCATGTAGCCGCGATAGGCGTTCCAGAATCCGCGCACCGACGCCTCGGTGGTGCGGTTCTCCTGAGTCTCGATGCCGCCGCCGCCCATCTCCAGCACGGCTTGCTGATCGCGGCTTGCCGCGATGCCGCGCTGCACGAAACCGCCCACCGCGCCATCCTCCATGGACACGAAGCCGGCCGGCCCCGTCAGGTTGGACTGCTTCAGCCGCATGCGCCGCAACTCAGGCGTGTCGTCCTGGAAGCCCAGGTAGGTCCAGTTCAACACCGTCCGGTCCAGTCCGTCGGGCAGGATCTGGCGCACGGCCAGAGTGTTCTGGATCTGCGCCAGCACAAAGCCGGGAAACACCGACAGGATCTGCAAGGTCACGCCGTCGCCGAATTCGTCGCAGCCGTCCAGCATGCTCGGATCGGCCAGCGCATAGCCGTCCTTGTCCGAACGCAGCTTCTCGGCGCTGTACTCGGCGTTGGGCTGCGGCTGGTGGGCGACCTTCGAATAGCTGACGTGGTGCGCGCCGCTCTCGCTCACGATCACCCCGCCCTTCTGCGACAGGCGGTTGAGGTTGAAGGTGGTGAAGAACACGTGCAGCAGGCTGGCATGGTAGGAGTCCTTGACGTTCTCCATGTACAGCTTCCAGTTGTTCGGAATGGTCTGCTTGAAACGGCCGATCACCTCCACCGGTTTGCACAGCACGCGCTCGATGCGCTCCAGGATCTCGTCGCCCAGGTACTCCTCGATCGGCGGTACGTCCTCGTCCAGGCTGCCGAACACCATGCCCGCCACGCTGGCGGTGCGCAGCTTGCGCGGGTGATGGTCCTCCATGCGGAACTCCGGCGGCATGCCGCCCTTGCCGTTCACGCCCTGCTGGAACGCGACGCCGCGCAGGTTGCCCTGCAGGTCGTAGCGCCAGGCATGGTAGACGCAGGCGAAGTCGCGGGTCTTGCCGCCGTCGTCCAGCGCGATCAGCGCGCCGCGGTGGGCGCAGCGGTTCTCGAAGGCCTGCAATTCGCCGTCCTCGTCGCGCGCGACGATCACCGGCATGTCGCCCACGAAGGTGGTGCGGTAGGCACCCGGCTCGGCAATCTCGGCTTCCAGGCACAGGTAGTTCCAGGTCGGCCCCTGGAAGACGCGCCGCTGTTCGGCGTCATGGATCGCCGGATCGCGATAGAGCCAGTACGGCACGCGGGTCAGGCCCGGCGCCCAGGTCCGGGGTTCTTGGGTGTCGCTGCTAGACATGGACTTCCTCGTTGCTGCAAGCATCAGTTGATGGTGACATCGGCCGTATCGATGGCCTTCTTCCATTTGGCGCGCTCGGCCTGCATGAATCCGGCCATCTGCGCGGGCGTATCGCCGGCCACCTCGGCCCCCTGCTCGATGAATTTCTGCCTGACGTCGGGCATCTTCAGCGCCTCGACGATGGCGGCGTTGAGCTTGCGCACCACCTCCGGCGGCGTGCCGGCCGGCGCGACCACGCCGAACCAGGTGCTGACGTCGAAACCGGGCAGCCCCGACTCGGCCAGCGTGGGCGTCTTGGGCAGCAAGGGGCTGCGCTGCGCGCCTGTCACGGCCAGGATGCGCACCTTGCCTGACTCGTGCTGGCGGAAGGTCGAACTGATGTTGTCGAAGAAGGCATCGACCTGGCCGCCCATCAGGTCGGCCAGCGCCGGTGCCGTGCCCTTGTACGGCACGAACACGAAGTCCAGGTCGGCCTGGGCCGCAACCAGCGCGCCGGTCAGGTGCGAGGTCGTGCCGTTGCCCTGGGTCGCCACCGTTACCTGCCCGCGGTTCTTGCGGGCATAGTCGATGAACTCCTGCGCCGACTTCACCGGCAGGCCGGTCTTGACCGCCAGCACGTTGGGCACGCGCGCCAGCACCGTCACCGGCGCGAAGCGCTCGGGATCGAACGGCAGGCTCTTGTACAGATACTGGTTGATGGCCAGCGGCGCCGGCGGCGTGGCCAGCAGCGTGTAGCCGTCGGGCGCCGCCTTGGCCACCATGTCGGCGCCGATGTTGCCACCCGCGCCGGGACGGTTGTCGATGATGACGGGCTGGCCCCAGGCCGCGCTGAGCTTCTCGCCGATGATGCGCGGCAGCACGTCGGCGGTGCCGCCGGCCGAATAAGGCACGACGATGCGTACCGGGCGATTGGGGAAGGTGCCTTCGTCGGCCTGAGCCGGGCTCGCCATCACCGCCCATGCCACGATGGCACAGGCTTTCCATGCAGGTTGTCTCATCCTTGACCTCGTTTGGATAAATCGAACAGAAAGTCGCAAAGCGAACGTTAGTTCGCCAATATCCCGTTATCAAGAAAAGTGGTTAGAATGTTCGCAAAACGAACATCTTCTCGACCATGAGCACCGTGCCCGAACCCCGCAGCAAGGAAGACAAGGAATACGTGGCCGGCCTGGAGAAAGGCCTGGCCATCATCGAGGCCTTCGGCCTGCGCAGCGGCCCGCTCACCCTGAGCGAGGCGGCCGAGATCACCGGCCATCCGCGCGCCACGGCGCGCCGCTCGCTGCTGACGCTGCAGCGGCTGGGCTATGTGGAAAGCGACGGCAGGTATTTCCGGCTGGCGCCCCGCGCGCTGCGCCTGGGGCATGCCTATGTCAGCTCCAGCCCCCTGCCCAAGCTGGTCCAGCCGGTGCTGGAAACCATCAGCGAGCGCACCAAGGAATCCAGTTCCCTGGCCGTGCTGGACGGCGGCGAAGTGGTGTTCGTGGCACGCGCCGCCACCCGCCGCAGCCTGTCGGACGGCCTGGGCATGGGCTCGCGCCTGCCGGCCCATTGCGCGGCCACCGGGCGGGTGCTGATGGCCGCCCTGCCCGACGAGGAAATCGCGCGCCTTCTCGGCCGCATGCCGCGCCGCGCGCTCACGCCGCGCACCCGCACCGGGATTCCCGAGCTGACGGCGCTGCTGGAGGAAACGCGGCGCCTGGGCTATGCCATCAGCGACGAGGAACTCGAACTGGGCCTGCGCTCCATCGCCGTTCCCATCCACGACCAGACCGGCCGCACCGTCGCGGCGATGAGCCTGGTCGCGGTCACGGGCCGCTATACGCTGGAAAAAATGGTGGAGATCCTGCTGCCGGAACTGCTGGGCGGCCGCCGGATGCTGAGCGCGATGCTCTAGGCCACCGCCTGCTCCACGCGGTCGCGCCCCGCCAGCTTCGCCAGGTACAGCGCCCGGTCGGCCCGGCGGAACACGTCGTCGAAGTCCCGGTCGCGCGGCTCGCAACTGGCCACGCCGGCGGAAATGGTGATGGGCACCGGCGTGCCGTCGATGCTGAAGCGGCTGTCCGCCACGGCGACACGAATGCGCTCCAGCGCGGCGGTCGCCGCCGGCAGGTCCAGGTCGTCCATCAACACCACGAACTCCTCGCCGCCGGTACGCGCGACCAGGTCTCCCTTGCGCGCCGCCTGCTTCAGGCAATCCGCGGTGAAGGCCAGCACTTCGTCGCCCACGCCGTGGCCGTGGGTGTCGTTGATCGCCTTGAAATGATCGATGTCGATCACCCCGACGGCCAGCCCGACGCCGGTCGCGCTCGTCCTGCGGAACGCGGTGTTCCCGTCCGCCACCAGCGTGCGCCGGTTCGGCAGGCCGGTCAGGTAGTCGGTGGCCGCCGCGATTTCCAGTTGGCGCTTCACCCGCTCGGTGCACAGCAGCACGAAAGCCGTGGTGCCGATCACCGGCAGCAGCGCCACGAACATGGGCGAGACCAGGTTGATGCCGTAGTCGTTGGTCGCGATCGTGGTCTCGCGCGGCACGTCCAGATGCAGGTATACGACGACCCGGCCGATGACGTAGATCACGACCAGTCCATAGATCACGATCAGCATGCGCCGGCTGCGCGACTCGTCCTCCACGCGCATCGTGTGCAGCAGCCACATCGACCGGAGCAACAGCAGCGACCAGGCGGCCGACGTCAGTTCCACGCGGCAGATGAAGCATGGCTCGACGGCCGATAGCCAGAACGTGCCGGCCACCGCGGCCACGGCGATCGCGATGTCCGCCGGCGACGAACGGCGGCCATAGAAGCGTTCGAACGCCCGGTGGTAGGCGCCCAGCCCGAACAAAAGCGTGCCGTTCGCCAGCGTGACCATGACCGGCATGGGCATGAAGTTACCGAACGCGAAGAAGCCGCTGCCCAGGGCCACCAGGGCTGTTCCGGCCTGCCAGCGGATCGCGGCGGGCCGCAGCGCCCCGGGAAGGTCGCGATAGACGTTCGCCAGCACGGCGCCGTTGGCCAGCACCATCAGCGCAACCGTCACGAAGACCGACTTGGCGTCCATTCCCTTGCGCTTCCTCCAGCCTAGGGCGAGGGATAGCCGACGGGCGGCATCATGTCGAGGACGTCGGACAGGCCGCCGGCGTCGCATGCCTTGCCGAAATACCAGCCCTGGAGCAGGTCGCAGCCCATGCGGGCCAGGAGCCTGGCCTGCTCCGAGGTTTCCACCCCCTCGGCCGTCACGGTCTTGCCCAGGCTGTGCGCGATATCGATGATGCCCCGCACGATGGCCTGGTCCTCGGTCGACGCCACCAGGTTGGCAACGAAGCTGCGGTCTATCTTCAGCCTGTCGATGGGAAGCAGGCGCAGGTGCGTCAACGACGCATGGCCGGTGCCGAAGTCGTCCAGCGCGATCTCGACGCCGGCCTCGTGCAGGCGGCGCAGGCCGTCCTCGACCCGCTTCTGGTTCAGGCCCAGGAACATGCTTTCCGTGACCTCGACGCAGAACCGGTCCGGGCCGATCCCGCTGTCGCGGAACAACGCGAAGAAACGGTCCAGGAAGACCTCGGAACGAAAGTCGGAGTTCGTCAGGTTGATCGCCACGCGGCCGAGCCGGATGTTCCGCGCATACAGCGCGTCCACGTCGCGGAATACGCGTTCGAGCATGAACATGCCCAACGCGGCGCGCACCGCCGGATCGGCGAAGCCTTCCTGGAACGCGGCCGGTGGCAGCAGGCCGCGCTGCGGGTGGCGCCAGCGCATCAGGGCTTCCAGCGCGACCTTGCCGCCCGGCGCGACCGGAACGATGGGCTGGTAATGCAGTTCGAATGCCTCGCGGCGCAGCCCCGTCTCGATCTCGGCCAGGAGTTCCGACTTGCGCTCGGCGGTTTCCCTGAGCGCGGGCTGGAAGCATTCCAGGCGATCGCGGCCCAGCGACTTGGCATGGTAGAGCGCGAGGTCGGCCGCCCGGAACATGCTTTCGCTGTCCTCGCCATGGCCGGGATACACGCAAACGCCCAGGCTGGCCGAACACCGCCGCGACGTCTCGGCAATGCGCAGGGGAACGCGCACGCACTCCAGCGCCCGCTCGAACACCTCGGTGGCCTCGCCGTCGGTGGCACCGGTCAGGACCAGCCCGAACTCGTCACCCCCCATCCGCGAGACCGACAGGCGAGCGTCGTCCATCGCGCTCAGCCGCCGGGCGACTTCCCGCAGCAGTTCGTCGCCGGCCAGGTGACCGAAGAAGTCGTTGATCTCCTTGAAGGCGTCGACGTCCATCAGCCCCAGGTGGAATCCCGTGCCGGCCCGCCGGCATTCGCCGACCAGCGACGCCACGTGCTGGTGGAACCAACTGCGGTTCGGCAATCCCGTCACCGGATCGACGTAGGCAATGCGCCGCAGGCTCTCCTTGCTGGTCATCAAGGCGTCCTCGAGCAGCTTGCGCTCGGTGATGTCCAGGCAGATCGAGGTATAGCTGTCCACCATCCCGTCCTGCAGGACATGGGGCACGATGGTCGTTTCCATCCAGTAGAGCGAGCCGTCCTTGCGCTGGTTGCAGATCTCGCCGTGCCAGACGCGGCCTTGCGAGATCTCGCGATACATGGCGCGGAAGAACGCCGTGCCGTGCAGGCCCGACTTCAATATCCGGTGATTGGAAGCCAGCAACTCCTGCCGCGAATAGCCGCTGATCTCGCAGAACCGCGCGTTGACATAGGTAATGGTGCCCCGGGCATCGGTGCTGGCCACGATGGCGGCGCAGTCCAGCGCGTAGCGGATGAAATCGGTTTCCGGCTCGAGGCCGCCCGGGAATTTCGCATCGTTGGCCGGTTCCCTCGTGCCGACTGCCCGTCGGCTGTTGTTGTACTGCGGGGGCACGCGCTCCCTCCTCCACGGCTGGGCCGTTCTCCCCTCCGGCGGCGCGAGGCCGGTCCGGCGCGGTGGGGGAAAACGGACCGCCCGATATTCTATTGACTGGAATGCCCCCATGATCCAGGAAATGACGCTTGTTTTCCATCGCCACGTGCGAGGCGCAACGGCCGAAGGGGCCGGCCGGAACAGGCGCGGCGGCGGATTCCGGTATGCTTGACGCCCTCAGAACGAGGAGACATCCCATGTTCCGCAAATGTCTTGCCATCGCCGCGCTGGCGCTGGCCGCCACGGGCGCCCATGCCCAGGCCTATCCGTCCAAGCCCATCCGCCTCCTGATCCCCTTCCCGCCGGGCGGGGGCACCGACATTCTTTCCCGCCTCGTCGCCACCCGGTTGGGCGAATCCGAGAAATGGACCATCGTGGCCGAGAACCGCGCCGGCGCGGGCGGCACCATAGGCATCGCGGCGGCCGTGCGCGCGGCGCCCACCGGCTACGAGATGGTGATGGGCCAGAAGGACAACCTGGTGGTCGCGCCCTGGCTGTACAAGAGCGTGGCCTACGATCCGACCAAGGACCTGGTGGCCGTGGCGCACGTCGGCTATACGCCCATCGTCATCGTCACGCAGGCCGGTTCGCGCTTCAAGACCCTGGCCGACGTGGTCGCGGCGGCCAAGGCCGCGCCCGGCTCCATCACCTATGGCTCGCCCGGAAGCGGTACCACCATCCACCTGGCCGGCGAAATCTTCAAGGACGCCGCGAAGATCGACATCCGGCACATCCCCTACAAGGGATCGAACGCCGCCATGATGGACGTGCTGGCCGGCAACGTCGACCTGCTGGTGTCCTCGGTGCCGTCGGCCATGGCGCAGATCCAGTCCGGCAAGCTGCGGGCCCTGGCCGTCACCAGCGCCAAGCGCAGCACCTCGCTGCCCGACGTGCCCACCGTCGCCGAACTCGGCTACAAGGGCTTCGACGTCAGCACCTGGTATGGCCTGTTCATGCCGGCGGGCACGCCCAAGGAAATCGTCGCCACCGTCAACACGGCGGTCAACAAGCTGCTGGCCCAGCCCGAGACCCGCGAGGCCATCCACGCCCAGGGCGCCGAGGCGCAGGCCATGTCCACCGAGGAATTCGCCCGGTTGCTCAAAAGCGACTACCTGAAGTGGAAAGACATCGTGCGCGCCGCCAACGTCACGGTGGAATGACGCCGCCCACCTCTTGAAACAGGCTGCAATACCTGCATGGCCCCGTGGGGGTGGCACGGCCATGCGCGAGGCATAGAATCGACGCAACGCCTGTGTTCCGGCGTTGCACTGCCTCAAGGAGATCATCATGGCACCCAAGCGTCTGCTGGCGCATCTGCTGACCGGTATCCTGCTCGCGGCCTCGACCGCGACCTACGCGCAGGGCGGGCCTCCCGGCGGACGGCCCGGAGGCGGTCATGGCAACGACGGACGGGGACACCCGGGCATGAACCATCCGGGACCGGGCCGCGGCCATGACATGGGACACGGCCCGGGCCGCGCGCCCGGCCACGATCACCGTGGCCCGCAGGGACGCGGCCCCGGGGACCCCGCCTATCGGCACTGGTCCAAGGGCGATCGCGTCCCCTACCCCTATCGCGGGCCGCAATACGTGGTGGACAACTGGCGCGGACACCGCTTGTCCCCGCCCCCGCGCGGCTATCACTGGATCAACGTCGGCGCCGACTACTTCCTGGTCGGCGTAGCCACCGGCATCGTGCTCCAGACCCTCCTCAACCCGTAGTCCCGTACGGCCCACCTCCCGCGCCACCGCCGCGGGAGGCCTTCGCCACGCAGGGCCCTAGTCCACCCGCACGCCCGCCGCCTTCACCAGCTTGCCGAAGCGCTCCGTGTCGGCGCGAACCAGCGACGCGAATTCCTCCGGCGTCCTGGTCTCGGTTCCGTCCACGCCCATCTTCACCAGTTGCTCGCGCACGTCGGGCGCCGCCATGGCCTTGGCGATGCCGTCGTGCAGCCGGTTGACGATGGCGGCCGGCGTGCCCTTGGGCGCGAAGACACCGTACCAGGTGGCGAAACGGTAGTCGGGCAGGCCCGACTCGGCCACCGTGGGCAGGTCGGGAAACTCCGCCAGCCGGCGCGCGCCGGTCACCGCCAGCGCGCGCAGCTTGCCCGTCTTCACGTAGGGCGCCGTGGTCGGATAGGTATCGAACCCGACCTGCAAGCGCCCCGCCAGCAGGTCGGGCATGGACTGCCCCGTGCTCTTGTACGGCACGTGCAGCAATTGCACCCCGGCCATGCTCTTGAACATCTCGCCGGCGATGTGCGGCGTGGTGCCGCTGCCGGCCGACGGGAAGCTGAGCTGGCCCGGATGCGCCTTGGCGTAGGCGATCAGCTCGGGCACGCTGTGCACCGGCACGGAAGGATGCACGGCGATGAAATGCGGCACCGACGCCGTCAGCGTCACGGGCGCGAAGTCCGTGGCGGTGTCGTACGGAATGTTGTTGAACAGATGCGGCAGGATGGTGTTGACCGACACCACCCCCATCATCAACGTATAGCCGTCGGGCGGCGCCTTGGCCACCATCCCGCCGGCCACGATGCCGCTCGCGCCCGGCTTGTTTTCCACCACTACCGACTGGCCGAGGATCTCGGACAGCCTGGGCGCGATGACCCGCGCCACCACGTCGGTCCCGCCACCCGGCGCGAATCCCACCAGCAACCGGATCGGCCGGCTCGGAAACGCATCGTCCTGCGCCCGGGCGGAGGAAGCCGCGCCCAGTACCGCCACCACCCCAACCCCCAACACACACCGCAGCAATCGGTTCATGGCCCAGCTCCTAATCGACGAATCAGCCTATCGTTTCACGCAACAACCTCATCCAGTTGCCCCCCATAATCTTGTCGATGTCGGCCCGGCCGAAACCGCGCCGGTCCAGTTCGACAATGATGTTCTGCAATCCGGCGGGCGTGCGCATCCACTCGGACCAGCCTTCGTGTGGCGCGATCTCCATTTCCTTGGCCGGCGCGCTCTGGCGCGACCACTTCGCGTAGCGCCACCAGGTGCGCACCGAGCGCGGATGGCCGGGGCAGTAGTCGGTGCCGATGGCGACCGCGTCCACGCCCAGCAGATCCACGGTCCAGGCCACCATGTCGCCGAACTGCTCCAGCGTGGTCGCGGCGCCGTGCCGGGTCATGTTGCGATTGGGGGTCAAGCCGATCACGCCGCCGCGCCGGGCCAGCTCGCGCAGGGCCTCGGTCTGCTTCAGGCGGCCCGCGCCATATACCGGCGTGCCCACGTATTCGCGCGGGTTGGCATGCGTGATGGCGACCGGCTTGCCGGACATCTGGATGGCTTCCAGGGTCGTACGCTCGCCGCAATGCGACAGGTCGATCAGGATGCCGAGCTGGTTCATTTCCTCCAGCGCCAGCTTGCCGAACCGCGACGAGATCCCGGTGTCCTTTTCCTCCCAGTAGCCGCAGCCGATGTAGTTCTGCAGGTTGTAGGTCAACTGCATCACGCACACGCCCAGTTGGCGGAACATGCCGAACAGATCCAGGTCGTGCTCCACCGGCGCGGTGTTCTGGAACCCGAACATCACGGCCGTCCGGCCCGACGCGGCCACGGCCTCGATCTCGGCCACGCTGGCCGCGGGCGCGACGAGATCCCGGTTCTGCTCCAGCACCACGCGCCACTTGCCCAGCAGGCCCAGGGTGTCGGCGGCGTTCTCCCACACTGCCACCGTGGTATTGACGCAGCCTATGCCAGCCTCGCGCCATTCCTCGAACCAGCGCCGCTCCGGCACCGGCATCGACAAGCCGTCGACGATGATGCCGACCTGTTTGTTGACCGTATTCATCTGCATCGTCCTTCGCGCGTCACGCGCATCCTTGGCTGGAGGGAACATGGCGGAGCATGCTCAGATCCATGTCGTCATCGGCGGGCGGGCGGCCTTGCAGCGTGCCGTCGTCGCGCAGGATGACCGGCCCGGCATGGCGGCGCGAGACCACCGAGTCCGGCGCCAGCGCCCCGTTCGACAAGGCATGGATGGCGCGCCACAGGCCGCCGTCGATCGGGTAGCCGTGGCGGATGGCCCCGGCCAGCAGCGGATCCCATTCATCCATGCCCAGCGGCCGCGCGGTGTTGAACAGCGTCACCACCGCCTTCTGCCCATGGCCCGCGCCCTCGTCGGGCTGCGAGACCTCGGCGCCCGTGCCGTAGCGGCGGCCCAGCCCAGCCATGACGTGCAACTCGTGCAGGTCCTGCACGCCCGACACGCGCAGCGTGGCACGACCCGCCGACCGGGCGCGCTCCACGCCCAGGTCCATCAGCGTGGGCAGCAGCACCCAGGCGTGGATGCCGCCGCCGTCCACCACTAGCGCGCCGTCGTCCGCATCCTGCACCGACACCCGGTCCAGCGACCCTTCGCGCAGCCGTTCATAACCTTCGTACAAGGCGCGGAACCCGCCCAGCCCCATGGACTGGGAAAGCAGCACCACTTCCCTCACGCTGTGCACATAGCCGGGCGGCAGGCGGCACACCAGCAGGATGCGGTCTATGCACATGCGCGCCTCGCGCACGGATACATCGAACACGCGGGGAGAATCGACGGCTTCCCTGTTCATAGGACGGGCTCCTGGGGATAGAACCAATGGGGGTCGGCACCGGCGGCGATGTCCGCGGCCGTGGGCGCGCCCTGGTAGATGACGCCGCGCAGGTTGCGCTGCAGGTAGTCGCGCGTCTTGTCGATGCCATGTATGCCGATGTTGATGAAACGCGTGATCTCGCACGGCACGAAATGCTCGCCCATGATGTTGGCGTGGGGCGAGTGGAAGGCCATGCCGCTGAGCGTCTGCACGCGGCTGACGATGAAGCGGTATTCGGGCTTTTCCAGCAGGAAGCGCGCGACGCTGGTGGCGGCCGGACGCTGGGAGATCTCGCGCTCCAGTCCCACCACCAGGCGTGGCAGGTCCAGCCCCAGGTTGAAGACCTCGCCCGCCTCGGCGCGCGGACCGCGGCGCGGCTCCTCGGCCGTGGCCGACTTGTACCAGACGAACTTCGACGCGCCTTCGGCGTCCAGGTCGATGTCGAAAGCCCAGCCGTATTCGGCATGCAGCAGGTCGCGCAGATGGCCGATGGACATCGACGGATCGGTCGCGTATTCCTCGTCCACCGCCAGGCCCTCGGCCAGGCGGTCGCACAGTTCGGGCACCAGCTCGGTCAGCAGGCCCAGGAAGGTCTCGTAGGCTTCCTCGTGCACCGTGCCGTCCAGCGCGTCGCACAGCGCGGACAAAGGATAGCGTTCGGCATTGCCCCGCACCGTGCCGGTATCGTGCAGCGCCTGCACCTGCGCCCGGATCGCCGCCAGGTCGGCGGCAAGGTCGGCGCTGGCCGTGAACTGTTCATAGTCCATCCGGTCTTCGCGCCGAAAGGCAATGGCCTTGTCCAACAGTTTGAGCAGCAGCACCAGCTTCGCGTCGCCGGCCGCCACGCGCAGCCGCTTGGCGCCCACGATGGCCTGTTCCCGCGCCCGCACCCAATGGTGCACCATCTTGGGATGGTTGTTCACGTACAGGATCAGGCCCAGCGCCGACGCGTTGCCCACACCCAGGAAACGCTCGATCTCCGGCGCCAGCCGCGCCGCCGCCGGCGAAGCGCAGCGCGCCAGGTGGTTGACCAGGTCCACCGAGAACACCCGCATCATGTAGGCGCACAGCATCTGCGCGTCCAGCGGCCGCCGCAGCGGATGCGTGCTTTCCAGCGCGCGGAACGAACGGGTGCCGAAGGTACCGTTGCCGTCCAGCCCGGTATTGCGCATCAGGTAGCAGACATCGGCCAGCGTCGGCACGTCGGGCTGGCGCCCCCGCGCCAGCGACTCCACCGTGTGGTTGAACACCCGCGCGCTGCGGTTCGAGCGGGCCCAGATCAAGGTGCCCGGTGTAGCGCGGCCGGCGTAGAGCTTGGGGATTTCCTCGCCGGTGATGCGGATGTCGCGTTCGGACACCGGCCCTTCGACCAGCGCCGCCATCATGTCCCAGGCGCGGCCGATGATGCGGCCCGCCCGCCCTTCCATCTTGGGCTCGAACGAATGGACGATGAAATCGAACGGCATCGCGCCCGTGTCGATGCGATACAGCGCGGTGCCTCGCGCGCGATCGTCGATCTGCCAGCGCACCCGCTCGATGGTCCAGCGCTCGCGTATGGCCTTGGCCATCAGCAGCCGGGACACGCTCAGGCGGCTGGCCTGCATCACGCCCATGCGGGCGGGCGTCATCAACAGATCCGCGCTGCGGATGCGAGGCTCGCGCCCGGCTTCGGCGCCGGCTTGCGCCGGGGCCGCGGCGGCCTCTTCCACATCGGCAAAGTCCATGCATGCTCCTGTCGTCATCGCGCCGGCCACGCGGCGCATCGGGAAACACCTGGCCGGCTACCCGGCCTTGATGTATTCTATTAGAATACTTATGATTCTATTTAAATCATTCTATACTTCCCATCCGGGAATGCAAGAATTTTTCTGACGAGGAAGCTGCGCCATGCTCGAAGCGCGCGAAGCCGGCGGCGTCCGGCCGCTCAGTTCGGTACTGAAGACGCTGCAATTGCTGGATCTGCTGGGCAAGTCCGACCGCCCCATGAAGCTGATGGAACTCGCGGCCGCCTCGGGCAGCAGCCGGGCCACGACCTACCAGAAGCTGCTGACGCTGATGGAAGCGGGTTGGCTGGAACAGACCGACCAGGGCAGCTACCGCCTGTCGCTGCACGCGGCGCTGGTAGGGGAAACAGCGCTGGTGCAGGCCAACCTGGGGGAACGGTTCGCGCACGTGATGCAGGAGATGGTCCTGCAGGTGGGGGAAACGGCCTCGCTGGCCGTGCTGAACGGCAATTGCGTGCGGCTGGTGCGCCGCGTGGAAGCGCAGCAGGTGGCGGTGCGCGCCGACGTCAAGGTCGGCACCCTGCTATCCCTGAACGACAGTTCGTCCGGCCGGGTGCTGACCGCGTTCTCCAGCCCGGCCTACCGGGAGATGCTCCAGCGCCAGGGCGCCGTGCTGGCCAGGCCGGCCATGCTCAAAGAGATCACGGCGCAAGGCTACGCGGTCTCGGAAGGCACCGACACGCCGGGGGTGCAGTCGGTGGCCATGCCGGTGTTCGATGCCAAGGGCGCGTGCATCGCCGCGCTGTCCCTGGTCACGCCGGCCTCGCGCTTCGATCCGGACAAGCTGATCGGACCGTTGCGCGCGGCCGTGCAAACGCTCAACCAGTTGAAGTAGCGCCGGCGGCTAGAGCTGGATGTTCAGCTTCTCCACCAGCCCTCCCCACTTGCGTTCGCCCTCGGCGATGGAGCGCCGCGCGTCGTCCACCGAACCGCCCGCCGGCTCGGCGCCTTCGCTCGCGAGGTTCTCCCGGATGGCGGGCGACTTCAACACCTGGTTCACGTCGCGGTTGATCCGGTCCAGGACCGCCTTGGGCGTGCCCGCGGGCGCCATCAGCCCGAACCACCCCACCGCCTCGTAACCCGGCAGGCCCGCTTCGGCCACCGTGGGCACGTCGGGCAGCACCGGCGAGCGCCGCGCGCTCGTCACCGCCAGCGCCTTGAGCTTGCCGCCCTTGATGTGCTCGCGCACCAACGGAAACGGCGCGAAGTTCAACTGGATCTGCCCAGCGATAGTGTCCGAAACGGACGGCCCGCTGCCCTTGTAAGGCACGTGGGTGAGCTTGACGCCCGCCATGGACGCGAACAACTCGCCGAACAGGTGATTGGACGATCCGTTGCCCGACGAACCGTAGTTGAGCTTGCCCGGATTGCGCCGCGCATACTCGATCAGCCCTTTCACGTCGTCGAACGGCATCTTCTCGTTGGCGACCAGCACCACCGGCGGCGTGGCCAGCAGCACCACCGGCTCCAGGTCCTTGGCCGGATCGTAGCTCAGGCTCTTGTACAAACTGCGTGCGACCAGGATGTTGCCGAACGAGCCGAGCACGGTGGTATAGCCGTCCGGCTTGGACTTGGCCACCATCTCCACGCCTATCGTGCCGGCGGCGCCCGGCTTGTTCTCGACCACGACCGACTGCCCCCAGGCCTGGGACAACCCCTGCGCGACCACACGCCCCAGCAGGTCGGTATTGCCGCCCGGCGTATAGGGCACGATGAGCCGTGCGGGCCGCGACGGAAAGGCGTCGTCCGCCTGCGCCGCCGGCGCGGCGCACAGCATGCCGCCCAGCGCGGCGGCCAACAGATGCTTGTAGATCATCGCCCTCTCCTCACGAAGCCGACACGGCGGCTTGTCCATGGCGGCGCTCGTACGAGGTGCCGAACTCACGCGTCTGGCCGAACACCGCCGGCAGCGGGCGGCCATTGGGCAGGGTCAGCCAGGCGCGCAGCAGATGCCGGCGACGGGCCAGGTCGTCGTGGTCCTGGTACTTGGTGCGGGCGTGCAGCACCGAGTAATTGTTGCCGATCTGGATGTCGCCCGGCTCCATGCTGAAGCTCAGCTGGACCGCGGGGTCGTTGCAGATTTCCTCGACCAGTTCGATAGCCTGAGCCTGGGCGTCGGTCCAGCGCGGCACGTCGGGGAGATCCTGCGCCAGCTTCAGGTAGCGGCGCTTGTACAGGGCACTGAGCCGGCCTTCGAAGAAATTCAGGATGGGCACGGTCTGGATGCGCAGGCCGCCCCGATGCTGTCCACGCGTGTCGAAATGGAAAGGCTCCTGCAACACGCCGGCCAGGTCGGGCCGGCGCCGCAGCACTTCGTTGTACAGCGCCGCGACACTGACCAGCTTGCTGACGCCGCCGGACACCGCGGTACGCAGGCACAGCAGCATGAACGCATCGCCGCCGTCGTTGTGGAAGGTCAGTTCATCGTCGGTCTGGTAGCTGCGCACCGAGTTGTCGTTCGACACCTTCAGGCCGGTGTTGGTGACGCTGTGCATGCGGTTGCCGGCGCCATCCTGTTCCTGCGGCTCGCCCAGGTTCACGGACAAGCCCCAGAACAACAGCCGCGCCTCGTCGTCCGTGTAGTCGGCGATGGGCAGGCCGCGCAGCAAGGCGAAGCCGCGTCCGCCCTCGAGCTCCTGGCGGACCTTTTCCAGGCGGGCGGCCATGCGCGGGATGGGGAAGTCGGCAGCCTCGAACTCGGTCGACTTCATGCCTTTCGCGCGGGCCGTGGCCGTGGCCTCGGCCAGTTCACGGATCTCGTCCGGCGCCAGGCGCCAGATCCAGTCGGTGGTGCCGGCCAGGCTGGTTCCGCTCCAGACTTCGGGACCGGTGATGGGTGGCAATGCTCGGGCTGTCATGGTGTCTCCTTGGGTTGTCGAGTTTTGAACATCTTAGCATTGTCGACAATTTAAGCGAAACCTTGTCTGGATTCAGAACCGCGATCGGCAACCTGATTTTGGTTGCTGACTGCACGAAGATGCATCAAACTTCCTGCAAAACATGAATTAAATTTCATAAACGATCGATGGAAAGCCAGCCATCGGTCACGACCATCAGGCAAGGAGGAGACATGCACCCAACCTCGGCACCCCCCATCCGGTCCAGCCGGCCCCGCCTCGGATTCCTGCTCGGCGCCGGCCTCGTGTCGGCCATCGCGGCCTGCGGCGGCGGCGACGGTGACTCGCCCGGCACGACCCCGCCGCCCGACCAGGCCGCGCTGCGGACAGCCTGTCCCGCGCTGGCCGGCACCAAGGTGGAAAGCCGCCTGCTCGGCCTGCCCAGCGGCGACGCGACACTGACATCGGCGCAACTGATGGCGGCCGGCAGTGCCGCGGGCCTGCCGGAATACTGCCAGGTGCAGGGAGCCATCGCGGCGCGCAGCGCCGGCGCCGATCCCATCCGCTTCCAGATCAACCTGCCGCTGTCGTGGAACGAGAAAGCGTTGATGGCCGGAGGCGGCGGCTTCAACGGCAGCCTCGTCACCGGGCTCGACCCGCTGCGCGACGCTCCCGCCGGCCAGCCGCTGCCCCTGGCCCAGGGCTACGCCACGTTCGGCACCGACTCCGGCCACGATGCCGCCGCCTACGTCGCCACGGATCCCGCCAGGTTCGCGCTCAACGACGAGATGTTCGCCAACTTCGCCCACGAGTCCTACAAGAAGGTAAAAGACGTGGCGCACGAAGTCTTCCTGCGCTTCTACCAGCGTGCCCCCAGGAAGCAGTATTTCTTCGGCGGATCGGAAGGCGGACGCGAGGGATTGACGATGGCCCAGCGCTATCCCCAGGACTTCGACGGCATCGTGTCGGTCGTCCCCGTCATCCAATGGACCGGACTCTTCAACGGCTTCCTGGCCTTCACCCAGCCGCAGTTCCAGGGCGGAACGCTGGATACCGCCAAGATCAAACTGGTGGCCGATGCCGTCAATGACGCCTGCGACGCGCTGGACGGCATCGCCGATGGCGTGGTCAGCGACTACCTGGGCTGCCAGGCCAGGTTCGACCTCCAGGCGCTGCGCTGCCCCGACGGCGGCGACGCCGGCGACACTTGCCTGTCGGATGCGCAGCTCGCCACATTGAAGGCGGCCTATGGCCCCGTGCGCATGCCCTTCCCGCTCGCCAATGGCATCACCGCCTATCCGGGCCGGATGTTCGGCGGCGAGATACAGCCCGGCGGCGAAGGCATCGGCCGCTGGATCAGCACCGGGCAGGTCCCCACCGTGCCCACGCCGGCGGCCACCGATGCGCGAGGCGTGATCTATGGCAGCAGCTACGCCCGCTACGTCATCGCCCGCGATCCCGCCTTCGACGTGCGTGGCTACGACCCCCTCGCCTACGCCGACCGCATCCGGCAAGTCTCGGAATGGATGGACTCCACCAACCCCGACCTGTCCGCCTTCTTCAAGCGGGGCGGCAAGCTGATCATCCGCGAAAACACCGGGGACTTCGCGCAAAGCCCGGCAGCCGGCATCCAGTACTACGAAAGCGTCGTCGCGCGCATGGGGCAGTCCGACACCGACAAGTTCCTGCGGCTGTATGTATCGCCCGCCTCGTCGCACGGCGGCCGCGCGGCCAGCCGCACCACCGGCCAGGAGGTCCCCACCACGCACGATACGCTGGACACCCTGGACCGCTGGGCCGACGCGGGCACCGCGCCGGCCGATGCCCTGGTGCAGGTCCGGCGCGACACGGCGGCGCCGTACAAGGTCCTGGCCTCGCGGCCCATGTGCCGCTATCCGGCCTTCCCGCGCTATGGCGGAGGCGATCCGCTGTCGGCCGACAGCTACCGCTGCTCCAGCCTGGGCGCGCGCTAGTCAGCCCGTGCCGCGTCCCGGGCCAGGCCCGGGACTACGCGACGCCGCTGTCCTTCAGCAAGCGACGGATTTCCGCGCTGTTCTCGTCCAGCCGGGCGGCCCACAGCCGCTCGGCCTCGTCCGCGTCGCCCTTGCGGATCGCCTGCAAGGACTTGCGCCACAGCGCCAGCGAACGCTTGCGGCGCTCGACCGAGCGCAGGCCCAGCCGGGTGTAGCGCGACATCTGCAGCGACAGCGACGTGATCAGCGTGAACAGGCGGTCATTGCCGCTATGGGCGGCGCAGCACAGCGTCAGGCGCGACAGCGTCTCGCCGAAGGCATCGCCGCCCGCCGGGTCCTCGGCCAGCGGCGCGAGCTGGGCCACGCCCGCCTCCAGGATCGCCACCAGCTCGGGCGACGACAGGGCGGCCACGCGCCGCGCCACCACGCGGACCAGGGCCTGGCGCACCTCCTGCAGATCCTCGATTTCCTTGAGCGACAACTGCGTGGCCTGGGCCCCCCGGCGGGGATGGATGCGCACGATGCCTTCCTTCTCCAGCAGCCGCATCGCCTCGCGCACCGGACTGCGGCTGACCGCGAACTCGTCGGCCAGGTCCTGCTCGCGTATCCACTCGCCCGGCTCGATGGCGGAATTCAGGATGCGGTCGCCCACGTGGGCGGCGATCTGTTCCGGCAGCGTCAGGGTCTTGGACTGCCCCAGCAGCCAGCGGAAACTGGTCGCGCTGCCTTCGTCGCTGGCCTGCAGGAATGCGGAAGATCGGGTGATAGCGGACGGCTCCATCGAATGCCTTGGTTGGTTGTCTGCGTCGGGCAATCGGGCAGTATACGGCGCGGGCGCGGCGCGGATCGCCAGCCCCTGGCGCGTACCACCTATTGCTGCGATCAATAGTTTCGTCATCGCGAAGATACCGGGGACACGCCGTCCCGGCCTACCCGGGGCGATGCCTCCTCATTAGTACCGTTAATAACAAGCCTTCTCTCCGAACGATAGTTCCCCGGCGCGACCGTCATTAGACTGGCGTCGGACACTATGACTGCGCCCCGGCCACGCACCGGGCGCAGATGGAGAGACATGGACTACACCATCACCCTGCATCCCAGCGGACACGCCTACGCCTGTCCGCCCGGCACCCCGGTCCTGAAAGCCGGCCTCGACAACGGGCTGTTCATGCCCTACAGCTGCCGGTCCGGCATCTGCCGCACCTGCCGCGCCACCATCGTCGAAGGCCGGGTCGACTACGGCGACGTCCACCCCAGTTGCCTGGACGAGGACGACAAGCGGCAGGGCTACGCGCTGCTGTGCAAGGCCACGCCGCTTACCGATCTGGTGGTCCAGGTGAACGAACTGGATCCGGCCGACGCGATCCGCTCGAAATACATGCCGGCCCGCGTGCTGAAGATGGAACGGGCCGCCGACGACGTGATGATCGTCACGCTGGGGCTGCCCATGAACGAGCCCACGCTGTTCCGCGCCGGGCAGTACCTGGACATCCTGCTGCAGGACGGCACGCGCCGCAGCTACTCCATCGCCAGCGTGCCGGACAACGAGGGCGTCCGGCAGGTCGAACTGCACATGCGCCACCTGCCCGGCGGACGCTTCACCGACCATGTGTTCGGCGCGATGAAGCTGCGCGAGATCCACAAGCTGGAGATCCCGCTGGGTTCGTTCTTCCTGCGCGAACACAGCGACAAGCCCATGATCATGCTGGCCTCGGGCACGGGCTTCGCCCCCATCAAGTCGCTGATCGAACACGCCCTGGCGCGCGGCGTCCGCCGTCCCATCACGCTGTATTGGGGCGGCCGCAGGCGCGGCGACCTCTACCTGCACGACCTCGCGCAATCATGGGCCGACCGGCACGAACACGTGCGCTTCGTGCCGGTGCTGAGCGAGCCCACGCCGGATTGCGCGTGGACCGGACGCACCGGCTTCGTGCACCTGGCCGCGATGGAGGATTTCCCCGACATGTCCGGCCACCAGGTCTACGCCTGCGGCGCGCCGGTCGTGGTGGACGCGGCACGGCGCGACTACGTGGCGCGCTGCGGCCTGCCCGAGGACGAATTCTTCGCCGACGCGTTCCTGACCGCCGCCGACAAACGCTGACACACGAACCCACGCCTTTGGAACAAGGAGACATCATGCTGCCCGAAAACTGCAGGGTCGATACGCCGGCCCACGACTCCGTGATCAAGCCCTTCTGCCTGGGCCACGGCACGCTGGAGTGCTACAGCCTGAAGGCCTCGCGCCGCTTTTACGAGGAATTCCTGGGACTCGAATGCGTGCGCCACGGCAAGCCCGCCATGGCGGTGCGCCTGGCCATGCGCTTCCACATCATCTGCGTCGAGGTGGGCGACCAGGTCCATCCCGCCAACCTGCTCAACCACTGGGGCCTGGACCTGCCCACCCGCGAAGCCGTGGACCAGGCGCACGCGGACGCCGTGCGCCTGCAGGACAAGTACGGCATCCGCCAGGTGCTGCCGGTGCAGGACATGCACGGCGTGTACTCCTTCTACCTCGAGGACCTGGACCACAACTGGTGGGAGCTGCAGTGCTACGACAACGGTTTCCAGCACGACGACCTGTTCGACTTCGGCGACCGCTTCTCGATGGACGACGCGGCCGACATCGGCTCGCTGGAAGAACTCAAGATCCGCAACCAGGGTGACGCATGATCCAGCTCGTGACTTTCCTGCACGACGGCCAGAGCCGGACCGGCCTGCTCCACGAGGGCAACATCTACGCCTCGCCGCGCTATGCGCGCGTGCAGGACGTGCTGGACGACTGGCCGCGCGCCGACGGCAAGCTGGCCGTGCTGGCCGGCGACCTGCCCGGCCGCGAGCCGGTCCACGGCGCCACCCTGCTGGCGCCGCATCCCCACCCGCCCACCATCTACTTCGCCGGCGCCAACTACCGCGACCACGTCGAGGAAATGCAGCGCGAACTGTCCATGCCGCTGGAGATCGACCCAAAGGGCGCGGGCCAGATGCCCTGGCATGCCATCAAGGCCTCGGGCACCACGGTGGTCGGGCCCGAGGCCCGGGTGCGCGTGCCCAGCGGCGCCCCCCTGCTGGACTGGGAACTGGAGCTGGGCGTGATCGTGGGCAGGACCGCCAAGGACGTGGCCGTCGACGACGCGATGGACTACGTGGCGGGCTACGTGGTGGCCAACGACCTGTCGGCGCGCGGCCATTTCGGCCGGCCCGGCGTGGCCGAAGGCTCACCCTTCAAGTGGGACTGGATAGGCCAGAAATCCTTCGACGGCGCCTGCCCGCTGGGCCCCGCCATCACGCCGGCGCGCTTCGTGCCCGACCCCATGAACCTGGCGATGAAGCTGTGGGTGAACGACGAGCTGATGCAGGATTCGAACACGTCGCGCATGCTGTTCAGCATTGCCGACCAGATCGCCCACCTGAGTTCGCGCCTGACGCTGCAGCCGGGCGACCTGATCCTGACCGGCACGCCGGCGGGCGTGGGCGCCGCGCGCAAGCGCTTCCTGAAACCGGGCGACGTCGTGCGGCAATGGATCGAGCACATCGGCGAATTCCGCTTCACCATCGCGCAATGACGCTGCGCGCGCGTGCCCGCCGTTCAGGGCCGGAAGCCGATGCCGTCGATGCAGTCGACCACCTGTTCGCGGAACCACTGGCTGGCCGGATCCTTGTGGAAACGGTCATGCCAGTACAGCGCCACCTCGAAGTGGCCCAGCGGCAGCGGCACCGGCTTGACCGCCAGCGGAAAGTACTTGCACAGCTCCACCACCAGGG
The DNA here is from genome assembly GCA_001898625.1 of Burkholderiales bacterium 67-32. Lineage (GTDB taxonomy): Bacteria > Pseudomonadota > Gammaproteobacteria > Burkholderiales > Burkholderiaceae_B > Pigmentiphaga. The sequence continues at coordinate 746,662 of MKUP01000010.1, forward strand.
ACTCCGGGCAGGTCCAGATCAGGTCCGAGTTCAGCACCAGGTGCGGGGCCGCCAGGTATTGCTGCATGCGCACCTGGATCCGATCGCGGGCGCCCACCTCGTTCAACGCCCGTTCCAACAGGATGTGGCCGCTGCCCGCGTACTCCACCAACAGGTGCTGCTGGGCCACGAAGCGCTTCTGCGTCAGTTCCTGCCGGGCGATGGGATGATCCCGCCGCATCAGGCACAGGTAGCGCTGCTTGAACAGCACCTTCCTGTGGATGTTGCGCTCGAGCGCCGGCAGGTAGCCCAGCGCCACGTCGATACGGCCGGTCGACAGACCCTGCACGGTCTCGTCGATGGGCGCGAACACGACGTTGAGCTTGACGTCCGGCGCGGCCTGGGCGATGCGCGTGAACAGGCTGGGCAGCACCACCACCTCGCCCACGTCGCGCGTGCGTATCGTGAAGGCCCGCCGGGACTGCGCCGCGTCGAACGACGACAGCATGCCCGAGGTCTTGCGTATCGCGTTCAACGATTCCAGCAACGCGGGGGCGATCTCGGCCGCCAGCGCCGTGGGCTCCATGCGGCGGCCGGCCAGCACGAACAGCTTGTCCCGGTACTCCACGCGCATGCGCTTGAGCGCACTGCTGACGGCGCCCTGAGTCACCCCCAGGTTCTCGGCCGCCAGCGTGACCGAGCGGTCGCGCCACAAGGCCTCGAACACGTACAGCAGATTCAGGTCTTTCACATCGCGGCTCCTGTCGCGGCCTGGGAAGAACTATCAATTCCACTAATAGCTTGGAATCATCGCCACCCCATGGATGACGGGCCGGCAGGCGCGGATACTGGCCAACCAACGGCACAACTATAAAGCACGGTGATGCCCGATCCGCACAGGCACGCGGGCATGACATTCAAAAAAGGGAGACAAACATGCGAAGCATCCTGACATTGACCCTGGGCCTGGCCGCCGCGGCCGCCTGCACCCCGGCGGCGGCCGATCTGAAAATAGGCTTCCTGGCCACCTTGTCCGGCCCGTCGGCCGACGTCGGCCAGGACCAGTACGACGGCTTCATGCTGGCCGTGGAACAGATGCAGGGCAAACTGGGCGGCGTCGCCACCCGGGTCGTCCGCGAGGACGACCAGATGAAGCCCGAGATCGCCGTCCAGTCCTTGACCAAGCTGCTCGACCGCGACAAGGTGGACGTGGTCACCGGGCTGACCTACGCCAACGTGCTGATGGCCCTGCAGGGAAAGATCGCCGGCACCGACGTCCCCTTCATCGGCTCGGTGGCGGGTCCCTCGCCCACCGCCGGCGCGCAGTGCAAGCCCAACCTCTTCATCACCTCGTGGCAGAGCGACACCACCGCCGAGGCCATGGGCAAGTATCTCCAGGACACCGGCGTCGATCCCATCGCCATCCTCGCTCCCAACTTCCTGGGCTCCAAGGACAAGGTTACCGGGCTGAAGCGCTTCTACCGGGGCAAGGTCGCGCAGGAAACCTACACCCCGCTCACCCAGCTCGATTTCTCGGCCGAACTGGCCGCCACCGGCAACTCGGGCGCGAAGGGCCTGTTCGCCTTCTTCCCGGGCAGCCAGGGCGTCAGCTTCGTGCGCCAGTACCAGCAGTTCGGCATGCTGCAGAAGCTGCCGATGTACTCGGTGCATACCGTCGAGCCCGGCAGCGTGAACGCCATGGGCAAGGCCGGCGTCGGCGCCATCGTGGCCGAATCCTGGCAGCCCGGCGCCGACAACGACCAGTCGCGCCGCTTCGTCGCGGCCTTCGAGAAGAAGTACAAGCGCACCCCGACGTCCTACGCCGCGTTCAGCTATGACGCCGCCATGCTGATCGACGCCGCCGTCCGCGCCCGCTCGGGCGACGTGTCCGACCGCCGGGCGCTGGCCGCCGCGCTGCGCGGCGCGCCGTTCAAGTCGGTGCGCGGCCCGTTCCGGTTCAACCGCAACAACTATCCCATCCAGAACTACCACATCTACCAGGTGGTGGAAGGCGCCGGCGGCAAACCCGCCTTCAAGGTACTCGTGCCGAACGTGCTGGCCGAGCACGAGGACGCCTACGCGCGCGACTGCGCACTCAAGCCGGACGGCGGCGCCTGAACGTCGCGCCGCCGCGCGCCTAGTGGTGCCGCCAGTATCCCTGAATGTCCTCGGCCACCGGCACCACCGCCAGCAGGCCCAGCAGCACCGCCAGGGGCACGGTCGACACGAAGCCGAAATAGGCGAACGACAGCGCCCCGCCCACGCCGCCCGCGAAAAACAGACCGACCAGCATGGCCAGCACGCGCAGCTTGGCGCGGTCGGCCTTCACGAAATGCCCGGGATCGGCCTCGCGCGAGACGTTCCAGTAGAACAGCTTGCCCAGTTCGATGCCGATGTCCGTCACCATGCCGGTGACGTGGGTGGTGCGGATCTCGGCGCGCGAGATCTTGGTGATGATGGCGTTCTGCAAGCCCATGATGAAACACAGCAGCATGACCGTGGCCGGCACCGCCAGCCAGCGGAACTGCTCGATGTTGCCCCCCAGCAGGCCGAAGCACAGCAGCAGCCCGGCCTCCAGCAGCAGCGGCAGCGCGTACTCGCTGGCCAGCCGCGAGCGGCGGCCGAAATTGATCAGCACCGCCGACGTCCCCGCACCCAGCACGAAGAACAGCAGCGCGGCCAGTCCTTGCAGGAAGAAGGCCACACCGCCCAGGGCCAGGTGATCGGCCATGGACGACAGGATGCCGGACATGTGGGACGTGTATTGCTGGACCGCCAGGAAACCGCCCGCGTTCACCGCCCCGGCGACGAGGGCCAGGATGTAGGCGAGGTGGCGGTTGGCTTGAGGCGTGCGCTCGACGGCGGTCAGTTTGCGTAGGTAGAACAGGGGCATGGCGCGGGCATTCCGGGAACGGCGGCGGCGCGTCAGCCACCAGAGGCCGCGCCGAACGACCCGCCAAGCATAACGTTTTCCCGCCTTCCGAGGGCGGGAGCGGCCCCGGGCCTCAGTCGGCCTTGCCCTTGCCCGTCTTCTTCGGCGCCTCGGCGCGCGGGGCGGCGCCCAGCAGCAGATCGGCACCGCTCATGCGCTCCATCCACGACAGGGTGTCGGCATACGACAGGAAATGCCGCAGGTATCCCGGCGCCAGGTCGTGCATCAGCATCAGCGACTGATGGACGAGGTGCAGCGAGTTCAGCGGCCCGGCGTTCTCGGGCACGTTCTCCAGCGCCTGCCGCAGCTCCCTGCCCACGCGCAGCTCGGCCCACAGGCCCCGGAAGTAATCCAGCACCGCCATGTCGCCGGCGGCATCCTGGAGCGCGGCGCCATTCGCCGACAGCAGATCGACCAGCGTGCTCAGGCCGTCTGCCGGCGCGGGCGCCGCCACGGCTTCGCTCGCTCCCGCCGCCTGCTCGACACCGCGGGTGTAGTCGGCCAGCGCGCCGGCCAGCTTCTCGTCCAGGATGCGGCGCGCCTCGCCCTCGTGTCCGGACGCCCGCCGCGCCAGCGCCTCGATGAAATGGAAGCGCAGCGGATCGACGCGATCCGCCCCCTGCCCGCGCCAGGTGTCGAGCAGCGCCGCCGCGTCGGACACGGTGCCTCTACTCACGGCTCTGGGACGACCGGGGCATGGGCGCGATCTCTACGCGCCGGTTGCGCGAACGGCCCTGGTCGTCGGCGTTGGACGCCACGGGCTGCTCCGCGCCGAAGGCGGCGGCGAACACGGAAGACGAGGGAATGCCTTCGTCGATCAGGGCGCGCGTCACCGTCAGCGCCCGCTGCGCCGACAGTTCCCAGTTGTCGGCGAAACGGCGGTTGCCCTCCCGTATCAACCGGTCGTCGGTGAAGCCGCTCACCATGATGATCTCGTCGCGGGCCTTCAAGTAGGCGCCTAGCGGCCCCACCAGGCTCTTGAGCACCTGCCGGCCTTCCGGCTGCAAGGCATCGGAGTTCAGCGCGAACAGCACGTTGCCGCTGATGCCGATGCGGCCATCGACCAGCGTCACCCGTCCCGTGGCCAGCGGCCCGGCCAGCGCCTGTTCCAGGGCCTGCCGCCGCTGCACCTCGCCCTGCCGCCGCTGGACTTCTTCCTCGAGCTTGGTCGAGAGCTCCAGTTGCGTGCCGATCACGCTCACCAGGAGCAGCACGAAGGCCCCCAGCATGACCGACATCAGGTCGCCGAAAACCGCCCAGACGGGCGAAGCCGCCTCGACGTTGGATTCGATGTCTTCGGCCATCAGGACGCGTCGCCCGCCGGCGCCCGTTGCGCGTCGAGCTGCCGCAGCTCCTCGACGATCTGTTTCTGCGACATCATGCTCAGGTCGATCACGTCCTTGGCCTGCGCGACGTAGTAGGCAAGCTGCTCGTCGCTACGCGCGACGGCCTTGTCCAGCGCGCCCTCGATGCCGCGCAGTTGCTCCATCAGCCGGTCGCTGGACTCGCCAAACAGCTTGACCGCCTGGCCCAGCGCCTCACCCAGGCTGGCCACCTCGGCCGCGCTGCCGGTAACCTGCGCCGCCACGGACTCCAGCTTGCCGGTCTCGGCGCCGACCTGCTCGGTGAAGCGCGTGCCCACCCGGTCCAGCATGTCGGCCGACGCCGCCACCAGCGCATCGACCGCCTCGCGCTGTTCGGTACTGGCGTGGTTGACGGTATCCAGCAGGCTACCCACCGTTTGCAGCAGCCGCTCGCGCTCTTCCAGCATCGCGTTGTCGCGCGTCATGCCGTCGGACAGTTGCTGCCGCAGCTCGCCGATGATCTGGGCCGCCGCCAGCGGGGCTTCCGAGGCCGCCTGCACCAGCCGCTCGATCTCGGCGATGGTGGCGCGGGCATGAGACTGGGACTCGGACGAGATATCGCCCGCGGTGCGCGCCAGCGTCTCGCAGACCTCCTGCTGCCGGCCCGCGATCTGCGCCCCGGCCTCGCGCCATTCCTGGCTCAGCGATCCGGCCAGGGTTTCCAGGGCGCCGGTCCAGGCCGCCTGCCGCGCCTCGTCGCGCGAGGCCAGCTCGGACCGCAGTTCGCCATGGGCCTGTCCCACCGTGTCCAACAGCGAGGCCGCATGGCGCTCGAAAGTGGCCGCGGCCTCGGCCAGCGCCTGGCGCGTGTCGCCGGACAACTGCTCGCTGGCCTGTCCATGCCGCGCGAGCGCCTCGTTCCAGACACCCGATACGTTCTGGACGACGGCCTCCAACTGGCCGGCCACCCTGTCCACCAGGCTGGCCGCCCCTTGCTCGAACGTCGCCGCGAAACGATCGAAGGACGCCCGCATGTCCCCGGCCAGGGTCTCGCCTGTGCGCCGATGCTCGTCCAGCACCGTGCTCCAGGCGCCGGACACCGTCCCGGCCGTGGCATCCAGGCGGGCGGCGATCCCGTCCACCAGCCCCACCGAACGCTGCTCGAAATCCCCCGCCAGCCGGTCGAACGACGCGCGGACGTCGCCAGCCAGCGCCTCGCTGGTGCGCTGATGCCCGGCCAGCGCCGCGCTCCACGCCTCCGACACTTGCCCGGCCACGTTCTCCAGCCGCGCGGCCACGGTCTCCACCATCTCGGTCGACCGCTGCGCGAAGGCCTGCGCGACGCCATCGAATGTGGCGCGCAGCTCGCCCGACAGGGTCTCATTGGTCTGCTGGTGCGCCGCCAGCGCCGTCCCCCAGGTCGCCGACACCTTGTCCACCGACGCCTCCAGGCGGGCGGACACGCCATCGACCAGGCTGGCCGAGCGCTGCTCGAAGGTCTGCGCGAATCCCTCCAGCGCCGTGCGCAGGTCGCCGGCCAGCGCATCGCTGGTCCGCCGGTGCTCGCCCAGCGCGGTGGTCCAGGTATCGGCCACCGTGGCGGTGCTGGTCTCGAAGCGGCTGGACAACGTGTCCAACTGCCGCTGCACCGCCTGCGTGACCGTCTCGTGCAGGCTGGCCGTCTCGCGTGCCAGGCCGGCCATCGCGGTCTCGACCGCGGGCTGGATCGTGGCGCCCGCCACCCTCGCGCTGTCGGCCAGGCTTTCCTTCAGGCTTTGCTCCACCGACCCGGCCAGGCGCCGGTACTCGGACTCGACCCGGCCATGGAAACTTTCCTGCCCGGCCGCCAGGCGCTCGCCCAGGGCCTCGTTGTGTTTGGCCACGGACTCGGCCAAGGCCTGCAACCGATCGACCAGCGCCGGCATCAGGTCCGCCTGCCGCTGCAACAACTTGAACGATTCTTCGCGCTGGTGGGCCAGCGAATACGGACGCAGCACCGTCGCGATGCGCGTGTCCAACGCCTGCGCCGCCTGCAAGCGCTCGCGCCGGCACAGCGAGGCCAGCAGCCCCAGCATCGCCGACGCCGCCACGCCCGCCACCGAGGTCCCGAAGGCGAAGCCCAACCCCTTGACCGGCGCCGCCAGCGACGCGCGGATCGCCTGCAGGTCGGTCGCGCTTTCCAGCGCCACCCCCGTACCCCGCAGCGTCGCCACCATGCCCAGGAACGTGCCCAGCATGCCCAGCAGCACCAGCAGGCCGGCCAGATACGGCGTCAGCGCCGGCCCCGGCAGCCCCACCCTTTCGCCCTCGACGCGCAGCCGCACGGCATTGCGCAGCGAGGGATGCACTTGCTCCAGCCACGTCCCCAGGCTGGACGGCGGCGCCGACAGATCCGCCGCGGCCCGCGCCAGCGACGACGTCGCCTCGTGGAAACGCCGCAGTTCCAGCCCGCCCAGCACGTAGAACGCGGCGATCAGCAGGATCACCGCCAGCGCCAGCAGGTTCGAGCCGACATAGCCCACGCCCACCCAGCCCACCACGGCCAGACCCACGAAGAAAACCACGAAAGGAAGATATCTGCTCATCTAGGACGGATCAGCTTGCGCGAAGGGCCGCCAGCAGCCCCTCGACCGGTTGAAATCGGAAATCCAGTTCGGCCAGCAGGACGCCCCGCATGTCCGCGCGGAAGGTGTCCAGCCAGGGGCCGGGATCGTTGTCGTTGTTGGCGGAACCCTGGCCGGCCTTGCGCAGGCGCAGGAAATGGCCTTCCAGCAGCCCGGACACCGAGGCCAGCAGATTGCGCTCCTGCGCGCCCAGCACCCGCTCCATGACCGCGTCCACCGCGGCCAGCCGCGCCATCTCGGGCGAACCGGCGGCCAGCATGGCGCGCAAGCGGCCGCGCAGGGCCGCGATGCCGGTCTCCATCTGCTGTTGCTTGGCCAGGCAGCGCTGGCCGTAGCGGGAAAAATCGGTGTCGTCGTCCGGATCGACCAGCAGCGCGGGATCGCGCCTGTGGCGGCTGCGCACGGGGCGCAGCACCCTGTCCCGCTCGATGGCCTGCGCCAGCTCGTCCCGCACCCGCGCGAAATCCTCCCGCGCCACCGTATCGGTGGCGGGCGTGCTGGCGGGCGCCGCTTTCGCGTTGCCGCTCAATACCGCGGACAGCGCGATGGCATCGGTCCAGCCGAGCCACAGGCTCAGCCGGTCGGCTAGCGGCTGCCGGGGGGTGGGAACGTGGGCGTGCGCCAGGCGGGCAAGCAGGCGGACGAAAGCCGGACCGCTGGCGCCTGTGCGCCCGGACATGTGCGCCATGGGACCGGACGGGCAAAAGCCGGAAGTTTACACGTCCGGCCGCCCGCCACCTCGCCTGGGACAACGGCAACAGAAGTGGTTACATCTGCATTGACAGAGCGGGCCCGGGGCCCTAGTCGGCCACTTCGATCTTCCGGTAGACCTTGAAGCCCTGGCTGCGCACCGTCGACACCGGCAACTCCAGGCCGCACGCCTGCTCCACCTTGCGCCGCAGGCGGCGCATCTGCGTGTCCAGGCGGCGCTGGTCGTAGTCCAGGAAATTCTCGCCCAACGCCTGCACGATGGCCTTGCGCGTCACGCATTCGCCGGTCCCGTTGGCCAGGGTGTGCAACACCCGGTAGTCCTGCCCCGACAGCGGAATCGGCGCGAACCCGGGAGGCGTCAGACTGGGCGGCGCCGAGGAAAGCCGCCATGCCTCGCCGGCCGTCCCGGCCGGCCGCAGGCGCTCGTCCGGCAGCACGTCGTCGCGGGCGGAAATGTCGCGGGCCACCGCCACGCGGTGCGCCTTGTCGTCCGACAGGCGCGCCGACCACATGATGTGCGCCACGCTGCCGTCCTTGCGGACATAGCGATTCTCGAAATAACGCTGGAGATAGCCGCCCTCGATCCGCTCCACCGCGTGCAGCGTGCGCGCGCGGTCATCGGGATGGACGAACTCGATCATGCGCCTGCCCAGCATTTCCTCGGGCTTGTAGCCGAAGATGCCCTCGCCCGCCCCGGTGATGGACAGGAAACGGCCGTCGTGGTCCACGACGCAGATGGCATCGAGCAGCAGGTCCAGGACTTCGGCGGGCGGCAGCTTGGCCATGGGTCGTTCGGGCAATTGGGGTCACGCAAAGGAGACCTGGAGCGTGATTTTACTCGAGAGCCCGGCTCTCGCATGCCTATCCTGCGTCGCTTGTCGCTCTGTTTTTCATGAAATAATATTAATAACCATTCTCATTAATTCAACCTAGCGGATCGAAAGATGCCCGCCACCTCCCCGCGCGAGGATGCCCTCTCCAGCCTCTACGCCAGCCATCATGGCTGGCTGCAGGGCTGGCTGCGCCGCCGGCTGGGATGCCGCTTCGATGCGGCCGACATCGCCCACGACACCTTCGTGCGCGTGCTCAAGGCGTGCAACGCCGCGGACATCCGCGAACCGCGCGACTACCTCGCCACCATCGCCAAGGGCCTGGTGGTGGATTTCTACCGGCGGGCCGCGCTGGAACGGGCCTACCTGGACGTGCTCGCCTCCCTGCCCCAGGCGCACCAGCCCTCGGTCGAAGAACGCGCCCTGGTCATGGAAGCGCTGGCGCAGGTCGATGCCATGTTGTCGGGCCTGCCGGCCAGGGTCAGGCAGGCTTTCATCATGTCCCAGCTCGAAGGGCTCACCTACGCAGAGATCGCCGCGCAATTGGACGTGACCGTGCGCACGGTCAACAACTACATGGTGAAGGCGCTCGAACGCTGCTACCTGGCCGTGGCGGCCCAGGAACGCCTCACGCCATGAGCCGCGCACCCCATGCGGCCCCCGCGGCCGGCAACGATCCCGTCGGGCGCGAAGCCATCGTGCGCTTCGCCCTCCTTTGTTCCGGCGCCGCCACGCCGGCGGACCTCGAAGCCGTACAGCGCTGGCGCATGGAGCGGCCCGAGCACGAACGGGCCTGGCAGCGGCTGGAGAACTTGCGGCAGACGCTGTCCGCGCTGCCCCGCGGCGTTGCCGCGCCCACGCTGCGTGCCGCCTCGGCGCGGCGCCGCGCGGTGCTCAAGAGCGTGGCCGCACTGGCGGGAACCGGCGTCCTGACCTATGGCTCCTACCGCGCCGCCCCCTGGCGCGAATGGATGGCCGACCATCGGACACCCACCGGCGGTTTCGACGAGATCGTGCTGGCCGACGGCACCCGCATCGCCCTGGACACCGCCAGCGCCATCGACGTGCGCTACACCCCGACCCGGCGTCTGGTCCACCTGCTCGCCGGCCAGATCCTCGTGGCCACCGCGCCGGACAGCGCCCGGCCGGCACGCCCCTTCACCGTCCTGACCGAAGACGGCGCGGCGCGCCCGCTGGGAACGCGCTTTACAGCCAGGAAACTGGCCGCGGGAACCCATGTCGCGGTCTATGCCGGCCAGGTGGAAGTGCAGCCCCTCCGCGGAGCCCGCAGCCTGCTCGTCCCGGCCGGACGGGCCGCCACCTTCAGCACCACGGAACCAGGCACGCTGCAAGCGGCGGACGAATCGGCGCTGGCCTGGCGCGAAGGCAGCGTCGCGGCGCTCGACTGGCGGCTGGAAGACCTGCTGGCCGAACTGGCCCGCTACCGGCCGGGCTACCTGGGTTGCGATCCGGCCGTCGCCGATATCCGGGTGTCGGGGACTTATCCGGTGCGCGATACCGACAAGGCGCTGGCCGTGCTGGCGCAATCGTTTCCGATACGCGTACGCACGATGAGCCGCTATTGGGTGCGGGTCGAGCCCCGCTGAATCCGTTTTTCATCTTTTCGCCGCTCGTCCGGCCCTGGGGTAGTGCAACTGACTCTTTCCCCGAGGACCCCTCCATGCCTGGCCGCCGCCCCGCCCCCTCCAAACGCCACCATCGCTCCCCCTTCCTGCCCGCTTCGCTGACGTTGCTCGCCGCGGCGCTGTTCACCGCCCTCCCCCCAGCCGCGGCGGCCCAGCCCGCCGGCACCGCCGAAGCCGTCCGCCAGTTCGACGTCCCGGCCGGACCGCTGGCGCCGGCGTTGAACCGCTACGCCACGCAGGCGCAGATCGCTCTTTCCTTCAGCAGCCAGCAGACCCAGGACCACCACTCGCCCGGCCTGCGCGGCGCCTACACCACCGCGCAGGGATTTGCCCTCCTTCTCCAGGGCACCGGCCTCACGGCAGTGCACACCGGCAACGGCATGTACACCCTTCAGGCCGATCCGTCGCCCCAGACGGCCGCGCCGCCCACCGTCCTGCCCACCATCGCCGTCACGGCTGCCACCGCCAGCGGGCCGTTCGGCGCCGAACAAGGCTATGTCGCGCGGGACAGCCTGGGCGCCACCAAGACGCTCTCGTCGCTGCGCGAGACCCCGCAATCGGTGTCCGTCGTCACCCGCCAGCAGATGGAGGACCAGGGCGCGCAGAGCATTTCGCAGTCCTTGCGCTACACCGCCGGCGTCGTCCCCGAAGCCCGTCCCGGCCGCTACGACTATCCCAACATCCGCGGCTTTGGCACGCCGGGCGGCGCCGACGCCAACTTCATCGGCCTCATGGACGGCCTGCGCCTGCCCAAGGGCGTCTACTACATCGCGCCCTCCATCGATCCCTACATGCTCGAACGCGTCGAGATCCTGCGCGGCCCGGCCTCCGTGCTCTACGGCAGCGTCAACCCCGGCGGCGCGGTCAATCTCGTCAGCAGGCGCCCCACCACCGACACCACGCGCGAACTCGAGCTGCAATACGGCAGCTTCGACCGCAAGCAGCTCGCCGCCGACTTCGGCGGGTCGCTGAACGAAAGCGGCACCCTGTCGTACCGGCTTACCGGCGTGGCGCGCGACACCGGCACCCAGCTCGACTACGCCAAGGAAAAGCGTTTCTCGATCTCACCCGCCATCACCTGGAAACCCGACGCCGACACGCGCTTCACCCTGCTGGCCAACCTCCAGCACGACCCCGCCGCCGGCGCCTTCACCTACCTGCCCGCGCGCGGTACCGTGCATCCCTCTCCTTGGGGCCGCCTGCCCACCCGCTTCTACGAAGACGATCCGGGCTTCTCGCGTTCGGACCGCAAGCAGACGTCCGTCGGCTACGAATTCGAACATCGTGTCGACGACACGTGGACCCTGAGGCAGAACCTGCGGTACATGCATGCCAAGTACGACTACCGCTCCGTGTTCCAGACGGGCTGGGACGGCGACCGCCCGCTGCTCAACCGCATGAGCATCGGCTCTCGCGAAAGCCTGGACGGCATCGCCATCGACAATCAGGCGCAAGCCGCCTTCCAGACCGGCGCGTTCCGCCATACCGTCCTGGCCGGCCTGGACTACCGCCACAACCGCGCCGACGCCCGCCTGGGCTACGGCGCCGTGCCGCCGCTGAACGTGCTGGCTCCCGCCTACTACCAGGCGATCGACCCACCGGTCTACGACAACCTCAGCAAGCAGACCATGCGGCAACTGGGCCTGTATGTCCAGGACCAGATCCGCGTCGGCCGCTGGGCGGCGCTGATCGGCTTGCGCCACGACTGGGCCAAGGCAGGCACCGACGCCGGGACCCTGTCCTCCGGCGCCATCTCGCACACCCCGCAACGAGACGAAGCCACCAGCGTGCGCGCCGGCCTCGTCTATCTGTTCGACAACGGCATCGCGCCCTACGCCAACTACGCCACCTCGTTCGACCCCGTGCTGGGCACCGACTTCCACGGCCAGCCCTTCAAGCCCACCAAGGGCCGGCAATACGAGGTCGGCGTGAAGTACCAGCCCCATGGATTGAAAAGCTTCGTCACCGCGTCCGTCTTCGACATCACCCAGACCAACGTCAAGACCGCCGACCCGGATCCCACCCATCCATTCGCCAGCGTCCAGACCGGCGAAGTGCGCTCGCGCGGCCTCGAACTGGAAGGCAAGCTCTCGCTGTCTTCCCATCTTGCACTGATCGCGTCCTATACCTTGCTGGACACCAGGAACACCCGCAGCACCACCGCGCAGGACAAGTGGCCGTATGGCGTGCCCAGGCAACTGGCCTCGGGATGGGTGGACTACACCTTCGGGGAAGGCGCGCTGGCGGGGATGGGATTCGGCGTAGGCGTCCGGTATGTGGGCGCGTCATACGGAAACGCGGACAACACGCTGAAGGTGCCCGGATACGTGGTGCTGGACGCTGCCTTCCGCTATGACCTGAAGCGGCTCGATCCGCGGCTGGCGGGCGCGCAGATCGCCATCAACGTGGCGAACCTGCTGGACAAGCAATTAGTCGCGTCTTGCTGGGATGACAACTCTTGCTTTTATGGGCCGCGAAGGAATGCGGTGGCGAGTCTGAGGTACCGGTGGTAGGCGAAAGACTCAACCCAGGTATTTCTGCCGGATCGATCCCACATGCGCTTCCATCGTGCGCACCGCTCCGGCGCGATCGCCGCGCCGGATACAGTCCAGCAGGTCCTCCAGCTCCGCCACGTTCGCCCGCTCGCCCGCGTCCACCTTGGGACGGAACCACAGCAGCATGGAACGATCGAGCAGCAGCGCCGCGAAATCCGACAGAGTGCGGTTATCCGCCGTGTCGTACAGCAGATGGTGGAAGCGCCGGTCGATCTCCATGCCGCCCGCATGATCCTTCGCCCGATAGCGCTCCCAGCCGGCGTCCACCAGCTCCTGCAGCTGCCGCACGATCTCCGGATTCATGTGATCGACCGCCAACCCGGTCAGAAAAGGCTCGATCAACTGCCGCGCGGCGATCAGCTCCAGGAAACCGTCCAGCGTCTCGGCCTTGACCAGCAGCCCCTTGCGCGGAAGGATCTCCACCAGCCCCTCGCGGGCCAGCCGGTGCGTCGCCAGGTGGATGGGGCTGCGTCCCAGGTCGAGCCGCTGGCACAACTGCGCGACGTTGATGTGCTCGCCCGGCCGCAGCTCGTGCGACAGGATCATCCGCTTGACCGCCACGTAGGCCTGCTCGCCCAGCGAGGGCGAGCCGCCGGCATGGTCATCGCCGTCGCGGGCGGCGGCAGGTCGCGGGGTCTTCGAGGGTCTAGGCATGCGGATGGATGAAGCGTGGCGGGTGCGCCCGCGATTGTAGCCTCGCGGGCGCTCTGCCCTGGCTCATTCCGGCTTGAGTCCCGCCTTCTCCACCGCGACCCGGTACTGGTCCGACTGCTGCTGCAGGAAACGCGCGAACTCGGCCGGGGCCGAAGGCTTCGCTTCCATGCCCTGCTGCTGCAACGTCTTGCGCACCTCCGGATCCTGCAAGGCCTGCGCGAACAGGTCATGCAGACGGTTCACCCGGTCCTGCGCCACACCGGCGCGGGTCAGCAAGCCCATCCAGGTTTCAGACGAGAACCCCGCCAATCCCGCCTCGGCGAAAGTCGGCACCCCGGGCAGCGCGGCCGAGCGGCTCGCCCCCGACACCGCCAGCGCCTTCAGCTTGCCCGCCGCAATGTGCGGCGCCACCACGCCCACGTCGCCCAGCGTCGCGTCCACCTCGCCCGACAGCACCGCCATCGTGGCCGGCGCCGAGCCCTTGTAGGGCACGTGCAGCATCTCCACGCCCGCGCGCTGCTTGAACAGCTCGAAGCCCAGGTGCCCCGACGACCCATTGCCGAAGGACGAGAAACTCGCCTTGCCCTGCTGCGCCTTCGCCCAGTCGAGGAACCCCTTCAGGTCATTCGCGGGCACCTTGGACGAGACGACCAGCACATGCGGATTCGAGGCCAGCGCCGTCACCGGCTGGAAATCCTTGCGCGTATCGAACGGCAGGTCCTTGATCAGATAGGGATTGATGACGAAGCTCGCCGCCATCATCAGGACCGTCTGCCCGTCCGCCGGCTTGGCCTGCAGCGCCTGCGCGCCGATGACCGTGCCGCCGCCGGGACGGTTCTCCACCACCACCGATACGCCCGCCGCCTTGCCGACCACCTGGGCCAGCGCGCGCGCCAGGGCATCGGACGACCCGCCCGCGGCATAGGGCACGATCAGCGTCAGCGGCTGCGAGGGAAACGACTGCGCCATCGGGGCAGTGGATGCCAGCGACAACGCCAGGCCCAACACGAGTTTCTTCATGATCAGCCCCCCGCGCCCAGTCTGGCCTGGCCCTGGATCTCGACCAGGATTTCCGGCTTGGCCAGCCCCTTCACCTCGACCAACGCGCAGGCCGGGAAATCGCCCGTGAAGAACTCGCGGCGCGCCTTCCACACTCCCTGGTTGCCCGACATGCGCGTGACGAACACCGTCAGCGTGACCACGTCGTCGATCTTGCCGCCCGCCGCTTCCACCAGATGCTTGATCTTGGCGAAGATGAATTGCGACTGCTCGTATTCGTCGCTGCCCTGGATGGTGTTGCCGTCGTTGGCGCGCGAGGTCAGGCCCGACAGGTAGAGGGTGTCGCCCACTTGCAGGCAGTTGGACCAAAGGCCGGGGGCGGCTTCGGCGACGTGGGGGGTGAGGATGCGTTGCTTGCGGGGCATGGAGGACTCTCCTTGTGAAATGTTAGTAATATTTCACTATCATTCCACAAAAACCCAGCCACCGCTACCGATCATGCATACGTCGCGGCGGCATGCTTGGCCGCCTGGCCGATCACACCCCGAAACCATTGGTGGAAGGCGCTGCGCTGGGTACGCTCGTGCCAGTACAAGGCATTGCTGACACGCGGCAAACGCCCGGGGAAATCGACCACCAGCACCGGGAACACCTCCCGTATCTTCAGCGCCATGCGCCGCGGCACCGTGGCCACCGCATCGGACACCATCAACGTGCCGAGCAGCGCCATCAACCCTTGGGCATGGATGCACACCGCCAGGCTCTGGCCATGCTGCTTGATGAACTCGTCGATCACCCGGCCCGAGGTGGTGCGGCCGCTTCCCAGCAACCGCACGTGCGGCAAGGCCACGTAGGCCGGCAGTGACAACGGCGCGGCCAGCGCCCGGTTGCCGGGCCCGCCGATCACCACCACGTCGTCCTCGAACAGCGGCATGGCCCGCACCGAAGACGGGGGATCGCGCACCCATCCCAGCCGGAAATCCACGTCGCCCGCGGCCAGCAGCGCATCGATCCGCCGCTGATCAGGCGAACGTATGCTCAACGCGACGCGCGGCGCATCGCGCCGCAGCACCGTGGCAATGGTCGGCAGCAGCAACTGCTCCAGGTACTCCGGTGCGGTCAGCACCACCTCGCGCTGCTCGCGCGAGGGATCGAAATCCTGCTGCGAGGCCTGGATATGCGCGACCTCCTCCATGAAACGCCTGATCTCGCGCTCCAGGGCCAACGCCTTTTCCGTCGGCTGCATGCCTTGCGGGCTGCGCACCAGCAGCGGATCGCCGAAGGTCTTGCGCAGCTTGTTCAACGCCTGCGTGATGGCCGGCTGCGAAACGCCCACCACCAGCGATGTGGCCGTCACGCCGCGTTCGGCCATCAACGTCAGGAAAATCTGCAAGCTGCGGAAATCGACATTGGCCAACGGATGCATACGAACTCCCCGTAATGAACAAGCTCCGTCCCGGGCTTGCGCCCATTAGGCACGGCTTATTTTCTTCATAAGCGCCGCCCCGCCGACACCCCGTCCGACGACGCGTAGCATCCCTGCCCAACACCAGAACAGGAGACAGCGATGAAATCGATATGGATTCTGGGCGCCCTGTTGACGGCCTGCTCCACGCTTGCGGCCGCCAGCGATGCCAACAGCTACCCGACCAAGCCCGTCAAGCTGATCTTGCCCTTCCCCACCGGCGCCACCTTCGTCGTCGGCCAGATGCTGGCCGAGCGGCTGACACAGGAACTGGGCCAACCAGTCGTGGTGGAAAACAAATCCGGCGCCGGCGGACGCATCGCCATGGAACACGTCGCCAAGGCCCAGCCCGACGGTTATACCCTGCTGCTGACCTCGCCCACACTGACGATTACCCCCGCGATCAACCAAAGCCTGCGCTTCGACCCCTTGGCCGACCTGGCACCCGTGGCCATGGTCGCGGAAGTGCCCAACGTATTCGTGGTCAACCCGCAGAAATTCGGCCAGGACGACTTTTCCGCCCTGCGCGCGCGGCTGACCGCCCATCCGGGCCAGTTCAGCTACGGCTCCGGCGGCGCCGGATCATCCAACCACCTTGCCTTCGAGAAATTCAAGGCATTGACCAGCACCGACATCCTGCACGTCCCCTACCAGGGCGCCTCGCAGGCGGTGACCTCGGCGGTGGGCGGACAGATCGACATGGTCATCAACGGCCTGCCCAGCTCCGTACCGCTCATCAAAGGCCAGCAACTCAAAGCCATGTTCGTGCTGACCCGGGAACGCCAACCCCTGCTGCCCGACACCCCGTCGGCGGTCGAAGTCGGCTTGCCCGACATGGTTGTGACCACCTGGTACGGCGTACTCGCGCCACGAAACACGCCATCGCCCATCGTCGACAAGATCTCCGCCGCCATCAAACGCGGATTCTCGGCCGCCGAGATCCGCAAACGCCTGGCGGATAACGGCATCGAAGTCGTCTATTCCAACCCACGCGACTTCTCCGCCTTCATCAAACAGGACTACACCGCCTGGAAGAAAGTCGTATCCGATGCGGCCATCAGCGTACAGAACTGAGCTCCTTCCCTTGCCACCAGGAACCGTCATGAAAACCCTCTGCCCCACCCTGGACGAAATGCAATCCCGCATCGCCCGCTTCGACAAACTCAAACCGCGCTCCGCGCACTGGAACGACAACCTGGGCATCCCCGCGGACGTGCTGCGCATCTTCAACCCCAAGGCCAACTACGTACTGATGGCGCCCGCGTCCCTGCCCGGACGGCTTTCCCCCAACCCCGCCATCGTCGACGGCGACAAGGGCGTCATCCGCGTCGGACTCGCCGTTGCCGCGCCCAACGACGGCCCCGAACTCCACGTGCATTGGAAGACCCACGAAACCTTCATGGCGCTTTCCGGCCGGTGGCTGATACGCTGGGGCGACGAGGGCCAGGAAAGCGTGGAACTGGCCCCCTACGACATGATCGCCATGCCGCCCAAGGTCGCCCGCCAGTTCATCAACATCTCCGACCAGGACGCCCATCTGCTCGTGATCATCCAGGGCCAGTTGGAAGACTTCGACGACGTCGGCCGCCTGCCCGCTGTGCGGCAGAAAATCATCGACCAGTACGGCGCAGATGTGCTGGACAAGATGGAGAATAATGGTTGGGACTTTTCCCTGGTACCCAAGAGCATGCGTCAAGAGGCTCAGGCATGACGGCGACACCGCTCCCGTCTCTCGACCCTTTGATCGCCGCCGAGCAAGCTCGCCTCAAGGCCGCTGGGTGCGCCCAGGCGGATCCCACTGTGCTGCCTCTGGCCGAGGCACGGGCTCAGCAGGATCGATATTTTGCGGCGATCAACGCGCGGTTGCCGCCCATTGCGAGCACGCGTGATCTGACCGTTGCAGGTGCCGAGGGCGATATGCGTGCGCGTTTGTATCGGCCGGCTATCTGTCGCGACGATGCTTTCGTGGTCTTCGTGCGCGGGGCGGGCTGGTGGGCGGGCGGGCTGGATTCGCACGAGGCGGTCTGCCGGGGCATTGCCAATGCCACTTCGCGATCGGTGGTCGCGTTGGATTATCGGCGTTCTCCGGAGCATGTGTTTCCGGCACAGCGCGATGATGTGGTGGCTGGCGTGGAGTGGTTGCTCGATCATGCAGACGGGTTGGGTTTGCCTGATCGCGCGGTCCTATGGGGAGAGTCGGCTGGCGCGTCGCTGTGTGTGTTGGCTTGGCGTCGAGTGGCGGACGCTGGACGCACCGCGGCGCTTCCCTGTTTGATCCTGTGCTACGGCAACCTTGGCGGCCCGCGCGAGAACCTGCGGCCGCAGTCGAAATGGGTGTGGGAGCAATACCTTGGCCCTGCATGGCCCAATCCGCCCGACTCGGCCATACCCGCGAAAACCGGGCTGCACGACTTTCCACCGGTCTGGCTAGGAGTGGGGGATGCCGACCCGCTTGTCGAGGATTCGCGTCTATTCGCGGGGCGATTGGCGAGGACAAACCGTCGGCATGAATTGGTGGTCTATCCGGGTATGCCTCATGGGTTTTCCGCGTATGTGGAAACTGTTCCTGTGGCGGCCGAGGTTGCGCGCGATGCTGCGGTATTCATGGAGCAGGTCATTGATGGCTGATAAATAAACGCCTCACCCCGTCACATCAGGTTGCTAGCCTTATCACGCAGTTCCAATAAATCTCCGCTCAAAAAATAGTTCCTCTCCCTTACACTTTCTGGGGCGCCCGACACCCTAAACACATGACCTTGAAAAAAACAGTCAACCCACCGCCTTGACCGCTTCCCGAATAAAAGACTGAAAATCTGCCGCCACAACATGAACAGACATATTAGTCGAATCAATTTCGACCACTACCCAGTCTTTGATTCTATAGCCAGAACTAAAACCCTGAAAATCATCGCCAAAAATAACGACGCCATCAAGAGAAGGTGGCGACTCACCAAAAATTTCCTCTGGAACAAGTAAATCGCCATAGATCATATAAGCCGCCTTGCCAATCTCCCCGGAACCAATTTCTAACAAAAAGGATAAAAAATCGATTGGCACACTCTCAATATCCATCCGAATTTTCTCAATCCCACCTGGAGAAACGGGGATCAACTTATCAAATGGAGTTCCACTCCCTTTGATTGCTGCCAGGTCGTCATAAATTCCCATCTAGTTCACCTTATTACTCGAAGATAGAGCGAGCCGGACCACTTGCTCGGTGAATCCCGCCCTGATGTTGGTCGGGGAAACGTGCGGGAGGGTCTGTCAGGAATTCCGTGTTCAAGGCGGGTTGAACATCAGGGGGCGGGGCGCACGAACCTCTCTTCATAAAGAATAGCGAACTGGTTCATGGCTGTTTTCCAGTCATGGGTAGAACGGCTCCACTTGGCGGTGATATTGCTCAGCGCCAACCAGATCAGCTTGGTCGCAGCATCGTCGGTGGGAAAGTGACCCAAGGCCTTGATGATCTTGCGCAATTGCACGTTGACGTTCTCAATGGCGTTGGTCGTTTAAACAACCTTGCGTACGCTTGGTAGGAACGCAAAGAAAGGGATCACGCGGTCCCAGGCGTTGCGTCAGGCAGCGGTAACGGTCGGAAATTTCTGTCCCCAAGGCCCCTGGGCAAAAGCCTGTAGTTCGGCCTGGGCAGCTTATGCGCTGGGTGCGGCATAGCATGTTATGCCTTAAACACGAAATCTCTGACAGCCCCAGCCTTCGTAACGGTGTGCAGGCAATGACTTGCCCCATAAGGGGAGACACTGCTTTTATCTTGCCTTCGCGCTTTCCCACGCGGCCTCGAACTCCTCGGCCGATATTACTACCGGTTCAAACTCTGGATCTGCGGCGATCTCCTCCAAAGGAGGTAGCGGCTCGATGCCGAGCTTCGTGCTGCCAGACTGCTCCTCGCGATCGGCAAAATCCGCGCGTCCATCGGCATAGACTTCGACTTTTCTGAGTTCCCAACTCTCATCGTTCAACTCGCTATAGAGCATCACCGGTTGGTCGGACGACGTGTGTATCCACCTGACTTTGACATATTTCATTTGCGCGGCACCCTTCCGCTACTGATCAATCTGCCCGTTAGATCGAGCGGCGTTTCGTTCGGAATAACATACACACCGGCGCGGCCTTGGACAGCTCCCAAACCGGTAGCATCGATCTCAACATAATGCGTAAATCGGCTTCCTTGGAATGGAATACCGAGGAAGTCGCGTGACAATTCCGATGGGCTCCGCGTGCCGGGAACAATGTCAGAGACGTATTGCCCGTTGCCATATCGAACGTCCTTCGTCCCCACGCGCCATAGTGATGGATTGAGCGAGGCGCTGTCCACAATACCCGCCGCCCCCGCTTCGTTAGTGTAGTGGTAAAGGACTTGGCGACCTGTTGTGCCCCCTCCGTTTACGGCAGTAGTTTCTGCGACGGCATTTGGTAGACGACTGACCCCGTTCCCCCTAGTCAGCCGTGCCAAATCACCTACAGCCTTCGTTGCTCCACCCAGCAAAGCTGAGCCCAAAGCCATCGCCCCAATCGCACCACTTCCCGACTCCGCCCCATCATACCCCGCGAGGTCAAAGCGGCCCACCAAGTAGCCTAGTGCTTGCTCCTGCCCGCGCTCAATAATTCTCCCGAGCTCGGTCATCGAGACTGCTTGTCGAACAGCAAAAGCGGCCGGGCCTGCGGCCACATCCAAGGCCATCAATCCCGCCTTTGCAATAGGATTGCTTTCTATTGCTTGTCCTAGCTGTTCCACGACACGACCAGCTCCAACCGTCATATCATCCAGAGCTCTAGCCAACAGGAATGGCTTGGGAATTTGGCCAACGACGCTGGTTTCCGGCAGATAGAAGGTCGGTATAGAACTGAATTCCTGTGTGGTGTCCGGCCCCTGTGTTGACGCAACTACATTTCGAGGTACTGTGCGGGTAGTCAGATCGGAAAAAAGTCCTTCAGCCCGGAATAGCCTTATCGTTTCGTTTACACGATCCTCGGACATTCCAGAGAACAATCCGAGGTAAGAAGCAGTAATCCCAGCCCGTTCTTCAGGTGAGTACCAGTGTCCCTGCGCTCCTTGCGCCCAACTGGCTTTCGCCAGAATTTGCAGCTTCGCCGGATCCTCCCATGATGAAATGCCCGCTCTCTCTCCTAGCCTCTGCATCGTCCGCAAATCACTAGCACTGACATTCTTCAACGCTCCTGCCAAATCCGCGGAAGCCAGTTGTCCTGCGACGGCATTGCCGATCGAGGCTCCCACGGCATCTAGGGTGACCGCCCCCAATTGCGATCCTAGACTGCCACCTCTCATCAGCGCACTACTGGTACCTGCCGCCAATCCTGCACCTACTGAACGGATGGCGGTTTCAATACCGTCACGAGCGAAGAAGGCGTTACGCAGTTCCGGACCCACTCCATTGTTCAAAAGGGCCCAGTCCCTTTCGCCGTACTGAGCCTCACCGATCGCATTCGACGCGAGATAGCTCACACCTTGTGCAATCGCGCTGATAGCCACTCCCTTCCAATCAAAGCTAGACTGCAACCCGGTCGTCACCCCAATACCCTGTGTCACTACCGAGCGGATCCCGCCCAGAGCAATCTGGCTTCCCGTATCGCCCAACTTGGCCAATGCGGCGCTCAACGATCCGGCCTGCGTCAAACCAGCCGTCACTCCTGCGCCTACGGCACCAAGTGCTACCCCCGTCCAACTAAAATTGTCTTGGACCCCTGTAGCCATTGCCGTAGCTTGACCCGCGACGGAACCCAACGCGCCGGCCGCTGCCCAGCCGAGCATCTTGCTACCGAGTAGCGCCGACGCGGCGCCACCTGTCCATGCAGTGACCGCCACAGCCACCACCACTGACAGTACCGCCCCCAACCCGCCACACCCTCCCCGCCCTGGCGGCGGAGGCGGCTCGGGCAACGTCGGACTGGTATTCCCCAGCGCCTTACCCGGGTCATACGGCCGATAGGTCTCCGACGTGTTGTGTACGTTCGTGACCTTGTTCGGCACTCGCAGTACCGTTCCAGCGATCAGGGCGTCATCGCCACTGAGTCCGTTCGCATCAGCCAGGACCCACCACAGCGCCGCATCGCCCCATAGCGAGGTCGCAATACTGCGCAGCGTCTCCCCGGTGCGAACCGTGTACGCGCCCGGTGCCGATCCCGGATAGCCGCTGTTGATCGGCATGTAGTTTTCGTCGAAATCCGCACCCGCCGACGGCTTGAACCGCTTGTAGTAGTCCTCGGCCTTGGTCTGCTCGGGCGTCGTCCGCGACAACTCCTGGGCATAGTCCACCCGTTCGACGCCATCGTTGCCGACGTTGCCGACGCGGTGTCCGCCCAGGTAGTAGTAGGAGTGCGAACGGTTGCCGTAGGCACTGATCAACTCACCCGTCGTGGAATTGGTATTGGCCCCGAGATACTCGTCCCGCCGCAGTACCTGCCCGTCACCATTGACCAGGTAGCGGAACTCCCGCTTGCCCACCACGTCGGTCGCGCTCTTGATGTTGCCGTTCACATCGTAGGTAAACCGCGAGAAGCCCGGAGCCCAGCCCGGCTGGCCGTTGTCGCCCGTGATCCTGACCTCTTTCTGCTTGGCGTTGTCCCACCAGTCGTAGGTGTAGCTGGTCGTGGTCTTCGCGGGGCCGCCGCCCTCCGACACCACGGTTTTCAAAGATCCTTCATCAAAGTAATCGTACTTGGTCGTCCGTCCCGTCTGGTTATCGGTTTCCAGCGTTTGCAACCCATCGGCGTTCCAGGTGCGGGTCACGTCCGTGCGGACACCGTTGTTCTCGTTGCGCTCGATATAGCGCACGACCCGCCCCGCGGCGTCATTGGTCCGCTCGGCACGCACAACCCCGCCGATGGTCACCGTGGTCAAGTAGCCGTTCGCGTCATAGGCATAGTTCTCGGTATGCGCCGTGGTCTGGCTGTTGCCCGCGTAAGTGGCGGTCTTGCGCTGCCCGTCCTTGTAGTAGGTGATGGCGACCCCATCGCCCGTCGTCCCGGCAATGATCTCCGTGGATGGTCCGCCCCGCGCCCCGGCCAGTTGTCCCATCGTGACCTTGAACCGCACTCGCAGTACCGTTCCAGCGATCAGGGCGTCATCGCCACTGAGTCCGTTCGCATCAGCCAGGACCCACCACAGCGCCGCATCGCCCCATAGCGAGGTCGCAATACTGCGCAGCGTCTCCCCGGTGCGAACCGTGTACGCGCCCGGTGCCGATCCCGGATAGCCGCTGTTGATCGGCATGTAGTTTTCGTCGAAATCCGCACCCGCCGACGGCTTGAACCGCTTGTAGTAGTCCTCGGCCTTGGTCTGCTCGGGCGTCGTCCGCGACAACTCCTGGGCATAGTCCACCCGTTCGACGCCATCGTTGCCGACGTTGCCGACGCGGTGTCCGCCCAGGTAGTAGTAGGAGTGCGAACGGTTGCCGTAGGCACTGATCAACTCACCCGTCGTGGAATTGGTATTGGCCCCGAGATACTCGTCCCGCCGCAGTACCTGCCCGTCACCATTGACCAGGTAGCGGAACTCCCGCTTGCCCACCACGTCGGTCGCGCTCTTGATGTTGCCGTTCACATCGTAGGTAAACCGCGAGAAGCCCGGAGCCCAGCCCGGCTGGCCGTTGTCGCCCGTGATCCTGACCTCTTTCTGCTTGGCGTTGTCCCACCAGTCGTAGGTGTAGCTGGTCGTGGTCTTCGCGGGGCCGCCGCCCTCCGACACCACGGTTTTCAAAGATCCTTCATCAAAGTAATCGTACTTGGTCGTCCGTCCCGTCTGGTTATCGGTTTCCAGCGTTTGCAACCCATCGGCGTTCCAGGTGCGGGTCACGTCCGTGCGGACACCGTTGTTCTCGTTGCGCTCGATATAGCGCACGACCCGCCCCGCGGCGTCATTGGTCCGCTCGGCACGCACAACCCCGCCGATGGTCACCGTGGTCAAGTAGCCGTTCGCGTCATAGGCATAGTTCTCGGTATGCGCCGTGGTCTGGCTGTTGCCCGCGTAAGTGGCGGTCTTGCGCTGCCCGTCCTTGTAGTAGGTGATGGCGACCCCATCGCCCGTCGTCCCGGCAATGATCTCCGTGGATGGTCCGCCCCGCGCCCCGGCCAGTTGTCCCATCGTGACCTTGAACCGGTTCATCGCGTCGTAGGCGTACCAGTAGTCCTGCTCGACGTTGGTGTTGCCCAGGCCGTCCGTGTACTTGCTGTAGACGCGGCGGCGGTTGCCCACCGCGTCGTACTCGTAGCTGATGTCGTAATCGCCTCCGGCGATGGATTTGACCCGATTAAGCCCGTCGTATTGGATCACCGCATTCTGGAGCGGCGTACCGCCGGCCACGGCATAGATTTCCCGCGTCCGGTTGCCGTCCGAATCGTACTGATAGGTCGACGTCGTATGGGCGCCGTTATCGGTCACGGACGCCAGCAGGCCATTGCCGTAGTACGCATAGCTGATCGACTGGCCGCTGGTACCCTGCTGGCTACTGATCAATCCCGCCTTGTTGTAGGTATAGGTGAACTGATGGCCCCCGAAGTCCCGGTGGCTCAGGACTCGGTCGAAGACGTCCAGCTTGTCGGTCGTGTAGAGATTCGCGGCGTTCGTCGTTGTTCGCACCCATCCGCCGGCCACCGTACCGTCGATCCCGACCAGCGTGCTGTCGTAGGTATAGGCGTAGTTCATCGTCGCCCGCCCTTGCGGGGAGACGAAGCGGGTGACGCGGTTGGCCACGTCGTAGTAGGTTTTTGTCCGATTGCCAAGCGCGTCGACGCTGGCAATGCGATATCCCAACTGGTCGTATTCGTAGCGTTCGGTGCTGCGGGCATTGCCCTTGTTGGGATCGACCGGCCGTTCCACCAGGATCAACCGGCCCTGGGCATCGTAGGTGTAGTCGGTTCGGCGGTCTTCCTCGTCGATGCTATAGCGGCGGTTGCCAAACACGTCAAAGCCGAATTTCTTAACCCCGAGGTCCGCATGCCATTCCTGGACAACCATGCTCTTGCCGTCGGGTCCCACGCGCCACGCCTGGGTGTTCATGTTGGTATTGGCGTCCCTGACGCCCACCAACTGGCCTAGCAGATCGTAGTAATAATAGGTATCGGGCCGGATGCTGGCCTGCAGGCCGGTGGCGGTCGTGTAGGTGACGCTGGGCTGCAGCTTGCGCGTCAGCAGTCCCATGGTGTTGTAGTACAGATTGGTGACGTTGCCCCGGCCGTCGGTTTCGGAAGAGATTTCTCCAAAGGCGTTGTAGGCTTGCTTACGCTGAACAATGGCGTTCTGGTCGACGAGGCCGTCCCACATCCACTGCATCTGGTTGTTGGAAGTATTGGCCGTGTCCTGCAGGCGGAAATAGCCACTGTTTCTTGCCAGGATGAAGGGCTCAGTGCTTAGCGTGCCACCCGCGGCGTACACGTCGTAATAGTATTCATATTCCTGGTTGGGCTGGGCATTGGCCGGATACCAGCCAAAAGACGGGTAGCTGATATTGTCGGTAACGGTTTCGAAGATGAAGTCCGATGATGCGCCCTTCAGGCGATAGCGCACTTCCACGCGGGTGATGGCCCCCATGGTCTGGACGTTGTAGTCGGCGTTGTTGATACTGAGAATCAGCTTGACCGGAATCGTCTCGCCTACGAAATTCTTCGTAAAGACCGAGCCAAGCGCCACGCTCGATGAGCTTCGATAAATGTCGTTGCCGGCGCTGTCTTTTGCCACGATTCGCAGCTGATAGGTTCCCTGGGTCAAGCCGGCGGCGACGTAATCGAAGTAGTAGGCTCCGGTCCAGGTAGGCTTGAGAGCGACGGTACCCGTCGCGCCAGTGGAAGACGTGTAAGTCACCAGGATTGATGCGCTTGCAAGCGGCAGCCCCTTGAAGACGACGGCAGAATTCTTGGTGTAAGCAAAAGCAAAGAGCGGTTGAGTGCCTATCGTGCCGCTCAATTCACCCAAGATTCCATTGGAGCCCGACAAACTGATGCTCACCGCCTGAGCCGTGTTAACTCCGACCAAGCTCCATGTCACTCTGCCAAGTTGGTTCGCTTGTGCATAGAGATTTTGTTTGACGAGGCTGCCGTTTGTACTCGTGTAAGAAACCTCGACTAGTGCCGCCCGGGTCGCCCCCGAAGGACCTCGAAGATCGAAGAAATCGACGGCGTCGGCTAGTCGAACGTAAAGGCCTGTCGTATCAACCCGCCAGCCATTTCCGGTATAGACCCCTACATTGGCTGCATTGTTGACCGTGATGTAGGTGGTAGCGTCGGTCGTTCCCAGGTTCATCGAATACAGGTTGTGCTGCAGCACCTTTCCCGTGCTGTCAGTGGATATGAGCAACAACTCATATGAACCTCGAGGCAGGGAAGCCACATTGGCAGTAATGAAGTCCGGATGCAACTGTACGCTTCCGTCCCAAGTTGGGGCAGAGAATGCATTGGTCGAAAGGCGCTGAAACGTCCCGCCTGCCGCCTTGTAATACAGGCTGTTGGCAATCGCGCTCGGCTCGGTTCGCAGGCGCAACTGGTTGGAGAATGCTGAGGCGCTGCTTGATTGGCCCTCCAACTGGAGCTTCGAATAGTTCGGATATTGACCCGGACCTTCAGAACTACCATCCCACTCCAAGGGGTGGAACATTTGGCCCGAGAACTCCACCCTCCCTACCTCGGTTGCAACTCGCCCCTTGTCTGGAATGACCACCACACGGGCTGTTGTCTTCAGTACTGGCCGAAATGGGTAATCGCCCGGCATCTGGAAATAATTAGTTGCAGGCAAATCCTTGTTGACGCTGACGGTGAAATCTCCCCCTCCAGTGGCCGTATAGAAATCTTGTGAAGCTTGGCCCCAGGTAAAACCTCCCCAAGCGTTCTCTATCCAATAGTCCACCACAACAGTCACTGTCCCACTACCGAACAATTTCGATAGGTTCGGAACTCGTACGACGACTGACTCAAGCTTTCCCGTAGCAACGTACGAGCCATAATCATCGCCCACCCAGGAATTGGAAGCCCATGCCTTGGTGGTGGTCGTAAGGGTCTGGCCCCCAAGCAAACCGAAGTTATCCCAAATTTGGGTCACAGCTACTGGATCGCCAGCGTTTTGTGCCGGCCCCGTCCCTGCTAGCACGATCCCCCCACTAGCCGTTCCGGGTATAGGAATAATGGACGTGGCATGCAAGGTCGGCACATCGGCCTGGCCGCTCATCTTGGGTTGGATGGCGTTGATGACCTGGTTGCGTTTGTCGTAGAGACTGACGGTATCGAAGATATCCGTACTGGCCACCATGGCGGCCGAGTAGCTCAGGGGCCGCAGATTGGTCGTTTGCGATTCCCTGACACGCGTCACGTTGCCGTTCAGGTCGTACTGCAAAACTTTGGTGATGCCCTGGCCGGCGTTGGTGCGCCAGACCTTGCCCGCGCTGTCGTAGTCGGCGTATTCCTGCCACGGCGTGGCGGCCACGCCCGCGGTGGCGGCGCTGCGCCGGCCGGTGATCTCGCCGTATTTGCTATAGCGAACTTCCTTGACCAGGGTCGTGGTCCACGTCGTATCGCTTGGCGCCTTCCAGGTCGAGGCGCGCAGCACCTCCCGGTTCATCGCGTCGTACTTGATCAGCTCGGCCTCGTTGCGCACCGCGCCGTCGGCATCGCTGCGGTCGATCGAGACGCGGGTGATGTTGCCGGTCGCATCGTAGTCGTAGGTCGTCACCACCCCGGCGATGTTTTGGGTCTTGAGCAGCCCGGCATCGTAGGTAAAGGTGGAGACCCGGTCGGCGTCTCCGGCCCCGAGTTTGGTTTCCTGCACGACGGCGTTCAAGCCGTTGTAGACGTACTGGGTCGTGGCCCGCACCGACTGGTTCCGGTAGTCGACGAAACTCGCCTGCTGGTTCTGGGCCAGGCGGCCCAGGACGTCGTAGGTGTAGTCGATCCGGTTGTTCTTCATGTCGGTCTGCGAAGCCAGGTTGCCCAGGGCATCGTAGGTGTACCGGGTGGTCAAGGTGGCGGTGCTCGAGGTCAACCCGCCCTCGGTGTTCACGTTCGAATAGACAAAGCCCGCCAGGCCCTCGGTCAGTTTTCTGCCGTTGCGGTCATAGGTATAGGTGGTGACCCGGTCGCTGGAGGTGATCGTCCATTCCGCTCGCAGCGTGTCGACGTTGAGGGTTTCCGGTGCGTCGCCCGCTGAGCCATTCAACGTCGAGATCGTGGGCTTGGTCGCGTAGCGCCGCTCCTGTAGCACATTGCCCTCGGCATCGTAGGTCCAGGCCGTCGCATACGACTCCCCGTCGACTTGGAACAGCTTGTTGCCGACCCTGTCGTAGAAGTAGTAGGTGATTCCTCCTCCGTTATCGCCGTTCTTGTTGGCATCCTTCACGCTGACCACGCGCCCCAGCGCATCGTAGCGGGTGGTCACCACCGCATCGCCCGTCAAGCCTTCCACCATGCCGGTGGCGGTTTTATACCGAGCCCACTGCAACCCCGGCACCCGCGTCTCGATCACCCGGTTCAAGGCATCGTAGCTATAGCGCGTCTCGCGATACGTCTTGTTCGAATCGAGGTTCAGGTCCCCGTAGACCCGCTGGACCGAAACGTTCCCGACTTCGTCATAATCCCACTCGGTACGGCCGCCGTCGGCGCGCGTCTCGGTGCGCCGCAGGTTGCGGGCATCGTAGGTCCAGGTCGTGGCGCCCAGGCGCGCGTCCTTGTATTCGATGGCGTTGCCCCGGCCATCGTATTTCCAGGTTTCCTTGGGCACGATGTTGTTGGCCGTGCCGGTGCCGTACACGTAGGTCGTGCGTGCCTGGCCGCGCCGCTCGGTCATCAGGCCGCGCACATCGTAGATCATGGTCGTCGTGCGCTGCTCGGGCAGCCCGACGGCCTCGATCTTCGAGGTCAGGTTGCCCGCCAGGTCGTAGGCGAACTGGTTTACCACCGCGATCGGGGTCCCGGCCGCGTTCTTGGACGTGACCGGCAGCGTCTCCTTGGTCAGCCGCCCCATCTTGTCGTAGATGTA
>MKUP01000011.1:0-224814 GCA_001898625.1 Burkholderiales bacterium 67-32
AGCCCGCCGCCCGCGTCAACGGCATGTCCCTGAGCATCGCTCAACTCGCTCACCTATCCGGGGCAAAGGAAACCAACCTGCGTCAGGATCCCCAACTGACGTCCCTGCCACCGGAACTGCTGTCCGTGCGGCAAGCATTTCCTCGCAAGGAAAACGAACAGGCCACCCAGTATGCCCGCCGGTTGAATCTGGCCAGCCAGCAGGATAAGCCCGCCGCCCGCGTCAACGGCCAGCCCCTAAGCATCAACCAGCTCGCCAGCCTATCCGGGGCAACGGCAGCCCACCTACGCGAAGATCCCCAACTGAAGCTCTTGCCACCGGAACTGCTGCCCGTGCGAGAAGCATTTCCGCGCGAGGAAAACGAGAAGTCCGTCCCATATGCCCTCCGGCTGAATCTGGACAGCGAGCAGGATCAACCCGGCGCCCGCGTCAACGGCCAGCCCCTAAGCATCGCCCAGCTCGCCAGCCTGTCCGGAGCCAGGGAATCTGACCTGCGCCGGCGGATCCCGTCGACTCCGCCAGAATCGTTGCCGGATCGCACCGCGCTCCCGCGCAACGCCATGCTTCCCTGACCTGGGCGGCCCGGCCGCCGCTCAACCGCCAAAGGCCAGCACGATCGCGTGCAGCGCGATCCCGATCAAGCCGCCCACCAGCGTGCCGTTGTAGCGGATGTACTGCAGATCGCGCCCCACGCTCAGCTCCAGTTCCTGCACCAGGCGCCTTTCATCCCATCCTTTGACGGTCTGTGCGATGTGCTCGGTGACGCCGGTGCGCAGCCGGTCCGCCAGGCTGCGCGCGCCGGTCATGACATGTTCGTTGATCGCCTCGCGCAGGGCGGGATTGCCGCCAAGTTGGCGCCCCAGTCCCAGCAGGCTCTGCTCCAGGTGCCTGGCCAGCGGCGAATCGCTGTTGTCCAGGTTGCGCCGCAGGGCATCGTGGATCTCGGCCCACAGGCCCTGCACGTATTCCTGCACCGACGGATGGTCGATCAGCCTCGCCTTGATGCCATCGATCTGCTCGCGCAGTTGCGCATCGTCGCGCAGCCGCGCCACGTAGTCCCCCACCCAGGCCTCGTAGTCCTGGCGCAGCGGATGCTCCGGCCGCGACAGCACCTCCTGCAACTCGTCCAACAGCGCCCGGGCCAGCCGGTCCGCCAGGTTGTCGGCGATCCCCTCCACTGGCTTCACCAGATTCACGGTCCCGACGATCCTGGGCCATTCCTTGCGGGCGTACTTCACCATCAGGTCCGACACGCGCGCCTTGACGCCTTCGTCGTCCAGGTAGCCGCTCAGGCGCCGCAGCGCCTCGTCCAGCAACTGATGGTGACGGCCGTCGCGCGTCAGCAACCCCAGCACTTCGCCCGCCGTGGCGCCGGCATCCCAGGCGCGCAGACGCGCCACGACGAAGGACTGGATGGCCTCTCGCACGGCCCGTTCGTCCAGCAGGTCCAGCGCCTGGGACAGCCACGTGCGCGCCATGCCCGCCGCCATGCGCGCCTGGGCCGGCTCGCTCAGCCATGCCCCCAGCCGGCTGGCCGGGTCGAATACCTGGAGCCTGGCCAGTAGCGCGTCGGGCGCCAGGAAATGGTCGCGCACGAACAGAGCGAGGTTGTCCCCCAGGCGCGCCTGGTTGGCGGGAATGATGGCGGTATGGGGAATCGGCAAGCCCATGGGCCGCTTGAACAGCGCCACCACCGCGAACCAGTCGGCCAGCGCGCCGACCGTGGCCGCCTCGCAGAAGGCCCGGACCCAGGCCCAGACACCCTGCCCGCCCATGGCATGGCTGAGCCCGAACCCCGCCAGCGACGCGGCAAGCAGGCCCAGCGCGCCCAGCTTCATGCGGCGCAGGCGGACCAGGCGGGGATCGGCGGACGGGGCTGGCTTCAAGACGGCGGTGCGTGGGTGGGCAAGCCTCCACTTTACCCACGAGCGCGGCGCGCTTCCAGCCGCGGGGGTCGCGGGCGATAAAATCTCCGGTCACGATTCGCTTCCGGAGCCCGACCACCATGACCGTCCGCCGCATCGTCGCCAACCTCACCACCCCCGACCCCGCCCTCGCTCGCGAGTTCTACGGCAGGCTGCTGGGCCTGGACGTGGTCATGGACCACGGCTGGCTCATGACCTTCGCCGCCGGCGGCTCCCAGACACCGCAGGTCAGCGTGGCCAGCGAGGGCGGCTCGGGCACGCCCGTGCCGGCCCTGTCCATCGAGGTCGACGACGTCGACGAAGTGCTGGCGCGCGCCCGCGCGCACGGGACCGAGATCGTCTACGGGCCCTGCGACGAAGCCTGGGGCGTGCGGCGCTTCTACGTGCGCGACCCGTTCGGCAATCTGGTCAACATCCTGATGCATCGCTCGTGAGCCGGCCGCTGACGGCCGTCCACGACGGCGAACTGACGCACTGGCAAGCGCGGCTGATGGAAATGGCCGCGTCGGCGGACACAGGGGACGGCGCCCACGATGCCAGCCACCTGGAGCGCGTCTGGCGCGCGGCGGGCACATTGCTGGACGCGCATACCGAAGCGGATCGCCTGGTCGTGCTGGCTGCCTGCCATCTGCACGATCTCGTCAACCTGCCCAAGCATCATCCCGACCGCGCACAAGCTTCACGCCTGGCGGCCGAACGGGCCACACGCCTGCTGACCGATGCCGGTTTTCCCGCCGACCGGCTCGACGCCGTCGCCCACGCCATCGAGGCGCACAGCTTTTCCGCCGGCATCGCTCCGCGCACCATCGAAGCCAGCATCGTCCAGGACGCCGACCGGCT
The DNA here is from genome assembly GCA_001898625.1 of Burkholderiales bacterium 67-32. Classification (GTDB taxonomy): domain Bacteria; phylum Pseudomonadota; class Gammaproteobacteria; order Burkholderiales; family Burkholderiaceae_B; genus Pigmentiphaga. Next base: position 2,766 of record MKUP01000011.1, read on the forward strand.
GGACGCGCTGGGCGCGGTGGGACTCGCGCGGCTGTACTACACGGCGGGCCGCATGGGGTCGGCGCTGGCCCATGCCACCGATCCGCTGGCGCACGGCCGTGAGCTGGACGACCGGGCCTACGCGCTCGACCACATCGAGGCAAAGCTCGCCGCGCTGCCCGCCACGATGCGCACCGAAACCGGCGCGCGCGTAGCCCGCGAACGCCTGGACTGGCTGCGCGCCTTCCGCGACGCCTTCGTCCGCGAGTGGGGGGAAGGCGGCCCGTCGCACCACGCCCCTATGTTCTAATCTGCCGGCAGGGCCGCGCCGGCCGCCGACTCACAGGAAGCAAACCATGGCATCCCAGATCCACATCCTTTCCTCGATGGCAACCAAGCAGCTGCTTGCCGATCTCGTCGCCCAATACCCGCAGGCGCAAGCCCAGGACGTCCTGGTGGAGTCGGTCGGCGGCGTCGATGCCGCCCGGCGCGTGCAGTCTGGCGAAGCCTTCGACGCCATCGTGCTGGCCGCCAACGTCATCGACCAGATGACCGAAGCCGGGCACATCGTGGCGGGCAGCCGCGTGGACCTGGTCGAGTCGGGCGTCTACGTGGCCGTGCGCGCCGGCGCGCCCCGGCCGGACCTCAGCTCCGAGGCCGCGGTCAAGCAGGCCGTGCTGGATGGAGGCACGATCGGCTACTCCACCGGCCCCAGCGGCGTCTACCTGTCCAAGCTGTTCGAACGCTGGGGCATCGCCGACCAGATCAAGGACCGCACCGTCCAGTCCAAGCCCGGCGTCCCGGTGGGCGCCCTGATCGCCAAGGGCGAAGTCGATCTCGGTTTCCAGCAGTTGAGCGAGATGATGAACGTGCCCGGCATCGACATCGTGGGGCCCCTGCCTCCCGGCCTGCAGATCATGACCACGTTCTCCGCCGGCGTGGCGGCCACGTCCGCCCAGCCTGACACGATGCGCAAGCTGCTGGCCTTCATGGCCAGCGACGAGGCCGCCGCGATCAAGCGCAAGAACGGCATGGAACCCATCTAAAGGCCGCCATGAACGCGGCGGCGTCCCTGTTCCAGGCCGACCGGCTGACGCTGGGCCTGGCCCTGCCCTGGGTCGACGCCGCCGAACATGCCGGCCAGCGGGAAGTCGATTTCCCTCACCAGTTGGACCTCGCGGCACGGGCCGAGGCGGCGGGCTTCGCCGCGCTGTGGGTGCGCGACGTGCCGCTGAACCATCCCGGCTATCCCGAAGCCATCGGCCATCTCGATCCCTGGACATGGCTGGGCGCCCTGGCCGCGCGCACCCGGCGCATCCACCTTGTGACCGGCGCCATCGTGCTGACGCTGCGCCATCCGCTGCACGTCGCCAAGGGCGCCGTCTCGGTCGCCTCGCTGGCGCCGGGCCGCTTCGTGCTGGGACTGGGGTCGGGCGACCGCCCGCCCGAATACCTGGCGTTCGGCCGGGACGCCGCCACCCGGCGCGAAGATTTCCGGACCCACTGGGAACAGTTGTCGGCCGCGCTGGACACCCCGCCGCGCGTCGTGCCCGATTTGCCGGACGACCCGCCCGTGGCCTTCAGCCTGCGGCCGCTTCCCGCTACCTCCGTGCCCATGCTGGCCGTCGGCTCGGCCGGCCAGAGCCTGGACTGGATCGCCCGCCACGCGGTGGGCTGGACCACCTACCATCGCCCGCCGGAGGTCCAGCGCGGCCGCCACGCCATGTGGCGCCAGGCGGTAGAGCGCGCCGCGCCGGGCCAGTTCCGCGCCTTCGGTGTCGCCATGCGCGTGGAATTGCTGGACCGCCCCGACGCGCCCGCCGAAGCCATCGAACTGGGTTATCGCACCGGGGTGCGGGCGCTGGCCGGCATCCTCGCGCGCATGCGCGAGGCCGGCACGCACCATATCAGCCTGAACCTGCCGGCGGGCGCCCGGCCGATGCCGGATGTCATCGCCGAACTGGCTCCGCTGAACGCCGAGCTGTCCTGAACGACGCTCAGGACAGCCCCGTCACCGGCACCACCGCGCCGTGGACGGCGCGTGCCGCCGGCGAGGCCAGGAAGCGGATCACCTCGGCCAGGTCGGCCGGCGCCACCCAGCGCGCGGGGTCGGCATCCGGCATGTCGCGCCGGTTCTCGGGCGTATCGATGATGGTGGGCATGACGCCATTGACGTTGATGCCCCGTTCGCGCAGCTCCGCGGCCATGGATTCGGTCAAGCGCATGACCGCGCTTTTCGAGGCGCAATAGGCGCCCATGCCGGCCACGCCGCGCTGGGCGGCATAGGCGGCGACGTTGACGATCCGGCCTTCGCCCCGCTCCACCATGCCGGGCACGACGGCGCGCGCGGTATGGATGATGCTGCGGGCATTCAGGTCCAGCAGGAAGTCCCAGGTGGCGTCGCCGGTCTCGTGCACGGCCTCGCCCATGCGGAAACCGCCGGCGATGTTGCACAGCACGTCGATCGCGCCGAAGCGGTCGCGCGCGCGGCCCGCGGCATCCGCGACCTGCCCGGCATCCAGCAGGTCCACCGCCACGACCAGGCACGAGGCCGCGTCCAGCCCCGCCGGCGGCCGCGCCTCACGGCGGTCCAGCAGCACCAGGTTGTCGCCTTCGGCGGCGAAGGCGGCGGCCACGGCGCCGCCCAGCGTTCCGGCCGCGCCGGTGACCATCACCGTGCGCCGGCCCGTGTGTGTCGATGCCATGTCAGTTCCCTTTCGCCCGCGCGGCATGGTAGGTGCCGGTGCCCCGGGTCATGATGTCGTCTTCCGGCAGCAGGATGCCGGGCTCCAGTTCGGATTGCTGGCGGATGCGCTCGTAGATGGGCGCGAAATCGACCCGCGCGAGCTCCAGCAGTTCTTCCAGGTCGTGCAGCACGAAATAGGTTTCCTGGAAATCGTCGATGCGATAGTGCGTCCGCATCACGCGTTCCAGTTCGAAGCGGACCCGGTTGGGCGAAGGGTCGTCCAGCGCGAACAGGCTTTCCGCATACGACGAGATGATGCCCGAGCCGTAGATGCGCAGGCCCTCGGTCTGCTGCACCAGGCCGAACTCCACCGTGTACCAGTACACGCGCGCCAGGTTGGGCAGGACGCCCATGCGCTGGGCCCGCAGCCCGCCTTCGCCATAGGCCTGCACGAAATCCGCCAGGATGGGATTCATCAGCATGGGCACGTGGCCGAAGACGTCGTGGAAGACATCGGGCTCTTCCAGGTAGTCGAGCTGGTCTGCTCGGCGGATGAACTGCCCGGCGGGAAAGCGCCGGTTGGCCAGGTGCTCGAAGAACACATCGTCGGGCACCAGGCCGGGCACGGCCACGACCTGCCAGCCGGTACGCCGGGACAGCACCTCGCTCAGGCGGCGGAAATCGGGAATCTGATCCGGGCCGATGGGCAGGTCGCGCATGCCCGCCTCGAATTCCCGGCAGGCGCGGCCCGGCACCAGCCTGGACTGCCGCTCGAACAGGAACTTCCAGACCGCGTGTTCTTCCTGGGTGTAATGTTCCCAGCCCTGGTCCACGGTCCAGTCCGCCCGCTCCGGCCGGCTCCCGTCGCCGGCGGCAAGACCGTGCTTGGGCGCGGTCGATGGCTGCTTCATCCTGGCCTCTTACCTGGAATGGACGCGCGCAGCCTCGTCGGCGTGGCGCGCCAGATCGATGTCGCGCTGCGTCAGGCCGTTGGCGTCATGGGTGGTCAGCGTCACGTCCACCCGGTTGTAGACGTTGGACCACTCGGGATGGTGATCGTTCTTTTCCGCGTACAGGGCGATACGCGTCATGAACGCGAAAGCTTGGCTGAAATCCTCGAACTGGAACCGGCGCCGGATGGCACCCCGCTGCGCGTCCAGTTGCCAATCGGGCAACTTCGCCATCGCCTGCTCGATGTCCTGCGCACTCAACTTCTGCATGGCCTGCTCCTCGCGCCGGGAGATCGCACCGCCAGCCACGCCCCGGCTGTCCGCGCGGCTCGCGCTCCCCGATAGATCTTATTCCGTTGCCTTGAAACCGGAAACCCGCATCCGGTCGCTCCACTGCCCCCGCTCGCGCTCCAGCCGGGGTCCGAGCCCGGCCGTGGGCCGGGCCGGCAAGGCGTAGCCCAGATCGGCGATTGCCTTGCGGTAGGCTGGGCTGGCCAGCACCGCATCGGTCCGCGCCTGCCACTCCGCCAGCCGATCGGCCGGCGTTCCCGCCTTGGCGAAAAGGCCGAACCAATCCACCGCCTCGAGCTGCGGCAGGCCCGCTTCGCGCGCGGTCGGCACGCCGGGCAGCTTGGCATTGCGCTGCGGCGAGGTGATCAGCACCGCGCGTAGCTTGCCCTGAGCCTGATAGGGCACGAGCAGTTGCTCGGTCGTGATCAGCGCCGCGACCTGCCCGCCCAGCACGTCGGTAACGGCATTGGCGCCCCCGCGATACGGTACGTGCGTAAGCGGCGTACCACCCTGCCTGGCCAGTTCCGCGCCCAGGAAGTGCTGCGGCGTGCCCAGCCCGGGGGTCGCATAGTTGGCCTGGTCGGCATGGCCCTTGGCCCAGGCCATGAATTCCGCCAGGGTGGCACCCTGCGCGGCCGGCCCCAGCGCCACGCCGAACCCGTATTCGGCCAACGCCGACACCGGGGCGAAATCCCGGACGGCATCGTAGTTGGCGGACTTCAACACCATGGGCGTCAGCAGCAGCGAACTGGCCGGCATCACCATCAGCGTCTGGCCGTCGGCGGGCGCCGCCTGCACGGCGTCGATGGCCAGCTTGCCGGTCGCGCCGGCGCGGTTCTCCACCACCACCGACACGCCGGAGACCTGCCGCAGGTGCTCGGCGAACACGCGCGCCACGGCGTCGGGCGCCCCGCCGGCGGGATAGCCCACCAGCAGGCGCACGCCGGCCGGCTGCGCCTGCGCCATGCCGGCCGCGGCGGCCAGCACGGCCGCGACCAGTCCGCATAGGACCTTGGGATACTTCATGTCATGTCTCCTGCCTGTTCTGTCGATGACGCGGCGGCATGCGCCGCGATGAAACCTTCCCCTCACGCCACGACCGGCGTGTACCCCCCTATGCCCGCCCCCGCCCGGATCGCCGCGTCGCCGCCATGGCGCTGGATCAGCTCGGCCTGCCGGGCCTTGGCGCGGCGGTCGACCTCGTCGGGGTCGCAGAACTCGGCCAGCCGCTCGCGCCAGGCGCGCACCCGTTCCGGCGCCTTCGCGGCGATGTCGCGCAGTTCGCCCGGATCGTCGTCCAGGTCGAACAACTGGGGAGGATGGTCGCAATAGTGGACGTACTTGGTATGGGCATCGCGCAGCATGAAGACGCCGGCGCGCGAGCCAACGGTATGGTATTCGGACAGCACCGCGCGGCCGGCGGGCAGCTCCCGCAGCAGCGAACGGGCCGACGGCGACACCCGTCCGGCATCGGCCGGTACGCCCACCGCGTCGAGCACGGTGTCGTAGACGTCGGTCTGGCCGACGGGCGTGTGTTCGACGCGCCCGGCCGCGATGCCCGCCCCGGACAGGATCATCGGTATGCCCGCCGACTCGGCGTACATGGTGCTCTTGCCCCACAGCCCTCGCGCGCCCACGTTGTCGCCATGGTCGCTCAAGTACATGATGCGGGAGCTGTCGTCCAGCCCGCCGGCCTCCAGCGCCTGGCGCAACGCGCCGACCTTGGCGTCCAGGAAGCTGACCAGGCCGTAGTAGCCGGCCAGGGCCCGCCTGACGTCCGATTCGTCGCGGAAATGGACGTTGTAGCCGGTCTCGCGCGCATATTGCCGGATGAAGGGATGGGCCTCGTCGTCGATGCCGAACCGGTAGGCCTTGGGCAGGCGCAGTGGCTGCCCGGCGTAGCGGTCGAAGAAAGGCGCCGGCACGGTCAACGGAAAATGCGGCGCGACCAGCGACACCATCAGCACCCAGGGCTTGTCCGGGGCGGGCGCCGCCGCCTTGCGCCGCAGCCACTCGACCGCCGTGTCGCAGATGCGGTCGTCGTAGCGGTTGTAGTCCGATTCGCCCGCGCACGCCGAAGCCAGCATGTTCGCGCCGTCGCCCAGCGACGCCGGCGGATTGCGCAGCAGCATCTTGACCTCGCCCCGGCCCCCATGGATGTGCATGGGCAGCAGACTCTCGGAAAAACCGTAGTCGTCGCCCTGGGTGCCGCGGTAGTGGAGCTTGCCGATGGACACCACCTCGTGCCCGCGCTGGCGCAGGACATGGTGCCAACTGGGCGCCACGCCGTCGTAGGCATCGACGTTGTCCCAGTACCCGGCCTCGTGCACAGCCCGCCCGGTGGCGAGCGCGGCGCGGGTCGGCACGCAGATGGGGCTGGCGCACACCGCATTGGCGAAGCGCGTGCCCGACGCGGCCAGCGCGTCCAGATGCGGGGTCGACACCTCGTCATGGCCGGCGCAGCCCATGACGCCGGGGCTGTGTTCGTCCGACAGGATGATCAGGAGATTGGAAGCCATGAAGAAGCGGATCGCCAAGATGTGCGGAAGAGACGATGCGCGCTTTTCGTTGTCTTGTCAATGATGTTTTGACAACGAATTGGCGGTTGGCGCGCGCTTCTGTCAACATGGCGCCTGTCCGTCCCACTCTCGTCCCGGCCCATGCCCATGACCGCCCCCTCCCGATCCTCGTCCCGCCGGCGCGGCCCCGCGCCGGTCGATTTCGAATTGGCTTCGCTGCTGGGCTTCGTCATCTTCCGCCTGTCGTCCAGCCTGGGCGGCCTGGCCGAACGGGATGCGCAGGAAGTGGCCGGACTGACCCTGCCCGAGTACCGCTGCCTGGTAGTCCTGGCCACGCGCGGCGACATGGGCGTCACGCCGCTGTGCCAGGTCATGCACATCGACAAGGCCTGGGTCAGCCGCACGCTGGCCAAGCTGGCGCAGGCGGGACTGGTGGGCTCGATCCCCGACCCCGCCGACGCCCGCCGCACCATCTTCAGCGTGACGCCGCGCGGCCGGCAGACCAGCCAGGCGCTGATCGCCCAAGCCATGGACAGGCAGGCCAGGATGCTGGAAGGCTTCGATGGGGAGGACGTGGAACGCTTGCTGGAACTCCTGCGCCGGATGCAGGAGAACGCCGACCGCGCGAAGGGCCAGTAGGCGGACGGCTCAGGCCTCGCCGGCCGGCGTCCCGCAGTCCATGCACTTCATGGGTCCCCGGCGCGGCGGGAAGATGACGCTGCTCCAGCACAGCGTTACCAGCGCCAGCGCCACCTGCGGCCAGTTCACGTCGCGCGCGAACCGCGTGCCGCCGCAGGCCTCGCACCGCTCGGCCGGCGGCTGGTCGAACACTTCCTGCTGATATTCCCCGCTGTTGCGGCGGGCCAGCACGGCCTGCGCGCGCGGCAGCGACGACGCGGGAACCTGCACCTGCACGCCGCCCAGGGCCAGCGAAAAGGGCCAGTTGGCCCAAACCAGGTGCTCGTTCTGCAGCAGCACCGGGATCCCCTCGCTTTCCAGCAGCCCGCGCGTGATGTGGGCATCCCAAGGGTTGGTATGGACTTCCAGGGTGACGAACTCGGCCATTCCACGTCCCTCCCGTCGCCGCGCGGCGTTCCCCGGGGCAGGGACGCGCCGCGCCTGGTCCTGCGCTAGACCCGCTCGAAGATCCCCGCGGCGCCCATGCCCGTGCCCACGCACATCGTGACCATGCCGTACTTCAGGTTCCTGCGCCGCAGCGCATGCACCACGGTGGAAGCACGGATCGCGCCGGTCGCCCCCAGCGGATGGCCGAGCGCGATCGCGCCGCCCATGGGATTGACCTTGGACGGATCCAGGCCCAGGTCGCGGATCACCGCCAGCGACTGCGCGGCGAACGCCTCGTTGAGCTCGATCCAGTCGAGGTCCGCCAACGACAGGCCGGCCTGCCGCAGCGCGGCGGGCACCGCCTCCTTGGGACCGATGCCCATGATCTCGGGCGGCACGCCCCGCACCGTGGCGGTCACGAAACGCGCCAGCGGCACGAGGTTGAATTCCTTTAGCACCTTCTCGGACACCAGCACCAGCGCACCCGCGCCGTCCGAGGTCTGGGAACTGTTGCCCGCGGTCACGCTGCCCTTGGCCGCGAACACCGGCCGCAGGCGGCCCAGCGCCTCGGCGCTGGTGTCGGCGCGCGGCCCCTCGTCCAGCGACATCGTGCGCTTGCGCACCGCCACCTTCTCCGCCTCCAGGTCGGGAAAGCGTGTCACCACCTCGAAGGGCGCGATCTCGTCCTTGAACTCGCCCGCCTGCTGCGCGGCCAGCGCCTTCTGGTGCGAACCCAGCGCGAACGCGTCCTGGTCTTCCCGCGACACCTTCCACTGGGCGGCGACCTTCTCGGCGGTCAGGCCCATGCCGTAGGCGATGCCGATGTTCTCGTCGCCCTCGAACACCCGCGGATTGAGCGACGGATTGACGCCCATCATCGGCACCATGCTCATCGACTCGGCGCCGCCGGCGATCATCACGTCGGCCTCGCCCACGCGGATGCGGTCGGCGGCCATCGCGATGGCGGTCAACCCCGACGCGCAAAAACGGTTCACCGTGACTCCGCCCACGCTTTGCGGCAGGCCGGCCAAGAGGGTCGAAATCCTGGCCACGTTCATCCCCTGCGCGCCCTCGGGCATCGCGCAGCCGATGATGGCATCCTGGATCCGCCGCGGATCCAGCCCCGGCACCTGCGCCAGCGCCGCGCGCAGCGCATGGATCAACAAATCATCCGGCCGCACCGTCCGCAACGCCCCCCGCGGCGCCTTCCCGATAGGCGTCCGCGACGCGGCAACGACATACGCATCCTGAACCTGACGTGACATCCCCATCTCCTTCAATTCGTCCGTGGCGCCACGAGGCGCCCCTGTTGTTCCACGAACCATAACCCCGCTTCGTCACCACCTGCACTGAAAGGAGCGCCAAGAACGCCGTTCCCCGCCAGCCAGTTGGTACCCCAGGATGCGGTGGATCCGGCTCCGCCGGTCCACCCGCATCGCCCCCTGGGGGGCGCGCGTCAGCGCGTAGGGGGGGTCATCAATTCCTTATAGGCTTGCCGGTCTGCATCATGCCCATCAAGCGCTCCTGCGTCTTGGGTTCGCCCAGCAGCGACATGAACGTCTGGCGCTCCAGCGCCATGATCCACTGCTCGTCCACCAGCGACCCCGCCTCGATCTCGCCGCCGCACAGGATCTCGGCAATCGCATGGCCCAGGCGGTAGTCGTAGTCCGAGATGAAGCCGCCGTCGCGCATGTTCACCAGTTGCGCGCTCAGCATGGCGATGCCCTCGCTGCCGGCGGCCGCGAAGGGTTCCTTCCACGGCGCGCGCCAGCCCGTGTCGTGCAGCGACTGCGCCTCGCGGATGGCGGCGTACAGCACCTCGTGCACGTTGAAGACGATGGGATCGTCGTCCAGCAGATAGCCCATGCGCCGGGCCTCGACCGCGGACTTGGAGACCTGCGCCGTGGCGGCCTGGAGGGCGTATTTCTTCAGGAAGGCCATCAGCGGCATGTCCGGCGCCAGCGCCCGCTCCTGCGCCGCGCGCCGGGCCAGGTAGGTCAGGCCGCCGCCGCCCGGGATCAAGCCCACGCCCACCTCGACCAGGCCGAGATAGGTCTCGATATGCGCCACGCGGCGGGCGCAATACACCGACAGCTCGCAGCCGCCGCCCAGCGCCATGCCCGCCAGCGCGGCCACCGTCGGCACCTGGGCGTAGCGCAGCCGCAGCATCAGTTGCTGCAGGCGCTCTTCCTCGGGCGCGACGGCCTGCACGCCGCCGCTCATGAACAGCGGCACGATGGCCTGCAGGTCGGCGCCGGCCGAGAACGGCTCGCCCGGATTCCAAACCACCAGCCCGCGGTAGCTTTCCTCGGCCAGGTCGACGGCGCGCAGCAGCCCCAGCGTCACGGCGGGGCTGATGGTGTGCATCTTGGTCTTGAACGAGGCGATCAGCACGTCGTCCAGGCCGGTGCGGTCCAGCGTCCACAGGCGGACGGCCTCGTCCTCGAAAACGGTCTTGCCGGCGGCCAGCGGCACGATGCCCTCGCCCGCCAGCGGCGCGCGGAAGATCTGGCGCGCATAGACCGGCAGGCTGGAGCGCGGCTCGAACCTGCCCGCCGCCGGACTCCACGACCCTTCCGGCGTGTGCACGCCGCCGCGCTCGGCCACCGGGCCGCTGGTCACCCAGGCCGGCAGCGGCGCGCTGGACAGCGTCTTGCCGGCCGCGATGTCCGCCGCCACCCACTCGGCAACTTTCAGCCAGCCCGCCTGCTGCCACAACTCGAACGGGCCCACGCCCTGGCCGAAGCCCCAGCGCATGGCGAAGTCCACGTCGCGCGCGGTGCCGGCGATGTCGGCCAGGTGCACGGCGATGTACTGGAAGGTATCGCGCAGGATGGCCCACAGGAACTGGGCCTGCGGATGCTCGCTGTCGCGCAGCGCCTGCAGGCGCTGCCCGGCGTCCTTGTTCTTCAGGATGCGCGCGACCCCGTCGTCGGCCTTGCCGTCGGCCGGCACGTACTCGCCCTTGGCCGGGTCCAGCCTCAGGATGGCCTTGCCCTGCTTGCGGAAGAACCCCGCGCCGGTCTTCTGCCCCAGCGCGCCCTGCTTGATCAGCCCGGCCAGCACCGGCGGCGTGCCGTAGTGCGCGGCGAACGGATCGTCGGGCAGGTAGTCCTCCATGGTCTTGATGACGTGCGCCAGCGTGTCCAGGCCCACCACGTCGCCGGTACGGAAAGTGCCCGATCTGGCACGGCCCAGCTTCGCGCCCGTCAGGTCATCCACCACATCGTAGGTCAGCCCGAAGCGCTCGGCCTCGATCATCGCCGACAGCAGCCCGAACACCCCCACCCGATTGCCGATGAAATTGGGCGTGTCCTTGGCCCGCACCACACCTTTGCCCAGCACTGTGGTCAGGAAGGCCTCCAGGCGGTCCAGGATGGCGGACTCGGTCTGCGCAGTGGGAATCAGCTCCACCAGATGCATATAGCGCGGCGGATTGAAGAAGTGCACGCCGCAAAAGCGCGGCAGCAGCGCCGGGGCCATGCCCTTGGACAGCTCGGTGATCGACAGGCCCGACGTGTTGGTGGCGAAGATGGCCTGCGGACCAATCGCCGAGGCGACCTTCGCGTACAGGTCATGCTTCCAGTCCATGCGTTCGGCAATGGCCTCGATCACGAGGTCGCATTCCTTGAGCTTGGCCAGATCGTCCTCATAGTTGGCGGGCTCGATCAGCGCGGCCAGCTCCGGCACGGCCAGCGGAGCGGGGCTGAGCTTGCGCAGATTGTCGATGGCTTTCAGGACGATGCCGTTCTTGGGGCCTTCCTTGGCGGGCAGATCGAACAGCACGACCGGCACCTTGGCATTGACGCAGTGGGCGGCGATCTGGGCGCCCATGACGCCGGCTCCAAGCACGGCGACTTTGCGGACGATGAAATTCGACATGATCTTCCTGGCGGTAAGCGGACCGGCATGGCCGGCCCCATCTACGGGGAAATGCGCGGCAATGTCCGCGCATGGACGGATTGGAACCCTCGGGCTTGCGGCAGCCGCCCGCGCATCGGGCGGGCCGTTACAAGGGATAGTCTACCGCCCCTGCCCGGCCTCCGTCAGGGCGCCCATGTGTCCGGGCGAAATCGGGTGCGGAAAGGCCCGATGGCGCTTACGATCGCGCGCCCCGTCATGGCGGCGAGAACTTCCTGCGTCCAGGCGGCCACCCATGCCCAGAGGCACCGCTCCCGGTCCCTCCTCCATGCAAGGAACCTGCCATGCGCGACAAGATGCACTTCATCCTTTCCTTCCCTCTGTGCCTGCTGGCCGCCTGCTCATCGGCGCCCGCCAAGCTCAGTCTGCTTCCGCTCGAAGACGGCAGCTACCGCGGCGTCGCGATTGCTGCCAGCGAGTCCCAGGCATTGAACGGTTCGCTCGGGCTGGCCACATCCACCTGCCTGGGACTCGAGCTTCGCCATGTGGTGGCCGACACACAAATGCGCTTTCGCGGGCCTGCGCTGAGAGCCGCCGAACGGCGCGGCCTGGCGGCCGGTCTGGCCACCTACGTCAGCGCACCGGCGTTCCCATCGCTCGACGCGAACGATGACTACGAGATCGATATCCACTTCAAGTGCGTATGAACTCCGTCCGGCACCGGGACCGGTCTTCAAACCTCGATGGTCGGCGGTGGGCCCCCGTGCGGCCACTTCGAACGCAGGTCCTCGGCGATCTGCTGTCGATTCGCCAGCCCGGTACATCCATACAGACTGACCTCGTTCAGCGCCGGATTGTTCGAAAGGTCCGACAGCCCGGTCACTTCAAGGCATTCGGCGAGCCAAAATTTCTGCAGCTTCCGGTTCTCCGAAAAATCGAGGACACCCCTCGCGCCTCCCCAGAGGGACAAATTGAGTATCTCCAGCTCCGGATTCTTCGAAAAATCCCAGATACCGTTGAACTCCGGACATCCCGCCAGCCGGATATCCCGCAGTTTCGAATTCACGGAGAGATCCGACAGGCCCGTCAACGCCCCACAGACCCGCAAGTCGAGAACCTCCAGATGCGGGCATTTCGAAAGGTCCAGCGTGCTCGCCAATACAGCGCATGACTCGAGCTTGACCACCTCCAGGCGGGGATTCCTCGAAAGATCCGACAACTCCGTCAAAGCAAAGCACCCACTCAAATCGAGCTGCCTCAGCTCCGGGTTCCGCGACACATCCAGCCTGCCCTCCACGGCCTCGCATTCGAAAACCGCGACCGACTCGAGCCTGGGGTTCCCCGAGAAATCCGGCCCCACCGTCCACCTTGAACACGAGGAAAATTCGGCCTCGGTCAGATTGGACAAGCGCCTCAAGTCGGGCGGTTCGGGGCGGTCCGAATTTGAGCTGGAGCACCTGAACGCGACCTGTGCATTGGCGCATCGCGCGCTGTTCCGCAACCTGCCGATGGCCTGGTCGATGGCGATTATCGACTCCATGGGCATGGAATCCAGGTTCGCCTCAAACCTGAGAGAGTGGAACGCCCGGCCTGGTTTGCCCGCCGCATCGTGCAGCAGATAGAGCAGCATGGCGGCGTGGGTTTCTGGCAGCGTCGAGAAATTCACCTCGACATTGCCATGGCTGCCGAGCAGCCTGCCCACACCTTGCGTGAATCCGTCCAGAGATCCCGTTGCAAGGTGCTCGATCGTGTTCCTGGTCACATAGTGCCCTGCACCTTCATTTCGCGGCATCGACAGAACCACCGGGTCCAGGGCGTTGAACTGCCTGCAAACGCGGATGAATCGGCTTCGCGCCGCGGCCGCCTGTTGTGCGTATAGCGGCGAATCGGTGGCGGAGGATGAAGGCTCCGAGGTGTTCCCCGGCCTGGCGGGTTCTCCATCGATCAGGTTTTGATAAACAAGACCGAGGATCTCTGGTGGTAAAGGACTGATAGAAGATGGCATGATTCATTCCAGATGAGCGAGAGAACAACATGCGTTGTTCTCTCACGTCCGTGATCGGCTACGACAGGGCGAGACGGCTCAGGTCGGGATCACGCTGCGATGCCTCGCGACCCTCGCCTTCCGCCTGCTGGGCCTCCTGCACGATGGCGGTCTCGTTCTGCTCCACGTATTGCGTCATCTTGTCCAAGGCCTCGCGCAGTTCCTTGGCCTTGGCATCGCTCCTCGACACCCTCGTCTGAACGGCCCGGCGCTCCAATGCCGACGCCGGCAGCGCGAACATGGCCGTGCCTATCGATTTCAGCGCAGTGGCTATTTCCTTGGGCTGGAAGCCCACCCGAGGAATGGATTTACGCAACTCGGCACGCTGCGAGATCTTCTTGTTGACCGCCGGCCCGCCGGCGCCATATGCCCCCAACGCCCCGATTGTCGCGAGGATCGCCGCTGCCGCATAGCGACCCGAGTCCGGCACCACGGGGGCGTTGCCCTCGGCCTTGCTGCGTTCATTCAGGTAACGCATCAGCCCCATCACGATCAACGGCATATTGCTGCCGCCCACCACCATGGCGAACTGCGAGCCGAAGCGTTGCGCAATCTGGGAAATGATGTCGGCCGGCATCCGAAGACGCACCCAGGCCGTGCGCAGGCTGAGCAGCCACGGCTTGTCATTGCTGACGGCATCGAGCAGGAGCCGCTTGCTGGCCGGCGACAACGCCAGCCAGTCGTCTTTCTTGATGCACGCCAGCTCATGGCGCGCCATGTCGAAGCGCTCGCGGGCCGCGCTCAGCGACTCATAGGCGTCGCCGTCGCCGGGTCCGATCGGCCTCGCGCTACCCCGCAGGCTGACGAGCTCCTCTCGCTCTTCGGACGAAAGCTCGCCGGATTCCTGCTCGTCCTGCAGGGCCTGCATGCGCCGAAACCCGGTTACGTCCATCTCCAGGATGTCCGCCAACTCCTGCTCGGCATAGGCACGTTCCAGCTCCAGGCTTTCCTTGAATTGACCCAGCGATACCGACACCGGTCCCTTCCATTGGCTCTTCAGATCCTTCAGATCCCCCAGGTCGTCGAGTTCTAGCGCGTCGGCGGGTTTGTCGCGCGATCCCGCCTTCAGCAACCTGGTCGTCGCCAGCGTCGCCATCAGCGTCTTGTTCTGCTTGTCGAACTGGTCCGCGGGAGCGGCCAGGAACTGCTGGATCGCCATTACGCCCAGCGTGCCGCCCACCTGGATATACCCGCCGACATGGACGTCGTGCTTGGCCACCGCGCTGAGCTGCGCGGCAAGGGTAACCGCCACGCGCAGCGCGCGAGCATGAGACTGGCGCAATTGATTGGCGTAGTTCAGGTCGATGACGTCCTTACGGACATGGAACTGATGGTCGAGCGTAGCAGCCTGTCCGATCAGCTCCGTCGCCTCGGCGCCGTCCGACTCGATCCGAGCCACGCGTTCCCGCCATTCGGTGCTGCCGGGTAGAAGCGTCCTGAGTTCCTGATCGTGCTTCTCCATCTTCTCGTTGGAATTCACCAACTTCTGCGCCAGCTCCTTGGCTGCCCCCGCGGTCTTGGGATAAGCGGGCGCCTGCATTTCCGCCGAACGCGCCGACTGGCCCATCGAGCGCATGAGTTCCTGGCGCGCTACCAGCACGATCTGCAAGGCCGAGTTGACGAACGGCGTGGCCACCGAAATCGCCGCCTGCGCGCCGAGAGAAACCGCGGCATAGTGCACCGGATTCTCGCGCAGCCGGTCCTTGGACACGGTCAGCGTGTAGAGCGACGGCACCACGGATGCGAAGGCCATCAGGTGGCCGGCCATGGAATACAGGCTTCCCGATCCGATCCAGCCCCCGGAAAAACGGCCGCCCTCGATCTGCTTCATCTTCGCATCGTCGACCCCGTGGATGTCGAGATATAGCCGCCGCGCCAGGCTCCAATCGCGCTTGCCCTCAGGCCTGGCCAGCTGGCGCTGCTGTTCCTGGACGAATTTCAGCACCGTGCCATCGTCGATCGTGCGGTTCTTCTCCGTGCTCAGATACTGCCGCAGAATCGTCGTCAGCCCGGCATCCACTTCGGTGACGGGAGGCTCCGCCGCGGCGAGTTCGTCGCTGCGACGCATTTCCTGCAGCTCCAGCGACGCGGGCTCGCCGCGTCCGGCCTGGGCCGCCGCACGCAGCGCGGGACTGGGCGGTGTCGACGATATCCGGACCGCCGGCCCCGCCGCGGCGGCAGAGGGTAGGCTTTCGGCCACGTCCCCGGCCTGCTGCGCGGTGGTTGATGCAATGGGATGATTGACGTGAACCATTGTCACGCTCCTTCTGTTCTAGTTTTCCTGCGCCATGCGCAGGCGATGTTGTTGGTTACCCGAAGGCTTGTTCTGTCCTTCGAGGAAAAAGGTCTGCCGCCAGGACCTGGCCTGGTTCGCGTACTGCGCGAACGCGTTGAGCAGACGCTGGGCGTCGATCTCCGCTAGATGGGCACGGCCCATGAGCAGCACACGCGAGGTCTCGAAATTGACCGCGAAGCTGGGCGTGCCCGTGCCGAACATCAATAGATTGGCCTCCAGCAGCCGTTGGAGGATTTCGGCGCGCTGACCAGTGTCAGGAACAGCGCCGAAATCGCAGAAGTACGCCAGCGTTCCCTGATCGTGCTCCACACCCTCGATCACGGTGAAGCCGATGCCTTCCACTTCGATCTGCGCGTTGTCGCGCGGCGCCACTGGCGCTATCGCACCAGACAAGTCGGCCAGCTCCTGCAAGAGCTTGGTGAAGGTTCGATCGGCGGGCAGGTTGAATGCGTTCATGTGCGTAGGAATCCGGGGGTCGTCTCCCGCCAGACGCGACACGCGAGGCGGAGCGGACGTTTGACGTCTCGAGGCGGCAACGACTGCCGCCACCGACATCGGTAAGTCGCTGCACACATGCCTTGGTTCCACGATCCGGCGGAACCGGATGACTGCCTCGCACTACTCATGGGGGCGGATCACGGGACACCCCGCCGTCCGCGCAGTGAAAAACCGCTGGACGCAGCGATGCGATATGCCAGGACGCGCCTCTTTCCACGGCGCGAAGGCACGGCCCGCTCCTGTCGATGAATCCGGCCCCCAGACAACTGAAAAGAACGCAAGGTCTTGAAATGAGCAACACCCCCAACCTGAATACTGTTTTCTCCACCGGAGCCCTGGAGGCTGCGCTGCACGACGCCGCCAGCACGGCGATCTCGGATCGCGCCCGTCCCGCGGCTCCGCCGCCCACCACCACAGGCGGCACGCCGCGCATGAGCGGCGCGGCCAACGTCCGCGCCGGCGAACTACGCGACTTGACCGCACAGAACACGATCCTGCGCAACATCACCGGCGCCGACGCCGAACTGGCGGTAAAGAATTTCGAACTACTGAAGACGCGCCTGGGCGATGGATTCACCAAGATCCTGAGCAGTCCGGGTGTCGCCGACATGGTCCGTGGCGTCAAGCTGGAGAACAACCTGTCCACGCAGAGCACGCAGGATGCCGCCGCAGCCAAGCGATTGGCCGATGCCTCCGCCGTCCCCATGCCGGCCAACGTCAAACGTGGCGAGTTCGGCGCGGCCCCGCTGGACATCATGCCGTACGTCAACCTCAAGAGCGGAAAGTTCGCCGCCACGATCCTGGAGATGAACGGCACCGGCTACGGCAACATCACCACGATGGAAAAGAACATGCTGTCGCTGACCATGCAAGCCATGGGCGACGTGGCCGCGGTACTGGAGAAGGAACCCAACGCGCTGTTCGTGATCGGCTGCTCCGGCCGCGAGGACCCGCCCGCGTTCGGCCAAAGCAAGAAGATCCACGAGAAGCTGATGATCGCTCATGCCATGGACAAGGCCATCCGGCAACATCAGCTTCCGGGCCTGATGGCCGAAGCCATGACCGAAGACGGGGGCGCCTCGAACCCCAAGCCCTCCGGCGGCGCCCGGATCATCGGCCTGGACAGCTTCGACGCCGATGCCCTGGAGCGCAACAGCAAGGGCGAAGTCGTCATCGAAAACAGCGTGGCCAAGGAAAAACCCGGGCGCGACAAAGATGGCATCGCCAACCTGAACAAGACCCTGGACAATCTGGGCGACTGGCACGATCCCAAGCAACCCGCCATCGTCGTCGGCTATACCTCGCAGCTTGCCAAGGCGATCACCATCGGCGCGGACGGCACGCCCTACCTGAACGGCCGCAAGGTCAGCGTCATCAACAATGACCGCCTGGTGCTGAACATCAATTCACTTAACGCCTCGCAAGGCAGGAAACTCGACACCGGCAAGTTCATCTCGAGCAACAAGAGCTACCTGCCCGCGGCATCGAAGGGACACGCCTACGCCTTCGCCAACCAGTACAACCAGCGCCCGGACATCGCCGCTCAATTCCCGCAGTTCTCGCGCGAGATCGTCAACGAACAGGCTCACAGCGTCCAGGAAATCCACGAGAAGGTGCTTGCCCTGCTCGAACAGGGCAAGCGCGTGATCATCAAGCCCCACGGCACCGGCCACGGCGACGGCATCCGCGCCTTCGACACCCCCGAGCGGAAGGCCCCGGCGAAGATCCTGGCCGAGATCGAGGAATCTCTGGCCCAGGTCAAGGGCACCTACGGCGATCGCGGCGGGCTGCCTTATACGATCTCGGAATACCTCACGGCGGCGCGCATCGACAAGCCGGGCCATCCGCTCCACACCATGAAGTACGAACTGCGCATTCCCGTCTTTGCCGACGTCACCGACCCGGAAAACCGCACGCTCAAGGCCACTCACGGCGCCATCATCAAGATCGATAGCGGCTCCGCGCTGAAAGACGGAGAAAGCGGAGATTTCTCCAAATCGTTCGCCAGCGTGTCGGCTCAGGTCCTGGCCACCGGACTGTCGGCGGACAACTTCATGAAGCCGCTCGCCGATCCGGAGACCCTGGACCTGCTGGGGCTGACCGAGAAGGACATTGGCCCGCTGCTGAAATGGGCGTCGGGCTACGTAGCGCACACCCTGGAGAACATCGATCAGGCGGAAACCCTTCTCGATAAGAAATGATCCGGATGCCTGAGGCGCCTAGCCGCCGATGATTGATCTGGACGCCGCCGCCGGAAAGCGGCGGCGCTTTTTCAAGCAACATGAATTGAAGAGGCAATGAACATGCCACACAGTCCCCGTCTCAGCACCGAATTCAGTCCCGCCGACATGGCGCGGGCGCTCCAGGAGGCGATGGAAACCCCGACCACCACGCAAATCGACAAGCAGACGCCGCCTGTCCATTGGGGCCCCACGCTTCAACTGGCAACCAGGCACGTCTATCCCGCCCTGTCCCGATCACTGGAAAAAATCGCGGCGCTAGGCAGCTCCGTGACAGCCGACGGCGCATCCCGCGCCCGCGTCACCACCACCGGCATTGCCGACCATGAAGTCCCGCTGCCCCCGCTACGTTATTTCGCGCCGGCTGGAGTCGCCGGCGGAATGGGTCCGCTGGCCACCGTCGACCTCCAGAAGAAACTTTTCGAAGCAGGTGAACGCAAGCTCAATGCGCTGGCGAAGGAAAACAACCGGCAGGTGACCGATCAGGACCACATGGGTGTCATCAGCTTCAACCTGGGCCACATGATCCAGGACCGCACCGCGTATCTCAAGACCTTCACCGGCGATCCCAGCGATCCCCAGGCCGTGCGCGAACACTTGCTCAAGCGCGTGCCCGAGAATCCCTTCTGGGGCGCGCTGGAGGTATGCGAGGCGCTCAAGGCCGCGGGCGCGCATTTCATCATGTTTCCCTGCAACACCTTTCATGCATGGTTCGATGTCCTCGCGGAACATGTCAAGCTACCCATGCTGCACATCGCCGAAACCACGGTTCTGTCACTGCAGCAAGCCAAGAGCGACCTGCCCGAGAATCCCAAGATCGGGCTGATCGCCACCACCGGCACCGTGGACAGCGAGCTGTACCAGGCGGCGGGCAAACGCATGGAACAATTCGACGGCCCCAGCATCACCTGGATCTTCCCCAGGCCCGACGCTCAGAACAAGGCCATGCGGGGAATCTATGACGGCGTGAAAGCTGGCAAGCTCGATCTTGGCGGAACCCTGCTCAACGAAGTGGCATTGGAGCTCATCAAGGACGGCGCCCACGCTCTCGTCGACGGCTGTACGGAAGTCCATCCGGCCATCGGCCATATCACCTACCCGGTGCCCCAGGTCGATGCCGCCACGGCGCTGGCCGAATCAGCGGTGAGCCTGTCCATGGCCCTGGCGAGGCTCGAGCGCAAGTTCTCGTAGCCCCGGGACGATAGCCGGCTGTCCTGCCGGCTTGTACACCCACAAGGAAACCAGAGATGAGCAAACAGGAAACCCCCGACACATTCAAACAGCAGCACGAAGCGCTGATCCGCGCGTTCTGCGCGTTGTGCGGCATCGAAGGCGAGGCCGACAATCTCCTCAAGGGCGGCCCGCTGGCCGTGAACGACGTGGTGTTCTCCATCAGCCACAATGCCGAGATCAGTCCCCATGCAATTTTGATCTATTGCGACTTCGGCACCGTGGAAGAAGGCCGTGAAGCCGAAGCCTATCGCGCGCTACTCGAAGCCAACATGGTGATGTACTCGGCCAATGGGCCGATGTACACGGTATCGCCGTTGACCGGACGCGTCGTGTTCGCCAACAGCTATCCGCTGGAGGCGCTGGACGCGCGTGCCTTGCGCAACGTGCTGGCGCGGCTGGCCGGCATGTCCAAGGCGTGGCATCAATCGCAGTTCCTGCAGAATCCGCCGCTGCGGGCCAAGGCTGTGCAGGCGGGTACCCTCATGCAACGCCAGTTCGGCCACGCATTGCTGGACTCGGATCCGGAACTCGACGCATCGTGATCTCCCGGCTCGCATATCCATGAGAAAGGCCGTTCGGCTACGAGCCGGACGGCCTTTTCATTGACACGGCGAACCTGGATGCGGATTCACCGCAAGGCGATGTGCCCCACGTCATCCCGTATCACGATCCCGGTACCGTAAGCCCGCGACAGGCGCTGCAGACGCTCCAGGATACGCAGGGCATCGGCGCCCCGGGCAATGCGCGGAATGCCGCGATCGGCATCCCGCCCGCCTTCCCAGTGCATCTCGATGGGGTGCAGCTCGACCCGGGCAAGTTCGCCATTGCCTTGATACCGGTTCACCGCCACCACGCTTTCATACCAGATCTGCTCCTTGAACACCCCATGCACGCGGCGATGCTCCATGAACTCGGCTTCGGTCATGGACATCGGCTCGACCTTGTCCTTCTCGTACTCGTCGCGGGTGATCGGCTGTTGCTGGTTTTCCATGAAGAAGAAGTTGCCGAGCGAATAATAGATCGGCCGGCCGCGGTAGATTTCGATGCCGCGCAACTGGTGCGGGCCGTGTCCGATGAAGGCATCCGCGCCATTGTCGACGGCCTGCCGGGCGATCGTCGGCATGAAGTCCGGCGGTGTCTGGCAATAATTCCCCGGCTCGTGCGTATGCATGGAGACAATGGAAAAATCCGAGGTCTGCTTGGCCTGCCTGATATTGTGCAGTATCCCCTTGCGGTCGCGTTCGTCCATGTTGAAGGTGAACTCGACCGCGTTCTCGTCCAGCCCCTCGCGGGCCCGATACTTCACATCGAACAGCGTTACCGTGCCGTTCTTCCGGTCCGTCTCGAGAATGGACCGGCGCATCATGCCCTTGGGCAAGGCATCCCGGATTCCCTCCAGTACCTTCAGACGTTCCGGCGACACCAGCACGATCCGCGTGGTGCGCAAGGCGTTCAAGCCGGGACGGCCGGGAATCTGCCCCAGCGGATCGATGGCGCGCGCGTTGGCCTCGAAGCGCGACGCCAGCGCGACCAGCGACACCCGCCCCGCCCCCGTGGCAAGGAACGACGGCGCGCGCGCTTGCGACAGCGTTTCGCCCGTACCCGCGTGGACCACCCCGGCCTGCTCGAACAGCATGGACGTATAGCGCATGCCTTCCACGCCCCAATCAGTGGAATGATTGTTCGCCAGGCTGACCAGATCGAAGCCCATCTTTCCAAGATCGGCGGGAACCGCCGGCGTGCTGACCAGCCAGGAACCACCGGACAGCGCCGACGGGTGGCCGCCGAACTTGCGCAGATCGATGGCGGTGCCTTCGAAATTGCCGAATGCGACGTCGGCGCCCCGGATCAATGCAAGCAGATCCGGCGCCGACTGCTCCAGACGCCGGCACAGCGCATCGGACAGGATCAGGTCACCGACCGCCACGACCGTGAATCCGTCGCGCACGCTGGCCGACATCCAGGACGAGGCCAGCGCCCCTTCTTCCGGGGGGTGCGCCGCCATGGGCTGTTCTTCCTGCTTCATTCTCAACTCCCTTCACCCCTGCGCGGGCGCATCGGGGATGCCATCCCAGCAGGCGCGCGCCAGCCGGCCCAGGGTGTTGAAGGCCGATGCATAACCGGGCAGCCCATCGGGCATGGTCAACGGCACCTGGTCGGTGTAGCCGGTAATGATGAACAAGGGGCGGCCGCTGCGGAACACTATTCCGCCATCCATACGCCCTCGCTTGCCAGTACCGCCCTTGTGCGCCACCTTGGCATCGGCCGGCAGCAGCGAGGCGATCTTGGTCCGCAGCTTCTGCCAGCTCAACACGTCGATGGCGAACGCGCACTGCTCCATGGAGCAGCCCAGCTTGCGTGCCTGCTCCGGGTCCGTGCTGCCCTGCAGGATCAGATCGTACAGCAGGCCCTGGTCGCAGGCGCTGGTGACGGTGACTTCATCGAGCCGATGGTCGGCCGGCATGTCGGGCCGTGGCACCGAGGTTCTATGCACGGTGTCCCGCATGCCGATCGAATGGCAGAAATCATTGATTTCATCCAGCCCGATACGCTCCAGCACCATGCGCGTGCACACGTTGTCGCTGACTATGATCATCTGCACCAAGGCATCGCGCAGCGTAATGGTGAAACCCGGCGTCAGGAACTTGAAGGTCCCGGACACCACGCCTTCGCGCAGGCGCTCTTCGTACAAGACCAGCTCGCTCAGGTCCAGCCTGCCGCGCTTCACCTCGCGCAAGACGGCCATCATGATGGCCGTCTTGCGGGTGCTGCCGGTGGGAAAGGCGACGTGTCCGTCACGGTCGGCTTCCTCGCCCGTGACCAGGTTCTTCACATACCACGACGTAGCATACGGCTGCTCGTCGCAGATTTCGTTCAAGCGTGCCACCAGTGCTTTCATTCCACATTCCTATCACGATCGGATCATTCTGCCTCGCCACCGGCGCCGCGGCTAGTCCAGCCGCTCCGTCACATACGTCGCCAGTTCTTCCAGGAACGCCCCGATATCGCGCCGCAGCACATCGAACCCTTCCGTCTTCTCGAAGGCCTGCTCGTCCATGTAGACCCGGCGGTTGATCTCGACCTGCACACTGTGCCGCCCATGCTCCGGCGCACCATAGTTGGCGATGATGTACCCACCCTGGTAGGGCGTGTTGACCTGCACGCGGTATCCCTTGGACACGAAACGCGCCGCCACCCATTCGGTGAACTCCGGCGCGGCCGAGGAGCCATTGCGATCGCTCACCACGATGTCGGGGCGCGCCGCGCCATCATCGACATTCATCGCGTTGCCCACCGACTTCATCGAATGGCAGTCGATGTGCCAGACCTTGCCGAATCGCGCATAAGCCGCGTCCAACCTGGCCTTGAGCACGCCGTGATACGGCAGGTAATACTGATCCAGGCGGTGCCGGATCTCCCGCGAACTGAGCCTGCCGGCATACATGGGTACGTCCGGCAGGGCATTGAGCCTGATCAGCCCCATGCCCCGGCGGCACGCCGGCGAGGGCGACAACGGCGTGGGCCAGGGCTCGTCGAGCAGGCTGTCGTCGATATCGTTGGGCGCCCGGTTGGGATCGATATAGGCACGCGGGAACTGCGCCGCCAACAGCGGCACACCCAGCGACGGCGCCGCGTCCCACAACTCCTCGATGAAGGCGTCCCAGGTGGTCTTGAGCGCCTGCTCGGGCGCAACGATGCCGCTGTTGGGAGGATAGGTCGTCCCGCTGTGCGGCGAATCGATCACGATGGGAAGCAGACTGTCCATAAGACTGGGACGGGTCAGCGCATAGACCCGATTGGTGGACCTGATCATTGCATTTCTTGAAACGTGAGTGGGTGGGAATTGACGGCGTCGTTGAGATGGCACGCGGACCAGTGTCCGTCCTCCAGCTCCACCAGCGACGGCCGCTCGGTGGTACAGCGCGCCATGGCGCGCGGACAGCGTGGATGAAAGGCACATCCCGTGGGGGGGTTGAGCGGGCTGGGCAGTTCGCCCTGGATGGGGCGGTGTTCGACCACCTTGGCGTTCAAGCGCGGCGCATCGGCGATCAAGGCCTGGGTGTAGGGGTGATTGGGACGCGTGAACACCGACCGCGTATCCGCCAGCTCGACGATGCGGCCCAGGTACATGATGGCGACGCGGTCGGCGATGTATTCGACCACCGCCAGGTTATGGCTGATGAAAAGATAGGTCAGCCCCTTGGACTCGCGCAGATCCATGAACAGATTGAGGATCTGCGCCTGCACGGACACGTCCAGGGCCGAGACCGCCTCGTCGCAGACCACGAACTTCGGATCGAGGGCCAGGGCGCGGGCGATCGCGATGCGCTGTCGCTGCCCCCCCGAGAACTGGTGCGGATAGCGGCTGGCATAGCTCGGGTCGAGGCCGACCTGCGAGAGCAGCGACGCGACGAAGGCCGACGCCTGCCCTTTCTCGACGAGGCCGTGGTAGACAGCCGCTTCGCTGATGACCCGGTCGATGCGCTGGCGCGGATTGAGCGATGCGTAGGGATTCTGGAAAACCATCTGGATGTTGAGATGCGTTTCCACGCTGGGCCGGGTGATGTCCTGGCCGTTGAACGACAGGCTGCCGCTGGTGGCCGGCAGCAAACCCGCGATCATCCTTCCCACGGTCGACTTCCCACAGCCGGACTCTCCGACCAGGCCCAGGACCTCTCCACTTTCCACGCTGAGCGAAACATCGCTCACCGCGTGGACCTTCTGCTGTTCCTTCGCCGGCAGGCCCAGCTTGCCGGCCATGCGTGACAAGCCGCCTTGCTTGTAGCTGAAGCTCTTGCTGAGATGAGTGGTTTGCAGCATGTTAGTCATGGTCAGCCCAACGGATGAAAACATCGATGTTCCCGGCGGCCGTCCGTGACGACCGGCGGAATCTGCTTGCATATGCGTCCGGCGCGCGTACAGCGGGGCGCGAATGAACAGCCTGCCGGCAGCGCCAGCAGGGGCGGGGTCGCTCCCGGGATCGAGTACAGGCGCCGGCCATGGTTTTCGGCGTGCGGCAGCGAATCGATCAGCCCCCGGGTGTAGGGATGCTGCGGATCGGCGATCACTTCATCCACCGGACCGCGCTCGACGATGCGCCCGGCATACATCACGCACAGGTCGTCGGCCAGGTCCTTGACCACGCTGATGTCGTGCGTGATCCAGATCAGCGCGGTGCCGCTTTCGCGCGCCAGGTTCTGCATCTCGTACAGGATCTGGGCCTGGATGGTGACGTCCAGCGCGGTCGTGGGTTCGTCGGCAATAATGAGATCCGGATTGTTGATGATGGCGTTGGCGATCGCCACGCGCTGCCTCATTCCCCCGGAAAGCTCGTGCGGATAGGATTTCATGCGCTCCCGTGGCGCCGGAATACCCACCCGCTTCAGGGCCTGGAACACTCTTTCGTCGACCTCGGCGCGCGTCGCCTTCGTGTGGATGGAAACCGTCTCGGCCAACTGTGAGCCGATCTTCATGACGGGGTTCAACGACATCATGGGGTCCTGGAACACCATGGCCATACGCGTTCCGCGCAGTTCGCTCCATCGCTGGACCGACGCGCCGCGCAGTTCTTCGCCGTCGAACAGGATCTCGCCGCTGGCCACCCTGCCCGGGGGATCGATCAGGTTCATCAGCGAGAACGCCGTCACGGATTTTCCCGAGCCCGACTCACCGACGATGCCGAGCACCTTGCCGCGCTCCAGCGTGAATGAAACGTTGTCGAGGGCCCTGGCCACGCCGTCTTCGGTGTGGAACTCGGTTACCAGGTCGTTGACTTCCAGCAGTGCCATGATGTTGCCTCAGGAATCGAGCTTGGGGTTGAGCGCCACACGCAGGCGATCGCCAACCAGGCTGACCGAGACGACCAGCAGCACCAGTGCAACGCCAGGAAAGACGCTGATCCAGTACTGGTTGGAAAGCATGTAGTCAAAACCGTTGGAGATGAGCAGGCCCAGCGACGGCTGGGTTTGCGGCAGGCCTATGCCGAGGAAGCTCATGGTGGCTTCGAGCGTGATGGCGTTGGCCATCTGGTTGGTGGTGGTCACGATGAGCGGGGCCATGCAATTCGGCAGCACATGGCGGAACATGATGCGCCGCGCCGGCAGCCCCTGGCCGAGCGCCGCCTCGATGTATTCCTTGCCCCGCTCGACCAGGGCGGCGCCGCGTACGTTGCGCGCGAAGATCGCCCACTGGACCAGCACCAGCGCCATCAGGGTCTTGTCCACCCCCTGGCCGAGTACCGCCAGCAGGACCAGCGCCACCAGGATGGTCGGCAGGCTGAGCTGCACGTCGACCACCCGCATGATGATCGCGTCCAGCCTGCCGCCGAAGTGGGCCGCCAGCAAGCCCATGAAAGTGCCGATCCCGAGCGCCGCCAGCGCACTGATCACCCCGATGCCCAGGCTGATGCGCAGGCCGTAGAAAATGGCGCTCAGCATGTCGCGGCCGGCGCCGTCCGTTCCCAGCAGATAGACCGTCCGGCCATCGGCGCTCGTTTCTCCGGGGTGGCGCTCGGCCTCCATGATCGAAACCTTGGTCAGGTCGTAGGGGTCCTGGGGCGCGATCACGGGGGCGAATATCGCGATCAGGGTGATCAGCAGAAACAGGATCGCGGCAGCCGTCCCGACCCGGCTTTTCAGGTAGCGGCGCGCCAGCAAGCGCATCGGATGCTCGGGCGGCGCCACGGGGGGCTCCGCCCGCTCCGGCGGGATGGCTTTGGCGTCGAGGTCATTCATCATCATCGTGGTCCGGCGGTATTGCCCGCCTCCTTTCAGTACGGCCAGGTTCATCTTTCCGGTCATCCCGCTCAGGCGGCCTTGGTGCGCAACCTGGGATCCAGCACCAGGTAGAGCATGTCGACCATGAAATTGATGATCACGAACAGCAGCAGCGCGACCATCAGGTAGGCCACCACCACGGGGCGGTCCAGTTGCAGGACGGAATCAATGATCAGCTTGCCCATGCCGGGCCAGGCGAAGATGGTTTCGGTGATCAGGGAAAAGGCGATCAGGTGGCCGAACTCGATGCCCATGGCGGTCACGACGGGGATGAGTACGTTCGGCAGGATATGGCGCGTCATCAGGCGAGTCGGCCCGACTCCCTTGGCCCGCGCGAACTTGACGTACTCCTGCACCGCCACTTCGCGGGTCCCGGCCTCGGTGATGCGCATGATCAGGGCGATGTTGTTCAGGGCAAGGGTACAGGCGGGAAGCAGCATGAACTTCAGACCGTCCCAGGTCAGGAAGCTGACCTGTATGCCCAGCAGCGAGGTCGTTTCGCCGCGTCCGCCGGACGGCAGCCAGCCGAGGTTGACGGAGAACACCAGAATCAGGATCAGGCCCAGCCAGAACACCGGCATGGTGACCCCGAAAATCGAGAAGCTCATCGCAAACTTGTGGAGCTTGCTGCCTGGCCGCAAGCCCGCCCACAGCCCTAGCGGAACACCGACCAGCGCCGTGAGCAGCAACGCCATGGTCGCGAGCTCGAAGGTGGCCGGCATGCGTTCGAAAATGAGGCCGACAGCCGGACGATTGAATACGAACGAATTGCCCAGGTCGCCCCGCAGCGCATTCCCCAGGAAGCGCAGATACTGCTCGTGGACCGGCAGGTCCAGCCCCAGCTCCTGGGATGCGCGCTGGATTTCCTCGTGGGAAGCATCCGGCGCCACCAGTAAATGGATGGGATCGCCCACCAGGTTGATGCCGACGAACGCCAGGACCGACATCAGGAATATCACCAGCACACTTTGCAGTGCCCGCTGCAACATCATTTCAAACATCGTCGCACTCCGCTTCCTTCTTGCCGCCTGCCGGCCCTAAGGCCACCGCCCGGCAGACAGGCCCATCATCGCTTCGTTTCATTGCACGGGGTGCAACGCTGTATCATCAAACGATACTCTATCTCACTTATCGACACGATGTCAAAGAAAATATGAATATTCCACCTTGGCCTAAAAAGGGAGCAGACGCCGAAAAAAAGCGACGCCACGAGTGACGTCGCAAATACTCACCGCTGCCTGGGGAAACAGCTGCGCTGCTTGTCCGCCACGAATGGAAGCGAGACCCGGACTCCTCCACCCGAGGCGTCTTTTTATTTGGACCGGATATCCATGGCCATCGTGAACCCGTCCGCACGGGGAGTCAGCGTGAAGTTCTTCTTCATGGCCCAGGATGCGTTCAGGTGCAGCAAGGGAATGATGGCGCCATCGTTCAAGGCCAGCGACGCCGCTTTTCTCTGCAGTTCCTCGCGGGTCTTGTTGTCCGGCGTGGCGGCCGCCGTGTCGATCAGGTCGTCGACCTCCTTGTTGGCATACCGTCCATAATTGCTCGCGCCGGTCATGGCGGGTTTGTTGAACGAATGAATGGTGGAGACCAGCCCCGTCAGGGAGTCGCCCGTGACGGCGCCGTTGCCGACCAGGAATACGCTGAACTCGGGCTCTCCGTTCGGACCGCCGCCGAATGCGCGGGTCTGGAACACCGCATAGGGCATCGCGGACACATCGGTCTTCACACCAATCTGGCTGAACGATTGCGCCACGGCCTCGCACAGCTTGGCATCGTTGATGTATCGGTTGTTCGGGCAGTGAATCGTGAGCTGGAACCCGGACGGATAGCCGGCTTCCGCGAGAAGGGCCTTGGCTTTCGCCTGGTCGTGCGCCGGCAGCGTGAGGCCGGAGTCATAGCCAAAGAAGCCCTTCGGAACCAGTTGCTCGGATGCCGTGGCATCGCTCTTCATCAGGAATTTGATGATGCCATCGCGATTGACGGCGGACATCAGCGCCTGCCGGACCTTGACGTTCTTCAGCGGATTGTTCGCCAGCGGCGCGCCATCCGACCCCTTGACGAAGGGCGAGTTGTCGCGAGCCTGGTCCAGCGCCAGATAGTTCAGCATGTAGGAGGTTACCGAAGTGACCTGGTAGTTCTTGAACGCGTCTCCCATGTTGGACGCGAAGTCATTGATCAGGTCGACGGAGCCGGACAGCAGCGCGGCGGCGCGCGCGGGCTCGCGCGGGATGAACTGGAAGGTGACGGTATCCCACGGCTCCTTCGCTCCCCAGTATTCGGCGTTCTTGCTCAGCACCAGCCGCTGGCCATGCGCCCAGTTCGTGAATTTGTAGGGACCGCTGCCGATGGCCGACTTGCCGGTGGCAAAGCTTTCTTCGCTGACATTCTCGCCCAGGGAACGAGGCAGGATGCCGATCAGGCCGACGTTCTCGGGCAGCGTGGGGCTTACCCGCTTGCTCTTGATCCGGACAGTCAGCGGCGCGGTGACCGACACCGATTCCACATCCCTGAGATAGGAACGATAGGTGCGCGGCCCGGTCAGTTTCATGGCCCGCTCGATGGAGTACTTCACATCCTCGGCAGCCAGTATTTCGCCGTTCTGGAACTTTACGTCCGAACGCAGCTTGAATTCCCAGGTGGTGGGATCGACCAGGTACCAGGAAAGCGCAAGACTGGGCTTGGGCCGCAGGTTGTGGTCCTGGGCCACCAGCGTCTCGTAGACGTGGGCCCACAAATTGCGATTGGCGCCATTCAGCACATGCGGATCGGCAGAAGTGACTTCCGACTTGAACCCTATTTTCAGGTCGGCGGCATTCGCCGCCCCACCGGCACCGAGCAGTCCGGCCAGACACAGCAGGGCCAGCCTTCTTCTTGCAACGTCCCACATAGCTTCACCTCTCGATTCGTTTCACTAGAAAAGACAATATATTGGCGGCCGACACGGGTCAATAACTGGATTTCCCTTGCGGCCGCCGGACGGCACAGGTGGATCAGAAACGATGCAGGATGCCCGCCATCATCGCCATCTGGGAGTTGTCCACGCCAGGAGCGCCGTTGGAGGTCAGGCCGGGGCTGTACATGTCCGATGCCTTCATCATGCCGGCCATGCCGTACAGCAGCGTGCGCCGCGTCAGGTTGTAGTCTGCCCCCGCGGCAAGCACGGTCAGCTTGCCGGAGCTGCTGGCGCCGATGAAGTCATACCGCGAATGGATGACGGCGGCCTTCAGTAGCCACTGCCCCAGCTTGTAGTCCACGCCTATGTCGAAGACTTGGGCCTTGCGATTGTTGATGCCGCCGGCGGTAAACGCAGCCCTGCCCGCAGCGGCGGAGAAAGTAGTGGCGAAGTTCGGCGCCGCGCCCGATGACGTGTTCAGCAGAGGTTGGGAAACATGGGAGTACTGGCCCCGCAGCAGTGCATCGCCCAGCTTGTAGCTGGCACCCACCACGATGACCTTCAGGCAGGCATCCCCGGTATTTCCCGCCGCAGCGGTGCGGCAGCCTGCGCCGGTGGTGATGCCCTCGTCGACGCTGGTGTTGGTCTCGGCAGCGGTGGCGGTCGCAGCCGTGATGATGCCCTTGTGCGACTGCCAGTAGGCGGCACCGATGGCGAACGGACCGTTCTTGTAGGTACCGCCGAACCCGAAAGCCCGTCCAGACTGGAAGTCGCCCGCTTGCTCGCCAAAGGCGTAGGTCAGATTGCCCTGAAAGCCGTTCCAGTTCGGGGTCAGGTAGAAGACCATGTTGTTGGCGCGCGCCCCGGTAGCACGGTCCATACCGTTGGCGTGCGCCTTCGCCGTGAACGGCAGCATGCGCGTCGTCGTGGCGAACTGGTTCCCGATGATGTCGGTGTAATCCTTGCGGCGACCCAGCTCGATCGAGCCTGCCGAGCCGGTCAGTCCGATCGTGGTACGGCGGCCGAACGTCGCCCCGTTCTGCGCGGAGGCTCCATTGTCGATAGTCAGTCCGCCTTCGATCACGAAATTGGCCTTGAGGCCGCCTCCCAGATCCTCCGTACCACGCATGCCGAACCGCGACTGGGTGTACTGGCCGGAATCCATTCCCCATCGGCTACCGGTCTGGCGTGCACTGGCAGGCGACAACCCCACCTTGTTCACATACCCCACCCCACCCGTGACCACGCCATAAAGCGTGACATTGTTCTGGGCATGTGCGGCCCCCGCCGCCCCCAGACACAGCACCATTAATGCCGACTTCTTCATTTACCTCTCCCTTTTTCGTCAGCCATCCGGCCCCTGGCCGCAGGCCTTTCGGTCGAATTCAAGTCGTTTCGATACGCAATCCTCTGTAACGACTGACGACATCTTATTTGCGTGCTTCGCAAGCGTCAACATGTTTCTTACCATGATATTTTGTTTTATTAGATGAGACAAAAGTGAATCATCATGGGGCGAAACTCGAGCATTTCATCCGAAAATTGTGCACAAGCGCACCGCGAAAATGCACGCCACACAAGGCTCCGCACCAAATCGGCCCATGGACCGGACCACATTTGCGGCGATGCGAAAGCGACAGAAATCCGCGCCGAAGAAGGCCAGAAAAGAAAAACCCCCGGCCTGGACCGAGGGTTTATCAGTAGTCCCGGCAGTCTGCTGGACTGCCCGGGTGTCGGGAAAGGCTATTCGCCCTGATATCCGAGCGAAGCCGAAAAGCGCGCGGCGGCGAACTTGATGATGTCGACATACTTGCCCAGTTTGTTCCTGGGCACGCGCGTAACAGGCGCAGTCATCGACAGCGAAGCGATGACCGAACCGCTGGCATCGCGGATGGGGGCGGCCACCGCCACCATGTCAGTGCTTTTCTCGAGCAGGGAAGTGCTGTGGCCTTCGGCCAGGATCTTCTTCAGCTCGCGCCGGAGTTCGGTGCGCTTGACGATGGTATTGGGCGTGAAGCGTTCCAGCTTGCCGCTCAAGATGCCCTCTTGGATGTCCTCCGGCGCATGCGCCAACAGCAGTTTGCCCGACGCGCCCACGAACAGCGGCCGGCGGTCTCCCAATTGGCTGTGCACCCGCAACGCGTGCGGCGCATCCCACCACGCCACGCAAACCGTCTCGGCGCCGTCTCGTATGCGCACCAGCACGCTCTCGTTGCATTCCCGCCCGATGGGTTCGAGCATGTCCTTGGCCACCGTGATCAGGCTGAGCTGCGCCTGTGCCGCGCTGCCTATGATGAGCGCCCGGTACCCCAGGCTGTAGGTGGCCATGGGGGTCTGCCTGCGCACCAGCCCGCTTTCCTCCAGCGTGGTCAGCAGCCGGAAAGCGCGGGCCTTGGTATTGCCCGACAGCCGCGCCAGTTCCGTCACGCCCTTCCCGCCTTCTTCGGCCACCAGGAAAAGCAATTCGATCGCCTTGCTTACCGCATCGACGGTGTAACTCATGGATATTCCTTTTCGCTGCCCCCCGAGGCCGACCTTCAATGGTGGAAACGGAGGGGGACTTTTCCATGATACATCGTTTTGCTTGAGGAAACAACGAGACGGCAGGCATGACGCTTTCATCATCCATGTCAGCAGCCGATCTGGCGGATAGCAGACGCTCACAATCGATACTCGCGCATTCTTTTTCCGCCGCGTCGCGCGTCATCGGGCACGAATTTGATGAGTATGCGCGGCGGTTTTCCTCTACTATATCCACTCGCCGGCCGACGACCCGGTGGCTTCGTTTCCCACCGCCCTGGTCGCCCGCACGACACGTGCATGCCACGCGCGGCAACAGATGTCATGACTCCGGCCACGCCCATCGAATGAACATCGCATGCTATATCCGCAACCCCACTGTCCATGATCAGGTGAAAAGCGCGCTGGTCGGGGCGGGCTTCCATCCCACGCGGTTCGATTCGGAAGTCACGCTGCTGCGCACCCTGAAGCGCCAGCCCTTTGATTTCGTCATCATCGACACAGGCGGCGCCACGACGGACGACAGCATCTTCTTGTGGCTGGGCATGCGCAGTGGCGACCACACACCCACGATGATCCTCTCTCCCGCCTGCGGCGGAGGAGTCGCTGCCCATGCGCTGGACAGCGGCGCCGATGACTTCCTGCGCCGCCCGTTCGATGCCGTGGAGCTGATCGCGCGCATCCATGCCGTCAGGCGCCGCTGCGCGCCGCAGAAACCTCGGCGGATGATCGAATACGCGGGCTTCCAGCTGGACCGCGACGCCGGCAGGTTCGCCTACCAGGGCAGCGCCATTTCATTGACACCGCGCGAGTTCAGCATGGCCTGGCTGTTCTTTTCGTCGCCGGGCGTCTACATCTCGCGCGAGACCCTCGGCTCGGTCATCTGGAGCGCGGGCAGCGAGATCGCTGGGCGCACGATCGAACAGCATGTCTATAAGCTACGCCGGAAGCTGCAGATCGACGGCCGCCAGGTGGTCGTGATACGCACCGCCTACAACCAGGGATATCGGCTCGATCCGGTCGGCGGCGACGCCACTGAAGAGCTTGCGCTCGGCCTCAGGGAAGCGTGACCCGGAGGCGTGACGCGTTCCGCCCCCCCCAGGAACTACCGCACGATATCGGCAGAAGCTACCGGATCTTTACCTGTTTATTTTTCCCGCGCAGTATTGACGCAAAAAAAAACCACGTCATATAGTGACCCGACACGCTTGACTGCGCGAGCGTATCCGAACCGCCTCTTCCCGGAAGCGGCCCACAGCACCTCACAACCAGTCTCGCTATAAATCCATGCTGCGTGCCCCTCGCTGCGGCATGCCGTAGAACCGTGGCTGCTCGCTCATCACTCCACGACTGCGGCACATTCGTCCCCCTGCGTCGCCACCTGGCGGCGACGGCACGGCCATGCAGCGGCAGCAAGAGACAGACGGACCACATGATGAACGCAGGAGCACGGCATTCTGGCATCGACGTCGAGATGCGCATCCACGGCGATGCCCAAGTCGGGTGGATCTGGTTGGACAAGGCTTCCGACTCGAACGCCATCGACCGCGATATGGCCCAGGCGCTGTCACGCACGGTCGGCCGTCTGGCCAGGAACGGCGCAGCCAGGGCCATCGTTCTTGCCGCCAGGGGAGACACGTTCTCGTGCGGCGCCGAGATCGGATGGCTGCGCGACCAGGCCAGCGCCCCTCTGAACGCCGCCATGGACGACATGCGCAGGCTCGCGCAGATGCTGCAGGCGCTGGCCGAGTGCGGGATTCCCACCATCGCGCGTGTACAGGGCCTGGCAATGGGCATGGGCGCGGGCCTGGCAGCCGCCTGCGACATCTGCATCGCCGCCGAGGACGCGATCTTCCATATCACCGACAACAGGACAGGCATGCTGCCCGCCGTGGTCAGCCCCTATCTGGTGCGTGCCATCGGCGAGCGGCAATGCCGCCGCTATTTCCAGACCGCCGAAAGCTTCGGCGCCGCGCGCGCCCGCGAACTCGGGCTGGCGCACGAGGTCGCGCCACGCGCCGACCTGGACCGGCGCATCGATGCCATGGTCGCATCCCTGCTTGCCTGCGACCCGCTGTCGCAAGCCTCGGCCTCGAGCCTGATCCGCATGCTGACGGCCCCGGCTACGGCGCCGGACAGTGTCATGGAAGCCCTGCTGCGGGCCGGCGCCAAGCTGCGCAGCCGCCCTTCCGCAGACGTGCCGCGATCTCCGCCGCCCACTGCCGCCATGCAGCCCACCCACGCGCCGCTTTTCAGCGACCTGCCTCAAGAGATCGAATGAACTCAGGCCCACCGGGTCAGCGGCGGGGAATCTCCGGAGGCTGTCGCGGCTCGGCGGCCGGCTCCTCCTCCGGCGCCGGCTCCTTGAGAAAACCGTCCAACGCCTCCATCGTTTGCGGTTCCTGCAGGAAGGCCTGCAACCGCCCTCGTATAGCCGCCTCGCGAACGCCATACTTGATGCCCGCGGCGTCCTCGCGCGCCACATGTTTCTCCAAATCCTCGCGCTGACGCTGCGTGCGCTCGTCCGGGCTCTGGGCGCTGGCGCGCCAGAGCCCTGCCCTGCCGGCGCCGGCATGCATGCGGATCGATAGAAGCGCCGGGACGTTGGCGACCTTGGTGGCAAAGCGCACCATCCGTCCCGCCTGGATGGCCGGCGGCGCTCCGCCCTCCCCGGTCTCCTGGCCGGAGGCGGCTTCCGCCTTCGCCTGGTAGTACTGGTTCACGCGCCGCTCCAGCAAGCGCGTCTGCGGCGGCTTGATGCCGTGCACCGCATCGCGCACCCGATAGCCATGCTGGCTCTGCGTATTCAGGCGCTGCGCGGCCGAGGCCTGCTGGGCATCGACCGCACGATCGAAGGCGGCATTCAGCGCGCTCCTGCCCTGAAGCGACGATCGCAGCATGTCGCGCTTGCCGAGCGTTCGTTCGACGGCGGCTTCCATGCGGGCACGCGACCCTTCGTCCAACTGCTTGCTGGTCGACAGCCCCTTGGCGGCGGCGCCCTCGACATGCGCGGCAGCCATCTTCACGCCCACCAGTGCGTGCTGCGCGAGGTTGAGCGCGGCGGCGGCCGTGCCGCTCGATCCTCGGTCATAAGCGGCGCTGACCGACGATGCCACCATTCTCGCCAGCCAGGGCGGACGCTCGGCGTTGACGCGGATACGGTGGCCGTCCGCGGACGAGACCAGATACTGGCTTTGCTCGCTTCGCAACCCGGTCTTGGACAAGTTCCCCGTGGCCTCGGTATATCCACGCCGTTCCAGCTCCTCTCCTATCGTCATGTTGGCGATCGGCAGCGCTTCCGGTAGCGAACCCGCGCGCGCCTGCTTCGACAACTGCTGCTTGAGATCCAGCCTGGCATCCTTCAGATCCAGATTCTCGACCCTGGCTTCGAGGCGCCGCCGGCGTTCCGCGAACGCCTGGGCTTTGTCGGCCGGGACGTTCTCCTGCTTCATCTTGTCCAGCCTGGCACGGGCGCTGTCGAGCCTGGCGGTGTTGACCGAACGCCTCAGTCCCAGGTCCAGGGTGCGCAGGGTGTTGACCAGACCGGCGGCGCGCGGATGCTCCTTGCGCGCCAGCGCGTTGACCAGCTTGTCATTGGGACCGGGCCTGAAGTCCGCGCGTTTCGCGGTGGCCACGCCGGTATGGTCGTCCGGCCGATACATGTAGCCCGCCTGCACGTCAGCCGGATTGTCGATTCTGCTCATGGCGGCCGCCCTATGCCAGCGAGGCTTCGAGGAAGTAGTCGGTACGCCAATCCTTGGCCTGCCCGGCCAGCTTGTGCAGGATATCGATCAGGTGTCTTGCCCTGACGTCCGCCAGCCGGCACTGGTAGGCGAAGGTCACGCGCTTGTCAGGCCCGAGCATGAAGGCGGGGGAACTGCCCCCATAGACGATCATGTTGGTTTCCAGCAGCGCCTCGTAGACGTCCAGCAGGCGTTCTTCGGGAGGCACGCCGAAATCGCAGTACAACATCACATGCTCAGGGGCATACTCCTCGTCGTACTGGAAAACGAAATCGACACCGTCGACCTCGACGGAGCTTCCACGGGCCAGCAGTTCCGGCTGATCGAGCCCGGCAAGTGCGCTGAACTCGTTGACGAGGTCGATGAAACGGTTCCTGGACATGGGTTCCCCTTTTTATGTAGGTCACCCATGGGTATCCCGCGACGCGGGGCCGGTTCCCGCCCGCGCGAAAACTTGAGGAATTCAGCGCTTGGCGCTGTTGAGCATCTCGTGCAATTCCAGCCGGTTGTAGGCCACGCGCAGCGCGTCGCGCGCCGAGACGCTTTTCTTTTGCACCAGTTGCAGCAGGACCTCGTTCAGGCTGCGCGACATGTTATCTTCCTTGCGCTTCATGAAATCCCCCACCATCGGCAGCTTGTCCGGGTCGGCAATGAACGAGGCGATCTGCTGGTTGTGATTGAAGACCATTTCGCTGGCCATCACGTGGTGCTGGCCGTCTTCCGACGGCAGCAGGCTCTGGAACACCACCCCCACCAGCGTCTCGGCCAGCGTGGCCGCACGTTGGGCGCGCTGGTCCTGCGGGAAGAAACCCAGCAGCTTGCTGATGGCGCGCACCGCGTTGCTGGTGTGCAGGGTGGCCAGCACCAGGTGCCCGGACTCGCCCGCATGCAGCACGGTGGCGGCGGTGTCGAAATCGCGGATTTCCCCCACCATCAGCACGTCGGGCTTCTGCCGCAGCGCCTCGCGCAGGCCCGACGAGAAGCTGGTCGTATCGGTGGGCACTTCCTTCTGCGAAATCATCGACAGCTTGCGCCGCAGCTCGTACTCGATGGGCTCTTCGATGGTGATGATGTGCCCGTGCCGCGTGGCGTTGATGTGGTCCAGCATGGACGCGATGGTGGTGGTCTTGCCCGCCCCCGTCGGACCGGTCACCAGGATAATGCCCTTGGTGGCCTCCAGCACCGTCTTCACGTAGGCCGGCAGCCCGGTGCGCTCCAGCGGCAGCGGCTGGAGCGGGAAGCGCCGGATGGACACCGCCACCTTGCTGCCCCGGGCCATGCGGTAGACATTGCAGCGCAGGCGCCAATCGCCCAGCACCAAGGGGCGGTCTATCGCGCCGTCGATGATCTTGTCTTCCCAGTCCTCGTCGATGGCGGCCAGCAAGGGCGCCAGGTAGTCGATCGACACCGGGACGTCATTGGCCGGCGTCCACCCGCGCGGCGTCTTGAGCATGAGCGGCTGGTCCTGCTCGATATGCACGTCCGAAAAAGTTTGCGAGGAATTGACCAGGGCGAGCAATTCCTGTTGGATATCGCGGGTGAAGAAATGCTCGTTGGACATTCAGCCACCTGAAATGTAAGCACTTTTTTCTTGAAAGGATGCACCGATGTGCCAGGGTGCCATCGGGGGACATGGCAGCTTGCGGGCCGGATCGACGGCCGCATCTTTGCGGAGGAAGTCTACTATACCTGTCCAGACCGCAGCGAATACTCAACTTTGCTCATGGACAGATTTGTCCATGCCGTGCGGCGGAATCGCCCGCAGGCTCGGGACCTTTCCAACTTTGCGAACTTGTCGCGGACAGGCCTCGGACCGTCATGGCGATGCCTGTTCGAGTATTTCCCTGGGAATGTTCTTGTACACCTTCTGTGCATACCTGATGCGTAACTGCGGATTGCGCGCGTTGTAGGCACCCACTGCCTCCCATGTCACGCCCATGCGCTGCATGTTCTGCGCCAGGATCCAGGCCCCGACCTGCAGGTTCACGCAAGGGTCCTTGAGTTTGTCCTCGCTGACACCGTGCTTGCGCAAGGTGGGCAGCCAGCTGCTGTTGATCTGCATCAGGCCGATGTCGTAGGAACCGTTCTTGTTGCGGTTCATGGCATTCGGATTCAGGTTGGATTCGGTCTTGGCGATCGCGTACAGCAAGTGCACGTTGATGCCGTACCACGATGCGACGTCGTGCCAGCACGCCCGCGCCTGGGAACTGGCCAGGCAGGCCAGGGCCAGGGCGGCGGCCCGCAGCAGCGGGCCGGCGCGGCGGCGGCTCCGCTCAAGGCCTATAGGTTCCATTTGCATACCTCATCGTTCTGTCCGCACCGCAGATCAGCGGTACCCGGTTGGCGTCCGTCACGACCGTTCCAAACGGGTACCGGATGCGCTCGACGCCATCGGCGGGGTCGTAGGCCAGATAGTTGCAGGCTTGTCCTGGCACGAAGGAATTGGTGCCGATGGTGATGGCCGGGGTCGATGCCCAGCGGTTCACCTGCAAGCCCTGGGTGATCACGTCGCGGCTGGCGGTGATGTCACGATCGGCATGGACGTCGCGATCGGCATTGATGTCGCGGCCGGCACTGACATCGACCGAGGCACGGATATTGCGCCCGCCCAATATGTCAAGCCCCGCCAAGATGTTGTGCTCGACGCCGAGCGATCCATCCGTGGTGATATTGCCAACCGCATGGAAATTGCCCCCGGCCCGGATGTTCTGTGTCGTAGTCACATTGGCCGCGGTCAGCATGGCGGGCACGTTCATGTTGCCGTTCTGGTCCACCGCCAGCGCCACCCAGGCGCTGCCGTTGAAGGTGAAGGCGCGCGACAGGCCGGTCACCATGCGTACGTCGCCGGCCCGGTTGCCGGAAGACGGCAGGCCCGCGTAGCTTGCCACCGGATCCTTCCATTGCGAGGGATAGGACCAGACGCCGCCGGTGCCGCAAGTCAGGATGCTGCGCGTGGACGCGTCGATCGCCATGCCCGCCTCGGCCACGCCCGAAGCGTTCAGGCAGGACGAGCCCATCGTCACCAGCGCGGCGCTGGCCATCCGGACCGGCGTGTTCATGCGGTTCAGTTCCGGCCGGCCCGGCACCGCGTTTCGGTAGAGGAAATCGGCTCCCAGTTGGTCCGGGCCGTCGTGGAACAGGTTGGACGCCAGGCGGCCGCCGTCGGCCGCCGCGCCGTTCAAGGCGGTGGTGCCGGCACAAGTCGCCGAACGGAAGCTGGCGGTGCTGCTGCTCCAGTTCGCGCCCCTGGCCGTGCCGGTGGCACGGATGCTGATATAGCCGCCGCCGGGCCCGGCGTTGGCGGCGATCGTGGCGATCAAGCCGTCAGGGATCTGCTTGCCGCCGCGGGTGACCGCCAGCGCGTCGAACCTGCCCGGATTGCCGGCGGGATCGGGGCGGCGTATCAATACGCACGGCGTCTGCTCATAGATATTCTGGGTGGCGAAGCCCGCCGGCAGGAAGCGGCCCGAGATCAACTGCGGTACGGTCACGGCCACCAGCGACGCGGCGGCCGGCAGCGCGGTCTGCAAACTGGCGCTGTTGGCGGCAATGTACTTCTGCCCGGCCGCGGCAATCTGGGATTGATGATAGGAAGCCTGCTGCCCCTTCATGTCTTCCAACGACGTATCCACCAGCGCAGTCAGCCCCAGCAACAGCACCGCGCCGATAGCCAGTGCGCCGAGTACCTCCAGCAGGGCGACGCCTTGCTGGCGCGGGTGCCGGGCACATGCCCGGGACGGCATCTTGATCGGTATGTTGGTCATTTCGTCATCGCGATCCAGACGGGGGCGCCGTCCGGTATCGACCTTCCTGAAAGGGCGGAAATCGGAATGCCGGTATTGCCGTGCACCGGCGACTGCAAGGTGGCCGAGTTGCCGTCGTAGACGCCCAGCAGCACCGAATGGCGGGCCAGCCGCACCAGCTCGCCGGCCAGGCTCCTGTCCGGCACGCCCAGCGCGTAGACATAGATCACGCCATTGGCATCGCGGTAGTTGCTCCAGGCCAAGGCGCCGCCTTGCTGGTACATCCGGGTCCAGGCCGGCAGATAGCCGCTGCTCCTGAGCGTGGCCGCGGCCACGCTGGTCGCGCGCAGGTCATGCGCGCTGAAGTAGTCGATCACTGCCTGGCGATAGATGCCCATCTCGGCGGCATTGCTGGCGTCCAGGCTGCCCTGGACGGCATCCAGCGTCTGCACATTCCTGGTGGTGTAGACGCCGGCCACCGCGATCAGGATGACCAGCACGGCGACATTCCACATACGCGGCTCCTGGGAAGGGATTCCGCGCGGCGGCGTGACGCCGCCGCGCGAGGCCCTGTGGTCGCAACAGCTCAGGTCGAGGTGAAAACAATGACGTTGTCGATGATCCCTGTGCACTGTCCCGTGGCTGTGGCCGCGGTGACCGGGAAGACGTCCAGCGCCGTATCTCCGTTAACAGCGATCGATGTCCAGCCGTTGGCACCGGACAGTATCCCTACGCACACTTCCTTGGGCACCGCCGGATAAGTGATCGTGAAGCCGGTAGGAGCGCTACCGATCGACACATCCCCGCGCCAGCTATTGGTCAAAGCGCTGGTGGCCGGGTTCACACTCAACGTACCAGGCACGGCCTTGGCGGCAACCAACGTGGCCACTATTCCAGTAGTCGGATAGGGCTGCCCCAGATACAACTTGCGAACCGCCGTGCGCAAACCAATCACTTCCTCCGTGGCCTGATTCGCCTTGGCGCTGCCGAACGCCCCCGTCAGCAGCGAAATGGCGCCCACCACCACGATGGCCGCGATGCCCAGGTAGGCGATGCCTTCCAGCAGCGACGCGCCGCGCTGGCGATGCCGCGCGTTGTCGGAGCGGATGGGCTGGTCTTGCAGACTGCTCAGTGTTTCGACGTGCATGATTGACCTTTTGTCAAAGTTGAACGACTAACGTGCGCGGGCAAGCGCCGCGATTTCCTGCTGGATGCCGAAGAAGCCGACCACCAGCCAGCCGATGACCATAGCCATGGTCACGATGGCAAAGCCGTTGAGCGTCTTCATGCGAAGAGAAACGACCTCCACCCCCCGCTCCACCCACTCATCCGCCATCAGCTTCACGGCCTGGGCGAATCCCTTGTATTCCGCGTACACGCAAAGGTCGTCGATGACCTCCCGCGACGGGAATCCATATCTTGTGTTGCGTAGAGCCTCGCCGCAGTTCAGTCCCGAGCGCACGCCCAGGAGCGCGCCGTCCAGGCGCTCCCTCAGCCATGGCTGCGCCGAGTGGGACAAGCGCATCAAGGCCTTCTCCACCGTCACGCCGGCACCTTGCAGGGCCGAGAACGCCATCAGGAAACCGCTGCCCACCATCAGCCGGTAGATCGAGTACGGCGGGATGTGGTCGGCCCAGACCCGCAGCGTGCCGCGCCAGCGCGGCAGGGAGACGAACATCAGCACCAGCAGGAGGCCCAGCGCCGCCAGCGTGTACCCCATCCAGTTCTGGACCCATATCGACATCAGGTACAACGACCGCGCCGCGCCTTTCCAGGCGGCCGGATCCGTCATCATCGCGAACTGGGGAATCACCTTGGTACCGAACAGGTACACGTAGACCAGCACCAATCCCAGGATGGCCAGCGGATACGCCATGCCCCCCACGATGACGGCTTGGATCTTCTTGCGCGCCTGTACCACGGTCACGACCGCGAGCAGCGTCTGTTCCAACTGGCCGGACTGCTCGCCGGCCATCAATATCATCTGCTCGGTCCTGGGCACCCAGCCTTCCAGCGTCTCCGAAAACAGCCGGCCGTTCTGCACGCCGCGCCGGCAGTCGTTCAGGATGACGGCCAGCGGCTCCCTGGGCCGCTGGCCCTGGCGTGACTCGCGATGGTGCAACTCCTCCAGCACCCTGAGCAGGGGCAGGCCGTTGGCCAGCATCGTGGACATCTTGCGATACAGGCGCAGCCGCGCGGTATCGGTGAACTGGGTCCTGGCCCACAAGCGATTGACATCAGGTAGCATGGGCGCCCTCCACGACGCTGAGGAACGGTTGCACGCGGCCGCGCTCCTGGACCAGGTGGCCGACCACCTTCTCGGCCATGCGCGGATCCAGCTCGCCTGCGGCGATCTTCCCGATGGCATGCTCCAGCATGGTCTGCCCGCCCAGTTCGCTCATCCAGTAGGCCAGCGCCTCGGTTTTTTCGCCCTGGCGCACCAGCCGGAAGAAGCGGTCGTCGGGGATGATGATCTCGGCCACGACGGTGCGGCCCACGGTGCCGTGTCCCGTGCATTGGTCGCAGCCGTCGCCCGTCACGCACACGCCCTCCAGCGTGGGCGACACCGCCTGCCGCACCCGGGCCAGCATGGCCGCGGGAATGGCTTCCGGATGCCGCGCCAGCGGGCGCTTGCAGCAAGGGCAAAGTTTCTTGACCAGGCGCTGGCTGATCAGACCGGTCACCACGGTGTGGTCGGCCACCAGGCTGGCGGGCAGCCCCAGGTCGAGCAGCCGGTCGACGATGGCCAGCGCGCCGTTGGCATGCACCGTGGTCCACACCTGGTGGCCGGTCATCGCGCCGCGCAGAGCGTTCTGGGCGGAGGCGCGGTCACGCACCTCGCCGATCATGATCGTGTCCGGATCCAGCCGCATGGCGTTGGAAATGGCGGCGGCAAAAGCGCGCGAACGCTCATCCTCGTTGCCGGCATTGGTTACCGCGGTCTGCACCGCGCCCTCGATCGGGTACTCCACCGGGTCCTCGACGGTCAGCACGTGCAGCCGGCCCTCGGCCTCCAGGATTTCGCCGGAAAGAATGCGCTGCAACGTGGTCGACTTGCCCGAGCCGGTCGGTCCGCTGATGATGTTCATGCCGATCGGCTGCTCCTTGAGTTTTTGCAACGCGGCGGCGTGCTCCTCGCTGAAGCCCAGCGGGCGCAGGTCGATGTTGTCGCCGGCGTCGTTGTACAGAAGACGCAGCACCATCAGCGAACCGTCGCTGGTGGGCACCGTCGCGATGCGCACGCCGTACAGCGCCGGCGGCAGCTTGTCGCGATCGGAGATGGCCGCGTCCTGCCGCTCG
Organism: Burkholderiales bacterium 67-32; assembly: GCA_001898625.1. Classification (GTDB taxonomy): domain Bacteria; phylum Pseudomonadota; class Gammaproteobacteria; order Burkholderiales; family Burkholderiaceae_B; genus Pigmentiphaga. The sequence continues at coordinate 45,409 of MKUP01000011.1, forward strand.
GTCGGTTTGTAGGAGCTGTCCGAGACCGAGGTCATCGCGCCATACAACGTCGCCAGCAGGCGTTCGCCGTACTCGCGCGTCTGCCCGCCCACCGGCGCCAGGTCGTTGTGGATGCGGAAGTAGATTTCGGTGGCGTTCTTGCGCACGCGCAGGTGGATGTCCGAAGCGCGCGAGCGGCAGGCCTTGTTGAGCAGGTCCTTGGCGACGACCTGCATCATGGTGTGTTCCTGGTGCCGGGTTTCGGACGACACCCCGCCGAGCCGGTTCAGGCGGCGGATCACCTCCATGCCGCTGGGCACCAGCTCGAACTGCCGGCCCAGGCGCCCCAGCCGCCCGGCATAGGACAGCACGTGCGGATTGAGCTCCTGGCCAGCCGCCACCAGCAGCCGGCCGTCGGCCAGCAAGCACAGCAGCTTGCGCTCTTCCTCGCCGGCCTCCAGCACGCCGGCGTGGCTGAGGATCTCGGCGCCGCCGAAGCCCGGCACATCGCCCGCCACGCCGGTGCCGGGCTGGACCGGAGCCTGTTCGCGCCGCCTGACCAGGCCCAGCTTCATCTTCCCGCCCCCGGCCGCGCCACACCCGGCGCTGGCGCGACGACGGCGGAATTGAGGCCGCCCTGGCCCGCCGCGTGCGCGGCCAGGCGAATCCTCTTGCCGCCCGACTGGGCCATGACTTCGCGCGGCGCGATGGAAAGGATCTTCATGCCGCCCGGCAGGGTGTCGCCCTGCTGGACATCGACAAGGCTGCCATCGTTCAGCTGCAGCGTGGCGTACAAGCGCCCGCCCACTCCCTCGATGGCCCGGACCACCGGATCGCCGATGACCTCTGCCTGGTTCAGCGTCGCCATCAGGCTCTGCCTGGCGGCGATTTCGTTCTGCTTGCCCAGGATGCTGGACTGCACATCCAGCAGTCTTTCGCGCGCCTTCAGGACCATGGTCTCGGCCTCGAGGCGGGTCAGACTGTCGGCGGTACTTTCGGCCCTCGCAGGCTGCGCGGTCCAGGCCACCAGCGCCAACAGCGCGATAAAGTGTTTACTCCGCATAGATCGTTCCCTCCATGGTCCATTGGGACCCTTGATAGACCATCCGATCGACCCTTATGCCCGGTCGGTCGAGCAGTCGCGCGATTTCCTGGGGTTCGACGCCGCCGTTCTGCAGCGAGAACGAATAGCCGCGCCAGCTTTGCGGCGGCGGTGGCGGGTCCGTATGAACCACGGGAACCGGCACCGCCGTCACCTTGATGGGCACGCCCATCATCTGCATGTGCGACAACACCGGCTCCAGCGCGCGGCGGCGGTCCAACAGGTCCTCGGCCGGGCTGGTCGGCAGTTGCAACGGCTGGACATAGTTGGCGCGTTCACCGGACGGTTCCACGTCAACGTCGGGAACCCGGTCGCGCAGCATGGCGACGGAAGACTCGCCACGCCGCCAGGCATGGACCGATTGCTTCTGCGTGCAGGTATAGGACTCCAGCTGCCAGCCGCCCGCGGTCGGATGGCGGAACGCCTGCATGCAGGCGCGTGCCAGGGCCGGCGGCGCTGGGCGCTTGTCCCAGGGCCGCACCACCACCGCCGCGGGCGCTTCGCGCAGGATGCGCTCGCGCACCAGTTGCATGGCGAGTTCGCGTTCGCGCTCGGTCAGGTCGCGCTGGTGCAGCATCCAGGCATAGCCGCCGCCCGCCGCCAGTACGGCCACGCCGGCCACGATCAGGTGCGTGCGGGACAGGCGTCCGCCTATGCGCCGCAAAGCCGCCCGGCGCTGGGCGCGCAGGCTTCCGTCCGCTTTCTGCGGGATGAAGCTGCGGATCTCGCGCATCTGGAAATTGTGGAAGCCGAAGGCCCGCAACTCCTCCTCGCCGACCACCACGTTCCAGCCGCCCAGCGCGTAGTCGCTTTGCAGGCGTTCCAGCACTTCCTCCCTGCTGCCGGCGAAATCGCCGTTGGGCAGGAAGTTCGCGTCGCGCACCGCGAAGTACACCCAGCAGCCGTCGGGCAGCTTGAAGGCACCCAGCCAGTTGTGCACGGGCTGCTGTTCGCCGTCGTAGAAGGCGCCTTCGCTGGCCATGGTCCGCGAGACCACCGCCGCCAGGGAATACATGCCGGGCCTGGCGCCGTCGCGGGTCTGCGCGAAGCCCGCCTGAGCCGTGGTGTGGTCCATGCGGACCACCATCAGGTCGGCGTCGATCTTGCGTCCCAGGTCGACGGCTTCCCGTTCGAGCTCGCGGGGCCTGGAGAGCGATTGCCAGAACAGGCCGCAGACGTAGCGGTACTTGTCCAGGTTGGTGATGTGGATGGTCATGTCGGCTCGGCGCTCAAGAGGCGGACATGGCCACCGGCGTGATCAGGACCACGATCACTTCCTTGCTGGAGCTGGCCGACAGGCCGCCGCCCAGCGCCAGGTTCCTGGGGTCGCCCAGCCCTGCCCGGTCCAGGTTGTCGTCGGTCTGTTCGAAGCCGCTGATGATCAGGGTTTCGTTCGACTTCATCGCCACCCGCTGCAGGAAATTGCGGGTGTCCAGTTCGGGCGACTCGATCTGCGAGGTCACTGCCCCGCCTTCGCCAGTGGTGCCGACGATGGTGCGGATGCGCCGCAGGGTCGAGATATCCGTGGAGAACTGCAGCATGACGGTGCCGTTCGTCAACACATGCGGCAGGATGCTCATGTTGAAACCGGACGTCACCACCCCGGGCGTCAGCGAGGTGGTGGTGCCGACCTGCGCCACCAGCGAACTCTGCAGCGATTGCAGGTAGCTGGTCTGGCGCGCCACCTGCACCGGCACCGGCTGGTTGTTCAGCGTGACCACCGAGGCGGTGGTCTGCCGGCGTACCTTGCCCTGCTCGGACAAGGCCTGGATCACCGCCTGGCTGCCGGCCAGCCGGGACGTACTGCCGCCGGGGATGCCGGCGGTCAGAGATATCAGGCCGGTGCTGGCGGCGCCTTCGTACACATTGGAAATGCCGAACCTGCGGTTCAGGCTCTGGTAGACGGCGGTCCAGTTGATACCGTACTGATCCGTATCCCTGAGGGTGACCGACAGCACGGTCACGTTGATGGCGATCTGGCGCGACAGCGACTTGTTCTCGCTGTCGATATAGGTCGCGATGCGGTCCAGCGAATCAGGAGTATCGACCACCGTGATCGACCCCGTGGCCGGGGAAGCCAGCACCTTGCCGTAGGGCGAGAGCATGACCTTGATCGCTTCCTCGATGCTGGTGTAGACCGACAGCCGGGATGCCACGGCGGTGTTCTGCGTATTGCTGGCGTTCACGCCGGTACGACCCGCCCCGCCGCCGCTGCCTCCCCCTCCACTACCGCCCCCACCTCCGCCGCCGGCCGTACCGCCCGTGCTGGTGGCGCCGCTGGTCACGCTGGCGGAAAAGCTCGAATCGCCGGGAATGGCGCTGATCTGGAAACTGCGGGCTTCGGTGTGAAAGAACTGGATCGTGCCTTCGGCATATTTCCACGACACGCCGAAGCGCGCCGCGACGGTATCCAGCAAGCCCTTGAGCGAGCCGCCGCTATAGGCGATGCGTACGCCGCTGGCCATATCGCCGAAAGCCGGCTGGACAGAAACGGCGTTGGTGCTCGCGGCCGGGCCGCGGCCAGGTTGCGCTCCACCGGCCTGCGTCTCGCCCGGCAGGCCCGCCGGTAGCGGCAGCATGGCCGCGGCGCTTCCGGCCGTGCCACGCCCTGGCTGACCGCCCGTGCCGCGAGCGCGGAACGCCGCCGACGAGGCCTCCAACGCGTCCGGCGACACTTTGCTCGGCACCCCCGAGCGCAGCGTAATACGTTCGGCCAGTTCGGTCAGGGAGCCGATGGTGCGATCGAACGTGGTCGGCTCATTGAAGATCTGCGGTAGTGAAGACTGTCCCCGCTTGATCGCGGTCCTTCCCAGCCAGATCCCGGATTCGTGCACCACCAGCGGCTTGGCCGGCAGTACCGCACCCGGCGCGGTGCTGCCGACATCGCGCGCGAGCTCACTGGTCCTGGCGGATTCCCGGTCGACCAGGCCGTCGATCTTCTCGACCAGTCCGCCGCAGCCCGCGACCAGCGCGGCCAACGGCAACAGCGCCAACAATTGAATGGATCGGGCCTTCATTACTCGCTCCCCTTTGCCATGATGCGCAATACCTTGTTGCCTTGATAGAAGACCGCCTTCATCGGAATCTGGGCCGACTCCATGCTGCGAGCGACGACCGCGACAGCCTCTTCGAACGTTCCGTGCAGACGGGTATTCGCCTCGACCGCATAGTCAACGGGCAGCTCCCACAGCAGTTGCCAACCGGTCGACGCGGCCCAGCGCGCCAGGGTGGCGTTGAGCGTCTTGTCGGCGACGAGGATTTCCCAATCGCGGCCGATCGGAGCGGCGACAGGCGCAGCCACGGGGGCTGGCGGCGCGGTATCGACCAACGCGACGCTTCCCTGCACGGGCGCGGGACCGGTTCGCTGGCTCCTGGGGGCGATCTCGGCCTTGGCCACCAGCAGCGTGGCATCGCTCTGCACGACAGCGTCCGGCGGCAGCGGGTCACAATCCTCCAGGTCCGCCGCGACCATCGGCGACAAAAGACGCGTATGGGAGTGCAGGCTATCGGTGCTGGCCAGGCTCGGCACCGACGCCAGCATGGTCGCCGGCGGCACCTGGGCAGCAGCATGCGTCCAGCCGTAGCCAAGAAAGAAGACCAGGGCGCAGCTCAACGTCCGCATCCTCCTGTCCTGGACTTTGCCCCCAAGATATGAGCAGTACATAAGCGCTTCCCGTGAACACCATCGTTAAAAATGAGCAAACAACGTCCCTTGCGCCTTTCCGCGATGAAGCGGAGGCACACGACATGAAGCCGGCGCGAAGCGTCCTCGCGACGTGCTCACCTAAGTGTGTTGAATGCTGTTGCCCAACCTTCTGATGCTGCCTGACTGCTGCTCGCCCGGCTCGAAATCCATGCAGATTCCCCTCTGCATCGCCCGCCATTGCAGCGGACGGCTTCACTTGGCGCGAATCGCCTAGCGATGGATGTCGAACCTTCAACGGCGTGCCTGGTTGGGCACTCTCCGTTCAAGCTTGTTTCAAATGGTAATGAAAACCCAGGAAAGAGATTCTCAAAAAATATGACCACTCTTTGCCTGCCAGCGGGCTCCGCATCGACTTGAAAACCGGCTTGCGAGTCCCGTTGACCATGAGTGGGAACCACAGGTCCGGCAGTTCCGGATACGGCGCAATAAACCCGCGCGCCAACGAAAAAAGAGCGCTCACGCGCTCCCGTCCCGCCTCCATGCCCGGCATGCTCCGCTCACGCCCCGGCATGCTCCGCTCACGCCCCGGGGGGCTTCGCGCAGCGCAGCTTAGGGCGGAGCGTTGTCGACTGCGCGGCCCCTGCAGACCGCGGCAGCGGCAATATTGCCGACGGCACACCCGATGCGGTCGCCGCCACCGCGGGGGCCGGCAGGACCTGTACGCCTTCACCGGGCCCCGGAACCGGGGAGGCTGGCATACCGGGCGATCGGCGATCAGCCTGATTCGATGCCAGACGCGTGCCGTCGAACCCGGTAATGCGCGGCGTGATCAGGAACAACCGCTCGCGGGTGCTGTTGGACCGCGATTCGCTGCGGAACAGGCCGCCCAGCACGGGAAGATCGCCGAGCAGCGGCACCTTCTGGCTGTTGCGCGTCAGCGATTCGGCCCGATAGCCGCCTATCATCAGCGTCTGCTGGGCGTCGATGATGGCCTGGGTGCTGATCGTGGAGCGCGTGACGCCGGCCGCGTTCGTACCGGCGCCATCATTGCCGCTGCCACCACGGCTGGACGACGTGCCGGGGTCCTTGTTCAGCGAACCGTCTTCCACATCCACCTCCAGCCGCACACGGGTATTTCCATTGTCCTCGATGATGCGCGGGATCACGCGCAGCCGGGTACCGGCGGTGATGTCGGTCATGTCGGCCACGCGTTCGCCGATCAGCGAAACATAGGCGCTCTGGCTCAGGTCCAGCACCGCCGCGACGTTGTCCAGCGTCAGTACCGTCGGCGTGGCCAGAACGCGGGCCTCGCCATTCGAATCCATCGCCTTGAGCCGGGCATAGAAGCGGGCGGCATCGCTGATCAGCAAGGTCGCCCCCGGCAGCGGAAGATCCGTGCCGCCGGACGCCCCTGTGGTGCCGTTGACGCGCGTTTCGACCGCGCCGATACGCGCGCCCCATTCCACCCCCATCTCGGCCAGCTTGCTGCGGTCGATATCGACGATGACCGCTTCGATCTCGATCTGCCGCGGTTTGACGTCCAGCTGGGCGATCAGCGATTCGTACATGCTCCGCTTGGCGACATCGTCGTAGACCATGATGGCGTTCAAGGTCGGGTCGCCCTCGATGCGAGGCGCTTCCTTGCGGCTTTCCCGGTGCTTGTCGCGGTCGGCGTCCTCGCCGTCGTCCTTGCGGTCGTTCGTGGACATGAGAACATTGCGGCCGCCCGCATCCGGCGCGGAGAACAAGGGAACAAAACGGCCGCCCCCCTGCGGGATCTCCTTGGTGTCGCCGCGTTCGTTCTTGCCGGTGCGCGAGCGCTTGGTGCTGCCGGCATCGAAACTGTTGGGTCCCGTCAGCTTCTCCGCGGAGTGCGCACCCAGCATCAGGTTGGACAGGATGGTGCGGATACCCGGGATGGTCTCGGTCTTGCCGCGCGATTCGATGGTCCGGTCCATGGCAGACGCATACTTCAGGCGAAATACCATGACCTGGCGGCCACGCAGGCGCTCCGGCTTGTCGACGGGCATGAGCACGTCGCGCGCCAGATCGACGTAGGCACGCGGGCCGCTGACGATCACCACACCTTCGTCAGGCAGCTCACCCCAGCCGAAGCGCTCGTCATACAAACCCAGCCCGACCAGTGCCGCCTTGGCGTCCTGGACGGCGTTTTCGCCCACTTGCATCCGAGCCGAGATATTGTCGCCAGCGGGGACCACATACAAGGTGTCGTTGTAAACGAACCAGCGAAACCGATAGGGACCGGACAGACGGTTCAGGAAATCGACGCCATTCTCGGCCCTCAGGCGCCCCCTGACCACACGGCCGCCGTCGGCGGTCAGTTGCAACCGCACGCCATGGGTGCGGCTGAACTCTTCCAATGCGCTGCGCACGGTCATGCCGTCGGCATTCATGGAAAAGCCCCCGTCCTTCCAGGCGGCAGGCACCGCCGCATGCAGCGTGGTTCCCCACAACAGCAATACGGCCAGCAACAGGCCCATGCTCCAAGACTCGATCAATTCCCGCCATTTCATGATAGCCCCCGATTCAATGCCTTCCTGGCATGCGACTCCGCCCGCCGCACTGCCTCGTTGGTACTGCGCGATGCCGCCATGGCGGCGCGCCACAGCGCCGCCTGATTGAGGATGTCCTCCAGCGCCTCGGCCGCGTCACTCCAGGCTTCGATACCCTCCAGCCAGCGATTCAGGACCAGTGCGCCGCCGTTCCCCGACAGCGCCAGCCCGGCTTCGAATTCCAGCGCTCCCTGAAAGCCGCTGCGCGCGGCCGCGCTTATCTGCGCGCCGGTCGGTCGGACAGCTAGGATCAGCCCCAACTCCGCCCCGCCGTCATCCGGCTTGAGATAGACACGTTCGCCATCGATCTCGCAGGCATCGTCCAGCGGCAAGCCGAGCAGCCATTGCTTCAGCTCTTCCTCGGCCATGGCTCAACGGGTCTCGCTCAAGACGGTCTTGAGCGGCTTTTGCAGCAGGGTGAATTGTGCGTTCAGCGCGCTGTGCGTGACCGACTGCTTCTTGAGCAAGTCGACGAACTCGGAGGGATCAGGATGATCGCCGTCGGCCTGACGGCGGTTGAAATCGGCCAGTTGCTGGCCCAGATCGTCGAAACGCTGGGTCAGATTGCGAACCCCCTGGATGACCGGGTTGTGGTTGGCGGACATGGTGACCACTCCTGTTTGATGAATCGGCTCGATGACACCCTGTGTGTACCCACAGCGCGCAGAACGGTTCACCCCGAGCGGACAGAAAATCTCAACTTTCATCAACGCCATGTCCGCCCGGGTCTCGGGCTGCGGCATGCCGGGCCGCCAGGGCCTGCTCCAACGCCACGACGGCCAGATCGAAGCTGGCATGCCATTCGCCGCTGGACGCCTCGAGACGGCAGGCTCCGCGCGCCAACCTCGCATCGGACCGGGTTTCCCACGGGCTATCGGCAACCAGGACTTGGTCGTCCGGGTGGGTCCAGACCACCGCTTCACTCAACTTGGTTGGCGCTTCTTCCCGCACACGCCGAACCGCCGCGGCGATGCGCTCGGTCGGCGGCATGTCCGCCACCAATCGTGCGAACGCCTGCGCGGCACACTCCACGGCCAGCGTCTCGACACCATCGAGCAGCCGCACCTGCGCGGATTCCAGACCCCGCAACAGCTCCGTGGCCTGCCTGGCGGCCCGCTCGCTCTCGCTTCGAACGGCGGCCGCGGCGTCGACGCGCGCCTGTTTCAACAACACATCGGCTTCGTCGCGCGCCTGCCGCAGCACGGCCTCGGCGACCCGCGCGGCCTCGGAGCAAACCTCCAGGGATCGATCACGCAACACTCCACGCCGGGCACGCAGGCCCGGTGGAACCGAAACACGTTCGACACAGAATGAATCCATCACCTTTCCACCAAGCTAATCCAGGGCGCTGCGTGCCAAGCACATCAACCAGCAACGGCGATCGCGGTCGCGCGGCAGCAGGTTCCCTGGCTTTGCCTGCGCAACCAGCAGCGGCGCCAGTTGCCGGTCCAGGTCCCGGGGGAGCAACAGCCGCAAACGCGACCACATGCCCGGAAACGCCCGCTCCAGCCTCAATGCCAGTTCCAGCAGACCGCGCTCGCGCACGTTGCGCAAGCCGTCGGGCAAACCGTCAGACCAATCCGACAACGGTTGGGTCAACGCAACGCTCAGGCACCATCGGCGCCGCGCCGGTGCCAGGCCGGCCAGTTCCTCCCATCGCTGGCGCCGCGCGGCCAGCATGCCGCCGAACAGTTCGGCGGCATGCTGCAGGCGTTCGCCATCGAGGCACATCGCGTCCTGCCACTGCAAATCCGCTTGATCCGGTATGTGCGCCAGTACGTTCGCGCCGGCGCACCAATGGCGATAGACATCGCGGCACGCCAGTACACCATCGCAGGCATCGGGCAACGCCGGGCCGCCATACAGCCAGGGGGCGAACCACCACTGGATGAAATCGTCGGACAAGGATGGCTCCGGCATTACCCCCCCTGCTGAGCCGATACGGCGGCGTCCGCCCCCGCCACAGTCTTCTGGACCCGACGCCCCGGCAACTTCGACATCAGTTGCGCCACGCGCGTATCGCGCAGCGCCATCTGGAAGGCGATGTAGCCACAGGCGCCAAGGGCGGCCAGGAACAGCAGCGTAAACGCCCAGATCAGGCCGCCTGCCGAATCGGCCGCCACGCGAAACGGTCCCAGCATGGTCCATGCGATGCCGGACGCGGGCGGCTCGCCCGCCATCATGACCACCGTCACCTTGTTGCGCCCGTCCTCGCCGGCCAGCCCGGGAATGCTGGACGCCACCAGCCTGCGCACTCGCGGCATGACGGCATCCTCGTCCAGCGGCGGACGATACTTGATGAACACCGCCGCCGACGATGGCTGAATGGGTTCGCCCGGGGCAATGCGCTCGGGCAGTACCACGTGCACGCGCGCCACCACCACGCTGTCGAACTGCAACATGGTCGACTCCAGTTCCGCCGACAGGCCGTGGATATAGCGCACCCTCTCTTCCATCGGAGACGAGATCATGCCCTGCTTCTTGAAGACCTCGCCCAGGTTGGACAGACTGCGGCGCGGCAAACCCGCCGCGTTCATCGTTTCGGTGGCGCGCGACAAGTCGCTGCCTTGCACCAGCAAGGTCACGCCTTCCTTGTTCTTCTGCTTGTCGACCTGTATGCCCTGGCGATTGAGAACCAGCACGATCTCGTTGGCGTCGGCATCGGTCAATCCGGCCTGCAGCGTGACCATCTTGGAACACGCCGCCAGCAGCGTCAGCAGGAGCGAGACGCAAGCCACCCGAAACAGACTTCGGATGCGCGATGCGCTGACGGGAATCGGCATGAAGCGCTCCGGTCTATTGCAGCTTGGTAAGGGAATCGACCGAGGTGGAAGCCTTGGAAACGGTCTTGGAAATCGCCTGCACACGCAATTGGTAATCGTTCAGTGCCAGCATGGCCTTCATCAGTTGCGTGGAATCTCCCGTGCGGGAGGCCTGCTCCAGCATCTTGGAGACGTACAACTGATCCTTCTTTACCTCGGAAGCCAGGCTGGTGGTGCGCTGGGCCAACGCGCTGCCCAGCGAATGGGTATCGGGCTTCATGCGCAGGGACTGCTGGTTCAGATGCTGCTGGAACATGGCCTGAAAATGCGCGACATCAGTGTTGTCGGGCTGAGTCTGCACATGCACGCCGGCGCCGCTCGGATTGGATAGGGACAGTTGGCCGGCGGGAACGCCCGCCTGTACGGTTGCTTGCATGTTTCCGGTTCCGCCATGAAGTGACTCGACATGCTTAAGTGTCCGCGTAGGCCGCCGTGGTTCCGATTACCGCGGAAAAGCCGGCCTACAGCGCATCGCGCGAAAAAGCGGCGTTTCCGCAGTACTCTCCGCCGCAGCCCAGATCCGAAGCAGGATCGCAAAAACCCGCTTTACCGCAGCGGCGCTGGCATTCGACACGCGACTCCGGACGCAAGGGCAGCACCAGCGATTCACGGCCGCTCGCCGGGCGCCGGGCTTCGTGGCGCGTCGCGCCTGGCGCCAGGGCAAGGTGATGGGCGCGATCGCCGCTGCCGATAATACGGGCGCGCCATTCGCCTTCTTCATCCAGCAACAGATCCGCACCCTGCGGCGCCGCGCTGCCAAGCACACCCCACGGCGGCGAGTCGGGCTCCTCACGGCCGTCGAGCACCTTGTGCTGCGGCCGCGGCAATTGCTGGCGGACGTCGTGGTCCTGGCGTCCCCGCCTGAGGGGCCTGGGATCGACCGACGGCGCCTGCTCGGCGCGCGCATCGTTCAGCACGGGGTTCTTCATGGGCGATTGTCGTCCTGGATTCGATGCCTATTCCTTCGGTTGCTCGCCGAAGGCTTCCAGTTCCACTTCGAGCTGTACGTCTCCCTGCGCCACCAGTTCATGCACCACGGCATACACGTGGGCCACCGCCTGGTAGCTGGCGCGCGGCACCGCGGTATCCTCCCGGCCAGTGGCATACAACGTGCGCGCCAGCCAGACATGGCGGATGACAGGAATGCCGCATTCGTGCGCACGGCGGATCATGGCCTGCGCCACATCGTCCCTGCCCTTGGCCACCACCATCGGCAGCATGGGTTCGCCGGCGTCGTAGAACATCGCCACCGCGAAGTGGGTCGGGTTGACCACCACGGCGTTGGCCCTTTCGGTCCTGGCCGCCGGTGCCTCGTTGGCCCACTGGCGCGCCAGTTGCTTGCGCTGGCCCTTGACCATGGGATCGCCTTCGGACTCTTTGTGTTCGCGCTTGATCTCTTCCTTGTCCATCATCAGTTCTTTCTTGTGGAAGTACTTCTGGACGGCGAAGTCGATCGCGCCAAGAATCAGACAGACCACCACGATGACATGGAAAATCGACTGCAGCAGTGTGACGAATGCCTGGTAGACATCGCCGGGCGTGCCGCCGGCCAGCGAAACGATATTGGCGAGCTGGCCGCGGATCAGGCTGTACGACAGCAGCCCGATCAACACGGATTTCAGGACCGTGGTCAGCAACTCCACCAGCTTTTTCTTGGAGATGATCTGTTTCAACCCATTGACGGGATTGAGCTTGTCGAACTTCGGTTCCAGCGCCTCGGTGGCGATCAGGACGCCGAACTGGCCCCAATGCGCCGCCAGCGCCACGACCGGGCAGATGACGAAGAAGGCGAAGAACACCACGGCCAGCAGTATCAGGGCCGACATCAACTGGTTGCGCATCGCCGTGGCGAAATCCTGGCCGACCGCGCCTATGCCGGCGGTCATCAGCTCGGAAATGGCGCCGCGCCACAATCCCGCGGTGGCAAAGGCGATTTCGGCCACCACCACCAGCGTCGCCAGCCTGGCCAGGTCGCGGCTGACCGCGATCTGGCCCTTCTTCTTGGCGTCCTCGATCTTCTTGTCTGTAGGCTCTTCGTTCTTTTCGTCGCTCATGCCGACTCCCCTGGCCTGCCCGGCGGGCCGGCTAGCGCACGTCCATCAGACTGGCGGCCAGGTCCAACAGCCCGGCGAAATCCCCCGCCACATAGTGCGAGAAGGTCGACCAGTACAGGAGCAGTATCAACAACCCGACCATGCTCTTGACCGGCGACGAGGCAAACGACACTTGCAGGTTGGAAGCGAACACGCCGACGATGGCGAAGCAGAACTCGATCAGCACCAGCGGGATCAGCACCGGCGCGCCATACACGACGATGTACCAGAACAGTTGGCCGAAGCGTTTGACCACGACGTCGAAGTGCCCGGGCTCGAACGGCGGCGTCAGGGCATGAGCAGGCCACGCCGCGTAGCTTTCGATCAGGATTCTCGCCATGGCCGAGAACATGCCGGCCTGCACCATCACCAGCACCACGGCCTGCAGCAGCAGCGCACCGGTGGCGCTGGCATCGCGGTCGACGCTGGCGTTGTTGGCCTGGATCTGGATGGGCGAACGCTGGCTGTCGAAGATCGACCCGACCGACTGCACCACCCACAGGGGAATGGCCATCATCAGGCCGAACACCAGCCCTATCATGGCCTCCTTGAATACCAGCACACCCGAAGTGAGAAAGTCCGGCGCGCTGCTCTGGACGAAGAGAAACGTCGGCAGCGCGGCAGGCAGGGCGATCGCCATGGCGGCCGCGTTCCTCGCCATGCCGGTCAGCACGTTCAGGCCGAAACCCGGGAGGATGATCAGGCACACCAGTACGCGCGGCGTCACCAGCGCCATGGTGACCAGCACCGCCTGGATGTCCAGGAGCAGCGAAGCATGCATTGCCGGCTCAGCGACCGATGTCCGGCACCATGATGAAGGCCAGCTCCGCCAGGCGGATCATCTCCACACCGATCCAGCGCCCCATCGCAGCCAGCGTCACGGCTACCGCCACCAGCTTGACCACGTAGGGCAGGGTCTGGTCCTGGATCTGCGTGACCGCCTGGATCAGCGACACGCTCAGGCCGAGCAGCGTGGCGATCAGCAGCGGCGGGGCGGACATCATCACCGCCATCCACAGGCCTTGCTGGAAGAAATTGAGAGTATTGGCCATGGCCATTTCCTTGCGACAGAGCGGGATCAAACGTAGGACATCGCCAATGCGTTGAGCAGCTTGCCCCATCCGTCGACCAGCGTGAACAGCAGCAACTTGAGCGGAATGGTGATGGTCTGCGGGCTGACCTGCTGCATGCCAAGCGCCATGAGCAGGTTGGAGATCAACAGGTCGATCACCACGAACGGGATGTAGATCAGAAAGCCGATCTCATAGCCGGTCTGCAGCTCGGACACCACGAAAGCCGGAATCAGGATCAGGGCGTCGGTCGCCTGGGCATCCTTGGATGCCTCCTTGGGCCACAGCTTCTTGGCCGAGGCCAGAAACATCTCGCGCTGCTCGGGCTTGCTGAACCTGAGCATGAACTTGCGCAGCGGCTCGAAGGCATCCTGCGCGCGGTGCAGCAGCGGCGTGGTGCGCGCGGACGCCGGATGGGCGCTGTCGATGGCCAGCACGTGCTTGCCGACTTCCTGTACCGTCGGCGCCATGACGAAAACCGACAGCGCCAGTGCAATGCCGTATATCGCCAGCGTGGGCGGTACCTGCTGCACGCCGACCGCGTTGCGCAGCACCAGCAGCACCAGCGCGATCTTCAGGAAAGAGGTGGTAGTCACGACCATCAGGGGGACCAGCGCCAACAGCGCCAGCATGACCGAGAACGAAACAACATCGAACTGGCCGCTCAGCATGCTCCGCCCCAGTGCGTGATCCGCACGCCCAGCCGGCCTTCCACATCCACCACTTCGCCGTCTCCCACCCGGGCGCCGCTGCAGACGATGGCGATCTCGTGCGCAGACCCGTCGGCCAGCTCCAGGACCACGCCCGGCCCCAGCGCGCGCAGTTGATCCAGGCTCACGGTCAGCCGGCCCAGTTCGAAGCGCAGCCGCAGGTCCAGGCTGCCTGGCACCTCCGGCCGCTCATCGGCCGCGCCAGGGTCGTCCTCGTCGACCACCCGAGCCCGCTGATCGGGCTCGCCCGACTCCGCGGGGTCGTCCAGCGCGGCGTCGAACGCCTCGTCGTCATCCATGTGCTCGCTGCTCAAGTCGCTCTCCTCGTTCAGTATGTGCAGGCGTCCCGGCCCCGCGTACCGCACCCGCCAGCGGCGCGCCGCCAGCCGCAGCCGCCCATGGCCCGTGGTATCGAAATACGGCGTGGAAGGCAGAATCAGATCGCCGGCCGCCAAATCATCGAACAGCGCGGCAGGCAGGCCATGGACAGCCAGAAGCACCGGGCGGGACACGGCCAGTGGCAGCCAGTTCGACCAGGGCATCGACAAGGCGCGGCGGTTGGCGCCGGCCTCGTCGAGCAACGCCAGCCAGACTTCAGCCGTGGCGACCGCCGTCGCGCACAGCGCATGGCGGCCGTCGCGCAGCCGCAGTTCGAGTGCGGTTCCCGCCCCTTCGTCGGGGACGGACGACGGCCGCACCGCGGCCAGCGACGCCAACAGCGTGCCTTGCAGTCGACCGGCCAGGGCACCGGTCAGCCAGGGCGGCCAATCCGGCCCGGGCAGGTCACTGCCCGGATCACTTTCAATACCCGTCAATCCGGCCAGCAAACGGGCGCCGTCTTCCAGCCACAGCGGACCCGCGGCGGTTTCCAGCACCAGCCACTGCGCGCTGTCGCGCAAGCGCTGTGACCGGCCGCCAGGCAACAACAGCCATTCGATGCCGACCCCCGGCAAATCCAGGCGCACGCCACGCCCGATGGCGCGGCTCAGCAAGGCGCTGGCCGGGCTGACGACAGGCGCGCTGCGCATCAGTCTGCGAGACGCGGCGCGCACGGGCGCGGCGTCCAAAGGCGATTCGGACATGGATAGGTGTTCGCTGGCGGGTTGCACGTCCAGGACGACAGGGCGGCGATCCGGTCACATCCATGCGATGCGACGCGCCCCACGCGCTACAGCACTGTCAGCCTGACGTATTTGTTCATACGTTGCGTCAAACCGCCTTCCAGTTCCATGCGCTGCCTGTTCAGCACGGCGCGCAGCCGCTCGCCAGACGGAGTCAACAGGAAGCAGACCTGGTGATCACCCACATCGGCAACCACCGCCAGCGTGTCGCCGCTGGGCAGGAGCAGTTCGAAAATGCCGCTGTCCGCCCTTCCCGGCAGCAGATCCATCAACATTTCGCACTCGATGTCGCCGTCGGCGCCTTCTCCCGGCAGATCGGCCCGGCCGGCCAATCCACGGTGCTCCTCGTTCGCTCCGCCACCACCACCGCCGCCACGCCTGCGGCCATCGACAGCCTCCACCACGGCCGGGTCGGGGCCAGCCGAATGGCGGTCGGCCGCTGGCATCAACTGGCGCAACTCACGCTCGGCCACGGGTAGCTGACGCGGCAGCATCTGGCGTGCCTGGCGCGCCTGTGCCTTTTGCTGTGATTGGGATGCACGTTGCTGTTCGGCCTCGCGCGCGGCCTCCTGTGCCTGCAGCTTGCGCTCGAACGTGGCGCTGCGGCGCGGCGGCGGATCGCGCCGTTGGGGCGGCTCGAACAATAGCGACGAAATCGGGATCATCGTCATCGGCTAAGCCTCGGCGCTGCCGGCGGCTTCGGCGGCGCGCAGCTCGTCGCGCAGCACCCCCAGCTTTTCCTGTTGACGATCGGCCTGCATCGCCTGGCGCCGTGCCTCGAAAAAAACGGCACCGGCTGCCCGGCAGGCACGCAGCGCCTGCTGACTATCGACCCGCAATCGAGCGGCTTCCTTCCTCATGCGCTCATAAATCGCCCTGGCCTTGCGAAATTCGCCACTGGTGACGCGCATTTCCGAGAATGCCTCACGCGCTGCCGACCACTGCGTCTGCGCCAGTTGCCGTGCCTCGCGCCAGCGCCGCTTGAGCGCGTTCGCTTCGCGCCGCCGATCGCGCCATGCTCGGCGCGCGTCGTGGCGCTCGCGGTCCAGCCGCCCCTGGCGCTGCTTGCGTACGTGCAACAGTTGGTCCAGACGCCGATCCGGCGTGTGGCGCTCCAACACGTCCACCACCTCTCGCCGCGCACGGCGCATGCCGAATCCGGGTGCCGCCGGAGGACTCATCCCTGCATCCTCATCAACTGGTCCAGGGTTTCCTGATAGGCGGCACTGCTCGTGGTGTCCTGGCGCAGGAACGCCAATTGCTCGGGACGCAGTTGCATGGCGCGGTCGGCAACCGGGTCGGCCCCGGACTTGTACTCACCCAGGCGTATCAGCAGTTCCATTTCCTGGTAGCGTGCCATCAGTTCGCGAAAATGCGATGCGGCTTTGCGATGTTCGCGGGTGGTGACGTTGCTCATGACGCGGCTGATGCTGGCCAGCACGTCGATGGCCGGGTAGTGCCCCTGCTCGGCAAGCTTGCGAGTCAGTAGAATGTGGCCGTCCAGCAGCGACTTCGCTTCGTCGCCGATGGGATCGGAAGTGGATTCGCCATCGACCAGGACGGTGTACATGGCGGTGATCGACCCCTGAGGCGTACCGCCGGCGCGTTCGATCAGGCGCGGCAGCATGGTGTAGACCGACGGAGTGAAGCCTCCCCGCGCCGGCGGCTCGCCCGCGGCCAGGCCGATCTCGCGTTGAGCGCGGGCGAATCGGGTAAGCGAGTCGATCAGCAGCAGCACCCTTTTGCCCCGGTCGCGGAACGCCTCGGCGATCGCGGTGGCGGTGAAGGCCGCGCGGGAACGCTCCATCGACGTGCGGTCCGAGGTAGCGCAGACGACGACGGTCTTGCGGATCAGTTCGGCGTCCAGTTCGTGCTGGAGAAATTCATTGAGTTCGCGACCTCGTTCGCCGATCAGGCCGAACACGATGGCCTCGGCTTCGCAGCCGCGCGCGATGGCCGCCATCAAGGTTGTCTTGCCGCACCCCGGACCGGCGAACACACCGATACGCTGGCCCACGCCCATGGTGAGCAAACCGTCGATGGCGCGCACGCCGGTCGCCAGCGGAGTGACAATACGCGGACGGTCGGTGGCCGCTGGAGCGTCGCGCACCACCGGGGACATCTCGCGCCAGGTCGCGACGTTCTCGCCCGCGGCTGGCGCCCGGAACAGCCGGCGCCCGAAGCCGTCGAGCACACAGCCGAACAAATGATCGCCCACCTCGATGGAGTGGGCACGCCGCAGCGGTTCGATAGCCGTACGGGTGGACACCCCTTCCAGCGGGCTCAGCGCCGACAGGATGGCCGCCTTGTCGGTAAAGCCAACTACTTCGGCCAGCATGTCCTTGCCCGGATTCTCGGGGTTGCGCAAGTTGCACAGCTCGCCGATCTGCACAGGTGGCATGTGCGCCTCGATCAGCGTTCCCAACACTTGCGCCACCCGACCCTGGCTGGAAAAACCTGGGCGGGGAGGCAGCCCGGCCGCGACGCCGTCCAGCCGGGTACGCGCCTCGCCCAGGCGCTGTCGCAGCGCCTGATCGAAGTCCGCCGAAGCGGCTGGAGCGCCCGTCACCATGCGATGTTCAAGGTTTGCCTGCCGGTAAATCTGAGCTGGTTGCCGGCCACCGCTGCCAGCCGCACGCCGCGATGCTCGTCGCCTACATACAGCCGGCGGCCATCGTCGATGACGATGCTGGGATCGTTGCCGGACAGCACCTGGACGATGCGGAACGGCAGCATGGCTTCCGTGCTGCCTATCTTCACCTGGATGGGAAAATCGATCACGTAAGTCTCGGCGAATGCGCGCAACATGCGTTGCAGGCGCTCGGCGTCTTCGTCGTTCAAGGCGCCGCGCAGGGTCCATTCCCGCTCCCGCAGGTCCAGGACAACACGCCCCAGCAGATCGACTTCGCCCAACCGCTTGCGCAAGGCCGCCTGCAACGCATCGGGGGCGAGATGGCTGGGCACGGCTGCCTCGGGCCGTTTGCGGACCTCCGCCGCAAAGCCCGCTTCGAACGAGTCCACCGGATGGCTGGTCAACGCGTAGGCGGCAGCCGCCGATAGCGCCGCCATCGCCGCCACCGGCACCAGCGCCATGCGAAAGCCGCGCACACGGCTGGCCGGCGGCGACGGTTCGGCCGCGGCGGCCGGGGTGTCCGCCACGGCAGACGCGTCGGACGGCGCCGCCCCGGACTCGGCGCGTTCATCGCCCTGCTGTGCCTGCCCATCCACGGGATCGGCAGGCGGATCCTGCCAAGGCGCGCCACCGTCGCACACCGTCAACCAGATAGCGCCAGCCCGTCCGAACGCGCCGTCCGCCAGCGGAACCTGCTCCCGAGCGGCATTGCTGTCCTGGCCGCGCACCATGCCGTCGGCCGGCCTCAATATCCATTGGCCGTCCTCGCACGACAGACGGGCATGGCGTGCCGCGATGCCGGGATCGGCCAACACCACGTCCGCCTCTTCGTCCGCGCCGATGGCCAGCTCCACGCCGTCCAGCGGCAAAGTGGCGCCGCGATGGTAGCCACTCAGTATTCTCAGTTCCTGCATGATTTCTCCTGGTCCTATGCCATCCAGTCCCTGGACGTCTTCAGCAAGGCCATCAACAGGCCGCCCCGGCCCGGCACATGGGTAGCCGGATCCAGCGGATTCCAACCCGGGTTGTCGCTGTTGATCAGGGCGCCGACCACCATCGCCTCCGCCAGGTCCCGGCGCTGGCGGGTGCGCGCTTCGCGGCGCGCGGCCTCGCTACGCAGCGACACGGTGGTCTCCCGTCGGTCGCGCAGCAACGCAGGAACTTTCCGTTCCTTGGCGGCCAGCTCCTGGTTGACCTGGCTCATCAAGCCAAAGATGAATTCGCAGCACTGCTCGCGCAAGGTATCCAGTTCACGCGCCAGATACTTGTCCCGCTGCGCGCGCTCGATGATGTTCAGCGCCTGTTCATAGGTCATCGAAGCCGCCGGCCTCTGCCCCGCCGTCTTTCTTTCCGGTAGGTTCATGGAAACGCTCCGCGTTCACTTCGTTCTGCATGCATGGATGTATGCCGGGCCGACAAGGGTTCCAGCCACATCCGGCTTCACTCGCCGTCTTCCGCCCCGGGATCAGCGCAGGAGATGCCGCAGCACGTGGCTGCGCCCGTCCTCCTCCAGCTGCGATGCCGACTTGACGTTGGCCAGCATGGCTCTCGACGCATCACCCGCGGCAATGTCCGCGGCACTGCCGTCGACGCCGGACGCGAGTCCAGCTGCCATGCCGGCGGATGGTGCGGCGGATCGCCGCGGCGGCGGCGGTGGGGGCGGGGGTGCCCTGCGTCGCCCTGACGAACTGCCCGCGTCGCTGAAAAGGCCCTCTTCATGCTCGTGTTCGCGTTCGTCCAGATCGTCCGTCGCCATACTGCGACGGTCCCAGTCGGACGGGTGGGGCCTCGGTTCGCGATCGAGGCCGGCCAGCGCCGGGCCCCTGCGATCTGCGGGCCGGCGTGGCAGGGGCGGTGGCTCGTCGCGCTCTTCACGCTGATCCGCCGATGGCCCGGCCGATCCCGCGGACAACTGCGCTTCGACCGCTCGAAGGCGCGCGTCGACCGTTCGAAGGTGCGCCTCGACGGCCTGAAGGCTTGACGTCAGCCTGTTGTCGATCAATTCGAAGATCCGCTGCAATGCCGGATCCAGCGCGGCCCCGCCGGGTCCTGGGGGATGGTCGTAGCCGTGGGGGGCAGCCGGCGGAACATGGCCTCCCGGGGCGGGATAGGCCGGATGCGGCCAGCCCCCCGGCACCGAACCGTATTGAGCGGGTCCACTCTCCTGCGCCACGTAGTCGTTCACGCCCGTGATGAACCGGATATTCCAGTCCGCGGCCCTGTGAGCCATGCCATTGAACATGCTCGCCAACCGCCCGACCGCGCCGTAGGGGTTGTGCGGCGAGCGCGGCGCTGGCGCCGCCCCGTGATCATGGTGGCCGCCAAACCCCGGGCCGTAGTAGCCGTGGACGGGCGGCGGGGTGGGAGGGTGTCCTATGGGCATGGTGTCATCCTTGCGATGGATTCCGCTCGGACAGTCGGTGCGTGACGTCACGATGCGGGAGGTTATCTATCTCATGAATGTCCTGGCCTGGGTCTTGGTTCCCGCGGCCTCAGATCTCGATCATCCCCACCGGCTTGACCTTGGCATGCTGGGTCAGTTCCGAGAAGGCGAACACCGGCACGGAAAAGAATTCCTCTTCGATCAGCTTGCGCACCGAGCGGCGAATATCAGCCGCGGTCACCAGGACCGGCGGCGCGATCGGCGTACACACGTTGGTCGACAGCTCGTTCAGGCGATCCAGGATCGTCTGCTCCACCTCCGAATCGATGTCGAGATAACTTCCCTGGCTGGTCTGGCGCATGGCGTTGCGCAGCATATCCTCCAGTTCTGGCGACAACAGGATGACCTCGATCAGGCCATCGCGCGCGGCCTCGAAACACAGCTGGCGCTTGAAGGCCAGGCGCACGTAGTCGGCGATCACATCGGGATCGCGCTCTTTCGACGCCCAGTCCAGCGTGGTTTCCAGCAACAATCTGGCATTGCGCAGCGACACGCCTTCGCGCGCCAACCGCTGTACCACCTCGGTCAGGCGCGGCAGCGTCACCGATTTGATGACCTCTTTGCCCAGCTCCGGATAACGGCGTTCGGCCCACATGGTGAAGCGGATGACCTCGTTCACGCCAACGAACATCTGGCAGTTGCGCAGCATCTCCGCCTCGACGTCGGCGGCGAATACGGTCTCCCAGCGCTGCCAGAGGATACCGGCCTCGGTCAGCTTGGCTTCGTCGTCGAGCTTGACCCACACCCGGCGCCGGCGGGAACCCGCGATGCTGCGCTCGAACGCCTGAAAACCCAGCTCCTGCACACGTTCCAGCGGTTCACGGGTGGCGCCCCAGCCGATCAGGACGTCTTCGTCGACCAGCGGCACCTCCGCCATCATGAAATACACCCGCCCTGCCGGCATCGTTTGGCTGAACTCGAACTCCACCGGTTTGAGATCGGGAATGCCCCGCCGCTCCAGCATGCCATTGCGCATGACGCGCACCGCGGTCCGGATCGCCTCGGCCTCGACCGTATTGCGCAGGGATTCGGGCAGCCTCAGGATGAACGGCGTGGTCGCCGAGAAGTTGGTCAGGTCGACGATGCGCGCGTTCTTTTTTTCCTGCTCTTCGGCTTCACGGCGCATTTCGGCGTCTGCCACGGGCTTGAGCAGCCCGGTTACGCCGGCAACGCCCAGGCCGACGGCCAGTACGGCGAACACGGTGGTGGGCATGCCTGGAACCAGCCCGAACAGCAGCACGATTCCGGCGGTTGTCAGCAGCGCCTTGGGTTCCGCGAACAGTTCGCTGACGATGTCCCGCCCGATATTGCTCTCTTCACCCTCCGCCTTGTTGTCGTTGTTCACGCGGGTAGTAATGATGCCCGCGCCCAGTGCGATCAACAGCGCGGGGATCTGGCCGATCAACGCATCGCCGATGGAGAGTATCGAGTAGACGTGCGTCGCCTCGCCGGCACTCATGCCGCGCTGCACGATGCCGATCGTGATGCCGCCGATCAGATTGATGGCCGTGATGCACAGGCTGGCGATGGCATCGCCTTTGACGAACTTCATGGCGCCGTCCATGGCGCCGTGCAATTGGCTTTCCTGCCCCAGGTGGGCCCGCTTGGCCCGGGCTTCGTCCGCGGTCAGGATGCCCGCGCGCAAGTCGCTGTCGATCGACATCTGCTTGCCCGGCATGGCATCCAGCGAAAAGCGCGCCGATACCTCCGACACGCGCTCCGACCCCTTGGTGATGACGATGAACTGCACCACGGTCAGGATCAGGAAAATGACCAGGCCGACCGCCAGGTTGCCGCCCACCACGAAGTTGCCGAAGGTCTCGACGATCTCGCCGGCCTCGGCCTCCAGCAGGATCAGGCGCGTGGTGGATACCGAGATGGCGAGCCGGAACAGCGTGGTCAGCAGCAGCACGGCCGGGAAGGTCGAGAAGGCGGTCGGACCAGGCATGTACATGGCCACGATCACGATCAGGCCTGACGCGCACAGGCTGAACGCGATCATCACGTCCAGCAGCCATAGCGGCAAGGGCAGGACCAGCATGAAAACAATGCCGATCACCAGGGCCGCTGCCAGCAATTCGGCCCGCTTGGCCAGCTTGCCGGCGAAATTGTTGAGCAGCAGGACGATCCACATGGCCTTCATGGTCTTGCCTTCCCCATCGCCGTGGGATCCTGGTACTGCAATCGCCGCAGGACAAGATCGACCCACTGGCCATTCTCGGGCGTCCGCAGCGCCCGCAGCCGCGCTTCGTCGACCGGCTCCATCAGTTCAGCCGCGGCGTAGTCGCACATGAGCTGCAACCGGGGATCTCCCGGCCACAGCTGGAGGCACCCCATGGCCAGATCGTAGGCTGGCTCGTGCTGGTAGGCATTGAGATGGCCCCACACCAGGCCAATGGCCAGTTGCAGTTCCAGGGGGGTCGAATCAGTCCGTCGCCTTGGGCGCATGCTCGTCCTGTTGCGGTTGGATGGATTGGCTTTCCGCATCGCTGCGTTTCATTTGCATCCAGCGCAGGCGCCAGCGCACCGCCAGTTCGACCGCGCGTATGGCGCGCATCGATGGCCCGCGGCTTTCTTCGGGCAGGTCCAGCGAATGCGCTACCAGCAGTTTTTGCAGGCCGCGCATGGCCGGCACCGGGTTGCCGCGCCAGGCCAGGCTGTCCGTGCTCAGCCCCGCGCCCAGCATGCCGCTCAGCCATTGCAGCGTCGGGTCGGGCGTGAATGCCTGCTGCGGCAGAGAAAGCGCCTCTTCCGCAGCCAGCAGCGCCGGCCGGGTCCGGGCGACCGGCAGGGTCTGCGCCGCACTGTGGATCTCGCCCGCGTCGCCGGCTTCCGCGGGGTACGGAACGCGGGCGTTCCCGACCGCACCGGACCTCAATTGAGCAGCTCCCGGGCGAGTTCGAGTTGCCGCGCCAATTCCTGTGCGTCGCCTCCTTCCTGCGCGGCAAGTCGGCGCAGCAAGTACAGACTGCCGTCGACGAACATCGATGGCAGCCAATTCCCCGCCTGGCGCAGGCGTCCGGCCCGGCGTGCCAGCAGTTCCTCGGCCGTCAGCGAGGAGGCCGGACCGCCCCCCAAGGCCAGCAGGACGCCCTGATCGGGCAGAGGATAGGCAAAGAGGCGCATGCCGTTCTCCACCGTGGCCATGGCCACGGCCTGTTGCATGCGACATTCGCCGACCAGCGTGCGTACCAATTCTTCCATGGCATCCGCCTCGTTCCGTGAAAAATGACGCGCCTCAACCGCGCAGGCGCGTCTCTTTTTTGCGCAGGCCGGCCACCGTCTCGCGCCAATCCTGTTCGCGCAGCTCCGCGTGCGAAGGATGCACCGCCAGGTCGAGCTGATGTTGATTGAACAGGCGCGTCAACTCGTCCAGCAGATCGCGGCGCGCGGCCAGTTTCTCGTGCTGCCACAGTACCAGCGGCAACCTGGCCATGGTGTCGCGCACCAGTTGATAGGCATGGCCGCGAGACTGTTGCGACACCCCGGTCAGGTCGAGAATCTGTCCCACCAACTGACTTGCCTTGCCTTTTCCCCAGCCCGATTCAGCGGCGGTAAGCAACAGCACCGCCAGTTCGACACGGCCCAGCCGGGCCGGCAGCCCGGTCTGCTCGGCCAGGTCGTTGCGTAGTTCTTCGGCGATCCCAATGCTCGAACGCACCAGGGTAAAGGCTGAATTGTCCGCCATCATCAACCAGTAGCGCCCCATGCTGCGCGAGGGATTGCCACGTAGATCCGATCTCACAGTACCTCCTGGCCGCGTTAGAGCCCCGACATCATTCTCGAGCGCAGCGTTTCCATCGCCTGCACGCAATTGTCGGCGCCGAAATTCTTGATCAGCGCTTTGAGTACCGTCAATGGCGTTAATGGCACGTCCACGTTGCCGTACCTCTTGGCACCGATCAGAAATCGCGAATCGCGCACGGAAGCCGACCTATTCTCCGGGTCGAACTCTATCGCGGGCACCAGCTCATCCGTTTCCTGCAGCGCCTTGCGCACTTCGTGTGGAAACGTGTCGACCAGCGACGTCATCATGCTGTTGACAGTCCGACGCATGGCATTTTTCTTGCGCGGCGGCAGATCCTGCGTCTCCAGCGCGTGCAACGCGTCGAACAAGACGTGATAGCTGTGCAGCGGCGCGAAGTGCTGGTTCAGATGAAACACAAGCTTCCTCCGGCCTTCCTCCGCATCATCGGAGGACAGCATGTCCAGCGCATCCTGCACGGGATCAAGGAAGACAGCGCCCTGCGGATTTTCTTCCTTCTTCGCTGCCTTGCCGCCGCGCGAGCGGGATGGCGATGCATGGCGTTCGTTTCGCGAACGCATGGCCGCCACTCGCTGGCTGAGGCCGCTGCGGCTACGTTCCAGACCATGCTGGACACCGGCCGAGCTGTCCATGGCATCGGCGGACGTCCACCGAATGCGCTCCCGCCCCTGAGCAGGGTCTTGCCGCGTGAGCGGCGTGGACGGCTGCGGCGGCCTGGGCACGACTACCGGCTCGTGCGGGATATTGCCGATGTGGAGGCGACTGATCTGGTTCATGGCATTGGGTAACCCGCGCCACGATACGGTTCCATTTTCCGCCCCCGCATTTCTCAACTTTGATCAAAGTCTCACCAATGTTCAAGGAATGCTTTCAGCCGCCGGCCACGCCGCTATCTTTCGACCATACCCGACGGACCGCTGGCGCTTTCCGAAGACAGCGGCTCCTCTCAACCAACGAGCACTCCGGGAACGAGCGCTTTCGGAAAGGATATCTGGATGGAATCGCATACAGAGCAAGGCCAAGCAGGAAACGTCGCCGCCCCCGTGGCGCCAGCGGCGGAAACGATAGACATCGCCGCGCTGTACACCAAGCACCGTATCCACCTTCTGCGCTTTGTGCAGCGCTATGTCGGCAGCCATGAAGACGCGGAAGACGTGGTGCAGAACACCTTCATCGAAGCGGCCCGGTGCGCGCACCGGTTCTCGGGCCTGTCCAAGCCATCGACCTGGCTGTTCGGCATCGCGCTGAACCTTGCGCGCAATCAGGTACGCCGCAATGCCGCCGACCGCTACGAGATGGTGGACGAGAATTTCATGGAACAACTGGTCGATGCCACGGCCGACCCTGCGATGCTGTACGAGCTGCGCCAGATCGCGCAAAAGGTAGAGGAGATGCTGAGCGAACTGCCGCCGCAGATCCGTTCGACGTTCGAGGCGGTGCTCGACGGAGACGCCACCTACGAAGAAGCGGCGCGAGACTTGCAGATCCCCGTGGGCACGGTACGTTCGCGCGTCTCGCGGGTCCGGGCGGCGGTACGCAATGAATATGGCAGCGCGGCGCCTACTTGCCCGCGAGTTCTTTCAGGCAATCCTGCGCCAGCCCGGCAGTGTTGAGGAGCTCATCCATGACGCTGCGTTCATCGGTCAGCGAATGCAGCGGTATCTTGCGCACTACGACGTAGCGGCCATGGTCGGCATGCCACAACAGCTCGAAATCTGCATGCCGACGCCCGGCCAACGCCGAGAGCGGCAGGCCGCCATCGCAGGGAGGCAACATGCCTGTCACGCACAGGTACAAGTCGAGCCCGGCCGGCTCCACCGAGGCACGGGTCAGAATGTCGCCGATCAGCAATTCCAGGACCGGACGGGCTCCCACAGGTTCGCCGGACAACCGCGCCAGATCGGCCAGCAAGTTCTTGACCTCGTAACCGCCGATGTGGTCGGGCCGGTCTTCTTCCAAAATCGCTTCCTCGTTGAAAAGAGACCTCGACAAGCCGTTCTGGCGCAACCACATCACGGCCGGCAGACCGCTGCGGGCAGCGACGTCAGTCATTCTAACCTCGACGCGAAAACGTGGATGTAGCGTCCGAGCCGGCCCGGGCAGGCAACGCGGCGGGCGCCGCGTGAACCGTTCAGACATGCGAAGAAGCAACCGCCTCCCGCTACTTGCGGGACAAATGCGGACTGCGATGCCACCGGGTATCTTCAGCGTGCTCCGCCACACCACGTAGGCGGCCATCGGCGAGCACCTGGGGCCGGCGAAATGCCGGATCAAGAAAATCGTACTCGCTGTGCATGTCATTCACCTCGAAAGGATACGGGCGGGGGAACCCGCGGCCAACGGGCCGAACAGCCACGCACAGACCCGCGCGCGGCCGGCGACGGCCATCGCGCGGCGCATGGCCGCATCCATATTGCCAACGCTCGTGTCCAAATTGGGTGGCGCTGATCGGGCGGCCGCCTGCGGCACCATCGGCTGCGCGATGCGCAGGCGGTGCGCGATCTCGGGCCGCACGGAGACACCGTGCAGGTCATGCCTGGGAATCGGACCTTCCCGACGATCGCCAGCCTGCATGCGTGCCCAATCGGGCAGCTCCGCCTCGTCGCCTTTGTCCGCGCGCGCCAGATGGCGCCGGCTGCCGCCACGGCGGCTACCGCCCCCGGCATCGGTCCGGACCCCGGTCATGAGAAAGGCCGGACGCCGGACCGGATGCGGCAGCGCCTGCGACAAAGGACCCGCGGGGTGGTACCGGAGGCCTGCGCTCGCAGCCTGAGCCTTATCGGCATCGAGCTGGTCGTGCAACGCCACATGAGCATCGATGGCATCCACAAGTCCCACGGCGCGTGATCCGGGCGAAACACTTCGAACAAGCATCAGAGGGCTCCTCGACTGACCGGCCGCGGGCTTTGCAGCCCACGACCGGAAGTACGTCAAACGTCGATCAATCCATCCCGACGGGCGTTGGCCGCGTCGTTGCGTCCCAGCTTGCCATCGTTCTCGCCCGTGGAGGCGGCCTCGACCGAGTCGAACAGTGCCCCGTCGTCGGCCATGTAGACCCTGGCAGCCACCCGTACGTCGCTCGGAACCCCCCCCGCGCCTCTCAAGGTCCCCTTCGTCGCGATCTCCTCCATCTCGTCGCGGCTGATCAGGCCGACCCCGGGCAGTTTCTGGAATTGTTCGATGGTGTCGACCGCCTGTCCATTGGTCATGCCCACCAGGCCCTTCTCTCTTGCGCGCCGAGCGTCCTCGGCGCTCAGCGCATTGTCGTTCTTGCCATTGTTGGCGGATTCGATCTTGTCGTACAGACTGCCGCCGTTCGCCGTGTAGACTTTCGCGGCTTCCTGCACTGCGGCCGGTACTCGTTCACCCTTGAGCGTGCCTTTTTCGGCCATTTCCTTCATGTCCTCAAAGGAAAGATTGCCGGTGTCATTGGCCCGCTGGAACTTTTCGATGGTTCCGACCGCTTCGTCCTCGCTCATCGTGCTCGCCTGGCTCGGGTAGTCCGACCCTACCTTGTTGAACACCGCGCCGTCGTTGGCGGTGTAGATGCTGGCCGCCAGGCGTACGTCGTACTGTTCGTCCGCCGTTCCGGGAAGCGGCTTGCCGTTCAGCGTACCTTTCTCGGCGATCTCGGTCATCTGGGCCTGGGAAAGCGGGCCCATGTTGTACTTCTTCAGGAAATCTTCGATGGTCTTGACCGCGAACTGCTCCTCGGAGTTCGGCGGGACGAGATTGCCGGCGCATGCGTTCAGATAGCAGCCCTGCCCCACGCCGAAGAAGGTCGAACCCTGCTGCGGACTGTTTCCATTCAGGCCCGGATACCCGCCGGCCAGTTCAGGCGGCATGCTGATTACGATCACCACCGGCCCATTGCCGTTTCCGGCGAAATCGCCGCTGCGGTTATTGATGCCGTGGCTGTCGATGTCACAAGCGTCCAGCCCGGGGGGACGGTGGCCGCCGCAGTTGCCCGGGCTGCCGTATGGCTCGCCGCCGTGGTAATCGCCGTGGTTGAGGGCAGGGGTGATGGTTATGGATGACATGAGGATTCCTCGAATGGAAGCGGTGCGGAGATTGAAATCGTGCGATCCTGGCGACAAGCGGATCGTGATGGGGATGGCATTACATGCTGGCCTGGGCGTTTTCCTCCGCCTTCTTGATTAGCTTGGCGAATATCGTGACGTTATCCACATTGGCCCTGGCTTTGTCGGCCTCTCTTATCAAAGAGACCGATTCGTTGACTCCCCGCCGCAGTCCGGTACTGAGCGAACTTCCCATTGCCGACATCCCTAGCCCCTTGCGCTGTAATAGAACGATGTTTGAAGCATCTCCCCCGAAGACGCGGGAATGGCCCGTCAAGGCCGGGTGAAACCCCGTTCGATGCAACTCACTGCTGATCGTTGACGTTCTTGGCCATGGTGGCGAATATTTTCAACTTGGCCAGCGACGTCGCCTGCTGCGAGGCCCACACCTGGAACTCGACCGCATGCTGGGCACCGGCCTGGACAGCCATCGTGGTCGAGTTCAGTACCCCATCGCGCTGATAGGGATTGCTCGCGCTGCGCATGGAACTGCTCCATGCATCCTGAAACGTAGACATTGTGCTCCCCTGAAAAATGAGGGCGCCGTGACGGCCGCCCTCGTCACCTCACTGTGGTTCAGCCACCGAGAATGTTGTTCGTGACAGTATCTCGACCAAGCTTGAGCAATTGGACTTTCGCCTTTTCGTTGTCCATAGCCGTCCTGGCCAAGTTACCAGCCTCGATATCCGCTATACCACCCGCAGTCCCTAGTCCCAACCCTGGAGTCAGTGATGCCATGATTACTCCTTGCGTAACCCAATGCAGTTGATAAACAAGCATCTGTCGATGCAACCGTCAGCGACCGGTCCCTCGTAGGTAACAGACATGCCCCCGCCGGTTCCGCCCGGATCCACAAAATTCTGCGGGAACCGGCAACGCGGACGACCCCACCCATGCGCGTAGAACCCGTTGCACGACAGGTTCTATCCATCCCTGTTTTCACTCTTGAAAGGAATCAGCATGAACGTCCATGGCGTTTCTGGCGCGGGCGGCGCCTACAACATTCCGTCTGCCGGCCAAATGCAGGACTACGGCGACAAGGTCGGGAAAATGGAGACGCGCGATCTGGTCAAGGAACTGGGCAAGAACCTCGAGCCTTGGCAGCGCGATATGGCGGAAAAGGAATTGATCAACCGAAGCAAAGGAGGAGATCAGACACAGGGCGCCGGCGGCGCTCAGGGCGCGGGCGGTGCGGGAGATGCCGGCGGTGGCGACGACGAACTCAAGAAACTGCTGAAGAAATTGATGGACGGCACCATCTCCGCGGAAGAGATGCGCAAGCTGGCCGGCATGATGGGCGTCAAGGTCGAAGACCTGGAAGCGGTCAAGGGCAAAGGCAAGAATGGTGGCGGCGACGGCGGCGACCAGAACGTGGACATCCAGGGCGGCTGATAGCAAGACGGCCCGCCATGTGGCGGGCCGATCCTTGTTGAAACAGGAGATTTTCCGCGCATGGAACCGAATGCCCGGAACGAACATTCATGATCACGGCATCCGCGGCAACGATCGTACTGTCGCCGGGCGGCGTCCCGCGGCGGAATTCCCCCGTTGCGCCGCGTCCGACGACCGCGCTTCCCGCCGAACAGCCCAGTTCACTGGCGCTCCGCCCGGCGACGGGCCGGGCGTTGCAGCGGTGCCTGGTCAGGCGACCGACCTAAATGGCGCGGCTGGCCGCGGCGGAACATTGCCGCGGCCGGCTTTTCGTCTCCGGCTTCGCGCCGATACGTACCGAGAGACCGGCCCCTTGCTTTGCAAGGCTCGGGGGACAAGACGGCCGGACCATTTCAAGCAGCGCGCCCCGCCATCGGCCGGCGCGCTCAGTCTGCGCTGAAGGCGTCCCGATGGGACTTGGTACTGTAGAGCCCTGCATCGATCTTGCGCAGCTGCGGCAGGCCGTTGCCCCCCTTGGGCTGGGCGGCGATGTATTCCAGGAACACATCGGCATCCAGTACGCCCACGTCCAGCCTGCGCGACGCCGGGACCGCCGCCAGTGTGGCATAGCCATCGCCGCCGTTGGCGTTGAAGCTCAGCACGAACAGCTTGTAGGTGCGGGTGGCGTTGCCCAGGTCCAGCAGCGCCCAGTTGCCGGTGGCGCTGTCGCGCAGCTCGATGTTGGCGACGCGGCTGCCCTTGGGTCGGGTCGCGTCCACGTCCCAGCGCAGGCCGCCGGTGTAGGGGTAGGGTCCGGTGGCGCCGGTGCCGCCATAGGTGGCCTCGATGCCGTCCTCCAGCAGGTTCTTGATTTCCGTGGCGGTCACCTCCAGGCGGTACAACTGGTTGCCGAAGGGTACGACTTCGATCGCGCGTCCGGCGGTGATGTCACCCTGCAGGGGCACGCGCACGCCGCCGCCGCTCTGCAACGTCAGGTCGGCGCCGCCATAGGACTTCTGCGCGATTTCCAGGAACGCCTGCGCGACGATCTGCTGGATGTCGCCACCGCGCCGGGTCACGTCGCCCTGCGCGTTGCAGGCGGCGCTCGAACGGCCATAGTCGTTCCAACCGGCGGTCTGCGTGGGCGAGCCGCCCGGCACGCGGCGCGAGCACAGTTCGTCGGGCGCCTGCGCCACGACGGTCTTGTTGAACTCGTCCACCTTCAGCTTGAACGGTTGCAGCCGCTGCGCGGCCGCGGTGTTGGGCGCGGTCACCCGGAGAAAGCCGCTGGCCTGCACATCGGCCAGGATCGCGGTCTTGTCGGACGCGCCCGCCGCCGCGCCGCCGACGGCGAAGTCATCGCCGATCAGGACATGGGGGGTCCCTTCGCACTTGCTGACCTCGCCCTTGGCGTCGAACTCGACCTTCAGCTCGCCCACCACCCGGCTGTACTCCCAGGCCTGGACCAGGCACACCGGCTTGCCCTGCTTGTCGGTCACCCGCGTGGGATACGCGCCGCCCGGGGTCGCCCCCATGCCATAGGTGGCCGCCATCGCGTCGGGGCCCAGCAAGGTATGCGAATCGCCACCCACCAGCACGTCCACGCCGTCGAGCTTGGCGATGATCTGCTTGTCGTAGCCGTAGCCGGTGTGGCTGAGCAGGATGATCTTGTCGATGCCCTGCTTGCGCAGCGCGTCGATCTGGCGCTGGGCGGCCACCGCCTCGTCTTCGAACACCGTGCCCTTATCCGGGCTGGAGGAAGCCTGGGTCTTGGCCGCGATCGTCAGGCCGATGATGCCGATCTTCTGGCCGTCGCGCTCGACGATCGTCGAGGGCGACACGGCGCCCGGCGCGCGCGAGGGATTCAGCGCCGACTCCGCGGCGAAGCTGACATTGGCGCTCAGCACGGGCGTCTTGCAGCTCCCGGCATGAAGCAGGTCGATGAAGCCTTTCAGGCCGCTGTCACCCTTGTCGAACTCGTGGTTGCCCAGCGCGAAGGCGTCGAAGCACACGGTATTCATCATGACGGCATCGGGTTCGCCCACCGCGCCCGCCCGGTTGAAGTACAGCGTGCCGGTCAGCGCATCGCCAGCGTGCAGCTTCAGCACGTTGGGGGATTTCGCCGCCAGCTCGTCGATCGCGGTCTTGACCCGGGGGAAGCCGCCGGCCGACACCGTGACCGCCTTGCGCGAGCCATCGGCGACTTTCAGTTGCAGCGTGGACGATGTAGCGTCCAGGTGGGAATGGTGATCGTTGATATGCAGGATGGTCAGCGCCAGGGGCCGCGCCTGCGGCTCCGGATTGACGGGCACGGGATCGTCGTCGCCCGACGACAGGCATCCCGCGGTCAGCAATGCCGCAGCCAGCCCCGCGCTGGCTCCCAGGATTTTTTTCATCTTCGTCATCCACATGTCCACGAAAGGACATGCAGATTGGCGGGCGGACATGAAACAGTCGTGAAACTTTCATGAACCTTCCGCTTCACCCATGAATACCGGGTTTCATTCGGGGACATGCCTGAAGCATCAGGGCGTGATCAGTTCCGACAGGTGTTCGCGCATGGCGGCCGCCGCCTCGGCCTCCTTGCGTTCCCTCACCAGCTTGAGCACGTGTTCGTGCTGGGCATGGATTTTCGCCGCGTCCAGGCGGCCATAGTGTGAAACCGCCCAAAGCGGCGCGGACCGCTGGTGGAGATTCTGCAGCAATTGCGCGATGACCGGATTGCCGGCGCAGGCGGCCAGGCCATCATGGAAATCCTGGTCGAGTTTCATGAGCCCCGCGCGATCGTTCTTGGACAGCAGTTCGCGTCCCAGCGCCAGCCGTTCGCGCAGCGCCTCGAGCTGCTCGTCGCTGGCGCGTTCGACCACTAGCCGGATCATCGCCAGCTCCAGCGGAATGCGCGCCTCGACCAGGTGGTTGATGTCGCGCGACGACCAGGCCCGCACCAGGATGCCCTTGCGCTGTATGACCTCCATCAGTCCATCGTGCTGCAGGCGATGCACGGCGCGCAGGACGGGGGTTCGCCCCAGGCCCAGTTCGTCGGAAAGCTCCTGCATGTTGACGAACGAACCCGGCGGCAATTCCGCCGACACGATCTTCCATTTGATCCGCTCGTAGGCTTCATCCCCCAGCAGGCCCGGATTCTTGTCCTGAGCCGTGACCGGATTGCGGGCTGAGCGCGCCAGCCTGCCCGAGGGAAGGGAAGGGCGCTTGGTCTTGGCGGTGCGCTTGGGGATTGCGGACATACGAGGAAAGGTCTCCGAGGCCTACAGGCCCACAGTCTACCCTCGGTCGTCGCTGGCTTCGATCCGGCCGACGCCACGCCCGGTTTTTCGGTTTCCGCATTGAAATTTCAATTGAAATTTCACAAAGAATTTCAATATAATCGACTGCCATCGAGAGCGAAGCATCGTTCGAGGCTTCGCCCGTAAGCACGAGCCCCCACCTTTCCCTGCGTGGAGTCATGCATGAAACGCTTATCCGCATTGATGGCTGTCTGGCTGTGTCTGCTGTGTTTCACGCTTCCGGCGCGGGCGGAATGGCCCGCTCGTCCCGTAAAGCTGCTCGTGCCTCTGCCCCCGGGGGGAACCGCCGACAGCCTGGCGCGCATCCTGGCCGAGAAACTCGCGCTGATCTGGAACAAGCCGGTGGTGGTGGAAAACCGGCCGGGCGGCAACGGCATCATAGGCAGCGAAGCCCTCGCGCGCGCCGCGCCCGACGGGTATGTGATCGGCATGGGCAACACGACGGCCCAGGTATCGAACGCCTTCGTCTATTCCAGGCTGCCGTACGACCCCGAACGCGATTTCACGCCGCTGGCGTGGCTGACCAGCAACCCGATGTTCCTGATCGTGCATCCTTCGGTCCCAGCGCGGAATCTCCAGGAATTCATCGCCTACGCGAAGTCCCACCCCGGCAAGCTCTCCTACGCCTCCAACGGTGTCGGCTCGTCGATGCACCTGGCGGCGGCGCTGCTGATGCAGGAAACCGGCATCGACATGCTGCACGTGCCGTACAAGGGCATGGGAGCCGCGGTGCAGGATCTGGTGGCCGGCATGGTCAGCGCCACGGTCGACATTTCGTCGATGAACTGGGTCAAGCAGGGCAAGCTGCGCGCGCTGGGCGTCATCAGCGAATCGAGGTACCCGGGCGCCCCCGACGTCCCCTCGTTCGGCGAACAGGGCCTGCATGGACTGGAGATCATCAGCTGGCTGTCCCTGCATGCGCCGGCGGGCCTGCCCGCCGACCTGCAGCAACGCATCAACGCCGACGTGAACAAGGTGCTTGCCATGCCCGACGTAAGAAGCCGGTTGAAAGCCATGGACATGGATGCCGCCGGCGGTCCGCCCGAGCGCCTGACGGAACTGCTGCACACCGAACGCCAGCGCTACGGCGCCGTGATCAAGGCCGCGGGGATCCACGCCGAATGACGCCCGCCATGATTCCCGCCATCCTCGCCGGCGGCTCGGCCGAATGCCTGATCCAGGAATTGGACCCCGCGCACTGGGTCCAGCTCTGGCCGGGATTCGAGGTCTATTCCCTTTGGGACGACACGCCCCAGGGCATGGCGATCGGCCTGTTCCGCTGCGCCAAGGGTGTAGGGTCGCAGCGCCACCGGCACGACTGCAACCAGTTCCTGTACTGCCTGGCGGGTGGATATTTCTACCCGGACACCGGGCTGCGCATCCAGCCGGGCTGCTTCTACATGAACCCGAGAGGCCATGCCCACGGGCCGGCCGTCGCGCTGGAAGATGGCACCCTGATGCTCGAAATCTACGACGGGCCCGCGACGCCCCTACCCGCCTGAGCCGCCGGCCGGCTCGACCGCCCCACCCCAAGCCATCCTGGAGAGATCCGCCATGAAAAACGTCCGCACGGTCATCCATTCCCCGAATGGTCCCAACGTTCCTGCCCCGCTCGCCCATGCTGTCCGCGTGGACAACCTGGTGTATGTCTCCGGCCTGCCTCCCTATTACGGGGACAAGCCGCGCCAGTTCGTGCCGGACGACTTCGCGGCGCAGTTCCGCCAATCGATGGAAAACCTGAAGAACGTGCTGAAAGACGCCGGCAGCAGCCTGGCCGACATCGTCAAGATGAACGTACTGGTCACGCGCCAGGAGGATTTCCCGGTCATGAACCAGCTCTACCGGACCTATTTCGAGGAAGGCAACTACCCCGCCCGGACGACGACCATATGCGGCCTGGGCATCCCCGGCGTACTGATCGAACTCGAATGCGTCGCCCTGGCCCGGGAAGAACTGGCCGCCTCCCGGGAAACTCGCGCCTCATGATAGACCTGGACGTCCATACTCATCTGGTGCCCATCCATCCCGCACGGCTGGCCGGCTTCGACCAGGTCCGATGGCTGGAGGACGAGCGGGTTCTGGTGCTGGATGGCGAGCGCCTCGATGTCCCGCGCCTGTTCCAACCAGACAAGCTCGTCGAATGGATGGACCTGCGCGGCGTCCGGCGCGCGCTGGTCTCCATTCCTCCCCCGGTCTACCGGCAGACGCTGGATGCGACCCGCGCGCGTGGCTGGGTCGACTACCTGAATGAAGAACTGCTGGCCATCACACAGGCCAGCCACGGGCGATTGGGCGCGCTGTACTACCTGCCGCTCGAACATCCCGGCTTGCTGCTGCCGCTGATGGACAAGTATGGCGATGCCTTCGAAGGCGTGGCGATCGCGGCCGGCGGCCATGCCCGCATCGTGTATTCCGACCCCTGCTATACGGCGCTGTGGGAACGGCTGCACGAACTCGGAGCGTTCGTGTTCATGCATCCCGGCATGTGCCGCGACGCCCGGCTGGCGCCGTTCTACCTGCACAACTTCCTCGGCAACCCCTACGAAACGGGTGTGGCCGCCGCCCACCTCGTCATGGCGGGCATTCCGGCCCGCTACAGCGGTATCCGGTTCTGCCTGGCCCATGCGGGCGGCATCTTTGCCGCGCTGTGCGGGCGACTGGAAAAAGGATTCGAGACGAACCGGCCCGGCGTGGATACGGAGCTGGAAAGGCCCCTGGCAACCGCGCGCCGGTTCCGGGTCGATTGCATCGCCCATCACCCCTCGGCCCTGCAACTCGCGCGCGACGTCGTCGGCAGCGACCAGGTCCTGTTCGGTTCCGACTGGCCGTTTCCGATGGGCATCGACGATCCCTCGACGGTCGATCGCCCATCGTAGGCCGTGCCGGCCCGGCTAGAACAGGCCGAGCAAGGCGGCCAGCCCCAGACAGGCGAAGATCAGCGCCGCGATGCCATGTACCAGGCGCACCGGCAGCCGGTGGGCCAGCTTGTCGCCCAGCAGCACGGCCGGCACGTTGGCGATCAGCATGCCCAGCGTCGTACCCGCCACCACGGCGTAGTAGGCCTGGAACTGCGCGACCAGCGCGACGGTCGCCACCTGCGTCTTGTCGCCCATTTCCGCCAGGAAGAACGCCACGACCGTGGTGCCGAACACGCCCAGCCGGAGCTTGCCGGTTTCGGCTTCGTCGAGCTTGTCGGGAACGAGCATCCAGGCCGCCATCGCGATGAAGGACACGCCCAGGATCCAGCGCAGCGCATCGGGGCCGATGACCTGCGTCAGCCATGCGCCGACGGCGCCGGCCAGGGCGTGATTGACGATGGTCGCAGTGAAGATGCCCAGGATGATGGGCCAGGGCCGCCGCCAGCGGGCGGCCAGGAACAGGGCGAGCAATTGGGTCTTGTCGCCGATCTCGGCCAGGGCAACGATGCCGGTCGAGACGAGGAAGGCTTCCATGTTTGATACGCGCTCCGGGCCGGACGGTTGACCGAATGATCGTGCAACAGCCCCGGCCCACCGGAAGCTGCACGATCAAAGGTCTTGCCAAGTCCTGGACCGCCTGCGCCATGCCCGTAGGCAAGTGTGTTGACGCAGGCCCTTGCACCCGAGGGCAAGGAGGCTACTCCCCAATGACGGGCGCAAGTATAGCGCAACTGGCCCGCCGCGCGCCGTACGCCGCATAATATGCGCTGCTTCAAGATGGAATGCCCGAATGAAGAACCGCTCCTCCGACCAGGACGACCGGGGCCCGGCCAGCTCGCTGGCGCAGGCCACCGGTGCCTGTCTCGCCGCCGCGGCGCTGCTGTCGCCGGTCGCCCACGCCCAGGAAGACCCGCTTCTTCCCATCCCCGTCGGCTTCGTCCACCTGACCGACGTCGCCCAGACCGTGCGGCTGGACATCCGCTATCACGGCAGCGCCAACTTCATGGGCCGGCCGGCGGCGGGCTACGACGCCCCCACCTGCATCCTGACCGAGCCCGCCGCGCGGCGCCTGCTGGCCGTGCAGCGCGAAGTCCGGCCCCAGGGCCTGACGCTGAAGATCTTCGATTGCTACCGGCCCCAGCGCGCCGTGACCGATTTCGTGGCCTGGACGCGCGACGCCGCCGACCAGAAGACCAAGGCCGAATACTTCCCCGACGTGGACAAGGCCGCGCTGCTCGAGCTGGGCTACATCGCCGAGCGATCCAGCCACAGCCGGGGCAGCACGGTGGATCTGACGCTGGCCGCGCTGGAGCCCGAAGCCGCGCCCAGCCTGCCCATCCGCGGTCCGCTGCTGGCCGGCGGCGAGGTCGACATGGGCACCCCCTTCGATCTTTTTGATGTAAAGTCGCATACAGACAATCCTGATTTACCCGAGGCTGTCCGACACAATCGCCAGTTCCTCAAGGAACTGATGGCCAGGCACGGTTTTCGCAACCTGCCCGAAGAGTGGTGGCACTACACTCTGGACGAAGAACCGTATCCGGACACCTATTTCAATTTCCCCGTACGCTGACCCGCGCGCCGCGCGCACGGCGCACGCACAACAAGAAGATGCATCCCCTGGACGGACTCACCCCGCCGCGCAAGTACTGGGCCCTGGCAGCCACGATGCTGGCGATGGCGATGACCGTCCTGGAAACCACCATCACCAACGTCGCGCTGCCGTCCATCGCGCGGGACCTGGGCGTATCCCCGGCGCAGGCCGTCTGGATCGTCAACACCTACCAGCTCGCCATCGTCGTCGCCCTGCTGCCCTTCTCGTCGCTGGGAGAAATCCTGGGCTACCGGCGCGTGTTCGGCGTGGGCCTGACGGCCTTCACCATCGCCTCGGCGGGCTGCGCGATGTCGCAGTCGTTCACGATGCTTATCTCCTTCCGCGTATTCCAGGGCCTGGGCGCGGCTGCGGTCATGAGCGTCACGCCGGCGCTGCTGCGCTTCATCTATTCGCAGAAGCAGTTCGGCCGGGCCATCGGCTATAACGCGCTGGTCGTCGCGACCTCGTCCGCCGCCGGGCCGATGATCGGGTCGCTGATCCTGTCGGTCGCCTCGTGGCCCTGGCTGTTCGCGGTCAACCTTCCCATCGGCCTGTTCATCCTGTCCATCGGCAGCCGCATGCTGCCCGAGACCGAACTCGCCAAGCGCCCCTTCGATGCGCTCAGCGCCATGTTGAGCGGACTGACCTTCGGCCTGATCGTGGTGGGCGTGGACCGTCTGTTGCACGACTTCACGATGGCGCTCGCGCTGCTGGCCTGCGGCGCGGTCAGCGGACTGGCGCTGGTCCGGCGCGAGCTGACCCAGGCGACGCCCCTGCTGCCGCTCGACCTGCTTCGCATCCGCCCGTTCGCGTTCTCGGTCGGCGCCTCGGTCTGCGCATTCTCGGGCCAGACCATTTCCTACATCTCGCTGCCCTTCTACTTCCAGCAGACCCTGGGCCGCAGCCAGTTGGAAATGGGCATGCTGATGGTGCCCTGGCCGCTGGCCGTGGCCATCGCGGCGCCCGTGGCCGGGCGCTTGTCGGAGTCCGTCGCACCCTCGATCCTGTGCTCGATAGGCGCCGGGCTGGTTGCCAGCGGACTCGTCATCATCTCGCTGCTGCCCACCAGCACGCCCAACGGCTGGATCATGGCCTGCATGGTGGTCTGCGGCACGGGCTTCGGCATGTTCCAGACGCCCAACAACCGGGTCATGCTGACCGCGGCGCCACGCCATCGCAGCGGCGGCGCGGGCGGCCTCCAGGCCACGGCGCGCCAGTTCGGCATGGCGCTGGGCGCGGCGCTGGTGGCGCTGGCCTTCACCGCCGCCTCGGCACACGGGCCGACCACGGGCCTGGTGCTGGCCGCAGTATTCCTGGCCGCGGCCTCCGCGGTCAGCGCGGCCCGGCCTGGCACGCAGCTGTCAGGGTAGTTCGAGTTCGGCCAACAGCGGCGCGTGGTCGGACAGACGCGTCCAGGGCCGGCCGTACAACACGCTGGCCTGCCTGACCGAAAAGCCGCGCTGGTAGATCCGGTCCAGCCTCAGCCACGGAAAGATGGCGGGGAAGGTGCGGGGCGGACGCGGTGCCATCAACTCATTGCCCAGGCCCAGTTTGGGCGGCCCCTGGAACCCCGGCCGCAACCGCCAGGGCGAGGCTTCTCCGCCTCGCAGCACGCGGCCCAGCATGCGGACCGAATCACGCAGGCGCGGCAGCTCCACGTTGTTGCCCCGCGGCGCGGTCGCAAACACCTCATGCAGGCCCAGGCGCTCGACCAGGATGTCCGACAGCACGTTGGTCCAGTCGTTGAAGTCGCCCGCGATCAGGATGGGGGCCGCAGGCGGCACGACTTCCTCGATGCGCGACACCAGCGCCCCCACCTGGCGCGAGCGGCTGCCCGCGAACAGCCCGAGATGGACCACGAAGCAATGCACCTCGTGCCCGCCTATGCCCACGCGCGCGTGCAGCAGGCCGCGTTGTTCCATGCGGTGATCGGAGA
Source organism: Burkholderiales bacterium 67-32 (assembly GCA_001898625.1). Classification (GTDB taxonomy): domain Bacteria; phylum Pseudomonadota; class Gammaproteobacteria; order Burkholderiales; family Burkholderiaceae_B; genus Pigmentiphaga. The sequence goes on from MKUP01000011.1 coordinate 84,569, forward strand.
TGTCCTGGTTCTGGTGCGACAGAATGGGAAAGCGCGACAGCAGCGCGTTGCCATGGTCGCTGTGCCGGTAGACGGCGTTGCGCCCATAGGCGGCCTCCAGCCGCAGCGCCGCGGCCAGCATCTCGTGCTGCTCGTGCAAGGTACCGGACCTGTCGTTGCGGCCCTGGACTTCCTGGAGGAAGGCCAGATCCGCGCGCAACCCGTGCAGGCCGAGGCGCAGTTCCTGCACGGACTCGCGCTTGCCCAGGGCGGACATGCCCTTGTGAATGTTGTAGCTAACGATACGAACGACTGACATCGTGAGCATCAAGGGGAGACAAGGGATTCATTCTAGTGGATTCGCTGCGCTATCATGAATCGGCAGTTCCCCCGCTCCGGAGCGGCCGGCCGCCACGCGTGGCCACCGCGCTCCGGCATCCCCTTTTCGCATCCAGATCCGGGAATCTTCATGAGCACAACCAAGATCGGCGTGATCATCGGCAGTCTCCGCAAGGAATCGTTCAACCGCCAGTTGGCCAAAGCGGTGACGAAGCTGCTGCCGTCCCACTTCCAGACAGAAGAAATCGCCATCGGCGATCTGCCCCTGTACAACCAGGATCTCGATACCGCCCTGCCGGCGTCCGTCGTCACGTTCAAGCAGCAGGTGGAGTCCGCGGACGGCCTGCTGTTCTTCACGCCGGAATACAACCGGTCGTACTCCGGCGTGCTCAAGAACGCGCTGGACTGGGGTTCGCGCCCCTGGGGCAAGAACTCCTGGCCGGGCAAGCCCGCCGGCATCATGGGCGCCTCGCCCGGCCAGGTCGGCACCGCGCTGGCGCAGGAACACCTGCGCATGGTGCTGTCGGCGCTGGACGTGCCCGTGCTGCCTCAGCCGAGCATCTTCGTGCAGTACACGGGTGGGTTGGTGGACGCCGAAGGCAAGATCACCAACGAAGCCAGCGCCAAGTTCATCCAGGGATTCGTGGATCGGTACGTGGCCTGGGTAGAGAAGCTCCCCCCTACGCGCTAACGCGCCCCCTACGCCCTTCGGGCGCCCCCTCAAGGGGGCGACGCTGGCGGACCGGCAAAGCCGGATCCGCGGCGTCCTGCTAACGACAGGGCAGTCAGCGGTTGGGCATGAGGGCGGCGATGGCTACGCCCAGCCAGCCTACGATCATGGCGCCGCCGCCGAAGGGGGCGGTGCCGCCCAGCAGTTTCATGCCGGCCAGTTGGCGCAGGGCCAGGTCCACCGAGAACAGCAGCGTGCCGGCGATAATGAGCGCCGCGGCGCCGATCAGGGCGGTGCGGCCGCGCTGGAGGTGGGGCACCACGGCGGCCAGGCCGGTGATGGCAGCGGCGTGCAGCAGCAGGAACAGCGCGGCGGTGGACAAGATGCCGCCGCCCGTCAGGTGCGTGGCCATGGCGGCCAGCATGACGCCGGCGGCGCCCATCGGTGCGGCGCACCCCAGCAAGACTCGAGAAGATAACAACATGCAGCGCTTCCTTGAAAGACCAGTCTGGCCGGGGTCGCGCCGCCGGTCGGCTACTTCGCGAACACCTGGCCGAGGTCGCCAAATGCCTTGAATTCGAGCGCGTTGCCCGAAGGATCCAAAAAGAACATAGTAGCCTGTTCGCCCACTTCGCCCTTGAAACGAACGTGGGGCTCGATCACGAACCGGGTGCCGGCCTGGCGCAGCTTCTCGGCCAGGGCCTCCCATTCGTCCATGGGCAGGATGGCGCCGAAGTGGCGCACGGGGACATCGTCGCCGTCGACCGCGCTGGTGTGGCGCGTGCCGGCCTCGCCCGGCGACAGGTGGGCCACGATCTGGTGGCCGTGGAAGTTGAAGTCGACCCAGGCGTCGGAGCTGCGGCCCTCGGGACAGCCGAGCAGGTCGCCATAGAAGGCCCGCGCCTGTGCCAGATCGTCGACGGGGAAAGCCAGGTGGAACAGGGGAATGCCAGCCATGGGGAAACTCCGGTGCAGGCCCGCCATCCGGGCCCGAGCTATGATTGTATTGAACGAAACTTCCGATACGAAACGAAATTTTTCTGGCCTTGTCATCGATTTTTTCTATTAGCTCCGCCTCGTCCCCATGGTGATCCGCTACCTGCGAACCTTCGTCGCCGCCGCTCGCGACTCGTCCTTCTCGGCCGCCGGCGCGCGCCTGGGGCTGACCCAGTCGGCCGTCAGCACCCAGATCAAGCGGCTGGAGGAAGACCTGGGCTGCCTGCTGTTCGAGCGGGCAGGCAAGTCGGTCCGACTGAGCGAGCGCGGGCGCCAGTTGCTGCCCGAGGCCGAGCACATCGTGCAGCGCTACCAGGCCATGCGCGGTGCCAGCCGGCAACCGGCGCCGATGGCGATCACCGTGGGTGCGATCTCCACGGCCCAGACCGGGCTGCTGCCCGGTGCGCTACGGCGCTTCCGGCAGTCCCTGCCCGCCGTCCACGTCAACGTGGTGCCGGGCATGTCCTCGCAGCTCCTGGCGCAGGTGGACGAGCAGGAGTTGGACCTGGCCGTGATGATCAAGCCCAACCTGAACCTGCCGCGCCACCTGAAGTGGACGACGCTGATGCGCGAGCGCTATGTCGGCATCGCGCCGCGCGGGACGCGGGGCGACTGGCAGACGGTGGCGGCGGCGCTGCCGTTCATCCGCTACAACCGCAAGTCGCATGGCGGGCATCTGGTCGACCAGTTCCTGCGCCGCCTGTCGACCGGCGTGGACGAGTTCATGGAACTGGACGAACCGGCCGTCATCCTGCGCATGGTCCGCGAGGGGCTGGGCTGCGCCGTCATCCCGGGCACGCTGGTGGATGCGGCCGCCGACCGGCAGGTACGCATCGTCGACCTGCCCGGCCCGCCCTTCTTCCGCGAGATCGGCGTGGTCGCGCATCCGCGCGACGCCAACGAAACCGTGCTGGCAGCGCTGATCGAGAACATGCGGGAACAGGCGGTCGAGCTGGAAACGCGGGCCTGACACGGCAGCTTGTTCGCCACGCGAGCGCCATGCTACGGTTTTCGTACGCCCCCGCTTCCCTACTCCAGGAGACCGTTCATGCCACGCACCTCCATCATGCCCTGCCTGGTCTACCGCGACGCCCCCGCCGCCATCGACTGGCTGTGCCAGGCCTTCGGCTTTGCCCAGCACCTGGTGGTGCCGGGCGACGGCGGCACGATCGCGCACGCCCAACTCACCCTGGGAGACGGCATGATCATGCTGGGCTCCGGGACGAGCGAACTCATGCGCCAGCTCACCGCCCTGCCGGCCGACATCGGCGGCCGGCAGACCCAGACGCCCTACGTCGTGGTCGCCGATCCCGATGCGCACTACGCCACCGCCATCAAGGCCGGCGCCCGCATCGTGCGCCCCATCCAGGAAGAAGACTACGGCGGCAAGGGCTATACGCTCGCGGATCCCGAAGGCTACGTCTGGCACTTCGGCAGCTACGACCCGTGGCAGGATTCGGAGCTGAATCCTCCGTAGCGCTTCGGTTTCAGCCCGCCACGCGGCGCGACAGCAACACGGCAAGCGCAGGCGCCACGGCAAAGGCGCCAAACAGCCAAAGCGCGGCGCCCTGGGCGCCGGCCAGGCCGCCTGGATCGGCCAGCCCGGCCGCGTTCGCCACCATGCCCGCCAACGCGGAAGCCAGCGACATCGCATACAGCTGCACCGTCGTGATCGATGCCGACGCCAGGTTTTCCTCCCCGGGCGGCGCGGCGACGAACAACCGTGTCAGCAGATGCGGCCAGCCCACGCCTATGCCCAGGCCCACGCCCGCCAGCGCCAGGCAGTACAGCGCCAGGCCCGGCACGCTGTCCAGCCACCCGGCACGCGGCGTCAGGACCGCCAGCGCTACCAGCGCCACCAGGCTGATCCACGGACCGGCGCGCACCATCCGGTCGGCCGCGGCGCCGTGCCGGCCGGCGCCACCCACCGAACCCAGCGTCCAGCCACCGGCCATGACGGCGGTCAGGTAGCCCGCGGCAAGTGGCGTCATGCCGTGTATGACCTGCAGGAAATACGGCACGAAGATCTCGGTCGTGATGCCAACCACGAGCAGGCTCATCAGCGCGTACAGCATGCCCAGGCGGGCCGACAGCGAGTACGCGCCCGTCGGCAGCAGCCGCGCGGCGGCGCGCCGGTCGATCACCGCGATGCCTACGGCCAAAAGGCAGCCCACCGCGACGCCGGCCAGGTTCCATAGCACGCTCGACGTCAGGCTGCCCAGGGACACGGCCAGCACCGATGCGACCAGGAGGCTTATCGTCGCGTAAGGCGGACGCATACCGGTGTCGCCCGCGGACCGCGTCCGGCCCGGCAACTGGACGGACACGATGGCGGCCAGCGCGGCGGCCACCGGAATCAGCGACCAGAAGGCCCAGCGCCAATGCCCCTCCCCGGCGAACAGCCCGCCCACCGCGGGGCCGCACAGCGTCGCCACGCCCCACATGCCCGACACCAGCCCCATCGCCCGGGGCCACAGCCGCGCCTCGAACACCTGGCGGATCAGCGCGTAGCTCAGCGCGAGCAGTATGCCGCCGCCGAAGCCCTGCACCGTTCTCGCGGCCAGCAGGCTGGGCATGGACGGGGCCAGCGCGCACCACGACGATCCCGCCGCGAAGGCCGCCAGCGCCAGCAGGTAGGCACCCCGGGGCCCCAGCAGTTCCAGCAGGCGGGCCGACAGCGCCGACCCGACGATGGAGGCGACGACGAACAGCGAGGTGTTCCAGGCGTAGTACTCCAGCCCGCCTATGTCGGCGATCATGCTGGGCAGGATGGTGGTCACGACATAGACGTTGATGGCATGCAGCGCGACGCCGCCCGCCAGCGCGATGGACCGCAGCGCGTTGCGGCCGTGGAGCAGTTCGCCCCAGGAAGCGTCGGGCAAGGTCGATGCGCTCATGAGTTTTCCCCGGCCGCGCCCATGCCCCAGCCCAGGGCCTTATACAGGGCCACCGCGTTCACGTAGGAAGCGGTCTCCGCTTCAGTGGCCTCCTGGCTGATCTGGTAGTAGCTGCGCTGGTTCTCCAGCACGGCCAGGTACGGACCCGCGCCGGCCCGGTAGCGCCGCGTGGCGATCTCCAGTCCCGAGCGCGCGTGGGCCGCGGAGCTCGCCAGCGCCGCCAGGCGCTCCTGCTGGTGGGCCAACCGCGTCAACGCCCCCTCGACCTCTTCCTGCGCCAGCAGCAGCGTCTGTTCGTAGCGGGCCTGCGCGCCGGTCGACTGCGCATGCGCGGCGCGCAGCCGCGCGCGGGCGCTGCCCAGCCGGAACGCCGGCCAGTCGACGGTAGGCGCGACCTCGAACGCCCGCGCGGCGCCGCCGAGATCGCCGCCGCGCAGCGCGAAGAAGCCGACGAACCCGCCCAGGCTCACGCGCGGATAGAGATCGGCGGTAGCCGCGCCCTCGTTTTCGGTGCTGGCGGCAAGCAGCCTCTCGGCGCGCACCACGTCGGGCCGGTTGCGGATCAGCGCGTCGACGTCGCCCAGCGGCAGGCGGCCCACCAGCGGGGCCTGCCCCCCGGCATCGGCCGGAGCGGCCGTCTCGCCCGGCCGCCGACCCAGCAGCACGTCCAGCCGGTAGCGGGTCTCCTGGCTGGCCGCCCACAGCGGCGCGATGGCCGCCTCGCTGCGAGCCAGGTTGGCGCGCGCATTTTCCAGGTCCTCCCGCAGTCCGCTGCCGGCGCGGACGCTGGCGTCGACCAGCCGCACCGTCTGGCGCCAGCTCTCGGCCTGGGCCCGCGCGACGTCGAGGCGGCGCTGCAAGCCCTGATACTCGTAGTGATAGCGGGCGACGTCGGCGGCGATGGCCAGCCGCACGCGATCCAGGTCCGCCCGCGCCGCCTCGGCCTGCGCCTGGGCCGAGGCGGCCAGGTGGGCCAGGCGGCCGAACAGGTCGATCTCCCACTGCGCGTCGAACCCGGCACGGAAACTCTCGAAGGGCTTGCGCTCCGGATCCCCCGTGGCCATGGCCTGCTGCTGGACACCGCGGCGCCAGGCGGCCTGCGCGGTCACGGCGGGGTAGCGGTCCAGCTCGCGTTCGTCGTACATCGCCCGCGCGCCCTGCAGGCTGGCATAGGCCTGGCGGACATCGTGATTGTGTTCCAGCGCGGCGCCGATCAGGCGTTCCAGCGCAGGATCGTCGAAGAACGACCACCAGGGCGCCGTGGAGGGTTCGGCGGCGAACCGGGCCTGCTCGGGGCTGGCCAGCGCAATCGGGGCCACCGGCGGCGCCTCGTAGCGGGGCCCGACGGCGCATCCGGCGATCAGTGCCGCCATGGCCAGCATGGCGGGCATGACAGGTTGCTTGTACATGCGATGCTCCTCAGTGCGCCTGCGGCGCGGCGGCGCCGGCCTCGGCCAGTTCGCGCCGGCGCGCGGCGCCGGTGGCGTGGTCGCGGGCCAGCAGCGAATAGACGGTGGGCAGCACGAACAGGGTGAACAGCGTGCCCACCACCATGCCGCAGACGATGACGATGCCCAGGCCGAAGCGGCTCTGCGCGCCCGCGCCCGAGGCGCCCAGCAGCGGCAGCAGCCCGAACACCATGGCGGCCGTGGTCATCAGGATGGGCCGCAGGCGGATCTGCGCGGCGCGCAGCACCGCCTCGACGGGCGTGAGCCCTTCGGCCGCGCGCAGTTCGTTGGCGAACTCCACCATCAGGATGCCGTGCTTGCTGATCAGGCCGATCAGCGTCACCAGTCCGATCTGGGTATAGATGTTGAGCGTGGCCCCGCCCAGCGCCAGCGGCACCAGCGCGCCGCAGATGGACAGCGGCACCGTGATCAGGATGACCAGCGGATCGACCAGGCTCTCGTACTGAGCCGCCAGCACCAGGTAGATGACGATCAGCGCGGCGGCGAAGGCCAGCGCCAGCGCATTGCCCTCCTGCTTGTACTGGCGCGCGTCCGACTGCCAGTCGTGGCTGAAGTCCGCGGGCAGGTCCGCCGCGACCGATTCCAGGAAAGCCACCGCGTCGCCCAACGTCACGCCGGGCGCGGGAATGGCCTGGAAGGTGGCCGAGTTCTGCTGGTCGAACTGGGTCAGCTTGTTGGGTTCGACTTGCACCGACACCGCGACCACCGACGACAGCGGCACGAGATCGCCATCGGCGGTGCGCACGTACTGGAGCGCCAGCGCCTCGGGCGTGAGCCGCCGCTCGCGCGTGCTTTGCGGGATCACGTCGTATGAACGGCCGTCCAGGCCGAAGCGGTTGATGTAGTTCTCGCCCACCAGCACCGCCAGCGATTCGCCGATGTCGCGCATGCCTATGCCCAGGCTGTTCGCCTTGGCGCGATCCACCTTCACCTGCACGACGGGGTTGTTGTAGTCCAGGTCGCTGTCCACCACCACGAACAGGCCGCTCTGTCGCGCCCGCTGCTTGATGTCTTCCATGGCGTCGAACAGGGTACGGTAGTCCAGCGAGCTGCGCAGCACCATCTGCACCGGCAGCCCGCCCGTGGAGCCCGGCAGCGCGGGCAACTGGAACGCGAAGATGCTGCTGCCCTCGACGTCGTTCACGGCCGCCTGCAGCGCCGACTGGACCTCGGCCCCCGAACGCTCGCGCGCGTCCCACGCCGACAGATCGATACCGCCGATGCTGGAGGCCAGCCCGTCGCTGCCGTTGATGATCCAGCGCCCCGTGGTCTCGGGCAGGCTCTTGTAGATGTCGTCCAGCTTGCGCGAGTAGTGTTCGACGTAGTCGAGGTTGGCATACTGCGGCGACTTGACCGCGGTCAGCACACTGGCCTGGTCCTCCACCGGCGCCAGTTCGCGCTGCGGCATCGAATACAGCACCGGCAGGCTCACGCAGACCGCCAGCGCCAGTGCGCCCGTCACCCAGCGGTGCCGCAGCGAACGCTGCAGCACCGAAGCGTAGCCGCGCGTCAGGCCGCCGAAGAAACGCTCGGCCAGCCGCGCCATGCGTCCTTCGTTCTGCTGCGCGGGAAGCAGGAAGGAACTCATGACCGGCGACAGCGTCAGCGCGACCACGCCGGATACGACCACCGAGCCGGCCAGCGTGAACGCGAATTCCTTGAACAGCGCGCCGGTCAGTCCCCCCATCAAGCCGATGGGCGCATAGACGGCCGCCAGGGTCAGCGTCATCGCGATGACCGGACCCGCCACTTCGCGCGCGCCGATCAGCGCGGCCGCGGCGGGCGAGCGCCCCGCCTCGATATGCCGGTGGACGTTCTCGACCACCACGATGGCATCGTCCACCACCAGTCCGATGGCCAGCACCATCGCGAGCAGCGTCAAGAGGTTCACGCTGAACCCGAACGCCAGCATCAGCGCCGCCGCGCCCAGCATGGACAGCGGGATGGTGACGATCGGCACCAGCACCGTGCGCAACGACCCCAGGCACAGGAAGATCACCGCCACCACGATGATCAGCGCCTCGATCAGCGTGTGCACGACCTCGTCGATGGACGCCTTGATGAAACGCGAGGTCTCGAACGCCAGTTGAGCATGCACGCCCGGCGGCAGGGTCTTGTCGATCTCGGCAAGCTGCTTGCGTATGCCGTCCACGATCACCAGCGGATTGCCGGACGGCGTGGACGCCAGGCCCACGAACACCGCCGGGGTGCCGTCCATGGTGGCGCTGCTCTCGGTCGAGGCCGCGCCCAGCTCCACCGTGCCGACGTCGCGCAGCCGCACCAGCCCGTTGGCGTCGCTGTGGACCACCATGTCGCGGAATTCCTCGACGCTGATGAGGTCGGTGTTGACGCGCACGTTGGCGATCACGTACATGCCCTTCACCTTGCCAGGCGCCGCCTGGTAGTTGTTGCGGCGCACCGCCTCGGCCACGTCGGCCGCGGTCAGGCCCCGCCCGGCCAGCCTGTCGGGGTCCAGCCACAGCCGCATCGCCAGCCGCTGGGCGCCATAGACCGACACCTTGGCGACGCCTTCGATGCCGGAGAACTTCGGCTCCACGACCCGGCGCACATAGTCGCTCAGCGCCGGCATCGACAGCGTGTCGCTGGCGAAGCCGACGTAGGCGACGTCGGTGGACTCGCCGGCCGACCGTTCGATCACCGGGTCGTAGGCCTGCTCGGGCAGCCGGTAGCGCACCTGGTTGACCTTGGCCATGACCTCGGCCAGGGCCTGCGTGGAGTCGCGGTTCAGCTCCATGCGTACCGTCACGATGCTGCGCCCCTGCACCGACGACGAAGACAGGTAGTCGATACCCTCGACCGACGACACGGCCTGGGCGATGGGTTGCGTGACGAATCCCTGCATCAGCTCGGCCGACGCGCCGGGGTACTCGGTCGTGATGGTGACGGTCGAACTCTCGAGCAGCGGATACTGGCGGATCGGCAGCCGGCTCAGGGACAACAGGCCCAGCAGCAGGATCAGTGCGCTCACCACCAGGGCCAGGACGGGGCGGCGGACGAAGACGTCGGTGAATGTCATGGCGGCCCCCGGTTCAGATGCCGGAGACGCGCGCGGCGGACGCGGTGTCGCGCAGCGTATCGCCCGCGCTCAGCTCCACCGGCATGCCGTCGTTCAGCTTGAGCTGGCCCGAGGTGACCACGCGATCGCTCTCGCGCAGGCCCTCCTCGATCTCGACCAGGCCTTCCTGGCGCGTCCCCACCTTGACGGCCACCCGCTTGGCCACCAGTCCCTTGCCCGGGGCCTCCTGCACGACGAACACGGTGTCGCCGTAGGCGGTATAGGTGACCGCGGTCTCGGGCACCGCCAGCACCGAGGCCGGGCCGTCCTGGCGCTCGACCTTGACGCTGGCGTACATGCCCGCTTTCAGTACGCCTTCCGGATTGGCCAGGCTGGCCTGGACCCGCACGGTGCGCGAACGCGAGATCATCGGGTCGATCGCGTTGATCGTGGCACGGAAACGCCTGCCCGGATAGGCATCCACCCGCACGTCCACGGGCTGGCCGGCGCGCAGCCGCGGCACGGCCTGTTCGTCCAGCGAGAAATTGGCGCGCAGCGACGCGGCATCGACCAGCGTCGCGATGGGATCGGCGGCATTCAGGTACTGCCCCGCATGGACCCGGCGCAGGCCCAGCGTACCGTTGAACGGTGCCCGGACCGTCTTCTGCGCGATCAGGGCCTGGATCCGCTGCAGCTCTCCCTGCGCCATGTCCCGCGCGGCGCGGGCGTTGTCGAGCTGTTCGCGCGTGGCGGCATCCTCGTCCAGCAGCCTGGACACGCGGGCGTACTGGAGCTCGGCGTTGCGCAGTTGCGCCTCCAGGCGCCGCGCCTCGGCCTGCTCGGGGGCGTCGTTCAATTGCACCAGCACCTGCCCGGCCTTGACCCGCTGGCCCGACTCGAAGGCGATGCGCGTGATGCGCCCGCCCACTTCGGTAGCCAGGAGGACCTGGCGTACCGCCTCCAGTTCGCCGACACCGACGTAAACCTGCGGCAACCGGGCGCGCTGCACCGCTGCCACGGCCACCTTGGGGGCGGGATAAGCGGCGGGAGGAGCGTCGTCGCCGCCCGATGCGGCGACGCGCACGCCGGCCAGGACGACGGCGGCCAGTATCGCCGTGCCCACCAGGATTTTCTTGCGCATGATGCGGACCTTGAAGGAGGGATGAAGCCCCTCCGGGCGCGGCCTGGGGACCGGGAGCGTCGAACGGCAACCCGGATTCCTCGACAACGTGACCGGCAGGGCCTATTATCAAAGCAATTTCTTGCATATTAGAGAGCGCCTTTTATTTATGCAAGAAAAACCTTGGATAATTGAATGGTATTCCCCACCACCGATCGCATCCTGTTCTTCATCAAGACCCATGGGCCGGTCTCCACCGCCACCCTCGCCCGCAAGCTGGACCTGACCTCCGAGGCCGCGCGCCAGCAGGTGCAGAAGCTGGTGGCGGCGGGCCTGGTCGAGGGCCGCCAGCAGCCCGCGGCGGGCGCCGGCCGGCCCCGCCAGGACTGGGTGCTGACGGAAGCGGGCAATCGTCGCTTTCCCGACACACACGCCCAATTGACGACGCAGTTGATCGACTCGATCCGGCAGTTGTTCGGCGAAGAAGGCCTGGACCGCCTGATCGCCAGGCGCGAGGCCGAAGCCCGGGTCGCCTATGCGGCGGCCTGCGATGGCGAGAACCTGGAGGAACGCCTGCACCAGTTGGCGCAGGTCCGCTCCAACGAGGGCTACATGGCGCGGGTGGAGCGCGACGGCGCCGACTGGCTGCTGGTGGAGGACCACTGTCCGATCTGCGCGGCGGCGCAGGCGTGCCAGGGCTTCTGCCGTTCGGAACTGCAATTGTTCCAGGAGATCGCGGGCCAGGGCACGCAGGTGGCGCGCGAGCAGCACCTGTTGGCGGGGGGTGGCCGCTGCGTATACCGCATCCACAAGGTGTAGGGGCGGTCTAGCACCATAGAACCTGCGAGCAGACGAAAAAACAAGGCCCCGCCTCTTGCGAAGCGGGGCCCGGATAGCCGCGTGGCGAAACCGGCGGCTTACTGCGCCGTCTTCGTCTCGGCCGCTCGCAGGCGGACGTGCAGCTCGCGCAGTTGCTTCTCGTCGACCATCGACGGGGCGCCGGTCAGCAGGCACTGGGCGCGCTGGGTCTTGGGGAAGGCGATCACGTCGCGGATGGACTCGGCGCCGGCCATCATCGTGACGATGCGGTCCAAGCCGAAGGCGATGCCGCCGTGCGGGGGCGCGCCGTACTGCAGCGCGTCCAGCAGGAAGCCGAACTTGATCTGGGCCTCTTCGGCATCGATCTTCAGCGCGCGGAACACCTTGCTCTGCACTTCTTCGCGATGGATACGGACCGAGCCGCCGCCGATCTCCCAGCCGTTCAGCACCATGTCGTAGGCCTTGGCCAAGCACGCGCCGGGGTTCGACTCCAGCAGGTCTTCATGGCCGTCCTTGGGCGAGGTGAACGGATGATGAGCAGCGGTGTAGCGCTGCTCTTCCTCGTCGTACTCGAACATCGGGAAGTCGACCACCCACAGCGGCCGCCAGTCGGCTTCGAGCAGGCCCTGCTTGCGGCCGAACTCGCTATGGCCGATCTTCACGCGCAGCGCGCCGATCGAGTCGTTGACGATGCGGGCCTTGTCCGCGCCGAAGAACAGGATGTCGCCATCCTGCGCGCCGCTGCGCTTGAGCAGCTCGGTCAGCGCGGCGTCGTGGATGTTCTTGACGATGGGCGATTGCAGCCCGTCGCGGCCCTTGGCCAGCTCGTTTACCTTGATCCAGGCCAGGCCGCGCGCGCCATAGATGGCAACGAATTGCGTGTAGGCATCGATCTCGCTGCGGCTCAACTCGGCGCCGCCCGGCACCCGCAGGGCCACCACACGGCCGCCTTCGCTGTTGGCCGCGCTGGCGAACACCTTGAAGTCGACGTCCTTCATGACGTCGGTCAGGTCGGTGAACTCGAGCTTGACGCGCAGGTCCGGCTTGTCGGAACCGAAGCGGCCCATGGCTTCGCTCCACGGCATGACCGGGAACGGGTTGGCCAGTTCGACGCCCTTCACTTCCTTGAACACGTGACGGATCATGTTCTCGAAGATGTCGCGGATTTCCTGTTCGTTCAGGAACGAGGTCTCGCAGTCGATCTGGGTGAACTCGGGCTGGCGGTCGGCGCGCAGGTCCTCGTCGCGGAAGCACTTGACGATCTGGTAGTAGCGGTCGAAGCCCGACACCATCAGCAGTTGCTTGAACAGCTGGGGCGATTGCGGCAGCGCGAAGAAATGGCCCGGGTTGACGCGCGAGGGCACCAGGTAGTCGCGCGCGCCTTCGGGCGTGCTCTTGGTGAGCATGGGCGTCTCGATGTCGATGAAGCCCAGGCCGTCCAGGTACTTGCGCGACTCGATCGCCACGCGATAGCGCAGCATCAGGTTCTGCTGCATCTGCGGGCGGCGCAGGTCCAGCACGCGGTGCGTCAGGCGGGTGGTTTCCGACAGGTTCTCGTCGTCGAGCTGGAACGGCGGCGTCACCGACGCGTTCAGGATCTCGATGTCGTGCGCCAGCACTTCGATCTCGCCCGACTTCAGCGCCGGGTTGGTCGTGCCCTCGGGGCGCTTGCGGACCAGGCCGGTCACGCGCACGCAGAATTCGTTGCGCAGGCGCTCGGCGATCTGGAAGGTGTCGGCGCGATCGGGATCGCAGACGACCTGGGCCAGGCCTTCGCGGTCGCGCAGGTCGATGAAGATGACGCCGCCATGGTCGCGGCGGCGATGCACCCAGCCAAACAGGGTCACGGTTTGTCCCAGGTACTCGGTCGAGACCTGGCCGGTATAGCAGGTACGCATGAAATCTCCGTCTAAATTGGTGTGTATCGATGCAGGGCCGGGCCGCGCACACGCGCGCCGGACGTCCTCGGGGACGTCAATTGCCCCGCGCCGGAGAACCCGGCGCCACCACCCCCATCGATACGATGTACTTCAAGGCCGCATCCACAGACATGCCGAGCTCGACGATATCGGCGCGCGGCACCATCAAAAAGAAGCCCGACGTCGGATTCGGCGTCGTCGGCACGTAAACGCTCACGCAGTCGGCGGGCAGGTGTTCGGCCACTTCGCCGCCCGGTGTCCCGGTCAGGAAGGCCAGCGTCCATGAGCCCTCGCGCGGATACTGCACCAGCACCGCCTTGCGGAAGGCCTGGCCATTGGGCGCCAGCACCGTGTCGCTGACCTGCTTGACCGAGTTGTAGATGGAACGCACCAGCGGGATGCGGCCCAGCAAGCCTTCCCAGACCTCGAGCAGCTTGCGCCCGAGCAGGTTGGCCGCACCCATTCCCGTCAGCAATACCACCAGGATCACCACCGCCAGGCCGAACCCGGGTATGTGGGTGCCGAACAGCGACTCGGACGTGAGCACCGACGGCACGACGGCCTCGAGCGTCGACACGACCAGGCCCAGGACCCACAGGGTGATGACCAGTGGGACCCAGATCAGCAATCCAGTGACGAAGTAGCGTTTGAACACGAAGGTTCCAGTAGGAGCGGACGGCGCCGCGCCCGGGTCAGGTCGAGGCCGGCGTGCTCGGCGCGGGCGCGGCTGGCGACGACGCGGCCGCGGAATCCGAGCCGGACGAAGCACTTGCCGTGGACGAACTGCTTTCCGCGGACGAGCTGTTTTCCGTGGTTGACGACGAGGCGGCCGAACCGCCAGACTTGCCGCCGCTGTTGTTACGGAAATCGGTCACGTACCAGCCCGATCCCTTGAGCTGGAAGCCAGCCGCGGTCAATTGCTTGGAAAACGCGGCCTGCCCGCACTGGGGGCAGTCGGTCAACGGGGCATCGGACAGCTTCTGCAACACATCCTGCTGGTGTCCGCAGGCACTGCACTTGTAGGCGTAGATAGGCATCGCCAAGACTCCTCAGGCATACCTTGGCACCGAAGTCCGGCCGGGGCCGTTCGGGCCCGGGGGCCGGGCTTCGGGAAATTGATCAAAGCCTTGAATTTTAGCGACTTTTTGGGTATTTAGCGCGACGGGGCGGAAAAACGGCGCCGGCGGGAAATTCCCCACCCTCAGACCGGCAGCAGGAAGAAGATCGCGGCGATCGCCGTGGGCAGCGCGGCGCCCAGCAGCAGCGCGACCGGCGTAATGGTCCCGCCCGGGAAGGAACCCTTCAGTATCGCGAAACCGGCCGGATTGGGCGCATTGGCGATGACCGTCAACCCCCCGCCGGTGACGGCACCCGCCACCAGCATGGTGCGCCAGGCTTCCGAAGTGCCGTCCACCAGCGATCCGAGGTAGGTCAGCGCCGCGTTGTCGGTGACGGCGGTCAGCGCGGTCGCGCCCCAGTACAGCACCAGCGGCGACATGTCGGCCAGCAGGTCCTGCAGCCACCATTTCTGCAGGCCGCCCAGCACCACCAGCCCGGCCAGGAAGAAGCCCACCATCAGGCCTTCCTTGATCATCAGCGGGCGCTGGTACTTCCGGTAGGCCTCGGTATAACCGATGAACAGCAGGAACAGGCCGACGAACACCGCCGGGTGGTGCGCGAACAGCACGACGGCGGCCAGGAAGGCCAGGTGCACGGCGGTCACGGTCACGGGTACCCGACGCTCCTGCCCCGCTTCGGCGGATTCGGCCGGCGCCTCGGCCCGGATCAGGCGGTGGAAGCAGAGCGTCACGATCAACGCGTTCAGGACCACCGCGCATGCCGCGCGCCAGCCGAAATGGGCCAGCATGTAGGCGCTGTCCCAGCCGAAGGTGGACGCCACCATCAGCACAGGCGGCGCGGCGTACGAGGTCAGGACCCCGCCGATCGAGACGTTGACGAACAGCACGCCCAGGGTGAAATACTTGAAACGGGAGACCTCGATACGGTGGAAGCTGGTGTCGCGCAGCATGACCGCCGCCAGCGTCATGGCCGCCGGCTCGGTGATGAACGAACCCAGCAGCGGCACCACCGACAGGGTCAGGAAGTAGACCGCGACCGACCGGCTGCCCGGCACCAGCGCAGCAATGGCACCCACCAGTTGCGTCACCAGGTTCAGGATAGGCCGGCTGGCGGCGATGACCATGATGGCGAACACGAACAGGGGCTCGGTGAAATTGCGCGTGTCCATGTATTCGACCGCCGCCCCGGCGCCCGACAGACCAGCCATGGCCACCAGCAGCACGAAGGCCCAGAACCCGAACACGGCCTCGACCTCGGACAGCATGTGCCAAAGCCCCGCGTGCCGCCCGCCCTTGTGCGCCAGCGCGGCAAAGGCAGGCACCGAGAACGTGTGGATGATCGCGATCGCGAACAGGACGGTGGCGATCAGCTCGATCGCGCTGACGGAGGCAAGAGTCATTGCTGGAGTTTAGCCCACCCCCTACCCGCTTCCGCGGGCCCCCTCAAGGGGGCGATGCGGGTGGACCGGCGGAGCCGGATCCACCGCATCCTGGGTCTAGTGGGACCTTCTTGGGTCGTGGCACGGTTGCTATCGCTGGCAGCCAGCGGTAGCAACCGTGCTTCAGTCCAAGACGGTTTCCCTAGACCCAGGAAACCGCGGATCTGGCTCCGCCAGTCCGCCAGTTTCGCCCCCCGGGGGGCGCCCGAAGGGCGTAGGGGGGGGCCTATCACGTCCTCAAGGTGCGGATCGTCTCGTCCAGGACTTGCGCTTGGTTCTGCAGCGACTCGGCCGACGCGACCGACTGCTGCACCGCTGCCGCCGACTCCTCGGAGTACTGGGCGATCTGCTCGACCCGGCTGGCGATCTGCTCGGACGCCGACTTCTGTTCCATGGCGGCGTTCGAGATGTCGGCGATGACCTCGGCGGTGCGGCCGGCGGCCTCGCGGATGCGGACCAGCACGTCGCCGGCCTGGCGCGCGCCTTCGGCGGAACGCTGCATGTCGGCATTGACCTGGCGCATGGCATCGGCGGCCACGGAGGTCTGCTTCTGCACCGCGGCGATGACCTGGGCGATCTGCGAGGTCGAGGTCTTCGTGCGCTCGGCCAGGCCCCGGACCTCGTCCGCGACCACCGAGAAGCCGCGCCCTTCCTCGCCCGCGCGGGCCGCCTCGATGGCGGCGTTCAGCGCCAGCAGGTTGGTCTGCTCGGCGATCTCCTGGATGGTCTTGACCACCGCCGAGATCTGGCGCGACGAGGCCTCCAGCTCCTGCACCACCTCGGCCGAGCTGGCGACCTGGCTGGCCATCTTCTCGATCTCGGACACCGTCTGGGTCACGACCACCGCGCCTTCCTCGGCCGCCGTGCTGGACGTGCGGGAGAAGTTGTTGGCTTCGCGGGTGTTGTCGGCGATCTGCGAAATGGATACGGTCAATTGCTCGACCGCGGCCGCGACGCCGCTGGCCGCCTCGGACTGCACCTCGGTACCCTTGCCGATCTGGTGCAGGGCCTGCAACGTCTGGGTCGTGGCCGTGGCGACCTGCGACCCGGTGGAATTCATCTGCTGGGCCAGGTGGGCGATGCGGGCGCGCGTGGCGTTGATGCGATCGGCCATGATGTGGATCTCGTTGCGCGAACCGCGCGGCCCTGCCGGCACGTCGCGTGTCAGGTCGCCGTCGCCCAGCCGCGCGATCCCCTCGACCACGTCCCGCACCGGCCGCAACGCCATGGACATCTGGTAGTAGATCAGGAGGCCGGTCAAGAGGCCGCCCGCCACCAGCAGGCCAACGATCAACGCAAGCTGCTTGTACTGCATCGCCATGAACTCGGCCTTCGGCCCCGTCGCCACCAGCGTCCAGCCCCAGTTGGGCACGGTCTGGTACGAGACCAGCATGTCGGAGTCGTCGGTGGAGAGGTGTGCCTCCAGGGAGCCCAGTCCATGGTCGACCAGATCGCGGAAGAAGGGCCGGTCGGCTTCCGGGGTTTCCTCCACGGTCTTGCCCTTGTAGAGAGGATGGACCAGGAACTCCGAGGTACCGTTCACGGACGGCGTCATCGCGAACATGGTGCCGTGGCCGGCCACCTCCGTCCTCTCGATGAAATCGAGCGCGCTGGCGACGTCGTCCGACATGTCGACCTGGAGGGCGATGCCGCCGAAGATCTTGCCGTTGTCGTCCTTGAGCGGCCGTACATGCAGCGCATACCACCGCTTGTTGCGATAGACGACGTTGGTCGCCGCCTGTTGCGAGTCCATGGTGGTCGCGACGAAGTCATCGGCGGGTACCGGCTGGCCGGTCAGCGGCGAGCCATCGGAGCCACGCAGCAAGGTCGCGGCACGGATCCACCGGTTGTTGTGGCGCACCACGAGTTCGGGCTCGGCGCCGGTGTAGCTGCGCATGCGCTGCAGGATGGCGGAATTGCCGTTGAGCACGTTCTCGCCCGCCCGCACCGTCATCACTTCGCCGGCTACGCCGGTTTCCGTGAGCGTGCCGTCCGGCGACGGGAGCTCGCCCAGCATGCGCTGAAACACCAGCAGTTGGCGCTCGACCCGTCCCCGCGAGGACTCGAACGAGGACACGAGGCTGGAATTGACCGATCCGAGCGCGTCCATCATTTCGCGCTCGACCGCCTCCTTGCCCGCCTTCAAGCCCTGCCAGGCCACGACGACGGCGGTCACCAGCGAGACGACGGCGCTGACGGAAAGCGCCAGCACCAGTACCTGTTTGGCCAGAGAGCGCTGACCCAAGCCGAGAGACACAGCCATTCTTTACCCCAAACCGTTGTTGCCGGCTCGTGCCGGTCGTTTCGTGCGCACACTTTCCCTTCGCGTGGCGGGCGTTTCCGTGTTTACGGCAGCGGGGGCCGGGAGTTGAGCGTTTTTTGCTGGAGTATGACGAGCCGGCGCATCCGGGATATCCCGGTAGGCAGCATGGATACGGGGTCGGACATCGAACAGCCGCCGCCCAGCTTGTAACCAGCCCTGCTCATGCGGTCGCCGGTCCGCCCCAGGATCTACAATTCGCCGGCAAGCATGCCGGCGCCCTGCCGTGCAGCGCTATCCCACGCGTGGCCATATATGCCGGGAGGGGCTATGAGACTGGCCGACTTCATCGACGCGAACCTGGACCTGCTACTGAGCGACTGGCGCAATTTCGCCCAGCAACTGGACCTGCGGCGCTCGGCCGTATCCGAGCATGCCCTGCAGGCCTCGGCCCGCTCGCTGCTGCGCCAGTTGGCCACGGACCTGCGAGCCGGGTCCGATGGCCCCGCCCCCGGGGAACGTCCGGCCGGCGCCATTCGCCAGGCCCACGTCCATGCCCGCAACCGGCTGCGAGCCGGCTTCACGCTGACCGAGATGGTGTCCGAGTTCTGCGCGCTACGCACCAACATCCTGGAGCGCTGGGTGCGGGAAACCGGCGAGATGGGCGCCGAGGCCTGCGACGATCTGGTCCGCTTCAACCGGGCGCTGGACCAGGCCCTGAGGGAATCGATCTCCCGATACTCGGCCGGCCTGGAACGGGCCCGCGACCTCTTCGTCGGCATTCTCGCCCATGACCTCAGGACCCCGCTTGGCGCCATCGCCATGTCGGCCCAGGCCCTCATGCTGGCCGACGAGCTTCCCGACCGGTGCCGCGAGGCTGCCACGCGGATCGGCCACAGCGGCTCGCGCATGCAGCGCATGATCGACGACCTGCTGGACTTCACCCGCACCCGCCTGGGCAGTCCGCTTCCGCTGGCGCTCTCGCGCAGCGACCTGGAAGACATCTGCACGCGTGCCCTGGACGAGATCCGGGCCGTGCATCCGGAACGGACCTTCGTGCTGGAATGCCAGGGACGGCTGGCCGGCCGCTGGGACGCCAACCGCCTCGCCCAGTTGCTGGCGAACCTGCTGGGCAACGCGGTCCAGCACGGCTACGCCGACCGTCCGGTCGCGCTGCGGGTGCGGCGCGGCGAAGACGGCGTGATCGCCGAAGTCCACAACCAGGGGACTCCCATCCCGCCCCATATGCGGCACCAGATATTCGATCCGCTGATGCGGGGCCCGCGCCACGGCATCGAGCGGCGCCGCACGGGCCTGGGGCTCGGCCTTTACATCGCCCGGCAGATCGCGGTGGCCCACCAGGGCACGCTGACCGTCGCGTCCTCCGAATCGGGAACCACTTTCACCTTGTGGCTGCCCGACGATCCGTCCCCGGACTGACCGCGGTGCGCTCGCGCCTGGCGCCGCCGGACTGCCCGCTGCGTTCGTCGGGCGGGATGCCGGCCTGCTCCTGCTTTTCGTGCTCGGGCAGTTCGGTCAGTTCGGCGCCGGGATCTTCGTTGCCGGTCTCGTCCACCGCCGCTTCGGGAAGATTCGAGGGCGTGGACGCTCCGGGTTTGTCGCGCCTGGGATCGATGGGCATGGTGGCCTCCTTCGTGTCTGGCGAGCTCCGCAGCAATACGCGTGCCTAGCCTGTCCTTGTCTATACTGCGCTCTGGCGCTTCACGAGCACGCAACATGACAGACCCTCTCTCGCCCTTGGCGGACGCCCGGCCTGGGGTGACGGTGGGCGTCTCCGCCACCAAGGCCGAACCGGCGCTACGGCCGCACAAAGACGGCATCGGGACGTACACGGCGGCGCTGCTCGACCACCTTCCCCATCATGGCTGCCGCCCGGTCGGCTACGCTTGGCCCGAGGGCCGTGCTCAGCCAATTCTCGTGCACGGCAGCTATTTGCCGCATTCATACGGCCTGCTGACCGCGGGTCAGATGCTGGGTCTCGTACGCCCCATCAAACTAAATGTGGACGTCTTCCACTGCACCGACCATATGGCATTCAGGACTGCATGCCCTTGCGTCATCACCCTCCACGATGCAGCTCCGCTCAGTCACCCGGAGTGGGCTTCTCCACGCCTGCGGAGGCTGCGCAACCAGCTACTGGCGCGCGCAGGAAAACTCGGCGACGCCTATATCGCGATCTCGCAGGCAGCAGTCGCCGAACTCGTTACTCACTTTGGGGTCGATGAACGAAAGATCCATGTCGTGCCCAATGGAATCGATCCCATCTGGTTCGAGACGGAAGACTCTGTTGAACGCTACGTTCGGTTGCGCTCCAGACTGGCGCTGCGGGAACGCCATTTTCTTTTCGTGGGAACACTGCAACCACGCAAGAATGTCGATCGCATTCTGGATGCCTATCTTCTGCTTCCCGCCGCCCTGCGACGCGAACATCAGCTCCTGATCGTAGGACGACCGGGCTGGCGCAGCGAGGTAACTATCGCGCGCCTCCAGGCCATGCGCGACGAAGGAGTGATATGGCTGAACGATCTGCAGGACGACGGCGACGTGCGCGCCCTGTATCGCCACGCCGAGGCCTTGGTCTTCCCTTCCCTGCACGAGGGCTTCGGCCTGCCCGTGCTGGAAGCGTTCGCCAGCGGCACCCCGGTGGTGACTTCCAATATCACCTCGCTTCCCGAGGTGGCCGGCGATGCCGCAATACTGGTGACCCCGGAGAATACAAGCGAAATTGCGTCCGCCATGCAGGAGCTAATCCGTTCCCCAAACACCCGCGCACAATGCGTGGCCCGCGGCCTGCTACGGTCACGGCAGTTCTCGCTGGACCGCACCGCCTCGGGAACAGCTGAAGTCTATCGAAGCGTAATGTGATGCGCGTGCGGTATTCCGCACGGGCCATCACTGAGCCGGCGACCGACCCAGCACCTCTCGGTAGCACCTGGCATAGCCGCGCACCATGGCATCCTCGGTGAACAATTCGAGGTAGCGGGCCCGGGCGTTCCTGCCCCACAGGGTCGCCTGCTCCGGATCGTTCCAGAAGCTGTCCATGGCCTCTCCCAAAGCTTGGGGATCTCGCGGTGGAACCACGAGCCCCGTTTCCTGGTGCAGGTTGACGAAACTCGTACCGGTACCGATTTCGCACGAGATCATCGGCAGGCCTTGCTGAGCGGCCTCCGCCAGAGCAAGACCAAAGGCCTCGGTACGGACGTGCGATGGAAATACAAAACCGCTGGCAGCCGCCAGCACATCCGTCTTCTCTTCATCGTCGAGCAGGCCGAGGAAATGCACATTCTTCAACCCCAGAGCACGCGCACGAGCCTCAAGCGCGGCGCGTTCGGCTCCATCGCCGATCAATGCCAGCGGATAATCGCGCCCCACCTGCGCTTCGAGCAGAAAATCCAGGCCCTTGTAGTAACGAGGCACCCCCAGGAAGGCAAAAAACCTTTCGCCGATCTGCTGGCGCCAGCGCCAGATGGCTTCCTGGTCCCTCGGTTTCACAGTAGCGATGCCGCAGGGCACCACCTCTACTTTGTCCCGCCACTGTTGAAGCACCTCGCTGCTGGCGGCGTAGTTCGGCGAAGTCGCCACGATACGTGCCATCCGTGCAAGATGACGGTCTCGAAGCGGTTTGTACAACTTCAGCAACTGCGCTTGTTTGACGATGTCGGAGTGGTAGGTCATGACTGCCGGGGTCTCGATCCCCGACATGAGATAGGCCAAATCTCCAAAAGGCCACGGGAAATGAAAGTGCAGCAGATCGGCCCAAGCGGCTTCACGCCGGAAACGCATCAGAAACTGCAGTGACATCCCTGTAGACGCGACGTCCAGATTCCTGGGGTAACGATGGATCGAGTACCCCGACGTATCAGCATCGAACATCTTTCCTCTTGGTGACAGCGTCAGGACCCGACTCTCGATCCCCTGCGCCACACCTCGCGACGCAAGGCTATGGATGGCCTGCTCGATTCCACCATAGGCATCGGGAAAATAGATCTTGAAAATATGAAGAACACGCATGGCAAGGCGGATAGGCTTGAAGCGGCTTTGATTCTACCCTCCCGGGCCGGAACTGCCGAGACGAAGAGACGTGGCCGAGCATCCCAACTCCATCTATTGAACAACGGCCTTCAGGTCTTGCGCCAGTACAGCAGCGTCAGCAGCCCGAGGCACACGGCCAGCACCGCGGCCATGGTGCCGAACGCGCCGGTTACCGTGAAGGCCTCCGAGAACGAGCCGACCAGCAGATAGCCGAAAGGCATGGTGCCGTTGTAGGCCATGCCGTAAAGGCCGACCAGCGCGCCGCGCACGGACTCCGGGCAGCGGCGCTGGATGGTGGCGTTGGTCGAGGTGGCCGAGAAGCTCAGGCAGAAGCCCAGCAGCACGAAGGCCACGCCGCTGACGGCGCTGCTCCAGCTGATGGACAGCAGCGCCAGCGCCACGCAGGCGATCCAGGGCGCGAACCGGAGCAGGCTGGCGGTGCGCGAGGCGATGGAGGACGACAGGACCACGGCGGCGGCCAGCGCGCCCATGCCGGCGCAGGCGAAAAAGACGCCGGTGTATCGGGCCGCGTCGTGGAAGACCCGGTCCGCCAGCAGCGGCACCAGCGTCTGGTAGCTGCCCGCCAGCAGGCCCATGCAGGCCAGGATGGACAGGTACTTGGCGGTGAAGCGGTCGTCCAGCACATAGACCAGCGCATTGCGCAGGCCGCCGCGATCGTGCGAAGGCGACGCGGCCGCCGTCTCGCGGCGCGGCATCGATCGCACGCACCAGGCCATGAACACCAGCGCGGCGGCGTAGGTCAGAAAGGCCGCGGCCTGGCCGAACACGGGATAGATGATGGCGGCCATGCTCGGCCCCACCATGCGTCCGACGTTGTAGACCATGGTGTTCATGGCAATGGCGTTGGGCAGCAGCGCCGGGTCGTCCAGGCCGGTCAGCAGCAGCACCTGGCGGGACGGCGTCTCGATCGCGTTCAGCACGCCCGCGCACAGCGCCAGCGCCAGGATGACGGGCAAGGTCAGCCAGTGCAGCAGCGACAGCACCGCCAGGATGCAGGCCACGGTCATCGACGAATAGAGCACGCTGAGCGTCGAGCGGCGCGCGTTGGCCGCGTTGACCCGTGCCCCCGCCAGCGGCGCGATCACCAACTGTGGCCCGTACAGCAGGAAATTGAGCAGGGCCAGCACGGCGGCCGATCCCGACAGGTGGTAGACGACCAGGTTGAGCGTGACGTTCTGTGTCCAGCTCCCCAGCACCGATACCCCCTGCCCCATCAGGTAGCGCCGCATCGTGGGTTCGGACAATGCGGGAAACACGCGTTCGAGCTGCAGCATGGGACGGGGCGGTGTAAGTGGGCGGGACGACCCTGGATGTTAGCTTACGGCGCACCGTGGAACTCATCCACCCAGGCCCGCAGGGCTTCGATGGGCATGGGCCGGGCATACAGGAAGCCCTGCGCATAGTGCACGCCCTGGGCGGCAAGATAGTCGAGCTGCTCGCGCGTCTCCACGCCTTCCGCGGTCAGCTCCACCCCCAGCCGCGACGCCAGCCCGATGATCATCTCCAGCACCGAGGCATTGACCGCATCCGTGCCAATGGCCGACACGAAGCCACGGTCTATCTTCAGGTAATCCACCGGAAACCGTTCCAGATAGGCCAGCGAGCTGTGGCCCGTGCCGAAGTCGTCGATGGCCAGCTTCACGCCGCTGGCGCTGAGGACGCCCATGTTCTCGTAGACCTGTTCGATGGGAGGCAGGGGCTCGCGCTCGGTGATCTCCAGCACGAAATCCGCCGCCCCCGAACCGACCACCTTGCGCAGGCGGGCAACGTCGTCGACGATGCCCGGTTCCACCAGATGGCTGGCGGTGACGTTCAGGCCCACGCGGAATAGCGGCCCCATCGGACAGCGGCGCAGGTCGCGCCCCACCAGCTTGAACAGGTGCCGGGTCAGCGGGATCGCCAGGCCGCTGGACTCGGCCACGGCGAAGAACAGGTCCGGCCGCACGGCCCCCTGCCCGGGACGAAACCAGCGCATCAACGCTTCGGCGCCCGCGCACGACCCGTCGCGCAGGTCGATGACGGGCTGGTAGTGGACCGCGAACTCGCCCCGCCGCATGCCACGCCGGATGGCGGCCACCAGCGAGAACCGGTATTTCAGGAAGTGGTGGCACAGATAGCCCAGCAGCAGGGCCAGCAGCACGACGAAGGGCGCGTAGCTGCCCGCCAGGCGCTTCCGATACTCCGCCAGCAGCGCGGCATCCGCCAGCGACCGCACCCGGAACGGGTAGATCGTCGACACCACATCCTGCACGAGGGAGGCGCCGGGAGCCGGCACGCCCACGCGCCGGCCCGCCAGGCCGTGCCGGCCGTCCAGCGATTCGATGCCGATCCGGTAGCGGCCGGCGCCGCCGACGGCGTCCAGCAGGTCCCGCAGGTAGCGGCCATCAACCGTGACGACGACGCCGTCGCCGGCCTGGTCCAGGCGTACCGCCATCACCGCGGGCCGGTCCGGGACCATGGGCGTGCCCGGAACGAAATGGAAGGACCGCCCCGGCGGCACCCGGTCGTCCGGCAGCAGTTGCTCCAGCGGCAACGTGAATTCGTCCGTGACCGAGGAACAATAGAGCACGCGCTTGCGTATCAGGACGATGGCACGAAAATAGGGCTGGAAAGCGGCTTCGTCCAGTGTGGCATCGGCCTCGGCGCAAGACCTGCCGGCCTGCGGCGCCATCTCGGCAGCCAGCCGGTCGGCCTCGGCGAAGATGGCGTCGGCCTGCCGCATCACCACTTCGGCGGCGCCCCGCGCGTCGTGGCGCGCGAGCTGCCCGGCCTGAAAGTAGACGAAAGGCACAGCCACCACCACGGGCAACGCGGCGGCGGCGGCCACCAGCAACCACCGCAACCACCAGCCTTTGTCGTGCCGTTCCCGGGTAGTCAAGCGGCCCCCTCTTCAGGCGCGGGTCATGGACCGCATGCTAACGCGCGGGAAGCCCGCGCCGCTACTGGAACGCGGTTTCCAGGAAGCTGCGAAGCTTGCGCGAATGCAGCCGCTCGGGCGGCATCTTGCTCAGGATCTCCAACGCCCGCAGCCCGATGTCCAGGTGCTGGCCCACCTGCCGGCGATAGAACGCGCTGGCCATCCCCGGCAGCTTCAGCTCGCCATGCAGGGGCTTGTCCGACACGCACAGCAGGGTGCCGTAGGGCACGCGGAAGCGAAAGCCGTTGGCCGCGATGGTGGCCGATTCCATGTCCAACGCGATGGCGCGCGATTGCGAAAACCGCTGCACCGGCTCCAGGTGTTCGCGCAGTTCCCAGTTGCGATTGTCGATGGTCGCCACCGTGCCGGTGCGCATGATGCGCTTGAGTTCCCAGCCCGACAGTCCGGCCACTTCCTCCACCGCCTGCTCCAGCGCCACCTGCACCTCGGCCAGCGGCGGTATCGGCACCCAGGTCGGCAGGTCCGCATCCAGCACGTGGTCGTCGCGCACATAGCCGTGCGCCAGCACGTAGTCGCCCAGCCGCTGCGAGGCCCGCAGCCCGGCGCAATGCCCCAGCATCAGCCAGGCATGCGGACGCAGCACCGCGATATGGTCGGTGATGGTCTTGGCGTTGGACGGCCCCACGCCGATGTTGACCAGGGTGATCCCCGAATGCCCTTCGCGCACCAGATGATAGGCGGGCATCTGCGGCAGCCGCGACATCGGCGCAGCCGGATCCGGCTGCGGATCGCCCGCGCGGGTGATGCGATTGCCCGGTTCGACCAGCGCGTCGTAGTGTCCCTGCGCCACCAGCGTGCGGGCGCGCAGACAGAACTCGTCCACGTAGAACTGGTAGTTGGTGAACAGCACGAAATTCTGGAAATGCGAGGGCGCGGTGGCGGTGTAGTGCTGCAGGCGGTGCAGCGAGTAGTCGATGCGCGGCGCGGTGAACGGCGCCAGCGGCTGCGGCTCGTCCGGCGGATGGTGGTGCGTGCCGTTGACGATGGCGTCGTCCGTGACCGCCAGGTCGGGCGTGTCGAACAGGTCCCGCAGCGGCCGCTTCAGCGCCTCGATGTCCTCGCCCTCGACATAGATGCCGTCGGGAAACGCGAAATGCAGCGCGATGGGCACGTCGGATTCGCCGATCTCCACCGCGACGCCATGGTTCGCCATCAGTTGCCGGAGCTGCTCGGTCAGGTAGGAGCGGAACAGCCTGGGCTTGGTGACGGTGGTCTGGTAGACGCCGGGCTCGGCCACGTGGCCATACGACAGGCGCGAGTCGACCTCGTCGTAGGTGTCCACGCTGATCCGGATGAATGGGTAGCAGGCGCGGAAACGGCCGGGCGAGGACGCCTGCGTGGCGACCACTTCGCGGAAGCTGTCGCACAGGAAGGCGGTATTGCGCGTGTAGATGTCGATCAGGCGCTGGACGGCCGCGTCGGGATCGCGGAAGGATTCGGCGGGCCAGGGAGCGGGATGGCGAAGGAGGACACTGGCGGGCGGGGTCATGATCGGCTTTGAGGAAGGGCTTGATATAGCTTAGCCTACCGCGGCTTGGCCGGTCCCGCGGCCTCGTACTACACTATGTTCCTGGAGATGGCATTCCTCCATGAACCGCCGCGCAAGCAGCTGATGATGCCTACAGATCCCGGCAGCGGGCTGTAGGCACTCGCCTCCGCCTCGCCGATCGGGCCCTTTCATTCCGAAACCCGGCGCAAGATGGCTTCCTACCCCTACCCTCCGCTCCAACGGCCGGCCCGCCGCCATCCGGCAAGCCCCATCCTGTCCGCAAGGAGTTCCTCATGCTGCTCGCGGTAGTCGCGATCGCCGTCGGCGCCGCCGTGGGCGCGCTGCTGCGCTGGGTCCTGGGCCTGGGCCTGAACGCCCTGCTGCCGGCCCTGCCGCCGGGTACCCTGGCCGCCAACCTCATCGGCGCCTACATCATCGGCCTGGCCGTGGCCTATTTCGCCGGAAACCCCGCCCTGTCACCCCATTGGCGGTTGTTGATCATCACCGGTTTCTGCGGCGGCCTGACCACTTTTTCCACCTTCTCGGCCGAACTGGTCGCCCTGATCCAGCAGCAGCGGCTGGGCTGGGTGGCCGCGACCATCCTGGTCCACGTGGGCGGATCCGTCGCGATGACCCTGCTCGGCATCGCCACCTACGCCGGATTGCGGCAGTCCTGACCCCGCAAGGAGACACATCGTGCACGGCTTCCAACTGACCTTCTTCACCCAGCAGGACCGGCGCCACGACGGCCAGCCCCTGGCCCACTGGCTGCTGGCCTTCGCCAAGGCCCAGGGCGCCCTGGGCGGCACCCTGGTGGCCGCCGGCGAAAGCTTCGGGCACACCGGCCGCTTCCACTCGGCGCGCTTCTTCGAACTGGCGGACCAGCCGGTCGAGGTCGCCATTGCCGTCGACGCGCCGACCTGCGACCGGCTGCTGGCGGCCCTGGAAAAGGAGCCCATCGACCTGTTCTACGTGAAGCAGCCGGTGGAGTTCGGGCGGGTGGGCGCGCAGGCGCCGGCGGCGGGCTGAAGATCGGCCGGACGCTCAGACGCGCCGCCCCTGCGCATCGACCACGGGCTCGCCGTCTTCCTTGGCGTAGGCGCCGCGCTGCGGCGACGGCAGGATGTCCAGCACGGTCTCCGACGGCCGGCACAGGCGCGTTCCCAGCGGCGTGACGACGATGGGGCGGTTGATCAGGATAGGGTGCTGGAGCATGAACCCGATCAGCGCCTCGTCGTCCCACTTCGGATCGTCCAGGCCCAGCTCGTGATAAGGCGCTCCCTTGATGCGCAGAACGTCCCGCGCCGGCACCCCCATCGCGGCGATCAGTTGCCTGAGCGTGTCCCGGTCCGGCGGCGTCTTCAGGTATTCGATGACGACGGGGACTTCCCCGCTGTTGCGGATCAGGCCGAGCACATTGCGCGACGTGCCGCAATCGGGGTTGTGATAGATCGTGACGGCATTCATGAAGACACCTTGCGGTCGGACGAAGAAACGGCTGTTTGCGGCGTCGAGGCGCCAGCGTCATACCAGCCTCGGGTACGGTTGACGATGCGCACCACCAGCAGCATCACCGGCACCTCGATGAGCACGCCCACCACCGTCGCCAGCGCGGCCCCGGAATGGAAGCCGAACAGGCTGATCGCCGCGGCCACCGCCAGTTCGAAGAAGTTGCTGGCGCCGATCAGCGCCGACGGACAAGCGATGCCGTGCGGCTCGCCCACCCGGCGGTTGAGCCAGTACGCCAGGCCGGAGTTGAAGAACACCTGGATCAGGATGGGCACCGCCAGCATGGCGATCACCAGCGGCTGGCGCAGGATGGCCTCGCCCTGGAACGCGAACAGCAACACCAGGGTCAGCAGCAGCGCGGCGATGGACAGTGGGCCGGTGCGGGCCAGGACACGGTCGAAAGCGGGCTGCCCGCGGCGTAGCAGCGCGCGGCGCCACCACTGGGCAAGCGCGACCGGAACGACGATGTACAGGCCGACGGACACCAGCAGCGTGTCCCACGGCACCGAGATTGCCGACAGACCCAGCAACAGGCCCACGAGCGGCGCGAAGGCGAACACCATGATGGTGTCGTTCAGCGCGACCTGGGACAGCGTGAACGCCGGATCGCCGCCGGTCAGCCTGCTCCAGACGAACACCATGGCGGTACACGGCGCCGCGGCCAGCAGGATCAGGCCGGCGACGTAGCTGTCGAGCTGGTCGGCCGGCAGCCACGCGGCGAAGACCTGCCGGATGAACAGCCAGGCCAGCAGCGCCATCGAAAACGGCTTGATCGCCCAGTTGATGAACAGCGTGACGCCGATGCCGCGCCAGTGGCGCCGGACCTGGCCAAGCGCGGCGAAATCCACCTTCAGCAGCATGGGCACGATCATGATCCAGATCAGCAGGCCCACCGGCAGGTTGACCCGCGCGACCTCCAGGCGGCCGATGACCTGGAAGACGTCGGGAGCGGCATGGCCCAGAGCGATGCCTACGACGATGCACAGCGCGACCCACAGGGTGAGGAATCGTTCGAACAGGTTCATGGTGTACTGCCATCGCATCGAAACGAGGACACCTCGCAGGCCCCGCCCTGGCAGCAGTGCTCGGTCAGGTATCCGATCAAGCCGTTCATGTGGCCATACTCGGCTCGGTAGATCAGGTTGCGACCCGACGGCTCGACGCTGACGAGTCCCGCATGGGCCAGTTCCTTCAGATGAAAGGACAAGGCATTGCGCGCGACCTCCAGTTGCCCGGCCAGGACGCTGGGGGTGAGCCCTTCCGGTCCGGCCACGACCAGGGCGCGGAACACGCGCAGGCGCTGGGGGTGGGCCAGAGCTCCCAGGGAGGTGATGGCTTGGTCTTCTTTCATTATTCAATAATACAACGATTATTGAATCAATTGCCACAAAAAACCCCGCCGGATCGGGCGGGGTTCGGCTCGTCAGGCCGCCGTGCTGATGACGGCCTCGATGCGGTTGCCTTCCGGGTCGATCACGAACGCCGCGTAGTAGTCCGGACCGTAGCGAAGCCGCAGCCCCGGCGCGCCATTGTCGACGGCCCCATGCCGCAGGGCCGCCTCGTGGAAACGGTCGACGGCATCCCGGCTTGGCGCGGAAAAAGCCAGGTGGAAACCGGACCCCGGCACGGCACACTCTTTCGAGCATTGCTTGAGCGCGAACTTGTCGCCCCCTCCGGGAAGGCCGTACCCGACGGCGTGCCGGCCGGGCTCGCCGTCGAAATCCGTCCAGACACGCTCATACCCCAGGGGCCCGAGTACCGCGTCATAGAAACCGGCGGCCATGCGCAGGTCGGCCACACCGAAAGAGAGGTGATGGAGCATCGAAGGGGATGAACGTACCCGTCAGAACGGGATGTCGTCATCCATGTCGGCGAAGTTCGGCGCCGAGCTCGACTGCGAAGCCGGACGCTGGCCGCCGCCACCGCTGGCCGGACGGTTGGACTGGCGCGGGGCCGGTGCGGAATCTCCGTAGCCGCCTTCGCCACCACCGCCGCCGCCTTCGCGGCCGCCCAGCATCTGCATCTGGTCGGCGACGATCTCGGTCGTGTACTTATCGGCGCCGGTGTCCTTGTCCTGCCACTTGCGGGTCTTCAGGCGGCCTTCCACGTACACCGAACGGCCCTTCTTCAGGTATTCGCCGGCGATCTCGGCCAGGCGGTTGTAGAACACCACGCGGTGCCACTCGGTTTCCTCGCGGCGTTCACCCGAGTTCTTGTCCTTCCATTGGGACGTGGTGGCGATGGACACGTTGCAGATCGCAGCGCCATCGGGCGTGTAGCGAACTTCAGGGTCGCGGCCGAGGTTGCCGACCAGGATGACTTTGTTGACGGATGCCATTACCACACTCCTATTGACTGTATTCACCGGCCCGCGGCGAAGCGGAGGGATTGTAGCCACCCCCGCCCGGCGCGGCCACGGGCCACAAGAAAAAAAACATCATTGGTTGAAAATGCGCCGACCGCAATACGGTCTCGTGCGTAAATGGGACAGGAAGGGCTCAGGTGGCGGGGTGGGATGCCCGTTCCGGTTGAGCGGCCCGCCTGGCGGGCAGGGGTTTCATTCCCCAGGCCGCCAGCAGCCATATTACCGCCAGCCCCGCCGCCACCTGGAATACCGCCGCGGAACCCAGGTGGGAAAGCAGCCACCCACCCAGCGCCCCGCCGGCGAAAAGCCCGATGGCCTGGCTCGTATTATAGAAACCCAGGGCCAGCCCCTTCAGCGACGGAGGCGCCACGCGGGACACCAGCGAAGGCTGCATGGCCTCGAGGATGTTGAAGACCGAGAAGAAGGCGATCATCGCGCCGACCAGCCAGCCATAGCGGCCCTGCGCCCACGGCAGGAACATGCAGACCAGCACCAGGCCGGCGACCGCGCCCAACAGGGTCTTGCGGTGGGTGGCGTAGCGTTCGGTGACGCCGATCACCGGCACCATGACGACGAACGAGGCCAGCACCACCGGCAGGTAGACCTTCCACAGCGTGGAAGCATCCAGGCCGCCGGTATGCACCAGCGCGGCGGGCACCACCACGAACAGCGCGACCTGGATCAGGTGCAGGGTGAAGACGCCCAGGTTCAGCCGCAGCAGGTCGGGGTGCGACAGCACGCGGGACATGGACACCGGCTCGCCCCGCGGCGCCGGCGGCGCGGCCGGGACCACCCAGGCGGCCACGCCCAGCGAGGCCACGCCCAGCGCGGCGATGGTCCAGAACAGGCCGGTCAGCCCGCCCCAGCCCACCAGCACGGGGGCCAGCACCAGCGACACCGCGAAGGTCAGCCCGATCGAGGCGCCTATCATGGCCATGGCCTTGGTCCGCACCTCGTCGCGCGTGGCATCGGCCAGCCACGCCGTCACCGCCGCCGAAATCGCGCCCGAGCCCTGGATGGCCCGGCCGATCGTGATCCAGAACAGGTCGTCGGACGTGGCGCAGACCACGCTGCCGATGACGAACAGCACCAGCCCCATCACCACCACCGGCCGCCGGCCCCAGCGGTCCGAGGCCAGCCCGAACGGAATCTGCATGAACGCCTGGGTCAGCCCATACATGCCCAGCGCCAACCCCACCCGCGCCGGATCGTTTCCCCCCGGCAAGGCCTTCGCCGCCACCGCGAACACCGGCAGCAGCAGGAACAACCCCAGCATCCGGCACATGAACAGCGCCGCCAGCGACAAACTCGCGCGACGCTCAAAGGAAGTCATCCGAAATGAAGGGTTAGCCATTCGTCAAAAAGCAAAATTAAAGGAACTTCCCCCACACCCTAACGCGCGGCACCGCAGCTTCCCCTGCCACCCAGCGAAGCACAGATGCCCCGCCCCAAGAAAGCCGAACTAGACCAGGGCACGGGGGATCCGGCTCCGCCGGTCCCCCGCCGCCCGCCCCCTGGGGGGCGCGCGTCAGCGCGTACGGGGGGGTTATATTACCAAGTTGGCTTTCGCCACCGCTCGCGTAAAAGGTTTGCTTGATGGATGTCATCCGCATCAGGGGTGCGCGCACCCACAATCTGAAGAACGTCTCGCTGGAGTTGCCCCGCCACCAGCTTGTCGTGATCACAGGGTTATCCGGTTCGGGCAAATCCTCTCTGGCATTCGATACCCTGTACGCGGAAGGCCAGCGGCGCTATGTGGAAAGCCTGTCCGCCTACGCCCGCCAGTTCCTGCAACTGATGGACAAACCCGAGGTCGACCTGATCGAAGGCCTGTCGCCGGCCATCTCCATCGAGCAGAAGGCGGCCAGCCACAATCCGCGTTCGACCGTGGGCACGGTCACGGAAATCCACGATTACCTGCGCCTGCTGTTCGCCCGGGTGGGCACGCCCTACTGCCCCGACCACCAGTTGCCGCTGCAGGCGCAAAGTGTCAGCCAGATGGTGGACATCACGCTGGCCCTGCCGGCCGAAAGCCGGCTGGCGATCCTGGCGCCGCTGGTGCGCGACCGCAAGGGCAGCTTCGAGGACGAACTGGCCAACCTGCAGGCCCAGGGCTTCGTGCGGGTGCGCGTGGACGGCCAGGTGCTGGACATCGACAGCGTCCCGCCGCTGAAAAAGACCGAGAAGCACAGCATAGACGTGGTGATCGACCGTCTGCGCGTGCGCCCCGATGCCCAGCAGCGGCTGGCCGAGAGCTTCGAGACCGCCATCGGCCTGGCCGAGGGGCGGGCCATCGTGCTGGAAATGGATGCCGGCACCGACGACCACGAACACGAGCACCTGTTCTCCAGCCGCTACGCCTGCCCGGTGTGCGGGCACAGCCTGCCGGAACTCGAACCGCGCCTGTTCAGTTTCAACAACCCCATCGGCGCCTGCCCGAGCTGCGACGGCATCGGCCACGTGGGCTTCTTCGACCCCAAGCGGGTGGTGGCGTTTCCCGAGCTGAGCCTGGCCGGCGGCGCGATCCGCGGGTGGGACCGGCGCAACCCCTTCTACCACCAGTTGCTGACCAGCCTGGCGGCCTTCTACGATTTCGACGTCGACACGCCGTTCGAGGAACTGTCCGAGGACACCCAGCAGCGCGTGCTGTACGGCTCGGGCGAGCAGGAAATCGCCTTCACCTACGTGAACGAGAAGGGCCGCACGACTGTGCGCTCGCATCCCTTCGAAGGCGTGATCCCCAATCTCGAGCGGCGCTGGAAGGAAACCGACTCGGCCACCGTGCGCGAGGAACTCGGCAAGTACCGGAACGTGCGGACCTGTCCCGACTGCGGCGGCTCGCGGCTGCGCGCCGAGGCCCGCAACGTCCGCGTGGGCGAGGACGAACAGGGGCGCGCGATCTATCAACTGGAGGCCCTGCCGCTGTCCGACTGCCAGCGCTGGTTCGAGCAGTTGGCGCTGACCGGCGCCAAGCGCGAGATCGCCGACCGCATCGTGCGCGAGATCGCCGCCCGCCTGACCTTCCTGAACAACGTGGGGCTGAGCTACCTGTCGCTGGACCGCAGCGCCGACACCATCTCGGGCGGCGAGGCCCAGCGCATCCGCCTGGCCAGCCAGATCGGCTCGGGCCTGACCGGCGTGATGTACGTGCTGGACGAGCCGTCCATCGGCCTGCACCAACGCGACAACGACCGGTTGATCGGCACCCTGCGGCACCTGCGCAATCTCGGCAACAGCGTGATCGTGGTCGAACACGACGAGGACATGATCCGCGAAGCCGACTGGGTCGTGGACATGGGTCCCGGCGCCGGCGAGCATGGCGGGGAAGTCGTGGCACAGGGGTCGCCGGCCGACATCTTGGCCGACCCGCAGTCGCTGACGGGCCAGTACCTGAGCGGCCAGAAATCCATCGCCATCCCGGCCCGCCGGCCGGTGGCCGAGCAGGACGAGCTGCCATGGCTGGAACTCAAGGGCTGTTCGGGCAACAACCTGAAGGGCGTGGACCTGCGCATCCCGGCGGGCCGCCTGGTCTGCATCACCGGGGTGTCGGGTTCGGGCAAGTCGACGCTGATCAACGACACGCTGGTCAACGTGGTCTCGCGCCACCTGTACAACAGCCAGACCGAGCCCGCGCCCTACGAGTCCATCGAGGGGCTGGAGCATTTCGACAAGATCATCAGCGTCGACCAGAGCCCGATCGGCCGCACGCCGCGCAGCAACCCGGCCACCTACACCGGCCTGTTCACCCCGATACGGGAATTGTTCGCGGGGGTGCCGGAAGCCCGGGCCCGGGGCTATGATCCCGGCCGCTTCAGCTTCAACGTCAAGGGCGGCCGCTGCGAAGCCTGCCAGGGCGACGGCGTGGTCAAGGTGGAGATGCACTTCCTGCCCGACATCTACGTCCCCTGCGACGTCTGCCACGGCAGCCGCTACAACCGCGAAACGCTGGAGATCCGCTATCGCGGCCGCAACATCAGCGAAGTGCTGGACCTGACCGTCGAACAGGCGCTGGAGTATTTCGAGGCCGTGCCGGCCATCGCCCGGCGGCTGCAGACGCTGATCGACGTGGGGCTGGGCTACATCCGGCTCGGGCAGAGCGCCACCACGCTGTCGGGTGGCGAGGCGCAGCGGGTCAAGCTGTCACAGGAGCTGTCCAAGCGCGGCACCGGCCGCACCCTGTACATCCTGGACGAACCGACCACCGGCCTGCATTTCCACGACATCTCGCTGCTGCTGGAAGTGATCGGGCACCTGGTGGACGCCGGCAACACGGTGGTCGTGATCGAGCACAACCTGGACGTCATCAAGACGGCGGACTGGATCATCGACATGGGACCGGAAGGCGGCGGCGGGGGCGGCAGCATCGTGGCCCAGGGCACGCCCGAGGAAATCGCGCAGGCGCCCGGCAGCCATACCGGCAGCTATCTGAAGAAATTCCTGGCTGCCAGCGCTTCGTCGGCGCCCGCCAAGGCGGCGCGCGCGCCCAGGCGCAAGGCCGGCTGACGCGGCCGGGCGGTCACTCGTCGAATTCGCAGACGGTGTAGAGATTCAGCCCCGAATCGCGTATCGCCTTCGACCCGCCCAACTGGGGCAGGTCAATGACGGCGGCCGCCTCGACCACGTTGGCGCCCAGGCGCTGCAGCAGCTTCATGCCTGCCAGCATGGTGCCGCCGGTGGCGACCAGGTCGTCCACCAGCACCACCCGCTGCCCCGGGCGCACGGCGTCGGCATGCATCTCCACCGTCGAACTGCCGTATTCCAGGGCATAGTGCTCGGCGATGGTGTCGTAGGGCAGCTTGCCTTTCTTGCGCACCGGCACGAAGCCCAGGTTCAGTTCGTGCGCGATCACGCTGCCCACGATGAATCCCCGCGCGTCGATGCCGGCCACCAGGTCCAGGCGCTGGTTCATGTAGCGGTAGACGAACAGCTCGATCAGCACGCGGAAGCTGCGGGGGTCCTGCAGCAGGGGCGTGATGTCCCGGAACTGCACACCGGGCTCGGGCCAGTCTGGCACCGTGCGTATGCGGTCTCGGATGTAGTTCGGGTCCAGGAACATGGCGGGCTCGACAGGAAGGAATCGGGGGCAACCAGGGGCCGACGCCCCGGCGACACAGGACGCCACTGTAACGCAAAGAGCGTAAAGCAAGGATCGTGCCCTTGCTACTATACTGGTAGATCGTCGCAATTGAATGACCGTTGCCGCGCGAGGCGACGCGAGGCGCGTTTTTCGCCGCCCGCCCTCCCGCGGCACCGGCGCGGACTCATCATGAACACCTCAGACAACGGCACGTCCAACGTATACGTTCCCGGCGCCTCCGGCCCCGTCGACGTCATCGACTCGGCCCGCAGCACCCTGGCGGTGGAAATCGAGGCGCTCAAGGCCCTGTCCGGCCGCCTGGACCGCACGTTCGTACGTGCGGTCGACATCCTGCTGGCCTGCCCCGGACGCGTGGTGGTCAGCGGCATCGGCAAGTCCGGCCACATCGCCCGCAAGGTCGCCGCCACCTTCGCCTCGACCGGCACGCCGGCCTTCTTCGTCCATGCCGCCGAGGCCGTGCACGGCGACCTGGGCATGATCACCGCCAACGACGTGCTGGTCACGATCTCGTATTCGGGCACCACGGCGGAACTGCTCACCATCGTGCCCGTCGTCAAGCGCCTGGGATCGGCGCTGATCGCGATCACCGGCAACCCGGATTCCGAACTGGCCCAGCTCGCCGACGTGCACCTGGATGCCAGCGTGCCGCAGGAAGCCTGCCCGCTGAACCTCGCCCCCACGGCCAGCACCACCACGGCGCTGGCGCTGGGCGACGCGCTGGCGGTGGCCTGCCTGGAAGCGCGCGGCTTCGGCCCCGATGACTTCGCCCGCTCGCATCCGGGCGGCGCCCTGGGCCGCCGCCTGCTGACCCACGTCAGCGACGTCATGCGCACCGGCAAGGACGTGCCCATCGTGCCGGTCACGGCGTCGGTCACCGAAGCCCTGGTGGAGATCACCCGCAAGAGCATGGGCATGACCGTCGTGGTCGACGGCGACCGCGTGGTCGGTATCTTCACCGATGGCGACCTGCGCCGCCTGATCGAGCGCGAAGGCGACATCCGCAACCTGACCGTGGTTGCCGGCATGACGCGCAATCCCCTTCACATCGGCCCGGACGCCCTTGCCACCGAGGCGGCCGCGCGGATGGACGACAACCGCAAGAACCAGTTGCTGGTGCTCGACGCCACCGGCCGGCTGGTCGGCGCCCTCCATACCCACGACCTGATGGCAGCAAAGGTGCTCTGAGTTCCATGGCGATTCCTCTTCCTCCCCATCCGGCCGAAGCCCTGATCCTGGCCCGCGTGCCGCAAGACGTGCGCGAACGCGTCGCCCGCCTGCGGCTGATGATTTTCGACGTCGACGGCGTCCTGACCGACGGCCGCCTATACTACGGCGAGCACGGCGAAACCGTGAAGCGCTTCCATGCACTGGACGGCTTCGGGCTGCGCATGCTGCACGAAAGCGGCATCGAGGTCGTGTTCATGACCGGGCGCGACTCGCCCACCGTGTCGCGCCGCGCCGCCGAGCTGGGCATCTCCGAGGTCCAGCAGGGGGTGCGCGACAAAAGCGCGGCCGTGACCGCGCTGGCGCAGCGCTGCAACGTCGAGCTGGACGACGTGGGCTTCATGGGCGACGACATCATCGACCTGGCCGCCATGCAGCGCGTGGGCTTCGCCGCCAGCGTGGCCGAAGCGCCGACCTACGTCGCCCAGGCCGCCCACTGGGTGGCCACCCGTCCCGCCGGCGACGGCGCGGCGCGCGAATGCTGCGACCTGATCCTGGCCGCGCAGGGCCGTCTGGGCGGCTACATCACCAGCCGCACCCGCACGACCATCACCGTCGGGTCCTCCGCGCAATGAAAGACCGACTCGCCTCCGGAGTGTCGATCGCGCTGCTGGCCGCCCTGGTGGCCGGCACGTGGTGGGCGGCCGACTATGCCAAGCGCGCGGTCAAGGAAGATCCCCCCCGCCGGCTGACCCACGAGATCGATTCCTTCGTCGAGCAGTTCGTCATGGTCCGCAGCGACGAGCACGGCATGCCCATGACGCGGATGGAGGGCGACCGGCTAGAGCACTATCCGGACGACGATTCGTCGGAAGTCACGCAGTTTCGCGCGGTCAGCCAGCGCACCGAGCGGCCGACCATGACGGCCACCTCGCAGCACGCGAGGATGGACCAGGACGGCGCGCGCGTGGTCATGCGCGGCGACGCCCAGTTGCGGCGGCTGCCCGGGCAGGGGCGTCCCGAGCTGAACATACGCAGCGAGGAAGTCACCCTGCTGCCCGACCAAGATGTCGCCTACACGGACCTGCCCGCCACCGTGGTCAACGGCACCACGCGCATACAGGGGCGCGGCATGCGCTATGACAACGTCTCGCGCGAACTGAAGGTCAACGAGCAGACTCGGGTGCAGATCGTGCCGGGCAGCACGCGGCCGGCCGCACCCCCGGCCCGACAGCCATCCAAAGGATAGAAACACCGTGCCACATCACCGACTCTCCCGATACGCCGCCCAGGCCATGCTCGCCCTGGCGGCCCTCGCCTGCGGCGCCCAGGCGCTCGCGGCCGCCGCCGACCGCAACCAGCCGACGACGGTGGATGCCGATTCGCTGCGCTACGACGACCTGAAGCAGACCAGCATCTTCACCGGCAACGTCGTGCTGACCAAGGGTTCGCTGATCCTGCGCTCGGACCGGCTCGAGCTTCGCGAGGACGCCGAGGGCTATCAGTTCGGCGTCGCCACCGCCAACGGCGGCAAGCTGGTCAACGTGCGCCAGCGGCGCGAGGGCACCGACGAATACGTCGAGGGCGTGGCCGAGCGCGTCGAGTACGACGGACGCGGGGAGCTGATCCATTTCATCTCGAAGGCGGTGGTCAAGCGGCTGGCCTGCGAACAGATGGTCGATGAAGTGCGCGGCCAGCGCGTGACCTACAACCAGCGTACCGACACCTACACCGCCACCGGCGGACCGCAGGCCCCCACGCCCAACCAGCGCGTGCGCACCATCATCCAGCCGCGCAGCCAGACGGCCGCCGGCGCCCCGGCAACGGGCTGCGGCGCCTCGGGCAAGGCCGCGCAATGAACGCGCCGATCGTCGAGGCCGGAACGCCGGCCGGGGCGCCGCGCGCCGAGGAATCCACCCAGGGCGAGGGCCGCCTGCGGGCCGAAGGCCTGCGCAAGTCCTACCAAGGGCGCACGGTGGTCAAGAACGTGTCGCTGCACGTGGACGGCGGCGAGGTGGTCGGACTGCTGGGCCCCAACGGCGCCGGCAAGACCACCTGCTTCTACATGATCGTCGGGCTGGTGCCGGCCGACGCCGGCAGCATCGACATCGATCGCGTCTCGGTCACGAGCCTGCCCATCCACAAGCGCGCGCGGCTGGGACTTTCCTACCTGCCCCAGGACGCCTCCGTCTTCCGCCGGCTCAACGTCGAGCAGAACATCCGCGCGGTGCTGGAACTGCAGCGCAACGAACAGGGCGCGCCGCTCGGCAAACAACAGGTGGACGAGAGCCTGGAATCGCTGCTGGACGAATTGCAGATCGGACACATCCGCAGCAACGCCGCGATCTCGCTGTCGGGCGGCGAACGCCGCCGCGTCGAGATCGCGCGCGCGCTCGCCACCAATCCGCGCTTCATCCTGCTGGACGAACCGTTCGCCGGCGTGGACCCCATCGCCGTCATCGAGATCCAGCGCATCGTGCGCTTCCTGAAAGGACGCGGCATAGGCGTGCTCATCACCGACCACAACGTGCGCGAGACCCTGGGCATCTGCGACCGCGCCTACATCATCAGCGACGGCACCGTACTGGCCAGCGGGCACCCCGAGGAGATCGTCGGCGATCCTGCCGTGCGACGGGTCTACCTCGGAGAACACTTCCGCATGTAAGCGGTGCCCATGCTCAAACCCGGACTCCAACTTCGCACCTCCCAGCACTTGGCGCTGACGCCGGCGCTGCAACAGTCGATCAAGCTGCTGCAATTGTCGACGCTCGAACTCGAACACGAAATCGAGCAGATCCTGCAGGAGAACCCGCTGCTCGAACGCGAGGACGATCCCGTGGCGGCCACGCTGCGGGTCGACGCCGACGGCAGCATGCACGCGGCCACGCCCGCCGCGCCGGAAGCCGACGCCGAACCGGGCGGCGAGGCCATGGAGGCCCCCTCGCCGGCCGACGCCGGCGATGCGCCGGACCTGCCCGACATGCCCGACATGCCGGAGCTGCACCGCCCCGGCGGCGAGCACGACGACGACACCGCACCACAACTCGCGGCGCCCGACGCCTCGCTGCGCGAGCACCTGCTGAGCCAGCTCGCGCTCACGCAGGCCACGCCGCGCGATGCGGCGCTGGTGACGGCGCTGGTCGACGAACTGGACGACAACGGCTACCTGGGCGTGTCGCTGGAAGAACTGGCCGCGCTGTTCCCGCCCGAGCTGGAGATCGACGCCGACGAACTGCGTTCGGCGTTGGGGCTGCTCCAGTCCTTCGATCCGGCCGGCGTGGGTGCCCGCAACATCTCCGAATGCCTGTGCCTGCAATTGCGCGTGCCGGACCTCGATTGCCTGCCAGAGGCCCGCGATGCCGAGGTGCTGGCGCTGGCCCGCCAGATCTCCGCCCAGCATCTGCCGCTGCTGGGCGCGCGGGACTACGCCAAGCTGCGCAAGGCGCTGGGCTGCAACGACGACCAGCTGCGCGCGGCCCAGAGCCTGATCCGCCGGCTCGACCCGCGGCCCGGTTCGCGCTACTCGTCGCCCGCCGCGGACTACGTCGTGCCCGACGTGATCGTGCGCAAGGCCGGCACCCAGTGGCGCGCGATGCTCAACGGCGAAGCCATGCCGCGGCTGCGCATCAACCAGATGTACGCGCAGATCCTGAAATCGGAGCGCAGCTCGGCCCATCCCGGGCTGTCCTCGCAGTTGCAGGAGGCGCGCTGGCTGATACGCAATGTCCAGCAACGCTTCGACACCATCCTGCGCGTGGCCCAGGCCATCATCGATCGGCAGCAGGGTTTCCTCAACCATGGCGAGGTCGCCATGCGGCCTCTTGTATTACGCGAAATAGCAGATACACTAGGCTTGCATGAGTCGACGATCTCACGCGTCACTACGCAGAAATACATGCTCACCCCGCTGGGGACTTTCGAGCTGAAGTATTTCTTCGGCAGCCACGTCGCCACGGAGACCGGAGGAGCGGCATCGTCCACAGCGATCCGTGCGCTGATCAAGCAACTCATTGGTGCGGAGGACCCTACCCAGCCACTATCCGACAGCCAACTTGCGCAGACGCTGGGGGAGCAGGGTATCGTCGTGGCCCGCCGCACGGTGGCCAAATACCGCGAAGCGCTCAAGATTCCGCCGGTTTCCCTGCGTAAGAGCATCTAGTACGGATCGCGCCCGCGCGGCATGACATGCCGCGTATCCATCACCCAATCGCGATGCTAGGGTTAGACCGTACTTGAAAGCCCCGGATAAAGGCTCATCTTTATAGCAACCGCTGAAAACGCATGTGCCAGCCACTTCGATTGCGTGGCGACATCCGGAACATTCGGAGCGACGCAAGCAAAGTGGCACGCTCGTGCCACAAGCGCCCATGCCCTGCGGACATGGGCGCGGGCTCCGGGAGGTCTCCCGGTACATTGCTTCAAGGAGGGCTTTACATGAATCTGAGCATCAGCGGACATCACCTCATCGTGACCCCCGCCATACGTGAGTACGTCCTGAACAAGCTCACGCGGGTGTTGAGGCATTTCGATCACGTCATCGATATCCAGGTGCAGCTTTCCGTGGAAAAGCTGCGCCACAGCGCGGAAATCACCATGCATCTCCGAGGCAAGGACGTCCATTGCGAGGCCCAAGAAGAAAACCTATACGCCGCCATCGACGCCCTTGTCGACAAAGTCGACCGACAGGTCATCAAGTACAAGGACAAGGTCCAGCGACCTCGGGTCGAAGAAGCCATGAAGAGGGTGCCCCCCCCTTCGCCCTAAAGGGCGCCCCCCAGGGGGCGGCACTGGCGGACCGGCGGAGCCGGATCCGCTGTGCCCTGGAGTAAAACATCGGCTGGCGGGGAAAGGAGGCTTTTCCCGCCGTTGTAACGTTTAAAGGATGGATTCGCGTCCAGTTATCGTGATCGGGATCGAGAAATGCCGCGCTGCGCCATGGTTTTCGAGGGCTCGGGTGTTGCCCCGGGTGGGCGCTTCCTTCGTGGGACGAGGGCATGTGATGCCGGGTCGGGATACGGACGGGTTGTTTGCGGGGCACAAAAGTGCCGCTTTTCGTGACAGAACCGGGCCGCTGGCTATAATCGACGTCCATCTCCAAAAGATGTCGCCCGGTCCATCTATTGTGCGAATTTGTATCGCCCGACCGGCGCATACGTTATGAATCTGATCTCGCGGATACTCCCCCCTTCGAACGTGCTGCTTGATCTGGAAGTCACCAGCAAGAAGCGCGTTTTCGAACAAGTCGGCCTATTGTTCGAGAATAATCACGGCATCGCCCGCTCGGTGGTGTTCGACAGCCTGTTCGCGCGCGAACGGCTGGGCTCGACCGGACTGGGTCAAGGCGTTGCCGTCCCGCACGGCCGCATCAAGGGGCTGACCGATGCGGTGGCCGCCTTCGTGCGCCTGGCCCAGCCCATCAATTTCGACGCTCCCGATGGCAAGCCCGTGCAGATGCTGGTGTTCCTGCTCGTGCCCGAGCAGGCCACGCAGGTGCACCTGGAAATCCTGT
Organism: Burkholderiales bacterium 67-32; assembly: GCA_001898625.1. GTDB lineage: Bacteria > Pseudomonadota > Gammaproteobacteria > Burkholderiales > Burkholderiaceae_B > Pigmentiphaga. Next base: position 126,717 of record MKUP01000011.1, read on the forward strand.
CCGAGCTGGCGCAGATGCTGTCCAACCGCGCGCTGCGCGAGGCCCTGGTCACCGAGCCCTCGGCCAGCGCGATCCACTCGCTGCTGACCCACTGGGAACCGGCCCAGTCCGACGCCGCGGTCTGATCCGGCCGCGGCCCGGCCGGCCGCCTTTTCCGTGTGCCCCATGCTTACTATCGAAAAACTGGTCGACGAGAACACCGACAAGATTTCCTTGAGCTGGCTGGCGGGGCGCTCGAACGCGAACCGCTCGCCGCTGCCCGACACCTGCCTGGCCGCCGCCGACCTGGTCGGCCACCTGAACCTCATCCATCCGTCCCGCATCCAGGTCTTCGGCCACGAGGAACTGGCGTTCTACGCCCGGCTGGAAGCCCGCCGGCGCGCCCATCACCTGGATGAGCTGCTGGCCAGCGGCGTCCCGGCCATCATCATGGCCGACGGCCTGGCCGCCCCGGCCGACCTGCTGGAACACTGCGTACAGCGCAATGTGCCGCTGCTGGCCTCGCCCCGCTCAGCGGCGCAGGTCATCGACCTGCTGCGCATCTACCTGGCCAAGAAGCTCGCCCCCGTCACCACCGTGCACGGCGTGTTCATGGACGTACTCGGCATGGGCGTGCTGATCTCCGGCGAATCCGGCCTGGGCAAGAGCGAACTGGCGCTGGAACTGATCTCGCGCGGCCACGGCCTGGTGGCCGACGACGCCGTGGAATTCTCGCGCATCGCCCCCAACCTGATCGAGGGCCGCTGCCCGCCGCTGCTGCAGAACATGCTGGAAGTGCGCGGCCTCGGCCTGCTGGACATCCGCGCGATCTTCGGCGAGACCTCGGTGCGCCGGAAGATGAAGCTCAAGATCATCGTCCACCTGGTCCGCACCACCTCGCCCGAAGCCAATTTCGAGCGCCTCCCCCTCCAGGCCATGACCCAGGACGTGCTGGCCCTGCCCATACGCAAGGTCGTCCTGCCGGTGGCCGCCGGCCGCAACCTGGCCGTGCTGGTCGAAGCGGCGGTGCGCAACGCCATCCTGCAACTGCGCGGCATCGACACCATGACCGAGTTCATGGAACGGCAGATGGACGCGATCCAGAACGGCGAGCCGTAGAGCCCCCCCTACGCGCTTCGCGCGCCCCCCACGGGGCGATGCGGGTGGACCGGCGGAGCCGGATCCACCGCATCCTGGGTCTAGTACCGCTGTCTTGGATTGTGGTGCCGGTGCTTCGCTGGCTGCCGCGGTAGCAATGGGCTGGCACCGAGCAGGGGAAAGGGGGACAGTTCTGGGAGTGTGCGTTATTGTTCAGGCTTCGATGAATGAACCTCCCCCTACGAGGCAAAGCCTGCTGTGTTACGTGTCGTTTTCATCACCGGTATCTCGGGCTCGGGCAAGTCCGTGGCTCTTCGTACCCTGGAGGATTTCGGCTACAACTGCGTCGACAATCTTCCCGTCCGCTTTCTGCACGATTTCATCGCGGCCGCGCACGATGAAGGGCTGCAGCGCGTGGGGGTATCCATCGATGCCCGCTCCAGCGGCGCGATCGCCAATCTGCCCGGCACCATCAACGCGCTGCGCGCGCTGGGTACCGAGATCCGCGTGGTGTTCCTGGACGCCGACACCGGCACGCTGGTGCAGCGCTATTCGGAATCGCGCCGTCGCCATCCGCTGACCGACAAGCTTTTCCACGAAGGCGTCGCGCCCTCGGTCGAGGCCTGCATCGCGCACGAGCGCGAGTTGCTGGGGCCGCTGCGCGAGCTGGGGCACGTCATCGACACCACGGGGCTGACGCCCTCGCAACTGCGGTCCTGGGTGCGCAACGTGGTGCAGGCCGATACCGTGCCGCTGGTCCTGACCTTCGAGTCGTTCGCATTCAAGGAAAGCGTACCGCTGGACGCGGACCTGATGTTCGACGTGCGCTGCCTGCCCAATCCCCACTACGACCCGGTCCTGCGGCCGTTGACGGGGCGGGACGCTCCGGTGGCGAACTTCCTGGCGGCCATCCCCAGCGTGGGACGCATGATCGACGACATCGCCGCCTTCATCCGCACCTGGCTGCCGGAGTACATGCAGGACACGCGCAGCTACCTGACGGTGGCCATAGGCTGTACGGGCGGCACGCATCGATCGGTCTACGTGGTGGAACAACTGGCCGCCATGTTCGCGGGCCAGGGGCAGGTGCTGGTGCGCCACCGTGCACAAAAACAGTTCGACCTTTATGATCCAGGCGGTGGCCCCGCCGAGGCGCCGCCGCTTGCCAGACCTTAGCATCCAGGACCCTAGACGATGAAGCAGACCGACCGGCCCCTCCTGCCTGGCGCGCGCCCCACCAGCCGCCGCCCACCGCGCGGGAGGACCGAAGGTCTCCTGCTCTGGACGGCGGTCTGCGCCACGGTACTCCTGGCCGCCTGCGGCACCACGCCCAAGGGGTCGTCGGGATCGGGTTCGCGCGGCGGCGGCTACTACAAGGACGACGGCCCGCCGTCCAATCCGCCCGCCAACCTGGACCTGGTGCCCGATCCGCTACCGGCCGTGGAACCGCTGGCCAGCGGCGCGAACAAGCCCTATGTGATTTTCGGCAAGCGCTACGTGCCCGACACCTCCATGCAACCCTACAAGGTGCGCGGCACCGCGTCGTGGTACGGCCGCAAGTTCCATGGCGCGCGCACGTCGAACGGCGAGATCTACGACATGTACGCGATGACCGCGGCCCATACCACGCTGCCCATCCCCAGCTACGCCCGCGTCACGCGGGTCGGGACCGGCAAGTCGGTGATCGTGCGCGTGAACGACCGCGGCCCCTTCCACAGCGACCGCATCATCGATCTTTCCTACACGGCCGCCTACAAGCTGGGCCTGCTCTCGCAGGGCAGCGGCGAAGTCGAGGTCGAATGGCTGGGGCCGGAGGAAATCGCCAGGATCCGCAGCGAACGCGGCAACGCCCCCATGCTGGCCGCGGCGCCCGCGCCGGTGGCCGAGGCCGAGGTGGTCGCCATCCCGGTGGCCACGCAGGCACCGGCCAGCCAGGTACGGGAGCTGCCGCCGCTGGCTTCCGCCTCTGCCAGCCCCGCGCCCATGGCGGGCGGCGTGCAGGTCCCCCTGACGGCCACCACGCCGGTGGTCTCGACGCCGCAATCGGGCATCTTCCTGCAAGTGGGCGCCTTCAGCGGCCAGCGCAACGCCGAGGACCTCGCGGCCCGGATCCGGACCCAGTTGGGGGACCAGACCGAACCGCTGCGCATCGTGAACACCGACAGCCTGCACCGCGTGCACCTGGGCCCCTACCCCTCGCGCGAGAGCGCGCTGGCCGCCGCGCAGCGCGTGCAGGCCAGGCTGGACATCGCCCCGGTCATCGTCGTGCGCTGACGGGGCGCCAGCGCTATTCCAGTTCGCCGCCCTTGGTCTCGGGCAGGAAGAAATACACGATGACCGCGGCCAGCGCGAAGAATCCGGCGGTGGCTCCCAGGGCGCTCGCGACGCCATGGGTGGCCGAGAAAAAGCCCACCGCGGCCGGCGCCAGCGCGCTGGTGGCCCGGCCGGTGTTGTAGATGAAGCCCTGCGCGGTCGCGCGGATGCTGGTCGGGAACAACTCGGCGAAGGTGGGCGCGAAACCGCTGTAGAAACCCGTGCCCACGAAGGCGACCAGCGGCCCGAACGCCAGCAGCACCAGGCTGGACTCGATCTGCACGTACAGCGGCACGCACACGGCCGAGAGCAGGAAGAACAGGATGAAGGCCATGCGGCGGCCGATCCGGTCGGCGATGTAGCCGAAGCAGATGAAGCCCAGCGCCGCGCCCACCTGCATGACGACGATCCAGGTCGTGGACTTGGTCAGGTCCAGGCCGGCGCCGCCCGCGCTGACGGGGGTGGCCAGATAGGTCGGGATCCACGTGAACAGCCCCCAGTAGCCGCACATGGCCGCGGCGGTGAACGCCAGGCCGACCACCGTGCTGCGCAAATGCTGGCCGAACAGCAGCTTGAGCGTGGCCCCGACGCCCAGGCGCTCTTTCTGGCTCGTCCAGATCTCCGGCTCGGACGCATGGCGGCGCACCCAGAACGCGAACAGCGCGGGCACCAGCCCGACCGCGAACACCCAACGCCAGCCCAGCGTGGGCAGCACCAGCGCCGCGACGATGGCGGCCAGCGCGTAGCCGGCGGCGAAGGCGCTCTGCACCCAGGCCATGACCTTGCCGCGGTGCTTGGCCGGCCACGTTTCGGTGACCAGGGCCGCACCCGCCGACCATTCCCCGCCCACCCCCAGTCCCAGCAGGAAACGGAAGATCAGCAACTGCGTGACGTTCTGCGAGAAACCGCACAGGGCCGTGCCGATGGAATAGCACGCGATGCTGAGCACCAGCGACCGCGTCCGCCCCAGCCGGTCGGCCAGAAAGCCGAAGATCAGGCCGCCGAAGGCCGTGGCCAGCAGCGTCATCGAGGCAATGACGCCGGCTGCGCCGCTGTCGAAATTCAGTTCGGCCCGCATCTGCGTGATCACCATGGCGAACAGCATCAGATCCATGATGTCCAGCATCCAGCCTATGTAGGCCGAACCGAACGCGCGCCATTGTTCCTTGGTACGCCCTACGTACCATTTTTCCTGGGCCACGCCGGATAGCGAGGTCGCGGAGGATGCCATGCTTCGTCTCCTTGATGTATCGATTAACGATACAAACGTATCGATAAATATTCTATCCGAATATTCACAAGCCATGCATTCATGGTTTACGATAAATGATACGAACGTATTGTTTATCGATACAAACTGGTCCGTTGCCCGGCATGGGGCCGGCCATAGCCTCAGGAGTCATCCATGCGCAGTTTCATCATCAGACTTTACGAAGACAGCATTCCCGCCGGCCATGCGCCGGTCTACCTGCCGCGCATGCCGCGGTCGGTTTACGTCGTGCAGGGCGGGATCACGGTGGAGTTTCCGGACGGCACGCAGCACCAGCGCCAGGAATCGGCCTGGGTCGGCCAGGACTCGATCGCGCTGGTGGCGGGCGAGGAAGACGCCGTGCTGTGGCGCTGGGAACTGGTGGCGACCGATGCCCCCGCGGGCACGCTGCGCAGCGCCCCCGGCGCCACGTCCACCCTCAAGCTGCAACAGGAGATCGAACTGGACGGCCAGTTCGACTGGCTGATGCGCTGCGACCGCGTCGACTTCCCGCCCGGCGGCGTGGCGCTGACGCACGTGCACCAGGGCCCCGGCATACGCTGCTGCCTGAAGGGCGAGATCACCATCGAGACCCAGGGCAGGACCACGGTGCATCCGGCGGGCTCGGCCTGGTTCGAGCTGGGCCACGCCCCGGTCCTGGCCCCCACCACCGAGGCCACGGATACCAGCTTCATCCGGTGCTTCATCCTGCCCCAGGGATGCCGCCAGCGCAGCTCCCTGCGCTATGTTCTACCGGAAGACGCCGGCAAGCCCAAGCGTCAGCATTATCATGTGTACGGCGAGCGCATGCTGACCCTGCCCTGAGGGGCATCGTCCCGGCCCCTGACACGGGGCGGGCATGCGTCCATCGAGAACTCACCGGCCTTGCCCAGACACGCTTCGATCCATGCATCCCCCCGCCCCGGACCTCCTGCCCCCCGACGCCATCGCTCCCGCCACGGACGACCCCCAGACCGGCCATACGCTGCCGACCTCGGGCGACGAGGCCGCGATCTCGTCGACCTCGGTCATCTCCCTGCGCATCCTGGAACTGATGGCGGCCCAGGGCACCGAATGCGGGGTGACAGAACTGGCCGAGCTGCTCGGAATGCCGAAGGCGCGCGTGCATCGCCACCTGACCGCCCTGCGCCAGCAGGGCTACGTCACGCAGAACAAGCGCACCAGCCGCTACCGCGTGGGCTGGCGCCTGTTCCTGCTGGGACGCAAGCTGGTGCAGCAGTTCGACGTCGTGTCGCTGGCCAAGCCCATCATGGAAGACCTGCGCAACCGCGTCGGGCAGACCATCGTCATCACCACCTTCGATCCCAACAAGGTCGTCGTGCTGGACGTCGTGCGCGGCCGCAGCGCGCTGGAGATCCTGCTCAGCCCCGGCACACAGTTCCCCGGCTTCCACACCGTGGCCCAGGGCAAGGTCGTGCTGGCCTTCGGCCCGCCGTCGCTGCGCGACGCCATGCTGTCCCAGCCGCTCGCGGCCAGCACCCCCAAGACCATCACCGATCCCGACCGCCTCCGGGCCGAGATCCAGCTCGTCCACCAGCGCGGCTGGGCCGAGGCCCCCGAGGAAATCTTCACCGGCATCAACGCCCTGGCGGCGCCGATCTTCCAGGCCGACGGCTCGCTGTTCGGCGCGCTGGCCATCGTCGCCTCGATCCACTACCTGCCGGCGCGGGCCCATCCCGACACCGTGCGGGAACTGATGCAGGCGGCCGCCGCGATCTCGGCCGTCCTGGGCGCGGGCCAGGCGGGCACGGCCGGGCCGGGCTGAGACCGGGACACGCCGGTCCTACCTGCGCGCCGGCGCCCGTCCGATTGCGGCATGCTGGGCGACCCGCATTCCGGTCGCCACGCCATGTCCCTGCCCGCTCCAGCCCACGCCGGCCCGCCGCCCTTCCCGCTACGCCTCCTTCAGCGCCAGCGCACGGGCATACAAGGCATCCCGCGGCGCACCGGTGATACGGGCCGCCACCTTCGCGCTGTCGCGCACGCTCAATACCTCCAGCAGCGCCCGCAATACCTCGTCGGCCCGGGCATCCAGCGCGCCCGCCGCTTCCTCGGGCGCCGCCTCCACGATCAGCACGAACTCCCCCTGCGCGCGCTGTGGATGCGCGGCCAGCCAGGCCTGGGCCTGCGCCAGCGGCACGGTGGCGATTTCCTCGAAACGCTTGGTCAGCTCCCGCGCCACGGTCAATTGCCGCTCGGCGCCGCAAACCGTCAGCAGGTCGGCCATGGTTGCCGCCATCCGGTGCGGCGATTCATACATGACCACCGGCGCCGGCAGCGCGCACCACTGAGCCAGCCACCGCTGCCGGGCGGCCGCCTTGGGCGGCGGAAAACCGGCGAAGACGAACGCCGGGTTCTCGTCCGAGGTCGCGCCGCTGGCCATCAGCGCGGCGATCACAGCGCTGGCGCCGGGCACCGGCACCACCGGGTGGCCGGCCGCGCGCACCTCGCGCACGATGCGCGAGCCGGGGTCGCTGACGCCGGGCGCGCCCGCGTCCGAGACCAGGGCCACCCGCTCGCCCGCGGCCAGCCGGCCGACGATGGCCTGGGCCGCCTGCGCCTCGTTGTGCCGATGAGCGGCCATCAAGGGGGTGGAAATGCCCCAGGCATCCAGCAGGGGCCGGGTCATGCGGGTGTCTTCGGCGGCGATCACGTCGGCCCGCTGCAGACAGGCCTGGGCGCGCAGGCTCAGGTCGCCCAGGTTGCCGATGGGCGTGGCCACCACATACAGCGCCGGGGCGGGCCAGTATTGCGCCGCCACCTTGTCCGCCAGCCGTTCCCAGGCACCCGTGGCGGGCCTGGAGGATTCGATTTCATTGTCCATGGCGCGAGGATACCGCGCGGGCGCCCATGACGGCGGCCGACTCGGAAGCCTACGCCCTGGCCCATGCGGCGCAGCGGCGGGCGGTACGCCGCCGGCCCCGGCCCGGCCGCCGGCAGGCAGCGACCTCGCCGCCGCGCCGCTCGCCCACGCAGCAGGCCGGCGACCAGGCCGAACGCGAAGCACTGGCGCACCTGCGCGCCGCCGGGCTGGTCCTGGTGGCCCGCAACGTGGCCTGCCGCGCCGGCGAAATCGACCTGGTAATGCGCGAGGGCGCGGTCCTGGTCTTCGTCGAGGTCCGCGCGCGTACCCGTGGCCGCTACGGCGGCGCGGCAGCCAGCGTGGGCCTGGCCAAGCGGCTGCGCCTGGCGCGCACGGCCGCCTATTTCCTGCGCACCTGCTGGAAAGGGCCGCCGCCCGCCTGCCGCTTCGATGTCCTGGCCTTCGAGGCCGATGCGCCGCCGCGCTGGATACGGCACGCCTTTTCGCTCGAGGCGCTGCCCGGTTTCCGGTAGCGGGCAGTCTCCCATCGCACGGCCAGGGAAACTATCATTGGCCAAACCGCTCCAACGCCATGACCGCCGCCCGCAACCGGGGCGTCACGGCCGGTTACAGCGGACACACTTGCCGGCACGGCCGGCAAGCCGGCCGTTTCCCCTGCATGAGATAATCCCGGCATGGACCTTACCGCCCGCATATCCGCCCATTTCCGCGACGCCGTCGCCCTGTTCGAACACTGCCAGGACACCTTGTCGGCCCCCACCGCGGCCGCCGTGGACGCGCTGGTGTTCAGCCTGTCCAACAACGGCAAGATCCTGGCCTGCGGCAATGGCGGGTCGGCCGCCGATGCCCAGCACTTCGCCGCCGAGCTGGTCGGCCGCTTCGAACGCGAACGGCTGCCGCTGGGCGCCATCGCGCTCAATACCGATACGTCCATCCTGACCGCGATCGGCAACGACTTCGGCTACGACCGGGTGTTCTCCCAGCAGGTCAATGCGCTCGGCCAGCCGGGCGACGTGCTGGTGGCCATTTCCACCAGCGGCAATTCGGCCAACGTGATCGAGGCCATCGACGCGGCCCATTCCCGCGAGCTGCGCGTCATCGCGCTGACCGGCAAGGGCGGCGGCCGGATCGGCCAGATGCTGACGGAAGACGACGTGCACCTGTGCGTGCCGCACGACCGCACCCTGCGCATCCAGGAAGTCCACATATTGCTGCTGCACGCCATGTGCGACGGCATCGACGCTCAACTGCTGGGAGATCTCTGATGTTACGCAAACCGGCCGCTTCGGTACGCCCCCTGGTCCTGGCCCTCGTCGTCGCAAGCTCGGCGTGGGCCGTGTCCGCCTGCGCCCCCATCGTCCTGGGCAGTGCCTACGTCGGCACGATGGCCGCCACCGACCGCCGCACCGTGGGCATCCAGGTCGAGGACAAGAACATCGAGCTCAAGACGTCCAGCCGTCTGTCGGGCCGCTATGGCGACAAGGGCCATATCAACGTCAACGCCTACAACCGCAAGCTCCTGCTGACCGGCGAAGTCCCCGACGAAGCCGCCAAGCGCGATGCCGAGGAACAGGCGCGCGGCGTCGAGAACGTCCGCGCCCTCGTCAACGAACTCCAGATCGGCATCCCGACCTCGCTGGCCACCCGCTCGAACGACGTCTTCATCGAAGGCAAGATCAAGGCTTCGCTGGTAGACGCCAAGGATCTCTTCGCCAACTCCTTCCGCATCACGGTCGAGAACGGCGTGGCCTACCTGATGGGCCGCGTGACCGAACGCGAAGGCAAGCGCGGCGCCGAGATCGCCGCCGGCGTGAGCGGCGTCAAGAAGGTGGTCAAGGTGTTCGACTACATCACCGAAGAGGAACTGCAGGACCTGTCCAAGGTGAAGGCCGAGCAGGACCAGTCGCAGGCCGCCGGCGGCTCGTCCCCCAGCCGCTGACCGGCGTCCCCGCCTGCCGGGATGCGGGCGGGTCGCGCATCCCGGCCTATAATGGGCCGCATCGCGGGCGCGGATACGCGCCGCCTGCCCGCCACGCAACGGATCGCTCCCTATGTCGATTTCAGCTCCCTTCAACGGAACCGCCCGCGCCCAGCGCGGCGCCGCCAAGCTGGCCGCCGTCCTCGTGGTCGCGCTGCTGGCCGCCGCTGGCGCCTGGTTCGCGCTGGCCCCCGCCGCCAAGGCGCCCGACACCACCTTCACTTCCATCCACGGCGACAAGTTCACCACCGAAAGCCTGCGCGGCAAGGTGGTGCTGGTCAACTTCTGGGCCACCAGCTGCGTGACCTGCGTGAAGGAAATGCCGATGATGGTCGAGACCTACAAGAAGTATGCGCCGCAGGGCTACGAGATGGTCGCGGTGGCCATGAGCTACGACCCGGCCAACTATGTGCTCAATTTCGCGCAGTCGCGCGAGCTGCCCTTCAAGGTCGCGCTCGACCCGATGGGCGAGATCGCGCGCAGCTTCGAGGACGTCAAGCTCACGCCCACCTCGTTTCTGATCGACAAGCAGGGCCGCATCATCAAGCGCTACCTGGGCGAGCCCAACGTGGCCGAGTTCCACGCCACGATCGAGAAGGCGCTGGCCAGCTGACGCCATGAGCGCGACCTCCCGCATCGTCCGCATCGACCACCGCGCCTGGAACGAGGCGCCCGGCCAGGCCGGCGCGTCCACGCCCGTGGCCGAGCTGGAAGAAGGCAAGGTCCTGTACTTCCCCGAATTGCGGTTCGAATTGAGCGAGGCCGAGACCGGCCTGCTCGACCCCGCGCTGGTCGACCCCAAGCGCAAGAACATCAGCCTGAACGCCACGACCGGCAAGCTGACCGGCGTGGCGGTGGAAGACGAGCGCCAGGCCGCCATCGGCGCGCTGGTGCGCCGCTATTACGAGACCACGCGCCGCTTCCTGGACCGCCTGCTGCCCGCGTACGCCTCGCACCTGCACGCGCCCACCACCAGCCTGCGCCTGCATCGCATCGGCACCTGGAAGATGTCCTGGCGCAAGGACGACACCCGCCTGCACGTCGATGCCTTCCCTTCGCGGCCGGTGGGCGAGCAGCGCATCCTGCGCGTCTTCAACAACATCAACCCGCACGGCGACACCCGCCTGTGGCGGGTCGGCGAAGCCTTCGACACGCTGTCGGCGCGCTACCTGCCGCAAATGCCGGCCTACCGTCCCGGCGTGGCCTGGCTGCTGCACAAGCTACACATCACCAAGAGCCGCCGCAGCGCCTACGACCACTTCATGCTGCAATTGCACGACCGCATGAAGGCCGACGCCGGCTACCAGCGCGACGGCCAGCAGGAAAGCATCGAATTCCCGCCGGGCAGTACCTGGATCTGCTTCTCGGACCAGACCCCGCACGCGGCCATGACGGGCCAGTTCATGCTGGAACAGACCTACCTGCTACCGGTGTCGGCCATGGCCCGGCCCGACATGTCGCCCCAGCGGGTGCTGGCGCGGCAGACCGCCACGGCGCACTAGCGCCTTTCCTGCGCGGGCCGCGCCCGCGCGGCCGCTTCAGACATTTCTTCAGCCTGCTCGCGTCGCTGCGCGGCCGCGGCGCGTATGCACTCGATCAGCGCCCGCACCGCGTGCGAGGGTACGGCATCGCTGCGCAATGTCAGCCCGACCGAGGCCGAGGTGTGCTGCGTGTCGCAGGCCAGCCGGACCAGGCTGCCGGCGCGCAGGTCGTGCTCGACCACCCCCAGCGCGATCATCCAGACCGCGTCGGTATGGGCCACGTAGGACCGCGCGAAGGCATCGGACAAGGTCTCGACCGCCTCGCGCCCGACTCCCACGCCGTGCCGAACCATGTACGAATCGATGGTGTGGCGGATGGCCGTGCCCGGCAGCGGCACCACCATGCCGCAGGCGGCGATTTCCTCGGGTTCCACCCGGCGGGCCTGCGCCAGCGGATGCCCGGGCCGCGCGACCACCACGACCGGTTCCTCGTACAGGTGCTCGTACGACAGGCCCAGCATTTGCGAGGGCTCCGCCACGCGCCCCAGCACCAGGTCCAGTTCCCCCTGCTTGAGCAGTGCCAGCAGCCCCGCGTTCACGCCCGTGTGCACGCTGAGCCGCACCGACGGCCACTGGCGCTTGAACAGGCTGGCCGCCTGCGGCCCGATGGTGGGCGCGACGGTGGGCAGCGTGCCGATCGCGATGACGGCCACGTCGTCCCGCACGGCCGACGACACGTGGTCCAGGCCCTCGCGCAGCGTGCGCAGGCTGCTGCCGGCGTAGCCCAGCAGCACGCGGCCCTTGTCCGTCAGCGATGCGCCGCGCTTGCTGCGGACCACGAGCTGCGCCTGCACCACGTCCTCGAGTTCCGCCAGGGTCTTGGAGATGGCCGGCTGCGAGATGCCCAGCGCATCGGCTGCCTGCCCCATGTGGCGATACGCGGCGATGGCGACCAGGCATTGGAGATGCCGCAGCTTGATGCGGCCCAGTCCCATGGATATGCCGTGCTCCTGCATGAACCTTCTCCCGATCAGTCCAAATCATAACTAAAAGGAAATCATCCCTTCTTATTTTTCATTTTTCATAACCAAAATAACTAAATACACTGCGGCAAAACATCAGCATCAGGAGCGAGACCCATGCCCGTTCTTCGACCGGCCCTGTTGGCCGTCGCCATTCTTGCCACTTCTCCCGCCGCGCACGCGCAATCCGATTACCCGACCAAGCCTGTGCGCGTCCTGGTCGGCTCGCCGCCGGGGGCGCCCTCGGACATGGTCGCGCGCATCCTGGCCGAGCGCCTGGGCAGCCGCTTCAAACAGACCTTCGTGGTCGAGAACCGCGCCGGCGCCAACAACGGCCTGGCCGCGCAGCAAGTAGCCAAGGCCGCGCCCGACGGCTATACGCTGCTGGTCACGCCCGACACCGTGGTCACGGTCAATCCCTTCGTCTACAAGAAGATGGATTTCGATCCGCGCACCGATCTCGTGCCGGTTTCCCTGGTGGCCAACTTCAACCAGATGATGGTGTGCGGCGCCGCGCTCAAGCTCACGTCCATGGAGCAACTGATCGCGCGCGCCCGGCAGACGCCGATGACCTATGCGTCCGGCGGCCAGGGTTCGCCCGGCCACCTCGCGGCCGAACTGGTCCTGAGCAAGGCCGGCGTCGCCATGACCCACGTTCCGTACAAGGGCCCGAGCCCGGCGATGACCGACGTCATGGGCGGCCAGGTCGACTGCGGTTTCCTGGCGACCCCCACGGTGCTGCCCAACGTCCAGTCCGGACGGCTGACCGCGCTGGCCGTGTCCTCGGGCCGGCCCTCGCCCATGGCGCCCACCGTGCCCACCCTGCCCCAGGTCGGCCTGCCCAATATCGACGCGTCGTTCAACCAGTACCTGATGGCGCCCAAAGACACGCCGGCCGCCGTGGTGCAGGCGCTGCAGGAAGCCGTGGTGGCGGCGTTGCAGGAAGCGCCCGTGCGCCAGCGCCTGACCTCGCTCGACCTGACGCCGGTGGGCCAGGTGGGAGCACAGGCCGCGGAAACCTTGAAGCGCGACACGGCCAAGTGGGCCGAGGTCGTCAAACGCATCGATATAAAGGAATAGGCCGCCTGACTACTACACTACGGGGGCAGGCCGCAACGCTGCGGCCGCGCCGACAAGACATCTGCCTTCGGAGACCCCCAATGCCCGTATCCACCCGTCTGGCTGCCACCGGCATCGTTGCCACGCTTGCCCTGGCTGTCGCCTCGCCTGGCCAGGCCCAGGACTATCCCAGCCGTCCCATCCGCGTCATCGTTCCCTATTCGGCCGGCGGCGGCGCGGACAATGCGGCGCGGGTGATCGCGCAGCGGCTGGGGACGGCGCTGCATACGCAGGTCGTGATCGACAACCGGCCGGGCGCCAGCGGCATCATAGGCGCGCAGGCGGTGGTCCAGGCGGCGCCGGACGGCTATACCGTGCTGTACGACGCGTCCACCTACGCGGTGAACCCCGCGCTGCGCAAGATGCCCTTCGACCCGGACAAGGACCTCGTGCCCGTGTCGCTGGCGATCACGGTGCCGAACATCCTGGTCGTCCACCCCGACGCCCCCTACAAGAGCTTCAAGGAATTCGTGGACTACGCGCGCCAGCATCCGGGCAAGGTCAGCTACGCCTCGTACGGCGCCGGCAGCCCCGCCCATCTGGTGGGCGAACTGCTGAAGAGCCAGGCCGGGATCGACATGCTGCACGTACCCTACAAAGGCGGTGCTCCGGCGCTGGCCGATGTCATGGGCGGACAGGTGAACGCCTATTTCGCCAACGCCGCCTCGGGCCTGTCCTACGTCCAGTCCGGCCGCCTCAAGGCGCTGGCCGTCACCTCCGCCAAGCGCATGGCCGCGCTGCCCGACACGCCCACCATCGCGGAAAACGGCTTCAAGAACTTCGAAGTGCTGGAATGGAACGGCTTCTTCGTACCCAAGGGCACGCCGGCTGCCGTGGTCGACCGCCTGGCGCGGGAGGTCAAGGCCGCGGTCCAGGATCCGGACACCCGCGCCAAACTGAACAAGCTCGGCCTCGACACCGTCGGCAGCACGCCGGCCGAATTCGCCGGCTTCATCCAAGGGGAGACCCGCCGCTGGAAGGACTTGGCGCGGACAAACAAGATCACGGTGGAGTAGGGGCGCCCCCCAGGGGACGATGCGGGTGGACCGGCAGAGCCGGATCCACCGCATCCTGGGTCTAGGGCCTTTATCTTTGATTGGGGCGCATGCGCTTCGCTGGCTGCCAGCAGAGTCCTCCGGGGTGGGACAAATTAGGCGTATCCTAGGCAGCTGATTTTTCTTCTCTTGTGTTAAAGCAGCATGGCTAGCCTGTCACGCGATGAACAGATCGCGGCACTGCGCCGGGATGGTCTGGTGGTGGTGCGCAATTTCCTGGATGACGATGCCTGCGCGGCGCTGCTGCAGATTGCGCGCGCGCAGCTCAATGCCCATATCGAACCCATCGAGTACGAGGCGGACCTGGGTTATCCGGGCGCCCCGCCCTCGCGCGAGGCCGAGGGCGGGCGGACGGTACGGCGGCTGCTCGATGCGTGGTCGCGCGACGAGGCCTATCGGCAGTACGCGACCTGTGCGCCCATCCGCGACTGGATGGCGGCGTACTTCGGCGAACCGGCCAAGCTGTCGCTGGCCCATCACAACTGCGTGATGACCAAACACCCTCGCTACGGCACGCTCACGGGCTGGCACCGCGATTTCCGCTACTGGTCGTTCCAGCGCGACGACATGGTCTCGATCTGGCTGGCGCTGGGCGACGAGGTGAACCGCAACGGCGCGCTGCACCTGGTGCCGGGATCGCACCGGGAAAACTTCGACGCGTCGCGCTTCGACGAACGCAAGTTCTTCCGCGACGACCTGCCCGCCAACCGCGCGATCATCGAGCACGCCATCGTGCCGGAACTGCATGCCGGCGATGTGATGTTCTTCCACTGCAATACCCTGCACGCGGCCGATCGCAACGCCACCGACGACGTGAAGTTCTCGGCGGTGTTCACCTACCACGCCGCCAGCAACCGCCCCCTGCCAGGCACCCGTTCCGCCGCCAAGGGCAGCATCAGCCTGGAAGGCGGCTAGCGCGCGTGCGTGCGCAACTCCTCGGCCGCCAGTTCGTCGGCCAGCGCGCTTGCCTGCAACAGGAACGGTGAACGGTCGTCGCGGCGGCGGCTCACGATCACCGGCGAGGTGAATCCCGGGCTGTCCAGCGGCAGATAAGCGATGTCTTCGCGCTGCAGGCGCTGCACCGACGCGGGCACCACGGTCACGCCCAACCCGGCCGCGACCAGTCCGATGGCGGTCTGCAGTTCGTTGGCTTCCTGGACCACGTCCAGGCCGTGGCCCGCCGCCCGGAACAGGCCCAGCACATGGTCGGCATAGCTCGGCCGGGGGCGTGCCGGATACAGGATGAAAGGCTGCGCGGCCAGCTCGGCCGCCCGCACTCCATGCCGCGCACGCCCGGCCAGCGGGTGGGCGCGCGCCACCACCGCGACCAGTGGCTCGGCCATCAGTACCTTGCGTTCGATGTCGGGATCGTCGAACAGGATGCGTCCGAACCCGATGTCGATGCGCCCGGCCTTGAGCGCCTCCATCTGCTGCAACGTCGTCAGTTCCGACAGGCCCACCTCGACGTGCCGGTCCGCGCCCCGCAGGCGGCGGATCAACTCCGGCACGAACCCGTACAGCGTGGACGGCACGAAGCCCACGCCGAACCAGCGGCGCCCCTGCTGGCCGAGGCGCCGGGTGGCTTCGGTGATTTCCTGGAAGCGCGCAGTCAATTGCAGCGAGTGCTCGAGCAGGAAGCGGCCGGCCTCCGTCAAGCGCAGCGACCGCCCGGTGCGCTCGAACAAAAGCACCCCGAGTTCGTCTTCCAGCGCACGGATCTGCCGGCTGAGCGGCGGCTGCGCCATGTGCAGCTTCTCGGCCGCGCGCGTGACGTTCATTTCCTGCGCCACAGCCTGGAAGTAGCGAAGTTGCCTGACGTCCATCGATACTTTTTAGGTATTGAAAACGCCAAATATAGTCTTGGACGCAGGAAAAATCGAATCCCATACTGATTTCCCGCCTCATAACAAACCGGAAAAGTATGGCTTTCCCCTGCATCGAGTCGATCGAGGCCATCCTGGTCGACCTGCCCACCATCCGTGCCCATCAACTGGCGATGACGGTCATGAACGTGCAGACGCTCGTCATCGTGCGCCTGCGCTGCTCCGACGGTGTGGAAGGGCTGGGAGAAGCCACCACCATAGGCGGGCTGAGCTATGGCGAGGAAAGCCCCGAGGGCATCAAGCTCGCCATCGACACCTACCTGGCGCCGGCGCTGCTGGGGCAGGATGCCTCGAACGTGCTGGCCGCGGCGCAGCGCATGAACCGAGTGGCGCGCGGCAATACCTTCGCCAAATCGGCGCTCGAGACCGCGCTGCTCGACGCGCAGGGCAAGCGGCTGGGCGTTCCGGTCTCGACCCTGCTGGGCGGCGCCGTACGCGAAGCGGTGCCCGTGCTCTGGACGCTGGCCAGCGGCGATACCCGGCGCGACATCGAAGAGGCCGAATCCCTGCTGGCCGCGCGGCGGCACGATACCTTCAAGCTGAAGATCGGCCGCCGTTCCGTGGCCGAGGACGTGGCCCACGTATGCGCCATCAAGGAAGCGCTGGGCGCGCGGGCGCGCGTGACGGTGGACGTGAACCAGGCCTGGAGCGAATCGCAGGCGGCCACCGGCATCGCCCGGCTGGAGGCGACCGGCGTGGACCTGGTCGAGCAGCCGCTGCCCCGCGCTCATCGAGCCGGCATGGCCAGGCTGGCGGCGCGTTTCGTCGTGCCCATCATGGCCGACGAGGCCGTCCATAGTCCCGAAGACGCCATGGACCTCGCCCGCCAGGGCGCGGCCGACGTGCTGGCCCTGAAGATTTCCAAATCGGGCGGCCCCTACGAAGTGCTGCGCACCGCCGCCGTCGGCGACGCCGCCGGCATGGCGCTGTACGGCGGCACCATGCTGGAAGGCAGCCTGGGCACGGTGGCCGCCGCGCACGCCTTCGCCACCCTGCCCCGGCTGGAATGGGGCACCGAGCTGTTCGGCCCCCTGCTGCTGGTGGACGACATCGTCCAGCAGCGCCCCGCCTACCAGGAATTCTCGATGACGCTGCCCACCGGACCGGGACTGGGATTGGCGCTCGACGAAGAAAAACTGAAGCGCTATCGCCGGGATCGCTGAAGCGCCCCCATCACCAGGAGAGTCACATGTTGTTCCTCGTCCGCATGGATGTCCGCCTGCCGCCGTCCATGCCCAAGGAAGAAGCCGAAGCGCTGAAGGCCACCGAGAAGGCCTATTCCCAGGGCCTGCAACGGCAGGGCAAATGGCCGCAGCTCTACCGCGTGGTGGGCGAATACGCCAACTACAGCATCTTCGACGTGGCCGACAACGACGAGCTGCACACCCTGCTGTCGTCGCTGCCGCTGTTTCCCTACATGGAGATCCACGTCACGCCGCTGGCCCGCCACCCCTCGTCCATCCACTGAACGCCCCTGGCGGCCCATCCGTATCTACTATTCCTATCGGAGACAACGATGAAACCCTTGCACAAGACGACCACTCTGGCCCTTGCCGCCCTGCTTGCCCTGCCGTTCGCCGCGGCCGCGGGCGACAGCTATCCGGACCGTCCCGTCCGCTGGATCGTTCCCTTCCCGCCGGGCGGCGCCATGGACAACATCGCCCGCACGCTGGGCGAAGCCATGGGCAAGAGCCTGGGCCAATCCTTCGTGATCGAGAACCGCGCGGGCGCCGGCGGCAACATCGGCGCCACCGCAGTGGCGCGCGCCAAGCCGGACGGCTACACCATCATGATCGTGGCCAACGGCATGGCGGTGAACCCCGCGCTGTATCCCGACATGGCCTACGACCCGGTCAAGGATTTCACGCCCATTTCGCTGCTGGCCGTCGTGCCCAACGTGCTGGTGGTCAATCCCCAGCGCATCCAGGCCAAAACCGTGCCGGAAGTCATCGCGCTGGCCAAGGCACATCCCGGCAAGTACACCTATGCCTCGGCCGGCGTGGGCACCTCCATCCACCTGGCGGGCGAACTGTTCGCCAAGATGGCCGGCGTGCAGATGCTGCACGTGCCCTACAAGGGCAGCGGGCCGGCGATCGCCGACATGCTGGGCGGGCAGGTCGACTACATGTTCGACAGCATCACCTCGTCCAAGCCGCACATCGATGCCGGCAAGCTCGTCGCCATCGCGGTCACCACCAGGAAACGTTCGGCCGCGCTGCCCAACGTGCCGACGGTGGCCGAGGCCGGCTTGCCCGGCTATGAACTGACGCCGTGGTTCGCCGCCTTCGCGCCGGCCGGCACGCCGCCCGCCGTCATCGACAAGCTGAATCGGGCCATGCGCGACGCGCTCAAGACGCCCAAGGTGCAGGGCACCCTGGCCTCGATCGGCGCCGAACCCATAGGCGGATCGCCGGCCGAACTGCGCGACTATCTCGCCTCGGAAATCAAGAGCGGACGCGAGCTGATCGAATCGCGCGGGATAAAAATGGAGTAGGGTGTAAGCTTATCGCCCCCATGGGGCTGTTTCCGATACGCATCCTCGCGCATAATGCGCCGTTTATCGAAGCGGAACCTGCGGAGACAGCCCCATGAAAATCGAGACCCTGGCCGTACATGCCGGCTACAGCCCCGACCCCACGACCCACGCGGTGGCCGTGCCTATCTACCAGACCGTCGCCTATTCCTTCGACAGTGCCCAGCACGGCGCCGATCTGTTCGACCTGAAGGTGCCGGGCAACATCTACACCCGCATCATGAACCCCACCAACGACGTGCTGGAAAAGCGCGTGGCCGCGCTGGAAGGCGGCGTGGGCGCCCTGGCGCTGGCCTCGGGCATGGCGGCCATCTCGTATGCGATACAGACCATCGCCGAAGCCGGCGACAACATCGTCGCGGCCAGCACCCTGTACGGCGGCACCTATAACCTGTTCGCCCATACCTTCCCGCAGCAGGGACTGGAAACCCGTTTCGCCGACCCCTCCGATCCCGCGTCGTTCGCCCCGTTGATCGACGAGCGGACCAAGGCCATCTTCTGCGAATCGGTGGGCAACCCGCTGGGCAACGTCACCGACATCGCCGCGCTGGCGGACATCGCGCACGCCCACGGCATTCCGCTGATCGTCGACAACACGGTACCCAGCCCCTATCTGTGCCGCCCGTTCGAGCATGGCGCCGACATCGTCGTGCACGCGCTGACCAAGTACATGGGCGGCCACGGCAACAGCATGGCAGGCGCCATCGTCGACAGCGGCAAGTTCCCCTGGGCGAAGCACAAGGACCGCTTCCGCCGGCTGAACGAGCCCGACGTCTCGTACCACGGCGTGGTCTATACGGAAGCCCTGGGCGAGGCGGCCTTCATCGGCCGCGCGCGCGTCGTGCCGCTGCGCAACACCGGCGCCGCGCTGTCGCCCTTCAACGCCTTCCTGGTGCTGCAAGGCATCGAGACCCTGCCCCTGCGCATGGACCGCATCTGCGACAACAGCCAGGCCATCGCCCAATACCTGCAGGATCACCCCAAGGTGGGCTGGGTCAACTACGCTGGCCTGTCCGGCCACCCCGACCACCACCTGGCCCAGCGCTACATGGGCGGACGCGCCTCGGGCATCCTGTCGTTCGGGTTGAAGACCGGCGGCCGCGAAGCCGGCGTCCGGGTGCTGGACGCGCTCAAGCTCTTCACGCGGCTGGTCAACATCGGCGACGCGCGCTCGCTGGCCACGCACCCCGCGTCCACGACCCACCGCCAACTGGATGCCGACGAGCTGAAGAAGGCCGGCGTGAGCGAGGACATGCTGCGGCTGTCCATCGGCATCGAGCACCTGGACGACCTGATCGCCGACCTGGAGCAGGCGCTGGCCGCGGCCTGATCCCGCGACAAGGCAGCCCGGGGGCTGCCTGCTTTCCCGCGGCCGGGGCTCCGCTCAATCCATCTTGAGATTCAGGCTCTTGATCAGAGGCCCCCAATTCGCAGCCTCGGCCCGCTCCAGTTCGGCCAGTTCCCGGGGCGAGGACGCCGCCGGCGTGTGGCCGATGGCCTTGAGCTTGGCCGCCCCTTCCGGCGAACGCGTGAACTGTTCGATCTCCTTGCTCAACCGGGCGACCACGTCGGCGGGCGTGCCCTTGGGCGCGTACACCGCGAACCAGTTGGCAACGCTGAAATCCTTGATGCCCAGGGCCTCGTTGACCGAAGGCACGTCGGGCATGAACTCCGACCGCCGGGCCGTGGACGCCGCCAGCAGGCGGACCTTGCCGGCCTGCAACAGGCTGTTGATGACGGGCAGGTCGGCCATGATGGACGTCACCCGGCCGGCGACCACGTCCGGCATCGATGCCGCGTACGACTTGTAGGGCGCGTGGATCATCCTGGTGCCCACGCGCTGGTTGAGCAGTTCGAAGCCCAGGTGGCCCGCCGTACCGGCCCCGGCCGAGGCATAGGACAACGAACCGGGACGCTCCTTGGCGCTGGCCACCAGGTCGGCCAGCGACTTGAACGGGCTATCCGCCGCCACCGTGAAAAACGACGGCACGGCCGAGATCCGCCCCACGGGAACGAAGTCCGATGCCTTGTAGGGCATCTCCTTGAACAGCAGGGGATTGATGACGAACGTGCTCTGCGTGGTCAGCAGCAGGGTCGTGCCGTCGGGCACCGCGCGCGCCACGGCCTCGGCGGCGATGAAGGTGCTGGCGCCCGGCCGGTTCTCGACGATGAAGTTGCCCTTGAACGCCGTCTGCCAGTGCGAGGCCAGCATGCGGGCAACCTGATCCACGCCGCCGCCGGCGGCGAAAGGCACGATGATCTTCACCGGGGCGGCCGGGTAGGATTGAGCCAGGGCGGCCTGGCCGCCCCCCAGGGCCATGGATACCGCCATGGCGTGCAGGAAGAACTTTTGCGCTGGCATGATTGCTATTCCTTTCTTGTGGATGGATTTCGTCACCGAGGAATTCCGGGATTCCGCTCGCCACAAGCGGATTGCTCCCCCCTGTCACCCAGTGTATTATTTGTCACTGAAAAGAACAACGTATTCCTGAAAGAAACAAAATGGATAATAAAACCATCACCGAAGAGCAGCGGATGGAAGCGTTGTCACCCCCCAATTCCCTGCCCTTCGGCCTGGAGCAGTCGCGGGCGGGCTACCGGTTGAACCAGCTCGCGCGATCGATGACGCAGGCGGCCAACCGGCAGGCCTTTCTGGCGGACCAGGAGGGCTACATGCGCCGGCTCGGGCTGGACGACATGCGCATCGGGCTGGTCCTCGAGCAGGACTGGTTCGGCCTGCAGGCCGCCGGCGCCAACCAGTACGCCCTGGTCAAGCTGGCGGGCACGCTGGGCGTCAGCCTGCTGCAGGAAGGCGCGAAGATCCGCGGGGAAAGCTTCCAGGAATTCATGCGGACGCGGCTCCTCCACCAACAACAAGGCTGACCGCCGCGACGGCGAACGGCTCAGACAGCTCCTGACAAAGACTCGGACATGGCACGAATCATCGGTGGCATCGGCACCTCCCACGCACCCTCGCTCGCACGCGCCTTCGACACGGACAAGCGCGACGAACCGGAATGGAAAGATTTGTTCACGCAGTTCGATGCAGCCAAGCAGTGGCTGAAACAGGCCCGGCCCGACGTCATCGTCGCGTTCTACAACGATCACCTGAACCAGTTCTTCTTCGACGCCTATCCCACCTTCGCCATCGGCGTGGGCGATCCCCACCCCATCGCCGACGAGGGCTGGGGCAAGCGCGATTTCCCCGATCTGCCCGGCCATCCCGCCCTGGCCATGCACGTGGCCCGCTCGCTGGTGGGCAATGGTTTCGACATGACCATCTGCCAGGAAAGCCAGATCGACCACGGCATCCTGTCCCCGCTGCCTTTCCTGACGGACGAGCGCTGGACCGTGCCCGTGATTCCGGTGCAGATCAACGTCATCCAGCATCCGCTGCCCACGGCCCGGCGCTGCTATCTGCTGGGCCAGGCCATCCGCGAGGCCGTTGCGTCGTTCGACCAGGACCTGCGCGTGGCCGTGATGGGCACGGGCGGGCTGTCGCACCAGCTCAGCGGCCGGCGCTTCGGCTTCGTCAATCCCGACTGGGACCAGGTCTTCATGGAGCGCCTGGCGTCCGACGCCGAGGCCCTGAGCCACATCTCGCATGAGGACATGATGATCAACGGCGGCGTGGAAAGCGTGGAGGTCATGATGTGGCTGGCCATGCGCGGCACGCTCGCCAGCGAGGTCCGCGTGGTGCGCCAGTACTACGCCGCGCCCATGCTCACGGGCTACGGCCTGCTGGTGCTCGAGGAAGACTGAGCACCAGCGATTCGCGGCAACGGCTCAGGCAGCCGCCGGCGGCACGAAAGTCTGCCAGTACCCGGGGCGCGAGTCCTGGTCGGCGTAGGACGCCAGCCGGTCGGCCGCCACGCCCAGCAGGTCGGCGGCGCGCTTGCCCCGGCTCTGCACGTACGCGTCCAGCTCGCGCACGCTGCGCGCCAGCACCTCGTAGCCGCCGGTGAACACCGCCGAGGTCATCTCGGTGGCGCAGGCGCCGGCCAGCAGGAACCGGGCCACGTCATGGCCGCTGCGCGCGCCGTTGGTGGCCAGCAGCGGGTAATCCGGCCCCAGCCGCTTGCGGCTCAGCGCCAGCCAGCGCGCCGTCAGCGGCAGCGCCCAGCCGCCGCCCAGCGCCGCGGAAGTGCCCAGCACGGGCGCCTCGGTCTCGAGATCGGGCAGGAAACCCATGAAGCGCCCCATCATCACGACCGCGTCCGCGCCCGCCTGCCTGGCCGCGTCGGCCAGGGCGGCAACGTCCTCGCTCTGCCCGGTCAGCTTGATCCACAGCGGCAACCGCGTCGCGGCGCGCAGCGTGCGGACGATGGTGGTGATGCGTTCGCTGCTGCGTTCGAGCACGATGGCGCCGCGCGCGGCTTCCTCGCCGTGGGGCGCGCCGATGTTCACTTCCAGCACCCGCAGCCCCATCTGCTCGATGGCCCGCGCATAGCGCGCGCACTGGTCTAGATCGCTCAGGATCAGGCTGGGGATGACGTAGGCGCCCTGTGCCGCGGCTTCGCGATCCAGCGCGACCAACTGTTCCATCCAGGGTTCGAACTCCAACTGGATCAGGCCCGAGCGGCACAACAGCTGCGCATCGGCCGGCGGCGCGAAGTTCCACGGCAGCCGGCGCCAGTCGCTGCCCAGCAGCGCATAGTCGGTGCGGTCCAGTTGCTGCCTGGCCGCGGCCGATTCATTGACGGACTTGGCGACCACGGCCCCCACGCCCGCCCTCAGGGCAGCGCGAATACCGTCGGCCGTCATGGTGTGTTCCCCCGATCCGCAGATCACGGGATTCTTCAAGGGCAGCGACCCCACTGCCACTTCGAGTCTGGACATGGAATTCTCTCAGGATTGCGGCGGGGCATTCCCCGGCCGCTTCAATTCTTCCCGGCGCCGGCCAACCCCAGGTGCTTGTAGGAAACGCCGTTCAGGCGCTCGGTCAGCTCCGCCGCCGCCTGCTGGACCAGCTTCACCATGGCGGGCGGCGGCGGCGCGGGCACATCCTTGCTCGCGCCGATCACGCCGATGATGCCCATCAGCTCGTCGCCCTTCTCGGCGCCCCGGAAGATGGGCGCGGCCAGCACGTTGATGCCTTCGAGCACCTCGCCGTTGGCTTCTTCAAACAACCGCTCGCGTATCAGCGCCAGGCGCTCCAGGATCCGTGCCGGTTCGACCATGGAGCGGTCGGTATAGGCTTGCAGTTCGCGCCGGAGGATCTTGCGCTGCGTGGCGGGATCGCAGTAGGCCAGCACGATCCGGCCCTGGGCCGAGCAGTGGTGCGGCACGCGGTTGCCGGGCTTGACGGAGATGCAGACCTGATTGGTCGACTCCACCGACGAGATGACCAGCGCCGAATCCTCGGTAACCGCGGACAGCAGCGCCGTCTGGCTGGTCAGGTCGCGCAGCTGCGTCAGGTAGGGATCGGCGATCAGCCGCAGGTCGAACTGCTCGCCCGCGGCCGTTCCATAGGACACCAGCTTGGCGCCCAGCCGGTATTTCTCGCTGACCAGATCCTGCTCGACGATACCGAGCTGCCGCAGGGAAGCCAGGTGCCGGTAGACGCGCGGCTTGGGTTCGTCGATGGCCAGCGCCAACTCGGTTACGCCCAGCGGGCGGCGCGCCGCGGCCAGTTGATCGAGTATCGTGAAGACGATGGCCACCGACTCCAGCAGCGCGGGGCCCGCCCCCTTGGCCGAGGTCGCGGGTGCTTCCGGTTCCGTCTTCTTTGCGGCGCTGGTCCTCATACCTCTCCTCAGATACCCATCAGGGCGGATGCATTCGTGGAAGTCATTTTACGAACTTCCGCCTCGGTGTAGCCCAGGTCCAGGCAAGTCCGGATCACGTGGCGGAAACCGTCCACGATCCGCGGATTGCCCTGCTGGCCCAGATCCGACCCCAGTATGGTCCGGTCCACCGTGCCGGCCTCGATGATCTGGCGCAGGAACTCCGGTTCGTAGAACTTGAACTTGGAGCCGGGCACCCACATGCACATCGAATGCTCCATGTAGACGCCGTCGCGCGCCAGCACCTTCATGTCGTCGAGCGTGGCATCCACCACATAGGTGGGATGGTTGACCAGCAGCCGCTTGACGCCCCGCTTGCGGGCCTCGTCGAACAGCGGCCAGATCTCCGAGATGTGCAAGTGACCCGCCGACAGCACCACATCGGCCTCGGCGATCAGGTCGAGGATGTCCTTGACCTCTTCCTTGAGCTTGCCGCCGGCATCCAGCACCGTGAGCGGCACCGGATCGATCATCTTCTTCTTGGTCTGCGGGAATTTATCGGTGAACTTGTGATCCTGCTTGTGGTGGTCGATGTGATTGGCCGACGAGAACGTCGGCATCCACACCAGGCGCGCGCCCAGCTTGATGCCATGCTCGACCGCGTGCACGTTCAGGCCGCCCACCGCGTTGTTCAGCGGCACGCCCGACAGCATGAGCACGCCCAGGTTGCTGAAGTGCTTGTTCAGCAGATAGGTGACCGGGGTGGCCGAATAGTAGTGATCCTTCAGCAGCACGGCCTTCAGGCCGGCCTCGGAGGCCTCCCGCATGGCCTCCAGGTGGTCCAGGTAGCGGGCCATCACCGACGGGCCGCTGTGGCAATGCAGGTCGATGGCACCCTGCACGAGGTTCTCGACCCGGGGGTCCAGTTCGGTGGCCGATGCTGCGACGGCGGAAGTATTCATGGTTTGCACTCCAATGTTTGAGGAAAGGCCGCGGCCATGCGCCCACCCAGGTCCAGCGCGGCGGCGCGCAGCCAACTCTGGTCGGAGCCGATCACGAACAGGCTGACGCCGCGGGCGGCGTAATCGGCGAGCGCGCCGGCGTCGGGCAGGAAAATGCCCACGGCGACCCCGGCGGCCACGCCGGCCTGGACCACCTTGTCGACCGCCTGCGCGACCCGCGGGTGGTCGAGCTCCGTCACGCCATAGGAAACGGCCAGGTCCGCCCGTCCGATGAACAGGCAATCGACGCCGGGCACGGCGGCGATCGCGGCGATGTTGTCCACACCCGCGCGGTCCTCGATCTGGCACAGCACGCTGGCGCCGGCATCGGCCTCCTGCATGTGGCGGGCCATGGGTAGCGCGCCATACCCCCCCGAGCGCGGCGAATTGCTGTAGCCGCGGACGCCATTGGCGTAACGCGTACGTGCGACGACCTCGCGGGCACAGTCGGCGTCGACCACGTGCGGCACCAGCACGCCCGCCGCTCCCATGTCCAGCACGCGCAGCACGCTGGAGGCGCCGGGATCCGGCAGGCGCACGACCGCCGCGGCGCCGGCGGCGCGGGCAGCCAGCACGCACTGATCCAGTTGGGCCGGATCGAACACGGCATGCTCGGCATCGAGCACGACAAAGTCCAGGCCGGCGCCGCCGGCGATCTCGACGTGTTGGTACGCGGGCGTCTTGATGAACGTCCCGCCCAGCGGCGCGCGCTCGCGCAGGCGGGCGCGGAACGCCTGGTTCGCGGTGGCCATGGTCACTCGAACTCGGCGCGCTGGTACTCGACCAGGTGCTTGTAGTCTTCCCGCAGCGGCGCGAAGACGTCCAGGTTCAGGACCACTTCGTCGCCCACGGGCTCGGCGTAGTGCATCACGTGCGGCGGGATGCGGATCATGCTGCCCGGGCCGCCCTCGACCACTTCGTCGCCCACGTGGAAGCGCACCCGGCCCTGCACGATGATCACCAGTTGTTCGAACGTGTGGCTGTGCGGATTGGTGTCCATGCCCGGCGTCAGCCAGTTCATGACGCACATCACGTCGTCGCCGCGAAAACCGACCCGCTCCACGCCCTTGCGCACGGTTTCGCGGGCCAGGTCGTTCCAGTTATGCAGATTCGCCAATGCCATACCGCCTCCTTGAGTTCGCTTCATTGCACCGTGACGCCCGCGGTTTCCAGCAGCTTGCTCCAGCGTGGGATGTCCAGCTTCAGGCGCGCCGTGACACGGTCCGGCGTGCCGCCTTCCGGCTCGGCGCCGATGTCGGTGATGCGGCGGCGGACGTCCTCCTTGGCCAGTCCCTCGTTCAGGGCGCGATTCAGCTTCTGGATGATGGCGGCCGGCGTGCCGTGCGGCGCGTTCAGCGAGAGCCAGGAGCTGGCGTCGAAGCCGGGATAGCCCAGCTCGGCCACGGTAGGCACCGACGGCAGCATGTTGGAGCGCTTGGGCGTGGTCACCGCCAAAGCGCGCAGCTTGCCCCCCTTCACCAGCGGCGTGGCGGTCGGCACGATATCCATCATCACCTGCACGTTGCCGCCGACCAGGTCGGTCAGCGCGGGCGAGCTGCCCTTGTAGGGCACGTGCATCCAGCTGACGCCGGCCACCTGCTGGAAGTACTCCCCCATCAGGTGGTTGATGCTGCCGCTGCCAGCCGACCCCATGGCCAGGGGACGCGAGCTGGACTTGGACAAGGCGATCAGCTCGGCCACGTTGTTGGCCTTGAGCGCCGGATTCACCACCAGGATGCCCGGCGTGCTGGCGTACCAGATCACCGGATCCAGCCGCTCCAGCGGATCGAACTTGCGTTCCTTGAACAGTGCCGGGCTGACCGTCAGCGGCCCGGCGGCGCCGACCGCGAGCGTATAGCCATCGGGCGCGGCTTTCGCCACTTCTTCCATGGCCAGCAGGCCGCCCGCGCCGGGGCGGTTTTCCACGATCACGGCCTGGCCCAGGCTTTCGTTCAGCGACTGCGCCATCAGGCGGCCGACGATGTCGACCGCGCCGCCCGGCGCGAACGGCACGATGAGCCGGATGGGCTTGGTGGGATAGGTCTCGGCGACCGACACGCCACAGGCGGCCATGCAGGCGAGGAAGATGGCGCCGCCGCGCCAGGCGGTGGCGGGGAAAAGCCGCGGGAATGACATCGTGCGTCTCCTTGTTCGAGTGTGAGCGTCCCCCTGCCGGTACGGCATGGGCGCGAAATTCCGGGAACGAGGGAAAGGCGGGGAGATGGCGGGCCCAGAGCCCGTTCCTGCCTTTCATTTGTTCTTTTAAAAAGAAAACAATTTCTTTGTAAGAAACATGGTAAAGAGCCTGACCAGGGGTGTCAAGCGCCCGCGCAGGCGATGGCCGAAAAAAAACGAGGCCCGAAGGCCTCGTTCTCGACAGCGAAACCGCGACGCGTCAGGCCACGCCCGCCGCGTGCGCCTGCTCGTCGGCGTGGTAGGACGAGCGCACCATCGCGCCCACCGCGGCATGGGTGAAACCCATGGCGTAGGCCTCGCGCTCGAACATCGCGAAGGTGTCGGGATGCACGTAACGCAGCACCGGCAGGTGATGCTCGGAAGGTTGCAGGTACTGGCCGATGGTGAGCATGTCGACGTTGTGCGCGCGCATGTCGCGCATCACCTGCAGGATCTCCTCGTCGGTCTCGCCCAGGCCCAGCATCAGGCCGGACTTGGTCGGCACGTCGGGATGCAGCGCCTTGAACTCGGCCAGCAGCTTGAGCGAATGCTCGTAGTTGGAGCCCGGGCGCGCCTGCTTGTACAGGCGCGGCACGGTTTCCAGGTTGTGGTTCATCACGTCGGGCGGACCGGCGTTCAGGATGGCCAGCGCGCGATCCAGGCGGCCGCGGAAATCGGGCACCAGGATTTCGATGCGGGTCGACGGCGACAGCTCGCGCGTCTTGGCGATGCATTCCACGAAATGGGCGGCGCCGCCATCGCGCAGGTCGTCGCGGTCCACCGAGGTGATCACGACGTAGTTGAGCTTGAGCGCGGCGATGGTGCGGGCCAGGTTCAGGGGCTCATCGGTGTCCAGCGGATCGGGACGGCCGTGGCCCACATCACAGAACGGGCAGCGGCGGGTGCACTTGTCGCCCATGATCATGAACGTGGCCGTGCCCTTGCCGAAACACTCGCCGATGTTCGGACACGAGGCTTCCTCGCACACCGTATGCAGGTTGTGCTCGCGCAGGATGCGCTTGATGTCGTAGAAACGCGACCCCGGGGACGCCGCCTTCACGCGGATCCACTCCGGCTTCTTGAGCCGTTCCACCTGCACGACCTTGACGGGAATGCGCGAGACCTTGGATTCGGACTTCTGCTTCTGCAGCGGATCGTAGGCCGGAGCCGCCACGGGTGCGTCGGCATTGCCGCCCACGGCGGACGTTTCGGGCACAGAGCTCATCGACTGGTTCCTGTTCGGCGTGACCGGGGTAGAACCGGGGGCCGGGATTAGTAAAGACCCTTATTCTACCGCCGCCGGCGCCGGGGCGGCCAAAGCCCCTGCCGGCGCCTGGGCCGTCAGGGCCCGCTCCAGGTGGCGCGCCAGGCGGTTGCCGGCCTCTTCCAGACTGACGCCGCAGCCGCAGGAAGCCAGGTCCACCGTCCGCAATCCCGCGTAGCCGCAAGGGTTGATCCAGGTGAAGGGCGACAGGTCCATCGCCACGTTCAGCGCCACGCCGTGGTAGGTGCAGCCACGATGGACCTTGATGCCCAGCGCGGAAATCTTCGCCAGCTCCAGCGCGGCCTCGGGCGGCCGGGGCCAGTCGACGTAGACGCCTGGGGCGTCCGGCTTGCGGCGCGCATCGGGCAGGCCCAGGCCGGCCAGCAGGTCGATCACCGCCTGCTCCACCCGCGCCACGTATTCCTTCACGAAATACCCCGCGCGCTTCAGGTCCAGCAGCACATAGGCCACCACCTGCCCCGGGCCGTGGTAGGTCACCTGCCCGCCCCGGTCGCTCTTGACCACCGGCACGTCGTGCGGCGCCAACACGTGCTCGGACTTGCCGGCCAGGCCCAGCGTGAAGACCGGCGGATGCTCCACCAGCCAGATCTCGTCCGGCGTCTCGGGCCCGCGCGCGGCCGTGAAGGCCTTCATGGCCTCCCAGGTCTGGTGGTAATCGGCGGGAGTCGGCAGCCAGCGGATCAACATGAGGCGTTACAGCACGTACTTGACCATGGGGTGCGAGGTCAGCTCGCGATACAGGGCGTCCAGTTGCTCGCGCGAGGTGGCCCGCACGATGAAGGTCAGGCCCACGTAGTTGCCGCCGGAGCTGGGCCGCTTTTCCACCGACTCGGGGTCGAACCCGGGATCGTGGCGCAGGACGACCTCGGTCAGCACCGCGACGAAATCCGGGTGATGGGCCCCCATGACCTTGATCGGGAAGTCCGACGGGTATTCGATCAGCGAATCGGGAATTTCAGGTAAGTCTGCCATGATGAATCAAAGCCTTGCGATTGCCTCGTCGTATCCCTCGCGCAGCCGCGCATAGACCGGCCCGGGCCGGCCATCGCCGACGGGCTTGCTGTCCAGGGACACGATGGGCAGGATTTCCTTGGTGGCCGACGACAGCATCAATTCGTCGGCCGCGTCGACCTCGGCCCGGGAAATCGGCCGCATCTCGAGCTGGATGCCGCGGGCCGCGGCCATGTCCTCGATAAAGCCGTAGCGGATGCCTTCCAGGATGAGGTTGTCCTTCAAGGGCGCCAGCAGCCGGCCGTCCTTGACGACCCAGACGTTGCTGGACGAGCCCTCGGAAAGATGACCGTCGCGGAACATCACCACCTCGGGCACGTCGCGATCGGCCGCGAACTGCCGCGCCAGCACGTTGCCCAGCAGCGAGGTGGACTTGATCTCGCAATGCAGCCAGCGCTCGTCCGGCATGCTGACCGTCTTCACGCCGTCCCGGCGCACCTGCGCCGAGGGCCGCGCAAAGGGGCTGCTCATGCCGAACACCGTGGGCACGACCTGCGCCGGAAAAGCATGGTCGCGCCTGGCCACGCCCCGGGTCAATTGCAGATAGACGATCTGGTCCTGCGCATCCGAGGTCTCGATCAGCTTGCCCACCAGGTCCTGCCACTGCTGGACCGTATGCGGATTCGGAATCCTGATCGCGGCCAGGCTGCGCTCCAGCCGGGCCAGATGCTGCGCCATCCGGAACGGCTTGCGCCCGTACACCGGCACGACCTCGTAGATCCCGTCGCCGAAGATGAACCCCCGGTCCAACACGGATATCTTGGCCTGCGACAACGGCGTGAACTCGCCGTTCAGATAGACCCGAGGATCACCCTCGATACCAGGAATCATGCCATCTCCTCAGATCCCCCCTACGCGCTTCGCGCGCCCCCCAGGGGGCGATGCGGGCGGACCGGCAAAGCCGGATCCACCGCATCCTGAGTCTAGTACGGATATCTTGGATTGTGGCAACGGAGAGCCAATCCAAGAGGCTGGTACCAGACCCAGGAAACCGCGGATCTGGCTTTGCCAGTCCGCCGGTTTCGCCCCCTGGGGGGCGCGCGTCAGCGCGTAGGGGGGGACCTCAACTTCAATTGAACCAAAGGCGAACCGCGTCGAACGCCCGGCCGAAGATGCCGGCCACGTCCACCGGCTCGAGCACGGTCAGCGGCACTTCGCGCACCGGCTTGTCGTTCAGGGTCAGCTTGACCGTGCCCACCTGCTGGCCGGCCTGCAGCGGCGCGACCAGCGGATCGGTGCGTTCGATGGTGGACTTGACGTTGCCGGCCTGGCCGCGCGGCACGGTCACCCAGATCGCCGACGGCGAACCCAGCTTCGCCTTGCCCACGCTGCCCTTCCAGACCTTGGGCTCCACCACCGCCTGCTTGGCGTCGTAGACCTTGACGGTATCGAAGTTCTGGAAGCCCCAGTTCAGCAGCTTCAGGCTTTCCTGCGCCCGGGCGTTCTCGCTCGAGGCGCCCACCAGCACCGTCAGCACGCGGCGGTCGCCGCGCATGGCCGAGGCGATCAGGCAGTAGCCCGCGGCATCGGTATGGCCGGTCTTCATGCCATCCACCGACGGATCCACCCACAGCAGCCGGTTGCGGTTGGGCTGGGTGATCTTGTTGTAGGTGAACTGGCGTTCCTTGTAGTAGCCGTAGTAGTCGGGATGATCCTGGATCAGCCGCTTGGCCAGCAGGGCCAGGTCGCGCACGGTGGTCACGTGCTGCGGATCGGGCAGGCCCGTGGAGTTGGTGAAGTGCGTCTCCTTCAGGCCCAGGCGCGTGGCCTCCTGGTTCATCAGCGCGACGAACGCGTCTTCGCTGCCGGCCACGGCCTCGGCCAGCGCCACGGTGGCGTCGTTGCCGGACTGCGTGATCATGCCGCGGATCAGTTCTTCGACCGTGACGGGCTTGCGCGGCTCGATGAACATGCGCGAACCGCCGGTGCGCCACGCCTTCTGCGACACGTTGACCGTTTGGGCCAGCGTCAGGCGTTTTTCCTTGAGCGCGTTGAACACCAGATAGGCCGACATGACCTTGGTGAGCGAAGCGGGCTCGATGCGTTCACCCGAGCGTTCCTCGGCCAGGACCTGGTCGCTGGTGACGTCGATGGTCACCCAGGCGCGCGCCGCGATTGCCGGCGCCGGCACGGAGGACAACAGGCCGACGGTCGACATCGGCGGTGCGGACGGCGTCGCGGCCGAAGTGGTGGCAGGAGGCGCGGCGGCGGCCAGGGCGGAGGAAGGCACGGCGGCCGGGAACGCGAGGAAGCAAGCGGAAGCCACGGTGGCCAGCGCGAACCGACGTCCCGGACCAAACGAGAAAAAGCGCAGTTTCATGTGGGAGGATGGTCGTGCAAGAGGGGCGTGCCGCCGGGCTGGGCCTGGAGGGGCCGCCTGGCGCGCGCCCCGCGATGCGGGGTGGAAAACGTGATTATAGGCACCCGGGCCGCCGGGCCGGCGATGCGGCGCCGGGCACCTGATGAAACCGAATGCTACAGCTGGATGTCAGGCCCGTGTTCAGCCCAGGACCCGTGCCAGGTAGGCCAGCACCAGGCGCTTGACGACCACGAGGTTGCCGTGGAAGAAGTGGCCCGAGCCGGGGATGACCGTCACGGGCAGGCCTTGCGGGCGCGCCCAGTCCATGACCGATTGCAGCGGCACGGTGTCGTCCTGTTCGCCGTGGACGACCAGGGTGTCTTCCGGCACGCTGGCGACGGAGAACCGGCTGGCCGCGGTGCCCAGCAGCACCAGGCCCGCGATGTCCAGTCCGCGCTCGCTCTGCGGCCCGCAGCCGGCGTACACCTGGCTCGCCACCGCACTGCCGAACGAGAAGCCGCCCAGCACGAAGCGGCCGCCGGCCAACGCCGGGTACCGGTCGCGGAACTGGTCCACCACGCCCAGCATGTCGGCGGCTTCGCCCTGGCCGTTGTCGAATTCCCCCGCCGATGCGCCCACGCCCCGGAAGTTGGGCCGCAGCGCCGCCAGCCCCTGCTGGGCGCAGGCGCGCGCGATCGTGGTGACCACCTTGTTGTCGCGCGCGCCGCCGAACAGCGGATGCGGATGCAGGACCAGCGCCCAGCCGCGCGCGGCCTCCAGGCCGCCCTCGGGAATGTCGAGCGCGCAGTCGACGGCGCCGGCGCCGCCTTCAAGAACCAGATGTTCCGTGGTGATGGCCATGCGAACCTCAGATCCTCAGACGCTCGACCGGCTCGCCCCGCACCAGGTGCGAGTCGATGATCTCGTCGATGTCGCTCTGGTCCACGTAGGTGTACCAGACGCCCTCCGGATAGACCACCAGCACGGGGCCTTCCTCGCAGCGGTCCAGGCAGCCCGCCTTGTTGATGCGGATCTCGCCCTTGCCGGCCAGCCCCAGCTGCTTGATGCGTTTCTTGGCGTAGTCCTGCATGGCCTGCGCGCCCTGGCGCGCACAGCTGGGCCGGGGGGCATCGGCCCCGCGCTCGTTCAGGCAGAAGAAAACGTGGTGCTTGTAGTAGGACTCCATACCGGCTCGCAAAGGAATGGGGACAATCGAGGGGATCAGGCGGAACGCCGCCGAACCAGGAAAAAGAGGGCCGCCAGCGGCCAGATCACGGACAGGCCGAGCGTGAGCGACTCCAGATGCAGCCAGCCCGTGCGGGCCATCGCGGTCGTCATGTCGAAATACTGGTCGGACGGAAACAGGTTGACGATGGCCAGTTGCACGCACAGCGCCGTGATACCCAGGCCGCGCTGCCATGCCGGCTTCAGATAGGCCATGCCGGTCGCCAGCAGCAGCCCGGCCGCCGTGCCCGCCGCGGCCCCGGTGGTGACCCACGCGCCGGGCGCCTGCCCGGGGACGGCCAGAGGCTGCAAGGCAGCCTTCGCCAGCACGGCGCAGGCGACCAGCACGACGGGAAGGATACCGCGCGCCGGCACCGGACGCGCCATCGACAGGAGCAGCATCGCGGCCCCCACCACGGCGGCGGCGCTGCAGACCTGTTCGGCCACGATGCGCTGCGCGGGCTCGGGCGACCACAGGAAGCCCACCACGTCCGACGGCAGCGCCGCCCAGTCGCCCAGCAGCAGCCACAGCTCGCCGGTGCCGAACAGCATGGGCTGGCGCGGGATCTGCATGAACACCCACAGCATCGCCAGGATCAGCGCGGGGCCGGCCTCGGCCCGGAACCACCGCTGGCGCCAGCGCGCCAGCGCGCCATGGCCGATCAGCCAGGAGGCCGTGGCGGTACCGACCAGCGCGCCCAGCAAGGCGCCTGCGGCATTGGCCGCGAGGTCCACGTTCGAGGCGATGCGGTTGGGCAGATAGGTCTGCAACGCCTCCAGCGCGCCCGACAGCAGTCCGCAGCACGCCACGGCCAGGACCACGGCCAGCAGGCCCCGGCAGGCCGGATAGACGGCCCAGACGAACAGCGCGCCCACGGGCAGGTAGGCGGCGACGTTGGCGATGATCTCGGAACCGACCCAGTATTGCGGCCACGGCGCCCGCAGGTAGGCGAACGCGGGCACGCCGACGTCCACCCAGCCCGAGAACGGATACAGGCTGGCGTAGACCACCAGCAGGACGATGATGGACAGCGCGAGCCGCGCCAGCGGCGCGCCGTGCAGGACCGGCGGCGCGGGCATGGCGGACGAAGGAGACGGGGTGCCCTCCTGTCGCTGCGCGACAGCCTCCCCGGGGGAGGGAGCACGTCCTTCGGGCGGCGTGCTCATGGGCTGCGGGAGCAAAACGTAAACGACATGACTCAAGTTTATGCGTTTTGCGGGCCCCGGCATGCGAAATCCGCCGGCTCTGCCTACAATCCCGTGTTTCCGCGTTCCGCTCGCGGCCCTCGACGACGACCCATGGTTGCACCACACTCTGCCCTCTCCGACACCCGGCTGGCCCCGCCGGCGGAGCTTGCCGCCGGCCTGCGGCGCCTGCTGCCGGACTGGAACGTGACGTGGCTGGACGCCACCGCCTCCACCAACGCCGACCTC
Source organism: Burkholderiales bacterium 67-32 (assembly GCA_001898625.1). Lineage (GTDB taxonomy): Bacteria > Pseudomonadota > Gammaproteobacteria > Burkholderiales > Burkholderiaceae_B > Pigmentiphaga. The sequence continues at coordinate 161,427 of MKUP01000011.1, forward strand.
CAGCAATACCTGCGCCGCGGCGGCGCCGGGCCGGCGCTGCTGGGCAGCCACGAGCAGACCTCGGGACGCGGGCGGGCGGGCCGGCCCTGGCGCACCCGCGCGGGCGACGCGCTGCTGTTCTCCTGCGGCTGGCAGGCGGACATCCCGCCCGCGCGCCTGCCGCCGCTGTCGCTGGTGGCCGGCGTGGCCGCGTGCGAGGCCCTGAGCGGCCTGCTGGGCAGCGGCGCCGACGGCGCGCTGGCCCTGAAGTGGCCCAACGACGTGCAATGGAACACCGCCAAGCTGGCGGGCATCCTGGTCGAGACCGTGGCCGTGCCGGCCTCGGGGCGCATGGGCCTGGTCCTGGGCATCGGCATCAACCTTCGCGGCGCGGCCACTCTGTCGCAGGCGCTGGGCCGCGAAGTCGCCGACTGGGCGCAAACCGGCGGTATCGACGATCCGGCGCGCCTGGCCGCCGCGGTGGCGCGGTCCTGGCACGACGCCATCGCCCACTACGCCGCCGAGGGCTTCGGCCCGTTCCAGGCGCGGTTCGCCCGCTGGGACGCCTTGTACGGCCTGCCGGTCCGGGTCATGGACAACGGCCGCGTCCTGTTCGAAGGCACGGCCCGGAGCGTGGACGAGGGCGGCAAGCTGCTGGTCCAGACCGCCGACGGCACGCGCGCCGTCACCGTGGGCGACATCTCCGTGCGGACGGCCGAGGCATGAGCGCGCCCGCCCAGCCGCCCGGATCCACGCCACGCGCGGGCACGCTGCTGATCGACGCGGGCAACACCCGTGTGAAATTCGGCTGGCGGGAAGACGGCGCGACCTCGGGGCAGGCCGTGCCGCGCACGCCCCTGCAGGTCGCCTTCCGCCACGAGGAAGTGGCCGAGGCCCTGCTGCCCTGGCTGGACGAGGCGGACCTGCGGCCCCGCGCCGCGATGGGCTCGAACGTGGCCGGCGACGACAGCGAGCGCACCATCGCCGCGCTGCTTGCCCGCAACGGCTGCGAGGTGAACTGGATACGCGCCGGCCGGCGGCTGCTGGGCGTCACGAACGGCTACCGCCATCCCGAGCGCCTGGGCGCCGACCGCTGGCTCAGCCTGGTGGGGATCTGGAACCGCTGGCACCGCCAGGCCGCGCCCGGCACCCCCGCGCCGGTGCACGTGCTGGCCCATTTCGGCACCGCCACCACCGTGGACACCCTGGATGGCGCGGGCCGCTTCGTCGGCGGCCTGATCCTTCCAGGCCGCGACCTGATGCGCCAGTCGCTGGCGGCCGGCACGGCGGGCCTGCCGCGCGCCAACGGCCAGATCGCGCCCTTCCCCGACAACACCGGCGACGCGATCATGTCCGGCGTGGCGGCGGCCCAGGCCGGCGCCGTGGCGCGCCAGTGGCTGGCCGCACGCGAACGCTTCCGGCAGGAACCGCTGCTGGTGGCCAGCGGCGGCGCCTGGGCGGCCATCGCCGGAGAAGTCGCCCACCTGATGCGCGCCGCCGGCTCGACGCGCCAGGTACTGGTCGTCGATAATCCCGTCCTCGACGGCCTGGCCTGCCTGGCTGAATCGGGGCTCGCCCCCTCCCCCTGACCCTTCCCTCCCCGGCTCTCCATGCGCAGCCTGTTCGTCGTCTTGCTCCTGGCCAACGTGGCGCTTTTCGCCCTGGATCGCGGCTGGTTCGGCCAGCCCTTCTCGGAACGCGGCCGCGATCCCGCCCGGATGCGCTCGGAACTGCGGGCCGACACGATCCAGGTGCCACGGCTACCCGGCATCAACGCCACCGACGAGGCGCCGCCGGCACCCGCCGCCGTCGAACCTCCGGACGCCCACCCGGCGGCCCCGGCCACCGAACCCACCGCCGACGCGGCCGGCAACGACACCGCACGGGACTCCGAACCGGAGGCCGCCGCGCCCCACCCGGCCGACGCCATCATCCCCGCGGCCGCCCAGGCCGAGGTGGCGCCAACACCGGCCGCTCCCCCCGCACCCGCCCAGGCCAGCCCACCCCCGCCGCGCGAACCGCTCGCCTGTGTCGAATGGGGCACGTTCAGCGAAGCCGATCTCATCATCGCCAGGAAATGGGCGAACGAACACCTGCCGGCCGCGAAGCAGGGCACGCGGCGCGAACCGGGCAAGCAGGGATGGATGGTCATCGTGCCGCCGCTGCCCAGCGCCTCGGCCGCGCAGGCCGCCGCCGCCCAGCTCGGCAAAAATGGGGTCAAGGATTACTTCGTGATCCAGGAGGGCGGCCCGCTCCAGCACGCCATCTCGCTGGGTGTCTTCAGCACCGAGGCTGCCGCGAAGAAGCAGGCCACGTCCCTGCAGGGCCAGGGCGTGCGCAATGCCAAGGTCGTCTCGCGCGGCGCCCAGGGAGGCAAGAGCTGGCTGCGCCTGGACGGCGTTGCCGCCGCCGGCCGCCGCGCCATCGAAGGGGCGCGCACCCTGTTCGACCGCCCTTCGGTTCAAGACTGCCGCTGACGGCGCTCAGCGCGTCCGGATGCGCTGCACGAGCTTGGTGGTGGAGCGGTCGTGCTCGAAATCGATGGCCACCGCGTCGCCGCCCCAACTGCGCACCAGCGCGGTCTCAGGCAGCGTATCCATGTCGTAGTCCCCGCCCTTGACGATCAGGTCGGGCCGCAACTGGCCGATCAGCTCCAGCGGCGTGTCCTGGTCGAACCACGTCACCGCGTCCACCGAGGCCAGCGCCGCCAGCAGCGCCGCGCGGTCGTCCTGGCTGTTCAACGGCCGGTCCGGCCCCTTGCCCAGGCGGCGCGCCGAGGCATCGGTGTTGACCGCCACCACCAGCATCGCCCCCCGTTGCGCGGCGGCATCCAGGTAGGTGACGTGGCCGCGGTGCAGGATGTCGAACACCCCGTTGGTGAAGACCAGCGGGCGCGGCCAGGCCGCGCGGGCGGCCACGCATTCGGCGGGACTGAGGATCTTGGATTCGAAGCGGGCTGGCACGGTCTGGCGGCGCGGAAATGGCGGAACGGCCCATTGTAGAGGGCTTCGGCACGCGCATGGGGCGATACACTGTGCGCGTCCATGGCCGGGACCTGCCCCGGGACGAGGGAGTGCGATGCGACTGCTGCTGGTCGAAGACGATCCGATGATAGGCGAGAGCGTACTGGACGTCCTGCGCGCCGAACACTACGCGGTCGACTGGGTCAAGAACGCCGGCAGCGCGGACACCGCGCTGCGCACCGAGACCTACGACCTCGTGCTGCTCGACCTGGGGCTGCCCGACGGCGACGGCCTGTCCGTGCTGCGCGAATTGCGCGCGCGCAAGGCGCGCATCCCGGTCATCATCGCCACCGCGCGCGACGCCATCGACCAGCGCATCGCCGGCCTGGACGCCGGCGCCGACGACTACGTCGTCAAGCCCTACGACGTGGACGAGATCCTGGCCCGCATCCGCGCGCTGATCCGCCGCAGCGCGGGCCGCGCCGAACCACTGTACGAACATGAGGGCGTCGTCCTCGATCCGGCCACGCACACCGCCACCGTCGACGGCCAGTCCGTCACCCTTACCGCCAAGGAATGGGCGGTGCTCGAACCCCTGCTGGCGCGGCCGGGCCTCATCCTGTCGCGCGCCCAGTTGGAGGAAAAGCTCTACAGCTGGAAGGACGAGATCAGCAGCAACGCGGTCGAGGTCTACATCCACGGCCTGCGCAAGAAACTGGGCACGCAATTCATCCAGACCGTGCGCGGCGTCGGCTACGTCATCCCCAAATCATGAAACTCCTGCCCGGCCATTCCCTGCGCGCCCGCCTGCTGGCCTTCCTGCTGGCCGCCATCTTCCTGGCCGCGCTGGTGCAGGGCGCCATCGCCTATCGCGGCGCGCTGGTCCAGACCGACGAGATCTTCGATTACCAGTTGCAGCGCACCGCGCTGGCGCTCGGCAACGGCAATCCGCTGTTCAGCACCGGGCCGGAAGGCGGGCTGCTGGACGACCCGGCCGCGCGCGACCTCATCATCCAGATCTGGACGCCGGACGGCGTGCGCCTGTTCCGCTCCACGCCCAAGCTCGTGCTGCCCGACCGCGTCATCCTGGGCTTCTCCACCGTCGAGGCCGAAGGCGCCACCTACCGCATGTACTCGATGGAGGCGCCGCTGCAGATCATCCAGGTCGCCCAGGACGTGCGGGTGCGCACCGGCACGGCGCGGGCACTCGCGCTGCGCACCATCTGGCCCATCGCGGCCATGGCGCCGTTGCTGATGCTGGTCGTCTGGTGGGTGATCAGCCTGTCGCTCGGCCCGGTGGACCGGACACGCCGCCAGGTCGCATCGCGCCAGGCCGACGATTTGTCGCCCGTCAGCGAAGCCGGCCTGCCCGACGAGGTCCGGCCCCTGGTCCATGAACTCAACCTTTTGCTCGGCCGTGTCCGCCAGGCCTTCGACGCGCAGAAGCAGTTCGTGGGCGACGCCGCGCACGAACTGCGCTCGCCGCTGGCCGCGCTCAAGCTGCAGCTGCAGTCGCTGCGCCGCGCCGAGGACGACGCCACCCGCCAGGTAGCGGTGACCCGGCTGGCGGCCGGCATAGACCGCGCCACCCGGCTGGTCGAGCAGTTGCTGTCGCTGGCGCGCCAGGAAGCGCAGGGACCGGCGCTCGCGACACTGGACCTGGGCGACGTCGTACGCACCGCGCTGGCCGACATCCTGCCCCAGGCCCACGCGCGCGGCGTGGACATCGGCATGGAAAGCGCCACCAACGCGCGCGTTGCCGGCCAGGACGAAGCCCTGGTCCTGCTGGTGCGCAACCTGCTGGAGAACGCCGTCAAGTACGCCCCCGAATCCGGACGCGTAGACATCCGGCTCGCGGCCGATCCGCAGGGCGTCACGCTGGACGTCGACGACGACGGCCCCGGCATCCCCCAGGTCGAACGCGGCCGCGTCTTCGACCGCTTCTACCGCGCCCAGACCGCCGACACCCCCGGCAGCGGCCTGGGCCTGGCCATCGTCAAAGCCATCGCCGACCGCCACCACGCCACGATAGAGCTCCTGGATTCTCCCCTGGGCGGCCTGCGCGCCCGGGTGCGGTTCCCCGTCGCCCCATAGCAACTCAAAGGATGCCGCGATACGTCGCAAGCGCCTTCGTGGTCTGCACCAATCCCTGCCGGAGCAGGATGTCCAGGTAACGGTCGACATCGATAGAGGGATGAACAAGCTGCGCGCGCTGGCGCTGCGCCGCGGACACTACCGCTGCCGCATCGAGATCGAACAGATTGTCGATGAACTCGTCCGGATGCTGCGATTCGATTCCAAAGGTGGCCAGCGCGTCCTCAGGGAAGTCCCGCTGGTTGAAGGTCACGATCACGCTGGCGCCACAACGGATGGCCGCAGCCAGTACATGGCGGTCGTCTGAATCCGGCAGGACCAAACCGTCGATCAGCCCTTCATAGCCCTCCACGACACCGTCCGGAATGGCACGATCCATCAAGTCAGAGGTTCGATCCAATTGTGCGCGCGTCAAATCTTGCCGATTAAGCAGCAGGTTGCGCTTCCATTCCTCGTGGATCTCGCGACTCCATCGCGCCCGAAACCGACCTGATAACCCCAACCACATCAGGAAGTCTCTCAACGGCGCGGGATAAAGCACACATGCATCGTAGATAACCGTGAAGGGGGAATGCCTCATTCATACCCCATCTTCAACTCCTGCGACTGCCGCGCAAGTTCGCCCATGGCCTGCTCGGCGGCACGGTCACGCGCATCCTTGTACCGCATCAGATCGGCGAACCGCACACGGCGGTGCTTGCCCGTCCGGTGAAAGGGCAACACGCCATCCTCCAACAGCTTGACCAGATGCGGACGCGAAACATTGAGCATATCCGCCGCCTCCTGGGTGGTGAGTTCGGCGTGAACAGGCACGACCTTCACCGCATTGCCATCGGCCAGTTCGGCCAGTATGTCCACCAGCAGGCGCAGCGCGGAGGTAGGCAGCTCTACCTGATGAGCCTGGTTCTTGTCATCGAAGATCTGGATTCGCTGCGTCTCGACACGCGTCGCCAGATAGGCCGCCAGCGCACGCTGGCCTTGCACGGCGGCTTGAACCTCCCGCTCGACAGGCAGCATCATCTTGGATGAAGCATTGGCCATGGCAAAACTCCCGAACGAAAAAACACCCCCATATTAATCGAAACATTCGAAAAACGAAACAAACGAAAATCCGTCTCTCCCCCGATAGCAAACCCCGACCAGAGCAAGCACACCGCCCCCACTAGGCCCAGGATGCGGTGGATCCGGCTGCGCCGGTCAGGGAAGCCCACCCCCAAGCGGCCTTTGGCCGCTCCCCCTCAAGGGGCGGCCCTGGCGGACCGGCAAAGCCGGATCCGCGGCGCCCCGGGTCTAGTACCGGTTTCTTGGTACGCCACACCGTTGCTACCGCTGGCAGCCAGCGACAGCAACCGTGCCACGACCCAAGATGGCCCCACTAGACCCAGGATGCGGTGGATCCGGCTCCGCCGGTCCACCCGCATCGCCCCCTGGGGGGCGCGCGTCAGCGCGTAGGGGGGGACTTAAGTTCCTCTTAAGACAAGCGCTCCACCATGACGCCATGTTCCATCACCTGGCAGAGGAGCCCACCATGAACACCCGCAAATTCTCCGCTTCGCACCTGGCTGTCGCCCTGGTTGCCGCCGGCGTGTTCGGCGCCGCCGGCGCCACCGCGTTCCAGCGCACCGCCACGACGCAGGCCGTACCGGTCTCCGCCGCGAGCACGCTGGCGGCCGCGCCCGTGGGCGCGGTGACACCCCCCGATTTCTCGCAGATCACCCAGCGCTACGGCCCGGCCGTGGTCAACATCAGCGTAACCGGCACCACCAAGGTCTCGGACGACGACGGCGATCCGTTCGCGCAGTTCTTCCGCGGCTTCCCCGGCTATCCCGGCGGCGGTGGCGGCGGCACGCACAGCGTGCCGATGCGCGGCCAGGGCTCCGGCTTCATCGTCAGCCCCGACGGCATCATCCTGACCAACGCCCACGTGGTGAAGGACGCCAAGGAAGTCACCGTCAAGCTGACCGACCGGCGCGAATTCCGCGCCAAGGTGTTGGGCTCGGATCCCCAGACCGACGTCGCCGTGCTGAAGATCGATGCGCGCAACCTGCCGGTCGTGGTCGTGGGCAACCCCAGCGACCTGCGCGTGGGCGAATGGGTGCTGGCCATCGGCTCGCCCTATGGCCTGGAAAACACGGTGACGGCGGGCGTGGTCAGCGCCAAGGGCCGCTCGCTGCCCAACGACGGCTCGGTGCCGTTCATCCAGACCGACGTCGCCGTCAACCCGGGCAACTCGGGCGGACCGCTGTTCAACTCGCGCGGCGAAGTGGTCGGCATCAACTCGCAGATCTACAGCCAGACCGGCGGCTATCAAGGCCTGTCGTTCGCGATCCCGATCGACGTGGCGGCCAAGGTCAAGGACCAGATCGTGGCGCATGGCGAAGTCCACCATGCCCGCCTGGGTGTCACCATCCAGGAGGTCAACCAGGCGCTGGCCGATTCGTTCAAGCTGGACTCGCCCACCGGCGCGCTGGTCGCCAGCGTGGAAAAGGGCAGCCCCGCCGACAAGGCCGGCCTGAAGTCCGGCGACATCATCCGCAAGATCGACGGCAAGCCCGTGGTGGCCTCGGGCGACCTGCCCGCGGTGATCAGCCTGGCCACACCGGGACAGGACGTCAAGCTGGAAGTCTGGCGCAACGGTTCGCCGCACGACATCGTCGCCAAGCTGGGCAGCGCCAAGGCGGAAGCCACGGCCAGCGCCGATACGCGCGGCGGCGCCGCGCACGGCCGGTTGGGGCTGGCGCTGCGTCCGCTCACGCCGCAGGAACGGATGGCCGTGGGCGACAATGGTGGGCTGGTGGTCGAGCAGGTAGGCGGCCCTGCCGAGCAGGCCGGCATCGAACCCGGGGACTTGCTGCTGTCGCTGAACGGCGTCCCGGTGCGGAGCGTCGACCAGGTGCGCACGCTGATCGCGAAGTCGGGCAAGAACGTAGCGCTGCTCGTGCAGCGCGGCGATGCCAAGATCTTCGTACCGGTGCAGCTCGGCTGATCGCCTGACGCAACCGGCCGGGGCATCGCGCCCCGGCCATCCTCGCCGGCCGCCGCCCTATCGGGCGGGCGGCCGGTTCAGTTTGCGCAGGATGCTTTGACGCGTGTTGTCCAGGTGCGTGGTCATCGCCTGCCGCGCGGCCTGGACGTCCTGCCGCACCAGCGCGTCGATCAGCGCCAGGTGTTCTTCGCGGCCGGGGCCGTAGCGTTCCGGCATGCGCTTCAGGTTGAACATGCGCGTGCGCCGGCGCAGGCTGCGCACCATTTCGCTCAGCACGACGTTGCCGCTGGCGTCGGCGATCAGGTTGTGCAGGGCGTCGTCCAGTTGCCAGTGATCGGCGGGATCCGGCTCGGGATCGTTCTCGAGCAGCTCGAACTGTCCGCGCAAGCGCTCCAGTTCCTCGACGGCGATGTGGCCGTTTGCCAGCGTCACGGCCTCGGTCTCGAGCATGCTGCGGATGTGCAACACGTCCATGATTTCCTGGACCGAGATTTCCCGGACCATGATGATGCGGCCCAGGTGGCGGACGATGACGCCCTCGTTCTCCAGGCGGCCCAGCGCCTCGCGTATCGGCGTGCGCGAAATCTGCAGGGAGTCGGCAAGGCTGCGTTCCTGCAGCACGGCGCCCGCGGGCAGGTCTCCGCGCAGGATCTTGTCCAGCAGTTGGTCGTAGGCCTGTTCGCTCAGGCTGCGGCCGCTGCCGTCGCCCCGGCCTGGCGCCGGGCCGCCAAGGGAAGCGTCGAGCGGTGTCTCGTGGGTGAGTTCTTCTGGCATACCAATAGTATACCCCGCTGCCCGCATGTCCCGATCGCCCCGTTCAGCGGGCGCCGCGCCGCAGCGCGCGGCCGGGCCGGGCCGCCCGGCCTTCCCCGCCGTGCCACACCTGGCCGCCGTTGACGAACACATGGCGGATGCCCGCGGCCCGCTGCGTGGGCGCGTCGAAAGTCGCCAGGTCGGCCACCACGGCGGGGTCGAAGACGGTGACGTCCGCATAGGCGCCCTCGCGGATCGCGCCGCGGTCCGTCAGGCCGAAGAACTCGGCCGGCAGTCGGGTCATCCGCTGCACGGCGTCCTCCAGGGTCAGCAGCCCCAACTGGCGCGCGTAGTGGCCCAGCACGCGCGGAAAGGTGCCCCACAGGCGCGGATGCGGATGCGTATCGTGCGGCAAGCCGTCCGACCCGATCATGGTCAGCGGATAGGCCATGATGCGGCGTACGTCCTCTTCGTCCAGCATGAAGTAGATCGCGCCGGCCGGCAGCAGCCGCCTGGCGGCCTCGACCGGCAGGCAGCCCCAGTCGCGCGCGATGTCGACGATGTCGCGCCCGGCCTGCTCCGGATGGTCTCGCGACCACGTCACCATCACACGCATCTGGCCCCGGCACCGCTCGGGATCGAGCGCGGTCGAACCCGCGACATAGGGATAGACGTCCAGCCCTACCCGCTGCTCGCGGCTCGCCCGGCCGATGCGCGCCAAGGTGCGGGTCGAGCGGCCGAAGTTGGCGGGGCCGATCACCTTGTGGTGCGAGATCAGCACCGCGACGTCGGCATCGCGGCCGATGCGCAAGGCCTCCTCCAGCGATTCCTCAACCCCGTCGCCCTCATCGCGCATGTGGGTCGCGTAGACCCCGTCGCTGCCGGCCATGACGTTCGCCACGTCCACCACTTCCCCGGTGGGCGCCATGCGGCTGACCGGGTAGTACAGCCCGGTGCTGAGCCCCAGCGCCCCCGCCTCGAACGCCCGCGCGAAGCGCTGGCGCATCGCCCGCACTTCGTCCTGGCTGGCGGGCCGCTCCAGGTCGGACATTTCCGCCAGGCGCAGCGTGGAATGGCCCACGAGGCAGGCCACGTTGACCGCGGCCGGATGGCGCGCCAGCTCATCCAGATAGGCACCGAAATCGGGAAAGCGGAAGGCCGAGGCCTCGCCCAGCAGATGGAAGGTGGCGGGCACACCGGCGCGCGGCAGCACGGGCGCCAGGCTGATGCCGCAGTTGCCGGTGACCACCGTGGTGACCCCCTGGCTGACCTTGCAGGCCATGTCGGGTCCGGCCAGCACGGCGTTGTCGTCGTGGGTATGGGAATCGATGAAGCCCGGCGCCACGACGCAGCCCGCCACGTCGTACGCCTGTTCCGCCTTCACCCCTTTCAGGCTGCCCACGGCGACGATGCGATCCCCGGCCAGCGCGACATCCGCGACGAAGCCCGGCCGGCCGCTGCCATCGACCACGGTCCCGCCTTCGAGCAGCACGTCGCAGCGCTGAAGCCCGGGGAGCGATTTGGCATTCGTCATGAAGGGTCCTTTGCTGAGGTCGTGGCCGCATTATGCCCAACGAACCCGATCGGAACACCACGGGTATACCATAGGTGTTCCTACGCCATACATTTCAATAGACTTTGCTCGACCCAAGCAGAAGCGGGCCGGAAACGCCCCGCGGGCAGGCAACCAGGAGGAGGAAAGATGTCGAGTGCCGCAAAAGACGCCGCGCAAGTCCTGCGCGGCGCGTTCAGCATCGTCGTGACGCCGTTCGAGCGGGAAGGCCGCCTGGACGAAGGCGCCCTGGCGGCCAATATCGAGCGGACCCTGGACCTGGGCTACGACGGCGTCCTGATCGGTGGCACCTACGGCGAATTCGCCACCATGACGCTGGACGAGCGCGCGCGGCTGTTCCGCGCCGCGGCCGGCGCCGTCGGCGGCCGCGCGGGCCTGCTGCTGTGCGCGGCCGGCTCGGATCCGCGCGGCGTGCGCGAACTGACAGCGCTGGCCGGCGAGCTGGGCGGCTATCCCATGGTCATGCCGCCCTATGTATCGGAAGTCACCGACGCGCAGATCGTGCGCTTCTTCCAGGACATCGCCGCCGAGGCGCCGGGCGGCGTGGTCATCTACAACGCCCCCGGGGTCGGCATCACGCTGTCCGTGCCGACCTTGGAACGGCTGGCCGACCTGCCCGGCGTGGTGGGCCTCAAGCAGGGCGAGCTGAACCCCACCGTGGTCGACCAACTGGTCGGCCGCCTGGGCGGGCGCCTGCAATTGCTGTCGGCGTCCGACCTCGCCCTGACCGGCCCCGCCACGGCGGGCTTCGACGGACTGACCAGCACCAACAGCTGTGCCCTGCCCGAGCTGATCCTGGCGGCCTATCGCGCGCTGCGCGCGGGCGACGCCCGGACCGGCGGCGCGCTGCACCGGTCATGGTTCGCCTACCGCGAGCTGGCGCGACGCCATGGCCAGCCGCAGACGGTCAAGGCGGCCATGCGCGGCCGGGGCTGGAACGGCGGCTTCGTCCGCTCGCCGCTGCGGGACCTGGAGGAAAGCGCCCGGGCGGACGTGGAGTCGGCCGTCCGCGACGCCATGCAGGCTTTCGATCGCTATCGCACAACGGGAGGAATCCAATGAGGAAGTTCGTCAAGTGCGCCCAGCTGTTCACGGGCAATAGCAACCAGCCGGTGGGCGGCGGCGTCCTGGTCGTCGAGGACGACGGCGCCATCTCGTACGCCGGCCCCGCCGCCGGCGCCGGTGCGCCGGGCGAAGGCGTCGAGGTGCTGGACTACTCCAGCTATTTCGTCATGCCCGGCATGATCGACGTCCACACCCACCTGGCCTACGGCAATGCCAAGAGCGAGGAAGACATCGACCTCTACCAGCCGATGGAATTCCGCTCGCTGCGCGGCCTGTTCTTCGCGCAGAAGGTGCTGGCCGCCGGCTTCACGTCGATCTGCGCGCCGGGCGATGCCGGCCAGTTGAGCCTGTCGGTGCGCAACGCCATCAACTTCGGCATGTTCGACGGCCCGCGCGTTACCGCCGCCGGCCGCTACCTGACCACGCGGCAGGGGCTGACGGACTGGTATCCCACCTGGATAGGCGTGCCCGAGACCTCCATTGGCCGCCTGGTCACCAGCCGCGACGAAGCCATCGAGGAAGTCCGACGCCAGGTCAAGAACGGCGTCGACTGCATCAAGATCGCGCTGGACGGTTTTCATCGCCGTCCCAACGGCGAACTGGTGGCAGCCTTCACGCAGGACGAGACCACGGCCATCGTCGAGGAGACCCACCGGCTGGGCAAGCGCGTGGTCGTCCATGCGCGCGGCCGCGAGGCCACCCTGTATGCGGCGCGCGCCGGCGTGGACCTGATCTTCCACGCCTACTACCTGGATGACGAATGCCTGGAGGCCATGCTGCGCACCGGCAGCGCCATCGGCCCGACCATGACATTCCCGCGCAACATCATCGAGTTCACGCAGCCGCATGAGCCGGCGAGACAGCGTGGACGCCACGAGGACAACCGGCGCGAATACGAGATCGCCTGTGTCAATCTCGCCAAGGCGCGCGAGGCCGGCGTGCCGATGATGATAGGCACGGACTCGGGCTTCGCCGTCACGCCCTACGGCGAGTGGCATGCGCGCGAACTGGAGATCTTCGTCGAGGACCTCGGCTTCACGCCCGCCCAGGCGCTGCGCTGCGCGACCGAGGTGTCGGCGCGCTTCCTGGCCGACTGCGACCGCGTCGGCGTACTGGAAGCCGGACGCCAGGCCGACTTCATCGCCGTCGACGGCTCGCCTCTGGAAGACATCTCCCTGCTCCAGGACAAACGCCGCATCCGCCACGTCCACCTGGGCGGCAAGCGCATGGAGATCCCGAACCGTTCCTATGATCCACGCAAGGTCACCGACCAGGCGTGGGCGAACTGGACGGACATCTATACCCAGGAGCGCGTCGACCAGCTCCAGCTTCGCCCGCGCCAGCAGCCCGCCGCGCGGCCCGCCAAGCGTACGGCCACGGTCTGAACGCCACGACGCGTTCCCCCGCGGCCCTTGCCGAGTTTGGATCTTTAAAGGAGAAGCAGTCATGACCGACCCCAGCATCCCCAGGCAAGTTTCCCCGGCAGGGCGCCGCCGCGTCCTGAAATCGGCATTGGCCCTGACCGGCGCTGCCGCCTGTGCCCCCGCCGTGTTCGCCGCGCAGCAACGCACGGTGAAGTTCACCCTGCCCTGGCTGGCCCAAGGCGCGACCGCCTACGTCTACATCGCCGACGAGCGCGGCTTCTTCAAGAAGCGCGGCCTGAACGTCGAGATCAGCCGCGGCTTCGGTTCGCTGACGGCGTCGCAGGCCATCGCCAACGGCCAGTTCGACTTCGGACTGGTGTCGGCCAGCTCGACCATCGTCAGCGCGGCCACGGGCCTGCCGCTGGTGGCGCTGGGCACGACCAACTACGACGCCTATGCCGGCGTCCTGATGCGCAGCGATTCGCCCATCCGCACGCCCAAGGACCTGGAGGGCAAGCGCATCGGCGCCGTGCCCGCCTCGACCGAATTCCCCTTGTGGAAGGCGTTCGCGAAGAAGGCCGACATCGACGCGGGCAAGGTGCAGATCATCCAGGCCGATCCCCGCGTGCTGGAACGCACGCTGGTGGAAAAGCAGATCGACGCGGCGCTGGTGGTCGCCAGCACGTCCTACGCGGTGGCCAAGGCCATGGGCACCGATACGCGCGCCTTCCTGTGGAGCAAGTACGGCCTGCCCTTCTACTCGAACAACATCCTGACCCGCCCCGACGTGCTGCAGCGGGACCCGGAACTTTGCCGCGCCGTCACCGACGCGCTGCTGGAGGGCCTGGCCTACCAGCTCAAGAACCCCGATGAATCCCTGGACATCTTCCTGAAGAAGGTCCCCGAACTGACGCTCACCGCCGGCGGCCGGGAGTTCTCGCGGCTCAGCCAAGGCTTCATGCTGGCCTCGGCAATCGAGCCCGAAGCCATCGACCACGGGCTGGGCTACAGCGACATGCGGCGCGTGGACGAGATGATCGACCTCATCATGCAGTATGCCGTCCCGCCGTCGGCCAAGCGGCCCTCGACCCAGGCGCTCTTCACCAACCGTTTCATCGGCTCGGTGCAGTTGGACAAGGCGGACTGGGACCGCGCGCGCCAGCAGACGCAAGAGTTCGTCAAGCTGCTGGCCTGAGGACGGAGCCATGCACACGTCCCATCTCAGCGCCGACCGCGTCTCCAAGACCTACCAGGGCACCGCCGGGACGGTCGAGGCGGTCCACAACGCCACCTTCTCGATCGAGAAGGGGGAGTTCGTGTCCATCCTCGGTCCCAGCGGCTGCGGCAAGTCCACCCTGCTGATGATGCTGGCCGGCCTGGAACCCGCCACCAGCGGCACCATCATGGAAGCCGGCCAGCCCGTGGCCGGGCCGCGCAACGACATCGGCATGATCTTCCAGGACGCCACGCTGCTGCCCTGGAAGACCGTGATGCAGAACGTCCTGTTCCCCATCGACATCCTGAAGAAGAACGTCGGCGACTACCGGGACCGGGCGATGGAACTGCTCAGGATGGTGGGCCTGGCCGACTTCCGCGACCACAAGCCGGCCCAGCTTTCCGGCGGCATGCGCCAGCGCGCCGCCATTTGCCGCGCGCTGATCCACGATCCCCACCTGCTGCTGATGGACGAACCCTTCAGCGCCCTGGATGCGATCACCCGCGACGAGATGAACGTCGCCCTGCTCGACATCTGGCAGCGCTACAAGAAGACGGGTGTATTCATCACGCACAGCATCCGCGAGGCCGTCCTGCTCTCGGACCGCATCCTGGTCATGACCCGCCGGCCCTCCACCATCGTCTGCGACGTCAAGGTGCCGTTCGAGCGGCCCCGCCAGCCGTCCATCGTCGAAACGATGGAGTTCAACGATCTGTGCAACGCCCTGCGCCACACCATCGAGCATGGCGCCGATGCGGGCGCCCATCCCCTCCCCTCCAGGCGGAGCCCGCACGCTCCCACCCTGGCAACGAGCGAATAGCGAGGCAAGACAGTGTCCATGAGCATGACCTACAGTCCCGCAGCACGCACCGGATCACGAACCCCCTCGGGCCTGCTGCGCCCGCTGGGGCGGCAGGCGCGCCAACTGCTGCTGCCCACGGGAACCACTGTCGCGATTCTCCTGGCCTGGGAGATCGTGGTGCGCGCCTACGCCGTTCCCGTCTCGCTGATGCCCGCGCCGTCGGTGATCTTCGCCCGCTTGATGGAAAGCCGCGGCGCCATCCTGGCGCACACGATCCCGACCGCGACCGAGACCGTGCTGAGCTTCCTGCTGGCGACGGTGCTGGGCATCGTGCTGGCCATCGCGCTGACCTACTCGCGCACGCTCAAGTCGGCGGTCTATCCCGGCGTGGTCCTGTTCCAGCTCATCCCCAAGGTCGCCCTGGCCCCGCTGTTCGTCGTCTGGTTCGGTATAGGCAGCGAATCGCGGCTGGCCTTCGGCGTGTTCATCGCCTTCTTCCCCATCGTCATCGCCACCATGGCGGGCCTGCGCGACACGCCGCCCGACATGCTGCGCCTGTGCCGGGTGCTGACCGCGACCAACTGGCAGATGTTCATGTCGGTGCGCATGCCCTACGCGGTGCCGCACATCTTCAGCGGCATGAAGATCTCGGTCACCTTCGCCATCATCGGCGTGATCGTGGCCGAGTTCATCACCGCCCAGCGGGGCCTGGGTTACCTGATCGTGTTCGCTTCGTCGCAGGCCGACACGCCGCTGATCCTCGCGGCCATCTTCGCCCTGTGCGTGGTGGGCCTGTTGCTGTACGGCGCGGTGGGACTGGCCGAGAAGATCGCGGCCCGGTTCTACGGCGCGTCCTGAGGAGACCACGATGGATCTCGGCATCTCCGGCAAGACCGCCCTGGTGTGCGGCGCCAGCAGAGGCCTGGGCCAGGCCTGCGCCCGCGCGCTGGCCCAGGAAGGCGTGGCGCTGGTCCTGGTCGCGCGCGCGGCGCAACCGCTGGAACGCGCGGCGCGCGCCCTGTCCGACGAAACGGGCGTCGCCGCGATCCCCGTCGCGGCCGACATCGCCACGCCCGAAGGACAGGCCGCCGCCATCGCCGCCTGCCCCGCTCCCGACATCGTCGTCACCAACGCCGGCGGCCCGCCTCCAGGCGATTTCCGCGACTGGTCCCGCGACGACTGGAACGCCGCGCTGGAGGCCAACCTGCTGGCCCCGGTGGCGCTGATGAAAGCCTACGTGGACGGCATGATGGCGCGCGGCTTCGGCCGCATCGTCAACATCACCTCGGGCTCGGTCAAGGCCCCCATCGCCACGCTGGGCCTGTCCACCGCCGCGCGCCTGGGCCTGACCGGCTTCGTGGCCGGACTAGCCCGCCAGACCGTGGCGCGCAACGTCACCATCAACAACCTGCTGCCCAGCGCCATCGAGACCGAGCGCCTGCGCGTGACGGCCACCGCCCAGTTCGGCGCCGGCGCCAGCGACGAGGCCGTCGAACGCGCCCTGGCTCAGCGCCAGGCGGGTATACCCGCCGGCCGGTTCGGGCGGCCCGAGGAGTTCGGCGCCCTGTGCGCGTTTCTTTGCAGCGTGCACGCGGGCTACATGACGGGCCAGAACCTGCTGGTGGACGGCGGCGCCTATCCGGGCTCGCTCTAGCAACTCATCTCACGGGAACGAACACATGGATCTGGGACTGAACGGCCGGGTGGCGCTGGTGCTGGGAGCCGGCGGCGGGCTGGGCGGCGCGATCGCGCATGCGCTGGCGCGCGAAGGCGCCCACGTGGCGGCGGCCGACGTCGATCCGGCCAGCCTGGCCGCCACGGTCGAGTCGATCACCGGCAAGGGCGGCCGCGCCCTGGCCGTGCCCATGGACCTCGCGCGCCCCGACATGCTGCAGGCCGGCGTGGTCCAGATCGGAAAGGCGCTGGGGCCGGTGGAAATCCTGGTCAACAACTCGGGGGGCCCGCCGCCCACCCGCGCCGGAGGCGTCGATGCCGGCACCTGGGAAAGCCATTTCCGGTCCATGGTGGTCAGCCTGATGAGCCTGACCGACCTGGTGCTGCCGGCCATGCAGGAGCGGCGCTGGGGCCGCATCATCACCAGCGCCAGCTCGGGCGTGGTCAGCCCCATCCCCAACCTCGGCATCTCAAACACGCTGCGCATGGCCCTGGTGGGCTGGTCGAAGACGCTGGCGGCGGAAGTCGCGCCCTACGGCATCACGGCGAACGTCATCGTGCCCGGCCGCATCGCCACCGACCGCATCCGCCAGTTGGACGAGGCCCGCGCCCGGCGCGAAGGCAAGGAAGTCGAGGAAATCGCCCGCCTGAGCACCGCCACCATCCCCATGCGGCGCTATGGCGATCCGTCGGAGTACGCGGACACGGTGGCCTTCCTGGCCAGCGAGCGCGCATCCTATACCACGGGGTCCGTGGTGCGGGTGGACGGCGGACTCATTCCGTCCGTCTAGCCCGGCCGTACCCGTGCCCGTGCCCTAGCCGGCGGCCAGTTCCTTGCGGTAGCGGTTCAGGTCCTGCACCGTCGCGAAGCTGCGGCCGAGCAGGGTCGACATGGTGTGCAGGATGCGTTCGGCCACCTTGCCCTCCCACTCCCGGTCGAACTGGATCTGGTCGTCCAGCCAGCGGTCGAGCCAGCCCGGCTCGGGCAGCCGGGATTGCACCGTATCGTTGGGGAACAGACTCTTGTTGACGTGCAGGTTGGTCGGGTGCAGCGCCTGCGAGGTGCGCTTGGCCGACGCCATCAGCACGCCTATCTTGGCGAAGGCGTTGCGTGCCTGGTCGGCCAGCTCCTTGCCTCGCTCGGTCAGCGCCCGCCTCATGTAGCGCAGATAGGCCCCCGCATGGCGGGCCTCGTCCTGCGCGATCAGCTTGTAGATGGCCTTGATGACCGGCTCGCTGTGCCATTGCGCGGCACGGCGGTACCAATGGTTGAGCCGGATCTCGCCGCAGAAGTGCAGCGTCAGGGTCTCGAGCGCGGGCGCGGCGTCGAACTCGAAGCGCACGTGGTGCAGCTCGTCCTCGGTCGGCAGCATGTCCGGACGAAAGCGCTTGAGGTATTCCTGCAACACCAGCGAATGCTTCTGCTCTTCATAGAACCAGATCGACATGAACGCGCTGAAATCGCTGTCCTCGCGGTTGTCCCGGAGGAACATCTCGGTGGCCGGCAGCGCCGACCACTCGGTGATCGCATTCATCTTGATCGTGTGCGCTTGCTCGTCGGTCAGCAGACTGGCGTCGAACTGGTCCCACGGCACGTCCTTTCCCATGTCCCAGCGCACGGACTCCAGGGATTTGAATAGTTCCGGGTACAGCATGATGGGCCCTTGTATGGAAGCCGGCAGCTTGAGCGTTCCAAGTCGCCGGAAGATCGGCGAAGGATATGGCGGGAGTCTTACCCCCGCATGACACATTCCTTCCGGATCCGGCCGGGCAAGGCGCGGGACGCGCCTGTAACAGAACTTACAGGACCGGATGCAGCGCGGGCCGCACGCGCGCCCGCACCACTTGGGGCAGCAGGCTGCCGGCCCAGATGCCGACGAATCCCGCCAGCAGTCCCGCCAATTGTGGCGGAAAAACTTCCGCTGCAAAAGCCCTGACCAGCAGCCAGGCGGCCACCCCCATCACCGACGACAGCAGCGCGCCCTGCGTGGTCGCTCGCCGCCAGTACAGGCCCATCAGCAGCGGCACGAACGCCCCCACCAGCGTGACGGTATAGGCGCCCGCCACCATCTCGTAGATGCTGTCGGACGTGCTGAGCGCGAAAGTCAGCACGCACAGCCCGAACAGCACCACCGACACGCGCATCGCGCGCAGGAAATGCTTGTCGGACATGCCCGGCATGAAATGGCGCAGGATGTTCTCGGCGAAGGTGGTGGAAGGCGCCAGCAGCGTGGCCGAGGCGGTCGACATGATGGCCGACAGCAGCGCGCCGAAGAAGAACACCTGCGCCACCGTGGGCATGCGCTCGAGGATGAAGGTGGGCAGGATCTTCTGGGGATCCTCCTGCAGCAGCGTCCCGACCGTGTCGGGCATCACGCTGAAGGCGGCTACCCCTATGTACATGGGGATGCAGGCGAACATCAGGTAAAGCAGCCCGCCGATGACGGGGCCGCGCCGGGCCGTGCTCACGTCCTTGGACGACATCACTCGCTGGTAGACGTCCTGCTGCGGGATGGAGCCCAGCATCATCGTGACCAATGCCGCGAAGAAGAACAGTATGTCGTGCGTCGTGGCCGGAGGCAGGAAATTGAGCAGGTCACGGCTGGTCGCCTCGTGCACGACGACGCCCACGCCGCCGGCCAGGTCGGTGGCGAAATAGGCGATGGTGAAGAGCCCGGCCACGATCACGATCATCTGGAAGAAATCGGTCAGCGCGACCGACCACATGCCGCCGAACAGCGTGTAGGTCATAACGATCAGCGTGCCGATGATCATGCCGCTGGTCTGCGAGAACACGCCCGGGTCGAGCATGTGGAACACCAGTCCCAGGGCCTTGACCTGCGCCGCCACCCATCCCAGGTACGAGATGATGATCGCCAGGCTCATGAGAACCTCGACGATGGGGCCGTAGCGTTCGCGGTAGTAGTCGCCCAGCGTCAGCAGGTTGTGCCGGTAGAGCCGCGCGGCGAAGAACACGCCCACCAGCACCAGGCACATCGACGCGCCGAAGGGATCCTCGACCACGCCGCCCAGCCCTTCCCGCACGAACACGGCCGATACGCCCAGCACCGCCTCGGAGCCGAACCAGGTGGCGAAGGTCGTGGCGACCACGATGAACAGGGGCAGCGACCTGCCGGCCACCGCATAGTCGGTGGAGTTCGACACCCGGCGGGCGGCGACCACGCCGATGCAGATGGATACCAGCAGGTAGAGCAAGACGAACCAGAACACCATGATGCCGAGCCCACCCGGGAAAAAAAGCCAAAACCGCGCGAGTATCGCACAGCGGGCCGGGGCTTTCCAGGCCCGTCAGGACTGGCGTATCGGTGGGTGGGGATGGGCGCGGCGGCCGGTCAGAAACAGAGGTACAGGCCCAGGAGGCCGAGCCCCGTGAAGAACCCCCGGCGGAACGCCGCGGGGCTGATGCGGTGGCGCAGGACCTGGCCCGCCCACATGCCCGCCATGGCCGGCACCAGGGCCACCAGGGACGCCGCCATCTGCTGGTAGCCCAGGGCGCCGCCGCGCGCCAGCGCCACGGCCAGCGCCAGCGTCGAGACCGTGAAGGCCATGCCCAGCGCCTGCACCAGTTCGTCCTTGGCCAGGCCCAGCGCCTGCAGGTAGGGCACGGCGGGTATCACGAACACTCCGGTGGCAGCGGTCACCGCGCCGGTCGCCAGGCCGGCCAGCCCGCCCAGCCGGCGCTCCGCGCCGGGCGGCACGCGCAGTTGGAAGGCCATCAGGCCGAAGGCCGCGTACAGCACCAGCGCCACGCCCAGCGCCCGGACCGCCCAGGGCTGCGACCCCGTTCCGGCCAGCGCCGCCGTCAGCCAGGTGCCGGCCACCACGCCGGCCAGCAGGGGCCACAGCCGCCTGGCCAGGTGCACGAAGCGCCCGCCGGCGGCCAGTTGCCAGACGTTCGTCACCATGGAGGGCACCACGAGCAGCGCCGCGGCCTGCGCCGGGGCCATGGCCAGGCCCAGCAGCCCCATGGCGACGGTGGGCAGCCCCAGGCCGATGACGCCCTTGACGGCGCCGGCCACGAAGAAAGTACCGAGGATGAGAAGGATCAGGGGCCAGCTGGCCGCGGAGTACGTCGAGAGCAAGGAGTCCATGGCGCCATGCTGCCGCAAGCCGCGCCGGCTGGAAATGCGGATTACGCGGATCCAGCCTTCGGAAAATCCGGAGCCGGGAACCCGGCTAGCGGGCGACCGCCCACAGCGCCACGGCCACGCCCACCGCCAACACGCCGGCGATCACCGCCATCAGGCGATTGGTCTGCTGCTGGGCGGCCCGCAGGCGCTGCAGTTCGGCCAGGGTATCGGCGGAACGATCCGGGCGGGCCAATTGATGATGCACCAGGCGCGGCAGTTCGGGCAGCATCCGCGCCCACTGCTGCGACTCGCGCCGGAGGTTGTTGCGCAGCGCCGCCCAGCCGACGCGCTCGTGCATCCAGCGCTCGAGATAGGGCTTGGCCGTCTTCCACAGGTCCAGCGAGGGATCCAGTTCGCGTCCCAGGCCTTCGACGTTGAGCAGCGTCTTCTGCAGCAGCACCAGTTGCGGCTGGATCTCGACGTTGAAACGGCGCGAGGTCTGGAACAGGCGCAGCAATACCTGCCCCAGCGAGATCTCGGCCAGGGGCCGGTCGAAATAGGGTTCGCAGCAGGCCCGGATCGCGCCTTCGAGTTCTTCCTCGCGCGTGCCGGGCGGTACCCATCCGGACTCGATGTGCAGGCGGGCGACCTGGCGGTAGTCGCGCCGGAAGAAGGCCAGGAAGTTCTGCGCCAAGTAGTTCTTGTCGAACTCGGACAGCGAACCGACGATGCCGAAATCAAGCGCGATGTAGCGCCCCAGCGTGCGCGGATCGTCCGACACGTAGATGTTGCCCGGGTGCATGTCCGCGTGGAAGAAGCCGTCCGCGAACATCTGGGTGAAGCAGATCTCCACGCCGTCCCGCGCCAGCTTCTTCAGGTCCACGCCGGCCTCGACCAGCCGCTCGGCATGATTGACGGGGATGCCGCGCATGCGCTCCATCGTGAAGATGGACGAGGAGCAATAGTCCCACATCACTTCCGGCACGATCAGCAGGTCGCCGCGGGGCCCGTCGGGGGCGAAGTTGCGGCGCAGCTGGCTGCAGTTGGCCGCCTCGCGCAGCAGGTCGAGTTCGTCGTGCAGGTATTTGTCGAACTCGGCCACCACCTCGCGCGGCTTCAGGCGCCGTCCGTCGGCCGAGATCTTCTCGATCAGCGTGGCCGCCGCCCGCAGCAGCCGCAGGTCCTTGTCGATCACCGGCGCCATGTTGGGCCGCAGCACCTTCACCGCCACGTCGCGGCCGTCCTTGAGCACCGCGAAATGCACCTGCGCGATCGAGGCCGAGGCCACCGGTTCGCGCTCGAAGCTGGCGAACAGTTCATCCGGGTGCCGGCCCAGTTCCTTGCGGATGCTGGCGATCGCCACCTCGGACGGAAACGGCGGCACGCGGTCCTGCAGGCGCGCCAGTTCGTCGGCGATGTCCGCCGGGATCAGGTCGCGCCGCGTCGACAGCACCTGGCCGAACTTGACGAAAATCGGGCCGAGCGTCTCCAGCGCCAGGCGCAGCCGCTCGCCACGCGGCGCATGCAGCTTGCGGCCCAGCCGCATCACGACCAGCAGGCGCTCGGTCCAGGGATGCCGGATGCCGGAGATCACGAGTTCGTCCAGGCCGTAGCGGAAACTGACGAACATGATGCGGATCAGGCGCAGGAAGGTGAACATGGCCTAGCCCTCCGCGCCCAGGCGGGTTTCGAGCCGGGCCAGCCGCGTCAGCAGGTGCTCGACCCGCTTGCCCGCGCGCTCGGCGTCGTCGCGCAGTCGCCGCACCTCGCCCCCCCAGGCCTGCAGCGCGTGCGAGGACGCCACCGCCCCGCTTTCCTCGGTCAGGTACTCCGCCACGTTCTCGGCCAGCCGCCAGGCGCCGGCGCGCAGCCCGTCCGCCACGCCCCGCGCCGTACGGACCAGGCGGGCGGCGGGTATGTCGCCGACGACCCCGGCCAGGTCTTCTTCCACGTCCCAGCGCAGATCCCGCGCCAGGTCTCCCAGCACGTGGGCCAGCGCCGCATCGCCCTCGATGCGCACCGCCCCCATCCGGCGGGCGGCATCGCCCGAGAGCAGCTCCGGCAGCCTGCCGCCATCGACGGTCAGGGTCACGTCGGGCACGACATCCGCGGCGGCGGCCTCGACCAGGCCTTGCGGGGTGATCGTCAGCGTCATGCTCAGGGAGCCGGCGGCCAGGCGGGCTGTCTTGCCGGCATGCTGGCGCAGCCGCTCGCGGGCCCAGGGTTCGCGCAACAGCAGCGTATCGAGCGCCCGGATGGCGGCGGCGGAAGGGTACGGCAGGGACACGGGCATAGGATGCGAGACGGAAACCAGTAAGGAGAACCGACCGGCGATCCGGCCTGCCAATGAAAAACGCCCGTCCGAGGACGGGCGTTCCACGGGGTTCGACCCCGCAAGTTTACCGGTTGTGTTCCTGCACCGGGATCTGCTGCACGCCGGCCAGCAGCCAGCCGCCGTCGTTGGGCTTGAACAGGTTCCAGACTTCCTCGAAGCGGAACGCCTCGGTGCCCGGGGCCTCGCGCAGCATGCCGGAGAAGCGGACGCTGGCGAGGTGGCCGTCGGAGACGGTCTCGATGCCAAGCAGTTCCGCGTTCAGCAGTACCACCTCGGTCACGTTCTGCCCCTGGCGCTGGCCGATTTGCTGGCTGAGTTCGGCCAGCAGGTCGTCGGTGACCCGATCGCGCAGTTCGCTCAAGTCGCCACGGTCCCAGACGCCTTGCAACTGCACGAAATAGCTCTTCGCATGGCTGAGGAAATTCGCGGCGTCGAAATCGCTGGGAATGCCCCACTCACCGGTGGGGGCAGGCCCCGCGGCGGCCAAGGAAGCGGCAGGCACGGCCGCCGGCGCGGCAGCCGCGGGCGCCACCGATTCGCGCGCCATGGGGGCGGGCGGCTCGTTGCGCTGCTGGAAGCGGCTGTTGCCCGCGCTCTGGAGCGCCGGTTGCTGGCCGACGCCGCGCAGCCGGCGAACGATGAACAGCACGGCGAAGATGGCCAGCGCGATGAGCAGCAGGCTGCCGATGAACTCGGCCGCGGCAGCGCCCAGGCCGAAATGCGACAGCAGGGCCGCCAGGCCCAGGCCGGCGGCGATGCCGGCGATGGGGCCCAGCCAGCGCGACATGCCGCTGCGCGCGGCGGTGGCGCCGGCGGCGGCCCCCGCTGCGGCAGGAGCGGCCGACGGCGCGGCCTGCTGGTTCTGCTGGGGAGTGCGCGCCGGCGGCGTCGCCTGCCGCTGCGTCACGTTGCTGGACTGGCGGCCCATGCTGCCGCCCCCGCCCAGGCGCTTGGCCAGGGCGTCATGCGAGACGCCCAGCATGGCCACGGTCGATACGGCGATGACCAGAGCCGGGATGAACCTGGAAAAAAATCGTCGAGACATTGTGTGGATTCTCCTGTAATCAATGTCGTGGCGCCGCCCTGCCGGCCCCGATACCGGGTCTGCCTGGCAGCGTGGGCGCCATTGCTGTCAGGTGGGGATGCCCGGCGCCGCGACGCCCCCGCAGACGGGCGGTCGTAGCAGCCTTTCCTGACAATAAGCTGAAATTTAACGGACTATGGCGCAAATCGCCAGTCGGAACGCCCCGGATTCGCGAAGGAATTTGCAACAAGGGAAGCTACAGCCGCACGCCCTCGTGCAGGGCGACCACCCCGGCGGTCAGATTGAAATATTGGACACGCGCCAGGCCGGCCTGTTCCAGCATGCCGGCCAGGGTGTCCTGATCCGGGTGCATGCGGATGGATTCGGCCAGGTAGCGGTAGCTGGCCTCGTCCTGGGCCACCTTGCGCCCCAGCCAGGGCAGGATGTTGAACGAATACCAGTCGTAGGCCGCCCGCAGCGGCTTGGCGACCCGGGAGAACTCCAGCACCAGCAGCTTGCCGCCGGGCCGCAGCACCCGCGTCATCTCGGCCAGGGCCCGATCCTTGTGGGTCATGTTGCGCAGCCCGAACGCTACCGAGACGCGGTCGAAATACCCGTCCGGGAAAGGCAGCTTCTCGGCGTCGCAGACGGCGGTGGGCAGCATCAGCCCCGCATCCAGCATCCGGTCCCGCCCCACGCGCAGCATGGAATCGTTGATGTCGGTCAGCCAGACCTCGCCGGTGGGCCCGGCGCGCCGGGCGAAGGCCTTGGCCAGATCGCCAGTGCCGCCCGCGATGTCCAGCACCTTCATGCCCGGGCGCACGCCGGCGCGGGCCACGGTGAATACCTTCCAGGCCCGGTGCATGCCGCCGGACATCAGGTCGTTCATGACGTCGTAGCGCGCGGCCACCGAGTGGAAGACCTCGGCCACCTTGCGCGCCTTGTCGGTCTCGGCCACCTGCTGGAAGCCGAAATGGGTCGTGCCCGGCGGCGTGTCGCCAGCCGGTGCGGAGGAGTGCTGCTTATCGCTCATTGCTTACCTTCACGGCGTACGTCGGTTGTTGCCATCCCGCCCTGGGGCTCGGGATCCCGCGAGGCCCCCGCCGCTTCCAGCGCGGCGAGATACTCCGCCCACAGGCGGTCCTGGTCGCGGCCCAGCGCATACAGGATGTCCCACGAATAGATCCCGGTCGAATGCCCGTCGGAGAACCGGGGCTGGACCGCGTAGTTGCCTACTGGCTCCAGCGAGACGAGGTCCACGTCGCGCTTGCCCACCTGCAGCGTCTCCTGTCCCGGCCCGTGGCCCCGGACCTCGGCCGAGGGGCTGTAGACACGCAGCAGCTCGAAAGGCAGCCGGAAACTGCTGCCGTCGTCGAAGGCGACCTCCAGCGTCCTGGACTGCCTGTGCACGACGATATTGGTGGGGAGAGGGGTATTCTTGTCCAGGCCAGCCATGTTGTTCTCGCGTAGGGACTCCATGGTAGCCGATGGGGGCCGCGGCCGCGCCGGAGGCCTTCCCAGGGGCCGGATCATGTCACATACCTGAAACAATACCGCCATACTATGGACATGCTTCAGCAACCCAACCGGCATATCCATGTCCAGCACTATTTTAGTCGTCGAAGACGAACCGGCCATCCAGGAGCTGGTCTCGGTCAACCTGTCCTTCGCGGGCCACAAGGTCCTGCGCGCGGCTGATGCCGAACAGGCCCAGACCTTGATCCGGGCCGAACTCCCCGACCTGATCCTGCTCGACTGGATGCTGCCCGGCACCTCGGGCGTATCGCTGGCCCGCAAGCTGCGGACCGAGGAGCGCACCAAGGCCGTTCCCATCATCATGCTCACCGCCAAGGGCGCCGAGCAGGACAAGGTCGACGGCCTGGAGGCCGGCGCCGATGATTACATCACCAAGCCGTTCTCGCCCAAGGAACTGATGGCCCGCATCAAGGCCGTCCTGCGGCGGCGCGCGCCCCAGCTGACCGACGACCTGATCGACGTCGCCGGGCTGCGGCTGGATCCGGTCACCCACCGGCTCAATGGCAACGGCGTGACGCTGAACATCGGCCCCACGGAGTTCCGCCTGCTGCACTTCTTCATGACCCACCCCGAGCGCGTGTTCTCGCGTTCGCAGTTGCTGGACCAGGTGTGGGGCGACCACGTCTTCGTCGAAGAGCGTACGGTGGACGTGCACATCCGGCGCCTGCGCAAGGCCCTGGAGCCCAGCAAGCACGACGGCCACGTGGAGACCGTGCGCGGCAGCGGCTATCGCTTCACCGCGCATCCTGTAGGCTAATCCCCCCCTACGCGCTGACGCGCGCCCCCCAGGGGGCGGCACGGGCGGACCGGCGAAGCCGGATCCGCCGTGCCCTGGAAAATTCACAAAAAAACCATAAAAGACGGCAGGGTCCGGGCTCCGGGCAATGCGACAATTCGCTCCATGGTCTGGATACGCAACCTCATCGTCGTCCTCTTGTGGGCCGGCCTGGCGGCCCTTACGCGGCCGATCACGGGCAGCTTCGGCTGGGCCGTCTTCAGTTTCGGCCTGGGCACGCTGCTGGTCTGGCATATCTGGCAGCTCTCGCGCGTCACACGCTGGACCAACGACCTGCAGCGGCCTCCGCCGCCCTCGGCCGGCTCGTGGGACGAGGCCCTGGCCCGCATCTACCGGCACCTGCGCAACCAGGAACGCCAGCTCGCGATGCTGGAAGGGAATGTGCAGGGCTTCTTCGCCGCCGCCCAGGCGCTGCCCGACGGGCTGGTCACGCTGGACAAGGAATTCCATATCGACTGGTGCAACCGCATCGCGCGCCAGCACCTGGGCCTGCGCCTGCCGGCCGATCGGGGCCAAAGCCTGCTGAACCTGGTGCGGGCCCCCGAGTTCGTGAACTACGCCCGCCAGGAGGACTGGCCCGCGCCGCGCCTGGTGCGCAGCCCCGGCGGCGGCGATCGGCTGCTGATGGTGCAGCTCATCTCGTACAACAAGCACCAGCGCATGCTGCTGACGCGCGACGTGACGCAGATCGAACGGCTGGAAACCACCCGCCGCGATTTCGTCGCCAACGTCTCGCACGAGTTGCGTACGCCGCTGACGGTGCTGTCGGGCTTCCTGGAAACGCTGCGCGACATGCCCCCGGAAGCGCTGAGCGACGAGCAGCGCGAACAGTACATGAAGCTGATGCTGGACCAGGCCCAGCGCATGCAGGCCATCGTGGCCGACCTGCTGACCCTGTCCACCCTGGAGTCATCCCCCACCACCGACCCGCAGCCGGTGAACATGCCGGCCCTGATCGAGACGGTCCTGAGCCAGGCGCGCGCCCTCTCGGGCGGCCGCCACGAGATCGTCGGCGAGATCGACGAAGGCCTGGACATCCTGGGCACCGGCACCGAGATCGCGTCGGCCATCTCCAACCTGCTGATCAATGCCGTGCGCTACACGCCCGAGGGCGGCCACATCACGGTGCGGTGGCGCCGCGAACCCGACGGCGATGCCCGTTATTCCGTGAAGGACACCGGCATAGGCATCGCCTCGCATCACCTGCCCCGCCTGACCGAGCGTTTCTACCGTGTGGACCGCAGCCGTTCGCGCGAATCGGGCGGCACGGGACTGGGGCTGGCGATCACCAAGCACATCGCCATGCGGCACGACGCCGAACTGGAAATCGCCAGCGAGCTGGGCCAGGGCAGCACCTTCGCGCTGCATTTCCCCGACAGCCGGGTGGCGTAGGACTGCGGGCGCCTGAACCCCTGACGCCCGTAGGTTCAAGGCCGTCCGCCGGCGGACCAGGCGTTACCATAGGGACGTCAGCATTTCAGCCGGAGCTGCTTCCCATGGCACAAATCGTCTTGCTCGAGAACATCCATCCCAGCGCGGTCGAGGTCTTCACCG
Organism: Burkholderiales bacterium 67-32; assembly: GCA_001898625.1. Lineage (GTDB taxonomy): Bacteria > Pseudomonadota > Gammaproteobacteria > Burkholderiales > Burkholderiaceae_B > Pigmentiphaga. Next base: position 189,232 of record MKUP01000011.1, read on the forward strand.
CCGCGGGCTACAGCGACATCGCCACCCACGCCGGCGCCCTGCCGCCCGAGGCGCTGCGCGATGCCCTGCGGGGCGCCAGCGTGGTCGGTATCCGCTCGCGCACCCACCTGGATGCGAGCATCATCGACGGCCTGCCCGACCTGCGCGTCATCGGCTGCTTCTGCATAGGCACCAACCAGGTCGATCTCGCCACCGCGATGGAACGAGGTGTGCCGGTCTTCAACGCGCCGTTCTCCAACACCCGCTCGGTGGCCGAACTGGTGCTGGCCGAGGCCATCCTGCTGCTGCGCCGCATCCCCGAGAAGAACCTGCGCGTGCACCAGGGCCACTGGGACAAGAGCGCAACCGGCGCCTATGAAGCACGCGGCAAGACCCTGGGCATCATCGGCTACGGCAACATCGGCTCGCAGGTCGGCATCCTGGCCGAGGCGCTGGGCATGCGTGTCATCTTCCACGACGTCGAGGCCAAGCTGCCGCTGGGCAACGCCCGCGCCTACCCCGACCTGTCCGCGCTGCTGGCCGAGTCCGACGTGGTCACCCTGCACGTACCCGGCGGCCGCTCCACGGAAAACATCATCAACGAGGCCACGCTGTCGCAGATGAAGCGCGGCGCCATCCTGATCAACGCCTCGCGCGGCACCGTGGTCGACATCGATGCGCTGCGGGCCGCGCTCGACGCCGGCCTGCTGCGCGGCGCGGCGCTGGACGTCTTCCCGGTCGAGCCCAAGAGCGTGGACGAACCGCTCAAGAGCCCGCTCATCGGCCTGCCCAACGTCATCCTGACGCCGCACATCGGCGGCAGCACGGTCGAATCGCAGGAGAACATCGGCAGGGAAGTGGCCGAGAAGCTGGTGCGCTTCATCCAGGGCGGAACGACCAAGGGCGCGGTGAACTTTCCCGAGCTGTCCCACCAGGACCTGGCGGGCACCTCGCGCATCCTGCACGTGCACCGCAACGAACCGGGCGCGCTGGCCCTGCTCAACGCGGTCTTCGCCGAACGCAAGATCAACATCTGCAGCCAGCAACTGCAGACCAAGGGACCGATCGGCTACGTGCTGACCGATATCGGCAACGAGGCCGACGCGGCGCTGATGGACGCGCTGCGCGCGCTGCCGATGACGGTGCGCTGCGACCTGCTATAGGCTAGGGCGAAGGCAGGAAGCGCACGGCCAGGCGCTCCTGCAGGCGGCGGTGGAATCCGGGCACGCGCTGCGCCGCCGCCCGGGTCAGTTCGCGGAACGCCTCGGACTCGGCGCCCGGCGCGACGCGGGGCGCCGCCCAGATCGCATCGGGAAAGTGGCGGTCGCCGCGCCAGCGCGGAATGACGTGCCAATGCAGATGGGGCACCATGTTCCCCAGCGCGGCCAGGTTGACCTTGTCGGGCCGCATGTGGTCGCGCATGACGACTTCCACCTCCAGTACCACCCGCATCACGTGTAGCCGGTCCTCGTCGTCCAGGTCGGTCATCTCCGCCGCGTGGGTGCGCCAGATCACGCGCACGTAGCCCGGATAGTCCGCATCGTCGACGGCGATCACGCGCAGCCTGTCGTCGCGCCACAAGGCCGGCGCGCCGTCGCTGGCGCAAAGAGGGCAGGAATCGGCGGGAGAACTCATCTCGGGAACACCTTGGTGGCTATGACGAACCGCCCTGGCGCAACTGCGCCTGGCTGATGAAGTGCTGCAAGGCGTGCAGGCCGTCCTCGTCCAGGCCGTCCAGCGTGCAGCCCATGTGATGGCCCTGCTCCGGCGCCCGGCGCGGCGTGACATGCATTACCTTCAGGTCCACCCGCAGCCGGAGCGCGGGACCCAGGACCAGCGTCGCGCGCGGCAGCGGCGTGCCCACGGGGAAAGGCAGGCTGCCGGACGGCAGCAGCAAGCCGACCCCGGTCATGCTGATGTCGATCACCTCCAGCTCGACGGGAGCGTCGGCCTGGTCGCGGCGCGCCCGCACCACCGGCGCGGGATACATGGCCGGGCGAACGCGGAAGTACGAGCGCCGCTGGAAGCGGTACAGCTCCAGCGGCAGCAGGCAGGCCAGCCGGCCGACGTCGGCGCCGGGCAGCCATTGCAGGTTGTGGACGCGGAACTGGATCTTGACGTGATCGAGGTAGCCGACGGCCACTTTCCACGGCGAAGCGAGCAGGTGCTCCAGGCGGGCATCGCCCGGGGTGCCGAACAGCCACAGCAGGCGCCTGCCGCGGTCCACCCCGGCGATGGCCGACAGGCAGGACACGCCGTCGGCGGCGACCAGGGCAACGATTTCGGACTGCTCGGCCATGCGTCCGAGCAGGGTCAGGATTTCCAGCGGCTGGGAGATGCGGAAGTCCTCGAGCGAGGAGGCGTCGTCGCCGGCAGGCTCGGGCGTCAGAGGCAGCAGCGGGTGCTCCCTCATGGCTCGCCCTTCCGTGCGTGCGCGCCCGTGCCCAATGCCGCGCCTACAACAGGACCCGCTCGATGCCGCCGTCGTTGGCGCGCCTGACGTAGTCCTCCATCCATTGCTGCCCCAGAACATGGCGGGCGATCTCGACCACGATGTAGTCCGCGTCCAGGCTCGCATCGTCGTTGTAGCGGCTGAGCCCCTGCAGGCACGACGGACAGGAGGTCAGCACCTTGACGTCGCCCTGGAAGCCGTCGGCGCGCAGCTTGTCGGCACCCTTGCGCAGTTCCTCTTCCTTGCGGAAACGGATCTGCGTGGAAATGTCGGGACGGGTCACCGCCAGCGTGCCCGACTCGCCGCAGCAGCGATCGCTCTTGTCCACGCCCTCGCCCACCAGCGCCCGCACCGTCTTCATCGGATCCTGGAGCTTCATGGGCGTGTGGCAGGGATCGTGGTACATGTACCGCGCGCCGGTCACGCCTTCGAGCTTGACGCCTTTTTCGAGCAAGTATTCGTGGATGTCGATCAGGCGGCAGCCCGGGAAGATCTTCTCGAACTCGTAGCCGGCCAGCTGGTCGTAGCAGGTCCCGCAACTGACCACGACGGTCTTGATGTCGAGGTAGTTGAGCGTATTCGACATCCGGTGGAACAGCACCCGGTTGTCGGTGATGATCTTCTGCGCCTTGTCGTCCATGCCGTTGCCGCGCTGCGGATAGCCACAGCACAGATAGCCCGGCGGCAGCACGGTCTGCACGCCGGCATGCCACAGCATGGCCTGGGTCGCCAGGCCCACCTGCGAGAACAGGCGCTCGGACCCGCAGCCCGGGAAATAGAACACCGCCTCGGTATCGGCCGAGGTCGCGCGCGGGTTGCGGATAATGGGGATGTACTTGGCGTCCTCGATGTCCAGCAGCTTGCGCGCGCCCTGCTTGGGCAGGTTGCCGGGCATCTTCTTGTTGACGAAGTGCACCACCTGTTCCCGCATGGGCGGCTTGCCCACCGTGGCCGGCGGATGCTCGGTCTGCTTGCGCGCGAACTTGGCCAGCACGTCATGGGCCAGGCGCTGGGCCTTGTAGCCGACGTCGACCATGGCCTTGCGCGTGGCGTTGATGGTGCGCGGATCCTTCGCGTTCAGGAAGAACATCGCCGCCGCCGTGCCCGGATTGAACGACTTGCGGCCCATGCGGCGCAGCAGGCTGCGCATGTTCATGGACACGTCGCCGAAGTCGATGTCCACCGGACAGGGCTTCTCGCACTTGTGGCAGACCGTGCAGTGATCGGCCACGTCCTCGAACTCTTCCCAGTGCTTGATGCTGATGCCGCGCCGCGTCTGCTCTTCGTACAGAAAGGCCTCGACCAGCAAGGACGTCGCCAGGATCTTGTTGCGCGGGGAATAGAGCAGGTTGGCGCGCGGCACGTGGGTCGCGCACACGGGCTTGCACTTGCCGCAGCGCAGGCAGTCCTTGATGGCGTGCGAAATCGCGCCGATGTCGCTCTGCTGCATGATCAGCGACTCGTGTCCCAGCAGGTTGAAGCTGGGCGTGTAGGCGTGCCGCAGGTCGCCGCCGGGCATCAGCTTGCCGGCGTTGAAGCGGTTGTGCGGATCGATGCGGCGCTTGTAGTCCTGGAACGGGGCCAACTCGGCCTCGGACAGGAACTCGTACTTGGTGATGCCGATGCCGTGCTCGCCCGAGATCACTCCGTCCAGGTTGCGCGCGACGTCCATGATGCGCGCGACGGCCTCGTTGGCCTCCTGCAGCATCTCGTAGTTGTCGGAGTTGACGGGGATGTTGGTGTGCACGTTACCGTCGCCCGCGTGCATGTGCAACGCGACGAACACCCGGCCCTTGAGCTCCTTGTCGTGGATCTCCTGGGCGCGGACCAGAATGGGCGCGCAGGCCTGGCCGGAGAAGATGCGCGACAGCGGCGCCTTCAGCTCGGCCTTCCAAGACACGCGCACCGTGCGGTCCTGCACCACGTCGAACACGCGGGCCGTGGGCTGGACCTGCAGCCGTTCCTGCAAGGCCGGCAGCAGTTGCCCCAGCCCGATGCGGGCGAACTCGCCCAGCGTATCGGCCAACGGCAGGTCCATGCTGCGCAGGATCCAGTTCCAGCGGTCGCGCACCGCCTCCAACAGCTCCAGCGCCTGCACGGCGCGGTCGCCCAGGATCTCCTCGCGCGACAGCTTCTCGCCCTCGCCGTCCTCGCTCTTGCCCACCGGCAGCTCGCCGTCGAAGAACTCGGCCAGCCGGTCGATCAGCCGCAGCTTGTTGCGGGTCGACAGCTCGATGTTGATGCGCTCGATCTCGTCCGTGTACTCGCCCATGCGCGGCAGCGGGATCACCACGTCTTCGTTGATCTTGAAGGCATTGGTGTGGCGCGCGATGGCGGCCGTGCGCGAACGATCGAGCCAGAATTTCTTGCGGGCTTCGGCGCTGACCGCCACGAAGCCTTCGCCGTGGCGGGTATTGGCCAGCCGCACGACCTCGCTGGCGGCCACGGCCACGGCATCCTCGTCGTCGCCGACGATGTCGCCGATCAGGACCATCTTGGGCAGCGTGCCGCGCTTGCTCTTGGTGGCATAGCCCACCGCGCGCAGATAGCGCTCGTCCAGGTGCTCCAGGCCGGCCAGGATGGCGCCGCGGGCCCGCCCTTCGCCGTCCAGGTAGCCCTTGACCTCGACGATGGACGGGATGGCGTCGCGGGCCTGCCCGAAGAACTCCATGCAGACCGTGCGCACGTGCTTGGGCATGCGATGCAGCACCCAGCGCGCCGACGTGATCAGGCCATCGGTGCCTTCCTTCTGCACGCCCGGCAGGCCGGCCAGGAACTTGTCGGTCACGTCCTTGCCCAGGCCTTCCTTGCGGAACACGCGGCCATGGATGTCCAGCGTCTCGCTGCGCAGCAGGCGTTCGCCCGGCTTGCCGGCGCCGTCGAACCACTTCAGTTCGAAGCGGGCCACCGCCACGTCGTGGATCTTGCCCAGGTTGTGCTCGAGGCGCGTGACCTCCAGCCAGTTGCCCTCGGGGTCGACCATGCGCCACCAGGCCAGGTTGTCCAGCGCCGTGCCCCACAGCACCGCCTTCTTGCCACCGGCGTTCATCGCGACGTTGCCGCCCACGCAGGAAGCCTCGGCCGAGGTGGGATCCACGGCGAACACGAAACCGGCCTTGTCGGCCGCGTCGGCCACCCGCTTGGTGACCACGCCGGCGCCGGTGAACACCGTCGCGACCTCGCTGTCCACGCCGGGCAGCGGCCCGACGGTGACGTCGCCCAGGGTCTCGAGCTTCTCGGTGTTGATGACGGCGGACTTCCAGGTCAGCGGCACCGCGCCGCCGGTATAGCCCGTGCCGCCCCCGCGCGGGATGATGGTCAGGCCCAGCTCGATACAGCCACGCACCAGCGCGGCGATCTCGTCCTCGCTGTCGGGCGTCAGCACCACGAACGGGAACTCCACCCGCCAGTCGGTGGCGTCGGTGACGTGCGAGACCCGGGACAGCCCGTCGAACTTGATGTTGTCGCGCGCGGTCGTGCGGCCCAGCACCTTCTGCACGCGGCGGCGCAGCTCGGCGGTCTCGTTGAACTCCTGCTCGAAGGCCCGCACGGCGCTGCGCGCCATGTCCAGCAGCCGACCCACCTTGCCGTCGCGTTCCGCGTCATCCGGCTCGCGCCGGCGCTCGACCTCGCGCAGCCGGTGATTCAGCGCCTCGACCAGCAGGCCGCGGCGCTTGGGGTTGTCCAGCAGGTCATCCTGCAGATAGGGATTGCGGCGCACCACCCAGATGTCGCCCAGCACCTCGTACAGCATGCGCGCCGACCGGCCGGTGCGGCGCTCGCCGCGCAGGTCGCACAGCATTTCCCAAGCCTGCGAGCCCAGCAGCCGCTGCACGATTTCCCGGTCGGAAAACGACGTGTAGTTGTACGGAATCTCCCGCAGGCGGGTCGGTGCGTGCGCAGGGGCGAGGGCGATGGGCAGAGGGGCGTTCATGGTGGGGGCTGTACTTCATCCCGAAGGTAGCCGATCATTCTAGCCGATTGCCCCGCCCCCTCGCCGGGGCTGCTCCCTTTTCCCGACCCGTGAAAAGGGTCATATCTCGCGGGAATTGCATCCATCGCGAGGGGAAATCGCCCCCTAGGAGGCAGATCCCAGGCGCCGCGCCCAGCCCGCTTCCGAGAACCCCACGCTGGCCACCCCGTCCGCCGTCACCAGCACCGGCCGCTTCACCAGCGTCGGATACTCGGCCACCAGCGCCAGCCACTGCCCCTCGCCGGCGGGCTGCTTGCGGTCCTCGGGCAGGTTGCGCCAGGTCGTGGACGACCGGTTCACCAGCTTCTCCCAGCCCCCTACCTGCCCCGCCCAGTCCCGCAGCGCGTCCGCGCCCACCGGATGCTCGCGGTAGTCGATGAAATCGGCCTCCAGCCCCTGGGCCGCCAGCCATTTACGCGCCTTGCGGCAGGTATCGCAATTGTTCAGTCCGTAGACCCGCGTCGTCATATTCCAGATCCTGTTCTTGCTACTTGTCGGGGAACACCCACAGCAGCGCGGCGGTCATCGTGGCGTAGCGCCCGAACTTGCCAATGGCCATATAGACCACGCAGGCCCGGAAATCCAGCCGCAGCCACCCCGCCACCGCGCACAGCGGATCCCCCACCAGGGGCACCCACGACAACAGCAGCGTCTTCGCGCCAAACCGCTCTATCCATGCATGGGCATAGGCGTGCCACCGATCCTTCCGCGTGGGCGCATGCCCTTCGTCCGCGTCCGGCTCCACCTCGTGCTCATGGGGATGCCGCGCCTCGCGCCGCGCCTTGATACGCTCCACCGCCCGCTTGGCGCCCACCCCCATCCAGTAGCTGATCATCCCCCCCACGGTATTGCCCGCCGTCGCCACCAGCACCGCCACCCAGAACATCTGCGGCGCCAGCTTCACATAGCCGAACACCGCCGGCTCGGACCCCATGGGCAGCAAGGTGGCCGATACCAGGCTGACCAGGAAAACGGCCGACAGCCCCACCTCGGGCAGGGCCAGCGCGTGGAGCAGCCAGTGAACGGAGGATTCCAGCCATTGATGCATGGCGAGGAGTTTAGCCCACCCCCTACGCCCTTCGGGCGCCCAGTATGGTTAGCCCCCAGCCGCTACGCGGCGGCGCCCTGGGTAGGAGCCGGACCCGGCTATTTCAGGGGGGCGAAGCGCCTCTTGAGCCATCTGTGTCAAACTAAAGGACTACGGTTTTTCCACCAACCCCTGACGCAGCATCATGGCCACCGACTATCTCAAACGCATACTCACCGCCAAAGTCTACGACGTCGCTATCGAGACCTCCCTCGAAGCCGCTCCCCAGATTTCGGCGCGAATTGCGAACACGGTGCTGCTCAAAAGGGAAGACACCCAGCCCGTTTTCAGCTTCAAGCTGCGGGGTGCCTACAACAAGATGGCCAACCTCCCGGCCAAGGCGCTCGAGCGCGGCGTCATCGCCGCCTCCGCGGGCAACCACGCCCAGGGCGTCGCGCTGGCGGCCCAGCGCATGGGCTGCCGGGCCGTCATCGTCATGCCGGTCACCACCCCCCAGCTCAAGATCGACGCCGTTCTTGCCCGCAAGGCCGAAGTCGTGCTGCACGGCGAAAGCTTCACCGACGCCTACAACCACGCCAAGCAACTGGAGGCGAAGGAAAAGCTCACCTTCGTCCACCCCTTCGACGACCCGGACGTCATCGCCGGCCAGGGCACCATAGGCATGGAGATCCTGCGCCAGCACCCCGGTCCCATCGACGCCATCTTCGTCGCCATCGGCGGCGGCGGCCTGATTTCCGGCGTGGCCGCCTACGTCAAGCAGCTGCGCCCCGAGATCCGCATCATCGGCGTACAGACCGTCGACTCCGACGCCATGGTCCAGAGCGTGAAGAAAGGCCGCCGCGTCACCCTGCCCGACGTCGGCCTCTTCTCCGACGGCACCGCCGTCAAGCTCGTGGGCGAGGAAACCTACCGCCTCACCCGCAAATACGTGGACGACTTCGTCGTGGTCGACACCGACGCCATCTGCGCCGCGATCAAGGACGTGTTCGAGGAAACCCGCAGCGTGCTGGAACCCGCGGGGGCGCTGGCCCTGGCCGGCCTCAAGAAGTATGCCGCCCAGCACCGCATGAAGGGCAAGACCCTGGTGGCCATCGCCTGCGGCGCCAACATGAACTTCGACCGCCTGCGCTTCGTGGCCGAGCGTGCCGACGTGGGCGAGGCGCGCGAAGCCGTGTTCGCCGTCACCATGCCCGAGGAACGCGGCAGCTTCCGCCGCTTCTGCGAACTGGTCGGCAACCGCAACGTGACCGAGTTCAACTACCGGATGGCCGACTCCGAACAGGCCCACGTCTTCGTGGGCCTGCAGACCGCGTCGGCCGGCGAATCCACCAAGATCGCCGCCAACTTCCGGCGCAACGGCTTCACCGCCATCGACCTCACGCACGACGAACTGGCCAAGACCCACCTGCGCCACATGATAGGCGGCAGCGGTCCCCAGGCCAATCACGAGCTGCTGTACCGCTTCGAATTCCCCGAGCGGCCCGGCGCGCTGATGCGCTTCCTGAACTCCATGTCGCCCAACTGGAACATCAGCCTGTTCCACTACCGCAACCAGGGCGGCGACTACGGACAGATCGTCGTGGGGCTGCAAGTGCCGCCGTCCGACAAGAAGACCTTCGCGGCCTTCCTGGCGGAACTGGGTTACCGGCACTGGGATGAATCGGAAAACCCGGCCTACAAGCTTTTCCTGCGATAGCGGGTGCCCGGCCGCGCATCGCGCCGCGGCCGGCTTGCTTCACCCCAGCCGGGGCATCAGCCGCAAGGCGTTGTCCCGCACGATGCGGCGCATGTCCTGCGCATCGAAGATCTCCCGCAAGCCCCTCACATGGTCGACCGCGGTGCCGTACGGATAGTCGGTGCCGAACACGATCTGCGACGTCGGCACCATCCTGGTCAGGCCGGCCATGGAGGCGGGATTGGCCGACCGCGCGGTGTCGTAGTAGAAACGCTGCAACTGGTCCGTGACGCCGCGGGTCGTGAAGCCGCGCTCCTTGAATGGCGGGAAACGCACCACCTGGGCGGTAAGCCGCTCGGTCAGCGCCGCCACCGTTCCCCCCGCATGCGAGAAGATGAAGCGCACGCCCGGACAACGCGCCGCGGTACCCGAGAAGATCAGGCTGGCGATGGTGCGTGTCGTATCCGTGCCGTACTCGATGATCACCGGCGGCACCTCGGTGGCCAGATTGACACAACAGGCGGGATCGTTCGGATGGGTATAGGCCGTCGCTCCGCGCCGGTGCAACTCCTCCATGACAGGCGTGAACGCCGCGTCACCCAGGTACTTGCCCTCATAGCTGGTCATGAAGGCCACGCCATCGCACTTCAGGACATCCAATGCGTATTCGATCTCCTTGAGCGTCTCGTCCACATGCGGCATGGGGAGCATGGCAAACGCCCCGAACCGGCCCGGATACTTCATCGCCAGCCCGCGGGCATATTCGTTGGCTTCGCGGGCGATCGCCGCCGCCTCGGCGGGAGGCAGGAAGGCCACCGCGGGCAGCGTGGGCGAGGTCACGGCCGTGGCCACGCCGCCGCGATCCATGTCCTCGATCGATCGCTGCGGCGTCCAATCGTTAACGGCCGGGGAATCCAGCCGGGCCCGCCTCAGCGCAGCCACCCAGGAAGGTGGCGAGATATGGTGATGCACGTCGATGATCCGCGGCGCATCGGTGGCCGCCCGCGCCCCGGCGGCCGCAACGCCCAGCGCGCCCAACGCGCCCAGGAAACCTCGCCGCGTCCATCCCGAACAACATGCGCAGCCGAACACGGACTTGCCATGATTTTTCGTCATTGCCTGCTCCTTGCCCATTGAACGCCGCCGTTACCGGCGCACCGCCGCCGTCACGTCCACCTCGACCTTCATCTCGGGCCAGGAAAGCTGATTGACGACAAGCAAGGTATTGGCCGGCACGGTCGCCCCGGCGAAGCTCTGCAAATGGCACTCGGCCCAGGCATCCCGATACTTGATGTCCGTCAGGTAGACGACGATCTTGACCGCGTCCCCGAGCGTGGCGCCGTTCGCCGCCAGCGCGCGCTTGATCTTGTCGTAGGCATAGCGGCACTGCGCAGCGAAATCGTCGGGATGGCGGATCCTGCCCCGCGGCCCCTCCTCGTCCTCGGAGCCGACTCCGGCCAGGAACACCAGCTTGCCGTGCTCCAGGCCCGACAGCGTCACCGCTTCGGAAAATACTTTGGGCGGATGCTTGGAATAGTTATAGGTCCGCCGCTCCAATCCATCTGCCGCGGACACGGACATGGCCATGCCTGCAAGCGCCAGCAGCGGGACCACCCGCCCCAGGAATGTCTGCATCGAATGCTCCCCATAGGTGATTGATGGAGAGCTATTTCATCGTCCTGCCTTCCGGTCGGCAAACGATAAAAACCAATAATCCGATGAAAAAAACCAATGGCCGGGAGGTACCGCGCGGATCAGGACTCGAGTTCGAAAACGATATCCTGCGCGCCTTCCCACAGCGTCTTCACGCCCAGCGCACGCAGGTTCTCCCTGCCCTCGACCACGGTCAGGAAATGGTTGCCGGCAAGCTGGCCCAACTTGCTGGCGAACATGCAACTGCCATAGGCCAGGATGATTTCGGTCTCGCTGTAGCCGCCCGGATAGAACAGGATGTCCCCCACCGACGGATGGCTGGTGTGGTTCTCGAACCCCACGCCCAGCTTGAACTCGCCCAGCGGAATCCAGCAGCCCTCGCCGCTCCAGCGCACGTGGATGATCTTCTGCTTGTAGGGCAGCAGCTTCATGAAGGCCGCCACCGTCGCGGGGGCATCCGGGTTGGTCTCGGCAATGAACTCGTATTCGGCGGCGCGTATGCGGATTCTTGTCATGGTTGTCTGCGAAGAGTGGGGGCCGGTGACGGGCCCAGGATGATGGAAAAAACCGGCGAGGCCGCCTCAGTTTAATCAAATGGACGGCCGGGTCAGGCCGCCGGACCGGGCTCATCGATCCACTTCGTCACGGTCGGCGCCTTCCAGGCCGCCAGTCCGTCGAGCAGCGCACCCGGGTCGGCCTCGATCACGATCATGTCGCGGTGCTCGGCCTTCATGAAGCCCTCCTGCACCGCGTGCGTCAGCATGGCGCGCATGGGCTCGTAGAAACCGCGCACGTTCAGGACCCCGCAGGCCTTGGTATGGTCCCCCAACTGCGTCAGCGTGGCGGCCTCGAACAACTCCTCGAAGGTCCCCAGGCCGCCGGGCATTGCGATAAAAGCGTCCGCCAGGTCCGCCATGCGCGCTTTGCGCGCCCGCATGTCCGCCACGATCTCGTGCGAGGTCAGCCCCGGATGTAGATGGCCACGGTCATGCAGCCGGCGATTGATGACGCCCACCGCCTGGCCGCCGGCCTCCAGCACCGTGTCGGCCATGATGCCCATCAGGCCCTTGTGGGTGCCGCCGTAGACCAGCGTCAGGCCCCGGGCCGCTATCTGCGCACCCAGTTGCCGCGCAGCCTGCGCGTACTCGTCCGAGAAACCGAAATTCGAGCCGCAGAAGACCGCGACCCGGCCGAGAACAAGCGCTGTGGTGCCCATGAAAAAGATCCCCGGTGCCGAAGCGTGAAAGTGTAAACGCAATGCCGAGCTGCCCGATGGAGTCACCACCCTGTAACGCGAGGCACGCAGGATGGCACCGCTCCACACCCGAGCCTCCACCCATCCGTATCCCGAGAACAATGAGCGATCCCACCTATCCCGTCATCCCCCTGGACTTCTCCCTGCGCCGCGCCTTCCTGCTCCAGACCTTCCGCACCGCCGGCGCGGTCAGCCTGACGGGCTTCCTGGCCGCCTGTGGCGGCGATGGCGACGATGCCTCCGCCAACCCCGCGCCGGTCGACCCCAAGCCCCCCGTCGATCCCGAACCGCCGGTCGAGAAGTTCAACCCCTTCGCCAAATTCACCCCGCTGCAGCCCGCCGACGCCAACGGCGTCATGCTGCCCAAGGGCTTCTCCTCGCGCATCGTCGCGCGCAGCGGCAAGGCGCCGGTCAGCGGCGGCAGCTTCCTGTGGCATGCCGCGCCCGACGGCGGCGCCTGTTATGCCACCGACGACGGCGGCTGGATCTACGTCAGCAACGCCGAAATGACCGCCCCGCTGGGTGGCGTCAGCGCGCTCAAATTCGACAAGACCGGCAAGGTCATCGACGCCTACCCCATCCTGAAAAGCACCTCGGGCAACTGCGCCGGCGGCCCCACGCCCTGGAACACCTGGCTGTCATGCGAAGAATTCGAGCTCACCCAGCAGATCGCCGGCATGGTCTGGGAATGCGACCCCTACCACCCCTGGTCCGACGCCAAGCCGCCCCGCGCCTGGCCGGCCCTGGGCAAGTACGCGCATGAAGCAGTCTGCGTCGATCCGTCCAACCGCATGCTGTACCTGACCGAGGATGCCAGCGGCGGACGCATCTACCGCTACGTCTGCGACTCGACCGACTGGCCCACCGGCGCCGAGCGCCCCGTCAAGTTCGAGTCCGGCCAGTTGCAGGTACTGCGCATCGACGCCCTGCCCCGCGACGCCGACTCCTCCGACGCCGCCTACGCGAACCTCATCGGCTTCGGCAAGACGCCGGTTTCCATCACCTGGGAACCCGTCGCCTTCCCCGACCAGGGCCAGAAAAACATCCGCGACACCCTGCGCAAGGGCGGCATCCTACCCCCCGGCAACTACTTCCAGAAGGCCGAAGGCATCTGGTTCTTCAACGGCATCGTGTTCTTCGTCACGTCCCGCAACAGCCGCATCTGGGCCTACGACACCGCCCACCGCACCCTCGAAGTCATCTTCGACGGCAAGCTGGGCCCGGCCGAGACCCACAGCATCGACGAACCGGACAACATCACCATCACCTCCTTCGGCGAAATGCTGGTGGCCGAGGACGCGGGCAACCTGGAGATCGGCGTGCTGCGCGACGACGGCACGTCGCAGGCCGTGATGCGGCTGGTCGGCCACGACGACAGCGAAATCACCGGCCCCGCGGTCTCGCCCGACGGCACCCGGCTCTACTTCAGCTCGCAGCGCGGCACGGCGGGCAAGTCGGAGGAAGGAATCACGTTCGAGGTGATGTTGCCGACGAAGCTGGTGATGTAGGGGTTACAGGGGTCGAGGCCAGCTCTATGCTGAGGAGGTGTGGCCCCGCCCCTGAAGGGTTGATTCCATTGCCCGCTGGACCGTCCAGACCTGCTTGGAAACAGCATGAATCGTGGGCGGCACGCTCCTGCCGGAATGCACGTGGATAGCACGATAGGACCTTTATCCAGTCCGGATCATCCCCGCTCACGCGGGGAACACTCCCCCTGCCAGAAGCTGCGCGCCGGCCCTTTCGGTTCATCCCCGCTCACGCGGGGAACACGCGGAGGGCTGCATCTCAGCCAGGCTATGACGGCGGTTCATCCCCGCTCACGCGGGGAACACAATGCGCGGGCCTGCGCGTTGGCCGCTTGCAGCGGTTCATCCCCGCTCACGCGGGGAACACTACGTTTAGATCCGTGTGCGCGTGTTGGGCCTCGGTTCATCCCCGCTCACGCGGGGAACACCCAGCGCAGTGCGCCCGCTGATCGGCTCCGGCCGGTTCATCCCCGCTCACGCGGGGAACACAACCAACTCAGCGACACGCGCATGGATCGTAGCGGTTCATCCCCGCTCACGCGGGGAACACCATGGCCAGCCGGCCACCCACAGCACCATCCTCGGTTCATCCCCGCTCACGCGGGGAACACGGCCTGGCGCTGCTCGGTATGGAAGTCGTGCATCGGTTCATCCCCGCTCACGCGGGGAACACCCTATTGTGCAACTCCGAAACCGTGCATTCCTCGGTTCATCCCCGCTCACGCGGGGAACACTCTGATGCGGTCGAGGTCATGTACACGCAGGTTGGTTCATCCCCGCTCACGCGGGGAACACACATGGTGACGCTGGCCGCCTTCGCCATCGCGCGGTTCATCCCCGCTCACGCGGGGAACACAACTGCGCGTTGCTCTTCGATAGCAACGGCAACGGTTCATCCCCGCTCACGCGGGGAACACAGCTATCGCCATGTTTGTTGTTGTCGCGGCAGCGGTTCATCCCCGCTCACGCGGGGAACACCGGTATTCGATGGCCGGGGATGGCCGGCGTTCCGGTTCATCCCCGCTCACGCGGGGAACACCGCCAAGGTCACGCCCTACGACCCCTAGCATCACGGTTCATCCCCGCTCACGCGGGGAACACCTCAACATCTTCGGAGGTTTCGTTTTGAGCAACGGTTCATCCCCGCTCACGCGGGGAACACACAGGCCCGCATTGCCCCGATTTGCGCGATGACGGTTCATCCCCGCTCACGCGGGGAACACGCTTCGCGGCGATCACCGCCCAGGCCGACATACGGTTCATCCCCGCTCACGCGGGGAACACTTCAGCGGGGCCGACTTCGTGCCGGTCTATCGGCGGTTCATCCCCGCTCACGCGGGGAACACAGGACTGCGGCCTAGGCAAGACCATTCAGGAGCGGTTCATCCCCGCTCACGCGGGGAACACCACGGCGTGCGCATGCTCGCGTTCGTCGGCGGCGGTTCATCCCCGCTCACGCGGGGAACACCAAGACGAAGCAGAACGCGACGCACTGCGCTACGGTTCATCCCCGCTCACGCGGGGAACACTTATTGACGCCTAACAGGAAGCCAACCACGAGCGGTTCATCCCCGCTCACGCGGGGAACACACCAAATCTAACCGCTTGTTTTCAAAAGAAAAAATCGGACGCCGAGAATCTACCAACTTTTTTGTTAAAGAACCCAGGCCCGACAAGCAAGAAAGCCGGACTAGATTTCATCGTAGCCAGTCGCCTCTAGACGACCTGCGGCGAGATCTGACTCCACCTATCGCTAAGCCGCCGCCTATCCCTTAGCGATCGGAGCCGTCGGCGATGCTAGCGCATCGACTTTGTCAGCAACTATCTGACATGCCGTCACGAGATCAAGAACGATACGGTCATCGACGTTCAAATCCCCTTCGTATTCACCGAGATTGCGAACGTCGTGGCATTTTGACAGCACTCTCCAGACTGCAGGTCCGAGGCCCAACGTGTGGGGTAGCAGCTGAAATACCAGATAGCGATTCGTAGATCGATACCCATTCCACCGGAGAGCCGCCAGGCAAAACGCATGAGCGGCGTTATAAGCCAAGTCGAAACGACTCTCGATGGCTAGGGAAGAGTTGAGGGCATCCTTCAGCCTTGCATGGCCTGATCGCTTCAGGCCATCAAACTCCTTGGCGTCTGGCGCCTCTTTCTTGAGAGGTTTGCCTTGGCCAGCAAGATTCTCAAGCGGGGAGATCATCCGGGCCACCTATGACCCAGAGCTTGGGCAGATCCAGCACTCTAGTGAGGAACGACTCGTGTGCAGCCATCCGTTTCAAGAACTCTTCCCGAGTCAAAATAGTTGGATTGACGGGTCGCCCCAAGATGTTGCTTGCCTCTTCAAGGGCGTCAAAGACATCCGCGTAGCTCACATCCTCACTCACCAGCATAAGGTCAATGTCACTTCGCGCCGTGTCCTCTCTCTTTGCAACAGAACCATAAACGAAGGCTGCGGTAATTCGCAACGCCAGCGGCTGAAGAGCATGACGCAGGGGTTCTACCAACCCTATCGTTTTTTGTACGATCGCGCACAGTTCCGCAAAGATCGGGGACTCCGGATTGGCTTGGTAGTGCTTCTGATTACCGATTGCCTTGACAGTGATTAGGCCACTCTGAGCCAATGCAGCCAGCTCACGCTGAACTGCGCCGGAGCCGCTAGCCACTATGCCAATGACCTCATTGGCATAGAAGCTTCGCCAAGGCTGGCCGAACAGCACACTCAATACACGCTGTTTGGTGCTTGGAAAGAGAGCGTCAGCAAGGCTTGATGACATCCGAACGTAAGAAGATTATTTACCTATATTGGGTTTTATCATACCCAAATTGGGAATTTACTTCAATGCGAACCTACGAGAAGTTGATTTAGCTCACTACGGTCGCAGGCTTAGGCCCCGGCGGCGGTACAGGTTGAGAATGTGAAGCCTCTCTCAAAGCTCCCACTAGACTACTGTCCATTCCGCGACTGGAGAGCCCCAGCCGACATCCTGAATGTGAGCTTCCAGGATCGGACGATTACCGTGGTTCATCCCCGCTCCCGCGGGGAACACAAACCGCACACCAGCGAAGGGGCCGTCGCGGACGGTTCATCCCCGCTCCCGCGGGGAACACACGGTCAGGCCATCGCCGCTCCCCATCTGCGCCGGTTCATCCCCGCTCCCGCGGGGAACACAGCGCCAATGCGCGGCAGCTCGCCCAGTACCGCGGTTCATCCCCGCTCCCGCGGGGAACACACCTGTTTGGACCGGTTCCTGCCCGTGCCAACCGGTTCATCCCCACTCCCGCGGGGAACACCACAGCAGAAACTCGTCATAGGAAAGCCGCGCCGGTTCATCCCCGCTCTCGCGGGGAACACTAACCCGAGAGAACACCATCGAACTCGCGCGCCGGTTCATCCCCGCTCTCGCGGGGAACACCGCATGGAAAGCACATCGATGGCTGCATCGATCGGTTCATCCCCGCTCCCGCGGGGAACACAGGCGATAGGCCGGCGATCCGGCGCCGAGCCTCGGTTCATCCCCGCTCCCGCGGGGAACACAGCTGCGCCTCACCGCTTCTAGCTATCTCAACCGGTTCATCCCCGCTCCCGCGGGGAACACAGCACCGACCAAAATATGTCATCGTTCCTGCTCGGTTCATCCCCGCTCCCGCGGGGAACACCACAGCGGATCGGTTCTACGCCAATGAGCTGATCGGTTCATCCCCGCTCCCGCGGGGAACACGCGGCGATGTGCCGCTCCATGAGCTGACGCACCGGTTCATCCCCGCTCCCGCGGGGAACACCCAGAGGTGGTCACCATGAAGCGAACCACACCCGGTTCATCCCCGCTCCCGCGGGGAACACGCATGGGTTCAATCCTTCCACTCGTCTACGATCGGTTCATCCCCGCTCCCGCGGGGAACACGCGCGGCCATATTCGCCGATGACGTCAAACGGCGGTTCATCCCCGCTCCCGCGGGGAACACCGCACCTTCAGGCCAATCTCGACCTGGAAGGCCGGTTCATCCCCGCTCCCGCGGGGAACACACCTCCGCCAGCAGCTCAGCGGCGTCCTCGGCCGGTTCATCCCCGCTCCCGCGGGGAACACGTTCCACATCATTTCCAGCGCGGCGTTCCAGCCGGTTCATCCCCGCTCCCGCGGGGAACACCTAAAAATCGCTTGTAGGCCGTTTTAAGCGGTCGGTTCATCCCCGCTCCCGCGGGGAACACGAGCAGGCTTTCCTCGCCCCACACGCCGTCATCGGTTCATCCCCGCTCCCGCGGGGAACACGATCCGCGCGCGCCAGTAGACCGAGTAGAAGCCGGTTCATCCCCGCTCCCGCGGGGAACACTGCATCGCCCAGCCCTACGCCCGTCCCCATGGCGGTTCATCCCCGCTCCCGCGGGGAACACACAAAGGAAAGGACGTGAACAACGCATCCACGCGGTTCATCCCCGCTCCCGCGGGGAACACGTCTTCCGGGCGAGCGGCAAGGCGACCGTGGACGGTTCATCCCCGCTCCCGCGGGGAACACGCAGAACCTCATCGGCCCGCCGCAACGTGCCGTCGGTTCATCCCCGCTCCCGCGGGGAACACTCCAAATCTAACCGCTTGTTTTCAAAAGAAAAAACCGCACCACAAAAATCCACCACTTTTGTTAAAGAGCAGAACCCTCTGGCGGCAAGAACGCAACCAGCCTCAACCCATCGTAATCGATCGGTTCCCGGCGGTTTGCCCCCAATGTCTGAAAGTCGTAGCCAGATTCACTGTTGCTTGCCCAGGCCATTACGACGTTGCCGTCTTCGTAACCCGCATCAAGCTGTTGCCAGATCATTTCTCTCGTGCGCCGCGAGACGTCCCCTATATAGACACCGGACCGGACTTCAAGCAGCCAGATGGCCAATCGTCCACGCAGCCTTGGCGGAACATTTTCCGTGACAACCACCAGGAAGCTCATTACCGGCTCCGATGCCCGACATCGCCGTCGCTTTCAGGGTTCGGAATGGCGGGCGGCACCGATTCCGGCGGCGCTTCGGGCCGCTGGATACCGCCAGCGGCCAACACATCCTCGATCAGGGGAATGATCCGCCCAAGCAACTTGTCCGATCGAAACAAGTCTCGGCAGGCCAATCGCACTTCGCGCTCGGGCGCTTCCGGCGACTTCGCGGCAACGCGAAACGCCAGAGGGACCACCGTCTCGAATTTGTATAGATCGGCGATGTCGTAGACGAATGACAGCGGCTTGCCCGTATGTATGAAACCCACGGCCGGAGCATAGCCCGCCGCCAGCACCGCAGCCTCGGTAATGCCATACAGACAGGCAGTCGCCGCAGACAGGCAACGATTGGGGATGTCCGCGGCGTCCCATTGCTGGCGATCGTAGTTGCGGGATTGCCAGTTCACCTTGAACTGTTGGGCCAACAGTTTGTACGTGCTACGCACGCGGGCTCCCTCGATGCCGCGCAACTGATCGACACTGCGCCGGGCGGGAGCCGGCTCGCCGAACCTCACTTCGTACATCTTGCGTACCACTTTCAAGCGCAAGTCATCGTCCAAGGCGAGTTTGGCTTGGTATAGCAGGCGGTCAGCCCTTGCTCCGCCTGGTTGCCCGCTCGAATAGAGACGAACGCCCGATTCCCCCACCCAGACCAGCAGCGTGCCAACGGTGGCGGCAAGATTGACTGCCGCGTGCGAAATGCGCGTCCCCGGCTCGAGCATGATGCAAGCCACCGAGCCCACGGGAATCTGTTTGCGCACCCCCGTCTTGTCAATAAGGACGAACGCCCCGTCCAGTACATCGATCTGCCCGTACTGGACGAAGATCATCGAAATACGATCTTTCATGGGCAATGGCTTGAGGGGAGGAAGTAGATGATTGCCGGCCATGCTCAACGCTTCTTCCGCTATGCACCGTCACAGAGGCCTGCGAACAAGCATCAGGCCACACCCGAAGGCCTTGGCATGTCCCAGCCCCGAGGCCAGCATCGCGGAGAAGGCATCCTGGTCGGTCACTCGGAGCCCTCCGCGAAAATCCACGGAGCTGAAGCGAAGCTGATCCTCCTTGGCCACATGCTGGATATAGCCGTCAACGGACAGGCTGGCCTCGTCTACCTGAAAGCCATGCTGTTCTCCCTGCTGGCTGAGCCAGGTCGTGCACGCCGATCGCACCAAGGAATAGCCGGTTGCGGGCTGGGATCCCTCTGTCTTGGCACGCGTCTTGGCATCCATTACCACGTCGTGGCGCCGACTCTTGCCATCTTCGTGCCGGCGCGTGACCACCGGATTGGCACGCAGCTCGAACTCCAACTCATCACCATTTTGCAGTCGGGGAGCATAGGGCCGTGTGCGCACGGACCAGGCGTCACTAAAGGCGACAGGAGGCCGCTTGGATACGACATAGAAACGCATGGCCTGCCCCTGGTCCGTCCGGCGAAAGATGTGGTCTCGAGCCGTACCCGCTTCCGAGGGGAAGAAGCGCCATAGCCATTGATGTTCGGTGTAGGCACCTGGCAACAGTTGGCGCACGGCCTCGTGCTCCAAGCCGGGGGTAGGCGTAATCACACTGAAGTGCATGTCAGACCTCCCGCGGCAGCATGGCCACGTGCTGCGTACGTTCACCGTACTGCCACGCGCCTCGGTGAATCAGTCGGTCACGTTGGCGGATGGTCAGGCTGGACTCGATGCCGGGCGTCATGCCATCACACCAGGTCAACTTGGTGGGGCGACTGGACGACACCTCGGCAGCGTACGGATAACCGGACAACGCGGAAATGACATCATCGACCTCGATCAGGCAAGGAGCCATGGGTGCCTCCAGCGGGCAGGATTTTCGTCCCAGGTAGGGGACAAAAACCGGTGTCAGCAAGGCCTGGCGCAAGACATCCAGCGAATAAGGAGCGTCCTGGCCAGCCTGGACGGCAATGCGATACCTGACTTCTTGAAGATGATCGCGGGTGGACAAGATGGTGCTCAACTGAGCCCTGGGAAATGCCAACTCATCCTTGCGGGTAGCGTGGCGAGTCCCTTTCAGCAAACTGCGTGAAGCAACTTGCGCGGTATGGTAGTCGCGCAGCATCGGACCAGAGGCATATACGCCAACCGCCAACAGATAATGCCGGTGAACCGCCTGGATGGCCTCTTCCTGATCACGGCGCAGCCCCATGGCTGCACACAGCAAACCGGCAAGCGCAGACGCCGTGGGAAGATCATGCGTCCCCCGGTACTCGCCTACGGCCGACTCCCCCCAGGATGCCATGGCACCTTGCAGTTGAAAGACCAGGTACTGCATGGCCTAGTCCCGTACGAAATCGATCAAGGATTGCAAGGATCCCGTGCCCGTATCGGCATCGAGCGCCTGACTGGCATCCGAGCAAGCGCCATATATCTTGTCGAAATTTGCACGCTGTACCGTCAACGCTTCAATGGCCTCGGTCAGCATCGACTTGTCGTCGCTACCCCGCACGGGCCGTAAGAAAGCTTGTGACAGGCTACGCGGTTGCTGAGTACCCCTCTCGGCCAACACATAGGCGGCATATGCCCGCGAGGCGTAGCTGTTCTGCATGCCTGTGGGGCTTACCTTGCAGAGGGTTTCCAGCAAGGACGCCAACGCCCGGCGGGCCAGTTCCTGGTCACCCTTGAGGTTCTCCTGCAGCAATGTCCGGTTCACGCAAACGTACAGGTAGAACAGGCCAGCACCATAACCGCGCTCGCCGATATGGCCTGCGCCAGTATCGTTGTCCAGATCGTCCACGGCGCTGAAGTAATCGTCCTCGACTTCCGCCCGATGGACGGTAAAGGCGTGCGCGACTTGCACTGCCGCGTCCACGTTGAACTCGTTGGCACTGGCAAGCATGCGGCCAAACATGGATACGTCCACCGCGGTGGCATCCTTGCTGAGCAGCTTGAGCTCATCGGATTCAGGCCCCTTGCCACGTTGAACACAACTCGCGGCCAATCGCAATGCCGCTTGATGTTCGGCGGGCGAGACATGCACGATCTCTTTGATCTGAAGCAGCTTCTTCAAGTCTTGGTCGGACAGGCCTTCGTCATCGGATTTTTTCTTTTTCGACTCCGGTTTTTCCACTTCCGGGGAACCGAAAGCCGCAGCGATCTGGCGCGCCCACTCCAAGGCCTTTTGCGCATCCAACCCCTGGGCAAGCATGGTGTCGTACACATCCTTTCCCAGAAGGCGGGTACGTTTGCCCAGATGATCGCCGACAGCGGCTTCGAACAGATCGGAAGTACGCCAAGCACGCTTGAGACTCTGCGATGACACGCGCAACCGCAAGGCTCCGCCCATCAGCGCCGTCTTGGGGCGGCCGGTATCGTCGCGGTTCAGGTTAGCGGGAGCGTAGTGGGTCAGGACGTGTAATTGGATGAAGTCGGACATGGGATTCCTCGGTGCAACGCTAAATGGAATGGGTTGGCAAGTGCGCCGGGTGTCAGTTAGGCCAGCGGTAGTAGCCATAGGCCCAATCACGCTTCACTTTGTCGCCCCAGAAAACGACATCGCGGGTGAGTTGAATCGGGCAGACCAGGCCCTCAATCAAGGGCAATATCCGCCGCAGCCCCGTAAACAAGGCTTCGTCGTTGTGCGCGTCGAGCAGACGACGAAAACGCAGTTCGCTGACGGCGTTGCGATCGGAGCCAGGGGTCCGTTCGCTCATGGCCAAGGGCATGGCAAAACGACCAGCGGGCTGTTTCATATGGGCCATCAACGCGCACGCCATGGCCAGACGGTCGCCCCTCCAGTCATCGAACGCTCCTGGCTCGAGTCCGTTCAGCTCTTGGCGCAGACGATGGACCGCCGGACACATGATTGCGTCGAGCACGGAAGAAGCCCGGCGCAACTGCGCCCGCCCCCCTTTATCGTGCTCGTCCAGGTACGCCAGCCACCGCCGAATGGATAGTCCGCCAGGGCTGTCGGGGGTCAGACTCAAAGACATGGGTCCTCCTGCTCGTGCTGTGTTCTAGGATGCCTGCTTTTTTCTGGATACTTGCTCGACAGGCAGATTCAGTGTTTGCTTCAACTTGTCGCCGAACATCGTGGCGCGCAGGAACTCGTAGGCCTTGGCGACGCGACGCGGACTGCTGCGGTCTATCTCGCCCGCGCCGACAAATACCTTATCGAATAGCGCCAGATTGGTACGCTGCAGTGTTTTCAACCATGCTTGGCTCAGGCTCTCCAACTCTGAATCGCTCGTGCCCATACGCATGACATCGATCAAGCGTTGCAGCAGGTCGTAAAATTCCGCCTCGGTGTGAGCCCAGAATGCTGCATCCACTGCGCTGTAGTCCCCCCGAGCTTCAACCGCGAACCAGGCGGCCTTGACTGCATTGCGCAATGCGAACGCACTGTCTTTGGCTCCCGCCAGCCAGCTTTGCAACACAGCCTGCAGACGCTTGACATTGACGGGGCTGCAATCGTCAAGGTTGTACACAGGCAGTCGGGCTTCATACCAGCACCTGGCCTTCATGTTGTCCATGTCGTAGCCGAACGCCCACAGGCTGGGAACGGGGCCCGCATGCCGCGTCCTGCGACTGGTTCGGAAATGCGTCACCACGCGGGCCGGACGCTGGGCTGCTTTCTCGTCGGCCACGCCTACCAGCCAAGGCAGCCAATGGCGATACCCAAATCCTCCCGGCTGTGGGTGCAGGGGTAGCCATTCACCCTTGACCTGATAATAGGGCGATAGCACGTGATCCCAAGGCCCCTTGTAATTGAGTCCGTATGGCGCCGTTGCGTACCGGGACAGCAGCCTGGAGTGGTGCCGATGGCAGATGTCGCAGTCGCCCTCGACGGTTTGGTCGAAGTCCAGTCTGATACGCCGAGGCGTGGACCAGTAGATATGCAAGGGATGAGTCTGAATGGGACTCGTTTGCCCCTGGTCAGGCTGAATAGCATCGACGGCGGCCAACCATGGAAAGGTGAAATGCGGGGCTGTCTTCCTGACGTCACCTCCATGCGCTTCCCGCTCCGGCGGTTCGATAACGTTCAACCAAAGGTCGTGCCACAGCGACTTGGCAGGTTGGCACGCCAGCAATGTGGTCAACGGTCCGCCACCTCGCAAACCCGTGCGATGTCCGGCCCCACCCGCCGGAGCATTGATTTGGAGGGTAAACAAAGCGGTTACCGCACAGTGAGGACACAGATGCGCGATGCGGCCACGCTTGACGAAGTGGTCGCTGTTGTTCTTGACAGCGTTCTCTCCCGGCGAGTCGATCAACAGGCCGGAGATGCTGAAGTCGGCTTTCGCAGTCAGCGCGCCGTCTTGCATGAACCGCGCGCCTTTGCCGTCGTAGGTGAAATAGTCAACGCGGCCCTTCCACCACGATTGCAGCGTGCCGGCGTCTGGCGGAGTGGTAAACCACCGCTCCCAATCGCGCGCGTTTCCCAGCGGCGCATGCGTGGATAGCAGGCCAATGGCGAACTGGGCCAGAGCTCCATTGAAATCGGCCCGATCCGCGTCAAAGGCAACCCAATCGGCACCCGCCAGTTCGTTCGGTGAGATCCAATGGCGCTTTCCGGAACGATCGCGCACGGGTATCCATACATCGGTCAACAACGACACTGAAGCCCCCCCTCGTTCAAATGCCAGATTCAGTAGGGAACAACCTCCTACCTATGTTCGTTTGACTCCGTTGTTTGCAGCAGTCCGAACCCCGCGTCATACACCCACTGCCGCAACTCCAGCGCCGCCCCATCCCCTCTTCTTCCCAGCGCCTCTCCCACCCAACCCTGATTGGCTTCCGCCAAGGGCAGCAACACCGACCATTTCCCCTGATCCGGCAGCGTCAACTTGGCTTCCTCCCATGCTTGCAAACATCGCGGATCACCCGGAGGTACCGCTTCAGCGATCAATCGCTCAGGCACTCTTATCGTGCTATAGGCCCATGCATGCCGAAGCTGTTCATGCGGCGCCCAGGGCAACAGCCGTTCGCCGTCCCATCGGCACAGCACAACGCTCGTACTGACCTCACCCAGGCGAGTCGGGGTTTGTGCATCTGACCACCATTGCTCGCCCCGCCACACATATCCGACATCGAGCTTGATGGTGTTTCTGTATGCATGGGAAGCTTCGCTACTCTCCTCGCCTCTGACCGCATTGGATACACGCTGCAGCCCTGCCGGCAGATCCACATCGTCCGCAAAGACTCCCTCGATGAGTCGCCGCGCATCGGCTGGCATGCATAGCTGCCCTTCCTGCATGAAACGAGCCGTCAGCCACAGTTGTCCGGGATCGCGATAGACCTTGAAGGACTTCGGGCAGGCATCCTTGAACCAGGCCGCATCGGGCTGTTCGGTCCAGGCAGGGCCCAGCACCCATAGGCAGGGCGGATCACGTTCGTCCGCATCCGAGGCGCAGGCCAGGCGATTGCCCCAGGCATCCCGTCGGTGACGTTGCAAACGGCCTGCCCGCTGAATAAGACGATCGATCGGAGCCAGATCGCTGATCATCCAATCCCAGTCTGCATCCAGGGACTGTTCCGCAACCTGCGTGGCGATGACCAATCGCCCGCGGCGCTGCTCCGAGGTGCTACGCACGCCGAAGTGCTCCAGAATGCGAGCCTCCATGTCCAGCCGATCGCGCAGCGTGAACCGGGCATGGAAAAGCATGAGATGTTCTGCTTCCAACTCATTGGCAAACAGCGCGTAGGCCGCCATGGCATCGGCGACTGTATTGCGTATCCAGCAAACGCAACGTCCGTCGGCCAACGCCTTGCGTATTCCCGCAGCAACTTCGTTGATATCCGACACGTAGCGGATCTGCACGGTTCGGCTGACGTCTGCCCTGGTATCTATGCAGCGGGTCTCCACGTGCTGCGGCCGAGCGGCACTCCAACTGGTGATCAACGGATAGTCCGTCTGGGCGGGCAGATCCGGTGCGGGCCGGCGACAGCCTTTCGCGAACGCGGCCAGCAAAGCGCGCTTCATGCGCTCCGGCATCGTGGCCGAAAGCAGGATTGCGCTACCACCGGCCGAGGCGTGAGCTTGCAGCAGACGCTCCAGGATGCCCTGCATATAAGCATCGCAAGCATGGACCTCGTCAACGATAAGTACCTTGCGAAACAACCCCAGCAATCGCAATGATTGATGCTTACCCTGCAAGACCGCCATCAAGGCCTGATCTATGGTTCCTACGCCGGCTGGAGCCAACAAGGCACGTTTATTGTGATCAGCCAACCATGCGGTGCAACGGGCCGAAGCTGTTTCGTCCTCCTGAGCTTGATCCAGCTCCGCAGGTCCGGCACGCAGGACGGAACTGGCGAAGGATTCAACCAACTCGCGCTGGCCGTTGGCCAGGACTAGGCTGGCCAAGCCATCGAACAGACGGGCGTAGAAATGGCTCATGCGGCCATACATGGCATTGGCCGTGGCCATCGTAGGCAAGCCGATGAAGAAACCGTCCACAACGCCTGCACTCATCAGCCGATGGGTCAGCATCATGGCCGCCTCAGTCTTGCCTGCTCCGGTGACGTCTTCCAATAAATGAATCTGTGGACCGTCGTGCAAAGAGACGTCGCTTGCCCAAGCCTGCAACGGAGATGGTTCTGCCAGCTCTGGAAACAGCGCGGCAAACGCAGCGGGCGGACGGGTATCGACAGGCAGAACACCGATCGCCTCGCAGGCGGCATCGGCCCGCTCCTGCGCCCACTTCCGGTAGACATTGCACGACACCTCGTCGTCGCGGTAGGGGAAGTATTCCTGGTTGGAACCTACCCAATCCGCGAGTACCGCCAATCCGGCTATCCACCATGACAGTTCACGACTGGCGTCTTCAAACGCCTGGGCATCGGCGAAACAAGGGGCCTGCCAGTCCATGTCCGCAAGAAACAACTCCCGCATGTGGCCGACGAACTCGTGAATAGCGCGATGATCATCCGGATCCACGAAGTGGGGCCAGGGATGCTCCTCGTTTTCCGAGGGCGGCTGGCCATGGTGGCCGGTCACGGCGCGCACCCAATGATCGATGGCGGGCAGCAGAGACGAGCTATCAGGCCCGAACCAGCCTTCATCAACCGCTTCCTGTTCCAGCACGGCAGTCCAGTAGACCAACCCCAAGGTATCGTGCCGGATCGAATAGCCGTGGCGGCTTTCGCGCTGTTGAAGCGTCAGCAGGATGTCGTTGCGCTGCCCCTGAAAGGCCGTGGAGAACTTGCCCAGATCGTGTAGCGCCAGCCAGAAAGCCAGCCATCCCTCAAGCTGGTCGGCGGCCATGCCCAGACGGTCGCACAACATGCGGCGAAGCGACGACGCACGCCTGAGATAGGTGATGCCACAAGCGGCCACATCCAGGCAGTGGTAAGGCAGCAGATGCCAACCGATCAAGCCATTCTTTGACGGCTTTGCCTTTCCCCAGTATCTCGACGACAAATCAGCCATGGCTCGCAGGTTCGTTGATGGCTTTTCGTCAACATAACATTTTGTCAATTATGGATACAAACGGGGTTATCCCGCTGACGGCGGAGAGCGGCGAAAGCGAATGGGGGTAAGGGATCCGACTCTAGTCATCAAGCTGATCGAGCGAAACCCCGAGCGCTTGGGCAATACGGGCGCGGGTCGCCTTGCGCGGCCGGGCATCGGGACTCTCCATGTTCGCGTAGGTCGGTTGCCGCACCTCAAGACGCGTGGCCATTTCCGCCTGGGTGATCCCAAGGTACTCCCGCCACGCCCGGATCAGGCTCCATCCGTTCTTGACCTGAAGGCTGATCACGTCATGGGGCACCGCCTCCCCGCAGGAATGCGCGGCTTATTGCCAGTCAGCGCAATGTATTCGTCGTAGGGAAGCACAACGAAGGCCGGCCGGCCGTCGCTAGTGTTGATGATGGTGTGATTCGTGCTCATCGCGCTCTCCGCCGGACTCTTGCGCGGATGGGGTTTCAGTACGTCTGGTCGTCGCGCTTCTTCACCTGCCCAACCCCCAGGGGAACACACCATCATCGACGGCTTCTCTTTCCCCAATATCTCAGCGACAGATCAGCCGACTACAGATAGCCTAGGGAGTACGGGAGCACGCGCATCGCCTTGCTCGGCCGAGAAAAGCGACGCGCGTGCATATCACCCTGGCGCTCGCGTGCCCCGACTCTTCTGAATGACGCCTGGTTTGACCTCACTCGACCGGCAGAACGCTGGCCGGCATGGTTCAAAGCACCTCAACGCAGAAAGCGGCCGGCGTGACGATGCGCGTGCGCCCAATGCGGCCAAGCTGCAGCAACCCGGCGCGACGGTCTCCCGTCACCAGATAGTCGGCCTCGCCCCCCAAAGCCATTGCCAGCAAGAAGGTGTCGTTCGGATCCGTTGCCTCGATGCCGTCCGGCAACGGGGGTAACTGCGTGAGAACGATGGCACGCTGCATGTTGTTGACCATCGTGCCTACGCGGTGCGCGGGCAGGATGGTCTTGAGCTTGGGGTAACGACTCGCCCGCCGCAGCTCGTCAAGCTGCATTGATGAGGTCACCAACTCGAAGCGTGCCGCGCGCCAGGCCCGATAGACCGCATCGAGAGGTCCATGTGGCGAAATCAGCGTACCAAGCAGAACGTTGGTGTCGAGGATGACGCGCATCAATGCTCACGCGCCCACTGAATGGCCTCGTCGATGAGATCGGTCAGTTCGGTTTCGTTCATCCCGGCGGCAGCCGTCTTGGCCTGTTCCACGGCGCGCTCCAACAGATAGGCGCGCACGGCTTCCTCGATAAAACGCGACAGATCGCCCTTGCGGCCCCCGCCCTGCGCCGCGATAAACATACGCACAGACTGATCCATCTCCGGCGACACGGCGATGTTCCAGCGAACGGTGCTCATGATGTTCTCCATTTCAGCATTTAAGTAGATAAGCACTTATACACCCATCTAACATTTACACCAACCGTTCGACAAAAACTACAGTTTTGCGCAGGACATGGCTCATCCCCGCTCCCGCGGGGAACACACCAGCACGGACACCGACAACACGCTGGCGGGCGGCTCATCCCCGCTCGCGCGGGGAACACCCGAATATAATTCGTCACAGCATAGACCCACGCGGTTCATCCCCGCTCCCGCGGGGAACACAATCGCTACCGCCCTTCGCGTGAACGCTGAGCCGGTTCATCCCCGCTCCCGCGGGGAACACAACGTCTCGCCCTTGGAATAGCGATCTAGCGACGGTTCATCCCCGCTCCCGCGGGGAACACCGCTACAAGGGGGATCCCCACGATCTCATCGTCGGTTCATCCCCGCTCCCGCGGGGAACACGTGCGCACCATGGCCGTGTGCGAGGACGAGTACGGTTCATCCCCGCTCCCGCGGGGAACACTCTACCGCTGTTCCTGCTGTTCGGCCGCCGATCGGTTCATCCCCGCTCCCGCGGGGAACACGCGCTGGAGCTGCTGCACCCCACCGGCGTCCCCGGTTCATCCCCGCTCCCGCGGGGAACACCTCCGTAAGCGCGGCCATGAGAAGGTCCGCTGCGGTTCATCCCCGCTCCCGCGGGGAACACCCGTTTCTTCCGAGTGCCACCGACTCCCAGGGCGGTTCATCCCCGCTCCCGCGGGGAACACAACTCGGCAGCGGGTAGCAGGTAATCGTTCTGCGGTTCATCCCCGCTCCCGCGGGGAACACCATTTCTCGGATTAACTCAGCGCCCCGCATGGCGGTTCATCCCCGCTCCCGCGGGGAACACAAATGAGACCGTCAGCAGGCCATCGTCGTCTTCGGTTCATCCCCGCTCCCGCGGGGAACACCGCCGAACGCGCATGAGCGCATGGACATCATTCGGTTCATCCCCGCTCCCGCGGGGAACACGTGGAAGTGGATTCTGCCGCCGACGGCATGCTCGGTTCATCCCCGCTCCCGCGGGGAACACATAAGCACTGATTAAGCGTTTGCCATTCGGTGCGGTTCATCCCCGCTCCCGCGGGGAACACTGTGCCTTCCGTAACGCCAAGGATGCGCCCGACGGTTCATCCCCGCTCCCGCGGGGAACACCCGTTTCTTCCGAGTGCCACCGACTCCCAGGGCGGTTCATCCCCGCTCCCGCGGGGAACACCCGTTCAACGGCCAGCTGAACGCGCATTCCCACGGTTCATCCCCGCTCCCGCGGGGAACACTCTACGCGCGTATCGAACGTCCCCGTTAGGGTCGGTTCATCCCCGCTCCCGCGGGGAACACGCCGCGCATCCATGCATTGAACTCGGCGCATTCGGTTCATCCCCGCTCCCGCGGGGAACACCCAACCATGGAGGCTGAACTAACCGCCCCACCCGGTTCATCCCCGCTCCCGCGGGGAACACCCGTCCTGGTCTTTGACCGTTACGCCCAGCGCCGGTTCATCCCCGCTCCCGCGGGGAACACGTGGTCGTCGTGGGCGGCGCGCTGTGGAATTCCGGTTCATCCCCGCTCCCGCGGGGAACACTCCAAACATAACCACTTGTTTTCAAAAGAAAAAATCACCCAGCAAAAATCCACCAACTTTTTAAAGAGCCGATCACCCGCCGAAAAACAAAAACAACGCCCCACGTCACACAGTCAAACAACCTCCAACCGCCATCGACGCCAGCAAAGCCCCTCCCCTTCCAGCCCTCCTACTCGTCCGTCACCAGAAACAACCGCCGGTGCTCCTTGATCGCATACCGATCCGTCATCCCCGCTATATAGTCAGCAATCGCGCGCGGCTGATCCACATTGGCCCGTGCCTGGTACTGCGGCGGCAACAGGCGCGGGTCTTCCAGGAAGGCGATGAACAGATCGCGCAGCACGCGCTTGGCCTTGGTGGTCATGCGTAGCACGCGGTAGTGGCGATACAGGTTGTCGCGCAGGAACACCTTGAGTTCCTCGGCCTCGGCCTTCACTTCGGGGCTGAAGCCCGCCAGGGGCGGCGCGCGGCGCACGTCGTCGATGGAGGCGGGCTGGTGCCCGGCGATGCGGGCCGCCGTGGTCTCGGTCAGGTCGATGATCAGGGTATTGATCATGCGCCGCACGGTTTCGGTAATGGCGCGCCGCTCAGGCAGGTCCGGGTAACGCTGCACGACCTCGGCATGATGGCGGCCGAAGATGCCGACCTGCCGCATCTGTTCCAGCGAGACCAGGCCCGAGCGCAGGCCGTCGTCGATGTCGTGGTTGTTGTAGGCGATCTCGTCCGACAGGTTGGTCAGCTGCGCTTCCAGTGAAGGCTGGGTGCGGTTCAGGAAGCGTTCGCCCACGTCGCCCAGCCGGGCCGCCCGGGTCAGCGAGCAGTGCTTGAGGATGCCCTCGCGGGTCTCGAAGCACAGGTTCAGGCCGTTGAAGTCGCCATAGCGTTCCTCCAGTTCGTCCACCACGCGCAGGCTTTGCAGGTTGTGCTCGAAGCCGCCGGCCTCGGGAGCGAACTCCTGCATGCAGGCGTGCAGCACGTCCTGTCCGGCATGGCCGAACGGGGTGTGGCCCAGGTCATGGGCCAGCGAAATGGCCTCGACCAGATCTTCGTTCAAGCCCAGGTTGCGCGCGATGGACCGCGCGATCTGCGCCACCTCCAGGCTGTGCGTGAGCCGGGTCCGGAACAGGTCGCCCTCGTGGTTCACGAAGACCTGGGTCTTGTACTCCAGCCGCCGGAAGGCGTTGGAATGGATGATGCGATCGCGGTCGCGCTGGAATTCGGAGCGCCCCTGGGGCGGCGTCTCGGGGTGGCGCCGGCCGCGGGTGGCGGCCGGGTCGGCGGCGTAGGGAGCGAGGACTTGCGGCATGAACGTCGGGCTCCTCCGGAGTGGGCGGGGTCAGGCGAGCTTGGCTGGTTGCTCGCCCGCTGTCTTGGCGACGGTCCGGTCCAGGACTTGCCGGACCAGTCCAGCCTCGGCCGGGGTCCGTACCGCTTCCCCCAACCTGGGCAAAAGGATGAAGCGGATCTGGCCGGCTTCGGTCTTCTTGTCGCCCTGCATCAGGTCGAACCAACGGTCGGCCCCCAGGTCGGGCGCGTAGACGGGGCAGCCGATGGCCAGCACCAGGCCGCGGATGCGTTCGGCGTCGGACTGCGGCAGTCCGGAGGCGCGCGCGGACAGCTCGGCCGCCTGCACCATGCCGCAACCGACGGCCTCGCCGTGCAGCCAGGCGCCGAAGCCCAGCCCGGCCTCGATGGCGTGGGCAAAGGTGTGGCCGAAGTTCAGGATGGCGCGCAGGCCGGTTTCCCGTTCGTCCTGCGAGACGACGTAGGCCTTGAGTTCGCACGAGCGGGCGATGGCGACGGCCAGCGCGCCCGGCTCGAGCGCGCGCAGGTCCTGGGCGTGGGCCTCGCACCAGGCGAAGAAGTCGGCATCCAGGATGGCGCCGTACTTGATGACCTCGGCCAGCCCGGCGGACACTTCGCGCGCCGGCAGCGTGGACAGTACGTCGGTGTCGATTTCCACGGCGATCGGCTGGTAGAACGCGCCGATCATGTTCTTGCCGATGGGATGGTTGACGGCGGTCTTGCCGCCCACCGACGAATCGACCTGCGACAGCAGCGTGGTGGGCACCTGGATGAAGCGGATGCCGCGCATGTAGACCGCGGCGGCGAAGCCGGCGACGTCGCCGATCACGCCGCCGCCCAGCGCGACGATCACGGCCTTGCGGTCGCAGTGCCGGGCCAGCATGGCGTCGAAGATCAGGTTCAGGGTCTGCCAATCCTTGTATTGCTCGCCATCGGGCAGTTCGATGCGCAGGATGGGCCGGCCGGTGGCCGCCAGGGCCTGCTCGGCTCGCTCGGCGTACAGCGCCGCCACGGTGGGATTGGTGACCACGACCAGGGTGGTGGCGTCGGCCGGCACGGCCTCGGCCAGGCGATCGAGGCGGCCGGGGGCGATCCGTATGGGATAGCTGCCGCCCGGGGTCTCGACACGGACTTCTTTCATAGACACTCCAGCGGGGGCAGGTCATCGGCGGGCGGCCGGACCTGCTTGTTGCAGGTTGCGAGCATGGGCAGGATGCGGCCGACCAGCCGCGATACCGACACCTTGCCGGTGTCGACGACGAGATCGGCGATTTCCTCGTACAGCGGTTCGCGCTGGCGCAGCAGTTCGGTGATGCGGCCCAGCGGGTCGGCCGTCTGCAGCAGCGGCCGGTTGCGATCGTAACGGGTGCGCTGGTAGAGCTCCTCGGCCCTGGCCCGCAGGTAGACGACGGTGCCCCGCTGCTGGAGCATGCGGCGGTTGTCCTCGGCCAGCACGGCGCCGCCGCCGGTGGCCAGGACCACTCCGGAAATCCGGCTGCACTCGTCCAGCGCGTGGGTTTCCCGGCGCCGGAAACCGGTCTCGCCTTCCAGCTCGAAAATGGTGGGAACGCGGACTCCGCAGCGCTCTTCCAGCACCAGGTCCACGTCCAGGAACTGGCGCGACAGCGCCCGGGCCAGGCCACGGCCGATCGTGGTTTTGCCCGCCCCCATCATGCCGACGAGGAATACGGGCGGCACGAATACCGTGCCTGCCGGCCCCGTGGCGGCGGCCGCGCATGAATCGTAAGAGACCTGATCCACTAGCTCGTTAGGCCGAAGCCACAGAAAGATATCGATATAAGATGCATTATCCCGCAAGAGGGCCGGAAGCGGAAAATCCGGCCCACGGCGTCCGGCACACCAACTGTTACAGGAACGCCCCGGCCGCCGGGCGGTCTATAAACCGATCCGTTTCGATGTTCCTATAATGGGTCTCGTCCTCGCACGAGAAGCTGCTTCCTCATGTCCCGTATTCTCCTGAAGGTCGCCGGCGTTCTGGCCGGGCTGGCCGTTTGTGGCGCCCTCCTGGTGGGGCTGGCGTTGGCCCTCGCCTACCCGAACCTGCCCGACCTCGACGCCCTGACCGACTACCACCCCAAGATGCCGTTGCGCATCTATACCGCGGATAACGCCCTGATCGGCGAATTCGGCGAGGAAAGACGCAACGTGGTACGCATCCGCGACGTCCCGGATGTGCTGAAATCGGCGATCTTGTCGGCAGAAGACGACCGTTTCTACCAACATGGCGGCATAGACTGGTCCGGCGTCATGCGCGCGGCCCTCACCAACATGGTGAATCTGTCCAAGAGCCAGGGTGCCAGCACGATCACCATGCAGGTGGCGCGGAATTTCTACCTGTCGTCGGAAAAGACCTGGACCCGCAAGCTCTACGAGATCCTGCTGACCTTCAAGATCGAGGCCAACCTGACCAAGGACCAGATCCTGGAGCTCTACATCAACCAGATCTACCTGGGCCAGCGCGCCTACGGCTTCGCTTCGGCGGCCCGCATCTACTACGGCAAGCCGCTGTCGGAAATCACCGCCGCCGAGGCCGCAATGCTGGCCGGCATCCCCAAGGCCCCGTCGCGCTACAACCCCGTGGTCAACCCGACCCGCGCCAAGCTGCGCCAGCAATACGTGCTGCAGCGCATGCTCGGCCTGGGCTACCTGACCGAACCTGAATACCGCGCCGCCCTGGACGAAAAGCAGCAGGTCCGGCAACTGGGCGGGGAATTCGGCGTGCGCGCCGAGTACGTGGCCGAGCTGGCGCGCCAACTGGTCTACGACATCTATAAGGAAGAGACCTACACCCGCGGCCTGAATGTCTACACGACCGTGAACCGCGACATGCAGGACGCCGCCTACGATTCCCTGCGCGACGGCGTGCTGGACTACGAGCGCCGCCACGGCTACCGGGGCCCCGAGGCCTTCGTCGACCTGCCCAGCGGCATCGACAACAACCCCGAGAAGCTGAACGAGGCCGTCGACGACGCCCTGAACGACTATCCCGACAGCGACACCCTGCTATCCGCCGTGGTCCTGGCCGCCGATGCCAACAAGGTCCGCGTGGCGCGCAGCTCGGGCGAGATCATCGACATCGCCGGCAAGGGACTCAAATTCGTCCAGCCGGCGCTGTCGGCCAAGGCCCAGCCCTCGGTGCGCATCCGCCGCGGCGCCATCGTCCGCATCCTGAAGACCGGAAACGACTGGGAAATCCTGCAAACGCCCCAGGTCCAGGCGGCCTTCGTCTCCACCGACCCGCAGAACGGCGCCATCCGCGCCATGGTCGGCGGCTTCGATTTCCACAGCGGCAAGTTCAACCGCGTCACCCAGGCCTGGCGCCAGCCCGGCTCCAGCTTCAAGCCCTTCATCTACGCGGCCTCGCTGGAACGGGGCCTGACCCCCGCCACCATCATCTCCGACGACCCCTTCGTGCTCGAAGCCTCGGCCACCGGCTCGCAGCGCTGGGAACCGAAGAACTACGACGGCAAGAACGAACCACCCATGACCATGCGCCAGGGGCTGGCCAAGTCCAAGAACATGGTGTCGATCCGCGTGCTGCAAAGCATCGGCCCGCAGTACGCCCAGGACTACATCACCCGCTTCGGCTTCGATGCCGCCCGCCACCCCGCCTACCTGACCATGGCGCTGGGCGCGGGTTCGGTCACGCCGCTGCAAATGGCAGGCGCCTACTCCGTGTTCGCCAACGGCGGCTACCGCGTCACCCCCTACCTGATCGACAAGGTCACCGACAGTACCGGCCGCGTCCTGATGCAGGCCCGCCCGACCAAGGCCGGAGACGAATCGCTGCGCGCCATCGACGCCCGCACCGCCTACATCGCCGACTCCATGCTGCGCGACGTCGTCCGCACCGGCACCGCCCGCGCCGCCCTGTCGCTCAGGCGCCAGGACGTGGCGGGCAAGACCGGCACCACCAACAACTCGGTGGACGCCTGGTTCGCCGGCTACACCCCCGGCCTGGTCGGCGTGGCCTGGCTGGGCTACGACCAGCCCCGCTCGCTGGGCGTACGCGAAACCGGCGGCGGCGCCGCCATGCCCATCTGGCTGAAATACATGCAGCGCGCGCTCAAGGAAGTCCCCCAGCGCGAACAGCCCATGCCGTCCGGCATCATCGTGCAGAACGGCGACTACTACTTCGCCGAATTCCCGCCCGGCCAGGCCGTCGCCTCCGTCGGCCTGCCGCCCCCCTCCACCGATCCCATGTCACGGCTGATCGACAGCCTGGGCAACCTGATCAATGGCAATGGCGGCAATTCCGGCAGCAACAGCGGCGGCGGCAACACCCGCCAGGAATACCTGCCCTAACCGCCCCCCCCCC
>MKUP01000011.1:224839-270672 GCA_001898625.1 Burkholderiales bacterium 67-32
CAGCGACGCCGGCCTTGGGCGCCCCGGCCCCAGCCGTGTTTAGAACTCAGGAAACCGGCAGTTCCTCAACCACAATCTCCTCTCCCGACTGCTCGGAACAAATCCGAGACAACGCCCGCGCCAGCTCCTCCCCGGACCGCGTATCCAGCCACTTCCCATCCTTCAGGCGATAATGGAACCCGCCGCTGCGCGCCGCCACCCACATTTCCTGCATCGGCGCCTGGCTATTGACCACCGCCTGGCTGCGATCCGCGAAGGTCAGCGTCAGCACATTGCCGCTGCGCGTTCCCTCGATATCGATGTCGCGCTGCTCGAACCACACGTCGGCCTGACGCTCGATGGAATCCAGAATGGCGTCGGCCAAGGCAAGAAACTCGCTTTCGTTCATAATTTCGACTATGTCCGACATGAAACCCACACGCCCTGCGCGCGCCGCATGCCCAGACCCTTCGTTGGTTGCTGATACCGGCATTGTAGCCAGCGGCGCCCGGTTGGCCGCGCGCCGCCTGGCCCCCCTGCTGGCGGCCCTGCCGCTCGCGCTGCTGGCCGCCTGCGGCATCAAGGGCCCGCTCTACCTGCCGGCAACCCCCGCGCCCACCGCCCCCGGACCGGCCGTGCAACCCGCCCCCGCGCCGGCCTCCAAGACCACGGGCGACGTGGACGACATTTCCCGGCGCAACGAATCCATCTCGCATACCCCCCTGACACAATGACCACCCCCGCTTCCCTGCCCACCCCGGTCGGCAGCCCCCACTTTGCCTATCGCGACGGCATCCTCCACGCCGAAGGCGTTTCCGTGGCCCTGCTGGCCGACCAGCTCGGCACGCCGCTTTACGTCTATTCGCGCGCCGCGCTGCATGCCGCCTACGACGCCTATCGGCGCGGCATCGGCTCGCGCGACGTACTGGTCTGCTACGGCATGAAGGCCAACTCCAACCTGGCGGTGCTGCGCGAGTTCGCGCGCATGGGGGCCGGTTTCGACATCGTGTCCGCGGGCGAGCTGCAACGCGTGTTGGCGGTGGGCGGAGACCCGGCCAAGGTCGTCTTCTCGGGCGTGGGCAAGCAGGCCGCCGAAATGCGCCTGGCGCTGGAAGCCGGCGTCAAATGCTTCAACGTCGAATCCGTGCCCGAACTGCACCGCCTGTCCGCGGTCGCGCACGCGATGGGCAAGCGCGCGCGCGTTTCGCTGCGCGTGAACCCCGACGTCGATCCCAAGACCCACCCCTACATCTCGACCGGCCTGAAGGAAAACAAGTTCGGCATCGCTATCGACGACGCCCCCGCAGCCTACCGGACCGCGGCCGTGCTGCCCGGCATCGAGATCGTGGGCGTCGATTGCCACATCGGCTCGCAAATCACCGAGACCGCGCCCTTCCTGGACGCGCTGGACAAGCTGCTCGACCTGCTGGACAAGCTGGCCGCCGACGGCATCCAGGTCGAACACCTGGACCTGGGCGGCGGCCTGGGCATCCGCTATGCCGACGAAACCGCACTCGCCCCCGCCGACCTGCTGTCCCGCGTGTTCGAACGCATCGACGCGCGCGGCTACGGTTCGCGCCAGATCGTGCTGGAACCCGGCCGCTCGCTGGTCGGCAACGCCGGCCTGCTGGTGACGCGCGTGGAATACCTCAAGCCCACGGAAGCGAAGAACTTCCTGATCGTCGACGCGGCCATGAACGATCTGATCCGTCCGACGCTGTACGAGGCGTATCACGGCGTACTGGCCGTGACGCCGCGAGCCGGCGAAACCGCCGGCCGCTACGACGTGGTCGGGCCGGTGTGCGAAAGCGGCGACTGGCTGGCCAAGGACCGCGACCTGGCCGTGCGCGAAGGCGACTACCTGGCCGTGGAATCGGCGGGCGCCTATGGCATGGTCATGGCCAGCAACTACAACACCCGCCCCCGCGCCGCAGAAGTCATGGTGGACGGCGATCACTACCACGTCGTGCGCTCGCGCGAGACCGTCGCGCAGTTGCTGGCGCTGGAATCGACCCTGGGCTGACCGGGCCCCGTCCGCGCGGGGTCATTTCCCGCGCGGCCCCGCACAGGCCTCGCGCAGCGCATTGGCGACCTCGCGGGCCTGCGGCGTGGGCGAGCGATGGACGTGCAGCAGCACCTGGGTGCGGGCATCGCACTCGGCCAGCGCCACCAGGCGCACCTCGGCCAGCGCCTCGGCCGCCATGTCGGCCGGCACCAGCGCGATGCCGAACCCCAACTCCACCAGCCGCAGCAGGGTCGCCTTGCGGGACACCGCCTGGGCGGCCTCGGGAAAGAACCCGGCCTGCCGGCACAGCTCCACCACCCGATAACTCAATCCGCCCCGATGGGGATGCGGCAGCGACACGAAGCGCTCGCCGCGCAAGGCCCGCAGCGGCACCGCCTCCCGCTCCGCCAGCGGGTGCCCGAGCGGCACGGCCAGCATCAGCGCTTCCTCGTACAGGACTTCCGTCAGCACGTCGGGCAATTGCCGCAGCACCGGCGCGCGGGCCAGCCCCAGGTCCGCGCGGCCGTCCTGGATGTCCTGCGCCTGCTGCTCGGACGACGCGGCCGAAATCGACAGGCTGACAGCTGGCTGACGCGACAGATGGCGCCGCAGCGGCGCCAGCAGCGCCCGGCCCAGCGGCACGGAACTCGAATGCAGCAACGCCACGCTACCCTGCACGCCGCGCTCGGCCTGGCGGGCCCGGCTGGTCATCTCGCCCAGCCCCGCCAGCATGCGCACCGCGTCCTCGTGGAACGCCCTTCCCGCCGCCGTCATTTCCACCTGGCGGGTGGTGCGCGCCAGCAGCGCCACGCCCACCTCTTCCTCCAGCAGCTTGATCTGCCGGCTCAGCGCCGACTGCGCGACGTGCAGCCGCTCGGCCGCCTCGCTGAAGCTGCCGGCTTCGACAATCGCCACGTAGTACCCAAGCTGCCTGACCGAGATCATTTATCGCGCGATGAGATGGATGAGGCCTGATTTTAGAATTGGACCGCCGAGCGCCCAGGGCCCAGACTGCTGCCGTTGCCCTGATCGAGCCCCGCCGTGGATGCCCTCCTGTCCCTGCTTCCCGTTTCCCCGCCCCAGTTCGCGCTGATGTTCGCCGGCGTGGCCGCGGCCTACGTCATCTTCGGCATGGCGGGCTTCGGCACCGCGCTGGTGGCCGGCCCGCTGCTGGCCAACTTCGTGCCGGTCGCCACCATCGTACCGCTCCTGGCACTGCTGGACTTCGCCGCGGCCACCACCAGCGTGGCGCGCGACGTCCGCCATGCATCGGTGGGCGAGCTGCGGCGGCTGGTACCGGCGATGGTGCTCGGCAGCCTGGTGGGCGCCGTCGTCCTGCTGCGCAGCCGGCCGGACGCCCTGCTCCTGCTGCTGGGCATCTTCGCCATCGCCTATGCGCTGTATTCCCTGAGCGGCTTTCGCCCGCACCGGGCGCTGCCGCCACGGTCGGCCTACGCCTTCGGCACGGTGGGCGGCGTATTCTCCGCGCTGTTCGGCAGCGGCGGCTTCATCTACGCCATCTACCTGGCCGGCCGCCTGCATGACAAGAACGACATCCGCGTCACGCAAAGCACCCTGATCGGTCTCGCCACCTTCACCCGCGCCGTATTCTTCCTGGTGGCCGGCGTCTATGCCGACACCGGTCTGCTGGCCACCGCGCTGATGCTGGCGCCCGCCATGCTGCTGGGCACCTGGGCGGGGCGGCGCATCACGCTGGCGCTCAGCCGCGAGGCCTTCCTGCGCCTGGTGGCGCTGGTGGTACTGGCCTCGGGCGCGGTCCTGGTCCTGCGCTACCTCACGTCGTGAACGCCGGCGGCATCAGCCCAGCGCACCGGCGATCTTGCGCTCCTGCTCCTCGCGCACGGCCGAGCCGAACAACTGCTCGAACCATCCGTCCCTGGCCAGCTTGAGCACCAGGCCGTTGTCCACGACCTTGCCCAGGTCCAGCTTGCGCACGGCCGGCGTCTGTTCCGCCAACCGGTCGACGGTGGCCTGGATAGCTGCCTTGGAAATCAGCGGCACGCGGTCCAGCACGTTGCGCTTGACATAGATGTCGTAGACCCGGCTGATGTCCGCTTCGCTCTCGGGCTGATCGAACGCCTTGAAGGTCGCCACGGCGAAGGCCTTGTCGTCGTAGAAACGCTTGATCGCCTCGGCGTGGGCACGGATCAGTCCTTCGGCCCGGCCCCGTTGCTCGGCCAGGTAGCTGCGCTTGTGGAGAAAGGCGGTGCTGACGTAGATGTCCTCGTGGTCCGGCAGTTCGGTCAGCACCTTCAGGCCCTGGGTTTCCAGCTTGAAGTACGACGGCGCCGTCAGCAGCCCTGCATCCACCTGCCCGCCCAACAGCATGCTCGCGCGCGATGCGGCATCGGTGCCGGTCGACACCCATTGCACGTCGTTGGGCGCGAGGCCGTACTTGCGCAGCAGCTCGACGGTATAGAAATACGGCGGATCGCCCAGACGGCCAACGCTGATGCGCTTGCCCTTCAGGTCCTTGACGCTGCCGATCTCGCCGCGCGCGACCAGCGCAAAATTCCCCTTGTTGAGCATGCTGTGCGTCATGACCATGCTGGGATCGCGCACCAGCGCGGGGATGACCTGGTCCAGCCCGGAATTGATGCCCTGCGCCTCGCCGCTGACCAGCATGGCCACGCCTGCCGGATGCACGCCGAACACGAGGTTGGCATCGATGCCGTATTTTTCGTAGAGCCCGGCGCGCTTGGCGATCCACATCGGCCAGGTGGCG
Source organism: Burkholderiales bacterium 67-32 (assembly GCA_001898625.1). GTDB lineage: Bacteria > Pseudomonadota > Gammaproteobacteria > Burkholderiales > Burkholderiaceae_B > Pigmentiphaga. The sequence continues at coordinate 229,570 of MKUP01000011.1, forward strand.
CCGCTGCGGGTGGGGTAGGCCAGCGTCATCTTCGCGGGCTTGTCGGCCGCCGCGCCCAGCGCCGACCAGCCGAGCATGGCTGCGCCGCCGGCTCCGGCCATGAACCGGCGCCGGCCGGGCAACGAAAGGATGTCGTTCCGTTCACTCATCGTCTCGCTCCTTGCTTGCAAACCTAGCGCCCGCCCACGTGCTCGGGCCGCCAGCGCTGGAACCGGCGCTGGATGCGCTCGGCGCCCCAGGTGATGACCATGCCGGCGAAGGCGGTGACCAGCACGCCCACCATGAGCGTGTCGGTGGCGAACATCTGCCCGGCATAGGCGATCATGAAGCCTATGCCTTCGTTGCCCGCGGACAGCTCGGCGATGATGACGCCGATCAGGCCATGCGCCACGCCCTGCCGCACGCCGGTCAGGATGAACGGCACCGAATAGGGCAGCGCCACGGTGGTGAAGATCTGGCGGTCCGTGGCGCAGAAGGCACGCGCGGCGCGCAGCAAGTCGGCATCGATGTTGCGCACGCCCGCCAGCGTGTTGACCATGATGGGCAGCATGGCCGACAGGAACACCACGAAGATCTTCGAGCCGCTGCCTATGCCGAACCAGATGATGATCAGCGGATACAGCGCGATGCGCGGCGTTGCATACAGCGCGTTGATCAGCGGATCGAACATCATCAGCGCGCGCCGGTACCAGCCCAGCAGGATGCCCAGCGGCACGCCGACGAAGAAGGCCAGCGCCAGGCCGATCAGGTAGTTCTTGCCGCTGTACAGCGCGTTGGCGGCCAGTTGCCCGTCGGCGCACAGCTCGACGAACTTGCGCGCGATGGCCGACGGCCCGCTGAAGAACAAAGGCGAGATCCAGCCCATCTGCCAGCAGAACTCCCAGATGGCGATCAGCGCCGCCAGGGTGGACAAGCCGAGGCTCGCGGCTTCGTGCCGCTTGTAGAAACCGACCTTGCGCGCCGCCGGACGGCTGACCGGCAGCGATGGGGCGATGCTTGCCATGTTGTCTCCTGGTGTCATTCCGCGCGGATCACGTTGATGCGGTCGGCCTCTTCCTCGATCAGCTTCCAGATGTCGTCCGACATCCGCAGGAAATCGGCCCCGCGCTTGAGCGAGAGTTCGCGCGGACGCGGGAAGTCCACGTGGAACTCCTGCTTGATCCGGCCCGGCCGCGTTCCCATCACGACCACGCGGTCGGCCAGATACACGGCCTCGTCGATCTGGTGCGTGATGAACAGCACCGTCTTGCGCGAGCGCGCCCAGATGTTCAACAACTCGGACTGCATGAACTCGCGCGTCTGCGCGTCCAGCGCGGCGAAGGGCTCGTCCATCAGCAGCACGTCGGGATCGGTGGCCAGCGCGCGCGCCAGGTTCACACGCTGCTGCATGCCGCCGGACAGTTCGGATGGATAGCGTTCCTCGAAGCCCGACAGGCCCACCATCCTGATGAACTGTTCAGTGCGGGCATCCATCGTGGCGCGGTCGAAGCGGCGCTGCATTTCCATGCCGTAGCGGACATTTCCCCGCACGGTGCGCCATGGCAGCAGGCTGGCGGACTGGAACACCATCGAGCGCCCCACACCGGGACCGTTAACCAGTTCGCCGTTGATGCGCATGGTCCCTTCCTGATAGCGCAACAGGCCCGCCACGATGTTCAGCAACGTGGTCTTGCCGCAGCCGCTGGGACCGACGATGCAGACGAACTCCCCTTCGCGCACGTCCAGCGACACATCGTCGAAGGCCAGGAATTCCGTCTGGTTGCGCTCGACCCAGTAACGATAGGTCATGTGATCGATCGCCAGTTTCGACCGGCTTGTGGCCGCGTGTCGCTGGACCTGCGCCGCTACCGCGTTCATACCGTCTCCTTCGTGGATCACGCCCTGCCTATTCTTATGAATATAATATAGTTATATTGTTCTCATCGTCCTAGGGATTTCCACGGGAGCGGCGCGCGACAGCGCCTCCCTTGCGGGATGAACGTTCAACGGATGCAAGGTTTCAGCCGCGCGTCGGCGCGCGCCATGCCGCGGCGGCGCCTACCCTCGCCAGCCGCCGGGTCATCGCCTTGCGCGCGCCCTCGGCATCGCCGTTGGCGATCAGGGCGTACAGGCGGACGTTGTCGGCGATCACCCGTTCGGCGATCTCTTTCTTGTTCGACATCGAGTAGGCCGGCTGCAGGACGTGGCGCAGCGCGCGAAAGTGAGCCGAGAGCCCACGGTTGTGCGCGGCTTCGACGATCGCGGCGTGGAAATCCATCGCGCTCGCCGCGAAGGCGGCGGGGTCGTCGATACGATCAGGCATGCCGTCCAGGATGGCCTGCATGCGCGCCAGGTCGTCGCGCGTGGCCCGGCCTGCGGCCAGGCCCGCGGCATGGATCTCGACCGCCGCCTGGGTCTCCAGCATCTCTTCCCGGGAAATGCTGATCAGCTTGAGCTGGATCGCCAGCGCATCGGCAAAGCGGTCGAGCTTACCGTTGGCGATCCACGCTCCGCCATGCTTGCCGGGGCGAATCGCCACCACGCCCAGGGCCACCAGCGACTTGAGCGCATCTCGCGCCGCCATGCGGCTGACTCCATAGCGTTCGGCCAGCGAGGCCTCGGTGCCCAGGAAATCCCCGCTCTTGAGTTCATCCGCGAACAAGGCCTCGCGGATGTGCGACACGATGCGCCAGGACAGCGTCTCGGGCGGCGTGGCCGCATGGGCGACGCCTGCCGCGCGCCGGGGTTCGGCGGCCGGCTCCTGGCCGGCGCCGGAAGTTGGAATTTTCATGAAAGAGATCATAGCCATAAGTTCGCTCCGCTTTAAAGATATTATTTTTATTAAGCAAATTCTTGATGTTCTTCAATGAAAACTGGGAAAATTTCTAAAAACCTCTATTTTCATCAATCGTTATTATGATATTTTATTGACCGAGCTGCCGGCGCTTCGGCAGCCGTCGCATCATCCCAGCCATCAAAGGAGACACACCATGGGCAAGTTTTCGATCGGGCCGCACATGCGGTTGCAGGAGTGGGTTGCCGAGGAAAAAGGCTATTTCGCCGCAGAAGGCCTGGACTACGAGTTCGTCGCCAAGGGCGGCTCGAAGAACCTGTCGGTGAAGTCGGCGGTGGAGCTGCCGCGCGACCAGATCCGCGGCGCCTACCAGACCATCGAGGAAGGCCGCACCTGCGACGTATCCAGCGCCTGCCACTGGACGGTCAACATGGCCGCCGCCGCGGGACACGGCAAGCTGTGGGCGGACGCCTATTCGGTCGCCTCCGCCGGCATCTACGTTCCCGAGGATTCCCCCATCCGCGGGCCGGAGGACCTGGCGGGCGTGCCCATCACCGTGGGCTACCAGTCGGGCAGCCACTACGCGACGCTGCAGGCGCTGGAGGCGGTCCTGCCGCGCGACCAGATCAAGCTGCACTTCGGCGGCATGCTGATGCACCGCCTGGATCTCCTGGTCGATCGCCAGGTTCCCGCCGCCACGATGTTCAACGCACCGATGTACTTCGCCGAACAGCTCGGATTCCGCAAGGTCATCGACTGCACGTTCATGATCGCGTCGGTGGTGCCCGGTGATGCCGCCACCGAGGACATCGCCAAGTACTTCCGCGCGCTCCAGCGCGCGCAGCAGGACATCGACCTGCGCTTCGAACGCTATACGCACTACTACAAGCGCGAGATGCCCGAAAAGTACCGAGACCGGATGGATACCCGCCTGTACGGCCCGGGCGAACGCCTCGTCTTCCTGCCCTACACGCAGCAGATTTTCGAAGAGACCCAGCAATGGGTGAACGACTGGCAGATCTTCGACGACAAGCCCGAGCAGCGCATGGGCTATGGCGACTCGGTCCTGCACGCCTGAACATGCGGGCGCCTCCTGGCGCCCCACCTGCGTTTGCGAGCGAAAGTAAAAAAATAACTAAAAAATTTTACTAACCTCAAAAACACGCATATACTTTTATTGTCATATAAAAAATGAAGGCGGATCGCCACACGCGATCCGCTCCGCCCCCTACCCCCGGGGGCGTATCCAGACCTCAGTTCCAGCAAGTCCCGCTGCATCCGCAACCCGACCGCCCCGATCGCGGGGAGTCCGCTCGCGTGTGCCGGCAGGACCGGTTGCAGCCACGAACCGCGCGCCCCAACCCGGGCCGCAATCGCTTCGATTCATACGTCATTTCCGGAGGAGACATCCATGAGCGCATTCTTCGACAACCTGGGCCAATCCGGCCTGGGCACGACCCGCCGCGAATTCCTGGTGAAGGCCCTGGCCGCGGGCGGCAGCGGCCTGCTGCTGGCGACCATGAACGCGTGGGGCGCGGGCATCGCCTCGACCGCCGGCTCCCCGCCGGTGCTGCAAGGCGGCGGCCGCGGCAAGAAAGTGGTGATCCTGGGAGCGGGCCTGGCCGGTATGACCGCCGCCCTGGAACTGGGCAAGGCAGGCTACCAGTGCGAAGTGATCGAGGCGCGCAGCTACGCCGGCGGGCGCTGCCAGACGGCACGCCGCGGCTTCACGCTGAGCGAACTGGGCGGCGAGACCCAGGTCTGCGATTTCGATGAAGGGCAATACATCAACCACGGTCCGTGGCGCATCCCCTTCTGCCATCGCTCCACGCTGCATTACGCCGCCGAGCTGGGCGTGCCGCTAGAGCTCTACAACAACGACAACGACGCCGCCTACATCTATTACGAGAACGCCGGCCCGCTGTCGGGCAAGCGGCTGCGCCGCTTCGAGGTCAAGGCGGACATGCGGGGCAACGTGGACGAACTGCTGGCCAAGTCCATCCGCAACGGCCAGATGGACCAGACGCTGAGCGCCGAGGACAAGACCCTGCTGCTGGAATACCTGGTCAACGAGGGCTATCTCAACCGCGACGATCTGACTTATCGCGGCACCAACGGCCGCGGCTACAAGGTCTACCCCGGGGCCGGCAACCAGCCCGGCGTGGAATCGGACCCGCTGGGCTTCGGCGACCTGCTGAAATCCAAGCTGGGTCGCATCTACCGCTCCGTCAACGACGTCATGAGCCAGTCCACCATGCTGCAGGCGGTGGGCGGCATGGACCAGATCGCCAAGGCCTTCGAGCGCAAGGTGGGCCATCTCATCCGCTACGGCACCGAGGTCACGCAGATCCGCAACGGCAAGGACAAGGTCACGGTCCAGTGCAAGGACCTCAAGACCGGCGCCCTGCGCACCCTGGAAGCGGACTTCTGCCTGTGCACCATTCCCATGTCCGTGCTCAAGCAGATGGATACGGACTTCTCCGCCGAGTTCAAACAGGCCATGCAGGGCAATGCCTACATGCCCACCGGCAAGATGGGCCTGCAGTTCAACCGCCGCTTCTGGGAACTCGACCACCAGATCTACGGCGGCCACATCGGCAACGACATCAAGAACATCGGCATCATCTCGCTGCCCTCCACACAGTGGCAGGGGCCGAAGGGAACGATGCTGGGCTACTACAACTTCGGCGCCACGGCCGCCGAGGTCAGCGCGCTGTCGCACAAGGAGCGGACCGAACTCGCGCTGGCCGCGGGCGAGAAAATCTTCCCCGGCGACTATCGCAAGCACTTCGCCAAGTCGTTCTCGGTCGCGTGGCATCGCGTGCAGTACAGCCTGGGCGGCTTCTCCACCTGGTCGGGCGAATCGCGCAAGACCGCCTTCCCGCGCCTGCTCGAAGGCGAAGGCCGGACCCTGCTGGCGGGCGAACACATGAGCTACCTGGGCGGCTGGATGGCCGGCGCGATCGAATCGTCGTGGCAGCAGATCGAGCGCATGCACGCGCGCAACGCCGCCTGACACCCCTTGCAAGGAACCCGACACATGATGTTCAAGCCGCTCATCGCGCTGTTCGCACTGGCCATCCCCTACGCGGCGCAGGCCCAGGAATCCGGCGCGTCGCTCTATCAGAAGAATTGCCTGGCCTGCCACCAGGCCAAGGGGCAGGGCATCCCCGGCGCCTTCCCCGCGCTGGCCGGCAGCGCCTTCGTCGCCGGCGACCGGACCGAGCTGCTGGCGACGATCCTGAAAGGACGGGGCGGCATGCCCGCCTTTGCCGGATCGATGAACGACGAGCAGATCGCCGCCGTGGCCACTTACCTGCGCGACGACTGGAACGGCAAGGCCGGCCCGGTGCAGCCCGTCCAGGTCGCCGCCGTGCGCAAGGGCGGCAATGCCGTGCAATACAGCCAGTCGCAGGCCCGTCCCAACAACTGATCCCACCCCCGACGACAACAAGGAAACCCCATGTCTTTCACCGCTCGCGCCGCGCTCATGATTCTTCCCTCCGCCCTCCTGCTTGCACAAGGCGTCCAGGCCCAGGACATCGTGCGCCATGCCTCGTCCAACCCGAACGCGCCGATGTCTTCGGCGGTCCAGATCCCGCCGTCGGCCACCACCTACTACCTGAGCGGCCAGGTCCCCGCCGCCGTCAATCCCAACGCGCCGCGCGAATCGCGCGAAGCGTTCGGCGACACCGAGACCCAGACCATCAGCGTGCTCGAACGCATCGAGGCCACCTTGAAGCCCCTGGGCCTGGGCATGAAGGACGTCGTCAAGATGCAGGTGTTCCTGGTGGCCGATCCGCAGAAGAACAACAAGATGGATTTCCGCGGCTTCATGGCCGGCTACGGCAAGTTCCTCGGCAAGACCCAGCCCAACCTGCCCGCGCGTTCGGTGATGCAGGTGGCGCGCCTGGCCAACGACGGCTGGCTGGTCGAGATCGAGGTCATCGCCGCCAAGGCTCACTGAATCCACGCCACGCACGCCGGACGCGCCTCGTAGGCCACGACGCCCGCTGACGCGGGACGCTTCCGGCGACACGGATCCACCACGCAGTCCGGACATCGGCGCATCGCCGCCGAGGGGGGAGCTCGCGCCCGAAAAAGCGCGAGTCCGGAACCACGACATAAAACGAGGAGCAGACCATGTACCAGAGGATACTCATCGCGGGGACCGCGGCACTTCTATCCACGCAGGTCCACGCGCAGTCCAGCGTGACCATCTACGGCGTCGCCGACGTCAGCATCCGATATCTCACCCACGCCGACCGCGCCACCGGACGCAGCAAGCTGTCCATGGAGAACGGCGCCGTCTCGAACAGCCGCTGGGGATTCCGCGGCGTGGAGGACCTGGGCAACGGCCTGTCCGCCCTCTTCAACCTGGAAGGCGGCATGAACCTGGACGACGGCACCCAGTCGACCGCCGGCAAGATCTTCAACCGGCAATCGTTCATGGGCCTGAGCAGCCGCACCGCCGGCACGCTGACCGTCGGCCTGCAGAACAATCCGCTGTTCGACTTCATGGTCGGCCCCTACGACCCCATGACCCTGGGCAACTACAGCCAGAACTCCTGGATGGGCACGGTGTTCAGCGTGGCTGGCCGGCGCGGCAAGGACAACTCGATCAAGTACACGAACACTTTCGGCGATTTCCGGGTCGCCGCGTTCTACGGCATGGGCGAACAGCCCGACAACCATCGCAAGAACGAGGCCTGGAGCGGCACGGTTTCCTACACGAAGGGCCCCTTCAGCACCGGCGGCGGCTTCGTCCTCACGCATGACGCCCTGGGCAACAAGCAGACGGTCTACAACCTGAACCTGCGCTACAAACTCGGGCCCGCCACGCTGTTCCTGGGCCACTTCAACAGCAAGGACCACACGGGCTTCGTCGACGCGTTCCTGAACGGCGGCGCCACGCCCAGCGCCACGGCCCCGCGCCGCGACAACGCCTGGTTCACGGGCCTTACCTACGACGTCATGCCGTCGCTCAAGCTGACCAGCGCTTTCTACTATGACCGCAGCAAGAACGTGCGCGCGGTCCAGGGGGACGCCGGCGAGGGCACGCGCTACGCGCTGGTGCTGCTGGCCGACTACTACCTGTCGCGGCGCACGACGCTGTACGCCACCGTCGACTACAACAAGGTCAAGGATGCTGCGCGCGTCGACATTCCCGGCGGGAACAGTCAAACCGGCGTCGCGATCGGCCTGCGCCATCGTTTCTGATAGACATCGTGACGGGGTCCAGTAAACTCGCGAAGATCGAGCACAGCCACTTGGGAACGATGTCGACTCGCGCCACCGACCGCCGTGCCGCCCAGCCCCGCCAGGCGGCGGCGCGTGACAAGGCCAAAGCCAGGGACAAGGACTCCGCCTCGGTGGACGAGACCTTCGTCTGGATAGGCGGGCAGATCCGCAGCTTGCGCAAGGCGCGCAAGCTTTCGCTGGACGAGCTCAGCCGCGCGACCGGCTTTTCCATCGGCTATCTCAGCCAGATGGAGCGCGGCCTGGCCAAGACCTCGATCGGTTTCCTGAAGAAGGTCAGCCTCGCGCTGGACGTGCCGCTGGGCTGGTTCTTTCCCAGTGGCCAGCCCAGCGATCCCACCGACCGCGGCGTGGTCGTCCGCGCCTCGCGCAGGCGCCAGTTGACCTCGAACGCCGGCGTGTCCGACTTCCTGTTGTCGGCCAATCTGGATGGCCAGCTCAAGCTGTTCTATTCGGTGCTGGAACCCGGCGCGCGCAGCGGCGACGCCTACGCGCACCAGGGCGAGGAAGGCGGCTACGTGGTCAGCGGCAGCCTGGACCTATGGGTGGGGGACGATCATTTCGTCGTCAACGCGGGCGACAGCTTCAGCTATCCCAGCACGACGCCGCACCGCCACGCCAACCACGGACGCGATGCCGTGGTCATCATCTGGGCCGTTTCCGCCGGTTCGGGCAAAGGGTAAAAAAAGCGGGGGCCATGCGCCCCCGCTTGCGGATCAAAGGAACTTGGTCGGCCAGATGATCGTGCGCCACATGTGCGCCACCGGGCTGCCGTCAAAGCCCAGGCCTTCCTTGGGCTGCTTGAAGTTGCGGCCGATGATGTCGATGAAGTCGTCCATGCTGACCACCGCGTTCGGATCGAACGAATAGATGTCGTTCAGCGTGATCAGCCGGCTCGTCATGTACCACTTGTGGTTGCGCGCTTCCTGATAGGCCTGCTCGACATAGGGTTCGGGCCGGTAGTCTTCGCCGAAGTAGCGGATGTAGGCATCGGGGTAGGCATAGCCCACGGACTCGTCGGGGAAGAAGCGCAGCGCCTGGTGGTAGCGGATGGCCCAGCTCACTTCCTCGTCCACGTAGGGTTCGAGCAATTGCGCGCCCCAGTAGCCGTGGTCGACGCGGATGAAGCCGGACACGGCGATGTCGTGCAGCAGACAGGCCAGCACGACCTTCTCGCTGTGCCCGCCCTTGAGCGCATGGGTGGCGCTTTGCAGCAGGTGATTGGCCGGCGCGAAGCGGTACTTGAAGAAGTCCAGCAGCGTGGGTTGCTCCGGCATCGCGGGCAGGCGCGGATCGTCGCCCATCATGAAATGCTTGGGTTTGCCTTGGTCGCGCGCCGCGCCTTGCGGCATGATGGGTTGTCTCGGGTCTTTCTCGCCCGAGGTGAACAGCACGGACTTCACCACCTTGCGATCGAGTTCCTCGATCATCTGGTGTTCGAGCGCGTCCGCGCGCTGGGACAGGGTCATTGCCATGATTGCGTCCTTAGCAGGTACTGGATTTCCGCGCCGCGGCCCTTGCATGACGATAGGCCCCAGCTAATTAGCATACAGTATGCGTCTTAACAAAAAGTGTCAAGGCTGGGCAAGCCCGGCATGGACGCGAAGGCAGTCTGCTAAGATTCCAGCCCGTCGCGCGACGCACGCCACGCATTCATCCGAGATCGCCGCATGTCGAGCCCCCTGCCCCATCCCTCCGCCTTCCCGCCCAACGGCGCCGACCTCGGCGCGCCCGCGGGCAAGACGGGCAGGATCCTGCAGATCCTGCAGGCGCGCTTCGCCAGCGGGCACTACCGCTTCGGCGAGAAGCTCTCGGTGGTGGACCTGGCCCAGGAGTTCGGCGTCAGCCGCCAGCCCATCATGACGTCCATGCGCGACCTGGCCGGCGACGGCTTCGTCATCATCACGCCCCAGGTGGGCTGCGAAGCCGCCGCGCCCGACAAGAACGAGATCCAGGATTTCTTCTCGGTCTTCGCAAAGATGGAAGGCCGCATGGCGGGCATGGCCGCCGAGCGCCACGACGACGCCGACATGGTCCAGTTGCGTGCCGCCCAGGCCAGCTTCGAACAGTCGCCCACCGGCGGCGGCCACTGGAACCTGGACAGCGTCAGCCATTTCCACAGCGTCATCCGCCACATGGCCCGCACGCCGGCCCTGGCCAACCGCATCGGCAAGTTCTGGCACATGGCCAACTACATCCTGCGCAACGGCCAGCGCGACTATCCCGAATCCGTGCGCACCGTCGGCAACCGCGAACGCGCCGGCATCGTGGCCGCCATCGCCGAACGCGATGCGCAGGGTGCCGAACGCGCCATGGAACTGCACGTGCTCGGCAAGCCGCACCGCGTCGGCCTGCTCTGACCCTCGCTTTCCCCGCCGGCCGCCGGGCGGCCTTTCCTCGCGCCCATGGCGGCATGGGCGCGCACGCCTGAGTCCCTGCGCATTCCCCCGTTCCAGCGGCTTCGCCCTAATTGACATACTAGAATCTTAGTTATAGAGTGCCGGCCATAGACCCGCCACGGAGGCCCGGTGAAGCTACTGATCGTCGACCACTATTTCAGCCAGGCGTATGCCCAGGCCCTGCAATCCCGGTTTCCCGGCCTGGAGATCGCGCACGGCCGCAGCTTCGCCGAAGTCGCCGCGGCGCACGACAGCGCCGAAGCGGTGTTCGCCCTGGGCCACCTGTTCAACGACGCGCTGGTCTCGCGCATGACGTCGCTGCGGTGGATCCAGGCGCTCACCACCGGCACGGACGCGATACAGGCGCTATCGGTGCTGCCGCCCGGCGTGACGGTGACATCCGCCCGCGGCATCCACGCCCCGCAAATGTCGGAAATGGCGTTCATCCACATGCTGGCGCTGGCCCACCAGTTGCCCCGGATGCTGCGCAACCAGGCGGACAGCCGCTGGGAGCGGTGGCCGCAATCGCTGCTGTACCGCAAGCGCGTGCTGATCCTGGGCGTAGGCGTCATCGCCGAAGGCCTGGCCCGGCGCTGCAAGGCCTTCGACATGGAAGTGGTCGGCGTCTCCGGCACGCCTCGGGCCGTTCCCCACTTCGACCGCGTGGCGCCGCGCGCCGACCTGCATGCCGAGCTGGCGCAGGCCGACTACGTGGTCAGCCTGGTGCCGGCCGGCCCCGAGACCGACGGTTCGATCGGCGCCGCGTTCTTCCGCGCCATGCGCCCCTCGGCCTGCTTCGTCAACATGTCGCGCGGCAGCGTGGTGGACGAAACCGCGCTGCTGGATGCGTTGCGATCGGGCACCATCGCCGGCGCCGGGCTGGACGCCTTCGCCGTCGAGCCCTTGCCCGCCAGCCATCCGTTCTGGCGCGAACCTCGCATCCTGATTTCCCCCAAGCACGGCGGCACCACCGACATCTACGTCGAGCAGGTGATGCCTATCCTCGAACACAACCTGGCCTGCTACCTGGACGGCCGACTGGACGACATGAAGAACATCGTCCTGCGCGGCGCCACTCCGGCGGCCCTTCACTCCCTGGAAGCACGATGAACCATCCCCTTCCCGACTCGCCCGAGCAGCGGGTCCTGCACCCCATCCCCACGCGCGAGCTGGAACGCCGCTGGCGCGCGGTCCGCGAACGCATGGACGAGCTCGGCATCGATGCGCTGGTCATGCAGAACTCCAACGACTGGCTGGGCGGCTATGTGAAATGGTTCACCGACCGGCCGGCCACCAACGCCTATCCGCGCGCCATCGTGTTCCCCCGCGAGGGCCGCATGGTGTCGGTGGAACAAGGCCCGACCGGCGGCATCCGCGAAGTCCCGCCCGACGACGTGGTCGACCGCGGCGTCGAGAAGATCGTGTTCACGCCCAGCTACGCGTCCATCCACTACACCGGCACCTATGACGCCGAGCTGGTGCAGGCGGAACTGCGCCGCCGCGGCTACAAGACCGTGGGCCTGGTCGGCACGGCCTGCATGTACCACGACTTCTGCGCCCACTTGAAGCAGACGGCGGGCTCGGTGCGCTTCGTCGACGCGACCGACATGGTCGATCACATCAAGGCCATCAAGAGCGCCGACGAGATCGAGGCCATCGGCCGCATGGCGGCCATGCAGGACGAAGTGCTACAGGCCCTGGCCGGGCACATCCGCCCCGGCATGAAGGACTTCGAGGTCGCCGCCTACGCCCAGTACGCGGGCCAGCTGCGCGGCAGCGAGCAGGGGCTGTTCATCGGTTCGTCCTCGCCCGCCGGCCGCGCCGCGATGTACAAGCCGCGCCACCTGCAAGGCCGCGAGATGCGCGAAGGCGACTCCTTCACACTGCTGATCGAGAACAACGGACCCGGCGGCTACTACGGCGAACTCGCCCGCACCTTCGTGCTGGGCAAGGCCTCGCAGGAACTGCTGGACACCATGGCCCTGCTGGTCGAGGCCCAGCGCCACACGCTGGACCACTTGAAGCCCGGCGCGATGCCCGCCGACATCCTGGCCACCCACAACGCCTTCATGCGCGCGCGCGGCATGCGCGAGGAAACGCGCCTGTATGCCCACGGCCAGGGCTACGACATGGTCGAGCGTCCGCTGATACGCGAGGACGAGACCATGCCCATCGCCGCCGGCATGAACATCGTGGTCCACCCCGGCCATGCCACCCCCAGCGTCTTCACCACCGTCTGCGACAACTACATCATCGGCGCCGACGGCCCCGGGGAATGCCTGCACAAGACGCCCAAGACCATCATCGAACTCTGAGCCCGCCCGCCGCGCAGCCCGCGCGGTGCTTCGCCGCATTTCCCCTGCCCTTCCCCATCTGGAGGCACGCCATGCAACGCAACGGATCGACCCCTTTCCGCCTTCCCGCGCGATACATCCTCGCGCCCACCCTGACCGCCGCTGCCACGGCGCTCGCGATGGCCGCCCCTGCAGCCCACGCGCAACGCTACCCGGAGCGTCCGGTGCAGATCATCGTGCCCTACGCGCCCGGCGGCAGCGTGGACGTGATCGCGCGCTCCCTGGCGCAGAAGCTGACCGAACGCATGGGCCAGACGGTGTTCATCGAGAACCGCGCCGGCGCCGGCGGCACGATAGGCGTAAGCGCGGTGACGCGCGCCAAGCCCGACGGCTATACGCTGCTGCTGACCTCGCTGGGCGCGGTGACCGTGACGGTGCATCTGACCAAGGCCGGCTACGATCCGTTGAAAGATCTCGCGCCCATCTCGCTGCTGGCGACCAGCGGCCTCGTGCTCTCGGTCAAGGAAGACTCCCCCATTCGGTCGGTGCGCGACCTGATCGCCGCGGCGAAGGCCAAGCCGGGCACCATCAATTATTCCGTGACCGGCGTGGGCAGCCAGACCTTCCTGGCGGGCGAACTGCTCAAGCGTTCGCTGAACCTGGACATGGTTCCCGTGCAGTACAAGGGAGGCGGCCCCGCCGCCGCGGCCGTGGCAGCGGGCGAGGTACAGGCGGGCATCACCGACTCCGGCCCCATCCAGCCGCTGCTCCAGTCGAAGCGGGTGCGCGTGCTGGCCGTGACCGGCAGCCAGCGGGCCTCGGCCATGCCCGACGTGCCGACGATGGAAGAAGCCGGCGTGCCGGGCTTCAAGATCGACTCGGCCATCGCGCTGTTCGCGCCGGCGGGCACCCCGCCCGAGATCGTCGACAAACTCAATGCCGAAGTCGCCGCCGCGCTGAAATCGCCCGATCTGGTCGACCGCGTCCATGCCGCCTCGCACGACCCGAAACCCAACAGCCCGGCCGAGATGAAGGCCATGCTCAAGTCGGAATTCGACCGCTGGGGTGCGATGGTGCGCGAAGCCGGCGTCAAGCTGGAATAAGGCCATGAGCGGACTCGAGCTCAGTTTCGCGGCGGGTCCGTACGACCGCCTGCAAGGCCTGTACGACGGCAGCGTGGCGATCGACGGCGCGCGCATCGTGCCGCATGTGCGCCAGCGGCCGGTGGACATCTTCAGCCCCATGATCGAGCACGGCGCTTTCGACATCGCCGAGATGTCGCTCACGCACTGCTATGCGCTGACCGCACAGCGCCGCGCCAACTTCGTCACGCTGCCGGTGTTCCCGTCGCGCATGTTCCGCCACGGCTTCATCTTCGTGAACGAGGCGGCGGGCATCCGCTCGCCCGCCGACCTGGCGGGCAAGCGCATAGGCGTGCAGGGCCACCAGATGACGGCCGCGGTCTGGATACGGGGCCTGCTGCGCGACGACCATGGCGTCGACCTGGCGGACGTCGAATGGTACGAAGGGGGCGTGAACGAGTACGGCGTCGCCGGCGGCGACATCATGGAACTGCGCCCCAACCGCCCCTTGCGATGGCAGCGCATCCCGGCCACCACCTGCCTGTCGGACATGCTGGCCGAGGGCGGCATCGACGCGCTCATCGGCGCCTTCATCCCGCGCTCGTACGGCAAGCACCCCGCCGTGCAGCGCCTGTTCCCGGACTACAAGCGCGCGGAAACCGCCTATCACGCGAAGACCGGCGTGTTCCCCATCATGCACGCCCTGGTGCTGCGGCGCGACCGCCACGAGGCGCATCCGTGGCTGGCCCCGGCACTGGTGCGGACCTGCGAACAGGCCAAGGACCAGGCCTGGCAGCGGCTGCGGTTCAGCGGCGCGCTGGCCGCCACGCTGCCCTGGCTGATGGACCACGTCGAAGAGACCGTGGCCGCGTTCGGCGCGGACCCATGGCCTTATGGCGTGGAACCCAACCTCGCGACGCTGGACGCCTTCTCCTCCATGCTGCATGACGATGGCTACCTGGATCGCGCGTTGGCGCCGGACGAGGTGTTCGCGCTACGCTGACCTGCCTGCGGGCCTACCGGAACATAGCCCACGTCCGCGAAAAGCCTTAGCATGGAGGCTTCGCAGCCAATAATTAATTAACCGCTTATGAAATTGGTCAGCGGCCGCCGGGGCACCCCCGCAGCCCAAACCAGGCGCAAGGCCGGACAGAAAGGCCCCGGCCGCCCCGAGGGCACCAGCGTCGTCCGGGACGACATTCTTGACGCAGCGGAAGAACTCTTCTCCAACCTGGGCTACGCGGGCACCACCCTGCGCGAGATCGCCGACCAGGCCAAGGTCACGCAAGCGCTGATCAACTACTACTTCGGGTCGAAGTACGGCCTGTACGAGGCCGTGTTCATGCGCCGCAGCCAGATCATCTCGCAGCAGCGCCTGGATAACCTGGCGCAACTGCAGGCCAAGCCCGGCCGCCCCAAGGTGCGCGACGTCGTGCAGGCCTTCCTGATGCCGACGCTGGCCTTCCGCTCGACGCCCGAGGGCCGGTCGTTCCTGCGCCTGCAAGCGCGCCTGCACACGGAACCGCCGCAGATCTCCTACAAGCTGCGGACCGACGCCTACGGCAACTCCACACGGCTCTACGTGGACGCGGTGCGCAAGGCCCTGCCCAACCTGCCCGAGCTGGACGCGTACTGGCGCGTCACCCTGATGGTGGGCACGTATCTTTATGCGTTCTCGGATACCCACCGCATGGAAGAGATGGCGCCCGCGGGCCTGTACGATCCGGACGATACCGACAACCTGATCGACCAGGTCACCCGCTTCGTGACCGGCGGCATGCAGGCGCCCTGAAGCCGGGGCGCCCGCCCCGGCCCACGATGCGCTCGTCGGCTAGGCCAGCCGTTCCTCGATCAACCGCCCATCGATCACCACCTCGCTGCCGTCCAGCGACACCGTGCAGCGGCGCAGCGGGATGTCCATGTGGCAGGCGGTGCTGCGGGACCCGCCCACCTCGTTGTTGGGACCGAGCGAGAACAGGAAATTGCCGGCATAGGCGCGCGCATCCATGCCTATCGTGGCCTCGCGATCGTACAGGCCCAGCGTGGACCAGCGCGCGCGGTTCTGCGCGCCCCAGCCGATGTGCGACATGGCGTAGGCCTCCGGATCGTTGAAGGACTCCATGTAGTCGCCGAGCAGTTCGGCGTCCATGCCGCCCTTGATCGACGTGACGTAGCCGTCCGCCACCTCCATCACGATGGGATCGCTCACGTACGATTTCATTGGCAGCAAGATGTCGCCCTTGTCCACCACGATGCGGCCGCGCGTGGCCCGCTCGTTCGGCCAGGTCAGCGCGAAGCCGCTGGGCCAGTGGTCCCAGCGCCCGGGCTCGTCGACGAAGCCGTACTCCTTGACCACCGGGAACTCGCCCAGCGGGCACACCAGGTCGGTGCCCGCCGCCGACGTCACCCGCATCTCGCGCGAACGTTCCAGCAGCGCCCCGCAGGCCAGCACGCGCGCGCGGTCGGCCTCGGTGGGAACCATGCGCAGCAGGATCTCGGGCGGCTCGACCGCCAGCAGGATCTTGCCTCCGCCTTGCAGGATGTCGTGCTGCTCCGGCGAGAAAAGCAGCGTCATCAGATCGACCACTAGGTCGCTGGCCTTGAGCGCGGCGATGGCCGCGCGGTTGCCGCTCAGCGGCGTGGTGCCCAGATAGGCCAGGGAATCGCGGCTGAGCGATTTCTCGCCATTGACCGGCGCCAGGTCGAGCCGGTTCACGCGTGCTCCCAGCAGGCCGGCCGCCGTCACCGCGCAGCGCAGGGTCTGGGGATGGGTCACGCCCTCGGTGGTCAGTACCGTGACGGTGTCGCCGCGCTTCAGGCGCGACAGCGTCAGGACCTGGGTCCATGCCTGGATCAAATCGGAATCGCTGACAGCCATAGCCTGCTCCTCGCTAAACGGGGGTTCCCAGAAAAGTGCCGAAGCCCTGGAAGAAACCTTCCTCGTCGTCCCAGGGGATCATGTGTCCGGCCTGCGGCACGGTGCGCACTTCCAGCCGGGGCACGAGGCCCCGGATCTCGTCGATGTCGGCCGCCTCGATGACACCGCCCTTGCCCGCGACCATCAACAGCGCGGGCACCGCGATGGCCGGCAGGTCGGCATGCATGTCGTGCGTGCCGAAGGCGTGGTAGGCGCACACGATGGCGTCCTCGTCGCAGGTATGCAGCCATTCGGCCCGCAGGCGCAACTGGGCCTCGGTCCAGGTAGGCGAGAACGGCTTGAGCTTTTCCCAATCGGCGCCCTCGCGCATGAGCCGGATGGAGTCCACGTACCAGTCGATCCTGGCGGGATAGGGCCGGCGGCCCGGCCCCGAGACCGGCGGATCCACCATGACGAGGCGCGCGAGCCCTTGCGCGTGATGCGCCGCCACGATCGCGCCTATGCGCGCGCCCATCGAATGCCCAACCAGGAAATAATCCTCCAGGCCCAGCGCCTGGGCGAAGGCGCCCACGTCGGCCGCGCAGGCCTCCAGGCTGTAGTCCATGTCCGGCGCGGTCTCGGACAGGCCACGCCCCCGGACGTCGAGCACGTAGGTGTCGAACTGCCGCCCCAGCCGCTCGGCCACGAAGGCCCAGGTCACCGCGGGGCTGGTGATGCCGGGCACGAGCACCAAGGGGCGGCCCTTGCCGCCGAAGCGCAGGTAATGCTGGCGTATGCCGTTGGCGCGCACGTTGGCGCCATGCAGAAAAGTGCTGCTCGCGGGGGAGTGGGATGTCATGGATGTTCTCCGCCTCTCATGCCGCCAGCGCCTGCCGGCCGAAACGCTGCGCGCATGTGGTCGCGTCGTAGATGTAGACCCAGTTGGCCTGGATGCCCACGGCGTTGGGGTTCATCAGTTCGCGCCACCGGTACAGCAGGTCGCGCTTGAGCTGCGCCCAGGGCGACGGCAGGTGATAGGTCTTGCCGCGCTCGCGGGCCTCCAGTTGTACGCGGCTGGTGCGCGGCCGGCGCTCGGCCTCGTAGGCTTGCAGCGCCGCGCCGACGTCGCGGCCAAAATGCTCCAGCGCCGCGCCCAGCACGTAGCCATCCTCAATCGCCATGGCCGCCCCCTGGGACAGGAACGGCAGCATGGGATGCGCCGCGTCGCCCAGCAGCGTGACGCGGCCCTTGGACCAGGCCTGCATCGGATCGCGGTCGAACAGCCCCCACTTGTAGACGTCCTCGGTTCGGCTGAACAGCTCGATCACGTCGGGATGCCAGCCTTCATAAGCCTTGGTGAGTTCTTCCCGGCTGCTGCGCACGTTCCAGGATTCCTGCACCCAGTTGCGCGATTCGTTCACGGCCACGATGTTCACCGCCGCGCCGCCGTTGACGTAATAGGTGACCAGATGCCCGTGCGGCCCCATCCAGAACGCCGCGTCCGGGCTGACGAACTTCAGCGGATGGCGGTCGACCGGCACCAGGGCCCGCCAGCACATGTGGCCGGTGAACTGCGCCGACTCCGTGCCGAACAGGGCGTCGCGCACCACCGAGCGCACGCCGTCGGCGCCCACGATCAGATCGGCCTCGTATTCGCTGCCATCGCTCAGGGTCGCCACCGCGGTGTCGCCTTCGGTGCGCACGCCGGTGCAATGCGTGCCCAGCGTCGCGCCCTTGCCGTCGGCCAGGTGTTGCGACAGGATGGCGTGCAGGTCGGCGCGATGGACGTGATAGAACTCGGCGCCGTAGATCTGCGGGCAACTTTCCTTCAACGGCGTGCGGAACAGTTCCCGCCCCGAGCGCCAGTTGCGGCCGACCATGGCCTGCGGCAGGAAGCCCACCCGCTGCAGGTCGTCGGTCAGGCCCAGCGCCTTGAGCACCTTGACGGCGTTGGGCGTGACCTGCACGCCGGCGCCGACCTCGCCAAAGGCCGAGGCCCGCTCGAACACATGATTCTCGATGCCACGCAGCGTCAAGGCGCGCGACAGCGCCACGCCCCCGATCCCGCCACCCACGATGCCTACGCGCAAAGGACGACTCATACGGCTTCTCCTTTCCTTCCTGCGGAATCGGCGGCTTGCCGATCCCCGATAAATAATTAAACAGAAAATTAATAATTGGATGGACAGGGCCGAAGCCCACGTTGCCTAGCCGCCCAGATAGGCGGTCAACAACTCCGGATCCTCCAGCAATCCCGCGGACTCCCGCTCCGCCATGGCCCGGCCGGTCTCGAACACATAGGCGCGCGACGCGGCGGTCAGCGCGTTGTGCACGTTCTGTTCGACCAGGAGGACGGTCACGCCCTGCCGGCTGATCTCGCGCACCACGTCGAACACCTCGTCGGCCATCTTGGGGCTGAGGCCCAGGCTGGGCTCGTCCAACAGCAGCAGCACCGGCTCGGACATCAGGGCCCGGCCGATCGCCAGCATCTGCTGTTCGCCGCCGCTGAGCGTGCCGGCCAGTTGCTGGTGGCGCTCCTTCAACCGCGGAAAACGTTCGTATACCTTGGCCACGCGCTGCTGCACCGTGGCCGGCGACCGGCACAGATAGGCGCCAAGCACGAGGTTTTCATAGACCGTCATGGCCGGCCAGACATGGCGCTCTTCCGGACTCTGGGCGATGCCCAACCCGACGATGCGGTCCGGCGCCATGCCGCCGATGTCGCGCCCGTTGAAGCGGATGCTGCCGCGCGTGGGCTTGAGCAGGCCCGAAATCGCGCGCAGCGTCGTGCTCTTGCCCGCCCCGTTGGCGCCGATCAGCGCCACGGTTTCGCCCGGCTGCACGCGCAGGCTCACGCCATGCAGCGCGGCGGTCTTGCCATAGCCGACGTGGAGATTGTCCAGCTCCAGCAGCGGAGCGGATGAAGCTTGAACGGTACTCATGCCGCGCGCCCTCCTCCAAGATAAGCTTCGATCACGCGCGGATCGCGCTGCACGTCCGCCGGCACGCCTTCGGCCAGTTTTTCGCCGAAGTGCATGACGACCACGCGGTCCGAGACGCTCATGACCAGGCCCATGTTGTGCTCGACGATCAGGATGGACTGCACCTGCGTGCCCCGCAGTTTTTTCAGGATGCGCCCCAGCTCCATGGCCTCCTGGCTGTTGAGCCCCGCGGCCGGCTCGTCCAGCATCAGGATGTCCGGCCTGGCCGCCAGCGCCAGGCCGACCTCCAGCAGCCGCAGCTCGCCGCAGGACAGCAGGTAGGCCGGCGCGTTCATGCGCTCGCCCAGCCCCATGATGTGGACGATGCGCTCGGCTTCCTCGCGCGCGGCGTGCTCGGCGGTGCGGACCGCGCGGCCCGGGAAGAAGGTCCGCCACAGGCCCTGGCGGGCGCTCAGGTAGTGGCCGGCCAGGATGTTCTCGAATACCGACAGCGACTTCAGGATGTTCGTCTTCTGGAAGCTGCGGACGATGCCCTTCCTGGCCATCTGATAGGGCTTGGCGCCAGTCAGGTTCTCGCCCTTGACGTGCACCTCGCCCGAGGTGGGTGTGTAGAACCCGGTGATCAGGTTGAAGCAGGTCGTCTTGCCCGCGCCGTTGGGACCGATCAGGCCGACGATCTCGCCCGCCCCGACCTGGAAACTGATGTCCTTGACCGCCTTGATCCCACCAAAGGTCTTGCACAGCCCGCGCACGTCCAGCATGGGGGCGTGGTCGATTGCATGCACAGTTGTCATTTCGGTTTCCCAAGGCGCCATGCGCCGCTTACACCGGATAGAAAGGCGCCCCCCCGGCCCAGGGCACAGCGGATCTGGCTCCGCCAGTCCGCCGGTGCCGCCCCCTGGGGGGCGCGCGACAGCGCGTAGGGGGGAGTCCTCACCTCTCGGCGGGTCGTCAAGAAACCCATCAGGCCGCGCGGCAGGAACAGCACGATAGCCATCACCGCCAGGCCGAACAGCGACAGCCGCAGCTCCTTGGCCTCGCGCAGGTATTCCTCCAGGAAGGTCACCAGCAGCGCGCCGATCAGCGGTCCGATCAGGGTCCCCTTGCCGCCGACCAGCACCATGATGATCATGCTGACCATGAAGGCGAAGCGGAAGACCTCCGGCCCGACGAACGAGATGTAATGCGCGTAGAACCCGCCCGCCATGCCGGCCAGGAAGGCGCCCAGTACGAACGCCAGCATGGCGTAGCGGAACGGCCGGATGCCGATGGACTGGGCGACGTAGCGGTTCTCGCGCACGGCCACCGCGGCGCGGCCCGCATTGGAATAGACGAAGCGGTACGCCAGGTAGAGCGAGACCGCCAGCACGGCCCAGGCCAGGTAGAAAAAGAACTGCCTGGTCGCCAGGTTGCCGGCCTGGGCCAGCCACGCCGGCTGCGGCACGCCGGCGATGCCCATCGGACCGTTGGTGAAGGCGACCCAGTTGTCCGCGACCAGGCGCAGCACTTCGGCGAACGACAGCGTCACAATGACGAAGAACGGCCCTTGCAGCCGCAGCGTGATGCTGCCGATGAGCAGCCCCATGGCCGCCGCCAGCACGCCGGCCGCGGGAATCGTCGCCCACATCGGCCAGCCCAACTGAGTGGACAGCAGCGCCGCGGCATACGCGCCTGTGCCCAGGAAGGCCGTATGGCCGAGCGAGAACTCGCCCACATAGCCCACGACCAAGTTCAGGCTCGTGGCCAGCACCGCATAGAACAGCACCATGATGGCCACGTGCAGCAGGTACTGGTCGTGGACCACCAACGGCAGCAGCCCCGCCACCACCAGCGCGACCAGAATGGCGTTACGTTCGAACTGCATCTCAACTCCCCATGACGTATGCAAATGCCCTGCCCGATCCAGGGCGCCGCGGATCCGGCTTTGCCGGTCCGCCAGCGCCGCCCCCTGGGGGGCGCCCGAAGGGCGTAGGGGGGGTCATCTAGGCTCTCTCGGCGCGTTTGGAGAACAGGCCGTAGGGCCGGAACACCAGGGTAAGGATCACGATGACGAAACCGATGATGTCGACCCAGCCAGTAGCGACGTAGCCGCCCCAAAGCGCCTCGGCCACGCCCAGCACCAGCCCGCCGACGATCGCGCCTGCGAAGCTGCCCATGCCGCCCAGGATGACCACCACGAATGCTTTCATGCTGACCAGCCCGCCCACCGACACCTGCGCCGAATAGATGGACCCGAGCAACATCCCCGCCAGCGAGGCGATGACCGTTCCCAGCGCGAAGGTGCAGGCGTAGACGTTCGCCGTCTTGATGCCCGCCAGTTGCGCGGCCATCGGATCCTGGAACGTCGCCCGCATCGCGCGGCCCAGGCGGGTCTTCTGGATCAGCAGGTAGGCGGCCACGATCAGCACCGCGCATGCCGCGACGGCGAACAGCCGGATCTTGGTGACCACGATGGGCCCCAGGAACACCGGTCCGCTGGACACCGGCCCTTCCACCTTCAACGGCGCGGTGCCCACCACCAGCAGCGCCGTGTTGGCCAGGAAGATGGACAGGCCGATGGTCAGCAGGATGCCCGGCTCTTCGCCCTGGCCGCGGATACGCTCGATCAGCACGCGGTCGACCAGCCAGCCGAACACGCCCATGATCAGGGCCACCAGCGCCAGGCCTGTCAGGAAGTCCAGGCCCAGGGCGGTAGTCACCCACCAGCCCAGCACGCCCCCGAGCATGTACAACTCGCCGTGGGCGAAGTTGACAACGCGCATCAGGCCGAGGATAAGCGTGAGCCCCAGCGCCGACAGCGCATAGAAGGACCCGATCACCAATCCGTTGGCCAGGAACTGTGGCAGCAAATCCATTGTTTCTCCCGACTCGGCGCGCGCGGATCAGGGCCGCTCGGTGGGGGACTGCGCCACCACCTTGGGTTCGCGGTTCTGGATCTGCACCAGCACGACATCGAAGCCGTAGCCCTCGCCCTTCTCGGTGAACTTGAAATGGCCGTTGGGCGCGGCGTAGTCCGTCTTGCGCAGCGCATCGCGGATCGCGTCGGCTTGGGTGTTGCCTGCCCGCGCGATCGCCTCCATCACGATGTTCAGCGCGTTGTAGCCGGCCGCGCCGTACTTGCCGGGCTTCTCCTTGTAGGCGGCGCTGTAGTACTGGACGAAGGACTGGTTGCGCTCGCCGGGCATGCTGGAGGCGTAGGGCACCGCCGCGTAGATGCCTTCCGAGGCGTCGCCCGTCAGGCCGATGAAGTCGGACGTCGCCCACGACCCGACGCCGAAGATCTTGGTCTGGATGCCGAACTCCTTGAACTGCTTGACCAGGATGGAGCCGTCCTGGGTCTCGGCCGCGACGAAGACGCCGTCGGGCTTGGCCGCGCGCAGCTTGGTCAGCAAGGTGTAGAAGTCGGTGGCGCCGTGGTCGAAGTACTCCTTCATCACCGTCTTGACCCCGAGCGCGGAGAGGTCCTTGGAGAAATCCTCCACGCCGCCGCGGCCCCAATCGTCGTTGACGCCGATGTAGGCCACCGTTTTCAGTTGCAGCTTCTGCGCCAGGATCTTGCTGAAGGTCCTGGACATCAGGCGGTCGGTTTCGGCCGAGCGGAAGAAGTACTGGAGCCCCTTCTCGGTCAGGTCCGCCTTCGACGACACCCCGGTCAGCATGGGAAGCTTGTACTTCTCTGCCACGGGCATGACCGCCGCCGTGGCCGAGCTGCAGAAGGCGCCGGTCAGCGCCACGACCTTGTCGCGCACGATCAGCTTTTCGGCGGCGTTCACCGAATTGGCGGGACGGCACTGCCCGTCCTCGATGACCAGTTCGATCTTCTTGCCCAACACGCCGCCCGCCGCGTTGCGGCGCTCGACCGCCAGCTTGGCGCCGTTGACGTAGGTCAATCCGTTGTAGGCGACCGAGCCCGTCAGGGGCTGGATGACGCCGATCTTGATGGTTTCCTGCGCCCATGCCGCGGGCGCTGCCCCGCCCATGGTTCCCGCCAGCAACAACGCCCAAGACAGCTTACGCATAGCGACCTCTCGCAAAGGTTTCGATTGAGAATTGCCCACCGCCCGCGATTAATTAAACAAGTAATTAATTAATCGATGAATTAGGGTTTACGGCAATCGGGATGAGACCATCGCTTCGTAAGCATGAAGAGTGCCAGCGCACCCGCCTGGCCAGAGCGCCCGGCGGGCGCCCGTGCGGTGCGTACCCGCACCAGCGGCGATAGGCGCGCACCGGCATGGCGCAGGCGGCGAAACAGGGCTACTCCAGCTTGGCGCCCGACGCCTTCACCATCCGCTCGACCACGGGCGCCAACAGTTCGTACTCCTTGCGGGCGTCTTCAGCCGAATTGCCGATCGCATCCATGCCGTAGGCCTGGATGCGCGCCTGCATCTCGGGCGTCGCGATCGCGGCGCGCGCTTCTTTTTCCAGCCGCCGGGATACCGCCTCGGGCATGCCCGCCGGCGCCAGCATCGCGAACCATCCCATGGGCTTGAACTCGGTATCCGTCATGCCCGCTTCCGCCATGGTGGGAACGTCGGGGAGCTCTTTGGGCCGCTGATCGGCAATCACCGCGAGCGCGCGCAGCCGGCCGGTCTGCAGATGCGGCACGACCGGCCCCAGGGTCGTGAATCCCCACGATACCCTGCCCCCTACCAGTTCCTGGATCAGCGGCACCTCGCCCTTGAAAGGCACGTGCGTCATGTCCAGGCCGCGCGAATGGCTCAGATAGGAAGCGACCAGGTGGCCCGACGTGCCCACGCCGAACGAACCGTAGTTGATCTTGCCGCGATTCCGCGCGGCCCAGTCCATGAACTCCTTCATATTGCGCGCCGGTATCTCGTGGTTGACCACCAGGACCAACTGGCCGCTGGAGATCTGCGTGATGAAGCGCAGGTCGCGGTTCACGTCGTAGGGAACCTTGTCGAACATGTAGGGCAGCGTCAGGACCGGCGTCGAGTTCGTGACCAGCAGGGTGTGGCCGTCGGGCTTGGCGCGCGCCACCACGTTGGTGCCGAGCATGCCGGATGCCCCCGGCTTGTTCTCGACGATGAAGGCCGTGCCCAGCCGGCGCCCCATTTCCTCGCCCAGGGTGCGCGCCAGGGCATCGGCGGCGCCGCCCGCCGGCTGCGGCACGACAAGGGTGATCGGCCGGCTGGAAAAAGGCTCGGCCGCTTGCAGCGTTCCACACGCCAGCGCTGCCGCCAGCATGAGCAGGGGTTTGATCATGGGAATGCCTCCTGATTTCAATGGGCGACCGCCGGCAATTCGGCTCCGGTAATCTCCTTGCCGAACTCAAAATCGCCGGGCCGACGCCAGCTCTTCAGCGGCTTGCCATCGCGCAACGCGCGCATCTCGCGCGCCCACATGCGGCGCAGTACCCCGATGGCCTTGTCCGACTGTCCGAGATGCTCGGCATCGCGGTCCGCGATCGCACCCTGCCCTCTCAGCACGACCGTGTCCTGGATGATGGGCAGCAAGGGGTGGTTCTGGCCAACCTCGTCGAGCGTCATTTCGCCGCGCATGACGCGCGCGGCGATCTCGGCTGGATCCTCCACTTCGCCCGGATCGGGCAAGGCCGGGTTGAAGGTGCCGACACGGTTGACCATGGCGCTGAAGGTCGTCGTATCGTCCATCGGCACACGCCAGGCGAGCAGGATGGACATCTTCGTGCGGTCCTGCGGAATGGGCACCTCGCGCAGCAGGACATTCGGCATGAAACCGTAGCCGACTCGCTTGCGGCCATCCTGGCGCGTGGAAACGACCACCAGCCCATGCTCGGTTTCTTCCGCGGCGACTTTGGGGATCTGGTCCAGGCCGTACTTCGCCATCAGGTGCTTGTGAGTGAAGAACACATGCGCCTCGTCGTGGTCGTTCTCCACCCGCTGGAAGAAGTTGTAGTCGAGTACGACCGCCTGGGTGAGCAGCGTGCCACGGCTGTCGTCCTCCAGCTCGGGGAAGCGGGGGAACTCCGGCGGCTCCCCTTCCCCGACGTAACAGAAGATCAGGCCCAGATACTCCCGGACCGGATAGGTACGCAGCGACAGACTACGCGCATAGGCCGCGCTCTCGGCAGGAAACTCCTCGCCCCTTCCATCGGCGTCGAACTTCCAGCCATGGTAGCGACAGCGTATGCCGTTGCCTTCGACCCAGCCATAGGCCAGGCTCGTCCCCCGATGGGGGCAACGGTCCTGCGTCATGCGCGGCTGGCCGTCCTCGCCGCGGTAGAGCGTGTAATGCGCGCCCAGCAGCTTGACGCGCATCGCGCGGCCAGCCACGCACTTCCCGGCCAGGGCGACGGGCTGCCAAAAGCGCGCCACCAGGCGGCCGGCGAGCGCGTCGCCTTCGACCCGGGCGAAGTCGACATCAGGGTACAGACTCATGATGGAGTTCCTCGGAAACGTCGGATTCGTTACCTTAAATACTATGCTTTCATAGCAATGGTAAATTTGGCACAAAGAATCCACAATGCTTATTTCGTTCGCCCCGCACTAGTATTTCCCCCAACACCCAGCCATGAACAAATCGACGAGCAGCAAACCCTCCCCCGGGAAAATCGCCACCCAGTCATCCGAAGACAGCGTCGGCTACCAGCTCAGCGCCACCTACCGCGTGCTCAACCGCGCGCTGCAGGCGCAGGTCGCCCGGCTCGACGTTCCCGCGGGAACCTGGATATTCCTGCGCACGATCTGGGAAGAAGACGGACTGACACAGCGCGAGGTCGGCCGGCGGGTGGGCATCATGGAAGCCGCGGCGGGCTCGGCCTTGAACAAGCTGGAGAGCCGCGGCCTGATCCGGCGCGTGCGCAACGCCGACGACCGGCGCAAGATCAACATCTACCTGACCGAGCGCGGCCGCGCGCTGGGACACGAACTGATGCCCAAGGCGGACGAGTTGACAGCCCGAATGGTGGAAGGATTCGAGCACTTCGAGGTGGCGCAGTTATGCAGCTACCTGATGCGGGTCAGGCAGAACCTGCGTGCGGTCGAATCGTCGGCGGACATCAAGAACGAAGGCACCGAAAATACTATTGATTCATAGCATTTCGGTGCATCACTCGCGGCCAATCAGGTCTTCATCTTGTAGCCGGTGCGGAAGATCCAGGCCACGATGCCCAGGCACACCAGCAGGAACACCAGCGTCATGCCCAGGCTGACCACGACGTTGACGTCGGACTGGCCATAGAAGCTCCAGCGGAACCCGCTGATGAGGTAGACCACGGGATTGGCCAGCGTGATCTTCTGCCAGATCGGCGGCAGCATGCTGATGGAGTAGAACGCGCCGCCCAGGAAGGTCAGCGGCGTGACGACCATGAGCGGGATGATCTGCAGCTTCTGGAAGTCGTCGGCCCACAGGCCGATGATGAAGCCGAACAGACTGAAGGTGACGGCGGTCAGGACCAGGAAGCCCAGCATCCAGACGGGATGCTCGATGTGATAGGGCACGAAGAGCCGCGCCGTGACCAGTATCAGCAAGCCCAGCATCATCGACTTGGTGGCCGCCGCCCCGACGTAGCCGACCACGGCCTCGACGGGCGACACCGGCGCCGACAGCAGCTCGTAGATGGTGCCCGTCCACTTGGGCAGGTAGATCCCGAACGACGCATTGGAAATGCTCTCGTTCAGCAGCGACATCATGATCAGGCCGGGGATGATGAACGCCCCGTAGCTGACGCCGCCGATCTCGCCCATGCGCGAACCGATGGCGGTGCCGAACACGATGAAGTAGAGCGAGGTGGACAGCACCGGCGAAGCGATGCTTTGGGTCAGCGTGCGGAAGGTGCGCGCCATCTCGAACCGGTAGATCGCCCGGATCGCGTAGAAATTGATCATGCTTGCTCCCGCACCAGGCTCACGAAAATATCTTCCAGCGAACTCTCGCTGGAATGCAGGTCCTTGAAATCGATGCCCTGCTCGTTCAGGGCCCGCATCAGCGAGGCGATGCCGGTGGCCTCGCCCTGGGTGTCGAAGGTGTAGACCAGGGCGTTGCCGCTGTCGGCCAGCTCCAGCGCGTAGCCCGCCAGCGCCGGCGGCAGCGCCTGGAGCGGGACCTGCAACTGCAGCGTCAGCTGCTTCTTGCCCAGCTTGCGCATCAGCGCCCGCTTTTCCTCGACCAGCACCAGTTCGCCCTTGTTGATGACGCCGATGCGATCGGCCATGTCCTCGGCTTCCTCGATGTAGTGCGTGGTCAGGATGATGGTCATGCCCTCGTCGCGCAGGCGGCGCACCATCTTCCACATGTCCCGCCGCAGTTCGACGTCCACGCCCGCGGTCGGTTCGTCCAGGAACAACACCTTGGGCTCGTGGGCCAGGGCCTTGGCGATCAGCACGCGCCGCTTCATGCCGCCGGACAGCGTCATGATCTTGGCATTGCGCTTGTCCCACAGCGACAGGTCGCGCAGGATGCTCTCGATGCGCGCCGGATTCGCGGGGTGGCCGAACAGGCCGCGGCTGAAGCTGACGGTGGCCCACACCGATTCGAAGGCATCGGTGGCGAGTTCCTGCGGCACCAGGCCGATGCGCGTGCGGGCCGCGCGGTAGTCACGGGCGATGTCGTAGCCGTCCACCAGCACGGTGCCGGCGGTCGCGCGCGACAGTCCACAGACGATGCTGATCAAGGTGGTCTTGCCAGCGCCGTTGGGGCCGAGCAGGGCGAAGATCTCGCCCTTCTGGATTTGCAGGTCCACGCCCTTGAGCGCGTGGAAGCCATTGGCGTAGGTCTTGGCGAGGCCCGAGATGGAAACGATCGCGGGCGCCTCGCCGGGAAACGGGGGGCGGGTCGAGACTGGCTGCATGGCGTGATGAGCGCGCCGCGGGGGAATGGGAGGGGGAACGGCACGGTCCCGGCGGCGGAAGTCGAGTGTATAGGATAGGTCCGGACGCGTCCTCAAGCCTGTTCCGCCAGCAGGGACATTTCCCGCGCGGGCCGACCCGTTATCATCCTGTTTTCGCGGCCGGCAATCCGCCCGCCGCCGCACGACCGGAGCATTCCCCCATGAACCATCCCCCGGAAAACGTCAGCATGGCGCTGTTCTGCGACTTCGAGAACGTGGCCCTGGGCGTGCGCGACGCCAAATATGAGCGCTTCGACATCAAGCTGGTGCTCGAACGCCTGCTGCTCAAGGGCAGCATCGTGGTCAAGAAGGCCTATTGCGACTGGGACCGCTACAAGGGTTTCAAGGCCACCATGCACGAGGCCAACTTCGAGCTGATCGACATTCCGCACGTGCGCCAGTCCGGCAAGAACTCGGCCGACATCCGGATGGTGGTCGACGCGCTGGACCTCTGTTACACCAAGTCGCACGTCAACACCTTCGTGATCATCAGCGGCGACTCCGACTTCTCGCCGCTGGTCTCCAAGCTGCGCGAAAACGCCAAGCAGGTCATCGGCCTGGGCGTCAAGCAATCCACCTCGGACCTGCTGATCGCCAACTGCGACGAATTCATCTTCTACGACGACCTGGTCCGCGAGACGCACCAGGCCGCCCGGCGCGAGCCGCGCGGCGCGCAGCCGGCCAGCCGCCGTCCGCACGACGAGGACAAGTCGCGCAAGGACGATCTGGAGTCCCGGCGCGAGAAAGGCATCGCGCTGGCGGTCGAGACCTTCGACGCGCTGGTGTCCGAGCGCGGCGACACCGGCAAGATCTGGGCCTCGGTGCTAAAAGAGGCCATCAAGCGGCGGCGGCCCGACTTCAATGAGTCCTATTACGGCTTCCGCGCGTTCGGCAACCTGCTGGAAGCGGCCCAGTCCCGCGGATTGCTGGAGTTCGGCCGTGACGAAAAATCGGGCGCCTACGTATACCGCGCCAGCGGCGAAACGGCGCCGATCGAGCTGGCGGCGCCCAGGCCGGTGCCGGTGCCAGTGCCCGTCCCGGCTCCCGCCATCGAACCCGCCGAAGCCACCGCCACCGAGACGCCGGCCCCCCGGGCGGACAAACGGCGCAACACCCGCGGCGCCGGCAAGAGCGCCTCCCGCCGCGGACGGCCCGAGGCCGAGGCGGCCGGGGAAACAGCGCGGCAGGAACCCGCCGCCCTGCCCCTGTTTGCCGCCGAACCGGCCGCTCGCCCCGAACCCGAGGCGCGGCCCGCGCCCATCGCTCCGCCGCCCGAGCCGGTCCAGCCCCCCGCCGCTGAAACCGCCAGCGCCGACGCTGCCGCCACGGCCAGCGCGCCGGCCAAGAAAGCGGCACGCAAGACCGCCCGCAAGACGCCCGCGCGCCCCCGCGCACGCAAGACGGCGGCGAAGGCTCAGGAGGGCTGAGCGCCCGGACGGCCGCCGAAGGCGCGCGCCAGCGTCAGCACTTCGCCGGTCGCCACCGGTTCATAGCCCGGCAGCGCCTCCAGGCGCCGCACGAAGCCGGGCGCCTTCAGGATGGCCAGCACGTCGTCCAGCCTGCGGGCGTCCAGCGCCGATTGCTCCACCGCGAAGAAGTAGCGCTCGGTCACCAGCGGCACGAAATCCAGCCCGAAGCGCCGGGCCGCGGTCTCAATACCGAAACCGACGTCGGCCATGCCGCTGGCAATGTAGGCGGCCACGGCCGCGTGCGTGAACTCGGTGCTGTCGAAGCCGTTGATGGCTTGCTGCGGCACCTGGTCGCGCGCCAGCATCAGCTCCAGCAACATGCGCGTGCCCGAGCCCGCCTGCCGGTTGACGAAGCGCACGCCCGGCCGCGCGAGGTCGGCCAACGCCCGGATGCGCTTGGGGTTGCCCGGCGCCACGCACAGCCCCTGCACCCGCAGCGCGAGCTGGACCAGCACGTGCTTGCGCGGATCCAGCCATTGCAGGTACTGGCGCACGGAGTCCCGCTCGAAGGGCCCGATGGGCACGTGGAAACCAGCCAGGTCGCATTCGCCGCGGGCCAGCGCGGCCACCGCCTCGGTGCTGTTGCGGTAGCGCAGTTCCACCGGCATCTGCGCGGTGTTGATCCAGTCCACCAGGGCCGCCACCGCGAAACCATGGCTGGCGTACAGCCGCAGCGGCGAACGCTCGGGCGCCACCGCCTTGCGGATCTCGGCTTCGAGTTCCGAGGCCAGGCTGTCCAGCGTGGGCGACAGGCGGGCGCGGATCCGGTCCTCGGCCAGCAGCAGGACCGTGCCCAGATGGCTCAGCCGCGTGCCCTTCCCCGGCCGCTTCTCCAGCAGCGGCGTGCCGAACAACTGTTCGGCGCTGCGCAGGAGGCCCCATACGTGACGGTAGGACAGCCCTTCCAGGCGGCCGGCCGCCGCGATCGAGCCCGACTCGCGGATGCTGGCCAGCAGGCGCAGCAACAGGGACGTATCCACCGCGGATGAGGCCTCGGCCCCCGCTCCCTGTATGTGCCAGCCGGGTTGGATCGCGATCTTGAACATTTATGTAATCCTGAACATATTTTTCGCGGGGAATTTCTTTGTTAGAGTGGGTCGCGTAGCGAGACATATGTTCTGAATTTCATATATTAGCCGTTTCCGCCTACCGCGACGCACGGCACGGAACCCCATGGACCAGAAAGTCATTCCCATCGTCGCGGCGGCGCCCACGCGCGAACGCCGGCGCCAGCAACCCAAGGGCCGGCGCGTCGATCCCGCCGCGCTGGCCGAGGTGCGCGCACTGCTGGGGGACGCGCCGCGCCGGCGCGAACTGCTGATCGAACACCTGCATCGCATCAACGACCGCTACGGCCAACTGGGCACCCGCCATCTGGCGGCGCTGGCCCAGGAGCTGCGCATGGCGCAGGCCGAGGTCTATGAGGTGGCCTCCTTCTATCATCACTTCGACGTGGTGCGCGACGACGGCCAGGCCGAGTCCGGTACCGCGCCGCTGACCGTGCGGGTCTGCGGCAGCCTGTCCTGTGAACTGGCGGGCGCCGGGCCGCTGCTGGAGCGCCTGCCGCAACTGCTGGGCGCCGGCGTGCGGGTCGTGCCGGCGCCGTGCCTGGGGCGCTGCGAACAGGCCCCCGTGGCGATGGTGGGCCAGCGCCCGGTCTCCTGTGCGACGCCGGAGGCGGTGCAGGCAGCCGCCGCCAGCGGCGACACCCGCGACCTGCCCGGCGACTACATCGACTACGCCGGCTATGTCGCGCAGGGCGGCTACCGCGTGCTGCGCGCATGCGCCTCCGGCCAGCGCGACGTGGAATCCGTGCTCAAGGCCATGGAGGACTCGGGCCTGCGCGGCCTGGGCGGCGCGGGCTTCCCGGCCGGCCGCAAGTGGCGCGCGGTGCGCGCGGAACCCGTGCCGCGCCTGATGGCGGTCAACGTGGACGAGGGCGAGCCCGGCACCTTCAAGGACCGCTACTATCTTGAGCGCGATCCGCATCGCCACCTGGAAGGACTGCTGATCGCGGCCTGGGCGGTCGAGGCGCAGGCCGTCTACATCTACCTGCGCGACGAATACCACGGCTGCCGCGCCATCCTGCAGACCGAGCTGGACCGCCTGCGCGACGATCCGCCCGTTCCCGGCCTGCCCCGCATCGAATTGCGGCGGGGCGCCGGCGCCTACATCTGCGGCGAGGAATCGGCCATGATCGAGTCCATCGAGGGCAAGCGCGGCATGCCCAGGCTGCGCCCGCCCTATGTCGCGCAGGTCGGCCTGTTCGGCCGCCCCACGCTCGAACACAACTTCGAGACGCTGCACTGGGTCCGCGACATCCTCGAACGCGGCGGCGCCTGGTTCGCCTCGCAGGGCCGGCGCGGCCGCAAGGGCCTGCGCTCGTTCTCGGTGTCGGGACGCGTGCGCCAGCCCGGCGTCCACCTGGCGCCGGCCGGCATCACCATCCAGGAACTGATCGACGAGTACTGCGGCGGCATGCAGGACGGCCACGATTTCTACGCCTATCTGCCGGGCGGCGCGTCGGGCGGCATCCTGCCGGCGTCGATGAACGACATCCCGCTGGACTTCGACACACTGCAACCCTACGGCTGCTTCATCGGCTCGGCGGCGGTCATGGTCCTGTCCCATCGCGACACCGCCGTGGGCGCGGCGCGCAACATGATGGGCTTCTTCAAGGACGAGTCCTGCGGCCAGTGCACGCCCTGTCGCGTGGGCACGGCCAAGGCGCTGGAGCTGATCCGCCAGCCCGACTGGGACATCCCGCTGCTGGAGGAACTGTCCGCCGTCATGCGCGACGCCTCGATATGCGGACTGGGCCAGGCGGCGCCCAATCCCGTGGACTGCGTCATCAAATATTTTCCTGGAGAACTCGGCTCCGGGTCGTCCGGCCGTGCCACGGGTAACTGACATGAATGCCATCAATCGCCGCGAACTCGGCCTGTCTGCCGTCACCGTGAACTTCCGCCTGAACGGGCAGGAGGTCAGCGCCGCCGACAACGAAACCCTGATCCAGGTGGCCGACCGCCTGGGCATCGAGATCCCCCGCCTGTGCCATGCCGACGGACTGGAGCCGGCCGGCAACTGCCGCTCGTGCGTGGTCGAGATCGCCGGCGAGCGCGTGCTGGCGCCGTCGTGCTGCCGCACGCCGCGCGACGGCATGGAGGTCACGACCGACAGCGAGCGCGCGGTGCGCGCGCAGAAAATGGTACTCGAGCTGTTGCAGGCCGACATGCCCGAGACCTCGTACACGCGGAACAACGAAGTGGACCTCTGGGCGCGCAAGCTGGGCGTCGGCAAGCCGCGCTTCGCGCCGCGCGCGCCGGTGCCCGCCGACACCTCGCACCCGGCCATCGCCGTCAACCTGGACGCCTGCATCCAGTGCACGCGCTGCCTGCGCGCCTGCCGCGACGAGCAGGTCAACGACGTGATCGGGCTGGCCCATCGCGGCGACCATGCCAGGATCGTATTCGACATGGACGACGCCATGGGCGCCTCGACCTGCGTGGCCTGCGGCGAATGCGTGCAGGCCTGCCCCACCGGCGCGCTGATGCCCGCGCGCGAGGTGGCGCTGCAAGTGCCGGACAAGGCGGTCGATTCGGTCTGCCCCTATTGCGGCGTGGGCTGCCAGCTGACCTACCACGTCAAGGACAACCGCATCCTGTACGTCGAGGGCCGCGACGGCCCGGCCAACCACGAGCGCCTGTGCGTGAAGGGCCGCTACGGCTTCGACTACGCCCATCATCCCCAGCGCCTGACCCGGCCGCTGATCCGCCGCGCGGACGCGCCCAAGCGCGGCGACGCGGTCATGGATCCGGACCGCGTCATGGAGGTGTTCCGCGAAGCGACGTGGGAAGAGGCGCTGGATCGGGTGGGCGAACAACTGCGGTCGATCCGCGACACGCACGGCAAGCGCGCGCTGGCCGGCTTCGGCTCGGCCAAGGGCAGCAACGAGGAAGCCTATCTGTTCCAGAAGCTGGTACGCACGGGTTTCGGCAGCAACAACGTCGATCACTGCACGCGGTTGTGCCATGCCTCGTCGGTGGCGGCGCTGCTGGAGGGCATAGGCTCGGGCGCAGTGTCCAATCCCGTGATGGACGTGGGCAAGGCCGAGGTGGTGATCGTGATCGGCGCCAACCCGACCGTGAACCATCCGGTGGCGGCGAGCTGGATCAAGAACGCCGTCAAGAACGGCACCAAGCTCATCGTGGCCGATCCTCGCCGCTCGGACCTCGCGCGGCTGGCGCACCGCTTCCTGCAGTTCAAGCCGGACACCGACGTGGCGATGCTGAACGCGATGATGCACGTGATCGTCCATGAAGGCCTGGTGGACGAGGACTTCATCGCCAGCCGCACCATCGGCTACGACGAGTTGCGCAGGAACGTGGAAGGCTATAGCCCCGAGAGCATGGCGCCGATCTGCGGCATACCCGCGGACACGCTGCGCGAGGTGGCGCGGTTGTACGCCACGTCCAAGGGATCGATGATCCTGTGGGGCATGGGCGTATCGCAGCACGTGCACGGCACGGACAACGCGCGCTGCCTGATCGCGCTGGCGCTGATGACCGGGCAGATCGGCCGCCCGGGCACGGGCCTGCATCCGCTGCGCGGGCAGAACAACGTGCAGGGGGCGTCGGACGCGGGGCTGATTCCGATGATGTATCCGGACTATCAGCGCGTGGACAACGCGGAGGCCCGCCGGAAGTTCGAGCAATTGTGGGGCATGCCGCTGGATCCGCAGCCGGGGCTGACGGTGGTGGAGGTGATGCACGCGATCAAGGCCGGCACGGTGCGGGGCATGTATGTGATGGGCGAGAATCCGGCGATGTCGGATCCGGACGCCAATCATGCGCGCGAGGCGCTGGCGGCGCTGGACCATCTGGTGGTGCAGGACATCTTCCTGACGGAAACGGCCTACCTGGCGGACGTCATCCTGCCGGCCTCGGCCTTTCCCGAGAAGACGGGAACGTTCACGAATACGGACCGGGTGGTGCAGATGGGCAGACAGGCCCTGGATCCGCCGGGGGACGCGCGCCAGGACTTGTGGATCATCCAGCAGCTGGCGGCGCGCATGGGGCTGGACTGGCACTATCGCGACGTCTCGGAGGTGTTCGACGAAATGCGCCATTCGATGCCGAGCATAGGCGGCATCACGTGGGATCGCCTGCAAGCGGAGCATGCGGTGACGTATCCGTGCCTGGCGGAGGGCGATGCGGGCGATCCGGTGGTGTTCACGAGCACGTTCCCGACGGAGACGGGACGCGCGCGTTTCGTGCCGGCTGACATCATTCCGGCGAATGAGCGGCCGGATGAGGACTATCCGCGGGTGTTGATCACAGGGCGGCAGTTGGAGCACTGGCATACGGGAAGCATGACGCGGCGGGCGTCGGTGCTGGATGCGATCGAGCCGGATCCGGTGGCGTTGGTGCATCCGCTGGATCTGGAAGAGATCGGGGTGCGGCCGGGAGACGTCATCACGCTGGAGTCGCGGCGGGGAGAAGTGTCGTTGTATGCGCGGGCGGAGGAAGGGACGCCGCGGGGGGCGGTGTTCGTGCCGTTCTGTTATTACGAGGCGGCGATCAACAAGCTGACGAATGCGGCGCTGGATCCGTTCGGGAAGATTCCGGAGTTCAAGTATTGCGCAGTACGGATCCGGGCGGGGGGAGCGGAGCCGGTGCAGAGCAGTTATGGAGGTGGGCAGATATTGGGATTGGGCGCTTGAGTCGGTCTCATCGCCATAGCCCATGGCTATCTCCTGCTCGATGGCTTTGCCGGTCCCATGCCACGGGTTCGCAGCCAAGTAGGTTGATCAGCCCGAAGATGATGCGGAGCTGCGAATGCGTGCGTCGACATAGCTCTCACATTTCAGGAATAAAAATCGGGACGGTTCCGATTGTTTAGTTATTCCTGAAATATAAGAATTAATCAATGAAGTGCCCTTGCCTGACCATGACTCCTTATACATGCGAACAATGGAAGCTGGCGGCCATACACCGCCTCCCTCCCCCCACCGCCAACAACGTCACAGCGGGTTGCTGTCCTGGTAGATGATCTTCGACTCCGTGAAGTCGTTCAGCGCCTCATGCCCATGCAGGCGCCCCAGCCCGCTGCGGCGATAGCCGCCGGTTTCGGCTTCGGCCATCAGCTTGTTGTGATCGTTGATCCACACCGTGCCCCGGCGCAGCTTGCGGGCGACGCGCTGGGCGCGGGCGCCGTCGCGGGTCCAGACGCTGGAGGACAGGCCATAGACGGTGTGGTTGGCGCGGGAGATGGCTTCGGCTTCGTCGTGGAATTTTTCCAGGACGACGAAGGGGCCGAAGATTTCCTGTTGGACGAAGAAGGCGCTGGTGTCGCCATGGGCGACCAGGGACGGCGTCAGGAAAGCGCCGTGGGGGTGCTGGCTGTCCAGTGTGGAACCCTCCAGCAGGACTTCGTCGGCCTCGTGCATGGCGCGGTGGATCCGGGACTGGACGCGGTCGCGCGAGGCGCGGTCGATCAGGGGGCCGAGGTGGTGGCCGGGTAGCCAGCCCGGGCCGGTTTTCAGGGCGGCCAGGGCGTCGCGCAGGTGGGTGCGGGCGGCATCGTAGGCGTTGGCGTGGACCAGCACACGGCGGGCGGCGGTGCATTGCTGGCCGGAGATGATGGTGGCGGCGTCGGCGATCTTGCGCATGACGTCGGGGATCGGCGCATCGTCGAAGACGATGCAACTGGCCTTGTCGCCCAGTTCCAGCGACAGTTTCTTCATGCCGGGCGCGGCCGAGGCGTAGATGCGCTGGCCGGTCTCGTTCGAGCCGGTGAAGCTGATGACGTCGACATCGTCGGACTGGCAGATCAGTTGCGACACGTCGGCGCCATCCTCGACCACCATGTTGACGACGCCCGGCGGCAGCCCGGGGATTCTGATCAGTTCCTTGAGCATCTCGCAGGTGACGAGCGCGGTCTGCCAGGCGGGCTTGATGACCGTGGTGCATCCCGCCGCCAACGCGGGAGCCAGGCTGCGCACCAGCAGCAGTGCGGGGGCGTTCCAGGGCACGATAATGCCGGCCACGCCGGCGGGTTCGCGCAGCAGGGTCGACAGCACGCCCGGGCTGACCTCCTGCGCGTTGCCGGCGATGTAGCGCGCCAGGCCGGCGTAGTAGTTGATCTCGGAGATGGCGCCGTGCATTTCGCCGGTGGACTGGGCGATGACCTTGCCGTTCTCCATCGTCAGCAGCATCGCCAGTTCCTGGGCGCGCGGGGCAAGGTTGCGCGCCCATTGCAGCAGCACGTCCTGCCGCAGGCGGGGCGAGTTCGCCCAGGCCGAATCCTCGAAGGCCTGGCGGGCCGCGCCGATGGCGGCCCGGGCAGTGGCGGCGTCGGCCGTGGCGACGGTGCCGACGGTTTCGCCGTTGGCGGGGTTGATGTTGTCCAGGATCGGCGCCGTGCCGGATTCCTGCAGGGCGCCGGCGATGATCAGGCCGGAGTGATGTCGGGTCGTCATGGTTGCTCCATGTGGGACAGGGCCGCGTTCGGCGGCTCGGAAAAGGGAATGGGTCCGGGTGCCAGGCACGACGCGTCGATGTCGCGGATGTCGGCGCGGCCGATCAGCGCCAGGTCGCGGTCCAGCTCGGCATGCAGCAGGCCGATCGCCCGCCGCACACCTGCGGCGGCGCCCACGGATACCGCGTACAGGAAGGGCCGGCCGATCAGCACGAAGTCGGCGCCCAGGGCCAGCGCCTTGATGACGTCGGTCCCGCGGCGGAAACCGCCGTCCACGATCAGCTTGGCGCCGCCTCGCAGCGCTGCGATCCGGGGCAGCATGCGCAACGGGGACACCGCGCCGTCCAGTTGCCTGCCACCGTGGTTGGACAGGATCATGCCGTCCACGCCGGCGTCCAGCGCGACGCGGGCGTCGTCCTCGTGAAGGATGCCCTTGACCAGCAGCCTGCCCCGCCACCGGCGCCGGATGTACCGCAGGTTGTCCCAGGTCAGGCGATCCCGGCCGACGCGAAACCCGGGGCTGGGCGGCGCCACGATGGGGCCGCCGCGATCGGCGCCGAAGTTCTCGAAACGCGGGATGCCGTCACGCAGCAGCGTGCGCAGCACCACGCTCGCCATCCACCGCGGATGCGTCAGCACGTCGCCCAGCAACCGCGGGCCGGGCGTGACCGGGATGCCGAAGCCCTGTCGCAGGTCGTTCTCGCGGTTCGCCGCGACGGGTACGTCGGCGGTCACGACCAGCACCTCGATGCCGGCGCGCTCCAGGCGCTGGAGCAGGCCGTCGATCCGTCCCGGGTCCCCCGGCAGATAGGCCTGGTACCACGCCCCGGGCGACCGCGCTGCAATGGTTTCCAGCGGCACGGACGAGGCCGCGCTCAGCACGAACGGGACCTGCTCGGCGGCGGCCGCCTCGGCCAGGGCCAGGTCGGCCCGGTACGCGAACAGGGCGGCGCCGCCCATGGGCGCCACGCCGAAGGGCGCGCGGTACTCGCGGCCCCACAACTCGCAGCGCGTAGACCTGGCGCCGACGTCGACCAGGACGCGGGGCACCAGCGCCAGCCGGGACAAGGCCTCGGCGTTGGCGCGCAGGGAACGTTCGTCCTCCGCGCCGTGCGCGGCGAAGCCGTAGATACTGCGCGGCAGCCTTCTCCTGGCCTCGCGTTCGAAGTCGGCAAGCGCAAGCATCGGGCCGCCCTACTCCACCTTGATGCCGGCCTGCCGGACCGCTTCCGTCCAGCGTCCGGCCTCGCCGCTCACGAAGCGGGCGAACTCGGCGCGCGACTGCGGCGCGGGCTTCTCGCTTCCCCATCCTTCCCACATGCGCTGGATGTCCGGGTCGGCCAGCGCCCGGTTCAGCAGGTCGGCCATGGCGTCGGCGATGCGCGGCGGCGTCGCCGACGGCGCGAACACGCCGTACCAGGTCCCGAGCACCATCCGGTCCAACCCCAGTTCCTTGACGGTGGGAACGTCGGGAAACAACGGCGAGCGATGGTCGGACGTGACCGCGAGGGCTTTCAGCCGGCCCTCGCGCACGAAGGTGGAGGCGGCCGGCATGGTGTCGAACAGGACATCGATCTGTCCGCCCACGAGGTCCTTGAGCGCCGGCGCGCTGCCCTTGTAGGGAATGGCGACCATGTGAATGCCGGCGCTCTGCGCGAAGGTGATGCCGGCCAGGTGCTGGAGGTTGCCGAGGCTGCCCACGCCGTAGCTGATGCCCTTGGCGGTGCCGCGCGCCTTGGCCACGAACGCGTCCAGGGTGTCGACGCCGGTCCCGGCTTTGACCACCACCAGATTGGGCATGGTGGCGAACCGCCCGATGGGCAGGAAGTCCCGCCCCGTCAGGGGATAGGACAGCGACGGCGTCAGCGCCAGCCGGGTCAGTTCGTGGACGCTGCCGAGCAGGAAGGCGGTGCCGTCGGCGGGCGCGTGGGCCACGAATTCGCGCGCCAGCACGCCGGCACCGCCGCTGCGGTTGTCGACGATGAAGGTCTGCCCCGACAGGCGGCTCATGGCGGCCGCCAGCGGCCGCACCATCTGGTCCATCGATCCCCCCGGCGAGGCCGGCACGACCAGCCTTATCGGCTGTGTCGTCCAGGCCTCTCCCGCCGTCGCGGCCGTGGCCGCCGCCAGCCCCAGGACGATGCCTCCCCCCAGCCTTCTCCAAGCCATGTCGTCTCCCCTAGTCGAAATGATGAGCGGCACCCCGCAGCCGGGGCGCCGCCGTTCACGCGCGAAACAGATCGAGCATCTCGGCGCCGGGCTCGAAGCCCAGGCCAGGCGTGTCCGGAAGATCGAGCCAGCCGGAGGCGGGCTCGGGAAAGCCGGTGAAAAGGCGGCGCATCAGCGCGACCGTGGGCAGGTGCCACTCGACCTTGCCGCCGTTGGCCAGCCCCGCGTGCAGGTGCATGTTGTGCAGCGGAAAGGCGCCGCCATTCGTGATCGGAACGTTGAACGCGCTGGCGAGCCCAGCGATGCGGACACATTGCGTGTAACCGCCGCCGATGACCACATTGGGCTGGATGAAGTCCACCGCGCCGTGGACCAGCATGTCGCGGAAGCGGAAGGCGAGCCCTTCGTTCTGCCCGGCCGCCACCGCGACGCCGCAGCGGCGGCGCAGGTCCGCCATGGCGGGAATGTCGTTCTGCGTGACCGGTTCCTCGAAGAAGGCGATGCGGCAATCGGACAGGTTCATCGCCAGACGCTGGGCATGGAAGGCGTCGAGGCTGCAATTGGCGTCGATGTAGATCTGCGCGTCGCCACCCGCGGCCTCGCGCACGGTACGCACCCGGCGCTCGTCCTCGGCGATGACCTCGTCCAGTGCAGGGCCGCCGCGATCGCGCCGTTGCAGCGCCTGGTGGCCGACAACCATCTTCAGGTGCTGGTAGCCCTGGGCCCGGAGCGTGGCGGCCGCCTGGCCGAGCGCGTCGCGGTCCAGGAAATCGAAGCCGAAGGTCGCATAGACGGGCACGCGCGCACGGGCGCCGCCCAGCAGCCGCCATACCGGCTGCGCCAGCGCCTTGCCCTTGATGTCCCACAAGGCGATATCCACGGCCGCCATCGCGTGCGACGCGTGGCCGGTCTGCCCCCGGGGGGACAGCAGCCAGTACAGGCGGTCCCACAGGGCCTCGTGGTTCATGGGGTCCTCGCCGATCAGCGCCGGCGCGACCACGTCGTTCACGGCCGCGGCCACGACCCGTTCGTTCGTGATCGACGTCAGCCCGTGGCCGCACAGGCCGGTGGAAGTTTCCACGCGCACCAGGCAGGCACGGATTTCCTGCTCGACGGGCGCGGTCCCGGCAATGCCGACCTGCACCGGCCATTTGATCGGCGCCGCGACAACTCGTGTGATCTTCATGTCCGCCCCCGTGCGCTCTACTCGACCTTGATGTTGTTATCGCGCGCCACCTTGATCCACAGCGGCACCTCGGCCTCGATCAGGCGGCGGAAATCGTCGGAAGTACTGGCCTGGGCCGAGCAGCCGAACGCGGCCATCTTCTTGCGGACCTCGGGCAGGGCCACGACGCGGGCGATCTCATGCTGCAGCGCCTGCACGATGTTCGCCGGCGTGCCGGTCGGCGCCAGGAGACCCGCCCACAATTCGATGTCCAGGTCCACGCCCGATTCGCGCATGGTCGGCACCTCGGGCAGGAAGTCCGCGCGCTGCGCGGAGGTCACGGCCAGCGCGCGCACGCGCTTGCTCTGCAGGCCTATCGTGGCGG
>MKUP01000011.1:270679-345477 GCA_001898625.1 Burkholderiales bacterium 67-32
GATGGATTCGTTGCTGCCCTTGTAGGGGATGTGGGCGAAGCGCGCGCCGGTCTTGCCGTTGAACAGTTCGGTCACGAGCTGGAACGAGGCGGCGCTGGAGCCGTAGTTCGCCTTGTCCGGGTGCTGCTTCGAATAGGCCACCAGGTCGCTCACGGACTTGATCGGCAGCGAGGCATCCGACACCAGCACCAGCGGGAATTTCGCCGTCAGCGAAATGGGGGTGAAGTCCTCGACCTTGTAGGGCAGCTTGGCGTACAGGGCCGGGTTGAACGAGATCGGGCCGCTGGCCCCCCAGAACAGCGTGTAGCCGTCGGGCTTGGCCTTGGCCACGTAGGCCGCGCCCACGATGGAGGCCACGCCCGGCCGGTTCTCGACAATCACGGGCTGCTTGAGCCCCTTGGCCATTTCCTCGGCCACGATCCGGGCCAGGACATCGTTGCCCCCGCCCGCCGCGTAGCCGACGATGATGGTGATGGGGCGCGCGGGGTAGGACGGCTGCGCGTGCGCGGCCGGCAGGCCGAGCGGAGAGATGGCCAGCGCCAGCGCGGCCAGGTTCAGGATGCGGCGTACTTGCATGGTGTCTCCTTCCATGGGACTCGTGCGTTCCCTCGTTTCCGGCCACGGGCGGCGCGGGCCGCCCGCGCCGCTAGATCCCGCCGATGCGCACGTGCAGCACGGCGGCCCGGCCTTCGTCGACGGCGTGCAGGCAGCGGGCGATCGCGGCCGGCACGTCCTCGGGGTCCTCCACCATCTCGCCATGGCCGCCGAAGGCCTGGGCGACCAGTTCGAAGCGGCGCGTCTCGCCATGCAGGCGGGCGTGGAACTCGTCCGTATCGGCCGCGGTGCCGTCCGGATGCACGCGTAGCACGGCCTCCTTCACCGCCTGCCAGCCGCCGTTGTCCAGCACCACGGTCAGGATGGGCAGCCGGTAGCGCTGCGCGACGTCGTAGACCGAGGTGGGCGTGCCGAAATGGAAGCCGCCATCGCCCACCATCTGCACCACGCGCGCCTCCGGCCGCGCCAGCTTGACGCCCAGCGCCATGCCCCCGCTATAGCCCAGGCCGCCCCCGGCCGTGCCCAGCAGCGTCAATGGCCGGGTCCGGCGGATGTGGCCCAGCACCGCGGGCGCGTTGCGGATGGCTTCGTTGATGACCACGTCGTCCTGGGACAGCGCCGCGCTCAACTGCGCGCACAGGTAGGCGGGCGAGATCGCGCCGCGCGTGCCGCGCTTGCCCGCGGCCTGGGACAGGCCCTCGGCACGGGCCTTGGCCTGCGCCCGATAGCCGTCCAGGCGCGCACGCACCCGCTCGTGGAAATCCTGGTCGGCGCGGACCCGGACAATGTCGATGACCTGGCGCAGCACCGTGGCGCAATCGGCCTGCACCCGCATGTCGGTTGCGAATCCCCACATGGGGAAGTCCTTCTTGATCGGATCGACGTCGACATGCAGCCAGCGCATGTCGGGCCGCTCGGCCACGTACTTGGGCAGCCAGGGCACGTCCACGTCCAGCAGCAGGCCCAGGTCGGCATCGGCTTGCGCCGCACCGGGATCGAAACCGCCGAAGCAGGGCGAATCGCGCGAGATGCCCAGATAGCTGGGCGCGAACTCGAAGACGCGGATGCCGCACAGCAGGGCCAGTTCCTCCAGCGCCTCGACCGCCTCGGCCTTGCGGCCGAGATAGGCGGTGACGGCCATGGGCCGCTCGGCACTCATCAGGGCCTCGGCAATCTGCGCGGCGCGCGCCTCGTCGATGCCGCCGGCGGCCACGGGGCCATAGCGGTCCTGGCCGAAGGCCTGCACCTGCTCCTCGGCCCATTCCTGGGTCAGCGCCTCGCGCGGCAGCGTCAGGTAGACGGGGCCCGGCGGATCGCTCTGCATGACCGAGTGGCCGCGCCGCACCACCTCGCGGGCGTTGATGCCGGTCGACAGCGAGTATTCCCATTTGACGTAGGGGCGCACCAGGCTGGCCATGTCGAACGGGTCCTGCACGAAGTGCACATAGTTGTCGCGCGATCCCGGCAGCTCGCCGCGCACGGTGCCCGGCGCCCGGCCCGCCATCAGCATGACCGGCAGCCGCGAGCGGAACATGTTGTGCATGCCCATGGCGGCGTTGGCCGTGCCGGCATCCACGTGGACCATCACCGCCTGCCCCTGCCCGGTCATCGCCGCGTAGCCGGCGGCCATGTGGATCGCGACGTTCTCGTGCGGGCAGAGCATGAAGCGGGGGTGCTTGCGCCCCTGCTCGCGCCAGCGCGCGAGCTCCTCGATGACGGAGGCGTGATCGGTGCCCAGGTTGGAAAACACGTACTCGATGCCGAGGTCGGTGAGTCCCTGGAGCAAGTAGTGGGCGCTGCTGTACATGGGGTCTCCTGTAGGGGTTCGCCCATCTTAGGAATGGCAGTGAAATCCGTAAAATGAAATGAACTGATGTCTGACATGCACCAGAGGTATATCTTTCCCATGGCCAAGCGTCTTTCTCATCAGGTCGACCTGAACCTGCTCGAGCTCTTCCTGGCGGTGTACGGCAGCCGCAATCTCACCACCGCCGGCCGGGAACTGGGCCTGAGCCAGCCCGCGATGAGCCGCGCCCTCGCCCGCCTGCGCGACGCCTATGGCGACCCGCTGTTCGTGCGCCAGCCGCACGGCCTGCTTCCCACGCCCTTCGCCGACAGCCTGAGCTCGTCGCTGCACCAGGCCCTGGACATCGTGCGCTGGACGCTGCATACCCCGGCCTTCGTCCCCGCCAATGAACGGCGCGTGTTCACCTTGGCGATGTCCGACGTCAGCGAACAGGTGTTCCTGCCCAGCCTGGCCCAACGGGTGGCGGAACAGGCACCGGGCGTGCACCTGCGCACCAGCCAGTTGCAGGGCAAGGCACTGCGCGACGCCATGGCGGACGGCAGCGTGGACCT
Organism: Burkholderiales bacterium 67-32; assembly: GCA_001898625.1. Taxonomy (GTDB): domain Bacteria; phylum Pseudomonadota; class Gammaproteobacteria; order Burkholderiales; family Burkholderiaceae_B; genus Pigmentiphaga. The sequence goes on from MKUP01000011.1 coordinate 273,593, forward strand.
CGCCATCGGCCACCTGCGGCTGGACCCGGAAGGCTTGCAGGCCGACCGCCTGTTCTCCGCGCGTTATGCCTGCATCGCCCGCAGCGACCACCCCGCCATAGACAGCCGGATGACCATGGCGAACTTCCGCCAGCTCGGCCATGTGATCTCGGAAGGCTCGATGACCGGCCACGCGCACGTGCTGGAAGGCATCCTCGCCTCGCGCAAGGTGGGCGCATCCGTCGCCCTGCGCGTGGGCCACTTCCTGTCGATCGGCCGCATCGTCGCCCAGACCGACTACATCGCCACCATCCCGCGCACCCTGGCCGCCACTTTCGAGACCGCCTGGGGCGTCAGGATGTACGCACCGCCGATGCGGCTGCCCGCCTACGACGTGTCGCAGTTCTGGCACGAACGCTATGCGCGCGAGCCCGGGCTGGTCTGGCTACGGACCGTGATCCGCGAATTGTTCGGCCGGCTCCCGCCGGCGCCAGCGGTTCTGTAACCGGACTCGACATCCCGGATGGCCGGTTGCTATGTTGCCTGACCATGGATGCACACGATAAGGACTCCGCCGACCGTAGCGATGGCGGCTACGGCTGGATCATCGTCGCCGCGGGCGCGCTGATCACCTGCGTGGCGGCCGGCGCCATGTTCTCGCTGGCGGTCTACCTCCAGCCCATCTCGGCCGACACGGGCTGGTCGCGCGCCGGCATCTCGGCGGCCATGACACTCGATTTCCTGGTGATGGGCCTCGCGGCCTTCGGCTGGGGCGCGCTGAGCGACCGCTACGGCGCGCGCCCCGTGGTGCTGTCCGCGTCGCTGCTGCTGGGCCTGGGGCTGCTGCTGGCCAGCCGCGCAACGTCGCTGCTGGCTTTCCAGCTCGGCTATGGCGTGCTGGTGGGCGTGGCGGGCGGCGCGTTCTTCGCCCCGCTGATGGCCCTGACCACGACCTGGTTCGAACGCCACCGGGCGCTGGCGGTCTCGCTGGTATCGGCGGGCATGGGGGTCGCTCCCATGACGGTCTCGCCGCTGGCGAGCTGGCTCATCCTGGAATACGGCTGGCGCACGGCGATGACCACCATAGGCATCGCCGCCCTGCTGCTCCTGATTCCCGCCGCCCTGCTCATTCGCCAGCCGCCGGCGGCCGGGCTGGCCCGGCAGGCCCAGCCCGAGACCACCGCCCCCGACCTGTCGGTGCGGCAGGCCCTGCGGTCGGCGCCCTTTATCGTACTGGCGCTGACCTTCTTTCTGTGCTGCGCCGCCCATTCCGGCCCGATCTTCCACGTGGTCAGCTTCGCCACGTTCTGCGGCATCGCGCCCATGGCGGCCGTGACCATCTACAGCGTGGAAGGACTGGCGGGACTGGGGGGACGGCTGCTGCTGGGCGCGCTGGCCGACAGGCTGGGCACCAAGCGGGTGCTGATCGCGGGCCTGCTGCTGCAGGCGGTGGTGATAGGCGTCTATTCGCAGGCCCGCCTGATCGGCGAGTTCTACGGCCTGTCCATCCTGCTGGGCGCCGCCTACGGTGGCGTGATGCCGCTGTACGCGGTGCTGGCGCGGGACTGGTTCGGCCCGCGCATCATGGGCAGCATCTTCGGCGCCGCGGTCATGGCCTCGAGCCTGGGCATGGCCTTCGGACCGCTGGCCGGAGGCTGGATCTTCGATCACTTCAACGGCTATGCCTGGCTGTACCTGGGCTCGGCCGCGGTCGGCGTCGGCGCGGTCGCGATGGCCTTCGCCTTCCCGCCGTCTCCGGCCAGGGCGGCGCCACGCCCTGCCTGAAGATCGAAAATCAGGCGGGGTACATCGGCTTGTTGTCGTTCAGGTTCAGCCAGCCCTTCACGATGCGGTAGATGTACCAGATGAAGGCCACGAACCAGACGACCCAGCCGATGAAGGCCCACACCGTCAGCGCCCCGACGATGGCCCACAGCACCGAGAACCAGAACGTGCGGATCTGCCAGCGGAAGTGGCTGTCCAGCCAGGTGCCGGCCATGTCGCCCTTCTTGACGTAGTTGATGATGATCGCGACGATGCTGCTCAGGCCGATGAGGATGGCCAGCGCATACAGCGCATAGACCACGGTGGTGAGGCTCTTGGCGGATTGAAGCTTGGCGGTGTCGACCGTGACGTCGTTCATGATGCACCTCTTGTTGTTGTCGGTAGCGGGCATCGGGAAGCGCATGGTCGGGCGGCCCGCGCCGCCTGCTGCGGTCACGGCCTGGCGGCACGCCGACGCACCAGGCGCCATCCCATCAACCCCGCGAAGACCACAGTGTAGAGAAACACCGCCGAAAAATCATTCTTGCCGGCCTTCTGCCACCAATAGTGCAACAGCACGAGCACGCCGATCAGGTAAACCAGCCGGTGCAGCGACTGCCAGCGCGAACCCAGGCGCCGCATCCAGCCGCGCGTGGAGGTGGCCGCGAGCAGGCACAGCCCCAGGAAACCGGCGAATCCCATCGTGATGAACGGCCGCTTGGCCACGTCGCGCGCGATGGACATGAGGTCGAACCACTGGTCCCACCAGATGTAGGTGGTGAAATGCAGGCAGGCGTAGAAGAAGGCGAACAGCCCGCACATGCGGCGCACCCGCAACAGGGCCGGCTGGCCCAGCAGGACGCGCAGGGGGCTGATCGCCAGCGTGACCAGCAGCGCCACCAGGGTCCAGGTGCCCGAGGAGCGGGTCAGGAACTCCACGGGATTGGCCGTCAGCGCATCCGTCGCCCCCAGCCAGACCCAGCGCGCCAGCGGCAGCAGCGCGACGACGAACAGCAGGACCTTGAAGCGCCCCACCGCCAGCCCGAACACCCGCGGCTCGGAGCGGGTTGAGCTCGAGAGCTGCGGCTCAGCAGATCGATTCGTCATAGCTCTTTCCATGACGGCATGCGCAAGTACTCAGCCCGACCCAGGGCACAGCGGATCCGGCTTTGCCGGTCCGCCAGTGCCGCCCCCTTGGGGGGCGCGCGCAAGCGCGTAGGGGGGGTCAATAATCCCTCGCCAGGTCCATGCCGGCGTAGAGGCTGGCGACCTGGTCGCCGTAGCCGTTGAACATCAGCGTCTTGCGCTTGGGCGAGAACAGGCCGTCCTCGCCGATGCGGCGCTCGGACGCCTGGCTCCAGCGCGGATGGGGCACGTTGGGATTCACATTGGCGTAGAAACCGTATTCCTGCGGCGCGGCCTTGACCCAACTGGTGGCGGGCTGTTTTTCCACGAAACGTATCTTCACCAGCGATTTGCCCGACTTGAAGCCGTATTTCCAGGGCACCACCACGCGCACGGGGGCACCATTCTGGTTGGGCAGGGTTTCGCCGTAGACGCCGAAGGTGAGCAGGGTCAGCGGCTGCATGGCCTCGTCCATGCGCAGCGCCTCGACATAGGGCCAGTCGAGCACGCGCGTGCGCAGTCCGGGCATGGTGTCGGGCTGCACGGCGGTGACGAACTCGACGAAGCGGGCGTTGCCGGTGGGCTCGACCCGACGGATCAGCGCCGCCAGCGAATACCCCGTCCAGGGAATCACCATGGACCAGCCCTCGACGCAGCGCAGCCTGTAGACCCGCTCTTCCAGCGGCGCCAGCTTGCGAAGATCGTCCAGGGACAGCACCTGCGGCTTCTTGACCTCGCCCTCGATCGCGACGGTCCAGGGCGACGTGCGGAAACGCCCCGCGTAATCCGAGGGATCACCCTTGTCGGTGCCGAATTCGTAGAAATTGTTGTAGGTGGTGACGTCCTTCTGCGAGGTCGGCTTGTCCATCACCACGAAAGCGCCATTGCGCTGCGCCGCCAGCTTCACGCCCGTCGTCTGCGCGAACGCCTGCCGATCGCTCCACCCCGCCAGCCCCATCGCCGACGCGGCCAGCCCCGCCTGCAACATCCACCGCCGCCGCTCGCGATAGACCGCCTCGGGCGTGATCTCGGAAGGCAAAATATCGGCAGGCCTGCGTATCAGCATGACGGTCTCCAGTCCGTATAAAGCCCACCCCGTACCCGCTTACGCGGGCCCCCTCAAGGGGGCGACGCGGGTGGACCGGCAAAGCCGGATCCACCGCATCCTGGGTTTAGGACCGCTATCTTGGGGTGTGGTTCCGTTGCTATCGCTGGCTGCCAGCGGTAGCAACCGTGAGCCAATGTCAGAGCTCCCCATAGGAGTGCAGGCCCGACAGGAACATGTTCACGCCCAGGAACGCGAAACCCGTCACCAGCAGGCCCACCAGGGCCCAGTAGGCGGCGCCGTTGCCCCGCAGGCCCTTGATCAGGCGCATGTGCAGCCAGGCCGCGTAGTTGAGCCAGACGATCAGTGCCCAGGTTTCCTTGGGATCCCACTGCCAGTAGGCACCCCAGGCGTCGGCCGCCCACAGCGCGCCCAGCACCGTGGCGACGGTAAAGAACGCGAAGCCGACGGCGATGGCCTTGTACATGATGTCGTCCAGCACCTCGAGCGCGGGCAGGCGCTCGGCCAACTGGCGGCGGCCCATCAGGATGCCGCCGACGATCAGCGCGGCCACGCCGGCGTAGGTCATCCAGTAGGCCGGCATGCCGGTCTGGCGGAAAATCAGCGGCTCGACCGCCAGCAGCACGCCCAGGACGAACAGCGGCGCCAGCTTCACCCACGAGGACGTCTTGCCGTGCGCCTTGACCAGGTAGGCGAAGGCGACCATGGCGGCCAGCGAGAACGTACCGTAGCCGATGAAGTTGGCGGGCACGTGCAACTTCATCCACCAGCTTTGCAGGGCCGGCACCAGTGGCTGGATCTGCTGCGCGCCACGGTCGAAGGTGTACCAGATCAGGAAGGCGACGGCCGAGGCGATGACCAGCAGCACGAAGCCGCCCAGGCTGCGCGTGTCGTACTTGCGCTCGTAGTACAGGTAGAACAGCGCCGTGATCAGCGAGAAAAGAATGAAGACTTCGTACAGGTTGCTGACGGGGATGTAGCCGATGTCCGGGCTGAGCAGGTAGCTTTCGTGCCAGCGCACCAGGAGGCCCGTCAACCCGGCGAACACCGCGCTCCAGGTCAGCGCCGTCCCCACCCAGGCGGCAGTACCGCTGCGGGCGATCAGGCCTATCCAGTAGCATGCGGTGGCGATGACGAACAGCGCGCACATCCACAGGATGGCGGACTGCGAGGACAGCAGGTATTTCAGGAAGAAGGCCTGGTCGGCCCGCGCGAGATCGCCCTGGTAAAGGGTGACGGCCAGGCCGCCGCTGATGGCCACCGCGATCATCAGCGCGCGCAGCGGGCGCCACAGCCAGGCCAGCCAGGCCAGCACGACCGCCGCGCCGGCCAGGATGGCCTTGTCGTAGTAGTTCATGATCCCGCCCACCCGCTGGAACGCGAAGGCGGCACCCGCCGCCAGCAGCGCGGCGAAGGCGATGTCGGTCCAGTCGAGCCCCCTGGGGCCGTCCATGCCCCGGCGGGGAGCCCTGCCGGCGCCGTCGCGGGCGGATGAGGTCAGTTCCATTTAGCTACCCTTTCTGCTGCGGCGGCAAGGCGGCGATATCCGCCTTGAGCCGTTCGAATTCCTGGTTGAAATCCAGCGTACGCCGCTGGGAAGTCATGGCCATCAAGGTCTGCGTGCCCTGTCCGTCCTGTCCCGGCTTGACCCACAGCCAGACGCGGCGCTCGCGGATGTAGAACATCGAGAACACGCCCAGGATCAGCAGCACGCAGCCCAGGTATACCGCATTTTTACCGGGGGTCCGGCTCAATTGGAACACGCTGGCCTGGACGTGATGGAAATCCTTCAGGCTGAGCACGACCGGCGCCGGATACAGGAACAGGTCCGACATCGCGCCCACGGCGGCCTGAGTCCAGGCCACGGCCTCGGCGGCCTCGGGACCTCCGGTGGGCAGCGCGGGCAGCCCGGCGCGTTCGCGCTCGACCGCGCGCAGCTCGGCCATGGCGCCGCCCAGCAGCTTGACCACGACGTCGGCCGCGCGCTGCTGTTCGCCGGAAGATACGTTGGTTTCCAGGAAACGGGCGATGGATTGCAGGCCGCCGTCGGCGAAGGTATCCAGCGCCCGCTCGGCCGAGGCCTGCAGTTGGGCGCTCAGTTCGCCGTCGGCGGCGCTGCCCGCGGCCAGCCGGTTGGCGTGGGCGAACCGGCGCGCGGCCTGCGCGCGGGCCTGCGGATCCTGCAGGATGGCGCGCAGCCCCAGGAATTCCTTCAGGGAGTTGTCGGCGTCGGCCGGCATGCGTACATAGCGGAAATCCTCGTCGGGATTGGTGCGCACCCCGGCCAGGAAGACCTTCACGCCGTCGACGTCGACCGGCAGCATGTAGTTGTGGAACTCGTGCGCCTGGCCGCTGGCGTCGCGCAGCTTGTACTGCACGCTGGGGCCGACGTTGCGGAAATCCTCGTTCTGGCCCACGCGGGCGGCGCTGCCGGACACCGCCGCGACGTGCTCGCGCAGGGCCTTGGGCTCGGCCGCGCCCACGCGGCCGTTGGCGAAGTTCTCGACGTTGATGGGGCGAAAGCCGCTGAACTCGACGGTCAGGTCCTTCAGCGCATCGCTGGCCGGAGCGCCATCGGCCACCAGTTGCGCGGTGCCGCCGACCTTGCCCGACACCGGGAAGGTATAGGGCTGGCCGCCGCGCAGCGCGTAGCCGGTCAGCTCCAGGGTACTGCCGCCATCGTCGAAGCTGGACTGGTAGACCGTCACGCCCTTGTAGCGCAGCGGTTCATTGACCTTGATGGTGGCGGGGAAGTGCTCGCCGGTCTCATTGTCGGTGACCTCGACCTCGCTCGCGAACAGGCGCGGCATCCCCGTGGAATAGTATTCGACGATGAATTTCTTCAGCTCGAGCGTGAACGGCAGGGGCTGGACCAGCGCGCCGTCATCCACCATGACGATGCCGTTGCGGGCCTTGCCGCCCTCGGGCACCAGCACGCTGCTGCGGAAGCTGGGGTTGCCCAGGCCCAGGCGCCCGGAGGCGGGCACGTCGGCGATGGACATGTTCTCGAACAGGGGCTTCTTGCCGGCCAGCCAGATCTGCAACCGTATCGGCAGCTCGCTGTCGAGCAGGCCGCCTATGCAGATGATGACGATGGCGGTATGGGCGAAGATGTAGCCCAGGCGGTTGCCGCTGCCCCGCTTGGCGGCCAGCAGCGTGGCCGGGCCTTCGGTCCGGGCGCGTACGGCATAGCCCTGGCGCTTGAGCAGGTCGGCCAGCGAGCCGGCCACCTGGGTTGGCGCCGCCGGCGACGCGAACTCGGCGCGGTGGTGGAAGGATCGCAGGCTGCTTTCGCGCACGTGTTCGCGGAACGAACGCATGTCGCGCACCATCTTGGGCGCGGTGCGGATGATACAGAGGCTGGTGGAGACCACCAGGAAACCCATGATGAGCAGGAACCACCACGCGTTGTAGACGTGATAGAGCGAGAAGGTCTCGAACACCTCGAACCAGAACTGCCCGAACTGGTTGACGTAGTTGTTCGAGGGCTGATTCTGCACCAGCACCGTCCCGACGATGCTGGCCAGGCAGATGAAGACCAACAGGCTCACGGCGAACCGCATCGAAGCCAGCAGTTCGAGCAGGTCGATGCCGAGGCCGCGCGAGGCTGGGCGGGAAGCGGAGGAAGTGGCGGTGGTCATGATGGGTGCTGCGGACCTCGGTTCGGACAGGTCGGTTGCCGCTGGAATCCTGCCAAAATGCAAAAGGGGCGGAAGATCCGCCCCTTCAATGACCGCGATCGACAGCAGTGGTTCCGGGCGCGGATCAGCGCAGGCCGGCGATGTAGTCGGCCACGGCCTTGATTTCAGCGTCGGTCATCTTGTTGGCGATCTGCGCCATCGGCACGTTATTGTGCCGTGCGCCGCTGCGGAAGGCCACCAGTTGGGCCTCGGTGTACTCGCCGAACTGGCCGCCCACGCGCGGATATTGCGACGGAATGCCAGCGCCGTTGGCGCTGTGGCAGGAGGCGCAGGCCGGGACGCCCTTGCTGGCGATGCCGGCGCGGAAGATGCGCTGGCCGAGTTCGACGGTGTCCTTGCTCTTGGCCACGGCGGGCTTGAGGGCCTGGGCGCCGAGGTAGGCCGAGATGTTGCGCATGTCCTCGTCGGTCAGGCCGGCGGCGTTGACGTTCATGACGGCATTGACGCGTTCGGGCGTCTTGGCGCCTTCCTTGACCTTGAAATTGACGAGTTGCTTGTAGATGTAGTCGGGATGCTGGCCGGCCAGTTTGGGATTGGCGGCGCCGGCGCTATTGCCACCGGGGCCATGGCAACTGGCACAGGAAATGATGTTGCGGGCCGCGTCGCCGTTGGTGAACAACTGCTCACCCTTGGCCGCGTCGACCTTGGGACGGGGTTGGGCATCGGCGGCCAGGGACGGCAGAGCCACCGTCGCACCCAGGATTGCACCGCTCGCGACAAGCATCAGGGACAGCACACGCTTCATGAAAACCTCGACCTAAATTCCACAATCAGGCTACGGATACGCGACTCACGGATGCCCTGCTCCTGCTGCTCCAGCCGGCGTGCGGCAGGAATTCTCCTGCAGGTGTCTCCGCGGGGCCCACCTACCCCCCACCTACTCCGTTTATCGATTCGATCCGGCTCGCGCCGGGGGTGATCGTTCTTCTACTGCGAGTTTTGTTCTACTGCCAACCCGGTTCGCCCCCCGCTCCAGCGGGGAACGCATAGGCAAGCGCAACGGCGCTTTCCTAGGTTAAGTAACCGCTTATTATAGCAACTACAACGTAGCCCATAGAAAACTATTCGGGAAGGACCATCATGGCTGTCTACCAGCTCGGCGCCGACGCGCCCCACATTCCGGACTCGGCGTACGTGGCCGAGCAGGCCACCGTCATCGGCCGGGCCAGGCTGGGCGAAAACGCCAGCGTCTGGCCGGGCGCGGTGATCCGGGCCGACAACGACGACATCGTCCTGGGCGACTCCAGCAACATCCAGGAAGGCGCGGTGCTGCACACCGACCCAGGGCTCAAGCTCACCATCGGCGACTACGTGACCGTCGGGCACCAGGCCATGCTGCACGGCTGTACCATCGGCGACGGCTCGCTGATCGGCATCCAGGCCGTGGTGCTGAACCGCGCGGTCATCGGCAAGAACTGCCTGGTGGGCGCGGGCGCCATCGTGACCGAGGGCAAGGAGTTTCCCGACCGTTCGCTTATCCTGGGCGCGCCCGCCAAGGTCGTGCGCCAGCTGACCGACGAGGACATCGCCCGCATCCGGGCCGGCGTGGAAAGCTACGTGAAGCGGCAGCAGTTGTTCAAGAAGGAATTGAAGCGAGTCGGCTGACGGGCGGCCGCGCCGCGGGGCCGGCCGTACAATAGCGGGTTATTGCTTAACTTCGCCGGCCGGCGACGCCCTGTGTCCATTCTCCATCGCGCCCATTTCACGACGTCCGCCGCCCGGCTCGACCAACTGCCCCCGCCCGGGGCGCCGGAGGTCTGCTTCGTCGGCCGCTCCAACGCCGGCAAGTCGTCGGCGATCAACGTGCTGACCCAGCAAAGGCGCCTGGCCTTCTCCAGCAAGACGCCGGGCCGCACCCGGCTGATCAACATGTTCGGCCTGCCCGACCCGCTCGAGCCCGAGCGCGACCTGGGATTCCTGGTCGACCTGCCCGGCTACGGCTATGCCTCGGTGGCCCGGGAAGACCGCTCGCAGTGGGCCCAGGTGCTGGGCGGCTACCTGCGCAACCGGTCCTCGCTGGCCGGCGTCGTGCTGCTGGTGGACATCCGCCGCGGCGTGACCGACCTGGACCGCAACCTGATCGACTGGATCGCGCCGTCCGGCAAGCCGGTACTGGCCTTGCTGACCAAGGCCGACAAGTTTCCCTACGGCCAGCGCATCAAGGCCCAGTTCGCCGTCAAGAAGGAACTGGCCGCCATCGGCGCGCTGCACACCGTACCGTTTTCCTCGACCCACCGCATCGGCCTGGACGAAGCGACCGCCCACATCGAGGGCTGGCTGATGCCCCAGGTCGCGGCATGACGCCTGCGGGGACGCGATGGTATCTTGCGATGGCAGGGGGTCCGTCCCCCGCCGCGCAGCATTGACAGGACGACAACCGCAATGAGCCAACACGAAGTATTCGCCGATTTTCCCGCCGGACGCCCCCGCCGCCTGAGGCGCGACGACTTCACCCGCCGCCTGGTGCGCGAGAACCGGCTGTCGGCCGACGACCTCATCTATCCCGTGTTCGTGGCCGAGGGCAAGGGGCTGCGCCAGCCGGTGCCGTCGCTGCCGGGCGTGGAACGCTACAGCCTGGACACCCTGCTGCCGGTGGCCGAGGAATGCGTCGAGCTCGGGATCCCTGTCCTGGCGCTGTTCCCGGTGATCGCGCCGGAACTGAAGACGCCGGACGGCATCGCCGCGACGCGGCCCGACGGCCTGATCCCGCGCGTGGTGGCCGAACTCAAGAAACGCCTGCCCGAGCTGGGCATCCTGACCGACGTCGCGCTCGACCCCTACACCAGCCACGGGCAGGACGGCCTGATCGACGAATCCGGCTACGTGCTGAACGAGCCCACCGTCGAAATCCTGGTCAAGCAGGCCCTGGCGCAGGCCGAGGCCGGCGTGGACATCGTCGCTCCCAGCGACATGATGGACGGACGCATCGGCGCCGTCCGCCAGGCGCTGGAAGGCAACGGCCACATCCATACCCGCATCATGGCCTACTCGGCCAAGTACGCCAGCGCGTTCTACGGCCCCTTCCGCGACGCCGTCGGCTCGGCCTCGAACCTGGGCAAGTCCAACAAGGCCGCCTACCAGATGGACCCAGGCAACATCGACGAGGCCCTGCGCGAGGTCGCGCTGGACCTGCGCGAGGGCGCGGACATGGTCATGGTCAAGCCCGGCATGCCCTACCTGGACGTGCTGCGGCGGGTCAAGGACACCTTCCGCGTCCCCACCTTCGCCTACCAGGTCAGCGGCGAATACGCGATGATCAAGGCGGCCAGCGCCAACGGCTGGCTGGACGAGGACAAGGTCGTCATGGAAGCCCTGCTGGCGTTCAAGCGCGCCGGCGCCGACGGCATCCTGACCTACTTCGCGCTCGACGCGGCCCGCAAGCTGAAAGGCTGAAGCCATGGACGTCCTCTGGATCTCGGAACACGGAGGGCCCCGTCCACACAACGCGGCGCAACTGGCCGCCAGCAAGGGCTTCCTGTGGATAGACGCGGGCGCCGAGGACCTGGCGGCCAACCCCGACGCCTGGCGCGACGAGATCGCGCGGCTGACCGGCGTACAGTTGCACGACCTGCACCTGCAGGACGCCGCCAACCCGGTCCACCCCTCGTACTTCGACAACACCACCACCTACGAGATGGTGGTGTTCCGGCGCATCGTGACCGACGCGCCAGCGGCCGAGCCGCGCCCCGCGGCCAACGGCAAGATGGGCATTCCGCTGCTGGCCAGCCTGCGCACCCAGCCGGTGTCGTTCTTCGTGCTCGGGCAGGCGCTGATCACCGTCCGCCACGGCTATAGCGCGACCTGCCAGGAAATGAAGCGCCGCCTGGCCGAACAGCGCGGCGAGGTCCCGCCCGAGGGGCGGCGCGACCGCACGCCCAGCGGCATCGGCCCGCTGGGCCGCGCCCCGTCCGGCCCCGCCGAATTGATGCTGCGGCTGCTGAATGGCATGGTCGACAAGTACCTGGCGCTGCGCCAGCCCCTGACCTTGCAGCTCGATCGCTGGCAGCGCGAGCTGCTCAATCCCAACGGCCGTTTCCGCAACTGGCTGGCGCTGCTCGATGCCCGCATCGTGCTGCGGCGCCTGGAGAACATCTGCGAGGAACAATACGACGCGCTGTCCGAGCTGCGCGACGCCGCCATGGACCGCAGCGAGGATGCCTGGGGTTCCGGCGCCTTCGACCAGCGGCGCGACGCGCTGCTGGTCCGCATCAACGACGTCATGGAGCACGTGAACCGCGTGCTGAGCCACGCGCGACGCATGGAGTCTTCGGTCGAGACCGCGGTGCAGTTGCACTTCTCCGCCACGGCCCACCGGACCAACGAGATCATGCGCATCCTGACCGTGGTCACGGTCATCTTCATGCCGCTCACGCTCATCACCGGCATCTTCGGCATGAACGTGGATCATCTGCCCTTCGTCCACGACAGCGGATCGTTCTGGTGGATCATGGTCGGCATGATGATGCTGGCGCTGCTGCTGTGGAGCTGGTTCTCGGCCCGGCGTTTCCTGGAGATGCGGCCCTACCGGGTGGCGGAGGCGCTGGCGCGCAAGGCGGGGCTGCGGGCCGGCAAGGAAGATCCGGACACCGCCGACAAACTTTGAGCCATGCCACCACGCCCGCCGCTCCTGGTACGCTCCCAGTCGATCGCCGCGCGCCTGTATGAAGGCATCGCGGCCCCCGACCAATGGCAGGCCGGGCTGGGCTTGCTGGCCGCCGAAGTGGGCGGCCAGGCCTTCCATCAGGTGACGGTGGACCTGCGCGACGGCAGCGTGCCGGACAGCGTGATCTGCGACGCCGCGCCACTGCACAAGTTCGACGAATACGCCGAGCACTACGTCCAAGGCGATGAACGGCTGGCGCTTTTCGCGCACCTGCGGGAAGGCAGCTTCATTCTCGACCACGAGTACCTGGACAGCCGGCAAATATCACGCTCCGCCGTCTATTCGGACTTCCTGCGAAGCGTGGACCTGCGCCATACCCTGTGCGTCCTGCAACGCGACGACGGCCAGACGCGCGACTACCTGGGCATCATGCGGCCGGCGGACCACCGCCCCTACGGAGACCGCGAGCGCGCCCTGCTCGAACTCGTCATGCCCGACATGGTGCGCGCGGCACGGCTGCGTGCGCGCATGAGGCAGTTGCAGCGCGAGGCGCTGGTCGGCCGCGCGGCCCTGGACGGCCTGCCGCGGGGCGTGGCCGTCGTCGATGCCCGTGGCCGGATCGAGTACGCGAATGCGCGCGCCGAACGATACATACGCACGTCGCCTTGGCTGGCCCCGAAAGGCGGCATCCTGGGCATGCGGGACGCCGCCACCCAGCGGCGCTTGCTGGCCGCGCTGAGCCACGCTTGCTCCGCCGCCAGGAAGGCGGACCTCTTCTCCACCGGCGGGCCGCTTTCACCGGTCTGGATCACCGTCCTGCCGCTGGATACCCTGCACGTGCTGGCCGGACTGCGCGACACGCCGCTGGCCCTGGTCATTTTTTCCGTACCCACCGACCGCCTGCCGCTGGATATCCGGCTCATCGTCCAGGCGCTGGGCATCACGCCGGCGGAGGCACGCCTGGCCCAGGCCCTGGCCACCGGCCAAACCATCAAGGAATACGCCGCCGAGCAGGCCGTATCGCCGGAAACCGCGCGCAGTCACCTGAAGAACCTGTTCAGGAAGACCGGCTGCCGGCGGCAGGTCGAGCTGGTGCAGTTGATCCGGACGCTGGCCTGAACGCGGAGCCGCGTCAGCGCGCGGCCGTCGCCAACACGTCGTCCAGCACGCGGGCGAAGCGCTCCGCCCCCTGGAAGCCGATCACCCGCTGCGGCAGCGGCGCGCCGCCCGGCGCGAAGAACACGATGCCGGGGGGGCCGAACAGGCGAAAGCGCTTGAGCAGTTCGCGGTCGTCGGCATTGTTGGCGGTCACGTCCGCCTGCACGAGGCGCAGGCCCGCCAGCCGCTGCGCGACGTCGGGACGGGGGAAGGTCAGCGCCTCCATTTCCTTGCACGAGACGCACCAGTCGGCATAGAAATCCAGCATCACCGGGCGGTCGGACGCCGCCAGCAGCGCATCCAGCTCGGCCACCGAGCGCACGCGCTCGAATGTCGCCGCGGCCCCGGGGCGCGACGAGGCGCCGCCGGGAGGACTCCACAATCCTTCCCCGCCCTGTGCCGGCGCGGGCCCCGGCACAGGCGGCGCGAGCACGGGAACCGGGTCCGCGCCGCCCGACGCGGCCAGATGGCCCAGCGGCTGCCACGGATCCCGGCCGCCGCTGGCCACGCCCACGGCCTGCAGGACGCCGACCAGCGCGAACAGGATGCCCAGGCCCTTGAGCACGCGGCGGCCGGTGCCGGCGTCGGCGGGCAGGCCATCGAAGGCGTGCAGCAGGGTGGCCGCCAGGATCGCCAGCACCGCCCAGCCCGACATCTGCACCCAGCCCGGCAGGACAGGCCAGAGCATCCACCACGCCACGGCCAGCAGCAGCATGCCGAAGAAGCGTTTCACCCCGTCCATCCAGCGTCCCGCCTTGGGCAGAAGCGCGCCCGCCGAGGCACCGGCGGCCAGCAGCGGCACGCCCATGCCCCAGGCCAGCGCGAACAGCGCCACGCCGCCCAGCAGCATGTCGCCCGTCTGCGAGACGTACAGTAGCGCGCCCGCCAGCGGCGCGGCCACGCACGGCCCGACGATCAGCGCCGACACGGCGCCCATCGCCAGCGCCCCGGTGGCACGGCCGCCGGGCAGGCGCGAGACGCGGTCCGACAGGGAAGTCTGCCAACTGGACGGCAATTGCAGTGTGAACACATCGAACATGGCCAGGGCCAGCACGGCCAACAGCGCGGCGAACACGCCCAGCACCCAGGGCGTCTGCAAGGTGGCCGCCAGGCTGACGCCGCTCAGCGCCGCCAGCAGGCCGACCGCGGTGTAGACCACCGACATGCCCAGCACGTAGGCCGCGGCCAGCCCCAGGCCGCGCAGGCGGGGCCGTGCCTGGCCGGCGGCGTCTCCGACCACGATGGCCGACAGGATGGGCACCATGGGCAGCACGCAAGGCGTGAGCGACAGCAGGATACCCAGGCCCAGGAAGATCAGCGCCGTACGGGCCAGGCCGCTGCCGGCCAGCATGTCGGCCAGGCCCACGTCATCGGCGCCGGCGAAGGCCGACCAGCGCAGGCCGGCCCCCTCTCCGCCCTCGACCTGCGGCAGGCCCCCGGGCGCCGAGGCGGCGGCGACACGCACCTTGTGTTCGGCCGGCGGATAGCACAGGCCCGCGTCGGCGCAGCCCTGGCTGGTCACGGCCAGCGCGAAGGCCGTGCCGGTGGGGATGGTCAGGCGGGCCGCCACCTTGTCGCGGTAGGTCTCGACCTCCTTGTCGAAGGTCTGGTCGAACTTGACCTGTCCGGGCGGCAACTGGGGCTCGCCCAGCGCGACTTCCGGCGGATCAGCGACGAACCGGAACTGCTCCCGGTACATGTAGTATCCGGGTGCGATCGCCCAGGACAGCTCGATGGCATCGGGCGCCACGGCGCGCGCGGAAAAGCGGAAGGCCTGCTCGGGCGGCAGGAAATCCTCCGCTGGCGCGGAGCGCGGCAGGAGCGCGGCGCAGGCCCACACGAGGCAGGCCAGGAACCAGTGGACACGTGGGCCGACCGCCCGCAAACGGAACATGGACATCAGTTTTTCGTTTCCTGCCGGACCCAATCCAGATAGGCCGGCAATCCTTCGGTCACGGGCACGGCGATGATCTCGGGCACCTCGTAGGGGTGCAGCCGGGCGATCGTCTCCTGCACGGCCCTCTGGCGGGCCGCCGTGGTCTTGATGAACAGTGGAATCTCGTCGGCGGACTCCACCTCCCCCTTCCACCGGTAGATGGACAACACCGGCGCGCCGACGTTCACACAGGCGGCCACTCCGTCTTCGACGAGGCGGCGGGCGATATCTCGGGCGGTTTCGGCGTCGGGGGCATTGCAGAATACCAGCACTACCTGGCGGGCAGCCTCGGACGGCGACGACATGGCGGTCTCCATGGTTTCAGCGCAGCAGGCGGCGGCGCATCAGCGCGGTGGCCAGCCAGATGGCGACCGCCGCGGTCAGCGCCAGTTGGAGCAGCGGTTCCCAGGGCTGATCGGGCATCCGGCCCAGCACCAACGGCCTCAACAGTTCGATGGCCGGGGCCAGGGGCAGCAGCCGCGCCGCCTGCACCAGCGCCTCGGGCAATTGCGACACCGGAAAGAACACGCCGGACAGGAACACCATCGGCGTCACGCCCAGCGTGAAGTAATACATGAAAAAATCGAAGCCCTTGGCCAGGGCCGACATGACCAGCGCCAGCGCGGAGAAGGTCACCCCCAGCAGCACCAGCGCCGGCGGGATCCACAGCAGCGTGGAGGCGCGCGAGATGTCCAGCGCCACCACCACCAGCAGGATCGCCAACCCGCTTTTCATGCTCTTGGCCGCGGCCCACAGGATCTCGGCGAACACCACGTCGTCCAGCGACAGCGGCGTGTTCAGCATCGCATCCCAGGAGCGCTGGATATGCAGCCGGGAAAAGGCGCTATAGGTCGCCTCGAAGGTGGCCGCGTACAGCGCCCCCATGCAGATCGAACCGGCGGCCAGGAACGTCACATAGGGCACGCCATCGATGCCCGGCAGCAGGCTGCCCAGGCCATAGCCCAGCGCCAGCAGCGCCACCATCGGATCCATGACATCGCCCAGCACCGTGGTCAACGCCGTCTTGCGCCAGACCAGGAAATTGCGCCGCAACACCGGCACGCACCCCCGCCCCGGCCGAGGCAGCCCCCAAATCCCCAATCGCGGAACATCCACCGCCCGTTCACTCATCTCAGGCCCCCTCCCTCAAGTCGCGGCCGGCCAGCCTCAGGAACAGGTCTTCCAGATTGGCCGGCCGGTGCAGGTAGCGCAATCGCCCCCCCTCGCGCAGCAGGCCCAGCACACGATCCGGTTCGGCCGTGTAGCAATAGACCGTCTCGCCGCTGACCTCGACGCGGTCCGGCATGGCGGCGCGATGGCGCTCCAGCCAATCCAGGGCCCCTTCCCCGAACACCTCCACCACCTCGGGTTCGACGTGGCGCGCGATCAGGTCCTGGGGCGCCCCTTCGGCAATCATCCGGCCCCGGTCCAGCAGGCCGAGCCGATCGCACAGGCGCTCGGCCTCGTCCATGAAATGCGTGGTCAGCAGGATGGTCTTGCCTTGCGCCAGCAGCGTCTTCAGGCGCTCCCAGATCAGGTGGCGCGCCTGCGGATCCAGCCCGGTGGTGGGTTCGTCCATCACGATCAGGTCGGGATCGTTGACCAGCGCCCGCGCCAGCGTCAGACGCCGCTTCATGCCGCCCGACAGCTCGTTGATACGCGCCGTGCGCTTGGCGGCCAGCGAGGCGAATTCCAGCAAGCCGGGGATGCGGCGGCGGATCTCGCCGTCGGCCAGGCCGAAATAGCGGCCGAACACGAGCAGGTTTTCCTCGACCGTGAAATCGGGGTCGAGATTGTCGATCTGCGGCACCACGCCTATGCGCGCCCGGGCCTGGCGCGCCTGCGCCGGGACCGGGTAATCCAGCAGCCGGATCGAGCCGCCATCCACCGGCGTCAGGCCCAGGATGGACCGCAGGGTGGTGGTCTTGCCCGCGCCGTTCGGCCCCAGCAAGCCATAGCATTCGCCGCGCGCGATCTCGAAGGACAGCGCGTCCACGATGACGCGGCCGCCGTAGCGCTTGTCCAGCCGCTGGACCTGCAACGCGGGTCCGGCGGGTGCCAAGGGTCTGGCCCCCGTATGCAGCGAATTGGTGGTCATGCGCCGATAGTACCCCGGAGCCTGCGCCCGCCGGCTGCGACATCCGCGCGCAGGGTTTTCCTGATGTGGACGGGTTGATGAAAGTGATTGCCCGCTTCGCATGTTGCGTAACATGATGTAACTACCTGCTCAACCACACGACTACCATGGGTATTGCTCTCTCCCAGGAAACCTACGACGCCCTCGTCGGACTCTGCTACGAAAGCGTGCTGGACAGCGCCCGATGGCCGGTGCTGCTCGACGCGTTGGCCGCCGCCAGCGGCAGGCAGTTCGGCGCGATAGCCATCAACCATCCCGGCGACGCCGCCGCCACCGTCACACTCGCGGCTCGGTGCGATCCCGCCGCGATCCAGGCCTACAACGTTCACTATGGCGCCATCGACCCGATGCGCGAACTGATCGCCGCGACGGACGACGGCCGGTGGAACCACGACCGCCGCGAGTTGCCCGCCGCAACGCTCGACCACCACCCGTACTACCAGGAGTTCCAGCGGGCCCAGGGCATGGACGACCGCGCGTCGATCCGGCTGAACGGCCAGGGCGCCTGCGTCTATGTCGCGCTGCTGACCGCCATCGGTGTGCGGCCCGATGCCTGCCAGGACGACCTGCTGGCGCGCATCGCGCCGCACCTGCAGCGTGCCGGCACGCTGTACGACACGCTGACCGGACTGCGCGACGGCCTGGCGCTGCGCGACCAGGTGCTGGACAGCCTGCCCACGCCGCTCTGGCTGCTCGATGAAGGACGGCGGGTGGCCTACCGCAATGCCGCGGCCCAACGGCATGCCGCGCTGCCCGATGGCGCCCTGTGCGAACACAACGGCCAGATCCGCCCCCGCCACGCGGCCGCCAGCCGGCTCGAAACGGCCATCCTGCAAGCCACGGGACATTCCGGATCGCGCCGTGCCTCGCGCATCGCGCCGCCCGCCGCCGGCGGCCCGGACGTCGTGGTCACGCCGCTGTCCGAGGACCACCCCGACAATCCGCTGCAACGTCCGCTGGTCGCGGTCAGCGTGGTCGATCCCGAGCAGCAGAATCTCCGCGTGAACGACCTGTTCCAGTTCAGCCGGGCCGAGGCGCGCCTGGCGACCAAGCTGCAGGAAGGGCTGAGCCTGGCCGAGTACGCCGAACGCCACGGCATCGCGCTCAGCACCGCGCGCACGCAGCTGCGCGCGCTCTTCACGAAGACCGGCACGCACCGCCAGGGCGAGCTCGTGAGCCTGTTGCTGCGGCTCGCGCGGCATTGACGCGCGCCGGCGCGATACCCGGGATGGCAATGGCACAAGGCCCATGCTATCCTGGCTCGCACCAGGAGAACGAAGCGGCTTGCCGCTTCTACCGAAGGCGTATCCCCTGAAACGCTCAGGTCACGAGACTGGCAACCAAACAACTGGAGAGCGTCGCGCCCTGAACCGGCGCGGCCGCCGAAGGGGCAAGCGGCGCCGACCGGCGCGCGCGAATCTCTCAGGCAAAAGGACAGTAGGGGCAAGCGGCAGACAACTGCCGCTTGCCCCTGTTTTTTCCGAGAGCCTGCAATGAAAGTCATCGTCATGGGCGCCGGCATCACCGGCGTCACGTCGGCCTGGTATCTCGCCAAGGCCGGGCACGAGGTCGTCGTCCTGGAACGCAACGCGGGCGCCGCGCGCGAAACCAGCTTCGGCAACGGCGGCCAGATCTCCGTCAGCCACGCCGAACCCTGGGCCAACCCGTCCGCCCCGCTGAAACTGCTGCGCTGGCTGGGCCGCGAGGACGCCCCCCTGCTGTTCCGCCTGCGCGCCGATCCCGATCAATGGAAATGGGGCCTGCAATTCCTGCGCGAATGCACCTCGGCGCGATCGCGGCACAACATGATCCAGATCCTGAACCTGGGCACCTACAGCCGCTCCAGCCTGCAGGAACTGCGCGCCGAGACCGGCATCCGCTACGACCACCTGCAACGCGGAATCCTGCATTTCTATACCAGCCAGAAAGAGTTCGACGCCGCGCTCGAACCGGCCCGCATCATGCGCGAGATGGGCTGCGAGCGGCAGGTGATCGACCGCGACGAAGTCCTGCGCATCGAACCCGCGCTGGCGCAGATCGCTCCCCGCCTGGCGGGGGCCACCTACACCAGCGCCGACGAATCGGGCGACGTGCACCTGTTCACCACCCGCCTGGCCGAACTGTGCGCGCAGCGCGGCGTGGACTTCCGCTACGGCGTGCGCGTGCAGGCGCTGCGCGCCGAGGGGGGCGCCATGACCGGTGTCGAGATCGCCAGCGAGACCGGCGGCTATGAAACCGTGACGGGCGACGCCTACGTGCTGGCGCTGGGCAGCTTCAGCCCGCAACTGGCGCGGCAGGCGGGCGTCCCCTTGTCCATCTATCCGGCCAAGGGCTATTCGGCCACCCTGCCGGTGCTCGACCCCACGCTGGCGCCCGAGGTCAGCCTGACCGACGACGAATACAAGCTGGTGTTCTCGCGCCTGGGCGACCGCCTGCGGGTGGCCGGCACCGCCGAGCTGAACGGCTACGGGCTGGCGCTGAACCCGGTGCGCTGCGAGGCACTGGTCAAGCGCACGCTGGACATCTTCCCCGGCATGAGCCGGCCCGAACTGGCGCAGTACTGGGCCGGACTGCGGCCCGCGACACCAGGCAACGTACCCTACATCGGCGCCTCGAAGGTGCGCGGCCTGTACCTGAACACCGGCCACGGCACCCTGGGCTGGACGCACGGCTGCGGCTCGGGCCGCGCGGTGGCGGAGATCATCGACGGCCGCCAGCCCGAGGTGGACTTCGCGTTCACCGGCCGCGAGGCGATGCAGACGGCACCCCGGCTGGCGGCGGCCTGACGCCGGTCAGGCCGGGACGGTCTCGCGCCTGGGGAACGGGCGCGATGCCGGCGCCCCGCGCCCGTCCCGCGCCAGCGGCGGCCGGCCCAGGATATGGTCCGCCGCCTTCTCCGCCATCATGATGATGGGTGCATTGGTCGGCCCCCGCACCACGCGCGGCATGGCCGACCCATCCACTACGCGCAGGCCCTCCACGCCGCGCACCCGCAACTGCGCATCGAGCACGGCCTCGGGATCGGCATCGCGGCCCATCCTGCAAGTGCCCACCGGGTGGTGCAGCGTGATGGCCGTGCGCCGGATGAAAGCATCGATGTCCGCGTCGCTCGTGGCCTGCGGGCCGGGCGCCAGTTCCTCGGCCCGGAACGGCGCGAGCGACGGCTGTTCGCCGATGGCCCTCATGATGCGCACCATCTGGCGCACGGCGCGCCGGTCGTAGTCGGTGGACAGGAAGTTCTGGCGGATCACCGCGGGAGCCACGGGATCGCCACTCGCCAAGGACACGCTGCCCCGGCTCTCGGGTGTGATGAAGACCCCCTTGATGGCGAAGGCATCGACGTAGGGTTTGAGCAGCGGACCGAAATGCGGGCCGGCTTCCATGGGCGCGGCGGCCAACAGCAATTGCAGGTCGGGCAGCGGCAGCTCGGGGTGGCTGCGCACCAGGCCCACGGCCGCGGCGGGCACCTTGCTGGACAGGCCCGAGCCGAACATCCAGGTCCGCAGAAGATCGACACCGATGCGGTCCAGCCGCAGCGCGCGGTGCAGCGGCCCCGTTTCCTTGCGGCGCCAGCGGACGTCGCACACCACGTGGTCCTGCAGGTTGCGCCCGACGCCGGGCAGGTCGACGCGGGTCGCGATGCCGTGCCGGCCGAGCTCCGAGGCGTCGCCGATACCCGAGAGCATCAGGAGCTGCGGCGAGTTGATCACCCCGCCCGCCAGCAGCACTTCGCGTTCGCACCGTACCAGCTCGCGGCGGCCGCCGCGCAGGACTTCGACGCCCACGGCGCGGCCCTGCTCCATCAGCACCCTCGTGGTCAACGCGCCGGTCCACACCGTGACGTTGCCGCGCGCCACCGCCGGCCGCAGGTAGGCCGAGGCCGCGCTCCAGCGGCGGCCGCGGCGGATGGTGGCCTGCATGGGGCCGAAGCCTTCGATGCTGGCGCCGTTGTAGTCGTCGTTGCGTCCATGGCCGGCCAGATCCGTGGCGCGCAGGAAGGCGTCCACCAATGGATCGTCGTAGTGCAGGCGCGTCACGGTCAGCGGACCGTCGCCGCCGCGCAGGTCGCTGGCACCCTCTTCCCACGATTCGCTGCGGCGGAAATACGGCAGCACGTCGTCGTAGGACCACCCCTCCAGCCCCAGGCCACGCGCCCAGTGGTCGTAGTCCTCGCGGGCGCCGCGCGCATAGGCCATGCCGTTGATCGAAGTCGAGCCGCCCAGCACCTTGCCGCGCGCGCATTCGATGCGGCGGCCGTCCATGCCGGGCTCGGGCTCGGTGAAATAGCCCCAGTCGTACATCCGGTGCTTGAGGATCAGGCCCCAGGTCAGCGGAATCCGGATCACGGGCGAACGGTCCGGGCCGCCGGCCTCCAGCACCAGTATCTTCAGCGCCGGATCGGCGCCCAGCCTGTAGGCCAGCGTGCACCCCGCGGAGCCCGCGCCCACGATGATGTAGTCGTAATGATTCATGTCATGTTCCAAGCCGCTAGCGCATGTCGATCCAGGGCGCCGCCCCCTGGGGGGCGCCCGAAGGGCGTAGGGGGGGACTAGTTCAGTTTTAGATTGACGTTCTTGGTGTAGGTGAACTCCAGGAGTTCCTCGAAGCATTCCTCGCGGCCGATGCCCGATTGCTTCACGCCGCCGAACGGCGCACCGATGAAGTGCTGGCTGGTGTTGTTGATCCAGACATAGCCGGTATGGATGCGGCGGGCCGCGCGGTGCGCGGTGTCGAGATCGCGGGTCCAGATCGAACCGGTCAGGCCGAAGTCCACGGCGTTGACGTCGGCCCACATCGCATCCTCGTCGGACCAGCGGAACACCGACATGATGGGACCGAACACTTCCTCGCGCGCCAGCCGCATGTCCGGCCGCATGTCGGCGAAGATGGTGGGCTCGAAGAAGAAGCCGTCGCGCAGCGCGGGATCGTCGGGCCGCCGGCCGCCGGCCACCAGCCGCCCGCCTTCGTCCAGCGCGGACTGCACGAAGCCTTGCACCTTCTCGAGCTGCGCCCGGCTGACCAGCGACCCCATGGTCGTGGCCGGATCCGTCGGAATGCCCGGCCGGTGCCGCCGGGGCAGCAGTTCGGCCACACGCGCCAGCACCTCGTCGTGGATGCTTGCGTGCAGGAACACGCGGCTGGTGGAGCCGCAGCTCTGGCCCGACCACGTGAAGTTCATGCCGCCCACGATGCCGTCCACCAGCTTGTCGAGATCCGCGTCGGGATAAGCCACCAGTGCATTCTTGCCGCCCAGCTCCAGCAGCACCGGCTTCAATCCGTCGGCCGCCGTCTTCATGACGGACTTGCCCGTGGGCACGCCGCCGATCAACGTGATCTTGCGCACCAGCGGGTGCTCGGCCAGCGCCTGCCCGCACTCGCGGCTGCCGCACAGGAAGTTGACCACGCCCTTGGGAAACACGTGGCCGATCAGCTCGGCCAACCGGATGATGGACAGCGGCGCCTGGTCGGGCGACTTGACCACGACCGTGTTGCCCGCCGCCAGCGGCGCCGCGAGACGCATCGCGGCGAACATCAGCGGATGGTTGTAGGCGACGATGCGCGCCACGACGCCCAGCGGCTCGCGCACGGTGTAGTCGAGATAGCCGGGCCCCATCGGCAGGGTCTCGCCCTTGACCTCGGTGGCCAGGCCGGCGAAATACTCCAGGCTGTCGGCCGCGAAGTCCGCGTCCTTGGCCAGGATGGACACAGGATTGCCGTTGTTCAGCGCATCCAGCAACGCCAGCTCCTGCGCATGGGCCCGCAGGATGTCCGCCGCCCGGCGCAGCATGCGGCCGCGCTCCATCGGCGGCGTGGCGGCCCAGGCGGGAAAGGCGTCCTGGGCCGCCCGCACCGCGGCGTCGACGTCGCGCGCGTCGGCGACCGGCGCATCGGCCAGCCGCTCGTCATACGCGGGATTGATGGTCGGCGCGTAGACGCCGGCCAGGGGCTCGTGCCAGGCTCCCCCATAGAACAGCTGGCGGTGGGTCGGCAGGATGCCGGCGGGAATCTCGTGTGCGCGCATGGCGTCTCCGGTAGGTCAGTACAGTCGGTTTTCATGGCCCTGCATCCCCAGAGCCGTCCCTCCAGGACGCCGCGGATCCGGCTTCGCCGGTCCGCCAGCGTCGCCCCCTCGGGGGGCGCCCGCAGGGCGTAGGGGGGGTCAACTCCTAAGACGGGTGGCAGCCGCGCGCAATGCCTCGTAGTCCTTGCGGGCATCGGCCGACAGCTCCTTCATCGCGGCGGGGATCACCGCGTCCAGGTAGGCCTTGGCGTCGGCCGACGGCAGCTCGATCATCTCGCCGCCGCCCTTCTCCCAGATCGCGCGGGCCTCGGCCACGCGCGCATGCACGCGCGGACCGATCTCGGTATCGGTCTTGCGAGCGGCCTGGCGCAGCGGCTGCTCCAGCGGGCCGGCCGATTTCAGGAAGGTGGGGCTGGCCAGCCCGACGATGGCGATGTAGGTGGACGGCAGCAGCGTCTGCGACTTGGCGACGTCGAAGTATTTCAGCGCCGACGGAATCGGCGTGCCGGAGTAAACGCCGTCCAGCGTGCCATTCTGGAACGCGGGCAGGACCTCGCCCAGCGACATCGACACCGGGTTGGCGCCCAGTTGCCGCAGCTGCGCGATCAGGATCGAGGAACCGGGCACGCGGATCTTCTGCCCGGCCAGGTCCGACAGCTTGCGGATGGGCTTGCGCGAGACGATGCTGCACTGGGAATGCACGAGCGTGGTCAACACCTCGACGCCCTTCTTCGAGGCGATGGACGCGAGCCTGGCCTTGACCTCGGGATCGGCCAGCACTTTCATGCCATGGTCGATGCTGTCGAACACGCCGGGCACGGCCAGCGCGCCGAAACGCGCGTCCAGGCCCTCGTACATGCCGGAGGCGTTCAGCGCCATCTCGACGGTGCCCATGCTCACGCCTTCGATCGTGCGCTGCGCGGTACCGAGCTGGCTGGCCGGATACACCTGGCCCTTGACCTTGTTCTGCGTGGCCGCCTCCAGATTGACCTTGTAGGCGTTCAGCCAGTCGACGCCCAGGTCGTCGGACGTGGTGGTGGTGAGCTTCATGACTAGGTTCTGCGCGCGGGCGGTGGGCAGGAGCGCGAGCGCTCCCAGGCCGGCCAGATGCGCCAGGCATAGACGGCGATTCATGGTGATGTCTCCAGTGGTGGGTGGCCGGCGGACGGCCGTCAGTTCAACAGCAAGCGCATGCCCCAGAGGGATATCTCCGGGATGTAGGTGATCAGCCCCAGCGCGATCAGATAGATGACGACGAACGGAACGATGCCGCGGTAGATGCTTTCGAGCGGCAGCTTGAGCACGCTCTGCGCGACGAAGATGTTGATGCCGAAGGGTGGATGGAAAAGGCCGATGGACAGGTTCACCGTGACGATGATCCCGAAGTGCACCGGGTCCACGCCGATGGCGGTGACCAGCGGCATCAGCAGCGGCGACAACAGCAGGATGGCCGACAGCGGATCGATGAAGCAGCCCACCGCCAGCAGCAGCACGTTGATCGCCAGCAACAGCGACCAGCCCGGCAGGTGCAGGTCGGTCAGCCATTGCACCAGCGCGGCGGGAACCTGGTGCACCGTCAGCAGCCAGCCGAACACATTGGCGCACGCCACGATGATCAGGATCTGCCCGGTGAACACCGCCGTCGTGCCGGCGCTGGCGAGGATGTCGCGCCACGACAGCTCGCGGTAGAAGTAGCGCGCCACGACGATGGCGTACAGGCAGGCCACCGCCGCCGCCTCGGTTGGCGAGAACACACCGCCGTAGATGCCGCCCAGGATGATGACGGGCGCGCCCAGCGCCCCCAGGCCGCGCACCGCGGCGCGGCCGAAGACCGCCCACGAGAAACGCTCGCCGCCGCCGATGCGATGGCGGCGGGCATACCACATGACATAGGCGCACAGCATGCCGGCCAGCAGCAGACCGGGCAGCACGCCCGCCGCGTACAGCCGGGGAACCGACTGCTGGGCGGCCGCGCCGTAGACGATCATTGGGATGCTGGGCGGGATGATGATGTCGATCGCCCCCACGGCGGTCAGCAGCCCCGCCGAGAACTTCTCGGGATAGCCGTTGCGCCGCAGCGCGGGCAGCATCGCCCGCCCGATGGTGGCGACGGTGGCCGCGCTCACGCCCGAGATCGCGCCGAACAGCGCCGAGGAGCCGACGGTGGTCACCGCCAGGCTGCCGCGCACCGAGCCCACGCCCGCGTTGACGAAGCTCACCAGCCGGTCCGCCACCGAGCCCCGGCCCATCAGTTCGCCGGCGAAGATGAAGAAGGGAATCGCCAGCAGCGCATAGGCGTCGATGGCGCCGAAGAGGTTCTGGTGCAGGGCCGTGAGCGGCACGTCCATGAAGAACAGCAGCGCCACGCTGACCGATGCCAGCAGCACGAGAAAGATCGGAAAGCCCAGCAGGAGCAGCCCCAGGGGCAGGAAACCCAGCGCGAAACTCATGACAGCGCCTCCTCGGCTACATCCACCGGCTCGGGCTGGCGCAGGCCGCCGCCGGCCACGCGCAGCGCCACGTCGAACAGGCCGACGAGCGCCATGGCGGCGAACGCCACCGCCACCAGCGAATGGGGGATCCACATCGGGATGTGGCCGTTCTCGCTCACGCTGCCGATCTGGTGGATGCGCCAGGCGTATTCCGACGAGATGAAGCAGACGAAACCGCACAGCGCCACCGCCGCCAGCGCCTCGAACGTGGACAGGAAGCGCCGCAGCTCCGCCGGGAAGTAGCGGTTCAGCACGTCCATGCGCAAATGCTGCCCGCGCACCGCCGCCACCGCCGAACCGAAGAAGGCCAGCGCGGCCATCAGGTAGACCTGCAACTCGTCGGCGCCGGTGATCGAGCGGCCGAACACGTAGCGCGCCACCACGTTGGCCACGTTGATCGCGACCGCGGCCAGCAACGCGCTGGCCAGGGCGCGCTCCAGGCTGGTGGCGGCGCGCTCCAGGCCGCGCAGGATGCGCCGCGCGCCGCCGGGCTGGGTACTGGACATGATGTCTCCTCTCGTTATGGGGAGAGATCCTAGGTTGACTCCAAACATTCGTCTAATTCAAATATTTACCTTCTTATATAGTCAATCATCTATGGATTGAATCTTCATGGCTCGCTTCGATCCCTACCTCACCCTGCAGAAACTCGAGGTCTTCTGCGTGGTGGCCGAACTGCAAAGCGTGACGCGCGCCGCGGACTACCTGTTCGTCACCCAGCCGGTCGTCACCTCGCACATCCGCAGCCTGGAGGAAAAGCTGGGCACGGCGCTGGTCCGCCGCGAAGGCCGGGGCATCGCCCTGACCGCCACCGGGCAGCGCGTCTACAAATGGGCGCAGGAGGTCGTCACCCGTACGCGCGAACTGGAACGGGAACTGGGCGGCTCGACCGATCTCGCACCGGGCCAGGCGGTGGTCGGCTCGTCCATGAGCGTGGGCACCTATCTGCTGAGCCAATTGATCTGCGACTTCCAGGCGCAGCGCCCCGACGGCCAGGTCCATGTGTCGATCTCGAACCCGCAGGTGGCGCTGGAGGCCACGCGCACCGGCGCCTGCGACTTCGCCGTCCTCATCATCGCGCCCACGCAGAACCTGGACGGCCTGGCGGTGCGCCCGCTATGGGACGAGGACCTGCTGCTGGTCACCGCCCCGGACAGCCGCTGGGTGGGCGACGAGGCGCGGCGCGAGGACATCTCGCGCCTGCCCTTCATCAGCACCGCCAACAGCACCGTCATGCAGCAACTGGAGGAGGGCCAGTTGCGCGCCAACGGCATCCCGTCGCGGCGCATCGTGCTCAACCTGGGCCATCCGGAGGCGCAGAAGGAAGCCGTACGGCGCGACCTGGGCGTGTGCTTCTTCTCCAAGACCGCGGTGGAACGCGACCTGGCGCGCGGCGAGTTGCGCTGCGTCCGGACGCCCGGTCTCGCGCTCACCCTGCCGCTTTACCTGGCCAGCCGCGAGGACAAGGAATTCTCCGCATTCCAGCTTGCCCTGAAGCGGCATATCGAAGAAGCCCGGCCGCCAGGACTCAAGCCTTTCCAGGGCAAGGCCGAAGCCTAATTTGTTTTATATATAAGACGATGATTTATTAATGGAACATTCATGATCTAGATCAAGGCCCCGGCCGGCCGCCGTTCCTAGACTGGCAGCTCTGTTTCCCCACCATGCCGCAAGCAGGAGCTGCCCCATGAACGATCCCGTCGACACCCTGATCGATGCCGCCAAACCCACCCTCCAGCGTCCCGAGGGCATGAGCTTCGGCGACTGGATGAACTCGCGCTGTGTGCAGCGCTCCACCCGCAAGTACGACTGGAACGCCCTGAAGTTCCAGGCCGACTACGACCCCAAGTACGGCCGCGCGCAGATGCGCTATCTCGGCACCGGCGCCACCGGCGTCGCCAGCGATTCGAACACCGTGCCGGCGGTGCACTTCACCTTCTCGACCATGATCATCCCCGCCGGCCACGTCGGCCCGCTGCACCTGCACGAGGACACCGAGGAAGTCTTCTTCGTGCTGCGTGGCAGAGTCCGCATCATGTGCGAATCGAAGGAAGGCGAATACTGGGAGATCGAGGCCGGCGAACGCGACCTGATCTCGGTCCCGCCCGGTGTCTACCGAGGCGAGGTCAACATCGGCGACGAAGAGGCGCTGATGTGCGTGATGCTGGGTTCGCCCAAACCGCAGACGCCGACCTACAAGCCGGACGATCCACTGTCGCGGGTCAAGCGCTGAAACCGTTCGTCAGTCCGGCGCCAGGCCCGCGATCCAGTCCAGGAAGGCCTTGACCGCGGGCTTGCAATAGGCCCGCTCGGTACATACCGCGTAGTAGTCCAGGCCGTCGCACGCCTCCCAGGAGGTGGGCCGCGCCAGACGCCCGGCGGCCTCCGCGTCGGCAACCAGCGATGAGCGGCTGATGGCCACGCCCAGCGACGACTCCGCGGCCGCGAGCATCGAGGCCGAATCGTTGAAATCGATGCGCAGGTCGCCGGGCGGGAGACCATCCAGTCCCTCGGCCCGCAGCGACGCGTCGTCGCGTTCGATATTGCGCAGCAGCGGCACGCGCGTGCGCGCCTCGGGGTCGCGCAGTTGCTCGCGGATCGCGGGCGCGCACACCGGCACGATGCGATCCCGCGTCAGGCGCAGCGCGCGGCAGTCCGGCCAGTCCCCGCCGCCCAGCCGGATCGAGACGTCCACGCCCGAACTGGCGATGTCCGCGAAGTAGCGGTGAATGTCCAGGCTCAGGTGGATCTGCGGATGAGCGTCGGTGAAACCCGCCAGGCGGGGGATCAGGACGCGCAGCGCGAAGCTGCGCGCCACCGACAGCACCAGGGTCTGGCGCTCGGCCCGCAGCGTGAGCCGGCCGATTCCCGCGCCCAGCGTCTCGAAGCCGCGCCGGGTGAAGTCGTAAAGCAGTTCCCCCTCTTGCGTGAAGCGCAGGCCGCGCGCGTGGCGCTCGAACAGGCGCACGCCCAGGTGATCCTCGAGCGCGCGGATCTGGCGGCTGAGGGCGCCCTGCGTGATGCCGAGTTCCTCGGCCGCGCGCACCAGGTTCAGGTGGCGCGCCGAGACGTCGAAGGCCAGCATGAGACGCGTCGACGGCAGCCGCGCGAGCAACGCGGACGGCGCAGGCAACATGGCGGGGGCGGCGGTCATCATTGCAGCCGGATATCGGCCTCTTTCAGCAAGGTCTTGTATTTGGCGATCTCGCGGCCGACGAATTCCTTGGCCTGGGCCGGGGTCGTCTGCATCGGCACGCCCGCGGTGTCCATGAGCTTCTTGGCGATATCCGGCTGCTGCATCGCTTGCTGGACCAGGGCGTTGATCCTCTGGATCACCGGCTCGGGCGTACCGCTGGCGGCGAACATGCCGAACCAGCTTTCGACGTTGAACGACGACACCTCGGGCGCCTCGCGGATGGTCGGCACCTGCGGCAGCGGCGGATAGCGTTCGGGCAGCGCCATGCCCAGCATCTTCAGTTCGCCGCGGTCGACGAAGCCGCGGATCGAGCCCGGGCTGGCGTAGGTCATGGTCACCCGCCCCGTCGCCACCTCCATCGCGGCCTGCGGCGCGCCGCTGTAGGGCACGTGCCTGGCCTCGATGCCGGCCATCTTGTTGAACACCTCGCCGGTCACGTGCTGGATGGTGCCCACGCCGCTCGAGGAAAAGGTCAGTTCGCCCGGATGCTGGCGGGCGTAGCGGATCAGTTCGGAAACGCTGTTCGCCGGAAAGTCGCGCTTCACCACCAGCACGTTAGGCGCGGTGGTGACCATGCTGACCGGCGTCAGGTCCCGGCTGGTGTCGTAGTCGACCTCCTTGTTGATGACGGGATTGATCACGATCTCGCCCGCGGCACAGATCAGGAAGGTGTAGCCGTCGGCCGGAAAGCCCAGCACGTGCTTGATGGCGATGATGCCGCCCGCCCCCGGCTTGTTCTCGACCACGACCTGCTGGCCCAGCCGCTCGGACACGTAGCGTCCGATCATGCGCGCGGCAACGTCCACCGCGCCGCCGGCGGCATAGGGCACGACGAAGCGCAGCGGCCGGGTGGGATAGGCATCCGCGGCAACGGACGGAAAAGCGGCCAGCGCGATGGCCATGGCCGGCAGCCACCGCGCCAGCCGGCAAACAGTCTTGATCGAGTACATGAGGATTTCCTTCGCTTTGTATGTATTGGAAAAATTCGCTGCAACAGCCGTACTGCCTGACCGTGTCTCCTTGTCTTCGATGCGCGGCCGGGGGCGGGCATCCAGGACGCCCGTCCCCGGCCGTTGTCGTGTCACCCGGGCGGCCCGTAGCCGCCCGCGCCCGGCGTGCACACCCGCAGCACGTCGTTCCGGCGCAGCCGGATCTCGGCCGCCGCCGGCGGCAGGCGCCGCTCTTCGGGCGTGCCCGGGTTGAGGATGAATTCTCCCAACGCGCCGTCGGCCCCGCCCGCCATGCCCGCGGCCGGCACGTTCTGCCGCTCGGACGACAGGCTCAGCACCGTGTCGTCGCCCAGCGCGCGATAGTCGCGCACCACGCCCTGGCCACCACGGTGGCGCCCCGCCCCGCCCGAGTCCTTGCGCAGCGCATAGCGCTCGATCAGGAACGGATAGGCGTGCTCCAGCGCCTCCACCGGCAGGTTGGACGAACCCGAGGCGTGCACCCGCACGGCATCGACGCCGGGCTGGTAGGCCCGCGCGCCCATGGCGCCCGCGATGGTCTCGTAGTTCACGTAGTAGCCGCCGGTGCGCGGGTCGGTTCCGGCCAGCACGATCAACTGGTGCGGCCCGCAGCCGGCCAGGGCGCGGTCGGGAATGGCCTGCGACAGCGCGGCGGCGATCACGTCGCCAAGCACCGCGCACGAAATCGACCGCGCGCCGACCGCCGCCGGCGACACCGGCCCGACCACCGAGCCCGCCGGCGCGCTGATGTCCATGGTCCGGAAATAGCCGGAGTTGGCCGGCACGTCGGGATCGAGCAGGCTCTTGACCACGGTGTACACCGTGGCCACCAGTGCCCGCAGCGGAATATTGCGCGCCGCCGCCAGTTGCGGCGCTGAGCCCGCGAAGTCGAACCCCAGCTTGCCCTCGCCCACGGTCAGGACGAGGCGTATCGCGGCCTTTTCTCCCGGCTCGACGCCATCCAGGTATTCGCAGGCCTCATAGCGGCCGGGCGGCACCTTGGCGATGGCGGCGGCGAAACGGCGTTCGGTGAAATCCAGGTACGCGGCCATGATGGCCTGGGTCTCCGCCACGCCATAGCGTTCGAACAGCGCCTGCACGCTGCGCTGGCCCACCGTGTTGGCGGCGATCTGGGCGCGCAGGTCGCCCGCCCGTTCGTCGGGCGTGCGCGAGTTCAGCATCAGGATGTCGAACACGTCCCGGTTGACCTGGCCCGCGCTGACGATGCGCACGGGCGGAATGCGCAGCCCTTCCTGGAAGATGGACTGGCAGACCGCGGCCTCGGAACCCGGCACCATGCCGCCCACGTCCGCGTGGTGGGCGATGCAGGCCACATAGGCCACGATCTCGCCGCCCAGGAAAACCGGCGAGATGACGTTGATGTCGGGCAGGTGCGAGCCGCCGCCGTTGTAGGGGTCGTTGGCCAGGAACATGTCGCCCGGCCGGATCTCCTGCCGGGGAAACCGTTCCAGCACGGCCTGCACCACGCCGACCATCGAGCCCAGGTGGATGGGCACGCGCTGGGGCAGCGCCACGACGTTGCCGAGGTGGTCGAACACCGCGGTCGAGCAGTCGCCGCGTTCCTTGATGTTGGGCGAGAACGCGGTGCGCATCAGCGCCGCGCTCATTTCCTCGGTCACGCCCAGCAGGTAGCGGGCGACGACCTCGGCGCGGATGGGATCGACGGGAGTCATCAATGGGCTTCCTTGCCCGGTTCGCCGGGCGTGAGATCGATGTGCAGGCTGCCGTCCGCGCCGACGCGGGTCGACGAGCCGGGCGGAATGACCGTGGTGGTGTCCATCTGCTCGACGATGGCCGGCCCGTCCAGGCAGGCGCCGGCCAGCAGGCCGTCCCGCTGCAGCACCGGCGTGTCGACGAAGCCGGTCGCGGCGAACCACACGCGGCGCGTGGGCGCGCCGGCCACGGGGTCGGTCCGCGCGTCCTGCCGGGCAATGGCGGCGGCCTCCAGGCGCTCGCGGGCGATGACGACCGACACCCGCAGGTTGACGACCTCCACGCCCTGGGCGCGCATGTCGTAGCCATACAGGTCGGCATGCCGGACATGGTAGGCATCGACCGCGCGGGCCAGCGCCGCCGCGTCGAGCTCGCCCGCGGCGATGTCCAGGATCAGTTCCGCATTCTGGCCCAGATAGCGCAGGTCGAGCTGCCAGTGGCGCGACACGCCGGGGGCAGTGCGATCGGCGCCTTCGGCGGCGAGCCAATCGTCGGCGCGGCGCGCCAGTTCACTCAGGCCGGCGTTCAGGGACGGCAGCCGGTCCGGCGCGGCGGGCACCAGGCGGGTCAGGGAAAAATCGCCCTGCCGGTCCGACTGCAGCAGGCCCTGCGCCGACATGAGCCCGGGGCGCGGCGGAACGATGACGTGTCGCATGCCCGCCATCGCCGCGACGTCGGCCGCATGCAAGGGCCCGGCCCCGCCGAAGGCGACCAGCGCGTAGTCGCGCGGATCCTCGCCCTGCTCGACGGAAATCACGCGCACCGCGCCCGTCATGTTGGCGTTGGCGATCTCCAGTATGCCGATCGCGACTTCCTCCGCGCCACGGCCCATGGCGGTGGCCACCTCGTCGCGGATGGCCTGTGCCGCCAGTTCCGGATGCATGGACATGCGCCCGCCCAGCAGCGCGACCGGGCTCAGCCGGCCCAGCAGCACGTTGGCGTCGGTGACCGTCGGCTTGGTGCCGCCGCGTCCATATGAGGCCGGGCCGGGATAGGCGCTGGCGCTCTTGGGACCGACCTTGAGCAGCCCGCCCGCGTCCAGCCAGGCCAGGCTGCCGCCGCCCGCGCCGATGGTGTGGATGTCCAGGGTGCGGGTGCGCACGGGGAAGCCCCCCATGTCGCGCTCGCTCTTCATGGCCGGCCGGCCGTCGCGGATCAGGCAGACGTCGGTGCTCGTGCCCCCCATGTCGAAGGTGATGAGGTTGCGCACGCCGCAGGCCTCGCCCAGCGCCGCCGTGCTGACGACCCCGCCCGCTGGGCCCGAGAAGAAGGTGTTGATGGGACGCTGCCGCACGGTCTGCGTGGTGACCGCGCCGCCGTTGGACTGCATGACGTGGGGCGCCGAACGCACGCCCAGGTCGCGCACGCCCATCTCGAAGCGTTGCAGGTAGTCGTCCATCACCGGCATCAGGCTCGCGTTGACGACGGTGGTGATGAAACGTTCGTACTCGCGGAACTCGGGCAGCACTTCGGACGAGACGCTGACATAGGCCTCGGGCCAATGCTGCGCGACCAGTTGGCGCGCGCGCTGCTCGTGCGCCGCGTTCTGGTAGGCATGCAGGAAGCAGATGGCGACCGTCTTCACGCCGCGGCCGCGCAGCGTGTCCAGCGCGCGCAGCACGTCCTCGTCGCGCAGCGGCGTGACGACCTCGCCCCCGGCGGCGATGCGCTCCGCGACTTCGGCGCGGCAGTCGTCGGGCACCGGCGGCATGGGCTTGGGCACGTCCAGGTTGAAATAGTGGGGGCGGCGCTGGCGCGCGAGGCTCAGCACGTCGCCGAACCCCTGCGTGGTGATCAGCCCCGTCCGCGCCCACTGTCCTTCCAGCACCGCATTGGTCGCCAGCGTGGTGCCCAGCACCAGGAACCCGACCTGCGCGGGATCGACCGCCGCCAGGCTCATGATCTCGGCGATGCCGTTCAATATCCCCTGCGCGGGGTCCGCCGTCAGCGTGGGCACCTTGTGGTAGTGCCAGCGGCCGCCGCGCGTATCGCCCAACACCAGGTCGGTGAATGTACCGCCCGTGTCGATGCCTATCCAGTATTCGCTCATTCCTTCCTCGGCAAGGACCGCGGATCGGTCCTGTCGGCAGGACTATGAGCTTGGTAGACTGTTACGACAATTGGATATTTATTTACCATTCATAGGCGCTACGTATGAATTTCAAGCTGCGGCAACTCGAAGGTTTCGTGGCCGCCGCGGAAACCGGCGCGTTCAGCAAGGCCGCCGACCGGCTGGCCATGACCCAGCCCGCGTTCTCGCAGCTCATACGCGAACTGGAAGCCATGGTGGGCGTGCGCCTGTTCGAGCGCACCACCCGCCGCATGGAACTGACCGAAGGCGGACGCCTGCTGCTGGCGCAGGTCAAGCGCCCGCTGGACGACCTGCAGCACGCCTATGCCAACCTGCGCGAACTGGCCGGCGGCGAAAGCGGAACCGTGACCTTCGCCGTCCTGCCCTCGTCGGCATTCGGCCTGGGCACCCGCGCGATCGCCCAGTTGCGCGAGCGCTTTCCCAAGGTCCAGGTGCGCCAGATCGAGGACCAGAACGACCTCCTGATCGACAAGGTGCTCCAGCGCGAAGTGGAGTTCGGCCTGGGCATGTACTCGCACGAAATCCCGGCGCTGCGGTTCGACTTCATGTTCACCGACGAACTGGTCGCCATCCTGCCCGCCGGCCATGCCCGCGCACGCGCGCGCCAGATCGGCTGGCCCGAGCTGGCCGCGATGCCGCTGGTGCTGCTGCCCGCGCCCTCCAGCGTCAGGCGGCTGGTCGACGCGGGGCTGGCGCAGGCCGGCAGCCATCGCGCGCCGGCCTTCGAAGTCGTCAACATGGTCACCGCGCTGAGCATGGTGCGCGAAGGCCTGGGCGTGACGGTGCTGCCCCGCGTCGGCCTGGAAGCCATGAACCTGACCGGCCTGGTGCACCGGCGCATCGGCCTGCCCCGACCGCAGCGGCGGATGGGCATCCTGCGCCGGATCGACCGGCCCCTGTCGGCCGCCGCCGAAACCCTGATCGGTTTCCTGCACGGGCAGGCCGGGCAGGTCGCCCCCGCCGCCGCACGGGGTTCACGCGGTATGTCCTGAGGTCATAGCTCGCGCACCGAAAAATCGATAGGCGCGCAAAGTCGCGCTGACTATGCTGCCGGACATTCCCGCATTTTCCCGAGCCAGCCATGACGACCGATACCGACACTTCGCCCTTTGCCGCCTTGCGCGCCCGTTTCCCCGGCATCGCCCAGCGCGCCCACCTGGACGTGGCCAGCCGCAGCCTGATTCCCGCCAGCAGCCTGGAGATCGCCCAGGCCCACCTGCAAGAGCGCGTGAACGGCGTCATCGACAAGGACCGCTACTTCGGCCTGGTCGAGACGGTGCGCCAGTCCTTCGCGCGCCTGGTCAATGCCGATCCGATCGAGATCGCCATGACCAAGAACGTGTCCGAGGGCCTGAACATCGTCGCGGCATCCATCGACTGGCGGCCAGGAGACGAAGTCATCCTGTGCTCCGACATCGAACACCCGAACAACCTCTACACCTGGCGCAACCAGGAGCGGCTGGGCGTGGTGGTGCGCGACCTGCCCTCGCCCGACGGACTGTTCCCGCTGGAGGCGGTGCTCGAGCGGCTGGGCGAAGGCTCGCGCGTGCGCGTCGTGACGGTGTCCGCCACCTCGTTCAAGCCGGGACTGCGCACCGACCTGCATACGCTCGGCCGTGCCTGCCGCGCCGCCGGCGTGCACCTGGTGGTGGATGCGGCGCAGGCGGCCGGCATCACGCACCTGGATGTCGAGGCCATGGGGATCGACGCGCTGGCGGCCAGCACGCAGAAGGGACTGTGTTCGCTGTACGGCATGGGGCTGCTGTATGTGCGCCGCGCCTTTGCCGAATCGATGACGCCGCGCTACCTGGCGCGCTTCGGCGTCACCATCGCCGCCACCCACGAAGCCGATTACGACAAGGGCCCCATCCACTACAAGGCGGGGGCGCAGCGTTTCGACGTGGGCAACTACAACTTCCTGGCGTCGGCGCTGGTGGCGGACACCTTGTCCCTGCTGCTCGCGTGCGGCACCCCGGCCATCGACCGGCACGTCACGGCCCTGGCCACCTCGCTCGCCGACGGCCTGGCCGAGCGCGGCTGCGGCGTGGTCCGGCCCACGGGCGCCATCATGGCCAACATGGTGTGCCTGCGCATCCCCGGCGGCGGTTCCGCGCCGGCCGAACTGCAACGCCACCTCCAGGAGCACCGGGTACAGGCGGCCGTCCGGCGCGATCTGCTGCGCTTCTCCATCCATGCCTACAACGACCGGTCGGACATCGACCGCGCCGTGGCCGTGACCGCGCAATGGCATGAACGCCAACGCGCCTGACCGCCTTCCAGCCGAAAAGGCCGAGCGCCGCATCGACCTGCGCAGCGATACCGTCACGCAGCCCACCGACGCGATGCGCGAGGCGATGCGCGCGGCCGTCGTCGGCGACGACGGACTGGACGGCGACCCGACCGTGCGCGAACTGGAGGCGGCGGGCGCCACGGCCATGGGCAAGGAAGACGCCCTGTTCGTGGCCAGCGGCACCATGGGCAATCTGGTCGCGGCCCTGGTGCACGCGAACCGGGGCGGCGAGGCGCTGGTCGACGAACACGCGCACGTGGCCCGCTCCGAGGGGGGCGGCATCTCGCGCCTGGCCGGCCTGATGTGCACGGCGGTCCGATCGCATGACGGCATGATGGACCTCGACGCGCTGGCGGCCTCGATGCGCGGCAGCTATTCCCGCCACGGCGCGCCCACGGCGATGGTGGTGGTCGAAACGAGCCACAACCACGCGGGCGGCCGCGCCCTGCCCCTGCCCTACCTCGCCGCCGTGGGCGAACGCGCGCGGGCGGCCGGCGCGGCCGTCCATGTCGACGGCGCGCGGATCTTCAATGCCGCGCTGGCGCAGGACGTCCCGCCCTCAGCCATCGCCGCGTT
Source organism: Burkholderiales bacterium 67-32 (assembly GCA_001898625.1). Classification (GTDB taxonomy): domain Bacteria; phylum Pseudomonadota; class Gammaproteobacteria; order Burkholderiales; family Burkholderiaceae_B; genus Pigmentiphaga. The sequence continues at coordinate 310,432 of MKUP01000011.1, forward strand.
CGGCGATACGGTGACGTTCTGTCTGTCCAAGGGCCTGAGCGCGCCCATGGGTTCGATCCTGGCGGGTTCCCGCGACTTCGTCGTCCGCGCGCGCAGCTATCGCCGCATGGTCGGCGGCGGCCTGCGCCAGGCCGGCTGCGTGGCCGCCGCCGGCCTGGTCGCCCTGCGCGACATGGCCGGACGGCTGGCCGACGATCACCGGCGGGCCCGAGCCTTGTGGACCCACCTGCGGGACCAAGAGCCGGCGCTGATCGGCAACGCGCCAGACACGAACATCGTGCTGGTCCACCTGGGCGCATCCGGGCCCGGCGGCGCCACGGCCTGCGCCGCGCGGCTGGCCTCCCGCGGCCTACTCGTTCGTCCGCGCGATGCCGATACCCTGCGCCTCGTGATCCACCGGCACATCGACGACGATGCGATCCGGATCGCCGCGGCGGAAATCGTGCGCGCGGCCGGGATGGGACGCTAGGCGCGTGTGGCTTCGCGGCGCCGCGGCGGCCCCTGCTGGGGCTCGTCCAGCGCCGGCAAATCCGCCGCCGTGGCCCGCAACAACCCCCGCAGCCACGAAATGGCCGGATCCCGCTCCTGATACTTATGCCATTGCAGGTTCTCCGCAAAGCGGGGAATCGCAATCGGACAAGGCACCACCCGCAGCGCAAAGCGCGCCGCCATGTGGCGCGCCAGGCGGGTCGGCAGGGTCGCGATGCGCGGCGTGCCCACCAACAGCTCCGGCACCAGGGTGAAGTTGGGGGCGATCACGTCCTGCCGGCGCTGGCGCCGGCCGCGCGACAGCATCTTCGCGTCATAGGTAATGCGCCGCCCGCCGCCCCACTCGACGCCCACGTGCGCCGCATCGAAATAGGCCTCGCTCGACAACTCGAACGCGGAGTCGAAATGCGCCTCGCACACCAGGCAGGAGAACGTGTCCTCGAACAGCGGTTCGGCCGGATGTCCCGCCACCACCGCGAACTCCGGCGCGATCAGCAGTTCGATTCCGCCGCTGTCCAGGTGCTCGGGCGTCTGGGGGCTGATCGCCCGCAAGTCGAACTGCATCAGCGGTGCCAGCCTGGCCGCGCGCCGCACCACTTCGGCCAGCAGCACCGTGATGACGTAGTCCGACGATTCGATCGTGAAGCGGCGCGTGGCCGTGGCCGGATCGAAGGTGGGCCGGGCGCGCGTCACGGTCTGGATCTGCAGCAGCACGTCGCGCACCGGCTTGACCAGTTGCTCGGCCAGCGGGGTCGGCACCAGGGTCTTGCCCACCGGCACCAGCAGTTCGTCGTCGAAATACTCGCGCAGCCGCCCCAGCGCCAGGCTGGTCGCGGGCTGGCTCAGGAAGATGCGCTCGGCGGCGCGGCTCACGCTGCGGGTGGCCAGCAGGGCGTCGAGCACCACCAGCAGGTTCAGGTCCAGCTTGTTGAAGCGCATGGCGCATCCATTTACCAAACAAATGATTTGAATTTAAACAATTAACTTTACGTCTGTCGATGGGCTCGCCACCATGCGAGGCATGCGGTGCGAAACCGCCATGACGAAAAGCAGGGGACAGACAATGCAGTGGGATGTGATCGTGGTCGGTGGCGGCCCGTCGGGCCTGACCGTGGCCGCCGAACTGGCCGGTTCGGGAGCGAAGACGCTGGTCCTGGAGCGGCGCACCGAGGGCGTGCAGTCGCGCGCCGGCACCCTGCTGCCGCGCGTGCTGGAACTGTTCGACGCGCGCGGCATCGCCGACCGCTTCATCCGGCGCACCTGCGACATCAGCCCCTACCCGTTCCGCCCCTCGCACATCTGGGCGGGCTTCCACCCCATCGAATGGCATTACCTGGAAACCCGCTACGGCTTCACGCTGGGCCTGCCGCAGAACCTGACCGAGGAAATCCTCTGGACCTGGGCCGAGGAAAGCGGCGCCGAGATACGGCGCGGTGTCGAAGCCCGGGCCGTGCGGCAGTCGGCGGACGGGGTCGAGGTGGACGTCAGCGACGCAGGCGGCGCCACCACGACCCTGCGTGCCCGCTATCTGGTCGGCGCCGACGGCGGCCGCAGCGTCGTGCGCGGGCAGGCCGGCCTGCCCTTCGACGGCCACAGCGGCTCGTTCCGCGGCATCGTGATCGACGCCGAACTGGACGCCCCCTGGCCCGGCGGCCGCGTCAACGTCGACAACGAGATGGGCTGGGTGCGCGGCTACGCCTTCGGCGACGGCATCACCCGCTTCAACATCGTGCACCGCGACCGGCGGCATGCGGCCAAGGACGAACCGGTCACGCTGGAAGAAGCCCTGCAATGCATCCGCGACGTGCACGGCACCGACTACGGCATCCGCGGCTACCGCTGGGCCTCGCGCTTCGACGACCAGATGCGCGCCGTGCCCACGCTGCGCGGCGGCCGCGTCTTCCTGGTGGGCGAGTCGGCGCGCATCCACTACCCGGCCAGCGGCGTGGGCATGAACTTCTGCCTGCAGGACGCCTTCAACCTGGGATGGAAACTGGCCCACGTGGTGCAGGGCCACAGCGACGCCGCCATCCTCGACAGCTATGACGAGGAACGCCTGCCGGTCATGCGCGACCTGCTCGACAGCGTCGCGGCCCAGTGTTCGCTGCAATTCAATTTCGACCCCGCAGGCGTCGCGTTGAAGCGGCGCATGCAGCGCGAGTACATTCCGCTGCCCGACGTGCAGCGCAAGCTGGTGCGCGAGCTGTGCGGCCTGACCCGGCCCTATCCCGCGCCACCGGGCAGCCACCCGCTGGCCGGGCAGCACGCGCCGGACATCGACCTGATCGGCCTGGACGGCCAATCGGTGCGCCTGGCCGAGCTGCTGCGCGAACGGCGCTTCGTGCTGCTGGACCTGGAAGGCTACAGCAGCCAGTACGCCGGCCTGTCGCTGGACGGCCTGCCCGTGCGCTGCGTACAGGCGCGCCTGGGCCGCGCGCCCGCCGCGCTGGCCAACGTCAAGGGAATGCTGGTGCGGCCGGACGGCTACATCGCCTGGGCCGGCACCTCCGTGCAACAGGCCGGCGAGGTGCGCGCCGAGCTGGCCCGCTGGCTGCTCGGGGCCCGGGCATGACCCGCCGCACGGTCATCCGCCAAGGCTGGATCGTCAGCGTCGATCCCCGGGTGGGCGACCTGCGCCAGGGCGATCTCCTGATCGAGGATGGCCGCATCGCCGCGATCGCGCCGCAACTCGCGGTAGAGGATGCCGAACACATCGATGCCCGCGGCATGATCGTCCTGCCCGGCTTCATCGACACACACCGCCACACCTGGCAGACCTGCGTGCGCCATCGCTACGCCGACATCGATCCGCAGATCTATTTCGCCGAGATGCTGGGCGCCAAGGGGGCGGCCTTCCGCACCGAGGACGTCTACACCGGCACGCTGCTGGGCGCGGTCTCGGCCCTGGACGGCGGCATCACGACGATGATGGACTGGTCGCACGTGCAGAACAGCCCCGAGCACAGCGACGCCGCCGTCCAGGCGTTGCGCGACGCCGGCCTGCGGGCCGTCTTCGGCCACGGCTGGCCGCTGGTCGAGGGCGCGAGCTGGATGTTCGACAGCCGGCGCGGCCATCCGCAGGACATCCGCCGGCTGCGGCGGGAAAGCTTTTCCTCGGACGACCAGTTGCTGACGTTGGCCATGGCGGCGCGCGGCCCCGAGATGGCGCGCCGCGACATCTGGCTGGACGACCTGCGCCTGGCGCGCGAACTGGGCCTGCGCTCGAGCATCCACATGGGCGCCTACGCGCGCAACGCGCCGATACGCGCGATCGCGCAGATGCACGCCGAGGGCGCGCTGGGTCCGGACCTGACCTTCGTGCACTGCTGCTTCTGCGGCCGCGACGAGATCGCGATGATGGCCGACGCCGGCGTCACCGCCTCGCTGGGCGTGCATTGCGAAATGAATGCCCAGGGCATCGGCGACATCCCCTTCGACCGCCTGCTGGCCGCCGGCATCCGGCCCAGCCTGAGCGGCGATACCGAAACCAAATGCGCGGGCGACATGTTCACCCAGATGCGCCACGCCTTCGCCTATTACCGCTCGTGGATGGGCGGCGGCCACTCGCGCGTGCCGGACGCTCCCGCCACGCTCACGCTGCGCGACGTGCTGGAGTTCGCCACGCTGGCCGGCGCGCGCGCCACCGGCCTGGACCACAAGACCGGCTCGCTCACACCCGGCAAAGAAGCCGACATCGTGCTGATACGCGGCGACGACCTGAACCTGACGCCGGTGTCGGATGCCGTGGGCGCCGTCGTGCTGGCGGCCCACCCGGGCAACGTCGATACCGTGTTCGTGGCCGGCCGCGCCGTCAAGCGCGCGGGGCGATTGCTGCACATCGACGTCGAGGCGCTGCGGCGGCGCGCCCAGGCCTCGCAGGCACACGTGCTGGAGCTGCCGGCATGACGGCCGCGCCCACCGTCCCGCTGGACGCGGACCTGGCCCGCATCGTGGCCGCCCTGCGCGCGCAGAACGCGCCCCCGCCGTTCGCCGGCAGCGCGTCCGAGGCCCGCCAGCGCATGACGCGCGCCATCCTGGCCGCGCGCGAGCGCCATGGCCTGCCCGAGGTGGGCACCGTGCGCGACCTGGATGGGGCCCCGGTGCCCGGCCGCCTCTATCGGCCCGCCACGGCGGGTCCGCATGCCACCGTGGTTTTTTTCCACGGCGGCGGCTTCGTGCTGGGCAGCGTCGAGCTGATGGACGACATCGCACGCAAGCTCTGCCGCGACCTGGACGCGGCGGTCGTCTCGGTGGACTACCGGCTGGCGCCCGAACATCCCTACCCGGCCGCGCACGACGACGCCCTGGCCGCCACACGCTGGGTCCAGGCCCATGCCCGCGAACTTGGCGGCGACCCGGCCCGCGTGGCGGTGGCCGGCGAAAGCGCGGGCGCCAACCTGGCCGCCAGCGCCGCCCTGCTGTGCCGCGACGCCGGCCAGCCGCTGGCGGCGCAGTTGCTGGTCGTACCCGGCCTGGACATGGCCCGCGACACGCAGCGCCTGGACGCGGACGGCCGCGACTATCCCATGCTGTCCCCGGCCGACCTGCGCGATATCGCCCGCCTGTACATGGCTGAACGCGCCGGGGAAGCCGCCGCCTTTCCGCCTTCGCCGCTGCGCGCCACCGACCTGGGCCGGCTGCCGCCCGCCGTCATCTCGGTGGCCGGGCACGACCCGCTGCAAGGCGAAGGCCTGGCCTACGCCGACCGGCTCCGCCGCGCCGGGGTGCCCGTCACGCTGCTGCGCCACGACGACATGTTCCACCCCTTCCTGGGCTTCTTCGAAGCCTCGGCCGCGGCCCGCCGCGCCAACGACGAACTCTGCCGGGCGTTCCGCGCCTGCCTGGCATCCCTTCCCCAGGCCGGGGCCAAGTCCCCCGGCCACGTAGCCCCCCAAGAGGACCCACGATGAGACACGCCAAGCAACTGATCGCCGGAGCGCTGGCCGCGCTGCTCGGCCTGGCCTGCCCGCTACAGGCGGGCGCGCAACAGCCCTACCCCAACAAGCCCATCCACGTGGTCTTTCCCTATCCCACCGGATCGCCCATCGACGTCATCGGCCGCCTCATCGCCGACCGGGCCGGCAAACTGCTGGGCCAGCCCCTGGTGTTCGAGAACCGCGGAGGCGCCAACGGCATCGTCGGCACCAGCTACGCCGCCCGCATGGCGCCCGACGGCTACAACATCCACCTGACCACCACCTCGGCCCTGCTGCTCAACAGCTACCTGCGCAAGGACCTGCCCTACGAGCCGCTCAAGAGCTTCACGCCCATCACCGCCGTGGCCGACCTGCCCGTCGCGCTGATGGTCAGCGCCAAGGTGCCGGCCAACACCACGCGCGAGTTCGTCGATTACCTCAAGCGCCATCCCGGCAAGCTCAACTTCGCCAGCGTCGGCAACGGCTCGTTCAACCACCTGCTGGGCGAGCAGTTCAAGGCCGCCGCCGGCGTCGACATGCTGCACGTGCCCTACCAGGGCGCGGGCCAGATCGCCATCGAACTGCTGGCCGGCCGGCTCGACGCCACCATCCTGAGCGTGGGCAGCCTGCTCGGGCAGTGGAAGGAAGGACAGATCAAGGTACTGGCCTTCATGACGCCCAAGCGCCATCCGCTGCATCCCGACGTGCCCGCCATCACTGAAGACTTCCCCAACTTCCGGCCCTTCGGCAACTGGATGGGTTTCGTCGCGCCGGCGGGCACGCCCGCGCCCATCGTCGCCAAGCTGGCGGACACCTTCAAGACCGTGCTCCAGCAACCCGACGTGCGCGCCAAGATCGAGGACCAGCACTGGAGCGTGATCGGCAGCAGTCCCGAGGCCTTCGCCGCGTCGCTGCGCGACGACACCGCCATCCTGCGCGCGGCCGTCGACATGGCGGGCGTCAAGCCGGAATAGGAGCGCGCCGATGCCCGCCTCTGCCTTGACCACCCACCTCGAACGCCGCGCCGCCGTGCATTCGGTGGATGGCTTCGTGTACTCGGTGCCCGACCTGGCCGAGGCCGAACGCTTCTACCTGGCTTTCGGCCTGGACGCGCGGCGCCAGTCCGGCCATCTCGAACTGCGCACACACGGCCATCCCCACGTCTGGAGCCGCATCCACGAGGGGGGTGCGACCAAGCGCCTGCAATACGTGCGCTATGGCGTTCACGCGCAAGACCTGGACGCGATGCGCGCGCGTATCAAGGCCGCCGGCCTGCGAACCGATCCGCACGAACTGTCCGACGGCCAGGGCCTGTGGCTGCGCGATCCGGACGGCACGCCGCTGCAACTGGTGGTGGCGGACAAGGTCTCGCCTGCCGCCAAAAGCCCGCCCACCGCCTTCGCCCCGGTCCCGCCCGGCCAGGGCGCCGCGCCGGCCCGCAGCCGCGCGCAGCCGGTGCGGCCGCGCCACCTGTCGCACGTCCTGTTCTTCACGCCCGACGTCACGCGCATGGTGGACTTCTGCCGGACCTTCCTGGGCCTACGCGTGTCGGACCATTCCGGCGACCTCATCGCCTTCCTGCACGGCATCCACGGCAGCGACCACCACCTCGTGGCCTTCGCCAAGTCGCACGCGCGCGGCCTGCATCACTCGAGCTGGGACGTCGGCAGCCTGGACGAGGTCGGCCGCGGCTCCGAGCAGATGCGCACTGCCGGCTACGCGCAGGGCTGGGGCGTCGGCCGGCACGTACTGGGCTCGAACTACTTCTACTATGTGCGGGACCCCTGGGGCAGTTGGGCCGAATACTCGTACGATATCGACTTCGTCCCGGCCGGCCTGGACTGGCCCGCCGCCGACCATCCGCCCGAGGATTCGCTCTACGTCTGGGGTCCGTCCCTGCCGGCCGACTTCATCACCAACCAGGAATACCCCGGATGACGGGGAAACGAGACACGCCATGAGACTGATCGCCTTCAAGAACCCCGCCGGCGCGCCCGCGCTGGGTGCCCGCATTGGCAACGACGTGGTCGACCTGACCGCGCGCGGCCTGCCGGCCACGCTCGACGAATTGCTGCGCGCCCCCGGTGGCCTGGACGCCGCGCGCGCGGCTGCCGACGCGCCGGGCGAACGCCTGGCCCTGGCCGGCCTCGCCCTGCTGCCGCCGCTGCAACAGCCCGCCAAGGCCTTCGCCATCGGCCTGAACTACGTCGACCACGCGGCCGAAAGCAATTTCGCGCCGCCCGCGCATCCGGTGCTGTTCCAGCGCTTCCCGTCGTCCTGGGTGGCCCACGGGGAAGCCATCGAACGCCCCCGCGTCTCGGTGCAGTTCGACTACGAGGCCGAACTGGTCGCGGTGATCGGCAAGGGCGGCCGCTACATTCCCAAGGAACGCGCGCTCGAGCACGTGGCGGGCTATTCGCTGTTCAACGAAGGATCGATCCGCGACTACCAGTTCCGCTCCAACCAATGGCTGTGGGGCAAGAACTTCGACCGCAGCGGCGGTTTCGGCCCGGAATTCGTCACCGCCGACGAACTGCCCCCGGGCGCCGCCGGCCTGCAGATCCAGTGCCGCCTGAACGGCCAGGTCATGCAGAACGCCAATACCCGCGACATGATCTTCGACGTCGCCACCCTGGTGGCCGCCTGCTCGGACGGCATGGCGCTGCAACCGGGCGACATGATCATCACCGGCACCCCGTCGGGCGTGGGCCTGGCGCGCAAGCCGCCGGTGTGGCTCAAGCCCGGCGACGTGTGCGAGATCGAAGTGGAAGGCGTGGGTGTGCTGCGCAACCCGGTGATCGACGAGGCCTGAACGGCAGCCGATCGGGCCGGCAGCGCTGCCGGCCGCCTGCGCCGTGGCTATCGATCAGGCCAGGTAGCGCTTGAACCAGGCGACGGTCCGCTCCCAGGCCAGCTTGGCCGCCGCCTCGTCATAGCGCGGCGTGGAGTCGTTGTGGAAGCCATGATTGGCGCCCGGGTAGATGTGCGCCTCGTAGGTCTTGCCGGCGGCCTTGAGCGCCGTCTCGTAGGCGGGCCAACCCTCATTGATGCCCTTGTCGAGCTCGCCGTAATGCAGCAGCAGCGGCGCCTTGATGCGCGGCACATCGGCCGCGCTCGCCTGCCTGCCGTAGAACGGCACGGCGGCGGCCAATTCGGGATAGGCGACCGCCGCCGCGTTGGCCACGCCGCCGCCGTAGCAGAACCCGGTGATGCCGACCTTGCCGGTGGTCCGATCGCCTTGCATCAGGAATTCGATGGCGGCGAAGAAATCATTCATCAGTTTGGCCGGATCGACCTGCCGTTGCAGATCGCGGCCCTTGTCATCGTTGCCGGGGTAGCCGCCGACGGAACTCAGGCCGTCGGGCGCCAACGCCAAGAACCCCGCCTTGGCCACGCGGCGCGCCACGTCTTCGATATAGGGGTTCAGGCCCCGGTTCTCGTGCACCACGACTACGCCAGGCAATTTGCCCGTCGCCTTGGCCGGCCGCACCAGGTAGCCGCGCACCGAACCGTGGCCTTTGGGCGACGGATAAGTGATGTATTCGGCAACGATGTCCGGATCGGTGAACGACACCTGCTCGGCCAGCGCGTAGTCGGGACTCAGCGACGCCAGCAGCCCGGCGGCGGTCAGACCGCCAATCGCATATTTGCCCGCCCGATCCAGGAACTCCCTGCGGGAGATCTTCCCGTGGACGTAGTAGTCGTACAGCTCCAGCAAATCCGGATGGAAGTCTTGCGCAGTCAGACGAGCCATGGCGTTTCCTTTCCGTGTGGTCCGCGAGTGCGGACAACATACACCGGGCGAAAAAAAACTGCGAGACAAGCTCGCAGTTTTCATTCCAACCAGACATCCGACCGGGCACAAGCCCGGCCCCGCCTTGCTTACTCGGCGTCGGCGGCTTCGGCTTCCGGCGCGCGGTCGACCAGCTCCATGTAGGCCATGGGAGCGTTGTCGCCCTGGCGGAAACCCATCTTCAGGATGCGGGTGTAACCACCGTTGCGCTCCTTGAAGCGGGGGCCGATTTCGGCGAACAGCTTGACGACCAGGTCGCGGTCGCGCAGGCGGGCAAACGCCAGGCGCTTGTTGGCCAGGGTCGGTTCCTTGCCCAGGGTGATCAGCGGCTCGACGATGCGGCGCAGTTCCTTGGCCTTGGGCACGGTGGTCTTGATGGCTTCGTGCGTGAGCAGCGAGACAGCCATGTTGCGGAACATGGCCAGACGGTGGCTGCTGGTGCGGTTCAGTTTACGGAGACCGTGACGGTGACGCATGATGACTTCCTTTATGAATCTAAAAGCGGCGGTGCCGCGGGGTTTCCAGCTCTTCTATCGGCGATTTGCCGCGGGCCGGTGAAAAATTCTTGGTACTACAACTACGTAACGAAAGAAGCTCCGCTACCCAGGGCACAGCGGATCCGGCTCCGCCGGTCCGCCAGTGCCGCCCCCTGGGGGGCGCGCGTAAGCGCGTAGGGGGGACCTCTACGGCCTTTCCAGGCCGAGAGGCGGCCAGTTTTCCAGCTTCATCCCCAGGGTCAGGCCCCGGGCAGCCAGCACTTCCTTGATCTCGTTGAGCGACTTGCGACCCAGGTTCGGGGTCTTCAGCAGTTCGTTCTCGGTACGCTGGATCAGGTCGCCGATGTAGTAGATGTTCTCGGCCTTCAGGCAGTTGGCCGAACGGACGGTCAGTTCTAGGTCGTCCACCGGGCGCAGCAGGATCGGGTCGATCTGCGGCGTGCCACGGGCGGGCGCTTCGATGGTTTCGGTCGAGCCTTCCAGCGCGGCGAACACCGACAGCTGGTCCATCAGGATGCGGGCCGACTGGCGCACGGCTTCCTCGGGCGAGATCACGCCGTTGGTCTCGATGTCGAGGACCAGCTTGTCCAGGTCGGTACGCTGCTCGACGCGGGCGCTTTCGACGGTGTAGCTCACGCGGCGGATCGGGCTGTACGAAGCGTCCAGCACGATGCGGCCCACGGTACGGGCATGGTCATCGGCGAAGCTGCGCAGGTTGCCCGGCACATAGCCGCGGCCCTTCTCCACCTTCAGTTGCATTTCCAGGCGGCCGTTGTCCGTCAGGTTGGCAATGACGTGGTTGGGGTTGATGATCTCGACGTCGTGCGAGAGCTCGATATCGGCAGCCGTGACCACGCCAGGGCCTTGCTTGCGCAGGGTCAGGACGACTTCGTCGCGGTTGTGCAGCTTGAACACCACACCCTTGAGGTTCAGCAGGATGTCGACCACGTCTTCGCGCACGCCATCGATGGCCGAGTATTCGTGCACGACACCGGTGATCTGCACTTCGGTCGGCGCGTAGCCCGCCATCGACGACAGCAGGATACGGCGCAGCGCATTGCCCAGGGTATGACCGTAGCCGCGTTCGAACGGCTCCATGATCACCTTGGCATGATTCGAGCCGATGGTCTCGACGTCGATGTTGCGCGGTTTCAGAAATGCGGCATTCGCCATGAATCTTCCTTATTCCTTATCAATACCCTCGGCTCGTTACACCGATAAGGCTGGGGGAAAAACGCAGTGTTGCGGGTGTTCACGGTCCGCCGATGCAGACCGCTTTTAAAGCCAAAAGCCGCGCTGGACCGGCGCGGCTGTGCGAAGCGAAAAGACGCTTAGCGCGAATACAATTCCACGACCATGGATTCGTTGACGTCGCGGGCGACATCGGCACGATCCGGGGCCTGCTTGAACGTGCCTTCCAGCTTGGTCGCATCGACGCTGACCCACTGCGGCATGCCCTGGCTGGAGGCCAGTTGCAGCGCTTCCTGGATACGGGCCTGCTTCTTGGCCTTTTCACGGACGGTGATCACGTCGCCGGCCTTGACGATGATGGACGGCACGTTGGCGGTGTGGCCGTTCAGCATCAGCGCCTTGTGGCTGACCAGCTGGCGCGCTTCGGCGCGGGTCGAGCCGAAGCCCATGCGATAGACCACGTTGTCCAGGCGCGACTCGAGCAGCTGGATCAGGTTTTCACCGGTGTTGCCCTTGCGGCGGTCGGCTTCTTCGAAGTACTTGCGGAACTGCTTTTCCAGAATGCCGTACATGCGCTTGAGCTTTTGCTTCTCGCGCAGCTGCAGACCGTAGTCCGAGGTACGGGCACCCGAGGTGCGGCCATGCTGGCCGGGCTTGCTCTCGAGCTTGCACTTGGAATCCAGCGAACGGCGGGCGCTCTTCAGGAAGAGGTCCGTGCCTTCGCGGCGGGAAAGCTTACATTTGGGGCCAATATAACGTGCCACGATGTATCCTTTTCTCTGTCAGGCCATGCACACGCATGGCGAGGAGTTTGCCTTGGTCATTTACGTTCGATGAACCAGAACGCGGCAAACGGTGGTCTTACTCGGCGCACCCGACCCATGCCGGCCGCGCCCCCATAAAACAATGAAAACTACGTACTGCCAACAGCAAAGCCCACCATTCTACCGCGCTTTGCCCCGGACCCCGTAGGCAACGTTGCCCAAAGGGCAACGAGCCAACAGACCCAGGATGCGGTGGATCCGGCTCCGCCGGTCCACCCGCATCGCCCCCTGGGGGGCGCGCGAAGCGCGTAGGGGGGGGCTTAGATCCTTCTGCGCTTCGGCGGACGGCAGCCGTTATGCGGCACCGGCGTGATGTCGGCGATGCTGGAGATCTTGATGCCCAGGGCGTTCAGGGCGCGAACCGACGATTCGCGGCCGGGACCGGGGCCCTTGATACGCACTTCCAGCGTCTTGATGCCGTATTCCATCGCCACGCGACCGGCGGACTCCGCCGCGACCTGGGCCGCGAACGGGGTGGACTTGCGCGAGCCCTTGAAGCCGGCGCCGCCCGACGTCGCCCACGACAGGGCATTGCCCTGGCGATCGGTGATCGTGATGATGGTGTTGTTGAAGGACGCGTGAACGTGCGCGATGCCGTCCGAGACGTTCTTCTTGACTTTCTTGCGAACGCGCTGGGCGCCGCTGTTCGGGGATTTCGCCATTTCTGGATCCTTGACTGGGTATCAGCCGATTACTTTTTGAGCGACGCGGCGGCGCGACGCGGACCCTTGCGGGTGCGGGCGTTCGTACGGGTACGCTGGCCACGCACGGGCAGGCCGCGCTTGTGGCGGAAGCCACGATACGAGCCGAGGTCGATCAGACGCTTGATCGACAGTTGGATTTCACGACGCAGATCGCCTTCGACGGTGAAGGTGTTGATCTGTTCGCGAATCCGCTCGAGCTCGGCGTCGTTCAGATCCTTGACCTTCTTGTTGCTCGACACGCCGGCCACTTCGCAAATCTTGCGAGCGCGCGAACGGCCGATGCCGAAGATAGCCGTCAGACCGATTTCGGTGTGCTGATGCGGCGGAATGTTGATGCCAGCAATACGGGCCATAACGTTTCCTTGAATACCTTTAGCGTAGAACCGAGCCTAGGCTCAGCCCTGACGTTGCTTGTGGCGCGGGTCGGTGCAGATGATCCGCACTACGCCCTTGCGCTTGATGACCTTGCAGTTCCGGCAAATTGCTTTGACCGATGCCATTACTTTCATGATTGACTCCTAATTCTTACCCGGTAAGCCCCAGGCTTACTTCGAGCGGAACACGATTCTTGCTCGCGATAGATCGTATGGCGTCAGTTCGACCGTCACACGATCCCCCGGCAGGATGCGGATGTAATTCATCCGCATTTTTCCCGAGATATGTCCAAGAACGATATGGCCATTCTCGAGCTTGACACGAAACGTCGCGTTGGGCAGGTTTTCCACGACCTCGCCCTGCATCTGAATAACGTCGTCTTTGGACATTTTCTCGTTTATCGCACCGGTAGATTTCCGCCTTTGAAGTTCGCCTTCTTGAGCAGCGAATCATATTGGTGCGACATCACGTAAGCCTGCACCTGGGCCATGAAATCCATCGTGACCACAACGATGATCAGCAAAGACGTACCACCGAAGTAGAACGGCACGTTCCACCTCAAGACCAGGAACTCCGGCAGCAGGCACACCAACGTGATGTAGATGGCGCCACTGAAAGTCAGGCGCATCAGGATCTTGTCGATGTACCGCGCGGTCTGCTCGCCCGGACGGATACCCGGGACGAACGCGCCGCTCTTCTTCAGGTTGTCGGCGGTCTCGCGGCTGTTGAACACGAGCGCCGTGTAGAAGAAGCAGAAGAACACGATCGCAATGGCATACAGCGTGATGTACAGCGGCTGTCCGGGCGACAACGCACCGGCCAGGTCCTTCAGCCAGCGCAGGCCGTCACCGCTCGAGAACCAGCTGACCACCGTAGCCGGGAACAGGATGATCGACGACGCAAAGATCGGCGGAATCACCCCGGCCATGTTCAGCTTCAGCGGCAGATGCGAGCTTTGTCCGCCATACACCCGGTTGCCCACCTGGCGCTTGGCGTAGTTGACGACGATCTTGCGCTGTCCGCGTTCCACGAACACCACGAAAGCCGTCACCAGCACCACCAGCACGACGATGAACAGTGCCGTCAGGACAGCCATCGCACCCGTGTTGACCAGCTCGAACAACCCGGCCAACGCATGCGGCAGGCCGGCCGCGATACCCGAGAAGATCAGGATCGAGATGCCGTTGCCCAGGCCCCGCTCGGTGATCTGTTCACCCAGCCACATCAGGAACATCGTTCCCGTGACGAGCGAGATCATCGTGGTGACCCGGAACATCATGCCAGGATCGATGACCAGCCCAGGCTGCGATTCCAGCGCGACCGAAATGCCGACCGACTGCACCAGCGCCAGCGCCAGCGTACCGTAGCGCGTGTACTGCGTAATCTTGCGCCGCCCGGCCTCGCCTTCCTTCTTGATCGCTTCCAACGACGGCACGATGACCGTCATCAGCTGCATGATGATCGACGCCGAGATGTACGGCATGATCCCCAATGCAAAGATCGAGAAACGCGAAAGCGCACCGCCCGAGAACATGTTGAACAGGCCCAGAATCCCGCCCTGGTTCTGGTGAAACAGGGAGGTCAACTGGACCGGATCGATCCCGGGAACAGGGATGTGCGTACCGATCCGGTACACCACCAGGGCGAGCAACAGGAAGACCAGCCGGCGCTTCAGATCGCCGTACTTGCTGCCGGTCTTGCCCAGTGCGTTCGCATTAGCCAAAGCTCAGTCCTCGGTTATCAGACCAGGGAGCCGCCGGCGGCTTCGATCGCCGCCTTGGCACCGGCCGTCGCCGTCATGCCCTTGAGCACCACCTTGCGGGAGAGCTCGCCGGTCTTGATGACCTTGACGTAGCGGACCTGCTGGCCGACCACGCCGGCCTGCTTGAGCGCCTGCACGTCGATTTCGTCGACCGGCAGGGCTTGCAGTTCGGACAGGCGGACCTGCGCATACAGATGCTGGTCCAGCGACTTGAAGCCGCGCTTGGGCAGCCGGCGCTGCAGCGGCATCTGGCCGCCTTCGAAACCGACCTTGTGGAAGCCACCCGAACGGGACTTCTGACCCTTGTGGCCGCGGCCGGCGGTCTTGCCTAGGCCGGAGCCGATACCACGACCGACACGGCGCTTGGCGTGCTTGGCGCCTTCGGCGGGCTTGAGCGTATTGAGTTGCATGCTAGACCTCTCAGGCTTCCGACACGGTGATCAGATACGACACCTTGCGGATCATGCCGCGCACTTCGGGCGTGTCGACCAGGACGCGCGAGCTGTTCAGCCGGCGCAGTCCCAGGCCACGGATCGTGGCGCGGTGCGATTCGGGCGTTCCGATAGGGGAACGCACGAGCGTCACTTTGACGTTTTTCTTCGTCGTCATGGCTTACCCCAGGATCTCTTCGACCGACTTGCCGCGCTTGGCGGCGACGTCGGCCGGAGTCGAGCTTGCGCTCAGACCGTTGAGCGTCGCGCGCACCAGGTTGTACGGGTTGGTCGAGCCGAGGCTCTTGGCCACCACGTTACGAACACCCAGCACGTCGAAAATCGCGCGCATCGGACCACCGGCGATCACGCCGGTACCTTCGACGGCGGGCGAGATCAGAACGGTCGAGGCGCCGTGCTTGCCCACCACGGTATGGAACAGGGTGCCGTTCTTCAGGGGCACCTTGACCATCTTGCGGCGAGCTTCTTCCATTGCCTTCTGGACGGCGACCGGCACTTCCCGGGCCTTGCCCTTGCCCATGCCGACGCGACCGTCGCCATCGCCGACCACCGTCAGCGCTGCGAAACCGAGGATACGACCGCCCTTCACGACTTTCGTGACGCGGTTGACGGCAATCATCTTCTCGCGAAGACCGTCGTCGCGTTCCTCAGCCGCTGCATTCTTACCTTGCATCTTGGCCATGTAATCCTCGCTTAAAACTTCAGGCCGGCTTCACGCGCGGCATCAGCCAGGGCCTTGACGCGGCCGTGGTAGCGGAAACCGCCGCGATCGAACGCGACGGTCTCGATACCGGCAGCCTTGGCCTTCTCGGCCACGCGCTTGCCCACCAGGGTTGCTGCGGCCACGTTCCCGCCCTTGCCCGAATCGCCCGCCAGTTGCTGACGGATTTCGGGTTCGACGGTCGAGGCACTGACCAGCACCTTATCGCCTTCAGGCGAAATGATGTTTGCGTAGATGTGCAGGTTGGTGCGGAACACCGACAGGCGATGCACGCGCAACTCGGCGATCTTCCGGCGGGTAGGTACCGCACGACGCAAACGAGCTTGCTTCTTGTCCATGATTCGTCCTTGCCCGCCTTATTTCTTCTTGGTCTCTTTGATGATGACCCGCTCGTCCGCATAGCGCACGCCCTTGCCCTTGTAGGGTTCGGGAGAGCGGTAGGCGCGGATTTCAGCGGCCACCTGACCAACCTGCTGCTTGTTGGCGCCCTTGACGATCACCTCCGTCTGCGAGGGGCACTCAACCTTCACGCCGGCAGGCATCTGATGCACGACATCGTGCGAGAAACCGAGCTGCAGCTTGACGGCATCGCCTTGCGCCTGGGCACGATAGCCCACGCCGACCAGGGTCAGCTTGCGCTCGAAGCCCTTGCTCACACCGGTCACCATGTTGTTGACCAGGGCCCGGACGGTACCGGACATGGCCTTGGCTTCGCGGCTGTCGTTGGCGGCGACGAAAGTCAGCTTGCCGGCGTCTTGCGCGATCGTGACCTGGCCGGTCAGGGCCTGGATCAGCGTGCCCAGGGGGCCCTTGACGGTGATCTGGTCAGCAGCGATCGTTGCTTCGACGCCCTTGGGCAGCTCGACGGGATACTTAGCTATACGCGACATGTCGACTCCTTACGCCACGTAGCAGAGGACCTCGCCGCCCACGCCGTTGGCGCGCGCCTTGCGATCGGTCATCACGCCACGGGAGGTGGACACGATGGTCACGCCCAGGCCGTTCATGACCTGGGGAATGGAATGACGTCCCTTGTAGATGCGCAGGCCGGGCTTCGAGACGCGTTCGATGCGCTCGATGACCGGACGGCCGGCGTAGTACTTCAGGGAAATTTCGAGTACAGGTTTGCCATCGTTGGCCTTGACCTCGAAACTGTCGATGTAGCCCTCGTCCTTCAGCACGGTGGCAATTGCCACCTTCAGCTTCGAGGAGGGCATGGACACGGACGCCTTATCTACGCGCTGCGCATTACGAATGCGCGTCAGCATATCGGCGATCGGATCGCTCATGCTCATGAATGACTCTCCTACCAGCTGGCCTTGGTCATGCCCGGAACTTCACCGCGCATAGCCATCTCGCGCAGTTTGTTACGAGCCAGACCGAACTTGCGAAACACGCCACGGGGGCGACCGGTCACCGCGCAACGGTTGCGCTGGCGGGTGGGGTTGGCGTTACGGGGCAGCTGCTGAATCTTCAGGCGAGCCTGGTAACGTTCTTCGTCCGACTTGGACGCATCGTCGACGATAGCCTGGAGCGCGGCGCGCTTGGCGGCATACTTTGCCGCCAGCTTGACACGCTTGATATCGCGGTTGATGAGTGAAAGCTTAGCCACTATTTCACCCCTTAATTACGGAACGGGAAGCGGAAGGCCGACAGCAGCGCCTTGGCTTCTTCATCGGTCTGGGCCGTGGTCGTGATGCTGATGTTCAGCCCACGAAGCGTGTCGATCTTGTCGTACTCGATCTCGGGGAAGATGATCTGTTCTTTCACACCGATGTTGTAGTTGCCGCGACCGTCGAAAGCACGGCCGGACACGCCACGGAAATCGCGCACGCGCGGCAGCGCGACGCTGATCAGGCGATCGAGGAATTCGTACATGCGGGCGCCACGCAGGGTCACCATGCAGCCGATCGGGTAGTTCTCGCGGATCTTGAAACCAGCGATAGCCTTGCGCGACTTGGTCACGACGGGCTTCTGGCCAGCGATCTTGGTCAGGTCGCCGGTGGCGTGCTCGATGACTTTCTTGTCAGCGACCGCTTCCGAGACACCCATGTTCAGGGTGATCTTGGTGATGCGGGGCACTTCCATCACGGATTTGTACGAGAACTGCTTGGTCAGGTCGGCAACGACCTTCTCGCGGTAAATGTCTTGAAGACGGGCCATTGTGTTTGCTCCCGCTTACGCTTTCGTCGCAATGGCTTCGCCATTGGAACGAAAAACGCGCACGTTCTTGCCATCGACCTGCTTGACGCCCACGCGATCGGCCTTGCCGGTGGCGGGGTTGTAGATCGCCACGTTCGAGACGTGGATGGGCATGGTCTTGTCGATGATGCCGCCGGGCTGGTTGGCCATCGGATTCGGCTTCACATTCTTCTTGACGACGTTGATGCCCTCGACCACGACACGGTCGGTGCCGACGCTCAACACCACGCCACGCTTGGACTTGTCTTTGCCGGTGAGGACGACGACTTCGTCGCCTTTGCGGATCTTGTTCATCTCGACCCCTTTACAGCACTTCGGGCGCCAGCGACACGATCTTCATGAAACGCTCGGTACGCAGTTCACGCGTAACGGGTCCGAAGATGCGAGTGCCGATAGGCTCGAGCTTGGCGTTGAGCAACACGGCGGCATTGCCACCGAAACGGATCAGCGAACCGTCCTTGCGACGGACGCCCTTGGCGGTACGAACCACCACGGCGTTGTAGATTTCGCCTTTTTTTACGCGACCGCGGGGGGCCGCATCCTTGACGCTCACCTTGATGACGTCGCCGATGCCGGCATAGCGGCGCTTGGAGCCGCCGAGCACCTTGATGCACATAACCGAGCGCGCACCGGTGTTATCGGCCACGTCCAACGTGGTCTGCATTTGAATCATGGTTTACCCTGTTCCAACTTAACCCGAAATACCCAGCACCTGCATGGCGCCAAGCCTTCCGATCAGTTTTGGTCCCGTCAGGCAGGCTGCCCCGCCCTGGGTTGAAATTCTGAAGCGAGCACCGCGAAAAGCGATGCAGGGCCAGTGTCACCTTGCCCTCCACCCCTGAAAAGAACTGGATTCAGAACTAGATTCAGGAACTGGCGAAAAAGGTAAGCTCTCGATATTAGCCTGGTTCAGACAAGATAGCAATACCTTTGTGCGGGAAAACACCTCTGCCGCAACATCCGCCGGCGGACCTCCCCTAGTGGGGAAGCACCGGGGGAGGCTCCGCCGGCAACCTGCGCGCGTAGCTTAGATCCACGTTGGCCGCCAGGAAGTCGAGCACCGCCCGGGTCCGCGACGGCAGGCGATCCGGCCGGCCCAGGTAGACCGCGTGGATGGGCTCGAGGTCGTCGCTGACGAACGATTCGAGTACCGGCACCAGGCGGCCGGCCACCAGATCGTCCCAGGCGTGGTAGATCGACAGCCTGGCCAGGCCCGCGCCTTGCAGGGCCAGGTCGCGCATGGCCTCGCCGTCGTTGACGCGGACCACCTCGCCGATGTCGACCTCGACGCGGCGCCCGTCCACTTCGAACGGCCAGTGCGGTATCGCCCGCGCGAAGGTCCAGCCCAGGCGCAGGTGCCGGCCCAGATCATCCGGATGCTCCGGCCGCCCATGGCGGGCCAGGTACTCGGGACTGGCGACCACCGCCTGGCGGGTCTGGCCGAGCAGGCGCGCCACCGCATCCACGGAAGGCAGCCGGCCCCAGCGGATGGCGATATCGATGCGGGCCTCGGCCAGATCGACGATCTGGTCGGTGAACTGCAGGTCCAGGCGCAGGCCGGGATGGGTCGCCAGCAGCCGGGGCACCAGGGGGACCAGCAAGCGTCGCCCGGTGGCCGTGCTGGTACTGATGCGCACCAGCCCCCGCGGCGTGGCGCGCGACGCCACGGCGGTTTCCAGTTCATTCAGGTCGGCCAGCAACTGCTTGCCCCGTTCATAGAACTGGGCGCCCTCCGCCGTCAGTTCGATGCGGCGAGTGCTCCGCCGCAGCAATTGGACGCCGAGCCGGGATTCCAGCCGCGACATGATCTTGCTGACCGCGGAAGGCGACACCCCCAGCCGGCGTGCCGCCGCCGACAGGCTCCCGTATTCGGCCACGAGCACCAGGACTTCGAGTTCGCCGGACCGGTTGATCTCGGCGGCCGGGACGTCGGCGGCACGCGGCAAAGGGGCTGAGACCATGGGAAGGGTTCCTATCTGTTCCCCTATGGAACAAATGTCGTTCCATTATTCCATCTACACAAAGACAGGTCCACGCCTCACAGTAGCAGCACCACCGCTTTCCCGCATTGGACCGACCATGCCTCTTTCACTTCTGGCTCTTGCCGCCGGCGCCTTCGGCATCGGCACCACCGAATTCATCATCATGGGCCTGCTGACGCAGGTCAGCGAAGACCTCCACATCACCATTCCGGTGGCCGGCACGCTGATTTCCGGCTACGCGCTCGGGGTCGCCATCGGCGCACCGGTGCTGACCGTGCTGACCCGCTCCTGGCCGCGCAAACAGCTGCTGCTGGCCCTGATGCTCATTTTCATCGCCGGCAACGCCGCCGCCGCGCTGGCCCCGACCTATGGCTGGCTGATGGCGGCCCGGATGCTGACGTCGCTCACGCACGGCACCTTCTTCGGCGTCGGCGCGGTCGTCGCCACCGGCCTGGTCAGCGCCGATCGCCGCGCTTCGGCGATCGCGCTGATGTTCTCGGGCCTGACCCTGGCCACCCTGCTGGGCGTCCCCGCCGGCGCCTGGATAGGACAGCATTTCGGCTGGCGCTCGGCATTCTGGGCGGTCTCCGGCGTCGGCGTCCTGGCGCTGCTCATCCTGGCGTCGTTCGTACCGCGCGACCGGGAACGCCACCAGCCCGCACCGCTGCGCCAGGAGCTGGCCGCGCTCGCCCGCCCCCAGGTCTGGCTGGGCCTGGGCATCACGGTGTTCGGCTTCGCCGGCGTGTTTGCGCTCTATACCTATATAGAGCCCCTGCTGCGGCAGGTCACCGGCATGGGCGACCAGGCGGTCACCGCCACCCTGCTGCTGTTCGGCGTCGGCCTGGCCGCCGGCAACCTGCTGGGCGGGCGGCTGGCCGACCGCGGCGTCATGCGGGCGCTGCTGCAGACCACCGGAGCGCTGATGGCGGTGCTCGCCGCCGGGCACTGGGTGTTCGGCCAGGCCAGTACGGCCATGGTCTACACCATCGTGCTCGGCACCGTGGCCTTCGCCACCGTCGCCCCCATGCAGATGCGCGTATTGCAGCAGGCCGGCCCCGCCGGCGCGAACCTGGTCTCGAGCCTGAACATCGGCGCCTTCAACCTGGGCAACGCCCTGGGCGCCTGGGTGGGCGGGCTGGCGCTGTCGACCCAGGCAGGCCTGCTGTCGGTTAGCTGGGCCGGCGCGGGACTGACGGCGATCGGCTTGCTGCTGGCGGTATGGAGCAGCCGGGTGCCTACCCTGCGCCCGGCGCTGGTGGGTTCCGACGCCCGCTAGGGCCTGGCCGCAGGCATAGGCATGGAAGATTTGTTCCCTATCGGTGTTTGAGCGCTCAGGTCCGCTGCGCCAGTACCGTCAACACCGGCCGGTCCCCATCGGCCTTGCCGGTAATGGGTGGCCGGGGCAGCCGGGCTTCTCCCGGCTCGATCACGAAATGCTGGTCGAGCGAATACCACCGGCCCCGCACCGACGTGTCGGGCGCCGGTTCGGTGGCGCTGTCGTGCAGCACGTATTGCCCCACCAGCGCCTCGGTCACGCCAAACTGCACGTCGGTTTCCAGGTTGGGATCGTCGCTGGAATAGATCTGCGAAAACTGGGTCTTGAAACCCGGCTGGTAGATCATGAAGTGGATGTGAGCGGGCCGCATGTTGTGCCGGCCCTGGGCCTGGATCAGCTCGCCCACGGGGCCGGCCACCGGGATCGGATAGCCAGCCGGCTTGATGCTGCGGAACGCGATGCGGCCGTCGCCGTCGGTGGTGAACTTGCCGCGCAGGTTCATGTCGCCCTGCGACGGGTCCTGGTTCTCGTAGAAGCCCTCGGTCGAGCTGTGCCAGACGTCGACCTCGGCGCCCTGGACCGGACGGCCCTCGCGGTCGCGCACCCAGGCCTGGACGAACACCGGATCGCCGGGCGTGGGAGACCGCACGATGGAGCCGCCGTTGGGCGTCTGCGGCGAGCCCATCCGCCAGAACGGCCCCATCAGGTTGGCGGTGGTATCGGTCTGGCCGTTGTCGCCGTTGTTGAGCAGACAGACCAGCGAAGACAATCCCAGCGAGCCGGCGGCCAGCACCACCTCGTTGTGCGAAGCGGTGGTCGCCTGCCCCAGCCGCGCGATCACGCCGCACAACTGGTGGAACTCCGCCTCGGTCAGCCGGGCCTCGCGCGCGAAGGCATGCAGGTGGCGGATGCCCGCCGACAGGATTTCGCGGAAACGCGCATCGGGCGCGCGGGCGGCCTCGGCCAGCACCGCGCGGGTGACGTCTTCCTGGTTCTTGATGATCATGGTGGGTCCGTCTGGAAACTCGGCTTGCGGACCCTCCAGGTTACCGCGCCGGCAGTTGATAGCTCCAGGTCTCGGTCAGCGCGCGCCTGCCCTCGACCAGCGCGGCCCGCATCTCGACCGGCCGCTTCGGATCCTTGACCTTGACCCGCAGCGTCAGGCGCCAGCCCTGGATGGCGGGGTTGCGCTGCAGGACGTTCTCCATCAGCTCGGCGTTGTCGCCCACGCTGACCTCGGCGCCCACCGGGGCATCGGGCGAGAGCCGCGCCAGCACCGGCCCCTCGAAGTCGACGATCAGCGCCGTGCTGCCGTCCAGGTGGCGGATCAGGTTGGCCTGGCGGATCTCGCCGTCGGTACGCAGGGTCTGCTTGACCCAGCCCACGTCCTTCTCGATCAGCGCGGGCTCGTTCATCGTCCAGTGGATGCGGTAGTCGTGGCGCATGGGCTGGCCCTTGGGCGGCACCACGTCGGGCGTCCAGAACGCGACGATATTGTCGTTGGTCTCGTCCGCCGTCGGGATCTCGACCAGCTCCACCTTGCCCGGCCCCCAGTTGCCCTTGGGTTCTATCCACGCGCTGGGACGCAGGTCGTAGCGGTCGGCCAGATCCTCGTAGCGGGAGAACTCGTGCCCCCGCTGCAGCAGGCCGAAGCCCTTGGGATCGGTGACCTGGAAGGAACTGACCGACAGCGTGGGTGGGTTGTTCAGGGGCCGCCACAGCCATTCGCCGCTGCCGGCGTGAATGGCCAGGCCGTTGGAGTCGTGCAGCGCCGGGCGGAAGTTGTTGCCTCGTACACCCTGGTTGGGTCCGTACAGGAACATGCTGGTCAGCGGCGCGACGCCCAGCTTGTTGATCTGGCCGCGCAGGAACACGCGCGACTCGACATCCAGCACCGCATCCTCGCCCGGGCGCAGCACGAAGCGATAGGCGCCGGTGGCGCGCGGCGAATCCATCAGCGCGTAGATCACCAGGAAACGATCCTGGGGCTTGGGCCGCTCGATCCAGAACTCGCGAAAGCGCGGGAACTCCTCGGCCATGCCGTCCTTCCACGCGGTGTCCAGCGCCAGCCCGCGCGCCGACAGGCCATACACCTGGCCCTTGCCGATCACGCGGAAATAGCTCGCGCCCAGCATGCTCATGATCTCGTCGTGCACGCCGTCGCGATTGATGGGATAGAGCACGCGAAAGCCCGCGTAGCCCAGGTTGCGCGTCGTGTCCGCGTCGAAGGACATGCCGCCGAAATCGAACTTGGCGGGGTTGTACTTGATCTCGTGGACCTGGCCGTCGACCACCTCGTTGATGCCGACCGGCGTGGAGAAATGCATGCCCTGGTGGTAGAACGCCAGCCTGAACGGCGTGTCGCGGTCGTGCCACTCGAACTGGTCGCGGCGCGGCTGGATGCGCAGATAGTCGGCGAACTGCATCTTGCTGAAGGCCGGCGGCAGGTTGCTGACCGGCGCCTGGTAGGCCCGGTCGGCGAGCGTCTTGGCCCGCGCCGTCACGTCGTCGAGCGAAAAGGCGTGTGCCGCGGCCGCGCCCAGCAAGGACAACAAGACCGTGGCGATCCCGAGCGAGACAGGCACGAACCTGTTGCGCGCGAAGCTGGCTACGTCTGCAAAACCCACTAGTTTCTCCCTGGAACGATGTGGACGATGAAACCCCGAGTCGGGTTACGACCGCCACAAGGCCCGATGATTCCTTGATCCCGGCCGCCCGGACGGCCGCGGTTGTAACAAGCAGTCTGGCGCGCCGCCGCCCGCGCGGCGCGGGTGAA
Organism: Burkholderiales bacterium 67-32; assembly: GCA_001898625.1. Classification (GTDB taxonomy): domain Bacteria; phylum Pseudomonadota; class Gammaproteobacteria; order Burkholderiales; family Burkholderiaceae_B; genus Pigmentiphaga. The sequence goes on from MKUP01000011.1 coordinate 334,392, forward strand.
ACGGAAAGTATCACAGCCGCGCGCCGCGTCTGGGTGCGCGGGCGCAGAATCGCGCCGTGCACCCGTACAATCGGGCGACCCCTGCCCCATGGAGGACGACCACTTGGCGCCAAGCTCTTCCCACCGATTCCGCCTTCCCCGCAATCTTTCCCTCGCCCGCCTCCCGCGCGGGACTGCCGGTGCCGCAGGCAGGTCGATGGCAAGACGGCTCGCCCTGGGCCTGTGCGCTTTCCTGCTCGCATCCGGCGCCCACGCCGCGGCCAACCCCGCGCTACTGAACGACAAAGAAGCCTTCATCGCCGACCTGATGTCGCAGATGACGCTGGACGAGAAGATCGGCCAGTTGCGCCTGATCAGCATCGGCCCCGACATGCCGCGCGAGAAGATCGCCAAGGAGATCGCGGCCGGCCGCATCGGCGGCACGTTCAACTCGGTGGTCCACGTCGACAACCGCATGATGCAGGATGCCGCCGGGAAGAGCCGCCTGCGCATCCCGCTGTTCTTCGCCTATGACGTCGTGCACGGCCACCGGACCATCTTCCCCATCGGCCTGGGCCTGGCTTCGAGCTGGGACATGGGCGCCATCGAACGCGCCGCGCGCGTGTCCGCGATCGAAGCCGCCGCCGACAGCCTGGACATGACCTTCGCGCCCATGGTCGACATCTCGCGCGATCCGCGCTGGGGCCGCACCTCGGAAGGCTTCGGCGAGGACCCCTATCTCGTCTCGCGCATCGCGCGGGCCACCGTCAAGGGCTACCAGGGCCCGTCGCCGGCGCGCGCCGACAGCATCATGGCCAGCGTCAAGCATTTCGCGCTGTACGGCGCGGTCGAAGGCGGCCGCGACTACAACGTGGTCGACATGAGCCCGCTGCGCATGTACCAGGACTACCTGCCACCCTACCGCGCGGCCATCGACGCCGGCGCCGGCGGCGTGATGGTGGCGCTGAACTCCATCAACGGCATCCCCGCCAGCGCCAACACCTGGCTGCTGCAGGACCTGCTGCGCAAGGACTGGGGCTTTCGCGGCATCGCCATCAGCGACCACGGCGCCATCACCGAACTGGTCCGCCATGGCGTGGCGCACGACGACCGCGAAGCCGCGCGGCTCGCCATCAAGGCGGGCGTGGACATGAGCATGGCCGACTCGCTGTATCTCCAGGAACTGCCGGGCCTGGTGAAATCGGGCGAGGTCACCGTGGCCGAGATCGACCGCTCGGTACGCAACGTGCTGGGCGCCAAGTACGACATGGGCCTGTTCCACGATCCCTACCTGCGCATCGGCGCCGCGGCCGACGATCCGCCCGACCTGTATGCCGAAAGCCGCATGCATCGCGCGGACGCGCGCGAGTTGGCGCGCAAGTCGCTGGTCCTGCTGGAGAACCGCAACCGGACCCTGCCCCTGGCCAGGACGGCCACCGTCGCGCTGGTGGGCCCGCTGGCCGACTCGCCGCTGGACATGATGGGCAGTTGGTCGGCGGCCGGCAAGAGCGAGTCCTCGGTCACGCTGCGGCGGGGCATGGAAGAAGCGATGCGCGGCCAGGGCCGCCTGCTGTACGCGCGCGGGGCCAACGTCACCGACGATGCGCACATCGTCGATTACCTGAACTTCCTGAACTGGGACCACAAGGAAGTCTTCCAGGACCCGCGGCCGCCCGCCGACATGATCGCCGAGGCCGTCGGCATCGCCCGCCGGGCCGATGTCATCGTCGCCGCCGTGGGCGAATCGCGCGGCATGTCGCACGAGTCCTCCAGCCGCACCCGCCTGGACATCCCCGCCAGCCAGCGCGCGCTGCTGCATGCGCTCAAGGCCACGGGCAAACCGCTGGTGCTGGTGCTGATGAACGGCCGGCCGCTGGACCTGCAATGGGAAAGCGCCAATGCCGACGCCCTGCTCGAGACCTGGTACAGCGGCTCCGAGGGCGGCCACGCCATCGCTGACGTCGTGTTCGGCGACTACAACCCCGCCGGCAAACTGCCCATCTCCTTTCCCCGCTCGATCGGCCAGATCCCGACCTACTACAACCATCCCCGCGTAGGCCGGCCTTTCGTCGAAGGCAAGCCGGGCAACTACACCTCGCAGTACTTCGAGGAAAAGAACGGACCGCTCTACCCATTCGGATACGGCCTGAGCTACACCGGCTTCAGCCTGTCCGACGTCGTGCTGGACCGCACCACGATGACCCGGGGCGGCAAGCTGGGGGCCCTGGTCAACCTGAAGAACACCGGCACGCGGCGCGGCGAGACCGTGGTGCAGCTGTACATCCACGACGCGGCCGCCTCGGTCGTGCGGCCGGTGAAAGAACTGCGAGACTTCCAGCGCGTCGCGCTCGACCCGGGTGAGATGCGCACCGTGCGCTTCGAGATCGACGAGGACGACCTGAAGTTCTTCGATGCCCGCCTCCAGCACGTGGCGGAACCCGGGGACTTCGAGGTCCAGATCGGGCTGGACTCCCAGGACGTCAGGCGCGCCACCTTCACGCTGCGCTGACGTCGGCGGGCCGCCCCATCGGGCGGCCGCCCGCTAGTCAGGCTTGATCTGGTGGGCGTCGATGACCTGCTTCCACTTGGCGCGCTCCTTCGCGGCGTAGGCACCGAAGGCATCGCCCGACAGCTCCAGCGGCGCTCCACCCAGGGCCTTGATGCGCTCGTCCACCTCCGGGTCCTTCAACGCCGCGGCGACGGCGGCAGCCAATCGGTCCACCACGGGGCGCGGCGTCGCGGCCGGCGCGAACAGGCCAAACCAGCCGGTGGCCTCGAAACCCGCGATACCGCTCTCGGCCACGGTGGGCACGTCGGGCACCAGGTTGCTGCGCGCGGCGCCCGTAACCGCCAGGGGCTTGAGCCGGCCGCCCTGGATCATGGGCAGCAAGGTGTTGATGTCTCCCGACATGAACTGCACCACCCCGCTGGCCACGTCATTCATCGCTGGCGACGCACCCTTGTAGGGAATGTGGACCATCTCCACCTTCGCCATCGTCTTGAGCAGCTCCCCCACCAGGTGGTTGGTCGTGCCCGTGCCGGGCGAAGCGAAGTTGATCGCCCCAGGCTTGCGCCGGGCCAGTTCCACCAGGCCCTTCACATCGTTGGCAGGCAGGTTGCGATTCGCCACCAGCATGAACGGCACCGCGGCCACCGCCGCCACCGGACGCAGGTCGCGAGCGGGATCATAGGGAAGCTTGGGATCCAGGCTGGGGCTGATGGCGATGGGGCCATTGCTGCCCAGCAAGAGGGTATAGCCGTCGGCCGGCGCCCGCACCACGGCCAGCGACCCCAGCGCTCCGGCCGCGCCCGGCCGGTTTTCGACGATGACCGGCTGCCCGAGCTGCTTGCCGAGCGACTGCGCCACCGCGCGGGCCACGGCGTCCGTGCCGCCCGCCGGTGCGAACGGCACCACCAGCTTGACCGGAGCCGAAGGAAAAGGCTGGGCAAGCGCCATGGACCACTGCGTAGCCAGCAGCAGCGGCGCAAGAATGCCGAAGCGATGCATGAAAGTCTCCTGTTCTTGTCGCGGGACGGCCCGTGCGGCCGTCCCCATGGGCGAGGTCAGTCGTAGCGCTTGCGGAACAAGGGTCGTAGTTCGGAAATAGGCGCCTTGGACACGATCAGTTCCCGCATTCTGTCCTCGGCACCGCCGACCTTCTCGGCGTCGTCGATCAACGGCTCGATGAACTGGGCCGGCACCACGCAGATGCCCGAATCGTCGGCCACGATGAGGTCGCCCGGATAGACCACGATGTCGTGCACGCGCACCGGTCCGTTGATCTCCATGGCCTCCATCCTGAACTTGCCGGTGATGGGCGTCACGCCCGCGGCCCAGACCGGGTAGTCGATCTCGCGGATGGCCGGCAGGTCGCGCACCGCGCCGTTGACGATCGCGCCGGCGAACCCGTGGGTCTTGGCCACCAGCGCCGATTGCCCGCCCATGTTGGAGACGTTCAGGTCGCCGCCGAAGTCGGCCACCAGCACGTCGCCCGGCTCGGACAGGTAGTAGATCTCGCGCGTGGACATCTTGATGGGCTCCTTGTCCAGGCAGCCCTGCGTGGGCGTCTTGCGCTCGGGCATGGAGCGCAAAGTGACGGCATGACCCACGATCTTCCTGCCGCTTTGCAGGGGCCTGATGTGCGAGGCGGCCACCACGCCGCTAACGCCAAATCCGTCCAGCAGGTCGGACACGGTGGTGGTCAGGTCCGGCAGCGCCAGGTAGCGCTCCACGACCGCCCGCGAGACGCGGGGAAACTTGATGCGGGTAATGCGCTCGACCGGCACCTGGCCCCAGATCCGGCCCTGGTCCCGGTATTCCTCGTAGTCCTTCAGCACTTCCTCTCGGCTCATGACGCTTCCTTTTGGCGGATTAATTTTTCGCATATTAAGAGAAATTAATTTTTCCGTCAAAAAGAGAATTTTTTATTTTCCCGTAGCTACAGGGAAGTGCGATGTTGTGCGATCATAGGAAAATCCTGATTCCACCCTTGCCGATGCCTGCCCGCTCCGCCGCCTCCACCGCACTCCCGTCCACCCCGCCCGACCCCACGCCGCCGGCCACCGGCGAAAGCGCGGTGGGCCGGCTATTGAACATCCTCGATCTCTTCACGGCCGACAACCTGCAGATCCAGGTGGACGAGGTGGCCGCGCGGCTGGGCGTGGGGCGCTCCACCTGTTATCGGTATCTCCAGGAGTTGAGCGACCGCGGACTGCTGGCGCAGCGGGGCAAGGGCCGCTATTCGCTGGGCTCGCGCATCGTCGAACTCGAAAGGCTGCTGCAGCAGTCGGATCCTCTGCTCAACGCCGGCAAGTCGGTCATGGCCGGCATGGCGGACATCTGCGACAACCGGGCGCTGCTGCTCTGCACCCTGTACAACGATCGCGTCCTGTGCACCCATCAGGTCGGCTCCAGCCACATCACCCATGAGGGCGAGCGCATGCCTCTCTATCGCGGCCGTGGCTCCGCCTTCCCCTTGTTCCAGGGCGCAGGCTCGCAAGCCATCCTGGCCAACCTGGCCCCGCACCAGATCCGCGCCTTGTACCTCGCCAAGCAGGCCGAGATCGCCGAATCCGGATTGGGCCAGGACTGGCAGGAATTCCGCGGCGCCCTCGCGACCATCCGCAAGCAGGGTTACGTGGCCACGGTAGGCCGGCGCAATCCGCGTATCCTCGCGCTGGCCGTTCCGGTCCGCCATGCCGATGGGCAGGTCATGGGCAGCCTGTTGCTGCTGTCCGCCCATACCGAGGCGGAACGCGCCCAGGCGCTGGCGCTCGTTCCCCGTTTGCAGGCCGATGCGGCGCGCATAGGAGAACTCGAATATCGCCTGTCCAACGGCGACACGCCCCCGCTGGCCAACTGAGCCATCCCGGGTCCCCAAAAACAAAAAGCCGTGGAGTTGCCTCCACGGCTTTTTAGCGCCGGACATCTTGCGATGCCCGCCTGGCCTGCTCGGATCAGATGATCCGGGCGGCTTCGACCAGGCGAACCACCGACCAGGCCTTGGTCTTGGAAACCGGACGGGTTTCCGAGATCTCGACCAGATCACCGGTCTTGTACTGGTTGGTTTCGTCGTGAGCGTGGTACTTGGCGGACCGGACGACGATCTTGCCGTACAGCGGATGCTTCACCCGCCGCTCGACCATCACGGTTACCGTCTTGTCCATCTTGTCGCTGACCACACGACCGGTCAGCGTACGCTTCAGGTTGATTTCGCTCATGTTTACTTCCCGGCTTTCTCGCGCAGCACGGTACGGACGCGCGCGATGTCGCGGCGCACCTTGCCGAGCTGGCTGTTATTGGAAAGCTGCTGGGTAGCCAGTTGCATGCGCAGACTGAACTGAGCCCTAAGCAGACCCTCGAGCTCCTTACCGAGCTCGCCGGCGTCTTTCGAACGGAGTTCGCTTGCCTTCATTGCTATCTCCTTACGTTCCGAGATGACGCGTCACGAAGACGGTCGAGATCGGAAGCTTGGCAGCCGCCAGGCGGAACGCCTCGCGCGCCAGTTCTTCGTTGACGCCTTCCATTTCATACAGCACTTTGCCGGGCTGGATCTCGGCGACCCAGTACTCGGGGTTGCCCTTGCCGTTACCCATACGGACTTCGGCGGGCTTCTGCGAGATCGGCTTGTCGGGGAAGACGCGGATCCAGATACGGCCGCCACGCTTGATGTGGCGGGTGATGGCACGACGGGCCGATTCGATCTGGCGAGCGGTCAGGCGGCCACGACCGGTGGCCTTCAGACCGAATTCGCCGAACGAGACATTGGCGCCGCGCGTGGCCAGGCCCGTATTGCGGCCTTTTTGTTCCTTACGGTATTTCCTGCGCGATGGCTGCAGCATACTTATTCTCCGTCTTTTGCAGGCGCAGGCGCGGCAGCTGCGTCAGCAGCCGGCTTGCGCGGCGCACGCCGGGCGCCACCTTCCGGCGCGGCAGCAGCTGCCTCGCCTTCGGGGCGACGGCCGCCACGACCACGGCCGGCGCCGGGGCGATTATTGCCCGGACGATCGCCACGATCGTTACGCGGACCGCGACGCGGTTTGCGCTCTTCGTCTTTGGTTGCTTCCTGAGCGGCGGCCAGTTCGGCCGAGCCCAGCGTGTCGCCCTTGTAGACCCAGACCTTGATGCCGATCAGGCCATAGGTCGTGCCGGCTTCGGAAGTACCGTAATCGATGTTGGCGCGCAGGGTGTGCAGCGGCACACGGCCTTCGCGATACCACTCGGTACGGGCGATTTCGATGCCGTTCAGGCGGCCGGCGCTCATGATCTTGATGCCCTGGGCACCCAGGCGCATCGCGTTCTGCATGGCGCGCTTCATCGCGCGGCGGAACATGATGCGCTTTTCGAGCTGCTGGGCGATCGAGTCGGCGATCAGCTGGGCGTCGATTTCCGGCTTGCGGATCTCTTCGATGTTGACGTGCACGGGCACGCCCATCAGACGCTGCAGATCGGCCTTCAGGATCTCGATGTCCTCGCCTTTCTTGCCGATCACGACACCCGGACGAGCCGAGTAGACCGTGACACGCGCGTTCTTGGCAGGACGCTCGATGATCACGCGACCCACCGAAGCGCCTTTCAGCTTCTTCTTCAGGTATTCGCGAACCTTGATGTCTTCCGCCAGCATGTTGGCGTAGGCGCTTCCGCTGGCGTACCAGCGGGAAGACCAGTTACGGCTGACCGAGAGACGGAACCCGGTCGGGTGAATTTTCTGTCCCATCGTGGCTCCTTAGCTACCGACCTTGACCACAATGTGGCAGGTCTGCTTCTCGATCTTGACGCCGCGGCCCTTGGCGCGGGCGTCGAAACGCTTGAGCGACGTGCCCTTGTCGACGTAGATGGTTTTCACCTTCAATTCGTCGATATCGGCACCGTCGTTGTGCTCGGCATTCGCGATGGCGGATTCGACCGCCTTCTTGATGATGCCGGCGGACTTCTTGGGCGTGAACGTCAGAATGTTGATGGCCTGGGCCACCGACTTGCCGCGGATCATATCCGCGACCAGACGGGCCTTCTGGGCCGACACGCGTACGCCACGAACAATCGCAGTGGTTTCCATCGCGCTTACCTCTTGGCCTTTTTATCCGCAGCGTGACCCTTGAACGTACGGGTCAGCGCGAATTCGCCGAGTTTGTGACCGACCATGTTCTCGTTGATGTAAACGGGAACATGCTGGCGACCGTTGTGAACCGCGATCGTGAGACCGATGAACTCGGGCAGGATCGTGGAACGACGCGACCAGGTCTTGATCGGGCGCTTGTCTTTTCCGGCCGTGGACGTCTCCACCTTCTTCAGAAGGTGCAGGTCGACAAACGGGCCCTTTTTAATAGAACGTGACATGGCTCGCCTCGCTTACTTCTTCTTGCGCCGCTGGACGATCATATTGCTCGTCCGCTTGTTGCGGCGGGTCTTGAAACCCTTGGACGGAGTGCCCCAGGGACTGACCGGCTCACGGGCTTCGCCAGTACGGCCTTCACCACCACCGTGCGGGTGGTCGATCGGGTTCATGGCAACACCGCGAACGGTGGGGCGAATGCCACGCCAACGGGTAGCACCGGCCTTGCCGATCTGGCGCAGGCCATGCTCTTCGTTGCTGACTTCGCCGATGGTCGCACGGCACTCGATGTGCACCTTGCGGACTTCGCCCGAACGCAGGCGAACCTGGGCATAGGTACCTTCACGAGCCAACAGCACGGCCGATCCCCCCGCCGAACGCACCATCTGGGCGCCCTTGCCGGGGATCATTTCCACGCAGTGGATGGTGCTACCGACCGGGATGTTGCGGATCGGCAGGGTATTGCCAGCGCGGATGGGCGCTTCGCTACCAGACACCAGCGTAGCGCCGACTTCAAGACCGCGCGGGGCGATGATGTAGCGACGTTCGCCGTCGGCGTAGCACAACAGAGCGATGTGCGCCGTACGGTTGGGGTCGTATTCGATGCGCTCGACCTTGGCCGGGATGCCGTCCTTGGTGCGCTTGAAATCGACCACACGGTAATGCTGCTTGTGACCACCGCCGCGGTGACGCGTGGTGATATGGCCGTTGTTGTTACGGCCGGCATTCTGCATCTGCTTTTCGAGCAGACTGTCGAGCGGGCGACCTTTGTGCAGGTGGGGGTGAACCACCTTCACCATCGCGCGGCGACCGGCGGAAGTCGGCTTCAGCTTGACGAGGGGCATTTACTTCACCTCCTGCGCAAAGTCGATTTCCTGACCCGGCTTCAGCGACACGTACGCCTTGCGCTCGTTGCGGCGGCGACCGATGAAGCGGCCAAAGCGCTTGACTTTGCCCTTGGTATTGAGAACCTGCACGGACTCGACCTGCACCTTGAAGAGCAGTTCGACGGCAGCCTTGATTTCCGGCTTGGTGGCGTCTTGCAGGACGCGGAAAGCCACTTGTTGGTTCTTGTCGGCGATGAACGTGCTCTTCTCAGAGACGATCGGAGCCAGCAGAACCTGGAGCAGACGGTCGTTGCTCATCCCAGCATCTCCTCGAGCTGAGCGATCGCGGGCTTGGTGATCAACACTTTGTTGTAGTGGATCAGCGACAGCGGATCGGCATAACGGGACTCGACCACCGCCACGTGCGGCAGATTGCGCGTGGCCAGATAAAGGTTTTCGTCAACCGTATCGGTAATGATGAGGACCGAGTTCAAGCCCAGGCTCTTGAGCTTGTCGGCGGCCGCCTTGGTCTTGGGCGAATCGACCACGAAGTTCTCGACGATCGCGATCCGGTCTTCGCGGGCCAGCTGCGACAAGATCGACCGCACACCGGCGCGGTACATCTTCTTGTTCACTTTCTGGCTGAAGTTTTCTTCAGGCGAATTCGGGAAAATGCGACCACCCCCACGCCACAGCGGCGACGAGGTCATACCGGCGCGCGCGCGGCCGGTACCCTTCTGGCGCCAGGGCTTCTTGGTGGAGTGCTTGACTTCCGTGCGGTCCTTCTGGGCGCGGTTGCCGCTGCGGGCGTTGGCCTGGTAGGCGACAACGACCTGGTGCACCAGCGCTTCATTGAATTCGCGGCCGAAGACCGTATCGGGGGCGCTGACGGTCGCAGCGACCTGGCCCTGGTCATTCAGGAGCTTGAGATCTGCCATGTTCAGGCTCCTTTCACAGCGGGACGAACGACGATGTTCGCGCCGGCATGGCCCGGGACGGCGCCACGGACCAGCAGCAGGCCGCGCTCGGCGTCCACGCGGATCACGTCGAGGTTCTGCACGGTACGGGTGACGTCGCCATAGTGGCCGGCCATCTTCTTGCCCGGGAACACGCGACCCGGATCCTGCGCCATACCAATGGAGCCGGCCGAGTTGTGCGACACCGAGTTACCGTGCGAAGCGCGGTTCGACGAGAAATTGTGACGCTTGATCGCGCCCGAGAAGCCCTTACCGATGGTCGTGCCCGTCACGTCGACCTTCTGGCCGACCGTGAAGACAGATTCCACGGTGATGACTGCGCCCGGAGCGAACTCGGCCGCTTTGGCCGGATCAAGGCGGAATTCTTTGAGCACGCTGCCCGCCTCGGCACCCGCTTTCGCGAAATGGCCGGTAAGGGGCTTGGTGACGCGCGAAGCACGGCGCGTACCGAACGTGACCTGAACGGCGGCGTAACCGTCCGTTTGCGGGGATTTGACCTGGGTCACACGGTTGTTCGACACGTCCAGCACGGTCACGGGGATGGATTCGCCATCGTCCGTGAAAATGCGGGTCATGCCAACCTTGCGACCCACCAGGCCGAGCCGGAATGCGGCTGGCGTGGAGGCCGTCGATTGGGTCGACATCGTTTTCTCCATTCCCGACTACGATTGGCCGGGGCTAAAAATGGCGTCACACCGAGGTGCGGCGCCGGACAGCAACGCCAAAGGCGCTGCGCCAACATTGATGCGATGGTGATTGCTGGCGGCACGATCCGGGAAAAATACCGGGGAAACCCCGCCGGAAAAAATGCGTGCCAAAAGCCCATGGGGTTTACCCACGGGCTAGCCGGCTAGTATAGCCTGCGCCCGGCAGCCTTTTCAAGCCCCGGGCGCAAATACCACGTCACTGCAAAGCGATTTCCACATCCACGCCAGCCGGCAGGTCCAGGCGCATCAACGCGTCCACGGTCTTGTCGGTGGGATCCACGATATCCATCAGACGCTGATGGGTGCGGATCTCGAACTGGTCGCGCGACGTCTTGTTGACGTGCGGCGAACGCAGCAGATCGTAGCGGCGGATACGGGTCGGCAGGGGAACCGGACCACGGACCACGGCACCCGTGCGCTTGGCGGTTTCGACGATCTCAGCGGCCGACTGGTCGATGAGCTTGTAATCGAACGCCTTGAGGCGGATGCGAATCTTCTGCTTTTTCATGAAATATCCTAAAGAGCGATGAGGCGAAGAAACCCCGCCCCAAGTAGTAGTCAGATACCGCTGGCACTACAACCACACCTTCCGCACTGCCACCCTGCTATCCAGGAAACCGCGGATCCGGCTTTGCCGGTCCGCCGGTTTCGCCCCCTGGGGGGCGCGCGTCAGCGCGTAGGGGGGGTCTTACTTAATGATTTTGGCGACGACGCCGGCGCCGACGGTACGACCGCCTTCACGGATGGCGAAGCGCAGGCCTTCT
>MKUP01000012.1 GCA_001898625.1 Burkholderiales bacterium 67-32
ACAACCGCACGATGGCAGGATAAAAGGGCGCACGGTGCGCCTTGGTCGGTCGGTTGTTTTTGCAGCATTTTTAGACGCGTCGCGCACCGTGCCGGGTTTGCGCGCACCGTGCGCAACACCCTCAATCTCTTATGTCCCCGCGATTTTTCGCACTGTGCGGTGCTGCGCCATGGCCGATGAGAACGAATTCCGTATCCGGCCGGGTCGCATTCGCTCGACCCGCGCGCAGTCGGCGCGACCCTTCATCGCCCAGGCGCTCGCGGCCGCGAAGAAGGCCGGCGGCGGCGTGTCGCGTTCAGGCCGCGTGGTCGCCGACAACCGCTCGCGCTTCGGGCGTGGTCAGCGCGCCTCCATCCAAGCCAACCGTCTCATCACCGCCCGCACGCGCGGCGCGGTCATCAAGGCCCGCGTCGTACGGCACTCGGGGCGTTCCGCACCGCTCGGCACCCACCTCGATTATCTACGCCGCGACGGCGTGACCCGTGACGGGGACAAGGCGCGGCTGTTCGGGCCAGGTGATGGGGAAGCGGACGGCCGCGCCTTCGCCGAGCGCTGCGAGGATGACCGGCATCATTTCCGCTTCATCGTCTCGCCGGACGATGCGTTGGAAATGTCGGATCTCCGATCCTTCACCAACGATCTGGTCGGCCAGATGGAAAAGGATTTCGGCACGCGGCTCGACTGGGTCGCCGTCGATCATTGGAATACCGAACATCCCCACGTCCACCTCATCGTGCGCGGCGTCCGTGACGACGGCCAGGACCTCGTCATCTCCCGCGACTACATCAAGGAGGGCATGCGCGACCGGGCGCGCGAACTCATCACCCAGGAGCTGGGGCCGCGCACCGTTCTGGACATTCGCCGCACGCTCGAACGCCAGATCGAGGCCGAGCGCTGGACGCAGCTCGACCGGCAGCTTGTCCGCGACGCGGGCAAGTCCGGCATCATCGATCTCGCGCCACGCGCTGACCAGACGCCGGACGAATTCCACGCGCTGAAGGTCGGTCGGTTGCGCACGCTCGAAGTCCTCGGTGTCGCAGGCCAGGTCGGCCATTCGCAATGGTTCATCAAGCCTGAGGCCGAGTCGGTCCTGCGCGAACTCGGCGAACGCGGAGACATCATCAAACGCATGCATCGCGCCTTGACCGAGCGCGGCATCGAGCGTGGCTCGGCCGACTATGTCATCGCCGGAGAAAACCTCGACGTGCCTATTATCGGTCGCCTGGTTGAGCGCGGGCTCGACGATGAGCTGAAGGGCACGGCCTATGCCGTGGTCGACGGGGTGGACGGGCGGACCCACCACATCAAGCTGCCCCATCTCGACGCCGCGGGCGACAGCGCTCCGGGTTCGATCGTCGAGTTGCGCAAGTTCGAGGATGCGCAGGGCGAACGCCGCGTCGCGATCGCCGTGCGTTCCGATCTCGAGCTCACCAGCCAGATCATGGCGTCCGGCAGCACCTGGCTGGACCGGCAGGCCATCGCTCGCGAGCCGGCCTCGCTCTCCGATGGCGGCTTCGGCGCCGAGGTTCGCGACGCGCTCGACCGGCGCGCCGATCATCTGGTCGGGCAAGGGCTGGCCGAACGCCAGGGCAGGCGGATCGTCTTCGCTCGCAACCTGATCGAAACCCTGCGGCGGCGCGAACTGGACACCATCGCCACCAAGCTCGCGGCCGAAACGGGCCTGTCGCACAAGCCTGCCGCCAATGGCGAGTATATTGCCGGTGCCTACCGCCAGCGCCTGACGCTCGCCTCCGGCCGCTTCGCCATGATCGACGACGGCCTCGGCTTCCAGCTCGTGCCTTGGAGCCCCTCGCTCGAGAAGCAGCTTGGACGTCATGTCTCAGGCGTCGCCCGCAATGATGGCGGCGTCGATTGGAGCTTCGGCCGCAAGCGGGGGCTGGGTTTCTAGCCGGGTCGAGGGGGAAGGCCGCCAGGCGAAACCGTCCTATGTGCGCGCCACAGTTTTCGGCTGTACTTCGCCTACATTTTTCCTCTTGCTTGTCCCGTGTCCGGCTACTTTCTGAACGGCTCCATCTCATTCGTCGATTGGAGCCAGCGTGCGCGGAGGCCAGGTCCTATGGGGTCAGATCGTAGTCGTCTTCACCATTATCTTGGTGACGACCTGGACGGCGACACAATGGACGGCGTGGCGTCTGGGCTTTCAAGGGCAGCTCGGCGAACCCTGGTTCGAACTTGCGGGCTGGCCGATCTACTACCCGCCAGCGCTCTTTTGGTGGTGGTACTTCTACGACGCCTATGCGCCGGACGTGTTCGCTACGGGCGGGAGCATCGCCGCATCTGGCGGTTTCATCGCCATCGCCGTCGCCATCGCCATGTCCATCCGCCGGGCCCGCGAGGCGAAGAATGTCGCGACCTACGGTTCGGCTCGGTGGGCCGAGAAAGCCGAGGTCAAGGCGGCTGGATTGCTCGGACCGGACGGCGTCGTGCTCGGCCGCTACGACCACGAATATCTGCGGCACGATGGACCCGAGCATGTCCTGTGCTTTGCTCCGACGCGATCCGGTAAGGGCGTCGGTCTCGTCGTTCCCTCGCTCCTGACTTGGCCGGGCTCAGCCATCGTCCACGACATCAAGGGAGAAAATTGGCAGCTCACCGCCGGTTTCCGCGCCCGGCACGGCCGCGTGTTGCTGTTCGATCCGACCAATCCGAAATCGTCTGCCTACAATCCGCTGCTCGAGGTGCGCCGCGGCGAATGGGAGGTCCGCGACGTGCAAAACATCGCCGACATCCTGGTCGATCCCGAAGGCTCGCTGGAGAAGCGGAACCACTGGGAGAAGACCAGCCACGCCCTGCTGGTCGGCGCCATCCTGCATGTCCTCTACGCCGAGGACGACAAGACGCTGGCCGGCGTCGCCGCCTTCCTGTCCGATCCGCGGCGGCCGATCGAGTCAACGTTGGCGGCTATGATGAAGACCGCGCATCTCGGAGAGGCGGGACCCCATCCGGTGATCGCCAGCGCTGCACGCGAGTTGCTCAACAAATCCGACAATGAGCGATCGGGCGTGCTGTCCACCGCCATGTCCTTCCTTGGCCTCTATCGCGATCCGGTCGTGGCCGAGGTCACACGGCGCTGCGACTGGCGCATTACCGACATGGTGGAAGGCAAGCGGCCGACCACCCTTTACCTCGTCGTGCCGCCCTCCGACATCAACCGCACCAAGCCGCTGATCCGCCTGATTCTCAATCAGGTCGGGCGGCGCCTGACCGAGGACCTGCAGGCGAAGGCTGGCCGCCACCGGCTGTTGCTTATGCTCGACGAGTTCCCGGCCTTGGGCCGCCTCGACTTCTTCGAATCCGCCCTGGCCTTCATGGCGGGGTACGGGCTCAAGAGCTTTCTCATCGCCCAGTCGCTCAACCAGATCGAAAAAGCCTACGGCCCGAACAATTCGATCCTCGACAATTGCCATGTGCGGGTCAGCTTCGCGACGAACGACGAGCGCACCGCCAAGCGTGTTTCCGACGCGCTGGGAACCGCCACCGAGATGAAGGCGATGAAGAACTATGCCGGCCACCGTCTGTCGCCTTGGCTCGGCCATTTGATGGTGTCGCGTTCGGAAACGGCCCGCCAGTTGATGACCCCCGGCGAAATCATGCAGCTCCCGCCCAGCGACGAAATCGTCATGGTGGCTGGGACGCCCCCGATCCGGGCGAAGAAGGCCCGCTATTATGAGGACGGCCGCTTCAAGGAGCGCATCCTTTCGCCGCCCGCGTTGGTCAAGCCCGCGCAGGGACGTAAGGACGACTGGAGCAGCCTTCCTGTTCCGACGCGTCCCGAGGGGATCGATGCGACCGCCACATCCATGTCGTCCGATGAAGATCCGACCGAATCCGAGCGCCGCCATCAACCCGAGCTTAATCGCACGGCGCCGCAAGAGAAGAAGGCTCCGATCGAAAATGAATTCGAGTTCGATCTTCCCGAGGAGCCTGATGAAGAAGCCGCGCAGAACCGGCGCATGACCCGCTTGATGCACGGGGTAGCCCGTCAGGTGTCGCTCGACCCCAATGACGGCATGGAGTTGTAGGCCATGGCGGGACAAAGGAAGAAGATAAAGATCTCAGTCTACCTCGACCCGGACGTCATGACGATGCTCGGCGACTATGCCGCGCGGCGGGAGCAGTCGCAGTCGATGATTGCTGAGGCCGCGATCGCGTCCTTTTTGTCTCCAGATGATGCCGAAAGGCGTGAGGCGATTGTCGCCAAGCGTCTGGATCAGCTCGACCGCCGACTGACCCGCATGGAGCGGGACGTCGGCATCTCGGTCGAAAGCCTGGCGGTGTTCATCAAGTTCTGGCTGGCCACCACGCCGGCCCTCCCTGAGCCAGCAGCCCATGCCGCTCGCGCCAAAGCGGCGGAACGCTATGAGGGCTTTGTGACGGCGCTCGGTCGCCGTTTGGCCCAGGGCCCGAAGCTCCGACAAGAAATCTCCGAAGATATCGGAGCCGACTCGGAGAGCATTGGAAGCGGCAACCAATAGGACTATGTTTGGTGGCGTCAGAAGTGGCCGCCGCCGTTCTCCTGTATTTGCACGCCACACTACTACTACGCCCGATACTTGTTGAAGCGGCCTGATTTCAGGCTCTTTTAATCAACCCCGATCCGGGGATCGACTTTCGCGCCCCGTCAAGAAGCGGGGCCGAGATGACGACCACAAGTCATAAACCTGAAGCGTTTGTTCGCGGCGCGCGCATGCTGCGTACCGCGCTCGGCCCGTCCATCACGCGATTTCTCGAAGATCCCTCCGTCGTCGAGGTAATGCTCAACCCCGACGGTCGCCTGTGGGTGGATCGCCTGTCAGAGGGCCTCGCCGATACAGGGGAGCGTCTTTCGCCCGCCGATGGCGAACGCATCGTGCGGCTGGTCGCCCACCATGTCGGCGCCGAAGTGCATCCGCGAAGCCCGCGGGTGTCGGCGGAACTGCCGGAAAGCGGCGAACGCTTCGAAGGGCTACTGCCGCCCGTCGTCTCGGCGCCCGCTTTCGCAATCCGCAAGCCGGCCGTCGCCGTCTTCAGCCTCGCCGACTACGTCGCCGCGAACATCATGACCGCCGACCAGGCGGCCATTCTTCGCCAGGCTGTAGCCTCACGCGCCAACATCCTGGTCGCCGGCGGAACCTCTACCGGCAAAACCACACTGACGAACGCCCTCCTGGCGGAAGTCGCCAAGGGCGCCGACCGCGTCGTCATCATCGAGGATACGCGCGAGCTGCAATGCGCAGCGCCCAACCTCGTCGCGATGCGCACGAAGGACGGGGTCGCGACACTCTCCGAGTTGGTCCGTTCGTCCCTGCGCCTGCGGCCAGATCGTATTCCGATCGGCGAGGTTCGCGGCTCGGAGGCGCTGGACTTGCTCAAGGCCTGGGGCACGGGTCATCCCGGCGGGATCGGAACGATCCACGCCGGCTCCGGCATCGGCGCGCTGCGTCGCCTCGAGCAGCTCATCCAGGAAGCGGTCATCACTGTTCCGCGCGCCCTGATCGCCGAGACGATCAATCTCGTCGCGGTTCTGTCGGGCCGCGGCTCCGCGCGCCGGCTCGCCGAACTCGCGAGCGTCGAGGGGCTTGGCCCGGACGGCGACTACCGCATCACGCCAGCCACCACCCCCAGCACAGGAGAACTCTCATGATCCGCACGCTCGCGCGCGGTTGCCGAGTCTTTGCGACCTCGGCCGCTGCGATTTCCATCAGCATCCTGTTTTCCCAAGCGGCCCACGCGTCCGGCTCGTCCATGCCCTGGGAGGCGCCGCTGCAGTCCATCCTGCAGTCGATCGAAGGCCCCGTCGCCAAGATCATCGCCGTCATCATCATCATCGTCACCGGCCTGACGCTGGCCTTCGGCGATACTTCCGGCGGCTTCCGGCGGCTTATCCAGATCGTCTTCGGCCTGTCGATCGCCTTCGCCGCCAGCTCCTTCTTCCTGTCTTTCTTCTCGTTCGGCGGCGGAGCGCTCGTCTGATGGCGGCTGTTCTCGAACAGCTCGCCGAAGTGCCCGGCTTCACCGTCCCGGTCCACAGGGCGCTGACCGAGCACATCCTGCTCGGCGGCGCGCCGCGCTCGATCGCGATCATGAACGGCACGCTCGCCGGCGCGATCGGTCTGGGCCTGCGTCTCTGGCTCATCGGTCTCGCGATCTGGGCGATCGGTCATTTCGCGGCGGTTTGGGCGGCCAAGCGCGACCCGCTTTTCGTCGAGGTCGGCCGCCGACACCTGCGCATCCCCGGCCACCTGTCTGTCTGAGGAGCGCGACCGATGATGAACCTCGCCGAATATCGCGGAACCGCCACACGCATGGCCGACTATCTTCCCTGGGCCGCGCTCGTTGCGGAAGGCGTCGTCCTCAACAAGGACGGATCGTTCCAACGCACGGCCCGATTCCGCGGGCCTGATCTCGATTCCGCAGTAGCTGCCGAACTGGTCGCTGTCGCCGGTCGCCTCAACAACGCCTTCCGGCGTCTCGGATCAGGCTGGGCCATCTTCGTGGAGGCCCAGCGCCATGAGGCGTCGACCTATCCGGCGAGCGTCTTCCCCGATGCCGCATCAGGTCTGCTCGACGCCGAGCGCAAGGCCGATTTCGAGGAGGCCGGCGCGCATTTCGTTTCCGGCTACTTCCTCACGATCACCTATCTGCCGCCGGCCGAGGAGGCGGCCCGCACCGAGGCCTGGTTGTATGAGGGTCGGGAACGCGGCGGCCTCGATCCGCACGAACTTCTGAACACCTTCGTTGATCGGACCGATCGCGTGGTGGCGCTTCTGGACGGTTTCATGCCGGAATGCGCCTGGCTCGACAGTGCGGAAACCCTGACCTACCTGCATTCAGCGGTTTCGACGAAACGCCATCGCGTACGCGTTCCCGAAACCCCGATCTATCTGGACGCACTGCTGGCCGACCAGCCGCTGACCGGAGGCCTCGAACCGCGTCTCGGGACAGCGCATCTGCGCATCCTCACCGTCGTCGGTTTCCCGACCGCCACGACGCCCGGAATCCTCGACGACCTCAATCGCCTCGCGTTTCCTTATCGCTGGTCGACCCGCGCCATCCTGCTCGACAAGACCGACGCGACCAAGCTGCTGACCAAGATCCGCCGCCAGTGGTTCGCCAAGCGCAAGTCGATCGCCGCGATCCTCAAAGAGGTCATGACCAACGAGGCGTCCGCCCTCGTGGACACGGACGCTGCGAACAAGGCGGCTGATGCAGACCTTGCCCTGCAGGAACTCGGCGCCGACTACGCCGGCCAAGCTTACGTCACCGCCACGGTCACCGTTTGGGACGACGACCCGCGCACGGCGGACGAGAAACTGCGCCTCGTCGAGAAGATCATCCAGGGCCGTGACTTCACTTGCATGGCTGAAACCATCAATGCCGTCGATGCATGGCTGGGCTCTTTGCCAGGGCACGTTTACGCCAATGTGCGCCAGCCTCCGATTTCGACGCTCAATCTTGCCCACATCATCCCGCTTTCAGCGGTGTGGGCGGGGCCGGAACGGGACGAGCATTTCGGAGCACCCCCCTTGCTGTTCGGCAAGACCGAAGGCTCGACCCCGTTCCGGTTTTCCCTTCACGTCGGCGACGTCGGTCACACGCTGGTTGTCGGCCCGACCGGCGCCGGCAAGTCGGTCCTGCTCGGCGTCATGGCCTTGCAATTCCGGCGCTATGCCAAATCCCAGGTCTTCGCCTTCGACTTCGGCGGCTCGATCCGGGCGGCGGCGTTGGCGATGGCCGGCGATTGGCACGACCTGGGCGGCGACCTCACCGAGGGGGTCGATTCATCCGTCTCGCTGCAACCTCTGGCCCGAATTCACGACACGCCTGAGCGCGCTTGGGCGGCTGACTGGCTGATCTCCATCCTGACCCGCGAAGGTGTGACGATCACGCCAGAGGTGAAAGAGCACCTGTGGTCCGCGCTCACCTCGCTCGCTTCCGCGCCCATCGAGGAGCGCACAATCACCGGCCTGACCGTTCTGCTGCAATCGAATGATCTGAAGCAGGCGCTTCGTCCCTACTGCGTTGGCGGCCCATACGGCCGGTTGCTGGACGCCGAAATCGAGCATCTGGGATCGGCGTCGGTACAGGCGTTCGAAATCGAAGGCCTTGTCGGGACAGGCGCGGCTCCAGCCGTCCTGTCCTATCTCTTCCATCGCATCGGCGACCGCCTTAATGGCTCGCCGACACTGCTCATCATCGACGAGGGCTGGCTGGCCCTCGACGACGACGCTTTCGCCGGCCAGCTTCGCGAATGGCTGAAGACGCTGCGTAAGAAGAACGCCAGCGTCGTCTTCGCCACCCAATCGCTCTCCGACATCGACAACAGCGGCATCGCGCCTGCGATTATCGAAAGCTGCCCGACCCGGCTTCTTCTTCCCAATGAACGTGCGATCGAGCCGCAGATCACGGCGATCTACCGACGCTTCGGCCTGAATGACAGACAGATTGAGATACTGGCGAGGGCCACGCCCAAGCGCGACTACTATTGCCAGAGCCGCAGCGGCAATCGCCTCTTCGAGCTCGGGCTGTCCGAGGTCGGACTGGCGCTAGCGGCCGCCACTTCCAAGACCGATCAATCCTCGATTGCGCGCATTGTGGCGGAACACGGTCGCGAGGGATTTCTCGCAGCCTGGCTGCGTCTGCGCGGCGTCGATTGGGCGGCCGACCTCATCCCCGACCTCTCCAACATCATTCCCCCGCAGCCCGAAAAGGAGGCTTGAATATGAAGACCCATCGTTCCTGCCGGCGCGCACTTATGCTCGCCACAGCCATGCTGGCGATGCCGCTTGCGATCTCGCCGATGCCGGCCCATGCCCAGTTCTTCGGTCGCATCGTTTATGATCCGTCGAATTATGCGCAGAACGTGCTGACGGCGGCGCGCACCCTCGAGCAGATCAATAACCAAATCAAAAGCCTTCAGAATGAAGCCCAATCGCTCATCAATCAGGCCCGCAACCTCGCCAGTCTGCCCTACTCGTCGCTTCAGCAGCTCCAGCAAAACGTGCAGCGCACGCATCAGCTTTTGCAGCAGGCGCAGAATATTGCCTTCAATGTCCAAAGCATCGACCGAGCCTTCCAGCAGCAATATGGCAGGGCGTCTCTGTCCGCTACAGATGCCGAGCTTGTCGCCGGCGCACGCAGCCGTTGGCAGAATACGGTCGGGGGACTTCAGGACGCGATGCGCGTCCAGGCGGGTGTTGTCGGCAATATCGACACGAACCGGTCCGAGATGTCTGCCCTTGTTAGTCAGAGCCAGGGGGCGACCGGCGCCTTGCAGGCCACGCAAGCCGGCAATCAGCTTCTCGCGCTCCAGTCGCAGCAACTCTCGGATCTGATCGCCTTGATCTCGGCCAACGGCCGGTCGGGCGCGCTCACCGAGGCTGAGCGCGCCGCTGCTGCCGAACAGGGTCGCGAACAGCGCCGCCGCTTTCTCACACCGAGCGCCGGCTATCAGCCCGGCAATGCGCGGATGTTCGGCAACGGCAACTGAGGGCAACGCCATGGATGGCAAGATGCTGGCCCGGTTGGCCGCCGTCGTCTTCGTCGCCATCGCCGTTACGGCGACGGCGATCGAGATGACCCGAAAGGAAGCGCCTCCGTCGTGGCAACCGGCAAGTCCGGAGCTGTCGACGCGAGATCCGCTTCGGGATGCGCAACGCCGGTGCCAGCAGCTTGGTGAAGCGGCGGCCAGCGACACAGACTGCATGCAGGTATGGGCTGAAACGCGCGATCGATTCCTAGGCCGTTCACCGCGGCCCTCGGCTCAGCCGCAGAAAGGGCGCTGAACGATGGGCGGCGCCGGCGTCATCGACAACTTCCTCGGGGTCTTCACCTCCTATATCGACAGCGGCTTTGGCCTGCTCGGTGGCGAGGTGGCCTTCATCGCGACAACTTTGATCGTCATCGACGTGACGCTGGCCGCACTCTTCTGGTCCTGGGGCGCCGACGACGACATCATCGCTCGACTCGTCAAGAAAACCCTCTTCGTCGGCGCGTTCGCCTACCTCATCGGCAACTGGAACAACCTCGCCAAGATCATCTTCGAGTCCTTTGCCGGGCTTGGGTTGAAGGGATCGGGCACCAGCTTCACAGCCGAGGATCTGATGCGACCCGGGAAAGTCGCTCAGACGGGTCTCGATGCCGCGCGACCGTTGCTCGAATCCATCTCCGATCTGATGGGTTGGATCAGTTTTTTCGAGAACTTCATCCAAATCGCCTGCCTACTCTTCGCGTGGGCGCTCGTCATCCTGGCCTTCTTCATCCTCGCCATTCAGCTCTTCGTCACACTCATCGAATTCAAGCTGACGACGCTCGCCGGCTTCGTACTGATTCCTTTCGGCCTATTCGGAAAAACAGCATTCATGGCCGAGCGCGTGCTGGGCAACGTCGTCTCGTCTGGCATCAAAGTACTGGTCCTCGCCGTCATCATCGGGATCGGCTCGACACTCTTTTCGCAGTTCACCACCGGCTTTGGCGGCCAAACGCCCACGATCGACGACGCCATGGCAGTCGTGCTGGCCGCATTGTCTCTGCTCGGCCTGGGCATCTTTGGTCCGGGTATCGCCGCCGGTCTGGTTCAGGGTGGACCACAGCTCAGCGCTGGAGCCGCCGTCGGCACCGGCCTCGCAGTCGGAGGAGCCGCGCTTGCCGCCGGCGGAGCAGCCGGGCTTGCCGCGAAGGGAGGAGCGGCGGCGCTATCTGGCGGCGCTGCGGTTGCGCGTGGAGGTGCAGCAGCCGCTGGCGGCGCAAGCGCCGCCTACAGCCTCGGCTCCTTAGGCAAGTCTGGCGCATCGGGCGTAGCCTCCGGTCTCGGCAGCGTCGCCCGCGCGGCCGGTGCGGCCACGGTTTCCCCTCTGAAACGCGCGACGTCGCGGGCCGCGGAAAGCATGAAGTCCAGCTTCTCCGGCGGGGCGAGAGCAGGCTTCGGCGCCACTGGCGGCTCCTCGACCATGGGGACCATTGATGGCGAGATCGCCGCCGACACGTCCGCAGCCTCCCGCGACAGTCCCCCCGCCTGGGCCAAGCGCATGCAACGCAGCCGCTCCATTGGCCACGGCGCAACTCTCGCGGCCCACGCCGTTCGCGCTGGCGACAGCCACGGCGGCGGCTCGTCCGTCAACCTTTCCGAAAGTGACCGCACATGAGCTTCTTCAAAAGACCCGCAGCCCATTACGGCAAGTCGCCCGAGCCCGTGACGCCCTATCAGAAGGCTGCGCAAATCTGGGACGACCGCATCGGTTCGGCCCGCGTTCAGGCGAGGAACTGGCGCGCGATGGCCTTCGGCTCCCTGATCCTGTCCGCCGGTTTCGCTGCGGCGCTCGTCTGGCAATCGGCGCGCGGGACCGTCGTGCCTTGGGTCGTGCAAGTCGATCGCCTCGGTCAGGCGCAGACTGTCGCGGCCGCTACGGCTGATTATCGGCCCACCGATCCGCAGATTGCGTTCCATCTCGGCCGCTTCATCGAGCAGGTCCGCTCCATCCCGGCCGACCCCATTATCGTCCGCCAGAACTGGCTCCGGGCCTACGAATGGACAACGGACCGAGGCGCGGCCGCGCTTAACGACTATGCCCGCGCCAATGATCCGTTCACCCGCGTCGGGCGTCAGCAGATCGCGGTGGAAGTCTCCAGCGTCATCCGCGCGTCACCGGATTCCTTCCGCGTCGCTTGGACAGAGAGGCGCTACGAGAACGGCCAGCTCGCCACCACTGAGCGCTGGACCGCGATCCTCACCATCGTGATTCAGACCCCGCGCGATGCCGAACGGCTGCGTGCCAATCCGCTCGGGATCTACGTCAACGCCATCTCATGGTCGCGGGAGATGTCCCAATGAGCACGTCTTTGGGAAGATCAGGCAATCCGGCTTTCCGTAAACACGCTTTGGCGTTTGTGCTGCTCTCCGCCACTGCGCTGGCGGGATGTGCGACGACCAAACCCCCGCAGATCAGCTACGACGACAACGTGCCGTCCCTGCCGGCCGTGCCGGCGCCTGTCACCGAGGAGCGACCGCGGCCCCCGCACACCCCACCGGCCTGGACGCCGGCGCGTGGTGGAACCGCTGCGAACACGCCGACCGGGCGCGTTCAGAACGCCAACGCCGCCGCACGCGTCGAGCCCCGGCGCGAGGGCTACTACAATTCCATCCAGATCTATCCGTGGAGCGAGGGGGCGCTCTATCAGGTCTATGCCTCGCCGGGTCAGATCACGAACATCGCGCTCGAACCCGGAGAGCGCCTCACCGGTGCCGGCCCGATCGCAGCCGGGGACACCGCCCGCTGGATCATCGGCGACACCGAAAGCGGATCGGGAATATCCCGCCGCGTCCATGTCCTGGTGAAGCCGACGCGCACGGGCATCACCACCAATCTCGTGATTACGACCGACCGGCGCATTTACATGATCGAATTGCGCGCCGCCGAGACGCCCTACATGCCGGCGATCGCCTGGGCTTATCCCGAGCCTCCCACCGCACAGCGCGCGAATGTTCCGGCGACGCCAGTCATTCCCGCAGCCTCCGCGCGCCGATATCGATACGGACTGACCGGCGACACGCCGCCGTGGCGGCCGATCTCCGTCTATGACGACGGTCGACGAGTCTATGTCGAATTCCCCCGCGGAATCATCCAGGGCGAAATGCCGCCCGTCTTCGTCCTCGGCTCGGACGGCGAACCCCAGATCGTCAACAGCCGCATCTATCAGAACATCCTGATCGTCGACCGAATCTTCGGCGCCGCCGAGCTGCGCCTCGGCAGCGGTGATCGCCAGCAAACTGTCAGGATCGTGCGTACCGACGGGAGGCCCGCGTCATGAGCGACAACGAAACGACCAACGACGAGGCCCCGACGACGGCGGCTGCGGAATCTGCGGCGCCCATGCGCCTACGTGCCGAACCGCCCCGCGTGACGCGTCTTTCTCGCAAGGTTCTCGCGAGCGCGGGCCTCGTCGTCAGCATCGGCATCGGCGGGGCCCTCATATACGCGCTGCAGACGCGCGACGCCGGAACGAGCAATGAGGAACTCTATTCGACGGAGAACCGCCCAACCGCCGATGGCCTTGCTGGCCTGCCGCGTGATTACACGGGTCCTGTCCTCGGCCCGGCTCTGCCCGGCGACCTCGGAAGGCCCATCCTTGATGCCCAGAATCGCGGCCAGCCAGTCGTTCCGCCATCGATGGCGACGCAGCAACCCGGTCCCGAAGAACAGCGCCGTCTCGCCGAACTGGAAGCGGCGCGGACCAGCCGCGTCTTCTTCCAGACCGGACCGGGAGCAGCCGCATCGCCTGCTGGCACGACTGCGCCCGGACTGCCGAACCTGGGGATGCAAGCCGGCGCCCAGACGGCCCACGATCGACAGCTTGCTTTCCTGAATGGCACGGTGGACCGTCGAACCGTGTCGGCCGATCGCGTGATGGCCCCAGCTTCGCCCTATGTGCTTCAAGCCGGCGCCGTTATTCCAGCCGCGCTAATCACCGGCATCCGCTCCGATCTTCCCGGGCAGATCACCGCCCAGGTCACGGAGAACATCTACGATAGCCCGACGGGCCGCATCCTCATCGTGCCGCAGGGAACGCGCATCATCGGCGAATACAGCAACGATGTCGGCTTCGGACAACGCCGGGTCCTCCTCGTTTGGAATAGGCTGATCCTTCCAAATGGCCGGTCCATCGTTCTGGAAAGACAGCCTGGAGCCGATCCGCAGGGTTATGCGGGCCTGCAGGACGGGGTTGACTATCATTGGTGGGACCTTGCCAAGGCTGCCGGGCTTTCAACCCTGCTTGCCGTTGGTACGGAGCTGGCCGTCAGCGACGAAGATCGTCTCGTTCGGGCGATCCGCAACGGGGCGCAGGACACCATCAACGACGCTGGTCAGCAGATTATCCGGCGCCAGTCGCAGATCGCGCCCACGCTGACCATACGTCCTGGTTTCCCGGTCCGCGTTATCGTCACCCGCGATCTCGTCCTCGAACCGTATGGAGGTTGATATGGCAAAACTCAAGCTCGGGCCGATCGTCGACGAGAAGCCCGTGAAGGCGACGGTGGAATTACCGGCCGCGCTTCACCGAGATCTCTCGGCATATGCGGAGGTATTGGCTCGCGAGTCGAGCCAGCCCGTTGCTGACCCCATGAAGCTGATCGTGCCGATGCTAGAGCGGTTCATTGCAACTGATCGGGCATTTTCAAGGGCTCGGCGCTCACTTCAATCGTCGAGAACGCCGCTGTGACAGCATCTCTATCGTTCGACCTGCCCATTGAGCGGGCAAGCTCGAGGAACTGCAGAAGGGCCGGGTTGTCGTTCTTGGAGGACCATAGCGCGCTAAAGGGTAAAACCTCGCCAGTGATCGGTCGGTACGAGATTCCGGGGAACTGTGCCGCCGTCATCGCCTCGCTCACAGCGGTCAGTCCCCGGTTCAGCGCCACAAGCGGCAGAAGATTCTCCCTGCCCACATGCTGGACTCGTATCTCTGGGTGATGTCCCAAGGCTGCAAGACGCTGCACCAGATAGTCGTGAATTTCCTGACCTGGTGGCGCTTCATTGACGATGAAGTTTTCCTTCGCGAGTTGGTCCCATCCGACTTCGTCACGCTCCACTAGGCGATGGTCCTCGGGCAGCACGACAAACACGCGCTCAGACCAGAGAGACACTCTCTCACAGTCCGGCCATTCCCGCTCGCCTGTCACGAAAGCCGCATCAAGCTTGAGCTGCCGAATGCTCGTCACGTGCTCGGCAGGATTGTCATCGATCAGATCAATCTGAACTTTCGGGTATTGATTGCCATAGCGCCTTAGCAGCTCCGGGAGAAAACCTGATGCGATCGAGGAATAGATGCCGATCCTGATCAGCCCATGTTCTGAACGGCCGATGGCGGCGACGTCCAGCATGCCGTCGCCGACGCTTCTCAGTATCTGTCGGGCGCGCCGCAGAAAGCGTTGACCGGCGAAAGTTAGACTAACGCCCGCACTATGCCGATGGAACAACGCAGCGCCGAGATGATGTTCGAGATCGCGGATGCGTCGGCTGAGTGCGGACTGTTGAACACCAATGGCGGATCCGGCCTTACGGAAGCTGCCATGCTCAGCCGCGGCCACGAAGTAGCGGAGATGACGAAGCTCCACGGCATGGGTCAACAGTTTCACCATGGCCATCGTCACGCACGCGCCCAAGCTTGGCTCGCCACGAGGAGCATGTGCTCGCCCTTGGTCGGCCGTATCGCGCGGCCTCGCGTCAATTGCGTCGACGGCGCTTGTCGACAAGCCGGTCGTCGGGACAGGCGCCACCGCATAGCCGCTTACTTCGAGCAACGGAGCTTGGCGCTTTCGCACCGTAAAGCCAATCGGTTCGGAGGAAAACCGCTGACCAAGAACACACGCTGAAAACTGGGGCGCATCGCGATCAGGCCGCCAGCGTCGCATTGTCGATGACGAAGCGATACTTGACGTCTCCCCCTGGGCATGCGCTCATAGGCGCCGTTGATCTCGTCGGCTCGGATCATCTCGATGTCGGCGACGATGCCGCGCTCGGCACAGAAATCGAGCATTTCCTGGGTTTCCGGAATGCCGCCGATCATCGAGCGGGCGATAGACCGACCCTTGGAGATCAGGTTCATCACGTTGGGCGACGGACGCTGCGAGGCCGGGGCCCCCACCGGCGTGAGGATGCAGCTGACTAGAAAGAGGCCTACTCTGAGATTGAGAGCCACCTGTGAAATCGTGTATAGTGGAAGATGTAGCGGCTCCCAGAGTGTGTGGCCACCTGCCGAAACCAGGAGGTAGCGTCGGAAGAAGATCGGCCAACACCGAGGCCCTAACTGGTGGGGCCACGCATCAGATCGCTTCGCCTCTATGCTCATTCTTGGCGCCTTCGTTTAGGGCTTCTCGGCTGGATCGTGTCTTCCTGCTCCTTTGGCGCAGTAAGAAAGTGTCGGGCGTAGATGAACCACGAGAGATACCCCGCGAGCGCCAAGGAAAACAGACCGAACGCAAGGTGTATGCCGGAAGCGCCGAGCAGCGGTGCGAGGACAGCCGAGGTAAAGGTCATCACCATCGTTTGAATGAAGCCCTGCATTGAGGCCGCCATACCTCGCAGTCCCGGAAACATGTCTAACGTTAGCAGCGTGATGCTGGGCATAGCGAGTGACATGCCGGTGGTGTACATCGCCACCGGAAGGACCGCCCACGGAATATCGGGAGGAAAGAAGCCGTTGTAGGCCAAATTCAGTGCTATGGCGGAAAACATGATGGCGTAGCCGCAGCGTACCGTCGCCCGGCGTGGAAGCCGCTTCGCGAGCCTGCCGGATAGGTAAGATCCGAAGATCACGCCCGACATGGCGGGGATGAACAGCCAGCCGAACTGGTCCTGGTCCAGGCTCAGATAATCGATGATGAACCAAGGAGCTGAGGACACATAAAGAAAGAAGCCGGCGAAGTTTCCGCTCAAGGCAAGCGACAGAAGCCAGAAGGGTTTGGATCCGAGCACGGACTTGTAACTGCGGACCAACTCGGCCGGTCGCATCGATGTCCGCTTGTCGGGAGGCAGTGTCTCCGGCAGGTAGGCGAAGCTGGCGACGAGCTGCACAAAGCTGAACAGCGCCAGGAAGATGAACACCGACGGCCACGAAAACCACTTTTGCAGCCATCCGCCGAACACGGGGGCGATGGCGGGAGCGAGACCGAAAATCATCGTGACCTGCGACAGCAGCCTTTGCGCTTCGGCACCCTCCAAGCGATCGCGGATCACTGCGCGTCCGACCACGCTTCCCGCCCCCACCGAGAGGCCCTGGAGCGTTCGGAACAACATCAAAAGCGCAAGTGAGGTTGATAAGGCCCCGGCTATCGAGGCAGCGAGATAGACTGATAATCCGACGAGAACGACGGTTCGGCGGCCGAAGGCATCCGAAAGCGGTCCGTGCAGCAGCATCATAAAGCCGAACGCGGCCATATAGATGCTGAGGGTCTGCTGAAGTTGAGCTTGTGTGGCCCCCAGGCTGACCATCAGCGCCGGAAAAAAGGGCATGTAGGTCGAAATCGAGAACGGTCCTAGCATCGTATAGCTGCCGAGGAGCAGCGTCAGGCGACTCTTTTCCGATTTATGGTTCTCGACCGGAGGAGACAGGTCGCCTTCAAGAGGGTGGTTCACGATCAATCCATTGTGAGGTCTATGGGGTCGCTCGTTCTGACGGTGCGGCCATCCTCAGGGCGGCCCTTACTGCCTTGTTCCTGCAACTTACGTTCATGTGGAAGCGCGGCGTTGCGTCACCGATCCCCAACAAAAACGCGGAAATGCCTTGGATCCGAGCGGAAATGCGCAACAGTCTGACCAATAGAGCAACCCGTCACGCGGCTGTCGCGGATAGCGTCAGGCGGCCTGAGCGACCCGCCGGCACTCCTCGGCACAGCGGCGGCATTCTTCCATGTCGTGCTTGTCCCATTCAGCCGCGCAAGCTTCGCAGATGACAGCACAGAGCTCGGCCCAGCGCTGAGTATTCGCCGAGCCGCGCGCCAATGCAGAAGCTGACGCAGGTTTCGCAAGCGATTGTGCAGTCGAGACAGGCTTGGATGCAGTCATGGCGGACTTGTTGTTGTGCCACGTTTCAATCTCCTCTCAGCGGTTGCTTCCTCATTGAAGCGGCTGTGGCCAAATCCTGGGGGGCCCGAGTTCCAGCCGCGCGCACTGTAGCCGCCGTAGTATGGTACGGTGTCAAACAGAATCTGCAATGCGCAGATTCGGAGGAACCGGGCTAAGAAAGCGCGTGCCTGTCGGATGGAGTCAGGTGTGCTGGAATTGAGCGCGGTGATGCGGCGCTTCGTCTTTGCTGGCCATCACGGACTCACAAGGGCGACCTCGAGTCAACCGGATTGTGTACGGCTTACGGCTTCATGGATTATCTCCTTGGGTTGCTACGGATCCGAGGTTGAGCCTGTCTTCCAATTCGAGCATTTCTGGCTCGGTTGAAACTCACATACGGTCGCCGCCCCGGGGCGGCTGCACCCTTATCCCGCATACGGCGGCTAGGCTCAGGAGGACGTGACCATTCTTTGGAGCGGTTGTTGAGACCATGTGCCAGGCCGGTTCGTCCGCCTGGATCCGCCGGGGCTGATCAGGCCCCGTCAGATGGCGAAAGAGGTTTGGGCGGCTTCAGATCAGGCCGGCTTTATGGTGGCACCCTCCATCACTACGCCGGCGGTCGCATACTGCCACAGTGCGACCAGCAGTTTACGTGCCAAGGCGACGATCAGCGGCTTACGCAGCCGCCCGCCGTTGCGCTCGACCCGCTGTTTGAACCACTGGCTGAGGGCCGAGTCTGGTTGGTGTCGCAGCCACAGCCAGGCCATCTGTACCATCGTTCCTCTTAGCCGCGGATTGCCCGCTTTTGAGACGCCTTGCTCGTGATCGACAGAACCGCTCTGCCAGGGCGTTGGCGCAAGTCCGGCATAGGCCGCAAGCTGCCTTCGATTGTCGAAGTGACGATAGAGACCTTCAGACCAGAGTACGTTGGCGAACTCAGCGCCCACCCCCTTCAGCTGCAGCAGTCTCACCACCGGCGCCGGGTCGTTCTCCTTGGCCCGATCCAGCAGCAGATCATCGCGCGCCGCCTCGACCTTTTGCAACTGCTCCAGGATTAGCTCAAGCCGGTCGAGCTCACGCACAACCTGTGCCTTCAGGTGGAAAGGTAAGGCGCGACCATCACCCGTTTGCAGGTCCTCGAGCCTGGTGCGTCAGTTGCGGCGCAGCGGCTCATAGTCACCGACGCCCTGGGTGAACAGCAACCCCTTGATCCGGTTGACGTGCTCCACCCGCTCGGCGATCAGCGTCTTTCGCTCCCGGCAGATTCGACGGTGATCCTCTTCCTCGGGGGTCGGCGGCCTGACCATGGAGCAGACCCGCGGCTCGCCGCGCTTATAGGCCAGCAAGGTCCGTACCAGGGTCTCGGCGTCGATCTTATCGGTCTTCGCCCGCCGGCGCCGCCGCGACACCAGGATCGAGGCGGCGTCGACCACGTGACTCTCGATCGCTTCGCCCTGAAGCACCCGATGGATCCAGAAGCCGTCTAGTCCAGCCTCCTGGATGACAATAATCCGGAAGCGCTCACCGGTTCGGGTCTGAGCCTTTTCCTGGAGCGTCGCAAACAGCTCCAGGAGTCCCGCAACGTCCCCGCCCCGCAGAGAATGCTTGGACATCTTCTCCCCGCCACCCGGCGACAGTGAAGTGATCAGCCAACTTGATCGAGACAGTTCCATCGAAACAAAGATCGCGCCAAGATCGATGCGGATAGCGGCCTGTTCCGGCCGATTTGCAACCTGTTGCATTGTCGTCTCCAGAATGGGTGGGTTTAGCAACGCCATTCTGCCTGACGGCAGGTCGCTATCCACCAGC
This sequence comes from Burkholderiales bacterium 67-32, assembly GCA_001898625.1. Lineage (GTDB taxonomy): Bacteria > Pseudomonadota > Gammaproteobacteria > Burkholderiales > Burkholderiaceae_B > Pigmentiphaga. Next base: position 19,368 of record MKUP01000012.1, read on the forward strand.
CCATAGGATCTCGATGCTTTCGCCAGATTCTGATTGCCGTAGAGCGCTCTGTTCCAGCTTCAACCTGTGCCCACCCGCATACTGGTGAGAAACGACTTGACCCCGTACCTAGGTACGGATGCTAACGTTGGAAACCGATCCGACAGTGCAGCCTTTTGCTTGCGCGCCCGATCTGGAGTGAAGAATGAGTGCAGTTACAAGAGGGCTGCGAAACCCCTTCCGCACCCGGGTTCGCACAGGGGTCGTGGTTCTTCTCCTTGCGATCATCATCGGTCTCTTCGCCGTGATGGTTCAAGGCGCCTTCCAGACGCGCGGCAAGCTCGAGAGCCTCCAAGCGAATGTCCGAACGATGGTGGAGCTGCGCGAGGCCGGCGCCTTCGGTACGGGCGGTTTCGGCGGCGACAGGCCGGTCGGCGCCGACGCGTTCTCGGTCGGCACCCTCGAGCAGATACGGCGCATTTCCAATGCCGAGCATATCGTAAAGGTGGAGGAGTATATCCATACGCCTCAGGTCGATCCGTCGAGGCCAAACGCATATGCGATGATCATCGGCTTGCAGCCTTACGCGCCGATGCGCGCGATCGGGGAGGTGGACTACGAGAATGCCGAGATCATCGCGGGACGGGGTCTCGGCGAGCAGGACGTGGCCCAGGATGTCGCCGTCGTCGGCCGGGTCTATGCCCAGGAGCGTCTCGGGCTCAATGCGGCGAGCGGCGAGACCTCACTCCAGGGCAGGATGATCACCCTCCAAAGTCAGCCGCTGCGAGTGGTTGGCATCTACGCCACCGGCAACGATTTCGGTGACAACCACGTCTTCGTTCCGCTGGAAACGTTCCGGCGCATCTACAATCCCGGCGACAAGCTCTCCAAGATCCGCGTCAGGGTCGACTCGATCGCCAATGTCGCGGCCGTCGCGAACGACCTGCAGCAACTGCCGGGCGTAGATGCCGTGACCGCCGCCGAGCAGGTCTCGACGGCAAAAACGACCCTCGGGAGCATGGCGGCTGCCACGCTCTACGGATCGTTGCTCCTCTTTGCGATCGGCGGCGTTCTGGTCGTTTTCATCATGATCCTGGCGACGCGTGAGCGGATCAACGAGATCGGCACACTTAAGGCGATCGGCGCCTCCAATTGGGAGATCGTGAAGCAGTTCCTCGCCGAGGTCCTCGCGGTGACGGCACTTGCAGCCGCGGGCGCGGTGGGTACGGCCGCTCTCTTCGGAACAGTTCTTCGGGCGGCGTTGGACCTCGAGCTCAGCATTGATCAAAACACGTTGCTCCTGATCCTGCTGGGCGGGTTCGTTTTCGCTGCCCTTGGCAGTCTGTATCCGATCTTCAAGGGCATTCGGCTGAGCCCGATACAAGCCATGAAGAACACTTGAGGAGGCCGCATGGGCATGATCATCCTGGGTCTGCGCAATCTCCTGCGGAACAAGGTCCGCCTTGTCCTTGTCGCAATCCTGATCGGCGTTCCCTTTTTCCTACTCCTCGCGATGTATTCGATCGGCGACGCGATGCAGCGGCAAACGACCGTGCTGAACGAGAACGTCAACACAGTCCTACAACTTCGCGGTCGTGGCTCAATGGGCCACGTGAACATGGTTGGCCAGGATCGTCTCCTGCCGCAGGACACGCTGGAGAAGGTGCGCGGGATCGAACACGTCAGACAGGCCGAGCCGTATCTCCTCGCGATGGCGCCGATTACGCCGCCCAACTTCGTCATGCATGTCGGCTTGGCACCGGGCGCAGTAAAGCGGCTCGAGTCGCACGGTGAGGCCGGTAACCCGCGGATCATCGCTGGGCGGGATTTCATGCCTGAGGATGCCGGACAGGACGTCGCTATCATTGGCCAGGGCTATGCCGAATGGGCCGGGATTAGGCCCGAAGATGTCGGCAAGGCGACGCTCACGATCGACCCAACCCGCACCCATCCGGCGATCTTCGGAATGGATCGGCCGACGCGGGAATTACGGATCATTGGCATGTACGCCAGCGGCTATATCTTCGGCGACCTCCAGCTCTTCATGCCTGTGGAGACGTTCCGCTCGATTTACGGCATCGATCAGGGAATCTCCTGGCTATTTGTCAACGTCGACAATGTCGAGAACGTGCCTGTTGTGGCGCAGCGGCTGCAAGAGGCGGTCGGCGATGTCGCGGATATCCTTGTTCCCGAAAGCGCCGCCGTATTCACGGCGACGACCAGTCAGAGGGTTACGCAGCTCACCAGCGTCGGCGGCATCCTAGCTGTAGCCCTGATGGTCATCGTCGTCTTCTTCGTGCTCCTGATGATAGTGCGCGAGCGCGCTCGCGAGATCGGCACGCTAAAGGCAATCGGTGCGAGCAACGGCGGCGTCACCACCCAATTTCTAACGGAGGCCGTGGCGTTGACGCTGCTTGGCGGTGCTCTTGGGCTGCTGCTCTTCCGCGGCATCGGCGAGATCGTCACCGGACGCTTGTTCGCACTGAGCATCGGGCCGTTTCTGCCGAGCCACTATAAGCCGCTCTTTGAGAGTCTCGCGATCAACAGCAATCTTTCTGCTTCGACTCTCGCCCTCGTCATTGCCGTCGCTGTGCTGGCGGCGGTGATCGGCAGCGCCTACGGAGTCTGGCAAGCCGTCAAACTCTCTCCCCTTGAGGCCATGAAGCATGAATAAACTGCTGATCGACAACTTGGTCGTTGAGCTGCGCAGCGTCTCCAAGTCCTATCGTAAAGGCAGCGAGACGGTCGATGCGGTCGCCGGGATCGAACTCACGATACAGGAAAGGGGCATGGTGGCCATCGTCGGCCCAAGCGGAAGCGGGAAGTCGACGCTCTTGCACATGATTGGGGCAATGGACCGGCCAACACGGGGCGAGGTCCTCGTCGCTGGGCAGGCCGTGAACAGGCTATCATCAGGCGAGCTGACGCGCTTTCGCAGGCAAACGGTCGGGTTCGTCTTTCAGACGTTCAATCTGATCCCGAATCTGACGGCGTTGGAGAATGTCGCTTTGCCGATGGAGTTCAACGGCGTCAGCGCCTCGGAGAGGAGCGTGAGGGCGAAAACATTGCTTGAGCGCTTCCAGCTCGGGCACCGCTTGAAACATCGTCCTCGCGAGCTGAGTGGCGGCGAGATGCAGCGCGTTGCGATCGCGCGCGCCGTGGCTAACCAACCGCGCCTAGTGCTCGCCGACGAGCCCACCGGCAATCTCGACTCGCGCTCGGGACAGATCATCTACGAACTCCTTCAAGAGGTATCGCGGGAACGAACGGTCATTGTCGTTACACATTCAGAAGAACTGGCCAGACTCGCGGATCGGGTCATCCATATTCGGGATGGACATCTCGTGGATGGGCCGAATTCAGGACATAAGGTGGTTTCTGTTACGCCCTGACGCCTTTCATGAGAGCCGTTCTCCGCACGAGACTCAAAGCCATCGGGAGATGAGTATGCAAGCATTCACGATCAGCAAAGCCGCTCACGAGGCGGGAGTGGGCGTCGAAACTGTCCGATTTTACGAACGGCGCGGCTTGATCGAGCAGCCAGAGAAGCCGGGACACACCGGATACCGACACTATTCTGCTGAGACGGTGAGACGAATCCGTTTCATCCGCAAAGCGCAACAGATTGGCTTCTCGCTCCGCGAGATCCAGGAACTGCTGTGGCTGCGCGCCGATCCCTCGGCGGATTGTAGCGACGTGCGCCAGAAGGCGGCGTCAAAGATCAACGAGGTCGATGAGAAGATCATTGAGCTCAAGAAGATCCGCAAAGCGCTAGAGAAAGTGATCGCGGACTGTCCTGGCCGGGGGGCACTGAAGGGGTGCACTATTCTAGAGGCGCTTCAGGAGGGGGACCGGCTTGAAAATCAAACGTCCTCTACTACACGAAGGAAGATCAGATGAAATCCGTCACGCTCAAGATCGAAGGTATGCACTGCAGCGGCTGTGCACAGAATATTAAGGCCCTCGTAAGTTCTGAGGCGGGCGTACGTGGTGCCGATGTTTCCTTCAAAGACGGCCAGGCGCGCATTCTCTTCGATCCGCAGACCGTCAAGGAAGATCAGCTTGTCGAGGTGATCAAGAAGGCAGGCTACCAAGTTCCGGCTCAGGATCAGTGACCGAGCTGGGAGCTTTTCAACTCGTGGTCCTTCCAATCGGGCTCGGCCTTCTCGGCTTTGTAGAAACCATGCTCGATAGGATCGACCCTGGTTTTTGTAAAATACATCGAAGGCAAGACCTTCGCAGATAAACTTGTCCAAATCGGTGTCTTTGCGGTCACTCGTGCAGTGCTCATCGGAGCATTGGGCATGGCAGCCGTTGTCATCGGTATCGCCTTCATAGGCTTCCAAAAGGCTGCCTGGATCGTGCTTGGCGCGATTTATGTGGCGATCGGCCTGTTGTACATTTTACGCCGTGCTGGATCGCTGAAGATTTCACTTGGACCCGCCCTCGGCGGCCTGTCTGGGTCACGTGGTTCCATCGCCTTGGGTCTGTTGTTTGGCCTCAATATTCCAGCGTGCGCTGCGCCGCTGATGTTTGCCTTGTTGGGCATGGCTGCAGCAGGCGGCGTGAGCGGTGGAACCCTTTCGGCTGGGTTTATTTCATTGAGTCTCTTCGGGTTCGCGTTGTCGCTCCCGATCGTCGCAGCGGTGCTGGTCCCGTCGGCGCGGCGGGCGCTGGATTGGCTGTCCTCCTTATCGCGACGACTACCGCTCTGGACTGGTTTGCTGCTCGTCGCCCTTGGTCTTTGGTCGATCGGCTTCGGTTTATTTGCCGAGATCAAGGCTTAGCTCATGAGCCGGGCAGAATGACGCGCCGATCCCCGCTTGACTCCGTAGGTTGGTACGGAGCGTAGACTCGGCTCAACTGGACGCCGTCGGAAGCTCGACGGCTACTGTTGGACCGGAGGTCACGTTATGAACACGGCTACAGCGATTGCACCCCGTACCCAGCCTTGGAGCGAGGAGCCGGCGAGCCGACCCGATCGGGCCAGGATACGCGCTCGGATTGGCGGTCTGCATTGCTCGCTTTGCACTGGAACGATCGAAAAGGCGCTTGGCAGCCAAGCAGGCGTCGATAAAGTTGCGGTAAGCCTCACGCATGAGCAGGCGCTGGTCGAATACGACCCGAGCGTCGCCCGCCCCGAGGTGTTGCTGAAAATCCTGCGCGATATCGGCTATACAATTTCAGATCCACGCAAGGTTCGGCCCTTCGAAGAGGAGGAGCGCGAGCTCGTCCGCGAAGGTCGCCGTTTTCTCGTTGCGACCGCGTTCAGCCTCCTCGCCATAGCCCTAATTACCAACCCGATGGGTATCGCGGCCCTCGCCATCCATGGCGTGGTATTTTTCAGCCTCATCGGGTTGATGTTCCTCGTGCTGCGAGCACGAGGCCTCGCTCCAGCGATTCTCGGAGCCGGCGGATTGGGCATCGCCGCACTCGCGCTGATGCTCGTGAAGGAGCAGGCTTGGTTCGCTGCAGCCGTTCCGTGGCTTGTCGCCGCCATGGCCGTCATCCTCGTCTTTGGCATTGGACGCCATATTCTGGTGATGGCAGCGCAGGCACTGCGCCGGGGCATTCTCAATCAACATGTCTTGCTTGAGACGGGTGCCTTCGCCGGCATCATTGGCGGCATGATCGGGTTCATTTTCTCCCCCGCAGCCTACCCGACGGCAGCCTTTTTCGCAGTTTCAGTGATGGTCACGACCTACCACATCTTCTCGGAATGGCTCTCGCTGATCGTCAAGACCCGCAGTTCGCAGGCGGTGAAACAGCTCCTCGATCTTCAGCCGGAAACCGCGCGCGTCGAGCGCAATGGCCAGGAGTTGGAACTGCCGATCGCGGAGGTGGCGATCGGCGATCTCGTCCGTATTCGTCCTGGTGAGCGCGTGCCAGTCGATGGTGAGGTGGCTAGCGGGCATTCGGCGGTCGATCAGTCCTTCGTGACCGGCGAGCCGATTCCGGTCGAGCGGAAAAAAGGCGACGCGGTGATCGGCGGTTCAATCAATGGCAATGGCACGTTGCTCGTTCTGGTGCGAGCGGTCGGCGAGGGGAGCTTCCTGCACAAGGTAATTCGCGAGGTTGAGGACGCTCGGGCACTCAAGCCAGGCCTCTTGCATCTCGTTGACCGAGTTCTTCAGGTATATACGCCGGCAGTCCTCATTATTGCGATGCTCGCTCTTGTCGGTTGGCTGGTCGGATCCTGGCTCGTATCCGGCGAAGTCGACTTGGAACGGGCAATCTTCGCCGGCTTGAGTGTGCTTGTAATGGGATATCCTTGCGCGGTGGGTATCTCCGCGCCGCTGTCAATAGTGCGCGGTGCTGGTGAGGCGGCCGAACGGGGCGTTCTAATGCGCACGGGCGAAGCCTTCCAAGGCTTCCGTCTGGTAAAGACCATTGTTCTCGACAAGACCGGCACGCTTACTCAGGGCAAGCCTGCGGTTCGTGAGATTGAGGCCATTAATGGCGAAGAGGATGAGCTGTTAGCGTTGGCGGCAGCGGCAGAAGCTTCCTCTGAACACCCGCTCGCGCAGGCAGTGGTCACGGCGGCTTTCGAGCGAGGCGCCGTCCCGCCAGACGTCGAGTCCTTTGAGGCTGTACCCGGCAAAGGCATCGCTGCGAAGATCGATGGCGGGGAGATCCTGGTCGGCAGTCCACGCTTTCTCTCGGAGCGAGGCGTGGACCTTTCGACGCTTACTGATCGAATTGCGGCGCTGGAGGAAGTCGGCCGGACAGTGATCGCCGTCGGCAGACACGGACAGTCGCTCGGCATCATTGCCCTAGGTGACACGCTGAAAAGCGACGCCAAGGAAGCAGTTGCGGGAATGAGGTCCGACGGGCTTCGCCTGATTCTGCTGACCGGTGACAATGAGCGCGCCGCGCAAAAGGTCGCGCGAGACGTCGGCATAGAAACTGTGCACGCCGGCATTTTGCCCGATGGCAAGGCGGAGATCATCCGAAAGCTCCAAGCGGGCGGAACGAGGGTCGCGATGGTGGGCGACGGTATCAATGATGCCCCCGCATTGATGCAGGCGGATGTCGGCGTCGCTATGGGTGGTGGCACCGACATCGCGATCGAATCCGCTGACATCATCATCCTGTCCAATCGCTTGGACGCCGTTCTGGTCGCGCGCCAGATCAGCCGAAGGAGCTACCGTAAGATGCTCCAGAACGTGACTCTTGCGTTCCTATTCAACGGCGTCGGAATCCCGATCGCCGCGACAGGTCTCATTTACCCGGTGTGGGCCATGGTGGCGATGGCGGTCAGCGTCACGGCCATCTTCTTCAATTCGCTATGGGGACGGCCGCAGCTCTTTTTTGATGCGGTCCTCAGTGTAGGAAAGAAGGTCGAGTCGCCTTTGGCTCAGACGGCGTGAAGGAGCACGGCAGTGGGACGATGAAATTCCGCGCGCCGGCGGAGGTGCTCGACGATCATTTGCGTGAAAGTCAGCACGGCACCGTCGAAGACGATCTGGCGCGGAATTATGCTGAGGATCTCGTCGTGCTGACGGCGAGCGGCGTCTTCAGAGGCCACGACGGCTTACGCCAGCTCGCCCAACGGCTCAGAGAAGAGCTGCCCGAGGCTGTGTTCGAATACAAGAACATGTTGGTTGAAGGCGAACTCGGCTTTCTCGAGTGGAGTGCACGCGGTAGCGGTGCCGAAGTCGAGGATGGCGCGGACAGCTATCTGATCAGGGACGGACGGATTGTCGCACAGACGATCCACTACACCGTCATCCCGTCGAACGGCTGAGAGGTTTCCAAAGGAACCCAGAAAATCGGTAAGCAGCCAGATACCGGCCCGGCTGCGAAACCCGTCTCAGCTCGTGTCAGAGCGAGTCGATAAGAAGGACTTTGAGCCCAATGACTACTGCAACGCCCCTTAGCGCGGCGAATGGCCGACGCGAGCGTCTACTTTGGATGCTCTCGCTAGCGACATTTATGATTTTCTTTCAGGCCTATATGGTCGCGCCGATTCTCCCAACTCTTGCTGACGACTTTGGGACCTCGATCCAACGCATCAGCCTTATAGTGCCGGCGTACCTGATCCCCTACGGCGTTGCGACGCTTGTCTACGGACTGTTGGCCGATCGGCTTGGCATCCACCGCGTCATGTTCGCTTCGCTGGCCCTCTTCGCGGTGCTCACCGGATTGACAGCGACCGCAACCTCGATTGAGCAGATCACAGCTTGGCGGGTGCTAACAGGGCTGGGCGCCAGCGGCGTTGTTCCTCTCGGCCTAACGCTTATCGGTCGGCTTTATCCCTATGAACAACGTGGACGCCCTCTCGGATGGCTATTCGGCGCGATGGCCGGGGGGATGGCTTTTGGGTCGCCATTGGGCGCAATGATGGTTCCTCATATCGGCTGGCAGGGGTTATTCGTCGTCGTAGGAGCAGCAGGATTGGGATCCCTGCTTCTTTTCTTGCCTTACCGACGCATCATCGCTGCTGCGGCGCAGCCGGTAATGAGCACGTCCCGAGACGTATTCCGCGCCTACAAGAGCCTTCTGCAGACGCCAAGAGGGCGGCGCACCTACAGCTATGTCCTCATCAACTCCATGTTTCATTCCGGGGTCTTCACGTGGCTTGGGGTTTATCTTGAGCGTCGCTACGACATCGGTCCGGCCGGCATCGGTCTCGCGTTGCTTGGATATGGCGTTCCAGGGTTGTTGCTCGGGCCGGTTATCGGCCGAATGGCCGACCGATGGGGGCGTGCGAGGTTGCTGCCAATTGGGCTCATGCTTGGCAGCATCGCAGCCGTGTTCTTGCTGCTTGGCTTTCCGTTGATCCTTGCTCCACTGGTCGCGATGTTGCTTTCCTTGGGCTACGACATGACCCAACCCCTATTCGGCGGGATTGTGACCTCCCTTGGGGGCGAGCGGCCTGGGCAAGCCATGGGGCTGAACGTCTTTATGCTCTTTGTCGGCTTTGGGCTTGGGAGCCTCATCTTCGGCGAGATGCTTCGGTTTGGCTTCGGAACCGCCTTGGCGTCATTTGCCCTTATCGAACTGGCGTTGGCTTTGATGTCGCTCCGTTTGTTCAGGTCGGAGATCCCTTCATCTCCTGCGCCTGGTACCCGCAGTGCCCCTTGACTCCGGACTGTGGTACGGAACGCATAATCCCTTGGTCAAAGGTGCATGTGCTAGGCGCGCGCAACCGTATGGAGAAACCGCTATGACGATCAGGAGTGCAAAGACGAGATTGCCTAGCGCTCGTTTGGTCGCACTGCTTTCGCTCGTCGCGCTGCTTCTCGCTGTCATTTTCGCAGTTGGGATGGCGACAAGCTCAGCTTCCGATAAGGCTGTAGGAACGACGGTCATCGTGCCGGTGACCGGTATGTCGTGTGTGAGCTGTGCCGCGACGATCAAGCGAACTGTGAAGAACATCGACGGCGTATCTAATGTCGAGGTGAGCTTGGCGGCCAGGACGATGCGCGTGACCTATGCCCCTGCACGTGTTTCACCTGACCGAATCGTAGCCGCTGTGAACGCCCTCGGGTATCAAGCTGGAACACCAGTGGAGGCGAAATGACGTTGGAGTCTGCGTTGCAGTCGATCCAACTTGGGCTCGCTGGAGGGGCACTCCTGCCAGCAATCGGAACCACGTTCCTCGCAGGTATTTTAGCGAGCGCGGTTTGCCCGTGCACATTGCCTGTCGGGCTCAGCGTCGCGGGTATGGCTGGTGCATCTGATGCTGCAGGTCGTCACGACGGGCTTGCAATCGCAGGGGCTTTCTTCGTTGGCATCGTCGGAAGCCTCACAGCGCTTGGTCTCTTTGCGGGTCAACTCGGCGCATTGGCCACGGAGTCATTCGGCCGCAATTGGGCGCTCGCGATGGCGATTATCTCGTTCTCGGCTGCGGGACTCGCTTTTTGGCGACCACGGGTGTCATTTGATCGACTCCGTGCTTTGCGCAGGCCGGGAGTGGCGGGAGCTTTTGCCTATGGGCTGGTGTTCAGCCTTGGCACGTCCGTGGCCCCGCTCCTCCTCTTGTTCACGGTCGTTGCCGCGACTGGCGCGCCAAAACTCGGCGTACTTCTGGCGTTCTTTTTCGGCGTTGGGCGCGGTCTTCCCTTCCTGCTCGCCGGCGTTGCCGCAAGCACTGCCACGCGTTTTACGCGCCTCGGCTTGTTGGGCCGCCCGATTCAGCTCGTGAGCGGCGCCGCTCTCGTGTTTGTCGGGTGGTACTACGCCCAAGTTTACGCCGCATTGCTCTAATGGAGGACAAATGACCACCCAGCTCAATCCGGATATGACAGTGATGCTGGAGGTTCCGGGAATGGTCTGCGACGGCTGCGCGGAGAAGATCCGCAGCGCCCTTACGCAGATACCTGGCGTGCACAAAGTCAAAACAAAACTCTGGCAGAAACAGGTGCAGGTTACCTTCAAAAAGGAAACTGTGAGTGAGAAGGCGATTGTACACGCGCTGTCCCAGCAGGGTTTTGACGCTGCCGCAGCCTAGAAAACTCGAGGATCTGGTGCTCGATGCGTTCAGGCGCGCCTCTGACGAGGATCGGCTTGATGTCGCTGAGCATCTGTTGTGCGCTCTTGAAACCCTCGCTGGCCGCGATGGAGGAGAACTTCGATGTTCAGCGTCGCAAGCTCGCTTGAGGCAGGCATATCGGGTGATAGCGCACCGGGCTGATCACCGGCGATAATCTGGCCGGGCGTCGATGAACCGTTCGGCACAATGCGAAGCGATCTTGATTCAATGCTCGATCGGTGAACTTCCTGCGGATGATTGTGGCGGGTGCAGCTGATGGAGCTGCGCCATCTCCGTTATGTTGTTGCGGCTGCCGATTGCGGCAGCTTCCGGCGTGCAGCCAAGACGCTGGAGATCCAGGAAACCGCGATAAGCTGCCGCATTCGAGACTTGGAAGATGAGATCGATCGTCCTCGCACTTCTCCGCGAACGCCTTTGGATCGGCGTCGTCCCTGCCGGGGCCCGAACAGCCGAGCCTTCTCCGTCGGGGGTGACGCCTTCGCGGCGCAAATAGTTGAGGTGGGTTGCGAGTGGCGCGTCGCGTCCGCCATGGTGGACCACGCGCGCTTTGACGACGGCGCCGCGTGAGCGGGAGGTGATAAGCTGATTGGCCTGCATCGATGCGCGCTGCCCACGGTCGAAACGGGAGCGATGGTTCGGCCCAATCATACCCTTGCGGGCGACCGATCCGCCGACGCGCTGGGCCGCAGCCAGCGCCTACGCGATGAAGGGCTTCGCGCGCTGCTCATCGAGCGGATCCGCCCTGGGCGGATGCGGAAATCGTCCGCTGCGCTCATGGCGGCGAGCCCGCACATCGCACTATGGCCGAAGACGCAGGCTGCGCCGATTAGAGCATCTCGCGGTGCTCCCTCACAAAATGCCGCCGATGATAAGGGAGCAGCGCGTAGCTGCACCCCGCCAGGGTGCTTACGTGTTATCCGTCGAACTCGATCGACGCCATACGTTGGGCGCTGAAAATCCCGCTGTAATTCAGTGAGAAGAGTCAGTCTCATAAGAGAGTGGCGCGCCCGACACGATTCGAACGTGTGGCCTCCACCTTCGGAGGGTGGCGCTCTATCCAGCTGAGCTACGGGCGCATCGATATTCAGATAGTGTCCGAGATCGACCAAGGTCAATCCCGAATTCAAAAAGCGAATTGGCTCAAACGACGCAGCTTCAGGCCCCACCGATTGTCGCCGTTCGTACTCTACAAGCTCCTTCCAGTTTGCTTCCGCAGTGCTTCCGCGACCACAGCAGCGATTTTCTTGCTTCCTTTGAGCTCCGCCAATCGCTTGGCTTTACTCAGCTATTTCGACCCTCACCCAAATCGCACTTGACTTAGCGTTGCCTTCGGAGAGCAGTACTCTATCCATTGAGCTACGGGCGCGTAGCCGCTAATTGTACCCTGCCTGGAAAATTTCGTCTTTTGCCCCGCACGCGCGAACCCCAAAAACACCGATTGAGCCGAGCGACGGCCCTGCCGCTATAATCAGTCGTTTATGTGCGGGAAAGCAGCCGACCGGGAGGAGAAAGGCGGCAGCCCATCCGGCGCAGTACAAGTATCAAAGCAAGCAGTCAGCAAAATCCCATAAACCGTCACGTGTCGGGCGTGCCCGGCCCATAGACTTGCAGGACTTGGCAATGAGCAACGCGCAGCATAACCACGAAGAAGAACATGGATCGGCGATCAGGACACCCCGTCAGCTGATCACGGTGATCGTACTGGCTTTCCTCGTCCCCATCATCACCATCCTGCTGCTCGTAAGCTTCGTCACCAGCGGCAACAAGTCCAACCCAGGTTCCGACGCGCAGACGCCCGAGGCCATCGAGGCCCGCATCAAGCCGGTGGCCGGCTTCGAACTGCGCGACGCCAACGCCCCGCGCGTGTTCCAGAGCGGCGAAGCGGTCTACAAGGCGGTCTGCGCCACCTGTCACGCCGCCGGCGTGGCCGGCGCGCCCAAGTTCGGCGACAGCGGCTCGTGGGCCAAGTACGTTTCCACCGGCTTCGACGCCATGCTGCAGGTCGCCCTGCACGGCAAGGGCGCCATGCCGGCCAAGGGCGGCAACCCCGACCTGGACGACTTCGAAGTCGCGCGCGCGGTGGTCTACATGGCCAACAACAGCGGCGCCAGCTTCAAGGAACCGGCCGAACCCGCGCCGGCTGCTCCGGCCGCTACCGCGGAAGCCCCGGCTGCCGCCCCCGCCGCGCCTGCTGCGGCTCCCGCCGCTGCCGCGCCGGCCGAACCCGCTCCTCAGGCCGCCGCGCCGGCTCCGCAAGCCGCGGCGCCCGCCGCCGCCTCCACCGCCGACGGCAAGAAGCTGTACGACGCCACCTGTTTCGCCTGCCACGGCGCCGGCATCGCCGGCGCGCCCAAGTTCGGCGACAAGGCTTCCTGGGCGAAGTACGTCGCCACCGGCGTGGACGCCATGGTGTCGGTCGCCATGCAAGGCAAGGGCGCGATGCCCCCGAAGGGCGGCGCCGCGAATGCGACCGAGGCCGACATCCGCGCGGCGGTGCAGTACATGGTCGACGCGGCCAAGTAAGCCACCTCGCCCGCTTCGATCCAGGAAAAACCCGGCCCCCCGAAAAAGGGGGCCGGTTTTTTTTGTCGCCGGGGGCCGCCCCAAGGCGAAAAGCCCCCCCCTCGGCGGGCAGCGCCGCCGCATAACGGCGCATTTTTGTCCTACATCCCTCCTCCCCAGCCTGATACCTTGCTGGCCTGCGCCCGGGTCTACATCAAGCCGGGTTGTTTTTCCACGCGGGCGCCGCACTAGCGGTATGGAGAAATATACCCGTTACGGGTATACTTTTAGGGTCGACATGGCATTCATTCTGAAGCGGAAGGACTTTGCACGATGGCAAGCAAGCGAGAAGCTGCCCGACGCTAGCCTCTGCGGAGCAGTCAAGGAAATGGAAAGCGGCTTGATCGACGCGGACTTAGGTGGCTTTCTCTACAAGAAACGGGTGGCCCGCCTTGGCAGCGGCAAGAGCGGCGGCTACCGCACACTATTGTCAGCTCGCATGGGTAGACGCTATGTGTTCCTGCACGGCTTTCCCAAGAGCGACAAGGCGGACATCACGCAGGACGAAAAAAAGGCGCTGCAATTCGCCGGCAAGGTGTTCCTGGAACTGTCCGACGAAGCCCTGGCAAAGGCGTTGCGGTCGAGAGTGTTAACGGAGGTGCGCTGTGAGCAAGATCATTGAATCACTGCGTGGAGACCTGGCCGCGCTCCACGAGGCGGGAGCAATCGGCAAGGTGACCATGCGCGAATTCGACGCGATCTGCCCCCCTCCCGTGCGCGAGTTCGAAGCCGCCGACATCAAACACCTGCGGGAAGCCCTGAAGTTCAGCCAGCCAGTGTTCGCGCTCCACCTGCACACTACTGCCTCGACGGTGCGCAAGTGGGAGCAGGGCGAAACCCGACCTGCCGGTCCGGCGCTCAAGCTGCTCAACATCATCGCCGACAAGGGCTTGCAGGCGATCCTCTGATTCACGCCGCTACGCGGCGGGCGGCACGAGGCGCTGGATGGCTTCGTCGCTCAGGCCCAGGTAGTCGCGCAGCACGGCTTCCGTGTCCTGCCCCAGCAGCGGTGGCGCGTGGCGGTATTGCACCGGCGTGTCGGACAGGCGCAGCGGGCTGGCGACGGAAGGCGCCGTGCCCGCCAGCGGGTGCGGCAGGTCCAGGCGCAGGCCGCGGGCCTGAACCTGAGGGTCGTCAAAGGCCTGTTCGATGGTGTTGATGGGGCCGCAGGGCACGCCCACGGCTTCGAGCCGTTCCAGCCAGTAGTCGCGCGGCTTCTTTTCCATGATCTCGGCCAGGATGGGCACGAGCCGGTCGCGGTTGATGACGCGGTTGCTGTTGATGCGGTAGTCGGGGTGGTCGGCCAGGTGCGGCGCTTCCAACACGCCGCAATAGGCGCGGAATTGGCCGTCGTTGCCCACGGCGACGATCAGGTGGCCGTCGGATGCCGCGAACACCTGGTAGGGCACGATGTTCTGGTGGGCGTTGCCGGCCCGCTGCGGCGCGACGCCCGAGGTCAGGTAGTTCAGCGCCTGGTTGCCCAGCATGGCCACCACGGTATCCAGCAGCGCGACGTCCAGGTGCTGGCCCTGGCCGCTGCGCTGGCGTTCCTGCAGCGCGGCCAGGATGCCCACGGTGGCGTACATGCCGGTCAGGATGTCGGCCACGGCCACGCCGGCCTTTTGCGGACCGGCGCCCGGCAGGCCGTCGCGCTCGCCGGTGATGCTCATGAAGCCGCCCAGCCCCTGGATCATGAAGTCGTAGCCGGGGCGGGTCGCGTAGGGGCCGGTCTGGCCGAACCCGGTGACCGAGCAATAGATCAGGCGCGGATTCACCTCCTTGATCGAGGCGTAGTCCAGCCCGTACTTCGCCAGTCCGCCGACCTTGAAGTTCTCGATCAGGATGTCGCTTTGCGCGGCCAGCTCGCGCACCAGCCGCGCGCCTTCGGGCGTGGCGATGTCCAGCGCGACCGAACGCTTGTTGCGGTTGACGCTGAGGTAGTAGGCGGCCTCGGCCGTGTCCTGCCCCTGGCTGTCCTTCAGGAACGGCGGCCCCCAGCTGCGCGTGTCGTCGCCCGCTCCCGGCCGCTCGATCTTGATCACCTCGGCGCCCAGATCGGCCAGGTTCTGGGTACACCAGGGTCCGGCCAGGACGCGAGTCAGGTCGAGAACACGGATGCCGGCCAGGGGAGAAGTGCGTGCTGTCATGCTTTGCTCGAATTCGCGTGAAGGAGGGACAAAACCGCGGGCCGGCGGATGCCGGGCAGTCCGTAAGCTTACCGCAGGGGCGCGTCAACCTCCCTGGGGAATCACGTGCCCCGTCACAAGTCGTGATGCCCCCATTCATGCCAGGTGATTACGCCGCCGGAAGGGGGCTCGTATGCTGGCCCGACGACAGGGGCCGCCCCGGCTTCCCGGTCAACCAGAACGGAGGAGCCATGCATCACCACCCGCTCATGCCGGCCGCGTGGATCGCGGCCGCGCTCGCCTGTGCCCTGCCGCCGCTGGCCGCGGCCCAGGATATTCCGCGCAAGTCGATCACCATGGTCGTCGGCTTCGCGCCCGGCGGCGGCGCCGACACCGCGGCCCGCCTGATCGCCAGGAAGCTGTCGGAAAACCTTGGCCGGCCGGTGGTGGTCGAGAACAAGGCCGGCGCCGGCGGCAACATCGCCCACGATCTGGTCGCCCGCGCCGAGCCCGACGGCTCGACCATCCTGCTCGGCTCGATCGGCCCGCTGGCCATCGCGCCCCATTTGATGAAGCTGCCCTACGATCCGGCCAAGGACCTCGCGCCCATCACCATGGGCGTCAACTTCCCCAATGTGCTGGTGGCCTATGCCGGCCTGGGCATCAAGACGCTGGACGACTACATCGAGATGGCCAGGAAGCATCCCGAGAAGATGAGCTACGCTTCGACCGGGGCCGGCTCGGCCTCGCACCTGGCGGGCGAACTGCTCAACCAGCGCGCCGGCGTGAACATCGTCCACGTACCCTACAAGGGCGGTGCGCCGGCCATGGTGGACCTGCTGTCGGGACGGGTCGCCTCGTATTACTCCACGCCCTCGTCGGCCCAGCCCCACATCGAGACCGGCAAGGTGGTGGCCATCGCCACGACCGGCCTGAAGCGCCCGGCCTTCATGCCCGACGTACCGACCATCGCGGAGTCCGGCATCCCCGGCTTCAACGCCACCAACTGGTACGCCTTCGTCGCGCCGGGCAAAACGCCCGCCGGAATACTCGACCGCTGGAACGAGGCAATCGTGAAAGTGCTGAAGGATCCCGACGTATCGGCACAACTGATCAAGCACGGACTGACGCCGGATCCGATGAGCCGCGAAGAACTCGCCAGGTTCATCGCCGACGAATCGGCAACCTGGGGCGCGATCATCAAGGAGCGCCACATCACCGCGCAGTAGTCCTCCCCGCTTTTCTCCTCGACATCCCGCACTTGCCGTCGATTCTCGCTCGGCTCATAATAGCTAGTAGTATAGTTTACTATCACATTA
The DNA here is from genome assembly GCA_001898625.1 of Burkholderiales bacterium 67-32. Classification (GTDB taxonomy): domain Bacteria; phylum Pseudomonadota; class Gammaproteobacteria; order Burkholderiales; family Burkholderiaceae_B; genus Pigmentiphaga. The sequence goes on from MKUP01000012.1 coordinate 35,852, forward strand.
AACCGAGCGACCGGGCAGGCACCCGGCGCCCTCGCGTCGAGCGACGCATCGAGGAGACAAGCTTGAAACCCAGTCTATCGTGTGGCCTGGTCGCGGCGAGCCTGGCGCTTGCCGGCATCCAGGCCGCCCATGCCGACGACTTTCCCACGCGCCCCATCCGCCTCGTCACCCCCTACCCGGCCGGCCTGACGCCGGATGTCGCCACGCGCATCATGGCCGAGAAGCTGGGCAAGCTGTGGGGCAAGCCCATCGTCATCGAAGCCAAGCCGGGCGCCAACGGCTTCCTGGCGCTGGGCGCCGCCAAGCAGGCCGCGCCCGACGGCTACACCCTGCTGGTCGTGGGCGACGCGCACATGACCACCAATCCCAAGCTGCTGGCCTCGGTCCCGTACGATCCGCAAAAGGACTACACGCCGGTCTCGCTGTTCTTCCGCGCGCCCTTCCTGTTCTACACGTCCGCCGCGGCGCCCTACGCCTCGATGCGCGACCTGATCGAGGCGGCCCGCAAGGATCCGAAGAAGATCACCTACGGCACGCCCTACGTCGGCAGCCCTGCCCACTTCGGCGGCGCCATCCTGGCCCAGGCCACGCGCACCGAGATGATGCCGGTGCACTACAAGGAAGGCGCGCAGATCTACACGGCGGTCGCCAACGGCGACATCAGCTTCAGCGTGGCCACCATCGGCTCGGGCCTGCCGCTGGTCAAGGCCGGCAAGCTGAAGATGCTGGCCACCGCGTCGCCGCAGCGGCTGGCGGATTATCCGCAGGTGCCCACCGTCAAGGAGTCCGGCGGACCGGACCTGGCGATCGAGACCTGGGTGGGCCTGGTGGCGCCGGCCGGCACACCCCCGGCCGTGGTGCAGAAGCTCAACGCCGGCATCTCGCAGGTGCTGAAGGATCCGGATCTGATCGAGAAGTTCGCGGCGCTGGGCATCGAGCCTCAGAGCAGCACGCCGGCCGAGCTGTCCACGCGCGTGCGCGATGAACTGGCCGAAGTGGAAACGCGCATCAAGCGGCTGGGCATCAGCATCGAGTAGCCCGCAGCGAGCGGCCGGCGCGCCAGGCGCCGCCGCTATTTCAGCCGCATGTGCACCCGCACGAAGTCGCTGCGGAACAAGCCCTGGGATTCGTACACCAGGACCTCGTCCTTGTCGAACACCGAGCGGGTGACCACCATGATGGCGGTGTTCACCGGCACGTCCAGCAGCTGCGCCACCTCGAAGTCGGCATTGCTGGCCTGGATGGTCTGCTCGGCCCGGCCGATGCGCTCGCGCGCGTGGTTCTGTATCAGCTGCATGGGCACGGGCGAGTTGAACGCCTTCTTGCCGATGGCGCGGAAAATCGTGCGCTCCACGTACGAGTCGCCCACGAAATACGGAATCTGGTTGTGCTTCTGCAGCCGGCGCAGGTGCTGGTAGCCGTCGGGCGACAGCGAGCCGCCGTGGTGGTTGATCGACTGCGGCCGCATGACGGTGCTGCTTTCCAGCCATTCGATCTGGATGTCGGGCACGTGGTTGACCAGCGTGTCCCAGCTGGTCGGTATGTCATAGAAGACCCCGCTTTGCGGGCGGCGCAGGACGAAGGTGCCACGGCCGCGATAGCGGCCGATCAGCCCCTCGGACTCCAGGAAGCCGATGGCATGGCGGATGGTGGCGCGCGCCACGCCTTCGTCGCGGGCCAGTTCGTCCAACGAGGGGATCTGCTGGTCCACCGCCCACTCACCCGTCTCGATGCGCTTCCTGAAGGACATCACCAGCTTCACGTAGATGGGCGTCCCCACTTGCGCCAGGTTCGCGATGGCGGTCGACGGTGTCGTGCGGGTGGCGCGGGGCGGAGGCAAAGTCATGAGGCGGGATGTGCTGGTTGACTAGCCTTTCATTCTATCAGTGGCCTGTCCTGCAATAAGCGGTGCAAACGGTGGGCTATAGTCGGTGCTCTTCCGGCAACACGCATCGTCCCCGCATGAGTCTCGAATCCGTCCGCCATTTCCTGGCCGCCCACGCGCCCGACATCGCCATCATCGAACTCGAACACAGCACCGCCACCGTCGAACTGGCCGCGCAGCACCACGGCGTCGCGCCCGACCAGATCGCCAAGACGCTGTCGCTGCGGGCGGGCGACCGCGAAGTACTGGTCGTGACACGCGGCGACGCCAGGCTGGACAACAAGAAAGCCAAGGCCGTGTTCGGCGGACGCGTGAAGATGCTGCCGGCCGACGAAGTGGTGGCCGTGACCGGGCACCCGGTGGGCGGCGTCTGCCCGTTCGGCCTCGCCACGCCGCTGCCGGTGTATTGCGACGTGTCGCTGCGGGCGTACGACGAAGTGCTGCCCGCGGCCGGCTCCACGCACAGCGCCGTGCGCATCGCGCCGCAGCGCCTGGCCGAGCTGGTCGGGGCGCAATGGGTGGACGTCAGCCAGGAAGCGGCCTGAGGTGCGCCTACTTCAGGTCGGTGTGGATCTCGACGAAATCGCCGCGGAACACGCCCAGCGATTCGTAGACCAGCACGCCCTTGTGGTCCAGCACGGAACGCGTCACCTGGATGACGGGCGCGCCCGAGGTCAGATCCAGCAGACGGGCGGTGTCGAGGTCGGCCACGCTGGCGCGCACCGTCTGCTCGGCATGGCCGACGCCGCCCGGCAGGCGGGCGTCCAGGATCTTCAGCGGGATGGGCTTGGCCAGCACGTCGGCGCCGAAGGCCGCATAGACGTTTTTCTCGATATAGGTATGGCCGATACCATAGGGAATGTGATGGCGCAGCAGGCGGCGCTTGAGCGCCTGGTAGGATTCGCCCAGCGCGGCGCCGGCATGCACCGAGGCGGGCGGCTGCGCGCACTCGTGGCTTTCCAGCCATTCGACCTCGATGTCGGGCTGGGCCCCGGTCAGTTCGTCCCAGTTCATCGGGATGCGATACCAGATGTTGGACTGAGGGCGCGCCATCACGAAAGTGCCGCGGCCGCGGAATCGCCCCACCAGCCCCTCGGCCTCGAGCATGCCCAGCGCGTGCCGCACCGTGACCCGGCCCACGTCGAACTCTTCCATCAACTCGTCCAGCGACGGAATGCATTCGTTCAGCGGCCAGACGCCGTTCTCGATACGCTGTCGAAACAACGCGAAAAGCTGCGCGTACATGGGCAGCCCGCCGCGCGGGCCGGTGTTGGCGGCACGCGCGGAAGTGTCGGAAGCGTCGGTAGTGCGTCGTGCGGATGCCATGGAGCGAATCACCTGCGGCGGATGGCCAGTCTCGCGCCCCGGGGCGCAAACGCATATTGTGCCGGGGCGCGGCGGGCGCTGGCAATCGAGCCTTCCGGTCACGGCGCCAGCGCGATCACATCCAGCGCATAGTGGGCGTTGCCGCCGGGCGCCCCATTGGCATCGGCGACGCCCACGGCGATGCGGGCGGGAGGATCCTTCGGAAAGAACTCCATCCACGCTTGGTGGAAGCCCTTGCGCTGGTCCAGGTCATGGAGATAAAGCGTGACCTTCACCACGTGCTGGAGCGTCGCCCCGGACGCGGCCAGCACCGCCTGGACGTTGCGCAGCGCCTGGCAGGCCTGTTCGTAGGGATCGTCGGGCATGCGGTTGGTGGCCGGGTCGCGGCCGCGGATGGCCGACAGGAACAGGAAGCCTCCGGCCCGCACGCCGGGCACCATGCCGGCCATGCGTTCGGGCGCGTCCGGCGACTGCGGCATGCTCTGCCTATCCATTCAGGAACTCCCGGATGATGGCGGCGGCGCGGTCCGGCGCGTCGGTCTGCACCTGGTGACCGGCCCCGGGCACCCATTCGATGCGCGCGTCGGGCAGCATCTCGGCCAGCGCGCGGCCGGTGGCGGGCACGGCGAACGTGTCTTCCTCGCCCCACAGGATCAGCGTGGGGATGCGGCGCGTCAGCGCGGGCAGCGCTTCCTGCCATTGGGTCTGGAGCTTGAGCACGGGGTCGTTGCGCACGAAGTCGATGCCCTGCGCCATGCGCTGGAAGGCCTCGAACGCACCGGGACGTGTCGCGGCGCGCTGGCGCTCGTCGATCAGCGCGTCGGTGATGCGTGCCTTGTCGATGATCAGGGCTTCCAGCAGGCGCTTCATGCCGGCGCGCGAACCGTCATAGCCCATCAGCGCGTGCATGGCCTCGTTCGGCGCCTGTTTCAGGCCCAGGGAGCCGGCGATGGTGAGCGAGGACACGATGACCAGCTTCTCGACGCGGTCCGGATGCAGCATGGCGTAGTACACCCCCGACCACGCGCCCTGCGAGTTGCCCAGCACCGAGAACTTGTCCAGGCACAGCGCATCGACGAAATCCGCGGTGTGCGCCGCGCGGCTGATCAGCCCGTAGGGCGTGGGCGCCTGGGTGTCCGTCAGCCCGAAGCCGCCGATGGAATCGGGCGCGACCACCCGGAAATCCCTGCCCAGCAGCGGCAGCACGGGGCCCATGCCCGATGCGCCGGACGAGCCCGCGCCGCCGCCGTGCAGCGCCACCAGCGTGCGGCCCTGGTCGCCCGCTTCCGCATAGTGCGTACGCACGCCGTTGGCCAGTACCCAGCGCGAACGAATTGCCGTGTCATTCATGGTCGATGTCTCCAGTCGAAGGATTGGACCCCGCCCGTCGCGGGGCCCGCTTGCTCAGGTGCCGTGCCGCGGCAGCAGGCCGCGGTCGTGGTAGGCCTGCACGTAGCGCAGTCCCAGGGTGCCGGCGAAGTTGCGGATCAGGAGCGGATGCACGCCCCACTCGTACAAGGTGGCCAGGTCGCGCTCGCGCAGGACACGCCGTTCCTCGTCGTCCAGCGCATGGCCGTCGAAGGCGTCGGCGGCATCGGCCTTCAGCGCCTCTTGCAGCGCCTGTTCCTTGTCGAAGCGGAACAGGTAGCGCTCCAGTGCGTGCCGGTCGCGTCCCGCCGCGCTGGCGTGCTCGAGCGCGGCCGCGCGCCCGTTCCCGGGCGGCAGCAACAGTTCGGTCACGCCTATCCCGGTCACCCAGGCCTGCACCGGTTCGTAGGCCGCCACCCGCGCGCCGGTGGCCCGGGCCGCGCCCGCCGCCAGCAGCCAGTTGCGGATCTCGGCCGCGCCATTGCCGGCGCTGCGCACCACCTCCGCGGCATCCCAGCCGGCGATGTGGTCGAACCGACCGGCGGCGAAACCTTCCAGGAAACGGCGGTCGAAGTCGCGGTTGATGTGCCCGGTCTCGGGCATGCCGACCCAGTGGCTCAGGCCGCCGGTGCCGAGCACCGCCACGCGCGGTGCCAGTTCCTGCCCGCGCAGCACGTCGCCCAGCGCCCGGCCGAAGGCCAGGCAGCGGTCCAGGCGCGGCAGCGGCTCGATGGTGCAGTTCACGTACGCCGGCAGCACCGGCGCGTCCCAGCCGGCCAGCAGCAATTGCAGCGGGCACGAGAAACTGTGGTCCAGCGGCAGGCCGCGCGCGCCGGCGGCGTCGAAGCCGGCCGCCAGCATGCCCGCGTGCACCGCCTCGCCCAGGCCCGCCACGCCGGTGTAGTCCCGCTTGGGCACACCGAATTCCCCATGCCCCGGGAACGCCGCTCCGGTGCCGATGGCGAACACCGGCAGCGCGGCCTGGTCGAAGGTCAGGAAATGGTCGGTGGCGACCACCACGAGCACGTCTGGACGCGCCTCCCGCAGCGAGGCGGACAGGGCCGAGAAGGCCTGGAACACCCGGTCGGCGCGCGCCAGGTCGTCCGGATCCCCCTTGGGCGCGCGCATCATCGCGCCCGTATGGGCCGTGGCCGCGGCCCAGACGATTTCGCCCATCACCGCTCCGCGTCCAGATGACGATGCAGGAAGTCCACGAAGCGCTCATAGGTCAGCGTGGCGGCCTCGGGCGAATAGCGCTCCAGCGTGCTGTCCATGTAGGCGTGGCGTGCGCCGGGGTAGACGTGGAAGGAAATGGGCGCGGGCGCCTGCGACTCCAGCGCTTCCTTCAACGCCAGGGTCTGCGGCATGGGAATGGCTTCGTCGGCGTCGCCGAAGTGCAGTTGCATGGGCGCCTGGATGCGCGGCGCCAGCGCGATGCGCGAGCGGTCTCGGCCGTCGGGCGCATAGGCGGCGGGCACCACCGGCAGCGCGTACAGCACCACCGAGCACGCCAGGTCTTGCGTGCCGGCGGCCCAGGCCAGCACCGTGCCGCCGCCCAGGCAATAGCCCAGCGCGCCGACGCGGCCCACCCGGGGCTGCGTGCGCAGCCAGGCCAGCGCCGCCTGGCAGTCGGGCACCACGACCTCGTCGCGCGCGGCGATGAAGGCCTTGCTGCGTCGCTCCTCGGCGGTGGTGTAGTCCTGCGGCGGACGGCCGCCGATGCGACTGTACGGGTCCACGACCAGGACGATGAAACCCTCGGCCGCGAGGCGCCGCGTTTCCTCCTGGCGGTGCTCGGTCACCCCCAGGTTCTCGGGCGCGCAGACCACCGCGCCCAGCACGTCGTCGCCGTCGGGCTCCGCCAGGTAGGCCCGTACCTGGTCGGCGCCGCTGGGAAAGGTGACCCAGCGGCCATGGCTGGTTCGCTTGCTCATGGATGCCTCCTTCAGGCCGCGACCTGGATGTCGAACAGGGATGCCTCGCCCTTGCGGCGCACCTCGACGTCGAGCAGCGTGGCGCAGTGCGGGCAGGCGTGCTGGACGACCTCGAGGTCGTGGTGGATGCGCACGCGCGGTCCCAGGTCCTCGGGGGTGGCCAGGTTGTGGCGCGCGTAGTCCTTCCAGTTCTCCGCCGCCGGCGCGATGGCCGTGTCGCAGCTATTGCAGACCAGGTAGGGCGTGCCCGACGCGCGCACGATGCGCGCTACGTCGCCGACGATGGCCACGGGTTCGGTCCCGGCCGCTTCCGGCCGGGACGCCAGCGTCTTGTCGGCCGACCACGCCAGCCTGCGCTGGCGGATCGCGGCACGCGCCGCGCCGGTGGCAACTTCGTCCAGGCTGCCGTCCTTCATCACGACGCCGAAGATGCGTTCGGCCACCTGGGCCGAGAAGGCCCCGGCCGCGACATCGGCGGCCACGCTGCCGGCCGGCCGGCCCAGCGGATCGCCCCAGCCGCCGCCGGCCGTGGGGTTGCATTCGTAGACGTCGTCCTTGCCGAACTCGAACTCCGGCGGCTTGGCGTTGAACTCGACTTCCTCGCCCTCCAGCCCATCCATGCGATCAGGGAACACGCCGTCCGCCAGCAGTTGGCGGATGTTGCTGTGGCGCAGGAAGCGGCGATGATTGCAGCCGCTGGGATAGCCGCCGAACAGGCCGCGCGAGGTGGGCGACTGGTAGCCGTGGCAGGCGACCAGCGATTCGACCTCGTCCACGCCGTGCAGCACGAAGGCCGCGCCGGCGGCCTGGCCGCCGACGTTGCGGCCGGCGCCCGAGCTGTCGGTGATGATGCGGCGGTACATGTACAGCACCGGCAGCTTCAGCTCGGTGGTCTCGACGTTGGGCGCGCGGCCCGCGGTGATGTTGCGCTGGCCCGAGACGCTCACGCCGTCGCGATGAGCGTAGGCGCCGCCGCCCGACAGCATCACTTCCAGGATGGGCGCGGTGGCCGGTTCGCCGTACTGGTTGCGGCCGTGGATGTGGAACAGGTCCGGTCCGCTGGCCGGCGACGACTGCGCCTCGGCCAGGTAGTCCGGATGCGTGGCCATCAATTTGGAGATGACCTCGGTGGTGGTGACCTCGACCAGCCACATCGCGCCCAGCGGCCCCTGGCTGCACGGCGCGGGGAACTTGCACGAGACGATGGAGCCCTCGGTGGACAGCACTTCCAGCGGCCTCAGCAGGCCCTCGTTCCACGGCAGGTCGTAAGCGATGACCGGCAGGATGCCGGCGTAGACCCCGGCCAAGAGGCCCGTGCGCGTGGCGTTGACGAAGCCCGGCGCCTGCGGGTCGGATCCGGTGTAGTCGAACACGATGCGGTCGCCCTGCTTGCGCAGCTCGACGTGGATCTTGTAGATCTTGTTGTCGAAGCCGTCGTGGTCCAGGAAGGCCTGGGCGCGGAACACGCCGTCGGGCAGTTCCTTCAGGCGCTTGCGCATCTTGGTCTCGGACAGGCCCATCATGCCGTCCATCACCGTCAGCACGGTATCCACGCCGTACTTGGCGATGGTTTCCAGCAGGCTCTTCACGCCGATGTTGTTGGCCGCCATCAGCCCCTTCAGGTCCAGGCTGATGTTGGTGGGCAGGCGCGACATGCCGGTGATGAAATTCAGCACGTCGCTGCGCAGTTCGCCACGGTCGATGATCTTGACCGGCGGGATCAGCATGCCTTCCTGGCGGATGTCCTTGGCCATGGAGGCAAAGCTGCCCGGCACCATGCCGCCCACGTCCAGCTGGTGGGCGCAGGCGCCGGTCCAGCCGATGCGCTTGCCGTCGACGAAGATGGGCGCCAGCACGCCCACGTCCGGGCAGTGCAGCGCGCCCTTGTGCGGGTGGTTGACGATGAACATGTCGCCCGGATTGATGCCGACCGTGTCCTCGCAATCCTCGATCACGTGCTTGACCATCAGCGACAGCGAGGCCGCGTGGAAGGTCACCGTCTTGCCCATGGTGACCACTTCGCCGAAGGCGCGGTAGAGGCCGGTGTTGAAGTCGGTCGCCTCGTTCACCAGCGCCGACCCCGACACCGAGGCCAGCGTGGCCGCCTGTTCGTCGGTGATCGACAGCAGCCGGTGGCGGATCACCTCGAAGGTGATCGGGTCGACCTCCTTGGCCGTGTATTCGTAGACCTGATGCATGCTCGTCTCGATAGCGTTATTGGTTGCGCGCGATGGAAATCACGAAGTTGCCGTAGGGTTCCATTTCGACCGACTGGTCCGGCCCGACGACGATGGTGGTGTCGGGCCGCTCGATGATGCAGGGGCCCGCGATCGCATGGCCGGGACCCACGTCCTCGCTGCGGTAGATGTCGGCGCGGATGAAGCCGTGGCCGTAGAAATAGACCTGGCGGTCGGACACCGGCCGGTTCGAGCGGCCGGCACCCTCGACCTGGCGCGCCGCCGGCTTGATGACCGGGGACGTGCCCTCGACCCGCACCACGGTGAACTCCACGCCCGAGCTGCGCAGCGCGGTGTTCTTGCCGTAGATGCGCTCGTACTGCGCCTCGAAGGCATCCACCAGCGCGTCCACGTCGGCGGCCTGGAGCTGCCCGGCCGGCACCTCGACGCCGATCTCGTGCACCTGCTGGCGGAAACGCATGCCGATGTAGCGGTGGATGGTGACGTCGTCGCCCAGCGCTTCGCGCGCGCGGGCCTCGATCTGGCCGAAGCCCTCGTTCAGGGCCGCGATGTCGATGTGCTCGGACGCCCGCTTGAAGCGCGCCGGCGCGTGCTGGCCCACCGCCAGCGAGAACGAGCGGTGGCGGTCGCCCGTGACCGTGCCGTAGGCCGAATGCGCCGGCCCGGTGTTGGGCACGACCACCTTGCCGATGCCGGCCACCTCGGCGTACTGGTGCGCGTGCGTGGCGCCCGCGCCGCCGTAGGCCATCAGCACGAAGTCGCGCGGATCGTAGCCGGCGCGCAGCGTGACCCGGCGCAGCAGGTCCGCCATCTGGTTGTTGGCGACCTCGCGGATGCCCGCGGCCGCCTCTTCCACGCTCATGCCCAGCGGTTCGGCCACATGCTTGCGCACGGCTTCGCGCGCGGCCTCGACGTCCAGCCCCATGCGCCCGCCCAGGAAGTAGCGCGGATCGATGATGCCCAGCACCACGTCGGCGTCGGTGATGGTCGGCTCGACCCCGCCGCGGCCGTAGCACGCCGGCCCCGGCGTGGAGCCCGCGCTTTCCGGGCCCACCGTCAGGTGGCCGTCGCGCACGCGGGCGATGGAGCCCCCGCCCGCGCCGATGGCCGTGACCTTGATCGACGGCAGCGCCACGTGGAAGCGGCCGACTTCGCGCACGGTTTCCAACAGCGGCTGGCCGTCCACGATCAGGCCCACGTCGAAGCTGGTGCCGCCCATGTCGGCCGTCAGCACGTTGCGGTAGCCCAGCAGGTCGCCCAGCTTCTGCGAGGCCAGCACGCCGCCCGCCGGACCCGAGGTCAGCAGGTTGGCGGCCTGGAACGCGGCCTCGGCCGCCGGCAGCACGCCGCCGCCCGATTCCATGATGGAGATCGGCCCCTGGAAGCCGAAGCGCCGGATCGTTCCTTCCAGCCCGTTGATGTAGCGATGGATGACCGGGCCCAGGTAGGCGTTGATCGACGTGGTCGAGGTGCGCTCGTATTCGCCGATGATGGGCACCAGCAGCGAGGACGTCGTCACGAACAGCCCCGGCGCCTCTTCTTCCACCAGCTCGGCCAGGCGCTGCTCGTGCGCCGGATTGCGGAACGACCACAGCAGGCTGATGGCGATGGCTTCGACCCCCGCGTCGCGCAGCTCGCGTATGGCCTGCCGCGCCGCCGCCTCGTCCAGCGGCACGATGACGTCGCCCTTGTAGTCCACGCGCTCGGCCACGCCCTTGATCAGCTCCAGCGGCACGATGGGCTCGGGCACGCGGCGCTTCGAGAAATGCGAGATCTCGTGCGTGGGCATGCCGATCCAGCCACCCATGGCGCGCTGGATACGCAGCGTGTCTTCGAAGCCGCGCGTGGTCAGGAGCCCCGTCTTCGCGCCCTTGCGTTCGATGAACGCGTTGGTCGCGGCAGTGGTGCCGTGCGAGAAGTATTTCAGTTCGGCCACCAGCCGGTCGGCCGGAATGCCCAGTTCCTCGGCCGCCAGTTTCATGGCGTCCAGCACGCCGCGCGTGCGGTCGTCGGGCGTGGTCAGTGCCTTGAAGATGCGCACGTCGCCGTCGTCGGACAGAAGAACGAGGTCGGTGAACGTCCCTCCGATATCCGTACCTATGTAAGACACGAGTCTTTCCTCCAGATGCCGCCCCACGGGCGATCGTTCCCCGGCACACGGCCGCCACGCGGCTGTGTCCGAATCTGGCGCTATTAAAACCCGAAAAACATTCTATGTATAGAACTATAGAATTTTAAAAGACTAGGTAATTACCCTTTTATAGCCGCACGCGGGCGCCTGTCGACGCCCGCGCGGGCTCACTCCTTCTTCAGCAGGGACTTCAGCCGGTCCAGCCTTTCCTTGGCGCTGAGCCCCGGCGTGGCATCGGCCACCCGGTCGTCTTCCAGCCCCATTTCCTTGATGAAGCGCGAAGGCTCGCGCGCGATGTCCTCGCGGCCGCGCTTGCGCTTCTTGCACCAGGTGACGTTCAGCGTGCGCCGCGCGCGCGTGATGCCGACGTACATCAGGCGGCGTTCTTCCTGCACGCGGGCTTCCAGCGATTCGGCGGCCTTGGCGGGGTCGCCTTCCTCGTCGTCCTTGCCCAGGTGGGGCAGCAGCCCTTCCTCGGTGCCGATCAGGAACACGTGCGGATACTCCAGGCCCTTGGAGGCGTGCAGCGTGGACATGCGCACCAGGTCGGGATCCTCGTCGTCGCTTTTCTCGAGCATGGTGATGAGCGCGATGTGCTGGACCAGGTCCATCAGGCTCATCTTGTCTTCCTCGGCCTTGCGCTTGAGCCAGCCCAGGAGGTCCAGCACGGTCTGCCAGCGGTTCTGCGCGCCGCGCTCGTCGAAGTGGTCGTACAGGTAGCGCTCGTACTGGATGGCGCGCACCAGGTCGTCCAGGATCTCGGAAGCACTCTCGCCCGACGGGGCGGCGTCGCCCTTGGCCGCGCCGGCGCGCCACTGCATGCGGTTGATGAACTCGCAGAATTCGCGCAGCGGCCCGAGCTGGCGCGGTTGCAGGCGCTGCTCCAGGCCCGTCTCGAACACGGCGGCGAACAGCGGGATCTCACGTTCGCCCGCGTAGGTGCCCAGCACTTCCAGGGTCGACTGCCCCACGCCGCGCTTGGGCGTGGTGATGGCGCGGATGAAGGCCGGATCGTCCTCGTCGTTGGCGATCAGGCGCAGGTAGGCCATGATGTCGCGCACCTCGGCCTTGTCGAAGAAGCTCTGTCCGCCCGACACCATGTACGGGATCTTCAGGTTGCGCAGCGCCTGTTCGAGTATGCGGGCCTGGTGGTTGCTGCGATAGAGGATGGCGAAGTCGCGCCAGTCGGCCTTCAGCTCGAAGCGCGCGGCGGAGATGCGCATGGCCACGGATTCGGCCTCGGCCTCTTCGTCGTCCATGGGGATGACGCCGATCGGATCGCCCACGCCCAGGTCGGACCACAGCTTCTTGTCGAACAGCTTGGGGTTGTGCCCGATGACGTTGTTGGCCGCCGCCAGGATGCGCTGCATGGAACGGTAGTTCTGTTCGAGCTTGATGACGCGCAGGTTGGGATAATCGGTGGTGAGCTTGGCCAGGTTCTCGATGGTCGCGCCGCGCCAGGCGTAGATGGCCTGGTCGTCGTCGCCCACCGCGGTCAGCATCGCACGCGGCCCGGTCAGCAGTTGCACCAGCCGGTACTGGCAGGCGTTGGTGTCCTGGTATTCGTCCACCAGCAGGTAGCGGATGCGTGACTGCCAGCGCTCGCGCGCCTCGTGGTCGGACTCCAGCAGCCGGGCCGGCAGGCGGATCAGGTCGTCGAAATCGACGGACTGGTAGGAGCGCAGGGTCGCGTTGTAGCTGCGGTAGACGCGCGCGGCATCGCGCTCGCTGTCGGTCGAGGCCAGGCGCTCGGCCTGGTCCGGTTCGACCAGGGCGTTCTTCCAGAGCGAGATGGCGTTCTGCACGCCGCGGATCAGGCCCTTGTCGGTCGTGGCGACCAGTTCCTGCACGATGCCCATGGCGTCGTCCGCCGCCAGGATGGAGAACTGCGGCTTGAGCCCGACCTGCTTGGCTTCCTCGCGCAACATCTTCACACCCAGCGAGTGGAAGGTGCTGATGGTCAGGCCCTTGATGGCATTGGGCGGGGCGACGGAGCCGACCCGCTCGGCCATTTCGCGCGCGGCCTTGTTGGTGAAGGTGAGCGCCGCCACGTTGCGCGCCGAATAGCCGCAGTCGCGCAGCAGATAGGCGATTTTCTGCGTGATGACGCGGGTCTTGCCGCTGCCCGCCCCGGCCAGCACCAGGCAGGGGCCGTCCAGGTAACGCACGGCCTCGCGCTGCGCCGGGTTCATGCCGGCGTCGAGCGGCGGCAGCGCGGCCGATGCGCGCCCGTCGGGCTTGTTCAGCCGCGAGTCGGCGCGGTCCATGGCACGGGTCGCGGCGGAAGGGGAAGAGGCAGTCATACGGAAGCTTGGCAATCGATGGCGCGCGGCGGGCGGCCGCGCGGACGGTAATCGGAGGCAGGCGTGGACGGCGGCCGGCGATCGCGCATCAGATCTCCAGCGGATCGACCTCGAGGTGCCAGCGCACCCGGGCGGTCGCCGCCAGGCCGGGCAGCACGCCGGCCCAGGCCCGCAGGAACCCCTGCAGCGCGGGACGGCTGTCGCTTTCCACCAGCAACTGGGCGCGTTCGACATTGGCCACGCGAACCACGCGCAGCGGTACGGGATCATAGAGCGTAATGCGCGACATATCCGCGACCTGGGACGAATCGGTCCCATCCGTCCAGGCCCGGGCCTGCGCCAGGAAGGCCTGGGCCTGGGCCAGTTCGCGCGCCTCGGCGGTCAGCAGGGCCTGGTAGGCGAACGGCGGCAGGCCCGCCGACTCGCGCTCGCGCAGCGCATAGCGCGCGAAGCCCGCGTAGTCGTGGCGCACCAGAGCCTGGTACAGCGGCTGCTCGGGATAGCCGGTCTGGATGTAGACCTCGGCGGGCGTGCCGGCGCGTCCGGCGCGGCCCGCCACCTGCATCAATTGCGCGAACAGGCGCTCGGGCGCGCGGAAGTCGTGCGAGAACAGCATGGCGTCGGCATTGAGCACGCCGACGAAGCCCAGGTTCTGGAAGTCGTGCCCCTTGGCCACCATCTGCGTGCCGACCAGGATGTCGATGTCGCCGGCATGCATGCGGGCGAACAGTTCCTGGGCGCTGCCCTTGCGGCGCGTGCTGTCGGCATCGATGCGCGCGATGCGCGCGCCGGGGAAAAGCTCGCCCAGGTGTTCCTCCAGCCGCTGCGTGCCGCGGCCCATGGGCTGCAGGTCCTGGTTGCCGCAGTCCGGGCAGGCCGTCGGCACCCGCTGCTGCCAGCCGCAATGGTGGCAGCGCAGTTCGTGGCGCCCCGGGCCGCCCGGCACGCGCGGCGGCTGGCGATGCAGCACCATGTAGGCCGAGCAGCGCGGGCAGCCGCTGACCCAGCCGCAGGCATCGCAATGCAGCACGGGCGCGTAGCCGCGCCGGTTCAGGAAGATCAACGATTGCTCGCCCTTTTCCAGCCGCTGCGCCACGGCTTGCAGCAAGGGCGGCGCCAGGCCCTGCTGGAGCTTCACGTTGCGGGTGTCGAGCAGCCGGATGCGCGGCGGTTCGGCGGCCAGGGCCCGCTGCGGCAGGGACAGCAGCAGGTAGCGGCCGGACTGGGCATGGTGCCAGGTCTCCAGCGATGGCGTGGCCGAGCCCAGGATCACCGGCACGCCGCGGTCGCGGGCACGCCAGATCGCCAGGTCGCGGGCGGAATAGCGCAGTCCTTCCTGCTGCTTGTAGGAAGGGTCGTGCTCTTCGTCGACCACGATCAGGCCCAGATCGGGCAGCGGCGTGAACAGCGACAGCCGCGTCCCCAGCAGCACCCGGGCCTGTCCACGCACGGCCCGCAGCCAGGCCTCCAGCCGTTCGCCGTCGGCCAGCCCGCTATGCAGCACGGCCACTCCGCCCGGTCCCGCGATGGCCTCCAACCGCCGGCGGAACACCTGTTCGAGCTGCGGCGTCAGGTTGATCTCGGGCACCAGCAGCATCACCTGCCGGCCCTCGCGCAAGACGCGCTCGGCGACGCGCAGGTAGACCTCGGTCTTGCCGCTGCCGGTCACGCCATGCAGCAGCACGGGCTTGAAGCCCGACAGGCCCGACAAGGCATTCACCGCCTCCTGCTGGGAGGCGTTCAGGGTGGGCAGAGAAATCGGCGGCGCCGAGGGCGTCGATTCTGGGTTTTCAGGGATGACAACGTTTTCTTCGAAAGTAAGTGCCTGCTCCTCGCCTTCCGTCTGGCTCTTCTTGCGCCGTGTCCGTTTGGGCTTGGCCGCCCGCGCAGCCTTCGCATCCAGCCGGGCCACCGGCCCGCCCGCCGCGCGCAAGCCCTGGTAGGCCGCGGGCTTGCGCAGCGGCCCGGGCAGCGCGGGCAACATGACCTCGCCCATCGGGCGTTGATAGTAATCGGCGGCAAAAGCCGCCAACTTCAGCCAATCATCAGGGAATGGGGGCAGATCATCCAGCATCTGCACCACGTCCTTGACCTGCTCGACCGCTACCGCCGGCGTTGCCGGGGTCTCGATGACGATGCCCACCATCTCCCGCCGGCCGAAAGAAACGATCAGGCGCTGCCCCACCCGCGCACCGGCGGGGGCGCGATAGTCGAACACCCCCGCCAGCGGCACGTCCAATGCCACCCGTACCCAGGTCGCCCCCTCACCCGCGCTTGGCGGAATGACGGATAGAGGGACGGACAGGGATGTGGACAACTGGTGAACTCCAGTGAAAGACCACGGCATCATCGCCGCGGGAACTTAAAGTAAAACCTCTGAATCTTTGCTAACCCCAGCGCTTGACAGGGAATTTTTTTGCGAACCGAAAGCTGTGGATAACTTTGGGGACAACCGGCGCACAAATAAGGTAATAGGACGTAGACGAAAAGTGCTTGCTTTGGGATCTAATGATACAGATTCACTAAAACCTAAAAAAATCAACTACTTAAAGCCTACAGCCGTAGTCCCATCGAGCTTGCAAGATACGTTCCCGGCCCATGCCCGAATGTGCATAAGTCGAATCCGCATACCAGGCAATACGGGTTAGCACTGCCATCCCGCCCCCGCGTGACGGGGGCTTGTCCACAGGCCCTAGGCGCCGGCGCGCTGGCCGCGGCGGTGCTGGTGGACGGCCTCGACCAGCACCTCGACCGCCTCGGGCGGCGTGAACTGCGAGATGCCATGGCCCAGGTTGAAGACGTGGCCCGGCCCCGCGCCGTAGCTGTCCAGCGTGCGCGCCACTTCGGCCCGGATTCGGTCGGCACCGCCGAACAAGGTCATCGGATCCAGGTTGCCCTGCAAGGCGACGCGGTCCCCCACGGCGGCCCGCGCCTTGCCCAGGTTGACGGTCCAGTCCAGGCCGACGGCATCGCAGCCGGAGGCGGCGATCTCTTCCAGCCACAGCCCGCCGCCCTTGGTGAACACGATGGCCGGCACCTGCCGGCCTTCACGCTGCCGCACCAGCCCGGCCAGGACCTGCCGGGTATAGGCCAGCGAGAACTCCTGGAACAGGCCGTCGGCCAGCACGCCCCCCCAGCTGTCGAAGATCATGACCGCCTGGGCGCCCGCCTCGATCTGGGCATTCAGGTAGACGGCGACCGCCTGCGCGTTCACGCTCAGGATCCGATGCATGAGATCGGGCCGGCTGTACATCATGGTCTTGACCGTGCGGTAGTCGCTGGACCCGGCGCCTTCCACCATGTAACAGGCCAGCGTCCACGGGCTGCCGGAAAAGCCGATCAGCGGCACGCGGCCGTGCAGCTCGCGCCGGATCTGCTTGACGGCGGCGAACACGTAGTCCAGCTCGGCCATGTCGGGCACGGCCAGGTTGGCCACATCGGCCTCGGTGCGCAGCGGGCGCGCGAAGCGCGGCCCCTCGCCCGCGGCGAAGTCCAGGCCCAGGCCCATGGCGTCGGGCACGGTCAGGATGTCGGAAAACAGGATGGCCGCGTCCAGCGGAAAGCGCGCCAGCGGTTGCAGCGTGACCTCGGTCGCATAGTCGGGATTCTTGGCCAGGCCCAGGAAGGAGCCGGCGCGCGCGCGGGTGGCGTTGTACTCGGGCAGATAGCGGCCGGCCTGCCGCATCAGCCAGACCGGGGTGTATTCGGTTTCCTGGCGCGCGAGAGCCCGCAAAAAGACGTCATTCTGGAGTTTGGGCTCGGACACGGCGGACCTCGGCAAAGAGAAGCCTGGGATTTTACCTGGGTAGCACTCAAGCGAACTTCATCAGCAACAGCCCGAGCACCAGGAGCCCCATTCCGGCCCAGCCGGCGGGCCGGATACGCTGGCCGAACAGGGCCCGGCCGGCCAGCGCGGTGGCCAGGATACCCAGCGCGCCCCAGGCGGCGTAGGCCACCGACAGCTCGATGCCCTGCACCGCCACGTACAGGCAGGCGAAGGCGCCGAACACCAGGGCGATGGACAGCGCCCCGTACAGCTTGCGGGTGAAGCCCCGCGACAGTTTCAGGAAAATGTTGGCCGCCACTTCCAGGCCCGCCGCGACCAGCAGCATGACCCCGTGGAACCAGGTGAAGGAATCCAGCATGGCGCCCCCTTACCGCGGGGCGGCAAGCGCGGGAACGGTGTCTTCGTCCGCGGCCGGCGTCATGCCGCGCTTGATGAGCAGGATGCCGCCCAGCACGGCGGCGATGCCGGCCGCCTTGGCGGGGCCGATGCTTTCACCGAACCAGGCCAGGCTGACCAGCGTGATCGCCACCAGCCCCACGCCTTCCCAGACGGCGTAGGCCAGGCCCACCGGCACGCGGGTCACGGCCAGCGACAGCGCGTAGTACGACGCGCCCAACAGGACGAACATCGCGGCGAGGCCGCCCAGGTGTCCGTGGATACTGCTCCATTTCATGAAGCTGGTGCCCGCCACCTCGGCAACGATGGCGATGGCAAGAAAAAACCAATGTCGCATGATGCGCTCCTCGTTTTCATGGCTGCATTGCGGAATTGTTACCTTGCGAGCAACAATATTCCGGCCATGATCACGAAGGGCAGCAGCACCTTGGCGGCGGCCACGAGAACCTCGGCCGGGCGGAACGCGAACGCGGGGCTCGGCATCGCCGGCGGGGCCGCAGGGGTAAGTCGATGGGTAATGGGCGTATTCATGATGCGCTTCCTTGAGTTGACGAGCGCGAGCAGCCATGCGGCTGGCGCGGCGGTCGTGCGTGATGGCGAAGTCTGGTTGCGTGCACGGCGGCACGGGCGTCCGGACGACGCTAACGATCCGGTGCGGGGAGGATCGAGGAAGCGCGGAAGACACGGGCAGGATGGCTGCGGAGAACCGGCCGGGCACCATGCGTGGCATGGACGGCGATTCGGGCATATCCTGCGGCGAACGTGGCAGGGCGCCTTGCGATCGGTCCGCGGAACAGCGGGCAGAACATGGGGTCGCTCCCTATGAAAAAGGATACTGATTGCGTATTCCAGTATAGGGCGTCATTGCTTCGATGCCTTGATCACATTGTTATCTATACTTGAACAATGGACCGCCTGACCCCGATACGCGCCTTCCTGGCCGTGGCCGACACCGGCAGCTTCACCGGCGCCGCGCGCAAGCTCGGCGTTTCGCGCTCGGCCATCACCGGCCACATCCAGGAACTGGAACGGCACCTGGGCACCCAGTTGCTCAATCGCACCACCCGGCGCGTCTGGCTCACGCGCGAAGGCCGGCGCTACGCCGAGCGCGCCGGCATGCTGCTCGAGGGGCTGGCCGAGCTGGATGCGGAGATCCAGACCCGCAGCGGCCGCGCCGAAGGCCACCTGCATGTGGAAATGGCCGAATCGGTCGCCAACGCGCGCGTCATCCCGCGCCTGCCGGAGTTCGTCCAGGCGTATCCCGATATCTCGCTGCGCATCTCGCTGAACGAAGGCGTGGTCGATCCCACCGTCTCGGGCGCCGACATCGGCCTGCGCGTGGGTCCCCTGCGCGATTCGCCCTTGCGCTTCAAACTGCTGGGCCGAGGCAACTACATCATGGCGGCCAGCCCCGCCTATCTGAAGCTGTACCACGCGCCGCGCCACCCGGACGAACTGCGCCGGCACCGGCTGATCGAGTTCTGGGACCCGGACACCGGCCGCCCCTACGACTGGCAACTGGTCAAGGGCAAGCAGACCGTGAGCGTGGCCGCCGAGGGCCGCCTGATCGTGGACAACACCCGCGCGGGCCTGACCTGCGCGCTGGCGGGGTTGGGCATCTACGAAGACCTGGACTTCCTGCTGGCGCAGTCGCTGGCGGAAAAACGCCTGGTGCAGGTGCTGCCCGACTGGAAGCGCCCCGGCCCGCCCATCGCGGTGCTGTACACGGCGCGCCGCCCGGTGCCGCCGCACATCAAGGCCTTCGTGGATTTCCTGGTGTCGGTGTTCGGGCCGGGGCGCGGCTGAGGCGCGCCGGCGCCACGGATCATTCCGGCACCAGGCCGATCTTCCGGGCCACCGCCTGCCACTGGACGAGATCGCTGCGCACGGTGGCGCCGAACTCCGCCGGCCCTTCGGGCAGGATCTCGAAACCGGACGCCACCAGGCCCGGGCGCACGCCCGGCTTGTCCAGCGCGCGCCGGATCGAGGCCGCCAGCTTGTCGATCACGGCCGGCGGCGTGCCGGCGGTGGTCATCACCCCGCCCCAGATGGTGGCCGAATAGGTGGGAAAGCCCGACTCCTGAACGGTCGGCACGTCCTTGAGTAGGGACAGGCGGCGGCCTTCTGCCGTGGCGATGACACGCACCCGCCCGCTCTGGATGAACGGCAGCGCCGAGATGATGGACGCGAACATGACCTGCACCTGGCCCGCGATGAGGTCCGTGAGCGCCTGGCTCGCGCCCTTGTAGGGAACGTGGACCATCCGGATGCCGGAGACCTGCTTGAACAGCTCGGCCGCCATGTGGTGGGGTGTGCCGCTGCCCGGAGACGCATAGTTGAGGCGGTCGGGATGTTCGTCCGCGTAGGCCACGAGCTCGCGCATGTTCTTCACCGGCAAGGCATTGTTGACCACGATGACGATGGGCTGGTTGGCGATGCGCATGACGGGGGCCAGGTCGCGGGCCACGTCGAAGGGGATGCTGCGCAGCACGAACGGGTTGATGGTCAGCGTGTTCGTGGCAAGCAGCAGCGTATGGCCGTCCGGCGCGGCCTTGGCCACGAGGTCGGCGCCGATGTTGCCGCCGGCCCCCGGCTTGTTGTCGACGATGATGGGCTGGCCGAGGATGTCCGCCAGCGGCTGCGCGATGTCGCGCGCCAGCACGTCGTTGCCCCCGCCCGCCGTGAACGGCACGACGAAGCGCATCTGCCGGGCGGGATACGCATTGCCCTGCGCCCGGGCACCGCTCGGCATTCCCCATGCCATCGCGGGCAGCGCGGCCAGGAGGGCACGCCTGTTGTGATCCATAGCTGTCTCCTCTCGGACGGGACGATCGTTTTTTAGTCCCAAAATATGGAATATAGTGACACTTAAATCCGATTTTTTCTATTTGTTTTTTCGTATTTTGGGATTTTTACGAAACAAGGGACGAAAAACGCCGCCGCCCCGGATGCAGGCGGGTCCGGCCCGAGGGGTCAGTCCGCCCCGGTCCGGGGGTCCGCGATCTGGCGTATGCCGGCTTTCAGGGATTGCAGCAGGCCGTCCTTGTCCAGCACCTCGTACCGCTCGGTGCGAAACACCATGACGAGGCCGGCGGGCATGTTCAGGGGATCCTGCTCGATGGGCGCCGCCACGCCCACGTTGCCCTGGTCGAGCTCGCTGAAGGACACCGCGTGGCCCGCCCGCTTGACGGCGGCCAGCGAGGTCCGGAATGCTTCCCACGATTCGCCCAGGCCGGCCTGGGCGATGGCCTGCGCGTGCGCGCCATAGAGCCGCTTCTGGCGGGCCGGCGGCAGGCAGGCCAGCAGCACTTTGGAGCCCGCGCCCCGGAACAGCGGCATCTCCCGGCCCCGGCCGTAGCTCATGACGAGCTCCTGGTCGCCGCTTTCGCGGTGCGTGACCACGACCCGGTCCTCGTAGAAGACGGTCAGCAGCACGTCGCATTCGTACCGCTTGCGCAAGCCCTGCATGACCGGCAGGCTGGCCATCAGGATCGGATCGCGCTGGCGGATGCAGTAGTCGAGCTGGATGATGCGCGGCCCCAGCGCATACCCGCCCGCCGCGCGCGTCAGGAAGCCCGCGTCGCACAGTTCCTTCACGTAGCGGTACGCGGTGCCGCGGCTGTAGCCGAGGGTCGACATGATCTCCTCCGCGGTCAGGACGGCATGTTCCGACGAGAAGGCGTCGAAAACGGCGAGCATACGTTTGAGGCTGGACATGTCCGCGGATCCGGAGCGGTGGGGGATTGCGGAATGCTACCGCATGCCATCGGCGGCAAGCTGATGATGGCCCGGCAGCACCTGCACCGGCGCGCGCTGCCCCTGGGCTGCCGCGGCCAGGCGCTGGTCCAGCGCCAGCGCGCGCTTGTCGGCGGGCAGCCACTGGCGCTCGTGTCCCCACAGGCTGGCGCCGTGCATGAGTTCGCAGGGCTGCCAGTCGCCGCCCACGCTGCGCCCGCCCCAGCCGTATTCGATCATCAGCGGAGACGGCGTGCGGACGTAGAACGAAGTCATGAAGTCGTTGATGTGCCGGCCGAGCGTCACCGCCACACGGTCCTGCTCGCACGAGGCGATGTCGTAGCCCTGCCCCACGTCGTCCAGCGAACACAGCTCCACCATCAGGTGATGGATGCCGTCGGTGTCGGCTTCGATCAGCGCCAGGCTGTGATGGCGCGAATTCAGATGGAAGAAGAAGGCCTTGAAGGGTTCCCGCATGTAGTCGCTCAGGCGGAATCCCAGCAGGTCGCGATAGAACGGCACCAGCGCATCCACGTTGCGCGCGTTCAACACCACGTGCCCCAGGCCCAGCGGGCCCGTGCGAAAGCCCGATATCGCCCTGCCCGGGCGAAACGGGCCGCTGCCCCGGGCGGCGCCGTGAAAGACCTCCAGCCGGTTGCCCGCGGGATCGGACAGGGACAGCAGCCCGGCCACTTCCCTGCGCCGCGCCAGCGCGTCCGGCTCGCGGACGAACGGCACCCGCGCGCGCTCCAGGCGGGCACCCAGCGCGTCCAGCGCCGCCCCGTCGGCGACTTCCCAGCCGAAGAAATGCGGCTGCGCGGCGTCCGCGTCGAGCAGCAGGCGCTGGCGCCGGTCGTCCATGCGCAGCGCCAGGGTGTGGCGGCTCTTGTCGCCGATCTGCATGCCCAGCAGCCGTTGGGCGAAATCTTCCCACTCCGACAGCCGGGAAGTGCCCAGGCCCACGTATCCCAGAGATTGCAGCATCGCGCCGCTCCGATTCTTCAAAATCCCATAATACGTGAAAATCAAATCAATAAATTGGAAATTTTTTGCTCAACTCAACATCTGTACTGTATATTGAGAAAAAACGAAATCAGGAGCAGTCGATGGAGACACCTTCCGCCGCGGACGCGCGCCCGCCTGAAGTCGGCAGCAGCCTGCCGACCTGCGGCTTCCGGACCAACTACCATGACGCCGGCAACGGGCCGGGCGTCCTGCTGATACACGGATCGGGTCCCGGCGTGACGGCCTGGGCCAACTGGCGCCTGACCATCCCCGTCCTGGCGCGCCAGGCGCGCGTCGTCGCCCCCGACATGGTCGGCTTCGGCTACACGGAATCGCCGCCCGGGGTCCGGTACCACTGGTCTACCTGGGTGGACCAGCTCACCGCGCTGCTGGACGCGCTCAAGCTGGAACGGGTTTCGGTGGTGGGCAACTCGTTCGGCGGCGCCCTGGCGCTCAAGCTGGCCGCCCGGCATCCCGGCCGCGTCGACCGCCTGGTGCTGATGGGACCCGTGGGCCTGCGGTTTCCCATCACCGACGGACTGGAGAAAGTGTGGGGATACCAGCCCTCGCCCGCCGCGATGCGGGAACTGCTGGACGTCTTCGTCCACGATCCGTCCTTCATCGACGACGACCTGGTGGCCATGCGCTACCGGGCCAGCATCCGCGACGACGTGCAGGCCCGGTTCGGCAGCATGTTCCCGCCTCCCCGGCAGCGGATCCTGGACGACATGGCCACGGACGAAGCCGTCCTGCGCGCCATCCCGCACGAGACGCTCATCATCCACGGACGCGGCGACAAGGTCATCCCGGTCGAGGCCTCGCGCCGGCTGGCCCAGGCCATGCCGCGGGCGCGCCTGGCCGAGATCGACCGCTGCGGCCACTGGGTGCAGATCGAACAGCCGGCGGCGTTCACCGCGCTGGTCGGGGAATTCCTGGCGCCACGCTGAAAGGAGACACCATGCGCAAACAGGATCTGCTGGGCCGCTGGGCCCTCAGGCAATGGACGCAGGCCTATGACGACGGCCGCGTGACCCACCCCATGGGGCAGGCCCCCCGGGGCTTCATCCAATATGACGACGACCGCATGTTCTGCATGATCGAGCGGACGGACCGCCTGTCTTTCGCCACCGGCGGCCAGTGGAACGCCAGCGCCGAGGAAAAGGCGCGCGCCTACGAGAGCTTCATGAGCTATGCCGGCACCTACGAACTGGCCGGGAACGAAGTCCGGCAGCACGTCGACATGAGCCTGTTCCCGAACTGGGAAGGCGGCGTGCAGCGCCGCAAGGCGGCGATCGTCGACGGCCTGCTGCACCTGTCCGCGCGGCTGGAGGACGGCACGCCCGAGGCCCGCACCGCCAGCCTGGTGTGGGAACGCGCCGGCCGCGCCATCACTTCCTGAAGGACCCTTCATGAAAGACATTGCCAGCCTGATCCGCGACGCATCGGTCCACAGCAGCCTGTACGCCGACCCGGCCATCTTCGACCACGAGATGGAGACCATCTTCGGCCAGGGATGGGTCTATGTCGGCCACGTCTCCGAGATTCCGCGGCGGGGCGACTATGTACGGCGCACCATGGGACTCGAACCCGTGCTGCTGATCCGGGGCGCCGACGGCATCCACGTCGTGGCCAACCGCTGCGCCCATCGCGGCAACCTGCTCTGCCAGCCCGAGCGCGGCAACCGCCGCACGCTGGCCTGCCAGTACCACGGCTGGATCTTCTCGCCCGACGGCGCGCTGCTCGACATGCCGCTCTCCAGTATCGAGCCGGATGAATCGCTGCACCTGAAGCGCGCGCGCGTCGACAGCTACAACGGTTTCGTCTTCGCGACGTTCAACCCTTCACCCATCCCCCTGCTGGAGCATCTCGGCCATGCCGCGCGCGCGCTGGACCGGCAGGTGGACCTGTCGCCCGAAGGCGAGATCGAACTGCGCGGCCCGTGGATCAAGCACCTGTTCCGCGCCAACTGGAAGATGCTGTCCGAGAACGAGGCCGACGGCTATCACGTGGGCTTCGTGCACGACTCCTTCACGAAAAGCGTGGGCACCCCCGGCAAGTACGGCAACATCCTGTCCGGCGAAGAGGACCGCATCACGGCGGTGGTCCGCTACCTGGGCAACGGCCACACCGAACTCGACTATGGCCCGACCTACGACCGGCCCATGACCTGGCTGGGCGTGGACGAGACGCGCTATCCGGACTACACGCGCGACATGGTCGGCCGGCACGGCGAATCGGCCGCGCGGGAAATCATGCGGGCCGGGCCGCCCCACACCTTCATCTTCCCCAACCTGTTCCTGGCCGAGACCTGTCTGGTCATGATCCAGCCCCTGGGCGTGGACGAGACCGTCAACTGGCACACCCCGCTCTACCTGAAAGGCGCGCCCGAGGAACTGAACCGGCGCATCATGCGCCAGGGCGAGGTCGCCCTGGGGCCGTCGTCGTTCCTGACGGCCGACGACGCCATCATCGCGGAACGCCAGTGGCGCGCGCTGAAGGGTTCGCCGGCCTGGCTGGACCTGAGCCGGGGCCAGTCCCGCGAAACGACGACCGACGGCGGCGTGGTGGTGTCCCACTACACCGACGAGACTCCCAACCGGGGCTTCTGGCGATGCTACCGGGACACCATGGCGCAAACCGCCCAGCCGACGCTCTAGAAGGACATGCCATGCAGACCCCCTTGTTGCCGATCGACGAACACCGGATGCTGGAGCGCTTCGTCCACGAGGAAGCCCGGTTGGCGGACGAATCACGCTTCGACGAATGGGAGGCGCTGTGGGACGAGAACGTCCGCTACTGGGTACCCGTCGTCATCGACGGCCAGGAGCCGGATCCGGACCGCGACGTCTCCATCATCAACGACAACCGCTCCCGGCTGGCGACCCGCCTGCGGCAACTGCGCACCGGCACGCGGCACAGCCAGGCGCCGCGCTCCATCCTGCGCAGGATGCTGTCCAACCTGACGGCCGACAAGGACGGCAACGGCGACTATCGCGTGGCGGCCAACTTCGCCATCTACGAGTACCAGGTGCAGTCGGTCAACCAGTTGAACGTCTGGCCGGGCCGGGTCGAATATGGCCTGCGGCAGGTGGACGGCCAGCTCAGGATGTTCCTGAAGAAGGTGTCACTGGTCCACGCGTCGGGCCCGCTGCCCAGCCTTTCCTTCCTGATCTGACCATGGCCCGCGCTCCGCTCTCGGCCATCGTCGGCCTGGGCTTCAGCCCCCTTTCCCGCGAGCCCGCCGGCTCCGTGCGCGCGCTGGCGGCCGCCGCCGTACGGGCCGCCATGGCGGACGCCGGCGTCGGCCCGGACCAGGTGGACGGCCTGCTGCTGAATCCCAGCGCCCTGGCCGATCCCGGCGTCCTGCCGCCCAAGGTGCAGGACGACATGGGCCTGCGCACGCTGGGGATGCTTACCACGATCGAGGCGAAGGGCTCGTCGGTCCTCCAGATGGTGCAGTACGCCACGGCAGCCATCCACAGCGGCCTGGCGTCGGTGGTTGCCTGCGTGTTCGCCGACGCACCCATCGGCCCGGCGCGCGGCGGCGGGGTCTCCTTCAGCAACGAAGGCTCGCTGACCGGCATCGCCGGATGGGACGCCTCGTACGGCCTGTTCGGTCCGGTCGGCTCCTATGCGCTGGCCGCAAGTCGATACATGGCCCTGCATGGCGCCGGCCCCGATCACCTGGGCGCTTACGTCCTGGCCTGCCGCCAGTGGGCCGCGGGCAATCCCCTCGCCTTCCAGCGCACGCCCCTCACGCTGGCCCAGTACCACGCCTCGCGCATGATCGTCGAACCCTTCCACGTGCTGGACTGCGCCTACCCGGTCAACGGCGCGGCGGCCGTCATCGTGGCCGGCATCGACCGCGCCGCCGACGCCGGCCGGCGGCCCGTGTACGTCCACGGCATGGGACAGGGCCACGCCAGCGCCGACACGCCGCAGGGGCCGCACGACCTGGCCACCGCCGGACAGCTTGCCGGGCGCAAAGCCTACGCGATGGCGGGCGTCGGGCCGAAGGACGTCTCGATGTGCCAGTTCTACGATGCGTTTTCCTACTGCGCCCTGGCCGCGCTCGAGGACTACGGACTGTGCGGCCGCGGCGAGGCCGCCGGCATGGTGCTGGACGGCGCGACCGCGCCCGGCGGCACGCTGCCGGTCAACACCGGCGGCGGCCAGTTGTCCAGCTACTACCTGCAAGGCATGACCCCGCTGAGCGAGGCCGTCATCCAGTGCCGCGGCGACGGCGGCGAGCGGCAGTGCGCCGCCAACGACATCGTGCTGGTCAACGGCTCGGGCGGCCGGCTGGAGTATCACGCCGCGCTGATCCTGAGCCCCCATCGCTCGCTTGCCTAGGACCCGCCATGCTGCTTGCTTCCGATCACTTCGAACGCTGCTTCCTGGACTTCATCGCCAGGCGCGAACTGCGCGTGCCGCGCCTGCGCGGCAGCGGCGAGATCCTGGGCTACGCGTCGCACGGCTACGGCGCGAACCCGGACGACATCGAATGGATACCCGCCAGCGGCAGGGCGACGCTCCACTCCTATGCCGTCTACCGGCAGCAGTACCACCCGGACTTCCCGCCTCCCTACAACGTCGCGCACGTCGCACTGGCGGAAGGCCCGCGCCTGGTCAGCCGGATCGCCACCGACGACGGCACGCCCCTCGCGATCGGCATGCCGCTGCGCGCACGCTTCGATCCGGCCGGACGCCTGGAGTTCGTTCCCGACCCCACCCCGGCGGCATGACCGCCCCACTACGGAATCCCCGCGCATGACCGAGCCTTCGCCTGACACCTGTCCGCCCCCTTCCCGCGCCGCCGGCGCGCTGGACGGCGTGCGCATCCTGGACCTGAGCCGCGTGCTGGGCGGCCCCTACTGCACGATGATCCTGGGCGACCACGGCGCGGAGATCATCAAGGTGGAACCGCCGCAGGGCGACGACACGCGCGGCTGGGGCCCGCCCTTTGCCGGCACGGACGCCGAACGCGGAGACGCCAGCTATTTCATCGGCGTCAATCGCAACAAGCGGTCGATGGTGCTGGACCTGTCGCGCGAATCGGGGCGGGCCGTGCTGATGCGCCTGCTGGAAGATGCCGACGTCCTGGTCGAGAACTTCAAGCCCGGCACCATGGAAGCGTGGGGCCTGGGCTATGAACGCGATCTCGCCCCGCGCTTTCCGCGCCTGATCCATTGCCGGGTGTCCGGCTTCGGCGGCCATGGGCCCCTGGGCAATCTGCCCGGCTACGACGCGGTGCTGCAGGCCATGAGCGGATTGATGAGCGTGAACGGCACGCCCGAGACCGGCCCGCTGCGCATCGGCACGCCCATCGTCGACCTGTCCACCGGACTCTACGCCACGATAGGCATCCTGATGGCCTTGCACGAACGCCGCCGCTCGGGCCTGGGCCAGTACGTGGACATGGCGCTGTACGACTGCGCGATGTCGCTGCTCCATCCCCACGCGGCCAACTATTTCCTGGACGGCAGCCGCCCGCGCCTGACGGGCAACACGCATCCGAACGTCACGCCGTGCGACAAATTCGCCACCCGCAGCGGCGAGATCTTCGTGGTCATCGGCACCGACCGGCAATTCCGCCGCCTGGTGGAATTGCTGGGCATACCGGACCTCGCGGCCGACCCGCGGTTCGCCACCAACAGCGACCGGTCGCGCAACCGCGCCGCGCTCTATCCCCTGCTTGCCGAGGCCCTGGCGCGGCACGACGGCGTGGCGCTGAGCCGGACCCTGCTGGCCGAAGGCCTGCCCATCGGCCCCGTCATGGGCATGGACGAGGCCCTGGGCGCGGACCATACGCACGCCCGCTCCATGGTCTATGAACGCGACGGCTACAAGGGCCTGGGCACGCCCATCAAGCTGTCGCGCACGCCCGGCGGCCTGCGCCGGACACCGCCCACGCTGGCCGAACATGCGCGGGAGATCCTGCGCGAAGCCGGCTTCACGGACGCCGACATGGACGAACTGGAACGCATCGGCGCGACAGCGCCCCGGCGCGCGCGCTGAGCCCTATTCCCTGGAGCATCGCATGACCCCACCGGACGACTGGCGCGAGGCCTGTCTTTCCAACGATCTTCCCGAGGCCGGCACGCTGGCCGTGACCCTGGCCGAGCAGGTCTTCTGTCTGTACCGGGTCGAGGGCGCCACCTACGCCACCGCCGACCGTTGCAGCCATGGCCGGGGCAGCCTGTCCGAAGGCGTCCTGGAAGCGCATACCATCGAGTGCCCGTTCCACCAGGGCTGCTTCGACATCCGCTCCGGCGCCCCCACGGCGCTGCCCTGCAATCGGCCCGTCAAGACCTACGGAACCCGCGAGGCCGACGGCGTCATCTGGCTGAACACCACCCCGCGCGACGTGGCCGGCCAGCCCTAGCGCCGCTTCATCACGCCGCCGGCCGGCACGGCGCGGCACGGTTCCGGCGGCGGTAGGGATCCGCCACGATCTCGTGCTTGCGCATCAGTTGCCAGAATGCCCGCCGGTTCTTGTGCGCCGCGCGGGCCGCCTGCGAGATGTTGCCCTGGTAGCGTTGCAGCATGTCGTCGATGTAGTGGCGTTCGAACGCGGTCACGATCCTGGCCTTGGCAGACTGGAAAGGTTCGCGCGCCGCGAGGCCGGTATCGTCGCCGTCCCATTCGGGCGCGGGTTCGTCTTCTTCGTCCCAGGGCGCATCGGCGGCTGGAGAGGTATCCGGCGCCTTGCCCGGCCCCGCCAGTTGCACCAGCCGCGTCGTGAATTCCTCCCGGCACATCGGATAGCGCATGAAATCGCCCAGCCCGAACGACAGCAGATCACGCAGGCCGGCTGCGCTCATGTCGCGCACCAGTCCCAGCACGGGGGTCTGCAAGGCGTCGCCGGCCACGGCCAGCGCGGTGCGCGTCCATCCCAGGGTGGACAGCGTGACCGGCAGCACGCAGACGTCGTAGCGCCTGAGCGCCAGGGCCTGGCGCCGCAGCGCGTCGGCGGACGCGAGCGCACCGGCCGCCGGCTTGCCCAGGTGCACGCCGTGCAGCCCGATGCGCTCGCGCGCGGGGGACCAGTCCTCCATCAGCTCGTGCATCCACCGCGCATGCTCGGGCACCATCAATACACCGCAATCGATCATTCCCTTCATCGCCCTGCCTCAGGTTGTCCCAGCCGCCAGACTAGGACCCCGCGGCCAGGGCCTCAATCCGAGGAAGCAACAAGCGCGAATATGCGTATGCAGTTGCCGGCGGCGCGGCCGTTAATACCGGCCGGACTACTCCGCCAGGTGCAGGCTTTCGACCGCCGAGGCCGCGATCTGCGCGTCGGTGAAGGGCGCGTCGACCAACTGCTTGCGCGACAGCAGCCCGACCTGGTCGTCATGATGGGGCGAAGCGGCATCGGGAGATTGGCCGTTGGCCGCCATCACCTTGGCCACGAGCTTGCCGCCGGTCCAGGTCACCGCATGCATGTAAGCCGTTCCCGCGACGATGTCGCCGTAGCCCTCGGAACCGAGCGGCGCCCCCTCCAGCGCGTTGAGTATCCCCTGGTCTCCCGATCCGCCGTGTAGCGGAACGCGGCCCGCGGCGGTGGGCCGCGCCAGCATCCGCCCCCATGCCTCGTCGCCCTTCAGGCCATGGGTGCCCAGGTCGGCAACGGTGTCGGCCAGCGCCGCGCGCACGGCGGCCTGGACCGGCGCGCTACCGGACAGGGTGCGCACGCGCAGCGGATCGGCCGCGTCGTACGGCTGGGCGTACAAGTCGTTGATGGCGCCGAGCCGGGGCCACAGTTCGCCGAACAGCAGGGCGCCGCGGCTGTCGGCGTTGTTGCGCCGGTCCCAGCGCGACAGTACGCCGCACGCCGTGGCGGCGTCGCCCGTAGCGGTGGCGCATGCATCCGCGATGCCATCCATCAGGGTTTCGGCCGCGTAGTTGCGGTTGCCGAAGACCACGTCCACGGCCTGCTCCATCGTCACCTTGCCCGCGGCCAGCATCTCGACCACCAGGCGGTGGGACATCCGGGTGCGGCCATTGGGTTCGGCATCGGGCCTGCCGAACAGGGCCGAGTAGCGATCGTGCCGCTCGCCGTGGATGGACAGGCTGTAGCTGTCGTTGGCGTTGTAGGCCACGCCCCGCGTGGCCAGCGCGGGAATCCGCTCCGGCGGTGCCAGCCGCGGGCGGCCCAGCTCGTCGCGCAGCAGGCATGCGCCGCGCGAACCGTCCAGCGCGGCGGGTACGCGGCCCGATGGCGTGGCCTCGACGGCGCAGGCGGCCAGGCCGGCGTCGTCGATGTCCAGGATGGGGCCCGATTCGATGAACAAGGCATTGCCCGCGCTGTCGCCCGCCACGAGGTGGGCGGCGATGCCGCGATGCCCCGTCACGGCGCGCTGGAAATCGGCCATGCTGCGGGCCTGGGCGACGAGCAGCATCTGGTCCAGGCCGCGCGCGTCGCCCGCGGCGGCATCGGTGATGGCATACCATCCGGCGGGCCGGCCGGGCGCGGCGGGCAGCCGATACAGCGGCCCCAGCGCGGTGTACGGCACCGCATAGGCCTGGGTCCGCGTGGACCCATCGGCCTGCCGGACTCCGATCTCGACCACGCGCCGCTCGATGGCGCGGGACACGCCGTCGACCACGTAGGCGGGGCTCGCGCCGGGCCGCAGGTCGAGCCGCAGCGGCAGTCCGTAGGTCACCGTGGAAGGCGCCTCGATGCTCCACGCGACCGCATCGTTGAAGCCCGACAAAGGCAGCGGCACGCCCAGGAAGTCCGCGCCCATGACGTCCAGCTCACCGGGAATGGTCAGATGCATCTGGTGCATCAGCAGCCAGTGGTCCTGCCAGTACGTGTGCGGATTGGCCACCACGATGGCGGCGCCCGTGCCGGTAGCGTCGGCGCCATAGACCCAGGTATTGCTGGCCATGCCCAGGCGGGGCCGCGCGGGCGCGGCGGCGGCCCGCTCCGGCTGGTCCAGGTCGTCCCATAGCGAGGTCGACGCGAAAGGCGCCGCCAGGAAGGTCCGGTTCAAGGTGCCGATCTGCATGACGGCGCGCAGCACGTCGGTGGCAACCATCGTCGGCGGCCGCAGGTCGGCGCACGCGGCCGGCGCCGCATGGTCGCGGACGTAGCGGTTGAAGCCCGCGGCATAGCCCTCGGCCAGCGCGCGGGCCTGCGGCGACAGCGCCTGCCACGCCGCGTCCACGTCGTCTGCCGACAACTGCATGCGATAGAACAGGTCGCTGTCGAGATTGGCCAGCGGCAGGAAGCCCACCAGCGCCTTGCCGTCCGCGCCGAAGCGGGCCGACCGCTCGCCGCGCAGGGTGACGACGCGGTCGGACAATGCGCACAACTGGTCGCGCGCCACGGCATAGCCATAGCCATACCCGAGGCCGCCATGGTCGTTCGCCTTGACGTGCGGCACGCCGTACGTCGTCCAGCGCACCTGCGCATCGAACCGGGCCGCGGGCGGAGCCGGCGGCGCATCGTCCCCGCCCCCGCATCCGGCGACCAGACATGCGGCCACGCCGGCCCGCACCCACCGCGCCGGCGTCATGGCCGCCTTCCCTGCTTGCGGGCGATGACCTGCATCTCGACGTGCGCGCCGGGATAGGCGATGCCCGCGATCATGGCCGTGCCCGTGGGCTTGCAGGGCAGGTCGTCGGCCAGCACGCCGATGACCGGCTGGACGTGGGCCATGGCATCGATGATCAGCGTGTAGTTGACGATGTCCTCGAGCCGCGCGCCCGCCGCCTCCAGGTAGGACGCGATATTGCGCAGCATGAGGCGCGTCTGCTCCTCGACCGTCGGCGCCAGCTTCTGCGCGGTGTAGTCCATGCCTATGGTGCCCGACACGAAGACCCAGTCGTCGTCGAACATGGCGCGGCTATAGGGGGCGCGCGGGAAAGGCAGGGGAAAGTCCGCGATCTGCATGGTGGCTTGCTCCGTGGATGCCGTGATTGCTTAGTCGAGCTTGAAACCCAGCTTGCGAATGATGGGACCGTAGCGGTCCAGGTCGGTCGAGATCTGCCGCCGCAGGGTCTCGGGATCGTTGCGCGGCGCCGGCTCGAAGCCGAACGCCAGCAGCTTGTCGACCACGTCGGGCTGCCTGACCGCCCATTCCACCGCTCCGGCCACGCGCTGCGCGATGCCGGCGGGCAGGCCCGAGGGCCCGACGATGGCGAACCAGACCGACATATCGATGCCCTTGAACCCCAGTTCATCGAGCGTGGGCACATCGGGCAGGCCCGAGAAGCGCCGCGCCGAACTTACCGCCAGGAAGCGCGCGCGACCGGACTTCACGAACTGCGCATAGGGCGCGATCCCGTCGAAGGCCGCATCGACGGTGCCCGCCATCAGCGCCTGCGCCACTTCCGCGCTGCCCTTGAACGGCACGCGCCTGGCCTGCGTGCCGGCCGCATCGTTGAACGTGTCCACCAGGATCTGCGAGACGATGGCCGCCGCGCCGATGTTCAGGTCGGCGCCGCCGGGCTTGCCGCGCTCGACCAGGTCCGCCACGCTGGCCGGGTCCTTCGGCTGGCTGCGCGCCACCACGGCGTTGGGGCCGACCACGGCCAGCGAGACCGGCGTGAAGTCCTTCTTCGGATCGTAGGGAAGCTTCTCGTACAGCGCCGGATTGAGCACGAAGGTCTGGTCGATGGACCACAGCAGCGTGTAGCCGTCGGGCGGCGCGCGCAGCACTTCCTGCACGCCGATCAGCGTATTGCCGCCGGCCTTGTTCTCGACGATGATGGGCTGCCCCAGCCGCTCCTGCACCTTGAGCGCGATCAGGCGGGCCGCGACGTCCGCGCCGCCGCCGGCCACGAACGGCACCACCAGCCGCACCGGACGGGTCGGCCAATCCGCCGCCGCGGCGGCGGCCGATGCCGCGAATGCGCATCCCAGCGCGAAGCAGGCCCGCAGCAGGCGGCTGACATGCCGGACGTTCATCATTACACTCCGTCGAAAAGTTGCAGTGATGCTAACGTTCCGGCCCGAGGCCATGTATGCAGATCGAAACGCAAACTGTGCCGATCCCCATCGCGGGCCCGGTGATGCGGGAAGACGACCTCAACGCCATCCTGGCTCCCTCGGCGCCGGAGCCCGCCGGCCTGACCCTGTCCGACATCCTGAGCGAATCGCGCCGCAACGTTCCCTGGCCCAGCGGCGGCCACGTCACGCGGCTGCATACGCTGCCGTGGGAAGGCGCCAGCGCCCGGTATTTCGACTTCAGCCTGGACGACCGGCTGCGGGTGCGACTGGACCCGGACAGGGAACTGCTGCTGACCTTCTTCCTGGAAGGACACGTCAGCGGGCACGTCGGCGATGAACACGGCCCCGAGCTCGACTTCCGCCTGAACCGGATGCTGCTGCGCACGCCCAACCGCAACGGCGGCTACCTCATCGACATTCCCGGCGCGAGCACCCATCGCTTCGTGCAGTTCCGGCTGCGCCGCGACCTCCTGCCGCGCTGGCTCAAGACACTGGGCGTGCGCCTCCCGGCCACCCAGCTCGACGAGATGGTGGACCGCGACGACGGCCGCATCCTGTGCAACGCCGCCGTCCCCCCGCAATTGCAAGGCTGCCTGGAACGCATACGCGGCGAACGCAGCGACCAGCCCGCCTTCGTGCCGCTCTTCCACGCGCGCGCCACCGAGCTGCTGCTGTGCGCGCTACAGGGATTCGACGACCTGCTGCGCCCCGCCCGCTCGCCTTCGGCCGATGCCGCCGCGGTGCTGGCGAGGTTGCGCATAGTCATCGCCGAGGCGCCGGCGCATCCGTGGACCATCACCGAACTGGCGCGCCGCGCCGGCTGCACGAGCGCGCGCCTCCAGCAGCACGTGCGCGACACCACCGGCCTCTCGGTCTACAACCTGCTGGTCGCCCAGCGGCTGGAGCTTGCCGCCACGCTGCTGCGCGAAACCCGCCTGGGCGTCCAGGCGGTCGCGGCCGAAGCCGGCTGGCAATGCCACTCGCGTTTCGCCGCCGTGTTCCGGGCGCACTACGGCAGCGCGCCGCGCGCGTACCGGCTGCGCCATGGCAAATCGGCGGCGAAGCCCTTCTAGCCCCGCCGGCGGCTCATATCCTGCTACAAATTCGTTGTTACTTGTCCCGCCCTGGACTCGATTCTGCGGCAAACTGCACGACTAGCAGTCTGGAGTTGGAGTCCAGCATGACCAAGCCAAGCCTACGTTCCACCGCATCGCTGATTCTCGTCACCACCGCCCTGTCCTGGGGGCTGCCGGTGCGCGCCGACGACCTGCGCGAATCCACGAGCGGCCGCGAGAGTTCCGTCGATACGTCCCCCCGCTCCTACGGCGGCAATGGCCTGCGCCTGGGCGCTCGGACGCCATCGTCCACGGGCCTGGGGGGCAGCGGCCTGCATGCCTCGCTGGACGCCTCGGCTACCGCCGGCCCGCAGGCCGGCGCCGGCAAGACCGCCACGCAGCAGCCAGCCCTGGGCACCCGCACGAAGAAGAAGGACGGGCGCTGACCGGCGCCCGCCCGAGGCGGAACTAGGCCAGCGGCGCGACGCGCTGCTCGATCGCGCCGAAAACGCTGTTGCCCGAGCGGTCGAAGTGCTCGATGCGCACCGTATCGCCGAATTTGAGGAACGAGGTCCGGGTCGCCCCTTGCCGGATGGTCTCCAGAGCGCGGCGTTCTCCCAGGCAGCCCACGCCCACGGACTCGTCCTCGTTCGATACCGTACCCAGCCCCACCAGCGTTCCCGCCTCGAAGGCGCGCGTCTGCGCGACGTGGGCGATCAGGTCGCCGTAGTGGAAGGCGACGTCGATACCGGTCTCGATGCTGCCCAGTTCCTCGCCGCGCACCCAGCATTTCATGGTGCCCGACACCAGCCCGCCCTGCCATAGCTCGCCCAACTCGTCCGGGGTCACCGCGATGGGCCCCAGGCTGGACGCCGGCTTGCCGACCAGGAAGCCGAAGGTGCGCTTAAGCTCGCCCGGGATGATGGCGCGCAGCGACACGTCGTTGAGCAGCACGAACAGGCGGATGTGCTCGCACGCGCGCCGGGCGTCCACGCCCAGCGGCACGTCGCCGGTGATGGCGGCGATCTCGGCCTCGAAATCGATGCCGTCGTCTTCCGAGGGCAGGCGCACGTCGTCGTTCCAGCCCATGAAGCCGTGCGAGATGCCCTGGTACATCAGCGGCTTCTGGAAGAAGTCGTCGGGCACCGATTCGCCGCGCGCCTGGCGGTTGCGCTGGATGTGGCTGGGATACGCCGCGCCGTCCAGGTACTGGTAGGCGCGCGGCAGCGGTGCCGCCAGCGTGCCCAGGTCCAGCGCGAAGGCGCCTGCGGCCCGGCCGGCGTTCAGATCGTCGTACAGCGCCTGCAGCCGAGGGCTGGCGCGCTCCCAGTCGTCCAGCGCCGATTGCAGCGTGGGCGCGATGCCCGCCGCGTTCACCGCCGTGGCGAGGTCGCGGCTGACCACGAGCAATGCGCCGTCGCGCCCCGCGCGTTGCGATGCCAATTTCATTCCAGCTTCTCCAAGAGTGCGGCGCGCGGCCCCTTGCCGGCGCCAGGATGATGTCCAGGTCCTAGGCGGGATTGCCGGATTGGAATCCGTCCCAGACTTCGTCGTAGTCCGGTTGCAGGTTGGACGCGGCCAGCGCCTGCGCCGTCGGGCGGTACACGTGGCGGCTCTCGAACATGAAAGCCATGGTGTCTTCCAGCCGGCGCGGCGCCAGCGCCTCGGTGCTGGCCCGCTCGAAAGTGG
This sequence comes from Burkholderiales bacterium 67-32, assembly GCA_001898625.1. Lineage (GTDB taxonomy): Bacteria > Pseudomonadota > Gammaproteobacteria > Burkholderiales > Burkholderiaceae_B > Pigmentiphaga. The sequence continues at coordinate 71,624 of MKUP01000012.1, forward strand.
CGGCGTCCGGACCGTGCGGCAGCATGCAGTTGTGCAGGCTGATCCCGCCCGGCACGAAGCCTTCGGCCTTGGCGTCGTAAACGCCGCGCACCAGCCCCATCAGCTCGCTCATCACGTTGCGGTGGAACCAGGGTGGGCGGAAAGTGTCTTCCATGACCAGCCAGCGCGGCGGGAAGATCACGAAGTCGCAATTGGCGGTGCCGCCGATTTCCGACGGCGAGGTCAGCACGGTGTTGATGGACGGATCGGGATGGTCGAAGGTGATGCTGCCCACGGCCATGAAATGCGCCAGGTCGTACTTGCAGGGCGTCAGGTTGCCGTGCCAGGCCACCACGTCCAGCGGCGACGACGAACGCTCCAGTTCCCAGAAGCCTCCCAGGAATTTGCGCAGGATGCGTACCGGTCCGGTCGCGGGTTCGCAGGCGGCGACCGGCGCCAGGAAGTCGCGCGGATTGGCCAGGCCGTTGGAACCCAGCGGCCCCAGTTCGGGCAGCCTGAACGGCGCGCCGTAGTTCTCGCACAGGTAGCCCCGCGCCGCGCCGTCGGGCAGGTCGATGCGGCAATGCACGCCGCGCGGCAGCAGCAGGATCTCGCCGGGCGCGACCCGCAGGCGGCCCATCTCGGTATGGACGTCGAGCACGCCCGACTGCGGCACCACCAGCATTTCGCCATCGGCGTTCATCAGGTAGCGGTCGCGCATGGACGCATTGGCGCGATAGACGTGGACGGCGGTGCCGCTCTGGGTCTCGGCGCTGCCGTTGCCCGCCACGGTCACGATGCCGTCGACGAAGTCCGCGCCCCGCGCCGGGTCCGGCCAGGCATTCCACCGCAACCGGTTGGCCGGCGCGGCCACATCGGTGAACGGGGCGGTCAGCCAGCCCGGATGCGCGACCGCATGGGCCTTGCCATGCGCGGCGGAGGGCCGCAGCCGGTAGGTCCAGGTGCGCAGGTTCACGGCACGGGGTGCCGTGAAGGCCGTGCCCGAGATCAGTTCCGCGTACAGGCCGTGCGCCACCCGCTGCGGCGAATTGCGGCCCACGGGCAGCACGCCCGGGCTGGCCTCGGTCGCGAACTCATTGCCGAATCCGCTCTGGTACTGCGGCTCCGCCGCGACTGCCCTGTCCATCCTTGCCTGCTCCCTGTTCAGTTCGCGACGATGTTCGCCTGCTGGACGACCTTCTTCCAGCGCACGATTTCCGACTCGATCATGGTCCGCATCTGCCCCGGGCTGCTGCCGCTGGGCTCGCTGCCTATGTCGTTGACGGCCTTGCGGAACGCCGGGTCCTGGAGCATGGCGGCCAGCGCGGCGTGCAGCCGGTCGACGATGGGACCGGGCGTCTTCGCCGGCGCCGCGATGCCCAGCCACGAATACACCTGGAACCCGGGAACGGTATCGGCCGCGACGGGCGCGCCGGGTAGCAGCGGCCACGGCTTGGCACTGGTGATGGCCAGCGCGCGCATCGTGCCCGCCTTGATCTGCGGCGCGGCCACCGTGGCGGTATCCACCAGCACGTCCACGTCGCCGGCCAGCACGGCCTGCACGGGCGCCGCCCCGCCACGATACGGCACGTGCAGCATCTGGACGCCGGCCGTGGCGGCCAGCAGCTCACCGGTCAGGTGCTGGGTCGAACCCACGCCCACCGAGGAAAAGGACACCGTGCCCGGCTTGGCGCGCGCCGTCGCCAGCAGGTCGGCCAGCGTGCGCGCCGGGTTGTCGGCCTTGACGCTGACTACGAACGGAAATGCGGTCACCGTGGAGATCGGCTGGAAATCCGCGACCGGATCGTAGGGCAGCGACTTGTTCACCGCGGCCGAGACGGTATGGCCGCCGGTCAGCATCACCAGCGTGTAGCCGTCGGGCTCGGCCTTGGCCACGTAGCTGGACGCGACCACGCCGCCGGCGCCGCTCTTGATTTCCACCACTACCGGCTGGCCCAGCGCCGCCTGCAGGTGGCGGGCCACCAGCCGCGACACCGTGTCGGCGTTGCCGCCGGCGCCGAAGCCGTGGATGAGTTGTATGGGCCGCTCGGGATAGGCCGCGCCCGCCGCGCCGGCCAATACGGTCGCGAGGACCGCGCCGATGATCCGTTCGTACATGATGGGGTCTCCTCCTTGTTCTTGCGGTGCTTTCCATTGGCCGGAAATTCCCGGTCGCACCGTGAAGGGCAATATATGATTGGTCGCAGGGGTACACACCCGCATTTCCACTGAATGGACACGACTTATGGCAAGCGGCAGCACCACGGCGGAGCCGGGCAGCATCGAACGCGCAGTGCAGTTGTTGAAGCTGTTGGCCACGGCCGGCAAGCGGGGCCGGGCCCTCACGCAGTTGGCCGAGGCCACGGCGCTGCCGCATTCCACGGTACACCGGCTGCTGCGCCGCCTCATGCACGAACACCTGGTCATCCAGAAGGAGTCGGACAAGTGGTACGCGCTGGGGCCGCTGGCCTTCGAGCTGGGACTCGCGGCCATGGCCGCCTACGACCTGCGCGAACATTGCCGCGCCAGCCTGGACCGGCTGGCCGAAGAGGTCGGGGATACGGTCTATCTGTCGGTGCGCAGCGGCAGCGAGTCGGTGTGCGAGGCGCGGCATGAAGGGCCGTCGCCGATCCGGGTCAACACGCTGTCCATAGGCAGCCGCCGGCCGCTGGGGCTGGGCGCGGGCGGGCTGGCCATCCTGGCCTTCCTGCCCGACGTCGAGCGCGAGGACATCATCGCGGCCGATGGCCGGCGCATCTGCGAGGAAGGCCGCCTGACCGAGGCCGATCTGCGCGCCGCCATCGAAGCGTGCCGGCGCCAGGGCCACTCGCTGATCCGCAACCGCGTCACCCTGGGCGTCACCGCGGCCGGCGTGCCCATACGCGACACGTTGGGCCGGCCCATTGCCGCCATCAGCGTGGCCGCCATCGACGACCGCATGCGGGAAGACCGCGTGGCTTCGCTGGCCCGCCGCCTGCACGAGCACGCGCGCGAGATCGAAGGCTCGCTGCGGGGCCGCTCCGCCTGAATCCCGGGCGTCAGACCGGCACCACGCGCGCGGGCGGCGGCTCCGCCGGCTCGCCCTCGAGATGCGCGCGCAGGCGCGGCAACCCATCCGCATGATGCGCGGCAATGAAGGCGATCAGGCCTTCGCGCACCTGGCAACGCAGCTCGAACGCATTCCCCGAGTTGGCGGCGCTGATCAGGAAACGGACCTGCATGGCGCGGTCGCTGGTATCGGTGACCTGCACCGCCGCCACCCGCGTATCCCACAGCGGCGAAGCCTTGCACAGCCGTTCGAACTCCTTGCGCACGGGCTCCAGCGGCACCGAGAAGTCCAGCCAGAGGAACACCGTGCCCAGCAGCGAGGCGGTGCGGTGCGTCCAGTTCTCGAAGGGATTCTCGATGAACCATTGCAGGGGCACGATCATGCGCCGCTCGTCCCAGATGCGCACCACGACGAAGGTACCGGTGATTTCCTCGACCCGGCCCCATTCACCGTTGACGATCAGCACGTCGTCGATGCGTATCGGCTGGCTGAAGGCGATCTGTAGGCCGGCGATGAAATTCCCCAGCACCGGCCGCGCCGCGATACCGGCCACCAGGCCCGCCACCCCGGCCGAGGCCAGCAGGCTGGCGCCCAGCTGGCGCGCACCCGGCAGGGTCAGCAGCACGAATGAAAGCCCCAGCAGCAACACGATGCCATGGGCGCTGCGGGCCAGCACGCGAGTCTGCGTCAGCTTGCGGCGCGCGAGCAGGTTGTCCGCCACGTCGTAGGGGTTGAGGCGGATGGCCGTGTCGCTCACCGACTTGATGCTGCTGTTGGCCAGCCAGGTCACGCACAGGATCAGCAGGACGGTGGCGAAGTAGGACATGCCCCGGGTATGGGGCATGTCCTCCGGGGTCCCGGTCAGCACCACGCGCAGCGCCAGCAGCGCCACCACGAACTGGCTGGCGGTGCACGCGCCCACCACCACGGCATGGAGATAGGGACGTGGCGCCGTGATGCGCCGCAGGACCAGGAAGCCTATCCGGTGGATGACCAGCGCGACGACGATGGCCAGGACCATCGCGACCGCCAGTACGAACCAGGGGCGCAACGCTTCGGGCAGGAAGTCCAGGGGTAGGGAAGCCAGCATGGATGCCTCGTCTTGATCGAGTCGAGTCGGCGCCGTGCCAGCAAGTAGCATGCCCAAGCGCTACAGGCTTGCCTTCGCTTCCTGTTCGAGCAGGGTCATGAAGCGTTCGAGCAAGGGTGAGGCAGTCTCCGACCACAGCATGCCTATGGTCGTGGGAACGCCCGCGAACGACAGCGGCACCCGCCGCAGCAAGCCCTGTCCGGCGAACAGCGCGATGACCTTTTCAGACGTCGCGAACAGGCAGTCCAGGCGCCGCGCGACGTGGTAGTTGGTCAGCACGGAAGCCGATTCGAGCACGACGCGCGGCAGCGGAAGGTGTTCCTGCGCCAGCGTGTTTTCCAGCATGCCGCGTATGGGCGACTCGGCCGGCGGAATGATCCAGGGATAGGCGCACGCGTCGCGCCAGCTGACCGGCCTGCGCCGCCGCGCCAGAGGATGCGACGAAGGCGCGGCCACGCACAGGGTGTCCTCGTACAGCAGCCGCCGGTTCAGGGAACCGGCATAGCCAGTCGTTCCCAGGCGGCCGATGACGAGATCGAGCTTGCGTTCCCCCAGCAGCGGCAGCAGATGGTCCATGGTGCCTTCCAGACTCTGCACCTCCAGGTCCAGGCCAGCCTGCTGCACGCGCGCGAGCGTGCCCGGCATCAGCACCGGACCCAGCGCCGCCAGCACGCCGATGTGCAGGCGCCCCGCCCCGCCGCTGCGCTGGGCCTCGAGCTGGCCGTGCAGCCGCGCCATATCGGTCAGCACGCGTTCCGCGTGGTGCATGACCAGCCGGCCGCTGTCCGTCAACGCCATCCGGCGCGTGGAACGTTCGAACAGCGTCACGCCCAGCGTCGACTCCAGGTCCTTCACCCACTTCGACAGCGCGGGCTGCGACAGGCCGCACAGGTCCGCCGCGCGGCCGAAGCTGCCGGTACGTCCCAGCATGACCAGCATCTCGAGATGGCGGAACTTCAGCCGCCGGATCCATTGGACCGACTTTTCCTTATTCATATATTTTTTTGCATGAATCGAGCCTGATTTTTCACTGGTTGCCACAGGGCGTCAATCCTAAGCTAGGGGCATCGACAGACACTTTGCATGAGGACACTCCATGGCGGAAATCCTGGGCCTGGGCGCCACGCACTACCCCGGCTTCTGGATGCACGACGACGATATGTCGGTCATCCTGAAGCGGACGCTGAACGGGAAGCGCCTCGATCCGGCCTTGAGGGACACACGCAACTGGCCCGAGGCCATGCGGGAAGAATGGGGCGGCGACGACGGCGCCGCCGCGGCGGGCCGGCATCGCGCGCGCTGCTTTCGCGCCTTCGACGAACAGCGCCGCCTGCTGGACGCGTTCCAGCCCGACTTCATCCTGATGTTCGGCGACGACCAGTACGAGAACTTCACCGAGGACGTCGTGCCGCCGTTCTGCGTCTACCTGGCGGACGCCATGGCGTCGCGGCCCTACGACGTGCCGGCATCCTCGCCCTTTCCCGGGCGCAACCAGTGGAACGAGCCGAAGACCGCCACCTTCCGGCATACCGGGCACCCCGAGGGCGGGCGCTACCTGCTGAACCGGCTGAACGAGGCCGGCCTGGCGCTGCCCTACGCCTACCGGCTCCGCTACGACCGGGGGCTGCCCCACGCCTTCATCAACACCCTGCTCTACCTGGACGCCGACCGCCGTGGCTTCCCGCACCCGGTCGTGCCCTTCCACGTCAACTGCTATGGTGGCGACCTGATCCGCATGCACGGGGGGCTGGCCCCGCCCAGCGAAGTCGGCGCCGAACCGGATCCCGCCTCGCCTTCCCCTCGCCAGTGCTTCGAACTGGGCCGCGCCATCGCGCGCGCCCTGGCCGCCTCGCCCTGGCGCGTAGCCATCGTGGCCTCGTCCAGCTGGTCGCACGCGTTCCTGACGCCGCGCCATGGCTGGCTGTATCCCGACCACGAGAGCGACCGGGCGCGCCTGGACGAACTCACCCGCGGCGGCTTTCGCCAATGGGACACGCTGACCACCGCCAGCCTGGAAGCCGCCGGCCAGCACGAGTTGCTGAACTGGATCGTGCTGGCCGGCGCCATGACCGAACTGGGCCATCGCCCGCGCATCATCGACTACATCGAAACCTACGTCTTCAACGCCAACCGTTGCTTCGCGGTATTCGACCCGGCATAGCGCCGGACAAAAAATCACAGGAGACCCGCCATGCGCCCGACCCCCCATCACCTGCTGCGTCTCGCGACGCTGTCCCTGCTCCTGGCGGCACCGACCGTCCACGCGCAGCCGCCCGCATATCCCACGAAGCCGATCAAGGTCGTCGTGCCTTTCCTGCCCGGCGGAACGGCCGACACGCTCATGCGTCTGATCTCGGCCAAGGCCTCTCCCATGCTGGGGCAGCAGGTCGTGGTCGAGAACCGCGCGGGCGCGGGCGGCAACATCGGCGCCGACGAAGTCGCGCGCGCGGCGGCCGACGGCTACACGCTGCTGTTCACGCCGCCGGGTCCGCTGGCCATCAACCCCTACGTCTTCCCCAACATGCCCTACGACGCGCGCACCGCGTTCAGGCCCATCAGCATCGTGGGCACCATGCCCAGCGTGCTGGTGGTGGGGCCCCGGGTCGAGGCCCGCAACGTGCAGGACCTGATCCGCCATGCCAGGTCCCATCCGGGCAGCATGACGTATGCCTCGCAGGGCTACGGCACGACGACGCAACTGCTGGGCGGACTGTTCGCGATCAAGGCCGGCGCCGAGCTCGTGCACGTACCGTACAAGGGCGCGCCGCCCATCCTGGCGGACCTGCGCGCGGGCCGCGTGGACCTGGTGTTCTTCGATTCGGCCAATGCCCTGCCCCAGTTGGGGCAGAACGCGTCGCTGCGGGCGCTGGCGGTCACCAGCGAACAGCGCAGCGCGGCGCTGCCCGACGTGCCGACCCTGCGCGAGGCCGGCTTCCCCGACATGGTGACGACGGTATGGATGGGCCTGGCGGCGCCGGCGGGCACGCCCGATGCCATCGTCCAGGCCTGGCTGGACGTTCTGGACAAGATCATGCGCATGCCCGAGCTGCGCAAGCGCTTCGAGGACCAGGGCGTGGAACCGCTGGCAAGCGGCCCGGACGACATGCGCCGGACCATAGAACGGGACGCCCGCCTGTGGAGCGACGTGATCCGCGTGACGGGCGCCTCGAACCGCTAGGAAATGCCGGAGGCTAGGGCTCGACGCGCGGGGATGCCGCCTGCGCCCGCGCTTCGGGCACGGTCCTCGCGGCGCCCAGCCAGGCCAGCGCCGCCAGCAGCAGCACGCCCGCGCCGAACTCGCGCGAGGTGGAGACGATGTCGCCCCGCAGCGCCACGTCGTAGCCGGCCAGGATGGCGGGCACGCCCATGGCCAGGTACGACACCACGAACAACACCGACAGCACGCCCGCACGGCCGGTGGGCGGCAGCGGCGCGATCACGTTGCGCAGCGCGCCCTGGAAACCCGTGCCGAAGCCCATGCCGGCGATCGCGGTGCCCACCATGAACAGCACCACCGAATGCAGCGACAGCGAGACCAGCACGAGGACCATGCCCAGCATCAGGGCCAGTGCGCCCAGGCGCGACAGGAACCGTGCGGAACGATCGCGCAGCAGGATCACCGCGACGACGCCGCCACCGGCCATGATGAACAAGGCCAGCCCGCCCAGCAGGCTGGACCCCGACCCCACCAGGCTGCGCAGCAGCGTGGGGCCGAGCGACGCATAGAAGCCGCCCAGGCCCCACACGGCCACCACGGCGGGCGCCGCCAGCAGCAGCGGCATGCGCACTTCCGGCGGCAGCGCGAAGCTGGGCTTGAGCGAGGCCCAGGCCCCCGGCCGGCGCCGCGCGGTCTCGGCGATGAAGAAGACGCCCACGCCCTGCGCCACGAAGATCACGCCCAGGATCACGTAGATCAGGTGCGTGGGCGCGGGCAGGTACTGCACCATCAGTCCGGCGACGATGCCGCCCGTACCCGTGCCCAGCATGGGCGCCAGCGCATTGGCCAGCGCGCCGCGCGTCTTGTCGATGTCCAGCATGCCGGCACCCACGGCCGCGATGGCGGCCCCGGCCGACAGCCCCTGGATGATGCGGCCCGCCAGCAGGTCGGACAGCCCGCCGGCGGTGGCGAAGACCACCATGGCCGCGGCCTGCGCGAGCGCCGCGGCCATGAGCACCGGCCGCCGGCCGATGTGGTCCGACAGGCGGCCCGCCACCAGTAGCGCCACCAGCACGGCCAGGGCATAGCTGCCGAACACCACCGTCAGCATGGTGGTCGAGAAGCCCCATTGCTGTTGATAGATCGCGTATAGCGGGGTCGGCGCCGCCGACCCCGCCAGGAACGCCAGTGTGATCGAAGCCAGCAGATGGAAACTGAAGCGCGGCGACAGGCGCCCGACCGCCTGGGGGCAGGTGGAGACGGAAGCGGGGGCAGCCTTGGGGCAAGCGCTGGTCATGGTGGAATCCGGGGAACATTAAACAGACAAGTCTGTCTGATTTGCTTGAAGTGTACAGACCTGTCTGGTAATGTCAAGGCATGACCATGAATACGACAAAAAGCCCCGAAGCGCGCCGGTCCGCGCGCCAACGCCTGCTCGACGCCGCGGACGAGCTGTTCTATGAAGGGAGCATCCACACGGTCGGCATCGACCGGGTCATCGAGCGCGCCGGTGTGGCCAAGGCCTCGCTGTACGATACCTTTGGCAGCAAGGAAGCCTTGATCCAGGCCTATCTGCTGGCCCGCCACGAGGCGCGCAAACTGCGCATCGCCGACCGCCTGGCCGACTACCCCGGCCCGCGCGAGCGTCTGCTGGGCGTCTTCGACATCATGCGGGAAACCGCGTCGGCGCCCCGCTTCCGAGGCTGTCCGTTCAGCCGCGCGGCCGCCGAGGCCGCGCCCAGCGCCGGCATCCGGGAAGCCTGCGACACCGCCCGGAGCTGGCTGCGCGATCTGTTCACCAGCCTGGCCCGCGAAGCCGGCGCGGCCGCCCCCGAGGCCCTGGCCTGTCAGTTGATGCTGCTCTACGACGGCGCGTCGGTGTCGGCGCACGTGGACGACAACGCCAGCGCGGCCGCGGCGGCACGCGCCACGGCCGAGCAACTCGTCGAGCAGGCGCTCGCTGCGCGCTGAACCGCTCCTACGCCGGTTCCGCCAGCATCGGTTCCCCGGCATAGAACCGCTTCAAATTCTCGACCACCATGTTCGACATGGCCGTCCGGGTCTCGTTGGTCCCGCTGGAGACGTGAGGCAGCAGAACCGTGTTGTGCAGTCCCGTGAGCCGGGACGACGCCAGCGGTTCGACTTCATACACGTCGAGCGCCGCGCCCCGGATGGCTTCGTTCTCCAGCGCGGCAATCAGCGCCTGCTCGTCGACCACGCTGCCCCGTGCGACGTTGATCAGATAGCCTTGGGGTCCGAGCGCTTCCAGCACGCCGGCGTCGACGATGTGCCGGGTTTGCGCGCTGCCCGCAACGGCAAGGAAAAGATAGTCGCACCACGCCGCAAGCTCCCGCAGGGTGGCAACACGTTCATGGGTACATCCCGGGACTTCGGAACGGGAGAAATATCGAATCTCCGCGTCGAAGCCGGCAAGCCTTTTCGCGATGATCCTGCCTATCCTTCCCATGCCGGCGATACCCATGCGCTTGCCGCTTACCCTGTCGCCCAATTCGAATACCTTGCCCGTTTCCGCCCATAGGCCCGATCTCACGTAGCCATCCCCCTGCGGAATCTTGCGGCTGGCCGCGATCATCAGTCCGATGGCCAGGTCGGCGACACAGTCGTTCAGGACGTCGGGCGTATAGCCCACGCGTATTCCCCTGCGACGCGCGGCGGCCAGATCGACCTTGTCCATCCCGACGCCAAAAATCGACATGACCTTCAGGCCCGGCAATTGATCGAGCATGGCAAGATCCACTCCGCGTATCGCCGAAGAGACCAATCCGGAAATCTCCGAGGTATCGCCGGGCGCGTTCAAGGTCCTCAGGTCGAACTCGCGTTCGAGCGACTGCTGGAGAACCGCCGGTATCTTCGCGATGTTCAGAATGACGGGCTTGCTCATGGATGGCCTTCGTTGTGTGGACGGGGGTGCTTCGAGGATCGGGCGCGGCGATGGCCGCTACACGATGAAGCTGAGATTCCCCATCAGGATCGTCGATTGGTTGATGTAGATCTTTCGCTCCTTGATCCGCCATGTGTCCTGGTGCCGGGCAAGCAGATCGATGCGATGCCCATACAGGCAATGGTCGTCGGACTCGTTGCGATTCCGGTTCACCATGAAATTGCATCGCGTCCGGACCAGCGCGGGTTCCGGTTCGGCTCCGCCATCGGTCTCGAGTATGCGCAGGTTGGTGAGATAGCGCGTCGTTCGCGAAGGCGGCTCCTCCGCCCAGTGCTGATGCGTGCGGATCTGCTGGATGCGCTTGGTTATCGTCTCCTTTCCTTCATCGAACCAACTGATGTCCAGCGGTCCCTCGAGGTATTCGGATGGCTGCGCTTTGCCCGACAGGTTGCGAAGGACAAACATACGGTACGTCATGTCCTCCGCCAAGGTATCGAGCCACTCCTCGTACTTCCTGTCAGACAGGAGTTCGGCCTCCTTGTACAGGAACTCGGAAACCTCATGCAGCTGGAGCATGGCATTCATGGCGTCTTGCATCACTTCGCTCCCGCGGTGGGCCGCTTGAGGGGAAAGACGGCGTCGCGCTCGACTTCGACACGATGCATGAGCTGGTCCCAGGATCGGCCTTCCATGAATTCCTGCCACCGCTTGAGCCAGATGAGCTGGTTCTGCTCGGTGATGGTGCGCCCGCACCAGACCGCGCCGGGCATGAGATCGCAAGGCTCGGACTCCCCCAAGCCCTGCGCGTAGTTGAACGGCAGGTCGCGACCCATGCCGCCCAGGCTTTGCCTGGTGGCCGACTCCCAGTTTTCGATATCGTCCTGCTCGGTCATTCCGCCCGGACCGGAGTAGGTGATGTAGTAGTGCCGGAAGATATTCTTGACCTCGTCAGGCGCGTCGGCGTCGATCAGGTAGTAGCGCCACATCTCGGTCTCGGTGGCGCTGACCGGGTGGTGCACCACCAGCGTGCGGGGCTGGTCCTCGTGGAACGACATGTTCGGGAAGATGGTTCCCTTTCCCTGGTAATGGATGCCGCCCGCTCGCTTGCGCAGGTGTTCCTGCGCCATTTCCCGCAGATAATTGCTGGCGGCCGGAAACTGCTGGAAGGTGTCCGGGCGGGGAAATGCCTCCTCGGGACGCGGCAGGAAGCCCAGCCCCCCATGGCCCAGCTCAGGCCATCCGAAGGCCGCGTGGCCGGAGGCGCGCTCATCCCTGCGGCCATCCTTGCCGCTCGGATTGAGCTTGATCATGTTTGCCGAGTTGTGCGTTACCGCATGGGACGCATCGCCCACGAAGTTGGTCGCGGGGAACTTCCAGTTGCATCGCACCCGGAATTTCTGCACCCCGACCAGCAGCGTGCTGCCGCCGCTGTCGCCGTTGCGATGGTCGAGGGCGGAATCGAGCCACTTCAGCATACCCCCCAGATACGCCTCGAGGCTGGGGGCGTGCTCGTCCCACGTTGCCCAGATCGTTCCCTTATAGACGCGAACGCGCGCCGACTTGAGGCCCCATTCCGCTTTGTCGAGGCGGCCCTCGTAATGGACATCGAAGCCCGGTACACCCGCCAGCTCGCCCGGCCGCGAGACCCGGTCTTCATCGGTCGAATAAGTCCATCCGTGGTAGGGACAGGTGAAGGCGCGCGCCTTGCCTTCGTCCACCCGGCATACCTTCATCCCCCGGTGCCGGCAACTGTTGAGCAGGACGACGACCTTGTCCTGCCTGGTCCGCGTGACGATGACCGAATCGGTCCCCATCTTCGACTGGATGAAGTCTTCCGGATTCGGGATCTGGCTCTCGTGGCCCACCAGCAGCCAGGCGCGGCCGAAGATCTGCCGCACTTCCTGGGCAAACAGGTCATCGTCCACGAACATGCGACGATCCGCCGTTCCTGCGGCAACGTCTACACACCGAACATCGGCCATCACGGCACCTCCTCGAGAAAGACCCCAGGCCACGTTTATTTTAAATTCTGCTAGACAGAATCAATTACTGTCTGTCAGAATCAATTCTGCGGCTGACGGCTTTGCCTGTCAACCAGGCGTGCGCATGCCCGCGAGGAGGTTCTCGGAACAACGGGAAGAGACGGGATGTGAAGACCGGCGCGCTTGCGCCGGTCGGGTGCCGCTAGGAAGCGCAGGGCTTGCCCTTGGGACTGAACTCAAGGCGGATGGGATTTGAACCGAGAGCCACTTGATGCGCTTGCGGATCTCCGCCGAACAACACCGTCAGCTCCATGGCGCTGGTAAGCAGGGATCTCGCATATTTGGCAATCGCCGCTTCGGTGAACCGGGTCACGGTTCCGGAAACGGTCATGGCGCCGCGCAAGGACCCGCCCGAGCCGAACACGGGCGTCCCGAGCCCCGCGATTTCCGAATCGCGGCCGCCAATGCTGACGATCACCATCGCCTCCGGCGGCCGGGCCTTCCGGACCACCGGGTCGAACCTGAGCAGGGCCTTGCCTCCGGCACCCGTTCCGAGCGGCGCGATGTCGCCCACGCGCACGTGGTCCCTGACGGATCGATTGCCGTCCACCCGCGCGACGCAAATGCGTGTTTCGTCCGACTGCCTGACGTAGAACGTCGCGCTCTCCCCGGTATCGCCTGCGAGTTTCTCCAGCAACGGCACGATGTGCGTCTCGCTTTTGACCGATCCGAGATACAACCGGCCCCATTGCGCGAGTGTCGGCCCAGGCTGGTACGTTCCGTTGTCGAGGCGAAGGATGCAGCCATGCTCGATCAGCGTCGAGACCAGTCGCAAGATCGTGCTCTTGTAGAAGCCGGTCCGCAAAGACAGGTCGTGCAGCGTCATGGGTGCACTGGCCTCCGTGAAGGCGTTCAGTATGCGGATGGCACGGTCGACGGAAGCGACGATTTCAGTGTTCATGGGGAGAATGATAGAAATTCTGCTGTACAGAATCAACTTCTATTTTTTGTTGACACACCTATTTCCCGAATTCATCATCGCTTCACCATGCCACCCAGAGGCCGTGATGAGAATCCTGAAGATCTCTGCCAATATCCTGTCGGTCTTTCTCTTCTGTACGGGCGCCCATGCGCAGGGCGAAGACTATCCGAACCATCCGATCCGCTTCATCGTGCCCTATGCGCCCGGCGCCGGTTCCGACACCTTCGCCAGATTGATCGCCGACAAATTGGGCAAGCACCTGGGCCAGACCGTCTTCGTCGACAACCGCCCCGGCAGCTCGGGCAACATCGGGGCCGATGCCGTCTTTCGCGCGGCTCCCGATGGCTATACGCTGCTCTTCACCGCGCCCGGACCGCTGGTGACCAGCCAAGCCCTGTATTCGAAGCTCACGTTCGTGCCGGACGAATTCGTTCCGATATCGGTCATCGCCACGAGCCCGAGCACGCTGGTGGCCAATCCCAAATCCGGGGTCAAGAACCTGCAGGACTTGTTGACGGCCGCCCGCGCAAGGCCGGACAAGCTCAACTATTCGTCAGGCGGCACCGGCTCCACCCCGCACCTGGCCGCGGAAATGTTCAAGCAGCTGGCCAAGGTCAAGATCTTTCAGATTCCCTATTCCGGCAGCGGTCCGGCACTCGCGGCGGTGGTCTCGGGCGAAACCGACATTGCCTTCGTGGATCTCGGCTCGGTGCTGCCCTTTGTACGCAAGGGCCAGTTGATCGCGCTCGGCGTTGGCAGCGAGTCGCGTAAAGCCGGGCTGCCGGACGTGCCCGCGATCGGCGAAGTCATTCCGGGATTCGTGTCGATGACCTGGTTCGGCATGGCCGCCCCGCCCAAGACGCCCGAACACATCGTCAACAAGCTGTCCGCGGTGGTCAACGAGATTCTCAAGGAACCCGACACGATGACGCGGCTGTCGCAGATGAATGCGGACCCGATCGGCGGCACGCCGGCCGACATGGCGAAATTCATCAAGCAAGAGCGCGAGCGCTGGAGCACCGTCATCCGGAATACCGGCGCCAAGCTCGATTGAACCCCGCCAACGCGCAGGCCCCGCATGCCATACAGCACCCGCAACGGCGTCAGCATCCACTACGAAGTCTCCGGAGAGGGCCTGCCCATGGTCCTCATCCACGCCAACCCTTTCGACCGCCGGCTATGGCTCTACCAGGTGGCGCACTTCTCCACCTGGTTCAAAGTGATCTCGATCGATATCCGAGGCTATGGGCGGTCGGACAAACCATCGGGCGAATTCTCCATCCTCGACATGGCCGAAGACGTGCTCGGCGTGTGCGAGGACCTGGAGATCGATGAGGCCGTTCTGATGGGTGCGAGCGTGGGATCGGGCATCGCGCTGATGCTCGGCCTCGAGCGGCCCGAGTTGTTCCGGGCCATGGTACTGGTCGGTGGCGGCAGCGGCGGCATGAACTTCGATCGCCGTATCCACGGCTACGGCGACTTGGGCGTGGCCCGCTACCATCGCGAACACCTGCACGACCTGGTCGCTCCGCAGTTCGCCAGTTCCAGGCTTGGCGCCTATCTGCTGGACAGGTTTGCCGAAGTGGGCCCGTCCCTGTCCGGAGCAGCCATCGCGCAGATCTTCCGGGCGCGCGCGGCATTGGACATGAGCGCCCGCCTGCCATCGCTGGCCGTCCCCGCACTGGTAATCAATGGCGAATTCGACATCTCGCTCGAAGACGGGCGCAGGACCGCCAGCCTGATTCCGAATGCCGTCCACCGCATTCTTCCCGGAACGGGACACGCATGCTGCATCGAGGACCCGATGGGTTTCGACGAGATCGTTGTTTCCTTCCTTCGAGCCAGGCAGTTGCTGGCATAGCGCTGCCGTGCCACCAGGCGCAGCGTCGCATTGGGCCCGCAGAAAACACCGCGCCCCGGCCCCACCGGCACGCTCATCGCGTTGCGGTGGGAACCGGGGCGGGCGAATGATGATCCATCACCGACTGCCGCGCGCACAGGCGCGCCGAGGCGTTTAGCTCCTGCCGCCCCGCAGCTTGCGGATGGCAGCCAACTGCGCCGCCAGCATCGCCAGCTCGGCCTCGACCACGGCCACTTCGGCCTTGTCCTTGGCACTGCGCAGCGCTTCTTCCGCCGCCTTGCGAGCCTGTTCGGCCTTGGCCTCGTCCAGGTCGTGGCTGCGGATGGCCGTGTCGGCCAGCACCGTCACGGTACCCGGCTGGATCTCGAGCAGACCGCCCGCGACGAAGATGTGCTCTTCCTCGCCGTTGTCCGCGCGCGAGATCTTCACCGTACCCGGACGGATACGCGAGATCAGCGGCGTATGGCCAGGCAGAATGCCCAGCTCGCCCGACTCGCCAGGCAACGCAACGAACTTCGCCTCACCGGCGAAGATCGACGCTTCCGCGCTGACGACATCTACATGAATAGTTGCCATACTCAATTCTCCTGTGCCGCGCTTCGCGCAGCCCCAGCACCCCAACCCAAGACACCCACACCAGACCCAGGGTGCCGCGGATCCGGCTCCGCCGGTCCGCCAGCACCGCCCCCTGGGGGGCGCCCGTCAGGGCGTAGGGGGGGTCACAACTTCTTGGCTTTCTCGAACGCTTCGTCGATCGTGCCGACCATGTAGAAGGCCTGCTCGGGCAGCGCATCGCACTCGCCTTCGACGATCATCTTGAAGCCGCGGATGGTTTCCTTCAGCGGCACGTACTTGCCGGGCGAGCCCGTGAACACTTCGGCCACGTGGAAGGGCTGCGACAGGAAGCGCTGGATCTTGCGGGCGCGGCCCACGGCCTGCTTGTCTTCCGGCGACAGTTCGTCCATGCCCAGGATCGCGATGATGTCGCGCAGTTCCTTGTAGCGCTGCAGCGTCTGCTGCACGCCACGGGCCACGGCGTAGTGCTCTTCGCCCACGACCTGCGGGTCGAGCTGGCGGCTGGTGGAGTCGAGCGGATCGACGGCGGGATAGATACCCAGCGCGGCGATGTCACGCGACAGCACGACGGTCGAGTCCAGGTGCAGGAAGGTCGTGGCGGGCGACGGGTCGGTCAAGTCATCCGCGGGCACGTACACGGCCTGGATCGACGTGATCGAGCCGGTCTTGGTCGAGGTGATGCGCTCTTGCAGCTTGCCCATTTCCTCGGCCAGCGTCGGCTGGTAACCCACGGCGGAGGGCATCCGGCCCAGCAGCGCGGACACTTCGGTACCGGCCAGCGTGTAGCGGTAGATGTTGTCGACGAAGAACAGGATGTCGCGGCCTTCGTCGCGGAACTTCTCGGCCATCGTCAGGCCCGACAGCGCCACGCGCAGGCGGTTGCCCGGAGGCTCGTTCATCTGGCCGAACACCATCGCCACCTTGGACTCTTCGATCTTGTCCAGGTTGATGACGCCCGCTTCCGCCATTTCATGGTAGAAGTCGTTGCCTTCACGAGTCCGCTCGCCCACGCCCGCAAACACCGACAGACCGCTGTGCTGCTTGGCGATGTTGTTGATGAGCTCGAGCATGTTCACGGTCTTGCCCACGCCGGCGCCGCCGAACAGGCCGACCTTGCCGCCCTTGGCGAACGGGCAGACCAGGTCGATAACCTTGATGCCGGTTTCGAGCAGTTCCACGGAGGGCGACAGCTCGTCGAACTTGGGCGCGTCCTGGTGGATGGCGCGGCGCTCGTCCGAAGCGATGGGGCCGGCTTCGTCGATGGGACGACCCAGCACGTCCATGATGCGGCCCAGCGTGCCGGTGCCGACGGGCACCGAGATGGGCGCGCCGCTGGCGGCCACGGCCATGCCGCGGCGCAGGCCGTCGGACGAGCCCATGGCGATGGTACGGACGACGCCGTCACCCAGCTGCTGCTGCACTTCGAACGTCAGGCCCTTCTCGGCAAAAGCCGAGCTCTCGTCGGCCAGCGTGAGGGCCTCGTAGATCTTGGGCATGCTGTCGCGGGGGAACTGGATGTCCACCACGGCACCGATGCACTGAACGATGGTTCCGTTGCTCATATCGATTCCTCGATTCCTGATTCTTTAAGGCGTCGCGCCGGCTTATACAGCCGCCGCACCGCCCACGATTTCCGAAATTTCCTTGGTGATGGCTGCCTGGCGGGTCTTGTTGTAGACCAACTGCAGATCGCCGATCACCTTCTTGGCGTTGTCCGATGCAGCCTTCATGGCCACCATCCGGGCGGACTGCTCGGACGCCATGTTTTCGGCAACGGCTTGGTACACCAGCGCTTCGACGTAGCGCAGCAGGAGTTCATCGACGACCGACTTGGCATCGGGTTCGTAGATGTAGTCCCACGAGTAGGCCTTCTTCTCTTCCTCGGTCTGCGCGAAACGCTCGGCCGACAGCGGCAGCAGCTGCTCGATCACGGGCTCCTGCTTCATCGTGTTGATGAAGCGGTTGTACGCAACGTACACCACGTCGACCTTGCCTTCGGCATACGCGTCCAGCTGCACCTTGATCGCGCCGATCAGGCGTTCCAGGTTGGGCGCGTCGCCCAGCTGCACCGCCTGGGACACGACGTTCGCGTCGAGACGGGTCAGAAAGCCCAGGCCCTTGTTGCCAATGGCCGTGGTTTGGACCTTGACGCCCTTCGCTTCCGCGTCCTTCAGGCGATTGAGTACCGCGCGCAGGATGTTGGTGTTCAGCGCGCCGCACAGGCCCTTGTCGGTCGTGACCACGATCAGGCCGGCGGCCTTGATGTCGTCGCGCTTGGCCAGGTAGGCGTGTTCGTAGTCGGGATTGGCTTGCGCCATGTGCGCGGCAATGTTGCGCACCTTGTCGGCATACGGGCGGGCCGTGCGCATCCGTTCCTGCGCCTTGCGCATCTTGGACGCGGCGACCATTTCCATCGCCTTGGTGATCTTGCGCGTGTTTTGCACGCTCTTGATCTTGGTTCGGATTTCCTTGATTCCGGGCATCTATCTTCCCCTGTCAGTGTTCACAGAGAGGCGCCGAGCTGAGGCGCCCCGTGTACCCTGCTTCAGAAGGCTCCGTTTTTCTTGAAATCCTTCACTGCTTCGTGCAGCGCGGCTTCGTCGTCCTTGGACAGTTCCTTGGTGTCCTCGATACGACCGACCAGCGCGTCGTACTTGGACTTCAGGTATTCCTTCAGCGCCTTTTCGAACGCCAGGACATCCTTGACCTCGACGTCGTCGATGTAGCCGTTGTTGGCGGCGAACAGCGAGACGGCCAGTTCCCAGACCTGCAGCGGCTGGTATTGGGGCTGCTTGAGCAGTTCCACCACGCGGCGGCCGCGCTCGAGCTGGCGACGGGTCGATTCGTCCAGGTCGGAAGCGAACTGCGCGAAGGCGGCCAGTTCACGATACTGGGCCAGGTCGGTACGGATACCGCCGGACAGCTTCTTGATGACCTTGGTCTGGGCGGCGCCACCCACGCGCGACACCGAGATACCGGCGTTGATGGCGGGGCGGATACCGGCGTTGAACAGGTCCGATTCCAGGAAGATCTGGCCGTCGGTGATCGAGATCACGTTGGTCGGAACGAAGGCGGACACGTCGCCGGCCTGCGTTTCGATGATGGGCAGCGCGGTCAGCGAACCGGTCTTGCCCTTGATCTCGCCGTTGGTGAACTTCTCGACGTACTCTTCGTTGACGCGCGCGGCACGCTCGAGCAGGCGCGAGTGCAGGTAGAACACGTCGCCGGGGTAGGCTTCGCGGCCGGGCGGGCGGCGCAGCAGCAGCGAGACCTGGCGATAGGCCCAGGCTTGCTTGGTCAGGTCGTCATAGATGATCAGGGCGTCTTCGCCGCGATCGCGGAAGTATTCGCCCATCGTGCAGCCGGAGTAGGCGGCGATGTACTGCATCGCGGCCGATTCCGAGGCCGAGGCGGCCACGATGATGGTGTATTCCAGCGCGCCGTGCTCTTCGAGCTTGCGGACCACGTTGCTGATGGTCGAGGCCTTCTGGCCGATCGCCACGTACACGCAGGTCAGGCCCTTGCCCTTCTGGCTGATGATGGTGTCGACGGCGACGGCGGTCTTGCCGGTCTGGCGGTCGCCGATGATCAGCTCGCGCTGGCCGCGGCCGATGGGCACCATGGCGTCGATGGCCTTCAGGCCGGTCTGCACCGGCTGCGACACCGACTTGCGCGCGATCACGCCCGGGGCGACCTTCTCGATCACGTCGGTGGCCTTGGCGTTGATCGGACCCTTGCCGTCGATGGGCTGGCCCAGCGCGTCGACCACGCGGCCCTTCAATTCCGGACCGACCGGCACTTCCAGGATGCGGCCGGTCGCCTTGACCGTGTCGCCTTCCGAGATGTGGGTGTAGTCGCCCAGAATCACGGCGCCGACGGAATCGCGCTCGAGGTTGAGCGCCATGCCGAAGGTGTTGTTGGGGAACTCGAGCATTTCGCCCTGCATCACGTCAGACAGGCCGTGGATGCGGGTAATACCGTCGGTCACGGACACGACCGTGCCTTGGGTACGGATGTCAGCAGAGTTGCTCAGGCCTTCGATGCGGCTCTTGAGCAATTCGCTGATCTCAGACGGATTGAGTTGCATGGTTGACTCCTGGAATCCTTTCTCTCGGTGCCGATGTGTGCGCAGCGACCGAACTATGCGACGAGCGCGTCGCGCATGCGATCAAGCTGCGCACGCACGGAGGTATCGAGCACCTGATCCCCGACGGCCACTCGCACGCCGCCGATCAGCGAAGCGTCGACCCGGACGGTGGGCTTGATCTTCACGCCGAATTTCTTTTCCAGCCCGGCGACCAGGTCGGCAACCTGGGCATCGGTCAACGCGAAGGCGCTGGCGATATCGGCATCGGCGCTACCTTCGTGGCGATTCTTGAGCCACAGGAATTGCGATGCGATCTCGGGCAGCAGCAGCAGACGGCCGTTTTCGACCAACAGCGCCACGAAATTGCGCGCGGCGGGCGAAAGCTGCGTCTTCAGCGTGGCCGTAAACAATTCGACTCGCTGTGCGTTGTCGAGCTTGGGATCGGCGATGGCGCTGCGCACCTCGGGGTGCGCGGCTGCCTGCGCCATTTCGGCGACAAGCTCGGCCCAGGCGGCAAGGCCTGCGCTATCTGCACGGGCGACGCCGAACAGCGCTTCAGCGTATGGCCGGGCGATGGTGGACAGTTCAGCCATGGTGGCTCTCGATGCCTGATACGGTTAGCGAGGTGATTCGCAAACGCGTGAGCGGCACGCGTTGCTCGTGCCACCCCCGCGGGTTCTCATTACAACTGCGCCTTCAGCTGGCCGAGCAGTTCGGCATGCACCTGGGCGTTGACTTCGCGCTTGAGGATTTCCTCGGCGCCTTTCACGGCCAGTTGCGCCACGGCGTCGCGCAAGCCTTCACGGGCGCGCTGGGCTTCCTGCTGCGCTTCCTGGCGGGCCTGCTCGAGAATGCGGGCGCGTTCGGCCTCGGCATCCTTGCGGGCCTGCTCGATCAACGTGGCGGCTTGCTTTTCGGCCTGGGCCAGGCGAGCCTGGTTGTCAGACTTGGCAGTGGCTTCGATCTGACCGATGCGGGCCTCGGCCTGCACCAGTTCGGCCTTGCCTTTCTCGGCCGAGGCGAGGCCTTCGGCGATCTTCAGACGGCGCTCTTCGATGGACTTCATCAGAGGCGGCCACACGAACTTCATCGTGAACCACGCCAGAATGAAGAACACGAGCATCTGGAAGACGAGTGTCGCGTTCAGATTCACGGTGTTTCCTTATTCGGAAAAGAACATCATCCGTGACGAGGGCTGGGGCCGCGTCACGGAGCGGTCATGTCGAATAGAGGTCTTAGCCGACGAACGGGTTCGCGAAGGCGAACAGCATGGCGATACCCACGCCGATCAGGAACGCGGCGTCGATCAGGCCGGCCAGCAGGAACAGCTTGGTTTGCAGGGGGTTCATCAGCTCGGGCTGACGGGCCGAAGCTTCGATGTACTTGCCACCCACGATCGCGATTCCGAGGCAAGCGCCGATGGCGCCCAGACCGATGATCAGACCGCAAGCGAGAGCGACGAAAGCGACGTTGGTCATGACAACTCCTTGATATGAATCGTAAAACGACTAGTTATGTTGAAAGATTGAAACCACGGATACTGCTAACTTGCTACAAGATCGCGGCAGAACCCGCCCCGACCCGCATTTCCAAACAACTCACCGGCGAGTAACTGCTATCCGCCAGCCTCCAACTTCACCCAGGGTGCCGCGGATCCGGCTTCGCCGGTCCGCCAGCACCGCCCCCTGGGGGGCGCCCGCAGGGCGTACGGGGGGACCCGATCAGTGGCCTTCGTGCGCTTGGCCGATATAGACCAGGGTCAGCATCATGAAGATGAAGGCCTGGAGCACGACGATCAGGATGTGGAAGATGGCCCAGATCGATCCGGCGATGATGTGGCCGACGCCCAGAGCCAGGCTGGTGGCGTTCAGGCCCGCCCACGCGCCGCCCAGCATGGCGATCAGCATGAAGATCAGTTCGCCGGCGAACATGTTGCCGAACAACCGCATGCCCAGCGACACCATCTTGGCCGCGTATTCGATGACGTTCAGCAGGAAGTTGAAGGGAGCCAGGATGACGGCGCCGATACCGTGCGCGTGGAAGGGCGCGGTGAACAGTTCCTTGACGAAGCCGCCGGGCGACTTGATCTTGATGCCGTAGTAGAACATCAGCAGCAGCACACCCATGGACATGCCGATAGGCGCGTTCAGGTCGGCCGTCGGCACGATGCGGTGATAGTGGATGACGTCGTCCAGCCCGACCAGGCTGAACAGGTAATGGGGCAGGTCGACCGGCAGCAGGTCGAGCGCGTTCATGAAGACGATCCACATGAACACGGTCAGCGCCAGCGGCGCGACGAACTTGCGGGAGGTGGCGTTGTGGACGATGCCCTTGGCTTCCTCGTCCACCCACTCGACCAGGATCTCGACGAAGGCCTGCATCTTGCCGGGAACGCCGGCGGTGGCGCGGCGGGCGCCCAGCCACAGCAGGAACACGACCAGGAGGCCCATGGAGATGGACCAGAAAAGCGTGTCGTAGTTGACGACCGAGAAGTCGGCGATAAGGGACTGCTTGTGTCCGGTGTTGTTCAGGTGTCCCAGGTGATGGACGATGTACTCGGACGCGGTCGGCGCTGTGGTGGAAGCCATATCGGGGGTTTCTATCCTACGACCTGATTTTGAAATTCTCGCGATGTCGGCCGGGGTATCCCGCACGCGCCGCCATCTTCAATCCATTTTCTTGCCGAAAGCCAATACCAGCCACTGGCTTTTGAGCGCACACACCAAGCCCGCCAGAAAGGCGGGCCACACGAGCCATTCTCGACCGAACTTCGCCGCTGCGACGATAAACACGACAGCGACGGCGATCTTGAAAAACTCGCCGAAGAAAAACGTTGCGGGGTTTGCTCCCCCCGGCTTCTGCACACTCAGTATCAGCCTGAATGCGAACAAGGCGTTGGGAATGACGTATGCCGCGGCACCAGCCAGCGCAGAGAGCCCCGCAGCGCTCCCGGACACCGCATAGGCCAGCACGGCGACCACGATGCTGACAACAATCTGAACAATTATCGCACGCAGCAAGTCCCGCACGGCCTGCTGGCGCAACACTGTCCGTTCTGCTTCGGTAAGCCGAAGCGGTTCTACCTGTTCATTGGAACGCAGACGCTCGGCGTCGCGGGCCTCCCAACCCCATGGATCAGGTTCGCCGGACTCCCTGTGGTCACGCGCGCTGGATGTCTCCTGCTGCGCAGTCCCCTTGGCTCCGCTTCTGCTGGCCGCTTTTCCGTATGCATCTGAAGGGCGCGGATCGTCTTCGATCGTCTTCATCGGACGACTTGCACCTTTTCAAGACCTGCTTTCCGACAAACCATACGAGTATAGCGGGTTTACCCGAAAGGTTCAAACCCCCTACGTGCGTAGGGGGTCGTGGCCTCATGACCTATAGGAATTGTCGCGGCGGTCCAACAGGCGCAGCAGGGCGGGCCATTCCAGCAGGCCGAAGGGGCGGCGGGTGGTGGGTTTGTAGAGATGGTTGGTCAGCTCGACCACGGGCGGGGCGGGCAGGTGCAGGGGGGTGTTGCAGGCCATGGCCATCGCCTGGGCCTGGCAGGCGCGTTCCAGCCAGTACATGGCGGTGAAAGCCTCGGCGATGGAGGGCCCGACCGTCAGGAGGCCGTGGTTGCGCAGGATCATCGCCTGGCTGTCGCCCAGGTCGGCGACCAGGCGCTGCTGTTCGCCCAGGTCCACCACCACGCCCTCGTACTCGTGCATGGCGACCTTGCCGAAGAACATCGCCGTCTGGGACAGCGGCAAGAGGCCGCACTCCAGCGCCGAGATGGCCATGCCGGCGGGGGTATGGGTGTGGATCACGCAATCGACCTCCGGCCGCGCCCGGTGCACGGCCGAATGGATCACGAAGCCGGCGTGGTTCACGCCGTAGTCCTGGCCGCCGCCGTCCACCACGTTGCCGTCCAGGTCGATCCTGATCAGGCTGGACGCCGTGATCTCCTCATAGGCCATGCCATAGGGATTGATCAGGAAATGCCCGTGCGCGCCCGGCACGCGGGCCGAGATGTGGTTGTAGATCAGGTCGTCCATCCTGAAGTGCGCCACCAACCGGTAGCACGCCGCCAGGTCCACCCGCGCCGCCCATTCCGCGTCGTTCATGCCGGCACGTCCCGCCGCCTTCGCCATATCCGCTCCATCCTGGTGAAAAATCCCTGCGCGCGCAGGGGGTCAATCGATGCCGGCGCGGCGGATGACGCCGCCCCACTTGTCGATGTCGGCGGTGATGATCCGCGTCATCTCCGCCGGCGACGTGGGCCAGGCCTGGATGCCCAGCGCGTCGAATCGGCCCGCGGTCTCGGGCAGCGCCAGCACCGCCGCGATCTCTTTGTTCAGCCGCTCGACCACCGCGGGCGGCGTGCCCGCGGGCGCCTCCACGCCCTGCCAGCCGTCGGCCTCGAAGCCCGGCACCACTTCGGCGATGGCCGGCGTGTCGGGCAGCGCGGGCAGGCGCTTCTTGCCGGTCGTGCCCAGCGGGATCACGGTCCCCGCCTTGACCTGTTCGATCGCGGTGGTGGTGGGTTGGAAGATCAGCGGCACCTGCCCGCCGATCACGTCGACCAGCGCACCGCTCTTGTAGGGCACGTGCGTCAGACGCACGCCCGCCAGCGACGTCATCAGTTCCATGATGACGTGGCCGGCGCCGCCCACGCCCATCGAGGCGTAGTTGATCGACGCGGGCTTGGCGCGCGCCGTCGCGATCAGGTCGGCCAGCGTGCGCTGCGGGAAATCCTTGTTGGCGATGAGCACGTAGGGCACGGCCGCGACGATGCTGACCGGCGCGAAGTCCTTGACCGGATCGTAGGGCAGCTTCTTGTAGATGAACTGGTTCATGGTCACGATGGAATTGACCATGAAGAAAATGGTGTGGCCATCGGGCGCGGCCTTGGCCACGGCCTCGGCGCCCAGCATGCCGCCCGCGCCCGCGCGGTTGTCCACCACGAAAGGCTGGCCCATGCGCTCGGCCAGCTTGCCCGACAGGTAGCGCGCCACGATGTCGGGCGAGCTGCCGGCCGGGAACGGCACGATGACGCGCACCGGCTTGGACGGATAGCTCTCCGCCGCGCCGGCTGCCGTCGCGGCACAGGCCAGCACGATGGCGGCGGGCCATGCCGCGGCCGCAACGAATAGCGAGGTCTTTTTCATGATTGTCTCCCCTCTCCCGCCTTGCGGCGGACATGGCGGCGATGTCAGAGGACGGATCCTTCCACGTCCTCGGGCATCTTGAAATTGGACAGCCGCTTGAGGTTGCCTTTCTCGTCCACCCCCAGGCCCGACTCGCTCGCGGCCCGGCTCAGCACCTCGTCGTGCCAGGTGACCGACCCGCCGCCGGTGTGCCCGCCCACCAGCGCCAGCATGGTCAGCTCGCACTCGCCATAGTTGCGAAAGCCGCGCATCACGCCGGTCGGCACCGAGATCACGTCCAGCGGCTGCAGCACCAGCTCTTCCTTGTCGTCGCCGATCAGCACGTGCACGGGGCCGGAGATGGGTATGAAGACCTCGGCGGTCTTGTGCGCGTGCAGGCCGGCGCCGCCGCCGGGCGGCACCACGATATAGGAAATGGTGAAGCCGTGGTCCTCGGTGATGGGCGGCTGCATGTCGGCGTTCTCGACCACGCCGCGGCCGATCACCTTGAGGTTCTTCTTGCGCCCCTCGGGCAGCAGCGAATCGACGAACGCCAGGCTGAACGGCTTGAGTTCGGAGAAGCGCGCGACCCGCGTGCGGGCGATGGTTTCTAGCAATGGACTGGCCATGGATGCTCCTTCACGGTCGTGGCCGGGAAGGCCGCGATGCGCACATCATGGCCGCCCGCGCGGCGGCGACAAATTATCGATTTGCTATGCCCGCCATGCCGGCGCGGCATGGCGGATCCGGCTCAACCGCGCGGCCGCCTGCGGCCCATGGCCCGAGCGCCCTGCCACTGCCCCTGTTCGACCTGCGCCAGGATCAGCTCGCGCACCATGGGCAGCACCTCGCTGGCCACGCGCGACAGCGGGCGCGACACCGGCCAGGCCAGGCTGCGCTGCAGCCACAGCCCGGCGATGGGCACCGCGGCGAGGCCGGCTTCCAGCGCGACGCTGGACGGCAGGTAGACGGTATAGCCCATGCCCAGGCGCACCAGTTGCGCGGCCAGCGCGAAGGCGCCGACCTCCGCCTCGATGCGCAGGGGCACCCGCTGGCGCGCGGCCAGGGCCTCGATCTCGTTGCGTATGCCGGCGCGCGACACGCCGGTCAGGATCAGCGGCAGGCCGCGCAACTGGCGCACCGGGATCTCGCTGCGCGCGAGCATCGGGTCCCCCTCGCGCCCCACCAGGCACAGGCGGTCTTCGAAGAGGGGTTCGACGGCGAGCATGTGCGCGGGCGGCGGCGCCGGCGTGGCGCCGCTCAGCAGCGCGATGTCGACCGCGTTGTCGCGCAGCATGTCGTGCATCGCCGGACTGAAGGCCTGGACGATGTGCGGTTGCGCATCGGGAAAGCGCTGCTTGATCGCGACCGTGAGCGCGGCGCCGATCACCGTCACGTAGTTGGGCGTCATGCCGATGATGACCGGGCCGGACGGCGGCCCCTGCGTGTCGTGCACGTCGCTCTTGAGCTGGTCGAAGCTGCGCAGCAGGTATTGCGCGCGGTCCAGCAGGCGGCGCCCCTCGGGCGTGAGCGTCGCGCCGCGCAGGTGGCGTTCGAACAGCCGCACGCCCAGCTCGTCCTCCAGCATGCGTATGCGCCGGCTCAGGGCCGGCTGGGCGATGAAGAGCTGCTGCGCCGCCTTCGAGAAATTCTCGTGCGAGGCAACGGTCACGAAGTACTTCAATTGGCGAATGTCCATGGCGCCTGCCATTCCTCCTGTCATCCGCCATACCCTGGCGGCATGGCCCCTGGACCGCGGAAATATGACGCGGCCAGGCAAGACCGGCCCTATCATAGCCACGCTGCCCACCCTCGTCACCGCCGCCTTGACCATGAAGCCCGACGACGCCCTGCTTGCCCGCCTGGACCCCGACATCGCGCCGCGCGTCCTGCGCCTGGTCGAGGCCGAGACCACGCCCTCGCACCTGCTGGAGCCGGCCCAGGTTCGCGCCGCCTTCCTGCGCGCGCGCCAGCCGCTGCGGCGCCCGCCCGTGCCGCTGGACATCGAGGACGTCGGCATCACCGTCGACGGCGCGCCGCTGGCGCTGCGCCTGTACCGTCCGCGCCGGCCCCGCCCGCCCGCGTTTCTCTACCTGCACGGCGGCGCCTTCACCAACGGCGATCTCGACAGCCATGACGCCACCTGCTGCCTGCTGGCGATGGAAGCCGGCGTGATGGTGGCCAGCGTGGACTATCGCGTGCTGCCCGAGCATCCTTTCCCGGCCGCGTTCGACGACACCGTGGGCGCGCTGCGATGGCTGCACCAACAGGCCGCGGCGCTGGGCGCCGACCCCGCGCGCCTGGCCGTGGGCGGCGACAGTTCCGGCGCGAACCTGGCCCTGGCGGCGGCGCTGGAGACGCGCGGCCGGATCCCGCTGCGGGCGATGTGGCTGGCCTACCCCATCATCGGCATCGATTTCGAGACCCCCTCGTACCGCGAGAACGCCAACGCCCCGCTGCTGACCCGCGCCCGCTGCCAGCGGATCCTGCGCGACTACCTGGGGCGCGAACCCGGCCCGGACGACAGCCGGGTGGCGCCCCTGCTGGCGCCGGACTTCACCGGCCTGCCGCCGGCGGTGGCCGTGGCCGCCGAACTGGACCCGCTGCGCAGCGACGCCGAGATCCTGGCCGGCCGCCTGCGGGAGGCCGGCGCGGCATGCGAACTGGTGCGCGCGGCGGGCATGCCGCACGGTTTCCTGCGCTGGGTGGCCGACAGCGCCGCGAGCCGGCGCATCGCCGTCCGGAGCGCGCAGGCGCTGGCCGCCCTGCTGGACTGAGGCGGACGGCCCATCAAGGACGCCGGTACCGATAAAATCGGACATACCGCCGCCCGAGACCACCGCCTTGGAACTTCGCCAGATCCAGTACTTCATCTGCCTTTTCGAGGAAGGCACCGTCACGGGCGCCGCGCGCCGCGTGAACGTCGTGCAGCCCGCGCTGAGCGCGCAGATCGTCAAGCTGGAAGAGGAACTGGGCCAGAAGCTGTTCATCCGCAGCGCGCGCGGCATGGAGCCCACCGAGGCGGGACGGCGCATGTACCAGTTGTACCTGCCCATCCTGCGGGACCTCTCGCAGGCGCGCGAACAGATGACCCTGCGCGGCGGCGAGGTCGGCGGCGAAGTGGTGGTCGGCATGATCTCGTCGCTGGCCGAAAGCGTGCTGAGCGAAGCGCTGACCGATTTCGCGCGCGCCTATCCCAAGGTGAACGTCACCGTCACCAACGGACCGCTGCTCGACTGGGTGGCGGCCGGCAAGATCGACGCCGCCATCGTGGACAAGCCGCGCCGGCCGTTCTCGCTCAACGTCGAACCCATCCTCGACGAGGAACTCGTGCTGGTCGGCCCCGACGACGACACCGTGCCGGCATCCCTGCCGCTGTCCGCCGCCGCCGCCCTGCCGCTGCTGTTCACGCCGCGCGAACACAACCTGCGTGAAATCCTGGAAGACTACGCACGCCAGGAGAACCTGGTGTTCAAGCCCGCGTTCGAGATCTATTCGATGACGGCGCTGCTGAACCTGGCCGAGGACGCGGGCTTCTACGCCATCCTGCCCCGCACCGTCGTACGCCGCCGCGCGAACCGCTCGCCGCTGCGCGTGCGCACCATCGAGGCGCCAGCCATGACGCGGCAGATCATCTGCGTCACGCACCCGCGCCGCCCGTTGAGCACGGCCTGCACGCTGTTCCTGGACGTGCTGCGCACGCACATACGCGGGCTGCCGGGCGGCTCGCCGCGGGCGGGCGATACCGATCGATGATGGCCGCGATCAGTATTAATCATGGCCCGGAACCGGTTCCCGTCCCCCTTCCCGACTTAGAATTTCCGCAACGCCGCAAACCGCCCCGCCGGGGCAGCTAGCAACACCTGGCGCCTCCAAGACGCACCGGGCGTGGTGACCCACGCACCGGCGCACATCCGGCATCGACCGCTACGGCGCCGTCATCCGGAAGGCCAACATCCGCATCGAATGACCGTCCAACCTTCTCTCTATCGAGGCCGCTTATGTCCAAACTGAGACTTTCCCTGGGCTGCTGGGACTATGACCGCACCCGCGCGCTGATGGACGGTACCGTCGTTCCCGACGGCATCGACCTGAACTACTTGAACATGCCGGTCGAGGAAACCTTCTTCCGCATGCTGCGGCATCGCGAATTCGACGTGGCCGAGATGTCGCTGTCGTCCTACACGGTGTCGCTGTTCAAGCCCGAGCGGCCCTTCATCGCGATCCCCATCTTCCCCTCGCGCTTCTTCCGCCACTCGTGCATTTACGTGAACGCGGACGCGGGCATCCGCGAGCCCAAGGACCTGATCGGCAAGCGCATCGGCACGCCCGAGTACCAGATGACCGCGCCGGTGTGGATCCGCGGCATCCTGGACGAACACTACGGCGTGCCCGTGGACAGCGTGACCTACGTCACCGGCGGCGAGGAAGAACCCGGCCGCCCCGAGAAGCTCAAGATCGACCTGCCGCCCAACATCAAGGTCGAGCAGATCGGCCCCACGCAGACCCTGTCGCAGATGCTGCTGGACGGCGAGATCGACGCCCTGCACACCGCGCGCATGCCGTCCACCTTCCTGACCGGCAAGGGCAAGGTCACGCGCCTGTTCCCCGATTTCGAAGGGGTCGAGCGCGGATACTTCCGCAGCACGGGGATCTTCCCCATCATGCACACGCTGGTCATCCGCCGCGAGATCTACGAAGCCAACCGCTGGGTCGCGCAGTCGCTGTACAAGGCCTTCGTGCAGGCGCAGCAGGTGGCCTACCAGAACCTGCGCGAAACCGCCGCGCTCAAGATCATGCACCCCTGGCTGCTGGGCAACATGGAAGCGGTGGTCAAGGAAATGGGCGAGGACTTCTGGGCCTACGGCTTCGAGAACAACCGCAAGACGCTGGAGACTTTCCTGCGCTACCACCATCAGGGCGGACTGTCGAAGAAGCTGCTGACGCCGGAAGACCTGTTCGCGCCGGAGACCTTCGAGGCGTTCAAGATCTGATGGCCACGGGGGCGCCGGCAGGCGCCTCCGCCGGGCTGCCGCCGATCGCGGTCCTGGCGGCGGCCTGGAAGTTCCTGACCAGCAGCGAACGTTCTTCGGCGGGCGTTGCCAGCAGCACGCTGGTCGTCACATCCTGACCGTCGATCGGCCGGAACGCCACGCCGTCTATCTTCAGGGCACGCGCCGACGCGGGCACCAGCGCCACCCCCATGCCCGCGCCGACCAGGCCGACCGCCGCGTGTATCTGGGTCACTTCCTGCACGATCACGGGATCGAATCCCGCCCGCCGGCACAGGCGCAGCAGCGGACCGTAGAACACGCCTCCCAGGTGCACGATGAACGTCTCGTCCCGCAACTGGGCGACGCCGACCGTCCCGCACTTCGTCAAGGCATGCGCGACCGGAAGCGCCAGCATGAAAGGCTCGGCGACGAGCTCATCGCACTCCAGGCCGGCATTTTCCAGCGGGCCGCGCAGCAGGCCGATCTGCAATGAACGCTCGTGCAGCGAGCGGACCTGGTCGGCCACGCTCATTTCATGCAGGGACAGGCCGACACGGGGATACGCCTGGCGGAACCGCTGGATGATGGCGGGCAGATAGGTATAGGTGAGCGAGCTGACATAGCCTACCGACAGCCGGCCCGTTTCGCCGTGTCCCACCTCGCGGGCGACCGCGACGGCATGTTCCGCCATGACCAGCGTCTGCCGGGCGTATTCGAGGAAGGCGCTGCCGGCCGCGCTCAGGCACAGGCCGCGTCCGCGCCGGATGAACAGCAGGGTGCCGATCTCCGACTCCAGGGCCGCGATCTGCTGGCTGAGCGGTGGCTGGGAAATATGCAGCCGGGCAGCCGCGCGCCCCATGTGCAGCTCTTCCGCGACCGCGACGAAATAACGCAAGTGACGAAGCTCCATCACGCCCCCGCTCGATCGATACGCCAAACATATCGGTGATGACGAACTGAATATTAGACGGCACCAGCGCCGTATCAATAGCATGCACCCCATCGCTCTCGATACGGAATACGCCCCTATGGTCGTCGACATGAGGCTACGCCCTCCTCTGCCCAGTCTCAACTCCTCCATCCTGTTCCAGCCCGGCGGCGTGGCGCAGACGGACCATCCCGACTATCCGCGTCCAGAATCCGTGCGGCAGGTGTCGCTGCCCCTGCTGCTGCGGGAAATGGACGAGGCCGGGCTCCAGTACGGCGTGCTGATGGGCCGCCAGTCGCCGCCGCCGTTCGGCATCATCGACAACGACGAGATCCTGGCGCTGCTGGACGCCCATCCCGGCCGCTTCCTCGCCTGGATGGGGCTGGACCTGCGGCAGTCTCCCGAAGAATGGCTGGCGCAGATGGACACCTACCTGGCCCATCCCGGTTTCCGCGGCGTCTGCATAGAACCGACGATCAGCCTGGATCCTCGCATCACACTGGCCACCGATCCGCGGCTGCATCCGATCTACGAAGCCTGTCGGCAGCGCGACGTTCCGGTCGGCCTCACCCTCAGCGGCGTGCTCCAGCATGCCACCGGGCGCCCCTACGAGCTCAGCCGGCCGGCGCAGATCTACGAATTGGCGACCGCCTTTCCCGACCTGGACATCCACGTCGCCCACGCCGCGTATCCCTGGGTCATGGAGATGGTGGGCGTCGCCTTCCACTGCAGGAATGTCTGGCTATCGCCCGACCTGTACATGTCGCCCGAGATACCCGGCTCGACGGAGTATTTCAAACTCGCCAACAACTACCTGCCGGACCGCTCGCTCTTCGGAAGCAACTACCCCTCCAAGCCGCTGCCGCAGATGATCGCGGCCTACCGGTCATGGCCCTGGCGGCCCGGCGTGATCGACCGGGTCCTGTCCGAGAACGCGCTGCGCCTCATGCGCCTCAAGTAAAACGCTACTTCCGTCCTGCGAGGGAATCATGAAACGACTCTGCCTGCTTGGCATCATCGCCATCCTGGCCGCCGCCATCCAGCCGGCCCGCGCGGATACGGCCTCGTGGCCCGAGCGCCCGGTACGCATCATCAGCGCCTATCCTCCCGGCGGCGCCAGCGACAACATCACCCGGCTGGTGGCCGCGCACCTGACGACCGCCCTGGGACAGACCTTCGTCGTGGTGAACCGGCCCGGCGCGGGCGGCATGATAGGCACCGCGGCGGTGGCCAAGGCGAAGAACGACGGCTATACCTTGCTGCTGAGCCCGTCCGGCCCGTTCGCCACGGCCCTGCCGTTCTTCAAGAACATCGGCTTCGATCCGGCCAGGGATTTTTCCGCCATCTCCTATGTCGGCCATTACGAGATGGCGATGGTGACCAACGCCCAGACACCGTTCAGGACGGTCGCGGAACTGGTGGCCTATACCCGAGCCAATCCGGGCAAGGTGCGCTTCGCCGTGCCGACGATAGGCGGCATCCCCCACCTGACGAGCGAACTGTTCCAGTGGAAGGCCGGCCTGCAAGGCATCAAGGTTCCCTACAAGGGGTCCTCGGAAGCCCTGACCGACCTGGCCGCCGGCCACATCGACGTCGACGTGGACAGCATGCCCGCCTTGATGCAGATGATCCACGGCAATCGCCTGCTGCCGCTGGCCGTCACGGCCGAACAGCGGCTGGAGGCCTTGCCGGACGTCCCGACCTTCAAGGAGCTCGGCTATCCGGACCTGGTGGCCTACGCCTGGCTGGCGCTGCTCACCCCCGCCGGCACGCCCGCTCCCATCATCGACAAGCTGGCGCGCACGATGAAGCAGATCCTGGCGGATCCCGCCGTAGTGGCCCAGTTCCGCCAGGCGGGTGCGCGGCCGGAGTGGCGCAGCGCCGCGGATACCGACCGCTTCATTCGCGAGGAAGTCGCACGTTGGCAGAAGGTGGTCGACGACGCCAACGTGCTCGCGAGCTTCCCCGCCCAGTAGCGGCCCGGCCGGCCATCGATCAGGGGCAGGGATTGGGCTGGCTGCGGTGGATGCGCTCGATGCCTTCGAGCACCTCGGCCGGCAGCACAACCTGCGCGCTGGCGATGTTCTCCTGCAACTGCGCCATCGAGGTCGCGCCGATCAGGTTGCTGGCCACGAAAGGCCGGCTGTTCACCCAGGCCAGCGCCATCTGCGCCGGGACGAGGCCATGGTCGCGCGCGAGTTCCACGTACTGGCGCGCGGCCGATTCGGCTTCGGGCCCGTCATAGCGGGTAAAGCGCGAGAACAGTGTCAGGCGCGCGCCCTCGGGCCGCGCGCCGCCCAGGTACTTGCCCGACAAGACGCCCATGCCCAGCGGCGAGTAGGCCAGCAGGCTGACCTGTTCGAACTGCGTGAACTCGGACAGGCCGATTTCGTACACGCGGTTGAGCAGGCTGTAGGGATTCTGGATGGACGCGATGCGCGGCAGGCCGCGCGTCTCGGACAGCTTCAGGAATTGCCCTACGCCCCACGGCGTCTCGTTCGAGACGCCTATGTGCCGGACCTTGCCCTCGCGCACGAAGTCCTGCAGCACCGACAGCGTTTCCTCGATGGGCACGGTGTGATCGTCCTTCACCCACGGATAGGCGAGCTGGCCGAAGGTGGCCGTGGTGCGGTCGGGCCAGTGCAATTGGTAGAGATCGAGGTAGTCCGTCTGCAGGCGCTTGAGGCTGTCGTGCAGCGCGGCGGTCAGATTCTTGCGATCCAGGAAGGGCTTGCCGTCGCGGATGTGGCCGGGCCGCTTGGCATCGCGCAGCGGTCCGGCGACCTTGCTGGTCAGCACGATGTCCTGGCGGCGGCCGGTTCGGGCCAGCCAGGTGCCGATGTAGGTTTCGGTACGGCCCTGGGTCTCGGCCTTGGGCGGCACCGGATACATCTCGGCGGCGTCCACCAGGTTCACGCCCTGTGCCAGCGCATGGTCCAGCTGCTCGTGGGCGTCGGCTTCGCTGTTCTGCTCTCCCCAGGTCATGGTTCCCAGCCCGATCACGCTGACTTCGAGATCGGTGCGTCCCAGTTTGCGGTATTCCACGTCTGTGCTCCGGTTGTGGGTTGTCCCGCCCAAGGTTACTGCATGGCCGCTGTCGCCTGCATGAAAGCTGCGCGCGGGAGCCTAAAATAGCGGGCAATTCCAAAAACCTCCTCAGGAGAACCCTCGCATGCAAGAGGACGACGGCCGCGAACCCGACTATCGCTTCACGCTGGCCAACGAACGTACCTTCCTCGCCTGGATACGCACCGCGCTCGCGGTGCTGGCCGGCGCCATCCTGCTCCATCAGTTCGGCGGCATGGTCCAGCCGCATTGGCCGCTGCTGGCGCTGAGCGTGGCGATGACCGTCGCCGGCCTGATCTTCTGCTGCGGCGCCTACTTCCAGTGGAAGGCCAACCAACAGGCCATGCGGCATTCACGGCCATTGCCGCGCTCGGCGCTGATCCCCCTGGCCGCGGGCGTGACCATACTGGTCGCCGTGGTGGCCGGCCTGTTCGTGCTGTTCCGATGAGTTCGCAGCTGGATCCGGGTTTGCAGCCCCAGCGCACCGCGCTGTCCTGGGGCCGGACCGGCCTGTCGATGACGGCCGTGGCGCTGCTGGTACTGCGAGCGGGCATACAGGAACACCAACCGGTCTTTCTCGTCGTCGGCGCACTGGACATGCTGTGCGCCATCCTGTTCTTCGCGACCGCGTCATGGCGCCGGTCGGACCTGGCGCTGGACAAGATCCACGCCGCCTCGTCGGCGTGGATGGCGGGCATCACCGTGCTGGTGGCCATCACGAGCCTGGCCGGGACCTGGCTCGTGCTGAGCTAGTTCGGCCCCTGCCCTGGGCGGACACACCGCATAATATATCCACTTCCGCCTAGCGCCCGGCGGCCATCGCCGCGGCGCCCCAACCGACCATGCCGAAGAAGATTCCGCCCGACCCGACCGTCCCGCTCGAGCATCGCATCGCTTATCAGGCGCTGATGATCGCGACGCGCATCTCGCAGTTCCTGTCACCGATGTGGGAAGAAAAGTACGGCCTGACGACCATCACGTGGCGCGTGATGGCGGTGGTCGGACGCTTCGGCCCGCTGTCGGCCAAGGAAGTGGCGGAGCACACGAGCACGGACGCCTTCTTCGTCTCGCGGGCCATCGTGCAACTGACCAGGCAGGGCTACATGACCAAGGGCGTCGATTCGCGCGATCGCCGACGTTCCGTGCTGCAGTTGACCGCGGCGGGCGAGCGGGCGCGCATCGACGTCGAGCAGGTGATGAGCGCCTTGGAACACGACGTGCTGGGCGCGATGGGCCAAGGGGAAGAACGCCACATCCGGGAGACCCTGGGCAGGCTGGCGGCCACTACCTCGGACCGGCTGAAGTCTCCCCGGACTTGGCGAGACTTCGCCGACTGACCTCGCAGCGGCTCAGGAAACCGCCTGTATGCCGGCCTTGCGGATGATCGCGCCCCAGCGGGCGTATTCCTTGTCCATGTAGCTTTGCAGATCGTCCGGCGTCGAGCCGACGGTGTCCAGCCCCATGCCCTGGAAGCGCGCGGCAATCTCGGGCTTTGCAAGGATCTCCTTGACCGCGGCCGACAGCTTGTCGCGCACCGCCTTGGACGTTCCCGCCGGCGCCAGCAAGGCGAACCACGGACCCGCCACGATCTCGGGATAGCCTTTTTCCGCGAAAGTCGGCACGTCGGGCAGTACCGAACTGCGCCGGGCCGAGGCCACCGCGACGGCGGCCAACTGGCCCGTCCGGACTCGCTCCCCCACGTTCACGGTGTCGGCGATCATCAGGTCGACGCGGCCCTGCATGACGTCTGTCAGGATGGGAGGAAAGCCGTTGTACGGCACGTGCGTCAACGAAATGCCCAGCGCCTGGTCCAGCAGCGCGCCGGTGACGTGGCCCGTGGTGCCTACGCCCTGGGTGGCGTAGGTCAGCGGTGCGCCGCCCGACCGGGCCCGCTGCAGGAAGGCCTCGAACGTCGGCAGTCCGGCCTTGGGCGAGGCCACCAATACGTTGGGCGCTTCGACCACCCGCGACACCGGCGCAAAAGCATGCTGCGCGTCGTAGGGCAGCTTGGACATGATGAACGGATTGATCACGAGCGGACCCTGGGCCGTAAGCAACAGCGTGTAGCCGTCCGCCGCGCTCTTGGCCACGAGGTCGGAGCCGATGGTACCGCCGGCGCCGGCCTTGTTGTCCACCACGAACTGCTGGTGATAGCGGGCCGAAAGCTCCGCTGCCAGCGTGCGCGCCACGACGTCGATCGACCCTCCCGCAAGGAAGGGCACGATCACCCGGACCGGACGGGTGGGCCAAGGGGACGCCTGCGCGCCGGCTTCCAGCGGAAGCAGGCCGGCGGCGCCGAGCGCGGCCACCAGGGCAAGAGGTCTGATGATGCCTGTCGTCGTAAGATTCATTTCGTCTCCTCCTGGGGTCCTCTATGCCGCCGGCAACTGCGCCAGCGCCGCGGCTTCGTCGAAAGTCCTGGATCGGTTCAACGTGATGGCGATGGCGCGCATGCGGTACTGCGAAGCGGCCTCCGCTTCCGGCGGCGTCCGCCCTTCCTCGAGCGCCTGGGCGGCATTGATCAGCCGGCGCCGCGTCTGCGCAATGGCGGTGTCGGACGTCCCGAGGTGTTCGATGCTGCGATCCACGATCCCGCCCTGGCTTTCCTGCACGGCGATGTCCTGCAACTGGGCGCTGAGGATGCCGGTAAAGGATTCGGTGCGCTGCTTGTCGCGATCGATCAGGTAGTCGTTCTCCTTGTTACCCACCGATTCATAGGTGCCCGGCACGCGACGCGAATAGTCCAGGTCGCCGGCGTCGTACTCCTCGATTTCCTCTTGTTCGAGCGGCCGCTCCGGCTGGTAGCGGATCCGGTACCACCAACAGTTCCCATCGTCGATCGGAACGAAGAAATTGGCGCGGCACACGCTTCCCGGCGCGGTCGGGACCAGCACACCGACCGGCATCAGCCACTGCGTGACGCGCCAGTAGTAGGTGTCGTCGTCACCGTCGCGGCGCGCCGAGATGGACATGCCGTAGGAGGTGTCGGCACAGAAGAACCGCGGCGCGCCATCGGCGTCGGAGAAGCGCTGGAAGTCTCCTACGCCGAACACGTCCTTGGACATGAGGTTCATCTGGTGCAGGAAGGACAGATGAGAGGTGTCCAGGCTGCCTTCCAGCGCCTGCATGTAGTTGCAGCGCATCAGCCGCTTCGAGGCATAGACGTGGCTTGCCGGCAGCGACATGAATTCGATGTCGGGCACGGCGGGCGCCTCGCCTGGGCCGAGATAGGCCCAGACGATGCCACCTGATTCGTGCACGGGATACGCCCGCGCGCGTACCTTGGCTTTCATCGGGCTGGACGAAGGCTCGCTGGGCATGTCGACGCAGGCGCCGTCCACGCCGAACTTCCAGCCGTGGTAGACGCAGCGCAATCCGCCCTGTTCATTGCGGCCGAAGAACAGGTCGACCGAACGATGCGGGCAGCGCGCATCCAGCAGCCCGACCCGGCCCTCCGGGTCGCGGAACGCCACCAGCCGGTGACCGAGCAGGCCGACACGCACCGGCGGGCCACCCGGCTCGGCGATTTCCTCCGACAGCAGAGCCGGCATCCAGAACCGGCCGATGAGATTCCCCATGGGCGCGCCGTTCTCCACCCGGGTAAGCATGCGATTCATTTCGAGGCTGAGCATCGATTCCTGTCTCCTTTTCCATGACCGCGTCCCGCCCTGGCAGATGGGCGCAGCCCTGCACTGGCCAAATACTAGCGATTCGCTAGTATTTGGCCAGTATGAGATTCGCATGGCCGGGTGTCAAGAAGGAGGAAACGGCAACAGCCATGGCCCTTCGCTGCGGCGCTACCGCGTCGAAGGGCCATGGCTGCCTGGTGGGGAAATCCCGGCCGCTACCGGGCCGGTTTCAGTTCCAGGGATCGATGGTCATGTGGATGGCCCCCTGCACGCCCTGGCCCGCCAGGCTGCGCAGCGCGAGGTCGGTGTCCTCGAGCCCGAAGGCATGGGTGCTCATTTTCTTCACGCCATGGCGATCGCCCGCAATCAGTTGCAGGGCCAGCTCGACCGACTCGTAGCTATGGCCGCGCATGCCCTTGACGGTCAGGAAGCGCGCGATGATGCGGTCGCTGTCGAACTCGGGAATGCGCCGGCGCTTCTGCCCGCCCAGGATGACCCGCCCGCGCTTGCGCGCGAGCTGAATCGCCGTGACGACCGAATCGGTGCCGCCCGCCGCGCAGTCGATGACGAGATCCGCCATCAGGCCGCCGGTCAGGTCGGCAACGGTTTCGAGCAGGTCCTGGGACTCGATGTCGATGGTGTGGTGGGCGCCGAGTTCGCGTGCCAGCGCCAGGCGGCGCGCATCCGTCTCGTTCGAAAGGCCGGTGATGATGATGCGTTCGGCGCCCGCTTCGCGCGCGGCCACGACGCACGCCAGGCCCTGCTGGCCCGGCCCTTGTATCACCACGGTCTGGCCCGGCCCCGCGCCGCCCTGGAGGTAGGTCCATTCGATGCCGTTGGCCAGCGGCAGCGCCAGCGCCGCGTGGCGGGGCGAGACCCCGGCGGGCACGCGATGGAACACCGTGTTCAGGTGCAGGAACTGGTACTGGCTGAACCCGCCCCACAGTCCCGGTTCCACCGACAGGCCGGTGGCGCCGTAGCGCAGGCCGCCCAGCCGCCAGTCGGTGGCGTCGCACAGCCGGAACTCGCCGCTGCGGCAGAACTCGCAGTGGCCACAGGGCAGGTATTCCTCCAGTGCGACCAGATCGCCTTCCTTGACGCCCCATTTGGCGCGCGCCACCTCGCCCAGCTCGGCCACGTGGCCCACGGTCTCGTGGCCGAGCACGAGCGGACCGCGGCTGGCCGGCAGTTGCTGGTAGTAGGGCCAGTCGCTGCCGCACACGCCGGTGACGGCAACCTTGAGCAGGCCGCTGGTGGCCGAGGTGGGCGGCGCGGGCAGCTCGCGCAGTTCGGTCCTGCCGGCCTCGATCGCGACCGCGGCTCGCACGTTGAGCGCCATGGCCGTCACACCGACGCGTGCGGCCGGCCCGGCTGCGCGGTAAGCGCGTCGGCGGCGGCATCCTTGAAATGCTGGTCGCGCGGCAGGATCACCGCGGCCGAGCGGACGTGGTGCGCCGACGGATGCGTTCCCGGAGGCGCTGCGCCTTCCTCGGCCAGCGCCTTGACGGCCTTCATCAGCGCGCGGCGCATCTTGACGATGCCGTTGTCGGTGGAGGTCAGGTGTTCCTTGGTGCGATCCTGGATCGGGCCCATGCTTTCCTGCAGCGACGCGTCCTGCATGCCGATGCCTTCGATCCCGCTGAAGGTCCTGCCGGCCTTTTGCGCCTCACGGTCCATCAGGTAATCGTTCTGCTTGTTCTGCAGGGGACGGAACGTGCCGGGCACGTAGCGTACGTGGATGCCCTTGCCGTCTTCCATCGCCTGGACTTCGCCTTCGGTCAGCGCGCGGCCCGCATGGTAGTCGAAGCTCCAGGCCCAGCAGCTCTCGTCGTCGATGGGCACCCAGAAGTGTCCGTGCACGGGATGGTCGCCGCGCGGCGGCACCATGGTGAAGCAAGGCATCAGCCAGGGCGTGATGCGCCAGTAGTAGGAATCGTCGTCGGCATTGCGGCGCACGCCCACCAACAGTCCGGTGTCGGTGTCGACCACTTCGAACACCGGGCGCAGGTCCTTGAGGTTGTACTGGTTGCCGGCCGCGCCCTTGAACAGCGGATCGGACTTCAGGCTGTCGCGGTGCAGCCACGAGACGTGGCTGGAATCGATCCCGCCTTCGAGCGCCTGCAGCCAGTTGTTTTCCTGGATGCGTTTGGACACGAAGCGTTGCGCATCGGGCACCATCGCGAACTCGTACTCGGGCAGCGGCGGCTGGTGCTCGGGGGGACCCATGTAGGTCCACAGGATGCCGCCGCGCTCGACCAGCGGATACGAGGTGAGCTTGATGCGGCTGCGAAAACCACTGTCTTCCGCCTCGGACGGTACGTCCAGGCACTGGCCGTCGGCGGCGTATTTCCAGCCGTGATAGGGGCAGCGAATACCGCCGCCCTGACCCTTCTCGTCGTAGCGTCCGAACCACAGCGACACGCCCCGATGCGCACAGAATTCGTCGATCAGGCCAAGGTTGTCTTCCTCGTCGCGTATCGCCAGCAGTTGCTCGGACAGCAGCTTCACGCGCACCGGCTCACAGCCGGGACCAGGCAGTTCGCGGCTCAGCATCACCGGCTGCCAGTAGCGGCGGAACAGCTCGCCCAAGGGCGTTCCCGGCCCCGTCTGGGTAAGCAGGTCGTTCTGTTCCTTCTTCAACATCTTTGGTCCCCTCGCTTGAGATTCGTTCCGTATGTAGGAACACTGTTCCTTGATAGGAAACAAAGTTATCATTCGCTCGATCCCGATGTCAATGCGGTCCATGCCGCGACGGGGCATCAGAACCTCAAGAAAGGAGACACGCCGATGACGACTCATCGCCATTTCCTCGCGCGCCTGTTGTGCGCGAGCCTTGCAGCCGGCGCGCTCGCGGCGCCGGCCTGTGCGCAGGACCCGTGGCCCAACCGCCCGGTCAAGATCGTGGTGCCCTACGCGCCCGGCGGCAGCGCCGATACGCTGGGCCGGCTGATCGCGCGCCATCTTGCCGAGACGTTCAAGCAGAGCTTCGTGGTGGACAACCGCGGCGGCGCGGGCGGCGTGATCGGTTCGCAGATGGTGGCGCGCGCCGAGCCCGACGGCTATACGCTGGTGGTGTCGGGCATCGGCTCGCACGTGGTCGCCCCGCTGACCAACGCGACCAGCTTCGACCCGATCAAGGACTTCACGCACATCGCCCTGCTGGGCGGACCGCCCACCGTGCTGGCGGTCAACGTCGCGCAGCCCATCAAGG
The DNA here is from genome assembly GCA_001898625.1 of Burkholderiales bacterium 67-32. Taxonomy (GTDB): domain Bacteria; phylum Pseudomonadota; class Gammaproteobacteria; order Burkholderiales; family Burkholderiaceae_B; genus Pigmentiphaga. The sequence goes on from MKUP01000012.1 coordinate 112,246, forward strand.
ACGTGCCCGGCTTCATCAAGCAGGTCAAGTCCCTGCCCGAGGGCCTGAGCTGGGCCTCGCCCGGACAGGGCACGCACGGCGCCCTGATCGGCGAAGCCTTCCGCCAGATCACCAAGCTGAACCTGGTGCACATCAGCTACAAAGGTGCGGGTCCCGCGGTAGCCGACGTGGCCGCCAACCAGGTGCCGGCCGCCTTCATCACGCTCAGCACCGCCGCCGGCAACATCAAGGCCGGCAAGCTGCGTCCGCTGGCCGTGACCTCGGCGCAGCGCGTGGCCGATTTCCCCGACATTCCGACCTTCAAGGAACTGGGCTATCCGCAGCTGACCGGCACCACCTGGTTCTCGCTGTCGGGTCCCGCCGGCATGTCGCCCGAACTGGTCACCAAGCTCAACCTGGCGGTGCGCAAGGCTCTGCAATCGCCGGAAGGGCAGACCGAGCTGCGGGCCCAGAACATGGAGACCTTCGACTGGGACGCGCCCACGTTCAACGATTTCGTGAAGAAGGAAATCGTGCACTGGAAACAATATATAGAACCCCCCCCTACGCGCTGACGCGCGCCCCCCAGGGGGCGGCGGAGGGGACCGGCGGAGCCGGATCCCCTCCGCCCTGTCTGGGGGCCGTGGGCTGATTCGTACGTTCAGTTATAAAGATGGATTGATTCAATTTTGTCCATCACCATGGAAGACACTCAGAGCGAAGGGCGGCTGTCTTCGGTCGCTTCGGCCATTCGTGTGCTCAAGGCGTTTTCCGAGACGGAAGTCGAGATCGGGATCAGTACGCTTGCCAAGCGGCTGGGGCTGGCCAAGAGCACGGTGCACCGGCTGGCCAGCACGCTGACGGCCGAAGGGCTGCTCGAGCAGAATCCGGAGAACGGCCGCTACCGGCTGGGACTGGGGCTGTTCGCGCTGGGCGCTCTGGTGCGGCGGCGCATGGATATTTCGACGCAGGCCCTGCCCTATCTGCACGAATTGCGCGAGATCACCGGCGAGACCGTGCACCTGGCCACGCTGGAGCAGAGCAACATCATCTATCTGTTCAACCTCGAAAGCCACCAGGCCATACGCATGCGTTCGTACGTCGGTGCGCGCAAGCCCGCTTTCTGCACCAGCGAGGGCCGCGCGCTGCTGGCCTTCCAGAGCGCGGACGTGCTGGCGCGCGTGCTCAAGGACGGCCTCGCGCCGCGCACGCCCAACACACCGACCGATCCGGCGGTGTTGCGCAGCACGCTTGAACAGGTGCGCCGCGAAGGCCATGCGCAGGACGACGAAGAAAGCGAGGTCGGCATGCGGGGCCTTGCGGCGCCGGTGCGCGACCACACCGGGCAGGTCATCGCCGCGATCGGCGTCGCCGGTCCCATCCAGCGGTTGACCAAAAAGGCTGTGCGCGGGTTCGTGGCGCCCGTGCTCCAGGCCGCCGACGGCGTGTCGGCGCGGCTGGGTTACCAGTCCTGAACCGACGCGCGATCATCCATGGCCGCCTCGTCCCCCATCCCCGTCCATCTGCTGACCGGCTTCCTGGGCAGCGGCAAGACGACGCTGTTGTCGGCGTGGCTGGAACAGCCGGGGTTGCGCGGCGCGGCGGTAATCGTCAACGAACTGGGCGAGGTCGGGCTCGATGGCGCCTTGCTGGGCGTGACCGAACAGGCTTCGCTGGTATCGGGGTCGTGCGTATGCTGCATCGGCCTGCCTGGCCTGGAGCAGGCCCTGGAAGACCTGTTCTGGGCGCGGCTGCAACGCCGCATGCCGGCGTTCCCCTGCGTGGCGATCGAGACCACGGGCATGGCCGATCCCGCGCCCATTCTCCAGGCCTTCCACGACCATCCGCTACTGCGTGAACGCTACCGCCTGCAAGCCGTCGTCACGGTGGCGGGCGCACCGGCCGGCACGGCATTGCTCGATCGCCATCCGGAAGCGCAAGCGCAGGTGCGTGCGGCACAGGCGCTGATCATGACCAAGACACGGGAAGCGGGCGACGCGTCGACCCGTGCCTTGGCCGCGCGACTGGCGGCGCTGAAACCCGGCGTGCCGGTACTGAGTTCCAACCATGCCGACCTGACCTGGGAGGCGGTTACCCGCGCCCTTGCGCCATACGGCACGCCGTCCCTCCCGGTTGCGGCATCCGTGCATATGGACCAGGCCGCGAGCCCTCCGCCGTCGCAAGACCACGGCCATGTCCACCATCACGATCATGACCGGCACGCGCATCATCATGCGGAGCAGGCACATTTTCTCCCCCTGCCCCACCCCATCGCGCGCGACGCGCTGCTGATCCGCCTGCATGCGCTGGCCGATGCACTGGGACAGGACATGCTGCGGCTCAAAGGCGTCGTCGCCCTGGCCGATGGCCAGCGCTGCCTGGTGCAGTTCGCTCCCGACGAGAGGCGCTTCGACGTACGGCCGCTGTCCGCGGCCGATATCCCGCAACAGCGAACCGGCCTGACCATCATCGCGACGCATGCCGATCCCGGCCGGATGGCCGCGTTCCTCGCTACCTGAGCGCGGCGTTCAGGCCGCGTGCCCGCGCCGGCGCAAAGCGCCGGTTCGCGCTTGCCGTGGTGGCTGCGCCATGGTCAACGCGGCTTCCCAGCGCTTCTCGTATTCGTTCTTGTGAAAGTCTTCCATGATGAAGTCGAGAAAGACCCGCGTCTTCGCCGGCACCAGCTTGCGGCGCCGATAGGCCAGGCTGATCGATAGCCGGGGCAGTTCCCAATCCAGCAGCACGGGAACCAGCCGGCCGGCCATCAGATCGTCATGGACCACATACATGGGCTGGCTGAGGATGCCCAGTCCCTCCAAGGCGGCGCTTCGTACGATCTGTCCGTCGTTGGCATCCAGCAGCGGCGCCATCGGAATGGTGACGACTTCCTTGCCGCGCTGGAAGGTGAGTTCGTTCGGATTATGGTAGCTGTAGCCCAGGTACTTGTGCCCCGCCAACGCCTGCGGCACGGCGGGCAATCCATGACGGGCGATGTAGGCCGGCGATGCCGCGAGGATTCTTCGCGTCGTCGCCAGCCGCCGTATCACCAGCCTCGAATCGGGCTCGTACTCGCGGGTCCTGATCGCCACGTCGATGTCATCGTCGGTGATGTCGTAGTACCGATTCGCGGCAATCAGCTCGATCTTGACGCTGGGGTATTTCTCGGTGAAACGTGGCAGCAATCTGGTGACATGCTGCAGCATCAACGACAAGGACGCGGTCACGCGCAAGCTGCCCGAGGGCGAGCTGGAGGTCAGCGCCGCTTCCTCTTCCGCCTCGGTCATCTCCTCCAGCGCGGCCTTGCATCGGGCATAGAAATTCTGGCCGACCTCCGTCACGAACAGGCGCCGCGTGCTTCGTTCCACGAGCCGCGCACCCAGGCGTTTTTCCAATGCGGCCAGGTGCCGGCTTGCCGACGGCGTCGAGAAGTCCAACGCTTCGGCCGCCTTGCTGAGGCTTCCGGTTTCGACGACCCGCACGAAGAATTCATATTCAGCCCAACGGTCCATCTTGCATTTCTCCATTTGCTGAAAAACTCGTTTTCATGTCCGGCTATTTTTCTGCGGTGGCTGCTTCGCTACGATTCTCCCATACCGCTGGAGTCTCCAATCGAAAGGGAACGCTCGACGATGAACACACAGGCGCCTGCCGCTCAACCCATCTGGCCCGCCGCGGATTTCTCCCGCGTTCCCTACGAGGTATTCACCGACCCGCACATATTTCGCCTCGAGATGGAGCGGCTGTTTCGCGGTCCCGTATGGAACTACCTTGCGATGGAATGCGAGATCCCGCAGTGGGGGGACTATGTCACCAACTGGATCGGCGATACCCAGGTGATCGTCAATCGGTCCAAGGACGGATCCATCCACGCGTTCGAGAACACCTGTGCGCACCGGGGTGCCCGGCTCGCCGACAAGGTGCGCGGCAACGCCAGGCGCCACGTCTGCCCCTACCATCTATGGACCTACAACCTGTCAGGCGATCTTGCCAGCGTGCCTTTCGAGAAAGGCCACAAGGGAAAAGGCGGCATGCCGTCCTGCTTCGACAAGAAGGACCATGGCCTGCGCAAGCTTCGCATCGCGACCTATGGCGGTCTTGTCTTCGGTACGTATCACGAGGACACCGAGCCCCTTCCCGCCTACCTGGGCCCGCACAGCCTCGCGCAGATAGACCGCCTGCTGATGCAGCGAACGCCCAGGGTCATCGGCTATCTGCGCCAGAAGATCGCGGGCAACTGGAAGCTCTATAACGAGAACGTCCGCGATCCCTACCATGCGTCCCTGCTGCACTTGTTCCAGGTGTCCTTCGGCATTCAGACACCCGCGATGAAAGGCGGCATCAAGCTGGACAAGGACGGCAAGAACACCTGGAACCATTCGATCCTGGGCGACGACGATGCGCAGGGCCTGCGCGATCTCGATCGGGACTACGCGGACAGCGGCAAGCTGATGCCGGATCTTCAGATGCACGATCCGGCCATGCTGGAGGTGCCCCTCGATCTCCAGGATGGCTACAAGACCACGCTGTTGTCGATGTTCCCATCCCTGGTCGTCGCCCAGGTGGACAACACCTACGCCATCCGCCATCTGCGCCCGAAGGGCCCGGACGAGGTCGAACTCCACATCACCTATCTCGGCTTCGAAGGCGATACGGACGAAGACCTGCACAACCGGCTGCTACAGGTCAATCTGATCGGCCCGGCGGGATACATCTCGATGGAAGACGGCGAAGCCTTGCGTCTGGTCCAGTTGGGCCTGAAGACGCGGCGCGGCGAACACTCCGTGCTGGAGATGGGCGGCATAGGCGAGTTGCACGACACCGACTACCTGTCCCAGGAAATCTCCATCCGCGGGTTCTGGGGGCACTATCACCAGCTCATGGGCTTCGAGCCGGCTGGTACTGAAAAGGTCTAAAGGCAATCCGATGGTTCTTTCACTTCACGCCCAGGTCGAACGCTTCAACTACGACTATGCGGATGCGCTCGATCAACGGCGCTACGCGGAATGGCCAGATTTTTTTACCGCCGACGCCTGCGACTACCGCATCGTGTCGCGCGAAAACCATGACGCCGGACTGCCCGCCCCGCTAATGGGCTGCTACAGCCATGGAATGATCAAGGACCGGGTGACCATGCTCATCAAGGGCACCCTGACGTATCGCGACGTGAATTTCCGCCACTACATCACCAATGTACGCGCCGACGAAATGGAGGTGGGCGCCATTACCGCCAGCGCGAACTTCCTGGTGATGCAGTCGGACCTGGAGGGAAACGCGTCGGTCCATATGGTCGGCCGATACGAGGACCAGATGGAGAACGCCGGCGATCGCCTCAGGCTCAGGCGGCGCCTGGTCATCGTCGATTCCTTCAGCATCGACAACATGCTGGCCGTCCCCCTCTGATCCACCGATCCGATCAGCTGTTTTCCAGCACGTCCGCCAGGCCCTGCTTTTCCAGCAGCGACGACAGGTGTTCCCAGCCGTGGAAGTCGATGATGATCTGGCCGCGTTCCTTCGCGCCGATCTTGAACGCCACCTGCGTGCCCAGCCGATCGGACAGTGCTTCTTCCAGGCGCAGCACATCGCGCGACTTGGCCGCGGGTTTGCGGCTGGATTTCTGCGCGGCTTCCTGCAGTGTCTGCGCGACGAGCTTCTCGGCCTCGCGCACAGACAGCCGCTTGGCCACGATCTGCGTGGCGAGCTGGATCTGCGTGGCGGCATCCACCGCCAGCAGCGCACGCGCATGGCCCATGTCGAGATCGCCGGCCAGCAGCATGGTCTGCACCGGCGCGGCCAGGTTCAACAGGCGCAGCAGGTTGCTCGTGGCCGAGCGCGACCGGCCGATGGCCTGGGCCGCCTGCTCGTGCGTCATGCCGAATTCGCCGATCAGGCGTTGCACGCCCTGCGCTTCTTCCAGCGGATTCAGGTCCTCGCGCTGGATGTTCTCGATCAGCGCCATGACCGCGGCGTTTTCGTCGCTGACCTCGCGCACCAGCACCGGCACCTCGGCCAGGCCGGCCAGCTGCGCGGCGCGAAAGCGCCGTTCGCCCGCGATGATCTCGTAGCGGCCGCCTTCGATCGCGCGGACCAGGATGGGCTGCATCACGCCCTGGGTGCGTATCGATTCGGCCAGTTCGCCCAGCGCGCCTTCGTCCATGCGCGAGCGCGGCTGGTAGCGGCCGGCCTGCATGCTGGACACCGGCAGCGTGTTGGGCGGGCCTTCCTTCGGTTCGGGCTGGGCCGTGGACTTGGTTCCCAGCGTGCTTACCGCCGGCATGTCGGCGCCCAGCAGCGCGTCCAGTCCGCGTCCGAGTCCTTTGGGTTTCTTCACACCCTTAGATCCTGCTTTCATTTCCATGATGTGCTTCCCCAAAGCTATAGCGTCTTCATACGCTCTATCATTTCCGCCCCGAAGGCCACGTAGGCCTGCGCCCCCTTGGACGCGGGGTCGAACACCACGCCCGGCAGGCCATAGCTGGGCGCCTCGGCCAGCCTGACGTTGCGCGGGATGATGCTGTTGAATACCTTGTCGCCGAAGTGGCTCTCGAGCTGTGCCGAGACCTGCTGCTGCAAGGTCACGCGCGGATCGAACATCACGCGCAGGAGCCCGATCACGCGCAGGTCGGGATTCAGGTTGGCGTGGACCCGCTTGATGGTATTGACGAGATCCGACAGTCCTTCCAGCGCGAAGTATTCGCACTGCATGGGAATGATCACGCCATGCGCGGCGGCCAGGCCGTTGAGCGTCAGCAGCGACAAGGTGGGCGGGCAGTCGATCAGCACGAAGTCGTAGCGGTCGGCCACGGCGGCGATGGCGTGCTTCAACTGGCGCTCGCGTTCCTCGAGCTCCACCAGGTCGATCTCGGCGCCCGCCAGTTCGCGGTTGGAGGGCAGGACGTCATAACCGCTCTCGCATGTCTTCGCGGCCTCGGCGATGCTGGCTTCGCCGATCAGCACCTGGTAGAGCGTGGCCTGCAACTCGCGCTTGTCGATGCCGCTGCCCATGGTGGCGTTGCCCTGCGGATCGAGATCGACCAGCAGCACGCGCTGCTTCTGGGCCACGAGAGCCGCCGCCAGATTGACCGCGGTGGTGGTCTTGCCGACACCGCCCTTCTGGTTCGCGATGCAGAAGATGCGGGCGGTGCGCTTGGCGGCCAGCGGCTCGGCGCCGCTTATCGCCTCCAGCTCGCCGGCTTCTTCTCCGGACGGTGCCGCCTCGTTGACCATGCTGGAATTGGAAGACATCGAATACAACCTGATTATTGGGTGAATCTGACGCGCCGATGGCCGGCGCCGCGTTCTGCTAACCCTCGTTTGCCCCGCCCTCGACGCGGTCCATCCAGACCAGGCAGCGGCGGGCGGACAATCTTGGCACATAAAGCGTCGTGACGCCTTCCACCTGCCATGCTCCCTGGTCCTTCAGCGCCTGTATCTCGTCCTCTGGCGGATGGCCCTTCATGGCGGCCAGCCGTCCTCCCGGCTTGACGTGGCGTCCGGCCAGCGCGGCAAAGTCATGCAGCGACGCGAACGCGCGCGAGACGACGATATCGCACTCGGCGGGTTCGAGTTCCTCGACCCGCGCATGCGTCGCGTCCAGGTTGGGCAGCCGCAGCACCCCCGCCACATGCTTGATGAACGAAGTCTTCTTTTCCACCGCGTCCACGCAGCGCACCTGCCACTCCGGCCGGCAGATGGCCAGAACCACGCCAGGCAGTCCGCCGCCCGAACCCACGTCCAGGATGCTGGCCGGCTGGCCGGCAAGGCGCTGGGCCAGTTCCGGCACCACCGACAGGCTATCCGTTATGTGATGCAAAAGCATCTGCTCAGGCTCGCGTATGGCCGTGAGGTTGTAGGTACGGTTCCAGCGCAGCATCTGCGCCAGGTAATTCAGCAGCAAATCGATACGCGCATGATCGAGCGGCAGGCGCAACACCGCGCAGTCCGACTCGAGCTGGGCGGCGAATACCGCTCCATTGAAAGGTTCCTGCATCGGGATCGGTTTCCGGGACATGTTCATGGGACGACCCTCCGGCGGCCGGGAGCTCCCCTTGCCGGGGAAGCGGACGCGCTTCCCCGCAAGCCGCGCATCGATACCGACGAGCCTCCCGTCTCGTCGTGGCGCGGCTTTTCTCCCAGGAGAAGGCGTGTGGTTGTCGAGCGGCCGTGGGACACGCTCATGCCGCCTGGTTCGCGTCGGCGGCGGAATCGGCATCCAGCCTTCCGTATTGCCGGCGCTTCAGGTGTATCAGCAGGAGCGAGATGGCGGCAGGCGTGATGCCCGAGATACGGGCAGCCTGGCCGATGGTTTGCGGCCGATGAGTCTTGAGCTTCTGGCGGACTTCGAAGGACAGGCTGCGCACCGAGTCATAGTCGATGTCTTCGGGTATGCGCTGATTCTCGTGCCCGGCCTGCTTGTCGATCTCGTTCTGTTGGCGCGCGATGTAGCCCGCGTACTTGACCTGGATCTCGACCTGTTCGGCAACAATCTGGTCGGTTACGCCTGGACCTGCCAGCAATTCCTCGTCCGCGTTCTTAGCTTGCATCAGAGCATCATAGGAAACGTTGGGGCGCTTGAGCAAGTCGAATAGTGTGTACTCACGCTCGATCGCCTTGCCCAATAGCGGCTCGGCGGCGTGGGCAGGGAAAATCCGGGGATTGATCCACGTGGAACGCAGGCGTTCGACCTCGCTCGCCACGGCATCCCGCTTGCGGTTGAAGGCATCCCAGCGCGTGTCGTCCACCAATCCCAGTTCGCGGCCAGCTTCCGTCAGGCGCCAGTCGGCATTGTCTTCACGCAGGCTCAGGCGATACTCGGCCCGCGATGTGAACATGCGATAGGGCTCGGTCACGCCGCGCGTGACCAGGTCGTCGGCCAGCACGCCCAGGTAGGCCTGGTCGCGGCGCGGCACCCAGGCTTCCTCGCCCTTCACCTTCAGGGCGGCGTTGATGCCGGCCAGCAGTCCCTGCGCAGCCGCTTCTTCGTAACCCGTCGTGCCATTGATCTGTCCGGCGAAGAACAGCCCGGAAATGGCACGGGTCTCGAGCGACGTCTTCAGTCCACGTGGATCGAAATAGTCGTATTCGATGGCGTAGCCGGGCCGCAGGATATGGGCATTTTCCAGCCCGGGCAGCGAATGGATCAGGTCGAGCTGCACATCGAAGGGCAGGCTGGTCGATACCCCGTTGGGGTAGAACTCGTGGGTCGTCAGCCCTTCCGGTTCCAGGAAAACCTGGTGGGACGTCTTGTCCGCAAAGCGATGGATCTTGTCTTCGATGGACGGGCAGTAGCGCGGCCCCACCCCTTCGATGACGCCGGTGTACATGGGTGAGCGGTCCAGCCCCCCGCGGATGATCTCGTGCGTCCGCGCATTCGTATGCGTGATCCAGCACGGCAGTTGGCGCGGATGCATGGAGGCATCGCCCAGATAGGAAAACACCGGTACCGGATCCAGGTCGCCGGGCTGTTCTTCCAGCACGCTGAAGTCGATAGAGCGCCCGTCGATACGGGGCGGCGTCCCGGTTTTCAGGCGCCCCTGGCCCAGCTTGAGTTCCTGCAGGCGCTTGCCCAGCGAGATGGCGGGCGGATCGCCGGCCCGGCCCGCCGAGTAGTTCTGCAGTCCCACGTGAACCAGGCCGTTCAGGAAGGTACCAGCGGTCAATACTACCGCCCGCGCGCGGAAACGCAGGCCGATCTGAGTGACCGCGCCTACTACCTTGTCCCCTTCCAGCATCAGGTCGTCCACCGCTTGCTGGAACAGCCAGAGGTTGGGCTGGTTTTCCAGGCGATGACGAATGGCCTTGCGGTAGAGCACCCGGTCTGCCTGGGCTCGTGTAGCCCGCACCGCAGGCCCTTTGGATGCATTCAGGATGCGGAACTGGATCCCTGCTTCGTCGGTAGCCAGGGCCATGGCACCGCCCAGTGCGTCGACTTCCTTCACCAGATGGCCCTTGCCTATCCCGCCTATGGAGGGGTTGCAGGACATCTGCCCCAGGGTCTCGATGTTATGCGTGAGCAGCAACGTCTTGCAGCCAGCGCGCGCGGCCGCCAATGCGGCCTCGGTACCGGCGTGGCCGCCGCCTACAACAATCACATCAAATTCGGTTGGATACAGCATGGTGGGATCCGCAAAAGGCCAGGTTTAACCTGGCGACCTGGCAGCCTTCGTGGCCAGGGAGAGATATCCGGGTCTGGTGAGAAAACGCCACGGTAATTTGGGATTATAGGATTCCCGCCTTGCCAACGCGAGCATTACCCTGGATAAGCTGCTCCATAGTGTTTCACGTGGAACACTGAGAGCGCGCTTGGACTATTCATGGATGTCATTGTGTCCGGGCTACGTGGCAATTGATGTGTTGGCTGCACGTAGGGCAAGACACTTCCCGATTTATTTCCTGCCGTACCCCAACTATCGGGAACAGGCGTCGGTACATCGACGGCGTCATGCCAAGGTTCCATCAAACCCTAGCCTTCAGCCGTGCCGATGTTTCACGTGAAACATCGGGACTGACTGGAACACCTGAACACCTGGACAGTTGACCAGGGGGTTGGGCTTAGCCGTGATGAACCGGTCGTAGGGTTCGTGCTCGAAACTGCAAATGAAAGTATGGATTCCGGGATTGAGAAACCGAGGAACAGGCCCTCCACTTAACCCGCGTTCGGGTTGACCTCGACATACCGTACGAACCGCTACTCATGATTCAAGCAATACCTGCGTATCGCTCTCTCCGCAGCAGGGGCCCCAATACCTGGAAAGCCCCGCAATACTTCACGTGAAACCTCGCCGTTCACACTTCCCCGCCGAGATCACCTTCGGCACTGTCCATCTCTTCACGCATGGCTCGCGCGGTCAATACGTCCAGCATCTCGAACAAGCCGGCAACCCGTTCCGGCGAGTAGCCATCCAGCAGCCGCTCATTACGCTGCCGGGACACCTGCCGCAGGGTGAGGGCAACGTCCATACCTTGGGTGCTCAGCCTCAGGTCAGCCCGCCGGCTATCCCGTGCCGAGGTCCCTCTTTCGACCAATCCTTTCCTGGCCAAGGTCCCAATGGATCGGCTGACCTGCGCCGCATCGACCATGGCCAGGTAGGCCAGCTTGCGTATGGAGACGGGTTGAAAATCGGCAAGTAGCATGACGACCTGCCACTCCGTCTGAGAAAACCCGAACTGCATACGGGCCTGCAATTGAGAGGCACGTGCCAGCGCCTTGCCAAGCGCGGCCACCTTGGGAGCCAACAGACCATCCTGCCCGCGTACATCCAACGCGTCGAAGGAAACAGCGGCGGCTTCTTCGGACAGGGGATTGATAGTCATTGGTGACGCCTCGTTCGAGGCTTTGATAGAGACGTGGGAGGTCATTATCCGCGCCTTGATTGCATTTGCGCAATTCCATGACAAATCATTCTATTTTCTTGTACGTAGAAATAAATATAAGATTCAGTCATGCATCTAAATAAGGCGCGGCAATTCCGCCAAACCCCATCAGACAGGATCAAGGAAACAGGACCGTATCCAGCACGTTGATGTAGCCGTTGTCGACCTCGACATCGGGCTCCAGCACTTCGGCGTCCGACAACAGCAGACGGCGATCCTTGCGATGGACCGTCAGCGTCTTGCCGCCCTCGGTCCTGATCTGCGTGCCTTCCTTGGCATCCTTCAGCCGGACCTTGCCCGCCACCATATGCAGCTTGACCACCTGCACCAACGTGTCCTTGTTCCGCAGCGCCTCGCGCTGGGCCGAGGGCAGCTTGGCGAAGGCTTCATCGGACGGCGCGAACACGGTGTAGGGCTGCCCTTTCAGGGTCTGCTCCATACCCGCCTCGCGTACCGCGTTGACCCATGAACTGAACATTCCAGCCGTCTGGGCCGTGTCGATGATGTTGCGCGCAAGGACCCCGGCGGGGCTCATCAGGCCCAGCGCCAATGTCGTGGCGATCAATCCGAGGGTGTATCTGACATGCATGCGCTTCTCCCGAGCGACAAGTTTCTCCTTGCAGCATGACCGGCTCGCGGCCCGTCTTTAATGGTCGCTCACCACGCTGTAACCAGGGCCATCGCTTCGCAAGGGAGCGCAACAGGGCGCCCGCCCCGGCCGGGAATAAAAAAACCCCGACGCCCAGGGCGGGCATCGGGGCCGTGCATCGCGAGTCGGAGCGGTATACCGTCCGGCTCGCGAGCGAAGCCAGGCTCAGCCTTGCAGGCGCTTGGACAGGCGCTGCTTGACCTCCACCAGTTCGTTCGGCAGGCCCTGCTTGAGCAGGTCGAACAGCTCGTCGTGCAGGCGCAGCTCTTCCTTCCAGGCTTGCGTGTCGATGGCGGTGATGCGATCGAACTGCTCGCGGGTGAAGTTCAGGCCTTCCCAGCTCAGGTCTTCATAGGAAGGCGTGACGCCGAAGATGTGGTCCACGCCCTGGGCCTTGCCGTCGATGCGTTCGAGCATCCACTTCAGCACGCGCATGTTCTCGCCGAAGCCGGGCCACACGAACTTGCCGTTCTCGTCCGTACGGAACCAGTTCACGCAGAAGATGGCGGGCAGGCGCACGCCGGCCGATTCGAGCTTGGCGCCCAGTTGCAGCCAGTGGCTGAAATAGTCGCTCATGTTGTAGCCGCAGAACGGCAGCATGGCGAAGGGATCGCGGCGCACCACGCCTTGCTTGCCGGTGGCGGCGGCGGTGGTTTCCGAACCCATGGTGGCGGCCATGTAGACGCCTTCGACCCAGTTGCGGGCCTCGGTCACCAGCGGCACCGTGGTGGAGCGGCGGCCGCCGAACACGAAGGCGTCGATGGTCACGCCCGCGGGGTTGTCCCACTCGGCGTCGATGGCCGGGTTCTGGTCGGCGGCCACGGTGAAGCGGGCATTCGGATGCGCCGCCTTGCGGCCCGTGGTCTTGCCGATTTCCGGCGTCCAGTCCTTCCCCTGCCAGTCGATGCAATGGGCGGGCGCCTCGCCCATGCCTTCCCACCAGATGTCGCCGTCGTCGGTCAGCGCGACGTTGGTGAAGATGACGTTCTCGCGCAGCGTCGCCATGCAGTTGAAGTTGGTCTTCTCGTTGGTGCCGGGCGCGACGCCGAAGTAGCCGGCTTCGGGGTTGATGGCGCGCAGCTTGCCGTCGGGACCGGGCTTGATCCAGGCGATGTCGTCGCCGATGGTGGTGACTTTCCAGCCCGGCAGCGACGGGATCAGCATCGCGAAGTTGGTCTTGCCGCAGGCCGAGGGGAAGGCCGCGCCGACGTGCATCTTCTTGCCCTCGGGCGAGGTGACGCCCAGGATGAGCATGTGCTCGGCCAGCCAACCCTGGTCGCGGCCCATCTTGGAGGCGATGCGCAGCGCCAGGCACTTCTTGCCCAGCAGCGCGTTGCCGCCATAGCCCGAACCGAAGGACCAGATCTCGCGGGTCTCGGGATAGTGGACGATGTACTTGGTGTCGTTGCAGGGCCAGATGACGTCGGCCTCGCCCTGGGCGAGCGGCTTGCCCACGGTGTGGACGCAGGGAACGAACACGCCGTCGGCGCCCAGCACGTCATAGACCTTGCGGCCCATGCGGGTCATGATGCGCATGTTGGCCACGACGTAGGGCGAGTCGGACAGCTCGACGCCGATCTGCGCGATGGGCGAGCCCAGCGGCCCCATCGAGAACGGAATCACGTACATGGTGCGGCCGCGCATGGAACCGGCGAACAGCCCGTTCAGCGTCGAGCGCATTTCCGCCGGGTCCACCCAGTTGTTCGTGGGGCCGGCGTCTTCCTTGCGTTCGGAGCAGATGAAGGTGCGATCTTCGACGCGCGCGACGTCGGACGGATCGGACCAGGCGAGATAGGAATTGGGACGCTTGGCGGGATTCAGGCGGCGCAGCGTGCCGGCCTGGACCATCAGTTCGCACAGGCGGTCGTATTCTTCCTGGGAGCCGTCGCACCATTCGATGCGATCGGGTTGCGCCAGCGCCGCGACTTCGGCCACCCAGGCCTTCAATCGTTCGTGACGCACCCAGTCAGGAGCGTCCACCGCCGAAAGTTGTTTGGGAACCGGTGTTTTAGGCACGGCGTTCATTGGTGACATTCTCCTCGACGCTCGGGCGCCTGATCATGGTGTAAATAATGAGCCGGGCATCGATTGGCCCGGCCGGACTTTAACTTAATATACCCCACCCCCTTCCCGCAAAAGTTTCCAGGAAGAAAGGGTCCGTTACCGTTGGCAGCTACCACTTACAAGACCAATTGGACTACCATCGTCGCTGTTTGAAGGAAAGCCCATGCGCATAACGATTCTGGACGACTATCAAGACGCGGTACGCAAGCTGGACTGCTTCAGCCTGCTCGATGGCCACGACGTCAAGGTCTACAACAACACGGTCAAGGGGCTGGGCCAATTGGCCGTCCGGCTGCGCGACACGGAAACGCTGGTACTGATCCGTGAGCGTACGCCCATCACCCGCGCCTTGCTGGACAAATTGCCTCAGTTGAAGCTGATTTCCCAGACGGGACGCGTCGGGTCGCACATCGACGTGGAGGCCTGCACCGAGCGCGGGATCGCCGTCGCTCAGGGGGTCGGCTCGCCTGTCGCGCCGGCAGAACTGACGTGGGCGCTCATTATGAGCGCGATGAGGCGAATTCCTCAATATGCGGCAAACCTCAAGCATGGGGCTTGGCAACAATCCGGCATGAAAGCGTCGTCGATGCCACCCAATTTCGGACTGGGCCGAACCTTGCATGGAGGCCAATTGGGCCTGTTCGGCTACGGCAAGATCGGCAAGATCGTCGCGGGCTACGGCAAGGCCTTCGGCATGAAGGTCACGGTCTGGGGCCGGGAATCGACCCTGGAACGGGCACGGGCCGACGGCCTGGAGACGGCGGCCAGCAAAGAGGCGCTGTTCGAGGGCAGCGACGTGCTGTGCATGCTGCTGAAGCTGAGCGAGGAAACCCGCGGCATCGTCACGCTGGCCGACCTGCAGCGCATGGGACCCGAGGCGCTGTTCGTGAACACCTCGCGGGCGGAGCTGGTGGAGCCCGATGCCCTGGTCCTGGCGCTGAACCGGGGCCGGCCGGGGCTGGCGGCGATCGACGTCTTCGAAAGCGAACCCATCCTGCAGGGCCACCCGCTGCTGCGGATGGAGAACGTCATCTGCACGCCGCACATCGGCTTCGTGGAGAACAACAGCTACAACCTTTATTTCAAGGTTGCGTTCGAGAATATCTTGGCTTGGGCAGCGGGGAAACCGGCTAATCTAGTTACCCCGTAGGGAAGCCCACCCCCTACCCGCTTACGCGGGCCCCCTCAAGGGGGCGATGCGGGTGGACCGGCGGAGCCGGATCCACCGCATCCTGGGTCTAGTACCCGTTTCCTTGGGTTATGGCACCGGTGCTATCGCTGGCTGCCAGCGGTAGCAACCCTGCTTCAGTCCAAGATAGTTTCCCTAGACCCAGGAAACCGCGGATCTGGCTCCGCCAGTCCGCCGGTTTCGCCCCCTGGGGGGCGCCCGAAGGGCGTAGGGGGGGTCAAATACTTTAGAAAAAAACAAGCCCACCCCGCTGGGGAGCGGGATGGGGAAGCGGGGCGGCGGGCGCCGCCCCGCGCATGTGCGGCTATTTACAGCGGCTTGATGTCGGAAGCCTGGGGACCCTTGGGGCCGTCCTTGACTTCGTACTCGACTTCCTGCCCTTCGGCCAGGCTGCGGTAGCCGCGGCCGACGATGGCGGAAAAGTGAGCGAACACATCCGGACCACCGGCGTCCGGCGTGATGAAGCCGAATCCCTTGTCCGCGTTAAACCATTTGACCTTGCCCTTCTGTGCCATGTTCGGCGTCCTCTAATTACAATAAACAATGCAATGAACCAAGAACGCCGACACGAACTGAAATGCGGTAATGGCGGACATCCGCAAATGGCAGACGGGACTTGCGTGCTGCTTGAATTCAACTGCGAATCGCAGCATACCCGCGTGTACTTTGCGAATCAATAACATTTAGCAGGCGTATCGGAAATGCAATGTACACGCCACGCAACAGGCCCGAATCACCCTGCGGCAGGCTCTAGAAATCAGTCGCGCAACGCCGGAAAACGCATAAGCAAACCACGATAGAGCGGCGGTGTAATCAGCAGCACGAAGGCCAGCCGGAACACCTGGAACGCCGTCACCAGCGGTACGCCCAATTGCAGCACCTTGGCGGTAATACACATCTCGGCGATACCCCCGGGGGCCAGCCCGAGGATCAAGGTGGGCAGCGCGATGCCGCTGGGCGGGGCCAGGAGCAGGCTCAGGCCCACCGAGAGCATGATCACGACCAGGGTATAGGCCAGGATCAATCCCATGAAGCGCGGAGCCGTACGGAAGAAGTCGGGGGTGTAGCGGTCGCCCAGCGACCAGCCTATGAGCAGTTGGGCGGCGTTCAGCATGAAGGTGGGCATCGCCGACAAGGCCATGTCGTTGGACGTCAGCAGGATGGTGACGGCCATGGGCCCCAGCACCCAGGCATTGGGTATGCGCAGCCGCAGGGCCAGCAGCGCACCGCCGGCGCCCAGCGCGAACATCGCCGCCAGGCCGGCGGGATCCACCGCGGCCATGGCGGGCGCGAAGAGCCCGCTGCCGGTCACGCCCGACATCCGGAAAGCCAGTGGCACCAGCACGACAACGAGCAGGATGCGCAGGCTGTGGGCCGAGGCCACCAGCGCCACCTTGCCGCCGTAGCGGTCGGACAGGTTCGCCATTTCCGCCGCGCCGCCTATGGTGGACGAGAAATAGGCGGTGCTGAACTCCACGCCACCGGCGCGCTGGAGAAACCAGGCGCCGGCCAACCCCGCGACCACCGAGAATATGGCCCCCAGCAGCAACGGCAGCAGATTGCCCGCGATCTCGTCGACCACCATGGGCGTGAAATACAAGCCCAGGCCCACGCCTATCACCCACTGTCCCGCATAGCGCAGCTCGGTCCTGCTCCGGGACTGCACTCCGGCGATCTTGGTCGCCGCCGTGGCGATCAACGCGCCCAGCATCCAGGGCAGCGGGGTATGGAGCGCGACCGCGATCAGCGAGCCGCAAAGCGCGATGGCGAAACCTAGCAGTAGACGGACGAGCATGGGGAAGGAAGCAGGCGGGCATGGCCGCCAGTGGACGCGTGGAGGTAGACTGATTCGATGAAGACGAATGGTACATCCAAGGCCTGAGCAAGCTGATGATTAATTCCAAACTGCCGGACGTCGGCGTCACCATCTTTACCGTCATGAGCCGGCTGGCGACGGAAACCCGCGCCATCAATCTGGGCCAGGGCTTCCCCGATTTCGATCCCGATGCCGGCCTGCTGGCGCAGGTCGACGCCGCCATGGCCGCGGGCCACAACCAGTACGCCCCCATGCCTGGAATCCCGGCGCTGCGCACCGCCATCGCGGCCAAGACGCGCGCGCTGTACGGCACGGCCTACGATCCCGAGACGGAAATCACCGTCACCAGCGGCGCCACCCAGGCCCTGATGACCGCCATCCTGGCGGTGGCCGGCGCGGGCGACGAGGTCATCGTGCTGGAGCCCAACTACGACTCCTACGTGCCGGCCATACGCCTGGCGGGCGCGGCGCCGGTGGCGGTGCAGTTGCTCGCGCCGACGCCCGAGGCGCCCGGCTACCGGCCCGACTGGGACGCGATCCGGCGCGCCATCACGCCGCGCACCCGGGCCCTGGTGATCAATTTCCCGCACAACCCCACCGGCGCCGTGCTGGACGACGGCGACCTGGACGAACTGGAACGCATCCTGGCCGATACGGGCGTCGTACTGATCTCGGACGAGGTCTACGAGCACATCGTGTTCGACGGCCGCCGGCATGCATCCATCGCGCGCCGGCCGGCGCTGGCGGCCCGCAGCTTCCTGATCTCGTCGTTCGGCAAGACCTTCCACGCCACCGGCTGGAAGATCGGCTATTGCTGCGCCCCCGCCGCCCTGTCCGTGGAATTCCGCAAGATCCACCAGTTCATGGTGTTCGCGGTCTCGACCCCCATGCAGTACGCGCTGGCCGCGTTCCTGGAGGATCCCCGCCACTACCTGGAGCTGCCCGCCTTCTACCAGGCCAAGCGCGACCGCCTGGAAGCGGGGCTCAAGCAGACGCGCTTTCGCACTCTGCCCTGCCCGGGCACCTACTTCCTGCTAGCCGACTACAGCGCGATCTCGGATGCGCCCGAAAGCGAATTCGCGCGTTGGCTGACCACCGAGCACGGCGTGGCGGTCATCCCCATCGCGGCTTTCCATGCCGATCCGGACGCGCCGGCCTCTAACCGGCAACTGGTGCGCTTCTGCTTCGCCAAGAAGGACAGCACGCTGGACACGGCGCTGGAGCGGTTGATACAGGTCTGAACGCGGCATGCGGGCCTTGCACCCGCATGCCTGCCGCCCACGTTGCCGCTAGGCCGACGTGGCGGGTTCGGAAGCCCCCGCGCGGCGCCGCGCCAGCATGCGCATCGTGACCGGTACCACCAGCACGGCCGCCGCGCACAGCCACAAGCCGATGCTGACGGGGCTTTCCCACAGGATGGCCGTGTCGCCGTTGGTGATGGACAGCGCCCGGCGCAGGTTCTGCTCCATCATGTTGCCCAGCACCAGCCCCAGGATGAGTGGCGCCATGGGCACCGACATCTTGCGCAGCAGATAACCCACCACGCCCAGCGCCACCATCATCACGAGGTCGAAGGTGGTCGCGTGCACCGAATACACGCCGATCGCGCTCACGGTCACGATGAACGGCACCAGCGCCCAGGTCGGCACCGACAGCATGCGCGCGAACACGCCCACCATGGGGATGTTCATCGCCAGCAGCATGACGTTGCCGATGAACAGCGATGCGATCAGGCCCCAGACGATCTCGGGGCGCTGCTCGAACAGCGCGGGTCCGGGCGTGATGTTGTAGAGCGCCAGCACGCCCATCATCACCGCCGTGGTGCCCGATCCGGGCACACCCAGCGTCAGCATGGGCACGAACGAACCCGTGGCCGACGCGTTGTTGGCCGCCTCGGGCGACGCCAGGCCGCGGATGTCGCCCTTGCCGAAATGCGCGCCTTCCGGATCGGACTGCTCGACCAGGCGCTTCTCGGTCGAATAGGCCATGGCCGAAGCCACCGTGGCGCCCGCGCCCGGCAGCACGCCCACGACGAAGCCGATCAGCGACCCGCGCACCGTGCCCCACCAGGTCAACGCCACTTCGCGCCTGTTGAACAGGGTGCGCCCCGTCGGCTTGACCGCCACGTTGCCCGTGACCGACTGTTCCAGCAGCAGCAGCATCTCGCTGACGGAGAACAGGCCGATCACCACCACCACGAACTGGATGCCGTCGCTCAGGTGCAGCGAATCGAAGGTATAGCGATAGATGCCGGAGTTCTCGTCTATGCCCACGGTGGACAAGGCCAATCCCACGGCGGCGGCCAGCAGCGCCTTGACGGGCTGCTCGCCCATCAGTCCGGCCAGGCAGCAGAAAGCGAACACCATCAGCGCGAAGTACTCCGCCGGCCCGAAGGCCAGCGCCCAGCGAGCCAGCAGGGGCGCGGCGATGGCGATGCCGATGGTGGCCACGGCCGAGCCCACGAAGGAACTCCAGGCCGAGATCGACAGGGCCACGCCGGCCTTGCCCTGGCGGGCCATGGGATAGCCGTCCAGCGCCGTCATGATGGCCGAGGCCTCGCCCGGCACGTTGATCAGGATGGAGCTGATGCGCCCGCCGTACTCGCAGCCGATGTAGACCGCGGCAAGCAGGATGAGCGAGCTTTCCGGCGGCAGTTGCATCGCGAAGGCCAGCGGCATCAGGATGGCCACGCCGTTGATGGGCCCGAGGCCGGGCAGCACGCCCACGATGGTGCCGATGAAGGAGCCGATGGCCGCGATCAGCAGGTTCAGCGGCGTCAGCGCGACCGAGAAACCGGTGGCCAGATGGCCGAAGATGTCATTCACAGCAGGCCTCCCAGCAGGCCGGTGGGCAGCACCACGTCCAGCACCTTGTCGAACAGCAGGAATACGGCCACGCCCAGGACCAGCCCGGTAATGCCCGTCTTGAGCCACGATCCGCCGAACGCGCGGCCCACCGGCAGGCTCATCAGCAAGGTGGCCAGGACGATGCCCAGCCACTGGAACAGGAAGGCGTAGGCCGCCAGCGCCACCGACACGGCGACGACACGCCCCTTGACGCCCGCCGCCACGGATTCGACCGGATTGCCACCCTTGGCGGCCAGCCACAGGCCGCACAGGCCGATGACCAGCGACAGCAGCATGGGAAAGGCGCGCGGGCCCACCGGCTCGTAGGCGAAAGGCGCCTCGAGCCCGTAGCCCTGCCACACCATCACGGCGGCGAAAACCAGCGCCGCCGTTCCCAGCAGCCGGTCGTTCAACACGACACGGCCGCCGCTCATTTGCGCACCAGTCCGAATTCGTCGGCCAGTTTGCGGTACTCGGCAACCTGCTGCTTGATGTAGCCGTCCAGGTCCTTGCCGGTCTTATTGAACGGGAACAGGCCGCGTTCTTCGCGCAACTTCGCGAATTCGGGCGTGGCCATCATCTTGTCGAAGGTACCCACCCACCACTGGTAATCGGCATCGGCGACCTTCGGCCCCACGTAGAAACCGCGGATGATGGGCCACTGGATGTCGAAGCCCTGCTCCTTGGCGGTGGGTACGTCGGCCAGCCGGCCCGGCAGGCGCTGATCGGCGAACACGGCCAGGATGCGGATGGGCACGCCGGCATCCAGCACGGACGCGACCTCGCCGGCGTCGCCCGAATACACCTGCACGTGGCCGCCCTGCAAGGCCGTCAGGGTCTCGCCACCGCCCTCGAAGGCGACGAAGCGCATGGTCTTGTAGTCGATGCCCGCGGCGCGCGCGGTCAGCGCCGCTTTCATCCAGTCCTGGCTGCCGATGGTGCCGCCGGCGCCGAACACCACCTTGGTGGGATCGGCCTTGATGGCGGCCATCAGGCTCTTGAGGTCCTTCCAGGGGGCGTCCTTGCGCACCACGACCGCGCCGTAGTCGGTGCCGATGCCCGACACCCAGCGCACGTCGGATTCGGTATAGCGGCCGAATTTGCCCTGGGCGATGTTCAGCAGCGAACCGCCCGAGAAGGCCACGATGGTGCCGGCCTCGGCGGGACGCTGGGCGATGATGGTGTTGTAGGCCACCGCGCCGATGCCCCCCGGCATGTACACGGTGCGCATCGCGCCGTTCAGGTACTTGCCTTCCTGCAAGCCGCCTTGCGCGATCTTGCAGGTCAGGTCGAAACCGCCGCCGGGCTTGGCCGGAGCGATGCACTCGGGCCGTTCGGGCGCGGCGGCCGCCGGTTGCGCGGCCAGCCCCGCGAAGACCATGGCCACGGCGCACGCCGCCGCCCGCAGTCGGACTGTGGGTTTCATCAGTCACCTCCTTGTCGTTGTTGTCGATGTCGCGGCTGTCAGGCCGCACCGAGGCGACTGTACGAACGCGGCGCTTTCAACCGGCTTTCAATTCCCCGTGTTTTCGTGCTGCGAAGCAGCATTCAGGACCTGGGGAAAACCAGGGCCGCGCGCAGGCCGGGCCCCGGTTCCCGGTTTTCCAGCACCAGCCTGCCTTTATGCAGTCCCGCGATCCGCTGCGCGATGGCCAGTCCCAGGCCGGCGCCAGGCTTGCCCTTGCCGGACTCGCCACGACGGAAACGCACGCCGGCCCGCTCGATGTCGGATACCGGCATGCCCGGCCCACTGTCCTCCACCCGCAGCACGACCTGCCCGGGCTCGCGCAGCAGCGTCAGCGTCACCATGCCCCCCTCCGGGCTGTAGCGAATGGCATTGTCCAGGAGATTGAGCACCGCTTCGCGCAGCAACACGGGCAACCCTGGCATCCACAGCGCTTCATCGGGCACCTCGATGCCGTAGTCCAGCTGCTTGGCGCGGGCGGCCGGCAACAGGCTGCGCACGCATTCTCCAGCCAGGTCGGCCAAGTCGGTCTGCGCGAAAGGCAGGCCGCCCTCGGCCAGCGAGGCGTCATGGACCCGAGCCAGCGCCAGCATCTGGTTGGCCATCCGTATGGACCGGTCCACGCCCGCATGCATGGCTTGCAAGACCTGCCGGACCGCCTGCGGATCGTTCTCGCGCTGCGCGAAATCCACCTGGGTCTTGAGCACGGTCAGGGGCGTGCGCAGCTGATGGGAGGCATCGTCCAGGAATTGGCGCTGCGCGCGGGCCTGGGCATCGTGGCGCGCGATATGCCGATTGATCGCGGATACCAGCGGCTGGACCTCGGCCGGCACCTGGCTGTCGTCCACCGGCCGCAGGTCGTCCGGGTCACGCGCATCGATTTCCTCGCTCAGGCGCACCAGCGGCCGCAATGCGATGATCACTCCGCCCGTCAGCAGGATCGCGCTCAACAGGATCTGCAGCGTATCGCGCTCGATCGCGCGCATCAGCACGGCCCGGGTGAAACCCGCACGCGACTCGATGCTTTCCGCGACCTGGATGACCACCCGCTGGCGTTCCTGCGCACCATACAGGGGCGGATCGAGCCGGCGCGCCAGCACACCCACGCGCACGGGTTCGCCGAAATACTCGGCATTGAAGAATTCCGCTCGTCCGGACGCCAGCGCGTGCGCCGGCATCGGAAGCGCGGGATTGCCGATCTCGGTCAGGTTGTCCTCGGTGGACACCCGGAAATACACGTTGCCGCTGGCCGTCAATTCGAAGAATTGCAGCAGCCTGTAGGGCAGTTCCACTGCCAACCCGCCGCTTTCCGTCGATATGTTGAGGTCTATCGCCCGCAGGGCACCGGCCAGCGAACGGTCGTAGGCGGCATTGGTCAGGTCGTCCAGCAGCCTGACCGACAGCCACAGGCCACCGCCGGCCACCACGGCCAGGACGGGAAGCAGCCACCACAGCAGGGTCGTCTTCAGGCTGCGGCGCCGTGGCCGGACCGGCAAGGGCGGGGTTCCGGGCGAGGAAGCCGTCACGCGGGCTCCAGGCTGTATCCCAGTCCGCGCAGGGTCACGATATGGACGCCGGTATCGCCCAGGCGCTTGCGCAGCCGGTGGACGATCACCTCGATGGCGTCCAGCCCGACGTCGCGGTCATCGTCGAATACCCGGTCCAGGATCTGTTGCTTGGTCATGGGTTCGCCGCTGCGTTGGATCAGGGCACGCAATACGGCGTGTTCCCGTGGCGATAAGGCCAGGGGTTGGTTATCCAGCAGGAATTTCTGAGCGGCCAGGTCGAAAACCAGCGGACCGCAGGCCAGGCGTGGATGTTCCCTGCCCCGGCTGCGCCGTATCAGCGCCAGCAGCCTGGCTTCCAGTTCGGCCACGTTGAAGGGCTTGGGCAGGAAATCGTCCGCGCCTTCGTGCAGGGTGGTCACGCGTTCCGTCAGTGAATCACGTGCGGTCAATATCAGGACGGGCGTGCGGTCGTCACGGGCGCGCAGCCTGGCCAGCAGCGTGCGGCCATCCAGTCCGGGCAGTCCCAGGTCCAGGACGACGGCATCGAATTCCTCGACCTGCAGGCGCTTTTCGGCGACTACCCCATCGTCGGCCCATTCCACGACGAAACCGGCGTGTCTGGCAAGTGTGCCTGACAGCCATCGAGCAAGTTCGGGTTCGTCCTCGACCAACAGGATGCGCATGGCGTATCGGGTGCTCCGTACTTACTTATAGGGATGGGACGCCTGGATGCTAGGTGTTCGACCCCGCGGGGTCAACCGGCGTCCGCGTAGCGGCGCCCCGGGCCGCTTGCGGCCCTCGTGGCAGTAGGAAAAAAAGATGTTTGAGCTTTATCCCAAAACTATCTATCCAATTCGTAGTAGGTAATAGGAGCCTGTGGATAACTTCGGCCGTTCAAAAAAACCTTTTCGATTCAATGAATTGCCTAACTTTTAAGCATGTGGATAACCTTGTCCACATGGTGTACCCGGAAATTGGACAAGTTTTTCGGCCGAAGACGAAAACGAAGTTATCCACAAAGGCTCAACATCGTGTGCACACCCCCGCTTCCTAGAGGTTATCCACAGGCCCAGGATGCGCGTATCGGGTATTCTGGTCGCCTGCCTGGAGCCGTTCATGGATGTATTCGCCTCTTCCTCCGCCCTGGCCGCATTCGTGGGCCGGCACGAACGCCTGTTCGTCCTGACCGGCGCCGGGTGCAGCACGGATTCGGGCATCCCGGACTATCGCGACGCCGATGGCCAATGGAAACGTACGCCGCCCATCGACTTCCAGGTCTTTATGCGCGACGATACGGCCCGGGCACGCTACTGGGCGCGCAGCATGATCGGGTGGCGGCGCTTCGGGAAGGCCGGGCCCAACGACACCCATCGCGCACTGGCGCGGCTGGAGGCCAGCGGGAGAATGCGGCTGTTGGTCACCCAGAACGTCGATGGCCTGCATCAGGCGGCGGGCAGCCGCGAGGTGGTGGACCTGCATGGCCGGCTGGACGAGGTTCGCTGCATGCATTGCGCGCATCGCGAACCGCGTGCCGTGTTCCAGCAGCGGCTGGAAGCCGTGAATCCGGCCTGGATCGCGCTGGACGCGGCCGATGCGCCGGATGGCGACGCCGACCTGGAAGCGGTGGATTTCTCCCTTTTTGCCGTGCCGCCCTGTCCGGCCTGCGGCGGGATCCTGAAGCCGGACGTCGTCTTCTTCGGTGAACAGGTGCCCGCGACGCGTGTGGCGACAGTGCTGCGCGGGCTGGACGAGGCCGATGCCATCCTGGTGGTGGGCTCGTCGCTGATGGTGCATTCCGGCTACCGCTACGTACGGGCGGGGGCGCAGGCCGGACTGCCAATCGCTGCGGTCAACCTGGGGCGCACGCGCGCCGACGACCTGCTGACCCTGAAGGTGGAGCAGTCTTGTGCCGAGGCGCTGGCCTTCATGCTGGCGGACCGCGCGGCGGCGTGAGACCGTGAAAAGTTGTGCCGTGGACCGCTGGCGCCTTGCTAGTCCGGCAAGGGGAAGCCCTGCGCCATCGAGTCGCGCAGGTATTCCACGAAGCACTGCACCGCGCGCGGCACACGCGGCGCCCAGGGGCGCAGCGCATACAACTGGTTGCCGAAGAAACCCTGCACGCGCCAGTCAGGCAATACCGGCCTGAGCCGGCGCATGGCGGGCGCCGCGCTGAAATCGGGCAGAAGGCCGATGCCCAGTCCATCCAGCACCGCGTCGCGCAGCACCTCGCTGTTGTTGGCCTTCAAGGGGCCCTGCACGGGTACCGACAGCGTCTCGGCCTGGGCATCGTCGGCGGGGACGAAGGTCCAGGTGTCGGCGCCCGGCCCCAGGTATAGCACGCAGTCGTGGTCCGCCAGGTCGCGCGGATGCCGGGGCGTGCCGCGCCGGCGCAGATAGGCGGGGCTGGCCACCAGCAGCGAGCGGGTCTCGCACAAGGGCCAGGCGACATAGCTTTCAGGCGCGGCCGCGGTGTGGCGGATGGCCAGGTCGTAGCCTTCCTGCGCCAGGTTGACGAAGCGGTCGGTCAGGTCGAGATGGATGCGCACCTCGGGATAGTTGCGGAAGAACGCCGCCAGCCGCGGCGAGACGTGCTGCCGGCCCAGCGCCACGGGAGCGGTGACGCGCACCGTGCCGCGCGGCGTGCCGGACAGGTCCTTGACCGCGGTGAAGCCGGCGTCGATGCGCTCGAACGCCGGCGCGGCGTCGGCCACCAGTTCCCGCCCGGCCTCGGTCAGCACCACCGAACGCGTCGTGCGCTGGACCAGCGGCACGCCAGCCGCGCGCTCCAGCGCGCCTATGCGCATGCTGACCGAGGCCTTGGACAGGCCCAGGCGCCGCGCCGCCTGAGTGAAGCTGCGGGTCTCGGCCAGCACGGTCAGCAGGTGGATGTCGGCCACCCAGGGCCCGATGATGTCGGCAGCCATTTTTTTCCGCTCGGATTGTTCAAGATATTGAACACTTTAATCGGCTTCGGCCGGCTTATCCAATCGGCCGCGCGGGCCTAGACTGGGATCCTCGATTTCTTCTTCTCAGGATGACCGCCATGTCCGCTTCCATCGTCCACTGGGTCGACGGCCGCAAGATGCCCGCGCAGGGATCGCGCGTCGCCGATGTCTTCAACCCCGCCACCGGCGCCGTCTCCGGCCAGGTGGCGCTGGCCACCGCCGCCGACGTCGATGCCGCCGTCGCCAGCGCCCGCCGCGCCTTCCCCGCCTGGGCCGACGTGCCGCCCATCCGCCGGGCGCGCGTGATGTTCCGCTTCCTGGAGCTCCTGAACCGCCACAAGGACGAGCTGGCCCGCGCGATCACCGCCGAACACGGCAAGGTGTTCACCGACGCGCAGGGCGAGGTCGCGCGCGGCATCGACATCGTCGAGTTCGCCTGCGGCATTCCGCAACTGCTCAAGACGCAGTTCACCGACCAGGTTTCCACCGGCATGGACAACTGGACGCTGCGCCAGCCGCTGGGCGTGGTGGCCGGCGTCACGCCGTTCAACTTCCCGGTGATGGTGCCGATGTGGATGTTCCCGGTCGCCATCGCCGCCGGCAACAGCTTCGTGCTCAAGCCCAGCCCCACCGATCCGACGCCTTCGTTGATGATGGCCGAGCTGCTCAAGGAAGCCGGCCTGCCCGACGGCGTGTTCAACGTCGTGCAGGGCGACAAGGAAGCGGTGGATGCGCTGCTGGCCCACCCCGACGTGGCCGCGGTGTCCTTCGTCGGCTCCACGCCCATCGCGCAAAGCATCTACGAGACCGGCGCGCGCAACGGCAAGCGCGTGCAGGCGCTGGGCGGCGCGAAGAATCACATGGTGGTCATGCCCGACGCCGACCTGGACGTGGCCGTGGACGCGCTGGTGGGCGCGGGCTATGGCTCGGCCGGCGAACGCTGCATGGCCATTTCGGTGGCGGTGCTGGTGGGCGACGTGGCCGACCGCATCGTGCCGCGCCTGATCGAGCGGACCCATGCGCTGAAGGTCAAGAACGGCATGGAGCTGGACGCCGAGATGGGTCCCATCGTGCATGCTGGTGCGCATCGCCGCATCAGCGACTACATCGGCGTAGGCGTGGAGGAAGGCGCGCAACTGCTGGTGGACGGACGCCGCTTCGACGCGGCCTCGACCGGCGCGGGCTGCGAGCGCGGATTCTGGATGGGCGGCACACTGTTCGACCACGTCACGCCCGACATGCGCATCTATCGCGAGGAAATCTTCGGCCCCGTGCTGTCGTGCGTACGCGTGCCCGATTTCGCCTCGGCGGTCGAGCTGATCAACGCGCACGAATTCGGCAACGGCGTGAGCTGCTTCACCAGCGACGGCAACGTGGCGCGCGAATTCGGCCGCCGCATCCAGGTTGGCATGGTGGGCATCAACGTGCCCATTCCCGTGCCCATGGCCTGGCACGGCTTCGGTGGCTGGAAGCGTTCGCTGTTCGGCGACATGCATGCCTACGGCGAGGAAGGCGTGCGCTTCTACACGAAGCAGAAGAGCATCATGCAAAGGTGGCCGAGCAGCATCGAGAAGGGCGCAGAATTCGCCATGCCCATTGCCAAGTAGAGGATCCCCCCTACGCGCTTCGCGCGCCCCCCAGGGGGCGATGCGGGTGGACCGGCAAAGCCGGATCCACCGCATCCTGGGTCTGCGTAGGGGGGTTACCTATTCATCAGGAAGTTGACTAATGCGGCGGCGGGGGCCGAGAGGCCCTCGCGCTGCCGGAAGACCACGAAGAGTTCGCGCGCGGCCCAGGGTTCCTCGATGGGAACCAGCGCGAGGTCCAGCGTGCCCACGTAGAGTTCGCCGCTGTGTTGCGGCACCACCGCGACGCCCAGGCCGACGTGGACCATGCGGCACAGCGCATCCAGGCTGCTGACGCTGATCTTGACGTGCAGCGTGGCGCCCAGCCGTCCGGCTTCCTTGACCAGCAATTGCGTCAGCGACGTCCCCTGCCCCATGCCGACGATGTTCTCGTCCATGAAATCGCGCAGGCGCACCACGGGCGCCTTGGCCAGGCGATGGCGGCGCGGCACGGCCAGCACCAGGCGGTCGCTGCGGTAAGGCAGGTGCTCGAGCCGTTCGATGCCCGGGACCTTGTTGGAGAAGCCCAGGTCGAAGTCGCTTTCGGTCAGGCTGCGCAGCACTTCGCTGCTGGTCTGTTCGTCGATCTGGATGTCCACGTCGGGGAACACGCGCTTGAAGGCGGCGATGTCCTCGGGCAGGAACTGCACGATGGACGACATGTTGCCGACGATGCGTATCGTGCCCTTGGCGCCGGTGGCGTACTGGGACAGCTCGGCTTCCATGCGTTCGATGTCGGCCAGGACTTCCCGCGCGTGGCGGTACACGGCCTCGCCTATGGGGGTGACCGAGATGCCGCGCGATTCGCGGTGGATGACCGGCTGCCCGATCACGCTTTCGATCTCGGCGATGCGGCGGCTGACGGCCGAGGGCGCGATGGCCTCGCGTTCGGCCGCGCGCGCGATGTTGCGTTCCTGGCAGACGGCGACGAACAGGCGCAGCGAGGTCAGGTCGAGTTTACGGACGAGGTTGCTCATGGTCTTGCCTTCCTGTCGCTGCGCGGATTGTGGCACGGCGGGCGACAGGGGGCAACGCGCGTTCAGGCGCTCCGGCGCGCGGGCGACAGCCAGGGATACGCCCGCAGGTGCGCATCCTCGAAGTCGCGGATCTGGTCGGCCTTGCGCAGCGTCAGGCCGATGTCGTCCAGGCCGCTTAGCAGGCAGTCCTTGCGGAACGGCGCGATGTCGAAGCCGAAGGACGGCGCGCCATCCGGACCGGACACGGTCTGCGCCTCGAGGTCGACCAGCAGCCGCACCGGCTTTTCCCGCGTCGCCAGCGCGAACAGCGCATCCACTTCGTCCTCGCGCAGCACCACCGGCAGGAGGCCGTTCTGCATCGCGTTGTTGTAGAAGATGTCGCCGAAGCTGGGTGCGATCACGGCGCGAAAGCCGTATTGCTGCAAGGCCCACGGCGCGTGCTCGCGCGACGAGCCGCAGCCGAAGTTGGCGCGGGCCAGCAGGATGGTCGCGCCCTGGTAGCGCGCCTCGTTCAGCACGAAGTCCGGGTTCAGCGGGCGGCCGCTGCAATCCTGGCCGGGCTCGCCCTGGTCCAGGTAGCGCCATTCGTCGAACAGGTTGGGGCCGAACCCCGTGCGGCGGATGGATTTGAGGAACTGCTTGGGAATGATGGCGTCGGTGTCGACGTTGCCGCGGTCGAGCGGTGCGACCAGGCCTTGCAGGCGATCGAATTTTTCCATGATGGACTTCCTTACAGGGCGCGCACGTCGACGAAGCGGCCGGCGATGGCCGCGGCGGCCGCCATCGCGGGGCTGACGAGGTGCGTGCGGCCGCCGGCGCCCTGCCGGCCTTCGAAATTGCGGTTGGAGGTCGAGGCGCAGCGTTCTCCCGGCGAGAGCCGGTCGGCGTTCATGGCCATGCACATGGAACAGCCGGATTCGCGCCATTCGAAACCGGCGTCGATGAAGACGCGGTCCAGGCCTTCCTGTTCCGCCTGTGCCTTCACCAGCCCGGAGCCGGGCACCACCATCGCGAGCCGGATGTTCGGCGCCTTGCTGCGGCCCTTGACCACGGCGGCGGCGGCGCGCAGGTCTTCGATGCGCGAGTTGGTGCACGAGCCGATGAACACTTTGTCCAGGGAAATGTCGGCGATGGGCGTATTGGCGGCCAACCCCATGTAGGCCAGTGCCTTGCGCATGCCTTCGCGCCGGACCGGATCGGCTTCGGCGTCGGGATCCGGCACCTTGCCGTCCACGGCCACGACCATCTCGGGCGAAGTGCCCCAGGTCACCTGCGGCAAGATGGAGGCGGCGTCGATCTCCACCACGGTGTCGAACGCCGCGCCCTCGTCCGAGCGCAGCGTGCGCCACCAGGTCACGGCCTGGTCCCACTGTTCGCCCTTGGGCGAGAACGGCCGGCCGCGCAGGTAGTCGATGGTGGTGTTGTCCACCGCGATCATGCCGGCCCGCGCGCCGGCCTCGATGGACATGTTGCAGATGGTCATGCGGCCTTCCATCGACAGCGCGCGTATGGTCGAGCCGGCGTATTCGATGGCGTGGCCGGTCGCGCCCGCGGCGCCTATCCGGCCGATCAGCGCCAGCACGATGTCCTTGGCCACCACGCCGGGCTGCAGCGTGCCTTCCACGCGCACCAGCATGGATTTCATCTTGCGCGCGATCAGCGTCTGCGTGGCCAGCACGTGCTCGACTTCCGAGGTGCCGATGCCGTGCGCCAGACAGGCGAAGGCGCCGTGCGTGCTGGTGTGGGAATCCCCGCATACCACCGTCATGCCAGGCAGCGTAGCGCCTTGCTCGGGGCCGACCACGTGTTCGATGCCCTGGCGCCGGTCCTGCATGCCGAAGAAGGTCAGGCCGAAGGTGCGGGCGTTGTCCTCCAGCGCGCCCACCTGCGCGCGCGAGAACGGATCGTCGATGCCGTGGCTGCGGTCGGTGGTGGGGACGTTGTGGTCGGCGATCGCCAGACAGGAATCGGCCCGCCACGGGGCGCGGCCGGCCAGCCGCAGGCCTTCGAAGGCCTGCGGGCTCGACACTTCGTTGATCAGGTGCCGGTCGATGTACAAAAGGCTCGTGCCGTCGGGTTCGGCGGCGAAGGCGTGCGTGTCCCAGAGTTTGTCGTAGAGCGTGCGCGGCATGCGTGGTCATCCATCATCGCGGGCCGGCCCAGGGCCGGCGGGCTTTCATGATAGGAGCGCCGGATGCGGCGTGGGATGACGATTGGAGAGGGCTGCCGTCGCCGATGGCGGGGGGTCACTGCGTCATGCGTATGGCGTCGGTGCGCGCCATGCGCGGCGGATAGCCGTACCGGGCCCGGAACTGGCGGCTGAAATGCGGGATGTCGTTGAAACCCTGGCGCAGCGCGATCTCGGTGATGGAGATGTGGTCGAAGCGCGGGTCCACCAGCATCGCGCTGGCCCGCGTCAACCGTTCTTCCCGGACCCAGGTGCCGAAGGTGGTGTCGGCGGTCGAGAACAGCTTGTGCAGGTAGCGCTTGGAAATGTTCATGGCCTTGGCGACCGTGGCCGGATCCATGTCGGGATCGTCCAGGTGGCAGCGCAGGTAGGCCTTGGCGCGCGACAGCAGGATGGCGCTGCTCTGGGGCGGCGCGCCGGCCTCGGGGTCGGGCGCGGTCTCGCCGCCCTGGAACGCCAGCCCCACCAGGTCCAGCGCCATGTCGATGGCCTGGATGCGCGTGTTGTTGTTCAGCAGTACGCCTTCCTGCGCCAGCAGGCCCAGGTGGTGGGCCGCCAGGCGGCCGATGCCGTTGCGGATGCTGGGCGTGACCGACAGGAAATTGCTGGGGTCGGGCAGCCGGCTTTCCAGCAGGCGGCGCGGAACGGACACCAGCATGCGCGCGGTGGTGTCGTGGTGCGTGGACCGGTAGGGAATGGCCTTGTCCAGCAGGAACAGGCTTTCGGCGTCCACCACCGTCCGCTGGTGCGGATGGCTGACGACGGCGCTGCCCTCCAGATTGATCCCGACCAGGTATTCGTTCTGGTTGTCGCGCTCTATACACCGGGCCGTGCGGTGGATTTCGAGCGGATCGGAGCGGATGTAGATGAAGTTGAGCGGGCCGACGCTGGTGCGCGCGATCTGGTGCTGGAAGCGGTTGCGGCTGGAGGTGCCGATCTCGACCCGGGCGATCTGGCTGCTGACCAGTTTGGTGTACTGCTCGACGTTGTCCGAGCTGACGACGTCCTGGCTACCGAACGGCCCGCCCGGCATGGCGCCCCACACGTCCTGCGGCGGGTGTCCGATATACGTACCCATTGAATGGCGTTCCTCCAGGTTCCCGCCCGGCTGCGGCGCGCGCATCGGACCATGCTCGTCCAACGTAACACAGACTGGACGCCGGTGGCCGCCGGGCGGGGCCTCGTATTCCCGGGTTGCCAAGCAGGGGATCAGACGCCGAGGTAGCGGTCCCGGACCTCCTCGGCGGCTTGCAGGGCCTCGGGTGTGGATTCGAACACGATGCGTCCCTTGTTCACCAGCAGCACGCGGTCCGCCAGCGCCATCGCGAACTTCAGGCGCTGCTCGATCAGCAGCAGCGTCGAGCCGCGCCGCTTGACCTCGACCAGCACGGCGTGGAGCTCCTTGACCAGCAGCGGCGACAGCCCTTCGGTCGGCTCGTCCAGCAGCACGACGCGCGGATAGCCGACCAGCGCGCGGCCGACCGCGAGCATCTGCTGCTCGCCGCCGGACAGGCCACCGGCCCGGTTGTGGCGGCGCTCGGCCAGGCGCGGAAAGGCCGCATAAACCTCGTCCTTTGTCCACGACAGGCCCTCCCGGTCGTAGCGCCGCAGGTTGGCGCCCAGTTCCAGGGTTTCGTGCACCGTCAGCGAACGGAAGATGCGCCGTCCCTGTGGGACCAGCGCGATCCCCTGCCGGCTGATACGCTCCGGGGCGCTGCCCGTGATATCGATCCCGCCGATGCTCACCTTCCCCTGCCGCGGCGGCACGAAACCCGCCAGCGTGCTGACCAGGGTGGTCTTGCCGACGCCGTTGCGCCCCAGGATGGCGACCACCTCGCCCCGGGCGGCGCCCAGGGTCACGCCCTGGAGGATGTAGCTCGGGCCGTAGTAGGTGTGGACGTCCGCGACGTCGAGCAAGGAGGGATGCGTCGTGGTCATTCGCCTTCACCGAAATAGATGCGCCGGATCTCGGCGTTGTTGCGCACTTCCTCGGCCGTGCCGGTCAGGATCATTTGGCCGTTCTGCAGGATGGTGAAGCGGTCGGCCACCTCGAACGCCACGTCCATGTCGTGTTCGACCACGATCACGGTGACGTCGGACGGCAGTTCCTTGATCAGCGTCACGACGCTTTCGGTCTCCATCGCGGACAGGCCCGAGGTCGGCTCGTCCAGCAGCAGCACCCGGGGCTCGCCGGCCACGGCCATGGCCAGTTCGAGCTTGCGCTGGTCGCCGTAGGACAGGTCGCAGACGCGCGTGCGGCGATCGGAGGTGAAGCGCCAGTCATCCAGCAGCGCGCGTACGCGTTCCCAGACCGGGCCGGGCACCGCGGCGCCGCGCATCATCCCGTAGCGGGTGGACGACAGGGCTCGCACCGCCAGGTGGACGTTCTCTTCCACGCTGGCGTCCTGGAACAGCGAGGTGATCTGGAAGGTGCGCGCCAGGCCCTTGTGCGCGCGCCGGTGCGGCGCCAGCGCGGTCACGTCCTCGCCGAACAGCCGCACCTTGCCGTCGGTCGGCGTGAGTTGCCCGCCAATCATGTTGAACAGGGTGGTCTTGCCCGCGCCGTTGGGTCCGAGCAGCACGCGGCGCTCGCCCACCGCGATGTCGATGGATACGTCGGACACGGCGCGCAGGCCGCCGAACGAAATGCCTATGCCTTCGAGCTGTACGGCCGCGGATCTCATGAAGCCCTCCGGGTGCGCACGAGGTCGTGGGCCAGGGCGACGATGCCGCGCGGCGCGAACAGCACGGCCGCCACGTACAGCAGGCCCAGCCAGGTGATCCAGCGGTCGGTGAAGCCGCTGACCAGGTGGCTGAGCAGCATCACGATGAAGGCGCCCAGCAGCGGCCCGGCCAGCGTGCCGGCGCCGCCTATGATGACCATGAGCGTGATCTCGGCCGAGATCACGATGCCGACCGATTCGGGGCTGACGAAACCCTTGTAGAAGGCGAACAGTACGCCCGCGAAGCCGGCGAAGCCCGCCGAGATGATGAAGGCCAGGTACTTGTACAGCCAGACGTTGTAGCCCAGGGCCGCCATGCGTTGACCGTTCTGCTGGATGCCCCGCAGCGCGTGGCCGAACGGCGATCGCGCCAGGATGGCCATCAGGCAGACCGCGGCGGCCGTGGCCAGGACGACCAGCAGGTAGTAGCCGTCGGTGTCGGCGATGGACAGGCCGGGCAGGCCCAGGTCCGGCCGGCCGATGCCGCGCAGTCCGTCGTCGCCGCCGGTGACCGAGCGCCACGAGAAGGCCGCGGCCCAGGTGATCTGGCCCAGCGCGAGCGTGATGATCAGGAAGTAGACGCCAGTGGTCCGCAGCGCCAGCAGTGCGTACACCGCGGCCACGGCCATGCTGGCCACGATCGCGACGGCGGCCGCCAGCCAGAAATTGGTGGACACGTGCAGGTAGACGAGCCCGGCGGTATAGGCTCCCACGCCGAAGTACGCGGCATGCCCCAGCGACGGCAGCCCCGCGTAACCCAGCAGCAGGTTCAGGCCGAGCGCCAGGATGGCGAACACCAGGCAGTCGATGACCAGGCCGGCGCCGTACGACGACAGCCCCTGCCCGAGCACGACGAGCGCGGCCGTGCCCAGCGCCGTGGCGAGCCAGGGGGAAGAGAATCGGGATAGGGTCATGGCTTGCCTCATGCGCGGCCGAACAGGCCGTTGGGCCGGATGACCAGCATGGCCACCATGGGAACGAACATCGTGAACATGGCCAGCTCGGGTATGAAGGCCTTGCCCAGCGTGTCGGCGAAGCCGATCAGCAGGCTGCCATACAGTGCGCCCTTCAGGCTGCCCAGGCCGCCGATCACGACCACGGCGAAGGCCTGCAGCATGACCTCGAAATCGGCGCCGGGATAGATGCCAAGCATGGCGCCGCCCAGTACGCCCGCCACTCCCGCCAGGGCCGCGCCGGCGGCGAACACCAGCGTGAACACGAGGCGGATGTCGATGCCCTGGGCGCGCACCATGCCCGGGTCGTCCACGCCGGCGCGGATGATGGCGCCGATGCGGGTCTTCTCGATCAGCAGCCACAGGGCCAGCGCGACGGCGGCGCCGCAGGCGATGAGCGCCACGCGGTACTTGGGGAACACCATGCCGCCGTACCGCAGCGCGCCGTCCAGGAATTCCGGACGCTCCAGGGTCTGCGGCAGCCCGCCCCAGAACCACAGGGCGAAGTCCGAGATCACCAGCAGTACGCCGAAACTCATCAGCACCTGGCCCAGCTCGTTGTTCTGCACGCGTTGCAGCAACAGCCGCTGTAGCACGATGCCGACCAGGCCGACGACGGCGGCGGCGGCCAGCAGCGCCAGCCAGAAGCTGCCGGTGCGCGCCAGCACGCTCAGCCCGCAGTAGCCGCCCAGCAGGTAGAACGAGCCGTGGGCCAGGTTGATGATGCGCATCAGTCCGAAGATGATGGACAGGCCCGCGGCGATCAGGAACAGCAGCATCGCCAGCGACAGCGCGTTCAGTATCTGGATCGAGTAGAAAGACATGGAACGGCCCGCTCGCTACTTCGCCCACTCGTTGGCGATGTCCCGGTAGGGTTTCATCTCCATGAATTCCTTCGGCTGCCAGGTGTAGAACTGCGAGACGTCCGGCACCTTCGCCACGGGTTCGTTGACCAGCTTGCCATCGACCCGCTTGACCTCGAACACATAGATGTCATGCACGGGGCTGCGGTAGTCGTCGAAGCGGAACGCCCCGCGCGGCGCGGCGAACTTCACGCCGGCGAGCGTCTTGTTCACCTTGGTCTTGTCCGAGACGTCGCCGTTGAGGGCCTTGATGGCCTCGCCGATGGCGCGCGCGGCCACGTACGAGCCCTCCGAATAGAAGGTGGGCGTGCGGCCGAAGCGCTTCTGGTAGGCCTTGACGAAGGCCTCGTTCTCCGGCGTCTTCACGCGGGCCGAGTAATGCGACGACGACAGGATGCCCAGGGCCGACTTGCCTTGCGCCTCCAGGATCATGTCGTCGGTCAGCATGCTGGAGGCGACCAGGGGCAGCGTGCCCTTCAGGCCGTACTCGTCGTACTGCTTGACGAACTTGATGGCTTCCGAGCCGGCGAACACCGCTGCCACGGCGTCGGCGTCCTTGACCTTGATGCTGGACAGGAAGGGCGCGAAGTCGGCGGTGCCCAGCGGCGGATACAGCGTCTGCACGATCTTGCCGCCGGCCTGGGTGAAGGTGCGGGCGATGCCGCCGGTCTGCTCGAAGCCCGCCGCGTAGCCGGTGGCGACCAGGACCAGGCGGCGATAGCCCTTGTCGTACAGCCACTTGCCGAAGGGATGGCTGGCCTGGCTGCCGGAGCTGTTGGTGCGGAAGATGTTGGGCGCGGCCAGTTGCTGCGTCAGTCCGTCGGCGCTGGACACCGAGACGACGTAGGGGATGTTCTTTTCCACCACGTAGTCGCGCAGGGCGTAGGCGACGCTGGACGAGACCACGCCGCCAAGGAAGGCGACCTTGTCGCTTTCCACCAGTTTCCTGGCCTTGGTCAGGCCCACGTCGGGCTTGGCCTGGGAGTCCTCGAAGACCAGTTCGAGCCGGGCACCGCCGGCCTTGGCGCCTATTTCGTCGACGTAGAGCTGGAAGCCGTTGCGGACGTCCTCGCCGATGGCGGCGTAGGGGCCGGTGTTCGGGCTCAGCACGCCGATCCGGATGGTGGGTTCGGCCGCGCCGGCACCGGCGCCGGTCAGTGCCAGGCCAGCGGCGAGCGTGGCCAGGGCGATGCGGGAATGGATGCGTTTCATGGGGTTCCCCAGGCGGGAGGTTGTCGGAACGTCTTGGTGTTGTGCAGGGGCATAGTGGAAGGGTTCGCGGGCAGGCGCTTGCGCGTCAGCGCATGACCGGTTGAGTCCTGGTGCACGTCCGCCTGGGGGTTGTTCCCTAGCCCCGTGAGGCAAGCTCCGCGAAACGGCGCATGCCCAGCTTCACGCCCAGTGCCTGTTCCTGGGCCTGGCGCAGGTAGGGGTCGAGACGGGCCGCGCGCGCGGCGGCTTCGCGGGCATCGCGTTCCAGCGTGGGCAGAAGGCCGGCCAGCTCCCGCCGGACGGCTTCCAGGTCGATGGAAGCCAGGCGGCCGTTCTCAACCAGCATGCGGCCGTCCACCATGACGGCGGCCACGCCGCGCCCGCTTTCGCCGAAGACCACCTGGCGCGCCGCGTCGTTGAGCGGCAGGTAGACCGGATCGCGCAGGTCCAGGAAGGTGATGTCGGCCTTTCGGCCCTCGGCCAGCCGGCCGATGTCCCGTTCCAGGCCCAGGGCGTGCGCGCCGCCCACCGTGGCGGCGCGCAGCGCGTCGGCGGCATGGGGCGGGCCTTCGCTGTGGTCGGTGACGGCCGCCTGCAGCACGGCCAGCTTCATGGCCTGGAACATGTTCTGCGCGTCCGAGCACGAGCAGTTGTCGCAACCCAGCGCGACGCCCACGCCGTGGTCCAGGTAGCGGCGCAGCGGTGCGATGCCATTCTTGGTCTTCAGGTTGCTCATGGGGTTGAGCACCATGCGCGTGCCGGATTTCGCCAGCATGGCCATGTCGCGGCGGTCCAGCCAGACGCCGTGCGCCAGCGTCAGCTCGGGCCCCAGCAGGCCCAGCCGCGCCAGGTAGCGGATGGGCGAGCCGCCGTCCGCCTTGAACAGTTCGCGGGCGGCCACCGCTTCCATGCGCGAGATGGCCACGTGCGAGAACATGCGCCGCCCATGCTCGCGGGCAAGATCGCGCAGGGCCGCCAGCAGCGCCGGGCCGCAGCGCTCGGGGCTGGACGGACAGACGGCCCAGCTCAGCCGGTCGTCCTCCTTGGCGGGATGGGTGGCCAGGATGTGTGCCATCTCGGCCACGGCGTCGCGCATGCCGGCCGGCGGCGGCGGACCGGCGGCCAGCGCGGCGGCTTTGGCCGGCAGGACGTCGCGCAGGAACGGCATGGTGTCGAGCGCGCCCACGTCGGCGACCTGCATGCCCAGCACGACACGCAGGCCGGCATCCTCGTAGGCGCGCCGCACGACCTCGATCTGGCGCCGGTCGAGCGGCCACAGGCTCAGCATGTCCTGCACCGTCGTGATGCCGCCCAGCAGGCATTCGGCCGCGCCCACCAGCGTGCGCAGGCGCAGCTCGTCGTCCGAGCGCGGCGGGAAGTAGCGCGGCAGCGCGCGGAAGGTCCAGCGCTCCAGAGACATGACGTCGAAGCATCCCTTGAGCAGGACGTCGTGCGAATGGTAGTGCGCGTTGACCAGGCCCGGCACGGCCAGCCAGCGCGAGCCGTCGACGACGCGCGCCGCGGAAGGAAACGGCACCGTGCCGTGCGGGACGATGCTCGCGATGCGCTTGCCCGCGATGGACAGGTCCGCCTGGAACGGCCGGCCGGCCGCTTCCGGATCGAGGATCGTCACCCCGCGTATCACGGTGGCCGCGGCGGCCAGGGGCATTTCCTCAGGCATGCGCGTTCCCCACGTACGGCGCATCGTCCAGGTGCATGGCCAGCCGGGTGTCCCGTGCATAACGCGGCCATGCGGGCAGCGATGGCGCCGCTGGCACGCCGTTGCGCGCGAAGGCCAGCCAGGCCGCGCGCATCGTCGCCGACAGGCGGTCTATCGCCTGTGGGGCGGCCGATCCCAGCATGGGCGAGCCGTTCCAGGCGCGCGCCGTGCCCATGAGGAAGGGCAGTTCCAGGCAATGGCAGCTGCCCAAGCCGGACGCGGGCGCCTGCCAGTCGAAGCGGTAGAAATGCACGCTGGCGCCCGCCGCCGAGGCGCGGTCCGCGTATCGCAGTGTCGGTGCATCGAAGACGAAATCCGAGATCCAGTCGCTGAACAGGTCGGCCGCGCGGATGTCGGGACGCGCTTCACGGCGGCGGGCGTAGTCGCCGGCCGCCGCGTCGCCGTATAGCGCCTGGAGGCGCGCCTGCGCACCGTCGTGGTCCAGGCTGGCCATGCGCGGGTCCCGCGCGAAGAAGGCCTGGCATTCGCGTGCCGTTACGCCCACCAGGATCTGCACGCCGGCCATGGCGTCGGCCGCCAGCGTGTCGAAGCGGAAGTCCGCCGGCAGGCCGGGCGGATCGGCCAGCAGATGGAAGGGCGGCGCCGTCTCGCCCAGTTGCGCGGTCTCGCGCGCGACGGCGCCCTGCGCGGCGAGGATGGTGGCCACGGAAAGATCCCGCGCGCGGCCCGGCGCATTCGCCAGGCCCAGGTGATGCAGGAAGCGTTCGCCCATTTCGGCCGCGCGGTCGGTGTCCAGCGCGCCGATGCCATAGGCGCCGCTTTGCAGGATGGCCCGGCGTATGCCCGGCCCGGCATGGCCGCCCGCGAACAGTGCGGCAATCGCGTTGGCGCCGGCCGACTGGCCCATCAGCGTGATGGCGTCCGGGTCGCCGCCGAAATCGCGCGCGTGGTCGCGCACGAAGCGGATGGCCTGGGCCTGGTCCAGCAGGCCCAGGTTGCCGGGCGAGAGTCCGTTCGCGTAAAGGTAGCCCAGCGCGCCCAGCCGGTAGTTCACGCCCACGACCACGGCGTCGCCTTCGCGCGCCAGCCGGCAGCCGTCGTACCAGTCCAGCCCGCCGCCGCCGCTGGAGAATCCGCCGCCGTGCAGCCAGATGATCACGGGCCGGTGGCCGCCATCGAGGCCCGGCGTGGCGATCGTCAGTTGCAGGCAATCCTCGCTCTGCTCGCGCGAGAAGTCGCCCATCACCGCCGCCAGCCGCGAGGCCGCCTGCGGTGCGATGGACATGGCGCCGGTCGCGTCGCGCGTACCCGTCCACGGCCGCGGCGGCTCGGGCGGGGCGAAGCGCAAGGACGCCACGGGCGGCCGGGCATAGGGTACGCCCGAGAACCACAGCACGCCGTCCCGGCGCGCGCCGCGCAATCGCCCCTCTGCCAGGCCGACTTCCACGAACCCGCTTGCATCACCGCTCATGTCGAACTCCGTTGCTTGCCCGGAGCGAGTATGGCGCCCACCGCCGCCGCGCTCTTGTCGTGGAGTGCAGTACCGCATGCGCAGGAATGTCCTGCGCCGCATTGCGCTGGGTGACAAGCGGCGTTGCACTCCGGAGCAAGACCGCGGCGGCGGCGCGGTGCCAGTATGGATGCCATCGAAACAGAGGAGGTTCCAATGAGCGGAGACATCGATTCGGTCAATCACCTGGGCATCGCCGTGCGCGACATGGACCAGGCTTGCGCCCTGTACGAGCGCCTGGGTTTCACCCTGAGCCCGCTGTCCGTGCATTCCGGCTCCAAGGCGCCGGGCGAGGCGCCCGTTCCCATGGCGACCGGCAACCGCTGCGCGATCTTCCCGAAGAACTACATCGAGGTGCTGGGCATCGTGAACCCCGGCGCGATGGACTGGGGATGGGAGCGGTTCGTGGACAAGTTCCAGGGCGCCCACATCATCTGCTTCGGCTGCACCGATGCCGAGACCGTGCATCGGCGCCTGGAGGACAGCAAGGTCGGCAACTCGGGCGTGATCACCTTGCAGCGCGACATCGGTACCGAGGACGGCATGCGTACCGCGCGCTTCGATTGCGTGCATTTCGACAGCGCCGCCACCCCCGAGGGACTGATCCAGGCCGCTCGCCACCGCAATCCCGAATACGTCCACCAGCCCCGTTACCTGGGCCACGCCAACGGCGCGACGTCGCTGGCCGAGATCCTGCTGGTATCCGAGAATCCCGAGCAGACCGCGGCGCGCTACGCGGTGCTGAGCGGCCAGCCCAGCGTCCGGCAGGACGACGGTTCGTTCCTGATCCGGCTGCCGGTGGTCACGGCCCTGCGCTTCATGGGGCCCGAGCAGGCCGGCGTCGAATTGCCCGGCACGCTGATGGCGCCGGCGCCGGCCATCGTGGCCGCGACCTTCGGCGTGCGCGACCTGGCCGCGGCGCGGGCATGGGTGGCACAGGCGGGCTTCCCCGTCGTGGACGGCCCGGGCCGTTTCATGGTGCCGGCCGAGAACGCCCTGGGCGTGGCCCACCTGTTCCGCCAGGAGTGAAGCCAGCCAGCGATCTCGGAGCGAGATGGCTGGGGTGCCGAAACGAGGCTTTATGCATGGACGGCCCCTCCCCTACAGTTCGGGAAAGGAGTCGTTCATGCAAGACAGCATCCGTTTCGAGGGCCGCGTGCTTTACCTGTCGCGCGATCCGTCCTGTATCCGCCGCCAGCTGGCCGGGGAGTCCGTCTCGCTCGCCCAGGCCGGCCCGCTGCGCGACGACGTCTCGACCGACGAGATCACGCCGGTCACGACCATGCTGGTCTACGACGAGCGCCTGGGCCGCTATCCCTACGTGGGGCTGAAGGCCGGCGACGAACTGCCCATAGGCGAGGACGCCGTGCGCCAGGGCGGCTTCGGCGTTACGGTGGCGGGCAAGCGCTACGGCAAGGGCTCGTCGCGCGAACACAGCCCGCTGGCCGAGCTGTCGGCCGGCATACGGCTGATCGTGGCCGAGAGCTTCGAGCGCATCTACCAGCAGAACTGCGACAACATCGGCATCCTGACCACGACCGACTTCGACGTGCTGCGCCGGATCGAAGCCGGCGAAGCCATTCCCATCGACCTGTTCCTGAACGGCCGCGACGCACTGACCCAGGCGATCATCCGCAGCGGCGGGCTGATGGCCTACAGCCGGCAGGCGCTGCGCGCCGACACGGCGTCCACGCCGCGCGCCGCGGGCAAGGGGCTGACGCTGGTCGAGAAGATCATCCATCGACACCTGCATCCCGACACCGTCGAGGCCGGACGCGGCAGTGGTGTGTTCATCCGCGCCGACTGGCGCTTCAGCCACGACTACTTCACCGGCATGAGCGCGCACCTGATGCACCTGGCCTACGGCAAGCCGGCGCCGCTGCGCGATCCCGACCGCATCGTGGCCTTCCACGATCATCTGGTCCTGGCGCCGCAAAGCGTGCCGCACGTCAAGGGAGGCCTCCTGCCGCGCGTGGCGACCCTGGTGCAGGGACACCATGATTTCATCGACGACTATCCGGTGCGCCACTACGGCCAACTGCCCGACGGCAGCGGCTCCGAGGGCATCTGCCATGCGCTGATGGCCGAACGCCACGCGCTGCCGGGCGAGGTCGTGGCCGGCACCGACTCGCACACGCCGCATGCCGGTGCGCTGGGCTGCCTGGCGTTCGGCGTGGGCTCGACCGACATGGCCAACAGCTGGGCGACCGGCTACGTGCGTTGCAAGGTGCCGGAAACGCTGCGCGTGGAGATCTCGGGCACGCTGGCGCCCGGCGTCACCGCCAAGGACATCGTGCTGGTGCTGCTGCGGTCCGAGGCCGTGCGCAACGGCGAAGCCATCGGCGCGGTGTTCGAATACGGCGGCGAGGCGGTGCGCGCCATGTCGGTGGACGAGCGCGCCACACTGACCAACATGGTGGCCGAGCTGGGCGGATTCACCGGCATCGTCGAACCGGACGAACGCACCGTTGCCTTCCTGAAGGAACGCCGCGGCATCGACTTCGCGCTGGAAGGCTGGATGGCCAGCGATCCGGACGCCGCCTACCGCCGCGTGATCCACATCGACGGCGCGGCCGTGCAGCCCATGGCGGCCCGCCCGGGGGATCCGGGCAACGGCGTGGCCATCGCCGAACTGGATGGCGACGTGTCGGTCGACATCGCCTACGGCGGTTCCTGTACCGGCGGCAAGCGCGCCGATTTCGATGCCTACCACGAGGTCCTGAAGTGGGGCCTGGACCAGGGGCTGAGCATCGCGCCGCACACCCGCTTCTACCTGCAGTTCGGCACGATGGAGGTCAAGCGCTATTGCGAGCAGCGCGGCTACCTGGACGTTTTCGAGCGTGCCGGCGTGGAACTGGTGATGCCGGGCTGCGGTTCGTGCGCGAACTGCGGGCCAGGACAGTCGACCTCGGCCTCGCAGGTCACCATCAGCGCGATCAACCGCAATTTCCCGGGCCGCTCGGGACCCGGGAGCGTGTGGCTGGCCAGCCCGTACTCGGTGGCCGCCAGCGCGCTGGCGGGCCGGATCGTGGACTACGGGCAGCTGCGGGGATAGGCGCGGGACGCTATTTCTTCATGCCATCGCCCATGCCGTCCTTCGACATGGTGTCCTTGGACATGCCGTCCTTCTTCATGCCGTCGTGCTTCATCTTGTCGCCGGCCATGGCATCCTTTTTCATGCCGTCCTTCTTCATCGCGTCCTTGGCGGGGGCGGCCTTGGACATGGAGTCCTTGCTCATGCCGTCCTTGGCCATGCTGTCCTTGCCCATGGTGTCGGCGGCGTGGGCCGTGACGGCGCCCAAGGCCATGCCCAGGGAAAGAACGAGAGGGGTCAGTTTTTTCATGCGTCGCTCCTTGAAGCGTGGGTCGAAAGAGGGCGCGGGGAATCCGCACCGTGTGGAACCTCGGTTCAACTGCCGCCGAACCAGTTGTATCCCTGGTCTTCCCAGTACCCGCCGGGGTAGGTGTTGGTGACGAAGATCGCCCGGACGTGCTTGGGATTCTTGTAGCCAAGCTTGGTCGGCATGCGCAGCTTCATGGGAAAACCGTATTCGCGCGGCAGCGTGTGTCCGTCGTAGCTCAGCGTCAGCAGCGTTTGTGGATGCAGCGCCGTCGGCATGTCGATGCTGGTGTAGTAGTCGTCCGCGCACTTGAAGCCCACGTATCGGGCGCGGGTGTCGGCACCGATGCGGGCCAGGAAGTCCGAAAAGCGCACGCCGCCCCAGCGCCCGATGGCGCTCCAGCCTTCCACGCAGATGTGCCGGGTGATCTGCTCGGCCTGGGTCAGGGCCCGCAGGTCGGCCAGGCGCCACGGCCGGCGG
Organism: Burkholderiales bacterium 67-32; assembly: GCA_001898625.1. Lineage (GTDB taxonomy): Bacteria > Pseudomonadota > Gammaproteobacteria > Burkholderiales > Burkholderiaceae_B > Pigmentiphaga. Next base: position 155,630 of record MKUP01000012.1, read on the forward strand.
TCGGCCACCCGGCCGGCGATCTCGAGCCGGTAGTCCGCTTCGTCCACCTGGGGGGCGTCGTCCACGCCGTAGTAGGCGTTGAAGGGAAAGGGGCGCGTGATCATGGACGCGGGATAGGTCGGCGCCAAGGCGTTCGGATCGAAAAGCCATCCCTGGACCTGGTCGTTGAAGCGGGAGACGGCCGACAGCGCCTGTTCGACGCCGGCCTGGCTGGTGATTTCGCAGCCCGACAGCAGGGCCAGCCCGCCCAGGGACAGCGTGCGTGTCAGGAAGGCGCGCCGATCGGGTTGCGCGATCCGGGGCGCCAGCAGCCGACGGGCGTCGCGCAGCGCCAGTTGGGCATCCGAGGTGGATAGGCGGGAGCGTTTTTCCATGGCGGCCTCCTAGCTACCCCGGATCATGGTGCGCAGGGTGCGGGGCACCAGCGCCACCATGACCAGGTGTACGGCCACGAATCCCACCAGCGCGGCCATCGCGGCGAAATGCACGCGGCGCGCCGCCTCGTAGCCGCCCATCAGCTCGCGCAGCATGTCGAACTGCACGGATTTCCACAGCACCAGTCCCGATACGACCAGCAGCGCGACGTCCAGCATGACGAACAGGTAGGCCAGGCGCTGAACCTGGTTGTACCGGCGGGGGTCGTCGTGGGCCAGCCGGCCGCGCAGCGCCGCCGCCATGTCGCGCAGCACGCCGCGCGGCGAAAGCGGCAGGAAGCGGCGGAACAGCCGTCCGGTCGCCAGGTTCAGCGCGAGATAGGCCAGGCCGTTGGCCGCCAGCAGCCACATGGCCGCGAAGTGCCATTGCAGCGCGCCGGCCAGCCATCCGCCCAGGGTGATCGCCTCCGGGAACGCGAAGCCGAACAGCGGCGAGGCGTTATAGATGCGCCATCCGCTTGCTACCATGACCAGCACTGCCACGGCGTTCAGGCCATGCGAAGCGCGCACCCAGGCGGGATGAATGGGGGACATGCGGGCTCTCCGTTCAGGGTTTGCCGCATTGTTGGCCCCCCGCCATACCGGAGTCCTCACGCAAACTTAAAATAAATGTGATGAATTCCCGCCCCGGGATTGGCGAGAATGGCGTCTACGGTTTTTCACAGGCAGGCTCATGGAACGGGTCAAGCGCGTCCTGATCGTCGAGGATGATGCCCATATCGCCGAATTGCTGCGCATGCACCTGCGCGACGAGGGCTATGCCGTCGAGCACGCGGCCGACGGCGAGCAGGGCATGCGCATGCTGGAGGGCGGGGCCTGGGACGCCCTGGTCCTGGACCTGATGCTGCCCGGCGTGGACGGACTGGAAATCTGCCGCCGGGCCCGGGCCATGGCGCGCTACACCCCCATCATCATCACCAGCGCGCGTTCCAGCGAAGTCCACCGCATCGTCGGGCTGGAGCTGGGCGCCGACGACTACCTCGCCAAGCCTTTCTCCATGCTGGAACTTGTGGCACGCGTCAAGGCGCTGCTGCGCCGCGTGGATGCCCTGGCGCGCCACGCGCGCATCGAGGCCGGGCTGTTGTCGCTGCACGGCGTGGACCTGGATCCCCTGGCCCGCACGGCCCTGCTGAACGGCAGGGCGATGGACCTGACGCCGCGCGAGTTCGACCTGCTGGCATTCTTCGTGCGGCATCCGGACAAGGTGTACTCGCGCATGGACTTGCTGAACGAGGTGTGGGGCTACCAGCACGACGGCTACGAGCATACGGTCAACACGCACATCAACCGCCTGCGCACCAAGATCGAGGACGACCCATCCGAGCCGCGGCGCATCCTGACGGTATGGGGCCGCGGCTACAAGTTCTCGTCGGGCGCGCAGGACGGGGCCGCCGCGCCATGAAGCGCCTCTCGCTCACGCAGCGGCTTTCGCTGGTGTTCGCCGTGCTGCTGCTGGCCTGCAGCGGGATCTCGCTGCTGTTCCAGATCCGGGCCGAGGCACGCCACGAACAGGAGGTCGTGCAGCAGTTGTCGAGCGGGCTGGCCGCGCACATCGCCGGCACGGCGCAGTTGATGGACGCGAGCGGCTGGCGGCCGGATGCCGTGCGCGACCTGTTCGACAAGCTGATGGCGGTGAATCCCGCCGTCGAACTGTATCTGCTCGATCCCGACGGGCGCATCGTCGGCCATGCGGCGCCGCCCGGCCGTCTCCGGCGCGATCGCGTCGATCTGGCGCCGGTGCGCCGCCTGATCGCGGGGGCCGGGCTGCCCATCCTCGGCGACGATCCCAGGGGAACGGACGTGCGCAAGGTCTTCAACGCCGCCCCGGTACGGGTCGACGGAAAGGAAGCCGGCTACGTCTATGTCATCCTGCAAGGCGAGACGCACGATGCGCTGGCCGCCGGGCTCGCCCGCCATTCCGTGTGGCGCATGACGGGCCTGGCCATGGGCCTGGTCGCGCTGCTGGGGCTGATCATGGGCCTGGTCGCCTTTCGCCTCATCACCCGCCCTCTGCGCGCGCTGGCCGATACCGTGCGCGCCTTCGACGCTACCGGCGATGCGCCCGTGGCGCCGCTGGATCCGCCGCCCGACGACGGCCGGCGCGACGAGATCGCCACGCTGCGAGCCGCTTTCGCGCACATGAGCCGGCGCATCGCCGAACAATGGCGGGAGCTGACGCGACAGGACCAGCAGCGCCGGGAACTGGTCGCCAATATCTCGCACGACCTGCGCACCCCTCTGACCTCGCTGCACGGCTACCTGGAAACCCTGCGCGTCAAGGACGGCCTGCTGACCCAGGCCGAGCGCCACCGCTACCTGGACATCGCGCTGGACCAGAGCCGCAAGGTCGGCGTGCTGGCGCAGGCGCTGTTCGAACTGGCCCGCCTGGAGTCCGGGCTGGTCCAGCCCGAGCGCGAGACATTCGCCCTGCCCGACCTGGTGCAGGACGTCGTGCAGAAGTTCGAACTGGCGGCCGAGGCGCGCGGCCAGCAACTGCACACCGAGATCCCGCCGGCACTGCCGCAGGTCCATGCCGACATCGCCATGATCGAGCGCGTGCTGACCAACCTGCTGGACAACGCCATCCGCCACAACCCGCCCGGCACGCGGATCACGGTGGCCCTGGCGGCGGCCGGGAACGGCGTGCGGATCGACATTCGCGATACCGGCGCAGGCATCCCCGAGGTGCTGCGGCCCCGCCTGTTCAAGCGGATTCCCGCCTGGGGCCGCAAGGCGCAGGAGAGCGGCGGGCTGGGGCTCATCATCGTGCAGCGCATGCTCGCGCTGCACGGCAGCGATATCCGCCTGGTCGAGAATGATGGGCCCGGGACGGTGTTCCGGTTCAGGTTGGGGACCGATTGAACGAGAGAGGCGGAGGCCACTCTATCCGCCTACAATCGGCGGCATCACCGATGCTTTCATCTCGTGCCATGGATACCTCCACCAAACCCCGGTTCCAGTTCCGGCTGCGGGTCTACCGCGAAAACGCCATCGCGATCGGGCCGGGCAAGATCGCGCTGCTGGAAGCCATCCTGGAGGCGGGCTCCATCACCGCCGCCGCCCAGAAGATGGGCATGTCGTACCGCCGCGCCTGGCTGCTGGTGGACGAGCTGAACCGGTCCCTGCGAGAGCCGGCGGTCGAAAGCGCCGTCGGCGGCGCGCGCGGCGGTGGCACCGTCGTGACCGAGGTGGGCCGTGAACTGATACGGCGCTACCGCTCCATCGAGGCCACCGCCCGGTCGGCCGCGGCCGAGGACATCGCCGCGATGGCGGACATGCTGGCCGACTGACCGGCCGCGGGCCGCGCCAGGCGGCCTTCTCGCGCTACCGTCCAGCCAGGATTCGCTGTATTCTTCGAGATATGACGAATGCGCTGCTGGATTCCTTCGACGCTTTTCCGCTGATCCTGTCCCTGAAGGTCGCGGCCCTGGCCACCGTATTGGCCCTGGTCGCGGGCGTGGGGCTGGGCTGGCTGTTCGCGCGCAAGCCGTTTCCGGGCAGCTCGATGGCCGAGGCCGTGTTCATGCTGCCGTTGGTGCTGCCGCCCACGGTCATCGGTTATGCGATCCTGCTGGCGGCCGGCCGGCGCAGCCCGCTGGGCCGCTGGATATACGAGCACTTCGACTACACCATCATCTTCAGCTGGCACGGCGCGGTCGTGGCTTCGGCCATCGTCGCCCTGCCGCTGGTCCTGAAGTCGGCCAGCGCCGCGTTCGCCGGCATCGACCGCACCCTGGAATCCGCCGCCAGCACGCTGGGCCAGTCGCGCTGGTCGGTATTCGTGCGCGTGACGCTGCCGCTGGCCTGGCCGGGCATCCTGGCCGGCACCCTGCTGGCCTTCGCGCGCGCCATGGGCGAATTCGGCGCCTCGCTGATGGTGGCGGGCTCGATCCCCCAACGCACGCAAACGCTTTCCATGGCCATCTACGACGCCACGCAGGCAGGGGAGGACGACCTCGCCCTGCTGCTGGTGGTCATCACCTCGGCCATTTCCATCGCCATCCTGGTGGCCTGCAACCGCTACCTGTCGCTACGCTGAAGGAGTCCCATGTCCCGCACCCGCTACGCCGCCCTGCTGCTCGCCCTCGCCCTGCCGTTCTCGGCCTCCGCCCAGGAGATCACCGTATCGGCCGCGGCCAGCCTGACCAATGCCTTCAAGGATTTGAGCAAGCAATTCGAACAACAGCATCCGGGCACCACGGTGCGGCTGAACTTCGCCGCCTCGGGCACGCTGCTCCAGCAGATGAGCCAGGGCGCGCCGGTGGACGTGTTCGCCAGCGCCGACCAGGCCACGATGGACAGGGCCGTGGCGCAGAAGCTGATCGACGTGCCGACACGGCGCGATTTCGCCGCCAACAGCCTGGTGCTGGTCACGCCCGTGCAGGGCGGCCCGGCCATCGCCTCGCTGCAGGACCTGGCCGGCGCGCCGGTCAAGCGCATCGCCATCGGCAAGCTCGCCACCGTGCCGGTGGGCAACTACACCAAGCAGGCGCTGGACAGCGCCGGCTTGTGGACCTCGCTCGAACCCAAGTTCATCCAGGCCGACAGCGTGCGCCAGGTGCTGGACTACGTGAGCCGGGGCGAGGTGGATGCCGGCTTCGTCTACCGCACCGATGCGGCCATCATGCAGGACAAGGTCAAGATCACGCTGACCGCCGGCGGCCATACGCCGGTGACCTATCCCGTGGCCGTGCTGTCCGCCAGCAAGCATCAGGCGCAGGCCAAGGCCTTCGTCGATTTCCTGCTGTCCGCCCCCGGCCAGCAGGTGCTGGACCGCTACGGATTCGGCAAGCCGTGATCGATGTCGACATCGCACTGACGGTGCGCGACGGCAACCGGCGCTTCGACCTGGCCGCGCGCTTCGCCACCGACGTGCCCTTCGTCGCGTTGTACGGGCCGTCGGGCTCGGGCAAGTCGCTCACTTTGCAGGCGGTGGCCGGGCTGCTGCGGCCCGGTACCGGCCACATCCGGCTGGACGGCCGGACCCTGTTCGATGCCGCGCGCGGCATCGATCTCGCGCCGCCCGCGCGCGGCATCGGCTACCTGTTCCAGCACTACGCGCTGTTCCCGCATCTGTCGGTGCGCCAGAACATCGCCTTCGGCCTGACCTCGTGGCGCCGGCGGCGCCTGTCGCCCGAGGATGGGCGGCGCGTGCAGGACCTGATCGACCGCTTCGGCCTGACCGCCATGGCCGACAGCCGGCCCGGCGTGCTGTCGGGCGGGCAGCAGCAGCGCGTGGCGCTGGCGCGGGCCCTGGCGTGCGAACCCCGCGCCCTGTTGCTGGACGAGCCCTTTGCCGCGCTCAATCCCATGCTGCGCGGCGAACTGCGCAAGGAGCTGGCCGAGGTGGCGCGGCAATGGGGCATCCCCGTGCTGATGATCACGCACGACATCGACGACGTGCTGGAGCTGGCCGACGTCGCCTTCCTCTACCAGGACGGGCAGGTCGCGCGCGAAGTGGACTTGCGCAGCGGACAGAGCCGCGATTTCATCCGCCGCGCACTGGGGGACGACACGCCGGCCGAGACGCCCATGCGCCAGCGCCTGCGCACGTTGCTCAATCCGGGCACTTCCTGAACGCGCGGCGTTAGAATCGTCGATCAGACGACTCTGCGGCGGCACGCTGCGCGTGGCTGCCCCTTCCCATGCCATTCTTCGACCGTTCCGCCGCCGTGGGCTTCGGCCTCAATCCGCTCGACCGCATGTCCGAGGCGCGCGCCGACGCCGAGTTCGTCCGGGCGCGCCGGTACGATGCGGCGGCCCGGTTCATGGTGTTCGTCGGCGACGTGCCGCTGCTGGACGTGGGCGCGGCCGCGCCTTCCCCCTTGTTCGCCGCCGAGTCCTGGATAGGCCTGGGGCCCGCGCGGCAGGAGATCTTCCTGGGGCAGGACGAGCAGGGCCGGCCGCTGTTCGCGGTGGCGCTGGACGCCGGACTGGCCGAGGCGGCCGCCGCGCAGCCCGGGCTGGAACTGCTGGACCTGCGCAGCATCGCCATGCGCGGCCTGTTCCCGCCCGACCTGCTGGGTGAACTGGGCGGAGCCAAGGCCATCCTGAGCTGGCACGACCGGCACCGCTATTGCGCCAACTGCGGCGAACCCAGCCGCGTGTCCTGTGCCGGCTGGCGGCGCGACTGTCCGGCCTGCGGCGCCCAGCACTTCCCGCGCGTGGATCCGGTGGTGATCATGCTGGCGGTGGACGGCGACCGCTGCCTGCTGGGCCGGCAGCCGCGCTTCGCGGCGGGCATGTACTCGGCCCTGGCGGGCTTCCTCGAGCCCGGCGAGACCATCGAGGACGCCGTGCGGCGCGAGATCCGCGAGGAAGCGGGCATCGCCTGCGCCGAGGTGGCCTACTTCGCGTCGCAGCCCTGGCCGTTCCCGTCATCGCTGATGATAGGCTGCTTCGCCCGCGCGCAGGGCACCGACATCGTGATCGACCGCAACGAGCTGGAAGACGCGCGCTGGTTCACGCGCGAGGAAGTCCGCCAGATGCTGGACGGCACGCATCCCGAGGGCCTGTCCGCGCCCAGGCCCTACGCGATTGCCCATCACCTGGTGCGGGCCTTCGTGGACGGAACCGGCCCCGCGCTGGATTGAGCGCGGGCGGGGCGGTCAGGTGGTCAGCGTCTTGATCGCCCGGTCGTACACGGTCCAGGGCAGGAAGGCGTTCAATTGCTCCGGCGTCACGGTGGCCACGGGGAAGAAGTACAGCGGCGGCCCCACGTTCTTGTCCTTGCCCCGCTTGTCGATGACCTGCTTGCGCGCCGACAGGTTCTGGAACGCGAACACGTCGCCCTCGAAGTGCCGCACGTAGTAGCCGCGGGAGATCTTCACGCGTATGGATTTCAGGCCCGAGCTGAGCAAGGCCTCGGCCGGCGTGTCGGAGTCCGGCAGGAAGAAGCTGACCGCCCGCGACAACTGGAAGTCGTAGGCGAAGGTCTTCAGGTTGAACTTCTTGCCGTACTTGTCCTTGATGGGGTTGGCGAAGGAGTCTTCCAGGTTCTTCTTGGTGGGAAGCCGCCACGGGTAGGCGGCGATCAGGTCCGGTCCCAGGCTGGCATTGCCGGTCGGTACGCCCTTGGATTCGCAGGGGTCGACCTGCTCGTGGCGCATCATCTTCGCCAGGTCCAGGCGCCCGGGATTCCATCCGGGCGTGGTCTTGACGTCCGCCGGGATGAGGTCGAGGAAGGACTCCGCCTTGTTGCAGCGGCCCACCCAGGTCAGCCGGTTGCCCACGTCCAGGAACTGCTTCTGGCTGTACAGGTACTTGGGCCGCAGCTTCTCGACGTTGGCCGTCTGGCGCTCCAGGCGTTCCTTCAACTGCTGGATGCGCGAGGTGTTGACGGCGCCGCCGGTCAGCTTGGCGTAGGCATCGTAGGCGTCGATCAGATAGCCGTAGGCCAGCGCGTTGCGGGCCTGGTACCAGTCCAGCAGGTCGATGTACTGCTGCTGGATGGCGGCCGTGTAGAATTTTTCCCCCCGCCCCACCGGCATCCAGCGATTCAATACGCCGGCGCTGGCGAACGAGCCCAGGCCGACGAACTGGTTGTGGGCCTCGATCAACGCCGATTCGCGCAGGAACAGCGCCAGGCACTGCGTGGTCATCGTCAGCCGGTAGTTGTCGTCGATCGGCGTCGAGGTCTTGGTGTAGAACGCGTTGGTCTCGTCGATCAGCGTCTTGGTGCCGTCGAAGGTGTTGAACGCGGTCCGCACCGCGTCGAAGGTCCGGTTGAACTCGGCCTGGGCCTGGCGCCGCAGCAGTTCCTCGATCGAGCGGGCCAGGCCCTTGATCTGCGAATCCAGCGCGGCCACGGCGTCCATCACGGGATTGCTGGTGGGGAAAAGCGCGCCCAGGATCAGGTTGCCGACGTCGCCGATGATGGGAAAGCCCGATGCGCTGGCCGCTTTCTTGAGCGCGAAGGCGATCAGGGCCTTGGCGGGATTGGACCAGTACTCGCGGATCAGTTCGGCCAGGTCCGAGGGGATGTTCTCGTCCACGCCGTCGTCGTACTCCGGGACGTCGTCGCACGAGGTTTCCTCGTCGTCGCCGGCGGCCAGGAATGATGTCTTGCGCACCGACAGGGACGCGGTGTCGCCGGCCGGCGGGAAGCCCTGGTCGATGGCCCGCACGATGGCCTCGACCGTGGCATCCAGGTAGCCCTGCAGCCCCAGTCCGGAGGCCACCGCCTCCTGGCGCAGCCGGTCCTGGTCGATGGCCGGGCCGCGGGCTTCCAGGTCGGACAGCAGCACCGAATAATCGACACCCAGGAATTCCTTGACGACGAAGTCGATGGCATTGGGGGACGACAGCTTCAGGCGCTCGGACAGCCGGAAGGCCAGCGTGGGCACGAGATTGACGTCGACCACGGGGTCGGTCTTGGTCTGGTGGTTGTATTCGAAGCCGTAGAGTTCGCCCTGCGAGGTCTGGGCGACGGCCATCAGGAAGCGCCGGCCGATCCGGTCGGACTGGAAGAAGCCCTGGGCGTCGGCGGTGCCTTCGTCGACCAGCGCGCCGCGCACGTCCAGGACCTGGACGCGTACGCCGGCCTGGGGCAGGCCGCCCAGCATGACGCGCACGCCGAAGGTCTGCCCTTCGGTGGGCAGTGCCAGGGCGTCCAGGTCGAGGGGCAGCGAGGCGGGCAGCGTGTCGATGCCGGTGGCATGCCGGTAGTCCTCGGCGTCGCCGTCGGGCTGGCCGGACGGTTCGGTGCCGCCGGATCCGCCGCAGGCGGCCAGCAGGGCCAGCAGCGTGCCCGCCATGCCGCCGTTGAGGATCATGCGCCGGTGCGGATTCATTGCAGAGCTTCCTTCGTAATCACTGATCCGGCCTGGGCCGGTCAACCTGGAAGCTTTGCATGGACGGGGGCGGGGGGCGATCCCTAGAACTGGGGGTTTTGAGGGCGGGATCGCCGGGTCAGGTCTCCGGCGCGATGTTCTCGCTGCGTATCACCTGGGTCCAGCGCTGGATGTCCTCGGCCACGAAGGACTGGGCCTGCGCGGCCGTCGTCGGCCAGGGCGCGGCCGCCTGCTTCTTCAGCGCCGCCAGCATCTCGGCATCCGACAGCGCCTGCGCCACCGTTTCATTCAATCGGCGCACGACCGCCGGCGGCAGGCCGCGCGGACCGGCCAGCGCGTACCACGCACTGACGTCGAAACCGGGCAGCACCGTCTCGGCCACCGTGGGCACCTCGGGCAGGCCGGGATAGCGGTCGATGGACGTGACGGCCAGCGCCCGGACCGCGCCGGACTGGATCTGGCTGACCGCGTTGCCGGCCAGGGACGTGAAGATGTAGGGCACCTCGCCGCCCATCAGCGCCATCATGGGCGCGTTGCCGCCCTTGTACGGCACGTGCGTCATCTGCACGCCCAGGCGCGACTGGAACAGCACCGAGGCCAGGTGCATGCCGGTGCCTATGCCGCCGGTGCCGAAGTCGACACCGCCTGGTTTGGCCCGGGCCTCGGCCACCAGGTCCCGCACGGTGGCGGACTTGGCGGCGGGGCCCGCCAGTATCACGAAGGGACTGCGGGTGACCATGGATGCCAGCGTGAAATCGCCGGCCGGATCGAAGGGCAGCGACTTGTACAGCCCCGGCGCCGCCGAATGGCCCGAGGCCATGAAGAACAGCGTGTAGCCGTCGGGCGGGGCCTTGGCCACGAAGTTCGCGCCCACCGTGCCGCCGGCGCCGGGCTTGCCTTCGACGTAGGCGGTCTGGCCCAGGCGTTCGGTCAGCTGCTGCGCCAGCAGGCGGGCCTGGATGTCGACCGCCCCGCCGGCGGTGAAGCCGTGGACCAGGCGGATGGGCTTGGCGGGCCAGGCATCCTGGGCCAGCGCGCGGGCGCCCGGAACGGTGGCGGCGGCGCCGGCCAGCGTGGCCAGCTCGCGGATGAATCGGCGGCGTGTCATACCAGGAACCTCCCGGGTTGGGGTCCGCGCTCGACCGGCACGCTCTTGAACGAGCCGTCCTGGAAGAGGCGCAGGCGGGACGCCAGCAGTTCGTCCGTCAGGCGGGCGAGGCGGCCGGCGTCGAAGGCGAGGCGGCCGTCGCGCTTGACGAAGCGGCCGGCGACCATGACGTTCTCGATGTCCGAGGTTTCCGCGTACATGACGACGACGTGCGCGGGATCGCCGCCGGCGTTGGCGGGGAAGATATTCATGCCGCGCGTGTCGATCATGATCAGGTCGGCCTGCTTGCCCGGCGCCAGCGAGCCGGTCTTCCTGTCCAGGCCGAAGGCCTTGGCCCCGCCCAGTGTGGCCCAGTGGATGGCATCGCGCGTCTGGGTGGAGTGCTGGGTCTTGGCCGGCCAGTTGCCTTCGGCGAACAGGCTGCGGTTGTCCAGTTCGCGCTGGTGCAGGAAGGCATGGCGCATGACCCAGAGCATGGAGCTGTTGAAGTAGGGATCGCAGTCGGTTCCCAGCGAGGGCGTGGCGCCGTGCTTGACCAGCCGTCCCAGCATGGCGGGTTTCTCGTAGTTCAGCATCTCGGTCAGGTTGGTGGCCGTGATGGTACAGCCGGCGTCCAGCACGATCTTCAGCTCGTCGTCGTCGAAGCAGTTGCCGTGGCCGATGTTGTGGTCCGGGCCCAGCAGGCCCTCGCGGGCCAGGCGCGGATAGCCGTCCTCGACCACGCGCTTGCCCTTGCGGCCATAGGTGTGGGCGGAATTGAACAGGCCGTATTCGCGCGCCAGGCGGATGTCGTGGACGGCCACGTCGTATTCGCCCCAATCGGGGCCCAGGATGGCCATGGCCAGCGTAACCAGCCCGTCGTCGGTGGCCAGCCGGCCGGTGCGCAGGCGGTGGATCTCGTCGCGCGGGAAAGGCTGCTTGTAGTAGGGGACGGCGCCTTCGCGCTCGGGCGGCTTGACCGTGCCGCGCGCGAACACGGCGCGTATGCCCGATTCCTCCAGCGCGTCGATGGCGGCGTCGGTCATCTCGGCGTCGCGCAGGATGTGGCACCAGTCGACGATGGTGGTGGTGCCGTTGCGCAACTGGTTCAGCGCGCCCAGCAGGTTGCCCAGGTAGACGTCGCGCGCGGTGTAGTAGGTAGCCAGCTTCTTGTGCAGGTTGGCATGGTAGTCGCGGCTGCCGACCCAGTCGGCGCCGATGCCGCGCAGCTGGAACTCCCAGGTATGGATGTGGGCGTTGACCATGCCCGGCATGACGATGCGGTGCGTGCCGTCCACTACCTCGTCGGCGGCCGCGTTCAGGCCGGGGCCGATGGCGGCGATCCTGTCGCCTTCAATGAGGATGTCGGCCTGGGCGAGGTCGCCCACGGCGGGGTCCATGGAAAGAATGGAAGCGTTCCTGATCAGCGTGCGGCTCATGTGTCCCCTCGGATGCGATGGCGGAGATCCCCGGGGCCCGGGCCATCAGGCCGTGGGCCGCCGGGTGGGCGGAGGCAGGACGCGCGCGACTGCGTATGAAAGCCATGTTGACATTTTCCTCATCGGCGATAAACATCGTCAGATCAAAAAATTGCTTTCCAATCCGGAAAAAATATGGACCGGTTCGTGGCGATGTCGGTGTTCCGCAAGGTCGTCGAGCACGAAAGCTTCACGCTGGCCGCGCGCCAGCTGGGCATGTCGGTGGGATCGGTCAGCAAGTACCTGACGTGGCTGGAACTGCACCTGGGCACCTCGCTGGTGGCCCGCACCACGCGCCGCCTGAACGTGACCGAGGCGGGTCGCAGCTACTACGCGCAATGCGCGCGGCTGCTGGATGACCTGGAGGAGGTCGAGCGGTCGGCCGCGTCCATGCAGACCATGCCGCGCGGCGTGCTGAAAGTCCGCGCGCCGGTGTCGCTGGACTACGCGGGCTTCGGGGTCATGATGGGCGAGTTCCTGCGGCAGTTCCCCGCCGTCAAGGTCGAGATGACGCTGAACGACCGCTTCATCGACCTGGATGACGAAGGCTACGACGTCGCGCTGGCCCTGGGCAGCAATCAGAAATACGTCAACCATCCCACGCACGCCACCCGCGCCATCGCCCGCATGACGCGCACGGTGGCGGCATCGCCCGGCTATCTGTCGGGACGCGAGGCGCCCGCCGCGCCGCAGGACCTGAAGCGGCACGATTGTCTGGTCTACGATCGCGGTCCGGCCCCGGACGAATGGCATTTCTCCGATGGCCGGACCGAGCGCATGGTGCACGTGGGCGGCAGCCTGCGCAGCAATAACAGCCAGGTGCTCAAGGATGCGCTGCTGGGCGGCTCGGGCCTGGCCATGCTGCCGACCTTCATGATCGCCCAGGCCCTGGACGAAGGGCGGCTGGCGCCGGTGCTGCCCGGCTGGACGCCGGCGTCGCGCACGCTGTACGTGATCCACCCGCGGCCGCGCCATTCGTCGCTGAAGATACGCGAGTTCGTCGACTTCGTGTCGGCGTGCTTCGAGGGGGATCCGCGCTGGCGCCTGGAGCCCTAGCGCCCCAGTCCGATGACCGCGATGATGCGTCCGAAGGCCACGGACCGGTCGATGGCCAGCATGCCCCCGTGCTGTTCGCAGATGCGCCCGACCAGCCTCAGCCCGAAGCCGGCATCGGCCGGCAGCTCGAGCTCCGGCGGGAAGCCCACGCCTTCGTCCTCGACGGTCACGGTGACCAGGCCCGGACCGTATTCCACGTCGAGGTGGACGTTGCCGGCGCTGTACTTGACGGCATTGGTCGCCAGCTCGATCAGGACCGAGCCGAGCGACATCGCCGCGTCGCTGTCCAGCGGCAGCTCGTCGTTGGACGTGATCGTCACGAGGCGGTTCGAGCGAGGGTCGATCAGCGCCGATTGCAGATGCTGCGCAAGGTTGGCCAGATACGCGGACGCGTCGGGCACGACGCCGGGTTCCTGCCGATACGCATGATCGTGCAGCCGCACCAGGCTTTCGATACGGCTGACCGCGACGCCGAGTTCCCGGCGCACGTCCTCGTTGCCGGAGCGCCGCGCCTGGACCTGCAAGGCGCTGGAGAGCAGATGCAGGCCGTTGCGCATGCGATGGTGCAGTTCGCGTAGCCGAAGTTCGTGGAGGGTGCTGGAGTCGTCAGGTGGGGACATGGATGCTGCTGGTGTACCGGGGTGCGGGGATCCCGGCCGGGATGGGACGGCGGCCCGCGGGCCGCCGCTGCGTTACTTCTCGTTCAGCTCGTCACGCAGCTTGTCCTTGGCTTCGCCGATACGGCGCTGCACGGTTCCCACGGTCTTCTCCACCTTGCCCTTGGCTTCGGTTGACCGGTCGCCCGTCAGCTTGCCCGCGGTTTCCTTGACGGTGCCCTTGATTTCCTTGGCTGCGCCCTTGATGCGATCCTTGTCCATGCGAACTCCTCATCAATGGTAAGGGTGCGGTCCGTTGCCGGACCGGGGGTGGAACAGACTGTAGCGTCGAGCCGGGGTCGCGGCTAGATGAGCCCGTACCAGGGGCGGTAGTCTTTCTATCCCGCGGGCAGCCTTCTAGCGCCCACGTGTGCGTCCGGCGCCCTTGGCCGGCACCTGGTATCCGGTCACGCCGCGCTGGCGCGCCCAGACGATGGCGTCGCTGCGGCGGTGCACGCCAATCTTGCTGTACAGCATCGCGATGTGGTTGCGCACCGTGTTGGGCGACACCCGCATCGCCGCGGCGATCTGCTCGTTGTTCTCGCCCTGGCACATCCGTCCCAGCACCTCGTGTTCGCGCGGCGTCAGTTCCGACAGCGCCGGGGTGCCGGCAAGGGTGTCCTGCGGACGCCGGATCTGGGCCAGCTTCTCGATGACGGTGCGGCTGAACCAGGACGCGTCCTGCATGACGGTGTCGATGGCCGCGACCAGTTCCTCTTCGCCGCGCTTGCGGTCGGTGATGTCCTGGATCGTCACGAGTACGCAGGCCTGGCCGTTGATGGTGGCGGTCTCGGCCGACAGCAGGCAGTCCAGTATGTCTCCCCCGCGGGTGCGCAACGCGACCTCGGCATTGCGCACGGCGCCCGAGGCATCCAGGTCGTCCTTCAGCTTGCGATGGACGGCGGCGTCGGCCCACAGGTGCAGGTCGGCCGGCGTCTTGGCCAGGATGTCCGGCGCCTCGTGGCCCGTGGCGGCGATGAAGGCTTCATTCACGGCCATCAGCGCGAAGTCGCCGCGGTCGCATACGGCCATCGGCACGGGCGCCAGCATGAAGGCCTTCGAGAAGCGTTCCTCGGTCTGGCGCAGCGCGTCCTCCGCGCGGCGGCGTGGCTCCAGGTCCATGAAGGTGAAGAGCATGCAGGCGTCTTCGCCCACGTCCAGGGGCTGGCCGGCGACGATCACGAGTTTGGTGCCGCCGTCCTTCAGGCGCAGCGCGGCTTCCATCTGCGGAATCGTGCGGCCTTCCCCGAGCAGGCGGATCGCGTCGTCGCGGCGCGCGGCCTCGTTGAGGACGTCGAGTTCATAGGTGGAGCGGCCCAGCACTTCGTCCCGGACGTAGCCCGTCATGTCCAGGAAGCCCTGGTTGACCTTGATGTAGCGCAGGTCGGCCAGGCTGCAGATGATGGCCGGAGCGGGGTTGGTATTGAAGGTGCGTTCGAACCGTTCTTCGGCGCTGAAGCGCTCGGTCACGTCCTGGATCACGAGCACCAGCGACTCGGGTTCCTCCGATGCGCCGGTCAGCACGAGGCCGCGCACCTGGAGCATGCGCCGGAAGGATTCGTCGGCGGGCCGGGTCGCCTCGACCACCACGTCGCTGAAGCGCTCGCCGGCCAGCACCCGCATGACCGGATACTGGGCGGGTGCCAGGGTGTGGTTGTTGCGGTACTTCAGCGTATAGGCGGCGGCATAGTCCTGGGCCGTGCGGCCCAGGGCGGCCAGGTTCTTCGCGTCGTGGATGGCCAGCGCCGTGTCGTTCGCCCAGACGATGGTGCCGTCCGGGTCGAGCAGGAGGATGCCTTCGGCCAGCCCGGAGATGATCTGCTGGAGCTGGCGCCGGTCGGCGTGCGGCTTGTCGGTGCTCTTGCTCATGCGGACTCCTTGGGGGGGCTGAGATCGCCGCCCCATTGTTCGACGATGTCTTGCAACATGGTTGAAACGGCCTGGCAGGCCGGCGTCATCACGCCCGATTTCGGCAGGGCCAGGGTGACGTAGCGGCGCAGGTCCGGGTTGACGAGCCGGGTGGCCTGCAATGATCCCTGGCGCAGTTCGTGCATGATCGAATACGGTCCCAGGACGGCGTACACCGGTTGGGTGGCGGCCAGTTCCTTCTGCGCGGTCAGCGAGTCGGCCTCGATCACCGCCTGCAGCGCGAAGCCCTTGCTGCGGGCGGTCTCGTCCAGGATCGCGCGCCAGTGCGCGGGCCGCCGGGGCAGTACCAGGGGCAGGTCCTGCAGGCGGGCGAAGTCGACCGAAGGCGCCTGCGTGAGCGCGTCGCCGGGACGCGCCACGAGATAGGTGTGGCCGGTGGCCAGCAGCCGTTCCTCGGCGCTGGCCGGCTTGTGGAAGCGGAACAGGATGGCCATGTCGACCAGGCCCGCGTCCAACAGCGCGTCGAGTTCCCCGCCCTGCCCCTCGCGCACGTTCAGGCGGATCAGGGGGTACTGCTCGCGCACGCGGCCGAACAGCGTGGTCAGGAGCGGATGGGCGGCCGACGGCAGGATGCCCAGGCGGACTTCGCCCATGGGCACCGGGGACGTCGAGCGGATCTCGCGGAACAGCTGGTCGGTGTCGGCCAGCCAGGTCCGCACGCGGGCGATGATGTGCTCGCCCAGTTCGGTCAGGACCACGCCGCGCCCCGTGCGGCGGAACAGCCTGCCGCCGCACTCGCGTTCCAGGTTGCCGATCTGGCGGCTGATGTGCGACTGCACGGTCATGCGCGCGGCCGCAACCTTGGTGAAGCTGCCGTTTTCGGCCACTTCGACGAACAGTTTCAGGTCGGCCTGGTTCATGGGATGGCAGGTGGATGACGACATCTCTATTTTGGCATGTCTGAAATCTCTGATCCAAGTCTAGGAAGATATCTGTCGGCTTCCTACACTGCGAGCCGTCACGACATCGCGCACACCGCACCCAATACCATCATGACAGCATCCAATCCGGCGCCCGCATCGGCGCCTCTGCGCATCGCCGTGGATATCGGCGGCACATTCACCGACATGGCCGCGTTCGACGAAAGTACCGGCACGCTGCATTTCGGCAAGGCCCTGTCCACGCACGGCCGGCTGGTCGAAGGCATCCAGCACACGCTGGACGGCGCCGGCATCGACCTGCGCAACGGCTACCTTTTCCTGCATGGCTCGACCATCGCGATCAACACGCTGCTCGAACGCAACGGCGCGAAGACAGCGCTGCTGATCACCGAGGGGTTCCGCGACATCTACGAGATCGGCCGCGTCAACCGTCCCGATGCCTACAACCTCTTCTTCTCCAAGCACACGCCGCTGGTCAAGCGTTCGCTGCGCTATGAGGTCCAGGAGCGGCTGCGCGCGGACGGCAGCGTCCACAAGCCACTGGACGAGGCGCGGGTGCGCGAGGTGGCGCGGGAATTGAAGGCGCAGGGCGTGGAGGCGGCCGCGGTGCTGCTGCTGCATTCCTATCGCAAGCCCGACCACGAGAAACGCGTGAAGGAGATCCTGCTCGAGGAACTACCGCACGCCTTCGTCACCGCCTCGCATGAGCTGTCGCAGGAATACCGCGAGTTCGAGCGCGTGTCGACCGCCGTCGCCAATGCCTACGTGGGGCCGCGCGTGTCGGCCTACCTGGGCCAGCTCGAGACGCACCTGGGCGAGCGCGGTTTCGGCGGCGACTTCTATGCGGTGCAGTCCACCGGCGGCCTGTTTCCGCTGGAGCATGCGCGCCGCGAATGCGTCCGCATGCTGGAGTCGGGTCCCGCCGCCGGCGTCATCGGCGCCCAGGCGATCTGCGCGCAGCTCGGCCTGCCCGACGCCATCGCCTTCGACATGGGCGGCACCACGGCCAAGGCCGGCGTGATCAGCGAAGGCCGCCCGCTCACCACCGGCAGCGCGCTGATCGGCGGCTACGAGCAGGCCTTGCCCATCCAGATTCCCATGATGGACATCTTCGAGGTCGGCACCGGCGGCGGCAGCATCGCGCGCGTCGAACTGGGCAATGCGCTGCGGGTGGGCCCGCGCAGCGCCGGGTCCATGCCCGGCCCCGTCTGCTATGCCCGCGGCGGCACCGAGCCCACCGTGACCGACGCCAACCTGGTCCTGGGCCGCCTGGACGCCGGGCACTTCCTGGGCGGCGAGATGCCGCTGGATCTGGAGGGTGCGCGCGCCGCCATGCACGAGCGCATCGCCGCGCCGCTGGGGCTGGAAACGGTCGAGGCCGCGGACGGCATCCTGCGCATCGCGGTGACCGCGATGTCGCACGCGGTCAAGGCCGTTACCACCGAGCGCGGCCTGGACGCCGGCAGCTTCACCATGGTGGTCTACGGCGGCGCGGGGCCGCTGCATGCCTCGGCCATCGCGCGCGAACTCGGCATCCGCCGCGTGCTCATTCCCTATGCGCCGGGCTATTTCTCGGCCTACGGCATGCTGTTCAGCGACCTGCGCTACGACTACGTGCGCTCGGTGTTCCGCCACCTGGACGACCTGTCGTTCGACGAGATCGAGTCGCTGTACGCGTCGATGGAAGCGGAGGGGCGCGCGGCGGTCGCGGCCTCGGCGGTGCGGCCGGACGAGATCGTCATCGAGCGTTCGGCCGACATGCGCTATGTCGGCCAGGAGCACGCGGTGACGGTGGACCTGCCCCGCGTGTATTTCGAGCGCCAGGACCGCGACGCGATCAAGCGCCATTTCGACGACGTCCATGCCATCCGCTACGGCACCAGCGCGCCGGCCGAGCCTGCCGACATCGTCAGCCTGCGCGTGACGGTGCTGGGCGCGATGCGCAAGCCGCCGCGCCATGCGGTGCGGGCCGGCGGCCAGACGCCGCCCGAGGAGGCGCTGCGCGCCACCAAGCCGGTGTACTTCCGTTCGCACGGCCAGGTGCCGACGCCGGTGTACCGCCGCGACGCCCTGCTGGCCGGCAACCGCATCCCGGGGCCGGCCCTGATCGAAGAACACGCCTCCACGACCGTCGTCCAGCCGGGCGACGAACTGACCGTGGACGACTGCGGCAACCTGCACGTGGCCATCGGGAGCGAACGTTGATGAACGCGCGAGAAACGAACCAGCACACCGTCGATCCGGTCACGGTGGAGATCATCCGCAACGGCCTCCTGGCCGTCACGGAGGAAATGAAGACCAACCTGACGAGGACCGCCTACAACCTCATCATCTACGAGGCGCTGGACTTCACGGTGGGCCTGTTCACGCCCGAGGGCGACACGGTGTCGATCGGCCTGGGCCTGCCCATGTTCATCCGCGGGATGTCCGAAACCGTCAAGGCCAAGATCCGCCACTTCGGATTGGAGAACATCCATCCCGGCGACATCCTGGTCACCAACGACGCCTACATCACCGGCAGCCACCTGAACCACTTCACCTTCACCATGCCGGTGTTCCACGAGGGCCGCATCGTCGCCTTCACCTGCTGCATGGCGCATTGGCTGGACGTGGGCGGCACGCTGGGCCAGGTCACGACCGACATCTTCTCGGAAGGGATACAGATCCCCATCGTCAAGTACCGCCGCGCTGGCGTGGTCAGCCAGGACCTGGTCGACATCATCGCGATGAACGTGCGCCTGCCCGAGCGCGCGCTGGGCGACCTGCGTGCGCAGATCACCGCCATCACCACCGGCGAGCGGCGCTTCCTGGAGCTGGTCCAACGCTACGGCGCCGATGCCGTGCACGGCTCGATCGCGCAGATCATGGATCAGTCGGAAGCGGTGGCGCGGCAGAACACGCTCAGCATTCCCGACGGCGTCTACGAGGCCGAGTCCTACATGGACGACGACGGCGTGGACGTGGGGCGGCGCATTCCCATCCGGGTCAAGGTGATCAAGCAGGGCGACGAGATGACCATCGACCTGTCGGACGTGAGTCGGCAGGTGCGCGGCTTCTACAACTCCGGCTTCACCACCGGCATCGCGTGCGCGCAGGTGGCCTTCAAGTGCCTGACCACGCCCACCGACTATCCGGTCAACGACGGCAGCTTCCGGCCGTTGAAGGTCGTCATGCCCATGGGTACCGTCATCAGCGCCGAGCGCCCGTTCCCGATGCGGGTCTGGATGACCTTCCCCATGACCGTCATCGACACCATCTTCAAGGCGCTGGCGCCGGCCATACCCGACCGCGCCATTGCCGGCCACCATGCCGACCTGGTGTTCCCCAACATCCACGGCATCTCGCCCGAGGACGGCCGCCTGTTCATCGTCGGCATCGGCCCGTTGGGCGGCGGCTGGGGCGCGAAATCGCGCGAGGACGGGGTCTCGGTCACGGTGTGCATCAACGACGGCGACACCCACAACAGTCCCACCGAGCAGCTCGAGGCCAAGTATCCGGTCCTGGTCGAGCGCTATGCCATCCGCGCCGACAGCGGCGGCGCCGGCACCTATCGAGGCGGGCTGGGCGCCGAGATGGTGGTGCAGGCGCTGTCCCCTTTCGCCGTGACCACGCGCATCGACCGCATGCACTGCAAGCCCTGGGGGCTGGAGGGCGGCCACGAGGCCGCGGGCAACGGCATCGCCATCCGCCGCAAGGGCGAATGGGACGACGGCATGCCCAACGCCAAGATCTTCAACGTGCGGCTGGAGCGCGGCGATGCCTACAAGATGCTGTCGGGCGGCGGCGGCGGTTTCGGCGACCCGCGCGGGCGCGATCCCGAGGCGGTGGCCGAGGACGTGCGCGAGGGCTATGTCAGCGCCCAGGTGGCGCGCGACGTCTATGGCGTGGCGATGACCGCCGAAGGCGCGGTGGACCACGCCGCCACCCAGGCGCTGCGGGGCCGCCGTGCCGCCTGATGCCACCGCCCGCGCCGCCGCGCTGCTGCGCTTGTGGAACGACGTGGCGTTGCAGCACGTCTCCATGGGCGGCGCCTGCGCGTGCGGCATGGGCGGCGTGACGCTGCGGCTGCAGGATTTCGAGCGCGACATCCTGGACTACCTGCGCGACGAGGCCGGACGCCTGGGCGAGGCCGAGGCCCACGCGCTGCTGCAATGCCATGCCCCCGCCGGACAGGAAGGAGGCATGGCGGCCGTGCTGGCGGCGCTGGCCGATCCCGACAGCGTGGTTCCGGCGGCCGGCGCGGCGTGGCTGCTGGGCCGGCTGGATCGCACCCTGAGTTCTTTCGCGCGGCTGCACGGCGGCGCGCGCTCCGGAGCCTTGCCATGATAGAGACGGACGACCGCATACCGGTCACGGTATTGACCGGCTTCCTGGGAAGCGGGAAGACAACGCTGCTGAACCGCCTGCTGGCAAGGCCCGCCCTGCGCGACACAGCGGTCATCATCAACGAGTTCGGCGAGGTTGGGCTGGACCATCATCTGTTGGAGCAGAGCGCCGAGGACATGGTGCTGCTGGCCAACGGCTGCATCTGCTGCACCATCCGCGGCGACCTGGTCGAGGCCTTCGACCGGCTGGACCAGCGGCTGGCGGGCCAGGCCGCGCCGTTGCGGCGCGTGGTGATCGAGACCACGGGCCTGGCCGACCCCGCTCCCATCCTGCACACGCTGATGAGCGAGCCGGCGGTGGCCCGCCGCTACCGGCTGGACCACGTGGCCACGACCGTCGATGCCTGCAACAGCATCGATACGCTGGACCGGCAGGAAGAGGCGGTGAAGCAGGCGGCGGTGGCTGACCTGCTGGTGCTGACCAAGACCGACCTCGCGTCCGCCGGCCAGTCCGATGCCCTGCTGCGCCGGCTGAGGGAGATCAATCCGGGGGCCGATGCGGTGCGCGCCGGCCGTGACGACGGCGACTGGCTGGCGGCGCCGGACGGCCGCCCGCGCGACGTGCGGCGCTGGCTGCAAGCCGAGGCGCATGAGTCGCATGGCGATACGCAGGGGCATTCCGCCCACGGCCACGGACATCATCACGACCACGACCGCACCCGCCACGGCGACCGTATCCGGTCGTACGTGGTGACCCGCGACGAACCCGTGTCATGGGCCGGCGTGCAGCGCTGGCTGGCCATGCTGTCCACGCTGCGCGGCCCGGACCTGCTGCGGGTCAAGGGCATCGTCAACGTGATCGAGCACCCCGGCAGGCCGGTGGTCATACACGGGGTCCAGCACGTGTTCCATCCCCATTCCTTCCTGCCCGCCTGGCCCGACGACGACCACCGCACCCGCATCGTCTTCATCACCCGCGACGTCGAACGCGATCTGGTCGACGACACGCTCAGGATCTTCGAGCGCCGACAACCCTAGACCCCGCCTCATCACAACGACAAGGAGACCGACATGAAGTTTTTCATCCGATATCTCGCGGGCCTGCTGGCCTGCGCCGCCACGGTGGCCGCCAGCGCGCAGGCCTATCCCCAGCGGCCCGTCCGCGTCATCGTGCCCTATCCGCCGGGCGGCACGGTGGATGCGGTGGCGCGCGTATTCGCCGACAGCCTGGGCCATCAACTGGGCCAGACCTTCGTGGTCGAGAACCGCGCCGGCGCCAGCGGATCCATAGGCAGCGAGGCCGTGGCGCGCGCGCCGGCCGACGGCTACACCCTGCTGGTCAATGCCTCCACCTTCGCGGCCGGCCCGTGGCTGCTGAAGTCCCTGCCCTACGACATCCACAAGGACTTCACGCCCATCACCAACCTGGGCGAGGTGCCGCTGCTGGTCACCGCCAACCCCGGCGTGCCGGCAAAAGACCTCAAGGCGTTCATCGCGCTGGCGCACCAGGCGCCCGGCAAATACTTCTTCGGCGCCTCCGCCGCCGGTTCGGCCAGCCACCTGGCCGAAGCCGCCATCAGCTACGAGGCCAAGGCCGACATCCCCGTCGTGCTGTACAAGGGCACCGGGCCGGCGCTGACCGACCTCATGGGCGGCCACATCAGCGCCGTCATCGATGCCGTGCCGTCGTCGTTGCCGCCGGTCAAGGCCGGCCGCACCAAGGCGCTGGCCGTCACCAGCGCTCAGCGCCTGCCTTCGCTGCCCGACGTGCCGACGGTGGCCGAGTCGGGATTGCAAGGATTCGAAATGGTGTCCTGGTACGGCCTGTGGGGACCGGCGGGGCTGCCCGCCGACGTGGTGGCCAAGCTGCACGACGCCGTGCGCAAGGCCATCGACTCGCCGCGGGTCAAGCAGACGCTGAGCGAACAGGCGTTCGTCGGCAAGGGGTCGTCGCCCCAGGCGTTCGCGGACTATGTCCGTGCCGAGAGCGCCAAGTACGGGAAGCTGGTCAAGGCGGCGAACATCACGGTCGAGTAAGACGTTTAGTGATCATTTGACTTAATACAAACCCTTATAACGGTAGTTATCAGCTTGACCGCCTAGATTTCCCTCGTCATTATTTGTCAAATGACAAATTAAGGCGAAGGGAATCCTATGTCGCGTCATGCATTCAACCCATCCGGCAGCGCCCCGCCGTCGCCCAGGTATTCCTTCGGGGCGGCCGCGGACGGCTGGGTGGTGACGTCGGGCATCGTCGCCATCGACGAACGAGGCGAGACACAGCACCCGGGCGATGCCGCGGGCCAGACCCGGCATGTGCTCGACCAGGTCGGCCGCATCCTGCGCGCCGGAGGCTGCGGGTTCGAAGACGTCCTGTTCGTCCACGTCTATCTGAAGACGATGGCGGATTACGCGGATATGAACCGCGTGTATGCCGAGTATTTCGGGGATCGTCCTCCCGCCCGCTTCTGCGTGGCAGCCGGCCTGGTGAAGGATGACTGGCTGGTCGAGATCACGGCCACGGCCAAGGCGGCGAAGGCGGGTGCAGCGTCATGAACCTGACCGACTATCCCGGCCAGGAGCCCTTGTCCGAATTCGGACAGCGCCATCACCAGGGCATGGCGAGGCGCAACCCGCAACTGCTGTCGACCGAACATGCGTACGCGCAGGACTGTGCGCAGCGCCGGTTGCTGTTCTTTCCCGCGGCAGTGCCCGACGCACCTCTGCTGGTCTTCTTCCATGGCGGAGGATGGACCAACGGGTTCAAGGAATATGCGGCGTTCATGGGGCCGCTGTTCGCGCAGGCGGGCATTGCGTTCGCCACGGCCGGCTATCGGCTGGCGCCCGCGCATGTCTTTCCCACGGGATGGCTGGATTGCGCCGACGCGGTGCGCTGGTGCTGGGACGCGCGGGACCGGCTGGGCGTTGCGGGCGGACGCTTCTTCGTGGGGGGCTTTTCGGCGGGTGCCCACTACGCGAGCCTGTTGGCGACGAGAACGGATTGGATGGCTCCGCGCGGCCTTCGGCCGGAGCTGCTCAGGGGATGCCTCGCGGTGTCCGGCAGCTATCGCTTCGATGCCCAGGCAGGCTTCGCGGCCAGGCCGCGCTTTCTTGGTGCGCCGGAGTCGGGCAACGACATCGCGGCGGCTCCCCTGGCGCATGTGCGGGCGGGCGTGGCGCCTTTCCACGTGTCGTGGGGCGAGCACGATTTTCCTCATCTGGTGCGGCAGGCGCGCGAGTTCGCCGATGGCCTGGCCCGTGCGCAAGGCGATGTGACGTGCCTGGAGATACCCGGCCGCGATCACCTGGGCGCGGGATACGCCGCGGGTGAATACGACGGTCCGTGGTTCGCCGCGGCCGCATCCTGGATCAAGGCGCACGCACGATGAGACCCGCAACACAGCCCGGCGGCGAGGCGCTCGCGGGCCGCCAGTCACGCCATTCTTCTATGCTACGCTTCGCGCATGAATGCCCTTCACGAGTCGCTACCGGCATCGCCCGGGCCGCGCAAACGCATGTCTCCGGAAGACCGGCGGGCATGGATCATCCGGGAGTCGATCGGCTACTTCGCCACCCACGGCTTCAGTATCGATACCCGGTCGCTGGCACGGCATCTTCATATCACGCAGGCGCTTCTCTACAAGTACTTCCCGTCCAAGCAGATGCTGATCGAGGCCGTGTTCGAGACGGTCTTCGAGCGGCAGAGTGCCGGACGGTGGTCCACCGTGCTGCGCGATCGCGCCACCGACCTGAAGGCACGGCTGCGGCGCTTCTTCGTCGGCTATGCGCAGGCGACCTACGACTACGACTGGATTCGTGTCTATACGCAGGCGGCGTTCGCGGGCGGCGACCTGAACCGCAAGTACATCGCCCAGGTGACGCGGCCCCTGCTGCAATCCATCGCCGAGGAAGTCCGGCTTGCCGCGGGCCTGCCGCTCGAGAAAGCGGCCGAGGTGTCCGAGCTCGAGATCGAGATCCTCTGGCTGTTCCATTTCGGCCTTTACTACCATCCCTATCGCACGCACGTCTACGGCATGCCGCCTCCGGTGCCGCTGGAGGCGATCGTGGACGCCAGTCTCGACGGGCTGCTCGGCAACCTGCACCGGTGCCTGGCCGCGCAGTACCCCGGCGAGGTACAGCCCTTGCTGGACGCGACGACCGCTACGTAGCCCGCACGGGCGGTAACCCCGCCACGGGGGGGCCGGCATGAGCACCCCCGTTCTGGAAGTGCGCCAACTGGACAAGCGCTTCGGGGCCACGCATGCCCTGCGCAGCGCCAGCCTGTCGCTGGCGCGCGGCGAGATCGTCGCCCTGCTGGGGGAGAACGGCGCCGGCAAGTCCACGCTCACCAAGATCATTTCCGGGGAAGTCGCGCCGGACACCGGCCAGATCCTGGTCGATGGCCAGGCCGCGCATTTCGGTGCCACGGCCGATGCCATTGCCGCCGGCATATCGCGGGTTCCCCAGGAATTGCAGGTGTTCCCGTCGCTGACCGTGCACGAGAACCTGTACGCGGGCAGCATGCCCGAGCGCCGGCTGCTGCCCGGCGTGGCGAGCGTGCGCCGTGAGATGTCGCGGCGGAACGCGCAGCGCCTGCTCGAGACGTTCGGCATCGTCCTGCCCCTGGACAGGCTGTGCGGCAGCCTCACGTTCGCCCAGAAGCAACTGGTCATGCTGCTGCGCGCGCTCACGCACGACGTCAAGGTGCTGATCCTGGACGAACCGACGGCGGCGCTGGAGTACAAGGAGGTCCAGTTGCTGTTCCGGGTCGTGCGGGAACTGGCCCGCCGCGGCGTCGCGGTGCTCTACATCACGCACCGGCTGTCGGAGCTCCGGGAGATTTCCTCGCGCGCCATCCTGATGCGCGACGGGACCGTCGTCAGGGAAGTGGCCAGCGAACAGTACGGCGATGCGTGCCTGAGCCACGACCTGGGCGGACACGCGCCGCCGCCGGTGGGCCGGCGCGGCGCCGTGCCAGGCGCAGGACAGGAGACGGTGTCCATTCCCTTGTTCGGCCAGGCAACGCGCGTACGCCGCGGCGAGGTGACGGGGTTCAGCGGTCTTCTGGGCAGCGGGGTGGAGAACCTGCTCATCGATGCGTTCAAGGCGCTCGATGGCGGCGCCCGGCGCCGCGTGGGCTACATCAGCGGCGAGCGGGGCACGCAAGTGTTCTACGACGCGTCGATCCTGCGCAACCTTTGCGCGCCGCACCTGAAGATGTTCTCGGTCGCCGGCCATTTCAACGAAGCCGCCGCGCGCCGCGCCGCGGCCGGTCTGATCCGAGCGTTCGACATCCGGCCCGGCGATCCCGACCGCCCGATGCGCGAACTGTCCGGGGGCAACCAGCAGAAGGTGCTGCTCGCGCGCTGGTTCCTGGCGCGGATGGACGTGCTGCTACTGGCCGAGCCCACGGCGGGCGTGGACGTCGGGGCCAAGCTCCTGATCCAGAAGATCATCGACGACTACCGCCGGGAAGGCGGCGCGGTGCTGCTGTCCAGCACCGACTACGACGAGCTGGCCACGCTTTGCGACCGGATCGTGCCCATCGTCAAGGGCGTCCCGGGAGCCCCCATAGACCGGGGGAACGGATTCAACGCGGACGAGATCCGCCATGCGCTTGGAGTTCTATGATGTCGACCCTGCT
Source organism: Burkholderiales bacterium 67-32 (assembly GCA_001898625.1). Taxonomy (GTDB): domain Bacteria; phylum Pseudomonadota; class Gammaproteobacteria; order Burkholderiales; family Burkholderiaceae_B; genus Pigmentiphaga. Next base: position 181,912 of record MKUP01000012.1, read on the forward strand.
CAATGCCGACGCCCGCCCCGAGACCTCCCCGCGGATGGCCAGGCGGATCGCGATCGGCGATCACATTCCCCTGCTGGTGCTGGCGGTCCTGTGCGTGGCCGCCACGCTGATCTCCGACCGTTTCCTGACGGCGGTCAACCTGTCCAACGTCCTGTTGCAGGCGTCGATCCTGGCGGTGCTGGCGATAGGCATGACCTTCGTCGTCATCAATGGCGGCTTCGACCTGTCGGTCGGCTCGACGGCGGCGCTGGCCGGATGCCTGGGCGCCCTGGTCACGTTCGAGTCCGGCGCTGCCGCGGGCATTGCCGTGGCCGTTGCCACCGGATGCCTGGTGGGTCTGGTCAACGGCATCATCGTCGCGAAGCTTCGCGTCTCGCCGTTGATCGCCACCCTGGGCACGATGGTGCTGGTCCGCGGTGTCGTGCTCCTGGTCACCGACGGCGCCCCGGTACAGGCGATGGACGACATCGACCGCGTGTTCGTGATGATGGGCACGGGGCGCTTCCTGGGGATTCCCATCCTGCCCTGCATCGTCGTCGTCGTGTTCGCAGTGGGCTACTGGGGACTGCATCACTCGGCGCTCGGTTTCCGGGTCTTCGCGGTGGGCAGCAACGAACAGGCCGCCTCCATCTGCGGTATCCGGGTGCATCGCGTCAAGATCGCCGCCTTCACGATTTGCGGCGCACTGGCCGGCCTGGCCGGGTTTCTGCTGGCGGCGCGGCTGCAATCGGGCCAGCCCACCGCTGGCGAGTTCTACGAGTTGACCGCGATCGCCGCCGTCGTGCTGGGCGGTGCCGCCCTCAAGGGGGGCGAAGGCAAGTTGTTCAACAGCGTCGTGGGCGTCTTCATCATGGTGCTGCTGGGCAACGTGCTGAACCTGGCCGGCGTCGGCACCTACTGGCAGCGCGTCGCGGTCGGCCTGGTCATCGTCGCCGCCGCCGCGGCGGACCAGTTGCGCCACCGCCGGTAGTCCCGTTCCTGCCAGGCAGGGTTTCTTGAAAAAGGAAGAAAGATGAGAAAGCTCGCAGCCGTTTCGCTCGCGTTCGCCCTTGCGGCCGCGTCGTCCAACCTGGCCGCGCAGGCCAGGCCGGTCACCCTGGGCGTCGCGCTCGCCTCGGACACCAACCCGTTCTACATCCAGGTCAAGCGCGGCATCGATGCCCGTGCCAAGGAGCTGGGCTGGAACGTGAGCTACGTGTCGGCCAACGAGGTGGTGGCGACGCAGAACGATGGCATCGGCGACCTGATCGCCAAGCGCGTGGATGCCATCATCGTCTCTCCCATCGATTCGGTGGCGGTGTCGTCTTCGTACGAAGCCGCGGCCCGGGCAAAGATCCCGGTCGTCTCCGTGGTGCGTACGGTGCATTCGCCCAGCCAGCGCGTGGCGGTTACCGGCAACTTCCAGAAGATCGGACTCGACACCGCGCGATGGATGGCCAAGGCGATCCAGGGGTCGGGCAAGGTCGCCATGATCGAGGGCCCGGCCGGCGCGGACCTGTTCCGCGATTTCGCGCAGGGGTTCCAGGCGGGGGTGAAGGAACACAAGGACATGTCCATCGTGTTCCGGAAAGAAGGACCGCTGACTCGGGAGTTCGGCCTGCGCATGGCCGAGGACATCCTCGTCGCCCACCCCGACGTCAAGGGCATCTATTGCGGCAACGACGAACAGGCGCTGGGCGCGGCGCAGGCGGTGGCGGCCGTCGGCAAGCAGGGCGAGATCGTCGTCACCGGCAGCAACGCCGTTCCCGCCGCGCTGCGCGCGGTCAAGGCAGGCACCCTGGGCATGACGGTGGACCTGCAGCCGTTCGCCTGGGGGCGGCTGGGCGCGTCCACCGTGGCCAGGGTGCTGGGCGGCGAGCCGGTACCGCCGGTCGTGGACATCGACTACGCCTTGATCGACAGGACCAATGTCGAGAAGTCGCTGCAAGGACTGAAGTAAGGCCGGCAGGGCGCCCTGCCGGGATTTCCACCCGCAACGAGTCAGACATCATGAATGCACAGGATCTCAATCCCTTCAAACTCACCATGCTGTTCACGCAGGAGCTCCAGATGTGCCGGGTCGAGCCCGGCACCCGGATCCTGCTCATCACGGACCTCAAGACCAGCCAGGACTACGTGCACGCCGCGTTCGCGGCGGCCGAGCAACTGGGCGCCACCATCTACGAGATCAAGATCGCCCGGCCCTTCAACAGCAACATGATCGCCAGCCAGGGCGGCGGCGACACGATGGCCGGCCTGCCCGAGGTGACCGCGGCGGTCGAGGCCGCGGACCTGGTGCTCGTGTTCCACGTCGCGCTGGGTTCGGACTGGCTGCAGAACGGCAGGAAGCATGGCACCCGGTTCCTGCTCATCATCGACGGGCCCGACGAGCTCGAACGGCTGATGTCGCCTCCGGGCCTGAAGGAAGCGGTGACCTATGCCGGCGACCTGGCCAAGCGCTCGCGCGAGATGGTGGTGACGAGTCCCGCCGGCACCGATTTCCGTGCGCGGCTCGGCAAGCTGGGCACGGTGATCCAGTACGGCTACGCCGACGAGCCGGGGGTGGTCGACACCTGGGGCGGTGCGCATTTCTCGACCTGGCCCGATCCGGGCGAGTCGGAAGGAACAATCGTCTTGCAGCCTGGCGACTACTGGATCTTGCCCTACGTGCGTGTCTTCGAGGACGAGGTCAGGCTGACGATCGAGAAGGGCGTGATACGCAGGATCGAAGGGCGCGGCGCCGACCGCCGGATCATGGAGCGCTTCCTGCAGGAGCACCAGAGCGGGCCGGACGATACCGATCCCTACTGCGTCTCCCATCTGGGCTGGGGCCTGAATCCGAATTCGATCATCGACCAGGTGACCCTGGTGGGCAACCAGATCCACCGCATCGCCAGCCACACGCGGGCGTGGCCGGGTGTTTTCCTGTTCTCCACCGGTCCGAACGACCAGGGCGGGGGCGACAACCGGAATCCCGCGCATCTGGATCTGCCGATGTTCGGCTGCTCCGTGGCGCTGGATGGCCGTACCGTCATCGAGAACGGCCAGATCGTCGACCCCGGCATGATCGTGCGCCAGACGTCCGCGCTGCGGGTGGCCGGGTAGGCGCGTCGGCGGGTCGCATGGCCCGCCGCGCGTGGGGCACAATAGCGGGTCACCGACTTGGACCCGCCGATGGACGACTCGACCACGCCCGCCTCCAGGACCCGCGCCACGCGCGAATCCATCCTGCGCGCCGCGACGCGGGTGTTCGCGCGGTACGGCTACGACGGCGGCAGCCTGGACAAGATCTCGCGCGCCGCGAAGTCCGTCGACCGCATGATCTACTACTACTTCGGCAGCAAGGAAGGTCTTTTCATTGCCGTGCTGGAGGACATGTACCGGCGCATGGGCGAAGCCGAAATGCGGCTGGAGCTGGATCCGCGCGATCCGGTGGCGTCGCTGGAAACCGTGATCCGGTTCGTGTTTCGCTATTACCGGCGGCATCCCGAGTTCATCGTGCTGCTCAACACCGAGAACATGCACCGAGGGCGGCACCTGCCCAAGTCGCCGCGCGCGCGGGCGCCCGGCGAACACTTTCCCTCGCCCACCATGGGCGCCGTCGCGCGCCTGCTCGAGACCGGCCGCGAGCAGGGCCTGTTCCGGCGGGGGCCGGCGGCGCGCGATGTCTATCTGATGATATTGGCCACCGGCTATTTCTACGTGTCCAACCGCTATACGCTTTCCCGTTTCCTGGGCGAGGACATGGACACCGAAGAAGCCCAGGGCGAATGGGAGGATTTCGTGGTCGAGACGGTGCTGCGCACCGTCTCGACCACGAAGCGGCTGGAGCACTGATCCCGCCGATCTGCTTGCAAGTCCATGCCAGTGCTGGATTTGCACCATATAAATGTATGTAGCGTTCCCTACATTTTAATGTTTGCAAGTTGCGCAAACAGGTCTATGATGACTTCGAAAATGTAGGGAGTGCTACATACAATTCCGGCGCGGAAACCGTTGCCGCGCCGCCGTGTGCCGCCATTCAGGAGAGAGCTATGACCGAGCTGAAGGTAGAGGCCATTCCCGTGGTCGACATCGCCCCGTTCTTCCGCGGCTCCGCTGCCGGGAAAGAGGGTGTGGCACAGGCGGTGCGGGAAGCCTGCGAGGGCCTGGGTTTCCTGGTGATCGCCGGGCATGGCGTCGCGGAAGCGACGATCGATGCTCTGTACCGGCAGGCGCTGGCCTTTTTCGACCTGCCACTGGAAGAGAAGAACCGGATCCGCAAGCCGGTGGGCACGGCCTACAAGGGATATGGCGCCATGGGGGTCAAGACCATAGGCAAGCACATCGATCCGTCGCTCAAGCCGTCGTTGCACGAGAGCTTCGCCATCGGTCCGCTCGACTTCACGGACGATCCCTATTTCACCTGCGAGGCGGCGGGCAACAATTTCTCTCCCAATCTCTGGCCGGAACGGCCCGCCGGGCTGCGGCCGGCCATGATCGCGTACTACCGCGAAATGGAAAGGCTGGCCCGCGACATGCTCGGCATCTTCGCCCATATCCTGGACGTACCGCCGTCATATTTCGCCTCGCGGACCGACCGGCACAACAGCATCCTGCGCACCATCCACTATCCGGGGCTCGATCGGCCGCCCGCGTCGGGCGAGCAGCGGTCGGGCGCCCATTCGGACACGACCGCGATCACCATCCTGAGGGTGGACGATGCCCCGGGCGGCCTCCAGGTACAACTGCCGGAAGGCGGCTGGCTGGATGTGCCGAAGATTCCGGGAGCCTTCGTCGTCAACATCGGCGACATCCTGATGCGCTGGACCAATGACCGCTTCGTGTCGACCATGCATCGGGTGGTGAATCCTCCCGACGGGCTGGGTGCGACCGCGCGCCGGCTGTCCATCCCGTTCTTCTTCATGCCGAACTACGACGCGGTGATCGAGTGCATCCCCAGTTGCGCGGGCAGTGGCGCGAAGTACCCGCCCATCGAATCGGGAAAGCTGCTGTCGGCGCGATACGCCGCCACCTACGCCATCGACAAATAGGCGCGATCCCGCGCTTGCCATCGACAGGAGTGCACCATGATCCCTGCGTGCATCGATTCCAGATTGGTCCGGGCCCTGGTCCTGAGCGGGATGGCCGCCGCCGCGTTCGCCGCCTGTGCGCCGGCCAGCGCCGACTGGATGCCCAGCCAGCCCATCCGGATCGTGGTTCCCTACCCGGCCGGCGGCGGCGCCGACATCGTGGTGCGCCGCGTGGCCGAGCGCGCCAAGGACCGGCTCGGCCAGCCCATCATCGTCGAGAACCGGCCCGGCGCCGGCACGGCCATTGGCGCGATGGCCGTGCAGAATGCCGCGCCCGACGGGCATACGCTGCTGCTCGCCACATCGACGACCCTGTCGGTCAATCCGAATCTCCAGCGCCGTCTGACCTATGCGCCGGAGAAGTTCGTGCCGGTGGCCGGCCTGCAATCGTTGCCCTTCATGCTGAACGTCGGCAAGTCCTCGCCGGTGAAGTCGCTGGATGATCTGCGTGCCTATGCGCTGGCGCATCCGGGCCAGGTCAACTACGGAACCCTGGGCCTGGGCAGCTCGAACCACGTGCTGGGCGGGCTGCTTGGCCAGCGCGCCGCGCCGGGCGTGGTGCCCGTGCATTACCAAAGCGCGGGCCAGGCCATCCTGGCGCTGATGCGCGGGGACATCCATGTTTATTTCGACGGCATCTCGACGTCCATCCCGCGGATCGCCGCCGGCGACCTGCGCGGCCTGGCGGTGACGAGCAAGCAGCGGGTCGCAGCCGCGCCGGGCATTCCTACGGTGGCCGAGGCCGGCTACCCCGAACTGGGCCTGACGATCTGGTATGGATTGGTGGCGCCGGCGGGGACGCCCGAGCAGGCGGTGCGCAAGCTGAACGCCGTCTTCAACAGTGTCCTCAAGCAGCCGGACATCGCCGAGACCATGGCGGCGGACGGCACGCAGCCCCTGGTGCTGAGTCCGGAGCAATTCGCCGAGCTGATACGCGGCGACACTGCCGTCTGGGGAGACGCCATCCGGCGCCTGGACATCAAGCTCGATTAGCCGCCGGCGCCACGCCCGCCATGGTCGGCATGGCGGCGCGCATCATGTCGATGAAGGCGCGCAGCTTGGCGGGGTAGTAGCGGGCGTAGGGATAGATCAGGTACACCGGCAGCGAGGCCGCTCGCCATTGGGGCGCGACGTGGCGCAGCCGGCCCTGGCGCAGGTCGTCGGCCACCACCCAGGCTGAAGTGATGCCGGCGCCCACGCCGTCCAGCATGGCGGCGCGCAGCGCGTAGAGGCTATCGGTGCTCATGCGGGGGCGGATGGGGAAGCGGTGGCCGAGACCGTCGGCGCCGCGCGTCAGCACCACCTCATCGCGGTAATACATGTTCAGCGCCACCCAGGGCAATGTTTCCAGGGCCTCGACCTCGTCCGGCGGCGCGCCGTTCGGCAGCAGGGACGGCGCGGCCACGACGATGCGGGGCACCTCGGCCAGCAGGATGGCGACGACGTCCGGGTCATTCACCGCGCCCACCTGGATTGCGCAGTCCAGCCCTTCGGCGATGAAGTCGGCGTGGCGGTCCTGCAGCAGCCATTCGACCGAGGCTTCGGGATAGCGCCGCAGGTAGTCGGTCAGCGGCGCCACCATCTGGTCCTGGCCGAAGGCATGCGGTACCAGCACGCGCAGCGTGCCGCGCGGCTCGTCGTGGGCGCCGCGCAGGTCGGCCTCCATGGCATCCCAGGTCGCGCCCAGCTCCTTCGCATGGGCATAGCAGCGTTCGCCGTCGCTGGTCAGCGTCATGCCGTGGGTGGAACGTTGCAGCAGGCGCAGCCCCAACAGCCGTTCCAGCGTTTGCAGCCTGCGGCTGACCGTGGGCTGGGTGGTGCCCAGTTGCACGGCGGCGGCGGACAGGCTCCCGGCTTCGACGATGCGGACGAAGGTCTGCATCAGTTCGATGCGGTCGATGGAAGGGGACACGCTGGTTTTCATGCGTCAAGCGTATAACGAATCTGCGTCCTCAGGGGCTACACGACGTAACCGCGGCCATGCAGAATCCCGTCCTGTCGAACGATTACGGGTTTACGAGCATGTCATCCATACAAATCGCGCATGGTGCGTCCCTATCTGCCGCACCCGCCGCGCGGCTAACCCCCTCGCTGGTCGGCCTGCTGGCCGCCGGGGCGGGGCTGAGCGTCGCTTCCATCTACTACAGCCAGCCCATGCTGGGGCTGCTGGGCCAGGACCTGGGGGCCGGCGAAGGCACCGTGGGCCTGGTGCCCACCCTGACCCAGCTGGGCTATGCGGCCGGCATCCTGCTGCTCGCACCGCTGGGCGACCGCTACGACCGCCGCCGCATCATCGTCGGCAAGTCGGCGGTGCTGGCGCTGGCCCTGTTGCTGAGCGGCCTGGCGCCGGGCGTGGGCTGGCTGCTGGCCGCCAGCCTGGCGGTGGGACTGGCGGCCACGCTGGCCCAGGACATCGTGCCGGCGGCCGCGACACTGGCGCCCGACGCGCAGCGCGGGAAGGCCGTGGGCACCGTCATGACCGGCCTGCTGCTGGGCATCCTGTTGTCGCGCGTGATCAGCGGCTTCGTGGCCGAATACTGGAACTGGCGCGCCATGTTCCTGGTGGCCGCGGTGTCCATCGCCGGCGTGGGCGTGGTGGCGGCGCGCGGCCTGCCGCGCTTCGCGCCCACCGCGCAGATGGGATACGGCGCGCTGCTGGCTTCCATGGCGCAGTTGTGGCGCCGCCATGGCGCGCTGCGCCGCGCGGTCTACGCGCAGGGCCTGCTGGCGGTGGGCTTCAGCGCCTTCTGGTGCACGCTGGCCGTGATGCTGCACGACCGCTTCCACCTGGGCAGCACGGCGGCCGGCGCCTTCGGCCTGGCCGGCGCGGCGGGCGCCCTGGCCGCGCCCTTCGCGGGAAGGCTGGCCGATCGCCGCGGCTCCGACGGCGTGGCCCGTATCGCTACGATCATCGCGGCGGTCTCGTTCGCCAGCCTGGCATTGACCGAAGTACTGCCGGCGCCGGCGCAGCTTGCCTTGCTGGTGGCCAGCGCCATCGGCTTCGACTTCGGCGTGCAGGCTTCGCTGGTGGCCAGCCAGACCCAGGTGTACGGACTGGAGCCCGCGGCGCGCAGCCGCCTGAACGCCCTGCTGGTGGCCGGGATGTTCATCGGCATGGCCGCTGGCGCGGGGCTGGGCAGCCTGGTGTGGGCGCATGCGGGCTGGCTGGGCGTGGTGGGGCTGGCCACGGCGACGGCGCTGGGGGCGTTGGGGGTGAGGATGGGGCGCGTGGGGGGCTAGCAGGAACTGGGGGCTGCGAGCCCCTGAATTTTATGCTAAATCAAATGAAAATATACTTGTAAAAGAACTTGCATATGCAAGTTTATCTGTGAGTAAATAGGCCCATCGCAACCATCACGGTTCCTTCGCCATGGCCTCCAGCTCGACGCGTTCCTCCCGCCGCAAGCCGGTCGATCCGGTCGATGACGAGCCGGATGCCTTCTCGGACCAGCGCAGCGAAAAGAAGACGGCCTATCTGCTGCGCCAGGTGTCCGAGCGACTGGCGATCAGCCTGACCGAGGCGCTGCGCCCCTTCAACCAGACCGCCAGCGTGTACCGGGTGCTGATCGCCCTTACCCGCCGCGACCATGCCCGCATGCGCGACCTGATCGAGCTGACGCTGGTCGAGTCGTCCACGCTCAGCCGCACCATCGGCCGGATGGAGGCGCAGGAACTGGTCACGGTCGAACAGGACGACGACGATGGCCGCGCGGTCATCATCTCCATCACCCAGGCCGGGCGCGATCTGCTCGACGCGATGCTGCCCGCGGTGTCGGCGCAGTACGAGTGGTCGGTGCACGACGTTCCGCCGGCGGACCTGGAGATCCTGCGCACCACGCTGCAGCGCATGCTGCGCAACCTGAAGATTTCTCCCATCAAGTAAGCGGCAAATCCCTTCAAGTAGTTCTTGCGGTCGGCCTTTTCTGGAAGGAGGCGGTCATGGAAGAGCAGGGTTCACCCATCTGGATCGATGGCAAGCTGGTTGATTGGGCGGATGCCTCCGTCCATTTCGTCAGCAACAGTTTCCAGTATGGATTCGGGGTCTTTGAAGGCATACGCGCCTATGACGGCGAGCAGGGAACCTCCATATTCCGGCTCGATGCCCACATCGACCGGCTGTTCAAGTCGGCCAAGATCATCGGGCTGGACATTCCCTACACCCGGGAAACCATCGTCGAGGCCTGCCGCGAGACGGTCGCGGCCAGCGGCCACGCGAAGTGCTATCTGCGGCCGGTGGCCTACATCGGCTACGGCGGCATGGGGCTGAACTACACGGGCTGCAAGGTCAGCGTGGGCATCGCGGTCTGGTTCTGGGGCGAATACCTGGGCCAGGGCAAGCTGGAGCAGGGCACGCGCGTCAAGACTTCGTCCTATACGCGGCATCACATCAATTCGAACATGTCCAAGGCCAAGGCCTGCGGCAACTACATGCTGTTCCAGATGGCCCGCACCGACGCGCTGCGCGGCGGCTACGACGAGGCGCTGCTGCTGGACGCCGAGGGGCACGTGGCCGAGGGTTCGGTGGAGAACGTCTTCATCGTGCGCGACGGGCAACTGATCACGCCGCCGCTGACCTACATCCTGGACGGCATCACCCGCGATTCCATCATCCAGCTGGCGCGCGGCGCGGGCCTGGTGGTGCGCGAGGAGTTCTTCACCCGCGACGCCATGTACATCGCCGACGAGGCCTTCTTCGTCGGCACCGGAGCCGAGGTCACGCCGGTGGTGGCGCTGGACGACCGGCCTATCGGCGAGGGCGTGCCGGGACCGGTGACGCGGCGCCTGCAGTCGTTGTACTTCGATGCCGTGCGCGGGCGCGACGAACGCTACGCGCACTGGGTCACCCCGGTGGCCGGCGTTCCCGCCTGACCGATATGGAACTCGACTACGCATTGCCCTATCCGTCGCAGCGTTCGCCGGTACTGGCGCGCAACGTGGTCTGCGCCTCGCAGCCGCTGGCGGCGCAGGCCGGGCTGCGCATGCTGCTGCAAGGCGGCAACGCCGTCGATGCGGCGGTGGCGGCGGCCATCGCTTCCACGGTGGTCGAGCCCACCGCCAACGGCGTGGGCAGCGATGCCTTCGCGGTGGTCTGGGACGGCGCGAACCTGCACGGGCTGAATGCCAGCGGCCGCGCGCCGGCAGCCTGGGAGGCGGCGCGCTTCGCCGGGGGCCAGACCATGCCGCGCCGCGGCTGGGACAGCGTCACGGTGCCGGGCGTGGTGTCGTCATGGGTGGCGCTGAGCCGGCGCTTCGGCGCACTGCCTTTCGAGCGCCTGTTCGAGCCGGCGGTGGACTATGCGCGGCAAGGGTTTCCGGTCAGTCCGCTGATCGCCGCGCTGTGGCATCGCATCGCGCCCAACTACGCTGACCAGCCGGGCTTCGCCGAAGCTTTCCTGCCCGGGGGGCGTGCACCGGCCGCCGGCGAGATCTTCCGCAACGCGCCGCTGGCCGGCACGCTGGAGGCCATCGCCGCCACGGGCGGCGAGGCCTTCTACCGGGGCGCGCTGGCCGAGGCCCTGGTCGCGCATGCCGCGCGCCACGGCGGCGCGATGACGCGGGACGACCTGGCGGCGCACGAGGCGCACTGGTGCGGAACGCTGTCGCAGCGCATCGGCGACGTCGACGTGCACGAGATTCCGCCCAATACGCAGGGCATCGCCACGCTGATCGCGCTGGGTATCCTGGCGCGCCACGACCTGCGGCGGCACGCGGTCGACAGCGTCGAGGCCATGCATTTGCAGATCGAGGCGATGAAGCTGGCGTTCGCCGACGTCGACGCTTTCGTCGGCGATCCGGCCTCGATGCAGATCGATCCACGGTCCCTGCTGGCGGACGATTACCTGGATGCGCGCGCGGCGCTGATCGATCCGGCGCGCGCGGGCGATTTCGGCGCGGGCGCGCCGCGCCAGGGCGGCACGGTCTATCTGGCCGCGGCCGACGCGGCGGGCATGATGGTCTCGTTCATCCAGTCCAACTACGAGGGCTTCGGGTCAGGCGTGGTCGTGCCCGGCACCGGCATCAGCCTGCAGAACCGCGGCATGGGCTTTTCGCTGCGGCCCGGGCATCCCAACCTGGTGGGGTCGCGGCGGCTGCCGCTGCACACCATCATCCCCGGCTTCGCGATGCGCGCGGGCCAGCCCGCGATGAGCTTCGGCGTGATGGGCGGGCCGATGCAGGCGCAAGGGCATCTGCAACTGGCCGTGCGCACGCAGTTGTACGGCCAGAACCCGCAGGCCGCGTCCGACGCGCCGCGCTGGCAGGTGGTGTCGGGACGCAAGGTGCTGGTCGAGGCCGGCATGCCGGAAGCCGTCGTGGCGGGCCTGCTCGCGCGCGGCCACGAGGTGCGGCAGGAATCGCCGCAGGCCGCCTTCGCGTTCGGCGGCGCGCAGTTGATCCTGCGCGGCGGCGACGGCTACGTGGCGGGTTCGGATCATCGCAAGGACGGCGCGGCCGTCGGCTTTTGACTACCGCGCCACCCGCGTCCCGAAGGATACGGCGCGGCGACAGGAGGAACAAACAGTGAGCGTGCCACGGCAGGAACTCGAATCGAGGATGGCCCGCGCGCGGGTGGAAATGGCGCGCGCCGGTATGGACGGGCTGGTGGTTACCGATCCCGTGGGCTTCTATTACTTCACCGGCGAGAAGGCCAGCCCCGGCCGCCCGGCGGCCTTCGTGCTGCCGGGCGCGGGCGAACCGGCCCTGGTGAACTGGAGCGGCCCGGACATGTTCGCGCGGCTGTACCGCCGGCCGGGCAATCCCTGCGTGGCCGACCGGCGCATCTATCCCGAGGTGCCGTTCGACCACGAGCCGGCCACAGACTGGGGGCTGCGCGACATCCTGGCCGAACGCGGGCTGCACGCCGCGCGGCTGGGCATCGAGCTGGGCAACGAACCCCGGCTGGGACTGGGGCTGGCGGATCTCGACCGCCTGCGCGGCGAGCTGCCCGGCATACGCTGGGTCGACGCTTCGCCGGTGATCTGGGCCTGTCGCATGATCAAGTCCGAATGGGAGATCGAGCAGCTGCGGCAGGCGTGCGCGATCGGGTCGCGGGCCTGGGGGCAATGCCTGGAATCCTTGGACGAGGGCGTGACGCAGCGCGCGGTCCAGCAGCGCATCATGGCCCTGTACGCCGAACTGGGCGCGGACCTGGACTCGGGGCCGCCGGTGGCGCTGGGCGCCACGGGTCCTGGTGGCGCGTTCCGGCGCGGAGACATCCTGTACCTGGACGGTGGCTGCAGCGTCAACGGCTACAAGATGGACATCACGCGGCGCGCGGTGTTCGGCGCGCCCAGCGCGCGCCAGCAGGGCGAGCACGACGGCATGTGGGAAATCCTTTTCCAGGTGATGGAGAAGATCCGGCCCGGCGTCACGACCGCATCGGTGTTCGAGTATTCGCAGTCGCTGCTGGCACGGACCGGCTGGACCAACTACTCGGACCATCCCGCCAAGCGCATTGGCCACGGCATCGGGCTGGTCAACGAACCGCCCTACATCAACGCGTTCGATACCCATGTGTTCCAGGAAGGCATGAGCATCACGCCGGAACCCAAGATCGAGACGCACGAAGGGCTGCTGAACGCGGAAGAGCACGTGATCGTGCGCGCGCAGGGGTGCGAGATCATCTCGGGCTCCCTGGACTGGCGGCTGCACACCATTTCCCAGTGATTCCGCAGGCCTCGATGGAGACCGACATGCCCGCCGCCATACGCCCGCTCCTGCTGTCCGCCACCGACGTCGCGCGCTGCGCGCCGCCGCTGGCCGACGTCATCCGCGTCGTCGAGGACACCTATCGCCGCGATGCGGCGGGGGAAGTCGAGGTGCCGGCCAAGGTCGCGCTGCACCCGCACGGTCCGTCGAGCTTCCTGCACGCCATGCCGGCCTGGGTGGGCGGCCAGCAGGCGCTGGGCATGAAGTGGGTGTCGTTCTTTCCGGGTAATGCCCGGCATGGCGCGCCGGACTCCAGCGCGCTGATCGTGCTGAACGATCCGCTGACCGGCGTGCCGGTGGCCATCATGGACGGGATGTGGATCACCTACGCCCGCACCGGCGCATGTGCCGCGCTGGCGGCCAGGTATTGCGCGAACCCGGCGCCGCGCCGCGTCGGCCTGGTGGGCTGCGGCGGCCTGGGCGAGTGGTCCCTGCGCTGCCTGGCGGCGCTGTTCCCCTCGATCGCGGAAGTATTCGTGGCTTCGCAGCGTCCCGCCTCGCGGGCGGACTTCTGCGCGCGCATGGCGGGCCAGGGGCCGTGGACGCTGACGCCGGTGGACGAGGTCCGGCAGGCCGTGCAGGACATGGACATCGTGGTGTCTTCCGTGCCCAAGCTCCAGACGCATCCCATCGTGGCCGAGTGGTGGTCGCCGGGCACGGTGTTGATCCCGCTCGACATCACGGGCTCGTGGGACGACGCCACCTATCGGCGGGCCGACCGCGTGGTGTGCGATCACCGGGACAACCTGGCGCGCGCCTTCGAGCGCTACCGGCCGGGGCTGGCCATCGACGACGCTCGCGGCGTCGGCATGCAGGACATCGTGAGCGGCCGCGCCCCGGGACGGGCCGCCACGACGGATCGGGTCATGGCTTTCATGACCGGCATAGGCAGCATAGACGTGGCGGTGGCGTGGGACATCTACCGCCGCGCCGACGAGCAGAACCGGGGACAACGCTTCGACCTGGCCTAGGCCCGAGCCGGCCAGGGTTTCCTTACATTCATGGGAGTTCTTATGAGCAAGCCATGCAGTGGATGCCGTTTGGTCCTGGCCATCGCCAGCCTGTCGTTCGCCGCCGCCGCCTTCTCCGCCTATCCCGAGCGGCCGGTCAAGATCGTCCTGCCCTATCCGCCCGGCGGCGGCGGGGACCTGGTGCTGCGCAACCTGCAGCAGGCCTTGGAGAAGCAGCTCGGGCAGCCCGTCATCATCGACTACAAGGCCGGCGCGGCGGGCAACATCGGCACGCTGGACGTGGTCAACGCCGCGCCCGACGGCTATACGCTGCTGATGGGGCCGACGAACAACTTCGTCATCAACCAGTTCCTGTTCCCCAAGATGGGCTTCGATCCGCTGGCGGCGCTGACGCCGGTCAGCCTGCTGGTCGAGCAGCCCTATCTGGTCACGATCACGGGCGCGCTGCCGGCCCGCGACTATGCCGGATTCGCCGACTATGCCAAGGCCCACCCGGGCAAGCTGAACTACGGATCGCCGGGCGCGGGTACCGTGCCCCACGTGTCCGCGCTGATGCTGTCGGACCAGCTGGGCGCGCGCATGGTCCATGTGCCCTATAAGGGCTCGCAGCCCGGGGTGCAGGCGCTGGTCGCCAACGACGTGCAACTGCTGATCGCCAGCTACGGCATCGTTGCCGGGCAGATCGCGGCGGGGCGCATCCGCGCCGTGGCGGTGGCCGCCGACCAGCGGCTGCCGGCCCTGCCGCAGGTCCCGACCACGGCCGAGGTCGGCCTGCCGCCGGGCGTCATCCTGGCCAACTGGTGGGGCATCGCGGCGCCGCGCGGCACCGATCCGGCCATCGTCGAGCGGCTGGCCGGCGCCTTGCGCGCGGCGGTCAATGATCCGGATGTGCAGCGCAAGTTCGTCGAGCAAGGCACGCTGCCGATCGCGAATTCTCCCGCGCAGTTCGCCGGCCGCCTGCGGGACGAGGCGCGGGCCTGGAAGGACATCATCACCCGGACGGGTGTGACGATAGAGTGAAGGCGGTGCGATGACCCCTGGCGGGTCATCGCGGCGAATCAGCCCGCCGTGTCCGGATCGCGCGGCGCGCGCCGCCGGCCGCGTGGCTTGGGCCGGTAGTACAGCGTGGCCACGCCCAGCATCTTGGACAACAGCCGCAGCAGTTGTTGTCTTTCCTTGGCCGTAAGAGGCTGGACGACCTCGTCCTGGATGTCTTCCAGCATCGGCCCCAATTGTTCGAGCAGCGCCAGGCCTTCGGCCGAGGCTTCCACGCGCTGACGCCGGCCGTCGGGCCGGCGCACGATCAACGAGCGTTGTTCCAGCCGGGCGGCCACCTGTCCGGTGGTCGAGGTATCGAGCCCCACGATGTCACCCAGTTCGGCCTGGTCCACACCGGGCCGTATCGAGATCGTCTTGAGCACGACGTACTGGATGGGCGTGAGGTTGAAGCGCCGGGTGATGGGCGCGAAGGCCAGCGTGGTCTTCTGCTTGGCGCGCCGGATCAGGTGCCCCGGCATGCTGTACATGACCAGCAGCGGATCGGGCTCGCCGCGCGTAGAGCCGGCGCTGGCCGGCAGTTCGTGGTCGGGTTCGGGCTGCATGGAATCTCCTCGGCGGCAACGTTACCACACCCGTCGCCCGAGCTTGTCCACTTATATGCATGCTTATACGTGTACAAATTAACAATTCTATATAAAACAAGTAGTTATGGAATTAATGAATTCATTATTTGACATGTTATTTCCATCTTCTTATAGTGTTCGCATGCTAGAACCCAGGGGATGAAAATGAGTGACACCGCGGTCAAGGAATTGGTCCAGTTGATTCCGGAAGGCCTGCCGACCGGCCTGCGCAACTACTGGTATCCGATCCTGCAAACGGAAGAACTGCCCGCCGGCAAGCCGGTCGGGCTGAAGGTGCTGGGCGAGAACCTCGCCGCCTGGCGCGGCGCCGACGGCCAGCCGAATGTCGTGCGCGATCGCTGTCCGCATCGCAGCATCCGGCTGTCGGTCGGCCGTGTCATGGATGGCGAGCTGCAATGCCTGATGCATGGGCTGCGTTTCGACGGCGAAGGCCGCTGCACGCTGATTCCGTGGGAAACCGCGCATACCCCCCACCACGACCGGCTGGGCGTGCCCGCGTATCCGGCGCGGGAACTGGGGGGCTACGTCTGGGCCTATCTGGGCGATCCGGTCCGCTTCCCGCCGCCGCCGCTCGAGACCCAGGTTCCCGAGGAACTGCTCAAGCCCGACGAATTCATCTGCTTCCGGCTGCCCACCTCCACCTGGAAGGCCAACTGGCTGCTGGCCATCGACGGCAGCGACGGTTTCCACGCCATCGTGCTGCACACCGATTCACAGGCCGTGCACCGCGCCGAACGCAAGCCGGGCAGCACCGAGGTGCCGCTGGAAGACCGCCGCATCAAGATCATCCGTACCTCGCACGGCGTGCGCGGTGTGTCGGTCGACCTGGAAGGCGAGCCGATCAACCACGGCCACTTCACCGTGGACGTCAAGGGCCAGCGCTTCTGCCTGCCCTGTCTGACCACCAATCCCATCATGCCGGCGCCGGGCGCCGCGCCCTACGCGTCGCGGCTGTGGCAAATTCCGCAGGATGCCCAGCACACGACGGTGGTCCGCTTTCTGTCCTGGCGGGCCCGGACCGAGGCCGAACGCGCCACCGCCACGCGCCTGTTCAACGAGGTGGCGCTGCCGCGGCTGGAGCTGGTCAACGCCGAGGACGCCTTCGCCGCCGAGGCGCAGGGCGACCTGATCGAGGCACGCTCGCGCGAATACCTGCTGGCACCGGACGAGGACGTGATCAAGGTGCGCCGGCTGCTGCGCACCGCCTTCGTGTCGCAGGCCCAGCATGGCGAGCGCATCGACAACCCGGCCGGCTCGCTGGCCTACCCCGCCTAGGAGCGCGCATGGGACACAGGCTCGAAGGCAGGACCGCGCTGGTCACCGGCGGCGCGGGCGGCATCGGCCAGGCCATTGCCGCCTTGTTCGCCGATGAAGGCGCGCGCGTGATCCTGGTGGATCGCGACGCCGAGGCGCTGGCGGCGGCCGTGGCGCGCCTGGGCGGCGAGCGCATCGCCGCCGCCACCTGCGACATCGCCGACGAAGTCCAGGTGGCGCGCCTGGGCGACGCCATCCGGGCGGACGGCGATGCGCTCGACATCCTGGTCAACAACGCCGCCACGCGCGAATACCACCGCCTGGCCGACGCCGATGCCGCCTCGTGGCAGCGCATCCTGTCGGTCAACGTGGTCGGCGCCAGCCTGGTCACCGCGCTCGCCCTGCCCTGGCTGCGCCGGTCAGGGCGCGGCGCGGTGGTCAACGTCGCCTCCACCTTCGGCATCTGCGGCCGCGCCGGCATGGGGCAATACGACGCCACCAAGGCGGCGATGGTCGCGGCGACCCGGGTGCTGGCCATCGAGGAAGCGCGGCACGGCGTGCGCGCCAATGCCGTGTGTCCTGGATCGGTGCTGACCGGGTTCACGCTGGGCCGCGCCGCCGCGCGCGGCCTGTCCGAGGCCGAGTTGAAGGACGGCGGCTTCGTGCCCGCGCCCATCGCCCGCTGGGGCGAGCCGGCCGAGATCGCGGCGCCGGTGTTGTGGCTGGCTTCCGACGAAGCCTCGTTCATCACGGGCGCCGTGCTGCCCGTGGACGGCGGGGTGTCGGCCAGCGGTACGCGCGTCGCCTAGCCGCGGCGTTTCCACTCTTTTGTTCAGGATGCTCCGTATGAAAACCGTTGCCGCACTCCTGCTGTCCTGTGCCGCCTGCCTGCCGATGGCGGCCGCCCATGGGGCCGACGCCGACTACCCGTCGCGGCCCATCACCATCGTCGTTCCCTTCCCGCCCGGTGGCAGTCCGGACATGCTGGCCCGCGTGATCGGCGACAAGCTGGGCCAGCGCCTGGGCCAGACCGTCGTGGTCGAGAACCGCCCCGGCGCGAGCGGCACCATCGGCGCCGCGCACGTGGCCCGTGCGGCGCCCGACGGCCATACGCTGATGATGACGCCCAACACCTTCGTGCTGTCGCCATTGGTGTTGCCCAAGGGCGTCGTGACCTTCGACGTGCAGGCCGACTTCGCGCCGGTGATCCTGCCGGCCAAGACGCTGATGGTGCTGGCGGCGCATCCGCGCCTGGCCGTCAAGAACCTGCCCGAGCTGGTCACCTACGCCAAGGCCCACCCCGGCCTGACCTACACGGGTTCGGCCAACGGTTCGCCGCAGCACGTGGCTGGCGAAATGCTCAAGCAGATGGCCGGCATCGACATGTCCTTCGTGTCGTACAAGGGGCTGGCGCCGGCGCTGAACGACACGCTGGGCGGACACGTGGACCTGATCTTCGTGCCCTACGGCAACGTCGCGCAGCATGTGAAGGCCGGCGCGCTGACCGTGCTGGGCGGCCTGGACGAGGAACGCCTGGCGTCGGCGCCCGAGATCGTGCCGCTGCGCGAGCAAGGCTACCCGCGCATGGTGGTCGGCGTATGGACGGGGCTGTTCGCGCCGCGCGGCACGCCGGCGCCCATCGTCGACAAGCTCAACCGCGAGATCAATGCGATCCTGGCGCTGCCCGACGTGAAGCAGCGGCTGGAAGGCGCCAGCCAGATCCTGGTCGGCGGGCCGCCGGCGACGCTGGCCAAGGTGGTCAAGCGCGACCTGGACACCTACGCGCCCATCGTCCGCAGCGCCGGCATCACGGCGGACTGAGGCGCCGGCCTCAGGTTTGCAGCATCGACGGCCAGAACATTTCTTCCGGCTCGTACTTGCGCGGCGTCAGGCCTTGCCTGTGGGCATAGGCCAGCATGCGGTCGACTTCGTGGCGGGTCTTGGCAAAGCCCCAGGGGTAGATGTCGGGCCCCGCCGCGCGGCGCTCTTCTTCCCATAGCGCGCGATACCACAGCGAAGTGGTGTGAATGCGCGCCCATTCCTCCTGCTTGCGGTAGCAGGCCTGCTTGGACGCCTCCCAGGCGTCGTACAGGCTTTGCGCCACCCACGGATGGGCCTCGAGGATGGCCGTGCGCACCAGCAGCGTGTGCATGATGGGAAAGCAGCGCGTGCGGGCGAAATAGGCGCGTTCTTCGGCGCCGTGGTCGGGGAACAGGAACCCGATGTCGGGATGGACGCCGGGCGCCCACACTTCGGTGGTGATGCCCGCGTCGATCGCGCCCGAGGCCAGCAGGTCGTACTGCGAGGACCCGGCCGGGGCGATCTCCATCTTCAGCCACGGCGGCGGCGTCCAGTCCGGCAGCCGCACCGGCTGCCAGGCCACCCAGGTGATGGACGACAGGTCGACGCCGTAGTCTTCCTCCAGGATGCCCTTGGCCCACAGCGCGGCGCTGGTGGCCCAGGTCTGCACGCCTACGCGGCGCCCGTTCAGGTCCGACGGCTTGGCGATGCTGCTGCGCCGGTTGATGTAGATGTACGAGTGCCGGAACATGCGCTTGACGAAGATCGGCAGCGCGGTGAAGCCCAGGGTGCGGCGCGGCAGGTCGGCGATGTAGGTGCCGGTGAAGAATTCCGCGACGTCGAACAGGCCGCGCGCGCTTTGCGACTGGCGGCTGACGTCGTCGTCGTTGACGGTGATGTCGAGCTCGATGCCTCGCGGACGCACGCTGCCGTCGATGAGGGCCTGGGCGCGGTCGTAGGGACCGCAGGTCATGCTGAGTTTCAAGGGCGGCGCGGACAACGGGGACTCCTTGCTGCGGGGGGCGATCAGTTCGCGCGGATCTTCAGTTCGGCGGTCAGGCGGCGATAGCGTTCGTCGTCTTCGCGCATCTGCCGGGTCAGCGCCTCGGGCGGGCCGCCTTCCGGCTCGTAGCCGAGCTGGTCGAGCCGGGCGCGCATGGCCGGATCCTTCAGCACGGCATTGATGTCCTGGTTGAGCCGGGCGATGACGGGCGCCGGCGTGCCCAGCGGCGCCAGGATGCCGAACCAGGCGGTGGCCTGCACGTCGCGATAGCCCAGCTCGGCCATGGTCGGCACGTCCGGCATCTGCGGCGCGCGCCGGGGCGAGGAGGTGGCGAGCGCGCGCAGCATGCCGTCGCGGAAGTACTGGGTGTTGCCCGAGGTGGGCATCCAGGCCATGTTGACTTGCCCGCCCAGCAGCGCCGTCACCATCTTGGCCACGCCGCCGTAGGGCACGCTGGTCAGCTCCAGTCCGGACTCCTTGTGGAACTGCTCGCCCATCACGTTCATCGGCGAACCGTTGTCGCCGCCGGAGTAGGGGAAGCCGGGCTCCTTCTTCGCCACCGCGATGAAGTCCTTCACCGTCTTGATGCCGTGGCTGTCGGCGAACTTGCCGTTGACGGCCATGACCATCATGGTCGACACCGGCATCACCACCGGCGCCAGTTCCTTCGTGACGCTGACCGTGGCGGCGTTCTGCGCCAGCACGTAGGGGGCGATGACCAGCGTGTTGGGCATCAGGAACAGCGTGTAGCCGTCGGGCGCGGACCGTGCGGCCTGGCGCGCCGCGATCATGCCGGAGGCGCCGGGCCGGTTCTCGACGATGACGTTCTGGCCCAGGCGCGGCTGCAGGCGCTCGGCCAGGACGCGGGCGAAGGTGTCGACCCCCGCGCCGACGCCCGACGAGACGATCAAGGTCAAGGGCCGGGTGGGCCAGGCCTCGCCCTGGGCGTGGGCCGCCCAGGGCAGCAGACAGGCCGCGGCGGCGGCGAGGGCAAGACGGCGAAGGCAATGCATGAGAGGGCCCCTGAACGATGTGCGGACCGGCTGGGGTCCATGTCATGAAAACGTGAGGCGACTATATCAATACGGAAATATCAAATCAATATAATTTATAACATACTGATTTTTAAGGAATTAATAATAAGTACAGTTATACGTACACTTAAATTGAATCGGACGCTGGCCCGCCTGCCGGCGGACGGCCGCGCGCCACCGCCATTTCTTGACACGGTTTCTTCCTTTGCCGCACTATGGTCGATAAGCGGTCATTAATAACCGCTAAGCGGACAATAAAGGAGACCATCGATGAAACGCTTTTCCCGCGGAACCTGGGCGCTCGCCCTGGCCCTGCTGCTCCCCGCCGCGCCCCAGCCGGCCGCGGCCGCCCAGCAGGACTACCCGAGCCGACCCATACGCCTGCTGGTCGGCTTCGGCCCGGGCGGTCCCACCGATCTGACCTTCCGCAAGCTGGCCGAACTGGCGGCGCGCCATCTCGGCCAGCCCATCATCGTCGAGAACAAGCCGGGGGTCGGCGCCACGCTGGCTGCCTCCACCATGGCCAGGCAGGACAAGCCCGACGGCTACACCATCGCCTCGGCCACGGCTGGCATGTTCCGCGTCCCGTACATGCAGAAGGTGGACTGGGATCCGATCCGCGATTTCACCTGGATCGCGGGGTTGGGCGGCTATACCTTCGTGCTCGCGGTGAAGGCGGATTCCCCGTACCGGACGGCGGCCGACCTGGTGCGGTACGCCAAGGCCAACCCGGGCAAGGTGTCGGTGGCGACCGCCGGCGCCGGCACCAGCATGCACCTGCTGACCGAGGCCTTCGCCGCCGCCGCCGGCGCCGAACTGACCCACGTCGGCTACAAGAGCAGCAGCGAGGCCGCCGTCAGCCTGTTGGGCGGCCAGACCGTGGCGGCGGTGGACGCCGTGGGCAGCCTGCTGCCGCACGTGCAGTCGGGCGCGCTGCGGCTGCTGATGTCGTTCGACGCCGAGCCGACGCCGCTGCTGTCGGACCTGCCCACCGCCCGCAGCCTGGGCTACGACATCGCCAACTCCGCGCCCTATGGATTGATCGGGCCCAAGGGCATGCCGCCGGAGGTGGTGCGGAAACTGGCGGCCGCCTTCAAGGCGGCGGTGGACGATCCCGAGTACGCCAAGCTGCTGGAGAAGCTGGGGCAGACCTACTGGTTCAGCCCGCCGGCCGACTACGGCAAGTTCGCCGCCAGCTACTACGTCTCGGAACGCAAGCTGGTCGAGCATGCCAAGCTGATGCGCCAGCCCTGATCACGCGGTGTTTGGAAAACAGAGAGCAATCATGAAGATCGTGATCGCGGGCGCGGGCATAGGCGGGCTGACCGCTGCGCTCAGCCTGCATGCGGCGGGCATCGCCGACGTGACGGTGCTGGAGGCCGCGCGGCGGATCCAGCAATTGGGCGTGGGCATCAACCTGCCGCCGCACGCCGTGCGCGAACTGGACGAACTGGGATTGGGCGAGCGGCTGGCGTCGTTCGGCATCCCCACGTCCGAGCTGGCCTACGTGGACAGCGGCGGCCGGCTGATCAACGCCGAGGCGCGGGGCCTGGAGGCCGGCTACCGGTGGCCGCAGTATTCGGTGCATCGGGGCAAGCTGCAGGAATTGCTGCTGGACGCGGTGATCGAGCGGCTGGGCCCGGGTTCGGTCGTGACCGGACAGCGCGTGCGGGACGTGGCCTTCGATGCCGGGCGTGCGCGGGTGACGGCGGTGGACGCCGCGGGCGGCACGGCTGTCCACGATGCCGACGTGCTGGTCGGCGCCGATGGCATCCGCTCGGCCGTGCGCGCGGCGCTGCATGGCGACGGCTCGCCGCTGGCCACCAACGGCTGGACCATGTTCCGCGGCGCGGCGCCGGGGCCGGCCTTCCGCGGCGGCCGCTCGATGGTGATCGTGGGCGACGAGCACCTGCGCTGCGTGGTCTATCCCATCGGCCCGGGCGTGCTGAACTGGCTGATGGTGCGGCCCACCGAGCCGGGCGCCGCAGGCGAACTGGGCAACTGGAACCGCCCCATCGCTCCTGATGCGGTGGCCGCCCACGTCGCCCACTGGAACTTCGACTGGCTGGACATTCCGGCGCTGGTGCGCCGGTCGGACGCCGCCTACGAGTATCCGATGGCGGACATCGATCCCCTGCCGCGCTGGACCGCCGGCCCGGCCACGCTGCTGGGCGACGCGGCCCACGCCATGTATCCCTTCGGTTCCAACGGCGCGTCGCAGGCCATCATCGACGCGCGGGTCCTGGCTTATCACCTGGCCACGCAGCCCGGCCCCGAGGCGGCGCTGTCGGCCTACGAGCAGGCGCGCCGCGAGGCCGTGGCCGCCGTGCAGCGGGCCAACCGCAGCATGGCGGGCGACGTGATGAAACGGGTCGGCACGCTGGCGCGGGCCAGCGACCATGCCTCGGCGGCGGCCGAACTGGAACGGGTGGAGCAGTCGTACCGGCAACTGGCGGGCTTCGACGTCGCGACGCTGAACGAGCGGCCGTCGTGGAGCGTGGCGCGGACCTGAGTCCGCATCCGGCGGGAGGCGGGCGCCGGCTCGCGCCCGCCGGCATGGCCGCCTACATCGTGGCCGCGCGGATCTGCGAGGCGGCCTGCCGCAGTTCGGCCAGGTACAGTTTCAAGGCCTCTTCCTGCGTGACCTGTCCGGTCGGCAGGCTGACGTTGATCGCGGCGATGGTGTTGCCTTCCTGGTCGCGCACCGGCACGGCCAGGCCGCAGATGGCCTCGTCCAGTTCGCCGTCTATCCAGACGTAGCCCTGCTTGCGCGCCGCCAGGATGTGCTCGCGCAGCGTCTCGGGATCGACCACGGTGGCGCCGGTCAGCCGCTTGAACGTGGTGGTTCGCAGATACTGTTCCAACGCCTCGTCCTTTAGTCCCGCCAGCAGAATGCGTCCCATCGACACCGCGTGCGCCGGCAGGCGGCTGCCCAGCGACGGGCTCATGGTCAGGATGCGCTTGGAGTGCTGGCGCTGGATGTAGACGATGTGTTCGCCGTCGAGCACCGACAGCGCGCACGACTGCTTGATTCGCCCGCACAGTTCTTCCAGGCTGAGCTGGGCCTGGCGCCAGTAGGGCAGGCTGTTCAGGTAGGACAGGCCCAGCCGCAACACGCGCGGGGTCAGCCAGTAGCGCTTGCCGTCGGTCTGCACGAAACCGAGTTCGATCAGGGTCAGCAGGAAGCGCCGCACCGCGGTGCGCGGCAGGTCCACCTCTTCGGCGATCTCCGCCAGGTTCTTCCGATACGAGCCGTAGCCCATGGCCTCGATCACGGCCAGGCCGCGGGCGAAGGTGCGGACGAACGATTCGCTTTCTGGGGTCGCCATGGGTCCTCCACGGCCTTGACAGCGCAGGCCGGAATCCAAATAATGGTCATAGAGCGGTTACTTGTATCCGCTAAGCGGTCATTCTAGCAGATCCAGGCCGCAGGTCAACACCTCTCAATGGACTTCCATGACAACCGAGACAAGCTTCGAAACCGACTTCTGGAAAGACGAGCAATTGCGCAAGACCTGGGATGACATCGTTCCCGGCGAACCGCGCAAGACCCTGCCCTACACGCTCACGCTGGAGGCTATCCAGAAATACTGCCGCGTGGTCGGCGACATGCATCCGCTCTACTTCGACGAGGAGTATGCGCGCAAGAGCCCCTACAAGGGCCTGATCGCCCCGCCGGCCATCCACATCCTGCTGATGTTCGCGTGCACCCCCACCGACGACTGGATGCGCAGCCCCGGCACCGTCAACGCCGGCCAGTCGTGGAGCTACAACCTGCCGGCCCGGCCGGGCGACGTCATCCGGCTCGAAGCACGCGCGCTGGACAAGGTCATCAAGAAGAACCGCCTGTTCGTGGTGCACGACAACGTGTTCTTCAACCAGCGCGACGAAGTCATCTGCTCCGGCCGCGGCTGGACCATCCGCCCCTTCTGAAGGTCAATCATGAGCAACGCATTCGACACCCTGAAGCCCGGCCTGACCATCGAGGGCACGCCTTTCTCCCCCACCCGCGAGACCATCCGCGCCTTCTGCGACGCCTCGCTGGACCACAACCCGCTGCACTGGGACGACGACTACATGAAGGGCGATTTCGGCCGGACCAACTTCGGCGGGATCATCATGCACGGCATGAACAACTTCGGCGTCATCACCAAGATGCTGACCGATTGGCTCTATCCGCTGGGCGGCATGCAGCGCCGGCTCGAGACGCGCTGGAAGGTCCCGGTCAAGCCGGGCGACACCATCACGCCCACCGCCACGGTCTCGGCCGTGCAGGCCACGAAGAAAAGCCGCTGGGCCACGCTGACGGTGCAGGTGGCGAACCAGCGCGGCGAGATCGTCGCGGCGGGCGAGGCCATGGTCGAGTTCCCGCACGAACTGGGCGCGGCCTGAGCACGCGCGCACGATAGATAGAAGAAAGGAGACGACATGACGATGCGCATCCAGCGTGCCCTTGCCGTGCTGGCCAGCGCGGCGGGCTTGGCCCTGCCCGCCCTGGCCCACGCCCAGAACTTTCCCACCCAGCCGGTCAGGATCGTCGTGCCGTTTCCCCCGGGCGGCACCACCGACATCCTGGCCCGCCAACTGGCGGCCGAGCTGCAGAAGAACTGGAGCCAGCCGGTCGTGGTGGAGAACCGCGCCGGCGCCAGCGGCACCATCTTCTCGGAACAACTGGCGGCCATGCAGCCCGACGGCTACACGCTGATGCTGACGGCCACGCACCACGTCATCAACCCCGGCCTGTACAAAAACCTGCGCTACAACACGCGCACCGACTTCACCCCCATCGCCCAGGTCGCGGCCGTGCCCAACGTGCTGGTGGTGAACCATGCCTTTCCGGCGCGCACAGTGCAGGAACTGATCGCCTACGCCAGGCAGCATCCCGGCAAGGTGGATTTCGGTTCGGCCGGCACCGGCGGCGCCAACCACCTGTCGGGCGAACTGTTCAAGTCCATGACCGGCATCCAGATGACGCACATCCCCTACAAGGGCGCGGCGCCGGCGCTGAACGACCTCTTGGGTGGCCAGATCCCGGTGATGTTCGACTCGGTGCCGGGCGTGATCCAGCACATCAAGTCGGGCCGCCTGCGGGCCCTGGGCGTGACTTCGCTCAAGCGTTCGCCCGCGCTGCCGGACGTGCCCACCCTCGACGAGGCGGGCGTGAAGGGCTTCGAGGCCACCGCCTGGTTCGGCCTGTACGGCCCGGGCCGCATGTCGCCCGAACTGGCCAGCCGGCTGTCGGCCGACGTGCGCAAGGCCTTGTCCAGCCCTACCGTACGCAAGGAGTTCGCGGCGCAGGGCGCCGAGCCCGGCACCATGACCCAGCCCGAGTTCGCCGCGTTCGTCGATGCCGAACTCAGCAAGTGGTCCAAGGTCATCACCGACGCCAACATCAAGATCGACTGATTCCTACATGCCTTCCGAAAACACGCAGGCCGCCGCGGGCGGCCAGACCGGCGCGCTGTCGCACATCCGCGTCCTGGACCTGTCGCGCATCCTGGCCGGCCCCTGGTGCACGCAGAACCTGGCCGACATGGGCGCCGAGGTCATCAAGGTGGAGCGCCCCGGCAGCGGCGACGACACCCGCGCCTGGGGGCCACCGTGGGTGCGCGACGCCCACGGCGGGGACAGCGGCGACTCCACCTACTACGCCGCCGCCAACCGCGGCAAGAAATCCATCACCATGGACATCGCCCGGCCCGAGGGCCAGGCACTGGTGCGCCGGCTGGCGGCCCGGTCCGACGTGGTGGTCGAGAACTACAAGATCGGCGACCTGAAACGCTACGGGCTGGACTACGACAGCCTGTCGCGCATCAACCCGCGCCTGGTGTATTGCTCCATCACCGGCTACGGGCAGGACGGCCCCAGCGCCCACAAGCCGGGCTACGACTTCGTGTTCCAGGCGCAGGGCGGCCTGATGAGCATCACCGGCGAGCATGACCAACTGCCGGGCGGTGGCCCGCAGAAGGTCGGCGTCGCCATCGCCGACGTGATGACCGGCATGTATGCCACCATCGCCATCCTGTCCGCCCTGCAGCACCGCACCGTGTCGGACCGTGGCCAGTACATCGACATGGCGCTGCTGGACTGCATCGTGGCGCTGGGCGGCAACCAGGTCACCGGCTACTTCGCCAACGGCAAGGTGCCGCACCGCTACGGCAACGCGCACGCCAGCCTCGTCCCCTACCAGGTGTTCGCGGTCGCCGACGGCGAGATCGTGGTGGCCGTGGGCAACGATAAGCAGTGGCAGCAATATTGCGCCGCCATCGAACGGCCCGACCTGGCCGGTAACGAACGCTGGAAGAAAGTCACGGGCCGCATCGTCGGCCGGCAGGAACTGGTGCCCGAGTTGGCCCGCACCATGCTGACCCGCCCGCGCGACGAATGGATCGCGCGGCTGGAAGCCCATGGCGTGCCCTGCGGGCCGATCAACGACTACGCCCAGGTGTTCGAGGACGCCCAGGTGCGGCATCGCGGATTGCGCGTGGACATGCCCAAGGCCGACGGCGGCATCGTCTCGACCATCGCCAGCCCGCTGCGCCTGCGCGGCACGCCGCCGGCCTACGACCGGCCGCCGCCCGTGCTGGGCGACTCCACCGACGCCGTGCTGCGCGACCTGGCCGATTGCAGCGACCAGGAGATCGCGGCCTTGCGCCGCGACGGCATCGTCTGAAGCGGCAGCCAACCATCACAGGAACCATGGACCAAGAACGCCTTTCCTTGTCGCCGCTGGCGGCCTTCCGCGACCATCTCGCCCGCGGCGAGCTGGCCTATCAGTACGATCCGGCCAGTGGCCGCGCGGTGTTCCCGCCACGGGTCATCGGGCCCGGCACCGGCAATCCCGACCTGGCCTGGCGCGCCAGCGCGGGCCTGGGCACCGTGTACGCCGTCACCGTCATCAGCCCGCGCGACCAGGCGCCCTACAACGTCGTGCTGGTCGACATGGACGAGGGCTTTCGCCTGATGAGCCGGGTCGAGGGCGTTCCGGCCGACGACGTGCGCATCGGCCTGCGCGTGCGCGCCCAGGTGCACACGCCGCCGGACGGCCAGCCGCCTTATCCTGTCTTCCTTCCGGAGGCCGCATGAACGCCCTGCAACGCGGCGCCTGCGCCATCGTCGGCGTGGCCGAATCGGACCTGGGGCAGGTGGCCGAAGGCCTGTCGCCGCTGGACCTGATGGGCCAGGCCACGCACCACGCGCTGCGGGACTGCGGCCTGTCGCTGCGCGACGTGGACGGCGTGTTCGCCACCACCTCGCAAAGCCGCATGCCCACCCTGGCGCTGTGCGAATACCTGGGCATCGCGCCGCGCTACCACGACGGCACGAACATCGGCGGATGCAGCTTCATGTCCATGGTGGCGCACGCGCAGCTCGCGATCCAGTCCGGCCTGTGCGAGGTCGCGCTGATCGCCTACGGCAGCACCCAGCGCAGCGCCGGCCGCAGCAACGTGGCCGCGCCCGACGTCAATCCCTACGAGGCGCCCTACCGGCCCATCTATACCGCCAGTTCGTATGCGCTGGCGGCCTCGCGCCACATGCACCAGTACGGCACCACGCGCGAACAGCTCGCGCAGATCGCGGTGGCCGCGCGGCAATGGGCCCTGCTCAACCCCGCCGCGTGGGAGAAGACTCCGCTGACCGTGGACGAGGTACTG
Source organism: Burkholderiales bacterium 67-32 (assembly GCA_001898625.1). Lineage (GTDB taxonomy): Bacteria > Pseudomonadota > Gammaproteobacteria > Burkholderiales > Burkholderiaceae_B > Pigmentiphaga. The sequence continues at coordinate 210,030 of MKUP01000012.1, forward strand.
GGCGCGCGCATGCTCAGCCATCCCCTGACGGTGCGCGACTGCTGCCTCGTCACCGACGGTGGCGGCGCGCTCATCATGACTTCGGCCGAGCGGGCGGCCACGCTGTGCAAGCCGCCCGCCTACGTGCTGGGCGTGGGCGAACATCTCAGCCACTACCACATCACCAGCATGCCCGACCTCACGGTCACGGGTGCGGCGCGATCCGGCGCGGCGGCCTACGCCATGGCCGGCCTCGCGCCGCGCGACATCGACGCGGTCCAGGTGTACGACGCCTTCACCATCACCACCCTGCTGTTCCTGGAAGACCTGGGCTTCTGCCCCAAGGGCGAGGGCGGCCGTTTCGTGGCCGACGGCGCCATCGCGCCGGGCGGCGGCCTGCCGGTCAACACCAATGGCGGCGGCCTGTCGTACTGCCATCCCGGCATGTACGGGGTGTTCGTGCTGATGGAGGCCGTGCGCCAGGTTCGTGGCGAAGCGGGCAGGCGTCAGGTGGCCGGTTGCGAGACGGCCATCGCGCATGGCAACGGCGGGACCTTGTCCAGCCAGAGCACGGTGATACTGGGCAGCGCGGCGACGGTCTGAGCACCGGCGGCGAAGCGCCGCCGCCGAACGAAACCGGAGCGGCTATCCGGGCAGATCGATGTCGGCCATGCCGATGGCCTGTTCTCCCGCCGCCGCATACAGGAGATAGGCCCGGCCGTCCTCGACGAAGATCGCGGGATCGCGCAACTGGGCGACCGGCTCGAAAACCGGGCCCCGCTCGGAAGGGCGCCAAGGCAGGCGGGCGCCTTCGTAGTCGCATTCAGGCCGCATGACCGTGGTGATCGGGCCGGGCGTCCAGGCGTGCCAATCGGGCCGCAGGTCGATGGCCGTGTGAAGAATGCTCTCCGGACAGTCTCCGGCGCGCGTGAAGAAGACGTGCAGGCGCGAACCCGATACGTGCACCGCGCAATGCCGAAAAGACGCGGGGAACAGGATCGGTCCGGGTTCAAATCCCGCGATGCCGTCGCGCGAGCGGTAGAGCACGCCGGGCATGGCCATCGCGTAGGTCCAGCCCGCCCATTGGAAAACCCGGAAATACGAGGCGCCGAGCACCTCGCCGCGTGCCTGGAACGAGAGCCCGTCGCGCGAAAGCGCGAGCTTGGTGCGCTGCGTGCCTATCCAGCGTCCGGCCTCGCCGAAGCGCTGCTCGTGGCCGTCCGTGGGGCCACCCGATGGGAAGGCGACGCCGTGGAAGTACATCCGGATCCGCCGCTGCGAGTGATCCACATGGACGTCCGGCGATGCGACGTGGTCCGTGCACGTGGAGTCCTCGACGTTCAGCACGCCGGGCGCATGGATCGTCCACGGTCCACGCAGATCGTCGGCGTAGGCGAGGCGAATGAAGCCGCCCTGGTGATGGGCAAAGTAAAGGTAATAGCGGCCGAGCGGATGGGGGATCCAGTCGGGCACCCGGATCAACGAGGGGCCGTCGATGTTGTTGCCGATGGAGGGGTCCAGCGCGCGGGTAATGATGGGGTTCTGGGCAAAACGCCGGAGCTTCATGGGTTCGCCTCGCTCCAGGCCTGCCGCGGTGACGTCACGACGGCTTCCATGAGCGCCATGTGCGCGCGGACCACGGGTGCCAGCAGGCCGGCATCGACGGTATCCAGGGTGTCTTCCCGCGTATGGAAGGCGCGGGGCATGCCCAGCACGGCGAAGCCTTCGTAGCCTCGCGAGAGTATCGTGGCCAGTTCGCTGACGCCGCCGAGCACCGGCGCGGGGCATTCGAGTCCGCTCAGCCCCGCGAAGGCCTCGGACGCGGCATCCCGGAAACGGTCGGACGTCATGAGGATGCGATTGGAATCGGCGGAGCCCAGCATGCGCTGTAGACCCCGGAATTCGATGTGGCCGCGCGTGGCGAGCGAGGCGCCCAGATGGACCCAGACGTCGGTGTCGCCGGGTGGCGGCGCGAACCGCATGGCTCGGTGCGCACCGGCGAAATGGTATTCGTGCGCGCCGCTGTTCATGAAGAAGACCGAGTGCGCCGGGAACCGTCCTGTCACCCATTCGGCCAATGCGAGGAACGCGGCCGTGCCGGTGCCCCGTTCGCTGACGCAGCCGAACCATCCCGTTCGAGGCGTCGACAGCGCCACCCAGCGCGGACCGCGATCGAGCACGCCATGCACGTTGCAGGTAGGGCGCATGGCCCCGCGGCCGTGAAGGACCAGTGTCGCCGGCGACGCGCTCCGGGCGGCCGCCAGGAACGGCTCCAGCTCGGCCGGAGCCAGGATGCCGACCGGCAGCGGTGCCACGGGTTCTTCCAGGTTGCAGTTCAGGCCCATGATCCGGCCGGTCGGCCCGACGGGAACGATGACGAGCGCCACCGCCCCGGCCTTGGCGGCGGCTTGCACAAGCGGCCGGATCGCTGGCGACTGCATGGAAGCATGCCGCCCATGGGGCAGCACGATGAGTGCGATGCGGCCCCTGGCGTCGCCAGCGTCATGGGGGGAGCGGACGACCGCGAGCGGCGCGGCGAGGCCGGCAGGCGAAGTGGAGGTGACCGGCGGCTGGGCATGGAGCGTTGCGGTGAATCCGCCGGCCGTGAGCGTGCATTCGGCGGGTTCGAAGCAGGGAATGTCGAACGCCTGCCGAGCCACCGCGTAGCCCATGCCTGCCATCCGCTCGGCTATCCAGTCGGCCGCGGCGAGATCCCCCGCCCCGCCCGACATCATGTCGCCGAATGCGGCATACCGCTCCAGATCGGCCTTCAGCTCCCGGACCAGATCGTCCACGGCCATCATGGGTTGCCGGGTCCGAGCGCACGGACCACCTTGCCCCATTGGTCGTAGGAGGTCTTGACCATGGCGGCGAATGCTTCGGGGGACGACGAAGCGGCCTCGTAGGCGCTCTTGGCGAACTCCTGCTTGACCTTCGGCAGCGCCAGTACCTTGACCAGCGCCGCGTTGAGCCGGCTCGTGGCGGCGGGCGCCATGCCGGCGGGGCCGAAGAATCCCACCCAGCCATCGATATCCAGGCCCTTGGCGCCTTGCTCGGCCAGCGTGGGCAGTTCCGGCAGCAGCCCCGACCGCTGCGGCGCCGCGACCCCCAGCATGCGCACGCCGCCGCTATGAACGAACTGGACGGCGCCGCCCGCGGCGGCGAACATGATCTGTATCCGGCCCGTCAGCAAATCCTTCTGCACGTCCGCCGCCCCCTTGTAGGGGACGTGGACCATGTCGAGGCCATACTGCTTCGCCATGAGCTGGCCGAACAGGTGCGAGGACGTCCCGGCGCCGAACGACGCGTAGTTGAGTTTGCCCGGATGGGCCTGCGCATAGGCGACGAGCTCCTTCAGGTTCTTCGCCGGCACGGACTCGTGGACGACGAGCACCAGCGGCCCCAGGGAGCCCAGCGATATCGGCGTGAAGTCCTTGAACGGGTCGTAGGCCAGCTTCTCGTTGGTATGGGGACTTTGCGTGAAGGGACCGGACGGCGAATACAGGAGCGTGTGGCCGTCGGGCGCGGCGCGCGCCACGTCGGCCGGCGCCATCATCATGCTTGCCCCGGGCCGGTTTTCCACGACCACGGGGACGCCCAATTCCTTCTGCAAATGCAGCGCGACCACGCGGGCCTGGGTATCGGTGGGACCTCCCGCCGCCAGCCCGACGACGATGCGGATGGGTTTGCCGGCCCGGGGAAATTCCGCGGCGTCGGCCGCGAATACCCGGCAGGCGAGCGAGACCGCCACGGCGGCAAGGGCAATGAGCTTCATTCGACGCGTCTCCAGATGCGTTCTTCATCGGCGCATGGCGGGACGTTGTCCGTTGTGCGTTCGGCAAGGATAGGGACGCCGGGACAAAATAAATAGTGATGTATTCTCATGTACCCATAACATTATGGAATGCCCATGCAATCGTCCGAGATCCTGGACAGACTCGTGGCACGCGTGCGTTTCCGCCACCTGTCGATGTTGCTGGAGCTGCGGCGCACCGGCACGATCGGCAAGGCGGCCGCCCGGCTGCACCTGACTCAGCCGGCCCTGAGCAAGGCGTTGAAGGAAATCGAGGACGCCTTCGGGTTTCCGATCTTTCGGCGCGGCGCGCGCGGACTGGCGCCCACGCCGGCAGGGCAGGCGGTCCTGAACGGTGCCGCGGTCCTGCTGGCCGAACTGGGGCACCTGAACGAGGTGACCCGTCTCTCGCGGCAGGAGCCGGCCATGGTCCTGCACCTGGGCGCGCCCTCGGCGATCGGCGCGGGCATGCTGCCCGCCATTCTGGCGAAACTGCGGGCCGGCGACGAACGCGTCATCGTGCGCCTGAGCGAAGATCCCGTCCCCCGGCTTTTCGAGCGGCTGGTCGAAGGCGAGCTCGACGCGTTGCTGACGTCCTACAACCAAGCGGTTTTTTCCACCCACCGCTCCAGCCGACTGGTGTACGAACATTATCTGGAGCACAAGTACGTCGTCATTGCGCCGACGGGAAGTCCGCTGGCCAGGAAGCGGGTCGTGACGTGGAAGGAACTGCTCGACATGCCGTGGATCCTGCCCGATTCCTCGTTCCTGGCGCGCCAGGCGCTCGAAGGCAATTTCCTGCGGGCCGGCGTGGCCGTGCCGGAGCCGGTGGTGACCTCCAACCATCCCGCGACCACCATACAACTGGTCGCGGCCGGGGTCGGCGTTTCCGCCGTTCCGGAAACCATGATGCATGCCGAAGCGCGCATTCGCCGCGTTGCGCGGGTACGTGTCGAGAGCATGCCCCAGGCGGTGCCGACCGCGCTGGTCTACCGCGCCGGCAGTGCGGACCATCCACAACTGCTGCGGTTGCGGGAAGCGATGGCGGAGATGGTGCGGGCCGCTTGAAGAGCCGCCCGCCCCGGCCGGTCATGCAAGCAGGCCGCGCGCGTACAGGTTCGCCATCAAGGCACGCGTCCCGAAGGTCCACGGCGCGGCGTCGGCCGCGTGGACGACCCGGTTCACCAGCGCGCCCAGCCGCGGCGACGAGATCGCGACCCGGTCGCCGACGGCATGGGTGAAGCCGTGTCCGGCCTCGTACCGGTCCTGTACGGGCGAGAACATCGTGCCCAGGAACAGCATGAGGCCGTCCGGATACTGGTGATGCGGCCCCAGTGCCTGCCGGGCCAGGTCTAGCGGGTCGCGGCTGATCAGGTCCATCCGGCTCTCGTCGCGCAGTGAAAACCCGTCCCGGGCACCGTCGATGCGCAGGTGGACGACGGCCCGGCGGATGTCGTCCAGGCCGAAGCCGTCGTCGAACAGCCGGATGAACGGACCGATGGCGCACGAGGCGTTGTTGTCCTTGGCCCGCCCCAGCAGCAGCGCGCTGCGGCCCTCGAAGTCCCGCAGGTTGACGTCGTTGCCCAGGCTGGCGCCGACCGGCCGGCCCCGGCTGTCCACCGCCAGGACGATTTCCGGTTCGGGATTGTTCCAGGCCGAATCGGGCAGGATGCCGATGTCGGCGTCGTGGCCGACGGCGGACATGGGTTGGGCCTTGGTGAAGATCTCGGCATCCTTGCCCAGGCCCACTTCCATGTATTGCGACCATTCGCCGCTGGCGCAAAGCTGCGTGCGCAAGACGGCGGCCTCGGGCGAGCCCGGCCGGACGGCGGACAAGTCCGTTCCGAGCTGGGCCTGCAAGGCCGCGCGCAGGGCCGGCGCCCGCGCGGGGTCGCCCTTGGCCCGTTCCTCGATCAGGCGTTCGAGCAGGCTGGCGGCGAACGTGACGCCGCAGGCCTTGATGGCTTGCAGGTCGCAGGGCGCCAGCAGATGGAGGGTGTCCGGACGGGCCGCGCCGGCGGCGCGCGCCAGCGGCGCGACGGGACCGAGATCGGCGCCGGGCGCATCGCGCACCCGCGCCACCCGGTCGGGCCGTTCGAGCAGATCGGCCATGGTCGGTCCGTGGGCCGTGATGTCCACCAGCCGGCCATCGCGCACCGCGGCCAGGCAGGGGCCGATGCCGGGCACCCAGGCGCGGCCGGCCAGCACGGCGCGTTCGTGGTCGGCGGGCAGGAGGTCGGGAACGGATTCGATGATGGGCTCCATGGTGGTCCCGGTCCGGCGCTGCCTCAGTGCCGGACGAGAAAGGCAGACAAGGCGGCCAGGTCGGGCTCGATGCCGAGGCCGCCGGCTTCGGACAGTTCGTAGCGTCCTTCGCGCAGCGGCATGGGACCGAATACCCCTTCGCGCAGCGGATTCGGGTTCGAGTCGACCTCGACGAATCCGCCGTCGCCCAGCGCCGCGCGCAAGTGCATCGATGCCGCCAGGCCGATGCCGCCGCCCAGCCAGTGTGGACACAGCGTCGCGCCATGGGCCGCGGCCAGGCGGGCGATGCGCAGGCTTCCGGACAGCCCGCCCCATTTGCCCACGTCGGGCTGGATGTAGCGCAGATGTCCATTCGCCAGCGACGCCGCGAACGCCGCCTCGCCCAGCATGTTCTCGCCCGCCGCCAGGGGGACGCCGCCTTCGCGCGCGACGCGCGTCCACGCATCGAGCGGTTCGTCGGCGGCCACCGGTTCCTCGGCCCATACCGGGGCGAAGGCGGACAGTTCCCGCAGCCTGTCCACGGCCTGGGCGGCGTCCCACGCCTGGTTGGCATCCAGCATCAGCAGCGCGTCGTCTCCTATCGCGCCGCGCAGTTGGCGCGCGTTGGCAAGGTCGATGCCCGGATCGAAGCCGACCTTCAGCTTGAAGGCGCGAAAGCCCTGTTCCCGTTTGGCCCCGGCCAGTTCGGCCACGCCCTGCGGCCCCAGGCCGCTGGCGTAGACACGGACCGAGCGGGACGCCGACGCGCCGCCCAGCACGCGCCAGAGCGGCAACCGGCGCCGCCGGGCCAGCAGGTCCCAGGCGGCCTGGTCGATGGCGCCCAGTATCTGCGCGAACGGGCCGGGCTCGCCGCACTGGATCGCCAGCCGGCGCAGCGTCGCGGCCAGGCCCGCATGCAGCAGGGGCGGGTCCGCCGCAGGCCGTCCCACCAGCAGCGGGCCGACCACGCTGTCGATCAGGCGCGCGCGGTGTTCCGCGCCCACCTGCGGGAAATTGCAGAACACTTCTCCCCAGCCGGTCGCGCCGTCGTCGTCCGTCAGCCGGATGAACAGGGCCGGGCGGTCGCGCAGCGTTCCCACCGCGGCTCGTACCGGCCGGTCGATGGGGGCGCGGAATACCCAGGCATCGATGCGTGCGATCGTCATCGGCGGGCGGTCAATCGACGGTCGCGCCCACGTCCCGGGCCAGCTTGCTCCACTTGCCGATCTCCGCTTCGACGTAGCGCCGGAATTCCTCGGGTGTGCCGCTGTCGGGCGTAAGCCCCGCCTGGTTGATCTGCCTGCGGATGGCGGGATCGGCCTGGATCTTGTTGATCGCGGCGTTGACGCGCCGCACGACGTCCGCGGGTGTTCCCGCCGGCGCGGCGAGTCCCTGCCAGGCCACCACCTCGAAGCCGGGGATGCCGGCCGCTTCCGCGACCGTGGGAATGTCGGGGTAGTCGGCGGACCGCTGGGGGCCGCACACGCCCAGCACGCGCAGCTTGCCCGCGGAGACCTGCTGCATCATCGTTCCCTGGTCCGCGAAGATCATGTCCACGTGGCCGGCCAGCAGGTCCGCGATCAGCTCGCCGGTTCCCTTGTACGGGATGTGCAGGATCTCGGTGCCGGTGCGGGCCTTGAATAGTTCCGCCGCCATGTGCTGCGCGCTGCCGCTGCCGGACGAGCCGTAGGTCAGCTTGCCCGGATGCGCCTTCGCATAGGCCACCAGCTCGGCCGCGTTGCGGGCGGGCACCTTGGGGTTGACCACCAGCACGTAATTGACGGCGACGGTCTTGGCGATGGGGGCCAGGTCGCGTATCGGGTCATACGGCATCTTCTTGTAGATGCCCACATTGATGGCGAAGGTGGCGATATTGCCCAGCAGCAGCGTGTAGCCGTCGGCGGGCGCGCGCGCCACGGCCTCCGAGCCGATCATGCCGCTGGCGCCGGTGCGGTTCTCCACGACCACCGTCTGCCCCAGCTCCCGCGACAGGGCGGGCTGCACGATACGGGCATAGCCGTCGACCGCGCCACCGGGCGGGAAAGGCACGACCAGGCGGATGGGTTTCTCCGGATAGGCGGCGCCGGCGGGGGAAAAGGCCGCGCATGATGCCGCGGCCCATCCGGCCAGCATGAGCCGGGCGATCCTGTTGCGATGGGTCCACATGTCGTGTCCTCGGGGTCTGGCGAGTGGTGTCCCGGGCGGCTTCGACCGGGTTCGGCCGAAAGATTATCGAGTCGGCAGCATTCAGGCACAATTATGGAGTTCCGATCGATACATAAGAAAATCGTATGGCTGACGCAAGCCCGCCCTTCCTGCCCGGCTACCGGTTCGAGCGGCTGCGGGTGCGCCATTTGCGGCTGCTGGACATCATCCACCGGACGGGATCGCTGGGCGGCGCCGCGCGCGAACTGAATCTCAGCCAACCCGCGGTCACCCTGCTGCTCCAGGAACTGGAAGAGAACTTCGGCGTGCCGCTGGTATCGCGCGGTGCGCGCGGCGGCCGGCTGACCCCGGCGGGCCTGCGGGCGCTGGAGCGGCTGCGGGTGGCGCTGGCCTCGCTGAACATGGCGCTGGAGGCGGTGGCACCGCCCGTGGACGAGCCCATCGTCCGGCTTGGGTGCGTGCAACTTGCGAGCGTCGATGCGCTGCCGCGCGCGCTGGCGCGGATCACCCAGGCCGAGGCGTGCCGCCTGCAAATCGAGGAAGGCACCGCGGCCGAATTGCTGCAAAGCCTGGTGGCGGGAGAGCTGGACTGCGTGATCGGCTGGATGGACGAGGCGGTCGTCGGCACGATTGACCTGGACCGGATCGTGGTGGAGCCGCTCTGGCGCAGCCACATGAAAGTCGTGGCGGCATCCGGCCATCCCCTGGCCCGCCGGGCGCGGGTCGCCGTCACCGACCTGGCGGGCGAACGCTGGGTCATGCACAAGCGGGGCTCGCGCACGCACGCGACGTTCCAGCGGCTGTTTCTGCAACAAGGCATGGCGCCGCCGGCGGTGTCCGTGGAGTGTCCGTCCATCCATACCGCCATCCAGATCGTCGCGCACACCGACATGATCGGCCTGGCTCCCGACCGCCTGCTGGCGACCTACGCGGAAAGCGGCAGGGTCGTGGCGCTGCGGGGCGGCGAACTGGACCTGGGCCGGGTCCAGCTATCGCTGTTCACGCCGGTTCAGAACACCGGGCTGCCGGGGGTGCTGAGGCTGCGCGAGGCGCTGGGGAAGAAGGCTTAGGCGGGCCTACGGCCGGCCGCTCCGCCGCGCAGCGTGTCGAAGCGCTCGCCCGCCTGGCGGTACTCCCGCTCCAGCCGGTCCACCAGCTCCGCCACATCAGGCACATCCCCTATCACGCCCAGCCCCTGGCCCGCAGCCCACACATCCAGCCACCGCTTTTTCGCGAAGGGGGTATTGCTGTCGTAGTGCCGGCTGCTGCTGGCCGCGAGCGTATCCGGGTCGATGCCGTTGGCCGCGAGCGACGGCTTGAGCCAGCTCGCCGGTGTGCCGGTGATACCGCTGCTGACGATCAGTTGTTCGGTGTCGCACTCGACCACCATCTGTTTGTAGGCCCCCGCGGCCCGGCTTTCCCGGGTCGCCAGGAAGCGGGTGCCCATGTAGACCAGATCGGCCCCGGCGGCGATCGCGCCGGCCGCGCCCCAGCCGTCGGCGATGCCGCCGCCGACGGCGATGATGCCGTCGAAGAACTGCCGCACCGCGCTGATGAACGCGAAGGGCGACAGGCTGCCGGTATGGCCACCGGCCCCCGCGCTGACGCAGGCCAGTCCGTCGGCTCCCGCGGCGATCGCCTTGCGGGCCAGCCGCAGGTCGATCACGTCGGCCAGCACGATGCCGCCGTAGCCATGGACGATGTCGATGGCGGGCCGCGGGCTGCCCAGCGCGGTGATGACGATGGGGGGCTTGTAGCGGGCGACCAGCGCCAGGTCCTCGGGCAGCCGGGAGTTCGAGGAGTGGGTGACCAGGTTCGCCGCCCAGGGACCGAGCCGCGCGCCGGGATCGGCGGCGCGCGCCGCTTCCAGGCCCTCGGTGATGGTGCGCATCCATTGGTCCAGCACGTCGATCGGACGTGCATTGGGCGTGGGGAAGGCGCCTACGATGCCGGCCTTGCATGCGGCAAGCACGAGCTCCGGGCCCGACAGCAGGAACATGGGCGCCGAGACGATGGGCAGGCGCAGGCCGCGCAGGAGTTCACGAGACATGGAATCGCATTTCTTCCGTGGAAGGCAGGCGCACGCATCGGGCGTCGACCAGCTGTTGTATGTCGCGCTCGGCCAGGCCGGCCTCGCGCAGGATGTCGCCGCCGTGCTGTCCGATCGCGGGTACGGCGGGCGCATGGGGCCGTGCGGACCAGGCGGGTGCCCCGGGCAGCCGGACGAGCGGGCACTCGCCCACGCCCGCCACGTCCACCGTTTCCACCAGCCCGGCAAACCGCATCTGTTCCGAGGCCATGAACTGGCCGACGCCGCGCACCACGCTGGCCATGACGCCGCGTTCGTTCAGCAGGGTCTCCCATTCGTCGGCGGTGCGCGTGGACAGGCTGGCGGCGATCTCGCGGTCCAGTTCGGCGGCGTGGCGGTTGCGCGCCTCCTGCGTGGCGAAGCGCGCGTCCGTGTGCAGGTCGGCCCGGCCGATGGTCTCGCAGAAGCTCTGGAACTCCGCGGGCTTGCGGGCCGCCAGCATCAGCGTGCCGGCACGCGTGGGGTATTCGCCCGTCGGCGCGGCGAAATAGACCTGGCCGGCTTCGCCGCCGCCCGTCCCGGCGGCGACCAGCCGTGGCGCGAGGAAGGCCGCCATCGCTCCCATCAGCGAAATGTCCAGGCGCGCGCCGGCGCCGTGCCGCAGCTTGCCGATCAGGGCGCCGCTGACGGCCTGGTATGCGTAGAGTCCGGTGACCTGGTCGGCCAGCACGACGTTGCGTGTGCGCTGGGGCTGGCCCGCCGCATCGGCATTCAACGTCATCCAGCCGCAGAACGCCTGCATGATCTGGTCGACCACGCCGCGCCGGCTCAGCGGCCCGTCCTGGCCGAAGCCCGAGATCGAGGCGTAGACGAGGTCCGGCCGATCCGCCCGCAGCGCGGCATCGTCCAGGCCCAGCCGCGCGGCCACGCCGGGGCGAAAGCTCTCGATCACGATGTCGCAGCCGGCGGCGATGCGGCGTGCCGTCCCGGGCCCGTCCGGATGCTTGAGATTGAGCGCGATGCTGCGCTTGCCGAGATTGACCGTGATGGAGGCGGGGGTGTGTCCGCGATGCTGGTTGCGGCCCGAGCGAATCCAGTCGCCCTCGAAAGGCTCGACCTTCACCACGTCGGCGCCCTGCGCGGCCAGCAGCATGGTGCAGTAGGGGCCGGCCACGCCCTGGCTCAGGTCGAAAACGCGCAGCCCTTGCAGGGGAAGCGGCGTCACGACGCGTCTCCCTGCGCGATCCATCGCGCCAGCACGGCGGCCAGCGCGGCGGGTTGTTCCAACGGCAACAGGTGGCCGGCCCCCGCCACCGTCTCCAGCCTGCTGCCCGGCACCTCGGCCGCCAGCCGCTGCAGGTTCTCCGGCGCCACGACCCGGTCGTGCGTGGTGGTCACCAGCAGGGTCGGGTGGCGGCCGTCGAGCAGCCCGGCGCGATCCGGCCGGGCGATGCAGGCCAGGCAATGCGCGATGTAGCGTTGCGCGCCATAGGCCTGCACGATGGTCCGGCGCCGCGCCATCAGTTCGGGACGAGCCAGGCTGTCCGGATGGAACGGGGCGGTGGAGGCGGCGGCCGTCTCCAGGTAGCCGCCCTGGCGGGCACCGGCGATGGCTTCCTGCCGCTTGGCGGCCTGGGCGGGCGTATCGGCCGCGGGGCCCGAGCAGATCAGCGCGATACCCTGGATCCGTTCGGGTGCCCGGTCGAGCACCGCCATCGCGACATACCCCCCGAACGAGAAGCCGCCCAGCCAGAAGCGCGCGGGCGCTTCGCGCAACACTCGATCGGCCAGTTCTTCCACCGTCTCCAGCGCGGGAAGGTCCGGGCAGTGCGCGCGCACGGTGTCCGGCAGGGCCGCCTTTACGTCATCGAATACGGCCGCCGTATTGTTCAGGCCCGGCAGCAGGACCAGTTCGGCCGGCGTCATGCCCAGGCCGCCGGATCGCGATGTTCACCGGGGATGCGGTCGCCCTCCACCCAGCAGGCGTGGGTGCCGATGGGGATGCGCTCCGGCAGCACGATGGTGGCCAGCGGCCCGCGGGAGATGTCGCGGGCATCCAGCACCAGGCATTCGGAGCGGTCCTGGTTCATGTCGGTGACGAAGACGGTCACGTAGCCGTCGTCTTCGTCGCGCGCGCCCAGGCGCCGCGCCACCTGGGGTTCGCTGCCGTAGCGGCCGGGCCCGTATTCGTATCGCTGCATGGCGCCCGTCAGCAGATCGAAGCGTTTCAAGCCGCGGAACAGCCACTCGCCGGGTTGATAGAGCACGTTGTAGCTGTAGCGGTAGGGCCGGCCCACGTAGTCGTTGCTGATCACCGGGAACTCGCTGATTTCGTCGTCCAGGTATTGCTCGGTGGTGGCGCCGGTGCGCAGGTTGAAGCGCCAGCGGTGCATCATGGTCGGGTTGTTGTGCTTGTCCAGCCTTGCCTTGATCCGGGCGTAGATGTCCTTGCCGTCGGTCGCGCCCACCGGATGCAGCTTGGGCTCGGGCATGATGCAGCCGTCCATCACGATCTCGTCGCCGTCCTCGTAGCAATTGGCCAGGTGCAGGATGTGGCAGGCCTTGGCCTCGAACCACCGTACCTGCGAGCCGTCGCCATGGCGCGGGATCACGCCGAAGCGCGCGGGCATCTCGGGATGGAAGGTCATCTTGTGTTGGCCGCGCTTGAGCAGTTCGGGATCGAAGAAGTGCGGCGTGTCGTGGAGGATGGAATAGTTTCGGGTGATGCCCAGGTCATGCGGCCAGCGGGCGCCCGGCAGTTCCACCGGCACGTAGTGCACCAGGCGGTTGTTGCGGTCGATGACGCCGTAGTGCATGTACGGCCAGTGTTCCGGATAGTTGAAGAACATCATCTCGCCGGTTTCCGGATCGACCTTGTAATGCGAGCTGATGCCGTCCGGGAGCTTGCGCGCCCAGTTGATGTCGGGGCCCAGCGTGTCCAGCGTGATGGGATCCAGGCGCCAGGGTTCGCTGCCCTGCGACATCGTGGCCAGCAGCAGCCCCGCGTGGCAGATGATGTCGGTGCCGGCGTTGTCCTTCATCGCGCCCATGGCGCCGGACCCGCGTCGGGACGCTTTTTCGGGCTCCAGCAGGCCCGCCCACAGCGAGCGGCGGGCGGCCTGTTCGGCCAGGAAGCCCGTGGTTTGCACGAAGCGGTTGCGGTAGGTGGCGCGGCCGTCGTGGAAGTGCACCGCATGCAGCATGCCGTCGCCGTCGAAGGGATGGAACATGCCCAGCGGCTGGTGGATCTGGTTGTGCGTGTTGCGGATGAAGATGCCGTCCAGGTCGCGGGGAATCTCGCCGATGACCTGGAGGCTGCCGGTGTCGGCGATGTACTCGTTGAACATCGGCCGGAACGGGCCGTTCAGGAACGGATGATCGGTGGGCTGCAGCGTGGACATCACGCCGCTGGGCAGGGTTTGTATCGTCATGGCGGGGAGCGGTCGGGAAGGAATCGGGCGGTCAGGCGGCGGCGCGTTGCGGCAGGCCGGCCAGGAAGGACAACAGCGCGGCGTTGAAGGCCTCGGGCTGTTCGGCGAACGAGTAGTGGCCGGCGCCCTCGATGCACACGAAGCGCGCGCCGGGGATGACGGCGGTGAGTTCGCGCATGCCGTCGGGCCGGCCGACCTTGTCCTGCGCGCCGGCGATCAGCAGCGCCGGCACGCCGACCTCGCGCATCGTCTGCAGACCGTCGTAGTTCACGATGGCTTCGATGGCCGCGCAGAAGGTGTCGGCCGACATCGACAGGGCGACCTCGCGCACCTGGTCCACCAGCGGCCCGGCCGAGCCCGGCGCGAACATCGAGCGCACCACGGATTCGGCGGCCGTGCGGAAGGGCACGCCGCGCTTGAGCGGATCGATGCGCTCTTTCAGGAAAGTCACCTTGTCCTCGGCCGACTTGCGGGCGAACGAACCGAGCGTGGCCGAGATCACCAGCCCGTGCACCCGGTCGCCTGCCAGGCGCGTGACCAGCGGCGCCGTGATGCCGCCCATGCTGTGGCCCATGACGATGTTGCGCCGGCTGCCGGCGTGCTCGATCAGCCGGGCCGCGGCTTCGGCCAGGTGCTCGATCGACAGCCCGTTCGCGGGCAGCGGACTCAGGCCGTAGCCCGGCGCGTCCCAGGCCACGACGCGATAGCCGGCCCGCACCAGCGTGCCGGTCAGGTCCCGGAAATAATCCTTGGAGCCGTAGGCGCCGTGCAGCAGGAATACGGTGGTGTCGGAATCGCCGCTGACGGCGTGATCGGGTAGGCGAAGTCTGTTCATCGAAGCGCTCGTTGGGGAAATCGGTACGCTTCGAACTCTAGGCGGCGGCCGTGGCGGGAGAAACGGCCGCACCGGCCGAGTTCCGCAATCCGGATCGGTGCGGCCTATCCGCGTTCCGCGGCGCGCATGGCCTGTCCGATGGCGGACACTGTTTCCACCAGGCGTGGGCCCAGCACCTGGACCAGGCGGACCTCGGACAACTGGATCGAAGGGCCCACGCAGGCGAAGGAGAAGACGCCGTTCGAGCCCAGCACCATCGGCACGCCCACGCCGCTGATCAGGCCGCCCCGTCCGCGCTGGGACACCACGAAGCCGCGCTCGCGATAGTCCTTGTGGGCCCGCTCGACCACGCCGCGTATGTCCTCCCAGTCGTCCGGATGCGCGTCGCGCAGCGCCTGCAGCATGTGCACGCGTTCGGGCACGGGCGCGGCGACCAGATACGCCAGCCCGATGGACGTGCGTTCGATGGGCACCACCGAACCGGCGTCGGTGTTGATCGTCAGCGCATTGCGCGGAGGATGGATCACTTCCAGGAAGACCAGGCCCGTGCGGTCGCGCGCCCCCAGGATCACCGCGATATCCAGCTCGTCCGCCAGGCGCTGCATGTGGGGCCGGGCCGTGCGCAGGAGACCGATGTGCCGTTGTACGCTGGCACCCAGCCCCAGTACCCGCGCGCCCATCGAATATTTGCGGCTCTGTTCGTCCAGGCGCAGGTAGCCCAGCGATGCCAGGGTGCCGGTGATGCGCGAGACGGTGGTCTTGGGCAGGCCCGTGATGGCGACCAGTTCCTGATTGCCCAGGGGATGGCCGACCTCGAACGCGGCCAGGATTTCGAGCCCCTTGGCCAGTGAAGTCATGAAGTCGCCGCGCCGGCCGTCGGCGCTGGCCATCCGGGTCTTGCCGGCAGAGGATGTCCGCATATCGGGAATGATGGCCATGAAGGTTCCGACTACGCAACGCGCAACCGTGCCCGCGCGGGACATGGAATCATGCCAGATCCGCATGCCGGAACGGCACCGGGTAGCTGTCGTCAACCCGCGTCCCGTAACCAAGAATCCCGGTCCATGGACGCGAGGCCGGCAACGAGGCCGGAGCCCGAAGGAAGGAGACCAATACATGATACGCAAAGCCATGCTCGTGGCCGCGCTTGCCGTGGCCGGCATCGGCCCGGCGCGGGCGGAGTGGCCCACCCGGCCGATCACCATCGTCGTTCCCTACGCGCCGGGCGGGTTGACCGACGCCGTGGCGCGCACGATTTCCGAAGGCGCCGCGCGCGAACTCGGCCAGCCGGTGGTCGTCGAGAACAAGCCCGGCGCGGGCGGCAAGATCGGCATGGACTATCTGCGGCGGGCACCCAAGGATGGCTATACGATAGGGCTGGCCGTGCCCGCCACGATGGTGACCCTGCCGTTGACCGATCCGGGCTACGGCATCGAGCCGCTGAAGGAGTTCGCGCCCGTCACCATCGCCGTCGATACCTTCATGGTGCTGGTCGCCAGCAAGAAGATCCTGCCGTCGGGTGGCCTGAAGGAGTTCATCGCCCTGGCCAAGAGCCGGCCGGGCCAGTTGAACTACGGCACGCCCGGCGCGGGCACCAGCTTCCACTTCAACAACGTCTACTTCGCCAACCTGGCTGGCATCCAGACCGTGCACGTGCCCTACAAGGGGGAAAGCGGGGCGCTGGCGGACCTGGCGGGCGGGCAGATCGACTACATGCTGGCCGGCCAGGGCGCCAAGACCTTCGTCGACACGGGGAAAGTGCGTGCGTTGGCCGTCGCGTCGAAGAGGCGGGTCGAGGCCTACCCCGACGTGCCCACCTTCAAGGAAGCCGGCATGGATTTTTCCACCGACGGCTGGGTGGGATTCATCGCCCCGGCGGGCCTACCGCCCGCGGTGCTGGAGCGGCTGAACGCGGCGCTGGTCAAGACCATCCAGTCGCCGTCCGTACGCGCATCCTTCGCGTCCATGGGCTACGAGCCGGTAGGCAGCACGCCCGCGTATTTCCGCAACGTGGTGCAGGAAGCGTCCAAGCGTTATGGCGCGATGATCGAAAGCGGGCAGGTGAAGCTGGCGCAGTGACGGCGGCGGGCGCCTGGCGCAGGCGGCGGCGCGCCCCTCACCCCCGCTGGAACCGCTCGAACCCGTGCAGCGCCTCGTCGATGGCCGTCTTCCACGCCGGCCGCTTGGCGGCGATCCAGGTCCACTTCTGCATCAGCAGCCGGCCGGCCTGGCGATCCATCTTCAGGTCCAGCGCGGCCACGACCTGGTCGCCCACCAGCACCGGCAGCGCGAAATACCCCAGCACGCGTTTCTCGGGCGGTACGTAGGCCTCGAAGCGATGCTCGTAGTCGAAGAAGGCGTGCAGCCGCTTGCGCTGGATGACCAGCGGATCGAACGGCGACAGGATGTGCGTGGCCGTGGCCGGCGCCGCCGGCGTGTCCAGCGCGGCCGGCTCGATCCAGTGCTGGGTCTTGGCCTGCCCCGCGAGGTGCACGGGCACCAGCCCTTTTTTCTTCACCAGGGATTCGACCAGAGCGCGCACCGCGGGCTTGGCGCCGGCATCGCCGTAGCAGATCGAATCGAGCCCGACCACGCCCTGCGAGTGCAGCGCGCGCCGCAGCAGGTATTCGGCGTACTTCGCTTCGGCCACCGGCCGGGGCCTGCGTGCCCAGCCGAAGTGGCGCCTGGACAGCTCGTAGGTCTTGAGCATGCCGGTGCGCTTGCTGACCGTGAGGTCGCCCACGAAGAACCCCAGCCGCAGCGCGCGTTTGGAGGGCTTGCGGCTGCCCCAGGGATGGGTCTTCTCGACCAGGGCTTCGTCGATGTCGCGGATGGACAGCGCGCCTTCGTCGCGGATGCGCCGCAGCAGCGCCGCGTAGTCGGCCTCGTCCACGCCGGCGATCCAGGGGCCGGGCCGGGCGCGGCGC
Organism: Burkholderiales bacterium 67-32; assembly: GCA_001898625.1. Classification (GTDB taxonomy): domain Bacteria; phylum Pseudomonadota; class Gammaproteobacteria; order Burkholderiales; family Burkholderiaceae_B; genus Pigmentiphaga. The sequence goes on from MKUP01000012.1 coordinate 227,434, forward strand.
GCGTCCATGGCGGCGATGAACTGCCGGTAGTCGGCCGTGGGCACGTAGGCCAGCGCGTGGGTCCAGTATTCGAACACGCTCTTGTCCGCCGACTGCGCCTGTTCGAGGTCGGCGCGGCGATAGCCGGGAATGCGGGAATACAGGATGTGATGGTGGCAGCGTTCGATCACGTTGATGGTGTCGATCTGCACGTAGCCCAGATGTTCGATGGCCCGGCCCACCGCCTCGGGACCCGCGCCGAAGGGCGCGGGCGTATCCAGCCGCTGCGCGCGCAGCCAGATCGCGCGGGCCCGCGCGGCGGGCAGTTCGAAGGAAACGGGGGCCATGCTCAGGCCCCCCGCGCTGTCAGAACGGATGCAGGATCCGGTCCGCGCGCCGGGCATAGTAGGCGAAGGTCGCTTCGTGGCGGCGCGGCGTACTGGTCCATCTCTGGGCTTCCTCTCCGAGTTCGGGCTGTATGGGCTGGATCTCGCCCGCGGCCATGGCCAGCAGTTGCAGGCGCGCCGCGCGTTCGAACATGACGCCCAGCACGCAGGCTTCCTCGACCGTGGCGCCGGTCACGACCAGGCCATGATGGGCGAGCAGGACCGCCTTCTTGTCGCCCAACGCGGCCGAGATGATCTCGCCTTCCTCGTTGCCCACCGGAATGCCGGGCCACTTCTTCAGGAACGCGCATTGGTCGTACAGCACGCAGGTATCCATGTGCGATACCGCCAGCGGCACTTCCAGCATGGCCAGCGCCGAGACGTGCGGGGCGTGGGAGTGAACGATACACCGGATGTCGGGCCGTGTCCGGTACAGCCAGGAGTGGAAGCGGTTGGCCGGATTGGGCATGCCGCCGCCTTCCAGCACGTTCAGGTCCTCGTCGACCAGCAGCAGGTTGTCGGGCTTGATCTCGTCGAAGCCCAGCCCCAGGCGCTGCGTCCAGTACGTGCCCTCGCGCTCGGCCCGCGCGGTGATCTGGCCCGACAGGCCGGAGTCGTGGCCGAACGCGAACAGGATGCGGCAGGTTTGGGCCACGGCCTCGCGGATGGGAAGCTGCTGGGTGCGCAGGTGGGTTTCCATGTCGTCGAGCGCCGACTGGACGATCTCGGTCTTGCCGAGCTGCATGGTGTTCGTTGCCATTGCGGGTTCCTCTTGCTGTGATGGCGGATACGCTCAGTTCTTGACCAGCGTCGCCGATTTCATGATCTGCGCCCAGCGGTCGTATTCCGCGACGACGGCCTTGCGGAATTCCTCCGGCGTCGAGCTGGCGGTCGCGGTGCCCTGTCCGGCCAGCAGGGCCTTGAACTGGTCGTCTTTCAGTGCCTGCTGGATGGCGCGGTTCAGGGTATCGACGATGTCCCTGGGCAGGGCGGCCGGTCCGATCACGCCCGAGATCGAGCCCGAGACCAGGTCCGGATAACCCAGCTCGGCGGTGGACGGCAGGTCGGGCGCGCCGGGGATGCGTTCGGCATTGGCCAGCGCCAGCGCACGCAGCTTACCGGACTTGACGAAGGGCATCACCACCGGGGTTGCCTCGAAGGTCAGATTGACCTGGTTGCCCACCACGCTGGTCACCGATTCCGCGCCGCTCTTGAACGGCACGTGCAAGAAGGTGACGCGGGTCGAGCCTTCCATGATCTTCATCCCCTGGTAGGGCGAGCTGCCCACGCCGGCCGTGCCGAAGCTCAGGCTTTCCGGCTTCTCGCGCGCCAGGGCGACGAGGTCCGCCAGGGTCTTGGCGGGCACCGACGGATTGACCGCGACGACGTGGGGCGTGGAGGCGACGGAGGAAACGTAGGTGAAGTCCCGGAAGCTGTCGAACGGCACCTTCATGGTGTGAGGATTGACGGCCACGACGCCCATGGTGGTGAACATCAGCGTGTAGCCGTCGGGCTGCGCATGCTTGACGTACTCGGCCGCGATGTTGCCGCCGGCGCCGGGTTTGTTCTCGATGATGACGGGCTGCCCGAGCTGCTGCGCGAGCGCCTTGCCCGTCGCCCGCGCGACCAGATCGGTGATGCCGCCCGCGCCGAACGGAACGACCAGCGTGACGGGCTTGGCGGGGTAGGGAGCCGCGCCGGCCGCCGCGGCACAGCAGCAAGCGGCCAGGCCGATCAGGAACCGGTGAAGGCGATGCGTATCCATGGCTTCTCCTTGCCAGAATGTTTGGAAACTTCGGTGTCGATAATGACACTTAAGTTTCCTGAGCGCAAGATGCGGCCAGCGCGGTCCGGGTTTTTCTCGAGGCCTTCCCCTACAATGAAAACGTCATCTTTACGCGACAGAACGCCGCCTTCATGCCGTCCTCCCCATCCAGAACCGCACGCAGCCCGGGCGCCGGAGCGGCCGACGACGCGCAGCCGGGCGATCCGCGCCGGCTGGGCGCGCGGCTGGCGGCGCTGCGCAAATTGAACGGGCTCACCCTGGAGCAGCTCGCGATCCGGGCGGAAACCACCAAGAGCTATCTGTCCAAGCTGGAGCGGGGGTTGTCCTCGCCCACCATCGGGACGCTGCTCCGGCTCGCGCGCGCGCTGGGTGTCGAAACCGACCGGTTGATCGGCGACCATCACGACGGCGGCGACGTGGTCGTGGTCAAGGCCGCCGAACGGGTGCCTTTCAGCCGCTCCAACGAACGCGACGGCTACACCTACGAAGCCATCGCCGCCTCACGGCAGAACAAGGCCATGGTGCCGTTCATCATGCGTCCTCCGCATGCCGTGGACGACACGCAGGATCTGGTCAGCCATGCGGGGGAGGAACTGATCTTCCTGATCTCCGGAAAGATGGAGATCGTGTTCGCCGATCGCCGCGTCCTGATGGAAGCGGGCGATTCGGTCTATTTCAATGCGTCGATTCCGCACCGCTCCCGGTCGATAGGCAAGACGCCCGCGCAGGCGCTGGTGGTGGTCAGCGATCCGTCCAGGCGGGCGTGAGGCGACCGCCGCGTTACAGCTTTTCGATGTGCGCGGCCATGCGCTCGCGCATCGCGCGGTCGGGCAGTTCGCCGCGCGCCGCGCCCAGGTTGTCGAGGGCGTTGGAGGCGCGGCTGGTGGCCGGCGTGGCGCAGGTGATCGCGGGATGGCCGATCACGAACTTCAGGAAGAACTGCGCCCACGACCGTATGCCGATCTCGGCCGCCCACGGCGGCACATCGTGGCCGCGCACCTTGTCCCACAGACGCGTGCGGCCGAATGGCGCATAGGCCAGCACCGCGATGCCGCGATCGGCCGCCAGCGGCAGAATGCGTGCTTCCATCGTGCGGTTGTCGATGGCGTAGTCCACGCCGATGAAGTCCAGCGGTTCGTCGCGCATTGCCTGCTCCAGCAGGTCGTATTGCCGGGGGAAGGTCGTGGTGACGCCGGCATAGCGGATGCGCTTCTGGTCGCGCAGTTCCTTGAGCAGCCCGAACTGTGTGGAGACGTCGCCCATGTTGTGGACCTGGATCAGATCGATCACAGGTTTGCCGACCCGCTGGAACGAGGCCTCGACCTGCGCCCGCGCCTGCCCCAGGTCGGCCCGTCCGCCCTGGGCCACGTTCAGCTTGGTGGCCCAGAACAGCTTGCCGGCCATGCCGGCCTCGCGCACGATCTGCCCGGCCACTTCCTCCGAGGCGCCGTAGGCCGGGGCGGTGTCGAACACGGTGCCGCCCCGCCCGATCATGGCGGCGAAGACCTCGCGCAGCCGCTGTTTCTCGTCGCCCGCCGCGGTGCTCGAAAAGGTGGCCGAGCTGCCCAGGCCGACCACGGGCAACCGTTCGCCGGAGCGCGGGATGGGCCGGGTGATGACCGGCGCGGAGGCATCGGCCGCCCAGGACCATGCGGGCGCGGCCGTGGCGGCCAGCGCGAGTTTCAGCGATGCGCGGCGAGAGATCATGGTTCGGTCCTTTTCTGCAAGACGGGAAAGACGGTGGAGGCCGCCGGCTCGGTGTCGGAAGTGGCCGTCGCCATGCGCTGCTGGGCGCGGCCCAGCCACAGCGCCAGGCCGATCCAGACGAAGGCCAGCGGCACGGCCACGCCGGCGATCGCGTACAGTCCCATCGCCAGCCGGCCCAGCGCGCCTTCGAGCTGCGCGCCGGCCACGTCGCCGAAGCGATAGACGAAGGTGTCGATGAAGGCCTTGGCCTTGTACTTGTCCTCGCGGTCGAGCACGGTGAACAGCGTTTCGCGGGCGGGCCGCATGATGGCCCGCTGCACCGCGCGGAACGCGGCTTCGAAGGCGATCAGCGCCGCCAGCGACCCGACCAGTGCCAGACCGACGAAACCCAGCGCGGTGGTCAGCGGCAGCAGGGCCAGCGTGACGGCCACGCCCAGCCGCTTCATCAGGTGGCCGGCCAGGACGAGCTGGATCGCCAGCGTGGCGATCTGGGTCAGCATGTCGATGCGCGCGAACAGCGCGGTGCGGCCGTCCAGTTCGTGCCCCAGCGCGGCCACCATCTGCAGCCGCGTGAAATACAGGAAGGTCGCCATCACCGCCAGGATGACGACGTAGGCCGCGATGCCGGCCAGGTAGCGCGACCGCATCAGGGCCTTGGCGCCTTCCCACGCGCCGCCGCCGATGCGGTCCGCGTGCCGGGCCGCCGGCGCGGTGGTGGGATCCGCCGCGGACGGCTGGCGCGCGATGCCCCAGCCCAGCGCCAGAGCCAGCAGCAGGAAGCCCGAGGACACCAGCAACAGGCCCGCCGTGCCCACGGGCCGTACCAGCACCGATGCCAGCCACGGCCCGCAGATGGCGCCCAGCGTGCCGCCCACCGAGATCAGGCCGAAGAAGCGCTTGCCCTGCTCCAGCGTGAAGCGGTCGGCCATGAGCGCCCAGAACACCATGGTCGAGAACAGGTTGAACACGCTGAACCAGACGTAGAACACTTGTCCGCTGGCCGTACCCACGGCCTCGGGCGCCCACGCCAGCAGCAGGTAGAAGCCGGCCAGGCTGGCGGCGAAGAACAGATAGGTCGCGCCGATGAACTGCATGCGCCGGAACCGGCTGACCAGCACGCCGAACACCGGATTGACCAGCAGCGTGACCACGGCGGTGCCGACGAACAGCCAGCGCACGGCATCCAATCCGCCGCGCATGCCCAGTGCCTCGCGGGCGGGCCGCAGCATCATCAGCGCGGTCAGCACGCAGAAGAAGAATCCCACGGCCAGCGCGACGGGTAGGATCTCGTCGCGGCGGACGTTGAACAGCTTCGGAAGGTCGAGCTTCATGAGCGGTTCCGGTTCGTGGTGGCCGGCCCCCGCGCCGGTCCGGACAAGCATATCGGGTTTCGGCCGTTTCGTCGGCCGCGCTCTTGCCGGTGCGGCGCTACGCTCGCTGTTCCGTCAACCGCTCGAACAGGTCGTACAGCCGCGGGTCGCTCTTGCGTCCCCGCTCCTCGCGCATGATCCGCATGATGTCCTGGTGCGTGCGCGGCCGCTGGTAGGGACGCGTCGAGGCCATCGCGTCGTAACTGTCTGCCAGGCTCACGATGCGCGACAGGAGCGGAATCCGTTCTCCATGCAGGCCGTCGGGATAGCCCGCGCCGTCGAACCATTCGTGGTGATGGCGGATGGCGGTGGCGACGGCGCTCGCCCCGTCGCAGGGAACGGCGGCGAAGATGCGTTCGCCGCGTTCGGAATGAGTCATCATCAGTTCGCGCTCATCGGGGTCCAGGCGGCCCGGCTTGTGCAGGACGGCGTCGGGAATGCCGATCTTGCCGATGTCGTGGAAGCGCGCGGCCGCGGCCAGCAGTTCGAGTTCGCTTGCCGGCAGGCCGCAGGCGCTGCCCAGCATCCAGGCCAGCTGGCCTACGCGGTCGCAATGTTCGTGGGTTTCGGCGCAGCGTTCACCGAGCGCGACGAAGAGGGGATCGAGGGTGGGGTGTTCGGGGATGGCGTCGGACATCGGTCGATAGGGGGGAGCAAAGCGTGCGAATTTTACCGCCGGGCGGAGCGGCCGGGCGCGTCTTGCACGAAGCCCGGCATCTAATTAGAATCAAGAACAATTCTCATTCTTGCGTCCCCGCGTCGGCGCCCGGTATCCGCCCATGTCCACGGCCCACCCCCGTTCCCGGGAAATCGAGGCACTCTACAGCGACCACCACGGCTGGCTGCATGCATGGCTGCGCGGGAAGCTCGGCAATTCCTTCGACGCGGCGGACCTGGCCCAGGACACCTTCGCCCGCGTGCTGGCCGGGCGCATGCCGGCCTCGCTGGTCGAGCCGCGCGCCTACCTGACCACCGTGGCCAAGGGCATCCTGGTCAACTGGTATCGGCGCCAGGCGCTCGAACGCGCGTACCTGGAGGCGCTCGCGGCGCTGCCCGAGCCGCAGGCCCCGGCACCCGAGCAGCGCGTCCTGATCCTGGAAACCCTGCACGAGATCGATGCCCTGCTCGACCGCCTGCCGCCTCAGGTCCGGCGGACCTTCCTGCTGTCGCAGATCGAGGGCATGAAGTACGACGACATCGCGCGGGCCACCGGCGTAGCGCTGGTTACCGTGAAGCGTCACATGAAGCAGGCGTTCTCGCACTGTCTGGCGGCGATCGAATAAGGTGTCCGCCATGAACCGCGCCGCGCCGGGCGCGCCTATCGACCCCCGCATCCTGGAACAGGCTTCCGACTGGCTGGTGCAGCTCCATGGCGGCGGCATGACGGACGAAGCGCGCGCCGCCTTCCAGCGGTGGCGCCAGAGCGATCCCGAGCACGACCGCGCGTGGGCGCGGGCCGAGCTGCTGATGAACAAGCTCGGGGGTCTGCCGCCGTCGCTGGCGATGCCGTCGCTCGACCGGCCCGCGCGCAACGGCCGCCGTGCCGCGGTCGCCAGGCTGGCCATGCTGGCGGCCACGGTGCCGGCGGGCTGGGCGGCCTGGCAGGTGGCGCGCGAGGAGGGCTGGACGGCCGACCACCGGACCCGGACCGGCGAGCGGCGCGACCTGCGCCTGGCCGACGGCACCCGGCTGACGCTGAATACCGCCACCGCCATCGATGTGCGCTTCGACGCCATGCAGCGCCTGGTCCACTTGCGGGCGGGCGAGATCCTGATCCAGACGGCGCCCGACAGCGCGACGGTGCGCCGGCCTTTCCTGGTCGGCACCGGCGAAGGCCGCATGGAGGCCCTGGGCACGCGCTTCAGCGTCCGGCAGGACGAGGGCAGCACCACCGTTGCCGTGTTCGAGAGCGCAGTGCGAATCGAACCGCGCGGCGGCTCGCCCGCCGTGCTCGAGGCCGGGCACCGGGTCTCGTTCACCGCTGCCGGCCTGGCCGCGCCGGCGCCGGCCGACGAGGCCGCGATCGCCTGGACCCGGGGCATGTTGCTGGCCGACCGCATGCGGATGGCCGACGTCGTCGCCGAAGTCGCGCGGTACCGCGGCGGCATCGTGCGCTGCGATCCGGCCATCGCCGACCTTCCCGTTTCCGGCGCCTTCCCGCTCGCCGACACGGACCGCACGCTGGGCATGCTGGCCGCCACGTATCCGGTGCGGGCGGTGACGCGCGTGGGCGGGTACTGGGTCAGCGTCGTGCCCCGCTGACGGCGGCTCGCGATCTTTTTCGCGGCGGGGTGATACTTTTTTCCGTTTCGACTGGCAGACGAGGTGAATCCCCCGCCCGACCCTCGAAAGGATCTTCTCCCATGCCGTCCATCCGCGCGCGCCGTGCCGAGCGCCGCCTGCACCAGGCCATCCGCGTCGCCCTGCTCGGCCTCGCGTTCACTATGGCGACTGGCGCGAGCCATGCCGCCGACGGTGTGTCCGCGTCCCCCACGGCCAAGGCGCCCTACCGCATTCCCGCCGGCCCGCTGGGCCGCACGCTGTCCGGCGTGGCCGTCGACGCCGGCGTCGCGTTGTCGTTCGATTCGGCGCTGACCCAGGGTCTGACCAGTCCGGAAGTGTCGGGCAGCTATTCCGTGCCGGAGGTGTTCTCGCGGTTGCTCGAAGGCAGCGGCCTGGAACTGGTGGGCCGCGGCGACGGCAGCTATACGCTGCGCCGGCAGCCGGCCGAAGCCCAGTTGCCGGCCGGCGCGGCCACGCAGACGCTGCCCGCGGTGGCGGTCACCGCCGCGCGCCTGGGCGCCGAGAACCTGCCGCCGGCCTACGAGGGCGGCCAGGTCGCGACGGGCGGCCGGCTGGGCATGCTGGGCAACGTCGACGTCATGGACGCGCCCTTCAACATCACGAGCTACACGTCCAGGACCATCGAGGACCAGCAGGTCCACAGCGTGGCAGGGATCCTGGCGAACGACCCCTCGGTGCGCGTCAGCAGCACCAACTCGACCCACAACGAGGCCTTCCAGATCCGCGGCTTCGAGATCTTCTCGCCCGACATCGCCATCAACGGTTTGTACGGATTGTTGTCGCCCTACCGCGTGACGACCGAATACGCCGAGCGCATCGAGGTGCTCAAGGGGCCGAGCGCGCTGCTGGGCGGCATCTCGCCCAACGGCAGCATAGGCGGGGGCATCAATATCGTCACCAAGCGCGCGGCCGACGAACCGCTCACGCGCCTGTCGGCCGGCTACCTGTCCGACGGCCAGTTGACCACGCATGCCGACATCGGCCGCCGCTTCGGCCAGGACAAGGAATTCGGCGTGCGCGTGAACGGCGCCTATCGCGACGGCGACACGGCGATGGAAGGCCAGTCGCAGCGGCTCGCGCTGGGCTCGGTGGGCCTGGATTATCGCGGCGAACGGGTGCGCCTGTCGCTGGATGCGATCGCGCAGGCCGAGCACCTGAAAGGCGGCGCCGAATTCGGCATGCGCTTTTCGGGCGCGGTGCCGGTGGCGCCCCGCGCCTCCACCGTATTCCTGCCCGGCTCCTACTCGAACGCCTACAACCGTACCGTGCTGGCCCACGGCGAGTTCGACCTCACGCCCGACGTCACGCTGTTCGGCAGCTACGGCACGCTGAACGCCGACCGCCATGCCGCGCTGGGTGCGCCGCTGGCCGATGCCCAGGGCAATTTCTCCGCCGTGCTGTCGCGCGAGCGGCGCTACTTCGACAACTCCTCGGGCGAGGCGGGCATACGCGGCCGCTTCCATACCGGCAGCGTGCGGCATCAGGTCAGCGCCAGCGTGAGCCGCTTCGAGACCGAGACCGGCTTCTCGCAAACCCTGGGCATCCCGGTACCGTCCAACATCTACCACCCCGTGCCGGTGCCGCAGCCCCAGGCCGACCCGCCGGGCACGCCCAAGACCGGCACGACGCGGGCCTCCAGCGTCGCGCTGGCCGACACGCTGTCATTCGCCGACGACCGGGTCCTCCTGACCCTGGGGCTGCGCCGGCAGCAGTTGAAAGTCACCAATTTCAGCGCCGCCAACGGCGCGGTGACCTCGCGCTATGACGAAAGCGCCACCACGCCGATGGCCGCGGTGGTGGTCAAGCCGTTGTCCAACCTGTCGCTGTATGCCAACTACATCGAAGGCCTGACGCAGGGGCCGACCGCGCCCACCAACATTCCCGGACTGGCCAATCCCGGACAGATGTTCGCGCCCTACAAATCCAAGCAGTACGAGGTCGGCGCCAAGATGGACTTCGGCCGGACCACCGCCACCGTGAGCCTGTTCCAGATCAAGCGGCCCAACAGCGTGATCCGCGACAACACCTTCACCATGGACGGCCAGCAGCGCAACCGCGGCATCGAGCTCAACGTCTTCGGCGAGGCGGCGCGCGGCGTCCGCCTGCTGGGCGGCGTGGCGTTGCTGGACGGCAAGGTCACCAAGGCCGCGACCCCCGCGCTGGAAAGCAAGACCGCCGTCGGCGTGCCCGGGCTGCAATTGAACCTGGGCGCGGAATGGGACACGCCCTTCCTGCCCGGTCTGACCCTGACCGCGCGCGGCATCCGCACCAGCACGCAATACGTCGACGCGGCGAACACGCAGAAGCTGCCCGGCTGGACCCGCTTCGACGTGGGCGCGCGCTACGCCACGCGGATCGCCGGCAGGCCGGTCGTGCTGCGCGCCAATATCGAGAACCTGTTCGACAAGAACTACTGGTCGGGCGTGTACGGCGGCAGCTTCGTTTCGCTGGGCAGCCCGCGCACGCTCATGCTGTCGGCCACGGTCGACTTCTAGGACCGGTCGGATCGCTCGCCATGGCAACGACTTCCCCGCGCTTCCTGCGCATCGCCTACCTGGTCCACAAGTGGAGCAGCCTGGTCTCGACGTTTTTTCTGCTGATCCTGTGCGTGACCGGGCTGCCGCTGATCTTCCATGAAGAGATCGAGCAGTACCTGTCGCCGCATCCCGCCGCCCAGTCGCCGGCTGCCGGCGCGCCGTTGGCCAGCGTCGACGCCATGGTCGCCCGCGCCCGTGCGGCGCGGCCCGGCGAACAGCTCGTGTCCGTGGCCTTCCCGCAGGGGCAGGCCGCCGTCGTCGTCGACTCGGTGCCGGACGGCGCGCCGCCCGGAGCGTCGCCCCATCGCCAGGCCTTCGACCTGCACAGCGGCGAACCCACCAAGCTGCTGCTGCCCGACGACATCCCCGTGATGACCCTGCTGCTGGACCTGCACAAGTCGCTGTTCGCCGGGCTGCCCGGCACGCTGTTCGTCGGCGCGATGGGATTGCTGCTGGCGGTGGCGGTGATCTCCGGCTGCATCGTTTACGCCCCTTTCATGCGCAAGCTGCCGTTCGGCGCGGTGCGCCGCGACCGCACGCGCCGGATCAAGTGGTTGGACCTGCACAACCTGCTCGGCATCGCGAGTGGCGCGTGGGTGCTGACGGTGGGCGTCACGGGCTTCGTCAATTCGCTGCACGATCCCATCGCCGACCAGGTCCGCGTCGGCTTCATGGCCCTGACCGCAAGCTACCGCAACGCGCCGCCGCCCGAACATCCTGGCTCGATCGACGCGGCCATCGCCCAGGTCCGCCGGGCCGCGCCCGACATGGCGCTGGTGTCGGTCTGGTTTCCCGGCACGCGCTTCAGCACGCCGCACCACTACGCCGTCTTCACGCGCGGCAACACGCCCATTACCTCGCGCATGCTCAGCGCGGCGCTGATCGACGCCGAAGACGGGCGGATGATCCCGGTGCCGGACAACCCCTGGTACACCAATGCGCTGTTCGTCTCCCAGCCGCTGCACTTCGGCGACTACGGCGGCCTGCCGCTGAAGATCCTGTGGGCCGCGCTGGACGTGATCACGATCTTCGTGCTGGGCAGCGGCCTTTATCTATGGTTGGGGCGGTCGCGCGGCGGGCGGGTGCCGGGCGCGGAGCGCCGGCAGGCCGGCGCCGCCGCATTGCGCGACCTGGACATGAGCACGGCGGCGACCCGCGCCTGGAACACCGGGCCGCGATCCTTGCGGGCCATCTTCCACGTGCCCGCCTGGCTGGCGCTGGCGAGCGCGGCCGGGCTGGCGTCGGCGCTCCTGGGCGACGGCGCGTGGGATGCGCTGTCATGGGGAATGCTGGGAATCCCGGTGCTTGCGGTGGCCTGGGCGCTGTGGCGGCCGCCGGCACGGGGATGAAGGGACCGGCGTGAGCATGGTACCCTGGCGCCCGGCGGACGACGGAAGCCCATCGAAGGCCTTCCGGTAGGCCGTCGTCCTCGCGCCCGATGCGCGGGGCCGAGCATGGGTGTCTGACGATATGGCTTCCCCTTCACTGGTCGACTCCAGGGCGTCCTGGATCATTGCTACCGCCGCCCTCTGTTGCCTGGGCATGACCTTCGGCGCGCCGCTGATCTCCACGGTCGGGCTCAAGGCCATCGCCGGTGAAATGGGAGGCGCCCGTTCCGTGCCCGCGCTGGGAGGCTCGCTGGCCTGGCTAGGATCGGCGCTGGGCGGCGTGATGATGGGACGGCTCGCGCACCGCTTCGGCGTGCGCTGGACGGTCATGGCCGGCTCCGTGTCGGTCTGCCTGGGGCTGTTCATCTCCACCCTGGGCGAGCCGTGGCTGCTGTACCTCGGCCATGGCGTGTTCATCGGATTCCTCGGCATGGGCGGCCTGAACGCGCCGCTGTACGTCTACGTCAGCCAGTGGTTCGAACGCCGGCGCGGTTCCGCGCTGGCCTTGCTGTCCAGTGGAAGCTACATCGCCGGGGTCGTCTGGCCGCTGGTGTTCGAACACACCATCAGCACCTGGGGCTGGCGCGCGACCATGATGGGCTACGGCGTGCTCGAGGCAGGCGTGGTGCTGGTGCTGGCATCGCGCTTCCTGCGGCCCGCCGCCGACGTCGCCGTGCGCGCGGCGGAGCACAAGGGCGGCGAGCGGCCCACCGTGTTCGGCCTGCGCCCCAATACCGTCTTCGTCATGCTGGCCTGCGCCGCCTTTCTCTGCTGCATTCCCATGGCCATGCCGCAAAGCCACCTCGTCGCCTTGTGCTCCGACCGCGGCCTGCCGGCGGCCGTGGGCGCGGCCATGCTTTCGGTCCTGCTGGCCGCGGCCTTCATCAGCCGGCAGGCCTGGGGGCTCGTCGCCGACCGCATCGGCGGGCTGCGCACGGCGCTGATCAGTTCCGTGATGCAGGCCGCCGCCGTCTCGGGCTATCTGTACGTGACCGAGCAGTTCGGACTCTTCACCGTCTCCATCGCCTTCGGGCTGGGCTTCAGCGCGCTGATCCCGGCCTATGTCCTGGCCGTGCGCGAGGCCTTCCCGGCGAAGGAAGCCTACTGGCGGGTTCCCTCGCTGATGCTGATGAGCGGCTGCGGCATGGCGGTGGGCGGATGGCTGGCGGGCTACATGTACGACCGGTATGCCTCGTACGATCCGGCCTTTTTCACCGGCGTGCTGACCAACGTGGCGAACCTGGTGCTGCTGGCCACGCTGGTCGTGTTGCAGTTCCGGTGGATGCGGCGGGCCGTGGCGTGACGTGGCGCCGCCGGGGGATCAGCTGATCTGCAGGTTCAGCTTCTTGATCACCTTGTTCCAGTAGAGGATCTGCTTGTCGATGAACGCCTTGAGCTCGCCCGGCGAACTGCTGGTGGGCTCGGCGCCTTCCTGCCGGAAACTGGCCTGCAGCTTGGGCGAATTCATGACCTTGACCACGGCGGCGTTCAGCGTCCTGATGACGTCGTCGGGCGTCCCCGCCGGCGCGAGCAGGGCGTTCCAGGTGTTGATCTCGTAGTCCGCGAACATGCCGTTCTCGGCCATGGTGGGGACCTCGGACAACTGCTGCACGCGCGTCCGGGTCGTGACGGCCAGCGCGTCGAGCTTGCCGGCCTTGACCAGCGGCATGGCGGCCGGCAGGGTGGCGAAGGTGAATTGCGCGTCGCCGCTCATCACCGCGGTGTTGGCCATGGCGCCGCCGCGATACGGCACGTGGACGATCTCCACCTTGGCGGCGTCGCCGAACATGGCCGCCGCGATGTGGACGGGCGAGCCGTTGCCGCTGGTCGAGTAATTCAAAGACCCGGGCCTGGCGGCCGCGGCCTTCACGAGTCCGTCCAGCGATTGATAGTTGCGCTTGGGATCGGCCACCAGCACCAGCGGAATGGACGCCAGCATCGAGACTGGCGCGAAGCCCTTCACCGGGTCGTAGGTGAGCGCGTTGTACAGGGCCGGGTTCATGCCATGGCTGGAAACGGTGGCGATGAAGACGGTATAGCCGTCCGGCTTGGCATTCTGCACATAGGCCGCGCCTATGCTGCCCGCCGCGCCGGGCTTGTTCTCGACCACCACGGAAGTCTTGAGTTCGGCGGACAACTGCTCGCTCAGCGCGCGGGCGAGCAGGTCGGTCGTGCCTCCGGCGGCATAGCCCACCACCAGCCGGATGGGCTGTTCGGGGTAGGCCGCCGCGGCGTTGCCGGCGGCCAGGGCCAGCGCCAGCAACATGAGTTTCCGTGATGTCATCCTCTTCTCCTTTTCGACGAGGGGGTCAGCGGCCCTTGAAGACGGGCCGCCGCTTTTCCGCGAAGGCTTTCTTGCCTTCTTTGTAATCGTCACTGTCGAAGCACTGGACCACCAGCGCCTTCATCGCATCCAGGTCGATGTCCGCGCACCGGTCGGCCAGGATGTGGATCATCTTCTTGCCCGCCTGCAGGGTCAGCGGCGCGAGCGCATTGATCTTGCCGAGATAGCCCGCCACGCAGGCATCGAGGTCCTCGCGCGGCGCCACCGCGTGCAGCAGGCCCTTGTCGCGCGCCTGGCCGGCGGGGAAACGGTCCGCCGTCAGGAAGATCTCGAGCGCGTTGGCGGTGCCGGTGGCGCGCACCAGGTTCTGGATGGCCGTGAAGCGATAGCCCAGCCCCAGCTTGCCGGCGGGAATGGCGAACGACGACGCCTCGCTGGCGATGCGCAGGTCGCAGCACAGCGCGATGTTCAGCCCGCCGCCTATGCAATAGCCGTGGATGCGCGCCAGCAGCGGCTTGGGGAAGTCGCGCAGCGCGAGCTGGGCGGCCTCGGCCACGACCTCGTACTGCTCGACCGCGTCGGTGCCGGTACGCAGCGCGTCGAACTGCGAGATGTTCGCGCCGCTGACGAAAGCCTTTTCGCCCGCGCCCGTCAGCACCACGCTGCGGATGTCGGGATCGCGCAGGAACGCGTCCAGCGCGAGCGGTATGGCGGCCCACATCGCGTAGGAAACGGCATTGTGGCGGTCGGGATCGTTGAACGTGATCCAGCCGGTCGGGCCGTCCTTCTCCACGATCAACTGGTCGCAGATCTCGTTCTGCAGCAGGCGCTGGCGGGTCATGTCCTTTCCTTGTCCATGTAGGCGGCGATGCCGTTGTTCAGATGCTTGCGCACCGCCGCGCGGGCGGCGTCGCTGTCCCGGCGCCGGATCGCGTCGAAGATCTCCTGGTGCTCGGCATCCACGTGGCCGATGCGCGGGGTCCCGCTGTTGCGGTAGCGCAGCGTGCGCACGGCGTTGTGGATGACGTAGCTCAGGTGTTCCATCAGGCGCGTGAAATAGGGGTTGTTCGAACAGCGGGCGATGACCAGGTGGAACTGCAGCGCCGCCTCGGCGCCGAGTTCCCAATCCTTGCCCGCCGCGTCGGTCCGGCGCAGCGCGGCTTCCAGCTCGACCAGTTGTTCGTCCGTGCGGGCCTGCGCCGCCAGCGCCGCCGCGCCGGCCTCGATCTCGATGCGCAGTTGCGAGACCTGCAAGAGCTGCCGGATGTCCAACAAGTCTTCCTGAATGATCTTGAATCTGCGGCCGTTGACGTTGCCCGCCACGAACGTGCCGACGCCGCGGCGGGTCTCGATCAGGCCGTCCAGCTTCAGGCGCGCGATGGATTCGCGCACCACGTTGCGGCTGACTCCGAACTGGCCGGCCAGTTCGTGCTCGGTGGGCAGCCGCTCGCCTTCCTTGAAATCACCCGAAAGAATCTTCTGGCGCAGTTGTCGGGCGATGGCGTCGGGCAGGTTGTCGGGCCGTTCGAAAGCGGTGAACATGGCGACCTCGCGGAGTGGAAGAGGCAGGTTTTATATCACCCCCTCTTCCTTCAACGCGTCGATGTCGCCGGCGGACAGGCCCAGCGTCCCGTAGACCGTGGCGTTGTGCTCGCCATGCGACGGCGCGTGCGCATACTCGCCCGGGTCCGAGCGGCTGAAGCGTATCGCCTGCCCCATGACCCGGATGTCGCCCAGCTTCGGATGCCGCAGCGATGCCGCCATGTCCAGGTGCCGGACCTGCTCGTTCTCGAAGGTCTTGTCCATGCTCAGGATGGGGCCGCAGGGCACGCCCTCCCGATTCATCAGGTCCACCCATTCCTGCGTGGGCCGCGTCCGTGTGCGCTCGGCGATGGCGGCATTGAGCGCCGGCCGGTTGCGCGCGCGCAGCGGCACGGTCGCATACCGCTCGTCCTGCAACAGCGCCTCGGCACCGATCACCTTGCACAGGCGGGCGAAGATCCCGTTGCCCATCGCGGCGATGTTCATGTGGCCATCCGCGGTCGGGAATACGCCGGTGGGGCTGCTGGTCGGGTGGTCGTTGCCGCTCTGGCCCGGCACTTCCTTGTTCATCAGCCAGCGCATGGCCTGGAAATCCATCATCCACACCTGGGACTGCAACAAGGACGTCTGGACCCATTGGCCCTGGCCGGACTGCTCGCGCTCGAGCAGCGCGATGAAGATCCCGATGGCGCAGAACAGGCCCGCGGTCAGGTCGGCAACGGGAATGCCGGCGCGCATCGGCCCCCGGCCCGGCTCGCCGGTGACCGACATGATGCCGCCTATGCCCTGCGCGATCTGGTCCAGGCCCGGACGGTCGGCGTAAGGGCCATCCTGGCCGAAACCGGACACGCTGGCGTAGACCAGGCGCGGGTTGACCTGGCGCAGGCTGTCGTAATCGATGCCCAGCTTGAACTTCACGCTGGGCCGGTAGTTCTCGACGATCACGTCGGCCTGCTTCACCAGTTCCAGGAAGAGAGCCTTGCCCTTGGGGTGCTTCAGATTGAGCGAAATGCTCTTCTTGTTGCGGTGCGTGTTCTGATAATCGGCGAACTGCGCCGATCCGCCCGGCTTGTCGTCGTCGGTGGCCGAGGGCTCCTCGATCTTGATGACGTTGGCACCCCAATCCGCGAACTGCCGCACCGCCGCGGGTCCGGAACGCACGCGGGTCAGGTCCAGCACCGTCAAGCGCGCCAACGGTTTCATCCGACGTCTCCTTGTTTCTTTCTTGCAGGCCGGTTCGTGAACGACCTGTCATAGGTATGTTGTTGGACATCCTACATAAAAGAATCCAGGAACACAAAAACTTTTTCACGCCCCAGGGTCAGGACACGTCGGCGACTCCGCCCGGCCTGCCGGCCAGGGCCGTCCGCAGGAACCGGTCCAGCGCATTGCCGAACGCCCGCCGATCCGCCTGGCCAAACGCCGCCGGGCCGCCGGTCGCCACGCCGCTCGTCCGCAATTCCTCCAGCATGTCCCGCATGGCCAGGCGTTCGCCTATGGTCGCTTCGGTGTAGCGCTCGCCGCGCGGGTTCAGGACCGCCGCGCCCTTCTTCAAGACCTCGGCCGCCAGCGGAATGTCGCCCGTGATCACGAGATCGCCCGCCACCGCCTGCTCGGCGATATAGGCATCGGCCACGTCGAAGCCGCGCGGCACCTGGACCGCGTTCACCCAGCGCGACGGCGGCGTGCGCAGCATCTGGTTGGCGACCAGGGTCACCTGGACGGCACAGCGGTCGGCCGCGCGGAACAGGATGTCCTTGACGACGGCGGGGCAGGCGTCGGCGTCGACCCAGATGCGCAGGGGATTCATGATGTCGTTGGTGTCGGGGTTATCCAGATTGCTCTGTAAAGCATCTTACTTTCAGCAAAATGGGTGTAAATGGGTAAGAAAATGGTCTGCTTCTGGCCCGTATTCTTCTGGCGCCGGTTGTCGCGGCATTGCCGGCGCCTACTTCCCGATGCAGAACCGCGAAAAAATCACCCCCAGCAAGTCATCGCTGCTGAACTCCCCGGTAATCGACGTCAACGCCTCGTGCGCCAACCGCAATTCCTCGGCGAACAGGTCCAGCACCCGATCGCTTTGCGCCGCATGCTCGGCCGCCAGTTCCAGGTGATTCGCCGTCGTCAGCAGCGCATGGATATGCCGCTCGCGCGCCAGATAGGGGGATTCCGCCGACGGATTCCATCCCGCGATCGCCAGCAGCTCGCGCTTCAATCCGTCCAGCCCCTGCCCGGTCTTGGCCGACACGGGCAAGCGCTTTGCGCCCGCGGCCTGGGCTTGTCCAATCTGACCATCCTCGACCAGATCCATTTTGTTCACGACTTCCAGCACCGGGGTGCGCGGTGGCAGCCGCGAGGTGATGGCGGCGTCGAGTTCGGGGCCCGGGCGCGTGGCGTCGAGCAGGTGCACGATGACGTCGGCCTTGCCGATCTCGGCCCAGGTGCGTTCGATGCCGATGCGCTCGACGGTGTCCTCGGTGTCGCGCAGGCCGGCGGTGTCGACCACGTGCAGGGGCACGCCGTCGATGTCGATCTGCTGCACGACCTTGTCGCGGGTGGTGCCGGCGATGGGGGTGACGATGGCGGCGTCGAAGCCGGCCAGGGCGTTGAGCAGGCTGGACTTGCCGACGTTGGGCTGGCCGGCCAGCACGACGTGCAGCCCTTCGCGCAGGATGGCGCCCTGGCGGGCCTGCGACAGCAGCCTGGCCAGGTCGGCCTGGATGGCGGCCAGGGTCTCGCGCGCCTGGTATTTCTCCAGGAACTCGATCTCTTCTTCGGGGAAATCCAGTGTGGCCTCGACCAGCATGCGCAGGTGCACGATGCGGTCGGCCAGGCCATTGACCTCGGCCGAGAACACGCCCGTCATCGAGGCCGCCGCGCTGCGGGCGGCCGCTTCCGACGAGGCGTCGATCAGGTCGGCCACGGCTTCGGCCTGGGCCAGGTCCATGCGGTCGTTCAGGAAGGCGCGGCGGGTGAATTCGCCGGGCTCGGCCAGCCGCATCCCCATCTCCATGCCCGCCCGCAGGCAGCGCGCCAGCAGGCGCCGCAGCACCACCGGCCCGCCATGGCCCTGCAATTCCAGCACGTGTTCGCCGGTGTAGGAATGCGGCGCCGGAAAGGACAGCGCGATGCCTTCGTCGATGATTCCACCGTCGGCATCGCGGAAAGGCAGGTAGTGCGCATGGCGCGGCGCCAGCGCGCGGCCCAGCAGCGCCTGCATCAGCCCATCCAGCGGCTGGCGCGCCGACACGCGCACGACACCGATCCCGCCGCGT
This sequence comes from Burkholderiales bacterium 67-32, assembly GCA_001898625.1. Classification (GTDB taxonomy): domain Bacteria; phylum Pseudomonadota; class Gammaproteobacteria; order Burkholderiales; family Burkholderiaceae_B; genus Pigmentiphaga. The sequence goes on from MKUP01000012.1 coordinate 245,992, forward strand.
CCGGCGGCGGTGGCGATGGCGGCAATCGGATCCTGGTCGGAAATCATGGGCGAAATTCGGAAAAGGCGGTGAAGCGCATCAGGGGCAACCCGGTCCCCGCACTGTAAAACAAAAGGCCGCCCCGGTTCCCCGAAACGGCCCCACTGCCAGCCACTCGACCCAGGGCACCGCGGATCCGGCTTTCCGGTCCGCCAGTGCCGCCCCCTGGGGGGCGCGCGTGAGCGCGTAGGGGGGGGGAGCTTATTTAGTTGCTTGCTTGGTAATGAACCATTGCTGCGCGATCGACAGGCAGTTGTTCACCACCCAGTACAGCACCAGGCCCGCGGGGAAGAAGAACATCATGCCGCCGAACACCAGAGGCATGATCATCATGACCTTGGCCTGCACGGGATCGGGCGGCGTGGGGTTGAGCTTCATCTGCAGGAACATCGTGGACATCATCAGCGCCGGCAGGATGAACCAGGGATCGGGCGAGGCCAGGTCGTGCACCCACAGAATCCACGGTGCGCTGCGCATTTCCACGCTGGCCAGCAGCACCCAGTACAGCGCGATGAACACCGGCACCTGGACGATCATCGGCAGGCAGCCGCCCACGGGGTTGATCTTCTCGGTGCGGTACAGCTCCATCATCGCCATGTTGAGCTTCTGGCGGTCGTCGCCGAACTTCTCTTTCAGCGCCTGCATGCGCGGGGCGACCTTCTTCATCCGCGCCATGGACTTGTAGCCGGCGGCCGACAGCGGGAAGAACACCGCCTTGATGATCACGGTCAGCGCGACGATGGTCCAGCCCCAGTTGCCCAGCAGCTTGTGCAGCCAGGTCATCAGCAGGAACAGCGGCTTGGCGATGATGGTCAGCCAGCCGTAGTCCACCACCAGATCCAGGCCCTGGGCCACGGCGGCCATGGCGGACTGGTCCTGCGGGCCGATCCACAGCTTGGCGTCGACGGTGTTGCCGGTTCCGGGAGCCAGCGTGCCGACGGGCTCGATGGCGCGGACCGCATACAGGTTGTTGCCGACCTTGGACATGTCGTAGGTGCGGGCCACGCCTTCGGGCGGCACCCAGGCCACGGCGAAGTAGTGCTGGATCATGCCCAGCCAGCCGTCGTTGGCCGACTTGTTGAACGAGGCCTTACCCTTCTCGATGTCCGAGAACGTGACCTTCTGGAACTTGTGTTCCGCGGTATAGATGGCCGGGCCGGTGAAGGTGCTGTAGAAGTGGCTTTCGCCGGGCGGCTTGTTGCCGTCGCGGGTCAGCTGGAAGTACAGCGAGGGCGAGACGGGCTCGGCGCCGACGTTGGCCAGGTTGTGGCGCACGTCGATGGCGTATTGGCCCTTGTGCAGCGTGTAGGTCTTGGTCAGCTTGACGCCGCCGCTCTCGGCCTCGAACGAGATCTCCAGCTTGTCGCCGGCCAGTTCGCGCGCGGGGGTGGTGACCTGGAAGGGCGTGCGGTGCGTGGGGAACGACGCGCCGTTGGCCGCGCCGACCACGCCACTTTGCGCCAGGTAGACGCGCTGCGCGGAATCGTCCAGCAACACGGTGGGATGCTCGCGGTCTTCGATGTCGGCGTGCTTGAGCAGCTCGGCTTTGACGATCTGCGCGCCCACGGTGTCGAAGGTCAGGCGCAGCACGTCGGTCGTGACGACGATCTTTTCGGCGGGCGCGGCCTGCTGGGCCTGCGGCGCGCTACCGGGAACGGCGTCGGTGCCCGCGGCAGGCGTGGCCGCCGGCGTCGCGGACGGCACGCCGGCCTGGTCGGGCTGGTCGGGCTGGGCCTGCGGAGCCTGCGCGGTCGCCGTCTTGGCGGGGGTGGAGCCGAACATCGAGGGATGTCCGTTGTGCTTCTGCCAGCCATCCCACAGGAAAAGCAGGGATAGCGAGAAGATCATCCAGAGGATGGTGCGTTGCATGTCCATGGACGGATAGTTCCAATCGTCGTCGCGGCAAAGTCCGCTAGTGTAGCAAGGCCCCCCCCTACGCGCTTACGCGCGCCCCCCAGGGGGCGATGCGGGTGGACCGGCGGAGCCGGATCCACCGCATCCTGGGTCGAGCGCGCGGGATGGCGGGGAGAGTATCGGGGGTCATTGTTGAGGTTCTGTGCCGGTCGACCGGCTTTTACCGTGTCCTGTCGGAGGAACGGGGTCCAGACCTCCTTGGGCGTACGGGTGGCAGCGGCAGATGCGGCGCAGGCCTAGATAGGTGCCGTGGACGGGGCCGTGGAGGTCGATGGCTTCCATCGTATAGGCGGAGCAGGTGGGGGTGAAGCGGCAGGACTGGCCGATCCAGGGGCTCAGGAAGTACCGGTAGAAACGGATGGGCCATATCAGCAGGCGACGCGGGAGCGTCGAGCCGGTTGGCAGCGCGTTGCTATGGGTTTCCGTCACGATGGGCCCCTGTTGCGGGAAAAGCCCGCTTCGGCCGTCCGGTCTAGCCGGGGCGGTTCGCCTTCGTTGCCCGGGCCAGGTGGGCGTCGATTTCCTGCCTGGCCTGGCGCTTGAGTTCGGTCAGCGAGCACGAAGGAATGCGGGCGTGCAATCTGAAGACATAATCGCCGGCCGGCAGTTCCGCGCGCCGCAGCCGGAAGGCCTCGCGCGTGACGCGTTTGAGGGCGGCGCGGCTGACCGACAGGGGGGCGTAGCGCTTGCCCACCACCAGGCCCAGCCGGGGCTGGGCGGACGGCGCCATGCTCAAAACAAAAAGCGCCCCTCTTGCAAGGCGGCGCCCTTTCAGCGCAGGGGCGAATTCCGCCGGACTGCGCAACCGCGCGGTGCCGGGAAACGACGCGCGCGGAGTCAATGCTGTAACGCTGCGTGGCCGGCCTGTACGACGGCCGACACTGCCGTCAGACGGCCAGGCGCTTGCGGCCCTTGGCGCGGCGGGCATTGATGACGGCGCGGCCGCCACGGGTCTTCATGCGCACGCGGAAACCGTGGGTACGCTTGCGGCGGGTGACGGAAGGTTGGTAAGTACGTTTCATGACAGTTCCTGAGTTCCGGTATGGGTATGAAAGCCGCCCCGGAAGCTTGCGCAGTCCCGGCCTGCGCGCGGCCTGGCGAAGCTTAAAGAGTTAAGCGCGCGCAAAGGCCCAGCATGCATCCTTGGAAAGACTGCCAACCCAGGGTCTTGGATTCAGCCCGAATCTCTTCGTGAAATTCGGAAAGCCCTCCATGGTGTCAAATAAATTCAATGTTGTCAATCAGTTAGGCCCGGCGCCGCCGGGATCGGCCGGGTCCGCCTGTGGATAACTTCCGCCCGGAGGAGTAGAATTGGAGGTTTCGGGATCGGCCACTAGAACATCCTTCGCGCCCCCTGTCCTGCGTGGGCGCACCGATCCTTTTAGCGAGATTCATGGAAGATTTTTGGCAAACCTGCGCCCAGACGCTAGAGCAGGAACTCACTCCTCAGCAGTACAGCGCCTGGATACGTCCTCTCGTCCCGCTCGCCTTCGATGAAGCCGAGGCGGTGCTGCGGGTCGCGGCGCCCAATCGTTTCAAGCTCGACTGGGTGCGCAGCAATTTTTCCGGCCGTATCGAATCTCTGGCGGCGCAGTGGTTCCAGCGCCCCGTGCAAGTCAAGTTCGAACTGGATGCCCCCCGCATGGTGGCCCCGCTGCGCCCGCCCGCGCCCAGCCCCGCCCCCATGGCCCCCAACGGCAACGGCCACGCCGGCAACGGCCATGCCGCGCCGCGGCCAGCTCCCCAGGTTCCGCTGGGTTTTCCCGGCGACCCGGTCGCCGCGGTCAATTCCGCCGCGGCCCGGGCGGCCCAGCGGGCGATCGAATCGCCCCGTCCCGTGCCGCGCGCAGCGCCGGCCAAGGCCGAGGCCAGCGAGGCCACGGGCATTTACGAACGGTCGCGCCTGAACGTCGAGCTCACCTTCGAGAATTTCGTCACCGGCAAGGCCAACCAGTTGGCCCGCGCCGCCGCGCTGCAAGTGGCCGAGAATCCCGGCACCTCGTACAACCCGCTGTTCCTGTATGGTGGCGTCGGGCTGGGCAAGACCCACCTGATCCATGCCATCGGCAATTCCATGATGGCCGAGAACGCGGCCGCGCGGGTCCGCTACATCCACGCCGAGCAGTTCGTGTCCGACGTGGTCAAGTCCTACCAGCGCAAGGCCTTCGACGATTTCAAGCGCTACTACCATTCGCTGGACCTGCTGCTGATCGACGACATCCAGTTCTTTTCGGGCAAGAACCGCACGCAGGAAGAATTTTTCTACGCTTTCGAGGCCCTGGTGGCGCTGCGCAAGCAGATCATCATCACCAGCGATACCTATCCGAAGGAATTGTCCGGCATCGACGACCGGCTCATCTCGCGCTTCGACTCGGGCCTGACCTGCGCCATCGAGCCGCCCGAGCTGGAAATGCGGGTCGCGATCCTGCTGAAGAAGGCGGAAACCGAGGGCGTGCACCTGCCCGAGGAAGTGGCCTTCTTCATCGCCAAGCACTTGCGCAGCAACGTGCGCGAGCTGGAAGGCGCGCTGCGCAAGGTCCTGGCCTACGCCAAGTTCCACGGCCGCGCCATTACCGTGGACGTCTGCAAGGACGCCCTGAAGGACCTGCTGTCCGTGTCCAACGGCCAGATCACCGTCGAGAACATCCAGAAGACGGTGGCGGACTTCTACAAGATCAAGGTCGCCGACATGTATTCGAAGCGGCGGCCGGCCAACATCGCCCTGCCGCGCCAGATCGCCATGTACCTGGCCAAGGAGCTCACCCAGAAGAGCCTGCCCGAGATCGGCGAGCTTTTCGGGGGCCGCGACCACACCACGGTGCTGCACGCGGTACGCAAGATATCGGAATCCCGGGCCAAGCAGGCGGAACTGAACCATTCGCTGCACGTGCTCGAACAAACCCTGAAAGGATGACGAACCGCGACGAACCCTATCCGGGACCCTGTGAGTTTGACTGTGGAAAAACCGTGGAGCATTTCTGGACAACCCGACGCCGCTTTTTTCGATCGAAAGTTGTTCATGGTTGTGCGCTATCCTCCAGGCCAGTTCCCCACTCGCTAAAAACTGGACAAGTTCTTGATTTATAATAGTTTTTTGAAGAAATTCCAGTTGTCCACAGGGTCCTATTAACTACCAACCCAAAGAAGGATTGGATATGCAATTGGTCAAAGCCTCACGCGATGCATTGCTGAAGCCCCTCGCGACCGTTTCAGGCATCGTGGAACGGCGGCACACCCTGCCCATCCTGGCCAACATCCTGTTGCGCAAGGAAGGCAGCCGCGTGTCGTTCGTGTCTACCGACATCGAGGTTCAGATCACCACCCATGCCGATTTCGGCGTGGGTGATGCGTCTGAGTCCACCACGGTGGCAGCCCGCAAACTGCTCGACATCCTGCGCGCCCTTCCCGACACCGGCGACGTGTCTCTTTCGCTGGCCAACAAGAAGCTGTCGGTCCAGTCCGGCAAGAGCCGCTTCGCGCTGCAGACCCTGGCGGCCGAGGAGTTCCCCACCGTGGCGCAGCCTGCCACGTGGAACGCCTCGCTGACCATGACGCAGAAGTCGTTCAAGCACCTGATGAACATGGTGCACTTCGCGATGGCGCAGCAGGACATCCGGTACTACCTGAACGGCATGCTGCTGGTCCTGGACGGTAACAACGTGCGCTGCGTCGCCACCGACGGCCATCGCCTGGCCTATTGCGCGGTTGCCATCGATGCCGATGCGCCCAAGCAGGAAGTGATCGTGCCGCGCAAGACGGTGCTGGAACTGCTGCGCCTCCTGGACGACAGCGAGGAGCCCATCGAGATCTCGGTGGCGGCCAACCAGATCCGTTTCCGCTTCGGCGACGTCGAACTGATCTCCAAGCTGGTCGAGGGCAAGTTCCCCGACTACCAGCGCGTGATCCCGAGCGGCTACACCAAGCATTTCCCGATCGCCCGCGAAGCCCTGCAGCGCAGCCTGCAGCGCGCCGCCATCCTGACCACCGACAAGTTCAAGGGTGTACGGATGCAGATGGCCGATCATGTGCTGAAGATTTCCGCCAGCAACGCGGAACAGGAAGAGGCCCAGGAAGAACTCGAGATCGATTTCGGGTTCGAGCCCCTGGACATCGGCTTCAACGTCAGCTACCTGCTGGACGTGCTGGGCAACCTGAAGGCCGAGACGGTGCAGTGGAGCGTGGGTGATGCCAACTCCTCGGCGCTGATCACCCTGCCCGACGACACGGACTTCAAGTATGTCGTGATGCCCATGCGGATCTAGACCCCCCCTACGCGCTTACGCGCGCCCCCAGGGGCGGCACTGGCGGACCGGCAAAGCCGGATCCGCTGTGCCCTGGGTCTGGGGAGGATGTCTTGGGGTGGGGCGGTGGTTTTTTGGGTTGTTCCTTTGGGGGGCGACCGTGGGTGGCCTGAGTGGGCGCCCACTTTTGTTTTTTCTGGCGGGTGGGATATTGCCTGTGCAGAGTGGATGGTTGGAAATCTATGACCGAACAGAACACTACGCCCGAGTCGGGCGAGATCGATAACAGCCTTGACGGGACGCCGGTGGTGGCCGCTGCCCCTGTGGTGGACAGCTACGGCGCCGACTCCATCAAGATGCTGAAGGGGCTGGAGGCCGTGCGCAAGCGGCCGGGCATGTACATCGGCGATACGTCCGATGGCACGGGCCTGCACCACATGGTGTTCGAGGTCGTGGACAACGCCATCGACGAAGCGCTGGCCGGCTATTGCGACGAGATCATCGTCACGATCCATGCCGACAACTCCATTTCGGTGTCCGACAACGGCCGGGGCATCCCGACCGCCGTGCACAAGGACGACGAATTCCAGCGCAGCGCCGCGGAAATCGTCATGACCGAGCTGCACGCGGGCGGCAAGTTCGACCAGAACTCGTACAAGGTTTCGGGCGGCCTGCACGGCGTGGGCGTGTCCTGCGTGAACGCGCTGTCCGAATGGCTCCGTCTCAGCATCCGGCGCAACGGCGAGCTGCACCAGATGGAGTTCCGCCGCGGCGAGCGCGTCGAGCCGCTGAAGGTCACCGGCCAGACCGACAAGCGCGGCACCCGGGTGCAGTACCTGGCGGACTCGCAGATCTTCGCCAACATCGAATACCACTACGAGATCCTGTCCAAGCGGTTGCGCGAGCTCTCGTTCCTGAACAACGGCGTGCGCATCAAGCTGGTGGACGAGCGCCAGGGCAAGGAAGAGGACTTCGCGTTCAGCGGCGGCGTCAAGGGCTTCGTCGAGTACATCAACCGCGCCAAGACCGTGCTGCATCCCAACGTCTTCGCGGTGGCCACCGAGTCGTCGGCCGGCGGCGTGCCGGTGGGCGTGGAAGTGGCCATGCAGTGGAACGACAGCTACACCGAAAGCGTGCTGTGCTTCACCAACAACATCCCGCAGCGCGACGGCGGCACGCACCTGACCGGCCTGCGCGCGGCGATGACCCGCATCATCAACAAGTACATCGACGAGAACGAACTGGCCAAGAAGGCCAAGGTCGAGACGACCGGCGACGACATGCGCGAAGGCCTGACCTGCGTGCTGTCGGTGAAAGTGCCCGAGCCCAAGTTCAGCAGCCAGACCAAGGACAAGCTGGTCTCCAGCGAAGTGCGCCCCTCGGTCGAGGACGCCGTGGCGCGCAGCCTGGAAAGCTGGCTGCTCGAGAACCCCATCGACGCCAAGTCGCTGTGCGGCAAGATCGTCGAGGCCGCCCGTGCGCGCGAGGCCGCCCGCAAGGCGCGCGAGATGACGCGTCGCAAGGGCGTGCTGGAAGGCGCCGGCCTGCCGGGCAAGCTGGCCGATTGCCAGGAAAAGGATCCTGCGAAGTCCGAGATCTACATCGTCGAGGGCGACTCCGCCGGCGGCTCGGCCAAGCAGGGCCGCGACCGCAAGTTCCAGGCCATCCTGCCGCTGCGCGGCAAGGTGCTGAACGTCGAGAAGGCGCGTTTCGACAAGCTGATCAGCAGCGAGCAGATCACCACGCTGATCACCGCGCTGGGCACCAGCATCGGTCCCGACTTCAACATCGACAAGCTGCGCTACCACCGCATCATCATCATGACCGACGCGGACGTGGACGGCGCGCACATCCGCACGCTGCTGCTGACGCTGTTCTACCGCCAGATGCCGCAACTGATCGAGCACGGCTACGTCTACATCGCCCAGCCGCCGCTGTACAAGGTCAAGGTCGGCCGCGACGAACGCTACCTGAAGGACGACACCGAAGAGGCCGCCTTCATGCTGGAGCTGTCGCTCAAGGATGCCCGCCTGATCCCGTCGGCCGACGCCCAGCCCATCACCGGCGATGCGTTGAAGGAACTGGCGCGCCAGTACAACCTGGCCGATGCCGTGATCGAGCGCCTGTCTCGTTTCGTCGACCTCGCCACGCTGTCGGCCATCGTGCGCGGCTTCGAGGCGGACCTGTCTTCCGTGGACCAGGCCGAACTGTCGCGCCAGCGCCTGCAGGCCGAGCTGGAAGACCCGTCCATGCCCGGCGTGGTGCAGGTCAAGGTCTCGGTGGACGAGGAAACCCAGCAGTCCAGGCTGGAGATCCATCGCAACCATCACGGCAACATCCGCGTCAGCGTCGTCGACCAGCATTTCGTCGACGGTCCGGACTACAACGTGCTGCGCCACGCCGCTCAGACCTTCCAGGGCCTGATCGGTCCGGGGGCGAAGATCGAGCGCGGCGAAGGCGATAAGCGCAAGGAACTGCCGGTGGCCGACTTCCGCGAAGCCATGCAATGGATGCGCGCCGAAGCCGAGCGCTCGCTGTCCAAGCAGCGCTACAAGGGCCTGGGCGAAATGAACCCCGGACAGCTGTGGGAAACCACCATGGATCCCACCGTGCGCCGCCTGCTGCGGGTGCAGATCGAGGACGCGATTTCGGCGGACGAGATCTTCACGACGCTGATGGGCGACCATGTGGAGCCGCGGCGGGCGTTCATCGAGACGCATGCGCTGATGGCGGGGAATATCGACGTTTGAGGTCGGAGCGGGCCGTTTGAAGGATCTGGGTCATGAGTGAGTCTCCTCCGCGCGCCGAGTTAGTGCTTTACGCCACGGAGGATGGTTCCGCTCGGTTCTTCCTGCGTGCTGAGGGCGGCAGCGTCTGGCTCAGCCAGGCCGAACTGGCCGATCTTTTCCAGACGTCTGTTCCAAACATCAATATTCACATCAGAAACGTCCTGGATGAAGGTGAGTTAGCCGAAGTTCGAACTGTTAAAGATGACTTAATAGTTCAAACCGAGGGTGCGCGACAGGTTCGTCGCATCGTCAAGCTCTACAACCTGGACATGATCCTGGCCATTGGCTACCGCGTGAAGTCACCGCGCGGCACCCAGTTCCGGCAGTGGGCCACCACACACCTCAAGGAATACCTGATCAAGGGCTTCGTCATGGACGACGAGCGCCTGAAAGGTGGGGATCGCTGGGACTATTTCGACGAGTTGTTGCAGCGCATCCGCGACATACGGTCGTCGGAAAAGCGCTTCTATCAAAAGGTACGTGATCTGTTCGCGCTCTCGACGGACTACGCCGACGATGGACAGGCTACCGGCCTTTTTTTCGCCGAGGTACAGAACAAGATGTTCTTTGCCGTGACAGGCCATACGGCTGCTGAGCTGGTCGTACAGCGTGCCGACCCAACTCAGTCCAATATGGCACTTACCTCCTGGAAGGGCGGGCGCGTCCGTAAGGGTGACGTGACGGTGGCCAAAAACTACCTGAATGCCGACGAATTGGATCGGCTCAACCGTATCGTCAGCATGTTCCTGGACTTCGCCGAACTGCGTGCCATACAGCGCAAGGACTTGCGCATGGCTGACTGGCGGACCTACGTGGACAGCTTCATGGCCTTCAACGAGCAGGCTGTGCTGCAAGGGGCTGGCCGCATGAGCCATCAGGCCATGACGACCATCGTGCATGAGCGTTATGAAGTCTTTGATGCCGCGCGGCGTCAAGCCGAAGCGCTCGAGGCCGATCGCCTCGACATGAGTGAATTGGAGCAGGTGGAGAAACAGATCAACAGCCGGCGTCGGACTGGCACGCAGACGTGATGGTTATCTGGATCGGCGGCTCTACTATGAGGGCATGAAAGCGGATTGGATCGCGATCCTGGATAATCTGTCCAGACTCCAAGGGTTTATCCGCCGGGTCGACCCCAATATGCTGAACCATCCCCAGCGAGGCCCCCATGCGCACCCTGATCCTCATCGCCGTCGGACTGGTCCTGGCCATCGCGCTGCTACGCCTGGCCCCCTCGCCGCATCGCACCCGGACCGCGAGTCTCTTCACGCTGGCCTGGCTGGGCGTGTCGGTCTGGAATCTGCGCACCGGGCTGTCCCACGGCTACACCCTGGCCGAGGAACTGCCGATCCACGTGGCGTTGTTCGGCATTCCGGCGTTGGCGGTCTGGGTGTTGTGGTGGCGAGCGCGCCGCGGGTGACGCGCGCCTAGCTTCGACGCCCCTTGCCTGCCTGGTCGTACTTGCGCCAGTAGGCGAACTCTTCCTCGTGGACCTCGAGGTCGATCTCCGACAAGCGTACCTGCAACCGCTCCTGCACGTCCGCGACCGCCTGGTTGTAGATGGCGGGCCCGATCTCTTCGACGAAGAAGGCGAGCAGCCCGCCGGCGGCGACGTTGCCGATGGGCTCTTCCATGTTCTGGTCGAAGTACCGCTGGATCGAGGCGATGGCGGTGGTCCGGACTTGCTTGTCGAGTTCGATGGTCATGTCGGCTTTCTGGCGAGGGGCGCCGGGCCGTTCAATTTATCACCTCCTCCACTCGGTTCACTAACTTCCCGATCTTCTCGATCTCGCATTCGATCACGTCGCCGTCCTTGAGCCACTGGCGCGGATTCATCGCATAGCCCACGCCCGAGGGCGTGCCGGTGGCGATCACGTCGCCCGGTTCCAGCGTCAGCCCTGAGGACAGCGATGCGATGCTGCGCGGGATGGAGAAGATCATCGCGCCGGTGCTGGCGTCCTGGCGCTGTTCGCCGTTGACCTTGAGCGAGATGCGCAGCGCATGGGGATCTCCGATGGCTTCGGGCGAGACGATCCAGGGGCCGAAGGGGCAGCTGCCGTCGATGGCCTTGCCCTTGAACCATTGATCGTGGCGCTTCTGCAGGTCGCGGGCGCTGATGTCGTTGAGGATTGTGTAGCCGAAGATGTGGCCGGGGGCGTCGGCTTCGGCGATGTCGCGGCCGCCCTGGCCGATGACGACGGCGAGTTCGACCTCGTAGTCCAGGCGGCGGGTGACGCGCTGGTCGTAGCGGATGGCGCCCTCGTGCGGGACGATGGCGGTCCAGGGCTTGGTGAAGAACTGCGGATGTTCGGGCACGTCGGTATCGAGATTGCGCGAGGCGTTATCTTCCTGGATGTGCTCCCTATAATTGCGGCCCAGGCAGAAGATGTTCTTGGGCGGGCGCGGGATGGGCGCCAGCAGGCGGTAGCTGCCGGGCTGGATCAGGTGGGCGTCGGCGACGGCGGCGATGTCGCGGCACCAGGCCCAGGTGGCGGCGCCGCCGGCGGCCAGGTCGATCATGGTCAGGCGGCCGGTCTCGGGCCACGGGAAGGGCAGCGTGGCGGGCGGGGCGGCCTGGGCGAAGGCCTGGAGGTCGCAGATGCGGCCGTCGTCCAGGAAGAGTGCGGGCAGTTGGCGGCCGCCGAGTTCAAGGGTGGCGAGTTTCATGGTTCGTTCCTGGCTGAAAGAAAGCGGGTAGGCGCAACGGTGGAGGCAAGAGCATGGCGCCCAAGGTCAAGTCGGCCCAACGGGCCATAGAGATTCTGGAGTTCTTCGCGCGGCGCAAGGCGCCCGCGACGCTGAGCGAGATCGCCGCGGCGCTCGACTATCCGGCCTCGAGCACGCTGGCCCTGCTGCGTACGCTGAGCGAGATGGGCTATCTCGACCATTCGTCCAGCGAGCGGACCTTCGTGCCGACGGTGAAGGCGGCGCTGCTGGGCATCTGGGTCAACGATGCGCTGATGGCCGACGGCACGATCGCCCGCCTGATGTACCAGATGCGCGAGGAAACCGGCGGTACGCCCACGCTGGGGATACAGAGCGGCCATCACGTGCAGTACATCCACGTGGTGCGCGGACCGGACGCCCTGCACCGGCGCGACGTGGCGCCGGGCACGCTGCGGCCGCTGCTGCGGTCGGCCATGGGCACCGTGCTGCTGTCGCTCAAGCCGCCTTCCGAACTGTGGGCGCTGGTCAACCAGATCAACGCGCACGAATTGCCGGAGCACCGGGTGTCGATGGCGGAACTGGGCAAGCGTATCCAGCAGTACCGCGAAAGCGGCTATGCCTACAGCGAAGGCGTGTCGACGCCGGGGGCCGGCATCATCACGCTGCTGCTGGCCGCGCCGGCCCACCAGCCGCCGATGGCCCTGGGCATCGGCGCGAGCCTCGTGGCGCTGCGCGCCAAGAAGCTCGATTTCCTGAAGGCGCTGCAGCGGGTGGTGGAGCTTCATCGCAAGCATATGGAGGCCTTGCCGGACAAGTTCGGGCACTGAGCGGGGCGCGCGTGCCGCACCGGTCCGGCCGGTTTCACTGCGCGACCAGCCCGGCCTTGTCGGCAACCGTGCGCAGTGTCGCGATTTCGTTCACGTTGAAGGCGCGCATCTGTTCGGGGTCGCGCTTGAGCAGTTCGGATCCGCCCTTTTCGGCGAACTCCTGGACCGGCTTGGAGTCGAGCACCTCCTTCATGGTGTCGGCCAGGCGCCGGGTGATGGCGTCGCTGACTTCCGCGCGCGCCATCAACGCCGACCAGCCATAGATGGTGTAGTCGGGATAGCCGCTTTCACGGATGGTGGGCACGTCCGGAAACTCGACGTGGCGCTTTTCCCCGGTGACCGCGAGGATGCGCAGCTTGGCGGCCTTGGCCGAGGGCGCCAGCGAGGCGACGCCGTCCATCGCCACGTCGATCTGTCCGCCGATCAGGTCGGTGTTCATCTGGCTGGTCGACTTGTACGAGATGGGCGTGAAGCGGATGCCGGCGATGCTGGAGAACCACTCGGTGGCCAGGCGGTAGCCCCAGGCGAAATTGCCGAAGTTCAATTTCTCGGGTTGTGCCTTGGCCGCGGCGACGAGGTCGGCCAGCGTCTTGTACGGCGAGTTGGCCGGCACGGCGATGCCCAGCATGCTGCGGGTGACGCCCGAGATGGGCTTGAAGTCCTTGAGCGGATCGTAGGGCAGGTCCTTGACGAGAATGGGGTTGACCGACAGGTTGGTCCAACTGCCCAGCACCAGGGTGTAGCCGTCGGCCGGCGCGTTCTTGGCCGCCATGATGCCGATGCGGCCGTCGGCGCCGGGCATGTTGTCCACGGTCACCGCCTGGCCGAGCCGGGTGGCGAGCTGCTGCGCGACGATGCGGCCGGAGTTGTCGCTGGTGCTGCCGGGCGCGAAGGGCACGATGAGCCGGATCGGCTGGGTGGGATAGGCGGCGTCGCGCGCCTGCGCGGCCGAGGCCGAGAGGGCCAGTGCGCACAGGGCGCCGGCAAGATGCATGATCTTCATGGGTTGTCTCCTTGGGATATTGTCGTACTCAGGTGCGGACCACGGGGGGGTATCAGGATTTCGCCCGGGCATCCTCGCGGTGCAGGAAGGCGGCGATTTGTTCGGGCGTGCGGCCCAGGCCGGCCAGGATCTCCGCCGTGTGCTGGCCCAGCGCCGGCGGTGGCGCGTCCATGCCCGGGCCGTCGTGCTCGTAGCAGAAGCCGGCGTTCAGCACGCGCAGCGCCTGGGCGCCGGCCGGGATGGACAGCAGTAATTGCCGGTCGTCCAGGTGCGGCTGCGCCAGCGCCTCGGGCAGCTCGCGCACTTCGCCGGCCGGCACGCCGGCCGTATTGAGCAGGGCCGCCCACTCGGCGGCGCCCCGGCCGGCCAGCGCCAGGCGGACTTCATGCTGTAAGGCCTCGCCATGGGCGACCCGCGTGCCGCGGTCCTGGAAGCGCGGATCGGCGATCAGGTCTTCGCGTCCGATCACGCGGCACAGCCGCTCGAACTGGTCCTGGCGGACCGCGCCCAGCGTCAGGTGTCCGGCGGCGGTGGGGAAGGTGTCGGCGGTGGGCGACATGCTGTAGCCTCGGTTGCCCTGCTTGGCGGGACGCTTGCCGGTCAGCAGGTGCGGGCCGGCCATCGAGATCATCAGCACCAGCGCGGCGTCGTACATGGCCACGTCCACCTGCTGAGCCTGGCCGTCGCGGCCGCGTTGCAGCAGCGCCGAGACGATGGCGAAAGCGGCCAGCAGGCCCGAATAGGTGTCGACCGCCGGATAGCCGATGCGGATGGGCGGGGTGCCCGGTTCGCCGCTCAGGCTCATCATGCCCGAGGTGCTCTGGATGATCTGGTCGATCGCGGGTTGGTGGCGGACCTCGCCGCGCTGGCCGTAGCCCGAGATCGAGCAGAAGACGATGCGCGGGTTGAGGGCCTTGCAGGCCTCGTAGCCCAGGCCCAGGCGGTCCATGACGCCGGGCCGGAAGTTCTCGGTCACCACGTCGGCGCCGGCGATCAGCTCGCGCGCGACCGCCACGTCGGCGTCGCGCTTGAGATCGAGCACGATGGACTTCTTGCCCGAGTTGACCGACGCGAACGACGGGCCCATGCCGTCGGCATACTGGATGCCGCCGTAGTTGCGCATGGTGTCGCCGGCGGCCGACTCGATCTTGATGACCTCGGCGCCGAGCAGGCGCAGGAAGTTGGTGGCGATGGGGCCCGACAGCACGTGCGTGAAGTCGACGACCCGGCAGCCTTGCAGGGGTTGGGGCACGGTCGGGTTCTCCTACTCGGCGACGCGGGGGAACTGGCCGGTGAAGACCGGTTTGCGGCGTTCGTTGAAGGCGCGCTTGGCCTCGCGGCCGTCGGGCGTCAGGCCCAGGTAGCGCTGCATCGGCGCGCCGGCCTCCATGTGGTTGCTGAAGCCGGCCATGTCCAGCAGCAGGTTGGTCGCGCTCTTGGTATAGCGGATGGCCAGCGGCGGCAGGTCGGCCAGCGCGGCCGCCAGTTCGTCCACGGTGGCATCGAAGTCCGCCGCCGGTACGCAGCGGTTGATCAGGCCCCACTCCAGGGCCTGCGGCGCGGGCAGGCGTCCGCCCAGCAGCGACAGCTCCAGCGAGCGCGCGCGTCCGATGGTGAACAGGAAGGCGCCGCCGCTATGGTTGCCGGCCTGGATCTCGCGCATCTGGAGGAAGGCGGTGTCGACGGCGACCACCAGGTCGCAGGACGTGGCCAGGTAGACGCCGCCGCCGATGGCCGGGCCGTTCACCGCCGCGACCACGGGCTTGGCGTTGCGCTGGATGCGCTGCCGGGCGGCGACGTTCCAGCGGCCGTAGGCATCGATGGCCTGGGGATCCGCCTGGGCGGTGAAGCGCAGGTCCTGGCCGGCGCTGAAGATGTTGCCGGCGCCGGTCAGGATGGCACAGCGGCAGGCCGGGTCGGCCTCGACCTCGTCGAAGGCGGCGACCAGTTCCTGGAAGGTCTGGAGATCGTGGGCGTTCTTGGCGTCGGGGCGATCGATGACGACCCGCCAGATGGGGCCTTGTCGGTCGATCCTGATGTGCTGGGGCATGGTGTCTCCTGTCGTGGCCGCGTGCATCGGGTGCGGCGGATTATCTCGACGGAAGACACCGGGCAGACGTCGCTTTCACCAGTGTGAAAGCGTTTTCACATATGTGAAAAACAAGAGAGTGTAGCGGCGGCCTTCAAGCGGCAAGCTCCTGGTGCAAGGTGGCCGCGACGCGTTCGAGGAAGGGGCGCGTGTTCAGCCAGGGCTGGTCGGGGTGGACCAGGGTGGCCAGGTCCCGGGTCATGAAGCCCGCCTCCACGGTCGCGGTGCAGGATCGCTCCAGCGCGGCGGCGAAGGCGGCGAGATCGGGCGTGCCATCCAGTTCCGCGCGCTGCCGCAGCCCGCGCGCCCAGGCGAAGATCGAAGCGATGGGATTGGTCGAGGTTTCCCGTCCGGCCTGGTGCTCGCGGTAGTGGCGCGTGACCGTGCCGTGGGCGGCCTCCGCTTCGAAGGCGCGGCCGTCGGGCGTGATCAGCACCGATGCCATCAGACCGAGGGACCCGTAGCCCTGGGCGACGGCGTCCGATTGCACGTCGCCGTCATAGTTCTTGCACGCCCAGATGTAGCCACCCCGCCAGCGGAGCGCGCTGGCCACCATGTCGTCGATCAATCGATGTTCGTAGGAGAGGCCGGCCGCGCGATAGTCCGATGCGAACTCGCGTTCGAAGATTTCCTGGAACAGCGCGGAGAAGCGTCCATCGTAGGTCTTGATGATGGTGTGCTTGGTCGACAGGTAGACGGGGTAGCGCCGCTGGAGTCCGTAGCGGAACACGGCGCGCGCGAAGCCGGCGATCGAGGCGTCGAGGTTGTGCATGGCCATGGCGATGCCCGGCCCGTCGGTGCGGCAGACCTCGCGTTCCAGCGCGGGTCCGCCGTCGTCGGGCGTGAAGCGCATGCTGAGCGTGCCGGGCCCCGGCAGTTCGAGCTGGCTGGCGCTGGAGTGATCGCCGTAGGCGTGGCGGGCGATGACGATGGGTTGGTCCCAGTGCGGCACGAGACGGGGAATGTTGGCGCAGCAGATGGGTTCGCGGAACACCGTGCCGTTCAGGATGTTGCGCAGCGTGGCGTTGGGGCTGGGCAGCATGGCGGGCGAGCCGAATTCGCGCATGCGCGCCGCGTCGTGCGTGATCGTCGCGCACTTGACGGCCACGCCGTGGCGCAGCGTGGCGTGCGCGGCGTCCATCGTCACCTGGTCGCGCGTCGCGTCGCGATTGCGCAGGCCCAGGTCGAAGTACTGCAGTTCGCCGTCCACGTGGGGCTGGATGAGCGTTTCCTTGATCCAGGCCCACATGACGCGGGTCATTTCATCGCCATCGATCTCGACGATGGGATGGCGAAAGGTGATCTTGCGCATGGGGTCTCGCTCAGCGGTCGTGGCGCGGAAAGCCCCCGGGCTCGGCTTCCAGCCAGCGCAGCATCGCATGCCATTCCAGTTCGCCGTAGGGCCGGCGCGTGCCGGGCTGGTAAAGATGCGCGGAGCGCGCCAGGACTTCTTCGGAGGGAATGCGGATCTGCCCGATGCCGCCCGCCATGGCATCGACCTGGGCACGGCATGCCATCTCGAGCTGGTACATGAGATTGAACGCCTGCGCGATCGACGGCGCGCAGACCAGCAGGCCGTGGTTGCGCAGGATCATGGCGTTGTGCGGACCGAGATCGGCGATCAGGCGAGCCTG
Organism: Burkholderiales bacterium 67-32; assembly: GCA_001898625.1. Taxonomy (GTDB): domain Bacteria; phylum Pseudomonadota; class Gammaproteobacteria; order Burkholderiales; family Burkholderiaceae_B; genus Pigmentiphaga. Next base: position 263,195 of record MKUP01000012.1, read on the forward strand.
TTCCTCCAGGTCGACGGCGGGACCCTCGAACGCGTGTTCGGCGAGGTGCCCGTGGAAGCGCGACGCGGTCTGGGTGATCGGCAGCAGGCCGCAGTCCATGGCGGACACCGCCATGCCCGCGCGCGTATGGGTATGGATGATGCAGTGCACGTCGGGCCGAGCCCGATGGATGCAGCCGTGGATCACGTAGCCGGACCGGTTGATGCCGTAGGCGGTGGCCGGACTGCGGTGGACGTGGCCGCCGTAGTCGATCTCCACGAGGTTGGACGCGGTGATCTCCTTGTACAGCAGCCCGTAGAGATTGATCAGCAGGCGCTCGTGCCTGCCCGGGATCTGCGCGGTGATGTGGTTGTAGATCATGTCCGTCATGCCGTACCGGTCCATCAACCGGTAGCACGCGGCCAGGTCCGTGCGGGTGCGCCATTCGGCGGCGTCGACCGTGTCCTTGAGCGACGGGAAATCGGTGGAGTAGTCTGGGTTCACGCAATGCTCCTGCTTCCGCCGCACCGACGGATGATGTAGTCTGCCGCGACGCGTCCACGGCAGCCGGCCGGAGCATCTTAAGACGGCCTTCCCGCATGCCGCCATCCAAAATACTTCATCCAGTTTTTAGAAAAACTAATGCTGGAGCGTGGCCATGAACCCTCAGCTTCCTCCCTTGAATCCGCTGCGTGTGTTCGAGAGCGCGGCGCGCCACCTGAGCTTCACCGAGGCGGCCGCCGAGCTGCACATCACGCCGGGCGCGGTCAGCCATCAGATCAAGGCGCTGGAGACCTGGCTGGGTTTCGCCCTGTTCGACCGCAGCGAGCGGCCGCCCAGGCTGACGCGCGGCGGCGAGGTCTATGCGAAGGGGCTCAGCGTCGCGTTCGGGCAGATCGTGCGCGCCACGCAGGAGCTGGTGGCGTCGGGCTCGGCGCAGGTCTTGACGGTAAGAGGGCATACGACTTTTTTCCTGCGCTGGCTGATTCCGCTGCTGCCCGCCTTCCAGCATGCCCATCCGGCGATCAAGATCCGTCTGGCCGCCAGCGTGGACGCGGTCGATTTCCGCCGCGACACCGTGGACGTCGGCATCCTGTACGGCGATGGGCCGTGGGAGGGGCTGCGCGGAGATCTGTTGTTCAGCGACGCGCTGACGCCCGTCATGGCGCCGGAGCTGGCGGCCACCCTGCCCGCCGAAGCCGGTACCGCGGCTTTGTTGAAGCTGCCGCTGCTGCATTCGAACCGGCGGCCGCAGCACTGGCCAGACTGGATCGCCGCGGCGGGCGCGGCAAGAAAAGTCTCGGCCGGCGATGTCTACTACGAGGACCTGAGCGTGATCTACCAATGCGCCATACAAGGGCTGGGCGTCGCGCTGGGCCAGCTTCGCTACGTGGCCAGGGATCTCGAACAAGGCATCCTGGTGGCGGCGCATCCCTTCGTGCTGCGGCGCCCGCGCGGCTATCACCTGGTCTGTCCGCAGGCTCGTGCCGACGATCCGAAGATCCGCGCGTTCCGCGAATGGCTCGTGGCCTGCGGCGCCACCCAGTCGTTAGAAAAGTTCAAGGCCGAGTGAGAAATACTGGTTTGTGCGCGGCGGCAGGGCCCTTCTACGATCAGCGGCAATTCGACGGTCTCCCAAGCAGGGACCGCCGGCGTCCAAGGAGACCTCATGCCGCATTTCGCCAGGATCACGTCTGCTTTCCTGCCGTCCCGCCATCGGTTGCGCCAGCGTGCCTGCCGCCTGCTGGCCGCCTCGATCATGGGCTGTGCCTGTGCCGCCGCGGTCGCGGCGTCCTATCCGGACCGTCCCATACGCATGATGATCCCGTTTCCTCCGGGCGGGCCGAATGACGTGCTGGGCCGCCTGCTGGCAACCGAGGTAGGCAAGGACCTGGGCCAGCCCATCGTCATCGAGAACAAGGGCGGTGCGGGCGGGACCATAGGCGCGGACATGGTGGCCAAGGCCGCGCCGGACGGCTACACGCTATTGCTGGGCGGCACCGCGTCGCTGGGGATCGCGCCCAGCCTGTATTCCAGGCTGCCCTACGATGCGGTGGCGGATTTCGCGCCGGTCGGCATGGTCGCTACCTCGCCGTCGCTGTTGGTCGTGGGCGCGCGCCAGCCGTTCCGCAACGTCGGGGAATTGATCGCCCGGGCCAAGGCCGCGCCGGGCAAGCTCAATTTTGCTTCCGCGGGCGTGGGCACGCCGACCCATCTTGCCGCGGAGCTGTTCAAGACGATGGCGGCGGTCGACATCGTGCACGTGCCCTACAAGGGTGGGGGGCCCGCGTTGAACGACCTGCTGGCGGGACAGGTGGAGATGTATTTCTCGGGCATCGTGGCGGCGGTGCCGCTGGTGAACCAGGGATCGCTGCGGGCGCTCGCCATTACCAGCGACCAGCGCAGCGAGCTGATGCCCGATGTGCCGACGATGTCCGAAGCGGGGCTGCCCGGGTACGAGATCCAGAACTGGTTCGCGATCTTCGCCCCGGCGGGCACGCCCCAGCCCGTGGTCGATCGCCTGAACAAGAGTCTGGCCCGGTTCCTGGCGCTGCCCGCGGTGCGGAGCAAGATGCGCGAACTGAACGTGGATCCGCGCAGCTCCACGCCGCAGGAGCTGGCCGCCTACCAGGGCAAGGAACTGCGGAAGTGGTCGGCGCTGGTCAAGCAGGCGGGGATTACGCCCGAATAGCGAGGCCCATGCGCCGACTGTCTCGGGGCCGGCCTATTGCGGTTCGATGCCCGCTGCCTGGATCACCGGCTTCCACTTGGCCGTCTCGGCCTTGATGCGGGCGGCGAACACGTCGGGCATTTCACCCAGCGGCGTGATGCCGGCATTCTCGAGCTGCGCGCGGAAGGTCGGTTCGTTGATCATCTTGCGGCCTTCCTCGGCCAGCTTGGCGACCACGTCCGCGGGCATGCCGGCGGGACCCATCAGTCCGTTCCAGGTGTCGACCTCGTGGCCCGGATAGGTTTCCGCGATGGTGGGTACCGACGGCAGCTGCGGCAGGCGCTTGTCGCTGGAGACCGCCAGCAGCGTGAGCTTCTCGGGCATCTTGGCGTAGGACATGACTTCCGAGACGCTGGCGCTGTACATGTCGATCTGCCCGGCCAGCACGTCGGCCAGGGCCGGCGCGCCGCCACGGTAGGGAACGGTGGTGGCCGTCACGCCGACGCGGCTCAGGAACAGCAGCGCCGACAGGTGGGTCAGCGTGCCGTTGCCGCCGTGGCCCACGTTCAGCTTGCCGGGGTTGGCCTTGGCATAGTTGACGAGGTCGGTCACGGTGCGGAAGTTGCGCTGGGGATTGACCGCCAGCACGAAGGGGTTGCCGCCCACGTTGATGATGGGGGCGAGGTCGCGGATCGGGTCGTAGCGGATCTTGTTGGTCATGGGCGCCGTGACGATCTGCGTCATGGTCGCCATGAACAGCGTGTAGCCGTCGGGCTGGGCGCGCGCGACCTGCTCGGCGGCGATGGTGCCGGCGGCGCCGCCCTTGTTGTCCACGATGAAGGGCTTGCCGAAGACCTTGCCCATGCGCTCGGCCATCATGCGGGCCATCATGTCGGTGTTGCCGCCCGGAGCGAACGGCACCACGATGGTGACCGGCCGGCTGGGCCAGGCGTCGGCGGCCAGGGCGGCGGCGGGTCCCGCGGCGATCGAGGCCGCCGCGAGGCCCAGGGGAATGCGGCGCAGCCATTGCTGGAGGGGTTTCATGGTGTTGTCTCCTTCATCGGTTGTCATTGTTTTTTTCCAGCGTCCTTCTTGCCGTCCTTGGCGGCCAGCACCGCGGCGGGCGGCTGGACGACGAAGTGGGCGAGGCGGTGCCGGTCGAACGATTCCAGGTTGCGTTCCCAGGTTTGCGGCTGGTGGTCGGCGTCGACCGGGATCTGGTCCATGTCGGTGTAGATCTCGACGTTGTTGCCGTCCGGGTCTTTGAACACCAGGAACCAGTTCGCGCCGGGGCCGTGCTGGCCGATGCCGCGTTCGATGGTCACGCCCAGACGGCGGGCCACGTCCACGGCACGGCGCATTTCCTCGACCGATTCCACGTAGTACGAAAAGTGCTCGAGGCCGGGCCGCGTATAGCGCGGCAGCTCGTCGCGGTCGGGAGAGTCGTCGGGGATGCGCGACAGGGCCAGATCGTGATGGTCTTCGCCCGCTCGCAGGAAGACCATCTGGTCGCCGATGCGGTCGGACACGCGCAGGCCCATGACCTCGGTATAGAAACGCGTGGAGGCTTCCAGGTCGCGCACCATCAGGACCAGATGGCCGAGCTTGCGCGTACGGATGGGAGCGACCGGTTGCTGGTCGGTGGATGTCACGTTTGCCTCCTTGCCTATCGGCTTTCCTGCACGACGGTGTTCTCGATCGTGCCGATGTTCTCGATGTGGGCCACCATCTTGTCCCCCGCTTTCAGATATGTGCCGCGTCCCATGCCCACGCCGTCGGGCGTGCCGGTGGCGATGAAGTCGCCGGGATGCAGGGTCAGGATGCGCGACAGGTAGGCGATCTGCTCGGCCACCGAGAAGATCATTTCCGACGTGCTGCCGTCCTGCATGGTCTCGCCGTTGACCGCCAGCGACATGCGTAGCTGCTGGGGGTTGCCGATGCAGCCCGCCGGCACCAGCCACGGGCCCATGGGACCGAAGGTATCGAAGCTCTTGCCGCGGAACCAGTCGTGGGTGAAGGGATAGTCGGTGCGGCGATTGAGGTCGCGCGCGCTGATGTCGTTGAAGACGGTATAGGCGGCAATGGCCGACAGCGCGTCGTCGGCCGACACGTGGCGGCAGGTCTTGCCGATGACCACGCCCAGTTCCACTTCCCAGTCGAGCCGGCTGGTTTCGGGCGGCATCTGAACGTTTTCGCCGGTGGCGACCACGCTGGTCTCGGCCTTCATGAAGATGTAGGGCTGGCTTTCGCTGCGCGCCGCCAGCTTGGTGCCCATCTCGTCGGCGTGTTCGTAGAAATTGGAAGCCGTCGCGAAGATGCGGCGGGGCTGGTAGGGGACCGCATAGGTGGCCCCTTCCACCGCGGCGAGCCGGCCGCTTGCGGCGAGTTGGGCGGCGCGATCGGCCATCGTGGCGATCAGCGGGCCGCTGACGGCCCAATCCGCGATCAGCGCGCCGATGCCCCCCGCCACGCGGGCCGGGTCCACGTCGCAGGCCTTCGCCAATTGCGCCAGGTCGTACAGGGTGTCATTGACCACCAGGCCAGGATGCTTGCTGCCGTTGCGCTGATAAGTCGCCAGACCGTGCCAGTTCACGGGATCTCCTCGTTGCTGTCTATGTTGGGTCCAGGGAAGGGAACGGGTGTGATCGCCAATTTCCATCCCCTGTTTGGAATACTTTAAGTTCGTCATGTATACACGTCAATAGGCTCGCGATAATTTTTTTGCAATGTGTGTCCCAGGAAATAGACTGAAAAACCCCAATCAAGGAGATTCGGGCGGAGTTTGCCCTGTATGCAGAATCTTCTGCGTGTGTTCAATGACGAAGGGCGAGCATATCTACATGCCTCTCATGTTCATGGACCTAGGGGGGCCGCGTATAATCCGCGGGCATTCGATGGCTGATATAGAAGGATGCTTTCGTGACCACCATTGCCGCCCGGATCAGCCAGTCGCTGGCTGACGAGATCATTGCGGGTACCCTGGCCCCGGGCGAGAAGCTCGAGGAGCCCTCGCTGGCGGAGCGCTTCCAGGTCTCGCGCACGCCTATCCGCGAGGCGCTGCGCCTGCTCAACGCCCGTGGCCTGATCGAGCTGGTGCCGCGCCGCGGCGGCGTGGTGGCCAACGTCAGTGCCGAACAGCTTGCCGACATGCTCGAGGCGCTGTGCGAGCTGGAGTCGCTGTGCTGCCGCATTGCCACCCAGCGCATGAGCGCGATGCAGCGCCGCCAGCTCGAACTGCTGCACGAGGAAACCCAGCAGGTGTCCGAGCGCGGCGATGCCGACGCCTATCTCAAGCTCAACGCGCGCTTCCACCAGCTCATCTGCCAGGGCACGCAGAACCACACCCTGGTGGCGCAGGTGGAAAACCTGCGCGACCGGCTGGCGCCGGTCCGCGCCGCGCAAAGCGGCGTCGAGCGCCGCTTCGAGACATCCCACCGCGAACACGAGAAAATCGTGGAAGCGGTGCTGGCCGGGCAGCCCGAGCAGGCCTACCTGGCCATGCGCAGCCACACCACCCGGCTGACGCTCCACGTGATGGAGCAGATCGAGGAGCAGCGCGCCGGGGTTCACGGCTGACCGCCCTCCCCGGACGGGGCGGGCGCCTCAGGCCAGGGCGGTGGGCAACGGCGCCTCGTCTCCCAGCCGTATCTGTTCGCGGCAAAGCCGTTCGAGCAGGCGCGCCTTCACGTCCTGATGCGGCGCGGACGTCCAGAGATTGGCCGTTTCCGCCGGATCCTCGTCCAGGTCGTAGAGTTCGCCGATCTCGTCGATGTCCGACACGGACAGGCGATAGCGCGGGTCCACCAGGCTCCTCACCCTGAACGAGCGGCCCTGGTCGAACTTGTGCATGACCTGCTCGCTCTCGACCACCATGGCTCGCCCGGCGGGCCTCGATGAGGCCAGCAGATCGATGCCCTGCATGCCGTTGTAGGGATTGATGCCGGCGCGGCCCAGCACGGTGCGGCCGATATCCACGGTGCCGGCCATGTCCCGGTCGACGGCGTGCGGCGGCCTGTCGGCGGCGGGATCGCGCCAGATGAAAGGCACCCGGATCAGGCCCTGGTAATGCAGGGGACCCTTGAGCATCAGGCCGTGATCGCCCATCCAGTCGCCATGGTCGCTGGTGAAGAGGACGACCGTGTTCCGGTCCTGGCCGCTTTCCCGCAGCGCGGCCATGACGCGGCCGACCGCATCGTCGATCATCGAGATCATGCCGTAGGTCAGCGCGATGATCTCCCGCGCTTCGCGTTCGGTGACGCCGAACGGTATGTAGCCTTCGCGGCTGTACCGGCCCTGGGCGGTGTCGCGATGCACCGACGAGACCAGCGGAGTCGAGCCGCGGTTCCAGAAGGAGGCGGGCAGCGCGATGCTGTCCGGATCGTACATGTCCCAGTATTTCCCGGGCGGCGTATAGGGATGGTGCGGATCGGGGAAGGAGCAGGCCAGGAAGAAGGGCTCGTCGCCGCTGCCCCGATCCTGGCCGGACAGGAAGCCGGTGGCTTCGTCCGCGATGTACGAGGTCGGATAGAGCGATTCCGGTACGCGCGTGCGCCATGCCTGCGGCGCGCCGTAGCGGCTGTCGGGAATGGCGTGCTCCCTGCCGCGCAAGCGGTCCGAACCCGGATGGCGGGCTTCCAGCCAGCGCGCGTAGTCGGCGCCGACCTGGTCGCCGTGGAAAGTGCACAGGCGCACGTGGTCGAAGCCATAGAAGGGCAGGGAGACCGTGTGCTCCGGGTTTTCTTCCCAATAAGGGGTCCATTCGTTGTCGTAGGCGGCCCCGGCCCGGGCGCGGGTGCCGGCATCGCGCAGGGCGGCCGGGGGATCGAGATCGCCCTGTCCGGCCGTCCAGCGTTTGCGGCCCGGCCCGTCGTGGCCCATGTTCTGCAGGTGGGACTTGCCGATCAGCGTGGTGCGGTAGCCGCCGGCACGCAGCAGGTCGACGAAGGTCGTCGCATCGCGCGACAGCGCGATGCCGTTGTGCCGGACGCCATGCAGGGACGGCATGCGGCCCGTCATCAAGGTGGCCCGGTTGGCCATGCAGACAGGACTGGCCACGTAGAAGCGGTCGAAGCGCGTTCCCCGCGCGGCCAGCGCATCGATGTGCGGCGTCCTGACCACCGGGTTGCCATAGCAGCCCAGGTGGTCGGCGCGATGCTGGTCGGTGATGAACACCAGGAAGTTGGGGCGCGGCGTCATTGGCCCTCCTCCAGGCCTTCGCTGCGGATCAGGGTCCGCCACTTTCCGGCCTCGGCCCGCAGCTCGGCCAGCAGCGGCGCGCCTGTCCTGCCCGATGGCACCATGCCTTGCGCCGCGTAGCGCGAACGGCTTTCCTCCGAGCGGAGCACGTCGCCGAAGACCCGTTCGATGCGCTCGGCGACGTCGCGCGGCAAGCCCTTGGGCGCGGCGAGCAGCAGCCAGTTGTTGGCGAGCACGTCGGGTAGGCCGGCCTCCTTGACGGTCGGCACGTCCGGCAGGACGGCCAGCCGTTCGGGCGCCGAGACGGCCAGGGGAACGACCTGGCCGCTCTGGACCTGTCCCGCGAGCAGGCCGGCGGCGCCCATGAACAACTGGACCTCGTTGGCCATCAGCGCCTGCACAGCGGGCTGCGCGCCGCGATAGGCGATGTGCGTGATGGGCAGGCCGGTGGCTTTCGCCAGCAGGATGCTGGACAGATGCGGCGTGGTGCCGACGCCGGGCGACCCGAAGTTCAGTACCCGTCCGGTCCTGGCCGCGCCGGCGCGCAGGGCCTCCCAGTTCTTCGCGTCCTGCTGCCGGTTGGTGAACAGCACCGCGGGAATCTCCGCCACCTTGATCAGGGGCTGGAGTTCGCGCAGGGGATCGAAGGTCTCGCCCTTCTTCAGGAAGGGGTCGATGACGATGTTGTTGGTGGCGGCCACGACCAGCGTGTAGCCGTCCGGCTTGGCCGCCGCGGCGCTTTGTACGCCTATCGCGCCGCCGGCCCCCGACTTGTACTCCACGACCAGGGGCTTGCCGAAGGCCGCTTCGAGTTGCGGCTGGATGAGGCGCACGGTCAGGTCGACCGGCCCGCCGGGGGTGTATGGAATAATGATGCGCATGGGTTTGTCCGGGAACGCCTGGGCGCCGGGTGGTGCCAACGCCAGCCACGGGCCCAGCAGCAGGCAGGCCAGCACCGGGCCCTTGGCCCCGCGGCGCGGGCGTCTTGCCAAAGTAGATAGCATTCGATTCGTCTCCGATTCCGATCCGGCGGCAAGATGCCGCCCCGGTCACAAGTTTGTGAAGCGGGCCCTTCGAATGCAATGCATGCCCGCTTCTCTCCATAAGCAATTCTTATGAACACACGGCATCTCGATTTCCTCCGACTGGTGGTGGAAAAAGGCGGGTTGTCGGCCGCCGCGCGCGAGGCGGGCGTGACGCAGCCGGCCATCAGCCAGGCGCTCCAGGCCCTGGAACGGGAGCTGGGCATGCCCTTGATGACGCGTGTCGGCGGCCGCGCGCTGCCGACGCCGGCGGCGCATACCCTGGCGGCGCAATCGAGCCGGTTCGACATCACCATTCGCCATCTTCGGGAGACGCAGGAGCCGCCGCTGCCCGCGCGTGGCGTCAGGCTGGGCATCTCGGCCGGCGCGGCCCTTGCCTATGCTCCTTGCCTGGTATCCGGCTGGGCCGGACAGGGCGAAGTGGCGCCCCTGCGCATTTTCAACGGATCGTCGCAGGAATTGTTGCTGTCCCTGGAGGCGGGCGACCTGGACCTGGCGATATGCCCGCGGCCCCGCAGCGCGGCGTATCCGCATCTGCTCGAAGTGCCCCTGTTCCGGAACGAGCCGGCCATTTTCTCGCGCAAGGGCCATCCGCTGGCCCGGGCCGGGTCGCTGGTGGAACTGCGCGACGTGGGCTGGGTGGTGGTGGGCAAGGACCGCTCGCCCGGCGGCATGGCCGAGGAAGCATTCCGGGTCCGCAAGCTGGCTGGGCCCCGCATCGTCGCGCAGTGCCCGGATTACCTGACCCTGATGACGGTCGTTTCGCAAGGCGACCTGATGGGCATCATTCCCATGCAGAAGATCGCTGACAGTTTCGGCGGCGCGCCGCTGCAGCGCCTGGTGATCGTCGAAGGATTGCCGCAGTACGACGTCTGCCTGTATCGCTATCCCGGGCCCGTCGAGGATCCCGTCCGGCGGCTCGAGGCGGCGATCCGCGAACTGGCCGAGGCCGGGTGAGACGCGCCGCCCGTTTCGTGTACTCTTTCCCCTGGCCTGACATCGTTCCCGAGCCCACCATGCAACCGACCGAAGCCCTCCGCGCCGCCTTCACGCCCAAGCGGGTCCTGCGCGCCTCCATCAACGTCGGCAATCCCATACTTGCCAGCCGCGACGACCGGCGCGGCGCGCGCGGGGTGTCGGTCGATCTGGCGGGGGAACTGGCCAGGCGGCTGGGCGTGGAGCTGGAACTGGTGGTCTTCCCGTCGGCCGGCGAGTCGGTCGAGGCGGTGGCCGCCGAACAGGCCGACATCGGCTTCTTCGCCATCGATCCCAAGCGCGGCGAGCACATCTCGTTCACCGATGCCTACGTGGTGATCGAGGGGGCCTACCTGGTGCGCGACGGCTCGCCCCTCGCCGCCCATGCCGACGTGGACCGGCCGGGCGTGCGGGTCACGGTCGGCAAGGGCAGCGCCTACGATCTCTACCTGAGCCGCAGCCTGCAGCAGGCGGACATCGAGCGGGCGGCCACTTCGCCGGCCGTGGTCGACGTGTTCCTGGAAAGCGGGGCCGACGTGGCGGCGGGCGTGCGCCAGCAGCTCGAGGCCGATGCTGCGCGGCTGGGTGGCGTGCATCTGTTGCCCGGCCATTTCATGCTGATCCGGCAGGCCATGGGTGTGCCCAAGTCGCGCGGCGAGGCGGCCGCCGATTACCTGCACGCTTTCGTCGAGGAAATGAAGGCGTCGGGGTTCGTCCAGGAGGCGCTGGCGCGCCATGGGATCACCGGCGCGGCGGTGCCCCGCGCCGAAGGCTGAGCGCGGCGCCGCCTAGTCCATCTGCACATGCAGCCTGGAGAACACGTCCGACCAGAACCGTTGTTCCTGGTCGGTGTAGGCCTTGATCTGCGCGAGGTCCATGTCCACCGGTTCGGCCCCCATTTCCCGTAGCCGTTCGGTGGTCTTGGGCTGGGCGATGGCTTTTCTGATCGCCACGTTCAGTTTCTCCAGGATGGGCCTGGGCGTGCCGGCGGGTGCGAAGATCGCCGCCCACGAGTACAGACCGAAGCCGATGCCCGATTCGCGCAAGGTGGGCAGGCCGGGCATCAGGTCCGTGCGTTCCGGGCTGGTGACCGCCAGCGCCCGGACCAGTCCCTGGTCGATGAAGGGCTTGGCCGAGGCCAGCACCGCGAACATCATCTGCACCTGTCCACCCACCAGATCGTTCAAGGCCGGCGCTTCCCCGCGGTAGGGAACGTGGACGATGTCCACGCCGGCGGCGCTCTTGAAGATCTCCCCGTTCAGGTGCAGGCTGGATCCGCGTCCGCCGGAGGCGAAGTTCAGCTTGCCCGGGTGCGCCTTGGCGTATTGCACCAGTTCCTGGGCCGTGCGTATCGGCAGGGACTTGTTGACGATCAGCACGCCCGGGTTGCGGGCGATCATGGCGACGGGAACCAGGTCCTTGAAGAAGTCGTAGCTCTGGTTGCGGTAAAGGAAGGAGTTGGTGACGCCCGACAGTCCGCTGACGCCCAGGGTATAGCCGTCGGGCGGCGACTTGGCGACGTAGCCCGTGCCGATGTTGCCGTTGGCGCCCGGACGGTTGTCGACGATGACGCCCTGCCCCAGGAAGGACTCCAGGTCTGCCAGTGCCGAGCGCGCCAGGGAATCGCTGCTGCCGCCCGGCGCATAGTTGACGACCACGCGTATCGGCCGCTCGGGGTAGTTCGATGCATCGGCCGCGGCGCAGGGGATGGTGGCCATCGTGCCCGCGAGCAGACCAGCGAATGCGAGGATTTTCATGCTGTCCATACGACCGACCTCAGTGGATGTGTTGGTTGCCTGTCATCGATATCCGGAATGGATGTGTCATTCGATCAACACGTCCGCCTCGTCGATCAGCGATGCCGGAAGCTGGAGCCCGAGCAGGCCGGCGTTCTTCAGGTTGAGCGTGGTCGGGCCGCGCATGCTGCGGTCGATGGGGATTTCCGCGGGATCCGCCCCGTGCAGGATCTGGTCGACGACCTGCGCCATCATCGGCCAGCCCTTCTTCTTGCCCGGGCTGATGGTCGCCAGGCCGCCGGCGCGGGTGATGGACAACTGGTTGCCCACGGCGGGCAGCCGCGCGTCCAGGAAGCGCTTGCCCAGCACTTCGCCGTTCATGTTGAACAAGGCATGCGGCCCGACCAGGACGGCCTGGCAGCCGTCCCGCTTCATGGCGAGGATGCTCGGCTCGAAGTCCTCGATCCGCAGCGTTTCATAGATCGGCATCTCGCAGCCCATGGTCCGCGCGGCCTCGGCGAACTCGCGCATCACGGCGGGCGCGGGCGAATAGGTCGGGTTGTACAGATGGCCGATGCGGGTCAGGCCGGGAACCGCCATCTTCAGCAGCCTGACCTTGGCCCAGTTGTTGTAGGGGATGTAGGAGAAACCGGTGAAGTTCATGCCCGGCCGCCGGTAGCTCTCGGCCAGCCCCGCTTCGATGTGGTTGGTGGCCCAGCAGACGACGGGAATCCTGACGTCCCGCGTGGCTTTCTTGAGCGCGATGTTGGCGTTGGTCAGGAAGGAAACGATCACGTCCGCGGGCCAGGCGACGAGGGCGTCGGCATGGGCCTGGATGAGATCGGGATCGCGGTTGCCGTACAGCTCCTGGTAGACCACGTCGACGTTTTCCCGATAGCCGATGGTCTCCATGCCCCGCTTGAAATCGACGATGTCCTGCGTGTCGATGACCGGGTCGCCCTTCGCGACGACGTGAATCAGGCCGACCCGGTACGGTCTGCCCGGCCCCTTTTGTTCCCCTTGCATGAATGTCTCCCTTCCATGCGTTGCTGAGTTTGTTCTGAAATAGAGAACGGCGTATCGAAATTTGAACCTATCATAAACATCCGCGTACAGCGCCGTCAATCGGTGGATGCGTGCGTGGGGGAACGCCGGACGGCCTCGGCGTCCACGGGAAGACGCGAGGCGGTCAGGCGGCAACGAAGGGGAATGGGGTCAGGCGGAGGCGCCGAGTTTTTCCGAGACCCGGCGGGCGGCCTCGCACACCCGCTGCGCATGGTCGCGCATCAGCTTGGGCGTGAGGCGGTCGGTCGGGCCTGAAATGCCGAGGGCGGCAACGGCCTTGCCATAGCGGTTGAAGACCGGGGCGGCCAGTCCGCCTATCCGTTCCCGCCATTCGCCGCGGTTGATCGCATAGCCGAGCTTGCGTACGCCGGCGAGCTCCTTGCGCAGGGCGTCGCCGTCGGCCAGGGACAGGCGGGTGTGGGGGGCGAGCGCCGCGGTCGCGGCGGCGATGATGTCGTCGTCCTGGTAGGCCAGCATGGCCTTGCCCGTCGCGACGGCGCTGGCGGGCGCCCGGCCGCCGACCTCGGTGTACGCCCGGATGGGCTGCGGGCTGTCGATCTTCTCGAGGTAGATGACCTCGGTCTTGTCGAGTATCGACAGATGCACCGTTTCACGCGTTTCGAGCGCAAGGCTTTCCATCTCCGGCAAGGCCACGGTGCGCACGGCCAGGCGTCCTACGATCTTCTCGCCCAGGCTCCAGATCTTGGGCGTGGCGAAATACTTGCCTTCGACGGAATCGACATAGCCGAGCGCGGCCAGCGTCTGCAACAGGCGGTGCGCGTTGCTCTTGGAGAGCTCGAGTTCGCCGGCGATGTTGGTGACCCCGCGCGGCGTCTCGCTGTCTGCCAAGGCCTCGAGCAATTTCAGGCCCTTCGAGAGGGTCTTGTCGATCATAGGAAGGTCCCCCGGGCTACCGCAGGCGCCGCCCCGGCCCCGCCAGGCTGCGCTCGATCCGCTTTCTTCTTTCTTCCAGCGCCTTGACCAGCGCCGGCACCCGTTCGGGCCGTATGCGGTCCTGCACCGCGCTCAGGCTCAGCGCCGCCATGGGGGCGCCGTGCGCATCCGACACCCGGACCGCCAGGCCGCGCACGCCGGTCATGACCAGGCCGTCGCTCAGCGCATAGCCGTCCTCGCGAGCCCGAGCGACGGCGGCGCGCAGCGACGGTTCGGACACGTTGGGATAGGCTTGCAGCGGTTCGCGTATCGATTCGAACACCAGCTCCGCCTCGTCTTCGGACAGGGCCGCGATCATGATGATACCGCCCGCCCCCACGCCCAGCGGGCGGCGCGTGCCGACGTCGACGGTGAAGGCCTTGATGGGATAGGGGCCCATCTTGCGTTCGATGCAGACGGTGTCGTAGCCCGAGCGCACCGCCAGGAAGGCGGTATCGCCGGTTTCGTCGGCCAGCGCCTGCATGTCGGGCCCGCACAACTGGCGCAGGTCGGCGCGGCCGCTGGAAACGGACCAGCCCAGCACCGCCATTTCCATGCCCAGGCGGTAGCGCCGGGTGTCCTCGTCCTGTTCGGCCAGGCCATGTTGCAGCAGCGACGTCAGCAGCCGGTGGACGGTGGGCTTGGACAGGCCGGAGGCATGCTGGAGGTCGATCAGGCGCAGGCCGGATTCGCCGGCCGACGCCAGGAGCCGCAGCACCGCGACGGCCCGGTCCACGGTCTGCGCGCCGCTGGTGTCGGGACGGTTCATGGCGCGCATCGTAGCACGCAGGATGACCGTCACTCGCCGTCGAGCTTGATGCCGGTCTTGCTGACGATGCCGCTGTACAGGTCGGTCTGCTGCTTCCAGAACGCGGCCAGTTCCGCGGGCGTGGAACCGATGGCCTCGGACCCCGCATCCTTGAATCGCTGGCGCGACTGCGGATCTTTCGCGGCGGCCGAGACGGCCGCGGCCAGGCGGTCCAGGATGGGCTTGGGCGTGCCGGCCGGTGCGTAGATCGCGACCCAGAACGGGAATGCGTAGCCAGGTACCGCCTCGGCCACGGTGGGCACGTCGGGCAGCATGGCCGAGCGCTCGGTGGTGGTCACGCCCAGCGCTCTCACCCGCCCTTCATGGATGTTGCCGATCTGCGGCGGCACGCCGTCCAGCATCATGTGGATGCGTCCGCCCAGCAGGTCCTGCATGGCCGCCGCCGTGCCCTTGTAGGGCACGTGCTGCATGTTGACGCCCGCCAGGGTCTTGAACAGTTCCGAGGCCAGGTGGATGGCGGTGCCGTTGCCGGAAGACCCGTAGTTGTACTTGTCGGGGTTCTTCCGGAGCAGCTCGACGAACTCCTTCATGTTCCGGGCGGGCACCTTGGGATTGATGACCATGACCAGCGGGAACTGGGCGACCAGGGACACGGGGGCGAAATCCTTGACCGGGTCGAAGCCCAGCCGCTCCTTGCCCAGCAGGCCGGTGGCGACGGCGGACGAGGAGTTGAAGATCAGGGTGTAGCCGTCGGGCGTCGCGTTGGCCACGGTCTTGGCGGCGATGGCGCCGCCGGCGCCGGCCATGTTTTCCACGACGACCTGCTGCTTGAGGTCCTCGGCCATCTTCACCGCGGCGATGCGGGCCAGTTGGTCGATGCCGCCGCCGGGCGAGAACGGCACCAGCAGCCGCACGGGGCGGGTGGGGAAGTCGGCCGCGTGGGCCGGCAGGGTCGCGGTGGCGGCCAGCGCGAAGGCGGCCGCCCAGTGGATGAGGGGTTTGAACATGAGTGTCTCCGTTGCGGGCCTGTCGCGGCCCGTGTCGTGGCGCGTCAGGGTTGGCCGGACAGGTCGAGGCCGCGCGCGTCGTCGATGAGGTGGGCCAGGCGTTCGCGGAAGAAGGGCGCCGGCTTGAGGATGCGGCACTCCTGCGCCAGCATCAGCGGCCGGGCCTGGACCAGGAAGGCTTTCCAGTCCGGGTCGGCGAACAGCGCCTCGCGGCAGTCCATGCGCTGTTGCAGGCTGCGGTAGCCCCACTGCGTGACGGTCTGGTTCAGGGCGCCGATCTCGCTCACGTAGTAGCCCAGCAGCGCGGGCAGGTGGCGCATCTGCGCGGCCATGCCCTCTTTCCTGTAGAGCGCGACGAAGGTGTCGAGGTTGCCCGGATGGTAGGTATAGAGGCGTTGTTCGACGATCATGTCGCCTCCCGCTGGTCCTGGCTGAACTTGTAGACGTGGGTGCGCCTGGCCAGTTCGGGAATGGGCATGCCGTCCTGGATGTCGCGGTAGCGGCGGGCCTCGCCTTCGCCGATCTCCTGGGCGCGCTTGAGTACCGTCTCGACGGCCTCGCGCGGGATGAAGCAGATGGCGCCTTCGTCGGCTACCACCAGGTCGCCGGGGCGCACCTGCACGCCGCGTATGTGCACGATGCCGTTGATGGCGACCGTCTCCAGCCGCCACTTGCCCGTGATGGAGCTGACGCCGCGCGACCAGATCGGGAAGTCCTGCGAGCGCGACTGTTCCACGTCGCGGATGGCGCCGTCGATGACGGCGCCCGCCTCGCCCTGGCGCTTGGCGATGGCGGCCGACAAGCCGCCCATGTTGGATACGCCCACCACGCCTTCGATGACGAGCACGTCGCCGGGTTCGGCCAGGTTGTGGGCCTCGATCTCGGCCATCTTCGAGATGCGGTCCTTGGCGCCCTTGTAGGCGTCGTCGCGCTGCTCGACGTTGCGCAGGGTCAGCGCCGGGCCGGCCATGCGCCGTCCGGGTAGGGTGGGAGGCAGGTCGCAGCCCGGGACCACGCCGCACAGGCCGAGTTCGTCCATGGCGTCGGACACGGTGCCGGTCAGGTCCTCCAGCGCCAGGAAGGCGTCGATGACGGCCTGTGGGTAGCGGGGGATGTCGAGGTCGCCGAAAACGGCGGCGGGCAGCTTGCCCAGGGGAGTCTTGCTGGTCATGGGATGTCCTTGGAGGTCAGGCGGCGGGCGTGCCCGCCATCACGATGCGGAAGAGGCGCAGGAAGTTGTCGCGGGCGATGGCGTCGATGTCCCGGCGCGCCAGGCCGATGTCCGCCAGGCCGGCCAGCATGTCCTGCTGAGCCTGCAGGTCGTCGATGGGATAGCGCCACGGCCAGGTCCCGTAGACCTCGGGCTTGCGCATGAATTCCTGGTAGCGCTCGGCCGGCTGGTCGGTGATGAAGTCCGAGCCTATGCCCACGTGCGCCACGCCGAGGCGGTCGACGGCATAGCGGATATGCGCCACCACGTCCTGCACGCCCGGGGTCTCGCCCGGCATGCGCACCAGCGGCGGCAGGTAGGTGATGCCCAGGACGCCGCCGTTGGCCTTGAGTGCGTCCAGCAGGGCGTCGCTCTTGTTGCGGGCGTTGGGGCACAGGGCGTAGGCGTTGGCATGCGTCACCGCCACCGGATGGCGCGAGATGGCCAGTACGTCCAGGCCGCTGCGGTCGCCCACGTGCGACAGGTCGATGACGATGCCCAGGTCGTTCAGCACGCCCACCAGCTCGCGTCCGAGCGAGGACAAGCCGGCGTCGGCCGGTTCGGCGCAGCCGTCGCCATACAGGTTGCGGATGTTGTGGGCGACCTGGATCACGCGCACGCCCAGCCCGTGGAAGAGCTCCATCAGTTTCAGGTCGCGCTCCACGCCCGGTACGTTCTGGTAGCCCAGCACGATGCCCAGCTTGCCCGCCTTCCTGGCGCGCTCGAAACCGTCGCCGTCCTCGACCACCTGGACCAGGTCCGACAGGGTGGCGAGGTGCGCGCGGTAGTCCGCCAACTGATTCAGCGAATGGCGCAGGTCGGGAATGGGGTTGATGCCGCGAAAATTGTTCAGCGTGATGTGGACGGCTTCCACGCCGTGGGCCAGGCTGGCCTCGGCGTAGGCGGCGGTCATGCGCGCGCCGTTCAGCAAGTCGAATACCTTGATCATGCTCGATGGCTTTCCTAGTGATTGCTGGTCCGTAATATGGACCGGCGAGATCAGGATTTTCTTTTCGAGCGATCAGGATGTCGATATTGATGGTCCGATATGTGGACCAAATTGACGAAACGGGGAAAATCGCCGCCGCCGGGGCGCCGCGGGGAGCGGGATCAGTGGGCCGATGCGCCGCGTTTGCGCGCCGTGGCTACGGCCGGCTGCGGCCCGCCCTGGAACAGTTCCACGATCGCCTGCCGCAGCCAGGTGTTACCCGGCTCCTGGTCATGGCGCTTGTGCCAATACACCATCACGTCGTAGCCCGGCATCTGCACCGGCGGGGCGAAGTGGCACAGGCCCCAGCGCCGCGCTACCGACAGCGCGAGGTTGCGCGGCATGATGGCGACGACGTCGGTATCGGACACCAGTTCGGCAATGGCCAGGAAGTGCGTCACCCGCGCCACCACCTGTTCGCTCATGCCGTTGGCGACCAGCATGCGCTCGATCAGCGTCGAGTGGTTGGTGCCCGCCACGTTGGGCACCACATGGCGCGCCCGCTTGAATTCGGCCAGGCTGAGCGTGCCGCGCGGCACCGTGGACGGCCGCGCCACGCAGGCATAGACGTCCGAGAACAGGATCCGGCTGCGTACGCCGGCGATGTCGGGATTGATGGCGCCCAGCGCGAGGTCGATGGTGCCTTTCGACAGTTCCTGGGCCAGTTCCTCCGGGCTCGCGCTGGTGGCGAGCGTTTCCACGCACAACTGCGGCGCATGGTGCTGGAGATGGCGGATCAGCCGGGGCAGGAAGGTGTGCTCGCCGATGTCGGTCATCGCCAGCCGGAACACACGGCGCGCGGTCGCCGGCACGAAAGATCCCTTCTCCAGCGTCTGGGCCAGGATCTGTAAGGCCTGGGACACCGGGCCCACCAGTTCGTCGGCGAAGGGCGTGGGCTCGACGCCCTTGGCCAGCCGCACGAACAGCGGGTCGCCGTACATGTCGCGCAGGCGGGCCAGCGCGTGGCTCATCGCGGGCTGGCTCAGCCCCAGCGCCTTGCCCGCCGCCGTCAGGTTGCGCGTGCGGTAGATGGCATCGAACAGGTCCAGCAGATTCAGGTCCAGCTTGCGCGACAGCGGCTTATCCATGCGCTATGTCATTCCTGTGAAGAATGAGTGAGATTCAATCATTTCATTTTACATATATCTACCCCAAACCTAAGATTCGCTCCACATCGAGTGGAGCGAGACGATGACGACATCGATATCCGCCAGCGGGCCCGGCTTTTCCGGGTACGTGCTGGACGAGGCGAACGGCGGCAGGTTCCTGGTCGATCGCGGGATCTACCGGGATCCGGCGCTGTTCGACGCCGAGATGGCCCGCATTTTCGAAAACGGCTGGGTCTACCTGTGCCACGAGAGCGAGCTGCCCGGGCACGGCGATTACGTGACGCGCTACATGGGGCGCCAGCCCGTGGTGGTCAACCGCCGCAAGGACGGCAGCATCGGCGCCTTCGCCAATGCCTGCGCGCACCGGGGCACGGTGGTCGCGCCGCTGCGCAAGGGATCGGCCAGGAGCTTTACCTGTCGGTTCCACGGCTGGACCTATGCCGAGACCGGGCGCTGCATCAAGATCAAGAACCAGGAGACCGGCGCGTACGCGGACGACGAGAGCCTGCGCGACGGCTTCGGCCTGAAAGTGGTGCCCCGCGTGGAGAGCTACCGGGGCTTCGTGTTCGGCAGCCTGCGCGCCGACGTGGGCGAACTGGCGGACCACCTGGGGCCGACGCGGGTCTGGATAGACCTGATGGCGGACCAGTCGCCCGAGGGGCTGGAGGTGGTCGAGGGCGATTCCACCTACATCATCCGCGGCAACTGGAAGATGGGCGGCGAGAACGGCGTCGACGGCTACCACGTCAGCACCGTCCACCGCGTCTTCGCCGCCACGATGACCATGCGCGAGGAAGCGCGCGGCGGCGCCGGTACGCAGAGGACCGAGGCCGGCCGCATCGTGGGCAGGGTCGAATCGGGCACGGCGGATTTCGGCAACGGGCATATCGGCATCTGGGCCCGGCGCTCGACGCCGGAGGCCGCGCCGCTGTACGAGGCCCGCGAGCGCCTGCTGGGCGAGTTCGACGAGCGCAAGGTGGACTGGATGGTCGGCATGGGCCGCAATCTCTACCTGTTCCCCAACATGCTGCTGTTCGACCAGCCCTCGACGCAGATTCGCATCCTGCGTCCGCTGTCGGCCGACCGCACCGAAGTGCGCATCCAGTGCATCGCGCCGCGCGGCGAAAGCCCCGAGGCCCGGGCATCGCGGCTGCGCAAGTTCGTGGACTTCTACCTGCCCACGGGCATGGCCACCTCGGACGACATCGCCGCGCTGGAGGACACCGCCGTCGGCGGCGAAGCCCGGCTCAGCCGGTGGAACGACTACGGCCGGGGGGAGAAGGCCATGCAGCCCGGCGCGCAATGCCGGCCACTGATGGACATCGGCTGCGAGGCGGTCGCGGCTTCCGACAACTGGGACCACGAGGTCTTCTACCAGGGTTATTACCGCCACTGGCTGCGGGTGATGAACGAGGAGCGAGGCTGATGGCCGTCGATACCGACCTGCACGTGCAGGTATCCACCTTGCTGGCCCGCGAGGCCATCTACCTGGACGAAAAAAACTGGGACGCCTGGCTGGATCTGTTCGCGCCGGACGTCGAATATTTCGTGCCCGCCTGGCTGTCGGAGGATGCCCTGACCACCGACCCGCGCACGCAGCTGTGCCTGATGCACATGGATTCCCGGCTGGGCCTGGAGGAGCGCGTGTTCCGCATCCGCAGCCGCGACTCGTTCGCATCGCTGCCGCTGGACCGCACCGCGCACCAGACGACCAACATCGTGGTCACCGGGCAGTCCGGCGACCAGGTCGAGGTCAGCGCGTCCTGGCTGGTGCATTGCGTGGGACCGCGCGGCCAGGCCACGCGGGGCGGGCGCTACGACTACACGCTGCGGCGCACGGACGGCGGGTTGAGGATCGCCCGCAAGCGCATCGTGATGATCGACGAGAAGATCGAAGGCACGATCGATGTCTATCACATCTAGCCGGGCGCACCATGCATGACATCACCGCGATCTTCGAGGACGGCCGGACGGTCCGCTTTCCCGCCCGGTCCGGCGAGGTGGTCTACCAGGCCGCCTATCGCGCCTCGGTGCAACTGGCCCACGACTGCCTGGAGGGCGCGTGCGGCGAATGCAAGGCATGGTGCACGGCGGGCGAGTTCGAGCTGGACGACTACAGCGACGAGGCCTTGTCGCGCGACGAACGCGACCAGGGGCAGACGCTGCTGTGCAAGATGCGGCCGCGTTCGCCCTGCGTGGTGGAGCTGCCCTATCCCTCCAGCTTCCAGGCCGGGCACGCGCCGGCGTCCATCGCGGCGCGGCTGGCGGCGGTCGAGCATGTTTCGTCCACGGTCGTGCGGACGCGGCTGGAAACGGCCGCGCCGCTGGATTTCCTGCCGGGCCAGTACGCCAACCTGTCGGTGCCCGGCGCCGGCGTGTCGCGGGCCTATTCGTTCGCCAACCTGCCGGGACGCAGCTTGCTGGAGTTCTTCCACAAGCTGGTTCCCGACGGCGCCATGAGCAGCTACCTCGCCCAGCGGGCAACGGTGGGCGACACGCTGGCGCTGACGCCGCCGTCCGGCCATTTCTACCTGCGCGAGAATGGCCGGCCGCTGCTGCTGATCGCCGGCGGTACGGGGCTGGCGCCCTTTCTGTCCATGCTGGGCCACCTGGCGCGCGCGCCCCGGGCGGCGCCGCCGATCCGGCTGCTGGTCGGGGCCAACGCGGCGGCGGAGTTCTTCGCCCAAGAGCAACTGGCCGAGCTGGCCGGCATCCTGCCCGTGGAGATCGAGCGCATCGCGGTCTCCGGCGAAGGATGGACCGGCGCCGCCGGCCACGTCACGCAACTGCTGCGCGACGACATGCTGCGGGATGCGCCCGATGTCTATTTGTGCGGCCCGCCGCCCATGATCGAGTCCTGCGCCGGCTGGCTGGCGGCGCGGGGCGTGGATCGCCACCGGGTCCGGGCCGAGAAGTTTCTTCCCTCGGCCTGAACGCCGGCCGGATCGCAAGTGACCGCAGTGTCACGCAGTGCCCATACCAACTGGAGACAAGCATGCCCAAGTCCATTCCGTCCGTCCGTACCCGGCGCGCCGCCTGTCTGCTCGTGGCCGGCAGCCTGCTGTCCGTCCACGCCGCGGCCGGCGCGAAAGAGGAAGCCTGGCCCGCCAAGCCCATCCGCGTCGTCGTGGCCTTCGCGCCCGGCGGGCTGACCGACATCATCGCCCGGGCCTTCCAGCCGCGCCTGGCGGAGATCTTCGGCCAGCCGGTCATCATCGAGAACCGTCCCGCGGCCGGCGGGACCGTGGCCGAAGGCGCCGTGGCGCGGGCCGAGCCGGACGGCTACACGCTGCTGATGACCGCCGACGGCGTGCCGGCCAATCCGCATCTTTACAAGGGGCTGTCCTACGACATGTTCCGCGACCTCCAGCCGGTCAGCCAGTTGGTGCGCATTCCGCTGGTCATGCTGGTCAATCCTTCCCTGCCGGTGAAGTCCGTCAAGGAACTGGTCTCGTTCGCCGCCGCCGCGCCGGGCAAGTATTCCTATGCGAGCCCCGGGGCGGGCACCAGCAACCATCTGTTCTTCGAAGTGTTCAAGGACATGACACGGATGGACATGGTGCATGCGCCGTACAAGGGCGGCAGCCCCGCCATGACCGACCTGGTGGGCGGACACGTGCAGGCGCTGCTGATCTCGGCCACCCTGGCGGTGCCCCAGGCGCTGGGCGGGAAGGTGCGGGCGCTGGCGGTCACCAGCGACAAGCGCATGGATGCGCTGCCTGACGTGCCCACCTTCGCCGAGTCGGGCTATCCCACGTTCAATCCGCACCAGTGGACCGGCCTGTTCGTGCCGGCGGGCACGCCGCCGGCGCTGGTGGCCCGCATCCACCAGGCCTTCGCGAAGGCGGCCGAGGCGCCCGACGTGCGCGCGCGGCTGAAGGAACTGTCGGCCGATCCCTACATGACCACGCCCGAGGAGTTCAAGCAGAACCTTCGTAAGGACTACGACATGCTGGGCGCGCTGATCGAAAGCAAGGGCATCACGCGCTAGCGCCGCGCCCGTCACGCTCCGGGGGAATGCGCTACGATGGGCGCGGCCAAAAAGGCATCCCACCGGAGCGGGCATGGAGAACAATACGCCGATCGACCCCTACCGCAAGATCAGCGCGCGCATCATCCCCCTGATGATGCTGCTCTACCTGATGGCCTTCCTGGACCGGGTGAACATCAGCTTCGCCGCGCTGACGATGAACCAGGACCTGGGCTTCACGCCCACCATCTTCGGCTGGGGGGCCGGCATCTTCTTCATCGGCTACTTCCTGTTCGAGATCCCGAGCAACATCATTCTTGAAAAGGTCGGCGCACGCCTGTGGATCGCGCGGATCATGGTCACCTGGGGCCTGATCTCGGCGGCCATGGCCTTCGTGTCGGGCACCGCGAGCTTTCTTACGCTGCGCTTCCTGCTCGGGGTCGCCGAAGCGGGATTCCTGCCCGGCATGCTGCTCTACCTGACGTACTGGTTCCCGGCCCGGCACCGCGCGAAATTCATCGCCCTGTTCATGGCGGCGGTGCCGCTGGCCAGCGCGATCGGTTCGCCCATATCCGGCCTGCTGGTCGGCATGGACGACGTGATGGGGCTCAAGGGCTGGCAATGGCTGTTCATCCTGGAAGGGTTGCCGTCGTGCGTGCTCGGCATCGTGGTCCTGTTCGCGCTGCCGGATCGTCCGGCCAACGCGAAATGGCTGTCGCCGGCCGAACGCGGGATCGTCGAGGCCGACCTGGCGCGGGACCGGCTGGCCGCGTCGGGCCGCAGCCACCACGCCATGTGGCCGGCCCTGGTGGACCGGCGCGTGCTGGTGCTGTGCGGCGTGTATTTCGGCATCGTGATCGGCCTGTACGGCATCGGCCTGTGGCTGCCGCAGATCGCCAAGGCGATGGGATACTCGAATGCCGCGATCGGCTTCATCGTGGCCGCGCCCTATGCCGTCAGCGCGGTGGCCATGCTGGCCTGGGGACGCCGCAGCGACCGCAGCGGCGAACGCGCCGGCCACGTCGCGGCCGCGGCCCTCGTCAGCGTTGCCGGGCTGCTCGCCAGCCTCTACTTCAGCACGCCGTGGATCGCGCTGTGCTGCCTGGGCCTGGCCTCGGTCGGCATCTATGCCTGCCTGGGGCCGTTCTGGGCCATGCCGCCGCTGTTCCTGCAAGGCACGGCCGCGGCGGGCGGCATCGCGCTGATCAACTCGGTTGGCAACCTGGGCGGCTTCGCCGGCCCCTACCTGATGGGCTGGATCAAGGAACACACCGGCAGCTTCTCGCTGGGCATGGCCGCCATGGCCGGTTGCCTGGGGGTGGCCGCGATACTGGCGCTGTCGCTGAAACGGGAAATGCGGGCGATGCGCGACGCGCAGGCGCATAAGCCCTAGCTTTCCGCGGTCCGTTTCCCTCTCTGGACCTGATGCGTGGCCGATACGGATGATCGGCCACGCGGCGGTTGCCTGTTGGCGCTGATGGCGAGTATTATCGATTCGGTTGATATATCATGTAAAATGTTAGATCCATCCGGGTCGGAAGCATGCCCGGGCGGCCCGGCAGCGCATGTCCCTTCGGCTCGCGGCGCCTTCGGCGTGGTGCGGCCGTTCACCCCACCTGTCCTGAACGAGGTATGCCGTGAACCGATTCCGCTTCATGTCCGCCGGCGCCCTGCTGTGCCTGGGCCTGACCGTCCTGCCCAGCCTGTCGTCCGCCCAGGCGCCCGCCTATCCTTCCAAGCCGCTGCGCCTGTTGGTCAGCAACCCGCCGGGCGGCACCGTCGATACGCTGGCCCGCGCGGTGGCCGAAGGCCTGACGCAGAACCTGGGCCAGACCGTGGTGGTCGAGAACAAGCCAGGTGTCAACGGCAACATCGCGGCGGACCTGGTCGCCAAGGCGCCCGCCGACGGCCATACCCTGCTGATGACGCCGCCCGGGCCGCTTACGGTCAACGCCGTGCTGTATTCCACGCTCCCGTTCGACCCCGATACCGCCTTCGCGCCGGTGTCCGAGGTGGCCATCGCGCCGTTGGTGCTGGTGGTGCCCAAGGCCCTGCCGGTCCATGACCTGAAGGAACTGCTGGCCTACATGAAGGCGAACCCGGCCAAGGCGAATTTCGCGTCCCAGGGCAATGCCTCGTCGGGCCACCTGGCGATGGAACTGCTCAAGAGCCGGACCGGACTGGCGGCGGCCCACGTTCCCTACAAGGGAAGCGCGCCGGCGCTGAACGACCTGCTGGGCGGCAACGTCTCCATGATGTTCGACAACGTGACCAGCAGCCTGCCGCAGATCCGCGCGGGCGCGCTGCGCGCCATCGCGGTGGCCGAGCGTACCCGCCTGCAGGTGCTGCCGGACGTGCCCACGGTGGAAGAACAGGGCGTGCCCGGGTTCGAACTGACGCCGTGGTTCGGCATCGTCACCACCGGCGGCACGCCGGCTCCCGTGGTCGAGAAGCTGAGCCGGTCGGTCGCCGACGTGCTCAATTCGCCGGCCGTGCGCAAGCGCTTCGAATCCATAGGAGTGGAGCTGCGGCCCTCGTCGCCGTCGGCGTTCGGGACCTACATCAAGGCGCAGTCCACCGAGTTGACGCGCCTGGTCAAGGCGTCGGGCGCCAAGGCGGACTGACCCGCTAGCGTTGCAGCGCCGAGGCCTTGATGATGCGGCGCTGCAAGGACGTCAGGTGGTCGCGCATGGCCTTGCGCGCCTCGCCGGGATCGCGCTCGACGATGGCCTTCATGATGCGCGTGTGTTCTTTCTGGTTGATGACCAGGCCGTCCGGAGACATGATGCGCAAGTGCCAGATGATGTCCGAGCGCTGCTGCAGCGGCCGCTGCGCGTCGGCCAGGATCTCGTTGCCTGCGGCCTCGGCCACCAGGCCGTGGAAGGCACGGTCCAGCGCCATGGCCGACGTGCGCTGGCTTTGCTGCTGCACGCCGTCGGCTTCCTCGATCAACCGCTTCAGTTCCGCGCGCTGCTCGTCCGTGGCCCGTTCGGCGGCCAGCGCCGCGATGTTGGGTTCCATGGCCAGCCGCGCCTCGATCAGCGCGATGATGTCGTGCAGGGAATCGGACCGGACCACCAGGCCCTTGCGGGGAATGACCTCGATCAGCCGCTCGGCCTGGAGCCGGTGCACGGCCTGGTGGACCGGCATCCGGCCTATGCCCAGCATCTCGCACAGGGCGAGCTCGTTCAGGAACAGGCCGGGGCGCAGCTCCAGCGACAGGATCTTGTCCCGGATCTCGGTATAGGCGCGGTCGGTCAATGACACCCGGGGTTCGGCGGGGGGCGCCGCGGAAGCCGTCTTCTTCGATCCGTTCTTGGCGGGCGGTTTGGTCGTTCTTGCCATAAAGAGTGGTGAAACGGGTACTGGCGGGGCCGGCGGTCATGGGCGGGTGTGGGCTCCGTCGGCGATTTATACCTCACAAACCTGCCTAGGGCGAAACGGCGCGCGGAATCATGCGGCGTTCCACCACGTTTCCGGACACGGTCGAGGCCCCGTCCGAGATCAGGTGCATCAGCAGCGGCACGACCTCTTCGGGCTGCGACACGCCCAGTGCGCGGTCATAGCCGTCCACCTCTTCCCGCGAGGCGCTGGCCAGGAACACGGGCGTGGCCACCAGCCCGGGCGACACCGCGTTGATGCGCACGCCATGGGGCCGCAGTTCGTGCGCGGCCGACTTGACCAGCCCGACGATGCCGGCCTTGGTCGCGGCGTAGGCCGCCGCGCCCGGCCAGCCGGCGCTGGCCAGGCCCGAGGTGAAGGCCAGGATGGACCCCGACCGCTGCGCCTTCATGATGGGCATCAGCGCTCGCAGCAGGTAGAACACCCCGCTCAGGTTGACGTCCAGGTGCTGCTGCCACAGCGCGTCCTGCATGGCGTCGATTGCCATGCGGCGCTGGATGGCGGAGGTGATGATGGCGGCATCGACCCGGCCCTGGAGACGGCGGGCCGCCTCCACCGCGGCTGCGGCTTCGGCAGGAACGCCGATGTCCGCCCGCAGCGTCCGTATCGCGGGCGACGCCGCGGCCAGCGACGCCAGGCCCTGGACATCGACGTCGGAGGCCAGGACCGCGGCACCGGCCTGCGCGCACGCCAGCGCGGCGGCGCGGCCGATGCCCGATGCCGCGCCGGCCACGAACACGGTGCGTTCCCGGAAGTCGTAGCTGACCTTCATGCCGCCTCCTGCTGGCCGGGCGCGCGGCCGGTGATGTGCTGGTACAGGGATTGCGCCGCGCCGCTCGTGATGGGCACGATGGCGGCCACGTGATGATCGGGCCGCACGAGCACCAGCGTGCCATCGGCCACGCCCAGCCGCTTGCGCAGGATGTTGCCCGGATCGAACAGCGTCTGCGCCCGCAGGCCGGAGTCCAGCGGGGCGTCCCAGGACGACACCGCGTAGTGCGCCAGCGCCGGCGAGGTATTGGGCGGCAGTGCCGGACGGCGCCGCACGTCGCAGAAGTACAGCGCCGTGAAACGGCTGACGCAGACGTCGTGGATGCGCTGCTGGACGCCGCCGCCGGTGTGCACCAGGTAATCGGGCAGGCGATCGCCCACGGCCAGCGGCGGGGTGGTGCCCGCCGCCACCATCGACCAACTGCCGGTGCCGGCCACGTCCAGCCGCACGCTCAGCATCGCGCGCGTGGCCGCGTTGCTCCAGTTGTTGTCCGACATCGCGGCAACGGCATCGCCGCGCTTGCTCATGTACAGGCGGGCGGCCTCGGCCATTTCGCCCGAGCCCTTCAGCGCCAGCGGCTTCTGTTCGCTTTCGTAGCCGTCCAGGATGTGTTCGCCGGCCCAGCCGCGCAAGAACCACGACAGCCGCCACGGCAGGTTCGAGGCGTCCAGCGCGCCGGTGTTCAGGCCCAGGGCCCACATGGGCGTGATCAGGTGGGCGGCGTCGCCCATCAGGAAGACGCGTCCGTCCCGCCAGCGGCTGGCCACCCGGTGATGCACCTTGTAGACCACCTTGTTCAGCAGGCGCACGTTCTGCGCCTGCCCGATGAAGCGCAGCGATTTTTCCTTCAGGGCCTCATCGGACGGTTCGTCCACGCCGGGTGGGAGCGGGTACAGGAAGCGCCAGCAATGCGGGTGGCGCACCAGCACCATCCATTCCTCGGGGTCCGAGAAATAGGCCAGGTAGGGATAGTCGCGCGGGTTCTCGATGTCGAGGTCCACCACCAGGTCGACCAGTGAGTACTTCTCGGCCAGCGAGGTGCCGTCCACCGTCACGCCCAGTTGTTCGCGAACCGTGCTGCGGCCGCCGTCGCAGGCCAGCAGGAAGGCCGCCTCGACCTGGCGTGGGCCGTCGGGCGTCTCCAGGTGCAGCACGACGTGGTCCGGATGCTGGTCGAAGCGCGCGAGGCGGTGCTTCAGGTGCAACCGCGCGAGTCCGCTGCGGCCGATGGCCGCCGCCAGGATGGGTTCCAGGTCCTGCTGGGGAAGGTTGATGACGAAGGGATAGCGGGTTTCCTGCGCCAGCACGCCCAGGTTGAGCGGGAACGAGGACGCTTGCGTGCGGCGGTCGATCTCGCCGATCTCGTCCACGCGCAGTGCCTGTGCCAGCACGTCGTCGGCCACGCCGTAGCGGTGGAAGATCTCCAGCGTGCGGGCGAGCACCGTGCCGGCCTTGGTGTCCAGGGACAGGGCCGCGTCTTCCTCGAACACGACGCAGGCAATGCCGTGATGGGCCAGGCCCAGCGCCGTGGCGAGCCCGACCGGTCCGCCACCGACGATGGCGACCGGCCGCGCCATGGCGAGCGCGGGATGGTGGGGCGTAGCAGTCATCGCGGGCCTCGGTCAGGGGCGGATCGGCGGATTGGGCAGGTAGCCGGGGGCGTAGATGCCTTCGGCGGTCAGCGGCGTGCCCGTCACGGCCACGTTGTCGTTGATGAATTTGACGGTGCGCCGCATCTTGTCCAGCGAGACGACGCCGTAGCCGTCCTTCTCCACGTCGGGCGTGATGGCCACGCGGCGCAGGATCTGGATTTCCTCGGCCGCCACCTGCGGGTCCAGCGCCTTGATGTACTGGATCTGCAGGCGCGCCGCTTCCTCCGGATTGTTGAGCGCGTACTGCCAGCCGCGCAGCGCCGCCCGCACGAAGCCCTTGACCACGTCGGGATTGGCCTTCAGGTAGCTGTCCTTGACGCCTATGCCGTTCGAATAGATGTCGAGCCCGTAGTCGCCCAGGAACAGGCACTTGGGCTGCGCGCCGGTGACCGCGCGCCGGATCGAGGGTTCGCTCATCAGGAAGGTGTCGATCGCCGCGACCTTGCGCGCGGCCAGCATGGGCACGCGGGCTGCGCCGTCGATGTTGACCACCTTGAGCGAGGAGCCGTCCTGGCCGTTCATCTGCATGAAGGCGCGGAAGATCTGGGGCACGAAGGAACTGGTGCTCGAACCGATCTCCAGCGACACCATGTCCTTGGGGCTGGACACGTTGGCGCCGGGATTCAGGCTGAACACACAGTAGGGCGGCTTCTGGTAGTTGACCGCCACCATGCGGATGTTGGCGCCGGCGCTGCCGCTGGCGACCAGGCTGGGTACGTCCACCAGGCCCAGTTCGGCGATGCCGGACTCGACCATGCGGATGGCATCGGCCGTGCCTTTGGACGGAAGGATGGAGACGTCGAGCTTCTCGTCCTTGAAGTAGCCCTTGGCCAGGGCCACGTACCAGGGCGCGTGGCGTCCCAGTGGAACGAAGTCCAGCACGAACTTGACGCTCTTGTCCTGGGCCTGCGCCGGGGCGGCGAAGGCGGCGGCAAGAGCGGTGATCGCCAGCAGTTTTTTCGAGAGCTTCATACATCCTCGCAATGGAAGTGAGGTGGGGAAGACACGGGTACGGCGGTGATCAGGGCGCTGCCGGACGTCGTTGACAGCGCCAGTGATATATCAAATAATATCTCACACGAATTGGCTTATCCAAGAAATTTGCGCAGTCCTGTTCCATCCCGCCTCCCGCCCAGGGCGGCCCTTCATGGAGAACCTGGATTCATGCAGTCATTCGGAGTCGTGCGCGATGCGCGCAAGGTATTCCCCGCCAACGAACTGGGGGGGCGCGCCACGGAACCTCTGGTCGCGCTGGATAACGCCAGCTTCACCTTCGACCGGGGCGAGTTCGTCTCGCTGCTCGGTCCCAGCGGCTGCGGCAAGACCACGCTGCTGCGCATCGTGGCCGGCCTGATCTCCAAGACCTCGGGCAGCATCGTGGTCGATGGGCACGAGGTGACCGGACCCTATGGCGACTACGGTTTCGTGTTCCAGTCGCCGTCGCTCATGCCCTGGCGCAACGTGCTGGACAACGTGTTGTTCCCCATGGAAGTGCTCAAGCGGCGCACGCCCCGGGCCGTGGCGCGCGCGCACGAGCTGCTCGACCTGGTGGGGCTGGGCGGGTTCAGCCGCTCGCGGCCGCATCAGTTGTCCGGCGGCATGCAGCAGCGCGTGGCGCTGTGCCGCGCGCTCATCCATTCGCCCAAGCTGCTGCTGATGGACGAACCCTTCGGCGCGCTGGACGAACTCACCCGGCTCGACATGAACGATCTGCTGCTTCGCATCCGGGCCGAGACGCAGGCGTCCGTCCTGTTCGTCACCCACTCGATTTCCGAGGCCGTGTACCTGGCCGACAAGGTGTTGGTGTTCAGCCGCCGGCCCGCCCGCGTGGCGGCCGAGATCACGGTGTCGCTGCCGGCGCCGCGCACGCAGGCCTCGCGCTTCTCGGCTGAGTTCAGCGCCGCCGAGCGCAAGGCCTGCGAGGCCTTGGGCGTGCTGACCGCGCCCGCCTCGGCCGCCGTCCAGGAGCGTGCCGCATGAACCGTGCCACTGTGGAAAAACTCGTGTATCCGCTGCTGGGCGTGGTCCTGGTCATCGCGTTGTGGCACGCCGTCTGTGTCGCGTTGGACATGCCGGCGTCGGTGCTGCCCACGCCGGCCGAGGTGGGTGGCCAGATTGTCGCGCAGCGCGGGCTGTTGTGGTCGGAAGGGCTGGTCACGCTGGCGGAAACGGTATACGGCTTCCTGCTGGCCCTGGTGCTGGGCATTCCCATCGCCATCGTGATCACCGGGTCGCGCGTCATCAACCAGATGTTCTATCCGCTGCTGGTGGCGCTGCAGTCCGTGCCCAAGGTGGCGCTGGCGCCCATTCTGCTGGTGTGGCTGGGCACGGGCCTGGAGTCCAAGCTGGCGATTGCCTGGCTGGTGGCTTTCTTCCCCATCATCGTCGATACCGTCGCGGGGCTGCGCGCCACGCCCAAGGAATTGCTGGAACTGGCGCACAGCCTGAAGGCATCGCGCGGCCAGATCTTCATGAAGATCCAGTTCCCCGCTGCCCTGCCCTTCGTCATCACCGGCGCCAAGGTGGCCGTGACCCTGGCGGTGATCGGCGCGGTCATCGGCGAATTCATCGGATCGAGCGACGGCCTGGGCTTCCTGCTGATGAGCGCCATGTCGCAGATCAACACGCCGCTGGCCTTCGCCGCCCTGTTCGCCTTGTCCGTGCTGGGCATAGGCGTGTACGTGGCGGTGGTCCTGATCGAGAAGCTGCTCTCGCCCTGGCTGCCGGTCGCCCCTTCTTCCCATTGAACGCACCCACCCCTGTCTGGAGACAGCATGACCACGAAAGCAGGCAACACCCAACCCGCGATGCCCAACCTGGCGGAAATCCTCATCCAGTCGCAGGACATGCCCTGGCGCGAGAAGTCGCTGAAGGGGCTGCATGAAAAGATGCTCTGGCGCGACGAGGCCACGGGCGCGTCGATCGCGATGATCCGCTTCGAGAAGGGCGTGGGCATCCCCTCCGAGCACCTGCATGCCTCCAACCAGTTCATGTACTGCCTGTCGGGCAGGTACGAGTACCTGTCGAGCGGCGTCACGCTTACGGCCGGCGCCTTCTACTGCAATCCCAAAGGCAACGTGCACGGGCCAACCGTGGCTCACGAGGAAACCATCGTCATCGAGATCTACGACGGTCCCCACTATCCCCAGCGTCCGGACTGGTACGCCAGCGAACAGGACGCGCGCTGAGCGGAGACCGACATGGCTGATATCGCCCTCGATGCCGATGCCGTGCTGCGGCTGGCTGCCGCGCTGTTCGAGGCGCACGGCACCGCGCCGGACGACGCCCGGGAGTTGGCCGACATGCTGGTCAGCGCCGATCTCGAAGGGGTGGCCTCGCACGGCTGCGCGCTGATACCCATGTACCTGGAGCGCATCGTGGCGGGCAGCGTGCTGCCTTCCGCCCGCCCGCGGGTGGCCGAGGCGCATGGCGCGCTGATCGCGGTGGACGCGGGGCATGGCCTGGGCTCGGTCTCGTCCCGCTTCGCGGTGGCCGCCGCCGTCGAGGCGGCGCGCGAGCACGGGGTGGCGCTGGTCAGCGTGCGCCATGCCTTCCACTTCGGCGCGGGCGCTTACTGGGCGCGCAGGATCGCTGCGCAGGGCATGATAGGTTGCGCCTTTTCCAATACCCGGCCCCTCATGCCCGCGCCGGGCGGGGCCCAGCGGGTGGTCGGGAACAATCCGCTGTCGATCGCATTTCCGTCGGGTGGCGACCCGCTGGTGGTCGACATGGCGACCAGCGCCAGCGCCATGGGCAAGATCCGCAACGCCGCCGCCCAGGGCAAGGCCATCCCCTCCGGCTGGGCCACCGACGACCAGGGCCACGACACCACCGACCCGCAGGCGGCGATCGCCGGCATGCTGCTGCCCACCGGCGGACCCAAGGGCTTCGGCCTGGCGGTCGCCATCGACCTGCTGTGCGGCGCGCTGTCCGGCGGAGCGGTCGGCAAGGACGTGCGTCCGTTGTATGGCGATCCCGCCGTGCCCTATGACTGCGCGCACGCGTTCATCGCCATCGATGCCGCCCGCGCCAACGCCGGCCAGGGCATCGCCGCCCAGGTGGCCCGCTTCGCGCAGGACATCCGCGACAGCGCGCGGGCGCCGGGCGTCGACCGCATCCATGCGCCCGGCGACCTGGAGCGCGCGCGGCGGCAGGCCGCGCGGGGCCGCTGCGCCTTCGACGATGGGCTGGTCCGCAAACTGAATGCCCTGGCCGAACAGGCCGGGGTGCCGCAGCGGCTCTGAGCCCTGCCACGCAGAGGAACGGAAAATGGCTGAACTACGCGTCGATCGTCTTCTGGGCTATGGGCTCGAGGTACCGGACCTGGCCGTGGCCGCGCATTTCTATTCGGCGTTCGGCCTGACGCCCGACAGCGCCGGACATCGGCTCGCGCTGACCAGCCGGGCCGGCGGGGCGCCCGAGATCGTGGCCATACCCGGCCGCGAGAAGCGGCTGCATCACCTGTCCTTCGCCGTGGCGCCCGATGACCTGGACCGCCACGCCGACCACCTGGCCAGGCTCGGCACGCCGTGCACGACGCCGCCCTTCGGCGCGCTGCGCGAGGGCCTGTGGTTCCAGGATCCGTGGGGACTGTGGCTGAACCTGGCGCCCGCCGCGCCGCTGCCGGCTATCGCGGCGGCGGCAACGGGCCCACGCGTGGATCGACACTTGTGGCGGGAGCTGAACCGCGAGATCCGGCCCAACCGGCTGGGGCACATCCTGATGTTCACCAGCGACTGGGAGAAGACCGAGGCCTATTACGCCCGCGCACTGGGGCTGCGCACCAGCGACCGCGCGGCCGGCAAGGTGGCGTTCATGGCGGGCGGCACGGGGGTGCGCGACCATCACTGCTTCGGCCTGATCAACAGCACGCACCGCGGCTTCCAGCACGCGAGCTTCCACGTCGATTCGATCGACGACATCGGCTTCGGGGCCTTGCAGATGCACAAGGCCGGCTACCGCGAAGGTTTCGGCATCGGGCGCCATGCGCTGGCGTCCAACCTGTTCCACTACACGCGCGATCCCTGGGGAAGCTGGGTCGAATACTATGCCGACATGGACAAGATCAGCGAGTCCTGGGAAGCGCGAGACTGGAACGACCTGCCCTACATCTGGCCGGCCTGGGCGCCGGAGTTCTGGGGCAAGGAAATGAACGGCAACTTCGAACCGCGGTAGGCCATGGCGAACATAGACCTGGACGTGCACGCGCACCTGGCGCCCATCAATCCTGCGCGCCTGGCGGGCCTGCCGGGGGCGCGCTGGCTGGCGCAGGAAGGGGTGCTGGAACTGGATGGCCACCGCATCGGGCTGGCGGCGCTGTTCCGCCCCGAGCGCCTGCTGGCCTGGATGGACGAGCACGGTATCGGCCGCGCGCTGGTGTCCATACCACCGCCGCTCTACCGCCAGGAACTGGATGCCCCGCGCGCGCTGGAATGGGCTGGCTACGTGAACGACGAATTGCTGGCGCTGGGCGCCGCGCACGACCGTTTCGGCCCCATGCTGCATCTTCCGCTGGAACATCCCGGGCTGTTGGACGAGCTGTGCGCGCGTCATGAAAACGCCGCGTTCGAGGGCGTGGCGCTGGCGGCCGGCGGCCGGCCCGACATCCTTTACTCGTCGTCCGTCTACGAGCCCCTGTGGCGCTGGCTGGACCGCCGGCGCGCCTTCGTGTTCCTGCACCCCGGGGCATGCGGCGACGGTCGGCTGTCCAGCTTCTACCTGGAAAACCTGGTCGGCAACCCCTACGAAACCGCGGTGGCCGCCACCCATCTCGTGATGGCCGGCGTGCCGGCGCGCTTTCCCGGCATCCAGTTCTGCCTGGCGCATGCCGGCGGCGTCTTCGCTTCGCTGGTCGGGCGCCTGGAACGCGGATTCGACACCGACAGGCCGGGCGTGGACCAGGAAGTCGAGCGGCCGCTACAGGCCGCGCGCCGCTTCCAGGTCGATTGCATTGCCCATCATCCTTCCATGCTGCGGCTGGCCCGCGACGTGTTCGGCGAGCACAGCGTGCGCTTCGGGTCCGACTGGCCGTTCCCGATGGGCACCACGCCCTGACCGCTCAGGTCGCCCGGACCAGGCAATATGCGGCGGTGTCGTAGGGAAGGGTTACGACGGCGTGGCCACGCAGCTCGGGCTCGGCCTCGATCAACGCCTGTAGCCGCTCGTCCACCCCGGCCCGCTGTTCCGGTGGCAGCGCCGAGATGAAACTGGTGGAGCGCACCCGGTTCAGGATGACGTCTTCCGGGGATCCGGTGTGGCCATTGGCATAGTGCCGCTCGTCCATGGGGCCGAAGCCCGGATGGGGAAAGGCCTGGCGCCAGGCGCCGGTGTAGTAGCGCGGCGCGTCGCCCTCGAATTCGTTGACGATGCGGTCGATCCCCGCCACCCACGGCACGCGTGCGTCGCGCATGTTCCAGACCAGCCCCAGCCGGCCCCCGGGCTTGAGCACGCGATGGATCTCGTCCAGGGCCTCGGCCGTGGCGAACCAGTGGAAGGCCTGCGCGCACACGACCGCATCGACGCTGGCGTCGGGCAGCGGGATGGCGTCGGCCGTGCCGACCAGCGGCCGGACCTCGGGATGGGCCGCGGCCAGCTTGTCCAGCATGGCGGCTACCGGTTCCACGGCGATCACGCTGGCGTCCGTGGCAAGCAGGCGGGGCGTGAACTTGCCGGTGCCCGCGCCCAGGTCCAGCACGGTGGCGCCGGTGCCCAGGCCCAGCGTGTCGCGCAACCACCCGGCGATTTCCGGCGGATAGTCGGGACGCCCGCGGACATAGGTGTCGGCCCCTTTGGTGTAGCCGTCGGCGGCCGAGTGATGGATGGAGGTCGTGCTGTCCATGTGGTCTCTCCAGTGAAGCGCGGGGGCGATCTGTTTTACCATGCGCGTTTGCCGGGCAAGGAGGCCGCATGCAGGAAATCAACTGGGACGACTTCATGAAGGTCGAGCTGCGCGTGGGC
This sequence comes from Burkholderiales bacterium 67-32, assembly GCA_001898625.1. Taxonomy (GTDB): domain Bacteria; phylum Pseudomonadota; class Gammaproteobacteria; order Burkholderiales; family Burkholderiaceae_B; genus Pigmentiphaga. Next base: position 298,629 of record MKUP01000012.1, read on the forward strand.
CGTGTCGTCAGCGCTGAGGTGTTCGCCCAGGCGCGCAAGCCGGCCTATGTGCTGCACGTGGATTTTGGCGAGGAACTGGGCGTGCGCAAGTCCAGCGCGCAGATCACGCATCATTACCAGCCGGACGAGCTGGTGGGCCGGCTGGTGGTGGCGGTGGTGAATTTCCCCCGCAAGCAGATCGGACCGTTGATGTCGGAGTGCCTCGTGACGGGCTTTCACGACGAGAACGGCCACGTCGCCCTGTGCGTGCCGGACAAGGACGTGCCGCCGGGTACGCGCCTGCTCTAGCTTGTCGTATTGCCGCGCCGCGCGAGCCATTCCTCGCGCGTGATCTCCCAGATCTCGCTGGGCAGCCGGCCCGACACGTAGCCACGCTCCTCGGTGGCGACCATGCGCATGCCGCCGTGCGCCGAGATCCGGCTGGACGCGATGTTGGCGGTGGCCTTGGGCACGCGCAGCCTGGGCTTGTCCAGCACTTCGAACCAGTAGGCGGTGACCGCTACGGCGGCTTCCGTCATCAGGCCCTGGCCTTGCCATTCCGGCACGATCCAGAAGCCGCGGTTGTTGTCCGGGTCGTCCATCAGGCTGATCACGCCGATCAGCCGGTCGGGCTCTTGCCTGGGCCGCAGGCTCCAGTGCCATTCGCGGCCTTGCTCCATGGCCGGCAGCGCCGCATCGCGCAGGAACACGAACGCACCGTCTTCGGGATAGGGCCAGGGAACGCGGTCGGCCAGGAAGCGCACGATTTCCCAGCGGGCGAAGGCATGCTGGATGGCCGGGGCATCGGCCAGGGTCAAGGGCCGCAGCAAGAGGCGCGGGGTGGCAAGGTCGGGAACGGGCATCGAGGTATCCTGTCAGGCAGACATTCTGCCTTCCGAGACACCCATGCCGCAACGCCTGCCCGTCGAACTCGCCAAGTGCTACCGATTAGTGTGAACAGGCCCTAGCCTTGCCTACTCCGCCTCGGGCTTCCAGCCCATGGACCGCGACACGCCCTGGGTTTCCTCGACCAGAGCCGCGGCGATCTCGGCGGCGCCGGGCACGATCGCCTGGCCCGGCGGTTCGCGGAAAATCAGCGTGATGACGGTGGACAGCGCGCCCTGGTAGTCCAGGATGGGCGCGGCCAGGGCCGACAGGTTGTTGACGTAGTGGCCGTGGTTCTCGGCGTAGCCTCGCGCGCGTACGGCCTGTCTTGCCCGATCCAGGTCGGCGGCGGCCATGCGTTCGCCCCGCGCCTTGGCGCGCGCAACTTCCTTCTGGACGAAGGGCCTGGTGATGGCCGGCGGGAGGTGGGCCATGAAGGCGATGCCCGAGGCCGAGGTCAGGACCGGGAACACCGATCCCAGGCCGAGGTCGGTGCCGACCAGGAAGGTGCTGCGCTTGAGCCGTATGCAGGTCGGCCCCGATTCGCCCCATACGCACAGCAGGCCCGTCAGGTCGAAGCGCGTACAGATGCGATCCAGGGCCTGCGAGGCCAGCGTGAAGGCGTCGGTCTTGGCCATGGCCGACACGCCCCAGCGCAGCGCCTGCGGCCCCAGGCCGTAGTGGCCGGTGGCCGCGTCCTGCACCACCAGTCCCGACTTGGCGAAGCTGGTCAGGTAGCGGTGCGCCTGGCTGGCGGAGATGCCGGCGTCCCGGCCGATGTCGCGCAGCGGCAGCGAACCGGTGGCGGCCGAGAGCGCGTCGATCACCCGCACGCCCACTTCGACGGACTGGATGCCTTTTTTCTCGCGCACGGCGGGCGCTGCGGCATTTTTCTGCGGTTTCGGCGCGGGCATGCGGGGCACCTGTAGGACGGGAAGCGGTCAGGACGGCGTTGCCAAGGCCAGCTCGACCGCCGCCTCGGCATGCAGCCGGGTGGTGTCGTAGCAGGCAAGTGGCGCTGGCGCGCCGTCCAGCAGCAGCGGCAGCTCGGTACATCCGACGACGACAGCCTGCAGGCCGGCGAGCCGCATTCTATCAATGACCGCCAGCACGCGCCGGCGGGAACCGGCGTCGATGCGGCCGTGTGTCAGTTCGTCCACGATGATGGCGTCCAGCATCGCGCAGTCCGCGGCGTCGGGCGGGACCAGCTCGATGCCGTGATGGATCTGGTACCAGTCCCGGTAGAACCCCGGGGCGGTGACATGGCGGGTCCCGATCAGGCCGGCGCGTTGCAGGCCGGCGGCCCGCAGCGCGCCGGCCGTGGGCGTGCCGATGTGCAGCAGGGGCAGTCCCGCCGAGCGCTGGACTTCATCGGCGAAGCGATGGGCGGTGTTGGCCGTGAGCAGGAAGAAGTCGGCGCCGGCCCGGGCCAGCCGCTGGCCGGCCTGGGCGATGGCGCCGGCGACCTCGTCCCAGCGGCCGCCGGCCCCGGCCTGGAGCAGCGGTTCGAAGTCCAGCGTGACGAGGATGCTCGCGGCGTTGTGGTGGCCGCCCGCGCGGCGCTGCATGGTTTCGTTCACCAGCCGGTAGTAAAGGGCGGACGACTCCCAGCTCATGCCCCCCACGAGTCCGATCAAGCGTGTCTGGGCCATGGTCGTGGTCCTCCTGGTCATGGCTGGAATCCGAAGTCGGATGTCGTTGTACTATGAGAAATGTATTGGACAATATACAAAAAAACAAGGCAGGAACAGGAATCGATGAACCCCCGCAGCCATGGCCTGGAAGAGCTCGACCATCTAATGACCTATGTGGCCGACCTGGACGCGGCCGGCGCTGCCTTCGAGCGGCTGGGATTCAGGCTGACGCCGGTCTCGCACATCACCACGATGGGTATCGCCAATCGTCTGGTGCTCATGCGTGCGCGCACGCCGGGGGCGGCCAATTTCATCGAGCTCATGGGCGTGACCGATGCGTCGCTGCTGCCGCCGCCCATGCGTGAGGTGCTATCGGGCAGGCAGGGAATCAAGTCCATGGTCATGATGACGGCCGACGCGCAGGCGGCGCATCGCATGCTGGCCGGTGCGGGCTATCCGTTCGCCCCGCCCTCGCATGTTCGGCGCGAATGGACCATTCCCGGAAAGGGCTCGGTCTGGCCCGAGTTCGATGTGCTCCTGCCCATCCAGGCTCCGTTGACGTTCAACGTTTGCCAGTATCACAACGTGGACCTGTACTTGCGCGAAGACTGGCTCGAGCATCCCAACACGGCCCGATCGCTGGTGGCTGCAATCGGCGTGGCGGCCGACGCGAAGGCCGCGGTTGCCTATTTCGAGCGTTTGTTCGGCATGGCCGCGATATGCGGCGATGATGGAGGCTACGCGGTGTCGCCCGGCAGGACCGAGCTGGTGCTGTATGACGTTGAAGCCTTCGAGGCCCGCTTCGGCGTGTCCGCTCCGAGTGCCGGGAATGGCGTGGCCTATGCCGGGATGCGAATCGCCGTGGGAGATCTTGGCCGTCTGGCCGCCGTCCTGGACGGCAACGGCGTACCGGCCTCCGGGGCGAGCGGCATCGTGGTTGGTCCGCGCGAGGCATGCGGCAACGTGATCGAGTTCGTCCAGCAGGCGTGGTGACACCGCTGGAGGCGATCCCGTTCGCCGCCACGCACTACATCTTCAACGCCCGGCCCTGCAGCTTGTCGACCACGCGGAACAGCGTCGCGCGCTCCTGCGCCGACAGGTCCGCCAGCAGGTCTTCCTGGAATTCCAGGGCCACCGGCACAATGGCCCAATAGACTTCCTCGCCGGCATCGGTCAGGTCCAGGAAGGCTTCGCGCCTGTCGTTCTCGTTGGGCCGCCGCTGGATCAGTCCCGCCGCTTCGAGATCGGTGATCGCGCGCGAGACCATGACCTTGGTCATGCGGGTCTTGGCGCAGATGTCGCGGGCCGTCATCGCGGCGTGCTCAGCCTGCGCGGCGCGCCGCTCCCCCAGGAAGGAAATCACGCGCCAGCGCGGGCCGTCGATGCCGAAGCGTTCGGAATACGCCGCATAGCTGCGCGCGAACCGGTCGGCGACCAGGCTGGACAGCATGTTCAGCCGGTAGGGCAGGAAGGCGTCGAGATGCAGGGACGGGTGTCCGCCCGCCGAGCGGGAGGAAGCGGGCGTCGATCGCTTGGTGGCCATGGGACGAAGCAGGGTCTGATGCCAAAGGGCGAATTCTAGCCCTGTTGCTGGCTCGGCCGCCGGGATGGGCATGGGCCGGCATCCGGGTTTTGCCTAGTCGTCGAACCGTCGAAAATCGCTTGACTTGGTTTCATAGGAAACTAATACTACCGGAAATTGGTTTCGTAAGAAACTAATTGCGGCGCATGGACCGCATATCGGTTCTTCTTACTGGAGTGTCCAGGCATGGCATCGACCGAAGGCATATCGGGCAGCGGCGCGCGGTATGACTCCCTGTATTTCGACTATGTGCATCATCCTTTCGAGCCCCCTGCGGAAATGCGGGGGGAAGCGCCGGTGTACCAGGTGGTGGTCGCCGGCGCCGGGCCCGTCGGCCTGACCGTGGCGCTGGAGCTTGCCCGGCGCGGCATCGAGGTGGTGGTGCTGGAGGAGGACGACACCGTCAACCGGGGCAGCCGGGCGGTGGGCACCGCGCGGCGCAGCCTGGAGATCTTCGAGCGTATCGGCGCGGGCACCCGTTTCGTCGAGACCGGCGTGTCGTGGAAGGGTGGCCGCAGCTATTACCGGGACAAGCTGGTGCTGGATTTCCAGGTGCAGCAGGATCCCCGGCTCAAGCATCCCCCCATGGTGTCGCTGGCGCAGTGCCACGTGGAGCAGTACCTGTACGAGGCGCTGCGCGCTTACCCCAACGTGTCCCTGCGCTGGTCGTCGCGCGTGGAGCAGGTCGAGCAGGACGGCGAACGGGTGACCGCACAGGTCCATACGCCGGCCGGGTCCTACGCGCTGCATGCGCAATGGCTGGTGGCCTGCGATGGCGGCCGCAGCGCGGTGCGCCGTTCGCTGGGCAAGGACCTGCGGGGCAGCGTGTATGAAGGCCGCTACCTGATCGTCGACATCCAGATGCGTAGCAAGGAGCCTCCCGGGCGGCGCGTCTGGTTCGACCCGCCGGCGTTTCCCGGGGCGACCATCATCATGCACAAGCAGCCCTTCGACATCTGGCGCATCGACTACCAGTTGCTGCCCGAAGAGGACCTGGAGCAGGAGATCCAGCCCGAGCGGGTACGCGAACGGGTGACCGAGTTCCTGTCGTCGATAGGCGAAACGGCCGACTGGAAGATCGACTGGATCAGCCCGTACCGAGCGCACAGCCTGACGCTGGACGACTACCGCGAAGGCCGCGTGCTGTTCGCCGGCGACGCCGCCCATCTCGTGCCCATCTTCGGCGCGCGCGGCATGAACGGCGGCGTGGACGACGCGCACAACCTGGGGTGGAAGCTGGCCTGCGTGGCGGCCGGCCAGGCTTCGCCCGCGCTGCTCGACACCTATTCGATCGAACGCGTGGACGCAGCCAGGCAGAACATGGCGCTGGCGGAGAAGAGCACCCGCTTCATGACGCCGCCCACGCGAGGACACGCCGTCATGCAGGAAGCGGCGCTGTCGCTGGCGGTGAGCGAGCCGTTCGTGCGCGAGCTGATCAATCCGCGCCAGGTGACGGAACTGTGCATGACCGGGTCGGCGCTGCGCCTTCCCGACGACGGTTCGTTCGGCCACGGTCCCGCGCCCGGCGCCGTGTGCCCGAACCTCCCGTGCGGTGGGTCGGCGGGTGGGCCGGTCTTCCTGCACGACCGGCTGGGCAAGGATTTCACGCTGCTGGTGTTCGGCGACGACCGGCTGGCCGACAAATCCCGGCGGCTGGACGCGCTGCGGGCCTCGATGGACGTGCCGTTCGGCGTCGATGCCGTCGCGGTCGACGATGCCGAGGTCGCCGGGGCGTTCGACGCGAGGCCGGGCACGGCCTATCTGGTCCGGCCCGATGGCCACGTGATGGCGCGGTGGCGCGCTTGGGAACCCGAAACGGTGTTGCCGTGCCTTGTGCGCGCGGTGCAGGGTAAAGAGGAGTCCATACATGCTGGTTGAACAGACATTGCCCGCGGGGCTGCTGGAACGCAATTGGGAGGCGCTGGCCGTCGCGTTGAACAAGGCCGGACCGGACAAGGAAGCGGTCTTCCTGGCCAAGGTCGCCCTGGCGCTGTCGTCCATGCTGCCCGACCCGGGCCGGCTGGCGCAGGTCATCGAGGTCGCGTTGCGCGACTTGCGGCACGGGGAGCAGGCATGAGCGCGCCCGGTAAACGTATCGCCATCGCCGGCGCCGGCATAGGCGGCCTGGCCGCCGGGCTGGCCCTGCTCAAGCAGGGCTTCGACGTGGACATCTACGAACAGGCGGCCGAGCTGGGCGAAGTGGGCGCCGGCGTGCAGATCAGCCCCAACGGCACGCGGCTGCTCCAGGCCTGGGGGCTGGGCGACGCCATGCTCGAACTGGGCACCCAGACCCAGGGCAAGGAGATCCGCGTCTGGAACACGGCGGATGCCAATCGTTACCTGGAACTGGGCGCCGCGTCGGTCTCGAAGTACGGCGCGCCCTATCTGACGTTCCACCGCGCGGACCTGCATGCGTTGCTGCTGGAGGCCGTGCGAAAGGAGAAGCGCGACGCCATCCACCTGGGCGCCGCCTTCGCGTCGCTGGAGACGGTGGACGGCGGCGCCGAGATGCGCCTGGCCTCGGGCCGGACCGTCCGCGCCGATGCGCTGATCGGCGCCGATGGCGTCCACTCGAAGGTGCGCCAGTCGCTGTTCGGCGCGGACCGGCCGCGTTTCACCGGCTGCATGGCCTGGCGCGGCCTGATCGAGGCGGACCGCCTGCCGGCGTCGATCAACCGCACGGGCGGTGTGTCGTGGCTGGGGCCGACCGCGCACGTGCTGACTTACCCGATCCGCAAGGGACGCATGCTGAACTTCATCGGCATGGTGGATCGGGCGGACTGGACGGTCGAGTCGTGGAACGCGCGCGGCACGATCGAAGAATGCCTGGGGGATTTCCAGGGCTGGCACGAGGACGTGATCGCCATGATCGAACGCATCGAGGTGCCCTACAAGTGGGCCCTGATCGTGCGCGACACCCTGCCCGTCTGGGCGCGGGGGCACGTGGCCCTGCTGGGCGATGCCTGCCACAGCACGCTGCCCTTCATGGCCCAAGGCGCCAACATGGCGCTGGAAGACGCCATGGTGCTGGGCCGCTGCCTGCGGCGCACGCCCGGCGACATCCCCGCCGCGCTGGCCTCGTATGAACGCATGCGGGTGGAGCGGACCACGAGGATCGTGAACGAGTCGGCGGCCCAGATCACGCGCGTCCATGCGCCCGTGCTGGCCGAGGCCGGCAGCGCGCGGGACCACATCCAGCGCGAGTGGGAGCCGCACCGCGTCGAGGACCGCTACGACTGGGTCTATGGCTATGACGCCATCGAACAGCCTTTCGTCTAGGAGCGCCGCCATGCCTTCTTCCCCCGACGACGACCTCGCCATACGGAGCCTGCGGCAGCGATGGGCCTTCCATCGCGACCAGGGCGATTTCGCCGGCATGGCCGGCTGTTTCCATCCGGAGGCGACGGCCAGCATCTCGTGGTTCAACGGCAAGGTCGTGGACCTGGTGCCGCTGCTGGCGGCCAGCGACGCGGCGCGCAAGCCCGGCGAACACGGCAAGCATTGGGTCGGAAACTGCCGTGTGGACCGGCGCGGCGACCGGGCCCTGCTGGAGTCCGACATGGCCATCCTGATCCGCGAATATATCGACGGGCAGTTGTTCGACTACACGGGCCACTGCCGTTTCCTCGACCAGGTGGAGCGGCGCGCGGGCAGGTGGGGCATCCTGCGCTGGACCGCGATCTTCGACAAGGACCGGCTCGATCCGGCGCAGGGCGAGGCGCCCGCGTGGCTGCGCGAGGTCGACCTGGCCACGCCGGACGCCGGGCTGGCCTTCATGCGTCTGCGCCAACGCAGGAAGGGCCGCGACGTGCCCGCCTCCACGGTGGTGGGCGGCAGCGAGGCCGAGCGGCAATTGCGGCGCGACGCCTGGGCATGGCTGGAGCAGCGCGATGGCCAGTGAACATTCTCCATTGAACGGTGAGTCCCGCACGATGAATCCTTCCACTCTCTGGTACACCCGCTGCCCGGTGCCGACGGCGTTCGGCGTCGCCGTCGAGCGGGGTTTCCTCGATGCCGAGCTGGCGCGCGACGGCATCGTGGCGCGGTCGCTCGCATCGAGCACCGACAATCAGGTCAGGCAGTCGCATTTCCACCATTCCCAGCCCAATTCGTTCCGCCACGGCGGCAACGGTCCGCCGCTGGTGACCCGCTCGCGCGGCGGCCGGGTCAAGCTGATCGGCCTGTCGTGGAACGACAGCATCAAGCCCATGCTGGTCATGCCGGACAGCGGCATCGCGTCGGTGCGCGAACTGGCCGGCAGGAAAGTCTCGCTGCCGATACGCGCCGGCGATTCCATCGATTTCTGGAAGGCTTCGTCGCTGCGCGGCACCGAACTCGCGCTGGCGCACGAGGGCATGACCATGGACGACGTGGCGATGACCCCGGTCTCGACCAACCGGACGTTCATGGACGGAGCGACAGCCTCGACCGCCCAGACGGCCACTCTCTGGGGCGCGCACTGCATGCTGGGCCACCAGCGCGAGGAAGCCTTCGCGCTGGTCCGGGGCGAGGTGGACGCGCTGTACAGCCAGGGCGCGATCGCCGCCGTGGTCATGGGATTCACCGGCGCGGTCGCCATTGCCGATGCGGCCTCCAGTCCCGACCTGGCCGGCCGCGTGAACAACGATGCGCCGCTGGCCCTGACCGTGAGCGAGGACCTGCTGGCCGAGCAGCCGGAGCTGGTGGCGCGCTGCCTGGCCGCGGTCCTGCGCGCGGCCGCCTGGGCGCAGGCCAACGAACGCGAGGCCAAGCGCATCATCGCCGCCGATACCGGCCTGCCCGAGGAACTCGTGGACGCGGCCTTCCCGCAGGACGTGCATCGCCAGCTCGAGGTCGACCTGCGGCCCGAGTGGGTGGAGGCGCTGCGGGTGCAGCACGACCACTTGCTGCGGCACGGTTTCCTGGCGGCGCCGATCGCCTTCGAGGATTTCGTTGACCACGGCCCGCTGCGGCGCGCCCGGGAAATACTGGCCGGCGAAGCGGCCGTGCCCCTGTGAACACAAGAAAGGAGACCGCCATGCCCGAGGAATTCACCCGCTTCCTGACCCTGTTCGACCGGCTGGTCCGCTACTCCGACGACTGGGTGGCGCGCATGGATGCCGGCAAGATGGACTGGGCCCCGATCGAGAACGCCAGCACGCGCTTCGGCACGCGGGTGTCGCGCATCACCGTGCGCAGCCTGCTGATCCATACGGTGCTGGCCGAGCGCAACTGGGTGCGCGCCATTCCGGTGTGCGAGCCGGGCGGCATCATTCCCCTGCCCAGCGATCCCGCCGCAGCGGCCCGCTTCGAAGATGCGGATCTGCGCGCGACGGCGCTCGCCCTGCACGAGGAAAACCTCGAGGCGCTGGGCCGCTATACGCCCGCGGACCTCGGCCGGAAGGTGCACTTCGTCGGCCGCGAATGGTCCGGCATGGGGCTGCTGTGGGGCATGTACGCCCACCGCGCCTTCCACGTGGGCAACATCGACATCTATCTGCGGCAGAGCGACGTGGCCGGGCCCGAGTTCTTCGAGTTCAACCCGGCCATCATGGCCTGATGCCTTTTTCTTTCATTCATTGGCGGTCCCGACCCATGACGACTCCTTCCCTACGCATCGCGGGCCTGTGCGGCAGCCTGCGCAAAGCCTCTTACAACCGGCTGGCCCTGGAGGCCGCGGGCAAGCTCATGCCGCCGGGCATGGAATTGTCGGTGCTCGACATCCGGGACTTTCCCATGTTCGACGCCGACGTTCTGGCCGCGGGCATGCCCGCGGCGGTCCGGAAGGCTCGGGAGGCCGTGCGCGGCGCCGATGCCGTACTGATCGCCAGTCCGGAATACAACTTCTCGGTGTCCGGCGTCCTGAAGAACGCGATCGACTGGATCTCCCGGGGCGACGACCAGCCCTTCGCCGGCAAGCCGGTCGCCATCCTCAGTGCCACCCAGGGGCCGCTGGGTGGCGCGCGCTCGCAGTATGACCTGCGCAAGATCATGGTCTTCCTGGATGCGCTGGTGCTGAACAAGCCCGAGATCTTCATCGGGATGGCACCGGCCAAGTTCGACGCGGCCGGCGCACTGACCGACGCCCCCACCCGCGAAATCCTGGGCCGGCAGATGGCGGCCCTGGAGAAGTTCGTGCAGTTCGTGCGGCGCGGGCGGGCCTAGGGCCTGTCTCGCGTTCAGACATAGCGTTCCTACCGGAGAATGGCGATGTTCAGATTGATGAAGCGGTTGCTGCAGATCGGGGGTATTGCGATGCTGGGCCTGGCCGCCCCCGGCGTTCATGCACAGGGGTTCCCGGCCAAGCCCTTGCGGTGGATCGTCGGCTATCCTGCCGGCGGAGGCAGCGACAACGCGGTGCGGATACTGGCGGCCAGGCTGGCTGAGAAACTGGGGCAGCCCGTCATCGTCGAGAACCACCCCGGCGCGGCCACCATCGTCGCGGCGGAAACAGCGGCCAAGTCCGCCCCGGACGGCTATACGCTGTTCTCGGTCGACAACGGCACGGTCGTCTTCAACCCCCTGCTCTACAAGAAACTACCCTACGACCCGTCGCGCGACTTCGCGCCCGTGGCCCTGTACGGCAAGTTTCCGCTGCTGCTGGTGGTGAATCCGCAGGTGGTGCCGGCGGACTCGGTCGCGTCGCTGGTGCGCCTGGCCAAGGCCGCGGGCGGATCCATGGGTTATGCGTCGCCCGGCCTGGGCAGCCCGCAGCACCTGGCCGGCGAACTGTTCAAGGAAATGACCGGCGCGCCGCTGCTGCACGTTCCCTACAAGGGCACCGCGCCGTTGACCCAGGACCTGCTGGGCGGCCACATCGGCGTCTCTTTCATCGGCGTGCCCACCGGCATGCGGCAGGTCCAGGCGGGCAAGCTGCGCGCGCTGGGCGTGGCCGAGGCGGCCCGCCTGCCCGCGCTGCCGGACATCCCGACGCTGGCCGAGACCGGAGCGGGCGACATCGTGGCCTATGCCTGGCAGGGCGTGGTGGTACCGGCGGGCACGCCCGCGGCGACCGTGGACAAATTGTCGGCCGCTCTGCAAGCCATCGTGAAGAACTCCGATGTCCAGACACGCCTGCGCGAGATCGGTGTCGAACCGCTGGAAGGCGGGAAGGCCGAGATGGCGGCCCTGACCGCCGGCGACCTGAAGCGCTGGGGAGACGTGATCCGGAAGCGGGGCATCACGCTGGAGCAGTAGCGGGTCGTGCAAGCCTGTATACAGATTTTCCACAGAGAAAGCTGGCAGATGGAGTTGCGGCGCAAAAAAACTAGGGTTTTCCCGCTATTTCCCTGATTTTGATTCGGGAGCAAAATCAACCTGTATACAGATTTGATGATGCTCCGTTCCTCGCATGCGCCCAGCCGCTGCCACGGGCCGGGCTCCTGGAGGAAGACCATGTTTCTGAAGAACACCTGGTACGTCGCCTGTACCCCCGATGAAATCGCCGAAAAACCGCTCGGCCGCCAGGTCTGCGGCGAACGCATGGTCTTCTACCGGGGCCAGGACGGCAAGGTGTCCGCGCTGGAGGATTTCTGTCCCCACCGCGGCGCGCCGCTGTCGCTAGGCTTCATCGACAAGGGCGAACTGGTCTGCGGCTACCACGGCCTGCGTATGAACCCGGACGGCACCTGCGCCGGCATGACCGGGCAGCGCGTGCGCGCCTTCCCCACCATCCGCAGCTACCCCGCCGTGGAACGCTACGGCTTCATCTGGGTGTGGCCGGGCGATGCCGAACTGGCCGATCCCGCCACGATCCATCACCTGGAATGGGCCGAAAGCCCCGACTGGGCCTACGGCGGCGGGCTGTACCACATCCATTGCGACTACCGCCTCATGATCGACAACCTCATGGACCTGACCCATGAGACCTACGTCCACGCCAGCAGCATCGGCCAGGCCGAGATCGAGGAATCGGCGCCGTCCACCAAGACCATCGGCGACGAGGTCGTGACCAGCCGCCACATGGAAAACATCACGCCGCCCCCGTTCTGGGCCGCCGCGCTGCGCGGCAACGGCCTGGCCGACGACGTGCCGTGCGACCGCTGGCAGATCTGCCGCTTCACGCCGCCCAGCCACGTACTGATCGAAGTGGGCGTGGCGCACGCCGGCAAGGGCGGCTACGACGCGCCGGCCGAGTCCAAGGCCTCCAGCATCGTGGTCGACTTCATCACGCCCGAGACCGAAACCTCGATCTGGTACTTCTGGGGCATGGCGCGCAACTTCAAGCCCAACGATGAACAGCTCACCGCCACCATCCGCGAAGGCCAGGGCAAGATTTTCGGCGAAGACCTCGACATGCTGGAAGCGCAGCAGCGCAACCTGTCCGAGAACCCGGGCCGCAAGATCCTGAAGCTCAACATCGATTCCGGCGGCGTGCAGTCGCGCGTGGTGCTGGACCGCCTGCTGGCCGCGGAGGCCGCCGAACGGGCCAGCCGCATCGCGGCGTCCGCCGAAGCGGCGACGGCGCAGGCGGCCGCGGCGGGTTGAAGGGCAGTGTATTGAATCACGACCCGGCATAGACATGTCGGGTTTTTTTGCGCCTATCTATGGCGGCTGGCGCCTCGCCAGGATCTCCCCTGCGCGAGGTATAGTTCGAGCCACTACTCTACTCTAATAAGAGAGACCGATTACTCGACGCAGGGAGGGGGAATGAAAGATAGCGGGAGATGGGTGGCAACTGGCGCCATCGCGATGCTGTTGTCAGGATGTGCGACGACTTCTGTTTTGATACCGGAGGGGTATGGCGGTCCGATTGCCACAATCAAGGACAACGCCGTTTCGGAAACAAAGAATCGAGGCCAGTTTTTTTATGTGGCCGAAATCGACGGAAAGCGGGTGGATAATGCGCTTCAAACCACTCGGGTGGCGAACAGTGGCGCTGGCTTTGCGCTGAGCCCCGTTCCCTTTGCCAGAGAGGTCCTGGTTCGCCCGATGACTCTCAAGCTGCAGGCACGGGTCGCCTACGGCGCACCCCTTCAAGCCATGGCCAACGCGACTACGCTGTACACGGCGGAATCCGTTCTTACCTTCACTCCGGAGCCGAACAAGAATTATCTGGTGACAGGCGCGCTCAATGAGAGTCAGCAGCTTGTCTGGCTTCAGGATGAGCAGGGAAACAAGCTGGCAGCAGATGCTCCGGCATCCAAGTGACGGAGCCGCCTGTGAATACTGTGAATAGAGTTTTCCCGCTGCCGTTTCCTGGTTTCAAGTCGATCGCCTGCACGGCGTTCGCGATCATGGCGGCAGGTTGTACCTCTCATCCATTGGTACAGGATTACGCCCCGCCGGTCTCGAGCTGCTGCGCCCGGGCTCAGGAGATCGCCTATTCGGAGTTGCCATTCGGTGGGAAGGTGGATATCGCTTTTGCTCCGTCATCGCCTACGTATGTGATCGAAGGTAAGCCGCGTCATGTTGGCGGCGTTCGTATTCCGTCAGCAGTCGACCCCTCTTCCTTGATTGTCACTACATATGGTTCTACGACTTATTTGCCGATGGCGACGGCCGTGGTGCCCGATTTCATTTTCCTAGATGAAGCCTTCCAGATCGTCGGTCGCGCTGTCGCGGATTATTCAGATTATCGGGGGCCGCTTGCCTCGGGCTCTTTCGGGCTCCAGACCCGGGTGCTGGTACCGGCAAAGACCCGCTATGTCATTGTTACGCCCGGACAGCCTACCCAAGCCAAGCCCATAGGCTATGGAGGTGTGGGCCAGCGTTACTCCATGCCGCCCGCCGCGCTTGGCGAGATCTCATTGCAGTTGTACGGTCATTCGTGAAGCGAACGACGGGGTGCTTCTCCAGAAGCGCCCCTTTCCCCGTTATTGCTCTCTCCCCTGCAACGCCAGCGGATACTCCCCCCGGATCCGCCTGACCGCGTCCTGCACGCCGCTCCACGCCGGCTGCCCGGTGAAGGACCCGCGCATGAACTGCACCACCGCCGTGACCTGCGCGTCGTTCAGCGCATAGGCGTAGCCGGGCATGTGGCCGCCGCGCGGGTTGCCCGCGTCGTGCTGGGTACCGTTCAGCACGTAGCGGATCACGTTGTCGGGCTGGTCCAGGTTCAGCGAGGTGGCCAGCCACAGCGGCGGCTGGGTGCCGAACAGGTCGGGGCCGCCGGGGCCGGGATGGTGGCAGGCCGCGCATGCGTTGGCGTAGATGCGGGCGCCCAGCGTATCGGTGGTGGCCACCGCGGCCTGCGCCGCCGCCTCGCGCTGCTGCGGCGTGGGGCCGGTCTTGTCCTGCTGCGCGGCACCCGCCATCTGGCTGGCGATGTAGGTGGCCAGCGCGCGGGTGTCGGCTTCGGCGATCTGCGAGGTGCCGACGCGCACCACCGGCGTCATGGATGCGCCCGCCGCGCCATGCTGGTCGGCGTAGCCCGAACGCAGGTAGTCGAACAGCGCCTGCTCGGTCCACGCGATGGGCGCTTTGGACGAGGCGTTGAGCGCCGGCGCGATCCAGCCTTCGGCGCTGCCGCCGCCCAGGTAGGACTTGCCGCCTTCCTCGGCGCCCAGCGCGTTGCGCGGCGTATGGCAGGCGCTGCAGTGGCCCAGCGCGACCGCGAGGTACTGGCCGCGATTCCAGGCCTCCGATTCCGACGCCACCTTGGCGACCGGATCGCGATCCAGGAACAGCAGGTTCCACCCGGCCATCAGCACGCGCTGGTTGAACGGGAACGGCAGATGGGTGGCCTGCGGCTCGTTGCGGATCGGCGGCTGGCTCATCATGTAGGCGTACAGGTCCCGCATGTCCTCGTCGGTCATCTTGGTGAACGAGGTGTACGGGAAGGCCGGATAAAGATGCGTGCCGTCGCGCGCGACGCCGCGCCGCATGGCGCGCTCGAAAGCCTCGAACGGCCATCCGCCTATGCCGGTCTCGGCGTCGGGCGTGATGTTGGTCGAGACGATGACGCCGAAAGGCGTTTCCATGTGGAACCCGCCCGCGTTGACCGCCCCGCCCGGGGCGGTGTGGCAGACGACGCACATGCTGGCGGAGGCGACTTCCTTGCCGCGCAGGACTTGCTCCTCGGGGAACTGTTTGGGATCGACCGATGCGGTCGGGATCGCGGGCTCGTGCGCGAACAGGGCGGCGCCGGCCGCGGCGACGGCCAGCAGGATGACGATGGTCAGCGACCACTTGGCTGCGCGGCTCATTATTTGGCCTCCTTGTTGGCGGCGGCCAGGGCCGCGAGTACGCGTTCGGGCGTGAAGGGGGCTTCACGCAGGCGTAGGCCGGTGGCGTCGAAGATCGCGTTGGCGATGGCGGCAGGCCCGGGAACGGATGCCGATTCGCCGGACCCCAGCGGCGGGTTGCCGTCGGGCGGCATCAGCACCACGTCGACCTCGGGCAGCTCGGTGAACTTGAGGATGGGATAGGCACCCCACTCCAGGCTGGAGACGCCGTTCTGGTCGAAGCTCACGCTTTCCTTGAGCGTGCGGCTGACGGTCTGGATGACGTTGCCCTGGACCTGGTGGCGCACGCCGTCGGGGTTGATCATCAGGCCGCAGTCCTGACCCGCCACGACGTGGGTCACGCGCACCTTGCCGGTATCCAGGTCGACCTCGACGTCGGCCACCCAGGCGCACCACGAGGCGCCCACGCCGGGGAAAGTGCCGTGCACGTACTGATGCTGGGAGACGCCGCGGCCCTTGGCGATGCCCTTGGTGGGCCGTTCGGCCGGCGCTTTGCGCGGCTGCCAGCCGGCTTTCCCGGCCACGGCCTTGAGCAGCGCGATGGGGCGCGGGTCCTCCATGAAGCGCAGGCGGAATTCGACCGGATCGGCGCCTTCCTGGGCCGCGAGTTCGTCCATGAAGGATTCGTGGGCGAAGACGTTGGGCAGCGCGGCCACGCCGCGAATCCACGAGGCGCGCACGATGGGGGCCATGTCCAGCGCCACGATGTCGAGGTCCGAGGCGCGGTATTGCGGGATGGCGGTGCGATCGCCCATCTCGAACACCGTGGCCTCGGCCTTTTCCCTGCCCATCAGCAGCGAAGCCAGCAGCGGCGCGCCGTTCGAGGGGTAGCGGGTGCCGAAGCGATAGGCCAGCGAGTCGGGGCCGGCGACGCCGCCGTGCACGTCCATGGTCTGGGCCGTGCCCTTGGGCTCCCAGGCGTGCTCTTCCTCGCGCATGTATTGCACGCGCACCGGCTGGCCCAGTTCGCGCGCCAGCACCGCGGCGTCGGCGGACGCGTCGTCGGCGCAGTTGCGGCCGTAGCAGCCCGAGGCCTCCATCCGCACCACGCGGATGCGGTCTTCGGGAATGTCGAGCATCTTGGCGATATCGCTGTGCAGGTTGTGGGGGTTCTGGCTGCCGCTCCAGACGGTCAGCTTCTGGTCCTTCCAGTCGGCCAGCCCGCACGAGGGGCCGATGGAGCCGTGCATCTGGTAGGGCCACACATAAGTGGCCTTCACCGTATGTTTGGCCGCTGCCAGGGCCTTGTCCGTATCGCCCTTCTTGCTCAGCGGGCGCTGCTTGGAGGGTTGGGACGCCAGCGCGTCGGTGAGCGAGGCCATGGAGCCCAGCGCCGGCGGCGCCTTCCAGTTCACCTTGAGCAGGCGCGAGGCCAGGATGGCGTCTTCCTCGCGTCGCGCGACGACCGCCACGAAGTCCTTGATGACCACGATCTTCACCAGCGATCTCACCTTGGCCACCGAGGACTCGTCCACCGATTCCAGGCTGGAGGCCACCATGCCGCCCGAGTCGCGGCCCAGGTAAGGCGGGCGCACGAGGCGCGCGTGCAGCATGCCCGGCACCCGCATGTCATGGACGTAGGTGAGCTTGCCGGTGACCTTGGCGGGGATGTCGAGGCGCGGCACGGGGCGGCCGACGACGGTGTAGGCCGATACGGGCTTGAGCGGCACGTCGGCTGCCAGCGGCACCGATTGCGTGTCGTTGCCGACCAGTTCGCCGTAGGACGCCAGTCGCTCGCCGCTGGCGCGCAGCACCTGGCCGTTGCGGGTGACCAGCGACGAGACGGGCACGTTGTGGCGGCGCGCCGCTTCTTCCAACAGGTGCTGGCGGATCTGCGCAGCGGCCTTGCGCATGGGGACCGCGGACGCCTGCACCGAGTTGCTGGCGATGGTGGGCCCCTGGTTGGGCGTCACGTCGGTATCGCCCAGCACCATGGTGACCTGGTTCATGTCGACGTCCAGCTCCTCGGCCACGATCTGCGTGAACGCGGTGCGGATGCCGGTGCCCAGGTCCACGTGGCCGTTGCAGGCGCGGACGGTGCCGTCGGCCATCAGCTGCACGTAGGCCGAGACGAGGTTCTTGTCCACCAGCTGCGAGCCGGCATCGGTGGCCGGACCGGCCGCGGCCATGCCGCGCTTGACCAGGGCGGGAAAGGTGAAGGTGACGGCCAGGCTGCCGGTGGCGGCCAGGAACTGGCGGCGCGACAGGCGCGGGGCGTGCGCGGGCGTGCTCATTGCGCGACCTCCGCCATGGCCGTTTTCGGAGCCGCCCTGCCCTGGAGCTCGGCGGCGCGCTGCACCGCCCGGATGATCTCGATGTGGGTGCCGCAGCGGCACAGGTTGTAGGCCAGGGCCTCCTTGATCTCTTTTTCCGATGGGCGGGGATTGCGATCCAGCAGGGCGCGGGCGGCCATGATCATGCCGTTGATGCAGTAGCCGCATTGCGCCGCGTTCTCGTCGATGAACGCCTGCTGCACGGGATCGAGGGCATCGCCCTTGGCAAGGCCTTCCAGGGTGACGATGGGCCGGCCCTCCACGCTGCCCGCCGGGATCAGGCAGGAACGCGCGGCCTTGCCGTCGATCAGCACCGTACAGGCGCCGCACTCGCCCAGGCCGCAGCCGAATTTCGGCCCGTTCAAGGCCAGGTCGTTGCGCAGGATGTAGAGCAGCGGGGTGTCTTTGTCGGCTTCGACGGAGCGTTCCGCTCCGTTCACCTGGAGTTTTAGCGATGCCATGTTCGTTTCCTGTATGAAGGCGTTCAACCGGCCGGCTTCCGCTTGGACAGCGGGGCCACCATTACCCTAGCTGGGCCGTGGTGCGGCGAGGACACGCAGATGTGTCGACTTGTTGCCGCCGGAAGGGCCGCCATGCGTGGCGGCGCCTTGGAAAAGACCTAGGGTTTACACCAGTGGTGATGCAAATGCAAACCGAGCGGCCGGTAACTTATGCAGGAAAAGGGCGTAGATGCGGCCGCCGGCGAGGGTAACCGGAGCCCCCGTCAGCGCGCCATCGAATGCGTGACCTGGCGCCGGAAATCCGCCAGCTTGGCCTTGAGTGCGCGCCGGTTGTCCGGGCCCATGCGCAGCAGCATCTTCTGCCCCGAGGTGAGCGACTCCAGCGCGGGGTCGGAGAACTCGTAACTTACCCACGGGCGCTGGAGTTCCTTGGGGCCCTTGACCTCGGGCAGGTTCACGGCCACGGGTTCGGCCGGATCGGGCGTGGCCAGCAGCGTGTCGATCACGGCCACCAGGCGGTCGTTGAAATAGCCGCGCGGATAGCCCAGGTCCTCGTAGGCTTTCTGGAACTGGGGGTAGAGTTGTTTGTAGAGCGCCGCGGCCTTCTCGGTGCTGACGGACGTGACGGCCGCCACGAAGGGCCGGTAGCGGTTGTAGTTGGCAGCGGCGATGCGTTCGCCGGGCGCCGCGCCGTCGACCGTGAAGCGGCCCTGGGCGGGGTTGACCGGCCAGACCCTCGGGGGCGCGTGGGGGCGGGCCAGGTTGTCCACCGTGGCCACCGTGCGCTGGATGAAGTGGTCCAGATTGAAGAAGGACAGCACCGCATCCCTGCCCAGCAGGCCGGTCAAGGCCACGGTGATGTCGGGCGCGGCCGGCGGTTCGGCCGTTTCGGCGGCGGGCGGTTCGATGGGGTGCTGGATTTCCGGCTCGGGAGGCGGCGGCGCGGGCGGTTCGGCGGATTCCGCGACCGCGGGGGGAGACTCCACGACGGACACCGGCGGCTCGGGCTGCGGTCGCAGCCACAGGTACAGGCCGGTGCCGATGGCTGCCAGGGCCAGCACCACGACGAGGGAAGACAGTCGGTTCATGGCGTGCCTATTCGATGGGATCCGTAAACACTGTACCAGCCGCGGGGAGGCGTTCACAGGCCGGTGCGGTTGCGCGGCCCGCCCAAAACCCGGATAGTCGCCCGGATCCTTTCCCTCGAGACGCCCATGGCATTGGCCGGTACCGCATTTCTGGCGCTGTTCAACGGTTTCGACCCCGACCGCGACGACGAATACAACATCTGGCATTCGGTGGAGCACGTGCCGGAACGCCTGACCATGCCGGGCATCGTCCGGGCCCGGCGCTGCGTGAACCGCCAGGATGCCGAACTGCCCTATTTCACGCTGTATGAGCTGGTGTCCATCGAGGCCATGTATTCCGAGGCCTATCTGCATCTGATCACGCACCCCACGGCCTGGACGCAGCGCATGCGCGCATCGTTCGGCCGCTTCCTGCGCGTGCCCTGCCGCACGCTGGCCAGCCGGGGAGATGGGATGGGCGCCGCGATGCAGGCGGTCATCCTGCGCGGCGCGTACGGCGAAGCGCCGGCGGACGCGGCGGTCCAGGCCCTGGCCGATACGCTGGGCCGGCTGGACGGCATCACCGGCGTGCACGTCGGCCTGCTCGACGACGAGGCGCCGCCCGTGCCGGGATTGCAGGCGGCGGCGCCCAGCGACAGCGCGAGCACCCTGGTGGTACTGCTGGAGGCACAGGAAGAACATTGGCTGGACCGGCAGCGCGATGCCGTCGACGCTGCGCTGGGCCGCATCGGCGGTTCGTGGAGCGGGCCGGAGCATCGCGTCTACCGGCTGATGCACGTGCTCGATGCGGGCCGCTCGCCCGCAGAGACCGCGCGCCTGCGGGGGGGCTGAGGGACGCCACCGTTTTTGTGTATCCTCGAAGATCGCAGCCCGCAGTCGCCTTCCCCCAACTCCATTGGATTCCCCATGTCTGACAGTCAAGCCCAACAGAACAAGGCGCCGGTGCGCCAAGAGCGTCACGACAACGTCGGTGTCATCGTCATCGACCGGCCCGAGCGGAAGAACGCCCTCAATGCCGAGGTCAAGGCCACGCTGGTGCGCTGCCTGCGCGAGTTCGAGCAGGATCCGGCCATCGGCTGCATCGTGCTGACCGGCGCCGGCGGCTATTTCGTCGCCGGCTCGGACATCGTCGAGATGTCCACCATGCAGCCCACGGACCATGCGCTGCAGGGCGGCGACCAGGTGTTCCACGTGTTGCGCGGGCTGGGCAAGCCGGTCATCGCCGCGGTCGAGGGCTTCGCGCTGGGCGGCGGATGCGAGCTGGCGCTGGCCTGCGACATCATCATCGCGGCCGAGGGCGCGAGTTTCGGCCAGCCCGAGATCAAGGTCGGCATCATTCCGGGCGGCGGCGGCACGCAGCGGCTGCTGCGCTCGGCGGGCAAGTACAAGACGCTGCTGTGGTCGCTCACGGGCGACCGGATCCCGGCCCGGACGGCCTATCACTCCAACATGGTCAGCGAACTCGTGCCCGACGGCACTTCGCTCGAGCGCGCCGTGGCGATCGCGCGCCAGATCTGCGCCATGCCGCCGCTGGCGGTGCGCGCCATCCGCGACGCCGTGCGGCTGGGCGCGGACGCCAGCCTGGAAGCCGGGCTGGCCATCGAGCGCCGTGCCTTCGAGCGGCTGTTCGACAGCCAGGACCAGAAGGAAGGCATGCGCGCCTTCATCGAGAAGCGCGCGCCGGTGTTCAAGGGACGCTGATTCCCGCTGCCGCCGTGGCCGGGTCCTGGCCGCGGCGGTCTGGTCTGCTCTCCGGCCCGATTCGCCGGCCGTCTTTTTTTTCCCCTCTTTTTGTCTCAGCCCGTGACGACCTCCGCCGTCGTTCGCGCCGGCTCGCGCATGCAACCTCGTTTTCGAACATTGAATCAGCATTCAAGGTTGAGTGAATTGATTCAATATTCAAGATTGAACGCCCGGATGCGAGTCCCTATCATGGCCCCGCCAACGAAACGGCCCGCTGCGTGACGCCTGTCGCGTCGAGCGACGCGGACCACAGCGAGGAGACATGATGAAGCACCCCTACCGCGCGGCATTCGCCGCGGCGCTCATCGGTTGTTGCGCGGCCCCGGCCGCGTTTGCCCAGGACTATCCCAACAAGCCCATACGCATCATTGTGCCGCTGCCACCGGGCGGATCGAACGACGTGCTGGCGCGCGTGCTGGGCGAGGAAATGTCGAAGACGCTCGGCCAGCCCTTCGTGGTGGAGAACAAGCCTGGCGCCGCCGGCAACATCGGCACGGACCAGGTGGCCAAGGCCAGGCCCGACGGCTATACGCTGGGGATCGCGCCCAACCAGACCGTGGCGGTCAATCCCGCGCTGTATCCCAAGCTGCCCTTCGACGTGCAGAAGGACCTGATGGGGATCGGCCTGATGGCCACGCTGCCGATGACGCTGGTCGTGCCCAGCTCGTCCAAGGCCGGCTCCATCGACGAACTGGTGGCCATGGCCAAGGCCGAGCCGGGCAAGCTGACCTATGCGTCGGCCGGGTCGGGTAGTCCGCAGCACATGTCGGCCGAAATCTTCCAGTCGCTGACGTCCACGCAGATGACCCACGTTCCCTACAAAGGCTCGAATCCGGCCCTGGTGGACGTGCTGGCGGGCACGGTTGACGTCATGTTCTGCCCCATCAATTCCGCGCTGCCCTATATCCAGAACGGCCGCCTCAAGGCGCTGGGCGTGACGGGCGCGCAGCGGCTGCAGACGCTGCCGGAGGTGCCGACCATCGCCGAGAAGGTGCCGAACTTCGCGAGCGACATCTGGATCGGGCTGATCGCGCCCGCCGGCACGCCGCCCGAGATCGTGCAGAAGCTGAACACCGAGTTGAACCGCGCGCTGAAGATGCCGGCGGTGCAGGCCAAGCTGGCCGAGCAGGGCATACAGGCCGCCACCAGTACGCCGGCAGAACTGGACCGGATGATGCGCGACGACCGCAAGCGCTGGGCCGAAGTCATCAAGCGCGCCAACATCCGCGTCGATTGAAATTTTCTTGCCTCATTCTTCATACACAGGAAACACCATGAAGTCCTCGACCGAATCGCTGGTGCGACGCGATGAACCGCAGCCGTGGGAACACGACGGCGTGGCATGGGGAAGCGACAGGATCGCCGACCTGCTGCGCGAGCTGGACATTCCCTATCTGATCCTGAATCCGGGGTCGAGCTATCGCGGCCTGCACGACAGCCTGGTCAACCATCTGGGCAATCGCCAGCCGCAGATGATCGTGGTGCTGCACGAAGAGCACGCGGTCGCCATCGCGCACGGCTATGCCAAGGTGACCGGCAAGCCGCTGGGCGCGGCGCTGCACGCGAACGTCGGCCTGATGCACGGATCCATGGCCATCTACGATGCCTGGGTGGACCGCGCGCCGGTGATCATCCTGGGCGCGACCGGGCCGGTGGATGCGGCCAAGCGGCGGCCGTGGATAGACTGGATCCATACCGCGCAGGACCAGGGCGCGCTGGTGCGGCACTTCGTCAAGTGGGATGCCCAGCCCGCGTCGGTGCCCGCCGCGCTGGAAGCCCTGCTGCGCGCCCGCCAGATCGCGACCACGGCGCCGCACGGCCCGGTCTATGTCTGCCTGGATGCGGCGGTGCAGGAGGCGCGCTGCGACGAGGACATCCCGCTGCCCGATCCCGCCCGCTATCTGCCGCCGCCGCCGGCCCGTCCCGCGGACGAGCAGGCGCGGCAGGCGGCGGCGTGGCTGTCGCAGGCCAGGCGCCCCGTCATCCTGGCCGGGCGGGTGTCGCGGTCGGAGGAAGGCTGGGCCGCGCGCGTGTGCCTGGCCGAGACTCTGCGGGCGCAGGTGCTGACCGACCTGAAGGTGGGCGCCGCCTTCCCCACCGACCATCCGCTGCATGCCGCGCCCAGCGGCATGTTCCTGCATCCCGAGGCGCAGAAGGTGCTGCGCGAGGCCGACGTGGTGCTGAGCCTGGACTGGCTCGACCTGGCGGGCACGCTCAAGCAGGCCTGGGGCGCCGACCCGGTGGGCAGCCGCGTCATCCAGGTGTCGGTGGACCACTACAGCCACAACGGCTGGAGCATGGACCACCAGGGCCTGCCGCCGGTCGATCTTTTCCTGCTGTCCGAACCCGAGCCCGCGGTCGCGCTGCTGAACGAACACGTGACGCCGCGCCGCGAGCCGGCACCGGCGCCGGCATCGGTGCCGCGCCCCGAAATACCCGAGGATCCGGCCGCGCCCATGACCGTGCCGGCCGTGGCCGCCGTGCTGCGCAAGGTGCTGGGCGATGCGCCGACGTGCCTGACGCGCCTGCCGCTTAGTTGGAGCGGCGAGTTCTGGGACTTCCGGCATCCGCTGGATTTCGTCGGCTATGACGGCGGCGGCGGCGTGGGCTCCGGTCCCGGCATGGCGATCGGATCGGCGCTGGCGCTCAAGGGCGGCGACCGCCTGCCGGTGGCGCTGATCGGCGACGGCGACTACCTGATGGGCGTCAACGCGTTGTGGACGGCCGCCCATGCCGGTATTCCCATGCTGATGATCGTCTGCAACAACCGCTCGTTCTTCAACGACGAGATCCACCAGGAGCGCGTCGCGCGCCAGCGCGGGCGGCCGGTCGAGAACCGCTGGGTCGGCCAGCGCATCGATGAGCCCGCCCCCGACCTGGCGGCGATCGCCCGGGCGCAGGGGCTGACCGGCATCGGACCGGTCCGGCGCGCGGACGAACTGGAGCGCGTCCTGGCCGAGGCCGTCGCGGCCGTCAGGCAGGGCGGCATCGTGGTCGTCGATGCCATCGTCCAGCCCGGCTACAACCCCGCCATGACCGCGGGCCTGACCCGTTCCAGCCACTAGCTTCCGCTTTTTCAAGAGAGTCTTCCATGCGTGCTCATGAAATCCCCCCGGGCATCCTTCCCACCCGGCGCAGCCTGTACTACGGCGGCGCCTGGCACGAGCCGGCCTCCGGCCGGTATGCCGACACCATCAACCCCGCCTACGACGAAGCCATCACCCAGGCCCCGGTGGCGGGCGCGGACGACGTGGACGCCGCCGTGCGCGCCGCGCAGGCCGCCTTTCCGGCCTGGGCCAGCCTGCCGCCGGCCCGGCGGGCCGACTACCTGCGCCGCGCCGCCGCCGTCCTGCGCGAACACGCGCTGCCGCTGGCGCAGCTCGATTCGCTGAACAACGGGAATCCCGTCTCTGCCTTGCTGAACGATGCCGGCTTCGCCGCCGACGGGCTGGAGTACTTCGCCGGCCTGGCCGCCGAGGTCAAGGGCGAGACGATTCCCATGGGCGACGGCAACCTGAACTACACCGTGCGCGAACCCATGGGCGTGATCGCGCGCATCGTCGCCTACAACCATCCGCTGATGTTCGCGGCGCTGCGCATCGCCGCGCCGCTGGCCGCGGGCAACACGGTGGTGGTCAAGGCGCCCGACCAGGCGCCGCTGTCCATCATCCGGCTGGCCGAGCTGGTGGGCGACATCTTCCCGCCGGGCGTGGTGAACTTTCTGTGCGGCGGCCGCGAGTGCGGCGACGCCATGTCGCGGCATCCGCTGGTGCGCAAGGTCACGCTGATCGGCGGCGTACCGACCGGCAAGGCGGTCATGGAGACGGCGGCCCGCGACCTGAAGCCGGTGCTGCTGGAGCTGGGCGGCAAGAACGCGCTGATCGCCTACCCGGATGCCGACCTCGACAAGCTGGTGCAGGGCATCGTCGGCGGCATGAACTTCACCTGGTCGGGCCAGAGCTGCGGCTCCACCAGCCGCGTCTTCCTGCACGAGTCCATCCACGACCGCGTGCTGGAAGCCGTGGCGCGCCTGCTGCCCCAGCGCCACAAGCCCGGTATTCCCATCGATCCGGCCACCACCATGGGGGCGCTGGTCAGCCGGGCGCAATTGCAGAAGGTCGAGGGCTTCGTCGCCTCGGCGCTGGAAGAAGGGGCGAGGCTGGTGAGCGGCGGCAAGCGGCCTGCCGATCCGGCGCTGGCGCAGGGCTTCTTCTTCGAGCCGACGGTGTTCGCCGACGTGCAGCCGCACATGCGGCTGGCGCGCGAGGAAGTCTTCGGCCCCATCCTGTCGGTCTTCAAGTGGCGCGACGAGGATGCGCTGTTCGAGCAGGTGAACGGCGTGGACTTCGGGCTGACGGGATCGATCTGGACCCGCGACCTGGACACGGCGCACCGGGCCGCCCGGCGCATGACGACGGGCTACGTGTGGATCAACAATACCAGCCAGCACTTCCTGGGCGCGCCCTTCGGCGGCGTCAAGCAGTCGGGGATCGGCCGCGAGGAATGCTTCGAGGAACTGCTGGAGTTCACTTACACCAAGAACGTGAACATCAAGCTGGGCTGATCACTGTTGTTCGAAGCGCGCGAACCGCCGGTCGATGAACTGGCGTTCGCTCGAAAGATCGTCCACGCGCGCCTGGGGCGGTCCCTGGCGCATCCATTCGAGCATCTGGTCGACCTGGTCGGCGGTGCCCTGCACCAGCGCCTCGACCGAGCCGTCGTCGTTGTTGCGCACCCAGCCGCCCACGCCCACCATGTGGGCGCGTCGGACCGTGGCGAGGCGGTAGCCCACGCCCTGGACCCTGCCGGTCACGTGGACGATGACGGTTTCCAGGGAGGGGATGCTATCGAGTTCTTGCATGGTCGCTTCGGGAATGGTTGGGTAGGAATTGCTCGAGCAGGGCCAGGAACGCGGCGGCGGCCGGACTGGGGGCGGCCGACCAGACGGCGTAGACCCTGCGGCGCGGCGCGTCGGTGATGGCCACCGCGCGCAGGCCGTCGGCCACGGCGGCGAGCGAACTGGGCACCAGGCCCACAGCCAGCCCCTTGCCGACGATCCGGCGCAGCAGGTCGATATGGTCGACCTCGAAATGCACGTGGCGTTCGATGCGCGCCGCGTCGAACGCGTCGTCGGTCTGCCTGCGCGCCCCGCTGCCCGTGTGGAAGTCTACCAGCGGAAAACGTGCCAGCTCGGCCAGCGACAGCGACCGGCGTCTGGCGCAGGCATGGTCCGGCGGCAGCAGGGCCACCAGTTTCTCGTCCGCCAGCAGGCGGTAGGGCAGCGCCGGCAGCGGCGCTTCCGGCCACAGGCCGACGAAGCCGACATCGGCGCGGCGTTCGCGGATGTTGGCGATCAGCGTTTCGCTCATGCCGACGTTCAGGCGGATGTCCACCTGCGGGTGGAGCGCATGGAAGCGGGCCAGGACATCCACGAGATCGACGCTGGTCAGCGTGGAAATGGTGCCGACCGACAGGACGCCTTGGACCCGGCCCCGCACGGCCGCCACTTCCGCGGCGATGCGGCCGGTCGCCTCCACCGCCCGGCGCGCGGCGGTCAGGAAGGCTTCGCCCGCGGGCGTCAGGCGCACGCTGCGCGAGGTCCGCTCGAACAGGGGCGCATCGAGTTCTTCCTCCAGCTTGGCGATCTGGTGGCTGAGCGCGGACTGCACCGTATGGCAACGCCGCGCGGCGCGCGTGAAGCTGGCTTCCTCGGCCACGGCTATCGCGTATTCGATCTGTCGCAGGTTCATGGCCGGTGCCTGCCGCCGGTGGGCGGCGATCTATCTCGAAACAAGATGGAAGAAATGAGAATTATGCATTGGATTCATCGATACATCGTGCGGAATAATGCCGTCATGACGACACACGCTTCATCCCCTTCCCTGAGTCCCGGCCTGGTCTGGCTGATGTCCATCGCCACCGGCCTGACCGTGGCGGCCAACTATTACGCCCAGCCCCTGCTGCACGTCATCGCCGGCGACCTCGGCCTGTCCGTCCCCGAGGCCGGCTCCATCGTGACGGCGGCCCAGGTTAGCTATGCCGTGGGACTGTTCCTGCTGGTCCCGCTGGGCGACCTGCTCGACCGGCGCAACCTGATCTTCGTGATGACGCTGCTGGCCGCCGGCGGACTGTGCGCCAGCGCGCTGGCGGGCAACCTGCCGGTCCTGCTGGCCGGCACCACCGTGGCCGGGCTGTTCTCGGTGGTGGCCCAGGTACTGGTGCCCTTCGGCGCCACGCTGGCCTCGCCGAACGAACGTGGCAGGGTCGTCGGCACGCTGATGAGCGGCCTGCTGCTGGGCATCCTGCTGGCGCGCACCTTCGCCGGCCTGGTGGCGGCGCTGGGCAACTGGCGCCTGGTCTACGGAATTGCTGCGATCCTGATGGCGGCGCTGGCCTTCATCCTGCGCCGTTCGCTGCCGCACCACCCGGCGCAGGCGGCCGGCACGCCGTATCCCCGGCTGATCGCATCGATCGCCGCGCTGTTCGCCCAGGAGCCGGTGCTGCGCACCCGCGCCCTGCTCGGTGCCCTGACCTTCGCCAGCTTCGCCATGTTCTGGACCTCGCTGGCCTTCCTGCTGTCCGCGCCGCCGTTCGGCTATTCCACCTTCACCATCGGCCTGTTCGGCCTGGCTGGCGCGGCGGGCGCGCTGGCCGCCGCGCGGGTCGGGCGGCTGGCCGACCGCGGCAAGGGCGAGACCGCCACGCGCTTCGGCCTGGCGGTGCTGCTGGTGTCGTGGCTGCCCATCGTGCTGGGCCAGTATTCCGTGGCGCTGCTGGTGGTCGGCGTGATCCTGATGGACCTGGGCGCGCAGGCGGCGCACATCAGCAACCAGAACGCCATCTACCGCATCCGCCCCGAGGCGCGCGGCCGCCTGACGGCGGCCTACATGACGAGCTACTTCATCGGCGGTTCGCTGGGTTCGCTGGCATCGGCCTGGCTCTACGCGCATGCCGGCTGGCATGGCGTGTCGATCGGCGGGACCGTGGCCGCGCTGGCCGCCGCGGCGGCCTGGGCCATGCGGCCGCGCGCATCCGCGGCTGCTTCGCCGTCCACGCGCTAGGATCCGCCGGCCGGCCCTGGCGGCGCGTGTTGCCGCCCCTTACAGGCGGGCGCCGCGCGCCATGCTAGCCTGTGGTCGGACTCTTCCCGGACGACGAACATGGCCGATTCCATCCCCCAGCAGCGCTGGGCCGTGCTGCGGGCCGCGCGGCTGATCCCCGTCTTGCGTTACCAGGATGCCGACACCGCCCTGTACGCCGCGCAGGTGGCATTGCGCGCCGGCTGCCGGGGCATCGAGCTGACCTGGACCATTCCCGGCGTGCTGGACGTCCTGCGGTCGCTGCGGGCCGAGGCCGAACGGGCCGGCCAGACGGACGTGCTGATAGGCGTGGGCACCGTGCTGGATGCCGAGCAGGCCCGGTCGGCCCTGGAGGCGGGCGCCGATTTCCTGGTCGCGCCGGGCGTCGTGCCGGCGCTGGTGGAACTGGCGGGCGCGGCGGGCGCCTTGAGCATGCTGGGCGCGTTCACGCCCACCGAGATCATCGCGGCCAATGCAGCCGGCGCCGACGTGGTGAAGATCTTTCCCGCCGATACCGGCGGCCCGGGCCATCTGGCCGCGGTGAAGGCGGTCTTCCCCGACACGCTGTTCTGCCCGACCGGAGGCGTGACGCGCGAGAACATGGCGGCCTATTACCGCGCGGGCGCCGACATCGTCGGCATGGGCAGCAACCTGTTCGACAAGGCGCGGCTTGCCGCGCGCGATACCGAGGCGCTGGTGGCGTCGCTCCAGGCCACGCTCAAGGACGCCGCGGCTGCCTGATCGAATCAGGTGGCTTGCTCCGCGGCCTGGTAGGGCTTGAGTTCGTCGCCGCCCGCGGTGCTTTCCTGCTGCCGCCGCCACATGGCCGCATAGGCGCCGTCCAGCGTCAGCAACTGGTGGTGGCGGCCGCGTTCCACCACCCGGCCGCCGTCCAGCACGATGATCTCGTCGGCGTCGATGATGGTGGACAGGCGGTGGGCGATGGTCAGCGTGGTGCGTCCGCGGCTGACCTCGCGCAGGTTGCCCTGGATCTCGCGTTCGGTATGCGTGTCCAGCGCGCTGGTGGCCTCGTCGAATAACAGCACCGCCGGCCGCTTCAGGATGGTGCGGGCGATGGCCACGCGCTGCTTCTCGCCGCCGGAAAGCTTGAGCCCGCGCTCGCCCACCACGGTCTGGTAGCCGTCCGGCATGGCGAGGATGAAGTCGTGGATGTGGGCCAGGCGCGCCGCTTCCTCGATCTCGGCCTGGGTCGCGCCCGGGCGCCCATAGGCGATGTTGTAGTAGATGGTGTCGTTGAACAGCACGGTGTCCTGCGGCACGATGCCGATGGCCGCGCGCAGGCTGGACTGGCTGATCTTGCGGATGTCCTGGCCGTCGATCAGGATCGCGCCGCCGCTGACGTCGTAGAAGCTGAACAGCAGGCGGCTGAGGGTGGACTTGCCCGCGCCCGACGAACCGACCACGGCGACCGTCCGGCCCGCCGCGATGGTGAAGCTGACGTCCTTCAGGATCAGGCGCCGCGGATCGTAGCCGAACACCACGTGGCGGAATTCGACGGTGGCGCCGTCCACGCGCAGGTCGGGCGCGCCGGGTTCGTCGGCGATCTCGCGGCCTTCGGACAGCAGCTCGAACATGCGGTCCATGTCGATCAGCGACTGCTTGATCTCGCGATAGACGAAGCCGAAGAAATTCAGCGGCTGGTAGAGCTGGAGCAGGTAGGCGTTGACCAGCACGAAGTCGCCGATGCTCAGGCGGCCGGCGACGATGCCGCGCGCCGCCATCCACATCACCACGGTCAGGCCGACCGAGATGATCGCGGCCTGGCCGATGTTCAGCAGCGACAGGCTGACCTGGCTCTTGACCGCGGCGCGCTCGTAGCGGCCCAGCGCGTGGTCGTAGCGCCGGGCCTCGTGTTCCTCGTTGCCGAAGTACTTCACGGTTTCGTAGTTGAGCAGGCTGTCGATCGCCTTGGTGTTGGCCTCGGAGTCGGTCTCGTTCATCTGGCGCCGGAACTTCGTGCGCCATTCCGTGACGAGCAGCGTGTAGGCGATATACAGCACCACCGTGACCAGGGTCGCCAGCGCGAACCAGGCGTCGAACATGTGCCACAGGATGGCCGTGACCAGCGCGATCTCGAACAGCGTGGGCAGTACGTTGAACAGCATGTAGGACAGCAGCGTGCTGATCGCCCGCGTGCCGCGCTCGATGGAGCGCGTGAGCCCGCCGGTCTGGCGGGCCAGGTGAAAGCGCAGCGCCAGCCCATGCAGGTGGCGGAATACCTGCAGGCCGACGACGCGGATGGCGTTCTGCGCCACGCGCGCGAACACCGCGTCGCGCAGTTCCGAGAACACCAGCGACAGGACGCGGGCGCCGCCGTAGGCCAGGATCATCCCCACCGGGATGGCCAGCACGGCGGCCGCCGTGCCGCCCAGGGCGTCCACCGCCGACTTGTAGAAGATGGGAACGTAGACGTTGGCGACCTTGGCGGCGATCAGCAGCGCCATGGCGGCCGCGATGCGCAGGCGCAGCCGGGGAGCGTGGGCCGGCCACAGGTAGGGAAGCAGGGTGCGCAGGGTGGCCAGGCCGCCGCCGGGGCGGCGCGCAGGAGCGGGTGTGTTCAAAGCGTGTTTCCAGGAGGCGATGTTGGCAACGATACGCCTGTTCGGATATCCAGGCTCGTTTACCCCCGGGGGCGTGCGCCGGCATGGCGGCGTCGGTGGCGGCCATTTTCCATCGTCTCAGCCGGCGAGAATCGAGGTTGACCGCTTTTCGCCCGGATCACAGTATTCGCATGACAAACCCACCCGGGAAAAAGGGGGAGACAACCATGGAATCAGACATTTCGGGCGTGTGCGCGCGCCGGCACGCAAGCCGCGTGCTGGCCTGTCTGCCGGCCCTGGCGTGCGCGGCACTGTTCGTGGGCGCGGCGCCGGCGGCGGCCGATCCGTTCGACGGCGGCCGTGTCACCATCGTGGTGTCCGGCCGCGCCGGCAGTTCGTTCGACAACGCCGCGCGGCTGGTGGCCGAGCCGCTGTCCAAGGAATGGGGCGTGCCGGTGGTCGTGGACAACCGCGCCGGTGCCTCCGGCGTCATCGGCGCCGCCCATGTCGCCAAGTCGCCGCCCGACGGCCGCACCGTACTGCTGGGCACCACGCCCTACGTACAGGCGCCGCACCTGCTGCGTTCGGCCGGCTACGACCCGGTGGCCAGCTTCGTGCCGGTGGCCCAGCTCTTCACCGCCCAGCTGTGGCTGGGCGTGAACGCCGGGCTGCCGGTCAAGACTGTCAAGGAATTTGTCTCCTACGCGGCCCGGCCCGGCGCCCAGTTGTCGTTCTCCAGTCCGGGCCAGGGTTCCACCCCGCACCTGAACACGGTCATCCTGATGCAGCAGGCCGGCATCGACATGCTGCACGTGCCCTACACCGGCATTCCGCCGGCGGTGATGGACGTGGCGGCGGGACGCATCTCCAGCGTGTTCGCGTCCTACTCCGACCTGCTGCCGCACGTGCAGGCGGGCACCCTGCGCATCCTCGCCAGCACCGGGTCGGCGCGCTCGCCCATCAGTCCCGACATCCCGACCATGAAGGAGTCGGGCTACGGCGGATTCGAGGTGGTCGGCTTCGGCGGCCTGCTGGTGCCGGCCGGCACGCCCGCCACGCTGACGGCGAAGATGGCCGCTTCGGTGCAGAAAGTGCTGGCGCGTCCCGAGATCCGCAGCCGCCTGCTGGAACTGGGCTTCGAGCCGGTGGACAGCAACCAGCAGGCCTTCGCCGCGCTGGTGCGCGAGCAGAACGCATTCTGGGCGAAGGTCATCCGGGACGCCCACGTCAAGGTCGAATAGGAGCTTTTCCATGCAACCCGCACTTTCCCGCTCGTACCACCTGCGTTTCGTCGGCGACTGGGGCCAGGCGAACTTCCATCGCATCTGCTCCTGGCTGTGCGAGGAGTTCTGCAAGCGCGCCGGTTCGCGCAGCCGCGTGGCCATATGGAGCATACGCGCCGGAGGCATCGAGGCCATCGACCTGGTGCAGGAAGGCGAGGTGGACCTGTGCCTGGTGACGCCGGCGATGCTGATGCCGGCCGCGCTGACGGGCCAGTCCATCTTCCAGGGGCGCGCCGCGCCCAACCTGCGGTCGCTCGCGGTGCTGCCGCAGAACGACCGCATGGTGCTGGCGCTGCGCCCCGACCTGGGCATCCGATCGTTCGAGGAATTGCGCGGCCGCCGGCCGGCCCTGCGCATCGCCACCTCGCGCAACGACGGCACCAATTTCATCGGCCACGTGAGCCGCCTGTTCATGGCGGCCCACGGCATCGACGAGGCCACGCTGGCGGCCTGGGGCGGGTCTTACGTCGAGGACACCAATCCCCGCGACAGCCTGGCGCGCATGGAGGCGGGCGAGGTGGACGGCGTGCTGCAGGAGGCGATCATGACGCCGTGGTGGGCACGGATCGTGGAATCCGGACAGGCGGTGCCGCTGTCCGCGGAACCTTCCGCCCTGGACCGGTTGCGCGCCGACCACGGCTTTCCGGCCAACCCGCTGCCCGCGGGCTACTGGAAGAACCTCGAGACGCCGCTGCAAGCCCTGGACTTCTCGGACTTCCTGGTGCTGGTGCGCGACGACATGGATGAGGAGGTGGCGCATCTCCTGACCTGGTGCCTGGTGGAGACGCGCGAGGCCATCGAGCGCCAATACCGCCACCTGCCGCCGCAGCGCAGTCCGCTGTCTTATCCCATTGATCCGGCCAGGATGGCCCGGCCGTCCATCGCGCTGCACGCGGGCGCGCAACGCTATTACCGCGAGGCGGGACTGCTGGGCTGAGCCTGCCCCCGCCCACCAAGGAGACCGTCGTGCCCGAAGTCCGCGAACACCTGGAGGCATTTCCCTTCGACGCGCCGCCCCGCGTGCTGCGCCGTCGCGAGGAACTGCTGCTGGCCGAGCCCCTGCCGGGCGGTGGCCGTCCTCCCCGCGCGTACCCGCCCGTCGAGGCGGTGCATTTTCCTCCCGAGTACGTGGACCAGCCCTTCGTGCCGCCGCGCGGCGTCTACGAAAGCGCGGCGATGCGGATAGAGTGGCAGACGATGAACGCCCGCCAGCCGTTCTACCACCGCAATTGCGGCGTGGACGAGATCTCGTTTCAAGTCTGCGGCGACCGCACCATCATGACCGAACTGGGCAGCGTGGACGTGGCGCCCGGCGAGTTCGCGCGGCTGCCCGACGGCGTGGCCCACGACAACTACGGCCGCCGCGACATCCACCTCTTGTTCTATGTGCCCGGGCCGGTCGAGCGCCTGGGCATGGTGGACCGGCGTTCCGAAGCCAAGCTTCCGCCGTTTCCGGGGTGGACGCCTGCGCCCTTGAACGAACTCGTCACCGAAGGCGTGGCCGGCCCGGGCCAGGACGTGGCGCTGTCGCCCATCGACGAACGGCTGCTGCTGGCTCATGCCGACGACACGCAGGAGCGGCTGGAGGTCCTGCGCATCGGATCGGGCACCGAATGGCTGTATCGCGGCTCCACGGCCATGATCGGGACCACGGCCGCCGCCGCGTCGGCCGGACACGTCTATCGCCGGCTGCGCAATGCCGAGGAGATCCAGTACCAGGTCTCGGGCACGCGCACGCTGGTGACCCAGCGCGGCGTGCTGCACCTGGCGCCCGGGGACTTCGTGCGCATTCCCCGCGCGGTGGCGTTCGCCAGCATCCATGCGGGGCCGAGCACGCACCTGTCGCTGGTCTCGACCCTACCCATTCCGCAAGTGGCGCAGGGCGCCCGCCAGGCCGAGAAAGTGGCGCCGTCGGACATCGACGGGCTGCGCGCTGGAAAACCGACATGACACACGAGGACAGCAACATGAGCGACATGATTGCCGCGCGGGCCCACCAGGGCGCGACCGAATTGCGGCTGGAGCGGGTGCCGGTGCCCGAGCCCGGCGCGCGGGAGGTGCTGATCAAGGTCGCGTCCGCCGGCATCGCGCCCGGCATGATGAAGCTGCTCGAACGCGGCCGCTTCAAGCACCTGCCGTCCACGCCCGGCCACGAGATCGCGGGCGTGGTCGTCGCCGCGGGACGTGAGGCCGATGCCTCGCTGGTCGGCCGGCGGGTGCGGGTGCATCCCATGCTGTCCTGCGGCGACTGTGTCTATTGCCGCACCGACCGCCAGCAACTGTGCGCGGAGACCGCCATGATCGGACACGCCGCGTTCGGCATCGGCAAGCTGGAGCTCTACGCGCGCTATCACGACGGCGGACTGGCCGAGTACGCGCGCGCGCCGGACTGGCTGGTCGACCCCCTGCCCGACAACGTCAACTTCGATGTCGGCGCCAAGGTCCACGACCTGGCCAACGCCGTGCGCGCGCTCAAGTGCGCGGCCATTCCCGAACCGGGGCGCCTGGTCATCACTGCCGCCACCGGCACCATGGGGACGGCCAGCATCCTGCTTGCACGGTTCTACGGCGCGCGGCGCCTCGTGCTGGTGGCGCGGTCGCGCGAACGCCTGGAGGCGCTGCGGCCGCTGGCGGGCGACCTGCCGGTGGACCTGGTCGCTCTGGACGAACTGGCGCCCGACTGGGCCGAGAGCCAGGGCCTGACCCGTCGGCTGCGGGAGGTGCTGCCGGGAGGCGCGGATGCTGTGCTGGACTATTTCCCGGGCGGCCCGGGCACGATGCAGGCGCTGCGCGCGCTGGCCCTGGGTGGCACGCTGGTGCACATGGGCGGCAATGCCACGCCATTGGCGCTGACGGTGGCCGAGGCCATGCAGATGTGCTGGAAGATCATCGGCACCCGGGCGTGCACGCGCTCGGATACCGACGCCGTGCTGGAGCTGCTGGCGTCGGGCCGGCTGAACGCCGATGCGCTGATCACCCACCACTTTCCGCTGGCCGAGGTGAATCGGGCCCTGCAGGTCATGCTCGATCGCAGCGAACCGATCTGGATGGCCGTCGTGCACCCGGAGGGTGCCGCTAGCCGAAGGCCTCGCTGAAAAAGTCGATGAAGGTCCGCACCTTGGGCGCCATGAACTTGCGGCTGGTATAGGCGGCATACAGGGTCACGGAAGGCGGCCGGTATTGCGGCAGCAGGCGCACCAGCGCGCCGCTGTCCAGATCGTCGGCGATCAGCCATTCCGGCAGGTAGCCGGGACCGATGCCGGCCAGCAGGCTGTGGCGCGCCAGGGACGAGTCATCCGTCTTCAGCGCCGTGGGCACGCGCAGCGTTGCCGGCCCGGCCGGACCCTGCAGCGGGATTTCCTCGGGCCGCTTGATGTAGGCGGGCAGGACGGCCGGCCGGTCGGCCAGCTGGGCCGGCGACTCGAAGGGGCCGTGCCGGTCCACGTAGTCGCGCGAGGCCGTCAGCACGAAGCGGACTTCGCAAAGTGGCCGTACGATCAGCGACGGCGCGTTCTGGGTGGCGGTGGCGCGCAGGGCCAGGTCGAAGCCTTCCTCGGCCAGGTCCACCTTGTAGTTGCTCAGGCGCAGGTCGATGACCACGCGCGGGTAGCGTTCGCGGTAGCACGCCAGCATGCCGGCGAAGCGGCCGTTGGCGCACCAGACCGGCGCGGTGACCTTCAACTGGCCGCGCGGCTCGGCGTGGCTGTCCTGCAGCGTGGCCTCGGCGTTGTCCAGCAGGTCCAGCGCTTCGCAGCACTGTTCGAAATAGACCTGTCCCGCCTCGGTCGGGCTGACGTGCCGGCTGGTGCGGTTGAGCAGGCGGGCGCCCAGGCTGCGTTCCAGGTGGGCCAGGTGCTTGCTGGCCATGGCCGGCGAGATGCCCAACTGCCCGGCCGCCCGCGCGAAGCTGCCCGCCTCGACCACGAGGCGGAACACCTTCATGCTGACCAGTGTGTCCAAGCCTTCAAGCCTTGCCGCGCGACGCGTCGATGCTGAAGGCGCCCGCGCCGGCCACGGCGAAGAACAGGAACACGAAGCAGTACAGCACGGCCGGTTCGCCGCCGTTCTGCAGCGGGCTCAGGAAAGCCTTGGGGGCATGCGCCATGAAGTAGGCCACGGCCGTGAAGCCGCACAGGATGAACGCCACCGGCCGGGTGAACAGGCCCAGGATCATCAGCAGGCCGCCGCCGATCTCCAGCACGCCGGCCAGGCCCATCAGCGAGAACAACTGGATGCCTTGCATGCCCAGCGACGGGATGTCGAAGAACTTGGCCGTGCCGTGCTGCAGGAACACGTAGGCGATGACGATGCGCATGACGGCTTGCGCGCGGGGGGCCCAGACGGCGAGGGTGTCGTTGGAGGTCTGCATTTTTTATCTTCCTTCTAGAGTGGACTCAGGGGGTAAAAATCGCGAGCGGCACTGCGTGCCTACCCAAAACGGGTGGCGGAGACGACTACGTTCATGACTTCATCTTGAAAAATGCGGCTGCCGGGGTCGTCGCCGGCCGCGCCCGCCGCCACCATCAACGGCAGCAGATGGTCGGGCCGGGGCTGCGCGACGCGGGCGTCGGGCGCCGACGTCCAGCTCGCGAGCGCCTGTTCTCGCGCCTCGCGCGGCAGCGCCGCGGTATCGGCCAGCCAGTCGTCGAAGCGCAGCGAGGCCGGCTTGAATGCCGGCGCGAAGCCCCGCATGTTGTGGAAGCTCATGCCGCTGCCCACGATCAGCACGCCCTCGTCGCGCAGCGGCGCGAGCGCGCGTCCGGCCGCCAGGTGGGCCTCGGGGTCCAGGCCGGTCTTCATGGACAGTTGGACGACGGGAATGTCGGCGTCGGGAAAGATCAGCTTGAACGGCACGAACACGCCGTGATCCAGCCCCCGCTCGGTGTTCGAGCCCGACGCGATGCCCGCCTGCCCCAGCAGCTCCCGCACGCGGCCGGCCAGCGCGGGCGAACCGGGCGCCGGGTATTGCAACTGGTAGGTGTGCTCGGGAAAGCCGTAGTAGTCGAACAGCAGCGGCGGCTTGGGGCTGGCATTGACGGTGAACTCGTCCTCTTCCCAGTGGCCGGAAATCACCAGCACCGCTTCGGGACGAGGGCCCGCCGACGCGGCGAGCCCCTTCAGGAAAGCGGCCATGCGGTCCCACATGTGGGGATCGCCGGGCCATTCCATGAAGAAGCAGGGGCCTCCTCCATGGGGGATGAAGAACGTGGGCAGACGGTGGGCGCTCGAGGCGGACATGGCAAGCTCCTGTGGCGTGGCCTTTGTCGGCAATATAGGCGCGTACTGTCAGGCAATCAATCGTGCAAAAGGGAAGAGTTTGTTTCCTGTTTGTTGATGATCCACAGTGCGGGCCGAGGGGATTTCAGGCCCCAGCCTTTATTCCTGTTCCGCTTGCTGGCGCAGTCCGGCGGCTTCTTCCCGGACCGCCCGCAGGAAGAATTCCAGCGCGGGCGACGGCGCCACGTCCGAGCGTAGCACGACACCCACCGAAGGCAAGGTCCACGACGGCTTGAAGTTCAAGATGGTCAGTATCCCCAGCCTGGCATAGTGCCGGGCGACGCCGCGAGGCATCGTGGCCAGCACGTCGGTGTTGCGCAGCAGGACCTCGTTGGCCAGCAGCGAGACGGATTCGGCCAGCGGCACGCCCGGCGTGAGGCCTTGTTCGGCGAAATAGGCATCGATGCGCTGGCGCAGCGGCGCATCGGGCGGAGGCAGAATCCACGATTGCCGGGCCAGCGTGGCTGGCGTCACGCGGTTCGACCGGGCCAGCGGATGACCCACCCGCGCCACGACGTAGATGGGTTCATCGTACAGGACCTCGGTGCGGAACATGGCTTGCGAGGCGCCTTGCATCAGGCGTCCGATGATGCAGTCGATCTCGCCCCGCGCCAGCGCCGCCAGCAACAGATCGTTGGTGCCTTCCTGGATCATGACGGTGATGCCCGCGTGGGCCTCGTGCATGCGCGCCAGCGCGCGCGGCACCAGCACCGGCAGCACCACCTGCAGCACGCCGGCGCGCACCCGGCCGGTGGCACCCCGGGTCAGCGCCTCGATCTCGTTGCGGGCCCCGTCCAGGTCCGCCAGCAGCACA
The DNA here is from genome assembly GCA_001898625.1 of Burkholderiales bacterium 67-32. Classification (GTDB taxonomy): domain Bacteria; phylum Pseudomonadota; class Gammaproteobacteria; order Burkholderiales; family Burkholderiaceae_B; genus Pigmentiphaga. The sequence continues at coordinate 336,453 of MKUP01000012.1, forward strand.
CCGGCCTTCTGCACCAGCGCCTCGCCATAGGGCGTGGGCGAGATGCCGCGGCGCGAGCGCACGAACAGCGGCACGCCGAAGGCTTCTTCCAGCTCCACCAGCAGCTTGCTGGCCGCGGGCTGGGTCATGCCCAGCCGCGCGGCGGCCTTGTGCACGCTGCCGGTGGCATGCAGCGCCTCGAGCAGGTCGAGGTGGCGCAGCCGCAGCCTCGAACGTATTTGGCGGATGGTAGGGATGCGGTAGGTGGTGTCCACAGTGTGATTCCTGTTGGTTTTCACTTGATTCTAAGAATTTATGCATTGGTAGTCACTGCGTGCCTACACTGGGTCCGTTTTTCCCCTACCCGCGAGACTCCAATGAAAATCACGATGCTGGGTACCGGCGCCGCCTTGCCCGACCCCGACCGAGGCCAGTCGGCCATCCTGCTGACGCTGGACGAAGACCGGCATTACCTGTTCGACTGCGGCGAAGGCGCCACGCGGCAGATGGTGCGCGCCAACGTGGACCCGGCCAAGGTCGGATTCGTCTTCCTGACCCATCTGCATCACGACCACATCTGCGACTACCCCTATTTCGTCATCTCCAGCTGGATGCTGAACAAAACCGGCGCGCCCTTGGTGCTGGGCCCCAAGGGCACCCGGCATTTCGTCGACCACCTGTTCGAGCATGGCGCGTTCCAGGCCGATTTCCGTGCCCGCAGCGCCTACCCCGTGCGCCAGGAGAACATCGAGGCGGCGCGGCCCGAGGTGCGCGAGGTCCAGCCCGGCGTGGTGTTCGAGGACGACAAGGTGAAGATCTCGGTGGACTGGGTCGAACACATCCCGCGCGACATCTGCGAATGCTTCGGAGTGCGGGTCGAGGCCGAGGGCAAGGTCATCGCGTTCAGCGGTGACACCGCCCCCTGTGATGCCATGGTGAGGTTGGCCCAGGATGCCGACCTGCTGATCCACGAGTGCACCTTCCCCGAGTCCTTCATCGCCCACCGTGCCAAGACCGGCGTGGGGACCTATTCCCACACCAGCCCCATGGACCTGGGCAAGATCGCGCGCCGGGCCAACGTGAAGAGCCTCGTGGCCACGCACTTCGGCCACTTCGATTCCACCAGTCCGGTGCTCCGGCGTGCCGGCGCCAAGCATATGCCGGTGGAGTTGATGGGGCCGCACCTGATGGACGAGATCGTGACCGACATACGCAAGAACTACGACGGTCCGCTGCGGCTGGCGCACGACCTGATGCGCATCGACCTGTAGCGCCACCGCGCCGGCGACATCCGGCGCATCTTTCCAGGAGGGCATGCCGTGACCGATACCGTTAGCCGCCGCGCCGCGCTGTTCGCCGCCGGCCTCCTCTGTTGCCTTGCCGCCGGCGCATGGGCCGGTTATCCCGACCGGCCCATACGCATCGTGCTGCCCTATGCGCCCGGGGCGGCGGGCGACATTGCCATCCGCCAGGTGCAGCCGCTGTTGGAGAAGCGGCTGGGCCAGCCCCTGGTCATCGACTACCGCACCGGGGCGGGCGGCAACATTGGCGTGCAGGACGTGGTGCGCGCCAAGCCCGACGGCTACACCCTGGTGCTGGGGGCGACCAACAACTTCGTCATCAACCAGTTCCTGTATCGCAAGCTGGGCTTCGATCCGCTGGAGGACTTGGCGATGGTGGGCAAGCTGGCCGACGTGCCCGCCTTCATCTACATCAGCGCCGCGGTGCCCGCGCAGGACTACGCCGCCTTCGCGCAGTACGCCAGGCAGCATGCGGGCAAGCTGAACTACGGTTCGCCGGGGGCCGGCACCACGCCCCATCTGTCGGCCTACATGCTGAGCGAGGCGATGCACGCGAACATGACCCACATTCCCTACCGCGGGTCGTCGCTGGGCGTGCAGGCCCTGCTGGCCAACGAGATCCAGCTCTACATCGGCGGCTACAGCATCGCCGCCTCGTACATGCCGCAAGGGCGCGTGCGCGCGTTGGCCGTCGCTTCGCCGACCCGCTATCCGGGTTTGAAGGACGTGCCCACCGCGGCCGAGGCCGGCATGCCCGATGTCGTGCTCGGCAACTGGTGGGGGCTGGCGGCGCCCAAGGGCACCGATCCGGCCGTCATCGAGGTCCTGTCGCAGGCGCTGAACGACGTGCTGGCTACGCCCCAGGTGCGCGAGGCCTACGACCAAGGCGGCTTCGTGCCGGGCAAGGGGACGCGCGTGGAGTTCGAGGCGGAACTGCGCGCCGAGGCCCGGCGCTGGCAGGGCGTCGTGCGCCAGTCCGGCGTGATGCTGGACAACTGACGAGGGCGCACGGTGGGCCCTTGCGGCCGCCGCATGGCTGCGGCGCCTGGTCAGCCATATGGGACGGGACCGTGCCGCGCACCTGGAACGGCCTGATCGGTTCAGTCGGATGGTGGCGGATTTTCTCGAGGCGCCAGCGCGCGTGGAGCCTGCGTGAGCGTGCCGCGGCTCCCGTCCAGGCGGAACGGCAACCCGACGATGCGCATCGTCGGCGCGTCGGGGGGCGAGCGGACGAAGCCGGGGTCGGCGGCGCATGCCGCGGCAACCGCGCGGTCGAGTCCCTGGACCGGCGCGCATGGCGCACCGGCCGTGTTGAGCGAGGCGTCCAGGTCCGGCATGGAACGTTGACGAATCGCCGCCTGGACATGGCCGGACAAGGCATGGTCGTCCAGCCCGGACAGCGCGTCCAGGCCGAGGGCCGCGAGCAGCGCCCGCCGTTGGTGCGGCTCGTTGACGGCGATGCACACCCGTCCGTCCGCCGCATCGTAGCAGCGGGACAGCGGGTTGCCGCTGGAAGCGGCGTTGCCGCGTCCTTCCAGGGATTCCGTCCCGTTCAGGTGGCCGGCCACCGTGCCGTGCATCAGCGCCAGCGCCGAATCCAGCATCGATACTTCGACGCGTGTGCCCTCGGACCGGGAGTGCCGCCGTTGTCCTATCCACGCGGCCATCACGCCCAACGCCGCGTTCAGGCCGCTGGCGTAGTCGATCACGGGAGCCCCAGCCTTCATCGGGCCGGAGCGCGTGTCACCGGTCAGATTCATCAGTCCGCTGGCCGCCTGGATGACACTGTCGTAAGCGGGATAGGCCGCGCGCGTGCCCGCCCCGCCGTAGCCGGTGATCGAACACCAGACGAGTCCCGGACGCGCCGCGCGTATCCGGGCCTCGTCCAGCCCCAGGCGCGCCAAGGCTCCCGTGCGGAAATTCTCCACCAGTACGTCCGACCCGGCCAGCCGCTCAAGGAACGTGGCCTGGCCGGCCGGTTCTGCCAGGTCGAGGTAGATCACCTGCTTGTTGCAGGCCTGGGCGATGTAGTCGGTCGAGAGGCCCGCCGCGCCGAGCGCGGAATTGGCGCGCCGCCGCCACCGGATGGTGTCGCCGCCCGGCCGCTCCACGCGGACAACCTCGGCGCCGAGCAGCCCCAGCAGATAGGTGCAGTACGGGCCTGCCAGGACCCGGGTGGCATCCAGCACCTTCATGCCGGCCAGGGGGAGCGGTATGCCGGTCGATTCCATGTCAGCCAACCTGGATCTGGAAGTCCTTGACGATCTTCGCGTATCGGGCGACCTCTTGGTCCACCAGCCGGGCGGTGGCCTCGGGAGCCAGGCCTAATGGCGCGGCGCCGTCGCCGCGTATTTTCTCCGCGACGTCGGGCAAGGCGAGAATGGCCGCCAGTTCGCGCTGCAGGCCGAGCGCGTCTTTCGCGTCGAATCCCGGCGGAGCGAACAGCGCCTGCCAATTGTCGAATTCCACCTGGGGGTAGCGCGTGGCCAGCAGCGGCACGGACTCCATGCCTGGGGGAGATCGCCTGCCCGCGATGCCGATGGCACGTATGGCTCCGGTGCGCACATGGCCTGCCGCGGCCACGGCGGCGAGCATGGTGAAGTCGATTTCGCCGGCGATCAGCGCGGTGGTGACCTGGCCCGCGCCCTTATAGGGAATGTGGGTGGATGCCAGACCGGCCTCGCGCGACAGCGCCGCGCAGCCAAGGTGACTGGTCGTTCCGGTGCCGGGCGAGCCGTAGTTCAGCCCGCCGTTTCGCTGCCCGCCCTGTCGGCGCAGGTCCTCGACGGAATGGATACCGCTCTTGCCTGGCACGGCCAGCACCAGCGGCGAGGAGGTCAGCAGCGAGACCGGGACCAGGTCCCTGCGGACGTCGTAGCGCAGGTCCTTGTACAGGGAAGGATTGACGGCGATCGACGCTGTGGTGAAGAGCAGTCGGTGCGCCGTGGCATCCCGAGCCACCATCTCGGCGCCGATGTTGCCCGCCGCGCCGGGCTTGTTCTCGACGATGACGGACACCCCCAGCCGGACCGACAGTTTTTCGGCGATCGTCCGCGCCAGCATGTCGGTGCCCCCGCCAGGGGAGAAGGGCACCGTCAGCGTGACCGGCATGGACGGCCACCGTTTTCCGCCACTGGCCGCCCGGACGCCGCCGGTGGCTGCCAGCATGCCCAGCAGCATGCCGCGTCGATTGATGCCCATAATGCCTACCTCCCGGTATCGTTATTTGCCGCCCATCCTATCGATCTCCTGGTAGCGAATGAAACTACTATCCTCGACGGAGCGAGCCGACCCCCGCTCCCTGCAACTGCTCAAGCGCCTGGGATTCTCCGGCTACGAGGCCGCCGTCTGGCTGGAGCTGGCCCAGGGCTATCCGGCCACGGCCTATCAGGTAGCCAAGCGAGCCGGCCTGCAACGCGCCAATACCTATCGGGCGCTCGAGCGCCTGTGTGAGCTGGAGGCGGTGACCGTGGTGCATGACCGGCCCGTCACCTATGCGCCGGCGGATCCAAAGTCGATGGTGGGGAGATTGACGGCCGGCCTGGCGGGCGAGTGTGACTGGTTTGCCGGCCAGATGACACGCCGCATGCAGTCGCGCAATCGTGGTTCGATCCGGACGGCCTCGGGGGCCGAGGCATGCCTGGACTTCCTGCGCCAGGAGTTGGGAGCGGCGACCCGCTATGTCTGGATCAAGGGAGAAGGAACGACCATCCGGTCCCTGGCCGAGGACATCGAGGCCGCCGTACTGCGGGGCGTGCAGATCACCGTGATCGCCTTCGGCCCCTGGCGGGCGTTGCGGCGGCGATTCGCATCATGCCGCGTGTATCCCCACGAAGGCAACGGCGTGCGCCTGACCAGCGCCACGGATGCGCTGCTGACCCTGGCCCGGGACGGGCGCTCCGTGACCACGGCGGTGTTCACCGATGCGCCCACGGTCACGTCCCTGCAGGATCACGCGTTGACGTACCAACTGCATTCCTACCTGTTGCATGAGATCTTTCTTGCGGAGCTGGCGGCGGGGCCGGAGGGCGCCGCGATCGCCGGCGAACTCAAGCGCTTGCGGTCGCTTCATCGTCCGCCCGGGATGGAGCGGCCGTTGCTGGGGGATGCCGGCTAGCCGCGGGCCGGAGCCCACCTACCTGTTCCTATTGGTCGAAGAAGGCGCTCGGCGTCACGCCGAACTGCCGCTTGAACATGGTCGAGAACGCGCTGGGGCTGGCATAGCCCAGCTCCAGCGCCACGTCCAGGATCTTCGCGCCTTCGGCCAGGCGCTCCAGCGCGGCCAGCAGCCGCGCCTGCTGACGCCATTGGCCGAAGGTCATGCCGGTTTCGCGCACGAAAAGACGGTGCACGGTCTTGGCGTCCACGGCCAGGCGGTCCGCCCAACCCTGGGCGGTGGTCTTGTCGTCGGGGGCGGCGACGATGGCCTCGCATACCGCCTGCAGGCGCGGGTCGGCGGGCCGGGGCAGGCGCAGCGGCAGCGTGGGCAGTTGCCGCAGTTCGTCCAGCAGCAGCCGCATCACCCGGCCGTCGCGGGTGTGCTCGTCGTAGGGCCCCTGGATGTCGATCGCCGCCAGGATCAGCTCGCGCAGCAGCGGCGAGATCGCCATGACCGAGCAGTGGGGCGGCAAGTGGCGGGAGGCCTCCGCATGGATGTAGGCCGTGCGCATCCGTACCGCTCCCACCATGCGCAGTTCATGGCGCACCGAGGGCGGCATCCACAGGGCCCGGGTGGGCGGCACGACCCAGCGGCCCATCTCGGTATGCGCGACCACCACGCCGTACAGCGCGTAGACCAGTTGGCCCGAGGGGTGTTGGTGCGGACCGGTGCGGTAGTCCGGCGGAAAGTCCTTGGCCATGGCCGTGACCGGCCGCTCGCGCCGGTCGTAGTCGTGGTAGTCGGGAAAAGGAGAGTTTTTGTCCATTTCTAGAAGGCGTGTGCCTTATTTTCGCAAGACAGGCGCAATCTGGACAGGTACGCTTACGAAAATACGTAAAAACCCTGAGCCCGTCGGGCATATCCAGAGACCCCATGCAAAGCGTCAACCCTGCCCAAGTTCCGCCCGCCCAGGCTGAACGCACCGGCTTCAAGATACTGGGCGCGATCAGCTTCTCGCACTTCCTGAACGACATGCTGCAGTCGCTGATCCTGGCGGTGTATCCGCTTTTGAAAAGCGAGTTCTCGCTGTCGTTCACGCAGATCGGCCTGATCACGCTGCTTTATCAGTTGACCGCCTCGCTGCTGCAGCCGCTGGTCGGCCTGTACACCGACCGCAATCCCAAGCCCTATTCGCTGCCCATCGGCATGGCATGCAGCATGGCCGGCATCGTGCTGCTGGCCTTCGCGCCCAACTATGCCATGCTGCTGGTGGCCGCGGCGCTGCTGGGCACCGGGTCGTCCATCTTCCATCCCGAATCGTCGCGCGTCGCGCGCCTGGTGTCGGGCGGCCGCCACGGCCTGGCGCAGTCCATCTTCCAGGTGGGCGGCAATGCCGGCAGCGCCATGGGGCCGCTGCTGGCCGCCTGGTTCATCATCCCGCGCGGCCAGGACAGCCTGGCGTGGTTTGCGCTGGCCGCGCTGCTGGCCATGGTCGTGCTCTACCAGGTCGGCGCCTGGTACAAACGGCAGCATCTGTCCGGTCCGCGCAAGGTCCGGCCGGCGGCGCCCGCGCCCACGCTCAGCCGCGGGACCGTCAAGGGTTCGATGGCCATCCTGCTCACGCTGCTGTTCTCCAAGTATTTCTACATGGCGAGCTTCACGAGCTACTACACCTTCTACCTGATGCATCGCTTCGACGTCTCGGTGCAGGCCGCGCAGATGCACCTGTTCGCCTTCCTGATCGCGGTGGCCCTGGGCACGATACTCGGCGGCCCCATCGGCGACCGCATCGGCCGCAAGAAGGTGATCTGGGGCTCCATCCTGGGCGTGGCGCCGTTCGCGCTCGTGCTGCCCTACGTGGACCTGGCGTGGACCGGCGTCCTGAGCTTCGTCATCGGCCTGATCCTGGCGTCGGCCTTCTCCGCGATCCTGGTGTTCGCCCAGGAACTGATGCCGGGCAAGGTGGGCACCGTATCGGGCCTGTTCTTCGGTTTCGCCTTCGGCATGGGTGGCCTGGGGGCCGCGGTGCTGGGCAAGGTGGCCGACGTGACCAGTATCGAGTACGTCTACCACCTGTGCTCGTTCCTGCCGCTGCTGGGCCTGTTGACCGCCTTCCTGCCGGACCTGGGCCGGCCGCGCGCCAAGCCCGTGCTGGCCAAGGCTTGACGGGCCGTGCACCGGGAGCGCGGGCTCCCGGTGCACGATGCGCCATCCCACAATGCTACCCTGGTGGCGACACGCACGACTCTCCTGCCAGGGTTACATGAAAAGTCTTCTGCTTGCCTTTGTCTTCGCGACCGCGCTGAACGGCTGCGGCGTGGTGGCCGCGCCATGCCGCATCGCCTCCGCCGGCCTCAAGATCGTCCCCGTGGTGGGCGACATCGCCGCCGCGCCTACCGACGCCTGCGCGGCGGTCATCGATTGATGGACGCACGCAAGGCCCTCGTCCTGTTCTCCGGCGGCCAGGACTCCACGACCTGCCTGGCCTGGGCCCTGGACCGCTATGCGCGGGTCGAGACCGTGGGTTTCGACTACGGCCAGCGCCATCGCGTGGAACTCGATGCCCGCGGGAACGTGCTGCGCGAGATCCGCGCCCGATTCCCGGCCTGGTCGACCCGGCTGGGCGAGGACCACGCCATCGACCTGTCGGTGCTGGGTGCCCTGAGCGATACCGCGCTCACGCGCGACACCGAGATCAGGATGACCGACGCCGGACTGCCCAACACCTTCGTGCCGGGGCGCAACCTGGTCTTCCTGACCATGGCGGCGGCGCTGGCCTATCGCCGCGGGCTGGAGGTCGTGGTCGGCGGCATGTGCGAAACCGATTTCTCCGGCTATCCCGATTGCCGCGACGATACCGTCAAGGCCTTGCAGGTCGCGGTGTCGCTGGGCATGGGGCAGCGTTTCACCTTCGAGACGCCGCTGATGTGGCTGGACAAGGCCCAGACCTGGCAACTGGCCGAGGACCTGGGCGGCGACGCGCTGGTCGAGGTCGTGGCCGAGCACAGCCATACCTGCTACCTGGGCGATCGAAGCAAGAGATTCGACTGGGGTTACGGGTGCGGGACCTGCCCCGCCTGCGAACTGCGGGCGGCGGGGTATGGGCGCTGGCGGCAGGTGCCGGGCGGCGAGTAGGCTGCTTGCGGGCTATTCGCCGAAGACCTTGGCCAGGGTGGCGGCATCCAGCAGGTTGGCGGACCAGGCTTCGAGCTCGACGTCCGAAGCCTCGCGCAGGCGCTGGATCGTGGCATCGGGCAGAGGGCCGAAGCGGCGGGCCAGGAGGCGTTCGAGCAGGGCGGACTCGCCTTGCCGGCGGCCTTGGGCGAGACCTTGTTCACGCCCCTGCTCAAGCCCTTGTTCAAGACCTCGCGCACGGCCTTGCTCCATCCCTGTCCGGGTTGCGTAGGCCAGCGCCGCAGCATCGTCGGCGATCGCCTTTTCGCGGGCATAGGCCCGCCAGCGCGCATCGTCGTCCATGGTCAGGACTTTCAGTCTTCCCACGGCTTCTCGCACCGGTTCGTGGGTGATGTCCTTCATGCTGGCTTCCTCCCATCCGTGCTGGAAGCACGCGACCCAGGCCGACAGCGCCGCCGGCAGGCACCCCAGGCGCTCCGCCTTGGGCAATTCGATTATATGCAACTGGAGCTCCTTGCCCAGTCGTATCGCGGGCTGGAGCCGGTCGCGCAATTCGAAGCGCCAGTCCGCCTGTTCCGGGTCGTCGAACAGATCGTGCGCCAGGAAATGGATGGCGATCGCCGGCTTCAGGAGTTCGTAGTCCTGGCCGCGCTGGATCTGTTCGGACAGCGTGCGGGCCAGGTAGTAGGCGCTGCGAGCCGGCCAGCGCTCGTAGCGCCGCACCTGCATCTCGATGTTGTAGAGCTGGCCGGCCGCGTCGCGCGCGTGCAGGTCCAGCACGATGGTCTTGCCGTCCAGGTCGCCGGCATCGATCTGGGGGTTGAGTATGCGTTCGACGACGATCGGAGTCTCGTCGTGGCGCACGGCGTTGATCAGGTCGGCCAGCAGATGCGGCGCGCGCGTGAACAGCAGCTTGAAGACCAGGTCGTTGCGCAGGTCGAGCAGAGGGGGCGGCGCTCGCCGGGAAGGCGTTGCCGGTAGCGGCTGCCCCGGCTCCGACAACGTGAAGGATCTTTGCGGAGCGAGCCAGGGTGCGGGGGAGGAGACGAAATCGATGGGAGGCTGCATGGGAGGTCCTTGAAAGTCCCCTCCACACTAGTCTTCGGCCTGCGTTCCGGGCGGCCGACGGCTGCGGATTGCCCATGAGGAGTTGCGCGTAAGCACGCGTCCGTTTCCCCGGCGCTTGCCACTTGCCCGCCAAAAATGAATAATAAGAATCATTATCATTAAAGCGCGTTCATGCCGGACGCGGTGACGAGATGGCCGCGGGCTCCCCGACAGCGCAGGATGGATTGCACACGCTCTACGCGAGCCACCATGGATGGCTGGTGGGCTGGCTCAGGCGCCGGGTCGACAGCCCGGCCGACGCGGCCGATTTCGCGCAGGATACGTTCATGCGTCTCTTGATGCGGCGCAGCCTGGCCGACCTGGGGCCCGAGCCCCGTGCCCTGCTGGTGCACATCGCCAAGGCGCTGCTGGTGGATCACTGGCGCCACCAGGAAGTGGCACGGCTGTACCGGGAAGCGCTGGCCGTCCAGCCCGAGCCGCTCGCCCCGTCGGCCGAGGCCCAGGCCAGCGTGCGCGAGGCGCTGCTGCGCATAGACCGCATGTTGGCCGAGATGCCCGAACGCGTGCGGGTGGTGTTCCTGATGGCCCACATCGACGGGCTGAAATACGCCGAGATCGCGCAGCGCCTGGGCATGGCGGAGATCTCCGTGAAGCGCCACATGCGCCGCGCCTTCATCGCCTGCATGGAGATGCTGTGAGCCGCACCGATACGCCACCCGACGCCCAGGTGTATGGCGAGGCCGCCGATTGGCTGGTGCGCCTGCAGGGCGGGCCGCTGTCGCCGCGGGACATGCGCGAGCTGCTGGCCTGGCGCAAGCTGAGCCGGCGCCACGAAGAGGCCTGGCGCCGCGCCGAGGAGGTACTGGGCATCCTGCGGCAGGTGCCGCCCGAACTTGGCCGGCAGGTGCTGCCCAAGCTGGCGGCGGGCGCCCAGGGGCGTACCCGCCGGCGCGTCCTGGCGGCGCTGGCCGGCGTGGGGGCGGTTCCCGCGGCCTGGATCGTGGCCCGCAGCCAGGAGGCGCAGGTGATCCTGGCTGATCATGCCAGCGGCGTCGGCGAGATCCGGGAGTTGTCGCTGCCGGACGGTACGCGCCTCGTCCTGAACACCCGGAGCGCGGTCGACGTGAGGTTCGACGCGCGCGAGCGACGCCTGGTCCTGCGCGCGGGCGAGATCCTGGTCGAGACCGCGCCCGATCCGGCCGCCGTCAAGCGCCCCTTCCTGGTGGAGACCGCGCATGGCCAGGCGCGCGCCCTGGGCACGCTCTATACGGTGCGCCAGCTCGATGCGGCTACGGCGGTCTCGGTGTACGACGGCCAGGTGGCCTTGCGCCGCGCCGGGCAGGCCCAGCCTTTCACCGTTCTCGCGCCCGGCCAGTCCCTGCGCTTTTCCGCCGATTGGAGAAGTCCGGTGGGCTCGGCCGAACCGGCGGACCTGGCCTGGCGCCGGGGCATGCTGGTCGCCAAGGGCATGCGCCTGGACGCGCTGCTCGCGGAACTGGGCCGCTATCGGCGCGGGCTGCTCTACAGCACGGCGGACGCGGCGCCGCTGCGCGTGTCGGGTGCCTTTCCGCTGCACGACACCGACGCCGGTCTGGCGCTGCTGGCCAGGACCATGCCGGTCCGGGTCGTCCGCCGCACGCCCTACTGGGTCACGGTCGAGCACGACCCCTCCTGATACTTTTCCGCGCCTCGTCCGGTATGGATAGGTACCCCGCTCATCGCGGCGGGGGACTGGACATACCCGACGAAGGAAATCATGCCGTTTCACGCGTTCCGCCCCCAGGAGGGCCCGCCAGCCCGCGCGCTGGCCGCCGCCCTGCTGGCCGCTTTTCTGCTCCTCGCCCCGGGCGCCATCCTTGCGGCGGCGCCCGGCGAGCCGCCCGTCCAGGCAAACCGCGACTACGCCATCGGGCCAGGGCCGCTCGGGCATGTGCTGGCCGAGTTCGCGGCGCAGGCCGGCGTGGCGTTCTCGTTCGATGCCGACCAACTGGCGGGCATCCGCAGTCAGGGCCTGCGTGGACAGCACACGGTGGAAGGCGGCTTCGCGGCCTTGCTGGCGGGCTCGGGCTATGAACTGGATGCGCGCGGCGACGGCTACACGCTGAAGAAGACGCCGGCCAGCGCCAGCGAGATCGGCTACCTGCCGACGGTACACGTCGAGGCCGACGCCATCCGGCCGGAGGATGCGCCCTACCGCACCGCCGGGTCGTCCAGCTACATCGGCCGCGACGAGATCGAGCGCTTCCGCGGCACGTCGGTGGGCGACATCTTCCAGGGCACGCCCGGTGTGCTGGTGGGCGAGAACCGCAACAGCGGCGGGCTGGACATCAACATCCGGGGCATGCAGGGACAAGGCCGCGTGCCGGTGCTGGTCGACGGCGCGCGCCAGGAGACCACCGTCTACCGGGGCTATGCGGGGGTGTCCTCGCGCAGTTTCGTCGACCCTGACCTGATCGGTGGCATCGACATCAGCAAGGGCCCCACGCTCAGCGCGCAGGGCGCAGGCGCCGTCGGCGGCCTGGTTAGCATGCGCACCCTGAACGCCGAGGACATCGTCCGGCCGGGCGAAAGCATCGGCCTGCGCATCCGCGGCACGGCCATCGGCAACAACAGCGGTTCGGCGTCCGCGCCGGGCACGCGCTCGGGCTACAACGTGGGCGGCATCCTGGGCGGCGGCGGGGGATACCGAACCGATTGCGCCAGCCCCAGCCTGTGCGCGGGCCATGAGCTGTCCGGCATCTACGGCACGAACGAGACCCTGGACCGGCCGGGCACCTTCGACCCCAAGGGCTATGCCGGCAGCGTGGCCTTCGCCAAGCGCTGGGAACAGATCGACCTGGTCGCGGCCCACGCGCGCCGCAGCCAGGGCAACTACTACGCGGGCAGGCATGGACCTGCGCCGTGGGTGGATCTGTCCGAGACCTACGATCGCGGTTTCTACACCGAGATCGTGCCGCGCCTGGAAGGCGCCTCGCGCATCCGCGCGGGCGAACGCGTGGTCAACACCAACTACGACAGCGAATCGACGCTGCTGAAGACCCGCTTCTACCTGCCCCACGACCAGGAGCTTGAGCTGAGCTACCTGCGCTACACCAGCACGTACGGCCAGCTCATGCCTTCGCAACTGATCTGGTTCGGCGTGGTGGAGCAGACCGAGAACAGCCAGGTCACCGCGAATACCTACACCGCCCGGTATCACTGGCAGCCGGCGGGCAGCGACTACGTCGACCTGCGCGCCAATCTGTGGATGACCGACACCGACAGCCTGAACCGGAACTATTCGAAGGCCGTGGCGCAACTGGGCGGCGAGTCGTACAACTCGGCCGAGCAATACAAGCGCCGCGGGCTGGACCTGGCCAACACCATGCGCTTTCACCGCTGGGGCGAGATCAAGGTCGACTACGGCGCCTCGGGCCAATGGGAAGACATCGGCACCACGGGCGACGACGAGAAGGCGCCCAAGTACTACTTCCGCAACGGATCGCGCAACGAGTACAGCCTGTTCGGCGCCGTGCAGTGGAAGCCGACGGGCAGCCTGACGTTCGACGCCGGCCTGCGCTACATGCGCTTCCGCTCGCAGGACGACAACGCGACGGTGATCGACAAGAACAGCCAGTACTGCTTCGACGACGATGGCGATGGGGAGTGCGATCCCGTCTACTACTCGAACAGGAAAAGCGGCACCACGCCCATGGCCAGCCTGACCTGGGAGCCTCTGGCCGGCCTGCAGTTCTACGCCAGCTACGCCGAGGCGCTGCGCATGCCCAGCCTGTTCGAGAGCTCGTCGGGGTTCTCGGCGGCGCCGACCCTGGACAGCAACCTGCGTCCCGAGCATGCCTACAACCGGGAAGTCGGCATCAACTACCTGAAGGACGGGCTCTGGAAAAGCCATGACAAGTTTCGCATCAAGCTCGCCTACTTCCACAACACGGTCAAGGACTACCTGACGCGGACGATTCCCAACACCTGGGAGGACAACAGCACCGGCGTCAACGCCGGGATCTTCCGCATGCGCAACATCGACAGCGCTTCGTTCAACGGCATCGAGCTGTCCGGCTCGTACGACCTGGGCCGGTTCTTTACGCAGTTCGGCGCCACCGGCTATACCCGCATCCAGACCTGCCTGACAGGCAGCTATCGCCGAGTGACCTGCACCGATTACGGCATCGCGGCCAGCTACGTCAACAACATGATCCCGCCCAAGTGGCACGCCAGCCTGCTGGTCGGCACGCGCCTGCTCGACAGGCGGCTGACGCTGGGCCTGCGCGGGACGCTGATGGGCAAGCGCAACGCCGTTCCCAAATACGACGACCAGACCTCCACCGGGGGCATCGCCTACGCCGCGCCCGTGCAGTGGCACGCCTACCGGATCTTCGATTTCTTCGCCAGCTACAAGGTCAACGACCGCCTGAGCATCGACTTCAACATCGACAACCTGACCGATCGCTACTACCTGGACGCGCTCAGCCTGGGGCTGGTTCCAGCTCCCGGCCGGACCGCCAGGATGAGCGTCACGCTGCAGTTCTGATCTGCGCAAAGGAAATACACACCATGAGACCCGCATTCCGACATCTATTCCTGGGGCTGGGCACGGCCCTGCTGTTGGCCGCTTGCGGAGGCGGCGGCGATGACGGCCCGCGCGTTGCCGCGCCCACCGCCTCGATCGCTTCGGACCACGCCTCGGTGGAAGTCGGCGCCACCGTGACCGTGACGGCCACGGCAAGCTCGCCAAGCGGCGGCGCGCTGACCTACCGCTGGTCGCTGGGCAGCAAGCCCGGAGGCAGCGACACCACGCTGTCGGGCGCCTCGACCAAGGCCACGTTCGTTCCCGATCAGCCCGGCAACTACGTGGTGCGTCTGGTCGTCAACGACGGCAACGCGGACAGCGGCACGGCCGAGACCATCGTGAAGGCCACGAGCCTCGATCCCGTTGCCAATGCCGGCGCGGACAGCAATACGCTGGTCGGTGCCGTCCAGTTGGACGGTACCGGCAGCCAGCCTCCCGAGGGCGGCGACGCCAGCCGGCTGATCTACCGCTGGACGATGGTGCAGGTGCCCGACGGCAGCAAGGCGATGCTGGACCAGCCGGGCAACGTGCGGCCCCGTTTCTCGGCCGACGTTCCGGGCGCCTACCGGGCGAGCCTGGTAGTGGCCTACGGCGAACGCGTCAGCAAGGCCGACGAGGTCACGGTCAATGTCGTGAAGGGCAACGTGCCGGCGGTGGTGGCGTTCTCGGTGAACGGCCAATCGACGGGAAGCGCCAAGGTCGACCGCGGCAGCCAGGTGGTGCTGGATGCCTCCGCCACGTATGACCCCGATACGCCCGCCGACAAGAGCCGGCTGCAGTACCGGTGGAGTTTCTCGAACGACTTCAGTGGTTATGGCTCGACCGCGGTCATCGAGAACGCGACCACGGCGCGAGCGGTGTTCACGCCCAACGTGGTCGGTAGCGTGGGTGTGACGCTGCGGGTGTTCGACGGGATATCGACGAGCGAGAAGAGCGTGCAGATCGGCGTCGTCAAACCCCAGGGAGAGGCGAATCTGGCGCCCGGCGTGATCAGTCCGCTGGTGCCCTATTCCAACAATACCTACGAGGCCGAGCTGGGCGCGCCGTTCCGGATGATCGGTTTCGGCGGCGCCTATGACCCGGACTACTCCTATCCGTATCCCACCTATGAATGGACGTGGATCAGCTATCCGGCGGGATGGGACCCGGTTGCCAGCTCGGTGCTGAACAAGGGCAACGAAAGCACTTTCACGCCCACGGTCAAGGGCGACTACACGATAGAGCTGCGGGTGCGCGACGCCGAGGGCGCCACCAGCAACGCGGTCAGGCAGACCTATACCGCGCTGCTGGGGGCCAATCGCGCTCCCACGGCCGGCGCCGCCATCAGCACCGGCAATACCTCGACCCTGATCGGCCGCCGTGTCACGCTGGACGGCGCCGGCAGCACGGATCCCGACGGCAACCGGCTGACCTATGCGTGGACGCTGCTCGACCGGCCCGACGGCAGTACGGCCGAATTGCAGAACGCCAACACCGACAAGCCGACGCTCACACCGGACAAGGCGGGGCCCTACACCGCCGGCCTGCGGGTGACCGACAGCCACGGTTTCACGAGCCGGACCGTCTCGAAGGTGACCCTGCTGGCGAAATCGCAGAACCACGCGCCCACGGTGCGCGTGGCCCCGACCTTGCCGTACAGTGCCGAGCAGCCCATGGTGCTGGGCAGAAACGGGGTGCTTGAACATACCAACAGCGTGACCGGCCTGAGCGAGACGCTCGAGACCTGGAACGGGTTCTCGTTGACGTCGAGCGCCTTCGATCCCGACGGCGACAAGCTCACCTACCTCTGGTCCGTGACGCAGGAGCCGGCCGGCAACGCGTTCAAGCTGCTGACCAACGGTGCGTGCCAGAACGGCAGGACCTACACCGATGCGTGGGGAGCGGCCAACAACGTGACGTGGGGAGCGTACTGGGCGGAGATCCTGGCCTACCGGACGTGGGACTGCGCCGACGTAGGCCTGGCGCCGTCGGTGCCGGGCAACTACACGCTGGAACTCCTGGCCTACGACGGTACCGACCGGGTCGGTCCGTTCGCGGTCAGCGTTCCCACCGTCGCGCGCGCCGGCTACCCGACGCTGCTGCTGGAGCAGGCATCCACGTCCACCGCGTCGGATGCCACCGGGTTGACGCAGAAACTGTTCCCGTTCAGCCCGCCCTTTGCGCCGACGTTCTTCATGTGGTCGCCCATCAGCAATCCGGAGGAGGCCGCCAAGCGGGGCAGCGGCGTGGCCTATTTCCGGCTGACGGCGTACGACCGCGACTACACCATCACCGGCGTTTCGGCCAGCGTCTCGGGCAGCGGGTTCAAGCCGTCCTTCGGCGGACTGGCGGACAATCAGATCGTCCGCAAGGGCGAGTCCATCGTCGTTGCCCTGAACCTGTCGGTGGATGTGGCCGCGGAGCCCGCGAGCGGCAACCACGAGCAGCCGGTGTCGTGGACCTTCAGGGTGGCCGAGCGCCCGGACTGGACCTTCCAGTACCAGCCGTCGGTCTTCTATTTCCGATGACCCGCCGGCCGTTTCCGTGAAGCGTCTGCTGTCATCATGCCTGCTGGCGTGCACGGGCGTGGCTGCGCCCGTGCACGCGGCTTCAGAGGCCGATTGGGAGGCCTTGTACGGTTCCGCCTTGCGGCAATACGCCGCCGGCAACTATGTGCAGGCCGAACAGGAGGCGCGCCGGGCGCTCGCCTTGGCGCGCGAGGCCGGAGGCAGGAAGGAGCCCTTCGTCGCGAGCAGCCTGAACGCGCTGGCGCTGGCCGAACAGGCGCAGGGGCGCGGCGAAGATGCCGCCGGTCTGTTGCGGCAGGCACTGGCCCTGAGCGAGCAGGCGCTGGGGGCGCATCCGAACACCGCCACGCTGGCGCTCAATCTGGGCAACGCGCTCGATGCCCTGGGTCGCGCCGACGCCGCCCTGGTTCCCTATGAGCGCGCCCTGGAGATCGCCGATGCCCGGCAGGATGACGGGGCCATGGTTCCACTGCGGGCCCAGGCGCTGTCGGCACTGGCGCGCACGCATGCGGGATTGGGGCATGCGAACGAGGCGCGGGCCTACGATCGGCGGCTGGACACCGATACCGCCGTGCTGCCGCTTGCCGGTCAGGCCGACGTACTCGAGCGCCGGGCGCGTGCCAGCGTGGCCGCGGGCAACGCCGCGGCTGCCCGCGACGCGTTTGAACAGGCGCTGTCCCTGCGGGGGCAATCGCCGGGGCCCGTGTCCGATGCCTGGACGCGCACCGCCATCGAGCTGGCGGACCTGCTAGACGGGCAAGGCCTGCGCGAACCGTCCGCCGCATGGCGGCGCCGTATCGTCGAGCATCTGGAACGGGACGATCCCGACAGCCTGGCGCTGGCGGCGCAGTTGAACGAATTGGCCATGGGCGACCTGGCGCGCAAGGCTTATGGACCCGCGCGGGAACTGCTGGCTCGCGCCCTGCCCATCGTCGAGGACCGCGCGGGGCCGCGCAGCCTGGATACCGCGCGCGTGGTGGCCAACCAGGCGCTGGTGCTGGAAGCGCAGGGCGACTCGGGCCAGGCGCAACCCCTGCATGCGCGTGCGCTGGAGATCTACCGTGAACAGGGGGCGGTGCCCGAGGCCTTGTTGGGCCAGGCGCAGGCCTTGAACTACCTGGCGGCGCGTGTCTATCGCCAGCGGCGTTTCGGCCAGGCCGAGCCGATGTTCCTGGAGGCGCTGGGATTGGCCGAACGGGCAGTGGGGCCGGAGGACCCGCGCGTGCTGCCCTTGCTGTTGAATCTCGAATCGCTCTACCGCAGCCAGCGCCGCATGGCCGAGGCCGGCCGCTATGGAGAACGGGCCGCACGGCTGCGCGCCTCGGCGGAAGGTGGGCCATGACCGCGCATGGCCCGTCTTGACCTTACTTGGGCAGGACCACGTTACGCGGCTTGCCCGCGACGAAGGCTTCCAGGTTGTCCACCAGTTGGTCGGCCAGCGTCTGCATGGCTTCCTGGCTGGCCCAGGCCACGTGCGGGGTCAGGATGAAATTGGGTTGCCTGACGTGCAGCAGCGGATTGGCGTCGGTGGGCGGTTCGCCGTCGGCCACGTCGAAGCCGGCGCCGGCGATGGTGCCGGCGCGCAGGGCTTCGGCCAGCGCCGCCTCGTCCACCAGCCCGCCGCGGGCGGTGTTGATGAGCAGCGCCGTGGGCTTCATGGAAGCCAGTTCGGCACGGCCGATCATGTTGCGCGTCGCGGCGCTGAGCGGCAGGTGCAGCGTGACGACGTCCGAGGTGCGCAGCAGTTCCGGCAGGGGCAGGTTCACGATGCCCGGTTCGTCGACCGGCGAGCGGCTGGCGACGCAGATCTCCATGCCGAAGGCGCGGCCCAGCGCGGCCACGGACCGTCCCAGTGCGCCGTAGCCGACGATGCCCAGCCGGCTGCCGGCCAGGTCGCGTATGGGGTAGTCGAGGAAACAGAACTGTTGCGACCGCTGCCATTTGCCGGCTTCGACGTCGGCGGCATAGGCGCGCAGGTTGCGGCGCAGCGCCAGGATGAGCGCGAAGGTGTGCTCGGGCAGCGAGGCCGTGGCGTAGTTGCGGATGTTCGACACGACGATGCCGCGTTCCTGGCAGGCGGCCAGGTCGATGATGTCGGTGCCGGTTGCCGCGACGGCGATCATCTTCAGGTCCGGCAACTGGTCCAGTTCGGCGCGGCGCAGCGGCACCTTGTTGGTGACCGCGATGGACGCATCCCGCAACCGCGCCACCACCTCATCGCGGGACGTGATCTCGTGATCGGCCCAGGCGTGGGAAAAGGCGGGCGGCCGGATGGTGGCCTGCAGGCTGGCCCGGTCCAGGAAGACGATCTTGTGTGTAAACGACATCAGAAGGCCTCAACTGAAAATCTGCAAACACGGGATAGGGTGGATCGCACATCACGCGACCGATCCAGGGTGCGGTGGATCCGGCTCCGCCGGTCCGCCCGCATCGCTCCACGGGACCCGGCGCCGGGCCGCCCCAAGGCGGGTCCCGGCCTCCTTGGGGGCTGAATTATTTCAGCAGCGACTGGCGGTAGGCGTCGATGTCGCCGATGGGACGGCGCGCGACGCCCGAATCCATCGCGGCCAGCGCGACGGCGGCAGCGACTTCGCTGATCAGGCGGGGGTCGAACGGCGTGGGGATGAAGTAGTCGGGGCCGAATTCCAGCTTGTGGTTGGGATAGGCTTTGGCGACTTCGGGCGGGATGGGCTGCTGCGCGAGATTGGCGATGGCGTTCACGCAGGCGAGCTTCATCTCGTCGGTGATGCGCATGGCCTCCACGTCCAGCGCGCCGCGGAACAGGAAGGGGAAGCAGAGGACGTTGTTGACCTGGTTCGGGTAGTCCGAACGTCCCGTCGCGATCAGGCAGTCCGAGCGGACGGCGCGGGCCACTTCCGGACGGATCTCGGGTTCGGGGTTGGCCAGCGCCAGGATCAGGGGGCGCAGCGCCATGGTCGCGACCATCTCCGGCGTCAGCAGTCCGGCGGCGGAGCATCCCAGGAAGACGTCGGCGTCGTTGACCGCGTCGGCCAGCGTGCGCGCGGTGCTGGTAGTGGCGTAGCGCGACTTGTTGAACTCCATCGACGCGTCGCGGCCCTCGTAGACCACGCCCTTGGAATCCACCAACAGGATGTTTTCCTTCTTCAGCCCCTGGCGCACCAGCAGGTCCAGGCACGCGATGGCGGCGGCGCCGGCGCCGGAGCAGACCAGCTTGACCTGGTCCAGCGACTTCTCGGCCAGCTTCAGGCCGTTGACGATGCCGGCGGAGGCGACGATGGCCGTGCCGTGCTGGTCGTCATGGAAGACCGGAATCGACATGCGTTCGGTCAGCTTGCGCTCGATGTAGAAGCACTCGGGCGCCTTGATGTCCTCGAGATTGATGCCGCCGAACGTGGGTTCCATCATCGCGATGGCGTCGACCAGCTTGTCGGGGTCCGTCTCGGCCAGTTCGATGTCGAAGACGTTGATGCCCGCGAACTTCTGGAACAGGCAGGCCTTGCCTTCCATGACCGGCTTGGCGGCGTACGGGCCGATGTTGCCCAGGCCGAGCACCGCGGTGCCGTTCGAGATGACTGCCACCAGGTTCGAGCGCGACGTGTAGTAGCGCGCGGCCTGCTGATCGTTGGCAATGGCTTCGCACGCGGCGGCGACGCCGGGGGAATAGGCCAGCGACAGGTCGTGCTGGTTGTCGAGCGGCTTGGTGGGGACGACGGAGATCTTTCCGGCGATGGGGAACTGATGATAGGCGAGCGCCTGATCGGTAAGCGAAGAATCCATTGTTTTATATGTAGAACAGTAGCGGCACGTGAACGAACATTGTATGCCCGGTTGAGCACGGCACGGCGCTCGGCGTGGCCCGCCGGGCCGCGCGGGACGGCGCATTCGCGGCGGTGCGGGCAAGGCGTGGCCAGGGTCGATGCATATCGCAACGATCATGCGACGCAGCATCGCACGGCATGGTTTTGGCTTGGATGAGAGGGCTCGCGTACGCCATGACGAGGGCCGTCCGCGAACCTGCCAAGGGATGCTGCGTTACAACAAAAAGCGGGCCTTAGAGCGTGCGAAGCATGCGGGTCAGCCGCACCTTGTAGGCGGCGCGGATGTGTTCCCGCGTGATGCGTTCGGCAAGATCGGGGTCGCGCTGTTCCAGCGCCGCCACCATTTCCTGGTGTTCGCGCGAACTGCTGTCGGCGCGACCCGGTATGGTCAACGTGGTGGGACCCAGCAACGCCATCGATTCCTGCAGCGAATTGAGCGTCTTCAGCAGATAGCGGTTGTGGGCGCAGCGGTACAGCGTGTCATGGAAGAAGCGGTTGTTGATCGCGAGCTGCTCGGGCTGGCCGGCCAGGTGGGCGTCGCGGTCGGCGATCTCCCGCAGGGCCGAGACTTCCACGTCGGACGCGTGGCGCGCGGCCAGCCGCGCGGCCGTGCCTTCCAGCACCTCGCGCATGACGTACAGCTCGTTGACCATGCTCTGATCGAGTTCGGTCACGATGAGTCCGCGGCCCGATTCGTTCACGAGGAGCCCTTCGTTCTCCAGGCGGCCCAGGGCCTCGCGCACGGGCGTGCGGCTCAGGCCCAGCAGCTCGGCCAGTTCGATTTCGCGCAGGCGCGTGCCGGGAGCCAGTTCGCCGGTGTGGATGGCGGTGCGCACATACTGGTAGGCCTGCTCGCCGCGCGAGCACGAGGTCTGTCCCAGGCTCTTCGCGCTGGGCACGGCGGCAGCCGCTTTCTTTCTGGGCATGGACGGCGGAATGGCGGGTGGCAAAGCAGGGATCATAACCAAGTCCGTCCCTTGCCCCCGCTTGACGCGCTCGTTCAAGGCGAGGCTGTCGCAGCCTTGGAAGGTTTGAGCAGCTTGCTCCAGCGGGTGATCTCCTCGCGCACGAAGCGGTCGAATTCCTCCGGCGACGATACGCGGACTTCGCCGTCGATGACCTCGAACCGCTTGGCCACCTCCGGATCCGCGAGGCTGGTGCGCAGCGCGCCATTGATCTTGTCGATGATGGGCTTGGGCGTGCCGGCTGGCGCGAACATGCCCCACCACACCACCGCCTCGAAATCCTTGACGCCCTGTTCGGCGATGGTCCGGATGTCGGGCGCCGACTGCAGGCGCCGCAGTCCGCTGGTCGCCAGCAGCTTGGCCCGCTTGCTGTCCAGGTGGGGCTTGATCTGCGACAGGCCGGTGAACGCGAGATCGACGTGGCCGCTGGCGACGTCGAGCATGGCGGGGCCGGCGCCGCGATACGGCACGTCCAGGATGTTGGCGCGGGTGGCGGCCTTGAACAGCTCGGTGGCCATATGCGAGGCGGACCCCTCGCCCGAGGTGGCGATGGTCAGCTTGCCCGGCTGCTTGGCGGCCAGTTCCAGCAATTGCGGAATGTCGTTGGCGGGCAGGCCGGCGCGCGCCGCCAGTCCCATCGCATAGGTGATGACCAGGCCGATGGGCGCGAAATCATCGGGCGTCCGGTAGGGCAGCCTGGGCAGCAGCGTGGGGTTGGTGGCGAAGCTGGGGCTGACGATCAGCAGCGTATAGCCGTCGGGCTCGGCCTTGGCGACGGCCTCGGTGCCCGTCACGGTATTGCCGCCGCCGCGGTTGTCGATGATGACCGGTTGCTTGAGGGTGGCCGACAACTTGTCGGCGAAGGCGCGGGCGATGAAGTCTCCGCCGCCGCCCGCGGCGAACGGCACCACGATGCGGACGGGTTTTTCGGGATAGTGGTCGGCCGGCGCGGCGTGGCCGGGTAGGGCGAAAGCGGCCAGACAGACCGCTGCGCCGAATGCGTGCTTCATGTCTCCTCCTGAGGGGGCCGGGGTTCGTGCCCGTGGCGCCGCCGCAGGCGGGGGTCGGGCGCTATCGGTATTCGTTTGAATACAATTGTGCACGCACGTATCCAGGAAGTAAACTGGCAAGGTCGAATCCTGTTCCAAGCCGCTCGACCATGAAAAGCCCGCTCGATGTCCTGAACCGCTATCGTCCCCACGACGGGACCCTGCACGATGCCTTCCTGAGCCGGTGCGCCGACCGCGCCTCCGAGCCCTTCCTGATCCAGGACGGCGAGTGCTGGACCTGGGCCGAATTCGGCCGGCGGTATGACCGCCTGGCCAGGGTCCTGGCCGCGCGCGGGATAGGTTCCGGCTCGCGGGTGGCGGTGGCCGGGCGCAACGACAAGGCGCACGTGCTGGCGCTATTCGCGCTGGCCCGGTTGGGGGCCACCATGGTGCCGGTCAATCCCGATTTCGGTCCGCGCGAGATGAGCTATGCGCTGCGGCACGCCGAGGTGCAGGGCATCCTGGCCGAGACGCGCCTTGTCGATTTGGTGCGGCCGATCGCCGCCGCGTTCCCGGCGCCCCCCTGGCTGATGACGACGGATGGCCCGGCGGACGATGCCGGATCGCTGGCCGCCGCGCTGGCGCAGCCGGTGGACGAGGCGCCGCTGCCCGTTCCGGCGGCGGCCGATACCTGCGTCATCATCTACACGTCCGGCACCACGGGTTTCCCCAAGGGCGTCATGCACAGCCAGTACAACCTCGTGACCGCGGGCGAGGCCAACGTCGCGCGCGTGCACCTGCAACCGGACGACAGGCTGATGATCATCCTGCCGTTCTTCCACATGAATGCGCTGTTCTACTCGGTGGGCGGCGTGCTGGCGTCCGGGGCGGCGATGATCCTGGTGCCGCGCTTTTCCGCGTCGACCTTCTGGCAGGTGGCGGTCGACAACGGCGCCACGGTGGTCAACATCATCGAGGCCATCGGCACCATCCTCGCGTCCCGCGACCGGTGCGAGTACCGGCCCGATCACCGCCTG
This sequence comes from Burkholderiales bacterium 67-32, assembly GCA_001898625.1. Classification (GTDB taxonomy): domain Bacteria; phylum Pseudomonadota; class Gammaproteobacteria; order Burkholderiales; family Burkholderiaceae_B; genus Pigmentiphaga. Next base: position 359,900 of record MKUP01000012.1, read on the forward strand.
CGCGTGGTGTACGGCGTGCGCAGGAAGTCGGCGCCCGCGTTCCGCGACGAATTCGGGGTGCCGCACCTGTTCTCCGGGTTCGGCATGACGGAGATCCCGGGCGTCACCTGCAATCCCTACGACGGGCCCGACAAGCCGGGCAGCATGGGCGTGGTGGCCGCGCATCCGGATCCGGCCCGGCCCTGGGCGCGTTGCCGGGTGGTCGACGACGCCGGCCGCGACGTCGGTGTGGACGAGATCGGCGAGCTCTGGGTGGCCACCCCCATCGTCATGCAGGGCTATTTCCGCGATCCCGAGCAGACTCGCCAGGCCTTCGACGGCGAGTGGCTCAAGACCGGCGACCTGGTCCGGCGCGATGCCGACGGCTTCTTCTTCCACGTCTCGCGCAAGAAGGACATCATCCGGCGCCGCGGCGAGAACATCGCCGCCGCCGAACTCGAGATGGTCATCAACGAGCACCCCGCCGTGTTCGAGGCGGCGGCCCTGGCCGTGCCATCTGAACTGGGCGAGGACGAGATCCTGGTGGTGGTGGCGCCGCGTCCGGGCGCCTCGCTGGCCGAGCCCGAGGTGGCCGAGTGGTGCCGCGCCAGGCTGTCCGCCATCAAGGTGCCGCGCTACGTGGCGCTGCTGCCCGAACTGCCGCACACGCCCACGCACAAGATCGCCAAGAACCTGCTGCGCGACGATCCCGCCGTCAAGGAACGGACCGTGGACCTGCAAGCCTGACCCCATCGCCCGCGCGCCGCGGGCACAATGCGAACCGGACATCGAAGGAGACACGACCCATGGCCAAGCGCAAGCAACTCAAGACCGATATCTGCTGGAGCACCGAAGACAAGATCACCATCAAGGGACTGGACCTGTGCCAGGACATCATGGGCAAGGTGTCGCTGGGCGACATGGCTTTCCTGGAAATGATGGATCGCCTGCCCAACGAGCGCGAGTCGCGCGTGTTCAACGCGCTGGCGGTGATCCTGGTCGAGCATGGCATGACGCCCAGCGCCATCGTGACCCGCATGACGCTGGCGGGCGCGCCCGAGGCCATGCAGGCCGCGGTGGCGGCCGGACTGAGCGGCCTGGGCAGCGTATTCGTCGGCAGCATGGAGAATGCCGCCCGCCTGCTGCAGGATGCCATTCCCGATCCGTCGTCGCCGGGCGATATCCAGGCGCTGGCCGATCGCATCGTTGACGACCACGCCGCGCGCAAGCGCACGCTTCCCGGCATAGGCCACCATATCCACAAGCCGCAGGATCCGCGCGCGCCGCGGCTGTTCGAGATCGCTGCCGAGAACGGCTACGACGGTCCCTACATCGCCCTGATGAAAGCGGTAGCCGATACCGCCACCGCCAAGCTGGGCAGGAACCTGCCGGTCAATGCGACCGGCGCCATCGCCGCGGTGGCCAGCGAGCTGAGCATTCCCTGGAAAATCGTGCGCGGCATAGGCGTCATGTCGCGGGCCATCGGGCTGGTGGCGCACGTGCTGGAAGAACTGCGCGAACCGATGGCCCGCGAGATCAAGGCCATGGTCGAGGAAGAAGCCACCGCGCACCTGCGCTGATTTCCGCCCGCCGTTTCCAGGTCCGCCTCGAGGGGCGGACTTTTTACGTCCGTAACCCGGATGTCACGTAGGTCTTTTAACCTCGCGCTCGGTCAAGCTGACAAGCAGCTTAAAACCGTCTTTCCACACCACGAGGTTTGAATGTCCTACCTGACAGATAAATTGCGCGCTCCGTCTCGCGAGGCGCAGGGAGAAGTCACCGTCCCCGGCCAGATGTTCGACGAGATCGTCGCCGCCAACCCCGCACGCCGCACGCTGCTCAGGAACAGCTTCGGCCTGTCGATCCTGTCAGTCTTCGGTGCCACGACGCTGGCCGCCTGTGGCAGCGATGGCGATTCCGCGCCCGCGCCGGGCGGTGGTGGCGACGGTGGCGGCGGTGGCGGTACCGATCCGGTCGGCCCCGACTATTCGGTCAAGTTCGAGCGGTTGGCCGACAAGATCACGGAAGATGCCGTGACCGTGCCCAAGAACTACCAGGTGCAGGTCCTGTACTCGGCTGGCGACAAGTGCGAGGCGGGTTCCGCCGGCTACGCCGGCACGCCGCAGTCGTGGCCGGACACCGAGACCCAGGCGGGCGGCCAGCACGACGGCATGCACTACTACGCGCTGGACGGCGTCGATCCCAACAAGGGCGGCCTGCTGGTCCTCAACCACGAAAGCACCGATAACGCCACGCTGAACCTGGACGTGGAACGCACCAGGACGCGGCTGTCGAACGTTGGTGTTTCGGTCGTGGAGATCGTGCGCGGCGACGACGGCGCGTGGGCGGTCAAGGCCAATTCCCGCTACAACAAACGCTACACCGGCAACACGGTCTACAACGTCGGCGGTCCGGCCGCCTCGGCGGTCAGCAGCACCCGCAAGGTGGTGGGAACGCTGAACAATTGCGCCAGCGGCCCGACGCCCTGGGGCACGTACCTGACCTGTGAAGAGACGACCGACAACTACCTGGATCCCACGCAGGACGAGAAGGGCTACGGCTGGGTGGTCGAGATCGATCCCCAAACGCCGACCTCGACCGCGGTCAAGCGCACCGCCATGGGCCGCTTTGACCACGAGAACACCGCCTACATGACGAACGAGGCCAATCGCGTCGCGTTCTACATGGGCGACGACGGCACGCCGGGCTGCATCTACAAGTTCATCCCCAGCAAGGCCTACGATCCCAAGAACCGCGCGGCCAACCTGAACCTGCTGGACGAAGGCACGCTGTACGCCGCCCGTTTCAACGACGACGGCACCGGCAACTGGGTCGAGCTGACGCAGGGCAAGAACAACCTCACGCTGAACGCCATCGATCCGGGCAACTATACGCAGACCGCGCCGGACAAGGCTCCTACCCCGGTCATCGTCAACTTCGCCAGCCAGGCGGATGTGCTGATCAATACCAAGGCCGCCGCGCGCGTGGCAGGTGCGACGCTGATGGATCGCCCCGAATGGATCACGGTGGGCGTGGACAAGACCGTCTATTGCACGCTGACCAACAACGGCAGCCGCAAGCGCACCAGCGCCGCCAACCCGCGCATCAGCAACTCGCATGGCCACATCGTGCGCTGGAAGGAACGCGGCGATTCGCCGCTGGCCACGACCTTCGAATGGGAACTGCTGCTGCTGGCCGGCCAGGATCCGGTGGATGGCGCCGCGGCCAACGTGACCGGCAACATCAAGGGCGACGAGTTCTCGAGCCCCGACGGCATCCGCGTCGACCCCCAGGGGCGCCTGTGGGTGCAGACCGACTCGGGCACGGGTTCGAACATCACCGACATCTTCGGCAACAACTCGATGTACTACATCGACCAGGAAACGGGCGAATCCAAGCGCTTCCTGGTGGGTCCCAAGGGCTGCGAGATCACGGGCATCGCCTACACGCCCGACCTCGCGACCTTCTTCATCAACATCCAGCATCCGAACGGTGCGTGGAACACCAAGCGCGCCGGCGGCGGCGATGCGCGGTCCGCCACGATCGTGGTCAGCCGGAAAGACGGCAAGCCCGTGGGCGCCTGAACAATCAAGGAGGGGGCGTTGCCCGCGATTCGGGCGCACCCCCATTTTCAGCCCGGATGGCCTGGCCATCCGGGCTTTTTTTTTCAACGCACGGCCCCGATTTTCTCCATGCGCCCGGGCGGCCGAAACGGATCGTTGAGTTTTGCTCCCGCTGGGTCACGAAATTTGCTTTGAACTCCCTTCGCTTGGCGACCATCATTGCCTCCCTGATCAGAAGCCCAAGGCTCAACACAGGAGATAGCATGATCGAGACGACCCCCATTCGTTGGAGAACGGGTATCAGCCGGATGCTGCAATGGACGGCTTGTCTTGCGGCCATGTCCTGTATCGCGACGCCCGCCCTTGCCGAGTTTCCGGACAAACCTATCCGGATCATCGTGAGTTCGTCCCCAGGGGGGTATCTGGACATCATTTCCCGCGCCGTCGGGAAGGAACTGCAGGAGCGGTGGCGGCAGCCCATCATCGTCGAAAACAAGCCCGGAGCCAGCGGCGTGGTAGGCGCGGTCGCGGTGAAGAACAGCCAGCCGGATGGATATACCTGGCTTGCCGCCACCGAAGCGCACCTGGTGACGAACAAGTTCACGATGAAGAACCTGCCCTACGACTACAAACGCGACTTCGTGGGCATCTCCGTGTTGACCCGGGCCGACCAGGTGGTCGTCGCCACGAAGGATTTTCCGGCCAGGACGCTGACCGAGCTGATCGAGATCGCGAAGAAGGACCCGAAAGGCCTGTCATATGGTTCCTGGGGCATAGGCAGTCATCCGCACCTGTTCTATTCCAAGCTGGGCAGCATGACGAACGCGAACTTCGTGATGATTCCCTACAAGGGCGTCGCGCCGACGATGCAGGCCATGTCCGCCGGGGAGGTGCCCTTGTCGGTGATGAGCCCGGGAACCGCCAAGCCCTTGCTGGAGGCGGGTCGCCTGAAGATCCTGGCCGCGGCGGCCAGAAAGCGTTTGCCCGATCTTCCGGATGTTCCGACGACGGAAGAGCTGGGTTTTCCCGGCCTGACGTCCGCCATCTACATGGTGCTGTTGTTGCCTCGGGAAACGCCGCCCGATGTCGTGGCCAAGGCCAGCAAGGCAGTGCAGAGCATCCTGAAACAGCCTGATTTCGCGGCGCGGACGGTGACCGACCATGGCTTCCAGGTCGTGGCCAGCGACTCCGCGGGCGTGACGACCGAGATGGACGAGCTTGGCAAGTTGATGGCGGAGTCCGTCAAGGCCGCGCAGATTATGGCGCAATGACGATGGATCTGGGGCTGGAAGGAAAGACCGTGCTGGTGGCCGGGGGCAGTGCCGGGATCGGACTCGCGTGCGCTCGTGCATTCGTGGACGAAGGAGCGAGGGTGGCTATCCTGGGCCGCCGGCCCGAGGCGCTCGAGCAAGCCCGTTCGCAGTGCGCTTCCGGTGGCCGCGAGGTATGGACGGTGTCCGCCGATCTGCGCAGGGAGTCCGGAGCCGAGCGTGCCGTCGCCGCCGTGGAAGCATCGATCGGATCTGTCGACGTGCTTGTCAACTGCGCGGGCGCGGCGAAACGCAGCGAGTACACGAAGCTGGACGAAGCCGCCTGGCGGGAAGGCTTCGAGTCGAAATTCATACCCTATATCAACATGTGCACCGTGGTGTTGAGGCGGTTCCAGGCGCGTCGTGACGCGAACCCTGGCCAGAACGCCGGCCTGGCCATCGTGAACGTGATTGGCAAGGGCGGCCGGGTGCCGACCTCGACGCACCTTCCGGGTGGCGCCGCCAACGCCGCCCTGATGCTGGCCACGGCGGGTCTTGCACAGGCCTGGGGAAAGCATGGGGTGCGCATCAATGCCGTCAATCCGGCGGCCATTGCCACGGAGCGCCTGACGCGGCGGTTTGCCGCCGTGGTCGATGGCGATCCGCGCACCGACCAGGAACGGATGCGGGCTTCGGCTGCCGAGATACCGCTGGGACGCTTCGGCGAGCCGAGCGAAGTGGCGGACGTCGTGCTGTTCCTTGCCAGCACGCGCGCGAGCTACGTGCTGGGCAGCGGGGTTGCCATGGATGGGGGGCTGAGGCCCCTGCTCTAGAGGGGTCCGCCTTTCACCCCGAGAAAATTGTCACCTGAATGGGAAACATCATGTCAGAGTTCGTCCCGATTCCGGATGCGGTGCAGCACCGGATCGTCCATGCCATCATCGATGACCGGGAGAAAGCGGTATTCAAGGTCAACCGCGGCGCGTTTACCGATCCGGAGATCCTCGGCGCCGAGCACCGGCGGATCTTCGACCGCTGCTGGCTCTATCTTGCGCATGCGTCGGAAATACGCCAGCCCGGCGACTTCATCACCCGTGATGTCGTGGGGCGTCCGATTCTGCTCGTACGCGACCCCGACGGGATTCTCAGGGCGTTCAACAACAGCTGCACGCATCGCGGGGCCGCCGTCTGCAGCGAGAGGTCGGGCTCGACGCGCAGGTTTACCTGTCCCTACCACTCGTGGGTGTTCGATTGCCGGGGCGAGCTTGCGAGCATGCCCGGACGGGAGCAACTGCCCGAGGATGCGAACGAGGATGGGTCGCTGAATCTCAAGGCCGTTCCGAGGATGGAGGAATTCAAGGGATTCATCTTCATCTGTTTCGACCGCGACGTGGAGCCGTTGGTCGACTATCTGGCGGAAGCGGCGGACTATCTTGCCTATGTCGCCGACCACGGCCCGCAGGGCATGGAAGTCGTCGGCGGCACGCAGGAGTACAGCGCGAAGGCCAACTGGAAGATGCTGGCGGAGAACAGCTACGACGGCTACCACGGCCAGTTCACGCATTCCACGTACTTCGACTACATCCGCACCCGCGACGGCCAGCGGCCCAAACGCGTGATGGGCGCTCAGGGATGGGTGAAGAATCTGGGCAATGGCCACGCGGTCGGGGAGTCCATCGGCGTGGCCGGCTGGGGGCGCCCTTATGCGCGCTGGGTACCGGGCTTCGGCGAAGAGGCCAAGCCCGAGATCGAGGCGCTGGCCGCCGAGATCTACGACCGCCTGGGTCAAGAGCGCGGCGACGTGGTTGTCAACGGTGACCGCAACGTCGTGATCTTTCCCAACCTGGTGGTGAACGACATCATGGCCGTCACGGTACGGACCTTTTATCCGACGGCGGCTGGGCAGATGAAGATCAACTCCTGGGCGTTGGCCCCGATCGGCGAATCCGAGTCGTCGCGCGACAGGCGGATGAAGGGGTTCGTGGAGTTCCTTGGGCCGGCAGGTTTCGCCACGCCCGACGATGTGGAGATGCTGGAGTCGGCGCAGAAGAGCTATACCGCGTTTCCCGACCAGTACAACGACTGCTCGCGCGGCATGCAGTCGGAAAGACCGTCGAAGACCGAGGAACTCCAACTGAGAACGTTCTGGAGGCGGTGGCGGCAGTTGATGACGGGCAGCAGCGACAAGTCTCAGCTGAAGGGAGTATGAGCCTCATGAATACCACCGCATTGACGCGCGCCGAAGCCGAGGATTTTCTCTTTCGCGAAGCGCGCCTGTTGGACGAATGGCAGCTCGTGGAATGGTCCGAGCTGTTCGAGCCCGATGGCGAATACCTCGTTCCCCCCATAGACAACCCTCGCGCCGAAGCGGGCAAGGATCTCTTTCTGGTCTATGACGACAGACTGCGTCTGGCCGAGCGGGCGAAGCGGCTGCTCAAGAGGCAGGCCCATGCCGAGTTCCCGCATTCGGTGCTGCGGCGCATCGTCAGCAACGTGATCGTGGACGGCACGCAGGACGGGGTGACGACGGTCAGTTGCAACTACGTGCTCTACCGCAGCCGCAAGGAGGGGAACGAGGTATTCCCGGGCTACTCGATGTACGAGCTCGTCCGTGCCGCGGGTGACCGGATCTCGATCAAGCGCAAGCGCGCGGTGATCGCATCGGATTCGCTGCGGGCGCAGGGCAGGGTTTCCATCATTCTGTGAGCCGGAGAACGTCATGACCCATCATTTTCCGCGTGGACGCGAGGCGTTCGAACTCGACCGCGGCCAGCTCGACCCCGCACAAGGCGCATTCTTCGATCGCGTCAGCGCAGGCCCGCGCGGCCGCGTTCCCATCAACCTGCGGGCCTGGTTGCACAACGTGCCTTTCGCCGAGGCCGTGGAGCCGTTTGGGTTGTATGTCTCTGAAACCGCACCGTCGATCACCAAGAGGGAAAAAGAGATCACGGTGCTTGTCAATGCCCGCTTCTGGCAAGCCGGGTTCGAATGGGCGATGCACGTGCGCCATGCGACGAAGGTTGGCTTGACGCCGGCGCAAATCGAAGCGATCCGTGTGCGCAAGGATCCGTGCTTCGAAGACCTGGGCGAACGCCTGACCTACAAGCTGGTCGACAGCCTGCACGAAGACAAGGCGGTGGGCAACGCGCTGTACCAGGAAGCGTTGAGCCACTTCGGCCATGAGGGTGTCTCCGACAGGATAGGCCTGGCCGGCCTCTACACCATGATCGCGATGACACTCAATTTCTACGACGTCGCGGTGCCGGAAAACGGGTCCTGAGCCTTCACCCCCTCCACGCGTCCAATCATCGAATTTCCGAGGAAGAACCTACATGGCAGAAATCCTGGCCCTGGGCATCAGTCACTACCCGCCGCTTTCGGGGCGCGACGAGCAGATGTCGAGCATCCTGAAGGGCATGTTGAAGAACCCGGAATTACCCGAGTCGCTGCGTTCGCCTCAAGGTTGGCCGGCCGGGATGCAGGAGGAATGGGGCGATGACGAAGGGACGGCCAGCGCGGGAAGGCACCGCGGGCGGCTCGTCGCGGAGATGCGGCGGGTGCGCGCGGAGCTCGACGCGTTCAATCCCGATTTCGTGCTCATCTGGGGAGACGATCAGCACGAGAATTTCAGGGAGGATGTCGTTCCGCCCTTCTGCGTCTGCGCACACCCTTCCTTCGAGTTCCATCCGCGCGCCGTGAACAACGTCTGGGATGAACCCCTGGAACAGACGTTCCACGTTCCGGGGCATCAGGCCGCCGGCAAGGCGCTGGTCAAGGGGCTGATCGAGGCAGAATTCGACGTCGCGTACTCGTACAAGCCGTTGCATCATCCGTTGGGCCATGCATTCACCAACGCGATCTTCTACCTGGACTACGACCGCAAGGGGTTTCCCTATCCGATCCTTCCCATCACGGTGAATTCGTACGGCCGAAAGGTCATATGCCAGCGGGGCAGCCGCCCCCGTTTCGACAGGAAGCTGACGGAGGACGATCTGGACCCGCCGGCACCCACGCCCCGCCGTCTTTTCGATCTAGGCGGAGAAATCGCCCGCATTCTTGCCGCGTCGCCCTGGCGCGTGGCGATCCTGGCGTCCTCCGGCTGGTCGCATGCTTTTCTCTCGGCCAAGACCCACCTTCTCTATCCCGATACGCAAGCCGATCTCCGCCTGTACGAGGCGCTCAGGAGCGGGGACTACCAGACCTGGCGCGATTACCCCGCGTCGGCGATCGAGGACAGCGGCCAACAGGAAGTCCTGAACTGGTCGTGTCTGGCCGGAGCGCTGCATGCCCTCGATCGCAAGCCCAGGGAGACGGTCTTCATCGATACCTGGATCTTCAATTCCTCCAAGGTGTTCCTGATTGCGCCACCCGTGTGACGCATATATCCATTGTCCAAGGAGATGACATGACCGATTCAATCGTGGCACTGACCGACGCGTCGACCAGCAGATTCATTCGCATCAAGGAAGGCGATCTGGACCTGCAGGTCCACTACAACGACACAGGCCAGGGCACCGAAACGGTGGTCATGCTGCACGGATCCGGGCCGGGCGCGAGCGGCTGGGCGAACTTCCATCGTAACGTCGCGCCGCTGGTGGGCGCGGGTTACCGCGTCGTACTGCTCGACATGCCTGGCTGGAGCAAGAGCGATCCGATCGTTTGCACGGGTTCACGCTCCGATCTGAATGCCCGAGCCCTCAAAGGCATGATGGATGCGCTGGGGATCGACAAGGCGCACCTCGTCGGCAACTCGATGGGCGCGCACAGCGCGGTCGCGTTCGCACTTGCCCATCCCAAGCGCGCCGGCAAGTTGGTCCTGATGGGCGGGGGTACCAGCGGCAGTCAATTCGTTCCCGCCCCGACGGAGGGCATCAAGCTCATCAATGCGCTTTACCGCGATCCGACGATCGAGAACCTGAAGCGCATGATGAACGTCTTCGTCTACGACGCAAGCAGCATGACCGAGGAACTGTTCAAGGCGCGCCTTGACAATATGCTGGCGCGTCGCGATCACCTCGATAATTTCGTCAAGAGCCTGGAGACCAGTCCCAACCTGTATCCCGACGTCGGCCATCGCTTGCGCGAGATCGCCACGCCCGCGTTGGTGATCTGGGGACGTGACGACCGATTCGTTCCCATGGACATCGGACTGCGTCTGCTCTGGGGCCTGCAGAACGCCCGGCTGCATGTCTTCAGCCGTTGCGGACATTGGGCCCAGTGGGAACATGCCGACGAGTTCAACCGGATGGTGAAGGATTTTCTGGCCCAATGAGAAATCGCGGCGTCATGCCGTGTTGAAGCCCGACTCCCTGGACCAGTCCTGGATGAGCCGGTCGGTCGTTGAGCCTTCCTGGATCAGGTATTCGGAGAATATGCCGATCGTCTCGAAAAGGTGCGACGTGGGTTGGCTGCTTACATAGTAGTGACGCCGCCGCACCCCCTGCATGCCGAACGGCGCGCAAAGCTTGCCGCTGATCAGATCGTCCACGACGATGAAGGTCGGCAGCAGCACGAGGCCGAGTCCTTCCTGGGCTGCCTGCAGCCCGAAGTACATCGGATCGAAGCGAAGTATGCGCGCGGGCGCGAGTGTCGGCCGCCCCATCGCGGCCAGCCACTGTGGCCAGGTGTAGGACTCGGTCGAGTAGGTGATGAGCGTGTGGTTGGCGATGTCATCCACCTGCAACGGCAGGCCCTCCTCGAGCAGGTCGGGATGGCAGACGGGAATGATGTTCTCCTGAATGAAAGGAATGGACGTCACGCCTTCAAGCGGTGCCCATCGGCCTCTTATGCCGACGTCGAATTCCTCCTCGCGGATCGTGTCCATCGGGCGATAGGTCGCGACACGCAGATCGATATGCGGATGCCGGCGCAGGAACGTGGGCATCCTGGCCATCAGCCACCGCATGGTGAAAGTCGGTGGCGCGTTGAGCCGGATCACGACTTCGGTTTCCTCGTTCCTGAGGTACTCCGCGGCGAACGACAACCGGTTCAGTGCCGCGGAGGCCTCCGTCAGGAAGTTGCTGCCGGCATGGGTGAGCGTGAGTTGGGCGGCGCCTCGCACAAACAGCGGACGATTGAGCCACGATTCCAGCAGCGCGACTTGCCGGCTAATGGCGCCGCGGGTCACGTGAAGTTCTTCGGCGGCCTTGGAAAAGCTGATGTGGCGGGCCGCGGCTTCAAATGCGCGGACGGCGTTCAGGGGCGGTAGTTTCGACATGGGTTTGGCAGTATTGAGGCGAATGATGAGCGGGCGCTGTGCGCAATCTTGCCCTGGCAACGGAGCGTCCGACAACGGGGGGGATAGTTTTTCTGCCCCTGCGCGTCAATAAGTGCTTTGCTCCGCATATCTCGCGCGTGACAACATGGCCGGATGGATGCATATCTTCAGAGCGGAGTCGGCAGCACGATGAGCGAAGTGGAAGCAATGGAACGGGGCCATGTATCGCGTGTGGCGATCGTGACCGGTGTGGGGGCGGGGATAGGAGGTGTGGGACGCGGCATTGCCGCGCGCCTGTTGCGGGACGGCATGCGCGTCATGGCCGCGGATGTCGATCCCGCCGTTGAACAGGTGATTCAGGATATTGCCCGGACGCAGGGCATCGACCCGGCCAGGGTGGCGTGGTTTGCGGGGGACCTCGGCTCGGAATCGCAGGTACAGACGATGGTCGATCGTGCCGTGGCACGGTGGGGCCGAATCGACGTCCTGGTCAACAATGCCGGTAGCGGCGTGATCCGGCCGTTCCTGGAACACGACGCGGCATCGTTGGCCGCCACGTTCAATCGAAACCTGTGGACGACGCTATGGTGCTGCCACAAGGTGCTGCCTCATATGATCGCGGCCGATCACGGCCGCATCATCAATATCGGTGCCGACTCGCTCAGGACGGGCATCCCCAATCATGCCGGCTACAACGCGGCGAAGGGCGGCGTGGTTGGCCTCATGGTCGGACTGGCCAGGGAGTTCGCGAAGTACGACATCACCGTCAATACCGTATCGCCATGTGTAATCAATACGAAGCGCCATCGCGACGCATTGGCCGCCAACAAGGAAGTGACCAAGGAGTTCGTGCGTGTCGTTCCCAAGGGGCGGGGGGTGGAGATCGATGAGGTGAGCGACATGGTGGCGTTCCTGGCTCGTGCGGAAAGTGCCTTCATGACGGGGCAGGACATCAGCCTCAATGGCGGAAGCGCAATGCCATGAGCTATCCAAGGCTCAAGTGTGGATGCATCGACATCCATACTCATGTCGTTCCCGAGCATTTTCCGGCGTATGCCGGAAAACATTCAGACGTCCGCTGGCCTTCGACGGTACCGGCGCAGGCGTGTCACCGGCACGTCCTGATGTCGGGATCGGTCTATCGCATGGTTGCCGATGTCTGCTGGGACGAATCGAAGCGCGTGCAGGCCATGGACGAGCAGCGGGTGGAGAGGCAGGTGCTGTCGCCGATGCCCGAACTGCTTTCGTACTGGCTCGATGCCGAAGACGGGGCCAACCTGGCCCGTTTCCTGAACGAGACGATCGCGGAAATGGTGGCGGCGGCGCCGGATCGGTTCGTCGGGTTGGGCACGGTGCCGCTGCAGGATGTGGACACGTCGATCGGCGAACTTGAGTTCCTGATCGGGGAGTTGGGGCTCGCAGGCGTCGAGATAGGAACCAACATCAACGGCGTGGTCTTGGGAGATCCTCGCCTTCGGCCCTTTTTCGAAGCGGCCGAACGGCTCGGCGCCGCGATTTTCGTGCACCCTTTGAGACCGATCGGCACTGAGCGCCTCGTGGGAGAGGGGCTGGTGCAGATTCTCGCCTTTCCGGGGGAAACCGGCCTGGCGGCAGCCTCGCTGGTCACCTCGGGGTTGATGCTGCGCCACCCCGGGCTGCGCATCGCGTTCAGCCATGGCGGCGGAACGCTGGCATCGTTGTTGCCGCGCTTGCAGCATGGATGGGAGGTGAATCCGGCATTGCGCGATTCGATGCCGATGGCGCCGGTCGAAGCCGTGCGGCTGATGTACTACGACAGCCTGGTCTACGAGACCGATGCGCTGCGGCGGCTCATTCATTGTTTCGGCGAAAGCCAGATCTGTGCCGGTACCGATTATCCGTTTCGCATCCGGGAGCGCGATCCGGTCGGGCAGATCGGAAGGAGCGGGTTGAACGAGCGTGCGCAGGAGCAATTGCTCCGCCTGAATGCCGAGTGCTGGCTGGGCATCCAGGCGAACGAACGGACGTGAGGCCGATCCCTCGATAGGGACGGGCCTCACGTCACGAGGCCTTATGCTTCTCGATCACCTTGCCGGCCAGGTGGAAGCCGGTGTTGGCCGCGGGAACGCCGGCATAGATGGCGGCCTGTACCAGCGTTTCCTCGATGACCGCGGGCTCGATGCCGGCGCGCAGCGCGGCGGCCACGTGCATCTCGAACTCTTCCCAGCGGCCCAGCGCCAGCATCATCGACAGCACGGCGATGCGCCGGGTGGTGTCCTCGAAGCGGCTGGAGGTCCAGACCTCGCCCCAGGCGTAGCGCGTGATGAAGGCCTGGAAGCGGCGGTTGAAGGGCGTGATCGCGGCGTTGCGGGCGTCGACGTAGGCCGGGCTGAGGACTTCGCGGCGGCGGGCCATGCCGTAGTCGTAGCGGTCCTGTTCGGTTTCGACCGGTGGATCGGTCAGGAATTCGACCAGCGTGTCGCAGAATTGCAGCGGCACTTCGCTGGCCGCGATGTGGGCGGCGGGCAGCATGCGGGTCGTGGCGCCCGGGATCCGGCCAGCGATGAATTCGCCGGCGGCCGGCGGGGTCGAGACGTCGCGCTCGCCGGTGACGACCAGCGTGGGTACCGAAATGCGATGCAGGTCGTCCGCCACCTGCATGTCGCGGATGGCCGCGCAGCAGCCGGTGTAGCCGGTCGCGGACGTTTGCAGGAAGGTGTTGCGCACGCGCTGGAATGCGATGCTGTTGCGCGCCACGTACTCGGGCGTGAAGAAGCGGCCCATGGCCATGTCGACGATGCTGGCCATGCCGTTGGCGCGCACGGTCTCGATGCGGGTGCGCCAGGCCTGCGGGTCCATCTGGCAGGAGGTGTTGCACAGCACGAGCCGGCGCAGGCGGCCGGGCTTGTTGATGCCGTACCACATGCCGATCATGCCGCCCAGCGATACGCCGGCATAGTCGAAGGTCTCGGCGCCGGCGGCGGTGGCGACGGCGTCCAGGTCGTTGCCCAACTGCTCCAGCGTGTAGTCGCCGGCCGGTGCGTCCGAGGCGCCATGGCCGCGCGCATCGAAGCGGATCACGCGGAAGTGGCGCATCAGGCGCGGCAGCACGTCGTCCCAGACCGCGAAATCGGTGCCGATGGAATTGGCCAGCACCAGCGGCGGCAGGCTTTCGTCGCCGTCGCTGCGCCAGTAGATGCGGGCGTCGCCGCTGACAACGTGGGGCATGTTCTAGTCCTCCTGGATAAGGTTCTTCTGTTCCTGCCATTGGTACAGCACGGCGCTGCACATGGGCTGGCACGCGGCGATCTGCGGCTGCGGGCCGGCCAGGATGTCGATGTCCCCGGTGCCGAGCACGGCGGTAACGTCGGGAATCTGCTTGAGCAGCTCGGCCACCGGCGTGCGCTGGGCAATGGCCTGTTCACACACTTGACCGACGATGCGCTGCGCCTGGGCCGGCCCCAGCAGGGCCGACAGCCGCAGCGAGAGGCCTTCCGAATAGACGACGCCGTACAGGCGGTCGATGTTGGCCTGCATGGCCTGCGCATCGACGCGCACGCACTCGGCGATGTCGACCGCGGCGGCGATGCTGCTGGCCGCCAGGCTGAACAGGTCGGCCAGCACCGGCAGCGAGTTGGGCCAGGTGCCCAGGCCGCGCTCGTGTTCGGAGGCCAGTTCGCCGGCCAGGATGGAGGCGAGCGCGGGGGCGCGGTACGCGGCATCCATCAAATACATGCTGGAGACGGGATTGCGCTTGTGCGGCATGGCCGACGATCCGCCGCGGCCTTCGCCCGTGGGTTCGAAGGCCTCGGCCACCTCGGCCTGCATGAGAAGGGATATGTCGCGGCCGATCTTGCCCAGCGCGCCGCACAGAATGGCCAGCTCGCTGCCCAGCCGGGCCAGACGGTCGCGCCCGCCCTGCCACGAGATGGCGGGTACGCGCAGGCCCAGCCGGTCGGCCAGTGCGCGCGCGACGCGCTGGCCTTCGCCGTAGTGGGTGGCCAGCGTGCCGTTGGCGCCGCCGAACTGCAGCGTGCAGGCTTCGTCGCCCGCGCGCTTGAGCGCCACGCTGCTGCGGCCCGCGGCATCCAGCCAGCCGGCGACCTTCCAGCCGAAAGTGACCGGCGCGGCGGGCTGGATCAACGTGCGGCCCAGCAGCGGCGTGCGCCGGTGGGCCTCGATCTGCGTGGCCAGCGCATCGCCCAGCCGGACCAGCTCGGCCCGCAGCAGGTCCAGCGACTGCCGGGCCAGCGTGACCATCGCGGTATCGGCAAGGTCCTGGCTGGTCGAGCCGTAGTGCACGTAGGCGGCGGCGCCTTCGTTCCGTTTGCCCACTGCGGCCTTGAGCATCTTGACCAGCGGAATGGCCAGGGTGCCGGCCACGCGGGCATCGGCCGCCAGCTTGCCGGCGTCGAGCGAGAAGGATGAGCAGGTATCGATGATGGTCGTGGCCGCGTCGGCCGGGATGACGCCGCAGTCGCGCTGCGCGGCGGCCAGTTCGGCCTCGAAGCGGATCATGGCGGCGACCACCGCCTGGTCGGTCCAGATGGCCCGGATGGCCGGGGTCGAGAAGAAGGCGTTGAGAGCGTCCATGGGGAAGGCCGTATCGGAAGGGCCGCGGCGGCGGCCGGACTGGGCATGACGATAGCATGGCGGGTCACGGGTTTTCCCCTGGCCCTGCGGTTCCTTGACTAATGCACACGTGTGCATTTATCCTGGCGGCCAGGATGAAAAAGAAGCGGCCGCCGTTGTGCGGCCGCCAGCGCCACCCCACAGGAAAGAGGCACCATGATCATCAAGGAGCTGCGGGAACTCACGGTCCCGCTGCGCGGCAACATCTCCAACGCCTTGGTCAATTTCTCCGAGCACACCGTCTCGCTGGTGGCGGTCGTTACCGACGTCGTGCGCAACGGCAAGCCGGTCACCGGCATCGCTTTCGACTCCATCGGCCGCTACGCCCAGGGAGGCCTGCTGCGTGAGCGCTTCTTCCCGCGCCTGCTGGCCGCACGCCCGGAATCCCTGCTGGATGAATCGGGCCGCCGCTTCGATCCGGCCAAGGTGCACGCCTGCGCGATGCGCAACGAAAAGCCCGGCGGCCACGGCGACCGGGCGGCAGCGGTGGCCGCGCTGGAGCTGGCGTTCTGGGACCTGAACGCCAAGCTGGACGACGAACCGGCATTCCAGACCATCAGCCGCGCGCATGGAGTCTCGCGCGTGCGCGATGACGTGGACGTCTATGCCGCGGGCGGCTACTACTATCCCGGCGATCCGTGCGCCATCCTGCGCGACGAACTGCAGCGCTACCGCGACATGGGCTTTTCGGCCTTCAAGATGAAGATAGGCGGCGCCGACCTGGCCACCGATGTGGCGCGCGTCGAGGCGGCGCTGGAGGTCGCGGGCGACGGGTCCAGGCTGGCGGTCGATGCCAACGGCCGCTTCTCGGTGGACGAGGCGGCGGCCTATGCGAAGGCCATGGCACCTTTCGGGCTGCGCTGGTTCGAAGAAGCCTGCGACCCGCTGGACTTCGATGCCAATCGCCGCTTCATCGAAGGCTATCCGGGCGCGGTGGCCACGGGCGAGAACCTGTTCTCGGCCGCCGACGTGCGCAACCTGTTGCGCTTCGGCGGCATGCGGGCGGACCGGGACATCTTCCAGATGGACGCGGGGCTGAGCTACGGGCTGACGGAATATGGCCGCATCCTGGCCGAGATGGACGCGCACGGCTATCGGCGCGCGCAGCTTTATCCCCATGGCGGCCATCTGATCAATCTGCATATCGCCGTGGGACTGGAACTGGGCGGCTGCGAGGCCTATCCCGGCGTGTTCCAGCCCTTCGGCGGCTATTGCGACGAATGCGTGGCGGGCGATGGCCGCATCGCGCCGTCGGGCGCACCGGGCTTCGGGCTGGAGCGCAAGCCGGAGCTGCGCGAGGCGATCGGACAACTGCTGGCGTGAAGGAGACGCGTATGAAGATCCTGGTGATGGGTTGCGGGGCCATGGGCTCCATCTATGCCGGCCTTCTGGCGGGCAGCGGCAACGAGGTGGTGGCGGTGGACACCTGGCGCGAGCACGTCGCCGCCATGCGCGACCACGGCCTGCGGGTGGAAGGGGCAAGCGGCGATCGGGTGGTGAAGGTGCGCGCGCTGGAGCAGGTGCCGAACGAGGCCATGGACCTGATCGTGGTGGCGGTCAAGGCCGCGCACGTGGCCGAGGCGGCGGGCCGGCTGGTTCCGGCCGTGGGGCCGGACACGCGGGTGCTGACCATCCAGAACGGCATGGGCAGCGCGGACCTGGTGGCGCGGGCGGTGGGCGCGGAGCGGGTGGCGGTGGGCATCGCCGGCGGTTTCGGCGCGCAGATGCGCGGTCCGGGCCACACCTTCCACAACGGGATGGAAATCATCCGCCTGGGGGCCTACTCGACGCTGGCGCGCGGGCAAGTGGACGCCATCGCCGACTTGTGGTGCGCGGCCGGCTTCAAGGCCGAGGCCGTGGACAACATCGCCGTCATGCAGTGGGAGAAGCTGATCTGCAACGTCGCCTACAGCGCGCCGTGCGCGCTGACCGGCATGACGGTGGGCGAGGTCATGGACGACGCCGACATGGGGCCGGTCAGCCGGGCCGCGGCGGTCGAGGCCTGGGAAGTCGCCCGGGCGCGTGGCGTGGCCCTGGCCGTCCAGGATCCGGTGGCTCATGTACGAGCCTTCGGCGCGAAGATTCCCGACGCCAGGCCCTCGCTGCTGCAGGACCTGGAGAACGGGCGACCCACCGAGATCGACGTCATCAACGGCGCCGTGCCCCGGGAAGCGGCGCTGGCGGGCATGCAGGCCCCGGTCAACGCGACGCTGACGGCGCTGGTCCGCCAGCGCGAGCGCCGGGCGGCGCGTTGATGGCATCCGGGAGCCGGCCATGGGCATGACCGCCACCGAGAAGATCTTCGCCCGCCACGCCGGACGCGACCGGGTGCGCCCGGGCGAGATCGTGACGGCCCGGGTCGACCGCGCGCTGCTGAACGACATCAGCGGGCCGATCGCCTTCGAGCGGCTGGCGCAGATGGGCGTGGCGCGGCTGCGCGATCCGGATCTGGCGGTGCTGGTGGGGGATCATTTCGCGCCGCCCAAGGACGTGGCCTCGGCCCGCGCGCTGCGTTCGCTCCAGCGTTTCGCCGACGAGCACGGCGTGCGGCACCACTACGACATCGGCACGGGCGGGATCGAACACACGCTGCTGCCCGAGCTGGGGCTGGTGCGTCCGGGGGACCTGATCGTCGGCGGCGATTCCCATACCTGCACCTATGGCGCGTTCGGCGCGATCGGCATAGGCATGGGATCCACCGACATCGCGGCGGCGCTGGCGATGGGCGAGCTGTGGTTCACCGTTCCGGCCACGCTGCGCATCGAGTTCCGTGGCGCGCGGCGGCCCTATGTGACCGGCAAGGACCTCATCCTGCACCTGCTCCAGCGCCTGGGCGTGGACGGGGCGGCCTACCAGAGCATGGAGTTCGGCGGCCCGGGCATGGCGGGACTGGGCATGGACGAGCGCATGGCCCTGTGCAACATGGCGGTGGAGGCGGGCGCCAAGACCTGCATCGTACCGCCCGACGACACGACCCGGGCGTGGGCGCTGAGCGCGCCCGGCGGCGCGGGCGTGATCGAGCACGGAGATGCGGACGCCGTCTACGCGGACCGCCTGGACGTGGCGCTGGAGACGCTGCCGGTCCTGTGCGCCCAGCCCTACTCGCCCGGCAACGTGGCGCCGGTGGCCGAGGTGCGCGGCGTGCGCGTGGACCAGGCCTACATCGGCAATTGCGCCAACGGCACGCTGACCGACCTGCGCCAGGCCGCGGCCATCTTGCGCGGCCGCAAGGTGGCGCGCGGCGTGCGCTGCGTGGTCGTGCCGGCCACGCGGAATATCTACCGGCAGGCGCTGGCCGAAGGGCTGATCGACATTTTCGCCGAGGCCGGCGCGCTGGTGTCGCCGTCGACCTGCGGCGCCTGCGCCGGGCTGAGCACCGGCGTGCTGGCCGAAGGCCAGGTCTGCGTGGCGACCACCAACCGCAATTACCGCGGCCGCATGGGGGACCCCGATTCCCAGGTCTACCTGGCCAACGCCCACGTCGCGGCGGCCAGCGCCGTGGCGGGCGAGCTCATCCATCCGGAGGCGCTGTGACGCAAGCGAGCGCGACGGTGCGCCGGTTCGGCGACGACATCGATACCGACGTCATCATCCCCGCCATCTACCTGACCTCGCATCGCCCCGAGGTGCTGGCCCGCCACTGCATGGAGCCGCTGGACCCGGAGTTCGCCGCCAGGGTGCGGCCGGGCGACGTGCTGGTCGCGGGCCGCAACTTCGGCTGCGGTTCGTCGCGCGAGCATGCGGTGCTGGCGCTCCAGGCGGCCGGCATCTCGTGCGTGGTGGCCGAGAGCTTCGCCCGCATCTTTTTTCGCAATGCGCTCAACAACGGGCTGCCGCTGGTTGTCTGTCCGGACGCGGTCCGCGACGCCCGCGAAGGCGACGCGATCCGGGTGGACCTGGACGGCGGACAGGTGTGGCTGGGCGCGCGCGCCTATCCGTTTCCCGTCCATCCGCCCTTCCTGGCCGGCATGATCCGGCAAGGCGGGCTGGTGGAATACGTCAGGCGGCGACTGGCCGAGACCGGTCCGGACTGACTCACCATCGAGGCGCATAGACGCCAGAGGAGACACGTATGGATTTCCACCCCCGACGATGCGGCCGCCGGCGGCGCCTCGCGCTTGCCGCCGGACTGCTGCCCGCGCTGCTGCTGGCGGCCCCAGGACTGGCGTCCGCCCAGGCCGCCGCACGCTATCCCGACAAGCCCATCCGCCTGATCGTGCCGTTCGCGGTGGGCGGGACCAGCGACGTGTTCGCACGGCTGGTCGGCCAGAGGCTCTCCACCGCCTTCGGCCAGCAGGTCGTGGTCGAGAACCGGCCGGGCGCCAACGGCAACATCGGCACGGACATCGTCGCCAAGGCCGAGCCGGACGGCTATACGCTGCTGTTCGCGGCCGACGGCACCATGGTGATCAACCCCAGCCTGTACGAGAAGCTGCCCTTCAACGTCGAGCGCGACCTTGCGCCGGTGTCGCGGGTGGTGCTGGTGCCGCTGATCATCGTCGCCAATCCGCAATTGAAGGCCTCCACGCTGCCCGAACTCGTAGCCCTGGGCAAGCGCGCCGACGCCGACCTGGATTTCTCGTCCGCGGGGCTGGGCAGCACCGGTCATCTGGCGGGCGAACTGCTGAAGTCGCGCACGGGCATGCGCATGTCGCACGTGGCCTACAAGGGCGGCGGGCAGGCGGTCACGGACGTGGTGGGCGGGCAGGTGCCGCTGCTGGTGACGGCGCTGGCCACCGCCGACCCGTTCATCAAGAGCGGCAAGCTCAAGGCCATCGCGATGACCTCCGGGCAGCGCGCGGCCGGGGCGCCCGGCATCCCTACCGTGGCCGAGGGCGGCGTCCCGGGCTTTGACGTTTCGTCGTGGTACGGCATCCTCGCGCCGGCCCGCACGCCCACCCCCGTCATCGAAAAGCTGCATGCCGAACTGGTGCGCATCCTGCAGGCCGACGACGTGCGGCGCCGCTTCCAGGAGCTGGGGGGCGAGCCCATCGGCGATACGCCTAAGGCCTTCGCCGGCGTGATCAAGGACGATCTGGCCAAGTGGGCGCGCATCGTCAAGGACGCCGGCATCAGCGTGCAATAGCCGCGTATCCGGCGTGCCCGCCTGCCCGTGCGTGGACAGGCGGGCGGGTACACTCTGGGCACCGGATGCCCACAGGAAGCCCATGGCCAGTTCCAAGCCCGCCCACGGTCCCGTCACGATCAAGGACATCGCCGCCGCGCTGGGCATTTCGCACACCACCGTCTCGCGCGCGCTGAACGATCATCCCAAGCTCAGCGACGACACCAAGGCGCGGGTGCGGCAGGCGGCGCAGGAACTGGGCTACGTGCTGAACGCCTCGGGGCGCATCCTGCGCGGCGGCGCCAGTCCGCTGGTGGGGCTGGTCATCCCGGACATCCAGAACGATTTCTACAGCGCCATCGCCAAGCGCCTGGCCGAACGCTGCCGGGACGCGGGCTTCCAGATGGTGCTGGCGATTACCGAGGACGATCCACAGGCCGAGTGCGGCGAGATCCAGGCGCTGATCCAGGCCCGTGCCGCCGGCATCGTCATCACGCCTTCGCCGGCGCCCCTGCCGCGCACGGTCGAACTGCTGGCCGGCACGCCCGCCGTGCAGCTCATACGCAGCGTCGCGACGCTGGCGACCGACGTGGTGGCGATGGACGATGCCGCGGCGGCGCACGCGGCGGCGGCCCACCTGCTGTCGCTGGGCCACCGGCGCATCGGCTATGTGGGCGGGTACGCACGCATCAAGCCGGGGCGGGACCGCCTGCGCGGTTTCGTGAAGGCGCATGCCGAGGCCGGGCTGGAGCCGGACCCGGATCTCGTCGTGCAGGTGCCGCCGCGCCAGGAGTTCGGGGCCGAGGCGATGCGCCGGCTGCTGGCCGCGCGGCAGCGGCCCACGGCGGTGGTCATCGGCAGTTCCGAACTGACCATCGTCGCGTTGGCGGTCATCCGCGAGCACGGTCTGTCCATCCCGTCGGACATCTCGGTGGTGGGTTACGGCGATCCCAAGTGGTACGAACTGACGACGCCGCCGCTCACGGCGGTCCGCCTGCCCATCGAGGCGTTGGCGGCATCCACGGCCGAACTGGTTTTCGCGCGCATCGCCGCCCAGGCCCGGCCCGGCGATCCCGCGCCCGCGCCGAGCAAGCTCCGCATCCGGCCCGAACTGATCGCGCGGGGTTCCGCCGTGCCGCGCCGCTGAAGGCGCCTAGCGCCGGCGCGCCGCCTTCGGCCGCACGTTGCCATGCAGGGCCGCATAGGCCATCAGTTCCTGCTCCATCGCCTGCGCCAGCGGCGGCAGGGATTGCGACTTCACCTTCACGATGCCGATCCGCCTGTGGCGGCCGGGGCGGACCAGCGGCACGAAGCACAGGTCCTTCGCGAACGCCGGCACCGCCAGCCGGGGCAGGATGGTGACGCCCACCTGGCTGGACAGCATGGCCGACAGCGTCATCATGTTGGAGACGTGGAACCAGCAGTGGTCCAGCCACTTCGCCTCGGGGGTGCCGTTCAGCTCGCGGTGGGCGGTGGTGCCGATCAGCGGCAGGTCGGCCAGCACGGACCAGTCCAGCCGGCTGCGCCGGGCCAGCGGATGGCTGGCGTGGCAGACCAGCCCGAAGGCGTCGGTCATGAGCGGGACGAAGTCCAGGCCGGGCGTGATCGAGATTTCGCTGGACAGGCCGAAGTCGACTTCCCCCGACAGCACCATGCGGTGGATGTTCTCGGAGTTGTCGTCGATCAGCCGCACCGCCGCGCCGGGATGCCGGCCGATGAAGTCCTTGATCAGCGCCGGCACCCAGTTGGTGGCGAAGCTGCCGATGGACGCCAGCGTGAGCGTGCCCGCGTGCTGGCGCGACTGCGACAGCAGTGTCTCGACGATGCGGTCGTGGTGCTTGACCAGTTCCCTGGCCAGGGGCTCGCACACCTTGCCGAAGGGCGTGGGGGTGGTGCGGCGGTCGGCCTCGAACAGCGGCGCGCCCAGCTTTTCCTCCAGCAACTGGATGATCTTGGAGACGGCGGGCTGGCTGCGCAGGACCTTGTCGGCGGCGGCGCGATAGCTTTTCGCATCCAGGACGTGCAGGAAGACGCGCAACTGGGCGATCGGGATCTCTGCCAGCATGGCGATTCCATAAGGTTATTGTTCGATCAATATTATTCAATTTTTGGATGATGCGGACGGGCCTATCATCGCCGGATGAATCATGCAGATCGACCCGACGAGGCGCCCGTTGCGCCGCACCTCGTCCAGGAAACCGGCCCGCTCGTCCTTGCCCTGGCTGGAGGCGGATGCAGCCCTGGGATCTACGGCCAGGTTGCCGCGCCGGGCTGCGCGCTGCATGGAGTCGACTGGATGCAGGGGGCGGGCCCCTTCACGCCGCAGGCGGTCGCCCAGCGACTGGCCGCCGCGCTGGCGCCGCGTACCGCACCGACGGTCTTGCTGGGACATTCGCTGGGCGGCGTGATCGCCCTGCTGACGGCCCTGGCCCGTCCGTCCGCCGTGCAGGCGTTGGTCATCTCCAACACGGGGCCGCACACGCGGGACCACGGCGACAACTCGCTGCCCGAACGGATACGCCACCACTGGACGCCGCAGGCACGGCGGGCGTTCCTGCTGGCGTGCTTCGCGCATGAGCCGCCGGCCGCCCTGATGCGGGAGCTCGAACGCTACCTGGACGCGCTGCCGGCCGGATCGCTGCTGGAAGCGGTCGAGGGCCTGCGCCGGCTGGACCTGAGCCATGGCCTGGGCGCGATCCGCTGCCCGGTGCTGATCGCGCACGGAGAACTGGACCGGCGCCGGGGCGTCGCCGACGCGCGGCGACTGGCGACGCTGATCCCGGGTGCCGAACTGGTCCTGCTACCGGGCGGGCATACCCCCATGGTGGATTGCATCGACGCCTACAACGATGCGCTGGACACGTTTTTGGCGCGCCATCTGCGCGCCATCCAACCCTGACGGGCAACAAAAGAACGAGGAGACAAACATGAACATCGGAAGCATCCGGCGCCTGGCCCCGGCAGGACTGCTGGCGTGCGCGGCGGCCTGGGCGGGCGCCGCGCACAGCCAGACATCCGACTGGCCTAGCCGTCCGGTCACCATCATCGTGCCGTCGGCGGCGGGCGGCGCGGCCGATTTTTCCGCGCGCGTGTTCGCGGGCTACATCGCCAAGGTCCATCCCAAGGCCACCGTCGTGGTCGATGACCGACCCGGCGCCGGCGGGGTGATCGGCACCATGGCCGCCAAGGAGGCCAAGCCCGACGGCTACACCTTCCTGCTGTCCACCAATTCGACCCACGCCGCCAACCTGAGCCTGTACAAGGAGCTGCGCTACGACCCGGTCAAGGATTTCGTGCCGGTGGGCCGCTTCGGCACCTTCGGCTCGGTGCTGATGGTGCCCAAGGAAAGCCCGTTCCGGACGGTGCAGGATCTCATCGCCCAGGCGAAGGCCCAACCCGGACGCATGAGCTTCGGCTACTACAGTTCGTCGTCGCAGGTGCCGGCGGAAATGCTGAAGGCCGCCGCGGGCGTGGTCTATGAGGGCGCCGCCTACAAGAACGTGACGCAGATTATCACCGACCTGATCGGCAAGCAGTTCGACTTCGCGTTCCTGGATGCGCTGTCGGCCGCCCCCGCGCTGCAGAACGACCGGCTCAAGCCCATAGGCGTCACGACCCCGCGCCGGCTGCCGCAACTGCCCGACGTGCCGGCCATCGCCGAGGCCATCCCCGGCTACGAAATGCAGGGCTGGCTGGGCCTGACGGCCCCGGCCGGGACGCCGCCCGCCATCGTGGAGACCGTGAGTGCGCTGATGGGCAAGGCGATGGCGGACCCCGAGGTCAGGCAGTCGCTGGAGGCCAAGGGTATGCAGGCGGGCTTCCTGCCCGCCCGCGACATGGGCGCCTTCATCGCGGCGGACATCGTGCGCTGGCGCGACTGGGTGCGCATGGCCAACATCCCGCCCAACTGAGACCGGCCCGCGCCGGGGTGATGCGCCGACGCGGGGTGTTGCCTCAGAACTTGTGCCGTATGCCGGCGATGATGGACATCTGGGTTTTCGAGTCCGACGGCAGGTTGCTGAAGATCTGCGCGTAGCGGGCGTCGCCGGCGGCCTTCTGGTAGATGCCCACCAGGAATACGTCGGTGCGCTTGGACAGGAAATAGTCCACGCCCAGGTTCAACTGGTGCCACTTGGGCTTGTTGCCGTTGCTGCTGTACTTGCCGTCGGTGAAGATGTAGCCGGCGCCCACCAGGGTGCTGGGATTGATGAAGTAGGTGATCGTGCCCTCGTAGTTCGACAGCTTCAGGTCGCTGTTGTCGAAGTAGTCGAACTTGCTGTGCGTGTACAGGGCCGAGACCTTCAGCGCCGGGGAGATGGAGTACGAGCCGCCCGCGCCGTACATGGATTGGCGGTTCACGCCCGCCCCGCCGGGGCTGGTGACGAAGGGCGAGGTGATGCCCCAGTCGCCGTAGATCGCGCCGTTGGGGTTGGTGGCGCTGTTGGGGCGCCGCATGTCGTGGTAGGCCACGCCCACCGACCAGGGGCCCCGGGTGTAGCCCAAGCCGGCGCTGATGCTGCGGTTGTCGGTGGAGTCGCCGGGCTTCTCGGCGGCGCCATAGACGCCGATGAATTGCAGGCCGCCGAACTTGTTCATGTACTGCACCGAGTTGCTGATGCGGGCGACCGGGAAGAGGTTGTCGTTGTCGCCGATGTGGGTGCCGATCGAGGCGAACTGGATGGCCGATTCGTAGCCCACCAGGGTCTGCGACATGGCGTCCATCTGCCGGCCGATGGTGACCTGCCCCCAGGTGTCGTTGGCCAGGCCGACGATGGCGGTGCGGCCGAACAGGCGGCCCTGGGTCCAGGTGCCGGTGTCGGGCGAGAATCCGCTCTCCAGGTTGAACAGCGCGCGCGTGCCGCCGCCCAGGTCCTCGGTGCCGCGCAGCCCCCAGCGCGAGACCTGCATGACGTTGGCCTTGAGTTCGGACAGGCTCTTGCCGCCGACGTTGTTGGTGTAGGAATAGCCTTCGGAAATGATGCCGTACAGCGTGACGCCGGTCTGCGCCTGGGCGGTGCCGGCCAGGGCCGCTGCCAATAGGCCGCAGCCTGCCGCGGCGGAGGCCGCGATGCGTGTCTTCATGGTGTCTCCCCTCTTTTTTCGATGATGGCCTGGCGACGGGCAAAGCAAGGTCCTCCAGGCGCGCGCGGGCGTCCGGATGCGAAACTCGCCGTCAGGTGTGGTGGCGCGTCGGACGGTCAGGAAGGGCCAGGAATGCGGGCCTCCCGCCGGCGGACGGCGCGCCGGTCAGTCAAGCAGTCCGCGCTGCCTAAGCCAGTCCATGCATAGGTCCCCCGCCTGTTGCAGATGTTCGGGTTGGCCGACGAAGTAGTGGTTGGCCCCCCGGATGACGGTCATGCTTTTGTCGGCGCTTGCCGCCGCGTCGAAGATGCGGCGGGTGTGCGGCTGCGGTACGGCGTCGTCGGCCGAGTGCTCGATCGCCAGCAGCGGCACGTGGATGCCGGCAGCGCATTTTTCGCCGTGCGCGTTGGTGTCGTCCGGCGACCATTGCGACAGCCACGAGCGCAACGTGGAAAAGCGCGCCAGCCCGATTGGGCCGTTGTTGGCGGTCTCGGGCACACCCATGAAGCAGGTGCCGATGGGCCGGTCGTTGGGATCGATGGCGCCGTCCAGGAAGCGGGGCTCGGCCATGGTGCGGTGGGTGGCGAAGCCGCGTTCCAGCTCCTTGCCGCCGCGTTTTTTCAGCGTCTCCAGCGTTTCCTTGACCCAGGCCGTGCGGCGGCGGATGCGGGCCAGCTGCGCGGCGCGGAATCGCGCCAGGAACTCGGTCGAGTATGGCGGCTTGCGGTCGGGGTGGTAGAGATCGAGTTCCGGGTCGCGGCGGTCCGGGTCGTTCTCGTCGATGACGCTGGGGTCGATCCAGTCGGCGAAGGTGACGGCGCGCGAGACGTGCGCCGCCTGGAAGATCATCGCGTCGGCCGGTATCAGACCGGCGGTGGTGATGGCGCAGGGGTCGCCGGCCGGCGTATGGGTGAGGGTGGGCCGCTCGGCCTGCGACTGGTAGAACAGCGACAGCGAGCCGCCGCCCGACCAGCCCATCAGCACGATCTTCTCGTAGCCCCATGTTTCGCGGGCATGGCGGATGTATGCGCCCAGGTCCACCACCACGTTCTCCATGACGAGGGCGCTGTCGTTGCGCGCGTAGCGGCTGCCGGCGCACAGCACGTGCAGGCCGCGGGCGGCCAGGGCGCGCGGCATGGGCAGCAGTTGCAGCGTGGTGGCCGGGTGCATGAAGACCAGCAGGGTCCGCGATTTCACGCCCTTGGGGATGTAGCGGACGCCTTCGAGGTGAATGGTGCCGAGCGAGCCCGCGAAGCCGTACACCGCCTTGAAGGCCGCCTGTTCCGGGAATTCGATGTGCACCCATTCGGCCTGGGTGTCGTGGAGGGGTCTGTCCTTGCTCACTGTGCGGGGTCTCCTGCGGTTAGCGCGCCGCGGCCAGGCGCGCGGCCTTTTCGCGGGTCCAGGCGTCGCACTGCGCGCGCGCGTCGGCGCGGTAGCCGGCCATTTCCTCGTCGCTGGCGACCGTGGTGGTCAGCTCCAGCCGCACGCCGTTGGGGTCGAAGAAGTAGATGGACTGCACGAAGCCTTCGTGGTCCACGGGTCCCAGCACTTCCACGCCGGCGGCCTGCAGCCGGGCGCGGGCGTCTTCCACCGCCTGCACCGAGTCCACGCGCAGCGCCAGGTGATTGGCCCAGCGCGGTGTGTTGGGCGACGGTTCGGCCGCCTGGTTGTCGCCCAGGTCGAAGAAGGCCACGCTGCTGCCGTCGGTCATCTCGAAAAACAGGTGGACGTAGGGGCAGTATTCGCCGGTGCTGGGAATGTTCTCGGCCCGCACCAGATGGGTCAGCGGCAGGCCCAGGAGATCCTGGTAGAAACGGCGGGTTTCCTCGGCGTCGCGGCATCGGTAGGCGAAGTGATGCAGGCCGCGGATGGGTACGAAAGATGTCATGGTGTTGCTCCGGATGAAACGTGCGGTCGCGTCGGGCTCATGCCGCCTGCCGCGCCAGATCGAAATAGAGTTGGGCGAGGTCGTCGCGACGGGCCAGCTCGGCGCTGTCGGCGGCCAGCGCGATGCCGCCCTTCATCAGCACGTAGGCGCGGCGGGTGAAGGGCAGCGCGATGTCCAGCTTCTGCTCGACCAGCAGCATGGTCAGGCCCTCGGCCCGCAGCCGGTCGAGCACCGCCAGGATCTCGTCCACGACCCGCGGGGCCAGGCCCAGGAAGGGCTCGTCCAGCAGCAGCATGCGCGGCGCGGACATCAGCGCCCGGCCGATCGCCACCATCTGCTGCTCGCCGCCCGACAAGGTGCCGGCAAGCTGCCGGCGCCGCTCGGCCAGGCGGGGGAACAGGCGGTAGACGAAGTCGAAGCGTTCCTCGGCGCGCGAACGGTCGCGCCGGACCAGCGTGACCGAGCCCAGGCGCAGGTTGTCTTCCACCGACAGCGGCGCGAACACGTGCCGGCCCTCGGGAACCTGGACCAGTCCGCATTCGACGATGCGATGGCTGGGCAGCCCGCCGATGTCGGCGCCGGCCAGCTTCACCGTGCCCGAGCGCTGCGCAAGAATGCCCGACAGCGCCGCGAGGAGCGTGGTCTTGCCCGCGCCGTTGGGTCCCAGCAGCGCGACGGTCTCGCCGCGCTCCACCCGCAGGTCGACGTTGCGCACCACGGGCGCGTGGCCATAGCCGCCGCTGACGTTGCGTAGTTCAAGCATGGGCCAGGTTCTCCACGTTGCCGAGGTAGGCCTCGATCACCGCCGGGTCGGCGCGCACCGCGTCGGGCGTACCGTCGGCGATCTTGCGGCCGAAGTTCAGGACCGCCACCCGGTCGGCCAGCGCCATCAGGAAGCGCATGTCGTGCTCGATCAGCAGGACCGCGATGCCCTGCCGCGCGATACCCAGGATGATCTCCTCCAGCCGCGCGCATTCGCCCGGCGCCAGCCCGGCGGCCGGTTCGTCGAACAGCATCAGACGCGGCTCGGCGGCCAGTCCGCGCGCGATCTCCAGCAGGCGCCCCTGGCCGAAGGACAGCGTGGCGACCTCGGCCCGCGCGAATTCGCCCAGGCCGACGAAGTCCACCAGTTCGTCCGCCCGCCGTTGTGCCTCGCGTTCGGCGCGATGGGCGTCGGGGGTGCCGGCCAGCACGCGCCACAGCGACGCCGGCATCCGCGTGTGCATGCCGACCATGATGTTCTCGCGCACCGACAGGCTGTCGAAGGACTTGTTGTGCTGGAAGGTGCGGACGATGCCGCGCGGCGCGAAACCGTGCGTGGGCACGCCCGCCAGCGAGCGGCCGTCGAAGGCCAGTTGGCCGCTGGTGGGCGCGAAGGCGCCGGCGATCATGTTGAAGGTGGTGGTCTTGCCGGCGCCGTTGGGGCCGATCACGCCCACCACTTCGCCCGCGTGCACGTCCAGGTCCAGGTCCGACACGGCGTGCAGGCCGCCGAAGCGCTTGCACAGGCCGCGTGCCTGCAACAGGGGGGCGCTCATGCCAGGCCCTCCCGTTTCACCGGCTTGGGCTCGATGGCCGGCGCGCGCGGTAGGACGGCGGGAGGCCGGTGGTGGCGGGCCCGCAGCCGGTCCCACAACCCGATCAGGCCGCGCGGCTGGAACAGCACCGCAAGCACCATGAACACACCGAACACCAGCGCATGGTGATGCCCGATCAAGGGCGACAGTACGAGCGGCATCAGGTAGAGCAGCGCCGCGCCCAGGATGGCGCCCGCCATGCGGCCGCTGCCGCCGACGATCACCATGAACAGCAGCAGGAAGACGTTCTCCAGCCCGAAGATGTGCGGGTTGACGGTGTTGTCGACGAAGGCGTAGACCATGCCGGCGACGCCGGCCAGCGCGCTGGTGACGGCATAGGCGATGACCTTGGTGCGCCGCACGTCCACGCCCATGGCCGCTGCGGCCTCGGGGTTGTCGCGCACCGCGCGGCAGGCGCGGCCGAACCAGGAGCGGTCCAGCCGGCCGATGATGGCCATGGTGGCCAGCATCAGGACCACGATCACCACCGTGTACCAGGGGCCCGTGACGTGCACGCCGAAGATGTCCGGCAGCCGGTAGCTGGCCAGCCCGCCAGTGCCGCCGGTGATCGCGCCGCCTTCGTTCAGCACGACGATGAAGAGCTGGGCGAAGGCCAGCGTGGCCAGCGCCAGATAGAAGCCCTCGAGGCGGGTGGCCGGTATCGCCACCACCAGCGCCAGCGCCACGCAGACCGCCACCGTGGCCAGCACCGCCAGCGGCAGCGGCAGGCCCGCCTGGGTGACCAGGATGACGATGGTGTAGGCGCCGATGCCATAGAAGCTGAAGTGCGAGAAAGCGATTTGGCCCGAGATGCCGAACAGGAAGTTGTAGCTGATGGCCAGCGCGATCCACAGCAGCATCTTGCGGTAGATGTCGGTCTGGTAGGCCCCCAGTGCGAAGGCGATGGCCGACAGCACCACGGCCGCCACGACGTAGGAAAGCAGGGATTTCATGCGCGGGCCTCCCGGGGACGCAGCAGGCCCGCGGGGCGCACCAGCAGGAAGGCGATCAGCAGTACCAGCGGCACGCCCATGGCCAGGCCGGGTGGAACCGGCGCGTAGCGCACCGTGAATTGCTCGGCGAAGGCCAGGATCAGGCCGCCCAGCAGCGCGCCCTCGACCCGCGTCGCCCCGCCTATGACCAGCGCGGTAAAGCCCTGTATGGCCAGCGGCATGCCCATCAGATAATGGGCCGAGACGTTGGGCGCCACCAGCACGCCGGCCAGTCCGGCCACCACCGCCCCGGCCGAGAAGGACAGCGCCGTCACGCGCGACAGGTTGATGCCCATCAGCGCGGCGGCGCGGCGGTCCAGCGCGACCGCCTCGAACGACCGGCCGGTCAGCGTGCGCTCGAAGAAATACCAGGCACCCGCGAACACCGCCGCGGCAATCGCGATGATGAAGAAGCTCTGGTAGGAACCCGCCAGCAGCCCGAGTTCCAGCCGGCCGAAGCCGAAGGCCGGGGGCACCGGCTGCGGGTCGGGGCCGAAGCCCAGCGACACCAGTTCGCGGAACACCACCAGCATGCCCAGCAGCGCGAGCACCGGTGCCAGCGGCGGCGCACCCCTGACCACCAGCGGCCGCACGGCCAGCCGTTCGGTCAGCCAGCCCACGGCCACCATCAGCACGGCCACCAGCGCGATGGACACGGCGTAGGGCAGCTCGATGCGGGACAGCGCCACGTAGGCGCCGAAGGCCGCCACCATGGCCCATTCACCCACGCCGAAGTTGATGATGCCGGTCGGGCGCGTGATCAGCAGGTAGGCCAGCGCCACCAGCCCGTAGATACAGCCGCTGGCGGCGGCGCTGACGAGGAGTTCGAGTAGATCGGTCATGAGGTCCCTGCACCCGCGTCACTGCGCGCCCGAGAAGACGACCTTGCCCTGCCTGTCGCCTTCGTACACCCGCACCACCATGCCGTTGCGGTCGAAGCCCGTGCGCTTGCCGGCGGGGAAGCCGTAGGCCGATCCCACCGCGCCCAGCACGCCCACGTAGCCCTGCGTGGCCTGCATGGCCGCGCGCACCTTTTCCTTGTCGGTGCCGCCGGCCCGCTTGATGGCATCGGCCACCAGCATCAGCCCGTCGTAGCCGTAGCCGTTCAGGTTGTAGGGCTCGACGCCGTTCTCTTTCTTGTAGGCCTCGATGAAACGGCGCGCTTCCGGCTTGGCCGGATCGAAGGCATCGACGAACACCACGCCGTCCAGCAGTCCCTTGGC
Organism: Burkholderiales bacterium 67-32; assembly: GCA_001898625.1. GTDB lineage: Bacteria > Pseudomonadota > Gammaproteobacteria > Burkholderiales > Burkholderiaceae_B > Pigmentiphaga. Next base: position 391,350 of record MKUP01000012.1, read on the forward strand.
CACCACCGCGGTCTGGGGCACCGACAGGTTGAAGTTGCCCAGCAGCGGCATCTTCAGGCCCAGTTGCCGGTACGAACGCAGGATGAGCACGTTCTCGGGCGTGGTGACGCCGGTCAGGAAGATGGCGTCGGGTTTGGCGGCGCGCACCTTCTGCATCTGCGGGTCGGCGGTGGTCGAGCCGCGCGGGACCACTTCCTCGGCCACGATCTGCACGCCGGATTTCTCCAGTCCCGCCTTGAACGAGCGGTTGGTCAACTGGCCCAGGTCGGAGTTTTCCCCCACCAGCGCCACGCGCTTGAAGCTGCGATTGGCGGCGTAGGCCAGCAGCGTGGCGATCTGGGTCGACCCCAAGGGGCCGGTCTGCCAGAAATACGGGTTGTCGATCTGCGTGGTCAGGGTGTCGCCGCTGTTGGACGGCGTGAGCTGCGGCGTCCTGGTTTCCAGCGTGACGGTCTGCACCTGCTGGGTCGACGGCGTGAGCGATAGCGACAGGATGAACGTGGCGCCGGCTTCGACCAGCTTGCGCGCGGCCGTGGCCGAGATGTCGGGGCGGGCCTGGTCGTCCTCGATCAGCAGTTCGACCTGGCGGCCCAGGACGCCGCCCTTGGCGTTGAGCTCCTTGGCGGCGAAGACGGCACCCGCGGTGACCGGTTCGGCATAGGGCTTGGCGGGGCCGACCTTGTCGGTGATGATGCCTATCTTGATGGGCTGGGCCATGGCGGGGGCCATGGCCAGCGCGGCGGCGGCCAGGGCGGCGCGCACGGCGAATCCGGCCATGCGGCCGGACCGGGGGGATGCGATCTTCATGGTGTCTCCTCCTGTTGTTCTAGGCGCGCGCCGGGTCCAGGGCGCGCAGGCGCCGGACCCAATGGGCGAAGGCTGCCATCTGGTCGCCCAGCACCTTGCGCGTGGCTTCGTCGGCCAGCCGGCCCTTGGCGTCGAATTTCGTGTGGCAGGAACCGATGAATACCTCGGGCCGCAGCAGCACCTGCGCCTCCAGGCAGCCGAGGATCTTGCGCAGGTCGTACTGATTGCGCGCGCCTCCCACCGGTCCCTGCGTGGCGGACAGCACGGCCACCGGCTTGTACCGGAAGGGCTGGGGGTCGAGGCGCGAGAGCCAGTCGATCGCGTTCTTGAGCGCGCCGCTGACCGAGAAGTTGTATTCGGGGCTGGCGATGAGCAGTCCGTCCGCGGCGCGGATGCGGTCCGCCAGCTGCCGCACCGGCTCGGGGATGCCCTCGGCCTCCATGTCGCCGTTGTAGATGGGAATGCCGTCGAGTTCGGCCAGTTCCAGCGACAACTCGACCGGCATCAGGTCGTGCGCGGCGAGCAACGCCATGCGGTTGTAGGAACGGCGCCGCAGGCTGCCGCATATCCCCAGGATCTGGAGGCGGCCGGTCTGATGCGCGCCGGGCGTCGTGTGAGCGTCCAAGCGTCTGTCTCCCGTGGCGCCTTCGTGGGCGCCTGTTTCTCGTGATGGCGAAGCCAGTCTAGGGCCGAGCGATATCAATTCCTAGCAAAATGGTTTATCTTCAATATCAACGGCGTTGATATCACTCCGACATGGATCTGCTGCGTTTCGACCTGAATCTGCTGCTGTGCTTCGACGCCATCTACCGGCACCAACGTCTGTCGACGGCGGCCGACGAACTCAATCTGACCCAGCCGGCGGTCAGCGCCGCGCTCAAGCGCCTGCGCGCCCATTTCGACAATCCGCTGTTCGTGCGCACCTCGCGCGGCATGCGGCCCACGCCGTTCTCGGACGGCATCGCGCCCAAGATCGCGCAGGTGCTGGAGGTGCTCAAGGGCGTGGACCTGTCGTCCGAGTTCACGCCCGCCAGCACCACGATCAATTTCCGCGTCTACATCAACGACGTCGGCATGATCGTCGCGATGCCGCAGGTGCTCGCCCACCTGCGCGAGCACGCACCGCACGCGCGCCTGACCATCGTGGACCTGCGCCCGGACGAGGTCGTCGAATCCCTGGACAGCGGCAACATCGACCTGGCCATCGGCTATTTCCTGGGCATGCCCAACTGGGCGCGCCAGCAGAACCTGCGCACCACGCGCTACGTGTGCATGGTCGCGGGCCATCATCCCGAGATTCGCGACTCCCTGTCGCTGGAGCAGTTCCTGCGCTGTCGCCATGCCATGTACGTGAACAGCGGTTCGCAGTACTACGCCATGGAGCAGGCCCTGGCCGAGCGCGGCCTGACGCGCGACGTGATCCTGCACGTGCCGCGTTTCTCGGCCCTGCCCTTCCTGGTGGCGCAGGCCGACCTGATCGCGACCGTGCCCGAGGACCTGGGCACGCTGTTCTCGCGGCTGCTGGACGTGCGCATCTTCACGCCGCCGCTGGAACTGGCCAATTTCCAGATCCACCAGTACTGGCACGAGCGGCTGCATGCCGAGCCGGCCTATCGCTGGTTGCGGCAGATCGTCTATGACAAGACCTCGGGGCTGCCCGTGGCGCGCCGCGCCGATTGAGAGCCCTGGCGACTCAATCGAGGCGTGTTTTCGAATTGGACGGTGCCGCCCGCCCGGGGCTAGAGTGCCGGCGTCGCTCCGGGAACGGCTGTTTCCCGGTCCCATCATTCCGTCCAGGACAGCACGCCATGCGCAAGATCCTTTCTTCCTCCTCCTTCCGCCACGCCGCGTGGGCCCTTGCCGCGGCCGCCGTGGCGGGTCCAGCCAGCGCGCAGACCTATCCCGACAAGCCGGTCCGCATGGTCGTCGCGTTCGCGCCGGCGGGCGGGACGGACATCGTCGCCCGGCTGGTGGCCCCGCGCATGGCCGAGCTGTTCGGCCAATCCGTCGTGGTCGAGAACCGGGCGGGCGCGGGCGGCGTCATCGGCACCGAGAACGTGGCGAAGGCCGCGCCCGACGGCTACACCACGCTGATGGCGACGATGGGCAACCTGGCGGTCAATCCCTATCTGTATTCGATGCGCGTCGACGTCCAGCGCGACCTGAAGCCGGTCAGCAAGGTGGTGGAGGTGCAGTTCGCGCTGCTGGTGCATCCGTCGGTGCCGGCCAAGACCCTGCGCGAGTTCATCGACCTGGCCAAGGCGCGCCCCGGCCATCTGACCTATTCGTCGTCGGGCATAGGCGGCGGGCCGCACCTGGCCGGCGAACTGTTCGACAGCCTGGCCGGCACCAAGCTCACGCACGTGCCCTACAAGGGCAGTGGCCAGAGCCTGTCGGATCTGATCGGTGGCCAGGTGTCGGCATCGTTCGACAGCCTGCTCCAGGCGCTGCCCTACGTGCGCGACGGGCGGCTGCGCGCGCTGGCGATACTGGGCAGCGAACGGTCGCCGCTGCTGCCGGATGTGCCCACCGTGGCCGAGGCCGGCGTGCCGGGCTATGAGTTCACCAACTGGTACGGGCTGGTCGCGCCCGCGGGCACGCCGCAGCCGGTGGTCGAGAAGCTGAACGGCGCCGTGCGCCAGGTGCTGGGGCAGCCCGATATCCGGCGCAAGCTCGAAGACATGGGCGCTCGGGTGGTGGGCGACTCGCCGGAGGCGTTCGGCAAGTTCATCGCCACCGAGAACACCAAGTGGGAGAAGGTGATCCGCGCCGCCAAGATCACGGCCCAGTAGGCCGCAGGCGTGCTACGGCTCGCGCGGCGCCCCGGCCAGGCCGATGAATTTTTCGGCCGCCGGGTTGCGCATGTCCTGCCGGCGGACCGCGTACAGCGTGGTGATGTTTTCCTCGGTGCCGGTCAGCGGCCGGTAGTGCAGGGCGCCGGTCCAGGTCGCCTGGGCCGAGGCCGGTACCAGCGCCGCGCCCATGCCCGCCTCGACCAGCGCCAGCATGGTGGGCAGGATGCTGGCCTGGACCACGTGCGGCGCGACTTGCGCCGCGTGGAAGAGCCGCTGGCACAGTTCGTACGAGTACGGTGCCTGGTCGGGGGAAAATCCGATCAGGTGCAGCCCGTCCAGGTTGCTGACCGGGACTTGTTCGAGATGCGCCAGGGCATGGTCGGCGGGCAGCGCCAGCACCAGCCGCTCTTGCGCGATGACGCTGTGCGCCAGGCGCGGATCCGCGAGCGATTTTTCCGGCGGCCGCAGCAGCGCGACGTCCAGCTTGTCGGCGTGCAGCGCATCGAGCATGGGCTCGGGGCGCATTTCCTCCAGCCGCAGCTCGACCTCGGGGTACTGGCGGCGGAAGGCCGAGACCAGGCGGGGCAGCGTGCGGTAGATGGAGCTGGCGGTGAAGCCGATGGCCACGCTGCCGGCCGAACCGCTGGCGGCGCGCCGGGCCGCGTCCGCCGCGGATTCGGCATCCTGCAGGATCTTTCTTGCGCGGTCGTGCAGGATCCGCCCCGCGGGCGTCAGGCTGACCGAGCGCGTCGTGCGGTGGAAAAGCTCGGCCCCGATCATCTGCTCCAACTGGCGGATCTGCTGGCTGAGCGGCGGCTGGGTCATGTGGAGCCGCTCGGCGGCCCGGCCGAAATGCAATTCTTCCGCGACGACCGAGAACGTGTGGAGCAGGCGCATGGAAAGCAGTGGCACTTTTTTCCCGATGTGTGGAACGGCCCCTAAGGCCGTTCGTTCTATTGACATGGTTTCCCCGGCATGAAGACTCCAGCCCCCAATTTTCTCAGCGCGCTGTCCGCCCTGCGGGCGATCGAGGAAGGCAGCCTCAGCAGCGAGGCCCTGGTGCGGGCCTGCCTGGACCGCATCGACGAGCGGGAGGCCACGGTGCGCGCCTTCGCGCAGGTCGACCGGGCCCGGGCGATCGCCCAGGCCCGGCAGGCCGATCGAGGCGGCGCCCCGGGGCCCTTGCGCGGCCTGCCGTTCGCCGCCAAAGATATCCTGGATTCCGCCGATCTACCAACCGCCTACGGTTCGCCCATCCATGCCGGCCATCGTCCGGCCGCCGATGCCGCCTGCATCGCGGTGGCTCGCGAGGCGGGCGGGATCCTGCTCGGTAAGACCGAGACCTGCGAGTTCGCCACGCTGACGCCGTGCGCCACGCGCCATCCGCTGGATCCGTCGCGCACTCCGGGAGGCTCGTCCAGCGGTTCGGCCGCCGCCGTGGCCGACGGCATGGTGCCGCTGGCGTTCGGCACCCAGACCAGCGCCTCGATCATCCGCCCCGCGGCCTATTGCGGCGTCGTCGGCTACAAGCCGTCCTACGGCCTGATCAACACGTCCGGCCTCAAGCATGCGAGTCCCAGCCTGGACACGATAGGCGTATTCGCCAGAACGGTGGCCGACGCGCGCCATGCCGTGTTCGGCCCGGCGGCCGCGCGAGAGCCGGGGGCGCTCCGGATCGCCGTGTGCGAATCCAGCCAGTGGGCGGCCGCCCGGCCCGAGACCGTCGAGGCGCTGCTGGCCTTCGCCCGCCGGCTCGAACGCGGCGGCGCCCGGCTGCGGACCGTGCACCTGCCACCGGGCCTGGAGGCCGCCGTGGTGCTCCAGGCCCGGCTGTCGGCGTTCGAACTGCGGCAGTCGCTGGCGCATGAACGCCGATGGCATCACGAGCGGCTCAGCCCGCGCCTGCAACAGCGGGTCGAGGCCGAAGCGGATCTGTCCATGGCCGGGTACGCCGAACTGCGGTCGTCCATGCGGGCCGCGCAGCGCGAGGCCGCCAGCCTGTTCGACGACGCCGACGTCCTGCTGTATCCGGCGGCCGATGGCGAGGCCGAGGTCGGCATGGAAACCGGCTCGCCGCGCTACGGCGGGCTGTGGACCTTCCTGCACCTGCCCGCCTTGTCCCTGCCCATGGGCCGTGGGCCGGCCGGGTTGCCGCTGGGCGCGCAACTGATAGGCGCGCCTGGCCGCGACTTCGAGTTGCTGGCTGCGGCGGCTTTCGCAGAAGGATGCGCCGCCGCGGACTGACCGGGCCGTGCGCCTTGCGGGCTGGTGCGGCCCGGGCGCGCGGGGTATCGTAGGGCGTTGTTCGATCGCAAGCCACCATGAGCGCCCTGCCCAAGCCACCGCCCGCCGGCTTCGCCCGGCCCGCCGCCGCGCTGCCCGTCGTCATCCATGCGGACGACGGCTATCCGCTGGGCGGCTTCGTCTGGCGCGGCATCGACGTGGGCGCGATGACGAGGCCGGTGGTGATCATCAACGCGGCCACCTCGGTCAAGTGCCGCTATTACTTCCGCTTCGCCCAATACCTGTACGACAACGGCATGGACGTCGTCGCCTACGACTACCGGGGCATAGGCGAATCGCGTCCGGACCGCCTGCGCGGCTTCCCGGCAAGCTGGACCGACTGGGGCGCGCGGGACTGCGAGGCCGTGCTGCGCTATGCCGCCGCCATGTGGCCGGGCCGCGAGATCCATGTCGTCGGGCACAGCTTCGGCGGCTGGGCTCCCGCGCTGGCCGCGTCCTGTTCCAGGATCGGCCGCATGGTCACGGTGGGTGCCCAGTTCGCGTACTGGCGCGACTACGACGCCGCGGTGCGCTGGCGCATGGCGGTCAAGTGGCATCTGGCGATGCCACTGCTGGCCCGGGTATGCGGATACTTCCCGGGCCGCCGGCTGGGTTGGCTGGAGGACACGCCCGCCGGCGTCGCGCTGGACTGGAGCGCGCGCACGCCGCGCTACGAGGACCGGCCGAGCGCCCGCCTGGCCTTCGGCGGCGGCCCCCTGCCGGCCGCCACGGCGCGGGCCGGCATCCTGGCGATCAGCCTGACCGACGACCCCTTCGGCACGGTGGCGGCCGTCGAGCGCACCCTGGGCTACTTCACGCACAGCGAGCGCACGCATTTGCGCATCGCGCCCGAGGAGGTCGACAGCCAGGCGATCGGGCATTTCGCCTTCTTCCACAGCGACTACCAGGACCTGCTGTGGCCGCTGGCCCTGGAATGGCTGCGCGATGGCGGCATGTCGCGTCCGGTCGGGCGCGACATGCCGGTGCCCAGGACGATCGCCGCTGTCTAGGTCCTTGGGGTTCACTACAATGACGGGCTTTCGATGGCTTCGGGGTTCGCGCGCATGTCCGATCACAAGCGGATCAACCTCCAGTTGCTGACCTACCTCGACGCCCTGATGCGCGAGCGGCACGTGACGCGCGCGGCCGAGCGGGTGGGCATCGGCCAGTCGGCCATGTCGAGCGCGCTGGCGCGGCTGCGCGAGATCTTCCACGATCCGCTGCTGGTCAAGACGTCGTCGGGCATGGAGCCCACTGCACGGGGCGTGGAGCTGGCGCGCAAGGTGCACGAGGCGCTCGAGCTGATCGACGCGGCCACGCGCGGCACCGACGAGTTCGTGCCCGAGGTGGCCGAAGGACATTTCCGCATCCTGGCGTCCGAGGGCGTGGCGCGCCAGTTCCTGCCGGGTCTGATGGCCCGCGCCCGGCGCGAGGCGCCGCGGCTGCGCTTCACCTCGCGGCCGGTGGACATCCGCCGCACCCACGAATACCTGCGCGACGCCGAAGGCGATCTCGTCATCGGCTATGTCCGGCAGGTGCCGCAAGACCTGCACCAGACCGTGCTGTACCCGCAAAGCATCGTCTGCATCGCCGCGGCCGGCCACGCCGGCATCCGGGGTTCGCTCACGCTGGAACAGTTCCTGGCCTATCCGCACGTGGTGTGGGGGACCGGGCCGGTGCCCTATCCGACCATCGAGGTCATGGTGGACGACATCCTCGAGCGGCGTGGCCTGTCCCGCGACGTCGGGCTGCGGGTGCCCAACGTGCTGCTGTCGGCCGACGTGGTGGCGGTGACCGACATGCTGGCCATCGTGCCGCAGCGCATCGCCTGCGACGCGGCGCGTACGTTGCCGCTGCAAATCCTGCCCCTGCCCTTCGACACTGACCGCGCCGACCTGAGCATGCTGTGGCACGAGCGCGTGCACCGCGAACCCGCGCACGTCTGGCTGCGCGGCGTGATGCGCGACGTGGCCGCGCAACTGCGCCAGGACGCGGCGATCGACGGTCCTCAATAGCGGTATCGGCGGCGCGCGATTGTGCCGCACCGGCCCGGCTTGCTGTAATCGCCGGCATGCAAGATCACCTGTTTTCTCCTGTGGACCGCCCGTGGCGGGAAGAGCGGCTGCGGCTTGCCGTCGAGGGCCGCGCCGTGCCGGGCATCGCCTGGCTGCCCGAGACCCCCTGTGCCGGGCTGGTCCTGGCCTGCCATGGCGGCAGCGGCCATAAGGAATCGACGGCCGTGCTCGCCATCCGCGACTGCCTGTTGTCCGAGGGCTACGCGGTGGCCGCCATCGACGGTCCGGTGCACGGCGAGCGCCGCGCCGACGGTTCGCGCGATCCGGGCGCGGCGAAGACGGATTTCCGCGCCGCCTGGCGCGACGGTTCCACCCGCGACAGCATGACGGCCGACTGGCGTGCGTTCCTGGATGCCTTGCTGGCGTGGCCGGCGCTGGAGGGCCGGCCCGTGGGCTACATCGGCGTTTCCATGGGCACCGCCTACGGGCTGCCCTACCTGGCCGCGGACGGCCGGGTGCGCGCCGCCGTGCTGGGGTTGTGGGGCACCTCGTATCCCGCCAGCGAGCACCTGGCGCCGGCCGCGCGGCAACTGCGCATCCCGGTGTGGTTCACCCAGCAGTGGGACGACGAAGTCTTCGACCGCGAGGGCACGGCCGGGTTGTTCGACGCCCTGGGTAGCGCCGACAAGCGGCTGGTGGCCTACCCCGGCCCCCACCTGGAACTTTCCGGCGAGCGGCTGGACGATGCCGCCGCCTTTCTCGTCTCGCGGCTGCGCGCCGCCTGCTAGCCGGCCGTGGCCGGCCCTATTCCCAATCGATGGAGCCTGGATGAAAACCCTGGATGTTTCGTACGAAGCCATGGGCGCCCGCACGGCGCGGTTCGACGACTATGCCCGCGCGGAGCGCGAAGGCGCGCGTGCCGAGGCCGTGCGCGCGCTGTGGGGCGGGCAACTGGTGGCCTTGATGGGCGCCCGCAACACGCGCGGCCGTTTCGCCGAGCCCCGCGTGCCCAGCCCCGCGCGCGCCTGCACCGGCTATGCGGCGTGGGATCCGGGCCGGGGCTCGCTGCCCTACCGCAACCCCGATGCCATGGAGAACATCCTGTGCCTGGCGGGTGCGCTGCGCGTGCGCTTCGGCCCGGACCTGGCGCATGAGATCCGCCTGGGGCGCTTCGACATGCTGTCGATACCCGCCGACGTGCTGCACGAGGTCTCCTGCCATGGCGCGGACGGCGCCAAGGCGCTGATGTTGCTCAACGGCGAACCCGATTGCGCCTATCCCGCGATATTTCCGGGCCCGTTGCCAGCGGCGGTCGATGCGCAAGAGCTGGCCGGGTTGAACGCGCGCGTCGAGCCGGGACGCGGGCGGGAGGCCGATCCGGACATGATGGCGCAGCGCGTGACGCGTTTCGCCACGCTGGTACCGTACAAGCGCGCCCTGAACGCGCGCAGCGCCATCCCGCCCGAGGCCACCGAATGGCTGACCGCCAGTTCCGTGTTCCCGCTGCTGGTGCCCGACGGCCATGTCGGCCGCTCGCAGGATGCGCCGCTCAAGGGCGGCCCCGGCCTGTACGTGGCGATCGCCGAATGCGTGCCGGACGACGGGCCGCTGCCGCACGCGCATTTCGACACGCAGGAATCGTTCTTCGTGCTGGACGGCGAATGGGACATTACCTGGGGCTTCGAGGACGAGTACCGCCTGCCGGTGCGCGCCTGCGATCTGGTCGGCATGCCAACCGGCGCGATGCGCGCCTTCCGCAACACCGGCAAGGAGACCGCGCGGCTGTTCGTCATCATCCAGGGACAGGAGCGGATGAGCGATACCGTCGTCTATTCCCCCACGGTGGGCGAGGAGGTGAACCGCCGCTTCGGCCCCGAGGTGGTCGAGGCCTTCCGCAAGGTCAACATCACGTTCGACGCCGAGCGCGCCTGAACCATGATCCGCCAGCCTCCACAGAGAGGCCGTGCGGCACAAGGAGGAGTGGAGATGAAACAAGGACTTGTCGTGCCGGGGCGCAGGCGGTATCTGGCCACGTTGTTCGCAGCGGGCCTGGCGCTGGCCGCCGGGCGGGCGGAGGCCCAGCCGTATCCTGCCAAGTCGATCAAGCTGATCGTGCCCTACGCGCCGGGCGGCGTGACTGACGTATCCGCGAGGCTGGTGGCGCAGAAGCTGGGCGAGCTGCTGGGCCAGACCGTGTACGTGGAGAACAAGGGCGGCGGCGGTACGCGCATCGGGGCCTCGGAAGCGGCGCGCGCCGCACCCGACGGCTACACCCTGCTGTACGCCAACTCCATCACGCACGGCACCCTGCCGGCCACGGCGGCCTCGCTGCCGTTCGATCCGGTCAAGGACTTCACGCCCATCGCCAAGCTGTTCTGGTACGCCAGCACCATCGTCTGCCACCCTTCGGTGCCGGCCAGTACGGTGGCCGAGCTCGTGGCCTATGCCAAGGCCCATCCGGGCAAGCTGAGCTATGCCAGCGCCGGCCCCGGCACGGGCAATCATTTTTCTAGCGAACTGTTCAACGTGATGGCCGGCGTGAAGATCGTGCACGTGCCCTACCGCGGCAGCGGTCCGGCGTTGCAGGACGTAATCGCCGGGCAGGTCAGCTGTACCCACGACGGCGCGGCCAAGCCCTACGTCGATGCGGGCAAAGTCAAGGCCATCGCCACCACCGGGATCGCGCGCGATCCGCGCCTGCCCAGCGTGCCCACGGTGGACGAGGCGGGCCTGAAGGGCTACGACATGACCTGGTGGCAGGGTCTGATGGCGCCGGCTGGCACGCCGCCCGGCGTGGTGGAGCGGCTGGCGCGCGCGACGCAGACCTTGGCCAAGGACGAGGCCTTTCGCGCCAAGGCCTACGACATCGGCCTGAACGTGCAGTACGAGCCGGCCGACGTCCTGGCCAGGCAGGTCGTGCAGGACATCGCCAAGTTCCGCCGGATCGCGGCCGAGGCCAATATCGTGCTGGATTGAAGGGGCCGGGCGGCCGGCCGTTGATCCATGCATTTACTGCATGGGCAATCCGAATCCTAACGTTGTCGCATACCCGCTTCACTCCTATCCTGGCTCCCGTCTCACAACAATACGAGCAGGAAGGAGGCGGACATGAAGCGAGTGGACGTATCGGATCGGGCCGTTCCCGAAGCCCCGCGCCGACGCGCTGCGGTGCTGGCCATGGCGGGCGCCCTGGCATGCGCGTCCGCGATGCAGCCCGCATCGGCGGCGGACCATGCCTATCCGGAGAAGCCTGTACGGCTGGTCGTGGGATTCGCGACCGGCACGCCTCCGGAAATCATGGCGCGCCTCATCGCCAATCAATTCACCAAGGCGATGGGGCAGGCCTTCTATGTGGACGCCCGCCCCGGCGCCGGCAGCACCATCGCGACCGCGGCGGTCGCCCGCGCCAAGCCGGATGGCTATACGCTCATGCTGGGGGTGGCATCGGGCCTGGGCACCGGTCCCCATGTGATTCCCACCGCGGGTTACGATCCGCGCCGCGATCTCGAGCCCATCGGTTTCGTGCAGCGAGGCCCCTACTACATCAGCGTGCGCAGCGACCTGCCGATCCATGACCTGAAGAGCATGCTGGCCTACCAGAAGAGCGCAGCGACGCCGCTGGTGTTCGGTTCACTGGGCGTGGGCTCGGTGCACCATCTCCTCTGGGAGCTCCTGATGGCCAAGAGCGGCGCCCAGTTGACGCATCTGCCGTTTGGCGGAACGCCACAGATGGTCAACGAGGCCCTGGCCGGCAGAGTGGATCTGATGCTGGAGACCGCTTCTTCCTTGACGGTGCCCTATGTGAAGGCGGGCAAGTTCCGCTATATCGCCATGACCGGCGAGTCGCGCGGCGCCAGGTTTCCCGACGTGGCCACCGTGCGCGAGCAGGGCTTTCCCGAGCTGGAAAGCCAGTCGTGGTGGGTCCTCGTCGCCCCCAAGGGGACGCCGGACACCATCGTCCGGAGACTCAATGCCGAATTGGCGAAGGCATTGCAGAGCACCGAGGCGCAGCAACTGCTCGACAGTGTCGGCGGAGCGAGCAGCGGCGCGGGGACGCCGCAGGAGGTGCGGGAACTCATCCGTGCCGAGTACGAGCGCTGGGGCGATGTGATCGCCAAGACCAACATCAAGATCGGTGGCTGACACTTCTGTCAGGGCATCGGCATATCGGATCGATCAAGCGAGAGGCGTGCAATGTTTCCCTATCCGGAAGGATATCTCTATCCAAGAAATTGCTGGTACATCGCCGCATGGCGCCACGAACTGGGCCGCAGCCTGCTTGGCAGGACCCTGCTCGGAGAGCCGGTCGTGATGTATCGGCGCGAGGACGGCACACCGGTCGCGCTGGCCGACCGCTGCATACATCGGCGCTATCCGCTTTCCCTGAGCAGGCTGGAAGGCGATGCGGTCCAGTGCATGTACCACGGCTTCACGTTCGATTCGTCGGGTGCCTGTGTCCGGATTCCTTCCCAGGAACGCGTGCCGCCCACCTACCGGCTGCGCGCCTATCCCCTTGCCGAGCGATGGGAAATGGTATGGATCTGGATGGGCGATCCGGAACTGGCCGATCCGGCCCGGATACCGGACATGTCGGTCATGCACCTGGATACGCCCGGATGGCGGCCCGCCGTGGGCGGCCGGGTGACGGCGAAGGCACGCTACACCTTTATCCAGGACAACATCCTGGACCTGTCGCACCTGTCCTATCTGCATCATGACACGGTGGGCGGCATGCGGGTGGCGTCGACCGCGCCGGTGGTCGAGGACCATGCGGACAGGTTGTCGATCACGCGCGACGTGCGAGGAGACGACATCGACGATCTGCCGATCGCGGGCATCGTCGGAACGCGGGGCAAGGTCGATCGACGCATGGAGGCGTACTTCTTCGCGCCGTCGCTGCATGTGACGTCTTCGTATTTCCGCAGCGCGAGCGAAGGGGGAACCGAGCCGGGACGGGAGTTCGGAGGATTCCAGGTCATCCACGGCCTGACGCCGGAAACACCGCACAGCACCCACTACTTCCATGCCACGACGCGCAACTTTCGCGCCCAGGAACCGGAATACGACGGCGAACTGGCGCGCATGGTGCAGATGGCCATCGCGCAGGACGAGGAAGCGGCCAAGCTGTGCGACGACATGGTCGAGATCGGCGGGCTGCCGCCGGAAATGCATCAGCGCGTGGACGCTGCCGCGCTCAAGGGACGCAAGCGGGTCCAGGACCTGATGGCCCGGGAGCGCCGCGAGGCCGCTACCGCGGAACCGGCGAGCCTTGCATCATGAGCCTTCCCAATTTCATTTTCATACTTGCCGACGATCTCGGCTACGCGGACCTGGGCTGCTATGGCGGGCGGGCGCCCGTTTCGCCCAACATCGACCGGATGGCCCGGCAAGGCATGAAGCTGACGCGGGGCTATGCGAACTCGCCGGTGTGCTCGCCGACCCGGTTCGCGCTGATGACCGGCCGCTACCAGTATCGGCTGCGCGGGGCCGCCGACGAGCCTCTGCATGGCCGCAGCGCCAGCCGCAGCGCATCGGGACTGCCCCCCGAGCATCCCACCATGCCGTCGCTGCTGCGCGAACGCGGCTACCGGACCGCCCTGGTCGGCAAGTGGCACCTCGGATTCGAGCCCGATTTCGGGCCGTTGCTCAGCGGCTACGACGAACACTGCGGTCTGATGTCCGGCGGCATCGACTACTTCACTCATACGGCGCCCAACGGCAAGCACGACCTCTGGGAAAATGGCGTGCCGTTCCATTCCGACGCCTATCTGACCGACCTGTTCTCCGCGAAGGCGGTCGACTTCGTGCGGCGATGCGCGGCCAGCCGCGATCCGTTCCTGCTGAGCCTGCACTACACCGCCCCCCACTGGCCGTGGGAGACGCGTGAAGACCGCGAGCTGGCGCAGTCGCTGGTGGGCAAGACCTTCCATCTGGATGGCGGGTCGGTGGAGGTGTACCAGCGCATGATCCATCACATGGACGAGGGCATAGGCGGGTTGCTGGCGGAACTGGAGCGCCTGGGCCTGGATCGCAACACCCTGGTGGTGTTCACCAGCGACAACGGCGGCGAGAGGTTCTCGGACAGTTGGCCCCTGGTGGGAGGGAAGATGGATCTTACCGAGGGGGGAATCCGGGTGCCCTATGTCGTCCGCTGGCCTGACATGATCGTTCCGGATACCGTCAGCCGCCAGTTCGCGATGACGATGGACTGGATGCCCACGTTCCTGGAAGCGGCCGGCGCGCCGGCGCATCCCGGCTATCCGCCGGACGGCATGTCCCTGATGCCGTTGTTCCGCGACCCCGGCCTTGACCGCGGCAGGGAGTTGTTCTGGCGCATGAAGCATCGCGCGCAGCGCGCGATGCGTCGGGACAACTGGAAGTATCTGGCCATCGAAGGCAACGAATACCTGTTCGATATCGAGAAGGACAGCCGCGAGCGGGCCAACCTGGCCGGGCGGCATCCCGGGTTGCTGGCCGAGCTTCGCGGCCGCTACGAGCAGTGGGAAGCGACGATGCCGCCCATCCCCGACGATGCCCGTGTCACGCTGGTCTATACGGACAAGGACATGCCGCGGGTGTGATCTTCATTCCGTGGCATGGCCGAGCTGCCGCGCGTATCGCCGAGCGGCGAGCCTGAGCGCGGAGAACAAGGCCATGCTGACGGTGGTTTGCGAAAGATGGGAGGGGTGGAAGATCCCGACCGCGTGTCCGGGCAGCGGGTCGGCGATCGGCGGCAGGCTGATCCGGCCGGCCTGCTCGGCCTCCGAGGCAAGGGGATGGGCGATGAACCCGGCCAGTTCGCGCGACTGTTCGATGAATTGCAGGCTGGAGGCGGTGGACTCGCAGTGCAGGACGGACCGGGGCGGTTCCAGCCCGCATTGGACGAACGCGTTCTGGAACAGCTCCGTCGACGCCTCCAGCGAACCTGAAACCACCCAGGGGAGCGCGCGCAGGTCGGCCAGCCTGCGCCGGTTGCGAAGACGATGGCCGCGCGGAAGCGCGACGCGCATGGCAACGGAGAACAGCGATTCCACGCGGTAGCCCTCGCGCCGCAGTCCCGCCGGGAATGAGCCCACGGCCAGGTCGATGGCGTTTTCACGGAACAACCGGATGACGTCGGGATAGGTGGATTCGACGATGCGGATGCGGGCCTGGGCGTGGGTGCTTCGCACCAGTTCGATGGCGCCCGGGAGGATGGTGGCAATGGGCACGGCGGATGCGGCCAGACGGATTTCGGCGTGGCGGGATTTCAGCCAGGCCGCCAGTTCCTTGCCCGCCCGCGCGTCCTGGTTGACGAGCGACTCGGCATGTTCCAGCACGATGCGTCCGGTCTCGGTCAGCTCCAGGCGGCGCCCCTGCCGCGACAGCAGCACCTGCCCCACTTCGGCTTGCAGTTCCTGGAGCGAACGGGTCACGGCGGGCTGGCTCAGGCCCAGGGCTTCGGCGGCCGCGGTCACGCTGCCATGCCGATGCACCGCGACCAGGCTCTGGAGCTGCACCAACGTGCTCATGTCGCGCGCTCCCCGGCCGTTTGCAGCAAAGCGGCCCGGAAGAACGAGGCGGCGGGGGTCAATACCCGTTCCTCGGGCGTCAGCATGCAGATCTGCACGGCGCCTCCCAGGCCGCCCAGCAAGGGCGGCTCCAGCCTGCCTTCCCCGGCCCCCCGCTCGATCAGCAGGCGGGGCGCCAGCGTCAGCATGTCGGTGTCGGCCACGAAGCGCAGCGCGCATTCGACCGACTCGCACTGGAGCGGGCAGTCGGGTGCGTCCAGGCCGTGGGCATGGAACATTTCGGGCAGGCCGAGGCCGGTGCTGGGGCCGGAGGCGATCCAGGTACAGGCGGCCAGTTCCGCCAGGCTCCCGGCGCCGGCCTTCGCGTGGCCTTTGCGCATGGCGACCGCCAGGTGGGATTTGAGGGGAATGGGTTCGACCCGCAAGGTGGCCTCGCCCGTCCCGACCGGGGCCGGGCAGATCGCGAAATCTATACTGCCGCGTTCGAAGTGATGCAATACCTGGGGATAGACCGCCTCGGCCAACGTCAGCCGGACGCGCGGATAGCGTTTCCACAGCATGACGGCGGCCTGAGGGACGAGCAGCCACCGGGGCACGGCCGAGATCGCCACGCAGACTTCGCCTGTCCCCTCTCCGGCAAGCTGGCGGCCGGTCTCGTGGACCTTGCCATGGCTGCGCACGATGCGTTGCGCGTGGGGCAGCAATTGCCGTCCGAACTGGGTCAGGACCATGCCGGCCGGGCCGCGGGCGAGCAAGGTGGCGCCGAGCTCGGCTTCCAGTTGCTGGATGGCCCGGGTCAGCGTGGGCTGTGCCACGCCCAGGCTGCGCGCGCCCGCTCCCATGCCGCCAGCGGCCACGGCGGCCACGAAGGCGCGCAATTGGCTGATTTGCATGCGCTTGTCCCGTCCTTGTCGTTCCGGATGGTGCGCATAGTACCGGCTGCCACCGGCTCGCGGGGATCCGGACGCGGGTTCAGGTCACCACCGTCAGGAACCGCTCGTTCAACTGGCGGGTATGGTAGAACACGCCGCGGCCCATCTCTTCCCAGGACCAGGTGATGGGTTCCATGTCCGGATAGTAGTCGTAGCCTCCGCAGAACGTCTCGAAGCGGTTGCCCGACGGGTCGAAGGCGTAGATGGTCGTGCCGCGGGTGATGCCGTGGCGCAGCGGCCCGATGTCGACGGGGACCCGGTGCACGGTCATGAGGTCCGCCGCGCGCAGCACCTGCTCCCACGTCTCGAGCTGGAACGAAAGGTGGTGGAGCGCGTCGTCGCGTTCGTCCCGCACGAAGGCGATGTCGTGGGCCTTGTTCGAACAGCTCATCCAGACCGCCATGTCGGTCTTGCCGTCTTCCATCAGGATGCGTTCGACGATGGAGAAGCCGAGAACGCGGGTGAACAGATCGCGGCTGCCATCCAGGTCGCCGCCGTGGATCTGCCAGTGGTCGAGGCGGATGGGGGAAATGCCCTGCCGGTTGGCGATGATGGCCTCGGGGTTGTGGGTGCCGAACTCGGTGCCCACGCGGGTCCGCTGCGCGTACAGTTCGAAGACGTGGCCGGTCGGAGACTGGAAGCGGACGCGCTCGCCGGTGCCGGACAGCTCCCCGGCGGCCACGCGCTCGGTCGCTACGCCGTAGTCCTTCAAGTCGCTTTCCAGCCTGTCCAGCGTGGCGGCGTCCAAGACCTTGAACGCGTAGAAATCCATGCCGGCCCGGTCGGCCGGGCGCAGGACGAGGCTGCTGTGGTCCTGTTCGTCCAGGCATCGCAGGTAGGCCCGGCCCGAGGCGTCCCGCTCCACCAGCTTCAGCCCCAGGACGCCCGTATAGAAACGCAGGGCCTCGTCCATGTCCATTACGCGCAATTGGCAGTAGCCAGGCCGCAAGACACCGTTCATCGCCATCGTTGGTCTCCTTTCCATTCTCGTTTCATGGTGGCATCGAGGCTGGCGGGGCGTCCAATAACGGCAGCGTGGGACCAATGCAGAAAAGCTATGGGTGGCTTTTCTCCCGTTCCGGGCTGCATCGTTCAGACGAGGGGACCGAGGCCACCGCCTCGGCTTCCACCAGCACGCCGTAATGCAGCGCCGGCACGGGCACGACCGCCCGCGCCGGCCGCGCATCGCCCAGCACCCGGCGATAGGCCTGGTCGAACGCCGGCCAGTGTTCGACCCCGGCCAGGTAGACCGTGACCTTCATCACGTCGCGCCAGCCGCAGCCCGCCGCGGCCAGCGCCGCTTCGACGTTGCGCAGCGCCAGGGTGGCCTGCTCGTCCAGCGGCAGGTCGGCGCGCGGTTCGCCCGCGGCATCCAGCGGCAGTTGTCCGGATACGAAGGCCAGGCCGCCGCCGGTGGCTACGTGCGAATAGTGGCCGCGTGGCGCGGCCAGGTCCGCCACGGCCGGGAACGCGGCATCGCGCATCACCATCCCCCGAAGCGTGGCCAGTGGGCCTCGACGCCGGTGTCGCCGGCCACGACGGCATAGGCACCGTGCTGGGCGGCGGTGGCGCAGGCGTGGTTGGGCAGGATGCGCAGCAGGGTGCCCACCGGCAGCATGGGCGTGGCGGCGGGGTCGGTGCGGTGGCGGACGATGCCGTGTTCCTGGTTCGCGTCGATCATGACCAGGTCCTGCAGCGGCCGGCCTTCCAGGTCGCACACCAGGCCATAGCCCTGGTCCACCGGCTGCCTGGCGGTGCCGCGGTCGCGCGACATGGCCATCCAGCCCGCGTCGGTGATGAGCCAGCCTTTCTCTTCTTGATGGCCGATCACGGTGCACAGCACGGACAGGGCGATGTCGTCGGTCCGGCAGACGCCCAGGCCGTTCATGACCAGGTCGAAGAACACGAACACCCCGGCCCGCATCTCGGTGACGCCGTCCAGCGAGCGCGCGAAATGCGCGGTGGGGGTGCTGCCGACGCTGACCACCGGCGCCGCGTGGCCGGCCTCGCGCAGGCGTTGCGCAGCCCGGACCGCGCCCGCGCGCTCCTGCTCGGCCATGGCGGCGATGGCCTCGGTGGAACGGCAGTTGTAGGAATCGCCGGCATGGGCCAGCACACCCGCGACCCAGGCGCCCTCGCCTTCGCGCGCGAACAGGCGGGCGGCGACGTCCAGCAGCACGGGGTCTTCGGGCTTGACGCCGGACCGGTGTCCGTCGGTGTCGATCTCGATCAGCACGGGCAGTTGCAGGTCATGGTCGCGCGCGTAGGCGCTGGTGGCCGCCGCCGCCTCGGCGTTGTCCAGGATGAGCGTCAGCCTGGCGCCCCGCCGTGCCAGGCGCTCCACGTGCGGCAGCTTGGACGGCACGATGCCCACGGCATAGAGGATGTCGGTCCAGCCGTGGTCCAGGAAGTATTCGGCTTCCTTCAGCGTGGAGACGGTGATGGGCGTGCCGGCTGGGCCCAGGCGCCGCGCGACGTCGGCGGACTTGTTGGTCTTGACGTGCGGCCGCAGCGCGACGCCGAAGGGCGCCAGCCGCTCGCGCAGCCGCGCGATGTTGCGGTCCATCCTGTTCCGGTCCAGCACCAGGACCGGGGTTTCGAGTTCGTTCAGTTGCATGATGTGCCTGGGTTCAATCGATATAGACGTTCTTGGCCTCGAGTATGGGACGCAGGCGGGTGATTTCGCTGTCCACCAGCCGGGCGAGGTGGCCGGGCGTATTGTCGGCGCGGGCGGGGAATTCCACGCCCACGTCGCGCATCTGCTTGACCAGCGCGGGGTCGGCCAGCGCGTCGTTGATGGCAGTGTTGAGCTTGTCCACGATGGCGGGCGGCGTGCCTCGGGGAGCGAACAGCGCGTTCCATGAGCGGAAATCGATGGCGGTCCTGCCGCTGCTCTGCGCCGTGGCGACCTTGGGCAGGCCGGGGAAGGGTTCGCGCGTCAGCACGGCCACGGCCCGCACGCGCCCGCTGGCGGCCTGCGCCAGCGAGGTGGTGGTCTGGTCGCACATGAAGTCGGTCTCGCCGCCCATCAGTCCGGTCATGGCGGGCGCCACACCCTTGTAGGGCACGTGCATGACCTCGGCCTTCATGTCGCTCAGCAGCAGCAGGCAGGCCAGGTGCGCGATCGAGCCCACGCCCGCGCTGCCGTACGACATGGTGGCCTTGTGGGCCTGGAGGTAGTCGGCGAACTGCGGGAAATCGTTGACCGGCAGGCTCTGCTTGACCAGCAGCAGCAACGGCGCCGAGCCGACCTGGCCCAGGGGTTCGAAATCCTTGCGTGCGTCGTACAGCGGCTTGCGATACATGATCATGTTGGCCGCATGCGTGCCGATGGTGCCGAAGCCTATGGTATAGCCGTCGGCGGCGGCGCGGGCCAGTTTCTGCATGCCGATCGAGCCGCCGGCGCCGCCCACGTTCTCGACCACGACGGAGACGCCCAGCCGCGGCCCCAGCTTGGCCGCCACGGCCCGCCCCAGCGCGTCGCTGGGGCCGCCCGCGGGGAAGGGCATGATCAGGGTGATGGGCTTGTCGGGCCAGGCCTGGGCGCAGGCGGAAGAGGTGGCGGCGAGCGCGAACAGCGCCCCCGCGGCGATGGCGGCGATTTTCATGGGGACTCCTGGAAGGGAAAAGGTCCGGCGGCGTTGGGGGTGGTCAGCCGCGCCGGGGGCTGTTGGCGAGTTCCAATACCGGCAGGATGCCGCGCGCCTCCTGGCGCGCGGCCGGCGCGCCGTCGGGCAGCGCCAGCCCCACGCGGTTGTGCCAGAAGGTGTCCATGCCGACGGCCGAGGTGCCGAACAGGTCGTAGCCGGATCCGGCCACGAACAGGGTGTTGCCGGGCTGGGCGCCCAGTTCCTGCAACGCCAGGCGATAGGGCCGGGGATCGGGCTTGTAGTAGCCGGCCCGTTCCGAGGTCACGACCACGTCCAGGGGGACGTTCAGACGGCCGGCGGCCAGATGGCCCAGCCGCTCCGAGCAATTGGTCACCACGCCCAGCCGGTGCGTGCCGCGCAGGCCCTCCAGCACCGTCGCCACGCCGTCCCACGGGGCGAGTTCCGCCCAGCGCTCCTCCAGCGCGTCGGCGGCGGCCGGCGGCAGGCCGGTCTCGGCCGCGGCTTCCCGCACCAGGGTTTCGTAGGGCCGGTAGGCGCCGCAGGCATAGGTGCGCTTCAGGTAGGCGGCGCGCCAGGCGCGGCCCGCCTCTTCGTCGCCGGCCGCGCTGTTCCACAGGGTCCAGGAGTCGAGCAGCGCGGTCAGCAGGTCGAACAGGACGAAATCGTATTGGCGAGTCATGGCGGTCGGGAAAGGTCGGTGAATGACGGCCAGTGTAGGAGCCGCGCGGCCGGCTGTGGTTAATGGAATAGAATTTCTTCATTCACCAAAAGGTTAATAATGAAGCTGGACATCGACGACCTGCGCTTCATCCTGGCGCTGGACCGGGTAGGCAGCCTGGCCGCCCTGGCGCGCGAGGAGAACGTCACCCCGCCCGCGGTCACCAAGCGCCTCGGTCAGCTCGAGGCGCGGCTGGGCGTACGCCTGGCGATGCGCACCACGCGCCGCCTGCAACTGACGCACGAAGGGCACCTGCTGGCGCAGCACGCCACCGGAGTCATCGAGCGCATGCAGGCCATCGAGGAAGCCTTGCAGCAGCGCAGCCAGGTGGTGGCGGGCAAGCTGAAGGTGCACGGTCCGTTCGGCTTCGGCCGCCAGCATCTCGCGCCGCTGCTGGACGCGTTCCGCGCCAGCCATCCGCAGGTCGAGGTCCAGCTCTTCCTGTCCGACAACCTCATGCTGCCCAGCCAGCCCGTGCATGGCCGCGATGCCTTCGACGTGCTGGTCAGCATCGGCGAGATACCCGATTCGCGCTGGGTGGCGCACCGGCTGGCGCCCAACCGGCGCGTGCTGTGCGCCGCGCCGGCCTATCTGCGCGGCGCGCCCGCGATCGAGAGCCCCGCAGCTCTGGCGGAGCACGCATGCCTGGTGCTGCGCGAGAACGACGAGGACGTGACGATGTGGCGCTTCATGCAGCGCGAGGGCCGAAGCGAGCCGCGCCTGCACACGGTGCGCGTGCACCCCGCCATGGAAAGCAACGATGGCGAGGTCATCCGCCAGTGGTGCCTGGCCGGCCGGGGCATCATGGTGCGCTCGGAGTGGGACGTGGCCGCCAGCCTGGCCGAGGGCAAGCTGGTGGCGCTGCTGCCGCGCCACCGGCTGCCCGACGCCGACGTGACGGCGCTGGTGCCGCAGTCGCGCATTGCCTCGGCGCGCGCCCGGCTGTTCGTCGACATGTTGAAGAAGGCCTTCCGGCCCCGGCCGCCGTGGCGCGCGGCGTGAGGACGCAAGCGCCGGGACCCGTCCTCTACAATGCACCCGCATTCCCGCCCGGAGGTCCGCCCTGAAATCCCCCAAGTCTTTCGACCTGCGCCGCCACCTTCCCCATCTGCTGCGCCGCGCCCATTTCGAGGCCGAGGCCTTGTTCGCCAGCATGTCCGAGGACGGCGCCACGTCGCGCCAGATGGCGCTGCTGGTCGCCGTCCACCAGATGCCGGGCGCTTCGCAAAGCCAGGTCGCGCAGGCTATAGGGCTGGACCTGAATACATGCAGCGACCTCGTCGCGCGCACGACCGCCAAGGGCTATCTGGTCCGCCGCCGCTCGGAAACCGACCGGCGGACCTTCTGCCTGGATCTGACGGAAACCGGCCGCGAGCTCATGGCGGCCTCGGTCGCCGTCGCGCCCCGGTACCAGGCCCGGCTGGCCGAGCGGCTGGACAAGGGCGAGCGCGAGCAGCTCACCGCCCTGCTGCGCAAGATGCTGGGCTTCGACGACTGACACCCGCCGGCCTTTCCGGGATTCTCCTGATCGCCAGAAACTACGTATTCGTATTAAATGCGGCATCGCATGTCTTCGACAAAGGGCTCGCATCCATGGCGGAACTCATCGCATTCGCTCCCGGCAACTACCGCTACCTGCCCGGGGGATTCCAGTACAGCGCCGCCGTCATCGCCGACGCGGGCCATGCCATCGAGCGGGCGCGCTTTGCCCGGCCGGTGCCGCTGGCCGAGGGTTTCGGCCGCATCCGCGACCATCTGGCGGCCGTGGGCCGGCCGCTTACCGCGCTGTGCGCCTGCGAGCTGCGTTCGCCCGCGCCCATGAGCGAACCCGAATTCATCGCCTTCAACCGTCGCTATGTGCAGCCGCTGGCCGAGTGGGGGCTCTACAAGGACGAGACGAATCCTGTCGCGCGCTGCAACCTGATCCCGCAAGCCGACGTTCCGGCCGAACCCTCCTTCTACGCGTTCAGCTACACGGTTCCCGCGCAGGTGGAAGGCCGGCCCGATTTTGTCACTTCGGGCGCGGCCGAATGTCCGGACCGGCCCAACTACCGGGAGACCATCGTCCGCCTGGGAGAAACCTCGCCCGATGCGTTGATCGACAAGCTGCGCTTCGCGCTGGGCGACCTGCAATCGCGCTTCGACGCGCTGGGCGTGTCGGCGCGGGACGTCATGGACATGAGCCTGTACACCGTCCATGACCTGTATCCCGCAATCGCCTCGGAGTTCGCGCGCCGCGGCCTGCTCGCGGGCGGGCTGGACTGGCACTGGGTGCGGCCGCCGGTGCGGGATATCGAGATAGAAGTCGATGCCCGGCGCGTGTCGCGCCAGGTGCTGTTGCCATCCGTCCGGAGTGCGTCATGAAATCGCTGTGTGTATTGCGTCACCTGCTTGCCGCCGCCTTGCTGGCGCTGCCCTGCGCCGTTTCCGCCGCCGCGCCGCCGGTGCCGGGGCCGGTCAGGATCCTGGTCGGCTTTCCCGCCGGCGGCACCATCGATGTGGTCGCGCGGCTGGTGGCCGAGCAGATGCAGGGCGACCTGGGCGTGCCCGTGGTGGTCGAGACCCTGGCCGGCGCGGGCGGACAGCTGGCGGCGCAGGCGCTCAAGCGCGCCGCGCCGGACGGCCGCACGCTGATGGTCGCGCCCGACCATACCGCCGTCATCGTGCCGCTGACCGTGGCCAAACCCGGCTTCGACAGCCGGACGGACTTCGCGCCGGTCGGCATGGTGGCCGATTACGCGGGCGCGCTGGCCGTCAGCCACGCGAGCGGGATCAAGGACCTGCGCGATCTGATGCGCCACGTGCAGGCGCACCCGGCCGCGGGCGGCGTGGGCGTGTCGGCGCCGGGAAGCAAGCCGCAGTTCCAGCTGGACGCGCTGGCCAGGTCGCAGAAGCTGCCCTTGTCGGCGGTGCCCTATCGCGGCTCGGTGCCCATGGTGCAGGACCTGGCCGGCGGACACATCGCGGCGGGCATCACGGCGCTGGGCGATTTCCTGGAGTTCCATCGCGCCGGCAAGCTGCGCGTGATCGCCGTGACGGGCGAGCGCCGCTCCGGTGTGCTGCCCGAGGTTCCCACGGCGGCCGAGTCCGGCTATCCGTTGCGGCTGGACTTCTGGGTGGGCCTGTTCGCGCCGGCCGGAACGCCGCAACCGCTGATCGCCCGCTTCAATGCCGCGCTGAACAAGGCGCTGGACGTGCCCAAGGTGCGCGAGCGCATGGCGGCGGTGGTGTTCGACCCGCGGCCCGGCCCGCCGTCGGCCTTGCAGCAGCGCATCGCCACGGAACTGGAACAGTGGGAGCCCATCATTGCCGCCTCGGGGTGGGTCAGGCAATGACGGGCGCCACGGGCGGGCGCTTCAGTCCAGGGTGAGCCGGCGGTAGTAGTTCGGCAGCGCGAACAGCCCGCCGTGTACCCGCGCGTTGTAGTACTCCAGATCGCCGATCCCGCGTTCCTCCAGGCGCGCGTGGATCGTTTCGCCCGGCACCGCGTCCGGGTCCAGGGCGTCCGATGCCACCGCCAGGCCCCAGTAGGTGCCGTACAGCGGGATGTGCGTGCCGTAGGGCCGCAGGTAGGCGAACTGGCCGCGCAGCATGGCACAAAGTTCGCGCACCTGCTCCGGCTGATGGAAAGGCGAGCCCATGTGCAGCACCAGGGCTCCGCCCGGCGCCAGCACCTGCTTGCAGCGGCGGAAGAACCCGGGCGTGTAGAGCGGGCCCGCCGGCGTGTCCGGGTCGGTCAGGTCGAGCAGGATCAGGTCGTAGCGATCGGTCGTGCGAGCGAGGAAGTCCACGCCGTTCTCGACCAGCACCGTGGCGCGTGGATCGTCCAGGGCACCGCGATGGATCTTTTCCAGATACCGGCGCGCCACGTCGATGACCTCGCCGTCCAGGTCGACCAGCGTGGCCCGTTCGATGCCACGGTGCTTGAGCAATTCCTCCAGCGCGCCGCCGTCGCCGCCGCCGATGATCAGCGCGGACCGGGGCGCGGGATGGGCGGTGGCGGCGGGATGCACCAGGGCTTCGTGATAGAAGAATTCCTCGGCCTCGGAGGTCATGTAGCGGCCGTCCAGCCGCAGGGTGCGGCCCAGCGTCGCGGACTCCAGCAGTTCCAGCCTTTGGTAGGCGGTCTGCCGGTTGAGGAGGCGTCGCTCGAAACGAAAGCCGAAATACGCCTGGCCGGCGACGTCCTCGAACACCAGTTCGCCCACGTCCGCCGGACCGTCGACGTCGCCGCGGTTCAGGTGCTGGTGCTGCATGTCGCTCGGCCGGAAGGCTTCCACCAGGGCCTTCGTGAGCGCCTCGGCCTTGTGTGAGTTGTCTTCCTGGAAATTGCAGACGTAGACGTCGAGCGTCACGCCGTTGCGTTCGGGCCAGGTGTGGACGGCCAGGTGGGATTCTGCCAGCAGCAGCATGCCCGTCACGCCGCCGGGCTGGCCTTGGAATTCAGGGAAGGTATGCCACTTCTCGTCGACCAGGGTGAGTCCGGCTTCGAGCGTGTGGCGGCGGCAAAGGTGCGCCAGAGTATCGGCGTCCGTCATCAGGACGGCATCGCAGGCGCAATGATAAAGATCTGCGGTAAGGTGCAGGCCTTGCATGGTGTCGATGCTCCTTGGAAAAGAGTCTTGCGACCAAGGGGATGGGCACAACGAAAGCCCGGAAGACCAGAGGTTTCCGATTCGAGTGACAACGGCCCGTTCCTTGCGGAACGGCTGGGCAAAGTGGCCGAGTCTACCCCAACCCACGAGGATGCGCGAGACCAGGAGCCGCGAGGTCCATGCGTCGGCGTTCTTGCGCTTCGCCAGCCGCTGGCCACGCCGGGCCGCGGCGCAAAAACAAAACCCCTCGCCGGGGCGAGGGGTCGTCGGTGATGCATGCGCGGGGCGCAAGCCCCGAAGCGTTCGTCAGCCGGCGGTGATGTTGTGCGACTTGATCACCTTTTCCCAGGTCGCGGTCTCGTCGGCCTGGAACTTGCGGAAGGCGTCCAGGCGCAGCGGCGACAGCTCCAGGCCCTGGGCCTTCAGCGTCTCTTGCGTGGCGGGCTCGCTCAGGACCTTGGTCACGTCGCGCGCCAGTTGGCCGGACACGTTGGCCGGGGTCGAGCTGGGCACGTACAGGCCGTACCAGGACACCACGTTCACGCCCTTCACGCCGGCTTCGGCCAGGGTGGGGATCTCGGGCATGATGGGCGAGCGCTCGGAGCCGGTCAGGGCCAGCGCGCGCAGCTTGCCGGACTTGATCTGGGGCATCAGGGTCGGCAGCGCGCCGAAGATGACCTGGATCTGGCCGCCCAGCGCGTCGTTCAGCGCCTGGGTCGTGCCCTTGTACGGAACGTGCAGCAGGTCGGCGCCGGTGGCGTCCTTGAACAGTTCGCCGGCCAGGTGCAGGCCGCTGCCCACGCCGGGCGAGCCGTAGGCCATGGTGCCGGGCTTGGACTTGGTCAGCGCGATCAGTTCCTGGATGTTCTTGGCGGGAACCGAGGGGAACACGGCGACCACGTTGGGCGCCTTGGCCATCATCGCGACCGCGGTGAAGTCCTTGTCGACGTTGTAGGGCAGGTTGGCCATCAGCGTCGGGTTGATGGTCATGTTGCCGGCCGGCACGACCAGCAGCGTATGGCCGTCGCCGGCGGCGCGCTTGACCGCGTCGATGCCGATGTTGCCGTTGGCGCCGGGACGGTTGTCCACGACGGCGCTCTGGCCGTATTCATTCTGCAGGCCGGTGCCCAGCAGGCGGGCCAGCACGTCCACCGGACCGCCCGGCGGGAACGGGGCGATGATGCGGAACGGACCGTGCTTGAGCGAAGCCTTGGCGGCGGCGTCGTCGGCCGCGGGAGCCTGGGCGAAAGAAGCCGTGGCGACCGCGGCGAACAGCGCGCCGGCAACCAGGCGAGTGCTAAATTCAAACATGATTGACTACTACTCCAAGACGGAAAGTCTTCGCGCTTTTGGCGCGTGATGAACAGGACCACGGATAGCGCGGTCCCACGCTTGTCTCCTTCCTCCTAGTCCACCCATCGCCGTTGTCGGCGATTCCTCCGTCGGAATTCTTTTCTACCCAGGGCACAGCGGATCCGGCTTTGCCGGTCCGCCAGCGCCGCCCCCTGGGGGGCGCGTCAGCGCGTAGGGGGGTTATATGGCTACAGCATGGGCCTGATTGCCGATGGCGCGGACGACGCTATAGACAGTCAGGGCGGAAGTCTTGGGGTTGGCCGCGAGCGGCTTGCCCCGCATGGTGATCTCGAAGCTGCCGAAGGCGCCGCTGGCTTGCACGTGATGCACGTTTTCCTTGCTGGTGGGATCGGCGATCAGGCGCACCTGGGTGCGGTCCAGGCCGAGGCCGGCCAGCGACAGCGTGGCGGCGACGTTGGCGTTCTTCGGGAACAGCCGCGCGGCTTCGCCGGCGGGGCCCTCGAAGATCACCGTGGGTTCGGTCAGCGCCTCGAGCTTGAACTGGCCGTCGGCTGGCGTGTCCTTCCAGGCCAGGGCCGGCTTGCGGCCGGTGTAGACCACCGAGTCCAGGCCGCCGATCTTGGCCGCGGCCAGCGCGTCGATGCCGCCGATGGCGCCGGACAGGAGTTGCACCTGGGTCTTGCCGCGCTTGGCCGCTTCTTCCAGCTGGCGCGCCAGCTCGACGTCGGACAGCGCACCGATGGACACCACCACGCAGGGGATGCCTTGTTCGAGCGCGGGCAGCACGTGGGCGCGCAGCGCGCCGTGGCCGGCGCATTCGACCAGCAGGTCGGGGCGTTGGGCGACTTCGGCCAGGCCGGTCACGACCTGGGCCTTGGGAGCGATCGCGGCGACCTGCTCGCGGGCCTGGTCCAGCGTGTCGGCGGCGACGATGACACTGTCGATCGACACGTCGGGATCGTTCTTCAGCAGCGACAGGACGGAGAGGCCGATGGCCCCCGACCCGATCATCGTGATTCGTAGCATGGTTGGCTCCTGGGCGATGCGTTGCCCGGTCAATGGGATGGTGAATAGTTGAGCAGGCGCGACAGCTCGTCGGCGGTGCCGCGCACCCGGCCGATCAGCTCGGACACGCGCGATTGCTCGACGCGCGACGACGGCAGGGCGGCGCCCAATGCCGCGACCACGCGGCCGGTATGGTCGCGCACCGGCGTGGCGATGCTGGTGATGCTGGGCTCGTAGAAGCCGGCGCCCATGGCATAGCCGTTGGTCCGGTCCTGCGCCAGCAGCCCGTGTAGCGCCGTCAGCGTGGACGGCGTGCTGGGCGAATAGACTTCCAGTTCCTCGTCGGGATAGAGCTCGCCCATTTCCCGGCGGTCCAGGTCGGTCAGCATCACGCGGCCGAGCACGGTGGCGTGCGCGGGCAGGCGTGTGCCCAGGTTGACCGCGCTGGGGAACAACGTGGGGGCCGAGACCTTCGCGACGTAGACGATGGAGCGGCCGTCGCGCACCACCAGATTGCAGGAATAGCCGATCTCGTCGCGCAGGCGCTGCAGCAGCGGCGATCCGAGTTCGGTCAGTTCGAGCGAGGCCAGGTATTCGAAGCCCAGGCTCAGCACGGCCATGCCCAGGCGGTAGCTGCGGCCGCCCTCGGCGCGTTCGATGAAGCCCAGCGCTTCCAGCGTGGTCAGCAGCCGGAACACCGTCGAGCGGGGCAGCCCCATCTTGCGCGCGAACTCGGGCGCCGACAGCGTACGGTTCTGGCGGCTGAAGTGGCTGAGCAGCCGCAGGCCGCGTTCCAGGCCCGGGACGATGTAGCGTTCGGGGATGTCTTCGCTGATGGCGGCGTCGTTCATGGTCAACGGGGCGTGGCGCCGGTGGTGGCCGCGGCGTGCGCGCCTTCCAGAATGGCCGCGACCGCTTCGGGCCGCTCGATGTGGCAGGCGTGGCCGGCCACGGAGATGGAACCGTAGGGCGCGCCGAACATCTCGGCGATGGCGCGGCAGTTGGCCGGGATCGTAACGGTGTCCTGGTCGCCGGAATGGACCTCGACCGGCACGGGCGCCGGCGCGTAGCCGGCCATGTCGGCGTTGCACAGCATCTCGATCGCCTGGCGATAGCCGGCGGTATCCAGACGCTCCATGTTCCAGCGCACCCAGGCCAGGGCCTCAGCGCTGGGTTCGGACGACAGCATCTTGGCGGGGCGCGTGCGCGCCATGCCGGCGATGCCGACCTGCTCCAGCGTGCGCAGCCGCTCGGCGCGCACCGCCTCCTGCCGCTCGGCCAGCGCCGGATTGCCGTAGCCGCGGGTGGGGCTCAGTAGCACCAGGCGCGCGACCCGCTGTTTGCCCAGGTCATGCGCATAGGCCGTGGCCATCAGCGTGCCGAGCGAATGGCCGACCAGCACGCAGCGTTCGATGCCCAGCGCATCGAGCATCTGGTGCAGCCGCTGTGCGTAGTCCCCGGCGCCCGGCGAGGCTGGCGCCAGCCGCGCCGAATTGCCGTAGCCCGGCGCGTCCCAGGCGATCACACGCGCACGCGGGGCAAGCTTCACGGCCGCATGCAGCCACGAGCCCGCACCCGAGCCGATGCCATGCAACAGCACGATGGCCGTGCCGTCCGCGCCCGGCGTGCCCGCCTCGCGATAACACTGCACGCCCCCGGCCGTTTGCACCGACTTCTCGGCAAAACGGCTATTGAGCAACTCCAGCGTTTCCGGCGACGGTTCCGGCGCCAACGTATCGGTCTGCATCGTCCTGTAGTCCTTCTTGCGCTCGCGAACCCTTCGGCCACGAACGCGAAAGCGCGGCATTGTATCCGTGTGTCGTGCCACCCTGCGGGAGCACGTCCGCAGAAGGCAAAAAAGCGGCAAGCACGCCGCCCCTCGCCAGCCTGTTGTTACCCCAGGGCACAGCGGATCCGGCTTTGCCGGTCCGCCAGTGCCGCCCCTGGGGGCGCGCGTAAGCGCGTAGGGGGGGACCTATTACCTCTTGATCTTAGCCAGCGGGTGCTCGGGCGGGTAGGTCGGGGTGATGGGCTTCTTGGCGCCCAGCATCACACACATCAGGGCATCTTCGTCGCCGACGTTGATTTCCTCGCGGTACACGCCCGGGGGCACCGACACCAGGTCGCGGTCGGTCAGGATGGTCTCGAAGCGCTCGCCGTCTTTTTCCAGGACCAGCTTGAGCTTGCCGCGGATGACGAAGAAGATTTCCTCGACGTCGGTATGCAGGTGCGGGGGGCCTTCGTGGCCGGCCGGGATCACCATGGTCGAGAACGTGAAGTGCTCGGAAGGCACGGTGTTCGAGTCGGCGGCGACGCCGGTGCCGCCCGTGCCGACGTAGCGCATTTGCGCGCGGCCGTACTTGGGATCGAAGTCGGCCTGGAACTTCAGGGCGTCCCAGTCGTACTTGCGGGTCGAGAACCGCGCGACGCGCGAGTTCATCCAGGTCTCGAAGTCAGCGCCTTCGGGGCGGTCCCAGCTGCGGGCGACTTGCTGTTGTTCGGACATATCCGTCATGGTGTACTCCTGCATGGGCGGCTAGGCGCCGCGAGAGCGGGTGAAGGCGGGCCCGGAAGGCGCCCGCCGTGGTGTGTTCGCTGTCACTGCTGCGCGTTTTATATTTAAAACGCGGATTTAATAGTGAAACAAGCCTAAATATACGCCCTATTGGTGAAATCGTCACTAGGGTAAACACCAGGCCGCCATTACCGAGTACAATCGCAATCTGCGCCTGGCTCCAATCCGGGCGTGCATCCGGCCAGGCGCCGCGCGCCATGTCTTCCGGGCTCCACCCGGACAGCCGTTTTCCGGCCGGCCTACCCCCAGTTACCACATACGTCAGCCTCGATTGGAGTCACTCAGCTTGAGCGACGGGCCGTCGCTGGAGTTGTCTTGATTACTTCCGATATTTCGTTTGCCGACCTTGGCCTGGCCGAGCCGCTGATGCGCGCCATCGCCGATGCCGGTTATACCCATCCCACCCCCATCCAGGCCCAGGCCATCCCCCAGGTGCTCAAGGGCGGCGACCTGCTGGCCGCCGCGCAGACGGGTACCGGCAAGACCGCCGGCTTCACGCTGCCCCTGCTGCACCTGCTGTCGTCCAACCGTCCCGCGCAGATGCGCCCGGGCCGGCCGCGCTGCCTGATCCTGACACCCACGCGCGAACTGACCGCGCAGGTCGAGGAGTCCGTACAGATCTACGGCAAGTACCTGCCGCTCAAGTCCATGGTGATGTTCGGCGGCGTCAACATCAATCCGCAGATCAGCGCGCTGAAGAAGCCGGTGGACATCCTGGTCGCCACCCCCGGCCGCCTGCTGGACCACGTGGGCCAGAAGACGCTGGACCTGTCCGGCGTCGAGATCCTGGTGCTGGACGAAGCCGACCGCATGCTGGACATGGGCTTCATCCGCGACATCCGCAAGATCCTCGCGCTGCTGCCGGCCAAGCGCCAGAACCTGCTGTTCTCGGCCACCTTCTCCGATGACATCCGGGCCCTGGCCAAGGGTGTGCTGAACGACCCGGGCGAGGTCTCGGTCGCGCGGCGCAACACCGCGTCCGAGCTGGTGCAGCAATCGGTGCTGCTGGTGCAGAAGGAACAGAAGCGCGACCTGCTCAGCCACCTGGTGCGCAGCAACGGCTGGAAGCAGGTGCTGGTGTTCACGCGCACCAAGCACGGCGCCAACCGGCTGGCCGAGAAGCTGGTCAAGGACGGCGTTCCCGCCGCCGCCATCCACGGCAACAAGAGCCAGTCCGCCCGGACCAAGGCGCTGGCCGGATTCAAGGACGGCTCGGTGGAAGTGCTGGTGGCGACCGACATCGCGGCGCGCGGCCTGGACATCGACCAGTTGCCGCAGGTGGTGAATTTCGAACTGCCCAACGTGCCCGAGGACTACGTGCACCGCATCGGCCGGACCGGCCGCGCGGGCGCGACGGGCGCCGCGGTGTCGCTGGTCGACGGCGAGGAAGGCAAGCTGCTGGCCGACATCGAGAAGCTGATCAAGCGCAAGATCGACCGCGAGCCCCTGCCCGCCTTCACCGTGTCGGCGCCCGATCGCGACGAGCGGGCCGACCGCCCACCGCGTTCGCATGCGCCGCGTCAGGGCCAAGGACGCCAGGGCGCGCCGCGCGACGGCGGCCGGGGGCAGTCCGGGCATGGTTCGGGCGGCCGCCAGCCGTCCGGCGGCGGCCGTGGACAGGGCGCCGCGCGCGGGCAGGGCCCGGCCAGCCGGCCGGCCGCGTCTCCGTCCAGCCAGGCCCGTCCGGCCCAGCCGCGCCACGCCGCGCCGGCTTCCCAGGGCGCGGCTCGCCCCGCCGGCGAAGCCCGCAGCAGCGGCGCCCGCCGCCCCGCCCTCTTCACGCCCAAGACGCAGGGCTGAGTCCCCATCCCCGCCGGATCGCCTGCGCGGTCCGGCGGCGCGTGCCGTCGCTTCCCTCCCTTCGTTTTCAATCCGTTCGCGTCCCGCACCCGGTACTTTGCGCGTTGACGCCGGATAGCTACGCTCGTACACTATTTGCGAAACTTAGTTTCGCAATGCGAACTTAACGTATCCGGCCATCACCTCATGTCCTACAGCGAGAGACAGCACGTATGAAAGCGCCACACGACCAACCGCGCATCCTGATCGCCGGCGCGGGCATAGGAGGGCTGACGACGGCCCTGGCTCTCAGGAAACTGGGTTTTCGCCACATCGAGGTGCTGGAACAGACGGCGGTCCTGAAGGAAGTCGGCGCGGGCATCCAGCTCGGGCCCAATGCCGTGAAGGTCCTGCACGACCTGGGCATCGCCCCGGCGCTGGAAGCCGTGGCGGTGGCGCCGCTGGCCACCCGGTCGCGCGACTGGGCCAGCGGCCGCACCATCCGCGATTTCCCGCTCGGCCCGGAGTGCGCGCAGCGCTACGGCGCGCCCTACTACCACGTGCATCGCGCCGATCTGCACAATGCCCTGATCGACGCCTACGGGCGCGAGAACGTGCGGCTGGCGCAGCGCGTCAAGACGTATGCGCAGGACGCGGCGGGCGTGCGCGTGATCCTGGAGTCGGGCGAGACCGTGGAAGGCGACGTGCTGGTCGGGGCCGACGGCGTGCATTCGGTCGTGCGCGGCCAGTTGCTGGAAGGACAGGATCCGCGCTTTACCGGACTGCTCGCCTGGCGGGGCATGGCGGATGCGGACCGTGCCGGCCACCTGGGCATCGAGAAGAATGTCAACGCCTGGTGGGGACCGCACCGGCACTTCGTGAACTACTACGTGTCGGCGGGCCGGCGCATCAACTGGATCGGCATCGTGCCCGCGGGTCAGTGGCGGCTCGAATCGTGGTCGGCGCGCGGCGACAAGGCCGAGGTGCTGAAGGAGTTCGATGGTTGGCACCCCATCGTGCGCGGCCTGATCGAGGCCACCGACGACGTGTTCAAGTGGGCGCTGTACGACCGCGATCCCTGGCCTGTGTGGACCCGCGGCCGAGTGACGCTGCTGGGCGACGCGGCCCATCCCATGGTGCCCTTCCTGTCGCAGGGCGGTTCGCAAAGCATCGAGGACGGCCATGTGCTGGCGCTGTGCCTGGCCGGGCTGCCGCACGATCCGGCCGCCGCGCTCAAGACCTACGAGGAGCTGCGCACCGCCCGCACGGCGCGCGTGCAGCTGGGCTCGCGCGAGGCGGGCCGAATGTTCCACCAGACCGATCCGCTGAAGAAATTCATGCGCAACATGAAGTTCCGCTGGGCTGCGCTGACCAACAGCCAGGAGAAATGGCGCCGGGTCGACTGGCTGTACAGCTACGACTGCCGGACAGCCGTGGCCGAGAAGCTTGGCGCCGTGCCCGCTAGCGCGCCAGTTCCCACCGCCGATAGCATCGCCTGATCGCCGCCGCCGACGGCAGAACCACCTTGGGCAGGTCGAGCCCCTCGACCATCTCCGCATAGAGCCGGCGGTTGCGCGGCGTGACCACGGCGATATGGTGGATCATCGCCCACTTGACGCTGTCGCGGCCACCGTCCAGCGCGCCGCGCCGGTCGCGCTCGAACCAGGTCCGGCGCAGGTAGCGCAACAGGCTCAGCGGCGTGGAGATGTCCAGCAGGATCACGCCGGTCGCGCGCCGCAAGCGCTGCGGCATGCAGCTGGAATAGTTGCCATCCATGACCCAGCGCCCGCCCGCGATGGCTGCATCGTGCAGGGCGGCGAATTCGTCCGCGGGGCGGGGTTCCCAGTCGGTATGGGGCAGGTGGTATAGCCGGTCGAGGTGGACCGGCTCCAGGGCGCATTTGCGGGCGATCGCCCCGGCCAGCGTGGACTTCCCGCTGTTGGAGGGCCCGACGATGCAGATGCGCGGCCCCAGGCTCGCAAGCTTCATGAAAAAGGTGTCCTTCACATCCAGGCACCTTTTTATTCGATGGCGCTCGCCTTGCCCAGTCCGGCGGGGATCAGATCGGCGGGCGCGCCTCGAATCCCAGTACCGCCTCCAGCGCGTGCGCCGCTTGCAATACCTGGGCATCGTGGCCGCGCGGCGCGGCGATGTGCAGGCCCATGGGCAGGCCGCCGGCGGCCAGTCCCATCGGGATGCTGATGGCGGGCTGCTGCGTCAGGTTGAACAGCGAGGTGTAGGGCGTCCAGGCCCGCCGGTTGGGAAATTCCTCGAATTCCTTCGGATAGCTCAGGTTCGCGTCGAAGGCGGGGGCCGCGACCGTGGGCGTCAGCAGAAGGTCGAAGCGCTGGTGGAAGGCGTGAAGACGCCGCGCCAGGTCCTGGCAACGCGCCTGGGCACCCATGTAGTCCTCCAGCGCCAGGCCGGCGCCGTCCTCCAGGATGCCGGCCATGACGGGCGACAGCAGCGCGCGCCGTTCCGCCGGCATGTGTTGCAGCGCGTACCGGTATCCCGCCTGCAGCAGGACCAGGTAGTCGTCGATGGGATTGTCGATGTCCGGATCGGCTTCTTCGACGATGGCGCCCAGGTCGGCCAGACGCTTTCCCATCTCCCGGAAGGCCTCGGCGATCCCGGCATCCACCTTGGGGGCGTAGCCCAGCGTCAGGCTGAGGGCGACGCGCTTGCCGCGCAGGCCTTGTCCGAGATCGGCCCCGAGGCTGTCGGGCCGCCAGGGCAGCGACATGGCGTCGCGCGGATCGGGGCGGGCGATGATGTCCAGCACCGTGGCGGTGTCCCGCACGTTGCGGGCCAGCGGGCCGACGCAGGACAGGCCGCCGGCCACGTTGGGCGGATACATGGGCACCAGGCCGCCGGTGGCCTTGAAGCCCACCACGCCGGTCAGGGCCGCGGGAATGCGCAGCGATCCACCGGCGTCCGAACCCAGCGCGAAGGGGCAGAAGCCGGCCGACACCGAGGCCGCGCCGCCGCCCGAGGACCCGCCGGCCTGCTTGGTGGTGTCCCAAGGGTTGGTGGTGGCGCCGGTGAGCGGGCTGATGGTGACGGGGCCCGCGCCCAGTTCCGGCATGGTGGTCAGGCCCAGCAGCACCGCGCCGCCTTCCTGGCAGCGCAGCACTGCGGGCGCGGTGTCCGCCACGGGATCGGCGGGCATCGCGCGCGAGCCGCGCCTGTGGGGCAGGCCGGCCACCATCAGGTTGTCCTTGGCGGTGAAGGGGGCTCCGTCCAGCGGCCCGAGCGGCGCGCCGCGCAGCCATCGCGCCTCGCTGGCCCGCGCCGCCGCGCGGGCGCGGTCCTCGTCCAGGATCGTGAACGCGTTGATGCGTTCGTTCAGCGCGGCGATGCGGGCAAGCTGCGATTCGAGCGCCTCGACCGGGGAGATCTCCTTGCGTTCGAAGGCGTGGGCGAGCTGCGTGAGGGAAAGGAACGGCAAGTCTGACATGCTGGGGGGAATCCTGGGTTGATCGATGGCGCGTTACTGCGGCTGTGCGCCGTCGACGCGCTGGTCGGGGGCCACGACGTCGCCGTCCACGACCATGGGTTGGCCGTCCACGTGGAACGAGCATTTGCGCATGGGGATGTCCAGATGCGCCTTGGTGCGGCGGCTGCCGCCGGGGCCGGTGGAGAACAGGAAGTTGCCGTAGAACGACCGCGCTTCCATGCCTATGGTGGCGGCCTTGTCGTACAGGCCGAGCGAGGTCCAGCGGGCCTTGGGCTGCAGGCCCCAGCCCAGGTGCGACACCGCATAGGCGTCGGGGTCGTCGAAGCCGCGCAGGTAGGCATCCAGGAACTCGGCATCGAGTCCGCCCGAGATGCGTACGATGGCGCCGCGTTCGACCTCCAGGGTGATGGGCGTCTGCACGTAGTTCTTGAACGGCAGGATGATGTCGCCGGGCGCCAGCACGACCACGCCTTCGGCCGTGCCGTCGTCGGGCAGGCGGGCGACGAAGCCGCTGGGCCAGTGGTCCCAGCGGCCGGGGCTGTCCACGTAGCCGTATTCCGCGGTGATGGGATAGGCGCCGATGGAGGCCGTGAGCCGGGTGCCCGCGGCGGAGGTGACGGTGATGCGGTGCCCTTGCGCGTAGGCGTCGCGCGCGGCCAGCACACGGCGCCGGTCGTCCGCCGACGGCATGACGCGCGCGAGGACTTCCGGGGGCTCGTAGGCCAGCAGCATGCGGGTGCCGGACTCCAGCACCGCGCGCTGGCCCGGCGTGAACAGCAGGAACACGGTGTCGATGACCAGGTCGGCCGCCTTCATCGCGGCCAGCGCCATGGGGTCGTCGTCGATGGGCGAGGCGCCGCTGACCACGGTGGGATCGGTACCCACTTCGCAGGTATCCCAGTTGGGCGCGATGTCCAGCTTGACCACCCGCGCCTGCAGCGCGGCGGCGGCCCGGGCGGCGGCATCGACCACGCGCGGGTCGGAGTTCTGCGAGGTCAGGATCAGCACGTTCTCGCCGGGGGCCAGCTTCGAGAGCTGCAGGACTTCCGTCCAGCAGCGGGTCAGTTGCGAGGGACTCAGGGGCATGGGGCCTCCGGGATGCCGGGCGCGGTCATGGCCGCTGCCCGAAGCGATTGAACGAATCGTGTTCCAGGCTGAAGGCATCCCCCAGCCGGCAGTAGTTCCGGCCGGCCAGCCGTCCCACGCCACGCAGCGCGGCCATGTCGATGCGGCCTTCCGCGCCGACCACGTCGGAATCCACGTGGATGGCGACGACCTCGCCCAGGACCAGCGTATAGCTGCTTCGCGGCAGCGGCAGGGCCTGCGCCAGCCTGCATTCGAACCAGGCCTTGGACTCGGCCACGCAGGGCGGACGCACCAGCGAGGCGGGAGCGGGCGTCAGGCCCGATGCCTGGAACTCGTCCACGCCGGGAGGGTGCGCCTGGGCGCAGGCGTCCTGCTGCCGCGCGATGGCTTCGCCCACCAGGTTGACCACGAACTCGCCGGTGGCCAGGACATTGTTCAGCGTGTCCTTGGGGCGGTCAACGGCGTGGCGGCCGATGGACACGCACAGGTAGGGCGGATCGGTCGATACGGCATTGAACCAGCTGAACGGAGCGAGGTTGGCCTGCCCGTCGCGGTCGATCGTGGACACCAGCGCGATGGGTCGGGGCACCACCAGCCCGGCCACCAGCTTGTACAGGCGCGCCGGGTCGGTCTGGTCGGGAAGGTAGCGGATCTTGGTGGTCACTCGGGACGGATGTTGGCTTCGCGGATGACGGTCTTGAAGGTGGTCAGCTCGTCGTGGATGAGCCTGGCCGATTCCGCCGGCGACGCATAGCGCGTGATGATGGACTGGGCCAGCAGCGGTTCCTGCACCGCCTTGTCGGAGAAGACCTGCTTGAAGGCGCGGTCGAGCTTCTCGATGACGGGCGCGGGCGTGCCGGCGGGGGCCAGCGCGAACAGTTTGGCGCTGACGTCGTAGCCCTTCAGGCCGGCCTCGGTCGCGGTCGGCACATTGGGCAGCAGGCTGATGCGCTCGGGCGAGGCGACGGCCAGCGCGCGCAGCTTCTGGTTGCGGATGTGGGGCAGCGTGGCCGCCAGGCTTTCTATGCTCATGTTCACCTGGCCGCCCACCAGGTCGAGCAGCGACGGCGAGATGCCCTTGTAGGGAACGTGCAGCAGGTCGACGCCCGCGGCGCGCTTGAACATTTCCCCGGCCAGGTGCTGTACCGAGCCGTTGCCGCTGGAGGCGAAGGTCAGCGCGCCCGGCCTGGCCTTGGCCAGCGCGACGAGTTCCTGGACGGAGGTGGCCTTGACGCCGGGATTGACCACGATCACGAACGGAATGCTGCCGAATACCGAGACCGGCGTGAAGCTCTTCTCCAGGTCGAAGGGCGTGGAGCGTTCGTACAGCGAGGCATAGATCGCGTGGCTGGTCAGCGAACTCCACAGCAGCGTGTAGCCGTCGGGTTCGGCCTTGGCGACGGATTCCGCGCCTATGCTGCCGGTGGCGCCGGGCCGGTTGACCACGACCACCTGCTGGCCGAGCTGTTTGGCCAGCATGGGACCGGCCACGCGGGCGGCCGCGTCCACGCCGCCGCCCGGGGGCCAGGGCACGACCAGGGTGATGGGCCGCTCCGGCCATTCCGCGTGGGCCCCCAGGCTGGTCGCCAGCGCGATGGCCCCGATGGCGGTTTTCAAGACTGCTTTGACGTTCATGCTCGACCCTTGATGATGATGACGAAGCCCCGGCTCCCCTGCCGTGGGCGCTTGTGCAACCCGGGCCGTGCGGCCCAGTCTCCTTGGTGGTTCGCAATGCGAAACTAAGTTTCGCAAACTTTTGGGGTATCCTACCCAACAACTTTTGCGCGTGTCAACGAAGTTTGCGAGCAGGTCGGATGAGAGGAACTTCCCAATCGAGGGCGATCAGCCCGGTGCCATTTGCCGAGCCGGATGCCGACGAGGATCCCGGCAGGCAATTCGTGACCGCGCTGGCCCGGGGGCTGAGCATCCTCAAGGCCTTCACTCAGGGTGACACGTCGCTGGGCAACCAGGAACTGGCCGAGCGCACGGGGCTGACCAAGCCCACGGTGTCGCGGCTGACCTATACCCTGACCCGCCTCGGCTACCTGGCCTGTTCGCCGCAGACCGGCCGCTACGAATTGGGTACGTCCGCGCTGGCGCTCGGGTACTGGGCGATGGCCGGGTCCTACATCCGGCAGGTCGCCACGCCGCTGATGGAGCGGGTCTCCGAAGAGCTGAACCTGTGCTGCGCCCTGGGCTACCGGGACGAGGCCGATGCCGTTTATCTCGAACACACGCGAGGTTCCGGCGCGCTCATCATGAGCGTGCAATCCGGCACGCGCACGCCCCTGGTGACGACCGCCATGGGCCGCGCGCTGATCGCGGTCATGGACCGGCCCGAGCGCGACAAGTTGTTCGCCGCCGAGAAGGTGCGCCACGGCGCGCAGTGGCCCAGGATCCTGAAGGGCATCCAGGAGGGCCTGAAGGACTACCAGGCGCGCGGCTTCACGCTGTCCCTGGGCGACTGGGAAAAGGAAATCAACGCCGTGGGCGTGCCGCTGGAGCTGAACGACGGCAATCCGCCTATGGCCCTGATCCTGGGCGGTTCCTCCTATGTGGTCGATCGCCAGCGCCTGGTCGAACACGTCGGCCCCCGGCTGGCCGAACTGGCCGGGCAGATACGCCACGGCCTGAGGTCGCGCGGCTGATTTCAGCTCTTCCCGGCCCCCGTTTTTGCTCATAGATCCATGATTATTTGCAATGCGACATGCGTGAAGTCGCGGCATAAGATCCGCCCGTCCATGACTGAACGAGGATCCGGGCAATGCCGTCTGACCGCAATGCAATCGCCGCGCCGCCACTCGCGCAACCGGGCCGCAGGCGCGCGCTGAAGGGACTGGCGGGCTACGCCTCGCTGTGCGCCGGATGCCTGGCGCTGTCGGGCCGGGCCGGCGCCCAGGGCGCGGCCGCGCACCGCATCGATACGCATCACCACATCTTTCCGCCGGCCTACCTGGCGGCCGCGCGCGACGGCGTGGTGGATTCGTCGCCCGGCGCGCCCACGGACATGTTCGACAAATGGTCGCCGCGCAAGTCGCTGGACGACATGGACAAGCAGGGCGTGGCCACGGCCATCGTATCGATCTCCACGCCGGGCGTATTCTTCGGCGACGTGGCGCAGGGCCGGCGCCTGGCGCGCGAGTGCAACGAATACGGCGCGAAGATGATCGCCGATCATCCCGGCCGGTTCGGCATGTTCGCGGCCGTGCCTCTGCCCGACGTGGAAGGCAGCCTGCGCGAGATCGCCTACGCGCTGGACGAACTCAAGCTCAACGGCGTGGGCCTGCTGACCAGCTACGGCGATCGCTGGGCCGGCGATCCGGCGTTCTTCCCGGTGTTCGAGGAACTGAATCGGCGCAAGGCCACGGTCTACTTCCACCCCACGGCCGCCAACTGCTGCGGCAACCTGGTGCCCGAGACCAAGGTGTCGCTGGAGTATCCGACCGACACGGCGCGCTGCGCGGCCAGCCTCTACATCAACGGCGTGCTGTCGCGCTGCCCGGACATCCGCTTCATCCTGTCGCACGGCGGCGGGTCGCTGCCCAGCTTCGCCAGCCGCATCGATGCGCTGTTCGCCGGGTCGCCCACCGCGCCGCGCTGGCCGACCCGCGCCATGGACGAGTTCCGGCGCCTGCACTACGACACGGCCGCCATCCTGAATCCGCCCGCGATGGCGGCGCTACGCCAACTGGTGCCCGCCTCGCAGATCCTGATGGGTAGCGACTTCCCGTACCGCTCGGCAGGCCGCGCGGTCAAGGAGATCCGCGATCTCGGCATGTTCACCGAGACCGAGCTCGAGGCGGTCGAACGCGGCAACGCGCTGCGCATCGTGCCCGGCCTGGCGACGGCCGGCCAGCGCGCCGGCTGAGGCTTCCCCGTTTCCGGCCCCGGGGGGCCGGGAACATCCTTCCCCATCTGTCAGGAGAGACTCATGCAGCAAGCACCGAACGCGCCGCGGCGGCGCCAGCTTCTTACCGCCGGAGCGGGACTGGCGGCCGCGGTCGGCGCCGCCATGGGCAGCGCGCCGGCCCGCGCCGCGACGCCGCCTTCGCAGGCCGAGGCCCTGGAGCAACTGCTCGGCAAGCAGGCCATTTCCGAGGTGCTGTACCGCTATCCGCGCGGCCTGGATTTGCTGGACCGGGACATCCTGCTGTCGCTGGGCCACGCCAACGGCACCGTGCAGTTCGGCAAGATGCGCTTCGATCCCTGGGCCTCGTTCGTCGACTGGTTGCTCGAGGCGCACAAATCCATGCTATCCAACAACCATCGCATGACCAACATGCTGATCGAGGTGCGGGGCGACAAGGCGGTCAGCGAAACCACCGGCACCGCGACCCTGGTGGTCGCCGTCGAGAAAGATCGGATCGAGGAACGTTGGATGCACTCGCGTTATCTGGATCGCTGGTCGCGCCGCAACGGCAGATGGGCCATCGACTCGCGCCAGTCGGTCACGGATTTTCGGCGTATCGAGGTCTTCCCCGCCGCCGAGCTGAAGACCCGCTACAGCACGCTGGGGGATCGCCTGGGCAAGGACGATCCGTCATACAAGCTGTTCGATTTCCAATGAGCGCGTCCATGAGCACTGTATCGAAGCGGGCGGCGGCGTGCGTATTGTCGCTGCTGGCCTGGGGGGCCGTGCAGGCGGCCGACCACATGCCGCAGGGCGAACGCACGCAGGGCCGTTCGTACTCGCCCGCGGTCGTGACCGAAGGCGGGCGCATCGTCTGGCTGGCGGGCGAGACGGCCACCACCGACCTGCAGGGCCGCGACATCAAGGGCGACTTCGAGGCGCAGGCGCGCACGGTGTTCGCGTTGATCGACCAGACCTTGAAGCGCGCGGGCGGGAGCCTGAAGGACGTCGCCACCATGACGGTGTACATGACCGACGTACGCAACGGCGCCACCTTCGCCAAGGTGCGCAGCGAGATGTTTCCCGACCGCCGCTTTCCGGCCAGTGCGCAGATCACGGTCTCGGCGCTGGCGGTGCCGGGGATGCAGATCGAGATCCAGGCCGTGGCGGTGCTGGGCGACAGGTGCTCGCCGGCCTCGCCCTGCCTGCCGAAGTAGCCGGCGGGGCGCAGGCATCCGATAGAATCGGATGCCTGTCTTCTTGCCCGAGCGTTCCCGACATGCGTGCCAGGCCCCCCCGCCCTGTTTCCGATCCGCTTGAGCCCGGGAGCGGCCGGCCCCTGGATCTGCGGCGGATCAAGCTGCGGCACCTGGAGTGCATGCTCGAGGTCATGCGCACCCACAGCCTGCGCGAGGCGGCGCACGCGCTGCACGTGACGGAGTCGGCGGCGTCCAAGACGCTGCGCGAACTGGAGGCGGAACTGGGCGTGACGCTGTTTCAGCGGTCCAAGCTGGGCACGGTACCGACCGAGGCGGGCGAGAAGTTCGCGCGCCATGCGGCGAGCGCGGTCGAGGCCCTGAGGTGGGGCGCGGCTTCCGCCCGCGGTCTGGCGCCGGCCGGCGCGGCGCTACGCATCGGTGCCATGCCGGTCGCGGCGGTGAGCCTGCTGCCGGCCGTCCTGCAACGCATGACCGGGCAGGTGCCCGGCCTGACGCTGGAGGTCGTGGCCGGCTCGAAGGCGATCCTGCTCAATCTGCTGCGCGAGGATGCCATCGATGCCGTGCTCGGCCGGCTGCCACCCGCGGACGACATGCAAGGCCTTTTCTTCGAACAATTGCTGCTGGACCGATACATCGCCGTGGTCCGTCCTGGCCATCCCCTGGCCGGACGCCAGGGGCTGAGGCTCGCGGACATCGTTTCCTATCCGCTGGTCCTGCCTCCGCCCGAGACCGTCACCTGGGCCGAGATCCAGCGGTTGTTCGTGTCGCAGGGCTTGCAGATGAATGAGACACGCATCGAGACGATCTATCTCGAGCTGAGCCGGGCCTGCACGCAGACGAGCGACGCCGTCTGGTTCGCGTCGACCCGGCACGTGAAGCTGGACATCGAGAATGGCCTGCTGGACCAGTTGTCGGTCGACTGCTCCATGCTGGAAGCGCCGCTGGGCATCATCGCCAGACAGGCCACGGGCCGGCATGCGCTCAGGGACCAGTTGCTGGAGATGATCCGCCAATACGTGCTCGATCCGTCTTGAGTTTCCGTTTTGATCAACTGAAGCGCCGAAAAGTCGTTTTACCCCGCGATATCGCGCCAGTAATCTTCACGCCAAATCGGATCGCAGTCGGTCCGCCCTATTGGAGACATCGTGAAGAAGATTTTGTCGAGCGCCGTGTTCGCGGCCTGCGCGCTGGTCGCGTTTTCAGCCACGGCGGCGACGGTCCAGGCCATCGTACCGTTTCCCGCCGGCGGGCCCCTGGACCTGGTTGCCCGCATCGTGACGGCGCAGATGCAGCAGGCCTCGGGCGACGTTTTCGTGGTCGACAACCGCGGCGGCGCCAACGGCATGATCGGTGCCCGGTTGGCCGCGGGCGGCGCGACGAACGGTTCCAGCCTGCTGTTCGCCGATGGCGCGATGGTCACGGTCAATCCGCGCCTCTATCCCCGTGATCCGGCGTTCGACGCGGAGCGGGATCTGAAGGTGGTCGCGGCCGTGGCATTCCAGCCGGCGGTGCTGGTGGTGAATACGTCCGTGCCGGCGAAAGGCCTGAAGGACTTCATCGCCTATGCGAAGGACAAGCGGCTGGACTATGCGTCGGGCGGCCTGGGGTCGCAGGGGCACCTGACGATGGCCGCCTTTGCCAGCGCCGCGGGGCTGGACATGACGCATGTGCCCTACAAGGGCGGCGCGCCGGCCATGAACGATCTCGTCGGCGGCCAGGTTCCCGCGGCATTCGTCGGCGTGGCCGGCGCGATGGGGTTCATCAAGAGCGGCCGGCTGAGGGCGCTGGCCGTTTCGGGAGATCAGCGCGTTCCCGCCATGCCCGATGTTCCGACCGTGAGCGAAGCGGGACTGCCCGGCTTCGTGATGCAGGGGGCGTACTTCGTGATGGTTCCGTCCAAGACTCCCGATGCTGTGGTGAAGGATCTCGAGCAGCGCGTGTTGGCGGCGGCGTCGGACAAGCAGGCGCAGCAGAAACTGCGCGACCTGGGCCTGGACGCGAAAACCATGGACCGGGCTGCCTCCGAGCGGTGGCTGGCGGCCGAACGCCAGCGCATGGGCAAGCTGATCGCCGACCACGGCATCAAGGCGGAATAGGACCCGGCATGGCGGCGCATCGCGTTGCATTGATCGCTCCCAGCCACTGGCACTACCCGATGTATCGTCCGGCCTTTCTTGCGGCGGACGTCCGGATAGCGGGCGTCTGGGATCCTTCCCCGCCGCTGGCCCGGGACGTCGCGGCGGAGTTCGACGCGCCGGTATTCGCGACCATGGAGGAATTGCTGAGCCGATCGGGTGCCGGGTTCGCGTTCGCCTTCGGCGCGCACGCGGACATGCCGGCCATTGCCGGCCGGCTGATCGATCGCGGCATGCCCTTTTCGATCGAGAAACCCGCGGGCCTGCACGGCGACCACATCGCCGGCATTCGCCGCGCGGCCCGGCGCGCGGACGTGTTCGTCTCGATTCCGTTCCATTACAGGCTGAGCGCGCTGGCCCGGGCCCTGTCGGCGGCGATATCGCTGCCGTCGCCGGATTTTCTCCATGTGCAATGTTCCGTCCATGCCGGCTCGCCGCTGCGGTTCGCCGATTCGTCGCCGTGGCTGGTCGAGCCGGGGCGGGCTGGAGGCGGATGCCTGATGAACCTGGGCCATCATCCCATCGACATGCTGTCGTGGATGACGGGCGCCGACGTGGTGTCCGTGCAGGCCACGCTGTCGGACAAGGCGCTGCGGCTGGCCGTCGAGGATCATGCCTCGCTGTCGCTGGTACTGGCGGACGGCACGGTCGCGTCCCTGGAAACCTCGTACCGGCAGCCCGCGCGTGCGGCGGACTACATGGACTTCCATGTTTCGCTTGCCCACCGCGCGTTCACCGCGAAGCGGGACGGAGAACGCCTGGCGTTCCTGGATACCGCGTCCGGCGATGCGCGGCATGTCGATGGCGGATGGCGGTTCAAGGACTATTTCGCCGACTACGTCCGCGCCACCCTGTCCCGGGTGGAGGCCGGCGCGCCGCCTGTCGCGGGACTGGAAGACCTGGAAAGGACCCAGCGGGTCATCGATGCGGCCTATCTGTCCGCGAGGACGGGGCGGTCCACGGTACCGCAACGGGTGAGTTCTATCGATTGAATGGAGCGGCGGCACGACGGGCCGCCGATGTGCATATGAATCAAGCATCGACGGTCAGTCTCGTCACCGGCGCGAGCGGCGCCATCGGGGGCGCCATTGCGCGGCGCCTGGCCGCGCTGGGGCACGAGGTCATCAATCTTTCTCTGGAGCCGCCCGCCGAGGACCTCCCCGCCATCACCTATTGCGCCGATCTGACCGACCAGGCCGGGACGGCGCGTGCCCTGGAGATGATCGTCGCCCGGCACCGCGTGCGCAACCTGGTCAACAA
The DNA here is from genome assembly GCA_001898625.1 of Burkholderiales bacterium 67-32. Classification (GTDB taxonomy): domain Bacteria; phylum Pseudomonadota; class Gammaproteobacteria; order Burkholderiales; family Burkholderiaceae_B; genus Pigmentiphaga. The sequence goes on from MKUP01000012.1 coordinate 436,298, forward strand.
CGCGGGCTTCACCTACGTTCCCAGGCTGGCGGACCTGGACCTGGACCGGGCGCGGTCCATGTTCGAGATACATGATCGCGCGTCGCTGCAATGCATGCAGGCGCTGGTGCCCGGCATGCGGGCCCTGGGCGCAGGCCGGATCGTCAGCATCGGCAGCCGCATGATGCTGGGGCGGCCCGGCCGCGCGGTCTACGGCATGGTCAAGGCCGGCCTGCTCGGCATGACGCGCAGCCTGGCCTTGGAGCTGGCCCCGGATGGCATCACGGTCAACATGGTGAGTCCCGGGCCGATCGAGACCGAACTGTTCCGTGCCAACCATCCCCCCGGCGCGCCACAGACCGAGGCCGTGCTGGCCGGCCTGCCCGTCGGCCGGATCGGCACGCCGGACGACGTGGCCCACGCGGTGCTGTTCTTCCTGGCTGCGGAGTCCGGATTCGTGACGGGACAGAACCTGTTCGTGTGCGGCGGCGGCAGCGTCGGGACCGCCGTCTTCTGACGCCAAGTCGTTTCCATCAGGCAGAAATCCCGGCTGCGGGCCGGGCCTCAAGGCATATAGTCCCCCACATAGCGCTTCTTCCACTCTTCGGAACGAAGCGGCTGACCATCATAGAGGGGACATCTGGAGATGACACAGGCGGACGACATTCCGGTGCTGATCGTCGGCGCCGGCCCGGTCGGGCTGGGCTTGGCGCTGGACTTATCCTGGCGCGGCATTCCGTGCACGATCCTGGAACAGCGCGACGGTTCCATCAGTACGCCCAAGCTGGGTGCCGTGGGCGTCAGGACCATGGAGTTCTGCCGCCGCTGGGGCATCGCGCAGCGTGTGCGCGAGACGCCGTTCAACCCCGACTACCAGTTGGACATGGTGTTCTGCACCAGCATGACGGGCCACTTCCTGGCCCGCCACGAGTATCCCAGCCTGCGCGACGACGCGCCGCCCGACGAGAGCCCGGAAAAGAAGTGGCGCTGCCCGCAGCTATGGTTCGACCCGCTGCTGACCCGTTGCGCGACCGAGTATCCGTCGCTGGACCTGCGCTACTGGCACCGGCTGGAAGGCTTCGAGCAGGACGCCGACGGCGTCCGGGCCGACGTGATCGACCTGAAGACCGAACAGCGCACGACGCTGCGCGCGCGCTACCTGGTGGCCTGCGACGGCGCGGGCAGCAACGTGCGCCGCGCGCTGGGCATCGACATGGCGGGCACGCGGGCGCTGGACCACTCGGCGGCGCTGTTCTTCCGTTCGCCGGCCCTGACCCGCAGCCATGACAAGGGCGAGGCGGAACGCTATCTGTTCTTCGGCGCCGAGGGCTTCTGGGGCAACATCAGCGCCATGGACGGCCGCGAGCTGTGGCGCATGACGGTGGTCAGCAACGAGGCGCAGGTCGAGCAGGTCTGCCGCGATGCCGAGGCGTGGGTGCGCCGTGGCATCGGCCGCGACGACGTACCGTTCGAGGTGATCTCGGCCCTGCCGTGGCGCCGCAGCCAGTTGACCGCGACGCGCTACGGAGACCGCCGCGTGCTGATCGCCGGCGACGCCGCGCACACCATGTCGCCCACGGGCGGCTTTGGCATGAACACCGGCATGGGCGACGTCGTCGACCTGGGCTGGAAGCTGGAGGCCATGCTGCGCGGCTGGGGCGGTTCCCGCCTGCTGGACAGCTACGAGGTCGAGCGCCTGCCGGTGGGCGAGCGCAACGTCAATGCCTCCGCGCACAACTATTTCGCGCTGAAGTCGGTCGAGGACGCCTCGGAGCTGCTGGAAGAATCGGCGCGTGGCGAGGCGCAGCGCGCGCAGGTCGGCGCCGCCATCGCCGAGGCCACGCACACCGAATGGGAGACGTTGGGCATCCACCTGGGCTACCGCTACGAGGATTCGCCCATCTGCGTGCCGGACGGCACGCCCGCGCCGCCGGACCATCCGCGCTACTACACGCCCACCACCCGGCCGGGGCATCGCGTGCCCCATGCCTGGCTGGATGACGGCCGTTCCACGCTCGACCTGTTTGGCCGTGGCTTCGTGCTGGTGCGCCTGGGCGCGGAACCGCCCGACGCCACGCCGCTGGTCGAAGCGGCGCGCCGGCGCGGGGTGCCGCTCACGGTCGTGGACATCGCTTCGCCCCGGGTGGCCGAGCTGTACGAGCGTCGGCTGGTGCTGGTGCGGCCCGATGGCCATTGCGCCTGGCGCGGCGACGCCGCGCCGGCCGATGCGGATGCCGTGATCGATGTCGTGCGCGGCGCCGCCCCGCGTGCCGACGCGTCCCGATAAGCGCGGAAGGAGACGTTCATGAGTCGAAAGCCGAGCCGGCGCCTTGCGCCGTGGGTATTTGCCGCCGCCGGGGTGCTGGCGGGCGCGCAGGCGTGGGCCGTCTATCCCGATCGCCCTGTGCGGCTGATCGTGCCGTTCCCGCCCGGGGGCGCCAGCGACCAGGTGGGGCGGGCGGTGGCCCAGTATCTCGGGCAAAGGCTGGGGCAGACCGTGGTGGTGGAAAACCGCGGCGGAGCGGGTGGCGCGATAGGCGTGGCCGCCGCGGCGCAGGCCGCGCCCGACGGCTACACCCTGCTGCTGGGCACGGCCGAGTCCTTCGGCATTGCCGAGAACCTGACCCCGGGCCAAAGCACGCCCGCGGTCCGCGATTTCACGCCCATCGCGCTGGTCACGCGCATCCCCTCGGTGTTCGTGGTGAACCCCCAGGTGCAGGCCAGGACCCTGATGGAGTTCGTGAACCTGGCGAAGTCCCAACCCGGGCGCTACCACTTCGGTTCGCCGGGCACGGGCACCAACGTCCACCTGATCGGCGAAATGCTGAAGGCCCGGTTCGGCCTGGACATCGTGCACGTGCCCTATAAGGGCGGCAGCCCGGCGGTGACCGACCTCCTGGGCGGGCAGATCGAGATGATGCCCTCGGCCGTGGCGGCGGTCGCGCCGCGGATCAAGGACGGGTCCCTGCGCGCGCTGGCGGTGACCAGCGCCGAGCGCTCGCCCATGCTGCCCGAGGTGCCCACCATGGCCGAGGCCGGCGTGCCCGATTTCGTCGCCGGTGGCTGGTTCGGGGTGCTGGCCCGCGCTGGCACGCCGCCGGAGGCGGTGGCCAGGCTCGAACGCGAACTGGAGGCGGTGGCCCGGATGCCCGAGTTCAAGGAGCGGATGGCCGGGATAGGCGGCGAAGGCAAGGCCTTGACGGGGCGCGCGTTCGGCGATTTCATCACCGCCGAGACCGCGCGCTGGCGCGACATCATCAAGACCGCGGGCGTCAAGCCCGACTGATGATGAAACATGGCCCCCACGCTTGCCGCTGCGCGGCGGCGCTGCCCCCCAAGGGGGCGCTTTTTCATCTTGGGGCGGCCCGGCGATGAAAAAAGTCCGGCCCGCGCGGGCCGGACCTTGCCTGGCCCTAGGGCCGGGGCATCACCGTCCCGCAGGACTTGCAGGTGCGGAATTCCTCGCTGTCGAAGAAGCGCTGGTAGGCCTTGGACACGGGGTCGGCCTTGTAGTCCGCGACGTGGCAGGATTCCTCGTGCAGCAGCGTATCGCAGCTCGGGCAGAACCATTGGAAGCGGTCGATCTCCTCCGGCTTGCGCTTGCGCTCCTGCACCAGCAGGTAGGCGTTGGGCGGAAAGCGCGGCGAGTGCGGGATGCCCGCCGGTGTGTAGATGACCGATCCCTGCGACAGCACGGCAATCTCTTCCTTGCCCTCGGGCGTGCGGTAGTGCAGCTTCATCTCGCCCTTGACCATGTACATCATCTCGTCGCTGGGGTTGATGTGGAACTCGCTGCGGTATTCGCGGCCGCGGGCCAGGAACACGAGGGACTCGGGTTCCTGCCAGAGCACGGCCACCCGCTTGCCGCTGGCGGCTAACTCGTCGCCCTGTTTCATCAGGTCGACGATGGGCATCTTGAACATCTGGACCTCCTCAGCCGAAATAGGCCACGCAGTCGATCTCGACGCGTACGCCCGGGCGGTGCGGCGTGCCGCCTATGCAGGTGCGGGTGACTTTCTCGCCACCCATGAAGGCGCGGAATTCCTCGTTGAACGCGGGGAAATCCGCCACGTCGCGCAGGCACACCCGCATGTTGATGATGTTGGCCGCGGTGGCGCCGCCCGCCTCCAGCACCGCCATCAGGTTCTGCAAGGTGCGCCGCGTCTGCTCGCGGATATCGTCGGATACGACTTCCTTGGAAACCGGGTCCAGGGGGCCCTGGCCAGACACGTAAAGGAAGTCGCCCGCCCGGATGCCCTGGGCCAGCGGCGAGGGTGTGCTCTTGTCGGTGAACCCGGTGACGGGGGCCTGCGCGGACTGCACGATTATCTTAGGCATGTTCGGACTCCTGGAAAAGATGGGTGGACTCCAGCGTTTGCGCGAAGTCGAGCACATCGTCGTCGCGATACTTGCGGCCGACGATCTGCAGGCCGACGGGCAGGCCGTCGGCGTCGGTGGCCAGCGGCATGGACAGGGCCGGCTGCTGGGTCAGGTTGAACGGGAAGGTATAGGGGTTCGCCAGTTGCCAGTTGAAGGTCTGGCGGATGCGGTCGCGCAGCGGATGGCCGTCGGCGCACAGCGCGCCCACCCGCGGCGCGCCGGCCGGGCTGGCAGGGGTCAGCAGCAGGTCGACGTCGGCGAAGGCCAGCGTGAGCTGGGTCGTGGCGTCGCGCAACTGGGTTCGCGCCCGGGCCAGGCGCTCGGCGCCGTGCGTACCGCCGCGTTCGCACAGATGTTGCAGGCGCGGATCGAGCAGCGCGCGCTGGGCGGGCGTGGTATCGACGAAGGATTCGTATAGGCGGTTCTCCCACAGGGCCCAGGCGTTCTCGGCCAGCGACATCCAGTCCATGCGCAGGCGCACGACCGAATGGCCCTTGCGGCCCAGCCGCTGGACCAGTTCCTCGACGGCCGTTTCGACCCGGGGATCGAGCCCGGTATCGGGGCCGGCGTCGGTCAGGTAGCCGATGGCGGGCCGGCGCGGCGGCAGATCCTGCGTCCGCGCATAAAGCGAATGGGGGTCCAGTGGATGGGGCCGGCCCATGACTTGCAGCGCCAGCCGGCAATCGGCCACTGTGCGGGCGATGGGACCCAGATGCGCGTACTCGGCGAAGGCGCTCAGGCGCGGTCCCGACGGAATGGCGCCGAAGGTGGGCTTGAGCCCGACCAGTCCGCAGTACGAGGCGGGGATGCGGATCGAGCCCCCGGCGTCGCTGCCCAGCGCCAGCGGCCCCCAGCCCTTGGCCACGTGCGCGGCCGCGCCCATGCTCGAGCCGCCGGCGCTGCGGTCCGGCGCCAGCGGATTGCGCGTGATGCCGGTGTAGGGCGATTCGGAATCGGCCAGCCAGCCGAACTCGGTCGTGGTCGTCTTGCCGAACAGCACCGCCCCGCCCTGGCGCAGCAGCGCCACGCTGGGCGCGTCCGCAGCGGCGGGCGGCGCGCCGGCCGTGATGGCCGAGCCGCGCCGGGTGGGCCATCCGGCCACGTCGACCAGGTCCTTGATCGACACGGGCACGCCGTCCAGCGGGCCGATGGGCGTGCCGCTACGCCAGCGCCGGGCCGAGGCCTCGGCGGCTTGAAGGGCGGCGTCGCGGTCCAGCACGCAGAAGGCGTTCAGATCCCGCGCGTCGTCGGCCACCGCGTCCATCAGCGCCGTGGCCAGGTCGAGCGGCGACAGCGCGCGGGAGCGATAGGCCTCGTGCAGTTCGGCCGCCGTCTTCGACAGCCAGGCGGAGTCCGCTGCGGACATGGATGCGTCTCCTAGCGCGGTTCGATGGTCTCGAACTCGACGTTGGCCAGCCGGCCGTCGACCCGCTGGACCTTGCGCATGTAGACGCGCTGCTTGATGTCGCGCGTGGCCGCGTCGATCTCGATCGGGCCGCGCGGGCTTTCCAGCTTCACGCCCTTCATCGCGGCGATCAGCGCGTCGCCGTCGGTCTTGCCCTGGGTCTTGCGCAGGGCCTCGTAGATCAGGGCCATGCCGTCGTAGCCGGCCACCGCCATGATGTTGGGGCGGGCCTGCTGGCCGCGCGCGGCCTTGAAGGCCTGCACGAACTTCTTGTTCAGCGGTGAATCGTGGTCCATGGAGTACGGGTAGCCGGTGACCACGCCCAGCGGCGTGTCGCCCATCGAGTCGATGGTGGGCTCGTCGGTGATGTCGCCCGTGCCCACCATGGCGGTGCCGCCTTCGGCCAGGTTGCGGGCGCGGTACTCGCGCATGAAGGACTGGGCCACGTCCGCCCCGTTCACGAAGGCGAAGACCGCCGAGGGCTTGAGATCCTTGATCTTCTGCATGTAGGCCGAGAAGTCCATGGTGCTGAGCGGCGTGCGCACCGAACCCACCACCGCGCCGCCGGCCTTCTTGTACGAATCCATGAAGGCCGCCTCGACCTCATGGCCGGGCGAGTAGTCCGCCACCATCGAGTACGTGGTCTTGTATCCCTGCTTGATCATCCATTGCGAGATGGGCGGCACGATGGCCGGCAGCGAGAACGAGGTGCGCACGATGTAGGGCGAGGTGGACGGCAGGCTGCCCGAGGCGGCGTTCATGATCACCATGGGCTTCTTCGCCTCGGTGGCCAGCGGCGCCACCGCCAGCGCGTTGGGCGAGAACGCGAAGCCGGCGATGAAGTCCACCTTGTCGCGCACCACCAGTTCCTGCGCGTGGCGCTTGGCCAGTTCGGGGTTGGGACCGCCCACGTCCTTGACGATGACCACGACCTTCTTGCCGGCCACGGTATCGCCGTGCTCTTTCAGGTAGAGCTGCACGCCCGTTTCCATCTGCTTGCCGAATTCCGCGAACGGACCCGACATCTCGCCGATGAACCCCACCTTCACGACGCCCTGCGCCTGCGCGCAGGCAGCCGCCATCAACGCGCCCGCGGCCAGCCCGCAGCGCAATCCCGCTTGTCTACCTTTCATGATCAGACGACTCCTTGCCGTGAGAGCCGGCACCGACTGCGCCGGAGATTCGAATCAGGAAACCGCGGCGCGCTTGCCGACACCCAGTAATTGATCCAGCCGTTCCGTGTCGGCGGCCAGCTCGGCGCTGGCGCCGGCATGGGCCACCACCCCGCGCTCGAGCACGATGGCATGTTGCGAC
>MKUP01000013.1 GCA_001898625.1 Burkholderiales bacterium 67-32
CGAAGCTCCTCTTTTCAATGACTTACAGACGTCAGTGGAAGTCTGTAGATCATAAATTGGAGCGGGAGACGAGTCTCGAACTCGCGACCTCAACCTTGGCAAGGTTGCGCTCTACCAACTGAGCTACTCCCGCGTTTTTCTCGCGTTTTTCGTTGCGAGAAAAGAACTATAGCAAATAAAAAATATCGCTGTCAAATCCAGGCCATTCCGCACAATATCGAACGTCGCGCCGGCAAGCCGGTGCGACGTTCGAGAGTGAAGCGCCTACTGCAGGGTGCGAGTGAAAACGAAGTGCCCTTCGCTCCAGTCCACGGGCACCACGTCCTTCGGACCGAACTTGCCCTCCAGGATCAGCTTGGCCACGGGGTTCTCGATCTCCTGCTGGATCGCGCGCTTCAACGGCCGCGCGCCGAACACGGGATCGAAGCCGGCACGCGCGATCTGGGCGATGGCCTCGTCCGAGACCTCCAGCCGCATGTCCATCTTCGCCAGCCGTTCGCCCAGGCGCTGCAGTTGCACCCGCGCGATGGACTCGATGTGTTTGGCATCCAGCGCGTGGAACACCACGACTTCGTCGATCCGGTTCAGGAACTCCGGACGGAAGTGCTGCTTGATCTCGTCCCACACCACGGCCTTGATCACGTCGTACTGCTGTCCGGCCATGGCCTGGATCTGCTGCGAGGCGAGGTTGGACGTCATGACGATGACCGTGTTGCGGAAGTCGACCGTGCGCCCCTGTCCGTCGGTCAGCCGTCCGTCGTCCAGCACCTGCAGCAGCACGTTGAAGACGTCCGGGTGGGCCTTCTCGACCTCGTCGAGCAGGATCACGCTGTACGGCTTGCGCCGCACGGCCTCGGTCAGGTAGCCACCCTCTTCGTAGCCGACGTATCCCGGCGGCGCGCCGATCAGGCGGGCCACCGAGTGCTTCTCCATGAACTCGCTCATGTCGATGCGCACCATGTGGTCGTCGGCGTCGAACAGGAACCCGGCCAGCGCCTTGGTCAGTTCGGTCTTGCCCACGCCCGTCGGGCCCAGGAACAGGAAGGAGCCATAGGGCCGCTGCGGGTCGGACAAACCGGCGCGCGAACGGCGGATGGCGTCGGATACCAGCCGCACGGCCTCGTCCTGGCCGATCACGCGCTCGTGCAGCTTCTCTTCCATGTGCAGCAGCTTGGAGCGTTCACCCTGCAGCATCTTGGAGACGGGAATACCCGTCGCGCGCGAGACGACCTCGGCGATTTCCTCGGCGCCGACTTCGGTGCGCAGCAGCTTGGGCTTGTCCGCCTCGGCCGCCTTCTCGTCGCCTTCCGCGGACTTCAGGCGGGCCTCCAGCTCGGGCAGCTTGCCGTATTGCAGCTCGGCCAGCTTGTCGAACTGGCCCTTGCGCTGCAGCTCACCCATCTCGGCGCGCACCTTCTCGATCTCTTCCTTGATCGACTGGGCGCCCTGGACGGCGGCCTTCTCGGCCTTCCAGACTTCCTCGTAGTCGTTGTACTCGCGCTCGAGCTTGCCCAGTTCTTCCTCGAGCAGTTGCAGGCGGCGCTGGGAAGCCTCGTCGGTTTCCTTCTTGACCGCCTCCCGCTCGATCTTGAGCTGGATCATGCGGCGGTCGAGCTTGTCCATGACCTCCGGCTTGGAGTCGATTTCCATGCGGATGCGCGCGGCGGCCTCGTCGATGAGGTCGATGGCCTTGTCCGGCAGGAAGCGGTCGGTGATGTAGCGATTGGACAGCTCGGCCGCGGCGACGATGGCCGGGTCGGTGATGTCCACGCCGTGGTGCAGTTCATAGCGTTCCTGCAGGCCGCGCAGGATGGCGATGGTGGCCTCCACCGAGGGTTCGCCCACCAGCACTTTCTGGAAGCGGCGCTCGAGTGCGGCATCCTTCTCGATGTACTTGCGGTACTCGTCCAGCGTGGTCGCGCCTATGCAGTGCAGCTCGCCGCGCGCCAGCGCCGGCTTGAGCATGTTGCCGGCGTCCATGGCGCCCTCGGCCTTGCCCGCGCCGACCATGGTGTGGAGCTCGTCGATGAAGACGATGTTCTTGCCTTCGTCCTGCGCGAGCTCCTTGAGCACGGCCTTCAGGCGTTCCTCGAATTCGCCGCGGAACTTGGCGCCGGCCAAAAGGCCCGCCATGTCGAGCGACAGCACCCGCTTGCCCTTCAGGGACTCGGGCACCTCGTCGTTGACGATGCGCTGGGCCAGGCCCTCGACAATGGCGGTCTTGCCCACGCCGGGCTCGCCGATCAGCACCGGGTTGTTCTTGGTGCGGCGCTGCAGGATCTGGATGGTGCGGCGGATCTCGTCGTCGCGCCCGATCACCGGGTCGAGCTTGCCCTGGCGGGCCCGTTCGGTCAGGTCCAGGGTGTATTTCTTCAGGGATTCGCGGTTGCTTTCGCCTTCCTGCGAATCGACCGGCGCGCCGCCGCGCACGGCGTCGATGGCGGTCGCCAGCGCCTTGCGCTGCAGGCCGGCCTCGCGCAGCAGGCGGCCAGCCTCGCCCTTGTCGTCGGCCAGGGCCAGCAGGAAGAGCTCGCTGGCGATATAGGTGTCGCCGCGATTGGCCGCTTCCTTGTCGACCTTGTTGAACAGCGACTGGAGATCGCGGCTGATCTGCACGTTGGCGTCGCTGCCCTGGACCTGCGACAGGCGGCCGATGGCGGCATTGACCTCGGGGGTCAGCTTGCTGACGGCCACGCCGGCGCGGGCCAGCAGGCTGCCCGCGCCGCTCTCGGCATCGGCCAGCAGCGCCGCCAGGACGTGCAGGGGTTCGATGTAGGGGTTGTCGTTGCGCGCCGCCAGGCTCTGGGCATCGGCCAGGGCCTGCTGGAACTTGGTGGTGAGTCGGTCGATTCGCATTGTTTTTCACGCCAATAAGTGGGGGCGCCGGGCCCGGATACTTTGGATGTGAGGTCGATTCGAACGGTTTCAATCCCCCTACGTCGCGCAGGGGGATTGAAGGTTATACCACCCGGCGGCTACCCCCGCAGCCGGTCCAGCGCCTCGTCCAGCCGGTCCACGGCCCAGACCTCCATGCCCTCGATGGGCTGGCGCGGGGCGTTGGCCTTGGGAATCAGCGCCACGCTAAAGCCCAGCTTGGCCGCCTCGCGCAGGCGTTCCTGGCCGCGCGGCGCCGGGCGGATCTCGCCGGCCAGGCCGACTTCCCCGAAGGCCACCAGCCCCCGCGGCAGGGGCCGGTTGCGCATGGAGGACACAATGGCCAGCAGCACCGGCAGGTCGGCCGCGGGTTCCGTGATGCGGACACCGCCCACGGCGTTGACGAAGACGTCCTGGTCGAAGGCCGCCGTACCGGCATGGCGGTGCAGCACCGCCAGCAGCATGGCCAGCCGGTTGCCCTCCAGCCCCACCGACAGCCGGCGCGGGTTGGGCGCGTTGGCCGAGTCCACCAGCGCCTGGATCTCGACCAGCAGCGGACGGGTGCCTTCCTGCGTGACCATGACGCACGAGCCGGACACCTGCTGCTGATGCTGGGACAGGAACAGCGCGGACGGATTGGCGACCCCTTTCAGGCCACGGTCGGTCATGGCGAAGACGCCCAGTTCGTTGACCGCGCCGAAACGGTTCTTGAACGCGCGCACCAGCCGAAAGGACGAATGGGTGTCGCCCTCGAAGTACAGCACGGTGTCGACGATGTGTTCGAGCACGCGAGGCCCCGCCAGCGCGCCTTCCTTGGTGACGTGGCCGATCATGACGATGGTCACGCCGGTCTGCTTGGCCGTGCGGGTGAGCTGGGCCGCGCACTCGCGCACCTGCGCCACCGAGCCGGGCGCCGAGTTGAGCTGATCGGAATACAGCGTCTGGATGGAGTCGACCACGGCCACTTCCGGCGTGGTTTCCGCCAACGCCGCCTGGATGGCTTCCAGGCGGATCTCGGCCAGCAGGTCGACGTTGCCGGTGTCCAGCCCCAGCCGGCGCGCCCGCAGCGCGACCTGGTCGCCGGACTCTTCCCCCGTCACGTACAGGACGCGGCGGCTGGCCGACAACGAAGCCAGCGCCTGGAGCAGCAGCGTCGATTTGCCTATGCCCGGGTCGCCGCCGATCAGCACCACCGCGCCGGCCACCATGCCGCCGCCCAGCACGCGGTCGAATTCGTCGATGCCGGTGGCAAAGCGCGGCATCTCGCGCGCCTCGATCTCGGCCAGCTTGCGCACCGGCGTACTGCCCGCCAGCGGGGCGTAGCGATGCCCGGCCGCGGCGCCGGTGCTGGCCGCCGCCACGGTTTCCTCCAGCGTGTTCCAGCCGCCGCAATGGGGGCACTTGCCCTGCCATTTGGGCGCGGTGCCGCCGCACTCGGTGCAGACGTAGACGGTCTTGGCCTTGGCCATGGTCACTCCTCGAAATGCATGGGCACGCGCGGGGCGACCGCGCACAGCAGCTCGTAGCCGATGGTGCCGGCGGCCGTGGCCACGTCGTCCACCGACAAGCCCTCGTCGCCCCACAGCGTGACCGGCGCGCCGGCCTGCGCCTGCGGCACCGGCAGCAGGTCGACCGCCAGCATGTCCATGGAGACGCGCCCCAGCAGCCGGGTGCGTACCCCGGCCACGATCACCGGCGTGCCGGTGGGCGCATGGCGCGGATAGCCGTCGGCATAGCCGCACGCCACCACGCCCACGCGCATCGGGCCCTCGGCCCGGTACATGCCGCCATAGCCCACGGCATCGCCGGTCCGCAGCACCTGGGTGCCGATGATCCGCGACTTCAGCGCCATGGCCGGCAAGAGCCCCAGCGAGGCCGCGCTTTCGTCGGCGAAGGGGGTGGCACCGTAGAGGGCGATGCCGGGCCGCGCCCAATCGCCCGCCACCTCCGGATAGCGCAGGCTGGCCGCCGAGTTGCAGAGGCTGACCGGCCCCGGCAGGCCCGCCGTGACCCGGCGGAACACCTCCAACTGGGCCTCGACCCCCGCTTCCGTGTCGGCCGTGGAAAAATGGGTCATGTGGCCGACCTGGCCCAGCCTGCCGGCCGCCTGTAGGGCCGCCAGCCCGGCATGCGCGCCGGCGTAGGCATCCGGGCTGAAACCCAGGCGGTTCATGCCGCTGTTGAGCTTGAGGAAGACGTCCACGGCGCGCGGCAACCGGGCCTGGCGCAGCAGTGCCAGCTGGTCCGGATGATGCACCGCCGTGGTCAGGCCGTACTGGCCGACGGCGTCCAGGTCGGCAGCCTCGAAGATGCCTTCCAGGAGCAGGATGGGTCCGGTCCACCCGGCTTCGCGGCAGCGCACGGCCTCGGCAAGGTCCAGCATGGCCAGGCCGTCGGCCCGCGCGAATCCGGCCACGGCGCGTTCGATGCCATGACCATAGGCGTTGGCCTTGATGACGGCCCAGATCCTGGCCGTGCCGCCTTGGCCGCGCGCGGCATCGAGCCGGCGGCGGACGACATCCAGGTTGTGGGAAAGCGCGTGGCGTGAAATGCGGGCGGAGATGGGACGGGGCATGGCGCGGAAGGGGACCGGCGCGGCGCGCCGGAATGGCAAAGAGAAAGTGTAGCCCTTGAGCGCGAGACGCGCAGGACATCCCTGTCCACGCCGCCGTCGCGGCGAACCGGTATCATCGGCGCCGGAATTCCGAGGTCTTGCCATGTCCGCCGGTCACTACGAAAACTTTCCCGTCGCTTCGCTGCTGCTGCCTCCGCGCCTGCGGACGGCGGTGCTGGACATCTATCGCTACGCGCGCGCCGCCGACGACATCGCCGACGAGGGGGACGCCTCCAACCACGAACGCCTGGCCGCGCTGGCGCGCTTCGGCGCCAGGCTGAACTGGATCGAGCAAGGCGCACGGGGGGAACCGGCCCCGCCGGACGAACTGGCCACGATCTTCGTCCCGCTGGCGGCCACCATCGCCCGGCACCGCCTGCCGCTCGCCCCCTTCCGGCGCCTGCTGTCGGCCTTCGCCCAGGACGTAACGGTCAAGCGCTACGCGGATTTCGCGGGCCTGCAGGACTACTGCCACCGCTCGGCCGATCCCGTGGGCGAACTGATGCTGCACCTGTACGACGCCGCCACGCCGCGCAACCTGGCCTGGTCGGACGCGATCTGCAGCGGGCTGCAACTGACGAACTTCTGGCAGGACGTGGCCGTGGACTGGGGCAAGCAGCGAGTCTATATTCCCCAGGAGGACCTCGCGCGCCACGGCGTGGCCGAGGCCGACATCGCGGCGGGCAACTGCTCGCCAGCGTGGCGCGCGCTGATGGCCTTCGAGGTCGGGCGGGCCCGAGCGCTGTTACACTCCGGGGCACCGCTGGCGCGGGCACTGCCGGGCCGCATCGGCTGGGAACTGCGCCTGGTCGTCCAAGGCGGGCTGCGCATCCTGGAACGCATCGAAACCGGCGGGTACGACGTCTTCCGGGCCCGCCCGGTACTGAAGAAAACCGAGTGGCTGAAGCTTGCCTGGCGCGCGCTGCGCATGCCACACGCCATGCCCCCATCCCCTTCCCATCATGACGCCTGACCAGTACTGCCAGGAGAAGGCCGCGCAGAGCGGCTCCAGTTTCTACTACAGCTTCCTGTTCCTGCCGCCCGAGCGCCGGCGCGCCATCACCGCGCTGTACGCGCTGTGCCGCCAGTTGGACGACACGGTGGACGAAGCGAGCGACGCCTCGGTCGCGCGCCTGAAGCTGGCCTGGTGGCGGACCGAGATCGAGCGCCTGTTCGACGGCAAGCCCGAGCATCCCGTCACCCAGGCCCTCGCTCCCCACCTGGTCGCCTGCGGCATCACGCGGGACCGCCTGCTGGAAATCGTGGACGGCATGGAGATGGACCTGGACCAGACGCGCTACCTGGACTATCCCGCGCTACAGCGCTACTGCCGCCGCGCGGCCGGCGTCGTGGGCGAGCTGTCGGCAGGCATCTTCGGCTACGCCGACGCGCAGACACTGGCCTACGCCGACCGCCTGGGCCTGGCGTTCCAGCTCACCAACATCATCCGCGACGTTGGCGACGATGCCCGCAAGGGCCGCATCTACCTGCCGGTCAACGAATTGCAGCAGTTCGACGTCAAGGCGGCCGACATCCTGAACGGCCGCTATTCGGACAACTTCTCGGCCCTGATGCGCTTCCAGTGCGAGCGGGCGCGGCGCGCCTACCGCGAGGCGCTGGCGCTGCTGCCGCCCGAGGACCGGCGGCCCCAGCGCCCGGGACTGATCATGGCCTCGATCTACTACGCGCTGCTGGATGAGATCGAACGCTCGGGCTACCAGGTGCTGCACCAACGCATTTCCCTGACGCCTCTGCGCAAGCTCTGGCTGGCGTGGAAGACCTACGTGACCGGCGGCCGGACCCTGTGGCGTCAGATCGGACGCTGACCGGCGCGCCGCGCGCGGCCGTGGTCGGCGCGGGGTGGGCGGGCCTGGCGGCCGCGCACGCCCTGGCGGGTCGTGGCTATGCAGTCACCGTGTACGAGGCGGCCCGCGAAGTAGGCGGCCGCGCGCGCACCGTCGCTTCCCGCGCCGGCGACCCCGCATTCGCCGCGCCGCTGGACAATGGCCAGCACCTGCTGCTGGGCGCCTATACCGACACCCTCTCATTGATGCGCGAGCTCGGCCAGGATCCCGGCACCCTGCTGCTACGCGCCCCGCTGCGGCTGGCCTCGGCCGACGGGCGCTTCGCGCTGCGCGCCCCCCGCCTGCCCTCACCGCTGCACGGCGCGGCCGCGCTGCTGGGCGCTCGCGGCCTGAGTGCCGGCGCGCGCTGGGCGGCACTGCGTTTCGTGCTGGGCCTGCGCAGGCGGAAGTGGCTGGCGGCCAGCCAGGGCGAAACCCCCGGGACAGCAAGCAGTTCGCCCACGGTCGCGCGTCTGCTTGCCGCCTGGAACCAGCCCGAGGAAACCATCACCCGGCTATGGCGCCCGCTTTGCCTGGCCGCGCTCAACACCCCGCCGGAACAGGCCTGCGCCCGCCTGTTCGCCGCCGTGCTGCGCGACAGCCTGGATGCGCCGCGCGACCATAGCGACCTGCTGCTGCCGCGCTGCGACCTGTCCAGCCTGTGGCCGCGCGCGGCCGCGGCCCGCCACGATCTGCGGCCGGGCCATGCGGTCCGGGACCTGGCCGTGGACGACAGCCAGGTCCTGATCGACGGCGAGCCCTATGCGGCGGCCGTGCTGGCCGTTCCGCCAGGCGTCGCGGCGCGCCTGCTGCCGCAGCACCCGGAAATGACCGCCATCCAGCGAGCGCTACGGGCCTTCCGCCACCTGCCCATCGCCACGCTGACCGCGCGGCTCGCGGCGCCGTTCCGGCTTGCCTTTCCGATGCTGATGCTGACGGAGGACCCCGCGCGCGGCCACCTGGGCCAGTGGGTGTTCGATCGAAGTGCCCTGCTCGGCCACGATACGGCGCACGGAGAGCTCGCGGTGGTGGTCAGCGCGGCGTCGGCCTTCGAAGGACAGGACCGTGCCGCATACGCGGCGGGCCTGCTCGAACAGTTGCGGGAACAGTTGGCGGGCACGGGCGCAAGCGGCCTGCCGCCGGTGGAACGCTGGGAATTGCTGATCGACAAACGCGCGACCTTCGCCGCCGTACCCGACCTGGCGCGGCCGGGCAACGCCACGGCCTGGCCACGGCTGGCGCTGTGCGGAGACTGGACGGATACGGGCTACCCGGGCACGCTGGAAGGTGCCGTTCGCAGCGGTCTGCAGGCGGGCCGCCTGCTGGCCGACGCGGCGGGCGCCCGCTGAACCGCGAAACGCCTCAGTCCTGGCCCGCTTCCCAGCGCCGGGCCGCCTCGTCGTCGGAGTCGCGTGCCTCGACCCAGCGGTCGCCCTGGCCCGTGGTTTCCTTCTTCCAGAACGGGGCCTGCGTCTTCAGGTAGTCCATGATGAACTCGCAGGCGGCAAAGCATGCGTCGCGATGCCGGCCCGCCACGCCCACGAACACGATCTGGTCCAGCGCCCGCAGCGTACCGACGCGATGGATGACCCGCACGGCGTGCAGCGTCCAGCGCTCCTGCGCCTGCCGGACGATGTCGGCCAGCGCCTTCTCGGTCATGCCCGGATAGTGCTCGAGCGTGAGCGACGAGACGCTGTCGCCTTCATTGATGTCGCGCACGGTGCCGACGAAGGTGACGACGGCCCCCACCGAGGGATCGGCCCGCAGCGCGGCGATTTCCGCGCCGGCGTCGAAATCGGAGGTCTGGACGCTGATGGACATGTCAACCGCCGGTGACAGGTGGAAAAAAAGCAACCTCGTCGCCGGCCTGCAAAGGCTCGGCGGCCTGCACCATCGTGTGGTTGCGCGCGGCGCGCACGGCGCGCTCGGGCGCCAGCGCCGTGGCCCAGGCATCGCCACGCCCGGCCAGCCACAGCCGCAGCTCCCCAACGGTACGCACCGTCTCGGGCAGCTCGGCCGCTTCCTTTTCCCGGCCCAGGACTTCGCGCAGCGAGGCGAAATACAGGATGTCGACGTTCATGGCTCAGCCCAACAATTCGGCGTAGCTGATGAAGGACACCGTATCGCCTTTCCGGATCGTCTGTCCACCCGGATTGTCGATCACGCCATCCCCCCAGACCGTCGAGGTCAGCACCGCCGACAACTGGTTGGGGAACAGGTCCAGCCCCCCCTGTTCGTTGCGGCGCACGCGCAGGAACTCGCGCCGGCGGTCCGCCTTGGGCCAGTCGAAATCCGCCCGCATCGCGGTCCGCAACGGCATCGTGGCATGGGCGCCGGCCAGCTTGAGCAGCAGCGGCTTGACCAGCAGGCCGAAGGTCAGAAAGCTCGAGACGGGGTTGCCGGGCAGCCCGATGAAGACCGCCTCGGTGCCGTCGTCGCGGCGCAGGCGGCCGAAGGCCAACGGCTTGCCGGGCTTGATGGAAAGGCTCCACATGTCCAGCCGCCCCAGCGACTCGACCGCCGGCTTGACGTGGTCTTCCTCGCCCACCGACACTCCGCCGGTGGTGATGATCAGGTCGTTGTCGCGGGCAGCGCTGCGCAAGGCCTCGCGCGTCGCCTCGAAATTGTCCTGCACCGCGCCCAGGTCGGCATGCTCGACCGGCAGCGCCGCCAGCATGCCTTGCAGTAGAAAGCGGTTGGAATTGTAGATCTTGCCGGGAGGCAGCGGCTCGCCCGGCGCGACCAGTTCGTCGCCCGTGGACAGCGTGGCCACGCGCAGCCGGGGCTGCACCGGCAGGCGCGGCACGCCCACCGAGGCGGCCAGGCCGACGTCTTGGGAACGCAGCCGCGTCCCGGCCCGCAGGATGTGGCTGCCGGCCTCGATGTCGCAGCCCTTGGCGCGCACCCAGGCGCCCGCCTCGACCGGCTTGGCGAACGCCACGCGGTCGTCGTGGATCTCGGCCTCTTCCTGCATCACGACGGCATCGGCGCCTTCGGGAATTTCCGCGCCGGTGAAGATGCGCGCGGCCGTTCCGGCGGCCAGCGGCTGCGGCACGGAACCCGCCGGAATGCGCTGCGACACCGGAATCCCGGCACCGAACATCGCGGCGTCGGCCGTACGCACTGCATAGCCGTCCATCGCCGAATTGTCGGCGGCCGGCACGTTGATCGATGCCGTCACGTCCGCGGCCAGGATACGGCCCGCGGCGCGCGCCAGCTCGACCTGTTCGGCGGACCGGCCCAGCGGTTTGACCGCCAGCAGGATCTCCAGGGCCTCGTCCAGAGAAAGCAAGTTCGAACCAGGCTTCACATTCGACTCCTTCGCGGCCCGCCCCGCGGCGCGCCGCACATACTCGACACCGCCGTCAGACGGCCTCGGCGGCAATCAGGTCCTTGATGGTCTGCGCGTCGCCATTCACGGTCTGCACGCGCTGCGGCAATTGCTCGATGTTCTCGAATCCCGCCGGACGCGGCGCCGGCTGCCCCAGGGCTTCCTCGATGGTGGCCGAGAACTTCACCGGCAACGCGGTCTCCAGCACCAGCATCGGCACGCCCGGCTCGACGAAAGGCAGCGCCACCTTGACGCCGTCGGCGGTATGGGGATCGATGACCACGCCGGTCTCGGCATGGACCTGGCGGATGGTGGCCAGCCGGTCGGCATGGGTGCTGGTGCCCGAGACAAAACCGTACTGCGCGAACTGCGGCCGGTAGGCCGACAGGTCGAACGAGCCCTGCGCCGCCAGTTCGTCCCACAGCGCCTTCAGGCGCGCGGGGTCGCGGCCCAGCAGGTCGTAGACGAAACGCTCGAAGTTGGACGCCTTCGAGATGTCCATGGACGGGCTGGAGGTCTCGTAGGTTTCGCTCGAGGCGCGCGGGCGGTAGATGCCGGTGCGGAAGAACTCCTCGAGCACGTTGTTCTCGTTGGTGGCCAGCACCAGGCGGCGGATGGGCAGGCCCATGCTGCGGGCAACGTGGCCGGCCAGGATGTTGCCGAAGTTGCCCGAGGGCACCGCGAACGACACCTGGGCCATGGGATCGGCCGCGCCTTCGGTGGCCAGGCGCCAGCCGTGGAAGTAGTACACCACCTGGGCGGCGATGCGCGCCCAGTTGATGGAGTTGACCGCGCCGATACGATGCGCGGTCTTGAACGCCAGGTCGCCGCTAACGGCCTTGACGATGTCCTGGCAGTCGTCGAACACGCCGTGGACGGCCAGATTGTGGATGTTGGCATCCTGCAGCGAATACATCTGCGCGCGCTGGAAAGCGCTCATGCGGCCTGCGGGCGACAGCATGAACACCGCCACGCCCTTCTTGCCGCGCATCGCGTACTCGGCGGCCGAACCGGTGTCGCCCGAGGTGGCGCCCAGGATGTTCAGCGTGGTACCGCGGCGCGCCAGCACGTATTCGAACAGGTTGCCCAGGAACTGCATGGCCATGTCCTTGAAGGCCAGGGTCGGCCCTTCGGACAGGCCCAACAGCGCGACGCCCTGCTTGAGCGGCTTGAGCGGCACGATGACCTCGCCGCCGAACACCTCGGGGCGGTAGGTCTTGCGCGTCAGTTCGCGCAGATCCTGCTCGGGAATGTCTGTGATGAACAGCTTGAGCACTTCGTACGCCAGATCGGCGTACGACAGCGAGCGCCACGCCTGGAGCTGCTCGGGCGTGACCTGCGGAATGGCCTCGGGCACCGCCAGGCCGCCGTCGGGCGCCAGGCCTTCCAGCAGGACGTCGGTGAACGGTTGCGGGGCCATGCCGCCGCGGGTCGAAAGGTATTTCATGCTGCGTCCTAGGCCAGGTTCTCGATGCGCAGGCGCGTGACCGTCGACACCACGGTGGGCAGCGCCTCGATGCGGGCGATGGCGGCGTTGACGTTGCGCTCCAGCGCCTCGTGGGTCAGGAAAATGATGTCCGCCTGGGTGGCATCCTCGCGCGGCTTCTGGATCATGGACACGATGGAGATCGAGGCGTCGGCCAGGATGCGCGTGATGTCGGCCAGCACGCCCGGCTGGTCGGTCGCCGCCAGCCGCAGATAGTACGACGTGGTGATGTCCTCGATCGACAGCATGGGGCGGTCGGTGATGGCGTCCGGCTGGAAGGCCAGGTGCGGCACGCGATGCTCGGGATCGGCCGTGTGCAGGCGCGTCACGTCCACCAGGTCGGCCACCACGGCCGAGGCGGTGGGCTCTTCGCCCGCGCCCTGGCCGTAGTACAGGGTTGCGCCCACCGCGTCGCCCTTGACCATGACCGCGTTCATCGCGCCTTCGACGTTGGCCATCACGCGCTGGGCGGCGATGAGGGTCGGATGCACGCGCAGCTCGATGCCCTCGGGACGCGCCTTGGTGATGCCCAGCAGCTTGATGCGGTAGCCAAGTTCCTCCGCGTAGCGGATGTCTTCCTGCGCCAGCCGGGAAATACCCTCGATGTGGGCCTTGTCGAAGCGGATCGGCACGCCGAACGCGATGGACGACAGCAGCGTGAGCTTGTGCGCGGCGTCCACGCCTTCGATGTCGAAGGTCGGGTCGGCCTCGGCGTAACCCAGGCGCTGCGCCTCGGCCAGTACCTCCGAAAACGGCAGGCCGCGGGCCCGCATCTCGGTCAGGATGAAGTTGGTGGTGCCGTTGATGATGCCGGCCACCCATTCGATCTGGTTGGCCGACAGGCCTTCGCGGATGGCCTTGATGATGGGGATGCCGCCGGCCACGGCCGCTTCGAAGGCGACCATGACACCCTGTTCGCTCGCGCGGGCGAAGATCTCGTTGCCGTGCTTGGCCAGCAGGGCCTTGTTGGCGGTGACGACGTGCTTGCCGTGGGCAATGGCTTCCAGGACGAGTTCGCGGGCCAGGGTGTCGCCGCCTATCAGCTCGACCACGATGTCGATCTCGGGGTCGCGGACGATCTGGAACGGGTCGGCGACGACTTCGGCGGCTTCGCCGACGCGGGACTTGGCCTTGGCGACATCGCGGGCCGAAACTTTGGTCGCGACGATGTGGCGGCCGGCGCGGCGGGCGATTTCTTCGGCGTTGCGGGCGAGGACCTTGAAAGTGCCGCCGCCTACGACGCCCAGGCCCAGGAGGCCTACTCGGATGGGTTCCATTGTGTTTCCGGGCAATACAGGGTTCTTCGAAAACTTCCCCGCCCCGGCTTTGGCGCGCTCCGGCCCGCCGCGTCGGCGCCGCCTGTGGGGGCGGGATGCGGCAGTGTGCTGCGCAGGGGGGCGGGAATCGCCGGCCACGGCTTGGGGCTGGCAATCCTCCAGTGTAACGGACTCTGGGAGGCGGAAGGGAAAACCCGTGGGGGCAAGGGCATTTATAATGGACGCACCACAGCCGGGCTGGAATTGTGGCGTTCACGCATCCGTCCCGACCGCTGGCAGGCGTATAGTCTGCCTATCCTCCCGCCGTTCCGGAGCCGACCATTTGAAGTTGCATTCCGATCCTGCCTCGGCGCTGAATACCGTGACCGCCTACGGTGACGGATACGTCGAAGTCAACCGCGTCCATTTCGAGCACGCCGTCGTGTTCGGCCCCGAAGGCGATGTCGTCGCCTGGCCTGTTTCCTCTTTCGAAGACGTCGATGCCGCCGCGATGGAATACGCGGCGCGGCCTACCGCGCCCTCCCAACCCGAGGTGGTCCTGATCGGCACCGGCGCCCGCCAGCGCTTCCTGTCTCCCTCGCTGCTGCGCCCGCTGCTGAAGGCCGGCGTCGGCGTCGAGATGATGGACACCCAGGCGGCCGCGCGAACCTACAACATCCTGATGGCCGAGGGGCGCCGCGTCGTGGCCGCGCTGATCCCGGCCTGAATGATGCGCCGCCCTTCCCGCCTTCCCCACCCTTTCCCGGAGTCCCACGCATGAGCACTGCCATCGGGCGGCCCGCCCCCGCCTTCACCGCTCCCGGCACCGACGGCGACCTGTCGCTGAAAGACCTCAAGGGCCGCATCGTCGTCATGTATTTCTACCCGCGCGACAATACGCCCGGCTGCACGACCGAAGGCCAGAATTTCCGCGACCGCTACGCCGAGTTCCAGGCCGCCGGCGCCGAGATCCTGGGCGTCTCGCGCGACACGCTGGCCTCGCACCAGAAGTTCAAGGAAAAGCAGGGTTTCCCGTTTCCGCTCCTGGCCGACCCGGACGAAACACTGTGCGAGCTGTACGGTGTCATGAAAATGAAGAACATGTATGGCAAGCAGGTGCGCGGTATCGAGCGCAGCACTTTCCTGATCGACGCGCAGGGCAAGCTGCGCCAGGAATGGCGCGGCGTGAAAGTCCCCGGCCACGTCGACGCCGTGCTCGACGCCGTGCGCGGGCTTGCCTGAATGAGTCCGTCTTTCTTCCTGCGCATATATCGTACGCCCACGGGCGTACGATATATGCAATGGAGGATGCAGTATCGTTGAGCTTCCCTACTGAGGAGATCCGCGCTCATGCCGCTTCCCAAGATGCCCACCCGGCCCGCAGCAATCCTGTCCTTTCCCTCGGGTGAACCAGCGCGCCCCGCAGCCCGCGGCAAACGTACCGAAGCCGAACCCCGACCGCCCTCCTCCACCGACATTCCCGCCGTCCAGCCCCAGCTGGAAGGTATCCAGGCCGCGCCGGCCAAGACGGCCCGCAAGACGAGTGCCAAACCCAAGGCAGGCACCCTGCTGACGCCCGCGCCGCAGCCCGCGGCGCCCATCGTCGCGCGCGCGCCGCAGCCCGCGCCCGTGCCGGCTCCCGCCGCCACCGGCAAGGCCGTGGCCAAGCCCGCGCCCAAGCGCAAGGCGAAATCGGCCGGACCGGAAGTCGCCAAGCTGTTCGTGCTGGACACCAACGTGCTCATGCACGACCCGAGCTCGCTGTTCCGCTTCGAGGAACACGACATCTTCCTGCCGATGATCACGCTGGAAGAGCTGGACAACCACAAGAAAGGCATGTCGGAAGTGGCGCGCAACGCCCGCCAGGTCAGCCGCTCTCTGGACGAACTGGTCAGCGACATCGGCGACATGGAAGCCGGCATTCCGCTCGACAAGCTGGGCAACCGCGACGCGATGGGCCGGCTGTACCTGCAGACGACCCTGCTGTCGGCCTCGCTGCCGTCGGGCCTGCCCGCGGGCAAGGCCGACAACCAGATCCTGGGCGTGGTGCGCGCCCTGCAGGAGCGCTACCCCGACCGCGAGGTCGTGCTGGTGTCCAAGGACATCAACATGCGCGTCAAGGCTCGCGCCCTGGGGCTGCCGGCCGAGGACTACTTCAACGACCAGGTCCTGGAAGACTCCGACCTGCTCTACACCGGCGTGCTGCAGTTGCCCGACGACTTCTGGGACAAGCACAGCAAAGGCATGGAGTCGTGGCAGCAAGGCGGCAGCACCTTCTACCGCATCACCGGGCCGCTGTGCGCGCAGTTCGCCGTCAACCAGTTCGTGTATTTCGAAGGCAGCATGCCGCTGTACGCGCAGGTCAAGGAAGTCAACGGCAAGACCGCCGTGCTCCAGACCCTGCGCGAATACACCCACAGCAAGAACAGCGTCTGGGGCATCACCGCGCGCAACCGTGAGCAGAACTTCGCGCTCAACCTGCTGATGAACCCGGACTGCGACTTCATCTCGCTGCTGGGCCAGGCGGGTACCGGCAAGACGCTGCTGGCGCTGGCCGCGGGCCTGACGCAGGTACTGGAGACCAAGCGCTACACCGAGATCATCATGACCCGGGTCACCGTGCCCGTGGGTGAGGACATCGGCTTCCTGCCGGGCACCGAGGAAGAAAAGATGCTGCCCTGGATGGGCGCGCTGGAAGACAACCTGGACGTGCTGAACATGGGCGACGGCGAAAGCGGCCATGGCGGGGACTGGGGGCGTGCCGCCACCATGGACCTCATCCGCTCGCGGGTGAAGGTCAAGTCGCTGAACTTCATGCGCGGCCGCACCTTCCTGAACAAGTTCCTGATCATCGATGAGGCGCAGAACCTCACGCCCAAGCAGATGAAGACCCTGATCACCCGCGCCGGCCCCGGCACCAAGGTGGTCTGCCTGGGCAACATCGCGCAGATCGACACGCCCTACCTGACCGAGGGCAGTTCGGGCCTGACCTATGTGGTGGACCGCTTCAAGGGCTGGCCGCATTCGGGCCACGTGACCCTGCAACGGGGCGAGCGCTCGCGGCTGGCCGACTACGCGGCCGAGGTGCTGTGACATGCGGCACGACCTGGACGGCGGCGCGGGGGGCGTCTGCGACGCCTACCTGCGCGCCATCTGGAACGCGGCAGGAAGCGCCACGCTTCCCGCCGGCGTCGCGTGGCTCGGGGCGGGCAGCCTGCCGTCCATCTTCCCCGTCACGGACCTGGCGGCCGCCACCGTCGGTGCGGCGGGACTGGCCGTTGCCGAGCTGATCGGGCAGCGGCACGGCAACCTGCCCACGGTCGCGGTCGACCGGCGGCTGGCCTCGTTCTGGTTCGACACGTCGCTGCGTCCGGTGAGCTGGAAACTACCCCCGGCGCGCGACCCCGTTACTGGCGACTATGCGGCCGCCGACGGCTGGATACGGCTGCACGCCAACGCGCCGCATCACCGCGACGCCATCCTTCGCGTGCTCGGTTGCCACGGCAACCACGACAGCGTGGCACGGACGGTAGCCGCCTGGAACGCGCTGGATCTGGAGAACGCCATCGTCGAGGCAAAGGGCTGCGCCGCGCAGATGCGCACGCAGGATGCCTGGGCGGAACATCCCCAAGGTGCCGCCGTGTCGATGGAGCCGCTGCTGTGGCGCACGCCGGCATCCGCCGCCAACGCGCCCACCTGGGCCGGCACCCCTGCCCGCCCGCTGCAAGGCGTACGCGTGCTGGACCTGACCCGCATCATCGCGGGGCCGGTGGCCACGCGCTTCCTGGCGGGCTACGGCGCCGAGGTCCTGCGGCTGGATCCCCCGGCCTGGGACGAACCGGTCGCCGCCCCCGAACTGACGCTGGGCAAACGCTGCGGCCGCATCGACCTTCGCTCCACCGAAGGCCGGCGCCTGTTCCGCCAATTGCTGCGCGACGCCGACGTGCTGGTGCATGGTTATCGCTCGGATGCGCTGGGCGCCCTGGGCTTCGACGCCGAACAGCGGCGCCGCATCAACCCCGGGTTGGTCGATGTCTCGCTGGATGCATACGGGTGGACCGGCCCCTGGAAGACGCGCCGCGGATTCGACAGCCTGGTGCAGATGAGCTGCGGCATCGCGGATGCCGGCATGCACAAGCTGCGCCGGGACAGGCCCACGCCGCTGCCGGTGCAGGCCCTGGACCACACCACGGGCTATCTGCTGGCCACCGCGGCGATACGCGGTTTGACCGAGCGCGTGCGCACCGGCTGCGGCGGCGAATTCCGGGCCTCGCTGGCGCGCACGGCGGCCCTGCTGGCGCAGGGGGTGACGGACGCCAACGCCGCACCGCTCGCTCCCGAAGCCCGCGCCGACTGCACCACGCCCTCGGAAATGACCGCCTGGGGCCGGGCACGGCGCGTCAAGGCACCGCTGACCGTTGCCGGCGCCCCCATGGCCTGGGACATTCCCGCCGGCCCGCTGGGCGCCTCGCCCGCGGCGTGGCGCGCCTAGAGCTCGATCCACTCACGCCTGACCGGCTCATCCGCGCGCAAGGCGGCCGGCGTCCCGGCGAACACCACGGCGCCCTGCCCCAGCACATACGCGCGATCGGCGATCTCCAGGGCGAAGCCGAGCTTCTGTTCGATCAGCAGGATGGCCATGCCCTGGCGGCGCAATTCGTCCAGGCAGGCCGCCAGTTGCGCCACCACCAGCGGCGCCAGCCCCTCGGCGGGTTCGTCCACCAGCATCAAGGCCGGATCGCCCATCAGCGTGCGGCCCAGAGCCAGCATCTGCTGCTCGCCCCCCGACAGGTGCTGTGCCTGCACGCGGGCCCGCCGCGCCAGCGGTGGAAAAAGCCGATACACCTCGGTCATCGTCCAGCGCCCCGCCCTGGCTGCCTTCTGCCCCAACAACAGATTCTGCTCGACTGTCATGCCGGGAAAAATGTCCCGGCTCTCCGGGACATAGCCGATGCCCATCCGCGCGATCTCGAACGTGCGCAGCCGGCTTATGTCCTGGCCGCGCCAAAGCATGCGGCCCCGCCGCTCGACCAGCCCCATGACGGCGCGAGCCAGGGTGGAGCGACCGGCGCCATTGCGCCCCAGCAGCGCGACGATCTCGCCCGGCGCCACCTGCAGGTCCACGCCTTGCAGCACGTGGGCTCGGCCGTACCAGGCATGGACCCCGTGGAGTTCCAGCAGGCCGCTCATTCCGGCTCCGGCACGACGCCGCCCAGGTAGGCCTGGCGCACCGCCGGATCCGTCCGGATATGCTCCGGTTCGCCCGTGGCGATCAACCGCCCCTGGACCATGACCGAAATGCGATCGGACAGGCCGAAGACGACTTGCATGTCATGCTCGACGATCAGCACCGTCCTCCCGCGGCAGGTGCCGCGTATCAGTTCCATCATGCGCGCCGTCTCGGCCCGGCTCATCCCGGCCGTCGGCTCGTCCAGCAAGACCACGCGCGCGTCGGTCGCCAGCACCATGCCCAGCTCCAGCGCGCGCTGCTCCGCGTAGCTCAGTTCACCGGCAGGCTCGTCCGCCCGCCGCTCCAGGCCGAGCTGCGCCATGACCTGCTGTGCCCGCTGCGCCACGCCGCGTCTTTGATCCAGCGCACACCACCATTGATAGCCCAGGCCGCCCCCGCGCATGGCGGCGCAGCGCAGGTTGTCGAACACCGACATGCGGCCGAACACGTTGGCCACCTGGAAGCTGCGCGACAGCCCCAGCCGGGCCATGCGATGCGCAGGCAGCCCCGTGACGTCGCGGCCCTGCAGGCGCACCCTGCCCGCCGAGGGCGGGGTCAGACCCGAGATCACGTTGAACAGGCTCGACTTGCCCGCGCCGTTGGGACCGATCAAGGCGTGGAATTCGCCCGTGGCGACACGCAGGCTCACGTCCTCCAACACCTGGGCCTCTCCGTAGCGCTTGCCCACGCCTTCCAGCGTCAAGGCGTCGATGTCGGTCCTGCCCCGTGCTTCACGCATCGCATTGCTCCGGTGGCCGCTCCGGCCGGCTCCGGTCCCGCCCCAGGAACAGGCCGGCCGCGCCCAGCACCCATAGCACGCCAGCCGCACTCCATGGCAGCGGCGCGGACGGATCCAGCACCAGCCCGAACCACGAGACCGCCACCGGCCCGCCTGTGTCGTGGACGCGGCCATAGGCCAGCTCGATCGCCAGGCTCAGCCCGGCGATACCGATCAGCGCGCCGGCGATCGTCCATCTCCTGGCGCGCAGCCAGCGCGCCAATTCGCCTCGCGCCACCAACCGCGCCGCGTCCCGGATGCCCCCGGCCATTCCACCGGGCAGGGCCAGCACGACGGCGGCAAAGGCCAGCCCCAGGTACAACTGCCAGGCCCCGGTATGACGCGACAGCTCGACCGAGAAGAACGTCACCACGACGGCGCCGGCCACGGGCCCCAGGAACAGGCCGCTGCCGCCCACCACCACTGCCAGCAGCACCGCTCCCGATTTGAGCGTCCCCAGGCTGTCGGCGCTGGCAATCTCCAGGTTCAGCGCCATCAACCCGCCCGCCACGCCGGCGAAGAACCCCGACAAGGTCAGCATCAGGTAGCGGACGCGGTGCGGGTCGTAGCCGATGAAGGCCACGCGCTGCGGATTGTCGCGAACGGCATTGGCAAGCTTGAGCAGCGGCGTCCGGCCGAGCCCATGGATGGCGATCACGCAGGCAGCGGTCCATGCCGCGGTCAGGTAATAGACGTGGAGATCGGGTCCCAGGCTCCATCCCGGCCACAAGCCCACGACGAACGCCGGACCGGCCGTGCGGTCGGCCGCCAGCCCGCCCTCCCCGCCGAACCATTCCGGCAGCATGCCGGCGGCGGCATGGACCAGTTCGCCTACCGCCAGCGAAATCATCGCGAAGGATGTCCCGCCCCGGCGCGTGGTCGGGTACCCGATCAGCGCGGCGAAGACCGCGCCCGCCACCCCGCCCGCCACGGGCAGCAGCACGGTCGGGAAGACGAACGGCCCGCCGTCCATCCCGCGCAGGAGGTGGATGACGGCATACCCGCCCAGTCCGGCGTAGACGGCGTGTCCGAACGACAGCATCCCCGTCTGGCCCAGCAACAGGTTGTACGACAGCGCAAACAGTGCCATCGCGCACATCTGCGACATCAGGCCCAGTTGGAAGCCGCTATCGAAACACAGCGGCGCCAGCACCAGCGCCGCCAGCCCCACGGCCACGCAGGCCCGGAACGGCCTGACATCGGGACGGGCGCTCATGTTTCGCGCACGCCCATGAGTCCACGCGGCCGCCAGATCAGCACCGCCACCATCAACAGATAGGGCAGCACCGGTGCGACACGCGACAAAGGCCAGGCCGCCAGCGCCCGTGCCGCCTCGGCCGCGCCCAGCCAGGATGCCGGCGCGGCCAGGGACCAGGCGGATCCCACCGCCAGGGTTTGCAGCAACCCGATCAGCAGGCTGGCCCAGAACGCCCCCGCCAGTGATCCCAGCCCGCCCACCACCGTCACGACGAAGACGATGGGCCCCAGCGCCTGGGCCATGCCCGGCTCGGTCACGAAGATGCTTCCGCCTATCGCGCCGGCCATGCCGGCCAGCAGGCAGCCGGCGCCGAACACCAGCATGAAGACACGGGGCACGTCGTGCCCCAGCGCCTGCGCCATGGCCGGATGGCTGAGCGCCGCGCGGACGATCAGGCCGGTACGCGTACGCGTCAAACCCCACCACAACCCCGCCAGCATCAGGCCCGCGGCCAGCGCGACCACAAGGCGGTGCGCAGGAAAGGCGTGCCCCCCCAGGCTGAAAAGCGGCTCGCCCCACACCGCCGGCATGCGATAGGACACGGCGGACCGGCCCCAGGCCAGTTGCACCAGTTCGGCGACGATCATGGCGAGCGCGAACGTGAACAGCAGTTCCGCCACGTGCCCCCGGCCGCGCAGGCGGCGCAGCGCCAGCCGCTCGACCGCGGCGCCCGCCAGTCCGACCAGCACCGGCGCGATGAACAGGGCCACCCAGAATGCCGCGTCCGCCGTCACCGCCGGCGACAGCGCACCGGCCACGGCATGCGCGGCATAAGCGCCCAGCATGTAGAAACTGGCATGCGCGAAGTTGATGATGCCCATCATGCTGAAGATCAGCGTCAGCCCGGACGAAAGCATGAAAAGCAGCAGCCCGTAACTTAGGCCGTTCAGCAGCGAAACGATGAGCCCGTCCAAGCAATACTCCGAGCGCCCCGCGCGGCTCCGGCGGCCGCATCTCCGGGGAAAAGGGAAACAAGGAAACGACGGCAAATAGGTTAACCTTGATTGATACCCGGCGTGAGGCCGGACCACCAATCACTGTTCCAACGTCGTGAAGCTCGCCAGCACTCTCCAGTCCCTGCGCACCGACAACTCGTTCGCCGCCCTGCCGGACGCGTTCTACTCCCGGGTGTCGCCCCAGCCCCTGGACGACCCCTGGCTGGTGCATGCCAACCCCGAGGCCGCCGCGCTGATCGGCCTCGCGCCCGAAGCGCTCGCCACGCCCGAGTTCCTGTCCGTGTTTTCGGGCGCCAGTCCGCTGTCTGGCGGCGCGCCGCTGGCCGCCGTCTACAGTGGCCATCAATTCGGCGTCTGGGCCGGGCAATTGGGCGACGGCCGTGCGCTGCTGCTGGGCGAAGTGGCCGGCCCCGGCGGCAATTGGGAACTGCAGCTCAAGGGATCGGGCCTGACGCCCTATTCGCGCATGGGCGACGGCAAGGCCGTGCTGCGTTCGTCGGTACGCGAGTATCTCGCCTCGGAAGCCATGCATGGCCTGGGCATCCCGACCACGCGTGCGCTGGCGCTGGTCGCCTCCGACGATCCGGTCATCCGCGAGACGGTCGAGACCGCCTCCATCGTCACCCGCATGTCGCCCAGCTTCGTGCGCTTCGGCTCGTTCGAGCACTGGGCCAGCCGCCAGCGTCCCGACCTGCTGCGCATCCTGGCCGACTACGTGATCGACCGCTTCTATCCCGACTGCCGTCAGGCCCCAGCCGGTGTCGCCGATACCGACGCCGGCCCCTACCTGCGGCTGCTGGCGGCGGTCACGCGCAAGACCGCCGCGCTGATGGCGGACTGGCAGGCCGTGGGCTTCTGCCACGGCGTCATGAACACCGACAACATGTCCATCCTGGGGCTGACGCTGGACTACGGCCCCTATGGGTTCATGGACGGCTTCGACGCCCATCACGTCTGCAACCATTCCGACACGGCCGGGCGCTACGCCTGGGACGCCCAGCCCGCCGTCGGCCACTGGAACCTGTACCGCCTGGCCGGTGCGCTGATGCCGCTGGTGCAGGACGAGGACGCGCTGCGCGCGGTGCTGGCCGGCTATGAAGGCGCCTTCCTGGCCGCCTTCCACCACCGGATGGCCGCCAAGCTGGGCCTCGGGCAATGGCAGGCCGGCGACGAGGAACTCCTGAACGGCCTGTGGTCCGTCATGCACCAGAACCGCGCCGACTTCACCCTGAGCTTCCGGCGCCTGGCCGACGTGGCCAGCGCCGGCGATATTCCGTCGGCACCTGGCGTCGAGACCTTCGAGGACCTCCATGCCGACCGCGAAGCCGCCCGCGCCTGGCTCGCCACCTATCGCGCCCGCCTCGCGCAGGACGGGCGGCCCGACGCCGAGCGTGCCGCGGCCATGAACCGCGTCAATCCACTGTACGTGCTGCGCAACCACCTGGCCGAGCTGGCGATCCGCGCCGCGAAGGAACGGGATACCAGCGAGATCGACCGCCTGATGCGGCTCTTACGCGATCCCTATACCGAGCAGCCCGGCCACGAAAGCTATGCCCGCGTGCCGCCCGACTGGGCGGGCGCACTGCAAGTCAGTTGTTCTTCATGAGGTAGACCATGTCCGACCGGCCCAAAGTCACGAAATCCGATGCCGAATGGCGCACCCTGCTCACGCCCATGCAATACGCCGTGGCGCGCGAGAAGGCGACCGAGCGCGCGTTCACCGGCCAGTACTGGGATCATCGCGAACCCGGCATCTACCGCTGCGTAGCCTGCGGCACGCCGCTGTTCGCCTCGGACACCAAGTTCGACTCGGCCTGCGGCTGGCCCAGCTACTTCGCCCCCTTGAACCCCGACAACGTGCGCGAGGAACTCGACAGCACCCATGGCATGGTCCGCACCGAGATCCTGTGCAACGTCTGCGACGCCCACCTGGGCCACGTCTTCGAGGACGGCCCGCCGCCGACCGGGCTGCGTTATTGCATCAATTCGGTCTCGTTGAAGTTCGAACCGCTGTAGCCCAGCGCCCCCCCGGGGGGCTGCTGGTAAGCTTTGGAGAACGGTGGGACGGTTTTCTTGTCCCACTCTGGCGCATTTTTTTCTCGACGATTCGATGAAATTACTTTTCGACCTTTTCCCGCTGGTCCTTTTCTTCGCCGCATACAAGTTCGCCGACATCTATGTCGCGACGGGCGTGGCCATGGCGGCCAGCGTGCTGCAGATCGTCTGGCTGCTGGTGCGGCGCCGGAAGATCGAGCCGATGCACTGGATCAACCTGACCATCATCGTGGTATTCGGGGGCGCGACGCTGTTCCTGCACGACGAAGTCTTCATCAAGTGGAAACCCACGGTGCTCTACTGGCTGTTCGCGGCGGTGCTGGGCGGCGGACAGTGGCTGTTCAAGCGCAACTTCCTGCGCAGCATGCTGGGCGCGCAGATCCAGTTGCCCGAGCCGGTCTGGAGCCGGCTCAACCTGGCCTGGGTGACATTCTTTGCCGCGGTGGGCGGCCTGAACCTGTACGTCGCCTATAACTGGCCCACCGAGACCTGGGTCAGCTTCAAGGTGTTCGGCATCTTCGGCATGCTGCTGGTGTTCGTCGTGCTGCAATCGCTCTACCTCGGCCGCCACATGAAACCCGCCCAGGAAGGCGCCGCCACGGACGTCGCCAAACGCGAGACCGACGCCGGGGCCGAACGCTCATGAACGCCGACCGCATCGCGGGGATCCGGCAGCGCCTGCAGGAACTCGACCCCATCACCCTGGATGTGCAGGACGAATCCCATCTGCATGCCGGGCACGCCGGCGCGGCCGGCGGTGCCGGACACTTCCGGCTACGCATTGTTTCGCCCCGTTTCGCGGGGCTCAACCGGGTGGCGCGGCATAGGCTGGTGTATGATCGATTGGCAGACTTGATGCCGGCGCACATCCACGCGCTGGCGCTCCAGGCGCTGACACCAGAAGAAGATTCCGCACCAACCTCTTGAGCCCGGTCTTTCAACCGACCTCACTCCCCCTCTACCTTCAAGGACTTCCATACATGAAGCGTGTTTTGATGATGGCTGCCGCGCTGACCCTGGCCGCTCCGGTTTTTGCGCAGAATGCCGCCGTGGTCAACGGCAAGGCCATCCCCTCGTCGCGCGTGGACCAATTCGTCAAGCTGCTGACCAAGCAGGGCCAGCCCGACTCCCCTCAACTGCGCGAGCAGATCCGGGAAGAACTGATCAACCGCGAAATCTTCCTGCAGGAAGCCGACAAGCGCGGCGTCGCCAAGCAGCCCGAAGTCCAGGCCGAAATCGACCTGACCCGCCAAAGTGTGCTGATCCGTGGCCTGTTCAATGACTTCCTGGCCAAGAACCCGGTCTCCCCGCAGGACATCCAGGCCGAGTACGACCGCGTCAAGAGCGCCCAGGGCGACAAGGAATATCAGGCCCGCCACATCCTGGTCGAAAGCGAGGCCCAGGCCAAGGACATCATCGCCCAGTTGAAGAAGGGTGCGAAGTTCGAGGACCTGGCCAAGCAATCCAAGGACCCCGGCTCGGCCGCCAACGGCGGCAGCCTGGACTGGGCGCCCTCCAGCACCTACGTCAAGCCGTTCGCCGATGCACTGGCCGCGCTGCAGAAAGGCCAGACCACGGAAGCGCCGGTGCAGACCCAGTTCGGTTGGCACGTGATCCGTCTGGACGACGTACGCCCGGTGCAATTCCCGCCGCTGGAGCAACTGCGCCCGCAAATCGAGGAATCCCTGCGCCAGACCAAGCTGCGTGATTTCCAGACCAGCCTGCGCGAAAAGGCCCGGATCCAATAAGCTTGTTGGATTCAACCAACAAAAAACGATGTCCCGATAATTAAATTTTCAACAATCAGGGTTTCCCTGGGTTGAACCTGATGCCCCGTAAAACAGGCCTTGACCGGCCTGGTTTACGGGGCGTTTTTCTTGCTTGCCCCCCCGGCAGAACTGGCGATTCGCAGGTTCACACCGCCCTGGGGTTGCAATTAGGTAACAAAACCTTAGAGCAAAGCACAACACATTTTTATTGCAAGGGAATTAACTATTGGCACTCCAGGGGCTTTCTGGTGAAATTCTTCGAGATTTCTTCACAGCAAGTACATCGCGTAGAAATCGTAAGCAAGACGGGGGGCTTGTCTTGGGGAAAGCGGCAGCAATGCTGTCTTCCGACTCGTCCTTTCGGCTTATCGAGTTACTCACTCCGCTGGAGACCTATTTAAATGAAGAAGACCCTTCTTGCCGCCGCGCTGCTGGCTGGCTTCGCAGGTGCCGCTCAAGCGCAAAGCAACGTCACGCTGTACGGTTTGGTTGACGCTGGTTTCAACTACACCAAGCTCGAAGGCCAAGACCGTAAGATCGGTATCGACAGCGGATTGCAAGGCCAGTCGCGCTGGGGTATCCGTGGTTCGGAAGACATCGGCGGTGGTCTGAAGGCCATTTTCACCCTGGAAAACGGCTTCACCGTTGACAACGGCCAACAAACCCAAGGCCGCCTGTTCGGTCGCTATGCCTTCGTCGGCCTGGAAAGCGCCTCCGCTGGTCGCGTGACCCTCGGTCGTACCACGAACCTGGCGTTCATGTGGGCCGCCGGCATCGTCAACCCGTTCGGCCTGAGCTTCAGCAGCGCCAGCGTCGGCAGCACCTTCGGCTACAACGACGCCGATCTGGGCTTGGGTCGTGTCAACAACTCGATCTACTACTACTCGCCCAGCTTCTCCGGCTTCCAAGGCGCCATCGGTTACAGCTTCCAGTCGAACCCCGACACCGAAGCCGCCGGCAACAAGAACAACGATCGCCTGATCGACCTGGGCTTGAAGTATGACAACGGTCCCCTGAAGGCCGTGCTGACGTACCAATACCTGAACCCGTCGCAGCTGACCGCCAACAACGGCAAGTTCAAGAACCTGACCCTGGGTGCCAACTACGACTTCGGCGTCGTGGCTGTCTACGCTGGCTACGCCAACGCCAAGGGCATCCGTACCGTCGCTGGCTACAACGGCTCCATCGGTGCCACGTCCGCCGACTTCACCAAGGACAACGCCTACACGATCGGCCTGAGCGCTCCTCTGGGACCCGGCAAGGCCTACGCTTCCTACCAAAAGGCCACCAAGTCGAAGTCTGACAACTGGGCCATCGGCTACACCTACGACCTGTCGAAGCGTACCAACCTGTACGCCTTCTTCGTCGACGGCAACGTGCGTGACTTCGCCGCCAAGAAGGACCTGAGCAACCGCCAGTTCGCTCTGGGCCTGCAACACCGCTTCTAAGCACTTGATACCGGTCTGACCGGTATCTCGGGGCTCCCGCCCCGGTGCGATCAAGCATGGACCCCGCCTTGTGCGGGGTTCTTTTTTTGCTGGTCCAATCTCGGACGGCTTCTCCCTCGAGCCTCGCGGCGTTGCCAGATGTAACACATCTCGCCCTCCTGTTGCGCCAACAGCGACAAGTCCAATTGGTTTAGACAGAATCGCAACACTGCCGAATATCGCACCAGATTTATCAGTTGGCACCCTTAATCCTTTCTGGTGAAATTTCTTCAGATTTCTTCGCAGCCTAAGCAGCACCGCCTGGAAATCGGGATCAAGACGGCGGCTGTACGCCGAGACACTGGCCCCGCCAGCGCTGTCGGAACATCAGCCAACTTGTCGGAATGTTTTTCAGCTGGAGACCAAGTAATGAAGAAAACCCTACTCGCGACTGCCCTGCTGGCCGGTTTTGCAGGTGCCGCGCATGCACAGAGTTCCGTGACGCTGTATGGCCTGGTCGATGCAGGCTTCGACTACCGCAAGGTAGACGGCAAGACCATCAAGGGCATCGACAGCGGCCTGATGAGTCAGTCGCGCTTCGGTTTGCGTGGTTCGGAAGACTTGGGTAACGGCCTGAAGGCTATCTTCACCCTGGAAAACGGTTTCACGGTGGATGACGGCCAGCAGACCCACGGCCGCCTGTTCGGCCGCTATGCCTACGTCGGCCTTGAAAGCAACAGCATGGGCCGCCTGACTCTGGGCCGCACGACCAACTTGGCCTTCATGTGGGCCGCCGGCGTCGCCAACCCGTTCGGCCTGAACTTCAGCACCGCCAGCATCGGCAGCACCTTCGCCTATAACGACGCCGTCATGGGCGGCGGCCGGGTCAACAACTCGGTCTACTACTACAGCCCGTCGTTCTACGGTGTCCAGGCTGCCGTCGGTTACAGCTTCAACGCCTTCTCCAATCCGACCACTGGCGAAACCGAAGCCCCCGAAAGCGGCAAGAACAACCGCCTGATCGACGCCGGCCTGAAGTACGACAACGGCCCGATCAAGGGGGTATTGACCTATCAGCAAGTGGAATCACCGCTGCCCGGCTCCAAGACCTTCCGTAACCTGACCGTGGGTGCGTCGTACGACTTCGGCGTCGTTGCCCTGCACGCCGGCTACGCCAAGGCCAACAACATCACGGCCGGTTTCCTGAACGGCTACAACGGCGTCGTCGCCACGGGCGGCCAATTCTCCAGCGACAGTGCCTACACCATCGGCGCCAGCGCTCCGATCGGCCCCGGCAAGCTGTACGCCGCCTGGCAGAAGGCTACCAAGTCCAAGGTCGACGGCTGGGCGGTCGGCTACACCTACGACCTGTCCAAGCGCACCAATCTGTACGCGTTCTTTGCCGACAACGACGTGCGCAACTTCGACCAGAACCGCGACATGACCTATCGCCAACTGGGCGTCGGCCTGCAACACCGCTTCTAAGAAAAAGGGCCGCAAGGCGGCCCCCATGCTGGCAGCCCAGGCTACCAGCCCTCGCACCCCGGGCCCTGGCCCGGGGTTTTTATTTGCCCCGCCTCATGTCGTCCAGCGGCGCGCGTTGCGGAACATGCGCATCCACGGCGAGAACTCGCCGCCGCTGTCACGCTCGCCCCACGAGGCCGGACTCCACGACATCTGCACGTTGCGGAACACCCGCTCGGGGTGCGGCATCAGGGCGGTGAAGCGGCCGTCCGCCGTGGTGACACCGGCCAGGCCGCCGGCGCTGCCGTTGGGGTTGTAGGGATAGACCTCGGTCGGCTTGCCGGCATGATCGACGAAACGCATGGCGGCCAGCGCCGCGTCGGCTTTGCCCTGCTGCGAGAAGTCGGCATAGCCTTCGCCGTGGGAAACGGCGATGGGCATGCGCGAGCCGGCCATGCCCTCGAAGAAGATGGACGGCGACTCGGGGATCTCGACCAGCGAGAAACGGGCCTCGAATTTTTCCGAGCGGTTGCGCGTGAAACGCGGCCAGTCCTGGGCGCCCGGAATCATCGGGGCCAACGCGGCCAGCATCTGGCAGCCGTTGCAGACACCCAGCGCGAAGGTGTCGCTGCGGCCGAAATAGGCCGCGAACATGTCGGCCAGCACCGCGTTGTACTGGATGGTCTTGGCCCAGCCCTCGCCCGCGCCCAGCACGTCGCCATAGCTGAAGCCGCCGACGGCGACCAGTCCCTTGAAGCTGGACAGGTCGATGCGTCCGCTCAGCAGGTCGGTCATGTGCACGTCCCAGGACTCGAAGCCGGCGCGGTCGAAGGCGTAGGCCATCTCGACCTGGCTGTTGCAGCCCTGCTCGCGCAGGATGGCCATGCGCGGGCGCGCGCCGGTGGCGATCATGGGGGCGGCGATGTCTTCCTGCGGGTCGAAATCGACCTTGGGCGACAGGCCGGGATCGGCAGCGTCGTCCCACAGATCGAACTCGGACTGCGCGCAGTCGGGGTTGTCGCGCAGCGCCATGATGCGGCGGCTGACCTCGCTCCAGGCCTTGCCGAGTTCGACGCGCGGCTTGCCCCAGATCCTGCGGGCGTCGCGGTAGAACTCGATCTCGTCCCGATCATTGGGCTCGCCGATCACGTGCGAGTGGGCCGACAGGCCGGCACCGCGCAGCACTTCCATCACAGCGTCGCGGCTGGCCGCGGGCACCTGGATCACGGCACCCGCCTCTTCCGAGAACAGCGCCTTGACGGTCAGTTCGTCGCGCTGCACGGCGACTTGTTCCGGCCGGATCTTGAAATCTCCCCAATCCGAGGCATACGGATCCAGGGTCAGCATGTCGAGGTTGATCGACAGGCCGGTATGGCCGGCGAAGGCCATTTCGCACAGCGTGGCGAACAAGCCGCCGTCGGAACGGTCGTGGTAGGCCAGGATCACGCCGCTGTCGGCCAGGGTGCGGATCGCGGCGAAGAAGGCGCGCAGGTCGTCGGGGGCATCGATGTCGGGCGCCTGCTGGCCGACCTGGCCGATCACTTGGGCCAGCACAGAACCGCCCAGGCGGTGCTTGCCGCGTCCCAGGTCGACCAGGATCAGGGTCGTGTCGCCCTGGTCGGTGCGCAGCTGCGGGGTGAGGGTCTTGCGTACGTCGTCCACCGGCGCGAAGGCGGTGACGACAAGAGACACCGGCGCCACCACGCGGCGCTGTTCGCCGTTCTCGTCCCAGGCCGTGCGCATGGACAGGGAATCCTTGCCCACGGGAATGGACAGCCCGACACGCTGGCACAGCGCGCTGACCGCGCTGACCGTGTCGTACAACGCCGCATCCTGGCCGGGCTCGCCGCAGGCGGCCATCCAGTTGGCGGACATCTTGACGTCTTCGATGCGGACCACGGACGCCGCCACCAGGTTGGTGATGGCTTCGGCCACGGCCATGCGGCCCGAGGCCGGGGCGTCGATGACGGCCAGCGGGGTGCGTTCACCCATGGCCATGGCTTCGCCGCGCGTGCCGCTGTAGTCGGCCAGCGTGACCGCGCAGTCGGCCACCGGCACCTGCCACGGCCCGACCATCTGGTCGCGCGAGGACAAGCCGCCCACCGTACGGTCGCCGATGGTGATCAGGAAGGTCTTGTTGGCGACCGTAGGGTGGCGCAGCACGCGCAGGGCCACGTCGTCCAGGTCCAGGCCGACCACGTCCATCGATTCGCCGGCGCCCGGCTGGCGCGCGACGTCGCGCTCCATGCGGGGCGCCTTGCCCAGGATGACATCGACCGGCACGTCCACCGGACGCGAGGTGCGGGCCCAGTCGGCCGCCGACACGTCGCCCGCCGAGAAGCCTTCGCCGTCGACCACGCGCAGCTGGCGCTGCTCGGTGGCCACGCCCACGACGGCATAGGGGCAGCGCTCGCGGCGCGCCAGCGCATCGAAGCGCTCGAGGTCCTGCGACAGGATGGCCAGTACATAGCGCTCCTGCGATTCATTGCACCAGATCTCGGCCGGCGACAGGCCCGACTCTTCGAGCTGGACGTTCCGCAGATCGAATATGGCGCCGCGTCCGGCGCCGTCCACCAGTTCGGGGAAGGCGTTCGAGAGGCCGCCCGCGCCCACGTCGTGGATGGACTGGATGGGATTGTCGGCACCGAGCTGCCAGCAGCGGTCGATGACTTCCTGCGCCCGGCGCTCGATCTCGGGATTGCCGCGCTGGACGGAATCGAAATCGAGGTCGGCGGTGTTGCTGCCCACGCCCATGCTGGAGGCGGCGCCGCCGCCCATGCCGATGCGCATGCCGGGCCCGCCCAGTTGGATCAGCAGCGAGCCGGGCGGCAGGTCGTTCTTGTGGGTCAGGCCGTCGTCGATGCTGCCCAGGCCGCCGGCGATCATGATGGGCTTGTGGTAGCCCCAGCGCACGCCGCCCGCCGTCTGCTCGAAGGTCCGGAAATAGCCCAGCAGGTTGGGCCGGCCGAATTCGTTGTTGAACGCGGCCCCGCCTATGGGGCCTTCGATCATGATGGACAGGGGCGAGGCGATGCGGTCGGGCGCGCCGTGGCCGTCATGCTCCCAGGGCTCGAGGGCATCGTCGAAACGCAGGTGCGACACCGTGAAGCCGGTCAGGCCCGCCTTGGGCTTGGAGCCGCGGCCGGTCGCGCCTTCGTCGCGGATTTCGCCGCCCGCGCCGGTCGAGGCGCCGGGGAAAGGCGAGATGGCCGTGGGGTGGTTGTGCGTCTCGACCTTCATCAAGGTGTGGACGGTAGCCTCGCGGCGGCCATACACCTGGCTTTCGGCGCCGGGCTGCACGTGGAAGCGCTCCGCCCTGCCCCCGGCCATGACGGCGGCGTTGTCGGAATACGCCACCACCGTGCCTTCCGGCTGCGCCTTGTGCGTGGCGCGGATCATGCCGAACAGGGTCTCGGACTGCGGCTGGCCGTCGATGACCCACTGGGCGTTGAAGATCTTGTGGCGGCAATGCTCGCTGTTGGCCTGGGCGAACATCATCAGCTCGACGTCGGTCGGGTTCCGCCCCAAGCCGTTGAAGGCCTTGACCAGGTAATCGATCTCGTCGTCGGACAGCGCCAGTCCCATGCTGCGGTTGGCGGCGATCAGCGCCGGCGCGCCCTCGGCCAGCAGGGGCACGGTCTGCATGGGCTTGCCGGCCAGGGTCGCGAACAGCGGGGCGCCGTCGAAGGCGCCGTCGACCACGGTCTCGGTCATGCGGTCGTGCAACGCGCCGGCCAGCGCGGCCAGGTCGTCCGCCGACAGCGACTTGGCGCCGCCCAGCAGGCCCCGCTTCGGGACCACCGTGTACGCGACCGCCCGTTCGATCCTGCGCACCTGCGCCAGCCCGCAGTTGTGGGCGATGTCGGTGGCCTTGCTGGCCCAGGGCGAGACGGTGCCCAGGCGCGGCACGACCAGCAGTTCCAGCCCTTGCGGGGCCTCGGGGGCCGGATCGCCGTAGCGCAGCAGGCCTTCCAGGCGCTGGCGGTCATCCGCCGCCAGGTCGCCCTCCACGGCGACGAAATGCACGAACCGGGCCGAGACATCCGCCACCGAGGCATTCTGGGCCTGGAGGCGGCGCAACAGGCGGTCGCGGCGGAACGAGGAAAGGGCGAGGGGGCCGGAGAGGCGCAGGATGGAGGCCACGATAAGCGAGCTGGAAGCCGAGGAAATGAGGGAGAAAACGCGAGGAAAGCGCGTGACTAGCCGTGATTTTACTTCGTACCGGGGAATCGGGAAAAACCACGAGCGAATACCGGCCCTCCCCGCTTAAAATCCGGTGCCCGTTCCCCGGAATGCCCCCGCGTTCCGGCGGGAAAACGGGCTCGACCAGAAGAAGCGACCAGACCCCATGCGTGTGATTGTGATCGGTGCCGGCATCATCGGTGTGTGCACCGCCTATTGGCTCAACCGGCACGGCATGCAGGTAACGGTCGTGGACCGCCGCAGCGGCGTCGCCCAGGAGTCGAGCTTCGGCAACGCGGGCATCCTGGCCGCCGACTATGCGGCCCCCTGGGCCGCCCCGGGCATGCCCGGCCGCGTGCTGGCCCATCTGTTCAAGAACGAGGCGCCGGTGGCGCTGCGCGCCTCGCTGGACCC
This sequence comes from Burkholderiales bacterium 67-32, assembly GCA_001898625.1. GTDB lineage: Bacteria > Pseudomonadota > Gammaproteobacteria > Burkholderiales > Burkholderiaceae_B > Pigmentiphaga. The sequence goes on from MKUP01000013.1 coordinate 32,939, forward strand.
GGCGCTGTGGAAATGGCTCGCGAAGTGGCTGGGCCAGTGCCGGGCGGAACGCTATGCCGCCAACAAGCGCGTGATGCAGCGCGTGGCCCGCTACAGCCGCGCCCAATTGGCCGCGCTACGGGAGGAATACGGCTTCGAGTACGAGCGTCGGATCGGCTACCTGCAGCTGCTGCGCACCCAGCGCGACGTGGACGCGACGCAGGTCACCCGCCAGGTCTTGCAGGAAAGCGGCATCGCCCACCAGTTGCTGAACGCCGAGGAAGCCATCGCGATGGACGTCCACCTGCAGGACGCGGTCCACGTCGGCACGCCGCTGGCGGGCGCCATCCACTACCCCGACGACGAGTCGGGCAATTGCCCGCTGTTCGCCCGGCTGCTGGCGGCCGAATGCGAGCGGCGCGGCGTCGAGTTCCTGTTCAACACCGTCGCCCAGCCCGTGCAGAACGCGGGGGGCATCGTTGCCGGCGTACGCCTGCAGGACGGCCGCACGCTGTCCGCGCAGGCGGTCGTCGTGGCCTCGGGCAGCGACGCCGGGGAGTGGCTGGCCCGGCTGGGCCTGCGCGTGCCGATCTACCCGGTGCGGGGCTATGCCGCCAACCTCCCCCTGCGCAACGACGTCATCGGTCCGCGCCGCGCTTTCGTGGACGAGACCTATCGCGTGACCGTGACGCCGCTCGGCCAGCGCCTGCGCATCGCCGGCACGGCCGAGCTGGGCTGGCGCGGCCCGGCCCTGCGCGACAAGGCCTTGCGCACCCTGGTCAAGGCGGCCCAGGACTGGATGCCCGGCATGCTGGATTTCTCGCGTGCGACCTGGTGGGCCGGCACCCGGCCGATGACGCCGGACGGTCCGCCCATACTCGGCCCCACCCGGCTGCCCGGGCTGTACCTGAACGTCGGCCACGGTTCGCAGGGATGGAGCATGGCGGCGGGCACCGGGCGCATCGTCGCCGACCTGGTCGCCGGCCGGACGCCGGAAATCGAATTGGACGGGTTGGACATCGGCCGCTACGCGCGCAAGAATTAGCGCATGGACCCACATCCGCACCGGCTGCTGCGCACCCCCGCCATCAGGCTGATCGAACGCGAGGCGCAGGCCGCGCTGCCGCCCCACACCCTGATGCGGCGGGCGGCCGGCGCGGCGGCCGCGCTCATCGCCGAACGCTGGCCCGGACACGAGGTCGACCTGCTCTGCGGCCCCGGCAACAACGGCGGCGACGGACTCATGCTGGCCGCGCTGCTGCACCAGGCCGGCCGCCAGGTCCGCGTCTGGGCGCTGCCGGCCGGCAAGCGGCCGCCCGATGCCGAACAGGCCTGGCAGGAATTGCCCGCGGGCCTGCTGCAGGCCGGCGACCCCGATGACCGCGACCGGCCCGATCCGTCGCGCACGCTGATCGTCGATGCGCTGTTCGGCATCGGGCTCTCGCGCCCCCTGCCCGAGTCCGCGCAGCGGTGGGCGGCCTGGGCCGCGCGGCAGGGATCGCCCGTCCTGGCGCTGGACACTCCCAGCGGGCTCGACACCGACACCGGCGGCGCGCAGCCGGGGGCCGTCGTGGCGCACCACACCCTGACCTTCATCGCCGACAAACCCGGACTCCACACGCGTGCCGGCCGCGACCATGCCGGCACGGTCAGCGTCGCCGACCTGGAACTGGCAAACGATACCGGCCGCCATGCCGGACCGCCGCATGGCGGCCTGCTGGTGCGGCAAGCCGACTGCCCGGCGCTGTTCCGCCCCCGGCAGCAGGACAGCCACAAGGGCAGTTTCGGCACGCTGGCCATCCTGGCCGGCGCGCCCGGCATGACCGGCGCGGCCTTGCTGGCCGCCCGCGCAGCTCTGTACGGCGGGGCCGGCAAAATCCTGGTCGGACTGGCCGAATCGGCGCCGCTCGCGCTGCCTTGCGATCCTCGGCATCCCGAACTCATGCTGCGCGATGCCGAAGGGCTGCTGGATCATGCCGCGCAACTGGGCGTGAGCGGCTGGGTCGCGGGCTGCGGCCTGGGCACCGATACCGGCGCCCAGCGCTGGCTCGGCCGCCTGCTGGCCGAAGCGCCCATCTCGGCCCCCCTGGTGCTGGACGCCGACGCGCTGGTACTGCTGGGCACGCGGCCCGACCTGGCCCGTACCCTGGCGGCCCGCGGCGGCCCCGCGATCCTGACCCCGCACCCACGCGAAGCCGCGCGCATGCTGGGCCTTTCGACCGACGACGTACAGGCGGACCGCATCGAGGCCGCCCGCGAGCTGGCCGCGCGCCATCGCGCCTGGGTGGTCCTGAAGGGCGCGGGCAGCATCGTGTGCGGGCCGCATGGCGCCTGGAGCATCAACGACAGCGGCAACGCCGGGCTGGCCACCGCCGGCACCGGCGACGTACTGGCCGGCATGCTGGGCGCGCTGCTGGCGCAGGGCCTGGAAGCGGGCGACGCCGCGCGGGCCGGGGTCTGGCTGCACGGTGCCGCCGCCGACGATCTCGTGGCACGCGGCACCGGCCCGATCGGCCTGACGGCCAGCGAAATCGCGCCCGCCGCGCGCGACCTGCGCAACCGCGGCGGACGCTGATCCGCGCTACAAGCGTTCAGCTCAGGAAACGTCGCCGGCCGAATCGTGCACCAGACGGCCGCCGGCCACCACCAACTGGCGTGCGCAGCGCTGCGCCAGCTTGGCGTCGTGCGTCACCAGCAGCAAGGTCGTGCCTCGCTCCCGGTGCAGTTCGAACATCAGGGCGATGACGGCCTCGCCAGTGGCCGAATCCAGGCTGCCCGTGGGCTCGTCGGCGAACAGCAGCTCCGGCTCCACCACGAAGGCCCGCGCCAGGGACACCCGCTGCTGCTCCCCGCCCGACAGGGTGCGCGGATAGTGGCGCAGGCGCGCGCCCAGCCCCACCCGCTCCAGCATGGCCGTGGCCGCGGCGCGCGCGTCGCGGCCCGCCAATTCCAGCGGCAGCATGACGTTCTCGAGCGCGGTCAGGTGCGGAAGCAACTGGAACGACTGGAAGACGAAGCCCACATGGCGCGCCCGCAGGCTGGCCCGCTGGTCCTCGTCCAGCGCGAACAGGTCGCGCCCGGCCAGGTGCACCGATCCGGAGGTCGGCACGTCCAGTCCGGCCAGCAGGCCCAACAGCGTCGACTTGCCCGATCCCGAACTCCCCGTGATGGCCACGGTCTCTCCGAAGGCCACCGTAAAATCGACCGCGTCGAGAATGGCGAGCTCGCCGCTCGAGTCGGCCACCCGCTTGGTCAGCGATCGCACGGCGATGGCCGGCTGGGCGGCAGGCGTGGCCGCGGGCTGGCTCGCGGCGGATCGGGTCGGTCCCGTCATGATTGGATCGCTGGAAGAAAGGAAAGACATGATAAAGCCTCGCTCGTCGCAGCCGCCCCAGGGCGCTGCCCGTATCCCGCACGACGCCGTCCGGCGCCTGTTCGCAGGCACGCTGTGCGCGGCCGCGCTGTGCGGCCTTGTCCCGGCCGCCCTGGCACAGACCGCCGCTTCCGCCGCGAGTTCCTTGCCAGCCCTTCTGGTGCTGGGGGACAGCCTGTCGGCGGAGTACGGCCTGCCGCGCGGAACGGGATGGGTGGCACTGCTCGAGGCCCGCCTGCGCGAGCACAAGTTCGACTATCGCGTGGTCAATGCCAGCATCAGCGGCGACACCACCAGCGGCGGCGTCAGCCGGCTGCCGGCGCTGCTCGCGCGCCATCGGCCGGGCGTGGTGGTGATCGAATTGGGATCCAACGATGCGCTGCGCGGGCTGTCCCTGCAGATGACCGAGCAGAACCTGAACAAGATGGTGCAGGCGTCGCGCCAGGCCGGCGCGCGCGTGTTGCTGGTGGGCATGCAGATCCCGCCCAACTACGGCCGCGACTACACGCAGCGCTTCCAGCAATTGTTCGCCAAGGTGGCCAAGGAGCAGCAGGCGGCCCTGCTGCCTTTCCTGCTGGACGGCGTCGCCCAGCACATCGAGCTGTTCCAGCCCGATCGCCTGCATCCCACGGCGCAGGCGCAGCCGCGCCTGCTGGACAACGTCTGGCCCCGCCTGGAACCGCTGCTGGGTACCGGCAAGTCCTGACGCGGCCGGCCCCCAGGCCGGCCGGCGGCCTCAGCGTTCGGCGGCCGGCGCGGCGGTGGTCAGGGCCATGCCTTCGGGCGAGACCGTGACCTTGTACTTCTCGCGCAGCGTCTGCAGCACGGCCAGTTGTTCAGCCTGGGCCCAGCGGCGCTCCATCATCGATTTCTCGCCGGCGATCGCGGCGGCGTCGGGCTTGGGCGCGGCCTCGACCTTGGAGATCCGGGCGATGACATAGTCGTCGCCGGCGATCGTGCCCACGAAAGCCGGCAGCTTGTCGGCCGGCGCCTTCATGACCGCGTTCAGCAGCGTGGGCGCGACGCCCTGCGGCGCATTGCGCGCCACGGTGACGGCGGCGCCGAAGCCCTGGCTGGCGTCCTTGGCCTGCAGGGCCTTCAGGCGCTCTTCGCCCGCGGCGCGGGCCAGGTCGAGCGCCTTGTCCTGCGTCAGTTGCGTGCGGATGCCGCTCGACACGTCGGCCAGCGGCTGCACCGAAGCCGGCACGTGCTTGACCACGCGCACCGCGGCCAGGCGGTTGGGACCGAGTTCGATCACGCCCGAGTTGCGCTTCTCGCGCAGCACCTCGTCCGAGAACAGGGCCTGCGCCACCTTGGGATTGCCCATGACGTCGTTGCCCTGCAGCCCGCCGCGCGTGACGCCCTGGGCCTCCTGGATCTTCAGGCCGAACTTCTGCGCCGCCGGTTCGAGTGTGTCGCTCTGCTCGTACACCAGGTTCGTGAACTGCTCGGCGGCCTCGGCAAAACGGCGGGCGGCCTGCTGCTGCTTGATTTCCTCGACGATCTGGGCACGCACCTCGGCCAGGGGCTTGACCACCGCCGGACGGATGCCGGTGAGCTTGATGACGTGGAAGCCGTAGTCGGTCGCCACGACGCCCGACACCTCGCCCTCTTTCAGCGCGAAGGCGGCATCCTCGAAAGGCTTGACCATCATGCCGCGGCCAAACCAGTCCAGGTCGCCGCCCTTGGTCGCCGAGCCGGGATCCTGCGAGTTCTCGCGCGCCAGCTTGGCGAAATCGGCCTTGGGCGCCTTGGCCTGCTCGTCCAGGGATTGCGCCTTCTTGCGCGCTTCCTCGCGCACGGCGTCGCTCGCGCCGCTATCGACGGTGATCAGGATGTGGCTGGCCCGGCGCTGCTCTTCCTGGCCATAGCGGCCTTTGTTCTGCTCGTAGTAGTTCTTGATGTCGTCCTCGGACACCGCCATGCCCGAGGTCGATGCGCCCTGGTCCAGCACCAAGTACTGGGCATCGACGCGTTCCGGCACTTCGAAGCGGGCGCGGTTGGCTTCGTAATAGGCTTTCACCTCGTCGTCGCCGACGCTGACCTTGGCGCGATAGTCCGCCGCGGCCACGCGCAGGGTCTGGATGCTGCGGCGCTCGGTCGCCGCGGCCACCAGGCGGTCCATGACGGCGTCCGGCATGGTGGTCGATTGTGCCACCGGCCCCAGCACCTGCTGCAAGGCCAGGTCGCGCCGCAGCTGGGCCTCGAACATCACCGGGGTCATGCCCTGGGCGGCCAGCGCGTCGCGATAGCGGGCGTTGCTGAACTTGCCGTCTTCCTGCACCGCGGGAATCGCCTGGATGGTGGCGCGGAGCTGCTCGTCGGAGGCCGAGAAATGGTTCTTGGTGGCCTCGGCCGCGATCAGGCGGGTGTTGACGATCTCGTCCAGCACCGCCTGGCGCATGGCCGGCGTATCGAAGGCCTGCGAATCGAACTGCGCGCCCATCATGCTGCGCAATTGGTCGAGCCTGCTGCGCGAGGCCGCGTCGAACTCCTGCTGCGTCACGGTTTCGCCCGCCACCTTGGCCAGCGACTTGTCGCCTTCCATGAAGCTGGAGTAGCCCTGTATGCCGACGAAGACGAACGACGGCAGGATCAGCAGCAGCAGGACGAACTGCATCCAGCGGCGGTGGTTACGGATGATGTCAAACATGCGCGAATACTCCGGTCGGATGCCAGCGGCACGACGGCCATACAAGCAAAATGCCCACAGGCTCAAGGCCGATGGGCACCCATTAGTGTCGAGCCGATTCTAGCATGGCGCCTAGGGCTCGACGCCTTGCGCGGCCAGCTCGGACTACGCAGGACCGACCGCGGAAAACAGCGCGGCGTCGCGCGCCAGGTCGCCGCTGGCCTTGACCCGGCGGTCGCGGCGGGCGGCGAAGTCCAGCATGCGGTCGATCGGCCGGCGCGCCTGCCGCCCAAGAGCCGGATCAAGCAGGATTTCGCCCGTGCCCCGCTCCAGGCATCCCGCCAGGTTCTCCAGCCCGTTCATGGCCATCCACGGACAGTGCGCGCAACTCTTGCAGGTCGCGCTCCCCCCCGCCGTGGGCGCCGCAATGAAGACCTTGCCGGGGGCGGCCAGCCGCATCTTGTGCAGCAAGCCCTGGTCGGTGGCCACGATGAAATGCGTGGCGTCGAGCTCGCACGCGGCCTTGATCATCTGCGCGGTCGAGCCCACGACGTCGGCCTGGGCCACGACGGCCGGGGGCGACTCCGGATGCACCAGCACCTTGGCCTGCGGATATTCCGCCCGCAGCAACTCGAGCTCGATGCCCTTGAACTCGTCATGCACCAGGCACGAGCCCTGCCACAGCAGCATGTCGGCGCCGGTCTGCGACTGGACGTAGGCGCCCAGGTGCCGGTCGGGCGCCCACAGGATCGTTTCCCCCCGGGCATGCAGGTCCGCGACGATATCCAGCGCGATGGCCGAGGTGACGGCCCAGTCCGCCCGCGCCTTCACGGCCGCGCTGGTGTTGGCGTAGACGACCACGGTCCGGTCGGGATGGGCATCGCAGAAGGCCGAGAACTCATCCAGCGGGCAGCCCAGGTCCAGCGAGCAGGTCGCGTCCAGGTCAGGCATCAGTACCCGCTTCTCGGGGCTGAGGATCTTGGCCGTTTCCCCCATGAAGCGCACCCCCGCCACCACCAACGTACCGGCCGCGTGGTCGCGGCCGAAGCGCGCCATCTCCAGCGAATCCGCGACGCAGCCGCCCGTCTCGTCGGCCAGTTCCTGCAATTCGGCATCCACGTAGTAGTGCGCGACCAGCACCGCGTTCTCGCGCCGGAGCAGCGCCCGGATGCGCGCCTTCAGTTCGTCCCGCCGCTGCCCCGGCAGGTCCTCGGGCACCTTGGCCCAGGCCTGCCCCACCGAACACGCGCCGCCGGCGGCAGTGGGCGAATCGAAATCGAAAGTGCGAAGCAGCGTCTGGTTCATCCCGTCATCCGTCCATTTATGCTCATATTGAGCATTTTTTGAGTAAAAAAATATCGACCGGACTTATGCTAAAGATGAGCATAACGAATGTCAATAGCGGAAACCCGAAAACGCATGGCGCGGCCCCGGACAGCGAGCAACCAAAGAAAAAGGGCCTGGATGACTCCAAGCCCTTGATGCCGGCACGTGTACGCTGCAACAGAGTGGTGGGTGCTACAGGGGTCGAACCTGTGACCTACGCCTTGTAAGGGCGCCGCTCTACCAACTGAGCTAAGCACCCTCTGGCTGCGAACCGCGACTCGGCGCGTATTGTAGCGGATTGCCCGGGCACCTGCATCAGCCGCCGCGCGGCAGCCGGCTGGGCGGATAGCCGTAGAACTTCTTGAATGCCTGCGCGTACGCGCCTTCGGTGGCATAGCCCACCGCCAGCGCGATATCCAGTTGCCGCCAACCCCGCGCATGCAGTTCGGCCGCCCGGGTCATCCGCGCATGATTGCGCCATTGCTGGAAGGACATGCCGGTATGGGTCACGAATCCACGCTGGATGGTCTTCTCGCTGGCTCCCGCCACGCGCGCCCACGCCCCCAGCGAACGATTGTCGGCCGGATCCTGCTCCAGCGCCCGGCAGATGGGCGCGATGCGCGGATCGGCCGGGATCTGTATGCCCGGCTCGGTCCAGGGCGCCGAGGCCAGTTCGTCGGCCAGCACGCGCGCCTTGCGCAGGCGCTGTTCGCCCCCGCCGCTGCCCGCCTCCCAGCTTGCCGCGTCCAGGATCAGTTCACGCAGCAGCGGCCGCACGCAAACAACCACGCAGCGTCCCGCGTCGTAGAAGTCCGGCTCGACGTAGACGCTGTGATATCGAAAGCTGCGGTCCATCAGCACGGCGTGCGGCACCCCGCGCGGGATCCACGCCGCCCTGTCGGGCGCGAGCCGTATCACCCGTTGCTGCGTCTCCAACAGCGTGGAGCCCTGCTCGGGATAAAGCAACTGCCCGACCTCGTGGCTATGCATGGCGGCGTGAGCCGCGCGCCCTTCCCTGACCACGATGCGCAGCGGAAACCGTTGCGGGGCGACGATGCCGGACATGTCCGATCCTCAATGAAATCTGGCCGAGATGCGGCGGCGCGCGAAACGGCGCCGGTCGATGATGCAGGCGTCGTCAACCGGAGACCCCCATGTACATCGACCTCACGCTTTCCATCGACATCCAGGACCCCATTATCGCCAAAGCCAGCGCCGATCCCGACAGCTACATGTCGCGCGGCCATATCGGCACCCATCTCGACGTCTACGGCGGCCAGGCCTTCCCGCCCGCCCATTACTGCATGCGGCGAGGCCTCCTGATCGACGCGCGGAACACCGGGGAAGAAATCGGCCTCGCGGTCCTGGCCGGCCGCGAGTTCCAGGCCGGCGACTTCCTCATCTTCCATACCGGCCATCTCGCCCGCCACGTCTACGGCTCCCGCCCCTACTACCAGACCCAGCCGAAATTCTCGTGGGACCTGGTCCAGCACCTGGCCGAGCGGGACACCGGCTTCATCGGCCTGGACTTCCCCGGCATGCGGCCCGGCCCCGAACACAACACCGCGGACCGCATCGTGGGCAGCCGCGGGGGCTACGTGATCGAAAACCTGGCCAACGTGGACAGGCTGCATGCCGAGGCCGGCGACCGGACGTTCCTGGTCTGCACCGGATGGACCGGCTTCCAGGGCTCGACGGGGCTGTCGTGCCGTGTCGTCGCCCACCTGGACTGAGACCGCAGGAGAAGCCCGCCATGACCTCGCATCCCGTTTCGGTCCCCCAACCCGACGGCACCGCTTATCGCGCCGCCATGGCCCGTCTGGGCGCCTCGGTGCACATCGTCACCAGCTCGGGCCCCGCGGGCCGCGTCGGCCTGACGGCCTCGGCCGTCTGCAGCGTGACCGACGATCCGCCCATGCTGCTGGTGTGCCTGAACCGGCGCTCGTCCGCCCACGACACGACACTGGCCAACGGCGTGCTGTGCGTCAACACGCTGGCCGCCGGCCACGAAACCTTGTCGCGCCGGTTCAGCAGCGGCGGGGACATGGACGGCCGGTTCGCGCAAGGCATGTGGGGCTGCCTGGAAACGGGCTCCCCGGTCCTGGAGGACGCAATGGCCGTGTTCGACTGCCGCATCGTCGACACGACGCGGCAAGGCACGCACACCGTCATGTTCTGCGAAGTCCAGGGCTTGCGCACGGGAGAGGCGCCGGCCGGCCTGTTCTATTTTTCGCGGACGTATCACGCGTTGGGACCAGCAACCTAGGGACGAAAAAAAACCCTGGCGCCAAACCAGGGTTTCTCGTCACGAAGTGTCTGCGTCTTAGTTGACGGCGTCCTTCAACGCCTTGCCCGGACGGAACTTCGGCACCTTCGCCTTCTTGATCTTGATGGCTTCGCCGGTACGCGGGTTACGGCCGGTGCGGGCCGCGCGAGCGCTCACCGCGAAAGTGCCGAAACCGACCAGCGTCACCGTGCCGCCCTTCTTGAGCGTCGTTTTCACCGCTCCCACCAGCGCATCCAGCGAACGGCCGGCAGCCGCCTTGGAAATGTCGGCTTGCTTGGCGATGTGGTCGATAAGCTCGGTCTTGTTCATTAGGCCCCTCACAAGGTCTATCTGTGGAAAAAATTTTTGGTCCCGATGCGAGTCCGCAAGGGGCACCCCCGAAGAGCGACGTACCGTGCCGAAACTGCGCTTGCCGGTACGAAACGCAGACGGCTATTTAATCCTCGGGCAGAAAGTCGTGTCAAGGGAAACCCGCTGGAAAACCGCGTAAAACCTCATGTTTCCGCATGTGACGAAAAAAAAGAGGGCACTTGCGTGCCCTCTTCCATGCCCCAGACCGCGGGATCAGTGCTTCATGACGGGGTCCGTGGCAGCCCCGCCATCGGCCGCCACGTGGGCCTCCACCTTGGTCTCGGCCTTCGCGGCCTCCTCCTCGGGCAAGGCCTCGGGCAGCCGCTCCAGCGCGAGTTCGAGCACCCGGTCGATCCAGCGGACCGGCACGATATCGAGATGATTCTTGACCGTATCCGGAATCTCCGCCAGGTCCTTGGCGTTTTCTTCCGGAATCAGCACGGTCTTGATACCGCCCCGGTGCGCGGCCAGCAGCTTCTCCTTCAGGCCGCCGATCGGCAGGACTTCACCGCGCAGCGTGATCTCGCCGGTCATCGCCACGTCGGCACGCACGGGGATGCCCGTCAACGAGGAAACAATGGCCGTGGTGATCGCCGCGCCCGCGGACGGACCGTCCTTGGGCGTGGCGCCCTCGGGCACGTGTACGTGCATGTCCTTCTTCTCGAACACCGCGTGATCGATGCCCAGCCGGCGAGCGCGCGAACGCACCACCGAGCGCGCGGCCTCGACCGACTCCTTCATGACGTCGCCCAGCGAGCCGGTGCGCTGGATCGCGCCCTTGCCCGGCATGACCGCCACTTCGATCGTCAGCAGGTCGCCGCCCACTTCGGTCCAGGCCAGCCCGGTCACCTGGCCGATCTGGTTTTCCTTCTCGGCCACGCCGAAGGTGTAGCGACGCACGCCCAGGTAGTCGTTCAGGTTTTCCGCCGTGACGACCACTTGTTGCTTGTCGCCCTTGAGCAGCAGGCCCTTGACCACCTTGCGGCAGATCTTGCTGACCTCGCGTTCCAGCGCGCGCACGCCCGCTTCACGGGTGTAGTAGCGCACGATGTCGCGCAGGGCCGATTCCTCGACCTTGAGCTCTTCGGCCTTCAGCCCGTTGTTCTTCATCTGCTTGGGCAGCAGATGCTGCATGGCGATGTGCACCTTCTCGTCTTCGGTGTAGCCCGACAGGCGGATGACCTCCATCCGGTCCAGCAGCGCCGGCGGAATGTTCAGCGTATTGCTGGTCGCCACGAACATCACGTCGGACAGATCGAAATCGACCTCGACATAGTGGTCCTGGAAGGTGTGGTTCTGCTCGGGGTCCAGTACCTCGAGCAGCGCCGACGCCGGGTCGCCACGGAAATCCATGCCCATCTTGTCGACTTCGTCGAGCAGGAAGAGCGGATTGCGCGCGCCGACCTTGGACAGGTTCTGCAGGATCTTGCCCGGCATCGAACCGATGTAGGTACGGCGGTGGCCGCGGATCTCGGATTCGTCGCGCACACCGCCCAGCGCCATCCGCACAAACTTGCGGTTGGTCGCCTTGGCGATCGACTGGCCGAGCGAGGTCTTGCCGACCCCGGGAGGGCCGACCAGGCACAGGATGGGCGCCTTGACCTTGTCCACGCGCTGTTGCACGGCAAGGTATTCAAGAATGCGTTCCTTGACCTTGTCGAGGCCGTAGTGGTCGTCGTTGAGCACCTCTTCCGCGTGCGGCAGAGAATTGTTTACCTTGCTCTTCCTCTTCCACGGCAGGCCGACCAGCGTGTCGATGTAGTTGCGCACCACGGTGGCCTCGGCCGACATGGGCGACATCAGCTTGAGCTTCTTGAGCTCGGCGTCGGCCTTCTTCTTGGCCTCCTTGGGCATGTGGGCGGCGATGATCTTCTTCTCGAGTTCCTCGAAGTCGGCACCGTCCTCGCCTTCGCCCAGTTCCTTCTGGATGGCCTTGACCTGCTCGTTCAGGTAGTACTCGCGCTGGCTCTTCTCCATCTGCTTCTTGACCCGGCCGCGGATGCGCTTCTCCACCTGGAGAATGTCGATCTCGGTCTCGAGCTGGGCCAGCAGCGCTTCCAGCCGCTCGGAGGTGGAGAACACCTCGAGCATCTTCTGCTTCTGCTCCAGCTTGAGCGGCAGGTGCGCCGCGATGGTGTCGGCCAGCCGGCCGGGTTCGTCGATGCCCGACAGCGAGGTCAGGATCTCGGGCGGGATCTTCTTGTTCAGTTTGACGTACTGGTCGAACTGCGACACGATCGCGCGCCGCAGGGCCTCGGTTTCCGAGCCCTGGCCCCGGTCGGGATCGATGGGCACGAGTTCGCAGGCGAAATGCGCGCCCAGGTCGTCGATGCGGGTGATGCGGGCGCGCTGGGCCCCCTCGACCAGCACCTTGACGGTGCCGTCGGGCAGCTTGAGCATCTGCAGGATGCTGGCCAGGCAGCCGATCTCGTAGATATCGTCGGCCGAGGGCTCATCCTTGGCGGCCGACTTCTGGGCCACCAGCATGATGCTCTTGCCGGCTTCCATCGCGGCTTCCAGCGCCTTGATGGACTTGGGCCTCCCCACGAACAGCGGGATGACCATGTGCGGAAATACGACCACGTCGCGCAGCGGAAGCAGCGGCAACTCGATCGGTTCGGGAGGGAGTATCTGGCTCGCAGACATGATTCGTCCTCGAATTTGAATGCAATCAGGATGAGGGCGTAAACGTGGATTTCAAGCGTCGGCGGGCAACGTGGTCTGCTGGGACTGCCGGGCGCATGCCCTTTTCCCGCACAGCACGCCCGGGAAAAGCGTATGAACCCGAAGAGCGGCGCAGAGTCATCATTCGCCCACAGGCCATTGATTTACACGCCATGGCCCAATGTAGCATATAGAGGGCTCCCCCCTACGCGCTGACGCGCGCCCCCCAGGGGGCGATGCGGGTGGACCGGCAAAGCCGGATCCACCGCATCCTGGGGTAACAACGGGCTGGCGGGGACTGGCGATACTGCCTGGCATCTGTCGGGTTGGAAAAGAACAACGGCCTTGCGCGCAAGCAAGGCCGTTGTTCTTTTCCTGATCGTTCCCCAGACCCAGGGCACAGCGGATCCGGCTTTGCCGGTCCGCCAGTGCCGCCCCCTGGGGGGCGCCCGAAGGGCGTAGGGGGGGCCTACTTATTGGCGACCTTGGGCTTGTCGCCGTAGATCAGGAGGGGGATGCCTTCGCCGGTGATGGCGTTTTCGTCCAGGACGACCTTGACGACGTTGCCCTGGGTGGGCAGTTCGTACATGGTGTCGAGCAGCGCGGCTTCGATGATGGAGCGCAGGCCGCGGGCGCCGGTCTTGCGCTTGAGCGCTTTCTCGGCGATGGCCAGGAGGGCCTGGGGCCGGACGTCGAGTTCGGCGCCTTCCATGGCCAGCAGTTTCTGGAACTGCTTGACCAAGGCGTTCTTGGGCTCGACCAGGATCTGGATCAGGGCTTCCTCGTTCAGCTCGTCCAGCGTCGCCACGACGGGCAGGCGGCCGACCAGTTCGGGGATGAGGCCGAACTTGATCAGGTCCTCGGGCTCGACTTCGCCGAACAATGCGCTGACGGAGCGTTCCGACTCAGCCTTGACCGACGCGCCGAAGCCGATGCCGGACTTCTCGGTGCGGCCGCGGATGACCTTTTCCAGGCCGTCGAACGCGCCGCCGCAAATGAACAGGATGTTGGTCGTGTCGATCTGCACGAAATCCTGGTTCGGATGCTTGCGGCCGCCCTGCGGCGGAACCGAGGCGACGGTGCCTTCGATCAGCTTGAGCAGGGCCTGCTGCACGCCTTCGCCCGACACGTCGCGGGTGATGGACGGGTTGTCGGCCTTGCGCGAGATCTTGTCGATCTCGTCGATGTAGACGATGCCGCGCTGGGCCTTTTCCACATCGTAGTTGCAGTTCTGCAGCAGCTTCTGGATGATGTTCTCGACATCCTCGCCCACGTAGCCGGCTTCGGTCAGCGTGGTGGCGTCGGCGATCACGAACGGCACGTTCAGCAGGCGGGCCAGCGTCTGGGCCAGCAGCGTCTTGCCCGACCCCGTGGGTCCGATCAGCAGGATGTTGCTCTTGGACAGTTCGACGTCGTCCGTCTTGCCGCCGGCGTGGCGGATGCGCTTGTAGTGGTTGTACACCGCCACCGACAGGATCCGCTTGGCCCGGGTCTGGCCGATCACGTACTGGTCGAGGATCTCCTTGATCTCGGCCGGCGTGGGCAGTTCGGACTTGGCGCCGGTCTTGACGTCGGCGGCCACTTCGTCACGGATGATGTCGTTGCACAGGTCGATGCACTCATCGCAAATGAACACCGACGGTCCGGCGATCAGCTTGCGAACCTCATGCTGGCTCTTGCCGCAAAACGAGCAATAGAGCAGCTTTTCGTTCGACCCTTTCTTTTCCGACATGCTCAACCCTGTTCGGTACGACTACTGAAGACTTTGTCGATCAAGCCATACGATAGCGCATCGGCCGCCGACATGAAATTGTCGCGCTCGGTGTCCACCGCGATGCGTTCGATCGGCTGGCCGGTGTTCTCGGCCAGGATCCGGTTCAGGCGCTCGCGCAGGTAGAGGATCTCGCGCGCGTGGATCTCGATGTCGGTCGCCTGGCCCTGGGCACCGCCCGAGGGCTGGTGGATCATGATGCGGGAGTTGGGCAGCGAGATCCGCTTGCCCTTGGCCCCGGCTGCCAGCAGGAACGCGCCCATGCTGGCGGCCAGGCCGGTGCAGAGCGTGGCCACGTCGGGCTTGACGAACTGCATCGTGTCATAGATGGCCATGCCCGCGTACACCGACCCGCCGGGCGAGTTGATGTACAGCGAGATGTCCTTCTCGGGGTTTTCCGACTCCAGGAACAGGAGCTGGGCCACGATGAGGTTGGCGGTGGCATCGGCCACCGGTCCAACCAGGAAGATGATCCGCTCTTTCAGCAGACGCGAGTAGATGTCGTACGCACGCTCGCCCCGGCCGGACTGTTCGATCACCATCGGCACATAGCCGAGGGCCTTGGGGCCGAGCGACTCGGCCCCGTACATGGATGCGTAGAAATCTACGAAGCGTTGCATCAGGCAGTTCCCATCAATTCATCGAAGGCGACTTGCTCGTCCTTGACCTGGGCCTTGGACAGCACGTGCTGGACGACGTTGTCCTCGAGCACGATGGCCTCGATTTCGGCCAGGCGAGACTTGTCCGTCAGATAGTAGCGCACGACTTCCTCGGGCTTCTCGTAGCTCTGGGCGAAGTCCTCGATGCGGGCGCGGATCTGGTCCGGCTTGGCCTTGAGGTTCTCGACCTTGACCAGTTCCGACACCAGCAGGCCCAGGCGCACGCGGCGCTCGGACTCCGAGGCGAAGGCCTCGGCCGGGATCGGCAACTTGTCGGCGTTGGGCACGCCGCGCTGGCGCAGGTCCTCGCGGGCGGCCTCGATACGGCGCTCGGTGTCGTCGTTGACCAGGGCCTTGGGAATGTCGAAGGTGGCCGCCTTGGCCAGCGCATCCATCACGCTCGACTTGGTGCGGGCCTGGGTGCGGCTGCGCACTTCGCGCTCGAGGTTGGCGCGGATGTCGGCGCGCAGCTTCTCGACGTCGCCTTCGGCCTGGCCCAGTTGCTTGGCGAACTCGGCGTCGACCTGGGGCAGCACGCCCTCTTCCACCTTCTTGATCGTGATGGTGAACTCGGCGGTCTTGCCGGCGACTTCGGCCGAGCCGTAGTCGGCCGGGAACGCCAGCGGGAACACCTTGGTCTCGCCGGCCTTCATGCCGCGCGCGGCCGCCTCGAATTCGGGCAGCATGCGGCCCTGGCCCAGCACGAACGGGAAGTCCTCGGCCGTGCCGCCCTGGAACGCGACGCCGTCGATGGTGCCGGCGAAGTCCAGCGTCACGCGGTCGTCGTCGCCCGCGGCGCGGCCTTCACGCTCTTCGAAGGTCACGCGCTGCTTGCGCAGGATGTCGACGGTGCGATCGACCTCGGCGTCACCCACCTCGCTCTTGGCGCTGGTGATCTCCAGGGCCGACAGGTCGGGAATGGCGACTTCCGGGTAGACCTCGAACGTGGCGCTGAAAGCGACCACGTCGTCGGCCACGCCTTCGGTCTTGGGCTCGACCGACGGCGAACCCGCCAAGCGCAGCTTCGACTCGGCCACGACCTTTTCCAGGGCGTCGCCGATCTTGGCGTTCAGCACTTCCATGCGCACTTCGGGACCGTAGGTACGGGCCAGCATGGGCATCGGGACCTTGCCGGGACGGAACCCCGGCATCTTGGCGGTGCGGGCCAGGCGCTTGAGGCGCGACTCGACTTCTTTTTCGATGTCGGCCACCGGCACGGAAAGATCAACGCGGCGCTCAAGCCCCGACAGGGTTTCAACCACAGGCTGCATGCAAAAACCTATATATTGAGTATGTGTAATCGACAGAACCGGACACCCGCGCCGCGAGAGGCACCGCAACCAGAGATCGATCCGGGCATTCGCGAATTGTGCCACAGCCCCCATGCGGCGCCGCAGCGACGCGTGGGGGCTCCGGAAGCCGCCTTGCCGGCTGCGGCCGGACACCACCAGGGTTGTTCAAACTTGTGGTGCGACCGAGAGGAATCGAACCTCCACAGGATTTCTCCCGACAGGACCTAAACCTGTTGCGTCTACCAATTTCGCCACGGTCGCACATCAGAAACCGGATTGTAACCCGAGTCTCCGAAAAGGCCCGGCGGCCCCCTGCTCCCATCGGCGCACCTCCGTCCAACCGGTCCGCCAACCATTGTTTTGCCTTGCGGCACGGGCTTTCGGCCCTTTTCCGGGCCGGTTTACCGTTATTGATCATCCTATCCAAAACGTTGGGATAGATTGCGATTGCAATCCCGCAACGCTTTCTTACCCGCAATGATAGAAACCCACACGCCAGAAGTCGCCGTCCTGCTCGGGGAGACCGGCCGCGATTACGAAATCGCGGACGAGTTGATGCGCGCCGGCTTCAGCGTCTACGTCTGCACCAGTTCGCAGGAAGTGCATGCGCTGCTGCGCGCGGGCAAGAACCCCGTGGTGCTGGCCGACGCGGCGCGCGCGACCGCGTTCGACAGCTACCCGCTGACCCGCCTGGTCTACGTCCCGCCCGAACCCGGCCAGGCCGCCGACAAGCCGCACGTGGAAGTCCAGGTGCTCGGCGCCGACCCGAGCATGGAGCTGCTGCCCATCCTGCGCGCCATGCGGCGCCACCTCGCCCTGGCCAGGCCACGCCTGTCCGAGCCGCCGCCCGAAGCGCCCACGCCGGCGCTGTGGCTCCTGTCCACGCCGCCGCGCCGCCTGACGAGCCCGGAGGGCCGCAGCCTGCCGCTTACGCTGACCGAATGGCAGTTCGTCAGCCACCTTTTCAGCGAGCGCAGCCGCACCCTGACCTTTGCCCAGTGGCAGGCCGTCTCGGCCAAGGACGGCGAGCGCCAGTTGCACAACGTCGCGGTCCTCGTGAGCCGGCTACGCCGCAAGGCGCAGCGGCATGGCATCACCCTGTCCGGGGCGTGGGCTATTCCTTCACGCAGCCCTGCGGGGATCTGGCGCCGGGAACCAGGCAGGCCCGCTAGCGAGAGCGTGCGGGGACCGGCTGGCTCATACCGGCTGTCCCGATGCGTGGCTGGAAAAAAACGTGATGGCATGCCCGGCCGGCTCGCGCACCGTGAACACCTCATGGTCGATGGCCGGACGCGCCTCGATCGGGGACGGGTCCAGTCCCAGGGACGCGAACCGCTGGTGGGTCGCATACAGGTCATCGACCATCAAATCGAACGGCGCGGCGCCTCCCGCCACACTGTCCTTTCGCATCAGGATCAGATGGGTGCCGCCGCGCATTTCGTACACGGAGATGTCCGGGCCGTCAAAGATGGTACGCATGCCGATGGCACGCATGAATCGGGCTGTCGCGTCCATGCGGTCCGTCTCCAGCGCCACATGGGCCACGCCCACTGCGGGGCGGACGCGGCTATCCGGCGTCGAGTCCTGGGTGTTTGGCGTATTCATGCAACCTCCTGCCGAGCAAGATGTTCTGAAGCTTGTAACAGCGCACCTGCGACGCCTTGGACTGGGTCATGCCCGTGATGGCCCGGGGCCCGCCGGCAAAATGGCGGACCCGAGGTTACAATCGCGGGCATGAATCCTCGCCTCGGGCTGCTCCAGCCCTATCCCTTCGAAAAACTGCGCGCGCTGTACGCCGATATCGTACCGCCCGCCAGCCTGCGTCCTGTCGGCCTGTCCATCGGCGAGCCCAAGCACGCCACGCCGGCTTTCATCGAGGACGCCATCCGGCAGAACCTGGCCGGGCTGTCCGGCTATCCTCCGACCAAGGGGTCGCCCGCGCTGCGCGCCGCCATCGCCGGCTGGCTGGAGCGGCGCTACGGGCTGCCGGCCATCGATCCCGACAAGCAGGTGCTGCCCGTGCTGGGCTCGCGCGAGGCCTTGTTCGCCTTCGCGCAGGTGGTGATCGACGGCGCGCAGCAGCCCCGCGTGCTGTGCCCCAACCCGTTCTACCAGATCTACGAAGGCGCCGCCCTGCTGGCCGGCGCCCGCCCCACCTTCGTCAACGCCGACCCGGCGCGCAACTTCGGCTGCGACTGGGCCTCGGTCTCGCCCGCCGAATGGCGCGAGACCCGGCTGGTCTACGTCTGCTCGCCCGGCAACCCGGCGGGCAACGTCATGGACCTGGACGAATGGAAGTACCTGTTCGAGCAGGCCGACAAGTACGGCTTCATCATCGCCTCGGACGAGTGCTATTCCGAAATCTATCTGGACGAGGCCGACCCTCCGCTGGGCGCGCTCGAAGCCGCCCACCGCCTGGGCCGCGGCGACTTCCACAACATCGTGGTGTTCTCCAGCCTGTCCAAGCGCTCGAACGTGCCGGGCATGCGCTCGGGCTTCGTCGCGGGCGACGCCAGGCTGCTGGCGCAGTTCCTGCTGTACCGCACCTACCATGGCAGCGCCATGAGCGACGTGGTGTCGGCGGCCAGCATCGCTGCCTGGAACGACGAGGGACACGTGCGCGAGAACCGCCGCATGTACCGCGAGAAGTTCGATGCGGTCCTGCCCATCCTGCAGGACGCGATGGACATCCAGCGCCCCCAGGCCTCGTTCTACCTCTGGCCCCGCACGCCCATCGCCGATGCCGAGTTCACCCGCGGCCTGCTGGCGCAGGAAAACGTCACGGCCCTGCCGGGCAGCTACCTCGCGCGCGAGACCCCCGCCGGCAATCCCGGCGCCAACCGCCTGCGGCTGGCGCTGGTGGCGCCCCTGGACGAATGCGTCGAAGCGGCCCACCGCCTGGCCCGCTACGCCCGCTCGCTGCGAACCACCCGCATCGCGTAAAGACGAACAGAACACCCATACCGCATGTAAACACACCCCGCTACCCAGGGCACAGCGGATCCGGCTCCGCCGGTCCGCCAGTGCCGCCCCCTCGGGGGGCGCGCGCAAGCGCGTAGGGGGGGTCCTCTTATTGGATATCCGACCATGAGCCAAGACCTCAAGACCGTCATTGAACAAGCCTGGGAAGACCGCGCCTCGCTGTCGCCCTCCTCCGCCCCCGCCGCCGTTCGCGAAGCCGTAGAACACGTCCTTGCCGGGCTGGACAAGGGCGAACTGCGCGTGGCCGAGAAGCAGAACGGCGACTGGACCGTCCACCAGTGGATCAAGAAGGCCGTGCTGCTGTCCTTCCGCCTGGAAGACAACGTCGTGATGGGCACCGGCCCGGGCAGCGCCCTGCAGTTCTACGACAAGGTGCCCAGCAAGTTCGCCGGCTACAGCGCCGAAGATTTCAAGCAGGGCGGTTTTCGCGTCGTGCCGCCGGCCGCCGCCCGCCGCGGCTCGTTCATTGCCCGCAACGCCGTGCTGATGCCCTCTTACGTGAACATCGGCGCCTACGTCGACGAAGGCACCATGGTCGACACCTGGGCCACGGTGGGTTCGTGCGCGCAGATCGGCAAGAACGTCCACCTGTCTGGCGGCGTGGGCATCGGCGGCGTGCTCGAGCCGCTGCAGGCCAACCCCACCATCATCGAAGACAACTGCTTCATCGGCGCCCGTTCGGAAGTCGTCGAAGGCGTGATCATCGAAGAAAACTCGGTCCTGTCCATGGGCGTGTTCATTGGCCAGAGCACCAAGATCTACAACCGCGAAACCGGCGAGATCACCTACGGCCGCGTGCCCTCGGGCTCGGTGGTCGTTCCCGGCAGCCTGCCCTCGGCCGACGGCAAGTACAGCCTGAACTGCGCCGTGATCGTCAAGCGCGTCGATGCGCAGACCCGCGCCAAGACCAGCATCAACGACCTTCTGCGCGCCTGATTCCACGACTTCCCCCGCCGCGTCCAACATGACCACCTCCGTTCTCTCCCTGGTCGAAGACCTCATCCGCCGACCTTCGGTCACGCCCGTCGACGAGGGCTGCCAGGCCCTGCTGATCGACCGGCTGACCGCCCTGGGCTTCGCCTGCGAAACCGTCGAAGGCGGCGGCGTGGTCAACTTCTGGGCGCGGCGCGGCAACGCGGGCCCGCTGGTGGTGTTCGCCGGCCACACCGACGTCGTGCCCGCCGGTCCGCGTGAACACTGGAACACCGATCCCTTCGTGCCTACCGTGATCGACGGCATGCTGTACGGCCGCGGCGCGGCCGACATGAAGAGCTCGATCGCCGCCTTCCTGGTGGCGGCCGAGGAGTTCGTCGCGCACCATCCCGACCACCCTGGTTCGATCGGCCTGCTGATCACCTCCGATGAGGAAGGCCCGGCCGTCCATGGAACGGTCAAGGTCTGCGACATGCTGGCCGCGCGCGGCGAAACGCCCGACTACTGCATCGTGGGCGAGCCCACCTCGTCCGCCCAGTTGGGCGACACCATCAAGAACGGCCGCCGCGGCTCGGTCTCGGGCCGCCTGACGGTCAAGGGCATACAAGGCCACGTGGCCTATCCCGAAAAAGCCCGCAACCCCATTCATCAGGCCGCGCCCGCGCTGGCGGAACTGGCTTCCACCGAATGGGACCGCGGCAACGAGTACTTCCCTCCGACCACGTTCCAGATCTCCAACTTCCACAGCGGCACCGGCGCCACCAACGTCGTGCCCGGGGAAGCGGTGATCGACTTCAACTTCCGCTTCTCCACCGCCAGCACGGTCGAGACGCTGAAGACACGCGTCCATGACGTCCTCGATCGCCACGGACTCGAATACGGCATCGAATGGTCGGTCTCCGGCCTGCCCTTCCTGACCCCGCGCGGCACGCTGTGCACCGCGCTATCCGAGGCCATCGCGGCGGAACTGGGGATCGAGGCAGAACTCTCGACCACCGGCGGCACCTCGGACGGCCGCTTCATCGCCCGGATCTGTCCCCAGGTGGTCGAGTTCGGCCCGGTCAACGCGACCATCCACAAGGTCAACGAGTGCATCGCCGTGGACAGCCTGGAGCCTTTGAAAAACATCTACCGGCGCACGCTGGAAGCATTGCTCAGATGACATCCCATCCCCTGCGCACCGTGCGCGACCTGATCCGCTATGCCGTGAGCCGCTTCAACGCCGCCGGCATCGCGCTGGGCCACGGCACGCTCGACGTCTATGACGAAGCCGTCTACCTGGTCCTGCACACGCTGCACCTGCCCATCGACCGGCTCGAACCTTTCGTCGATGCCGCCGTGCTCGACAGCGAACGCGAGGCCGTGCTGGCCATCATCGAACGCCGCATCGACGAACGTCTGCCCGCCCCCTACCTGACCAACGAAGCCTGGCTGCGCGGCCGCCGCTTCTACGTGGACGAGCGGGTCATCGTGCCGCGCTCGTACATCGCCGAGCTGCTGGACGACGGTCTCGCGCCGTGGATCGACGATCCCTACGCGGTGGAGTGGGCGCTGGACATGTGTACCGGTTCCGGCTGCCTGGCGATCGCGGCGGCGGAGACCTTCCCGCACGCGCAGGTCGATGCGGTGGACATCTCGAAGGACGCGCTGGACGTGGCCCGCATCAACGTGGACGACTACGGCCTGCAGGACCGCGTGGCGCTGCACCAGTCGAACCTGTTCGAGGCGCTGCCTCCCGCGCAATACGACCTGATCCTGTGCAATCCCCCCTACGTCAATACCGACTCCATGAACGCGCTGCCGGCGGAGTACCGCCACGAGCCCAGCCTGGCGCTGGCCGGGGGCGCGGACGGCATGGACCTGATCCGGCCGCTGCTGGCCCGGGCCGCCGAGTTCCTGCAGCCCGACGGCATCCTGGTGCTGGAGCTGGGCTACGAGAAGGGCTATTTCGAACAGGCCTTTCCCCATCTCGATCCGGTCTGGCTGAGCACCTCCGGCGGCGACGACAAAGTGTTGCTGCTCAGGCAGGACCAATTAGGATGAAAGCCCCCCCCTACGCGCTGACGCGCGCCCCCCAGGGGGCGAAACTGGCGGACTGGCGGAGCCAGATCCGCGGTTTCCTGGAGTACAACCTGACTGTTGAAGATCGGCGGTTTTGCCTGTCGGCGCGGGCGAGCGTCGAAACAAGGCGGTCCACGCGGTGATACGAGCATCAGGCATTACGCTTCGGCGCGGCACCAAGGTGTTGCTGGACGGTGCCGACTTCGTGGTCCACCCCGGCGAACGCGTCGGCATCGTGGGTCCCAACGGCGCGGGCAAATCCACGCTGTTCGCGCTGTTGAACGGCCAACTGGAACCGGACGCCGGCAGCCTGGACATCCCGGCCAGTTGGCGCATCGCGTCGATTGCGCAGGAAATCCACGAGACCGACCGCGAGGCGCTGGAATTCGTCATCGACGGCGACACGCGCCTGCGCCGCCTGCAGGCCGAGCGCGCCGCGGTCGACGTCGACCGCGAGGGCCTGCGCCTGGCCGAGTTGGAGGCGGAACTGGCCGACGCGGGCGCGTTCTCGGCGCAATCGCGCGCCGAGCAGTTGCTGGTCGGCCTGGGTTTCTCGCAAGAGGAATTCCGCCAGCCGGTCGCAAGCTTCTCGGGCGGCTGGCGCATGCGCCTGAACCTGGCGCGCGCGCTCATGGCGCCGTCCGACCTCCTGCTGCTGGACGAGCCCACCAACCACCTGGACCTGGACGCCATGCTGTGGCTGGAGCGCTGGCTGGCGGCCTACCCCGGCACCGTGCTGGTGATCTCGCACGACACAGAATTCCTGGACGCGGTGGCCCGGACCATCCTGCATTTCGACCAGGGCAAACTGGTGCGCTATAAGGGCGGCTACGAGGACTTCCTGACCCAGCGCGCCGAGCGCCTGCGGCAGAACCAGATCGCCTACGACAAGCAGCAGCGCGAGGCTGCCCACCTGCAAAGCTTCATCGACCGCTTCAAGGCCAAGGCCAGCAAGGCCAAGCAGGCCCAGAGCCGGGTCAAGGCGCTGGCGCGGATGCAGGTGCTGGCGCCCATGCGCGCGGCGGCGGGCATCGACATCAGCATCCCCTCGCCCGACCACATGCCCGATCCGCTGCTGTCGCTGGACGGCGTGCGCGCGGGCTATCCCGCCGCCCCCATCCTGGACGGCGTCAAGCTGTCGGTGCGCGCCGGCGCGCGGGTGGGCATCCTGGGCGCCAACGGCGCGGGCAAGAGTACGCTGGTCAAGACCCTGGCGGGCGAAATCGCCCCGCTGGGCGGCGAGCGCAAGGAAGCCCGCGGCCTGGCCGTCGGCTACTTCGCCCAGCACCAGCTCGACATGCTGGATGCCGAGGCGACGCCCCTGCTACACCTGGCCCGCCTGGCCCCCGAGGCGCGCGAGCAGGAGCTGCGCAACTACCTGGGCGGCTTCGGCTTCTCGGGCGATTTCGCCATGGCCAAGGTCGGCCCCATGTCGGGCGGCGAGAAAGCCCGCCTGGCGCTGGCGCTGGTGGTCTGGAAGAAACCCAACCTGTTGCTGCTGGACGAGCCCAGCAACCACCTGGACGTCGACACCCGCGAGGCGCTGACCGAGGCGCTGGCGGAGTTCGAAGGCACCATGCTGCTGGTCTCGCACGACCGCCATCTGCTGCGGACCACCGTGGACAGTTTCTGGATCGTCGCCGACGGCGGCGTGCACGAATTCGACGGCGACCTGGAGGACTACCGCGACTGGCTGGCCAACCGCCAGAGCAATAACGCGGCAGCATCGTCGGCCACCGCCGCACCCGCCGAAGGCGGTGTCGACCGCAAGACGCAGCGCCGGCTCGAAGCCGAGAGCCGGCAGCGCCTGTCCACCTTGCGCAAGCCGCTGGAGACCCGGCTCAGGAAGCTGGAAGAGGACATGCAGAAGCTGGAGGCGCGCAAGCGCGAACTGGACCAGCTCATCGCCGATCCCGGCCTGTACGACGATGCCCGCCGGGATGAATGCCGCCGCGTGCTGGCCGAGCACGGCGACCTGCAGAAGCGGCTGGGCGAGATCGAGGAAACCTGGCTGGGCGTGCAGGAAGAACTCGAAGCCATCCAGGCCTGAGGCGCCCGCGCGGACGGCGCGGACACCCCGGCCCGCGAAGCCTAGACGTTCATCACGCTGACAGCGCGCGTGTTCAGGTAGGCTTCCACCGCTTCCGGACCACCTTCGGAGCCGAAGCCCGAATCCTTGATCCCGCCGAACGGCATCTCGGCCGTCGGGATGGCCGGCATGTTGACGAACAGCATGCCGACCTCGACCTTCCGGGCAATCAGGTCGGCATTCTTCAGCGAACTCGTGAAGGCATAGCCGGCCAGGCCATACGACAGCCGGTTCGCCTCGGCAATCGCCTCGTCCAGCGTGTTGAAGGCACGGATGGCGGCAACCGGCCCGAAGGGTTCGTCGTTGAAGATACGGGCGTCGAGCGGCACGTCGGACAGCACGGTCGGCTCCCAGAAATTGCCGACCTCGCCGATGCGCTTGCCGCCCGCCAGCACCTGCGCGCCCTTCTGGACCGCATCGTCCAGCAAGCTGGACATGGCCGTCAGGCGGCGGGGATTGGCCAACGGCCCCATTTGCGTGCCCTCGGCCATGCCATCGGCAACGCGCAGGCCCTTCGCCCACTTCGCCAGCTCGGCGGCGAATTCGGCGCGCACGCTTTCATGGACCAGGAAACGTGTCGGCGAGATGCAGACCTGGCCGGCATTGCGGAACTTGGCGCCGCCGGCGGACTTCACCGCCAGGGCGACGTCCGCGTCCTCGCAGACGATGACCGGCGCGTGGCCGCCCAGCTCCATGGTCACGCGTTTCATGTGCTGGCCCGCCAGCCCGGCGAGCTGCTTGCCGATCGCGGTCGAGCCGGTGAACGTGATCTTGCGGATGGCCGGATGCGGGATCAGGAAGCCCGAGATCTCGGCGGGATCGCCATACACCAGCCCCAGCACGCCCGGCGGCAGGCCGGCATCCTGGAACGCGCGGATCAGCGCGGCCGGCGCGGCGGGAGTTTCCTCGGGCGCCTTGACCACCACCGAGCAGCCGGCGGCCAATGCCGGCGCCAGCTTGCGCACCACCTGGTTGATCGGGAAGTTCCACGGCGTGAACGCCGCCACCGGCCCGACCGGATCCTTGAGCACCATCTGGCGCTGCGCCAGGCTGCCGCGCGAGGGCACGATGCGCCCGTACACCCGGAAGCCTTCCTCGGCGAACCACTCGATGATGTCGGCGGCGGCCAGCGTCTCGCCCTTGGCCTCGGCCAGCGGCTTGCCGTTTTCCTGAGTCATCAGCGGGGCGATCTCGCCCGCCCGTTCGCGCATCAGCCCGGCGGCCTTGCGCATGATCTCGCTGCGCTTGGCGGCGGTCATGCCGTTCCAGGTGGCGAAGCCCCGCTGCGCCGCCTCGACGGCCTGTTCGAGGTCGACGCGCCCGGCGTGGGCGACGCGGCCGATTTCCTTGCCGGTCGCGGGATTCACCACGGCAAGGGTCTTGCCATCGGCGGCATCCTTCCACTTACCGTCGATGAAAAGCTGGGTATCCGTATAAGTCGTAGCCTGTGTCATCTCTATCGTTCCTTTGCGTATCGCGGCAGTGCTGTCCTACTCCGCCTTCATGCCCGTCTGCCTGATCAGCTCCGACCACTTGGCGAGTTCCTTGCTCACCTGCTCGCGCAGTTTCTCCGGGCTTCCGCCCACTACGTCCGCGCCCAGCTTTGCGTAGGCCTGCTTGACCTCAGGCATCTGCAATATCCTGTTCACCGCCTGGTTGATGTCGGTGACGACTGGCGCTGGCGTACCATGAGGAGCATAAAGCGCAAACCAGCCTGATGCATCAAAACCCGGAAAAGTTTCCGCCACGGTCGGGATGTCCGGTGCTTCCGCGCTGCGCTGCGGACCGGTCACGGCCAGCGCGCGCAGCTTGCCCGCCTTGACCAGCGGCAGCGACGACGGGATGCCGTCGAACATGATCGGCACCTGCCCGCCCATCACGTCGGTCAGGGCCGGGCCGCTGCCCTTGTAGGGAATGTGCTGGATGCTGATCCCGGCCGTCCGCTTGAACAATTCCCCGAACATGTGCGGCGTGGAGCCCTGGCCGGGCGCGGCCGAGCTGTACTTGCCGGGATCGGCCTTGGCCAGCGCGATCAGCTCGGCCAGGGTCCTGGCCGGGAAGGACGGATTGACGACCAGGATGTTGGGCGAGGTCGTCACCCACACGATGGGCTCGAAGTCCTTCACCGGGTCATACCCGGGCTTGTCGTACAGGAAGGGATTGATGCCGTGCGTGCCACCGGTCGTGAACAGCAGCGTGTAGCCGTCCGGCGCCGAGCGGGCCACGAACTGGGCGCCGATGTTCCCGCTGGCGCCGCCCTTGTTCTGCACCACCACGGCCACCTTCAGTTCCTGGCCGAGCTTGTCCGCCAGCACCCGCCCCGTCACGTCGGTCGGCCCACCGGGGGGAAAGGGAATGACCAACTGGATCGGCCTGGACGGCCATGGTTCCTGGGCCAGCGCGGACGCCGCACCGACAAGAAGCCCACCCGCGCAACATGCCACCACCCTCATTTTGCGTATCATCTTGTCTCCTAGGTCCCTGAGCCGGGACATCTGTCTTCAGGCCATTCAGGCGGCTTCCCTCAAGTCGCGCTTCAACACCTTGCCGTTGGCATTCCTGGGCAGGGCATCCAGGAACCGGTATGCCTTCGGGCGCTTGTAGTCCGCCAGCAGCGACTGGCAGAGCGCTTGCACGCGCTGCCGAACCGGCGCCGCGTCGGCCGGGTTCCGCAACACCAGGAAGGCGGTGGCGGCCTCGCCCCACCGCTCGTCCGGCAGGCCGACCACCGCGCATTCGCGCACGTCGGGCTCGCGCAGGATGACTTCCTCGATCTCGATCGGATAGATGTTCACGCCCCCGCTCTTGATCACGTCCTTGCGCCGGTCCACCAGATAGAGGTAGCCGTCCTCGTCCAGGTAGCCGATGTCGCCCAGCGTGCACCAGGAGCCGTCGCTGACCTCGGCCGTCTTCTCCGGGGCCTGGAAGTACCCGGCGAACAGGGTCGGTCCGCGCAGCCAGATGTCGCCCACGGCCCGGGACTCGGCCACGATGCGGCGCGCTTCGTCGCGGATCTGGACTTCGATCCCGGCAATCGGCAGGCCTACGCATCGCGGCCTGGCCGACGAATCCTCGGGGCGCAGGTTGGTGACCACGCCCGCTTCCGTGGCGCCGTAGAAGTCATGCAGGGCCACGCCGGGAAAACGCTCCTGCACGCGCATCCGGGTGCGCGTGGACAATGGCGATGCGCCCGAGATCAGCATCCGCAGGGTCGGCGCCGACGCGCCGTCCAGATCCGTCTCCAGGACCCGCTCCAGCATGTAGGGCACCATGAAGGACCAGGTCACGCCGTGCCGGGCCACGGCCTGCGCCGCCGCCACCGCGTCGAAGCTGTCCAGGACTACCACCGACCCGCCCACGGCAAGCTGCGCCAGCGTGAACGTGAACGGCGCGGTGTGGTGGAACGGCCCGCAATGCAGGGCAACATCCTGGCTGCCGATGCCGAACTCCATGGCCCAGTAGAGATAGGCCAGCGCGCGGTTGCGCTGGGTGACCATGGCGCCCTTGGGCCGGCCGGTGGTGCCCGAGGTGTAGCCCAGGTAGAAGAGGTCGTCCTCCTGCGCCTCGGGTGGCACCCAGGCCGCCGACGCCCGTGCGGCCAGAGCCTCCAGTTCTTCGCCACGCCGTATGGTCCGCACCGTGCCGGGCAGTCCGGCCTGCTCGACCTGCCGGTCGAACCGGGTATCGAAGAGCAGGACCTTCGCGCCGCAGTCATCGATCTGGCGGCGCAGCTCGGTGCCCGTGTAGCGGTAGTTGATGGGCACCATGCACAGCGCTCCCTGCGCGCAGGCCATCGCGATCGTGATGTAGTCCGTGCAGTTGGGCAGCATCACCGCGACCCGGTCGCCACGGACCAGGCCGGCGGCCACCAAGCCCTGCGCGATGGCCGCGGCCCGGCGATCCAGCTCGGCGAAGGTGAGCGTGGCGTCGCCGTGGCGCACCGCCACCCGCGCGCCGTGCCGCCGGGCCGCCAGGCCCAGCGCGCGTTGCACGGTGACGGGCGCGGACGCGCGGCGCTCAGCCGATGACACGATGCTGCACCAGGTAGGGACGCTTGAGCTCGGCCTTGATGGCCAGCGGCCGGTGCGGCAGGACCGCCTCCGCCTTGCCCGTATGAGTCACCTCGCCCTTCTGGTTCACGGCCTCCAGCTCGAACTCGACCAGGTTGTCCTCGTCGTCGACCCGCTTGCGGACGACCTTGGCGCGGCAGGTCAGGGAATCGCCGGGGCGCACGATGACCGTTGCCCGAGTGGAGAACATCCGCAGCGGACGGTCCCACAGGAAATCGGTCAGCAGTTGGCCCAGGAAGCCCATGCCTATCATGCCGTGGGCGAAGACGCCGCCCATGCCGCCGACGTCGCGGGCGATATCCTCGTCCACGTGGCTGGGGTTGAAGTCCCCCGAGGCGCCGGCGAACTTGGCGATCTGCAGGCGGGTGATGGCGGGCTTCTCGAGTTCCAGCGTCTGTCCGACCTCGACGTCCTCGAAGAACGGGCCGGTCCGGGCGGCCGGTACCGGCGTGTCGGCGGGAACCGCCAGGCGTTGGGCGACTTCCAGGGAAGAATAGTCATTCATGGCGTTCACTCGTCCCGCACGAAAAAGAGTTGGGTGGCTTCGACGAGACGTTCGTCGTCGTGGTTCTTCATCTTGATCAGCACGGTGAAGTAGCTGACCTCGCCATAGGTCTTGCTCTGCTTGCGGCCGGCCTCGATCACCTTGATCTTGTGCAGGATGCGGTCGCCGGGACGCACGGGCTTGTAGTAGCGGATCACCTGTTCGCCGTGCAGCAGCAGCGGCAGATCGACCTCGGTCTCGGACAACACCAGGGCCGTCTTGAAATCACGGAAGCAGTTGATGAAGGTGGGCGGCGCGACGATGCCGCCGTTCGCGCTGGCGCCGGCCTCGCCGGCATCCAGGAACAACGGGTTGTAGTCGCCCAGGACGCTGCACAGGGCGTCGATCCTGTCCTGGGTCACCACGGCCTCGGACCAGGGCGTCTCGGCGCCCAGGGCATTCAGGTTGATAGGCAAAGCATCCTCCTTGTTGGATCAGGCGAAAGTCCGTTGCGGAAATTGCGCGACCTTGACCGAAAGCTTCTCGGCGCAGGCCTTGGTGCTCTTCTCGATCAAAGAGCGTTGCCCCGCGTCGACGACGTGGAGCGGAAACACGCAGGAGACGGCGGCGATCACCTCGCCCGTGCGCGACATCACGGGGGCGGCCACCGCGCCTGCCCCCAGCGTGTTCTCGCCCCGGTTGTGCGCGGCGCGTTCACGGCGGATGCGCGCGAAGCCGCGCTCCATCTCCGCCATCGTGGTGATGGTCTGGGGCGTCAGGGCCTTGAAGCCGCTCGCCCGATAGGCGGCGCGCATCAGGCCGGGCTCGGACAGTGCCATGAAGAGCTTGCCGGCGGCGGTCGCGTGCAGCGCGCGCTCGTCGCCGACGCGCATGATCACCCGCAGCGCGCTGGGGCTCTCGACGGTGGCCACCACCAGGATCCGCTCGCCCTTGCGCACGCTCAGGTGCACCGAGTGATGCGTCTGGGCGACCAGGTCGGCCAGCGACGGGCCGGCGACGTCCGCGAGGCTGTTCGGATGGTGCGAGAACAGCGAGCCGATGCGAAAAGCCGCCGACCCCACGCGCAGGCGGCCGGTGACCGGATTGCTTTCGACCATGCCCCAGGCCTTGAGCGTCGCGGCGATGCGCGAGACGACGCTCTTGTGCATGCCCAGGCGCTCGGCCAACTCCGTGACTCCGAGCTCAGGGCGGTCCTGCGTGAACGCCGTCATGATCTGCATGGCCTTGTCTATCGTCTTGCGATGGCTGGCCGGCGAGGTGCTGTTCATACGAAGCCCTGTCTGGATACGCCGGCGACCATCCGGTTGCGATGGACGGGATACTAAGACTCGCGCCGCCGGCTGTAGACGTGAGTTGCCCATATGGCAACCGACTTTGGACGGCCCGTCTGCCTTGCGTAAACCCTGATTCAATTTATCTTTACATTAAGATTCTTAATGATAAGATAAATACACATTCCACCCGCCACAGGACATGCATCGTGCAAGCCAGGATCACCCGCCTAGAAGGCACCCCTTTCCAGCAGCAACGCGCCTTTTCGCCCGCCGTCGTCTCGGAAGGCGGCCGCACCATCTGGCTCGCGGGACAGACCACCACCGAGGACGCGCAGGGCCGCGACATCTCGGGCCAGTTCGAGGCCCAGGTGCGCGCCTGCTTCTCGCTGATCCAGGGGACCCTGGCCCGCTGCGACGCGGACCTGCGCAACCTGGTCTGGATGACCGTGTTCATCGACGATCCCCGGCACGGCGACCGCTTCGTCGACATCCGCGCCGAACTGCTCGGCAGCACCGGTTTTCCCGCCAGTACCCTGATCACGGTGTCGCATTTCGCCCGTCCGGGCATCGTGGTCGAAATCCAGGCCATCGCCGTGGTCTGACCCCCACCCCGCCCCGCGCCATCCAGGAGACTTCCATGTCAGGCCGCGTCTTGCTTGCCCTGTTCGCCAGTTCGCTTTGCCTTGTCGCTCACGCGGATACCTATCCCAGCAGGAACGTCACGCTGGTCGTCACCAGCGGCCCCGGCTCCTCGGCCGACATTCTGTCCCGCATCATCGGCGTGGATCTGTCCCGCCGCCTGGGGCACACCGTCGTCGTCGACAACCGGCCGGGCGCGGGCGGCAACATCGCCGGCGAACTGGTCGCCAAGGCGCCCGCCGACGGCCATACGCTGCTGCTGGCCTCGATCAGCACGCACGGCATCAACCCCTGGCTGTATGCCCGCATGCCCTTCGACCCCGTCAAGGACTTCAAGCCCATCGGCACGGTGGCCTCCAATCCCAACGTGCTGGTGGTGGCGGCCAAGTCGCCCATACGTTCCATTCCCGATCTCGTCGCCGCGGCCCGCAAGACGCCGGACCTCGCCTACTCGTCCGGCGGCAGCGGCACCTCGCAGCACCTGGCCGGCGAGATGTTCGCGTCGCAGGCCGGCATCAAGCTGATGCACGTGCCCTACAAGAGCGCACCGCAAAGCATGAACGCGGTGCTGGCGGGCGACGTGGCCATGACCTTCCTCAGCGTCCCGGTCGCCGCCGGCCAGATCCAGGCCGGCCAGTTGCGCGCGCTGGGCCTGACCTCGGCCCGGCGGCTGGCCAGCCTGCCCGACGTGCCCCCCATCGCCGAACAAGGCCTGCCAGGCTTCGACGTCTCGGCATGGTTCGGCCTCGTGGCGCCCGCGGGCACGCCGCAGCCCGTGGTCGACAAGCTCAACCGCGTGTTGCAGGAAACCCTGCGGGAGCCGGCCGTGCGCGAGAAGCTCGAAGGCCAGGGCATGGAAATCCTGGGTGGCACGCCGGAGGCGTTCGCGCGCCTGATCCGCAGCGAGATCGACCGCTGGGGACCCGTGGTCCGCGCCTCCGGCGCCGCCGTCAACTGAGGTCCGCCATGGCAATCGCTCCCCTGCGCGTGGCCGTGTTCGACGGCGGATGGAACCTGCCCCTGTGGGCCGGCATCGACCAGGGCTTCTTCGCGAGCCATGGGGTACCCATCGAACTTCGTTACGTCGGCGGGTCGGCCGAACTGGTCGAGAGCCTGCTGCGCGACGAGGTCCAGGTCGCCATCGCGGGCATCGACAATCTCGTGGCCTACCAGGAGGGCCACGCCCGCATCCCCGGCACCCGTTCCGACCTGGTGGCCTTCCTGGGGGGCGACCGGGGTTTTCTGAGCCTGGTCGCGGCGCCCGGCATCCATGGCTACGACGACCTGCGCGGCCGGACCCTGTCGGTGGACGCGCTGTCCACCGGTTTTGCCTTCGTGCTGCGCGAGCTGCTGGCCACGCACGGCATCCCGGCCGATGAAGTGGAAATCGTGCCCGCCGGCGGTACCAGCCAGCGCTACGCGGCCCTGCTGGCGGGTCGGCATGCGGCCACGCTGCTGCGCACCCCCTACGAATTGCTGGCGCGGGAGGCCGGCTGCCGCATCCTGCCGGGCGCAGACTGGCTGGACGACTACATGGGATCGGCCGCCTTCTGCCAGCGCGCCTGGGCCGCAGCATCGAGCGATACGCTCAGGGCGTTCGCGCGCGCCTACCGCGCCTCGCTGGACTGGCTCGTCCGGCCGGACACGGGCCCGCGCGCCGCCGCCCTGCTGCGCGAGCACGCGCCGGATCTCGATCCAGCACTGAGCGAGCGCGCCCGCGACGTGCTGCTGGCACCCGCCACCGGCCTCATCCGCGACCTGCGCCCCAGCATGGCCGGCATCGCCACCGTGCTGGCGCTGCGCAACCGCTACGCGGGCCAGGCCAAAGCGCTGGACGACCCGGCCCGCTACGTGGACCTGAGCCACCTGCCGCCGGCGTGAACCAGCCGCGCGCGCCGGTGGCCGCGCGGCTCGTGATAGAGTTCGACGCAACCGAAACGGCGTCGAGAGTCAGTCCCTTGCCCCCTGCGTCTCCCCCTCCTCCGCGGCGCGACTCCGTCCAGCAACTGCTGGACGATTGGAAACGCGAACGTCCCGATCTCGATCCCTGGCCGCTGGGCATCATCGGCCGCCTGTCGCGCCTGTCCACGCACATGGTGCGGCACGCCGAGGAATGGCTGGCGCCCATGGGGCTGACCTGGGAGACCTTCAGCCTGATCGTCACCCTGCGCCGCTGCGGCCCGGAGTTCGCGCTCAAGCCCTCGGACCTGATCAAGGTGTCGCTGCTGACCTCGGGCGCGGTCACCAACCGCATCGACCGCGTGCAGGAACGCGGCCTGGTGGTGCGCGAACCGGATCCCAACGACCGCCGCGGCGTGATCGTGCGGCTCACGCCCGAGGGCAAGGCGCTGGCCGACGAGGCCATCGCCCGCCACTTCGAGGCAATGGCGGAACTGCTGCGGCCCCTCGGCCGCCAGGAAGCGGACAAGCTGGCCGCCATGCTGAGCACCCTGCTGTTCGCCATCGAGGCGGGCGACTAGGGCTTCAAGCCCGCACCTCCACCGCCTGCGCGGCCAGCAGCAGTTGCGCCGCCACCGAGACCGCGATGATCCCCGGCAGCTTGCCCGGAATCGCCGGCAGCCCGACCGGACACACCAGCGATTCGATGTCCGCCTCGGCCATGCCTCGCACGCGCAGGCGCCGCTCGAAGGTCACGCGCTTGGTGGCCGAACCGATCAGCCCGCAATAGGCCGCATCGCCGCGCTCCAGCACCGCGCGCACGATGTCGAAATCCAGCGCGTGGCTATGGGTCATGACCAGGTGCATGACGCCGGGCGCGGCATCGGCGACCTCGGCTGCGAGGTCGTCGGTCTGCACCGTCTCGACCTGTCCGGGCAGAGGCTGGGGAAAGACATTCTCGCGGATGTCCAGCCACCGTATCCGGAACGGCAGCGGCAGCATGACGTGCACCAGCGCCCGCGCCACGTGCCCGGCGCCATACAGCCAGAGTTCGTACGGCCGTGCCTCCAGCCCTTGCAGCCGCGGCATGGCCTCGTCCGCATCCGCCATCACCGAGAAGCGCAGCTCCACGCTGCCGCCGCAGCACTGGCCCAGCGAAGGACCGAGCGCGAAGCGGCGCGTCTGCTCGACCGTGGAGCCGGCCTCGGCCTGCCGCAGCAGCGACTGCGCATAGGCGATGGCTTCGTACTCCAGGTGGCCGCCGCCTATGGTGCCGGCAAAGCCTTCGGCGCCCACCAGCAGCGCCGCATCGGTGCCGCGCGGGGCGCTGCCCCGCACTTCCAGCACACAAACCAGGCACACGGCCCGGCCGCGCGCCGCGCGGGCGAAATCGGCCAGCCCCTGGGGCAGCAGCGCGGTATGCGTCATTGCTCCACGGCCCGCAGCACGGCCTCGGGCGTGGCGGGCGCCGACAAGGGCACGAGCGGGGCACGCCCCTGTTCGCGCCGGGCAGCCGCCACCGCGTCGCGTATGGCGAAGAACGCGGCGAAGCTCAGCATGAAAGGCGGTTCGCCCACGGCCTTGGAGCCGTAGACATTGTCCTCGCGGTTGGGCTCGGGCCAGAGCGCCACGTGGAAGTCGGCCGGCACGTCGCCCGAGGTCGGGATCTTGTAGGTGGACGGCGCATGCGTGGCCAGCGTGCCGTCCGGCTTCCAGACCAATTCCTCGGAGGTCAGCCAGCCCACGCCCTGCACGAAGCCGCCTTCGATCTGGCCCAGGTCGATCGCGGGATTGATGGACCGGCCCACGTCGTGCAGGATGTCCACGCGCAGCACGCGCGTCTCGCCGGTCAGGGTATCGACCGCGACCTCCGTGGCCGCCGCGCCATAGGCGAAGTAGTAGAACGGACGGCCGCGCATGGTCTTGTGGTCGTAGTGGATCTTGGGCGTGGCGTAGTAGCCGTCCGACCACAGCGACACGCGGGCGGCGTAGGCCGCCTTGGCCACGGCCACGAAATCGAGTTCGGCGCCGGGCACGAGTACCTTGCCGCCGCGTATCGACACCTGCGCCACGTCCAGGCCGCGCGTGCCGGCCACATGGGCGCGCAGGCGGTCGCGCACCTCGCGCGCCGCGAACTCGGCCGCCCGGCCGTTCAGGTCGGTGCCGCTGGAGGCGGCGGTGGCCGAGGCGTTGGGCACCCGGCCGGTATCGGTGGCGGTGATGCGCACCCACGCCAGCGGCACGCCCAGGGTGTCGGCCACGACCTGGCACACCTTGGTGTGCAGCCCCTGCCCCATCTCGGTTCCGCCGTGGTTCACCGTGACCGAACCGTCGGTATAGACGTTCACCAGCGCGCCGGCCTGGTTGAACATCGTGGCCGTGAACGAGATGCCGAATTTCACGGGCGTCAGGGCCAGGCCGCGCTTGATCACCGGACTGGCGGCATTCCAGCGCGCGATGGCCTCGCACCGGCCGGCGTAGCCGCAGTCGGCCTCCAGGCGTTCGATCAGCGCGGGAAGAATGTTGTCGGTAACCTGCATCCCGTAGGGCGTGCGATCGCGGGGTGCATCGCCGTACAGGTTGATCCGGCGCACGGCCAGCGGGTCCAGGCCGAGGTGGCGGGCGATGTCGTCCAGGGCCGCCTCGATCATGCCCACGCCCTGGGGCCCGCCAAAGCCCCGGAAAGCCGTATGGGACTGGGTATGGGTCTTGCAGCGATAGCTGTGGATAGCGGCGGCCGGCAGGTAGTAGGCGTTGTCGGCATGGAAGATGGCGCGATCGGCGATCGGCCCCGACAGGTCGGCCGAGAAACCGCAGGCCGCGGCCTGCACCAGGTCGATCGCCAGGATGCGCCCCTGGCCGTCGAAGCCCACGGTCCAGCGGCCCCAGAAGGGATGGCGCTTGCCGGTGATCAGGAAATCGTCGTCGCGGTCGAGCCGCATCTTGCACGGCGCCCCGGCGATGCGCGCCGCCACCGCGGCCCATACCGCGATATGGCCGGCCTGGGTTTCCTTGCCGCCGAACCCGCCGCCCATGCGGCGGCATTCGACCTGTACCGAATGGGCCGGCACGCCCAGCGCGTCGGCCACCCAGTGCTGCACTTCGCCCGGGTGCTGGGTGGACGACAGCACTTTCATCGTGCCGTCCTCGCCCGGCATGGCCAGCGCGATCTGCCCCTCCAGGTAGAACTGTTCCTGCCCGCCCATCGCGAATTCGCCTTGCAGTCGATGCGGCGCGGCGGCCATCTCCGCCTCGACGTCGCCCTCGACCAGATGCACCGGGGGCAGCACCCAGGATTCGGCCTCCAGCGCCTCGGCTATCGTCAGGATGGCCGGCAGCGGCTCGACCTCCATTCGCACCGCCCGCGCGGCCACGCGTGCCGCCTTGGCCCCGGTGGCGACGACCAGCGCCACCGGCTGGCCCAGGTATTCGATCAGGTCCGCGGGCAGGATGGGTTCGTCGTGCCCCGCCCCCACCACGTTGACGGCGGGCAGGTCGGCAGCGGTCACCACGCGGCGCACGCCGGGCACCGCCAGCGCGGCCGAGGCATCCAGGCTCATCAATCGCCCGTGCGCGACCTTGGACAGCACGGGGGCGACGAACAAGGTGCCGCGCGGTTCGGGCACATCGTCCACGTACAGCGCGCGGCCGCTGACGTGCAGGTGCGCGGCTTCGTGCGGCGCCGCCACGCCGCAGGCCTGCGGCTCGGCCTCGACGTTCAGGATGCCGGGATGGTCGGGCGCGTTCATGCTTGTATCGCCGCGAGTTCGCCCAGGCACGTGGCCGGCGCCTGCCGCGCCAGTTGCAGGCAGGAACGCAGCAGCAGGTTGGCCGCGGCCTGGCGCCGATAGGCCGCGCTGGCGCGCAGATCGTCCAGGGGATCGAATTCATCGTGCATGGCCTGCCAGGCCGCCCGCATGCCGGAACTGTCGCGCAGTGCCACCACAGGCAGGTCCACGAGCAGGCCCAGCAGCACCTGCTCGGTCCGCACGGCGCGGCTGGACACCGCGGCCATGCCGCCCACCCCCACGCCGGCGGCCACGATACGGCCCTCTTCCACGCGCAGCGCGGTGGCCAGGGCCACCGCGCTGATGTCCTGCTCGACCCGCTTGGACAGCTTCCAGGCATGGACCTCGACATCGGCGCCGAGCAGCGGTACACGCACCGCGCGGATGAATTCGCCCGGACGCAGGTCGTTCTTCTGGTAGCCGTGATAGAAATCGGTCAGCGGCAGGATCCGCTCCCGGCCCTGCCGGTGCAACACCACCGAACCGCCCAGCGCGATCAGCAGCGGCGCGGTGTCGCCGATGGGCGAACCGTTCGCGACGTTGCCGACCAGCGTGGCGCTGTTGCGCACCGGCACCGAGGCGAACCTATCGAAATAATCGCCACAGGCGGCAAAGTGCGGCGCCAGCGCCCGCCACGCGTCCTCGACGGTGACAGCCGCGCCGATCTCCAGGCACGGAACCTCGCCATCCCAACGCGTCGATGCCAGCGCGTCCCGGTCGATGCGATCGATCGCCGCCAGGTCGGACACGCCGCCTATCCACAGCACATCGCCCAGCGCGCGATGCTGTTTGGTAACCCACAGGCCGACGTCGGTCGCGCCGGCCACGATGCGGCTGTCCGGATAAGCCGCGCGCAGCGCCGCCAATTGCGCCAGCGTGCGGGGCGCCAGGAAGCGCCCGCGCGCATGGCCATCGAAACCCTCGGCCGCTTCCCCCGGCATCCAGGCCTGCGGCCCGGGTGCCACCTGCGCCAGGCGCTCGCGCATCCCGTCGGCCGTCTCGCCCTGCCAGTCCGGCGTGCACATGGCCTGCGCGGCATCCAGGATGGGGCGATACCCCGTGCACCGGCACAGGTTGCCGGACAACGCCCGCACTGCCTCCCCCCGGCTTATCGCCGCGTCATCCGCCAACCGCCGGCCCTCGTACAGGGCGTACAGCGACATCACGATGCCCGGCGTGCAGAATCCGCATTGCGAACCATGATGCGCCACCATGGCCTCCTGCACGGGATGCAGGGCCTCGGGCTCGCCGATGTCGCCGGCGGTCGCCAGCAGCTTGCCGTCCAGCGCCGCCACCGGCTGGATGCAAGCGTTGATGGCGCGCACACGAAGATTGCCGGCGTCGTCCAGGTCGGTTACCGCCACGGTACAGGCGCCGCAGTCGCCTTCGGCGCAGCCTTCCTTGGCCGCATGGCAGCCGGCCTCTTCCCGCAGCCATTCCAGCACCGTAAGGGCGGGCGGCAAGCTGCCCAGCTCGACCAGCTTGGGGCCATGCCAGAAGCGCACGGGGCGAACCCGCAGCCCGGGCGGCGTATCGGGGGAGGAAGGATCGGAAGCCATGTCGCTCTGCCAGGAGTACGCCCGCCGCGTCCGTCACCGGACGCCAGGGACCATATCCGAAACATACGCGTCCTGGCGGGGGTTGTCATCTTCATCAGAAGATGAGCATTATTCATTTTCATGAATGATTATCCGGAGACCGCCATGCCCCCCTCCCCGCCCGCCGCGGCCCAGGGCAGCCCCGACCTGTCCCGCCTGAGCCTGACCGATATCCAGGCCTTCGTCACGCTGCTGGATACGCTGCACGTCTCGCGCGCCGCGATACGGCTGGGCATGGGCCAGCCCCAGCTGTCTGGCCGGTTGGCCCGGCTGCGCCGCCTGACCGGCGACCTGCTTTTCGTACGCGGGCCGGGCGGCGTCGTCCCCACCGCCACGGCCCTGTCGCTGGAAACGCCGGCGCGGGAAATGCTGGCGCAGGCCGAGCACTTCCTGGCACCACCGGACGAGTTCGATCCGCGCAAGGCGCGCGGCACCCTGCACCTGGCCGCGCCGGACTATCTCGACCCCATGCTGTTGCCGCGCCTGGCTGGCCGGCTGCGTACGGCCGCGCCCGCTCTGGCGCTGAGCGTGCACCCGCTGACGGACGACCTGGACTACGCGCAGAAGCTGGGCGACGGCCGCCTGGACCTGGTCATCGCCAACTGGCCCGATCCGCCGGCGCAGTTGCATCGGCTGCCGCTGATGGAGGACGAACTGGTGGTGATGATGGGCAGCCACCATCCCCTGGCGCGCCGCAGCCTGACCGCGCAGGCTTATCTGCAGGCGCGCCACGCCGCGCCCACGGCGATGCGGCCCGGCCTGCGCAGCACGGTCGACGCCATGCTCGCGCGGCTGGGACACACGCGCCACATCGCGCTCGAATGCCCCGTATTCAGCCTGATTCCCTATGTGCTGACGCAGACCGACCTGCTGCTGACCACCGGCAGGCGTTTCACCGATTTCTTCGCCAGCTCGCTGCCGGTCTCGGTGATGCCGCTCCCCATTGCGCTGCCGTCATTGCAGTACTACCTGCTATGGCACCCGCGCGCGCGGCGCGACGGACCCGTGCGCTGGCTGCGCGAACAGATCGCCGCCAGCGTGCGCGCGCCGGCCGTCAGCTCCCCCGATACGTACTCCAGCTCCAGGGGCTGACCAGCAGCGGCACGTGGTAGTGCTGGCCGGGCTGCGCGATGCCGAAGTCGAGCGCGACGCGATCGACGAAGCGCGGTTCGGGCAGCGCCAGCCCGCGCGCGGCGAAATAGTCGCCGGCCTCGAACACCAGGCGATAGGCGGCGGCGACGAGCTCGTCGCCTTCGAGCAGCGCCCCGTCCACGCGTCCATCGGCATTGGTGGATAGTTGCCGCAGCAGGACCGCCTGGCCGTCATCCATGCGGAACAGTTCTATCCTCAGGCCCGCGGCCGGACAGCCATGGGCGGTATCGAGAACGTGGGTGGTCAGCTTTCCCATGGGGATCCTTTGATGGAACGCGATGGCGCGGCGCGCGCCGTCCGGCGCGAGGACAAAAGTGTATATAGTTTCGCTAGCGGCCACATCCCCGGCCGCGGCCCATCCGCCCGGCATGGGAGAATGGCCATGCGTGTCCGTTCCGTTTCCACTCCTGACTCGTTGCCCGCGCCATGACAGCATATCCCCGCGACATGATCGGCTACGGCCGCCATCTTCCCGACGCACGCTGGCCCAACCGCGCCCGCGTGGCCGTGCAGTTCGTCCTGAACTACGAGGAAGGCGCCGAGAACCACGTCCTGCACGGCGATCCCGCCTCCGAGCAGTTCCTGTCCGAGATCGTGGGCGCGGCCGCCTACCCGGCGCGGCACATGAGCATGGACTCCATCTACGAATACGGCTCGCGCGCGGGCGTCTGGCGCATCCTGAACGAGTTCGAGCGGCGGCACCTGCCGCTCACGGTGTTCGGCTGCGGAATGGCGCTCGAGCGCAACCTGGAAGCCACGGCGGCTTTCCTGGAGCATGGCCACGAGATCGCCTGCCATGGCTGGCGCTGGATCCACTACCAGAACCTGGACGAGGCCACCGAGCGCGAGCACATGCATCGCGGCACGGAAATCCTGCGCCGGCTGACCGACGGCGCCTGGCCCCTGGGCTGGTACACGGGACGCGACAGCCCCAACACGCGCCGCCTGCTGGTCGAACAGGGCGACTACCTGTACGACAGCGACTACTACGGCGACGACCTGCCGTTCTGGACCGAAGTCGAGACCTCCTCCGGCGCCCGCAAGCCCCACCTGATCGTCCCCTACACGCTGGACGCCAACGACATGCGCTTCGCCACGCCGCAGGGGTTCAACACCGCCGACCATTTCTTCCACTACCTGCGCGACACCTTCGACGTGCTGTACACGGAAGGCGCCGACAAGCCACGCATGATGTCGGTGGGCATGCATTGCCGGCTGCTGGGCCGGCCCGGCCGCTTCACGGCCCTGCAGCGCTTCCTGGACCACGTCGAGAAACACCAGGACGTCTGGGTGTGCCGCCGCGTCGACATCGCCCGCCACTGGAAGCAAGAACATCCGTACACGCCGGCCGCCGGCTCCGCCTCCTGATCCCCGCCATGACCTCCTCGCTCACGCTCGACGTCCTGAATACCGCCGATCCCGTCCGCTTCGTCCAGTTCCTGGACGGGCTGTACGAACACAGCCCCTGGGTGCTGGAACGGACCGTTGCCCAGCGCCCCTTCGCCTCGGCCGCCGCGCTCAAGTACGCGCTGGCGCAGACCGTGCGGCGGGCCAGCCGGGACGAGCAACTGGCGCTGATCCGCGTCCACCCCGAGCTGGCGGGCCGCGCCGCCGTGGCGGGCCAGCTGACCGAGGACTCGGCCGGCGAACAGGCGCGCGCCGGACTCACCCAGTGCTCGCCCGAGGAATTCGAGCTGCTGCAACAACTGAACGCGGCCTACAACAGCCGCTTCGGCTTTCCCTTCATCATCGCGGTGCGCGGCCCCACCGGCGCCGGCCTGAGCCGCTACGACATCATCGCCGCCCTGGAGCGCCGGCTGCGCCACGCGCCCGACCAGGAGTTCGCCGAAGCCTTGCGGCAGATCGACCGGATCGCCGAGATCCGCCTGGCGGACCGGCTGTCGCTGGCGCGGCCCTATGGCGACACCGTCATGGGCTGGGCCGAGACGCTGGCCGGCTATTCCGACTCGCCCGACCACCTGACCTGCACCTACCTGTCCGCCGCCCACCGCGCGGTGGCCGCCCGCATCCAGGCCTGGATGCTGGAGGCCGGATTCGACTCGGTCTACCAGGACGCGGCCGGCAACATCGTGGCCCGCTACCGGGCCGCGCCCACGGTGGCCCAGCCGCCGCTGGTAGCCACCGGCAGCCACTACGACACGGTCCGCAACGGCGGCAAGTACGACGGCCGCCTGGGAGTCCTGCTGCCCATCGCCGTGGTGGCCGACCTGAAGCGGCGCAACCGCCGCCTGCCGTTCGACCTGGACGTGGTGGCCTTCGCCGAAGAGGAAGGCGTACGCTACGGCAGCACCTTCCTGGGCTCGTCGGCCTACATCGGCCGTTTCGATCCCAGCGTGCTGGACGCCCTGGATGCGTCCGACATCAGCATGCGCGAGGCCATGCAGCTCGCGGGGCTCGACCCGGAACAACTGGGCAAGGCGGCCGCCGAGGCGGCACGCCTGCGGCACTACTTCGAGATCCACATCGAACAGGGTCCGGTGCTGCTGGAACGCAACCTGCCCGTGGGCGTGGTCACCTCGATCGCCGGCAGCGTGCGGCGGCTCATGACCCTGGGCGGCGTGGCCAGCCATGCCGGCACCACCCCCATGGACATGCGCCGCGACGCCGCCTGTGCCGCGGCCGAGATCGT
The DNA here is from genome assembly GCA_001898625.1 of Burkholderiales bacterium 67-32. Taxonomy (GTDB): domain Bacteria; phylum Pseudomonadota; class Gammaproteobacteria; order Burkholderiales; family Burkholderiaceae_B; genus Pigmentiphaga. The sequence goes on from MKUP01000013.1 coordinate 74,913, forward strand.
GCTGGCGGTGGAGCGGCGCTGCGCCCGGGTGCCGTCGCTGGTCGGCACGGTGGGGATACTGAACGTGCCCCACGGATCGGTGAACGTCATTCCCGGCGCCTGCACCCTGTCGCTGGACCTGCGCGCCGCCGACAACACCGTGCGCGACGCGGCCCTGGCCGACATCGAACGCGAGGTCTCGGCCATCTGCTCGCGGCGCGGCATCTCGGTCACGACCGAGGAACTGATGCGCGCCGCCGCCGCGCCCTGCGCCCGTGAACAGATGGCCCTGTGGTCCCGCGCCATCGCCGACCGCGGCCTGCCGGCCTTCGAGCTGCCGTCGGGCGCCGGCCACGACGCCATGAAGCTGGCCGAAGCCACGTCCATCACCATGCTGTTCACCCGCTGCGGCAATGGCGGCATCAGCCACAATCCGCTCGAGACCATGACCGCCGACGATGCCCAGTTGGCCGGCGAACTGATGCTGGACTTCCTGGAACAGATGGCGGCCGCCTCGTAGCGGGACGCGCCGCCCTCAGCCGCTGACCTGCCGCGCCAGCACCGGCGCGCCGTCGACGAACACCATCAGCTCACCCGGCTCGAAGCGGCGCCAGACCTCGTTGGTGGTCAGGGGCTCGGTCACGATGACCGCGATGCGGTCGTCGGGCGTGGTCACCTGGGCGAAGTCCACGCTGACCTCCTCGTCCGACAGGCTGGCGGTGGCGAAGGGGTGCTGGCGCACCAGGTAGTGCAGGCGCGTGGAGCAATGGACGTACAGGGCTTCGCCGTCCGACAGCATGAAATTGAAGGTGCCGTGCGCGGCGATCCCCGCGCTCAGTTCGCCCAGCGCGTCGGCCAGGGCCTCGACGCCCGGATGGCAGGCGAAGCGCGCCCGCAGGCATTGCAGCATCCAGCAGAAGGCCCGCTCGCTGTCCGTGTCGCCCACCGGCCGGTAGGGGCCGTCCAGCTCCGGCAGATAGTTCACCAGGTCGCCGTTGTGCGCGAACACCCAATATCGCCCCCACAGTTCGCGCACGAACGGATGGCAGTTCTCCAGCGCCACGCGCCCCACGGTAGCCTTGCGGATGTGCGCGATCACGTTCCGCGACTTGATCGGATAGTGCCGGATCAGGTCCGCCACCGGCGACAGCAGGGCCGGCTCGTGGTCCACGAAGTGGCGCACTCCCGCTCCCTCGAAGAAGGCGATGCCCCAGCCGTCCACGTGCTCGCCGGTGCGCCCCGCGCGGGTGGCGAAGCCGGTGAAGCTGAAGACGATGTCGGTCGGCGTGTTGCCGTTCATGCCTAGCAATTGGCACATGGGGAACCTTCGCGGTGCAAGAAAACAGGCATGGATCCTGCTTTTGATACGGGTTGAAACCGGAGCGCCCCAGACCGGTGAAACGCCGCACCAATGCGGGTTTACCTAGCGTTGTTGGGGTGCAAAACCGGGATGTATTCTCCCCACAAAACCCAGGACGGCACAACCGTCCCCACTCACCCGAGGAAACCCCAGCATGAAGACGACATCTCGCACCCCGGATCGCCGTGCCGTGCTCGCCGGCCTGGCGCTGTCCCTGGCCGTGGTCTGGGCCGCTCCCGCCGCCCACGCCCAGGATACCAAGATACGCTTCCAGCTCGACTGGCGTTTCGAAGGGCCGAGCGCGATCTTCCTGGTGGCGGCCAAGAAAGGCTATTTCAAGCAGGAGAAGCTGGACGTGACCATCGACGCCGGCAGCGGCTCGGGCGCGGCGGTGAACCGGGTGGCCTCGGGTTCGTACGAGATGGGTTTTGCCGACCTGGCGGCGCTGATGGAGTTCCAGGGCAACAACCCCAGCGCGCCCAACCAGCCCACCGGCGTCATGATGGTCTACAACAACACGCCGGCGGCGGTATTCTCGCTCAAGAAAAGCGGCATCAAGACCCCCAAGGACCTCGAAGGCAGGAAACTGGGCTCGCCCTCGTTCGACGGCGGCCGCCGCTCTTTCCCGATCTTCGCCCAGGCCAACAAGATCGACGACGCCAAGGTCACCTGGGTCAGCATGGATCCGGCGCTGCGCGAGACCATGCTCGCGCGCGGCGACGTCGACGCGATCACCGGCTTCTACTTCACGTCGCTCTTGAACCTGAACGCGCGCGGCGTCAAGGACCAGGACATCGCCATCATGTCCTACCCCGAATACGGCGTGAAACTGTATGGCAACGCCATCATCGCCGACCGCAATTTCGCCAGGAACCATCCCGAGGCCGTCAAGGGCTTCCTGCGTGCGGTGGCCAAGGCCACGCGCGACGTGCTGGCCGATCCGGCCGCCTCGATCGCCACCGTAAAGGAACGGGACGGCATCATCGACGCACCGCTGGAGCTCAAGCGCCTGCGGCTGGCGATCCAGACCGCCATCGACACGCCCGATGCACGCGCCGACGGCTTCGGCGACATCGAGCCCGCCCGCATGGCGCTAATGGCCGCCCAGGTCACCCGCACCTACGGCACCAAGACCTCGGTCAATCCCGAGGCGGCGTTCGACCGTTCGTTCCTGCCGGAAAAATCGCTGACGGCTTCCGTGCTGCGCGGCAAGTGACATGGCGGCCTTCGTCGATTTCCAGCGGGTCTCGCTGGCCTACAACGCTGCCCTGGAGCGGGCGGGCGACTACGCGGTCGAGGACATCAGCCTCTCCATAGACAAGGGTGAGTTCGTTGCCATCGTCGGCCCCTCGGGCTGCGGCAAGTCCACCTTCATGAAGCTGACCACCGGCCTGAAATCGCCCACCCGCGGCACCGTGACCGTGGGCGGCAACCAGGTCACCGGCCCCCTGAAGATCGTGGGCATGGCGTTCCAGGCCCCCAACCTGCTGCCCTGGCGCACCACGCTCGACAACATCCTGCTGCCGCTGGAGATCGTCGAACCCTACCGCTCCAGCTTCCGGGCCCGGCGCGCCGAATACACCGAACGCGCGCGGGCCCTGCTGGCGACCGTCGGGCTGGACGGCTACGAGCACAAGTTCCCGTGGGAGCTGTCGGGCGGCATGCAGCAGCGCGCATCGCTGTGCCGGGCGCTCATCCACGAACCCGAGATGCTGATGCTGGACGAACCCTTCGGCGCGCTGGACGCATTCACGCGCGAGGAGCTGTGGTGCGTGCTGCGCGACCTCTGGAGCGCGCGCCGCTTCAACGTGGTGCTGGTCACCCACGACCTGCGCGAGGCCGTGTTCCTGGCCGATACGGTATACGTGATGAGCAAGCGCCCCGGCCGCATCCTGTCCCGCCGGGACATCGAACTGCCACGGCCCCGGCAACTCGAGACCACCTATGCCGACGACTTCAACGCCCTGGTGCTGGAACTGCGCGCCCAGATCGGACATTGACCGGCGCCCCGCGCGCTTTCCAGCCTCCCCACGCCGACTCGCCCGATGAACAACAAACTCGCAGAACGTCTCGCCCCGATCACGCTGCTGATCGCCGTCATCATCCTGTGGGAGATCATCTGCCGGGTCTTCGAGGTGTCCGAGTTCATCTTCCCCAGCCCCTCGCAGATCCTGCAGGCCACCATCGACTACGCGCCGGTCATCGCCATGCACGCCTGGCGCACCTTCTGGGTCACGATGGCCGGCTTCGGCATCTCCATCGTGGTGGGTGTGGTGCTGGGCTTCGTCATCGGCAGCTCGCGCCTGGCCTACACGGCCGTGTACCCCTTGATGACGGCGTTCAACGCCCTGCCCAAGGCGGCCTTCGTGCCCGTGCTGGTGGTGTGGTTCGGCATCGGTATCGGCCCCGCCGTGCTGACCGCCTTCCTGATCTCGTTCTTTCCCATCATGGTCAATATCGCCACCGGGCTCGCGACGCTCGAGCCCGAGCTCGAGGACGTGCTGAGGGTGCTGGGCGCCAAGCGCATGGACGTACTGCTCAAGGTCGGGCTGCCGCGGTCGCTGCCGTATTTCTACGCCTCGTTGAAAGTGGCGATCACGCTGGCCTTCGTCGGCTCGACCGTATCCGAGATGGCGGCCTCGAACGAGGGCATCGGCTACCTGCTGGTGTCGGCCGGCTCGGCCATGAAGATGCCGCTGGCCTTCTCCGGCCTGATGGTGATAGGCGTGATGGCCATGGCCATGTACGAGTTGTTCGCGCTGGTGGAAAAACGCACCACGGCCTGGGCCCACCGGGGCAACCAGGGCACCTGAGGCCGCGCCGTCTCCAAGATCGAGACGCGCGGTGCGACCCGGCGGTGATCGGGATCGCCGCCGAACCGCGCCACGGCGCCTACGTCATCCATGTGCGCGACAATGGCGTAGGTTTCGACATGAAATACGCCGGCAAACTGTTCGGCGTATTCCAGCGTCTGCACCTCATTGAAGGAGTGAGACCCCCGCCATGCTCAAGCCCATTCTGCTGGTCGAAGACAGCCACCGCGCCTCCCTGAGCCTGTCCACGTGAACCCGCCCGCCATGCGCGTCCTGCTTGCCGAGGACGATCCCCACGATGCGGAACTGACCCTGGAACGCCTGTCGATCTCGGGACTCAGCGTGGAGAGCGTCATCGTCAACAACGAGGCCGACTTCACCCGGGCCCTGGACAGCGGCAACTTCGACCTCGTGCTGTCCGATTTTCACATGCCGGGCTTTCCCGGCAGCGACGCGCTGCGGATCACGCGCAGCCACCCCACCGCCCTGCCTTTCATCTTCGTTTCCGGCGTGCTGGGCGAAGAACACGCGGTCGACATGCTGAAGGAAGGCGCGACCGACTACGTGCTCAAGCAGCGCCTGGAGCGTCTGCCCATCGTCGTGATGCGGGCCCTGGACGAAGCCCGCGAGCGGCGGTCCCGGCACGATGCCGAGCGCCGGCTGCGCGAGAGCGAAACCTATTTCGGGCAGTTGATCGACGCGCTGCGCGATTACTCGGTGGCCACGCTGTCGCTGGAAGGCACGATAGAAAGCTGGAACCGCGCCTCGGAATGGCTGTTCGGCTATCCCGCCGAAGAAGTGATCGGGCGCCCCGGCGACATGTTCAACCTCCCTCCCGAACCGGGCCAGCCCGAAGCCGGCTCGCTGCGCGAGCAGCTCGCCGACATCGGCACCGGCAACAGCCTGGCCGAGGAACGCTGGCTGATGCGCAAGAACGGCGCCACCTTCTACGCCTCGGTGGTGACCACGGCCATTTTCGGCAACGCCGGCGCCGTGCGCGGCTTCTCGCGCATCGTGCGCGACATGACCGACAGCCGGGTCGCCGCCGACCTGCTGCAGGTGGCCAAGGAACAGGCCGAGGCCGCCAACCGCGCCAAGGACCGCTTCCTGGCCGTGCTCTCGCACGAGCTGCGCACGCCGCTGGGCCCCATCTATGCGGCGGCGCAGGCGCTGGACCTGCGCCAGGACCTGGCCCCCGAATGCCGCCGCAGCGTCGAACTGATCAAGCGCAACGTCGAGGTCGAGGCCCGCCTGATCGACGATCTGCTCGACATCTCCAAGATCGTCAACGACAAACTGAGCCTGCGCCTGGAACCCACCGATCTCGTGGGCATCCTGAACGGGATCGCCGAGATCTTCCGCGAGGAAGCCGCCGCCCGCCACATCGATCTGCACTACACGCCCCTGCCCTACCCGGTCATCGTGCAGGCCGACCCGGCCCGCCTGCAGCAGATCGTCTGGAACCTGCTGAAGAACGCCATCAAGTTCACGCCGCGCGGCGGCGAGATACGCGTCACCGTGTACCAGCCGGTGCCGGGCAGGATCGCGGTCGACGTCTCGGACACGGGCATAGGCATTCCCCCGCAGGCGCTCAAGCGCATTTTCAATGCCTTCGACCAGGGCGAGGAAGACGCCGCCCAGTCGCGCGGCGGCCTGGGACTGGGGCTGGCCATCGCCAGCTCGCTGGCGCAGCGCCACGGCGGCACGCTGAGCGTGCGCAGCGACGGCCAGGGCAAGGGCACGACCTTCACGCTGACGCTGGACGACCCGGCCAGCGGCACCCTGCACGCCCCCACCGAGGAGGTCCTTCCCGTGTCCGCTCCCCTGGTCCGTCCCGCCAGCATCCTGCTGGTCGAGGACAACATCGATACCGCCGAAGCCATGCAGTTCCTGCTGACCGAGTACGGCTACGAGGTCGAGGTCGCGGAAAACGTGGCGGCGGCCTGCCGCCGCGTCGACGCCAGGCGCTACGACGTCCTGGTCAGCGACATGGGGCTGCCCGACGGCGACGGTATCGACGTGCTGCGCCGCTATGCTCCCCAGCCCGACCAGATCGCGGTCGCGCTCACGGGCTATGGCATGGAATCCGACGTGCGCCGCTGCCTGGACGCGGGCTTCGCGTTCCACCTGACCAAACCGCTGGACATCGACCAGTTGATCCGCGTCCTACAGCGGGATCCCCAGGCCTGATCCCCCGGCGCCACCTTCGGCTTTTAAGGATGGGCTAAAATCGGGCGCAAATTATTTACTATTTTGCATAAATCACCCGCGCCCGTTCCATGGACCGCTTCAAGCAGATCGAATCCTTCGTCTCGGCCGTCGTGCGCGGGAGCCTGTCGGCCGCGGCGCGCAGCGAAGGCGTCGCGCCCGCGGTCATCGGCCGGCGCATCGATGCGCTGGAAGCCCGGCTGGGCGTCAAGCTGCTGATCCGCACCACGCGCAAGATCTCGCTCAGCGCCGAAGGCACGGAATTCTTCGAAGAATGCCAGCAGATCCTGCAAACGCTCGAGAACGCAGAGAACAGCGTGGCGGCGGGCGGCGAGCATCCCAAGGGGCACTTCCGCGTCACCGCGCCCGGCGGCTTCGGCCGGCGCCACGTCGCCCCCCTGCTGCCGCGGCTGCTGGATGCCTACCCCGGCATCACCGTGACGCTGGACCTGAGCGACCGGCTGGTGGACCTGGTCAACGAAGGCTATGACTGCGCCATCCGGATCGGCGACCTGGCGGACTCCAGCATGGTCAGCGTGCGCCTGGCCGACAACCGCCGCATGGTCGTCGCCGCGCCCGCCTACCTGCGCCGGCACGGCACCCCGCAGCACCCCACCGACCTGGCGCGCCACAACTGCCTGTCCTTCGGCACCGGCGTCAACCAATCGCGCGGCTGGCTCTTCGCCATCGACGGCAAGACGACACCGCAGCGCGTATCGGGTACGCTGGAGTGCACCGACGGCGCCGTGCTCCATGCCTGGACGCTGGACGGACGGGGGCTGGCATGGCGATCGCTGTGGGAAATCGAGGACGACCTCAAGGAAGGCCGGCTGGTGACGGTGCTCGACGAATTCGCCGCGCCCCCCAACGCCATCTACGCCGTGTATCCTCAGCGCAAGCACCTGCCGCTGCGCGTCCGCGTCTTCATCGACATGCTGCGGCAAAGCTACGCCAAGCGCCTGCCCTAGCCTTCCCGGGCCGGCGCCCGCCCAGGCCGCCGCGGCCGGCCCAGAACAAAGACAAGCCATGACCAAACGCATTCCAGTTACCCCAGACTCCGTACGCTGCTCGACCTGCGGGCTGGGACAGTTCTGCCTGCCCGTGGGCATGGCCGCGGAGGACGCCGGCCGCATGGACGAACTGGTCCAGCAGCGCGTGCGGCTGGCGCGGGGCGAGTCCCTCTTTCGCTTCGAGGACGGCCTGGATGCCGTCTACGGCATCCGCTTCGGCACCCTGAAGACCTATCTCGAACTGGCCGACGGCCGCCAGCAGATCACCGGCTTCCACCTGCCCGGCGAGATCGTGGGGCTGGACGGCCTGGGCCGCAGCAGCCATGCCTCGACCGCCATCGCACTGGAAGACAGCGAGGTCTGCGTGATCCCGGTGCGCGACCTGTCCTCGCTGGCCAACCACCTGCCTTCGCTGCAGCGCCAGCTCATGCGGCTGATGAGCCGCGAGATCGAACAGGACCAGCAGATGCTGTTGTCCCTGGGCACCATGCGCGCCGAGGAGCGGCTGGCCGTGTTCCTGGTCAGCCTGTCGGAACGCCTGGCCGCGCGCGGCTATTCCTCGTCCGCCTTCGTGCTGCGCATGAGCCGCGAGGAAATCGGCAACTTCCTCGGGCTGACCCTCGAGACCGTGAGCCGGCTGTTCTCGCGCCTCGCCAAATCCGGCGTGCTGCGCATCCAGCAGAAGCAGGTCGAGATCCTCGACATGCCGGCGCTGCGGCGTGTGGCCGGCCCCCATTGCTAGCAGGACATCGATGACCACTTCCCCCCAGGCGGGCGCCAACGCCCCCATGTTCGCCCAGGCCCGCGCGCTGGATCCGCAGCGCCACGCCCATCTGCGGTTCGACCGCCAGGCCGGCTACGCCTTCGCGCGCGGCCAGACCGCGGTGCCGCTGGTGGCCACGGAGTTCGCGATGGCGGCGCGGGACCTGCCCATCGTGTTCGCCGGCGAGGAACAGATGCCCATGGCGGTGCTGGGCCTGCGCAACGCGCAGAACCTGATGGTGGACGCCGCCGGGCAATGGCGGTCCGCCCGCTATATTCCCGCCCACCTGCGACGCTATCCGTTCATCCTGCAGGAAGACCCGGCCAGCCAGCGCTACGCGCTGTGCGTGGACGAGGACGCCGAACACCTGCGCAGCCCCGCCGCCGATGCCCAGCCCCTGTTCGAGGGCGGACAGCCTTCTCCCGTGGTCGGGGAAATGCTGCAATTCCTGGGAGAACTCCAGGCCGGCCTGGCCATGACGCGCGACTATGTCGCCGCCCTACGGGCCGAGAACCTGCTGATCCCGCGCCAGGTGGCCGTGGACCTGCAAGGCGGCGAGCGCGTCACGCTGGACGGCTTCCTGGTCGTGGACGAGACCCGCTTCGACCAGTTGCCCGACGCCACGGCCACCGCGTGGATGCGCAAGGGCTGGCTGGCCATGACCTACTTCCATCTGCAATCGCGGCTGAACTGGGGCCACCTGGTCGCGCTGGCGGGCTAGCCGCGGCACGGCGCCTCACGCCGCTTCGGGACACGCCGGCGGCGTCGGACCGGCGCCCACCTTGCGCAGGCTCGCGCCTATGTGCAGGTCGGCGATCTGCCGGCGCAGCCAGGTGTTGGCGCTGTCGTGGTGGTAACGGGCATGCCAGAACTGGCGCATGTGCGTATGGGGCGTCTGGAACGGCAGACGCGACCATGTCGCCCCGGCGGCATCGTCGGTGATGGCCTGGGCGATGACCTCGGGCACCGTGACGATCAGATCCGTCTGCGCCAGGATCTTGGGCAGTACCAGGTAGTTCGGCACGCGCAGCGCCACCTCGCGCCGGCGCCCCTGCTTGCCCAGCTCCTTTTCGATCTGCAGGTCGGTCTTGTTGGCCGTCACCACCAGGTGCCGGGCCGCGAGGTATTCGTCCAGCGTGATCGCCTCGCCCGCCTTGCGAAAGCCGCTGCCCATCACGCAGACATGCTGGTCGACGAACAGGCCCTGCTGGTAGAAGCCGCTCTGCAACTCCTGCAGGTTGCCGACCGCGAGATCCGCGTCACCGCTCTCCAGTGCCGCCCGATAATGCTCCCGGCTGAGGCTGCTGACCTCCAGGCTGATGCCCGGCGCCGACGACTTGAAGCGTGCCACGAGCTGCGGCAGCACCAGGAACTGGGAAAAATCGGACATCAGCAGCGTGAAGCTGCGCTGGCTGGAGGCCGGATCGAAGCCGCTGGCCTGCTCGAAGCCGTTGCGCACCAGTTCCAGCGCCCGCAGCACGCTGCCCGCCAGTTCGGACGCATACGAGGTGGGCTCCATGCCGCCCTGCGTGCGCACGAACAGCGGGTCGTTGCATTGGTTGCGCAAACGCAGCAAGGCATTGCTCATGGACGGCTGCGACAGGCCCACCCGTTCCCCCGCCCGCGTCACGTTGCGCTCGAGATAGAGCGCCTCGAAGACCAGCAGGAGATTCAGGTCGAGCTTGTTGATGTCCATGGCAGCATGACTATATCCGCCGGGTCACGAATAGACAATGCGCGGTCCGGCCGCCCTTCGAGCTTGGCGATGGCGTCGCGCACCGCGGGGTTCACCATGGCGCGAGGCTGCCGTCCTCCCAAGGCATCCAGCAGGTTGGCCACCGCCAGTTCCATCATCGCGCGCCGCGTCTCCACCGTGGCGCTGCCCGCATGCGCCTGCAGCACCACATTGGACAGCGCGCACAGCGGGCTGGCGGGGTCCAGCGGCTCGCGCTCCATCACGTCCAGTCCGGCTCCCGCGATACGGCCGTCCCGCAGCGCCTGCACCAGCGCCGCCTCGTCCACCACCGCCCCGCGCGCGGTATTGATCAGATAAGCCGAAGGCTTCATGGCCTCGAACTCGCGCATGCCCACCGAGCCGCGCGTCTCGGCGGACAGCGGGATGTGCACGCTCAGGAAGTCGGACTCGGCCAGCAGTTGATCGCGCGAGCGGTAGGCCGCCAGCCCCTCTTGCTCGGACGGCGTGTCGCGGTTGCGGTTGTGATAGATCACCCGCATGTCAAAGGCCTGCGCGCGCCGGGCCACCATGCGGCCAATGCGGCCCATGCCCAGCAGCCCCAGCGTCTTGCCCGCCAGGTCCGCGGTCAACGGTGCGGGGCCCCGCAGCCAGGCGCCCTGGCGCACGTAGGCGTCGCCTTCCACCATGTCCCGCGCCAGGCAGATCACGAAGCCCATCGTCAGGTCGGCTACCGCGCGATCGAGCACGCCCGGCGTATTGCAGACCAGCACGCCTCCCTGCGTGGCACGCGGCACATCGACGTTGTCGTAGCCCACGGCGAAGTTGGACACCACCTTGACGGCCGGCAGCGCCTCCAGCGTGGCGGCGTCCACCGGAGTGCGCACCGTGCACAGCACGCCGCGCGCCACGGCGCGGTCGGCGGCGGATACCGCCTCGTCCAGCCGCTGGCCCGTGGGTACGTCGACGATCCTGCTGGCCGCCTCGATGGCCTCGCGCAGGTCGGGCGGCACGGGAGCGCTGACGATGACAGTGGGTAGGGATTGCGGCATGGCACTTCTCCGGATCGGCCCGGCGCTCATCCAGCGCTCAGGCCAGGGTGTACGCCGTCTTCACGGTGGTATAGAACTCGGCCGCGTAGGTCCCCTGCTCGCGCGGACCGTAGCTCGATCCCTTACGGCCGCCGAACGGCGCATGCGGGTCCACCCCCGCCGTCGGGCAGTTCACCATCACCATGCCGGCCTGGGCATGCCGCTTGAAATGCGTAGCGTGCTTGAGCGAGGCCGTGCAGATGCCCGCCGACAGGCCAAACTCGGTATCGTTGGCCAGCGCCAGCGCCTCGTCGTAGTCCGCCACCGGAATCACCGCCGCCACCGGCCCGAAGATTTCCTCGCGGCAGATGCGCATGCCGTTGGAGCAGTCGGTGAACAGCGCCGGCTCCAGGTAATGGCCGTCCTTGGCGCGCGCCACCCGCCGGCCGCCGCAGGCCAGCGTGGCGCCCTCGTCCCGGCCGATGCGCAGGTATTCCTCATCCTGCTGCAACTGGCGCGCATCCACCACCGGGCCGATGTCGGTGCCCGGCGTCAGCGCGTCGTCCACGCGCAGCGCGGCCATGCGCTCCTTCACCGCGCGCACGAAGCGATCGTGGATGCCGCGCTGGACGATCAGCCGGCTCGATGCGGTGCAACGCTGTCCGGTCGAGAAAAAGGACCCCTGGACGGCGCACTCGACCGCCTGGCTCAGGTCGGCATCGTCCAGCACGATCAGCGGATTCTTGCCACCCATTTCCATCTGCACCTTGGCGAACCGGCGCGTGGCGGCCTGCGCCACCTGTCTGCCGGTCGCCACCGATCCGGTAAAGCTCAGCGCGTCGATGCGCGCATCGTCCAGCATGGCCTGTCCGACCACGCTGCCGCGCCCCATCACGAGATTGAAGACGCCCTCGGGCAACCCGGCGCGGCTGATGATCTCGGCCAGCGCCCACGCGCTGCCGGGCACCAGGTCAGCCGGCTTGAAAACCACCGCGTTGCCGTACGCCAGCGCCGGAGCAATCTTCCAGGCCGGGATGGCCAGTGGAAAATTCCATGGCGTGATCAGCCCCACGACGCCCACGGGCTCGCGCGTGACCTCCACGTCCACGCCGGCCCTGGCCTGGGGCAAGCGGTCGCCACGCACCCGCAACGCCTCGCCGGCGAAGAAGCGGAAGATGGCAGCCGCGCGCGCCGCCTCGCCCACCGCCTCGGGCAGGGTCTTGCCCTCTTCGCGGGCCAGCAGCCGACCCAGTTCGTCCTTGCGCCGCAGAAGCTCGATGCCGATGGCATCCAGGCATTCGGCGCGCTGCGTCGCGCTGGCCAGGCCCCACCGGTCGGCGGCGTCGCGCGCCGCGCCTATCGCCCGGTCCACCTGCGCCGGCGTGGCGTGCGCATATTCACCGACCAGATCGGTCACGTCGGAAGGATTGATGTCGCGCGTGGCGCCCTCGCCCTCCAGCCATTGTCCCGCTATGTAGTTCGCATGCATGTCGTCGATTCTTCCGTGGCTGGTGCCGCTCAGGGCAGCATGACCTCGATCAGGCGCGGCCCGCGTTCGGCCATGGCGCGCCGGAACGACCGTCGCAGTTCGCTCACCGTCGTCGCGCGTTCGGCCTGCACGCCGAAGCCCGCGGCCATGCCCAGCCAGTCCAGCTCGGGGCGCGACAGTTGCAGCAGGTCGCGCACCGGCGGCGAGGCAAGCTCGTAGCCGTTGCGGCGCATCTCGTCGATCAGAATGTTGTAGCGGCGGTTGGAGGCGATGAGGATGGTTGCGTCCACATTCTCGCGCGCCATGGACCACAAGGCCTGCACGGTGTAGAGCGCGCTGCCGTCCGATTGCAGGCCCACGACCTTGCGGTCCGGCGCGGCGATGGCGGCGCCGAACGCGGCCGGAATGCCCTGGCCGATCGCGCCGCCGGTCAGCACGATGCTGGCATGGCGCGAGGTCCGCGCGGCAATGGCGTTGAAAGGAAAGGCCAGGGTCTTGCCCTCGGCCGAAATGATGGCCTGGTCCGGCAGCCAGGCGGCCACCACACGCGCGGCGCTCTCGGGCGTCAGGTTCTCGCCCAGGTCCTGGTCGGTCACGCGCTCGACCGGCTCCAGGCCGCGCCGGGCCAGCTTCAGGTCGTCGGCCAGAGCCGCCAGCGTAGCGGCGCCCCCCCTTCCCTCCTGGCATAGCTCGACCATGCGCGCCGGATCGCCCAGGTAGCTGGGGTAGCCCTCCACGCCGAAGAACGCCACCGGACGCCGGGCGCCGACCAACGCCACCAGGTCGAAGCCCAGCAGATAGGCATGGGCTTGTTCGGCCGCGGGGTTGAAACGGCGGATGGCCGGCAGGCCGCCGCCGTGTTCGCTGCGCGCGGGAAAAGTCTCGCCCACGACTTCGACGTTGGCCAGGCCCCGGAACCGCAGCGCCTCCATCAGCGCCGGCTCGTGCAGGGCATCGCCGCCCAGCAGCAGCAAGGTCTTCCTGCCCGCGGCGACATGGGCCGCCACCTGTTCGACCAGGCAGGCCTCCAGCACCGCCGGCGCGTCCGACACGCGGGCGGCGAAGACGGGCTCGTCCATCGCCGTCGCCTGCAGGTCCATCGGCAGGATCAGGGTATGGATGCCGCCCTGAGGCGCCATGGCGTTGGCCAGCGACTGGCGCACCGACATCACCAGCGAGGCCGGCGAATCGGCCCGGTAGACGCCGGCCGACACGGGCCGCGCCAAGGACTCGATATCGCTGGCCAGCGGCGGATCGGCCTCCACATGCCACGACATGTGTTCGCCGATCACGTTGTAGACCGACGAACCGGCGCGCCGGGCGTTGTGCAGGTTGGCGATGGCATTGGCGAAGCCCGGCCCGAGATGGGTCAGCGTCATCGCGGGCGTGCCGCGCATGCGGTAGTAGCCGTCGGCCGCGCCCGAGCACACACCTTCGAAGGCACACAGGATGGGCCGCACCTGCGGCACGGTATCCATCGCGCCGACGAAGGGCAGTTCGGTCGTGCCGGGGTTGGCGAAACAGACCTCGATGCCCGAGGCGGCGGCGCTGCGCAGCAGCCACTCGGCACCGGTCTGCCGGTCGGAAGCGTTCATGCCACCAGTTCCTGTCGCGTCGCCTCGGTCAGCGCCGCGTCGATGGTGTCCAGGCCTTGTTCGAACAAGGGCATGGGGGTATTGAGCGGGAACAGGAAACGGATCACGTTGCCGTAGCTGCCGCACACCAACAGGATCAACCCACGCGCCAGCGCGTGCTCGCGCACGGCCTGCGCCAGCACCGCCGAGGGCCGTCCCTGCTCGTCCTGCAGCTCCATGGCCAGCATGGGCCCGAGACCTCGCACCAGGCCGATGCAGCGATGCCGGGCGCGCGCCGCCTCCAGCCGCTCGCGCATCGCGCGGGCCAGCCGGTTGCCGGTCTCAAGCAGTCCTTCCTGTTCGAACACATCCAGGACGGCATGCGCGGCGGCCACCGCCAGCGGCGCGCCGGCATAGGTGCTGCCCAGGCCGCCCGGCGCCACCGCGTCCATGACCTCCGCCCGCCCGACCACGGCCGACAGCGGCATGCCGCCGGCCAGACTCTTGGCCACCGTGGTCAGGTCGGCCGCCACGCCGAAATGCTCCATGGCGAACATCGCGCCGGTACGCCCCATGCCGCACTGGATCTCATCGGCGATCAGCAGCATGCCATGCCGGTCGCACAGCGCGCGCAGGCCACGCATCAGCGCTTGCGGCGCGGGCAGGAACCCTCCCTCGCCCTGCACCGGTTCGATCACGATGGCCGCTACGCGCGCGGCCTCGACGTCATAGCGCAACAGGTCGTCCAGCGCGGCCAGGGAACGGGCCACCGCCTCCGGCGTGTCGGCGGACGGGAACGGCACGCGGTAGACATCTCCCGGGAAAGGGCCAAAGCCGGTCTTGTAGGGCGCGACCTTACCGGTCAGCGCCAGGCCCATCATCGTGCGTCCATGGAAAGCGCCGGTGAAACCGATGATGGCGGTCCTGCCGGTGGCCGCACGGGCGATCTTGACCGCGTTCTCCACCGCTTCCGCTCCGGTGGTGAAGAAGACCGTCTTCTTCGCGAAGTCGCCCGGCACCAGCGCGTTCAGGCGCTCGGCCAGCGTCACGTAGGAAGCGTAGGGCACCACCTGGTAGCAGGTATGCGTGAAGCGCCGCGCCTGCTCGACGATGGCGGCCTCCACCCGGGGATGCCGGTGGCCGACGTTCAGCACGCCTATGCCGCCGGCGAAATCGATGTAGCGGCGGCCCGCCTCATCGGTCAACTCGCTGCCCGCCGCCTGCGTGGCATAGATTTCGGTCACCAGGCCCACGCCCCGCGGGCAGGCCGCGTTCTTCCTGTCGGTCCAGTTGGCGGTCACGCCCCTTCTCCCTGTTGATAGCCATCGGCCAGGCCAACGATGTCCTGCGCGAATACGGTCTGTTCGTCATCGCCGACCAGTTCCGGTTCGGACGGATGTTCGACGTAGCGGCAGATCAGCCAGACGCCGTCCTGCGGGTTCTCGATCAATTCGACGACGGCGCCGTCGTTGGTCCGCAGCCGGGCTCCCGGCTTGATGTCGATCAGATTCAACGCGTTGTGTCCGCTCATGCTTTACCCTTCGGCGCGGATGTTCGCCAGCCGCGCCACGTCCTTCCACCGCGCCAGCTCGGCCCGGTTGAAGGCGGCATAGGCGGCCGCATCCTTGGTCGAGACTTGGAAGCCCACGGTCTCGAAGCGCTGTACGTTCTCGGGCTGCTGCGCGCCGCGCACGATGATTTCGCTCAGTTTCCGGATGACGTCGGGCGGGGTGCCGGCGGCCGCGTAGGCGCCCAGCCAACTGGTCACGACGAAGTCCGGCATGCCCGACTCCACCATGGTGGGTACGTCTGGGAGGTCCTTGGTGCGCTGGGCGCTGGTCACCGCGATGGCGCGCAGCGTGCCGGCCTTGACCAGGGCGTTGACGGCGGGCGCGTTGGCGAACGCCATGTGCACGTCGCCGTTGCGCAGACCCGAGATGACCTCGCCGCTGGACCGGTACGGAATGTGAATCACCTTCGTGCCGGCCTGGAGGTTGAACAGTTCCGAGGTGAAGTGCGCCGAGGTGCCCACGCCGTTGGTGGCGTAGTTCAGCTTGCCGGGATTGGCCTTGGCATGCTCGATCAGTTCGCTCACGTTGCGCGCCTTCACGTCGCGCCCCACCAGCAGCACGTTGACGAACTCCGCCACCTGCGCCACCGGCGTGAAGCTGGCCTGGGGGTCCACCGGCAGGTTGGGATTCAGGATGACGGGCAGGATCAGGCCGCCCAGGCCGCCCGACAACAGCACGTGGCCATCGTGCGGCTGTTGCAGCACGTACTGCTGGGCGATCGTGCCCGTGCCACCGCCCTTGTTCTCGACGATGGCCGGCTTGCCCAATTCCTTGCTCAGGATTTCCGCCATCAGCCGTCCGGCGATGTCGGTCACGCCTCCTGGCGGATAGGCGACCACGACCTTCATCATGCGCGACGGGAAACCGTCCTGGGCCCACGCGGGACAGCCGCCCAGCGCCGCGGCGCCGGCCAGCATCTTCAGCACATCTCGACGATCCATGTTTCGATACCCCCCATCAGAAGAAGACGGTCAGCGCCTTGCCCAGCAGCACGGTCTGGTCCAGCAAGATCTCTCGCCGCAGGACCTTCCAGCCTGATTCGGTGCGGCGCAGCGTGTCGTTGCGCTTGCCGACGAACCAGGCCACCTCGGTGTCCAGGCGGTTCTGGTAGACGATGAAGCGCGAACGTGTCCGGATTTCCTCGTCCGGCCCCGTGCCGGACGTTTCCAGGATGCGTACGTTGGTCAGCAGGTGCGAGGTGCGCGAAGCGGGCTCCTCGGCCCAGTGCATACCGGTGTTGATCTGTTCGACCCGCTGGCGCAGCGTCGGCAGGCCTTCGTCGAACCACGCGGCCTCAACGCCCTCCCGGGTCCGTTCGCGCTCGCGGTTGTCGCGCCTGACGTTGCGCGCGATGGGCATCCAGTAGCGGATGTCCTCGTGCAGCAGCGTCAGCCATTCGTCGAAGCGGCGCTCGTCCAACAGGTCGGCCTCGCGGTAGAAGAACTGTTCGACCTCGCGCAACAGGAAGGCATGGTCGGAATTCAGGTGAGTGTCGGTCATGGCGCGCTCCGCTTATTCGTCGTAGGTGGGCATGAGGTCGTCCCACGAGCGCCCTTCCATGAACTGCGCCCATCTCGCGTAGTAGTTCCGGTTGTTCTCTTCGGTGAACTCGCCCGTCGTCACCGCGCCGCGCAGGCCTGGCACCGGCTTGGCGTGCCCGATGCCCATCTGGTAGTTGTAGTGCAGCGTGCGGGCGATGGTGCCGGTGCTCGACTCGGTGGCGTAGCACCAGTTCTCCATGTCGTCGGACTCGGTCATGCCGCCCGGCCCCGAATAGCGCAGGTAGTAGGCGCGCGCCGCGTCCTTCACCTCCTGCGGGGCGTCCTTGTCGACGAGATAGATGCGCCACATCTCGGTCTCGGTCGCGCTGACCGGATGGAACACCGCGATGGTGCGCGGCTGGCGGCCGTGCACCGCCATGTTGGGGAACACGGTGCCCACGCTGTGCAGCACGCGCATGGTGCCGGCCAGGTTCTTCTCGCGTTCCTCGTACACCTTGCGGTAGTACTGCTCCACCTCGGGATAATTGGCGAAGATGGGCGTATAGGGGCTTTCCTCGTAGTACGGCGCTCGTCCAACCAGCCCGTGCCCCAGGTCCTTGAACGAGATCGACACACGGTTCGGCGTGGGATCGCGCCGGCCCTTGCCGCCGGGCCCGATGCCCACGACGTCCACCGAGCGGTGGCTGATGTCGTGGTAAAGATCGGCGTTGAAGTTCTCGGCCGCGGTCTTCCAGTTGCAGGGAATGCGCCACTTCTGCACGCCGCCTATCATCTCCGACCCGCCCGGGCTGCCGTCGCGATGGTCCAGGGCGAAGTCCAGGTACAGCTTCATGTCGCCCAGGTACTCTTCGAACGACGGTGCGTTCTCATCCCAGGTCGCCCAGATCGTGCCCTTGTAGTTCACCAGTTTCGCCACCGACTTCAGGCCCCAGTTCTTCTTGTCCAGCTCGCCGAAGTAATGGGTCTTGAAGCCCGGCACGCCCACCAGTTCGCCGGCCCGCTCGACCAGCTTGCCGTCGGTGGAATAGCTCCAGCCGTGATAGGGACAGGTGAAGGTGCGGTTGTTGCCCTGGTCGTAGCGGCACAGCCGCATGCCGCGGTGCAGGCAGCTGTTGAGCAGGACCTGGAGCTGACCCTGGCGGTCGCGGGTCAGGATGACCGAATCGTTGCCCATGCGGCTGACGAAATAGTCGTCGGGATTGGGCACCATGCTCTCGTGCCCGACGAACAGCCAGGCGCGGGAGAAGATCTGTTCCAGTTCTTCCTGGAAAATGTCCTGATTGACGTAGACTTCGCGACTGACCGTGCCCAGCTCGGCATCGACCAGCTGCTGCGGGGACCACTTCCGACTCATGTATCGTTCTCCGGATTGCGTGAACGGCGGCGGGGATGCGGGCGCGGCCGGATGGCGCGCCAGCGTCCTGCCGGACATGTGTCTAAGGTAGAGGTGGGGCCTTCGGGTGTCTACGCAGGCCCAGCCATACCGGGTATGGCTGACGTGAATATCGGGCCCGCGCGGCCGGGACGGCGGAGGTCGTCAGCGCAGGGAATGGGCCATCTGCGCCCCATAGCGGGACAGCAGTCCACGCGCGGCGCGCACCTCCCACAACCGGTCGCCACCCTGCACGCGCGCCACCATGCGGGCCATCAGCGCCATGTGGTCGGAGCTGGGGATGGGGCAGGCATAGCGCACCAGGTTGGTCAGCGCGCGCAGCGCCAACGGCGGGGAATCCAACGCGCAGGCCGTGGCCAGCGCCCGCTCCAGCCAGGGCCGGAACACACTGGCCGGCTGCCCCTGGCGAAACAGCTGCTTGCCCCGGATGCGCTCGAATTCGGACTGCACGTAGCGGGCCTGGGTCTGCGTGACCTCGCGCAGCCCGTGCGCGGTGGCGTCGAGCCCCGCGCCCACATCCTCGACCAGGTCGCAGGCGTCCGTCCAGCGCGCGACCAGCAGCGGCGCGATGCCCTTCATGATGGCGGGTGAAGCGCGCCGCGATATTTGCGACGCCGGAAGCGTGATAAATAGGTGATCGTATCGCTTTCACCCGGCGAAATAGAATTATCCGTCAGAAAAGACCAGCAGGCTCTGCGTCCCTATCCCAGCTGTAAATGATCAGCTCTCGGCGATCCGCTGACTTGCCCCCACCCGCTACGGTGTAGGAGATATCCACATTCTCCATCTGGAAGCCTGCAAACGCCGCTCGGATGTCAGGGTGGTCGTTCAGGCTCACCAGGGCCTTCCCCTTGATCGAGCGCAGTGTGCTGGCCATCAGCTCGTACTGCTCGAATGGAAACGGGACACCATAGCCCTCGGTCTCCCAGTACGGCGGATCCAGGTAGAAGAAGGTATGAGCACGGTCGTAACGTTGGATGCAGGCTGCCCAGTCGAGCTGCTCGATGTAGGCGCTGGTCAAACGCAGATGAGCGGCGCTCAGATTCTCTTCAATGCGCAGCAGATTCACCGGGGGCGCGGTGGTGGCCGTGCCCCACGTCTGGCTTTCCACACGGCCACCGAAGGCATTGTGCTGCAAGTAGAAAAATCTGGCGGCCCGCTGGATATCGGTGAGAGTGGCCGGCACGGTCAGCTGCAGCCACTTGAACATTTCGCGGCTGGACAATGCCCACTTGAACTGCCGGATGAACTCCTCCAAGTGGTGCTTCACCACCCTGTAGAGATTCACCAGGTCTCCGTTCACATCGTTGATGACCTCGACCTCGGCGGGATGACGCAGGAAATACAGGGCGGCACCACCGGCAAACACCTCGACGTAGCAGGTATGCGGGGGGAACCGGGTAAGCAAAGTGTCGGCGAGGCGACGCTTGCCGCCGAGCCAGGGGATAATGGGTTGAGGGTTCATTTTGCAAGCCTATTTCGTGCGGTGAAACATTTCTGGTAGGCTTGGCTCGCTCTGTACAGGGTGGCGGGCCTCGCCTAGCTTGCAGCTTGCTCTGCAATCTGGGGACGCGACCAGGTGTTCCAGCACCTGGCCGCGTCGCCTGTCTTTCATACTGTGACTTCGAGCGTTCCGCCTTCGATCGCAACAGGGGTGCCCGCCGCCTTTGGCAGAACGTGGATGCTCAGTTGAGTGCCCGCGGGGTACGGTGGCAGCAGCAGCTCACGACCGGCCACAGTGATCGAGCCACTGATCGGCACCTGCTCGAAGGGACCGTGATTGGCAGAGACTGATACTTCAGCGCCGTACGCATTCTCCAGTTCCCACACCAGGACATAGCCACCGGCCGGACCGGAATCGAGGGCCAAATTGAAAGCCCGCGCGACTAGACCATCGTCGGCTGGGATGGCGGGGGGCACCTCCCAGCCATGCTCCAGCGGGTAGTACTCGTCGTACTCATCACGGGCGGTGAACCGCACTCGACCTCGCTCTGCTGGCTCCATGCCCATGATGCGCACGCGCTTTCCCGGCGTGGCTGTAGGGCCCGCGAAGAGGGTCCAGTCCTCGGGCACCGACTTCGGAAAGGTGCTGGCCAGGTTCTTCGAGGCGAGCGTCATATCCAGTACGCCCGGTGCGTCGTCCACCGGCCATTCGCTGACCACGTCGAGGTCGTGGCTGCGGCCGGCCGGCGGCGTGCATTCCACGCTCAGCCAGGTATTGTTGGGCCGCCTGACCCAGATATAGAACCTGGCGTTGCCGGTGGAGTTCTCGACTGAGCACGACAGCGAGACCCGCCGAATCAGCCCTTCTTCGGCCACCAGGGCCACCAGGCGGCCGCTGTGCGCCCATTGGGTCAGGTCATGAGCTAGCGCGACCACGTCCCCACGTTGAACCAGCGCCGCCTCCCAGCCGCTTTGCCAGATGATGCGGCGCCGATGAAAGCACTTGGAGGCAGCCGCCAGATTCAACTGGCGTTGAGCCTGCGAGGCCGGCATCGCATACTGCGCATTGCTGGATTTTTGGTTAACCGGCTGGGGCACTCCGGGCACGGCTGCGTAAACCGTATCGGCGGAATAGTCCGTGTCGCTATTGGTGAAGCCGAGAACATACTCGTCGATGGATTCATCCGTGTCGTAGCTGATCTGGAAGCTTCCGGCAATGATGTTGCCCATGCCGAAGGAGCCTACGGTGGGCTGCCCAGGCGCTTCCCACACGACTCCAAGCTTGCCAGTCGCCCAGGTCTTAGATGCGCGGCCAGCACCAGCGATGATGTCCAAGATCTCGCCGGTCGACATTTGCTCGGTGATCACCATCCGGCACTCGAGGTTATTGGCCTGACAAAAATGGCCCCAGGCGACGATGGCGGCGTAATCGATGCGATTGTTGCTCAGCCCTGCGCCGAAGAGCCGCGCCCCATTGGTGGGATCCGGCCGATCAAGCCAGCCTTGGCCGCCACCGAGATAGCCGGGGGTAACCGTGCTGTTGAGGAACCCCCCTCTGGCGTAGTAGAGGAACAGCCAGGCCGGATTCGTGGTGTGGCCCCACGTCCAGGGCGCAGCGGCATCGTCCGGAAACACACCAGGCGTCCAGGGCGCGGCGCTGTCCCAGATCCAGTGCTTCGCCCGTACGAACGCCGAGAGTCGGTCCAGGCGACCGCTGAGCTGCCCCGACGCCCGAATTAGCAGCGCGACACGCCGCTGTCCGGGGTACAGAGAGGGGTCGATGCGAAAGAACTTGATACGGGAGAGTTCGAGTTCGCTGATGTCGTTCGCTTCGGTAGGATCGGGCGTGGTGCGGCGAACTCGCACGTCGTAATGGGCTGACTCGGGTAGAAAGTGTCGGAAGGTCTGGCGCACCGGCGTCGTGCTCCCGCTGGAGACAGAAACCGGGAACGGAAAATCCGTCCAATCAGCGGCGCCGACCTGACGGAACTGTGCACCGAAATCGCACGTGAGCGTCTCAATGCCCCCGCCGGCCGAGCGAAACAGACGCCCGGCGATGTCGAACTGGACGTAGTTGCAGCCTGCACCACTGCTGCGCCGTTCGATCCAGCCCTCATTGTCAACGCCTTCGTGTTGCTCGAGCTTACCGCCTTCGGCGACCTGAACGTTGGTCGGAAAATCGTCTCCCACCCATCCGTCTGTCGTGTAACCCGTCAGGCGAGTGCGGTCGTACTGGCCAGGGGGCACGAAACTGTCGTGGCGCGACCAAGCCGAATACTGATCAATCGTAGTTGCGCCGATGCGCAGGTTCGTAACTTCGAGGTCACCGAAGCCCACGCTGAAAATGCTGCACAGCCGCTCAGAGTTGAACGTTTCGTAGTAGCCATATCCGATGACAATGTCTCGGTAGGTGCCTGGCGAGTACCAAGTGGGCACAGGCCCCAGCGTCTCGCCGCCGTTCTGCCAATTAATGTAGGCGTCGTACGGGGTGATCCGCTCATCGGGGATCGAGGGGTTGAACCGCGTCACAAAGGTGTGGGGCTGGGTTACCGTGCCCCCGACCCTCTCGTATTGTCGCTCCTGTCCATCCCCGTAGTAGCCATACCCGAAGCCATCGGGCGGCATCAGCTCAACCCAAGGCGCCTCTGGTGCGCCGGATACAGCATCCCAGACGAAGGGGATAGCGGTTTTCGACTCGTACCGCGGCGTGTTGTTTACTACCAGGTGTGTGGTGCTCGGGTCAGGCACATTTTCGGACCAAGGGCGAGACGCATAGTCCGGAAAAACCTGATGTTCCCCGAGCACTACCATGAGCGGACTGTACGGCCGGACCTGATTGCCCCCTCCCTCCAGAGAATAGTTGGACGGATCGTTTCTTGCCGTAGCGGCTGTCGCACGCTTGGGGCCGAACAGGGCTTGAGCGACAAAAGACAGGGCGAGGCCGATGGCCAGATTTACCGCAACTGTCACAGCGAACTGGATGGCGGCGGCTGTGGCCGCGGTCTTCCCCGCCGCCAGCGCGGCGGCCCCGGCCGCCTCGCCGACCCCCGTGCCCATGACGGCCTGGCGCAACACCAGGACATCCGTCGTGTGAACACGCGATCGCTTCCAGCGGCGCCGAGGCACCGAACGGCCATTCAGCGTCGCCTCAAGCGGGGTAGCCTGCAGCGCCAAGCGCCGCACTAGGCTGTCGATAGTGTCGCTGCCTGTACCCAATACCCGCTTGACGATACGCTGGCTGGCAGGCAGCAGCGGGTTGGGCAAATAGATGACCTCGAGCGCAGCGGCCTTACAGCCACGCGTAATAGCCTTGGACGACATATCTGGTACTCAAACGGTTGACGGGCTCCAATACCGACGCACCGAACCAATCGTCGCTGTGGAGAATGTAGCCCTGCGCGATCGCGCAATACAGGCCGATATGTGCCGCGCGGCCACGGGCGAGGATCAGCACGCCAGCGCCATCAAAAGGTGCCGCCACGGGCGTGGCGTAGTCTTTCGCACTGCGGGTGATCAGGCGGGCACGGTGCAGCAGGCTGTCTGACTGCTTGCGCGGGAAAGTGACTTCGCGGCCGAATACCTCGCGCAGCACTTTCTCGACCAGCTCCCCGCAGTCGAGCTGGTCGTGAGGGATGTCGACGTACCGTTCAGCCCAGTGCGCCATCAGAAAAGCCCCGCCGCAGTCTCCGGCCGGAACGTGTACGGCGTGCCAGGTTGATTGAGCACGTCGTCGTAGCCCAGATCTGCGGTGACGGTTGGCGAAGCCACCACCACATTGCGCATATCGAGAGTGATGTCGTCTTCAATAAAGTCAGGAACGCTTCGCAGGATCTGGCGCAACGTCAGCACGGCGCCACGCCCACCGTGCGTGCGTTCCAGGAACGCAGAGATATCGCCGCCCAGTGTGTCGATCGCCAGCTGCGCGCGCGGCGTCGTACGGTCCTGATCGGATGGAAGCTTGATTGAGAAGCCGCAGGAAACGTAGTTCTGGCCGTTGCTGACGATATCCTGGGCGTCGGCGACGAAACGTAGGGGTGCCTCTGCCAGCGCGTGCGAGATTTCCAGTAGAAAAATCGGAACCTCATCCGCCGCCAACGCGAGTGCGTTCTCAGTGAAGCGTGTTGATTTCGGACGCGCCATCTCAGCCCCAGTACTCGATAGTGAAGGCGACGGTCCATTCGTCAAAGCGATCGGTCAGCGGGGTGTAGTCGACCTTGCCTTGTTCGATGCGGGCACGGCGCTCGACGTGGTAGACCGGGTCATACCACTGGAACCACAGTGCACCGAAACGCAAGTCGCTCACCCTCCAGGTTTCGAACGCGAGCTGCTCGGCCAACGTGTGCAGCCGGTATCGGACTGGTGAGCGATATCGCTGGCGCGAGTTGATCGGGTCCTGCTTGATGTAGCCGTCCTCGAATTCGGTGCGATCGATATTGGTGACAGGGTCGATCTGGTAGTCGTCGAGAAGGAACTCTGCATAGTCTGGGAACACCGGATATGCCATGTCAGGCTCCGCCGCGGTTGAAAACGGACGGCATGGCTTGGCTGATTGGCCCGCCGCGCTCGAAGTCTTCCAAGATCAGCGAAACAACCAAGTCGCGGCCCTGGAGTTCCTCACTGCGCTTGGTTACGCGCTGCGGCGTTCCCTGGTAGATGGTGTTGATGATGACGTTGGGCATGACCAGAGCCGCCTGGGAGCCCTGAGATGCAGCGCCACCGTCGGCAAATCGGGCGATCGATCGCGATGCCTGCACGAGACCACCAAACGCGAACTTGGGTCGTGGGAACCGCAGCGCCCGAATCGACTCCATGAATTGGCGGCCGTAATGTCGGACCGCGCGTGCGGGCTGCACGAACTCGTTGTCAGACAGCATGGCCGGGATGCTGTCGCTGGTTTCAGTGCCTGGGCCACGGATATGGCCACCGTCCGCTGCGAACATGACCGAATTGCCGACAGCCGGAGCGACTGTCGGCGTCGAGGGCACAGACGTGCCTCCGCCGCCGAAAAGCGCACCGCCCACAGCGCTGAAGAGCGAACTCCAGAAGCCACCGCCGCTGCCGCCACCGACGTCAACCGAGAAGGCACGAATGATCGCCTCTCTTACGCCGGACGAGACGATGTCGCCGGCCAGGCGGGTGAAGACGTTCTTGATCGCCTGACCGGCATTCTCCCAGTTCGCCACAGCATTGCCGGCGGCGCTGGAGAACCCGTCAATCAGGTTGTTCTTGACCATTGCGCCGGCATCGACGATCACCGGAGTTGTGGTCTTGACTTGGTTGCCCAGCTCGACGATCGCGGCATTGGCATCGTCGAGCGCCTTGGCCGCGTCCTGGGGAAGCGCGCCGCGCAGCTCCCGCAGTTTGGCAAGGATGGCTTCCAGCGCCGGAATCTGTGCTTGACGCGCCGTGCGGATGCGGGCTTCGCCCTCGAGTTGGCTGATTTGGCCGCTCTGCACCTCGGCGTTGACAGACGCCTCCTGCGCCGCCAGATCCCGCTGAATTCTCTGTGCTTCAGCCAGCTTCGCGTTGAACTCTGCCTGGGCCACACCAGCCTGGACCAGCATATCAATGCGCTCACGATCCGCCTTCGCTTGCGCGGGATCGCTGCTGGCGCCAGCCAACCGATAGTCATCGCGGAACCGATCCAGCAGTTGGCGTTCGACTGCGCCTCGGTCGAACACTCCAGTCAGGTCTGCAACCTGCACTCGAATATTCGCGCTGATCGTTGAAAGTCGCTGCTCGGTATCTCGCTTCCAATTATCCAGCGTCCGCGTTGCATCGGCCAACGACGCATCCAGAAGCTGCCTGTCAGCGATGATCTGGATCTTGCGCTGCTGGAGCGGGGCACGTTCCCCAGGTGTTCGCGCCTGTGCAATCGCCGCGGTGACAGCCGCCAGTTGCTGGTCGAGGAACTTGCGTTGTTCCTCGGTCTCGGTCTGCATCTGTGACAGCCGCGCGTCGTAAGCTGCCTGGATGCTGACGTTACCCTCCGTCACGGCCTGGACGATGATGGCGTCGCCGGATTTGATGGAGGCCTGCAGCAGCCGCAGGGAAGCCTCGCTCTGAGCAGCTCGCACCTGCTGGGTGGCTTTGGCCGCCTCCAGGCCGATGTTGGTCCCCGACCGCGCTGCGCGCTCAGTCGCGCGCTTCAGCGCTTCGTCATACTCGGATTGTGTGATCGAGCCGAAGTCGAGCGCCTGCTTGAGCTTTGCCTTTTCTTCGGTGAGCTTTTCGGCACCCGTTTTCATCGAGTCCGTGTAGGACTTGAACCAGGTCTCGAGATCCTTCTTTTCGCGTTTGCGCTGGGCTTCCCGAGATTCCTCGGCCGCCTTCGCGCTTTCCTGCTCGGCGGCGGCCTGACGTTCGGTGAGTTGGGCGTTCGCGGCAGCCAGTTGCGCCTGCAGGCGGCCAAGCGCCAGGCCAGACTCCTCGCGTTGCTTGATCTGAGCCGCCAGGGTATCGACCACCTGCTGCTGCTCAGCGACCAGTTCAGCTGGAGTTTTTTTCCTCCCGACATCCCAGATCGCGTTCCAGGCCTTTCCCGCGGCCTGCGCCAGTGAATCCCAGGCGCGCTGCAGCGTTCCGAGATTTTGCGCAAACGCGCCGCCCATGTGATCAGCGAAAGCTTTGGAAACCAGCAGCCTGGCATCCTCAACCCGCCCCTGCTCGACCAGCTGTCGCAAGTACTTCTGCTGCTCAAGCGTCAGAAAGTTGAACTGCTTGTCGAGCTGCTCGGCCGCCCTGGCGGGGTCGACAAAGAGCTTTGCCAGAGAAGAGCCGGCCGCATCGGTCGACTGGCCGGTGACCGCGGCGTAGGTTTTTACCGACTTGGTCAGGTTCTCGATCGTCCCCATGCCAATCTGGCCGGTCTGCACCATGCCGGAGACCATCGACCGAGCCGCCGCCAGACTCAACTCTGAAGCCTCGGCCGTGGCAGCGGCCAGGCTTTCGACTTGGCTGCGCGTGGCGCCCGCATAGTTGCCTGTCGTCTGGACGGCGAGGTTGTACTGCTGGGTGTCGCGCTCCGCGTCGGCCAGCATTTTCACAACAGCCAGGCCGGCGACCGCCAGGCCGGCCAAGCCGACGCGTACGGGAGTGATCAGCGTCGCCAAGGCGCGGAAGGTGGCGCCGACACCACCGAACGAATCCTTGATCTGCCCGCCCTGCTGTATCGCCACCAGCCAAATGGGCATTCCGCTGGCCACGCTGGTCGTGATGTCGGTGATTTGCGCCGGCAGCATACGCATCGCCGCAGCGGTCTGCTTCGCCGATATACCTCCGGCAGCCACTACCGCATTGGCATTTCGCTGGGAAGTCGCCGCCGCTTGGCTCGATGCAGCCAGAGCTTGGTTCTGCCGGGTGGCCTCTGCGACAGCGGTGTTCAATGTGCGCATCGACGCGGCGGTCGTCTGGGCAGCTTCGCTCTGCGCGCGTTGCGCAGCGGCTGCTTGCGTGCTTGACGATGCCTGCGCCTGCTGGGTTTGGCTAGCGCCTTTGACCGCCGTCATCGCCTGCGCCAAGTCGCTGCGCAGCTGCTGCAGCGCTGCGCGGGCTTCTTGGAATTTCGCCTGGATGGCCAGGCCGACGACGATATCGGTCATAAGTGGTCAAAAATCGTTGATGCGGGATCCTTGAGAGGCGAGCATGGTCGCCTCCAGTTGCTGGGTCTTCTCGTGCCCTATGGCGCGGAGATAGCCTCGGAGTTCGGCAAGGGAGTAATGTCGGATTCGCTCAGGCTGGTGGCCGGCGCTGATGAGCTGCTGAACGATGAGAAACCAGTCGGGCTGCCCATCATCAGCTTCTGCAGCGTCGGCTGGATCTGGGTAAAAAAATCGAGGTTGTCCTCCAAGATCGCCAGGGCGATTGCAACTAGCGTAGTGATTGGCATGAAGGCAGCCCCTTCAGCCCCCAGTCGAGAACCCGCTGGATCATCTCCCAAGCTCACACATCCACCAATCACGGTTAGTGCAGCCTTCCGTACAGGCCCACCTTCCCTGAATAGGCTGACCAGATCCGCACTGTTCAATGTGGTCGGGCCTAGGTACTGTGCCGCCTCTATGGCGGCGTCGAACTGTTCGAGTCCGATCTTGTATAGCTTGAGATCCACCCCGTCGAAGGACTTCAGACGTGGTTTGTTGAACAGTGCTGCAAGGCTTTGAGCTGTCATGGTTTTCCTTAAATAGCTCGAGCTGATACTCGATAGATCTCAATGAGCCGGCTGTCGGCTCCCTTTACTGTGAGTCTGCGGGTGTTGCCGTCGGCGGGGCGCACGTACTCGCTTCCGATGTGGAAACGTCGCTTCACTTCGATATAGCCCAGCCCAACCGGGCAAACGACTCTAGCGCTATGCGCGAGATCATCCGTAGCTCTACCCAGGTAGAGCTCCAATGTCGCGTTGTCATAGGTGTCTGCGGTGATGGGGCTGGTGGAAATATCGGCGTCAGGATCGAATAGCGGCTCCCAACGGCGGCACCAAACCGTCACTTCGATTTCGATGGGCTGCGGCCGTGGAGTCGGTAGCGCGATCGCCTGCGCGATATACGCCGAGTCATTGATGCGCACGCACTTCGTCGTTCCCGCGGGGGGATCACCGCTTCCAGCGGCCGGGGCCACCCCGTTAAGGCTTCCTGTAACCGTCCACGCAGCCAACTCGGCCGGCTCGCCGACATTGGTCTGCGCCAACAATTCCGAGCCGGTCGCGCGGGAACGCGCGGTGCGGACCTGCGCCGGCTTGCCAGCGGAGGCTTCATACTCAACCGACACGTCCGTCAGATTGAAGTCTCCCGCGGCCTCCAGCAGGAAGACCACCCTGTCTTCCTGCATGTATTTCGCGATAGATGAGCCGGTGATCTGACCACCTGCCACTGCTTCCCACGCCCCCTTGGGCGCGGCGTAGCGGTCGTAGTACGCGGGGTCGAACGCGTTGCTTGTTCCCGTGTACGTAATCGACGCGGGGCCGGTTCCGCTCACCCGGGTCAGCGTGCCAGCCACGTTCGGGCTGGTCGCCGTGCTGGTCATCACGATCATCGAGCCGTAGTTGCCAGCGACCGTGAAGGCCGTCGTACCGTCCGAGTAGGTGTCGCCTATCGTTGCCGCTGCGGAGGCCCCAACGAAGCCACGACCGCGCAGCGTTGAAAACCCGGGTGCGGCCCTGCGGTTCAAGGCATAGATCGCCGCTACTCCGCCGGTGACATTCAACTTGACCCGGCCGGTATCCCGTGCCAGTGCAGGTAGGATGACCTCGACCAGCGCAAACCGATTGAACGCTACCGCAATGTTCTTCTGCAGCGCGATGTACTCGCTGTCGTAGTACTGGCGGTCGGCCTCGACCTGGGGGTTGGGTCCAGCGGCGATCGCATCGTACTTCGACGACGACGCCAGTTTTAAACCCATGTGACCGGTTGTGAGCTCTTTCCAGATCGTGGCGCGCTCGTCGTTTGTGTCGTAAACAAGATCAGCAGGCACCGCCGCCGAGAACGCTGGCCGGGGCCGGAAAAGACGCAGGCTGGTGCGGGGCCGGGGTAGCGTGTTCACGTACTCCAGAATGGGCGCCCACAACACGGAGTTCGTGCGCGTGCCGGGGTGCGACGAACCGTCCCAGAGGAACTGGGTGGTAGCGAACTCAAATTTCTGTGCGTCTGAAGCGACGTCCACGAAGTCAATCCCCATCCTGTCGGCCACCGCTTTGAACTGCGCCAGCTCCACCGATCCCCACGATTTCGGGTGTTCGGATGCAATGGCTGCGCGGCTGCCGAAGGCCATTACCGACTGCACGAGGCGCTGCATGTCGGCTTGCCACATACGCCACGAGACGCCCCGCGTGAAGTTGTCGTTCGTCTCGCTGATGATGATCGTCTGGCTTGGATTGATGTCCGCGAAGGTCGTGCCGTAGCGGTTCACGTTCGAGAGCAGTACGTCGTTCAGCTCGATGCAGTCGTAGCCGCTGAACCCGAAGCTCTCGATGCGCCAATCAGCCAGCTCCGCGACTTTCGCGGCCGGGTGTTTGTCTTTCAACGGATAGACTGCCTGGGTATAGCTGTCGCCGAGCTGGCAGACCTTGTCGCTGTTCTTGAGCGTGATCGTCCCGGCCAGGGCGCCGGCACCGCCGGAGGCCGCGGCCGGTGGATTGCGGTACTTCGGGTTCGAACCTTCCGCCATCAGCATCTCGCGGAAGGAAACCTCGCTGGCAGAGTTCGTGATGCCGCTCTGGACCCAGAACCGAAGCTTTACCGCGTCCGGATGAAGGCCCAGGCCGGCGATTTCGAATGGATCCTTGGGAAGAGAGAAGTCGGTCGTACCGAAGAGCTTGGTGCCACGCGCCGCTGTAATGGGTGCTCCGGCGGCATCGATCTGCTCGATGAGGAAGCGACTGTTCGCAGTCGCCCCGATCAGCTCTTCGACAATGAGAGATCCAGAAGCTCGTCCCATCTCTTCAAAGTACGACCGAGGAAAATCCCGATACGCCGCGCCCCCATGCACGGTAAGAACGCGGCGACCGTTCTTGATCGACCTTGTGATCGCCACGCTCGACTGCCATTGGGACAGGTCGTCGAACGCGAGTTCGTCGGGAGAAAATCGGTTCGGCTGGTCGTATGTGAGCCCGATAGCGCGCTTTGCATCGTTCGCGGTCGTCGGATCGACCGCCGGCACGGGAATGTCTTTCGCCGGGTACAGGACATCGTAAGCGACGTCCCTTGGCTGGATGAACGAATCGGAGACGAAGTACCCAAGACCAGTCACCAAGCGATTGGTCACTCCCGATTCCTGAAGCCCCTGCTTCCCGATTACCAGATAGGCGGCGTTCGAGGGAATCTTCCCCCAGGACAGGAACAGACGAACGTTGGCGCTGATCGCGACCGTCCGATGGCTCAAGCCCGTCGTCACTTCGGTCGCCCCGTTGGCGGCCAGGTAGAGGCTGTTCACCGTACCTGTTGGCCATTGCCCATCGGCCGAATATCCATAGGCGGACATCACCACGAATTTGCCAACCACGTCAGTCGGAATGGCCAAGCGCACCTGCACATTGGCGCTGGCAGTGCCCGTCGGCCGAAATCCTCGAACCGCTCCCAGCCCTGTCAGGAACGTGTCGCTGATCGCGTCGAGTACTGCCGTGCCAGCGCGGAGCGTCGGAAGGTCACCCGTTTTGAACCCGGCGTCTGGATACCGGTTCGGCAGTTTTGCGTAGATCATCTCCGATTGGGCTGGGGGAGAGCGGAACTTGGCGTTGCTGCCCGACCCGATCATCGGTTCGGTGATCCAAACCGTACCGCCACCGGCGGTAATTGCGGTTTGCACGATGAACTCGACGTCGTGGCATCCGGCCAGCCTCTCGACGTCCTGCACCTCGAAGTACCGCCGTTCGGTGAACGGGGCGGTGCCGAAGTAGCTCTCGCTGTACCCCAGCGATACACCGGCCTGGTCGCGTTGGTTGATGCGCAGGCGTGACAAGACCGTGGGATCGGCCAGTTCTTCTACCTGCAACGATGCGGAAATTCTGCCAGTGTCATCGAAGGCGGATGCGAGGAACCGTGCGACCGCGCTGCCGTTGGCCACTCTGAGAGCGCGCCGGCCGTGCTTGATTTCTACCGTCGGGGGAACGGTTCTCGTCCAGTTGCTGAGATCGTCGAACGCAACCTGGGCAGCCGTAAAGAGGTTGGGTTGCTCATTCCGCAGTGACGCTGCATCTTGGAACGCCGTCACTCGCTCGGAGCTGGGTAGTCGCGACTTCTCCACGGCAGCGGACCCTACACGCTGATAGAGGATCGCGGCGTCGTTGTCGGCCGACGAAGGGGTGGAGAACATGCCACCGTCAGGCACTAGGTCGCCGATCACCGCGGTTGCCGACGCTCCCGTCAGGCCAGACGATGCTGCGAAGCTCATGGCCGGAGCCGAGGTATACCCGCTACCGCGCGCCTGCAGCTGGATCGCTACGACCTTCCCAGCATTCACGACGAACTTGCCGGCCGCTCCGGTTCCGCCCCCGCCCGAGAATGCAATGGCGAATGTACCGTCCGTTCCACCTGACCCGGCAACGAGATTCGCATACCCGGTCACCCCGGCCGAGAGTGCTGTAGGCACACTTTGGTAGCCGTTTGCCGCGCCCAGCGCAGTATATGCGCTGGTCTGTGCAGCCTCTAGGATCGGCGTGACGATCTCGACCGCTTCAGCGGTGACTTGCCCAGCAAGATGTTCGCTGTATTGAATCCAGGCCGCACCAGTGTTGATCCATTCGTCGGTGCCGCTTGCCAGGGTAGCGCGCACGCCACGGCGAGCCTCGTACGTTTTCCACGTCCCGCCATTGAAGGTGGCGTAGGTGCCGTTCGTGTAGATCTGGCCTTGGCCGTCGATAATGTCGATTGGGAAAGGAGTCCCTGGAGGGACGGGCGCTGACATCGTATAAAGACCGATATGGTCGTCCCACCGGCGGATGTTCTCGTTCATTCCGTTCGGGTCCGCAAAGGGATCCTCAAGCGACGAGAAGCCGATAAAGCTCCCACGGGCAAGCTGTTCACGCATAGTTCGCACTCATGATCCGATACCAGCGCGGCCGCACCTGCAGCGGCGCTAAGACTGGTTCTATGTTGAAGTTCAAATTCACAACGGAGATACCGTCGCTCAACAGATCTGCCGCTTGAACGGGATTGAGCTGTGCGCGATAGATGTCTGCACGCACATGACGGCTGCTAACTGCATTGACTCCGTGGTAGACGATCCCCAGTGTGCGGCTGGGACGGATAAGCCCTTCGACGACGTCGACCCCGCTTGCGCTTCGATAGGAAATATCTACGTATGCACCAAGCGGTGCGGAAAATCCCTTCATTAAGCGGACGCCGAACGCGTCTGCTGTCCAGTGCTCGCCCTCGATCCAAGACGCCCAGCTCGGAATGACCTGAACCGGCTGGCTAA
This sequence comes from Burkholderiales bacterium 67-32, assembly GCA_001898625.1. GTDB lineage: Bacteria > Pseudomonadota > Gammaproteobacteria > Burkholderiales > Burkholderiaceae_B > Pigmentiphaga. Next base: position 107,648 of record MKUP01000013.1, read on the forward strand.
GGTCAATCGGTTCCGCGGTAAACAACATGCTGTCAGATACCAGGCGGGCACCACCGGCAAAGATCCGATTTGTAACTGTGCGCCCCACTGACTCTGACCAGACACCGCTTAAGTAGTCGGCCATGTTTGCCGCGCCCAATCCATACAGCGTCACGGTCGCAGCGATCGACTGCACAATCGGTCCACCACGAGCTTGGCCAGGCCGCGGGTATGCCGCGACCCTCGGCAGGACCAGTTGCTGGGTGATCACCAGCCCACTTGCATTGCCGACATATCGTCCCGGGGGCATTTCAAGTGATGCCGGGTTCAACAGCGCCGAAGGCCAGTTGGTCCCGGCACCAGGTGCGGCCGACGAGTCCACCGCTCCGTTAGAACGCAGCGGTGCCGTGAAATGCACTCGGCCACGTCCAACGTAAGCGATTGATTGTCGGTTCATGCCAAACTCAGTACCGCAGCGTGCCGTACTGGCTCAGCGGATCGGCTGCAGTTCCAAGCGGTCGACTCTTATCGCACTCGGCCGTGCCGGTGAGCTGCAGCGTCAGCGAGTTTTCATCGATCAGTGCGACGGAAGACGCCGGGCCGAACTTCACTTTGTACAGATCGAAGTAAGCCGGCCGAGGCGTGCCATCCATGACGTTGAACCCGTCGAAATGCAGATGAACCGGCGCCGATGGCCTGTTGAACAGCTGGATCTGAGTGTGGGTGGACTTCGTATACCCGACCGTGATGTTTGGCTGTCCGACGCCCGAGGTAACCGTGGGCGCGGGGATGTCGCCACCTTCCAGAATGCGGATCGAGCCCGCCGTGGTGACTTCGTAGTCTTCGCCTGCAACATACGTGGTCTCGCCGTCGGAACTTTTGACGACGTACGCAACGCTGCGGTCCGGTAGCGCATCCAGCGGCACAGTCGCACCAGGCCACGCCACGTGGGGCTCGGCGACGACCACGGCGGTCGTGACATTGTCCTCGGAGCCCGTACCGTAGAAGGCAAGCGCCATATTGCGCGGGTAGGCGCACTTGAGCTGCAGGCTCACGTCGACACGTTGAATCTCACGGTGCTGGCAGTGCAATCCACCGACGGCCGACGTGAAATCGCGTACGTCCTCGGTGGTCTCGGTCGCGTTGACCTGGAACTGCGGCGCGTTGCCGACGGGCATCAAGCCGACGGTCCTGGCGGCGTAGGCCAGGTAATCGGCCAGCGTAACGTCGCCACGGCCTTTGAAGCAGCATTTGGTGGGCATGGTGGGCTCCCTATCGATAGTTGGGGGTGTGGCAGCGGATGCGCTCGGTCGAGAACGCAAAGGGGTAATAGGCGTACCCAGGGCTGTAGTACGCACGGCCGGCAGTCTGTGCTACCAGGGCCGAGTGTCCCGTCGGGACGAAGCCTTCAAGCGCGGCCAGCATGCGGTTGGCGACGATGCCGGCGCGCTCGTCCGCAACAACGACTTCCTTGTCATTCGCCTTGTTGGCCACAGCGATCGTGATGAACCACAGCAAGCTGTACTTGGTGCTCCACTCGTCGCTGCTGACTACCTGATGGCCACCGGAAACGACGTAGATTGCTGGGACGATCTGCCGCTCTTCACCCAGGTCGGCCATCTCGCCGCGCGAAAGCACGCGCTTAACCGTTTGGTCCTCGACCAGTGCTTCTCGCAGTTGGGCGATGATCTCGGCGCCGGACGCATAAAAATCTTGTTCGAGCATCAGAACTCCCGCATCACGTCGTCGGTGATCTGCCGCGGCGAAAAGCAGTACTGGACGCGGTCACCGGTCTGCGCCGTGCTGGCGACCAGGTCGCCCGGTTCCCCGCCCCAAGGGCAGGCAAGTTGCGTCTTTCCCGCGGCGATGCTGTCCAGCTCGACCAGTGCGGCCTTGTAGCGTCGGGCTACCTCGTTTTCCGGCGCCAGATCGTCGTAGAGGTAGAACCGCGCCAGGTCGCACGAGAGGCGCACGAGCTGGGGCGGCGCGACATACTCGACGCCGCCGCCCGTGCTGGGCTTGGCGCAGCCGCGTAGCGGCAGCCGGTACACCTGGCCGACATAGCCGTCGACGAACGCAGCCGCATCGGACAGCGCGGTCTCGATGCGTACTGGATTCAGCGTACCGTCGTCGTCTGGCGACAGCTCAGCGAGTTCAGGCTCGCCAAAGCGCTGGATCATGTCCTGGGCGGTTGCGTAGGCCATTGCTGCGCCTTATGCGGCCGGATGAACGTGCGTGAGCGGCTGGATCTCGATGATGTCGCCCGCAGCGGTGGCGGCACCGAGGGCGCGGCCGCAGTAATCGTCCGCAGCACCGACCGCGGCGCGGCCTGTGCCATCAGCGGCGGGCTTGACGAACGCTCCGAAGGCGATCGCCTCGGACGCGACGACCAGGCCGGAGTAGGCGGTGATGGCGGACACGGCCTCGCCGATTGCACCGGCGGTCTCGGTGATGCCCTGCGAGTCCTTCGTGCCGCCGGCCGACGTAGCATGAGTGCCGTCGTAGGCGATGAACCGATACTGCTCCACGGCCGCGGTCGCGACGATGGTGACCGCGTGCGTCTTGTTGTACTGACGCCCGGTGTTGTTCTGCGAAGCCATGATGGTGCTCCAGGTGGGTTGATTCGAAGGCCGCCGGCCAGCTCACCACTGCGCAGGTGACGCTTCCACCGTCAGGTGTTCTTGCGGCCGGGCGATTTGGCGGCGCGTTTGGGGGACTGCTTCAGGATGGGCTTGGCGCCGCCAGGCGGCGCCCCGGTTTGTTGCGCGCCGTCGGCACCGGAGCCGGTCGTGGCACTACCTTCTGCGCCGGTCGGTGCGATGTCCTGGGTCAGCGATTCGTTCTGCGCTTGTTGCGTGCCGTCGGCACCGGAGCCGGTCGTGGCACTACCTTCTGCGCTGGTCGGCGCGATGTCCTGGGTCAACGATTCGTTCTGCGCTTGTTGCGTGCCGTCGGCACCGGAGCCGGTCGTGGCACTACCTTCTGCGCTGGGCGGTGCGATGTCCTGGGTCAGCGATTCGTTCTGCGCTTGTTGCGTGCCGTCGGCACCGGAGCCAGTCGTGGCACCACCTTCTGCGCCGGTCGGTGCGACACCCTGGGTGAGCGATTCGTTTTGCAGCTGGACGTACCGGCGAGCGCCTTGAAAGACCTTCGCGGCCTCGCCTTCCTTGAGCCGCGCGAACTCCGCCTCCTCGGCGATTTCCTCGGTGTCCACGATCGCACCACTGGCTTTCAGCGCGATCTCGTCGGACAGATGCAGTCCGAACACCGTCTCGCCCGGTTCGAAGCGCGTGCGCTCGCCCTCGATGAAGGTCTCGATGGCAATCTTGGCTTTGAGCATGTTCTCTTCCTTGCTTGGCCTGCTACGCCCCGGGCCGGCCGGCCCGGGGGTTCGTCAGACGCTACGGTCGCCGGCTTCAGGTGTTCGGCCGGCCTGCATACGCGGGCTCTACGTCTCCCGCTCGAAAATCACTTCGGGTTGGTGAAGAGGAAGCCGGCCTCGCCGTAAGCAACGTTGGGCTTGCGCTCGAACGTGCCTCCATAGATCCAGCTCTTCGACGAGTTCTCGTAGTACGGCGCCTCGGCGAACGGGTGGCCTTCGATCACGTTGGTGAAGCCGAAGGCGGGCTGCGCCAGGCTGACGTTGGCACCCGTCGACGAAATCTCGGGCACGTAGGCCAGGATCGCGTTGTTGCCCCAGACGTCCTGGCCCACGCCGGCTTCGTTCTTCCAGATCGCGTCGCCGATGTAGATGTTCTTGACGTTCAGTTGGACCTTGGCTTGGTCGACCGTTGCAGGACCGGTCTGAGTGCTCGGCAGATAGCCCTTGACCTCGGCGTTGCCTTCGTACGCCGCCCAGGCATCAGCCGAGAAGATCATCGTGTTGGGACGTACACCGGCCTTTTTGCGAATGACCTCCGCGGCGGCCCGGATATCGGTCACAGGCGTGCCCGTCGCGGCCGACCACTTCGTGCCGCCGGCTAACGCCAGGGTATTGCCCGCCGCATAGGAGCCCGAGGCGGTGGCAACCGCCGCAACGTCCAGCTCGTAATCGAGGTTCAGGATGTCCATCGCCGTCGTCATCGCGATGGTGGATACCGGCAGGAACCTGCGGACCTCCAGGGGCTGGCGCTCGTCGGCCTCGCGCAGCAGCTCACGGGGCATCGGTACTTCGACGGCATACTGCTCGACGGTGTACACCTTGCCCTCGAACATAATGTCGACGCGCTTGGTGGCAGCGCCCGGCGCGCGCCGCAGGTTGTAGCGGCGGAAGCGCTCGTCGCCGAGCTTGGCGATCACGACCGAGGACAGCGCGTGCGGCAGGCGGGGAAACAGGCGTTCCGCGATCATGGTTCCCGTTCCCATACCCAACAGGATGTTGGTCAGGATCGGGTTCTGCTTGAGGCGGATTTGTTCGAGGGTCATCATGATGATGGGTTCCTTGGAGTCTTGGGGAATCGGTGCGTGGCGGTCAGACCGAGAAGCGCGCGGAAACCGCGTTCATCGCTTCCGCGTAACTCACCTTGTGCGCCGCCATGTGCTCACCGACCAGACGGTCGAAGTCGGCATCGCTGGCGACCTGGCTGGACGCAGCGGTCGGATCGGCACCACCCTTGAACTCGCCGAACTGCACCAGTGGCTTGGCCTGGCCGAATAGGTTCATGAGCCAGGTGGCCGGCGCCAGCGTCTCGGTCTTGCCGCCCTCGCTGAACTGGATGGGCTGTGCCTCGGCAGCGCCCGCGAGGGTATCCAGCACGGCGACCAGGCCATCCTTGGCGTTCGGCGGCAGCTTGGCTGCCTTGACCTGCCCTTCGGCAAAGGCGACGTGGGCCGCGTGACGCTGTTCCTTCTCGCGCTTCTGGGATTCGGCGAACTTCGCCTCCCACTCGGCGTTCTTGCGGTTCGCCGCTTCCAGTTGGTCCTGCAGTTCCTTGCTCATGTCTTCTTCCTTGGTAGGGTTTTTCGGTTCGGAGAACGGAACCGGCGTTTGCTCGGGGGAAGGCCGCACCTCGCGTTCGAGGTCGTCCAGCACGTATTCGGGAATGACGCGATCCGCCTCGACCAGACCGCCGCCGTTGGCGATCATCCATTCACGAAAGCGTCGGAAAAGGCCGGTCAGCACGCCAGCGACGATCGGTTCGGCGAATGACACAGCCTGGTCGTGTTCGGCGAAAGAGACGTCCTGCAGACCCTTGACCGCGGGGGGGTGAGCGCCGAGCCAGCCCACATCACGCAGATAGAGCGTGCCGGGCTTGGGGTTGTTGGGATCACCGGCCAGATACCAGGTCGGGCTTCGCTTCTTGAAGCGGCCAGCCTGAACCAGCTCGGCGAACTGGGGCTCGACCTGCTTGCTGATCGCCTCGACCGCGTTGGTCGCTTCGTTGAACCGCAGCTCCGCCACCCAGCCGTAGGCAGGCGCAGTGGAGTCCGGGTGGCCGATCACGTGCGGAGCTTCGTGCAGGGCCGGGTTGTAGGCGGCGCAGGCGGCGCGCAGCTGCTCGGGCGTGAAATCGAACGTCCGGCCATCGACCGACGTGTGGCGGCCGGCGCGGAAGATTTCGATCGGTTGTGCGGTGGCTGGTGTGCTCATGCCGCTATCGTGGCGATGCGGCAGGTGGCGGCACAGTAAAGCGCTTTAGAGTTTTTGCTTTGTTCTGGGCTCGCGCGCGGGCGAAAGTGCTTAATGCGGGTGGCCGGACGGATTAGACCCCGTTCCAAATCGTTCCAAAGGGGCCTAGAAGCGACGAACGGGCGCGGCTGCGGCCGCTGGCACCACCCATCCCCCTAAAAGCGGCGCTACGGGCCTAATTTCCAGTCCCGACTTGTTCAGCATCGACCTGAGCGAAGAGGTCCGACTGACGCTTGCGCAGTTCAGCCGTGCGGACGCGCTTGATGATCTGTCGAATGCGCATGGTGCTGAGCCCGTGCTCGATCGCGAGTGCGTCGTAATTGTCGCCGCGGAACTGCTGCCAGATCTGCCGGTCTCGGCGGGAAACCTCGTACTGCTGGCCCTTGGCAATATACAGGTTGGTGCCGCCCACGGAGCTGCGGACCTGTTCGGTCACCCGGAAGCACATCGCAGCAAGGCGGTCCTCGCCCAGGGCTTTGAGCGAGGGATCCTCCATCAGCGACACGAAGATCTCTGTCCCGATCAGCTGTAGCAGCTCCGGGTATTCTGGCCCGAAGTAGCGGTCGATATAGAGTTCGGTCGCATCAGCCATGTTCCACCTGTATCTTCAGTCGCCTGCACCAACGTTTGAGGCTCTCGATCACAGTGTTGATCTGGTAGCCGTTTAAGAAGCGCCAGGCATCAACCTGGGTTTGGCGCTGGACGTAGGCCATCAGCGCGGCATCGGTGTTGTGTTGGATTGCGCCAGCTTCGGCGAGCAGCGTCCAGAGCGCCCGAGCTTTGTCCCAGCGCTCGGCGTGCCGATCATCCGGAGACCGCGCGATCGGCGCCTGGCGCTTCCTGCCTGTTCCTGAAGTCTTCGGCTTGAACCCGAGTTTCTTGAGATGATCCAGGAACCGCTTGCGCTGGGTCCAGTCCAGTTCCGTCGACGAACGCTTCCCCGTGACCGTCTGCATCAGGTCGCGGTATTCGTCGTCCTGCAGCTGCAGGTCGCGCTTGGCGATCTGAATGAGGCGGATCTCACGGCGGCGAAGATCGTCGGCGGTGACTGGCTGCATGGTCAGCCCTCCAGCAAGGCCGGAGCGCCGGAGCGGCCGAGACCACGGTGGAGCTGCGCAGACCGGCCCGCGGCAAGCCCGGACGCATAGTCGTCGGATGTGTCCGTCTTGCGACTGACCTTGCGCTCCCTGGGCTGTAGCGATCCCAGTTGCGGATAGTGAATGCCCTTGTACGCTTCCACCTCCGCGTCCTGGTCGTCGGTGCGAACCATCGGCGGCACCAATAGCCGGACTTGGTTCACCCAGCCTTCACAAAAGGCATCAGCCTTCGCAATCTTGTTTTTCTTGCCATAGCGCTTGAGTGCCGCTTTGCTGTACGCCTTGCGGGCGCGCTGCAACTGGGTGTAGAGCACATCCAGACTGTAGGAGGCGACATCGGGACCAGGCTCGTGGCCGATCATGACCCAACTGCCAACGTGGCCGACACCAGGTCGCCAGCCGGCAGAGAACACGAGATCGCAACCGAACGACCGGGCTACCGCGCTTGCCAAGCTGGTTTCGTAGATTGTGGGCTTGAGGTTGCCGCTGGCGAGCGCTGCCTTTTGCACGACGCCCGCCGCCAGCACCTCGGGATGGCTCACGCCATATTCGCGCATCAGCGCCTGCGCCTGGCGAAGTGCCGTCGCTGCTTCGTGCTCAGTGCTCGACTTGGCGAGCGCCAGACACTTATGGATCTTATCGATCGCGGTTTTCTTGTCCATGTCATTGCACCCGGTAGTAGGTCGGCGTGAACTTCCAGCAGATCAACAACCCGCTGAACGGAAGTCCGTAACGCTCGTCGAGGAACGCAAGCAGTTCCCCGGTGTCGGCGAAGCCATCGGCCCGGGAGAACGCATCCGCTTCTTCCGGTATGAGCAGCTCGCCGCCCAAGTAGATTTGCGGGATCGGACCTAACGGGGGAAGCACGAGGACGTCTGCGACCTTCTCGCAGACCTCGGTGCCTATGCGCCGGCTCAGCTTTGACCGATGGTGCGCGTAGAGGTAAAGCGTGTCGCCCGGTTCGGGATTCTTGCCATCGGCACGGCGGCGACGAATCGTATGCAGCTTCGCCCCGGCCTCGACCAACGGCACGAAGCGCGGCTGGAAGCCCAGGATGCAGTTCATGCGTCCTCCGCCGCGTCGTCGGCCACGCCCTTGAGTAGGGCATCGACCAGCTTATTGACCTCGCTGTCGGCAGCACGGACGAATACCACGTCGCCGGTATCGCGCACTGTGCAGCCGATCTTCTTCAGGTCCTCGACGGACAGCTGCTCGATGGCCTCCTTCGCCGGCTTTTCCTTGGTCTGGACCAGGATGTCGGCCTGGTCGGGGAAGTGCTTGCGAATCAGCTTGATGACGCGCTCGGGATCGTCGAAGTCGATCCCGCCTTTGCCCTTCTGGTAACCCAGCTTGATCCCGTGGAAAACCTTGGACTTCGGCTTGATGAAGAGTTGCGGGGCGGCGGTGACCGCCTCACGCAGGATCGCCTCGGATTCGGCCGCGCGCTGGACGGCTCGCTTCAGCGCCACTAGGTGCTGACGCTTTGCAGCCTCGATCATGTCGTTCAGGCTGGTGGCGATGGCGGAAAGCTTTTCCCGGTCCGCCGCGTAGGCTTTCGCCTTCAGTTCGATGTCGACTATGGTGGTCATGCGTTTTCCTTGTTCAATGCGATACCGCGGTGCGGCTTGCTGCCCAGCCAGGTCAGGAACCGGGCGAGCGCGTCGCCGGCAACCTTTTGGTTCTCGGCCTCGGGAATACCAGGAACAAGCAACGTGGTGTTGTCGTAGGCCAAGCGGGCGGTGGCGTCTATCAGATGACGGACGGAGGTATCCCTGCCGCGGACGATCCAGATCGCGCCTTCCGGAACTTGCGTCCCGAATTCGATCTGACCGGACGCCCAGCAATAGGCGTAGGTAGGCATTCAGGTCTCCAGGTTGATTTGCCCCAGCAACTGAGGCAAAGAGATCTTTCGAAGCCGGGCTTCCAGGTGCAGGCTGTGCATCGCCCGCGCCCGCAAGAACCGGCAGCAGTCTTCGAGTTCCGTCGCGGTCTGCGCGACGTAGTAGCCGGTTTCAGGCGTGCCGACGATCGGCACCCCTTCGTTTCGGGCTTCCGAGATGAGCCGGCGCAGCGAGCGCTCCGCCAGCCCGGTCTCGGCCGCGAGATGCAGAGCCTTGATGCCGCGCGCTTGGCCGCGATGGCGCGTGGCCATGACGTGGATCAGCAGCGCCAGCATGACGGGCCGATCCTGGCGCAGCGGCAGCTCGGCCTGCATGTCAGCGCCCCAGCGAGACAGCCAGCACGAAGCCGGCAGCGATCATCAGGGCAGTCCAGAGCAGCGCCGCGGCGCGGCTATGCCGGAATTTCGGGTTGACGTCTCTCATAACCCCTCCTTGGACATGTCGGCGAGTTTGCGCAGGACGTACATCTTTTCGTCGTAGTGCTGGCTGGCCCAGCGCTTGTATTCGGTCTCGTCCTCGGCCATATGGCGGCGGGCGGTTGCCATGTGCCGCTCAACCTGGGCTTTCTGGCAGGCCAGGACGCGAAGGCGGTTCAGCAGGCAGGCGCGCTTGATCGCGGCGCGCAGGACGTCCCACATGCGGATGCTGGATGCGAAGTCTTGTTCGGTCTGCATGTCAGCAGCTCCCTACGACGTCGCCGTCGACAATCGGGTATGCGTTGGCCGCGCACGCGTTCATCGCCCGACAAATCAGGTTGTTGACTACGAGCGGATAGCAGATGGAGACGGCGTCCGACGCCTTGCCTCCGCGGGGTATCCGCACCAGCCGTGCGCGGATGGCGTCGAACGCATCCGGCGCGAAGACCTCCTTGGGCTTGCAGCCGACGCGCTCGAACTTGTGCTCGATGTACGCTTCCAGATCGTTATCCAGAGGCGGCAGGTCGTAGACTTCGCACCGCTGCACTACCTCGCGGACTTCGGAACTCTGCTCGGATAGCAGGGTGTGCAGCTCCGGCTGACCGATCAGAGCGACGCCGAGCAGGCGCTGCAGCCCGTTCTTCAGTTCGGTGAACCGCTTCAGGTGTTTGAGCGTGGCGATGGGCATGCAGTGTGCCTCCTCGATCGCCAAAAGGTGGGTATAGCCGGCCTGACGCGAGGACTTGAGCAGATCGTGAATCTGCTTGAAGCGGGCATCCGGGCTGGACTTGATCTGCACGTTGGGTGCCAGAGTCCGCATGATCGACTCGGCGATCTGGCCTGACTTCAGCACCTTGCCGCGCTGGTCGTTCGACTCCATCGCCAGCACATACGGCCGGATAATGATGACCGACCGCGACTCATCCTGGATGCGCTGTTCCAGTTCCTCGAGCAGCGTGGACTTACCCGAGCCGGACTCTCCGACGACGGCGATGAAGCCGTGGTGCAGCGCCGCGTCCATCATGGCCGTGCGAACGTAGCGATTTGTGGGCGACGAGAACACGTCGGCGCGAGACTGGATATCGTCTGTGAAAGGCGACCGGGGCAGCTTGAAGTGCTCGCGCGCTGCGCGAGTCAGCGTCTGATTTCGTAGTAGCATGGATTCCTCCAGGGGTTCGACTGACGGTTGTGCTGCTGGAACGCCCCCGGCCGATTCGTACTCGACCGGGGGTTTTTCTTGGGAAAACAGGGCGCGCAGCTGCAGGGGTTTGGCGCCCCGACTGCGCAGGTACTGCGAAACGCGCTGACGGACCTCGCTGGTGCGGCGCTTGGGCCACTCTCCCGTCTTGACCAGGCGATTGACGGCCGCGCGCGAGAGCGCGGCTACACGGGCCAGGTCAGCCTGGGAGACCTCGAGATCAGTCAAGACATGCTGCATGGACATGCGTAAGCCTCCTTACTGGTCGCCCACCACGCGCAAGGTCGCGCGCACGGTCAGGCGGTGCTTGAGATCGGGGATTGCAGATTCGGGCACGCCGTCGGGATACCAGGCAGCGATCTGCGCGTTTCGTTCGACGGTGAGCTCGACGCCTAGGCGGCGTAGCTCGCTGGCCGCTTCGAATCGCGTCAGAATGCGGTCTTGGGTATGGACGCCTGCGCCGGCCTCGAGCGCTGTACCGCGCTTGGGTAGCCAAGTCGTCGCCGGCACCTGGTCGAGATCCTTGTAGGGGTCGATTTGCCCGCCGAAAGGGATAGCCTTGGCCTTGCGCGCGGCCTTCGCCGCTTCTACCGAATCGGCGCCTGTGGCTACAGCTTCGGCGGCGCGACGGTTCGTGTCAGCTCGTGTAGCCTTGGGGCGCTTGTACTCTTGGGTGATCACCGCAGCATCGGCGAAGAATCCGCTGACGTCATCGCGGGTGACATGTGGGATCTCGATCAGGACTTCGCGGCCATCTGCAGCGCGCTCAACCACGTAGGCGGCATCGGCCCGATACGGGTTGTAGGTGACCAGAACCTTTTCGCCGACCATGACATTGGGCACAGCCTGCACGCTCCATGTCTTGCCGGAGAACTCCACATGCAGGAACCCATCCACCTTACGGGTTGCCGGTTCGTGGGTTAGCAGCTCGCGACACAGGTCGGGGCCCGGCGCCAGCCGCAACTGAGCCTGGGTGATCGTCTGCCAGACCTCATAGCGGGATTTGCCGTGGCGGGAGTGCCGCTGCGTGCTGTTGAACCAGCGCATCCATCGCTGGGCTTGGCTGTTGAGGTATTCGATGCCAGGCACATGGGCAAATTTGAACTTGTGCTCGAAACTGGTCTCGACGATGTTGTGCGCGTTCTCGACCTGCCCCTTGGCGCGTGGGTTGCCCGCTTCGTTGACGATCAGATCCATCTGCAAACGGCGTGCCAGATTCTTGAATGCGCCAGCGGTGCCCGCACTGCCAGGGTCCAGCATCAGATTCAACGGCACGCCGTGGAACGGTTGGCCCGAGCGCTGCTGAATCGCCTGCAGGAACGATTCCGCCATGTTGGCCGTGGACTCGCCACCGGCCACGTAGTGCACGAAAATCGTGCCGCTAAAATGATCCGTCAGCACATAACGAGTGAGGCGCTGCCGTGCGATTTTGACGAAATTGGCAGGCTTGTTCTTGTAGAACTCGGCCGGCGACATGTCGGCCAGACCGTCCTGTGGCACATAAAATAATGTGGAAATCGATGCGTCGATCTGCCACACATGGTTCGGATGCAGGCTGGCGAGCGACGTTGCCGGGGTCGGCGCGCGCAACTGATCGGGGTGCAAGCCTGCAGCTCGCAATGCGCGGATGCACGCAGATTCGCTAAGCTGGCGGACCTCGCCGGTGGCCGGGTCGATCCATTCGGCCTGAATGGCGCCATTGGCGCGCAGTTCGCGCAGCGCGTCCTTCACAGACAGGATCTTCTTGTTGTTGGCCCGGTAGCCTTCCATCAAGTATGCGGAGAGCAGATGGGCTTCGTCGATGTTCAGGCGCGCACTCCCTGCGTCGGCGCGGCGTTTGCGCTCGGGTGTCACGGCGACCTCCTTCAGGTAGCGCATCAGGGTAGGAAGGGATACGCCCAGGTGCGCCATCGCGGCGTCGTAGATGGGTTGCTTCTGCCCATGTCCGGCGGCGCGGGCACGGGCATGGACTTCGACCAGGTACTCAACGGTGGCGGGCGAAAGGCGCATGGGTGCTGGTGCTCCTGGCTCAGCCCTCGGTGCCCGACTCGTCGGGCGACCAGCCAGCGTCAGTGGGGGAGTCAGGCAGGCCGAACTCGCCACGCAGGCGGTTGAGCGTGTCCTGCAGCATGGCCGCGATGCCCGCCATGAAGGCCGTGCTATCGCCGCCTTGCTGCTCGTGGTGGTCTGCGATCGCGACGAATCCCTGCCGCAGATGGCCTTCGATCTGAGCGGCCGCGGCATGCCCCAGCGAGGTTGTTTCCTTGAGCAGTTCGCCCAGCACTTCATCGGGCGGAACCGTCTTGATACGCCGGTTCTTCTTGCGCAGCTCGTCCAACTGCCCGTTCTTGTCGGCCAGCAACTGCTCGGCGGCCTCTTTCTCAGCACGCTCTTCACGCAGCGCGGCCCGCAGTTCCTTGACGGACATCGTGGCGATGTCGTCGAGCTTCAGTTCGCCGGTTTGGCCGGTCAGTTCCAGTTCCTCTATCTGTTCGTCGTCGAGGACGAGCATTTCAAACAACTTGGTCTGGTTGCCCGCAGCCAGCAAAAGCGGCGTTGACGACGCATTTGCGAACTTGACGGCAGTCGCCATGAACTTCTGTGCCACTCGAGGCTCGAGTCCCAACGTTTCGAGGCGGGGCAGGAACTGTCCGTGGGGGCACGCTTCCTTGAGTACACGCAGACCCCGGCCTACTTCGAGGCACGCCTCGACGCTGCGTCGCATGTTGGCCGCGATATCGCGCTGGATCAGATCCGGATCGATGCTGTCAGCTGGCAGGCTGTATCCCAGCTGCTCCGCGACGGCCCTTACCATCGACTCCTGCTGGGCGTTCGCCAGGGCGAGCTGCTTGGCTTCGGAGCGCATGCTATCCATTGCCCCGTCCACCCGTTCTTGGTCGAGAACGATGTCCTCTACGACTTCCGCACTGCGCGGTTTACGGCCTTTTGTCATGTTCTGATCTCTCAGTCAGCGTTACGGGAAAAACGAGCGCGGGCATCTGCCAACCTGCGCTCGGCGCGATCGATTGACGTCCAGACCTTGATGGCTTGTTGGGGAAGCCGTGCTGTCAGGCGCCAAACGCCTGCTTCCTCATCGCGCTCGGCGAAGCCGGCGGTTCGAAGGTTGTCCAAGTCGCGAATGGCATTGGGAGCCGAACAATCGGCTGCCTTTGCCACCTGGGTGACCGTCAGGCCGTTCACCACATCGGAGAACAGAGCCAAGATCACCCGAAGTAGGCGCTGCTGGGCTTGGTTGGTGTAGTCAGTCTTTCGGCTCATGTTTTGTGAGTTGCAAAAAAGTTTAAGGATGCAAAACTCGTCTCACATTTCGTGAGAAAATCCGGCGACCTAGACATACAGCCCAGGCCACAGTTCGTTCAGTGACTTTCCGGTGATGGCGGCGATAGTCTTAGCTATGCGCTTCGACTTGGAGTTCGAGTCCCCGCGGACGACATAGGTGACGGCCGTCCGGCTAACCCGAAGCTTCCTGGCGATTGAGGCTTGGCTGTGCCCGGCCTTCTTGATCGCCGCCTGTATGTCGTAAGGATTCATGAGTTAGTTTTCGTTAACTTGTTACCTTTACACGTATACTAACTCACGATTTATGAGCAATCAACAGGTGAATACTCATGGAGCCTGAGCTGGACTTCGACCAGGTCATAGGCAGGGCAAAAACGGCTTTTGGGGTGAAGACGGACGCGGAGCTATGCGAGCTGATCGGCTTCAGCACTAGCCGTTTCGCCAATAGAAAGCGGACGGGCTCTATCCCGTATGCCGAACTGATCGCGGTGGCGGCCGAGCGGAAGGTGAGCTTGGATGTTGTTTTTTTTCACGATCCACCTTTACAAGTTAAGTCGCGCGACGGCGTGAAAAGCACACCGGGAGCCGAGGAAGACCTAGTGCCAATCCCGCACTACGATGCAATCGGATCGTGCGGCCACGGCAGTTGGATCGAATCAGCCAGGGTGATCGAGATCGTTCCCGTGGCGAGAAGCTGGTTGCTCCGCGAAGGGCTCGTCCCTGAACAGACGGTTATCATCGGCTCGCGGGGCAATTCGATGTACCCAGTAATCAAGAGCGGTGAACGATTGATGCTGGACCGATCGAAGACGGATCCTTCTCTTGGAGGCATATTCGCGTTCGTGTATCAGGGTGAGATGTCGATCAAGTACCTGCAACGCCTGAATGGCGGGCTGCAGATAAGCAGTGAAGACTCGGTAAGTTTCCCAGCGCGCTACTTTCCCGAAGAGGAAGCGAAGGACATCGTGATTGAAGGTCAGGTCAGAATAGGAATCTCACGGCTATGAGTAAGCTGTCTTCCTCCGGGCTGGTCCTGGCGGCATTCGCGTCGGTGGCCGCATTGGCGCTGAGCGGATGCGCAACATCCGAATCGCGGCGCACGTGGGTTGATCCTGCAAGCATCGGTGACCAGGCCAAGTACGACTTGGACCACGAGCAATGTCGAAAGGAAGCGATGGTTACCTACCATCGCGAGGCCGAAGCCCGAAACGCCGAGATGCCTGGTGCGGTAGTGGCCGGCGCTGTCGGTGGTGCGCTGCTTGGAGCTGCCATCATGCCGGTCGGCGTGGGGATCGGTGCGGGCACCGTTGTGGGTTCATCTGCCGCAGAGTCGGCAACGGCCAACGTATCCGAGAGGCGGCCAATCGATTCGATGATGATGTCGATGCGAGAGTGCCTTCAAGAGCATGGCTATACCCCCATCCGATAAAGAGTAAAGCCCTTTACTTAGTCCTCTCACGCGCGCGCGGAGACACTGGCACCGTCCTTTCACCGACGGTGTCTCATGCGCACAATCAATCGAATCGTCCTTCATTGCTCGGCGACGAAGAACGGCAAATCGCTGTCGCCGACGCAATCCCCCGCTGCCGTCATCGACGGCTGGCACAAGGAACGCGGCTTCCGTCGCGACCCTTCCGCAGTCTCCCGCTTCAATCCCGAACTGCCGTCGATCGGTTACCACTTCGTCGTCGACCTCGACGGGCACGTCCATACGGGTCGAGCAATCGCTGAAGTGGGAGCGCACGTCGCAGGCTACAACAGCGATTCGATCGGGATATGCCTGATCGGCTACGACAAGTTCACCGTCTCCCAATGGGATGCGGCCGCGCAGCTGGTCACCGCACTTGCAGATCAGTTTCAGGTCCCGCTGGCATTCGCCAATGTCGCGCAAAACGCCAAGGCTCGCGGCGTACTCGGTCACCGCGACTTCTCTCCCGATAAGAACGGCAACGGTCGCATCGAACCGTTTGAATGGTTGAAGACGTGTCCGGGCTTCTCGGTGGAGTCCTGGTTCAAGGGCGGCATGCTGCCGATCGCATCCAGCCTGCTGGAGCGTCTCGATGCGTAACTCCAAAGCGTGGATGATCGCGGCCGCGTTGGGCGTGGGCCTAGCTTTCGGGGCAACCCCTGCCGAGACCAAAACTGCGCCAGTGCAACGCATCACGCCGCGCGTCGAAGCCAAGCGCCGCCGGTTGGTGGGCAGCCAATGGGGGTCGGTGTTCTTCACCAAGCGCGGCCCTGGCTGGACCGCCGCACATGTGCAGCGCATGGCACGCAAGCACCGCAATCAATTGCGACACAAACGCGCCGTGCGGCGCGCGAGGTGCCGCCCATGAAGCTGATCGACAACTGGCACCGCTGCTGGCGGCTGACCAGCGTACAGGCGGCGGTCGTGCTGGCCCTGCTATCCCTCATACAGGCAGAAGTACTGCCCCTGTTCCAGTTCGCCATTTCGCCGCGCGTTTGGCCGTGGCTGACGGGTTGCCTTGGCCTGGTCATCGTCATCCTACGCGTCATTGCGCAGCCCGGCGCGCTGGATCCGCGCGAAAGGAGGCGCTCATGATCGGCGACTTCATCAAGCGGTGGGAATGGCTGCTCTGGATCCTGCTGATAGCAGTCGCCGCTTTGGGGGCTCGGCTCGGCTACGAGGCGATTCAGGAAAGCGGGCGAGCGGAGGTGCGAGCCGAGTGGCAGCAAGAAAAGGACCGCCAAGCCGCTGCAGCGAAGGAACAACAGGCCGAGCGAGAGCGGGCAGCTCGTGCCGAAGATTCCTCCCGCGCAACCGAAGCCGAAAGGATCGCCAATGAACAAGCCGAACGTGAAGAGGCTGACAAGGCTCGCGCTGCCGCTACTGCTGCTCGCGAGCGCAGCCTGCTCAACACCATCGCCGCCCTCAACCAACGCGCTGCTGAGCTGTCCAGCGGCGCCGAGGATCCCCGCGTTGCCGCCTTCGCTCGCGAAGCGACCACCGCCCGTGGACTACTCGGCGAATGCACAGCTCGATATCGAGCTGTGGCAGACGACGCTAATCAACTCCGCGGCCAAGTGATCGGCTTGCTCGACTTCGACAGAAACGCCGTGCGTGACGCGGCCGCAATTGGGGCAGCGGAATGATCATCGGAATGGAAGAAGTGAAGTTTGCTGTGCTGCTCTTCAGCAGCGTCGGTCTGCCTCTGGCCTCCATCGCGTACACGTGGGTCGCTACGCGCGACAAAGACAACACCGCCCATATCAAGGCGGTCGAGGCCACGATGGCGGAAGCGCTCGCCAAGCATGCCAGTCGGCTAGACAGCCTGGAGACCACCGTTCGTTACCTGCCGGCACCGGAGAAATTCGCCGAGCTGCAGGGCGACATGAAGGCAGTGAAGGCGAACCAGGAATCGACCCAACGCGAGATGCACGGCGTTCGTAGCTCGCTCACCCGCATCGAGAATTTTCTGTTGAGCCAAAAGCAATGAGCACTCCCTACGAAGCCATTCAAACCGAAGACCGGCGCCTGGTCGTTCTGCGCAGTCTGAAGGAAAGCGGCGGCTACAAGGCCAGCGAATACGTGCTGCTGCAGCTGCTGGAGTACTGGGGGCATGCAGTCGCAACAGACCGGCTGCGGACGGATCTGGCGTGGCTGGCCGAGCAGGGGCTGGTGACCGTTGCCGACGTTGCTGGTGTCCAGGTCGCCACGCTCACCGGCCGCGGACTGGACGTGTCTCTGGGGCGAGCCGTGCAGCCGGGCGTGAAGCGCCCGATGCCGGGGGCTTGAAATGGCACGCCGGTCCAGCATCGAGCGGCTCGACCCCGCTATTCGAGACGCCTGCAATGAACTGATTCGTTCGGGGCACACGATCGATGAGATCGTCCAGACGCTACGCGACCTGGGAGCCAACGTCTCGCGGTCGGCCGTCGGCCGCTTTACGAAGTCGGCCCGCGCGTCGATGGAGAAATTCCGCGAGGCACAGGAAGTCGCCAAGGTTTGGATCGACAAGCTCGAAAGCGAGCCCAACGGAGACGTTGCGCGGCTGCTGCCGGAGATGCTGCGCGCCGTCGCGTTCCAGACGCTGTCGACGATGGGGGAATCGGAGAGTCCCGTCGAGAGCCAGGAGCTGATGTTCCTGGCGAAGGCATTGAAGGACGTGTCCGGGGCCTCGAAGCTCAACATGGATATCGAGCTGAAGCTGCGCCAGGAGCGCGAAAAGGCCAAGGTGGAATCGGCCGACGCAGTAGAGAAAGCCGCGCGCGCCCAGGGCATGGATGAAGACCAAGTCATGTTCTGGCGTCAGCAGGTGCTGGGGCTGAAATGACCGCCAAGCTCAAGCCGCGTTCCGACACCCAACGTATCGTCGAGTGGGACGAGCTGCCGCCCTCGGTGAAGGAGATTCCCGAGGGGTTAAATCCGCTCGACGAAGGCGTGCTGATGAAGCACCAGCGTGACTGGCTCGAGCTGACCGGCCAGGCCGACCTGGCGGTTGCGGGTAAAGGGCGCCGAACCGGCATCACGTTCGCCGAGGCACTCGGCGACACGCTGATCGCCGCGGCGCGGAAGTCGGCCGGTGGTGACAATGTCTACTACATCGGCGACACGAAGGAGAAAGGCCTCGAGTTCATCGGGTACAGCGCCCATTTTTCGCGTGTGATCGCACGCGCTCAGGCGTTCGGCATCAGCGATATCGAAGAGTTCCTGTTCGACGATCAGCAGGACGACGGCACCACGCGCAAGATCACCGCGTACCGGATCCGATTCGCATCGAGCTTCGTCATCACGGCGCTTTCGTCGCGCCCAGCTAACATTCGCGGCCTGCAGGGCATTGTGGTGCTGGACGAAGCCGCCTTTCATCCGAACGTCCAGGCCGTCCTGGACGCAGCCACGGCACTGTTGATCTGGGGCGGCAAGATTCGCGTGATCAGCTCGCACAACGGCCGCAAGAACCCGTTCAACCAACTGATCGAGGACATCAAGGCCGGGCGCTACGGGAACAGCGCCAAGGTTCTCATTGCCACATTCGACGATGCGGTGAAGAACGGTCTATACGAGCGCGTGTGCATGATGAAGGGCACCACGCCCACTGCCGAGGGCAAACACGAGTGGTACTCCAAGATTCGCAACCTATATGGCCCGCGGAAGGCGGCCATGCGCGAAGAGCTGGACGCAATTCCCCGCGATGGCGGTGGCGCCTCGATCCCCGGCGTGTGGATCGATCGTGCGATGCGCTACGAGCGGCCTGTTCTGCGCTTGGTGCTCGACGACGATTTCGTGCGGCTGGGCGACCTCGAGCGGAAGCTTTACGCCGCGGCCTGGATTAAGACCGCGATGGAGCCTGCGCTCAAGCTGCTCGATCCGCGGCAGCAGACGGTGTTCGGCATGGACTATGCCCGCCACCGAAACTTCACCGAGATCGTCCCTCTGCAAATCGGCCCAACGCTACGTCGCACGGTTCCCTTTGCAGTCGAGCTTCAAAACGTCCCGACGCGCCAGCAGGAGGCCATTCTGTGGTGGCTGATCAGGAAGCTGCCGAACTGGCACGGTGGTTCCATCGACGCAACTGGGCCAGGCCAAACGATCGCCGAGTACACCGCTGACGAATTCGGGCACGACGTCATCCACCAGATCACGCTGAATGTGAAGTGGTACGCGGAGTTCATGCCGAAGATGGTTCAGCGGTTCGAGGATGACGACTATGACCTGCCGCGGGATCTGAACCTGCAAGAGGATCTTCGTTCTGTGGTCGATATCGACGGCATTCCCCGGGTGCCGGAGATCAACACGAAGGACGTGAAGGACGCCGAGCTGCTGCGCCACGGCGACTTTGCGATCGCACTCGCATTGGCCGAGCACGCGGCCCTCAACGGACGCGGGCCGGCCGAGTTCATGAGCGACGGCAGAGGTATGAGCCGCGGCTCCAGCATAGAAGGGTTCCTGTATGGCTAAGCAAGGTCTCGCACAGTTTCGTGAACTATCGGGCGCGCGCCGTCGTCTGGGCGGCGATCTGCAGTCCGAGGTCGCCACTCGCGCGCGCGATCCGTTCGAGAGCAACTACATGGGCGTCATCCGCCCGAACGACTCAGTGCTGCTTGACAAGGGGGGCGGCGCGGACCAATACCGCATCTACCGCGACTTGAAGCGAGACGGCAAGGTGTTCTCTGGCCTGCAGAAGCGCGCGCTGGCCCTGATCGGCCGGCCCTGGCTAGTCGAGCCGGTGAAATCGCTGAAGAACTCTACGGCGGCCACGACTGATGCCGAGATCGTCGCAGACATCCTCAAGCAGTCTGGCTTCGACAAGCTGTGCAAGGATATTCTGGAGGCCACACTGATGGGGTGGGCCATTGACGAGACGATCTGGGGCATTCGCGAAGGGCAGATCGTGCCGCTCAAATACCGAAAGCGCGCTCAACGGCGATTCGTGTACGTCGAAGAGGATGGCGACGATCAACTGCGCATGCTCGTGCAAGAAGACATGGTGCGCGGCATCGTGCTGCCGGAACGAAAGTTCATCGTCCATTGCGTCAATCCCGAGGACGAGAACCCCTACGGCACGGGCCTGGGGCACCAACTCTACTGGCCGGTCTTCTTCAAACGCAAGGGCCTGATCGCCTGGAACAAGCTGAACGATCGGTTCGGCTCGCCCACGCCGTGGGGCAAGTATCGCCGAGGCGCCAGCCCGGCCGAGAAGGCAACCCTGTTCGATGCTCTGCGCGCACTCTCGAACGATGGTGTCGTCATCACGCCCGACGACGCGGCGATAGAGCTGCTCGAGTCCAAGCTCACGGGTTCGATTTCATCGCAGGCTCAGCTTTGCGCGTACATGGATGACTGGATCGCAGAAGTGATTCTCGGTCAAGAGCCGAGAACCCAATCGGGGGGCGCGCTCGCATCGGCATCGAAGGAACGGCGCGACGTACGCCTGGACCTGGTGCAGGCCGACGCCGATCTGCTCTCCGAGACGCTGAACAGCACGCTGCTTCCGTGGATCTGCGAGCTGAACGGGCTGGCGCCGTGCCAGGTGTATCGCGTGATCAAGGAAGAAGAGGATCTGAAGGCCCAGTCCGAAACCGACAAGAACGTCTACGAGATGGGTTTCAAGCCTACTCTGGACAGCGTGCGTTCGAAGTATGGCGACGGCTGGGACGCCCGTGAGCAGCCGCCTGCAGGCACACCCAGTATGCCAGCCGCGCTGGCGGCATTCGCCGAGGCTGTGCGGTCTGGCGATCAAGACGAGATCGACAGAGTACTGGATGGCCTGCCTGCCGATCGCCTGGCTCAAGCCAGTGTCGCCATGATCCAGCCGATTCTCGATGTTGCCCAGGGTGCTCTGTCCTACGACGATCTGCTGGCCCGGTGCCAAGCCGCATATCCGAAGATGGACACCAGCCGGTTGCAGGCGATGCTCGCCAATGCGCTATTCGGCGCGGAGACCTACGGCCGGCTGACCGGCGATTCACTGTGAGGCCCAATGGACAAGGCCACCGCAGTCCAGATTCTGCAGCTTGTCGACTACCCCGGGTATCACTTCCAGATCTCCGAGTCCGTCGATGGCCACATGTGGTTGCAAGCCCGCTTCATCGCCCCCTGCAATGAGACCGGACAGGTCAGCGAGCAGCGCACGCGCAAGTGGAAGCTCTCGACCTTCATGACGCGCAGCGAGCTGGTACAGACCGCATTCAAGTGCGTGCTGACAAGCGTCGAGCATGAAACTCGCGAGCAATTCCGGTATCGCGGCCAGGCAATCTTCGGCCCTCATTTCGACGTGGAGGCGCTGGCGGAGCTGTGCTTGGCGTGCGCCGTCGACACGCGGGGCACCGCATGAGCCGCCATACCTGCCACTGGCCTGGATGCGGTAAGCCGGTGCCGCCCAAGCTGTGGGGATGCCGCGAACACTGGTTTCGGCTGCCGAAGGCATTGCGCGATCGCATCTGGGCCACCTACCGGCCAGGCCAGGAAACCACGAAGAGCCCGTCGCGGGAGTACGTCGCCGCCGCGCGGGCCGTTCAGGCGTGGATCGCCCTGCATTTCGGTGTTCAACCTGAGGGGAGTACTTCCCCTTCACCCAAGGAGCAGCAGCATGACCTCTTCGAGCAGTAGTCCGCCCACCTTGACCAGAGACGACGTCGAAGCCGCGATCAAGGAAGAGCATTATCACGTGTTCCCAGGCACCACGATGACCGTCTGCTGCTTGGTGCTGCAAAACGGATTCAGCGTGATCGGCAAGAGCAATTCCTTGCTGGCCGAGAGATTCGACGCACAGATCGGCCGGCAGGCCGCTCGCGATATGGCGCTCGAGCACGTCTGGGAAGTGGAGGCCTACCTGTTCAAACAGGAACTAGCGGACGCGCTTGACTTTCGCGGAGCATGACATGGACGCTTGGGGAATCGCGGCGCTGGTAGTCGCCGTAGCCATCCCGGTGGGCGGCTGTGCGTACCTGGTCGGCTATTTTCAAGGGTGGGACGACGGCGCTGATCATGAAGCGAATTGGAAATGAGCAGCAAGAGGCGATTGCGGCGTAAGGCGTGTAGAGGAAAAGCCAGGCATGCGACATCCGAGGACGCAATGGTGCAGCTGCGCCTGGTGCGCAAGCGCGCGCCGAACACGGGGCGCCTGAACGTGTACAGGTGCCAGTTCTGCAAGTCATTTCACGTTGGGCATGCTCCAGGATCTGGGCTGCGGCCGGCTTGACGGAGCACTTCTATATATGGATCGCGAACATGCGTGAGGAATGGTTGATTCTCAGTCTGACCGGCGCGGTCATAGTAGCCATCATTGCGGAAGGAATTGAGCCATGAGCTGGGAGATCAACTGGCTGGTGGTTCTGATTAGGCTCCTGGACGGCTTCTGCCACGGCACGGGCTTCGTCGTAGCTGTCGTGCTCTGGTACGGCGTGATCTCCAAGTTGGTCGGGAAATAGTATGGCCAGCATACAAGCCCGCCTTGACTTAGTACCGGCCGACGCTGTTGCCTACTTCAGATCGAAGGGCCTCGAGATCTCTTGGGACTGGCACGAGATGCAGCGCGACGCGCACGCCCGTGCCTTCACTGTCGCCAAGGCAGCATCCGAGGACGTGCTGCGCACGATCCGGCAGGAAGTCGACAAGGCGATCGGCGAAGGTCAGACGCTCGCCGAGTTCATCCGCACACTTCGGCCGCGGCTGCAGGATCAGGGCTGGTGGGGAACGACGGATGCTCTGGACGCCGACACGGGCGAAATCACTCGCGTGCAGCTCGGTAGCGAGCGCCGACTGAGGACGATTTTCCAGACCAACGTCCAAACGGCCTACATGGCTGGTCGGTACAAGCGCCTCCTCGACAATGTCGAAGATCGTCCGTACTGGCAATACGTTGCGGTGATGGATAGCCGGACGCGGCCGGCACACGCCGCGCTCAATGGCAAGGTGTTCCGGTGGGATGACCCGATTTGGAAGGTCATCTTTCCGCCCAACGGTTGGGGTTGCCGGTGCCGCGTTCGCGCACTCAGCACAGCAGATGTGGAGCGCCTGGGCCTGCGCGTCGAGACCGGCCAGGATCGCATCGTAGAGCGCGAAGTGGCACTTGGCCGAGACCAGATCCCGACGACGGTCCGCGGTGTGCGTTATCAGGATGAGCTGGGCCGCGATCGGGTGTTTTATCCGGACCCATCCTGGGACTACAACCCGGGCGAGGCATGGGCGCGGTTCGACGCAGCTGGCTTTCGAAGCGCGCTACAGCGCGAGACGCTGACCGAGCCGCCCTTGGGCGCGATTACCGCTGCGCAAGCTGGACGGCCTGGTCTGAATGATCAACGTTTCCCGGTCCTGGACGTACCAGGCCTCACGAGCGGCGACTCTCCGGCCGATGCCCATGCGCAGCTGCTCGCCGAACTGGTGCCCGGCGGCAATATGCGGGAGGTCCAGACGCCGCTCGGGCCGGTGGTGCTTCGCCCTGAACTGCTGCCTGCGCCACAGGATCTGGACGATGCTGCGCTGCGCATGGCCCGCGCAGTGATGGCTGCCCTCCAGGCGCCGGCTGAAATATGGCTGGGGCTGGATGATGACGGCTACTACCGGCGCAGGTATTTCGGCGTATTTGGTGACCGGCTGCTGCGGGCGCTTTACGTCCGAGAAAATCGCGATGGGTCGCTCTTCTGGAAGGTGTTCAGCGACTCGCCGGAGGATCTGGCCGAGGCCGAGGCGCTTCGGCAAGGAACATTGCTCTATGGGGTCGAGCTGCGCTCGGTTGGGAGCATCCGATGATCGATGTCGAACTGATCATTGCCGGCGCCGATGCACAGCTGGGCAGACTCGAGGGGCGCCTGGCGAACTCGGCCCCGCTATTCCGCATCATCGCAGGAATCTTGGAAAGCGAGACGGAGGCGAATTTTGCCGCCCAGGGCCGACCGGCATGGCTGCCGCTCAAGAAGAGTACTTTGCGGCGGCGGCAGAAGCGCGGGTCGGTGCTGATGATCCTACAGGATTCCGGCCGCCTGGCCGCCAGCGTCTCGTCGACCTACGGCGACGATTACGCCAAGGTGGGGGCCGGCGGCGCCGCCCGCGCATATGCGGCCGTCCACCAGTTCGGTGGAACGATAGAGCGACCGCCGTACTCTGGCGTCGCCCGCCTGCGGACTACCTCCAGCGGCGCGCTGATGCGCCAAGGTGCCACCGGCCGATCGCGGAACCTCGCCGTCTTTGCGCGGGACAGCCACAAGCGGGCGACGGACCGGCGGTACACTGTGAACGGATTCACCATCAGCATCCCGGCCCGACCGTATCTGCCATTCAGGGGGACGGCCCAGAACGCCACGCTGCAAGACGATGTCCGTCCGTCTGTGCTCCAGGCTGTGGATAACTTCCTGGGTGATTTCGCCGATTGAAGCCGCGGCCGCCCGGGTTTCCTGACATGAAAGGTTGTTGTACTTCTTGTCCCGGTAAAGCCCACCACGGCCCGGTGAATCCCAGATTTATCTCATCTCCAGCCCTGGATTTATCTCACCCCCCTTCAGGCGGGAATCCGCTGGACGCACGAGGCCATCTCCCCCAGCGCCGAGGCATCGCCGCGCACGGCCTTGACCCACGCCTCGCTGGTTTCGGCGCAGACGGCCCACAGCGGCGTTCCCATCTCGCGCGCGATCTGCAGCGCCTCGGACGACAGGGTGGCGACCTCGTCGACGTCACGATTCAGGCGATGCAGTTCGGTGGCCGATACCAGCGCGTACAGCAGCGAATAGCGGTGGCCGATCCGGCGCGCGTGGGCTACCGATTCGCGCGAGGCCTGCAAGGCATCCTCGACCTGGCCGGTGTGCCAGCAGGCGATGGACAGGACGGCCAGGTTGGTGACTCGGGCATCCTCACCCAGGACCAGGTTGGCATGCTGGGGCTGGTAGGCCTTGGCGCCGTGTTCGAGATCCGCCACCGCCTCGGCGAAGCGTCCCAGGAAGAAATGGCTGTAGCCCCGGGCGTAATAGGCGTGGGACAGGAGATTGGGATCCTCGGCCGCGCCCGCCATCCGCAGCAGCGTTTCCGCCAGTGTCAGCGTCATCGAGAAGTTGGCCCACGAGCTGGCGCTAGTCCACAACCCCCAATAGATCGGGAACAGCCGGGGATCGTCGCCCAGCGGCTGTGCCAGGGTCAGCGCCGACCGGAAGGTCTCCACCGCCTGCTCGGAACCGAAGCCGTAAAGCGCGCACAACTGGATGCCGAACTCCATCCGGATGCGCAACTCCTCCATGATGGCGTCTATGCCCTCGCCCTGGCGCTCGAACCACTCCAGCGCGCTGCGGTAGTAGCTGACGGCCTCGCGGTAGGCGCACTGTGCGGCCGCCTTGCGTGCCGCCTCCAGCAGGTACTTGACCGCGGGCGCGCGGCTGCCGGCGCCGGAGTAGTGCCAGGCCAGCACCTCGGGATTGCCCTCGGCCAGGCTCGATTCGAGCCGCCGGGCCAGGCGCGCGTGCGCCTGGACGCGCGCCACCCGGGTCTGCGACTGATAGGCCGCCTCGCGCAGCAGCGCGTGGCGGAAGGCGTAGGTCTTCTCGTCGCAACGCACGATGATGTTCTGGCGCAGCATGATGGCGAGCGACTCGGCCAGTTCGGCCCGCGGCTCGCCCGTGGCTTCGGCCAGCAGGTCCAGCGTGAAATCGCCTCCCACCACCGAGGCGAACTGCGCGACGTGGCGCGCCCGGCCCACGCTGTCGATGCGGGCCATCAACAGGTCCTGCAGCGAGGCCGGCAGCGACCAGGGCGCGACCGGATCGCGCCGCTCCGCCAGTACGTCGCGCGTCAGTTCCTCGGCGTACAGCGGTATTCCTTCGGAAAGCTTGATGATGTCGCGCAGCAGGTCCGCGTCGATGTCCTTGCCCTCGGCCACCGCATGGACCAGGTCGACGACCGCGAAATCGTCCATGGGCCCGAGGTCGAGATGGTCGATCTCGACCGAGTGCTTCCAGGGCGGCACGAATTCGGGGCGGGCGGTGATCAGCAACATCCTGTCGGGCAAGGGACGCTCCACCAGCAGCGCCAGGACGTCGCGCGTGGACGGGTCGGCCCAGTGCACGTCGTCGAAGCAGATCACGCCGCCCGGCGGCACCATCACGCTCAGCAGCTCATGGCATAAGGGGCCGACCTCATCCACGCCGCCGGGGCCCGGCGTGCCCATCTGCGCCCCGGCCAGCATGCGCTCGCTGATCGCGTCGAGTATGCGCTCCGCGCTTTGGGGCAGGAGCGGCTGTTCGGCGGCGAGGCGCTCGCGCCAGGCGCGCATCCAGCGCACGAAGGGATGGTAGGGCATCTGCCTGAGCTCGGACGAGCATTGCAGGACCACGCGCTCGACCTGCAGCGTGTCGCAGAAATGCTCGACCAGGAAGGACTTGCCGAGTCCCGCCTCGCCGCGCACCAGGCCGGCGTAGCCCCCTCCCCGGTGGTACGCGTCGACCAGCCGTGCCATTTCCTCGTCCCGCCCGCAGAACGCGCGCGCCGCCTCCGGACGTTGCGGGGAACATTGGCCGCTGACCAGGAACACCTGCACCTCGACCCCGCGGGAACGGTCGGTCAGTTGCCCCACCGGTTCGGTGCTGTATCCGTCTCCCAGCAGGTGCAGGGTGACGTCGCTCACGGCCACGCCGGATCCCCCGGCCATGGCACCGAGCTGGAAGGCCAGGCGCGACACCATGCCGCCGACGTCGGGCACGTCGTTTTCGGTGGAACTGATGGCGATGCCGGTGTGCACGCCCAGGGCCGCGCGCACCGGCAGGCTGGTCGATTCGTCGCCCCACTGCCGCGACCAGATGCTGTTGTGGCAAAGCAGCGCCGCCGTCACGGCGCGCCGCGCGGCATCCTCCTGCGCGAAGGGATAGCCGAAATAGCCCAGCAGGCCGCTGGGCGTGCGCACCACGTGGGCGCCCGCGGCCCGCAACGTCGGTTCACAGCAGGCCATCAATTGACGCTGGACCTCGGCGATGTCCTCGGGTTCGCCGGTCACCTCGAACTCGCACGACAGCACGGTCAACTGGCGCCGCTCCCCCAGCGGCGCCTGCCGGCGCGTACCGGCCTCGCGGCCCGCGGCGGGCGCCTCCAGCAGCGCCGCCACGGCGGCATCCGGCGTCGTGCCCAGCTCCATGTCGAGCAGGTGGCGATAGCGCTGGAATTCCCGCCTTGCCCGGTCCAACTGGCCGGCCTTCACCAGCAGGCGCAGCATCTGGTGCCAGGCCGCGTCGTCCAGCGGCGCCACGGTCACCCATTGCTCGGCGCATTCGATGCCGGCCTGCAGATTCCCTTCCCGCTCGTGGCTTTCGACCAGCATCCCCAAGGCCTGGAGATAGCGCTGGTGGTACTGCTCGCGCCGCATCTGCACCCAATTGCCGAAATCGGGCGCGTCGTCCAGCTCCAGCCCCTGGAGGAACTCGCCGCGATACAGCGCCACCGCGTGGGCGATGCGTTCGGCGTCGATGACCGCGCCCATGGCCAGGGCACGCTGTTCGCTGTCCAGGACGGAGGTGAAGGCTCCCACGTCGGTCCACAGACCGGCCTCGGCCCGCAGCCGCAGCACATCGCGGCTGCTCTCGATGGCATCGGGTTTGAGCGCGTCCTTCAGCAGGAACAGCATGCGCCGCAGGTTTTCCCGGCCGGCCTGCACGCTGGCGTCGGGCCACAGCAGGAAAGCCAGCGCCTCGCGCGTGTGGAAACCACCCTCCAGCGCCAGGTACGCCAGCAACGCTCTTGCCTTGTTGTAACGGATGGAAAGCGGCCCATCCGCGCTCTCCATGGCCAGAGGCCCCAACAGGTACAAAGAAAGCGAAGATCGCATAGCTTCTGGGATGCCGCGCAATAAAAATCTGAAGGGAGTCGCATCGTGGGAAGGCCCGCCAGGGCTTCCCGCACGGTCGACTCCCGGCTTACGGTTCATGCGTGACGGCCAAGTTCGAGCCGAGCATGCCGGAGTTTTTTTCCTGGTTCTTTACACCGCTTTAAAGTGATTTAAATACATCATTTATAGACCGTGCACCAGAGACTATCGCTCCGTAAATCTTTTCTAATTGAAAAGAATGTCACAACCATGCGAGTTTGGCATGTGCAACATGTTTCAGTCGCTTTTGCAACCACAAAGGGGGAAGGCCGGGAAGCCCGCCGGAGACGAGGGAGCATCCCTCTTCCGGCGAGGATGGGCCTGTCAGTGCGCGCGCCGGGCCTTGGCGGCGATCAGCGCGGCGAAAAAGGCCGCCAGGCAGAACGCAAGAAACGCGCCCAGGTAGGGGCCCTGCCGCAGGCCCGCGTCCAGCATGACGCCGAAGGCGAGCGGCGCTAGCGCCGAGCCCGTGTCCATGCCGGAATAGACCAGCCCGTAGACCGACCCCGTGGCGCCTCGCGGCGTGACGCGGCGGACCAGCATGTCGCGGGACGGACCCGCGACGCCCGCGCATAGCCCCGCCAGGGCCACGCAGGGGACCGCCGCCGCCATCGGCAGCCAGCCCATGGCCAGCAGGGCCAGCAGCGCGCCGGCCGCCACGAAGGACATGCCGACGATGCGCTCGCTGTGCGGACCGCTGGAAACCAGGAAGCCGCCCAGCACCATGCCGCAGGCGCCGGCCACCATGTAGCCGGACAGCGCAGTGCTGGCGGTCACGCTGGAGATGCCGTAGAGGGATCCCAGGATGGGGATGGTGTAGTTCTGGACCGCCGAGATCGCGATGGACGAGAACATGAAGAACAGGAAGGCGCCCCAGACCACGGGATTGGCCAGCAGCGCGCCCAGCGAGGTACCGGCCGGAGCAGCTTCCAGGCGGCGGCCGCGGACCGGGCGGCGGGCCGCCTCCACCGCCAGCAGACGCCGGCCCACCACTGTCATGGTCAGGATGATCGCCACCAGGAGGCCCGCCCCGAAGGCGGCCACGCGCCAATTGAACAAATGGGTGAGCGTCGTGATGAAGATCGGCGTGGTGGCCCAGCCCAGGTTGCCGGTGATACCGTGCGCGCTGAAGGCGTGGCCCAGGCGGGGGCTGCTGACGCGGCGATTGAGGATGGAGAAATCGACGGGATGGAAGACCGAGTTGCCGATGCCGGCCACCACCGCCCCCGCCATCAGCCAGCCATAGTTGCTGGCCAGCCCCAGCAGCACGCCCGCCACGACGAAGCAGGCCAGGCCGAACCACAGGACGGGACGCGCACCCGCCCGGTCCACCACGAAGCCGGAACTGGCCTGGCCCACGCCCGAGATCGCATAAAACACCGCGACCAGGACCCCCAATTCGGCGAACCCCAGTCCGAACTCCGTCGCCAGCGGCGCGAACAGCGAAGGAATCACCAATTGGAAGAAATGGGAACTGGCATGGGCGATTCCTACCAGTCCAATGACCTTCCAGTCGAGCCTGCGCCGGGCGAACTTCAACCCGGGGGCGGCCAATACTTGCTGCACGTCGTCTCCTGCTTCTTGCACTGCGGCCTGCGCCGCGAATCCTGCCCCTGCCGGCGCCCTACGCCGATCGCCGGATGACCGGCCAGGCCCGCTGCAGGTAATACATCATCGACCACACCGTGAGCACGGCGGCGATCTCGATCAGCCGCGATCCCCACCACAGCACGTCGATGCCCAATACCCGCCCGCCATACAGCAGGCACGGGATGGCGGTCATCTGCGCCGCGGTCTTGAACTTGCCCAGCCAGTGCACGGCGACGCTGGTGCTGGCGCCTATCTTGGCCATCCACTCGCGCAGGGCCGAAATGGTGATCTCGCGGCCGATGATGACCAGCGCGATCATGGCGTCGACCCGCCCCAGGTTCAGCAGCACGAGCAGCGCCGCGCTGACCATGAGCTTGTCGGCCACGGGGTCCAGGAAGGCGCCGAACGAGGATGTCTGGTTCAGCCGCCGCGCCAGCCAGCCGTCCAGCCAGTCCGTCAGCGCGGCGAAGATGAACATGCCCGTGGCCACCGCATCGCGCACGGCTGTAGGCAGCACATGCTCCGGTACGTAGTACACGCTGACGACCAGCGGGATCATCGCGATCCGCACCCAGGTCAGAATAATCGGCAGGTTCAGAGGCATGGTCGAATGCTAACAGGCTACGGGGAAAAGTTCTCGGGAAGGGTCAGTGCAATTGCCGGTGGATGCGCTCGGCCAGTTCCAGGGAGATGCCCTCGACGGACGCCAGGTCCTCCACGCTGGCCGAGACCACCCCGCGCAGGCCGCCGAAGCGCGCCAGCAGGCGTTGCCGGCGCTTGGCGCCGACGCCCTCGATCTCCTCCAGCCGCGACACGTTGCGGGTCTTGGCCCGCCGCGCCCGCATGCCGGTGATCGCGAACCGGTGCGCTTCGTCGCGGATCTGCGCGACCAGCATCAGCGCGGCCGACTCGCCCCCCAGCACCAGCGGCTCGCGGCCGTCGGCGAAGATCAGCGTTTCCAGGCCGACCTTGCGCCCTTCCCCCTTGGCGACGCCGACCAGCAGGCCGATGTCCAGCCCCAGTTCGGCGAACACCTGGCGGGCGATCTCGACCTGCCCCTTGCCGCCGTCGATCAGCACGACGTCGGGCATGATCCCGCCCCCATCGGCGATTTTCTCGTAGCGGCGGGTCAGCACCTGCCGCATGGCCGCATAGTCGTCGCCGCCGGTGATGTCGTCGATATTGTAGCGGCGATACTCCTTGGGCTGCATCGCGTGGTGGTGATAGACCACGCACGAGGCCTGCGTCGCCTCGCCTGCCGTATGGCTGATGTCGAAGCACTCCGTGCGCAGGGTTTCCAGCGCGGCCTCGTCGGCGTCTATGCCCAGCACCTGGGCCAGGGCCGCGGTGCGCGCCTGCTGCGACCCGGCCTCGGCCAGCACGCGCGCCAGCGCCAGCTCGGCATTTTTCCTGGCCTGGTCGAGCCAGCTCTTGCGCACGCCCTGCGGCTGCTTGACGAGATTGACCTTCGAGCCGGCCTGCTCCGCCAGCATCGCGACCAGGTCGGCGTCGGGCAAGGGATGCGACACCACGATGGTGCCGGGCAAGGCGCGGTCGATGTAGTGCTGGGACATGAAGGCCTCCAGCACCTCGGCCGGCGAATCGCCGTCGGTATGCGTGGGGAAGAAGGCCTTGTCACCCAGGTGGCGCCCGCCCCGTATCATCGCCAGGTTCACGCAGACCTTGCCCCCCTGCATGTCGACCGCGATCACGTCGGTATCGCCGCTGCCCCCTTCCATGGTCTGCTGGTGCAGCACGCGGGACAGCGCCGACAACTGGTCGCGCAGGGCGGCGGCTTCCTCGAAGCGCATCTCCTGCGACGCGGCGAACATCCGCGTCTCGATATCGGTCAGCACGGCCTGGGTCTGGCCGCGCAGGAACTGCGTGGCCCGGTCCACGTCCCGCGCATAGTCCTCGGGCGAGACCAGGCCCACGCAGGGACCGGAGCAGCGATGGATCTGATAAAGCAGACAGGGCCGCGAGCGGTTGGCGAAGACGGTGTCCTCGCAGGTGCGCAGGCGGAAGACCTTCTGCAGGATCTGGATGCTTTCGCGCACCGCCCACACGTTGGGGAACGGACCGAAATACTGGTTGGCGCGATCGGTGGCCCCGCGGTAGTAGGCGATGCGGGGGAAGGCGTGGCCGCTGACCTTCAGGTAGGGGTAGGACTTGTCGTCGCGGAACAGGATGTTGTAGCGCGGCGCCAGCGATTTGATCAGGTTGTTTTCCAGCAGCAGGGCTTCGGCCTCGGACCGCGTCACGGTGACCTCGACGCGCGTCACCCGGGCCAGCATGTGCGCGATGCGCGGGCTGCCCACCTGCTTCTGGAAATACGAGGACACGCGCTTCTTCAGGTCGCGCGCCTTGCCGACGTACATCACCTCGCCTTCCGCGTTGATGTGCCGATACACGCCCGGCAGGTGCGGAAGCTGCGCCAGGAAGGACTTGATGTCGAAGGCCGGCGGCGTTTCCGGAGCCTGGGTCTCGTCCTTCGTGTGGCCGGCCATGTCCCGCCCTTCCCTCAGGCGCCGGCCCGCGCCAGCGCCTGAACCGCCTTGCGGGCCTTGCGATAGGCCGGCTCAGCCGTCAGCGCCTGCCAGTCCTGGGCGGCGAATTTCGGCTTGAGCGAACGGATGCGCGCCACCGAGGCCGGATCCTGGGCCCAGTCGAGCCGGCCCAGCAGGTCGTCCGCCAGGTCGGGCCGGTTGCAGACCAGCACCATGTCGCAGCCCGCGCGCAGCGCGGCCATCGCCCGGCCATGGATGTCGCCCGCCACCGAGGCGCCTTCCATGGTGAGATCATCGGAGAACACCACGCCACCGTACTGGAGGCGCTTGCGCAGAACGGTCGCCACCCACTTGCGCGAGAACCCGGCGGGCGACTTGTCGACCTTCGGATAGATGACGTGGGCCGGCATCACGGCGCCCAGGATGGTGTCGCCCAGCCAGCGATAGGGCTGTGCGTCCTCGCCCAGCACCTCGTCCAGCGAACGGTCGTCCACCGGGATCTCGTGGTGGGAATCGGCCGCGGCAAAGCCATGGCCGGGGAAATGCTTGCCGCAGGCGGACATGCCGGCCAGCGCCAGGCCCTGGATCAGCGCCCGGGCCAGCATGGCCACCACGCGCGGGTCGCGGTGGAAGGAGCGGTCGCGGATGACCCGGCTTTCGCCGAAATCCAGGTCCAGCACCGGCGTGAAGCTCAAGTCCACGCCGCAAGCCCGCAGCTCGGCGGCCAGCACCCGTCCGGTGTCGGTTGCCGTGCGCATGGCTTCGAGCGGATCGCTTTCCCACAGGCGGCCCAGGGCTCGCATGGGCGGCAGCGCGGTGAAGCCGTCGCTGCGGAAACGCTGGACCCGCCCGCCCTCGTGGTCGACCGCGATCAGGAGCGGCTCGCCGCGCGCGGCATGGATGTCGGCGGTCAGCCTGGTCAGTTGCGCCCGGTCACGGAAATTGCGGGCGAACAGAATCGCCCCGCCCACCAGCGGGTGGCGCAGCCGATCGGCCTCGGCGGCGGTCAGCTCGAGACCCGCCACGTCCACCATCACGGGGCCGGGGGCGAGCAAGGAAGAAAGGGATGCAGTCATGATCGGATTCGTCACGGGCGCCGCGTCTCGACGATGACGTAGGCCGCAACCATGTCGTGTTCGTCGGTCAGCGACACGTGGGCGGCGCCGAAGCGCGCCTCGTACCAGGTCTTGAGCGGCTCGGCCAGGACCACGATGGGCCGTCCGCCGGGGGCGTTGAGCGTCTGCATGCGGCGCCAGGTCATGGGCATGCGCATGCCCAGTCCCACGGCCTTGGAAAAGGCCTCCTTGGCGGCGAAGCGGGTGGCCAGGAAACGCACGCCGCGCTGCGGGTCGCGGTTCCTGCGCGCGGTGAATTTCGCGAATTCCTCGGCGCCCAGGATCTTCTGCGCGAAGCGGTCGCCGCGGCGGGCCAGGGCCTGCTCGATGCGCTCGACCCGCAGCAAGTCGATGCCGATGCCGGCCAGGGCGGGAAGCGCGCCTTCGCGCAGCGACTCGGGCATCAATGCGCCGGCCTCGGCAAAGCGCCGCTGCGCGCGGTGATCATCAGGGCCTTCATCTCGCGCACCGCGGCCTCCAGGCCGCAGAACACCGATTGGGCGATGATGGCATGGCCGATGTTGAGCTCGGCGATACCGTCCAGGGCCGCCACCGGCTGCACGTTCTCGTAGTGCAACCCATGGCCCGCATTGACCCGCAGGCCCTGCCGCAGCCCGACCGCCACCGCCTCCCGGATGCGCGCCAGCTCGCGCTGCGCGGCATCCGCCACGGCCTCGGCATACGCGCCGGTGTGCAGCTCGATCACGGTCGCGCCCGTGCGGGCGGCGGCCTCGATCTGGTCCGCCTGCGGATCGATGAACAGCGACACCCGGATGCCGGCATCGTGCAGCCTCGACACCGCGGCCTTCACGTCGTCGAAATGGCCCAGCACGTCCAGCCCCCCTTCGGTGGTCAGCTCCTGGCGCTTCTCGGGCACCAGGCAGACGTCCTGCGGCCGGATCCGGCAGGCGATCTCCAGCATCTCCGCCGTGATCGCGCATTCCAGGTTCATGCGCGTGCGCAGCCTGCCACGCAGGCTCTCGACATCGGCATCCTGGATATGCCGGCGATCCTCGCGCAGATGCAGGGTGATCAGGTCCGCCCCGGCCTCCTCGGCCACCAGCGCGGCCCGGACCGGATCCGGATAGGAAACGTGCCGCTGCTGGCGCAGCGTCGCTACGTGATCGATATTGACGCCCAGATCAATCATAGATATTCAATAGTCCAAACGATTCGGCCCCCGATCACCCCTCGGTCTCTCCAGGATGCGGCGGATCCGGCTCCGCCGGTCCACCCGCATCGCCCCCCGGGGGGCGCGCATCAGCGCGTAGGGGGGGAAAACTCCTCAAGTCGTGCAAGACCTGCCGCGTCGACATCGGCCGGCCATTCATATGATAGTCCAGCCGTTCTCGCAGCAAGCGGCGCAGCTCGGGCTCGGCCGCGGCATCGTCGAAGCGGCCCGCGGCCAGCGCCAGCAGCGACTCACCGGTGATGGGCGTGCCCAGTTGTGGCGCTTCGGGCTCCTCGGATTCCGGCCCTGCTTCCAGCGGGACCCGGTAGCGCATGCCGGCTTGCACGGGCTCGCCGCTGCCCGTGGCGGCCGGGTCGAAGCCATAGCCGATCTCGCACAGCAGCCGCCATTCGAACTCCCGCAAGGCCGCCGACAACCGGGGATGCGCGGCCAGGCGGGACAAGGCCTCGACATAGGCGTCGTACAGCGACTCGTGGGGGTCGTCGCGCCCCAGCAGGCGCAGCAGCAGTTCGTTCAGGTACCAGCCCGACATGGCCGCCGCGCCCTGCAAACGCTGCGGGGCCCCGAACCACTCGGCCCGCACCAGGGTCTTGATCTCGCCGGCGCCGCTCCAGGAAAGGCTCAGCCGCTGGAAGGCGATCAGCACCGGCCGCAGCGCCGAATGCGGCCGCTTCGCGCCCTTGGCCACCAGCGCCAGCCGGCCGTGGGAACGCGTGAACACGTCCAGGATCAGCGAGGTTTCGCGATAGGGATAACTGTGGATCAGGAAGGCGGGGACATCGTCCACCCGCTGCCCGCGGCCGCGCGGGCGCGCTTGCTTGGCCGGCGCGGGGGCGGGGACCAGGGGCGTCCGCCGGAACAGCGATCCTGCGGCGTCGGGCAAGATCTCGTCCGGCGCCACGGGATCCTGGGAATTACTCATAACCCAGGTCGCGCAGCGCGCTTTCGCGCTCGGCCCAGCCCTTGCGCACCTTCACGTAGATTTCCAGGTGCACCGGCTTGTCGATCAGCTTGGCGATGTCCTGCCTGGCCTCGGTGGCGATGCGCTTCATCCGTTCGCCGCCCGTGCCCAGCAGGATCGGCCGGTGGCTGTCCCGGTCGACGATCACGCAGGCCGCGATGCGGGTCACGCGGGGCTGCTCTTCCCATTGCTCGATGACCACGGTGGAGCCGTAGGGCAGCTCGTCGCCGACCAGGCGGAAGATCTTCTCGCGGATGAGTTCACTGGCGATGAAGCGCACCGGCCGGTCGGTCAGGGTATCTTCCTCGAACATGGGCTCGCCTTCGGGCAGGCCCTTGGCGATCTCGTCCAGCAGATGGTCGAGCTGGCGCGACTTGGCAGCGCTGACCGGCACGACGGCATCGTAGGGGTGCAGCGCCATGATGCGCGACACGTAGGGAAACAGCGCGTCGCGGTCCTTGAGCAGGTCGGTCTTGTTCACAGCCAGGATGCGCCGCGCCCGCGCCGGCAGCAGCGGCAGCAGGTTGGCGTCGCCCTCGGACCACTTGCCGGCCTCGACCACGTGCACCACGACGTCCACGTCGGCCAGCGCCTGGGTCACCACCCGGTTCATCATGCGGTTCATCGCGCCGCCGTGGCGGGTCTGGAAACCGGGCGTGTCGACGAACACGAATTGCTCGGGGCCACGCGTGAAAACACCGTGGATGCGGTGGCGCGTGGTCTGCGCCTTGCGCGAGACGATGCTGACCTTGGCACCGATCAGCGCGTTCAGCAGGGTCGATTTGCCCACGTTGGGCCGACCGACGATGGCGACGAAACCGCAGCGGCTGGCGGTGGAGGAATCAGAAGACATGGTCATTTCTTGACGGCGGGTTGGCTCGAGGCGGACAGGGTCTCGCCGGCGGGCTGCGGCGCCGAGGGTGCTGCCTGGGGTTCTTTCCGGGGGATGGCCGCCGGGACCGGCGCCTTGCCCTCGGCCGCCTGGGTCGAGGTGATCTTGGCGACCGGCGCCTCGGTGACGACGGGAGCCTTGGCCGGAACCGGGGCGGCGCCCTCCCCGGCCTTCGCCGGCTCGTCCGGCACTTCCTGCGCCACCGCCACCGGCAGCGACAACTGGGCCGTCTTGCGCGCGCGCGGCGAACGCTTGGCGGGCGTCGGGTTGGCGGCCAGCGCCGCCTCCAGCGCCTGCTTGGCGGCCGCCTGCTCGGCGGCGCGGCGGCTGCCGCCTATGCCGACCACCTGCACATCCAGCTTGGGGATGGCGCACTCGACTTCGAATTCCTGGCTGTGGGCCGCGCCGTGCGTGGCCACCACCGTGTAGACCGGCAGCGCGATCTTGCGGCCCTGCAGGTATTCCTGCAGCAGCGTCTTGGCATCCTTGCCCAGCGTTTTCGGGTCGACGGTCTCGAGCACGGGCTTGTAGAGCCGGGCGATCACCGCGCTGGCCGCGTCGAAGCCGCCATCCATGAAGATGGCGCCAAAGATGGCCTCGAGCGTATCGGCCAGGATGGAAGGCCGGCGGAAACCGCCGCTTTTCAACTCGCCTTCGCCCAGGCGCAGGAAGCGCGACAACTCCACCCGCTGCGCGATATCCGCCAGCGATGCCTGCTTGACCAGATTCGCGCGCAGGCGGGACAGATCGCCTTCGTCGATGCGGGCGAAGCGGTCGTACAGCAAGGAAGCGATCGCGCAGTTCAGCACGCTGTCGCCCAGGAACTCCAGGCGTTCGTTGTGCCTGCTGCTATGGCTGCGATGCGTCAGCGCCTGCTCCAGGAGACTCTTGTTCTTGAAGTTGTAGGCAAGGCTGGTCTCGAGATTCATGCCCCCCCCCTACGCGCTGCGCGCGCCCCCCGGGGGGCGGCACTGGCGGACCGGCGGAGCCGGATCCGCTGTGCCCATGGGTACGACCCGGCTGATGACGGATGGGGAAGCTGCGTGGCGGGGCAATGCGCATGCGCGGCCGCGCCGCCAGGCGCGGCGGGCGCTTGCGGCGGGGTGCGACAGGCGGAGATAGGTGACGAGTTCATGCGGTGCGGCGCATGGCGCAAGACATCAATGGAAGCGGCCAATCCGTTTCAGGTCCCCGAAATTCATCCAGACGAAAAACGCCTTGCCCACGATATTCGAATCCGGCACGAAACCCCAATAGCGGCTGTCCGCGCTGTTATCCCGATTATCGCCCATGACGAAATAATTGCCTGCGGGCACTTTGCAACGCACACCCTCGCGGGAATATTCGCAGGCATCGCGGTTCGGATAGCCGCCAAACGGGTCGATTTCCGGCGAACGTCGCTCATCTATCAATATCTGGTGCTCTACACCTTTGATATTTTCGTTATACAGCGCGGCGTAGGAAACCCGGTCGGGGTCGAAATATTCCCCTACTTTTTTCGTGGGTATTTCCTGGCCATTGATGGTCAGTCGCTTGTTCAGGTAGGCCACTTCGTCGCCCGGCACGCCGATCACGCGCTTGATGTAGTCGACCTGCGGATCGACCGGGTAGCGGAACACGACGACGTCGCCGCGCTGCGGGTCGCCCAGCGGGACGACCTTCTTGTCCACGATGGGCAGGCGCAGGCCGTACGAAAACTTGTTGACCAGGATGAGGTCGCCGATCTGCAGCGTGGGTATCATCGAGCCCGAGGGGATGCGGAACGGTTCGACCACGAACGAGCGCAGCACGAACACGAACAGGATCACCGGGAAGAAGCTGACGGAGTACTCCACCCACCAGGGCATCTTGCCAGCGCGGTCCACCACGTCCTGGCGCTGGCGCGCGACTTCGGTCTCGCCGCTGGCGGCGCGTACCGACTGGGCGCGCCCGGCGTCGAATTCGGCGGCGGCACGGGCCATGCGGGCGGTGCGCTGCGGGCGCAGCGACACGCGGTCGAATGCCCAGACGATGCCGGTCACGACCAGCAGCACGAACAGGATCAGCGCGAAATTCAGGCTCATGCCGCCTTCCCCTCGATATGGTTCACAACACCGCGGTTCATTTGTCCTCCACCTGCAGAATGGCCAGGAAAGCCTCTTGCGGAATCTCGACGCTGCCGACCTGCTTCATGCGCTTCTTGCCGGCCTTCTGCTTTTCGAGCAGCTTCTTCTTGCGGGAGATGTCCCCGCCATAGCACTTGGCCAGCACGTTCTTGCGCAAGGCCTTGACGTTCTCGCGCGCGATCACCTCGGCACCGATCGCGGCCTGGATGGCCACGTCGTACATCTGGCGGGGAATCAGCTCGCGCATGCGGGCGGTCACGTCCCGCCCGCGAGCGCGGGCGTTGGCGCGGTGCACGATGAGCGACAGCGCGTCGACCTTGTCGCCGTTGATCAGCAGATCGACCCGCACCACGTCGGCGCTGCGGTATTCCTTGAACTCGTAGTCCATCGAGGCATAGCCCCTGGACACGGACTTCAGCTTGTCGAAGAAGTCCAGGACGATCTCGGCCAGCGGGATCTCGTAGGTCAGATGGACCTGGCGGCCATGATAGGCCATGTTGATCTGGATGCCGCGCTTGGCCGTGCACAGGGTGATGACCGGCCCCACGTACTCCTGCGGCATGAACAGCGTGACCGTGACGATGGGCTCGCGCACGTCGGCGATCTTGCCCACCTCGGGCATCTTGGACGGGCTGTCGACGGTGACCACCGAGCCGTCGCGCAGCTCGACCTCGTAGACCACCGACGGCGCGGTGGTGATGAGGTCCATGTCGAACTCGCGCTCGAGCCGCTCCTGCACGATTTCCATGTGCAGCAGCCCCAGGAAGCCGCAGCGGAAGCCGAAGCCCAGCGCCTGCGACACCTCGGGGTCGTACATCAGCGCGGCGTCGTTGAGCTTGAGCTTTTCCAGTGAATCGCGCAGCGAGTCGTACTCGCTGGACTCGACCGGGTAGAGGCCGGCGAACACCTGCGGCTTGACCTCCTTGAAACCCGGCAGCGGCGCGGCGGCCGGCTTGGAGGCGTGGGTAATGGTATCGCCCACCTTGGCGTGCTTGAGCTCCTTGATGCCGGCGATGATGAAACCCACTTCCCCCGCCGACAGGTGCGGACGGGCCTCGGACTTGGGCGTGAACACGCCGACCTGCTCGCACAGGTGGGTTGCCCCCGTGGCCATCAGCAACAGTTTTTCCTTGGGCTTGAGCACGCCGTTGACCACGCGCACCAGCATCACCACGCCCACGTAGTTGTCGAACCACGAATCGATGATGAGCGCCTGCAGCGGTTCGGTGGCGCTGCCCTCGGGCGGCGGGATGCGGGCGATGACCGCGTCCAGGATGTCGTCGATCCCCATGCCGGTCTTCGCGCTGGCCGGAATGGCGTCATCCGCGGGAATTCCGATGACTTCCTCGATTTCCTGCTTGGCGGTTTCCGGATCGGCCTGCGGCAGGTCCATCTTGTTCAGCACCGGCACGACCTCCACGCCCAGTTCGATGGCCGTGTAGCAGTTGGCGACGGTCTGGGCTTCCACGCCCTGGGAGGCATCGACCACCAGCAGCGCCCCCTCGCAGGCGGACAGCGAGCGGCTGACCTCGTACGAGAAGTCCACGTGCCCCGGGGTGTCGATCAGGTTCAGGTTGTAGGTCTTGCCGTCCCGGGCCTGGTAGTGCAGCGCGGCGGTCTGGGCCTTGATCGTGATGCCGCGCTCGCGCTCGATATCCATCGAGTCGAGTACCTGGGCCTCCATTTCCCGATCCGACAAGCCCCCGCAGCGATGGATGATGCGGTCGGCAAGCGTCGATTTGCCGTGGTCGATGTGGGCAATGATGGAGAAATTGCGAATGTGCTGCATGCGATCCAAGTGATGAGCCCACCCCCTACGCGCTGCGCACGCCCCCTCAAGGGGGCGGCACTGGCGGACCGGCGAAGCCGGGGCCGCGGTGCCCTTGGGGATTTGCAAAAAAAGGGGGCGCAACGCGCCCCGCCTGTATCAGCCGTGCGGGACGTTCCCGCACGGCCTGCCTGATAGATATGTCGCGACCCGGCATTTTACCGCCGAGCGCGAATGTCTGCCCGACTACCTCGTGGGCCGTATCGGCACCCACTGGGTCAGGTCGTCGCGCCGGACCAGCACGCCGTGGACCTTGCTCCGGTCGATCTTGGCCACCAGTCCGTTGAACTGCGACGCGCCGGTGATTTCGGTATTGTCCAGCGCCAGGATGACATCCCCCTGGCGGATGCCGGCCCGCGCGGCGGGGCCGTCGGCGGCGTCCACCTGCACCCCGCCCCGGACCCGCAGCTCGCGGCGGCGGGCGGCCGGCAGATCGGACACCACCAGGCCCAGCACGTTGGTCTTCTGGGCCTGGCCGCCGCCCTCGTCCTGGCGGGCGGCGGCGGCCTTGTCCGGCTCGAGCTCGCCCACGGTGATGGACAGATCGCGGGTACTGCCGCGCCGCCAGACCTGGATCGTCGCCTTGGCGCCCGGCTTGGTCTCGCCCACCGTGCGCGGCAGGTCGGACGAACGTTCGATGGTCTTGCCATTGAACTTCAGGATGACGTCGCCCGGTTCGATCCCCGCCTTCTCGGCGGGACTGCCCGGCTCGACCATGCCCACCGAGGCACCGGCCGTGCGGCCCAGCCCGATGGCGTCGGCGACTTCCTTGCTGACTTCGCCGATCTGCACGCCGATGCGGCCGCGGATGACCCGCCCGCTGGAACGCAGTTGGTCGGCCACGCGCATGGCCTCGTCGATGGGAATGGCCAGCGAAATGCCCATGAAGCCGCCGCTGCGGGAGATGATCTGCGAATTGATGCCCACTACTTCGCCGCGCATGTTCAGCAGCGGACCGCCGGAGTTGCCGGGGTTGACTGCCACGTCGGTCTGGATGAACGGCAGGTAGTCGCCCGTATCCCGGCCCGTGGCGCTGACGATGCCCGCGGTGACGGTGGAGTCGAGCCCGAACGGCGAGCCGATGGCCAGCACCCATTCGCCCTTGCGCAGCTGGGTGGGGTCGCCGGGCTTGAGCGGGGTCATGCCGGCGGCCTCGATCTTGATCAGGGCCACGTCGGTGCGCTCATCCGAGCCGATGATCTTGGCCTTGAACTCGCGGCGGTCCGTCAGCGTGACGTAGATGTCGTCCGCGCCGTTGACGACGTGGTGATTGGTCAGGATGTAGCCGTCGGCCGAGATGAAGAACCCCGAACCCACGCCGCGCGGCACCTCCTGGCCCTCTTCATTGTTGCCCGGGGGGGTCGGCTGCTGCCGGGGTCCCCGGCCGGGAGGCACGAAATCGGGGCCGAAGAACCAGCGGAAAAGCTCGTAGGGATCCTGGCCGCCCCCGCCGCCATAGGGGCCGCGCGCCACGGCGCGGGCGGTGGTGCGGATGTTGACCACGGCCGGATCGGCCTTGGCCACGAGATCGGTGAAATCGGGCAAGGCACGAGCCTGCGCCTGGGCCGCCGGCTGGCCGGCGACCAGCAGCAGCGCGGCGAACAAGGCCAGCAGCAACGCGGTGCCCAGGGTCGAGCACACTCGTTTCATTGAATGCGGATAGCACGCAGCACCGTGGAAGACTGACATGTAAGCTCCGGGTAAAGAAAGGGCTCGAACCGGCGGCGCTCAGGACTTGCGCGCGGCCACCGGCGTATAGCTTATCGAATCGGCGATCTGCTGGATCGTACCGAGGGGCGCCTCGCCCAGCACGGTGATCCAATGGTCGCCCAAGCGGCGCCCCACCACGTTGATGGCGCCGCGGGCACCCGGCCCGACCTGCCTGGGATGCGATTCGCTATAGGGTTCGATGAAGACGGAGATCGCCGCCAGGCCATCCGAAAGCATGACCTGCTTGACGTCGGGCTTGCCGCCCATCGAGCGCTGGACTTCCATCATCCTGTGGAAACCCACCGGCTCGCCCACCTTCCAGCCGAGATCGGCCAGCTTGACCGGCTTGAGCTGCGTGCGCACGACGCGCCAGCCCTCGGTCTTCCAGCGCGGCTTGAGCTGCTTGCGGTCGACATCCGCCCCCACCTGCAGCGCGATGAACGCGACCTGTTCGACCACGTCGTCCTCGGGCGACAGGGTCTGGGCCCGCAGCAGCAGTCCGGAACTGCTGTCGGCGCACAGCCGGTAGCCGTAGCGATCGCTGTCCCGGGGGCGCAGAGTGATGACCTGGCAATCGCGGTCGGCCACACGTTCGGGCTCGGCTTCGACGCTGACGTCGTAGTGTTCGCCCAGTTGGTCCGGGCCGCCTATCATCAGGCCGGGAAAACGGTCGCGGGCGGTGCGGGTCTCGATCAGCACGGCGCGCTTCTGCGGCAGCAGGCACTGGATCTCGTCGTCCTTGCGCAGGAACTCCAGGGGCTGGCCGTCGAGCAGTTCGAGCCGCTCGTGCTCGCTCTTGCCGTCGTAGACATGGGTGATGCGGGAGGATTGCATCGAGGCGCCCTGCTGATACGCGAAGACGCCGGAATAATTGAGTTCCCGGGCCGAAGCCTGGATGCGCTGCAACAACCCGGTGCCATCGGCCGGCGCCGCGGAGGCCGGGGGCTGCGCCTGGGACGCGATCGTCACCAGGCACAACATGGCGAACGCCAGGGAACGCGTGGACCACACCACGGCCGAACGACTAACCTCCGACACGAGACCTTCCTTCAACGTTGCCCTGCGGCGGGTTCGAAAGAGGTGGCCGACACCTGCCGGATGGCGCTGCGGCCGGCGATCTGCCGATGGGCCTCGAGGTACTCGCCCAGCGAAACGTCGACCGGCGGCTCGGCCCGGCGAGCGGTCGGTGCGGCAACCTGGACGACGGCCGACGCGGCGGCGGGTTGGGCGCTGGCGGAAAACTCGACCGGCGCGCCCTGCCCGCCGAAATAGGGTTGGGCGATCCATGTGACCGAGGCGACGGCGGCCGCGGCCGCCAGGCCGGGA
This sequence comes from Burkholderiales bacterium 67-32, assembly GCA_001898625.1. Lineage (GTDB taxonomy): Bacteria > Pseudomonadota > Gammaproteobacteria > Burkholderiales > Burkholderiaceae_B > Pigmentiphaga. Next base: position 150,691 of record MKUP01000013.1, read on the forward strand.
AAACCATAGCGCGTCATGAATCGGCGGGAGATCGCCCGCCGGGGCGCGGCGACGATGGGCGCCTCGTGTTCGAGCGCTTCGAGGAAGCGCTGGTGGAAGCCGGACGACACGGGCAGCGCCAGTTCGGGCGTGCGCACCACGTCGCCGATCAGATGGTACAGGTCCCAGTCGGCGCGGCCGCTACCCGTTGCCAGGTAGGCGGACACCGCCGCTCCTGCCTCATCGGCCTCGTCGGCGAGTTCGCCGTCCATGTAGGCCGACAGCCATTCCTCGACGCGGGCCTGATTCAACCCGTCCAGATCATCCTGCGCAGACGCGCCCGTTTCCTGGCCGGAACCGGCGGACTCATTCCGATGCGATGTCACCTGCATTTCCATAACCTCCGAGGCTGCCGATTGCCCGGTTACCTGCCATTTTGCCCAAAATTCATGCCGCTCCGCTCTCCCCTGGCTACCAACGCTTGTCGTCCTGGGTATCCAGCAGAGGCCGCAACCGGGCCGCAATTGCCTCGCGCGCCCGAAAGATCCGGGATCGCACGGTGCCTATGGGACATCCCATCGACTGGGCGATGTCCTCATAGCTCATTCCTTCAATCTCGCGCAACACGATAGCCGTTCGCAGCTCTTCGGGAAGAGCCTCGATCGCCAAATTGACCGTTTCGGCAATTTCGCGGGTCGCCATCATGGATTCTGGCGTGTTGATATCGCTTAGGTTGTCGGTTTCGTCGAAAGTTTCACCGTCCTCGTTCTCATATTCGGACGGCGAGCTGGGACGCCGGCCCGAAGCCACCAGATGGTTCTTGGCGGTATTGATCGCGATGCGGTAGAGCCAGGTGTAGAAGGCGCTTTCCCCGCGAAACTGCGGGAGCGCACGATAGGCCTTGATGAAGGCCTCCTGGGCGACGTCTTCGATTTCGCTGGGATCCCGGATGAAACGCGACAACAGGCGCAGGATCTTGCGCTGATACTTCAGCATCAACAGCTCGAACGCCTTCTTGTCGCCCCGCTGCACGCGGGCGACCAGCTCGGCGTCGATCTCGCGCTCGCTCGTCATGCCGGGGTTCCCAGGCGGGGATCACGAGCCTGGGGCGCGACCAGCAAGCCTTCGCCCCGCTGCTCGGTCCAGGCGACAGCCAGGCGCAACCGGCGCCATTCGCCGGCATCCAGGCTGTCGGCCCACACGGTGAGCGTCGCCCGCGTGGGCGGCTGGAGCCGTCCCGGCGGCGGTGCGAGATCGCCTTGCAGCGTCAGCCAGCCCAGGGGGGAACGCCAGATTCGATGCGGCCGGAAACGCCGCCACCCCTCCCGGTCGGCCAGCGACCAGTTGCCGCCGGCGTCGACGGCAAGCGCGTGAAACGGCAGGCGCGCCCGGCGCTGGCAGCCGATGGCGCCCAGCGCCAGGCCCAGGCCGGCGGCCGGGGCTGCCGCCCAGGCCAGCGGCGAGCCGGTAAACGCGAACCAGGTGCCAACGGCCGCGGCCGATCCCGCTGCCAGGGCGATGCAATGCCCCAGCAGGCCGGCGCGGCCCGAAGGCCGCAGATGCGCCAGCATGGACAGGCCGGAGGGTGCCGTCCCGATATCGCTCAAATCAGACCTTGCGCACGATCATCGTGCCGTTGGTACCGCCGAATCCGAAGGAGTTCGACAGCGCGACATCGATCTTCATCTGCCGCGCCTGGTTGGCGCAGTAGTCGAGATCGCACTCGGGGTCCTGATTGAAGATATTGATGGTGGGCGGGGCGATCTGGTTGTAGATGGCCAGCGTCGTGAACACGGCCTCGATGCCGCCGGCGGCGCCCAGCAGGTGGCCCGTCATGGACTTGGTCGAGCTGACCACGATCTGCCTGGCGTGGTCGCCGAAGGCCAGCTTCAGGGCTTCGGTCTCGTTCTTGTCCCCCAGCGGCGTCGAAGTGCCGTGGGCATTGACGTAGTGGACCTCTTCCTTGTTGATCCCGCCGTTGCGCAGCGCGTTGACCATGCCGCGGCAAGGACCTTCGCGATCGGGCGCCGTGATGTGGTGGGCGTCGGAACTCATGCCGTAGCCGGCGAATTCGCCATAGATGCGCGCGCCGCGCTTCTTGGCGTGTTCGTATTCCTCGAGCACCAGCACGCCCGCGCCCTCGCCCAGCACGAAGCCGTCGCGATCGCGGTCCCAGGGCCGCGAGGCCGTCTTGGGATCGTCGTTGCGGGTGGACAGCGCGCGCATGGCGGCGAAACCGCCGATGCCCAGCGGCGACACGGTGGACTCGGCACCGCCGGCCAGCATGACGTCGGCATCGCCGTACTCGATCAGGCGCGCGGCGTCACCGATGCTGTGCAGGCCGGTGGTGCACGCCGAAACCACGGCGTAGCTGGGTCCCTTCATGCCGAAGCGAATCGACAACTGGCCCGAGATCAGGTTGATCAGCGACGCCGGGACGAAATAAGGCGAAATGCGGCGCGCACCGCGCTGCAGGTAATCGGCCTCGGTTTCCTCGATGCGGGGCAGCCCGCCGATACCCGAGCCGACGATGACGCCGACGCGCTCGGCGTTGGCATCGGTGATTTCAAGCCCGCTGTCCTTCAAGGCCTGCACGCCGGCCGCAATGCCGTAATGGATGAAAGTATCCATCTGGCGCACTTCCTTGGCGGGCACGAACTGGCTCGCATCGAACCCTTTGACTTCACCGGCGATATGGCAGTTGAAATCGGTAGGATCGAAGCGGGTGATGCGGTCTATGCCTGAACGGCCGTTGACGATGTTGTCCCATGCGGAGGCGATGTCATTGCCCACAGGGGAAACGATACCGAGACCGGTGATGACGACGCGTCGCTTCACTGACTACTCCTCAAGTGCGCGGAGAAAAAGCGAATCCGGCAGCTGCCCTCCCGCCGTTGACTCCGGCAAGGTCGCGCATGGCCGCGCCGAACTTAAAAAACGAAGGCGGCCGATGAGCCGCCTGCGTCATCGCACGAAAACGATTTACTTCTTGATGTGCGCGCCAACGTAGTCGATGGCTTGCTGCACGGTCGTGATCTTCTCGGCTTCCTCGTCGGGAATCTCGGTCTCGAACTCGTCTTCGAGCGCCATGACGAGTTCCACCATATCGAGCGAATCGGCACCGAGGTCGTCGACAAAAGAAGATTCGTTCTTGATCTCGGCTTCGTTGACGCCGAGTTGCTCAGCGACGATCTTCTTGACGCGCTGTTCGATGCTATCCATGGAGATCCTCCAAAAGGGTCTATATCTAACTGAATTATAGCCAAGCTCGCTTGTCTAAAGCGGCCCGGCCGGACGAATGCATATCGCGGTTGCAATACGCGGAAATCAATTCATGTACATGCCACCGTTGACGTGCAGGGTGGCGCCGGTTACATATCCGGCCCCCGGCGACGCCAGAAAGGCGACGCTGTGGGCGATATCCTCGGGACGGCCCAGGCGGCCCAGCGGGATCTGTCCCAACAGGGCACCGGTCTGCTCGTCCCCCAGGGCACGGGTCATGTCGGTATCGATGAAACCCGGGGCCACGCAGTTGACGGTGATGTTGCGACTGCCCAACTCCCGCGCCAGGGCGCGGGTCATGCCGGCCACCCCGGCCTTGGCGGCGGCGTAGTTCGCCTGGCCAGCGTTGCCGCTGGCGCCCACCACCGAGGTCACGTTGATGATACGGCCCCATTTGGCCTTCATCATCCCCCTCATGACGGCGCGAGACAGGCGGAACACCGCCGTCAGATTGGTGTCGATCACCGCCGACCAATCCTCGTCCTTCATGCGCATCGCGAGTGTATCCCGGGTGATGCCGGCGTTGTTGACCAAAATGTGCAGGCCGCCATCGGCCTTGCCGATTTCGTCCACCAGGGCGTCGACCGCCGCGGCGTCGTTCACCTGCAACACCACGCCACGGCCCTTGGCGGGGAACCCGCCCAGCGCCTCGGTGATGGTGTCGGCGCCGGCCTGGGTCGTGGCGGTCCCGACCACGGTCGCGCCCCGCGCGGCCAACTCCGCCGCGATCGCCTTGCCTATCCCCCGCGACGCACCCGTCACCAGAGCGACCTTGCCTTGCAATTCCATGATTTTTCCTTATCTCACCCCGGCGCGCCCCAGCGCCCCGGACTTATCCATCCAACCCCAAGCCTCCCTCCCCCCGCTCTTGCCAGGGCACAGCGGATCCGGCTCCGCCGGTCCGCCAGTGCCGCCCCCTGGGGGGGCGCGCGAAGCGCGTAGGGGGGAGCCCTAATTGGAGGCGGTAGCCTCCAAGGCAGCTTGAAGCGACGCCTGGTCCGTCACGGCCAGGGCCGTCAGGTCGGGGGCGATGCGCTTGGCCAGGCCGGTCAGCACCTTGCCCGGTCCGCATTCGACGATATGGGTAATCCCCTGGGACTGCATCAGCTGTATGGTTTCCACCCATCGTACCGGATGCCAGGCCTGGCGGACCAGCGCGTCGGCGATCGCCGCCGGCTCGGTCGGCGCGGCCACGTCCACGTTATTGAGCACCGGGATATGGGGCGACTGGATGTCGATGGCTTCCAGCGCCTTGGCCAGGGTCTGGGCGGCCGGCTGCATCAGGCTGGAATGGAAAGGCGCCGAAACCGGCAGCGGCAGCGCGCGCTTGGCGCCCGCCTGCTTGGCGGCCTCGCAGGCGCGCTCCACGGCAGCCTTGTTGCCGGCGATCACCACCTGCGCCGGCGCGTTGAAGTTCACCGGCTCGACCACCTCGCCCTGGGCCGCGGCGGCGCAGGCGGCACGCACCTGGTCGTCGGTCAGGCCCAGGATGGCCGCCATGCCGCCCTGCCCCACGGGAACCGCGGACTGCATGGCGTCGGCACGGATGCGGACCAGCCGCACCGCATCTTCCAGCGTGAGCGAGCCGGCGGCGACCAGCGCCGCGTATTCGCCCAGGCTGTGCCCGGCGACGACCGCGGGAGCCGGCCCGCCCGCCGCCTGCCAGGCGGCATAGGCCGCCACGCCGGCGGTCAGCATGACCGGCTGGGTGTAGGTGGTCAGGTTCAGTTGTTCGGCCGGGCCATTGGCCATCAGGCCGCCCAGGTCCTCGCCCAGGGCGGCGCCGGCACGGGCCACCACGTCGGCTACCGACGCGTTGCCTGCGAAGCCGTCGAGCATGCCGACCGACTGCGAACCCTGGCCGGGAAAGACGAATGCAATTTTAGTCATGGGTAAAGCCCCGCTTGTTCTGTTTTCCTACCGGACTCACATGCGCGCCAGCACGGCGCCCCACGTGAATCCGCCGCCCACGCCCTGCAGCATCACCAGATCGCCCCGCTTGACGCGGCCATCGCGGCGGGCGGCGTCCAGGGCCAGCGGCACGCTGGCCGCCGAGGTGTTGGCATGCAGGTCCACCGTGGACACCACGCGTTCGAGCGGGATGCCGAGGCGCTTGGCGGTGGCGTTGATGATGCGTACGTTGGCCTGGTGGGGAATGAGCCAGTCCAGGTCGGACAGCGGCACGCCCGCTTCCTCCATCACTTCCTGCGCCACACGGTCGAGCACCGTGACGGCCTGCTTGAAGACCGCCTGCCCCTCCATCCGCAGGAAGGGGTCGCCGGTCACCTCGCCATAGGCCACGTTGCCGGCGGCGCACAGGATCTTGGTCTGGCTGCCATCGGCGTGCAGCTTGGCGGCCAGCAGGCCCGGCTCGGGCGACGCCTCGAGCACCACGGCGCCGGCGCCGTCGCCGAACAACACGCAGGTCGACCGGTCGTTCCAATCGAGGATGCGCGAGAAGACCTCGGTGCCGATGACCAGGGCCTTGCGGGCCCGGCCGGCGCGCACGAAGCTGTCGGCGGTGGTCAGCGCGTAGATGAAGCCCGTGCACACGGCCTGGACGTCGAAGGCCGCGGCGCGCGAGGCGCCGAGCCTGGCCTGGATCAGGCAGGCCGTGCTGGGAAAGACGAAATCGGGCGTCGAGGTCGCGACGATGATGAGATCGAGCTCGGCGGCGTCGATCCCGGCGTCCTGCAGCGCGCGCCGCGCGGCCTCGGTACCGAGTTCGCTGGAGGTGACGCCGCGCTCGGCGATGTGGCGCTGGCGGATGCCGGTACGCTCGACGATCCAGGCATCGGACGTCTCGACGCCGCGCTGGGCCAGCTCGGCCGCCAGCTCGTCATTGCTGACCACGCGCTCGGGCAGGCAACTGCCCGAACCGACGATTCTCGACCATGCCGCGGGAGCCGGGCTGCTGGACGGATGCGCCGTTGTTGCACTCATGCAATATCTCCGTGCGAGGACGGCTCGAGGCCGGCCTCATGCTCGGTCCCGCCGGCCGGCACGCTCGTGATCTGCGCAATGGTTTGCGCAGTCCGGCCGAGCAAGCCGCTTTCGACCGCGTCGTAGGCGTCCTGCAGGGCCCATTCGAACGCGTAGGTGTCGGCGGAACCATGGCTCTTGATGACGACGCCGCGCAATCCCAGCAGCGCCGCTCCGTTGTAGCGGCGCGGGTCCACGCGCTGGCGGAAGCGGTTCAGCACCGGTGTGGCGATGGCGCCCATCAACAGCGTGAACAGGTTTCTCTTGAACTCTTCCTTGATGAAGACACCCAGCATCTTGGCCAGGCCCTCGGAAGACTTGAGCACGATGTTACCAACAAAGCCATCGCAGACGACCACGTCCACGGTGCCCTTGAAAATATCGTTGCCCTCGACGTTGCCGTGGAAATTCAGCGCGCTGCCGCGCAGCAATTCGGCGGCCTGCTTGACCACGTCGTTGCCCTTGATCGCTTCCTCGCCGATGTTGAGCAGGCCCACGGTGGGCCGCTCGCGATGGCCGACGCTGGAAACCAGTGCCGAACCCATGATGGCGAACTGCAGCAGGTGCTCGGCCGTGCAATCGACGTTGGCGCCCAGGTCCAGGATGACGGTCATGCCGCCCGACTGGTTGGGAATGGCCTTGGCGATGGCGGGACGATCGATGCCGTCCAGCGTCTTGAGCACATAGCGGGAAATGGCCATCCATGCGCCGGTATTGCCCGCCGAAACGCAGGCGTCGGCTTGGCCGTCGCGCACGAGTTCGGCGGCGATGCGCATGGAAGAGTCTTTCTTGCGGCGCAGCGCGACCTCGACCTTGTCGTCCATGGTGACGACTTCGGTCGCGGGCACGATGCGCAGCCTCTCCCGCTGGGCGGGAGAGGCCTTGGCCTGCGCCAGACGGACTTCGATCTGGTCGGCCAGGCCGACGAGCAGAAGCTCGACGCCAGGATGGCGGTCGGAGAACGCCAGGGCAGCAGGAATCGTCACGGGCAGGCCGAAATCGCCTCCCATGCAATCGATCGCGATACGGATCATAGCCATGGACGCAGAAACGCCTGCCCACGCGCGCGACGGCTGCCCGGCCTTCTACAGACACAAGCTGTATCGGTCATCGGCAAACCTGGTTCGGCGGGACAGACAAGACCGGAAAAACCATTCCGCAAGTGCCCAGGGGAGGAACGCCGACCTGTAGGCCTCGCGGCGTCCGCATTCCACCCCTGAGTAAACGACCCCAGTGCAAGGGACTGCCCGGGGCCGTTCGGTATCACTCGTCGTTCTTGGTCTTGAGGACTTTGCGACCGCGGTAGATGCCGTTGGGGCTGATGTGGTGACGCAGGTGCGTCTCGCCCGTCGTCGGTTCGACGGCGACCGGGGGATTGGTCAGGAAATCGTGGGCGCGGTGCATACCACGCTTGGAGGGCGACTTTTTGTTTTGCTGAACGGCCATGTGACTGGACTCCTAGGAACGGCGCGCATTGTAAGCCAGATGCCTACGCGTAACCGCCGCGAGTTCTAAAACCTGCTTTCTCGAATGATGACGGCGGTCTGCGCAGGCTTGCCCGAAACGCCGTCCAAAAACCCAAACTACAACGAAAACGCTTACAACGATCGCTTACTTATCCGCATCGCGCCGGACAGGGAAATCAAACGCCCCTTCTCCGGCCCGCTGCGACTATACACAAAATATGTCGCTTATTTGCCGACGTCACCCGCCGAGCCCTTCAGCCCGGCCAGCACCGCGAACGGCGACGGTTTTTTCTCGGGCGCATCGCCCGTGGGCCCGCCCCCACCCTCGGGACAGATATCGTGCCGGGGCACGTACGGCACGCTCAGGATCAACTCGTCCTCGATCTGCTCGAACAGATCGAACCGGCGCGATCCCAGCACTTTCTCGAAATCCTGCTCCGCATCGAGCTCGTCCAGGTCGGACTCGTCGAACGTATCCGGATCGTCGAGCTCGGCCTCGGTTTCGACCAGCTGCAACGCGACCTCGGATTCGATGGGCATCGCCAGCGGCCCCAGGCAACGCTGGCACTGCACGGTCAAGACCGTTTCGACCGCGAGCCGGATCAGGGGTTCACCCAGCGGGCCGCGATCGGCCTGGGCCGACCAGCGCACCACCACAGAAGGATCCTGCTCCGGCAAGCCGTCCAGCAAGCGGACGAAACGCGCGAGCGGCGCGCTGCCTTCGAGCGACCGTCCGAGCCGGACGAACTCGAACGCATCGATGTGGCGCACCGCGCCGGATTCGCTGGAGTCTTTCACGACCTGCCGCCTTGCATGTTTTCCCACCGCACTTTCTTTTGCCTGCTTTCCGAAACATCCACGCAGTCCCGCCCATGCAGTCCAGAGACACGCCCGGAAAGGAAAAGAAGCTCGGGAAAACGTTGGATAATAGCGTGAAAGCCCCAAAAGAGTCAAACAAGTCAAACACTTATCCCACCATGGCAAGCCCTGAAACCACGGCGCGGTCCTTGATCCTCGCCTCGACCTCCCCTTACCGCCGCGAACTGCTCGAACGCCTGCGGCTTCCCTTTTCAGTGACCGCGCCCGGCGTGGACGAAACACCGGCCCCGGGCGAACCGCCCCAGGACCTCGCCCTGCGCCTGGCCCTGGCCAAGGCCCGGGCCGTGAGCCAGGGCCATCCCGGCGCGCTGGTGATCGGTTCGGACCAGGTCGCGACGGTGGACGGCGCCCCCATCGGCAAGCCCGGCGGCTTCGAGCAGGCGCTCGCGCAATTGCAGGCCATGCGCGGCCGCACGGTCGCCTTCCACACGGCCGTGGCGGTGGACGACGGCCAGCGCCACGCCAGCGCCGTCGTGACCACGCGGTGCATGCTGCGCGAACTGTCCGACCGGGCGCTGCGCGCCTACCTGCACGCCGAGCGCCCCTACGACACGGCCGGCAGCGCCAAGGCCGAGGCCCTGGGCATCGCACTCATGGAGCGGATAGAAAGCGACGACCCCACCGCCCTGATCGGCCTGCCGCTGATCGCCCTGACCCGGCTGCTGGCCGGCTTCGGTATGGACCCGCTGGACGCGCTCGAGGAGCCCCGCGCATGAAACCCTCCGGCATCCTGCACCTGGTCCCCGTCTCGCTCGGCGACGCCCCGCCCGAGCGCTGGCTGCCCGCCGAGGCCCGCGCCCTGGCCGGCCGGCTGGACACCTACATCGCCGAGAACGCCAAGACCGCGCGCGCCTTCCTGAAGGCCATCGGCACCGTGCGGCCGATCCAGGAAATCACCATTCACACCCTGGACGCCCGCACCGACGACCGCGACATCGCGGCGTGGCTCAAGCCCATCGCGGCGGGCGGCGAGATCGGCCTGGTTTCCGAGGCCGGCTGCCCAGCCGTGGCCGACCCCGGCGCGCGCGTGGCCCGCGCCGCGCACGCCATGGGCCTACGCGTGCAGCCCTGGGTGGGCCCCTCCTCCATCCTGCTCGGCCTCATGGCCAGCGGCCTCGACGGCCAGCGCTTCGCCTTCCATGGCTACGCGCCGGTCGATGCGGGCGAACGCGCGCGGCAGTTGCGGGAATGGGAGCAGGCCTCGGCGCGGCACAACCAGACCCAGCTCCTGATCGAGACGCCCTATCGCAACGGCGCCATGTTCGCGACGATGCTGGCCACCCTGCGGCCGGCGACCCTGCTGTGCATCGCCCGCGCGCTCACGACCGAGCGCGAATGGGTGCGCACGCACAGCGTCGCGGACTGGAAGCACCAGCCGCCCCCCGACCTGGACAAGCAGCCCACGCTGTTCCTGTTCCTGGCCAAGGGCTAGGCATCACATGCAATAACCGGATAACCAAGCGCGAAACAAATCGTTGGGCGGCCAGCCTTCGGTCTCTAGCATCCATGGACATGAATGACCGGCATGCGGACGAAGGCGCTCCTCTCTCCGCTGCGGTCCCCCGCACTCCGGCCGATGGCCGGTTCCAGGAGAGACGAACATGGCGGTACGCGATTTGCACCCCCTGTCCGGCACCGAGGCCTCGGTCCGGCATGATGCCGATGTGCTGATCATAGGAGGCGGTCCGGCCGGCACGTGGGCCGCCGTTGGCGCGGCCGCGCGCGGCGCGCGCGTGCTGCTCGTGGACAAGGGATACTGCGGCACCTCCGGCGCGACCGCACCGTCCGGCACCGGCGTCTGGCACGTGCCGCGCGACGCCGCCGCGCGCGAGAAGGCCAAGGCCAGCCGCCTGGAAATGGGGGGCTTCCTGGCCGAACACGCCTGGATGGACCGCGTGCTCGAACAGACGTGGAACAACATCGAGACGCTGACGGAATGGGGCTACCCCTTCCCCCAGGACGAACACGGCCAGTTGCACCGGACCTCGCTGCAGGGCCCGGACTACATGCGCCTGATGCGCAAGGCGGCCAAGCGGGCGGGCGCGCGCATCCTCGACCACAGTCCGGTACTGGAGCTGCTGGTGGACGAGCACGGCACAGCCTGCGGCGCCGTCGGCATCAACCGCCAGACGGGAGCGACATGGGTGGCCCGCGCGGGCGCGGTGGTGCTGGCCACGGGCGGCTGCGCTTTCCTGAGCCGCGCGCTGGGCTGCAACGTCCTGACCGGCGATGGCTACCTGCTCGGCGCCGAGGCCGGCGCCGAACTGTCGGGCATGGAGTTCTCCAACGCCTACGGGCTGGGCCCGGCCTTCGCGTCGGTCACCAAATCCCTGTTCTACAACTGGGCAACGTTCTATGACCGCGACGGGCAACGCATCGAGGGAGCGGGTTCGTCGCGCGGGCGCGGCGTCATCGCCAGGACACTGGCGACCCAGCCCGTCTACGCCTGCCTGGACCGCGCCGACGACGCCATCCGTGCCTGGATGCGCACCGCGCAGCCCAACTTCTTCGTCCCCTTCGACCGGCAGGGCATCGACCCCTTCACCCAGCACTTCCCGGTCGCGCTGCGCCTGGAAGGCACGGTGCGCGGCACCGGCGGCCTGCACGTGGTCGGCGACGACTGCGCCACGACGGTGGCCGGACTGTATGCGGCGGGCGATGCCGCCACGCGCGAGCTGATCTGCGGGGCCTTCACCGGCGGCGGCAGCCACAACGCCGCCTGGGCCATGTCTTCGGGTTTCTGGGCCGGCGCCGGCGCCGCCCGGTTCGCCCGCGAGGCACGCGCCTTCGGCCACCGCGACGTCCACCGCGCCGGCGTGGCCGGGCTGGACGGCGATCCGTCCGCCTCGTGGGACGCGGACGCGGTCATCCGCGCGGTCCAGGCCGAGGTGTTTCCCACCGAACGCAACTGGACGCGCAGCGGATCGCTGCTGGAAGACTCGTTGCAGCGGCTGGATGCGCTGTGGCTCCGCGTGCGCCACGGACGCCCCGCGGGCACGGGCACACAGTGGGTGCGCGCCCGCGAGGCGGCGGCCATGCTGGCGACCTCGCGCTGGATGTATCGCAGCGCCCTGCAACGCACCGAGACGCGGGGCATGCACCGGCGCGCCGAGCACGCCGCCGTCGATCCCGCCCAGCACCACCGGCTGGTCAGCGGCGGGCTGGACGACGTCTGGGTACGGGCACAGCCCGTCTCGACGCCCGCGACGCCGGGCGCCTACACGGGCAAGGTGGCGGCATGATCGAGATCGTCAGCGCCGAGCGATGCACCGCCTGCAACATCTGCGTGCACGCCTGCCCCACTAATGTCTTCGATCTCGTCCCCGGCGGCCCGCCGCGTATCGCCCGGCAGTCCGATTGCCAGACCTGCTTCATGTGCGAGCTGTACTGCCCGGTGGACGCCCTGTACGTGGCAGCGTCGGCCGATGCCGCGCAAGCGGTCGAGGAAACCGCGGCGCGGCCCCTGATGGGCAGCTACCGCGCCGCGATCGGCTGGGGGGCTGGGCGCACGGCGACGGCGCAGCGCGACAGCAGTTTCGAGCTCCTGACGCGAGCTCACTGATAAATCCCCCTACGCGCTTACGCGCGCCCTGCACGGGTGAGCCCCCAGCCGCTACGCGGCAGCCCCCCGAGGGGGCCGGGGCCCGCCTTGGGGCGGCCCGGCGCCGGGCCCCGTAGGGGGCGGCACTGGCGGACCGGCTGAGCCGGATCCGCTGTGCCCTGGCAACTGCCGGGGCATCGTTATTTTCAAAAGGGTAGGAATATGCGGTTCATACGTTATGCGGCGGCGGTCGTGGTGTCGGGGTTGGTGGCAGTGGGCGCGCAGGCGCAGGGCTGGCCGGAGCAGGTGCGGTTCGGTGGTTTTGGGCAGGGGTTCGGCAAGCCCTATGGGCTGGCGGTGCTGGCGATCGCGCAGGGCAAGGGGTTCATCGCCGATGAATTCAAGGGCACGCCGGTCAAACTGAGCTTCGAGTACTTCACGGGCACGGGGCCGGCCATCAACGAGGCCATCGCCAACAAGCGGCTGGATTTCGCCCAATACGGCTCGCTGCCCAACATCGTCGGCCGCGCCAACGGGCTGCCCACGCGCATCGTGACCTCGTACGGCTACACCACCATCTTCGGCGTGGCCCGGCCCGACCTGCCCGTCAAGTCGTTCAAGGATCTCAAGGGCAAGCGGGTGGCCGTCGCCAAGGGCACGGTGCTGCACTGGGCCTTCCTGAAGGCGTTGGAAGGAAACGGCCTGACCCTCAAGGACGTGACCCTGCTCGACCTCGCCACCGCAGACCAGTTGGCGGCGCTCACGGCAGGCAGCGTGGATGCGGTGATCGGTTCGAGCGTGCTGCTGTCGCTGCGCGACAAGGGCCTGGCCAAGGTCTTCTACAGCTCGCACGACATCGGCCCCAAGGCGGCCGGCTTCGGCGCGATCACGGTGACCGAATCGTTCGAGCAGCGCTACCCCGAAGCCACGCAGCGCGTGGTGCGCGGGCTGGTGCGCGCGGCGGAGTGGCTGGGCCATGAAGAAAACCGCGAGGAAGCCCTGCAGATCTGGACCCGCTCCGGCGTGCCCTACCAGGCACTGCGCGACGAGTACGCGGGGGTAGCGCTCAAGGACGTCTTCAATCCGCGCATCGACACGTTCTTCGTTTCCCAGTACCGAGACGCCGTCGCCTTCAGCCAGGAGCAGAAACTGATACGCTCGGGCATCGACCTCCAGCAATGGTTCCTGCCCAAGTACGTCGACCAGGCACTGGACCAGCTCGGCCTGCAGGGGACCTGGCCGCGGCGTGACGCCAACGGCAAGCCGCTGGAAGGCTGACGGGAGCGACCGCCATGACCTCCCATACCGACGCCCACCTGGACGCGATCGCCGCTCCCGCCTCCACGCCCCGGCCCCCTCCGCCACGGGCCTGGCGCGCCGCGCTGCTGCCCCTCTTGCTGCCGGCCCTGGCGCTATGCGTCTGGCAACTGGCCGCCGCGCAAGGCTGGATGGCGCCGCAGATCCTGCCGGCGCCGGAACGGGTATGGACCAGCTTCGTGGAACTGCTGGAGAACGGCGACATCGCCGCGAACTTCGCCGTCAGCCTGCACCGCATCGGCCTGGGCTTCCTGCTGGGCGCCGCGCTGGGCCTGGCCACCGGCATCGCACTGGGGGTCTCGGACACCGTGCGCGATTATCTCGATCCGCTGCTGCGCGCGCTGTTCGCCATTCCGTCCATCGGCTGGATACCCATCCTGATCCTGGTCTTCGGCATCGCCGAGACGCTGAAGATCCTGATCATCGCCAAGGCGGTCTTCGTGCCCATCGTCATCAATACCGCCCAGGGTATACGCGACATCCCCAAGACCCACCTCGAAACCGCTCGGGTGCTGCGCCTGCGGCCCTGGACCCGCTTCATCCGGGTAATCGCGCCCGCCAGCCTGGGCCCGGTCTTCAGCGGCGTGCGGCTGGGCATGAGCCACGCGTTCATCGCCCTGATCGTGGTCGAGATGCTGGCCGCCACCGAGGGCATCGGCTACATGATGGTGTGGGGCCGCAAGCAGTTCCAGACCGACATCGTGATCGTCGGCATGATCGTGGTGGGCCTGGCGGGTTTCGCGCTGGATCGCGCGCTGCTGGTCATCGAGCAGGCCCTGAACCGCAGGGTGCCCTCCCATGGCTGACGCCGCCTGGCAAGGGCCGCTGGCCGCCCTCTCGCGCATTCCACCCCGCGTGCGGCGCGGCGCCGCCCTGCCCGCCGCCCTGGTGCTCCTGTGGCTGGCCGTGGTCGACACCGGTCTCGTACGGACCCCGCTGCTGGTGCCGCTGCACCAGGTCCTGTCGTCGCCGTTCGTGGACGCGGACGGCCGGCAGATCTGGGCAGCGCTTGCCGCCAGCCTGGCGCGGGCGACGGCGGGGATCGCGCTGGGCGCCTGCGCCGGCGTCGCGCTGGGCGTGGCCCTGGGGCTGTCGCGCCCGCTCCAGCGCGGGATCGCCCCCACGCTGCACGGCCTGCGCCAGGTCGCCCTGTTCGCCTGGATTCCGCTGCTGACCGCCTGGTTCGGCACGGGCGAGGTCGCCAAGGTGGTCTTCATCTCGCTGTCGGCCTTCTTCCCCGCCTTCCTGAACACCGAGCAAGGCGTGCGGGCCATCGCCCCCGCCTATTGGGAAACCGCGGCGGTGCTCAGGCTGCGGCCGTGGCGGCGGGTGACGAAGATGGTCCTGCCCGCCGCGCTACCCGCCATCCTGATCGGCCTGGAGATCGCGCTGCTGACGGCCTGGATAGGCACCGTGGGCGCCGAATACGCGATCGGCGTCGGACGCGGCCTGGGCTCGTTCCTGGTGGCGGCGCGGGAGCTGTTCCGCATGGACCTGGTGCTGGCCGGCGTCGTCGCGCTGGCGCTGGTGGGCTATGCCTGCAACCGGGCCTCGCGCCATATCTTTTCACGCATCATCACCTGGCGGGACCGCTGAATGACGACTTCCTCCCCTTCCCTTGCCCTGCCCGCGCCCTACGCGCTGTCCCTGCGCCGGGTGGCCAAGCAATACACCGTGGACGACCAGCCGCTGCCGGTCCTGGAGCGGATCAACCTGGACCTGCGGCACGGCGAATTCCTGAGCATCGTGGGCGCGTCCGGCTGCGGCAAGTCGACGCTGCTGCGCCTGGTGGCCGGACTGGACGCGGCCTTCGAGGGCGAGATCCTGATCGACGGTCGGCCCATCGCCGGGCCCGGCATCGAACGCGGCATGGTATTCCAGGACCATCGCCTCTTTCCCTGGCTGACCATCGCCGGCAACGTCGCGCTGGGACTGGACAGCCTCGATCTCGATCCGCGCGACCGCGACCGCCGCGTGGCGGCGATGCTGGAACTGGTGGGGCTGTCCGCCTTCGCCAAGGCCCATCCGCACCAGCTTTCGGGCGGCATGGCGCAGCGCGCCGCGATCGCCCGCGCGCTGGTCTCGGAACCGGAAATACTGCTGATGGACGAACCCTTCGGCGCCCTGGATTCGCTGACGCGGGTCCATCTGCAGGAGGAATTGCTGCGCATCTGGTCGCAGCGGCGGGTGACGGTGATCGTGGTGACCCACGACGTGGAGGAAGCCGTCTACCTGAGCGACACCATCGCGGTCATGGCGCCGCGCCCCGGCCGCGTGGTCGGCGCGACCCGGATCGACCTGCCGCGCCCTCGCGACCGCGCCGATCCGCGCTTCGGCGAGATCCGGCGCGCCATCCTGGGACAACTGCGGCGCTAAGGGCGCCGCGCCTGCGGCCCCGGACTCGCGGCGCGGCCCGTCACTTCCAGTGCCAGACGCCGCCGGCGCCGCCCAGGCCGGTCTTGGCCAGCCCGGCGCCGAAGGACACGCCCACGCGCTTGGCGACCCGCTCGGCGAAGTTCTCGCGCACCGTATAGTCCACCACCGTGTCGGCCTGGATGACGTCGCGCGCCACGCTGTCCACCGTGCCCAGTTCGTCGGTCAGGCCCAGTTCGACGCTCTTGGCGCCCGTCCAGATCAGCCCGGTGAACATGTCCGGCGTTTCATGCAACCGCTCGCCGCGCCCTTCCCGCACCGCGCCGACGAACTGCTGGAAGATTTCCTGCACCAGCGCCTGCGCATGGGCCTGCTGCCCGGGATTGGCGGGCGAGAACGGATCCAGCAGCGCCTTGTTCTCTCCGGACACGACCAGGCGCCGTTCGACGCCCACTTTGTCCATCAGGCCCGTGAAGCCGAAGCCTTCCATGATGACGCCGATGGAGCCGACCACGCTGGCCTTGTTGACGTAGATCTTGTCGGCCGCGGCGGCGACGTAGTAGCCGCCGGAGGCGCAGATTTCCTCGACCACCGCGTACACCGGCTTGTCGGGGTTCTGGGCGCGCAGGCGGCGGATCTCGTCGAAGATCATGCCGGCCTGGACCGGGCTACCGCCCGGGCTGTTGATGCGCAGGACCACCCCCTTGGCGTTGCCGTCGTCGAAGGCAGCCTGCAGCGCCGCGTTGATCTTGTCGGCGCTGGCCTCGCCCTGGGCATCGATGACGCCGTCCAGTTCGATCAGCGCGGTATGCGGATCGGGCGTGCCCGATCCCGACCCGCGGAACAGCACGCCGGTGGCGGCCAATACCAGCAGGATCACGATGGCCAGCATCAGCAGCCGGAAGAAAATGGTCCAGCGCCGCTTGGCCCGCTGCTCCTTGAGCGACGCGAAGACCAGCTTCTCCAGCACATCGCGCTCCCATTCCCCCGGGGCACGGGACGAAGCATCGGGCGGGGAGGAATAGGCATCCTGGGACATGAAGACAACTCGCTATGAAAGGTCGAAGGTCGAGGTAAGCATTGCTAGGATAGGGCAAGTCGCGGCGCGGCGACAGCTAGGCCGCGTGGGCCGCGATGCGGCCGTGCAGCCAGTCGCCCAGCTCGGCGATGCTGCCGGCCAGCGCCTGCGGCGCGCAGCCCGCCAGTTCGTCCACGGCGTGCGCCCCGTAGGTCACGCCCACGCCATGGATCCCGGCATTGCGGGCCATCTGCAGATCGTGCGAAGTGTCGCCCACCATCACCGCCGACGCCGGATCGGCGCCCAGTTCACGCATGATCTCGAACAGCATGGCCGGGTTGGGCTTGGAGAAGGTCTCGTCGGCACAGCGGGTGCTGTCGAAATACCGGCGGATGCCGGTGGCGTCCAGGGCCCGCTCCAGGCCCACGCGGCTCTTGCCCGTGGCCACCGCCAGCCGCGCGCCGCGCTCGGCCAGGCGCGCCAGCATCTGCTCGGCGCCGGCGAAAAGGCGCAGTTGCGGATCGCGGGTCAGGTAATGGAAGCGGTAGCGCGCGACGAAGGCCTGGACCTGGTCCTGCGCGAGCGTGGGAACGGCGGCCATCAGCGCATCCTGCAGGCTCAGGCCGATGACCCAGGCGGCAGCCTCGTCGGGCGGCACCGGCAGCCCGAGGTCGCGACAGGCGGATTGGATGGCGGCGATGATGGTCGGCGTCGAGTCCATCAAGGTGCCGTCCCAGTCGAACACGATCAGCGAATAGCCCGGGAGGGGTGAAGTCATGGATGTTCCAGTTGCTGTAGGAATTTGACGCAATCTTCGGGCAGATGGGCCTCCAGCGCCAGGGACTCGCCGGTCAGCGGGTGCGGAATGGCCAGGGTATGGGCGTGCAGGAACATCCTGCGGAACCCGCGCCCGGCCGCCGCGGCGTTGGCGTGGTCGTCGCCGTACTTGTCGTCGCCCACGATGGGAAACCCGCAACTGGTCACGTGCACCCGGATCTGGTGGGTGCGCCCGGTCTTGAGTTCGGCGTCCAACAGGGAATACAGGCCGTAGCGCCGTTTGAGGGTGAAGATGGTATGGGCCGGCTGGCCGTCGGGATCGACCTTCACGCGGCGCTCGCCCGACTGGGTGGACCACTTGGTAAGCGGCTTGCGCACGTGCTGGCGGTCGTTCACCCAGTCGCCCGCGACCAGGACCAGGTAATGCTTGTTCCAGAGCCCGTTGCGCAGCGATTCGTGCAGGCCGACCAGGGCGCTGCGCTTCTTGGCCACCAGCAGCAGCCCCGACGTGTCACGGTCGAGCCGGTGCACCAGTTCCAGGAAGCGCGCCTCGGGCCGCGCCCGCCGCAACTGTTCGATGACGCCGAAATCCACGCCGCTGCCACCGTGCACCGCCACGCCCGCCGGCTTGTCGATCGCCAGCACCGCGTCGTCCTCGAACACGATGGGAAATTTGCTGGGCGGCACGAAGCGCACCGGCGCCTCGGGCAGCCGGAACGGCGGCACCCGCACCACGTCGCCGGCGACGATCCGGTGATCCACCGGCACCCGCCCCCGGTTGACCCGGACCTCGCCGCCCCGGATCGCCTTGTACAGGTGGCTCTTGGGCACGCCCTTGCACAGCCGCAGCAGGAAATTGTCGAGCCGCTGGCCATCGTGCGCCTCGTCCACTTCGACCAGGCGCACGGCGGGCGCCGCCGCCGATTCGGGGTTCCGGGCCGGGCGGCCCGGGCCGGGCGTGGATTTCGCTTTGCGCAACAATGGTACCGACATATAATCCTGAAGCCTGATCGAATCAGGCGGGTTGGAGCACAGGGCTGACGCACACATTGTGTCCCTGAACCGCGCTTCCGGCGTCGAGACGCGCTTTTATGCGGCGTTTCCGCCAGATGTGCGCGAGACCTTTCCAAATCCAGGCCGCGTTCCCAATCGGGCTGCCGCCTGCCGCTGAATGTTTCGCGGCAAGCCCTGCAGCCTTTGCAACACGCCGCCGGGTCTGGACAGGTCGCAAAGTGTGCCGGAATTGTACCCGTCCCGCCCGCCGGATTCTTCCGGGCCGTCATGGTCGCCCGCTCGCCGCGCCGCAATGGCTTCGAACCCGAAGCCCAACCGCGCGACGACGGATATGCGCCCGCGGACGCAAGTACAAAGAAACCGTCGTCGTATACGCAAAGGCTCGCCCAAGAGGCGAGTCTGTCTGGCTCGCAAATACCGTGAATACCACTGCTTTCGATACCGCAACCGTCCATCGCCCCCACCGCAAGCCGCGGTCAGTGGGCGGCGGCCGCGGCATCCACGGTGCCTGCGCTCTCTCCCGACCTTGCGCATGCCCACCCGGCCGGTCATCGTGACCTGAGTCCGCGGGGTGCGGCTTTTCGCGCACCGGTTTCCTCCACTTGCTCCGCGCACCGCGCATCTTCCCGACGGCCCGAGGCTGCGCGCCGGTTTTTCGGCGCGACACGACCACGGAGAACTTCATACATGAAGCGCATGCTGTTCAACGCAACGCACCAGGAAGAACTGCGCGTTGCCATCGTCGACGGGCAGAAGCTCATCGACCTCGACATCGAAACCGCCGGCCGCGAACAACGCAAAGGCAATATCTACAAAGGTGTCATCACCCGCGTCGAACCCAGCCTGGAAGCCTGCTTCGTCAACTATGGCGAGGAACGCCACGGCTTCCTGCCGTTCAAGGAAATCGCCCGCACCTACTTCAAGGAAGGCGTCGACGTCCGCAGCGCCCGCATCCAGGACGTGCTGCGCGAAGGCCAGGAACTCATCGTCCAGGTCGAGAAGGAAGAGCGTGGCAACAAGGGCGCGGCCCTGACCACGTTCATCTCGCTGGCCGGCCGCTACCTGGTGCTGATGCCCAACAACCCCCGCGGCGGCGGCGTGTCGCGCCGCGTCGAGGGCGAAGACCGCCAGGAACTGCGTGAAACCATGGAGCAGCTCCAGGTTCCGCAGGGCATGAGCATCATCGCCCGCACCGCCGGCATCGGCCGCAACGTCGAAGAACTGCAGTGGGACCTGTCCTACCTGATGCAGCTCTGGACCGCGATCGACGGCGCCGCCCGCGAGAACGCCGGCCCCATCCTGATCTACCTGGAATCGAGCCTGGTCATCCGGGCCATCCGCGATTACTTCTCGCCCGACATCGGCGAGATCCTGATCGACACCGACGACATCGCCGACCAGGCCTGCGCCTTCATGAGCGTGGTCATGCCGGACAACGTCCAGCGGGTGAAACGCTACCGCGACGACGTACCCCTGTTCTCGCGCTTCCAGATCGAACACCAGATCGAGACCGCCTACGCCCGCACGGTGCCCCTGCCCTCGGGCGGCGCGGTGGTGATCGACCACACCGAGGCCCTGGTCGCGGTGGACGTCAACTCGGCGCGCGCCACCAAGGGCAGCGACATCGAGGAAACCGCGCTGCGCACCAACCTGGAAGCGGCCGACGAAGTGGCCCGTCAGTTGCGCCTGCGCGACCTGGGCGGCCTGATCGTCATCGACTTCATCGACATGGAAGACGGCAAGAACCAGCGCGCCGTCGAGCAGCGCCTGCGCGAAGCCCTCCATTTCGACCGTGCCCGCGTGCAGATGGGCAAGATCTCCCGCTTCGGCCTGATGGAACTGTCGCGCCAGCGGCTGCGCCCGGCGCTGAACGAGGGCTCGCACATCACCTGCCCGCGCTGCAACGGCACCGGCGTCATCCGCGACACCGAGTCCAGCGCGCTGCAGGTGCTGCGCCTGATCCAGGAAGAGTCCATGAAGGAAAACACCGCCGCCGTGCACGCACAGGTGCCGGTGGAAGTGGCCACCTTCCTGCTGAACGAAAAGCGCACCGACATCGCCAAGATGGAAGCGCGCTCGAAGGTCAACGTCATCCTCATTCCCAACAAGCACCTGGAAACGCCGCACCATCGCATCGAGCGCCTGCGGCACGACGACCCCAGGCTGGAAAGCGCCAAGGCGAGCTTCGAGCTGGCCGAGGCGCCCGAGACCAACCTCGCCTATTCCGCCCAGGAACACGAAGTCAAGGCCCGTCCCGAGGCCATCGTCAAGGGCATCACCCCCGCCCAGCCGGCGCCCGTCTCGTCCACGCCCTCGCCCAGCGCCAAGGCCCAGCCCGCCGCGGCACCGGCCGCCGGCGGCTTCTCGGCCCTGGTGTCGCGCCTGTTCGGCTGGCTCAAGGGCAGCCCCGCCCAGCCGGCCGAGCCGGCCGCCCGCCCGCGCAAGGAAGAATCGCGCGAGGACCGTGACGCCCATCGCAACCGCCGCCGCACCTCCCAGGGCAACGGCAACCGCGGCCGCCGCGACAACCGCGAGGCGCGTCCCGAAGACCGCGAGCGCCAGGAAGGCGAGGAAGGCCGCAAGGAAGCCCGCGATTCGCGCGGACAGCGCCGCGACGGCCGCAGGGACGACCGCGCCCGCGCGCCCAGGCAGGAAGAGCAGCAGCGCCCCGTCGCCGCCGCGCCGGTTACCGACGATGCCGAGCAGCAGTCGGGCGAAGCCCGCAACCGCAACCGCCGCGGCCGCCGCGGAGGACGCCGCGAGGACCTGCCGGCCGATGAAACCGCCGGTTCGACCGTCGCCGCGGCCGCCGTCGTGGCTGGCGAGGCGCTAGCGCCGGTCGCCGCTCCTGCGGTTCCCGTCGTGCCGCAAGTACCTGTGGCCGCCGAACCGCAAGGTGACCAGGAAGAAGAGCTGTTCGCCTCCGCCGATGGCACCGATGGCGCCGATGGCGAACCGGAGCGCAAGCGCCGCCGCCGTCGCGGCCGCCGTGGCCGCCGTCAAGGCGAAGCCGGCGCCGCCCTGGGCGAAGATGGCCTGCAGGACGACGAATCGGCCGACGACGAGGATGGCGCTCCGGCGCCCGCCCCGGCCGAGCCTCTGGCCGTGGTGTCCGAGCCCATCCTGATCACGGCCGAGGCCCTGCCCATCGACACGCCCGCCCCCGTGGTGGCGGAAGTCGTGCACGCACCGGCCGAGCCCGTCCAGGAAGCCCAGCCGTCGCCGGAAGCCGCCCCTCAGGCCGAGGAACCCGCCCCCGTGGCGATCCCGCAGCCGGCCGAGGAACCCGCGCCCGCCGTTGCCGCCGAAGCCCCCGCTCAACCTGCCGCCGAGATCCCGGTCGAGCCGGTCCTGCCGATCGAGGCCGTGAGCGCGCCCGCGCCCCAGGCCGATGCCCCCGCCGCACAGCCCGAACCGGCTGCCGTGCAAGCCCAGGCCGAAGTGCCCGCGCCCGTGGCCGAACCCCCTGCCCCGCAACCGGCCTCCATCCTGGATACGCCGGCCCAGATCGTGGTGCCGCAGGCTGCCTCGCACGACGAACTCGTGCGCGTGGTCGAGCAGGCCGGCATGCAGTGGGTGGAAACGGACAGCGACAAGCTGGCCGCCTCCCGCCAAGCCGCGCCGGCCGCCGCGCCGGCCCGCCTGGGCCGTGAGCCGCGCATCCGCGCGCAGGTGACGTCCGAGGCGCTGGTTCAGGTGGAAACCCGCTCCGACCTGCGTCACTGATCACGCAGCCGGGCCGTCACGATGCCGCACGTTCGCGTGCGGCATTTTTTTGCCCTGAATCAGCTCTCAGGGCAAGGAACGCAGCACCTGCGCCAGCTTCCTGACCGCGGCACCGAGTTCGTTCGGCGCATAGGCGGCGAACCCCATCAGGAAGCCGGCCTCGTGCCTGTCCGAGGCATGCAGCGCCGTCAGCCCGAGCAGCTCGATCCCGGCCCGGCGCGCCGCGTCCACCACCGCGCGCTCGGACAGGTCGCGGATGAAGACACAGGGCATCTGCATGCCGCCCGCCGGCACCCGGGGCTCGACGAACTCGGCCAGGTGTCTGCGCACCAGCCGCGCCAACACATCGCGCCGCTCGGCATAGACGGCGCGCATGGTGCGCACGTGCGCGCCGAAATGCCCGCCCTCGATGAAGCGCGCCAGCGTGAGCTGCGGCAGCGGCGCGCTGTGTCCATCCAGCAGGGTGCGCGCCACCGTCATCGGCGCCACGAGCTGCGGCGGCAGGATCATGTAGCCGATGCGCAGGCCGGGGAACAGCGACTTGGTGAAGGTACCGATATAGATGGTCCGTTCGTGCGGATCGAGTCCCTGCACGCAGGCCGTGGGCCGGCCGGCGTAGTGGAACTCGCTGTCGTAGTCATCCTCGATGATCCAGGCCCGCTGCCGCCGGGCCCATTCGATGACGGCCAGGCGGCGGTCCAGCGCCAGCGTCGTTCCTGTCGGGAATTGATGCGATGGCGTCAGGAACACGGCCCGGGCAGCCTGGGGCGCCTCGCGCAGCAGGTCCACCCGCATGCCGTCGGCATCCAGGGGCACCGGCACGCATGCCAGGCCGGCGGCGTCGAAGGCCTTGCGCGCCCCGTGGTAGACGGGGTCCTCGATGAAGATCCGGTCGCCCGGATCGAGCAGCACGTTGGCGCACAGGGTCAGCGCCTGCTGGGAACTCGTCAGCACCAGCACCCGCTCGGGCGTGGCGCACGCGCCGCGCTCCAGATTGACATAGTCCGCGATGGCCCGCCGCAGTGGCTCCATGCCCTGCGGCGGGCTGTGCCGCAACACCTCCGGGCCATGCGCCTTCAACACCTGCCGCCCCAGCCGCTCCCAGGTCTGTAGTGGGAAACCGCGCGTCTCCGGCACGCCGGGCGCGAACGGGCGAGTGTCGAGGAAATCGCGCACGCCGCCGCCGTCGAACATGGCGCCGCCGCGCCGGCTCAGGCGCAAGGCCTCGCTCGGAGCCCGCGCGCGCGGCGCCGCTCCGCGCCCCGGCCTGCGCTGCGCCCGTTCCGACACGAAGCTGCCGCTGCCCACCCGCCGATCGATGAAGCCTTCCACGTGCAACTGGCCATAGGCCGCCTCGACCGTGTCGCGGGACACGTCCAGCGACCGCGCCAGGGCGCGCGACGCCGGCAGGGGCCGGCCCGCCTCGAGCGTGCCGTCCAGGATCAGTTGCCGGACCGAGCGGTGGATGCGCGCATGCAGGGGCAAGGCGGCGTGCGCGGGATCGCCGATCCAGGCCTTGACGGATTCGAGCTGGGCATGTTTGAACAATTGGCCGGTACCTATGCCAATAAATGGCGGGGAACAGCCAACCATTCTAAGGCTATAAAAATCCTTGCCGTATCGGCCCAACCCTAGCCTTCAGGAATCCCATGCCGGCCCTGCCCTCCTCCCGCCCCGCCTCGTCCCTGCGCTGGAGCGATCTGCCCCACCCCATCGTGGCCGGCCTGATCTCGGTCATCGTCAACTATGGCGGCACCTTCATCCTGGTGTTCCAGGCGGCCCGCGCCGCCGGCCTGAGCCCGGAGCTGACCGCCTCCTGGGTATGGTCGGTGTCGATCGGCGTCGGCGTGACGGGTTGCCTGCTGAGCTGGATCTACCGCGAGCCCATCATCACCGCCTGGTCCACGCCGGCAGCCGCCTTTCTCGTCACGGCCCTGGCCACCACGCCCTACCCGGAAGCGGTGGGCGCCTACCTGGTGTCGGCCGCCGCCTTCGTCGTACTGGGCCTGTCCGGCTGCTTCGAGAAAGTGATACGGTTCATCCCGCCCGGCGTGGCAGCCGGGCTGCTGGCGGGCATCCTGCTGCAATTCGGCATCCAGGCATTCGGCGGACTGAGCGTCGACCCGTGGCTGGCCGGGCTGCTGATCGTCGCCTACGTCGCGCTCAAGCGCTGCACCGCGCGCTACGCCGTGGTGGGCATCCTCGTGGCGGGGCTGGCGTTCCTGCTCGCGCAGGGCCGCGTCGACCTGTCCGGACTGGAACTGAAATTCGCGGCCCCCATCCCGACGATGCCGGCATTCTCGCTGAATGCCCTGCTGAGCGTCGCGCTGCCGCTGTTCCTGATCACGCTGACCGGCCAGTACATGCCCGGCATGCTCGTGCTGCGCAACGACGGCTTCAAGACCAGCGCCAATCCCATCGTGACCGCCACCGGGCTGGGATCGCTGCTGATGGCGCCGTTCGGTTCGCACGCCTTCAACGTCGCCGCGATCACGGCCGCGATCTGCACCGGCCGGGAAGCGCACGAAAACCCGTCCAGGCGCTGGATCGCCGGGATCGCGGCGGGCGTGTTCTACATCCTCGTCGGCGTGTTCGGCGTGACGCTGGCCGCCGTCTTCATGGCTTTCCCCGCCACCTTCATCACCACGCTGGCGGGCCTGGCGCTGCTGGGCACCCTGGGCGGCAGCCTGGCCACCGCCCTGGCCGAGCCCAGGACGCGCGAAGCCGCGCTGATCACCTTCCTGGCGTCGGCCGCCAATATCACGATGTTCGGCATAGGCGGCGCGTTCTGGGGACTGCTGGTCGGCCTGCTGGCCCACGGCGCGCTGAACGGACGCCTGCCGCGGCAGTGCCGCAAAATCACCACAAAGCTGCCCGAGCCCGGCCGCAACGCCTAGAATGGCGGCTTGGCCTGCCCTACGGGATATCCCCTCCATGTCCAGCAAGAAGACCCTCGAGAACTCATGGCTGGGGAACATCCCGCTGACCGGCAAGGTCTCCCTGCTGGTGGGCTCGCTGCTGACCCTGTTCATCATCTCCAGCATCGGCACGTCGCTGGTCCTGGAACAGGAGAAGCAGAACCGGGCGGCGTTCAGTACCACGGTCAACCTGCTGCGCGAGGTCGAGCAGACCAGCCGGATTCTGTACCAGCGGCAGTCCGAACTGCGGCAGTTGCTGCTGAGTTCGGGCGAACCCGACACCAAGACACTGGATGCGGCCAACGCCGCGATCTCCCACCAGCTCGACCACCTCGAGCAGCAGGTCCGGAACGACGCCGCGCAAAGCACCCGCCTGGACAGCATCCGCAGCCTGGACACCACCTGGCGCAACAATGTCGAACAGCAGGTGCTGACCGAGCTGCGGCGGCTG
Source organism: Burkholderiales bacterium 67-32 (assembly GCA_001898625.1). Lineage (GTDB taxonomy): Bacteria > Pseudomonadota > Gammaproteobacteria > Burkholderiales > Burkholderiaceae_B > Pigmentiphaga. The sequence continues at coordinate 176,414 of MKUP01000013.1, forward strand.
GCCAAGGAGCCCCCGGCGCAGGTGGCCACCCAGCGCGAGCAGCTTCTGTCGCAGCTTACCGTGCGCACTCCGGTCTCCACCCCCGTCATCGTCACGGCGCTGGACAGTTTCGGCGCCTATGCGCGTCGGCAACTGGAAGAGCGCGAACACGCCCTGGAACAGTCCGAATCCCAGCGCGAGTGGCTGCTGTGGGGCACGCTGCTGCTGGCGGCGCTGTGCGGCGTGGCCGCCTTGCGGCTGTCCGCCACCCTCATCACACAGCCTTTGCGCCTGATGAGCGGACTCATGGAACGGCTGGCCCGGCACGATCACGCCGTCGAGACGCCTCGAATCGACCGGCGGGACGAGATCGGCACCATCTCCAAGGCCTTGGCCGAGTTCAAGCAGATGGCCATCGACATCTCGGACCAGAACTGGGTGGGCCACTGCGTGGGAACGGTCGCCGACCGCTTGCAGCGCGCCACCTCGCACACCGAATTCGCGCAGGCACTGCTGTCGCAGCTCAGCCCCGAACTGGGCGCGGGCGTGGCGCTGTTCCACCTGCGCGGCGAGGACGACGCGCTGCATCCGGTCGGACACTACGGATATCAGCCCGATCCGGCGGACGGACTCCAGCCGTTCAGGATGGGCGAAGGCCTGGTCGGCCAGTGCGCCCGCGAGGCCCGGGTGATCGAGCTCGACGCCGTGCCCGGCCATTACCTGCGCATGCGGTCCGGACTGGGCGAGGCCGTTCCTCCCCGCCTGATGCTGATCCCCGTCCTGTCGATGGAGCACGTCCTGGCCGTCATCGAGCTGGGCCTGATGGGTCCCCTGGACGCCCGCCGCCATCGCCTGCTGGAAGCCCTGCTGCCTGTCGTGGCCTTGTCGCTGGAGAACATCACGCGCTCGGTGCATACGCGGGAACTGCTGGAACGCACGCAAAGCCAGGCCGCCGAACTGCGCACCTCCGAAGAAGAACTGCGCACGCAGCAGGAGGAATTGCAGGCCTCCAACGAAGAACTGCGCCAGCAGTCGGAAATCCTGAACCAGCAGAAGACGCTGCTGGAAGCCCTGCAGCGGGAAACGGCCGAAAAGGCGGACGCGCTGGCGCGCGCCAGCCAGTACAAGTCCGACTTCCTGGCCAACATGTCGCACGAGCTGCGCACGCCGCTCAACAGCCTGCTGATCCTGTCCAACGACCTGGCCGAGAACCGCGAGGGCAACCTGAGCGAGGACCAGATCGAATCGGCCCGCATCATCCACGAAGGCGGCACCAACCTGCTGCGCCTCATCAACGACATCCTGGACCTGTCCAAGATCGAGGCGGGCAAGATGGAACTGTCGCTCGAACAGGTCGACCTGCGCGGCTTCGCCGCCCGGCTCAAGCGCCAGTTCGACCACGTGGCGCGAGGCAAGGGCCTGCGCTTCGCCGTCGAGATCGGCGATGCGCTGCCGCCCGCGGTGCAGGCCGACGGCGGCAAGCTCGAACAGATCGTGACCAACCTGCTCGGCAACGCCTTCAAGTTCACCCAGTCGGGCGAGGTCCGGCTGGTGCTGCGGCGCCCGGCCGCCGACCTTCCCGGCTTTCCGGCCGACCGGTCCGTCTCGATCGAAGTGCACGACACCGGCATCGGCATCCCGCCCGAGAAATTCGCGCAGGTCTTCGGCGCTTTCGAACAACTCGACGCCGGCACCAGCCGCCAGTTCGGCGGCACGGGCCTGGGGTTGGCGATTTCCCGCCGTCTCGCGCGCCTGCACCATGGCGACATCCAACTACGCAGCGAGCCCGAACAAGGCAGCGTCTTCACGGTGATGCTGCCGCAGCTCCAGCCCGGCGCGGCCGAACCGGCGCCCGCGGCCGAAGCTCCGCCCGTGACCAGCAACGCCACGACGACGCTGCCGGACACGCCGCTGGCCGATCCAGCGGCGCCCCGCGACACCACCATCCTCGTGATCGAGGACGATCCGGCCTTCGCGCGCGTCCTGGCCGACATGATCCGGCGCAAGGGCTGCTCGGCCCTGGTGGCCCACGGCGGCGAGGCCGGCCTGCAACTCGCCCGCCAGCACCATCCCACCGGCATCATCCTGGACCTGATGCTGCCCGACATGGACGGCTGGACCGTACTGGAACGGCTCAAGGCCGAACCCGGCCTGCGCCACGTCCCCGTGCACATCGTCTCGGCGCTGGACGAACCTGCGCGCACCCGCGACTCCGGCGCCGCCGGCTACCTGACCAAGCCGGTGTCGGCCGACGCGCTCAACGGCGCCATCGACCGCCTGATGCTGCCGACCGAAGGCCAGGCCCGGCGGCTGCTGATCATCGACGACGATCCGGCCTCGCGCACCTCGGTGCGGACCCTTCTGTCGTCCCAGCCCATCGAGATCTCGGAAGCCGGCTCGGCCGAGGAAGCGCTGGCCATGCTGCGCGGCGAGACCTTCGACTGCGTCGTGCTGGACCTGGGCTTGCCGGGCATCTCAGGCTTCGACTTCCTTGAACGACTGTCGGCCGTCGAGCCCCGCCCGCCGGTGGTGGTGTATTCCGCGCGGGAACTGTCGCGCGAAGACCAACTGCGGATACGCTCCCACACCGACAGCGTGGTGATAAAGGGCGCGCACTCGTCGGAGCGGCTGCTGGACGAAGTCAGCCTCTTCCTGCACAGCGTGCGGCTGCGGCCCGCGGTGTCGGCCTCGGGCAGCGACGACGACCTGAAGGGACGCAAGGTCCTGATGGTGGACGACGACATGCGCAACCTGTTCGCCCTGTCCAAGGCGCTGCGCGGCCGCGGCATGGAGGTCCTGATGGCGCAGGACGGCAGCAAGGCCCTGCACCAGTTGGAAGAGAATCCCGACATCGAGCTGGTCCTGATGGACGTCATGATGCCGGTCATGGACGGCTACGAGGCCACGCAAGAGATCCGCAAGAACCCGCGCCACGCGCACCTGCCCATCATCTCGCTCACCGCCAAGGCCATGCCGGGCGACCGCGAGAAAAGCCTCGCCTCGGGCGCCAACGACTACCTGCCGAAACCGGTGGACATTCCCAAGCTGCTGTCTATGATGCGAGTATGGCTGCACCGCTAGCGCGGCCCGCCTGGAACGCCATGGAACCCGACCTGGACGAAATCGAGCTGGACCTGTTCGTCGAAGCCCTGCGGCGGCGCCACGGCTATGACCTGGGCCAATACGCGCGCCCCTCGCTCAAGCGGCGCGTGCAGGGGCTGGTCCGCCAGCATGGCCTCGCGCACATCGGCGAACTCACCTCGCGCATGCTGCGCGATGCCACCTTCCTGCCCCAGGTGATCGACGGGCTGTCGGTGCCCGTCTCGGAAATGTTCCGCGATCCCTTCGTGTTCGAAGCGCTGCGCACCAAAGTGTTTCCGACCCTGGCCTCGTATCCCAGTATCAACATCTGGCAGGCGGGCTGCGCCCACGGCGAGGAAGTCTATTCGCTCGCCATCCTGCTCGAGGAAGCCGGACTGTACGATCGCAGCCAGATCTACGCCACCGATTTTTCCGACGCCGCCCTGGCGCGGGCCCGGGAAGGCATCTTCCCCGTGCGCGAGGCGCGGGCGGCCTCGCTGCGCTACCAGCAGTCGGGCGGCACCCGCACGCTGGCCGACTACTATCACGCGCGCTACGACCTGGTGAAGCTGGACGAATCGCTGTGCCGCAACGTGGTCTTCGCCAACCACAACCTGGCCACGGACGGGGTGTTCTGCGAAGCCCACCTGATCCTGTGCCGCAACGTGCTGATCTACTTCAACAACACCTTGCAGGACCGCACGCTGGCCCTGTTCGCCGACAGCCTCGTGCGCGGCGGCTTCCTGTGCCTGGGCACCAAGGAAAACCTCGCGCTGGCCTCGGCCGCCTCCAGCTTCGCCACGGTGGACGGCCCGGCGCGGATATTCCGATCGGTGCGGGCAACCTGACGGAGGGATGCGATGGAACTGGTGGCCATCGGCTGTTCCACCGGCGGATTGCGGGCCCTGCAAGTCCTGCTGCGCGGCCTGGCCCCCTGCCCCCGGACCGCGTTCGTCGTCGTCATCCATACGGCCTCTGCCGATGCCGACTCCCTGTGCCAGTTGCTGGCCCGCGACACCTCCATGTCCGTGCAGGAAGCGCAGGAGCGTGCGCCGGTGCTGCCGGGTGTGCTCTATGTCGCGCCGCCGGGCTATCATCTGCTCATCGGGCGCGACCAATATTTCTATTTGAACGTCGACCCCAAGGTCTGCTTCGTTCGGCCCAGCATCGACGTGCTGTTCGAATCGGCCGCCGATGCTTACCGCCACCGCATGGCCGGCGTGATCCTGACCGGCGCCAACGACGATGGCGCCCGCGGACTGCGCTGCGTGCGACGACGGGCGGGCATCGCGCTGGTGCAAGACCCGGAGGAAGCGGAAGCCTCCAGCATGCCTGAAGCGGCGCTTTCCCTGGCGGGCGCCGACCATTGCCTCGCGCTCGCCGGCATCGCGAGCGAACTCAACCGGATGTGCCTATCTTGAAGACCGACCTGCCCACCCCCAAGATCCTGATCGTGGACGACACGCCGGCCAACCTGTTCGCCATGCGCAAGCTGCTGGCGCAGATCGATGCCGAACTGGTCACGGTCACCTCGGGCAACGAAGCGCTGGCGCTTTGCCTGGACCAGCGCTTCGCGCTGATCCTGCTCGACGTCAACATGCCGGAGATGGACGGCTACGAGGTCGCCGCCCTGCTGTCCAACGAGCCGCTCAATCGCGACACGCCCGTCATCTTCGTCACCGCCGCCTTCGCCGACGACCTGAACCAGTTGAAGGGCTATCGCAGCGGCGCGGTGGACTACATCGCCAAGCCGGTCAACGACTCGATCCTGCTGTCCAAGGTCAAGGTATTCCTGGAACTGGAAACCGGCCGCCAGCAGTTGGCGCAGGCGCTGTCCACGCTGGAACAGCGCAATCAGCAGTTGCAGGTGGAGATCGCCGAACGGCGCCGCATCGAGGAGCAGATGCGCCACCAGGCCACGCACGACCAGTTGACCGGGCTGCCGAACCGGGCCTTGTTCATCGAGACCCTGGACCGCTTCCTGAGCCGCGCCCAGCGGCACGAGGAGTTGTTCGCCCTGCTGTACGTGGACATCGACGGCTTCAAGCAGGTCAACGACGGCTATGGCCACCAGGCCGGCGACATGCTGTTGCAAGCCTTCTCGCTGCGCCTGCGGTCCGCGCTGCGCGCCGAGGACGTCGTAGCCCGCCTGGGCGGCGACGAATTCGGCGTCCTGCTGTGCAAGGCCGCCGATAGCGGCGCGATCCAGCAGAAATGCGTCGACCTGTGCGAGATCCTGCGCGCGCCCTACCGGCTGACCAGCAACGGCCAGGCATTCACGGCCCACGTCGGGGCCAGCATAGGCGCCGCGATCGCCATGCAGCACGGCATCAACCGCGACAGCCTGGTGCAGGCGGCCGACAACGCGATGTACGAAGCCAAGCGCAGCGGCAAGAACCAGGCGAGGCTGGCCGCCACGCTGCTGTGACCGCCCGCGCTAAAGCGTGACCGCGACGCCCTGGCGGGCGTCGGCGTGGCGCAGGAAATCGGTGACGGCATCGCCCCCCATGGGGGGCGAGCACAGGAAACCCTGCCAGGCATCGCAGCCCAGTTGCCTGAGCGCCTCCAGCTGCTGCGGCGTCTCGACGCCTTCGGCAATGGTCTGGATATCGACCGAGCGACAGAACTGGATGACGGTGCGCAGCATTTCCTTGTCGTAGGTGTTGTCCAGCATACCGGCCACGAACTGCCGGTCCAGCTTGACCGCCGCGAACTGCGCCGAGCGCAGCCGCAGGAAATTGGAATATCCGCTGCCGAAGTCGTCCAGGCTGAAGCCCACCCCCATTTCTCCCAGCCGCCGGGTGATGGTGCCGGCCTCTTCCGGATCGGGAATCTCGGCCGACTCGGTCAGCTCGATCTCCAGCCGGCCCGATTCGATGCCATATTCCTCCAGGACCCTGCCCACGCTCTCGGCCAGGTCCCCCTGCAACTGGGCGGCGCTGAGATTGACGGCCACCTGGGCACAGAACACGCCTTCCTCGCGCCATTGGGCCAGTTGCTGGCACGCGCGCTTGAGCACCCACATGCCCAGCGCGGAGCTAAGCCCCGCCGCCTCGACCTCGGGCACGAAGTCGTTGGGCATGACCAGGGCGCCCTTGCGATGCCAGCGCACCAGGGCCTCGACGCCGCGCACCCGGCCAGTCCGCATCTCGAGCTGGGGCTGGTAGAACAGTTCGAACTCGCCGCGGTCCAGGCCCTGCATGACCTCGGTGACCAGCGTGTCCTCGCGCGACATCAGCACGCCGTCCAGGTCCTCGGGGCCGTCGTTCCAGCACACCCAGCGCGCACGGGTGCGCAGCGCGTAGCGGGCCGCCTGCTGGGCGCGCAGCAACACGTTGGAAGGCTGGGGCAGGTCGCTGGGCAGCGACGATGCCGAAGGCGGCCAGCGAGGACCCCTGGCTGGCACCCAGTATCTGCAACAGCGAGGATCGCTGGAACAACCGCTGGGCGGCGCCTATCGCACCCGACTTGTCGTTGACGTCGCGCAACACGACGATCAGGCTGGCGTCGTCGAGCATGCAAAGCAGGTCGTCCGCCCGGATGAAACGGCGGATCTTGCTGAGGATCTCGTCACGCTGGTGGGGAGCGGCGTCGGAGGGCAAGGCCAGCGCCATGACAGCGGCGCGCCGGCGCTCGCCGATCAGCACGCCCAGCTCGCGCAACAGCATGGCCCGTTCGCTGACATTGGCGAACTGTCGTACGGCCTCGGCGGGCTTGGACCTTCTAGGCATCGGCGACATGGAAAAATCGAACAAACATCAAGCTTCTTTTAATCGATATACCGCTAGTCCGTCATCGGCGCCAGGCACACGGGGCCGTGATACATGATCATCGCACAGAGGCGATCATCGCAAAAGCGAAACCGCGCCCCGTGGGGCCAGCCCGGTCATCCGGCGCGAACGACGCGCCTTTCGCGGCAAGTTAGTAAACGCCAACATTAGACTTCACCCGATAATCCGTATGGGATCATTAAGGGACGCATAGGCGGCAAGAACGGGTTCTCCCGTTACAATGTTAACAACTGTTGCCTTCAGTACGAAGCCCCCTGGGCAATACCCTATGCTCTCAAGCGGATCAACGGGGAATACATGAAAGAATCCGACGACATCGCCAACCTGTTCCGGCACTTCGGCGGCCAGCCTGACCAGTACCAGGAAATCAGTCGCGCCAACGAAGCCCACCAATCGCGCGAGCGCTGGCCGCTGCTGGCCTCGATCGAGGCGGACCAGGCTGCGCAACGCCCCCCCGTGGACGTGCCTGTCCTCGGGAACGCTCCGCAGGCGCCGCAGCCGGCCGTCCAGCCCGCGACCGCCCGGCCGGTTGCCGCGCCGTCTGCCGCCGAACCGATCCCGTCACCGGCCGGGCGCATAGAGCCCCATCTGTCCGCTCCGCCGGCATCGCCTCCTCCCGCCGACCCGCGCGCCACTGTCGGCGTCTCCACTACCGCTGCCCGTATGGCTCCGGAGCGGGAACCGGAACCCCAGTTGCAAGCGCTCTTCACCCGCCTGGCCCGACCTGCCGCCCAAACCTCGGCCGACAAGAAAAGCGCATCCCTCCTCGAACGTTTGAATCGACTGTGAAGATTATTGCTGTCGTTTCCGCCAAGGGCGGCGTCGGCAAGACCACGGCCACCGCCAACCTCTGCGCGGCCCTGAAGCAGGGTGGCCGCAACGTGCTCGCCATCGACCTCGATCCCCAGAACGCCCTGCATCTGCATTTCGGCGACAACCCCCGGCGCATCGCGGGCACGTCCCGGGCGACGCTGGCCGGGCAGGATTGGCGCGACGTCGGCTTCTCCAGTTCGTCCGGCGTCGTCGTCCTGCCCTACGGGGCCGTCAACGAGGACGACCGGCAAGCCTTCGAGCGCCACCTTGACGGGCACGCCGACTGGCTGCCCCGCAACATCCAGGCCCTGGGCCTGGGCGCCGAGGACGTGGTCGTGCTGGACACGCCCCCCGGTCCGTCGGTCTACATGCGCACCGCCTTGTCGGCGGCACAGCTGAGCGTCATTGTTACGCTGCCCGACGCCGCTTCCTATGCCACGCTTCCGATGATGGAAGGCCTGGTCCAGACCTACTGCGTCAAGCGGCCCGACTTCATCAACCACGTCTTCGTGGTCAACCAGGTCGACAACTCGCGGCTGCTCGCGCGCGACGTGCTGCAGGTCATGCGCGCCGACTTCGGCAAGCGCGTGGTCGGCGTCATCCACCAGGACCAGTCGGTCAGCGAAGCCCTTGCCTTCAACCAGAGCGTGCTTGACTACGATCCGCGGTGCCAGGCCACGCAGGACTACCTGGCGTGCGCCCGGAACATCGAGGCCATGCTGACCACCTTCGGGTCCTCGCCCTGATACGGCGCAGCCCTCCCGTGCCATGGGGTAGTATTGCAGGACATGGCGGGCCAGTCCCGCCTCCTGCTGCCCCTTCGTACCGTGACCGCAAAGACCATCCTGCTGACCGATTACCGCGCGCGCCGCCCTGTTCCCGTCGCCGCCAGTGACCTCATCGCGCCCTCCGGCCAACTGGCGGACACACGCGGCAGGATGCTGCACGACCTGCGCATCTCCGTCACCGACCGCTGCAACTTCCGCTGCGTGTACTGCATGCCCAAGGAAGTCTTCGGCAAGGACTACCCTTACCTGCCCCACGACGCCCTGCTCAGCTTCGAGGAAATCGTGCGGTTGGCGCGGCTGTTCGTGGCCCACGGCGTCGAGAAGATCCGCCTGACCGGCGGCGAACCGCTGCTGCGCAAAAACATCGAGACCCTGGTTGCCCGGCTGGCCGAACTGCGCACGCCATCGGGCAGGCCGCTCGACCTGACCCTGACCACCAACGCGTCGCTGCTGGCACGCAAGGCGCGCGCCTTGGCCGATGCGGGGCTGAACCGGGTCACCGTCAGCCTGGACGCGCTGGACGACACGGTTTTTCGCCGCATGAACGACGTCGACTTCGCCGTCGCCGACGTGCTGCATGGCATCGATGCCGCGGCCGAGGCGGGTCTGGGGCCCATCAAGGTCAACATGGTGGTCAAGAAGGGCCTCAACGACGACCAGATCGAACCCATGGCCGAGCACTTCCGCCACTCCGGCCACACCCTGCGCTTCATCGAGTACATGGACGTGGGCGCGTCCAATGGCTGGAAGATGGACGAAGTCGTGCCTTCGGCCGACATCCTGCGGCGCCTGGGCGCCCGCTGGCCGCTCGAAACCCTGGAGCCGCACTACACCGGCGAAGTCGCCCAGCGCTGGCGCTACCGCGATGGCGGCGGCGAAGTCGGCGTCATCTCCAGCGTCACCCAGGCCTTCTGTTCATCCTGTACCCGCGCCCGCCTGTCCACCGAAGGCCAGCTCTACCTGTGCCTGTTCGCCGATCAGGGCTACGACCTGCGCACCCTGCTGCGCGGCGGCGCCAGCGACGACCAACTGGCCACCGCCATCGCCCGCATCTGGCAAGCCCGCACCGACAACTACTCCGAACGCCGCTCCGCCGACACCCCCCGCTCCGGCCGCATAGAAATGAGCTATATCGGAGGGTGAGGGAGGCCCCCCCCTACGCCCTGACGGGCGCCCCCCAGGGGGCGATGCGGGTGGACCGGCGGAGCCGGATCCACCGCATCCTGGGGTACCAACGGGCTGGCGGAGAACGGCGATACTGCCTAGCAGCCGCTTGGGCTCAACAAGAACGGCCTTGCATATGATGCAAGGCCGCTCTTGTATCCGCGATCGGCTTAGGCCCAGGGCGCAGCGGATCCGGCTTTGCCGGTCCGCCAGTGCCGCCCCCCTGGGGGGCGCGCGCAAGCGCGTAGGGGGAATCAAAACCCCATGGCGAAGTTCAGCTGGACCTGGTTCAGGCCCTGGTTGGGCTTCTTCATGCCGCCGTTGGAGAAGTGCGACACGCGCAGGCCCAGGCGCATGTTCTCGGCCAGCTTGAAGCCGGCGCCGATGTGGTCGCCGAACTGGAAGGTGGAGCTGATGTTCTTGTCGTGGAACTTGGTCTCGCTGACGGCCGTGGCGCCGATGCCGCCTTCGACGTAGAAGCGCTCGGTGGGCCACCAGCGGAACATGGGGACGGCGTTGAGCTGCCACATGTGGCGGGCGAAGCCCGGCAGCGCGTTCGAGGTCCACCAGTACGAGCCGCCCAGTTCGCCCACGAGTTCCAGGCGGGTCGAGCCGAGCTTCATGTGCCAGAGCGGCGAGGTTTCGTAGTTGAGCGTGACGCGGTGGTTGCCGCCGCCTACCCCGTACTGGGCGCTCCAGCCACCGTTGGCGAAGCCACCGCTGGGATCGGCCCCGTGGGCCGAAAAGGAAGCAAGGGCGAGAAGCGCGGCGACTAGGGCGGTTTTGTTCATCTGATCGGCTGCCTGTGATGCTTCGCGCGGGCGCCGTCAAAGTCGTCTGTCCCGCGGGGACAGGATACGGCCCCCACGGAAAGAGGGAAAGGAAACCTCGACTATAACAAACCCGTTACATCTGCATACGTCCGATGACCGGTCGCGTTGCAGGCCAGCCGCAGTCCCGTTCCCCGCCTCAGGCCACGGCGTCTGCCGGCTGCTGGGTCAGCAGCGCCAGGAGGCGCGCGATTTCCTCGCGCATCTTGCGGCGGTCGACGATCATGTCGATGGCGCCTTTTTCCAGCAGGAACTCGGCGCGCTGGAAGCCTTCGGGCAGTTTCTCGCGCACGGTCTGCTCGATGACGCGCGGGCCGGCGAAGCCGACCAGCGCCCTGGGCTCGGCGATCACGACGTCGCCCATGAACGCGAAGCTGGCCGACACACCGCCCATGGTGGGGTCGGACAGCACGCTGATGAACGGCAGCTTGCGCGAGGACAGCAGTGTCAGCGCGGCGGTGGTCTTGGCCATCTGCATCAGCGACAGCAGGCCTTCCTGCATGCGCGCGCCGCCGGAGGCGGTCACGCAGATGAACGGCACCTTCTGCTCGATGGCGGCCTGCGCGCCGCGCACGAAGCGCTCGCCCACGACCGAGCCCATGGAGCCGGCCATGAACTCGAACTCGAAGCAGGCCACCACCACGGGCAGGGTGTGCATGGCACCGCCCATGACCACCAGCGCATCGGTCTCGCCGGTTTGCGCCATGGCGTCCTGCAGGCGGTCGGGATACTTCTTGGTGTCCTTGAACTTCAGGCTGTCCACCGGCAGCGTGCCGATGCCGATCTCGTAGCGGCCCTCGGCGTCCAGCAGCGCGTCGATGCGCTGGCGCGCGCCGATACGCATGTGGTGCTCGCACTTGGGGCACACGTTCAGGTTCTTGACGAGATCGTCGCGGTACAGCACCGACTCGCACGACGGGCACTTGACCCACAGGCCCTCCGGCACGCGGCGGGCGGAGCCGTCGGTGGTCTTGATACGGGGAGGGAGCAGTTTTTCTATCCAGCTCATGCGGATTTCCTTGATTCTTGGGAGGCCCCGCCCGGAGGCGGGGCATCTAGCGCCCCCCGGATTGTACGCAACCATGCCCCGGCTGCGCGAGCGCAGATTTCGGGCTGCCGTTCCTGGGGGATGCCTTGCGAGGCGGCGTCGATCTCCTGGATCAACCGGGTGCCGATGACCACCGCATCGGCCTCGGCGCCCAGCGCGCGGGCACTCTCGCCATCGCGGATGCCGAAGCCCACGCCCACCGGCAGCGAAACGAACTGCCGGATGTGTGCCAGCCGGCGCGAGACATCCTGGACGTCCAGGTGGCCGGCGCCGGTCACGCCCTTGAGCGAGACGTAGTACACGTAGCCGCGCGCGACCCGGGCCACGGCCTGGATGCGCTCGTCGGTGGTGGTCGGCGCCAGCAGGAAGATGGGGTCGACGCCATGCCCTTCGAGCAGGGCGCCGAACTCGCCGGCTTCCTCGGGCGGATAGTCCACCACCAGGCAGCCGTCCACGCCGGCTTCCTGCGCGGCGGCGGCGAAGACGGCCTGCCCCATGCGCTCGACGGGGTTGGCATAGCCCATCAGCACCACCGGCGTCTGGCCGTCGGTGCGGCGGAACTCCTTGACCATGGCCAGCACGTCGCGCAGGCCCACTCCGTGTTCCAGCGCATGCTGGCTGGAGCGCTGGATGACCGGGCCGTCGGCCATGGGGTCGGAGAACGGCACGCCCAGTTCCAGCACGTCGGCGCCGGCGGCCACCAGCGCGTGCATGATGGGAACCGTGCTGGCAGGCGTGGGGTAGCCGGCGGTGACGTAGGGGATCAGGGCGCAGGCGCCCGGGGCGGCGGCACGGCGCGCGAACGCGGCCGCGATACGGGAGGATGACGACATGGAGACCGCCCTCAGAGCACGATGCCCGAACGTTCGGCGACGGTATGCATGTCCTTGTCGCCACGTCCGGAAAGGTTGACCAGCAGGATCTTGTCCTTGGGCAGCGTGGGCGCCAGCCGGACCGCATGCGCGATGGCATGGGACGACTCCAGCGCCGGGATGATGCCCTCGATCCGGCAGCAGTGATGGAAGGCCGCCAGGGCCTCCTCGTCCGTGACGCCCACATAGGTCGCCCGGCCGCTGTCCATCAGCCACGCATGCTCGGGCCCCACGCCCGGATAGTCCAGGCCGGCCGAGATCGAATGGGTGTCGATCACCTGCCCGTTCGCGTCCTGCAGCACGTAGGTGCGGTTGCCGTGCAGCACGCCCGGCGCGCCGCCGGCCAGCGAAGCCGCGTGGCGGCCCGTCTCCATGCCTTCCCCGGCCGCCTCCACGCCCACCAGCGCGACGTCGTCGTACGGCAGGTACGGATGGAAGATGCCCATGGCGTTCGATCCCCCGCCCACCGCCGCGATCACGACGTCGGGCTGGCGCCCGGCGGCCTTGGGCATCTGCACCAGGCACTCGTTGCCGATGACGGTCTGGAAGTCGCGCACCATCATCGGATACGGGTGCGGGCCGGCCACGGTGCCGATGATGTAGAAGGTGTCCTCGACGTTGGTCACCCAGTCGCGCATGGCTTCGTTCAGCGCGTCCTTCAGCGTGCGCGAGCCCGAATCCACGGGCACGACGGTCGCGCCCAGCAGCTTCATCCGGTAGACGTTGGCGGCCTGCCGCTTGACGTCCTCGCTGCCCATGTAGACCACGCACTCCATGCCATAGCGGGCCGCGACGGTGGCGGTCGCCACGCCGTGCTGGCCGGCGCCGGTCTCGGCGATCACGCGGCGCTTGCCCATGCGGCGGGCCAGCAGCGCCTGCCCGATGCAGTTGTTCACCTTGTGCGCGCCGGTGTGGTTCAGGTCTTCCCGCTTGAACCAGATCTGCGCGCCGCCCAGTTCCTCGGACCAGCGCCTGGCGTGGTAGACGGGGCTGGGGCGGCCCACGAAGTGCTCGAGTTCGTAGTTGAACTCGGCGACGAAATCGGGATCGTGCTGGTAGCGCGCATAGGTCTGGCGCAGCTCGTCCAGCGCGTGCATGAGCGTCTCGGCGACGAACACGCCGCCATATGGGCCGAAATGGCCCCTCGCATCGGGGAAATCGTAGGTTTTCACTGGGATGGTCCCGGCTATGAAGCCCGGCCCGCGCGCCTGGCGCGCGCCGGAAGGATTGCGGAATGCGGCGTCAGATGCCGTCGGCCCGCCGCACCTGCGCCACGAACTGGGCGATCTTGTCGGCGGATTTGATGCCTGGCGACTCTTCCACGCCGCTGCTTACGTCGACAGCGAACGGGCGCACGGACTCAATGGCTGCCGCCACATTTGCGGCATGCAACCCACCAGACAAAACGACCGGACGCGCGCCTGCGCTGCTGACCAGAGACCAATCGAACACTCTCCCGCTACCGCCGTAGCCATCGGAATGGCTGTCGAACAGCCAGCCTGCGGCGGAATCGTACTGCAGGCAGGATTTTAGCAAAGCCTGCGACGTTTCCATCCCCGGCCCGCCCACCCGGAAGGCGCGCAGGTAACGCTGACCATGGCGTTCGCATTGCTGTGGCGTCTCGTCGCCATGGAACTGGAGCAGGTCGGGCCGGACCACGTCCTGCACCTCCTGGATCTGCGCGTCGGACGCATTGACGAACAGGGCCACCACGTCGACGAACGGTGGGACGAGGCGCCGCAGTTCGGCCGCGCGCGCCGGGGACAGCGCGCGCCGGCTGGGAGGATAGAAGACCAGGCCGATGGCGTCGGCGCCCGCGCCGACGGCGGCGGCGACGTCTTCTTCGCGGGTCAGGCCGCAGATCTTGATACGGGTACGGGACATCCCGTCATCATACCGCCCCGCGATTTTCGCTTTGCGCACGCCTTGCCGGACGCGCTAGGTACAACCCCTAGATTGAGAAATCATGCATCAATATGCATGATTGCCACACAAAAATAAGAACTATCATGCATGAAAGCGTTTGTCAGCCTGCGGTTCCAACCATAAGAAAGCAGGCAGCCCAGCTGCCTACCGAGGAGATCACCATGGCACGCCCGAAGCAGCACCGCTCCCCCCGCCTTCGCCCCCTTTCCAGCCTGCCGCCGCGGGCCTGGGCCATGGGCCTGCTGGCCACCCTGGGCGCCTGTGGCGGCAGCGACGACCCGCCCGCCCCGCCCCCGCCCCCTCCGGCAGCCACGCTCAACTGCGATGACAGCATGAAGGCGGCCTTCAAGCCGGACGCGAATACCCGGGTCATCCTGGCGAAAGCGTTCAAGCAAGGCGACGCCCTGGCCCTGGCGGACACGCCGGCCTCGCCCGCACCCGCCAAGGCCCCCCAGGACATGTGCCTGGTCAAGATGATCGTCGGCCCGGGCAATGCGGGCACCGCAGACGCCCCGTCGACCTCGCCCGGCATCGGCCTCGAGGTCTGGCTGCCCACGCCGGCCAACTGGAATCAGCGCATCCGCAACCTGGGGGGTGGCGGATGGGCCGGCGGCAGACAAGCCTCGGCCACCTTGATCGGCAATGCCGGCGCGGCCGCCACCGCGGCATTGGGCTACGCCGTCGGCACCACCGATACCGGCCATGCCGTGGGCAACGGCTCGTTCGCCATGAAAGAGGACGGCACGGTCAACGACGCGCTGTGGAAGGACTTCGCCGAACGCAGCCTGCACGAACTCGCGGTAAAGACCAAGGCGCTGGTGGAGGCCTACTACGGCGAGCCGCAGCAATACGCCTACTGGGAAGGCTGCTCCACCGGCGGCCGCCAGGGCTACAAGATCGCCCAGGAACATCCGGACGACTATGACGGTTACCTGAACGGCGCCCCCGCGTTCAACTGGACCCGCTTCATCACCAACGAGCTGTATCCGCAGATCGCCATGCTGCGCGACCTGGGCGGCCCGATCGCCGCAGCCAAGCTGCGCCGCGTCAGCGCGGCCGCGGTCAGCGCCTGCGATACCGTGGGCGGCCAGCACCTCGGCTTCATCGCCGATCCCGGCCAGTGCCGCTACGATCCGACGCGCGATGCCTCGGCGCTGTGCGCGGGTGTCGCCGGCAATGGCGTGGTCGGCACCAGCACCGACGCCGCCTGCGTCTCGCTGGCCGAAGCCAGGACCATCAACAAGATCTGGTACGGCCAGACCGCCGACGGCAGCGCCCCCGACCCGCAACTGGACAACGCCAGCGCCACCACGCTGGCCAGCAAGCAGCTCTGGTGGGGACTGACGCGCGGCACCGATCTCGGCGGCCTGGCCGGATCGTCCGGCACGCCCCCGGTCGCCCGCCCTTTCGCCATCTCCACCGACATGGTCACCCTGGAGTTGCAGAACCCCTCTTACGCGACACCGTCCTTCACCAATGCGACCGGCAACGGCACGGACAAGTGGAAGGACATGAGCTACGCCGACCTGGCCAACGCCTATGATCGCGGCATCGCGCTGCAAGCGGTCTTCGGCCACATCAATACCGACAACCCCGACCTGACGCGGCTGCGCGACGGCGGCGGCAAGGTCATCAGCTACCACGGGCTGGCCGATACGCTGATCACCCCCGCCGGCTCGCTGAACTACCTGAGCCGCGTGGCGGACAAGATGGGCGGCATCGAGGCCGTCCAGGCCTTCAACCGGCTGTACCTGGTCCCGGGCATGGGCCACTGCGCCGGCGTGGGTACCGTCAGCGGCAGCGCGGGGCCGGCCGCCACGGCCAACACCGTGCCGCTGCCCGCGGCCAACCAGTTCTTCGACGCCCTGGTCGCCTGGGTCGAGAAAGGCACGCAGCCCGGTCCGCTGATGTTGAAATCCGCCGACGCCAGCGTCAGCATGCCGATCTGCGTCCACCCGCAAAAGGCCACCTACAAGGGCAGCGGTTCCGTCGCCGATGGCGCGAACTACAGCTGCCGCTAGGAGGCCGGCCCGGCAGCCGGCGGGTCAGCGCCCCAGCCGGATTTCGTCGGTCGCGTCGGTGGACGGCAGGCCGTAGTCGCCGGGATAACCCACGGCCGTCAGGTAGAGGCCGTGGGGCGAGAACGTGGGCGCGGCCTTGGTCCGGTTGCGCTCGGCCAGCAGCGCGGGCATCCAGCCGGCGGGCTGCCTGCCCTGCCCCACGTACACCAGCGCTCCCACGATGTTGCGGACCATGTGGTGCAGGAAAGCGTTGGCGCGCAGGGTGAAAACCACCAGCCGGCCGCGCCGTTCGATGCCGAGTTCGTGCATCGTGCGCACGGGCGAGGCCGCCTGGCACTCGGACGAACGGAAGCTGCTGAAGTCGTGCTCGCCCAGCAGATGGGCCGCCCCCGCCCGCATCGCTTCCAGGTCCAGGGGCCGGAAGCTCCAGCCCGCGCGACCGGTCCACAGCGGCGAGCGCACGGGGTCGTCCAGCAGCAGGTAGACGTAGGAACGCGAACGCGCCGAGAAACGGGCGTGGAAGTCGGCGGGCACCTCGCGCGCCCAGCGCACCGCGATGCTGGGCGGCAGGTGCGCGTTCACGCCACGCACCCAGGCCTGTTCGGGACGCAATACCTCGGTGTCCAGGTGCACGATCTGCTGCGCGGCATGGACCCCGGTGTCGGTGCGGCCGGCACAGATGGTGGCCACCGGCTGGCCGACGAAGGCGGCCAGGGCCGACTCCAGCCGGTCCTGCACGGTTCGCCGGTGCGGCTGGGTCTGCCAGCCCAGCCAGGGAGCGCCGTCGTAGCTCAGCCCCAAGGCGATGCGCGCCATGCCGGACGGCCCTACCAGGAGGCGAGCAGCGCCCGCGCCCGTTCGCGCTGGTCCGCGTCGCCATCGCGCAGGACCTCTTCCAGCAGTTCGCGCGCGCCGGCGCGGTCGCCCATGCCGGCATAGGCCTTGGCCAGGTCCAGCTTGGCGGCCACGTCGGCCGGCGCATCCAGGTCCGTATCCAGCTCGATGCCCGGCGCGGCGGGGGACTTCGCTCCATCCAGGGCCGGCGCGGCGGCATCCAGGTTCAGGTCCAGGCCGAAGGCAGCCGCGGCGGTCTTTGGTACGGCCGCGGGACGGCCGGCATCCTCGGGCTCGTCGTCGTCCGGATAGTCGTCGGGTTCGCCGTCCGTGCGCGGCGGCAGGGTATCGGGAATGGGGAACGGCGGGATGTCGTCCCAATCGCGCAGGTGGTTGACCGGGGCGCCCTCGGCCGGCGGCAGCGCGTCGGCCTCCTCGTTGGCGTTCTCGTCCTCGATGCGGGCCGCCTCGCGCGCCTCTTCCTGTTCGGCGCGGGCCGAACGGCGGCGCAGCGCAAAGGCGCCGAGCAGGGCCGCCAGCACGGCGACGATGGCACCGAGCACCGCCACGCTGTGGTCGCGGACCTTGCCGGCCACCGAGGCGGCCAGGGAAGGCCGTGCCTCGGGATCGCCGGCCGGCGCGGCGGCATTCGCGGGCGGCTCGCCCGCCGTGGCCGGCGTGTCCGCCTGGGCCGCAGGCTCGGCCGGTGCGGCAGCGTCCGGCTTGGCAGCCACGTCACCGGGAGCCGGCGCAGCCGGCTGGCCGCCCGTCGCATCGGCCGCGCGGTCGCGGGCCTGCTGCTCCATCTTCGCCAGTGTTTCGTTCTGCGCCTCGAGCAGGCCGCGCATGGCTTCGACGTTGCCCTGCAAGGCCTCCACCCGCTCCTGCGCCTCGCGCATGGCCTTGGCGGTGGCGTCGCGCTCTTCCTCCAGGCGGTCGCGCGTGGTCTGCTCGCCGCCGGCGGCCGTTTCCTGGCCGCCGCTGGAAAGCTTGAGGGCATCGCCCTCTTTCGCGCCGGATTCCGTTTGCGATCCGGACGAGGAAGCGATGTCGCCCCGCGACTCGGCCCCGCCCGTGGCGGCGCCGGGCGGCACCTGCCTCGCACCGCCCGCGACGCGCTGGCGGTAGGCCTCGAAAGCTTCGGCCTGGCTGGCGAACAAGGCCGACGCCTGGGCCGCGTCGATCGCGCCGACGTCGTCCGCGCCGGGCACGGACAGCGACGCGCCGGCGCGCAGCCGGTTCATGTTGCCGTCGACGAAGGCCTGGGGATTGGCGCGCAGCAGTGCCGCCAGGGTCTGGTAGATCGATGCGCCCTCGGGCTTGAGGCGGCCGGCGATGCCGAACAAGGTATCGCCTGGCTTGACCTCCAGGGCGGCGGGCGTGGACTGCGTTTCGGCCGCCTGCGCCTTGGGAGTGGGTACATCCAGGATGAAGGTGTACTGACGGATGAAGCGGCCCATGTTCCAGGTCAGCTCCACCAACAGGTCCAGGACATGGACGTCCAGCGGCGCCGCCGACGCGATGCTGACCACCTTGCGCCCGTCCGGGCGGTCTTCGATGCGCAGCGTCAGGTTGGCGAGCGCCTCGCTGTATTCGAGCTGGGTCTGGCGATAGACGTCCCGCGGCGCGATGGCCGCCTTCAGCGTGCCGGCTTCCTGGGGCGTCGCGGCATTGACGGTGATCTCGGCACGCAGGGGTTCGCCGGATGCGGACAGGACTTTCAGCGCCCCGAGGTCGGCGGCCTGCGCCACCGATACGGCCCCGGCCGCCAATCCCAGCGCCAGCAGCCCGGCCGATGGACCGCCCGCGCGCGGACGCTTGTGTATCAAGGCCGGACGGCCTGCCTCTCGATCGGAAAGTCCGTTCATCCTAATCCCATGCGCAAAAGCCCCCGCGAATAGCCTGGCGGTTGTTCGTCCCCGGCAGGTCGGCACCTGCCGGGCCTCCTTTTAGCATCAGAGACTTACCGTCGCAAGCTCAGGTACGTTCTGATGCAAGCCCAGGAATCAGAGTTCGCCCAGGGCGATGCGCAGCATGCGGCGCAGCGGCTCGGCCGCGCCCCACAGCAGTTGGTCGCCCACGGTGAAGGCGCTCAGGTACTCGGGGCCCATCGCCAGCTTGCGCATGCGGCCGACCGGGATGTCCAGCGTGCCCGTGACGGCCACGGGCGTGAGCGACTGCATCGACGCTTCGCGCGTGTTCGGGACGACCTTGGCCCACGGGTTGTTCTCGCGCAGCATGCCCTCGATCTCGTCCAGCGGCACGTCCTTCTTGAGCTTGATGGTCAGCGCCTGGCTGTGGCAGCGCATCGCGCCGATGCGCACGCACAGACCGTCGATGGGGATGGGCGACACACTGAAGCCCTCGCCTCGGCCCAGGATCTTGTTGGTCTCGGCCCCGCCCTTCCATTCCTCGCGCGAGGTGCCGTTGCCCAGGTCCTTGTCGATCCAGGGGATCAGGTTGCCGGCCAGCGGCACGCCGAAGTGTTCCTGCGGCAGCGTGCCGTCCTGCTGCCTGGCCAGCACAGTGCGGTCGATTTCCAGGATGGCCGAGGCCGGGTCCGCCAGCAGGCCGGACACCGTGGCGTTGAGCAGGCCGAACTGGGTCAGCAGCTCGCGCATGTGCTGCGCGCCGCCACCGGAGGCGGCCTGGTAGGTCATGCTGGTCATCCAGTCGATCAGGTCGTGCTCGAACAGGCCGCCCAGGCCCATCAGCATGCAGCTGACCGTGCAGTTGCCGCCGATGTAGTTCCTGACGCCCTTCTTCAGCGCCTCGTCGATGACGTTGCGGTTGACCGGGTCGAGCACGATGATGGCATCGTCCTTCATCCGCAGCGTGCTGGCCGCGTCGATCCAGATGCCGTCCCAGCCGGCGGCGCGCAGCTTGGGATAGACCTCGGTGGTGTAGTCGCCGCCCTGCGCCGTGACGATGATGGGCAGCTTCTTCAGCGCCTCGATGTCGAACGCGCTCTGCAACGGGCCCGCGCCCTGCGCCCACGAGGGCGCCGCGCCGCCGGCGTTGCTGGTCGAGAAGAACACCGGCTCGATCAGCGAGAAATCGTTTTCGTCGCGCATGCGCTGCATGAGCACGGAACCGACCATGCCGCGCCAGCCGACCAGACCAACTGCTTTCATTTACATACCCCTACCAAGTTGTCCAAATTCTTGACTGCTTGCCGGGCGCATCACACCCGGGGGGCGCGACACGCTGACAGCCTAGAGCGATTTGATCACCGCAGTGCCCATCTCCGTAGTGCCCACTTTCGTGGTGCCTTCTTCGTAGATGTCGGCCGTGCGCAAACCCTGCTCCAGCACTTTCTTGACGGCCGCCTCGATCCGGTCGGCCTGGGCCGCCTTGTCGAGCGAATAGCGCAGCATCATCGCCGCCGAGAGGATGGTCGCCAGCGGATTGGCGATGTCCTTGCCCGCGATGTCGGGCGCCGAGCCGTGGCTGGGCTCGTACAGGCCCTTGCCGGTCTCGTTCAGCGAGGCGGACGGCAGCATGCCGATGGAGCCCGTCAGCATCGAAGCCTGGTCGGAAAGAATGTCGCCGAACATGTTGCCGGTCACGATCACGTCGAATTGCTTGGGGGCGCGCACCAGTTGCATGGCGGCGTTGTCCACGTACATGTGGCTGAGTTCCACATCAGGATACTCTTTGCCGACCTCGGTGACGATGTCCTTCCAGAACTGGAAGGTCTCGAGCACGTTGGATTTGTCGACGCTGCACAACTTTCCGCGGCGCTTGCGGGCGGTCTGGAAGGCCACGTGCGCGATGCGGCGGATTTCCGGCTCGGCGTAGCGCATCGTGTCAAAGCCCTCGCGCTGGCCCGCGAACGCGCCGTCCGGGGCCGTGCGCACGCCGCGCGGCTGGCCGAAATAGATATCGCCGGTCAGTTCGCGGATGATCAGGATGTCCAGGCCCGACACCACCTCGGGCTTGAGCGACGAGGCATTGGCCAGCTCGGGATACAGGATGGCCGGGCGCAGGTTGGCGAACAGGCCCAGGTTCTTGCGCAGCCCCAGGATGGCCTGCTCGGGACGCAGCGCGCGCTCGAGCTTGTCGTACTTCCAGTCGCCCACCGAGCCGAACAGCACCGCATCGGCCTTCCGGGCCAGGTCCAGCGTGGCCGGCGGCAGCGGATGGCCCGCGGCCTCATACGCAGCGCCGCCCACCGGCTGGGTGTCGAGCGTGAACGACTCGCCCAGCGCGGTCAGCACGCGCACGGCTTGTTCGACGATTTCGGGACCGATGCCGTCTCCCGGCAGCACTGCGATATGTTGTGTCATTGTGGCTCTTGATTCAGGGTCGGGGCCGGCCCGTGGAGGCCGGCGGAATTACGGTGTCAGCGGCCGGCCTGGCTGCCGCGCAGCTCAGGAACATCCAGCCAGGGTTGGGTCGCAAGCCGCTTCTGCTCGAAGGCCTTGATCTTGTCCGCATGACGCAGCGTCAGGCCGATCTCGTCCAGGCCGTTCAGCATGCAGTACTTGCGGAAGCTGTCGACGCTGAACGACAGCTCGCGGCCGGACGGCGTCACGACGACCTGGCGATCCAGGTCGATGGTCAGCCGGTAGCCTTCCTTGCCTTCCACTTCCTGGAACAGACTGTCCACGTCGCCTTCCGACAGCACGATGGGCAGCACGCCGTTCTTGAAGCAGTTGTTGAAGAAGATGTCGGCGAACGACGGCGCGATCACCGCGCGGAAACCGTACTGGTCCAGCGCCCACGGCGCGTGCTCGCGGCTCGAGCCGCAGCCGAAGTTCTTGCGCGCCAGCAGGACGGAAGCGCCCTGGTAGCGCGGCTGGTTCAGCACGAAGTCCGGATTCAGCGGCCGCTTGCTGTTGTCCATGCCGGGCTGGCCTTCATCCAGGTAGCGCCAGGCGTCGAACAGGTTGGGGCCGAAGCCGCTGCGATGGATGGACTTCAGGAATTGCTTGGGAATGATCTGGTCCGTGTCGACGTTCTCGCGGTCCAGCGGCGCCACCAGGCCTTCATGAGTGGTGAATGCTTGCATGATGTTCTACCTCAATTGACCTTGCGGACGTCGACGAAATGACCGGCCACGGCGGCGGCGGCCGCCATCGCGGGGCTCACCAGGTGGGTGCGGCCGCCCGCGCCCTGTCGGCCCTCGAAATTGCGGTTCGAGGTCGAGGCACAGCGCTCGCCCGGCTCCAGGCGGTCATCGTTCATGGCCAGGCACATCGAGCAGCCGGGATCGCGCCACTCGAAGCCGGCCTCGATGAAGACCTTGTCCAGGCCTTCCTGCTCGGCCTGCGTCTTGACCAGGCCCGAACCGGGTACGGCCAGCGCCAGCTTGACGTTGGACGCCACGCGCTTGCCGCGCAGCACCGCCGCGGCGGCACGGAAATCCTCGATGCGCGAGTTGGTGCACGACCCGATGAAGACCTTGTCGATCTTGATGTCGGTGATCGGCATGTTCGCCGTCAAGCCCATGTACTCCAGCGCACGCGCCACGCCCGAACGGCGGGTCTCGTCCTTCTCGCTGGCCGGATCCGGCACGTTGGCGCCCACCGGCAGCACCATCTCGGGCGAGGTGCCCCAGGTCACCTGCGGCTGGATCTCGGCCGCGTCGATCTCGACCACGCGGTCGAAATGCGCACCGTCGTCCGAATGCAGCGTGTTCCAGTACGCCACCGCCTGGTCCCAGGCAGCGCCCGCGGGCGCGTAAGGACGGCCGCGGAAATACTCGATGGTCTTCTCGTCCACCGCCACCAGCCCGACGCGCGCGCCGGCCTCGATGGCCATGTTGCAGATGGTCATGCGGCCTTCGACCGACAGGTCGCGGATCGTGCTGCCGGCGAACTCGATGGCATGCCCCGTCCCGCCCGCCGTGCCGATCTTGCCGATCACGTGCAGGACCACGTCCTTGGCGGTGCAGCCGGCGGGCAGCTTGCCCTCGACCCGCACCTGCATGTTCTTGTTCTTCTTGACCAGCAGCGTCTGCGTGGCCAGCGCGTGCTCGACCTCGGACGTACCGATGCCGAAGGCCATCGCGGCCACGGCGCCGTGCGTGCTGGTGTGCGAATCGCCGCACACCACGGTCATGCCCGGCAGCGTCGCGCCCTGCTCCGGCCCGATCACATGCACGATGCCCTGGCGGCGATCGCCCATGTCGAACTCGACGATGCCGTAGTCCTGGCAGTTGGCATCCAGCGTATCCACCTGCAGGCGCGAGATCGGATCGGCAATGCCCTGATCGCGGTTGTGCGTGGGCACGTTATGGTCGGCCACCGCCAGATTGGCGCTGATGCGCCAGACCGGACGACC
This sequence comes from Burkholderiales bacterium 67-32, assembly GCA_001898625.1. Taxonomy (GTDB): domain Bacteria; phylum Pseudomonadota; class Gammaproteobacteria; order Burkholderiales; family Burkholderiaceae_B; genus Pigmentiphaga. Next base: position 199,849 of record MKUP01000013.1, read on the forward strand.
GGCCAGCTTCAGCCCTTCGAACGCCTGCGGGCTGGTCACTTCGTGAACCAGGTGGCGATCGATGTAGATCAGACAGGTACCGTCTTCTTCCTGATGGACGACGTGGGCGTCCCACAGCTTGTCGTAAAGGGTCTGAGACATGAGATTCCGGCCAAAAAGTGAACGGGCTCATGAACCGCCGCACGGCTCGGCGCCTCTCGGCGTCGCTCAGGCGCGAGGACCAGCCTCGACGGACCCGCTCAGGGATAGGGAACTCTTGATTGTATCTGATCCCCCCCCTACGCGCTTCGCGCGCCCCCCAGGGGGCCGACGGCGGGGGACCGGCGGAGCCGGATCCCCCGTGTCGTGTCTGGGCAGACTATGCCGGAGGCTGTGGAGGGGGCAGCGGGCGTCGCTGCGCTCCTACGCGACGCCCGCTGCCCCTTCCACAGCCGCCTTAAGAACGCTACCGGCGGGCCTGATACAACGGCAACACTTTCTCGGAAGCCTGCCGCAGATCCGCGATACGGGACTCCGCCGACGGGTGGGTGGACAGGATCTCGGGCGGCGCGGAACCGCCGACCTGCCCCATCTTCGTCCACAACGTCACCGCCGCCCGCGGGTCATACCCGGCCCGGGCCGCCAGTTCCACCCCCATCCGGTCCGCTTCGGTCTCATGCAACCGGCTGTTCGGCAGCCCGAACATCACATTCGCCAGCGCCCCGCCCAGGTCCGAACTCGCCTGCGACCCCGTGATCGCCGCCAGCACGCTCAAGCCCATGCTCGTCGCCATCTGCTCCGACGCCCGCTCGCGCGCATGCTCGCGCAGCGCATGCGCGATCTCGTGGCCCAGCACCGCCGCCAGCTCGTCGTCCGTCGGCTTCACCGTATTGATCAGCCCGGTGTAGACCGCGATCTTCCCGCCCGGCATGCACCAGGCATTCACTTCCTTGTCATCGATGACGTTGACTTCCCACTTCCACTTCGTCGCATCCGGCCGGAACACCCCCACCTGCCCGATCAAGCGCTGGGAAATCGTCCGCACCCGGGCGAGCTGGGAGGCATTCGTGTTGAGCTGCCCCTTGCCGCGCGCCCCCGACAACGTCTGCTGATAGAGCTGGACCGCCTGCTGGTCGAGCTGCTGCTCGGACACCAGGCTCGACATGCGCTGCGTGCGGTCGATGCCTATCGTGCCACCCTGGGTGGTATTGACCGACTCGCAGCCGGCCGCGGCCACCAGCGCCAAGGCCGCCGCGGCCATCGCGGCGCGGCGGAAGATAGGAGAACGTTTGGTCTTTTTCATGCTGCCCCCACGACAAGAACGCCAAGGCGGCAATTTTGCCCCAAAACCCCTGTTACTTTCTTTATCCGCGCGCCAGGCCCAGACGGGGAGTCTCGACCGACACGTCGGCGCATTGCGCGCGATGGCGCAGCGCGTGGTCGGCCAACACCAGGGCCAGCAGCGCCTCGGCGATGGGCGTGGCGCGGATGCCCACGCAGGGGTCGTGGCGCCCATGGGTCTCGACCACCGTCGGTTCGCCCTGCTTGTCGATGGACCGGCGCGGGCTGCGGATGCTGGAGGTGGGCTTGATGCCCAGCGACACCGTGATCGGCTGCCCGGTGGCGATGCCGCCCAGGATGCCGCCAGCGTTGTTCGACAGGAAACCTTCCGGCGTCAGTTCGTCGCCGTGCTCGGTGCCCCGCTGCTCGACGCTGTGGAAACCGGCCCCGATCTCCACCGCCTTCACCGCGTTCAGGCCCATCATGGCGTAAGCGATGTCAGCGTCCAGGCGGCCGTACACCGGCTCGCCCAGGCCCACTGGCACGTTCTCGGCCACCACCTCGATGCGCGCGCCCACCGAGTCGCCGTCGCGGCGCAACTGGTCCATGTAGGCCTCGAGTTCGGCCACGCGGCTGTTGCCGGCCGCGTAGAACGGATTGGTATGGACGGCGTCCCAGTCCTCGAACGGAATCTCGATGTCGCCCAACTGGCTCATGTAGCCACGCACGCGCACGCCATAGCGTTCGGCCAGCCATTTCTTGGCCACCGCGCCGGCGGCCACGGTGGGCGCCGTCAGCCGAGCCGACGAACGGCCGCCGCCGCGCGGATCGCGGATGCCGAACTTGTGCCAGTAGGTGTAGTCGGCGTGGCCGGGGCGGAAGGTTTCCGCGATGTTGCTGTAGTCCTTGCTGCGCGCGTCCTGGTTGCGGATCAGCAGCGCGATCGGCGTGCCGGTGGTCCTGCCCTCGTAGACCCCGGACAGGATCTCGACCTGGTCGGGCTCCTGCCGCTGGGTGACGTGGCGCGAGGTGCCGGGACGCCGGCGGTCGAGCTCGACCTGGATATCGGCCTCGGTCAGTGCCATCCCGGGCGGGCAGCCGTCGATCACACAGCCGACGGCGGGTCCGTGGGATTCACCGAAATTGGTGACGCAGAAGAGTTCTCCGAGGGTGCTGCCTGGCATGGAATCTGGGCTCCGGTAGGGATGAGCCATTGTAGCCCTAGGATTGGGTCCCCCCCCTACAGCGTCCCTTCGGTCTCGCGCTGCTCGCCGGGCCAGTCGCGGATGTAGGCCTTGAGCATGCGGTTCTCGAAGCCCTGGGCCTCGAGCACGGCCTTGGCGACGTCGTAGAACGAGATCACGCCCAGCAGCATGCGGCCGTCCATGACGGGGATGTAGCGGGCATGCTTGTCGAGCATCAGGCGCCGCACCTCGTTGACTTCGGTGTTGGGCGATACCGTGACCGGCGCGTCGTCCATGATCGACCGGATGGTGCTGGTACCCAGGGAACCGCCGTTGGCCTGCAGGTGCCGGATGATTTCGCGGAAGGTGAGCATGCCCACCAGCTCGCCGAACTCCATGATGACCAGCGAACCGATGTCTTGCAGGGCCATCGTATCGACGACCTGCCCGACCGGGGTATCGGGGCTGGCGGTATAAAGCGCGTCGCCCTTGACGCGCAGGATTTCACTGACTTTGATCATGACGGCCTCCTCAGCCACGCACGCCGGTTCTGTTTATGGGGTCGGATCTGGGGAATATATCGGCTCGTGCATGGCCATGTAGCTATCCTAGCGCGCCTCGAAACGCGCTTCAACTCGCCGCCGCAACACCGCCCGCATCCAGCGCCGCCAGGATGTTTCGAGCTGTTCGCTCGATGTGCTCGGCCAGGATCTCCGCGGCCAGGTCTTCCTTGCGGTCCAGCGTCGCGTCCACCAGCGAACGGTGTTCCTGGGCGACGTCGCGATCGAAGGGCTTGTAGGCCAGGAACAGGCGCCGGTAGCGCGCGCTGAAATGCTGGAGCGAATCGCACACCATCAGCGCCAGCGGCATGCGGCAGGCCGCCAGCAGCGCAAGGTGGAACTCGCGGTGATGTGCTTCCCACTCGTCGACGCCCCCGCCGTCTTTCTGTTCCGGACGCTCGTAGCGCGACAGCCGGTGGTGGGTCAGGACGATGCCGTCCTCCCAGTCTCGGTTGCCGTGCCGGATGGATTCGCGCAGGGCCATGGGTTCGAGCGTGGACTGCAGTTTCGCGATCTCGAGCAGGTTCTCGCGCGATACCGGCGCGACCTTGAAGCCTTTCTTGTCTTCGTTGACCACGAAACCTTCGGTGGCCAGCCTGGCCAGGGCCTCGCGCAGCGGGGAAAGGCTGACGCCGAAGTCCCCCTTCAGTTCCTCGATGGAAAGCCTGGCACCCGGGGGGCGTCTGCCGGAAACGATGTCATTGCGTAACCGGGTCGCAATCGTGCTCGCGAAATTCTGTCCCGTGCTCGGAGCCGGCTGTCCAGCCGGCAACACCGATGCCAGTTTCATCATGCCCTCGTCTTTTGATTCATCGTAACACGCGGCTCAAATCATCTTTCTATTGACAGATAATCGATTATTCCTAAAAATAGCCTAAAAATCGAAAATAAAAAGATCATCGATTATGGAGAAGGAATTGAAAGCCGACGCCTATCGCGACTTATCGGATGCGCAGCCCCTCCTTTCCCTGGCGGCCCGGGTGGACGCTGCCCACACGGCCGTGCTGGTGATCGACATGCAGAACGATTTCTGCGCCCCCGGCGGCTATGTCGAGCGCGTCATCGGCAAGGACATCGCGGCATGCTGCGCCATCGTGCCCCGCCTCCAGTCCCTGATCGACGCCGCGCGCGGCCATGGCGTCCCCGTCTTCTGGCTGCGCGCCTGCTACCGGCCCGACCTGCTGCCCGCGTCCATGCGCACCAAGCTGGCCGAGCAAGGCATCACCGAGGTCTGCTGCGATCGCGACACGTGGGGCTACGACTGGTACGGCGTCCAGCCGCTGTCCGGCGAACCGGTGCTGGAGAAAAACAGCTATGACGGTTTCGTCGGCACCACCCTCGAACACGAGCTGCGCGCCCGCGGCATCCGCACCCTGGTCTTCGCGGGCGTCCAGACCAACATCTGCGTCGAAGCCACGCTGCGCCACGCGAACGCCCTGGGCTTCCACTGCGTCGTACCCGAGGATTGCGTCGCATCCCATACGCAGCCCGCGCACGATGCCACGCTGAACAACGTCCGCTTCCTGCTGGGCGACGTGACCCGGCTGGACGCGCTCACGCCCCATTGGCAGGCCTCGCCCCGGCGGGTCTACCTGGACTACACGCAGGAAGAACTGGATCGCGCCTACGACCAGCGCGCCTGGGCCGACAACCGGGACGCCATGCTGGCCTGGTACGCGCAGGCCAGCGCCAGCGCCCGCGACGAATATCCGCACCACCGGCACGTGCCCTATGGCCCGGGTCCCCACGAAACGCTGGACATCTTTCCCGCGCAGCGGCAAGGCGCGCCCATCCATGTCCACGTGCACGGCGGCGGCTGGCGCAATCTCAGCAAGGACGACGAATCGTTCCTGGCGCGCACGCTGGTCCCCGCGGGCGGCGTACTGGTGGTGCTGGATTTCTCGCTGATTCCCGAGGTGCGCCTGCCCGACATGATTGCCCAGACCCGCCGTGCGCTGGCCTGGGTCCACGCCAAGGCCTCCCGCTTCGGTGGCGACCCCGGCCGCATCCACCTGTCGGGCCATTCGTCCGGCGCCCACATGGCCGCGGTCCTGGCGACCACGGACTGGGAGTCCCTGCACTTGCCCGCCGACCTGATCAAGAGCGCGCTGCTGATCAGCGGCATGTACGACCTGCATCCCGTGATGCTCAGCGCCCGCAGCGGCTACGTCGAACTCCAGCCAGACGAGATCGAGCGCTACAGCCCGATCCGGCACCTGTCCCACCTGCGCTGTCCGGCAGTGGTCGCGATCGGCGACCGGGAAAGCCCGGAATTCCAGCGGCAGGCGCGCGACTTCGTGCGCGCCGCGCAGGAACAGGACAGGCAGGTGGAACTGATGCTGCTGCCCGCCACGAACCACTACGAGATCGTGACCCGGTTGAACGACCCCGGCTCCGCCCTTTCCCAGGCCGCGCTGCGGCTGATGGACCTGCCGGATTGACTGTTGCCATCGCCGAAGGAGGACCTTGCCCGCCCGACTGATTTGATTCAGTAGCCCTACTGCTTTCCCCATCATTACGTGAAAGGACTGAACATGCTTGAAGGATTCAAGATTTATGACGCAGATGCCCACGTTCTAATGACCCCGGAAATGTGGGAAACCCTTCCCAAACAGTATTGGCTGCGGCGTCCGCGGCCGGTCAAGTTCGGCGACGGCCAAGAACTCGGCAATTGGGGTACGGCGTGGCTGGTGGACGGCCGCATCGAACCGCATCCGTTCGGCCCCGGCACCCATGCCGCCAACACCCCCGGCATGGTGCTGGAGGAATACGGCGCCAACCGCGCCCGCGCCGGCGACTTCACCGCCTTCTCCCTGCCCGTCGGCTGTGTCACGATGGGCGACGTCGCCGACCGCCTCACCGCGATGGACAAACTGGGCATCGACGTCCAGGTCCTGTTCCCCAGCACGGTCTACGCGACCATCGCCGCCGACGCCACGCTGGAAGGCGAGCTCTTCCGTGCCTACAACCGCTACATCGGCACGCGCTGCCGGGACGCCGCCAAGCGCCTGCGCTGGGTAGGCCTGCTTCCCATGCGCGACGCCGAACAGGCCCGGCTGGCCATGAAAGAAATGGTCGCCATGGGCGCGGCCGCCGCCGTGGTGTTCGGGACCGTGGGCGACCGCATGCTGTCGCATCCGAGCTTCGAGCCGATCTGGAACGAGTTCACGCGCACCGGGTTGCCCCTGTGCGTGCACATGGCCATGAGCTTCCCGCCGCTGGCCCAACTGTGCGAGTCGATCCAGGACGCCAACATGATCGGCAAGGCCATGCCGGCGCAGTTGGCCTTCATGGCCATGGCCGGCCACGGCATGCTGGACAAGTACCCCAGCCTGAAGGTCGCGTTCCTGGAGTTCGGCGGCGAATGGATCTTCTATTCGGTGGGGCGTATGAAGCAGTACGCCGAAGTCAACAAGGGCCGGATGGCCGACCCCAGCATGCTGCCCAAGAGCGAAGTGGACGACCTGGTCAAGTCCGGGCGCATCTACCTGGGCCCCGAATCCAGCGACGCCATGCTGGCGCACGAGCTCAAGCTGCTGGGCGATGGCCAGCTTCTGTATTCCTCGGATTTTCCCCATGGCGAAGGGCGGGACAACGCCGCGATGGAGATCATCGAGCGCCAGGACCTCACCAAGGACCAGAAGCGCAAGTTCCTCTACGACAACGCGGCCAACTTCTACGGCGAGCCCTGATACACGGAGCGAAAGGCGCGGCGCGCCGCCAGGCATCGGGCCTGGGGCGCGCCCACCAGTAAGGAGAAACGTCACTCCAGGAGAGATTCCATGAAGCCGTTCCACCATCGCCTTGCCCGATATTCCCTCGTACTGCTGCCCCTGGCCGCCCATGGCGCAGCCTGGGCCCAGAGCAATGCCTACCCTTCCCGGCCCATACGCATCGTGAATCCCTACGGGGCGGGCGGACTGGGAGACGTCAGCTTCCGCCTGATCGCGCCGCTGATGGAGAAACAGCTCGGTCAACCGCTCGTCATCGAGAACAAGCCCGGCGCCTCCGGCAACCTGGGCGCCGCGGACGTGGCGCGCGCCGCCCCGGACGGCTATACGCTGCTGCTGGGTGCGGTGAACAATTTCGCGACGAACCAGTACCTCTATCGCGACATGGGCTTCGATCCGCTAACCGCGTTCGACCCCATCGCGCTGATCAGCAATGCGCCCACGATCGTCGTCGTCAATCCCGCCATACCGGCCCGCAGCCTGCGCGAGCTGGCCGCTTATGCGAAAGAGCGGCCGGGCAAGGTGAACTTCGGTTCGCCCGGCATCGGCACCCCGCCTCATCTCGCGGCCGAATACTTCGCCAACCTGGCCAACGTCTCGATGACCCACGTCCCGTTCAACGGCTCGCCGCCCGTCGTGCTGGCCTTGTTGCGCAACGACGTGAACGTGGCCTTCTACACCGCGGGTCCCATCGCGGGTCCGCTCAAGGCCGGCACCATCCAGCCCATCGCGGTCGCGGCCAACGAACGGCTCGACATCCTGCCCAACGTGCCGACCACCGCGGAAGCGGGCTACGGCGCCCTGCAGACGGGCAGTTGGATAGGCCTGGCCGCCCCCAAGGGAACGGACCCGGCCGTGCTGGACAAGCTCAACGCGGCCGTCCGGCAGGCGCTGGCCGATCCGGAGGTGCGCAAACGCTATGCGGACATGGGCATGCTGACCGGCAACACCAGTCGTGCGCAGTTCTCGTCGCTGATCGACGCCGAGGCGACCCGGTGGAAGAAGGTGATCGCCGACGCGGGGATCGCGAAATGATCCTGGCCGCGCTCCGACCATGTTGACGCTGACGCTTGCCTGCGCCGCCTATGACCGGACGCGGCCGCTGATCGACGGGCGGGTCGCCATCGAGGGCGTCGGCCTTCAGACGACGACGCTGCACCCCGAGGCCGCCTTCGCCCGCGCGAAGGCGGCCGAGTTCGACCTGACCGAGCTGTCCTTGAGCGGCTACCTGCGGTCGCTGGAGGCCGGGAACCCGGCCTATGTCGCGCTGCCGATCTTTCCGTCGCGAGCCTTCCGGCACAGCGGCATCTACGTGCATGCGGGCAAGGGCATCCGGTTTCCGGCCGACTTGCGCGGCAGGATCATCGGGACGCCGGACTACAAGACGACGGCCAACGTCTGGATCCGGGCTTTCCTCGCCCACGACCACGGCATCCAGCCTCACGAGATGCAGTGGGTGGAAGCCGCCATGGAGGCCGGCGAACCCGGTCCGGCCGCCGCCACCGCCATACCGGGAGTCCCCATCCTCGCCCTGCCGGACCAGGACTTGGCCGGCATGCTGGCCCGAGGGGACATCGACGCGGTCATCGGCGCCAAGGTGCCTTCCTGCTTCGGCGCCGGACAGGACGCCGTGGTCCGGCTGTTCCCGGACCATCAACGGATCGAGCAGGCGTACTACCGGCGCACCGGTTTCTTCCCCATCATGCATCTGCTGGGGCTGCGGCGCGCACTGCACGAACGCCATCCCTGGCTGGCCGCGGCGGTCTGCCAAGGCTTCGAGGCCGCCCGGCGCATGGCGCTCCAGGACGTCCGGGACGTCTGCCAACTGGCCGCCACCCTGCCCTGGGTCACGGCGGAATACCAGCGCACCGTGGACCTGATGGGCGAGGACTACTGGCCCTACGGCCTGGATGCCAACCGGGAAGTGCTGCAGGCCTTCGCGCTTTACCACTTCCAGCAGGGCTTGTCCGGCCGGCTGCACGCCCCCGGCGACTGGCTCGCCCCCCCGAATTTTTCTTCGAACCGCGTCACGACGAGATCCGCATGAACGAACGTCCCGCACTCTACGACATCGAGGCCACGGTCCCCGACTTCCGCACTCACCTGCAACGCTACGCCGAGGCAAGCCGGCTCACGCGCGAGCAACGGCCGACCCGGCTCGACCTCGCCTACGGCGAGGGGACCGCGCAAACGCTGGACGTCTATCTGGCCGACGCCCCTCACGCGCCCGTGGTGATCTACCTGCACGGCGGCGCCTGGAAAGGTTCGAACAAGTCGGACCGCGGCTTTCCCGCCCAGACCTTCGGGCCGGCGGGCGCCATCTGGCTCTCCATGGAATATCCCCTGGCACCCGCAGCCGGCGTTGACGACATGGTCGCATCGGTACGCCAGGGCGTGGCGTGGGTCCATCGCCATGCGGCCTCGTTCGGCGGCGACCCCGACCGCATCTTTCTTTGCGGCAACTCCGCGGGCGGCCACCTGGCCGGCATGGCGGCCGCCACCGACTGGACAAAGCACGGGCTGCCGGCCGATCTCGTCAAGGGCGTCACGACGGTGAGCGGAATCTTCGACATGCGGCCCATGGCCCGGTCGCTGATGAACGAGTGGCTGCGCCTGGACGCGGAATGCTCGGCGCGCAACAGCCCCCTGCTGCACCTGCCTCGCGCCACATGCCCCCTGATCTGCGCGGTGGGCGAAAAGGAATTGCCCGAATTCGTCGAACAGTCCGCCGGCTATGCGCGCGCATGGGCCGCCGCGGGCTACCCCTCGTGCTTTCTGCCCATGAAGGATCACGACCACTTTTCCATCATCGACGAGCTCAACCGGCCCGACGGCCCGCTGCTGGCAGCGATGTTCGAGCAGATCGGCCTTCGCAACCGCGGCGCCGCGTCCCGCGCCCACACATGAAAGGAGTAGCCCGAACCATGAAACTGCGTCTTCGCTCTTGCCTTGCATCATGCATCCTGGCCGCCACGGCCGCGCACGCCCCCGCGCATGCCGCCGACAAGCCCTTGAAGATCGGCGTCGTCACCGAATTCTCCGGCACCTACGCCTCCGCCGGGCAGTCCATCGAAAGCGCGATGCGCGCCTACATGAAGCTCAACGGCGACACCGTGGCCGGCCGCAAGGTCGAACTCATCCTGCGCGACACCGGCGGCATCTCGCCCGAGAACGCGCGCCGCTACGCGCAGGAGCTCGTCACGCGCGACAAGGTCGATGCGCTGGTGGGCTTCAACTTCACCCCCAACGCCCTGGCCGCGGCGCCCATCGCCACGGCGGCCAAGACGCCGATGATCGCGCTCGCGGCCACGGCCATCGTCACCGAGAAGTCGCCCTATATCGTGCGCACGGCGTTCACGCTCGGACAGACGTCGGCGCCCATGGCCACGTGGGCGGCCAGGAACGGCATCAAGCGCGTGTTCTCGCTGGTGTCCGACTATGGCCCCGGCCACGATGCGGCGCAGGCTTTCAAGGACGCGTTCACCGCCGCTGGCGGCCAGATGGCGGGCGAGATACGCATGCCCGTCAGCGGCATGGAATTCGCGCCGTTCCTGCAGCGGGCACGCGATGCGCGCGCCGATGCCATTTTCGTGTTCGTGCCGGGCAGCGAAGCCGCCATTGCCTTCATGAAGGCCTATAACGAACGCGGGTTCAAGCAGGCCGGCATTCGCCTGATCGGCACGGGCGACCTGGTCGACGACGACTCGCTGCCGGCCATCGGCGACGTCGCGCTGGATACGGTCACCGCCCACCACTACTCGGCCGCGCACGACTCCGACCTGAACCGCGCCTTCGTCAAGGCGGTCCAGGCCCAGGGGCGCAAGCGACCCAATTTCATCGGGGTGGGCGCGTATGACGCCATGGCCGTCATTTACGCCGCGGTCAAGAAAACGGGCGGCGATACCGACGGCGACAAGCTCGTCGCGGCGATGGAGGGCCTCAAGCTCGACAGCCCGCGCGGCCCGATCTCGATCGATCCCGCCACGCGCGACATCGTGCAGGACATCTACATCCGCAAGGTCCAAAAGGTCGGAGGCGAGCTCTACAACGTCGAGTTCGACAAGATCGAGGCCGTCAAGGCCCGCTAGCCAAAGGAGTCCGCATGCTGACCGATTTCGTCGGCGTGATCATCGACGGAACGTCGTACGGCGCCATGCTGTTCGTGATCGCGCTCGGCCTGTCCATCACGCTGGGGTTGATGGGCTTCGTCAATCTCGCGCACACCGCCGTCGCCATGTTCGGCGGCTATTTCCTCGTCACGCTGGTCAATCAGCTTGCCTGGCCGTTCTTCGTTTCGGTGGCGGTGGTCGTCGTGGCGATCGCCCTGGCCAGCCTCGTGCTGGAACGCGTGGTCTATGCGCCCTTCTATCGCGCGACGGCGCTCGACCAGAGCCTCCTGACCTTCGGGCTCATGCTGATGGCCGGCGGCATCGTCCACTATTTCTGGGGGTCGTCGCAGCAAGCGGTGCGGGTGCCCGAGTACCTCGAGGGCCGCTGGTACCTGGGCGATCTGAGCATCTCCAAGTATCGGTTGATGCTGCTCGGCACGGGCATGGCCCTGCTTGCCCTGCTGAACTGGGGGCTCGACTCGACGCGCCTGGGCGCGATGATCCGCGCCTCGGTCGACAACCAGCGCATCGCGGCCTCGATGGGCATACCGGTCAAGCGCGTATTCATGATCGCCTTCGCGATCGGCAGCGGGCTCGCCGCGCTGGGGGGCGCGCTCGGGGCCGAGGTACTGGGCCTGGATCCAGCCTTCGCCACGCGTACGCTGGTGCTGTGCCTGCTGGTGGTGGTGCTGGGCGGCGCCGGCTCGGTCAACGGCACCTTCTTCGCCGCCATGCTGCTGGGCATCTGCGACATCGGCAGCAAGTACTACGTTCCCGAATTCGGCGCCTTCATGATCTACGTGCTGATGGCGGTGGTCCTGCTGTACCGGCCGCAAGGTCTCTACAGCCTCGTCGCGCGCAGGAGGGCCGCATGAACGGCAGCCCGCTGCGCCCACTGCTGGACCGCTCGCGCTGGCGCGCACCCGAATTCGTATTCTGGGCGCTCATCATCGCCGCGTTCTTCCTCTTTCCCGATTACCGCAGCCTGGGCGCGCAGGTGCTGGTAACCGGCATCTTCGCACTGTCGCTCGACATGCTGCTCGGCTACGCGGGCATCGTCACGCTGGGGCATGCCGCGTTCTTCGGCGTGGGCGCGTTCACCGCCGGCTGGCTCGGCAAGTACGGCTGGCACGAACCGGTCTCGGCGCTGGCCATCGCCGCCGCCGTCGCGGCGTGCGCGGGCGCGCTCGGCAGCCGGTTGGTCGTGCGGGGCACCGACCTGAGCCGGCTCATGGTGACGCTGGCCATCGGCCTCGTGCTGTACGAGGCCGCCAACAAGGCCACGGCGGTCACCGGCGGCATCGACGGACTGCAAGGCATCGAGTTCGCGCCGCTGCTCGGCCTCTTCCCGTTCGATCTCATGGGATCGACCGCCTATGTGTATGCGGCCATCGTGGCCTTCGTCACGCTCTATCTCGTGCGCAGGCTGGTCCATTCGCCCTACGGCCTGTCGCTGCATGCCACGCGCATGAACCGCCGCCGCGCACTGGCGGTGGGCATCGACGACGGCCGCACGCTGGCGATCTCCTACATCGTCTCGGCGGCGGTGGCGGGCATCGCGGGCGCGTTGACGACGCAGATCACGCAGTTCATCACCATCGACGCGCTGGGTTTCGGCAGGTCGGCCGATATCCTGATCATCGCCGCGCTGGGCGGCGTGGGCTACCTTTACGGCGGCTTCATCGGCGCGCTGGTATTCGTCGTGGGCCGCGACCTGCTGTCCGGCATCAGTCCCGCGTACTGGCATTTCTGGCTCGGCCTGCTGCTGGTGCTGACGATATTCTTCGCGCGCGGCGGCATCATGGGCACCGCCGCGCGGCTCGCCCGGCGCCTGGCGCAAAGGGAGACGCAGCGATGATACAGACCGTGGACCTGTGCAAGCGCTTCGGCGCGCTGGTGGCGACCGACAACGTGAACCTGTCGCTCGCCCCCGGCGACCGGCATGCACTGATCGGCCCGAACGGCGCCGGCAAGACGACCTTCATCAACCTGTTGACCGGCATGCTGCGCCCGACCTCGGGCCGCGTCCTGCTCGACGGCGCGGATGTGACCGCGGCGGCACCCGACAAGCGGGTGGATCTGGGACTGGTGCGTACCTTCCAGATCAATACGCTATTCCTGGACATGACGGTGCTGGAGGCCGTCACGCTGGTCGTGCTGGCCCGCACCGGAGCCGTTCGCTCGCTGTTCGGTTCGCTGCGCGAGCATGAACCGGCGGCCAGCGAAGCCTGGGAACTGCTCGAGCGCATCGGCCTGGCGCAGGATGCCCACCGCCCCGCCCGCCAGCTCGCCTATGGCAGGCAGCGGCTGGTGGAAATCGCGCTCGCCCTGGCGCGCAAACCCAAGGTGCTGCTGCTGGACGAACCGGCGGCCGGCGTCTCGGCGGCCGACAGCCGCCATGTCTTCACGGTCCTGGATCGCCTGCCCCCGGACATCGCCATTCTCTTGATCGAACACGACATGAACCTCGTCTTCCGCTTCGCGCAGCGCATCTCGGTGCTCGTGGCCGGCCGCCTCATCGCCACCGGGCTACCCGGCGACATCGCTCGCGACCCCCGCGTGCGCGAGGCCTACCTCGGCCAGGCAACGCCCCTGGAGGCGGCATGCCCATGAGCGCATCCCCTCCTGAGGCCGAAAACCACGCATCCGGCAGCCTGCTGCAACTGGAGCACGTACGCGCCGGCTACGGCGACGCGATGGTGCTGGACGACCTTTCGTTCTCCCTTGGCGCCGGCGACAGCCTGGCGGTGCTCGGCCGCAATGGCGTGGGCAAGACCACCCTGCTCGAAACCTTGATGGGCAACACGCGCATGACGGCCGGACGCCTGCTCTGGCAGGGCCGCGACATCGCCAGGCTGGACGCCTGCCAGCGGTCGCGGGCGGGCCTGAGCTGGGTGCCGCAAGAACGCGAGGTGTTCGCATCGCTGACCGTCGAGGAGAACCTGACCGTGGTCGCATGCCGGGGCCCGTGGACCCTGGACCGGGTCTATGGCCTGTTCCCGCGGCTGCGCGAGCGGCGCGACAACCTGGGCAACGAACTGTCCGGCGGCGAACAGCAGATGCTGGCCGTCGGCCGCGCGCTCATGACCAACCCACGCCTGCTCCTGCTGGACGAACCCATGGAGGGCCTGGCCCCCATCGTCGTCGAGGAGCTCGGCGCCGCCATCATCGCCCTGCACACGCGGGAAGGCATGACCACCATCGTGGTCGAACAGCATCCGGTCATCGCCCTGGCCATGGCCTCGACCGCCATCATCCTGGACCGCGGCCGCATCGTGCATCGGTCCTCGAGCGCGGAACTGCGGGCATCGCCCGAGATACTCGACCGCTGGCTCAATGTTGCCGCGGCCGAGTGAACGACTTATCGTTTTCAACGAACAAGGAGCCGACATGGGAATCCAAGACACCGACAAGACCCTGCCATCGAACCGCATGGTGTTCGAACTGCGGCGCGACGAGCAGAAGTACCTCGCGTTCAAGCAGGACATCGAAGCATCCATGGCCGCGTACGGCCTGTCGGACGAAGAAAAGCGCGCGTGGCGGGACATGGACATCGAGGCGCTGGGCGCCATGGGGGTGCACCCCTACTTCCTGCCGCAGATCTCGCGGCTCTTCAAGGGCGGCTCGCGCAACCACAACGACAGCGACGCGGCGCGCCTGTACGCAGAAAAAATGGGCATCGCCTCGCAGGACTGATCCGGAGAAAGACATGGCAAAAATCGTCGCAACCCTGGGCGTGGCCCACGCACCCGGCGTCACGGGATGGATAGACAAGGCGCCCCAGCACGAGCAGGACGGCGTGCTGGACGGCTACGCGCAGTTCCAGAAACTGATGGACGAAGTGCGGCCCGACGTGGTCATCGGCATCGCCAACGACCATCTGCTGAACTTCCCGTTGGACAACATTCCGGACTTCTGCGTGGGCATAGGCGAACAATGGGCCGGTCCGGCGCCGTGGTTCCGCGACTGGCTGAACGTGCCGGACTACACGGTGCGCGGTCACCGCGACCTGGGCCGTGCGCTGGTGCGCGAATCGGCCAGGGCGGGCATCAACCACGCGTTCGCCGACAAGCTGCTGTTCGACGACAACTGGTCGGTGCCGCTCAAGTTCCTGTTCCCGCGCTACGATGTGCGCTTCGTTCCCATCCACATGAACCCCATCGTGCCGCCGGTGCCCTCCGCGGCGCACTGCTATGCGGTGGGCGAGACGATCGCGCGCATCGTCCAGGCCTTCCCGTCCGACGAACGGGTGGTCATCATGGGCACGGGCGGCCTGTCGCACGACCCCGGCGGCAAGGACTACTTCACCGTGCACGAGGAATTCGACCGCTGGTTCCTGGCCTTGATGGAAGAAGGCAACGCCGGGCGGGTCAAGCGCGAATTGACCTTCGAGAAACTGCTGACCGGCGGGGATGGCGGCGCGGCGGAACTGCTGGCCTGGGTGGTGGCCATGGGCGCGGCCGAGGTGGCCGGCAACGCGCGGGCGGAAACGGTGTTCTACGTGCCCTCGGTGCCCATGCGCTGCGGCATGGGCGGGGTGTACTGGCGGCTGGAATAACGGCGGGAATGACGGCGCGGCAGGTGTGGGCCGCGCCAGGTCACGAGGCGCGCAGGCGGCGCAGCCGCTCGTCCTCCACGCCCTCGGCCGCCTCTTCCCCGGCCTCGGCTTGCTCTTCTTCCCGGTCCGGCTCCAGCTCCAGCTCGCGGTCCAGCGCCAGTTCCGCCTCGACGTCCTCGGGCCGCTGTTTCAGGGCCTCGGCGATGGTGACCGAGCCGCTTTCCCAGGCGGCGTTCACCGCGTGCAGCAGCATGGGGTCGTCGGCCAGCGGCGCCCGGTCCAGCAGCAGCCGGTCCACCACGGGAGCCAGGGTGGCCACCGTGGGATCGCACACCATGGCCCAGCGCTCGCGGGCGGCGCCGGCATCGCCGATGCGGGCGATGTAGCCGATGCTGGACAGGGTGTCGAGCACCACCATCAACTCGTCGTGGTGCAGGTTCAGCCGGCTGCGCAGCGACAGCGTGCTCAGGCCCGGCGGATTGCGGTCGCGCACCGACGACAGCGCGCGCAGGATGGACAAGGCATCGACGAACGGCCGCCCCGGCCGCCGCACGGTTTCCCAGCGCCCCATGCGGATCAGCGGCAGGCTGGCCGCCAGCGTGGCGCCGAACAGCGTCACCAGCCACGACATGTAGATCCACATCAGGAAGATCGGCAGCGTGGCGAAGGCGCCGTACAGCACGGTGTAGGTGGGAAAGCGCGTCAGGTAGAACGCGAAGGCCGATTTCATGATTTCCAGCACGATGGCCGCCGCGAAACCGCCCGTCATCGCATCACGCGCCTCGACGTGCCGGTTGGGCACCACCATGAACAACGCGCCGAAGGCCAGGCCCGTCAGGATCAGCGGGATGAAGGACAGCAGCACGCCGATGGGCGCGGGGACGTCCCCCACCAGGCCCATGGACTCGCGGGCCAGGAAGGACGTGGCCCACAGGCTGGCGCCGATCAGCACCGGCCCCAGCGTGAGCGTGGCCCAGTAGATCAGCACCCGCTGCGGCAGCGGCCGGCCCTTGCGCACATGCCAGATCTCGTTCAGGGCCTTGTCGATGGTCAGCATCAGCGACACGGCCGTGATCATCAGGAAGATCCCGCCCACCGCGGTCAGCCGGCTCGCCTTTTGCGCGAACTGGTTCAGGTACTCCATGATGTTGTCCGCCACCGACGGCGGCATCAGGTTGGTGATCAGGAATTGCTCCAGCGCTCCCTGGAACTCGCGAAACAGCGGAAAGGCGGTGAACAGCGCCAGCGCCACCGCCAGCAGCGGCACCATCGACAGCACCGAGGTGAACGTCAGGCTGGAGGCGACCTGAGTGATGCGCTCGTCGGCCGCGCGCTGCAGCGCGAACCGCAGGAGCCGCCCCACGCGCACGGGCCAGGACTCGTTGGCGAGCAGGCTGCGGCGCAGCGCGATGGCGCGCGCCTGGATGGAAGCGGCGCCCGAAGGGGGTGGCGGCGTGAAGGAAGTATCGGGCTCGGGAGCTTTCTGGACCATGTCGAGGGATAATACGGGCCTATGGATATTCTGATCTTGTACTACAGCCGGCACGGCGCGACACGCCAGTTGGCCGAGCACATCGCGCTGGGCGTGGAACGCGTGCCCGGCATGCGGGCGCGGCTGCGCACGGTTCCGCCGGTCTCGACCGTGTGCGAGGCCACGGCCCCCGCCATTCCCGACAGCGGCCCACCCTACGTCGAACCGGCGGACCTGGAGGAATGCGCGGGCCTGGCGCTGGGATCTCCCACCCGCTTCGGCAACATGGCCGCGCCCATGAAGCACTTCATCGACCATACCACTCAGCAGTGGCTGGCGGGAAGCCTGGCGGGCAAGCCGGCGGCGGTCTTCACGTCCACCGGATCCATGCACGGCGGCCAGGAAAGCACGCTGCTCAGCATGATGCTGCCGCTGCTCCATCATGGCATGCTGCTGCTGGGCCTGCCCTTCACCGAACCCGCGCTGATGGCCACGCGCCACGGCGGCACGCCGTACGGCGCCTCGCACGTGGCCGGCGTCGACAACAGCCTGCCCATGCAGCGCGACGAAACCCAGCTGGCCGAGGCCCTCGGCACGCGGCTGGCCCGCACCGCCCTCGAACTCCACACCGGCCGGCAGGCCCCCGCCCGATGAACGCTCCCTCCGTCGACCTCAACCCGCGGCTGCGCCTGGTCGCCTCGGTCTCGCTGCTGGCCCTGATCGCGTTGTGCATCGCCTGGGAAACCGTGCTGGCGCCGCTGCGGCCCGGCTCGATGCTGGCCCTCAAGGCGCTGCCGCTGCTGCTGCCGCTGCGCGGCGTGCTGCGCGGCAACCTGTACACCTACCAGTGGGCATCGATGCTGATCCTGCTCTACTTCATGGAAGGCGTGGTGCGGGCGACCACCGACCCCGCGCCGTCCTCCTACGTGGCCTGGGCCGAGGTCGCGCTGACCACGGTCTTCTTCTGGTGCGCCATCCTGTACGTGCGGCCGGCCAAGCGCGCCGCGCAGGCCGCCCGCAAGGCCGCCAAGGCGGCGGACAAACAGGCGGGCTGAGCGCCGCGGCCAGGGAGAAACGGGCATGGACCTGCTGACCGAACTCGCGAACCTGCTGGGAGCCGGCCAGGTGCTGACCGGCCAGGACGCCGCGCCCTACCTGACCGACTGGCGCGGCCGCTATACCGGGGCGGCACAGGCGGTAGTCCGGCCCGGCACGGCCGACGAGGTTGCGAATGTCGTGCGCCTGTGCCGCCGGCACGGCGTCCCCATCGTCCCGCAGGGCGGCAACACCGGACTGGCGGGCGGCGCCACGCCCGACGCCGAAGGCCGCGCGGTGGTGGTGTCCACGCGGCGCCTGGACCGGCTGCGCGCCCTCGACACCGACGACGACACCATCACCGTCGAGGCCGGCTGCGTGCTCCAGGCCGTGCAGGATTGGGCGCGCGAGGCCGGACGGCTCTTTCCGCTCAGCCTGGCCTCGGAAGGAAGCTGCACCGTGGGCGGCAACCTCGCCACCAATGCCGGCGGCACCCAGGTCCTGCGCTATGGCAACGCGCGCGAACTGGCGCTGGGGCTGGAAGTGGTCACGGCCGACGGCGAAATCTGGGACGGCCTGCGGGGCCTGCGCAAGGACAACACCGGCTACGACCTGCGCGACCTGTACATAGGCAGCGAAGGCACGCTGGGCATCATCACCGCCGCCACGCTGCGGCTCTATCCGCTGCCCGTGGCGCAATGCACGGCCCTGGTGGCCCTGCCCTCGCTGGAAACCGCCGTCGCGCTGCTGGGCCTGGCCCGCGCGGGCTTCGGCGCGGCGCTGACCGGCTTCGAGGTCATGTCGCAGGCCAGCCTGGACGTGGTCACCCGCGCCTTCCCCGACCAGAAGCTGCCGCTCGGCCCCACGCCCTGGTATGCGCTGCTGGAAGTGTCCGACAGCGAAAGCGCGCCGCACGCCCAGGAACGCTTCCACGCGGTCCTGCAGGAGGCGCTGGAACAAGGCCTGGCCCAGGACGCCGCGGTGGCCGCCAGCCTGGCGCAAAGCCGCGCGCTGTGGCACCTGCGCGAAAACATCTCCGCCGCCCAGTCCTGGGAAGGCAAGAACATCAAGCACGACATCTCGGTGCCGGCCTCGCGCATCCCCGCCTTCGTCGCCGCGACCGACGCGCTGCTGCAGGCGGCCATTCCCGGCGTGCGCCACATCACCTTCGGCCACCTGGGCGACGGCAACCTGCACTACAACGTCAGCCGGCCGCCGGCCATCCCGGAAACCGACTTCCTGCTGCGCCAGGACGAGGTCTACCGCCTGGTGCACGACAGCGTGCACGCGCACGGCGGATCGATCAGCGCGGAACACGGCATCGGCCAGCTCAAGCGCGGCGAGCTGGCCCGCTACAAGAGCGCGGTGGCGCTGGATCTCATGCGCCGGATCAAGCAGGCGCTGGATCCGGACGGCCTGATGAACCCCGGCAAGGTCCTGCCCTAGCCCTCTTCCGCGTTCAGTGCCGCGCCCAGGGCGGCAGCGGCGTGAACTCATCCCTGAGCCAGGACAACAGGGCCTGCACCCGGCCCAGGTGGGTCCGGCTGTGGGGCACCAAGGCCCGTATCCAGTATTCGGGAATGGCGAAGTCCTCCAGCACCCGGACCAGTTCGCCCCGGCCCAGCGCGCCGTCGACGATATAGGCCGACAGGATGGCGATGCCATTGCCCCGCAGCACCGAATTCAGCAGTACGTGCCCGTCGTTGGTGCTCAGGCGCGGTGCCACCTCGACCGCGATCGGCCCGTTCGGCCCCTGGAAGGTCCAGACCGGCCCCGTGGGCTGGAAATTCAACAGCGCGTGCCGCGCCAGGTCCGTGGGATGGGCGGGACGGCCGCGCGCGGCAAGATAGGACGGCGCCGCCACCGCCATGCGCGGCAGCGGACACAGCCCGGCCTCGAGCACGCCGTCATACGAAGCCGGCAGCATGCCGACCACGATGTCGAACCCTTCCTGGATGGGGTTCACGGGCCGGTCTATCACCACCACGTCCATGCTGACCTTGGGATGGACCTCCAGAAAGCGCCCCAGCGCATCGCCCAGGCACATGGCGGTCAGCGACGTCGGCACCTTGATGCGCAGATGCCCCTCCAGTTCGTGCGCATGGCCCAGCGCGCTGCCGAATGCGTCCTCGACGTCGTGGACGATGCGCCGGGCCGCCGGCAGCAGGCGCTGCCCTTCGTCGGTCAGGGCCAGGCGGCGGGTGCTGCGCTCGAACAGCCGGGTGCGGGCACGCCATTCGAGCTGGTCGATGCGCTTGGTCACCACGGACGCGGCAATGCCCAGTTGGCGGGCCGCCTTGGAAAAGCTGCCGGCCTGCGCCACGGCGATGAAGGTCCGGAAATTGGCGATGGTATCCATGACCTCTCTGTTTTCGCGAACAATGATCGCGCTTTTTGGTGGATTCTATGTAAATAGAATGAAGATTAAGGTGGCGGAACGTCAAGAACTTTTCCGGAGAACCCCGCCATGCCGCTTGCTTTGCGTCCCCTCCATCCCGACGTGGGAGTGGAAGTCCTGGGTTGCGACCTCGGCCAGCCCCTGGGCGACGAGCAGTTCCAGTCGCTGCTGGAGGCCTATCACCGCCATTCCGTCGTCGTCGTGCGCGGACAGTCGCTGGCCGCGCCCGCGCAGGCCGCGCTGCTGCGCCGCTTCGGCACGCCCAAGATCTCGCAGCGCAAGGAGTTCCATGTTCCGGGCACGCCCGAGATCGGCCGCGTGGGCAACACCCGGCACCCCGACGGTACGCCGTCGGCCTTCCTGGACCGCTACGGCAACCTGTGGCACAGCGACACCGCCAGCGACCAGCACGTCGACGGGGTCACGATGCTGTACTGCGTGATGACGCCGCAGGTCGGCGGCGACACGCTGTTCGCCAGCATGGGCAGGGCCTACGAGACGCTGCCGGCGGGACTGAAGGCCCGCATCGACGGCAGGACCGTGGTCCATAACTTCAACCAGCACAACGACTACCTGCTGGCCCGCAATCCCGGCTCGGCCCAGCCCCTGTCGGCAGCCGACCGCGCCAGGTGGCCGGACCGGGAACACGACCTGGTGCAGCGTCATCCCGTGACTGGCCGCTCGCTGTATTTCATCAGCCCGACCCTGGTCCGGGGCATCAGCGGCTATTCCGACGAGGAAGCGCAGCGGCTGTCCGCGGAACTGGTCGCCCACGCCACCCGCCCCGAGGCGGTCTATCGCCACAAGTGGCAGGTCGGCGACCTGGTCTTCTGGGACAACCGCGCCTCGCTGCATTCGGCCTCGCCCGCGGACTACCAGGGCGGCCAGCGGTTGATGCACCGCGGCTATGCCTATGTCCAGTATGCGTGAGGGCGGCCTGTGCGTCGGGCATTTCCAATCGGTGCCCTGGATTCCGTTCTACGTCGGCAGCGAGGACTGGCCCATGCGGCGCGTTCCCTGCATGTCCAGCACGGTCCCGGCCATGGTTGACGCCGGCCTGCTGGACGCGACCCCCATGGCCACCGTGGACTGGCTGACGCGCGGCGAACAATGGCCGCGCCTGGGCGGACTGGGCCTGGCCTACCGCCAGCGCGCGGGCAGCGTACTGCTGTTCTCGCCGCGCCCCATCCACGAACTGGACGGCGCGGACATCGCGATCTGCGACGAAACCGCCACGTCGATGCGGGTGCTGCATGCCATCCTGGCGGGCAAGTACGGGCTGCGCATCGGCCGCTGGCGCCGCGGCCTGCCCACCGACCCGTCCATGCCGCGGCTGCTGATCCAGGACCAGGCGGTCGAGGAAGCGGCACGGGGACGCTTCCCGCATGTCCACGACCTGGGGCGGGAATGGTGGGAATGGCAAGGCACCCCGGTGGTCTCGGCGGTATGGGTCCGCCGCCGGGACCTGGCGGACGACGCGCTGGAACCGCTGCGCGCCGGCCTGGCGGCCTCCTTGTCCCGGTACGCCAGCCAGCCGGACCAGGCCATCGAACACCATTGCGCGCGCCACGGCGTGGCCTCGGCGCCCGCGGCGCTGCGCACGCTGCTGGGCAATTTCGAGTTCGAACTGGGCGAGGCCGCCGAGGCGGGCATACGGCGCATGGCCCAGGTCCTTCCCACGGCCGTACCCCTGCAAGCGTGACGCCCCGGCCCACCCTTCATCCCCCCAAGAACAGGAGACATCCATGCCCTGCATTTCGCCACGTTCCGCGCCGCGCCGGCGCCAACTGTTCGCCTTCGCCGTCCTGTCGGGCGGCCTGCTTGCCACGGGAATGGCGTACGGCGCCGACGCCCCCTGGCCCACCCAGCCGGTCAAGCTCATCGTCGGCTTTCCCGCCGGCACCTCGCCCGACACGGTGGCCCGGCTGATCGCCGAGCCGCTGTCGCAGAAACTGGGCAAGCCGGTCATCGTCGAGAACAAGCCCGGCGCCGCCGGTAATATCGGCGTCGACCTGGTGGCGCGCGCCACCGACGGCCATACCTTCGGCGTCACCGCCCACGGCCCGCTGACCACCTCGGCCCTGCTCTACCCCAACCTGCCCTACAACGTCGCCCGGGACCTGCAACCCTTGTCATTGGCCGCGGTCAGCCCGCAGATCCTGGTCATCGATCCCAAGCTGCCCTATGCCACGCTGCACGACCTGCTGGCCGACGCGCGCGCCCACCACAAGGAAATCTCGTACGGATCGGTAGGCATGGGGTCGGGCTCGCACCTGACGGGCGAGCTGTTCGCGCAGGAAGCGGGCATCCGGATGATGCACGTGCCCTACCAAGGCTTCCCCCAGGTCACCATGGCCGTGATGAGCGGGCAGATCCAGGCGGGTTTCATGGCGCCCTCGGGGGCCATCGAACAGGCCAGGGCGGGCAAGGTGCGCGTACTGGGCGTCACGTCGGCGCAGCCTTCGCCACTGGCGCCGGGCGTGCCGACCGTCGCCCAGGCCGCGGGCCTGCCGGGCTTTGCCGCGGAACTGTGGATAGGCGCCTACGCGCCACGCGCCACGCCCGCGCCGGTGGCCGCCATGCTGGCGAAAGAGATCAACGCCATCCTGCGGTCGGACTCGGTACGGGCCAAGCTGGCGGCGCAGGGCTGGGATGCCACGGGCGGCTCGCCGGCCGAGATGGCGGCGCGCATCGAGACCGACACGCGCCGCTGGGGCGAGGTGATCAAGCGGCTGGGACTCAAGCTGGAATAGCGGCGCGCGGGCGCCGCTATTCCAGCGCAGGCTACATCGCGCTGGCGCGCCAGGTGCCGTTCTCCTGCTTGCAGAACCAGAACCCCCAGTTCTCCTTGGCCGTGCCCTGGGCCACGTCGGCCGCCAGGAAGCGGCAGGTCTGGCCCTTGCTGGTGCGGGTGGTGTTCTTCGGCGCGAACGTGACGTTGACCGGCACCTGGCGCGCCCGCACGGGCTTGCTGGCCCAGCTGGATTTCTGGCCGTCGGCCACGTCGTTCAGCACGCGCCCGACCTCGGCCGAGAACTCGGAGGCCTGGGCCTTGGGAATGCGCAACAGGATGGACTCGTTCAGGAAGCTGAGATTGGCGGCGTAGGCCGAGCCCAGCGAGGCGGCCAGCAGCAGTGTGGCGGCGAGGAATTGCTTGCGCATGAAGAAGATCTCCGGGTCTAAACGTGATGGCAATGATATCGGTTAACCACACGGCAGGTTATGATTGCGGCATTATGCTTTCAAATCAAAGACTTGGCGGCTGGGAGCTGTGTGTCGCGCCCATGATCGACTGGACCGACCGCCACTGCCGCTACTTCCATCGGCTGCTGTCCCCGCATGCCCGCCTGTACACCGAGATGATCGCCACCGGCGCGATCATCTACGGCGACGCCGCCCGGCACCTCGATTTCGATCGCGCCGAGCACCCGGTCGCGCTGCAACTGGGCGGCAATGAACCCGAGGCCCTGGCGCGCGCGGCGCGCGCCGGCCAGGATTGGGGCTACGACGAAATCAATCTGAACTGCGGCTGCCCGTCGGACCGGGTGCAGAAAGGCGCGTTCGGCGCCTGCCTGATGTCCACGCCGGCGCTGGTGGCCGATTGCGTGAAGGCCATGCGCGACGCGGTCGACATCCCGGTCACGGTCAAGCACCGCATCGGCCTGGACTATGACGAGTCCTACGCATTCGTGCGCGATTTCGTCGGCACGGTGCACGAAGCGGGTTGCGAGGTCTTCATCGTCCACGCCCGCAACGCCGTGCTCAAGGGCCTGTCGCCCAAGGAAAACCGCGAAATCCCGCCGCTGCGCTACGACGTGGCGCGCCAGCTCAAGCGTGACTTTCCGCAGGCGCTGATCGTGCTCAACGGCGGGCTGGCGGACCCGGCCGGCACGCTGGCGCACATCGGCCATGGCGGCGGCGAACTCGACGGCGTCATGCTCGGGCGCGAGGCCTATCACCGGCCCCGCGTGCTGTCCGAGCTGTCCCGCCTGCTGTGGCCGCAGGCGCCCATCCCCGACGACGAGACCGTGGTGCGGGCCATGATGGACTACGCCGGCCAACAGGTGGCCCGCGGTGTGCCGCTGCGCTCGATCGTCCGCCACATGCTGGGCCTGTTCAACACGCAGGGCGGCGCCCGCCGCTGGCGCCAGATGCTGTCCGACAGCCGCCTGCTGGCCGCCAACGATCCCGCCCTGATCGACACGGCCTGGCAGGTCGTTGCCGGCGCGGCCGAGCGTCGCGCCGCCTGAGCTGGCGAGGCGAACAACCGGATCTATCCCCCCCTATTCGCGCTTTCGAGACGGCCGCACGCCGGCCATACTGCCGGACAGGCACGGCCCGCGCCCGTGCCCGCCCAGGGGAGGTCATGGCCCAGATCGTATGTGTGCTGGGAAACAAGGGAGGTACCGGCAAGACCACGTTGTCGCACATGATCTCGCATGGCATGGCACTGCTGGGCAAGCGCGTGGTGTGCGTGCTGACCGACCTCGAGCGTGAGCGCCTTTCCAAGGACAACCGCCTCTACCTGCCTTTCGATGCCCGCGACGCCGGCAACCTGGCCAAGGTCGTCGCCACGCTGAACGACGTCGGCGACTGGTTCGGCGTCATCGACGGCGGCGGCAACCGCTCGGATACCGACAGCCATCTCGCCAACCTGGCGGACCTGGTCCTGCTGCCCTTCCGCGATTCCCACGAAGACATGCGCACCGTGCTGCGCGATCTGGAATGGATGCCGCGCGCCTGGGGCCTGCCCTCGCAATGGCCGGCGGATTCGCCGGCCCAACGCCTGGCGCAGACCTCCACGGACGAGCTGCTGGGCGCCTTCGGCCATCGCCTGCTGGATCCCATCCCCCATCTCGCGGCGACCAAGCTGTTGTTGCAGGACCGCATCCCCGCCACGCTTCCCTGGCAGCTCACCAATGCCTGCGTGGCGCTGGCCATGCAGGTGTTCGAACTGCTGGACGTCCAGTACGAAAGCCCCGAGGCGTTCGCGGCGCCGCGCTAACAAGCCGCGGCACGCAAGTTGCTGCAATCGCCGCCCCGTTTCTTTTCATGGGAGAACGACGATGCCAGGCAAATCCAACCCGCAGACCCTGCCCCCCCAGCAACAGCCCCGGCAACCCGGCATGCAGGGCGACATGCACCCCGAACCCCGGACGACGCGCCCGGACTATCGGGCCGCGGGCAAGCTGGAGGGACGCTGCGCCATCGTCACCGGCGGAGACAGCGGCATCGGCCGCGCGGTGGCGGTAGCCTTCGCCAAGGAGGGCGCGGACATCCTTTTCACCTACCTGGACGAGACCGCCGACGCCGAGGAAACCCGCCGGCTGGTGGCCCAGGCGGGCCGCCGCTGCGTGGGCATGGCGGGGGATCTCGGCAGCGAGTCGCATTGCCGCGAAGTCGTGCGGCGCGCCATGGAGGAGTTCGGCCGCATCGACGTCCTCGTCAACAACGCCGGCGAGCAGCATCCGCGCAAGGCGCTGGAGGACATCGACAGCGCCCAGCTGGAGCGCACCTTCCGCACGAATTTCTTCGGCATGTTCAACCTGACCCGGGAGGCCCTGCCGCACATGGCCGCGGGCGGCGCCATCGTCAATACGACGTCGGTCACCGCCTACCGGGGCAGCTCGCACCTGATCGACTACTCCGCCACCAAGGG
Source organism: Burkholderiales bacterium 67-32 (assembly GCA_001898625.1). Classification (GTDB taxonomy): domain Bacteria; phylum Pseudomonadota; class Gammaproteobacteria; order Burkholderiales; family Burkholderiaceae_B; genus Pigmentiphaga. The sequence goes on from MKUP01000013.1 coordinate 225,814, forward strand.
CGCGATCGTCGCCTTCACCCGCTCGCTGTCATCGGCGGTGGTCGAGCGCGGCATACGCGTGAACGCGGTGGCGCCGGGGCCGATCTGGCCCCCCCTGATCCCCGCTTCGTTCAGCGCCGAGGAGGTCTCGACCTTCGGCTCGAAGGTGCCGATGAGGCGCCCCGGCCAACCGGAGGAAGTGGCCCCCTGCTACGTCTTCCTGGCGTCGGACGACGCCAGCTACATGACCGGCCAGGTCCTGCACCCCAACGGCGGGGAAATCATCAACGGCTAGGCCGGGCCGGCACGCTGCCGAACATGTTCATCAGCGCATCGAAGCTGCTGGCGCCGCGCGTGGAAAAGACGAAACATTCGCCGTCCTGGTAGTCGGCGGCACGCATGCTTTCGGCCAGGCGCTCGGCGTCCTCGATGGCTTCGTTCCACGTACCGCGTATCAGCGGGCAGTACTTGAGCCGGCTGTCCAGCATATCCTTGCCCGAGCGGGCCTTGACCTCGACATAGCCTCGGAACTGTCCCTCCGGCAGATCGTGCACGCGGGATTTCAGGAAGTATTGAACGGCGGCGTGTTCGACGACTTGGTTCATGACTGGCCTCCAGGAGTCCGTCTCTTGATCCTAGCCCATTGGAGTGCAGGATTTACGAAGAGGTCCGCGGCGCTAGCAAAAGTTTACATTCGTGCCAGGCTTGTGGCGGTCGGCGCTACACCGCAACAATTTCGCGGCTTGCCGCACCCGGCTGCCGGTATGATGGATGTTTCGTCGCCGCGCTGTTTCCGTACGTCCCATGAGGTCCCGCCACGCCGTTCTCGCCCTGCTGCTCGCAGCGGGCAACGCCTGCGCGGCCGACCCGGCAAGCAGCGCGCCGGCCGTTGCCGATACGCAATGGGCGGCCAGCTTCGCCGCGTTCGACCAGGCCGACCGCCTGCATGCGCCGGCTCCCGGCGGCATCCTGTTCATAGGCAGTTCGTCCATACGCCTGTGGAACGACCTCGAAACCCGGTTCAAGGACCTGCCCGTACTCAAGCGCGGCTTCGGCGGTTCGCGCATGATCGACTGCACCCGCCACCTGACCCGGCTGGTCGTTCCCTACAAACCCCGCATCGTCCTCGTCTACGCCGGTGACAACGACCTGGCCGAGGGCCGCTCGCCCCGCGAGATCCTGGACAGCTTCACGGTATTCGTCGAAGGCGTACGCCAGGCGCTGCCGGAAACGCGGATCGCCTACATCTCGATCAAGCCAAGTCCGGCGCGCTATTCGCTGATCCCGCAGGCGCGCGTCACCAACGCGCTGATCAAGGCCTATACGGAAAGCGTGCCCAACGCCGACTACATCGACGTCTTCACCCCCATGCTGACGGCCGACGGCATGCCTCGTGCCGAGCTGTTCCGCAGCGATGCGCTACATTTGAACGACGCCGGCTACGCGCTGTGGACGTCGGTCATTTCCAGCCACGTACGCTAGCCCGGCCCCGTCCCCACGCTCAGCGTCGGCCCGGTCCCGCTGGCGCGACCGGCCTCGGCCGGGCGCCGGCCCCGGCCCGCGCCCGGCCCGGAGCCGAACATGCGCACCAGCCGGGCCACGGCATACATCGCGGCGATGCTCAGTCCGAACATCAGCGGATCGAACCAGGGCGGCCGGCCCGGATGGCTTTCGCCCACCACGGCCAGCGCGACCAGAACGATCACCAGATGGGCGCAGAAGACCGGCAGCGACGCGGCGCCCAGCGTTTCCAGCAGCCGCATGCGGGGTAGATGGCGGGTCAGCCAGCCGCCGCAGTGCAGCAGCACCACGACCAGCGCCAGGAAGTCGAGCAGCCGCAGCGGCCCGACGTGCCACTTGTCGAACCACAGGTTGAGCGGATCGCCCTGGGCAAAGGGCTCCAGCCCGGTCATGTGGCGCCAGACGAAGAAGACGATCGCGATCCCCACCGCGGCCTTGACCAGCCACGGTTGGAAGACGACGCGACGGTCGGACGGTACCCGCGCGTGGTAGGCACCCAGGCACAGGCCGAGCACCCACAGCAACTGCCAGGCGAAAGTCTCGAACGACCCGGTCTCGCGAAACGGCACAGGCAGGCCGGTCGCCGCCACCAGGCCGTCGTACAGCACGCGCGACAGGCCGAACTGGGCCGCGCCCCACAGCGCGATGCTGGCCCATATCACCGTTTTCCATCCCCCCTGCAGGACATGGCTGAGGATCCAGGGACTTGCCAGCATGAAGACGATGTAGACCGGCAGGATGTCCAGCAGCGGCGGGTTGTAGATCATCAGCAGCCCTGTCCACAGGCCGGTCAGCGGCGCATGCAGGTAGAACGACATGAGGTTGTTCGCGGCGGGCTGGTGGAACTTCATGCCCAGCGCGGCGATGACCGTGAACAGAAAGAGCAGGCACGCCGCCTGGCAGGCATAGATGACCAGGGCGCGCCGAAGGAACGCGCGGCGCATCGCGGGGATGCCGTCGCGCACGGCGCGCTGGGTGTACACCAGCCCCGCCATATAGGCCGACAGGAAGACAAAGCCTTCCGCCGCCGAGACGAAGCCGAAGGGCTGGCCCGCCGGTATCGAAAACCAGGTCGGCAGGTGCGTGGACGTCATCAGCACCAGCATCAGTCCGCGCAGCGCGTCCAGTTCCCAGCGGCGGGACGAGGCGGGGGGCGCGGCGCAAGCGAAGGGGGAAATGGTGGACACGGGCGTGGCGGGCGCAATTTAGGGGGAGTCTGCATGGACAGCGAGGAATGCGAACAATTCGTGGTTGTTGCAATCCGATACGGGTAAGCCCCTAATTACTTAACAAAATTAATATTTATCATTGTTAAACAAATCAACCCAAGAACCAGGGGACGGAGACACATGAAACGCATCCTGCTGGCCAGCGCCCTCGCGCTGGCCGCCACCGGCGCGCACGCGCAGAACGTGACGCTGTACGGCATACTCGACACGGGCATCGAATACGTGAACCACGCCAACGCGCAAGGCGACGCGACCTGGCGCATGCCCAGCAATACCGGCGGGCTCATGCCCTCGCGCTGGGGCCTGCGCGGCACGGAAGACCTGGGCAACGGCCTGAAGGCCCTCTTCAACCTGGAAAGCGGCTTCGGCGTGGACACTGGCATGTCGGGCCAGGGCGGCCGCCTGTTCGGCCGTGCCGCCTGGGTCGGGCTGTCGGGTAACTGGGGCACGGTCACGCTGGGCCGCCAGTCCAACATGACGTTCTTCGCCATGCTCGACTCCGACGTCATGGGGCCCGCGGTGTACGGCCTGGGATCGCTCGACAACTACATCCCCAACACGCGCTCGGACAACGCCATCGGCTATCGCGGCACCTTCTCGGGCCTGACCGTGGGGGCTACCTACAGCTTCGGCCGGGATGCGGCGGCCACCGGCGGCCCGGCCGCCACCAATTGCGCGGGCGAGGTTCCCGGCGACCGCAAGGCCTGCCGCCAGGTCACCGCGCTGCTCAAGTACGACCTGGGCCCGGGCGGCATCGCCGCCGCCTATGACCAACTGCGCGGCGGCACCGGCGCCGCCGGCGGCCTGTCCAGCAGCGACACCTCCGATACGCGCACCGTGCTCAACGGCTACTACCGCTTCGGCGACCTGAAGATAGGCGGCGGCTGGATCGGCCGCATTACGCGCGCGGCCACCCGCTCGGAGGCCAACCTGTACTACCTGGGCGCTTCGTACGCGCTGTCGCCGGCCTGGACCCTGGATGGCCAGGTGGCGCGCCTGAAGAACAAGACCACCGATGCCCGCTCCACGCTGGCCACGGTGCGCGCGACCTATGCGCTCTCCAAGCGCACGGCGGTCTACGGCCTGGTGGGCTACATGGACAACAACAAAAACGCCAACCTCTCGGTCAGCGGCGGCCAGGCCTTGGCTGGTCTTCCCAACGGCCTGAACCAGACCGGCGTCATGCTGGGCATGCGGCACAGCTTCTGAAGTCCGGGCGGCGCGCTGCCGCCCCGCGTGGTATGTTGTGGCACTGGACTGGGCCGCCCTCGCGGCGGCCCTTTTTTTGCCACCGGGCCGCCCCAAGAAAAGCATCCAAGCGCCCGCGCATCGACTCGCACCCGCCATCACATGCCCAAGACCCCGCCGCGCACCACCCCCTCGCCGCGACCGGCCAAGTTCGAACTGGACCCCTCCCGCCTTTCCCACCTGCTGGGCTTCCAGACCTCGCTCGCGCACGTCAAGCTGCAGAAGGCCTTCTTCTCGAGCATGAAGGACCTGGACCTGCGGCCCGTGGAGTTCGCCATCCTGGTACTGCTGGCCTACAACGACAAGGCCAACCAGCAGAACCTGTGCCGCAGCCTGTCGCTGTCCGCGCCGCGCCTGGCGCTGCTCCTGGATCGCTTGCAGGAGCGCGGGCTGCTGTCGCGCGAGCGCAGCGACACCGACCGGCGCGCCCATCACGTGGTGCTGACCACCGAAGGCCGGCGGCTCGCGCTCGAGGCCGAGCGGCTGTCGCACGGCATGGAGGAAGACGTCCTCGCGCCGTTGTCCCGGGGAGAACGGCAGATCCTGGGCGAACTGCTGGCCAAGATCGTGCGGGGCGCGCGCGGCTAGCCGGCCTCGCTACCGGCGCGCCCTGGCCTCGAACACGGCGTACGCCGCCACCGCCGGCACCAGCGGACACAGGTAGTAGACCGCGCGATAGGCCAGCAGCGCGGCCAGGATCTCGTAGGCGGGCAGTTGGCCCGCCAGCATCGTCAGGAACACGGCCTCCAGCACGCCCAGCCCCGCCGGCACGTGCGTCAGCGCGCCGGCCACCGCGCTCAGCAACATCACGCCCAGGACGGTGGGATAGTCGACCCGCCCGCCCATGAACAGGTGGACGATCAGTCCCATGAGCAGCCAGTTGGCGATCGACATCGCGCCCTGCACCAGCACCATCCACCATCCCGGCCACTCGATGGGCACGCCCTTCAGCACGAAGCGGCGGCGCCCCGCCCCCGCGCACATCGCCCCATACCCGGCCACCAGCACCCAGCACGCCACGCCCAGCACGGGCAGGAGGCCGGCCGGTATCCCCCACCTTGGCGGCACGGGCACCGCGCCCGCCAGCAGCAGCGTTCCCAGCAGGATCAGATAACCCAGCCAGTTGCTCAGCACGCTCAGCGCATAGACCTTGGTGATGTCCGGCGCCGCGAGGCCCAGCCGGGAATACAGCCGGTAGCGAAAGGCAATGCCGCCGATCAGCGCTCCCATGTTCAGCGTGAACGCATAGCAGATGCCCGCCACCATCGCGACCTGCGAGGGGCGCAGCGCATGGCCCACGTAGCGCCTGCCCAGTTGGTCGAAGCCGCCGAACAGTAGATGGCTGAGCACGGTCAGCGCCGCCGCCGCGGCCAGGGTCCAGGCCGTGTAGCCCCTGAGCGACTGCAGGACCTTGCCCCAGTCGATCTTGCCGACCTGCTCGGCCAGCAGCAGCGCCACCACGGCGATGAAGACCAGCGTGAGCGTATGCCGGCCCCACCACCACCATGAACGACGACGGCCGCGGGCGTTCGAGGGCGTGCCGCGCCTATCCGGTTTGGCGAGTGTGGGCATCGGGGGGCTCGGCCAGGCGCTGCCGAGGCGCCTCGACCTTCTCCAGTTTGGGGGTGTGCGCGGGCAGCCAGCCGGCCCAGGCAGGGAAGCGCCGCAGGAAATGGAAGGCCACGAGCGAGGCCGCCGCGCGCCATATCGGCCGCCGGTGCGACGCCACGGCCGTCACCTCGCGGCAGTACCTCCCGACCAGCGCGTCCAGCCTCTCACGCAGTTCCTGGTTGAACCGCGGATCGCGGATGACGAGGTTGGCCTCCAGGTTCAACGACAGACTGAGCGGATCGAGATTGCTCGACCCCACCGTGGACCAGTCCTGGTCGGCCACGGCCACCTTGCCATGCAACGGCCGCTCGCAATATTCATAGATCCGCACGCCGGCATCCAGCAGGTAGTCGTGCAGCATGCGGGCGCCCACCTTGACGATGGGCATGTCGGGCTCCCCTTGCAGGATCAGCCGCACGCGCACCCCGCGGCGGGCCGCGTGGCGCAGGTCGCGCAACACGCGGTAGCCGGGAAAGAAGTACGCGTTGGCAATCGTCAGGTCATGGCGGGCGGCGCGGATGGCGATGCGGTAGTGCTGCTCGATGTCCGTCCGGTGCGAATCGTTGTCGCGCACCACGAACAGGCACTCCGCGTCGCCAGCGCCCGCGGCGGCCGCGCCGGGCCCCGCGCCGCTCTCGCCCCGCCTGAGCTCTCCGGTACGGACGAAGGCTCGCAGGCGCTCGACGATGGGCCCCCTCACCTCGATGGCATAGTCCTGCTTGGCGCTCGGGCCGTAATCCGCCAGGTGGTCGGCCGCGAAGTTGATGCCGCCGACAAAGGCCGTCTCGCCATCGACGATCAACAGCTTGCGGTGCATGCGCCGGAAGACGTTGGTGCGCATGCCCAGCAGCTTGGGACGCGGATCGAATACCCGGAAGTGCGCGCCCGCGGCGATCAGCTCCGCCAGGAACGCCTCCGACAGGTCCACCGAACCGTAGCCGTCCACCAGCACCGACACGAAGACGCCGCGCCGGGCGGCCTCCAGCAGCACGTCGCGCAATTCGGTCCCGACCTTGTCCTCGAACAGGATGAAGGTCTCGAGCAGCACCTCGCGGCGGGCCTGCCGGATCACCTCGAATACACGGGGAAAGAAGGCTTCGCCGTTCTCCAGCAGCGACACCGCGTTGCCGGGCATCCATTGAGAACTGGCCGGCGGCCGGCGCGGGCCGCGCGGGCCGCCGCCGCTGCCTCGGGACGGCCCGCTCACAGCGCGATCTCCGCCGCCAGCGGAGCATGGTCCGACAGCGAAGTCCAGGGCCGGCGTCCCAGGCGCATCGGCCAGTGGTCGCGCGCGCCGCGCACATAGATGCGATCCAGCGGCAGGACCGGACACCAAGCGGGAAACGTGCGGACCAGCCGTCCGCCCGCATGGGCATGCACTTCGCGCAGCCCGGCGCAGCCGTCCAGGACCCGGCCGGCGCGCCGGCGCCAGTCGTTGAAATCACCGGCCACCACCAGCGGCGCATCGGCGGGTATCTCCTTTTCGACCAGATGGCACAGCAGTTGCAGCTGACGCACGCGATGGCGCTCCTGCAGCCCGAGGTGGACGCATATCGCATGGATGTCGCCCCCGGTTCCCGGTGCCCGTACCACGCAATGCAGGAGACCGCGCCGCTCCGGCCCGCTGATGGACACATCGCGGTTCTCGTAGCGCACGATGGGAAACTTGGACAGCACCGCGTTACCGTGGTGGCCGTCCGGATAGACGGCGTTGCGCCCATAGGCGAAGTCCGTCCAGATGGTGTCCGCCAGGAACTCGTACTGCGGGGTCGCGGGCCAGTCGGCGAACCGCAGCGAATGCCGGGCATGCGTACCCAGCACCTCCTGCAGGAACACCATGTCGGCCGCCACGCTGCGCACCGCCTCCCGCAGGTCATGCAGGATGAAGCGGCGATTGAAAAAATTGAATCCCTTGTGGACATTCACGGTCAGGACGCGGAACGTCAGCCCGTCCGGGCCGCCTTGCCTCTTGCCATCGATCTCGGTGTTCATGCGGCCCGGTGCCGCAAGAAGCGTTCCCGGCCCTAGTCCAATGGCAGCCACTGGCGCCCGTCGCGGGCCAGCAGCACGTCGGCCTGCACCGGCCCCTGGCTGCCGGCGCGGTAGGGATGGATCTCGCCACCGTCTTCCCAGGCCTGCAGGAACGGCATCACCGCCTCCCAGCCCAGTTCGATGTCCGCCGCCCGCTGGAACAGCGTCGCGTCGCCTACCATGCAGTCGTAGATCAGGGTCTCGTAGCCCGAGCTGTGTCCGGTCATGAAATGATCCGCGTAGCGGAAATCCATGCTGACCGGCGCGATGCGGATCTTCGAGCCCGGCACCTTGGCCTTCATGTGGAAGAACAGTCCCTCGTCAGGCTGGATCTGCAGCACCAGGGAATTGGCCGGCGGCTTTTCCTGCGCGCTCTGGCGGAACAGCGCATGGCCGGCATCCTTGAAGGCGATGACGATCTGCGTCTGGCGCCGCGCCAGCGCCTTGCCGGTGCGCAGGTAGAACGGCACGCCGCCCCAGCGCCAGTTGTCGATGCCCAGCTTGAGCGCCACGTAGGTCTCGGTCCGGCTGTCCGGCGCCACGCCCTCTTCCTCGCGGTAGCCGTGCATGGGCTGGCCGCCCACCAGGCCCGCGCGGTACTGGCCGCGCACGCTGTTCTGCAGCGCCTCGGCCGGCGTCTGGATGCGGATGGCGTCCAGCAGCTTTTCCTTCTCGGTGCGCACGGCATCGGCATCGAAGGAATTGGGCGGCTCCATCGCCACCATGGCCAGCAACTGGAACAGGTGGTTGGGCACCATGTCGCGCAGCGCCCCGGTCTGCTCATAGAACTGCGAGCGGCGCTCCACCCCGATGGCCTCGGCCGCCGTGATCTGGACATGATCGATGTACAGGCGGTTCCAGTTGCTCTCGAACACGCTGTTGGCAAAGCGGGACACCATGATGTTCTGCACCGTTTCCTTGCCCAGGAAATGGTCGATGCGGAAGATCTGGTTCTCGTGCACGACCCGCGTCAGCTGCTTGTTCAGTTCGCGCGCGGAGGGCAGGTCGCGGCCGAACGGCTTCTCGATCACCACGCGGCGCCAGCGGCCATGGCCCTGCTTCAACAACCCGGCATCGTGCAGGTGGCGCGCGATGGACTGGAAGAACGTGGGCGCGGTGGCGAAATAGAAGATGACGCCGCCCGGCTCGGGCGCCAGCGAGGCGGCGAGCTGGGCATAGGTCTGCTCGCCCTCGAAATCGCCCATCAGGAAGGACGTGCGGCCCATCAGCCAGTCCCAGGCCTGGGCGTCGAAGCTGGCCGTGGCCTGCCCTGCGCGCGAGGCGACGACCTGGTCCATGGAATGCTTCAGTCCGCGCCGGAACTCGTCGTCGCCCTGCTTGCGGTGGCCGACGCCGATGACGCGGAAATCGGCGTGCAGCAGGTTGAAGCGGGCCAGGTTGTACAGCGCCGGCATCAGCAGGCGGCCGGTCATGTCGCCGGTCGCGCCGAAGATGACCAGGGTACAACGCGGGGCAGGCTGCAGCGCCACCGCGGGCGCCTGCCTGTTCATCGGGGAATCCATCGCTTGCCGCCTCCAGGACATGGCCTGATTATGGCGGCGGTGATGCGGCGTCGCAACACGGCCGCGCCGCCCATTCACATCTGGTCACGCCCTGCCCCGGGGCGCATCGCGCTGCCCGTCCCCGGCCAGGATGCCGCCCTGGATGCGTTTGCGGATCAGGTCGATGGTGGACTGGGCCAGCCGCGTCAGTGGCCGCTGCGACACCGTCGCGATCACCAGTTGGCTGGTCAGCGACGGCGAGACGATGCGGGACGCGTGCAGGTTCGGACGATGGGCGCGGCCGTAGATGGCATTGCGCGACAGGACCGCATAGCCCATGCCCCGGTCCACCAGGTCCAGCAGGGACTCGATCGCGTCCACTTCCAGCTCGACCGACAAGGGCACGCCCAGGCGCGCGCACTGCACGTCCAGCAGATTGCGGATGGCATTGGGCTGCCCCGGCGTGATCAACGGGTAGTTCGCCAGTTCGCGCATCTTGACGCTGGCCGGCATGGGTTTGCCGTCCAGCCCCCTGCTGCCGATCAGATACAGGTCCTCGGACCAGACATGCTCGTAGGCCGCCTGCTGCGTGACCGGCGGGTTGTACAGCAGCGCGAAATCCAGGCGCCCCAGCAGCAGCCATTCGTACATGGACACCGTCAGGGCCTCGACCACGCCCAGCGAGGCGCGCGGGAACTCGGCACGGAAATCGCTGACCAGGTCCACCGTCAGCGACTTGCCCACGCTGGGCGGCATGCCCACCACGACCTTGCCGGCCGGCGAGCCGCGCAGGTCTTCGATTTCCTGCCTGGCCAGGCGCACCTGGTGCAGGATGCCGCGCCCGCGCTCCAGCAGCCGCTTGCCGGCATCGGTCGGTATGACGCCCCGGCCATTGCGTTCGAGCAGGTGTTCCTTGAGTTCGACCTCGAGCTGCCGCACGTGGCGGCTGACCACGGGTTGCGATAGATTGAGGGTGATCGCGGCCCGGGTGACACTGCCGAACTCGACGACTCGCACGAAGCATTCGAGTTGTTTCAAGTCCATGGAAAGCCCCGATTCATGTTTTTTAAGCATAACAGCTAGTTCTGATTTGTGGTTTCCAATAGGAGTTTCCGGGTCAAAATGGCAAGCTGACTGCATGGCGTCCGTGGGCGCCCTGCATGACCAGAAGGCGGGCAGGCGACCCGTCGCCACCCCCTTCCAACGATTTGAGGACGACAATGATCCGTACCCTGCTCGCGCGCCTGTGTCTCGGCGCCACCGCCACCCTGATCGCCGCCGGCGCCCAGGCCCAGGAATTCCCCACCAAGCCGCTGCGCCTGATCGTGCCCTTCGGGCCCGGCGGCGTTGCCGACGTCACCGCCCGCATCGTTGCCCAGGGCCTGGCCGAGAAGTTCGGCAAGCCGGTCGTGGTCGAGAACATGCCCAGCGCCGGCGGCATCACCGGCGCCGTCACCGTGACGCGCGCGACGCCCGACGGCCACACGCTCTTCCTGGTCAGTAACCAGCAAGCCGTCAGCCCGTCGCTGTTCAAGTCGCTGCCCTACGATCCGGTCAAGCAACTGGCGATGGTCTCCATGGTCGGTTCGTTCGACATCGTCATGGCCGTGGACCAGAACAGCCCGCTGCACACCGTCGCCGATGCCATCGCCGCGGCCAAGAAGGACCCGCAGCACTTCAACCTCGGCACCATCGGCGTCGGCAGCACCCAGCACCTGTCGGCCGAGATGTTCCGCTCCATGGCCGGCCTGGACGTGCCCACCATTCCGTTCAAGTCCAGCGGCGAGGTGCTGAGCGCCGTCAAGGGCAAGAGCGTGCAGGTCATGTTCGAAACCGTGCCGGCCGTCATCGGCAACATCAAGGGCGGCAGCCTGCGCGTGCTGGGCGTGGGCTCGGTCAAGCGCGGCCAGTTGTTCCCCGACACCCCGACCATCGCCGAAACCGTGCCGGGCTATACGGCGGTTTCGTGGAACGGCTTCGCCGCGCCCGCCGGCACCCCGGCCGCGATCGTCGACAAGCTCAATGCCGCCGTCCGCGACGTGGTCAAGGATCCGGCCATCAACAAGAAGCTGGTCGATGTCGGCATGATTCCGCAGACGAACACGCCCAAGGAATTCCAGGACTTCCTGGTGGCCGAGATCGCGAAGTGGAGCAAGGTGATCGATACGGCCAAAATAGAGAAACAGTAACCCCCCCTACGCGCTGACGCGCGCCCCCCCAGGGGGGCGGCACTGGCGGACCGGCGGAGCCGGATCCGCTGTGCCCTGGGGTACTACCGGGCTGGCGGAGGCTGGCGTTTTGTTGCCGGGGCTGGCTGGTAGTGGTGGACACGATGCGATGTGCGTTGCTTAACGGTTGGAGAAGAGAATGCTGGGTGTAGTCGTACGAAAGAAGCCGGCGCTGCCCGAGGGCGCGGCCGAGAAGCTGGCTGCGCAGGGCGTGGCCACGGTGCATGAGGCACAGGGGCGCAGCGTCGGCCTGATGCGGCCTTATATGCGTCCGATCTATGCGGGTGCGTCGATTGCCGGGCCGGCGGTGACGGTGCTGGCGCAGCCGGGCGACAACTGGATGCTGCACGTCGCGGTCGAGCAGTGCTCGCCGGGCGACATCCTGGTCGTGGCCTGCACCACCGAGAACGCCGACGGCATGTTCGGCGACCTGCTCGCCACCTCGCTCAAGGCGCGCGGCGTGCGCGGCCTGGTGATCGATGCCGGCGTGCGCGACGTGGCCACCCTGACCGCGATGGGCTTCCCCGTCTGGTCCAAGGCCATCAACGCCCGCGGCACCGTCAAGGCGACCATCGGCTCGGTCAACGTGCCCATCGTCTGCGGCGGCGCACTGGTCAACCCCGGCGATGCCATCGTGGCCGACGACGACGGCGTGGCCATCGTCCCCAATGCCCAGGTCGCCACCGTCGTCCAGAAGGCCGACAAGCGCGTGCAGGAAGAGGAAGGCAAGCGTGCCCGCCTGGCTGCCGGCGACCTCGGCCTGGACATCTACAACATGCGTCCCAAGCTGGCCGAAGCCGGCCTGCGCTACGTCGACTCGCTGGACGAACTGAACGGCTGAGACCGCCCCCTGGGGGAGACCCGTCTCCACCGGACCCCGCCGCGGCTTGCCGCGGCAGTCCCCGAACCTGAAGCTGAACCATGAAAACCTGCGCCGCACCCGATCCGAATCCCGTCAAACCGCGCGAGGCCCTGCCGGCCGGCGCGTGCGATGCCCACTGCCACGTCTTCGGCCCCGCCGACAAATTCCCGTACGCACCCGACCGCAGCTACACACCGCCCGACGCCCCCTTCGAGCGCCTGCGCCAACTGCATGACTTCCTGGGACTGGACCGCGCGGTGATCGTGCAGGCAAGCTGCCACGGCGACGACAACACCGCCATGCTCGATGCCATCGCCCGCAGCGAAGGCCGCTACCTGGGCGTGGCCATCGTCAACGGCTCCGAAACCGACGAGCAACTGGCCGACATGGACGCCCGCGGCGTGCGCGCGGTGCGTTTCAATTTCGTACAGCACCTGGGCGGCGCGCCCGACCTCGAAGTCTTCGACAAGACCATCGAGCGCCTGGACGGCCTGGGCTGGCACGTCGTGCTGCACCTGGACGCGCAGGACATCCTGACCTACAGCGACCGCATCAACCGCATCAAGGTGCCCTTCGTGATCGACCACATGGGCCGCGTGCAGGCTGCCAAGGGCCTGGACCAGGAACCCTTCCGCGCCCTGCTGGAACTGATGAAGAACCCGCTGGCCTGGGTCAAGGTCTGCGGCGGCGAGCGCGTGTCCGTGGGCAAGCGCCCCTTCGCCGACGCCGCGCCCTTCGCCGCCAGGCTGATCGAAGCCGCGCCGGACCGCGTGCTGTGGGGCACCGACTGGCCGCACCCGAACATCTCGAAAGACATGCCCAACGACGGCGAACTGGTCGACCTGATGCTGGACTTCTGCCCGGACCCCGCCCTGCGCCGCAAGCTGCTGGTCGAGAACCCCGAGAAGCTTTACCGCTTCAAGCCGCTGGCCTGAACGCCGCGCGCTGACTGACGACGCTTTACCCCCGGCCCCGGACGTGCGGATCTCGCGCCCCGGGGCCATTTCATTCGGCACGCAGCCCGCGTGTTCCCCATGCTGGCGCGAGCCCGGCGGGTCAGCGCAGCGGCGCGCCCCCCAGGAACCAGCGCGCCAGCAAGGCCCGCTCGTCCTCGGTCATGCCGGTCGCGTTGTTCAGCGGCATGGTCTTCTGCACCACGGCCTGCTGGTAGACCACCTGCGCATGCGATTTCAGCAGTTCGGGAGTCTGCAACTGTATGCCCTTGTTCGCCAACTGGGCGTTGTGGCACATCACGCACCGCTGCGCCACCACCTGCTGGACCTGCCCGACGTCCTGCGCGCCCAGCGGCACCGACGGCGCGGCCGCCTTGCCCAGGCCAGGGGGTGCGATCGCCACGGCCACCCCCAGCAGCAGCGCGATGCCCGCCGCCGGATACCAGGGGTTGGTGACGCCCTTGTGCCGCAGCACGAAGAACTGGCGGATCAGGGCGCCCGCCAGCATCATGGCGATCAGCACCAGCCAGTTGTGGGGAGCGGAATAGACCATGCTGTAGTGATTCGACAGCATGGCGAACAGCACCGGCAGCGTGAAGTAGGTATTGTGGACGCTGCGCTGCTTGCCCAGCTTGCCGTGGATGGGATCGACCGGCTCGCCCGCGCGCATGGCGGCAACGACCTTGCGCTGCCCCGGGATGATGACCATGAGCACGTTGGCGCTCATGATGGTGGCGATCATCGCCCCCACGATCAGGAAGGCCGCGCGCCCCGCGAACAGATGACAGGCCAGCCAGGCGGACGCCGCCACGAACAGTGCCACCGCGATGCCGACCTTGCGGTCCGCGCGCTCGTCGGTGCCCGCGACGCGGCAGATGATGTCGTACACCAGCCAGCCCACCACCAGGAAGCACAGCGCCGCCACCACCGCGGCCACGGGCCCCCAGTCGAACACGTTGCGGTCGATCAGATAGGTCTGGGCGTTGAACAGGTACAGCGCCACCAGCAGCGCGAAACCCGACATCCAGGTGGAATAGCTTTCCCAGTAGAACCAGTGCAGGTGCTCGGGCAGGCGCCTGGGGGCGACGAGGTACTTCTGCGGGTTGTAGAACCCGCCGCCGTGCACGGCCCAAAGTTCGCCCGAGACGCCCTTCTCGATCAGTTCGGGATCCTGCGGTTTCGTCAGGCTGTTGTCGAGCCAGACGAAGTAGAACGACGATCCGATCCAGGCGATACCGGTGATGAGGTGCAGCCAACGCAGCAGCAGATTGGCCCAATCAAGAATGTAGGCTTCCATGCCCTTCCTGCCAGAGACCAATGCTCACCACTGCGGGCGCTGTGAGCAGAACGGGTCGCGCCAGATGCGAAGCGCCGCGGCGACCGTACAATCAACGGGGGCCTTGACGGCCCCCGCTTGTTACGGTTTGCATCTTCACCCGACGCGCCGCGGCTTGTCAATATCGTCCGCCAACGCCCCCTGGACCCTGGGAATGGATCTTGCGACCCTCGCGCGCCGGGCTCGTACAGGAGGTACGCGATGAGGTTCGTCTTCCGCCTTCGGCGGTTCGCCGTGTGCGCGGCCGCGGCCGGCGCCCTGACCGCCGGTTGTTCCGCCCCCAACGATCCGCTGGCCTATACCCGCAACGAATTCGCGCGCACCGATACCTACTCGCGCGCCTATCCGAAGACGCCGGAAATGGTATGCGAGGCCGGCAAGCGTTCGCTACTGAGCCAGGGATACACGCTGGCCGACGCCGGCGCGCGCTCGCTCGAAGGACACAAGCAGTTCCAGAGCGGCGACAACTACAAGGAGATCACTTTCCGCCTGGTGTGCGAACCCGACCATGCCGGAACCACCCGGTCGATCGCCTTCGTCAACGCGGTCGAATCGACCTTCGCGCTGAAGAAGACCAACAACTCGGCCAGCGTCGGCGTCGGGCTGCTGGGCTCGGTTTCCATGCCGTTCTCTTCGTCGGACGACTCCATGGTCAAGACCGGCAGCGAGACCATTGCCTCGAACGATTTCTACAGCCGCTTCTTCGCGCTGCTGGAACAATACATGCCGTCCGCCTCGCCCGCGCCGCAGGGCGAAGCCACCCCTCCCGCGCCCAAGGCTCCCGAGGGACAGACCAAGGCCCCCTAGCGGCGGACGGCCATCCGCTAGAATGATCGCGATGCTCCAGAACGGAGCCCCACGCCCGGAGACGAGTCCATGGATCGCCCTGTCGCCCCGCCCCAACTGGCGGATTCCCGTCTTTTCAGAAACCAGGCCTACATCGGCGGCGCATGGGTGGATGCCCGGGACGGCGCCACTTTCGCGGTCGACAACCCGGCCGACGGCAGGACGCTGGCCCGCGTCGCCGACCTGGACGGCTCGCAGGCCGAAGAAGCCATTGCCGCGGCCCAGGCGGCGTTCGGCCCGTGGCGGGCCCGTACGGCCAAGGACCGGGCCGCCATCCTGCGGCGCTGGTTCGAGCTGATCCTGGCGCATGCCGACGACCTGGCCGCGCTGATGACGCTGGAACAGGGCAAACCGCTGGCCGAGGCCAAGGGCGAGGTCGCCTATGCCGCCTCGTTCGTCGAGTGGTTCGCCGAACAGGGCAAGCGCATCGCCGGCGATACGCTGGCACCGGTGGCTGCCGGCACGCGCATGCTGGTGTTGCGCGAGCCCATAGGCGTGTGCGCGGCCATCACGCCGTGGAATTTCCCGCTGGCCATGATCACCCGCAAGGCCGGTCCCGCGCTGGCCGCGGGCTGCACCATGGTGCTCAAGCCGGCCGAACAGACCCCGCTGTCCGCGCTCGCGCTGGCGGAACTGGCGCACCGCGCCGGCCTGCCCGCCGGCGTACTGAACATCGTGACGGCCGACAGCGAACGCTCCATCGCCGCCGGCAAGGCGCTGTGCGCGAGCCCGGTGGTGCGCAAGCTCACCTTCACCGGCTCCACGCCTGTGGGCCGCATCCTGATGCAGCAAAGCGCGCCCACCATCAAGAAGCTGTCGCTGGAGCTGGGCGGCCTGGCCCCCTTCATCGTTTTTGAAGACGCCGACCTGGACGCCGCCGTGGACGGCGCGATCGCCTCCAAGTACCGCAACGCCGGGCAGACCTGCGTCTGCACCAACCGCTTCTACGTGCACGACAGCATCTACGATGCCTTCGTCCGCAAGCTGGCCGAGCGCACCGGCGGCCTGAAGGTGGGCAGCGGCTTCGACGCCGGCGTCGCCCAGGGCCCACTGATCGACGAAGCCGCCATCGCCAAGGTCGACCAGCACGTGCAGGACGCCGTGGCCAAGGGCGCGCGGATCCTCGCGGGCGGCAAGCGGCATGCGTTGGGCGGCCGCTTCTACGAACCCACGGTGCTGGCCGACGTGTCCGAGGACATGCTGTGCATGCGCGAGGAAACCTTCGGGCCGGTTGCCCCCGTGGTCCGTTTCCGCGACGAGGCCGACGTCATCCGCCTGGCCAACGACACCGAGTTCGGGCTGGCCTCGTATTTCTACAGCCGCGACATCGGCCGCATCTTCCGCGTGGCCGAAGCGCTGGAATACGGCATGGTCGGCGTCAACACCGGCCTGATCTCGAACGAGGTCGCCCCCTTCGGCGGCGTCAAGCAGTCGGGCCTGGGCCGCGAAGGCTCGGTCTACGGCATCGACGACTACCTCGAGATGAAGTACGTGTGCCTGGGCGGGATATGAGCGCGCCCGCCCGGCCGCCCGAAGGGCGCGCGACCTCCCTCGGGGAGGATGTCGCGCAGCGACAGGAGGGTAGTCCAGTGAGCGGGCACGCTTCGGTCAGGCCGGCGCGGCCGGAGGACGTCGCGCCCATCCTCACCCTGATGCGCGGGCTGGCGGAATACGAGAACCTGACCCACTTGTTCCTGGCCCGCGACGAAGACCTGCAGGACGCCTTGTTCGGGCCGCATCCGGCCGCGGAATGCCTGGTGGCGGACGTGGAAGACGTGGTGGTGGGCTATGCCCTCTTTTTTCACAACTATTCCACCTTCCTCGGCCGCCGGGGCCTGTACCTGGAGGACCTCTACGTACACCCCGACCAGCGGGGCCGGGGGCTAGGCAAGCGCCTGCTGCGCGCCCTGGCCGCCCTGGCGGTGGAGCGCCGCTGCGGCCGCTTCGAGTGGAGCGTGCTGGACTGGAACCAGCCCGCCATCGATTTCTACGAGGCCATGGGCGCCGACGTGCTGCCCGAATGGCGCATCGTGCGCGTCACGGGCGAGGCCCTGGCGCGGCTCGGATCGACGGACGAATGAAACGCCCCGCCGGGGGACGAGCCCGCCCCCTCGGCAGGCGCCCGGCCTAGACCCGGAACATCCCCACCATCCGGTCCAGCCGCTCGGCCATCTCGCGCATTTCCTCGGCTGAGCGGGCCGTCTCGCCCATGGCGGCCGTGGTTTCCTCGACCATCTGGGCGATGCTCTCCACCTGCTGGGCGATCGATGTGCTGGCCGCCGATTGCTCCTTGGTCGCATGCGCCACTTCGCGCACGCGTTCGAGCGAGGTATCCGCGCTGGAGCTGATCTCGCGCAGCGACACCGCGACCTCGTCGGCCAGGCTGGTGCCCTCGGCCACCATGGGCAGAATGTGTTCCATCGTCTCGGTGGACTCGGCCGTCTCGCGCTGGACCGCGCTGACCATCTCTTCGATCTCCACGGTGGCCGACGACGTGCGCTCGGCCAGCTTGCGGACCTCGTCCGCCACCACGCTGAAGCCCCGGCCCTGCTCGCCCGCCCGGGCGGCCTCGATGGCCGCGTTCAGGGCCAGCAGGTTGGTCTGGCCGGCGATCTCCTTG
Source organism: Burkholderiales bacterium 67-32 (assembly GCA_001898625.1). Classification (GTDB taxonomy): domain Bacteria; phylum Pseudomonadota; class Gammaproteobacteria; order Burkholderiales; family Burkholderiaceae_B; genus Pigmentiphaga. The sequence goes on from MKUP01000013.1 coordinate 243,780, forward strand.
ATAGAAGCGGCAATGGAGTTGATCTGCACCGCCCTCTCCTCCAGGCCGCGGATCTTGTGCGAGGCTTCGCCCACCGCGCTGGCGATGCGCTTCATGCTTTCGGCGGCGCTCATGACGCGGGTCTCGCCATCGCGGCATTTCTCGGCCACGCCCTCGGAGTTGTGCTGGGTCTGGCTGGCCGCATCGGAGATATGGGCCACCGACACCGTCAGTTCCTCGACCGCCGCGGCCATCGACGACGTCGCGTCGCTCTGCTGGACCGCCGCGGTGGAAACCTGGTTCACCGATTCGGCGATGCGATGGGCATCGCGCTTCATGGTGGCCGCTTCCTCGCGAACCCGCGAGATCAGGTTGCGCACGGACTCCGACATCCTGGCGAAGCCGTCCAGCAGGCTGCCGGGCTCGGCATCCGGCAGCCTCTGGCTGAGATCGCCGCCGGCGGCGCGGCGCATGATGTCGAGCACGGCACGCGGCTCGCCGCCGATCTGGCGGATGACGCCGCGGGCGATGAGGCCGCTGGCCAGCAGCAGGACCACCGCCAGCACGAGCGCCGTGCCGATGCCGGTGACGAGCTGGCGCGAGATGACCTCGTCCAGGTCATCGATGTACACGCCGGTGCCGATCACCCAGTTCCAGGGTTGGAAGTGCTTGTAGATGTTCAGCTTGGGTACGGGCTCCGTCTCGCCCGGCCGGGCGAACAGGATGCGCATGTAACTCTGTCCGCCTCCGTCACGCATGGCGGCCATGCGCTCCTGCATGGCCACGCCCGGATCGCGCTTGTCACCCGAGCGGGTGATGGCGTTGGAGCCGGCCAGCGCGGGATTGCCCCCGTTCATCACAATGAGGCCCTGCTCGTCGGTGACGAAAATGTATTCGGTCTTGCCGTTGCCACCGCCGTAGCGGAAGCCCTGCAGCGCGGCCTTGGCGGCCTCCTGGGCCTGCTGCTGGGTCAACTGGCCCTTCTGCTGCTGCTCCTGGTAGTGGTTGACGACCCCCCAGGCCCCCTGGGCGACGGCCAGGATCTCCGACTTCTTGGCCTCGAGCAGCAATTGCCGCTCGCTGTAGACGGACCATCCCTGGACCGCCAGCAGCAGCAGCACCGCCAGGGCCACCAGCGCCGCCAGCCGTCCCTTCAACGACGACCGGGCCGCCGAGGACGCTGGGGCGGGACGTGTCTCGCCGCCGGAAAAACCACTCGTATCATGTATTACCGCGCTCATTCGATCCCCTTGCACGCGACCCGCCGGGGCATGGCGCACCGGCGCGGCGACGAAACTCACTCAAGCCATTAACGGCATGCCGGGCGGGATCTGTATGGCGGAACACGGGATCGAACCAGCCTGCAAACCATGAAAAAGGGGAGCTTTCGCTCCCCTTTTTCCCAGGCCTTGCCAACCGCTGTCAGGCGGCTTCGCGGCTGGCCCGCTTGCGGTCGTGCTCTTTCAGGTGCAGCTTGCGCAGACGGATGTTCTTGGGCGTGATCTCGACCAGCTCGTCGTCGGCGATGAATTCCACCGCGTATTCCAGCGTGAGCTGGATGGGCGGAACCAGCCGCACGGCCTCGTCCGTGCCCGAGGCGCGGACGTTGGTGAGCTGCTTGCCCTTGATCGGGTTGACCACCAGATCGTTGTCGCGGCTGTGGATGCCGATGATCATGCCTTCGTACAGCGCATCCCCGGGCGAGACGAACATGCGGCCGCGATCCTGCAGCTTCCACAGCGCGTAGGCCACGGCATCGCCGTCTTCCTGGCTGATGAGCACGCCGTTGTGGCGCTCGCCCAGGGTGCCGTCGCGCACCGGGGCGTATTCGTCGAACACGTGGCTGATCAGGCCGGTGCCGCGCGTCAGCGTCATGAACTCGCCCTGGAAGCCGATCAGGCCGCGGGCGGGGATGCGGTATTCCAGCCGGGTGCGGCCCTTGCCGTCCGAGGCCATGTCCAGCAGTTCGCCCTTGCGGCGGCCCAGCTCTTCCATCACGGAGCCCTGGTGGCCGTCTTCCACGTCCACCGTCAGCAATTCGAACGGCTCGCACTTCTCGCCGTCGATCTCCTTGAACACCACGCGCGGACGCGAGACGGCCAGCTCGTAGCCCTCACGGCGCATGTTCTCGAGCAGGATGGTCAGGTGCAGTTCGCCACGGCCCGACACCTCGAACACGGTGTCGTCGCCGGTTTCGCGCACACGCAGCGCCACGTTGGACTTGAGCTCGCGGTCCAGGCGATCGCGCAGTTGGCGGCTGGTCACGAATTTGCCCTCGCGACCGGCCAGCGGCGAGGTGTTCACGCAGAAATTCATGGTCAGGGTCGGCTCGTCGACCTTGATCATGGGCAGCGCCTCGGGCACATCCGGCGCGCACACCGTGCAGCCGATGCCCAGTTCGTCGATACCGTTGATCAGGACGATGTCGCCGGCTTGCGCCTCGGAAACGACCTCGCGCTCCAGGCCGCGGAACTTCAGCACCTGGTTGACACGGCCCTTGATGGGGTTGCCTTCGGGACCGAACTTGATCACCACGTCCTGCAACGGACGCACGCGCCCGCGGGTGATGCGGCCCACGCCGATCTTGCCGACGTAGCTGGAATAGTCCAGCGACACGATCTGCAGTTGCAGCGGACCGTCGGCGTCGTCGTTGCGCACCGGCACCTTGTCCAGGATCACATTGAACAGCGGCTTCATGTCGCCGCTGCGCACTTCTTCGGTCGGGCCCGCGTAGCCGTTCAGGCCCGACGCGTAGACGACCGGGAAATCGAGCTGCTCTTCGCTCGCGCCCAGTTTGTCGAACAGATCGAAGGTCTGGTTGATGACCCAGTCTGGACGGGCGCCCGGGCGGTCGATCTTGTTGATCACCACGATGGGCTTGAGGCCCAGGGCCAGCGCCTTGCGGGTCACGAAGCGGGTCTGGGGCATCGGGCCCTCGACCGCGTCGACCAGCAGCAGCACGCCGTCCACCATGGACAGCACCCGCTCGACCTCGCCGCCGAAGTCGGCGTGCCCCGGGGTGTCCACGATATTGATGTGCGTGCCTTCGTACTCGACCGCACAGTTCTTGGCCAGGATCGTGATGCCACGTTCCTTTTCGATGTCGTTCGAGTCCATGACCCGTTCGGCTATCTGCTCGTTCTCGCGGAAGGTGCCCGCCTGCCGCAGCAGTTGGTCCACCAGGGTCGTCTTGCCATGGTCCACGTGCGCGATGATCGCCACGTTGCGCAATGCGCGTGTCATGTCGTTTCCTTGAATGAAATCAATCTGTCGGGCTGCAGCCAGCCGTCCTCGCAGCGAGCCGTTCCCAGGAATCCACCGTCCGGTCCGGCAACCCGGACCTTGCCTGCATCTGTCTCGGCGGCCGCCGTGCCGGTTGCATCGCCGGCGGCCATTCTTTCCTTGCGTCCCTGCATGAAGCGCTGGGCCGCCGCGGCGTCCAGCCGCACGACCGGCAGGTCGGCCAGCAGCGACTCCATCGGCAGCAGCGCGCCGGCCGGATCGGCCTGGGCTTCCAGCCGCTCCAGCGTCCAGGCCTGGGCAAGGTCGAACCCCGCCGTGCGCGTGCGGCGCAGCGCCGTCAGGTGCGCGCCGCACCCCAGCGCCCGGCCGACGTCCTGCGCCAGCGTGCGGACGTAGGTGCCCTTGCTGCACGCGACGTCTATCGTTGCCGACCGTCCGGACAGCGACAACAGCCGCAACCCGTGGATCGTGACCTGCCTGGGCTCGCGCTCCAGCTCGACGCCCGCGCGCGCATATTCGTACAAGGGCTTGCCGTCGCGCTTGAGCGCGGAATACATGGGCGGCACCTGCGAAATCCTGCCGACGAAGCGTGACAACACGTCGAGCATCCGCGCCTCGTCCACGGCCGCCTCGGGGTCCTGGCCGGGAAAGCCGACCGGCACGCCCGTACGGTCACCGCTGTCGGTTTCCTCGCCCAGCGCCAGCGTGGCGGCATAGCTCTTGTCGGCGTCGAACATCCCGCCGGAGAACTTGGTCGCCTCGCCGAAGCACAGCACCATCAGGCCGGTGGCAAACGGATCCAGCGTCCCGGTATGCCCCGCCTTGCGCGCATCCAGGATGCGCCGAGCGCGCTGCAAGGCATGATTGCTGGACAAGCCCTCGGGTTTGTCCAGCAACAACACACCATCCAGCGCACGCCCGCGTCGGGAAGCCATCGCAATCGTCGGAAAAAAAGGACGCGGCGCGGCTTACGCGCGGTCGTCGTCAGGAGCGGACGGTTCTGCCGGCGCGATACCCTCGCGCGCGTCCTGGCCGGCCTGGCCGGATTCGGCCAGTTCGTCGGCCAGGACGCCCGGCGTATTGGCCTGGGCGATCAGCCGGTTCATTTCCATGCCGCGCGACATCTGGCGGTCGTGGAAGAAATGCAGCGTGGGAACGGTGTGGATGTGCAGTTGCTTGAACAACAGCGAATGCAGCCACCCCGCCTTTTCGTTCAGCGCGGTTTCGGCCTGGGACGGCTCGGCGCCCATGACGGTGAAATACACCTTCGCATGGGCGTAATCGGGCGTCAGGTCCACGCCCGTAAGCGTGACCAGCCCGGCGCGGGCCGTATCGACCTCGCGCTGGATCATTTCGGCCAGATCCTTCTGGATCTGGTCGGCGAGCCGCTGGTTGCGGCCGCCGCCGGGGAGCTTCTTCTGTCTGTGACGACTCATCTGCCTGCACGTGCCCCTTACAGGGTACGCGCCACTTCCTTCACCTCGAACACCTCGAGCTGGTCGCCGATCGCGATGTCGTTGTTGTTGCGCAGCGTGATACCGCAATCGAAGCCGGACTTGACCTCGCGCACGTCGTCCTTGAAGCGGCGCAGCGAATCGACCTCGCCGGTCCACTGGACCACGTTGTTGCGCAGCAGGCGGACCTGCGAATTGCGGCGGACCACGCCGTCGAGCACCATGCAGCCCGCGATGTTGCCGATGCGGGACACGTTGTAGACCTCGCGGATCTCGACCAGGCCGATGACCTCTTCGCGCTTCTCGGGAGCCAGCATGCCCGACATGGCCGACTTCACGTCATCCACGGCGTCGTAGATGATGTTGTAGTAGCGCACGTCGATGCCGTTGTTCTCGGCCAGCTTCTTGGAGCTGGCATCCGCCCGCACGTTGAAGCCGATGACGACCGCCTTCGAGGCGATGGCCAGGTTGATGTCGCTTTCCGAGACGCCGCCGACCGCCGCGTGCACGACCTGCACCCGCACCTCGTCCGTGGACAGCTTGGTCAGCGCCTGGACCAGCGCTTCCTGCGAACCCTGGACGTCGGTCTTGACGATCAGCGCCAGCGTCTGCACGCCCTCGCCCATGTTGTCGAACAGCGACTCCAGCTTCGCGGCCTGCTGGCGGGCCAGCTTCACGTCGCGGAACTTGCCTTGGCGGAACAGCGCGATTTCGCGCGCCTTGCGCTCGTCGCTCAGCACCATCAGTTCGTCGCCGGCGGCCGGGACCTCGGTCAGGCCCTGGATCTCGACCGGAATGGACGGACCCGCTTCGGCAATCGGCTTGCCCACTTCGTCCAGCATCGCGCGCACCCGGCCGAAGCTCGCGCCGGCCAGCACGGCGTCGCCGCGCTTGAGCGTACCGCTCTGGACCAGGATGGTCGCGACCGGGCCGCGGCCCTTGTCCAGCTTGGCTTCAATGACCAGGCCCTTGGCCGGCGCATCGACCGCCGCCTTCAGTTCCAGGACCTCGGCCTGCAGCAGCACCTGCTCGAGCAGCTCGTCGATGCCGGCGCCGGTCTTCGCGGACACGGGCACGAAGGGCGAATCGCCGCCGTATTCTTCCGGCACGACTTCCTCGGCCACCAGTTCCTGCTTGACGCGATCGGGGTTGCTCTCGGGCTTGTCGATCTTGTTGATCGCCACCACGATGGGCACGCCCGCCGCCTTGGCATGGTGGATCGCTTCCTTGGTCTGGGGCATGACGCCGTCGTCGGCCGCCACCACCAGGATCACGATGTCCGTGGCCTGGGCGCCGCGCGCCCGCATGGCCGTGAACGCCTCGTGGCCCGGGGTATCCAGGAAGGTGACCACGCCACGCTCGGTTTCCACATGGTAGGCGCCGATGTGCTGCGTGATCCCGCCCGCTTCGCCCGAAGCGACCTTGGCGCGGCGGATGTAGTCCAGCAGCGAGGTCTTGCCGTGGTCGACGTGGCCCATGACGGTCACGACCGGCGCACGCGGCATTTCCACGGCGTCCGTGGCCGGCGCCTGGTCCAGGAAGGCCTCGGGATCGTCCAGCTTGGCCGCGATCGCGGTGTGGCCGAGTTCCTCGACCACGATCATCGCCGTTTCCTGGTCCAGCACCTGGTTGATGGTGACCATCTGGCCCATCTTCATGAGGACCTTGATGGCCTCGGCCGCCTTGACCGCCATCTTGTGGGCCAGGTCGGCCACCGAAATGGTCTCGGGCACGTGCACTTCGCGCACGATGTTCTCGACCACCTGCTGCGCCTTCTGGTCCTGGTGACGGTTCCGGCCACCACGGCCACCGCCGCGCCAGCCGTCACGGCTCGCGCCGGGGGCATCGCCGCGGGTCTTCAGGCCCTTCTTGCGCGAGGCATCGTCGGACCAGGTCGAGGCAACGGCCCCGGCCTTCAGGACCTTCTTGCCCGGCGCGGCCTTGTTGTCGTCCTTCTTGGCGGCCGGCGCGGCGGCAGCCTTGTTGTCTTGTCCGGCGCCGGCCTTCGCGGCCGGCTTGTGCAGCGTGCCGGCGATCGGGGCCGTCGGGGCGGCGGCGGCCGGCGCGGGCGCCGGAGCATGCAGGACCTTGTTGCGCGGACGGCTCAGCATCTCGCGCAACGCGGCGGCCTCGGCCTCGGCGGCGCGGCGCGCCTTGTCGCGCGCCTCCGCGGCCTTGGCATCGGCCTTGCGCATTTCTTCCGCCTTCTTGCGGGCCTCTTCAGCCTTGACGCGCGCCGCCTCGGCGCTCGACGCAGCCTGGTTTGCTACGACATCGCTCACTGCAGCCCCTCCCTCGGGCACGGCAGAGTGGGTAGATTGGGCAGCGGCCGCCTCGACGGCGGCGCGCTTGGCTTTCTCGGCTTCGACCGCGGCTTCCTCGGCTTCCTTGGCTGCGCGCTCGGCGGCCAGGCGGGCTTGTTCCTCGGCTTCACGCAGGCGCGCCTCGGCCTCGCGGCGTTCGCGTTCCTCGGCTTCGGCACGCTCGCGCGCCTGCGCCTCCTGCTGCTCGCGCTCGAGGCGCTCGGCTTCCTGGGCCTCGGCCTCCACCTGGCCGACGAGCACCTCGTCCTCGGGGCGGACCTGGCCGGCTTCCAGTTCGGTGCCGTCGCCGGCATCGCGCTTGATGAAGACGCGCTTCTTGCGCACCTCGACCTGGATCGTGCGGGCCTTGCCAGTGGCATCGGCCTGCTTGATCTCGGACGTCTGCTTGCGGGTGACCGTGATCTTCTTGCGGTCCTCGGACGCACCATGGGCACGGCGCAACGATTCGAGCAGTTGTGCCTTGTCGCTTTCGGTGACGGTATCGTCGACCGACTTGATGCTTACTCCCGCGGCGCGCAACTGCTCCAGCAGTACGTTGGCGGGCAATTTCAGCTCGGTTGCGAACTGGGCGACAGTGTTACTCGACATTCGTTTCTCTTCCCCGGTGTGGCTGATCGACGGTATGTGCAAACTCAAGCCTGCTCGAACCAGTGCGCACGCGCACGGACGATGAGCTGCTTGGCCTGCTCTTCATCGATGCCGGTCAACTCGATCAGTTCGTCGACGGACAGGTCCGCCAAGTCGTCGCGCGTGAGCACCTGGCCTTCCGCCAGCTTGGCGGCCAGCTCGGGCGTCACGCCTTCCAGACTCAGCAGGTCCTGCGCGGTCTCGACCCGCTCTTCCTGCGCGATGGCCTCGGTCAGCAAGGCATTGCGGGCACGATTGCGCAGTTCGTTGATCGTGTCCTCGTCGAAGGCTTCGATCTCCAGCAGTTCCTGGAGCGGCACGTAGGCGATTTCCTCCAGGCCCGTGAAGCCTTCCTCGATCAGGATGTCGGCCACTTCCTGGTCGACGTCCAGCTTGGACATGAAGGTTTCGCGCAGGGAGCTTTGCTCCTGCTCCTGCTTGGCCTGGCTTTCGTCAGGCGTCATGATGTTGATCTGCCAGCCGGTCAGCTCGGACGCCAGGCGCACGTTCTGGCCGCTGCGGCCGATGGCGATCGCCAGGTTGTCCTCGTCGACCACCACGTCCATGGCATGGCGGTCTTCGTCGACCACGATGGACTGGACGTTGGCCGGCGCCAGCGCGCCGATCACGAACTGCGCAGGATCCTCGGACCATAGCACGATATCGACCTGCTCACCGCCCAGCTCGTTGCGCACCGCCTGCACGCGCGAACCGCGCATGCCGACGCAGGTGCCGATCGGGTCGATGCGGCGGTCGTGGGCGACCACGGCGATCTTGGCGCGCACGCCGGGATCCCGGGCCGCGCCCTTGAGTTCGAGCAGGCCCTGCTCGATCTCGGGCACTTCGTTCTCGAACAGCTGGGCGATGAACAGCGGCGTGGCGCGCGACAGGATGATCTGCTGGCCGCGGGCCTGGCGGTCGATACCCTTCAGGTAGGCACGCACGCGGTCGCCCACGCGCAGGTTTTCCTTCGGGATCATTTCCGAACGCGGCAGCCGAGCCTCGACCTTGCCGATCTCGATGATGGCGTCGCCCTTGTCCATGCGCTTGATGGTGCCGGACACGATGGACTCGCCGCGCTCCAGGAAGTCGTTCAGCAACTGCTCTCGCTCGGCGTCGCGGATCCGCTGCAGGATGACCTGCTTGGCGGCCTGGGCGCCGATGCGACCGAACTCGATGGGCTCGAGCGGCTCTTCGACGTAATCGTCCAGCTCGATGTTGGGCACGACTTCGCGCGCTTCCGACAGCAGCGTCTGCTGGTCGGGCATCTGCAGACCGGCCTCGTCGGGCACGACCAGCCAGCGGCGGAACGCCTCATGGTCGCCCGTCTCACGGTCGATCGCGACACGAATGTCGACATCCTCTTTGTAGAGCTTCTTCATGGCGGAGGCCAGCGCGCTCTCGAGAGCACCGAACACCACGTCGCGCGTGACGTTCTTCTCGCGCGCCAGCGCGTCCACCAACAACAGAATCTCGCGGCTCATCGCTTTTTGCCCCTGAAATTCAGAACCGGATCCAGCTTGGCCCGCTCGATCTCGTCGAGCGTGAACCGCAGTACCTGGATATCCCCTTCCTTTGCTTCGAATTCGATGCCGAACGTCTCGGGTTCGGCGCCCTTGTCTGCCCCATCCGCCTGTGCGGCCGGATCGGCTTCCGGAACAACCAGCGTGCCGGCAAAAACCTTGCGTCCCTCGAACGGCAGGCGCAGCTTGATCTGTGCGCGCTCGCCGGCGAACCGGGTGAAGTCCCTGGCGGTGCGCAGCGGACGATCGGTGCCCGGAGACCCGACCTCCAGTCGCGCGTAGTCGATGTTCTCGACCTCGTAGACCCGCGACAACTGACGGGAGACCGCTTCGCAGTCCTCGATGCGCACCCCGCCTTCGCGATCTATCGTGACACGCAGCAGCCCCTGCCCGGCGCGTTCCACGTCGACCAGTTCAACCCCCAGGCCCGCCAGGGATTGTTCGGTAAGCTGAAAAAGATCTGCCATGCCTCGTTATGCGCCCTCGTTCGTGAACGGCATGCCTGGCATGCCGCCGTGTATCGGCCGTGGCCCGTCGCCCGGCACAGGCCGGGGATCCGACAGAGACGAACCGGAAAACCAAAAAAAAATGGGCTGCACGGCCCAGCCCATTTTGCGACATCGTTCCGATCGCGCGCTTACGCGCCGCATGACCTGAACGACCGCCTGTTCTGTTGTCGGAGGACTCAACCGGGGACCAGACTTTGGGCATGAATGCCGCAAGCCGCCTTTCAACCGGAGAACCCTCCTGCCCTATACACACCAGCCGCCCACGGAAACGTCGGGGGCAGCCATCGCGCAAGGTGGAGACCGGCTCGAAAAGTGCCCTGTTCGCGCACTGAACCCTAAACGCGGTGTCTAGCCTGTAGATGTTAAGCCAAATCGGTCTTTATTTCAAGCCAATGGCCACCGCGCCACAGGAATCCGCCTAGCCGCGGCCCCGGCGTGCCCGCCCGTTCGCCCCGCCCAGGAATCCCAGGTGGGATTCGTGCGCCGAGGCGCCACGAGGCTGGCGTTCTTCGCCCGGACCACGCCCAGCGCCCTTCCCCGCCTTCGGCCCGTTGCCGCCACCGCCGCCCTTGGCGGGCCGGCCGCGCTGGGCGCGGCCGCCGGCGGCCGCGCCGGCCTCGGGCTTGCGGCCCTCGGGCCGGGCTCCCGGCCGGGCCGGGCCTTTCGCCGGGCCTTTCTTTCCCTGCTTGCGCCCGCCGGGTCCGTTGGCACGCTCGCCGCCGCCATGGGGATGCCCGTTGGGCAGCCCGCCCGCGAAACTCCGGCCCGTGCCATACGGATCGGAGGGAAAGCTCTGCCCCACGCCCGGCATCGCGCCGCTGCCACCCTGGATACGGCCCTTGCGGCCGACGCGGGCGCCATGCATGCCGTTCTGCTCCAGCGTACCGAAGCCCGGGGGCAGCGCGGCCTCGTGCGACACGGGCTGCGTGCTGCGCCGGCCCCGGCGCCCACCCTCCTCGTCGTCGTCCGCGCGAACCAAGCCCAACTGGACCTGCAACGCGGTCACCAGCGAGGAATCGAGTTCTTCCCATCGCCCGCGGCGCAGGCCGCGGGGCAGCGACACGTCGCCGAAACGGGTGCGCAGCAGGCGGCTCACCACCACGCCCTGCGACTCGAACATGCGCCGCACTTCGCGGTTGCGGCCTTCCTGCAGCGTGACGCGATACCAGCGGTTGCTGCCGTCGCCGCCCAGGTAGTCCAGCGAGCCGAACGCGGCCATGCCGTCTTCCAGCTGCACGCCCTCGACCAGCGCCCGGCGCTGCTCGTCGGTCATCTCGCCCAGCACGCGCACCGCGTACTCGCGCTCCTGCCCATAGCGGGGATGCATGAGGCGGTTGGCCAGGTCGCCGGACGTCGTGAAGATCAGCAGGCCCTCGGTATTCAGATCGAGGCGGCCGATGGACAGCCACTTGCCATTCTTGATCTTGGGCAACCGCGAGAACACCGTGGCGCGGCCCTCGGGGTCGTCCTGGGTGACGATCTCGCCCGCGGGCTTGTGGTAGAGCACGACCCGCGGCGGACGCGTGGTATGGCGCCGCTGCACCAGCTTGCCGTTGACGCGGACCTGGTCGTTGGGCGCCACGCGCTGGCCGATGTGGGCGGGCTCGCCGTTGACCGACACGCGGCCGGCCAGGATCAGCTCTTCCATTTCCCGCCGCGAACCGATGCCGGCGTCGGCCAGCACCTTGTGCAGCTTGGGCATGACGGCCTCGCTGGACAGGTACTTGCCCAGGCGGCGCTTGAGGTCGGGAGCTTTGTCGAGGAAGGACAGCGCCTGGTCGGCCTCTTTCTCGGCCGCGCGCTGTTCCTCGGGACTCAGATCGGGCAGCGCCAGCTGGGTCCCCTCGGCCTCGCCCTGAGCACCCGCCTCGCGGCGTTTCTGGCCCCCGCGCCGCTGCTGTTGCGGCGGCTTCGGGCCCTTGGCGCCCCGGGGGCCCCTGGCCTCCTGGGGACCCTTCGCTTCGCGCGGCTTGCGGCGCTGCGGCTTGGCGTCGGCGGGGAACAGCGCAGCCTGCTCGCCTTCGGCGGCGGGCGCGTCGGCCGGGGCTCCGGCCTCCGGCGCGGCTTCATCGGCCGGACGGCGGCGGCGGAAAGGCGTACGCAAATTCCGCCGGCCCCGGGCCTTTTCCTGCGTGGGCGCACCTGCCTCCAACGGAGCGGACGCCTCCACGCCTTCGGCGGGGGGCATATCGTTCGTGGTTTCGTTCATGTATGGTCTTGGTTGCTTGTCTTCGTAACCGAGGACTCCTCGTCCTCGACACCCGGCGCCGGCTCGGCATCGGGCGCTTGCATATCGGCTTCTTCGTGGCCGGCGGGTTCGTCCGCGGCGGCCTCGGCGGCGATTTCCTCGTCCGCGGGCTCCTGGGGGTCCGGCACTTCGGCGGGAGCCTCGTCCGCCTCGGTGTCGCCGGGGTCGATGCCCTCGGCGACGGCGGCGTCCTCGATCCCCTGCACTGCTTCGACGATCGCCGTTTCTTCGACGACCACCACTTCTTCGACAACCACCACTTCTTCAACGAGGACTGCCTCGTCAACGACGACCGCCTCGGCGGCCGCGTCGTCATTGGCGGCGGCGTCGGCCTCGCCCGGAATGTCCTGCTCGGCCCCTTCCACCGCCAGGGACAGGTCCCCGGATCCATCCAGTCCGCTCAGCGCGGCCACGGATTCGGCGGACTCCAGCGGCGGCAGCTCGTCCAGCGCCTTCAGCCCCAGGTCGTCCAGGAAATGGCGCGTGGTGCCGAACAGCGCCGGTCGGCCGGGCGCGTCGCGATGGCCGATGACCTCGATCCAGCTGCGGTCCTCGAGGGTCTTGATGACCTGCGAGGACACGGTCACACCGCGGATTTCCTCGATGTCGCCGCGCGTGACGGGCTGCCTGTAGGCCACGATCGCCAGCGTTTCCATGACGGCGCGCGAATATTTCGGCGGCCGCTCGGGATTGAGGCGTTCGAGATAGGGCCGCATGGCAGGCCGGCTCTGGAATCTCCAGCCGCTGGCCAGCGCAACGAGCTCGATGCCGCGCTCGGTCCATGACTGGTGAATGTCCTGCAACAGGCCGCGTAGCGTATCGTTGCCGACCTCGTCGGCGAACAGCTTGCGCAGTTCCGACAATTGCAACGGTTCCTGCGCGCACAAGAGCGCAGTCTCCAGCACGAGCCTTGCCTCGCTGGTGTTCATGAGCGTGTGATCAAACGGGCGTAATCCGTATGGTTCCCAATACGGGTTCTGATTCTTAGAGCATGTGGCCTGGACGACCGGCCCGACCTTCAGGGCGAGCTGGCGGAGTTCTACGTTATGCTGAACCGGCCTGTGATGATGCGGGGGCGTTTTGGGAGCCGGGTTCGTGACCACCGGCAAGACCGGCCGCGCCTTGTCGGCGCGGGCGCAAGCCCCTGCAGCGGTTCTTAGTGTAGCGTCTGCACGCGCTTGTCACAAGCCTTCGGGCAAACCACCCCGCACGAACAACAACCAGGCCTCGCACCTCTTCTTGACCCCATGCCCGCTTCCCGACTCTGGAACTCCGCCTATTTCCTGCTCATCACCACCGTGCTGTTCTGGTCGGGCAACTTCATCGTGGGACGCGCGGCCGGCGGCACCGTTCCCCCCATCGCGCTGGCCTTCTGGCGCTGGGCCGGCGGCACGCTGATCCTGCTGGTGCTGGCGCGCAGGCATTGGCGGGCCGACCTGCCGGTCATCAGGCGGCACCTGCCCATCCTGCTCCTGCTGTCGCTGCTGGGCATCGCCGGCTTCAACACGCTGGTCTACATCGGACTGAGGGAGACGTCCGCGGTCAATGCGCTGCTGATGCAGTCGGCCATCCCCATGGTGACGCTGCTGTTCTCGTTCCTGCTGCTGGGCCAGCGCGCCTCGCTGGCCCAGATGGCCGGCGTGGCCATTTCCCTGGCGGGCATCGCCGCCATCGCCACCCGCGGCCGTCCGCAGGACCTGCTGGCCTTCGCGCTCAATCCGGGGGATGCCTGGATCGTCGCCGCCGTCGCGGTCTGGGGCCTGTACACCACACTACTGGCCCGCCGTCCGGCCATCCACCCGCTCAGCCTGCTGACCGTCACCTTCCTGATGGGCACGCTGATGCTGCTGCCCCTGTACCTGTACGAACATGCGCAAGGCGCGCGCATCGAGGCCGGCCTGCCCAGCGCGCTGGCCATCGCCTACGTGATCCTGCTGCCCGGCATCGTCGCCAACTTCTTCTACAACCGCGGCGTGGAACTGATGGGCGCCGGGCCCGCCAGCCTGTTCATCCATTTGATGCCGGTCTTCGGCACGCTGCTGGCGGTCGCGTTCCTGGGTGAGCGGGTCCACCTCTTCCACCTGGCGGGCATCGGCCTCATCGCGACCGGCATCCTGCTGGCGACGGCCGCACGCAAGCGGGCCGCGGCGCGGCCATCGTCGTGAGCAGGAAGAGCCGGCGCCGGCTAGGCGCGGAAGTCGCCCGTTCCTAGCTGGACGATTCCGCTGGTGGGCGTGCCGAGGGTGTCCGCCGCCGCGGTCAGGATCTCGTGCCGGCCCCGGTGGAAGGCAGCCAGCAGCGCGTCGGCGGACGCGTCCGAGGCACCGAAGTGCTCACGCAGCACATCGGCGGAAATTTCGAACTCCTGGGATTTGCGGCCCTCGAACCGGGCGGTGAAGCGAACGGCGCCGTCCAACACGGCGGGCCGGACTTCTCTGGCAAGCTCCGTGGTCATAAGCCTGTCTCCGATAGTCTGAACCAGCGGTCGTCCCTCGCGACGACCGATTCGCGCATCGCGATCCCTGACTCTAGGCCCAATGGCCGCGCGCGTCCACTGCACCCCAGGTAATGCGATGCATAAGCCCCACCTCGCCCGGCGGGCGGCGGCGCAACGTTTCGTTGCATGAGCCGCGCGCGCCCGGCACAATCGCGGCTTTGCCGGATCGGCATGTCGCGCTTGTCAAGGAAATCCGCATGGCCATGCTGGGTCTGAGAGGTAAATCGCTGCTGGCATTGTTGTTCGCCTGCGCCGTGGCACTGGTGCCGGCGGCGCTGCTGGCCTGGCAGGGCATCAATGCCGTCCGCGAATATTTCGGCGTCGCCTATGCCCGCAACCACACGCTGCTGAGCGAGCAGAAGCTGCTGGCCCCCGTCATGCGCGAGCTGGCGCTGGCCCAGCGCATGGCCAGCTCGACCCTGACACTGGACTGGATGCGCGACCCGGCCAACCCCGAGAAACGCAGCCGCTTCTTCCGGGAAGCCCAAGGCTACCAGCACGATTTCCGCGACCACTCCTATTTCGTCATCGACGGCACACCGTCCTACTATTACAACGACGACAAGGGCCCCACGGTAGAAACGCCCCGCTACACACTGAAACGTTCCGAACCCAAGGATGCGTGGTTCTTCTCGACCATGCAGGACAGCGCCCCCTACGACCTGCAGATCGACGTCAACCACGTGCTGGGCGTGACCAAATTCTGGTTCAACGTGCAGGTACGCGACGGCCAGGAACGGCTGGGCATGATAGGCACCGGCCTGGACCTGACCACCTTCCTCAAGGGCTTCATGGAGGGCGTGGAGCCGGGCGTGACCACCATCATCTTCGACCGCCAGGGCAACATCCAGGTCCATCCCGACGCCACGCGCATCGCCTACAAGTCCATGACGGCCGAGGAAACCGCCCAGCGCACGGTCCAGGGGCTGGTGGCCCGAGGTGCCGAGCGCACCCAGCTGCAGCAGGCCATGGCCGACGCCCTGTCCAACCCCGGCAACGCCATTCCGCTGTTCGCCACGCTGAACGGCGCGAAATCGGCCGTCGCGCTGGTCTACCTGCCCGAACTGCGGTGGTACGTCCTGACGTCGGTGGATCTGGGCATCGCCCGCATCGTCAATTACCAGTGGCTGGTGCCGGCGCTGCTGGCGCTGGCCGCCGTGCTGTTCCTGCTGCTGCTGGGCTTCGGCTACGCGGTCGACCGGCTGATGCTGGCGCCCCTGCGCCGGCTACAGCACACGGCCCAGGCAATCTCGGCCGGCCGCTATGACGTCACCCTGCCCGAAGGCGGCAGCGACGAGATCGGCGAGCTGAGCCGCGCGTTCGGCGTCATGGCCGAGAAAGTCCGCTCGCACACCACCGAGCTGGAGCAGCGGGTGCGCGAGCGCACCCAGGCGCTGGAGGAAGCCAACGAGCGCATGGCCGCCACCCACAAGACCATCGACGACTCCATCGACTACGCCAGCCTGATCCAGCGCGCGATCCTGCCCGACCGCCAGTTGGTGCAATCCCTGGGGCGGCACCATTTCGTGCTGTGGAAGCCCCGCGACGTGGTGGGCGGCGATTTCTACGTGTTCCGGGCCGACGGCGACAACTGCCTGCTGGGCGTGGTCGATTGCGCCGGCCACGGCGTCGCGGGCGCGCTGATGACCATGCTGGCCCGCGCCGCCATCGACCACGCCATTTCCGAGGCCGGCCCGGGCGATCCCGCGGCCATCCTGACCCGCACGGACGCGGCCATGCGGGCCATGCTGAGCGACGCCGAACTGCCGCGCGCGCTGGCCACCAACATGGATGCGGCCCTGGTCTACGTGGACCGGCATGCTGGACAGTTGCGCTTCGCCGGCGCGAAAATGACGCTCTACGCCAGCAGCGGCGATGCGGTCGAGGAATACAAGGGCGCCCGCCGCGCCCTGGGGGAAAAGCGCGTCGGGGAATATGCCAACGTCACGCTGCCCCTTGCCGATCGCACGTTCTACCTCGTCACCGATGGCCTGTTGGACCAATCCGGAGGTGAACATGGCTTCAGTTTCGGGAATCGCCGCCTGGTCGACCTGCTGCAGTCGGTGGCCGGGCTTGCGCTCGACCAGCAGGCCCGCGCCGTCACCCAGGCATTGGTAGACTACCAGGGCCGCCAACCGCAGCGCGACGATATCACCGTCTTGTCATTCAAGTTCGAGCAGGCCAACCTTAGCGCGGAGTCATGATGGATTCGATCGACCTTTTCGCCATGCGCGAAAGCTTCACCCGCGACCGCATCATGCTGTGTTTCAACGGGCCCATCTCGCGCAGCCTGATCGAAGAAATCGGCAATGCGCTGCGCAACTACCTGCAGGCGGAGCAGGTGCAGCCCTCGGCGGCCATGGACGTTTTCGGCGCATACATCGAAATGACGCAGAACATCCGGCACTATGCCAGCGCCCTGGGCTATGCCGAGCACGAAGCGATGGCCACGGTCATCGTGGCCAACAAGGAAGACGGCCGCCACGTGGTGTCGGCCGGGAACGTGGTGGAAATCGCCGACGGCCAGTCGCTGCTCGAGCGGATCAACGTTCTGGCCCGGCAGGACAAGGCCCAACTCAAGGCCAGCTACAAGGAACAGCTTCGCAAGCCACGCGACGCGGGAGCCAGCAGCGGCTCGGGCCTGGGCCTGATCGACATCGCCCGCAAGGCCAGCGAGCCGCTCAGCGCCTCGCTGCGGGAAATCGACACGGGCCGGGCATTCTTCAGCCTGAGCGCCGTCATCTAGCAAACGAGCACCAGCATCATGAGCAACCTCACGATTACAGGCAGCCAGTCCACTCCCGCCATTTCCGGCGACTGGGACGCAGGCATCCTGACCATGACCGGCGATTCCTACCCGGAGAACTCCTTCGACCTGTTCAACCAGGTCATCGACTGGGTCGAACGCTTCCTGGCCGAGGCCAGGCGCCCCCTGTCGCTGGAGCTGCACCTCCTCTACCTGAACACCAGCAGCGTCTGCGCCATCATGGACGTCTTCGACCTGCTGGAGGACGCCCACGGCGGCGGCCACCCGGTCTCGGTCAACTGGCATTACGATAAGCGTAACGAACGGGTAGCCGAACTGGCCGAGGAATTCAAGGAAGACTGCAGCTTTCCTTTTGCCATCGTCGCCCACGACTGACCTTCACGACCATGAAACGCGACATCGAGGACCTCGGCCGGCGCATCGAGCAGTTGCTGGCCCAGCCGGAGTATCAGGACCACCCGCTGCGCGGCGCCCTGGACGAAGTCTGGCGCGCCTTCCTCGACCAGACGACCCGGCTCGACCGGGTCACCCACATCTCCGACGGCTACCAGACCCTGGTCAAAGAGCGCGAGAACGACCTGGACGAACGATTCCAGAAGCAATTGCGCAAGCTGGAGAAGCTGGCCCGCATTTCCGACCACTACCAGCGCATGATGCAGGACCTGAACGTCGCCCTGAGCGACGCCTCCAACCGCGACGTCCTGACCGGCCTGGCCAACCGCCGGCACCTGATGCACCGGCTGAAGGAAGAAAGCCGGCGTGCCTCGCGCTCGGGCCAGCCATACACGATCGCCATGCTGGACATCGACCACTTCAAGCGCATCAACGACACGCTCGGGCATGCCGCCGGCGACCGCGCCCTGATCGAAGTGGGCCGCATCCTGCAAAGCTCCCTGCGCGAGTACGACCTGTGCGGACGCTGGGGCGGCGAGGAATTCATGATGATCATGCCCGGCACGACCCTGGTGTCGGCCCAGGCGCTGTCGCAGCGGGTCTGCACGCGCATTCGCGAACACGCCGGCGTGCCGGACGTCGGCCAGTCCCAGTCCATCAGCGCCAGCGTGGGCATCAGCGCCTATCGCCACGGCGAACACTATTCCGACACCGTCGAGCGGGCGGACGCAGCCCTGCTCGAGGCCAAGCGCCGGGGCCGCGACTGCATCGTGCTGTCCGAGGTCTGAGGTCCCGCCAGGCCCCCGCAGGCCGCTGAAATATGACGATGGGCCCCGAGCCTCTATAATCGTCCCGCGGTCCGCCTGGACGGCACCGCAAAGCCGGACACCACGATCCGGCAGAGCTGGAGGAGGCTCAGTTTCAACGGGCCATCGATGCACATCCAGCCTTTCCTCCTCTTTCCCGCTCTCCGCCACCCCGCCTCGCGCAGCTTCGCGCTGAGACTGGCCGCCGCCTCGATACTGGCCATGGCGGCCGCGACTGCCTTCTCCATCGCCAACCCCTGGTGGGCGGCCATGGCCGTCTGGATGATAGGCCAGCCCACGCGCGGACTGCTGCTCGAGCGCAGCCTGATGCAATGGCTCGGCACCCTGACCGGCGGCCTGGCGGCCGTCGGGCTGACCGCGCTGACGGGCGGCAACCCGGCCCTGCTGCTGACCGCGCTGTGCGTATGGATGGGGCTATGCTGCGGCGCCAGCAACCTGCTGCGGCACCAGCGCGCCTACGGCGCGGCCCTGTGCGGACTGACCACCGCCGTCATCGTCGTACTGACGGCCGGCACGCCGCTCGACACGGCCGCCTTCGCGGCGGCGCGCATGCTCGACAACATGATAGGCATCGCCGCCTCGCTGCTCGTCATCGCGCTGTGGAATCCTCCCTCTCCGGCGACCGCCCTGCTGGAGAAGACCCGCGACCTGCTCTGCGCAACGCTGGGCCATGCCGCGCGCCTGCTCGGGCCGGGCCAGCTTGCCGACACCGCGCCGCGCGCGCGCAAGCTCGTGGCCGCGCTGGCCGAACTGGAGGCCACCGCCGAGGACACGACGGCCGGATCCCTGTCCCAGCGGCGCCGGCTCAAGCCCATGCGCGGCCTGCTGGCGGGACTGCTCGACCTGATCGCCATCATGCCGGCGCTGCGCCAACACGCGCAGGCGCTGGCCCCGGGCCACGCGGAAGACCTGGAGCAGTTGCGGGCCAGCCTGGACGACCTGGCCGAGACCATCCAGGCGGGACGCGGATCCTCGCTGGCGATCGTCCGCACCGCGACCCGCCGCCTGCGCGGCGCCGATCCGCTGTTCGACACCTGCCTGGACGAATTCGAACAGGCGCTGGCGGCCATCACCGCGAGCTACCGGAACATGGCGGCAACCTTGCCGGAACCCGCCCCCTCGCCCACCGCCGCCCATCCGGATATCGCCGGCGTGCGCATCGCCGCCTGGCGCGGCGTAGCCATCTCGGCGCTTGCCGCGGGGGCGTGGCTGGCGTCCGGCTGGGAACCGCTGCGCTACCTGATGCTGGGCGCGTGCATCTTCACCGCCCTGTTCGCCTCGGTCGACGAACCGGTGCCGCTCATGCGGCGCGTATTGGCCGGCGCCTCCGCGGCGGCGGTCGCGGCTTTCGCCTGGCGCGTGGGCGTCGCTCCCATCGTGCCCCACCCCTGGCTGTCGCTGGCCCTGGCCTCGCCGCTCATCCTGGCCGCCGCCACGGCCCAGGCGCATCGCGGCACGGCCTTCATCGGCCTGGCCTTCAACATGCTGTTCGCGGTGCTGGCGCAACCGGTCAACACCGAGCCCGCCGAACCGATGGCGCTACTCACGGTCGAGCTCATGCTGCTGGCAGGCATCGCATGCAGCTACGCCGCCTACCGGTGGCTGATCCCGATGACCACCCTGCGCCGCCGCCGGCACCTCCATCGCGCCATACGCGCCGAGATCGCCGCCATCGCGCAGCGAGCCGGCACGCCCGTACGCGCGGCACGCCACCTGGCCCGCCTGCGTTTCCTGGTCCTGGCGCTGATCGCCCGCGCCGGCACGGAGGCCGCCACCGCCGACGGCGCACTGGCGGCGCTGTCGCTGGGACACGCGCTCACGCGCATGGGCCATTTGCTCGACCGGCGGGCCGATGCGCCGGAAGCGCCGTGGATAGGCCAGGCCCTGCACGCGCTGAGTAAACCGCTGCCCACGCCGCACGATGCCGGCGCAACGCTGCGAAACTACGCAAACCGGGCTCGCGCGGCCGACACCTCCGCTGCCCTGCCCGCCGCCCGCTGGCTGGAGGAAGCTGCGGAACACCTGACCGAGCACACGGCATTCTTCCGCGCGCAGCCTGCGCGGGCATGGGCGCAGCGGGTCGCGGACCTTTCTTCTTCGCACGCGCGGGACGGCAGGGAACGCGCATGAAGGCACGTTCCCATGCTCCAGTTTGCATTGCGAAGATGACAGGGATATAATCTTTTGCTCAGACGCGGGGTGGAGCAGTCTGGCAGCTCGTCGGGCTCATAACCCGAAGGTCACAGGTTCAAATCCTGTCCCCGCAACCAAATAAGAAACGGCCTCGAACGCATTGCGTCGAGGCCGTTTTGCTTTGTGTCTTCGGTCGAGGGCGTTTACGAAATGGTCAAAGCCGTCCACTACGCAATGGCTCTTAACGCCATCACGCTATTAGCCTCGGCCTGCGCTCTTCCCCTTGTTCCCCAAGCCTTTATCGAACCTGTGGCAACCTGGACAGGAATTGGACTGGCGTGCGCCATCGGAGCAAAGTTCGCGTTTCGTCTTCTCCTGCCGTACCTTGCCTCGGCCTCTACTCAAACAGAGACTCAGGAACGCTGGGAAGCTGCACATTGGAAGCAGCGCACGATGGGAGTCATGGGAATAGTTTTCTACCTGGCATCCGTTTTGAGTTTCTTCTGGGGACTTGCAACGACCTTTTTTCTACAGGTCGACAAATAAGCGCTGCAGGGGATCGCTAGAAAAAATTTGGCAGCTTGATCAAGCTGGCTGGTGCCTGATCGTACTGATACTGATGAAGGTCGATCACGAAAAGCAAAACGGCCTCGATGCATACGCATCGAGGCCGTTTCTTATTTGGTTGCGGGGACAGGATTTGAACCTGTGACCTTCGGGTTATGAGCCCGACGAGCTGCCAGACTGCTCCACCCCGCGTCTGAGGAAAAAGATTATACACGTACTCGCGTAACCATGCTTCGCGGGCCTCACGCCGCCAGCGCCACCTTGCCCCTCCCCTTCAATCCCAGCATCTCGCGCGCCTCGTCCGGCGTCGCGATTCCGAAGCCGAAGGACTCCAGGATCCCGCGTATCTTGCCCACCTGCTGGGCATTGGAGGTGGCCATTTCCCCAGGCCCGATCGACAGCGAATCCTCCAGTCCGAC
Organism: Burkholderiales bacterium 67-32; assembly: GCA_001898625.1. Classification (GTDB taxonomy): domain Bacteria; phylum Pseudomonadota; class Gammaproteobacteria; order Burkholderiales; family Burkholderiaceae_B; genus Pigmentiphaga. The sequence continues at coordinate 265,290 of MKUP01000013.1, forward strand.
CCGCACGTTGCCGCCCATCAGCGCGGCCTGGGTGGCCAGCGGCATCTGGTGGCGGCCGGCGGCCAGGACGGACCATTGGTAGCTGTCGCCGAACAGTTTGTCGGCGATGCGCTTCATGTGCACGAGGTTCTCGGGATCGGCGCCTATGCCGCCCAGCACGCCCAGCACGAATTGCAGGAAGATGGGCCCTTGCACCAGGCCGCGGTCGACGAAGTGCTTGAGGTTGTACAGGTGGCCGACGTCGTAGCACTCGAACTCGAAGCGAGTGCCGTGCGCCCGGCCCAGGTTTTCGAAGATGGTTTCGATGTCGCCGAAGGTATTGCGGAAGATGGCGTTGCGGGTCTTCTCCAGGTGCTCGCGCTCCCAGGGGAAGGTGAAGTCCTTCATTTTGTCGAGCACGGGGAACAGGGCGAAGTTCATCGATCCCATGTTGCACGAGGCCATTTCCGCCGAAGCGTCGATGGCGCCGGCCAGCCGCTGTTCGAGCGTCATGGTGTGCGAGCCGCCGGTGGTGATGTTGATGACGGCGTCGGTCTGGGCATGGATGCGCGGCAGGAACTGGCGATAGACCTCCGGTTCGAAGGCGGGCCTGCCATCGGCCGCGTGGCGGGCGTGCAGGTGCAGGATGGCCGCGCCGGCGCGCGCCGCGTCCACGGCCTGTTCGGCGATCTGCTCGGGCGTGATGGGCAGGTGCGGCGACATGCTGGGGGTGTGCACCGACCCGGTGACGGCGCAGGTGATGATGACTTTTCTGGGCACGAAGAGGCTCCTGGACTGGCGCTACGCCGGCTCGGCGATGACGCGGTTTTCGATGTGGCCGATGCCGTCGATCTCGACGCGCATCACGTCGCCGACCTTGAGAAAGGAAGGCGGGTCCATGGCGGCGCCCACGCCCGAGGGCGTGCCGGTGGCCAGGATGTCGCCGGGCTCCAGCGTCATGACGGTGGACAGGTAGGCGATCTGCTCGTAGATGCTGTAGATCATCTCGCCGGTGCGGGCTTCCTGGCGCACTTCGCCGTTGACCCGCATGCGCAGCGTCAGCGCCAGCGGATCGGGCACTTCGTCGTCGGTGACGATCCACGGGCCGATGGGCCCGGTGGTGTTGAAGGATTTACCCAGGGTCATGGTGGCCGAACGCCGCTGCCAGTCGCGCACCGACACGTCGTTGCAGACGAGGTAGCCGGCGATGACGTCCCTGGCCTGCGCCGCCGGTACGTGGCGGCAGCGGGTGCCGATCACCACGCCCAGCTCGGCTTCGTAGTCGAGCTTGTCGGACACGCGCGGCATGTGCACCGGGTCGTAGGGGCCGTTGATGCAGCTGACCTGCTTGTTGAACCAGACCTGGCTGTCGGGCACGTCCACGCCCGCGCGCTTGGCCTCGATCACGTGCTTGCCGTAGTTCATGCCGATGGCGAGGTATTTGCCGGGATCGGGCACGGGCGCCTCCAGCCTGACGTCGGCCAGCGGGTAGGCCGGCGCCCGCTCGGGGTCGACGTCGCGCGCGCGCTGTAGCAGGCCGCGCCCGCCGGCGAGCAGGCCACGCAGGGTGGCGGGCAGCGCCGGGTCGGCGGCCGCGAGGTCGATCACCCGCGTGCCCTCGACCTTGCCGATGGAGGTCCTGCCGCGATGGGAGAAAGTGACGAGTTTCATGGGTTCCTTGTTCAGGCGGAAGAAGAAGGTAGGCCGGCCAGGGCCTGCGCCAGCGCATCGGGCGGCAGGTGGCCCCAGTCGCTGATGCGGTCGTATTCGCGCACGTCGTTCCAGTCGTCGCCCACGGTGCGGCCGGTGGCGCCGATCTCGACGCGCCAGCCATCGGGGCCCAGGCTGTAGAAGCTGACCATGCCGTCGTTGGCGTGCTGGCCCAGCGTATTGGCGAGCGGCGTACCGGCGCGCAGCGCGCGGTCGTAGGCCAGGCCCACGCTGCGCACGTGCGCGACCTCGAAGTTGATGTGATGCAGGCGCTGCGGCACCCCGGGCCGGGGCAGATAGGCGATGGCCAGCGAATGGTGGCGCGGGTTGCAATGGAAGAAGGAGACGTGCATCTCTATCTCGCCCATGGGCAGCCGCAGCCAGTCCGACAAGGCGAGGCCCAGGCCGTCGATGGCGAAGCGGCGGGCCGCGTCGTATTCCTCGGCGCTGCCCACGGCGAAGACGAAATGGCCGAAGCCCTGCCCCGCCGTGACGAAGCCCTCGGGAAAGTGCGGACTCGCGAAGGGCGTGGCCGCCTCTTCCAGCCCCGTTACCAGTTCCAGCGGGACGTCCCAAGGCGTCTGGATCACGGTCAGGTCCCGCACGCGCCGGGCCGCGCGCTCGGCCGCCGAACCGGCCCGCATGCGCCAGCCCTGGGCCGACAACCGTCCCAGCACGCGGTCGTATACCTGCGCGCCGGCCGCTTCGAAGCCCATGCAGGCGGCATCGTTGCGCGTACCCTCATGCACCCACACCCGCTGCGCCCTGCCATCGACCCGCCAGGTGGCGGCGCCGTCGGCGGCGGCTTCGCCGGGCATCAAACCCACGACCTCGGTCAAATAGGTTCCCAGGGCCGCCGGCGCCGTGCTGTCCAGGCCGATGTAGGCCGCTTCCAGTCCTGTCCTCACGCCGGCCTCCTATTGCTGCACCGGCTGGGCATTCACGTCGCGCAGCACCTTTTCCCAGCGCGTGCGTTCGTCCCGCCAGTAGTGGCCGAATTCGTCCACCGACATGGGCTTGGGATAGACGCCCAGGGTGTCGAGCTTATCGACCACATCGCGCTCGGCCAGCACGGTGGCCAGGTCGCGGTTGATGCGTTCGATGGCCGGCTTGCCCGTGCCTTGCGGCGCGACGACCGCGAACCAGCCGTTGATGACCAGCGAGGGATAGGTTTCGGAGGCCGCGGGCAGGTCGGGACGATTGGGCACCCGGCCCTCGGAGAACATCACGACGGGCTTGAGCCGGCCGCCCTTGATCATGGGCTCGATGGGCGGCACGCCGTCGATCAGCATCTGCGCGTCGCCGCCGACCACGGCCGATATGCTCTGCGAGCTGCTGGAAAACGGCACGGCGCGCAGCGGCACGCCGGCGGCGCGCGACAGCATGTCCACCGCGAGGTTGGGCACCGAGTACAGGAAGGTGGTCGACACCACGAAACTATCGGGCTGGCGGCGGGCCATGGCCAGCACGTCGGCCAGCGTGTTGGCGGACGACGAGGCGCTGACCGCCGCCATCATCGGGCTGATGCCCACCATGGCCACCGGCTGGAAGTCGCGGACGATGTCGACCTGCGAACTCTTGTACATGTAGGGCGTAAGCGTCAGCACCGACGCCGGGGTGAACACGAACATGTGGTCATCGCGCTCGGCCGATTTCACCGCCGCCAGTCCGACCAGGCCGCCGGCGCCGGGTTTGTTCTCGACGATGACCGGCTGGCCCCAGAGCTTGGACAGCTTGTCGCCCAGCAGCCGGGCCATGATGTCGGGCGCCGTCCCGGCCGCCCCGGGCAGGACCAGCCGTACGGGACGAGTCGGCCAGGCGGCCGCGGTCTGGGCGGCCCCGACCAGACATGCCGCCACGATCAAATGCAATATGCGCGCCATATGTATATGTCTCCTGTTAGTCATTGCTCTTTCTGGCAGGTACAGCCGAAGTCCATTCCCAGCAAGCGCGAGGCATTGCCGAAATAGAGCTTTCCTGCATCCGTTTCGTCCAGTTCCAGGTCCTCGATCGAACGAATTCCTTCACGAATGAACATGGGACCGCCTTCAGGGTCGAAGGGGCAGTCGCTCGCGAAAACGACGTGATCCGCGCCAAAAAAATCGAGGCCACAGCGCAGCGCGGCGCTCGATCCGCCAAGCACGGTATCGCCGTAGAAGGATTTAAAGTAAGTAATGGGTGGTTTTGACAGTGTCCGCAAGACATCCGCGACCTTGGGATCTTCGCTGCGGGAGCCCAATTGAGCCCAGAGCGTTTCGGCTCGGCCCGCAAAATACGGAAGCATTCCGCCGCAGTGATGCGTGATGACGCGCAATTCGGGCAGGCGCTCGAGCAGCCCGGAAAAAACCATGCGGGCCATGGCGATGCTGGTCTCCACGGGGTACCCCAGGACCTGCCAGATTTCGTACTTCGACATCGCCTCGCCTGGGTAGTCAGGGATCGAGGCGCTGCTCGTCGGATGCATCCAGACAGGCATGCGATATCCACGCGCGATCCGCTCAAAAATCGGGAACACCTCCGGATCGTCAAGGGGAATACCGTTGGCGCTGCTGAGCACCTGTATGCCGCGCGCGCCCAGTTTCTCAATGGCGTAGTCCATCTCGACAAGCGCCGCCGAAGGATTGTTCATGGGCAGCGACGCAACGAATGCGGGAAACTTGTCGGGCCATTTTCGGCAGATTTCCGCCATTCCTTCGTTGGCGATGCGAGCGAAGGCGGGCGAATCGCCCGGATCCCCGAGCATTTCCGGCGAAGGCACCGAAAGGGTGATGATCTGCCGCACCTCCGGCCAGTTGTCGAGCATCCGCGTCCGCGCCTCCATGTCCCAGAGCATGCGCAGTGAGCTCACACGCTTGACCGATCCCGGGCTTTTTGAATGCTTTTTCACGAGCTCGAGATAGGCGGGCGGCATGACATGGTTGTAGATGTCGATCTTCAATTGCGTCATCAACGGTCTCCATTTCTTGTTTCTTTTCGTGCCTAGTCTTGTTCGATCCCGGCGGCGCTCGCCAATGCCTTCCAGCGCGCGAGCATGTTCCCGACCAGCCGCTGGAGTTCATCAGGGGGCCCGGTACGTACGCGCAGCCCTTGCCGCTCCAGTTCGGCCACGACATCCGGGCTGTTCATCGCTTCGGCGAAGTCCCGATTGAGTCTCGTCACCAAATCCTTCGGGGTTCCTGCCGGCGCAAGAACGGCGTACCAGCCGGAAGCTTCCCCCACCCCTGGATACCCCTGCTCCTTAAAGGTCGGCACCGCGGGGAATTGCTCGCTGCGGTTGTCGCCCGTCACTGCAAGCACCTTGAGTTTCCCGGCCTGAGCCTGTGTACGGATCGACGGAATGCCTGCGATCATGGCCTGCACCTGTCCGCCGACCAGATCGGTGATCGCCCCGGCAATTCCCTTGTAGGGCACGTGAACAATGGCCAAGCCCCCCGCGTTCTTGAGGAGTTCCATCGACATGTGGTGCGGTGTGCCATTGCCCGGCGTCCCATAATTGAGTTCACCCGGGTGCTGTTTGACGTATGTGACGAAGGAGCGCAGGTCGTTCACGGGAAGCGACGGATGCACCACCAGCGCGGAATTGACTTCGGCCAGTTTCCCGATCGGCACGAAGTCCCGTATCGGGTCATAGGGAAGGTTCTTGTACAGCGCGGGTGTGATGGTGAACGTGTTGATGGCCATCAACAGCGTATGCCCGTCGGGCGCCGAACGGGCGACATGCTGCGTCCCGATATTGCCGCTCGCCCCGGGCCGGTTGTCGACGACGACCGGCTGGCCCCAGCGCGCGGAGAGCTTGGGCGCGATGACGCGGGAAATGGTGTCGCTGCCGCTGCCGGCGGTAAATGGAACGACGAGCGTCACGAGCTTGGCCGGAAAGGGCTTTTCCGGATCCGCGCCGTGCGCCCCCCGAGAAACCGTGAGAAGGGTCCCCAACAGCACGAGACTGGCGGCCATCCAGTTGCGTCGTCGTAGGTTCATGAGTTCGTCTCCGGTTGTACTCGCATGGGGAAATAGGCCGGCTCTGTCTCAGGCGTGGACCGCCGCGCGGCCCGCCGCGAGTTCCAGCGCCGCGGCGCCTTCCCCCGGATCGTGGCCGCGCCAGGCCACGTACTGGTCTGGCCGGATCAGGGCCAGGTCGGCGCCATACAGCTCGCGCAGGCCGTCGACGGGCGGTGCGATCACCGTCAACGGAATGCCCGCGCCCGCCGCCTGGGCGGCCAGCGCCTGCGCCGCGTCCCGCGCGGCCGGACGGGTCGCCAGCAGCGTCAGGCCGCGAAAGGCGAAATGGTCGAACAAGGACGCGCCCTGGCCGTGGCCCGGCGCCAGCCAGGCATGCGGCGCGCGGCACCCCGGGCGCGCGGTCTGCACATAGCGCGTCGAGTCCCAGGGCTCGTCCGCCCCCTCCGGCTCGTGCGCCAGCACCGGCGACCGCTCGTAGCGGCTGCCCAGCACCACGCCCAGCGAATCGAACTCCTGGCGCTTGGAAACGAGAATGGCCCGCTCGGCTTCGCGCCGCGCGGCGTCTCCCGCCGGCCCCTCGTCCTCCAGCCCTTCGCGCCACAGGCTGCCGGAGCTGTGCGACAGGTTGTGCACGGCCTCGTCCACCACCCGGCGATGCACCTGGCGGCGCTCCGCCTCGTAGCTGTCCAGCAGCGCCTGCCCGCCCCAGCCGTCCAGCGCCGCCGCCAGCTTCCATCCCAGGTCCACCGCATCGCCGATGCCCATGTTCATGCCGTGGCCGCCGAAGGGCGGGTGCAGGTGACAGGCATCGCCGGCCAGGAATACCCTGCCGTCGCGGTAGCGGGTGGCGATCAGGCGATGCGCGGTCCATTCGTCGCGATGGCGGATGTCGATCGGGATGTCCAGGCCCAGCGCCGCGCGCATCAGGCCTTCGATGGCCGGCTCCTCGCCGTCGCAGCGGGCATAGCCGAAGGTCCACATGTCGTTGCCGTCCAGCGGTGCGACGACCGCCGGCGCTTCGGGGTTGACCAGCCAGTACATGACGGCCGGACCCAGCCCGTGCATGCCGGCCAGTCCCGGGGCGTGGAAGATGATGTTGCGGTGATGCGAAAGCGGCGACACACCCTCCATCCGGATGTCCAGCCGTGCGCGCACGGTGCTGCGGGCGCCGTCCGCGCCGGCCATGTACGCCGCCCGCACGCGCAGCGGTCCGGCCGGCCCCGCCAGCACGGCCTCGACCCCCTGGCCGGACTGCGAGAAATCCTCCAGCCGGGTCGAGAAGCGCAATTGCACGCCCGGCAGGCTTTCCGCATGGTCCCGCAGCACCTCCTCCACCTTGTATTGGGGCACCCACTGCGCATGCTCGGGAAAGCGCTCGTCGCGCCGGGGCGAGCAATAGAACGCATTGGCGAACCGCGCCAGCTCCCGGCCGGCCAGCCGGGTCGCGAACACCACGTTGGACGGGTAGTCGACGCCGAAAGGCGCGACCTGCGCCAGCTTCCCGGCCACGCCCCAGCGCCGCATCAGCTCGCGCGAGCGCACGTTGGTCGTCTTGGCGCGAGGCGCGAGTCCCACCCGGTCATGCTGTTCCACCACCAGGCAGCGGCGGCCCTGCATGCCCAGTTCGATCGCCAGCGCGAGTCCCACGGGACCCGCTCCGACCACCAGCACATCGGTTTCCAGCAGCGTCTCGCCCGCCATCCCGTCTCCTTGCATGGATTCTTGAATTGACAGCAGCTTAGGCATTCGGCGAAGCTCTGGAAAGATCATTACCTTGATATAGGTTATGAATAATCCAGATAGCCAGGATCCCCAGATCGCGGACCTGCGGGCGGTGCTGGCGCTGATCGAGGACGGCACCGTCACCCGCGCCGCCCAGCGCCTGGGCCTGACCCAGTCGGCGCTGAGCTACCAACTCGACCGCATGCGCAAGCGCTTCGCCGATCCGCTGTTCGTCCGCGTGGGCAACCGCATGGCTCCCACGCCCTTCGCCCAGCGGTTGGCCGAGCCGGCCTCGCGGGTGCTGCGCATCGTGGAAACCGAGATCGCCGGGCTGGCCCGCTTCGACCCGGCGGTGACGGACCGGGAATTCCGCATCGGCGTCAACGAGATCGGCGCCATCGTGCTGGTGCCCAAGCTGATGAAGCGCCTGGCCGAAGTCGCCCCGCACGCCCGCCTCGCGCCCACGCAGGTCTCGGCCGACACCATGGCCGCCGCGCTGGAGTCGGGCGAGCTGGACGTCGTCGCCGGCCACGTCTCGCGCCCGCACGACGCCCTGCTGCGCCAGCATCTCTACCGCCGCGCCTACGTCTGCGTGGCCCGTCGCGACCATCCCCGCATCGGCGACGCCATGACCCTGCGCGAGTTCGGCCGAACACCGCAGGTCCAGTCCCCGTCCGTGCCCATCACCTTCGCGTGGATCAACGACCAGTTGCGCAAGCACGGCGTGCAGAGCCAGGTGCGGCTCACCACCGAACACGTGGCCGCGATTCCCTTCATCGTGGCCGCCAGCGACCTGATCGCCATCATTCCGGACGAGGTCTACCACCTGTTCCAACCCATCGCGCCGATCAAGAAAATCCGGCTGCCGCTGCGCATCCCGTCCATCGACGTGCACCAGTACTGGCACTCGCGCGTGGCCGGAGACCCGGCGAACCAGTTCTTCCGCGCGGTGGTCTACGCGGTGGGCTGCGAACGCCAACCCGCTTCGCCCGGCCACCTCTCGTATACTTGACGGACTCCCGGATCTCCGCAACCGCCGGGGCGCAGCGCCGCCTCCGCCCCCTGGACACGCCATGACCGCTTCCGACCGCGCCCTCACGTACTTCCCGGCTCCGCGCTCCCAGCGCTACTGCTCCCAATGCGGCAACCTGCTGGCCCACCGCATACCCGACGACGACAACCGCGAACGCGATCTCTGCGACCACTGCGGCGCGATCCACTACCAGAATCCCCGCATGGTGCTGGGGACCGTTCCCGTCTGGGAAAAGCAGGTGCTGCTGTGCCGCCGGGCGATCGAGCCGCGCCACGGCTACTGGACCCTGCCCGCCGGCTTCATGGAACTGGGCGAGACCACCGCCCAGGGCGCTGCCCGCGAGACCCAGGAAGAAGCCGGCGCCCGCATCGAGATGGGGCCGTTGTTCGCGGTGCTGGACATCCCCCACGTGGACCAGGTCCACATCTTCTATCTCGCGCGCCTGACCGACGTCGAGTTCGAGCCCGGCCCCGAAAGCCTGGAAGCCCGCCTGTTCGACGAGGACGAGATTCCCTGGGACGACCTGGCCTTCCGTTCGGTCTCGACCGCGCTCAGGCTGTTCTTCGCCGACCGTGCGCGCGGCACGTTCCAGATCCACAGCGACACCCTGCTGCGCGGCCCCGAACCGGTTCCCGCAATCGCCACGCCCGCCCCTTGAGCCCTCCGCGTCCGCGCATGCCGGCCCTGCTGGAGCCGGACACGCCCTTCCCGCCGCTCGAACAGGCACTCGAGGATCCCCCGGGCCTGCTGGCCGTGGGCGCCGACCTGTCCATCGAACGGCTGCGCGCCGCGTACGCGCATGGCGTCTTCCCGTGGTACCTGCCGGGCGAACCCATTCTGTGGTGGAGCCCGGATCCGCGCATGGTGCTGTTCACCGACCGCTTCTCGCCTTCGCACTCGCTGCGCAAGAAGCTGCGGCAGGTCGAACGCGCCCCCGCCATCGAGGTCAGGGTGGACACGGCGTTCGACGACGTCATGCGCGCCTGCGCGGCGCCGCGCAGCGACGAACGTCCCGCCACCTGGATCACGCTGCCCATGCAGCGGGCCTATCGGCTCTGGCACCGGCACGGCCAGGTGCATTCGGTGGAAACCTGGATCGACGGCGAACTGGTGGGCGGCCTGTACGGCGTCAGCCTGGGCCGGATGTTCTACGGAGAATCGATGTTCACCCGGGTGGCAGACGGCTCCAAGATCGCGCTGGCCTACCTGGTTCGCTTCCTACGCCGCCACGGCGTGGAGATGATCGACTGCCAACAGGACACGCATCATCTGGCCTCGCTGGGGGGCATGACGATTGCCCGCGCGGAATTCGAGCAGCTGATTGTAAAATTCACCCGGATGCCCGAGCTTCCGTGGCGATCGGGCAGGCTGCGCCACGACGGCGAGATCGTCGACCTGGACGCACCCCACGCTGCGGCCGCTCCCGGCTGAACCGCGCATGACGCACCTTCGAGAACTCCCCTTCGCCGCGCTGCAGTTCTATGCGACCGCCCCCTACCCGTGCAGCTACCTGGGGGACCGGATGGCGCGCTCGCAGGTGGCCACGCCCAGCCACCTGATCAACGCCGACGTCTATTCCGAACTGGTGCGCATGGGATTTCGCCGCAGCGGCGTCTTCACCTACCGGCCCCACTGCGACGGCTGCCGCGCCTGCGTGCCGGTGCGGGTGCCGGTGGACCGCTTCCTGCCCAACCGCATCCAGGCCCGCACCTGGAAACGCCATGCCGACCTGCAGGTCTTCGTGGCCGAGCTGGCCTATTCGTCCGAACACTACTCGCTCTACCAGCGCTACCAGTCGACCCGCCACCGCGGCGGCGGCATGGACCAGGACAGCCGCGAGCAGTACGCCCAATTCCTGCTCCAGAGCCGCGTCAACACCCGCCTGGTCGAATTCCGCGACCGGCAGGGGTGCCTGCGCATGGTGTCCATCATGGACGTGCTGTCCGACGGCCTGTCGTCGGTCTACACCTTCTTCGATCCCGACATGAAGGGCAGCCTGGGCACCTGGAACATACTCTGGCAGCTCGAGCAATGCCGGCTGCTGGAGCTGCCTCATCTCTATCTGGGGTACTGGATAGAACAAAGCCCGAAGATGGCCTACAAGGTGAACTTCCGGCCGCTGGAAATGCTGGTCAACGGCGAATGGCGCGAGTACGCCGGCGCGCCGGACGCCCAGCCCGCCGCGCCGGCCGTCATCGATACCAGCCGCCTGCACGCCTCCACCCGCCACGGCCATCCCGACGATGCGCCGTCCTCCACCTCCTGATCCCCCTCCGCCTGATGTCCGTGTTTTTTCAAGCCTATCCGCTGCTGCGTCCAGCCCTGTTCGCCCTGGAACCCGAAACCGCCCATGCCCTGACCCTGTCCACGCTGCAACGCATGCACGACATGGGATGGACACGCCCCGCCCGCGCCCCGGACCGTCCCGTGACCCTCATGGGCCTGACATTGCCGAACGCGGTGGGCCTGGCCGCCGGCCTCGACAAGAACGGCGCGCACATCGACGCGCTGGGCGGCCTGGGCTTCGGCTTCGTGGAAATCGGCACGGTCACGCCCCGGCCCCAGCCCGGCAACCCGCTGCCGCGCCTGTTCCGCCTGCCGCGCGCCGAGGCGCTGATCAATCGCATGGGCTTCAACAACGACGGGCTGGCCGTGTTCCTGGCCAACGTCCAGCGCAGCGGCTATCGCTCGCGCGGCGGCATCCTGGGGCTGAACATAGGCAAGAATGCCGACACGCCCATCGACAAGGCGGCCGACGACTACCTGGCCGGGCTCGAAGCGGTGTATCCGCACGCCGACTACGTCACCATCAACATCTCGTCGCCCAACACCCAGAACCTGCGCAGCCTGCAGGGCGCCGACGAGCTGTCCAGCCTGCTGCGCCAGCTCGACCAGGCCCGGGACACCCTGGCGGCCCGGCACGGCCGCCGCGTACCGCTGGCGGTCAAGATCGCGCCGGACCTGGACGAGAGCCAGATCGACGCCATCGCCGACCTGCTGCCGCGCCACGGCATCGACGGCGTCATCGCCACCAACACCACGCTGTCGCGCGATGCCGTCCAGGGCCTGCCCCATGCGGGCGAAGCCGGCGGCCTGTCCGGCACGCCGGTGCGGGAAATGTCGCTGCGGGTAGTGGAACGCCTGCGGCGCCAGGCCGGCGACGCGCTGGCCATCATCGGCGTGGGCGGCATCCTGGAAGGCCGCCACGCGGCCGAGAAGCTCGCGGCGGGCGCGGACGCGGTCCAGCTCTACACCGGCCTCATCTATCGCGGCCCGGCGCTGGTCGGGGACTGCCTGGCAGCTGTGTCGCGGGTCAGGCGTTAGCCTCGGGGTATCCCCGTGTGCCTTGTATGACAACATTGGATGCTGCGCCGCGGAAATTCACCGCGCAGGCGTTATACTGACTCTATAAGAAATGGCCTGCTGCAACGCAGAAAGGCCACCCATCTGCGGTGTAATAAAGCTATAAAATTTCACCATATGGGATAAACTAGCTTCATCGCGTAGAGACTCACCACGACAATGCCAAGAGTCACGACCCCCGACGCGGCCATGATCGCCCCGTCCGCAGCTCCCACACCGCCGATCGCCATCCAGGTGCTCGAACGCACCATGCACCTGCTCGACGCCCTGGCGGAGCATCCCGATCCCGTCAGCCTGAAAGAGCTGTCCCAGGCCACCGGCCTGCACCCGTCCACGGCCCACCGCATCCTGAACGACCTGGTGGCCGGCCGCTACGTCGACCGGGTCGACAGCGGCATGTACAGCCTGGGCATGCGGCTGCTGGAACTGGGCCACCTGGTCAAGGGCCGGCTGAACGTCCGCGACGCCGCCATCACGCCCATGCGCATGCTGCACCGCCTGACCGGCCAGACCGTCAACCTCTCGGTGCGCCAGGGCGACGAGATCGTCTACATCGACCGCGCCTACAGCGAACGCTCGGGCATGCAGGTGGTGCGCGCCATCGGCGGCCGCGCACCGCTGCACCTGACCTCCACCGGCAAGCTGTTCCTGTCGGCCGACGATGCCCGCCTGATCCGCGCCTACGCCCTGCGCACCGGGCTGCAGGGCCATACCGGCAACAGCCTGACCGACCTGGCCAAGCTCGAACGCGAACTGGACCAGGTACGCGCCAAGGGCTATGCCCGCGACAACGAGGAACTGGAAATGGGCGTACGTTGCATCGCCGCCGGCGTCCATGACGACACGGGCAAGCTGATTGCCGGCCTGTCGATCTCGGCGCCGGCGGACCGCATGCAGGACGGCTGGATCGACGCGCTGGTGGACACCGCGGGCCAGATCTCCGACGCCCTGGGCTACGAACCGTCGCACGCGGTATCGGCGGCCTGACCCGCGGGGCGGGCCAGAGCGGCCCGCCTCAGGCGAAGCCGCCGTTGGCCCGCAACACCTGCCCATTGACCCAGCCGCCGTCCGGGCCCGCGAGAAAGGACACCGCGGCGGCGATCTCCTCCGGCGTGCCCAGGCGCTCCAGCGGCGCCAGCCGCGCGATCTGGTCGATCTGCTCGGCCGTCTTGCCGTTGAAGAACAACTCGGTGCCGACCGGCCCCGGCGCCACCGCATTGACCGTGACGCCCCGCCCGCGCAGCTCGTTCGCCAGCACCCGCACCAATCCCTCGACCCCCGCCTTGGAGGCGATGTAGGGGCCGTAGGACGGGAAGGCGCGTGCGATGACGCTGGTGGAAAGTGCGATGATGCGCCCGCCTTCGCCCACGTGCGCGGCGGCCTGCGCCAGCACCAGGAAGGCGCCGCGCAGGTTCGTGGCGATCACCTTGTCGAAATCGGCCAGGCTGCCCGGGGCGATCGGCGCCATCGGCATCACGCCCGCGCTGTTGACCACCACGTCGATCCGGCCGTAGGCCTGGCGGGCGCCGTCGAACAGCGCGGCCACGTCGTCCTCGCGCCCCACGTCGCCCTGGACCGCCAGCGCCCGCCCCCCGGCGGCCTCGATCGCGGCCACGGTTTCCCGGGCCTTGGCGGCATTACCGGCGTAGTTGACGACCACCGCGTAGCCATCGGCCGCCAGCCTGCGGGCAATGGCCTGGCCGATGCCCCGCGAGCCTCCGGTGACGATGGCGGTTTTCGTGATGTCTATGCCCATGAGGGTTTCCTGATAAGAAAAAGAAGAAGCGATGGCGAGCATTCTTCTTGTTTATTGGATTGAGATAAACCCTGCTAAATTGGCATATCAATTCAATAGCAGACAACAATCCTCGTGGACCGCTTCGAATCGCTCCAACTGTTCACCCGCATCGTGGAACTGGGCAGCTTCAGCCGGGCCGCGATGGCGCTCGGCATTCCCCGGGCCACCGCCACCCACGCCATCAAGGAGCTGGAAGCCAGGCTGGCGACGCGCCTGCTCGAACGCACCACGCGCCATGTCCGCCCGACCCTGGATGGCCAGGCCTTCTACCAGCGCTGCGTGCACGTGCTGAGCGAACTGGACGAGGCGGAGTCCTCGCTGCGGCACGTGGCGTCGAATCCGCGCGGCGTCCTGCGCGTGGACATGCACGGCACGCACGCGACCCGCATCGTCCTGCCCAGCATAGACCGGTTCCGCGATCGCTACCCGGGTATCGACCTTGTCGTCAGCAGCGGCGACCGGCTGGTCGACCTGGTCCGAGAAGGCGTCGATTGCGTGATACGGGCGGGCCGTCCGCGCGATTCGTCGCTGGTTGCCCGGGCGCTGGCCATCATGCCCCAGGTCGTCTGCGCGAGCCCCGCCTACCTGGCGCGCTTCGGCATGCCCGGCCATCCCGACGAGCTGGCGGGGCACCAGGCCGTGCGTTTCTTCGCCAGCCAGGGCACGGCCGACTATCCGCTGGAACTGGTGGTCGACGGCCAGGTCCGCGCCTATGCGCTGGGCGGCTGGATGTCGGTGAACGACGCCGAGAACTACGTGACCTGCGCGCTGCGCGGCTGCGGCCTGATCCAGTTGCCGCGCTTCCATGTCCTGGACGAACTGCGGGACGGACGGCTGGTGGAGGTCCTGCCCGGATGGCCCAGCCCGGGCCTGCCGCTGTCGGTGCTCTATCCCTCGCACCGCCAGTTGTCCCCGCGCGTGCGGGTGTTCATCGACTGGCTGCTCGCCTTGTACGAGGAAAGGTTCGCGCCCGCCACGCGCTGAGGCCGCGCGAAAAACAAACGCCGCGCAAGCGCGGCGTTGTCTGGACCTGCGGGGAAAGCGGCTTACAGCGCGCCGATCTCGCGCTGGACCCACTGGCGGATGCGCTGGGCATCGGCCGTGCGCGTGAGCGAACCGACCGAATCGAGCAGCACGATGGCCATGTCGCGGCCGCCGATGTTGGCCAGCATGACCAGGCAGCGCCCCGCTTCGTTGATGAAGCCGGTCTTGGACACGATGATGTTCCAGTCGGAACGTGCCACCAGGCGATTCGTGTTGCGGAAGGTCTGGTGCCGGCCGGCGACCTCGACGGAGTACTCGGTATCGGTCGTGTACTGGCGGATCAGCGGGCGCTGCGAACCTTCGCGCATCAGCCGCACCAGGTCGCGGGCGCTGGAGACGTTCTCGCTCGACAGACCCGTGGGCTCGACGTAGTGCGTATCCTGCATGCCCAGCGCCACGGCCTTCGCGTTCATGGCCTGCACGAATGCCGGCAGGCCGCCGGGGTAGTTGCGGCCCAGCGCGTTGGCGGCGCGGTTCTCGGAAGACATCAGCGCCAGGTGGAGCATGTCGGCCCGCGACAGGCGCGTGCCCACCGACAGGCGGGAATGCGTGAACTTGTGCGTGTCGATGTCGTCGGTCGTGACCTCGATCATCTCGTCCAGCGGCAAGCCGGCATCGACCACGACCAGCGCGGTCATCAGCTTGGTGATGGAGGCGATCGGAGCCACCGCGCCCTCGTTCTTGGCGAACAGGACATCGGAGGAATTCAGGTCCTGCACGAAGGCCACGCTGGAACGCAGCGACAGGTTGCCGTCGGCATCCTCGAGCGCGGCGGAGGGGGCGTAGGAAGCATGGCGGATGCTGGCGGCGGCGACCGCCTTCCTGGGGGCCGCCTTGGCGGTGCGCTTCTTGGCGGGGGCGGAGGCGGTCTTGGACGCCTTGGCGGACTTGGCGGACTTGGTGGACTTCGCCTTGGTGGCGGTGGCCTTCTTCGCCGGCTTGGCCTTGGCGCTCTTGGAGGTCGTGGTGGCGGCGTAGGCGACGGGGGCGGCGGCTGGCAGGACCAGCCCGGCGGTCAGTGCGCACATCAATGAAACCGACAGAATGCTCTTTCTGATGCGCGCCATGTTTCCTCCGGTAACGACTCAGCCCAGGCGCCGCAGCATATCAGATTTCGACATAAAAATCTCCATTAAATGAACGACTTAGCGCGCACTTTTTAAGTCGTTATTTAAATGCCACGGCAAAAATTACAAAAAAGGCAACAAAATGGGGGCGGCGTCCCCCTGGACAGCCGCCCCCATGCCGGGAATGGCGGGATCAGTCGGCGTAGACCCCGGCCTTCTTGATGACCGCGCCCCACTTGGCGGTTTCGGACTTCACCAGGGCGTCGAGCGCCGCCGGCGTGGCCTTGTCGTTCAGCACGATGGCGCCGAGTTCGGTCATGCGCTGCTTGAACGCGGGATCGTCCAGGCCGGCCTGCAGCGAAGCCTGGAGCTTGGCGACGATCTCGGGCGAGGTGCCCTTGGGCGCCCACAGGCCGTGCCAGATGCCCACCGAGAAGTCCTTCAGGCCCGAATCGTCCAGCGTGGGCAGATCCGGCAGGCTGGGCACGCGGGTCTTGCTGGTAACCGCGTAGGCCTTGACCTTGCCGGCCTTGATCTGACCCGTGGTGTTGGTGGTCTGGTCGCACATGAAGTCCACCTGCTTGCCCAGCAGGTCGTTCATGGCCGGCGCGGTTCCCTTGTAGGGAATGGTCTGGAATTCCGAGCCTATCGTGCTCATGAACATCAGGCCGCACAGGTGCGACGCCGAGCCGATGCCGGCATTGGCCATCGACAGCTTGCTGGCGTTGGCCTTCACGTAGGTCAGGAACTCCTTGATGTTGGCGGCCGGGAAGTTCTCGCGCGCGATGAGGGTCATGGGCACGTCGACGGTCAGTCCGACCGGCTGGAAGTCATGGGCCTGGTCGTAGCTCAGCTTGCGATACAGGGCCGGCGCGGTCGAGAAACCGATGTGCATCAGCAGCACGGTATAGCCGTCGTTCGGCGCCTTCGCCACGCGGGCGGTGCCGATGGTGCCGCCCGCGCCGCCGACGTTCTCGACCACCACGGTCTGGCCCAGCGACTTGCGCATGGCCTCGGCCAGCGAGCGCGCCACCACGTCGGTGGGACCGCCGGCGGCGAACGGGACGATCATCGTGACCGGGCGAGTGGGATAGCCCTGCGCCATCGCCTGCGTGGGTGCGAGGACGGCCGCGCTGGCCAGGGCAGCGGCCCCGATCGCCGCGGACACAGCTTTCTTGTGGATAGCCATTCTTTTATCTCCTGCCTCGTTGGATAGTTGCGCCGCGAGCCGACAATTCCCGCAGCGGTGAGACGAGTTTAAGGGATGGAAACCACGAAGCCGTGACGGTTTAGCCTATCGTTTCCCCTGAGCCCAGGCCACCGCGAAGGCCGACAGCGCCATGCCCGCCACCATGGTCGCGGTCAACGGCTCGTCGAAGGCGGCCCAGGCCATCAGCGCCGTCACCGCCGGGGTGAGATACATCAGGCTGGCCACGCGCGTGGCCGCCCCGCGCCGGATCAGCAGGAACAAGAGGCAGATGGCGCCGATCGACAGCGCGAAGACCGACCACGCCCAGGCACCGGCCAGCGCCCAGGTCCACTGCACCGCCATGGTCTCGAACAGCCACGCCGCCGGCAGCACCACGACCAGCGAAGCGCCGAACTGCAACAGCAGCCCGGCCCGCAGGTCCACCCTGGGACAGAAGCGCCGCTGATAGAGGGTGCCCGCGGTGATGGACAGCAGCGCCGCCACCGCGAAGGCCAAAGCCTGCCAGGTCAGGCCCAGCATGCCGATACGGTTGCCCACCACCAGGGCCACGCCCACGAACCCCAGGACCAGCCCCGCCCACTGCCGCGCGGAGGGCGGCTCGCCCATCCAGCGCCCGGCCACCGCGGTCAGGAGCGGCTGCAGCCCCACCACCAGCGCCGCCAGGCCCGCCCCCATGCCCAAGTGGATGGCGATCCAGACGCCCCCCAGGTAGCCGGCCTGCAACAGCACGCCGGCCACCGCCATGTGGATGCCCTGGCGCCAGCCCGGCCAGGCGATGCCGGCGCCGACGCTGAACGGCGCCAGTACCGCCAGCACGCCGGCGAAGCGCATCGACAGAAAAGTCAGGGGTTCGGCGTAGGGCAGGCCGTAGCGGGCGACGACGAAGCCGGTGCTCCAGATCAGGACGAAGAAAGGGGAAATCAGGCGTGATGGCAGCGGGGAACCCACGACGGCGGCCTTTCGGATCGGATCAGTCGGGAAGTGTAGCCCCCGCACCACGTCCCGCACCATGCAGGGGCATGCGAAGGCTCCCGACATGGCGCATCGCACCAAAGAAATGTGGCGCAATGCAACACATTCCCTGCGGGAGCGGGCGGCCTGGGACGCTCCCTCCATTTTTGCGCCATCCTCTTCTCCTGGCGTAAAAACATGTCTTCAATCAGTCACTTATGGGTTTGGCCCACACTGTGCACTTTTTTCATCCGAGTACCTTGACTTTCAACCATACGTCCTTAAAATACGTTTTGTGCATCGCAGCAAAAGCGCTTACCGCGATACGGTGCGTGCACCAGGATCGGGCTTTTTGGGGCGTACTCCCCTGGTTTCCCGGTCGCCTCGTGTAGACAGTCCTCAAGGAGCCCCCTATGTTTGCCACCCCCGAACGCGCCCTGGCCACCCAAAAAGCCGCCTTCGACGCCCTGCTCGCCGCGCAGAACACCGCCTTCGCCGGCTTCGAGAAGCTGGTCGACCTGCACCTCAAGGTGACCAAGGCCACGTTCGAAGAGGCCTCGCTGAAAGCCCAGGAAGCCTTCACGCTGAAGGACGGCCAGGAAGCCCTGGCGTTCGTCTCCGCGCTGGCTCAGCCCAACGCCGAAAAGGCGCTGGCCTACAGCAAGCACGTGTATGACATCGTCTCCGGCGTGCAGAACGAATTCACCCGCCTGGGCGAAGCCCAGATCGCCGAACAACAGCGCCAGCTGTCGGACGTGGTCGAGCAACTGGCCAAGAACGCCCCGGCCGGCTCGGAAAGCGCCCTGGCCCTGCTGAAGTCCTCGCTGGCCACCGCCACCTCGGCCTACGAATCGGTGAACAAGGCCGCCAAGCAGGCTGCCGAAATGGCCGAGTCCAACCTGACCGCCGCCGCCAACGCGACGTTCAAGGCCGCCGCCGAAACCGGCAAGACGACTCGCGCTCGAAAGACTGCATAGGCCCACCCCCTACGCGCTTCGCGCGCCCCCTCAAGGGGGCGGCACTGGCGGACCGGCGGAGCCGGATCCGCTGTGCCCTGGGTAAAAAAGCGGAGAACGGTGTTCGTTCTCCGCTTTTTTGTTTTTAGGTTGATGCGGCGCCGAAGACGCCGCCCAGGCGGCGGGCTTCGTCGCGCAGGTGGGCCAGGGCCTCGGCGGCGCTGTCGGGGTCGCCCTTGACGCCCAGTTCGATGTGGCGCCGCTTGCCCTCGCCCATGCTTGGCAGGCTGAACACCTTCACGCCCGGCCAGCGGCGTTCGATGGCTTCCATCACGGGAGCGATGCTGGACTCGGCCAGCTCGAACACCATGAACGAGTGCTCCACGTGCGGCACGGCGTGGTGCAGGCCCGCGTAGCGATGGTCCAGCGTCCATTCGATCATCGGCCACGCCATCACCGGGAAGCCCGGCACGAAGGTGTGGTCGCGGATGAAGAACCCCGGAATCTTGTTGTACGGATTGGGCACGATTTCGCTGCCTACCGGGAATTCGCCCATCTGCAAGCGCCGCAGATTGTCCGGCGCCGTCATGTCGGCCGTACCCGAGCCCTGCGCGGCGGTTTCCGCGCAGCGCTGCGTGATCAGCTCGCGGGCCTCGTCGTGCAGCGCCAGCGGCAGGTCCAGCGCGGCCGCGGCCGCCTGGCGCGTGTGGTCGTCGGGCGTCGCGCCTATGCCGCCGCACGAGAACACCACGTCGCCGCTCGCGAAGCTGCGCCGCAGCGCGGCGACCAGGGCCTCGCGATCGTCGCCCAGGAACTCCGCCCACGACAGCCGCAGGCCGCGCGCGCCCAGCAGCTCCACGATCTTGGAAAAATGTTTGTCCTGGCGACGGCCCGAAAGGATCTCGTCGCCGATGATGATCAGGCCGATACGGCGATGGGAAACGGCTGTGTCGTTCATGACGTGGTTTCGCTGCGCAAGCGGCGCAGCGCCTCGAGTGCGAAGTGCGAGAACAGGAGCGCGGAAAACACCGGCAACAGGAACCAGGCCGGCGGCAGCAGGTTCAGCAGCGAGCAGATCAGCCCCAACCCCCAGAAGCCGCGATTGTGCCGCGCCATCAGGATGCGCCGCTCTTCTGGCGAGGCATGCTCGATCATGGCGTCGAGCCGCAGCATGCGGGTGAAAGCAAAGGCCCACCACGCGATCGGCAGCAGCACCGCCAACGGCGGCAGCAGCCACAGCGGCATGGTGAACAGCCACCCCAGCACGAACAGCGTGGCCACCCACACCGCGTTCCAGACACTGGCCACCGTGGCATTGCGGCCGCGACGCTGCAGGCCCGGATAATCGTTCTGTTCCAGGTTGCGCAACACCAGCGGCATGATCAACACCGCCGCCACGACCAGCCCCAATATGCCCGACAGCGGCAACAGGATCAGCGTCGCCACGACCGGTATCAGCCACAGCTTCAGCGACGCGATACCGATCGCGACCAGCATGCTGTCGATCTGCCCCATCAGCGGCAACGAGAACAGCGTGCCCTGCAGCCACTCGGTCAGCGGCGTCCAGAACAGCCAGATCAACACCACGGCGCCCACCAGGGCGACCAGGAACGGCAACAACAGCGCCAGCAGCATGGGCCCACGGAACTGGGACACTACCGCGCGCCCGAAGGCCAGCCCCACGCCTTGCAGGCCGGCGCTGACGTCACCGCGTTCGACAGGAGAAGAAGTCATCGGAACTCCGGGAATTCAGCCACGGTTGCAAGTATGACGCATGGCACAGGCATAATGGCTACAACTCCCTACTTCCTCGCACCATGGCCGTCTATCTTCCCGACACCGGCGCCAGCGACCTCTCGCGGCGCCTCGACGATCCGCAGACCATACTGGTGGCATGCCTGTGCGCGGCCTGGTGCGGCACCTGCCGCGAATACCTGCCCAAGTTCGAAGAACTGTCCGGCCGCTTCAAGGATCACGCCTTCCTGTGGGTGGACGTCGAGGAACACCCCGATCTCCTCGACGACCAGGACATCGAGGACTTTCCCACTCTCCTGATCCAGAACGGCAGCCAGACCCTGTTCTACGGCCCCATGCTGCCCCACATCGGCCACCTGGAACGCCTGCTCGAAAGCCTCCAGACCGACAGCCCCCCGCCCAACCTGCCGGGCGCGCCGGAGCTGCGACGCAGCCTGACCTGAGAACCCTACCGGCTCAACGCCTCCCAACTCTTCTGCAACCGCTTGACCGAAACCGGCATAGGCGTCCTCAACTCCTGCGCGAACAACGCCACCCGCAGTTCCTCCACCATCCACCGGAACTCGTCCAGCTTCCCATCCGCCACCCCCTTGCGCGCCGCCCGAGCCCGCTGATACGGCACCAGCAACTGATTCAGATCCGCCAGCAACCGCGCATCGCGCGCCGGATCCGCGCGCAGCTTGTCGATCCGCGCCTGGACCGCCTTGAAATACCGCGGGAAATGCGACAACTGCGAGAACGGCGTCTCGCGTACGAACCACTTCCCCATCAGCCCGCGCATCTGCTGCTCCATGTCCCCATGGGCCGCGGCATGCGGCTTGGCCTGCGGCAGCTTGCGCTGCGCCGCGGCCCACTCCGTCAGCACCGCCGCCACCAGCCGCGCGATCTCCTGCGCCAGCAGCCCCACCCGGCCCTTGCCCTCGGTACGCCGCTGCGCGAACGATGCCGCGTCCGCCGGCCACGGGTCGGCCAGGCAGGCCTGTGCCAGCGCCGCGTCCACGATCTGGTCTCGCAGTTCCTCCTGCGTGCCCAGCGGCATGTAGAGCATGCTCATCTGCGTCATGCCGGTCAGGTTCTTCTCCAGGAACTTGACCTGCTCCTTCAGTTGCAGCCGGAACAGCCGCAGCAGCCCCGCGCGATGATGCCGCGCGGCTTCGTCCGGATCGTCGAACACGTCCAGGTCGCAGTGCGTGACACGATCCACCAGCGCCGGATAGCCGATCACCGACAAGCCCCCGCGCTTGATCTCCATCAGCTCCGGCAAGGGTCCGAAGGTCCAGTCCGTCAGGTTCTCGTGCGCCAGCGCCTGCGCCACCTCCTTGTCGCGCGCGGCCACCTGCTGGAACGTAGCCTGCGCCTCGCGCCCCAGTTGCGCCTTCAGGTGCGACAGGTTGCGGCTCATGTCCAGCATGCGGCCGTGCTCGTCCACCACGCGGAAGTTCATCGACAGATGCGCCGGCAGCGTCTCCTGCTTGAAGTCCGACGGCGCCAGTTGCACCGCGGTCCGCTCGCGCACGTCGGCGATCAGCGCCTCGACCAGCCCGCGGTCCGGCTTCTGCGCCTGCTCGAACCAGCGGTCGTAGAAGCCCGCCGCGTACTCGGGTAGCGGCACGCAGTGCCGGCGCAGCTTCTGCGGCAGCGATTTCAGCAGCAGATGGACCTTCTCCTTCAGCATGCCGGGCACCAGCCACTCGCAGCGCGCCGGATCGAGCTGGTTCAGCGCGAACAGCGGCACCGACAGCGTCACGCCGTCGCGCGGCGAGCCCGGCTCGAAGTGATAGTCGAGCGCCATGTCGATGCCGTGCAGCGACAGCCTCTTCGGAAACACCTCGGTCGTGACGCCCGCGGCCTCATGCCGCATCAGTTCGTCGCGCGACAGGAACAGCAGCTTGTCGCCGCCGGGCTTGCGCGCTTCTTCCTGATACCACTTCTCCAGCGTCACCACCCGGTTCACGTCTTCCGGCACCTGCCGTTCATAGAACGCGAAGATCAGGTCCTCGTCGACCAGGATGTCGGGCCGGCGCGACTTGTGCTCGAGTTTCTCGATATCGGCGACCAGCTTGCGGTTGTGCGCGATGAAGGGCAGCCGGCTGTCGAGTTCGCCGGTAACCAGGGCCTCGCGGATAAACAGCTCGCGCGCCTGGCGCGCATCGATGCGCCCATAGTCGACCCGGCGGCCGGCATAGATGGTCAGCCCATACAGCGTCGCGCGCTCGTTGGCGACCACGCGCCCTTCCTTCTTTTCCCAACGCGGATCGGACCAGTTCTTGCGCAGCAGGTGGCCGCCCACGCGCTCCACCCACGTCGGATCGATGCGCGCGATGCAGCGCGCGAACAGGCGCGAGGTCTCGACCAGTTCGGCCGCCACGACCCACCTCCCTGCCTTCTTCGCCAGCCGGGAGCCCGGATGGATGAAGAACCGTATGCCGCGCGCGCCCAGGTACTGGGCCTCTTCGTCGGACTTGTAGCCGATGTTGCCCAGCAGCCCGGCAAGCAGCGCCAGATGGATCTGCTCCAGCGTGGCCTCGGTCTGGTTCAGGCGCCAGCCATGCTCGCCCACCACCGCGGCCAGTTGCGAATGCACGTCGCGCCATTCGCGCATGCGCACCGGCGACAGGAAATTCTGGCGCAGGTTCTCCACCAGCTTGCGCTGCGACTGCTTGTGCTCGACCGCTTCGTTGAACCACTTCCACAGCTTCAGGAAAGCCATGAATTCCGACCGCTCGTCGGCGAATTTGGCATGGGCCTGGTCGGCCGCCTCCTGCGCCTCCATGGGCCGGTCGCGCGGATCCTGCACCGACAGCGCGGCCGCGATGATCAGCACCTCGCTCAGGCAGGACTGGTCGCGCGCCGCCAGGATCATGCGGCCGATGCGCGGGTCCACCGGCAGCCGTGCCAGTTCGCGCCCGACGGGCGTGAGCACGTTGTCCTCGTCGATGGCGCCCAGCTCCTGCAGGAGGTGGTAGCCGTCGGCGACGGCCCGCCCCGGCGGCGCCTCGACGAAGGGGAACTGTTCGATATCGTCCAGCTTCAACGACTTCATGCGCAGGATGACGCTGGCCAGCGACGAGCGCAGGATCTCCGGATCGGTGAAAGGCGGGCGCGCCGCGTAGTCCGTGTCTTCGTACAGGCGGATGCATACCCCCGGCCCGATACGGCCGCAGCGGCCGGCCCGCTGGTTGGCCGAAGCCTGGCTGACCGGCTCGATGCGCAGTTGTTCGACCTTGTTGCGCCACGAATAGCGCTTCATCCGGACCAGGCCGGTATCGACCACGAAGCGTATGCCGGGCACCGTCAGCGAGGTCTCGGCCACGTTGGTGGCCAGGACCACGCGGCGGCCGCTGCCCTTGGGGTGGAAGACCCGTTCCTGCTCGGCCTGCGACAGCCGGGCGAACAGCGGCAGCACCTCGGTGCCGGGCGGATGGTGCTTGCGCAGGGCCTCGGCCGCCTCGCGGATCTCGCGCTCGCCGGGCAGGAACACCAGCACGTCGCCCGCGCCGTGGCGGGCGCACTCGTCCACGGCATCGACAATGGCGTCGATCAGGTCGCGTTCCTCGTCGCGGGACAGGTTCTCCTTCTCGCGCGTCCGCTCGGGCTTCCTGGCCGGCTGCTCGTCGGCGTCGCTGGCCTGCATGCCGCGGGTATCCACCGGCCGGTAGCGCACCTCGACCGGATAAAGCCGCCCCGAGACGTTGATGACCGGCACCTCGGGCTGGCCGGGCAGGCTGAAATGCCGGGCGAAGCGTTCCGCGTCGATGGTTGCCGATGTAATGATCAGTTTCAAATCGGGCCGCCGGACCAGCAACTGGCGCAGGTAGCCCAACAGGAAATCGATGTTCAGGCTGCGCTCGTGCGCCTCGTCGATGATGAGCGTGTCGTAGGCGCGCAACCATGGGTCGCGCTGCGACTCGGCCAGCAGGATGCCGTCGGTCATGAGCTTGACCGAGGCCCCCGGGGCCGTGCGGTCGTTGAAGCGGACCTGGTAGCCCACCACCTCGCCCAGCGGCGTGCCGATCTCCTCGGCGATCCGGCGTGCCACCGAGGTCGCCGCCAGGCGGCGCGGCTGGGTGTGGCCGATCATGCCGGCCACGCCTCGGCCGGCGTCCAGGCAGATCTTGGGCAACTGGGTGGTCTTGCCCGACCCGGTCTCGCCGCTGACGATGATGACCTGATGCGCCGCCAGGGCGCGCGCGATCTCGTCTCGCCGGCCGCTGACGGGCAGGTCTTCGGGGTAGGTAATGGGCGGAACCGGGTTGCGCCGTCGTGCCAAAGGCACATTCTTGCGTGATTGTGCGACCATAAGAAGAACTTGGGTTAACCCATCATTATAATTTTGGGATGAACGCAGCCGCACAACCTCCCGACCCCGATCCTGCCCCCTCCGACCTGCACGCCCGGTTCGTGCAGTGGTTCCGCGAGGTGGCGCCCTACGTCCACGCCTTCCGCGGCAAGATCTTCGTGGTGGCTTTCGGCGGCGAACTCGTCCAGGCGGGCGCCCTGAACGTCCTGATCCAGGACCTCTCGCTGCTCAGCGCCCTGGGCATACGCCTGGTCCTGGTCCACGGCTCGCGCCCCCAGGTCAACGAACAGCTCCGGCTCAAGGGTATCCCCTTCCAGTTCGGCCGCGGCCTGCAGATGACCGACGCCGCCGCGCTGGAATGCGCCAAGGAAGCGGCCGGTGAAATCCGCCTGGACATCGAGGCGGCGTTCAGCCAGGGCCTGCCCAACACGCCCATGTCCCATTCCCACATCCGGGTCATCTCGGGCAATTTCATCACCGCCCGGCCGGTCGGCGTCATCGACGGCGTCGACTACCGCCATACCGGCCAGGTGCGCAAGGTCGACGCCGAGGCGCTGAACATGGCGCTGGGCCAGGGGTCCATCACGCTGCTGTCGCCGCTGGGCTTCTCGCCCACCGGCGAGGCCTTCAACCTTTCCATGGAAGACGTCGGTACCGCCGTGGCCGTGGCCCTGCGCGCCGAAAAGCTGATCTTCCTGACCGACGCCCCCATCATCCACGACAAGGAAGGCTACGTCGATACCGAGCTGGCACGCGAGGATGCCGACGCCCTGATCTCCCAGGGCGACCTGGACGCGGGCACGGCCGTGGTGCTCAAGCACGCCTCGCGCGCGGTCAAGCTGGGCGTAGCGCGCGCGCATCTCGTGCCCTACGACCTGGATGGCGGCGTGCTGCTGGAGGTCTTCACCCACGACGGCGTGGGCACCATGGTCGTGGAAGACACGCTGGACGACCTGCGCCCGGCCACCATCGACGACGTCGGCGCCATCCTGCACCTGATCGAACCGGTGGAAGTGGACGGCACGCTGGTGCGCCGCGGCCGCGGCAGCATCGAGCGCGACGTCGAGAAATTCTCGGTCAGCGAGCACGACGGCGTCATCTACGGCTGTGCGGCGCTCTACACCTACCCCGAGGAAAAGATGGCCGAGATGGCCGCGCTGACCGTCAATCCGCAGTGGCAGGGCACGGGCGAAGGCGACAAGCTCCTGCGCCACATCGAAAGCCGCGCCCGGGCGGCCGGCATCACCCGGCTGTTCGTGCTGACCACGCGCACCGCGCACTGGTTCATCAAGCGCGGCTTCGCCCAGGGCAGCGTAGCCGATCTGCCCAAGGACAAGCAGGCGCACTACGACCGCAGCCGCAACAGCCAGGTGTTCATCAAGCGGCTGTAAACCCGCGGCACCCGCAGGCACGAAGCGTCCGCAAACGGCCGAAGGATCCATTTCGGCCAATTTGCGGCGGGCGGCGGCCATCCTCGGGCCGGAACACCCGCTGCCCGCGCACGCGCGGCTATATTGCCGCCGCATACGCCGCTAAAGGAGCAGCCCATGAAGACCAAAGCCGCGATCGCCTGGAAGGCAGGCGCGCCCCTGACCATCGAAGAAGTGGACCTGGAAGGTCCGCGCGCCGGCGAGGTGCTGATCGAAGTCAAGGCCACCGGCATCTGCCACACCGACTATTACACCCTCTCGGGCGCCGACCCCGAGGGCCTCTTCCCCGCCATCCTCGGCCACGAGGGCGCCGGCATCGTCGTCGATGCCGGACCCGGCGTC
>MKUP01000014.1 GCA_001898625.1 Burkholderiales bacterium 67-32
CCCCTCGCTGTACAGCCCCTTCTTGAACTGGCTGTCGGTCATCCCCGCCGCGGCCGCCGCCAGGTTGCGCACGTTCACCTGGCTCGATCCGCTGAATACGATCCCGTTGCGGTTCACGATCATCACCGTCCCCGGCGCCTCGATCCGCCCCTGGATCTGGCTTGGACGCGCCTGTGGATCGTTCACCCGGTTCAGCACCGACCAGTTCGCCTGCTGGTCGAACGCCACCGTCGTGTTCCGCCCGACGTTGAACGTATCCCAGTTCAGGATCGCCTTGTCCGCCGTCTGTTCGATCGTCACCTTGGTCTGACCGCCCGACGCCGTCTGCACCGGGTTCTTGGCGTTGAGCCAGCCCGCCGTCAGGCTGTTGGCATCGACCTTCAGGCCACCCTCGCCCAGGCCGTCCGGCACCGACGATCCGCCCGCCTGCGCCGCCTCCCGCGCCGCCTTCTGCAGGGCCTGCTGCGCCGCGATCGCCTGCGCCGCCAGGTTCAGGTTGTTGATCGAGGTCTGCAACTTCTGCCGCGCCGCCGCCGATTGCTGCTCGGGCGCCGTCAGCGACGAGGCCGGCAAGCCATTGGGCAGCCGCCCCGTCGCCGTCGCCGTGCCCTGCGCCGCTCCCTTGGCCGCGAACCAGGCCGGGCTGAAGGCATGCTGCGCATGCGCGGGGTGGGCGAACGCTCCGGTCAGTGCCAGCGCCGCGATCGCCGCCGCCATCGGCGTACGCCGCCATGCGGTGTAGCGCGCGGATCGGATTGAGAACGTCACACGGGACGAAGCGACAGGCTGGACGGGCACGGACATATCGGGTCGGATCCTAGACAGATGAATCAGCTCGGGCGCGCAAGCCGCGCACCCCTATGTCCGTATAGACGCCACCCGAAAAAAAGATGGAACAGAAACCCGCATGAATTTTTAGTGACAGGTCACCCCAGCATCACCACATTCGCCACGCGGCGGACATGGGCGGCATAGAGTTGCTGGATGAGAGCGATGGCCTGGTCCGTGTCCTTGATGGTGAAGCGGCCGCTGATGCGTTGGCGGGCAAGTTCGTCGCTCATCAGGATCACGCGGCCACTGCGATAGCGGTTGATCTCGGCCACCGCATCGGTCAGCGGCGTATCGTGGAAGACGATGTATCCCTGGCGCCATCCCGACGGCGCGGCCGGCCCCTCGCCCATGGCCGCGAGCGTCCGGCCAGCGCCGTACGAAGCCGACTCGCGGGCGTTCAAGGTCAGGACACCGTGGGCATGGCGCACCTCGGCCCGGCCCTCGGTGCACAGCACCCGGGTTTCCTCGTTGGCCAGATGCCTGACCTCCACGCATCCCTCCGCGAGCTGGATACGGCCCGATCCGGCCTGGATTTCGAGCGGCGCCCGGCCATCGCTGCGGATCTCGGCCTCGCCGGCGATCAACTCGACCCGCAGGGGATCGGCCTGCCGCACCGTGATGCTGGTCTGGGTATTCAACAGCAGTTGGATGTGCGCGTTCAGGGCCACGCTGAGCTGTTCGCCCACGGCCGTGCGATAGTCCGCCCCCATCTCGGACCACGAAGGCCACAGCCCCAGGGGCGGATTCACCATGCCCACCACGCCCGCGGCCGTGGCGACCGCGGCGCCGACGAACCATCGGCGGCCCGGCGAGACCGGCCGCGCCATCCGCGCCGCCGGGATCCGGCGCCGAACCGTCTGCAGGACTTCGCCCATTTCGCGCCACTCCGCGCTCGCCCGCCGCCACATCTGCGCATGCATGGCGCTCTGCGCGCACCAGCGGCGCAGGGCCTCGGCATCGGCGGTGGTCGGACGGCCGACGGCCAACCGCCGCGCCCAGGCGCGCGCCTGCTGCAACACGACGTCGACACCGTCCGCGCCGGGATCGTTCATAGGGTCTCCTGCCGTCATACCGTGGAACTTGGTGTCCATGTTTGTTTTTCCTTCTTCTTATAGACGTTTGGAGACACGGATATGCGCACGCTTTTCTGCGGGATCTGACAATTTGTTGCCATCTCCGCCGAAACGGCCCGAAGCGGCCCCCACCGTCTCCTCCGCCATTTCCATATGGCGCGCGCAGGATTCGTGCGCGGCCTGCAATTCCCGGCTGATCAAGCGCGTGGATACGCCCCAGCGCTGGGCCAGTTCCTTCAGCGTCAGGCCATCGACCCGCGCGGCGTAGAGTATGTCGCGCTGCCTGGCCGGCAAGGCGGCCAGGGCATCGGCCGCACGCCCCAGATCGAAGCGGGCCTGCGCCACCTGCGAAGGACCGGGCGCGGGATCCGCCAGTTCGTACAGGTCGGCCACTTCGTCGGCGCTCAGGTAACGCTGGGTGCCGCGCAGCCTGTCGATCGCGGCATTGACGGCGGTATGCAGCAGGTAGGCCTGGGGATGCCTGACCTCGTTCAAGCCCTCGCGATCCGCCAATTGCACATAGGCATCGTGCAGCGCATCGCTGGCCAGTTCCACCGACCCCAGGCGCCTGGCCAACTGTGCCTTCAGCGTTTCGTAGCGCTCGGTAAACAGCCGCTTCAGTTCTACCAGGCCGCGCCCCGTCATGACGCGCAAGCCTTCAGGCGGCCCGCCTGGTGCGTCACCAGCAGTACGATCGGCTGGGCCAGCGCCGGCGGCGGCTCGACTCCCAGTCGCACCCCTTCCAGGCTGGCCTCGATGCGGGGTTCGAGTTCGGCATGCCCCTGGGCCGCGGCCTTGACCCGCCGCAGTTCGCCGGAGCCGCTGACGTAGGCGCTGATGGCCAACCGGTACTGGCCGACCACCAAGCCGGCATCGGCGCAAAGAATGCTGGTGGCCACGCGCTGCACCCGGCCGTAGAAAGCGCCATGAAGCGCGCCCCCACCTTCGCCCGGCGTCGTGGGTGGCGCCGGCGGCTCGACGGGCACGATCACGAACGCCCCGGTCGAGGCGAACCTGGCCTGCATCCCGGTTCCCTGCAACAGGGCGGCCAAGGCGGCGTCAGGATCCAGGCGTCCGTGGATGGCGGTCGATCGCAAGTGGGCCACCTGACCGGCGTCGTACAACACCGACCGCCCTGTCGCGCGGCTGTAAGCCTGCAACGCATCGTGCAGGGGCTGGCGGTCGATGGCGAACGCGGCAAGCTCGGTCCGGACAGCCGTGCCGGCCGCCTGCGCCGCGGCGGCGATAGGGGCGAAGCCGCAGCAGAACGGCCCCAGGATCCAGGCAAGCAACATCATGCGCACACGGCGGGCGCGCGGACGACGGGCTGACAGGCGGGCAACGGCAGGCAGGACATTCCACCCCAAACGCGGCTGTTCTTCAGGGGCCGCACGGCTGGACCGGACATGCGGCAAGGCCGCCGCATCGTAGCCGGCAAGCGTGACAGCGGGATTACATCCGAGTTACCGCGCCGGGCAGCTCCAGCGCCACGAACACCCTCGCCCCCCTTCGCTGCACCAGCAGCGCCGCCGACCCGTCCGCCTCCGCTACCGCCTCGGCCAGAGCCGCGAGCGTCCCCACCGGCTGTCCGTTGACCGCCAGGATCACATCCCCCACCTCCATGCCCGCGCGCGACGCCACCGCGTTGACCCGCTGCACCAGCAGTCCCGCCTCGACGCGCAGGACCTGCAGCTCCTGCGGCAACAGGGACCGCACGACCATGCCCAGCGGCATCGCGAGATCCGGCGGCGCAGTAAGGGCCGGCTGGGAAGGCGTCTCGAAGCGGTCGATGGGCACTTCCATCGTCACCCGCTGCCGGTCACGCCAGACCGCCATCGGCACGATCTCGCCGGGTCTCAGCTCCGCCACGAAGATCAGCGCGTCGGCCGACTGCCGGACCTCGCGCGTCCCTACCTCCAGGATCACGTCCCCGGGCCGCAATCCGGCCCGGTCCGCCGCGCCGCCCGACTCGACGTAGCTGATCAGGGCGCCGGCGGGCCGGTCCAGCCGGAAGGAATGCGCCAGCGCTTGGCTCACCTCCTGCACAGCGACGCCGATGCGGCCCCGGGTCACGCTGCTGCCCGCCTGCAACTGCTGCTTGATGCGCATCGCCACGTCTATCGGGATGGCGAAGGACAGCCCCTGGTAGCCGCCGCTGTTGCTGTAGATGCGCGAATTGATGCCGATGACCTGGCCCCGCAGGTTGAACAGGGGGCCGCCGGAATTGCCGGGGTTGATCGGCACGTCGGTCTGCAGGAACGGCATGTATTCGGCGCCGGGCAGGACCCGGCCCTGGGCGCTGATGATGCCCGCTGTCGCCGACTGGCTGAAGCCATAGGGCGCGCCGATGGCGACCACCCAGTCACCGACCTCCGATCGCTCCGGATCGCCGATCGCCACCACCGGCAGCCCCGTCGCCTCGATCTTGAGCAGCGCCACGTCGGCCACCGGATCGAGGCCGACCAGCCGCGCCTTGAACTCGCGCCGGTCCGCCAGGCGCACGTTGATGTCCCGGCCCTGCGCCACGACGTGGGCGTTGGTCAGGATGTAGCCGTCTGCGCTCACGATGAAGCCCGACCCCAGGCTCCGTTCGTCGACCTGGTCCCGTCTCGGAATCCCTCGCCGGCCGTCGACCATGGCGGGCCGCGGCGCGAGACCGCGCACGACGCCTATGTTGACCACCGCCGGGCCATAGGTCTTGACCAGTGTCGAGAAATCGGCCGCCGGCAGCCAGGTCGCCGGCGGCATGCCGGCACACGCAGACAGCGTCAGGACGACGGCCAGCAGCGGCCCGGTAAGGCGAAGGCCGCCCGGCAGCCTAGCCCTTGGCCACAAAGCTGAGTTCCAGTTGTAGCACCATGGGCTGGCGCATATCCGGCGGAGGCGGCTCGGACAAAGGCTGAGCAGTCAGCAGCGCGCGCAGGTCCTCGTCCGCCTGGGGCTGTCCCAGCGACGCGAACTCCAGCCGTTCGACCTTGCCCGCCTGCCCCACCCAGACGCGCACGATCAAGGGCGCCGGCGGCACGGCCGGCCCTTCCTGCAACATGCGCTCCTGCATCCAGGCATGCAGCCGCTGGACCGTCTCGCTGTCGGGGTCGCTCAGCCAGGCCTGGAACTGATTGCCGGTCATCTGCGCATAGCTGATCCAGTGCTGCGGTACGGGTTGCGCGGGCGCCTGCGCTGCGGCGGGACTGCCCGCCGCCGTGGTCAGCCCCAGTCCCAGAGCGCCGGCGAGGCGCAGGAGGCGCTCCCAGGCGCGGGCGAACGGGCCGCCGCGCCCGCGAGAGCTGGATCGATTCGGAGAAGAAGTCTGTGCCATGGTCGACAACGCGCAAGAGTGGGAAAACGGCGTCAGCCGCACAGGATGCCGACGGCCAGCGTGGCTGCACGGGCGGCGGGCGACTGGTTGGGGGCAAGCTGCGGAACGTCGCTCTGGGTGAAGGCAATGCCGTTGTCGCGCAGGAAGGCCTTGACCTGTTCGGCGGAAATCGCGCGCACCTGCGAGGGCCCCTGCATCACGGCACCGCCGGATGCGCGGCTCAGCATGCCGGTGGCCGCGCCCGGCCCTCGCGCCACGCGCTCCACCACCACGCCGGCCACCAGTCCGTCGCCGCGCAGCACCGCGCTGCCGCTGGTGCCCGGCTTGACCCCCGATATCAGGTTCAGGTCCTCGCCGCCCGGCACGGTCAAGGCATTGCTCAGCACGCTGCCACGCTGCGGCATGCGCTGCAGCACGCTGTAGGCCTCGGCGAACACGCCCACGCTGCCCGCGGCCGCCTGGGCATGCTCGGGAAAAGTGGCGCTGAGGTAAGGCACCAGATCCGTACCCAGCACGGCCAGGTCGCGCTCGCTGCCAAGGGCGCGCACGCGGGCTTGCGCCACTCTGCCGTCCTTGACGACCAGGATGTCCCGGCAGTGCTCGATGGCATGCCGGGCCGTCAGCACGTCGCCCTGCGGGTTCAGGAAGACGCCGGTGGCATGGGTTTCCATCGCGGTCGACAGCCGAGGGGAAACGGCGGCCTGCCCCCAGGCAAGCGGGGATACCAGCGCGGCGCATGCCGCCATGGATGCCGCGCGATGGCGAGCTGCCATGTCCACGCGCCCTCGTCGTTGAAAAATCAGCCGCACAAGGTGCCTCTGGGTGATTGCCGGAATATGTCGGTCGTTCCGTTCCTTCTATCCAGACGGAAATCGGCCGCCGAAACCACCGGTTGTCACAAAAATTTCACACGACGAAGAGGAAGGCGAGGCGTCAGCGGTCCGCGCTCAGCAGGCGGCGCATATAGCAGGCATCGGTGCCATAACCGTCGAGCTGGCCGGGATCCGTCGCCACGGGCTCGAAACCCAGCGCGGCCCAGTAGGGCCTGGCCGGCCCCAGCGATACCAGCGTCGCGCAGGCCAGGCCCGACGTACGCGCGTGGCACAGTCCGGCACTGACCAGGGCGCGGCCCACGCCTCGGCCGGCGGCGGCGGGCGCCACCGCGCAATCGTGCAGGAACCAGCTGTGCGCCCCGGCGGGCAGAGCCCGCAGCGGGACATTGAGCTGCGGCGGCTCGCCCAGCGTCCAGGGATAGGACACCAGGTAGCCCAGCAGCCCGCCGTCGCCGCGCGCGATCCAGCAGGTGCGCGGCGACAGGTCGATGCGGTTCAGGAAGAAGCCCGCATCCTCGAGCAGGTCGAAGCCGGCATAGGCCTGGGCCTGCACCACCAGCACGGCCTCGACGTCGGCCGGCTGCATCGCCTGGACGGCGAAGTCGGCCGGAAATCGGAGGGAGCCGGACATCAGATCCCCTGCGCGTGCACCTTCTCCACCGGCGATTGCAGCTTGTTCAGCGCCGACAGATAGGCCTTGGCCGCCGCCACGACGATGTCGGGATCGGCGCCCACGCCATTGACGATGCGGCCGGAGCGGGACAGCCGCATGGTGACCTCGCCCTGCGACTCGGTGCCGGTGGTAATGGCGTTGACCGAGAACAGCAGCAGTTCGGCGCCGCTGCGGGTATGGCTTTCGATGGCGTTCACCGTGGCATCGACGGGCCCGTTGCCCTGCGCCTCGGCCACCACCTCCTTGCCGTTCTCCGAGAACACCACGCGGGCGTGGGGCCGCTCGCCCGTCTCGGAGCGCTGTGCGAGCGCGACGAAGCGGTAGGCCCCCTCCCCGGCCTCGCCCTGCTCGCCCGATACCAGCGCGTGGATGTCTTCGTCGAAGATCTCGGACTTGCGGTCCGCCAGGTCCTTGAAACGCGCGAAGGCCTCGTTCACCGCCTGCTCGGAATCGAGCTCGATGCCGAGTTCCTGCAAGCGCTGCTTGAACGCGTTGCGCCCGGACAGCTTGCCCAGCACGATCTTGTTGGCCGCCCAGCCGACGTCCTCGGCACGCATGATCTCGTAGGTCTGGCGGGCCTTGAGCACGCCGTCCTGGTGGATGCCCGAGGCATGCGCGAAGGCATTGGCGCCGACGATGGCCTTGTTCGGCTGCACGACGAAACCGGTGATGCCCGACACCAGCCGCGAGGCCGGCATGATCTGCGTGGTGTCGATGCCCACGTCCAGGCCGAAGTAGTCCTTGCGGGTCTTCACCGCCATCACCACCTCTTCGAGCGAACAGTTGCCGGCGCGCTCGCCCAAGGCGTTGATGGTGCACTCCACCTGGCGGGCACCGCCTATCTTGATGCCGGCCAGCGAGTTGGCCACGGCCAGGCCCAGGTCGTCGTGGCAGTGGACCGACCAGACCGCCTTGTCGGAATTGGGAATGCGCTCGCGCAGCTTGCGGATGAACTCGCCGTATTGCTCGGGCACCGCGTAGCCGACCGTATCGGCGACGTTGATGGTGGTGGCGCCTTCGGCGATCACCGCTTCCAGCACCCGGCACAGGAAGTCCGGATCCGAGCGGCTGCCGTCCTCGGGCGAGAACTCGATGTTGTCCGTGTACTGGCGCGCGAAGCGCACCGCCAGCCGGGCCTGTTCGAAGACCTGGTCGGGCGTCATGCGCAGCTTCTTCTCCATGTGGAGCGCGCTGGTCGCGATGAAGGTGTGGATGCGCGCGCTGTTCGCGCCCCGCAGCGCCTCGCCCGCCCGCGCGATGTCACGGTCGTTGGCGCGCGCCAGCGAACAGACGGTGGAATCCTTGATGGCCAGCCCGATGGCCCGGACCGATTCGAAATCGCCATTGCTGGCCGCGGCGAATCCCGCCTCGATGATGTCCACGCGCAACTTCTCGAGCTGCTTGGCGATGCGGACCTTCTCCTCGTGCGTCATCGACGCGCCGGGGCTCTGCTCGCCGTCGCGCAGCGTGGTATCAAAAACGATCAGTTTGTCGCTCATGGCTATCTCTCCTTCCAAGAGGGGATTTTACCTCCCCACAACAAAGCGGCCCGGCTTTTCAGGCCGGGCCGCTTTTTTGCCAGGAACGCCTGTCAGAGCGTGGAGGGAGACTTCCTACTCTTCTTCCATTTCATGCCCCACATCACGTAGCCGGACAGGCCGTAGATCACGAACAGCGCGAACAGCACGATGGGAGGATCGCTGGAAATGAAGACGAAGGCCAGCACCACCAGCAGGATGGTCCAGAACGGCACGCTGCGTCCCAGCGCAAAGGACTTGCCGCTGAAGAACGGTGCGTTCGACACCATGCTGACGCCCGCGTAGACGGTCAGGCCGAAGGCCACCCAGGGCATCCACAGCTCGCGGATGGGCAGCTTGTTGTCGACGGCCAGCCAGACGAATCCCGCCACCAGCGCCGCCGCCGCGGGACTGGGAAGCCCCTGGAAGAAGCGCTTGTCCACCACGCCGACGTTGATGTTGAAACGGGCCAGCCGCAGCGCCGCGCCGGCCACGTAGATGAAAGCCGCCAGCCAGCCCCACCGCCCCAGGCCGGTCAGGATCCATTCATACATGACCAGGGCCGGCGCGACGCCGAACGAGGTCATGTCGGACAGTGAGTCGTACTGTTCGCCGAATGCCGACTGGGTATTGGTCAGGCGCGCGACGCGCCCGTCCATGCCATCGAGCACCATCGCGACGAAGATGGCGATGGCCGCCGCCTCGAAGCGGTCGTTCATGGCCTGCACGATGGCATAGAAACCGGCGAACAGGGCCGCCGTCGTGAATGCGTTGGGCAGCAGGTAGATGCCGCGGTGGCGATGCTCCAGATCTTTCACGACTGGACTCCGCCGGAAGAGGGATGGTCGAGGTGCACCCACGTTGCAATGCCCCCCATGGAATAAGGAGAAAGAGTGGTTTTGAGCATGGGGTGAAGGTTAACCGAAGCCGTGCTGGCAGGCCAATTGCGCGAGGCTGGTGCTGGAAGCTCGCACCAAGACCAATTTCCACGAAAAAACCCAAATGGTCCACTTTTTACGGCACTTTTCGAGATACGTTGAAACTCCGTTTAATCCTGGATATCCCTGACTCTCCGGGCCGTTTTCCGATTCCCTTTCTATTGACTTGCAAAACGCCGCACTGCTAGATTGGTACAAACATAAAAACCATAGTTGTACCAATTGGAGACAGCATGCCCCACGTAGAATGGCACGGCGGTACCGAGCACTGGACCACCAAGGGCGACATCCGCCTGTTCCTCTGGCAGAAACCGGCCGCCAGCGATGTCCCGTTCGCCGGCACGATCCTTTTCGTGCACGGCTCGTCCATGGCTTCGCAGCCCACGTTCGACCTGTCGGTCCCCGGCAGGCCGGACTCCTCCGTCATGGATTGGTTCGCCCGCCGGGGTTTCGATACCTGGTGCATGGACAACGAAGGCTACGGCCGCTCCGACAAGCATCGTCCGATCAATTTCGACATCGCCAACGGCGCCGACGATCTTGCCGCGGGATCGCAATACATCCTGGCGCGCAACGGCGGCAAGCCGCTGTTCGTCTACGGTATCTCGTCGGGCGCGCTGAAGGCGGCGCTCTTCGCCCAGCGGCATCCCGAGCGCGTCGCCCGGATCGCGCTCGACGCCTTCGTCTGGACCGGCGAAGGCAGCCCCACCTTGAAGGAACGCGCCAAGAAACTGCCTGAGTTCCAGGCCAGGACGCGCCGCCCCATCGACCGCGCCTTCGTCCACAGCATCTTCAACCGCGACCACCCCGGCACCGCCGACGACGCCACCGTCGAGGCCTTCGCCGACGCCATCCTGACCCTGGATGACTCCATGCCCACGGGCACCTACGTGGACATGTGCTCGAAGCTGCCGCTGATCGACCCGCGGCGCCTGCGGGTGCCGACCCTGGTCATGCGCGGCGAATACGACGGCATCGCCAGCTTCGACGACCTGATGCGCTTCTTCGAGCAGCTTCCCGACATGGACAAGCAGTTCACCGTCATGTCGGGCATCTCGCACGCCAGCTTCCAGCAGAAGAACTACCTGCGCGTCTATCACATCCTGCACGCCTTTCTCACGCTCCCCGAAGCCCGATACGGAGGTTGACTCCATGAAGCGCATCCACGGCATGGCATGGGCAGCGCCGCTGCTCGCACTTTCGCTGCACGCAGGGGCGGCCGAGACCTATCCGGAACGTCCGGTCAAGGTCATCGTCCCGTTCGAACCTGGCGGTTTCACCGATGTCGTGGCGCGCGTCGTCACCCAACAGCTCAGCAGCGCGCTGGGCCAGTCCTTCATCGTCGAGAACAAGCCCGGCGCCGGCTCGACCATAGGCACCGACTTCGTGGCCAAGGCGGCTCCCGACGGCTACACCCTCGAGATCGTCTCGACCAACCACGTCACCAGCCACCGGCTGTACAAGAACCTGGACTACGACCCGATCAAGAGCTTCACGCCCATCTCCAAGCTGGCGGACAGCCCGTACGTGCTCTTCGTCAATACCAAAGTGCTCGTCCAGTCGGTGCAGGAACTCATCGCGCTGTCCAAGTCGAACGGTGCCCACATCCGCTACGCATCGTCCGGCAACGGCAGCACGCAGCACCTGATGGGGGCGCTGTTCCTGGCCAAGTCCGGGGCCAGGCTCGAACACGTCCCCTATCGCGGCAGCGGCGGTGCCATGAAGGACCTGGCGGCGGGCTTCGTGGAAACCAGCTTCGCCGCCGTGTCCAACGGCCTGCCGCACGTCAAGAGCGGCAAGATCAAGGCACTGGGCGTCACCAGCACGCGCCGCAACGCCCAGTTGCCGGACGTGCCCAGCCTGGCGGAAGCGGGCGTCCCGGACTACGACGCGGTGGTATGGCTGGCGCTGCTGGGACCGGCGGGAATGCCCAGGCACATCGTCTCGCGCCTGAACGAGGCGGTACGAGCCGGACTGTCCAAGCCCGAGGCGCGTGAGGCCCTGGCCGGGGCGGGCGTGGACGTCGCGGTATCCACGCCGGAAGAGCTGGCGCAATACATGGCGCAGGAGAACACCATGTGGGGCGAAGTCATCCGCGGCCTGGAGATCCGGATCGATTGACGGCGGGTTTCCGCTCCGGCTGAAGTTTGCGCCTAGACGAATGCCGCCGCGTGGTCGCGCGCCCACTGCGCGAACGCGCGGGCCGGCCTGCCCGTGACCCGTTCGACGGCATCGGTGACCGCGGGCGCGGTCGCAACCGACTTCAACGCATAGTCGAGCAGACGTTCCGCGACCTCCACCGGCGTGCCGGCCGGCCGCGCGGCCAGGGCCTGCTCCCGCGTCAACACCTCGAAGCGCAACGGTTTGCCTATGGCTTCGGCAATGGTCCGCACCTGCCCGGCCTGGGTGATGACAGCCGGCCCCGTCAACGCATAGGCATGACTGTCGTGCGCGGCATCCAGCAGTACCGCCACCGCCACCGCGGCCACGTCGTCCTCATGGATGGGATTGCGCTGCGCATCGGGATACGCCGCCCGCACGACGCCTTCGCGCCGGATCGTGTCGGCCCAGGCACAGGCATTGGCGGCGAAGCTGTCCGGCCGCAGGAAGGTCCACCGCAGCCCCGCTTCGCGCACCGCCGCTTCCGCGGCGGCATGGCGTGCCGCGATGGGATTGATGCGCGGGTCGGCCTTCTGGGTCGCGGCCGAGGACAGCAGCACGACCCGCCGCACTCCGGCCTCGCGGGCCACCCGCGCGATCGATCCGGTGCCGGATGCCGGCGTGAACAGGAACAGGCGATCGACGCCCTCGAACGCATGCGCCAGGCTCTCGGGCGCGGACAGGTCGCCCGTGCAGGCTTGCACGCCGGCGGGAAACCCGGCGGCCGACGGGTCCCGCGCCAAGGCCCGCACGCGCTCGCCGGCCTGCGCAAGACGGCGCACCACGCACCTGCCGACGTTGCCGGTCGCCCCGGTCACGAGGATCATGACGGCCTCAGCGGCACAGGACGCTGCGCAGCGCGCGGCCGATACCGGCGTTGTCGCCACCGCGCCAGGCCACGACGCCGTCGGGCCGCACCAGCACGGTCTGCTGTTCGCCCGCGTGCAGCGGCGCTGTGGACTTGACCGGATACGCCTTCAGTTCGATGCCCAGTTCGCCTGCCGCGGCGCGGGCCGCCTCGGCCCCGCCCGGCACCGCCGTGAAGACCATGAACCAGGGCCCCAGCAGGTGGCGGGGCGAGACCTTGGCGCCGTCCACACCCTCCAGTTCGACGAAAGGCACGCGGGCGCCCGGCCGCCCCGAAGCTTCTGCGGGATGCTCGAAGCGCTGGTCCTCGGTGCCCGGCTCGGGCACCAGCGCGCCGTTGGGCGGGCAGATGTAGCCGAACAGCAGCGTGGCGTGGTCCAGCGGCGCGCCGATGCGCTCGGCCAGCGTATCGATGCGGCGGCGCTCGGCCAGGTTGGCGACCTGCCAGTTGCAGACTTCTTCCGCATAGGGCTGGCGTTCGATCTCGTAGCTGTCCAGCAGCGCGGGGCCGGCCTTTCCCTGGATGACCGCCGCCAGTTTCCAGCCCAGGTAGTAGCCGTCCTGCACGGCGGTGTTGCCGCCCTGCCCGCCAGTAGGCGGCATCACGTGCGCGGCGTCGCCCGTCAGCAGCACGCGTCCGGCCCGGAAGCGATCGGCGATGCGATGGCCGTAGTCGTAGCTGACCGTGCCGATGATCTCGAAGTCGAGGTCGGGCAGACCGGTCATGATCTTGATGATCTCGCGCATGCCGGCCTCGTCGCGCTCGGGATCGGCGGACATGTTGGCGACCCACTCGTTCTTGTAGTCGGTGCTGACCAGCACGCCGGCGCCATCGGGCAGCGCCGGGTTCTGCAGGTAGTGGATGACCATGGCGTTGTCGCCGGCCCATTGGGCCAGGTCGGCCTTGAAGCGCACAGCGGTGACCGACTTGATGGCGCCCAGGCCGTGCGTGCCTATGCCCAGCCAGCCGGCGATGCTGCCGCGTATGCCGTCGGAGGCGATCACGTACTTGGCGCGT
Source organism: Burkholderiales bacterium 67-32 (assembly GCA_001898625.1). Lineage (GTDB taxonomy): Bacteria > Pseudomonadota > Gammaproteobacteria > Burkholderiales > Burkholderiaceae_B > Pigmentiphaga. The sequence continues at coordinate 13,230 of MKUP01000014.1, forward strand.
ACCGTGCTGGCCTGCTCGGTTTCCATGTCGCACAGCGTCAGGTCCACGCCCTTGTCGTCCTGGGCCAGCGATTCGCAGCGCGTCTTGAAACGCACCTGCGCCCCCAGCTCCTGCGCCCGGCGCAGCAGCGCCTCTTCCGCCCGCGCCTGGCTGGCCATGCCCGGACGCTCGGGCGAGAACATGGAGAAATCGGGACGGTGCGCGACGTGATCGTAGAGCACCTTGCCGGTCAGGCTTTCCGAGACGACCGAGGTGATCGCCGGTTTGCCCGGCGGCATGGCCTTGTGGATGGCCTCGGCCAGGCCGGCCGTGCGCAGGGCTTCCATGGTGACCGGGTTGGCGCCGCGCGCTTTCGGCAGGATGGAGGTGCCTTCGCGGCGCTCGACCACCAGCGCCTTCACGCCGTTCATGCCGAGGAAGACCGCGCTGGAAAGACCCGCCAGGCCGGCGCCGACGATCACGACGTCGATATGTTCTGTACTCACGATGTAACTCTTATGAAAAGGTTGGATGTGTGGAAGATGGACAAGTCCGGGACCGACGGTCAAAGAGAGGCGCCTTTCTCCCAGAACACCACGCGGCCGCGCAGCTCGACGACGATCCGATCGCTGACGAAGCCGATCGCGCCCAGCGTGGCGACCACGGCGAAGGCCGATGCGGTATCGAAATACGATGCCGAGCGCGCGATCAGGTAGCCCAGGCCCTGCGAATCGCCGATGAACTCGGTCACGGTCATCACGATCAGCATGATGGGCACCGCCACGCGCAGGCCGGTGAACACGAAGGGCAGCGCGCTGGGCACGATCACGTCGGTCAGCAGCCGCCAGCGGCCGGCGCCGGTATTGCGGGCCAGCCACTCCATCTTCGGCGCGACGGCGCGGGCGCCGGCGTAGCAATGCACGAAGATCGGAAAGAAGCACTCCAGCGCCACCTGGGCGATGCGCGAGCCCGCGCCCAGGCCCAGCAGCAGGATGATGACCGGATACAGCGCCAGCTTGGGCACCGGATAGCCGAAGGTGACGAACGGGCCCAGCGCGGCATCCACCACCCAGTTCCGGGCCGCCACGAAACCCAGCAGTCCGGCCACCAGGAACGAGATCGCCAGCCCGGCGAAACCGCGCGTCAGCGTGATGGCGGCGTGCTCCAGCAATTCGCCGTCCTCCAGCAGTTGCATGAAGCTCTGCCCGATGACCTCCAGGCCCGGCGTCAGGCGCGTGCCGTTCACCGTGGCGTAGAGCTGCCAGGCGCCCAGCACCGCGGCCAGGCCCAGCGCCTTGAGCACCGGACTCGACAACAGGATGGCCGACAGGCCCCGGCCCGCGGACGTGCCCGGCACCGCGCCGGAAACCGCACGGGCCGCGCGGATATCGGCGTCAGCCATGGCCGGCTCCTCCCGCATCGCGGCCGCCGCCCAGGACCCGCGCCACCCGTTGCAGCACGGCGTTCGAGACCACGCCGCACAGCGCGACGGCGACGATGCCCGCGTACATGGCACCGTACTCGCCATCGCGGTACGCCTCCATCAGGCCGGCACCCAGGCCGTTGGAATGCCCGACCACTTCGGTGGCAACCATCAGGACGAAGGAAATCATCAGGCTGATGCGCACGCCCACCAGCGCACGCGGCATGGCCGCGGGCACCACCACCTGGAAGAAGGTGCGCAGCTTCGAGGCGCCGGCGTTGCGCGCCACCCAGAGCAGCCGCGCGTTGATGCCCAGCGCGCCGTTCATCGCGTTCAGGTAGGACGGATAGAAGGCGCTGATGGCGATCACGAGAATGCGCGATTTGTCGGTGAAGCCCAGCAGCACCGCGATGGCAGGGAACAGCGCGATCTTGGGAATGGGATGGGTGAACGACTGGGTCAGGTCGAACAGGTCGCGGAACACGCGCGAAACGCCGGCCAGGAGACCGAGCATGACGCCGATGGCGCTGCCGATGAAAAAACCGCTCAAGGCGCGGTAGAGGCTAGGCCCGGTCTGCGCGGCCAGGTCGCCGCCGCGCGCCAGTTCGACGAAGGCCCGGGCGATCTCGATGGGCCCGTAGATGTAAGCGGGCAGGACGCCCACCATCGTCAGGGCTTCCCACACCGCCAGGACCAGCACCGTGAACAGGCTCGATATCAGCCAGGTCCGTTCGCGCGAGGCGCCCAGCAAGGATTGCCGGCGCATCAACTGCGCGGCCATGCTGCCCGACGTGCTCATCGCCCGGCCTCCGCCATCGCGGGCGCGCTCCGGGCCGATTCGCGGCGCAGCACTTCCCACAGATGCGAGCGATATTCGAGGATGCGCGGATCGGCCTTGGTTTCCGACGAACGCGGCCGGGCGAGCTCGATGGCGCAGTCCTCGACCACGCGGCCGGGCGAAGCCCCCATCACGACCACCCGGTCCCCCAGGAAAATGGCCTCGTTGATGTCGTGCGTGATGAAGACCACCGTCAGGCCCGAGGCCTGCCACAGCCGGGTCAACTCCTCCTGCATGACCTCGCGCGTCTGCGCATCGAGCGCGCCGAAGGGCTCGTCCATCAGCAGCACGCTGGGTTCCATCGCCAGCGTCCGCGCCAGCGCCGCGCGCTGGCGCATGCCGCCGGACAGCTCGCCGGGATAGGCATTGCCGAACCGCGCCAGACCGACCATGGCCAGCAGTTCGTCAGCCCGCGCATGCGCCTCGCGCCTGGGCGTGCCGGCCACCTGCAGCGGCCAGGCCACGTTGGCCCGCACCGTGCGCCACGGGAACAGCATGGCCTCCTGGAAGACCATGCCGCGATCGCGGCCGGGACCGGTGATGGGCCGGCCTTCGATCTCGACGCTGCCCTCGGTCGGGAACTCGAAGCCCCCCAGCATGTGCAGCAAAGTCGTCTTGCCGCAGCCGCTGGGGCCCAATATGGTCAGGAACTCGCCCTTGCGGACAGCGAGATCCACCGCGCTCAGCGCGTTGACGACATGCTTGCCGCGACGAAACGTCTTCGTCACCCTTTTGACTTCTAACAAGAGAACTCCTCGAAGCCCCCCCCCACATGCCCCTGAATCCAACCCAGGGCACAGCGGATCTGGCTTTGCCAGTCCGCCAGTGCCGCCCCCTCGAGGGGGCCCGCGCAGCGGGTAGGGGGTGGGGTTACCCTGGGGTGGGCTACTATTTCATCAATGAATAGCCCGGCATCACCAGCTTGGCGGCGGGCTGCAGCATGGACGGCGGCAGGAAGCGGGAGGCCGCCATGTCCTTCATCGTGGCGTCGAACTCGGCCAGCGAGACCGAACCGTCGGGACTGCGTCCGCCGTCGGCGCCGGCCTTGGCCGAGAACGGCGTCACATACTTGGCGGCGATCAGCTTCGGATAGGCCGCGTCGCGGTTGGCCGACCAATTGGCCAGGGCCTGCTGGTAGTCCTTGCGCCATGCGCAATAGGCCTGGGGATGGGCCTTGATGAACTTGGGCGAAAAGAAGATCAGCAGGCTGGGCTGGCTGGCGCCGCCCGTGGCCTGGAACGGCGTCATGATGGTCTCCACGCCGCCCGTGGACTTCGCCTTGAACAGGAACTGGCGGGCCAGCCAGGCCACGTCGATCTGGCCGTTGCGCAAGGCCTGCTCCTGGGCGGGCGGCGGCAGCGACACGAACGAGACGTCGTTCGGCTTCATGCCGGCGCGCCGCAGCGCGCTCTTGACCCAGTATTCACTAATGGTATTGGGTCCGTAGTAGCCGACCTTCTTGCCCTTGAAGTCCTTGATGTCGCGGATATTGCCGCTGGACAGCGACGCGAACGCGCCTTCGTTGTCGGCCTCGTTGACCTGGACCAGCGAGGCGACCGCCCGCGCATCGATGCCCACATGCACCGCCGCCACCAGCGAGGGAAAACTGATCGTGCCGGCATCGATCTGTCCGGCCTGGAAAGCCGTCATGCGGTCCGTCGAGGTGAACTCCGTGACCTGCATGGTGTAGAACTTGCCATTGCCGGGATAGCTGGCCTGGTCCGCCCACAGCAGCGCCAACGGCTCCTCGCCGCCGCCGGTCGTGCCATAGCGGATGGCGGCCGGCGGGGACTTGGCCGCGGACAGGTCCACCGCCGCGCAGGCATCGCCTTCGGCGGCAAGCGCAGGCAAGGCAGCGGCCGACAGCGCCAGGATCGACAGCATCCGCGTAGCGCAGATCGATGAAGGAAAAACACCAAGGGATAAAGCCGGCATCGCAGATCTCCTGGATCGGATGGAATGCAACAGGATGCATTCTGCGATTTTTTATTTGATACAGTCAAATAAAAATGAGCTGGAGTTTTCCCTAACGACATATCCTAAAATTCTGGGGAAACCTCTTTATTTCCCAATAAATCAAAGACTTTACGCAACACAACCGACCTTGAATCCGCCATCAATTAAATGATTAAGTCAAATTTCAAGACATGGACCGCTAATCCACCAACTGCCGGGCCCGGGCAATGAAGCCATCCAGGCGGGCGTAGACGACGGCAAGCTCGCTCTCGGGCAGGTCCCCCACCACGTGCCGATTGCGGGCCGCCGCCGCATCCGCCAGGCGCCGGCGCATGCCCTCGCCTTCCCCGGTCAGCGTCAGCACGGTCTCGCGGCTGTCTTCCTCGCCGCGCCGGCGTTCGACGAATCCGCGCTCGACCAACCCGGACACCGTCCGGCTCATCTGCCCGGCATCCAGCATCGCGTGGTAGGCCAACTCGCCGATGGAGACCGGTTCGAACGCCCCCAGCAGCGTGACCGCCAGCCATTCGACCTGCGAGAGCCCGTATTCCGCCTTGGCGAACTGCACCGCGCTGCGGGTCAGCACCCGGCTGAGCGCGTTGACGCGCGGCGCCAGCAGGCCGAAGCGATGGAAGGAGAACTCCTTGAGATGGGACACGCCGCGGCCGCCGGCCGCCGGCTCACGCCCCGGCGCCTCGGCGCGCAGCCACAGGAACTCGCGCACCTCGTCGGGGGTCGGCCGACGCCCCGCCAGCGTGGGCAGCAGCCTTTCGTAGTAGCGCAGGCGGATCGCATGATCCCGGCGCGCCCCACCCTGGGTCGCCACCAGGCTGCGCCCGGCGAAGCGCCCGAAACGCCGCATCTCGCGCACCAGGAACTCCGCGATCCGCAGCAAGTCGGGCTCATGGACCGCATCGAAACCGGCGAACCGCAGCTCCGCTGCCCGGCGCGCGCCCTTCGCGCGCCGCTGCGCACCCTCTCCGCCCAGCACCTGTGCCCGCTGGGCTTCGGAAAAATCCTCGAACGCGGACTCGAACACTTCCCACATTTCGAGCACCGACAACACGAAACGGGCATCGTCCGGCGACGCCGACGAGGACGCCGGACTGTACAGCCCGCCCATCTCCAGGTCGGCGGCCCAGTGGTTGCCCGTGGCGAACCCCCGGCACACGGCATCCACCCGCTCCGCCGGCGCACCCAGGTGGCGGAACAGGTCGCCCATGAAGGCCATCAGAGTCTTCTCGCCGTCGCTGAACCGGGGACCGCCGGCGGGGGCCCCCGCCAGGCCGCGCTCGATCAACGCCCTGACCGCCTGCGCCCGCGACGCGCCCGCCATGTGCGCGTCGCGCCAGGCATCGATGGCGGCCGCGGACGGCTCGTCCAGGCGCATTTCGAAACGTTCGGTCTTGGCCATGCCGATTACCTCCGTAATTTGTACGGCATTCTACCGTATTCCTTACGGGAGCCGCCGGAACGGGACGCGAGGTGCCACACCTGTGGACTTCGCTGACAGTTTTGTCATTTCCCCGTCAGCGATTTGTTACCCGGCAATTTCTACAGTGGGCTGACCAACGAGGTTGTCCATGTCCATTTTCCAGATACAGACCGCCAGACGGAGGCGGCGCGGCGTCTCTCGCCTCTTCGCATGGCCCGGTCTGCTCATCGCCGGCGCCCTGGCCGGCTGCGCCGTGGGGCCGGACTACGTCCGCCCGGCGCCCCCGGATGACGCCACCAACCAGGCTGCGTTCAAGGAAGACGGCGCCTGGCGCACGGCCATGCCCAGCGCGCCTGACCCCGACCAGCCCTGGTGGCGGGCCTACGGCGACAGCCGCCTGGACACGCTGCTCGAACAGGCCAATGCCGCCAACCAGACGCTGGCGCAGGCCCAGGCCCAGTACCGCGCGGCCCAGGCCCTGGTACAGGGCGCGCAGGCGGCCTACTTTCCCGTCGTGGGCGCCAGCGCCTCGGCCCAGCGCGCGCGCACCGTCAGCGGCGGCCGCAGCACCCTGGGCAACGGCCACGCCTGGTCGATCAATGCGTCGTGGGAGCCCGACTTCTGGGGCAGCGTGAGCCGCGGCGTGGAGTCCGCCGCCGACAGCGCCCAGGCCAGCGCCGCCGACCTGGCCGCCGCGCGGCTTGCCGTGCAGGCCAGCGTGGTCAACGACTACCTGCAACTGCGCATCCTGGATCGCCAGCAGGCGCTTTATGCGCGCACCATCGAGGCCTATGGCAAGTCCCTGCAACTCGCGCAGGCACAGTTCCGCGCCGGCGTGGCGACCCAGGCCGACGTCTCGCTCGCCGAAAGCACGCTGGCCGCCGCGCAGGCGCAGGCCATCGACGTGAACCTCACGCGGCGCCAGCTCGAACATGCGCTGGCCGTGCTGCTGGGCCGCACCCCCTCGGACTTCACCCTGGCCGCGAACGACGGCGCCGAGCTGCCCACGCTGCCGGTCGTGCCGCCCGGCCTGCCTTCGCAACTACTGGAGCGCCGCCCCGACATCGCCGGCGCGGAGCGTCGCGTGGCGGCCGCCAACGCCCAGATCGGCGTGGCGCAGGCGGCGTTCTACCCGAACCTGACGCTCAATGCGTCCGGCGGCAATACCGGCATCGGACTCGGCCTGGCAAGCTGGACCGCCGCGCCCGGCAAGGTATGGGCGCTGGGCCTGGCGCTGGCCGGGAACATTTTCGACGGCGGCGCGCGCAGCGCCGGCGTGGCGCGCGCCCGGGCCAGCTTCGACGCGGCCGCCGCCACCTACCGCCAGACGGTGCTGAACGGATTCCAGGAAGTGGAGGACAACCTGGCGGCCGTCCATGCGCTGCGCCAGGAATACGACGCCGACCTGCGCGCCGTCCAGGCCGCGCGGCGGGCCGAACGCGTGACGCTCAGTCAGTACCGCGCCGGCACCGCCACCTATACCAGCGTCATCACCGCTCAGGCGCTCGCGCTCACCAACGAACGCAACTCGCTACAGGCGCAGGGACGCGCCCTCGCCTCCAGCGTCGCGCTGGTGAAGGCCCTGGGCGGTGGCTGGACCACCGACCGGCTGCCGCGCGACACCGCCGCGAGCCGCCAGGAAATCGCCGCAGATTCGAAGGACACGCATCATGAAGATTGATCACGACCAGGCCCCCGGAAACGCGGCGCCGGTGGCCGGACATTCCGGCAAGACGCGCTTCAAGACCTGGGGACTGGCGGCGGTGGCCGCCGCCATCGCGCTGGCGGTCGCTTTCCCGCCATGGCAGGCCCAGTCGCAGGAGCCGCCGTCCGGCGGTGCCCGCGCGGGCGCCACCGCCAAGGTGCCGGTGCATACGGCGCTCGTGCGGGAGATGGACATGCCGGTCGCGGTAACCGGCATGGGCACGGTCGTGACCGTCGCGTCGGTGACCGTGCGCACGCGCGTGGACGGCCAGCTCGACCGAGTGGAGTTCAAGGAAGGCCAGGACGTCAAGGCCGGGCAGGTGCTGGCCCGCCTGGACGCACGCACCTACGAGGCGCAGTTGCAGCAGGTCCAGGCGCAGCGCGCCCGGGACGAGGCCCTGCTGGCCAACGCCAGGGTGGACCTGCAACGCTACACGGAACTGATCCGCGACGAAGCCACCACGCGCCAGACGCTGGAGACGCAGCAATCGCTGGTGCGCCAGCTCGAGGCTACGGTGCGCAACGACGCCGCGCAGGAGAACCTCGCGCGCGTGAACCTGGGCTTCACCACCATCGCCTCGCCCATCTCCGGCCGGATAGGCGCGCGGCTGGTCGACCCGGGCAACATCGTCCACGCCAGCGACGCCGGCGGCCTGCTGGTGGTGAACCAGATCGATCCGATCGCGCTGCAGTTCACCCTGCCGCAGGAACAGTTCCAGGCGGTGAACCGCGCCATCAATTCGGGCCGCGCGCTCCAGGTACAAGCGCTGGATCCGGGCACGCGCGAGGTGCTGGCCACGGGCGAACTCACCCTTTTGAACAACCAGATCGACATCGCCACCGGGACCATCTCGCTGAAGGCGCGCTTCGCCAATCCGCAGCACAAACTCTGGCCCGGCCAGTCCGCCAATGCGCGGCTGGTGCTGGGCGACGAGCCGCACGCGCTGGTCGTGCCCAACTCCGTGGTCCAGCGCGGCCAGGACGGACTGTTCGCCTACGTGGTGGACGGGCAAGGCAAGGCGCAGGTGCAGCCGATCGAAGTCCGCGGCGCCGACGGCAACCTGACGGTGGTGACCAAGGGCTTGCAGGCGGGCCAGCGCGTGGTGTCCGACGGCCAGTACCGCCTGACGCCGGGCGCCGACGTGGTGGAAGCCCGCCAGGGGAACCCGGCATGAACATCTCGGAAGTCTTCATCCGGCGCCCCATAGGCACCACCCTGCTGGCGGTGGCGCTGCTGCTGATCGGGATCGCGGCCTGGCCCCTGCTGCCGGTGGCTCCGCTGCCGCAGGTGGACTTCCCGACCATCCAGGTCACGGGCCGGCTGCCGGGCGCGAGTCCGGAAACCATGGCCTCGAACGTGGCCCAGCCCCTGGAGCGCCAGTTCTCGCTGATCCCGGGCCTGACGCAGATGACCTCGACCAGTTCGCTCGGCCTGTCGCAGATCACGCTGCAATTCGACCTGGCGCGCAACATCGACGGCGCGGCGCTGGACGTGCAGTCGGCCATCAACGCGGCAACGGGCCAGCTCCCGAAAACGCTGCCGACCCCGCCCACCTTCCGCAAGATCAACCCGGCCGATTCGCCGGTGCTGATCCTGGGCGTGCAATCGAAAGTGCTGCCACTCACGCAGGTGGACGACAGCGCCGAGAACATCCTGGCCCAGCAGATCTCGCGCATCCAGGGCGTCGGCCTCGTGACCGTGTTCGGCCAGCAGAAGCCGGCCGTGCGCATCCAGGCCGAGCCCGCCAAGCTCAAGGCGCTGGGCCTGAGCCTGGAGGACATACGCGGCGTGATCGCCAACACCACGGTCAGCGCGCCGACGGGCACCATAGACGGGGCGTCGCAGGCGTTCAACGTCTACACGAACGACCAGCTCTTCAAGGCCGAGCCCTGGAACAACGTGGTCCTGGCCTGGCGCAACGGCGCGCCGATCCGCGTGCGCGACATAGGCGTGGCGGTCGACGGCCCCGAGAACGCCAAGGTGTCCGCCTGGGCCTTCGCCGGCCCCGCGGCCGACCGGGACAACGACATCGCCAACGGCCGCACCATTCTGCTGGCCATCACCAAGATGCCCGGGGCGAACGTGATCGAGACGGTGGACCGCATCCAGGCCGCCATGCCCACGCTCAAGGCCAGCATCCCGCCCAGCATCACCGTGAACACGCTGGTCGACCGCACCCAGACCATCCGGGCCTCGGTCAAGGACGTGGAATTCACGCTGCTACTGTCCATCGCCCTGGTCGTGGCCGTCATCTTCGTGTTCCTGCGCAACGTGGCGGTCACCCTCATCCCCAGCCTGACCGTGCCGCTCGCCATCCTGGGCACGTCCGCCGTCATGTACGTGGTCGGCTACAGCCTGGACAACCTGTCGCTGATGGCGCTGACGATAGCCGTGGGCTTCGTGGTGGACGACGCGATCGTGATGCTGGAGAACATCTACCGGCACATCGAGGACGGAATGCGGCCCTTGCAGGCCGCCTTGCAGGGATCGCGCGAGATCGGCTTCACCATCATCTCGATCTCCGTCTCGCTGGTGGCGGTATTCATTCCCCTGCTGCTCATGGGCGGCATCGTGGGCCGCCTGTTCCGCGAGTTCGCGGTCACGGTCACCATCACCATCGCGGTGTCGGTGCTGGTCTCGCTTACCGTCACGCCCATGCTGTGCGCCAAGTTCCTGCACAACGAGGACAAGGACGACGAACCCGGCGCGCCGCGCCATCCGCATCACGGCAGGCTCTACATGTGGTTCGAGCACGGTTTCGAACTCCTGCTCTCGGGCTACCGCCGCGGCCTGGAGGTGGTCCTGCGCCACCGCTTCATCACCCTGCTGAGCTTCATCGCCACCGTGACGGCGACCGTGACCCTCTACATCATGATTCCCAAGGGCTTCTTCCCGCAGCAGGACACAGGCTTCATCTTCGGCTCGGCGGTCGCCGGACAGGACACGTCGTCCGAGGCCATGCACGGACGCATGCTGGCCGTCGCCGACATCGTGCGCCAGGACCCCGACGTGACGGCCTTCGGCATGCAGGCCGGCGCCAGCACCTTCAACTCCGGCAACATGTTCATCGGCCTGAAGTCGGTCGACGAGGGCCGCGCGGCCACCGCCGACCAGGTGATCGCCCGGCTGCGCCCCAAGCTGGCGAAGGTGCCCGGCATCACCCTGTACATGCAGGCCGGCCAGGACATCAACGTCGGCGGCCGCATTTCGCGCGCGCAATACCAGTACACGCTGACCGACACCAACCTGGAGGAACTGAACGCCTGGACGCCCCGGATCGCCGCCAGGCTGCGCGAACTGCCCGGGCTCGCCGACGTGACCTCGGACCAGCAGAATGCCGCCCCCACCGCGCTGGTCACCATCGACCGCGAACGCGCCTCGAGCTACGGCATCACCCCCGCGCTGGTGGATGCGACCATCAACGACGCCATCGGCCAGCGGCAGGTCGCGCAATACTTCACCCAGCTCAACAGCTATTTCGTGGTGCTGGAAGTCACGCCCGCCCTGCAGAAGGATCCGCGGCTTTTCGACAACCTCTACCTCACCTCGCCCATCACCGGCCAGCAGATACCGCTGTCCACCTTCGTGAAGATCGACACCACGCACACGGGCTATCTCGCGGTGAACCACCAGGGCCAGTTCCCGGCGGCGACGATCTCGTTCAACCTGCAGCCCGGCCATTCGCTGGGCCAGGCGGTCGAGGCGATCCAGCAGGCGCAGGCCGAGATGGGCGTGCCGCCCACGCTGCACGGCAACTTCCAGGGCACGGCCCAGGCCTTCGGCGATTCGCTGCGCACCCAGCCCTACCTGATCGCCGCCGCGCTGGTGGCCGTCTACATCGTGCTGGGCCTGCTCTACGAGAGCTACATCCATCCGCTCACCATCCTGTCCACCCTGCCCTCGGCCGGCGTGGGCGCCTTGCTGGCGCTCATGGCCGGCGGCTACGACCTCAGCGTGATCGCCCTCATCGGCATCATCCTGCTGATCGGGATCGTCAAGAAGAACGGCATCATGATGGTGGACTTCGCGCTGCATGCCGAGCGCGACAAAGGGCTGTCGCCGCGCGACGCGATCTTCGAGGCCTGCCTGCTGCGGTTCCGCCCCATCATGATGACGACCATGTGCGCGCTGCTGAGCGGCCTGCCGCTCATGCTGGGCCACGGCGCCGGCTCCGAGCTGCGCCGGCCCCTGGGCTACGCCATGGTCGGCGGCCTGCTGCTGTCGCAGGTGCTGACGCTGTTCACCACGCCCATCATCTATCTGTACCTGGACGGCGCGCACTACTGGTTCGAGCGCAAGAAAGCGGCCTGGAAGGCCCGCCACGGCCGGGCCGTGACAACACCACCGGCGCCCACTACGATAGGTGAACCATGAAAGTGCTGATCATCGAAGACGAGCGCAAGATCGCCGACTACCTGTACCAGGGCCTGACCGAGCAGGGCTGGACGGTGGACGTCGCGCACGACGGCATCGACGGCCAGCACCTGGCCGTGCACTACGACTTCGACGTGATCGTGCTGGACGTCATGCTGCCCGGCCTGAACGGCTTCGACATCCTGCGCTCGTTGCGCGCCGTGAAAGGCACGCCGGTGATCATGCTGACCGCGCGCGACGGCCTCGATGACCGCGTGCGCGGCCTGCGCGAAGGCGCGGACGACTATCTGGTCAAGCCCTTCTCCTTCATCGAACTGCAGGCGCGCCTGCAGGCGCTCACCCGGCGCGGGCGCGCGCAGGAACAGACGCTGCTGCGCGTGGGAGACCTCGCCATCGACCTGATCCGCCGCAAGGTCACGCGCGCGGGGCAGCGCATCGACCTCACGGCCAAGGAATTCGCGCTGCTGGAACTGCTCGCGCGCCGGCAGGGCGAGATTCTTTCCAAGACCGCTATCGCCGAGCTGGTCTGGGACATGCACTTCGACAGCAACACCAATGTCGTCGAAGTGGCCGTCAAGCGTCTGCGCGCCAAGGTGGACCTTCCCTTCGGCACCCCGCTCCTGCACACCATACGAGGCATGGGCTACACGCTGGAGGAGCGCGATGCCACTTGACGGCGAGCCGGCACCCGCGCGAGCCGACCCGGACGAGGCATCCCGCTCGTGGCCGATTTCCGCGCGCCTCGCGCTGATGTTCGCCGCCACCGCGGTGGCCATCTTCACGCTGATGGGCGCAGCGCTGTACCGGGTGCTGGACCGCGAGCTGGACCACTACCAGAGCGAACAGATGCAGGGGCGGCTGGCCGACCTGCGCTACCTGCTGGAACATGGCCGCTCGCCGCAGCTGGCCAGCCGTGCGACGGCCAAGATGGAGGACATGGAGCGCAGCGACCCCCATACCCGCTACTGGCTGTGGAGCGCCGACCCCCGGTACCGCTACGGCGACGACGCCGAACGCCTGGCGCGGGAGGTCGACCCCGACGGCCGTATCCGCGTGGTGCCCGACGCGGCCGGCCAGGAGAGCTACGCCATGCTGGGCGCGCAACTGCCCGCCAATGACGTGCGGCCCGCGGTGCAACTGATGATAGGCATGGACGCCGGCGCCATCGCCGGCACGCTGCGCAACTTCCGTACCGCGCTGATGGCCCTGACGCTGGCCGCGGCGCTGCTGGTGGCGGCGCTGGGCTACTGGATCGCGGTGATCGGCCTGAAGCCGCTCAAGCAGCTCTCGGCCGAAGCGCAGCGCATCGGCCGCAACCGCGGCGGCGAGCGCCTGCGCCTGCCCGTCCTTCCCGCGGAACTGCTCGACCTGGCTGCCTCGTTCAACGCCGCGCTCGATCGGCTCAACACCGCCTACCAGCAACTCGAAACCTTCAACGCCGACGTGGCGCACGAACTGCGCACGCCGGTCGCCAACATGATCGGCCAGACCCAGGTGGTGCTGTCGCGCAGCCGCGGCGTGCCCGAACTGCGCGAAGTGCTGCAATCGAACCTGGAAGAACTGGAGCGCCTGCGCGGCATCGTGGCGGACATGCTGTTCCTGGCCCGCGCGGAACAGGGCGAGCGCGCGCACGACCTCGTGGCCGTGTCGCTGGCCGGGGAAATGGGCAAGATCGTCGACTTCTTCGACATGGTGCTGGACGACGCCGGCATGCGGGTCCAGGTACAGGGCGACGCGCAGGTGCGCGTCCAGACGCCGCTCCTGCGCCGGGCACTCAGCAACCTGCTGCAGAACGCCATCCAGCATTCCCTGGGCAGCAGGCTGATCTCCGTCCGGATCAGCCTGCGCGACGGCGCGATGGCCGAACTGGCGATCTCCAATGCCAGCGATCCGATTTCATCCGAGCAACTGCGGCACCTGTTCGACCGCTTCTATCGCGTGGACGACGCGCGCCACAACAGCGGCGAAAGCCACGGCCTCGGACTGGCCATCGTCAAGGCGATCGCCGCCATGCATGCCGGCGACGTACTCGTGAGCCAGGCCAACGGACTGGTCACCATCACCCTGCGCCTGCCCGTGGCGGCGTCGCCGCCTTAAGGTTGGCCTAAGCCGGCGGCCGGAGAATGGATCCGTCATCGAGCAGTTCCTCAATCAAGGCTTGCGACTTTTGCCTGTGCCCGGCGCACGAGGAGGTTCACCATGAAGACGACCACGTTGCTTCAAACCGCAGCCGAACGCAACACGCGCGGCGCGCGGAAATGGCCGGGGCATGCCGCCGCGGCACTGCTGGGCGCAGCGCTCCTTGGCGGCTGTGCCGTCGTGCCGGCCCCCGGCTACGACTACGAATACGGCGACGTGGTGACCGCCAACGTCGCGCCGCCCGTACCCTACGTCGAGGCCGTTCCCGTGGCGCCGTTCGTCGGCGCCGTCTGGGTGGGCGGCTACTGGGACTGGGCGGGCGGCCGCCATGTCTGGTATCCGGGACACTATGAGCATCCGCGGCCCGGCTGGTCCTATCGCCAGCCGGGCTGGACCCACGGATCCGGCGGGCAATGGACGCTGCACCGCGGCGGATGGATGCACGGTCCCCGCCGCTGACAGGCGGGCCCGGCGTCAAGCCGCGTCGATGCGCACCTTGCCCGAACGGACCAGATCGGACACCGCCTTGACCTCGGCCAGCAGGCTTTTTTCGAGGTCCGTGGGCGCGCCGCCAACGGGAATGAAGCCTTGCTCCACCAGTTTGCCGCGCACCTCCCCATCGGTCAGCGCCTGGTTGATCGCCCGGTTGAGCCCGCCTATCGCCGCCGCCGCGGTGCCCGCCGCGACATAGGTGCCGAAGGCGATCTCGGCCACGAAGTCCGCGATGCCCGCCTCCGCCACGGTGGGCACGTCGGGCAGGCGATCCAGCCGGTCGGCGCTGGTGACCGCCAGCGCGCGCAGGCGGCCGGACTTCACGTGCTGCTCGGCCGCCGCCACCGTCGCGAACACCAACTGGATCTGGCCGCCCAGCAGGTCCGTCATCATCGGCCCCGTGCCGCGATACGGTACGTGCAGGATGTCGATGCCGACCTGAGAACGGAAGCGCTCCGTCGCCAGGTGCTGCGGCGTGGCATTGCCCGGCGAACCGAAGGTCAGCGTGCCAGGCTTGCTCTTGGCCAGTTGCACGAACTCGCCCAGCGTCTTCGCCGGCACACCGGGATTGACCGCGACGAGATAAGGCGAACGGGCGATCATGCATACCGGCGCCAGTTCCGCGCCGATCTGCGACAACGGACGGCTGTAGTAGCGCACGGACGGCACCAGCCCCGAGAACAGCAGCGTGTTGCCGTCGCGATCGGACTTGGCCACGTACTCGGCGCCGACGATGCCGCTGGCCCCGGGCTTGTTCTCGACCACGACCGGCCGGCCCAGCAGCTTTTCCAGCCGGTAGCCGATCGCGCGTCCCAGCACGTCGGTCCCGCCGCCGGGCGGAAACGGCACCACCACGTGCAGCGGCACGCTGCCGCCCGCGCCCTGCGCGTGCCCCTTCCCCAGGTAGGCCGAGGACGCCAGCGCGGCCATCGCGCCCAGCATGTGTCTGCGTTGCATGTCTTGTCTCCTTGCTTGGTATGGTGCGGGCCGCTCAGGCGGCCCGGCGCGTACCGCCGGGCCCCAGGAAGTCCCTGAGCGCCGCCGCGGCAGCCGTCACGCCCTCCACGGGCAACATGTGCTTCTGTCCCGGCACGATCCGCAGCGCGGCGTGGGGAATGGCCCTGGCCAGTTCCTCCGCCATGCGGGGCGTGGAGCCGGTATCTTGTTCACCCGTCAGCACCAGGGCCGGACAGCGGACCAGCGGCGCCGCCTCGGGCAGGACGCCATCCGCGCCGGCGAAGATGCGATAGGCCGCCAGGAAATCCTCGCGCCGGTTGGCCAGCAGACGCTGCCGGATCGCCTCGACACGGTCCGGCACCGCTTCGACGAAGGCGGGCGAGAACCAGCGCTCGACGGATGCCTGCGCGCCCTCCGCCTCGTCCCCGCCCTCGGCCTGCTCCAGCCGTGCCCGCACCGCGCGGCGCTCGGCTTCGGTACGGCGAAAGACCGTGCTCATCAGCACCAGCTTCCCCACTTCGCCAGGATGGCACGCAGCGAAACGCCCCGCCACCAGCCCGCCCATCGAATATCCCACCACGCAGGGCTGGCGCAAGCCCTCCGCGCGCAGCACCTCGCCCAGTTGCGCCACGTACCGGTCCAGCCCTACCTCGCCCGCCGGCAAGGGCGTGCCGCCGTGTCCCAGCATGTCATAGCGGATCAACTCGAACTCGCCGCCCAGCGCCCGCGCCAGTTCGTCCCACATGCCCAGGTCCAGGCCCACGCCGTGGATCAGGACGACGGGCGTCCCCGTACCGCTGCGGACCACGCGGGTCGGCCAGGTCACGAGGCCTCCTTCCCGGCCGGGTCCAGGCCCATCTCGCGCATGTCCTGGTAGCGGTCGCCGATACGGTGGTGCGGCCGGCCGCCCACGCTGGCGCCCAGCGCGACGACGACTTCGTCCGCCGCCGGCGCATCGGCGATGGTGGTCTGCACCGTCAGGTAATGGGACCGCATCCCCTCGTCGTTCTTGTGCATCATCGGCACGACGATGGGACATCCCATCGCGCCGCGCGAGTTGGTGAAACTCAGGTAGCTCGTGCCGCCCACCGCGTTCCGGTACTTGTTCCCGAACCGCAGCGTATGGATCAGCGCCGAGGCATGCTCGACCTCGCCATCGGCGCCGACCACGGCGGCCTTGCCATAGCCCTCCACGCGATCGCCGGATCCCGTGTACTTCAGGATTTCCCCGACCAGCAGGTCGCCCAGCGGCGGCGCGATGCGCAGGATCTCCGGCCGCAGGTCCTCGGTAAAGGGCTTGCCCGCCCACGGATTCTTCAGGACCGCGGCGCTCAGCACCATCAGCAGGGGCCGCCCGGCCTTCCTGCCCCCTTCCACCCGCGTTTCCTCGACATACGAAACGACCTTGCGCACTTCCAGCGTCATGCGACCTCCTTCTTGTCCTGGGGACATGGTCGCCATGGCGTCGCCTTTTGCCAAGCCAAATTTGTGGAAATAAAATTCGGAAAACCTGAATTTCCAGCCAGCATGGACCCCTTCAAGATCCAGCACCTGCGGCAGTTCGTAGCCGCCGTCGACAGCGGCAGCTTCCTCGCGGCCGCCCAGGCCACCTTCCGTTCCCAGGCCGCCGTCTCCGCCGCCATGGGCGATCTGGAACGCCAGGTGGGCGCGCCCCTGTTCGAGCCCGGCAAGCGGGCCCGCCCCACGCCGTTGGGATGGAGCCTGCTCCCCTTGTTCCGCGAACTGCTGGCGATACACGACCGCGTCCGGCTGGAAGCCAACGAACTGGCGCAGGCGCGCCACGGCTCGGTGTCGCTGGCGGTCATGCCTTCGCTGGCGGATGAATGGCTGCCCGACATCCTGGACCGCTACACCCGCCAGTTCCCCCAGGTCCGCTTGCGCGCCATCGACATGCCCTCGCAGGCGGTGCGCCAACTGGTCCTGAGCGGCGAAGTCGACATCGGCATCGCCGGCCTCCTGGCCGACGAACCCCGGCTGGATTTCCTGCCCATCGCGCGCGACGAATTCGGCATCATCTGCCCACCCTCGCACCGCCTGGCCGGACGGCGCAAGCCCGTGGACTGGAACGAACTCCAGGGCGAACGCCTGATCGCCAACGCCACCTTCGAAGCGCTGCGCCACCCCGACATCCCGCCATGGGTGGCCACGCCCGGCATGACCGTCACCAACCGGACCTCGCTCATCGCCAGCGTCCGCTCGGGCCTGGGCATCACCATCCTCCCCACCCTGGCCCGCCCGGCGCGCCGCCACAAACTGGCCTTCGTCCGCCTGCACCGCCCCGTCATCGCCCGCACCGTCGGCCTGGTCACCCGCCCCGGCCAGAGCCTCTCCCCCGCCGCCCGCCACATGTACGAGCTGCTGGTCGAACTGATGCGCGAGCTGGCCACCGACAAGGGCGGCGAGCTTCTCCCCTGATATGCTGTCGCCATGCTGATCCGCCCCGCCACCCCGCAGGACCGCCCCGCCATCTGGTCCATCATCGGCCCGGTCATCCGCGCCGGCGAAACCTACACGCTGGACCCCGCCCAGGGAGAAAGCGAAGCCCTGGCCTATTGGCTGGGCCCCGACAAGGAAACCTTCGTCGCCGAGGAAGACGGCACGATCCTGGGCACCTACTACCTGCGCCCCAACCAGGCCGGCGGCGGCAGCCACGTCTGCAACTGCGGCTACATGACCGCGGCCAACGCCACGGGCCGCGGCATCGCCCGGCGCATGGCCGAACACTCCCTGGCCCACGCCCGCACCCGAGGCTACCGCGCCATGCAATTCAACTTCGTGGTCAGCACCAACGACAGCGCCGTGCGCCTCTGGCAATCGCTAGGCTTCCAAACCGTCGGCCGCCTCCCCCGCGCCTTCCACCACCCCACCCAAGGCTACGTAGACGCCCTAGTCATGTTCCACCCCCTCGACCACTAACCCCCAAAAAGAAAAACCCCCACGCAAGCGTGAGGGTTCAAACTCCAGGATGCGGTGGATCCGGCTTTGCCGGTCCACCCGCATCGCCCCCTGGGGGGCGCGCGCAAGCGCGTAGGGGGGGGTCTAGTTCTTGCTCTGATCGACCAGCTTGTTCTTGCGGATCCAGGGCATCATGTCGCGCAGCTTGCCGCCAACCACCTCGATATCGTGCTCGGCGTTCAAGCGACGGCGCGACTTCAGCGTCGGGGCGCCGGCCATGTTCTCCAGCAGGAAGCTCTTGGCATATTCGCCGGTCTGGATGTCCTTCAGGACGGCGCGCATGGCGTTCTTGGTGTCCTCGTTCACGATGCGCGGGCCGGTGACGTATTCGCCGTATTCCGCGTTGTTCGAGATCGAGTAGTTCATGTTCGCGATGCCGCCTTCGTAGATCAGGTCGACGATCAGCTTGAGCTCGTGCAGGCACTCGAAGTAGGCCATCTCGGGCGCGTAGCCGGCTTCCACCAGCGTCTCGAAGCCAGCCTTGATCAGCTCGACGGTACCGCCGCACAGCACGGCTTGTTCGCCGAACAGGTCGGTTTCGGTTTCTTCGCGGAAGTTGGTCTCGATGATGCCGGCACGGCCGCCGCCGTTGGCCATGGCGTACGACAGGGCGATGTCGCGGGCGGCGCCGGACTTGTCCTGATGCACGGCCACCAGGTGGGGCACGCCACCGCCCTGGGTGTACGTGCCGCGCACGGTATGGCCGGGGGCCTTGGGAGCGACCATGATGACGTCGATGTCTTCACGGGGCACGACGGCGCCGTAGTGGACGTTGAAGCCATGGGCGAAGGCCAGCACGGCGCCCTTCTTCATGTTGGGGCCGACGTTCTCGGCGTAGACCTTGGCGATGTTCTCGTCGGGCAGCAGGATCATGACGACGTCGGCATCCTTCACCGCGTCGTTCACTTCCTTGACCGTCAGGCCGGCGTTGGCCGCCTTGTCCCACGAAGCGCCGCCCTTGCGCAGACCGACCACGACCTTGACGCCGGAGTCGTTCAGGTTCTGGGCGTGGGCATGGCCTTGCGAGCCGTAACCGATGATGGCGACGGTCTTGCCCTTGATCAGCGACAGATCACAATCTTTATCGTAGAAAACTTTCATGAGATTCTCCGGAATCAATTCAAAACTCAAGATTCAAAATTCAAAAAAACACAACCGCCCCCACCCCAACCCCGAAGTAAAAAACCTCCGGAACCCAGGGCACAGCGGATCCGGCTCCGCCGGTCCGCCAGTGCCGCCCCCTGGGGGGCGCGCGTAAGCGCGTAGGGGGGGTTAGATTTTTAATACCCGTTCGCCACGACCCACGCCGCAGCTGCCGGTGCGCACCGTTTCAAGAATGCTGGCACGATCCAGCGCCTCGATGAAGGCGTCCAGCTTGCCCTTGTCGCCGGTCAGTTCGACGGTATAACTCTTGTCGGTCACGTCGACGATATGGCCGCGGAAAATATCGACCATCCGCTTCATTTCCTCGCGTTCCTTGCCCACCGCGCGCACCTTGATCAGCATCAGTTCGCGTTCGATGTGCGGCGCCTCGGTCAGGTCCACCACCTTGACCACCTCGACCAGGCGGTTCAGGTGCTTGGTGATCTGCTCGATGACGTCGTCGGAGCCCGAGGTGACGATGGTCATGCGCGAAAGCGTGGCATCTTCGGTCGGGGCGACGGTCAGGGTCTCGATGTTGTAGCCGCGGGCCGAGAAAAGTCCGACCACCCGGGAAAGTGCGCCGGCTTCGTTCTCCAGGAGCACGGATATGGCATGTCTCATGTGCGCTCCTTAAAGGTCTTCGGAACCGAGCAGCATCTCGGTCAGGCCCTTGCCGGCCTTCACCATGGGCCACACGTTTTCCGTGCGGTCCGTGATGATGTCCAGGAACACCAGGCGTTTCTTGTGCGTGGTGAAGGCTTCGCGCAGCGCGCCCTCGACGTCGCGCGGGCTTTCGATGCGCATGCCGACGTGGCCGTAGGCCTCGGCCAGCTTGACGAAGTCAGGCAGCGAATCCATGTACGACTCGGCATAGCGCGAACCGTAGTCGATCTGCTGCCACTGGCGCACCATGCCCAGGTACCGGTTGTTCAGGCACAGGATCTTGGGGCTGAGGTGGTACTGCTGGCAGGTCGACAGCTCCTGGATATTCATCTGGATCGAGCCTTCGCCGGTGATGACGGCGATGTCGGCATCCGGATGCAGCATCTGCACGCCCATGGCGTACGGCAGGCCCACGCCCATGGTGCCCAGGCCGCCGGAATTGACCCAGCGGCGCGGCTTGTTGAAGCGGTAGTACTGCGCGGCCCACATCTGGTGCTGGCCCACGTCCGAGGTCACGAAGGCCTCGCCGCGGGTGATCTCGCACAGCTTCTCGATCACGAACTGCGGCTTGATGACTTCGTCGGAGGACTTGTACTTCAGGCACTCGCGCTCGCGCCAGGCGCCGATCTGCTTCCACCATCCGGCGATCTGCTCGGGATTGCGCCGGGTTTCCTTGAGCGAGGCCTCGGCCTGCGCCAGAAAGTCCAGCAGCACGTCCTTGACGTCGCCCACGATGGGCACGTCGACCTTCACGCGCTTGGAGATCGACGACGGGTCGATGTCGATGTGGACGATCTTGCGGGCGTTCTGCGCGAAATGCTTGGGATTGCCGATGACGCGGTCGTCGAAGCGGGCGCCGATGGCCACCAGCACGTCGCAGTGCTGCATCGCCATGTTGGCTTCGTAGGTGCCGTGCATGCCGGGCATGCCCACGAAGTGGCGGTCATCCGCGGGGAACGCGCCCAGGCCCATCAGCGTGTTGGTGCAGGGCATGTCCAGCATCTGCACGAGCTTGGTCAGCTCGGGCGCGGCGTCGGACAGGATCACGCCGCCGCCGGTGTAGATCATGGGGCGTTCGGCCTGCAGCAGCAGTTGGACCGCCTTCTTGATCTGGCCCTGGTGTCCCTTCACGACCGGCGAGTAGGAACGCATCTTGATCTCGCCCGTGGGCGGGGTGTACTTCCCGCGGGCGATCGTGATGTCCTTGGGAATGTCGACCAGCACGGGGCCGGGACGGCCGGTGCGGGCGATGTAGAAGGCCTTGCGGATGACGTCCGCGAGGTCCTTGACGTCCTTGACCAGGAAGTTGTGCTTGACGCACGGCCGGGTGATGCCGACCGTGTCGGCTTCCTGGAAAGCATCCTGGCCGATGGCCGAGGTGGGCACCTGGCCGGTCAGCACCACCATGGGAATCGAGTCCATGTAGGCGGTGGCGATGCCGGTGACCGCGTTGGTCACGCCGGGACCGCTGGTGACCAGCGCCACGCCGACGCGGTTGGATACGCGCGAATACGCGTCCGCGGCGTGCACGGCTGCCTGCTCGTGACGCACCAGGATGTGCTTGAATCTGTCTTGCTTGAAGATCTCGTCGTAGATGTACAAGACCGAGCCGCCCGGATAGCCGAACACATGTTCGACCCCTTCGTCGGCCAGGGCGCGCACGACGATTTCTGCGCCTGTGAGTTCCATTGGATTTTCGTCCATTCAAGTTCGCGCTGACGCCCCGGGCGGTACTGCCATCGGCAGGGAAACCAAACCTGCGCGGGCACCGGCAACATGCGGCGACGCTTCACGGTTCACGGAACCGTTCCACTCGCCCACCCTGCCGACCTCGCGCACGTTCACCGGAACGAGCACTGAAGGTTGAAACGGAAGGCCGGGACCGGACTGCCTGCGCCCTGGAGCGAAGGCCGCCGCAACGCTTTTGGCGCGGGCCAGGCTTGGTTGACTGCACTGCATGGCGCACAGGGGTGCCTGGCGCCAGATGAAGCTCTCTGCCGTTGGCTTTTGTAACGCTTTCGGCGAGCCCGCTAGGCTATCAGGAATGTTGCGATGCGGTCAAGGCTCACCGCAGCGACTGGGACTTTCCCCCGGGTCGCGGCCGCGGGCGGGCGGAGCCGGCCGCGCTCGGGTTATCGTAGCGCCCCATGAACGACACCCCATCCGCTTCCCCCGCCCCCCTGGCCGCGCCGGGCCGCTGGCGCCGGTTCGCCTGCATGATGTACGAAGCCATCCTGCTGTTCGGGGTGGTGTTCGTGGCCGACTACCTGTTCGACACCCTGACCCAGAGCCGGCATGCGCTCATGCTGCGGCACGAGCGCCAGGCGTGGCTGTTCTGCGTCATCGGCGTCTATTTCGTGCTGTGCTGGCGGCTGGGCGGACAGACCCTGCCGATGAAAACCTGGCACATCCGGCTGGTCGACGCCAACGGCGGCCGCCCGCCGGTCTGGAAAGCCGTGCTGCGCTACGTCCTGGCCTGGCCCTTCACGCTGACCGGGCTGGGTTTCGTCTGGACTTTCTTCGACCGCGACCGCCAGTTCCCGCACGACCGCATCGCCGGCACCCGGCTCGTCTCCACGCGTTGACCCGCCTCCCGCCAGGCGCCGGAAATCCGGCGCCTGGTGTTGCATTTTTCCCGAAATCCCCTGCTGGCCAGCCGGCGTTCAGCTATCTGTAAGCACACGGCGCCTATCTTCCCTGGTCATCGAAGAATGCGAATCATTCTTCGTTAGAGTTTCATCTCATTTCATCGAGGGTGGGGGCCAGGCACCCCGCCCCGCATTCATGACGGGCCTCGCGCCCAGCTTTGGGGGATTTCACGGTGATACCTACGAACCAGTTCAGGTTCAATACCTTGGCGGCCGCCATCAGCGCGCTCACGTTCGTGCCGGCCGTCCAGGCCCAGGCGCAGAACACCACCTCGGCCGACGCGCCCCGCACCAGCGGCCAGCTCGCGCCCATCACGGTGCGCGGCGAAGCCGAATCGGCGTACAAGGCCGACCAGTCGGCCTCGCAGAAATTCACCGCGCCGCTGCTGGACACGCCCAAGAGCGTCACCGTCATCCCCCAGGAAATCATCGAGAACACGGCGTCCACCACCCTGACCGAAGCGCTGCGCCTGACACCCGGCATCTCGTTCGGGGCCGGCGAAGGCGGCAATCCGCTGGGCGACCGGCCTTTCATCCGTGGCTACGACGCGCAATCGAGCACGTACGTCGACGGCATGCGCGATATCGGTGCCGTGACGCGTGAAGTCTTCAACCTCGAACAGATCGAGGTCATCAAGGGTCCGGACGGCGCCTACGGCGGCCGCGGCGGGGCGGGCGGCAGCATCAACCTGATCACCAAGACGCCCAAGGCCGAGAAGTTCACCAATGCCACGCTGGGCCTGGGCACGGACAACTACAAGCGCGCCACGGTCGACGGCAACTGGTTGCTGGGCGACAACATGGCCTTCCGCCTGAACGCGATGGCGCACGATGCCGACGTGGCGGGCCGCAACGGCGTGGACGTGTCCCGCTGGGGTATCGCGCCCTCGTTCACCTGGGGCCTGAATACGCCCACCCGCGTCACCCTCAGCTATTCGCACATCCAGACCGACGATACGCCGGACTCCGGCATCCCGTTCATGTACGGCAACAAGGTTCCGGCCGGCGTGACCGCGATCCGCCCCGTCACCGTCAACATGGACAACTTCTACGGCCTGAAAAGCGACTTCTACAAGACCCGCTCGGACGTCGCCACCGCCCGCGTCGAGCACGACATCAGCAGCAATCTCACGGTGCGCAACACGCTGCGCTACACGTCCGTGGACCAGCGCTATGTGTGGACCAACCCCGATGACAGCCAGGGCAACGTGAACGACGGCCGCGTCTGGCGCAACGCGAAGTCCCGCACCGGCGGCGTGCACACCATCGCAAACCAGACCGAACTGTTCGGCAAGGCCAACCTGGGCGGCTACGAGCACAGCTTCAACACCGGCATCGAGATCTCGCGCGAGAAATCGGATACCGGTTCGTACACCGTGGCGCGCACGCTGCCCGGCGGCACCGGCGCCACGACTTGCGCGGCAGGCATCGGCGCGCCGTCCGGCTACAACTGCACCGACCTCTACAACCCCAACCCCAACGACCCGTGGAACGGTTCGACGGTCGAAGGCGAGCGCAACAATCACTTCAAGGCCACCACCTTCTCGGTCTACGGCTTCGACACCATCAAGCTGAGCGAGAAGTGGCTGACCAACCTCGGCGCGCGCGTGGACAACTACAAGACCGGCCTGGTCAGCCCGACCGCCGACGTCGGCCGCAGCGACACACTGTTCAACTACCAGCTCGGCCTGATCTACAAGCCGGCCAAGAACGGCAGCGTCTACGTGTCGTACGGCACGTCGTCGACCCCGGCGAACTCCACCCTGGGCCAGGGCTCGGAATCTCAGGGCATCGTCCCGGGACGCGGCGGCGTGGGCGTCAACGCCAAAGACATGGCTCCGGAAAAGAACCGTTCGCTGGAAGTCGGCACCAAGTGGAACGTGCTGGACAACCGCCTGGCGCTGTCCGGAGCGATCTTCCGCATCGACACTACGAACGCCCGCGTGACCCAACCCGACGGCACTTACGCCATGGCCGGCAATCGCCGCATCAACGGCTTCGAAGTCGGCGCCTCGGGCAACATCACCAAGGCCTGGCAGGTGTTCGGCGGCTACACGTTCCTGGACAGCGAAGTCCGCGACCTGGGTCGTGACACCGCCGCCGCCAGCGGCCAGGCGTTCCCCAACACGCCCAAGCACACGGCCACGCTGTGGACCACGTATGCCATCAACAGCGACTTCTCGATCGGCGGCGGCGTGTTCATCTCCAGCAAGCAATACGGCTCGAACGCGGCGGTGCGCCGCTACATCCCCGGCTACACCCGCTTCGACGCGATGGCGGCCTACCGGATCAACCGCAACGTCAGCCTGCAGCTGAACCTGATGAACCTGACCGACAAACGCTACTTCACCACGACCTACTCGACGCACTACGCGTCGGTCGGCGCGGGCCGCGCCGCGATCCTGAACCTCAACCTGAAGTATTGACCCCCCCCTACGCGCTTACGCGCGCCCCCCAGGGGGCGATGCGGGTGGACCGGCAAAGCCGGATCCACCGCATCCCTGGGAACTACCGGGCTGGCGGGGGGCGGCTATTCTGCGTGTCCTGGTTGGCCTGTGGGAGGTGCCTTGCGTGAGCAAGGCGCCTCTTTTCTTTTCTTTTCCGCCCTACCCCGCTCCATGTGGGCCACGCTTCGCGATGCCGCAGGCCGTGTCCGGGGGCGCGGGGCCGGATGGGGCGCATTGGAGCCGCCGGCGTTCAGGTGCTTGGCGGGGAAGCAAGGGCGCAGCTGTCTGAGCGCGGCAGTAGGGACAGTCCGGTGGACTGTCCCCGCGCGAGTTCTGCGCCCGCCCCGCCAAGCACCTGAACGCCGGGAAGTCCTGGCCAACGGCCAGGACCGGCTCCGTTGCGCCCCATCCGGCCCCGCGCCCCCGGACACGGCCGTGTTTAGAACCCAAGTTCTTGGTGCACAATCCCATGACCCCCACCAACACCCCCAAAAACATGGAGCCCATCTCCCGACAGCAATTGAACGCCGCCACCGCCGACGACCTGGCCGAGATCCTGCGTGGCCCGCGCGAGCGCGCCGCGGCCTGGGTGCGGACAGCGGCCGAAGGCGGCGTCGTCGAAGCCCAGGCGGTGTTCGGACAGATGCTGCTGGACGGCCAGGGCCTGCCCGTCGATCGGGAACAGGCCGTGTACTGGTTCAAGCGCGCCGCCGACGCCGACCACCCCATGGCCATGAACATGCTCGGCCAATGCCACCACCACGGCTGGGGCGTGCCCGTCAACCTCGTGCTGGCGACCTACTGGTACCGGCTGGCCGCGCAGCAGGGACTGGACTGGGGCATGTACAACTACGCCACCGCCCTCGCGCTGGGCGAAGGCATCTGCGCCGATCGGCCCCAGGCGCTGGCCTGGTTCGAAAAGGCGGCGGCCCTGGGCCATGCGAAATCGATCAACATCATCGGCGGCTTCCACGAAGACGGCTGGGAAGTCCCCGTCGACAAACAGCAGGCCTTCGAACACTACCGCCGCGCGGCCGAGGGCGGCGACTTCCGCGGACAGTTCAACTACGCGCGCCTCCTGATCGAGCGCGGCGACATCGATGCCGCACTGCCCTGGCTCGACCGCCTGCCCGAGACCGCCACCCCGGCCTTTCTCGCCAAGGCCCGTGCCTTCCTGGAGCAGGCGGCCGATGCGCGCGTGCGCGCCAAGGCCGCCGAACTGGCCGCGCGCCCGGCCACGCGAGGTCCCGCCGCATGATGGCATGGGCCATGCGCGGGTTCACGCTCGGCGTGGCGGTCCTGGTGGCACTGACCTCCTGGGCCCTGTCGGCCTGGCTGCCCTGGCCCGCCGCCCTGCTGGCCGCGCTCCTGCTGGCCGCCGTCATCCATGCGGCGGTCGTCGCACTGGGCTTCGCGCTGGCCAGGCTGCTGACCGACCGCGGCGGCCCCGCCGGCCCGCCCGGATGGCTGGCCGCCATGCCCGAGGAAATCTACCTTTCCCTGCGCAACATGTACGTCGACATCCCGTGGCGGCACCGCTGGCCCATCCGCATGCCGGCCCGCGCACGGGGCGCCGTGCTGCTGGTGCACGGCTACGGCTGCAATCGCGGCGTCTGGCGCGATTTCGACACCTGGCTGGCCGCGCGCGGCTGGATCGTCGCCGCGCTGGACCTGGAACCACCCCGGGCCGGCATAGACGCATTCGGAAAGCAGGTGGCCGCGGAGGCCGCCGCCCTCGCGCTGCGCTCGGGCTACGAGCGCGTGACCGTGATCGCCCACAGCATGGGCGGCCTCGCGACGCGGGCCGCGCTGCGCATCGCGCCCGACGCCCCCATCGGCCACGTCATCACGCTCGGCACGCCGCACCGGGGCACCTGGCACGCACGCTTCGGGCGCGGAGAGTGCGCGGCCCAGATGCTGCCCGACAGCCCCTGGCTGTGCGGCCTGCAGACCGCCGAGACGCCGGCCGTGGCCAGCCGGTGCACCTGCATCGCCTCGCACCACGACAACATCGTCTGCCCCGTGGATCGCGCCCTGCTGCCGGGCGCTGCGGCCAGCCTCGTGGTGGCCCGCGTGGGACACATGGCCCTGGCCCACGACGCCGGCGTACGGGCCTTCATCGAACAACGCCTGTCGGCCCTGCACGCCCTGGAAACGGCGAAAAGCGACGCGGCCTGACAACGGTCCGGCACCGTCACAAACACGTCATCGCGGCATGTTTCCATTCATTCCATGGAAACATCCTCCCGGCCAGCGTGACGACATCGCCCCCCACTCAATGGCGCACCATCTGGATCTCGGATCTGCATCTGGGAACCGCCGGCTGCAACGCCAGCCACCTGCTGGATTTCCTCAAGCACAACGAGGCCGAGACCCTTTACCTCGTCGGCGACATCATCGATGGCTGGCAGCTCCGCAAGAGCTGGACCTGGCCCCAGGCCCACAATGACGTGGTACAGAAGGTATTGCGCAAAGCGCGCAAGGGCACGCGCGTCGTCTTCATCCCTGGCAACCACGACGAATTCGCCCGCCAGTTCATCGGCTACGCCTTCGGCGACATCGAGGTCCAGGAAGACGCGGTCCACGTCACCGCCGACGGCAAGCGCCTGTGGGTCACCCACGGCGACCAGTTCGACGGCGTGATCCAGCACAGCAAGTGGCTGGCTCATCTGGGCGACACGCTATACACCTTCGCGCTGTGGCTGAACCTGCACTTCAACCGGGTACGCCGCCGCCTGGGACTGCACTACTGGTCGCTGTCCCAGTACCTCAAGCACAAGGTGAAGAACGCGGTGTCCTTCATCACCAACTTCGAGGACGTGCTGGTCAACGAGGCCAGGCGCCAGGGCTACGATGGCGTCGTGTGCGGCCACATCCACAAGCCGGAGATCCGGCATGTGGACGGAGTGCTGTACTGCAATGACGGGGATTGGGTGGAAAGCCTGTCGGCCCTGGTCGAGGACGAGCACGGCCAATTGCATCTGGTGTACTGGACCCACCTGACCGACGCGGGCGAACCGGCGGCGGTCAAGGCCAAGCGGCGCCGGCCGCTGGAACTGCCCGCCCTGCCCTCGGCATTGGCTCCCCGCCCCGCGCCGCAGCCGGCCCGCGAGAGCTCGCAGGCCGAAACGGCCGACGTCTGATCCGCCCGGAGGCGGCGATCAGCGCCTGCGTCCCAGCACGATCACCGCGGCGCCGACCACGATGGCCGCCACACCTGCCCAGGTGGGAATGGGAACGGTCTTCCGGGTATCGGCGGTGGCCTCGACCGGACCGACCTTGAGCAGCGTCTCCTCGGACGTATACGAGAAGCTCTTGTATCCCAGCGCGGCCACGCCCAGCACGATCAGCAGCAGGCCGACGATGACGGATGCCTTCATATCTCCCCCCTTTGGTGATGTGACGACATCAAGATAACCGATGCCCGGCCGGGACGGTGGAACGGCTAGCAATTCCTTACCTCTGGCCGCCGCGGCGCCGGTCCTTTCCCCTTTTCTTGCCCCGATGAGGGCTATTCGCCCCGGATCGACGCAAAACTTTTATAATTAGTAATCGTTTTCATTTCCCTCTACCGACCGAGCACATGGCTATCCGCCTCTCCGAGCTACCCTATGGCCACGACGCCGCCGTCAACGCCGTCGAAGACGCCGCCCCGGCGGACCCCATCGCCGTCCGGTTGCGCGACCTGGGATTCGTGGCCGGGGAACGCGTGCGCATCGTGGCGCGCGGCCCGATCGGCGCCGACCCCCTGCTGATACAGATCGGTTTCACCCGCTTCGCCCTGCGCCGTTCCGAAGCCGCGCGGGTCCTGGTCGAACCGCTCGCCTCCTGAATCCCGATGTCCACCACTACCTTGTCCAATCTGCGCGTTGCCCTGGTCGGCAACCCGAATTGCGGAAAAACCGCCCTGTTCAACCTGCTGACCGGCAGCCGCCAGAAGGTGGCCAACTACGCCGGCGTCACCGTCGAGCGCAAGGAGGGCCGGCTGGTCACGCCCTCGGGCCTGCAGGTCAGCGTGCTGGACCTGCCGGGCGCCTACAGCCTGCATGCCACGAGCCCGGACGAAGCCATCACCCGCGACGTCTGCCTGGGCAACTTCGCCGGCGAGCGCCGCCCGGACCTGCTGGTGGCCGTGGTGGACGCGACCAACCTGCGCCTGCACCTGCACTTCGTGCTGGAACTGCAGCGCCTGGGGCTGCCCATGGTCCTGGCGCTCAACATGGTGGACGCCGCCGCCAAGCGCGGCATCCAGATCGACCGCGACAAGCTCCAGCAGGCCCTGGGCATCCCCATCGTCGAAACCGTCGCGATCAAGCGCGACGGCGCGGCGCAACTGCTGGCGCGCATCGATGGCGACATCCCCGCCGTGCCGCCGGCGCTGCCGGCCGACGCCGATCTGCACCAGGCGGTCAACGGGCTGCTGCGCGAAGCCGTATCGATGCCGCGGCGCACCGCCGCCGTCGACGACGCCATCGACCGCTGGGTCCTGCACCCCGTGCTGGGGCTCGTCACGCTGGCCGTCGTCATGTTCCTGATGTTCCAGGCGGTGTTCTCGTGGGCCGAACCGCTCATGGACCTGATCGAGACCTCGGTCTCGTCACTGGGCGCCTGGGTGGGCGCAACGCTGCCCGAGGGCATGCTCAACAGCCTGCTGGTCGACGGCATCATCGCCGGCGCCGGCAGCGTACTGGTGTTCCTGCCGCAGATCCTGTTCCTGTTCTTTTTCATCCTGCTGCTGGAAGAGTCGGGCTACCTGCCTCGCGCCGCCTTCCTGCTGGACCGCATGATGGTGGGCGCCGGCCTGACCGGGCGTTCGTTCATCCCGCTGCTGTCGAGCTTCGCCTGCGCGATCCCCGGCATCATGGCCACGCGCACCATCCAGGACCCGCGCGACCGGCTGGCTACCATCCTGGTCGCCCCGTTGATGACCTGCTCGGCGCGCCTGCCCGTCTACACGCTGCTGATCGGCGCCTTCATCCCCAGCCAGACGGTGCTGGGCATCTTCAATCTGCAGGGCGTCACGCTGTTCGCGCTATACGTGGCCGGGATCGTCAGCGCGCTGGCGGTGTCCTGGGTCATGAAGCTGCTGCGCCGGGACACGACCGAACATTCGCTGCTGCTGGAACTGCCCTCCTACCGCATCCCCAACCTGCGCGATGTGGCCACCGGCCTGGTCGAGCGGGCGCGCATCTTCCTGGCACGCGTGGGCGGCATCATCATGGCGCTGACCGTGCTGATCTGGTTCCTGTCCAGCTTCCCCGGCCCGCCCGAAGGGGCCACCGGCCCGGCCATCGAGTACAGCTTCGCCGGCCGCATGGGCGAAGCCCTGCAGACCGTGTTCGCGCCCATCGGCTTCAACTGGCAGATCTCGATCGCGCTGATCCCCGGCCTGGCCGCGCGCGAAGTCGCGGTGGGCGCGCTGGCCACG
This sequence comes from Burkholderiales bacterium 67-32, assembly GCA_001898625.1. Taxonomy (GTDB): domain Bacteria; phylum Pseudomonadota; class Gammaproteobacteria; order Burkholderiales; family Burkholderiaceae_B; genus Pigmentiphaga. Next base: position 43,833 of record MKUP01000014.1, read on the forward strand.
GTTTACGCGCTGTCGGCCGCCGACGACGACGCGGCCTCGACCATGCTGACGCCGCTGATCGCCGCCCAATGGCCGCTGGCGACCGCGTTCTCGCTGCTGGCCTGGTTCATCTTCGCGCCGCAGTGCCTGTCGACGCTGGCCGTGATCCGGCGCGAGACGAATTCCTGGAAGGTGGTCGCGCTGACCGCGGGCTACCTGTTCGGGCTGGCTTACATCGCATCGTTCATCACCTACCAGGTGACGAGGATGCTGACCTGACACCCGGGAGGCTTCCATGAGTGCCTATTCCCTGTTCGAGATCACACTGGTGGCCCTGATCGTGGCTGCCTGCGCCATCAGGGCCTTCGGCCGCTTCGCGCCCAAGACACGCATGCGCATGCAGTCATGGCTGGCGCTGCGCATGGACCGTCCGGGCCAGGCAGCCTGGCTGCGGACGCTGGGCAGGAAACTGGGCGCCGCCGCGCCCGACGCGGGATGCGGCAGCGGCTGCGGGACATGCGGAACCTGCGGCCCTGGCGAAACCAAGACCATCCAGGTCCACGCAAGAAAATAGAACGGAAACGGGCTAGGGCTTCAGGTCGAACAGGCTCGTGGCCGTCAATTCCAGGACCTCCTTCCCATCCTGGTTCAACAGATGCCAGCGCCAGCGCAGCACGCCCAGCTCGGGCCGGCTGCGCGAGGTCCGCACTTCCAGCACCTCGGCACGCAAACGCAATTCGTCTCCCGACATGACCGGATGGGGCCAGCGCACCTGCTCCACGCCCGGCGACGCGAACGACTCGGAGTCGTGCAGCACCGCCCGGACGGCCAGCTCCATCGCGATGCCGCAGGTCTGCCATCCGCTGGCGATCAGCGCGCCGAACCGCCCCTCGCCCGCGGCCTTGCCGTCCACGTGGAACCACTGCGGATCGTAGCTGCGCGCGAAGGCCAGCATCTCCCCTTCCTCGATCCGCCGGGGGCCGGCTTCGATGATCATGCCCGGGTGCAAATCGGCAAACTTCATTGCGTCGTTCTCCTTGTTGTTGACGCCCTGTTTCAGCCGCCGCTCATCCGCCGAAACGCGGCGGACGCTTCTCGCTCAAGGCCGCCAGCCCTTCGCGCGCATCGGCCCCCGCGAACCCCATGATCTCCATCGCCAGGGAATGCTCGAAGGCCGGCCAGGCGGCGCGCAGCCAGTGGTTCAGGCTGCGCTTGGTCCAGGCCAGCGCGGTGGGGCTGCCCGCCGCGAGCTGTCCGGCGATGCCCCGCGCCGTGGGCAGCAGTTCGGCATCGTCCACGCACAGGCTGACCAGCCCGATGCGCTCGGCCGCTTCGCCATCCAGGGGTGCGCAGGTCATCAGATGGTACTTGGCCTTGGCCATGCCGCAAAGCAGCGGCCAGATGATGGCCGCGTGGTCGCCCGCGGCCACGCCCAGCTTGGTGTGGCCATCGATCAGCTTGGCCTTCCTGGCCGCGACCGACACATCGGCCAGCAGGGCCAGCACCGCGCCAGCCCCCACCGCCGCGCCATTGATGGCGGACACCACCAGCAGATCGCAGTCGATCATGCCCTGGACGATGTCGCGCGCTTCGCGCATGACGCGCAGCCGGTCGCCTTCGCGCTCCAGCATGCCCTGCACCAGATCCATATGGCCGCCGGCGCAGAAGCCCTTGCCCTCGCTGCGCACCAGGACGCAGCGCACGCCCGGTTCGCGCGCCAGGCGCGGCCAGATGGCGGCGAGTTCGGCATGGCCATCGGCGCCCAGCGCCGGCATGCCGCCCGCGGGACCCAGCACGAGTTCGGCCACGCCATCGTCGCCAAGGTCGATGCGGAAATCCTGGGTATCTACGGCTAGGGAACGAGGCATCGGGAAACTCTGCTGAGTGGAATTGTTATCGGATCCAGGCCGCGGGCCGCTTGGCCAGGAAGGCCGCGAAACCCTCGCGTGCCTCGTCGGTACCGCGCACGCGGCTGATCGTACGGGCGGTCAGCTCGCGCACCTCGGGGGTGACGGGGCCAACTTCCAGTTGTCCGAACAAGGCCTTGATCTCGGCCAGCGCCCGCGGACCGTTGGCCAGCAGTTCGGCCACGATCGCCTCGACCGCGGCATCCAGGTCGGCGATGTCGACCACCTGCTGCACCATGCCCATTTGCAGCGCCGCCTGCGCGTCGATGCGCGAGGCGGTCAGCGCCAGGCGCTGCGCATGGCGCTTGCCCACGGCATTGACCAGATAGGGACTGATCACGGCGGGCAGGATGCCGAAGCGGGCCTCGCTGGCAGCGAAACGGGCATCGCCGCTGGCCACCGCCATGTCGCACGCGCAGGCCAGCCCCACGCCGCCGCCCAGGGCCACGCCGTGGACGCGGGCGATCGTCGGCTTGGGACAGGACGCGATGGCGTCCAGCATGGCGGCGAAGCGCCGCGCATCCTCCAGGTTCCACTCCACGCTGGCCTGGCTGGCGCGCTGCATCCACTGCAGGTCCGCCCCCGCGCTGAAGGCCTTGCCTTCCCCGGAAAGCACGATCACACGCACGGTCTGGTCCCGGCCCAGTTCGGCGAAGACCGTGGCCAGCTCTTCGATCATCCGTTCGTCGAAGGCGTTGAAGACCTCGGGCCGCGCCATGCGCACGTCGACCACGCCCGATTCGTTCCTGGTTATGCGCAATGTTTCCATAGCGACCTTCAGTAGGTTTCCAGATGCAGGCGGCCTTCGCGCTTGAGCGAAGCGGAAATGGCTTCCCAGTTCAGTCCGGCCTGCAAGGCCACGTCGCGCAGGGCGATGACGACGCCCTCTTCCATGCTCTTGAGTCCGCAGACATAGAAGTGCGTATTGGCATCCTGCAACAGTCCGGCCAGGTCGGCGGCGCGCTCGCGCATCAGGTCCTGGACGTAGCGCTTGGGTGTGCCCGGCGCGCGCGAGAACGCCAGGTTGATGTCGATGAAGTCCTTGGGCAGGCTCATCAGCGGACCGAAGTACGGCAGTTCTTCCTTGGTCCGGGCGCCGAAGAACAGCATCAGCTTGCCGCTCTCGAATCGCCCCTTCCCGCGCAGCCGGCGCCGCCATTCGGTCATGGCCCGCATGGGCGCGCTGCCCGTCCCGGTACAGATCATCACGATGTGCGAGCGCGGATGATTGGGCATCAGGAACGAGGCACCGAAGGGTCCGATGACCTGGACCTTGTCGCCGACCTTCAGGTCGCACACGTAGTTCGAACAGAGGCCCTGCACCGGGTTGCCCTGGTGGTCGGCCGTCACGCGCTTGACCGTCAGGGAAATGTTGTTGTAGCCGGGCCGCTCGCCATTGCGGGGACTGGCGATGGAGTACTGGCGCGCATGGTGCGCCTTGCCCTGAGCGTCGGCTCCGGGCGGCACGATGCCGATGGACTGGCCTTCCAGCACCGGGAACGGCAGCGCGCCGAAATCCAGCACGATGTGGTGGGTCTCGTTCTGCGTGCCCGGCTCGTTGACGCGCACGTTGCCGACCACGGTGGCCGTGATCGGATTGCGCGGGCCATACAGGTTGGTATAGGCATGGGCGGCCGACCACGGGGGCGTGGTGGCGCCATGGGCCCCCGAATTGAACGCCGCCTCGCCGGCGGCGGAGGCGGCCGGCAACGGCGCCGCTTCCTGGACCGCCTCTTCCTCGATCGCTTGCGCGCCCGCCGCCGCCAATTGGTCGGGGGTCAGTTCGCCGGGAAGCTCATCCCAGGTGAACTGGTCATCGATGCTGTAGGCGGCGGATTTCGGAACGGAACGCCAGTTGTCGATCGCCCCCGTGGGGCACGGCGGCACACAGGCCATGCAACTGTTGCACACATCGGCCCGCACGACGTAGTTGTTGTCGTCGTGCGTGATGGCGTCGACGGGGCATGTCGCTTCGCACGTGTTGCAGCGTATGCAGATTTCCGGGTCGATCAGGTGCTGCTTGATGACGACCGTCTGGACTGGCGTATCCATGATGAGGGCTTGCTCAGTTGAACCGGATGTACTCGAAATCCACCGGCTGGCGATTGATACCCATGACCGGCGGCGCGATCCAGTTGGCGAACTTGCCCGGCTCGACCACGCGCCCCATCAGCGAGGCGACGAAGGCGCGGTCTTCCGGCGTGGCCAGCCACTGGTCCTTCTTGGCATCCCATTCGGCCTGCGACACGACCTGGCCCTCGGGCGAGATGCGCACGCCCGACAGCGAGCCGATCTGGCGGTTGAAGGCCTTGTGCGGCACGGTCAGCCGCACGGGTATGCCGGCCTTCTCGATCACCTTGTTCCAGCGGCCCACGCCCGCCATCGAATCCTTGATGTAGTCGTCGCGCAGGACTTCGTTCAGGCCGTTCAGCATGGGAACGTCCTTCTCGACCAGCTTGCCATCGCGCACTTCCAGCACCTTGTAGTTCTCGCTGCGCAGCCTGTGGTCGTCGGTGCGCTTGCCTTCCTCGTAGCGCCCCTTCAGGCCGGAGCTGTAGAAGGCCGCGGCGTTGGACGACTCGTCGGCGCCGAACAGGTCGATCGTCACGCTGTAGTGGAAATTCAGGTAGCGCTGGAGGGTGCCGAAATCGATCACGCCGGCCGCGCGGATGCGGGCGGGGTCGTCGGTCTTGAGCTGGTTCATGACCTCGCAGGTGCGCTGGATCACGCGCGAGACGCCCGACTCGCCCACGAACATGTGGTGCGCTTCCTCGGTCAGCATGAACTTGGTCGTGCGGGCCAACGGATCGAAGCCCGACTCGGCCAGCGCGCTCAGTTGGAACTTGCCGTCGCGGTCGGTGAAATACGTGAACATGAAGAAGGACAGCCAGTCCGGCGTGCGCTCGTTGAAGGCGCCCAGGATGCGGGGATTGTCCTGGTCGCCCGAACGGCGGTCCAGCAGCGCCTCGGCTTCCTCGCGGCCGTCGCGGCCGAAGTAGCGGTGCAGCAGGTAGACCATGGCCCACAGGTGGCGGCCTTCCTCGACGTTGACCTGGAACAGGTTGCGCAGGTCGTACATGGACGGCGCGGTCAGGCCCAGATGGCGCTGCTGCTCGACCGAGGCCGGCTCGGTGTCGCCCTGCGTGACGATGATGCGGCGCAGGTTGGCGCGGTGCTCGCCCGGGACGTCCTGCCACGCGGCCTCGCCCATGTGGTCGCCGAAATGGATCTTGCGCTCCTTCTCGGCCGGGTTCAGGAAGATGCCCCAGCGGTAGTCCGGCATCTTCACGTGGCCGAACTGGGCCCAGCCCTGCGGATCGACGCTGATGGCGGTGCGCAGGTAGACGTCGTAGTTCGTGCTTCCTTCCGGACCCACGTCGCCCCACCAGCTCAGGAAGTTCGGCTGCCATTGCTCCAGCGCGCGTTGCAGCGTGCGGTCCTCCGACAGATTGACGTTGTTGGGAATCTTCTCGCTGTAGTTGATGCTGGACATGTCTCGACTCCGTTGGTCCGGACTGCGGATGGTTACACTCGATTCAGATCGAAGGCCGCTTTCTCGCCCTTGCCGTACACCTTCAGGGCACCCTTTTCCCCCACCGCGTTCGGCCGGTTGAAGATCCAGTTCTGCCACGCGCTCAAGCGACCGAAAATCCGGGTTTCCATGGTTTCCTGGCTGGCGAAGCGCAGATTGGCCTCCAGCCCGGTCAGCGCGTCCGGCGACATGGCGGCGCGCTCTTCGATGGCGATGCGGATCTCGTCGGCCCAGTCGATGTCGTCCAGCGCCGCGGTCACCAGACCCAGGGCATGGGCGGCGTCCGCGTCCAGCGCCTGGCCGATCCGGGCACGCGCGGCGGCGAGCGGGTCGGCCTCTTCGTAGAACCGGCGGGCCAGACGCGACTGGCCGTTGACCATCGGATAGGTGCCGAAATTCAGTTCCGACAGCGTCAGTTGCGGCGCCCGCCCGGGCTCGTCAGGCAGCGCCAGCATGTAGGCACGATCGGCGGCGAAAGCCAGTTCGGCCAGCGTACCGGCGAAGCACGAGTCCGGCTCGATCAGCGCGAACAGCGAACGCGACGAGACGTCCAACCGCGCCAGCGTACGGCGCAAGAGGCCCGTGACCTCGCGCACGAACCAGTGGCCGGCGTGGCGCTGGAGCGTGGCGTCGCAGGCCAGCACCCGGGCGGCATCGCCCTGGGTCTTGAGCAGCCAGGTGCCGATGTCCAGTTCGTTGGTGCGCATGTGCAGGATGGCGTCGTCCAGTTCGCGCGCCATCGCCATCGGCCACCATGCCGTGCCGGCCGCCACGATGCCGTCCACATCCTCGGGCTGCGCGGCATCCGGCGCCTTCACGGTGAACACAGCGCTGCGGTTGCTGCGGTCTATCCGCACGTCCACGTAACGGTAGCGCAGCGCATCGGCTTCCTCGACGCGCTCGACGCGGACCAGGGCCACGCCCTTCGCGCCCGCCGGCCGGTCGCTGGCATCGGCCAGACGCTGCGCGCGCTCCTGCACCACCTGGGCGAACTGCGAGGGCTTGGGCGCGCAGTCGACCAGCCGCCAGTCCACCGCGCGCTGGCCGCGCACGCCTTCGCTGGTCGTGCAGAAGATGTCCGCCAAGTCATGGCGCACGTGGCGCTTGTCGGTGACGCGGGTCAGGCCGCCGGTGCCGGGCAGCACGCCCAGCAGCGGCACCTCGGGCAGCGACACCGACGAGGACTTGTCGTCGATCAGCACCAGATCGTCGCAGGCCAGCGCCAGTTCGTAGCCGCCGCCGGCGCAGGCGCCGTTGATCGCGGCCAGGAACTTCAGCCCCGAATGGCGGCTGGAATCCTCGATGCCGTTGCGGGTCTCGTTGGTGAACTTGCAGAAATTCACCTTCCAGGCGTGAGTCGACAGCCCCAGCATGAAGATATTGGCCCCGGAACAGAAAATCCGGTCCTTCATGCTGGTCACCACCACCGTGCGCACCTCCGGATGCTCGAAGCGGATCCGGTTCAGCGCATCGTGCAGCTCGATGTCCACGCCCAGGTCATAGGAGTTGAGCTTGAGCCGATACCCCGGCCGCAGCCCGCCGTCCTCGGCGATATCCAGACCCAGCGTCGCCACCGGCCCCTCGAAACTCAGCTTCCAATGCCGGTACTGGGACGGATCCGTGCGGTAGTCCACCTTCCCGGGAGCCTGATCGGCCTGAACGACATTGCTCATGACATCTCCTCGACATTTATGCATCTTAGTGCATCAACCATCCGTTAAATGAAAGATAATTCATGCAACCAAGCGCGTCAAGCCTCCGCCAACTAGGATCAACCCTGACGATTCAGAACCCAAACCTCGTAAAACCCAGACAACCACCCCAGCCCCAGGAAACCGCGGATCTGGCTTCGCCAGTCCGCCGGTTTCGCCCCTACGGGGCCCGGCGCCGGGCCGCCCCAAGGCGGGCCCCGGCCCCCTCGGGGGGCTGCCGCGTAGCGGCTGGGGGCTCACCATGCCGGGCGCGCGTCAGCGCGTAGGGGGGATCACATACTCCAGTCCACCATGCCCGCCGCGCTGCGCACCAGCGAACGCAAACCGGCAAATGCCTCTTCCAGCGAATGCCCGCTGGTGTTGTAGCGGGCGTCGGCCTTGGCGTAGAACGCGGCCCGGCCAGCCAGGATGCGCTTGAGATCGTCCATGGCCTCGCGGCTGCCGGACATGGGACGGAAATCGCCCTGGGCCACGACCCGGCGCATGTGATCCTCGGGGTCGGCCTGCAGCCAGACCGTATAGCAGTGCGACAACAGCAGATTGAAGGTCGAGACGTCCGACACCAGACCGCCCGGCGTGGCGATCACGACCTCGGGGTGGATCTGCACGGTTTCCTCCAGCGCCCGCCGCTCATAGCGGCGATAGGCGTTGGCGCCATACAGCGAATGGATCTCGACGATGCTGCAGCCGGCCACTTTCTCGATCTCCCTGCTGAGTTCGATGAAGGTATAGCCCAGGTCCTCGGCCAGCATCCGGCCCAGCGTGGACTTGCCCGCCCCCCGCAGCCCGACCAGGGCGATGCGGGACAGGCGGGAATGATTGTTCTCGCGCGAGCCGAACATTTCCGTCAGCGTATTGCGGGCGCGATGCAGGTCGGCCTCGGAACGCCCCTCGAGCAGTTCGCGGATCAGCAGCCATTCCGGGCTGGTGGTGGTGACGTCGCCCAGTATCTCGGCCAGCGAGCACTGCAAAGCCTGGGAGACTTGCAGCAGGATCAGGATGGAGGCGTTGCCGGTCCCCAGCTCCAGGTTGGCAAGGTGCCGTTCCGAAATCCCGGCGGCCGAGGCCGTGGCCTTGCGGGTCACGCCTCGGCGGGCCCGCAGCGTCCGTATTCGTTCCCCCAGCGTCACCAGGAAAGGCTCCTTGGCCGGCACGTCGTTGGCCGCGGCCTGCCCCGCTTCGGAAACTGCCTCTTCTTTCATCGGACCTCACCCGCAAGATGGTGCGCACCCCTGGGACTTACCCGCAGGATGCAGATTCTTTTTGACACGACCCAAGCATGCCGCGTATTGTCTCGACACACAGACATGCACGATACTTCATGATTCAGAATGTGGCGACATGAAGTCCAGTATGCCTGAGGAGACGAGTTCATGCGCGATTCATTTGAATCCCTGATAAAGACGATAACGCAGTCCATTACCGGACGCCCCGTGGACACCGCGCTCGAGGACTACCTCAACCGCCACCACGGCCCGGACTCGGACTGGTTCCGCGACATGGCCCGCGCCTGTGCAATCGGCGTGGACGAGGGCTGGCTGTGCAACCGCGAGGCCGGCGGCGTGCGCTACGGCCGCGTGGTCAAGCCCGGCCCCGACTCCGCCGGTTTCTCGGTGGACGTGGTCGACATGGCCGACCTGGCCGGCCCCCACCACGTCCATCCCAACGGCGAAATCGACCTGGTCATGCCTCAGACGGCCGACGCCCGCTTCGACGGCACGCCAGCGGGCTGGAAGGTCTACCCGCCCCGGAGCGCCCATCGCCCCACCGTCACGGGCGGGCGCGCGCTGGTCCTGTATCTGCTGCCCGACGGCGCCATCGAGTTCACCAAGCCATGACCGAACTGCTCCCCAACCATCTGGCGGGCCGCTGGCAGACCGGCGGCGGTCCCGGCACGCCGCTCTTCGATCCCGTGCTGGGTACCGAGCTGGTCCGCGTCTCGAACGCGGGGCTGGACCTGGAAGCGGGCTATGCCTATGCCCGCGACGAAGGCGGCCCGGCGCTGCGCGCGCTGACCTACGTCCAGCGCGCCGGCCTGCTGTCCGCGATCGTGGACGTGCTCAAGGCCAACCGCGACCGCTATTTCGACATCGCGCTGGCCAACTCCGGCACCACGAAACAGGATTCCGCGGTCGACATCGACGGCGCCATTTTCACTCTGGGCCAGTACGCCCGCTGGGGCGCATCGCTGGGCGCCACGCACTGGCTGCCGGACGGCGAAACCGTCCTCCTGGCCAAGGACGGCGCGTTCCGCAGCCGCCACGTGCAGGTGCCGACGCGCGGCCTCGCCCTGTTCATCAACGCCTTCAATTTCCCCGCCTGGGGGCTGTGGGAGAAAGCCGCCCCCGCGCTGCTCTCCGGCGTTCCGGTGGTCGCCAAGCCGGCCACCGCCACCGCCTGGCTGACGCAGGCCATGGTCGCCGACGTGGCCGCCGCGGGCATCCTGCCGGCCGGCGCCCTGTCCGTCGTCTGCGGCGGCGCGCAAGGATTGCTGTCGCCCCTGCGGCCCTTCGACGTGGTGTCGTTCACCGGCTCGGCCGATACCGCAGCGGCCATCCGCTCGCACGACGCCGTCGTGCGCCGCTCGGTGCGCGTCAACATCGAGGCCGACAGTCTGAACAGCGCCCTGCTGCTGCCCGATGCGCAGCCCGGCTCCGAAGCCTTCGATCTGCTGGTGCGCGAAGTGGTGCGCGAAATGACGGTCAAGTCGGGGCAAAAATGCACGGCCATCCGCCGCATATTCGTTCCCGCGTCCTGCTACGCGGCGGCCGGCGAGGCCATCGCCGCGAAACTGTCGCGCATCACGGTGGGCAATCCACGCAACGAGACGGTCCGCATGGGCGCGCTGGCCAGCCGCCAGCAATGGGAAAGCGTGCAAGCGGGTACCGCGGCCCTGCGCCGCCACGCGGACGTGCTGCACGACGGCTCGGCGGTCCCGCTGGTGGATGCCGATCCGGCCGTCGCCGCCTGTGCCGGCCCCACGCTGCTGGGTGCCACCCGCCGCGAGGCCGCCTGCATCGTCCACGACACCGAGGTATTCGGCCCGGTGGCCACGCTGCTGCCTTATGAAGGCTTGCACGACGCGCTGGACCAGATACGCCTGGGACAGGGGTCGCTGGTGGCCTCGCTATACACCGCCGACGCCGCGCTGGCCGCCGACGCCGCCCTGGCGCTGGCCGACAGCCACGGACGCCTGCACGTCGTGACGCCCGAGGTCGCCGCCGTCCACACGGGCCACGGCAACGTCATGCCCATGTCGCTGCACGGCGGTCCGGGCAGGGCCGGCGGGGGCGAGGAACTGGGCGGCCTGCGGGCGCTGGGCTTTTACCATCGCCGTGCCGCCATCCAGGCCGCCGGCGCCGTGACGGATCTCCTGGACGGCGCCGTGCCGCAGCGGAGCATGCCGGGACATTGACACAGGACACCGCCGGCGCCCGGCCCGACCCGAGGCCGCCGGAGGTGTCGCACCTTCGCATGAACGAGGAGACCATCATGCCTGCCGATTGCTCCGCCCCGCCGCCGGAATTCAATTTCGCCGGCCACCTGCTGGCGATCAATGCCGAGCGCGCCGCCAAGATCGCCTACATCGACGACCGCGGCCCGCTGACCTACGGCGAACTGGACGAGAAAGTGCGCCGCGCCGCCAGCGCCCTGCTGGGCCTGGGCATCCGGCCCGAGGACCGCGTCCTGCTGCTGATGAACGACTGCACCGACTGGCCCATCACCTTTCTGGGCGCGCTGTATGCCGGCATCGTGCCGGTGGCGGTCAACACGCTGCTCACGCCGGCGGACTACGCCTACATGCTAGAGCACAGCCGCGCCCGCGCCGCGCTCGTCTCGCGCGCCCTGCTGCCCAAGCTTTCCGCCGCGCTCGGCGCGTGCCGGCACGGCGTGCGCCAAATCGTCGTCTCGCGCGACGGCTCCGATGCCGAGGTGGGAGGCACGCTGGACTTCGACGACTGGCTGGCCGCGCACGAACCGCTGGCGGCGCCCGCCCCCACGCTGGCCGACGAGCCCGCGTTCTGGCTGTATTCGTCCGGATCCACCGGCAAGCCCAAGGGGACGGTGCACACTCACGGCAACCCCTACTGGACGGCCGAGCTCTACGCCAAGCCCGTGCTGGGCATGCGCGAGGACGACATCGTGTTCTCGGCCGCCAAGCTGTTCTTCGCCTATGGCCTGGGCAATGCCCTGACCTTTCCGCTCAGCGTCGGTGCCTCGGTGGTCCTGATGGCCGAACGCCCCACGCCCGAAGCCTGTTTCGACCGCCTGACCCGGCTGCGCCCCACCATTTTCTGCGGCGCGCCCACCGGCTATGCCGGCATGCTGGCCAGCGCCGCGCTGCCGCCGCGCGCCCAGGTCGCCCTGCGCCTGTGCTCGTCGGCCGGCGAAGCCCTGCCCCAGGACATCGGCGAACGCTTCACCTCGCATTTCGGCTGCGAGATCATCGACGGCATCGGCTCCACCGAGATGCTGCACATCTTCATTTCCAACCGCTCGGGCGACGTGCGCTACGGCACCACGGGCAAGCCGGTCGAGGGCTACGAGGTGGAGCTGCGCGGAGAAAACGGCAAGCCGGTGGCCGCCGGCGAGATCGGCGATCTCTACATACGCGGACCCAGCTCGGCGCTGATGTACTGGAACAACCGCGAGAAAAGCCGCGAAACCTTTCTGGGCGCCTGGACCAAGAGCGGCGACAAGTACAGCTGCGACGCCGACGGCTACTACACCTACGCGGGCCGCAGCGACGACATGCTCAAGGTCAGCGGCCAGTACGTCTCGCCCTTCGAGGTCGAGGCCACGCTGGTACAGCACCCGGCCGTGCTGGAAGCCGCCGTCATCGGCGTGGCCGATGCCGAGGGCCTGACCAAGACCAAGGCCTACGTGGTGCTCAAGCCCGGCCAGCAGGCCAGCGATGCGCTGGCCGCCGACCTGAAGGCATTCGTGAAGTCGCGCCTGGCGCCGCACAAGTATCCCCGCCAGATCGAATTCGTCGGCGACCTGCCCAAGACCGCCACCGGGAAGATCCAGCGTTTCCGCCTGCGCGAGCAGGAGGCCGCGTCGCAGGGGGTCCATGCATGAACTCGCGCGCGCCCCTGAGCACCGCCCCCTCCGGTCTGGCCGACGGACTGCCCGTGCGGTTCGCCGACGTCTCGTGGAACGGCATGCGGCACGACATCGAGTACGTGCTCATCGCTCCCCAGCGCACCCGGCAGCCCCTGCTCGTATTCCTGCACGAAGGCCTGGGATCGGTCACGATGTGGAAGGACTTTCCCTACGCGCTGTGCGAGGCCGCCGGCTGCCGGGGCCTGGTCCTGTCGCGCTGGGGCTATGGCCAGTCCAGCCCCCGTCCCGGACACGAGAAATGGCCGGTCGACTTCATGCACCGCCAGGCGCGCGATTTCCTGCCGGCGTTCTTCGGCGCGATCGGCCATGACACCCGGGCCGATCCGCCCTGGCTGTACGGACACAGCGACGGCGGATCGATCGCGCTGCTGCATGCGGCGGCCTGCCCCGACCGCGTGGGCGGGCTGATCGTGGCCGCGCCCCACCTGTTCGTCGAACCCGTCACGCTGGCCAGCATCCAGCAGGCGCGCGACGGCTATGTCACGACCGACCTGCGCAGCAAGCTCGCGCGCTACCACGCCGACCCGGATTCGGCCTTCTGGGGCTGGAACGACGTCTGGCTGGACCCGGAGTTCAAGCACTGGAGCATCCAGGCGCTGCTGTCCGCCATACGCTGTCCGGTACTGGCCGTGCAGGGCCACGACGACGAGTACGGCTCCATGGCGCAGATAGACGGCATCGCCCGGGAGGTTCCCCATGCCGAGCTGCTCAAGCTGGACGACTGCGGCCACTCGCCGCATCGCGACCAGCCGGCCCGGCTGATCGAGGCAAGCGTGGCGTTCATGCGGCGCCACCGCACGTAGCACCTTGTCCGGCTTGCCGGACGCCCACGACGATGCGCATCCGCATGGCGCATCGGATTTTTCCACCAAGAACAGGGCCGCCGACCACGCAGCATGGCCGCCCACCAGGAGACTCGCGATGAACGCTTCCAAACGCAAATTCACCGTCCTCGCCGCTGCCTTGATGGCCGCGTCGTGCCTGGCGGTGCCCGCCGGCGCCCAGGCTCCAGGCAAGATCAAGGTCGGCTTGATGCTGCCCTACACCGGCACCTACTCCGCCCTGGGCACCGCCATCGAGAACGGCTTCCGGCTGTACGTGCAGGAACAGGGCGGCAAGCTGGCCGGACGCGAGATCGAGTACTTCAAGGTGGATGACGAATCCGATCCGGCCAAGGGCTCGGACAACGCCAACAAGCTGGTCAAGCGCGACCAGGTCGACGTGCTGGTGGGCACCGTGCACTCCGGCGTCGCGATGGCCATGGCCAAGGTCGCCAAGGACAACAAGACGCTGCTCATCATTCCCAACGCCGGCGCCGACGACGTCACGGGCCCGCTGTGTGCGCCCAACATCTTCCGCTCGTCGTTCAGCAACTGGCAGCCGGCCTACGCCATGGGCCTGGTCGCCGCCACCCAGCTCAAGCACAAGACGGCCGTCACCCTGAGCTGGAAGTACGCGGCGGGCGACGAATCCACCAATGGCTTCAAGGAAGGCTTCGAATCCAAGGGCGGCAAGGTCATCAAGCAATTGAACCTGCCCTTCCCCAACGTGGAGTTCCAGGCGCTGCTGACCGAAATCGCCGCGCTCAAGCCCGACGCGGTCTACGTGTTCTTCGCGGGCGGCGGCGCGGTCAAGTTCGTCAAGGACTACGCGGCGGCGGGCCTGAAGGACAAGATCCCGCTGTACGGCGCCGGCTTCCTGACCGACGGCACGCTGGAGGCGCAGGGCGCCGCGGCCGACGGCCTGCTGACCACGCTGCACTACGCCGACGGCCTGACCCTGCCCAAGGACAAGGCCTTCCGCGCCGACTACGCCAAGACCTACAAGCTGCAGCCCGACGTCTATGCCGTGCAGGGCTATGACGCCGCCCAACTGCTGGCCGCCGGCCTGAAGGCCGCGGGCGGCGACATCAGCAAGCGCGACGCCGTCGTCAAGGGCATGGAACAGGCCAAGATCGACAGCCCGCGTGGCCCGTTCACGATGTCCAAGGCCCACAACCCGATCCAGGACATCTACCTGCGCAAGGTCGAGAACAAGACCAACCAGCTGGTGAGCGTGGCGGTGAAGGCACTGGCCGATCCCGCGCGGGGCTGCAAGATGTAGGCCCCCCCCTACGCGCTTGCGCGCGCCCGGCATAGTGAGCCCCCAGCCGCTACGCGGCAGCCCCCCGAGGGGGCCGGGGCCCGCCTTGGGGCGGCCCGGCGCCGGGCCCCGTACGGGCGGCACTGGCGGACCGGCGGAGCCGGATCCGCTGTGCCCTGGGGAAAAACCAGGCTGGCGGAGGACTGCGTGTTTTGGTTCCATGTGGGAAAACCGAGCATGCGTTCGACGCTGGCCTGGTTGTCGTATCTAGATGGAGTGCGGGATGGATTTGACGACGTTTCTTATTCAGTGCTTGAACAGCGTGCAGTATGGGCTGCTGTTGTTTCTGATCGCGAGCGGGTTGACGCTGATCTTCGGGATCATGGGCGTCATCAACCTGGCGCATGGCAGTTTCTACATGATTGGCGCCTACATGGCGTTCTCGCTGTCGTCGCTGACCGGTAATTTCGCGCTGGCGCTGGTGCTGGGCGTGGTGCTGGCGGTGGCTTTCGGGTATGTGCTGGAGTGGTGTTTCTTCAGCTTCCTGTATGAACGCGAACACCTGCAGCAGGTGTTGATGACCTACGGGCTGATCCTGGTGTTCGAGGAAATGCGCAGCATCCTGGTGGGCGACGACGTCCATGGGGTGCCGATGCCGGGTTGGCTGGAGGGCGGCATCGCCATCGGCAACGACATGACCTATCCGGTCTACCGGCTGTTCATCTCGGGCGTGTGCGTGCTGTTGGCCGTGGCGATGTACGCCACGCTCAAGAAGACCCGGCTCGGCATGATGGTGCGCGCCGGGGCGACCAACCGCGAGATGGTGCAGTCGCTGGGCATCAACATCTCGCTGCTGTATCGCATCGTCTTCGCCGTGGGCGTGGCCATCGCCGTGCTGGCCGGCATGATCGCGGCGCCGGTGTCCTCGGTGTATCCGGGCATGGGCGGATCGGTGCTGATCATCTGTTTCGTCGTCGTGGTCATCGGCGGCATCGGTTCGATCAAGGGTGCGCTGGTCGCCTCGCTGCTGATCGGCTTCGTCGACACCTTCGGCAAGGTGTTCTGGCAACAGGCCGCCGGCGCGCTGATCTATCTCCTGATGGCCGCCATCCTGTTGTGGAAACCGGAAGGCCTCTTCAAACAAGGCACTTGATTCCCCTATCGGAACGTGGAATGAAAGCTTCTTCTCTTCTTGCCTGGATCGTGGCACTGGCGGTACTGGCCTTGCTGCCGGTGCTGCCCGAGCCGATCGGCACGCCGTTCCACGTCGAGCTCGGCGCCAAGGTGCTGATCATGGCGATCTTCGCGCTGAGCCTGCAATTGCTGGTGGGCTACACGGGGCTCGTCAGCCTGGGGCACGCGGCCTATTTCGGCGCGGCGGCGTACGCGGTGGCGATGTTCACGCCGCGCTACGAGGCCGGCAACGGCTGGCTGCTGCTGGTGGCGGCGGTGGGCTGTGCGGCCTTGCTGGCGCTGGCGATCGGCCTCCTGGTGATGCGCACGCGCGGCATCTATTTCATCATGGTCACGCTGGCCTTCGGCCAACTGGTGTACTTCGTGTTCCACGACGTCGAGGCCTTCGGCGGCAGCGACGGGACCTACATCTACAACAAGCCGGCCTTCACGCTGGCCGGCCGCAGCCTGGTCGACCTGGACCAGGCGCCGCAGTTCTACTGGTTCACGCTGGCGGGGCTGGCGCTCACGCTGGCCGTGCTGGGCCTGGTGCTGCGTTCGCGCCTGGGCCATGCGCTGGTGGGCATCAAGCACAATGAACCGCGCATGCGGGCGGCCGGCTACAACACCCTTGCCTACAAGCTCGCCAGCTTCACCCTGGGCGGCGCGCTGGCGGGGCTGGCGGGCTTCCTGTATGCCACGCAGCACGGCTACGTCAATCCGGAGCTGGTGTCCTGGCACCAGTCCGGCAATGCGCTGCTGATGATCATCCTGGGCGGGCTGGGCAGCCTGGCGGGCGCGGTGGTCGGCGCCTTCGCCTTCGTCCTGCTGGCCGAGTGGTTCCAGGACCTGACCAAGCACTGGCAGTTGCTGATGGGCGGCTTCATCATCCTGGCCGTCGCCTGGATGCCCCAGGGCCTGGCGGGCGGCTTCTCACGCCTGCGCCTGCCGCAGCGCGGCCGCCCCCGGCCGCTGGCGGCGCCCGCCACGGCCGCCCGCGACGACACCTCCCCCACCCCTTCTTCGGCCACGGAACAGACGACATGACGGCAGTGCTTCAAGCCCAGGGCCTGAGCCGCCACTTCGGCGCGCTCAGGGCCATCGACAACGTCTCACTGTCGCTCGCTCCCGACCGCATCCATGCCGTGATCGGCACCAACGGCGCGGGCAAGTCGACCCTCATCCACCTGCTGTCGGGCGAACTTCCGCCCACGGCCGGCCACGTCCGCCTGCATGGCCGCGACATCACCGGCTGGTCCCAGCCCCGCCGCGCGCAGGCCGGCATCGGGCGCAGCTACCAGCGCAACACCATCTTCCTGCCGCTGACGGTGCGCGAGAACTGCCGGCTGGCCGCGCAGGCGCGCACGCAGCGCCCCTGGCAGTTCTGGCAATCGGCGCAGGGTTGCCGCGCCAGTGGCGAACGCGCCGATGAAGTGATGGAGCGCGCCGGCTTGACCGCGGTGGCGGACAAGACCGCCGCCAGCCTGTCGCACGGCCAAAAGCGCCAGTTGGAAGTGGCGATGTGCCTGGCGACCTCGCCCACGGTGCTGCTGCTGGACGAACCGCTGGCCGGCATGGGCGCGGAGGAATCCGAACGCATGCTGGAGCTGCTGCGGCGGCTGCGAGAGGGCCACGCCATCCTGCTGGTCGAACACGACATGGACGCGGTATTCGCGGTGGCGGACGACATCACCGTGATGGTCAACGGCAGCCCCATCGCCAGCGGCTTGCCGGCGGACGTGCGCAACAACCCGGACGTCCAGGAAGCCTACCTGGGCTCGGCCCACTGACCCCGGCGCCCGGAGAAAAGGAAGACAGATGGAAGCGCTCATCGACGCCAGCCAGGTGCACGCCTGGTACGGCAGCAGCCATATCCTGCACGGGGTGGATTTCCGCCTGGGACGCGGGGAAACCGTCGGCCTGCTGGGACGCAACGGCATGGGGAAATCCACCCTGATCCGCACCCTGCTGGGCCACGTCAAGCAGCGCGACGGACGCATATCGATAGCCGGCCGCGACCTGTCGCGCGGCAAGCCTTACGAAGCCGCCAAGGCCGGCATCGCCTACGTGCCCGAGGGCCGGGGCATCTTCCCCAACCTGACGGTGAAGGAAAATCTGGTGATGGCGGCGCGGCGCGGCACCGGCGGCCAGGCCGACTGGACGCTGGAACGCGTGCTGGCCACTTTTCCGCGGCTGACCGAACGCATGGGCAACCTGGGCTGGCAGCTCTCGGGCGGCGAACAGCAGATGCTGTCCATCGGCCGCGCGCTGATGACCAACCCCAGCGCCGTCATCCTGGACGAAGCCACCGAAGGCCTGGCGCCACTGATCGTGGCCGAGATCTGGCGGGTGATCGGCGACATCCGCCGCAGCGGCCTGGCCACCCTGGTGGTGGACCGCAACTACCGGATGGTCATGGCCAATTCCGACCGGCTGGTCGTCATGGAGAAGGGCCGCATGGTGCTGGAAGGCCAGGCGCAGGACCTCGCGCACCGGCCCGAGGCGCTCAGCCGCTACCTGGGGGTGTAGCCGAAGGCGCCGCCCCTCAGTCGTCGGCAGTCTCGCCCACCTGCTCGGGCGGGATCTCGAACACCTGCCGCAAATACGCCAGGTAGGCCTTGTCTTCGCACATGGTCTTCTCCGGCGTGTCGGACACCTTGGCCACCGGCTGGCCGTTGCACTTGACCATCTTCATCACCACCTGCAGGGGCTGGTAGCTCAGGTCGTTGGTCAGGTTGGTGCCGATGCCGAAGGCGGTGATGCAGCGCCCCGCGAAATGCTTGGCCAGGCTGATCGCCAGCGGGAAGGTCAGGCCGTCCGAGAACACCAGTATCTTGGTGCGCGGGTCCACGCGATTCTGCTTGTAGTGCTCCAGCAGGCGCTCGCCCCAGGTGAAGGGGTCGCCCGAATCGTGCCGCGCGCCGTCGAACAGCTTGCAGAAGTACATGTCGAAATCGCGCAGGAAGGCGCTCATGCCGTAGACGTCGGACAGCGCGATGCCCAGGTCGCCGCGGTATTCGCGCGCCCAGACCTCGAAGCCGTAGATCTGCGAGTCGCGCAGGCGCGGCCCCAGGCCCTGGCAGGCCTGCAGGTATTCGTGCGCCATGGTGCCCAGCGGCGTCAGCCCATGCTTCATCGCGAAGTACACGTTGCTGGTGCCCGAGAAATGCTCCCGCATCTGGTCCTTGAGCGTGATGATGACTTCCTCGTGCCAGGCCCTGGAGAAACGGCGGCGGGTGCCATAGTCGGCGATGTGGAAGTCGCTCAGGGCGGGGTCGCCGCGGACCAGTTCCACCTTGCTCATCAGGCGCTGGCGGCCTTCGCCATAGGCCGGCACCAGGTGGTTGTTGCGGAAATAGACCTCGTTGACGATGGCCAGCACCGGGATCTCGAACAGGATGGTGTGGAGCCACGGCCCCTGTACGGTGATGTCGAGCTCTCCCGGCGACTGCGACCTGGACACCGAGATGCAGCGTCTGGGCAGATGGAACAGCCTCAGGAAGTCGACGAAATCGCTCTTGATGAAGCGCATGCCGCCGAGGTAGTCCAGTTCCTCCTGGGTGAAACGCAGTTCGCACAGCGCATCGATTTCTTCGCGGATCTCGTCCACATAGGGATGCAAGTCTATCCCCGGGGTTCGGCACTTGTACTTGTACTCGACCTGCGCCGCCGGGAACTGATGCAGGACGACCTGCATCATCGTGAACTTGTAGAGGTCGGTATCCAGCAAAGACGTGATGATCATGGCTACGAACCGCTCTGGTTGCCGTAGGGAGTGCCGATGTTGCCGGCGGTCATGCCGTAAACGTGCTCCACGCCGGGAAAGGCGCCGGTCTCGACTTCCTGGGCATAGCGCCGGAAAGCCTGCAGGACCGCATCGCCGCCGGCGGGCGCCCCGACCATGTAGTTCTTGACGAACTTGGCGGGCGTAGCCGTGAGCCCGAGCATGTCGTGCAGGACCAGCACCTGGCCCGAACACGCCACCGAGGCGCCGATGCCGATGGTGATCAGCTGCACCGCCTCGCACACCTGGCGGGCGACGGGATCGGGAACGGCCTCGATCACCATCATGGCGGCGCCGGCCGCCTCGACCGCCCGGGCGTCGGCCACGATGCGGCGCGCCTCGGCCTCTTCCTTGCCCTGCACGCGATAGCCGCCCAGCGCATGCACGTGGGACGGCAGGAGGCCGATGTGGCCGCAGACGGGAATGCCGCTGCGGGTCAACAGTTCGATGGTGGGCGCCAACTCGGCCCCGCCTTCGATCTTGACCATCTGCGCGCCCGCCTGCATCAGCGTCACGGCGTTGCGCAGGGCCTGCTGGGGGCTTTCCTGGTAGGTGCCGAAGGGCATGTCGGCCAACAGAAACGGGCGGCGGGTGCCGCGCGCCACGCAGGAGACGTGATAGGCAATGTCCTCCAACAGCACGGGCAGCGTCGAATCCCTACCCTGCACGAGCATGCCCAGCGTGTCGCCCACCAGGATGCAATCGACCTCCGCATCCTCCATGACCTTGGCGAAACCGGCGTCGTAGCATGTCAGCATGGAAATTTTCCGCCCCGCGGCAAGCTTCTTGCGCAGGACGTTCAGGGTGGATCGCATCGTACGGTCTCCAGGGATGCCTGTTGTGTAACCGAAGAAAATAGCACAAGAGAGGAGTTACCCCCGCCCCCCCACCGCCCACTCCCATGGCCCTTCAAGGGGAATGGGCTGCCGAAGCGCGCGAGTCCGGTAAAATCATAGGCTGACCTGAACTTTTATCCAGCATCGTCCTGGAGCCGCCTATGACTCACGTCGTCACCGAGAACTGCATCAAGTGCAAATACACCGATTGCGTGGATGTCTGCCCGGTCGACTGCTTTCGCGAAGGCCCGAATTTCCTGGTGATCGACCCTGACGAGTGCATCGACTGCGCCGTCTGTATCCCCGAATGCCCGGCCAATGCCATCCTGGCCGAGGAAGACGTCCCCGCCAACCAGATGCATTTCGTCCAGATCAACGCCGACCTGTCGCAAAGCTGGCCCAGCATCACGCGCACCAAGCCGCCCCTGCCCGACGCCGACGAGTGGAAGGACAAGGAAGGCAAGCTGGATCTCCTAGAAAAGTAGGCCCCCCCTACGCGCTGACGCGCGCCCCCCAGGGGGCGGCACTGGCGGACCGGCGGAGCCGGATCCGCGGTGCCCTGGGGTAACCCGCCGCCCGGAATTAATGGATTGATGTCGGATAAGTACACCGTCGAGACGGTTACCTGGGTCAAGACCTGGGTGCCGCACAAGCTTTTCTCGTTCCGCACGACGCGGTCGCCCGGCTTCCGGTTCGTGCCGGGGCAGTTCGCGCGGCTGGGCGTCGAGCGGTCGGACCCGGATGCCGAGGACGGGTCGGGGCGCCGCATCGTCTGGCGGGCGTATTCGATCGTGTCCGCGCCCTATGACGATTTCCTGGAGTTCTTCTCCATCGTCGTGCCCGACGGCGAGTTCACCAGCGCGCTCGAGCACCTGCGCGAGGGCGACAAGCTCTACGTCGACAAGACCAATTTCGGCTTCCTGACCACGGCGGCCTTCCCCAGCGGCAAGGACCTGTGGATGCTGGCCTCGGGCACCGGCCTCGCCCCGTTCGTCTCCGTCCTGCAGGACCTGGAGGTCTGGGAGACCTACGACCACCTGATCGTGGTCCACAGCGTGCGCACGGCCGATGAACTGGTCTACCGGGACACCATAGAAGGGTTGCGCGAGCACGAGGTCTTCGGCGAATTTTGCCGGGAACAGCCAGGTAAGCTGATCTATCTGCCCTCGGTCACGCGCGAGCGGGTCGAGGGCGCCCTGGATGCCCGCATCACGACGCTCATCGACAGCGGCGAGCTGGAGCGCCAGGCCGGCGTCACGCTGGATCCGTCGCGTTCGCGCATCATGTTGTGCGGTAATCCCGAAATGGTGTCTGATTTGCGCAAATTGCTGGCGGATCGCGGTTTTGGGGCCTCCCGCCGGGGTAAACCAGGCAATCTGGCCGTGGAAAACTATTGGTGACACCGAGTTGCGCGGCTGGCGTGACACACCGATTGTGCAATGCAATATAATCGGTTTACTGGTGAATCGATTGCCCACCCGTGGTCTGGAGCAAGGATGCTGTATCAACTGCATGAATGGCAGCGCGCCCTGTTGACGCCTTTTGCCCACTTCGCCGACGCCTCGGCGCAGCTGTTCTCGAACCCCTATAGCCCGCTTGCCTACACCCCGCTGTCGCGGCGGCTGGCGGCCGGCTACGAGCTGCTGTATCGGCTGGGCAAGGACTACGAAAAACCCGCCTGGGACCTGCCGACCACCACGCTCGATGGCGCCGAGGCCACCGTCACGGAACAGATCGCGGCCGCCCGGCCCTTCTGTAACCTGGTGCATTTCGTACGCACCCCGATGGCGCCGCGCAAGGCCTCGGCCCGGCGCAAGCCCGATCCCACGGTACTGCTGGTGGCGCCGCTGTCCGGCCACCACGCCACGCTGCTGCGCGACACCGTGCGCGCGCTGCTGCCCGAGCATGACGTCTACGTCACCGACTGGATCGACGCCCGCATGGTGCCGCAGTCGGCCGGCCCCTTCCACCTGGCCGACTACGTCGACTACATCCGCGACTTCATCCGTCAATTGGGCCCCGACGTCCACGTGATCTCGGTGTGCCAGCCCACGGTGCCGGTGCTGGCCGCGGTCTCGCTGATGGCCTCGGACAACGATCCCAAGCTGCCGCGCAGCATGATCATGATGGGCGGCCCCATCGACCCGCGCAAGTCGCCCACGCAGGTCAACAATCTCGCCAAGACCAAGCCCTACTCCTGGTTCGAGAACACCCTGATCCACCGCGTGCCGCCGCGCTTCCCCGGCTCGGGCCGCAAGGTCTACCCCGGCTTCCTGCAGCACGCCGGCTTCGTCAGCATGAATCCCGACCGCCACCTGAAGTCGCACTACGACTTCTACCTGGACCTGGTGCGCGGCGACGATGACGACGCCGAGGCGCACCGCCGCTTCTACGATGAATACAACGCCGTCCTGGACATGCCCGCCGAGTACTACCTGGACACCATACGCACGGTGTTCCAGGACTTCGAGCTGCCGCGCGGCGTCTGGAAGGTGAACGGCCACCTGGTCAAGCCTTCGGACATCCGGTCGGTGGCGCTGTTCACGATCGAAGGCGAACTGGACGACATCTCGGGCTCCGGCCAGACCGAGGCCGCGCAGGGCCTGTGCAGCGGGATCCCGGCGGACCGCAAGCGCCATTTCACCGCCCCGCGCTGCGGGCACTACGGCATTTTCTCGGGCCGGCGCTGGCGCGAAGTCATCTGTCCCCAGATCGCCGAGTTCATCCGCCAGCATCAGGACGCGGCTTGAGCGGACGCCAGCCGTGAACCGGATCGACCTCGTCGATGCGCAACTGCCGCAGACCCAGTGCACCAAGTGCGGCTATGACGGCTGCCGGCCTTATGCCCAGGCACTGGTCGACGACGACGTGCCGATCAACCGCTGCCCCCCGGGCGGCGACGTCGGCATCGCCCGGCTGGCCGCGGTGCTGGGCAAACCCATCCTGCCCCTGGACGAGACGCGCGGCCTGCACGTCCCCCTGCACGTGGCCCGTATCGACGAGCAGCACTGCATAGGCTGCACGCTCTGCATCCAGGCCTGTCCCGTGGATGCCATCGTGGGCGCCAACAAAGCCATGCACACCGTGCTGGCGGCCCTGTGCACGGGCTGCGATCTGTGCGTGGCCCCCTGTCCCGTCGATTGCATCACCATGGAGCCCGCCCTGCCGGCGCGCGCCTGGACCGACGGCGACGCCTCCGCGGCCCGCTCGCGCCATCAGCAGCGTGCCACGCGCCTGGCCCGCGAAAGCCACGAGGACCAGGAACGCCTGCGCGCGCGGTCGGCCGTGCGGGAGCAGGACTCCCCGGCCCTGCCGGCCGCCGCCACGGCCGCGGGCGCCGACGAAGCCGCCGAACGCAAGCGTGCCATACTAGAGGCCGCCCTCGCCCGGGCCCGCTCCCGGCGCGCGCACTGACCCCGTCCCGTCATCACAACAACGGCCCGAGCCGTGTCCGCATGAACGCCGCCAAACGACTAGCGATCTTCGAGCGCCTGCGCGCCGCCAATCCCGCCCCCCGGACCGAACTCGAGTACGGGTCGACCTTCCAGCTGCTGATCGCCGTCCTGCTGTCGGCGCAGGCCACCGACAAGTCGGTCAACCTGGCCACGCGCCGCTTCTTTTCCGAGCACGGCACGCCCGAGCGGCTGCTGGCCCTGGGCGAGGAAGGCCTGAGCCAGTACATACGCACCATCGGCCTGTACAAGACCAAGGCCAAGAACGCGATCGCCACCTGTCGCATTCTGGTGGAACAATACGGCGGGGAGGTACCGGCCGACCGCGAGGCGCTGGAAGCCCTGCCGGGCGTGGGCCGCAAGACCGCCAACGTGGTGCTCAACACCGCTTTCCGGCAGGTGGCCATGGCGGTCGACACGCACATCTTCCGCGTCTCCAACCGCACCGGCATCGCACCGGGCAAGACCGTACGCCAGGTCGAGGACAAGCTGCTCAAGTTCGTGCCCAAGGAGTTCCTGCTGGACGCCCACCACTGGCTGATCCTGCATGGGCGCTACATCTGCGTGGCGCGCAAGCCCAAGTGCCCGCAATGCGGCATCGCCGACCTGTGCGAATACAAGGACAAGACGCCCGCCTCCGCCTAGGATGGCCGCGCCCTGCCCCCGGGTACGCGGTTTGCGTCGTGCAGGCTTGAGCGGGGATGTCGCACGGCGCGACAATTCCCTTGCCAAGCTTGTGAAAAGGAGTGCGCCATGTCCAACAGTACCTTGCCAGGCACGGGCGAAAGCCCGCCTGAAGACAGCGGCAAGAGCGGCAAGCTCGGGCCCAGCGACACCTCGGATTCCGGCAGCGACCTGGCCGGCCTGCCCGAGGACGAGGCCGGCACCGACTCGAGCAAGACGGGCGAGCGGCTTTCCGTCGATCCCGACGAGGAAGAACGCACCGGCGCCGACGTCCTGCCGGACGAAGTGGTGGACGAGGAACGCCTGGCCCGCTCGCACCCCGGCGACGACGAGGACGACGCGACCCGCGCCCGCTGAGTCGCCCGGAAGCCGGACTAGTGCTGCATGGCGCGGGACTCGCGCGCGTCCATGGCGTCCGACGGCCTGGCCTGCACCTTGTCGCTCAGGACGGGAGGAGCCACGGGGTCGAAGTCCACCCAATCGCCCTCGCGCCACCGGCCCTCGGCCTTTTCCACGTCCTTGCCGTCGCAATCCCTGAGCACCTGGGCGGCGGCGGATTCGGTCGCGACGGTGACGTGGACGGCGGTCAGCACGCCGGCACGCCGCATTCCCGTGCTGTGGCCGGCCCGATAGGCGCGCGTCGCGCTGCGGGTGGCGACCAGCGCGCCCCCCAGCGAACCGATGTAGGCGCCGACCCCAACCGCGATGACCAGGGCCAGCACGGATCCGGCGGCATACAGCCAGACGATGGAACCGATCACGGCCCCCGCCAGGCCCAGCAAGGCGGCACCGGCTATCGCGCCGTGCTTGGTCTTGCGCGCCCCGGGATCGGCGGCCTGGTCGCCGCCCAGCGGATAGCGGTCATGCTGGCCGGCGGGATTGACGAAGAAGATGGAGACGTCCTCCTGGGCAAAGCCGGCGGCGAACAGCTTGCGGCCGGCCTCCTCGGCCTCGGGAAAGGAGTCGAAACGGGCAGCGACGATGAGCGACACGGCAATCTCCTCGAATCACGGACGAGGTATTGCCAGCACGTAGCGTGCCGCGCCTCATTCGCCCGGCGGCGTGGGCGGCGGCGGCGGCAGTTCGGGGTCGATGGGATCGGGCTGCTCGGCCGGCGGGACCGGCGGATCCCCCACTGGCTGGTTAGGCGGATCGCCCACCGGCGGCGGGTCCTTGACAGGAGGATCGGGGGGAACCGAGTGCGCGTACAACCGGGACATGGTCAGTGATCTCCGTGGCAGCAGGCGCGCTCAGGAAACCGGCACGTCCTGCATGTCCGCCTCGCGGGCGTCGTCTGCGGCGTAATCCTCCAGCCGGTTGTAGAGCGTCTTGAGGCTGATGCCCAACACTTCGGCCGCGTGCTTCTTGACGCCCCCGCAGTGCTGCAGGGTGGCGAAGATCAGCCGCCTGTCGGCCTCAGCAAGCGACGTACCCACGGGAATGGTGACGATGGGCTCGCTTTCCGCCTTGCCTGCGGGCGCCAGTTGGATGGGCGCCGCCACGGTGTCGATCAGGCCGCCATCGGTCATGATGAAGGCACGGTGCACATAGTTCTTCAGTTCGCGCACGTTGCCGGGCCAGGCATGCGAGGCCATGTCGGCCAGCATGGCGGGCGAGAAGACCTTGGCCGACTTGTGGGTCTCGTTCAAGAGGTCGAGGAAGCTCTGGGCCAGAAGCTCGACGTCCTTGGCCCGTTCCCGCAGCGGCGGCAGATGGATGGGAAAGACATTCAGGCGGTGGTAGAGATCCTCGCGCAGCTTGCCCTCGGCCACCGCCTCCTGGGGGTTGCGGTTGGTGGCGGCGATGATGCGGGCGTCGCACTCGGTTTCCTGGTTGGTGCCGACGCGCATGAACAGCCCGGTCTCGAGCACGCGCAGCAGCTTCACCTGGAGCTCGATCGGCATCTCGGTGATCTCGTCCAGGAACAGCGTACCGCCGTGCGAACGCTCGAAATAGCCCTTGTGCTGGCGCTCGGCGCCGGTGAAGCTGCCGCGCTCGTGCCCGAACATCTCGCTTTCGATCAGGTTCGGCGAAATGGCGCCGCAGTTCACCGCCAGGAAGGGCCGCTTGCGCCTCAGGCTCAGGTCGTGCAGCGTCTGCGCCGCCAGCTCCTTGCCGGTGCCGCTTTCGCCGATCAGCAGCACGGTGGCCTCGGTGGGCGCGACCTTGCCGACCTGGTCGTACAGGTCCTGCATGGCGGGCGAGCCGCCCAGCATGCGGCCGAAACGGCCGAAGCGGCGCAATTCGCCGCGCAGAGAGCCGATCTCGGCCTTCAGGTCGCCCGACCGCGGGATGCGGTCCAGGATGGCCTTGAGCCGCTGCATGTTGATCGGCTTGATGAGATAGTCGGCCGCGCCCAGCCTCAGGGCGTCCACCGCGCTTTCCACGCTGGCGTGGCCGGTGATCAGGATGACCTCGGCGGGATTGGACGGATCCAGTTCCTTGAACAGGTCCATGCCGCTGCCGTCCGGCAGCTTCAGGTCGGTCAGGACGACGTCGGGACTCTGGCGCACGATCTGGATACGGGCTTCCCGGAGGTCGCCCGCAACGGCGGTGGTGAACCCCTCGGCGCCGACGATTTCCGCCAGGGCCGCCCGGGTGTTCGGTTCGTCGTCCACGATCAGGACATGCGGCATGCGGTGCGGCTCCTCGATGCGATGATGATCGGCATGGGCGGACGAAGGCGGTGGCTGGCTAGCGCCTGGGCGCGAGCAGGCCGATGACCACGCCCACCGCGATGGCGATGCCGACGGCGCGCCAGGGATTGTCGTGCACATAGGCATCGGTCTGGGCCGACGCCTGCCGGTAGGACTCCGCGGCGCCGCGGCGCACATCCTGGTACAGGTCCTGGGCGCGATCCAGTTGGTCGCGCAGCCGCGACCGCGCCGCGTCCAGTTCGTCGCCCGCGTGGCCGGCCGTGTTGCGCAACAACGCCTCGGCATCCTCGACCAGGCCCCGGACCTGGCCGATGGCGCCTTCCACGTCACGCAGTCCCGCAACCCGATACTTGCCCATAGTCGCTCCTTATCAATGCGCTGATCCAGGTAATTACGAAGAAAATGGCTGGCCGTCGCAAGATTGCTTACTCCTTGTATAGACTGCGCCTCCCCCTGGCCCAAGTGCAAGCAATAGGTAAGAATTACATGAAAACTTGTAAATTCCCCTGACCCGCGCGAGGCTTGCGACAGCCCGTTACCATCCACCCCGCCACCGGCTTCCGGCCCGCGGGGCACCCTGCTTAGAATGGGGCACCGCCCTGCCTTGGGTACTCCCGCCCTCGGCCCACCCTGGAGATTCATGCGGAAGGAACAGGCAATGCGCCCTGACGAAGCCTTGGCACCGATACTGGAAAGCGATGCCCCCTACGCGGCCAGCGGTCCCGCGGCCCCGCACGCGGACGAACCCGTTCGCCCGGCTCCCCCATCCCAGCATTACGGGCTGCTGTACGGCAGCTCCGTACCCATGCGGGAGCTGTACCAGCAGATCGAGAAGGTGGCCCCCACCGCGCTGACGGTGCTGATCGTGGGCGAAAGCGGCACCGGCAAGGAGCTGGTCGCGCGTACCCTGCACGAGAAGAGCCCGCGCGACGCCGGTCCCTTCATCCCGGTCAACTGCGGTGCCATCCCCGCGACGCTGATCGAGGGGGAACTGTTCGGCCACGAGAAAGGCAGCTTCACCGGCGCCATCCAGCAGCACGCGGGGTATTTCGAACGCGCCGCCGGCGGCACCATCTTCCTGGACGAGATCACGGAAATGGTCCCGGAGATGCAGATCAAGCTGCTGCGCGTGCTCGAGACCTCCACCTTCCACCGGGTCGGAGGAACCGAACAACTCTCCACCGACGTCCGGGTCATCGCCGCGACCAACCGCGACCCCCAGGTGGCGGTCCAGGAGGGACGGTTCCGGGAAGACCTGCTGTACCGCCTGGCGGTGTTCCCGCTGCGGGTTCCGCCGCTGCGCGAACGGCCCGCCGATATCGACCTGCTGGCACAGCGTTTCCTGGACCAGCTCAACACGACCGAGAAGACCCGCAAGCGCTTCGCCCGGAGCACCTTGGACGGCCTGCGCCAGTACCACTGGCCGGGCAACGTGCGGGAGCTGAAGAACGCCGTGCATCGGGCGTTCATCCTGGCCGACGACGAGGTCGAGGTGCAGAATCCCGAGCCCGCCCCGCGCAACCGCCGGGTGGTCCGGCGCGAGGGCAGCCTGGAACTGGCGGTGGGGATCCCGCTGCCGGACGCCCAGCGGGAACTCATACTCGCGACGCTGGCGCATTTCGGCGGCGACAAGCGGCAGACCGCCAGCACGCTGGGCATCAGCCTCAAGACGCTCTACAACCGGCTGGACACCTACAAGCACGGCGGCGGGGACGCCTAACGCCCGTCCGCCGGCCGCCGCTACAGCCAGCGCTCCAGCAGGCGCGACATGAACTCCTTGAACCTGATCGACAATGGCCGCTTCTTCCACTGTTCGAGCCCGACCGGTACGGACGCCTGCCGGTCGCGCTCGAACAGGGCTTCCATCTGGGCCCCGAAATCGGCCCCCAGGATCACGGCATTGATCTCGTGGTTCAGGGTGAAGCTGCGCCAGTCGAGATTGCTGGAGCCGGCGGTGGACCAGACGCCGTCCACCACGGCGGTCTTGGCATGCAGCAGCACGTCCTTGCGTTCGTAGATCTTCACCCCGGCTTCGAGCAGTTCCTCGTAATGGGAACGGCCGGCATGCAGCACGATCGAGAAATCGCTGAACCCCGGCAACAGCAGCGTCACATCGACCCCGCGGCGGGCGGCATCGCCCAGGGCCGCGATGAAGCCCGGATCGGGCACGAAGTAGGCCATCGTGATATGCACCGACCGTTGCGAACTGTTGATGGCCGACAGCAGCGTCAGGTAGATGGCATGGTTGTCCGTCGAACCGGGGCGGTTGACCAGGATGCGCACCACATGCGGCCCGCGCCGGGGCTGCTGCGGCAGGAAGTCGATATCGCCCAGCGGCGGCCCGCCCTGGCTGCGCCAGCCCTCCAGGAACACGCGCTCGACATCGGGCACGGCAGGGCCGCGGATGCTGATGTGCGTGTCCCGCCAGGGCGCGTCCTGCTGGCCCTCGGCCTCGTGGGCCTGGCCCGAGCCGGCCACCGGCCGGGACGCGTAGACGTCGCTCAGGTTGATCCCCCCGACGAAGGCGACCTCGCCGTCCACCACGAGGATCTTGCGATGGCTGCGCTCGTTGATGGACCAGTTGCCCCGGCTCTTGAGCGGATTGACGGGATTGAAGAAGACCACCTGCACGCCCGCCTGCCGCAGGCGGTCGAAAAGATCGGGCGGAACGGACAAGGTGCCGATGTCGTCCACCATCACGGCCACCGCGACGCCTTGCGCGCGCTTGGCGATCAGCATCTCGGCCACGAGATTGCCGATCTGGTCGTCCTCGAAGATGTAGCTTTCCAGATGGATGAAGCGGCGCGCGGCACCGATGGCTTCTTCCATCGCACGGTAGGTGCTGGTGCCGTCGCCGAAGAGCCGCACCTCGTTGCCGACGACCAGCGGCGCATCGGTCACGGCCTCCTCGACCTGCAGGTGGCGCGCCAGGAAATCGCCGGCCTGGCCCCGGGCGTCCAACTGCTGGATGATGCGGCGGCTCTCGCGGTAGGTCAGCAGGCCGGATTCACTGGAGATGCGGACCTTGCGCCGCGGCTCGACGCCGCTGGCCGGATCGGGAAGCGGGTTGGCGCAATGGCACAACAGCACCGCGCACAGGCCGTA
Organism: Burkholderiales bacterium 67-32; assembly: GCA_001898625.1. Lineage (GTDB taxonomy): Bacteria > Pseudomonadota > Gammaproteobacteria > Burkholderiales > Burkholderiaceae_B > Pigmentiphaga. The sequence continues at coordinate 73,863 of MKUP01000014.1, forward strand.
CAGAAGGACGCGCAGGAAGCTTCGCATGTTTTTCTCATTCTGTTACGAGACAAACCCGTTCCGTCGAGCATAGCCCCTGTCCAGTTGGCCTTTACACCGGTAAAACTTACCGAAGCGGCAAGAGCTGCACGCTATTTTCCACTGTCCCGCGCATCATGCCTACGGCTTCGCATTGGCACGAAGCTTGCACGTAGGGGGATTGCGACATTCAACGGCCGACGGTCCGGCCAAGCATGGGAGACGGCATTGGTTCAAGCTACTTACGACATCCGTGTGCGGCAGCAACTGTCCTTGACGCCCAGGCTCCAGCAGTCCGTCAAGCTGTTGCAGATGTCCGCGCTCGAGTTCACACAGGAGCTGCAGCAAGCCATCGCGAACAACCCCTTCCTGGAGGAAGACGACCAGGACGCCTCGGCCGCCGCGCAGGCCGGCGAATCGGTCCTCCCGGTGGACCGCAATGCCGCCAGCCAGGCCGAGGCCGACGACACGCCCGAGCCCCCTCCCCCTGCGTTCGACCCGGAGCCCTACGGCGGCAGCTACGCCGGCAATCGGACCCGCGACGACGACGGCGAGGACCGGCCCGACATCGGGCAATGGACGCACAGTTCCATGGGGCTGCACGACTACCTCCACCAGCAGTTGTGCGGCTACCGCCTGGGAGACCGCGACCGGCTGCTGGCCGAGATCACCATCGAGGCACTGGACGAGGACGGCTACCTGCGCCAGGACTTCGATGAACTGGCCGAGACGCTGTCCGTGCAGCCCATGCCCACGCACGACGAATGGATGGTCGCGCTGACGCTGGTCCAGCACCTGGACACGCCGGGGCTCGCGGCCCGCAGCCTGGGAGAATGCCTGCGCCTGCAACTGGCGGCGCAGCGCGAGGCCACGCCGGGGCGCGCGCTGGCGATGGCGATCGCCGACCGCCACCTGGACTTGATGGCGCGCCGCGAAACGGCGGAACTGCGCCGCCGGCTGGGCTGTAACGACGAGGAACTGGCGGTGGCCTGCCGGCTCATACGCAGCCTGACGCCACGGCCGGGATTCGCCTTCTCGGAGGAAGGCACCGACCACATCGTGCCCGATGTGATCGTGCGCAAGATCCGCAACAAATGGGTGATCTCCACCAACCCGGCGGTCATGCCCAAGGCCCGCCTGCACCAGGCCTACGCCAACCTGTTCCGCAAGGCGCGCTGCGACGACCGGGCCCCGCTGGCGCAGGAGCTGCAGGAGGCGCGCTGGCTGATACGCAACGTCGAACAGCGCTTCACCACCATCCAGCGCGTGGCCGAGGCCATCGTCGCCCACCAGCGCACCTTCTTCGACTACGGCGAGATCGCGCTCAAGCCGCTGGTGCTGCGCAAGGTGGCCGAGGAACTGGACCTGCACGAGTCCACGGTCTCGCGCGCGACGAACAACAAGTACATGGCCACGCCGCGCGGCGTGTTCGAGTTCAAGCATTTCTTCTCGCGCGAACTTGCCACCGAAACGGGCGGCCGCTGTTCGGCCGCTGCGGTGCGTGCCCTGATCCGCGACATGATCGCCGCCGAAGACCGCCGCGATCCCCTGTCCGACGTCTCGCTGACCAGAATGCTGGCGGAACAGGGTGTGGTGGTGGCGCGGCGCACCGTCACCAAGTACCGCGACCTGATGAGGTTGTCGCCCGCGGAATTGCGCAAACAGCCCTGAGCCATTAAAACGCGGGGAGAGACATACCCTTCCCGCGGAATCTGCCGATGCGAACAAAAAAAATCCTTGCCGCCGTCGTTGGAATCATCGTCCTCCTGGTCGCCGCCGCGCTGTTGACCGACTGGCGCTTCCTGCGCGGACCGGTGGAAAGACTCGCCACCGAGAAGCTCGGGCGGCAGGTGGTGCTCGAGGATTTCCGCATGCGGCTGCGGCCCGTCACCCGCATCCGGCTGCACGGGCTGGCGGTGGACAACATTCCCGATGCCAAGCCCGGGCGCATGCTGGAAGCCGAATCCATCGAGGTCCACGTCCGGCTGCTGCCCCTGCTACGGCGGGCCGTCGTGCTGGACCTGTTGTCGGTGGACGGCGCCCAGGCCCACCTGGCCCGCGACGCCGAGGGGGCCAACAACTGGACCCTGGCCAGGCAGGACGACGACGGACCGCCCCTCGACGTGGTCCTGCGCGCGCTGTCCTTGAACCGCGTGAAGGTGAACTACGACGACCGCGTGCTGAAGGCCGATGCGCACCTGCAGGCCGACAGCATGGAGACGCCCACCTCGGGACCGGCCTACGGCATGAAGCTGGAATTCGGCGGCCACTACCATGACGCCGCGTTCGGCGGCGTCGCGCGTACCGGCGGCATCCTGGCGCTGCGCGATTCGGGCACGCCCTTTCCCTTCTTCATCGACGCCAAGGGCGGCCCCACCCACATCCGGGCCGAGGGCCAGGTGGGTGATCCGTTCGGCGACGCGACCGTGGACGTGGCGCTGGACGTCGCCGGGCCGACCCTGTCCACGCTGTATCCGTACATCAACCTGCCCCTGCCCACCACCCCGCCCTACCGCATCAAGGGCCGGCTGAAGCGCGCGGGCATGAACTTCGACCTGTCGGGCATGGCCGGCACGATAGGCTCGACCGACATTTCCGGCGATGCCAGCTACGAGATGCGCCGCGGCAAGCCCATGCTGCGCGCCAAGCTCAAGAGCCGCGTGCTGGACATGAAGGATCTCGGCCCCCTGATCGGCGTGCGCGACGATGCCCCCGCGCAAAAGGCGCAGGCCGCGCCGCAGCCGGCGGCCGACCGCCGCATCCTGCCCGATGCCGAATTCAGGCTGGAGCGTCTCAACGCCACCGATGCCGACGTCACGCTGGACGCGGGCGACGTGCGCGTGCGCGGCCCCTGGGCCTTCGACGACTTCTCCGCCCATCTCATCCTGCAGGACGGCGTGCTCAAGCTGGTTCCGCTGAACTTCGGCTATGCGGGCGGCGAGCTGCGCTCGGACATCACGCTGGACGCGCGCCAACCGGTGATACGCACCGACGCCCATATCGGCGTGCAGCGGGCGCGCCTGAACCGACTGTTCCCCGACGTGAAGCTGATGCAGAAGAGCGAGGGCACGCTGGGCGCCGACGTGAAACTCAAGACCGCGGGCAACTCGATACGGACCATGCTGGGGCGCGCCGACGGCACGGTGGGCATGGCCGTGACCGGTGGCGAAATCTCGAACCTGCTGGTCGAGGCCATCGGCCTGGACGCCTCCCAGGCGCTGGGCTTCCTGATCGGCGGGGACAAGGACACACGGCTGCGCTGCGCGGTCGCCACCTTCGGGGTCAAGGACGGCATCGCCACCTCGCAGGCCCTGGTCATCGACACCGAGGACACCCGCGTCGATGGCCACGGCACCATAGACCTGCGCAACGAGCGCCTGGCTCTGCGCTTCGAGCCCCGCCCCAAGGACAAGAGCATCCTCGTGGCGCGCTCGCCCATCGACATCGTCGGCACCTTCGGCGCGCCCGACTTCAAGATCGACAAGGCCTCGCTGTTCGCGCGCGCGGGCGCTTCGATCGCGCTGGCCTTCATCAACCCCCTGGCCGCGCTGATCCCGCTGATCGAGACCGGCCCGGGCACCGATGCCGATTGCCAGGGCCTGTTGTCGAACCTGCGCGAGGCGCGCCGCAACGCCGACACGCCCGCCCCCAAGGGCAAGGCGCGCTAGGCCCGCGCCAGCCTCAGGCCGGCAAACTGCCAGCGCGAACCCGGCGCGAAGAAATTGCGGTACGTGGCACGGATGTGGCTGCGCGGCGTGGCGCAGGACCCGCCCCGCAGCACCATCTGATTGATCATGAACTTGCCGTTGTATTCCCCCACCGCGCCGGCGGCCGGACGAAACCCCGGATACGGCAGGTAGGCGCTCTGCGTCCATTCCCAGACACCGCCCAGGAAGCCCGTCGCCTCCGCGCGCAGGCGCGCCGGATGCAGCAGCCCGGACTCGGCGAAGTCCCCTTCGGCCGGCAGGCTGGTACCCTCGGCCATGGCCTGCGCGGCGGCCCGCTCCCACTCCTGCTCCGTCGGCAGCCGGGCGCCCGCCCAGCGGGCATAGGCATCGGCCTCGTAGTAGCTCAGGTGGCAGACGGGCTCGGCCGGATCCACCGGGCGCGGGCCGGCCGCCGTGTGGCACGTCCACCGGCCGTCGCCCCGCATCCAGTACAGCGGCATGTCCCAGCCGCCCCGCACGCGCGCGTCCCAGCCATCGGACAACCACAGGTCCGGCCGGCCATAGCCGCCATCCTCGATAAAGGCCAGGTACTCGGCATTCGAGACCGGACGTTGCGCCAGCTCGAACGCCTCTACCCACGCGCGGTGCCGGGGCGCCTCGTTGTCGAAGGCAAAACCGTCGCCCGCATGCCCCAGGTCCGCCAGTCCCGCGTCGTAGCGCCGGAATCCCGCCGGCCCGGGATCCACCGCGGCCGCTTCGGCCGGAGCCGGTCGCCATCCGGGCAACAAGGGGTTGTGCCAGAAGTGGTGCTTCAGATCGGTCGCGATCAGTTCCTGGTGCTGCTGCTCGTGATGCAGGCCGAGCTCGACCAGCGCCAGCGCCTGGGGCGGCGCGGCATCGTCCATCCATTCGAGCAGACGCTCCAGCACCGACTGCTGGTAGGCCATGACGCGGTCCAGCGACGGCCGCGAGAGCAGCCCCCGCTGCCCGCGCGGATGGCGCTCGCCCACGCCTACGTAGTAGGAGTTGAACAGTTCGCGGAAGGCGGGATCGAAGGGCCGGAAATCCGGCTGCCACGGCTCGAGCACGAAGGTCTCGAAGAACCACGCGGCATGGCCGACGTGCCACTTGACCGGACTGGCCTCGGGCATGGACTGCAGCATGCAGTCCTCGGGCGTCAGCCCGTCCAGCAGCGCCAGCGTGGCCTCGCGCACCCCCGCCACGCGGCGGGCCAGCAGTTCGGGAACGAACACATCGTCGCGCGCGTTCATCGCTGCGCCAGGAAAACGCCGAACCACGAACGGGGATCGGTCCACATGTTGCGCACCGAGAACCCCGCCTGCTCCAGCATGGCATCGAACTGCGCCGGCGTGTACTTGTACGAATGCTCGGTCACGATATCCTCGCCGGCCTCGAAGATCCGCTCCGACGAGCCCCAGCGCACGTGCTGCCGCTGCCTGGCCCGCAACCGCATCTCGATGCGGCCATGGCCGTCGTCGAAGCGGGACTCATGCTCGAATTCGGCGGGCTGGAAGTCGCTGCCCAGCACCCGGTTGCAGACGCGCAGCACGTTCCGGTTGAACGCGGCCGTCACCCCCAGGTCGTCGGCATAGGCGCGCTCCATCACGCGACGGTCCTTGCGCAGGTCGGCGCTGATCAGCAGGCTGCCGCGCGGGCCGGCCTGCCGGCAGATCGAGGCCATCAGCGCGACGGCCCGCTCGGGGTCGAAATTACCGATGGACGATCCGGGGTAGAAGAATACCGGCGGCTGCTCCTGGGTATCGGCCAGGTGCCGGCGCAGGTCCAGGTCTCCCGTGAAATCGGCCTCCACCGCCACGCAGGCAACCTGCGGAAACTTGCGCCCCAGCGCGGCCACTTCGTGCCGCAGGCAGTCGGCGGCGATGTCCACGCCCAGGTAACGACAGGCATCCACGTGGGCAAGCCAGGCGCGCGACTTCGCGCAATCCCCGCAGCCCAGGTCCACCCATTGGAGGCGGCGCGGCAGGGCCTGCGCGATGGCGGCACGATGAGCCTCAAAGATCGCCCGCTCGGTGCGCGTCGGATAGTACTCCTCGAGTTCGCAGATCGCGTTGAACAGTACGCACCCCTGCGCGTCGTAGAGGAATTTCGGATCGATGTGGGCCTGGCCGGCGCGCAAGCCGGCGGCCAGTTCCTCCGCTCGGTTGTCGAGCGGCGCGGTCTCGGCGCGTCGCCCTGAGGACGGCGCACCTTCCATCGAAAAGGCGGTGTCGTTCCCGGCCATCCTGTGCGCGGGACCTCGAAGCATGGTCGTCAATATGGACTCCTTGGGACTGCGGCAGAGCGTCCTCCCCCCGGCCGTAGCAAGCGCGATGCCTGACCATGGCCGTCGGACATGGCCCCAATCTATACGCTCGTCGCTTCCCGGGGAACAGGAATCGGATGTAACCCTTGCCTACGACGCGACAAAAAGGGGCGGCATTTGACCGTAAACCGAAACAAACTATGGCGGCCACCCCAGTTTTTCCCTCATGGACCAAGCTCTAAGCTGGTGACTGTCGCGGCGGATCGCCTCCGCCCTCCCCCTCATCATCAAGGAGCTTCCATGAACATCGCCATCATCGGCGCCACCGGCAACGTCGGCAGCCGCCTCGTCAACGAAGCCCTGGCCCGCGGCCACCATGTCACCGCCATCGCCCGCCATGCCTCCAGGCTAGCCGCGCGCGCCGAACTGGACACGCTGGACATCGACCTGGCCGACGGCGCGAAGCTGGCCGAGGCCCTGCGCGGCAAGGACGCGGTCGTCAGCAGCGTCCGCTTCGCCACTTCCCCTCTTGCCGCCGTCCTCGGCCCGGTCAAGCAGGCCGCCGTACCACGGCTGCTGGTGGTGGGCGGCGCGGGCAGCCTGGAAGTGGCTCCGGGAGCCGCGCTGGTCGACACGCCGACCTTCCCGGCCGAGTACAAGCCCGAAGCGCTGGCCGGCCGTGACTGGCTGAACGCCCTGCGGGCGGAAAAGGGCCTCGACTGGACCTTCCTGTCGCCGTCGGCGCTGTTCGTGCCGGGCGAGCGCACGGGCACGTTCCGCCTGGGCGGCGATACGCTGCTGACCGCCGCGGACGGCCGCAGCTGGATTTCCATGGAAGACTTCGCCATCGCGATGCTGGACGAAGTGGAGAAGCCCGCGCACACGGGCCGGCGCTTCACCGTGGGCTACTGAGCGCGTCGCTGCCGGGCAACGCGTGGCGTAACGTCCTTCCCAGGGACGTTACATGTAGCGACGCTTGCAACAGCCCGTACAAACCGCCGGCCGGGAATCGCCCGTACAGTGGGATCATCGCAGTCTCGGAGAATCTGTATGAAACGGCTGGCAATGGCAGGGCTGATGGGCGTGGCCCTCTTGGCCATCAGCGCGACGGCCCAGGCCCGCGTAAGCGTATCCATAGGCATCGGCATACCAGGCGTCATCTACGGCCCACCCCCGGTGTACATGGCTCCCGCACCGGTCTACATGCCCCCGCCTCCCCCCGTGATGGTGGTGCCCGGACCGGTCGGCTACGTGCCCTACGATCCGTACTGGCGCGAGCGGCGTTGGGAACAGGAGCGGCGCTGGGAGCGCCAACAGCGCTACCGCGAACGCCACTACCATCGACACTACGACGATCGGGATTGAACCCGGAAAGCGGCCCCACAGCGGGGCCGCTTTCTTTTGTCCGCAGCCACCAGGGGCGCGACCGAATGTCGCGAGTTGCGGCAGATCATTGTCACGAAAGGCCGAGCACTGATACCTTAGGCGTAGCCCCCAACGTACAACGGGAGTACGCCCCTGTCCCGCCCCGCCTCCGCGCGCTCCGGCGACGCGCTCCGCCCTTCCCCCGGCGACTGGCTGCAATTGGCCGGATCGCTGACGTGGCTGGTCCAAGCCGGCATCCTGGCCTCGGCGGTACAGCGCATGGCGGCGGATCCCGGCGACGTGGCCGCCGGCCTGCTCGCCGCCGCCGGCTTCCTGCTTGCCGGCGTCGTGCGCGCGGGCTGCGATGCGTGGGGCGCACGCCTGAGCTTCCAGGTCGCTCGACGCCGCCTGTCGGCGCTGCGCGCCGCCGCGGTCGATGCGCTGGCGGGCGGCTCCCCGCTGGACAAGCGGCGCCCCGCCGCCGGCCACGCGGCCAGCGTCCTGGCCGAACAGGCCGACGCCGCGCTGCCCTACCTGGCCCGCTACCCCGCCATCCAGTTGAAAATCCTGGTCGTGCCGCTGGCCATCCTGGCAGCCGTTGCGCCGCTGTCGTGGGTCGCGGCGCTGGTCCTGCTGGCCTCGGCCCCGCTGATCCCGGTTTTCATGGCGCTGGTGGGCTGGCGCGCCCAGCGCGCCAGCCAGGCCCACCTGGCGGAGATGGGCACGCTGAACGCCTTCCTGCTGGATCGCCTGCGCGGACTCGCCACGCTACGAGCCCTGGATGCCGTCGACGCCACCACCGGACGGCTGGCATACGTTGCACAAACGCTGCGTACGCGTACCATGGCGGTACTGCGCATCGCCTTCCTGTCCTCGGCGGTGCTGGAATTGTTTTCCGCCATCGGGGTCGCCATGGTTGCGGTCTACGTAGGATTCCACTTGCTGGGCACCTTGCCCTTCGGCACCTGGGGCAGCCCCCTCACCCTCGGCCAGGGCCTCTTCGTCCTGCTGCTGGCCCCCAGTTTCTTCGAACCGCTGCGCGACCTCTCCACGGCCTGGCACGACCGGGCCGCGGGCCGGGCGGCGCTGGAAGCGCTGCGCGCGCTTTCCTCGGCGCCGTCGAAGCTGGTGGGCGGCGCCGCGCCCTTCCCGCCGTCCGGCAACACCCCCGCGCATCGTCCGCCGCCTGCCGTCGAACTCGTCCAGTTGCGCTTCGCCCACGCCGATGCGGCGCCGTCGGTCATCGGCGGCCTGCACCTGCGCGTGGCGTCCGGCGAACGGGTGGCCATCACGGGGCCGAGCGGCGCGGGCAAATCGACGCTGCTGGCGCTGATCGCCGGCCTCGTGCCCGCCCAGTCCGGCGCCGTCGTCATCGACGGCGTGACGCTGGACGATCAAAGCGCACCCCGACTGCGCGCACGCATGGCCTGGATAGGGCAGAAGCCTCATGTCTTCGCCGGCACGCTGGGCGCCAACGTCGCCCTGGGCCGCCCGGACGTGGACGCCCAGGCCGTGGGCCACGCCCTGGAGGCCGCGACCCTGGAGCAGCTCGCGGGACGCGAAGCCGGACGTCCGCTGGGCGAATCCGGCATCGGCCTGTCGGGCGGCGAATGCCTGCGCCTGGCGATGGCCAGGGCGGCCGCCGCGCCCGGCAGCGATCTCTGGCTGGCCGACGAACCCACCGCCCACCTGGACGCCGCCACGGCGCGGGAGCTGACCCGCCGGCTACTGGCCCAGTCCGCGGGCAGGACCCTGATCGTCGCCACCCACGACCCCGAGCTGGCCTCGCACATGGACCGCGTGATCGACCTGGCCGCCCTGCGCCCCGCGCCGGCCGACACGGAAATGGCCGCGCTGGCCGCCGTGGGAGCGGCCTCATGAAGACCTCCATCCACGCCGTGCTGCGGCTGTTCTTCGCCGATCGGCGGGGCCTGTTGTGGGGCGGCGTCGCGCTGGCCGCGCTGACGGTCTTCGCCGGCATGGGGCTGCTGGGCCTGTCCGGATGGTTCATCACCGCCACCGCGCTGGCCGGGCTGGCCGCCGGCACCGCCCTCGCCTTCGACGTGTTCACCCCCGGCGCCGGCATACGGCTGCTGGCCCTGGTCCGTACCGCGGGCCGCTACGGCGAGCGGGTCGTCACCCATGACGCGGCGCTCGCGGTCATCGCCACGCTGCGCCCCCGGCTGTTCGCGGGCTGGGCCCGGCCCGAGGCCGCGCGCAGGCTGCTCGCGCGGCCGGCCCGGCTGCTGTTCCGCCTGACTGCCGACGCCGACGCGCTGGACGCGCTGTACCTGCGCCTGCTGGTACCGGCCGGCGCCGCCTGTGCCGCGATCGCCCTGGTCGGCGTCATGCTGGGCGTGGTCAGCCTGCCGCTGGGCCTGGCCATGGCCGGCTGGCTGCTGGCCACGGGCGCCGGCATCCTGGCCTGGACCGCGCGCCGCAGCCGCCGCGCCGCGTGCCGCCGCGCCTATGCGATCGAAGCCCTGCGCGCGCAGGCCATCGACCTCGTCTCCGGCCAGACCGAACTGGCCATGGCCGGCCGGCTGACGGCGCAATGCCGGATGCTGGCGCGGACCGAGCACCGGCTGGCCGCCGCCGACGACACCATCAACCGCGCCGACGCGCAAGGCGGTTTTCTGCAAGCCATGGCGGGCACCATGGCCCTGGCCGCCACGCTGGCGGCCTGTGTCCTGCTGGTCGCCGGGTCGGCCATCGGCGCCCCCGTGGCGGCGCTGGCCCTGCTGCTCGTGCTGACAAGCGCCGAACCGCTGACGCCGCTGCGGCGGGGCACTCTGGAGCTGGGCCGTACCCTGCTGGCCATCCGCCGCCTGGCGCCGCGGCTGGACGCACCGGAAGCGGCCCCGGCCCGCGCCGCCTCCGGCGACATCCTGATCGAACACGCCAGCCTGCGCCACGACAGCCGACCCGGCCTGTCCACCAACGTGGCCCTGGAAGGCATCACCCTGGCGATCCGGCCCGGCGAACGCGTAGCCGTGATCGGTCCCAGCGGCGCCGGCAAGTCGACGCTGCTGGCGCTGGTGGCGGGCGAGCGGCTGCCCTCTTCCGGACGGGTCCTGGCCCCCGCCTCCTGTCTGCTGACCCAACGCACCGAGCTGTTCCAGGACAGCGTGCGCGACAACCTGCGCCTGGCCCGGCCCGATGCCGGCGACGACGCTTTATGGGCCGCGCTGCGGGCCGCGGGCCTGGACCAGGCCATCGCCGCCCTGCCCGCCGGGCTCGACACGCGCCTGGGCGAAGGCGGCCTGGGCCTGTCGGCGGGCCAGGCCCGCAGGCTCGCGCTGGCACGGCTGTTCCTGCGGCCCACGCAGCTATGGCTGCTGGACGAACCCACGGAAGGACTGGATGCGCCGACCGCGCGCGACGTGATAGCCCGGCTGGCCGGACAGGCGCGCGATCACACCTTGCTCATCGCCACCCACATCCGGCGGGAAGCCGTCCTGGCGGACCGCATCGTCGTGCTGGCCGCCGGCACCGTGGCCGCCGACCTGCGCCGCGGCACCCCCGCTTTCGATCATCGACTTCACACCCTGCGCCCGGACTGAGGAGGAAGCTGGCACCATGGACCTCGACATCGTTTCACTCTCGCGCCTGCAGTTCGCACTGACGGCGCTCTACCACTTCCTTTTCGTCCCGCTCACGCTGGGCCTGTCGGTCGTCATCGCCATCATGGAGACGGTCTACGTCATGACCGGACGCAAGATCTGGCGCCAGATGACCAAGTTCTGGGGCACGCTGTTCGGCATCAACTTCGTGCTGGGCGTGGCCACCGGCCTGGTGATGGAATTCCAGTTCGGCATGAACTGGAGCTACTACAGCCACTACGTGGGCGACATCTTCGGCGCACCGCTCGCCCTGGAAGGGCTGATGGCCTTCTTCCTGGAGGCGACCTTCGTCGGCCTGTTCTTCTTCGGCTGGAACAAGCTGTCGCGCGTCGGGCACCTGGTGGCGACCTGGTGCGTGGCGCTGGGCTCGAACTTCTCGGCGCTGTGGATCCTGATCGCCAACGGGTGGATGCAGAACCCCGTGGGCTCGGCTTTCAACCCCGAGACCATGCGCATGGAAGTCACCGACTTCTTCGCCGTGCTGACGAACCCGGTGGCGCAGGCCAAGTTCGTGCACACGGTGTCGGCCGGCTACGTGACCGCGTCCGTGTTCGTGCTGGGCGTATCGGCCTGGTACCTGCTGAAGGGCCGGCACATCGACGTGGCCAAGCGCTCGATGACGGTGGCCGCTTCGTTCGGCCTGGCCTCGGCGCTGTCGGTGGTGGTCCTGGGCGATGAAAGCGGCTACCTGTCGACCGAGCACCAGAAGATGAAGCTGGCCGCCATCGAAGGCATGTGGGAAACCGAACCCGCCCCCGCGCCCTTCACCATCGTCGGCATTCCCGACCAGCAGGCGCGCGAGACCCACTATGCCGTCCGCGTCCCGGCCGTCATGGGCCTGATCGGCACGCGCTCGCTCACCACCGAGATCCCCGGCATCACCACGCTGGTCGATCACGCGCGCGAGCGCATAGGCAGCGGCATCGTGGCCTTCGACGCCTTGCAGCGCATCCGCGCGGCGGGCAGCTCCGCCGCCATCGCGCCGGCCGACCGCGACGCCTTCGAGCAGCATGGCGGCGACCTCGGCTACGCCCTGCTGCTCAAGCGCTACCTGGACGACCCGCGCCAGGCCACGCCGCAGCAGATCGACCAGGCCGCCTGGGACACCGTGCCCATGGTCCTGCCGCTGTTCTGGTCGTTCCGCATCATGGTCGGCCTGGGTTTCTTCTTCATCCTGCTGATGGCGACGTTCTTCATCCTGTCGGCCCGCCGCCGGCTCGATGCGCACCGCTGGCTGCTGAAGGTCGCGGTGTTCGCGATCCCGCTGCCCTGGATCGCCGCCGAGATGGGCTGGATCGTGGCCGAGTTCGGCCGCCAGCCCTGGGTGATCGAAGGCGTGCTGCCCACCGCCGCGGCCGTCTCCGACCTGGGCGCGGGAACGGTACTGCTGACCATCCTGGGCTTCACCGCGCTCTACACCGTGCTGTTCATCGTCGAGATGAGCCTGATGCTGCGCGCCATCCGCAAGGGCGTGGAGCCCGACCCCGATCCGGAAGTCCGGCTCGTGGCCCCGCACCTGTCCCAACGTCTGACCGCCCAGGAGTAAGCCATGATTCTGCACACACTCATCGACTACGACGTGCTGCGCCTGATCTGGTGGGCGCTGCTGGGCATCCTGCTGATCGCCTTCGCGCTGACCGACGGCTTCGACCTGGGCACGGGCATGCTGCTGCCCTTCGTCGGCCGCACCGACGTCGAACGGCGCGTGGTCATCAACACCATCGGTCCCGTATGGGAAGGCAACCAGGTCTGGCTGATCCTGGGCGGCGGCGCGATCTTCGCGGCGTGGCCGCCGCTGTACGCGGTGTCCTTCTCCAGCTTCTACCTGGCGATGTTCGCCATCCTGTTCGCGCTCATCCTGCGGCCGGTGGGCTTCAAGTACCGCAGCAAGCGCGAAAGCACGCGCTGGCGCACGGCCTGGGACTGGGCGCTGTTCGTCGGCGGCCTGGTGCCCTCGCTGATCCTGGGCGTGGCGGTGGGCAATGTGCTGCTGGGCGTGCCGTTCCGGCTCGACGGCGACCTGCGCATCTTCTATGACGGCAGTTTCTTCGGCCTGCTGTCCCCCTTCGCGCTGCTGTGCGGCCTGGTGTCCGTCGCGATGCTGGTGACCCAGGGCGCATGCTGGCTGGTCCTGAAGACGAGCGGCCAGGTGGCCGAACGCGCCCGCCGCTACGGCAGCATGGCGGCGTTCCTGACGCTGCTGCTGTTCGCGCTGGGCGGCATCGCACTGTGGGCCTGGGTGGACGGCTACCGCATCACGAGCACCATCGACCCGCTCGGCCCGTCCAATCCGCTGCGCAAGACGGCCGAGATCGCCGCGGGCGCCTGGTTCGACAACTACGCCGCCCACCCGTGGCTGATGCTGGCGCCGGCCGCCGGCCTGGCGGGCTCGGCGCTGGCCCTGCTGCTGCTCCGGCTGCGCAGCGAGGTCGGCGCGCTGCTGGCCAGTTCGCTGGCCATCCTGGGCATCATCCTGACCGTGGGCGTCTCGATCTTCCCGTTCCTGCTGCCCTCGTCCGCCGATCCGCGGGCCAGCCTGACGGTCTGGGATGCCTCGTCCAGCCACCTGACGCTGTTCATCATGCTGGTCGCGGCGGGCATCTTCGTGCCGCTCATCGTCGCCTACACGTCCTGGGTCTACCGGGTCCTGTGGGGCAAGGTCGACGAAGCGGCCGTGAAAGATCCTGGCAACCACGCCTACTGACGCACCTGGGAGGAACGAGCATGTGGTATTTTTCCTGGATACTGGGGTTGGGTCTGGCGGCGACTTTCGCCGTCCTGAACGCCATGTGGTACGAACTCAGGGAACAAGACGAGTAAGTCCCTCTATCGGAGATATCGAGCAGCATGAAGACCTGGGATCAACGCTTTTCCGAACCTGGCTACAAGTACGGAACCGCGCCCAACCGCTTCCTGGCCGAGCAGGAACCCCGCCTGCCGGCCGGTAGCCGGGTGCTGCTGCCCGGCGATGGCGAAGGCCGCAACAGCGTATGGCTGGCCGAGCGCGGACACCAGGTGCTGGCGGTCGACAACTCGCAGGTCGGCCTGGACAAGGCGCTGGCCCTGGCCTCGAGCCGGGGCGTCACCATCACCACGCTGAACGCGGACCTGGCGGCCTGGGCGCCGCCTCCCGCCACCTGTGCCGCGGTCGTGCTGATCTACGTCCACCTGCCCAGCGACTTCCGGGCCGCCGCCCACCGGCGCCTGGCGGACGCGCTGGCTCCCGGCGGCTGGCTGATCCTGGAGTCCTTCCATCCCCGCCAACTGACCTACCAGAGCGGCGGCCCCCGCGACGTCGACATGCTGAGCGACCTCGCCACGATACGCGCGGACTTCGCCGGCCTGCTCGAGGAAGTGCAAGGCTGGGAAGGCGAGGTGGAACTGGACGAAGGGGACGGGCACCGCGGCCCGGCCTTCGTCACCCGCTACGTGGGCCGCAAGCCCGCCGCCTGAGTCCCTTTCGGACACCATCTGGGCGTATCCGGCATTTCCATCTAAAATAAGAATAATTATTATTCGCCTTTTCCTTATTCTCAAGACGGAAATCCATGTCCACCTCCACCCTGCGTATCTGGGGATGGCCGCTCGTGCTGGGCGTGCTGACCGCGACGGGACTCATCTCCGCCCTGGTTTCCGATACCTGGGGCGACGCCTGGTCCTGGGCGGGGCTGGGCATCCCGGTCGCCACCATGCTGTGGTTCGGACTGCGGCGCCAGCCCGACCGCCCGCGCTTCCACGCCTCGACCCGCAGGCGCGCCTGACCGGCCGCGCGCCCTTCCCGCCTCTCCAGGAACCCTGACCCATGCCCTCCGCCCGCGCCCTGAAGACCTGGTCCTGGCTGCACAAGTGGAGCAGCCTGATCTGCACACTGTTCATGCTGCTGCTGTGCCTGACCGGCCTGCCGCTGATCTTCCATCACGAACTGGGCCACCTGCTGGGCACCGAGGTCGAGGCGCCCGTCCGGGCGGACGACCGGGCGCGCGTCAGCCTGGACCGGGTGCTGGAAGCCGCGCAGGCGCGCCACCCCGACCGCGTCATCCAGTTCGTCTCGCAGGACGAGGAAGACGACCGCATCTGGTTCGTCACGCTCACCCCCACGCCCGCTCCCACCGACGACTTCCGCTCGGTGGCGGTCGATGCCCGCACCGGCGAAGTGCTGGCGGAACCCCGTTTCGACGAAGGGTTCATGTACGTCATGCTCAAACTGCACGTGGACCTGTTCGCGGGGCTGGCGGGCAAGCTCTTCCTGGGGTTCATGGGGCTCCTGCTGCTGGTGGCCATCGTCACCGGCGCGGTGCTGTACGGGCCCTTCATGAAGAAGCTGGAGTTCGGCGACGTGCGGCGGCACCGCGCGCCGCGCGTCAAGTGGCTGGACCTGCACAATCTGCTGGGCGTGGTCACGCTGGTCTGGGCCTTCGTCGTGGGCGGCACCGGCATGATCAACACCTGGGCCGACCTGATGATCAAGTATTGGCAGTACGACCAGTTGAGCGCGCTGCTGGCGCCCTACCAGGGCCAGCCGGTCACGCTGCCGGCCCAGCGGGCCTCGCTGCAGCATTCGATGGAAGCCGCGATGGCCGTCGCGCCGCATACCCGGCTGTCCTTCATCGCCTTTCCCGGCACGGCTTTCTCCAGCCCGCACCACAACACCTTCTTCCTGGCCGGCAACGAACCGCTGACCTCCAAGCTGCTGCAACCGGTGCTGATCGACGCCCAGACCGCCGAGGTCACCGCCTCGCCCAAGCTACCCTGGTACCTGACGGCGCTGCTGGTGTCGCAGCCGCTGCACTTCGGCGACTACGGCGGCATGCCGATGAAGATCCTGTGGGCGCTGCTGGACCTCGCCACCATCATCGTACTGGGCAGCGGGCTGTACCTGTGGGTGAAGCGGCGGCAACCGGCCGCCGCCACCGCCCGGAACACGCGCGCCACGGCCTAGCGACGTTCTGGACAGCCCGCGCGGGTGTGGCGATCCGCTATAGTAGCCACACCCAGCTTGGTTGCCGCGTGCATGTCCCACTCCGCACCTTCCCCAGACGCCCATCCGGCGATTTCTCCCGACATCTATTCGTTCTCGGACCTGTCCTCGCGGGCGGCCTCCGTGCAGCAGGCATACGCCCACGTGCGCAACGGCATCCTGGCCGGCCGCTACCCCGAGGGCGCCCGCATCACGGAAAAGGAAGTCGCGGAGGCGCTAGGACTGTCGCGCACCCCGGTGCGCGAAGGCATACGGCTGCTGGTGGCCGACGGCTTCCTGGTGCTGCGCCCCAACGCCGGCGCCACCGTGCGGATCTGGTCGGCCCCGGAAATCCGCGAGATCTACGCGGCGCGCATCCTGGTCGAATCGGAACTGGCCGCGCTGGCGGCCGAACGCATGGATGCGGCGACGCTGGCGGAACTGCGCGAGATCCAGGACGAGATGGAATCGCGCGGGCCGGACGTCAGCCCCGTCAACCTCGACCGCATCAGCACCTTGAACCGGCGCTTCCATGCATTGATCTACGATGCGGCCGGCAACCCGCGCCTGCGCAGCATGCGCGCCAAGGCCGTCGAGATCAAGGTCATCCTGGGCACGCGGCGCAGCTACGACCGCGAGCGCCTGGCACGCACCTTCCAGCATCATCGCGAATTGCTCGACGCCTTCGCCGCGCGCGATCCCGCCTGGGCGCGTGCCGTCATGCACTGCCACCTGCGATCCGCGCAGTTCGCGCTGCTCGAGCATCCCCACGCCGCCCAGGACTGAATCCGGCGGCGCACGCCGCGTCAGTAGTGCGACAACAGCCGGCCCAGCCCCTGGACCTTGTCGGGAATGCCGACCTGGCGCAGGGCATGCCAGTAGGTGGCGGCGTTGATCGCGATCACGGGTTTGTCCAGATACAGCTCGGCCGCCGCGGCCAGCCGCACCATGGACAGGTTGGTGCCGACCTGCACGATGGCATCGACGTCGTCGCCGTCGAGTTCGCGTATCGCCTCGCGGCACATCTGGTCGGTGGTGTGCGCGATCAGGACCGGGCTGGGTCGGCGCAGGCAGATGTCGCGCACCACGGTGAAGCCGCAGTCCTCGAAGAAACGCCGCACCTCGGCATTGGCCACCGGAAAATACGGCGACAGGAAGGCGAGGCGCTTGGCGCCATAGGCGTGCAGCGCCGCCTCCAGCGCGAACGAGCCGCAACTGACCTCGACTCCGGCACGCTCGCGTATGCCGCGCAGGTAGTCCTCGGCGCCCTTGCGGCCGTTCCAGAACGTCACGGCCGACATCCCCATGACCAGGTATTGCATCTCGCAACTCTTGAGGACTTCCGCCGCGTGCATGGTGTTCGACGAAATGGCTTGCACCAGGCGCAGGAAGCCTTCGTTGTCGTCCACCTTCATGTCGGGGATCTCGATGCGGCTGTAGTGGTTGGTGACCCCGACCGGCCGCATGTCGTCGAAATCCGGCTGCACGATGGTATTCGTGGACGGTCCCAACACCCCGAACTTCATCCGATAACCCAGGTGATCCATCTTGGACTCCTCAAGAAATGGCGGCAAGCAGCGCGTCGCGGTCCATCACATCCGCGTACTTCTGCCGCAGGTCGAACAGGCTGGCCTGGTGCGGACCCTGCGCGCGGTCGCCCACGCAGTCCTCCACCACCACCGTCATGAAATCGTGCTGCATGGCGTCGATGGCCGTGGCGCGCACGCAGCCGCTGGTCGTGCAGCCCACCACCACGGCCGTATCCACGCCGCGCGCATGCAGCCAGTCGGCCAGGCCCGTGGCGAAGAAGGCGGATGCGCTCTGCTTGCGAACGATGCGCTCTCCGGGCACGGGCGCGAGCAGAGGCAGGATCTGCGAACACTCGGCATTCTCGGTGAAGCGGGTCAGCGCCGGCGCCTTGCGGCAGAACACATTGTGGTCGCTGCCGTCGTCGGCGAACACCACGCGGCTGTGCGCCACCGGCAGCCCGAGGCCGCGGAAGGCCTGCAGCAGGGGCCGCGTGCGTTCGGCGGCATCGGCCACGTGCCTGCCGCCCAGCAGCGCGGGATCGACGAATCCGTTCACGAAGTCGACCAGCACCAGCCCGCAGCGCCGCCCCAGGCCCGACGGCCGGCCCAACCCTTGCCGTTCATAGACGTCGGGCGCACTCATGTCCGTCCCTCTTCGTCGAGCGTGCGATACCGGGCATCGAAACGTTCGACCCAGTCGAAACCCATCAGCCGGGAAAAATCGGCGAACGGATAGCAGGGCCCCGTGGGCAGGCGGCCCTCGCCCAGCGCCCCGTACGCGTCGGCGCAAGCCTGCGCCGACGCCAGCAGCGCGGCCGTCGGATAGATGACAAGCCTGACGCCCAGCACGTGGAGTTCGTCCGGCTTCATCAGCGGCAGCCGCGCGCCATGCCCCATGTTGAGCATGAGGGGAACGTCCATGCAGCCGGCAAACGCCCGGATCTCGTCGCGCGACTCCGGTCCCTCGACGAACACCACGTCGGCGCCGGCACGCGCGTAGCGCTCGGCGCGGCGCAGCGTCTCGTCCAGGCCCAAGTCGGTACGCGCGTCGGTACGGGCGATGATGACCGTACCGGCGTCCTCGCGGGTGTCCAGCGCCACCTTGATGCGCGCCTCCATCTCGGCGGCCGGCACCACCTTGCGGCCCTGCATGTGGCCGCAGCGCTTGGGATAGACCTGGTCCTCCAACTGGATGGCGGCGGCGCCCGCGCGCTCGTAGCCGCGCACGGTATGCATGACGTTGATCAGGCCGCCATAACCGGTATCCGCGTCGCAGATCAACGCGGCCTCGCTGGCCAGCGCCATCTGCCGAACGCGGTCCAGCATGTCGGTGCCATTGGCCAGGCCGGCGTCCGGCAGGCCCAGGGCCGCCGCGACCACGCCGTAGCCGCTCATGAACAGCGTCTCGAATCCCGCCCGTTCGGCCAGCCGTACCGAGATCAGGTCGTGGACGCCGGGCGCGACGATGGGCCCGGGCCCGGCCAGCGCCGCGCGCAGCCGCTGCCGCCGGACCGACGGTGGGCGCGTCCCATAGCCGTTGTTCACGCGATGCTCCCGGCCCGCTCCAGCGCGTCGAACATCGACGTCTTGCGGATGTAGGCCAGCGCGGTTTCCGGGTCCGCGGCCGTGGCGCGCAACTCGGCATGGATGCGCGAACGGACGGACTCGTCGCGCTCTTCGATGAGCTGTTTATTGCGGGCCGTGTTGGCGTTGATGTATTCGATGGCGACCGTGCGCCGCTGGCGCTCGTACTGATCCAGCAGGCTGTCCGGCGCCCGCCCCGCGATGACCTCGATCAGCTTGGCGGCAAGATTGAAGGCGTCGTGCACACCGCCGTTCATGCCCATGCCGCCCAGGGGATTGTTGATGTGCGCGGCATCGCCCGCCAGCATCACGCGCCCCAGCCGGAACCGGCTCGCCACGCGCTGGTGCACCTTGTAGAGCGTGCGGTGGACGATCTCGTAGGCGCCGGCGCGCGGCAGGAGGCCCTGCAGCCGGGCCTCGATGACCTCGTCCGACAGCACGTGCTCGTCCGACTCGTGCTCGGCGGTGGGAAACAGCACTCGCCACAGCGACGGCACCTTCAGCATCACGCACCACTCGTCGGGGTCCGACACATAGTTCACCCACGACAGGTTGTCGAAGTGCGACTCGAACGGAAAATCGGTGGAAACGACCAGGAAGCGCTCGGGATAGGTATAGCCCTCGAACTCGATACCCAGGCTGCGGCGAACCGTGCTCCAGGCACCATCGGCCCCGATCAGGTAGTCGCCGCGCACGTCTTCCATGCCGCCCGCCGTCCGGATCCGAATCGTGACGGCCTGCTCGTCCTGCCGCGCCGCCTCGACGGCACAGCCGAAGCGCAGCGTCACACGGGGATGGCTTTCCAGCTTCCTGACCAGTTCGGCATTGAGCTTCCACTGCTCGCACTGCAAGCGGAACGGGTAGCCCGTACTGCCGGCCAGACACTCAAGATCGAACTCGGCGATCAGGCCTTTGCGCCGGTCGCGCTGCTGGGTCATCCGCGCCTTCAGGCCCGAGGCCACCAGTACGTCGGAGATACCGTAGGGCGCCAGCATGTCGAGCGTGGGAGGATGGAAAGTCGACGCCCGCAAGTCCTCCATGACGTCGGCGTTGCGCTCGAACACTTCCACGTCCACGCCCGCCTCGGCCAGCACCATCGCGCTGACCAGCCCCACCGGGCCCGCCCCGGCCACCAGAACCTTTGCCTTAGCCATTTCCCACTCACTTTGTACACAATCTATGGCAATAGTGATACGAACAGGCGCAAAAGTCCAGCCATTGCATTTGGGGCACTGAAATGTGAACCTCTCACTGAAAGGCGCA
This sequence comes from Burkholderiales bacterium 67-32, assembly GCA_001898625.1. Taxonomy (GTDB): domain Bacteria; phylum Pseudomonadota; class Gammaproteobacteria; order Burkholderiales; family Burkholderiaceae_B; genus Pigmentiphaga. Next base: position 94,154 of record MKUP01000014.1, read on the forward strand.
CAAAACTTGGGAAAACCGCACCAAATCGGGAACCGGAAAGAAGGGATTTCAAACCTTCGGAGTCAACTCAACATTCTTCGCAGAATTACGGATTAACACCGATTGTGTACAAAACAAGCCATTCCTACCATGGACATACAGCTGGCTGGCACGCCTCGTGCCTGCATCGAACCGCTCCCCCCACGTTTGAGGAATACGCACCATGCGCACCAAGCTTCTCAAGGCCTGCTGTCTCGCCCTGGCTACCGCGGCCCTCTGCGCCGGCCCCCTGGCCCATGCCGACGACGCCTACCCTTCCCGCCCGATCCGCATGATCATCGGCGGCGCCGCGGGCGGATCCTCGGACGTATTCGCCCGCGCGATCAGCGAGCACATGAGCGCGACGCTGGGCCAGCCCATCGTCATCGAATACAAGCCCGGCGCGGGCACCAACATCGGCACGGAGTTCGTGGCGCGCGCCAGGCCGGACGGCTACACCATCCTGCTCAACGGCCTGCCCATGGTGGCCAATCCGCACCTCTTCCCCGATCTGTCGTTCAACCCCGCCACCGATTTCATACCGATCTCGGGGGTGTCGAAGATGACCAACGTCGTCACGGTCAACGCATCGGTGCCGGTCAAGACCCTGGCCGAACTCATCGCCGCCGCCAAGAAGGCACCCGACCGCTTCGTCTATGGATCCCCGGGCGAAGGCACCTCGACCCACATCGCCGGGGAAATGCTGTCGGCGCGCACGGGTGCGCGATTCACCCACACCCCCTACCGCGGCAATGCCCAGGCCATGACCGATCTCCTGGGCGGCACGCTGCAGATGGGGTTCGTCAATACGCCCGTGGCCGCCCCCTTCCTGAAGGTAGGCCGGCTGCGCGCGCTGGCCGTCACGTCCAAGACCCGCTCGCCGCTGCTGCCGGACGTGCCGACGGTGGCCGAGGCCCTGAACACGCCCGACTTCGACTTCAATGGATGGTTCGGGCTGTTCGCCCCCAAAGGCACGCCCGCCGCGGTGGTCGCCAGGCTGGAACAGGCCACGGCACAGGCCCTGGCCGACCCCAAGGTCAATAAGATATTTGTCGATGGCGGCGCGGCGACCATGGAGCCCGGCTCGGCCGCCTTCGCCAGCTTCCTGGCCGACGAACGGCGCCGCATCGATCCGCTGCTGGAAAAGCGCAACAAATGACCGCCGCCGAAGCGGCGGCCGCGAAGGGGCTCTGCCCCCTTGTGCTCAGGCCATGTTGGCGATGACCGATTCCCCGAATCCCGAGCACGACACCTGGGTCGCGCCTTCCATCTGCCGCGCGAAGTCGTAGGTCACGCGCTTGGACTGGATGGTGCGTTCCATGGCCGGCAGGATCAGCTCGGCCGCCTCGTGCCAGCCCATGTGCTGCAGCATCATGCGGCCCGACAGGATTTCGGAGCTGGGATTGACGTAGTCCTTGCCGGCGTACTTGGCGGACGTGCCGTGGGTGGCCTCGAACACGGCCACCGAATCGCTCATGTTCGCGCCCGGCGCGATGCCGGCGCCCCCGACCTGCGCGGCCAGCGCCGACGAAAGATAATCGCCGTTCAGGTTGGGCGTGGCGATCACGTCGAACTCGACCGGACGCAGCAGCATGGTCTGCGAGAACGCGTCGATCAGGCAGTCCTTGATGAGGATGTCGCGGCCAGTGCGCGGATTGCGGATACGGCAGAAAGGCCCCGCATCGATGGTCTCGGCGGCGAATTCGCGGCGTGCAACCTCGTAGCCCCAGTCGCGGAACGCGCCCTCGGTGAACTTCATGATGTTGCCCTTGTGCACCAGCGTGACCGAACGGCGGTCGTGCTCCAGGGCGTACTGGATGGCCCTGCGCACCAGGCGCTCGGTCCCCTCGCGCGACACCGGCTTGATGCCGATGCCCGAGGTAGCCGGGAAGCGCAGGTGCTTGGCTCCGAGCTTTTCCTCCAGCACCGTGATCAGTTCCACGGCCTCGGGCGAACCCGCCGCATACTCGATCCCGGCGTAGATGTCCTCGGAGTTCTCGCGGAAAATGACCATGTTGGTCTTCTCCGGCTGCTTCAGCGGCGACGGCACTCCGCGCAGGTACTGGATGGGCCGCAGGCAGACGTACAGGTCCAGCGCCTGCCGCATCATCACGTTCAGCGACCGGAAGCCACCGCCCGGCGGCGTGCCCAGCGGGCCCTTGATCGCCACCACGAACTCGCGCAACGCGGCCACGGTCTCGTCGGGCAGCCAGCCGCCTTCGCCGTACAGCGTGGTCGCCTTGCGGCCGGCGTAGATTTCCATCCAGTGGATGCGGCGGGCCTCGCCATAGGCCTTGGCCACGGCCGCGTCGATCACCTTGAGCGCCACCGGCGTGATATCGCGCCCGGTGCCATCGCCTTCGATGTAGGCAACGATGGGCTGGTCGGGCACGTTGAGGGAGAAATCCGCGTTGACGGTGATGCGGCTACCCTGCGCGGGCACCTGGATATGCTTGTAGGAAGACATGCGGCGTTTCCGGAACGATCGTTGAAGCAAGCCGCGTCGCGGCCCTGGCACATTCCGTGGATTATCCCGTATTCGGCCCGGCGGCGCACGCGGGCGGCGGCCGGCCGGCCAGGCACGGCGGGTACAATGCCTGGATGATGTTCAACCCTACCCGAGACCAGGTCCGCCAGTTCTTCGCCGAGACCTGGCGCAAGCATCGCGGCGGCGAAGTCCTGACGCCGCTGGAAGCGACCGCGCTGGACTGGATCCTGGAACACCCCGAATACCACGGCGACCTCGAAAACCCCGAGGCCGCCCAGGCGGACTACGGCGTCGAAGCCGGCCGCACCAACCCCTTCCTGCACCTGTCCATGCACCTGGCGATCGCCGAACAGTTGTCGATCGACCACCCTCCCGGCATCCGCGCCGCCTACCAGCAACTGGCCCAGCGCACCGATGCCCACCAGGCCGCCCATGCCATCATGGAATGCCTGGGCCGCGTGGTCTGGGAATCGCAACGGCTGGGCACGCCGCTGGATACCGAGGCCTACATCGATTTGATCAAGAAGCTGTAACTCTGCGCTAGCCGCCTGGCGGCGACAAAAACCGCCGGCTTGCCAGTTGCCTCTGCATCTGGCCCACCGCTGCGGCCAGGTATGGGTTCGAGGCAGCGTCCGGCTGGGTCAACAAGCCGACGCAGTTGAAAAAATCCGTGTTCCGCAGTTTCGGATTCGACGAAAAATCGGGCATGACCGTCAGGCCGACACACCCCTTGAAATCGGCCTTCCGCAACTCCGGATTCGACGAAAAAGCAGGCGTGACCGTCAACCCCACGCACCAGGCCAACACGACCTCTGTCAGCTCCGGGTTGCCAGAGAAATCCGGCGCCACGGTCAAACCGGGACATCCACTAAGTTGGACCTCGGTCAGCTTCCGGTTCGACGAAAAATCCGGAGTGACGGCCAGGTCAAAGCACCCGACCAGCATGACCTTCGTCAGACCCGGATTGGCCGAAAAGTCCAGCGCGCGCGCCAGCCCGAGACACTTTAGCAGCGTCACCGACGTCAGGTTTGTCCACTGCCGAAAATCGGGCGTACGGGCATAGGCCACATCCGCGCCGAAGCAGTCGAATGCGAATTTCGCATGCTTGCCGTTCGGGCGAGTGTCGCGCATGCGAGTGATCGTCCGGTCGATACGGCTCATCAATGCTTCCGACTCCGGGTTCGGATCCAGGCCTGCACGAAGCCTGACTTCATGCAGCGGCCCCGTTTCCGCGCCGCCCAGGACATCCAATACGGCAGCACTTTGCTCGGCCGACAACCGGGAAAAATCCACGCCGACATGAGGATTGCGGCCAAGCAATGCCGATACGCCGTCCCTGAACTGGCTGGCGGAAAACTGTGCCAAAGACGAGATGGTTGCCTTCGTTACGTCAGCCCCCACGGCGCTGTTTTCAGGACGCGCCAGATTGGCCCTGTCCATGTCGCGAAAGCGTCTGCTGACCGCGGCAAAGTTTTGCCGGGCGACCGCCGCTTGCCGTATGGGATCCGGTTGCAGATGACCGGCGGCCGGCGGCTGACCGGGAAGCACTTCTTTCGCCGGCGAACTCGCGGTGCCGTCCATCAGTTGCTGATGAATGAGACCGAGCACCTCCAGCGGTAATGTGGAAATAAGAGACGGCATAAGCGAACCTCGCGCAAGGAAAGCGCCGGTCCAGCCTTGAAAATTCGGTTGCCAATGCTGAACAGCATTGAGCCAGGAGACCCCGCAAGGCCTTGCGTCGACCCCGCCCTCTAGCGGTCTCGACTCTTCAACGCTGACATCCGGTGCTTTATTGTTTTCTCATGCCCGTATGTCGCCCCCGCTTCCCCAGAGTTCCACCAGGAACGCGATGCTCACACCAAGAGACCCCACCCAGGCCGAGGATGCGGTGGATCCGGCTCCGCCGGTCCACCCGCATCGCCCCCTGGGGGGCGCGCGTAAGCGCGTAGGGGGGGGTTACTTCCTCACAGCCAGATTACCCGGCAGGCTGGACAGATACGCCGCCACATCCTCGATGTCCTTGTCGGACAACTGGACGGCGAAGGCGCCCATGATGGGGTTCTTGCGGATGTTGGCCGACGGCGCGGCATTGGACTGGCCGCGGCGATACGCCTTCAGCGCATGCGCGAGGTAGTCGGGATGCTGGCCCGCCAGCTGCGGATAGCTGGGATCGATGGAGGTCTTGGCATCGGCGCCGTGGCACGAGGCACAGTTGATGCGGTCGAACACCGCCTTGCCGGCGGCGATGTCGCCGGCGGCCTGGGCGGCCGACAGCGAGAGCAAGACGCTGCCGACGAGAAAGGAAAGGCGCAGGGTGGTCTTCATGGTCGGACGGCTCACTTCAGGCTGGAGTAATAGGCGGCCAGATCGGCGATGTCCTGTTCGGACAGGCTCTTGGCGATGCCAACCATGGAAGGATGCGTCCGGGCGCCGCTGGCGTATTCCTTCAGCGCCGCCTCGATGTACTTGGCGTTCTGCCCAGCAATCATCGGAACGTGATAGACCTCGGGAAAGCTGGACTTGTAGCCCGGAATGCCATGGCAGCCTATGCACATGGAATTCTTGTCACGGGCGGCATCGGCATTGCCCGTGATGGTGGCCGGCGGGGCGGATTGGGCCGCGGCCGAGCCGACGACCGCACAGGCGGCCAGGGCGGCCAATACGGGCAGCGCCCGCTTCGTTATGCTCAACTTCATTAGAACGCTCTATCAGAATCAAGAGAAATCCCGATACCGGGCGGCGAAACGACTGAGCGGCAACGCCCGGCCCCCACAGGCCAACGAAGCGTCTCCGTTTTATTCCATCGGGAAACCGTATTGTTGTACTGAAGTCCGGTTTCCGTCTTTATTTAACCCCTAATGATACATCAGGAACAACCTCCGTCCGCCGCCCGCCTGCATGTGCGGGCGCCAGCGCCCCCCTGCCCGTCCGGACTTTTCTTATACTGGGTGCTTCGCCCCTGCGGGGCCCTACCGCCAGTCCGACCATGCCCCAGTCCGTCTCGCCGTCCACTGCCCGCTTCCAGGGCACCGACACCTACGTCGCCACCGACGACCTGACGCTTGCCGTCAATGCCGCGCTCACGCTGGAGCGCCCGCTCCTGATCAAGGGCGAACCCGGCACCGGCAAGACCATGCTGGCCGAGGAAGTGGCCCGAGCGCTGGGGCGGCCGCTGCTGCAATGGCACATCAAGTCCACCACCAAGGCGCACCAGGGGCTGTACGAGTACGACGCGGTCTCGCGCCTGCGCGATTCGCAACTGGGCGACGAGAAGGTGCGTGACATCACGAACTACATCGTGCGCGGGGTGCTGTGGCAGGCCTTCGCCTCGCCCGAGCCGGTGGTGCTGTTGATCGACGAGATCGACAAGGCCGACATCGAATTCCCCAACGACCTGCTGCGCGAGCTGGACCGCATGGAATTCCACGTGTACGAGACGCGGGAAACCGTGCGTGCCGTGCACCGGCCGCTGGTCATCATCACCTCCAACAACGAGAAGGACCTGCCGGACGCCTTCCTGCGGCGCTGCTTCTTCCACTACATCCGGTTTCCCGAGAAGGAAACCATGGAGCGCATCGTCGGGGTCCACTACCCCGGCCTGAAGAAGGAACTGCTGTCTGCGGCGCTGGACAGTTTCTTCCAACTGCGCGAGACCCCGGGCCTGAAGAAGAAGCCGTCCACGTCCGAACTGCTGGATTGGCTCAAGGTCCTGCTGGCCGAGGACATCCCGCCGGAAGCCCTGAAAAGCACCGACCGCGAAGCCGCCGTACCCCCGCTGCACGGCGCCCTGCTGAAAAACGAACAAGACGTCCACCTGTTCGAACGTCTGGTCCTCATGGCTAGAAGCGGCAGACGGGCATGAAATCGCATCGATCCACCCTGCCTGTCATCCAGGGCGCCGCGGATCCGGCTTTGCCGGTCCGCCAGCGCCGCCCCCTGGGGGGCGCGCGAAGCGCGTAGGGGGGAGCCTGCCATGCTCATTGATTTTTTTTACCATCTGCGCAAGCACCAGCTACCGGTCTCGATCAACGAGTACCTGACGCTGCTGGAAGCGCTGTCGCGCCGGGTGATCGCGCCGTCGGTGGACGAGTTCTACCTGCTGGCCCGGATGACGCTGGTCAAGGACGAGAGCCAGTTCGACCGCTACGACCGGGCCTTCGCCAGCTACTACAAGGGCGTCGAGGCGGCCTTCCCGCCGGGCAAGGAGATCCCGGCCGAATGGCTGGTGCAGCGCTTCATGCGCGAACTGTCGCCCGAGGACAAGGCCGCGATCGAGAAGCTGGGCTGGGACAAGCTGATGGAACTGTTCCGCCAGCGGCTGGAAGAACAGAAGGAACGCCACGAGGGCGGCAGCAAGTGGATAGGCACCGGGGGCACCTCGCCCTTCGGCAGCGGCGGCTACCACCCCGAAGGCATCCGCATCGGCCAGGACAGCGCCGGCAACCACAGCGCGGTCAAGGCCTGGGACATGCGCAGCTTCCGCGACTACGACGACCAGGTGGAGCTGGGCACGCGCAACATCAAGGTGGCGCTGCGGCGGCTGCGCCGCTTCGCCCGCGAAGGCGCCGACCTGGAACTGGACCTGGACGACACCATACGCAGCACCGCGCGCAACGCGGGACACCTGGACATCCGCATGGTGCCCGAGCGGCACAACACGGTGAAGGTGCTGATGATGCTGGACGTGGGCGGCACGATGGACAGCCACATCCAGCGGATCGAGGAACTGTTCTCGGCCGCGCGCAGCGAGTTCAAGCACCTGGAAGTCTATTATTTCCACAACTGCCTGTACGACTGGGTCTGGCAAAGCAACCGCCGGCGCCACGCCGAGCGCGCCCACACCTGGGACGTGCTGCGCAAGTACAACCCGGACTGGCGCCTGATCTTCGTCGGCGACGCCACCATGAGCCCCTACGAAATCCTGCAGCCGGGCGGCTCGGTGGAATACCACAATACCGAGGCCGGCGCGATCTGGCTGCAGCGCATGGCCGCGGCCTTTCCCCGTTTCGCCTGGCTCAATCCCGAGCCGGAGGGCCTGTGGCCCTACCGCCAATCCACCGACATCATCCGGAAACTGATGCAGGGCCGCATGTATCCGGTCACCCTGAACGGCCTGGAACAGGCCATGCGGCTGCTGTCCAAGTAGCACCCCGGGCCGCGCGGCGGGAACGTTGCCGCGGCCCGGCACTCCAATCCACTTCCTGAACGGTTCGAGTCCGCCCATGCCATCATCGCTCACCGCCAACCGCTCCGGTCCCCTGGGCCGGGCCTTCGCCTGCGTGGCCCTATCCCTGGCCACCCTGCTGCCGCCGGCCACCCACGCGGCGCCCGCGCCGGCCACCGTGGCCGCCCTGCCCGCCGGCGTGCAGAAGCTGACCTCGGTCGAGGGCATCAACGAGTACCGGCTGAACAACGGCCTGCGCATCCTGCTGGCGCCCGACCAGTCCAAGCCGACCACCACCGTCAACATGACCTATCTCGTGGGCTCCCGCCAGGAGAACTACGGCGAGACCGGCATGGCGCACCTGCTGGAACACATGCTGTTCAAGGGCACGCCCACGATGCGCAACGCGCTGGCCGAGTTCTCGCGCCGCGGCCTGCAGGCCAACGGCAGCACCTGGACCGACCGCACGAACTATTTCGCCAGCTTCGCCGCCAACGAGGCCAACCTCGACTGGTACCTGGGCTGGCAGGCCGACGCCATGGTCAACTCGCTGATCGCGCGCAAGGACCTGGACTCGGAAATGACCGTGGTCCGCAACGAGATGGAAAGCGGCGAGAACAACCCGTTCCGCGTGCTGATGAGCAAGATGATGGCCACGGCCTATCAGTGGCACAACTACGGCAAGACCACGATAGGCGCGCGCTCGGACGTCGAGAACGTCGACATCGGCCGCCTGCAGGCCTTCTACCGCACCTACTACCAGCCGGACAACGCCGTGCTGATCGTCTCGGGCCAGTTCGACGAGGCCAAGACGCTGGCGGTCATCGCCCGCACCTTCGGCAAGATCCCCAAGCCCAAGCGCACCCTGCCGCGCCTGTACACCGAGGAACCGGTCCAGGACGGCGAACGCAGCGTCACGCTGCGCCGCTCCGGCGGCTCGCCCATGGTCGCGGCCATGTACCACACGCCGCAGGGCGGCGCGACCGACTCCGCGGCCATGGAAATGCTGGCCAGCATCCTGGGCGACGCGCCCTCGGGCCGGCTGTACAAGGCGCTGGTGGAAACCAAGCTGGCCGCCTCGACCTTCGGCTTCACCTTCGGCATGTACGACCCCGGCATGGTCATGATGGGCGTGCAGTTGCAGCCCGGCGCCAGCCTGGACGCCGCGCGCGACAAGATGCTGGAGACCATCGAGTCCATCAAGGCGCAGCCGATCACCAGTGAAGAGCTGGAGCGCGCGCGCACCCGCTGGCTCAAGGACTGGGACATGGCCTACAGCGACCCGCAGAAGGTGGGCGTATCGCTGTCCGAAAGCATTGCCCAGGGCGACTGGCGCCTGTTCTTCGTGACCCGCGACCGCATCCGCGACCTGAAGCTGGCCGACGTGCAGCGCGTGGCGGAAAGCTACCTGCTGCAATCGAACCGCACCCTGGGCACCTACATCCCGACCGACGGTCCCCAGCGCGCCCCCGCGCCGCAGCCCCTGGACCTGCAGGCCGAGCTGAAGGGCTACAAGGGCGACACCGACTTCGTGCAGGCCGAGGCCTTCGACGCCACGCCGGCCAACATCGACGCCCGCACTCAGCGCAAGACGCTGGACCTGCCCAACGGGCCGGTCAAGCTGGCGCTGCTGCCCAAGTCGACGCGCGGCCACCTGGTCAACGCCCGGCTGGTGGTGCAGTTCGGCGATGCCCAGACGCTGCGCGGCCAGCGCGACATCTCCCGCGCCGTGGGCGCCCTGCTCGACAACGGCACGGCCACGATGACGCGCCAGCAGATCGAGGACCGTTTCGATGCGCTGCGGGCGGACGTCGGCTTCGGCGGCGGCGGCACCAGCGCGGTGATCGACATCTCGACCACCCGCGACAACCTGCCCGCCACGCTGGAACTGGCGCTGGACGTGCTGCGCAACGCCAGCTTCCCCGAGGACCAGTTGGACGAATACCGCCGCCGCGGCCTGGCCTCGGTGGAAAGCGCCCGGCAGGAACCCACCGCGGTCGCGCAGCAGACCCTCGCGCGGCACGACAATCCGTGGCCTGCCGACGACCTGCGCTACACCCCGAGCTTCGACGAGCAGGAGGCCGCCTACAAGGCGCTGACGCGCGACGCGCTGGTGCAGTTCCATGACCGCTTCTACGGCGCGGGCCGCGTGCGGCTGGCCGCCGTGGGCGACTTCGACCCGGCCGCGGTCGAGCAGTCCCTGACCAAGGGCCTGCAAGGCTGGAAACAGGCGCCGGCCTATACCCGTGTGGACGACCCGTACCATGCGGTGCCCGCCAAGCGCTTCGACGTCTCGCTGCCCGACAAGGCCAACGCCTTCTACCTGTCGACCATGCCTGTGAAGTTGCAGGACATCGACCCGGACTACCCCGCCGCCATGCTGGCGAACTACCTGCTGGGCAGCTCCGAGACCTCGCGGTTGTGGATGCGGGTGCGTGAACGCGAAGGCCTCTCGTACAACGTGCGCAGCCAGTTGTCGGCTTCGTCGTACGAACCCTCGGGCGCATGGACCCTGTATGCCATCTACGCGCCCAGCAACCGGGCGCGGCTGGAAACCGCCATCAAGGAGGAATCCGAACGCGTGCTGCGCGACGGTTTCACCGCGGCGGAAGTCAAGGACGGCATCGATTCGCTGATGAACCTGCGCCATCTGGCCCGCGCGCAGGACCGGCGGCTGGTGGGAGCTTGGTCGGATTACCTGGACCTGGACCGCACCTTCGCTTTCGCGGCCGAATCCGACCGCAAGCTGAAGGCGCTGACCGCCGAGCAGGTCAACGCGGCGCTGCGCAAGTACTTCAAGCCCGAGGACTTCAGCACCGCGGTGGCGGGGACGTTCAAACCGTAGTCCGCCCACCCTCGGGAGGCCCGTCGCCGTCGGGCCTCCCGGCCGCATACCGCGGCCACAGCATCTTCACCACAGCCCGATCGCGGCCGTAGGCGAAACAGGAATCGATCTTCTCCCGCGCCCGCTCCTCGCCCATCAGCAGGGGCGTGTCGCGCTGGAGCCCGCGTATGCCCTGCAAGGCCGTGGTCGCCATCGGCACCAGCATTTCCATCAAGTGGGTACAACTGGCCGCGCCGCGCAGCCGGTCCTTGACCATGGCCGTCCAGCCCCGGGCGATGCGCTCGCCGATCAGCACGCGCAGCGTGTCCGTCGCTTCCTTGCAAAGCGGCCACGGCGTCGAATCCGACGCCGCGACGATGTCCCGAATCACATAGGTGTCATCCACGGTCAGGCGTATCCACAAGTCGTGCAGCGCTTCCCCCGCGGGCAGTGGCTCGTCCGAACTCATGAGCTGGAAGGGAAAGGGCTTGCGATCGACCAGCCGGGCCTCCACGTCGTACAGACCGTCATCGCGGGCGTAGGTCTGCATGTCGATGACGCGGTGGTGGACGGAGCGGCGGGCGGAGGGTTCCGGTAAAGGCATGATGGCAGGCTTCCTGGCTGGCGCCCAACCATTGTAGAGGCACCGGCCCGCGCGAACGAATCGGCGGGCTCCGCCTCCGTGCCAGGAACGCTAGGCTTGCGCTTCGGCCAGTACCACGGCCCGCTTGCGCCGGATGGCCGGCGCGAGCGCCAGCACGATCAGCAGCGCCGTGGCGATCAGCAGCCCCAGTGAAATGGGCCGGGTGACGAACACCGAGAAGTCGCCGCGCGCCACCATGAGCGTGCGCCGGAAACTCGTCTCCATCATGGGCCCCAGCACGAAGCCCAGCAGCAGCGGCACCGGCGAGATCGACAGCTTGCCGAACAGGTAGCCGGCCACGCCGAAGCCGGCGACCAGGAACACGTCCGCCACCGAGTTCTGGATGGAATAGACGCCGACGCAGCAGAACACCAGGATGGCCGGATACAGCAGGCGGTACGGCACCTTGAGCAGCCGCACCCACAGCCCGATCAGCGGCAGGTTCAGGACTACCAGGATCAGGTTGCCTATCCACATCGAGGCGATCAGGCCCCAGAACAGCGCCGGGTGGCTGGTCATGACCTGCGGCCCCGGCTGGATGTTGTGGATGGTCATCGCGCCCAGCATCAGCGCCATGACGGCGCTGCCGGGAACGCCCAGCGTCAGCAGCGGGATGAAGTTGGTCTGCGCGGCGGCGTTGTTGGCAGCCTCGGGCGCAGCAACGCCTTCGATGGCGCCGTGTCCCATTTCCGCCGACCGGGACGACAGCTTTTTCTCCAGCGTGTAGGCCGAGAAAGCGGAAATGGTCACGCCCGCTCCGGGCAGGATGCCCAGGGCCGACCCGAGCGCGGTGCCCCGGAGGATCGAGGGCGTCATCCTGCGGACGTCTTCCCGGGTGGGCATCAGGCTGGCGATGGGCGCGACGGCCGTCGTCCCGGTGGTCTTCTGCATTTCCAGGTTCGCCACGATCTCGGCCACGCCGAACAGGCCCATGGCCAGGCAGGTGAACTCGATACCCTCCATCAGTTGCGGAATCTCGAAAGCCAGCCGCACGGTGCCGCTGTTCACGTCGGTCCCGACCAGACCGAGGAGGATGCCGATGGCGATCATGCCCAGCGACACATCCAGCGACTCGGACGACAGCGCCACGGCGCCGACCAGTCCCAGCAGCATCAGCGAGAAATACTCCGCCGGCCCGAACTTGAACGCCATCTCGGCCAGCGGCGCGGCGAACGCCGCCAGCAGCAGCACGCCGACGCAGCCGGCGAAAAAGGACGCGATGGCGGCCGTGGCAAGGGCCGGGCCCGCCCTGCCCTGCGTGGCCATGGCGTGCCCGTCGATCAGCGTGACCGCCGACGACGACTCGCCCGGCAGCTTCACCAGGATGGCGGTGGTCGAGCCGCCGTACTGGGCACCGTAGTAGATGCTGGCGAGCATGATGAGCGCCGACGTGGGCGGCAGCGCATAAGTGATGGGCAGCAGCATCGCGATGGTCGGCACCGGCCCCAGGCCGGGCAGGACGCCGATCAGGGTGCCCAGCAGGCAGCCCGTGAAGGCATAGGCTAGGTTCTGCCATGAAAGCGCGGTGGCGAAGCCCAGCGCCAGATGGTCCAGCAATTCCATTCAGCGCTCCTCAGTCCAGGAAAGCGGGCCACAGGCTGAACGGCAACCCCAGCCCGTAGACGAACGCGCCGACGATCAGCACCACCATCACGGCCGCGTTGGCCAGCGCGCCGCGCCAGGTGAACTCATGGCTGGCGCGGCTGGCGACGACGACCAGCGTGGCGATCGCCAGCACCAGCCCCAGGGGCTTGAGCATGACGCCGAACAGCACCACCGATCCGGTCATCCAGGACAGCGACTTGAAGTCCCAGCGCTCCAGCTTCTCCCGCGGCGCCCGCGCCGCGTACGCCCGCACGGTGATGGACAGGCCCAGCGCCGCCAGCAGGAGGCCCAGCCAGAACGGGAAATAGCCGGGCCCGATGCGCGCGGGCGTGCCCATGGGATAGCCCGAGGCGAGCAGCGACGTGCCGGCCCCGAGCAATAGATACAGCAGGCCCGTGGCCAGCCTTTTTTCACTACGCGGATACATGGTCCCCTCTTGGTCTTGTCGGTCGGTGCCGCGGGCGCGATGGCCCGCGTCCGCTTACTGCAAGGTGATGCGCGCGGCCTTGATGACCTGGGAATAGCGCTCCAGGTCCTGGCGGAGCGACTGGTCGAACTCGGCCGGCGTGCCGCCCGCGACGCCATATCCCATGCTCTCGACCTGCGCCTTGATGTCGGGCTGGCGCAGGATCTCCATCACGTCGCGGTTGATCTTTTCCACCACGGCCGCGGGCGTCTTGGCCGGCGCCAGGATGCCCTGCCACGACTCGACGTCGAACCCGGGCACGCCGGACTCCGCCACGGTGGGCACGTCGGGCAGCGCGGAAGAACGGTAGGAGGTCGTGACGGCCAGCGGCACCAGGCGCCCGGCCTTGATGAACTCGGTGACGGCGGCCATGGTGATCATGGTGGCGTCGATGTGCCCGCCCATGACGTCGACCGCGGCCGGACCGCCTCCGGGATACGGGATGTAGTTGACGTCGATGCCGGTCTGCGCCTGAATCATCTCGTGCGCGATGTGGGCGATGCCGCCGCTGGTCGGCAGGCCGACCGTCACCTGGCCCGGGGATTTCTTCGCCAGCGCCAGGTATTGCTGGAAGGTCTTGACGCCCAGCGTGGGCCGGACCACCAGGATCTGCGGATTGGCAATGGCCCGCACCACGCCGGAGAAATCCTTGAGCGCATAGGGCGGCTTCTTGAGCAGCGCGGTGTTCAGCACCACGGCGTCGCTGTGCAGCAGCAAGGTGTAGCCGTCGGGCGCCGCCTTGGCCACCTGCGCCGCGCCGATCGAACCGCCGGCCCCGGTGACGTTCTCCACCACCACGGCCTGGCCCCACTTGGCATTCAGTTTTTCCGCCAACAGGCGGGCGATCTTGTCGGTGCTGCCGCCGGCCGATACCGGCACCACCATCCGGACCGTCTTGGCCGGAAACGTGCCCGCATCGGCCGCCTGCCCCGGGCTCGCCCAGGCCACGGCCACCGCGGCGGCCAGGACCAGGCCGGATGTCGACACCTTGCCGCTCCGCTTCGTGTTCTTGATTTTCATGCTTTCCTCCTCAGGTTTCATGGCGAGATGCGATATGCGCCCCGCTCTCTTGCGTCGAGTTGTCCGATCAGGCCCGTCTCCCAGGCGAGATAGCGCCGGGCGGCCTCCTTGTTGCCGTCGTGCCTGTCGTGGACGAAAAATAGAAAATCGATGCAGTCCGCATCGGACGGCGTATCGGGCGTGGCCTCGACGGCCAGCCCCGCTTCCCGCCACTGCGCGACGGGCGCGATCAGCGCGCGCGCGCCGGCGCGGATCTCGTCTGGCAACTCGCCCGCGGCCAGCGCAGCCAGCTCGGCGTTGGCCGCCACCAGCACCAGCGTACCGGCCCGCGCCTGGCCCGCCATGCGCGGCCGGATCGCCCAGCGCGCCCCCGCTATGTGCGCCTGGCGATAGGCCATGCTGGCGCGGACGTCCAGGATCTGCACCTCGCCCGCGGCCACCATTCCGGCCAGTTCGCCAGGGCCGATCACCGGCAGGCCGGGCACGGCGGTGGCAGGCACCGGCGCCGGCAGTTCCGCGCGCGCGCGGGCCCATTCCGCCGCGGGCAGCACATGGATCTCACGTCCCATCTGCGCCAGCCAGCTCGCCACTACCCGTGCGCGGACGCCGTCGTCGTCCGTCACCACCAGCCGGGCACCCTTGACCCCCACGTACAGGTCCGTGCCCTGCAGGAGCTGTCCGCCCGGCGCATGCTGCGCGCCCGGCAGCGTGCCGGCGGCGAACTCCTCGCCGGTGCGCACGTCCAGCAGGAAGGTGGTGCGGTCCGCCTGGCGCATCCAGCCCGCCAGCGTCGCCGCATCGACGTCGGCGACGCCGTGCCGGCCGGCCAGTTCCCGTGCCTTGTCCCGCCGCGCCTGCAAGGCCGGCTCCGCCGCGTCCACCTGCGGATAACGCCTGTCGTTGCCGTGCTCCAGCGCGAGGTCGCTCAGGTACCAGCCCTGCGTGCCGTTCTCCAGGGCGTAGACGGGATTCGGGATGCCGATGTTGATCAGGGTCTGCGCGCCGATGATGCTGCGGGTCCGGCCGGCGCAATTGACCACCACGGGCGTGGTGTCGTCCGGCACCAGCGCGTGGACGCGCAGCGCCAGCTCGCCGTTGGGGCAGCACACCGCGCCCGGGATGTTCATCTTGCGGAATTCGTCCAGCGGCCGGCCGTCCAGGACCACCACGGCCTCCCCGCGCGCCTGCATGGCGGCCAGCTCGGGAGCCTGGAGACGGGGCGTGTGATAGGCGTGCTCGACCAGTTCGCCGAAGGTCTTGGACGGCAGGTGCACGCCCTGGAACATCCCGTAGCCCTCGGCCTTCCAGGCGGCCACGCCGCCCCTCAGCACGTGCACCTGGCCGTAGCCCAGCGCCTTCAGCCGCGTAGCCGCGCGTTCGGCCACGCCATCGCCGTCGTCCAGCAGCACGACGGGCACGCTCTTGCGCGGCACCAGGCGCTCGGCATCCAGTTCCAGCCTGCTATAGGGGACCGACACGACGAAGAAGGGATGCGCTTCGCCGTACTGCCCATGCTCTCGCACGTCCAGGAAGGCGATCTCGCCACCTTCGTCCAGCCATTGTTTCGCTTGCCCTGCGGTGATGGTTTTGCTCATGGGAGATATCTGTGGATGCGGCCGGTCGCCATCGCTTCCAGCCTGGGGTGACATCGATAAAACTATCGTTGAAACTTATAATTTCGTTGGCCGATCCACAGTCTATGTAGCGAAACCTCCCAGCACAATTTAGAAATCGACCCCCAAAATATAAGCATCTCTTATATGAAGAACTTCGACCTGACCCAGTTGCGCACCCTGGTGGCGATCGCGGAGCACGAGACCTACCTCGCGGCCGCGGAAAAGACGCACCGTACGCAAGCGGCGCTGACCCAGCAGATGCAGCGCCTGGAAGCCCAGGCGGGCGTGCCGCTGTTCGAGAAGGCGGGACGCTACAAGCGCCTGACGGCGCACGGGCGCAGGCTGCTGGACTACGCCAAGCACATGATCGCCATCAACGACGAAGCCTGGCGGGCGCTGAAGGACCGCGAACTGACGGGCTCGCTGCGCGTGGGCTCGCCGCAGGACGTGGCGGACAGCATCCTGCCGCCGCTGCTGGCGAACATCGCTCGGCTGTCCCCCAGGCTGCAGATGGAAATCCACGTGGGCCGCAGCCCTTTCCTGATGGAGTCGCTGCGCGTGGGCGAACTGGACCTGACGGTGTCGACGCGCGAGGATCCGGCGCTGGAAGGCATGGTGCTGCGCACCTCGCCCACCGTCTGGCTGTGCGCGGCGGACTATGTCTTCGAACCCGGCAAGCCGGTGCCGCTGATCATCGCCGATGAACACAGCCTGTATCGCCGCATCGCGCTCACCGCGCTCGATTCGGCGCGGATGTCGTGGCGCACGGCTTATCTCGCGCCGCACATGATAGGCATCAAGGCGGCGATACGGGCCGGCCTGGGCGTCACCGCCCGCTCGGTGGAGCTGCTGGGGCCCGACATGCGCGTGCTGGGCGAGAAGGACGGCCTGCCCCGGCTGCCCGACGTGAGCTACTACCTCTGGATGCGCCCGGATTCGCTCAACCCGGTGCTGCGGCAGGTCTACGACGGGCTGAAGTCGACCTTGCGGCCGCTGGACCTGCGAAACCCAACAATTAGATCAAAATAACCACTAAAAACACAACGACAAAATTTTCATATGATGAATTTGAATCAATATTAAAACAATCATCTTCAAAATAACCGAGGGCATAGTTGCCTAGGGTTTTTTTATTTGTATAATCTGATCAAATAAATCAATTTGATCAGATGGAAAACCAGCACTCCGAAGGTGGCTCCACTCCCGGTTTCGTCTATACCGGCAGCCGGACCACGCTCGCCCGCCGGGCCAGAGGCCAAGGAATCGAAGTCTTCGACCTCCTTGCCGATGGCAGCTTGCATCATCGGCACCACCATTCGACGGCGCCGAACCCGTCGTTTCTGTGTCTGGATGCCACGGCCAGGCATCTGTATTGCGTACATGGCGACGGCGATAGCGTGAGCGCCTTCCGCATCCAGGACGACGGCGCGCTGCTGGACTTGGGGACTTACGCCTGTGGAGGCAACAACCCCGTCCATTTCCTGGCCAGCCGCGGCGGTCGATGGCTGCTGGTGGCGAATTTCGCCAGCGGCAACCTGGCGACACTCCCGATCCAGACCGACGGTAGCCTGGGCGAAGTCGCGCACACCTTGCCATTGCCAGGAAAACCCGGGCCGCACCGCAACCAGCAGACGGGGGCTCACCCCCACCAGCTCGTCTACCACCCCACCGGCGATTGGCTGGCCGTTCCGGACAAGGGAACCGACACGGTCCATGCCGTCCATCTGGACGAGGCCTCGGGGCGATTGACATGGATGCACGATTCTCCACTTGCCGCCGGCAGCGGTCCTCGCCATCTGGCTTACAGCGGCGACGGCCGAATCGCGTGGATAGTCCTAGAGCTTTCCAGCCAGGTGCTGGCCGCCCGGGTATGCGCCCAGCGCGGCGTCTTCACTCCATTCGAACGATGGTCCACGCTGCCGGCCCACTACACGGGCGACAACACGGCATCAGGCATCGCGCTGTCTGCAGACGAAAGCAAGCTGTACGTCTCCAATCGGGGCCACGGCAGCATCGCCTGCTTCGCCGTCCACGACGGGCGCTTGTCACCCAGCGGTTGGCACGAAACAGGAGGCACGACGCCGCGGTTCATCACGCTTGCTCCCGACCCGCCGGCTCTCTGGGCAGCGAATGAAGACGCCGACTCCATCGTGCGCCTGCATGCCGCCCAGCCATCGACCGTGCTCGCGCGCACAGGCAGCCCCGTCTGCATCGTATTCAAGCCCGGAGTTCCCCATGCATCACATTGACTCATTGTCCCGCCAAACTCCTATCCGCGCCCTCTACATGCGCGGGGGCACCAGCAAGGGCGTGTTTTTCCTGCCCGCCGACCTTCCCTCCGACCCCAGCGTCCGCGACCGCGTCCTGATGCGCGTGGTCGGCAGCCCCGACCCCTACGAGAAGCAGATAGACGGCATGGGCGGCGCCACCTCCAGCACCAGCAAGGTGGTCATCGTGGGTCCCAGCACCCGCCCCGACTGCGACGTCGACTACTGGTTCGGCCAGGTCCAGGAACTGGGCGGCTTCGAACTGGACGGCGTGACCTTCCCGGCGGCCGAAGTGCGGCTGGAATTCCTGGACCCCGGCGGCAGCGACGGCACAGGCGAAGCCATGTTTCCGACCGGCCGCGCCGCGGAGGTATTGGCCGTTCCCGGCGTGGGCGACGTGCGTGTGACCTTGGTCAATGCCGGCAATCCCACCCTCTTCGTCGAAGCCGAAGCGCTGGGACTCTCCGGCAGCGAACTGCAACCCGACATCAACAGCCGCGCCGACCTGCTGGCCCGGGTCGAGGCCATCCGCGCCCATGCCGCCGTGGCCATGGGGCTGGCGCCCGATGCCGCCCATGCCACCGCGCACCGCCAGCACACGCCCAAGCTCGCTTTCGCCGCCCCGGCCGCCGCCTATACGGCTTCAAGCGGCCGCGCCGTGGGCGCCGACGACATCGACCTGAACGTGCGCATCTTTTCCATGGGCAAGCTGCACCACGCCATGACGGGTACCGGCGCGGTCGCGATCGCCGCCACCGCCGCCGTGCCCGGCACGGTGCTGGCCGACTTGCTGGGCGGCGCCCGCGGCGAACTGCGCTTCGGCCACCCCTCGGGCACGCTGAAAGTGGGCGCCCAGGCGCACGGCCAGGACGGACGTTGGAGCGTCGCGCGGGTGGCCATGAGCCGCACGGCCCGCCGCTTGATGGACGGCGTGGTGCTGGTGCCGCCGTGGGAATGACCCCCATGGCGCGCCGCGCCACGGCTCCCTGACTTTTTTCCGGAACGGCCGATGGCCGTCCCGCCCCACCGGCGGCCAGTCCGCCTCCTATAACAAGCCAGGAGACATCCATGAACTTCCTCAAACAGACACTGGCGGCTCTCGCCATTGCCGCCTTGCCGCTGGCCGCCATGAGCGCCCCGGCCAAGGTCATGGCGCCCGCCGGTCCGGGCGGCGGCTATGACGCGGCGGCGCGCGTGCCATTGCAGATCATGCAGCGGACCGGCATCTTCACCGACGGCTTCCAGGTCACCAACAAGGGCGGCGCAGGCGGCACCATCGGCTTGGCCGAGTTCGTGCGCACCGGCAAGGGCGACGACAACGCCATCATGTCCATGGGCGCGATCCTGGTCGGCTCCATCATCACCAACAAGTCCCCGGTCACCCTGGATCAGGTCGTGCCGCTGGTGCGCCTCAGCATAGACACCGGCGCCATCGTGGTGGCCGCCGACTCGCCCATCAAGACCGCTGCCGACGCGCTCCAGGCGTTCAAGTCCAACCCGGGCGGCACGACCATCGCCGGCGGCTCGATCGGCGGCACCGACCACGTCACCGCGGCCCTGCTCGCCAAGGCGGTCGACGTCGCGCCCGCCAAGATCAACTATCTCCCTTATGCCAGCGGCGCGGAAGTCGTCACCGCGCTGGCCAGCGGGCAAGCCAAGATCGGCATCTCGGGCCTGTCCGAAGTGAAATCCTATGTCAGCCAGGGCCGCCTGCGCATCATCGCGGTCTCTTCCGAACAGCGCCTGCCCGGCATCGATGCGCCCACGCTCAAGGAAAGCGGCTACGACGTCGTCATCGGCAACTGGCGCGGCATCGTCGGTGCACCCGGCATGAGCAAGGCTGGCCGCGACATGTGGCTGCAGCGCTATGCCAAGCTGCACGCCTCGCCCGAGTGGAAGAAGGCGCTGGCCGACTACGGCTGGGACGACGCCTATCTGGCCGGCGATGACTTCACCGCCTTCCTCGCCCAGGAAAAGGTGCGCCAGGCCGAGGTGCTGAAGGACGTCGGACTGGTCAAATGAGTCACCGAAACGACACGATGACAACACCCCGAAGGCGCCCCTGGTGGCTGGGCCTGGCCGTCATGATCATAGGCGCGGTCTGGCTCTATGA
>MKUP01000015.1 GCA_001898625.1 Burkholderiales bacterium 67-32
ACGCGGCCAACAAGGTGGTGGTGACCCTGGCCAACGGGTTGACGCGCACATCGGTCTACAACCGGTACGGCGAACTCGTCAGCGTGGCCGAAGCGGTGGGCGGTACGGTTCGGTCGCAGACGAGCTATGCGTACGATGCGCTGGGGCGGCTGCGAATGACGACGGATCCGACGGGAATCCGGACGCATTATCTGTACGATGCGGCGGGCCGCAAGGTGGCCGACGTGCTGACCCGGGATGGGACGGATGGCACGGCCAGCGGCACGGCAAGCCTGGTCGAGTATGTGTATGACGGGGCGGGGCAACTGATCAAGACGGTTCGCTACGCCACGGCGCTGACCTCGACCCTCCTGGCCAAGATCGTGACCACCGGTGGGGTGCCCATCGAGAAGCTGGCTTCCGGTGAAGCGCTGACGCTGGACAACGCCGGCATCCGACCCGGGGCATCGACCGATGATCAGTTTGAATGGCGCGTCTATGACACGGCGGGGCGGCTGGCTCGTGCCATCAATGGCGTAGGCAACGTCACGGGGTATTTCTACGATGGCGCGTCCCGTCTGATCGAGACGCGGGAGTACCGGACCATTCTGAATGTCTCGACGTGGATATCGACGCCGGGTTTTGTTCCGACGCTTGCCCATGCCAGTACGGTGGATCCGGCGAACGATCGGGTAACCAAGTACGCCTATGACGCGGAAGGCAAGCTTCGATACACCCTGGAGCACGTCAACGGCGGCATGATCGAATATCGCTATGATGCGGCCGCGCGCCGGACGACGACGATCCGCTATGCAAGCTTCATACTCGCCACGGTGCGAGACGCCCCTGGGGATTTGGCATCAAAGGTGCCGGCGAATCACTCTAAGGATATACGCGAATACCAGTTCTTCGATGCCGCTGGCCGGGTGGTTCTGGCGCTGGATGGCGAGGGCAATGCCACACGCACGACCTATGACGACCGCGGCAGGGTGCTGCAGGTCGAACAAGGCAAGCAATTGGCCATTGCCTCGGCACCGAACTGGACGACGTCGAGTGCGCTGACGGCCTATACCGCCGCGGCGACGCCCGCTTACCTGCAAAAGAGTGTGAACGCCTACGATGGTGCCGGCAACCTGACCCAGGTGGTCCGCTATCTGGAGGGCGGCACGGCCGAAACCGAGGCCTTCGAGTACAACGCCCTGGGCCAGCAGAGCCGGCGCACCTTGGCGGGCCGAGAGTGGCTCAACCAGTATGACGAACAAGGCCGCCTCGTCTCGGAGAAAGGCCGGGACGGCACGGTGACGCGGACCTACGATGCCGCCGGTCGCATGACCTCGTCCACGGACGGCAACGGCCTGAAGACGCTGTATTACTACGATGCCCAGGGCAACCTGCGGTTCAGGGTCAACGCCCAGGGCGAGGTCGAGGAGCTTCGGTATACCGTTTTCGGCGCACAGGCGGCGACGGTCGTCAGGACGACGCGGCTGGCGTCCGCCACCCTGGCAACGCTGGGGGGAGGATTGGTCAACAGCGCCTTGATGACCGCCTTGAGCGGCGCGGTGGGCACGGTCAGCAACAGCTTCACGTATTCGCGGGCGGGGCAGTTGCTCAAGTCGGTGGACGGGCTCGGCCTGTCGACGACGTATTCGTATGCCGCGTTCGGGCAGGTCACGGCCAAGACCGAGCAGGTCGGAGCGGGCAAGACGCGGCAGATCGCCTATGGCTACGACGGGTTGGGACGCCTGGTGGTCGAGCATGTGGATCCGGGTGGCCTGGCGATCATCACGCGCAAGTACTACGACGGGCTGGGGCGGGTGTATTCGACAACGGACGCGAACGGCGTCGTGACGAGCATCGTGTATGACCGCGCCAATCGCATCACCTCTATCACGGATGGGCTTGGCAAGTCGGATACCTACACCTACGACAATCTAGGTAATGCCATTACGCACCGGGATCGCAACGGCAATACCTCGACGTATACCTACACCGCTTTCAACCGGCAGTTGACGGTCAAGTCCACCGAAGGTGCCACGTCGATCACCCGCCAGAACGCCTTCGGCGAGGTGACCTGGAGCCAAGACGCCCGGGGCGCGGTGTCCGTCCAGAACTACG
>MKUP01000016.1 GCA_001898625.1 Burkholderiales bacterium 67-32
GCGGCCAACAAGGTGGTGGTGACCCTGGCCAACGGGTTGACGCGCACATCGGTCTACAACCGGTACGGCGAACTCGTCAGCGTGGCCGAAGCGGTAGGCGGTACGGTTCGGTCGCAGACGAGCTATGCGTACGATGCGCTGGGGCGGCTGCGAATGACGACGGATCCGACGGGGATCCGGACGCACTATCTGTACGACGAAGCAGGCCGCAAGGTGGCCGACGTGCTGACCCGGGATGGCACGGATGGGACGGCCAGCGGCACAGGTAGCCTGGTCGAGTATCGCTACGATGGTCAGGGCAGGTTGATTCGGACGATCAGCTATGCGACCGCGCTGTCGGCCACCGCTCTGGCGAAGATCGTTGCCTCGAATGGTAAACCGATCGAGGCGCTGGTCTCGGGCGAAGCCCTGACACTGGAGAATGCAGCGATCCGGCCAACGTTGTCTGCGGAAGACCGGTACGAATGGCGCATCTATGATGCGGCGGGGCGTGTGGTCCGGACCATCAGCGGTACCGGGGCGATTGTCGAGTACGAATACGACGGTGCCTCGCGCCTGATCCGGACAACCGAGCGCAGATTGCTGTTGAATGTCGCGACCTGGATCTCGAATGCGCAGTTCGTGCCGGGCATGGGAGATGTGCCGAATCCTCCGGTCATTCATACGGACGATAGGGAGACTCGGTACGCCTATGACACGGAAGGTCGGCTGCGTTTCGTGTTGCAGCCGCCTGGCGGCGGCATGATCGAGTATCGCTACGACGCGGCGGCGCGGCGCACGACCACGATCCGCTATGCCATAGCCATATCTGGTGCAGTCCGGGATGCCGAAGGAGATCTGGCCTCGAAGGTGCCTGCCAATCATGCCAAGGACATCCGCGAGTACCAGTTCTTCGATGCGGCGGGCCTGGTCGTTCTGGCGCTGGACGGCGAAGGCGGTGCCACGCGCACGACCTACGACGATCGGGGGCGGGCGATCCAGGTCGAGCAAGGCAAGAGCCTGGCGATCGCGTCAGCCCCGAGCTGGACGACCGCAAGTGCCTTGACTGCCTATGCGGCAGCGGCCGCGCCAGCTTCTTTGCAGAGGACCCAGTTCAGCTACGACGGCAATGGCAATCTGACGCAGGCGGTCCGCTACCTGGAGGGCGGCGTCGCGGAAGCCGAGGGCTTCGAATACAACGCCTCGAATCAGGTCACCCGCCGCGCGCTGGGTGGCCGCGAGTGGCTCAACCAGTACGACGAGCAGGGGCGGCTGCTCTCGGAGACGGGCCGGGACGGAACGGTCACGCGTACCTACGATGCCTCAGGGCGGATGACGTCTTCGACGGATGGGAATGGCCTGCGCACGCTGTACTACTACGATGCGGCAGGCAACCTGCGTTTCAAGATCAACCCCTTGGGAGAGGTGGAAGAGATCCGCTACAACGTTTTCGGCAACCAGTCCGCGTCGGTCGTCCGGCCGACGCGCCTGGGGACGTCGGTGCTGGCGGGGTTGGGCGGAGGCTTGGTCAATAGTGCGCTGGTCGGCGCACTGGCCGGCCTGGGCGAGAGCATCAGCAAAACCTATTCGTACTCGCGCGTGGGCGATCTCGCCAAAATGGTCGATGCGCTGGGTCTGGCGACCACGTACGTGAATATTTTTGGCGAACTCAAGACCAAGACCGAGCAGTTGGGTGCAGGCAAGACCAATGTCACGACGTATGCTTACGATCGGCTGGGTAAGCAGGTGTATGAGTACATCGACTCGACCGGATTGGCGATCATTACCCGCTCCGCGTATGACTCGTTCGGGCGCATGACGTCCAAGACCGACGCAAACGGAGTGGTCACCAGTTTTTCGTATGACCGTGCACACAACCTCCTTGTGGCCACCCGCGATGGCAAGTCGGACACCTACACCTACGACAAACTAGGTAATGCCATTACGCGCAAGGATCGCAATGGCAACACCACGACGTATGCGTACACCGCCTTCAATCGTCAACTGACGGTCACCACGGCCGAAGGTGCCACGTCGATCACCCGCCAGAACGCCTTCGGCGAGGTGACCTGGAGCCAAGACGCCCGGGGCGCGGTGTCCG
>MKUP01000017.1 GCA_001898625.1 Burkholderiales bacterium 67-32
GCGCCCGATTCCAGCAGCACGTCGCACTCGACGGTGGGATTGCCGCGGGAATCAATGATCTCGCGCCCGATGATGTCTACGATTGCCGCCATGTCGATAGGTCTCCTGACTACTGGATCGTGATTCCGGCCTGCTTGATCACGCGTGCATACTTCTCCACGTCGCCCTGTATCAACGCGCCGAACTCGGCCGGGCTCATGGTCTTGACCTGAACTCCAAGTTCACCCAACTGACCGATCAGTGCCGGATCGGTCAGTGCGCGGTTGATCTCGCCATTGAGCCTGGCCACGACCGGCGCGGGGGTTCGCGCCGGCGCCACGATGCCGTACCAGATGGTCACGTCGAAGTCCTGGTACCCGAGCTCGCCCATGGTGGGCACGTCGGGAAACGCGGGATTGCGGTCCCGGCTGCTCACCGCCAGCGGACGCATCTTGCCCTGGCGCAGAAAGCCCGACACCGAGGACAAGGCGTCGAAGTTCATCGTGATCTGGCCGCCCAGCAGGTCGGTGATGGCCGGCGCGCTGCCACGGTAAGGCACATGGATGATATCGATGCCGGCGGCGGACTTGAACATCTCCCCGGCCAGGTGGTTGGTGCTACCCACGCCGGGCGAGGCGAAGCTGAGCTTGCCCGGGGCCTTCCTGGCCTGCGCCACCAGGTCGGCCACCGACCTGGCGGGATTGGACGGATGCACCACGAGGATGTTGGGCACGAATCCGATGTACGCAACAGGCGCAAAATCCTTGGCCGCATCGTAGGAAGGCGGCGTGACCGACGATTGCGCGATCGCCATGGCGTTGACGTGCCCAAGCAGCAGCGTATAACCGTCGGCCGGCGCGGATGCCGCAGCCGCCGTCGCGATGACGCCAGCCGCGCCGCCCCGGTTCTCGACCACGATGGGCTGGCCCAGCCGCCCGGCCAGCTTCTGAGCCACCGCCCGGCCGACGATGTCGGCCCCGCCGCCTGCGGGGTAGCCCACGATAAGCTTGACGGGCTTGCTGGGATAGTCACTGGCAGCCGCCGTGCAGGCGGCGCCCGCCATCAAGGCTGTACACAGCCACTGGGTCATTCTCACTACGGTCTCCTTCATCATTGTTGTGTCGTTCGCGGCCCGCGAGCAGCGCGGTCTACGCGAATCCGTAGAGCCGGCGGGGGTTGTCCACCAGGACTCTGCGCCGGGCCGCATCATCGAAAACCCAGGCACCCAGCAGATCCACCAGATGGCCGTCGTCGGGCATTTGTCCGTGGGCACTGGGATGAGGCCAGTCGGTACCCCAGACCAGCCGCTCGGGAGCCACGCCGACCAGTGCTTGCACCAGCGGCGCCACATCGCCGAAACCAGGCCCGGTGGTCGACACGAAATACGGTCCCGTCAGCTTGGCCCAGCAATGACCGTAAGCCATGAGTTCGAGCAAGGCCTTGAACGGTCCGGCGCCGCAACCTTGCGCGGCGTCGACCTTGCCGAAGTGGTCGATCACCACGTCGACCGGCAGGCGGCGCAGCACCTCGATCGCATCACCCTGCGTCTTCAAATCGACAAAGAACTGCAGGTGCCATCCCAAGTGCCGGATACGTTCGGCCAGGCGGGGCGCGTGCGCCAGCTTCAACCCCGGCGTCGCCGAGGCCGTGTTGATCCGGATACCGCGAAAGCCCTGCTCATGCAGCGCTTCGAGTTCGCGATCCGTGACGCGTTCGTCCACGACGGCGACCCCGCGCATAGGCAAGGGCGAGAGCCGGATCGCCTCGGCGACATAGCGGTTATCGGTCCCGTAGACGCTGGGCTGCACGAGCACCGCCCGGTCGCAGCCGATCGTGCGCAGCATGTGCACGTAATCGTCCAGCGGGCAGGCGTGCGGCCGGAAATGGCTGCCCGGCAGCACCGGCCGCCGCGCCAGCGCATCGAAGACATGGGCATGGCTGTCGCAGCTGCCCGCGGGCAGCCGCCGCTTCGGCGGTGTGGTGGGACGGATCGGCGCAGGGATGTTCGGTTCGGACAGCAGGGCGTCCGATGCGGCGGGAAGTGCTTCAGACACCATGGAAAATGAACTGCGCAAGCATGTATTTTTCGGCGATAAGCCAGCGTTCGTCTCGCTGCACCAGACGCGTGCGGACCCACGACAGTTTGTGCAGATGGCCGCCATCACACGGCGCCTCGCGCGGCGTACCGTCGTCGCAGGTGTAGCCGGTCAGGTAGTACGAGAACACGCGAGACGCCTGCTGGCCGGGCCGCCATTCGGGATCATGCTCGCGCAGCACGTCGTCGCTGGCCGCGGTTTCCGCTGCATCGAGCTCGAACAGATTGGTGATCGCATGACGCACGAACAGCGTGTTCGATCGTGCGCCAAGCGCCCGCTCGATCGCGTCCCTGCCAGCATGGCGCTTGCCCTGGCGAAACCAGACCGCGTCCTGCGTCAACGTTGCCAGCAGTCCTGTGGTGTTGCGGCCGTCGAGATGATAGAAAAAGCGATGAATTGAATCTTGTGGCGTCATGGCGCCATGGTAGCGACTCGCGCCGGCCGCATTGATGAACGACGAGTCAAAGCACTATTGACCTGCAGGACAAGTCATCACCACATCGAATGGTTGTCGTCCCAGGCCTGGCGTTCAGGCGAAAACCGGCTGGCCAGGAAATCCACGAAGGCCAGCACCTTGGGCGAGGCTTGGTTCTGCTCGGCATAGACCGCAAAGATGTCCGCGGGCGGCAGCGCATAGTCGGCCAACACCTGCTCGAGCCGTCCACTGCGAAAGTAACGCGCGATGTCCCACTCCGCCCGCATCAGGATGCCATGTCCGTCCAGCCCCCAGGTCAGCGTGACTTCACCGTCATTGCTGCTCAGGGCGCCTTCGACCTTGATGCTGTGGGTTTCGCCGCTCTTGCTCAGGCGCCATACGCCAAAGCCCGAATCATTCTGCCTCAGCACGATGCAATCATGGTTGAGCAGGTCCTGCGGCGCTTGCGGACGGCCATGCAGCTTGAGATAAGCGGGCGACGCACACAGCAGCCGCCGGTTCGGCGCGATCTTGCGCGCGATGATGCGGGCATCGGGCAGTTCTCCGAAGCGGATCGCCAGGTCGAAGTCGTCATTGTTCAAGCTTACCGGCCTGTCGGTGAGATGCAACTGCACCTCGACATCACGATGCAGCTTGGCGAACGCCGAGACCACGGGGGCAATGTAGCTTCGGCCGAACCCCATCGGCGCATTGATCTTGAGTAGCCCGCTTGGCCTGTCGCGCGCCCGGTGGAAGTAGTTTTCCATTTCCTCGACGTCGGCCAGGATACGCGTGGCGCGCTCCAGGAAGATCGCGCCCTCTTCGGTCAGCGATAGCCGCCTGGTCGTCCGGTTCAACAGCCTGACGCCCACGCCCTGCTCGATCCTGGCCAGGCGCTTGCTAACCGCCGACAACGTGATGTCGAGCTCTCTCGCGGCAACCGACAGGCTGCCTTTCTTGACCACGAGCACGAAGAACGCGAAATCCGAGAACTGGGGGTTCTGCGAAATCAGGGACAGGTTCTTGGACATTGTTGAACTCAGAGTCATGAATGGCTTGAAGCGGCGCGCGCGCACGGCCTGCTGTCCGCGGGCACAGTCTTGGACGCGCCACGACGCGCCGACACGCGGCGGCTAGAGCTTACGGCCGCGACGATCGATCCGCAAACGCGAGGAGGAGACCTAGATGAAGAAGCGATACCTGGCGGCATCCGTGCTGGCATGGTGCTGTACCGCGCTGATGTCCGCGCATGCCGCCGATCCCGCCATGATCAAGGCCAGACAGAAATACTTCGGCAAGGAAAACGTAGACCCCGCGACCGGCGAACTGCCCAAGGACAAAGTAGTGTTCTCGTGGCTGTCCAACTCGTCGTTCGCGACCTCCATCGAAGGCCGCCTGATCTACCTGGATACCTACGTCACGCGCCTGGAAGTCCAGCCGGGTCGCACGCCGGTGGTCGTGCAGGACCTGGTCGACATGAAGCCCGAAGCCATCTTCCTTGGACACGGGCATAGCGATCACGCCGACAACGCTGCATTCATCGCCGCCAAGACCGGCGCCACCATCTATGCCACCGAAGAGACCTGCGGCGCCATGCAGGACGATTTCAAACGCATGCGCACCGACCCGCTGGTCCAGAACGACGCCCGCGCGCGCTTCGCGGCGGACGCCCAGGTACGCTGCCGGAACGTGACGTCCACGGATTCGACGCCCGGCACGGAAGTCATACGTATCACGGCGCTCGAACCTGCCGCGTGCGTCGTGGCCTTCCGCCACCTGCATTCGGTGGCGGTGCCGCCCGATCCCGACTTCCCGCCTACCCCGGTGCGCATCATCGTCGATCCACGCGATGCGGCGCTGTTCCCCGCAGGCACCTCGCTCACGCCGCCGCGCAGCGGCACGCCAGCCGCCGGCCAGATGAACCTGGGAACCTCCGGCAACTCGGGCCCGGGAGGCGCCGCGGCGCTGTTCTTCCATTTCGTCGTGCGCGACGGTTCGAACTTCACCTTTGCCTGGCACAACTCGGCGGGCGCGCTCAAGGAAGGACGCGGCAGCGGCTGGAACGGCACGCCGGAAGACGGCCGGCGGCTGGTCGACCTGATGTCCAGCCTGCCCTATACCGATGTGCAGATGGGTACGGCCTCGAGCGGCAATTTCAACAACAACGGCCTGCGCGACCTGATCATGTACCAGGACGCGCTCAAGCCCAAGGTCTACATCCCCAATCACATCACCTCGGGCACGGCTACCCGCGAAGCTTCCTCGATGTCGGTGTACGCGGGCTACCTGAAACAGCTCGAACTCATGGGCCGGCCCCGCACGGAATGGCCCGACATCCGCTGGATCGTCGACCCGATGGACTATGCGGTGCCCATCTCCTTCAAGACGACGGACAAGGCCTGGGAAGACCCGCGCAAGGCGGAACGCATCCGCTCCTTCTGCAACTGAGGCCAGTCCGACAAGAACAGGAGACATTCCGTGAAGAAAACCCTACTCGGCGCGCTGATCTGCGCGCTAGGAAGCAGCGCCGTCGCCACCGTCCACGCCGCCACGCCGCAGCAGCAGGCCCGCATTCTCTTCTTCGGCGTCGATGGCGTCGATGCCGATGGCGAGTTGCCCAAGGACAAGGTCATATTCTCGTGGCTGAGCAACTCCAGCTATGCCGCCTCGATAGGGGGGCGGGTCGTGCTGCTGGACACCGGCATTGCCAGGTTGGAGACCACTGCGGGACGAACCCCGTTCGTGCTCCAGGACCTGGTGGACCTCAAGCCCGAAGCCATCTTCATCGGCCATGGCCATTCCGCCCAGGCCGACAACGCCGCCTACCTCGCTGCCAGGACCGGCGCCACCGTCTACGCAACGCCCGAAACCTGCGACTCGCTGCAGGCGGACTTCACCCGGCTCAAGGGAAGCGCCGCCCTGCAAGCCGATGGCGCCATGCACATCGAGGCG
Source organism: Burkholderiales bacterium 67-32 (assembly GCA_001898625.1). Taxonomy (GTDB): domain Bacteria; phylum Pseudomonadota; class Gammaproteobacteria; order Burkholderiales; family Burkholderiaceae_B; genus Pigmentiphaga. Next base: position 5,443 of record MKUP01000017.1, read on the forward strand.
ACGTCGTTGAACTGCGTGGGCGTAGGCGACAAGGGCGCGGCGGTGGCCCGCGGCATGATCCGCGTGAACGCGCTCGAGCCCCTGGCCTGCATCAACGCGGTCCGCCACCTGCACAGCACACCGGTCGCGGCGGACACCGACCTGTCGGCGAATGGCGTCGCCATAGCGATCGACCCCAGGGACGCCGAGCTGTTCCCGACGGGCACGCCGCTCAAGCCGTCGACGCCCGGAGCACAGGCCGGGCAGTTCGACATCGCCACCGGCGGCGACTCGCGCGCAGGCACCGATGCCAGCCTGCTGTTCCACTTCACGCTCCGGTCGGACACCAACTTCTCGTTCGCCTGGCACGACACCACCGGGCCGCTGAAAGAGGGCGCGAGCCCCGGCAAGGCCGGGGACAGGGAGGCCGGCCTGCGCCTGCAAGCCCTGTTGCGGCAGTTGCCCACCGACCTGCATCTGGGCGCGGTGCCGAGCGAGAACATCGCCAACAACGGCATGCGCGACCTGATCATGTACCAGCAAGCGCTGCAACCGCTGATCTTCGTCCCCAATCACCATACGGCCGGCCCTGGCTCACCCGAATCGTCGTCGGTGCCGTTGTACGCCTCCTATCTGCGGCAACTGCAGCTGATGGCCATCGATCGATCGGAGTGGGCCGACATCCGCTGGATCACCGACCCGACCAGCTACGCCAAGCCGATCAAATTCGACATCGGCGAAAAGGCCTGGGCGCGTGCCGGCAAGCCCGGCGCCATGGCCAGCCATTGCGAACCGGTGCCGTCCACGCCCGCCCCCGAAGAGCCCGGGGGTTCGTCGGGTGGCGGTGGAGGCAGCCTCGGCCTGGCCGGAGCCTTGCTGCTCGGCCTGGGATCGCTGGCCATGCTGTGGCGGCGCAGGTACCACGCATAAATGGCGGATACCATGCCTGGCCACCTTTCCCCCGATCCTCGGCGCCTGCTTGAAGGGCTATTCGACGCAGCCGTCCGTAGCGCCCTGCCCCGGCATCGCATGGCGGCGCATCTTCCGCCTGCGCCCCGGGGCAGAACGGTCGTCGTGGGCGCGGGAAAGGCCGCTGCCAGCATGGCCGAGGAACTGGAGCGCTGCTGGCCGGGCGAATTGTCGGGCGTCGTCGTCACGCGCTATGGGCATGGCAAACCCTTGCGACGCGTCCGGGTGCTCGAGGCCGCCCACCCCGTTCCGGATGCGGCGGGCGAACGCGCGGCGACGACCATTCTCGAAACAGTGGGCCGGCTCACCCAGGACGATCTCGTCATCTGCCTACTGTCCGGCGGCGGCTCGGCCCTTCTGAGCTTGGCTGCGCCGGGCGTGGATGCGGCCGAGAAGCGCGCGATCAATCTCGAGTTGCTGCGCAGCGGCGCTCCCATCGGCGACATCAACTGCATACGTCGCCATCTGTCAGCCATCAAGGGTGGGCGGCTCGCCGCGGCCTGCCATCCAGCGCGCGTCCATACCATCGTCATCTCGGACGTGGCGGGCGATGATCCCATGGACATCGCTTCCGGTCCGACCGTCGCGGATCCGACCACGAGCCGTGACGCCCTGGTGCTGCTCGACCGGTACGGCATAGCCATCTCCCGATCGCTGCGCACTCGCCTGGCGGCTGGCGAGATGGAGAGCATCAAGCCTGGCGATCCGGTGCTGGCACGCAGCAGCCTGGCCATGATGGCGACCCCATACGGTGCCCTGCAAGCCGCCGCCCGCGCCGCTGGACAAGCGGGCGTTCCCGCCTTTGTACTGGGCGATCGCTGGGAGGGCGAGGCCAAGGACGTCGGCCGCGCGATGGCGGGCCTGGCCCTGCATGTGGCACGCGGCGAAGGCCCTTTCCCCCTGCCGTGCGTGCTGTTGACCGGCGGTGAAACCACCGTCACCGTCCGGGGCCAGGGCCGCGGCGGCAGGAACGTGCAATTCCTACTGTCCCTGATGCTGTCCTTGCAGGGAGCGCCCAACATCCATGCGCTGGCCGCGGATACCGACGGCGTGGACGGCATCGCACCGATCGCCGGGGCCTTGATCGACCCTACGTCGCTGGCGCGTAGCGCCAGCCTGCCGCGCTCCGCCCGCGACTACCTGGAAGACGACGACGGCCACGGTTTCTTCCAGGGGCTGGGCGACTCGATCGTCACCGGGCCGACCTACACCAACGTCAACGATTTCCGTGCCGTCCTCATTCTTCCCGCATCCTGATAGGAATTTTCCGTGCGTCGCAACCGCCATACCAAGATCGTCGCCACGCTGGGACCCGCCAGCAGCGGCGCCGACACGCTCAGCAAGCTGTTCCGGGCCGGCGCCGATGTATTCCGGCTGAACTTCAGCCACGGCACGCATCAGGATCACCTGGCCCGCATCCAGGCGATCCGCAACCTCGAGCGCCAGCTCGACCGGCCCATCGGCATCCTGGCGGACCTGCAAGGGCCCAAGCTGCGTGTCGGCCGTTTCGCGGAAGGCCGCGTACGCCTGGAGGCGGGCGCCGAGTTCACGCTCGACCTGGATCGTGACGCGCCAGGCGACGCCTCACGCGTATGTCTGCCGCATCCCGAGATCTTCGAAGCGCTGGCCCCCGGGCTCGAACTGTTGCTGGACGACGGCAAGATCCGGCTCGAGGTAGTCTCCCGGTCGAGCGCGCAAGCCGTGACCCGGGTCGTGACGGGCGGCCCGCTTTCCGATCGCAAGGGAGTCAACCTGCCGGGCGCGGTCGTACCCTTGTCCGCCCTGACGGCCAAAGACCGCGAAGACCTGGCGTTCGCGGTGGAACACGGCGCTGACTGGATCGCGCTCTCGTTCGTGCAGCGCGCCAACGATATCCGCGAAGTCCGCGCGTTGGCGGGCGAGCACGTGAAGATCGTCGCCAAGCTCGAGAAACCAGCGGCGATCTACGACCTCGACGCCATCATCGGCGAAGCGGATGCGGTAATGGTTGCGCGCGGCGATCTCGGCGTCGAAATGCCGGCCGAACAGGTACCCGCCATCCAGAAGCGCATCGTGCGTGCCTGCCGCCGCGCCGGAAAACCGGTGATCGTCGCCACGCAGATGCTCGAATCGATGATCGTCTCACCCACCCCCACCCGCGCCGAGGCCTCCGACGTCGCCACCGCGGTCTATGACGGCGCGGACGCCGTCATGCTTTCGGCCGAATCGGCATCGGGTGAGTATCCGGTCGAAGCGGTACGGATGATGGACCGCATCATCGCGCGCACCGAGGCCGATCCGTACTACCGGGAAGTCATCGACGCATCGAGGGCCGGCGTGGACACCAGCCTGGCCGGCGCCATCGGGCTGGCAGCCCGCAGTGTCTGCGACCTGCTCGGCGCCAAGGCGCTGGTCGCCTACACCAGCTCAGGCTATTCGGCCGTACGGATGTCGCGCGAACGCCCCGCCACGGCCATCCTCGGCATGACTCCCGACGCGCACACCGCGCGGCGGCTGGCGCTGGTCTGGGGCGTGCACGCCGTGATCGTCCATGAGATCGACAGCGTCACCGAAATGACCGACTTCGCCTGCTCGACCGCCGTCACCCATGAACTCGCCGGGGCCGGCGATGTGCTCGTGATCTCGGCCGGCATGCCGTTCCGCACGCCCGGCACCACCAACCTGATGCGTATCGCAAGCATTCCCTGACTAAGCGCCCCGCGCGCTCGATCTCAAACCGGCCTTCGAGCCCGACTTACCAAAGGAAGTACCCATGAAGACCTATCGTATTGCATGCATTCCCGGCGACGGCATCGGCAAGGAAGTCATCCCCGCCGGCCAGGAGGTGATGGAAGCGCTCGCCGCCGCACAGACGGCCTTCCGGTTCGAATTTTCTTCCTACGACTGGGGCGGGGACTACTACCGGCAACATGGCAGGATGATGCCGGACGATGGCCTGGACGCCATACGCGACGCGCACGCGATCCTGTTCGGCTCGGCCGGCGATCCGGACATCCCCGACCACATCACACTGTGGGGATTGCGGCTGAAGATCTGCCAAGGCTTCGATCAGTACGCCAATGTCCGGCCCACCCGCATCCTGCCCGGTATCGATGCTCCGCTGAAACGATGCGGGCCGAAAGACCTGGATTGGATCATCGTGCGCGAGAACTCCGAGGGCGAATACGCCGGCGTAGGCGGCCGCGCTCACCAGGGGCATCCGATCGAGGTCGCCACCGACCTGTCGGTCATGACGCGCGCCGGCGTCGAGCGCGTCATGCGCTATGCCTTCCGGTTGGCGCAATCACGGCCGCGCAGACAATTGACCGTGATCACCAAATCCAACGCGCAACGCCACGCCATGGTGATGTGGGATGAGATCGCGGTCCAGATCAGCAAGGAATTCCCGGATGTGACATGGGACAAGGAACTCGTGGACGCCGCCACCGCCCGCATGGTGAACCGGCCGGCCAGCCTGGACACCATCGTCGCCACCAACCTGCATGCGGACATCCTGAGCGACCTGGCCGCTGCATTGGCCGGCAGCCTGGGCATCGCGCCGACCGGCAACATCGATCCCGAAGGTCGCTATCCCTCGATGTTCGAACCCATTCACGGCTCGGCCTTCGACATCATGGGCAAGGGCCTCGCCAATCCCATCGGCACCTTCTGGTCGATCGTCATGCTGCTGGAGAACCTTGGCGAACGCCGCGCCGCCGGGCAACTCATGAAAGCGATTGAGAAAGCCACCGCCAATTCTGCGCTGCACACGGGCGACCTGGGCGGCAGCGCCACCACGCGGCAGGTCACCGATGCAGTCTGCGCCTACGTCGCCGAGTCATCCGAGACCCTGAGCAGGGTCGCCTGAGTACGAATGTCCGACCAGCCGGCCCACCCGAGGCCGGCGCCGACAACATAGGAGATATCCATGGCACCATCGATCAAGTCCGCTTTGTCCTGGAAGGCCCTGTCGCTGGGAATACTGGGCGCCACCGTCGCGCTGTCGGTCCAGGCCCAGGACTACCCTTCGCGCCCCATCAACCTCATCGTGCCGTTCCCGACCGGAGGCACGACCGACGTCCTGGCGCGTGCCCTGGGCCAGGAGATGACAAAGAGCCTCGGCCAGTCGGTCATCGTCGAAAGCAAGCCTGGCGCAGGAGCGACCCTTGGAGCCGACTACGTCGCCAAGGCCAGACCTGACGGCTATACGCTGCTGATGGGCGCCGTCCACCACACGATCGCATCCAGCGTCTACAAGAAACTGCCGTACGACTTCCAGCGGGACCTGGTCCCGATTACCACCGTAGCCCTGGTCCCCAACGTGCTGGTGGTCAACACCGGCATCCCGGCCAAGAACGTCCAGGAGCTCATCGCCCTGGCCAAAGCCAGCCCCGGCAAGCTGGCGTTCGGCTCCAACGGTACGGGCACGGGTCAGCACCTGATCGGCGCCCAGTTCGAATCGATGAGCGGAACCAAGCTGCTGCACGTGCCGTACAAGGGTAGCGGACCGCTGACGACCGACCTGCTCGGCGGCCAGATCGCCATGTCGTTCGACACGGTCACGCCGGTGCTTCCGTTCATCAAGAGCGGCAAGCTCCGTCCGCTGGCGGTAACGACCATCCAGCGATCTTCCGCACTGCCCGACGTGCCGACCATGGACGAATCGGGACTGAAGGGCTTCGATATGGGGACCTGGTTCGGTGTCCTCGCTCCGGCTGGCACGCCGCCGGAAATCGTCGCCAAGCTCAGCCAGGCAATGGTGAAGATCATCCACGCCCCCGAGTTCAGGAAGAAAATGGCCGACCTGGGGGCCGAAGCGATCGGCGACACGCCGGATCAGATGAAGGCCCTGATCAAGAACGATACGGAACGCTTCGCGAAGGTGGTGAAAGAAGCCAATGTCAGTCTGGATTTCTGAATAGCGGCCGCCGTGGATCATAGGGCCTTGGCCCCCTGGTTCCAGGCGGCCTTGCTGTGCGTGGCGCTGCTGCTCGCCGCGGCGGGCGGTGACGGCGCGCGCCTGAGCATGCGCCTGACGGCGGGCGGCATCGCCGACGGGCAGTGGTGGCGATTGGTGACCGCGCATTTCGTCCACTTGAGCTGGCCTCATACCCTCCTCAACGTCATGGGTGTTCTGGGATGCTGTGCGCTTGCGCCCGCGATATTCGATCGCCTTCTCGTATTGCGCGTCATCGCCCTGTCCGTTGCCATCAGCCTTTGCCTGCTGGTCGGCTCGCCCCACGCCTTGCCTTATGTGGGTCTATCGGGAGTCCTGTACGCCATGCTCGTTCTCGGACTGGCGCCGCCCGCGCGCCATGACCCGATCGCGGCCTCGATACTGGCCAGCTTCACCATCTGGATGGCCTGGCAGTGGATCGCCGGCCCTCTTGCCGACGAGGAGCGCATGATAGGCGGGCGCATCGTGGCGGACGCACACGTGTACGGCTATGTCTCAGGCGCCGCCTGGCTGTCGATGCGCGCTTTACTGATGTCCGGTTATCTCCGGACATGCGCGGCGCGATCAGGACGACAGCCAGAAAGGGGCCCGGAACGCCCCACGGTGAGGCGCAACATTCGGTCCTGGTGAGCCCCTTCGCGGGTGTGCCTGTGGATCGATTCCAGTGGGCGCGCCCCGGTGCGCACGCGTTTCGCGCTATCCTTGCGGGGATCCGCGGCCGGCCCTGGCCACCGTCCTGTTACACCCTTGCCCGCCGCTCCGTGCCCCCACGCGCCGCAATGCACCGATCCCCGCCGTCATTCCTGCCCGCCCCGCTCCCGCAAGGAGCCGTCTGATGGGCGTCTTCCACATCTACTTCTCCATCCTCAGCCTGCTGGCCCCGCTCATGGTGGTCATCGGCGTGGGCACCACCTGGGGCAAGCTGGGACACGCATTCCCCGCCCAGTTCGTCACGGTGCTGGCCACCACCGTCACCACGCCGGCGCTGGTATTCAACACCCTGGTCACGACCCAGCTCAGCAACGAGATCATGGCCACGGTGGCCGGTGCCACGGTGCTGGCGCTGGCCCTTTGCATGGGCGTTTCGGCGCTGGCGCTCAAGCTGTGCAAGCTGCCGGTGCGCAAGCTGCTGCAGACCACGACGTTCCCGAACGCGGGCAACCTGGGGCTGCCCATCACGCACCTGGCCTTCGGCGACGCCGGCCTGTCGACCTCGATCGCGTTCTTCGCCGTCTGTTCCTTCATCCAGCACACCGTGGGCGTGCGCACGCTGCCCAGCGCGGACGGCATGCCGGCGGCGTGGAAAAGCCCCATCCTGATCGCCTCGGTGCTGGCCGTGGCCTGCCGGATCTTCAACTACACGCCGCCGCAGTGGATCATGGAGTCGGCCCAGTTGCTGGGCAGCATGACCGTGCCGCTGATGCTGCTGGGGCTGGGCCACGCGCTGGCGCTGATCCCCGCGGCCGGCCTGAAGCTGGGCGGCATCGTCGGCGCCATCCGGCTCGTGGTGGGCCTGGCCACGGGTGCGGCGGCGGCGTGGCTGGTGGGGCTGCCGGCCGACATGATCGGCAACGTGGCCCTGCAGATGGGCATGCCGTGCGCGGTGGTCAGCTACATGTATGCGCGCCGCTATACCGACATGGGCGACACGGCGGCGGGCGCGGTGCTGATCTCGACCGTGGTGTTCCTGATCTTGGCGCCTTTCCTGCTGTGGCTGCTGGGCTCGCCGGTGGCGGGCTGAGCGCGGCGTTCAGGCCTGCCCGGCGCGCCGGTGCTGCATGGGCGTCATGCCGTAGCGGCCGCGGAAGGCGCGCGAGAAATGCGCCTGGCTGGCGAAGCCCCAGCGGTAGGCGATGTCGCCGATGGACAGCTTGCGCGCGCCTTCGTCCGCGAGCTCCTGGTGGGCGCGTTCGAGCCGCTTGTCCCATATCCATAGGCTGACGCTGCGGTCCCGGTGGGCGAACAGGCGGTGCAGTTGCCGCACGGACAGCCCCAGGGCGCGCGCCACTGTCTCGGCATCCAGCGCGGGATCGTTCAGGTGTTCGGCGATGAAGGCTTCTGCGCGCAGCAGCCGCCATGCGGCCATGTCGTTCAGTTCGCGCGCCGCGCCGGGATCGACCGCCGCGCGCAGCAGGTGCCGGGCCTGCTCGGCCACGCCGGGCACGGCGTCGGCGCGCGGCCGCTCGACGAAATCCACCGCCATGGTGCGCAGCGTGTTGGCCAGCAGCCGGCCGGTGCGCAGCCGGTTGTCCACCTGGATGGGCGCCTCGGGCCGCATCTCGCGCCGCCCCCGGAACAGCCGGTCGGCCTCGACCTCGACGATGATCTGGCGCATGTCGCCAGTGAAACCGTACAGGTAGGGGATCGCGTTGGAATAGACGATGACGTCGCCCGCGCGCACGGTGTAGCACTGGCCCGACTGGAACAGGAAGGCATCGCCTTCGAGCAGGATGCAGGCGAAGACGGAATCCTTGGGATGGGTCTTGAGCAGCGAGCGCGTCCGCTCGATGACGTGCTGATTGCCGCGGATCTCGGTGAAGGCAACGTCGTCCGCGTCGAACACGCGGCCCTGGGCGCGCAGCCCGTGCGGGTCGTAGGTCGAACAGGTCAGGCCGATCAGTTGCGAGGCGTTGTACGACTCCCAGAATGCGAGCCGCTGGGAGGACGGCACCTGGTCGGTGGAGGCCTGCGCGCGAGGGGACAGGGTCGTGCTCATGGTCGTGCCCGTGGGAGAACCGCCCGGCAACGGGCAGATGGCGTCCAACATGGCGGCGGCGCCGCAGCTTACGCCGATGCTAGCACGGGCCCTCCGGGACCCCGGCCCGGGTTGACCCTAGGGTGAAGTCCGAGCGCCCGAAGGCGGCCATGTCGCGCACAGTCAAATCCTCCGTCCCGCCGGGACAAGCGGCCGGACGGCGCGCTGGCTACATTGACATGATCCATGAATGACCAGGAGGCCCCCATGCTCAAGACCGCCGGCAACGAGTTCTGGCGCGACATCGCCCCCATCGCCGACGTGTTCAAGCCCGATGCCAAGCCCGAGGTGCACATCGGCAACGCGCCCACCGACGACAGGAAGTGGTACGTCCCCTTCACCGACACGGTGGCCTCGCGGCCGCTGTGGATCTCGCCTTCGGAGAACCGCTGGTGCGACATCCTGCGCGCCGATGCCGCCGGGCTGGTCAACCGCCACTACCACCCGCATGAGGTGTTCGCCTACACGATCTCGGGCAAGTGGGGCTACCTGGAGCACGACTGGGTCGCCACCGCCGGCGACTTCGTCTACGAGACCCCGGGCGAAGGCCATACGCTGGTGGCTTTCGAGCACGAGCAGCCGATGAAGGTCTTCTTCATCGTGAAGGGACCGCTGATCTGGCTGGACGAGAAGGGCCAGTCCACCGGCCACTTCGACGTGCACGACTACATCGCGATGTGCCGCGCGCACTACGAAAAGATCGGCATGGGCGCTGCCTACGTGGACACACTATTCCGCTGAACCAGCCCCCCGTGGCCGATGCGACATAACGAAAACAGAGGAGACGACATCATGCAACGCAGGCAATTCGCGACCTTGCTCGCGGCGGCCACCGCCACCGCGCTGGCGGCGCCGGCGCTGGCCCAGTCCAGGGCCCCGGCCGAGATCCGCATCGGCTACGCCATTTCCAAGACCGGCGCCTACGCCGGTGGGGCCAGCACCACGGTGCTGCCCAACTACCAGATGTGGGCGGCCGACGTGCAGAAGGCCGGCGGCATCGAGATCGGCGGCAAGCGCGTACCGGTGAAATTCTTCGAGTACGACGACCGCAGCAACTCGGAAGAGGCCGTGCGCGCGGTGGAACGGCTCATCAACCAGGACAAGGTGGACTTCATCCTGCCGCCCTGGGGTACGGCCATGAACCTGGCGGTGGCGCCCATCCTGCACAAGCACGACTACCCCCACCTCGCCACCACGATGATCTCGGACCGCATTCCGCAGCTGCGCGAACGCTGGTCCAATCTCTTCTTCTTCACCCTCACCTCAACCGACTACGCCAACGGCGTGGTGGACGTGCTGACGCGGCTGCGCGAGGAAGGCAAGATCAAGGGCAAGGTCGCCATCGTCAACGTGGCCGACCAGTTCGGGCTGGAGCTGTCCAAAGCCGCGCGCGAGGGCCTGAAGAAGGCGAAGTTCGACATCGTCTATGACCAGAGCTATCCGCTGGGCTCGCAGGAATTGCAGACCATCCTGAACGAGGTACGCCGGCGCGAGCCCGAAGCCTTCCTGGCCTTCAGCTATCCGCCCGACACCATGGCGCTGAACGACCAGGCCAAGGTCGTGGGCTTCAACCCCAAGGTCTTCTACACCGCGATCGGCACGGTGTTCCCCATGTTCAAGAACCGCTTCGGCGCCAATGCCGACGGCGTCATGGGCCTGGGCGGCGTGAGCGCCGAGCTGCCGGCCACGCGCGACTACCGCGAGCGGCACCTCGCCATGTTCAAGCAGGAGGCGGACTACAACGGCAGCGCCGTCACCTATGCCACCCTGCAGATCCTGCAGCAGGCCATCACGCGCGCGGGCTCCATCGACCGCAAGGCCGTGTCCGAACAGATCCGCACCGGCAGCTTCGAGACCGTGCTGGGCCCCGTCAAGCTGACCAACCGCCTGTGGGCCGAGGCGTCCAGCGTGGGACAGTGGCAGGGCGGCGTATTCCAGCCCATCTCGCCCAAGAGCGCCATCGGTGTCAAACCCGCGGTCTTTCCCAAGCCCGAATGGAAATGACGACGGGGAACATGGCGGCGGACCACGTCCTGCGCTGCGGCCCCGGCACGGTGGTGTGGGGCTTCCTGGGCCCGGACGTGCCACCCGTGCTGCGTATACGGCCGGGCGACACGGTACGCATCGACACGGTGAACGCCGTGGGCGTGCCGCTGCCGCCCGACGAGGCGCTGGCTTTTTTCGGGCATCACGGCCTGCCCCTGGAGGGGCCGGTGGCCGAGATACTGGAGATCATGCGCACCGTGCCCAAGGACGTCGGCCCGCACATCCTGACCGGTCCGGTCCACGTGGAAGGCGCCGAGCCCGGCGACGTGCTGGCGGTGGAGATCCTGGCGGTGGCGCCGCGCGAGCCGGCGTACGGCGTGAACTTCGCCCGCCCCGGCGCGGGCGCGCTGCCGGGGCTGCTGAAGGAACCGCGGCTCAAGCTGATGCGCCATGACCTGGCGGGCGGAGTGGCCCGCTTCGACGAACGCATCGCCATCCCGCTGGCGCCGTTCATGGGCACCATGGGCGTGGCGCCCACCCGCAAGGTGTCCTCGATCCCGCCCGGCCCCTTCGGCGGCAACCTGGACCTGAAGGACCTGCGGCCGGGGGCGGTGCTGTACCTGCCAGTGCAGGTGGCCGGCGCGGACTTCTTCGTCGGCGACGGGCACGCGGCCCAGGGTCACGGCGAGGTGAACCTGACCGGACTCGAAACCTCCATGACCGGCGTGTTCCGCTTCGGGCTGCACAAGGCCAGCAGCCTGCGCTGGCCCATGGCCGAGACCGACGAGCACTACATCGCCATGGGCCTGGACGAAGACCTGGATGCCGCCGCCGAACTGGCCGTCTCGCAGGCGGTGGCCGTGCTGCGGCACTTCGGCGATTTGTCCGAGGCCGACGCGTACGCACTGGCCAGCCTGGCCGTGGATTTCGAGATCACCCAGCTGGTCGACGGCGTCAAGGGCGTCCACGGCCGCATCCCCAAGCGGCTGCTGGCCGCCTGCCCGCGCGCAGCGGGCCGCCGGTGGGGCCCGCTTCCCTGAACGGGACTTCCCGACTCTTTCCAGGACACGACTCATGAACATGAAAGACCAGGTCTGCATCGTCACCGGCGGTGCCGGCAGCCTCGGGCTGCACAGCGCGCTCGCCATGCTGGAACAAGGCGCGCGCGTCCTGCTGGTGGACCGGCATGCCGACGCGCTGGACGCCGCCCGCGCCCGCGCGGCCAGCCACGGCGACCGGGTGGCGACCTTCGCCGCCGACGTCGCCAAACCGGATGAGACCCGCGCCTACGTCGACGATGCCCTGCGGCGCTGGGGACGGCTGGACGTGCTGGTCTGCAATGCCGGCATCAACGGCGCCATCCAGCCGATCGCCGACTATCCCGACGATGTGTTCGACGCCGTCATGGCGGTCAACGTCAAGGGTACCTTCCTGGCCTGCAAGCATGCCCTGCCCCGCATGGCCGACGGTGGCAGCATCGTCATCGTTTCCAGCGTCATGGGCGTGACGGCCGATCCCGGCGTATGCGCCTACGCCACCTCCAAGCACGCGCTGATCGGCCTGATGCGCGTGGCCGCCAAGGAAGCCGCCAGCCGCGGCATACGCGTCAACGTCGTCGCCCCCGGCCCCATCGCCAACGACTTCCAGGCGGACATCGAGCGCCGGCTGGGCGAGGTACTGGGACGGGACGCCACCCGGATGCTGGACGAAGCCATTCCGCTGGGCCGCCACGCGCGCGTCGAGGAAATCGCGCAGACGGTGCTGTTCCTGGCTTCGCCACAGGGCAGCTTTTCCACCGGCAGCGTCTTCATGGCCGACGGCGGCATGCACGTCTGATGCGGTGTTCGCCTCAAGTCCCGCGCGGCGGGGCCGTTAATCCGGCCATGCCTCATCCGGACCCGATGCCATGCCGCCCGTAACGCCCATTTCCGCTTCGCTGTCGATCTCGCACTTGCGGCTATCGGGCGACACGGAGGGCCAGGCGAACGCCCCCGCGGCCGATGCATCGGCCGTCCTGCGGGGCCTGGGCGCCCCGGCAAGCGAAAAATCCAAGGCCAAGGCCGCCGAGGCGGACAGCGGCGACAGCAGCGATTCCTTCGCGGTGAAAGCGCTGAAGAAGCGCATCAAGGAGCTGCAGAAGCAACTGGCGCAGGCCCAGGCGGAAATGGAGCGCGTGCGCGCCAGTTCGATGTCGGCCGAAGCCAAGGCACGGGCCATGGCCTCCGCGCAGTCACGCATCAACAGCCTGGCCGGCGCGCTGCAGACGGCGATGTCCGAGCTGGCCAAGGAACTCGAGCGGTCCGGCTCCGGCGCCGCCGGATCGCTGGTGGATACGCGGGCCTGAAGCCTAGCGGCGGTCGGCTCCCTGGCCGGCCGCATCCACCGATGCCAGGGCCGCGCCGACGGCGCCCTGCCCGGGCCCCGCTGGCGACAGGCCGCTGGCCGGGCCCGGCCACGGCGTCCGGTCGCGCATGGCCGGGTCGGCCTTGAGCAGCTCAGCGATGAACTCGATGACGACGCGCGTGCGCAGCGGCAGGTTGCGGCGCGACGGATAGACGATGTAGAGCGGCAGGCGTGCCGGCGGGAAGTCCGGCAGCAGCGAGACCAGCCTCCCCGCGTGCAGGTCGTCCGCCACCATCAGGTGCGACAGGATGGCGATGCCGTTGCCACCCAGCACGGCCTGGTGCACGGCCGACGCATTGTTGGCCCGCAGTCGGCACGGCACGTTCACCGAGAACTGGCCCTCGGCCGCCTCGAACCACCAGGTATCGTCCTTGCCCCAGCGGCTGTAGACCACGCAGTCGTGGTGGCGCAGATCCTGGGGAGCCCGGGGCACGGGCCGGCCGGCCAGGTAGGATGGCGCGGCCACCAGGAAGGCCGAAGTCATGCCCACCCGCCGCGAGATCAGCGAACTGTCGTCGATGGGCCCCAAGCGCACTTCCAGGTCCAGGCCGTCCTCGATCAGGTTGCTGGTGCTGTCGCGCACCACCATGTCCAGGCTCAGGCCGGGATGGCTGTCGAGCAGGCCGCGCGCGTGATTGCAGATGTGCAGGGCCAGCGGCGCCGGCAGGCTGAGCCGGACCTTGCCGCTGGGCCGGGCCTGGTCCGGGCTGGCGGAGACGCTCAGGCTTTCGGCGGCCTCGACCAGGCTGCGGGCGGCGGGCAGCAGGTTGCGGCCTTCCTCGGTCAGGGCCACGCCGGTCGTGCTGCGCTGGACCAGCCGCATGCCGACGTGTTCTTCCAGCGCGCGCACCTGCCGGGAAACGGCGGGCTGGGTGACGCCGCGTTCGTTGGCGACCACCGAGAACGAGCCGGTTTCCGCGACACGCAGGAAAGCGAGGAGCGAGGAAATCAGGTCCATGGCGAGCTTCCCAGGATACGCCGGCGGCGGGCCGCGCTTCCATACTTTTTCTACGAACGATTATACGGTCGGCGCTCCTAGTGCCAGGGGTCGATAGTGCCTAGCATTCGCTCGACATGCAGGTGGACTCACACGTACAGGTAGCAGCGATGAACACGCAATCGGAATTGCCCACCGGCCCCAGCAAGGCCGAGATGATGCAGGCGGTCAGGGAACTGCTGGACTTCATCGGCGGCCGTCCGCTCGGCCCCGAGCTGGAAGCCGCATTGAACGAGCGCTACGGCGCGCACACCGAAGGCTACGCCCGCCTGCTGGCGTTGCTGCGCCGCGGCATGGGCGAGGGCTGGTCCTGCTATGCGGAGATAGACGGCCCGGACTACCGGCGGGGCCGGATCGCGCATGCCTCGCCCGACACGGATGGATTCACGGTGGAAAGCGGCTGCCTGCGCGACGTGCCGGGCCACTACCACCGGCACCCGCTGGGCGAGATCAACATGATCGGCCCCGTGGACGAGACCGGCCGCTTCTGCGGCGCCGGCGCGGGCTGGAAGGTCTTTCCCCCCGACAGCTCGCACTTCCCGACCGTCACGGGCGGCATGGTCACCATGCTGTTCTTCCTGCCCGGCGGTCAGATCGAATACAGGAACCCGCCTTCGGCGGCCTGAACGGCGCCTTTCTTGCAGCACCCCGGTTCCCATCTCAACCTTCCACATCCAGGGGTATTCATCATGCACGTCAAATGGCTCGCATTGCCGCTCGCAATGCTATTGGGAATGTCCGCCAACGCCGCGGACAAGGTGAAGATAGGTTTCATCAGCACGCTGTCGGGACCGCTGGCGGCGCTGGGGACGGAAATCCGGGACGGATTCCGGCTCGGCCTGGATGAGACCGGCAACCGGATGGGCGGCCTGCCCGTCGAGGTGGTGGAAGGCGACGACCAGGCCAACCCCGGCATCGGCAAGCAACTGGCCGACAAGTTCATCAAGCGCGACAAGGTCGACTTCATGACCGGGGTGGTGTATTCGAACGTGATGATGGCGGTGGGCGCGCCCACCTTCGCGGCCAAGACCTTCTACATCAGCGCCGCGGCGGGCCCCGCCTCGCTGGCCGGCGCGCAGTGCAACCCGTACTTCTTCGGGCTGGCCTGGCAGAACGACGGCCAGAGCGAGGCCATGGGCCGCCACATGAGCGACAAGGGCTATAAGCGCGTGGTCATCGTGGCGCCCAACTACACGGGCGGCAAGGAGAACCTGGAAGGCTTCAAGCGCACCTTCAAGGGCAGCGTGGCCGACGAGATCTACGTCAAGCTGGGCGAACTGGACTTCGCCTCCGAGATCGCCAGGATCCGCGCCCAGAAGCCCGACGCGCTGTTCTTCTTCCTGCCCGGCGGCATGGGCATCAACTTCATCAAGCAATTCCGCGCGGCGGGACTGGCGAGCGAAGTGCCGTACTTCGTGCCGGGCTATTCCGCCGACGAGGACACCATCCAGGCGCTGGGCGAGGCGATGGTGGGCCTGCAGAACTCGTCGCACTGGGCATGGGACCTGGACAACGCCGCCAACCGCAACTTCGTCGCGCGCTTCCAGCAGCGCTACGGCCGGCTACCGTCGATGTACGCCTTCCAGGGCTACGACGTGGTGCGCCTGCTGGACCGCGCGGTAGCCGACGTGAAAGGGAAGATCGAGGACAAGCGCGCGCTGCACGACGCCATCGCCGCCGCCCGGTTCGAGTCCGTGCGGGGCGCCTTCAAGTTCAACACCAACCAGTTCCCGATCAACGACTTCTATCTGCGCGAGGTGCAGAAGGACGAGTCGGGCCGCGTCACCAACAAGACGGTCGGCAAGATCATGACGGCGCACACCGACAGCTATGCCGGCGCCTGCAAGATGAAGAACCCCTGACCGGATCACGAGGATTCCACCATGGCAACTCCCAAGATACTCGCTTTTGCCGGCAGCTCGCGCGGCGCGTCGTTGAACAAGCTGCTGCTGGCGGTAGCCGCCGACGGCGCTCGCGCGGCCGGCGCCGAGGTCACGCAGGTCGACCTGCGCGACTATCCCATGCCGATCTACGACGGCGACGACGAAATGCAGTCCGGCGTGCCCGACAACGCGCTGGCCCTGCGCGGCCTGATCGCCGAGCACGACGCCCTGCTGGTCGCCACGCCCGAGTACAACGGCTCGATCACCGCCCTGCTCAAGAACGCACTGGACTGGTGCTCGCGCCCGATCAACGGCGAGGATGGCCTGCTGCCCTACCGGGGCAAGATGGTCGCGCTGCTGGCGGCCTCGATGAGCCCCTTCGGCGGCATCCGCGCCGTGACCCATGCGCGCGGCATCTTCAACAAGATGGGCGCGATCGTCCTGCCCGACGAAGTGCTGCTGCCGCAGGCCCAGCACGCCTTCGACGCCAGCGGCAACCTGCTGAACGAAACCTCGCGCCAGCTTGCCCGGCAACTGGGGGCGGCGCTGGCCGCGAAGGCGGGACGAGGCGGCTCATGAGCACGGTCATCGAGTCCGCGCTGAACGGCGTCCAGTTCGGGCTGATGCTGTTCCTGCTGGCCGCCGGCCTGACGCTGGTGTTCGGCATCATGGACATGATCAACCTCGCCCATGGTTCGCTGTACATGTTCGGCGCCTACCTGACCGCCGCGCTGGTCGAGCCCACCGGATCGTTCCTGCTGGCGATGCTGGTGGCGCTGCTGGCCACGGCGGCCATCGGCATGCTGCTGGAGATGACCGTGCTGCGCACGCTGTACCAGCGCGATCACCTGTCGCAGGTGCTGGCGACGTTCGCGCTGATCCTGATCGGCAACGAGGTTGTGCGCATGATCTGGGGCCCGCAGCCGCGCCGGCTGGCGCTGCCCGAACTGTTCTCGGGCCCGGTCGACCTGGCCGGCATCCAGTACCCGTCCTATCGCCTGCTGGTGATAGGCGTGGGCCTGGCGGTGGCCCTGCTGCTGTATCTGGTGGTGGCGCGCACGCGCGTCGGCATGTGGGTGCGGGCGGGCGCGTCCAACCGCGAGATGGCGACGGTCATGGGCGTGGACATCAAGCGCCTGTTCACGCTGGTGTTCGGCCTGGGCGCGCTGCTGTGCGCCGTGGCCGGCGCGTTGCTGGGGCCGCTGCTGTCGGTGCAGGTCGGCATGGGCGAAAGCATCCTGATCCTGGCCTTCGTGGTGGTCGTCATCGGCGGCATCGGTTCGATCCGCGGCGCGCTGGCCGGATCGCTGATGGTGGGCATGGTCGATACCGTCGGCCGCACGCTGGTGCCCGGCGCGCTGGGCACGGTGTTCTCGCCCTCGGTCGCCTCGAACCTGGGGCCGACGCTGGCCTCGATCCTGATCTATGTCCTGATGGC
This sequence comes from Burkholderiales bacterium 67-32, assembly GCA_001898625.1. GTDB lineage: Bacteria > Pseudomonadota > Gammaproteobacteria > Burkholderiales > Burkholderiaceae_B > Pigmentiphaga. The sequence continues at coordinate 22,789 of MKUP01000017.1, forward strand.
GGCCGTGCTGTTCTGGAAGCCGCAGGGCCTGTTTCCTGCACGGGGGTAACCATGGCACCACTGGACCAAATCCTGAGCCGCCGCACCGGCGCCGTCCTGCTGGCGCTGGCCGTGGCCTTTCCGCTGGGCGCCGACTGGCTGGGCCAGGGCTTCTACGTCGACCTGGCCGCGCGCATCATGATCTTCGCGCTGGCGGCGTCCAGCCTGAACCTCGTCATGGGCTTCGGCGGCATGGTCTGTTTCGGCCACGCGGCGTTCCTGGGCATAGGCGCCTACACGGTGGCCATCCTGATGGACGCCGGCGTGGATGCGGCCTGGATCGCCTGGCCCGCGGCCACGGCGGTGGCCGCGCTGGCGGCCTGGCTGATCGGCACGGTCAGCCTGCGCACGCGCGGGGTGTACTTCATCATGATCACCCTGGCCTTCGCGCAGATGCTGTACTACGTGTTCGTCTCGCTGAACGCCTACGGCGGCGACGACGGCATGCCGCTGGCGGCGCGTTCGGCCCTGCCCTTCGGCCTGGACGCCTCGTCCGACCTGACCTTCTACTACGTCGTGCTGGCCATCCTGGCCCTGGCCATGTGGCTGATGCAGCGGCTGGTCAACGCCCGCTTCGGCCGCGCCCTGCAGGCCATCCGCGAGAACGAGACGCGCATGGAGGCCATCGGCTATCCGGTGTTCCGCATCAAGCTCGCGGCCTTCGTCATCGCCGGCGGCGCGGCCGGACTGGCCGGCGCGCTGGTCGCGAACCAGGCCGGCATGGTCAGCCCCGGCCTGATGTACTGGACCCAGTCGGGCTCGCTGATGATCATGGTCATCCTGGGCGGAGTGGGCTATCTGTACGGCGGCGTCGTAGGCGCCGCGCTGCTGCTGGTGGCCGAGGAATACCTGTCGGGCCTGACGCTGTACTGGCAGCTGCCGCTGGGCATCCTGCTGCTGGCCGCGGTGCTGTACGCCCGCAACGGCGCGCTCAGCCTGGCCACGAGGTGGCGCCATGGCTGATTCCTGCAAGCTGCGCGTGGCGGGACTGGTCAAGCGGTTCGGCGGCCTGACCGCCACCGACCAGGCCAGCTTCGAGATCAGGACCGGCGAGATGCACGCCCTGATCGGCCCCAACGGCGCGGGCAAGACCACGCTGATCCACCAGATCTCGGGCGCGCTGCGGCCGGACGCGGGCCGGATCTCGATGGACGGCGCCGACATCACCCAGCTCCCCATGCATCGGCGCGTACGCCTGGGGCTGGCCCGCTCATACCAGATCACCAGCGTGTTCAAGGCCTTCAGCGTCCTGGACAACGTGGCGATGGCGGTACAGGCGCGCACCGGAGGCGCCGCCGGCTGCTGGCGGCCGGTGCGGCGCGAGGCGGACGTCTATGCGCAGGCCCGGCACGCGCTCGACCGGGTCGGCCTGGCCGCCCGCGCGGACGCCCTGACCCACAGCCTGTCCCATGGCGAGCAGCGCAAGCTGGAGGTGGCCCTGGCGCTGGCCACGTCCCCCAGCCTGCTGCTGCTGGACGAACCCATGGCTGGAATGGGGCCCGAGGAATCCGAGGCGATGGTCGAACTGCTGCTGGGCCTGCGCGGCGAGGTCACCATGCTGCTGGTCGAGCACGACATGCACGCCGTGTTCCGTCTGGCCGATCGCCTCTCGGTCCTGGTCTATGGACGCGTGATCGCCACCGGCTCGCCGGAAGCGATCCGCGGCAACGCCGACGTGTGCCGGGCCTACCTGGGCGACGAAGCCACCGTACGAGCGGCATGAAAAGAGGAGACGCCCCATGGAACCGGTATTGGAAGTGAAAGGACTGCAGGCCGCCTACGGCAGCAGCCAGGTCCTGTTCGATGTGTCGCTGGACATCGGCGCGGGCGCGATGCGCACCCTGCTGGGCCGCAACGGCATGGGCAAGACCACCACGGTACGGACGCTGCTGGGCCTGACGCCGTCGCGCGGCGGCGAGGTGCGCTTTCTCGGCCAGCGCATCGACCGCCTGTCGCCGCACCGCATCGGCCGCCTGGGCATCGCGGTCGTCCCGGAAGGCCGGCAGATATTCCCCAACCTGAGCGTGCGCGAGAACCTGATCGCCTTCGCCGCCAATCGCAGCCGCCAGGCCGAACCCTGGACGCTGGACCGGATCTACGCCCTGTTTCCCCGCCTGCGGGAGCGCGAGCGGAACATGGGCAACCAGTTGTCGGGCGGCGAGCAGCAGATGCTGGCCATCGGCCGCGCCTTGATGACCAACCCGCATCTGCTGATCCTGGACGAAGCCACCGAGGGCCTGGCGCCGCTGATCCGGCAGGAGATCTGGGACTGTCTGGCCGCGCTGCGGCGCGCCGGACAGACGTTGCTGGTGATCGACAAGTACGTCGAGCGCCTGATCGGCATCGCCGACCGGCACACTATCATCGAACGCGGACGCGTGGCGTGGGAAGGCAGCTCGGGAGAGCTCGATGCCGACCCGGCCATCTGGCAACGCTACGTGGGTCTCTGACCCCGCGCTTCGCACATGGCATCTGGAGCAATCGCATGAAACACGTATCTATGGCCGGGCTGAGCGAAATGCAGCGCTACTGGCTGATCACCGGCAGCGTCGGGCCCCGGCCCATCGCGCTCGTCACCAGCCTGGATGCGGACGGCCTGTGCAATGCCGCGCCGTTCAGCGCCTTCAACTACATGGGCGAGGATCCGCCGCTGTTCGCCATCGCCGTGGTCGCCTACGGGCAGGAAAGCCACCGGCCGGGCGAAGCCAAGGACACGCTGCGCAACATCCGCGAACACGAGGAGTTCGTGGTGAACATGGTCGACGAGGCCATCGTCGACCAGGCGGTGCAATGCGGCAGCGACTTTCCCGCGCACGTCTCGGAGGCCGAGGCGGTGGGCTTCTCGCTGGCGCCCTGCGCCACCGTGCGGGTGCCGCGCATCGTCGAGGCGCCGATCTCGTGGGAATGCCGGCTGTTCCGCATCCTCGACATCTCGACCCAGCGGGCCATCGTCTTCGGCGAGATCCTGGCGATGAACTTCCGCGACGACCTGCTGGACGAACAGGCGCTGCGCGTCGACGTCGGGCGCTTTGCCCCGGTGGGCCGGCTGGGCGGGCCGAACTACTGCCTGACGGGCGAGCGGCGCCGCATACCGGTGCCGACCTACATGCCGGCCACGGGGCAGCCGCGGGAGTGACGGCGGTGCGCCCCCGCGCTACCAGACAATGCAGAATCCCTGTTCCAGCAGCGCCGACGGCAGCGTGACCGCGCGCAACAGCCCCACCGCGCCGAACGCGGCGACCGCTGCGCCGCCGGCGATGCGCCAGGCCGGCAGGCGCGCACGGCGGCGCAGCCAGCCGGCGGCGCCGGACAGCGCGACCAGGTTGGGCAGCGTGCCCAGGCCAAAGGCCGCCATCGTCAGCGCGCCGGCCGCGGCGCTGCCCGCCACCAGCGCCACCGCCAGCACGCCCAGCGACATGCCGCACGGCATCCAGCCCCAGGCAAGGCCGGTCAGGAAACGTTCCAGCAGCGGCCGGCCGGCGATGCCCACACGCACGTAGCGGCCGGCGGGCGAGCGGGCGATGGCCGCCGCCGTGCCGGTCCAGCCGCGCACCAGCGCGACCCGCCAGGCGCCGGCCGCCGAACCGCCCCCCACTGCGCGGGGCCAGGCCGCGCGCACCACCAGGGCCAGGCCGTAGAGGCACAGCAGCGCCGCCCCGAAGGCCAGCGCACCGCGCTGGAGCGGCAGCCAGTCCCGGCTCCAGATATTGCCCCCCAGGCCGCCCGCGACCGCGCCCAGCAGCGCATACGAAGCGATGCGTCCGGCATGCATGACCAGGGCCTCCAGCCCCAGCCGCCACGGCGCCGCGCGCCGCAGCACCGCCAGGCGTTCACCGTGCCGGTGCTCGACCGCCATCACCAGTCCGCCGCACATGGCCGCACAGTGCACGCCGCCCAGCAGGCCGAGCAGGAACACGCTGGCCAGCGCCGGCCAGCCGGCGGCCGCCCATCCGCTCACGCCGCGCCCCCATGGCCGGCCCGCGTCATGGCAGGTCGTCCACGTCGTTGCCGTCCGGCCCCGCGCCGCCGCCCGCCAGGTACAGCGTGATGGCGCTGGAGACCCCGGCGATCGCCCACAAGAGGAAGAAGGCCACGGTGTAGAACGCCTCGCGCGACATCTCGACCGGGCGCCCGACGATGGTCAGGCCGCGCGGATCGAGCAGGGTGAAGACGACCAGCGCGGCGCACGCGCTGGCCAGGAAGGCCGGCCACAGCACCCACATGCTGACGCGCCGCCATTTCATGGCGCACGCTCCACCACCAGCCCGCGCTTGACCACCGGATCGACGACCGGAGGATCGTCATGCGTGACCGCCAGCACGATGGTCACGATGCAACCCAGCATCGCCAGGGCCGGCCCCGCCATCAACAGCCAGGGCCAGGGCTCCTTCCACCAGGGTCCGGCATCCTTCTGTTCCTGCATCCCGCACCTCGCTTTGTCCATTCAAGGAACGATGAAACTCGACGTCTCGCGCAGCCCGCCCGCGTCGAATTCGTCGCGCACGACGAACTCGATCCGGTGCGTGCCCGATCGCGCCTCGTCCACCGGCAGCGACACCCGCACCGGCCACAGGCGGTTAGAGGCGGGCGCCAGTTCGATGTCCGTGCCGCCGTCGGCCCCCTGCACCCGCAGTTGCGGCAGGCCCTGCACGTCCAGCCGCACGTGCATGGCGCGCTCGGTCGCGTTCATGAGCTGCAACTGGTAGACGTTCTCGATCATGCCGCCCTCGACCTCGCGCGCCAGTACCGAGCGGTCGCGTATCACGTCCACCCGCAGCGGCTGGCGCGCCGCCAGGAGGCCGACGAACACCGACGCCAGCGCCAGCCAGATCGCGCCGTACACCAGCACGCGCGGACGCAGCAGGCGCCGCCGCGCCTGTTTCGCGTCCAGCCTCAGCTCGATGGCGCGTTCGGAGGCGTAGCGGATCAGGCCGAGCGGATACTGCATCTTGTCCATGACCTGGTCGCAGGCGTCGATGCAGGCGCCGCAGCCTATGCACTCGTATTGCAGGCCGTCGCGGATGTCGATACCGGTGGGGCACACCTGCACGCAGATACTGCAATTGACGCAATCGCCCAGGCCCGCCTCGCGCGGGTTGATCTTGCGCGACCGGCTGCCCCGAGGGTCGCCCCGCACCGAGTCGTAGGTGACGACGTAGGTATCGGGGTCCACCATCACGCTCTGGAAACGCGCGTAGGGGCACATGTACTTGCAGACCTGTTCGCGCATGAAACCCGCGTTGCCCCAGGTGGCGAAGCTGTAGAAGACCAGCCAGAACCATTGCCAGGGGCCGAGCGCGCCCTGCCACGCCTGGCCCGCCAGTTCGCGGATGGGGCTGAAGTAGCCGATGAAGGTAAATCCGGTCCAGGTCGCCACCACCAGCCACATCGCGTGCTTGGCGCCCTTGCGCCCGAGCTTGCGCCAGGACCAGGGCGCGGCGTCGAGCCGGATGCGCGCGAACCGGTCGCCTTCGGTCAGGCGCTCGATCCACATGAAGATCTCGGTGTAGACCGTCTGCGGGCACGCATAGCCGCAGAACAGCCGGCCCGCCACCGCGGTGAACAGGAACAGCGCCAGCGCGCTCAGGATCAGCAGCAGCGTCAGGTAGATGATGTCCTGCGGCCACAGCACCATCCCGAACAGGTAGAACTTGCGCGCGCCCAGGTCGAACAGCACGGCTTGCCTGCCGTTCCAGCTCAGCCACGGCAGGCCGTAGAACACGGCCTGCGTCAGGAACACCAGCGCCACGCGCCAGTGCGCGAACAGGCCGCTGACCGAGCGTGGATAGATCTTGCGCCGGACCTCGTACAGCGCCTGCTCCGAGCCTTCCTCGTCGCCACCGGCGGCCGCGCAGGCGCGCTCGCCCGGGGAACTCATTTCGCCTCTTCGGCGGGCCGGGTCAGGCCCCAGACATAGGCGGTCAGCAACCGTATCTGCTGCGGCGTGAACACGTCCTCGTGCGCCGGCATCTGGTTGTTGCGGCCCTTGGTGATGGTCTCGGCGATAACGGCGGCCGAACTGCCGTACAGCCAGACCTTGTCGGTCAGGTTGGGCGCGCCCAGCAGCGGATTGCCCTTGCCCTCGACGCCATGGCAGGCCGCGCAGTTCGCGCGGAAGTCAGCCCGGCCGCGAGCGGCCTTGATGGGATCGGCGGCAAGACCGGACAACGAACGCACGTACTGGGTCACGTCGCCCACCGCGCGCGAGTCCAGCTGTTCACCGAATGGCGGCATGATGCCGTGCCGGCCCTTGGCGATGGATTCGCGGATGATGTCCGGCGCGGAGCCGTACAGCCAATCGCCGTCGGCCAGGTTGGGGAAACCCTTGCTGCCGCGCGCGTCCGACCCATGGCACTGGGCGCAGTTGTTCAGGAACAGCCGCTGGCCGATCTCCCGCCCCTGCGCGTCGTCGGCGATGGCCGGGATCTCCATGGCCTCGAAGCGCGCGTACAGCGGCTGGACCTGTTCGCGCAACCGGTCCTGCTGCGCGGCCAGCGCGCCGGTGCTGGACCAGCCCAGCCAGCCCTGGACCTTGCCCAGGCCGGGGTACAGGACCAGGTAGCCCAGCGCGAAGACACAGGACAACAGGTACATCCACATCCACCAGCGCGGCAGCGGATTGTTCAGCTCGCGCAGGTCCTCGTCCCAGACGTGGCCGGTGTCGTCCACCGTGCCGCCGGTGGCGGCCGTGGAGGATTTCAGGAAGGCCCGCTGCGAGAACAGCAGCCAGACGCACCAGACGATGCCGACCAGCGCGATCGCGCCGATGTAATAGCCCCAGAAATCGGTAGTGAAATCGCTCATTGCCCGGCATCCTTGCCTTGCGCCGCGACGGCGCTTTCATCGGGGAGCGCGAACGGCAGCATGGCCGACTCGCGGTTGGCCTCGACGCGGGCGCGCGACCACGCCCACGCCACGATGGCCAGGAAGGTCGACAGCGCCAGCGCCGTCGCGATCGATGTCACCCAAGCAAGCATGTCCATCACCGCCCCTGCTTCTTCATCGCCAGGCCCAAACCCTGGAGGTAGGCCACCAGGGCGTCCTCCTCGGTCTTGCCGGCCAGTTCGGCGGCCGCACCCGCGATCTGTTCATCGGTATAGGGCACGCCCAGCGTGCGCAGCGCGCGCATGCCCGCCTCGACCTGGTCGCTCGCGACGGGCGTCTGGCTCAGCCACGGATAGGCCGGCATATTGGACTCGGGCACGACGTCGCGCGGATTGTTCAGGTGGACGCGGTGCCAGTCGTCGCTGTAGCGGCCGCCCACCCGCGCCAGGTCGGGCCCGGTGCGCTTGGAGCCCCACAGGAAGGGCCTGTCGTACACGCCCTCGCCTGCCTCGGAGTAGTGGCCGTAGCGCTGCACCTCGGCCGCCAGCGTGCGCACCTGCTGCGAATGGCAACCCACGCAGCCTTCGCGGATGTAGACGTCCCGCCCGGCCAGGCGCAGGGCGGTATAGGGCTCCACGCCCTGGACGGGGGTAGTGGTGGAGTGCTGGAAGAACAGGGGCACGATCTGTACCAGTCCGGCGATGCTGACCACCGCGATGGTGGCCAGGATCAGCCAGCCCACGTTCTTTTCCAGCGTCTCGTGGCTGAAGAAGGAAGCGCGCTTCGATTTCATGGCGGTACGCTCCTCAGGCCAGTTGCGGCCGGGCCGCCACGGATACCGGGACCGGCGCCGGCACCGGCGCGTCGAACGGCTGCCGGCCGCGCGCGGTCATGACGAAGTTCCACGCCATCAGCAGCATGCCGCCCAGGAAGCACACTCCTCCCAGCAGACGCACGACGTAGAACGGATACGTGGCCTTGACCGATTCGACGAAGGTGTAGGTCAGGGTGCCGTCGGGCTCCACGGCGCGCCACATCAGGCCCTGCATGACGCCGGCGATCCACATCGCGGCGATATAGAGCACCACGCCCAGCGTGGCGATCCAGAAATGGAGTTCTATCATCTTGGTGCTGTGCATCTGCTTCTGCCCGAACAGACGCGGGAACAGGTAATAGAGCGAGCCGATCGTGATCATCGCGACCCAGCCCAGCGCGCCGGAATGCACGTGGCCGATGGTCCAGTCCGTGTAGTGCGACAGCGAGTTGACGGTCTTGATCGACATCATCGAGCCCTCGAACGTGGACATGCCATAGAAGGACAGCGCCACCACGAGGAACTTCAGGATGGGATCGGTGCGAAGCTTGTGCCAGGCGCCCGACAGGGTCATGATGCCGTTCAGCATGCCGCCCCACGACGGCGCCAGCAGGATCAGCGAGAACACCATGCCCAGCGACTGCGCCCAGTCCGGCAGCGCCGTGTATTGCAGGTGGTGCGGGCCGGCCCACATGTAGGTGAAGCTCAGCGCCCAGAAGTGGACGATGGACAGCCGGTACGAATAGATGGGGCGCTCGGCCTGCTTGGGCACGAAGTAATACATCATGCCCAGGAAGCTGGTGGTCAGGAAAAAGCCCACGGCATTGTGGCCGTACCACCACTGCACCATCGCGTCCTGCACGCCGGCGTAGGCCGAGTACGACTTCCACATCGTGGCCGGCCATTCCAGGTTGTTGACGATATGCAGCAGCGCGATCGTCAGGATGTAGGCGCCGAAGAACCAGTTCGCCACGTAGATGTGGCGGGTCCTGCGTTTGGCGATGGTGCCGAAGAACACCACGGCATACGCCACCCACACCAGCGTGATGAGGATGTCGATGGGCCATTCGAGTTCGGCGTATTCCTTGCTGCTGGTGTAGCCCATCGGCAGCGTGATCGCCGCCGCGACGATGACGGCCTGCCAGCCCCAGAAGGTGAAGGCCGCCAGCGGCGCCGAGAACAGGCGCGCCTGACAGGTGCGCTGCACCACGTAATAAGAAGTGGCGAACAGCGCGCTGCCGCCGAACGCGAAGATGACCGCGTTGGTGTGCAGCGGCCGCAGCCGCCCGTAGGTCAGCCACGGCACGTCGAAGTTCAGCGCCGGCCAGATCAATTGCGCGGCGAGCAGCACGCCCACCGCCATGCCCACGATCCCCCACACGACCGTCATGACGGCGAATTGGCGGACGATCTTGTAGTTGAATGTTTCGCCGGAAAGCGCGCCGCTTGCGCTGTCGCCCATGGCAGTTCCCCTGATTCTGAATTCCCGCTCCTATCATGCGCATGCGCAGGGGAACGCGCCTTGACGCAGATCAAGCCTTGCGAGAGGAAGGCGGGGGCTGCGGCGTTTCGTCCACACCGGCGGGCGTGTCGTCGTCCATCAGGATGGCGTAGTCGGCGCCGTCCATGTCCTCGAACTGGCCGTCCTGCACCGCCCACCACAGCACCACGACGACGGCCAGCACCAGCATCAGGCTGAGCGGGACCAGCAGGTAGAGCGTTTCCATCAGCGGCGCAGCCTCCATGCATTGCCCACCACCAGCAACGAGGACAGCGACATGCCCAGCGCCGCCATCCACGCAGTGATCCAGCCCGATGCGGCCAGCGGGATGAAAGACAGGTTGTAGGCCAGGGCCCAACCCAGGTTCTGGCGCATCACGCGGCGCGCGCGGCGCGCGGTGTGCAAGGCATGCGCCACGCCCAGGAGGCCGTGGCCGTTCAGGATGACGTCGGCGCTGGCGCAGGCCAGCGGGGTGCCGGCCGCGACGGCCATGGACACCTGGGCCAGGCCGAGCTGCGGCGCATCGTTGATGCCGTCGCCCACCGCCAGCACCACCGCGCCGCCAGCCTGCAGGCGCGCGACGTAGTCCTTCTTGCCCTCGGGGCTGACGCCGCCCGCATGGCTGCGGATGCCGAACTCGGTGGCCCAGGCTTCGACCGTGCGCGCATCGTCCCCCGACACCAGGTGCACACGCTTGCCCATCGCTTGCAGCGCCCGCACCGTCTCGTGGCTACCCTCGCGCGGCGCATCCCGCAGCACGAAGCGCGCGAGCAGCCCGGCATCGCCGGCCAGCCAGACCTGCGTGGCGATGGCGCCGGCCGCCTTGTCCCGGCCATCGGCCGGCGACGGCGGCTGCACCGGCTTGTGCGAACCGGCCACGAAACGTTGGCTGCCCAGGCGCATCGTGGTCCCGGCGAAGCAGGCTTGCACGCCCCGTCCCGGCAGGTGGCGGGCGTCCTGGACGTCCGGCGCGGGCAGGCCCGCCTCGCGCGCCGCCGCGATCAGCGCCAGGCCCGCCGGATGCGTGCTGCCTTCTTCCATGGCCGCGGCCAGGGCCAGGCACTGCCCGGCGCCCAGCGCGCCGAATATCTCCACGCTCGCCACCGAAAACCGGCCCTGGGTCAGTGTCCCGGTCTTGTCCAGCACCACGTCGGTGACCTGCGCCAACGTTTCCAGCGCATGCCCCTTCACCACCAGCACGCCCTTGCGGGCCAGGGCCGCCGTGGCGGCCGCCAGCGCGGCCGGCGTCGCCAGCGACAGCGCGCACGGGCAACTGACCACCAGCACCGCGATCATGACCGGCAGCGCGCGCGACGGATCGAGCCACCCCCACACCGCGCCGGTGGCCAGCGCCAGCGCGATCAAGGCCAGCACGAACACCATCGCGATGCGGTCAGCCAGCACCGCGATGCGCGGCTTTTCCTCCAGCGCCCGGTCCAGGACCTGGATGATCCGCGCCAGCCGGGTCTCGCCGCCGACCTGCTCGACCCGCATCCACACCGGACTGCCGCTGTTGTGGCTGCCGGCGACCAGGCCGTCGCCCGCCGCCTTGGCGATGGGCCGGCTTTCCCCGGTCAGCATGGCTTCGTCGACCTGCGTGGCGCCTTCGAGCACCCGGCCGTCGGCCGGCACGGCCTCGCCCGGACCGATGCGCAGCACGTCGCCCGGACGCACCTGTTGCAGGGCGATGATGTCGGCCTCGCGGCTGGCCGGATAGTCCCGCAGCCGCGCGCAGGTGGCGGGCAGTTGGGCCGCCAGCGCGCGGCCGCCGTCCTGCGCCTCGTGGCGCACCACCAGTTCGAGATAGCGCGCCGCCAGCAGCAGGGCCACGAACATGGTGACCGAATCGAAATAGACCTCGCCCCGGTTGGCCACCGTGGCGGCCACGCTGGCGCCGAAGGCGGCCAGGATGCCGATCACCACCGGCAGGTCCATGCCCGGCCGGCCATGGCGCAGCCCGCGCCAGGCGCCCCGCATCAGCGGCCACGCGCTGTACATCACCACCGGCAGGGTCAGCGCCAGGCTGGCCCAGCGCAGCAACTGCCACTGGTCGGGCGCGATCGAGGCTTCGTGGCGGTAGAGCGGCCACGCATACATCATGACCTGCATCATGCACAGCAGCGCCACCGCCATGCGCAGCAGCAGACCGCGCTTCTCGCGGCGCAGGCCGTCGTTCGCGGTCCCAGGCTGGAAGGGCACCGCGCGATAACCGATGGCGGCGAACGCGTCCAGGACGCGGCCCAGGCCGGTCTGCGCCGTCTTCCAGCGCACCCGCGCCCGGCCGGTGGCATGGTTGACGTGCGCCGCCACCACCCCGGGCTGACGCTCCAGGTGCTGCTCGCACAGCCAGACACAGGCGGCGCAGCGCAGGTCGCCTATCGTCAGCCAGGCCTCAGCCGTGCCGGCATCCACGGCGCGCACGTACAGCGATTCGATGTCGGCCTGCCCGAACGCCGCGCGCAGGTCCGCCTGCCCGTCGGCATCGTCCAGCGGCCGGCCCAGGCCGTTGCGGAAACGATAGAAACTCTCCAGGCCCGCGCCATGGATGGTTTGGGCGACCGCCAGGCAGCCGGCGCAGCAGAACCAGCGCTGGGCCCCGGCGACCGACGTGCGCAGGCCGCCGCCCGCGGGCTGGCCGCAGTGATAGCAGTCCGCGGCCGGTGCGCTGGCGACCGGCGCGCCCGGAGAGACGGAAGGCAGCGAAGTCGTGTTCACGGCACGCATTCTGGCCGCAAGGCCGGCCGCGTGCGTTGATCCAGGTCAAGCCGGACGGTTCAGGCGGGCCGGGTCAGGTCTTCCAGGCGGCCCAGCCAGTGCATGGCGTGCTCCCGGCCGTCCCCGCACATGTCGGGAGCGGGCATCAGCGAGGCACAGACGGCGGGGCGCTCGGGCCGGCCGAACAGCTTGCAGCGCTCGTCTTCGTCCAGCTGGATGCACCGCGTGCCGGCCGGCTTGCCGCCGGGCATGCCCGGTATCGGCGTGGTGATGGACGGCGCCGTGCAACAGGCGCCGCAGCCGGGACGGCATTCCATGCCGTCAATCCGCCCGTACCGACTGCACGAAGGTCTGGGCCGAATCGCGGTCCAGCTCGTCTTCCCGGCCCAGGGCCACGACCTCGATCAATTGGTTCCCCAGCAGGTAGACCCGGCCCAGCAGCCACGACGGCGTGTTCGCCACCATGCCGTGCACCTCCAGTTCCACCGCCCGGCCGAGCTTGCGCGTGTCGGCGGGCGCCTGCCGCAGCGTGATCTCCTTGCGGTAGGTAAGCGTGCCGCGCAGGTTGGCCAGCAGCACCCGCTCGAAGGCGTCCGCCACCTTGGCCAGTTCGGCCGGATCGGCCAGGATGGCCTCCGGCAGCGTCACCCGGCCGACGGCGAAGATGGAGGTCTCCACCGGCGCGATGTCGAAGGCCAGCGGCAGCGTATGGCCGGCGATGTCGACGTCGCGCTGGTCGGGCTTGGGGCGGGCGGGGAAGGTGACGCGGATCGCCCCGTCGGCCGCCGGCATCTCGCGCCAGTTGTACTTGGGCGAGCAGGCGGCCAGCATGGCCAGGAGCAGGACGAGGCAGGCGCGGACAGGTGAAGACATGGACATTCCAGCGGCAGTGTGCGGCATCGTCGCCCGCCCGTCCGCGACAAAACGGTACAAGCTGTTACACGAGCCAGCCGGCCCGCTGGAAGTGGCTGAGCGACAATCCGCCTTTGAATCCATACACGATCGATACGGGACAACGAATTGTCGCTGATTTCCATGACGACCGCTCCGGACGGCACGCAGCTCGCGGCGTACCGCTGGGACGTGCCGCCCCGCCCGGAAGGCTACCGGCCCGCGTACCTGCTGCACGGCCTGGGTGAGCACGCCGGACGCTACGAGGGGCTGGTGCGCTGGTTCGCGGCCCGCGGATGGTCGCTGGCGGCGCACGACCACCGAGGCCATGGTCGTTCCAGCGGCAAACGGGGCGCGCTGCGCGCCAGCGACGATCTGGTGGTGGATGCCGAACACCGGCTGGCCGAATACGTGCGCGAGACGGGTGCCCCGCCGCTGCTGATCGGACACAGCCTGGGCGGCCTGGTGGCCGCGCGCGTGGCGCTGCGCGGCAACGTGCCGCTGGCGGGCCTGGTGCTGTCGTCTCCCGCCTTCAGCGTGGAACTGTCCGCCCGCCAGCGCTGGCTGCTGGACATGCTGGGCGGTATCGCCCCCGATTTGCGGGTGGGCAGCGGCCTGAAGGTCTCCCGGCTGTCGCACGAGCAGGCCGTGATCGACGCCTATGCCCAGGATCCGCTGGTGCACGACCGGATCAGCGCCCGGCTGATGCGCTTCATCGCCGAGGCCGGCGCGCAGTCGATCGCCGAGGCCTCCACCCTGAAACCGCGCACGCTGCTGATGGTGGCGGGGGACGATGCCATCGTCTCGCCCTCGGGCAGCCGGCGCTTCGCCGACTCGGGCGCGCCCGGCAAGCTGGCGCTGCGCTGGTACCACCAGGCCTACCACGAGGTCCTGAACGAGTCCGCGGCGCTGGCGGCCCCGGTCTATGCCGACATGGAGACCTGGCTGGCCACGCTGACCGCCCCGGTTTGAACCGGTGGGCCAGAATGGGCTATCCTAGTCCCATGGAACCCATACGGCGTGCCGTGCCGGCACCCGCCTCCTCGCTTCGATCCCGGTCGACGCGCATCTGCGCGCGTCGCGCCACGTCGCGCCCGTCCATTCTGTTTCCGCTCATCCCGGCCTTCCACTCCTGAGCCCGGCGATCCCCCTCCCCTCTACTGCTTTCTCGCAATCGATCGCCGGGCTTCCCGAACAAACGTCTTGAACGCCGTTTTTCCGGCACCGTTTTTTCAGGAGACAGGCATGCAAACCGGCAGCCCTCACTACATTACCGTCAGCGAACTCGACTACGTTCGCCTTACCAACCTTCTCGGCGACCGCGAACCCGCCGCGGGCACGGCACAGGCCGTCCTGGCCGAAGCCCTGGATCAGGCCGACCAGGCCGAGCCGCGCGAAATCCCGGCCGACATCGTCACCATGCACACCCGCGTGGAAATCGAGGACGAAGACGGCGCGCGGCTGATCACGCTGTGCTATCCCAAGGAAGCCGATGCCGCCAAGGCCATGGTTTCGGTGTTCTCGCCCATCGGCGCCGCCCTGCTGGGTACCCAGGTTCCCGGCACGATAGGCTGGACCCCGCCCGATGGCGAACCGCGCCAGGTGCGCGTCGTGCGCATCGACTACCAGCCCGAAGCCAACGGCGACTACACCGCCTGACCCCCTCCTGCCACGCGGCGGCCGGACAACATCCCCGCCCCGTTTCCCGCGTTCCGTCCCCAGGCCGTGCTAGAGTAGCCGCCGAGTCGGTGCTTCACAGTTAAACGGGAAACAGGAGGGCCCCTTCGGGACCTAACCTGTGCTGCCCCCGCAACGGTAAGCATTCCGTCCCGCGTGGCCACGCCGCGCGCGACACGCCGCATCGAACCCACTGTGCCACGTCCCGCCGCATCCTCCGGCGCCGACGCGCATGGGAAGGGGATGCGGCCGCGAATGCCAGCCCGGATACCGGCCGGCTCGACGGTCCCCCGGACCGAAAAGGGGGAAGCGCAACGCTTCCCGATTCGCAAGCCGACGTGCGGGGATGCGCGTCACCGAAACCGCAGGTATCCATGTCATCCAGCTCCACCTCCTGGCGCCTGGCCGGCGCCACCGGCGCGCTGCTTTGCGCCGCCAACGTACAGGCCCAGGCTCCCACCGCCGCCACCACCCTCGATCCGGTCACCGTCACCGCCTCGCGCATCGAGCAGCCCCTGTCGCGCGCCCTGGGCGACGTCACCGTCATCGACGCCGAGACCATCCAGCGCGCCGGGCAGACCAGCCTGGCCGAACTGCTGCAGCGCGAGCACGCCATCGACATCGGCACCAACGGCGGCCCGCAGACCACCACCAGCGTCTTCATCCGCGGCGCCAACAGCCGCCATACCCTGGTGCTGATCGACGGCTTGCGCGTGGGCTCGGCCACGTCGGGCACCATGAGCCTGAACGGCATAGACCCCGCCAGCGTCGAGCGCATCGAGATCCTGCGCGGCGCGGCCAGCAGCATCTATGGCGCGGACGCCATCGGCGGGGTCATCAACATCATCACCAAGCGCCAGGCGGACCGGCCGCTGGCCATCAGCGGATCCGTGGGCGCGGGCAGCCATGACACCTACAAGGCCCAGGTCAACCTGGACGGCGCACAGGGCATGTGGAGCTACGGCCTGCAATACGGCAAGTCCAAGAGCCGCGGCTTCAACGCCACCCTGCCCGGCAGCTTCGCCTACTACGGCGACCGCGACGGCTACGAGCAGGAAAACGCCGCGGCCCGCCTGGGACTGGCCTGGGCCGCGGGCCACCGCGTCGAGGCCAGCGTCTACAACTCGCGCATCAACGGCCAGTACGACAACAACGGCATCGCCTACGATTCGCGCGCCGTCACGCGCGTGCAGGCCTATTCGCTGTCCAGCGTGGACCGTATCACCGACACCTGGACCAGCACGCTGCGCTTCGGTCGCACCGTGGACGACTACCGCGACTACGCCAGCGCCACGGCGCCGCGCGCGCAGGCGCGCACGCGCCAGGACCTGTTCACCTGGCAGAACGACCTGGCGCTGGCCGCCGGCCAGAGCCTGTCGCTGATCGCCGAGCACCTGCGCGAAGACGTGCTGAGCACCTCGCTGACCGGCAACTTCCCGACCCGGCGCCGCACCAACTCGGTGGCCGCGATCTACCGGGGCGACATGGGCCGCCACCACGTCCAGCTCAACCTGCGCCACGACAACAACTCGCAGTACGGCGGCAACACCTCGGGCGCGGTGTCCTACGCCTACGACTTCGCGCCCGGGTGGCAGGCCACGGCCGGCGCCGGCACCGGTTTCCGCGCCCCCACCTACAGCGACCTGTACGGCTTCGGCGGCAACCCCGACCTGAAGGCCGAGAAGTCGCGCAACGTGGAAGCGGGCCTGCGCTATCGCCAGGGCGGCACCACGGCCTCGATCACGGCCTTCCGCAACCGCGTCTCGAACCTGATCGTCTGGGTCGACGACGGCACCGGCAACTGGACCGGCAGCAACGCCAACGTCGACAAGGCCATCCTGAAGGGCGTGAACGTCAGCCTCGCCCAGCAGCTGGGCGCGACCACGCTGCGCGCCAGCGCCGACTGGCAGGACCCGCGCGACGCCCGGACCGGCGAGCAACTGGCCCGGCGCGCCCGCGGTAGCCTGAAGCTGGCGGCCGACCATCGCCTGGGCCCCTGGCTGCTGGGCGCCGAATGGCTGGCGACCACGCCGCGCGTGGACTACGCTGGCGCGGTGGGACGCCTGGGCGGCTACAGCCTGATGAACCTGATGGCGTCCTACGACATCAATCGCAACACGCAGGTGCAGGTGCGCTGGAACAATGCGTTCAACAAGCACTATGAACTGGCTGGTGGCTATGCGACCCCGGGTTCGACGGTCTTCGTCAACCTCAGCTACCGCCCCTGAGCGGCGCCGCTCGCGGGCGGTTCTCGCGCTGGCGTTGGTCCTGGCCCCAGCGGCCGCGTTCGCCCAGGCCATCCACGCGCGCGACGACGCCGGCCGCGACATCACCCTGCCCGCGCCCGCGCGGCGGGTGGTGTCGCTGGCGCCCCATGCCACCGAGTTGCTGTACGCGGCCGGCGCGGGATCGGCCATCGTGGGCGTGGACCGCTACAGCAACTACCCCCCCGAGGCGTTGAAGCTGCCTCGCGTGGGCAACGGACTGCAGCCGAACGCCGAGCGCATCGTGGCGCTGGCGCCCGAGCTGGTCGTGCTGTGGGCGTACGGCGACGGGCTGGCGCACGCGGGGCTGCCCGATTCCCTGCTGGAGCGGCTGGGCGTCCGGCTGTACTACAGCAATCCCCGCAAGCTGGCCGACATTCCCGACGCCATCGAGCGGCTGGGCGAGCTGACCGGCACCCGCGCCGCGGCCGAGGTCCACGCGGCGGACCTGCGGCGGCGCCTGGCCGCGCTGGCCGCGCGCTACGCGGGTCAGCGCCCCGTGCGCGTGTTCTACCAGGTGGGCTCCCAACCCATGTACACCGTGAACGATCGCGGCATCATCGGCGATGCCCTGCGGACCTGCGGCGCCGTCAACGTATTCGGCGGCCTGTCCGCCGCCGCGCCCATGGTGGGCGCGGAAAGCGTGCTGCGGGAGAATCCGCAGGCCATCATCGTCGGCCAGGCCGGCCCGGGCGCCGATGCCGCGCTGGCGGCCTGGAAGAACTTCGGACCGGCGCTGGCCGCGGTGCCGGACAACCTGTGGACCGTCGATCCCGATGCCATGCATCGCCCGGGGCCGCGCATGATCGAAGCCACCGAGCGCCTGTGCGAAAGGATCGATGCCACGCGGCGGCAGACTGCCGGACGGTGAACGAGGTGGAAAGCGCGGGAGGGGAAGCGGGACGTGGCAGCGGCGGGGCTGCACGAGGGGAAAAGCGGAAAATGGCGCGCCCGGCTGGGATCGAACCAGCAACCCCTGCCTTCGGAGCAATTTAGGCACCCCATCCTAAATGCACGCTAGGGCACGCCATGATACTACAACTCAATGAAATAGCTGGACTATTTCATTTTTCACGCCGAAATCCGTATCCGCAAGTTCGCTTCAATATTCCTTCGGCTGCTTCCGTGGTGCTTCCGCAGAAACAGCCCCTCCATAACGGGGGGATCGCCTGATGGCAAAGCTTACGAAACGAGTGGTCGACGCCGCCGACATCCGGGAAAAGGATTACTTCATCTGGGACGATGAGCTTCCCGGCTTTGGCCTCCGCGTGTTCGCGTCAGGCAAGCGCAGCTATCTTATCCAATACCGCGCCGCTGGTCGAACCCGTCGTTACACCATCGGCCTGCATGGTATCTGGACGCCCGAAACTGCTCGGCAGGAAGCGAAGGTCCAGCTTGGGCGCGTCGCTCGCGGCGACAATCCTTCCGAAGAACGGCAGCTCGATCACCAAGCCATGACGGTCAAGGAGTTGTGCACGCTCTATCTCAAGGATCTCAATGCAGGCCTGATCCTCGGCAAAGGCGGCCGCCCCAAGAAAGCGACCACCATCGTTACCGACACGGGCCGCATCGAACGCCACATTATTCCGTTGATCGGCGCGCGGCGGGCGAAGGATCTGACGAAAGCTGACATCAACAAGGTCCTGAAGGACATCATGGCCGGCAAGACCCGCGTGTCGGTCAAGACGAAAAAGCTGCGAGGAAAGGCCATCGTGCGGGGCGGCGCCGGTACGGCGACACGCACGGTAGGTCTTCTTGGCGGCATCCTCTCCTATGCCGTCGATGCCGGCATCATCGATCGCAACCCCGCGCATGGCATCAAGAAGCCGAAGGACAATGTCCGCAAGCGCAGGCTTTCCGAGGCGGAGTATCGCACTCTCGGCGTCATGCTGCGCGAGGGGGCGGAAAACGAGAAGTACGCGATGACCGTCGAGATCATTCGCCAGATCGCCCTGACTGGCTGTCGCCGGTCGGAGATGATCTCGCTGATGTGGTCGGAGGCCGATACTGAGGCGAGCTGCCTGCGGCTGGAGGACAGCAAGGAGGGCGAGTCCATACGTCCCATCGGCCTTCCCGTGGTCGAGTATCTGGAGCAGCGCCGCAAGGGCGCGGAGGGCACCTATGTCTTCCCGGGCCAAGGCGAGGACAATGCCTTCGGCAGCTTCCCGAACCATTGGGAGCAGCTATTCAAGGACTCGCCGCTTTCCGACGTTACGCCGCACGTCCTGCGTCATAGCTTCGCCAGCATCGCCAATGATCTCGGCTTCACCGAGGTGACGATCGCGGCACTCGTCGGACATTCGAAGGGCTCGGTCACGAGCAAGTACATACATACGCTCGACACGGCCCTGATCATGGCAGCCGATACGATCTCCGGCTATATTCAAGGCCTGCTTGATGGAGTCGAGTTCAAGCAGACCGCGTACGCTCTTGATCGAGATTCTCGGAAGCAAGCACTTGCGCGCTTCCTGAACAATGCGGCCAAGGGCGCGGAAATGCAACGAGAGGACATTCCCTTAGCTGCCTAGCGTTCGCAATCACCGCATCCGACCTCCAAATCCTAGTTACTTTTTCCGGCTTGTGCCATCGGCCGAGGCAAACTTGATACCAGAAACGCGCCAAGCCCGGCGGCATGTCTGCCGCCGAGCTTGGGCGTTATAACTTACGAGACAACCAGCCCCTGACACGGCGCCAGAAGTTTGGTGGTGCGCTGATCGGAGCAGCCTGAATAGGAGGTTCGACCGTCGGCGACTGTCCATAGTATCGGGCTTTGGCAACGCGATCACGACGACGCTCAGCTTCAACCTGCTCGTCGCTCCAAGGGCCGGCTTCGATCACCTTGCCGCGGTCGATCACGTAGTGTGACCGGCACTGCAAGGTCCAATTGCCGATCGACGGCCGAAGCGAGATAGTTTCGCCATCGAACGTCATCTTCCAATCTGTCGGCGTGAAGGGCGCGACAACCTCCTCGCCGCAACCACAGCAGCAGCTATGGGCCGATGTCGCATATTCCATCGAAACATAGAGAATGCCTGGGTCCAGGCGCTCAGGGATGTGTTCGACGAAACGATGATCGAGTCGCTTGTGCCTCATCACGCGAGGTCCCCATTGATGAGCATGTTGCCGTCTGTGGTGTAGGTGCAGTGATGCTCGCGCTCGAGGTCACGGTAGAAGCCACGTATCTTCTTCCACTTCACGACCGCGAGGACAGCATTCAGGGCGTTGAGGTCCGCGACCTGTATGTTGGATGCGTAGATGTCTTTGGCGCCACCGCCGACGAAGGAGATGCGCTGACGTGCATGATCCCGTTTCTCCGGCGTGCTGGCGGTCACCCGCAGGATACCGCCGAGCGATCCCTCGTCGAGTTCGAGACCCATTCCGACATCGACGAACGCGGCGCCGGTCGCCTCGAGCTTCTCGACGATCAACCGCTTCGCTTCGCCGGCGTCGAGCGACAGGAACGCGAAGGTGACGCCGTCGAGAAGGTGCAGGTTGTCGGCCCCGAGCTCGACATCGTGCGCCACGATGTTGCGGTGCATCCGGCTGTAGATGCGCTTTAGATAGTCAACCTTCTTCGGCACCTCGCGCAGCTCCTCAAGGGTCGGCGCGCCTGGCGCCCGAAAGGCGTTGTGAGTCAAGAACTCGTCGCCGTCGAAGAGCCGAATCTCGCGGACCGGTGTCTTGGCGACGAAGTCCAGGATGTAACCGCCGGTGCCACCACCGCCGATGATGGCGACCCGCTCATTGACGAGCCGCTCGGTCAGGACGCCGATACCAACACGGTCGGAGGCGGTCTCGACATAGTTGAAGACGCTGTCCTCCTCCTCTTCTGGCTCGCGGAAGGTGCGCGGGGTCATGCCGGGCTTCAGCACCGCGGCCGGGCCCGCGATGATGTTCGCGTAGCTCGTCATCTTGTGGTGGTAGTCCGTATAGCCGCCATCCGGCTTGCTCGAGAAGCTGTGCGTGGCTTTCAAACCGTGACCGAGGTCGAAGGCCCCGGCCTGATGCGAGATTCCCTGGATAGGCGTCCCATCCGCGCGGCACGGAAAGTCGCCGTCCCAATGGACAACATGGGTGTCGGGCCTGCGCGTCGCATCGCCGGCCAGCGTAAGGCTCGAGATGAGGGTGCCGATGCGCACCTTACGACGCGCATCGACATAAGGCACCTCCCGCATGACGAGATGCCCGCCCTGCCGCAGGACGAAAT
Organism: Burkholderiales bacterium 67-32; assembly: GCA_001898625.1. Classification (GTDB taxonomy): domain Bacteria; phylum Pseudomonadota; class Gammaproteobacteria; order Burkholderiales; family Burkholderiaceae_B; genus Pigmentiphaga. The sequence goes on from MKUP01000017.1 coordinate 43,722, forward strand.
AGCCTTCGTCCCGCAGCCGCTTGAGGTCGGGATTACGACTGAACAGTTCGCGTGACATTGAACACCGTGCCTTTCTTCTTGACGTCGACCGAGCCGCCAGCCCCGAGTTCGCCCGCGTGCGGCGTCGACGCAGCGTGCCGGTAGGTCATCGAGAAGACGACGTTCGGCTCGTGCTGGCCCGGGAAAGCGAGCTGGACGATCTGCTCGAACGTGACCGTGCGGGCGTTCACCGTCCGCGGCCGCGAATTGACGATGATCTCGAACGTCACCCGTGCGGTGATGAACCGCTCGATGCCGGGCTCGGCCAGATCGATCAGCTCGCCATGCTCGATCAGGCGATCCTCGCCGCCGGGGACCTCGAGGAAAACGGCCTCTCCCTCGCCGGGCTTGGCGAGGCCGTAGAGCACCGCGCCGCTGATGATCGGCTTACCCCAACGCAGCTCGTCGTCCTTCAGCGTCAACTTGAAGTCGCGATCCGTCAGGAAGGCGACGAACCGCTCGGCGCCGTGCCCGCGCAGGTCGAAGGGCTCGTTCAGCCGCACGTCCTCGAAGTCGCCCGAGGGCAGAATCGCGAACAGGCTGTAGCCGTCCCGCGGGTCCAAGGCGCCGGCCTCGAGTAACTGACGGCCGAGCGGCACGGGATCGCTCACCTGACGGGATTGGAAGTTGAGATCGCCCTGCGCGAGGAGAAAGCGATACCCCCGCGCCGGACGCAGCGCCCGGCCTTCGCGCAGGGCGTCGCCGAGGTCGTCGTAATCAAGCAGTTCTTCGGTGTTCATGAGATTGGGTCCTTAGGTTTGGCCGAGGCGACGCCGCGGCTCTAAGGGTCCAATCGGGGCGAGATCCGCCGACCGGTAAGGTCAGGCGAACTTTTTTTGCAGGGCGCCGTCCGGGGTCTGCCCGCAGATGAAGAAGGCCGGGCAATTCGGGCAGGTGCGCGACGAGTCCTCGGCCGGAAACCGCCCAGCGCGAATGTCGCCGAGAAACTTGGCGAGCTTATCCTTGCGACCTTTCAGCTCCCGATCCGATAATGCGAGCACATGCGTCTCGCCGTCGGAGAGATGGACAAGCTCGGCGACGGCGCCAGGGAAGGCCTGCTGGACCGCCAGCATCAGCGCCGCCGCGCCGACATCCTTGCTCTCGGCCGACCGCCTGTGGCCCGTGCGGATGCGGCGCACGGCGCGAACGCCGTCGGGCCGCACCAGCACCTCGTCCGGCCTAACGATGATCTCCTCGCCGCCGAAATTGAGGCTGAGCGCGACCGGCGCTTCGGCGAGCGCTTCGGCGCGGTTCGCCAGGAAAAAGCGCAGCATTGCCAGCGCCAGATCGCGGAATTCCGCTCGATAGCCGTGCTCGCCGAGCCCTTGGCCGGCCAGCGCTGCGTCAGCGCGATCCTCCAGGTCCCGCTCGGTCACGGGCTCATCATCCGCCCCGATCACCGCCTCGACCACTACGCGAACCGCCTCGTGCAGATGCATGAAGGCGGTCGCAGTTCGCCGGCCACCGACTTGCAGCACATGCGTGTAGAAAAAGCGGCGCGGGCAGGATTCATAAAGGGCGATCTGCGGGGCCCCGAATCGCAGCCGTCCGTCGACGACCAAATCGATATCTCGAGCTTCTGCGGCTACGGGAAGCGGCCGTGCCGGCACGACCGAGGCGCGCGTCAAGGCGGCGCCGAGACGGTCGAGGAAGGGCGACAGCGGTCGATTGTGGCCGTTGCTCTTCTCGGTCGGCGCGTAGAGAATCAACCGGTCGCGGGCGCGCGATTGCGCCACGTAGAACAAGCACTCCTGCTCCTCGGCCTGACCCGCGCGAAACGCCTCCAGCGCGCTGCCTTCGGCTCCCATGATCATGCCGTCGGGCGCCGGACAGGGCGGCGCCGCCGGCGTGCGCGGGATGGTGTCGCTATTGAGCCCTGGAAGATGGACGCCGCCGAACTCCAGGCCCTTGGCGCCATGGATAGTCATTAGCCGCACGGCGTCGAGATGCTGGGCGGCCGCCGGCAACTGGCGCAGGTCGCGATCATCGCCGAGACGGACAAGCCTGCGCACCCGATCGAGCACACGCGTGATCGGCAGCCCGCTGCCGGCCGGTTGGACCCGCAGGAAGTTGAGGAACTGCCAGATTGCGATGCCGCGCGTGCGATCGGCGAGATCCGCCGACACGCCAAGGCGCGCGGCTACACGGGTGCGATCGAGCAGCAGTGTCGCGAGCACGGTCCAGGGTGACGCCGTTTGGTCGAAGCCGCTGAGCGCGGCCGCGAGCTTGACGACGGCCTGGCGGCCGGCATCGCTGACGCCGGGGATCGGCTCGATGTGCTGGAGCCAGCTGCCCGCAGCTTGGTCGGCCCCCCGCAGATGCTCGAAGATCGTCGCTACATCCGCCAATGACATGGTGAAATCGGGCCAGCAGGCGATGCGTACAAGGCCCATGGCGCGCCGATCGACAAGGACGGAGAGCAACGCCAGGAGATCCTTGACCTCGGCCCGCTCAAACAGGCTGCCCAGAAACAGCACGGGCACGCCGAGCCGTTCGAGGTCCTGCCCGATGGTCGAAAGCTTCTCATTGCCGGTGCAGAGAACCGCCTGGTCACGATAGGCATGTCCCTCACGGCGAAGCGCCTCGATCGCGTCGGCAAGGGCCACTTGTTGTTGCTCGGCGCGCTGTACCGTGCGCAGCTCGGGCTTATGGCCATTGCCGCCGCGATCGGCTTCAAGACCGCTGTCCGCGTCGCCCGCGCGCATCGTGATCGCGAAGCCGGAAAAGCTGGCGACGATCTCCGGCACCGAGCGATAGTTGCGCTTCAATCGCCCGCGCTTGCCGCCGGGAAAGTCCTCCTTCCCGAACCGAGTCATATTGAAGGACGACGCGCCCCGAAACCGATAGATCGACTGCTTGGCGTCGCCTACCATCCAGAGATTGCGGCCGTCTGGCCGCAGCGCGCTCAGCAAGCGCACGCTGCTGCGGTTCACGTCCTGATACTCATCGACCAGGACGTGGTCATACTGTGCCTGCAGTGTTGCGCGGATGGCCGCCTCAGCCTCAAGCAGCTTGACGGGCAGGGCGACAAGGTCCCCGAAGTCGACGCAATGCGCGGTGCGCTTGAGCTGTTCATAGGCGGCATAGACGCGGGCCACCTCTCCGGCGCGTTCAGCGGCCTCGCGCGTATCAGAGTCCGCCGCCTTGGCAAGCATGGCGTCGGCAAGCGCGGCGTACGCTTCGGCGTTGACCACCTCGTCCTTCGCCCGCGAGACGGCGGCCAGCATGTCGGCGATGATCTGAGTTGGATCGTAGAGATTGCGGTAGTGGGAGAGCCTCAGGCGCGGGAACTCCTCCTCGAGGAGCTCGACGGCCTCGGTCCGATCCATCATCCGCGGGTCTTTCGGCAAGCCGAGCTCCGCATGGAAACGACGGATAATGTCGAGGCCGAAGGCGTGGAAGGTGCCGATCCACATTGCGGCCGCGGCCTCGGGCCGCTTGCGCGCAATCCGCTCGGCCATCTCACCCGCCGCCTTGTTCGAGAAGGTCAATAGCAGGATGCGCCGCGGGTCGACGCCCTCCTCCAGAAGGCCTTCGACGCGCGCGATCAGTGTCTGCGTCTTGCCGGTGCCGGGGCCCGCCTCGAGCAGATAGGCCTCGCCGCGATGCGCCGCGGCAGCGGCTTGCAGGGGATTGAGCGGCCGCTCCACATGCGTCGCGGCCGCGACGGGCGGCACGATTGGGAGGAGCAAGGCGTCGAACATCTGCTGGGCGACAACCTCGAACGGCGCGCCGAGCTTTGCGGCGACCGCCGAGGCGGATAACCCTTGATCGACATGCAGCGCTCGCGCGACGTTGCGGGGAAGCAAGAGCTCGCGCGCGAACAGATCCATCTGGACCTCGCGGCGCTGCCGGCGTCCATAATCGACCACCCGATCCATGCCGACCGGCGACGGCTCGGCCGCGCGAGCCGGATCGATCATTGGCGCCGTCTCGCTGTCGGGATCGTCGCCGAGCTCGACATGACCAATCTCGTGCGCCACGAGGAAGGCCTGTTCGAAGCGAGACCCCGCACTCTCGTGAAGGATCAGATCGTCGGCGGCGACGAAGGTCGCGCGGCCGCCGTTGAGGACGGCCGCGCCGACAGCCGTCGGTTCGACATCGATCCCACGCCGCTTGGCTTCGGCGACAGCAAAGTCATAGGGCGACCAAGGATCGGCGCCCGAGGCCACGAGACGAGCATGAAGCTCGGCGGCGACCTGCCTGGCGAGCTCCACCCCGTCCATGTCAGTCTGCCTCTGCCAACAGCCGGGCGCGCTTGTCGGCTGGGACGCCGGCGTCGATCAACACTTGCTCGAAGGTGACCTGCTCGCCAGCGGTCGGCTTATCGTCAGCCTTATAACTGCGCGCGCCGGCCAACTGGGCCGAGCCCCAGGACGACTCCAACTGCGCGACAGAGCTGCGCATCGCCTCTGCCAACATCACCAGGACGCGTCGCGGGATACTAACGAGAGAAATCCGTCTCTCGCGCAGCGCGGTCACAACCTGCCGGGGCACGTCCAGACGCTGGGCGACGGTGCGCCAGTCATCGACCGTCAGTGCCGCGAAAGGGTCGGCTGTCGCTCCCGGCACCGCCTTTGCGTGTTGCAACCAAGCAGCCTCGATTAAGGCCTGATCGGCATCGGAAAGCGGAGCTGTATCGCCACATACTTCGCGGCTGAGTTCGCGCGACAGGTCTATGAGCTCCCCGGCATATTCCGGGTAAAGTCCCAAATAGCGTTCAAGGGTCGACCGGCTAGGGTCGCTCTCGACCGCAAACGCGTCGAGCACGGACTCGCGGGACGGACGTTCGCCGGCGGGGCTCACCGCTCGTCTCCGTCGCCCATAGCGGCGCGAAGGGCGGCGAAGGCCTTGTCGCGGTAGGTTCGGACGGTCTTTTCGGAGCGGCCTAAGACTTTGGAGATGGTCACGACGTCCGGCTCCTTGGAGTCGATGGGGAAGCCCTGTCTCATCATGTGAATGATCCTGCTTTGTTCTGTCGGTAGAGCCTCAATCGCTGCATCCAGGCGCAACCGGTAATCCGCATCGTCGAAATCCGACGCGGAGAATGGGTCGTGTGCCCCTGCGGCCGCCTCGACTTCGGGGGATAGCTCACCGCTGTCGTCATATTCGAGGGCCTGAGAACGGTTCTCGTCGCGCCAAGCCTGCTCCTGCGCGTCGCGCCGCAGGCTGGCGACCGCGCCGTCGAAGCGCACCTCGAAGTAGTCGAGCTTGTCGATATAGGTGCCGCGATCCGCTGAAAGGAGCTCGACGAACCGGCTGAAAACCTTGTCTCGCACAACCGCGCGCGTCAGCGACTCAGTTTTGCCGTCGGAGCTTTCCGCCCTGGGTAAACTGCGTAGCACCCGTTCAATCAGAATCCGATAGAGGCGCTCGAACCACGCCTCGTTGTTGTCGCGACGGCTCGCGCGAATTAAGTACACGAGACATTCGCTAGGGACGTAGGCCGGGTCCGAGCGCTTCATGATTCCTGCCCTGGCGATCAACTCATCGCGCGGCAGGACCGCCAATTCGACGATGAGCGCTTCTACCTTTGGGTCGCGTTCGTAAAGTTCGCCGCTAAGGCGCCGTTTGCGCAGTGCATTTACTACTACTCCTGATCGATTCGAAGCTGTCGTTTCTTGCGCATCGACGGCTTCCTCCCAATGTTTCATCATTGCCGCCCCCACTTTTCTAATGCCTTCACATTCCGGCGTCCCCTAGACGATTTTTTATCGAATGCGTCCGGAATGTCTTGCTATTCTTCTGTCGCGGCGGGCGTTTCTTTGGCTACCGACCCGCAGATCCCGCATTTTTCTCTTGCCTGTTTGCACCACAGCAATTCACCGCCTCAAGCATTCGCGGGTGGCCATCGCATCTTACCCCGGCCAACGCGCAAGACGTCGACAAGATTGACGCCGTCTGGAAGCCTACCTGAAAGCAAGCTAGGCTTCGGATCAACAGCATGCTTCCTAAACGCAGCGAGCCGCTGATAGTCGGGTGTCGTCAGCCAAGTCCTTCCATCTCCTTCATCAGTGATGATTCGGTAAAGCCCTGCGCGAGGTGCTGACTCAACGGGAACATCGAGCAAACGTCGGTTGCGATAGATTGACCATTTCTGAATCCCACCACTGAGCGCCTCAGTCCTGAATCGGGCCCACAACGCTGCCGTTTCGGGCGTTGGCCAATCGCCCAAATCCGTGAATGCTGTAATTTCGTCGGATTCAAGCCATGCGCGCATTTCCGCCGGGGTCACAAACATTGGCTTGGTTTCATTGATGGAGGCCATGGCCGCTGTCCTCGAAGGCAGACCGGCGCGAATCAGCATCGCCATCATGAATTGCGGGACGCCAGTTTCAACCGTTGCCGCTGCGCCGCCTGCGACCGTCTCCGGCGACCAGCCCAAGGACATGCGGCGGGTGCGAATGGCTTCGAGCGCCCAGACCAGGCGATAGGTGAATGCCTCCTCGACCACCCGCATATTCTGGGGGCCAATCTTCGACACATCCTCGCCGGAGACCCAAGCGCGCAGGATAGCTTTCCAGTTGGCTGGCAGCGCGTTCCTCTTGTCGGGGATAAAGGGGCGCATGAACAGCAGGCGTTCCGCCAGACCGCCGAGTGCGTCAGCGAGTTCGTCGACTTCGCCGCTCAGCGCGGCTCCATCGGCGCGATCAACCAGGTCGGCCAGCACGTCAGCCATCGCATCGATCGAGAGACCCGCTTCGAGCCCAACGCCCATTGCGAAATGACCGCGGCGCGCCTGTTCGGTGGTTGTCTTCCAAATGAGGTCGGCGCGTGCTTCGAACACTTTCTTGTGCAGGGACGCGACGTCCTCTTCCTCGCGCGCAATCTGACGAGCCCAGAGTGATCCCTTGAGGGCCTCGTCCAGCAACTTCGGGAGATCGGCGCGATCCGCATCCAGCGCTTCGATCAGGCCGAACACGGTCGCATCTAGGCGCTCGACAATCTGCGATAACGGCTCTTCGTCGATCGTTTCCTCTTCGTCGTCCTCGCTCTCGTCCTCGTCATCGCTCTCGTCGCCGCCGTCGTATTCCACGGCGGCGGCAAGGCGTTCAGCCAACTCGGCCTCCTCGTCGGGCGATCGCCACGCCTCCCGGGAATTGGCGAGATACTCCCAAGCGTCATCGCGATCGAGCACACCCTCTCGCGACAGGCGCTCGAGGATCTCGGCAACGATCTGGATGAGGCCGCTTTTCAACGTGCGCGCCTTGGCGGAGGCGACCAGCTTCCTCCACTCCTTCTTTCGCCAATCGGTCTTGTCGAACATGACATGGACGATCAGGCCTTCGACATCGACGAAGGCGCGTCCGGCCCGGCCTGCGACGTTGGCGAACTCCTCGCCCTTGATCTTCTCGCCGGCCCGGTAGAGCGCCGGTACGAGCAGGACGGCGGCGTTGAGGTTGAGCCCTTGGGAAAGCGTCGGCGAAGCGACGATGACTTTGAGCACACCCTCCGAGAGAAGGACTTCCAGCTCGCGCAGGAACGGGCTCGGCAGGCGGCCGTGGTGGATGGCGACGCCAGCCTTCAGGCTGGCAACCGCCGGATGGTCCTCGCCCAGCCATTCTTTGCCGACTTCCAACGCGCGCGCGATCGACCCCTCATCCTCCAGCAAGGACTCGAGATAGCCACGCTTGCACAGGTTAACGACCTGCTTGCCGTAGCTCTCGACCCAGTTGGCCTGGGTGGAAAAGATCAGAGTGCGCTTGCCCTGGCCGGCGAATTCCCACGCCGCAAAGAGGGCGAGATGTGAGTTCTTCCGAGGATACGGATTCTTCTCCCTTCCGCGCGCAGGCTTCTCCTCGACGAACTTGTCGAGGAAAGGACCGCCGTCGTCGAGGTCAAGCCGCAGGAGCGCATCCTTGCCGCGCCAGGTTAGGGCGCCGAACCTCTGGCGCGTGGGTCGCCAGTCGGAACGCACGGGCTCGCCGGGTTCGTCCGAGCGTATCCAGGCGGTAAGGTCGTCCAACTCGTCGCCGCTGGGCAGGATCGCGGACAGGCAGACGATCCGGCGATCGACCGCGTCGGCGCGGCGTAACAGACGCTGCACCAGCGTCTCGTAGCGGATCTCACGCTCACTGGGCCCAATCATATGGCCCTCGTCGAGAACGATCAGACCGACGTCATCGATCAGGGACGAATCGCTCCGAAGCGCGAAGTCGAGCTTCTCCGGTGTGGCGATGATGATCTCACGGGTGCGCAGTGCATCCTCGTCACCTGCCGAAAGACCGCTGGCGCCGTACAGCGAGGAGACGCTGAACCCGAGAGGCGCGAAAGTCTTGCGGAAGGAGCGTTCGGTCTGGGCCGACAACGCGCGCAGCGGCGTGACGATCAACACCCGCCGCGCGGAGGACAAGGTCATCAATGCGGCGATTTCCGCAACGCGCGTCTTCCCCGCGCTGGTGGGAAGCGCCACGACGAGATCGTCGGTAACATCCGTAGATCGCCGAGCGGCCTCGCGTTGAGACGGCCAAAGCTCCACCTCAGACGTTTTGCGGGCGTACAGCGAACCGATGAACAGCCGCCGGAGGTCCGGATATTTCTCCTCCGTTCCAGCGGGTGGCTCCGTTGGCAGATTCCGGTGCAACGAATGCTGCCACAGGTCGTCAATCAGGTGACGGCAGAGATTAGATATCCACCACAACGGGACATTCCCGGCGTTGCCGGCGAGGCTGACCGCAGTGGCCAGCAGATCGCGCGCGGCGTCGATCGGCTCCTCTTCCCCCGTTTCCAGCGCGAAGTCGAAGTAGGCCAGAGCCCGGCAAATCGTCGTATTCAGGATGGTCGACAATACGTCGTCGATATCAGGCTCATCGCCGCCCAGCGCTTCGCCCATCTGCTCATCGCCGTGGGCCTCGTCGCCAAGCCAGTCGCGAACGAAGGCACGTAACTGATCGAGATCCCGCAGGATGAGATGACGGATTGCCGTTTCGCCGGGCGATGCGTTGAGATCTTCATCCGTCTCGTTGAACAACGAATAGGCGACAGCCGAGAAGCCGGCTAGGTGGTAGGCGGCAGCCGCGATGGTGCGGCGGAAGCCGCGATCGGGTGCCTCAGGATCACCGTTTCTTACCAGAGCTTCGAAGGCGTTGGCCGCCCGTTCAAATGCCTTGTTTGTCAAGTCTGACGCGCCGGTCTGGGCACGCAAGGCCATAGCGCCCCGAAGCAAGGCGAAGCCGTGCTCGGCAAGGTCGGTTTCGATTGTCGCGCCCAAGGGCGGCGCGGTCTGCGGCAATACACCTGCTTCCCGCATCAGCGACCACGCAGCACCACGATAGAGCAATCGGCCGAGGATGCCGTCGACGGTCGCGGTGGCGAGGAAGGCGGTCAGCTCGTCAGGCGTCTCCAAGGTCTTGCGCCCCTTCGTACATGGCCGCGATGAAGTCCTGATGGTCTTCGACGTGGATGTTCACGACGTAGTGGTCGCGATTGGTCCCGGCGGCCTCGAGATCTTCCTTCAGCGAGGCATGGGGGCCGTTGCCGGAAACGGTGAAAAGCATGTGGTCGATGCGATCGGCGCGCAGCGACTTCAAGCCCACCTCATCGCGGAGGTCGCGGCCTAGCGCGTTTTCGTCGGGATCATTGCTCTCCAGGAGGCGGTTGGCGACGAACAGCAACGAGTCCGGCGTGCAGCGGCCATTGTCGCGATCGAGCACTTTACGAGCGCTTGTCACCGTGGATTTGCCGAGCTTCTTGTTGCTTTTGGCTTCCCCCTTCAGGAGCCAAAGCTTCTCGTCCTGGCCGCCATAGCCGGCGCCGATGAAGTCATCGCCGCGCATGGCCATGTTGCGGCCGTCCTTGTAGCGGAGCCGACGCACGGGGACGCGCAGGCCGATCTCTTCCTCCACCAGCTCGGTCGCAAGGATTTCGCCAAGATCGCCAGAGCGGCCCTTGTCCGTCTGTGGCATCGCTTCGCTCAGAATCTTGGCGGCGATCTTGAAGCCAAGCCGCTCCACATCCTCGGCGATGCGCTCGAGCCGGTCATAATGGGAGCGAATGGTCTTCGCGAGATCAGCGCTGATCTCGTCGCGCCCGCCATCCTTCTCGACATAGGTCCAATAGTGCTTGCGCTTGTCTTTCTCTTTGGTGGCTTCACACCATTTCTCGTAGAGCCCCACGCTTTCCCCCAGTTTCTACTATCCCGCCGCGCGATTTGCGCGTTCGGCGATGTCTGCGCATCGCTCGATCAGCAACCCAAAAGACTCGGCGTCCTCAAGCAGCAATCCGTCTCCCACCATATGTTCGTAATCGAAGGCCAGGGCCGCGCGTGCCTCTCCGTTCGGCACGAGTTGCAACGATCCACTGACGGCGGCCGCGTAATCGACAGGCGCCCCGTCCGCCGCCTTCTCAGCGAAGAACATCCCCTTGTGACGTGCGACCGCGAGGGCGAGATCTCGGTCAGCCGCAGCCGCGTCGGCGATCCCCGCGTCATCCAGGCGGACCACGTCATGCCAATGGCGAGCGAACCGCTCCCCGCGCAGCCGCTCCTGCAAGCAGAAAACGTGTATCGCGGTCGCCTTTTCCCAAAAGGTCCGCTCGGCGTGCATCACCCGCGGCGACGCCGCCGGGAACGTCACGCCCTCGACTAGGCCCGCCGCATCGCAGACCACGTCGCGCACGCTGGCCGGTTCGCCGGTCGAGCGGGCGCCGAATTCCAGCATAACGCTGGGCGCGACATAACCTGAGCCGGTTGAGGTCGCCTCATAGTCGATGAAGAGCTTCTCGCCCTCGACCCGGGTCGCCGCCGAAACGCCCTGCGCTCCAATTGCGTCGATGAGCAGTGGTTGCACCGTGCCCGAAATCCACTCCGGCAACCGGTGGCGCACCACCTTCGACCAGCGCTTCTCTTCACTGCGTGTTGTCGGCAGTGCCTCGCCCTTGTCGCCCACCAGATCAGGCGCGATCGCTCGGATGTCGTAGGTCAGATCGACATCTTCCGAAAAACGCTGAATGACGCCGTAGGCTTTTGAAAGCGATGTCCCACCCTTGAAGACGAGATGATCGCCGAGCGCGGAGCCGAAGACTGTCTGAAGCGCCCAGACGACCCAAACGTCCTTTTCGAGCAGATGGGCGGGCCGCCCCGACCGATCGGCGGCGACGCCCAAGACGTCACGACGGTCCGCCGCCGACAAGGACAGAAAGGGATCAGCCATGGACCGCCTTGCCGACGCTTCGGGCAAGCCAGGTTGGAAACTGCGGCGCGGCGGCCACCAGTTCGCCGAACGCCGTAGGCGGCAGCTTTCGTTTCAGAGCCTTCAGCGCCGATTCCGCCTTCTCCGGCCCGAGCCAGGCTAGCGCGCGAACCGCTTGGCCTGCGGGACGATCGGCGAGCGCAAGCTGCCAGCGTGGCGCATGGCGCAATTCGACGAGCTGCTTGCCCAAGGTCATCGTGCGGCTCCGGCCCGAGGTAAGATAAACGGAGCGGACCGGCACCTGCGTCGTCAGGCCCAGCGCGTTTGCGGCAGCCGCGCCGTTCGGCACGATGACTTCTCCACGCTGCACCGCCAGCGCCTCGACGGCCTTTTCCACCGAAGGCGCGCGGGCGCCGAACCGGCTCTTCACCGGACGCAGATACACGCCGCGCCCGGCACGGATCAGATGCCCTCGTTCTGCAAGACGCGACAAAGCCTGGTCCACCCCAGCGCGGCTGCCGAGGTGGAGAAGGCTCTTTGCCGCCAGCGGCGTTCCTTCCGGAAGCGTCTCGGCGTGCGCCAGAATCTGTTCGGTCAGACGTTGCACCATCATTCTCCTGTCAGAAATATATGCGAGTTTCTGACACTTTTCAACGGCCTTAAAGCTTTCAAACTCAGCCCCTTCCTTCGTAGCTCCGGCCGCCACGAGGGATCGATTGAACGGGGAAAGCCTTCCCCTGCGGCCGAGCCACGGTCTCGGCCGACCACTTCTGCGGGGACACCCCGCAACGCCCCGAGAGCGAGAGTGCGGGCGGATCTTCCGTGACGGGTTGAGGACTGGGAGAGAGGCTCCCGGCGCCCGTCATGGAGTTTATCCCGATGGCCAGAATGGATCGCGCCGCGCGTCGTACCGGTGACCGCACCAATCTCTATGACGACATCACCAACAAGATCATCGCCGAACTCGAGGATGGCCGGCTTCCCTGGGTCCAGCCCTGGGGGACAGCTGCGGCGAAGGCGCCGCTCGCCATGCCCAGGAATGCGGCGACCTCCCGTCAGTATTCCGGCATCAATGTCCTGATCCTTTGGGGCGCCGTCATCCAGCACGGCTTTCCTTCCCAGCATTGGCTGACCTTCCGCCAGGCGCTCGCCCTCGGCGGAAACGTGCGGAAGGGCGAGCACGGCACGACCATCGTCTATGCTGACCGCTTTGTGCCCGACGACGAAAAGCGCCGCGCACGCGAGACCGGCGAAGAGGCGACCGCTATTCCATTTCTGAAGCGTTTCACGGTCTTCAACGCGGCGCAGTGTGAGAGCCTGCCCGACGATATCGCCATCGAGGCGCCACCTCCGCCGCCAGGCCTGATCGAACCCGAGGTCGAAGCGCTGATCCGGGCGACGAGGATCGACTTCCGCATCGGCGGCGATCGGGCCTTCTATGTCCCCGCCCACGACTATGTGCAGGTGCCGCCGCCGCAGGCCTATTTCGAGCCGATCAACTGGCACCGCACCGCGCTGCATGAGCTCGGTCACGCCACCGGCCATGCCTCTCGCCTCGGCCGCGACTTCTCCGGCTCCTTTGGCACGAAGAAATATGCGTTCGAGGAGCTGGTGGCCGAGATGAACGCCGCCTTCTGCTGCGCCTCACTCGGCATCGTCCCGACCGTCCGCCACGCGGACTATATCGGCTCCTGGATCGAGGTCCTGCGCGAGGACAATCGCGCCATCGTGCGGGCCGCAAGTCAGGCGAGCAAGGCCGCCGACTGGCTGCTCTCACACCTTCCCGAAGCACACGCGGAGGATCGCACGGAGGTGAGCTGTCCGGATTGTGACAGGAGGGCGGCATGATCCTCCTGACTGACGAGCTGCGTGAGCAGCTTTTTGCGAACGGCCGGCAGCGCGACGCCGACCATGTGCCGGTCGTGAAATTCTTCAACCCGTTGGGCGAAGGCGTCTGGCTCGCCACCGAACTGGACGAGGATGGCGACACGCTCTTCGGGCTGGCCGATCTCGGTCACCCTGAGCTTGGCTCCTTCTCGCTGCAGGAGATGTCGTCGCTCCGCCTGCCGTTCGGCATGGGGATCGAACGGGACATCCTCTTCACGGGGGATTTCCCGCTCTCCGTTTGGGCGGAAGCCGCGCGGCAGGCCGGCTGCATCCGGGCGGCAGAGCGCATTCTCTATCAGGCCGCTCGGTCACGGCACGGCGAGCATTGATGCGCAAATACGTGGAGGCGTGAAGTCGGCTCTGAGGCTTTGCGCTTCCACGCGGCGATAGGCTTTCCTGAAGCGTTCGCGGTTCGGGGTGAGAGAGTAAGAGGGGGAACGGGATTTTCGTGACGGGTTGGAGGCCGAGAGAGAGGCTTTCGGCCGCCCGTCGCGGAGTACATCCCGATGGCTACTGCCGTTCAGAAGATCACCCTGTCGTCCTCACGCGACATCCCCTTCAACAAGCTGGTGCTGAGCCAGTCCAACGTCCGGCGCGTGAAAGCCGGCGTCTCCATCGACGAACTGGCGGAGTCGATCGTCCGCCGCGGCCTCATCCAGAGCATCCATGTCCGTCCCGTGGTGAACGCCGAAGGTGCGGAGACCGGCATGTTCGAAGTCCCCGCCGGCGGCCGCCGCTACCGCGCCCTCGAATTGCTCGTGAAGCAGAAGCGCCTCGCCAAAACCGCACCGGTCCCCTGCGTCGTCTCTGACTCCAAGGCCGATGTGTTGATCGACGAGGTGTCGCTGGCCGAGAATATCGAGCGTGCGCCGTTGCATCCGCTCGATCAGTTCCGCGCCTTCCAGGCCATGCGCGACAAGGGCATGACCGGCGAGGCGATCGCCGCCGCCTTCTTCGTTCCGGTCCAGGTGGTGAAGCAGCGTCTGCGGTTGGTCACGGTCTCGCCCACGCTTCTCGACGTCTATGCCGACGACGGCATGACCCTCGAACAGCTCATGGCCTTCTCGATCTCGGAAGACCACGCGCGTCAGGAGCAGGTGTGGGAAGCGATCAGCCATAGCTGGTCGAAGGAACCCTATCAGATCCGCCGCATGCTGACCGAGACCACGATCCGCGCCTCCGACAAGCGCGCGGTGTTCGTCGGTATCGACGCCTATCAGGCCGCAGGCGGCTGCATCCTGCGCGACCTGTTCCAGGACGACGACGGCGGCTGGCTGCAGGACCCCGTTCTGCTCGATCGACTCGTCGCCGAGAAGCTCAAGACCTGCGCCGACGAAATCGCCGCTGAGGGCTGGAAATGGGTCGATGTGGCCATGAGCTTCCCCTACGGCCACGATCATGGCCTCCGCGAACTCTCGGGCACGATCGTCGATCTGACCGAAGAGGAGCGCGCAACCCGCGAAGCCTTGCGAGCCGAGTATGATCGGATCGAGGAGGAATATTCCGAGGCCGACGAGCTGCCCGACGAGGTCGATCAGCGCCTGGGCGAGATCGAGCAGGCCCTGGAAGCCTTCGAACGGCGGCCCGTCACCTACGATCCGGCCGAGATCCGCATCGCCGGCGCTTTCGTCAGTCTCGACAGCGACGGCTCGCTGCTGGTCGAGCGCGGCTATGTGCGGCCTGAGGACGAGGCGCCGGTCGAGTCTGGCGGCGACGACGATCAGACCGACGCCGATGGCCGCGATGCGCTCGCAGTCCAGCGTGCGGTCATCACCATCGGAGGCCAGCCCGCCGAGCCCGAGGAGGACGACGACGACAGCCTCAAGCCATTGCCCGAACGCCTCGTGATCGAGCTGACGGCCCATCGCACCGTGGCGCTGCGCAACGCCGTGGCGGAACATCCGCGGGTCGCCATGACCATGTTGCTGCACAAGCTCGTCAGCGACACCTTCCGGCACACCGCGCCGACGGGCTGCCTCGAGGCCAGTGTCCGGCACATCTTCTTCCCGGCTCAGTCCGACGAGCTGAAGGAGAGCGACTCCGCCCGGGCCGTGAACGAGCGGCATGAACGCTGGGGCGACCATGTCCCGGCCGACGACCAGGCCCTCTGGGACTGGCTCACCCATCTTGATGACGGCACGCGCATGGACCTGCTGGCCTTGTGCGTGAGCTATGGCGTCAACGCGCTCTTCGAGCGGCCGAACCCGCATTCCGGTTCGGGCGTGAGCCGCCATGGCCTCGACGTGCGGATGGCGCAGGCGGACCGGCTCGCTCGCGAAACCGGCCTCGACATGGTGGCGGCGGGCTGGCGGCCGACCGTGGGCAACTATCTCGGCCGCGTCACCAAGCCGCGCATTCTCGAAGCCGTTCGCGAAGGCGCCGGCGAGAGGGCGGCGCAGCTCATCGACCACCTGAAAAAGGGCGACATGGCCAAGGAAGCCGAGCGCCTGCTGGCCGACACCGGCTGGTTGCCCGGGCCGCTGCGGCTCACCTCGCTCGATGGCGAACAGACCAACGGCGCCGAGGCGCAGACGGACGGTGGCGATGACACGGCGCTGCCGGACTTCCTCGCCGATGACGGCGAGGAGGACGACGGCGCCGATGTGGAGGACGAGGAAACCGTCCTGGCCGCAGCCGAGTGAACACGACAACGGGGAGCGGTCGCGGCCGCTCCCCACATTTCTTCGTGGAGGTCATCATGCCCGTCATCAACGCGCCCCCGACGCGCCGCGTCGTGTTCCAGTATCTCGTTCCCGTGCATGTCGAGGTCGAAGACGGCCTTGTCACCCGCGTCACCGTGATCGACGAAACCCCTGTGCGCGATCCCGCCGTCGTCGAGGGGGATGCGACCTATCTGGCCGAGGCCATCACAGCCTCCGACGACGGTCAGGCCTGGCCCTCCTGGTCCTTCGGCTACTGACCGGATCGGCTTCGGCGCCGGCGATGAGAGTAAGAGTTCGGGCCGATCGGCCGTGACGGAATAGCAGGTGGAGGAGAGGCCTCCGCCGCCCGTCGCGGAGTATTCCCGATGACCCATGCCAGTGCTGCCCCCTTCGTCTCGATCGGTCAGATCCTCGCGGAGGAGGTGCTTCCCAGACTTCACCGCGCGCAAAAGCTCCCGCTGCGCGTCTCCTGCCTCGGCACGATCAGCTACGCCGGGGCCACCGACGCCGACTGCCGCGACCGGACCATCCCGCTCGGGGACGCGGCGTCCCCTGAAGAGGCCATGATCCTTGCTGGCATGCGTGTCGCGCGCGACGACATCCGCATCGGCCAGGACGACACGCTGCATTTCCGGCCCCGGCTGATCGTCGTGCAGGATAACGCGCTGGGCCTGGTGCTCGCCGGTGACATCCGCGCCGGCGTCATCCTCTGGCAGCATCCCGTCGCCAGTGACCGCGAAGCCCGGCGCATCGTCACCGAAGCGAGCTGGATTCGCGGCCTGGCCTTCGCCGCCTCCGGCCGCGGCGATCATAGATCAGCGCGCGACCTTCGCTATCAGGCCTCCCGCCTCGAAGCGCGCCTGGTCGATCCGCTTTGGCGCGAAACCGCCGCCGATCTTCTCCGGCTGCCGCAGGCCGCCTGACCCCGTCCCATTCCCTCAATCAGCCCGGCCTCGCGCCGGGCTTTGTCGTTTCAGGAGCCTGCCATGGCCGACTTTTTCACGCATTTCTCCTGCCTGCTCGACGTCGGCACGCCCGACAACGCCGCACGCGCACTCGACCTCTACAACACGCTCTCCGAGGAAGGAGCGTCGGAGGAGCCGCCGTCCGAGGGTTTTCTTCTTTCGATCCAGCCCGAACACGGCGGGACCAAGCTCTGGATGCGCGACGACATCACCGGCGATCCCGAGCGCCTGATCCAGTTCGTGAAGTGCTGCGCCGCCGCGTTCGGGCTGACCGGGCGCTGGGGTTTCCAGTACGCCAACACCTGCTCGATGCCGCGCGTCGATGCCTTCGGCGGAGGCGCGCATGTGCTCGACCTGGCCACCGGTGAGACGGTGGCGTGGACATATACCAACGGCTGGCTCGCCGACGTGCTCGACGGAGGCGATCCCCATGCCTGAGATCATCGAAACCACCGTCTACCGGCTTGGCGAACTCTCCGATTCCGCCAAGGAGAAAGCTCGATCCTGGTATCGCGAGATCGGCTTCGAGCACGATTGGCACGAATTCGTCTTTGACGACTTCGTCCGCATCGGCGAGATCCTTGGCCTGACCTTCAAGACCCGGCCCATCCGGCTCCATGGCGGCGGTAGCCGCCAAGAGCCTTGCATCTGGTTTCGCGGCTTCTGGAGCCAGGGCGACGGCGCCTGTTTCGAGGCTTATTATCGCTATCGTAAGGGCGCGCCGAAAGCGTTGCGCGATTATGCCCCGCACGACGAAGCCCTTCACCGCATCGTCGACGCGCTTCAGGCTGTGCAGCGGCGCAATTTCTTCCAGCTCCGCGCCGAAGCCACGCATGGCGGGCGCTACTATCACGAATACTGCATGTCGGTTTCCGTCGACCGCGACAGTCCGACCTGGCAGCCCATGACCGACGGCGCGGAAGACGCCGTCACCGAGGCGCTGCGCGATCTCGCCCGGTGGCTCTATCGCCAGCTCGAAAGCGAGTATGAGCATCTGACCTCCGACGAGGCGATCGACGAATCCATCGCCGCCAACGACTACACCTTCACCGAGGCCGGTCGCCGGTTCGGTTGATACCCAAAGCGCCCAGCCTTCGCGGTTGGGCGCTTTTTTCATGTCAGCCATTGCGAGTCCCTTGAGAGGAAGAGGGTCGCCGGAACGGGACGAGTCCGGGCGGTTGAGAGAGAGCGCCGCGCGGGCTTCCCCGTATCCGCTCTCCCGAGGCATTTCCCATGACCCTGGCTTTGACATCAGCGGCGGCCGACGCCGCCGCATTCCCTCCTGTCGTTCCCGTTCCTGCCGCAGAGGTCGCCGCGTTCGGCGCGGCCCTGCGTCTTCTGACCCACCTCGAGCGCGGCGAACGTATCGACGCCACAGCGCTGCGCGGCGCGATGGAAGCGGCGTTCGGCGCATCGGACGCGACCGGCGCGTGGACCTGGAAGACGGCCTACGACGCCTGCGAAGCGGCGACTGTCTTGTTCCTTCGGAAGTACGGCAAGGCGCTTTTCCGCAAAGCCGCTTCTCCGGCAGCACGGCTTTCCGCCATCACGAAAATCACGGGCCTCCTGCCAACGCACACGCGCCGCTCTGAGGAAAGTCAGGCGTTGCAGCAATTCTCAACGCCGACGCCGCTTGGGCTCGCGGCCGTGACCGCGGCCGCCATTGCGCCGGGCGACCTCGTGCTTGAGCCGTCGGCCGGCACCGGGCTAATCGCAATCCTCGCCCAGATCAGCGGCGGCGAACTTCTCCTCAACGAGCTGTCCGACGCCCGCGCCGATTTGCTCGCCGCTCTCTTCCCGGCCATCGCCGTCTCGCGTTTCGACGCGGCCCAGATCGACGATCATCTCCCGCTGACACACGCGCCCACCACCGTCATCATGAACCCGCCGTTCTCAGCCATGGCCCATGTCTCCGGCCGCATGGCTGATGCCGCCTATCGGCATGTCGCTTCGGCCCTGGCGCGTCTGGTTGACGGCGGCCGCCTGGTCGCCATCACCGGCGCGAACTTCGGGCCCGAGATCCCGGCCTGGACCGACGCTTTCAGACGGCTCCAGGAGCGTGGCCGCGTCGTCTTCACCGCCGCGATCGACGGCTCGGTCTACGCTCGGCACGGCACGACGATCGAGACCCGGCTGACCGTCATCGACAAGCTCCCGGCTGACGATCCCGCCATCTTCCCGACCTCTGCGGGCGTTGCGCCCGATGTCGCCACCTTGCTCGGCTGGATCGAGGCGCAGGTCCCCTCGCGCCTTGCCACGGCGACGCCGCCGGCCCCGCCTGCCACCTCGGCCGCCACGCCGCGCACTGTACGCGGCTATCTCGCGCGCGCCTCGGCGGCTCGCCCGGCCGCATCCCTCGCCATCGAGCCGGAGGGTGTCGAACTCGCCTATGAGACCGTCGAGTGGACGCCGCCCGAGGGTGCGCGACTCACCGATGCGATCTACGAAGAATACGGATTGCAGTCGATCCGCATTCCGGGCGCACAGGCGCATCCGACCAAGCTCGTGCAGTCGGCGGCCATGGCCAGCATCGCGCCGCCCAAGCCGAGCTACCGGCCGATGCTGCCGGCGAACATCTGCGATCTCTTGTCGGACGCCCAGCTCGAAACCGTCATCTTCGCTGGAGAAGCCCATTCCGATTTCCTCGCCGGATCATGGACGGTCGATGAGACCTTCGATCTCGTGAAGGCCGCTCCTCCCGACGCCGAAAACGCCGTGCGCTTCCGGCGCGGCTACATGCTCGGCGACGGGACCGGCGCCGGCAAGGGCCGTCAGTCCGCGGGCATCATCCTCGACAACTGGCTGCGCGGTCGCCGCAAGGCGGTCTGGGTCTCGAAATCCGACAAGCTGATCGAGGACGCCCAGCGCGACTGGTCGGCGCTTGGCATGGAACGGCTGATCGTCACGCCGCTCTCGCGCTTCCCGCAGGGCAAGCCCATCACCCTGTCGGAAGGCGTCCTATTTACGACCTACGCCACGCTACGCTCCGACGATCGCGGCGAGAAGGTTTCGCGCGTCCGGCAGATCGTCGATTGGTTGGGCTCCGATTTCGATGGAGCCATTATCTTCGACGAGGCGCACGCCATGCAGAACGCCGCTGGCGGCAAAGGAGAACGCGGCGATGTCGCCGCCTCGCAGCAGGGTCGCGCAGGCTTGCGCCTCCAGCACGCTCTGCCGAACGCGCGCGTGACCTATGTGTCCGCCACCGGCGCCACCACGATCCACAATCTCGCCTATGCCCAGCGGCTCGGCCTATGGGGCGGCGAGGATTTTCCCTTCGCCACCCGCGCCGAATTCGTCGAAGCCATCGAGGACGGCGGCGTGGCGGCCATGGAAGTGCTCGCGCGCGATCTGCGTTCGCTCGGCCTCTACACCGCCCGGTCGCTCTCCTATGACGGTGTCGAATACGAGCTGGTTGAACACCAGCTCACCAACGAACAGCGGGGCATCTATGACGCCTACGCCGAGGCCTTCGCCGTCATCCATAACAATCTCGATGCGGCGATGCAGGCCGCCAACATCACCGGCAGCGACGGCACGCTGAACAAGCAGGCCAAGTCCGCCGCCCGCTCGGCGTTCGAATCCGCCAAGCAGCGCTTCTTCGGCCATCTGCTCACGTCGATGAAGACGCCGACGCTGATCCGCTCGATCGAAGGCGATCTCGATGCGGGCCATGCCGCCGTGATCCAGATCGTTTCGACCGGCGAAGCCTTGATGGAACGTCGGCTGGCGGAGATTCCGACAGAGGAATGGAACGACGTGCGCGTGGACATCACGCCGCGGGAATATGTCCTGGACTATCTCGCCCATTCCTTCCCGGTGCAGCTCTACGAGCCCTTCACCGACTCGGAGGGCAATCTGTCGTCACGCCCGGTCTATCGGGATGGCCAGCCCGTCGAGAGCAGGGAAGCCGTCGCCCGCCGCAGCGATCTGATCGAGCGGCTTGCTTCGCTCCCGCCGGTGCCTGGCGCGCTCGACCAGATCGTGCAGCGTTTCGGCACGGAGATGGTCGCGGAGGTGACGGGCCGATCGCGGCGCATCGCGCGCAAGGGCCATCGCCTCGTGGTCGAGAACCGCGCGCCATCGGCGAACCTCGCCGAGACCAGCGCCTTCATGGACGATCAGAAGCGCATCCTCGTCTTCTCGGACGCAGGCGGCACCGGGCGTAGCTATCACGCCGAACTCTCCGCGCGGAATCAGCGCCTGCGCGTTCACTATCTGTTGGAACCGGGCTGGAAGGCCGACGCCGCTATTCAAGGCCTTGGTCGCACCAACCGCACCAACCAGGCGCAGCCGCCGCTGTTCCGGCCGATCGCCACGGACGTGAAAGCGGAGAAGCGCTTCCTCTCCACCATCGCCCGCCGCCTCGACACGCTGGGCGCGATCACGCGCGGCCAGCGCCAGACCGGCGGACAGGGCCTGTTCCGGCCCGAGGACAATCTGGAATCGACCTACGCTCGCGATGCCCTTCGCCAGCTCTATCTCCAGATTGTGCGGGGCAAGGTGGACGGCTGTTCGCTCCAGCGTTTCGAGGAGGCCACCGGCCTGAAGCTGATGGACGCCAACGGCATCAAGGACGAGTTGCCGCCGATCACGACGTTCCTCAACCGGCTGCTCGCCCTGACCATCGAGCTGCAGGGCATCCTGTTCACCGCCTTCGAACTGCTGCTCGAGGCGAAGGTGGCGGGCGCGATCGCCAGCGGGGTCTATGACACCGGCCTGGAGACGCTGACGGCAGAGAGCTTCATCGTCACGGAGCGGACCACCATCTACACCCATCCCGCGACCGGCGCGGAAGCGCGCCTTCTCAGTATCGCCGAACGCCGTCGCAATCGGCCGACATCGACCGCGACCGCGTTGGGCTGGCTCGGCGATCCACATGCCCGGCTGCTCATCAACGAGCGATCAGGGCGCGCCGCTGTACAGATTCCGGCGCCGTCGCTCATGCTCGACGATGGCGAGATTGAACGGCGCGTGCGGCTGATCCGGCCGATGGAGCAGCATCACGCCTCGCTGAAGATGATGGCCGACAGCCACTGGCAGGAGGCCGATCGCGAGACCTTCGCCGCCATCTGGCAGCGCGAGGTGTCGGAGGTCCCGACTTTCACCGAAAGCACGATCCATATGGTCAGCGGCCTGTTGCTGCCCGTCTGGAAGCGCCTGCCCAACGAATCGACGCGCGTCTATCGCCTTCAGACCGATGACGGCGAGCGCATCATCGGCCGACGCGTCTCACCGGCCTGGGCCGCCAACGCTGCCTCGACCGGCGCGACCAACCTCGGCGTGGAGGACGCCTATGCGGCCCTGATTGACGGCCGCACCATCCTCGACCTCGCCGAAGGCCTTCAGCTTCGCCGGGTCCGCGTCATGGGCGCGAACCGAATCGAACTCTCCGGCTTCACGGACGCGATGCGCGACCGGCTGCGGAGCTACGGGCTGTATAGCGAGATCATCTCGTGGAAGCTGCGCTTCTTCGTGCCCGTCGACGCCACCGGCCCGACCATCCTCGGAAAGCTGCTCGACACCTATCCGCTGTCGCGCATCTCCGAGCGGGAGGCGTCATGATGGCACGGATCGACGCCTCCGATCTGGCGCACCGTCTCGGCCGGCAGGCCGAGGCGGTCTGCCGCCACTACCTTTCCAATGGTCGCCGCCAGGGCGGCTATTGGCAGGTTGGCGACGTCCGCAACGCCAAGGGCCGCTCGATGTTCGTGCGGCTCGGCGACACGCCGAAGGGACCAGCCGGCAAATGGAACGATGCGGCCACTGGCGAGCATGGCGACCTGCTCGACGTGATCCGGGAATCGCTCGGCCTCGTCGACTTCACCGATGTCGTCGAAGAAGCGCGCAGCTTCCTCAGCATGCCGCAACCCGAACCACTGCCGGCGCCATCACGACAGGGCCGAGCGCCGGCCCCATCGGGATCGTCCGAAGCGGCGCGCCGCCTCTTCGCCATGTCACAGCCGATCGCGGGCACCATCGTGGAAACGTATCTCCGCAAACGCGGAATTACGGCTTTGCACGGGACCGGCAGCCTGCGCTTTCATCCGCGGTGCTACTACCGCCCCGACGATGATGGACCGACCGAAACCTGGCCGGCGATGATCGCCGCCGTCACCGATCTGGGCGGCAGGATCACCGGAGCCCATCGCACCTGGCTCTCGCCCGATGGCTCGGACAAAGCCCCGATCGACACGCAGCGCAAGGCGATGGGCGATCTGCTTGGGGCTGCCGTCCGCATCGGCGTGCCGGGCGACGTGATGGCGGCAGGCGAAGGCATCGAAACCATGCTGTCGCTGCGTCAGGTCGTGCCCGACATGGCGATCGCGCCCGCGCTCTCCGCAGCGCACCTTGCCGCCATCCTGTTCCCGCCGACGCTTCGCAGGCTCTACATCGTCCGCGACAACGACCCGGCAGGAGACGGCGCCCGGGACAATCTGGTCGAACGCGCCAATGCGGCCGGGATCGAGGCGATCGTGCTCTCGCCGGCGCTCGGGGACTGCAACGAAGATCTGCGCCTGCTTGGGCTGGATGCGCTCCGGTCCGGAATCCGCGTGCAGCTCGCCCCCCAGGACGTCGTCCGCTTCATGGCGATCGCTGCATAACCGGTATCGGAAGGCGAGGCGGCCCGACGCCGCCTTGCTCGCTGGCTGCTGGATCCGTCGGAGGGACCGCGCCTCGGCCTTCGAGAGGGCGATCGGCCGTCAGCCGGGCCGGATCGGCAACGACTGCGGCCGACGATTTTCCGGCGGCGCATGTCCACCCCATGCGGCAGGCCG
The DNA here is from genome assembly GCA_001898625.1 of Burkholderiales bacterium 67-32. Taxonomy (GTDB): domain Bacteria; phylum Pseudomonadota; class Gammaproteobacteria; order Burkholderiales; family Burkholderiaceae_B; genus Pigmentiphaga. Next base: position 67,184 of record MKUP01000017.1, read on the forward strand.
CATGGGGACCCCGAACCCGCGCCTTTCCATCGCGAAACAAAATCGCCGGCCTCCGCCATCCTCCGCTGACGCTTCGGCCCTCTCGCTTTGCTCCGGGTGCAGGTCCGGCCCGCCCGACGGCTTCGTCGCCGTGAAGGCCGCGACGGTCGCGGTCCAACCGACGGAGCATCCCATGAACGAGCACGACGACTTCGAACCGCACCACGAATCCTCGCCCACCGACGACATGCTGCAGGACCTTCAGCTCTACGGCTATCGCCCCTCCGAAGACGAACCCGATCCTCGCGCGGTCCCGGAAGACCGCGTCATCGAGGGAGCCGTCGCAGACATCTTCGACGCCCTCATCGCCACCCTGGCCGACACCAGCCTCGATCACGATCTCAACGAACTGCTCTGGTCGACCGTCAATATGTTCCACCGCGCCGTCAGCCGCGTCGAGGATACGCTGGACGATAACGAGCAGGGCCAGAAGCGGCTTCAGCGCGAGCAGGACGGCTCCGAGGTCAAGTCGCTGCAGCTTGAGAACCTGATCGACATGGGCAAGTGCCTGGTCGAACGCCGCGACAGCCTTGAAGTCTTCCGCGAAAGCGCAGCCGAACATTACCTTCGTGTCACCGGCTCGCCGTGGTCGCCCCGGAATGGATCACGGGTCAACCATCGCCACCTAACCGCCGCGATGATCGACAGCCGCGACTTCCTCGCCGCCAAGCGACGCGCAGAAACCGAGGTGCTGGTTCCGGCCGGGCCCAAGATTGCCTTCTCCGGCGGCGACACCACGGACCACCAGGCCATCTGGACGAAGCTCGATCAGATCCACGCCAAGCACCCCGACATGGTGCTGATGCACGGCGGCACGCCCAAAGGCGCCGAGAAGATCGCCGCCCGCTGGGCCGACACCCGCAAGGTGCCGCAGGTCGCCTTCAAGCCCGACTGGACGAAGCACGGCAAGGCCGCGCCCTTCAAGCGCAACGACCAGATGCTGACGGTCATGCCGATCGGCGTCGTGATCTTCCCCGGCACCGGCATTCAGGACAATCTCGCCGACAAGGCCCGCAAGCTGGGCATTCCGGTCTATCGGTTCGGATCGGGCGGCGCGTGAGCGCCGCCCACACGGGGATTGGCATTCTTGCCCTTGGCTGCGGCTGGAGTCGGTCGCAGAAGTTCGTATTCTGCGACTGAAGAGGTCAGACGCAAAATCAGATCCAGAACTCGGAGTCTAAACTCGTATTGCAAGAGGCATAGATGTTATGGCGAGCGTGATTTCAACGCGGATAGCCAACTTTGTTGAGGCCCTTCCATTGAGAAGCGGGATTCGTGTGCTGGAGATCGGGTGCGGCCCCGGCGTTGCTGCTCGTGAAGTGGCCCGGCGCATCGGGGACGGATTCGTTCTGGCAATCGATCGTTCGGAAAAGGCGATAAACCAGGCACGTGCCGGGTCGACGCGTGAGTTGGCGGCAGGCCGCCTCGATTTCAGGCAGGCGGCAATAGAGGATTTCGAATTGCGCGCCGAAGATCAGCTTTTTGATCTGGCGTTTGCCATGCGCGTCGGAGCGCTCGATGGGCGACATCCGGACGTCGGTCGACTGGCCTTAATGCGCATTAAGGCAGTGCTGAAGCCAAACGGCAGGCTTTTCATCGATGGTGGCAGCCCCTTGAAAGAGATCGACTTACGGGGCGAATGATCGCTTATGGGGCGCAATCTTGTCGATCGAGTATTGAAAATTCCTGAGCCGTGGCATTCTCACAGGGATGAGCCAGCTCAGTTCATTCCCCGACGACTTCGTGCCCGACATCCGGCTTTCTAAAACGCTGGCCCGCAACGCTATGGGCCATTTGGCCAGCGCAGAACGTGCGGCCAATGGGGCAATGGACAATGCAGTCCTTCACGGCGTCGCCATCGCAATTGAACTGCTCCTCAAAGCCAATCTACTCCAGGTCGCGACAACCGACACCTGGAACCGCGTGCAGATCCGGCACGATCTGGATAAGGCGGCTCAATATGCCGAGCGCGCGGGCCTCGCGCTTCCGCAAGGTCTCGAACGCGTCATCGCCCAGCTCCATCCCCATTTTCAGCGAGGCGGCTTTCGCCGAGATATCGCCCGATCCTGGCCCTCGGGTTTTGCTCTCGAAGCCTGCGCCATTACGCGTCAACTCGCCCATGCGGTCTTCGATCGTGCGCACCAGGACGCCCATAGCTCCTGAAGCGAAGACGACCACACCCCGCGATCCATTGCGCTGATCCTTGGTCCAGCCGTGGGCCTGACGCCATCAACCCGTAAAGGGTCGGACTACGCGAAGCGTGCCGCCGCTCCGGCTACGCCTGCGCGGTGATTGCGGCCCACGGCCGGACACTTCGGGCGCCTGTCAGCGGGGGATGGTCCTCCGCTCAAACAGGAGCCGGAGCAATGTCCTTCCCCGACGCGCACGCCTACGCCTTCAGCCTCGCCACCACCCTGATGGCCGTCATCGTCATCTTCCGCGCCGGCGACGGCACCCTCTCGGTCACAACCGACAACGAGTTCGACGGCGACGAAACCGAGATCGTCAGCGAGATCGATCCGTTCGCCCCATGACGGGGCGACGGCCGTCCGGTCGAACCGGCAACCGATCGGTTTCCGCTCCCCGACGGCGCTATTCCCTGCTACAATTCAATAGCGCCGTGGTGGTGGTGGAGGCGCGACCGGCAGACCATTCTCACGGAGACACCACCATGATCTTCATAGGCATCCTTCTCAGTTTCGCTGCCATCGGCTTCCTCTGCTGGCTGCTCTTCACTCTTGCCGTCTATGCACTCCCGTTCTTCGCGGGCGTGAGTCTCGGCATGTGGGCGTATGGCACGGGCGCCGGCTGGCTCGGCGCGATCATCATCGGCTTCGTGGGCGCCGGCCTGACCTTCGGCCTTGGCCAGTTCCTGCTCGCCACGGTGCGTCCAACCTGGGGCCGGCTCCTGATCGCCGTCGCCTTCGTCGCGCCTGCGGTGATTGCGGGATTCCACGCCACTCACGGCATCGTCAAACACACCATGCCGTCCGACACCTGGCAGCTCGTGTTCTCGGTCATCGGCGCCCTTGCCGTAGGCGTGACAGCGTTTGCGCGGGTCACTGGTATGGCGGCCACTAACCAATCGCCAGGGCACCTCTCCCGCGCCTGATACGAAGCCGTGCGCGGTCCGGCCTCGTGAAGACCCCCATCCTCGTCACCGGGTTGGATCAGGTCGGGGAAACGCACCCAGCATCGGCGCGAACCCAATTGCGCGAATCTCGGATGGAGGAGCTTGGGATGGAAGCCGTCTGCTACGCACGGCCGACCGCCCGGGCTGGCGAACATGTCCGAGAATGGCGTCTAGGGGCCCACGGATCGCGTCGTGACCCGGCAGGGGAGATGAAGCCGGTGAGACTTGGTTGGGGCGGTCTGTCGGTTCGGGCAGGTCGCCAGCGTCTCCGGTTTCTCTCCATTCAGCGATCGCTCCAAACGGCCTCTTCAATGGCCTGATCTGGCCGAAGGACGGCTGCGCCTCGAGCGCCTATGCCACAACGGCGCGCCCCGACTTTCTTCCCCTGCCGGCTGCGCCGTCATTCCTCGCGAAACAACAAAGTCGCGCCTGCGCCATCCTCCGCTGCGCTCCGGTCGCAAGCGATGTGTCGTCGCTCGCCTCCGGCCTGTCGATCGCCATCGAGGCCGCATGGTGCGGGCTCGGGAATGGAAAATGGAGACTTAACATGGCGACCATCGGCACTTTCAAGAAGACCGCCTCGAACGAATTCACCGGCGACATCGTCACCCTCAGCGTCCAAGCCAAGAACGTGCGCATCGTCCCCGACCTGCGCGCCAACGGCGAAAACGCCCCCAGCCACCGGGTTCTGGTCGGCCGAGCCGAGATCGGCGCCGCCTGGTCCAAGCGCTCCAACGAAGGCCGCGACTATCTGGGCCTCAAGCTCGACGATCCGAGCTTCAACGCCCCGATCTACGCCAACCTCTTCGACGACGAGGACGGCGAAACCTTCTCCCTCATCTGGTCCCGGCCCAACGGCCGCCGCACCGACTGAGGCGGACAAGGCCCCGGCCGAAAGGCCAGGGCCGCCACCTCATTTCGACCGAATCACCAGCGTCATCAAACGGACGTTCGAGTCGCATACCGACATCACTGTTGGTCATTTCTGGTGACGTTTCGATCAAGAACGACTATTTTAGTCGTAGTTCTGGAGTGCGTACGGTCTGCGGTGGGAGGTGATCATGCATGATCACCGCCCGACAATCACGGGCCGCACGCGCGTTGCTTGGTTGGACACAGGAGACGCTCGCTGACAAGGCTCGAGTATCGCTGACCGCGCTCAAGCGTCTCGAGTCGGAAAACCGCCTCGACGTGTTTGAATCCACGCGGGATCAGGTGCGAAGGGCTCTCGAAGCTGGCGGGATCGTCCTCCTCTCCACCGACAAGGGCGAGGGTGTGTTGCTTCTGAACGAAAGGAGCGATCTGCCGCTTTAGTGCGCCGATCTCATCGCCGCCATCCTTGTCGCGTAAAGAGGGCGTCCAACCTCATATGAAGGTTAACGAGGTTGATGCGCGCGACTATGGTAGCTTGATGGGACAGCCGAATCCGACCCTTCTGGACGAACCGCCGTCCAGCGATACCCTCACATCTTACGACCGCAAGCACATGAAGCTCTACTTGCGGCTCCTTGACGCCGAACGCGACGGAGCCGATTGGCGCGAGGCCGTCCATATTCTGTTCGGCCTGGACCCCAACCGCGACCCTCAACGATGCCGCGGCATGCACGAGGCGCATCTCGCGCGCGCGCATTGGATGACCGAACACGGCTATCGCGAATTGGTCCGGGAAAGCCAGCGGCGACCGTTCGCGTGATGCCGCTCCGGCATCACCTGCTGACATATCACTGACTTCTCCGATGCAACTCAGAAGGGAATCGTAAAACCCCTAAAATGCGTAACTGGAGGGGATTGCGATGACACCCGATGTATCGACATGGCGCTCCTTGGCGGAATACGACCATCTGGATGCATTGACGGCGTCCGATCTGGCTTGGGAATGGCTCCGCCGCAATGAAGCGTATGACGCGGATTTCGAGGCGCTGGCTGCGGCCAATGTGCCGAAAGACCTGACTGCCCAAATTCAGCAGCGCTGGGGTTTGCGATTTCCCCGTCGACCCACGGACGCCACCGCCTGAAGCTGCGGTCTTGTGGCTTCCTCAAGATGACACCAGCATCGTCATATTGACCGAAGCTCCGGCAGACCTCGAACGAGCGATTTCACGCACGCGCATCACGGGCGGCAGCTATCGGCCGTCCAACGACGAGGGCGAGACGGCATTCCGCTACGTGCTCGGAAATGGTCAGCGCCTTCAGATCGTCGATTATGCCGAGAAAGGATCTGTAGAGGTCGCGGTCATTCCGCTGGGTCTCGACGGCTTCGACCGGATCGAGGCCGTCCGACGGCTCCTATCGGCTTTGCATGGCCGCGCCATTCCGCCCGACACGCGCTTGACGCGGCAGCAGCGCATGCGGTTGCGCAAGATGCTGCGAGCGATTGACGGGGATCGCGATGGAGCGACTCAGCAGGAGATCGCGCAAGTTCTCTTCAACATCGGCCATCTCGATCGGGACGAATGGCAGGCTTCTTCGGCTCGTCATGGCGTGAAGGCGTTGCTTCGCGACGCCCGTGCCATGATCGCCGGGGGATATCGAAAACTGCTTCGCCATCGGCGGCGATAATAGCCGCCCTCGATCCTTCGCCGGTGGGCGAATTCAATCCCCCCCAACTTCGCCCTGCAACACGCCGGTTCTCCTCCGCCACCGTGGTCGTTGTCCGCCGCTGAACCGCAGCGGCTTCCCGGAACACCACGGAGGCCCGATCCATGCGACCCGATACCGCCGTTCTGCCGCCACGCTTCCTGCGGACCAAGGAGGCCGCAGAGTTCCTCAGCCTTTCAGCCCGCACGCTCGAAAAGCACCGTACCTACGGCACGGGTCCTGCCTATCGAAAGCTCGGCGGTCGCGTCGTCTATTCCGTCGAGGACCTTGAGACCTGGGCGGACCGTGGCGCAGTCACCTCGACCTCCGACCCGCGCGGCTCGGTCCTTCCCGCCAAACGCCAGACGCCATCGACGGGCCAGCCCGTCGGCCGCTTCGCACGCTGATCGCGCCCGGTTCGTTCATGGCGGTGCGGCGTCGTCATCCATCGGAGCGCGGCCAACTCGACCTGTTCCGGGCGCTCCCTGGCGACTTCGCGCCGAGAGACGCGCAGGATCTCATGGCCTATCCCTTCTTCTCCCTCTCCAAATCCCATCGCATCGCGCCGATCGACTTCGCCGCCGGCGACGTCGCGATCCGCGTGGAAGCGGTGCCCGATCACGGCATGGCGACCATCTGGGACGCAGACATCCTGATTTGGGCGGCGAGCCAGATCGTCGAGGCGCGCGACGCCGGACTGCGCACATCGCGCCTGATGGCCGCCACGCCATACGAGATCCTGACCTATGTCGGCCGCGGCACCAGCTTGCGCGACTATCAACGGCTCAAGGCCGCGCTCGATCGCCTGCAGTCGACCACCGTCTCCACCTCGATCCGGCAACCGGCCGAGGGGCGCCGCCATCGCTTCTCCTGGATCAACGAGTGGCAGGAGCGCACCGACGGCAGCGGCCGCCCCGACGGGATCGAACTGATCGTCCCCGACTGGTTCTACAAGGCCGTGCTCGATGACGCGCTCGTCCTGACGATTGACCGCGCCTATTTCGATCTGACCGGCGGCCTCGACCGATGGCTCTATCGTCTTGTGCGCAAGCACGGCGGCCGCCAGCGCGCCGGATGGCGTTTCGACCTGCGCCACCTCCACCAGAAGTCCGGCAGTCTCTCGCCGTTCAAGCGCTTCGCTTTCGAGCTGCGTGACATCGTCCGGCGTCAGCCGCTCCCCGGCTATTCCCTCTTTCTTGAAGTCGAGATCGGCGGCCGCGTCCTGCTCGCCTTCGAGCCGCATCCGCCCTGTGGAAAACCTGTGGACGGGCTCGTGCTATCGGGAACCCGAACTATCGTGCCATCGGGAACCCGGGGCTCGTGCTATCAGGAACCCAAACAGGGTCTAACGCACAGAAAGCAAAGCCGAAATCAGCCCCTTAACTTAGAGTCTAACCAAGAATCTAACTCTGGAGAGCGCGCGCGCGATGTGGAAAACCTCATCCGCGCGACGGCGCGCAGCCTCAGCGCGGCTTCTTCCGGTCGCAGAGCCGCTGACCCGAACGGCGCGCAGACAAAGCTGTTCGACGATCAATCCCAAGCCGGTCAGCGTCCATTCCGGGACCGCTCGGGAGGGGTGCGATGATCATCGCATTCCTCAATCAGAAGGGCGGCGTCGGGAAGACGACGCTCGCCCTCAACCTCGCTGGTGAACTGGCCAGCCGCGGAAAGCGCGTCACGGTTATCGATGCCGACCCACAGGGCTCAGCGCTCGACTGGTCGCAGCAACGTAGTCGCGAAGGCCTTCCGCGCCTCTTCGGCGTCGTCGGCCTGGCGCGCGACACACTTCACCGCGAAGCGCCCGAGCTGGCGCGCGATGTCGATCATGTGGTGATCGACGGTCCGCCACGCGTCGCCCCGCTCATGCGCTCGGCGTTGCTCGCCGCCGATCTCGTCCTGATCCCCGTGCAACCTTCTCCGCTCGACGGATGGGCGTCGGCCGAAATGCTCGCGCTGCTTGCCGAGGCGCGCATCTACCGGCCCGATCTTCTGGCGCGCTTCGTTCTCAACCGCTGCGGCGCGCGCACAGTCCTGGCGCGTGAGACCGCCGAGACGCTGGCCGATCACGACCCGCCCGTGCTCGCCACAACCATCGGACAGCGCATCGCCTTCGCTTCGGCCGCGCAGACCGGCCGCCTCGTCTGCGAGCTGGACGAGGCGGCGACGGCGGCCCGCGAGGTCGCGGCGCTCGTGAACGAAATCAGCCGCCTTCGCGCAGGGAGGGCGGGCACATGAGCGAGCGCCCATCGCGACGCGGCTTCGCAACGCGCCCCGCCGACGCCGAGCAATGGATCAAGGCGGCTGACGCCCCGCCACGCGATGCCGCCGCTTCCAGCTTCACCGCGCGGCTGACCATCGACATCACGCCGGATCTGCGCGGCCGCATCAAGATCGTCGCCTTCCAGCGCGGCGTCACCGTCGCCGACATGCTTCGCACGCTGCTCGAGCGCGAATTTCCTCCGACCGATGGAGCCATCTCATGACCGGCATTGCGGCCTCCCGCGTGCGCGGCGGACCGATCCCGCCGGCGCACCTCCACGGCGATATGACCCACGTCGAACTGACGTGGCTGGAGAAGAAGATCGAATACTGGATCAGGTTCGGCCGACAGGCGCACGAACAGATACTCGACCGCCGTCGACGCGTCGTCGGCTTCCAGCCGAACGCCGTCTTCGCCTTCGTCCGATGGGCCGCCAACGACTACGGCACCATCATTTCCCGCATCGATATCCTTCGCGCGATCGCACCAGGCGAAGCCTATCAGACGGTTCCCTTCGTGCGCCCCGGCGGCGAAATCCTGCTCAAGGTCGCGAGCTGGCCGAAGGTCGAGAACGTGCTTCGGCACATCGACGCCATCGAAGCGCTTGGCATCGACGCCTGTGACGTGGCGCACGACCATTGGCGTCACGTCGCCCACCGGATGCAGGCCGGTCACGCGCCGCGGCCCTACACGGCCGAGCGCCATAACGCGTGGCTCAAGCGGCGGCGGATCGAAGGATGACCCGCTCCGGCTATGTCAAATCCACAGCCATCGCCGCGCTTGGCGCGGCGCTCGCCATCGCCGTTCCGACGTCCACCAAGCTCGTCTGGAACGTCACGCCGAGCGTGCCAGTCGGCCTCTACAGCATCGCGCCTTCCCATCGGCTCGAAGTCACCGATCTCGTCGCGGTCATGCCGCCCGAACCGCTCGCCAGCTTCATGGTCCGGCGCGGCTATATTGGCCCTGATGTGCCGCTGCTCAAGCGCGTGATGGCGCTGCCGGGGCAGCGCGTCTGTCGCATCGGCGGGGCGATCACCGTCGATGACGTGCCACTCGGCGATGCCCGCGATCGCGACCGTATCGGCCGCGAACTGCCGGTTTGGCAGGGCTGCCGACAGCTCGCCGCCGGCGAACTCTTCCTCATGAATCCCGACGCCGCCGATAGTCTCGACGGGCGCTACTTCGGTCCGCTTGCCGACACCACAGTGATCGGCCGCGCGACGCCCGTCTGGACCGATGAGGACGGCGACGACCGCTTCGTCTGGCGTGCGCCGACGCGCTGATCGCTTCCGCTTTCACACCCCCCCACCAAGGAGACTTCCCATGCAAATCGGTATGTTCACTCGCGAAGCGAACGGCTTCACCGGGCAGATTCACACGCTGACGCTCGCCTGCGATCTCGCCATCATCCCGGCCGAACCGTCCGAGGCGGAGAACGCCCCGGATTACCGCATCCACCAAGGCGGCGACGAAGGTCCCGAAGTCGGAGCGGGCTGGACGCGCACCGGCGAACGTGCAGGCGAATACGTCGCGCTCGTCCTGGATGATCCTGCTTTCCCGCATTCGATCCGCGCCAATCTCTTCCGCGACGACGACGCCGGTTCGGCCTGGTCTCTGCACTGGAGCCGTCCGTCCAAGCGCGATGCGAAGGACTAACGCCATGCAGCGCGCCGTCCTCCTTCTCCTTTCCGGCCTGATCTTGACAGCGAACGCGGCGTTGCCCGTTTGCGCGCAGACCTCGCCACCGGCGCGCACGGCTTCCGTCGATCCGCACGCCGGTTACGTCGCCGAAGCCTCGCAGCGCTTCGGCATTCCCGAAGCGTGGATCATCGCCGTCAAGCGCGCCGAAAGCGCAGGCGACGTGCGCGCAATCTCCTCGGCCGGTGCGATGGGCCTGATGCAGGTGATGCCCGACACATGGGCCGGGCTTCGCCAGCGCTATGGCCTCGGCCGTAATCCTTACGAACCACGCGACAACATCCTCGCGGGGACGGCGTATCTGCGCGAGATGTACGACCGCTACGGCACGATTCCGGCGATGCTCGCGGCCTACAATGCCGGTCCCGGACGATACGACGAGCACCTCGCGACGGGCCGAGCGCTGCCCGCCGAAACCCGGGCCTATGTCGCTCTTCTCGCCCCTCAGCTCGGCTCAGCGGTGCTGTCAACCGACACTCCGGCTGCGCCACCACCGCCGCCAGATTGGCGGGAGGCCCCGCTGTTCGTCACCCGATCCGCCGACGCTCGTTCTGCAAACGGGGCGCCATTCGGGAGCCGCTCGCTCGACAGCCGTTCGTCCCTTCCGGCCGCGCCCGATGGCGACGGCGTATCGCAAGCAGCACCCATTGTTCTCGCTCGCGACGATACCGGAGACCCACAATGACGGCCCCGGTCCACATTCGCGCCGGATCGGGCTCCAGCGTGGCATGGAGGGCGCGAGAGAGGGAGGCAGGCACAACAACCGCACGATGGCAGGATAAAAGGGCGCACGGTGCGCCTTGGTCGGTCGGTTGTTTTTGCAGCAT
>MKUP01000018.1:0-80237 GCA_001898625.1 Burkholderiales bacterium 67-32
GCCCACGAAACCGATCTTCAACGGGGTCTGCGCCGCGGCCGTGCCGCCCAGCGCCATGCCCAGTACACAACCCCACATGCGTATTTTCATTGTTCGTCTCCTTGGAAAACCAGTGTGTGCCGCACGGATCCAGCTGTCCGCCACACATTCACACGGTTTTTTATAGAAAATGATTTCAATCATGTACTTTTTGAACAAATTTCTCTTTTGAAGAACGTCTGAAGAACCGAAGAAGGACTCCTTTACCCCTTCAACAATCGCTTGAATCTTATGCTCCGTCACTTTTGATGAAAATAGACTATCTACACATGAGCATGGACAATCGAAACATATTTGACAGGGAATTACCCGAGCAGGATCGCGTTTGACCGGAGCCGATACGGAAGTAAAAGTGCCCCGATCACACGTTCGCCGCACAGCCAAAACCGGATTTGATGCGAAAATTTTCAGCAACGAATCTGGCGGACCTGGTCCACAGGATGCTGTCCGCGTGAAAACCTGGAAGACCAAGACATGACCGCCATGACAATTCTTGCCTTCGCCCTTGTCGCCGCCATAGGTATCGCGACCCCCGGCCCGACCGTGCTGCTCGCCATGACCAACGGCTCGCGGTTCGGGCCCCGCCGCGCCTGCGCCGGCATGATGGGCGCGGTCCTGTCCGATTTCATCCTGATCGGGGCCGTCGCCCTTGGCCTGGGCGCCGTGCTCGCGGCCTCGGAATTCTGGTTCGGCGTGCTCAAGTGGATAGGCGTCGGCTATCTCACCTTTCTCGGCGCGATGCTGCTGCGCTCCAAAGGCACACTCGACGAATCGCTTCGGTCGGCAAGTGGCGGCATGTCCGGTACGACCCGTTCCCTCTTTCTGAAGAGCTTCCTCGTCGCCGTCACGAACCCCAAGGGCTATCTGTTCTTCACGGCCTTCCTGCCGCAATTCATCAATCCCGCGGCGCCTCAGCCGCAGCAATACGCCGCGCTCGCGGTGGTGTTCGCGAGCATGGATTTCATGATCATGTTCGGTTATGCCCTGCTGGGATCGCGGGCGGTCGGAATGCTGAGAAAGTCGGGCGCGCTCTGGCTCGACCGGACCTGCGGCGGCGTGCTGCTCGTCCTTGCCGGCTCCCTGGCGTTCTATCGGCGAGCCAGTTCGTGAATCAGTTCCCGCGCCCTCCAGCCCGGCCCGCATAACCCTCGAAACCCGCCTCCAGCCTGGCGAGCAACGCCGACGGCGCCAGCGGAAGGTCACGCCCCGCCCGTGTCAGCAGGGACAACTGCATCGACCGCGCATGCGTATCCGACAGCGGCACGTGCACCAGTTCCCCCCGCCCTATCTCCTCCAGCACCGACATTCGCGTCATGATCGCGATACCGCTGCCGTCCAGTACGAGCTGGCGCATGGCGAAGATGGAGTTGGTTTCCAGCAGCGGCGTGATCCGACCCGAAATGCCGTTGTGCAGGCCGTCCAGCATGCGCCGAAGCTCCATTTCCACGGTTGGGAGTATCAAGGGATAACCGGCGCATTCGTCGAACCGGACACGGCGCCTCCTGGCCAGCACGTGCCCCGGCGGCACGACTGCCCCGATAGCCACCGGCACCGTGCGTACCCTGCGGATCAATGCCGTGGGAGGCGGCGTCCAACACAAACCGATATCCAGTTCCCCCGTTTCCACGAGCAGGGCTATCTGATCCGAATTCGCGATGTGCACGGTGAAGGTTATCCCGGGATGTGCCCGGTTCATTTCGGCGACCAGGGAGGGAATGAATCGATCGCTCAGGTATTGCAGCACGCCGATCCGGACGTGTCCCCAACGCAGTCCCTTCAAGGCATCGACCTGAGCCAGGAACTCCCCGAACTCGCGCTGCAGGCGGCGAACGCTCGCCAGCATCAACTCGCCCGCCGCCGTCAGGCGCACCCCTCGCGGCAGCCGTTCGAACAACGACACCCCTAGCATTTCCTCGAACCCCTTCAGTTGCCGGGTGACCGCCGAAGGCGCGATGTGCAGACGCTCGGCGGCACGGCGGACGGAACCTTGGACCGCGACTTCCTCGAAGTAGCGCAGGAACGGGGAAAGAGCATGCATGGCGGGCATTGCGTTGCTTTCAAGAGAACACAGTCTACTAAAAACGGTTCTTGTTGGTACGCAACCCGATCGATAAAGTTTATCCATCCGATTCGCTTCATCAACCGTCACCTCATCTGAACATGGCCATCCATCGTCGACTCATCATCCTGGGTTCCGGCCCCGCGGGCTGGACCGCCGCGGTCTACGCCGCCCGCGCCAACCTCCAGCCCACCGTTCTGACCGGCCTGCAACTGGGCGGGCAACTGATGGCCACGACCGAAGTGGACAACTGGCCGGGCGATGCCTCGGGCCTGATCGGGCCGGATCTGATGGCGCGCATGCAAGCGCATGCCGAACGCTTCGACACCGAAGTCATCTTCGACCACATCCATACCGCCGATCTTTCCCAGCAACCGTTCCGGCTGATTGGCGACAGCGATGCCTACACCTGCGACGCGCTGATCGTCGCCACCGGCGCCTCGGCCAGGTATCTGGGCATCGAATCGGAAGACCGCTACAAGGGCCGCGGCGTGTCGGCCTGCGCGACTTGCGACGGTTTTTTCTACAAGGGGCAGGACGTGATCGTGGTGGGCGGTGGCAACACCGCGGTCGAAGAGGCTCTCTATCTATCCAATCTCGCCCGCAAGGTCTATCTGGTCCACCGCCGAGACCGGCTGCGCGCGGAGAAGATCATGCAGGACAAGCTGTTCGCCAGGGTGGAGGCCGGCAGGATCGAGACCGTCTGGCACCACCAGGTGGACGAAATCCTGGGCGACGAAACCGGCGCCACTGGCGCGCGGCTGAGATCGACGCTGGACGGATGCACCCGCGATATCGCGGCAACGGGCTGCTTCGTCGCCATCGGCCACCACCCCAACACGGGCCTGTTCGAAGGCCAGTTGGTCATGAACCAGGGCTACCTGGAGATCCGCTCGGGGCTGGACGGCAGCGCCACGCAAACCTCGGTGGCGGGCGTGTTCGCCGCCGGCGACGTGGCCGATCGGCACTATCGCCAGGCGATCACCTCTGCCGGTTTCGGGTGCATGGCCGCGCTGGATGCGGAACGCTACCTCGACTCGCAGAGCCACTGAGCCCGCCCCCATGGGGCTCGTTCCCCGGACCTCTTCACTTTTCCAATCGACAAGAAGGCAATCATGGCGCTTACCCAGGCATACATCACGCAATGGCAGGCATGGCACGACAACCGGATCCAGGACCTGAACCGTCCCTACGGATTCCTGTCGGTGGTCGGCCAGGACTGGCTGACCGACGGAGAAATGTTCACTTCCGGGTTCGTTCCCGGACAGTGGCTGCTCAAGAACGGCGAGATCTACTACCACCCCGATCCACAGGACACGGCAAAGGGCGAATTCCTGATCATCGATGGCAAGAAGGCGGCCGATCCGACCCACATCCCCCATGGGTACAACAAGAACTCCGGGACGGGATCGGGCGTCGCCATGTTCTACCGGGACCTGGAGGTGGAAACGATCACCCGGGTCAATGCCCGGGGCGAGACGATCTACGGCGTCCGCGTCAGGGATCCGAAAGAAGCCGCCCGCAAGCGCTTCGAAGACATTCAGACGTTTCCGCTAAACGAAGAATGGATCATTGCCGCAAGGTTTTCCCCGACCGAGATCGCCCTGCACAATGTTCCGACCGTGGACGACAGCGTCTATGAAGCCAGCTTCACGGTCGGCACCATCGAGTTGACCTTGAACGGCCAGCCCTTCAGCCTCGAGGTCAGCGGCCACCGCGCCGGCAGCCAGGAGGCCGGCTACTTCAGCAACTACTGCTACGTCCACTTCGCCGACAAGACCAGCGGCAAGGAAACCTACGGCGGCGGCCGCATCATCAAGTTCCGCGATCTCGATGAACTGGCGAGACTCGAGGAACTCGACTTCAACCGAGCCGTGTCCTTCCCATGCGCCTTGTCGACGTTCGTCGCCTGCCCTTCCACCCCGCCTGGCAGCCGGTTTCCTTTCAGGGTGACGGCCGGGGAATACACGCCCCCTGTCCCGCATGAGCGGATTTCGACCTACAAGGGGTGATCCGGCGCCCGGGCCGGCGCGCCGGGCATGGGAATGAAACCAGGCAGTCCCTCGATGCGCGCCAGCCAGGCCCGGATGGCCGGATATGGCTCCAGGGACAAGCCCCCCTCCGGCGCATGCGCGATGTAGGTATACGCCGCGACATCCGCCAGCGAAGGATGCTTCCCGGTGGCGAACGTCCGGCCCGACAGCATCGACTCCAGGACCGGGAAGAGCTTCACGCCGATCGTCACCGCGCTGGCCATGGGAACCAGTTCCTCTCCATAGACCTGCAACCGGCGCGCGGCGCACGGTCCGAACGCGATCGGGCCGGCCGCCAGCGAGAACCATTGCTGCACGAGCGCGCTTCCTTCAGGGTCCTCGGGCAGCCAGGAAGGTCCGCCGTACTTCCTGGCCAGATACACCAGGATGGCGTTCGAGTCATGAAGCGTCGTATCGCCATCGACGATGACGGGGACCTGGCCAAAGGGATTCATCGCCAGGAACCCGGGCGTCTTCAAGACGCCATCGTGCGGATCGACATCGATCTTCTCGTAAGGCAGTCCCAGCAGGGACAGCAGCAATTGCACGCGATGGCCGTGGCCCGAGTAGGTCATCGAGTACAGTCGGATGGGAGCGGCGCGGGCGGGGTGCTTGGTCGACATGGGCGCTCCCTGGTCAGAGCCTCGCCACGCCGCTTCCCCAGGCCTGGGCAAAGCGCAGCAGGCCGGTCCCGGCATGGCAGTTCACATACTCGAAGGAAGGCGTGGCGCCGAGCACGAACACTTCATGCCAGGTGACGACGCTGCGTTCGGCCCCATACTGCCGGCGCTTGGCCAGCGCGTGCCTGAAGATGTCGAGGTGGCTCTTGTGTCCGGCCGCCCATCGTTCAAGCGGAGCCAGGGAAAGGAAGTAGCCGTGCTTGGACGTTTCCCTCAGTTCGTTGCCGTCGCCGTCCAGCGTAACCAGCGAACGCAGGGACAGGCATCCCGTCGTGCCGGCATGATCCTTGAGGTACGCCATGCCCGTCTCCAGCTTGGGTTGCAGGTTGGCATCGTAGTCGTCCAACTGCTCGCCTTCCGCTTGTGCCCAATACTGGCCCGAGCGGATGTTCACGACATTGGGCGGCACGTCTATCCTGATCCGCCGGCCGGCACCGGCATCGAAGGTGCCTTCGGGCGCCTCGTCGCCATGGGGGGAGTCCAGCGGGTCCACGGCCGAAATGGGAAGCCGGTCGCGCATCGCGCCGAAATAGCCGGCGACATACATGGCCTCCAGTTCGCAGTCCTTCGTGCGCGCGATGCCGGCCCGGTAGTACGGTTCGGAAAAAATCGTCTCGATCCGGTCGTAGGGCACCACCAGGGTTTCGCGCCAATAGCCCACCGCCTCCTTTTCCCGCTCCGCCGATGCGAACCAGCCGTTGAAGGCATCGCGGTGCTTCCAGATCGCATACCGCGTCAGATCGACCCAATACGCGATGACGATGGAATTGGCGAAACCAGCCTCGTCCGTGCATCGGACCTCGTCGAAGCAGTCGGGTCCCCATGGGCTTTCGAATGCCGCTCGCGCCTTGTCGAAAAAGGCCCGCTCGGCGGCCGCGTCTAAAAGCGGGCGCTGCACGGCGATGTAGTCCGCCACCACCGTCGTGACGGGCGCGCGCCACCGGACCTGGAACTTCGGTGCCCCCGGGGTGAAGTCCCCCGGCCGCCGGGCCGGGATCTCACGCGGGTATTCGATGTGAAAACTCATGTTGGGCTCGCTGATACGGGTGCTCAAGCTCGGCCGTGGGCGCCTTCCAGGCTCGGCGACTCTTCTTCGACCGGTTTCTCGCGAAGGAACAGGCCGCCGATCACCACCGACAAAGCCGCGAAAATCACCGGATACCAGAGGCCGAAGTAGATGTCTCCGGTGAAAGCCACCATCGCGAATGCCACGGCGGGAAAGAAGCCTCCGAAGATCCCGTTCCCCACATGGTAGGGGAAAGACAGCGCGGTATATCGGACACGGGCGGGAAACATCTCGACCAGCGCGGCGGCAAGGGGAGCATAGACCATCGCGAAAAACACGCACAGGATGACCAGCAGCAGTATCACCATGCCATGGTTGACCCGCGCGGGGTCCGCCTGGCTGGAATAGCCGGCCTTCTCGAGCGCGGACTTCAGCACCACGGCGTCGAAGCCCGTCAGCGAGGTACCGCCGATCTGGGTGACGGGACTGACAGTGGCGGGATCCGCGACGTTGTCGTAGGGCACGCCAGATTTGGCCAGCAAGGCCTTGACGTTGTCGCATTCCGTCACGGGCGGATTCTTGCCCAGCAGGTCGATCTGCACCTTGCAGGTGCCGGGCGCGGCGCGCACCGTGACGGGGCTGGACGTCGAGGCCGCCTCCAGGCCGGGGTTGGCGTATTGCGTCAGCGCCTTGAAGACCGGAAAGATCGTCAGCGCTGCGAGCAGGCAGCCCGTCAGGATCACCTTCTTGCGACCGATCTTGTCGGAGATGGCCGCCGCGCCCCACATCATGGGCAGGCAGATCGCCAGCGAAATGGCGTTCAGGAAACTGGCCGTGCCGATGTCCAGCCTGAGCGTCTGGGTAAGAAAGAAGAACGAATAGGTCTGCGCCGTGTAGAGCACCGTGGTGACGCCCATGACCAGGCCGAACAGGGCGATCAGCATGGCCTTGACGTTGGCCCAGCTACCGAAGGTCTCCTTGATGGGCTGCTTGGACGTCTTGCCCTCGGCCTTCATCTTCATATAGACGGGAGACTCGTGCAAAACCGTGCGGATGTAGACCGAGATCGCCAGCATGACCGCGGAAAGCAGGAATGGAATACGCCAGGCCCATTCCTCGAAAGCGTCGCCAAAGCTCGTGCGGCAGACATATACCACCAGCAGCGCCAGGATAGAGCCGCCGGCACCCGTCATCTGGATCCAACTCGTATTGCGCCCTTTCCTGCCCGGACTGGCATGCTCGGCCACGTAGATCGCAGCGCCCCCATATTCGCCGCCCAGGCCCAGGCCCTGCAACACGCGCAGCAGGAGCAGGAGAATCGGCGCGAGAATCCCGACCTGCGCATACGTCGGAATCAGGCCCACGCAGAATGTGGCGCCGCCCATCAGCACGATGGTGATGAGGAAGGTGTACTTGCGCCCGATCATGTCGCCCAGGCGGCCGAACAGCAGCGCTCCCAGCGGACGCACGGCAAAGCCGACGCCAAAGGCGATCAGCGCGAACAGATAGCCGCTGGACGGCGACAGCGGAGCGAAAAACAGCTTCGAGAAGACCGACGCCACCGCGCCGAACAGGAAAAAGTCGTACCACTCGAACAGCGTGCCCAGCGTGGACCCGACGATGACGAGGCGTTCGTGTTTCTTGGAATTCTTGATTGTTGATGTTTGTGCCGACATGATTTCTCCCAATTCCCCCAACGACTGTTGACGCACTCAATCGGCCACGAAAGTGACCGGCTGCATGGGCGTGGTGTTCACGGTCAGATTGAAGATGTCCGGGCGGGAATAGTGGCCGCAGACATCGAAATCCACGTTGCTGGCCCTGCCGATCCCGGTATCGATGTCCGCATACAGGATCGTCTCGGCATCGAACACCGGCCCCGCCAGGACCTCGCCCAGAGGACTCACGATCATGCTGCCGCCACGCATGAGGTAGTCGTCGTCCGCCGCCTGCATGCCGAAATCCTCGCGATAGAAAGGCGGATACTCGCCCAGCTTGATGGCCTGGCATGCGCTCAGCACGTGCACCCGTCCTTCCAGGGCGACGTGGATCATCGTGGGTGCCCAACTGGCCCGGTCATCGGCGGTCGGGGCGCAATAGATTTCCGTCCCCTGCGAGTACATTGCCTGCCGGAACGCCGGCATGTAGTTTTCCCAGCAGATGACCGAGCCGATGCGGCCCAGCGGGGAATCCACCGGGGCAATCGTCGAACCATCGCCAAAGCCCCAGATGATGCGCTCCTGGCCGGTCGGCATCAGCTTGCGGTGATAGCCGGCCAGGCCGGTTTCGGGGGCAAGCGTGACGCTGGTGCAGTACAGCGTGCGCCCCACCCGCTCGATCACTCCCATCACCACGTGGACGCCCGTCTCGGCACTGACCTCGCGCAGCAACGCCAGTTCGGGGCCATCCAGGGTGACGGCGCCCTCCATGTAGCGCCGGAAATGTGCCCGCCCGACATCCGTGCGGCGGCCGACCACGGTTCCGAACGCGGAGCCCTTGGGGTACCCCCCAAGAAAGGCTTCCGGAAAAACGACCAGCGACGCCCCTTCTTCCGCGGCGGTACGGATCAGGCCGGCAGCCTTCTCCGCCGTTTTCTGCGGTTCGAAGGGAACCGACGATGCTTGGACGACAGCAGCCTTGAACATCCACACACTCCCGAGGCAACATTTTCAGTGGGCCTCCATTCTCGTGACCGCCAAGTGTTCCGTCCATCCGAACGTATCGAACATCATGTTCTAATAAACTGCACATCAAGAACGAAAACCTCCCATGCAGATCCCCGCCTACCGCTACTTCCTTGCCGTGGCCGAAACCGGATCGATCCGGCGTGCCGCCGAACTGATGCATCTGAGCCCCTCGGCCATCAGCCGCCAGGTCCAGTTGCTCGAGCATGCGTTTCGCTCCCCTCTGTTCGAGCGGAGCCAGACCGGCATGGTGCTGACCGAAGAAGGCCGCATCGTGGCCGCGCAGATGCGCAACAGCCTGCGCGACATGGAGCTTGCCCGCGCGCGCATCGATGAACTGCACGGGCTGGTGCGCGGCAACGTCGGCTTCGCCTCGATCGAAGGCGTCATGACCGGCTGGCTGTTGCCCGCCATCGCCCGCTTCCGTTCCTCGCATCCGGGAATCACCTTCGATGCCCGGGTCGCCGGATCGGAACAGGTCCTACGCCTGGTCCACGACGGCACGGTCGACCTCGGCATTGCCCTGGCGCCGGACGAGCACGATCCCGACCTGGAGATCGTCCATCGCTTCGTCACGCGCTATGTCGTGGCCGTCGCGCCCGGCCATGCGCTGGCCCGGCGGCGCCGCATCGACCTGAAGACACTGCTTGCGCAGCCGCTGGCCTTGCTGGATGCGAACTTCGAGACCCGGCGCTGGCTCAACCAGGTCACGACACGCCAGCAGTTACCGCTCAAGGCCGTCCTCAACCTGGATCACATCGAGAGCATCAAGCGTGCCGTGCGTGGCGGGGAACTTGCCACCGTACTGCCCGACTACGCCGTGACCACCGACGCGGCGGCCGGGGAACTGGTGATGATCGAGCTGGAAGGCGCCTCGGCAGCGCGGACGGCCACCGTGCTGTGTTCCCGGAAAGGCCGGGTGCAGACGCGCGCGGCGCAGGCGGTCATCGATCTGCTGGCCGGCTCCGCACCGGCCTGAATGCGATACCCGGCGTCAGCCCCGCCGGGCGGCCACGATCGCGGCGACGTCGATTTTTTGCATTTCCATCATCGCCGCGAATGCGCGCTTGGCTTCCGCGCCCCCGGCGGCCATGGCTTCGGTCAGCACGCGCGGCGTGATCTGCCAGGAAATACCCCATTTGTCCTTGCACCAGCCACATGCGCTTTCCCGGCCACCGTTGCCGACGATGGCGTTCCAGTAGCGATCGGTTTCCTCCTGGTCGTCCGTGGCGATCTGGAACGAGAAAGCCTCGTCGGGCTTGAAAGCCGGGCCGCCGTTCAGGCCCAGGCAGGGAATGCCGGCGACCGTGAACTGGACCGTCAGCACGTCGCCGGCCTTGCCGGACGGATAATCACCGGGGGCACGGTGGACGGCGTGCACCGCGCTGTCGGGAAAAGTCTTGGCGTAGAAATGGGCCGCCGCCTCGGCGTCCTTGTCGTACCACAGGCAGATCGTGTTCTTGGCGATGTTC
Organism: Burkholderiales bacterium 67-32; assembly: GCA_001898625.1. Taxonomy (GTDB): domain Bacteria; phylum Pseudomonadota; class Gammaproteobacteria; order Burkholderiales; family Burkholderiaceae_B; genus Pigmentiphaga. The sequence continues at coordinate 9,974 of MKUP01000018.1, forward strand.
ATGGCAGGTCCTCTTGCATGTGAATGAGGTCACGCCAGCCGAGATTAGATCAAGAACGTTGCAAGCGGTAGAACCCCGCGGCGAAACGACGGACCGGTCAGCAGATATCTTCCACGCTCGTCGTGCCAAACACGGTGATGCGGATCGATGATGGGTAATGAATAGAGGTACGATCCATGAGGAAAACTTGTTCTTACTCCAGGAGCTGCGCATGAAAGTCCACGGTCAATGCCACTGCGGCGCGATCACCTACGAGGCCGAGGTCGATCCCGCCGTGGTGAACATGTGCCATTGTCTCGATTGCCAAACTTTGTCCGGGTCCGCCTTCCGGCTGAATGTTCCCGCACCGGCGGATGCATTCCGGCTCCTGAGCGGCACGCCGCGCCACTACATCAAGACGGGCACCAGCGGCGCGAAGCGCGTCCACGGGTTTTGCGAAGTCTGCGGCGGTCCGGTCTACGCCACCGATCCCGGCAGCCCGAAGACGTACACCTTGCGCGTCGGCGCGCTGGCGGAACGCGACGCGCTCGGGCCGGTGAGGCGGCAAACCTGGATCAGGCGCCGTTTGAAGTGGCTGCCGAAGGTGGACAGCCAGCAGGAATGCGACATGCAACCTTGAAATCGGCGTGCGGACCTTTCCAGCCGGGATCGGCATCCGGCATGAATGCCCTGTTGGCGGGCATGTCGATGATGCTGGGCAAGACTGCATTGCCCCTGATGCCGCAAGCGCTGCTCATGTCGTTGGTAGATCATTCTCCACGCGAGATCACACGGGGAAAATCACACGGGGCCGATGGCACCTTTCGCAACGACCGGGCCAGTCGGCTGCCCGGTCGGTGAACCGCCCGGCGGTTCGATCGAAACCGCGATGACCGCATCGGCGCGCATCAGCGTTACGACTTCATGTGTCAGCAACACCGACGCGGGCTGATCCGAGGTGAAGACGCCGAGTGGAATCGGTCTGGCCCCCTGCGGAATCAACCACAATTCGGTCGAACGATCGGTTTCGACCACGGACTTTTCTACCGGCACGACGATCAAGGTTCCGCGATTCGTATCAACCGTTGCTGTCCAGTGCGCAACGCCATCTTGCCGAGCGATGGTTGCCACCATGTAGGCGTTCTTCGCGACCAGTCCGGAAGGGTGTGGTTGATTGAGCAAAAAGACGTTGATGGCGAGCAGCGCAAACGCAACCACCGTTGCTCCGAACCCGAGCAAGCGCCAAAACATCAAGTTGTCCCACCACGAGGCATGGCCGGTCCGGGGCTTTGGTTGAACGACGGGACCGCCAAGCTCGCGCTGAATGCGGAGCCAGACACGCCGTGGCGGCTCTACCGGGGCAACATCCTCGCTCAGAACGGAAAAACGCTGTTGCCAGCGTTGCAGGGTGGCTTCTATTGCAGGATTCTCGCTTGCCGCTCGCTCCAGTTCCCGTCGCTCGGCTGCGTCAAGAACTCCCAGCGCATATTCCGCGCTGCGCAGTTCGTCGTCGTTGCTGGCGGGGGTGCTCATTGCTCCAGGCACAGCTTGAGTTGTTGCAAGCTACGGCGTATCCAGCTCTTCATCGTCCCGAGCGGGACACATAGCCTGGTCGCGAGCTCGCTGTAGCTTTCCCCGCCAAAAAATGCGTCGCGAACTGCGCGCCGCTGCTGCGGTTCGAGCCGTTGCATACAGTGGTCGAGGCGGCGTCGATCTTCGCTGGCTTCCGCGAGCATCGAAGGCGTGGGCTCATCGGAGGGAATGGCAAGCGCATCATCGTCGTCCAGCGCAGCCTCACGATGTTCACGCAAGCGATCAATGGTGCGATTGCGAGCCAGTGCGATAAGCCACGTCATGGCGGTGCCTCGCGTTGCATCGAAGGCACTTGCCCGGCGCCAGACATTCACGAAAACGTCCTGAAGCAAATCCTCGGCTTCGGCGCGGTTGCGAACCATTCGCACGATCACCCCAAACAGGCAAGCGGAGGTCAACCGGTACAGTTCAGCAAAAGCATCACGGTCTTCTTCAGCGACTGCTACCAATGTACGGTTCAGTAAATCACGATGCTTGGCATCAGCGGCCGAAAGTGGCGCCCTCATGCCGGTATGCGGTGCACTGTCGGACATGTCGTTCATGCGTGCGCAACCATGGTTCGGACCAAAGCCTTGAGGTTCCCCGGAATATATCACCCCAGATGTGCCCGCATTCAGAAACCAGATGCACCTGCCCGAAGAAAAGTATCTCGAAGCGCGTGCATCCGATAGCCATGATGGCCCGTAAGTAAGCGTGCTTCCACTTTGCGAAGCGCCATCAATCGGGTGAAAAAATGAAGACAAGGTATGCAATCGGATTGCTGTCGGTTCTTGTCGCAACCGGCGGCCTGCTCGGCGGGCAGGTCAATGCGGCAGCGGCCTCCATGGACCGCAATGAGAAAACGGTCATGGTCGGCGGGGCGGCGATGTATCCCTCGAAGAATATCGTCCAGAATGCGGTAAATTCGAAAGACCATACGACATTGGTCGCCGCAGTAAAAGCTGGCGGTTTGGTGGATACGCTTTCCGGCCCCGGCCCGTTTACTGTGTTCGCGCCGACCAACGAGGCCTTCGCGGCACTGCCGGCCGGTACCGTAGACACGCTGCTCAAGCCAGAAAACAAGGGCACCCTGGTCAAGGTGTTGACCTACCACGTTGTGCCCGGGCGCATGTCGTCGCAGGATTTGATGAAAGCCATCAAAGATGGTGGCGGTACCGCCATCCTGACGACCGTCGAAGGTAACAAGCTCACGGTGCGCCAGCAGAACGGTCAGCTCAATGTGACGGACGACAAGGGCGGCATCGCACACGTGACGATCAGCGACGTGTTCCAGTCCAATGGCGTCATATTCGTCGTCGACAAAGTACTCATGCCGTGACTTCGAGCGCAGCGCCATGCAAAAGCAGGAGGCGGCTCATCTTGCGCGATCGCCGGAACTACGCCAAGTGCTGATTGCTACTGGCGGAAGGGGTGGGATTCGAACCCACGAACGGTTGCCCGTTGCCGGTTTTCAAGACCGGTGCAATCGACCACTCTGCCACCCTTCCCTATCCGGCGTCAGGAGCGGAATGATAATCCATTTTGGCCCCCTGTTCCGGCAGCCCGCCTAGAAGCTCGCCCCGTCCACCCGCTTGATCTGCAAAGCATCCAGGTCGATGGACGGCACGCAGCGCAGGTTCACCGCCCGCATGGGCGTCCCGTCGGGCATGGCGCCCCGGGCGAAGGATTGCGTGCCGCAGGTCGCACAGAACATGTGTTCGATCTTGTGGGCATGGAAGAAATAGGATCGCAGTTGGTCCTGGCCCTGCTTCAGCTTGAACTGGCCTTCGGGCACGAAGCTCAGCAGGAAACCCTTGCGGCGGCAGTGGGAGCAATTGCAGCTCATGGCCTGCGTCGGCTCGGGGGCGTCGACGTCGAATGCGACGGCCCCGCAATGGCAACTTCCTTCGTACGACATGCTTGCTCTCCTTGTCCGTTCAGGCCGACTCGACGGTAAAGCGCGGCACGGCATCCAGCAACTGCCGGGTGTAGGCATGGTCCGGCCGGGTCAGGACCCGCTCGGCCGGGCCGGTTTCGACGATACGGCCTCCCTGCATGACGGCGATGTCGTCGGCCAGGTATTCGACCACGCCGAAATTGTGGGTGATGAACAGGTAGGCGATGCCCATGTCCCGCTGCAAGGCGTGCAGCAGGTTGAGGATCTGCGCCTGCACCGAGACGTCCAGCGCCGAGGTCGGTTCGTCGCACACCATGAGCTTGGGTTCGACCGCCAGCGCGCGGGCGATGGCGATGCGCTGGCGCTGGCCGCCCGAGAATTCGTGCGGGTAGCGGTCGCGGGCATCGGCGCGCAGCCCCACCTGGTCCAGCAGACGGAGCATGGCGGCCTGGCGGCTGGCGGCGTCCAGGTCGGGACGCAGCGAGGCCAGGCCCTCGTCCAGGATCTCGCCCACGCGCATGCGGGGATTCAACGAGGCATAGGGGTCCTGGAAGATGATCTGGATGTCGCGCCGCAGGCGCTTGAGCGAGCGGCCGCCGGCCCGCAACAGGTCCTGCCCCTGGAGGCTGGCCTGGCCGGAGATCGTGGCCACGCCGTCCAGCAGGCGCAGCAGGGCCTTGCCGGTGGTGGTCTTGCCGCAGCCTGATTCGCCGACCAGGGCGAGCGTCTTGCCGGTATCCAGCGACAGGCTCACGCCGTCCACGGCCTTGACCCAGCCGGCCGTGCGGCGCAGCACGCCCTTGCGGATGGGGAAATGGACCTTGAGGTCGGTCACGCTCAAGAGGCCGGATCCCGGTGCGGAGGCGGCGAACGCCGGCGCGGGAGCCACCGCGGCGGCCTCGGGCGGCTCCACGACATGCACCTCGGGCAGCGGCTCGCCCTTGCCCGCCGCGCGGGCGGCGTCGATCTGGACCAGCCGAACGCAGCGCACGGCGTGTCCGGGCGTCTCCTGGACGAGCGGCGGCGGCGCGGCGTCGCATTCGGCCGCGTGGGCCGGGCAGCGCTGGGCGAAGCGGCAGCCGCCGAACGCCTGGTTCAGGGCGGGCACGGTGCCGGGAATGGCGGCCAGGTGTTCACCCCGGCGTCCCATGCTGGGCAGCGCGCCGAACAGCAGCCGGGCATAGGGGTGACGCGGACGGCGGAAGAACTCGTCGGCCGGGGCAGACTCGACGATCTGGCCGGCGTACATCAGCGCGACGTGGTGGGCCATGCTGCGGACGATGCCCAGGTCGTGGGTGATGAGCAGCATCGCCATGCCGAGCTGGGCCTGCAGGGTACGCAGCAATTCCAGGATCTGCGCCTGGATGGTGACGTCCAGCGCCGTGGTGGGTTCGTCGGCGATCAGCAGTTCCGGTTCGGCCGCCAGCGCGATCGCGATCATGACGCGCTGCTTCTGGCCGCCCGACAACTGGAAGGGGTAGTCGTCCACGCGGCGTTCGGGCTCGGGTATGCCGACCCGCCTCAGCCATTCGACCGCCTTGGCGCGCGCGGCCGCCCCCCGCAGCGCGGTATGGGTGGCGATGGTCTCGACGATCTGGTCGCCCACCCGCATCACCGGGTTCAGGCTGGTGGCGGGTTCCTGGAAGATGATGCTGATCTTGCCGCCGCGCACGGTGCGCATGTCGCGCTCGGGCAGGCGGTTCAGGTCCACGCCCTCGAGCAGCGTCCGGCCCCGCTCGATCCGCCCGGCGTCGGGCAGGAGGCGCAGCAGGGCCAGCGCGGTCATGCTCTTGCCGCAGCCGGACTCGCCCACCAGCGCGAAGGTCTGGCCGCGCGCGATGGCCAGGTCGAGTGCGTCCACGGCATGGACGACACCATGGTCGCTGTCGAGCAGGACGTCCAGGCGGCGCACGTCCAGCATGGCGGTTTCCGCGGGGGCGTTCATCAGCGGTCCTCCAGCATCTTGGCCGAACGGGCCCGCGCCCACGCCGGCCGGTAGGCCCGGGCGCGCGGATCGAAGGCCTCGCGCACGGCGTCGGCGAACAGGTTGGCGGACAGCACCAGGGCCAGCATGAAGACGAAGGCCGACAGGAGGCTCCACCAGATCATGGGATCGCGCGACATCTCCAGCCGCGCGAGGTTGATCATGGATCCGAAGGAATTCATGGAGGGATCGACCCCCACGCCCAGGTAGGACAGCACGGCCTCGTACAGCACCAGCGTCGAGAAATCGAGCACCACGGTGATCAGCACGATATGCATGACGTTGGGCAGCAGGTGGCGGGTCATGATGCGCGCGGGCGAGGCGCCGAAGGCGCGCGCGGCCAATACATAGTCGAGCTCGCGCAGCTTGAGCGTCTCGGCCCGCAGCAGCCGGCACAGCCCCGCCCAGCCGGTCACGCCCAGGATGATGCACAGCAGGAACAGACGCAGGTCGGCGCGTTCGGCGCCGGTCTCGAACAGGTCGGGATTGTTGTCGATGAAGACCTGCACCATGAGCACGCAGGCGGCGATCAGCAGCACGCCGGGAATGGAGGTCAGCGTGGTATAGACGTACTGGATGACGTCGTCGACCCAGCCCTTGAAGTAGCCCGCCATGATGCCCAGCGCCAGGGCCAGCGGCAGGGTCGCCAGCGTCGTCAGGCTGCCGATGACCAGGGCCGTGCGGAAACTCTTGACCGTCTGCACCAGCACGTCGTTGCCGGTGCTGTCGGTGCCCATGACGTGGTAGCCGGTGGACAGCGATACGGCCGCGCCCGCCAGGATCGCGATGATGCCGAAGGTCAGCAGCATGGGCGCCAGCGGCACGGCGGTGCGCCGCCGGACGATGTCGCGCCACACCACGGGAAAGGTCTGCCCGCCGCGATGCGCCAGGGCGGCGGCCACCAGCAGGGCCACGGCGCCGGCCAGCAGGCCGCCGGCCACGACGCCCACCGCCGTCCGCCTCAGTACGTCCCCCAGCCATTGCGTGTCGGGGTCGGTCAGGTGCGCGCCGCCGTGGCGCAGGCGCGGGTAGTCCCGCACCGGCTTGCCGTCGATCAGCATCGATTCCTTGGTGAACTGGCGCACTGCCAGCGGTGCCGAGTAGGTCTTCTCGCGCCCGGCCATGGGTTTTTCCAGCAAGGCATCGAGCACCGAGCGCGTGACCGGCGAATAGGCGCGCGCGCCCTTCCCGCCATTGACTTCCACCGACTCCAGCAAGGGCCGGTAGTGCATGGAGTCGAGCACCCCGATCACCACGAACACGCTCAGCACCACCACGGCGCACATGGCCGGCGTATCCCGGGCCACCCTGGCCCAGGTGGCCCGCAGGTTGGGCGTGCGGCGGGCGTGCCAGGCGTAGCAGGCCACTCCCAGCACCAGCAGGAACAGCGCGACGTCGGTCCACAGAAAGACGATCTTGGGCATGTTCTTACTCGAAACGCACGCGCGGATCCGCGATCGTGTAGGAGATGTCGGCCAGGATCAGGCCGATGATGTACAGCACCGAACCGATGAACACCATGGCGCGCACGATGGCGAAGTCCTGGGCGTTGATGGCGTCCATGGTGTAGCTGCCCAGGCCCGGTATGCCGAAGAAGGACTCGGCGATCAGGCTGCCCATGAACAGCAGCGGGATGGCCGAGATGGTGCTGGTCAGGATGGGCAGCATGGCGTTGCGCAGCACGTGTCGGAACAGCACCAGGCGCTCGGACAGCCCCTTGGAGCGGGCCGTGCGGACGTAGTCCTTGCCGATTTCCTCGAGGAACAGCGCGCGGTAGAAACGCGCCTCGGGCCCCAGCTTGGCGATGATGGCCACCAGCACGGGCAGCACCAGGAAGCGCATGGCGTCCAGCCCGCCGGCGAAGCCCGACAACGGAACCAGCCTGAGCGTCTTCGAGAACAGGTACTGCCCGGCAATGATGTAGAACAGTGCCGAGATGGAAAGCATGGCCACGCACAGCACCACGCCCCAGAAGTCCAGGTAGGTCCCCCGGAAGAACACCAGGAGCAGCGCGAACGCCACGCTGGCGAACAGGCCCAGCAGGAAGGTCGGCACCGCCAGCGCCAGGCTGGGCCCCACCCGCTGCCGGATCTCGTAGCCGATGTCCCGGCCGGCGTCCGAGGCGCCGAAGTCGAACACGAACAACCGGGCGGAACGGTCGAAGAAGATGGTGTCGGTGTAGCGCCGCACGCCCTCGGCCTGGGCGTTGACCAACAGCGGCTTGTCGTAGCCGCGCTCGACCTTCCATTTCTCGATGGCGTCGGCGGTGACCCGGCGCCCGCCTATGGACAGGCGCGCCATGTCGTCGGGCGTATTGACCGCGAAGAACAGCATGAAGGTGAACAGGTTGACGCCGATCAGGATCAGGACCCCGTACAGGATCCGGCGCACGATGTAGGCGGTCATGCCGCATCTCCCGTGGGACGGTCGGTATGGACGGCCACGGCGCGGTCGCGGCGCCGGACCATGCGCCATGCGGGCACGGCAAGGAGGACCAGCAGCAGCACCGCCAGCGCCACCGGCCACCAGACCGGCTGGTTCCATTCGGCGATCTTGCGGGCCCGCAGGGCGGAATCGATCTTCATGAACTGGAGGTTGTTCCGTATCATCTGGGTCGGCTTGCCGTTACCCACCCACTGCTGGTAGGCGCCCCCGGACTTGGGGAAATAGCCGAACATCCACGCGGCGTCGGTCTGCACGATGGCGACCATGCGGGCGATCAGGGCTTCCTTCTCGGGCCCGTCGTCCAGGTATTTCATGCGCTCGAACAGCTTGTCGAACTCGGGATTGACGTAGTTCGAGGCGTTCTCGCCGCCCTCCTTCGCCTTGCCGTTCGGGCCGTAGAGCAGGAACAGGAAATTCTCGGCGTCGGGATAGTCGGCATTCCAGCCCCACAGGAAGATCTGCGCCACACCGCGCCGCATCTTGTCCTGGAAGCGGTTGTAGTCGGTGGAGCGGACCTCGAGCTGGATACCCAGCTTGCCGAACTGGCGCTGCAGCCAGTCGAACTGCGAACGCGCGCCGGGCGACACGCCGCCCATCGCGTCGTAGTTCAGGACCAGGGGCTGGCCGGTCTGCGCGTTGCGGCCATCGGGGTAGCCTGCTTCGGCCAGCAGCCGCCTGGCCTCGGCCAGCGGCTTGCGGGTGACCTTGTCGCCGTCTATGTCGTAGACCACCGGATTGGCGCCGGCGGGCGGATCGCGATAGCCCAGGAGGCCCGGCGGCAGCGGCCCATGCGCGACCTGCGCCTGGCTGTTCTCGAAGATGGTGACGTATTCCTCCCAGTCCACCGCGATGCTGATGGCCTGGCGCAGCTTGCGGTTGCGTTCTTCCTGGGCGGGGTTGTCGCCCTTGCCGACCACCGGATCCAGCCAGTTGAAACCCATGTACCAATTCTGGGTCTCGACCGTGGTCGGCAGCTTGAGCCCGCGCTCGGCGTACAGGGCCGCCTTCTCCTTGGAATCGCCGGCCGCCACCAGGTAGGCGACGCCGTATTCGCCCCGCTCGGCCTGGGGCACGTCGTAGTAGCCCTGCAGGAACTTGCCCTGCAGCGGTACGCTTTCCTTTTCGATGTTGAAGACGATGCGGTCGATGAAGGGGGTGGGTTTGCCGCAGTCCTCCAGCAGGCCGGCGGCGCGGTCCTCTTCCGTGCCCTCGCAGGGATAGGGATCGCCGCGGAAATTGGGATTGCGCGACAGGACGTGGCGGCGGTTCTCGCGGTACTCCGTCAGCATGTACGGCCCGGTGCCCACCGGCCAGTAGTTCAGGGTCAGGTTGCGCTCGGCCATGCCGGCCTGGCTGTAGAACTGGTCGGCTTCCCAGGGGATGGGCGAGAAGAAGGTCATCGCCAGCCAGTACTTGAACTGCGGGTACTTGCCCTTGATCCGTATGCGCAGCGTATGGGGATCCAGCGCCTCCACGCCTTCGAAGGCGTATTTGCGGAAGTCCAGCCACGGCAGGTCGCGCGTGGTCGGGACCAGGCCCTTGCGCAGCTCGGCGTCGGCGGCGCGGATGCGGTCGCCGTACTCCTTGAAACCGACGATGTAGTCGGTCATGTGCGCGTAGATGGGCGATACCACACGGGTGGTGGCCAGGCGGCGGATGCCGTAGACGTAGTCGTCGGCGGTCAATTCGCGCGAACCGGTGCGAGGAAAGTCCGGGATGGCGTACTTGCCCTCCAGGTCCGCGGGGGCCAGGTGCCGGTACAGGTCCCGGCCGGCTTCGTCCACCGCGAACGCGGGGTGCGGCTGGAACCGGATGCCGGGCTTGATCGGGATGTCGTAGACGCTTTGCACCACCTGCTCCCCCGGCACGTCGTCCGGCAGGCGCTTGCCTTGCGCGTCCAGGTAGACCGGATCGACCACCTGGACGGCCGCCCGAGGCGCGAGCTGGTAGGGCCGCTTCAGGTAGTCGTAGCCGTACAGCGGCTCGTAGATCTGGTAGGTGTAGGGGGTCTCGTCGACCGAATAGGAACTGGCCGGGTCCAGGTACTTGGGCGAGCGCTGCGTGAACGCCGTGTACATGACGTTCTCGCGCTCGGCGCCGGCCGCGTAGGGGCTGTTCAGCGGCGTGCCGCCGTCCGGACCGCCGGGCGAGCACCCAGCCGCGACGACCGCCGCCACCGCCAGGAGGAATTTTCTGGCCCAACCGCACGCGCCCTGTGCGCCCTGTCTCAAACCCTCAGCGCGCGTCAGGCGCATCGACCACCTCCCCGGAGTAGCGTCTTCTTGAGGATAGCAAAAACCGTACCGTTGACCACACCGGTTTCGTTAAGGAATACCCCGAAACTCCCCGCATCACGCATGTCGATATAGTCAACCGGCATATCCGGGCCGGGGATTTTCATTACCCGGTCCGGCTGCCCCGCCCTTAGGATGAAGGGTTCGCAGCAAAAAGGAAAATCATGTTCCGCCACGCCATCCTGACGATCTCCTGCCTGCTGGCGGCCACCGCCGCGCAGGCCGACGCCTACCCTTCCCGCCCCATCACGCTGGTGGTGCCGGGCCCGGCGGGCGGCACGCCCGACGTCGTCGCCCGCATGGTCGCCGACAAACTGCGCACCCGCCTGGGGCAGCCGATCATCATCGAGAACAAGGCCGGCGCCAACGGTTTCATCGGCTCGGCCGCCGCCGCCAAGGCCCCGGCCGACGGCTATACGCTGCTGATGGGTTTTGCCCAGACCATGGCGGTCAACCCCGTCACCTTCAAGAAACTGCCCTACGACCCCGTCAAGGACTTCACCGCCGTGGCGCGACTGGTGGATTTCGAGCTGGCCCTGGCCACCCCGGCCAGCGTGCCCGCGGCCTCGCTGGGCGAGCTCGTGTCCTGGCTGCGGACCGGGCGCGGCAAATACTCGTATGGATCGTTCGGCGCCGCCTCGCCGTCGCAGTTCGCCGGCGACATGTTCAACCGCAAGGCGCAGCTGGACATGCAGCACGTCCCCTACAAGGGCTCGGCGCCCCTGGTGACCGACCTCGTGGGCGGTCAGGTGCAGTTCGGCTTCGTGGTCCTGCAGGTTGCCCAGCAACTGGCCCAGGGCGGCAAGCTGAAGATCCTGGCCGTGACCGGGGCGCGCAGGCAGCCCGCCGCCCCCAGCGTCCCGACCATGACCGAAGCCGGTTATCCCGATGTGAACGCCACCGGCTGGTACGGGCTGTACGCGCCCCAGGGCACGCCCGCCGCCGTGGTGAACAAGCTGGACGAGGCCGTGGGCCAGGTCATGCAAGACGCCGACGTCCAGCGCAAGCTTGTGGAGCAAGGGGTGAATCCGGCCTATGCCGGGCACGACGCGCTGGCCGACTACACCCGTAGCGAAATCGCGCGCTGGCGCGACATCGTGGCCCAGACCGGCTTCAGCGCGCAAGACTGACGCCCGGGCCGTTCAAAAGCGATAGGTAACGGCCAGCATCCCCACGATCGGGTTGATCTTCAGGTCCGATTGGCTTTCGACCGTGCCCACCGGCGTGCCGTAGGTGCGCAGGTGGGCACGGGTCTTGAGCGGCAGGTAGGACACCGACAGCAAGGCGCCCCAGTGCCTGTCGATCTGGTAGGCCGCCCCGACGTTAAGCATGGGTGCCCACTTGCTGTCGACCTTAGCCTCGGTCCTGAGATCGGGATTGGCGTTGCGGGTGACCGTTTCCGACACCGCGCGTTGGAAGCCGTCGGTCAGGCGCACGTCCGAATACCAGATGTAGCTCAGCCCGGCGCCGACGAAGGGACGAAAGGCGCTGTCGGCGTCCCCGAAGAAATACTTGAACACCACCCCCGGGCTCCACTGGCGGGCGGAGCCGAGTTCCCCCACGGGCGCCAGCGCCTGCGCGCCGTTCAGCCTGAACCGGGGCGGCACGCCCAGGACCAGTTCGGCCGCGATGTGGTCGGTCAGGAAGCGGGTGTAGGTCAGCCCCAGGGTGTCCGCGCTTTCCAGCGACGATCCGGTATTGGGCACCGGCCCGGCCAGCGCGCCCGGCGCGACGATGGTGAGCGGCTTGCTCGAATCCTGAGGCATGACACGTACCCAGCCCACGCCGATGATGTTGGATCCGGCGCTTTGCGCGTGGACCGCCGAGGCGCACAAGGTCCCGAGCACGGCCAGCAGGACGCGCGGCTTCATGGTGTTGTCTCCTGAGGTTCTGGTATCGCGGGCGGGAATGCACATTTGACCGGGCGATGGTCGCACATCGGCAATGCGTTAGCAAAATCTACATTTGCGTCGGTTTGTGTTCGGAGGCTGACGCCGCGCGGCCCCACGCCCAGAATGGAGCCATGCCGTTCCCGCGGAGGTGCCGCCGCCATGCCCATGGGCTCTTACCTGGACCGCCTGCGCCGCGTGCTCATCGTCGCGCTGCTGTGGGACACCGCGCGCCGGTGGTCCGAGCACCGCGCCGCCAGCAAGGGCGCGGCGCTGGCCTTGTACATGGTGTTCTCGCTCGCGCCCATCCTGCTGCTGGTCATCGCCATCGCGGGCGCCTTCTTCGGCGAGGAGGCCGTGCGCAACCAGCTCGTCAGCCAGATCGGCTCGCTGACGGGCCGCCAGGGAGCCGAGGCCATCCAGACTGTCCTGGCCAGCGCCCAGCAATCGGACAAGGGCTGGGCAGCCGCCCTGATCTCGACCGTGCTGCTGATGTTCAGCGCGACCACGGCCTTCTCGGAATTGAAAGAAAGCCTGGACGAGTTGTGGGACGTGCCGTCCTCGAGAACGTCGGGCATCTGGGCCCTGGTCCGCGGCCGGCTGCTGTCGTTCGGGCTGGTGCTGGTCCTGGCCCTGTTCCTGCTGATCTCGCTGGCCATCAACGCCGCGCTGGCCGCCCTGCAGGAATACTGGCACGCCTACTGGGCCGAGTCGGTGTTCTCGACGGCGGCGCTGCTGGTGTCCAACCTGTTTTCGTTCGCCGTGGTCACGGCGCTGTTCGCGGTGGTGTTCAAGCTGCTGCCCAGCATCCCTATCCCCTGGCGGGAGGTCGTTCCGGGCGCGCTGATGACGGCCGTGCTGTTCCTGATCGGCAAGGGCGTCATCGGCCTGTACCTGGGCCACGGCAGCGTGGCGTCGTCCTACGGCGTTGCCGGTTCGGTCATCGCGCTGATCCTGTGGATCTATTATTCGGCGCAGATATTCTTCTTCGGCGCCGCCTTCACGCGGCAATACGCCGACACCTTCGGCAAGGGCAAGCACCGCCTCGCGCAGGCATTGGACGAAATCCCCCGTTGAAGTAGGATAGGCCTACCCGGTACGCGGGGGAGACGACGATGGCCGCGCTGCATCCCTACATCAGGTTCCTGGGAAGTTTGCCTCAGTTCGAGATCGACCATCATGCGGGCACCGCCATCGAGCTGCGCAGCGGCGTCGTGGTGGCCAAGTATGAAGGCGAGAAGCCGCATCACCAGCACTGCCTGGCCCTGAGCTGGCCGGGCCAACCGGCCGGACAACCGGTGCTGGTGTCGGCCACCAAGTACGTGCCGCTACAGGTGGGCGAAGCCATCAAGCTGGGCGCGCCCCGCGCCGAGCTGCTGGAAGCCAGCCGGCACATCTTCGTCGAGGCCGGCGTATGGCACTGAAACCCTGTAGCTAGGGCACCAGCGGCGGATCGATCCAGACGAAGGTCTCGCCGCGCGAGATCATTTCCGCCACGTCTTCGGGCGGCACCTCGTAGTCGGTGCCCATCAGGCTGGCCGCGCCCGTGTCGTGGATGTGGATGACAGACGGCGGGTCGGTGTCGATGAAATACCAGTAGTACCCGGGCTTGAGGCTGTGGGGGGTGTCTTTCACGATGGCTCTCCGTGTGTGCGAACGTCCATACGTGAAATGATACCCATCCCCTCCGCGCCGCGCGACCCGGATGCGATCAGTCCGGGATGACCGCCGTCACCTCGATCTCGACCTGGGCCTCGTCCTCGACCAAGCCGGCCACCTGCACCGCCGTCATCGCGGGGAAATGGCGGCCGATGATCTCGCGGTAGGCCTTGCCGATGTCCTCGTAGGACGCGACGTAGACCCGCTTGTCCACGACGTACCAGGTCATGCGCACGATGTGCTCCGGCCCCGCGCCGGCTTCGGCCAGCACTTCGACGATGTTGGCCAGCGCCTGCCGGACCTGGCCGGCAAAGTCCTTGGCCCGAAACACGCCGTCGGGCTCCCAGCCTATCATCCCGCTGATGAAGATCTGCTTGCCGCGGGCGGCCAGGCCGTTGCTATAGCCGCGGGGGCGGGGCCATCCGGCCGGCTGCAGGATTTCGATATTCGATGCCATGGGTTCTCCTTTCGTCGTTCTTCAGGCCGCGCCCGCCGCGCGCAGCAGTTCGCGGGCGATGATCAGTTGCTGGACTTCGGTGGCGCCTTCGTAGATGCGCAGCGCGCGGATCTCGCGATACAGCCGCTCGACCGTCTCGCCGCTGACCACGCCCTGCCCGCCGAACATCTGCACCGCCGCGTCGATCACGCGCTGCGCGGTCTCGGTGGCGGTCATCTTGGCCATGGCCGCCTCCTTGGTGATGCGCGCGCCGCCGTCGCGCATCCATGCCGCCCGGTAGGTCAGCAGCGCCGCGGCGTCGACGCCGGTGGCCATCTCGGCCAGCTTGGCCTGGGTCAACTGGAAATCGGCCAGCGTCTGGCCGAACATGCGGCGCGAGGTCGCCCGCGCCAGCGCCTCGTCCAGGGCGCGGCGGGCGAAGCCCAGTGCCGCGGCCGCCACCGAGGTGCGGAAGACGTCCAGCGTGGCCATCGCGACCTTGAAGCCCTGCCCCGGCTCGCCCAGCCGCTGGGACACCGGCACGCGGCAGCCGTCGAAGCGCAGCCGCGCCAGCGGATGCGGCGCGATCACGTCGATGCGCTCGGCGATCTCCAGCCCAGGGGTATCGGCATCGACCACCAGGGCGGTGATGCCGCGCGCGCCCGGCGCCTCGCCGGTCCGCACGAACGTCACGTAGAAGTCGGCGATGCCGCCATTCGAGATCCAGGTCTTGCTGCCGTCCAGCACATAGTGCGAACCATCCAGCGTGGCCGCGCAAGCCATCGCTGCCACGTCCGAACCCGCCTCGGGTTCGGACAGCGCGAAGGCGGCGATGGCCTGGCCGGCGGCCACGCGCGGCAGGTAGCGCGCGCGCTGGTCGCCGGTGCCGAACAGGCTGATCGCGCCCGACCCCAGGCCCTGCATGGCGAAGGAAAAATCCGCCAGCCCGTCGTGATAGGCCAGTGTCTCGCGGATCAGGCAGACGGCGCGCGTGTCGATGGTGTTGGTCAGCCCGCCATGCTCCAGTCCAGCCACGGCATACCGCAGCCACCCATCCTCGCCCAGCGCGCGCACCAGCCCGCGGCAGGTCGCATCGGTATCCCCGCCATGCGCATGCACCACCCGCCGCGCCGCCCAGGGATCGAGCTCCGCCACCAGTTCCTGGTGCCGCAGCTCGAAGAACGGCCAGGCCAGGTGCTGCGCCCTGCTCGAATTCGATGTCTCACTCATCTCAACTCCAGTGAATTACTTTCCAGGGCACAGCGGATCCGGCTCCGCCGGTCCGCCAGTGCCGCCCCCTGGGGGGCGCGCGTAAGCGCGTAGGGGGGGGACCTCTCCTTCAGTCCCCTTCGAAGACGGGCCGTTGTTTCGCAACGAAGGCGTGATAAGCGCGGTGGAAATCGTTGGTGGCCATGCAGATGGCCTGGGCCTGCGCTTCGGACTCGATGGCCTGCTCGATGCCCATGTTCCATTCCTGGTGCAGCATGCGCTTGGTCATCGCGTGGGCGAACATCGGCCCCTGCGCCAGGCTGGCAGCCAGTTCGTAGGCCTGGTCCGCCAAGGCATCCGGTTCGCACAGGCGGTTGAAGAAGCCCCAGCGCTCGCCCTCGTCCCCGCCCATCGAACGACCGGTGTACAGCAGTTCGGACGCCCTGCCCTGTCCGATCACGCGCGGCAGCAGCGCGCATGCGCCCATGTCACAGCCGGCCAGGCCGACGCGGGTGAACAGGAACGCGGTCTTGCTGCGCGCGGTGCCCAGGCGCATGTCCGAGGCCATCGCCAGGATGGCGCCCGCGCCCGCGCACACGCCGTCCACGGCCGCCACGATGGGCTGCGGGCAGGCGCGCATGGCCTTCACCAGGTCGCCCGTCATCCGCGTGAAGGCCAGCAGCGACGGCATGTCCAGGCGGGTGAGCGGGCCGATGATGTCGTGCACGTCGCCGCCGGAACAGAAATTGCCGCCGGCGCCCTGCACCACCACCGTGCGGATGTCGTCGGCATAGGCCAGCGCGCGGAAGAAATCGCGCAGCTCGGCATACGAATCGAAGGTGAGCGGATTCTTGCGCTCGGGACGGTCGAGCGTGACGATGGCGACCGCGTCGCGCACCTGCAGCGAGAAATGCCGGGCCTCGTAGTCGGCCATGACGGTACGGCCGCCGTGCAGCATCTGTCTTTCCCCATGAACATGGCGCATGGTCGTCATCCCCCGTTCTGTTTGCGTTCGGCGGGCGACCGGTCGGTCAGCCCCTGTTTCAATTGCGACAGCAGTTCGATCAGCGTGTCCTTGGACGCCGCGGGCAGGGTCGAGAACAGCTCGACGATCCACTGCTCGTGCACCGCCGCCATCTTCGCGAAGGCCTTGCGTCCGGACGGCGTGAGCTTGACCACGAAGGCGCGACGGTCCTCCGGCGAGGGTTCGCGCACCACCAGCTTTTCTTCCTCGAGCTGGTCGGTGATGCCGGTGACGTTGCCGCCGGTCACCATCATGCGCTGCGACAGCTCGCCCATGCGCAATCCCTCGGGATGCCGCTCGAGCTGGGCCATGAGGTCGAAGCGCGGCAGCGTGATGTCGAAATCGGCGCGCAAGCGCGAGCGGATCTCGGTCTCGATTCGCACCGTGCAGGACAGCATGCGCAGCCACAATACCAGCGACTGGTGGTGGTCTTCCGTCAGCCGGGCTTCCAGGTCGAGCACCGGCGCGGGCTCGCGTCCCGCGCCGGTACCGGTTTCATCGATGGGCTTGCGAGCCATCGTTACTCCTTCAAGTGACTTCGCCGCCCGCGACCGCGATGGCCTGGCCGTTCATCGCTGCCGAGGCGGGCAGGCACAGCCAGACGGCGGCATGGGCCACTTCGTCGGGCTGCACCAGCCGTTTCTGCGGATTGAACGCGGCCAGCGCCGCCGTGGCCTCGGCCTGGCTGCGGCCGGTGCGGGCGGATATGTTGGCGATGGCCTCGCGGCCCAGGTCGGTTTCGGTAAAGCCGGGGCACACGGCGTTGACCGTGACCCCCTTGGTGGCGACCTCCAGCGCCATCGCACGCGTCAATCCGACGACGCCGTGCTTGGACGCGCAATAGGCCGCCGTGTAGGTATAGCCGATCAGGCCGGCGGTGCTGGCCACGTTGACGATGCGCCCCCAGCCGGCCTCCAGCATGCCGGGCAGCACCGCGCGCGAGCAATAGAAGCTTCCGCTCAGGTTGACCGCCAGCATGCGCGCCCACAAGGCGTCGTCGGTCTTGCCCACGGACGCCGATTCGGCCTGGCCGGCGTTGTTGACGAGGATGTCGATGCGCCCCGACGCGCGCACGGCCTCGGCCATGCCCTGCTCGACCGAGGCCGATTCGGCCACGTCCATCCGCACCCGACGCACGGCGCCCTGTGGTGCCAGCGCCGCCACCGCGCCATCCAGCGCGGCCTGGTCGCGGCCCGTCAGGGTGACCGCGGCCCCCTGGCGCAACAGCTCGCGGGCGATGGCGAGGCCTATGCCCCGCGCGCCGCCAGTCACCAGCGCATGCTTTCCGTTCAGGCTATCCATCCTTACTCCAGTAGGCGCGCGGCGATTTCGCGCGGCGACATGCCTTGCGTCGCAGCCGCTACCTGGCGTTCGCGTTCCAGGTTGCGTTCCAGTTGCAGGCGGCCCGCGTAGTACTGCTTGGGCCACTCCACGTCCCATCCCATCTTCGCCGATTCCAGCAGCGTCCACGCCGGATTGGCCAGGTGCGGCCGGGCCAGCGCGCACAGGTCGGCGCGCCCCGCCGCGATGATGCCATTGACGTGGTCGGCCTCGAAAATGGCGCCCACCGCGATGGTCCGGATCTCGGCCTCGTTGCGGACGCGGTCGGCGAACGGCGTCTGGAACATGCGGCCGTACACCGGCTGCTCGCGCTTGCTGACCTGCCCCGACGAGCAATCGATCATATCGGCGCCGGCGGCCTTGAAGAGCCGGGCGATCTCGACCGCGTCGTCGGGCGTGATCCCGCCCTCGACCCAGTCGTGCGCCGAGATGCGAACGCTCATGGGCTTGTGCGCAGGCCACACCGCACGCATCGCGGCGAAGACCTCGAGCGGATAGCGGCAGCGGTTCTCCAGGCTGCCGCCGTACTCGTCCGTGCGGCGGTTGGTCAGCGGCGAAATGAAGGTGGACAGCAGGTAGCCGTGGGCGCAGTGCAGTTCCAGCCAATCGAACCCGGCCTTCTCGGCCTCGAGCGTGGCGTGCACGAAATCGCCCAGGATGCGGCGCATGTCGTCATGCGTGGCCGCACGAGCCACCTGCGACACGCCGGCCAGGTATTGTTCCTCGGACGCGGCGATGAGCGGCCAGTTGCCGGACTCCAGCGGCAGATCCGTGCCTTCCCAGGCCAGCCTGGTCGATCCCTTGGGCCCGGCGTGCCCGATCTGCACGGCGATCCGGGCATCGGTATGTTCGTGCACGAAATCGACGATGCGCTTCCAGGCCTCGGTATGCTCGGGGCGGTAAAGCCCAGGGCACCCCGGCGTGATGCGCGCGTCGGCCGATACGCAGGTCATCTCGGCGACGACCATGGCGGCCCCGCCCATCGCACGGCTGCCCAGGTGCACCATGTGGAAGTCGCCCACCGTGCCGCCCACCGCCGAATACTGGGCCATGGGCGACATGACGATGCGGTTCTTCAGGACCAGGTCGCGCACGCGCAGCGGCGTCAACATGGGAGGAACGGACTTGCCGCGCGGCTCGGGGGGCTCGGCCAGGCCGGCCGCCGCGCACGCCTTGCGCGCGAACCAACGCTCGTAGCCTTCGACATAGGATGGGTCGCGCAGCCGCAGGTTCTCGTGCGACAGGCGCTGGCTGCGCGTCAGCATGGAATAGGCGAACTGCTCGGGCTCCATGTCGACGTAGCGGTCGACGTTCTCGAACCACTCCATGGAATTGCGCGCCGAGCTCTGGATCTTCAATACCTCGATGGCCCGCACCGCCTCGTAGCCGGCCATCACGCCCTCGAGGTCCTGCCCCTGGTAGGTGTCGAAGCAGCGCGCCAGCTCGATCGCGTCCTCGAGCGCCAGCTTGGTGCCGGAGCCGATGGAGAAATGCGCCGAGTGGGCCGCGTCGCCCATCAGCACGACCGGCACGCGCTTGCCATCGATGTCGTTCCAGTGGACCCAGTTGCCGCAGACGATGCGCGGGAAACGGATCCAGTTCGCCGAACCGCGCAGGTGGGGCGAATTGCTCAGCAGCGGCTGGCCATCCAGGTATTTGGCGAAGAGTTTTTCGCAGAAGGCAATGGCCTCGGACTGGTTCATCTTGTCGATGCCGGCTCGCTGCCAGACCTCGTCGGGGGTCTCGATGATGAAGGTGGAGGTATCGCCGTCGTATTGATAGGCATGTGCCTGGAACCAGCCGTGCTCGGTTTCCTCGAACGCGAAGGTGAAGGCCGGGAACAGCTTCTTGGTGCCCAGCCAGACGAAACGGCAATCGCGGGTTTCGATGTCCGGCTTGAAGACGTCTTCATAGCGCTTGCGGACCTTGCTGTTCAGGCCGTCGCAGGCGATGACCAGGTCGGCCCCGTAGCGACGGGCCACTTCCTGGTCGTCTTCCACCTCGGTCTCGAACACCAGTTCGACGCCCAGTTCCACGCAGCGGTCCTGCAGGATGTTCAGCAGGCGCTTGCGGCCAATGCCGCAGAAGCCGTGGCCGCCCGAGGTAATGGTGCGTCCCTTGAAATGGACGTCGATGTCGTCCCAGTGGTTGAAGGACTGGAGGATGCGGCGCGCGGTGGTTTCGTCGGCCTGCACCAGGTTGCCCAGCGTCTGGTCCGAGAAGACCACGCCCCAGCCGAAGGTATCGTAAGGACGGTTGCGCTCGATGACGACTATGCGGGATGATGGATCCCGCTTCTTCATCAGCAGCGCGAAATACAGCCCGGCGGGCCCTCCTCCGATGCACGCGATATTCATGGATCCTCCGCTGGCCGGCTCGACGGCTGGAAAAATGGCGGCGGAACACGCGTATCCGCCTGTCTGGTAGTTATTATTTCATACTTAAAATATTTTTGCGTCAAGCATTTCGGCGCCTAGCGCCAGGCGTTGCGCATGCGGCTGGCGATGTCCACGCGGACGGCCGGCTGGGCCGGCGCGGCGGACGGCGCGCCCTGCCTGGCCTTGGGCAGGATCTCGAACAGCGGCAGCATGCCTTCCGGAATGAAACGGCTGCGCGTGCCATAGACGTGGCGGTCGCCCATCCCGCTTTGCTGATGCACGTAGAACCGCTGCGGCACGACCAGTTGCAGGTCCTCCTTGGCGCGAGTCATGGCCACGTACAGCAGGCGGCGTTCCTCTTCGATCTCGTCGGCGTCGCCGGTGCTCATGTCCGACGGAATGCAGCCATCGACCACGTTCAGCACATAGACGGCCTTCCACTCCTGCCCCTTGGCCGAATGGATCGTGGACAGGATGAGGTAGTCCTCGTCCAGCAGCGGCTGCCCCGACTGCGCGCTGGTGGCGTCGGGCGGATCCAGGGTCAGCTCGGTCAGGAACTGCTCGCGCGATCCGTAAGTGCCGGCGATGCGCGCCAGTTGGTCCAGGTCGGCCTGGCGCACGACCGCGTCGTCGTACAGCCGCTGGAGATGCGGGCCGTACCACCGCAGCGCGAGGTCCAGATGCGCGGGCCAGGCCAGGCCGGGGTCGCTCAGCGCCACGAAGGTATCGGCGAAAGTCTTCCAGTCCTCCGCGGCGGCGGCCGGCGGGGAAAAATCGGCCAGTGCCCGCACCGCGTGCGTGGACTCGGCCATGGCATCGAGCAGGCGCGCGGCATTGGCCGGGCCGATGCCGGGCATCAACTGCGCCACGCGAAAGCCCGACAGCCGGCCCAGCGGATTGGCCGCCCAGCGCAGCAGGGCCAGCACGTCTTTCACGTGCGCGGCCTCGAGGAATTTCAGGCCGCCGAACTTCACGAAGGGAATGTTGCGGCGGGTGAGCTCCAGTTCCAGCCCGGCGCTGTGGCTGGCCGAGCGGAACAGCACCGCCTGCGACATCAGCCGTACGCCGGTCTCGCGCCGCGCCAGGATCTGGTCCGCCACCCATCTCGCCTGCCCCGGCTCGTCGCTGACGTAGACCAGTTGCGGCCGCTGCGCCGAGGCACGGTCGGTCCAGAGCTGCTTGGCGTGGCGCTCGGGCGCCTCGGCGATGACGGCGTTGGAGGCATCCAGGATGGGTTGGGTCGAGCGGTAGTTGCGATCCAGTGTGACGACGTGTGCGGGCCGCGCGAACTGCGAGGGGAAATCCAGGATGTTGCGCACGGTCGCGGCGCGGAACGAATAGATGGACTGGGCGTCGTCCCCCACCACCGTCAGGCCGCGGCCGTCCGGCTTCATGGCCAGCAGGATCTCCGCCTGCAGGCGGTTGGTGTCCTGGTATTCGTCGACCAGCACGTGGTCGAAGGTGGCGCCCAACTCGGCCGCGATGGCGGGCTCCTTCGTCATCTCGGCCCAGTACAGCAGCAGGTCGTCGTAGTCCAATACGTGCTGGTCCTGTTTGGCCTGCACGTAGGCGCCGAACAGCGTCTTCAGTTGCTCTTCCCACTGCGCGCACCAGGGAAAGTGCCGGGCCAGCACGCCGTCCAACGGCGCCTGGCTGTTGACCGCGCGCGAGTAGATGGCCAGGCAGGTGCCCTTCAAGGGAAAACGGGACTTGGTGCCCGAGAACCCCAGTTCGTGCCGCGCGAAGCCCATCAGGTCCTCGGCATCGCCGCGGTCGTGGATGGTGAAGGCCTCGGACAAGCCGATGCGCGAGGCGTAGTCGCGCAGCAGCCGCGCGCCGATGGCATGGAAGGTGCCGGCCCAGGGCAGCGACGGCGGCTGCCCGCCCATGCCCAGCACGGCCTGCATCACCCGGCCCGCGCGGCGCTCCATTTCGATGGCGGCGCGGCGCGAGAACGTCAGCAGCAGGATCCGGTGCGGGTCGGTGCCCTTCAGAACCAGGTTGGCCACCCGGTGGGCCAGCGTGTTGGTCTTGCCCGAGCCCGCGCCGGCGATGACCAGCAGCGGTCCGCAGCGATCGGCATCGGCGCCGGTGCCGTACTCGACGGCTTCGCGCTGGCGGGGATTCAGGTCGGCCCAGGGATCGTGGGCCGGCGTGTCGGGGACATGTGACATGGGACGCGGGAAGACTGTATATTCATCCAGTATAAACGCCCGTTCCCTTCCTCCGGATTTCCCGCCATGACCGTCCGCGTCGGCACCTCGTCCTGGACCGACCCGACCCTGCTGGCCTGCGGCCGCTTCTATCCCACCTCGGCCCGCACGGCCGAGGACCGGCTGCGCTTCTACGC
The DNA here is from genome assembly GCA_001898625.1 of Burkholderiales bacterium 67-32. Classification (GTDB taxonomy): domain Bacteria; phylum Pseudomonadota; class Gammaproteobacteria; order Burkholderiales; family Burkholderiaceae_B; genus Pigmentiphaga. The sequence goes on from MKUP01000018.1 coordinate 32,431, forward strand.
CTCGCGCTTCCCGCTGGTCGAGGTGGACAGCAGCTACTACCGCCTGCCGGACGCGCGCACGGCCTACCTGTGGACCCGGCGCACGCCGCCGGATTTCGTCTTCCATCTGAAGGCCTTCCGCCTGTTCACCGGACACCTGACGCCAGTCGCGGCGCTGCCGGCCGACATCGGCGCGGAACTCCCGCCCGAGGCCCGCATCGTCGACCACGCCACCCTGCCTGGCGAGTTGCGCGACGAACTCTGGAGCCGTTTCCTGCAAGGCCTGGAGCCACTGCGCCAGAGCGGCCAGTTGGCGGCGGTCCATTTCCAGTACGCGCCCCGGGTGCGCAACAATGCCGCCGGCCGCGCGCTGGTCTGCGCCTGCGCGCGGCGCATGGAGGACCAGGTCCACGCGGTGGAATTCCGCCATCGCGGCTGGCTGGACCCGGCGGGCCGATCCGGCACGCTGGCCCTGCTGCGCGAACTGGGCGCGGCCCACACCGTGGTCGACAGCCCCAACCAGTATGTGAACAGCGTGCCCGCCGTCTGGGCGGCCACGCGCCCCGGCCTGGCGGTAGTACGCCTGCACGGGCGCAACAGCCAGGTCTGGAACCGCCGGGGCATCGCCGCCTCGTCCGGCCGCTTCGTCTACGAATACACGCCCGAAGAACTGGAACGCATCGCCGAACTGGTGCGCAAGCTCACGCAGGCCGCGGCCAACGTCCACGTGCTGTTCAACACCAACTTCGAGGACCAGGGCGTGCGCAACGCGGCGGCCTTCGACGACACCCTGCGGCGGCGGCCGCGTCAGACCGCGTAGCTGCTGCGGCGCACCTGCGCCACCATCTCCACCAGCCTGGGCGCCAGCCCCTCCTCCACGCTCTGCCGCGAGGCGCGAAAACGCGGGATGACGGCGTTGAACACGATCAGCTCGCCGTCGCGCAGCCGGCCCATGGGCACGCCCACGGCATAGTGGTCGGGGTGCTGTTCGCCGTAGACGCTGCAAAAACCCTTCTTGGCGAAGGCCTCGACCGAACGCGCCGCGTGGTCCTGGTGTTCGGTCCACATGCGCGGTGTCTTGACCCGGATCTCGTTCAGCAGCTTCTGCCGTTCGGTGGCCTCGCACCCCGAGATGAAGGCATGGCCGATGGCGGTAGAGACGATGGGAAAGCGCAGGCCGATGTCCGAGAGCTGCGGCGCGAAGGCACTCGTGATGCGGCTCGTCTCCACGTAGACGATGCTGAGGCGGTCGCGTATGCCCATCGACACCGAGCAGTTCATCGACTCGGCCAGCACGTTCATCAGCGGACGGGCCAGTTGCCGCAAGGTGATCGAGGCCAGCAGCGGATAGCCCAGCGACACCACGCCCGGCGCCAGGCGGTACTTCCCCGACAGCGTGTCGGGCCGCAGGTAGCCCAGCTTCACGAGGGTGTAGGTGAAGCGCGAGATGGTCGGGGGCGACAGGCCGGTACGCCGCGCCAGCTCCTTGTTGCCCAGCGCCGGCTCGAGCGGGGTGAAGCAGCGCAGGATCTGCATCCCCCGGGCCAGCGTGGAGGCGAACAGCCGATCGCCCTCGTGCGCCTCGTAGGCATCGAACTCGATGTCGCTGGGCTCCTCGTCGATCTGGTAGGGATTGCGGGGCATGGCGGTCCAGTGCGTATTCTGCATTGCAGAATGCTATTCAAAATATCCGAACTTCCCTACCAGCGATTTCCCGCACGGCACGACACTTCCTGCACGAACACCAAGGAGACGGCACCATCATGCTGAGCGCGGAAGACAACGAACTGATCACCCGTTCCGGCCCCGACACCCCCGCCGGCCGCCTGTTGCGCCAGTTCTGGGTGCCGGTGCTGCTGTCCGGGGAACTGCCGGAGCCGGACTGTCCGCCCAAGCGCATCAAGGTACTGGGCGAGGACCTGCTGGCCTTTCGCGACAGCAGCGGGCGCATCGGCGTGGTCGATCCCGTCTGTCCGCACCGCGGTGCCAATCTCTACTACGGCCGCAACGAGCACGCGGGGCTGCGCTGCGTGTTCCACGGCTGGAAATTCGACGTGGACGGACGCTGCGTGGACATGCCCAGCATGCCGGCCGATTCGCCCTACCGCGACCGCGTCCGCCTGAAGTCCTACCCCACGCGGGAATGGGGCGAATACGTCTGGGCCTACATGGGGCCGGCCGCCGAACCGCCGCCGCTGCCCAGGCTGGCCTTCGCCCTGGTGCCGCCCTCGCACCGCTACGTCAGCAAAAAATGGCAGGACTGCAACTGGCTGCAATGCGTCGAGGGCGCGCTGGACACGACCCATTTCTCGTTCCTGCACATGCTGGTGGGCACGGACGAAGCCGAGACCGCCGAAGCCGTGATGGAACGGATCAAGCATGCCGCGCTGGGCGCGCAGGCCGTGCGCAACGACCGCTTCAAGTGGGTGCGCGACGACCCGATGCCGGCGTTCTCGGTGGACGAGTTTCCCGCCGGCCTGGTGGTGGGCGGGGCGCGCAAGGCCGACGGCGACGATCTGTACTGGCGCATCGCCCATTACCTGGTCCCCAACCACGCGCTGGCGCCCAGCGCCTTCCCCGGCGAGAACTACCATGGGCAGACCTTCGTGCCCGTGGACGACACCTCGTGCTGGATCTACACCTATACCTGGAACCCCGACCGGCCGCTGACCGAGGAAGAGCGGGAGGCGGCGCGCCAGGGGCACACCATCCACGCGCAGGTGGACGAGCACTACGTGCCCTATCGGAACCTGCGCAACGACTACCTGATCGACCGCCAGGACCAGAAGCACAACAGCTTCACCGGCATCCAGGGCGTGTCCGAACAGGACGCCGCCATCCAGGACAGCCAGGGCCCGATCGCCGACCGCACGCGCGAGCACCTCGGCCCCACCGACCTGGGCATCGTGCGCATGCGCCGCCTGCTGCTGGGCCTGATCCGCGACGAGATGGCGGGCGGAACGCCTCAGGCGCTGTCCCACCCCGACGCGTACGCCGTGATGTCCGGCGGCTGGGTCGCGCACAAGTCCAAGGCGCTGGACGAAGTCATGACCGAGCGTTTCGGCAATCCCCAGGGCTACGTCGGGCAGGAGCGATGACCCGCTGATTTCCCCTCAAGCATGAAGCGGCGCGGATACAGCGCCGACATTCCGGAGACGAAGATGAGACTACTCAAGCTGCTCGCGGCAACGAGCGCAGTGCTGTCCTGCGCTCTGGCAACACCGGGCGCCCACGCCCAGAACTACCCGGTCAAACCGATCAAGCTGGTGGTGCCCTACCCGCCCAGCGGCATCGGCGATACCGCCGCGCGCGACATCGCGCTGAACCTCGCGCAGCGCCTGGGCCAGCCTGTCATCGTCGAGAACAAGCCCGGCGCCAGCCAGATGATAGGCGCGGAGTTCGTGGCCAAGTCGCCGGCCGACGGCTACACGCTGTTCCTGGGCAGCCTGTCCAGCCTCGTGCTGAACATCTCGGCGCAGAAGAACCTGCCCTACGACCCCTTCAAGGACTTCGCGCCGGTGTCGCTGGCCTTCACCACGCCGCTGTACCTGGTGGTCAATCCCTCGTTGCCGGTGAAGTCGGTGGCCGATCTCATCGCCTATGCCCGCGGCAATCCCGGCAAGCTCAGCTTCGGTTCGATAGGCGCGGGCAGCTCGCTGCACCTGACCGCGGAAATGTTCAAGTCCATGACCGGCACGGACATGGTCCACATTCCCTACAAGGGCAGCATGCCGGCGCTGAGCGATCTCGTCGGCGGCCAGATCCAGTTGGTGTTCGACGTCGGCACCTCGGCCCTGCCGCTGGTCCACGGCGGCCGGCTGCGGGTGCTGGGCGTCACCAGCAAGACGCGCGCCAGCGGCACGCCCGACATCCCGCCCATCGCCGACACCGTGCCCGGTTTCGACGCCTCGTTCTGGTTCGGCATCGTCGCGCCGGCGGGCGTTCCCCAACCCATCATCGACAAGCTGTCGACCGAGCTGCGCGCCATCCTGCGCCAACCCGCGCTGCGCGAGAAGTTCCGCAGCAACGGCGTCGAGCTGACCGGCTCCACCCCCGCCGAGATGACGGCTCAAATGAAGGCCGACCTGCCCATCTGGCAGGAGGTCCAACGCAAGGCAGGCATTTCACCGGAGTAAGACATGACCTCATCCCCCGTGCAAAACCGATTCAAGCGCCTGATCCAGTCCGGGCATCCCCAGTATGGACTGTTCTGTGTCTCCAACGCCTTGCAGACCGTGGAGGCGCTGGCCGGCAGCGGTTTCGACTTCATCATGTTCGACCTGGAGCATTCGCCCCAGAGCATGCCCCACCTGCATGCGCAGTTCGCGGCCCTGGCCACGGGCCACACGGCGGCCACGGTGCGTGTCCCCATCCTGGAGCCCGCCTCGTTCAAGCAATACCTGGACCTGGGCGCGCAGGCGCTGATGGTGCCCAACATCTCGAACGCCGACGAGGCCCGCGCCGCGGTGCGCTACACCCGCTACCCACCGGCGGGCGGCGTGCGCGGCCTGGGCGGCACCATGCGCGCCACGCGCTATGGCCGCGACAAGGAATACTATGCGCGCGCCGCGCAGGAAACCTGCCTGCTGGCGCAGATCGAGACGCGCGAAGCCATGACGAACCTGGACGCGATCTGCCGCGTCGAAGGCGTGGACATGGTGTTCTTCGGTCCGACCGACCTATCGGCCGACATGGGACACATGGGCCAGCCCAATCACCCCGAGGTCGTGGAGGCCATCGAACAGGGGATACGGCGCGCGGTCGCGCTGGGCATGCCGGCCGGCGTGCTGGCGGGCTCGCCGGAGTGCGAACGCTACGTCGCGGCCGGCGCCACGGTGGTCATCGTCGGTTCGGACCTGTCGCTGCTGGTGCGCACGGCCGACGCGCTGGCCGCCAAGCACGTGCAGGCCGCCCGATGAGCCTCGCGGCGACATCCGGCGACGGACCGTTCGCACGCGAGCTCGCGGCCCTGGACACCATGCTGCGCATCCGCCTGCTCGAGGAAAAAATCACCGAGCTGCGTAAGGCGCAGTCCATCCAGGGTTCGATCCACCTGTGCATCGGCCAGGAAGCCATCTACGCGGGTTCGTGCCAGGCGCTGCGGGCGGACGACGCCGTGTTCTCCACCTATCGCGGCCACGGGTGGGCGCTGGCGCGCGGCGTGCCGGCGCAGGGAATACTGGCCGAGCTGCTGGGCCGCGAAAGCGGCGTCTGCCGGGGACGCGGCGGCTCGGCCATGTTCAGCGCCGCCGACCACGGTTTCTATGGAGAAAACTCCATCGTCGGCGCCGGCGCCCCCATCGCCTGTGGCGCCGCGCTGGCCTCGGTGCTGCGCGGCGAGGAGCGCGTGGCGCTGACGGCCTTCGGTGACGGCGCCATGAACCAGGGCGCCATCCACGAGGCGATGAACTTCGCCGCGTATCGCGACCTGCCGGTGCTGTTCATCTGCGAGAACAACACCTACGCCGAGCTGACGCCGGTGGCCGAGACCGTGCGCGATGCCGAACTGCACAAGCGAGCCGCCGCCTACGGCATGCCCGGGGAACGGGTAGACGGCAACGACGTCGCCGCCGTGCGCGACTGCGTGGCGCATCACGCGGCGCGCGCCCGCGCGGGACAAGGCCCGGCCCTGATCGAGATGATGACCCAGCGGCTGGTCGGCCACTACTACGGCGACCTGCAAGGCTATCGGCCACGCGGCGAACTGACCGAAGCCCGGCAGCGCGAGCCCATCGCGCGCCTGCGGCAGCACCTGGAGGCTTCCGGCGTGGCGGCCGATGCCCTGGCCGCACTGGAGGCCGCCGCCGCGGCCGACATCGCGCGCGCGGCCGAAGCGGCGCTGGCCGCGCCCCTGGCCGATCCGGCCACCGTCATGGAGCACCTGTATGCCTGAAGCTTCTTCTTCCACGGGGGTCGCCCAGCTCAGTTTCGGCAAGGCGGTGAACGCCGCGCTGGCCCGCGCGCTGGAGGACATGCCCGAAGTCGTCCTGTATGGCGAAGACGTCGGCAAGCCCGGCGGCGTCTTCGGCGTGACCAAGGATCTGCAGCGGCAGGCCGGCGCCGCCCGCGTGTTCGACACCCCCATCAGCGAGACCGCCATGCTGGGCGTGGCGGTGGGCGCGGCCATGAGCGGCCTGCGGCCCGTGGTCGAGATCATGTGGATAGATTTCAGCCTGGTCGCCATGGACCAGCTCGTGAACCAGGCCGCCAACGTGCGCTACGTCTCGGCCGGCCGGCTGGCCGCGCCGCTGACCGTGCGCACCCAGCAGGGCGCCACGCCCGGTTCGTGCGCCCAGCACTCGCAGAACCTGGAGGCGCTATACGCGCACATCCCCGGGCTGCGCGTGGGCATCCCGGCCACCGCGCAGGATGCCTACGACATGCTGCTGGCCGCCATCCGCAGCGACGACCCGACCCTGGTCATCGAGAGCCGCGCCATGTACCACGGCGACCCGCAGCCCGTCAGCCTGGGCGGCCCCATCGAGGACGCTTGCGGCGCCCGCGTCGCGCGGCCGGGCCGCGATCTCACCCTCGTGGCCTGGGGCGCCATGCTGTTCCAGGCGCTGGAGGCCGCCGCGCAACTGGCGCGCGACGGCATCGAGGCCGAAGTGATCAACGCGCGCTGGATCGCGCCCTTCGACTGGCCCGCCCTGCTGGCTAGCGCCGGCCGCACCGGCCGCCTGCTGATCGCGCACGAGGCCAACGTGACCGGCGGCTTCGGCGCCGAGATCGCGGCCCGCGTGCAGGATGAACTGTTCGGCCGCCTGCACGCGCCCGTGCGGCGCCTGGGCGTGGCCGACTGCCGCATCCCCGCGGCGCCCCACTTGCAGGCCGCGCTCATCCCCGACGCCGGCCGCATCGCCCAGGCCGCGCGCGAACTCGTGGGCGAGCAGCGGGACAGGAGGGTCCAGCCATGAGCGCACTGCGCTACATCGACCATGGCGACGGCGGGCCGCCCGAGATCATGCGGCTGGCCGAGGGTGCCGTGCCCACTCCCGGTCCGGGCGAGGTGCTGATCGAGGTCGCCTTCGCCGGCGTCAACCGGCCCGACTGCGCCCAGCGCATCGGCCGCTATCCGCCGCCTCCGGGCGCCTCGCCCATCCTGGGCCTGGAAGTCTCGGGCCGCGTCGCCGCCGTCGGCCCCGGCGTCGAGCGCTGGCGCGCGGGCGACATGGTCTGCGCGTTGACACCGGGCGGCGGCTACGCCAGCCATTGCCTCGCACCGGCAGAGCACTGCCTGCCGGTGCCGGCGGGCTTCTCGCTGGAACAGGCCGCGGCCTTGCCCGAAACCTGCTTCACCGTCTGGGACAACCTGTTCGTGCGGGCGCGCCTGCAGTCCGGCGAAAGCCTGCTGGTCCACGGCGGCTCGAGCGGCATAGGCGTCACCGCCATCCAGATGGCCAAGGCCTTCGGCGCCCGTGTGCTGACCACCGTGGGCACGCCGGACAAGGCGGCCTTCTGCAGGATGCTGGGCGCCGACCTGGCGATCGACTACCGGAACGAAGACTTCGTGCGGCAAGCGCTGGCCTTCACCCAGGACCGCGGCGTCGACGTCGTGCTGGACATGGTCGGCGGCTCCTATGTCGCCCGCGACCTCGAGGCCCTGGCGCTGGACGGCCGCATCGCCCTGATCGCGTTCATGGGCGGCCCCGAGGCGGTCCTGCCCATCCCCGCCCTGCTGCGCAAGCGCGCCACGCTGACCGGCTCCACCTTGCGGCCCCGTTCGGTCGCCCAGAAGGCCGCCATCGCCCGCGAGTTGGAACGCCATTGGTGGCCGCGACTGGCGGCCGGACAAGGCACGCCGGCCATCGACAGCGTCATCCCATGGACCGACGCGGTGCGCGCGCACCAGCGCATGGAAAGCAGCGCCCACACAGGCAAGATCGTGCTCGCGGTGAGCTGATGCCCCCCAACCTTCCAAGGACCCGACCGCCATGACGACCTCCGAACTGGAAACCGCGTGGGCATGCAGCCGCGTGGTGCTCGACTTCTTCCACCACTACGACCATTGGCGCTATGCGCGCATGCTGGACCTGTACACGCCCGAAGGCGTCTGGCACCGCGCCGGCGCCGCGCTGCGCGGCCATGCCCGGATCCTGGAGGAACTGGAACGCCGTCCGCGCGACCAGCGGGTCGCCCACGTCGTCACCAACCTGCGCGTGGAACCGGCCACGGCCTCGACGGCCGGCGCGACCTACTACCTGACGGTGTATCGCCACGCGGGCGAGATCGCGGACGACGCGGCGGCGCCCATGGCCGGCCCGGCCATGGTGCTGGCCGGCACGGCGGAACTCGTACGCACCGCGCAAGGATGGAAATTCGACAGCCAGACGCTCACGCGCCGATTCGAGGCCGGCCCGGCACGCTGAACGCCGGACCGGGGCTGCGCTTCAGCGCACGGCCTCGCGCACCCGGCGCACCTCGGGCAGGCTGACAGCGCTGGCCTGGTTGCCCCAGCTCTGGCGGATGAACGACACCACGGCCGCCACGTCCTGGTCGCCCAGCAACTGGCCGAACGGCGGCATGCCGTGCGGCTGGGGATTGCCCGCCGTGGCCGGCGCGAAGCCGCCCGACAGCACCATGTGCACCGCGTTGTCCGACGACGCGGCCACCACCGAGATATTGCCCGCCAGCGGCGGCCAGGCGGGCGAGCGCCCCTGGCCATCGGCGCCGTGGCACTGGGCGCAATGCTGCTCGTACAGCTTGCCTCCGGTGCTCATCAGCGCGGACGACGCCGCGGCGGACACCGAAGCCGGATCGGTCCCGACCGCCGGCAGCGACTTCAGATAGACCGCCATCGCGTCCAGGTCGGCGTCGTTCGCGTACTGGAACCCCTGATGGACCGCCTCGGCCATCGGCCCCGCCGCATGCGAACGAGGAGCGATGCCGGTCTTGAGCAGCGCGACGATGTCCTGCCGGGTCCAGTCCCCCAGGCCCGTCACGCGATCGCCCGTCAATGGCGGCGCATACCACGACTGCCCGCCGATCAGCGAGCCGGCCAGCCCGGCATCCAGCGCCATCGCGCCCAGGCGGTTGCGCGGCGTGTGGCACTCCGCGCAGTGCGCCAGGCCCTGGACCAGATAGCGGCCGCGCAGCCAGGCCTCGGACGGCTCCGCCGGTGCCGGCTCGTCCGACGTCGGCCGGAAATAAAACGCCCTCCACACCGCCACCAGCCAACGCTGGTCGTAGGGAAACCCGAGCTCGTGCGGCCGGTTCGCCTGCGCCGCCGCAGGCAGCGAACGCAGATAGGCGAACAGCGCATCCGCATCCGTGCGCGAGACATGGCGATAGCTGGGATACGGAAAGGCCGGATACAACAGGCTGCCGTCCGGCGCCTTGCCCTGATGCAGCGCGCGCCAGAAATCGTCGGCGCTCCACTTGCCCAGGCCGTGCTCCGGATCGGGCGTCAGGTTCGGGCCATAGAACGTGCCGAACGGCGTCGCCAGCGCACGGCCGCCGGCAAAAGCCTCGCCGCCCGGCGCGGTATGGCAGCCCACGCAATTGCCCAGACGCGCCAGATAGCGTCCGCGCTCCACCTGTTGCTGCCCGTCCTCTTCCACGGCAGCGGTCCGGGCAGGCGCGCCGTACTCCCGATGCCCCATCCAGAACACCGTGCCCACCGCCGCGACGGCCACCGCCAGCACACCCAGCAGGAATCCACGCTTGTTCATGGCCGGCTCCCCACGTGCACCTGGCTGCCGCACTCCATCGGCATCGGCTCGGGCAGGCTCGCGGCCGGAACCACCTCGCGCACAGGCTGCGAGGACAACCACCCCGCCACCGCGCTGACGTCCTCGGGCGTCAGGCGACGCGCGATGTCCGCCATGCAATCGGGCGCGATCGCCTTGCGCAAGCCATTGGTCCAGGCGCCGAACTGCGAGCTCAGGTAATCATGCGGCAGTCCCAGCAGCGCCGGCACCGCTGGCAGAACACCCGACAGCGCCTGCCCATGGCAGGACACGCACGCCGGCACCCCGCGCGCACGATCGCCTTCCATCACGAGCTGCCGGCCATGCTCCAGCGTGGCGGCGGGCAGGCGGGAAGGCTTGGGGTCGGGGTAAGGAGGATGCTGCTCGGAGAACCACACGGCGATCTGCTTCAGATACTCGTCCGACATGTTCTCGAGCAGATGCTGCATCGGCCGGTACTGGCGCTGGCCGGCACGGAAATAGACGAGCTGGTTGTACAGATAATCGGCCGGCTTGCCGGCGATGCGTGGGTAATAGCCATCGGGCCCGGCACGGCCCTGCTCGCCATGACAGGCCGTACAGGCCGCCATGCGTCCCGCCATGGTGCCCGGCTCGAGTTTCTCGGACTGCTGAGCCGACAACGGCGCCGACAGGGCCATCGCGGCAAGTCCCCCCAGGATTTTGTATTTGTAGTTGACGAATGGCATGAGTCAGTGGGGCAACGGCGTAAAGCCGCGCCCCTGGGCAGCGTTTCGACACAGGCAGTGTACCCGGGGTTGGTGAAGAAACGCGGAGGGTGGGACGCGACCGATCGTCGCATGGGGCTTGCATGGACCAGGATGTCCCAGACAACGTTGCCGTTCACGTTCATCGGACGGATCATCCTTGGTCCGAACCTTCTTGCCCTACTTCGCCTGCTCCAACCCCCGATAGCTGTTGATGGTCGTCAAGGCCTGCGTACGCGCCAGGTTTTCGGTTTCGACCAGATCCTGCCACCTCGTCCAGCAGTGCGGATCAAGGATGTCGTTGTTCCCGAAATAGTCGTGGACCGCGACGTGGGCTTCGTCCCAGACTCGCATCGCATCTTGAACGTCGTTGATAGTCAGCATGTCGGCCTCCTGGAAGGAGGAGATGGGCAGCAACTGTCGTTCCTGGAGGACGATTTCCGGAGTTGCCGAGGCGCTTCAATGGCAATGATGGCTCTGTTGCTTGACCCCAAATTATTTGTTAGTACAATAATTAATGAAATCGCGCCTTACCTGGGACGAAGACAAGCGCAGGAAAAATCTGGAAAAACACGGATTGGATTTCGCTGATGCCGCTTGGGTTCTGGATAGCGATATCCGGTTGGACATTGCCATCTGGCGTAACGGCGAACATCGCATCCATTCTTTCGCCTACGTGTTCGACCAGTTGATGCTACTGGCGCTGGTACATATGCATCGTGGCGGCACAACACGTGTCATCAGTTTCCGCTGCGCCAGCAAGGAAGAATCGGAGGAATATCATGCCTGGCTCGAATGCCCGGACCAATCGTGAGAAAGCCCTGCTTGCCATGAAAAAACCGCCTGCCGGCGGCTATTTCGAATGGGATGGCAAGGATGAAAATGAACGCCCGCTGACCAGGCAAGAGATGGAAGCTGGAGTAGAGGAAGCCCGAAAGCGCCGTGGCCGGCCGACCGGCAGCAGCAAATCCGCCACGACCATCCGACTGGACGAAGAAGTCCTGGCCGCTTTCCGCGCCACCGGCAGGGGCTGGCAGACACGGATGAACAATGCCCTCAAGGACTGGCTCAAGACGCATTCGCCTGGATAGGGGTCCGGAGCCTTCGGAAAAGGCACGCAATGCAAAAAGGGGTTAGCGACTATATCGCTAACCCCTCATACATCTGGCGCGCCCGGCAGGATTCGAACCCACGACCCCTTGGTTCGTAGCCAAGTACTCTATCCAACTGAGCTACGGGCGCTGCAAAGAAATAAGATTATAGCGACACTTTTTTCGGCTTGCAAATCGGGGGCTGAAAAACCGGTAAACCGCGCATCGCCCCTACCCCGAACGCTTGCCGCGCCCACTTTTGCCTGTCTGCTCCACCCTGCCCCGCGGGGTCTGCGAGACGTCGAAGTCCGCGCCCGGCAGGCGCTGCACCAGCATGTCCAGAAAGGACCGGGCCGCGGTGGTCAGGGTCCTGCCCCCGGGATAGACGGCAAAGATGTTGACCGGCGGTGGCAGCCAGTCCTCCAGGACGCGTACCAGCCGGCCCTGGCGCAGTTCTTCCGCGCACAGGTCCAGGGGCAGCGCGGCGATGCCCAGCCCCTGGCGCGCCGCCAGCAGCAGTGCCGACAAGTGGTAGGTGGTGAAGCGCGGTTCGAAGCGCACGATGCTGGTTTCGCGGCCACGCCGGAGTCGCCACAGCCATTCGGTAGTCTTGCGCCCGAATCCCAGGCAGGGCATGGCAGCCAGGCCGGACGGGTCGGCCAAGGCGTCCACGCCGGACAAGTCGGGGCTGGCCATCAGGGCGAAGGGGCTGGTGATCAGTTTGCGCGCGACGATGTCGGCGTCGGGCAGCGCTTCGAACGCGGGGTAGATGACAAGATCGGCCGAAACGAAGCGCGGGTCGAAGATGAGCGCGCTGGCCTCGAAGTGGAGCCGCACGTGGGGGTGGGCCAGCGCGAATTCGGTGGCCAGTTGTTCGACGGCGATCTCGCTCAGGTAGGGCGGCGCGATCACGTGCAGGGATCCGGTCGGCACGGCCTGCAGGCGTTCGGCCAGGGCCAGCAGCCTATCGGCCTCGGCGGCCACCCGCGCGCATTGCCGGTAGCACTCCTGCCCGAAGCTGGTCAGCACGAACTGCCTGGGACCACGGTGGAAAAGCGGCGCGCCCAGGCGACGCTCGAGGTCGGACAGCCTGCGCGCCAGCGTGGACTTGGCCACGCCCAGTTGCCGTCCGGCGGGCGACAGGCCGCCATGATCGACCACCATCTTGAACACGTACATGTCGTCCAGGCCGCGCATGGCTTCGTTCCTTTTCCAATACGTTGACGTTCCAATAACAGAACGAACTCGGACAGTTCGCGATGCTACGCTTCCTTCACCACAAAGGGGAGCCCATGCCATGAACCCGAACGATCCAAGCATCGTGGACACGCCTTACGGCCGCCTGCTGGGCGCCCGCGACGGCAAGGTGGTCCGTTTCCTGGGCGTGCCCTACGCCCTGCCCTCCACCGGCAATCGGCGCTTCGCGCCGCCCCAGCCACTGGCCGAGGGCGATGGCCGGTTCGACGCGACCGCGCCCGCGGCCATCCCCCCGCAGTTGCCATCGCGGCTGGCCAAGGTCATGGGCGACTATCCCGCCCGACAGGACGAAAGCTGCCTGCACCTGGACATCTGGGTGCCCGTCGACCGCCCATCCCGCGCGCCGGTGTTCGTGTTCCTGCACGGCGGCGCCTTCATGACGGGCGGCGGATCGCTGCCCTGCTACGACGGCGCCATGCTGGCCGAGCGTACGGGCATGATCGTGGTCAACGTGACCTATCGCCTGGGCGTGCTGGGCTTCCTGCCCATTCCCGGGGTCGCGCCCGCCAACCTGGGGCTGCGCGACCAGATGACGGCGCTGTCGTGGATACGCCGCACGATCGGCGCGTTCGGCGGCGATCCGGCCAACGTCACGGTGGCGGGACAGTCGGCGGGCGCGTACTCGATCGCCGCGCTGCAAACCCGCGTGGACGGCCCGGAACTGTTCGATCGAGCCATCATGATGAGCACGCCGCTGGGCGTGGCCTTGCAGACGCCGGCGCAGAAGCGCGAAGTGGCCGATATGTTCACGCACGCCGCGGGGATCGAGACCGCGACTGCGGACAACCTGTCGCGGCTGACGGTGGACGCCATCCTGAAAGCCCAATTGCAAGTACTGCGGCAGACCGTTCCGGCCAGCCCCGGAGAAGTCACGCCGCCCTTCATGCCGACGGTCGACGGCGAGGTCATCGCCGCTCCGCCGCTGGCGACCGCCGGAGCAGGCGCCTGGTGCGACACCATCATCGGCTACACGCGCGAAGAAAACGCCGCGTTCTACGTGGACGCCGCCATGCGCGAGCTGCCGGCAGACACGGTGCGCGGGGTGTATCAGGCCCACTATGGACAGGCAGGTGGCGAGCGGTATGAGCAGGCCCGCGCCAGCCGGGCGCCGGGCACACCTGTCGCGGTGCTGACGGACCTGCGGTCCAGCCTGGATTTCATCCAGCCTACGATGGCCTATGCCCACGCGCTGGCCGCCAAGGGCCGGGCGCCGTTCGTCTATCAGTTCGACTGGCAGTCGCCCACGCCAGGCATCGGTGCCTGCCATTGCATCGACCTGCCCTTCCTGTTCGGCAACCTGGCCATCTGGCGGGACGCGCCCATGGTGGCTGGTGCCGATCCCGCCGAGCTTGCCGACCTGAGCCGCAGTTTCCAGGACATCTGCGCGGCGTTCGCCCACACCGGCGATCCCAATCGCGCGACGCTGCCCCCGTGGCCCAGCCATGGGCAGGACGGCGCCGTGCTGCACATCGACCGCCTCATCCAGGCCCGGCACGCGCCGCGTTGAATCCCTTCTCCGCAAGGACCTCCATGGACACTTCCTCCGCATTGGCCGCAGCGTCCGGCGACGCCCCGGGTTCGCGCTTCGCCCGCATCGGCGTCGTGACGATCTGCTTCCTGATCGTGCTACTGGACGGCCTGGACACCACGTCCATCGCCTTCGTCGCACCGGCGCTGGCGCGTGAGTGGGGTTTGCCGCCCGCGGCGTTCACGCCGGCCTTCGTCGCCACCAGCGTGGGCGCCGTCGTGGGCTATCTGGCCTGCGGTCCGCTAGCCGGCCGCTGGGGACAGCGGATGGTGGGCGGCCTGAGTGTCGTACTGTTCGGCCTGGGCACACTGCTGTCGGCCTGGTCGCCGGATGTCCCGGTGCTGGCGGCACTGCGCTTCGTCGCGGCCATGGGCCTGGGCGGTGCCCTGCCCGTGGCGGTATCGGTGGCCGCCGGCGCGACGCCGGCCCGCTACAAGGAAACGGCGGCAATGCTGGTGGCTGCGGGACTGTCGGCGGGAGCCGTCATCGGCGGCATGGCCGGCGTACCCTTGATGCGGCAGTACGGTTGGCATTCGGTGTTCGTGATAGGCGGCATCCTGCCGCTGGTGCTGCTGCCCTTCTTCCTGAAAGCCATTCCCGGCCGCGGCCTGGCACCCCAGGCCTCCCGGCCGGCCCAGGGCGGCAGCGTGGCGGCGCTGTTCGACCGCCGGTGGCGGCTGCGCACCTGGCTGCTGTGGCTGTTCGCCTTCCTGATCTTCGTGGACGCCTATGCCCTGACCTTCTGGATTCCCACGCTACTGGCCGAGTTCGGCTTCGGTCCCGCGCAGGCGCCGGCCGCGACTGCCGCCTTCGGCATGGGCGGCCTGCTGGGCAGCCTGGCGATGATGGCGCTGGTGGCGAAGCTGGGCGTCAAGCGGCTGCTGGCGATCACGACGCTGATCGCGATCGCCTCGATACTGATCGTGAACCAGGCCGCGCTGGCGCCTGGGCAGGTGCTGGCCGTGATCGGCGGCATGGGCGCCGGCCTGATCACCGGTTGCGTGGGACAAAGTGCGCTGGCGGTGTCCTACTATCCGCCCGAGATCCGTACCACCGGCGTCGGCTGGGCCGCCGCCTCGGGCCGCATAGGCTCCATCGTCGGACCAGCCCTGGGCGGCCTGATGCTGGCGCTGAACTGGAGCCCCCGGGACATCGTGCTGACCGCGGTCGTGCCGGCCGCGGCCGCGCTGGCGGTGCTGGCCGCGCTGGCCTGGGTGGACCGGCGCCCGGATGGCGGCCATGCTCCGGCCCGTGCCACGTCCACTACCTGAGCCTTGACCGCTGGCCGGCTACCCACCAGCGGTCAAGGCTCGCGCAACGACTCCGGCTCCCTCAACACCTCGGCCAGCGCCTCCCGAAACGCGGCAATGGGCCGCGCCAGCCGGCCCGCGGGCGCGCGGTGCAACAGCCAGGCGCGCACGCAGGGACGGAAATCGGGTGACGCGATGATCTCGACCTCGTCGCGCCACGCGCCGCCCGCGAACGCGGCGGGCGTCACGATGCCGATGCCGAAACCACGGGCCACCAGCGACATCCTCAGGTCCACGCTCAGGGCCTCGACCGCCACCTGGAAGGGCAGCCGCTCCGCCTCGAAGCGATGGCGGATGAAGGCCCGGAAGCCACAGCCGCTCTCGTTCATGACCCAGGGGAAGCGGGATAGCTGCTCCAGGTCCGGACGGCGCGGCACCTTCAGCGAACGCGCGGCGACCAGCAGCACCCGCTGGGCGCCCAGGTCGTCGCACACCAGGGTCTCGGGCGGCGGCACGCCATCGGCCAGGCATACCGCGACGGCATCCAGTTCGCTGCGCGCGACCTGCTCCACCAGGCGCGGCGACCAGCCCGAGGTCACGCGCAAGGTCAGCGCCGGAAAATCGGTGCGTAGCCGATCGAAGGGCTGCATGAGCGCGGCTTCGGACAGGTAGGGCATGATGCCGAGCCGGAATTCGCCCTGCACTTCCCCTTGGGGCGACACCCCGGCCTTCAGGTCTTCCAGCGACCGCAGCACCCGCCGTCCGTGCTCGTAGGCCTCGCGGCCCGCCGCCGTCGGCTTCAATGGCTTGGACTGCCGGTCCAGCAGGGTAGCGGCCAGGCGCTCCTCCAGGTTCTGCACACGGCGTGTCACGCCCGGCTGCGTCAGATGCAGGCGGGCCGATGCCCCGACGATGGAGCCGGTCTCCACCACCGCCACGAAGGCTTCCAGATCATGGATGTTCATGACATTTCCGCATAATCATGATGCGAATGATTGAATTGCCTGATCATGCAATAGAAAAATAAAGTTTCCGTTCGATATGCAGTTAATTTATCAAACGGAGCGTTGCATGACCACCTGCGGAAAATCCGGTGCCCTGGGCCCGCCCGCGTCCCCATCCACCCGCCCTCCGGTGCTGCTGTTCGGCACCGCCACCGGCGTCCTCGTCACCAATCTGTTCGCGCCGCAGACACTGGTGGGCGTCATGGGCGCCTCGCTGGGTCTGGCGCCAGTCGCGTCGGGCCTGATGGCGATGACCACGCTGCTGGGCTATGCGGCCGGACTGTTCCTGCTCGTACCCCTGGCGGACGTGGCGCCGCACCGCCGACTGGTACGCGCGATGCTGGCGGTCGCCGCGGTGGCCGCGGCAACCGCCGCGTGCAGCCCCTTCGCCACGCTGCTGCTGGTGGCCTTGTTCGTCCTGGGCGCGGCCAGCTCCGTCATCCAGGTGCTGGTGCCCATCGCCGCCGCCATGGTGGGGCCCGAAATCAGGGGCCGGGTGATCGGCGACATCATGGGGGGCCTGATGGTGGGCATCCTGCTTTCCCGTCCGCTGGCCAGCCTGCTGGCCGACACGCTGGGCTGGCGCGCGTTCTACGCCGCCAGCGCCCTGGCGTCGCTCGCGCTCGGCTGGACGCTGGTACGCGGCATTCCCGACCGGCTGCCGCCGCCCGGTCCGCGCTACCTCGATCTGATCGTGTCCCTGGGATCGCTGCTGCGCCGCGAACCGGTCCTGCGCCGGCGGGCGGCCAGCGCCGCCCTCAGCATGGCGGCCTTCAGCCTGTTCTGGACCGCCGTCGCGCTGCGCCTCGCGCAGCCGCCCTACTCGGTTGGACAGCGCGGCATCGCCGTGTTCGCGCTGGTGGGCGCGGCCGCCGCCTTCATCACGCCCTGGGTGGGCCGCGCCGGCGACCGGGGCTGGACGCGGCCGGTGACGGCGATCTCCCATCTCGGCATGATCGGCGCGTTCGCGCTGGCGGCCTGGGCCGGAAGCGCCGGACAGGGCGACCATGCCCCCTGGATCACGATGGGCCTGGCGGCCGTTGCACTGGATGCCGGCGTCACCGGCGACCAGACACTGGGCCGGCGTGCCGTCAATCTGCTGGACCCCGCGGCTCGCAGCCGCATCAATGCACTGTTCGTCGGCCTGTTCTTTTTGGGTGGCGCGGCGGGATCGGCGTTGGCCGGCGTGGCCTGGAGCCTGGGCCAGTGGCAGGCGGTATGCGCGACCGGCGCGGCGCTGGGGCTGGCTGCGTTGCTGATTCCCTACGCCCCGAAATGAAAACCGGGGCCCTTAGGCCCCGGTTCGGCACGACACGGCGGCAAAGACTCAGCGGCCGCGGCGCACGTCCTGGCTCGTCACGCTGCTGGCGTTGTCCAGCTTGGTCTGCTGTTCTTCCAGCATGCGGATCTGGCGCTGGAGGGTATTGAGCTGCTCGCGCGCGGCCTGCCGTTCGTTGGCCAACGCGGCGGCCTCCTGGCGGGCCTGCTCCTGGCGGGCCGCCACCTGCTGCTCCTGCTGGCGCTGCATGCTCAGGTCATTCTGCAGGGCGTTCAGGCGCGTCTCGTTGGCGCCGATCTGTTTCTCGGTCACGGCTCGCTCGGCGTCGAGCTTGATGCGGCGGATATCCACATCGGCCAATTGCACCGTCTGCTCGACGAAGGCCTTGTAGGTCTGCTCGGCCTGCGACTCGGAGGTGGTCTTGACCACGCGCCAGAAATTCTTCTGCTGGAACATCGCCACGTAGTAGGTCAGGTCGTCCGCCTTGAACAGCAGGCTGGCCCCGTAGTTGCCGTTATAGGTGGTGCGCAGCTCGTTCAGGGTGCGGTTCTGGATGAGTTGCTGCAATTCCGCCATCGTGCTGTTGCTGGAGGCCGACTGGCCGCCATCGGCAGGCCTGGCCGGCGCGGCCTGGGCCGGAGCCTGGGCGGACGACGGCCGGGCGGTCGTATTCTGGACCACCTGGGCGGAGGCCCCCAGGGATGCCGCGGAAAGCAACAGTACGATCCCCACTTGTCGGAACATTCTGCATGTCCTCATATTCATTCCAGCTTCCTTGGTCATATCGAGTTCGTCGGCCTGGCCGTAACAAAGCGTGTCCGATTTTAATGAAAGTACGGCGTCGTGGGCTCTTTATTGAGCTTTTTTTGCCGGATCAGTCCAATTCGCCCGCCACTTCCGCGTCCTGGCCGACAATCTGGTACTTGCGCATTTTTTCCCACAGCACCTTGCGGCTGATTCCCAGGAAGCTGGCGGTGTCCTGGCGCCGCCATCCATGGGCGTCCAGCGCGCCGACGATCCGGTTGCGCTCGGCCAGCTCCTGCGGGCTGCGCTCGTTGGCCGGTATCACCACCCCATCGGCCAGCGAGGCGAAGATGCGGCCGATCCGCTCCCTGTCCCAGGCCCGGAACTGCCTGACCATCACCCCTACCCGCTCGGCCACGTTGCGCAGTTCCCGCACGTTTCCCGGAAAGCGCGTACGCGTGACCAGGGCCGCCAGCCAGTCGGGCACCTCGTCCTCCTGCTCCGGCAGGATCTGCCCCAGCAAGGCCTTGAAAATGGCGATCTTGTCCACTGCCCCGCGCTCTTCCAGGTTCGGGACGTGCAACTCGATCACCGCCAGGCGGTAGTACAGGTCGGCCCGGAACAGCTCCTGGCGCACCAGGTCGCGCAGGTCGCGGTTGGTCGCCGCCACCAGGCGGAAATCCACCGGGATCTCGGTGGTAGAGCCCAGCCGGGTCACGCTGCTCTGCTCCAGGACACGCAACAGCTTTACCTGCTGGTACAGAGGCAGATCGCCGATTTCGTCCAGGAAGAGCGTGCCCTCGTGGGCCTGCTCGAAATATCCCTTGTGCGCGAAGGTCGCCCCCGTGAATGCCCCCTTGGCGTGGCCAAAGAAGTGCGATTCGAACAGGCCGTCGGGGATCGCGCCGCAGTTGACCGCCACGAAAGGTCCCTTCCCGTAGCCATGGTGGCCTTCGTGCAGCAGCCTCGCCACCCGCTCCTTGCCCACGCCCGTCTCACCCCGGATCAACACCGTCGAATCGCAATCGGCGAAGGCCTCGACCTCGGACAGGAAAACCCGCATGCAGGCGGAAGTCGCGATGAGCGGCTCGGCAGCCTTGGCGCGCGAGCCCTGCTCCCGCACCACACCCGCCACCTTGAAGACCAGCGTGCGTAGTTCGGCCGCGGTGAAGTCGGCCGTCAAGACATTGGAATACTCGGGCGGATAGACGCGCGGGTCGCAGTTGCGAGCCTCGGCCGCCACCCAGACCACCGGCATGCCATGCCCCGCCTGCCAGTCGCTGACGCTGAAACTCGGCCGATCGATCACCGTAACCGAAATGATCGCCACCGACATGCGCACACTCGTCACATCGCGCGACACGGCGATATTGTCCGCCCGGATCACGTCCATGTCGAAATTGGCCAGCGCCCGCGCGACGCGGTCAGCGATATCCGATTTGCCTTCCCAGACGTAAACGTCGAGATCATCTTGCGAAGGTCGTGTCTTCATGGCGGTACGCCCGTTCCCTCCATCGTTGTCGTTCGCGCTCAATAGACGAGGCGAACGTTGTCGCATTCCAATGACATGAGATGCACGTCGGTCTGTCCGATCTTGATGCCAACCAGCCCATCGAGCAGGTTGGCCACCAGCTTGCCCACCTCGTTCAGCAATGGCTTGAGCAGGCTGACCAGCGGACTCAGGATGGCCTGCAGCAGGTTCTGCGACTGGCCGCTGCCCCCGCCTCCCAGCAGGCTGCCGAGCAGGTCGCCTACGGTATTGAGCAAGCCGCCCAGCAAGCCGTTGCTGGCGGTCGTCTGCAAGGCCTTGATCAGTTCGGTCCGCATGCAGGCCTGGTTGCAGGAACCCAGCAGCGGCGTGACGGTCTGGCGCCAGAGCGTGGGCATGGCGCAGGTTCCCAGGTTCAGCAGGCCGCACGGACGCGGCCAGGTGATGCCGTCCCCGAGCAGCTTCTGTTCGATCACGCTGGGGCTGTAGCCGTACTGGTTCAGGTACTTGTCCGCCACCTGCGTGGCCGTATCGGCCGGGAAGGCTTCGAGTTGGGCGCCCTGTCCCGAGGAGGACTGGGCCAGCAACAGCGCCAGCAACTGGTTGACCAGATCCTGCACTGTATCGCCCAGCGGCAGCTCGTTGCGGCCCACCGTCTTGGTCTGGTCCACTTCCAGAGTGGTGGAGACCGGGTCCTGCGCCAGGATGTCGGGCTTGACCTGCCCGTGCAGCAGGTTGATGCCCAGCAATTTGACGAAGGTCTCGTCCTGCAGGCCGGTCGCGCAGACATCGTGCGTCGACCACAGCGTGGACTCGTTGATCCTGCCCATGCACAGTTTGGCGATGGACGAATCGACCTTGATCGTGGCCGTGGCCGGCGCCGCGCAGCTCATGCCCGTGAGCGTGCCCTGCGAGCTGACCACGTCCAGCACGATGGGCAGCTTGATCTGCGTGCCGAGCAGCCCCAGCAGTCCGCCGACCAGCCCGCCATCGGTCGCGATGTCGACGAAGGTGCGGACCTGGGCCGTGTAGGCCTTGGTCCCCAGGCCGCCTATGCCGATCGAAGGCGGTTCGATGATGCTGGCGCGCACGTTGGCCTTGAGCCCGACGGCGGTACTGACGGCGGCCGGCAGTCCGAGGTCGACGGTTACCGCATGATTGGACACGCCGACGCCGACCGCAGCGGTCAGCAGGCCCAGCGCGTCCAGGTCCACGTTCAGCGCCGAGCCGGCGCTGGGGGCCTGGATCAGGGCGAACAGCCCGCTCGTGACGCTGTTGGACCCCAGTTGGACCAGCAGTTTATCTACGCCCAGCTTGGCGGTCAGCGAGCTCAGCAGCGAGGCGTTCAGGCCCACGAGGCTGTTCTGGTTCGCCAGGTTGACGATGGCATTCAGCAGTTGCCCGAGCTCGACCTTGCGGGCGGCTAGCAGGCTGTTCAGTTCGCCCACGCTCAGGTCCGCGCCTAGCGGGAAACCCAACTCCTTGAGCAGTCCGCTGGGCGTGATTTTCACGCCGGCGAGGCCGGCATAGGTCCCGATGCTGAGGTCCTCGCACAGGTTGGCGCCTACGACTCGGAGCAGTACGCACAAGGGAGCGGTTTGCGAGTTCGTGGTCGCGAGCTTCGAACCGACCCAGAACGAGGCCACCGGCGCCTCCTGGACCGCGATGGCTTCAGCGTAGAGGGACCGGTTGCCCAGGAAAGGCAGCACCAGGGGGATCTGCTGGGAAATGGCGACCTTGATCGCATTGAAGCCGACCGAGGACTTGGGGGTACCGAAATACTTCTTGCCCCCGGTCCCGCTGTAGGACTCGGAGGGAGGCTCCATGGTCTGCACGGTGTTCTTGGTCGAATCCGGATTCGGATCCCACCGGCCGCATGCCGGCGCAGGCGACGACGCCATCGACAACCCGAAGCGCTGCAGGTTCAGGTTGGCGTTGCCGCGCGCGGCCGCCGTCGCGGCAACGCAGCTGTCCCGCTCCAGTTGCTGGGCGCCGGCCAGCGCGGCCAGGTCGGCGGTCTTCTGCAGTTCCCGCTTCATGTAGAAGAGATAACCCAGGTCGGCCGAGGCCAGCAGGGTGACCGATACCAGCATCGCCGCCGCGGCCGCGATCAGCACCGATCCCCGCTGGCGCGCCAGCGGCGCCCGGGAAACGGAAACGAACGAGGGGATACGGCGATGGGGTGTCATGAAAGCCTGCCTATTGCTTCGGCTGCGAGGTCGTCTCGTAGAACTCGGGAATGGGATGCGAGTAGCTGTCGATGTAACGCTTCCAGCTGGGAGACGCAGTCGCGCCCAGCATGGGCAGCGCCTGGCCGGCCTGGCGTCCTTCGGCCTGCATGCGCACCACCTCGCTCGTCACGTCGCCATTGGGCCGGCTCCTGCCCTGCGGCGCGGCGGATGCCGTCGTCACTGCGGGCTCCGTCCTGGGCGCGGCAACAACGGCGGGCGCAGCGGCCACCGGCGCGGGTTGAGCAGGAGTAGCCGCTTGCGGGGTGACCACGGTGGTCACGCGCTGTTCCGGCGATTGCACCATCTGCTGGCGCGCCGCCGGCGCGCCTTGGGCCGCGGCAGCCGGCGCCTGGCCCGGCCCCGGCACCTGGCGTACGACCGAGGAAGCGGGGCGTGTCGCGGCCGGCGTCGATGCCGCCCTCTGCTGTTGGGCCGCGCGCAACTGCGCCTCGCGTTGAGCCTGTGCGGCTTGCTGTTGGGCCTGCTGCTGCGCCGCTTGCTGTTGCGCGGCCGCCGCGCGGCGGGCCTGCTCTTCCGCCTGGGCCTGGCGCGCGGCCTGTTCGATACGCGCCCGCTGCTCGGGTGTCTCTTGCAGCATGGAGCCTGTTACCGGAGCATTGTTCTGGGCCTGCGCCAGGGGCGCCGCCAGCAGCGCGGCCAGCACCAGATAACGGCTGGCGCGCCGGGAAGCGGACTGTCCGTGCGGGCAATGGCTGGTAGGTTTCATGATCGCCTTGATTCCACTTGTATTCATCATCGTTGAAGAAGATCCGGTCGCATCGGTCTGCCGGCGTCAGGGGATGGCCGAGTTGAACCGATCCAGCATGGACTGCATGGGCGCACGCACCGGCTGCAGGACAGGCGCGGAGACCTGCCGTACCGCGGGTTCGCGCACGGTGTCCGTGGGTTCGCTCTCCTGCGCGGCGGTCCGGACCACCGCGGTCCTCGGCATCACCGTTGCCCGCTCCACCCCGGGGGCCATGGGCACACGGGACATCTCGGGCGCCAGGGACGAAACGGGGAACGGGCTGGCCGCCGGCGGCGGAACCGGAATCGCGGCCGGAGCGGGGTCCGCCTTCACGACAGCGACCGGACGGGACGCCTGGGGTGCCCGGCGCGCGATGTCATCGGCCAGCTTGCGTACCGCCACGCGCGCATCGGGCGACAGGCCGGCCTTGTCCATGACGGTACCGGCCCGCCCTGCATCGCCCGACACCAGCATCAGCAGGGCCAGGTTGGCCAGGATCCTGGAGTTTTCCGGCGCCAGCTCGGCGGCCTGCGCCATGGGCAACCTGGCCGCGGCGGTTTCGCCATTGCGCAGCAGCGCATAGCCCAGGTCACTGACGATCAGCGCGTTGGTAGGGTCGAGGCGTGCCGCCTCGCGCAGCGAAACCACGGCGGCCGGGTAGTCGCCGCGCGCACCCGCCAGCAGCCCCAATCCCTGCGCGGCCGCCGCGCCGACTTCCGTTTTCAGCAAGCGGCGATAGACCACGGCGCTTTCCTCGGACTGCCCGGCTTCGCGCAGCGCATGGGCCCGCAGCAGTTCGACGTCGGGCGCCGCGCCATGGCGCTGCTCGAATGCATCGATGTGGGCCAGCGACGCGAAGTAGAGACCCTTGCCCTGCATCTCCCGGATCAACGACAGGTACATGCCGCGGCTGTCCGCCGTAGGCTCGTCGTTCGCGACCTGTTGGCGCATCATGGCTTCGTCGTTGAACTTGGGTGCCGAGACGCCATAGCCCGAGGGAGCGGTGGAACTGCACCCCGCCGCCAGCAGCGCGACCCCGAGCAACCCGGCCATGCGCGCCGGGAAATGAATCGACCCGGTCATCTCAGCCTCCCATTCTCGCCAGGCCGCGGAAAACGGCCAGGAAACCCGCCCCACCCGTGACGATGATGAGAGCGGGCAGCAGCGTCAGCACCATGACGCCGGTCATCTTGACCGTCAGCTTGCCGACACGCTCCTTCAAATCCATTCGCCGCTGCTCCCGAACGCGCTCGGAAAACTGCTTGAGAGGCTCCTGGACCGCGCCGCCATGCCGGTCGACCTGGACGATCAGGCGCGCCACGGCCGCCAGGTCCTCGTTGCCGAAGCCGGTGGCCAGCCTCTGCAGCGACTGTTCTCGCGACAACCCGCGGGCGTGCTGATTGACGGCGATCTCCAGTTCGACCGCCAATACCGGCAGCACGGAGCGGAACTCGGTCACGATCACATGCAGGCTCTGGTCGATCGACAGGCCCACACCTTGCAGCAGGCGCAGCAGGTCGATCAGCAGCGGCAGTTCTTCCTTGGCCCTGCGGGTGCGCGAAGCCGCCACCTGGCGCAGCGCCCACTTCGGCACCATGTAGCCGAGCGCGAACCCCAGGAACAGGGACAGCATCGTGCCAAGCGCACCGCCACCGCCGAACATCCAGGCCAGCATCGGTACCACGATGGCCAGAACGACCCGCGCGAAGATGAACAGGGAACGAGCGCGCGCCAGGTCGCTGAAACCGCAGCGGTCGATCAGTTGCCTATCCTCGGCCTCGAGCAGATAGTTTCCCAGCCTGCCTTGTTCCCATTTCTCGCCCAGTTGCGCCGCGCCGTCGAACATCGCGCTCACGCGGCCGCGCCGGACCGGCGACGCCACGCTGGCAAGGGCATCATCCAGCACGGGATTGGCCCGCGCGGTGATGGCGCTGTCCACCACCTGGCGGCTGCGATTCTGCCGCGAGCCGCGGATCAGGATTGCCACCCCGACCAACAGCGCGGCGGTGGCGAACAGGACCAGAGAAGCGGCGGTCAACAATTGTGTGGACATAGCGTCAAACCGATTTGGCCATGCGGTACAGCCAGAAAGAGCCGACCAGTTGCAGAGCGAAGGCGCCCATCAGCATCTTCTGGCCGACCGGGTCGGTCCACATGCCCACGAACATGGCATTGTTGAAGATGACGATGAACCCCGCGACGAACACCGGCAGCAGCGCCAGGATCCATGCCGACAGCCGGACCTCGGCCGACAGCGCGTGCAGTTCCTCCCGCGCCTGCTGCAGGTCGCGCATAAAGGCCGCCATGCGTTCGAGCACTACATCGCTGCGACCGCCGAAACGCAGGGCGACGCCGATCACGGCGGCGACCAGTTCCAGTTCATAGAAACGATAGAGCCGGGCGGCGTGCACCAGCGAGGCATCCAGTTCCATGCCCGCGCGGTTCAACTGGTTGGCTCGCTCCAGCACTTCGAACAACGGCGCATCGACCGAAGACACCGCGGTCTGGAATGCCGATCCCAGGCTGTTGCCGATGGTGATGAGCCGCACCAGCGCATCGATGAAACCCGGCAGTTGCCGCACCATCCTCTGCCGGCGCTTGTCGGCCTGCCACCAGAGCTGGAACAGGACCGCCAGCACCACCAGGACGAACGTCACCACGGCGGCCAGCCCGCCGCTGAACAGCAGGGCCACGATGGGCAGCGCCACCAGCGCCACCAGCCAGGGGCCGTAGAAGGCGGGACCGGGCTCGATGCCTGCGCGCAGCAGCATGTTATGGAATCGCCCGCGCACGCCCCGCGGACGCACCGGCGGGTAGAGCAACTGCGCCGTGGCCACCACGGCGCGGGTGGGATCGAACGAGCGGTTGAGCTGTTCCTCGACAAAGGCGCTGGTCGCCTGCCGACGCCCGCGTTCGCTCGCGTTCTGCCACAGCCACAATCCCGCCGCCACCAGCAGCAGCGCGATACACAACACCGACAGGAGCAGCGCCGACATCATCGCCCCCTGGACCAGAAGCCGCCCCCGCTCCCTTGGGGCGGCTCGGGCGCCATCGTCACGCGCAACTGGTCGCGGTACTTGGCCAGCTTGGGCGTGTGCGGATGGATGCCGAGCGATACCCAGCGATCCTTCTCCTCGCCATCGGGACCAACGAAACTTTCGTGGCGATAGAGTTCCTGAGTGGAGATCACGTTGTCGCCCATGCCGGTGACTTCCGAGATCGACACGATGCGCCGACGGCCATTGGATAGGCGGGCGATCTGCACGATGAAATCCAGCGCGCTGGCAATCTGCCTGCGCAGGCTGTCCTCGCTGCCCTGGAAGCCCGCGAAGCCCGCCAGCATCTCCATCCGGTACAGGCATTCGCGCGGGGAGTTCGCGTGGATGGTCGCCATCGAGCCTTCGTGGCCGGTGTTCATGGCCTGCAGCATGTCCATGACCTCGGGCCCGCGCACTTCGCCCACCACCACGCGATCCGGCCGCATCCGCAGGCTGTTGCGTATCAGATCGCGGATGCTGACCTGGCCGGCGCCGTCGAAGCCGCCCTGGCGGGACTCCAGCCTGACCACGTGGGGGTGGTTCAGTGACAGTTCCGCGGTGTCCTCGACCGTGACCACGCGTTCGGTCTCGGGAACGAAGAACGCCAGCGCATTGAGCAGCGAAGTCTTGCCCGAGCTGGTTCCGCCGGAAACCAGGATATTGCAGCGTTCCCGCACCGCCAGGCTCAGCAGGCGGTGGATCTCTTCGTTGAAGGTCCCCAGCGCCAGCAGGTCGGCTGGCTTGAGCGGGTCCTGGCGGAACTTCCGGATGGACACCATGGGACCGTCCACCGCCAGCGGCTCGATGACCACGTTCAGGCGGCCGCCATCCGGCAAGCGTGCATCCACCATCGGACTGGATTCGTCCAGCCGCCGCCCCAGAGGCGCGAGGATGCGGCGCACGATGCGCAGCAAATGCGGGTTGTCGCTGAAACGCAGGACCTCGCGCTGCAGTACGCCGCGGCGCGACACGAACACGTTGTCGTAGCCGTTGATCAGGATGTCCTCGACCGCCGGATCGGCCAGCAAGTCCTCCAGCGGACCCAGCCCGGCCAGTTCCTTCGTCAACGAAGCCGCGACCTGCCGCAGTTCGGTTTCGTTGATGGGAACCCGCCGCAAGCGTACGAAACTGTCGACTTCCAGGTCGACGAATTGCTGGATCGCGGTCCGGGACCAGCGGCCGAACTCCGCGCCCAGTTCCTCGATGCGCGACAGCAGGTGCTCGTGCGCCGCGGCCTTGACGTCCTGGAAGCGCTGGGTGTTGGCAAACGCCGGACTATCGTCGGCAAACTCGATCGATGCCGTCATGATGAGACTCTCCGCTGCATGTTTGCCCGCTTCAAACCGGAATTTTTCTTCATCGCGTCACCAGGTGCTTGTGCAGATTCGGCAGCCACCGCGACAGCCATTTCGCGCCCGGCGGCAAGGCCTGGTCATACGCGCCCAGCGAATCCACCAACCCGTGCACGGCCCGCACATAGGGGTCGCGATCCGCCACCTCGTGCAGCAGCCTGCCCTGGTTGGTGCTGTTCATCAGCGCCAGCGCGCGATCGGGCAGCGTGCCCAGCAACTGCACGTCGAACCGCTGCGCGATCTGCTCGGCGGTCATGCCGTAGCGTTCGTCATAGCGGTTCACCACCAGCCTCATCCTGGCGCGATCCACGTCGCGGCCGTCCAGGTCGCGCAGGACGTCCGCCAGCGAGACCAGGGCCCCCACCGACTGATCCGTGACGATCCACGCCTGGTCGGCGGCCCGCACCATGCCGGCCACGAAATCCGGATTGGAGAATCCGCCCACGTCGGCCACCAGCAGGCCGAAATGCTGGCGCAAGCGGTCCAGCAGCCCCAGCGAATCCGCATGCGATACCGTGCGCATCTCGGCCAGGTCGCGCGGCAGCGAGATCACCGCCACGCCGCTGGCGCTGCGCGTAAGCGCGGTATTGACCAGGGTCTCGTCGAAGCGGCGCAGGTTGCGTACCGCCTCGGCGAAATGGAAGCTGCCGGACACGTTCAGATAAAGCTGGCCATCGGCCACGGGCAGGCCCAGGTCCAGCAGCGCCGCGGGGCCTCGCAGGCTGCTGGCCGGCCGCCCTTCCGCGGCCTGTCCGCCCTCGCCCTGCACTTGCGCCATGGTGGTCAGATGCGCCGCCAGCGTGGTCGTGCCCAGCCCGGCGCGCACGCCCAGCAGCACCACCATCTGGCCGCGTCCCGGCACGCCGCTCGTGGCATGGGACTGCAACACGCGCCGCACGACGTCGCGCACCTCGGACTCGTCGGCCGGATCGATGAAATCCCGCACACCGGCCCGCAGAGCAGCCACGGCGCCCTGCGGCCGCATCATGCTGCCCACCGCCACGACCGGCAGCGCGGGCGCGACGCGCGCCAGCGTCCTCGCCAGGTCGCTGGCGTGCAGCAGCCTTCCAGGCTCGCTGTCGTCCGCGCCGAAATCCAGCAACACCATCTGCGGCCCGAGTTCGGCCAAACGCGCCGACAACCGGTCGGGAACCACGTCTTCCTGAACAACCACGCCATCATGCCTCAGCACCGCGGCCAGGCGCTGCGCCGATGAGCTGTCGCCGGTGAAGAACAGGAAACGGCGAGTATCCAACAAACTCGCCAACTCCTTGCTCGGGGCGTTCATATACGACTCCTACAGATACCCGGTAACAACCGACTACTTCGAGAAACCAGGCAACTCATCATTGCTCGCGACACCCAGCAGGAAATGACCCCAGGCATTGGTCGCGGAGTCACGCTTCTCGTTGGCGCCCGGCATGGGCGGCTTGACGCCCTTGGCCAGGGGCTTGACCAAATGCGGCGTCACGACGATCAGCAGTTCTTTTTCCTTCTGGGAATACTTCATGTTCCGGAAGAAGGTACCGATGATGGGCAGGTCGCCCAGGAATGGCAGCTTGTCCAGATTCGAGGTGGTGGAACGCGACACCAGTCCGCCGATCACGAAGCTTTCGCCGTCGCCGAGTTCGACCGTGGTGTCGGCCCGACGGGTGATGATGGCGGGAATCTGGATGTTGTTGAGGGTGATGCCGTTGGTCCAGTCCAGGTCGCTCGCCTCGGGTGCGACCTTGAGCGCGATCCGGTCCTTGGCCAGCACCGTGGGCGTCAGCGTCAGCCCGATGCCGAACGGCTTGTACATGACTGTGGTCGTCCCCAGCCCGCCGGCCTGCGGCACTGGCAGCTCGCCGCCGGCCAGGAACTTGGCGCTCTGGCCAGACAAGGCAACCAGCGTCGGCTCGGCCAGCACGCGCGCCAGGCCGTTGGTTTCGAGCAGACGCAGGTTCGTGTCGAGCAGGAAATTGCCGCGGCTCAACCCCAGAGTCAGATCAAAAGCCTTGCCGGTAGGCGCCAGGTCGCTGGCCAGACCGAAGCTGAAGCTGCCACGTCGATTGGAGGCAGAAAAATTGAAGCCGGCTTCCTTCATCACCTGCTTGCTGAACTCCACGACCTTGACTTCCACCTGGACCACGCCGCCGGTCTCGATGGTGGAAGCATCAAATACGTTTTCGCCCCCCACAGCGTCGCTGGCCGCGGCCGCGGCACGATGATGCGACAGCATCGACGGTGACTGTCCGCTCAACACAGCCGCTTCCCCGTAGACCTGGGCCTTGGCACCGTCCCCCTCGCCCAGCAGCGTGGCCAGGTCGCCCGTCACGCGGACCAGATAGGCCTGGGGCGCCGCGGCGCCCCGCTGCCAAACCGACACCATGGTGGTGCCAGGCTTCTTGCCCACCACCAGCACCCCACCCTTGCGGCCGCCGCTGCCCTTCTGGATCACGACGTCGGCCACTTCGGGATCGACCACCGATACGCGCTCCAGGTTGCCAGGAATGCTGAGTTGGTATTGATCGCGCACCGCCACCGATATCTGGCGCGGACCGCCCTCGTCGGCCGCGCCGGCCGGCACGGCGAAGGACAGCGACAAAGCCATGGCCAGGGGCGCCAGGCGCCGCACGAAAGCCTGATTGCTGATTTTCATTGAGGTTCTACCCGTTAAAACCCGACGACTTCACGCTTGGTGCCGCGCACCACTTCCACCGTATTGCTCTCGACCTTGGGCGCGGGGGCAGGTTGCCGCGGGCGGACCTGCACCACCGGTGCCGGCCGCTTCACCGCGCCACCCGACAGGCCGGTCAGCTCCAAGCCGGCATAGGCCTGGTTGTCGGCCAGTTCGAGCGCCTCGCGCTGCTCCTTCGTCAGGCCGTTCTTGCCCGCCAGCACCGGAGGCGGCTCGGGGAACAGGCTCGCGTCGGGCGCGGTGGCGTCGGTGGGATTGCGCAGCACGAGCTGCAGCTTGCCGTTCTGCGTGGCCAGCAACAGACGGTTCACGTCGGCGGTGGGTACCGCCAGCACCGCGGTGCGGGCCGGCGGCGGCGGGTTGTTCGCCCGCACCACCGTCGCGCCGTCGTCCGACGGCGCATCGCCCGCGGCCGACGCACTGCCATAGGTCAGCACCCGCAGGCGCGACAGCAGCAGCCGGGCTTGCGTCCGGGTCACGTCCTGCCCCTGCCGAAGCGTGAAGAACACGTCCACGAAATCCCCCGGCGAGACACGGTTGCCTGTGCCGACGACCTCGTCGACCGGCACCGCCACCGCCCGTTCGCCGTCGTTCAGCAACAGCGTCAGGCCCTTGACCAGGACGCTGTCGGTCACGGGCATGCCGGGACCGATATCGAACTTGGGGATCTTGCCCGACAGGTCGCTGGTCGCCCGATAGGCGCCCGCCGGATCGATGGGCAGTTCCACGACCTTGAGCGCACCCGTGTCGATGGGTACCCCGCCAGGTAGCAGTTTGTCCGCCACGACTACCGGGATCCGCTTCTCGGACAGCGGCGTGGGAGCAACCGCCGGCTTGGCAACCGGCGCCGGCTTGGTCGCCAGCACGAATGCGTAGCCCCCCAGCAGCACCGCCAGCAACACCAGCATGGCCGCGACGATCTTGGTTACGTTGTTCATCTGCTTGTCGCCTCGATACTCGAAAAAATCTTCACGCGCCGACCCCTGTCACGAGCCCGACGTACTCCTTCCCAGTTGCACGGTCGACACGGCCGACAAGTCCTGCGGAATCCAGGCCGTGTTTTCGCCAAACAGGGACTGCAGCCAATTGCCCAGCGGCAGCAGCTCCGGTATCAGCGGATACTTGCGGTAGTCGATATAGGTCACGACCAGCGAGGCGCAGCGCAGGCCCGCGGCATAGGTGCACGCCTGGGACGCCCTGAGCTCGCAGGACACGGGTGCCTGGCCCATCGTTGCGCGGCGCCGGGTCAGCCAGTCGACCGACTGCGCCACGGCCCCGCACGCCTCGGCCTGCAGCGATGCCCCTTCAGGCAATCCCGCCAGTCGCGACTGCAGCGCCACGCGCGCACCTTCTTCGGCCGCGCGCGACAGCGACTGCTGGGCGACGAAGATGCAGCCATAGCTGATGATGCCGAACAGGATGACCAGGAACAGCACGCAGACCAGCGAGAACTCCAGCGCGGCGACACCGCGCTGCGCACGGCCCGGACGGACGGTTTCAAACAGAGCGGTGCTCATGCCCCACCTCCGGACGCCCCCAGTTGCAGCGCACCGGGATCCAGCGCCACCCTGGCGGTCGCGCTCAGCACGTTGGGCACCACGAGGAAGGTGCCCGGCAGCGCAGGCACGAGCGGATTCGCGCTGTAGGCATAGCTCACGTTCAGCGTCGCGAAGCACATTTCGTCCTGCCGATAGCCGCAGGCCACCGAAGCCCCCCCACCCGCCGCGCCCAGCGTCGTCGTGCACGACGACGCCGTATCGAGGGTGCCGTCCGCCTTCAGGCACGGTCCCTTGATCGAGGCGGTGCACGTCGGCGTGACGGTTCCGCCCCCGATCTCTCCCAGCCATGCCGCGCGCAGCTTCGCCACTTCGCAGCCGTGCTCGAGACGTCCCTGCATCTGCGCCATGAAACCGGTGCCCGCCGCCGCAGGCATGTAGTACCGCAGGCTGGCGCGCGCGCCTTCCTCGACCGCCAGCGTCAGCGACTGCTGGGTCGTGAAGATCAGGCCGAAGCTCAGCACGCCGTAGAAGACCAGGAAGAAGATGGGGAAGATCAGGGCGAACTCGGTCGCATAGGCGCCCTGCTGCGAGGCGGCGCCATGCCGTCCATCCCTCGCCCCGGTGCGTATGTCAGCGCGTTTCACCATTGCCTCTCGTTCTTTCCATTTTCTATGCCGCATGTACGGCCCATATCGCGCCCAGGGCGAGATACGCCGCATACGGGATGCCGGCGCGGCCCGCCCGGACACCCGACACCCAGGACGCCATCCGTTGCACCGCGACAGGACTGCATATCCTTTCCTGCACGCCGGCCAACTGCAGGCCCGCCCAGTTGCCCAGCGGATGATTCCGGTGAACCACCGAAACCAGGGCATGGATGCCGGCCATTCCGCTGCCCAGCAACCAGGCAACGAGCAAAGGCGTCGGCTCCAGCCAGAAACCCAGTACCGCAAAAAACTTCACGTCCCCCGCGCCCATGGCCTTGAACACATAGAGCGGCACGAGAAAAACCAGCGCCAGCAGCACGCCCATGCCGGCATTCGTCCACTGGCCGGTAAAACCTTCCGGCGCGGTTGCGCCCAGGACCAACCAGCCCAGTTTGGCCAGCAATCCCGCCAGGACCAGCCAGTTGAAAACCCGGCGAAAAAGCAGGTCGCTGCCGAATACCAAGGCACAAAAAACAAGAAACGCGAGAGTTTGGCTGCTATTAACCATATACGCCCCCCGGGTCGTCTCGACCCGGGGTGATTTTTCGGCTTCCTACTATCAGGGAGGGGTCGGCGTGGTCGGCAGCTTGTCGACCACTTTTTGGAACATTTCCTTGAGCCCGGTCCCCAGGTTGGTCAGGACGCCGATGATCACAACAGCGATCAAACCCGCGATCAAACCATATTCAATGGCGGTTGCGCCATCGTCTTCCTTCAAGAATTTCATCACTTGGTTCATTTTAATCTCCATCTCTGAAAAAAAAGGAAACATTTACTTCGGCATTATCAGCCGATTCATTCACGACTGCATTCCTATATTTTCGATGACACCTCCCCAAAGAAAATGCCAGAAAAACGAATATCTCTACAAGTGGTCATTTGCGATTTTCCGGGCGTTGGCGCGAATAAATGACGTGATCGACCCGTTGCGCGGCATTGGCCCGCACCTCCTCGGAACTGCGGTGCAATTCGATGCGCATGACGACCAGCGTCACGACGGAAATCAGGAATACCGCATAGGGCAGCACGCTGCCGTCCAACTGCCAGCCGGTGAAAGTACGCGGGGTCGAACAGATAATGGTGCCGGCGGCCACGCCGGTGTAATGCATGCCGCAGACGGCTAGCGCCATGACCAGGGCCGCGATGACGCGCTGCAACTCGCTGGTCAGGTTGAACGCCAGCCAGATAGCCGCGGTGGCCGCGGCCATGGCGATCACCACCGAGAGCAGCACCAGGGCGAAGCTCCAGTCGAAGAAGGCATCCATGCGCATGGAGCTCATGCCGATGTAGTGCATGCCAGCCACGCCGAACCCCGCCAGCACGCCCGCCGTCAGGCAGCGGTTCAGTGAGAATTTCGCGCTGCCCACGTACCAAAGCGCGGCGCCGGCGAAGATGACCGCCACCAGCAGGCTGAGCAAATTGAGCCAGAGTCCGTATGCCACTCCCAGCGGTATGAGCTGGGCCAGCATTCCGATGAAATGCATGCTCCATATACCGACTCCTCCGAGCGCGGTACCTGCGACGATGACGTATCCTACGTGCACGCCGCCATCCAGCGTTCGAATACGACTGGCAGCCAATAACGCCACATACGCGCCCAATGCGGAAATCACAAAGGACAACGCGACCAAGCTGGCGTCAAAACTCAGAGGGAGAATATCTCCAGGCTGCATTGCAGACTCTCGTTATGTAACGCTCGGTTACGCATACCGTACAGGCATCGATCCGAGCTTGTCAATATCTGCTTTCTTAAGAATTTCTATTAATCCGATGACGACAAGAGCCAGGAAATCGCTTTTTTGGCCCGGCATCTTCGTTAATCGTCTGATAATCGCAACCTTGCGAATATTTATTTCGTCCGAAAACCGATTGATTAAAAGAGTTTTAGTATCTTCCGGTAACGTCCTACAAACGTCCCACTATGAAAAACACCGTCCTACCCCTTGCGAGCGCACCCTAAGCCGGTATTCATATGGCACACTGCGCGCGATGACGATCGTTTACGCATATTTGCTCCCTATTCCCCAATGACCTCGTTTTCATCGGGAAAACCCGAATTCCGTACGCTTAAACTGGCTCTGTTGATTGCGGGAGCCATATCCCCGTTAGCGGCACAGGCGGCGGACAGCCCACTCCGGGGAAACCCTGCGGAATCCCTGCCTCCGGTATCCGTGCCGACCCCGGCTCCGGCCCCTTCCCTGTCCGTCCCCGTGCCCGCGCAGAACGAAGCGATCCAGGCCCTGCTGGCGCATAGGCTGGTGCCGAAACAATTCGACGTGTCCGGCGTCACGGCGCTCGATTTCCAGAAGGTGATCGACCTGCTGGAGCCGCTGGCGGGCAAGGAAATCACCGTTGCCGAACTGATCCAGCGCACGGATGCCATCACCCAGCTTTATCGCGATGCCGGCTATGCGCTGTCCTTCGCCTTGATCCAGTCGCAGGACTTCCGCGACGGGCTCGTCAAGGTGACCGTAGTCGAAGGCTACGTGGGCAGTACCCGGATCGAAGGCGATGCCGGCAACGCCGCGGCCAAGATCCGCGACTATGCCGCGCGCATCGAGGCCGAGCGGCCGCTGACCCGGGCGACGCTGGAGCGCTACCTAAACCTGATGACCACGGTGGCCGGCGCCACGATCAAGCCCGAACTCGCACTGCCCAAGCGCGCCGACGGCTCCACGGAATTGGTCGTGAACGTAGGCTACAAGGCCTTCCGCCTGGATAGCGGCATCGGCAACCTGGGCACCGGCGTCCATGCCATGCTGACCGCGACGGCCAACAGCCTGACGCCGCTGGCCGAACAGATCCAGGTCACCACGGCGGTGCCGCGCGGCAGCGATCACCTGGAGTACTACGCGGCCAACGTCACCGTACCGGTGGGCAGCGACGGCATGACGGTGCGCGCGGACGCCTACAGTTACGCCGCCAATCCCGAGAACGACAGCCTGAACGCGCAGAACATCGACCGCCGGGTCCGCAACCAGCGGGCCGGGCTCAGCGTGAGCTATCCCTTCCTGCTGGCCAACCGGGAATCGCTGACGGGCACGGCGGGCTTCTACGCTTCGCGCAACAACGACACGTACAGCAGCCGCATCACCGGCAACCAGGTCACACTCAGCAACCACCTGCGGGTGCTGCGCGGCGAGCTGACCTACGCCCAGGCCACCGACGGGCAATCGCGGCGCATCACTGCCGCGATCTACAAAGGCGTGGACGGACTGGGCGCGGAGCAGAGCGCGAACAGCAGCTACGACCTGGGCTTCGCGCGCTATACGCTGATGGCCAACCAGAACTTCACGCTGCCCCACCAGTTCGGACTGTCGCTGGCCGCACTGGGCCAATACAGCTCCGACTCCCTGCCCACGTCCGAACAGGTCACGTTCGGCGGGCAGCGCTTCGGGCGCGGCTATCCCGCCGGCGAACTGGGCGGGGACAAGGGCTACGGCGCTTCGATCGAGTTGAACCGGCGTTTCGGAGTGGGCCTGCCGTACCTGCAAAGCGTCACGCCCTACGTGCTGGCCGACTACGCCCACGTCAGCCTGAACAACAAGAACTTCACGCTAGCCACGGACACGCTGACGTCGCTGGCCCTGGGCCTGCGCGTGACCGACCAACGCCACTACGCGTTCGACCTGAACCTGGCCAAGCCCGTGGGCGACAAGCCGGTCAACAGCAGCGGCCGGCCGCTGCGCCTGAACGCCAACTACTCGCTGCGGTTCGACTGACCCGCACGCGGTCTTCGTTACGTAACAGGGGGTTCCCTGCTACGTAACGAAACCCCTCTTCCCTCCTCTTTTCGCCCCGCTTCCCAGGGCATTCGGGCGCATCGTCTCAGCCGCACGAATTCCCTGAGTTTTCGATTTATCCCCTGTTTGCAAGGTTTTCCGGGTGTTCCGGGGCGGTCGCTCCACGCCCCGACCCCCTTTCGGTTGCACATTGGCACAGCTTTTGCTCAATAGGCGCAGCAGGCAGTGTCGCCGCTTCAGCGATAAGGGGAACATCCATGCATAAAGAACAAACGAAGCCGGGCCCTCGCGTCCTGGTAGCCGCCTTGGTACTCGCACTCTCGACATTGGCCGGTTGCTCCGGATCCGGTGCGATCACCTCCGGATTGGGAGGAGGCTCCGACCCCACCAATCCGAACAACCCCAACAATCCGGGGGATCCGAACAACCCCAACAACCCGAACAATCCCGGCAATCCGGGAGATCCGGGCAACCCCGGCAACCCTGGTGATCCTGGTGGCCCAGGCGACCCCGGCAATCCCGGCAACCCGGGCGGCACCCCCGTCACCGGCGTCCTGGCTCCCACGCTGGGCAACGTCGGCCAGGCAGTGGACAACGTGGTGGACACCGGTCTGGGCGGCACGCTGCACAACGTCGGCACCAAGCTCGACGGCGTGGTCGCTCCCGTGGGCAGCACCGTGACGGGCCTCACGCAGCAAGTAGGCGCCGCGACCGGCCTGGGCGCACCCGTGGACAACCTGCTGACCTCGGTCGGCGGCTCGGTGAAGGATCTCGGCCAATCGCTGGACGACACCGGCCTGCCGGTCAAGCTGGGCCTGGGCGGCGTGGTCGCGGGTCTTGGCGATACGGTCGCCAGCGCCGGCGGCCTGCTGAACGCCACCGAAGACAATCCCAACCCGCTGGGCAACGTGCTCAGCAACCTGAGCGGCACGGTCTCCACGCTGACCGGCACGCTGGCCTCGGACGACGGCCTGCTGAGCCCCGTCTCACAACTGCTGAACGGCCTGGGCGAAGGCGGCACCGTCCAGAACCCCGTGCTGCAGCCGGCGCTGACCAATACCGGCAACGCCGTGGACAATCTCGTCGACCTTAAGCTCGGCCAGACGCTGGGCCAGGTGGGCGCGGGCCTGGACCCGGCGGTCAGCCCCATCGTCGGCACGGCCACGCAGCTCACCCAGCAGGTGGGCGACAAGACCGGACTGGGCACGCCGGTGAACGATCTCCTGGTCTCAGTGGGCGGCGCCGTCTCCAACCTGGGCGATAGCCTGGGCGGCAAGCTTCCCGTTGCCGGCACCGGCGTCAGCGGCCTGGTGTCCGGGCTGGGCGCGACGGTCGCCAGCGCCGGCGGCGTGCTGCATGCGTCCGATGCCAACAAGAACCCGGTGGGCAACGTCCTGACCAACCTGACCGGTTCGGTGGACAGCCTGACCGCCGGCCTCGGCCTGAGCGTCGAAGGTGGACTGGTCGACAAGGCGGGCATCGCCGCGACGCCCTCGGCCGCCGGCGCCAGCGGCGGCCTGCTGTCCCCCGTCACCGGCCTGCTCGGCGGCGTCACGGGTGGTGATGGCGGCATACTTGCTCCGGTCACCAACCTGCTGAACGGCGCCACTGGTGGCGAAGGCGGCGTGCTCGCTCCGGTCACCGGCCTGCTCGGCGGTGTCACCGGTGGCGAAGGCGGCATCCTCGCCCCGGTCACCAACCTGCTGAACGGCGCAACCGGCGGTGAAGGCGGCATCCTCGCTCCCGTCACCAACCTGCTGAACGGCGCAACCGGCGGCGAAGGCGGCGTGCTCGCGCCCGTCACCGGCCTGCTCGGCGGTGTCACCGGCGGTGAAGGCGGCATCCTCGCTCCGGTCACCAACCTGCTGAATGGCGCAACCGGCGGCGAAGGCGGTGTGCTCGCTCCGGTCACCGGCCTGCTCGGCGGTGTCACCGGTGGCGAAGGCGGCATCCTCGCCCCCGTCACCAACCTGCTGAACGGCGCAACCGGCGGCGAAGGCGGCGTGCTCGCTCCCGTCACCGGCCTGCTCGGCGGCCTGACCGGCGGCGGCACGGGCGGCGAAGGCGGCCTCCTGCAACCCATCCTGTCCGGCAACCTCGAAGGCCTGCTGGGCGGCAGCAACGGGCTCCTCGCCCCGATCACCAGCGGCCTGCTGGGCGGTATCGGCAGCGACGCCAAGCCCATCCTCCACCCCGCACTGGCCAACACGGGCAACGCGGTCGACAACCTCCTGCCGCTCAACGCCAAGGAAACCCTGGGCAACGTCGGCACGGCTCTCGACCCGGTCGTCTCTCCGGTGGCGGGCCTGGTGTCCGGCACGACGCAGACGGTGGGCGCGGCCACCGGTCTGGGCGAACCGGTCAACGGCCTCCTGACCTCGCTGGGCGGCAGCCTGAGCGGCGTCGGCACCAACCTGGGCGGCAACGTTCCCGCCGTCGGCACGGGCCTGGGCGGCCTCGTGAACGGCCTGGGACAGACCGTCTCCAGTGTGGGCGGCCTGGTCCATGCCACACCTGAGAACACCAATCCCGTCGGCAATGTGCTGACCAACCTGACCGGCGCCGTCAACAGCCTGACTGCTGGAGTCGGCCAGGGCACCGGCCTGGGCGGCGGCACGGGAGGCGGCGAAGGCAACGGCGGCCTGCTGAACCCGGTCACCGGACTGTTGGGCGGATTGCTGGGCGGATTGGGCAAGCATTGAAAGGAGAGGCCATGCTTCACTGGGAGAACGTAATGAGTTCCTCGAGCCATTCGGTCCACGGATCGATACCCCGGGAACCCGAAGAGACGGACAGCGACAGCCAGGAGATGCTCAACAGCATCGTCACCATGCTCGGCCGCCGCCTGACGGTCTACACCTCGCTATACCAGACAGCATTGGCCGAACGACTGGGGCTGGGCATGGTCGACGTGAAGGCGCTCGAACTCGTCATCGAGTTCGAGCCCATCACCACCGGCCAGCTGGCTTGCCTGGCAGGCATCAGCTCAGGCGGGACGACGGCAGTGATCGACAGACTGGAAGCCACCGGCTTCGTGGTCCGCGACAAGCATCCGTTGGACCGGCGCATCGTCGTCATTCGGCCGGTGCGCGAGAAATGCTCGGAGATCGAACGCCACATGCGCGCCGTGGCCGAAGACGTCGCGCACATCGGCGCCCGCTACGAACGGGACCAGTTGTCCGCGGTCCACGGTTTTCTCGCGCAATGCGTGCATGCGCTCAAGACCGAGGCCCTGGGCATGCTGGGAGAAAGCGGCAACGCTCCGCATCTGGAAGGGCGCCGCCATCCCGCGGACGACAAGAGGCGAAGCTGAACTCTCTCCCTGACCAACCTCTTCATCTCTGCCCGCGCAAGCGGGCTTTTTTTTGCCGCCGGGCCACCCCAAGGCAAAACGCACCCCCTCGGGGGGCAGCGCCGCCGCGTAGCGGCAAGCGTGGGGGCATTTTTTGTTTCACGATGACTCCAGCCCGACATTTCGCTGGACTGCGCTGTAGCCCGATACAGCAGGTTTATCAATAACTTACGCGCGTCCATCATATGCCGGTGCTTTCTGAAACCTGACCCGATTTCCCCTCGCGCCGCTCCTATCTGGCTCCTGGAATCGGGTCGTTCCAAGGAGTCATCATGGCAAAGATCAAGCTCACCAAGACCGCCGTAGAGGCGGCACAACCCCAGGCCACGGCCATCGAACTGCGGGACACCGTGGTGCCCGGATTCCTCTGCAAGATCACCCCGGCGGGCCGTCGGGTGTTCATGCTCCAGTACCGCACGAACGCCGGAGAGCGCCGCAAGCCCGCCTTGGGTTTGTTCGGGGAACTGACGGTTGAACAGGCCCGCGTCATGGCCCAGGACTGGCTGGCCGAGGTTCGCCGGGGCGGCGACCCCGGCGGCGCCAAGGCCGAGGCGCGCAAGGCGCCTACGATAGCCGAGTTGTGCAAGAAGTTCATGGAGGACTACTCCAAGAAGCGCAACAAGCCCAGCACGCAGGAAGGCTATCAGGGCGTCATCGACCGCTGCATCATCCCGCTGATAGGCCGCAAGAAGGTTCAGGACGTGAAACGGCCCGACATTGCCGGCCTGATGGAGAAGCTGGCCTACAAGCCGACCGAAGCGAACAAGGCTTTCGGCGTGCTGCGCAAGATGTTCAACCTGGCCGAAGTGTGGGGCTTCCGCCCGGACGGCACGAATCCGTGCCGCCACGTTCCGATGTACCCGCCTGGCAAGGAAACGCGGCTCATCGTGGACGATGAACTGGTGCGCGTCTTCCGCCAGTTGGAGAAGCTGGAAGCGGAGGTACTGGAGAACTACGTCATTCCGCTGGCGATCCGGCTGCAATTCGAGTTCGCTGCGCGTCGCTCCGAAATCTGCCCGCTCGAATGGGATTGGCTGGATTTCGAGGGGCGGCGAGTGAAGTGGCCTGACAGCAAGACCGGCGGCATGTCCAAGCCCATGAGCGCGGAAGCCTATCGGCTGCTTTCGACGGCTCCGCGCCGGGAAGGCTGCCCCTATGTCCTGCCTTCGCCCAACGACCCGGACAAGCACCTGACCTTCGGCGAGCACTACGGTGGCTGGTGCCGAGTGCTCAAGGCCGCTGGCGTGCCGCACGTTGGCACGCACGGCATCCGCCACCGCTCGGCGACGGACATTGCCAATTCCGGCGTCCCCATCAAGGTCGGCATGGAGCTGACCCAGCACAAGACCGTCGCGCAGTTCATGCACTACGTCCACACCGAGGACAAGCCGGTGCGCGATGCGGCCGAGCTGGTGGCCAGCCGGCGGCAGGCCATCACGGGCGCGCGGCAGAGCCAGCCGCAGGAGGCGACAGCATGAACAGCAAGAAATCGGCCGCAGTGGCGGTCAAGCCTGCCGCCTTGCCTGCCGGCTACGCCGGCATCCATGGCGGCATCGTGGAACTGCTCGACGCTGCACGCCGTGCAACAGCGCGCAGCGTCAATGCGCTGATGACCGCCAGCTATTGGGAAATCGGCCGCCGCATCGTGGAGGCCGAGCAGCAGGGCAAACGCCGCGCAGGCTATGGCGAGCAGTTGATCGAACGGCTGTCTGCCGACTTGACTGCGCAGTTCGGGCGTGGGTTCAGCCGCCCGAACTTGCAGCAGATGCGGTCGTTCTTCCTGACCTGGCCAATTCGCCAGACAGTGTCTAGCGAATCTTCCCTAGCGCCGTCGCAAGGGCATTTCCTGCTGGCGCAGGGGCGCCCTGGGCGGCTGGACGAACTGGCCCAGGTCTTCCCCTTGCCGTGGTCGGCCTATGTGCGGCTGCTGATGGTCAAGGACGACCACGCGCGCCAGTTCTACGAAGCAGAGGCCCTGCGCGGCGGCTGGAGCGTGCGCCAGCTCGACCGGCAGATCGGCAGCCAGTTCTACGAGCGCACGGCGCTGTCGAAGAACAAGGCGGCGGTGCTGGTCAAGGGCGCCGTGCCGAAGCCGGACGACGCCGTGACGGTCGATGATGCGATCAAAGACCCGTATGTGCTGGAGTTCCTCGACCTCAAGGACGAGTATTCGGAATCCGACCTCGAACAAGCCTTGATTCGACGGCTGGAGGATTTTCTGCTTGAGCTTGGCGACGGCTTCACCTTCGTCGGGCGGCAACGTCGCTTGCGCATTGACCAGACGTGGTATCGCGTCGATCTGCTGTTTTTCCATCGGCGCTTGCGCTGCCTGGTCATCATCGACTTGAAGCTCGGTGCGCTGACCCATGCCGATGTGGGTCAGATGCACTTGTATTGCAACTATGCGAAGGAACACTGGACGTTCCCCGAGGAAAATCCGCCCGTGGGCCTGATCCTCTGCGCCGACAAGGGACACGCCTTGGCGCGGTACGCGCTGGAAGGCTTGCCCAATAAGGTGATGGCGGCGAACTACAAGATGGTGCTGCCGGATGCCGAAGTGCTGCAAAAGGAACTGGAGAACACGCGGCGGCTGATCGAATCTCGCGTGACCCTGCTTCCCAAGAGGCGCAAGCAATAACCGGGCGTCTCGGCGTGCCGCCGTCGGGCTCGCGGGCTACGCCCCGCGCTTCGTGCCGAATCGCGGCCATCCGGCTTTGATCCCTGACGCCTCCGGCCCTCTCGGGCCTGCGCGCTGCGCTTGCCCAAAGGCGGGTGTGTGCAGCGGGCGGGGTGTGGGCGGTCTTGCTGTTCCCTTCACCGTATCACGGCGTTCTCGCCGTCAATGACTGCGCGTGCAGGCACGCTTGCGGCCTAGCGGCCGTCTTCGATCTTTGACTGCTTGCGCTGCGCCGTGAGGGCGACGGTTCCGGGCAATTCCGCCCGTGCAACCGGAGATCGTCATGAACGACAAATCACACGTTTCACTCGAACAGCATGTTTGCCTCGTTTGCGGCACGGCGTTCGATACCGGCGCCATCCTGCTGGACAAGCGCCTGCGCGCGAGCATGGGGCGCCATACGGCGACAGGCTGGGGCCTGTGCCCCGAGCATCAGAAGCTGGCCGACGATGGCTTTGTGGCGCTGGTCGAATGCGATCCGCAGCGCAGCGATTCGCAGGCCGGCGGGCGCATGAAGCCCGAGCAGGCGTACCGGACGGGCCGACTGGCCCATCTGCGGCGCACGGTGTTCGCGCAGATGTTCAACATGCCGATCGAGGACGAGCAGGCTTGCGTGTTCGTTGAGCCTGGCGTGATCGAACAGTTGC
Source organism: Burkholderiales bacterium 67-32 (assembly GCA_001898625.1). Classification (GTDB taxonomy): domain Bacteria; phylum Pseudomonadota; class Gammaproteobacteria; order Burkholderiales; family Burkholderiaceae_B; genus Pigmentiphaga. Next base: position 75,140 of record MKUP01000018.1, read on the forward strand.
AGTCGATGACGGCGCCGGCGGCGAGCTGATCGCGCCGCGCTGCCTTCGGTGCGTCGTTCCTTCGGGAGCGGCGCACCTTTCTTTTTGCTGCGCCCGGTGCCGATGCCTTCGCGCCTGCGGCGCTGCGCGCTGTGCTTGCCTCCAGGGGAAAGCCCTGCGGGCTATCCCCGCCGCGCAGGCTTGGCGCCCCTTGAAGACCGCCGACCCGGCTACGCCGGATCGGCCAGACCGCATTTGCAACAGATCCACGATGCCCTGCGTGTGCTCGCCCTGATTCTGTTGTTTCTTCGGCTTTGAAGGCTGGGCGTCCCCGGCCACCTGGGAGATGGCCGGTCGCGCTGTCGTGCGCGTTGCGCATCGAGCCGCCTGCGGCGTCTCGCCCCTGTCGGGCTTCCATCGTTCCCTCGCTCCGCTCGGCTGACGCCTCCGGCCCGGCTTCCAGCTTCGGGCCTGCGCGCTTCGCTTGCCGTGCGGTCGGCGTGTGGGGAGGCCGTTGCCATGTCCAGCCGTCTTCCCTGACTCCATCACCTTGTCCGCGACTGTAGCCCGCGGCCGTGCGCCGTCAAGGCGCGCAGGGCCGTGTCCTCGGCTGCGCCTGCGGGCCGCACCCACCCTGCGCTTGTTTCCTTGACGGCCCCCGTCCGCGCGCTCCTGACCGTCGCGGGCGATGAACTCAGGAAAGACGGTGGCAACAGGGCCAACCGGGTTCCTCGTGCCGACCGCACAGAACAGCCGAAAGGCTGGGCTCCGAATCTTGGAATCCGGTGTGCGGTGTGAACAGCAAACCTCTTTTTGTCAGGAGAAAGACCATGCAACTCGCATCCCGTTTCGCTTCCCGTTCCCCCTCGCTGCGCAGCGATTACCCGCTGTCCGATGACCAGATTCACCGCGTAGCCCCATCCATCTTTGCGGACGCCCCGCACGAAAGCCGTTCGCAGCGGTACGCCTATATCCCCACGGCTGCCGTGTTGACCGAGCTTCGCAAGGAAGGGTTTCAACCCTTCATGGTGACGCAGACCCGCGTGCGCGATGAAGGCAAGCGCGAGCACACCAAACACATGCTGCGCCTGCGCCACGCCAGCCAGATCAACGGTGCGGAGGCTAACGAAATCGTGCTGCTGAACTCGCACGACGGCACCAGCAGCTATCAGATGCTGGCCGGAATGTTCCGGTTCGTGTGCAGCAATGGCCTTGTGTGCGGCGACACCGTGGCCGATGTGCGCGTGCCCCACAAAGGCGATGTTTCCGGGCATGTCATCGAAGGCGCTTACGAAGTCTTGCGCGGCTTCGACCGAGTGAAGGAGTCCCGCGATGCCATGCGTGGGACCACGCTGGACGAAGGTGAAGCCGAAGTGTTCGCCCGTTCCGCGCTGGCGCTCAAGTACGACCCTACCGACAGCAAGCCCGCGCCCATCACCGAATCGCAAATCTTGATGCCGCGCCGGTTCGATGACCGCCGCCCCGACCTGTGGAGCGTGTTCAACCGCACGCAGGAGAACCTGACCAAGGGCGGATTGCATGGCCGCAGCGCCAACGGACGCCGCCAGCAAACCCGACCTGTGCAGGGCATTGATTCCGATGTGCGCCTGAATCGCGCCCTTTGGATGCTGGCCGATGGCCTGCGCCAGTTGAAAGCCTGAACCGTTCCCCCGCCGGAGGGGCGGTTCCCCTCCATTCCCTTGTTTCACTCGATTGGAGATACATCATGAACGCCGTTACCACCACCGAAGCCCAAGCCCTCGACACCCGCGCCAACGTGCTGCAAGCCGCTGACCCGAGCAAGCACATGATTCTGGTTCCGCTGTCGCGGCTGGTGTTGCGCCCCACGGGCCGCAACGTGCGCAAGACCGTCCCGCGCATGTCCATTCCCCAGCTAGCAGCGTCTATCCAGCGCGTGGGCCTGCTGCAAAACCTGATCGTGATTCCCGCCGCCGATGGCGAGCATTACGAGGTGGTGGCCGGTGGCCGTCGCCTCGCCGCGTTGAAGCTGCTGGCGAAAAAACACCGCATCGCCAAGGATTGGGATGTGCCTTGTTTGCAGGTGGCCGATGGCACCGCACGCACGGCCAGCCTCACCGAGAACGTGCAGCGCGAAGCCATGCACCCGGCAGACCAGTTTGAAGCCTTCGCGGCACTGGTGGCCGAAGGCCGGCCCATCGAGGACATTGCGGCGGATTTCAGCGTCACGCCGCTGGTGGTGCAGCGCCGCTTGAAGCTGGCGAATGTCTCGCCGCGCCTGATGGCGGACTATCGGGCCGATGCCGTGACGCTGGATCAGTTGATGGCGTTGTCCATCACCGACGACCACGCCGCGCAGGAAGCCGCTTTCTACGACGCCCCGCAATGGCAGCGCCACTCTTCGCATTTGCGCGAACGCCTCACCGAAAGGGAAATCGACACCTACCGGCATCCGTTGGTGCGCTTCGTCGGGTTGGACAGCTACGAGGCCGCAGGCGGCGGCGTGCGCCGTGATCTGTTCGCGGAAGGCGATGCGGGCGTGTACCTCAACGACGCCGCGCTGCTGGAACGGCTGGCGCAAGACAAGCTGGCGAGCATCGCCGCCGAGGTGAAGGCCGAGGGCTGGGCCTGGGTGGATGCCGCACCCGCTGCCACGTATGCCGACCTGCAAGCCTTCCAGCGTGCCCCGAGGGAGCGCCGCGAGCCGAACAAACGCGAGGCGCAGCGCATCGAAAAGCTGCAAGCCAAGATGCAGGAAGTAGCCGAGGCAGTGGATGCCGCGATGGATGCCGAGGACGAGGACAAGGCCGATGCCTTGCAGGAGGAAGGCGAACGGCTGGGCGAGCAGTTGCAGGCGATGGAGGATGGTTTGCAGGATTACGGCCAGACCGTGAAGGCCGCAGCCGGTGCCATCGTCACCATCGACCGCAACGGCGAGGCCGTGACTCATCGCGGTCTGCTGCGGGAAGCTGAGGCCAAGGCGCTGCGCACGCTGGACCGGCTGCGCCAAGGGTTCGGCAGCGAGGACGCCGTGAACGATGGCGAAGGCGAGGAAGACGAAACGCCCAAGGCTCTCGCCATGTCCGACCGGCTGGCCCAGCGTCTGAGCGCCCACCGCACCGTCGCGCTGCAAATCGGGGTGGCCTGCCGTCCGCAGGTGGCGCTGGCCGCGCTGGTGCATGGCATGGTGCAGACCGTTTTGTTTGATCGCTGCTATGGGCATGACCTGCCGCTGGGCGTGCGCCTCACGGTGCAAGACCGGCTGGAAGGCCTGGCCCCGGATTTGCCGGAATCACTCGCCGCCGTGGCCCTGCGCGAAATGCAGCAGGCATGGGCCGAAAGGCTGCCGCAGGACGATGCCCAATTGTTCCCCGCGTTGCTGGCGATGGGGCAATCTGAACTGATGGCGCTGCTGGCCGCGTGCGTCGCGTCCACGGTGGACGTGGTGACGCCTCGCGCCACGCCGCACCAGCCCGGCGAGGAACTGGCGCAGGCCGTGGGCCTCGACATGGCCGCATGGTGGAAGCCGACCGCCGGAGGCTACTTCAAGCATGTTTCCAAGGCCGTGATTCTGGATGCCGTGGGCGCGTTTGCACCGGAATCCGTCACCCGGCTGGCGAAGCTCAAGAAGGCCGACATTGCCAGCGAAGCGGAACGGCTGGCCGGTGGCACCGGCTGGATGCCCGCCATCTTCAAGGCCGAAGGGCCGGAAGCTGCGCCGGAGGAGCCGCAGGCACAGGATGCCCCGGAGAGTGCCGAGGCAATGGCGGATGAACCCGCCGAGGCGCTGGCTGCTTGACCAGCGCCGAAGGCAAGCGCCCCGGCCTCGACCGGGGCGCTTCGCTGGAAGGAGAACCGCCCATGACCCGCACCATCACCAGCCGCCCGCGCATGGCGGCGATCTACACCCCAGGCACGGTGCGCGCCCGCCGCTGGCACGGCGATAGCGACGTGCGCGGCTACCGCCCGCCCTCGGGCTGGACGGCCCGCGTCGACCTCACCGACATTCATCCCATCACGGGCCGCGCTTTGCAGCGCGCCGTGTGGTGGATCATCGAAACCAAGGAATGACGCCAGCACCGGCCCCAGCGTTTCGCGCTGGGGCCGGTGGATTCAAAAATCCGGGCGCGGCAGTGGCCGCGCCCGGTGTCGAAGCCCAACAGCCCCAATCACCACGCCACCGCTTTCGCAGGGAATCAGGCGCGGCGTTGAAATGCGCTACATGCGCTAATTTCCGACATCAGGCCGGATGATTCGGCCACGGGCAGGAACTGGCCCGACGGCAACAGTCCGAGCGCAGGGTGGCACCAGCGCAACAGGGCTTCCGCGCCGACAATCTGGTCACTGCGCAAATCGACAATCGGCTGGTAATGCAATTCAAGCTGCCCGCGCTTGACCGCCTCGCCAGTTGAGCCGCCGTCCATTCAATGGGTTGGGAGGCGCTCATGATCGACCTCTGAAGACCCGCAACAGCCGCGTCACAGACAGGACAAACAAGCCAGTCAGCGCGAGGGCCGCGATGCCCCAGTGCTCCCCGATGAATGCCCCGGCTGTCGTGCCGGCGAGTACGGCCGCGAGAATCGGCAAATGGCAGGGACAGGTCAGCACGGCCAGCGCGCCCCACAGGTAGCCGGTGAACGGTTTGTGTGTCTCGGCCGGTAAGCGCTCGGGGCGGTTCATGGCAGACTCTCCGCATGCTGTGCCGGCGCGGGCGACATGGCCTCCAACTGCACGTCCAGATCGGCCAACGCTTCGCGTCGGCGTTCGACGAACTGGCGCAGCACGGCAAGCTGCACGGCTGTTTCATCGCCGTTTGCCGTATCCAGCGCCCGGCACAGCCGCGCCAGCGCGTCCAGGCCGATGCCCGCCTCGAAGGCGGCCCGCACGAAGCACAGCCTCTGCAACGCGGCATCATCGAACAAGCCGTAGCCGCCCGTGGTGCAGGTGACTGGCCGCAGCAGTCCGCGCAGCAGGTAGTCGTGCGCGATATGTACGCTCACCCCGGCCTCAAGGGCCAGCCGGGACACTGTGTAGGCGTTCATCGAACACCTCCTTCTTTTCCTCACCCGGCGCAGCAGGAAAGCTGCTTCACGTCCTTGCTGAAGGTCTGCGCCGCGAGCTTCAACCCCTCGACCATCGT
>MKUP01000018.1:80269-90577 GCA_001898625.1 Burkholderiales bacterium 67-32
GCACCACCGCCTGCACGCCGATGAGCCGTCCGCTACCTTCCTCGATGACCAGCTTGATAAAGCCGCGCGTGTCGAAGTTGGCAAGCGCACGCGGCACGTTGTCGAGTGTGAGCGTGCGACTGTCAGTCTCGATCCCGTCGTGATGCGCTTCCGCTTCGCTGTAGCCCACAGTGGCGACCTGCGGATCGGTGAACACCACGGCCGGCATCGCGGTTAGATTGATGGCAGCATCCCCGCCCGTCATGTTGATCGCGGCGCGGGTGCCGGCGGCTGCCGCCACATAGACGAATTGCGGTTGGTCAGTGCAGTCGCCGGCCGCATAAATGTGCGGCGTGCTGGTGCGCATGCCCTTGTCGATGACGATGGCACCTTGTGCATTGACGGTGACTCCCGCTGCGTCCAGTGCCAGGCTGCGCGTGTTCGGTGTCCGCCCGGTAGCGACCAGCAGCTTGTCGGCGCGCAATTCTCCGTGCGCGGTGGTCAGCACGAATTCGCCGTCCACATGCGCGACCTGGCTGGCTTGCGTGTGTTCCAACACCGTGATCCCTTCGGCACGGAAGGCGGCTGTGACAGCCTCGCCGATGGCAGGGTCTTCGCGGAAGAACAAGGTGCTGCGCGCCAGGATCGTGACCTGGCTGCCCAGCCGGGCGAAGGCTTGCGCCAGTTCCAGCGCCACCACCGACGAGCCGATCACGGCTAGGCGCTCGGGAATGGTGTCGCTGACCAGGGCCTCGGTCGAAGTCCAGTAGGGTGACTCTTTCAAGCCTGGAATCGGCGGCACGGCCGGACTGGCACCCGTGGCGACCAGGCAGCGGTCGAACATCACGACGCGCTCGCCGCCATCGTTCAAACGGACGGCAAGGCTCTGGTCGTCCTTGAAACGCGCTTCGCCGTGCAGGACGGTGATGGCCGGGTTGCCGTCCAGGATGCCTTCGTACTTGGCGTGGCGCAGCTCATCGACGCGTGCCTGCTGTTGGGCCAGTAATTTGCTGCGGTCAACCGCAGGCACAGTCGCCAGGATGCCGCCGTCGAACGGACTTTCTCGGCGCAGATGGGCGATATGGGCAGCGCGGATCATGATCTTGGACGGTACGCAGCCGATATTGACGCAAGTGCCTCCGATGGTGCCGCGCTCGATCAGCGTGACCTTCGCGCCTTGCTCGACGGCCTTCAGCGCCGCCGCCATTGCAGCGCCGCCGCTGCCGATCACGGCTATCTGCAACGGGCGTTCGTTGCCACCGTGCTTATCTGCAGCCCTCATCCAGCCGCGCACCTTGTCGAGCAATCCGGTGCGGTTGTCCGTCGGTGGCGTATCAGCAAGCGTTGCCTTGTAGCCCAGTCCGGCCACGGCGGCTGTCAGCGCGTCCGGTGACGTGCCCGCCTCAATGGCGAGTTGCGCCATACCCTTCGGATAGGACACCAGCGCTGACTGCACGCCAGGCACCTTTTCCAGCGCTTGCTTGACATGCGCCGCGCACGAGTCGCAGGTCATGCCCGTGATTTTTAGATTGGTCATGCAACCACTCCTATTTTTTTCATGTTGGCAACGGCCTAGACTGTTATCTGCGCTGGGGAGGCGGTTCGCAGCCGTCCGGGCCGCAGCGGCGGTTTGCAGGCGAGACAAAATCCCAAATAGACACCCCGACCATGAAGGCCAGGCCAACGTAGAGCAACCAGCCACTCCGCCAGCCGTATGCCCGCATGAAAAACACCGCTGCCAACACTAGGACAGGGCCGCTGAGGCCGAAAACAGTCCGTCGCAACTGCCGGTGATTGAGCCAAGCGATTGCATTGGCGAGAAGCGCGATGCTGGCGAACACCGGAAGCAGGATACGAATGAACAACCCTTCGTACTGGTTCAGGAAGCCTAGGCCGATGGCCGCACCCAGGCTCGCGATGGCGGGAAAGCAGGCTGCGCAGCCCATCGCGGAAACGACACTGCCAAGCGCGCCGGTTTTGTCGGCGATGCGCGTGATGAGTCCCATGTGTTGTTCCCAAGTTCGGTTCAGCGGATCAGCGTTTGACGCTGGACGGATAGCCCGCGTCTTCGGTCGCCTTAGTCAACTTCTGGACGTTGGTCTTGGCATCGTCGAAGGTGACGACGGCTTGGCGCTTGTCGAAACTCACGTCGGTCTTGCTCACGCCCTCGACCTTGGAAAGCGCGTGCTTGACAGTGATCGGGCAAGAGGCGCAGGTCATGCCAGGCACGGCTAGCGTGACGGTCTGAGTGGCGGCCAACACGGGGGCAACGAAAACGGCGAGAGCTAGGGAAGCAAGCATCTTTTTCATGATGAACTCCTGATTAGTAAAAAAATGGCATGACGTAGGGAAAACCAAGCGCGACCAAGACCAACACGGCGACGAACCAGAAAATGAGTTTGTAGGTGGTGCGCACTTGTGGAATAGCGCACACCTCGCCCGGCTTGCAGGCTGCGGCCGGTCGGAAGATGCGCCGCCAGGCAAATAACAGCGCAATCAGCGCCGCGCCGATGAAGATCGGCCGATACGGCTCCAATACCGTCAAGTTGCAGATCCACGCACCACTGAATCCCAAAGTGACCAGAACCAGCGGCCCAAGGCAGCAGGTTGACGCGAGGATGGCGGCCAGCCCTCCGGCGAAGAGCGCGCCGCGCCCGTTTTGTGGTTCAGACATACGCTTGTTCTTTCGAATTTGAATGGGGTAGCGTAACCTTACTTCCGTAGTCATGTACGGAGTCAAGCGACATGGAAAACAATTTGGAAAATTTGACCATCGGCGTTTTTGCCAAGGCAGCCGGGGTCAACGTGGAGACCATCCGGTTCTATCAGCGCAAGGGCCTGCTGCCTGAGCCGAACAAGCCATATGGCAGCATCCGCCGCTACGGCGAGGAGGATGTAACGCGGGTGCGGTTCGTGAAGTCAGCCCAGCGGCTGGGTTTCAGTCTGGATGAAATCGCAGATCTGCTGCGGCTGGACGACGGCACCCACTGTGAGGAAGCCAGCAGCCTGGCGGAACACAAGCTCAAGGACGTACGCGAAAAAATGGCTGACCTGGCGCGCATGGAGGCCGTGCTGTCCGAGCTTGTGTGCGCCTGCCATGCACGGAAGGGGAACGTATCCTGCCCGCTGATTGCGTCACTGCAAGACGGAACGAACCTCACGGTGGTGCAGCGCGCGCGCGGGGTGACTACGCCTTAACGTGCTTTATTTTCCGTTTCGTGAGCTGACCGCCTTCGATGGCCGCGATGTCATCAGGGGGGGCGTGTCGGGACTGGATGGTCATGCGTCTGTTCTTGATTCCTTTCTGAAGATATAGAACGGCCTGAGCGGCGCGATGCGCCGCCGGGCTTTCGGGCTGCGCCCCGTGCCGCCTTGTCGCCACGGCCATTCGGCTTCGGTCCCTCACGCCTTCGCGCCTGCGGCGCTGCGCGCCGCGCTTGCCTCCAGGGGATCGGCGCAAGGCCCATCCCCGCCGCGCGCGGCTTGGCGCCCCTCGATGCTGCCGAACTGGCGATGCCGGATCGGCCCGGCCAGCGCCCCGCCGCGATGGACGGGGAGCTGGCGAACACGCTGGGGCTTGCTGCGGCAGGTTGTGCGAATGCGTGCCGTCCTCAACGCTGGTGGTTCTCGCCCATCACGTTACGAAGGACGGTTCACGGACATCCCGCCCGGCATCGCTATGGAGCTTCCACGCCACGCCTCAAGACCGGCGCCGCAAGGTGCGGCTGGGGCGTTCTCGCTCGTCGTCGGGTCGTTGACCTGGCCCGCGTCAGTGGGCAAGCCGGCGCAGCCTTCGTGCGGGGATGCCGAGTCGGCCCTGTCTCCTTTCGGAGCGGTTCGGCCCAAGGCGTCCTTGTGTTGTTGTGAATCCTGGCGGTGGCGCGGCTGCGCCTCGGGCTTCATGGCTGCAACCGTCCAGCGAAAACAATTTCCCCTGCGCTGCGCGCATTCCTCGCGGGACAAATTCTTTTCGCCTCCCGGCTCTCCACTGCGTTGCGACCGCAAGCGGTGCAGCCCGCCCGTCCCCCGCCGGCCGGATCACAACAAGGACGCGATGGGCGCGAACCTTGCTCCACCAAAAGGAGATCCATCATGGCCAACATCGGCACCTTCACCGCAGACAAAGACGGCTTCACCGGCACGCTTCGCACCCTGACGCTCAACGTCAAGGTCAAGCTGGTGCCCAACGACAAGGGGGACAACGAGAAAGCCCCCGACTTCCGCCTGCAGGCGGCCGGCCACGACATCGGCGCGGCGTGGAAGAAGACCAGCGAGGCCGGGCGGGACTACATCTCCGTGACCCTTGACGATCCTTCGTTCCCGGCCACGGTCTACGCCCGCCTGATCGAAGGCGAGAACGGCACCCACGACCTGATCTGGTCGCGCAGCAAGCCCCAGGCGGCCTGACGGCCGCAGCGCCCCGCCCACTGCGGCGGGGCGCAGTGCCGCTACGACCGGGCCGCCTCAAGCTGGCCTTCGGTCTCGCTCATCAGCACAGCCGTGCTGCATTCGAGCGCGCTGGCGATCTTGAAGATGATCGCCAGCGTGGGCATGTGCTCGCCGCGCTCGACCTTGCCCATGTGCGAACGCTCGATGCCGGCGAGGTGCGCCAGCGACTCCTGCGCGATGCCGCGCTCCGTCCGCAACGCGCGCACCGCCGCGCCGAAGGCTTGAGCCAATTCGGCGTCGAAGGTGGTGGCGCCCGCTGGCCGGCCGCGCTGGATGGATCGCTTCTGCATGGACAGAAGCGTCAAGTCGCAGCACAATTAAAACCACGTTATCTTTAACTCATGCCATTGGCCTTATTCGTTCTTTTACGGAAATCCGCTTTTGCGGATTCCGACAGAACCGGAGAACCGCCATCGTGTCTTTCCAGATTTCTACAATTGCGCCTTTGCGCTTTCGTGCTTCCACGGTTTGGATGGAATGCGCATCCACGCTTGCGAGGGGAAACGCAAAGCCGGAATTCCACGTTGGAACAGGAGCACCCCAATGAACGCTCCCCTCGTCACCGAGGAGCAGCGCGCCGCGCTGCTGGAGAACGGGCGGCGGGTCGCCGCCGGTGAACCGCACGACCCATTGCCGGTCGTGCGGCTGTTCACCCCCGATGCGCACGCCACCTGGCTGCTGACCTCGCTCGATCCCACTGACGGCGACACGGCCTACGGCCTGATCGACCTGGGAATCAGCATGCCCGAGTTGGGCCACGTGAAGCTGTCCGACCTCGCTTCCATCGTCGGGCCGAACAAGCTGCCCGTGATGCGGGATCGGTATTTCAAAGCGGTGCGCCCGCTGTCGGAATACCTGCGGCTGGCGCAGGACAACGGTTCCATCGTCGATTGAACCGCTCGCGCCACGGCCAAGCCGGGCGCATTGAGACTATTTCAGTCTTGCTCCAGACCCGCAAAGTCTGAATTCGCACTCTTGCACCGAAACGGTGCTCTCGTGCGTAAAACAGCCACAATCTTTTGCGGGAGTTGCGGCACGGTATTTCGTGCCGCATGACATTTTGGAGTCGGGCGGCCGTCGCATTCGGACGGATTTCGCAACACGCCGGAGCCCATCGGCCTTGACACCAGTAGTTACAGCTTAATCGAATTTCTACGTTGATTTGAGGCTCCCGCATGTCTGACGCCGTGGCGACGTTCGTGCTGTTCGACAGGAGCTTGGATCATGGTCGAGCCTCATCATGCGGCGCACTGGTATCCCACCGCCGCTTACCTCTACGTTCTGTGGCTGGATGCGTTCGCACTGGCCTGGGAGTACCTGCGCCGCCATCCCGATTACCGGCTCGACTGGCTGCACCGTCATCGCCGGTCGCAGGCGGCACAGCAGGCGGCGCAACGCTGGGGCTTGCGCCTGCTGGAAGACCCGGCCCTGGATGCGCGCGACGCGCATCCGGCCTGGCTACCCGGCCACGCCGGCGTGGTGCAGCTCTATCCCGATGCCGACCCACCGCAGGATGCCACCGCCTTCGAGTTCTGGCGCATCCCTGGTCACAAGCAACTGATCCACGATGGCAAGCGGCTGGTGCTGATCGCGCGCAGCCCCGGTCGATGCTTGCGCTTCGCGCTGGCCCCCGGCCTGGAAGACGGCATGGCTGTCGCCTATGCCCAGCGCGGCGGCGCTGTCGCGCCTGCGCTCGGCCACGCGCCCAGCGCCGTGCAGACCAGACCCAGGCCGACACCGGCCGCGCTATTGGAGCTGCACACCCTGCAGGCGCTCGACGCGACCCTGACGGGTGCGTCCTTGCGCGACGTGGCCGAAGGACTGTTCGGTGCCGATGCCGTGGCCGCCGACTGGCACGCCGATGGCGATTTGCGCGCCCGCGTGCGCCGTTTGGTGCGGCGTGGCAATGCGTTGATGCGCGGCGGCTACCGCCAACTAGCACAACTGCCGTCGCTTGAGAAGGGACGTTTTGAAGGGGACGCAAAACGACCCTGAGCAGGAGCGCTTCGTTTTCTGAGACTGCCTCCATCCGGTTGCGCTGTGTGACCGGAGCTTTGAAAGCTATGGAGGTTCACGCCATGCGTCCCGCTCCCTTGCGACCTGCCGCCGCTCCCATGAATCCTGCTGCGCAACCGCAGCGTTATCTCACCAACGACGAAGCCGCCGACTACCTGCGGCTGTCGCCGCGCACGCTGGAAAAGCAGCGCGTGCTGGGTGGCGGCCCCAAGTTCCGCAAATTCGGCCGCCGCGTGATGTACGCCGTGGCCGACCTCGATGCCTGGGCTTCCGAGCGCAGCTTCGAGAGCACATCCGATCCCGAATACGCCGAGCAGCACTCGGCGGACAGCCGTGCGCGCTGATCGCTGGCGCGCGGGTGGCCTTCGCCATGTCCAACCCTGCGCTGCCGTCCCGGCAGCGGCCCGTGCCAGAGCGCGAACAGCTCGACCTGTTCCGCGCCCTGCCGGGCGACATGGCGCCGCGCGACAGCCAGGATTTGATGGCCTTTCCGTTCTTCTCGCTGGCGAAGTCGCGGCGCGTGGCGCCGATCGACTTCCGCGCCAGCGGCATCACGATCCGCGTGGAGGGCACGCAGGAGCACGGCATCGCCACGATCTGGGATGCGGATGTCCTGATCTGGGCGGCCTCGCAGATCGTGGAAGCGCGCGACGCGGGCCTGCGCCCGTCGCGGTTGATGCAGGCCACGCCCTACGAGATCCTGCGTTTCATCGGGCGCGGTACGTCGCTGCGCGACTACCAGCGCCTCAAGGCCGCGCTGGATCGCCTGCAATCCACGACGGTGGCCACGTCGATCCGCGAGACGACGGGACGGCGCCTGCACCGCTTCTCGTGGATCAACGAGTGGAAGGAACTGGCCGATGCCAAGGGCACGCCCTTGGGACTGGAGCTGATCTTGCCGGACTGGTTCTATGGAGGCGTGATGGATGCCGCGCTGGTGCTGACCATCGACCCGGCGTATTTCCGGCTGACGGGTGGCATCGAGCGGTGGCTGTACCGGCTGGTGCGAAAGCACGGCGGGCGGCAGCCGGGCGGCTGGCAATTCGACTTCCGGCACCTGTATCGGAAATCGGGCAGCGCCACGCGCTTCTCGGACTTCGCCTACGACCTGCGCGCGCTGGTCGCGCGGCAGTCGCTGCCCGGCTACGTCCTGGACATCGAGCGGATGCCGGACAACGGCGCCGAGCTGCTGACCTTCCGGCCCGTGCCGTTCACGGCACGGGGATAAACGGTGCGAAGCCTGTGGACGGGCTCGTGCTATCAGGAGTACGAGGTATCGTGCTATCGGGAGTACGGCTCTCGTGCTATCAGGAGTACGGATCGGCCGCAAAGCCAATAACGGCGCGGGTTTCGGCCTCCCTTAACTTCCCTAACTTAAAACATCTAACTGGTAGTAGAAGCGCCGTGCCTCGGTGGACAACCACCACGCGGCCACAAGCGCAGCAGCAACAGCCCGGCTTTCCAACACGGAGGGCCAGGCCATGATCGTTGCTCTGCTCAATCAGAAAGGCGGCGTCGGCAAGACCACGCTCGCCACGCACATCGCCGGCGAGCTGGCGATGCGCGGCCAGCATGTCGTGCTGCTGGATGCCGACCCGCAAGGCTCCGCGCTGGACTGGACGCAGCGCCGCAGCCAGCAAGGTTTGCCAAGGCTGTTCAGCGCCGTGGGCCTCGCCCGCGAAACGTTGCATCAGGAAGCGCCCGAACTCGCCAGGCGAGCCGATCACGTCGTCATCGACGGCCCGCCGCGCATCGCCGCCTTAGCGCGCTCCGCACTGCTGGCGGCCGAGCGCGTGCTGATCCCGGTGCAGCCGAGCCCCTACGACTTGTGGGCCAGTGCCGAAATGGTGGCGCTGATTCGGGAAGCGCAAGTCTTCCGGCCTGTGCTGCGCGCGGCCTTCGTCATCAACCGGCGCGTCAGTACCACCGTCATTGGACGGGAGGCGCGCGGCGCGCTGGCCGAGCAGCCGCTTCCTGCGCTGCGCTCAGAAGTGCGCCAACGCATCGTCTTCGCCGACAGCGTGGCCGCTGGCCGGCTGGCACGCGAGACGGCGCCGGACAGCGCCGCCGCGCGCGAAATCACCGCGCTGGTGGACGAACTGCTGCGGTGGCCGTCATGACAGCGAAGCCGCCACCGAACAGCAAGCGCACGGCAAAGCGCGTCGGCATCGGCGCGCGTCCGCCCGCGAATCCACACGCCGAGGCGTGGATTCGCCAGGGCGACGCCGATGCGCTGGGCAAGGGCGACCTCTACACCGCGCGCCTGACCCTTGACATCACGCCCGCCATGCGGGCGCGCATCAAGGTATCGGCCTTCACGCAAGGCGTGACGGTGGCCGATCTGCTGCGCGCGCTGCTGGAGCGGGAGTTTCCAGAACATCGCAGGGAGAACACACCATGACCGCATCCGCTTTGCCTGCCGCTGGCGCGGCCACGGCTGCGCTCGCAACGCCGCCTTCCGGCCAGCCTGCCACCGCACCGCTGACGCGGGTGGCGCTGGCCTACATCGAACCGCGCTTCAAGCTCTATCTGCGCTTCGGCGAACCTGCGCGCACGCACCAGCTCGATCACTGGCGGCGCTGCGCGGTGTTCCTGCCGGGCGCCATGCTGTGCCGCATCCGCTGGCAGGCCAACGACTACGGCACGATCCGCTGGCAGCTCATGGTGATGCAGGCTTGCACACCACTGGACGCGGCGCAGCGCATCCCCGGCGTGCAGCCGAGCGCACGCCTGCTGCTGCACGTCGAGGGCGACAACCAGGTGCGCGCCGTGCTGGAACGCATCGACGCTATCGAGGCGCTGGGCATCGCGCCCGCTACCGCCTCGCCCGCGTACTGGCGCACGCTGGGCAACCGGCTCGCTGCGCGCCTGCCGCTGCCCGAATACAGCGCCGAGCGGCACGACGCTTGGCTGGCCGGGAGGGCGTTGCCATGATGCTCCCATCCACTGTCGCCGGCGCAACCTGCATCCCGCCGCGTTCTCGTTCGCGCCTGCGCGCTCGCCTCGTGCTGGCGGGCCTGTCCGCCTGCGGCCTCGCTGCGCTGGCCTGGGCGTCCTTCGTGCATCCACTGCCGCGCCTGACCTACAACCCGTCCGACAGCGTGGCGGTCGGCTGGTATCGCGTCGATCCGCTGGGCCACGGCACCAGCTCGCTGCCATGTCCGTTGTCCGTGGGCAGCATCGTGCTGGTGCCGCTACCCGCCGAGGCTGCCACGCTCGCTGCGCAGCGCGGCTACTTGCCGACGCGCATCCCGTTGCTCAAGCGCGTAGGCGCGATGGCGCCGCAAGAGGTGTGCATCGCTGACGGCAAAGTCCGCATCGACGGCGTGCCGGTGGCCGCCGTCCGACCTGCCGACCGGCTGGGGCGCCTGCTGCCATCCTGGCGGCAGTGCCGCCAGCTTCGGCCTGGCGAGCTGTTCTTGCTCAGCGTGACTAACCCGGCATCGTTCGACAGCCGTTATTTTGGGCCGGTCAGCGCAGCCGCCGTGATCGGCGTTGCGCGCCCGGTCTGGCTGGAGTCTCGCCCATGATGGCCGCCGATTCACTGCACATCATCGTGCTATCGGGCGTGTCGTCCGGGCTGCTGTTGCCATGTCGTCGCGCGTGCAGTGCGAGCGCATTCGCGCCGCACTTCGCGCTGCCTCCGGCGCAGCCGTCCAACGTGCAGACGTCTTGCCTCGAACACGGCTGGCCTGCGGCCATCGCCGTGTTCGCCGGGGCGCTGGCTGCTGGTGCAGCATCGCCACCGGGCCGCAGTTGCCGGGAGCGGATGCGGGAGGCAAATGCGGAATGCCGCGGTAATCGTCGGCAAGCCAGCGAAGGCGGCGTCTTCGCGCGGTCCGGTGTCGGCTACCGTTGTGCGGT
>MKUP01000019.1 GCA_001898625.1 Burkholderiales bacterium 67-32
TGATCGCCGCCGTCAGCGTCGTCTTGCCGTGGTCAACGTGACCGATCGTGCCCACGTTCACGTGCGGCTTCGTACGCTCAAACTTGCCTTTTGCCATGTTCTCTCTTCCTGCAGTTTGCCTGGAGATTTAACGATTACTTGCCTGTCGCCAATTACTTGGCGCGGGCGCTGATGATTGCGTCGGCGACGTTCTTCGGCGCTTCCGCGTAATGCTTGAATTCCATCGTGTACGTCGCACGACCCTGGGTCGCGGAACGCAGCGAGGTGGAATAACCGAACATCTCGGCCAGGGGAACCTCGGCCTTGATGACCTTGCCGCCGCCGACCATGTCGTCCATGCCCTGGACCATGCCGCGACGCGAGGACAGATCGCCCATCACGGTACCGGCGTAGTCTTCCGGCGTCTCGACCTCCACGGCCATCATGGGCTCGAGCAGCACGGGGTTGGCCTTGCGCATGCCGTCCTTGAAGGCCATCGAGGCAGCCATCTTGAACGCGTTTTCGTTCGAGTCCACGTCGTGGTACGAACCGAAGAACAGCGTGACCTTGACGTCCACCACCGGATAACCGGCCATCACGCCGGCCTGCAGGGTATCGACGCAACCCTTTTCCACGGCCGGGATGAATTCGCGGGGCACCACGCCGCCCTTGATCGCGTCGACGAACTCGAAGCCCTTGCCGGCCTCCTGGGGCTCGACCTTCAGCACCACGTGACCATATTGGCCACGGCCGCCCGACTGCTTGACGAACTTGCCTTCGGACTCTTCGCAAACCTTGCGGATGGTTTCGCGGTAGGCCACCTGGGGCTTGCCGACGTTGGCGTCAACGCCGAATTCGCGCTTCATGCGGTCGACCAGGATTTCCAGGTGGAGCTCGCCCATGCCGGCAATGATGGTCTGGCCCGATTCCTCATCGGTGCGCACGCGGAACGACGGATCCTCGGCGGCCAGGCGGTTCAGGGCGATGCCCATCTTTTCCTGGTCGGCCTTGGTCTTGGGTTCGACGGCCTGCGCGATCACGGGCTCGGGGAACTCCATCTTTTCCAGCGTGACGATCGATTCCGGATCGCACAGCGTTTCGCCGGTCGTGACGTCCTTCAGGCCCACGGCCGCGGCGATGTCGCCCGCCAGCACTTCCTTGATTTCCTCACGCTGGTTGGCGTGCATCTGCAGAATACGGCCGACGCGCTCTTTCTTGCCCTTGATCGCGTTGTAGACGGTGTCGCCGGAGTTCAGCACGCCCGAGTACACGCGGATGAAGGTCAACTGGCCGACGAACGGATCCGTCATCAGCTTGAACGCCAGCGCCGAGAACTTTTCCTTGTCGTCGGCCTTGCGAACCACCGGCTGGTCGTTCTCGTCGGTACCGTCGACCGGGGGGATGTCGACCGGCGAGGGCAGGTAATCGATGACCGCGTCCAGCATGGCCTGCACGCCCTTGTTCTTGAAGGCGGTGCCGCACAGCATGGGCTGGATTTCGCCGGCGATGGTGCGCTGGCGGATGGCGGACTTGATCTCGGCTTCCGACAGCTCGCCGGATTCCAGGTACTTGTTCATCAGCTCTTCGGACGACTCGGCAGCCGCCTCGACCAGCTTCTCGTGCCATTCGCTGCAGGTGTCGGCCAGCTCGGCGGGGATGTCTTCGTATTCGAACTTGGTACCCTGGCTGGCGTCATCCCACACGATGGCCTTCATCTTGACCAGGTCGACCACGCCCTTGAACGAGTCTTCGGCGCCGATCGGCACTTGCAGCGGGATCGGGTTGGCCTTCAGGCGCAGACGCATCTGCTCGTAGACCTTGAAGAAGTTCGCGCCGGTACGGTCCATCTTGTTGACGAACGCGAGACGAGGCACGCCATACTTGTTGGCCTGGCGCCAGACGGTTTCCGACTGGGGCTGCACGCCGCCCACGGCGCAATACACCATGCAGGCGCCGTCGAGCACGCGCATGGAGCGTTCGACTTCAATCGTGAAGTCCACGTGCCCCGGGGTGTCGATGATGTTGAAGCGATGCTCGGGATAGTTGCCCGCCATGCCCTTCCAGAAGCAGGTGGTGGCAGCCGAGGTGATCGTGATGCCGCGTTCCTGCTCCTGCTCCATCCAGTCCATCGTGGCGGCGCCGTCGTGCACTTCGCCAAGCTTGTGGTTGACGCCCGTATAGAACAGGATACGTTCGGTGGTGGTGGTCTTCCCTGCGTCGATGTGCGCAGAGATGCCGATGTTGCGGTAGCGCTCGATCGGGGTCTTGCGGGCCATGATCGGATTTCCTTGGTGACTGGACTGGTTGGCCCACGGCGATCGGCCGCGGGCCATTTGAGAAACGAAGAGTGCTGCTTACCAGCGGAAGTGGCTGAATGCCTTGTTGGCTTCGGCCATCTTGTGCGTGTCGTCGCGCTTCTTGACCGCGCCGCCGCGGCCTTCGGACGCATCCATCAGTTCGCCGGCCAGGCGCAGGTCCATGGACTTCTCGCCACGCTTCTTGGCGGCCTCGCGAACCCAACGCATAGCCAAGGCCAGGCGGCGCACGGGGCGCACTTCAACCGGCACTTGGTAGTTGGCGCCGCCGACCCGGCGGCTCTTGACCTCGACGATGGGCTTGACGTTGCCGATCGCCTGACCGAACACCTCGATGGGGTCCTTGCCGGTCTTGGTCTGGATTTGTTCGAGGGCGCCATAAACGATCCGCTCTGCAACGGCCTTCTTGCCGGAGAGCATGACGACGTTCATGAATTTGGCGAGTTCAACGCTGCCGAACTTGGGATCGGGCAGGATTTCACGCTTGGGTACTTCGCGACGACGAGGCATTTCTACTTCCTATGTCTTCAGTTGAACCGCGGGCTTTCGCCTACGGCCGTGGCCTGTCATGGTGGGCTTGCGCCCCGACGGGCCCCTTACTCGCGCCGCCCCTGCAGGTCAGGGCGCGGCAACGCAACGGGTAAAGCGGCAAGACCTGGAGATCAGGCCTTCTTGGGGCGCTTGGCGCCGTACTTCGAGCGGGACTGCTTGCGATCCTTCACGCCTTGCAGGTCCAGCGAGCCGCGGACGATGTGGTAGCGCACACCCGGGAGATCCTTCACCCGGCCGCCGCGCACCAGAACCACCGAGTGCTCCTGCAGGTTGTGGCCTTCACCGCCGATGTACGAAATGACTTCGAAACCGTTGGTCAGGCGCACCTTGGCGACCTTACGCAGAGCCGAGTTCGGCTTCTTGGGGGTCGTGGTGTAGACACGGGTGCAGACGCCGCGACGCTGCGGGCTGCTTTCAAGAGCGGGCGACTTGCTCTTGGCGTGGCTGGATTCGCGCGGCTTGCGCACGAGTTGGCTGATAGTTGGCATAAGCCCTCTTCCGTAACCTTTTGGGGTCTTTTGGTTAGGTCTGCGGCCTACGTCACAAGGCCCAGACGTCTACAACAAGCCATCCGGCAGCGCGGCCCCGAGCAGGAAGCCGCGACCGGGGCGAACCGGAAGAGGAACATGCACGGGCCGCACGATCGTGCGGCATGAAAACCTGCTGGGGGAGGAACGCCGCGACGCGGCTCTTGAGAAAGGCAGGATTTGCGGGACATCCGAGCGATTGTGCCTGCCGGATATTGCAATTCTGCACATCAAAGAACGCGCGGCCCGGGCGAGCCGACTCCAGAGAGCTTGCCATAATAGCCCGGGCAAAACCAGGCTGTCAATGCAAACCCTGGCGTGGACGTCTATCCATATATACAAAACGGCGACAGGAGCACGCCTGTCGCCGATACCGCACATTATAGCCGGCGCACCTCGGGCGGCTCCTGCACCTGCGGGGCGGCGGCCGCCAGGATCTCCGCCCGGTCGCCGCTCAGCGGCGGATAGATGCGCTGGCCGTTGATGGTCCGCTTGGTCGTCTTGGCGGCGTCCCGGGTGGAAATAACCCGGCGGTCCCAGCCGCCCGTATAGACCGCGCCCCAGGGGCCCAGGTCCAGCACCGTCACGTACCAGTCTATATATAGGGGAAGCATGGGCTGGCCGATCAGGTCGGCGGCGACGTTATGGCCAGCATAGCGGCCCATGGGACGGCCGTGCTGGCAGGACATCACCGACGCATGGGTGCCGTCCAGCACGGCGCGGGCCGCGTCCCCCGCCGCGTAGACGCCGGCCACGCCTCGCACGCGCATGAACTCGTCGACGTCCAGGCGGCCCAACCGGTCTTTTTCGCCCGGAATCGCGGCGCCCAGCGCATTGGCCCGCATGCCGCCGCACCACACCACGGTCGGCGCCTCCAGGCGCTGGCCGTCCGCCAGCGTGACGCCCCGGCCATCTACCGACACGATCGAGATCCCCGTGCGCATCTCCACCCCCAGCTCACCCAGCGCCTCGACGATGACCGCGCGCGCCTCGTCGCCCATGTCCGGGCCGATCAGCGGGCTCGCATCGGCCAGGATCACCCGCGGCCGGGCCTCGCCCGGCGTCCCGGCGGCCATCGCCGCCAGGCGCGCCGGCAGTTCCGAGGCAAGCTCGATGCCGGTCAGCCCCGCGCCGACGACCAGCACGCGCAGCCGGTCCGGATCGCCGCCGGCCGCCAGCGCACGCAGATGGGCGTCGAGCCGCCTGGCCTCCTGGTACGTATCGATGTCGAAAGCGTGCCCGGCCAGGCCGGGGATGGGCGGACGCTGCAAGCCGCTGCCCAGCGCGTACACCAGGCGATCGTACTCGAGGACCTCGCGGCCGGCCTCGGTACGGACGGTCACGGTGCGGCGCCCGATGTCGATCGCGGCAACGTCCCCGCGCACCCGCTCCACGCCCACCGGATCCAGCACGCGATCCAGCGGCACGAGCGTGGCCGCCAGGTCCTCTTCATAGTTGCGGACACGGATGCTGTGGAAATCGTTCCGCTCCACCAGCGTCACCCGGACTTCGCCCGGGCCCACGCCGTGCTCGTCCAGCTTGCGCGCGGCTCCGACCGCGCTCCACAGGCCGGCGAATCCGCCCCCCAATACGACGATGCGTTTCATCTAGACAACTCCTTCAGAATAAATCGCGGATGGCCGCCCTACATGCCGATATGGTCGCGCACCAGCTCCGGGCGCGCCCGCAAGGCCTCAGAGGAACCCTGCCAGACGACCGAGCCCTTCTCGAGGATGTAGTGGTGATCGGCCACCCGCATCAGCGGCCCCAGGTTCTTGTCGATGACCAACAGTGCCAGGCCCCGCTCCTTCAACGACTGGATACAGCGCCAGATGTCTCCCCTGACGAGCGGCGCAAGCCCTTCGGTGGCCTCGTCCAGGATCAGCAGATCGGGATTCGTCATCAGGGCGCGGCCGATGGCCAGCATCTGCTGCTCGCCGCCGGAAAGATGGCAGCCGAGATTCCGCTGGCGCTCGCGCAGCCTTGGAAACATCCCGTAGATATCGTCCAGCGACCAACCCACCGCGCGCCCCGGCGCCTCGCGCGCCGTGGCGATCAGGTTCTCGCGCACCGAAAGACTGGGAAATACCCGCCGTCCCTCGGGCACCAGCCCCAGACCCGAGCGCGCGATACGGTGCGCGCCCAGGCGGCGCAGGCTGCGTCCCCGCCACTCGACGTCGCCACCGCACAGGCGCTGCAACCCCATGATGGACTTGACCGTGGTCGACTTGCCCATGCCGTTGCGGCCCAGCAGCGCGACGCATTCACCCGCGTGGATCTCCAGGTCGACGCCGAACAGCGCCTGGCTGCCGCCGTACGCGGTCTCGATCCCGCGCAGCCGCAGTAGCGGGCTGACGCCGCGCCGGGCCCTGCCTGTTTCAATCATGGCCTTCTCCCAGGTAGGCGACGCGGACGTCCTCATTGCCGCGGATCCGGTCCGGCGTGCCGCAGGCGATCACGCGGCCGTACGACAACACGGTGATACGGTCGGCCAGCGCGAACACCGCATCCATGTCGTGTTCGACCAGGACGATGCTGTAGGTGCCCTTGAGTTCGCGCAGCATGTCGACCAACCCGGCCGATTCCTGGCGGCTCATGCCCGCCATGGGCTCGTCCAGCAGCAACACCTCCGGCCGCATCGCAAGCGCCATGGCGATCTCCAACTGACGCATCTCGCCGTGGGCCAGCGCGCCCGCCGCCCGGCCAGCCGCGTACCCCAGCCCGACCCGCCCCAACGCTGCCCGCGCCGGCCCGGCCAGGCCGGCGTCCCGGCTCACCGGCCGCCAGAAGCGGAAACTGTGCCCCTGCCCGGCCTGGACCGCCAGCATGACGTTCTCCAGTACGGAGAATTCCCGGAACACCGAGGTGATCTGGTAGGAACGCCCGATGCCGGCCAGGGCCCGCCGATGGACCGGCGTTCGCGTGATGTCGCGCCCCCTCAGCGAGATCGTGCCCGCATCCGGCGCGATCTCGCCGGCCAGTTGATGGATGAGCGTGGTCTTGCCCGCGCCGTTGGGACCGATGACGGCATGCAGTTCCCCCTGTTCCAGGGTCATGCAAAGTCCATCGGTCACCTTCAGCGCCCCGTAGCGCTTGACCAGTCGGCTCGCGGCCAGGATCTCAGCCATCGGTGTCCTCCCGGCCCGCCAGGGCGCCGTACAGGCCGCGCCGCGCGAACAGCACGACGGCCACCACGAACACGCCGAAGACGCCCAGCCAGTGAGTACGGATCAGGTCCGCCGCCACGCCCGGCAGTTCGAGCGGCATGCTGGACAGGAACTCTTCCA
The DNA here is from genome assembly GCA_001898625.1 of Burkholderiales bacterium 67-32. Classification (GTDB taxonomy): domain Bacteria; phylum Pseudomonadota; class Gammaproteobacteria; order Burkholderiales; family Burkholderiaceae_B; genus Pigmentiphaga. Next base: position 6,661 of record MKUP01000019.1, read on the forward strand.
GCAGCACGAAGGCCGCCGCCCCCACGATCGGCCCCAGCAGTGTCGCCATGCCGCCCAGCACGCACATCAGCACCAGGTCCCCCGACAGGGTCCAGCTCATGTACGAAGGCGACGCGAAACGGGCCAGATTGCCCAGCAGCACTCCCGCCACCACCACGATCATCGCCGACAGCACATAGGCGGCAAGCCGGTAGCGCAGGATGGGAAAGCCCAGGGCCTGCATGCGGCGCGGATTCTGGCGGCTCCCGCGCAGGACCATGCCGAAGCGCGAGCCGATCAGCCGACGGCACAGGGCACAGACGGCCGTCAGCACGACCAGCGCCAACAGGTAGAACTGGTAGGGATCGTCCAGCGACAGACCCGGCACGCGGCTGTGCTGCGCGATGGTCAGCCCGTCGTCGCCGCCGTACTGCTTCAGGCTGATCGCCAGAAAATAGAACATCTGGGCGAAAGCCAGCGTGATCATGATGAACGCCATGCCGCTCGTCTTCAGGCAGATGAACCCCACGACCAGCGCCACGGCCGCGCCGACGGCCAGCGCCACCGCCAGATGGACCAACCCCGAATCCACGCCGTGGGCCGACAGGATACCCACCGAGTACGCGCCGATGCCCAGGTACATCGCATGGCCCAGGCTGACCATGCCGCCGTATCCCAGCACCAGGTTCAGGCCCACGGCCGCCAGCCCGAGGATCATGATGCGCGCGACCAGGCCGAGCCAGAACGGCTGGCCCAGCAGATGGGCGGCCACTGGGACGAGGCACAGCGCCAGGAAGACCGCGGCGGCCGGCGCGGCGCGCCGGACCGCCATTGCGCCGGCCGTATTCGCGCCGCGCGGCGGCGCGTCCTTGGCATACAGGGTGGAGTTCATGCGTGCCTCACTGGAAAGAGCCCGTGCGGGCGCATGGCGAGCACCAGCGCCATCAGCAGGTAGATGAGCATGGACGCCACCGCTGGGCCCGCGGCCTGGGCGAAGGCCTTGCTTGCCAGCGCGTCGAACACCGCCGGCAGGAAGGCGCGCCCCAGCGTGTCGATCAGGCCGACCAGCAGCGCACCATGGAACGCCCCGCGTATGGAGCCGATGCCACCGGTCACGATGACCACCAGGGTCAGCACCAGCACGGGTTCGCCCATGCCGGGCTGCACCGACAGGATGGGACCGGCCATCACGCCCGCGAGTCCCGCAAGACCCGCCCCCACCCCGAAGATCAGCGCATTCAGCAGGCGGATGTTGACCCCCATCGCGCCCACCATTTCCGCATCGGCCGCGCCGGCGCGTATCAGCATGCCCACGCGCGTCCGGTTGATCAGGACATAAAGCGCGAGGCCCGCCGCCAGCCCGACCGCGATGATGGCGAACCGGTACGCGGGGTACGGGAAGCCGAACAGCTCCACCGTTCCGGACAGCGCCCGCGGCACGTTGATGTAGACCGGCGCCGGGCCCCAGGCGAAGCGCACGATCTCGTTGAAGACCAGGATCAGGCCGAACGTGGCCAGCACCTGGTCCAGGTGGTCGCGCGTGTACAGGCCAGCCAGCACCAGACGGTCGACCGCCAGGCCGATCAGTATGGTGGCGGGCACGGCCAACAGCAGCGCCAGCAGGAAGGAATCGAAGGCCCCCAGCATGGCCGCCGCCAGATAGGCGCCCATCATGTAGAGCGATCCGTGCGCGAGATTGACGAAGTTCATGATCCCGAACACCAGCGTCAGGCCAGCCGACATCAGGAACAGCAGGATGCCGAGTTGCAGGCCGTTGAGCACCTGGGTAGCGATGAGTTGAGCGTTCATGGCGCGGGCGTCATTCCATCGGGCATTCGGCGTGGTAGGCATCGCGGTGGTCCTTCAGCGGGGTCGCGATGGTCTTGAGCGTCACGCGGCCGCGCGCGTCCTTCACCACTTCGAACACATGCATGTCCTGGACGGGGAAATTGTTGTTGCCGAACCTGAACACGCCGCGCACCGACGGAAAGTCGGCCTGCCTGAGCGCCGCCATGAAGGCGCTCTTGTCCTCGACGCGGCCGCCCACCTTCTTCAGCGCCGAGTCCAGCAGTTGCGCGCCGTCGTAGCTCTGCGCCGCGTAGTGGGAAGGGATGCGTCCATACTTCTTCTCGAACCCGGCCACGAAAACGCGGTTGGCCTCGTTGTCCAGGTCGGGCCCCCAGGCGGTGCCCGTGATCACCCCCAGGGCGCTTTCACGCTGGGCGGGAAGGTTGATGGCGTCGGTGGTGGACGCGGAAAGCACCGGTATCCGGCCCAGCAGTCCCGCCTGCTGGTACTGGCGCAGGAAGTTCACCCCGAGTCCGCCGGGATAGAAGACGAACACGGCATCGGGCTTGCTGGCCGCGATCCGTGTCAGTTCGGCGGAGAAGTCCTGCTGGCTGAGCGGGGTATAGATTTCGTCCAGCAGGGGCGCCTTGTAGTAGCGTTTGAATCCGGTCACGAAATCGAAGCCCGACTGGTAGTTGGGCACCATGGTGATGACCCGCTTGTAGCCCTTGGACGCGGCGTAGTGACCCACGACCTCGGCCTGCTGGTCGTTCTGCCAGGAGGTGCTGAAGAAGTAGGGCGAGCAGGCCTTGCCCGCCAACTGGCTGGGTCCAGCGTTGGTCCCGATCAGGAAAACCTTCTTCTGCGTGATGCGCGGATGCACGGCCAGCATGACGTTCGAGAACGTCACCCCGACGATGATGGGTACGTCGTTGCGACCCGTCAGGCTCTCGACCAGTTGCACACCCACCTCCGGCTTGAGCTGGCTGTCCGCCTTGACCACGCGGATCTCCCGGCCGCCCAGCTTGCCGCCGTTGCGATCCAGATAGAGCATGAAGCCGTCGTACATGTCCTGGCCCAGCGCGGCCTGCGGACCCGACAGTTCGGCCATGAAGCCGACCTTCAGTTTCTCCTGCCCGGCCGCATTCGCGGCGGCCAGAGTCGCCAGGGCCATGCAAGCCCCGGTGCAGACGCCCATCAGGCGATGATGCTTTCTCATGTTGTCTCCTTCCGCCCGCCTTGTCGCGAACGCTATCGTTACCGGCCCGCATCTCGTCGTTCCCGGCCACAATCTGGATATTTAATAACCAGATTCAGGAGCGGATTCTGGTCTCGTTCCGAACGCTAGTCAATCACAATCTGGATGTGTATAGTCCGGATTATCCATTACGAGGCATGAACCATGAGGATGAGCGAAGGCGTGGAATGGGGCCTGCATTGCTGCGTGGCCCTGGGCTGGATAGGGCAGGACGAGGTGGTCTCCACCGCCAGGCTGGCGGCCAAGTTCGGCCTGCCAGCCGCCTATCTGAACAAGTCGCTGCAGGCCCTGGTGCGAGCCGGCATCCTGGTGTCGTCGGCGGGGCCCAAGGGCGGTTTCCGGCTGGCCCGGGCGCCGGCGCGAATCACGCTGCTGGAAGTGGTCGATGCCATCGAGGGCCAGGAGGCGGCATTCCGCTGTACCGAGATCCGCAGCAACGGCGAAGGCGCCGCGCCCCCTGCCGAATGCCGCCGGCCCTGTGCCATCGCCTCGGCCATGCGCGGCGCCGAAGCCGCCTGGCGCAAGGAACTGTCGCGCCAGACGATCGCCATGGTCATGAACAAGGCGCCCCGCAGCGCGGCCGAACGCACGGTGCGCTGGCACGCATTCGCCTGAACGCCGTCAGGCCGCCGTTTTTTAGTTACATTTTGATACACAAGGCTGGACGGACTTTGTGCGTTCCGCCTCGGCTTCTTGGCTAGGATGAGCCATCGTAGGGCAAAGACCGCAGCGTCTTTGGACCCGATCCTCAACCCCGCCTTCAGGAGTCCGACGATGAGCGACAAGACCTCCCTCCCCGGCCACAGCACCACCAGCGCCGGTGCCCCCGCCCCCAGCGACCGCAATTCGCTGACGGTGGGCAGCGACGGACCGCTGGTCCTGCACGACGTGCATTTCCTCGAACAGATGGCGCACTTCAACCGGGAAAAAGTCCCCGAGCGCCAGCCCCACGCCAAGGGCTCGGGCGCGTTCGGCGTCTTCGAGACCACCGAGGACATCTCCCGCTACACCAAGGCCGCCCTGTTCCAGAAAGGCTGTAAGACCGAGATGCTGGCCCGGTTCTCCACCGTGGCCGGCGAGTCCGGCAGCCCCGACACCTGGCGCGACGTGCGCGGCTTCTCGCTGAAGTTCTATACGAGCGCGGGCAACTACGACCTGGTCGGCAACAACACGCCCGTCTTCTTCGTGCGCGACCCCATCAAGTTCCCCCACTTCATCCGCAGCCAGAAGCGCCTGCCCGACTCCGGCCTGCGCGACGCCCACATGCAATGGGATTTCTGGACCCACAATCCGGAATCCGCGCATCAGGTCACCTACCTGATGGGCGATCGGGGCATTCCGCAGTCCTGGCGCCACATGAATGGCTTCGGGTCGCACACCTATATGTGGGTCAACGCGGCCGGCGAGAAATTCTGGGTCAAGTACCACTTCCACAACCAGCAGGGCGAGAAGAACCTGACCAACGAGGAAGCCGCCCGCATCGCCGGCCAGGACGCCGACTACCATCGGCGCGACCTGTTCGAGGCGATCGTGCGCGGGGAACATCCCAAGTGGGTGATGTCGGTGCAGGTCATGCCGTATGCCGAGGCCAAGACCTACCGCTTCAATCCCTTCGACCTGACCAAGGTGTGGCCGCACAAGGACTACCCGCTGATCAAGGTCGGCGTGATGACGCTGAACCGCAACCCGGTCAATTTCTTCGCCGAGATCGAGCAGGCCGCCTTCTCGCCCGGGAATACCGTGCCCGGTATCGGCCTGTCGCCCGACAAGATGCTGCTGGGCCGCGCCTTCGCCTACAACGACGCGCATCGCGCCCGCATCGGCACCAACTTCCACCAGTTGCCCGTGAACCGTCCGAAGGTGCCGCTCAACACCTACATGTTCGACGGCAACATGACCTATGAACATGCCGGCAACGCCGCCACCTACGCGCCCAACAGCCAGGGCCGCGCCTGGGCCGACGGCGGCGCGGCGCCAGAGGAAAGTTGGGAAGTCGACACCAGCCTGGTGCGGGAGGCCTACAAGCTGCGCAAGGACGACGACGACTTCGGCCAGGCCGGCGCGCTGGTGCGCGACGTGTTCGACGATGCCCAGCGCCAGCGGCTGGTCGATACCGTGGTGGGCGGGCTGAAGTCGGGCGTGCGCTCGCCGGTGCTCGAGCGCGCGTTCGATTACTGGAAGAAGGTCGACGCCGACATCGGCCGCCGCATCGAGGCCCAGTACAAGGCCAAGGCGTAGGTCCACGCGCCGGGAGCCCCGGCTCCCGGCCCCTCCCCATGGCCCGGAACTTGCACGCACACCGGTTGATGACCGGCCGGCGCACTCATCCGGGGCACGCATTCCTCACCATTAGGTGATTCCCCCAATGAGCGGCCGGCCAAATACTCAGTACAGTGACTATATTGTTCAGCCTACTGAGTAATTTGGTGCATCAAGGCACACATCCAGTGCGCCCCCGATCCGATCAACCCGACCCTGCGAGCTCCCCCATGCTGACCAAGATGCCCGTTCAACTGCTGTGCTCCCTGGCCTTCGCTGCCGCCCTCGTGCCCGCGGCGCGGGCCGACGTCAAGGCCGCCCCCACCTTCCCCGTCAAGACGGTCGAGATCACCGTGCCCTATGCCGTGGGCGGCGGGGTCGACATGCTGGCCCGGCTCATCGGCGACCAGCTCGGCAGGCTGGGGCAGTCCGTCATCGTCGAAAACAAGGCCGGCGCCGGCAGCACCGTGGGCACCCGCATCGTCGCGGGCAAGCCCAAGGACGGCCACTCCCTGCTGATGATGAACGACGCCTATTCCCTGGCGCCCGCCATCTACAAGAACCTGGGCTACGACCCCAAGAAGGACCTGGCGGCCGTGATCAATGTCGCCTACGCTCCCATGCTGGTGGTCGTACCGGCATCTTCGCGCTTCAAGACCCTGGCCGACGTGGTAGCGGCGGGCCGCCAGCCGGGTTCCAAGCTGTCGTACGGCTCCTGCGGCGCCGGCACCGACCCGCACCTGGCGGGCGAGATGATGAACATCGAGTTCAAGATGAGCAACGTGCACGTTCCGTACAAAGGCTGTGGCCCCGCCCTGGTCGACGTCCTGGGCGGGCAGGTGGACCTGGCGGTGGTCACCATCTCCGGCGCGCTGACCTACATTTCCTCGGGCAAGCTGCGCGCGTTGGCCATCACGTCCAGCGAGCGCTCGAAGGCCGTACCCGACGTGCCCACCGTGGCCGAGAGCGGCGCGCCCGGCTTCAACCTCAGCCAGTGGCAAGGCCTGGCGGTTCCCGGCGGCACGCCCGACAACATCAAGATGGACATCTACAAGACGGTGTCGGCCATCATGAAGACCGACGCCATGCGCAAGCGCCTGGAGGACCTGGGCTACACCACCGCGGACGAAGGCCCGGCCGCGTTCCAGAAGATCGTCAACGACGACATCGACCGTTTTGCCGCGCTGGCCCGGAAGATCGGCCTGAGCGCGGACTGAGATTCCCCGCATCCACCAGAAGGAAAACCGATGAACAAACTGAACATCAGCCTCTCCGTAGGCAACTACGACCGCACCCAGGCCCTGTTCGACGGCCGCGTCGCCATCGAGGGCTGCAACGTGCGCGCCGTGCCGCTGGAGCCGGAAGAAGCCTTTCACCGCGCCTTCCGCTACGAGGAGTTCGACGTAACGGAAATCTCCATGAGCAGCCACATGATGACCACGGCGCGCGGCGACAACAAGTACGTCGCGGTGCCCGCCTTCCTGTCGCGGGTCTTCCGCCAATCGGGCATCTACGTGCGCACCGACCGCGGCATCGAGCGTCCGCAGGACCTCAAGGGCAAGACCATAGGCGTGCCCGAATACCAGATCACCGCGAACGTCTGGATCCGCGGCATCCTCGAGGACGAATACGGCGTCAAGCCGGCCGACATCAAGTGGCGGCGCGGCGGCGTCGAGGAACCGGGCCGGGGCGAACGCGCGCCCATCGAGCTGGATCCGTCCATCGACCTGAAGCAGATCCCCGACGACAAGACCCTGTCGGGCATGCTGGAGTCCGGCGAGATCGACGGCTACATCGGCGCCCGCGCGCCGTCCTGCTTCCTGCGCGACGCGCCCAACGTCGGCCGCCTGTTCGGCGACTACATCGATGCCGAGAAGGACTACTTCCGTCGCACCCGCATCTTCCCCATCATGCACATGGTGGGCATACGCAAGTCGCTGGTGGAAGAGAATCCCTGGCTGCCGGTCAGCGTCTACAAGGCCTTCCTGAAGGCCAAGGCCCTGGCCGTCAAGGAACTGGACGAGATCTGCCACCTGGCGGTCACCCTGCCCTGGATGGTTCACCACCACAACGAGGCCAAGGCGCTGATGGGCGAGGACTACTGGCCCTACGGCCTGCCCGCCAACCACCACGTGATCGAGACCTTCGCGCGCTATCACCACGAGCAGGGCTTGTCGCGCCGGCAAGTCGCACCCGAGGAGCTGTTCGCCGCCTCGGCCCTCGACCTGTCGAAGATCTGAAGGCGCCATGAAAGCTCCCGCCGTCGACTACGTGGCGCCGCGCAGCCTGGACGAGGCGCTGCAATGCCTGGCCGGCACCGACAATGCGCGGGTGCTGGCGGGCGGCCAGTCGCTGATGGCCATGCTGAACATGCGGTTCGCGTTCCCGGACTGCCTGGTGGACATCAACCGCATCCCGGAACTGGCCTACCTGCGCGACGAAGGCGACACGATCCGGATCGGCGCCATGACCCGCCAGCGCGACGTCGAGTTCTCGGACCTGGTCCGCGACCGGCTGCCCATCCTGCGCGAGGCGATCCTGAACGTCGGCCACCGGCAGACGCGCAATCGCGGCACGGTGGGCGGCAGCCTGTGCCAGCTCGACCCCTCGGCCGAGATCCCCACCATCGCCATGGCGCTGGACGCGCGGATCCACGTGGCCAACGCCGCCGGCACGCGCAGCCTGGCGATGGCGGATTTTCCCGCCGGCTACATGACGCCGGCGCTGGAGGCCGACGAGATGCTGGTGGGCGTGTCGATGCAACCCTGGGACCCAGGGCATGGCTGGAGCTTCCTGGAGTTCTCGCGGCGGCACGGCGACTTCGCCATCGCGTCGGCCGCCGTGCTGCTGCGATTCGGCGCCGACGCCCGAGTGGACCGCTGCTCCATCACCCTGGGCGGCGTGTCGACGGCGCCCGTGCGCATGGGCCAGGCCGAACAGGCGCTGCTGGGCACCAAGGCCGAGGCGGCCGACATCGAACAGGCCGCCGCGCTGTGCGGCGCGGTGGAGGCCAGCTCCGACGCCTACGTGCCCGGCTGGTACCGCCAGCGGCTGGCGCGCGTCCTGTCCAGCCGCGCGATCACCCGCGCGCTCGAGCGCGCAACGAGATGAGATTCCCCATGGCAACGACGCAAGATCCCCGTCCCGTGCACCTGTCCGTCAACGGCAAGCCCTGCCAGGGCATGGCCGCGCCACGCCTGCACCTGGCCGATTTCCTGCGTGGCGAACTGAAGCTGACCGGTACCCACGTCGGCTGCGAGCACGGTGTCTGCGGCGCCTGTACGGTGCTGGTGGACGGCGTCTCGGCGCGCAGTTGCCTGATGCTGGCGGTCCAGGGCGAAGGCTGCGCCATCACCACCGTCGAAGGCCTGGCCGCCGACGAACACGACACCCATCCGCTGCAGCAGGCCTTCCATGAATTGCACGCGCTGCAGTGCGGCTTCTGCACGCCCGGCATCCTGATGTCGCTGTCCGAGCTGCTGGCCGCCAATCCCGACCCCGACGAAGACACCGTGCGCGACGTGCTGTCAGGCCACCTGTGCCGTTGCACGGGCTACCAGAACATCGTGGCGGCTGCGCTGCGGGCCGCGCAGCTCCTGCGCGAACGAGGCGGCCATGCACGCTGAGCGACAACTGACCGTTATCCCCGGCATGGGCGCGAGCCCCGGCCGTATCGAGGACGATGCACTGCTGCGGGGCAAGGCCTGCTTCCTGGACGACGTCCCCGTGCCCGATGCACTGCACGCCTGCTTCGTGCGCAGCCCGCATGCCCACGCGCGGCTGCGCGGGGTGGATGCGGGCCAGGCGCGCGCCATGCCCGGCGTCGTCGCGATCTATACCCGCCAGGACCTGTTCGGACACGTCACCTCGTGGCGCATGCCGCTGGGCTTTCCGCTGGCCGCCCTGCCCGAGAACACCACGCCCTTCGCGCTGGCCGGCGACGAGGTCGCCTTCGTGGGCGAGGCCTACGCGGTGGTGGTGGCCCGGACCCGGCACGAGGCCGAGGATGCCGCGGCTGCCGTACAGGCCGAGTTCGAGGTCCTGCCCGCCATCGCGGACTGCCGCCAGGCCGTACACGACGATGCCCCCCGGGTACGCACCGAACTGGCCAGCAACGTGCTGCAGGACTACACCCTGGCCTATGGCGACTGCGACGCCGCCTTCGCCCGCGCCGACATCGTGCTGGACGACGAATTCCGGGTCCATCGCGGCTGCGGCCATCCCATGGAGGGGCGCGGCGTGGTCGCCATGCTCGACCCCGCCACCGGCATGCTGACCGTCTGGTCCTCGACCCAGATGGCGCACGAACTGCACTACACCATCGCCCACATGCTGGACCAGCCCGAGGACCGGTTGCGGGTGATCACGCCGGACGTGGGCGGCGGCTTCGGCGCCAAGTTCATGATCTACCCCGAGGAAATCGTGGTGCCGGCCGTCGCCCGCGCGCTGGGCCGCCCGGTCAAGTGGGTGGAGGACCGCCGCGAAAACTTCCTGACCACCATCCAGGAGCGCGACCAGTTCTGGCGCATCTCGGTGGCCGCCGACCGCGACGGCCGCGTGCTGGGCGTGCGCGGCGGCTTCGTCCACGACCACGGCGCCTACACGCCCCAGGGCACCAACGTCCCGTACAACGCCGCCTCGTCCATGACCGGGCCCTACGTCGTACCGGCCTTCTCGCTGCACGTGCAGGTGGCCTATACCAACAAAGTGCCCGTCGCGACCATACGCGGGGCCGGCTATCCGCAGGCGGCCTTCGTCATGGAACGCATGATGGATCGGCTGGCGTCCACCGCGGGGATCGACCGGCTCGAATGCCGCCGGCGCAATCTCATTCCCCCCGAAAAAATTCCCTATACCAAGCCGCTCAAGTCGCGTGCCGGCGTGCCGCTGGTCATCGACAGCGGCGACTTCCCCGCGCTCCAGGCCACCGCCGCCCAGGCCATCGACTACGACGGCTTCGCACAGCGGCGGGAAGCCTCGGCCCGCAGCGGCCTGCTGCGCGGCATCGCGCTGGCCAACAGCGTCAAGCCCACCGGGCGCGGCCCCTACGAAACCGCGCGCGTCCGCGTGCATCCGTCCGGCCGTATCGTGGTCCACACCGGCGCCCTCGCCATGGGCCAGGGCATCAAGACCACGCTGGCGCAGCTGTGCGCGGCGCACCTGGGCGTGGAGCCGCAGGCGGTGGAGGTCTCGGCGGGCGATACCGGCCTGTCCGGCTACGGCATGGGCGGCTTCGCCAGCCGCCAGGCCATGATGGCCGGCTCGGCCGTCTCCGAGGCCGCCGCCAAGGTCCGGGACAAGGCGCTGGCCACGGCCGCCGCCGTGCTGGGCGTGAACGCCGACGAACTGACGCTGAGCCAGGGCGAGGCGCATACCCCGGACTTCGCCAAGCGCGTCCCGCTGGCCCGGCTGGCCATGCTGCTCAAGGGCGTGCCCGGCTACGCGCTGCCCGTCCCCGGCGATCCGGGCCTGGACGCGACCGTGCATTTCCACTGCGACGCCCAGGCCTACGCCGGCTCCTCGCACGCCTGCGAGGTCGAGGTCGATCCGCTCACGGGCGCCGTCCACGTGCGGCGCTATGTGGCCGTGCAGGACAGCGGCAACCTGATCAATCCGCAGATCGCGCACGGCCAGGTCCATGGCGGCGTGGTGCACGGCATCGGCAACGCGCTGTTCGAATGGATGGGCTACGACGACAACGCCCAGCCCCTGACCACGACCTTCGCGGAATACCTGTTGCCCACCGCGCCGGAGGTGCCTTCTATCGAAGTCATCTTCCAGCCCTCGCCCACCCGGCTGAACCCGCTGGGCGTCAAGGGCATAGGCGAATGCGCGACGCTGGCGGTGGCCGCCGCGGTGATAGGCGCCGTCGAGCACGCGCTGGACGGCCGCGGCGTGCGCATCACCGAATTCCCGCTGACCCCGGTGCGCCTGGCCGAACTGCTCGACCCGCCGGCCCTGGACACCACGGCGCCCAGCGCCAACCCTTGACTCCGATCGCAGACGCCATGGAATTCACCAATCGCTTTCACGTCCCGCTGCCGCTGGAAGAAACCTGGAAACTGATGCTGGACGTTCCCCGCATCCTGCCGTGCCTGCCCGGGGCCCGGCTCAAGGAAGCGCTGGGCGACGACAAATACCTGGGCTCGGTGTCGGTCAAGCTGGGTCCCATCAAGCTGGCCTTCGACGGCCAGGCCGAACTGGTGCGCAAGGACGACGCGCAGCACATCGCCTGGCTGCGCGGCTCCGGCCTCGACCCCAAGGGCCGGGGCTCGGCCCAGTCGGAATTCAGTTTCGCGCTGGTCCCCGCCGCCGGCGGCGGCACCGACGTCACCGTCACCACCCAGTTGCAATTGTCCGGCGCGGTGGCGCAGTACGGACGCGGCAGCGGCATGATCGCCGAAGTCGCGGGCCACATCCTCAAGCAGTTCGAGCACAACCTGGCCGCGTCCTTGCAGGACGACGCCGAGGCGGCCGAACCGGCCGTGCCCCTGCCCGCTGCGTCGGCGCAGCCTGCCGCCACGGTGCAGGGCGAGGCGGCCACGCCCCGGCTGGCCGCGGGTTCGGGCAACGCGCCTCCGTCGCCCGAAGCCCAGGCCCTGCTGCTGCAGGCGCAGGCCGTGCTGGCCCAGGCCCAGGCGGTGCTGGCGGCCACGCAGCAGGCCCTGAACCAGAACCGGCGCGGCGCGGGCCGAACCGCGCCGCCGCCCCAGGAGCTGAACATGCTGAGCATAGGCATGAAGGCGTTCTGGTCCCAGTTCAAGCAAGGCATGGGCGGGTTGTTCGGCCGCCGCTAGCCCACGCGGGCCCGGTACGCGGGGCCACATCACGAAATTCAGCATACTGACCAACGGAAACATCATGAACTGGACACGAATCGCCACGGTGGATGAAGTCGAAGACGACGCCGGCATGCCGTTCAAGCTGGACGGCCGCGAACTCGCCCTGTTCCGCAGCGGCGGCGAGTTCTTCGCCGCCGACAACGTCTGCACCCACCAATATGCGCTGCTGACCGACGGCTATGTCGAGGACGGCTGCGTCGAATGCCCGCTGCACCAGGCGCAGTTCGACCTGCGCACGGGCGAGCCGCGCTGCGCGCCAGCCACGCAGCCGATCCGGATCTATCCCGTCAAGGTCGAAGACGAGGCCGTCTATGTCGCCGTTGAATGACACCGGCGCGCCCCTGGTCATCGTCGGCGCGGGCCAGGCCGGCGCCATGGCAGCGCGGGCACTGCGCGAACTCGGCCATGACGGCGAACTGATCCTGATCGGCGACGAGCCGCATGCGCCGTACGAACGCCCGCCCCTGTCCAAGGCCGTGCTGGCCGACGAACAGATACCGGACATCGGCCTGCTGCCGGAGCCTTTCCAGGCCCAGTCCGGCGTCACGCTGAAACCGGGCCGGCGCGTCGTCCGGCTCGATACCGCGCGGCGCGAACTGCACCTGGACGACGGCACGGTCCAGCCCTACCGCGCCTGCCTGCTCGCCACCGGCGGCGACGCCCGCATCCTGCCGGCCCTGCCGCCCGGCACGCCGGGCGTCCACTACCTGCGCACGCTGGACGACGCGCAGGGCCTGCGCGCGGCCCTGCGCACCTCGGGCAGCATGCTGGTGATCGGCGGCGGCTTCCTCGGGCTGGAGATCGCGTCCACCGCCCGTGCGCTGGGCCTGGACGTGACCGTGATCGAACTGGGGCCGGCGCTGCTGGGCCGCGCGATGCCGCCCGAGGTCTCCCGCTGGCTGGCCGCGCGCGCCCGGGCCCATGGCGTGCGCCTGCACCTGGATGCAACGCTGACGAACCTTGCCCCCGTCGCCGGCGGGATCGCTGCCACGCTGGCGAACGTAGGCGAGCTGCGCGCGGACCTGGCCGTGGTGGCCGTGGGCCAGGTGCCCAGCGTGGCGCTGGCGCGCGAAGCCGGATTGCTGATCGATGCCGGCAATGGCGGCATCCGGGTGGACGCGCACTGCCGCACCAGCGCCGAAGGCGTCTACGCCGCGGGCGACTGCGCCAGCGGCCTGGATGCCGACACCGGCATGCACCGCCGCCTCGAATCCTGGCAGAACGCCAACGAACAGGCGCGCATCGCCGCGGCCGCGATGCTGGGCCGGGATGTCGAGTCCTCCGCGCCGCCCTGGTTCTGGACCGATCAGTTCGGCTGCAACATCCAGATGCTGGGCCAGGGCACGCCCGGCCTGGCCTATCACCTGCGCGGCCAGCTCCCGCAAGGCAGCGAGTCCGGCAAGGCCCTGCTTTTCGGCATCGACGGCGACCGCCTGGTCCACGCCATCGCCATCAACGCCGGCGGCGACCTGCGCGCCTTCCGCGGCGTGCTGGGCCGCCCCCTGGCCTGCCCGCCGCAGGCCCTGGCCGACCCCGCCATCCCCGCCAAACAGCTTGCGCGCCTGGCCCTGGGCCCGGCGTCCGCCTAGACCCGGAACGAAAGGAAGCACGATGTACAAGAACCAGGAAATCCTCGACTACACGGTCGGCGCCAAGAACGGTCCCGCCGACGGCTATGCCTGGCCGGCGGACGACCACCTGATCCCCGACTGGGTCTACACCAGCCAATCGGTGTACGAGCGCGAGATGGAGCGCATCTTCAAGGGCCGCGCGTGGAACTTCGTCGCGCTGGAGGCCGAGATCCCCAACCCGGGCGACTACAAGCGTTCCTACGTCGGCCCCGTCCCCGTCGTGGTCTCGCGCGCCGACGACGGCAGCATCCACGTCTTCGAGAACCGCTGCGCGCACCGCGGCGCGGAATTCTGCCGCAGCAGCCGGGGCCATGCGAAGGAATTCGTCTGCCCCTACCACCAGTGGTCCTACGACCTGAAGGGCAACCTGCAGGGCATTCCCTTCAAACGCGGCGTGAACAAGCAGGGCGGCATGCCGCGCGAGTTCCGCAACGAGGAGCACGGCCTGCTCAAGCTGCACGTCACCACCCGGCACGGCGTGATCTTCGCGTCGTACTCGCCCGACGTGGAGCCGCTGGAGGAATACCTGACGCCCGAGATCCTGAAGGACTTCGACGTCGTCTTCCCCGGCAAGCCGCTCAAGATCCTGGGCTATTACAAGAACGAGTTGCCCTGCAACTGGAAGATGTATCACGAGAACCTGAAGGATCCGTACCACGCCACGCTGCTGCACTCGTTCCTGGTGGTGTTCGGCCTGCTGGTCGCGGGCAACGATTCGGCCATGATCGCCGACCCCGTGCACCACCGGCACGGCACCATGGCCTCGGCCAAGAAGGAAGACAAGTACGCCGCCGTCAGCGAGGAGAACAAGAAGGAGATGCGCTCCTTCCACGACATGCGGCTGCAGGACGACCGCTTCCTGGAGTTCGTGAAGGAATTCGACTCGCCCTGGTCGGTGACCATGCAGACCATCTGGCCCAACCTGGTCGTGCAGCGGGAGATGAACACGCTGGGCGTACGCCAGATCGTGCCCAACGGCCCCCACAGCATGCTGATGACCTGGACCATGTTCGGCTACGAGGACGACACGCCCGAGATGACCCGGCACCGCCTGCGCCAGGGCAACCTGATGGGGCCCGCGGGCTTCCTGGGCCTGGAGGACAACGAGGCCATGAAGTTCGTGCAGGAGGGCGTGCGGCGCAGCAGCCTGGACATGAACGTCGTGAAGCTGGACGCGGGCAACGTCGGCACGGCCACGTCGCTGATCTCGGAAGCCGCCATACGCGGCATGTACCAGTACTACAGAGAAGTCATGGGATGGGAAAAAGCATGATGACATTGCAGCTTTCAGGCTATGCGCCCTCGCGGGTGGACGCGCGGCGGGCGGCGGAGCTGCGGCCGCTGGTCGAGCATTTCAACATCGAGTACTGCGCGGTGCTGGACAGCGGCCACATCGAGGAATGGCCGCGCTTCTTCACCGAGGACTGCATCTACCGGATCACCGCGCGCGAGAACGCCGAGCTGGACATGCCGGTGGGGCTGGTCTATGCCGAGGGACGCCCCATGCTGCACGACCGGGCGGTGGCGATCTCGCGCACGCAGATGTTCGCGCCCCGCACCATGACCCATCTCCTGTCCGCCCCCCGCATCGTCGGCGAGGACGGACAGGAAATCTGGGCCCAATGCAACTACGTGCTGTTCCAGACCCTGGTGGAAGGTCCCACCACGCTGCACCTGGCCGGCACCTACCACGACCGGTTCGTCCGCGACGGCGACGAACTGCTGCTGCGGGAGAGGCAGGTCATCCACGAATCGTCGGTGATCGCCAACGACCTCGTCTACCCCGTCTAGGAGGAATGGAATTGACTACCCTACGCAAGATCGCGCTGGAAGAACACTTCATGATGCCGGGCTTCGAGACCTACTCGAAGGCCTTCCTGAACTTCATCGACCCGGCCACCATGAAGGAGCTGGGCCAGCGGCTGGCCGACTTCGACACGCTGCGGCTCGATGAAATGGACCGGGCGGGCATCGAGCTCGTCGTGCTGTCTCAGTCCGGGCCGGGCGTGCAGGCCGAGCCCGACACCGCGCTCGCGCTGCGCCGGGCACGCGAGAACAACGACTTCCTGGCCGAGCGGATCGCGCGGCGACCCGACCGCTACGCCGGCTTCGCCATGCTGCCCATGCACGATCCTCACGAGGCGGCGCGCGAACTGGAACGCAGCGTGAAGCAGCTGGGATTCAAGGGCTCGCTGGTGAACGGCCACACGCTGGGACGCTACTACGAAGGCCGCGAATACGATCCGTTCTGGGAACGGATGCAGGAGCTGGACGTGCCCATGTACCTGCACCCCATCGACCCGTGGAAGCCGCTGCACGCGCTGGACGGCGCGCCGGTGCTGGCCGGTGCCAGCTGGGGCTGGGGCGTCGAGACCGCCAGCCATGCGCTGCGCATGGTGTTCGGCGGCGTGTTCGACCGCTTCCCCCGGCTCAAGGTCATCCTGGGCCACATGGGCGAGGGCCTGCCCTTCCAGCGCTGGCGCTTCGACAGCCGCTTCGCCGCCTACCCCTACGGCATCAGCCTGCAACGGCGGCCGTCGGACTACATCGGCTCCAACCTGCTCATCACCACCTCGGGCGTGTGCTCGCACCCCACGCTGGTCGGCGCGGTGGGCGAGATGGGCGTCGATGCCGTGATGTTCTCGGTCGACTATCCGTACGAATCGACCGAGGCCGCCGCCCGCTTCATCGACACCGCTCCCCTGGAACCCGCTCAACTCGAAGCCATCTGCCATGGCAACGCGGCCCGTATCCTGGGCCTGTGACCCGCAACCGACGGCGATCCCGGCCATGCCGGCCATGCCGGCCGGCGCCTATTCATTGATACGGCGGCCTCTTCCTTACAACGAGCCCTTCATGTCGAACAGTCAACTCCTCTACGGCACCAACGTGCGCGCCAACGGCATCCGCCAGCACTACCTGCGCTACGGCGGCGCCGACGGCGAACGCGCCTCGCGCGATCCTGTCATCGTCGTCCCCGGCATCACCAGCCCCGCCATCACCTGGGGCTTCGTGGGCGAACGCCTGGGCCGGCATTTCGATACCTATGTCCTCGACGTGCGCGGCCGCGGCCTGTCCACCGCCGCTCCCGGCCTCGATTACAGCCTGGACGCCCAGGCCGAGGACCTGATCGCGCTGGCCGAGGCGCTGGGCCTGGCACGTGCCAGCGTGGTGGGTCACTCCATGGGCGCCCGCATCGGCCTGCGCGCCGCGCGCATCGGCATGCCCGCCATGGCCCGCCTGGTGGCGGTCGATCCGCCTGTTTCCGGTCCCGGCCGCCGCCCCTACCCCGCCAAGCTGCCCTGGTACGTCGACTCGATGAAGGCCGCGCGCGCCGGCATGGACTGGACCGCCATGCGCGAGTATTGCCCCACCTGGACCGAGGAACAGCTGCGGCTGCGCGCCGAATGGCTGCACACCTGCGACGAAGAGGCGGTACTGGCCAGCTTCGAGGGCTTCCATACCGACGACATCCACGCCGACCTGCCCGCGATCCGGCAGCCCGTGCTGCTGATGACCGCCGAGCGGGGCGGCGTGGTCGAGGATGCCGACGTGGCGGAATTCGGGCGCCACCTGGCCTCGATGCAGACCGTGCGCGTGCCCGGTGCCGGCCACATGATCCCGTGGGACAACGAGGAAGGTTTCTACCAGGCCTTCGGCACGTTCCTCGGCGTTTCGATCTGAGATCCCTTCCCACCTCCAGACCACAGGCAAAACCATGGCCATCAGCGACTATCCGTTCATCGAAGCCTGGCGCCAGGTGCTGACGCTGTCCCGCCTGGAGGCGGGGCAGACCGTGACCATCCTGACCAGCGCGTCCACCCATCCGCAGACCCTGTCGTGCGCCACCATCGCCGCGCAGTCCCTGGGCGCCATCGTCAACCGGCTGGATCTTCCCCCGGTCAACGGCGAAAAGGCCTTGAGCCGGGACTCCCTGGCCTACCTGGGCACGACGCCCCTGACCGGCAACCATGCCGCCATCGCCGCGCTGAAGGCCAGCGACCTCGTCCTGGACCTGATGACCCTGCTCTTCTCGCCCGAACAGCACGAGATCCTGCAGGCCGGGACCAAGATCCTGCTGGCGGTCGAGCCGCCCGAAGTGCTGATGCGCATGGTCCCCACCCTGGCGGACAAGACCCGCGTCACCGCCGCCGCCGCGCGCATCCAGGCCGCCCGCGAGATGCGCGTGCGCTCGGCCGCCGGCACCGACCTGCGCTGTCCGCTGGGCGAGTTCCCCGCCATCAGCGAATATGGCTTCGTCGACGAACCCGGGCGCTGGGACCACTGGCCCAGCGGCTTCGCGCTGACCTGGCCCGACGAGGGCGGCGCCAGCGGCCGCATCGTCATCGACCGCGGCGACATCCTCCTGCCGCAGAAATGCTACGTCGACGATCCCATCGCGCTCACAGTGGAGAACGGCTACGCCGTGCGCATCGAGGGCGGCCTGTCCGCCGATCTGCTCAACGACTACATGGCGTCCTTCGACGATCCCGAGGCCTACGCGATCTCGCACATAGGCTGGGGATTGCAGCCGCGCGCGCGCTGGTCCACACTGGGGCTCTACGACCGCGAGGCCACCATAGGCATGGATGCCCGCGCCTTCGAAGGCAACTTCCTGTTCTCGCTCGGCCCCAACAACGAGGCCGGCGGCAGCCGCACCACCGCCTGCCACATCGACATCCCGCTGCGCCGCTGCACCGTCAGCCTGGACGGGCGGGACATGGTCGTGGAAGGCAAGGTCCTCGACTAGACACGGAGCCATCATGCACAAGGAAATCTCGACCTACCAGCGCCAGGGATTCGGCGCCGACCTCGAACTGCGGGGCCCGGCCGCACTGCTCATCGTCGACTTCGTCAACGGCTTCGCCGATCCGGCCATGTTCGGCGGCGGCAACATCCGCGACGCCATCGAGCGGACCACGGTCCTGCTGGCCGAGGCCCGCAGGCTGGGATGGCCCGTGGCCCACACGCGCATCGTGTTCGCCGACGACGACGCCGATGGCAACGTCTTCACGGAAAAGGTGCCCGGCCTGCTGAAACTGAAGGAGCACGACGCCGCCAGCGCCATCGTTCCCGAACTGGCCCCGGCTCCCGGCGAACTCGTGGTGCGCAAGACGCTGCCCTCGGCCTTCTTCGGCACCACGCTGGCCGCATGGCTGACGCAGCGCGGCGTGCGCACGCTGATCGTGGCCGGCGCGGTCACCAGCGGCTGCGTGCGCGCCAGCGTCGTGGACGCCATGTGCCATGGCCTGCGCCCCATCGTCGTCTCGGACTGCGTGGGCGACCGGGCGCTGGGCCCGCACGAGGCCAACCTGTTCGACATGCAGCAGAAATACGCCGCCGTCATGCCGCGCGACGAAGTGCTGAAGGCACTGGGAGCGGCCGCCAGCCGCTGATCCATCGGGCGGGGCCGGCGGTCCGCAGTATACTGACTAAAATGCGTCGATCTTCATCGGCGCCGGTATATCTGCGAAGCACCCCCAACGATGATCCATGACGAAGCGGGTTCCAACGACCACGACACCTCCTCCCCTCCCTTCGATCCCGCCGAACAGGTGCTCTGGTCGCGCTCGGGATACCTGGTCCGCCGCCTGAACCAGATCCACTATGCGATGTTCTTCGAAGAATGCAGCCATGAGATCACCCCGGTCCAGTACGGCATCCTGACCGCGCTGTCCTTGCAGCCCGGCAGCGACCAGAAGACGATCGGCCACGAACTCGGCCTGGACCGCACCACCACCGCCGACGTCGTCAAGCGGCTCGAACGCAAGGGTTACCTGACCCGCCGCGTCGACCCCGACGACCGTCGCTCGCGGCAATCCTTCATCACCGAGGAAGGGCTGCGCGTCATGGGCCAGTTGCAGGCAGGCATGACGCGGGCCCAGCAACGGCTGATCTCGCCGCTCAGCAAGAAGGACCAGGACACGTTCATGCGCCTGCTCTCGAAGCTGGTGCAGGCCAACAACCACTACGGGCGCGCGGCCGCCGACCTCTGATCCCTTGCCTCCGATTCGTCGCGGCATACCCGGCGGATCGCCTCGATCAGCAATTGCGCGCCGGGCGACGAATGTTCCTGCGTGCGGCGCAGGATGCCCATGGAACGCTCGGTGCCCGCCAGCACCACCGGCAGTTCGACCAGGATGCCCGCCCGCAGTTCGTGGGGAAACAACTGGCGCGAGGCCGCCGACAGCATGTCGGTCTCCAGCAGCAGCCCCCGGATCAGTGAAATGTCGGACGACTCCACCGCCACCTGCGGCTCCGGCAAGCCATGCTGCGCCAGGCAGGCGCCCAGCGCCTCGCGGGTGGGCGTTCCCTGCCTGGGCAACACCCACGCGGTTTCCATCAGATCGGCCAGATCCAGGGCAGCCGCTCCGGCCAGCGGATGATCGCGGCGCGCCAGCACCACCATGGGCTCGCGCATCAACTGCTCGGCCACCAGCACGCTCTCCAGGGGTTCGACCGGCAGGGCTCCCACCAGGAAGTCCACTTCGCCCAGCCTCAGGCCGGCCACCAGAGTGTCCATGGGTGCCTCCAGGGTGCGAACCTGCAGGCGCGGATACTGCGCCAGCACGCGCCCGACCGCGACCGGCAGCACGTAGGGCCGGCTGAACGGCAGCGCGCCCACCACCACCTGTCCCTCGATCACACCCTTCAATGCCGAGATCTCGGTGCCGGCCAGGCGCAGTTGCGCCAGCGCCCGCTTCACATGCGCCAGCAGGAGTTCGCCGCTTTCGTTCAGCGCGACGCCGGCATGCGCGCGGTCGAACAGAGGCACGCCGACGCTGGCCTCGAGATCGTACAGCGCCATGCTGGCGGCCGGTTGCGAAACGCCCACCGCCGCCGCGGCCGTGCTGATGTGCTTGCGCTCGGTGAAAGCGAACAGCAATTCCAGGCGCCGTTCGTGCACGGCCAGGAAAAAAAACGGCGCGGTGCGCAGCCGCGGCGCCGATTCGGGATAGCGCGCGGACAACACGTCGCAGGCCTGCTGGAGTTCCGCGAAGGCCAGTTCCGTCCGCCGATGCAGCGCCTGGCCGAAATCGGTCAATAGCCATTGGCGCGCGCCGCGCTCGAACAGCGCGACGCCGAACCAGCTCTCCAGTTCCTGCACCGAGCGCGACACGGCCGACTGGGCGCGGCGCAGTTCTTCGCTCGCGCGGACCAGATTCCCGTGACGCACCACGGCCAGAAAGGGGCGCAGGTGCTTGGTGTGCAGCATCAGAGCGCCGGCAAGGCATCGGCCGCCGCGTGGCTGCCGAACAGCCGCAGCAGTTCGGACGAGGTCGCGATCTCGCCGAAGTTCACCTTGACCGTCGACAACGTACCCTCGTGGCCCACCGGATTACCGCTGCCCACGCCATCCTCGGCCACCACGATGTGATAACCCAGAAAGAACCCATGCCTGAGGGTCGAATCGACGCAGACATTGGTGGCGACCCCCGTCATCACGAGCGTCTCGATGCCCCTTTCCTGCAACCGCGCGTGCAGCCCCGTCTCGTGAAAACCGCTGAACGTATGCTTGTCCACGACGACGTCGCCGTCGCGCGGCTGGATACGGAAGAAATCCGCCCCCCAGGTTCCTTCCAGGCAGCAGCCCTCGCCGTCCCTCATGGCGATATGGGCATCCGCCAGGTACTTGAAGTCGTAGATCGAACGCAGCCACGCGACGGTAGCCCCCGATCGCCTGGCTGCGTCCGCCAGCACGCCGATCCGGTCGGCGATGGCGGCATTCTCGTCCACCCGGATGGGATTGCGCCCGCTTTCGGCCCGGGTGCGCTGAAGATAGCCGCCCTGGGCGCAGAAATCGTTCTGCATGTCGACGATCATCAGGGCCGTGTGTCGCGGCCGCACCTTTTCCGCCAGCGTGCGTGGGATGTTGTTCATGGCTGCCCCTGCTCAACGGTCCGGCATGATGGTGCCGCACTTCTTGCAGGTGCGGAAGTCGAGCGAACCCCAGAAATTGTCGTAGGCCCGCGATACCGGATCGGCGCCGTAGTCGCTGACGATGAAGCTTTCCTCGTGCAACAGGTTGTCGCAAGACGGGCAGAACCAATGGAACCGGTCCACCTCGCCGGGTCGGCGCTTGCGCTCGATCACCAGTTGGAACGCATCGGGCGGAAACCGCGGCGAATGCGGCACCATGGGCGGCTGGTAGAGACAATGCCCCTCGGGAACCACCGCCACCTTCTCCACGCCTTCCGGCGTGCGATAGTGCAGGTGCAGGTCGCCTTTCAGCGAGTACTGCATCTCGTGGCTGGGATTCAGGTGGAACTCGCTGCGGTACTCGCGGCCGCGCGCGATGAAGCACAGGCAGTCGTCCTCCTGCCACAGCGGATAGGTCCGCCGGTCCTCGGTGTGCCGCAGGTGCTCCATGATTTCCTGCAGATCGATTTGCGGCATGTGCATCTGCAGGCTGGGAAACAGTTTCATCGCTAGGTCCTGATGGTAACTCCCTCCATTCTCGATCCGGCGCGGCGCCGGCGCCAGCCGCCATTGCTTCTGCCTGGGGCGAAAAAACTTATGCGCGCGCCCCGCCATCAAAATGCTTCTGCCTGTCCCGAAAGCGCTTATGCGCTGCCCCGGCCTACCCTATCGATGGCACAGTGGCAGGGCCACCCCGCGGGGCGGCCCGCTCAACCTTCGGAACCCGGATCATGAAAACGCCAATAATCCATTCCATGCTCGCGGCGATCGCGTTGGCGATCGCTGGCGCCTCTCCGGCGCTCGCCCAGGACTACCCCGCCAAACCCGTACGGGTCGTCTCCACCTTCCCCGTGGGCAGCGGCCCCGACGTCGCGCTGCGGCTGGTGGCCGACCGGCTGTCGCAGAAATGGGGGCAGCCCGTCATGGTCGAGAACAAACCCGGAGGCAACGGCTTCATCGCCATCGATGCCGCCAAGCGCAGTTCCGCCGACGGCTACACCCTGCTGCAGATGGACAACGCGCAAACCAGCGCCCATCCCTACCTGTTCAAGAAACTGCCCTACGACCTGATGCGCGACTTCGAGCCCATCACGCCCATGCTACGCAACTACTTCTTCGTGGTCGTCTCGGTGGACAGCCCCCTGCGCAGCACCGGCGACCTGCTCCAGGCGGCGCGCGCCAAGCCTGGCTCGGTCACCTACGGTTCGTGGTTCGTCGGCAGTCCCGGACACATCGGCGGCGCCATGCTGGAACAGGGAGCGGGCGTGGAAATGATGCACGTCCCGTACAAGGACATGGGGCAACTCTATGCCGCGGTGGCCAACAAGGAACTGACCTGGGCCTTCGGCAGCGGCGGCAGCGCCGGCCCCTTGCAGCGCGCCGGCAAGGTGCGCTACCTGGCCGTCTCGGCGCCCCGGCGCCTGGCGGGCTTTCCGGACGTTCCCACCATTTCGGAGTCCGGCGGACCTGCCGGCTTCGACCTGGCGGGATCGGTCGCGCTGCTGGCACCCAAGGGCACGCCCCCGGCCGTCGCCGACAAGATCCAGCGCGACGTGGCGCAGGTACTGCGCGATCCGGAGGTCCTCAAGCGCTACGACGCGATGTTCTACGAGCCCTATGTGCTGCAACGCGCCGAGTACGTGAAGGCGCTGGCCAACGAGACCCGGCGCTTCGGGCAGGTGCTCAAGCGGCTGAATATCGTGCTGGATTGAGACGCGGCAAACGAGGGACAGCCGGACGTCCAACAGGGAACCATCGCATCACCGGCGTACCACTCATCGGCACGCCAACTCCGCCCTCACACACCATGAACCGCTTTCCCGTCTTCCGCGCCTGGCCGGCACCGGACGTCCCCCCGGCTGCGGAATCCTCCCGGTCCGCAGCGCCCGCCTCGCCCCCCGTTCCCGGCCCCTCCCACAGCACGCCTTACGGCAGGATCAACCGGGACTCCCATCCCGACCTCCGCGCCTTGGCCCCGTCGCGCCAGGCCGAAGAGACGGGCTCGCTCCTGCGCTATGTGGAACAACGCCTTGCACAGGAAACTGCCCGGCTCGAACACGCCCCTCCGCAATGGATCGACCCCATCCATCGCACAGTTCGCTATATTGGCCGCGGCCCGACCGGAGGCTCTCAGCCCGAAGTCAGGCTGCACCGGCGATTCATCGCTGCCGCCGCCATGAACAAGCTTGCGCGGCTCGGCGAACCTTCGCCGCAGATACTTTCGTGTGAACTCTCGCAGCTTCCCGCGTCGTTGCTGGCAAGCTTCCCGACCGAAGCCGAGACGCTGAAAACCGAGATGGGACCGTCCAAATGGAACCGCGTGTACCAGCGCCCGGGAGGTGCCAATGCGCTCCTGACCCTGCTGTTGCTGCGCCAGGAGCTGGCTTCCCACGACATGGACAGCCTCGTGAGTTGCGCCAGCGGCGACGGCAACCATGGCCAGAACCTGCTTGCACTGACCAATCCCGACGCTGCCACGGTCATCCCCGACCCCAGGGACCGGATCAGGATCGCCTCGCCCGTTGGGGGCTGGAAGAACCTGGATGCAGGCATCGCGTACCTGACAGCACGATCCACTCACTGCGAACGCCTGTTAGGGCAACACCGATTGGCAGCCGAACCGGACGCCCCGGTCGAGACCATCGAACACGAGATCGACCGGGCCATGCCGCCTTCCCTATCCATCCCCAGACGGAACGCACTGCATCTCTTGTCCTGTGAGGGGGGCGCCGTGAACCTGGCGGCGGCCAGGACCTATCGAAGCAAGCTCTCCGTGCAACAGGTGGAGATAAGACAGTCGTTACGGGAAAGAATGCCGGATATGGCAAGTGCCGATCTGGACCGCGCCGCAAGCGAAGCCATGGCCCCTTTCACCCTGTCCATGGAAGACCTGGACAGCATCCTGTCCCATAGCGGCGGGGTAAATTGCCTGAAGGCTGCCGAAACCTACCTGACGGAGCAGTTCGAGCACCATACGCTCATACGGAATGGGCTGACGACCGGACCGGACATCAATCCCGACACCATCGACCATGACGTCCGCCAGGCCATGCCCCCCTCCCTATCCCTGTCCAAACCGGAGGTGATACGCATCCTCGCCCATATCGGCGGTGTGCAGAGCCTGGCCGCCGCCCGGGCCTACCTGGACAAGTTGTCCGGACAACATGCGCGGATGCGGCTGTTGCTGCAACAGGAAACCCCCGACCTTGCAGACGGCCAGGTCGACGATGCCGCCGGCGAGGCCATGGCCCGCCTCACGCTGCCCCGCAAGGATCTCCCACAGCTCCTGTCACGGCGCTCCGGCTCAACACACCTGCATGCCTTCTCCTCCTACCAGACGAAGCTTTGCGAACTCTACATGACACAGCGACGCGCATTGCGGGCTGGTCATCCCCTCATACCGACTCAGGCGATCACGCAACAGCTGGAGCAAAACCTGGGACCGGTGATGATCAATGCCGACCTCGCCGAGGCAACATACGCCGCAGGCAACACTTTGAACAGATTCCATGTACTGCTGGAAGCCCAAAGCCGGTGGCTGGACCGAGCTGCACCTTCATGATCCGCCAGTCATAAGCGTTGCGGCGCGATGGAAAGCGACTCACTCACCCCAGACTCACCCCGCTGCGCTTGACCACCTCCCCCCAGTAGCGGTATTCGCTGCGCAGGTAGTCGTTGGCTTCCTGCGGGCTCCGGCTGCTTCGCGGCAATGCGCCTATCGTCTGCAGGCGGTCCTTGAAGTCCTGCGTATCGGATATCTGGCGCAGGGCCTCGAAATTGCGGTCGACCAGGTTCTTCGGCACACCGGCCGGGTACATCAGCATCAACCAGGTCACCGCGGTGAAATTGGGAATTCCCTGCTCCTTCAACGTCGGCGCGGCCAGCACGCCGTCCAGCCGCTGCGCGCTGCCTGCGCCCAGCACGCGAAGCTTGCCGGACTCGACCAGCGGCTTGGTGGCGGCAGCCGTCTCCAGCGCGATCGAAACCGTGCCCGCCATGACATCGGTCAGGCCGCGCGAGCTTCCCTGATACGGCACGTGCACGATATCCACGCCGGCATACCGCTTGAACTCCTCCATCGCCAGGTGAGAGACGGTCCCGTTTCCCGACGACGCGTTGGTCAGTTTGCCCGGGTTGGCCTTCGCATAGGCGATGAGCTCCGCGACGCTCCTGACCGGCACCGCAGGGTTCGACACCAGAACGAAGGGCAAATCGCCCACCAGGCCGATGGCCTGGAAATCCCTGGTCGAATCGTAGGCGACACTTTTGTACATGTGTGGATTGGTGGCCACGGCGGACATGTGGGCCAGCATCATGACGCTGCCATCGTTCGGGGATTTGGCCAGATATCCCAGGCCGAGGCTGCCGCCCTGGCCCGGCTTGTTCTCCACGATGTAGTTGTCGCCGGTCGCGGCCGCGAGTTTCTCGGCCAGCATGCGCGCCACGATATCGGTGGCCTGCCCGGGCGGAAAGCCCACCAGCATTCTTACCGTCCGTCCCGTGGACGGCGCCTGTGCATGGGCTCCGGTCAAGAATACCGATGCCGCGCCAGCCAGCAGCAGCCTGCGGCGGCCTGATTGAGTCGTCTCCATGGGTGTTCCCTCGTTCTTGTGCATCGACTATGGGATGACAACCGCCCCGGCCAGCGTGGCCGCCGCGCCAAGGACGAATGCCACGATCAACCACCAGCCGGGCACGCGCACTCCCGCGCCCGCCCCGGCCTGCGGCGGCGTGATCGCAGCCACAGCCCTCTCCACCTCCACCGGACTGGAATCCTTTCCCAAGGCCTCCAGTGCTGGCTGGACCCTCTTGGACGAACCGCCGCTGTCAGCCCGGGCTTCGGGCTCCCGGGGCAGGAACTGCCCGCGAAAAGCCTTGAAGAAATCGTCGGCTATCTTCCTGGCCACGCTGTCGATCAGGCGCGCGCCCACCTGCGCCAGCTTGCCGCCCACCTGCGCTGTTGCCACGTAGGCCAGCTCCGTTCCCGCGCCGGCCTCCCTCAGTTCGACCGAAGCCGATCCCTTGCCGAATCCCATCGCGCCGCCCTGCCCTTCGAACACCATCACGCACGAGACGGGAGGCGCGGCTTCGGTCAGCCGCAGCGATCCGTTGAAGCGTGGCCGCAGCGGGCCGACGGCCGCGGTAATCACGATGCGAAACTCGTCTGGCGTCGTCTGTTCGACCGATTCGCATCCCGGCAGGCAACGCTTGAGCGTATCGGGATCGTTCAGCGCCCTCCAGACCTCGGAGCGTGGCGCGGCTATCGCCTGGGTACCGGTAATCTCCATGAATCCCCCGGTCTCAGCCGTTCTTGCGCTTCATGGCCGCCGCCGTATTGACCATGGAATGCAGGGTGCGCGCATAGTCGATGGCGCCCAGCTCATCCATGCGGGGCGCGACGTGCAGGTACTCCTTGAGCCCCAGGACGGCGGGACGCGGGCGGCTCGACAGCAATTCGCAGAAGCGCGACACCTCCGCGTCGAGCCGGTCGGCCGCCACGACGGTACTGACCAGGCCATAGGCCATGGCGCGCCGGGCGTCGATGAAGTCGGTGGAATAGGCCATCCACAGAATGGCATTGCGATTGACGCGGTCGTACAGTGCCGACATGACCATGGTCGGCATCACGTTGTGCGCGATCTCGGGAATGTTGAAGGTAGCGGTCTCGCTGGCGAACGACACATCGCACAACGCGGCGATGGCGGTACCGAAACCCATGGCCCGGCCTTCGATGGCGGCGATGACCGGCACCTGCGCATTCCTGATGGCCTTGTAGCTGTTGAAGATGGCGTCGTACTCCGGCCGTCGCGCATAGGCCTCGGGCGAAGGCGCCGGCGAGCCCGGATCCCGCGCGCGGCCGGTGCAGAAATCCGGTCCGACGCTGCGCAGCACGACCGCATCCGAGGTGTGATGGGCATCGAGGATCGCGTCGGCGAAGGCAATCGCCATCGCGTCCGTCACCCCGTTGTCCTGGGGACGGTTGAAGGTAACGCGAAGAATACGGCCGTCCTGCTCTATCGAGAGTTGCTCGCTCATGTACTGCCTCCTGAGGTGAAAGAGAAATTCGTTTATCCGCGCGCGGCGATCGCCGGATGCGCCACCCGCAACGCGTTCCAGATCGCCTGTGGCGTCATGGGCAAGGCATCGATGCTTGCGCCGACCGGGGCCAATGCGTCGTTGATCGCGCTGGCGATCGCCGCCGGACTGCCCAGATAGCCGGCCTCTCCCGAGCCCTTCTGGCCGAACTCCGTCAACGGTGACGGCGTGCAGTGGTCGACGATGGTGACCGCCGGGACTTCCAGCGCGCTCGGCAGGAGGTAGTCCATGAAGGTGCCCGCGAGCAATTGGCCCTCTTCCGAAAAGGCGAACTTCTCCATCATCGCCGCGCCCAGTCCATGCGCAATGCCGCCATAGGTCATCCCGTGAACGACGTCGGGACTGATCATCACGCCGCAGTCATGGCCGCACACATAACGGTGGAACGTAGTCTTGCCTGTCTCCGGGTCGATGCTGGCCAGCACGACATGCGATTCGAACGAATGGCAGGGATACATCTGCACCCGGCCGTCTTCGGTCGGCATCTTTCCGCCGGTGGGCACCTCCCAGACGAATTTTTCCTGCAATCCTGGTTCCACGCCCTCCGGCAGCTTGTGGAACATGCGATGCGCGATCTCGACGAGGCCGTCCCAGGCGATACGCCGCCCGGCATCGGCTCGCGATACGACGTCGCCGCCGTCGTACGTCAACTGGTCCTCGGGCAGGCCGAGATTGTGCGCGGCAATACGCAACAGCTTGCCTCGCAGCTTCTTGGCCGCGCCGGCAGCCGCTCCACCCAGCATGATCGCCATGCGGCTGCCTACCGGGCTGTTGGACGGCAGGGCATTGAGCGAATCCGCGTGCAGGACCCGGATGCCATCCGGATCGCGCTGCAGTATCTCGCCCACGACCGTGGAAACCAGCGTCTCGTGCGCCTGGCCCGAGGTCGAAGTTCCCATCAGTGCGGTCACCGAACCCGACAGATCGATGCGCACGAGGCACGAATCCATCCAGGTGGTTGTCGTGTTCTTGGGATTGAACAGCGGCTCGAAAGCGGAATTGCCGCCAGACGGCTCGAGACAGGTGGACACACCGATCCCGGCCAACAATCCACGCCGGCGCAGTTCGTCGCGCTGGCGCAGGATCTGCGTCAGCGATGCCGCGTCCAGCGCCTTGTCGAGCACGGTCGCGTAGTCGCCCGAATCGTAGGTCGTACCGCTGGGTATCAAATAGGGGAACTCGTCCCTGCCTATCAGATTGCGGCGGCGCAGTTCGATCCGGTCCAGCCCCAGGAACCGCGCCACCTTGTCCATCCCGGTTTCGATGGCGTAGTTGGTGGGTGCCTGGCCGAACCCTCGTACCGCTTCCTGCGGCGTCTTGTTGGTCATGACCGACACGGCATCGTATTCCACGCTGGCGATCCGATACGGGCCCACGATCGCCCCCACCGGCTTGCCGAGCTGCAGCGGCGCCCTGCCCGAATAGGCGCCGATATCGTCCACCGCCCGCATCCGCATCGACTTGACGATGCCCTCGCCGTCGAACGCCAGCGTCACGTCGAAGATCCGGTCGGGGCCCTGCATGTCGCCGCCGCGCATGTTCTCCAGCCTGTCCTCGATGAACCGGACCGGACGCCCCAGTTTTCTGGCAAGGTAGCCCACCAGCACCGAATGCTTGATGCCGCGCTTGACGCCGTAGCTGCCGCCGACGTCCACGTCGTAGTGCACCCGCACGGCGTTGCCCGGCAAGCGCAGCGCCTTGGCCAGCAGGTCGGGATACTTGGGCATCTGGATGGATGCCCAGACATCGAGGATGCCGGTGGCATCGTTCCACCAGGCGCTGACGGCGAACGTCTCGATGGGCACGGTCGCGCTGCGCGCCCAGTGCACGCGATACGACAGTTGATGGGGAGCTTGGGCGAAATGCTTGTCCACCTCCCCCCAGTTGAAGACACGGCGGAAGATCACGTTGGAGCCATGCAGCGGATGCACCTGGGGCGCCGCCGATTCCATGGCCGCCGCCGGGTCGACGACGTGGTCGATGGGTTCATAGTCGACGACGACCGCCTCGGCGGCATCCTCGGCCAGGGCGCGGCTATCCGCCACGACCGCCGCCACCCACTCGCCGGCATAGCGCGCCACGTCGCTGGCGAGCGGATAGCGCCTCACCTGGGGCGCATCGACGCCGGGGAGCATGGGGTCGCTATGCGCGCATAGTTCCTGACCGGTCAGAACGGCGTGGACCCCGGGCATGGCCAGCGCTGCCGCCGCGTCGATGGACACGATCCTGGCATGCGCGTGCGGGCTTGCCACGATGGCGACGTGCAGCGGATCGGGTAGTTGTATGTCGGCGGCATAGCGTCCCATCCCCGCCACGAAACGGCGATGCTCCACCGCGCGGCGACGCCTGCCGATGTAGCGGAACTTTCCGGCGTCAGTCATGGGACGTCTCCTGTCCGGTCGCGTGTTTGACCGCATCCACGATCTGCTGATAACCGGTGCACCGGCACAGATTGCCGCTGATCGCTTCGCGTATCTGCGCCTCGTCGGGGCGGGGATGCCGCGCCACGAGCGCGTGGCAGGCGATCAGCATGCCCGGCGTGCAATAGCCGCACTGCAGGGCATGCTTTTCGCAGAAGGCATCCTGGATCGCGGAAAGCTCCCCCCGCTCCGGCGCCAGCCCTTCCACCGTCGTTACAGCCAGGCCATCGGCCTGGACGGCAAACATGCAGCACGATCTGACGGGATCCCCGTCGAGCAGGACCGAACAGGCGCCGCAGACGCCGTGCTCACAGCCCACGTGCGTACCGGTCAACTTCAGGGTGTCGCGCAGGAAGTCCACCAGGGTGGTACGAGGCTCGATCGGCGCCTGTCGTACGACGCCGTTCACGTTGATGGAGATATTCACGAGTCGCGGGACGGTCATGGCCTAGACGCTCCCCAGCGAAGCCGCCGCCGATTGCGCGGCCTGCCGCAGGACGCGCCGGGCCAGCACGGCCGCCAGATGGCGCCGATACTCGGCCGTCGCATGCAGATCGCTACCCGGTTCGCACGCAGCCGCCGCGTCCTCGGCCAGTTCGTGCAGCAAGCCATCGTCCGGCCGTTTCCCCTCCAGGCGCCGCGCCAGTTCGGGGAAACTCCGGGGAACGCCGTCCACCCCTCCCAGGCCAAAAGCAGCCTGCCGGCAGACGCCCGCCGCATCGATGCGTATCTGGGCCGCCGCCGACGCCATGGCGAAATCGCCATGGCGTATGGCGATCTCGTCGAAGGCGCAGCCGGTACCACGCGCGGCCCATACGGGCCACTCGATCGCCGTCAAGCACTCCGTATCGCGGGTGTCGGTAAACATGGGTCCCAGAAAAAACGCGCCGGCCGGAACGGTACGCTCGCCCTCCTCCTGGCTGGTCAAGCTCAGCGTCGCCTCCAGCACCAGGGCAGCCAGCGGCAGCTCGGCGGAAGGATCGGCATGCACCAGACTCCCGCCCACGGTGCCGCGATTCCGCGTCTGACCGTGCCCGACCCACCGCAGTGCCGCGGCAACCAGCGGTATCTGCGCATGCAATTCGATCGCGTCTTCCAGGGTCCGTTGGCGCACCACGGCACCAGTCACCACGGCCTGGCTCGAAGCCGACACCGATTGCAGGGCCGCCACCCTGTGAATATCCACCAGCACAGCGGGACGTGCCAGGCGCATGGCCATCATGGGAACCAGGCTCTGGCCACCAGCCAGCAGCTTGGCTTCGTAGCCATGCTGGTGCAGAAGATCGAGTGCGTGGTCCAGGCTTTCGGCCCGCACATAGTCAAAGGAAGCAGCTTTCACGATAGGATGTCTGGGGAGCTGAGCAAGAGAAAACCTGGGAGCCCGACCCGCGGTCGCGGACGGGTTCCACCCGTGTTTGGCATTCGTTTTTCGTGGGAGCAGTGTGCGGGTGGACCACTTTGACGGCAAAGCAATAATCTTCACGTGGCGTGAGTTATATTCACGCCGACCCGAGCAGCGACAGGAGACCCCATGAAAAAGCTGCCCCCGCTCAATGCCGTGCGGGCATTCGAGGTGGCTGCGCGCCACGTAAGCTTCACCAAGGCTGCTGCAGAACTGAACGTTACGCACGGCGCCGTCAGCCGCCAGGTCGCCCTGCTTGAAGACTGGCTTGGCGTGGCGCTTTTCCACCGCGCGCCTTCGCAGTTGACGCTGACCGAAAGCGGCCGCGGATATCTCCACGAAGTGTCGGCCGCGCTGGACCGCCTGGCGACGGCATCGATGTACGTGATGCAGCAGGCTGCCCCCGTCGTGCTGCGCGTCAATGGTCCTCCCACGTTCACCATGCGCTGGCTGATTCCGCGCATGTCGGTGTTCCAGCGCAAGCGGCCCGACGTCGAAGTGCGCCTTACGACGTCTCTGGCCACGCCGAACTTTCAGGAAAACAGCTACGACATCGCCATACGCGGGCAGCACGGGCCATTGGACGACTGCCGATCGATTCCCTTCATGACCGAGATCATTGCCCCCATCTGCCATGTCGATCTGCAGGAGAATCTCAAGCTCGCCGACCCGCGGGACCTGGCCTCGCATACGCTCATCAGCTATGCCACCGAACCCTATGCTTGGAGCGAGTGGCTGGAATCCGCGGGCGTGCCCGGACTGAAGCCCGCCAATACGCTGGGCTTCGAACAGATGTTCTTCGCGTTCCAGGCGGCTTCGGAGGGACTGGGCTTGGCCATGGTGCCGCTGTTCCTGGCCATCGATGAAATCCTTGCCGGCCGCCTGTGCGTGCCGTTCGGCCCATTGGGCATCAAGCGGCGGACGTACTACGCCAACCATGCTGGAACGCAGAAAGCACAGGCGCTGGCCGATACCTTCTGCGAGTGGTTGGAGCAGGAAGGCCGCGACACCGAGCAATCGATCACGGCATGGGCGGCCAGCCAGGGCTGGACGCTCTGACAGCGCGGAAGAAGAACCGCTTCAATCGATCCGGATATTCGCCTCTCGAATCACCTTGCCATAGACGTCGAAGTCGGTACGCATCACCTTGGCGAACTCCGCCGGTGAACTGCCGACGGGCGTGATGCCCATGCTTTCTATCTTCGCCGACACCTCCGGGCTCGTGATGATCCGCACCAGCTCGCTGGACAGCTTGTCGGCGACGGCCCGGGGCGTCGCGGCTGGCACCAGCACACCGAGCCATCCGTCTTGTTCGAAAGAGCGATACCCCAGCTCGCGGAACGTGGGAAGACCCGGCAAGCCCGGCAATCTTTGCGTTCCCGTCACGGCAAGAAAATTCAGCCGTTCCGCGAACTGGCGCGCAGTGACGCTATCGATCAGCCCGCCGCTGATCTGCCCGCCCAGGAGGTTCGTCGCGAGCTGAGAGCTGCCCTGGAAAGGAACCAGCGGCAGGTCCATGCCTGCTTGCTGATTGAGCATGATGCTCAGGAGCTGAGAAGGCGTGCCCACGCCGTAGTTGCCGATATTCGTCCCGCCCGGGTTGGCTTTCCCCTGGGCAACGAACTCCTGGAGAGTTTTCGCCGCTCCGGACTTGGGAACCGCCAACAGCAAAGGTAGACGGGCGATCAAGGTGATCGACGAAAAATCCTTGAAGGGATCGTAGGTCGCCTTCTTCACCAGTTGCGGCTGCAGGACCAGACCCGACACCCCCAGAAGCACGGTGTAACCGTCAGCGGGAGCACGCGCCACCAGCCCCGCACCGATCAGTCCCCCTGCTCCGGCACGGTTCTCGACCACCACGCTCTGGTGCCATGCTTCCTGCAACCGTTGCGCCAGCAGCCGCGCCGTCGAATCCGCCACCCCTCCCGGCGCATAGGGTACGACGATCGTGACGGGTTTGGAGGGATAGGATCCGGCGGCCGTGTCAGCCTGCGCGGCGGCCCCGCCGACCAGCATCGCCAGCGTGAAACAACGTCCGATCAACGAAGAAAAGTACATGGTGTCTCCTTGATTTCATTGTTTGATGGATAGGTCAGAGCGCGGCGATCTGCTCGCCATTGAGCCAGACCGCATGCACGCCGAACGGCACGCGTTGCGGAAGTTGCAAGCGGCAGACTTCGGTCATGGATGCCGCATCGAGCACCAGCACTTCGGCCCGGTTCTCGCCCATGAGCAGGTCCAGCAGATACCCGTCGTCTTCGGCAACGGCGTTTTTTTTCGGCACGAAGAGCGGCTCGCCGCCGTAGAGTTGGCCGTAGTCCACGTACCGGATCTCGCGTTCTTCCCGATAGTCGTATTTGAGGGTGCCCTTGCCCATGTAGCCCTCGCGCTGTTCATCAAGGAGGTAGCAATAGCGGTTTTCCTTGCCCCGGTAGCCGACGTGGAAAGAACAGCGCTCATAGCCCCATTCGATCAGGACCCGGTCTTCGAGCACCTTGCCCGCGTCGGGATCGATGACCCATTTCGCCAGATGGGCGTGGGATTCCTCCGGAGTATGGATGGGCACGGTGTCCGGATACTCGGAAAACCTCGGTGCGAACATCACGATGTTCGTTTTCCCGTCAGGCCCTTTCTCCTCCCATGCATTGACCAGATGCCAGATCGCGCCGGGCTTGCCGGTCGTGACCCAGCGAATGGGCGTGTCCCGATCGAACTTCCGGGGAAGGATCCCGAAACGCATCTCGTACTTCGGATCCCAGTAGTACATGCTGCCGCCTTCCTTCTGCAGGCCTTGCTTGTCGACCCGCATCGAGATGTCCGGGAATACGATGTAGTTCTCGGTAATGCAGCACTCATGAATCCACGCCATGTGATTCGGCGGCTGCTGGTAGGTAAGCGACCGCACGACCTCGTTGTTCGAAACCTGGACGATCGTGATGCTGCCGTCATAGCGGTTCGTCGCGACGCTGTACATGTCGCCCGTATCGGGATCGATGGCGGGATGGGCGGAAAAGGGGCCCGTCAGTTTCCCTCCCCAGGTCACGTGCTCGCCGGATCCATCGATGACCAGCTTTCCGTCTTCCCTGCGGACATCCAGGGCGAAGGGATATCCGGCTTCGTTGAAGGCGTATAGCCTGCCCCGATGGAACTGGAGCGCCGTCCCGTTCCCGGTACCGCTGAACCTCAACTCCGGTAGCGCGCCTTCCTGGTACTGCGTGCTCAGCCAGGCCATTTTCTCGGCGGCAGCCTTCCCTCCCGTCAACAACTCGCCCATGGTGAGATACACCTCGCGGCCCAGCATTTTCTCGATCTGGTAGCGCCGGGTGCGGACATAGGAATTGGTGTAGGTCGCCTTCCCCCCATGGATATGGACCTGGTGCAGCATTCCCGGTCCATCGAACATCTGCCATCTCACCCCCATCGGGGTGAACTGGGGATTCGTGCCGTTACGGATGTAGACGCCTTCGAGGTCGGGTGGGAGCGTACCCACCACCGTGACGGGAGCGTCCTTCAGTTCGGTATGAACGGCGCGAAAACCCCAGTGCCTGTAGGCGCTCCTACGGTTATGGACATCGGCTTCCAGCGCCGCGTCCAGGCGGACCAAGTCCGCCTTCTGGGCGCGAGTCAATTGCAGCGACATGATTTCCTCTTGCATGTTCCAGGGGTGATAGGCCTTTGGTCTATCCTATGTTGGTCTGACCAATGCATATTGATAGGATAGTTTTAACAATGCTCGTATGCAAGAGACTTAATTGGGGACGGAATAATGCCAAGGGGCTTTGTGGGTCTTTGGTATGATCAACAAAGGTCTAAACTCAGTCCCTTTGCCAAGCTTGAGCCCCGCGCATCAAGACAGGAATTTGTCATGGAAGAGTCGGGTGCCGCCGCATCACCGCTGTTCGAACCGATACAGTCCCGCCGAGCCTTCGAGGTGGTCTGCGAACAGATTCGCCAACTGGTTGCCACCGGCAAGCTCAAGCAAGGCGACAAACTGCCGCCCGAGCGCCAATTGGCCGAACAGTTGGCGGTCAGCCGGCTGACGATACGTGAAGCTTTGAGAAGCCTCGAAAACGCGGGGCTCGTCGTCCTTCTGCGCGGCCCGAAGGGCGGCGCCTTCATTCAGAATGGCAATGACGACAAGATGACCGAGGTGATGCAGGACATGCTCGACCTCGGCACCATCTCGCTGACGGATCTGACCGAAGCCAGGATCTTCATTCTCGATTCGGTGGTCCGGCTTGCCTGCGAAAGGGCCACGGAAGAAGACCTGGAACTGATTGCCGAAAACGTTCGGTCCAACGAGATCGCGCTGGCTTCCGGCAGCCGGGAAGTCCGGCTGGAGCACGCGACCGAGTTCTATACCCGATTGGCCGCGGCGACGAAAAACAAGGTCATGATGCTCGTGGTGCGCTCATTGACCGATACGATCAAGGCCATTCTCCAACGCATCGAAATCTATCCCGCGCAGGATCTTGCCGTGTCGAGAAGACAATTCCTGCAAGCACTGCGCGCGCGGGATCCGGAGCAGGCGGCAAGAGAAATGCATGTGCACCTGCAAAAACTCCACGAGCATGTCGTCAAGCATGCCGCGGCGCAGAAAAAATCACCGGACCTGGTCCCCCAGGTCCCGCATCGCTAAGGCCGAGCGTCGATAGGCGCCTGATCCTCGAAGTGCGCCAGGATGTCCGCCGTATCCAGCACGTCGGCATATTTCGCATGCATATCCAGCAGGCTCATCGCGTGGCTGGACTGCAGGCGGTCGAAGCAGGCGTCGGCGGCCACGGCGATGCGGTAGTTGGCGCTGAAGCCATCCACCACGGTGGCACGCACGCAGCCCGAGGTGCTGCCGCCCGCCACGACCAGCGAATCCGCACCCAGCAGGGTCAGGTAGGACTGCAACGGCGTCGAGAAGAACGCCGACGGCTTCTGCTTGCCGATGACGAGGTCGCCGGGCTGGGGCGCGATGTCCTCGACGATCTCGTCATGATGCCGGTCGGACTGGGGCAGCGGCGCTTCCTGCGGCCGTGACCGCGCATGCTTCCACAGCCACGAGCCCATGTCCCACTTGTCGTCCCGGTACGCGCCCCGCGTGTAGATGACGGGCCGCTGCTGCGCGCGAAAAGCGGCCAGCAGTTCGCGGATGCGGTCGATGGCGTCCCAGCTTGCCTCGCCGCAGGAGTTGGGCCAGCGGCGGACGGAATCGGCGATGGGTTCGCGCCGGTCGCCGCAGAAGCCATAGGTGGCGTCCACGATCACCAGGGCCGGCCTCGCGCCGAATCCCATGCGGGCGCCGTATCCGGACAGTTCGATGATCTCGCGGTCGCGCGGAGTCAGGTACGAATACAGCGATTCGAGCGTAGCCATGCCCAGGGTCTCCTCAGGCGAAGAGCGCGGCGTCGCCGCGCGCCTTTTCCTGCCACGCGAGCTTGCGGACGAAGTAGTTCCAGGAATGCTCGACGTGGACGGGCGTCATGATCTGCTCGCGCCGGCGCTGGCGCACGGGCGGCATCGGGAAGCTCGCCTCGGTACGCATCTGCGAGCCCAGCACGTGGATGCGCGCGGCGCGTTCCAGGAACACCCCCACGCAGACGGCATGGGCAATGGACGTGCCGCAGAAGGTAACGCCGTGGTTGGCCATCAGCACGGCGAAGTGCGGCCCCAGGGTGCGCGCCAGCGCGGCGCCCTCCTCCTCGGTCTTGAGCAGCGCGGCTTCGTCCCGGTGGCAGGGCAGTTCGTCGAAATAGTCGGCGTCCAGCGTGAAGGGCGCCAGCGAGGTGCCGAACGACGACAGGATGCTAGCGTGGAAGGGATGGGTGTGGGCGACGACGTTGACGTCGGGCCGCGCCTTCAGGATCTCGGCATGGATGGGCCATTCCGAGTGGCGGCCTCCTTCGCCTTCCAGCTTGGCGCCGTCATGGCCGACCAGCACGAAATCGGCGGCGGACAGGATCTCGCCCAGGCCACGCGCGTTGCGTTTGAGCCAGAAGCCGCGTCCCTGCGGATCGCGCAGCGACAGGTGGCCCAGGGTCATGTCGCCATGGCCTTCCATTTCCAGGACGCGGCAGGCCATCGCCAGTTGGTCCAGTTGTTCTTCGAGTGACATCGTGGGAGCCTCAATGGGAAGGACGGGAGTTCCGGGCATCGCCATCGGGCTCCCAGAAGATGATCCTGCCGCGCAGCGCGACCAGCAGGCGGTCGAGGGTGAAGCCGATCAACGCCACGGCGATCACGCCGGCATAGGACTCGGCATACATGAAAGAGGCCGACGCGTAGGCGATGTAGTAGCCCAGCCCGGTGCTGTCGCCGATCATCTCGGTGATGATCACGACCACCATGGACAGGGGCAACGCGACCCGGATGCCCGACATGATGGCGGGCAGCGCCGCCGGCAGCAGCACGCGCAGGAAAATGCGTACGGGCCCCGCCCCCATGTTGCGGGCGCTCCAGACCAGCCGGGGCGCCACGGCACGGATGCCGAAGTAGGTGTTGACGGCGATCGGGAAGGTGCATTCCAGGGCGATCAGCGCGATCTTCGACGGCGAGCCGAATCCCAGCAGCAGGATGAAGACGGGGTACAGCGCTATCTTCGGAACCGGGTAGCCGAACGAGAAGATGGGCTCGACCATCCATTCGAACCAG
Source organism: Burkholderiales bacterium 67-32 (assembly GCA_001898625.1). GTDB lineage: Bacteria > Pseudomonadota > Gammaproteobacteria > Burkholderiales > Burkholderiaceae_B > Pigmentiphaga. Next base: position 44,895 of record MKUP01000019.1, read on the forward strand.
CGGCTGCGGGCCATGAACACGCCCAGCAGCACGCCGATGACGATCGCCAGGCCAAAGCCGCTCAGGGCCCGCGAGAACGAAATGGAAGCGTGATAGACCAGGTCGCCATTGGCCAGTCCCTCCACGAAGGCCCGCCCCACCTTCACGACGGAAGGCATCAACCGCGGCGACACCCAACCCGAGCGGGACAGCACTTCCCAGGCCGCGGCCAGGACCGCCAGCGGATACAGCGGCGCCATGGCTTGCCAGGCGAATGCGCGCAGGCGCTCAACCATGACGAGCCTCCCCGGGATACTTGTCCGCCAGCAGGCGGCGCCGGATGGCCAGCAGGACACGGTCGCTGACGAAGCCCATCAGGCCGATGGCCAGGATGGCCGTGTACATCCAGTCGTAGCGCATGGCTTCCTCGGCGCGCACGACCATGTCGCCCAGGCCGTCGTGCGATCCCACCATCTCGGCGGCGAACAGCACGATGAACGAGAGCGCGAGGCCGGAGCGCAGGCCGGTGAAGATCTGCGGCAGCGCGGCCGGGAAAATGACGCGCCGGAAGATGTAGGCAGGCCCCGCCCCCATGTTGCGGGCGGCCCAGATCAGGGACACGGGCGTGGCGCGGGCGCCGTACAAGGTGTTGATGAAGGTGGGAAAAAACACGGCCAGCGTGATGAGGGCGATCTTCGAGACGTCGCCGAAACCCAGCCAGGTGATGATGACGGGCAGCAGCGCGACCTTGGGTACGGGGTACAGCGTGGACACGAGCGGGTCGAAGAAGGCGCGCGCCTGCCGCCACACCGCGCTCAGGAGGCCGATGGCCACGCCCAGCGCCGCGCCCATGAAGAAGCCGCTGTAGGAACGCACGCCGGATGCCATCGCGTCGCGGACGAGTTCGCCGCTGGCCAGCAGTTCCCAGGTCGTCGCGGCGATATCGGTCGGCGCCACCACGTAGCGGGGCGCGCCCGGCTGGCCGGCCGCCAGTTGCATGGCGACCAGCAGCGCCACGGGCAAGGTCCAGCCCGCTATCCAGCGCAGCGGACGCTGCCAGGAGCCCGCCGCCGCGGTGCGGACGCCGCTCATGAGCCTTCCCGCGCGCGCAGGACCTCGTCGCGCAGCATGTCCCAGATCCGGGCGTGGTAATCCATGAACTCGGGCGACTTGCGGACGGCCGCGCCGCGCGGACGGGGCAGGTCCACGCGCAGGTCGGCCTTGATGCGACCGGGGCGCGCCGTGAAGACGATGATCCGGTCGCTCAGGTAGATGGCCTCTTCGATATCGTGCGTGACGAACAGCACGGTGCGGCGGTCCTGCTGCCAGATGTCGGTCAGCTCTTCCTGCATGAGTTCGCGCGTCTGCGCGTCCAGCGCGCCGAACGGCTCGTCCATCAGCAGCATCTTGGGTTCGTAGGCCAGCGTGCGGGCCAGCGCCACGCGCTGCCGCATGCCGCCCGACAGCTCGCCCGGGTAGGCGTTCTCGAATTTGGCGAGCCCGACCATCGCAATATATTTGCGCGCGATCTCCAGGCGCCGCGCCTTGGGCAGCCCCTGCACTTCCAGCGACCAGGCCACGTTGCCCAGCACCGTGCGCCAGGGAAAGAGTGCGTAGTCCTGGAACAGCATGCCCCGGTCGGGCCCCGGCTCCGAGACCGGGCGTCCGGCCAGGCTGATCGTGCCGCTGGTGCGCGGCTCGAACCCACCCACCATGTGCAGGAAGGTACTCTTGCCGCAGCCCGATGGGCCAACGATGCTGACGAACTCGCCTTCGGCGATGGACAGGTCGAAATCCTCCAGCGCGGTCACGGCCTGGCCGTTACGCAGGAAGCGTTTGCCGACGCCCTGCGCCTTCAGGTAGTCGGGGGTGCTGGCGTTGGCGTTCATTTCGGCAGGTAGCTCATGTCCACGACCTTGGCGGGATCCAGGCTATCCAGATAGCCGAAGGCCTTCAGTTCGGTCACCATCCTGCGCATGGAGTCCATGTCGACCTTGCCGTCCAGCGGATGCAGGTAATGGCGCATGCCCAGCGACACGTCCAGCGGGATGTTGACGAACTTCGCGTCGATCAGTTGCTGGTGGCTTTCGCGCGGATGGTTGACGTAGAAGTCGGTGGCCTTGACCAGGTCGGCCAGGAAGGCGCGCAGCGCGGCAGGATGCTTGGCGGCGAACTCCTCCTTGACCAGCAGCAGCATCAGGTCTTCCTGCTGTCCGATGCCGTCGGTGGACGTGAAGACCGTGCGCATGCCCCCGCGTTTCTCCTCGAAGGCGGCGAAGGGCTGGGGAAAGGCGCCGATGTCCAGCTTGCCGGCCCGAACCGCCTCACCCTGGCTCGGGAAGGGAGCCGCCACCCATTTGACGTCGCGCTGCGGGTTGAGTCCGTGCTTCTTGATCGCCAGCCGGGCCCAGATCTCCGCCGACGAGCGCGCGCCGTTGATCCCGACGGTCTTGCCCTTCAGGTCGGCGACGGTCTTGATCGGCGAGCTGTCGAGCACCATGTACTGCGTGGCGAAACCCTTGGGACCGCCTTCGCGCGACAGCGACGCGACGATCTTGAACTTGATGCCCTGGGCCGCGGCCATCATGACGCTGTGCGCGGAACCGGTGGCGATGTCCAGCTCGCCGGCCTCGAACGCTTGAAAACGCTTATCGGTGCCTCGGAACAAGGTGTATTCGAGCTTGTAGTCGCGATTCTGTCCGGGGGTGACGGCGGGCGATGCCTTCATCGTCCACAGCGGTTCCTCGGCGGACGAACCATGGCCCACCCGGATGGGAACGATCTCGGCCTGACTGGCTGGAGAAGCCAGAAAAAACAAGGATAAGGCGGTACAGCAGAGCGTCTTCATCGCGGCTTTCATGTTGCGGTCTCCCCTGGGGTTGTCACGACTCCATCAAGCGCGATTGTAGGTTCTTGCCCTCGATGAAACGACCAAGTTATTCTTGCTGAGCCAGCAATTTTTCTTATCGGATGTTTTCCTGATGCAAGAACGGAACCACATGCGGCACCTGCGGGCGCTGATCGCCGTGGTGGAGGAAGGCAGCATCGCGCATGCGGCCGAGCGGCTGCTGCGCACCCCCTCGGCGGTGGCCAGCTCCATCCGTCAGCTCGAAGCCAGCTTCGAGGCTGCGCTGTTCGAACGCCAGTCGTCGGGCATGACGCCCACGCCTTTCGGCGATGCGGCCTACCGCCGCGCGCTGCGCATCGATGCCGAGTTGCGCCAGGCCTGCGCCGAACTGACGCCCTACCGGGTGTCGCCCGGCGCGCCGCTGTTCGCCATGCTGGTGGGGGAACGCCAGTTGACGGCGCTGGTCCGCCTGCGCGAGATGGGACACATGCCCAGCGTGGCGGCGGTGATGGGCCTGACGCAGCCCGCCGTCAGCGCCCTGCTCAGGCAGGCGGAGGCGTCCCTGGAACTGCGTCTGTTCCGCCGCACCGCCAAGGGCATGGCCGTGACCGAAGCGGGCGAACTCCTGCTGTTCCGCGTGCGGCGGGTGCTGGCAGAACTGCGCCATCTCGAGGCCGATATCGCGCAGCAGCGCGGCGAGATCACCGGCCGGGTCATGTTCGCCGCCCTGCCGTCCATGCGTACACGGGTCCTGCCGCAGGCCATCGCCGCCCTGGTGGGCCAGCATCCGAACGTACAGATCTCCATGGTGGACGGGCCGTTCGAGATCCTGTTCGCGGGCGTGCACTCGGGCGAGATCGATTTCATCCTGACCGGGCTCAACGCCAACTACTCGCACCGCGACTTCCTGATACGCGTGATAGGCAGCGATCGCCTGGTCGTCGTGGTCCGGGCCGGGCATCCGCTATGCGCCCGGGAGCGGGTCGAGATCACGGATCTCGTCCGCTACCCCTGGATACTCAGGGATCGCGGCGCTCCCACGCGCGAGCTGCTCAATGGCCTGTTCCACGACCTGGGCCTGGCAACGCCGCACGTCGCCGTGCAGGCGGGCGACCTGGGACTGCTGCGCGGCCTGCTCAGCCACAGCGACATGATCTCGGCGGTATCGCCGGAATATCTGTCCTACGAAATCGCCTCGGGCGCCGTCAAGGTGCTCGAGGTCGAGCTGCCTCCCACCGGACGGGACATCGGCTTCATCCTGCGGCGCGACGCCCAGCCTTCGCTGCTGTGCGAGACGCTGATGCAATACATCGAAGCCGCCACGCACGAAAAAAAAGCCTGAATCCGGTCACCCGGGTTCAGGCTTTCGATACTTGCGCGGGCGAGGCCACGAAGGTCCTCGCCGCGATACCGCTTACTCCTGGCTGCCGCCTTCGGCCGGCTCGTCGCCCGAAGGCTCCGAGGCCGTCACGCTTTCGGCCGGCGTATTGAAGATCTCGCTCTCGTCGAAGGTGTTGCCCACGTCGGCGAATACCACTTCGCGCTCGGCGGCCTCCTGGGCTTCCTTCTCCTTGCGGGCGACATGGTAGGCCATGCCGGTACCCGCGGGGATCAGGCGGCCCACGATGACGTTTTCCTTCAAGCCGCGCAGGTCGTCGCGCTTGCCCATGATGGCGGCTTCGGTCAGGACACGCGTGGTTTCCTGGAACGAAGCGGCCGAGATGAACGAATCGGTCGACAGCGAGGCCTTCGTGATACCCAGCAGCACGTTCTCGTACGAGGCGGGACGCTGGTTGTCGGCGTTGACGCGATCGTTCTCGTTCAGCATCTCGGCGCGTTCGACCTGTTCACCCGGGATGAACGAGGTGTCGCCCGGATCGACGATGTTCACGCGGCGCAGCATCTGGCGCACGATCACTTCGATGTGCTTGTCGTTGATCTTCACGCCTTGCAGGCGGTAGACGTCCTGCACTTCGTCGACGATGTAGATCGCCAGCTTCTCGATGCCCTGCAGGCGCAGGATGTCGTGGGGATCGGCCGGGCCGTCCACGATCATTTCGCCCTTGTTCACCACCTGGCCGTCGTGCACCAGCACCTGCTTTTCCTTCGGAATCAGGAACTCGTGGCTGACGCCGTCCAGGTCGGTGATGACCAGGCGCTGCTTGCCCTTGGTGTCCTTGCCGAACGAGACCGTGCCGGTGACGTCGGCGAGCATGCCGGCATCCTTGGGCGAACGGGCTTCGAACAGCTCGGCCACACGCGGCAGACCCCCGGTAATGTCGCGGGTCTTCTGCGATTCCTGCGGAATACGCGCCAGCACCTCGCCCACGCCGACCTGCTGGCCGTCGCGAACGGTGATCAGCGCGCCCACCGGGAAGGAGATGCTGACCGAGTGATCGGTACCGGCGATCTTGACTTCCTCGTTGGCGCCGTCGAGCAGCTTGACCTGCGGACGCACGGTCTGCTTGGCGCTGCCACGCGTCTTGGGCGTGATCGCGACCAGGGTCGACAGACCGGTGACTTCGTCGAGCTGACGAGCCACCGTGACGCCTTCTTCCACGTTCTCGAACTTGATCGTGCCACCGTACTCGGTGATGATCGGACGGGTCAGCGGATCCCAGCTGGCCAACTGCGCACCGGCCTTGACCGTCGCGCCGTCGCCATGCAGCAGGACCGCGCCGTACGGCACCTTGTGGCGCTCGCGCTCGCGGCCATTGTCGTCGACGATCAGGATTTCGCCCGAACGCGAGATGGCGACCTGCTCGCCCTTGCCGTTGGTCACATAGCGCATGGCGCTGGTGAAGCGCACCGTGCCATTGGACTTGGTTTCCACGCCCGAGGCCAGCGCCGCGCGCGAGGCCGCGCCACCGATGTGGAACGTACGCATCGTCAGCTGCGTGCCGGGTTCGCCGATGGACTGGGCGGCGATCACGCCGACCGCCTCGCCGACGTTGACCGGCGAACCGCGACCCAGGTCGCGGCCGTAGCACGCGGCGCACAGGCCATGGCGGGTTTCGCAGGTCAGGGCCGAACGCACCTTCACTTCGTCGATGCCCAGGCGCTCGATGGTGTCGACCGCGTCTTCGTCCAGCAGCGTGCCGGCTTCGAACACGGTTTCCTGAGTATCGGGGTTGACCACGTCGGACACCACGGTGCGGCCGAGGATACGGTCGCGCAGCGGCTCGATGACTTCACCGCCTTCGACCAGCGCCTTCATGGCGAAACCGAAGGTCGTGCCGCAATCGTCCTCGGTGATGACCAGATCCTGCGTCACGTCCACCAGACGGCGGGTCAGGTAACCCGAGTTCGCCGTCTTCAGCGCCGTATCGGCCAGGCCTTTACGCGCGCCGTGGGTCGAGATGAAGTACTGCAGTACGTTCAGGCCCTCGCGGAAGTTCGCGGTGATGGGCGTCTCGATGATGGAGCCGTCAGGCTTGGCCATCAGGCCCCGCATGCCGGCCAGCTGGCGGATCTGGGCCGCGGAACCGCGGGCGCCGGAGTCGGCCATCATGTAGATCGAGTTGAACGACTCCTGGCGGGTGGCGGTGCCGTGGCGGTCGACGACAGGCTCGGTCGAGAGCTGTTCCATCATCGCCTTGCCCACGCGGTCGCCGGCCTTGCCCCAGATGTCCACCACGTTGTTGTAGCGTTCCTGGGACGTCACCAGACCCGACGAGTACTGCTTGTCGATTTCCTTGACCTCTTTGCTCGCCTCGGCAAGGATGCCTTCCTTGGCGGACGGGATCAGCATATCGTCCATGCAGATCGAGATACCGCCGCGCGTGGCCAGGCGGAAGCCCGACTGCATCAGCTGGTCGGCGAAGATCACCGTGTCGCGCAGGCCGCAGCGGCGGAACGACTGGTTGATCAGGCGCGAGATCTCCTTCTTCTTCAGGGGCTTGTTCAGCACCGAGAAGGGCAGCCCCTTGGGCAGGATCTCCGACAGGATGGCGCGGCCGACGGTGGTCTCGAAGCGGCGCAGCACCGGCTGGTACTCGCCGTTCTCGTCACGTTCGTACTCGTTCAGGCGCACGGTGATGCGCGACTGCAGCTCGACCGCCTTGTTCTCGTAGGCGCGCATGACTTCGGACACGTCCACGAAGTGCAGGCCTTCGCCGGCACCATTCACGCGCTCGCGGGTGGCGTAGTACAGGCCCAGCACGATGTCCTGCGAAGGAACGATCGAGGGTTCGCCGTTGGCCGGGAACAGCACGTTGTTGGAGGCCAGCATCAGCGTGCGGGCTTCCAGCTGGGCTTCCAGCGACAGCGGGACGTGGACGGCCATCTGGTCGCCGTCGAAGTCGGCGTTGAACGCCGCGCAAACCAGCGGGTGCAGCTGGATGGCCTTGCCTTCGATCAGCACCGGCTCGAACGCCTGGATGCCCAGGCGGTGCAGCGTCGGCGCGCGGTTCAGCATGATCGGGTGTTCGCGGATCACCTCTTCGAGGATGTCCCACACCACCGGTTCCTGCGTTTCCACCAGCTTCTTGGCCGCCTTGATGGTCGTGGCCAGACCCATCATTTCCAGGCGGTTGAAGATGAAGGGCTTGAACAGTTCCAGCGCCATCAGCTTGGGCAGGCCGCACTGGTGCAGCTTGAGCTGCGGACCCACCACGATCACCGACCGGCCCGAGTAGTCGACGCGCTTGCCCAGCAGGTTCTGGCGGAAGCGGCCGCTCTTGCCCTTGATCATGTCGGCCAGCGACTTGAGCGGACGCTTGTTGGCGCCGGTCATGGCCTTGCCGCGGCGGCCGTTGTCCAGCAGCGAGTCGACGGCTTCCTGCAGCATGCGCTTTTCGTTGCGCACGATGATTTCAGGAGCCTTCAGTTCGAGCAGGCGCTTCAGGCGGTTGTTGCGGTTGATGACCCGGCGATACAAGTCGTTCAGGTCGGACGTGGCGAAGCGGCCGCCATCCAGCGGCACCAGCGGGCGCAGCTCGGGCGGCAGCACGGGCAGCACTTCCAGGATCATCCAGTCGGCCTTGATGCCGGATTTCTGGAAGCCCTCCAACACCTTCAGGCGCTTGGAGATCTTCTTGATCTTGGCATCCGAGCTGGTGGCCTGGAGGTCGGCGCGCAGCGTCTCGATCTCGCGGTTGATGTCGATCGTGCGCAGCAGTTCGCGCACGGCCTCGGCACCCATCACCGCCCGGAAATCGTCGCCGTACTCTTCGGTCTTGGCCAGGAAGTCGTCTTCCGACATGATCTGGGCGCGCTTGAGCGGCGTCATGCCCGGATCGATGACGCAGTAGGCTTCGAAGTACAGCACGCGCTCGATGTCGCGCAGCGTCATGTCCAGGACCATGCCCAGGCGCGACGGCAGCGACTTCAGGAACCAGATGTGAGCGACCGGGCTGGCCAGCTCGATATGGCCCATGCGCTCGCGGCGAACCTTGGCCAGCGTGACTTCCACGCCGCACTTCTCGCAGATCACGCCGCGGTGCTTCAGGCGCTTGTACTTGCCGCACAGGCACTCGTAGTCCTTGATCGGCCCGAAGATCTTGGCGCAGAACAGCCCGTCGCGTTCGGGCTTGAACGTGCGATAGTTGATCGTCTCCGGCTTCTTGACTTCGCCGAACGACCACGACCGGATCTTCTCCGGCGACGCGATGCCAATGCGAATGGCGTCGAACTGTTCTTCCTGCGTAACCTGCTTGAACAGATCCAATAGCGCTTTCATGGCGACTCCTATCAGTTACGCTCGAGGTCCATGTCGATCCCGAGCGACCGGATTTCCTTGACCAGCACGTTGAACGACTCGGGCATGCCGGCGTCGATCACGTGGTCGCCCTTGACGATGTTCTCGTACACCTTGGTACGGCCGTTCACGTCGTCGGACTTCACGGTCAGCATTTCTTGCAGCACGTACGAAGCGCCGTAGGCTTCCAGCGCCCACACTTCCATTTCCCCGAAGCGCTGGCCGCCGAACTGCGCCTTGCCGCCCAGCGGCTGCTGGGTCACCAGCGAGTACGGGCCGGTCGAGCGGGCGTGCATCTTGTCGTCGACCAAGTGGTGCAGCTTCAGCATGTGCATGTAGCCGACCGTGACCGGACGCTCGAACATCTCGCCGGTGCGGCCGTCGTACAGGTAGGCCTGGGTCTTGGAGTTGGTCAGCTTGAGGCTCTCGGCCAGTTCGTCCGGATAGGCCAGGTCGAGCATCGCGCGGATGTCGTTTTCCGAGGCGCCGTCGAACACCGGCGTCGCGAACGGCACGCCGTTGCGCAGGTTCTGCGCCAGCTCGATCACCGCGTCGTCATCCAGCTCTTCCAGGCGGGCTGCCGTGCCGGTGGTGTTGTAGACCTTGCCGACGAACTCGCGCACCTTGGCCACTTCGACCTTGCGCGCTTCGGCCAGCATTTCGTTGAAGCGCTGGCCCAGGCCCTTTGCGGCCCAGCCCAGGTGCACTTCCAGAACCTGGCCCACGTTCATCCGCGAGGGCACGCCCAGCGGGTTCAGCACGATGTCGACGGGGGTGCCGTCGGCCATGTGCGGCATGTCTTCCACCGGGGTGATCTTCGAGACCACGCCCTTGTTGCCGTGACGGCCGGCCATCTTGTCGCCGGGCTGCAGGCGGCGCTTGACGGCCAGGTAGACCTTGACCATCTTGAGCACGCCCGGGGGCAGCTCGTCGCCCTGGGTCAGCTTCTTGCGCTTCTCTTCGAACGCGAGGTCGAACTGGTGGCGCTTCTGCTCGATCGACTCCTTGGCCTGCTCGAGCGCGGTGGCCGCGCCTTCGTCGGCCAGACGGATGTCGAACCACTGCCAGCGGTCCAGCTCGGCCAGGTAGGACTTGGCGATCGCCGCGCCCTTGGCCAGCTTGCGCGGGCCGCCGTTGACGACCTTGCCGACCAGCGACTTCTCGATACGGTCGAAGGTATCGTTTTCCACGATACGCAGCTGGTCGTTCAAGTCCTGGCGATAGCGCTTGAGTTCATCGTCGATGATGGACTGGGCGCGCTTGTCGCGCACGATGCCTTCGCGCGTGAACACCTGCACGTCGATGACGGTGCCGACCATGCCCGAGGGCACGCGCAGCGAGGTGTCCTTCACGTCGGAGGCTTTTTCGCCGAAGATCGCGCGCAGCAGCTTCTCTTCCGGGGTCAGCTGGGTTTCGCCCTTGGGCGTGACCTTGCCGACCAGCACGTCGCCGGCCTCGACTTCGGCGCCGATGTAGACGATGCCGGATTCGTCCAGGCGGTTCAGTTGGCCTTCGGACAGGTTGCTGATGTCGCGCGTGATTTCTTCCGAACCCAACTTGGTGTCGCGGGCGACGACCGTCAGTTCCTCGATGTGGATGGAGGTGTAGCGGTCATTGGCCACCACGCGCTCCGACATCAGGATCGAGTCCTCGAAGTTGTAGCCGTTCCAGGGCATGAACGCGACCAGCATGTTCTGGCCCAGGGCGAGTTCGCCCAGGTCGCTGGAGGCACCATCGGCCAGCACGTCGCCCCGGGCGATGATGTCGCCGCGGCGCACGATCGGGCGCTGGTTGATGTTGGTGTTCTGGTTGGAACGGGTGTACTTGATCAGGTTGTAGATGTCGACGCCGACTTCACCAGCGGCGTTTTCATCGTCGTTGACCCGGATCACGACGCGTTCGGCGTCGACGTAGTCGACCAGGCCGCCGCGCAGCGCCTGCACGGTGGTGCCGGAGTCGACCGCCACGGTGCGTTCGATGCCGGTGCCGACCACGGGCTTCTCGGGACGCAGGCAAGGCACGGCCTGGCGCTGCATGTTCGAGCCCATCAACGCGCGGTTCGCGTCGTCATGTTCCAGGAACGGGATCAGCGAGGCGGCCACGGACACGATCTGCGACGGCGCCACGTCCATGTAGTGGACGTTCTCGGCGGCGGTCAGCATCGTTTCACCGGCCTGGCGGCAGGCCACCAGGTCGTCCACGAAATGGCCTTCGGCGTCGAGCGTGGCGTTCGCCTGCGCGATCACGTAGCGGCTTTCCTCGATGGCCGACAGGTACTCGATCTGGTCGCTGACCTTGCTGTCCACGACCTTGCGGTACGGCGTTTCCAGGAAGCCGTACTCGTTCAGGCGGGCATACAGGGCCATCGAGTTGATCAGGCCGATGTTCGGACCTTCGGGCGTCTCGATCGGGCAGACGCGGCCGTAGTGGGTCGGGTGCACGTCGCGCACCTCGAAGCCGGCGCGTTCGCGAGTCAGGCCGCCGGGGCCCAGGGCCGAGACGCGGCGCTTGTGCGTGATCTCGGACAACGGGTTGGTCTGGTCCATGAACTGCGACAGCTGGCTCGAACCGAAGAACTCCTTGATGGCGGCCGAGATCGGCTTGGAGTTGATCAGATCGTGCGGCATCAGGTTCTCGGACTCGGCCTGGCCCAGGCGCTCCTTGACGGCGCGCTCGACGCGCACCAGCCCGGCGCGGAACTGGTTCTCGGCCAGTTCGCCCACGCAGCGCACGCGGCGGTTGCCCAGGTGGTCGATGTCGTCGATCTCGCCGCGGCCATTGCGCAGCTCGACCAGCACCTTGATGGTGTCGAGGATGTCCTCGTTGTTGAGGGTCATCGCGCCGGTGATGTCATTGCCACGACCCAGCCGGCTGTTGACCTTCATGCGGCCCACGCGCGACAGATCGTAGGTATCTTCGCTGAAGAACAGGCGCTGGAACAGCGCTTCGACGGCTTCTTCGGTGGGCGGTTCGCCGGGGCGCATCATGCGGTAGATCGCCACGCGCGCGGCGGTCTGGTCGGTGGTCTCGTCCACGCGCAGCGTCTGCGAGATGTACGGGCCCTGGTCCAGATCGTTCGTGTAGAGCGCCTGGATCTCGCGCACGTTGTTCTCGCGCAGCTTGTTCAGCAGCGACTCGGTCAGCTCTTCGTTGGCGTGCGCCACGATCTCGCCGGTTTCCGGATCGACGACGTTGCGGGCCAGCGCGCGGCCCAGCAGGAAGTCTTCCGGCACCGAGATGCGCTTGGTCTCCGCGGCCACCAGGTCGCGGATGTGCTTGGCGTTGATGCGCTTGTCCTTGGCGACGATGACGTTGCCGGACTTGTCATTGATGTCGAAGCGCGCGACCTCGCCCTTCCAGCGTTCGGGCACGAATTCCATCAGGCCACCTTCGCTCGCCAGCTCGAAGCTGTCGAACGCGAAGAAGTGCGCCAGAATGCTCTCGGGCGTCATGCCGATGGCCTTGAGCAGGATGGTCACGGGCATCTTGCGGCGGCGATCGACGCGGAAGAACAGGATGTCCTTGGGGTCGAACTCGAAGTCCAGCCACGAGCCGCGGTAGGGAATCACGCGGGCCGAGAACAGCAGCTTGCCGGAGCTGTGGGTCTTGCCGCGGTCGTGCTCGAAGAACACGCCGGGCGAACGGTGCAGCTGCGAGACGATGACCCGCTCGGTACCGTTGATGACGAACGATCCGGTGGAAGTCATGAGCGGGATCTCGCCCATGTAGACTTCCTGCTCCTTCACTTCCTTGACGGTGGGTTTACTGGCCTCGCGATCGAGCAGGACCAGGCGCACCTTGGCGCGCAGGGGCGATGCGAAGGTCAGCCCGCGCTGCTGGCATTCGCGCACGTCGAAGGCGGGTTCGCCCAGCACGTAGCTGACGAATTCCAGCCTGGCCATCTGGTTATGGCTGACGATGGGAAAAATCGAGGAGAATGCGGCTTGCAGCCCTTCTTCCTTGCGCTGCAGCGGTGCGGTATCCGACTGCAGGAAGGTACGATAGGACTCGAGCTGAGTTGCCAGCAGGAAAGGAACGGTTTGCACGTCCTCGCGCTTGGCGAAGCTCTTGCGGATGCGCTTCTTTTCGGTGAACGAGTAGGGCATGAGCACTCCGACTCAGGTTGCACGAACCACGGGTAATGGTCCTAAAATACGACTTCGAAATCTCAATGGGGCTACCCGCCGGCTGGGCCGGTGCCCCTCTTCCGGGATCGCCCGGCACGGGTTTCGGGTCCGAAGGCGGCATCATCCCCACCTGCGCACCGGAAATCCGTCGGCCGATCCGTGCGCGCAAAGCCACGCGAACCGGCAGTACTGCCACGGAAAACAGGCTTTAAAAGCCCATTTCCAAAAACGCAAAAACCCGGAGGCCGTTTTTCAGCGGCCACCGGGTACCGGCAAAGATCGAATTACTTGACTTCGACCTTGGCACCGGCTTCTTCGAGCTTCTTCTTCGCGGCTTCGGCATCAGCCTTGGAAACAGCTTCCTTGACGGGCTTCGGAGCGCCGTCGACCAGGTCCTTGGCTTCCTTCAGGCCCAGGCCGGTCAGTTCGCGCACGGCCTTGATGACGTTGACCTTGTTGGCGCCGACTTCGGCCAGGATCACGTTGAATTCGGTCTGCTCTTCAGCAGCGGCGGCAGCGCCACCAGCGGCGGGAGCGGCGACAGCCACGGCAGCGGCAGCAGCCGACACGCCGAACTTGTCTTCCAGATCCTTGATCAGTTCCGACAGTTCCAGGACGGTCAGGCCGGCGATGGCGTCGATGATTTCAGCTTTGCTAAGTGCCATTTTGTTTAAAACTCCAATGAATTTGATACCAGGTATTGGGTGTCGCTTCGTGTCACGAGATTCCGAGGGGAAACATCCCCCGGCCGCTTAGGCGGCCTGCTTGTCCCGCACGGCCGCGAGGCCACGCACGAACTTGGTCGGAACTTCGTTGAGCGTACGCACAAACTGTGCAACGGGTGCCTGCATGGTGCCCAGCAACTTCGCCAGCAGTTCGTCGCGCGACGGCAGCGAGGCCAGGGCCTTGACGCCTTCGACGGACATGACGTTGTTCTGCAGGGCACCGCCCTTCAGGACAAGCTTGTCGTTGCTTTTGGCAAAGTCGGCGAGAACCTTGGCGGCCGCGACCGGGTCGGTGCTGATGGCGTACATCAGCGGACCGGTCAATTGCGACGACAGACCCTCGAAGGGGGTGCCGGCCACAGCGCGGCGAGCCAGCGTGTTCTTCAGAACACGCAGGTAAACGCCCGATTCACGTGCTTGCTTGCGCAGTACGGTGACGGAAGCGACGTCCAGACCACGATACTCGGCGATAACGATCGATTGAGCCTTGACCACCTGGGCCGAGATCTCTTCGACGACCACCGTTTTCTCTTGACGATTGAGACTCACGGTTTGAACACTCCATCATAAGACGCTCGGGATACCACCCCTTGCGTCAACCGAATGCGGCGAACCTGGTCGACTTCTTTGGATAAAGAATTCTTCCTGGGAGCGCCGTCTGCGCTGGATCCGTGCTTGGACGGACAGCATTCCATGCCTGTCCGCGAGTCGCGGTTTTAAGATCCTCCGGGCACCTGGCGGGCCAGGGATTCCGGTTTCACTCCAGCGGTCTTTGACAGCAGCACCGCGCATCTGGCCTTCGCCTCGTGCCCGGTGCAGCCCAAAGTTTGTTGCCCTGCGATTACTGCTGGCTGGCCGTCAGGGAGGACTGGTCCACACGGACACCGCCCCCCATGGTGGACGACACCGCCAGCTTGCGCAGGTAAATACCCTTGGCCGTCGTCGGACGGGCCTTGTTCAGCGCGTCGACCAGGGCCAGCAGGTTGCTCTGCAGCTGTTCGACGTTGAACGAGGCACGGCCGATCGTGGCGTGAATGATCCCGGCCTTGTCGGTACGGTACTGGACCTGACCGGCCTTGGCGTTCTTGACGGCGGTGGCGACGTCGGGCGTCACGGTGCCGACCTTGGGGTTCGGCATCAGGCCGCGCGGACCCAGGATCTGGCCCAGCGCGCCGACCACACGCATCGTGTCGGGCGAGGCGATGACCACGTCGAAGTCCATCTGGCCAGCCTTGATGCGCTCGGCCAGGTCTTCCATGCCGACGATGTCGGCACCGGCGGCCTTGGCGGCCTCGGCCTTCTCGCCCTGGGCGAACACGGCCACGCGCACCGACTTGCCGGTACCGGCGGGCAGAACCACCGAGCCGCGGACCAGTTGGTCGGACTTCTTGGCGTCGATGCCCAGTTGCACGGCCAGGTCGATGGACTCATCGAACTTGGCGGTCGCGGTTTCCTTCACCAGCGCCAGCGCTTCGGCGACGGGATACAGCTTGCTGCGGTCGATCTTGGCGCGCAGCGCGGCTACACGTTTGGTGATGCGTGCCATGATTACAGACCCTCCACCGTGATGCCCATGCTACGGGCGCTGCCAGCGATCGTACGGACCGCGGCGTCCATGTCGGCAGCCGTCAGATCGGCTTGCTTGGTCTTGACGATTTCTTCGACCTGGGCACGCGTCAGCGAGCCGACCTTGTCGGTATGGGGCTTGGGCGAACCCTTCTGGATACCGGCAGCCTTCTTGATGAGGATGGTCGCCGGGGGCGACTTCATCACGAAGGTGAAGCTCTTGTCGGCAAAGGCGGTGATCACCACGGGAATCGGCAGACCGGGCTCCATGCCCTGGGTCTTGGCGTTGAACGCCTTGCAGAATTCCATGATGTTCAGGCCGCGCTGACCCAGCGCCGGACCGATCGGGGGAGAGGGATTGGCCTTACCAGCTGGCACTTGCAGCTTGATGAAGCCGACGATTTTCTTCGCCATGCTTGACTCCTTGCGGGTACATACGCAGGCCGGTCAGGCCTGCTCCCCGGGGTTGACGGTCGGGGTTGTTCGCGGCGCGGACGCCGCGAGCCGGATGGCGCTGACCGTAGCGCCCCATCCGGCCGTATGCTTGATCAGGACTTCTCGACCTGACTGAAATCGAGTTCCACCGGGGTCGATCGGCCGAAGATCGTGACCGACACGCGCAGCTTGCTCTTTTCGTAGCTCACGTCTTCCACGTTGCCGTTGAAATCGGTGAACGGACCTTCCTTGATGCGGACCAGCTCGCCCACTTCGAAGAGGATCTTGGGACGCGGCTTCTCCACGCCCTCTTCCATCTGCGACAGGATCTCGTCGACCTCGCGCTGCGGGATGGGCGTGGGACGGTTGCCCGATCCACCTACGAACCCCGTCACCTTGTTGGTGTTTTTCACCAGGTGCCAGGTCTCGTCGGTCAGGTCCATCTCGACCAGCACGTAGCCGGGGAAGAAACGGCGCTCGGTGATGGATTTCTGGCCACCCTTGACTTCGATGACCTCTTCCGTGGGCACCAGGATGCGACCGAAGGAGGTCTGCAGCGCAGCCCGCTCGATGCGTTCCGTCAGCGCCTTCTGGACGCTTTTTTCCATGCCGGAATAGACATGGACAACGTACCAACGTTTGCTCATCGTCTTGTTTCCGCCGTGTTATTTCCAACCAAGAATGAGGTCGTACAACACCCATTCAATGGTTTTGTCTGTAACCCACAGGAACAGCGCCATAACCACCACGAAAGCGAACACCGCGACGGTGGTCTGGATGGTTTCCTTGCGGGAAGGCCATACGACCTTGCGCGTTTCCTGGGCTGAATCCTGGCCAAATGCGACCAGGCGCCTCCCGGGCTCGCTGAACCAGCCGATCACCAGGGCAACGATCACACCGGCGACGATGGCGCCCACCCGGGCGATCGTGGGGCTGCCCGCCAAGGCGTAGAACCCCACCAGCCCAGCGACGAACGCCGCGATGGCCAGGCCCAGCTTGATGCGGTCGGCAGTGCTAGTTACGGTTTCTACGTTTGGATTCGACATCTTTTCGTCCGGGCAGCGCCAGACATTGCTGGCGGCGACGGTGCTTGCAAAACACCCGGGGCAGAAGCCGCGCCGGGCTTTTTGTAGGAAGCCGCGGCTAGACCCCGCAGGCTCCGGGAGAAGTGGCAGGGGAAGAGGGAATCGAACCCACAACCTTCGGTTTTGGAGACCGACGCTCTGCCAATTGAGCTATTCCCCTATGGGTGAAACGCCCCCCCCTACGCGCTTACGCGCGCCCCCCAGGGGGCGAAACTGGCGGACCGGCGAAGCCGGATCCGCTGTTTCCTGGATCATCCCGGGTTTTTTAGGGAGGGCCTTCAAACTTTTACTACCAACTACCTGTATTTCGGTACAACGACTTATCCCGCGCAAGCGCGGGATAAGTCTTACTTAATGATTTTGGCAACCACGCCGGCGCCGACGGTACGACCGCCTTCACGGATGGCGAAGCGCAGGCCTTCTTCCATGGCGATGGGCGCCAGCAGCTTGACC
>MKUP01000020.1:0-32528 GCA_001898625.1 Burkholderiales bacterium 67-32
CCCATCGCGCCCGATTCCAGCAGCACGTCGCACTCGACGGTGGGATTGCCGCGGGAATCAATGATCTCGCGCCCGATGATGTCTACGATTGCGCTCATAGGAGTCCAGTCTCAAGAAAGTTATTGGAAATCGTTTTCGAGGAACCCGTGACGCTTGGTCACGCGGTCGAGTTCTATCAGCGATGCCAGCAGGTCGCCCATGCGCGCCAGCGGCACGGCGTTGGGCCCGTCGGACTTGGCATGCGCCGGATCCGGGTGCGTTTCCATGAACAGGCCCGACACGCCCACGGCCACCGCCGCGCGCGCCAGTACCGGCACGAATTCGCGCTGCCCGCCGGAGGTCGTGCCCTGCCCGCCTGGCAACTGGACCGAGTGCGTGGCGTCGAACACGACGGGGCAATCCGTCTCGCGCATGATAGCGAGCGAGCGCATGTCCGACACGAGATTGTTGTAGCCAAACGATGCACCGCGCTCGCACACCAGGATGTTGCCGCCGTCGCCGCCCGCCTCGACCGCGGCCTCGCGGGCCTTGGCCACGACGTTGACCATGTCGTGCGGCGCCAGGAACTGGCCCTTCTTGATGTTGACGGGCTTGAGCGTGGCGGCGCAGGCGCGGATGAAATCGGTCTGGCGGCACAGGAAGGCCGGCGTCTGCAGCATGTCCACCACATCGGCCACGGGACGGGCCTGCTCGGTTTCATGCACGTCGGTCAGCACCGGCACGCCGACCTGCGCCTTCACCTCGGACAGCACCTTCAGCCCGAAGTCCATGCCCATGCCGCGGAACGACTGGCTCGAGCTGCGGTTGGCCTTGTCGAACGAACTCTTGTAGATGAAGGGGATGCCGAGCTTGCCGGTCAACTCCTTCAGGACGCCGGCCGTGTCGATCGCCATCTGCTGCGATTCGATCACGCAAGGTCCGGCAATCAGGAAGAACGGCCTGGCAAGGCCGATCTCGAAGCCGCAGATCGGGTAGCTGCGGGCCGAGGCGTTCGGGTCTTGGCTCATGATGATCTCCAGGTGCTCAGCCCTGATCCACCGTCACGCGCTGCAGCTTGTGCTTGCGCGCCGCGCGGATATAGGCCGAGAACAACGGATGACCGTCGCGCGGCGTGGACGTGAATTCGGGGTGGAACTGCACACCCATGAACCACGGATGGTTGGGCAATTCCATCATTTCCGGCAGGTTCTCGGTGGGCGTGCGCGCGCTGATGACCATGCCGGCATCTTCCAGCTTGGGCACGTACACGTTGTTCACCTCGTAACGATGGCGGTGGCGCTCGTTCACCTCGTCGCCGTAGATGTCGTGCGCCATCGTATCGGCCTTGACCGGGCAGCGCTGCGCGCCCTTGCGCATGGTGCCGCCCAGGTCGGACGTGTTGGAGCGGCGCTCGACGCGGCCCTCGCGGTCCATCCACTCGGTGATCAGCGCGACCACGGGGTGCAGCGTGTCGGGGTCGAATTCCGTGCTGTTGGCGCCGGCCAGGCCGGCCACGTGGCGGGCGAACTCGATCACCGCAAGCTGCATGCCCAGGCAGATGCCCAGGTAGGGCACGCCGTTCTCGCGGGCGTAGCGGATCGCCTGGATCTTGCCCTCGGTCCCGCGCTTGCCGAAGCCGCCGGGCACCAGGATCGCGTCGAACTTGCTCAGCTTGGCCACGCCTTCGCTCTCGATCTCCTCGGAGTCGATGTAGTCCACCACCACCTTGCAGCGGGTGTGGATGCCGGCGTGCACCAGCGCTTCGGTCAGCGACTTGTACGACTCGGTCAGGTCGACGTACTTGCCGACCATCGCGATGTGGACCTCGCCCTCGGGGTTCTCGCGGGCATGGACCAGCTGATCCCACATGGACAGGTCGGCCGGCTGGGGCTGCAGCCCCAGCGTTTCGCAGACGAGCTCGTCCAGGCCCTGCTTGTGCAGCATGGCGGGGATCTTGTAGATGGAATCGACGTCCCAGACCGAAATGACCGCGTCCAGCGGCACGTTCGAGAACATCGAGATCTTGGCGCGCTCGTCGTCCGGGATGGGGCGGTCGGCGCGGCACAGCAGCGCATGCGGGTAGATGCCGATCTCGCGCAGCTTCTGCACCGAGTGCTGCGTGGGCTTGGTCTTGAGTTCGCCGGCCGAGGCGATGAAGGGCACCAGCGTCAGGTGCACGAAGGCCGCGCCGCCGCGCCCCAGGCGCAGGCTCATCTGGCGCGCGGCCTCGAGGAAGGGCAGCGACTCGATGTCGCCCACCGTGCCGCCGATCTCGACGATGGCGACGTCGGTCTCGCCATCCCAGGCCGCCGACGCGCCGCGCGCGATGAAGTCCTGGATCTCGTTGGTGATGTGCGGGATGACCTGCACGGTCTTGCCCAGGTAGTCGCCCCGCCGTTCCTTGCGCAGCACCGACTCGTAGATCTGGCCGGTGGTGAAGTTGTTCACCTTGCGCATGCGCGCGGAGATGAAGCGCTCGTAATGGCCCAGGTCCAGGTCGGTCTCGGCGCCGTCTTCGGTGACGAAGACCTCGCCGTGCTGGAACGGGCTCATCGTGCCGGGATCGACGTTGATGTAGGGATCGAGCTTGAGGAGGGTGACTTTGAGGCCGCGCGATTCGAGAATAGCGGCCAGAGACGCGGCGGCAATGCCTTTCCCCAGGGAAGACACCACGCCACCGGTAACGAATACGTACTTGGTCATTGCCAATGGCGCCCGGTTTTGGCCGAGCGCTTGCGGGAAATTGGAATTATAGCGGGAGTTGCGAAAGCCCGCGATCCGGACGCGGGTAACCTTTGGCGACAAAAAGACAGCCAGCCCATAAAAGGGGTCAGTACAACACGAGCGTGTCCAGGGCGGGGCGGTCGCCTTCGAGTTTACCGGTCTGGGAGGTTTCGGCGAAGAAGACCTGGCCGTCGTAGCGGCCGACGGCGTCGCGGGTGGCGCCGGTTTCGTAGTCCACGCGCGACTCTTCGGCTCGGCCGGTGCGGGCGAACAGGGTGAGCTGGCGCAGCGATTGCAGCCACCAGCGGCGCGCGGCGCGGTCGTAGGACAGGGTCAGTTCGGCCGAGGTGGAGATTTCCTCCGCCTTGGACAGGCTGCGGTCCGTGACGACGACGCGCTGCTGGCGTATGGCCAGTTCCAGGTTGCGATCGGCGGGCAGATCCACGCCGCAGGTCGCGCACGGCAGAACGAAGCCCCAGCCCGTGGCCTCGAAGCCGCCGGGGCCCCGCGTTCCCAGCAGCAGCGCGCGGCGCCCCTCGGCGTTGCGGTAGACCTGCGCCACGCCTGGCGCGTCCTGGCCCAGGTCCCCCTGCACTTCCCGCTCCAGAGTGAACCCGTCGGGAACGAAGGCCTCGGGCCGCGACGCGACGGCCGGAATGGCCAGCGCCGCCGGGATGTAGGGCCCGCCGGCCTCGGCATGCGCGGAAGCGGCCAGCGCCGCCAGCACCACGGTCAGGGCCGCCCGCCGGGCCGCCCCGCCCCACTCAAACCGACGCGGCAACGGCGGAGGTATCCAGCTTGGCCGCAGTCTTCTCGACCACTTCCTGCGCCGTGACGCCGGGGGCCAGCTCGACCAGCCTGAGCCCCTGGGGCGTGACGTCCAGCACCGCCAGGTCGGTGATGATGCGGTTCACCACGCCCACGCCCGTCAGCGGCAGCGTGCACGCGGGCAGGATCTTCAGGTCGACCGTGCCGTCCTTCTTGCGGGCCACGTGCTCCATCAGGATCACCACCCGCCCGACGCCGGCCACGAGATCCATCGCACCGCCCATGCCCTTGATCATCTTGCCCGGGATCATCCAGTTGGCCAGGTCGCCCTGCTCGGACACCTGCATCGCGCCCAGGATGGCCAGGTTGATCTTGCCGCCGCGGATCATGCCGAAGGAATCCGACGACGAGAAGATGGACGAGCCCGGCAGCGTGGTCACCGTCTGCTTGCCGGCGTTGATCAGGTCGGGATCGACCTCGTCCTCGGTAGGAAACGGCCCGATGCCCAGCAGCCCGTTCTCGGACTGCAGCCAGACTTCCAGCCCCTCGGGCACGTGATTGGCCACCAACGTCGGCAGCCCGATGCCCAGGTTCACGTAGAAACCATCCTGCAACTCACGCGCCGCCCGCGCGGCCATCTCATCGCGAGTCCATGCCATTTCATCTCTCCTTGATATCCATCAACCCAGGGCGCCGTGGATCCGGCTCCGCCGGTCCACCAGCGCCGCCCCCTGGGGGGCGCCCGAAGGGCGTAGGGGGGTTACCTTTACCGGACCGTTCGTTGTTCTATGCGCTTTTCCGGGGTCGCGTTCAGGACCAGGCGGTGCACATAGATACCCGGCAGGTGGATGTGATCCGGATCCAGCTCGCCGTTCTCGACGATGCGCTCGACCTCGGCCACCGTGACCTTGCCGGCCATCGCGGCGTTGGGGTTGAAGTTGCGGGCGGTCTTGTTGAAGATCAGGTTGCCGCTCTTGTCGGCCACCAGGGCCTTGACCAGCGCCACGTCGGGCACCAGCGAGCGTTCCATGACGTATTTCTTGCCGTCGAATTCGCGGATTTCCTTGCCCTCGGCCACCTGCGTGCCCACGCCGGTGGCCGTGAAGAAGGCCGGGATGCCGGCGCCGCCGGCGCGCAGCTTCTCGGCCAACGTGCCCTGGGGCGTGAACTCCACTTCCAGTTCGCCCGCCAGGTACTGGCGCTCGAACTCCTTGTTTTCGCCGACGTAAGAGGAAATCATCTTGCGGATCTGCCGCGTTTCCAGCAGCAGGCCCAGCCCGGCGCCGTCGATGCCCGCGTTGTTGCTGACGCAGGTCAGATTCTTGACACCGGTGTCGCGCAGCGCGGCGATCAGGGCTTCGGGTATGCCGCACAGGCCGAAACCGCCGACCGCCAGGGTCTGCCCGTCCCGCACGATGTCCGCTAGCGCCTCGCGGGCGCTGGCATAGACCTTGTTCATCGTCTTCCTCGCTAACGTGATGGCCAACGGCCGTGATCGCTTGAAATACAATCGGGGATGATACTTCCAACTATCTTAGCTTAGCGGCGACACCGCCGGTTCCGCACCCCCACCCCACCCGGAGGAACCCTGTACATGCAAGGCAACGAACGCGAGTCGATGGAATATGACGTGGTCATCGTCGGAGGCGGGCCGGCCGGCCTGGCCACCGCGATCCGCCTCAAGCAGCTTGCTGCCGAGAAAGGCCGCGAAATCGGAGTCTGCATACTGGAGAAAGGCAGCGAGATCGGCGCCCACGTCCTGTCCGGCGCGGTCATGGATCCGCGCGCGCTGACCGAACTGACTCCCGACTGGAAGGCCAAGGGCGCGCCGCTGAACACCCCCGTCAGCGAAGACCGTTTCCTGTTCCTGTCCGAGACCGGCGCCCGCGCCACGCCGGGCTGGCTGCTGCCGGCCTGTTTCCACAATACTGGCAACTACGTGGTCAGCCTGGGCAAGGTGGCGCGCTGGCTGGGCGAGCAGGCCGAGGCCCTGGGCGTGGACCTCTTCCCCGGCTTCGCCGCCGCCGAGATCCTCTACAACGAGGACGGCTCGGTCAAGGGCGTGGCCACCGGCGACATGGGCGTGGGCCGCGACGGCCAGCCCACCGACCAGTACCAGCCGGGCATGGAGCTGCATGCGCGCTACACGAT
The DNA here is from genome assembly GCA_001898625.1 of Burkholderiales bacterium 67-32. Taxonomy (GTDB): domain Bacteria; phylum Pseudomonadota; class Gammaproteobacteria; order Burkholderiales; family Burkholderiaceae_B; genus Pigmentiphaga. The sequence continues at coordinate 5,623 of MKUP01000020.1, forward strand.
CTTCGCCGAAGGCTCGCGCGGCCACCTGGGCCGCCAGTTGAACGAAAAGCTCAAGCTGGATGCCGGCAAGGACCCGCAAAGCTACGGCATCGGCATCAAGGAACTGTGGGAAATCGACCCGGCCAAACACCAGCCCGGCCTCGTCGTCCACACCGCCGGCTGGCCGCTGGACGCCGATACCTACGGCGGCTCGTTCCTGTACCACCTCGAGGACAACAAGGTCGCCATCGGCCTGATCGTGGGCCTGGACTACAGCAACCCGTGGCTGTCGCCCTTCGAGGAATTCCAGCGCTTCAAGACCCACCCTTCGATCCGGGGCTTCCTGGAAGGCGGCAAGCGCATCGCCTACGGCGCGCGCTCCATCACGGCCGGCGGCCTGCTGTCCCTGCCCCGCCTGGCCTTCCCGGGCGGCGCGCTGGTCGGCTGCGAGGCCGGCTTCCTGAACGCCTCGCGCATCAAGGGCAGCCACGCGGCCATCAAGAGCGGCATGCTGGCGGCCGACGCCGCGTTCGAAGCCATCGAGGCAGGCCGCAGCCACGACGAACTGGCCAGCTATCCGGTCGCCTTCGAGGCATCCTGGCTGCGCGAGGAATTGAACAAGTCGCGCAACTTCAAGCAGTGGTTCAAGAAGGGCCGCACGGTCGGCACGCTGATGACCGGCATCGAACAGTGGCTGCTGCGCGGCAATTTCCCCTGGACGCTGCACCGCGACAAGCCCGACCACGTCTATCTGAAGCCCGCCGCGGACTGCCCGCGCATCGAATACCCCAAGCCCGACGGCAAGCTGACCTTCGACCGGCTGGGCTCGGTGTTCATCTCGAACACCAACCACGAGGAAAACGAGCCTATCCACCTGACGCTCAAGGATCCCTCGGTTCCGGTCGACGTCAACCTCGCGCGCTATGCCGGCCCGGAAAGCCGCTACTGCCCGGCCGGGGTCTACGAGTTCGTGAAGGACGACGCCGGCACCGAACGCCTGCAGATCAACGCCCAGAACTGCGTCCACTGCAAGACCTGCGACATCAAGGACCCCACGCAGAACATCGTGTGGGTGACGCCGCAGGGGGGCGAAGGGCCGGTCTACAACGAGATGTGATCGGGCGGCGGCCTCAGGCCGGGTCGTGCAGCGGCCGGGTCGCCACCAGGAAATCCTCGTCCGACTGCCAGTGCGCCGCGTCGACGGCAAAGCACCGGCGCACGAAGTCGCGCGTCAGCACCGCGCGCGGCTCGCCGTCGGCGATTACCCGCCCCTCCCACAGCGCCACGATGCGGTCGGCGTACTGCGCCGCCAGATTCATGTCGTGCATGGTCACGATCACCGCCGCGCCGGTACGATGCGCGAACTCGCGGATCGCCGTGCATACCGAGTGCTGGTGATGCGGATCCAGGCTGGCGCACGGCTCGTCCAGCAGCAATAGCCGGCCGGCGCCCGAGCCGGTTTCGCCGGGCCAGATCTGCGCCAGCACCCGCGCCAGATGCACACGAGCCTGCTCCCCGCCCGACAGCGCGGGCATGGACCGCTGGGCCAGATGCGTGACCCCCGCCGCCTCCAGCGCCGCCCGGACGATGCCTTCGAGCCGCCGGCGCGACTCGGTGCGCGCCAGGCACCCCAGGTGCACCACCTCGTCCACCGTGAACGGCAGGCTCAGCCCGGCCCGTTGGGGCAGCACGGCCCGCTGCCGGGCCAGTTCGCCGGCCTCCCACTGCCGCAGCGGCCGTCCCTTGAACAGCACCTCGCCCGAAGCCGGCCCCAGATCGCCCGCCATCGTCGACAACAGCGTGGATTTCCCTGCGCCGTTGGGTCCGATCAGCATCACGATCTCGCCTTCGGCCACGGCGCAGTCGATGCCGTCCAGCACCACGCGCGGGTGCGGCTGGCCGGCCTGGCGCCGCGCGACCGTCAATGAACGCACTTCCAGCATGCTCGTCATCCTTCGAACATCCTGCCCTTGGCCCGCAGCAGCAGGAACAGGAAGAACGGCGCCCCGATCAGCGCGGTCAGCACGCCTATGGGCAGTTCGGCCGGCGCGATGATCAGGCGGGCGACCAGGTCGGCGGCCACCGTCAACGCGGCGCCCAGCAAGGCCGCGCCGGGCAGCACGATACGCGCGTCCGGGCCCGCCATCAGGCGGATGCAGTGCGGCGCGACCAGCCCCAGGAAACCGATGATGCCGCAGAAGGCCACCGCCATGCCCACCGCCAGCGCGCTGAACACCACCGCCAGGATCTTCAGGCTTTCCACCGCCACGCCCAGGTGGCGGGCCTCGGCCTCGCCCAGCGCCATCGCATTGAGCCCGCTGCGCAGGCGCCACATGCCCGCCAGCGCCACCGCGCCGACCAGGGACACCACGCCCACGATGGGCCAGGTGGCGGGCGCCAGGCTGCCCAGGTTCCAGAAGGTCAGGTTGCGTAGCTGCTCGTCGGTCGCCATGTAGCTGGCCAGCCCGATGAGCGCCATGGCGATGGCGTTCATGGCGATCCCGGCCAGCAGCATGGCGGCCACGGATACGCCCAGCGAGGTGCGGCCGATCCGATAGACCAGCAAGGTGGTCAGCACGCCCCCGGCGAAGGCGGCGACAGGCAGCAGCGCCAGCCCCATGGCTTGGGCCAGCGCCGGCCACCACAGGTTGCCGAACACGATGGTCAGCGCGACCGCGAGCGCCGCGCCGCTGGACACCCCGATCAGACCGGGATCGGCCAAGGGGTTGCGGAACAGACCTTGCAGCGTCGCGCCCGCCATGCCCAGCAGCGCGCCCACCGCCACGCCCAGCATCACGCGCGGCAGGCGTATGGTCCACAGCACGCCCATCTGCTGGGGCTCGAACCCGCCCTGGGACAGGCCCGCCTTGTGCAACAGGATGGCCAGCACGTTGGATGCCGAGATGGGATAGGCGCCACGGCCGGCGGCCACCACCACCAGCACCGCCAGCAGCACGGCCAGGACCACGAACAGCCAGGCGGCCGGCATGCGGCCCGCCCTCACCCGGGCCCAGCCCGACGGCGGCGTGGCCGTCTCCACGCTGGAAACAGTCGTCACGGCGCCGCCCTCATGCGCCGAGCGCGCCATACAGGTCTTCGACCGCCTGCGGCAGGCGCGGACCGAAGCCCAGCAGCAGCACGATGTCGAACAGGACCGCGCGCTGGTTCCTGCCAGCGGGCGTCATCGCCAGGCCTGGCGTGGCCAGCAGGCGCGCCCGCGCATCCGGCTCCTGCGTGCCGTCGAAGGTGCCGACGATGGCATCGGGCGCCGCGCTGGCCAGCGACTCGGCCGACAGGGGCTTGTAGTTGGCGAAGTCGCCGCCGAACACATTGACCGCGCCGACCAGCTTGAGCATCGCGTCGGCGCCCGTGTCCCGGCCGGCCGCCATGGTGTTGGCGCCATGCCGCATCAGGCAGGCCACGCGCAGCGGCTGGCCGCCCGGCCCGCGCAGCGGCGCCGCCGCGATGCGGGCCCGCAAGGCCTGCCAGCGCGACGACAGCCCGTCGGCCAGCGTCCTGCCTTCGGCCTGGCGGCCCAGCGCGGCCGCCACGGTCCCGATGCGCCCCAGCACGCCTTCGAAGGTGTAGTCGCCATCGACGTGCACGACCTTCACCCCCGCCGATTCGATCTGCCGCAGCACCGCGGGCGGCCCCGCCTCCTGCCCCGCCAGCAGCACCTGCGGCCCCAGGGACAGCACGCCCTCGGCCGACAGCGTGCGCTGGTAGCCGACCTTGGGCAGCGCCAGGGCCTGGGGCGGATAGAGGCTGCTGGTATCGACCGCCAACAGTTGGGACTGGCCGCCCAGCGCGTAGACGATCTCGGTCACGCCGGCTCCCACCGACACCACGCGCGGCGCCTGGCGCCGCGGCTGAGCGGCGCGCGCCACCGGAGCCAGGGTCCCCAGCAGGAGGCCGGCCGGCAGCGCCGCCAGCAAGGCCCGGCGGCGCTCCGTCATTGTGGACATCGACATCATTCCCTCACGCGAGCGACGGCTCGCCCTTCAGATCATAGCTGCGCGCCAGCAACACGGCGAAGCGCTCGAAGGCGGCGCCGGCCCCGGCCACCACCCGGTCCTGCTCCTCGGCAGACAGGCCGCTGCCGTCCAGCGCCTGGACGAAGCGCTTCCACGCCGCCCCGCGGCCGTCGGCCGGCGACGCCAGGTTGCGGGCGCCGAAGTTCTCGTCCAGCCCGAGCCGCTGGCCTGCTTCCTTGAACAGGAAGGCCGCGCCCAGCTTGGAGCCCTCGGACACGTACAGCCAGCCCAGGCCTTCGGGCAGGGCCAGGCCCTGCCCCTGCGGCGCTTCGCCGGCCTCGGGAATGGCCTGCTCCAGATCCTGCAGATCGGCGTGGGCCGCCGCCAGCCGGGGCCGCGTGGCCAGGTCCGGAATCAGGGCCGCGTAGGCCTGGTCGTCGTACAGCGACTCGATGTCGCGCTGGAAAAGATACTGGGCGGCGACGAAGCGGCCATAGTTCTCCCGGGTGTCGAACGGTTTGAGCGACATCACGAGCTTGTCGAGCTTCTCGTGCAAGGGAGCGGTTTCGGTTTTCAGACGCAGGGCCAGCGACGACGGAGAGGCGCTTTGAAGTGACATGGCGTAATACCTCGGACGGAAATGAAAAGGAGAATCGATCTCAATTACATCGAATTATGCCTGCTCGGCCGGCATCTGTCTCGCCTCGAGCACTCCCTTCCCTAGCATTCCCTCTTCCCACGCAAAGCAATTGTGACTCCGGCGCACGGTATCCCGGGGCCCGGTGCCCGGTTCCTACGTTTATCATCGATACATCCCATTGGCGCGGCCCGCGGGGGCCGCCAGCACCATCAGGCATAGCCAGGAGAATCCCCATGACGGAACGCACCCATCGCCACGGCCTACAAGTGGCGAACGCACTCGACCGCTTCATCGAACAGGAAGCCCTGCCCGGCACGGGCCTCGACAGCGACCGCTTCTGGCAAGGCTTCTCGCGGCTCGTACACGATCTCGCGCCCAAGAACCGCGCGCTGCTGGCCGAACGCGACCGCCTGCAGGCCGAGATCGACGGCTGGCACCGCGCCCATCCCGGCCCCGTCAGCGACCAGGCCGCCTATCGCGCTTTCCTGGAACGCATCGGCTACCTGCTGCCCCAGCCCGAACAGGTCCGCGTCACCACCGACAACGTCGACACCGAGATCGCCGAACAGGCCGGCCCGCAGCTCGTGGTGCCGGTCTCCAACCAGCGCTATGCCCTGAACGCCGCCAACGCGCGCTGGGGCAGTCTGTACGACGCCCTCTACGGCACCGATGCCCTGCCCGAGACCGGCGGCGCCGAACGCAGCGCCGGCTACAACCCCGTGCGCGGCCAGGCCGTCATCGCCCGCGCCCGCGCCTTCCTCGACCAGGCCGCGCCGCTGGCCCAGGGCTCGCATGCCGACGCCACCGGCTACTCGGTGCGCGGCGGCAAGCTCGTCGTGGCGCTCAAGCAGGGCGAAACCGGCCTGCGCCGACCCGAACAGTTCGTCGGCCACCAGGGGCAGGCCCAGTCCCCCTCGGCCGTCCTGCTCAAGGGCAACGGCCTGCACTTCGAGATCCAGGTCGATCGCGCCAGCCAGATCGGCGCCACCGATGCCGCCGGCGTCAAGGACGTCGTGCTGGAGTCGGCCATCACCACCATCATGGACTGCGAAGACTCCGTCGCCGCGGTCGACACCGACGACAAGGTCAAGATCTACCGCAACTGGCTGGGCCTGAACCAGGGCGACCTGACCGAGGAAGTCACCAAGAACGGCAAGACCTTCACCCGCCGCCTGAACGCCGACCGCGAATACACCGCCGCCGACGGCTCGCCGCTGACGCTGCATGGACGCTCGCTGATGTTCGTGCGCCACGTCGGCCACCTGATGACCAACCCCGCCGTGCTCGATCAGGACGGCAACGAGATCCCGGAAGGCATCCTGGACGCCGTCGTCGCCACGCTGGCCTCGCTGCCCGACCTGAAGATCCGCCGCAACTCGCGCAAGGGCTCGTTCTACGTCGTCAAGCCCAAGATGCACGGCCCCGCCGAAGTCGCCTTCGCCAGCGAACTGTTCGACCGCGTCGAAGACCTGCTGGGCCTGCCGCGCCACGCGATGAAGATGGGCATCATGGACGAGGAGCGCCGCACCAGCGTCAACCTCAAGGCCTGCATCGCCGCCGCCAGTCCCCGCGTGGCCTTCATCAACACCGGCTTCCTGGACCGCACCGGCGACGAGATCCACACCGCCATGGAAGCCGGCCCCATGCTGCGCAAGGGCGACATGAAGGCCTCGGCCTGGATCGCCGCCTACGAACGCAGCAACGTGCTGATCGGCCTGGACGCCGGCCTGCGCGGCCGCGCCCAGATCGGCAAGGGCATGTGGGCCATGCCCGACCTGATGGCCGCCATGCTGGAACAGAAGATCGCCCACCCCAAGGCCGGCGCCAACACCGCCTGGGTCCCCTCGCCCACCGCCGCCACCCTGCACGCCATGCACTACCACCAGGTGGACGTGCAGGCCGTCCAGCAGGAACTGGAAAAGACCAGGCTGAGCGCGGTCAGCCAGGAACTCCTGCAAGGCCTCCTGACCGTCCCCGTCGGCAACCCCGCCACCTGGTCGCCCGCCGATATCCAGCAGGAACTCGAGAACAACGCCCAGGGCATCCTCGGCTACGTGGTGCGCTGGATCGACCAGGGCGTGGGCTGCTCCAAGGTGCCCGACATCCACAACGTCGGCCTGATGGAAGACCGCGCCACCCTGCGCATCTCCAGCCAGCACATCGCCAACTGGCTGCGCCACGGCATCACCAACGAAGCCCAGGTCCGCGAGGTGCTCAAGCGCATGGCCAAGGTGGTCGACCAGCAGAACGCCAGCGATCCGCTGTACGAACCCATGTCCGGCAACGAGGAAACCTCCCTCGCCTTCCAGGCCGCCTCGGCCCTGGTCTTCGAAGGCCGCAGCCAGCCCAACGGCTACACCGAACCGCTGCTGCACGCCTACCGCGCGAGGAAAAAGGCGCAAGCCCGCTAGCTGCCCACCCGCCCCCGCCGCAGGTCGTGTCCGGCCCACGGCGGGGGCCCCATTTTTGACGCGCTGCAAGACGGGCACTATCCTTGACGGGCAACAAGAAACCCATGAGGAGACCTGCCATGCCCCACCGCCTCCGCGCTGCCCTGGCGCGCCGAGCCTTCCTCGCACAATCGGCCGCCGCCATCCTCGCCGGCATCGCGCTCCACCCCACGGCCCACGCCGCCGACACCTACCCCTCCAAACCCGTCACCCTGGTCACCTCCTTCTCCGTCGGCAGCGGCCCCGACACCGTCCTGCGCCTGGTCGCCGACCGCCTGGGCAAGGCCTGGGGCCAACGCGTCGTGGTCGAGAACCGGCCCGGCGGCGCCGGCTTCATCGCCATCGACGCCTTCAAGCGCGCGACCCCCGACGGCTACTCGCTGCTGCAACTCGACAGTGAACAGCTTGCCGCCCTGCCCCATCTGTACAAGAGCCGCCAGTACGACCCCGACAAGGTCTTCGACCCCGTCGCCACCCTGTTCATCACCCCCTTCCTGGTTTCCGTCTCCGCCCAGTCGCCGTGGAAATCCGTCTCCGACCTGGTCGCCGCCGCCAAGGCCAAGCCCGGCCAGGTCACCTACGGGTCCTGGGGCATAGGCAGCCCGGGCCATCTCGGCGGCATCGCGCTGGAAAACGCAGCCAACGTCAGCATGCAGCACGTGCCCTACAAGGAAGTCGGACAGTTGTACGCGGCGGTCAGCACCCAGGAAGTGAACTGGAGCATGGCCACCATCGCCTCCAGCCAGGGTCCCTACCAGGCCGGCAAGCTGCGCTACATCGCGGTCGCGGCGCCCAAGCGCATCCCGCAGATGCCCGATGTGCCCACCGTGGCCGAAAGCGGCGGGCCCGCCAGCCTGGACGTCAACTCCTTCGTCGTGCTGCTGGCGCCCAAGGGTCTCCCGGCCGCCATCCGCGACAAGATCAACGCCGACGTCGCCAAGGTCGTGGCCGACCCCGAGATCAAGAAGCGCCTGGACACCTTCGCCTTCCAGACCATCAGTTGGTCGCCCGACGAGATCCATCGCCAGGTCGCGGCCAAGTCCAAGACCTACCAAGGCCTCATCCAGAAAGCCAACGTCACGCTGGAATGACCCGGGGAGCAAGCATGAAGGTCTGCATCGTGGGCGCCGGCGCCATCGGCGGATTCATCGGCGCCCGCCTGGCTGCCACTGGCGCCTGCTCGGTCAGCGCCCTGGCCCGCGGCGCCACGCTCGCGGCGCTGCAATCGCACGGCTGGCGGCTGCGGCAGGACGGCCGGCTCGTCCAGGCGCCGGTCACGGCCAGCGACCGGGCCGAGGCCCTGGGCCCGCAGGACCTGGTCGTGATCGCGGTCAAGGGCCCCGCCCTGGCCGCCGTCGCGGACGGGCTCGCGCCCCTGCTGGGCCCGGACACCGCCGTGCTGCCGGCCATGAACGGCGTGCCGTGGTGGTTCGCGCACGGCATCCTGCCGCCCGAACAGGTCACCCTGTCGACCATCGACCCCGATGGCCGGATCGCGCGCGGCATCCCCGCCGCGCACGTGGTCGGCTGCGTCGTCCACGCCAGCACCTCGACGCCGGAGCCGGGCCTGGTCCAACACCACATGGGCGGCGGCCTCATCATCGGCGAACCGGACGGCACCGCTTCCGCACGGGTGGAGCGCATCGCCGCGCTGCTCGCGCAGGCGGGCTTCGACGTCACGGCCTCGCGGGCCATCCGCCACGACATCTGGTACAAGCTCTGGGGCAACATGACGATGAACCCGGTCTCGGCCATCACCGGCGCCACGGTCGACCGCATCCTGGACGACCCGCTGGTGCGCCGGTTCTGTTCCGATGCCATGGACGAAGCCGCGCGCATCGGCCGCGAACTCGGCTGCGCCATCGACCAGAGCGCCGAGGACCGCCACGCCGTCACGCGCAAGCTCGGCGTCTTCAAGAGTTCCATGCTGCAGGATGCGCAGGCCGGCCGCCCGCTGGAGCTGGACGCCATCGTGGCCGTGGTGCGCGAACTGGGGCAGAAGGTGGGCGTGCCCACGCCCAACATCGACGCCCTGTTCGGCCTGGCCCGCCTGTACGGCCGGGCGCACGGCCTCTATCCGGACGTCAGCGCATAGAAGAGGAGACGAAGAACGCGCCGATCACCGTCTTGACGTCGGTGACCTCCCCCTGGCGGATCCAGGCCATCAGATCCTCCAGCGGGGCGGTGAACACTTCCAGGAATTCGTGCTCGTCCAGCTTCTGCTCGCCCCGCTCCAGGCCCTCGGCCAGGAACAGCACGATGCGCTCGTTGGCATAGGCGATGGCGTTGTGGATGGTGGTGAGCTCGGTCCACTTGCTGGCCCGGTAGCCCGTTTCCTCCAGCAACTCCCGCTGCGCGGTGGCCAGCGGGGCCTCGCCGGGGTCGATCTTGCCGGCGGGAAATTCAATGAAGGCCCGATGCATGGGGTAGCGATACTGCCGCACCAGCACCACCTGCCCGTCCGGCAGCATGGGCACGATCATGGACGCACCCGGATGCATGATGTATTCGCGCGTGGCGGTGGCCCCGCCCGGCAGCCGGACGGTATCCCGGCGCACGTCCAGCAGCTTGCCGCGGAACACCGCCTCGCTGGTCAGCGGTTCCTCGCGCAGCCGGTCCGAACTGCGCGCCAGTTCTTCCAGGGCTCGGTCGTCGCTCATCGGGCAGTCCGTTTGAAAAGATAACGGTACACGAAACCGGGATAGGCCAACACGAGATACAGCGTCAAGGTAATGGCGTAGAACTGCCATCCCTGGGGAAACACGTTGCCCAGGCTGGCCTCGAATCCCAGGCCGATGCCGCCGACCACCAGATACAGCACCAGCACTTCGACCAGCCTCAGCCAGAAAGGCTTGCCGGCAGGCGCGCCGTCCCGGCGAAAAGCCACGGCGCCGAACACGCGCTCCGACAGGAACGGCAGGTTGGCGGTCACCAGGGCCAGCAGGATCAGGACGTAGATGGCGAGGGTCTGTTTCAAGGCGGGGTTCCTGTCACGACAAACCCGGTCGGGGACGGCAGCGGCGCGATCACGCCGCTGCCGGAAGAGAAGCTCAGAGCGCGAGCGAGCTGGAGATGGCCTGGGCGCACAGGGCGACCAGCGGCGCGGGGAACACGCCCAGGACCAACAGCAGCACGCCGTTGACCGACAGCACCGTACGGAAGCCGGCCGAACCCTGCAGCGGGGCCTGGTCGACCGGATCGTCGAAGTACACGACCTTCACCACCCGCAGGTAGTAGAAGGCGCCGATCAGCGAGAACAGCACGGCCACCACGGCCAGCGCGACGTGGTTGGTCTGGATCAGCGACTGCAGCACCGCCAGCTTGGCATAGAAGCCGACCGTGGGCGGAATGCCCGCGAGCGAGAACATCTGCACCAGCATCACGCCGGCGAACCACGGGTTGCGGCGGTTCAGGCCCTTCAGGTCGTCGACGTTCTCGCACTCGAAGCCCGAGCGCGACAGCAGCATCAGCACGCCGAACGAGCTGAGCGTGGTCAGCACGTAGACGACCACGTAGAACATGGCCGAGGTGTAGGCGTTCTGGGCGTTGAAGGCGCTGCCCTCGACCACGCCGGACATCAGGCCCAGCAGCACGAAGCCCATGTGCGAGATGGTCGAATAGGCCAGCATGCGCTTGATGTTGGACTGCATGATGGCGGCCAGGTTGCCGATGGCCAGCGACAGCACGGCCATGATCGCCAGCATGGGCTGCCAGTCGGCCGCGAGGCCGAACAGGCCGTCGACCAGCAGGCGCAGCACGATGGCGAAGGCGGCCAGCTTGGGCGCGCCGCCCAGCAGCAGCGTCACGGCCGTGGGCGCGCCCTGGTAGACGTCCGGCACCCACATGTGGAACGGCACGACGCCGAGCTTGAAGGCCAGGCCCGCGACCAGGAACACCAGCCCGAAGACCAGGATCATGTGGTTGTCGGTGGCGCCGGAGGTGGCGCGCGCGATGCCGGCCAGGTTCAGCGTACCGGTAGCGCCGTAGATCATGGACATGCCGTACAGCAGCAGGCCCGAGGCCAGCGCGCCCAGCACGAAATACTTCATGGCCGCCTCGGTGGACACGGTGTGCTCGCGGCGCAGCGCGACCAGCGCGTAGAACGACAGCGACATCAGCTCCAGGCCGAGATAGATCGTCAGCATGTTGCCGGCCGAGATCATGACCATCTGGCCCAGCAGCGCCAGCAGCGACAGCACGTACAGCTCGCCGCCGCGCAGCATGCCGCGGTCCTTGGCGTAGCCCTTGCCGTAGATCAGCGCCACGCCCACCGCGATGTACGAGAACACCTTGAGCACGTGGGCCAGGCTGTCGGCCACGTACATGCCGTCGAAGGCCGTGCCCTGCACGCCCGAGGCCAGGTCCGACAGGCTCATCCAGGTCAGCACCACCAGCGTGAGCAGGGACAGGATGTGCGTCAGCGCGCGGCCCTCGTCCTTGACGAACAGGTCGATCAGCAGGATGGCGGACGTCAGCACCAGCAGCGTGATCTCCGGCGCGACGAGAGACAGGTTCAGATTGGCGAATTCCATTGCGTAACGTCCGGCGTCCTACAGTTTCGAAATGGCGACATGCTTGAGCAGCGCGTCGACCGAGACGTGCATCACGTCGGTGAAGGGCGCGGGGTAGACGCCCATATACAGCACGGCGATGGCCATCACGCCCAGGATGAGGAACTCGCGGGCGTTGACGTCGGTCAGCTCGCGCACATGCTGGTGGGTGATGTCGCCGAATACGACGCGCTTGACCATCCACAGCGAGTACGCGGCACCCAGGATCAGGGCCGTGGCGGCCAGGAGGCCGATCCAGAAGTTGTACTCGACCGAGCCCATGATGACGAAGAACTCGCCCACGAAGCCGCTGGTGGCCGGCAGGCCGCTGTTGGCCATCGAGAACAGCACGAAGAACGTGGCGAACTTGGGCATGGTGTTGACCACGCCGCCGTAGTCGGCGATGCGGCGCGAATGCACGCGGTCGTACAGCACGCCGATGCAGAAGAACATCGCGCCCGACACGAAGCCGTGCGAGATCATCTGCACGATGGCGCCTTCGACGCCGGCTTTGTTGAAGATGAAGAAGCCCAGGGTCACGAAGCCCATGTGCGCCACGGACGAATACGCGACCAGCTTCTTCATGTCGTCCTGCACCAGCGCCACCAGGCCGATGTAGATGACGGCGATCAGCGACAGCCCGATCATCATGCCCGACAGGCTATGCGCGGCATCCGGCACGATGGGCAGCGACAGCCGCAGGAAGCCGTAGGCGCCCAGCTTCAGCATGATGGCGGCCAGCACCACCGAGCCGCCCGTGGGCGCCTCGACGTGGGCATCGGGCAGCCAGGTGTGGACCGGCCACATCGGCACCTTGACGGCGAAGGCCATCAGGAAGGCCAGGAAGATCAGGATCTGCTCGGTCTGGCCCAGCGGCAGCTTGTGCCAGGCCAGGATGTCGAACGTACCGCCGGCCGAGTGCCACAGGTAGATGAAGGCAACCAGCGTCAGCAGCGAACCCAGCAGCGTGTACAGGAAGAACTTGAACGCCGCGTAGACCCGGTTGGGACCGCCCCACACGCCGATGATGATGTACATCGGGATCAGCGTGGCCTCGAAGAACACGTAGAACAGGAGGCCGTCCAGCGCCGCGAACACGCCTATCATCAAGCCCGACAGGATCAGGAAGGCACCCATGTACTGGGCGACGCGGCTGGTAATGACTTCCCAGCCGGCCAGCACCACGATGATGGTGATGAAGGCCGTCAGCAGGACGAACCACAGCGAGATGCCGTCCACGCCCAGGGAATAGGACACGCCGTACTCGGCGATCCAGGTGGCTTTCTCGACGAACTGCATCTGCGCCGTCGTGGCGTCGAAGCCGGTGTACAGCGGCAGGGTGACCAGGAGGCCGGCGATCGCGCCGATCAGCGCCAGCACGCGGGCGACGGTGGGATTGCTGTCACGCCCCACCGCCAGCACCAGTATGCCGAAGACGATCGGAGTGAAGATCGCAAGCGAGAGCCACGGAAAAGAAGTTTGAGCCATATCGCTTGCCATCAATTGTTCAGCAGGACGAAGAAGGTCACCAGGGCCATGATGCCGATGATCATGGCGAAGGCGTAGTGATAGATGTAGCCCGACTGCAGGTGGCGGACCACCCCGGCGAACCAACCGACCAGACGGGCGCTGCCGTTGACCAGGAGGCCGTCGATCAGGGACTTGTCGCCCACCTTCCAGAAGCCGCCGCCCAGCGCGCGGGCACCGCGCGCGAACACGGCTTCGTTGATCTTGTCCATGTAGTACTTGTTGTCGAGCAGGTTGTACAGCCAGCCTGCGCGAGCCTTGATGGCGGCGGGAATGGCCGGCTTGACCAGGTAGAAGAACCACGCCAGGACCACGCCGGCCAGCATCAGCCAGAACGGCACGGTGCTGAAGGCATGCAGCCCGTAGGCCACCCAGCCGTGGAAGTCCTCGGCCAGGTGTTCCATGACCGGGCGGTCGGGCGAATTGAAGATCACGCCCTTGAAGAAATCGCCGAACAGCATGGGGCCGACTGCGATCGCGCCGATGATCACGGACGGGATGGCCAGCAGCACCAGCGGCACCGTCACCACGGCGGGCGACTCATGCGGCACACCGCCATGGTGGTGGTCGTCGTGGCCGTGGTCGTCATGGCTGTCGTGGGCATGGTCGTCGTGGCCGTGCCCGTGCGCGCCCGAGGTGTCGAAGCGTTCCTTGCCGTGGAAGACCAGGAAGTACAGGCGGAACGAGTAGAACGCCGTCACGAACACGCCGGCCAGCACCGCGAAGTAAGCGAAGCCCGACCCCCAGACGTGGGACAGCTTGGCCGCTTCGATGATGTTTTCCTTCGAGTAGAACCCGGCGAAGAACGGCGTGCCGATCAGCGCCAGCGAACCCAGCAGGAAGGTGATCCAGGTGATGGGCATGTACTTGCGCAGGCCGCCCATGTTGCGGATGTCCTGGTCGTGGTGCATGCCGATGATGACCGAGCCGGCCGCCAGGAACAGCAGCGCCTTGAAGAAGGCATGGGTCATCAGGTGGAAGATCGCCACCGAGTAGGCCGAGGCGCCCAGCGCGACGGTCATGTAACCCAGCTGCGACAGCGTCGAATAGGCCACCACGCGCTTGATGTCGTTCTGGATGATGCCCAGGAAACCCATGAACAGCGCGGTGATCGAGCCGATGACGATGATGAACGACAGCGCGGTGGGCGACAGTTCGAACAGCGGCGAGAAGCGCGCCACCATGAAGATGCCGGCCGTCACCATGGTGGCGGCGTGGATCAGCGCGGAGATCGGGGTCGGGCCTTCCATCGAGTCGGGCAACCAGACGTGCAGCGGGAACTGCGCCGACTTGCCCATGGCGCCCACGAACAGCGCGATGCAGGCGACGCTCAGCAGCATCCAGTCGGTGCCCGGGAAGGTCAGGCCGGCCAGCTTGTCCGACTGCGAGAACACCTCGGTGTAGTTCATCGAGCCGGCGTACGCGAACAAGAGGCCGATGCCCAGCACGAAGCCGAAGTCCCCGACCCGGTTGACCAGGAAGGCCTTCATGTTGGCGAAGATCGCGGTGGGACGGGTGTACCAGAAGCCGATCAGCAGGTAGGACACCAGGCCCACGGCCTCCCACCCGAAGAAGAGCTGGAGCATGTTGTTGGACATGACCAGCATCAGCATCGAGAAGGTGAACAGCGAGATGTAGGAGAAGAACCGCTGGTAGCCGGGATCGTCCTTCATGTAGCCGATGGTGTAGATGTGCACCATCAGCGACACCGAGGTGACCACCACCATCATCATGGCCGACAGCGTGTCGATCATGAAGCCGATTTCCAGCTTGATGCCGCCGATCGCGCTCCAGGTGTAGAGCGTGCCGTTGAAGGTGTTGCCCGCCAGGACGTCCTGCAGCACGAAGGCCGAGCCGATGGCCGAGACCAGCACGCCCAGGATCGTGACCCAGTGCGCGCCGGCACGGCCGACCCAGCGTCCGAGGAAGCCGGTGCCGAACAGGCCGGCGATGGCGGACCCGACCAGCGGGGCGAAAGCGATGAGGAGATAGAGCTTAGGTACCGACATGTCTTGATTTTCTCGTAGCCCGGACCGTCAGCCCTTCAGCCGGTCAAGTTCATCAACATTGATCGTGTTCAGGTTGCGGAACAATACAACCAGGATCGCCAGGCCGATGGCGGACTCGGCGGCCGCCACGGTCAGGATGAAGAACACGAACACCTGCCCGCTCAGATCGCCCATCCAGCTGGAGAAGGCGACGAAATTCATGTTCACCGCCAGCAGCATCAATTCGATCGCCATCAGCAGCACGATGATGTTCTTGCGGTTGAGGAAGATGCCGACGATGCTGATCGCGAACAGGATCGCGCCCAGCACGAGGAAGTGGCCTAGGGTCAGGGTCATGGTTGGCTTCCCTTGGGTTCGGTGGCGGCAGGCGCCTGGGCGCCCTCGCCTTCCCGGGAATTTTCGGTTTGCGACGGAATCGATACCAGGCGGACGCGGTCCTGGCGGCGCACGCGGATCTGCTCGGACGGCCGGGTGACCTTGACGTCGGAGCGACGGCGCAGCGTGAGCGCGATGGCGGCGACCATGCCCACCAGCAGGATCACGGCGGCGATCTCGACGGCGTAGATGTACTCGGTGTACATCGCCACGCCGATGGCGCGCGTGTTGTTGAAGTCGGCCGGGGCCTGCGGCACGCTGGTATCCCAGTAGGCATTGGCCAGCACGAAGGCCATTTCACCCACCATGATGGCGCCCACCACGACGCCCAGCGGCAGGTAGGTCCTGAAACCCTGGCGCAGCTTGCTGCTGTCGATGTCCAGCATCATCACGACGAACAGGAACAGCACCATCACCGCGCCCACGTACACGAGCACCAGCAGGATGGCGAGGAACTCCGCCTTCAGCAGCATCCAGATCATGGAAGCGGTGAAGAACGACAGCACCAGGTGCATGACGGCGGTAACGGGGCTGCGCGCGACGATGACCCGGCAGGCGGCCACGACGAGGATCGCGGCGAATATATAGAACAGTATGGCGGTCATGGTGTGGGTTTCGGTTACCGGTATTTCGCGTCCTGCGCACGATTCTGCGCAATCTCGGCTTCATAGCGGTCGCCGACCGCCAGCAGCATTTCCTTGGTGAAATACAGGTCGCCGCGCTGTTCGCCGTGGTATTCGTGGATGTGCGTCTCGACGATGGAGTCCACCGGGCAGCTTTCCTCGCAGAAGCCGCAGAAGATGCACTTGGTCAGGTCGATGTCGTAGCGGTTGGTGCGGCGCGTGCCGTCCTCTCGCACTTCGGATTCGATCGTGATCGCCACCGCCGGACAGACCGCCTCGCACAGCTTGCAGGCGATGCAACGCTCTTCCCCGTTGGGGTAGCGGCGCAAGGCATGCAGGCCCCGGAAGCGCGGGGACATCGGGGTCTTTTCCTCGGGATACTGCACCGTGATCTTGCGGGCGAACATGTACCGCCCCGTCAGGCGCAATCCCTTGAGGAGTTCGGTCAGCATCAGGCTGCCGAAGAATTCCTTGATCGCTTGCATGATTCAGTCCTGCCTATTCTTGGGCTCGCACAGGGCGGGCATTACTTCCAGATGTTCCAGGACGTCTGCATCCAGACCGCCACCACGAGCAGCCAGACCAGCGTCAGCGGGATGAAGACCTTCCAGCCCAGGCGCATGATCTGGTCGTAGCGGTAGCGCGGGAAAGACGCACGGAACCAGATGAACAACGAGACCACGAAGAACGTCTTGACCGCCAGCCAGATCCAGCCCGGCACCCAGGTCAGCGGCGCCACGTCGATCGGGGGCAGCCAGCCGCCCAGGAACATGATCGAAGCCAGCGCGGACAACAGGATCATGTTGGCGTATTCGCCCAGGAAGAACAGGGCGAAGGTCATGCCGGAGTATTCCACCATGTGGCCCGCCACGATCTCGGACTCGCCCTCGACCACGTCGAAGGGATGGCGGTTGGTTTCCGCCACGGCCGAGATGATGTAGACCACGAACAGCGGCAGAAGCGGCAGCCAGTTCCACGACAGGAAGGTCAGCCCCATGCCGGCGAAGCGTCCATCGGCCTGCTTGAGGACGATCTCGCTCATGTTCAGGCTGCCGGACACCAGCAGCACCGTCACCAGCACGAAGCCGATGGCCAGTTCATAGGACACCATCTGCGCCGAGGCGCGCAGCGCGCCCAGGAAGGCGTACTTCGAGTTCGAGGCCCAGCCTGCGATGATCACGCCGTAGACGCCCAGCGAGGTGATGGCCATGATGTAGAGCAGGCCGGCGTTGACGTTGGCCAACACGACCTCGGGGCCGAACGGCACCACCGCCCAGGCGGCCAAGGCAGGCATCAGCACCACGGCGGGCGCCACGATGTAGAGCACCTTGTTGGCGTTGCTGGGAACGATCACTTCCTTGGTCAGCAGCTTGAGCACGTCGGCGAACGGCTGCAGCAGGCCCTTCGGGCCCACGCGGTTGGGACCCAGGCGGACGTGCATCCAGCCGATCATCTTGCGTTCCCAGTACGTGAGGTAGGCCACGCACAGGATGATGGGCACCGCGATGCAGACGATCTTGACGAGGTTCCACACCACCGACCAGGCTACCGGGCCGATCAGTTCCGTTCCTTGAGCCTGAATGACGTCGATCCACTGCATCAGGCACGCTCCACGCTGAGTTGTTCGAATGCGCCGCCGAGCGCGAAGGTCGAGGCATGGGCGGCGGCGATGCGCACGGCGCCCGCAGGCACGGCGTCATCCACGGAAAGAAAGAGGTCGATCGAGCCGGTCGACGACGTCACGCGCACGCGGTCGCCATCGGCCAGGCCCAGGTCCGCCACCGTGGCGGCGTTGGCCCGGGCCTCGGGCGCATCGGCGGCCGGGGTCGACTGCAGCGCGGCGGCGCGGCGCGCGATGGCGTCGCTGGAGAACAGCGGCACGTCGGCCACGCGTTGCAGGCCCTGGACCGCGCCGCCCACGCCCGGCTTGGCGCCGATGGCGTTCGACAGGCGCGGCGCGATCTCGCCGGCCAGCACCGCGTCGCGCACGGACTCGGAGGTTTCGTCGTCGAAGCCGGGCAGCTCCAGCGCATTGCCCAGCACGCGCAGCACCTTCCAGCCCGGGCGCGTCAGGCCCAGCGGACGGACCGTGCCCTTGAAGCTCTGCGCCCTGCCCTCGGCATTGACGAAAGTGCCCGAGGTCTCGGTGAACGGCGCGATGGGCAGCATCACGTGGGCCCAGTCCTCGGCGGCGGAGCGGTACGAGGTCAGGGCGACGTTGAATTGCGCGGCGCGCAGCGCGCGCAGCGCGGCCACGCCATCGGCCGCATCCAGCGCGGGCTCGGCATGCACCACGATATGGGCCTTGAGCGGCTCGGCGAACATCTGCGCCGCGGTCTTGCCGCCGCGCAGCGGCACGGCTTCGGCCAGGTAGCCGCCCACCGTGTTGCCGCCCTCGGTCGTGAAGCCCAGGCGGGCGCCGATGGCCTGCGCGATCAGTTGCGCGTTGGCGGCCAGCGTCGAGGCCTGCGGATGCTGCGCCGCCAGGTTGCCCAGCAGCACGGCGGTGTTTTCGCCGGAAGCCAGCAGCGCGGCGATGCGGCGGGCCGCTTCGCCCGGCTTCACACCGGCCAGTTCGGGCGCGACGGCCGCTTCCTTGGCCTGGGCCAGCGCCACGGCGATCTCGGCCAGTACGGACGGCAGCGCCGCCGGGGCCACCGTGACGCGTTCGGCCACGGGCATCAGCGGATCGTCGGCCGCCACGTCGACCAGGATGACCTGCGTGCCGGCCTTGGCGGCCTGGCGCAGGCGTTGGGCCAGCAGCGGATGGTCCTTGCGCAGGAAGGAGCCGACCACCAGCACGCGGTCCAGCGCGCCGACGTCGGCCAGGGCCATGCCCAGCCACGGGGCGCCGCCGCGCGCGGCGTCGAAGCCGGCATCGGTCTGGCGCAGGCGGAAATCGATGTTGTCGGAACCCAGGGCCCGCACCAGGCGGGCCAGCAGCGCGAATTCCTCGGTGGTGGCGTACTGGGCCGCCAGCGCGCCGATCTGGCCGGCACCGTAACTGTTCTTGACCGATTGCAGCCCGGCCGCGACGGCGTCCAGCGCCTCGGCCCACTCCACTTCCTTCCATTGTCCGTCGGTGCCGCGCACCATCGGAACGGCCAGGCGGTCCTCGCTGTTCAGGCCTTCGTACGAGAAGCGGTCGCGGTCGCTGATCCAGCACTCGTTGACGGCCTCGTTCTCGAACGGCACCACGCGCATGACGCGGTCGTTCTTGACCTGGACGACCAGGTTGGCGCCGATGCTGTCATGCGGGCTGACCGACTTGCGGCGGGCCAGCTCCCAGGTACGGGCGCTATAGCGGAATGGCTTGGAGGTCAGCGCGCCGACCGGGCAGATGTCGATCATGTTGCCCGACAGCTCGGACTCGACCGCGCGGCCCACGAAGGTGGTGATCTCGGAATGCTCGCCGCGGTTGATCATGCCGAGCTCCATCACGCCGGCGATCTCCTGGCCGAAGCGCACGCAGCGGGTGCACTGGATGCAGCGGGCCATTTCCTCGGCCGACACCAGCGGGCCCAGGTTCTTGTGGAACACGACGCGCTTTTCCTCGCTGTAGCGCGAGGACGAGCCGCCGTAGCCCACGGCCAGGTCCTGCAGTTGGCACTCGCCGCCCTGGTCGCAGATCGGGCAATCCAGCGGGTGGTTGATCAGCAGGAATTCCATCACGCCCTTCTGGGCGTTGATGGCCTTCTCGGAAGCGGTATGGACCACCATGCCGTTGCTGACCGGCGTGGCACAGGCGGGCAGCGGCTTGGGAGCCTTCTCGACGTCGACCAGACACATGCGGCAGTTGGCCGCGATCGACAGCTTCTTGTGATAGCAGAAATGCGGCACGTAGAGGCCGACCTTCTGGGCGGCATGCATGATCATGCTGCCCTCGGCCACCTCCACTGTCTTGCCGTCGATCGTAATTTCAACCATCTTATTTCCGTTTGCCCCGTCATCGGGCGAGGCGTGTGCGTTTCGGTAAATGCCTGCTTTGCGCGCGGGCCGGCGGCTACAGGTACTCGGGCACCAGGCAGTGCTTGTGCTCGATGTGGTACATGAACTCGTCGCGGTAGTGCTTCAGGAAGCCTCGCACCGGCATGGCCGCGGCATCGCCCAGCGCGCAGATCGTGCGGCCCATGATGTTGCCGGCCACCGAATCGAGCAGGTCCAGGTCTTCCGGACGGCCCTTGCCGCTCTCGATGCGATGGACCACGCGGTACAGCCAGCCCGTGCCCTCGCGGCACGGCGTGCACTGGCCGCAGCTTTCCTCGAAATAGAAATACGACAGGCGCAGCAGCGACTTCACCATGCAGCGCGTCTCGTCCATCACGATGACCGCGCCCGATCCCAGCATCGACCCGGCCTTGGCGATCGAGTCGTAGTCCATCGTGCAGTCCATCATGATGTGGGCCGGCACCACGGGGGCGCTGGAGCCGCCGGGAATCACGGCCTTCAACTTGCGGCCGCCCCGCACGCCGCCGGCCAGTTCCAGCAGCTTGGAGAACGGCGTGCCCATCGGCACCTCGAAGTTGCCGGGGTATTCGACGTCGCCCGAGACCGAATACAGCTTGGTGCCGCCGTTGTTGGGCTTGCCCACCTGCAGGTAGGCGTCGCCGCCGTTGCGGATGATCCAGGGCACCGCGGCGAAGGTCTCGGTGTTGTTGATCGTGGTCGGCTTGCCGTACAGGCCGAAGCTGGCCGGGAACGGCGGCTTGAAGCGCGGCTGGCCTTTCTTGCCTTCCAGCGACTCGAGCAGCGCGGTTTCCTCGCCGCAGATATAGGCACCGTA
This sequence comes from Burkholderiales bacterium 67-32, assembly GCA_001898625.1. GTDB lineage: Bacteria > Pseudomonadota > Gammaproteobacteria > Burkholderiales > Burkholderiaceae_B > Pigmentiphaga. The sequence continues at coordinate 26,533 of MKUP01000020.1, forward strand.
GCCATGGTGGCCGTGCAACTGGAAGCTGAAGTTCGAGCCGAGGATGTTGTTGCCCAGGAAGCCGGCGGCGCGCGCCTCTTCCAGCGCTTCCTCGAAACGCTCGTACACCTCGAAGATCTCGCCGTGGATGTAGTTGTAGCCCACGGAGATGCCCATCGCGTAGGCGGCGATGGCCATACCCTCGATCACGATGTGCGGGTTGTAGCGCAGGATGTCGCGATCCTTGAACGTGCCCGGCTCGCCTTCGTCGGAATTGCAGACCAGGTACTTCTGGCCCGGGAAGGTGCGCGGCATGAAGCTCCACTTCAGGCCGGTCGGGAAACCCGCGCCGCCACGGCCGCGCAGCCCCGAGGACTTGACCTCGGCGATGACCTGCTCGGGCGTCATGCCGCTGGACAGGATCTTGCGCAGGGCCTCGTAGCCGCCGCGCGCGACGTAGTCGTTCAGGCGCCAGTTGCTGCCGTCCAGCCCCGCCATGATCTGCGGGTCGATGTGGCGGTTGTGGAACGCCGTGCTGATGACCGGTTCGGCCACGCTCATTTTGCACCTCCGGCATTCGCCTCGGCCTTCAATTCATCGACGAGCGCGTCGAGCTTGGCCTCGGACATCTGAATGCACATACGCTTGTTGTTCACCAGCAGCACGGGCGCGTCGCCGCAGGCTCCCATGCATTCGCCCTCGACCAGCGTGAACACGCCGTCCGAGGTCGTTTCCCGATAATCGATACCCAGCTTCTGCTTCAGGTGGTGCCCGGCCTTCTCGCCGTCGCGCAGGGCACAGGGCAGGTTGGTGCAGACCGAGATCTTGTACTGCCCCATGGGCTTGAGGTTGTACATGTTGTAGAAGGTCGCGACTTCCTGCACGGCGATGGGAGGCATGCCGAGGACGTTCGCGACTTCTTCCATCACCTCTTGCGACAGCCAGCCCTTCTCGTCCTGCGCGATGGCCAGCGCCGCCATCACGGCGGACTGTTTCTGGTCGGCCGGGTACTTGGAGACTTCGCGGTCGATCTTCTTGAGGGCCTGTTCGGAAAGCAGCATGGTGGTATCCGGTTGGGACGCGGTCATGGGTTCAGCGGTCGATCTCGCCGAACACGATGTCCTGCGTGCCGATAATCGTGACGGCGTCGGCGATCATGTGGCCGCGCGCCATCTCGTCCAGCGATTGCAAGTGGGCAAAGCCCGGGGCGCGGATCTTCAGGCGGTACGGCTTGTTCGCGCCGTCCGACACCAGGTAGATGCCGAATTCGCCCTTGGGATGCTCGACCGCGGCATAGGCCTCGCCCGGGGGCACGTGAAAACCTTCGGTGAAGAGCTTGAAATGGTGGATCAGCTCTTCCATGCTGGTCTTCATCTCGGCGCGGCTGGGCGGAGCGACCTTGTGGTTGCTCGTCATGACGGGGCCGGGATTGTTACGCAGCCATTCCACGCACTGCTTGATGATGCGGTTGCTCTGGCGCATTTCCTCGATGCGGACGAGGTAGCGGTCGTAGCAGTCGCCGTTCGTGCCCACCGGCACGTCGAACTCGACCAGGTCGTAGACCTCGTAGGGCTGCATCTTGCGCAGGTCCCACGCGATGCCCGAACCGCGCAGCATGGGGCCGGTGAAGCCCAGCGCCTTGGCACGCTCGGGGCTGACGATGCCGACGTCGACCAGGCGCTGTTTCCAGATCCGGTTGTCGGTCAGCAGGGTCTCGTATTCGTCGATGTAGCCGGGGAAACGGTTGGTGAAGGACTCGATGAAGTCGAGCAGCGAGCCCGAACGGTCATCGTTCAGCGCCTTCATTTCCTTGTCGCTGCGCAGCTTGCTGGGGCGGTACTGCGGCATGCGCTCGGGCAGGTCGCGGTAGACGCCGCCCGGGCGGTAGTAGGCCGCGTGCATGCGGGCGCCCGAGACCGCTTCGTAGCAGTCCATCAGGTCCTCGCGCTCGCGGAAGGCGTACAGGAACACCGCCATCGCCCCCACGTCCAGCGCGTGCGAGCCGAGCGACATCAGGTGGTTCAGCACGCGGGTGATCTCGTCGAACAGCACGCGGATGTACTGCGCCCGCAGCGGCACTTCCACGCCCATCAGCTTTTCGATCGCCATGACGTAGGCGTGCTCGTTGCACATCATGGACACGTAGTCGAGACGGTCCATGTAGGGCAAGGCCTGCAGGAAGGTCTTGTGCTCGGCCAGCTTTTCGGTGGCCCGGTGCAGCAGCCCGATGTGGGGGTCGGCACGCTGGATGACTTCGCCGTCCAGTTCCAGCACCAGGCGCAGTACGCCGTGCGCGGCCGGGTGCTGGGGACCGAAGTTGAGGGTGTAGTTCTTGATCTCTGCCATGATTAGCGCCCTGCTCCGTAGCCATCTTCACGAATGACGCGCGGGGTGACTTCGCGCGGCTCGATGGTGACGGGCTGGTAGATGACCCGCTTCTGCTCGGGGTCGAAACGCATCTCGACGGTGCCCGACAGCGGGAAGTCCTTGCGGAAGGGGTGGCCGATGAAGCCGTAGTCGGTCAGGATGCGGCGCAGGTCGGGGTGTCCCTCGAACAGCACGCCGTAGAAATCGAAGGCCTCGCGCTCGTACCAGTTGACGCCGGACCAGACGTCCACCAGCGACGGCACGACCGGCATGTCGTCGTCGGCGGCGTAGGTGCGCACGCGCAGGCGCCAGTTGTGGGCGATCGAGATCAGATGCAGCACCACGGCGAAGCGCCCGGTCTCGCGCACCTCGTTGCCGTAGGTGGAGTAGTCGACGCCGCACAGGTCGATGCAGCTCTCGAAGCTCAGCCCGGCATCGTCGCGCAGCGTCCGGCACACTTCCACGTACCGGTCCACCGGCACCTCGAGCGTCAGCTCGCCCAGGGCGAGAGTCAGGCGGATATCTTCGCCCAAGGCGCTGAGCAGATTCTGGCGCAGGGTTTCAAGCTTGGTCATGAGCGCTCGGATCAAAAGACGACGCCGGACGGGCCTGGGCCGGTCCGGGCGGGAGGATGGAGACGGAAAGCGCGCGCACCGGCATCGACGTCAACGCGCGATGGTGTTGGTGCGACGGATCTTGTTCTGCAATTGCAGCAAGCCGTACACCAGCGCTTCGGCGGTGGGAGGGCAGCCCGGGACGTAGACGTCGACCGGCACGATGCGATCGCAGCCGCGCACCACCGAATAGGAATAGTGATAGTACCCGCCGCCATTGGCGCACGAGCCCATGGAAACCACCCAGCGCGGTTCCGGCATCTGGTCGTAGACCTTGCGCAGGGCCGGCGCCATCTTGTTGCACAGCGTGCCGGCCACGATCATCAGATCGGACTGGCGCGGGCTGGGCCGGAAGATGATGCCGAAGCGGTCGAGATCGTAGCGGGCCGCGCCCGCGTGCATCATTTCGACCGCGCAACAGGCCAGGCCGAAGGTCATGGGCCACAGCGACCCCGTCTTCGCCCAGTTGATGACCTTGTCCGCGGTCGTGGTGATGAAGCCTTCGTTGAGAATTCCGTCGATAGCCATGAATGAAACCCGATGTCCTTCGGCGTGCTGCTGGGATTACTCCCAGTCGAGCGCGCCCTTTTTCCATTCGTAGATGAAGCCGACCACGAGAACGGCCAGAAATACCGCCACGGTCCCGAAACCCAGCAAGCCTACCTGCTCGTTGGCCATGGCCCACGGAAACAGAAACGCGATCTCGAGATCGAACAGGATGAACAGGATGGCGACGAGGTAGTAACGCACGTCGAACTTGATGCGAGCGTCCTCGAAAGCCTCGAAGCCGCATTCGTACGGAGAGAGCTTTTCGCTGTCCGGCCGGTTCGGGCCGATCACGGAGCCCAGGAACATCAGCGCGAAACCGATGACGCTGCCCACGATGATGAACAGCAGGACAGGAAGGTAACTCTCGATATTCATCAGGTAACCTGTTCGAGTCACGCCACGGACATGAAATGTGCCCGAGGCGTCATTTGCAAAATCGGCAGGATGCGGACCAGACTTCCTTGCGGCGGGCAAGCCTGAATGCCGCCCGTTGCCGCCCCGTCCGGGGCCGGCGCCATTCTAGACCACCTGCGTGTGTTTACATGCAAGGATGTATGTTTTTGCGCGGACCGCTGCGTTGTGAAGCCAGCGCGGGTCGACACAAAAGTCGACACAAAACTGTCGGCGCAAAACCAAAACTGTCTTACCGGCTACTGCGGTAACTGTCGGACATGCATGTTTCATACCCACGCGCGTCCGGCCGAAAGTATAGCGCAAACCCTGAGTCAACCGAAACGCCTCCCTACCCTTGCGTGCCAGGGAAAACGGCGTCCGGCAAGGCTTACGACACCCTGAACGAATTGACGGTTTCGTCGACCGTGCGAACCGTTTCCCGCAGGCTGGCGGCCTGGGCCGCCATGGCGCCCGCCGCCTCGCGGTAATGCCCGGCCATGCCGGCCACGTCGCCCACGTGGCGGGCAACCCCGTCGTTCAGCGACGACTGCTCGCGCAGCGCCTGCCCGATGGCGGCCACCACCCGGGCCGCCTGCTCGGACCCCACATGCAGTTCGCCCATGAAACGGCCCGCCTCACCGGCGCTGGCCTGCCCCACCGTCACGGCATCCACCACTTCCCGCATCAGTTCGGCGGCAGCCATTGTTTCATCGGCGATGCGTTCCACCGTCTGGCCGATCTGCAAGCTGGATGCCGCGCTCTTCTCGGCCAGCGTCCTGACCTGCTCGGCCACGACCGCGAAACCCCGGCCATCCTCGCCCGCCCGCGCCGCCTCGATCGCCGCGTTCAGCGACAGCAGCTTGGTCTGCCCGGCGATGTCCGAAATCAGCCGGGCCACGTGGCGGATCGACTCGCCATGGCGTCCCAGCGCGTCCAGCGCCCGCGACGCCGCCGCCATCCGGCCGGCGATCGCGTCCATCTGCCCTCCCGCCGTCCCGATCAACTCGCCGCCGCGCTGGGCCAGGCCGCAGGCATCGCGCGACAGGCCGATCGCCTCTTCCACCGACTGCGCGACCTGCTCCATGCTGGCGGCCACCGCCTGCATGGACGTGGCCATGCGCCCCGCGGCGTCGTTCTGGCGGGCCGCGCCCCCTGCCACGTCGGCCGCGCCGGCGGACACCTCGTCGCCGGCGGCGTTCATCGTGGCCGACAGGCCCTGCATCGTCGCCAGCGACGTCCGCATGCGCGCCACCAGCCGGTCCAGCGCGCGCGCCATGTCGGCCACCTCGTCCTTGCCCCGCACTTCCGCGCGGGGGCGGAAATCCAGGTCGTCGGCGATCGACGACAGGCGTGATCGCATGCCGTCGATCGCACCCACGATCGTGCGCCCCGTGCGCCAGGCACCGGCCAGCATCAGCAGGATCGCCGCCAGCCCCACGCCCGCGATCAGGCCCGCCAGGCTGCGGCTGGCCTGCCGCAGCTCGGCCGCCCGCTCGGCCGCGGCCTGCGCGCCGGCCTCGGCCAGCGCCTGCATGGCCTGCTGCGCCTGCACGTAATAGGACTCCTGCGCCGAATAGGCGGCCAGGTATTTCAGCAGCAGGAAGCGCTGGCGCTCTTCACTGTCGACCTCCACCAATTGCTTGAGCAAATCGGTAAGCGGTTTTTCCTTTTCTGCCCAAGCATGGAAGGCCGCATCGAAGGTCCGCAGCGCCTCGGCCTCGCCGTCGGTGGCGGGCGCGTCGGACAAGCCCTCCCGGGCGGTCTCCATCGCGGCCCAGGTGCGCCCCTTCGATTGCAGCATACGCTCCCATTCGTTGCGGGCCTCGATGGAGTATTCATCGGCCCACTGGAGCGGTTCCAGGCTGTGGCGGGCGATCTGCACCTGCCCTTCCCGTAGCGCGCCCAGCGCCACCAGCGCCGGCACCCGCCGCTGCGCATAGCCGTCGACCGCCGCGCTCACGCGCAACAGGCCGGCCACCGCACATCCAGCCACCACTGCCAGCGCCACGATGCCGGCAGTCCCCAAAGCGAACAATTTGCTGCGTATTTTCATGACGTCCTGATGAAAACCCTTGGCCACAAACGGCAACGGCG
>MKUP01000020.1:32540-86400 GCA_001898625.1 Burkholderiales bacterium 67-32
TATCGGCTTGGGCCGGACGGCTCTTTAGCACCGTTACATCAATGACGTCCCCATGACACGCGGCTCCCCCTGGGCGCCCGGCCAGTAAAAATCCTCATGTGCGTCATAAGAACATTTCATTTGGCGGGCCCTCCCCCGGTCGGCACAATGCGCCGGACTTGAACAAGCCGGACGCAGATGATCCGGCACAGGGAGACGAAAATGAAAGCAGCGAAAATGCTGGCGGGCGCCCTGCTCGCCGCCGTCTCGGGCGCGTCCCAGGCACAGGACTATCCGAATCGCCCGATACGCATGGTGGTCCCCTTCGCCGCGGGCGGCGTGGTCGACGTGACCGCCCGCCTGCTGGCACAGAAGCTGACCGAGCGCCTGGGCTGGAACGTCATCGTGGAGAACAAGCCCGGCGGCAACGGTTTCATCGCCGTCACCAACGTGGCGCAGGCGCCCGCCGACGGCTACACGCTGCTGATGGCGCATACCGGGGAATTCTCGGTCAACCCGGCGCTCTTCAAGCACGTGCCCTACGACCTCGAACGCGACTTCAAGCCCATCACCCTGGTCAGCGATACGCCCCTGCTGCTCGTGGCCAACGCCGCCACGCCCTACAAGACCTTCGACGACGTGATCAAGGCCGCCAAGGCCAGGCCCGATTCGCTAGCGTTCTCGTCACCGGGCGCCGGCAGCTACAACCACCTGGGCGGCGAATGGTTCGCACTGGAAGCCGGCGCCAAGCTCATGCACGTTCCCTACAAGGGCGGCGCACCGGCCATGGCGGCTGTGGCTGGCGGCGAAGTGCCGCTGGGCGTGGTGGCCGTGCCGGCCGTGCTGCCGCACGTCAAGACCGGCCGGGTCCACGTGATCGGCCTGCTGACCCGCAAGACCATGGCCGACCATCCCGACTGGAAGACCGCCCAGGGCGCGGGCATACCGCGCGTGGACGCCTCGAACTGGGTCGGCATGTTCGCCCCCAAGGGCACACCCGACGCCATCGTCGAAACCCTGCACCGCGAAGTCGCCAAGACCCTGGCCGCCCCCGACGTCATCCAGCGCTTCGCCGACAACGGCGCCACGGTGGGCGGCATGCCTCCCGCCGAATTCAAGCAACGCATCGACTTCGATCTGAAGAACGTCCGCGGCGTGATCGAGCGCGCCAGGATCGAACCCTGAACACTTACGGAAACGGCATGACGGCGAATACCAAGGGAAACGGATTGGACTTGCGGCAATGGCTGGCGGACATCGACGCCGGCAGGCAGCTCAAGCAGGTCTCGGGCGCGGACTGGAACCTGGAGCTGGGCGCCATCGCCGAGCTCAACGTCAAGAAGGCCGATCCCAAGGCACTGCTTTTCGATGACATTCCCGGCTATCCCGCCGGCCACCGCGTGCTGACATGCACCACCTCGAACGCGGCGCGGCTGGCCAACATCCTGCGCCTGGGCGAGGTCGGCGGGCACCAGGACCTGGTCGGCAAGCTGCGTGGGCGGCCCAACACCTGGAAGAACCGCGCCGCCGAATTCGATCCGGTCGAAGTCGCCTCCGGCGCGGTGTTCGAGCACGTGGCCGCGGGCAGCGACGTGGACGTCTCGACCTTTCCCGCTCCGCTCTGGCACGAGAAAGACGGCGGCCGCTACATCGGCACCGGCTGCATGGTGGTCACCCGGGACCTGGATTCGGACTGGGTCAACGTCGGCACCTATCGCGTCATGATCCACGACCGCAACCACGTCGGGCTGGACATGATCCCGGGCAAGCACGGCGCCATCCAGTACGACAAGCACATGGCGGCCGGCAAGCCCTTCCCCGTGGCCATCGTGTTGGGCTGCGACCCGCTGGGCTACACCATCTCGGGCATCGAAGTGCCTTATGGGATGTGCGAGTACAACTACATCGGCGCCATCCTGGGCCAGCCGGTGGAGGTCGTACGCGGCCAGGTCACGGGCCTGCCGTTTCCGTCGGCCGCCGAGATCGTGATCGAGGGCTGGGCGCACCCGGGGGACCTCAAGGAAGAAGGCCCGTTCGGCGAGTTCCACGGCTACTACCCGGGCAAGCAAGGGGTGTCGCCCGTGGTCACCGTCGAACGCGTCTACCACCGTTCGCAGCCCATCCTGCTTGGCAGCCCGCCCGCCAAGCCGCCCAACGACTACTCCTACTCCAAGGCCGTGATGCGCTCGGCGTTGCTGATGGACGCGCTGCAGGCGTCGGGCGTGCCCGACGTGCAGGCGGTGTGGGCGCACGAGATCGGCGGAGCCCGCATGTTCAACGTGGTCTCGATCAAGCAGCGCTATCCGGGCCATGCGCGCCAGGCCGGCCACCTGCTGCTCAATTGCGGCGTGGGCGCCTACATGTCGCGCTGGGCGGTGGTGGTGGACGAAGACATCGATCCGGCCAATCTGCAGGAAGTGATGTGGGCGGTGGCCACGCGCTCGGACCCCGAACGCGACATCGACATCGTGCGCCGCGGCATGGGATCGAAGAACGACCCGCTGTTCGTCACCTTCGGCACCGATACGCCCTTCAACTCCAAGGCCGTCATCGACGCGTGCCGGCCCTACGACTACCTGACCCGATTCCCCGAGGTGGCCGAGGCAAGCAGATCCCTGCAAGCCGCGACCCGCCGCAAATGGGGCCACATCCTCGACGAATGAACAAGAAGCAGGAGGAGCAGACATGAACACCTATCTCATCGCCGCGGCCGTCGCCGCCGCGTTTGCCGCCGGCGGCGCTCAAGCCCAGCAATGGCCCGCCCGCCCCATCACCATGATCGTGCCGTTCTCCCCGGGCGGCGTGACCGACGCCGTCGCGCGTCCGGTGGCCGAAGCCATGGCACGCAAGCTGGGCCAGCCCGTGATCGTGGAGAACAAGGTCGGCTCCGGCGGAGCGGTGGGCATCGCCCATGTGGCGCGCGCCAAGCCGGACGGCTACACCATCCTGATGTCGCTGCCGGCGATCTCCAGCATGCCCACGGCCGACAAGCTGATCGGCCGCCAGCCGATGTACCAGGTCGATCAATTCGCCCCCATCGCCCGCATCACGGCCGACCCCGCCGTGCTTGCCGTCCGCAGCGACAGCGAGTGGAAAACGGCGCAAGAGTTCATCGCCTACGCCCGCAAAGAGCAGATCACCTATGGTTCGTCGGGGGTCTACGGCACGCTGCACATGTACATGGCCTCTCTGGCCAACACGGCCGGCATGAAGACCCTGCACGTGCCTTACGGCGGCGCCGGCCCGGCCATGATGGCGCTGCTGGGCAAGCAGATCCAGGCCCTGGCCGTCTCGCCCGGCTCGGTCAAGCAGCACGTGGACAGCGGCGCGGTGCGCCTGCTGGCCCACTGGGGCAGCGAACCCGTCGAGGCTTTTCCCAAGTTGCCCAGTCTGAAATCGCTCGGCTACGACGTCGAGTTCTATCAATGGAGCGGCCTGTTCGCCCCGGCCGGCACGCCGCCCTCGGTGCTCGGAAAGCTGGGCGACGCCGTCAAGTTCGCGGTGGACGACGCCCGTGTCCAGAAAGTCATCGAGGAAGGCGCCGGCCTGCCCATCAAGTATTTGAACACCGCGGACTTCACCAGATTCTGGAACCAGGACGCCGCAGGACAGATCCAGGCCGTGCAACGCATCGGCAAGGTCGACTAACCCGCGCGCCAAACGAGACACCCGACATGCAGCTTCAACACACCCTCTGCGCCGACGGCGTGCGCATCGCCTACGCCTTGCACGGCAACGCCGATGCGAAGCACCGCTTCGTCCTGATCCACTCGCTGGCCATGGACCACAGCTTCTGGGACCCGGTCGTGGCCGAACTGGGCGCGGACGCCGCGGTGGCGGCGCTGGACGCGCGCGGCCACGGCCAGTCGGACAAGCCCGCCGGCCCCTATCGCCTCGACACTTTCGCCGACGACGTGGCCCGCGTGCTCGATGCGATCGGCTGGGAGCGCGCGGTGGTGGGCGGCGCGTCGATGGGCGGCTGCGTCGCCCTGGCGTTCGGCATCCGCCATCCGGCCCGCACCGCCGGCCTCGGCCTGTTCGACACCACGGCGTGGTATGGCGCGACCGCGCCGGCCGACTGGGAGGGCCGCGGCCAAAAGGCCGTGCAGGAAGGCCTGGCGAGCCTGATCGCCTTCCAGGAAACGCGCTGGTTCACCGACGACTTTCGCCGCGACCACCCCGCAATCGTGGAACACAGCAAACGGATTTTCCTCGCCAACGACGTGCCCGCCTATCTGGAAACCTGCCGCATGCTGGGCAACACGGACCTGCGCCCGGGCATGTCCGGCATCGTCGCGCCGACCCGGATCCTGGTGGGCGAAGAGGACTACGCGACGCCCGTGGCCATGGCCCAGGCGCTCGCCGACGCCATCGCCGGCTCGACACTGCGGATCCTGCCCCGGGCCCGGCACCTGTCGCCGCTCGAATACCCGCGCGAGGTGGCCGAGAACCTGCTGGCGCTGGCCCGGGCCTAGACGCGAGGAACACGACATGTCCCCTTTTGAATTGCTGCAACCGGCCACTCTGGACGAAGCGCTGAAGATCATGGCCGCGCCGGATTTTGCCGGCCGCCCGGTCAGCGGCGCGACCGCGATCTCGCTGATGCGGCGCGCGGGCATCCTGAACGTGGACAGCCTGCTGAGCCTGGAGGGCCTGCGCGAGAGCCTGCGCGACATCCGCGTGGCCGACGACGGCCAGGCCCGCGTCGACGGCCTGGCCACCCTGGGCGAAATGGAACGTCACCCCGGCCTGCGCGCCTCGCATCCGCTGCTGTCTCAGGTATTCGCCACCCTGGCCAACCCCCGGGTGCGCAACGTCGCGATGATAGGCGGCTACCTCTCGCATGGCGATCCACACATGGATTTGCCGCCAGTACTCAGTACACTGAACGCTAATGTAGTCGCCCAAAGCCTGCGCGGCGTGCGCGAGATCGCCGTCGACCGGCTCTACCAAGGCTATTACGAAACCGCGCTGGCGGCCGACGAACTGATCACCGGCCTGGCCATACCGCGCCAGCCCGCCTGCGCCTACTACAAAAAGATCACCACCCGCGCCCGCCACGACTGGCCCACGCTGGGCATCGCCGCCGCGTTCGATCTCGACGGCGGCCGCATCGTCCGGGCGCGGCTGTTCATCGGTGCCGCCACCGACCGCCCCCTGCGCCTGCAACAGGCCGAGTCCGTGCTCGACGGTCAGGCCTGGTCGGCCGAACTGGGCCGTCGCGCCGCGCAGGCGGCGGTGGACGAAGCCACGCTGGTGCCCGATAGCCACGGCAGCACGGCATACAAGCAGGCCCTGCTGCTCGCCCATCTACCCGAGGTCTTCGAGCAAGCCCTGCGAGCTCCCCAACCGGCAGCGAGACAAGCATGACGACAGAACGCCCTCCCCTGAACCGGCTCGGCAAGGGCCTGCGCCGCCTCGAGGCGATCGACAAGGTCACCGGCCGCGTCGACTACACCCACCACGTGACGCTGCCCGGCATGCTGCATGCGAAGATCGTCCGCAGCCACGTGGCCCATGGCCGCCTCGTCGGCATCGATACCGCCCAGGCGAAAGCGGTGCCAGGCGTTCATGGCGTCTTCACCGGCGCCGACATCCTCAAGATCATCCCGGAACCCTACTACGGCCCCGCGTTCCACGACCAGCCCATCCTCGCCATCGACAAGGTGCGCTACGTGGGCGAACCGGTGGCCGTGGTAGTGGCCGAATCGCCCCACGTGGCCGAGGATGCCGCCGGCCTGGTCCAGGCCGAGATCGACGAGCTGCCGGCCGTGTTCGACGAGATCGAGGCCATGCACGCCGACATCTACGTGCATGACTCGCTGCGGCCCGCCGGCACCTTCGCCGACCTCAAGCACCTGAACGGCATCCGCGACACCAACGTGGCGCTGACCTTCGGCGTCAAGAAAGGCAACGTCGAGGAAGCGTTCAAGACCGCGCACCGCGTGTTCAGGAACACGTTCAAGACCCAGCAGGTCATGCACGTGCCGCTGGAACCCATGGTCTCGGTGGCCGACGTGCGCAACGCGCACGCCACCATCCATACGGCCAGCCAGACGCCTTCGTTCGCCCGGACCGAGATCGCGCGCCTGCTGGGCTGGCGCGAGAACCAGGTCACGGTCAAGACCGCCTTCCTGGGCGGCGGTTTCGGCTGCAAGCTGTACGTCAAGCTGGAACCTCTGGCCGTGGCCCTGAGCATGCTGTGCCGGCGCCCGGTGCGGGTTGCGCTGACCATGGCCGAACAGTTCTACACCATCACCCGACACCCGACCACGTTCAACATCGAATCGGCGGTGGACGAGAACGGCCGCATCCTGGCGCGCCGCTGCGAGGTGATCTGGAACGGCGGCGCCTACGCCGACATCGGCCCGCGCGTCACGCAAAAATCGGGCTTCACCGCCCCCGGCCCCTACGATATCGAACACGTGGACGTCACCTCGGTCGCGGTCTATACCAACCGTCCGCCGGCCGGCGCCTTCCGTGGCTTCGGCATCCCGCAACTGGTATGGGCCTACGAAAGCCAGGCCGACATCATCGCCCGCGAGATGGGCCTGGACCCGGTCGAGTTCCGCCTGCGCAACGTGCTGACGGACGGCAAGCGCCACGCCACCGGCACCGTCATGAAGGATGCCGCCATTCCGCTTGTGCTCAACCGCGTGGCCGAGCGCTTCGGCTGGAGCCGGCCCTTCGAGCACGGCGACGGGCGCTACCGGCGCGGCCGCGGCATAGGCGTGGGCATCAAGGCCTGCGTCTCGCCCACCACCTCGGTGGCGGCCGTCTCGGTCGCCGCCGACGGCAGTTGCAGCGTGCAGTGCAATACCGTGGACATGGGCCAGGGCTCGGACACGCTGATGGCCATGATCGTGTCCGAGGTCCTGGGCGTGCCCGCCGAATCGGTCTCGGTGGTCAACCCGGACACCGATGCCTCCCCCTACGACATGGCCACGCTGGGTTCGCGCTCGACCTTCCATATGGGCCACGCGGTGCGGCTGGCCGCCGAGGACGCGCAGGCCAAGCTCCTCGCCATGGCCCGGGAAGTCGGCGTGGACCAGGTCGATCCCGCCGACCTCGGCACCTTGTTCGTCCGCAAGTTCGGCATGCAGGCCGGCACGGTCATCGGCACCGGGATCTACAAGCCCACCTATCAATCGCCCGACAAGAGCACGGGCCAGTCGGAAGACATCACGCCCAACTGGATGATAGGCGGCACGGCGATCGAGGTCGAAGTCGACACCGAAACCGGCATGTACACCATCCTGCGGATGGAGAACGTGGTCGATTGCGGCACCGCACTCAATCCGCTGGTGGTGCAGACCCAGATCAGCGGCGCGGCCATCATGCAGCTCGGCACGGTCACGCTGGAAGAAATGGAGTTCGACGAACAAGGCCAACTGCGCAACGCCGGCCTGTCGGAATACAAGATCCCCGGCATCCAGGACATCCCCCGCTCCATCGGCCGCGAGACGGTGGACGCCTACCAGTCCAACGGCCCTTTCGGCGGCAAGGGCGTGGGCGAGAGCGCGACCTTCGGCGTCGCCTCGGCCCTGGCCGCCGCCATCGAAGACGCCGTCGGCGTCCGCATCACGCAACTGCCCATCCGTCCCGAAAAGATCTGGGAAGGAATGCGCGCCCAACAGGAACAGCACGCATGAACATCGACATCGAGTTCGAACTGAACGGACGCGCCGAGCGCCGCCATGTGGACGTGCGCGACAACGCCATCGACATGCTGGGGCGGTGCGGCCTGAAAGCCGCCCGCGAAAGCTGCGGTCAGGGTCTGTGCGGCTGTTGCACCATCTACGTGAACGGCGAACCGGCGTCGGGATGCCTCTATCCCGCCTGGAAACTGCAGGGCAAGCAGATCGAGACCCTGGAAGCCCTCGACGCCGCGGACGGCGGACTCGACCCCGTCCAGCAGGCCTTCATCGATTGCGGCGCTTTCCAATGCGGTTTCTGCACACCCGGATTCGTCATGATGACGCGCAGGCTGCTCGACGCCCACCCCGATCCGACGGATGCGCAGATCGAGCATTACCTGTCCGGCAACCTGTGCCGTTGCGGCGCGTATCCCGAAATCATCGCCGCGGTGCGGCTGGCCGCCCAGCGCGCCGGCGCCCGCGGTTAACAAGGAGGACACAGCATGGAAATGGTCGCCGAGCGACTCATCAAGGCCCCGCGCAATGAAGTCTGGCGCTGCCTGAACGACCCCGACGTCCTGAAGGCCTGCATTCCCGGCTGCGAATCCATCGATGTCGTGGGCCCCGACGGCTACAAGGTCGCCATGGTGGCGGTCGTGGGTTTCATCAAGGCCAGGTTCGTCGGCGAGCTCACGCTGCAGAACAAGATCGCGGACACGTCATATGACCTGAGCTTCAACGGCACCGGTGGCGCGGCGGGCTTCGGCAAGGGCGCGGCCAGCGTCGCGCTCCGCGACGCGCCGGACGGTACCACCCTCGTCTACCAGGTCAAGGCGCAGGTCGGCGGCAAGCTGGCGCAGGTCGGGGCGCGCGTGATCGACAGCGTTGCCAGGAAGATGGCCGACGAATTCTTCCAAAGGCTGGACACGGTCGTCACCGGAGCGGATGCGCAGGCCGCGGCCCGCCCGGCCGAGGCGCCGGCGGACGCCGGACCGGGCGCCCCGGATGATGCCAGCGGCTCCGCATCGAGCGCGTCGTCGTCGCGTGCCTGGATCTACGCCGCGGCGGCCGCCACGGTCGCGGTGGTCGTGGCGTTTGCCTTCGGTGGAGGTGGCGCATGACCCCCTGGCCCACACACCGCCTGCCCGCGCCGGCGGGCCACTACGTGCCCGCCATGCAGACAGGCCAGCTCCTGTACCTGTCGGGCGTCCTGCCCGACCTGGCGCGCGGCGAGGACTTCGCGACCCAGTTCGGCACCTGCTTCGACCGCATCGAAACCATCCTGGCCGAAGGCGGCCTGGGACTGGCCAGCATCGTGCAGTGCACGGTTTATCTGTCGGATATCGGACGCTGGGACGAGTTCAACCAGCTTTATCGTCACCGCCTGGGCCAGCACCGCTGTGCACGCACGGTGGTGCCGGTCGGGCCGTTGCACTTCGGTGCGCAGATCGAGGTGCAAGTGGTGGCGGAAGCGACTCGGTCAGCCTCCGCCTGAGTTCGCGGCGCGAAATCTTGCCATTGGCCCCCAGCGGAATGCTGTCCAGCTTCCACCAGTAGACCGGCTGCCACGCGGCCGGCAACTGCGTCGCCAGGCGTATGGCCAGATCGTCGGCCTGCACGCCGGGCGCGCCCGTGAAGGCACAGCCCACCACCGCGCCATACGTGGCGTCGTCCACGCCGAAGGCTACCGCTTGCCGCACGCCGGGCTCCCGTTCGACATGGCGTTCGACATCGCCCGGATGGATGTTCACTCCGCCACGCAGGATCATGTCGTCGGCGCGGCCCGACAGCGCCAACCGGCCCGTCGGATCGAACACGCCCAGATCCTGCGTGTCGACCGCATCGCCGCCTGGGTACAGGAAATCGTCGCCCACCGAACGCGTCGCCAGGGCCGCATGAGGGCTTCGCACCAGGATGCGGCCGGGTTGCCCCGCCGTGCCCTCGGCGCCCTGCCCAACCGTTACGTGCACCCCGTCGATCGGAAATCCGACCCGGCCGACCCGCCGGGCCGCCTCGTCCGAACCGCAGATCCAGCCCAGTTCGGAACTGCCATACAGGTTGATCAGCGGCACGCGCCAGACTGCCTCCGCGCGCTGCCACAGATCCGCCGCCAGCTCCGACGAACTGCACGAATACCTCGCCAGGGCCGCGGGCAGCGCCGGCGCGACACCCAGCATGATGCGCACCATGCTCGGCACCATGGGCATGAAGCGAATCTCGCGCTCGTCCAGCCAGCCGGCCAGCTTCGACGCCGAGAACCCCGGCGCCACATGCAATTGCGTACCCGCCGACAAGAACGGCATCAGGCTCAGTATCTGCGCCGAATACCAGTTCAGCCCGCGCACCTCCAGACAGGGTTCGCCTTCGTCCAGCCCCATCAGCCGCGCGGACACCTCGCCGTTGTGCCGCAGTGCCGCGGCGGACTGGTAGACCAGCTTGGGCATGCCCGTCGTGCCCGAGGTGCAATTGACCAGCACCGTCCCCGCCGGCATCGCCGCCGCACCGGACGCCTGCGCCAGCGGCAGGCAGTCCGCGCCCGCGGATCCAAGGGCCAGCATGCCCGATGGCCGCGCGGTGGCGAGCAACGCGCGCACCGTATCGGCCGGCAGGTAGTCCATGTCGATATTGAGTACCGCCGCGCCCGCCATCCAGGCGCCCAGCCACAGCACCACCTTCTCGACGCCATTGGCGGTGGGCAACAGAAAGAGCGGCGGCGCGCCATTCTGCGCAGGCAGCGACCGCGCCACCGCGCGCGCCTGCTCGTACAGGCCGCGGCCGTCCAGCCGTGCGCCACCGGTATCCGCCAGCGCCAGCCGATCCGGATGGCGGCTCGCCCGCCGCGCCAGACAGGACTCGACGAATTGCGCGAATTCGCTAGCCATGACCGATCAGCGCTTCGGGCTCCAGGCGAAAATGCTCTGCCGCGCGCTCCAGCAACCACGATCGGAAACACGCTACCTTCTGGTGTTCGTAGCGGCTCTCGGGCGTCGCGAGATAGTAGGCCGACTTGGACCTGAGCCGCGGGCCGAACGGCGAGACCAGCGCGCCCGAACGCAATGCGCGGTTGGCCAGCGGCGTGCGCGCGATCACCACGCCCAGGCCCTCCACCGCTCCCGCCAACGAGGTCAACTGCATGTGCATGCCCAACTCCATCTGCGGCTGCATCTCGCCCAGTCCGGCGGCGGCCAGCCATTCCGGCCAGTCATCCTCGTAGAGCGACGTGAAGTACGTCCGCAACCACGTCGTTCCGGCCAGGATCGCCGATACGTCGCCGTCCGGCTTACCCTCTAGCAGACGCGGCGACATCGCGGGAAAGAAATACTCGTCGCACAGCCAATCGCACTTCACGCCGTCCCACTTGCCCGAACCATACCGGATCGCGACATCGTAGGCGTTGATCTGGAACGCATCGAAGGCCGAGGTGGTGGAAAGCTGGAGCCGCAATTGCGGAAAAGCCGCGCGGAACTCGGGCAGCAACGGCAGCAGGCACTCCGTCGCGAACGTGGGCAAGCAACTGATCGAAAGCGTGTGTTCGTTGCCTCCCTGGCTGACCCGATCGGTCGCGGTGGAAAGCTCCACCAGCAGGCCGCTCACCGCTTCCAGATACTCCGAACCCGGCGTGGTCAGCGAGATCCGGCCCTTGGCGCGCACGAACAGCGCCGTGCCCAGGCGGTCCTCCAGTGAACGGATCTGATGGCTGATTGCCGCCTGGGTCAGGTGCAGCTCATTGGCCGCCTTGGTAAAACTCAGGTGCCGGGCGGTCGCCTCGAAAGCAAGCAATGCATTCAGCGGCGGAATAAAAGGGGGCATTCACTGCTTCCGTCGTTGGAGAAAGCTGACGAATCCGGATTATATCCGGCCCGTCCTCGGCAGCTTACGTATAGCGCCGCACCAATCCCGCCACGTCGCCCGTGAAAACCTCGGGCGCCTGCGCGCGTACGGACTCATACAGCGTCGAGCAAAAAGCGGACACCGGCGTATCGGCCTCCAGTTCGGCCGCCATGCGCTGCGAGATGCCGATGTCCTTGGCCATCAGCTCGACCGCCGAGCGCGTCGGCT
The DNA here is from genome assembly GCA_001898625.1 of Burkholderiales bacterium 67-32. Classification (GTDB taxonomy): domain Bacteria; phylum Pseudomonadota; class Gammaproteobacteria; order Burkholderiales; family Burkholderiaceae_B; genus Pigmentiphaga. Next base: position 44,216 of record MKUP01000020.1, read on the forward strand.
CGAAGCGGCCGGCGGCCATCCCGGGCCCGAAGATCTGCAACGGCAGCGAGTCCGCGAAACCGCCCGCCAGCGCCGGCGCCAGGCGCTCCACGTCCACGCCGGCGCGCCGCGCGAGGCCGTAGGTCTCGGCGATCGTGAGCACGTTCACCGCGACGATCATCTGGTTGCAGATCTTGGTGGTCTGGCCCGCGCCGGCCGGCCCCATGTGGGTCACGCGCGCGGTCAGCGGCGCCAGGAACGGCCGCGCCGCCTCCAGGTCCGCAGCCTCGCCGCCGACAAAACAGATCAACGTGCCGCCCTCGGCGCCCGGCACGCCGCCCGAGACGGGCGCATCCAGCCACGACGCGCCGGTCCGCTCGCGCAGGCGCCGGCCGAGATCCCGCGCCTGCGCGGGCTCGATGGTCGAGAAATCGATCACCAGCTTGCGCGAGCCCCGCGGGCCTGCGCTGGCCAGCCCGTCCGGACCGAACACCACCGACTCGACCGCCGCCCCGTCCTTGACGCAGATCCCCAGCACGTCCGCCGCCTCCAGCACCTGGGCCGGCGTGGCGGCCAGCCGCGCGCCGGCCCGGACCAGTTCGGCCGCCTTGCCGGCATTGCGGTTCCACACCGTGAGCGCATGGCCCGCCGCAAGCAGGCGGCGCGCCATGGGCAGCCCCATGTTGCCGAGTCCGACGAAGCCGAAGTGCCGGGATGTATCCATGAAACGATGCTCCAGTCCGAGGCGGCCCGCGCCGCATGCCGGCATGATAGCCCGCCCCACATGGCGGGCACGCTTGACCAATTCATAACCATATGGTTATTATTTATTCATAACCAACCAGCGATGTATTACCCATGCCCCCGCCTCAAGACCTGCTCTTCAGGACGCTTGCCGATCCCACCCGGCGCGCCCTTTTCGAACACCTGTGCCGTGACGGGGAACAGACCGTCGTGGCGCTGACGGCCCAGGCCGGCGTGTCGCAGCCGGCCGTCTCGAAACACCTGCGGCTGCTCAAGCAGGCGGGTCTCGTGCTCGATCGGCATGAAGGGCGCCAGACCCACTACAGCGCCCGGCGCCGCGCGCTTGTCCCGCTGCTCGACTGGACCAGCCAGATGGCCGGATTCTGGGAACAGCGGTTCGATGATCTTGAAAACCTACTCAACAGGATGGACCAATGAGCGATACCCCGACCGAAACCCGCTCCGTCGTCGTCGAGCGCGAGTTCCCCCACCCGCCGGACAGGCTCTGGCGCGCGTTGACCCAGCCGCACCTGATCGAGGAATGGCTGATGAAGAATGACTTCCACCCCGCCGTGGGACACCGCTTCAAGCTGCAGGGCGAATGGGGCGGCACGCTCGATTGCGAGGTCCTGGTCGTCGAACCGGACAAGGCGCTGTCGTACACCTGGAACTTCACGCACGCCGATCCGGCCTTCGATCTGCGCAGCGTCGTGACCTTCACGCTCGCGCCCACGGGCACGGGTACCCATCTGCGCATGGAACAGACGGGCTTTCGCCCCGACCAGAAGCAGGCCTACGGCGGTGCCAAGGCCGGATGGCCGCAGTTCTTCGGGAAGCTGGAACAGGTGCTGGAGAAATTGGCGTGAAGCCCGCGCAGCGGCCCGGCGAGCCCGTCCTGCTGTCAGGCGGCAACCCTCAGATTCCGAAGGGAGACGGCAACGCCCCGGTGCAGGCCTACATCGCGGCCATGCCGGGCTGGAAGCGCGACATCGGGCGCCGCATGGACGCCCTGATCGAGCACGCCGTGCCCGGCGTGAACAAAGCGGTCAAATGGAACTCGCCTTTCTATGGCGCCGGCGGCGAAGGCTGGTTCCTGAGCTTTCATTGCTTCACGAAGTACATCAAGGTCACCTTCTTCAGCGGCGCATCGCTGGATCCTCCACCTTCGGGCAAATCCAAGTACGAGCGGATTCGCTACCTGGACATCCACGAAGGCCAGTTCGACGAAGCGCAGTTCGCCGACTGGGTCAAGCAGGCCAGCCGGTTGCCGGGGGAGCGGCTGTAAGGCGGCGGACGCTCGATGACGACAAAAAACCCGCGACCCAGTAAAGGATGCGCGGGTTTTTTATATGCCAGGGATGGGACGCCCTGGAGAAAATCCTGGTGCCGTCGGCGAGACTCGAACTCGCACAGCTTTCGCCACTACCCCCTCAAGATAGCGTGTCTACCAATTTCACCACGACGGCTTGCGTGAGCCCGCTAGTATATAACATTTGCGGGCTCACTAGCGGGACCCTCTTCAGTTTTTCTGCGCGGGAGCCTCGGGCTGAGCCGGAGCGGCCGGAGGCGTGGCGGGCACGGACGGGACCGACGCATCGGGCGCGGCCGGGGCCGGGGCGGGCGCGCTGCCGGGCACGGCGGGCACGGACAGGTCGCTGGGATGGTTCTCCATGACGCCACCCTGCGAGGCGGCGGGGGCCGGACGGCCCAGGTAGGCCAGCGCGGCAGTGGAGACGAAGAAGACGACCGCCGCCCACTTGGTGGTGCGCGACAGGAAGTTGGCCGCGCCAGCGGCGCCGAACAGGCTGCCGGCGGAGCCGCCGCCGAAGGCGGAGCCCATGTCGGCGCCCTTGCCCTGTTGCAGGAGGACCAGGACGATAATCGTCAGGGCGGAAACAACCTGCACGATCAGCAGGACGGTAAGCATTACGGACATTCAAGCACTCCGGGTTGTTGCGCCCGCCTCGGCGATGCGCAGGAAGTCTTCGGCCACCAGCGAGGCGCCGCCTATCAGGCCGCCGTCGATGTCGGGCATGGCGAACAGTTCGGCGGCGTTGGCCGCCTTGACGCTGCCGCCGTACAGCACGCGCACGCCGGCGCAGTCGACGCGCTGGAGCGCGGCCCGGATGGCGGCGTGCACTTCCTGGGCCTGTTCGGGGCTGGCGGTCTTGCCGGTGCCGATCGCCCAGACGGGTTCGTAGGCGATGACCATGGCGGCCACGGCTTCCCGGCCCAGGGCCAGCACGGGTTTGAGCTGTTCGTCGATGACGGCCAGGGTGCGGCCGGCTTCGCGCTCGGCCAGGGTCTCGCCCACACAGACGACGGGAGTCAGGCCGGCGGCCAGCGCCGCCTTGGCCTTATCGGCCACGAGCTGGCTGGTTTCGCCATGCAGGCTGCGCCGCTCGGAATGGCCCGCCAATACATAGCGGCAGCCGAAATCGGCCAGCATCGCGCCGGATACCTCGCCAGTGTAGGCGCCCTGCGCATGGACGCTGATGTCCTGAGCGCCCCAGGCGACGTCGGAATCGGTCAGCGCGGACTCGGCCTGGGCCAGGTACGGAAACGGCACGCAGACGCCGACGTCGCAAGCAGCGGCGCCGGAGGACTGGTTCCAGGCGCTGCGTATGGCCGAAAGCAGCTGGCCGTTGGTGGCCAGCGCGCCGTGCATCTTCCAGTTGCCCAGCACCAGGCGGCGGATGTTCTGTTTAGTTGCCATCGACAAGAATCGAAAAATGCCCGCGTGGACAAAAATATGCGGGCAAAACCTCGATTGTATCGGCTCCAGCGCACCGCTGCAGCCAATGTCGTAAAAAATGCTGGGCGCGCGAAGCGCGTCGGGGGCTAAACCGTCAAGACGATCTTTCCGACGTGCTCGCCCGACTCCATCAGGGCGTGGGCCTTGTCCGCCTCGCGTAGCGGGAAGGTGGCGTAGACCACGGGCTTCAACCGCCCGGACTCGAACAGCGGCCAGACGTTCTGGCGCAGCGCGGCGGCCACCTCGCCCTTGAACTGGGCCGAGCGCGGACGCAGGGTGGAACCGGTGATGGTCAGGCGGCGGCTGAGCACCCGGGCGAAGTCGATCTCGCCCTTCGCCCCGCCCAGCAGCGCGATCAGCACGATGCGGCCGTCTTCGGCCAGGCAGTGGATATCGCGGGCGACGTAGTCGCCGGCCACCATGTCCAGGATCACGTCCACGCCCCGGCCGTCGGTCAGGCGCTTGATTTCCTGCACGAAATCCTGCGTGCGGTAGTTGATCCCGGCGGTGGCGCCGAGTTTCTCGACGGCGGCGACGCGCTCGTCGTTGCCCACCGTGGCATACACCGGGTGGCCCAGTGCCTTGGCCAACTGGACGGCCGTGGTACCGATGCCGCTGGCCCCGCCGTGCACCAACAGCGACTCCTGGCCCGACAGCCGGCCGCGCATGAAGACGTTGCTCCAGACCGTGAAATAGGTTTCGGGCAGGCCCGCGGCCTCGACCATGCTCAGCCCCTTGGGCACGGGCAGGCACTGGGTGGCGGGCACGGTGCAGTATTCGGCGTAGCCACCGCCGTTGACCAGCGCGCAGACCGCGTCGCCCACCGCGAAGCCGGAGGCGCCCTCGCCCAGCGCGGCCACGGTGCCGGCCACCTCCAGCCCGGGCAGGTCGGAGGCCCCGGGGGGCGGCGGGTAGGTCCCGCGGCGCTGGGCCACGTCCGGCCGGTTGACGCCGGCGGCGGCGACCCGGATCAGGACTTCGCCCGCGCCGGGCGCCGGCGTGGGACGCTCGGCGGCCTGCAGGACTTCGGGCCCGCCGGGGCGGGAGATTTCGATGGCAATCATGGCGCGGCTTCCCGTTTTCTGGTCATGAAGGCGGTCATCATATACGGCTATGCCACCCCTGCTCCCATCAGGGTCTTGGGGGTCGCGAAGGGGCATGCGCCCTTCCTGGCGCCACCATAGCCAAGTTGAATACCGGCAACGGATAAATTCATTCTCTTTTCAAGGGCGGATTGCCTAGACTTGCATGGGTCAGCATTCCGCCCGCATCCCGTCCGGGCGCATCCCCACAAGAGAGTAGACATGAGCACACAAGCCAAAGTCGTCGAAGGCAAGGCCACTCCCCGCGGCAAGTACCCCCACATCAAGCGCGCCGGCGACTTCCTGTTCGTCTCGGGCACCAGCTCGCGCCGCTCCGACAATACGCTGGCCGGCGTGGAAGTGGACGCCATGGGCACGACCAAGTTCGACATCCGTGCCCAGACCCGCGCGGTGCTCGAGAACATCCGCGACATCCTGGGTACCGCCGGCGCCTCGCTGTCCGACGTCGTCGAGATCGGCACCTTCCTGGTCGACATGAGCGACTTCGGTGGCTACAACGAGGTCTACGGGGAATTCTTCGACTACGACGGCCCGGCCCGCACCACGGTGGCCGTGCACCAGTTGCCCCACCCGCACCTGCGCATCGAGATCAAGGCGGTCGCCTACAAGCCCCTCTGATCCCGCCACGACAACACCAGACATCAAGCCCATCATGAAAATCGACATGCACGCCCACCACTTCCCGCGCATCACGCGGGAAGAAGCCGCCGCCCTGAGCGTCGAGCGCGCGCCCTGGCTGCAGGTGGCACCAGACGGCAAGACCGGCGACATCATGCGCGCCGACAAGGCCTTCCGCCCCGTCTACGACGCGCTGTGGGATCCGCAAGCGCGCCTGGCCGAGATGGACGCCCAAGGCGTGGACATCCAGATCACCTGCGCCACGCCCATCATGTTCGGCTACGAGTTCGCGCCCGAGAAGGTCCTGCCCTGGGCCCAGCGCATGAACGACCTGGCGCTGGAATTCTGTGCCGCCGCGCCCAAGCGCCTGGTGGCGCTGGCTCAGGTGCCGCTGCAGGACATCGACGCCGCCTGCCGCGAAGCCTCGCGCGCCAAGGCCACGGGCCACCACGGCGTGCAGATCGGCAACCACCTGGGCGACCGCGACCTCGACGACGAGGGCCTGGTCACCTTCCTGCAGCACTGCGCAAACGAAGGCATCCCGCTGCTGGTCCACCCGTGGGACATGATGGGCGGCAACCGCATGAAGCAATGGATGCTGCCCTGGCTGGTCGCCATGCCCGCCGAAACGCAGCTCGGCATCCTGTCGCTGATCCTGTCGGGCGCCTTCGAGCGCATCCCCGAGTCGCTGAAGATCTGCTTCGCCCACGGCGGCGGTTCCTTCGCCTTCATGCTGGGCCGCGTGGACAACGCCTGGAAACATCGCGACATCATCCGCAAGGACTGCCCGCGCCTGCCCTCGGAATACGTCAAGCGTTTCTACGTCGACTCCGCCGTGTTCGATCCGGGCGCGCTGCGCCTGCTGGCCGACGTGATGGGCACCGACCGCATCATGCTGGGCTCGGACTATCCCTTCCCGCTGGGCGAACAGTCCATCGGCAAGCTGGTGGCCGAACAGCCCGGCTTCAGCGACGCCGACAAGCAAGCCATCTACGCCGGCAACGCCGTCGAATTCTTCGGCCTGCAAGCCCTGGTACGCTGACCTCTTTCCACCCCCACAAGGAAATACCCATGACCCTCGCACCCACGCTGCGGCACCTCCCGGCCGCGATGGCGCTCGGCCTGACCCTGGCCGGCCTGGCCGCGCACAGCGCCCACGCCGAATACCCCGACCGGCCCATCCGCCTGGTCGTGCCGGCGCCTCCGGGCGACGGCTCCGACCAACTGGCCCGCAACGTGGGCAAGGCCATGGGCGACGCCCTGGGCCAGACCCTGGTGGTGGAAAACAAGCCCGGCGCTGGCGGCAGCATCGCCTCGGACATCGTCGCCAAGGCCTCGCCCGACGGCTACACCGTGCTGCTGGGCAACGCCAGCTCGCACGCCGTCACCCCCGGCCTCTACAGCAAGCTGCCCTACAACTCGGCCAAGGACTTCGCCGCCGTGACCCTGCTGGCCAGCGCCCCCAACGTGCTGGTCATCAACCCGTCGCTGCCGGCCAAGAACATCGCCGAATTCATCGCCTACGCGCGCGCCAATCCCGGCAAGCTGAACGTGGGCTCAGGTGGCAACGGCAGCCTGTCGCACCTGTCGGCCATCCTGTTCAACTCGATGGCGGGCACCGACATCCCGCACGTGCCGTACAAGGGCGCGGCCCCGGCCGTGACGGCCGTCATGGGCGGCGAGATCTCGGCGCTGATGATCAACATCCCCACCGTGTCGCAGCAGATCCAGGCCGGCAAACTCCGCGCGCTGGCCGTTAGCAGCCAGGAGCGCTCGCCCGTGCTGCCCGACGTGCCCACGCTGAATGAATCGGGCCTGAAGGGCTACAACACCGAGGCCTGGTTCGGCCTGTTCGTTCCCGCCAATACGCCCGCCCCGGTCATCGCCAAGCTCCAGGCCGCCGCGGCCACGGCGCTCAAGAATGAAGCGGTGCTGACCAACATCAGGAACATGGGCGCGGTGCCCAAGGACCTGAACGGCACGGCCTTCGCCGACTTCGTCAAGACCGAAGCCGCCAAGTACGGCGCCATCATCAAGAAGGCCGACGTCCGCATCGACTAAGGCGACTGAGTCCCGCGCACCGGTCAGAACCGGTGCGCGATCCCCATCGCGATCTGCCTGCGCCAGGCATCGCCCACCGTCGCTCCCGACGTGGAGAAAAGCCGGAATTCGGTCCGGTTGGCATATACGTACAGCCAGGTCCGCTTGGACAGGTCGTAGACATAGGCCAGGCCGTAGTTCTCGATCTTCGAACCGGTCGTCCACTGGTATCCCAGCAGTACCCTCCCCGCTCCCACCGGCACCTTCACGCCAACCTGATAGGCATGGTCGCGATCGTGCGTTGCGGCGAAATTCGTCGCGCCGTTGGCGCCGGGATCCACCGTCGGGTCGTTCAGCCGGCCGTACCCACCGTAGAGCGTGAACACGCCGAAGTCATGGTTCACGCCCACCTGCAGGTTGCTGGGCTTGCCCCGCGCGCCGGCCATGCTGGCGGGCATGACGTACTGGTAGCTGACCGCCACCTTGAACCGGCCGCCGTCGTACCGCAGGCCCAGGTCCGCCATCCGGTTATTGCGGCTGCCGCCGGCGGCCTCCACATCGGCCGTCTGCAGGCTGTAGCCCAAGCCCGCCTGTACGCCCGACCAACGGGGCGAAAAATAATAGACGGCGTTGTTCACCCGGGACGTCGTGCCGAAATCTCCCGTGTTGTAAGCCGCCGTGGTGGTGACGGCCGCTTGCTGGAAGCTGGGCCCGAACGGACTCATCATGCCGGCGGTGAACAGCAGCCCGAGATTGGCCATCCGCCCAAGCTGGATCTGGCCAAGCTGCCGGCTCGACAGTCCCACGTAACTGGCCCGGCCGAACAGGCGCCCGAAGGCCTGCTGTCCGTTGTCGCCCGTGAAGCCGTTCTCCAGCACGAAATTGGCCTTCCAGCCGTTGCCCAGGTCCTCGGTGCCGCGCAGCCCCCAGCGCGAGGCCACGCTGAGCGAGGGATTGATCGCATTGATCGTGCCCTTGCCCTGCGTCTTGTCGGACAGGTAGCCGTTGTCGAGAATCCCGTACATCGTCACGCTGCCCTGCGCGAGCGCGGCCGCGCAGGGAACGAGCGCCAGCGCGACGCCGGCAAGAGACCGGATCGTGGTCATCGATTTCTCCAGTAAGGATGGACGGCGCGGGCCAGCCGCGCCGGGAACGCGGCTATTGCGCCTGAAGTCCGGCGATCTCGACCAGGCGGCGGACCTTGGCCTTGTCGGCGGCGATGAAAGCCCGGTATTCCTCGGGCGAGCCCTTGTAGAGCTGGGTGCCGTAATCGGCCAGCCTGGCCTTCAGCTCGGCCGAGGCGACGACCTTCTGCAACGCGCGGCTCAAGGTTTCCTGGATGGCCGCGGGTGTGCCCACCGCCACATACAGCGCGGTCCAGTTACCCGCTTTCAGGTCTGGCACGCCGAGCTGCGCGGTCGTCGGCACGCCGGGGACCGAGGCCAGCGGCTGGTCGGACATGACGGCCAGCGCGCGCAGCTTGCCCGCTGCCACTTGCGGGCCGACCACCTGGCTGCTGTCCATCAGCACATCGATCTGGCCGCCCGCGACGGCCGTGACCGACTCGCCGCTCCCCTTGTACGGAACCTTGACGATGTCCAGGCCATAGCTCGCCTTCAGCGTTTCCATTCCCAGGTGCAGGGTTCCCGCCGCGCCATAGTTCAGGACCCCGGGCCGGGCCCGCGCATAGGCGATCAGTTCATCCAGCGTCCTGACCGGCAGGCTTGCCCTCACCACCAGCACCGACGGCGTGTTGGTGGCCAGGCCCACCGGCGCGAGCTGCTTGTCCGGATCGTAAGGCAGGTGCTTGTACAGCAGGGTATTGACGATCTGCGTGCCCACGGTGCCCAGCAGCAGCGTATAGCCGTCGGCCGGGTAGCCCAGCATTTCCTTGACCCCCAGCACGCCCCCGGCACCTCCGCGGTTCTCGACGACCACCGTCTGGCCCAGCGCGTCGCCCAGGCTCTTGCCGATCTGCCGGGCGGCGAAATCCGAATTGCCGCCTGCGCCGAAAGGCACGATCAGGCGCAGGGCCCGGTCCGGATACGTCTGTGCCAGCGACGCGCCGGCACAGGAGAACAATACGACCATCCACAGCAATCTCGACAAGCGCACAGGAATCTCCTTGGCTGACCACGATGACGTGTCTCCTCCCCCGCCCCGGCTGCACTAGTCCGCCATGGCGCGCTCGGGAGCGGTGGGATTGATGCGCGCGTAGTTGGCCTTCTTGAACTCGCCCCAGACGAAGGGCTTGTCCCGCGGCATGGAGGTATGGAAATCCTCGGGCGCCACATTGGACGGATCGGGATTGCGGATCTTCGGCGCGATCACTTCGTCGTAGGTGGGAAACATGAAGAATGGCACCGAATAGCGTTCCTTCCCATAGCGGTTGATGACCCGGTGCGGCGTGGACGAGAAGACCCCATCGGTCCAGACCTTCATGACCTCTCCGATGTTCAGCACGTAGGTGCCGGGAATCGGTGGCACGCCTATCCATTCGCCGTCCCGGTTGCGGATCTCCAGCCCGCCGGTCGCGTCCTGGTAGACGAAGGTGAACGCGTCCGTGTCGGTATGGGCACGCGTCCCCAGGTTGGCGCCGGACTCGTCCACCTGCTGCGGCGGATAGTGGATGATGCGCAGCGCGTTCATGTCCTTGCGGAAATGCTGGCGGATGGCGTCCCTGGGCAGGTCCAGGCCCAGCTCGAACAATTCGATCATGCTTTCGCCGAAACGGCACATGCGCGCGTGATAGGCCAGCAGTACTTCCTTGAGCGCGGGCAGCTCCCGGGGCCAGGGAATCGCTCCGGCCAGGCGCGCGCCCGTCCGCAGGTCCGGATCATCGGCATCCAGCGGCCGGCGGAACTGGAAGGCCTCCTGCTTGTTGGCGGTGATCACGCCGCCGCGCTCGGCATTGCCGGTTCCCTTGGTGAGCATGGGCAGGTAGCCCTGGAAATGATGGTTCCTGGCCATCGACACCGCGTCCTTGGCCTCCTGCGGCAGCGCGAAGAACGCCTTGACCGCGTCGAACACCCCGTCGATCTGCGCCTGCGGGATCGGATGGTTCTTCAGGTAGAGAAAGCCGACGGTGGCGCAGGCCTCGGCCAGTTCGTCGGCCAGCCTCTTCCTGGACGCGGGCGTCGCGAATCTCTCGGGCGACATGTCGATGACGGGTACTTCGGAAAAATCCAGCTTGCGGGTGGTAGGCAGCATGTTCTTCTCCACGGTTTGCGCCCGGGTGGCGCCAGGTTCGATGTCCATGCGAAGAACTTTAAGAGCGTGGAGATATATTTAAAAATTAAAAAATAAGCTTGTCCCATAGGTTATCTTCTATGGAAACTCCGCCGGGGCCCAGCGATGTACAAGACCACGACATTCCGCCAGCTCACCGCCATCGACGCCGTCGCCCGCCTGGGCGGCGTCTCGCGCGCCGCCCAGGCGCTGCACCTGACCCAGCCCACGGTATCGCTGCAGTTGCGCCTGCTCGAGGAAGCCGCCGGCGCCGCGCTGGTCCAGCGGTCCGGGCGCGGCCTGCTGCTTACGCCCGCCGGCGAAGTCGTGGCCGGCTACGCGAGCCAGATCCTCGAACTCTGGCGCCACGCCTCGGACGAAGTCGCCAGCCTGAAGGGCCAATTGGCCGGCACGCTGCGCGTGGGGGCGCTGATCACGGCCGAATACCTGCTGCCCCCGCTGCTCGTGGCCTTCAACACCGGCCGGCCCGACGTGAAGGTCAAGCTCAGCGTGGGCAACCGCGAAGAAGTCGTGCGCATGCTGACCCGGCATGAAATCGACATCGCCATCATGGGCAAGCCGCCCGGCGACGTGCGCACGGAATCGCGTGCTTTCGCCAAGCACCCCATGGCCTTCATCGCCTCGCCCCATCATCCGCTGATGGCCAGGCGGGACCTGGCATTGCGCGACCTGTCGGGCGAGAACATCCTGGTGCGCGAACACGGCTCGGGGGCCCACAACACGGCCGAGCAATTGTTCAAGAATGCCGGGCTGCGGTTCTCGCCCGGCTCGGAACTGTCCAGCAACGAAGCCATCAAGCAGATGGTGGCCGCGGGCCTGGGCATAGGCTTCCTGTCCCTGCACGCCTGCGCCCTGGAATTCCAGGCGGGCCTGATCGGCCTCTTGCCGCTGCCCGGGAATCCGGTCGAACACGATTGGTACGTGCTGCACCTGTCCACCGCTCGCCTCCCGCCCGTGGCATCGGCCTTCCAGGACTTCCTGGCCGACCACGGCCAGGCGGAGATACACCGGCAGTTGCAGGCCTTCGACGCGGTGGTGGACAGGCTGCGCGCGAAAGGGCCACGCCGGCGCGGCGGGAAGGCGCGCCCGGCCACGTGATGAGATCCCCTGCCGCCTGCGGCTTTCCGGCGTACAGATGGATACAGATGGACTAAGCTAGAGCCTTTGCACCCGCCCAGGCCGCGGTCCCCTTGCCGGCATGACACCACACGCAACGCATCCGCTTCTTCTTCCCCTCGTTCCCCCGCGGGCATCCACCCCGCGCCAGCCCGCATGACCCGGCCCGGCATCCGCCTCGTCGTCGGCGCCTGGGACGACCTGCGGCACGACGCCTCGTCCATACGCCAGGCCGTCTTCGTCCACGAACAGTCGGTCCCGCTGGAACTCGAATACGACGATGCCGACGCGGTCTCGCTGCACGCGGTCGCCTATGGCGCCGACGGCACGCCCCTGGGCACCGGCCGGCTCCTGCCCGATGGGCACATCGGCCGCATGGCGGTCCATCGCCATGGACGCGGTCTGGGCGTGGGTGGCGCCATTCTGGACGCCCTGATCGACGAGGCGCGCCGACGCGGGCACGGCCGGCTGCTGCTGCACGCGCAGACACGGGCGCGGGCGTTCTACGAAACACGCGGCTTCGAGGCCGAAGGCGAGGAATTCATGGAGGCCGGCATCGTGCATGTGCTGATGAGCCGGCACCTGAAGAACACCGCTTCATGACCACCGAAACCCGGCCCTCCCTTTCCCGCGCCGTCACGCCCACCATGGCCCTGCTGGGCATCCTGCTGGTGGCGGCGACGCTGCGCGCGCCGTTGACCGGCGTCGGCCCCCTGCTCGGCCATATCCGCGCCTCCACCGGCCTGGACGCGGGCAGCGCCGGACTGCTCAATACGCTGCCGCTGCTGGCCTTTGGCCTGTTCTCGGTGCTGGCGCCCGCGCTGGGCCGGCAACTGGGGCTGGAGCGCGCGCTGTTCGCCGCCATGGTGGCTCTGTGCGTCGGCATCGCCGTGCGCTCGATGCCCGGCATCGCGCCGCTGTTCGTCGGCACGGCCATAGGCGGCATCGCCATCGCCGTCGGCAACGTGATGCTGCCGGCGCTGGTCAAGCGCGAGTTCCCGCAGCGCATCGGCCCGCTTACCGGCCTGTATTCCGTGGTGATGACGCTCGTGTCCGGCACGGCGGCGGGCGTGGCGGTGCCGCTGGCCGACAACCTGCCCGGCGGCTGGCGTGCGTCGCTGGCCTGCGTGCTCGTCATCACGATCCCCGCCGCGCTGGTCTGGCTGGCCCGTTCGCGCAACCAGGCCGCGGCGCCCGCGGCCGCCCGCGCCCACGCCCCCCAGGCCGCCAATGTCTGGCGCTCGTGGCTGGCCTGGCAGGTCACGCTGTTCACCGGCATCCAGGCCTTCAATTTCTACATTCTCGTGGCCTGGCTGCCCTCCATGCTGCACGAGACCGGCATGAGTCCCGGCGAGGCCGGCTGGATGGTGTCGCTGATGCAGTTGGCGGCGCTGCTGGGCAATATCGCGACGTCGTGGGTGTCGGGCCGCGTGCGCGACCAGAAGCTGCTCGGCCTGACCATCTCGCTGCTGTGCGTGGCGGGCTTCGCCGGCATGGCGCTGTTTCCGGCCTGGACCATATTCTGGATATGCGTGGCCGGCGCCGGGCTGGGCAGCAGCCTGATGCTGTCGCTGGCCTACATCAGCCTGCGCGCGGCCACCACGCAGCAGGCTGCCTCGCTGTCGGGCATGGCGCAAAGCCTGGGCTACCTGATAGGCGCGACCGGTCCGGTGGTGTGCGGCGTGCTGCGCGACTGGACCGGCAGTTGGCTGCCGGCGCTGGGCCTCATGGTGGCGATGGCCGGCGCGCAAGCATGGGTGGCCTACGGCGCCGGCCGCTCGCGCACCGTGGGAGACCACTAGAGCTTAGGGCAGCCGGCGAGCCGCGGCGATCAGCGACAGCAGCCTGTCGACGTCCACCGGCTTGGTCATGTAGTCGTCAAAGCCGTGCGCGATGGCCTCTTCCTGCCCGAAGGCCGCGCTGCGGCCCGTCACCGCGATCAGCGTGACCGGCTTCAGGTGCGAGATGTCGCGGATCATGGTGGCCACTTCCAGTCCGTTGGGTGGCGGCATGTCGATGTCCAGGACCATGACGTCGGGCCGCCAGTCCAGCGCCACCTCCATCGCGGCCGAACCGCCGTCGGCGTACCTGACTTCGTGAAACCGGCCGCAGGCTTCGGCCAGCGCTTCGGCGGCGCTGACGTAGTTGTCCACGACCAGCACCCGGCAAGGCGTAATCTGTCCCACTCCGTCCTCCTGACGTACTTGCGGACGGGCGCGCCGCCGGCCTCTTACTCGGCGGCGCTGCCAGCCGGCGGATACTCGCCGGGCTCCTCGTTCTCCAACAGCAGGCACGGCAGATCGGCCTCGCCCTCCTGGATCGGCGTGGCCGCGGCCGTGCCGAAGAACCGGTGCAGCGACGCATAGGCCAGTTTGGCCGCCACGTCTTGCAAGAGCTTTTCCGAGGTCAGGAACCCCTCGGCCTGCAGATCGTCCACCTCCAGCCGGTAGCCCAGCACGCCGTCCCGCTCGGACACGGCGCCCAGGCGAACCGCCTTGCCGGCGCCGTCTCGCGCATACAAACCGTATCCCGCCGTATAGAGCCGATAGGCATGATGGGGGGCCGAACCGTCGTGGGGAGTGGTAGACATGCGGTATCTCCTGCCCGGGTGCCTCGCTCAGCAAGCCGCATACCCGACGCGCGCCCGGGAAACCGCGGCGCCGGCGCTAGCCAGCCCCGCCGAAAGCGTCTATAACGCAGGGAGCATAGCGCATCGTGTCCAGGCGGTTCGCGGGACCGCAACGTACCCTGTCATGAAAAATATTCTTCAATACATGCGCCAGCTCCGGCAGCGCCGCCTTGCCGTATTCGAACTGCCGCTGCACGACGCGGCGGACAACGATCCCTTCGACGGCGAACTGCGCCAGTTGCCGCTAAACTACCACGCCACCGAGGTGGACGCCCGGGCGCTGCGGCGCCGGCTGTCCGAACTCGAGTACGACGACGAGACCTGACTGGCGCGGCGCCTCGTTCCGCGCGCCTGCGCGTTTGAGTTTGAATACAATCGACGCATTCCCCGCGATATGGGTCACGCCCCAGGGGCCTCCAACGGAACAGAACATCATGAACAAGAATCCCGCCGCCCTGCTCTGCGTGCTGGCGCTGACCGCGTGCGCCTCGGGCACCTCTTCCTGGTACCGGGAAACCTCGTCAGCCGACCAGGCCGAGCGGGACCGCATCCAGTGCGAACGACAGGCGCGCATCAATTCGCCGGGCACCAGCACGCCCTCGTATCGCGGCATCAACGCCGGCGGCGGATCCGGCGTGAGCGACGGCCTGGCCAATGCCGAACGCCAGTCGGGCATGGCCAACGACTGCATGCGCGCCAAGGGCTACTCGCTGCGCTGACGGCCCGCCGGCCAGGCGCCCGCCGGCCGTCTCGAAAATATGGCATGATGGCGCGCATGCCCCGCCAGGGGTGCTGGAATCCATGTCCGGAGGTACGCCATGCTGTCTCTTCTCGGAAGTCTTCTGGTGGGCTTGGTCGTCGGCCTGCTTGCACGCGCGATCAAGCCGGGCGACGACAGCATGGGGTGGCTCATGACCATCGTGCTCGGTATCGCCGGCTCGCTCATCGCCGGGTATGCCGGCCGCGCGATGGGCTGGTACCAGCCAGGCGAACCAGCCGGGTGGATCGCCTCGGTGGTCGGCGCCATCGTGCTGCTGCTGATCTACGGCATGATCAGGAAAAAGTCCGCCTGAGTTCCGCGCCGGCATCGCCGGCGCTCTCCTTCCGCTCCCGTCCCCGGTAACAAAACGTGTCCGCATGTGACGAATGCGGCTATGCTTGCGCCTCCATAAAAGACATTCTCAAGAATGGGGGCATACATGCATATCCACGGCCGATCGGCATGGCGATACGGCGCCGCCGTGTTATTGACCGGTCTCGCCTCCTGCGGCGGTGGTGGAGGTGACACCCCCGCCCCGGACGACCCGCTGGCCGCCTACAAGTCCCAGACGGTGGCGTGGGCCCCCTGCGATCCGAACGTCCTGGGGCCGAACAGCGCCCTCATCCAGCAACTGGGCGACAAGGTGTCGTGCGCAACCATACGCGCGCCGCTGGACTACACGAAAACGGACCGCGGCGACATCCGCGTCGCACTGCTGAAGGTCGCCACCGCCGACCCCAAGGTCCGCAAGGGCTCCATCGTCTTCAACCCGGGCGGCCCCGGCGGCGACGGACTCGAGATCGCGGCCAACTTCGGCGCGCTGTTCTCCCAGCCCCCGAGCGACTCGCCCACGCGCGCGGCGCTGCAAGACCTGGCACGGCACTATGACATGGTGGGCTTCTCGCCGCGCGGCACCGGTGCCGGCACCACCCTCACCTGCACGGCCAACGAATCGTCGCGCGAGGTGAACTTCCCGTCCGACGACCGCAGCCCGGCCAACATCGAGGCCATGCTGTACAACCTGCGGCTGGCGACCCAGGCCTGCCAGAACAATCCCCTCACGCCCTACATCAACACCGAACAGACGGCTTGGGACCTGGACCTGATCCGTCACCTGATCGGCGACGCCAAGCTCAACTACATCGGCTATTCGTACGGCACCTGGCTGGGCGCCTGGTACGCCGCCCGCTTCCCCGGGCAGGCTGGACACCTGCTGCTGGACAGCGCCGTCGACTTCACCTCCGGCTTCGACGAAGCCATGATCGGCCAGTCCGTCGGCAAGCAGCGCGTGCTGGACGAGGTCATGAGCCCTTATTTCGCCCGCCACCCGGACCTGTTCCGGCTCGGCGCCGACGAAAACCGGATCCGCACGCTGTTCGGTACCCTGCCCTCGCCCCTCAAGGCGGCCGTGGGCGCGACGCTGGCGTTCAACAGCAGCCGCGGCCTGGTACCGTCGGGTTTCGTCATGCTGGCGGCGGGCATCATCAGGGACCAGTTGGCCGTCGATCCCGACATGAGCGACGCCGACCTGCGCACCGCGGTGGACACCGCGATCCGCGACCAGGCTCCGTTCAACATCGAAGCGGCCCTGCGCGCGGCGACACGCCTGCTCGACCAGTTCGCCGCGATCCGCTTCTCCGAACCGCGGTCCCTGCTGATGCCGCCCGGGGAAGCCACCTACGTCGCCGTCGTCTGCAACGATGTGGCGAGCCGGACCGATCCCCAGTACTGGATCAAGCTCGGCGACGAGATGGCGATCAGCCATCCGGTGACCGGCGGCTCGATGACCGAGGCGCCCTGCTTGTACTGGGGCGGCCCGACCACCGCCAAGCCCGCCGTGCAGGACACCGCCAAGGCGGGACCGCTGATGGTCGTGCAAAGCCAGTTCGACGCGCTGACCCTGACCGAGAACGCGCTGCGCTTCGTCGATGCCCTGCCCACGGCGCGGCTGCTGTATGTGAAGGGGGAGTACTCGCATGGCGTGTTCCCCTATATGAGCCCGTGCGTGGACCACCGGGTGACGGCCTTCTTCCTTGACGACGCGCTGCCCGCCCGCCGCACCGACTGCGACCAGGTGCCGTTCTACGGCGACGTGGCGGCCCAGGGCAGCCTGAAGCGAATGGCGGCGCCCGGCCAGGCACGCACCGACGCCTTGCTGGACCGGATCCAGGAAATCCTGGCCGGCGCGGGCAAGAAGGGTTTCTGACCCCGAAGCATGCATCGTTCCACAAGAGGAACGATGCATGCCATTTTTGCCTACTAAAAGTTTTTTGGCATCATGGATATGCTCTTTCCCACGGCCCAAGCATCCGCTGCCCGCCGACCACCAAGGAGAGAGCACCATGAGCACCCCCGCCAATTTCCAGGGCCAACGTCCCGTCATCGACCCCGCAGACGCCGTCATGCTGCTGATCGATCACCAGAGCGGCCTGTTCCAGACCGTGGGCGACATGCCCATGCCCGAGCTGCGCGCCCGCGCCGCGGCGCTGGCCAAGATGGCCACCCTGAGCAAGCTGCCCGTCATCACCACCGCCTCGGTACCCCAGGGCCCCAACGGCCCGCTCATTCCGGAAATCCACGCCAACGCACCGCATGCCCAATACGTGGCGCGCAAGGGCGAAATCAACGCCTGGGACAATCCGGACTTCGTGGCCGCCGTCAAGGCCACCGGACGCAAGACCCTCATCATCGCCGGCACCATCACCAGCGTGTGCATGGCCTTCCCCTCCATCAGCGCGGTCGCCGACGGCTACAAGGTATTCGCGGTGGTCGACGCCTCCGGCACCTACAGCAAGATGGCGCAGGAGATCACGCTGGCGCGCGTGGTGCAGGCGGGCGTGGTGCCCATGGACACGGCGGCGGTGGCCTCCGAACTGCAGAAGACCTGGCACCGCGACGACGCCCAGCAGTGGGCCGAGGTCTATACCAAGATCTTCCCCGCCTACCAATTGCTGATCGAAAGCTACACGAAGGCTCAGGAGGTGGTGAAGAACAACGAGACGCTGGACTCGCAGCGCGCCTGACCGCCGCCCCTGGCGGCCGCCTCAGGCCGCCAGGAAATCCAGCACCATCCGGTTGAACTTCTGCGCGTGCTCCCACTGCGCCCAATGGCCGCAGCGGCTGAATACGTGCAGCTCGGCGTCCTGCAAGCCGGCCAGCAGGCGCAGTCCGGTGTCCATCGGCACGAAGCGGTCGTCCCGGCCCCAGATGACCAGGGTCCGGGCCGCGACCTCGCCCAGCCGCGCGCCCACGTCGGGGAACTGGCGGGGATGGGCCTGGCTGCTCTTGACGAAATTCTCCAGGTGGTCGCGGCGCGACAGCATGTTGTCCAGCCGGGCCTGGAACAATTCCTCGGTCAGGCTGGCGGCGTCGTAGACGAACACGTTCATCATCCGCTTCAGGTTCTCGATGCTCGGATCGCGGTACAGCGCGCCGATCAGCTTGATGCCTTCGGTGGGCATAGGAACGACCGGGCTGACTCCGCCCGTTCCGCCGCCCATCAGGACCAGCCGTCCCACGCGCGCCGGATGCGCCAGGGCGAAGGCGACGGCGCTGTGGGCTCCCATGGAGTTGCCGACCAGATGCGCCCGTTCCAGCCCGATCGCATCCATTAGGCCCGCCAGCGCGCGCGCGTTCAGGTCCGAGCGCGAACCGGCGCAGACGATGGCGTCGCTCTTGCTCCAGCCGGGGAAGTCCAGCAGGATGACCCGGTAGCCAGCATCGGCGAACGGCTGGACGTTGCGATGGAAATTGGCCCAGCCGCTGGCGCCAGGCCCCGAGCCGTGCAGCATGATCACGGCCTCGCCGCCCGCCCCCGTGTCGTTGTAGTGCAGGCGCAGCGGCTGGCCGTTCTCGGTGATCTGCACGTAGCGGCTGGTGGCGGTTTCGGTCAGCGGGGGGATCGTTGGTGTCATGGTCATCTCTCGTTTGTAGGCAATGCAATGAAAGGGCCCTGCTGCCTCATCAGCATCAGGCCGAAACCGGCGATGTATTCGGGAATGGCCCGGTAGTACCGGAAGACCGGCGCCTCGACGCGCCCGGTCAGCGCCGCGCGCGCGACCAGCCAGGTCTTGGACTCGTGCGCCGACGCACCCGCCTCACGGGCGATGGCGTCCTCCGGCCAGGCGCACAACTCGTCCAGGCTGCCGGCCGGACCGGCCAGCGCGTCCATCCAGCGCCGGTCCCAGTCCGGCGCCAGGGGCTTGACCGTCCCCTCGCCCGCGGCCAATGCCTGCCCTGCCGCCATCACGCGCCGGGTCTTGGCCTCGCGTTCTCCCGCCGTGGCCTCGCGGGGCACGGTGATCCGTTCGCGCACCTCGGGATCGGGATGATCCAGCGTCGGGACCGGCGGCTCGTGCGACAGTCCGCCTGAGCCGATCAGCAGCACGCGCCGCGGCACGCCGTCCAGGAAATCGCCGATGGCCCGGCCCAACTCCCGGCACCGGAACAGGCGCGGAATGCCGGGCGGCGCGACGGCATTGACGAACACCGGCACGACGGGCGGCGTGTCCAGGCCTCCCCACAGCAGTTGCAGCGGCTGGGCAAAACCGTGGTCCACCTCCATGCGCCGCGAGACGGCCACATCGAACCCCCGGTCCATCAGGGCATCGGCCATCTCCAGCGCCAGCGAGGCATCCACCCGCAAGAGGCCCGCCGGAGACAGATAGTCGCCCACGGCCCGGGCCTGCGTGCCGATGCAGAACGGCGGCATCAGCCGGTTGAAGAAGCCGTTGTAGTGGTCGGGCGCTATCAGCACGATCAGGTCCGGCGCATAGGCCAGGACCAGGTCGCGCACTCGCGCGATCGCCGCCTCCAACTCGGCCCCGGCCTGCGCCGGCACGGGGTTCAGCCCCATCAACGGGGAATGCGACATGCCCAGGAAGGCCCGATCGCCCATGGCATCCGTCCACATCACCGCGCGCGGTCCAGGAGGCTCGCCAGGGCCGTGTCGAGAACGGCGCCCGCACTCGCGACATCCAGCCCTTCCCCGCTGTGCCGGCGCCACGCCACGATGCCGTCCGGGCGCACCAGCAGCGCCCCGGACTCTTCGATCTCGCGCAGCGCCTGCCACGCGCAGTAGGAATCGAGCGCGCCCGGCTCGCCGATCACGACCGTTCGCAGGAAAGGCAGGTCCATCGCGGCCGCCGCTGCTTTCCACGCCTGGCCCGCAAGACCGGTGACCAGGGTGAACCGGCCCCGGCCCACGACATCCAGCGTCGATACCCGGCGTCCGTCGCCCCCCACCAGCCAGGCATGGGGCAGCTTGGCGCCGGGGCGCGTGCTCGCCTGCGCATGCAGTTGCGGATCGCGCGCCCAGGTTTCCAGGTCCGCGTCCCGATCGGCAATGACCGCCGCCGACGCATAGCGCTGGTTCAGCTCCACGCCCTGCGCGTTGAACTCGTAGTTCTTGAGCCTGAGCGCCTCGGCCAGGGCCGCGCGCCGCGCCACGCCCTCGGCATCGGGCGACGCCAGCCGCGCCAGACCCGCCGCGACCGGATCGGCGGCGCCAGGTTCGCGCAAGCACTGGTTCAGCGGACCGTAGTCCAGCCTGGACTGGTTCGCCCGGGCAACGATCTGCGCCCCCACCGGCGCGCGTTCCAGCGAATAGGAATCCAGCAAGCCCGTTCCGGCGTGGCCGCGCAGCACGAATGCGAGTTTCCAGGCGAGGTTGAAGGCGTCCTGCATGCAGGTGTTGGATCCCAGCCCGCTGGAGGGCGGATGGCGATGCACCGCATCCCCGCCGCAGAAAACCCGCCCCTTCGAATAGACCGGCGCGTGCGCCTGGTTCACGTACCAGACCGAGGCATTGTCGATCTCGATCTCCAGGTCCGGATCGCCCACCAGGATGCGGACCTTCCGGCGGATTTCCTCGGGCGAGAAATCGGGCTCTCCCTTCTCCATGTCGAAGCCCCAGCCGGCTATCCACTGGTTCCAAGGTTCGATCGCGCGCAGCAGGCCCAGGCCGATCTCGCCGAATGCCGCGTTGGACGTGGCGATCCAGTACAGGATGCTGGGCCGGTGGGCCGCGTAGCGGGACAGGTCGGCCCGGAACAGCACGTAGGCGGTGGCCGCCCGGGCCAGCTGTCCCCGCAGTTCCAGCCCGGCATCGTCCATGACCTTGGAGCGGGCGCCATCCGCGCCCACCAGGTACCGTGCGCGAACAGCATATTCCCGCCCCGAGAGCACATCCCGCAGGCTGACCGTTACGCCGTCCCCGTCCTGCTCGTGGCCCAGGTACTCGGTATTGAACGAGAAGACGGCGCCGCGCGCGGCGGCATGCCTGACCAGCATGGGCTCCATCTTGTTCTGCGGCAGGTCCAGCATCGGGCAGGGGCTGGCCTGCAGATAGTCGCCGATGCGCGCGTCGCCGGTCCCCCAGGTGCGCAGCCGCGCAATCTCGGGGCCGGCCAGGCTGGTGGTGAACAAGGTATCGCCCATCCATTCCCAGGGCGTGGCCTGGCGGCGAGCGTCATCCTCCAGGCCCAGGTCGCGCAGCACTTCCATCGCGCGCTGGTTGGTGATGTGCGCGCGAGGCGTGTTGGCGGTCCAGTTGTATCGGTTCACCACCTGGACGCGCACGCCGTAGGTGGCCAGCGCCAGCGCTGTGGTGGCGCCCATGGGGCCGGAGCCGACCACCAGCACGTCGGTCTGAAATGCTTCCTGCTTCACTGTCGTTTCCCTTCCTGGCTATTTGAGGGTGGCCTGCAGCACGTCGCCATAGGCCTTGATGTCGTGGCGCAGACGGGCCGCGAGTTCGGCCGGTTCCGCGGGATAGGGGTCGCCGGTCAGCGCGAACTTCTCCTTCATCGCCGGCTGGCGCAGCGCCGCGTTGAACTCGCGGGTCAGCCGGTCGACCACGGGCTGCGGCGTCCCCGCCGGCACGACGAACATGAAGTAGTTGGTGATCTCCAGGCCGGGATAGCCGCTCTCGGCCAGCGTGGGCACGTCCGGCAACAGCGGATGGCGCTTGCCGCCCAGCGTCGCCAGCGGCACCAGCTTGCCGGCCTTGATGTAGGGCTGGGCGAAATGCACGGGCATCAGCATGGTCTGGATCTGCCCCGCCAGCAGGTCCGTGTTCGCCGGCGCGAGTCCCTTGTAGGGCACGTCCACGAAGTCCGCGCCAGTCAGCTTGCGCAACTGGTGCAGATGCACGAACCAGGGGCTGCCCGGCCCCATGGTGCCGAAATCGACGCCCTTGCCCGTGGTCGAGAGCCGTACCAGTTCCTTGACCGACCGCGCCGGCACCTTCGGATGGACCACCAGCACCAGCGGCACCAGCGCCACGCCCGACACCGGCATGAAATCCTTCACCGCGTCATACGGTACCTTGGCGCCCAGCACCTCGTTGGCATGCGGCAGATGGGCCATGGCCTCGTTGATGGCATGCGAATCGGTGACCAGGCCGATGGTGTAGCCGTCGGCCGGCGCGCGGGCGACGGCATCCGTCCCGATGATCGTCGAGGCACCGGGACGGTTATCGACGATCACCGTCTGCTTGAGGCTGGCCGACACTACCTCGGCCAGCGCCCGCGCCGCCGAATCCGCGTTGCCGCCCGCCGGATACGGCACCACGATGCGGATCGGCCTGGCCGGCCATTCCTGCGCGAACGCGGGCGTGAGGGTCGCGGCGGCCAGCGCCGCCATCGTGCAGAACACACGTCGAATGGCATTCATGTCGTCTCCTTGGTTCTCGCCGGCGATGCCGCCGCGTCGAATGCGGGAGGAAGTCTGATGCCACCCCATACCCCTGTATAGTAGGTGCACCTGGTGCACCACCAAACAGAAAACCATGTATCTGCTTACGGAAAAACCCGAGGATTCGGCCTACAAGGAAGTCCGTGGACTGAGCCGGGGGCTGGCGGTATTGCGGGCACTGAACGGCATGCCGGGAGGCATGGGCGGCGTGGTCGAGCTGGCCCGGCTGACCGGCCTGCATCGCACGACCGTCAAGCGCCTGCTGGAAACCCTCAGGCAGGAAGGCCTGGTCCACCACAAGGATGACGGCGCGCTGTACGTGCTCAGCTTCGAGGTGCGGCGGCTGGCCGAGGGCTACGTCGGCGCGGACTGGATCGACCGGGTCGCCTCGCCCGCCATGGGCGCGCACCTCAGCGCCCTGTCCTGGCCCAGCGACCTCGCCACGCCCGACGGCGGCTTCATGATCGTGCGGGAATCGACGCACCGCGCCAGCCTGCTATCCCAGCACCGGGCCACCATCGGCACCCGCATCGCGATGCTGACCTCGGCCATCGGCCGTGCCTGGCTGGCCTATTGCTCGGACGAGGAACGGGAAGCGACCCTGTCGCTGCTGCGCGAACGCGGCGACGCCATCGGCGCCGTCGCCCGCGACAAGGCATATGTCGGACGCGTGCTGCGCGAGACCCGGCGGCGCGGCCATGCGGTCAACAAAGGAGAACTGGTGAACGAGGAAAGCGTCGCCGCGATCGCCTTCCCCATACGCCTGCGCGGCCATGCCATCGGCGCCATCAATCTCGTCCTGCAGCGCAACGTCGTCCCGGACCGGGAAATCTCGGCCCGCTACGTGCCGCTGCTGCGCATCCTGGCCGAAGAAATCTCAGTCGGCGCGACGCGGCTGTCCCAGCGCGGCGATCCGCCTTAACGCGAACGAGGCCATCGGCTGCAACAGATTGCGGAAGGCCTCTTCGGACAGCGGATGCGACAACAGGAAGCCCTGCGCCTCGTCGCATCCCAGTTCGGTCAGGAAGCGCATCTGCGTTTCGCTCTCCACGCCCTCGGCCACCACTTCCATGTGCAGCGCGTGCGACAGCGTCACGATGGCCGACAGCAGCGCCCGGGCCTCGGCCTCGTTCCGGTCCAGCTCCGAGGTGAACAGCCGGTCGACCTTGATCTGCTTGACCTTGAACCGGTGCAGATAGGCCAGGCTCGAATAGCCCGCGCCGAAATCGTCGATCGCGATCTCGAAGCCGCGGGCGCGAAAGCGGTTCACGATCTCGGCCGTGCGTCCCGCGTTCAGCATGGCCACGGTCTCGGTGATCTCGAACATCACGAGGCGGGGCGGCACCTCCTGCTCGTCCAGGATGTCCTCGACACGCCCGATCAGGTCGGGCACGTTGAACTGGATGGGCGACAGGTTGATCGAGATCTGGACCGGCTCCAGCCCGCGCCGCCGCCAGTTGTCGATACAGCGGCACACTTCGCGTATCACCCAGTCGCCGATCTGGACGATCTGCCCGGAGCGCTCGGCAATGGTGATGAACTCCATGGGTGCCACGTTGCCGAAGGTCGGATGGTGCCACCGTATCAGCGCTTCCGCGCCGCAGATCGCGCGCGTAGCCACGCTGAACTTGGGCTGGAACACCAGGCTGAACTGCCCGCCTTCCAGCGCCGCCTCCAGATCCTGTTGCAGCATCAGCGTCCGCGCCGCGTTGGCATGCATGCCCGGCTCGAAGAAGCAGTAGGTGTTACGGCCCGACTGCTTCGCGCTGTACATGGCGGCATCGGCGCAGTCCAGCAGTGCTTCGCTGTCGCGGGCGTCGCCCGGATGCATGGCGATCCCCATGCTCGCGCTGATCCGCAGGCGCGCCTGACAGCCGACCATGTCGTCCCGCAGCACCCGCAGCAGCTTCTTGGCCACGGATGCCGCGTCTCCCGGCGCCGATATGCCCCGCAGCAGCATGACGAACTCGTCGCCGCCTATGCGCGCGACCAGGTCGTCCTTGCGCACATGCGACGACAGCAACTGGGCGCAGCCCTTGAGCAGGTCGTCTCCCACCGCATGCCCAAGCGAATCGTTCACCGTCTTGAACCCGTCCAGATCCAGGAAAAAGACCGCGAATGCCGTCTTGTCGCGCCCCGCGGCCTGGATCGCCTGGTTCATCTGCTCGACCAGCATCAACCGGTTCGGCAGCCCGGTCAGCGCATCGTGCATGCTGAGGTATTGCAGTTGCCGGTTGGCCCGCCGCAGCGAGTCGGCCAGGCTGTTGGCGCGCCAGCCCAGCACCAGCAGAGTCCCCAGCAGCACCGCCAGCGACGAGCCGGACACCATCATCGCCAGCCAGTTGGGATCGATCTGGCTGGCCGACAGGCAGACGCTGCCGGGCGCGAACTGCGCCGCGCTCATGCCGGTGTAGTGCATGCCGGTGATGGCGATGCCCATTACCAGCGCCGCACCCAGGCGCTTGAAGACGATGTAGGGCTCGTCCGAGCCGCGCAGCGTGCCCCCCAGCCACAGCGCCACGACCGAGGCCACGATGGCCAGGCCAACGGAGGCCAGCACGATCCACGGCACATAACTGACCGCCGGCGCCATATCCAGCGCCTCCATCCCCGTGTAGTGCATGCCCGCGATGCCCAGTCCCATGGCCACCCCGCCCGCCACGCAGCGGCGAAACCGGAAGCGGCCGCTGGCCGAGACGGCCAGCGCGAAGCCGGACACCAGGATCGCGATCAACAGGGACAGCATCGTCGGCCAAAGCGCGTATCCCAGCGGAATGGGCAGGGAAAAGGCCATCATCCCGATGAAGTGCATCGACCAGATGCCCACCCCCATGGCGATGGCACCGCCCACCAGCCAGGGCAGCCGGCGCCTCCACCCTGGCAGGGACGCGATCCGGCCGGTCAGCTCCAGCGCCGTATAGGCGGCCAGCGAAGCGACTGCCAGGGAAAGAAATACCAACAGGGGGTTATAGACACCGTGCATGACCGCCGTCCCGGATGCGTATCTATCGTTGTTGTCTGGGAAGCCTGGAGAACCCGCCCTTCTTATAGCAAAACATCCCGCCACCAGTCACGCGTTTACCCCAAGAAGCTCAGGCTCCCGAACTGCGCCGGACGGCCCAGCCGGGTTCCTTCCCCACCACCCGATTCCGGCCCAGGCGCTTGGCCCGGGCCAGGCGCTCATCCACGGCCGCGTAGGCCTGCTCGAACGAGACGGCGGGCTCGAAGCTGCCCACGCCCAGGCTCACGGTGCATTGCAGCTCCGGCGCGATGTCCGAAAAATCCTGGGCCGCCGCCGCGGCGCGCAGCCGCTCGGCCACCCGCTTCGTCTCGTCTTCCGAGGCCTCGGGCAGCACAACCATGAATTCCTCGCCGCCGAACCTGCCCACCGCGTCGCCCGTGCGTATGCCCTGCTCCATGACCGCCGCCAGCCGCTTGAGCACCGCGTCCCCCACCGGGTGGCCGTAGCGGTCGTTGATCCGCTTGAAATGGTCCACGTCCACCATGATCAGGCCGTAGCTGCCGCACAGGGGCAGGCGCGCCGCCAGGAACTCGCCCAGCCCCGACCGGTTGTTCATCCCCGTCAACGGATCGCGGCGGCTGGCCTGGCTCAGGCTGGCGATGGTGCGCACCGACGTCAGGCCCAGCATCAGGAATGCCACGCCTATCCCGAAGAAATAGAAGCTGGTCTGCGTGACCTCCCAATAAAGCGAGTGTTCGTAGCCGTACCGGTCGGCCGGCTGCGTGGCCAGCATGGCCCGGGGGAACAGGCTGAGCGAGCAGGCGGCCACGCACCAGAACAACAGTCGCTCCAGGGCGGTTCCCCGCGCCATGTGGCGGACCTGCCACAGCGCCAGCAGGAACACCAGGGCGGCGGCGATGTGCGTCGTGGCCACCCGTAGCCGGAACAGCGCCTCGTCGTGCGCGCTGGCCATGCGGATGACCAGCATGGCTGCCAGCACGAGCACGGCCGGCAGCCAGGGCAACCGCCTGTCCTCCAGCGCCGTCAGGCCCCGCGCGAAGCAGAAGATCGCGCTGGCGAAGGCCACGCCCGTCAACGCGATATTGGCCAGCAGCCAAGGCGGCCACAGCAGGATCTGCATGCAGACGCCGCTCGCGTAGCAGGCGAAGCCCGCGGCGAAGTACAGGAATTGCGGCTGGCGATGCGCGTAGCGCCACGCGCCATAGAACATGGCCGCCAGCAGAAGCGCGATCAGGGGATGGGCGAGCGCAAGCAAGGTGTCGTTGTTGTTCATGATGCCGCACTCGGTATGGGACGGCTGCCGACCGGCCTCCCCGGAAGACATGATAGCGACACCGGACGGGCCGCGGTTCAGCCAGTACCCCCGGCGCAACACCGGGGAAACTACGGGTAGAACAGGAAGCACGGCCGCTCAGGCCATGCCTGGGCGTGCCTACCGCGCCGTCTTGTGCAACGCCGATCCCTTATGCGCCGCGACATGGCGGGTCTTGTCGCTCTGGATCTCGTACTGCGGGTCGTCCTTGCTGGCGTGGTGCGTGTGCCCCTTGTAGTCGAAGTCCTTCGTGTGCACGCGGATGATGGTGCCGCTGACGATGCCCGCCTCGGAATTCCAGCTTACGTGGTCGCCCACCTTGAATCGGTCCGCCATGGCGGTTTCTCCTGTCTGCGCGCGCCGGCGGCTCAGGCGTCCGGCGCGTACGTCAATGCGCCGTCCCGGATCCGCGCCGCCGGCGTGTAGGGATGGACTTCGCTCTTCCCGGTACCCAGGATGTGCCTCACGCAGACACCCCGTACTTTCAGGTAGTCGGCGATCAGCGACCGGTGGCATCGCCACCACACGGCTTCCGCGCACATGATGGCGGTCCGCCGGCGGCGAGCCAATGCCAGCAGGCGCTCGATGCCTTCGCGAAAGGCATCGGTCTCCATGTAGTCCGCGTAGCCGCGGAACGACGGATTGCGCCAGACGGTGTTATGGGAGTCCGCAAGGGGCGGACGGCGGCCGCCCAGTTCCGGCAGCGGCACGTATTCCACCCCGGCTTGCGCGAGCGCATGGCGCAGCGCATCCGGATTGAAATGGGGATACTTGCGTGACCCCGCATGCCGCCGCACGTCGGCGATGGCCTCGATGTCATGGGCGGCCAGCATCGCCAGGAACGCTTCCAGGGAGTGCGTGGAATGCCCCACCGTCCACACTTGCAGCCCTGCCGTCTCCATCGCCGCCCCCCTCCGTTCAATCATCCCCGCTACAAAACCGCGCGCCGCAAGGTGTTGCGCCCCTCGGCCTTGGCCTGATAGAGCGCAGCATCCACCTCGTCGAAGATCTCGGCGGTGCGGCGTTCTCCGCGAAAGATGCCGAACCCCATCGACGCGGTCACGACGCCGTGCGGCGGATTGCCCCGATGGGCAATCGCCATGCCCGCGATGGCCACGCGGATCTCGTCGCAGAAACACGCGCCCTCGGCGTCCTCCCGCAGACGGCAGGCCAGCAGGAACTCTTCGCCGCCTATCCGGAAGACCCGGTCGTCGGACCGGCCCAGCATGCCGCGTAGCAAGTCGCCCACGCGCTTCAACACCCGATCGCCCGCGGCATGGCCGTAATGGTCGTTGTAGGCCTTGAAGTGGTCGACGTCGAGAATGGCCACGCACTTCAGCAGCCCGTCGTCGGGCGCCTCGACGAAAGCGGGAAACTCCTGCGTATAGGCCCGGCGGTTGTGCACGCCCGACAACGGATCCAGCAGTGAAAACCGGGCCTCGGTGATGTCGGTGAAGATCCAGATCCGCGCGCGGAAGGATCCGTCCGCCGCGAAGGGCACGCTGCGGCGGGCGAAGACGCGTCCATCCTTCAAATGCAGTTCGTCGCGGTAGGCCTCGTCCGTGAGATGAAGAACCTCCACGTGTTCCAGGAAGCGGTCGGGATCGACAAGCTGGGCGCTGGCGTGGGCCAGCATCCGGCTCTCGCTCCAGCCTTCCCATGCTTCCTCGGGAAACCGCCATTGCTCCATGAAGGCCTTGTTCGCATAGACCACCTGCCTGTCGGCATCCACCAGCAGGACGCCGTCGGGCAGCGCATCCAGCGCAAACCTGAAGACCCCCGCCGGCACGGGTGGCCTGGGCAGTTCCCCGGCCATGGCGGGTTTTCTTGTTGTCAGGCTCATACGCGGCACGCCGTCGACGGACAGGATCCAAAGATAGCGCACTCGCCGCGCCGGCGCATGCCGGCCCGGTCCCGTCACTGGATCCGGATGTTCCGCTTGTGAACGATCTCGCCCAGCTCGGCCTGGCTACGCAGGAAGAATGCCCGGAACTGCTCGGGCGTGCCAGGATCAGGAATGAAGCCCCGGTCACGCAGTTCCTGGTTCACGTCGGGTTGTTGCAGCGTGTCGCGTATGGCCGCCGCCAGGGTATCCCGCACCTGCGGCGGCATGCCCTTGGGTGCCAGCACGCCCTGCCAGCTGTACATGTCGAACCCCGGATAGCCGCTTTCGTCCACGGTGGGCACGTCGGGCAGGTACGGCAGGCGCTCCCGGGTGGACACCAGCAGGACCTTCAGCTTGCCCGTGCGCAAATAGGGCAGCGCCGTGGCCGGGTCGGAGAAATACAGGTCGATCTGGCCGCCGAGCAGGTCGCGTATCGCCGGCGCGGCCCCCGGAAACGGCACATGGGTGGGATGCACACCCACCCGCGCGGCCAAGGCCTCCATGGTCAGATGATTCATCCCGCCCTGCCCCCAGCTTCCATAGGTGACCCGGTCCCCTCGCTCCTTCATGTAGGCCAGGAGTCCCGCCGCGTCCGAAACCGGCAGGTCGCGGCGCGCCAGCAACAGCAGCGGCGTGCGCACCAGCGGTGCCACGAAGTCCAGGTCGCGCTCGGCCGAGTATTTCAGATCGGGATACAGCGCGGCGTTCACCGCCACCTGCTCGGCCGTGTTCATCACGGTATAGCCGTCGCGGGCGGCCGACAACAGCGCCTGCGTGCCGATGATGGTGTTGCCGCCCGGCCGGTTGTCCACCACGATTGCCTGCCCCAGCTTCTGCGACAGGCGCTGCGTGACGACCCGCGCCACGTTGTCCGCGCCGCCGCCGGCCGGATAGGGAACCAGCCACCGGATGGGATGCGCCGGATAGGCCTGGGCCACGGCCGCGCCGGCGGCCAGACACGAAAACAATGCGAACACCGCTGGGATAAGCCGCATGGCGCCTCCTTTTATAAAACGATCGTTTAATTTTGTTCAATATATCCCAAATATTGGGATACGAACGATAATTTTTAATACGATCGTTTCATAAAGGCGGGCACATCGCTCGACACGCTTCTTACTCGGGCATCCAGGCCGGGTTGTGGACGGCTTCCCAGAGATGGCCGTCAGGGTCCTGGAAATAGCCGGCGTACCCACCCCAGAAGGTCGGCTGCGCCGGCTTCACCACGTGCGCCCCCGCCGCGGCGGCGCGGGCCATCACCGCGTCGACCTCTTCGCGCGACGCGACGTTGTGGCCCAGCGTGAACTCGGTCGGACTGCGCCCGCTTCGTTCGATCCCGGCGTCGTGCGCGATGTCCGCCCGCGCGAACAGCGCCAGCCTGAGCCCCGCCTGGAGCTCGAAGAAGGCCACCGCGCCATGCTCGAACTCCCTGCCTATGATGCCCTCGGTCGGCAGTCCCATGCCGTCGCGGTAGAACGCCACCGAGGCCTCCAGATCGTCCACGCCGATCGTGATCACGCTGATGCGCGGCTTCATGCCTGCTCTCCCTTCTTTCCTTTCAATCCACCATCATGCCGCAACGGATGCCGGGCCGGACTGCCGTACCAGGAAAACGCAGCATCTGGATCAGCTAGTGGGCGAACCCATCGTGCTAGGATGGCCGCATCCCATTTTCGATCGGCCGCCGAAGCGAACAATGACCTCCACGCTGGCGCGAGTCGCCATCTCGCAATCCGAGTTGTTCCGGGAATGGGCCGACGGCGACATCGCCCGGCTGGTCGAAGTCTCGGAGGTCCTGCGGCTCGAATCCGGCACCCTGCTCCATGGGCCGGGAGAAACCGTTCCCTTCCTGTACCTGATCGCATCCGGCTCGCTGCGCATGTCCCTGCGCACGGGGTCCAATCGCGAGTTCGCCTTCCGCCTGCGCTTTGCCGGCGACTTCCTGGGCCTGGGGCCGCTGCTGTCCGGAGAACCCTTCGTCTATACCGTCACCTGCCGCGGCCAGACCCATCTGGTCAGGATACCCGGCCCCTTTCTGAAAGACATGCTGGTGCGCAACGGCCGCCTGGCCGTCGCCATGTTCGCGGGATTCAACCGGCGGCACAGAAACATGATTGCCCTGTATGCCGACGCCTCCACGGGTTCCCTACGCGCGCGGCTCGCCTCGCTGCTCGGTCTCATCGCCAACGCGTCGGGGCATGCCACGAACGAAGTGGAAGTCCTGCAGGACGAGCTGGCCGAATTGCTCGGCACCCGCAGGCAAGGGGTCAACCGCGAACTGCGGGCACTGGAGAAACTCGGCGTGCTCGCCCTGGAATACGGCCGCATCGTGATCGCCGACAAAGCCGCCTTGCAGGAGTTGGCGATACTGCCAACCCCCGCCCCGCTCCCCTAGAAACGGTGCCTGATGCCGACGTCGAAGCCCTTCTGGCCATAGACCGGCGTCGTCGCATCGCCTATCGCGTACGCCGCGCCCGAGCGATTGCGGAACATGCCGAACGAGGTGTACAGGTTCGTTCGCTTGGACAAGGCATAGGTATAGCCCACCGCATACAACGTCGCCTTGGCACCGGTGGCCCCGATCCGGCGCTGGTCGCGCGCATGGGTGATGCCGCCGAGCACCGTATGCGGCCCTCGCGACCATTGCAGGCCGGCCATGTAGATGTTGACGTTCGTATCCGCGACCGTCGCCCCCGGCACGCCGTTCAAGGTGGACCGAACGGCCTGGAACGCCGAATACACCGTGACCGCTCCGGCGCGGTAGCTTCCCGTCAGCGCGACGGAGTGGCTGGTGGCCGTATCAGCGGCATTGCGTTGGTTGTAGTAGCCCAGCGCCACGCGGGCAGGACCGTCCTGGTAGCTCAACGCGCCGTTGTAGGAACGCGCGGCCGAGCTGTTTCCCGCAACCTCGCCAAAGCCATACAGGAAGCCCGCAGCCCATCCCCGCCACCTCGGGGTCGAGTAGGACACCGAATTGTTGATACGGGAATTCGTGCTGAAGACGTTGTTCATCCTCCCCATCAACCCCATGCCGAACGGATCCGCGGGCAAGATCGCATCGAGGTAGAACGGGCTGTACTGCCTGCCCAGCTTGACGTTCCCCAGCGGCGTATCCAGCCCCACATGGGCCTTGCGTCCGAACAGCGCGCCCAGCGTCGACGTGCCGGTGTCCGTATTGATCCCTGCCTCCAGGTCGAACGTGGCTTTCAACCCGTTGCCCAGGTCCTCCACGCCCCGCAGCCCGAAGCGCGACCCGGACTGTCCTCCTCCCGTCAGCGACGACACGTTTCCCTGCTTGGGTGCGATCGCGTCGGACTGATGGACGAAACCGGAATCCACGATCCCGTAGATCGTCACCTGGGCCTGTGCAACGGCGCAGTTCCCCGCCCCCAGGCAAAGCACTCCCCCGACGATGGTAGTCGTCTTCATTTCCCCTCCATTGATCATGATTCGATAAAGCGACAGCCCGGCGGCTGTGCTATTGCGACTTGACGTTTGCCTGCTTCACGATGGCCTGCCAGCGCTCGATCTCCCCGGCCAGTTGCGTCCTGGTCCGGGCCGCGGAATACGGCTCGGGAATGCCCGAACCTCGCGAACGGGAAGCCTGCTGCAAGTCGGGCTGGGCCAGGGCGCGCAGGATCTCCGTATTCAAGGTATTCACGATATTCGCGGGTGTGCCGGCCGGCGCGACCACGAAGGTGGACGTCGTCACATCGCTCCCCGGCAAACCCACATCCTTCATCGTGGGAACGCCCTTCATGCCGGGCAGGTCCTGCAACTGGTTGGTTCCGCTGACGGCCAGCGCCCGCGCCTCGCCGTCGCGCAGCGAGCCGACAATACCGGGCACCAGTTCGAAGGCCGCGTCGACTTCCCCCGCCCTCACCGCGGTCGTCAGCTTGGCCGCCGTGCCATAGGGAACGATGACGAAATCCCCCTTGAGCTCCTCGCGCACCAGGGCCGCGCCCAGGTACTGGATCCCTCCGGCCACGTCGCCCGTGGCCACCGTGATCCGCCCCGGCTTCGCCTTGATCTCCCGGATCAGGTCGTCCATGGTCTTGAGCGGCGAATCGCGCTTGACGACCACGGCGAGCTGGCCCGTGCTGACCTGCGCGACGGGCTCGAAGTCGCGCAGCACGTCGATGTTCTTGGCGGCGAAGATCGCATCGCCGATCGCGGCCTTCGTGCCCACGATCATCAGCGTGTAGCCGTCCGGTTCGGCGCGCTTGACCCGCTGCATGGCGACGATGCCCCCGGCCGACGGCTCGTTGATGACCACGACCTGCGTATTCATGGCCACGGAAAGTTTCTGGGCCAGCACCCGTGCGGTAATGTCGGACGAACCGCCCGGTGCCGCCTGGACGATGAGCGATATCGGGCGGGACGGATAGCCATCCGCGGCCGATGCCGCCGCATGGACGATCAGTGCCAGACAGGCCGCCCCTTGCAGCACGACCCGGAAGTTTCTCGATCTGCTTTTCATGATGTCTCCTGTTGTTATAGCCAACGCCCGGGCCGCTTGCCCGGGCGCTAAGGCACGAGCACCGAAACTCCCACCGAACCGCCCGACTCCAGCGCCCGGTGGGCTTGTGCGCAATCGGCCAACGCCAGCCTCTGGTTCACGTGGACGCGTATCACGCCCGACTCGACAAGCTGGAAGAATTCGCCCGCCAGCTCCACGCGCTCCTTCCTCGTCGATGCATAGTCGGCCAATGCGGGCCGGGTAAAGAATGGCGACCCTCTGCGCCCCAGCTCGATGGCGTCGATGGGGGGCACAGGGCCGGACGACGCGCCGAAGCTGACGAACAGCCCCCGCCTGGACAGGACCCTCAGCGAAGCATCGAAGGTGCTCCGGCCCACGCCATCGAGCACCACGGGCACGCCACGCCCGCCGGTCAGCGCCATCACCTTCTCGACGACCTCGCCGGTGGTCCCGCGCACGATCACGTGCTCACAGCCATGGTCCAGCGCGATCCCGGCCTTCTCGGGACTCGACACGGTTCCGATCACGCGCAGCCCCAGATGCCGCGCCCACTGGCTGACGATCAAACCGACACCCCCGGCCGCCGCGTGCAGCACCAGGGAATCTCCCGCCCGCCACGGATGGATGCGCCGCATCAGGTAGGCCGCGGTCATGCCACGCATGGTGCTGGCCGCGGCCACGTCCAGCCCGACCCCGTCGGGTACCGGAACGAGATACCGCGTATCGACGATGCGCTCGCTGCTGTATGCGCCCAACGGACTGCTGGCATAGGCCACGCGGTCGCCCACCCGGACGTCCGCCACGCCGGCTCCCAGTTCCTCGACGATGCCGGCGGCGGACCGTCCGAGCGGCGACGGCAGTGCGACGGGATACAGCCCCGAACGGAAATAGATGTCGTTGAAATTGACGCCCACCGCGGCGTGCCGAATTCTTACTTCGCCGTAGCCCGGCGGCGCGACGTCGTACTCCTCGCACCTCAGGACTGCGGGTCCCCCCGTCCGGTGGAACCTGATCACGCTTGCCATCGCTGCTCCTCGTCCTGGACGGCTCAGGCTTGCGGCCGGGCGGGCAGGACCGTGGCGACCGCGTCCCCGAACCCCAGCCTCGGCCATCCTGCCTTCTGGCAATGGGCCCGCACGATCACCGTGTCCCCATCCTGCACGAACGCCCGCTCCTCGCCGTTGGGCAAGTGGAACGGCTGGCGCCCGCCTCGGGTGAGTTCGAACATGCAGCCGCAGGCATCGTCGCCCGGCCCGGAGATCGTGCCCGTACCGATCAGGTCCCCCGTCTCCAGGATGCAGCCATTGAGCGTGTGATGGGCCACCATCTGCCCAGGCGTCCAATAGGCGTCCGTCAGGCGGCTGACACCCAACGACACCGGCCCCTCTCCCGCCGCGGCCAGTTGCTCGGTCAGCAGCAGCACCTCCATGCGCACGTCCAGCATGCCCCGCGCGCGATTTCCGTCCGAATCCAGGCAGGCAGGCGCGGCCGGCTGGCCATCCGGCCTCGACATCGCCACCCGGTAGGGTGCCAGGGCTTCGGCTGTCACCACCCAGGGCGAGACCGTCGTCGTGAAACTCTTGGACAGGAACGGCCCCAACGGCTGGGACTCCCACCCCTGCATGTCCC
This sequence comes from Burkholderiales bacterium 67-32, assembly GCA_001898625.1. Taxonomy (GTDB): domain Bacteria; phylum Pseudomonadota; class Gammaproteobacteria; order Burkholderiales; family Burkholderiaceae_B; genus Pigmentiphaga. The sequence goes on from MKUP01000020.1 coordinate 79,193, forward strand.
GCGCCGTCCAGTCATTCAGCGCCGAATAGCCGAAGATCGCCGCGTCCGCGGCATCCACGTCCAGCTGGTCGCCCTGCGCGTTGGAGGTACCCACGTAGATGCCGAGCTCGACTTCGTAGTCCAGCATCCGCGTCGGGTCCGTCAGGGGCCGGTCGTTCTCGAACCGCCCCGCCTGCCCCCGGGGACGGGCAAAACTGTATCCGCTGGCCCGGACCGTCGATACCCTGCTGTGATAGGCGATCGGGCTCCAGACGAAACTCTGGGGAAGCTCGGGATGATCGGGACGCTTGACCCGGATCACCTTGGAGATGTGATGCATCGAGGCCAGGTAATCCGAAAAATTGCCGATCTTCAGGGGGAGCAGGAACTCGGCATCGGCGATGGGATGCAGATGTTGCTCGGCTTCCCGCCGGCATGGCGACCCCTCCCGCAACAGCCGCGACAATCCCAGCCGCAGGCGCGCCCAATGCACCGGCCCCAGTTCCATCAGCGCCTTCATCGACGCGCCGCGACAGGCCTGGACCGCCGGCCCGCACTCGGCGGCCAGGCTGGCCCCCATCTCGCCGATGTCCAGGACCAGGTCGCCGATGCCCGCGCCGACGCGGAAATCACCCCCTTGGTGCCCCGACCTGAAGACCGCCAGCGGCAGGTTCTGAATGGGAAAACCGGCATCGGCACGGTTGGCCGAGACCACGAACGAACGCAGCGCCGGATCATGGGTCTCGTTCAAATGCGCCGAACCCGACCCCGTGGAGAAGGAAGCATCACGCATGTTGCCGCTCCTTGGTCGCCACGCCCGCCCCTTGCGCCTCCAGGAACGCCGTGCGCAATGCCTTGCGCTCCTCGCGCAGCTCGACGTTGTGGTATGCGAGCTGATCGACTGCGGGTGCGATCACCTCCGACGTTCCGCGCAGATCGGTATAGGCAATACCGCTGCCATCGCCGTTGGGCCCCAGTCCCAGCGGCCTTCCTCCCCGCTCAAACTCGTCCAGCCCCTGGAAGAAGCGCTGTCGCATCTTGGCGATGACCAGATCGCTGGCGCCCAGATGTTCCTTCGTGCGGTCCACGATGGGCACGCTTTCGGCCACGGCGGCATCCTCGGCGCGCAGGTCCTTGAAGCCCGACCAATGCCCGAGCTTCATCGCCTCGCGGTTCTGGCCGAAGTCCTCCCGGCCGCGATCCAGCGAGTTCCGCAGGAAATCGTCATGGTCGACGAACTTCAAGCCCAGCGCGCCCCGCTCGATCGACTGCTTCTTCCACCACTCCTGGGTGTGGACCATGTCCCACTCGAAGCGCCAGAAAGCGGTCCGCCGGTTGTTGATCGGGATCATGAACAGCACGCGCCCTTCATCGGTGCGCATGCTGCCGTTCAAGACCGTGAACGGCGCCAGGTACTCCGTCACGCGCAGATAGACCTGGCCGTCCTCCCGCTCCCGCCGCGAGTAGGCCTGGAACCCGTAAGGCGTATCCACGACCGACAGCTTGGGCGCATGCACGCCCTTGATCGCGACGACGCTTTCGTTGATCTCCGCCTTGACCGGCTGGGCATGCAGGAGCCCGATGTGGGCGGAATCCAGCAGCGTTTCCAGGTTCTGCGTCCAGTTCGAATCCGTATATCCGACCCGGGCGCGGCGATGCTCGGCCGGCAGGAGGCAGAACTCCCACTCGGGGAAGACCGGCGGCTCACCCGGCCCCAGATACACCCACAGCGCGCCGCCCGCCTCCCGGACGGGAAAAGCGGGAACCTTGATGGTCGAACAGAAGCGGGGATTGGATTCCGACGGTGTGGCGATGCACGTGCCCGACACGTCGAACTTCCAGCCGTGGAAGATGCACGTCAGCGCATTGTCACCGGTTCGGCCCAGGGCCAGGGACGCCCCGCGGTGCGGGCACTGCTCCTCGAAGAACCCGACCTTTCCGCTGCCGTCGCGAAAGGACACGAACTTCTCGCCCAGCAGCTCGACCTTCCTGGGCGGACCATTGGGGTCGAGCGCCTCGGATCTCAGGTAAGGGAGCCAATAGCGGCGGGCCATGTCGTGCAGGATGGAACCCGGCTCGACATCGTTGTAGCGGTCATTGTCTGCTGCGGACAGCATGGGGCATTCTCCAGGATCGTTCCGTCTCCGCGTTCCCCGGCGCCTGATGGACCGGGGAACACCTTGGAACGGATTCTGGCGTGCCGCTCGCGGTTTGTTGACCGCCGCACCATCGAGAATGTCCGCTTTGTTTCAAACCCGGGGCCACGAAAGATCGTTCCCACCCCGGAAGCCCGCCAGTACCGCCCTACACCCCCTTCAACGGCACGCCGGTCTTGGCCTGGATCTCATCGGCGCTGACGCCTTCGGCCAACTCCACCAGCACCAGTCCGTCTGCCGTCACATCGATCACGCCCAGGTCGGTGATGATGCGATCCACGACGCCCACGCCCGTCAGCGGCAGCGTGCACTCGGGCAGTATCTTCAGCTCGTGGCCACCATCCTTCTTCCTGGCCACGTGCTCCATCAGGATCACCACCCGCTCGACGCCGGCCACGAGGTCCATCGCACCCCCCATGCCCTTGACCATCTTGCCGGGAATCATCCAGTTGGCCAGGTCGCCCTTCCCGCTCACCTGCATGGCGCCCAGGATGGACAGGTTGATCTTGCCGCCGCGGATCATCGCGAAGCTCTGGTCGCTGCCGAAGATCGACGATCCCGGCAGCGTGGTCACGGTCTGCTTGCCCGCGTTGATGAGGTCCGCATCCACCTGGTCGTCGGTCGGGAACGGGCCGATGCCCAACATGCCGTTCTCGGACTGCAGCCAGACCTCGATATCGCCCGGCACGTGGTTGGCCACCAGGGTCGGGATGCCGATCCCGAGATTCACATAGAAACCGTCACGCAGTTCCCGGGCAGCCCGCGCCGCCATCTGATCCTTGCTCCATGCCATCTCAGTTCTCCGCCTTGGTCGTCGTGCGCTGCTCGATCCGCTTCTCCGGGTTGCGGTTCTGGACGATGCGATGGATGTAGATGCCCGGCAGGTGGATATCGTCGGGCGCCAGTTCGCCGACCTCGACGATTTCCTCGACCTCGGCGATGGTGATCTTCCCCGCCGTCGCCGCCGCCGGATTGAAGTTGCGGGCCGTATAGCGGAAGCGCAGATTGCCGGCCCGGTCGGCGACGTGCGCCTTGATCAGGGCCACATCCGGCACCAGGGCGCGCTCCATGACATAGGTTTCCCCGTCGAACTCCCGCAGCTCCTTGCCTTCGGCGACCAGGGTCCCGACGCCCGTCTTGGTGAAAAAGGCCGGGATACCGGCCCCGCCGGCGCGCAGCTTCTCGGCCAGCGTTCCCTGCGGCGTGAACTCCAGCTCCAGCTCTCCGCTCAGATACTGCCGCTCGAATTCCTTGTTCTCGCCCACGTAGGACGAAATCATCTTCCGGATCTGCCGGCTTTCCAGCAGCTTGCCGAGCCCGAAGCCGTCCACGCCGGCGTTGTTTGAAATCACGGTAAGACGCTTGGCGTCCGACACGCGCAGCGCCTCGATCAGCGCCTCCGGGATGCCACACAGGCCGAAGCCCCCGACCGCGATCATCTGGTCGTCTTTCACGACGCCCGCCATCGCATCGAGAGCGGATGGATAAATCTTGTTCACGACACCTCCTCCAGGGAACGGGACCCACCGCCACGCCCCGCCGCCAGGACCTGGCGGACGGCGTGCGTTTGAAAGATACTACGTACCCGTCTACGTAGTTTTGCTTAGGAGCCACCGATGTCGACCGACGCGGACTATCGCCTTGCCTTCGAAATGGCGCCCATCGGCCTCGTGCTGTCGAAGGACCGGATCATTGTCGATTGCAACAGCTATGTATGCGACGTCTTCCACGCATCCCGCGAAATCCTGCTGGGCGCATCGTTCCGCGAGCTATACCCGACAACCGAGGAATTCGAGCGCCTGGGCAAGCGCATCGCGCCCATCCTGAACAAGCATGGCCGGTATGCCGACACACGCATCATGAAACGCGCCACGGGACAGCATTTCTGGTGCCGGGTAACCGGCCGGGCCTTCAACCGCGAACGGCCGCACGAAGCCGGAATCTGGACCTTCGAGGACGTCAGCGCCGAGCGGCCCCGGACCTCCGAGGCCCTGACGCCGCGCGAACGGGAGGTCGCGTCCCGGCTTCTGGACGGCAAGACCTCGAAGGTGATCGCCAAGGAACTGGATATCAGCCCGCGCACCGTGGAGGTGTTCCGGGCGAGTTTGATGAAGAAATTTTCCGCTGCAAATACCGCGGATCTGATTCATCGGATGCTGTCGGCATGAAAGAAAAATACCCCCTTGATGTCGTCAAGGGGGTATCGCCACGCCAGCTTGGCCTTAGTCGGCGGCAACGCAGCTGAAGTTCGCCGCGTCGTCGGTGCTGCCGGTTCCCTTGTACCGCGCGACTTGCGGGTACTGGCAAAGCGGCCGGGTGCGTGCCACCTTGTTGTCGACCAGCTTGGTCGCGACGATCGCGCCAGGCTTGGTGTCCTTCTCCGACCAATTCATCAGCGCGCGGAAGATGTCGTGCTGAGGGTCCTTCGCCACCGTGCCGCTGCTGCCCTGCCCGAACTGGTTGGGACCGTCGCCACTTCCGCAATGGCCCATTCCCGGCACCATGTAGAGCGTTGCGAATTCGTCGACGGCAGTCGTACCCATTTTTTCCTTGACCGCGTCGTAATAACGGACGGTGCCCTGCGGCATGATGAGATTGTCGCTCCAGCCGTGATACATGATCAGCTTGCCGCCGCGTGCCTTGAACGCGGACAGGTCCGGGTTGTCCGTCCCGATCACGGGATTGACCATGCGGACCGTATCGGCGAAGAACTGGCCGTAGTTGGCGTAGGTCAGCGTCTTCCAGTCCCAGTTGGGGTCGAGATAGACCCAGTATCTAGGCTGCTCGACCGCGATACTGAAGGGCGCGGCACCCGCCAGGGAAGTAAGATTGGCGCCGCGCTCCACACCCGGCCACAAAAGATTGCCGGACAGATCGCGCGCGCCGTCCCATATCTTCTTGATGGCTATCGCCTCGGCCGGCGTCAGGCACGAACCATCCGCACAATCGGCACGCGTAATATTGTTGTCCGTGGATGGATCGTAGCGGCATGAACGCGGATCGTCGATCACGCCATCGGTAACGCCGTCGGCGGCATCGCAGCTCGCGACCGCCCTTGACGTGGCAAGGCCGAGCTTGTCGCGGCTGATCGCGGCTCCCAGGTCGTTGTTCATCACCACCTGAGGCCATATCTGATACGCCTGGAAGCGGTCCCAGTGAATCGCAGGCGCGCCCGCCACGATGGCGTCGTAGTCGCCGGGATAGCGCTGCGCCATCATCAGCCCCTGGCGACCGCCCGTCGAGCACCCGTACCAGTACGAACGCACCGGATCCTGCCCGTAATAGCTCTTGGTCAGTTGCTTGCCTATGACGGACATCAGATGCTCGCTGCGGAATGCGAAATCCTCTTGCAGCTGAGTGTTGGGAACGCCCGGAGACAACATGCCGAACGAGCCGCCCACCGACGATTTGTGGCCGGTATCCGTCTGTACTCCGACGAACCCCTGCTTGATGGAATCCGTGGCGACGCTCACCGATCCCGCGTAGCCACCCCCGCCCTCGGAGCGGAATCGGCCGTTCCACGTACCGTCCGAGGGCATGGCGACCCAGATATTCACTTCCGGGTCCACCTTGACCTTCACCAGGCAGTACTGCTTGGTCGGGTCTCCATCGACGGTGTTGGAACTGACATCCAGGATCGTTGCCTTGAAGCCCTTGGCGGGAGCGTCGTCGGTCGTGAGTACGACTTTGCCGATCCCTTCCGGCGAACAATTCATCACCGGGGCGATCGCCAGATCCCCTATCCCCGGATTCCCCCCGGAAGGCGGCGGCGCGGGGTTGTCCGTTCCCCCATCACCGCCACCGCACGCCGCAAGCGCGGCCAATGCCATCGTGGTCATTCCCCAGCGCATGGCGCCGGCTCTTCTACGCAGTTCCATCATGGTCTCCTCATTGCCCATCGCGGCCGTCCTTCACCGACAGCATGCGTGAGCGACTTTTCCCACTCGGGTGCAGCCTTTTTGAAATTGGATTCATTCACACAGGTTTCGTTTCTCCATGAACCTCCTCATCATTGATCTCCTGCCTTGACTTGCCCTGCACACTGGACAGATATCGCTTGGGGGGCATCCCCATGTACTTGGCGAACACCGCCGAGAAATGGCTCTGGCTGGAAAATCCGGCCTTCCGGGCCACGCTCGCCAGCGGATGCCCCTGCTTCACGAGAACAGCCGCGGCCTCGACACGAGCCCGCAGCACGTATTGATATGGCGACGTGCCGGTCGTCATGCGGAAGAGCTTCATGAAGTGCGGTTTGCTCAAACCGATCAACCCGGCCAGGGCATCGACGTTCATGTCGGTCCCGATCGACTCCTTGATGTATTCGTCGATTGCCCGCAGTTGCGGCGAAGTAAGACGGCCCCTGTCGAAAGTCCGGGTCAGCGGGCGGGAAGAGAATCTCCGCCTGAGATACAACGCCAGGCCCAGGCACAGAGATTGCGCATACAACGGTCCATTCGGACACCCATGCTGGACTTCCCGGGCAATCGCGAGCATGGTCTGCAGCAATGACGGATCGTAGAACTGCAGGTCCAGGTCCAACGGGACATCGAGAATTTCGTCATCCAGCTTCATGGCCGGATTCAATTCGGACATGTCCAGCTCTATGACCACGCGTTCGGCGTTCAGGGAATGCCACCAGCATCGTTCGATCTCCGTATGCGGAGCAAAGAGCCCGATCGATCCTGGATCCGTTTTCAGCTGAAACGGCTTGCCGTTGCACAACATGGTGGCCTCGGCATGGCCGGATGCGATGCAGGCCAGGCTCGGATGCGCGCGATAGCGGGCCGGGTTGTGCAGAGGTCCATCCGCGAAGTTGTATCCCAGCGGAAATCCTGCCCACCGCTCCAAGGCTTCCCGTGTCAGAAAGCTGCGCTCGTTGTAGAGCGTCGGCTCGGCGTCTACGTCATACGGATAAGCGTGCCTGCCCATGTCACCTCCTCGCGCCAGCGGATATGCGCTATCGCTTTCCGACTCCCAACAACTTGTCCAGCCGTTCCGTGTCGGCGGCCAGCTCGGCGCTGGCGCCGGCATGGGCCACCACCCCGCGCTCGAGCACGATGGCATGTTGCGACA
>MKUP01000021.1 GCA_001898625.1 Burkholderiales bacterium 67-32
AGATACCGATCAAAACGCTCTGCTGCATTCATCGATCCTCCAGCTCGAAGTCCGGAAAATCGAATTATGTCATTTATGACACAGTAAGACTAGAGATGGTCCTGCAGAGCGTAGCCGGGCCGCAGGGCTGGAATGGCACGCTCGTGCCAGCACGGGTCGCGAGCCTCATTCAGCGCTTCTCGGAGCGAGACGCCGAGCTTCCTGAACCCCTTGCGCGAAAGTTGTTGAGGGCGCTCGATAGCCTCGTCGATATGGGCGACCGACGCGCGGCTGCGATTCAGACGAGCGAGGTCTTCCGACGAGTCAAGCTTACTTAGCTCGGAACGAGGCATGGATGCGATGTACTCCAAGGGGCTCCTCAAATATAGTCACGATAACTGTGCGATCGTGCTTTTTGGGGCATCCGCAAGTTACAGCTCGATTCCATTTCATGAGTTCGTCCCCGCGGCCCTCTTTAGGGCGAGAAACTCCATCTGCAAGGACTCTCTTATCTCTTCTGTTGGCGCCGACCGGAAACTGAGCCAGTTTTGTAGGTAGTGCCGAAGTAAAAGTGAGCCAGGTGTTCAACCTACCCTGCTGTTTATTTAAGCAGCGGGGTTCGAGGAGTGATCACCATGGACTTGATTGGCAGGATCCGACGGCTGCACGTGAGGGACAAGCTGTCAGAGCGCGAGATAGCGCGCATGACGGGGCTGTCTCGCAACACGGTGTCGAAGTGGCTGCGTGCACCGGTTGCCGAGGCGCCGAAGTACCGGCGCGAAGCACGGCCGAACAAGCTGAGTGCATTCGAGACGGCGCTGAAGCAGGCATTGACGGCCGATGCGCGACGGCCCAAGCATGAGCGGCGCACGGCACGCGCGCTGCACGCCGAGATCAAGGCGGCGGGCTACAGCGGCGGCTACTCGGCCGTCACTGACTTCGTTCGAGCCTGGCGCCAGGGCGAGGTGACCTGCCCGCTTTCTCCGAGACATTGATTTCTAGGAAGATGGCTCCCGCCCGAAGAGGAGCCCATGAAGAAGAGTCGATTTTCAGAAGAACAGATGGTCACGATCCTGCGCGAAGCAGATCGCACGACGGTGCCCGGTGCACACGTTACCGCCCAACTGATATCTGCGAGCGGCATCGACGGGATGGATCACGGCCATGGGAAGACCTCGAACTCCAGGACGGCCGGCAGTACCAGGTTGTCGCCGGCAAGCTCCAGAGCCTCGCATTTGTAAGTCTGCGCGAGTCGAAGCAACCGGCGCAGTGCATGCCACCCCAGCGCCTGGGTCGCCGCGATGTTGTGGGCCGTGACCTCGGCGCGCCAGCTGTAGTCGTCGAGCTCGAGGATCAGGAGACCGCCAGTGGACGGGAAAACGCCACAGGTCTCGCCCGAAAGATCTTCCGCGTGAATCTGCTGCGCGATCTCCCAGGGCAGATGGAGTGTGCTGACACGCAGCGTGCGGGCAATGTAGCGATGGAGGCTGAGGGGCGGCAACGCGGAATATCCGTCGGTTGCCTGAACATGAAGGGTTGGATCGTTGTTCATTTGAGGTTGAAGTGGTGTGAAAGAGAAGCAAGAGGGAAAGGAGAGAAGCCGCGCCTGCGCCCGTGCAGTACGGCCCTGTGGCGGCGGCAAGACACTTGTCAAGACGCGTCGAGCGAGACGGCACAATCACCTCATGACGACGAAGCAGGAGCTGCCCGACGAGGCGTTGAGCACGATGGCCATCGAGTGGCGCAGGAAGGCACTCGAGGGAGACCTTCACGCACGCGGTATCGCCCACGAACTCGAAACGGAGTTGCGCCGACGTGCCGGGGCCCCATTCACGAACTACGACACCCTGGACCTGCGCCCCCTCGAATCGAGAACAGCGCGGCGCAGGTGGTGGTCGTTCTGGCGGGCACCCTGACGGCAAGGCATGACACGGCGTGCGCGCCAGACCGTGACCGCGTTCGATGCATCACTGCATCGGAACACCCTCATCTAGCGAAGGCGGCGCCTGGTCGAGCTCGACGCCACGCCAGAACGCACGCTCCTGTTTGATAAGCCGCGAGATATCGGCCTCCTCGCGTTCGATGCGATAGATCTGCAGGTCCTGACCGCCCAGCAAGGTGCGTCCGCAGGCAGCCTGAAGGGCGCGGCAGGAGCGCTCAAACACATCGAATGCCAGTGCAACGAGCCTGCGAGCGCAGCGGGGCAACACACACTCTCGTCATCAAGCCAATTTACGACTTGATCAGACGTTCCCTAGTCTTACTGTGTCATAAATGACATAATTCGATTTTCCGGACTTCGAGCTGGAGGATCGATGAATGCAGCAGAGCGTTTTGATCGGTATCTTGA
>MKUP01000022.1 GCA_001898625.1 Burkholderiales bacterium 67-32
GACGTCTGTGAAAGTAGGTCATTGTCAGGCTATCTACACCCAAAACCCCCGACCGGTAACCCGGCCGGGGGTTTTGTCTTTTCAGCATCCCTTTCCTCAATCGCGGATGCGTGAACCGTCGGGAAGAAAACGTTCGCTTCGTATGACCGCGCCGGACGCATCGTAGCTGCGTTCCGATAATCGGCTGCCGTGTGCGTCGTACGTCACTTCCCGTTTGAGCTTGCCGGCCTCGTCATATTCCCGGTGTGTACCCACCGGGCGGAACTGTCCCTGGAATACGCCCGCCGACTGCAGCTTGCCCTGGTCGGAAAAACGCTCCACGTATTTGCCCGGCACGCCGCCTGGTTCCCGCTGCGATTGATACACGCGGGTTTCCTTGACCTGGCCGTTCAGGTACCAGGCCGTTCCCTTGATCTCGTTGCCGCCCACGAAGGTCTGATCGCGCAGGGGCTTGCCGTCCTCGCTCCATTCTCGTTCGATGGCTTCCGTGGCCGTCTTGCCGCCGCGAGTTCGCTGGCGCTCGATGGATTCGTAGATCAACTGGCCGTTGCGGCCGTATTCCTTGGTATGTTGGCCGCCTTCCACGGGCTGGACGACGGTCTGGCCGGCCAGCGAACTGTTGCGTTCGGCGTGGGACGTGGCGCAGAAGAGCGAAATGGAAAGCGCCGTCGCGCAGGCTGCCAGGTGCCGCGGTGAAACCTTCATGGGCGAGGACCTCTGAATGTGATCCTCAACCATACCTTCCAGGGCGGCGGCTTGTCGCGGCCGCCCCGTAAACCAGTGTTACCGCGTGCCGAGGATGGACGGGTCGTAAATCGCCGACAGGGGCGCCGACTCGGCGGTGATCAATCCGTTCTCGATATAGTGATTGCGCATTTTCTCTATCGTCGACAGCTTGATCTTGCCCGAGGGATTCAGCGACACGGTGGCGAACAGCCTTTCGGCCATGGCCTGGTCCACCTTGAACAACTTCATGAGACGGTCGAGGTTTTCCTGGCGCGGTGCCTTGCCGATGTGCTGGACGGCCTCGAAGATGGCGGTGGCGGCTTCCCGGACGAGCCCGGGTTTTTCCTTCAGCGTGCTGCGCTTGGCCAGGACCACATACGGGTCCCAATCCGTGCCCACGTAATCGGAGATCTTGGCCATGCTGCGCAGCAGGTTTTCCCTGTCGGTCAGGATGCCCGTATGTTCCGTCGTGACCCAGATGTCGGCCTTGCCTTCCTTGAGCGCAGTGTAGTTGGTGCCCACGCCGCCGGTGGGCACATAAACGATGTCGTCCGGATTGATCCCGAGCGACTTCAGGAATAGATCGACATAGAAGCGGTCGGTGCCCGCCAGCTGGGTGACGGCGAAACGCTTGCCCTTGAGTTCGGTCAGCGCGATGGGCTTGTCCGCCAGCGTCCACATGTGCCATTCGGCCCGAGTGCCCAGGTCGCCGATGATGGTGAACTGGACGCCCTTGCTCAGGTAATTGATGGTTGCGCCCATGCCGTACAGCCGCACGTCGCAGTTATTTTCCGCCTCCGGCGTCCATTCGCGGCGATCGTCGATGGGAACGGGATCGATGGGCTTGACGCCGTGTTTGGTCCAGAGTCCCAGGTCCTGGATCGTCGCGTTGATCAGTGCGGTGCCGGGAACGGTCCGCACGCCTATCTCATAGGTGAAGGGAGTGGGCTCGCTGGCGACCGGCGCGGGGTCGCCGTCGCCGCCACAGCCGGGAAGCCAGGCGGCGGCCGGAAGCACGGCCATGGTCTTGAGCAGGCGCCGGCGTGCCGGCTGCAGGATGGGATCGAAGGGGGGAAACGGAAGGCGCTGCATGGGAGGTCTCCTGGGTGGGTGAGGGAGCGTCAGGAAATCGTGCCGACGACCGAGGCATCGAAGATCGCGGCCAGGGGCAGGGCATCGTGTTTGATCACGCCGGTGTCCACGTAGTGGTTGCGCATCTTCTCTATCGTCGACAACTTGATCTTGCCGGTCGGATTCAGTGACACCGTGGACAGCAGCTTGCCGGCGACCGCTTCGTCGACCTTGAAGCGCTGCATGAGACGGGCGACATTTTCCTGGCGTGGGGCCTGGTCGATGTGCCGGACGGCTTCCAGGACGGTGGCGACGGCTTCCTTCACCAGCGCGGGCCGTTCGGCCAGCGTGCGCCGCTTGGCGACGATGACGTAGGGATCCCAGTCCTTGCCGACGAAATCGGAGATCTTGGCGACACTGCGCAAGCGCTGTTCGCGGTCGATCAGGATGGCGGCGTGTTCGGTGGTCACCCAGATGTCGGCCTGGCCGCTGCGCAGCGCCTGGTAGTTCTGCGGCACGCCGCCGGTGGGAACCAGGGTGACGTCGTCCTGGCTGACGCCCAGCGACTTCAGGAACAGGTCGACGTACAGCCGGTCCGTGCCCGACAACTGCGTGACCGCGAAGCGCTTGCCCTTGAGCTGCCGAGAGTCGACGGGACGGTCGGCCATGGACCACATGTGCCATTCGGCGCGGGTGCCGAGATCCGCGACGATGACGAAGTCCACCCCCTTGCTGAGATAGTTGATGGTCGCGCCCATGCCGTAAAGTCGCACGTCGGAATGGTTTTCCTCCTCCGGGCTCCAGGTCCGCCGGTCGCCGCCACCCAAGGGGGGCGGCACGACGGGCTTCAGGCCGTGCTTGCGCCACAGGTCGAGGTCCTGGGCGGTGGCGTCGATCAAGGCCGTGCCTGGCACGGTGTTCACGCCCATGGTGAAGGTGAATTCGGTCGGACCGGCCTGGGCGGCTCGAACGGGCAGCCAGGCCGCGGCCGGAAGCAGGACGGCGGTGGCCAGCAGCCGGCGGCGAGTGGGGAAGAACGGGAAGGTCATGCTCGCTGTCTCCTTTTCGAATGTTTTGTATATAAAAATAGTTTTCGAATACTAAACTTCGACCGATCAAAGCGGCAAGTCAGGTCATTCCCTGCGTTCGCGGATTTTCATAATCTGGACCAAATGGTCCGGCATGCTGGCGGGACGCAAGCAGGAAGGAGAGCCAAGGGAGCTGGGGGAAGTCCGGGGCCGGACGTGCGGTATCGCCCGATCGCGTAAGCGCGGGGATCGTGAGGCTAGGTGATTTCCCCTAAGGAAGGGGCGGGAGATGGGCGCCACACTAAAAGTTGCAATTTCGCCGGGAAATGCAGGCGAGTGCTTACAAGCAGCTAATGGGCGGTGTCAGTGGAAGATAAGAATCTTGCGGATTTCGCAAGCAGGGCATGAAACGGAAAACGTCGTATTTTTTTACATATTGAATTGTGCGCCCAGTTATGCAATAACGCTCGTACGCCAACGTTAACGGCGGCGTCGCAGGAAACCTTAGCGTTCATTCATTTTTCCGCGCGCCTCGCACCACGCCGTTTTCCGTGTGCGGGCTTTGCTTCGATTCTGGCTGTGTTGTCCATGGCGTGCCGTCGGCACGCTGGTACCCAATTTAGTCATAGAGCTGTCCCGCCATGTCCTACCTCACGGATTCTTCCAAGTCGTCCGGCTTCTGGAATGCTCGCTCGCAAGGGTTGCACCGGTTCTGGTGGGGGTTGCGCTACGCCCAGCCCATGACCCTGCTGGGCGCGCACCTGGGCCGCAAGGATGAGTATCTGGCCTGGTTCAACACGGTCGAGACGCCCGTGCTGCGCCATCCGGCCAGCCGCTGGAGCTTCTGCCAGCGGCCGCCGAGCATGGTGGGGTCGCAGGCTTTCCATTTCTTCGGTGTGGAACGGGTGCTGTCCGACAACCGCGGCTGGCACTGGCGGCCCTGGGGCGAGAACTGGCTGCACAATCTCCATGCCTTCGACGATCTGGTGGCCGATGGCGCGGAAGGCCGTTTCGAATGGCACGAGAAGCTGGTCACCAACTGGATCGTGGCCAATACGCCCGGCAAGGGCATGGGCTGGCGACCCCACAGCCTGTCGCGGCGCATCGTGAACTGGGTCAAGTGGGACCTGGACAAGCGCGGGCTGAACGAAGTGGGGCGGCGCAACCTGGTCGTGCAGGTGCGTTTCCTGCGCCAGCGGCTAGGGACGTCGATGACGGCGGCCTATCCCACGAAGGCGGGCAAGGCGCTGCTGTTCGCCGGGGCCTTCTTTGACGGCTCGGAAGCCGCGGCGTGGCGCAAGACGGGGCTGTCCGTGCTGCGCACGGCGCTCAAGCCCAGCTACATGCGGGCCCGCCTGGGCGGGGGCGATGCCTATCGCATCGCCATCATCGAGGATCTGCTGGACGTGATCCAGCTCGACAAGGTCTATCCGGGCCTGCTCGGCCGGGACGAGTTGGCGCGTTCGCAAGACCTGGTGCTGCCGCTGCTCGCGATGGATGGCGAGCGGAGCGCCGCGCCCGGCCAGGACGGGGCCGAGCCGGTGTTCTTCGCCGAACCCAAGGTGCAGGCGCTGCGGCAGTATGCGGAACGGCTGGGCCTGAACGCTGCCGCCTGATTCTTCCGGCGACTCCTTACCCCCTTACAATAGGCGCTCCTCCGCAAAGGAGGGGTGCCGGCGTTCGCCCGCCCCGCATGCCGGGCATCTTCTTCGTGGGGCCTAGTCCGAGTCTGTCCATGCTTCGCACATCGCTTGCTTCCGGTTTCCTCGGTTTGTCGATCCTGCTGGCCGCGCCCGCGCACGCCGCCGACCCGCTGCGCATCGGCGAGATCAACAGCTACAAGGCGCAGCCCGCCTTCCTCGAACCCTACCGCAAGGCCATGCTGCTGGCCCTGGAGGAAGTCAATGCCGCCGGCGGCGTGAACGGGCGTCCGCTGGAGCTGTTGATCCGGGACGACAACGGCGTGCCGGGCGACGCGGTGCGCGCGGCCGAGGAACTGGTCTCGCGCGAACGCGTGGCGATGCTGGCCGGCGGCTTCCTGTCCAACATCGGCCTGGCGCTGGGCGACTATGCCCGGCAGCGCAAGGTGCCGTTCCTGGCCAGCGAGCCGCTGACCGACAAGATCACCTGGGCCAATGGCAACCGCTATACCTTCCGCCTGCGGCCGTCGACCTGGATGCAGGTGTCGATGCTGGTGCCCGAGGCGGCCAAGCTGGGCAAGAAGCGCTGGGCCATCGTCTATCCGAACTACGAGTACGGGCAGTCGGCGGTGCAGACCTTCAAGACGCTGCTCCAGGCCGCGCAGCCTGGCGTCGAGTTCGTGACCGAGCAGGCCACGCCGCTCGGCAAGCTCGATGCGGGACCCGTCGTGCAGGCGCTGGAGGCCAGCAAGCCGGACGCAATCTTCAACGTGCTGTTCGCCACGGACCTGACCAAGTTCGTGCGCGAGGGCGCCACGCGCGGCCTGTTCAAGGGCCGTGAAGTGGTCAGCCTGCTATCGGGCGAGCCCGAGTACCTGGAGCCGCTGAAGGACGAGGCGCCCGAGGGCTGGATCGTGACGGGCTATCCCTGGTATGCGATCAAGACGCCCGAGCACCAGCGCTTCCTGGATGCCTATCGGAAGAAGTATGGCGAGCCGTCGCGCCAAGGCTCGGTGGTGGGCTACGTGACCATCCATGCAGCGGCCGAGGCGCTGCGGCGCGCGGGCAGCACCAATGCCGAGAAGATCGTCGATGCGTTCCGCAACATGCCGCTGTCCTCGCCGTGGGGACCCATCGTGTTCCGCGCGCAGGACAATCAATCGACGCTGGGCGCTTTCGTCGGGCGGACCGCGCTGCAGGGCAGCGGGGCGCAGCGCACGGGCGTCATGGTGGACTTCCGCTATGCCGACGGCGCCAGGTACCAGCCCACCGATGCCGAGGTGGCGAAGCTGCGGCCGGCGCGCTGAGCGGTGCTGGCGCAACTGCTGAACGGGTTGGCCAGCGCCAGCAGCCTGTTTCTGCTGTCGCTGGGGTTGACGCTGATCTTCGGCGTGTCGCGCGTGGTCAATTTCGCACACGGCTCGCTCGCCATGCTGGGGCTGTACCTGGGCGTCACGCTGGCCCAGGCGCTGATCCCGCTGTGGGGCGCCCTGGGGTTCTGGGGCGCGGTGGCGGGCGCGGCGCTGGCGGTGGCCGCGGTGGGGGCGTTGATCGAGCGCGGCGTGCTGCGCCGGCTCTACGGCAGTCCCGAACTCTTTCAACTGGTCGCGACCTTCGCGCTGGTACTGATCATCCGCGATGCGACGCTGGCCGCCTGGGGCGCCGACGATCGGCTCGGGCCCAAGGCGCCGGGGCTGACCGGCGTGCTGGCGCCCGGCACGCTGAACCTGCCGTCGTATGACTTCGTGCTGATGGCGATCGGCCTGCTGGTGCTGGCAGGCGTGCAATGGATCATGACGTCCACGCGCTGGGGCCTGCAATTGCGCGCCGCCACCGAGGACCGCGAGATGGCGCTGGCCGTGGGCGTGGACGAGCGGCGGCTGTTCACGCAGGTATTCGCGCTGGGCGCCGGCCTGGCAGGACTGGCGGGGGCGTTGCAGATGCCGCGCGAGCCGGCGTCGCTGGCCTACGATCTTCAGGTCGTGGCCGAGGCCTTCGTGGTGACGGTGGTGGGCGGCATGGGCAGCGTGATCGGCGCCTTCGTGGCCGCGATGATGATAGGCGTGGTCAAGGCCGCCTGCGTGGCGCTGGGAACGGTGTCGATAGCCGGCCTGGAGCTGGTGCTGCCCAAGCTGACGCTGGTGATCGAATTCCTGCTGATGGCCGTCGTGCTGGCCTTCCGCCCCTGGGGGCTGTTCGGGCGACCGGTGGCGCCGCCGCGCGCGGCGCGCGCCGAGCTCAATCCGCTGCCGCCGCCCACGCGCCGCGGCGGCTTGTTGCTGGCCGCGGGCGTGGCGGCGCTGGCGCTGCTGCCCTGGCTGGCCGGCGACATGGCCTATGTGCTGGTCCTGGCCGTGGATGTCCTGATCGCCGGTCTTTTCGCCGCCAGCCTGTATGTCCTGATGGGGCCGGGCGGCATTCATTCGTTTGGCCATGCGGCCTTCCTGGGGCTGGGCGCCTATGGCGGGGCGCTGGCCGCGCCGCTGGTGGCGGCGGTGCTGCCGGGGCTGGCCGACTCGGGCCCCGGCGGTATCGCCGGCATCCTGCTGTGCCTGGCGGCGGGCATGTTGCTGGCGCTGGCCGGCGCGGCGGTGTTCGGTTTCGTCGTGCTCAGGGCCGCGGGCGTCTACGCGGCCATGTTGACCCTGGCCTTCGCCCAGATCACCTGGTCCATCGCCTTCCAGTGGGACGCGGTGACGGGGGGCAGCAACGGCCTGTTCGGTTTCTGGCCGCAGGGGTGGCTGGCCACGCGCGAAGGGTACTACTGGTTCGTCCTGGGCGTGGCATGCGCCGGCGGCCTGCTGCTGCGGCACCTGATGCACGCGTCTTTCGGGCTGACGCTGCGCATGGTGCGCGACGCGCCGCTGCGTGCCGAGAGCCTGGGCCTGCCGGTGTTCGCGGTGCGCTGGACGGCCTTTATGCTGGCGGGGGCGCTGGCGGGCGCCGCAGGTGTCCTGACGGTGTTTGCCAAGGGCTCGGTCGCGCCCGACCTGCTGGCTATTCCCCGTTCGGTCGACGCGCTCGTCATGGTCCTGCTGGGCGGCCTGCAATCGCTGGCCGGCCCCTGGCTGGGCGCCCTGGCCTACACGGTGGGACAGGATTTCCTGGCGCGCGCGACCGAATACTGGCGCGCCGCCATCGGCCTGGCCATGCTGGCGGTGATCCTGCTTGCGCCGGGAGGGCTGACCGCCGTCAGGCGGCTGGGTAGCCTGGCCGCGTGGAGACGGGCAAATGAAGGGAGGGCGCCGCGATGAAGCTGGTCGTCGCGGGCCTGTCCAAGTCGTTCGGTGCCGTGCGGGCGGTGGATGACGTCGGCTTCACGCTGGAAGGCGGCCAGATGCTGGCCTTGATCGGTCCCAATGGCGCGGGCAAGAGCACCTGCTTCCAGTGCATCAATGGCCAGCTCCAGCCGGATGCCGGCCGCATCGCGTTCGACGGGCGCGACCTGACCCGCCTGGGCGTTGCCGCGCGGGCCCGGCTGGGCCTGGGGCGGACGTTCCAGATCGCCCAGGTGGCGGCGTCGTTGAGCGTGGGCCAGCACGTCGCGCTGGCGCTGGCCGCCCGCGATCCTGGCGTCTGGCATGGCGTGCGCGGCCGGGGCGCGGGCGTGGATCCGGCCGAGCTGCAGGGCTGGCTGGAGCGCTTCGACCTCGGACCGCTGGCCGGCAGGCTGTGCGGGGAGCTGCCTTATCCCGAGCTCAAGCGCGTGGAGCTGGCCAGCGCGCTGGCCCTGAGGCCGCGTGTGTTGCTGATGGACGAGCCCACGGCGGGCATGACGCGGGCCGACCGGCGCAGCCTGATGGCCATCGTCAAGCAGGAGGCCGCCGGCGGGCTGGCGGTGTTGTTCACCGAACACAGCATGGACGTGGTGTTCGGCTTTGCCGACAAGGTCCTGGTCCTGGTGCGCGGCCGCGTGATCGCCGAAGGGGCGCCCAAGCAGATCGCCGAGGATCCGGCGGTGCGGGCGGCCTACCTGGGTACGGCCGCGGCGGGAGAGCCGGCATGACGGCGTTGTTGCAGGCACGCGCGCTATGCGCGTTCCATGGCCGGGCGCAGGCGTTGTTCGACGTGGACCTGGACGTCGGGGCGGGGGAAATCGTCGCCCTGGTCGGACGCAATGGTGCCGGCAAAAGCACGCTGATGCGCGCGCTGGCGGGCCTGGTCGAGACTTCCGGCGAGGTGTTGCTGGACGGCCGGTCCATGGCCGGCTGGCGTGCCGACAGGCGGGTGCACGCGGGCCTGGCCTGGGTGCCGGAGGACCGGCGTGTCTTCACCCAGCTTACGGCGCGGCAGAACCTGGAGGTGGCCATGGGCCGGCCGCGTGCCGGCGCCGAACCCTGGACCGTGGAGCGGGTCTGCCGCCTGTTTCCGGAGCTCGAACCGCTGGCACACCGCCCGGGGGGCGCACTGAGCGGCGGCGAGCAGCAGATGCTGGCGATCGGCCGGGCGCTGATGACTCAACCCCGGGTGATTCTGCTGGACGAGCCGTCCGAGGGCGTGGCCCCCATCGTGGTGCAGCGGCTGGTGGAGGCGATACGGGTTCTGCGCGGGCAGGGGCTGGCGATCCTGCTGTCCGAGCAGAACGAGGCGCTGGCCGTCCCGCTGGCGGACCGCAGCCTGTACATGGATGACGGCGTGCTGGGGCTGGCGCCGCCCGGAGCGCCGGGGTAGGGACCGCGGTGTCAGCGGGCCCGGACCGGATGGCTCGTCCATATAGTTGTTATCGTCAACAAAGTAGTGTATAAAAACAACTATCGTAGGCCACCAGACATCCAGGGGTTCGCATGAGCAGTGCATATTCCACCATCCGCGTCGAGGTCGAGGACCACGTCGCCACGCTGACACTGAACCGGCCCGAGAGCCGCAACGCGCTGAATACGGCCATGTGCGGCGAGCTGATCGCCGCGACCGAGGTGCTTGCCGCCGACGAGTCCGTGCACGTGGTCGTGATCCGGGGAGAAGGGCCGGTGTTCTGCGCCGGCGCCGACCTGAAGGAGCGCAAGGACATGTCCACCGCCGAGCTCACCGCGCGCCGCGTCAAGGGTTTCACCGCCTATGCCGCCCTCGAGCGCCTGCCGCAGGCGGTCATTGCCGTGGTGCATGGCGCGGCCTTCGGGTCGGGCTGCGAGATCGCCGGCGCCAGCGATTTCATCCTGGCCTCCACCGAGGCGAAGTTCCGCTACCCGGAGGTCGGCTGGGGCACCATAGGCGCCACGCAGCGGCTGCCGCGCATGGTGGGTACGCGCATGGCCAAGGAACTGCTGTTTACCGGGCGCACCGTCGAGGCGCAGGAAGCCCAGGCCATCGGGCTGGTGAACCACGTGTACGAGCCAGCGGAGCTGGAGGCGCGTGCCATGGAAATGGCCCGCCACATCGCCGCCGCCGCGCCGCTGACGGTCCGGCTGACCAAGCGCTGCGTGGACCAGGGCGTGGAGACCACGCGCGAGGGCGCGATGGCCGTGGAGCTGCTGGCCATCGAGGAGAACCTGCGCCACAGCGACTGGAAGCGCGCGATCTCGGGCTTCGGTGCGGGAGCGCAGAAAAATGCTTGACCGGCCCACCACGCTCTATCGCACGCTGGAGCACACCGCCCGCGAGTACGGCGCGCGCGAGGCTTTCGTCTGCCAGGCCGACCGCCTGACCTGGGAAGAAGTGCTGGCCGACACCCGCCGCATCGCCGCCGCGCTGCACGCCAGCGGCGTGCGCAAGGGCGACCACGTCGGAATCATGCTGGGCAACGGCGCCACGTGGTTGCAGACCTTCTTCGCCTGCGCGACCCTGGGCGCGGTGACCGTACCGGTCAACACCCGCTTCAAGACCGACGAACTGCAGTTCTGCCTGAAGCAGGCGGACGTGAAGCTGCTGGTGTTCGCCGACGCGTTCCTGGGCATCGATTTCGTTCAACTGCTGACCGCGGTCGAGCCGGCGCTGGATACCGGCCTGCCCGGCCAGGCGCTGCCCGAGCTGCGCCGAGCCGTCATGGTGGGCGACGGCCCCTGCCCGGCGGGCGCCGAGCGCTACGCGGATTTCCTGGCCCGCGGCCAGGAGGTGGCGCCCGATACCATCGAGGCGGTGGCGGCTGGAATCACCCCCGACGATCTGCTGCTGATGCAGTTCACCTCGGGCACCACGTCCTTCCCCAAGGGCGTGATGCTGACCCACGCCAACATGCTGACCAACGCCTGGGCCGCCGGCCAGCGCATAGGCGTGCGCCATGACGACCGCTACTTCAGCATCCGGCCGTTCTTCCACGTCTCGGGCACGACGTTGTCCGTGCTGGTCAGCCTGGTGGCGGGCTGCTGCCTGCTGACGCTGCCCAAGTTCGACGTGGCCGAGACGCTGCGCGTGATGGACGAGGAAAAGTGCACGCTGACCTCGGGCAACGACACCATCTTCCTGATGATGATGGGCCATCCCGACTTCGATCCCAAGAAGCTGCACCTGCGCGGCGGCTGGGCGGCGGCGGGACCCGAGGTCATGCAGCAGATCCGCGACGTGATGGGCGTGGACAACGTCTGCAATGCGTACGGGCAGTCCGAGGCCTCGCCCAACGTGATCATGTCGTCGCGCGACGATCCCTTCGAACTGCGCGCCCACGGCTGGGGGCTGCCGCATCCCGGCACCGAGGTGCGCATCGTCGACCAGGACAGCGGCGAGGTCCTGCCTCCCGGCGGCCAGGGCGAGATCCAGGTGCGAGGCTGGCACGTGATGCGTGGCTACTACAAGATGCCCGAGGCGACCGCCAAGGCGCTGACGCCGGAGGGCTGGCTGCGCACGGGCGATCTGGGCGAGATGTCGCCGGAAGGCCGGCTGCGCATGGTCGGCCGGCTCAAGGACATGTACCGGGTCGGCGGCGAGAACGTCGCGCCGGCCGAGGTCGAGGAGACCCTGCATGGGCATCCCGCGGTGCAGATGGCCCAGGTGATCGGTGTGCCCGACGCGCGCCTGGGCGAGGTGACGGCGGCCTTCGTGCTGCTCAAGGAAGGCAAGCAGGCCGAGCGCCAGGAACTGATCGACTGGTGCAAGGCGCGCTGCGCGAACTTCAAGGTGCCGCGCTACCTCGAGATCGTGGATACGTTCGACAATATCGGCATGACGGGCAGTTCCAAGGTCCAGAAGAACAAGCTCAAGGCGCATGCCATCGAGCTGTTCGGCCTGGCGAACGTCCATGGCGCGAAGGGAGGCTAGAGAAATGAGCGACGTCACGCTTTGCGAATGCTTCGCCCGGGATGGCTTGCAGCACGAAGAAACCTTCATCCCCACCGCCACCAAGGTGGCCTTGATCGACCGCTTCGCCCGCATCGGCTTCCAGCGCGTCGAGGCGACCTCGTATTCGAATCCCAAGGTCGTGCCCCAGTTCGGCGATGCCAGCGAGCTGCTGCGCGCGCTGCCCCGCCGCGACGGGGTCTGGTACAAGGCGACCTGCGCCAACGTGCGTGCGGTGGAGCGCGCGGTGGCCGACCTGGAGGCCGGCTTCGGCGCCAATGAGATCAGTCTGCTGGTGTCGGCCAGCGAATCGCATTCGATGAAGAACCTGCGGCGCAGCCGCGCCGACCAGTGGCAGAACGTGGCCGACATGGTCGCGGCATCGCAGGGGCGTTTCCGCATGATCGGCACGGTGTCGGTCGCCTGGGGCTGTCCGTTCGAGGGCAGGGTGTCGGCGGACAGCGTTCTGGAGGACGTCCGGCGCTTCGCCCAATTGGGTGTCATGCACGTGGCGTTGGGCGATACGACCGGCATGGCCTCGCCGCAGACCGTCAAGCAGTTGATGTCGGCGGTGCACGCCGAACTGCCGGAAGTGGCGACGGTGGCGCACTTCCACGATACGCGCGGTACCGGCCTGGTCAATTACGTGGCGGCGCTGGAGGCGGGCTGCCGCTATTTCGACTGCGCCTTCGGCGGCGTGGGCGGGCATCCTGCCAAGGTCAAGTACGGCGGCGGCCATACCGGCAACGTCTCGACCGAGGACCTGGTGAACCTGTTCGAATCCATGGGCGTGTCCACCGGCATCGATCTGGCGGGGCTGATGGAAACCGCGGCCATGTGCGAAGAGACCCTGGGCCGCACGCTGCACAGCCGCGTGGCGCAGAGCGGGCTGAATCCCCTGCTGGGGGTGGCCGCGCATGGATAGTCGCGAGTCCTGCGCGGTGCTGGAGCCCGAGGCGGTCATTCCCAGCGGCCCCTTGGCGGGTTCGGCCCTGGCGCCGTTCGCCGCCTGGCTGGGCATTGCCGTGCACGAGGCCGACGTCGGGCGCTCGATGCTCGTCATGACCGCCAGCGCGCGGTTGGCGAATCGGCGCGGCGTGATTCACGGCGGGGCCATCGCCACGCTGATGGATTCGAGCATGGCCATTGCCACCCGCACGGTCGAGGCCGGCCTGGAGACCTCCGGCACGGTGGACCTGAACATCCATTTCATCGCGCCGGGCCGGGGCGCCCTGACGGCCCGCGCCGAGGTCAAGCATGCCGGCGGATCCATCGCCTTCTGCCAGTGCGAAGTGCGGGACGAGGCCGGCACACTGGTCGCCACGGCCATGAGCAGCTTCAAGCTGAGGCGGGCCAAGCCGTCCCCGGTCGGGCCCGAGTGAGGTAAATTCCTGCGTTCACCTATCGAGAAAGACGTATGACAAGACCTGTTCCCGCGAATCTCAAGGAATTGTTTTCCTACCGCCTGAACCGCCTGGCCTTCGTCTCCAGCCGTATCGCCGCACGGGTGAACGAGAGCCAGTACGAACTGGGCTCGCGCGACTGGCGCATCGTCGGGTTGCTGGGCGCGTTCGCCCCGCTGTCGCTCAATGCGCTGGCGCACGAGGCCAACATCGACAAGAGCCAGGCCAGCCGCAGCGTGGCCGAGCTGATCGAGCGCGGCCTGGTCAAGCGGGGCGCCGATGAATCGGACGGCCGGGGCGTGCGGCTCGACCTGACCCCGCAGGGCCGGGCGCTGTACCGCAAGGTGTTTCCCAAGGCCGTCGATCGCAACGAGAAGATGCTGTCCGTGCTGACCGACGAAGAGCGGGAGGTGCTCGAGCGCGCGATCGACAAGCTGACCGTGCATACGATCGGGTTGTTGGAAGAATTAAAGCCCCCCCGTACGCGCTGACGCGCGCCCCCCAGGGGGCGGGCGGCGGGGGACCGGCGGAGCCGGATCCCCCGTGCCCTGGTCTGGGGCGATTTTCTCAGGGGGTGGCAACGGGGCTGTGGGGGAGTTTTCCGTCCATATAGTTGAATTTATCAATTAAGTAGTATATAAAATCAACTATATTGGAAACCACGAGCATGAGCATGTCCGAACTCCTGATTGAGACCCGAGGGGCCGTCCGTATCCTGACGATGAACCGGCCGGAGAAGCACAACGCGTTGAATACCGCGCTGACGCAGGCGCTGGTGGATGCGCTGTGGCAGGCCGAGCGGGATGCCGAGGTCAATGCCGTCGTGCTGACGGGGGCGGGCAAGTCGTTCTGCGCGGGCGCCGACACCTCGGAGTTCAGCGCGCTGGTGCCCGAGGATCCCCAGGCCGTCAATGCGCGCGCCGATCTGACCACCGGGCTGCACCTGGCCTTCTCGCGTATGTCCAAGCCCGTCGTGGCCGCGGTGCGGGGCAATGCGCTGGGTGGGGGCGCGGGCCTGGCCATCGCCTGCGATCTGGCCGTGATGGCCGAGAACGTCCGGTTCGGCTATCCCGAACTCAAGCACGGCATCGTTGCGGCTGTGGTCATGTCCAACCTGGTCCGCCAACTGGGCCGCAAGCATGCGTTCGAGCTGCTGGCCATGGGCGAGCCCATCAACGGTCCGCGCGCGCTGGCGCTGGGCCTGGCCAACCGGGTCGAGCCCGACGACCGGGTGCTGGAAGCCGCGCTGGAGGTCGCCGCCAAGCTGGCGAGCTGGAGTCCCATCGCGATGGGCACCACCAAGCGGCTGTTCCACCGCGTGGCCGAGCTGACGCTGGAGGAGGGCCTGGCCGCCGGGCGCGACACCAACGTCATCATGCGGGGCTTTCGCAAGGCGGCGAAATGACGCGTCCGCTGGAAAACGTCACCATCCTGGACCTGTCGCGGGTCCTGGCGTGCCCCTTCGCCACGATGATCCTGGCCGAGCTGGGCGCGACCGTGATCAAGGTCGAACAGCCCGGCACCGGCGACGAGACGCGCAGTTTCGAGCCCAGGGTCGAGGGCGAGGGCGGTAGTGAATCGGCCTACTACATGGCCTTCAACCGCAGCAAGCAGTCCATCACCGTCAACCTGCGCAGCGCCGAAGGGCAGGATCTCATCCGCAAGCTCAGCGCCCAGGCCGACGTGGTGCTGGAGAACTTCCCGGTCGGAACGCTGCAGCGCTACGGGCTGGACTACGCCCGCCTGTCCCAGGACAACCCCGCGCTGGTCTACGTGTCGTGCACGGGCTTCGGCATGACCGGCCCCTATGCGCCCCGCAAAGGCTACGACACGGTGTTCCAGGCCATGGGCGGCATCATGAGCCTGACGGGCGAGCGGGGCGGCGGGCCGGTCAAACCGGGGCTGCCGGTGGCCGACCTGACCTCGGGCCTGTGGGTCGCGATCGCCATCCTGTCGGCCCTGATGGGGCGGCAGGCCACGGGTAAGGGCTGCCACGTGGATTTCTCCATGCTGGACGGTCAGGTCGGCCTGCTGTCGCTGGCCGCGGCGCGCTTCTTCGCGCTGGGCGAGGTGCCGCCCCGGCTGGGAACCGAGCATCCGGGCCGCGTGCCGTCGGCGGCGTTCCGCTGCCGTGACGACAAGTGGGTGCAGGTCACGGGCAGCGACCAGCACTGGAAGCCGCTGTGCGACCTGCTCGGCCTGCACGAGTGGGCGGAGGATCCGACCCTGGTGCGCAACATCGACCGGGTCAACCGGCGCGAGGAAGTGATGGCCGGTTTGTCGGCGGCGGTCGCGCGTTTCGACCGCGACGAGTTCTGCCAGCTGTGCGACGAGGCCAAGGTGCCGGCCGGCCCGATCCTGAGCGTGGACGAGGTGCTGAGCAACGAGCACGTGCTGGCGCGCGGCATGGTGCGCGAGTTCGCGCATCCCCAGCTCGGTTCGTTCAAGGCGCTGCCGGTGCCGTTCAAGTTTGAGGGTTTCGACGACCCCAGCCTGGGGCGGCCGCCGCTGCTGGGCGAGCACACCGACCAGGTGCTGGGGGACAGGCTGGGCCTGGGCAAGGAGGACATCCAGGCGCTGCGCGAAAGAAAGGTCATCTAGGCCCGTGCCGGCGATAGCCGGATCCCGCTCCCTTCGGCGATACGCCGCCGCGGGGAGGTGAATACCAGGAGACACACATGAAGCAGTTCAAGCAATCGTTGTTGGTGGCGGCGCTTGTGCTGGCCGCCTCGGGGGCGCAGGCCCAGTCCTATCCGACCAAGCCCATCGTGCTGGTCAATCCCTATGCCGCGGGCGGTCCGGCCGATCTCGTGGCGCGCAGCCTGGCCAAGGAGCTGGGCACCGAGCTGGGGCAGCAGGTGGTGGTCGAGAACAAGGCGGGCGGGGGCGCGACCATAGGCGCGGCTTACGTGGCGCGGGCGGAGGCGGATGGCTATACGCTGCTGTTCGGCACCGCGGCGGCCCACATCGTCACGCCGTTGATCCAGCCCACGCCCTACGATGGCATCAAGGATTTCACCTTCATCGCGCTGGCGGCCAACCAGCCCAATCTGCTGGTGGTGAACCCCTCGGTCAAGGCCAATACCGCGAAGGAACTGATCGAGCTCGCGCGCAGCAATCCCGGCAAGCTGAACTACGGTTCGTCCGGCACCGGCACCTCGCCTCACCTGGGCGGGGAACTGATCAAGCAGCAGGCCAAGATCGAGATGGCGCACATCCCCTATGGCGGCGCGGCGCCCGCGATCACCGATCTGGTGGCCGGGCGCCTGCAGGTGGGCGTGATGAACCTGTCGGGCGAACTGCCCTTCGTGAAGGCCGGCAAGCTGCGCGCCCTGGCCTACGCGTCCAAGACCCGTTCGCCGCTGCTGCCCGACGTGCCCACGTTCGCCGAGGCGGGCCTGGGCGGCGCGGAATCCGCCTCGTGGTACACGGTGGCGGCGCCCAAGGGCACGCCCGCGGCGGTGGTGAACAAGCTCAACGCCGCGTTGAACGCAGTTACCCGGAAGGCGGAGTACCGCAAGCTGATGGAGGCCCAGGGCACCGAGCTGGCCACGCTCTCGCCCGAGGAAACCACGCGTTTCGTCGTGGACGATGCCCAGCGCACCAAGGACCTCATCAAGTCGGCCAACCTCAAGCTCGAATGACCATGACCGCCAACACCCCGCGCACCCCGGCCCCGGCCGGGGCCGCCTCCACGATAGACCGCGTGGACATCATCGCCTGCTCGCAGCGCCAGGACGATCCAAGCTGGCGCTTCGCGCGCGGCACCATCACCCACGTGGACGGTTGGATCGTGGCGCTGACCGCGCGCAACGGCCAGGTGGGGTACGGGCATGTGCTGGGCACGCCGATCTTCAAGCCCGATACCGCCCGCATCGAGCCGGTCCTGGAAGCGCTCCGGCGCGAGGCACGGGGGCAGGACGCGTTCGCGCTCGAAACCCTGCATCGCCGGCTCGAAGCGGTGGCCGGGGCGGAGGTCTGCGCGCTGTCGGGCTTCGTCTGCGCGGTCTATGACCTGCAGGCCCGGATGCTGGGCGTTCCCCTGCACGTACTGCTGGGCGGCAAGGTGCGCGATACCGTCGAGGCCTCGCGCATCGTCTCGATCAAGTCGCCCGAGGACATGGCCGAACAGGCCGCCAAGCTGGCGCGGCAGGGCTATCGTTATCTCAAGCTGAAGCTGAGCGGCGAGTCCGAGCTCGACGTCGCCCGCGTGCG
Source organism: Burkholderiales bacterium 67-32 (assembly GCA_001898625.1). Lineage (GTDB taxonomy): Bacteria > Pseudomonadota > Gammaproteobacteria > Burkholderiales > Burkholderiaceae_B > Pigmentiphaga. The sequence continues at coordinate 17,290 of MKUP01000022.1, forward strand.
CACCGTGCGCGGGCGGCTGGGCGAGGCCGTCACGCTGACCGTGGATGCCAACCAGGCCTACCAGGCCGACGAGGCGATCCGCGTGTGCGAGGCGCTGCGGCCGATGGGCGTGGTGATGATGGAGCAGCCGGTGCCGGCGGCGGACATCGAAGGGTTGTGCCGGGTGCACGCCGCGGGCGCGCTGCCGATCGAGGCGGACGAGGCCATTGCCGGGCTGCCCGGACTGGTGCGCCTGATCGGCATGGGCGCCGCCGATTCCTACAACCTCAAGGTGCATTACCTGGGCGGGATACGCAACACGCTGATCGCGGTGCGCCTGTGCGAGGCGGCGGGCGTGGGCTACCGGTTCGGCGCCATCTTCGGGCCGCGCCTGCTGGCGGCCCAGGGCGTGCACGTGGCCAGCGTTGCCGGCAGCATCCACGCTGGCGCCGAACTGGCCGAGTTCGATCACCTGCTGGACGATCCGTTCGTCGGCCTGGAGGTCGAGGCGGGCGAGCTGGCGGTGCCCGAGGGCCTGGGGTCGGGCGTGGACTACCAGCCCGCCAGCGGCGGGCGGGCCTGAATCAGCGTATGCAGGAAGCGGCGCCGGCCAGGGCCGCCTCCGCTTCGCGCGCCAGCCGCTCGACCAGTTCGCCGGCCGGTTCCAGTTTGTCGATCAGGCCGGCGCTCTGGCCGGCCTCCACCTTGCCCAGCGCCACATCGCCGTCCTTGGCGGCTTGCCGCAGCGAGCTGCGGGCGAAGAGGGCATCCAGTTCCGCATCGTCGGCGCCGCGGTTGGCCGCTGTTTCGTACTCGGCCGAGAACGTGTTCTTGACCATGCGGATGGGTGAACGGCCACGGCCGACGATGGCGGTGTCGCCGATGCCCGCGTTCAGCACCAGGTCCTTGTAGGCGGCGTGCAGGCCCGATTCCGGGGTCAGCAGGAAGCGCGTACCCAGTTGCGCGCCGCTCGCGCCCAGCGCCAGCATCGCGGCGATGCCCGCGCCGTCGGCGATGCCGCCGGCACCGATGACCGGTACCGTCACCGCGTTGACCGTCGCGCGCACCAGCACCAGCGTGCCGACCTCGTCCGGGCCGGGATGGCCGCCGGCTTCGCCGCCCACCGCGATCACGGCGTCCACGCCAGCGTCCTCGGCTTTGCGGGCGTGCAGCGGGTTGGCCGTGACCTGTATCCACGTCACGCCGGCTTCCTTGAAGCGGCCGATATGGGCCTTGGGCCCCCCCTGCGAGGCGATGATCACCGGCACTTCGGTTTCCAGCACGATGTCCAGGAATTCCGCCGAGCGTTTGTTGTACAGCGGCACGTTGACCGCGAAGGGCTGGCGCGTGCCGGCGCGCACGCGGGCAATGGCCGCGCGCAGGTCGTCGGGGTACATGGGGCCGGCGGCGATCACGCCCAGGCCGCCGGCCTCGGAAACGGCCAGGGCCAGTTCCGCGTTGGACGAGGCCCAGCTCATGCCCCCCTGGACGATGGGGTGGCGGATGCCAAGGAGGGAGGTCAGTCGGGTAGCAAGCATGATGAACGGGACAGTGTTGGAGGATTCGTAGGGACGCTCAGCCGGCGGAGGCGCGGATCCGGTCGTTGACGTCGCGCGCGGCGCGCACCGCGTCTTCCAGCGACAGCTCATAGGCCTGCTGGAATGCGCGCTTGGAGGCCGTGAGGCCGGCCGGCGCGAACTGGGCCAGGCGCTCGGCCAGCGCCAGCGCGGCGGGAAGCAGTTCCGCCTCGGGCACGACGCGGTTGATCATGCCCAGCGCGTAGGCGCGTTCGGCATCGATAGGTTCGCCGGTGGCAACCAGTTCGAAAGCGGCCTTGGGGCCCACCTGCCGGATCAGGTTGGGAATCAGCATGCCGGCCGAGATGCCATGCTTGACCTCGGGATAACCGAAGCGGGCGGCGGGCGCGGCCAGGACCAGATCGCAGCCCAGCGACAGGCCGGCGCCGGCGCCGATGGCCGGGCCGTTGACCGCGGCGATGACGGGCGTGCCCAGGCGCGCCACGATGGTATTGATGTCGACCAGCAGGTCGCTGCGGCGGCTGGCCAGCTCCGGCTGCTCGCGCGCGAGGCGGCGGGCTTCCTCCAGGTCGGCGCCGGCGCAGAAACAGCTGCCCCGGGCGGCGATGACCACGCATCGCGTGTCGGGATCGGCATCGGCGCCGTTCAGGGCATCGACCAGGCCTTGCAGCATCGCCAGGCCGAGCGCGTTGCGCTTGGGATGGCGGTTCAGCGTCAGCAGCAGGACATGGCCGTGTCGCTCGGCCAGCAGTTCGTTTTCCTCGACCACGGTGGCGTTTCCTTGAAATATAGTTGATAAAGTAAACTATGTAGTTAATTTCGTCAACTTTATGGCCGGACGCCAGGCAGGGCGAGAGCGGGGCGCAAGACCGCCCCGGCGGACTACAGGTCCAGCAGCTCGCAGGCCGCCGCGAACAATGCCTGTCCCGGGTCGGCCAGCCGGTCGCAGATGTCCAGATGGTGGCAGTCGGGCACTTCCAGCGTGCGCTTGACGTTGCGCGGCCAGCAGGCGGCGATCAGCCGGTTCTGGCGGCGGAATTCGTCCGTTTCCGACGCCCCGACCGCGGCGATCAGGGGTGTGCGGCGCTCGGGCACGAAGTAGGCGGGGGACAGCGCGTCCACGCGCGCCGGGGTGAGTTCGAGGTTGGCCAGGAACGGCGCCTTGGCGACCGGTTCGAGGTCGTACAGGCCGCTCAGCGCCAGCCCGCCGCTGACCAGGTCAGGCGGCAGGCCGGCGGACCAGGCCTGCCAGCGCGCGGCCAGCATCATCGCGGTCAGCTGGCCGCCGGCCGAGTGTCCGCTGGTCACGATGCGGCGGGCATCGAAACCCAGTTCGGCGGCATGGCGGTACAGCCAGGCGTGGGCGCGCAGCATCTGCCGCACGATTTCCTCGAGGGGCGTGGCGGGCGCCAGCCCGTAGTCCACGATGGCCACGGCGGCGCCGCGCGCCACGTAGGCGGGCGCGATCCAGGAAAAGTCGGATTTGTTCAGCGCGCGCCAGTAGCCGCCGTGGATGAAGACCAGCAGCGGCGCGCCCGGCTTGCGGGGCGGGAAGTAGTCCAGGGTCTCGGCCGGCGCTTCTCCGTAGGGCAGTCCCAACTGCGCGCCTTGCGTGCGGCGGGCCAACGCGCTGTCGGCGGCCCAGCGGGCGGTATAGGTGGGATGGTCGGGGATGCGGGCGAGGTTGTTGTACTCGCGTTCGCAGAATTCGGACGTGAAAGCCGGATGGTCGTGCAGGGGATGGACGGGCATGGCGTGTAAGTCGGGTCGGGGCCGCGTGGGCCGGAAGCGGCGCTTCGGGGCGCCGTCCGCCAGTTTAACCACTCCGTCAGGGGAAGGTCCCGTCCAGGTAGTACCAGCGCCCGCCCTCGCGCACGAAGCGGCTGTTCTCGTGCATCCGCTGAGCGCGCCCCGCCAGCCTGCTGCGGGCCACGAATTCCACCGTGGCATGGTCGGCGTCGGCCTGCGCCGAAGCCCGCACCTCCAGGCCCAGCCATTTCAGGCCGGGCGGATCGGGTTCCAGGGCCGGCGGCCGGGTGGAGGGATGCCAGGTCGCCAGCACATAGTCGTGCCTGCCCAGCACGTAGGCGCTGTAGCGGGATCGCATCAGCGCCGGCGCGTCGGGCGCCTGCAAATGGGCGGGCCCCTGGTGCCACCGGCCGCAGCATTGCGCATAGGGGCGCGGCAGCCCGCAGGGGCACAATTGGTCTACATTAACGCCTGACTTCATTTGCTCCGGTATCCGCCATGCTGTTTCTTCTTTCACCCGCCAAGAAACTGGATTACGACACGCCCGCGCACGTCGAGACGTCCACCCAGCCCTTGTTCGTGGATCGCGCCAAGAAGCTCATCTCGGTGCTGAAAACCAAGTCCGCCGACGACGTCGCGGGCCTCATGAGCCTGAGCCCGGCGCTGGCCGAATTGAACGTGGCCCGCTATGCCAAGTGGACGCCGAAGTTTACGGCGGAAAACGCCAAGCAGGCGGTGCTGGCCTTCAACGGCGACGTCTACGAGGGGCTGAATGCCGGCAGCCTGACGGGCCGGCAACTGGACTGGGCGCAGGAGCACGTGGTCATCCTGAGCGGCTTGTACGGCGCCCTGCGGCCGCTGGACCTGATGCAGCCGTACCGGCTGGAGATGGGAACGCGGCTGGCGACCCCCAAGGGCAAGAACCTGTACGAATACTGGGGCAGCGAGCTGTCCGACTACCTGAACCAGCGCCAGGAGGCCGACCGGCATCCGGTCGTGGTGAACCTGGCTTCCGAGGAATACTTCAAGGCGGTCGATCGCAAGGCGCTGAAGGCCCGCGTGATCCAGTGCGTGTTCGAGGACTGGAAGGGCGGGGCCTACAAGGTGATCAGCTTCCACGCCAAGCGCGCGCGGGGCCTGATGGCCCGCCACGCCATCGAGAAGCGCATCGCCAAGCCCGAGGGCCTGCAGGGCTTCGATGCCGAAGGCTACGGCTACGACGCTTCGGCATCCAGCTCCGACCGGCTGGTGTTCCGCCGCAAGGCTGCCTGATCCGGGCGCGGCTGGCGCAGCAGCCGCAGCCCGTTGAATACCACCAGCAGGCTGGCGCCGGCGTCGGCGAACACCGCCATCCACAGGGTGGCCTCGCCGGCGAAGGTCAGCACGAAGAACACCAGCTTGATGGCCAGCGCGAACACGATGTTCTGCCACAGCACCCGCGAGGTCCGGTGCGACAGCCGGATGAACTCGGGCAGCTTGCGTAGGTCGTCCTGCATCAGCGCGACGTCGGCTGTCTCGATCGCGGTGTCCGTGCCCGCCGCGCCCATCGCGAAGCCGATGTCGGCGCGGGCCAGCGCCGGGGCGTCGTTGACCCCGTCTCCCACCATGCCCACGGGCGCCGCCTTGCCCATTGCCTCCACGGCGGCCAGCTTGTCGTCGGGCAGCAGATTGCCCCGCGCGTCCTCGATACCCAGTTCGGCGGCCACCGCGCGCACCGTGGCGGCGTTGTCGCCGGACAGGATCACCGGCTCCACGCCCAGCCGCCGCAGATCGGCCACGGCGGTTCGGCTCGAGTCCCGGATCGTGTCGGCCACCGCCAGGATGGCCACGGCCACGTTGTCCTGGCACAGGATGACGGCCGTCTTGCCCTGGCGCTCCAGCGCCTCCAGCCCGGTTTCCAGCGCGTCGTCCGCCGCGCCCAGTTCGCGCGCCAGGCGCAGGCTGCCCAGCGCATAGGTCCGGCCTTCGATCCGGCCGGTGACGCCGCGTCCGGCCAGCGACGCGAAATCCTCGACCGGCAGCGCGGCGCCGTCGTGGGCCGACACGATGGCGTGCGCCACCGGGTGGGACGACAGGGCGTCCAGGCTGGCGGCCAGTTGCAGCGCGCGGTCGCGTGGCAGGGGCGAGGCGCCCAGCGATACCACGTCGGTCAGGGCCGGCTTACCGTGGGTGAGCGTACCCGTCTTGTCGAGGGCGAGGCGGCGCAGGCGGCGGCCCTGTTCCAGGTACAGGCCGCCCTTGATCAGGATGCCGCGCCGCGCGGCCGAGGCCAGGCCGCTGACGATGGTGACCGGCGTCGAGATGACCAGCGCGCACGGGCAGGCGATGACGAGCAGGACCAGCGCGCGGTAGACCGAGTCGAACCAGGACAGGCCCAGGGCCAGCGGTCCGGCCAGCGCGACGATGATCGCCACCACGAACACGGCGGGCGTGTAGACCTGGGCGAAGCGGTCGATGAAGCGCTGCGTGGGCGCGCGCTTGCCCTGGGCGTCCTGCACGGTCTGCGCGATGCGGTCCAGCATGGTGTGTCCCGCAGTGGCCGTGACGCGGTATTCGAGCACGCCCTGCTGGTTGACGGTGCCGGCATACAGGGCGTCGCTTTCCTGTTTGGCCACCGGCATGCTTTCGCCGGTGATGGGGGCCTGGTCCACGCTGGACGCGCCGCCCACCACGATGCCGTCCAGCACGATGCGCTCGCCCGGCCGCACGCGCACCACGGCGTCCACGCCGATCAGCCGCGCGGGCAGTTCCTGCCACGAGCCATCGCCCTGGCGGACCAGGCCGCGTTCGGGCGCCAGGGCCGTCAGGCTGCGTATGGCATTGCGGGCGCGCGTCAGGCTGAGCGCCTCGATCATCTCGGCCACGCCGAACAGCCAGATCACCATGGCGGCCTCGGGCCACTGCCCGATCAGGGCCGCGCCGATTACCGCCACGGTCATCAGCAGGTTGATGTTGAGGGTGAAATGGCGCAGCGCCAGCCACCCCTTGCGCAGCGTGCCGAGGCCGCCCAGCAGGATGGCCGCCAGCGCCAGCACGGCCACGTGCAGCGAGGTGTCGGCACCGGTGGCGTAGGCCAGCACTTCCGAACCGATCGCGAAGGCGCCGGCCAGGCCCATGCGGACCCACGGCTGGCGCGGCGCGGCCTCGGCCGGCTGTTCCCCGGGCGGCGCGGACGCGTCGATCGGCACCGGCGACATGTTCAGGCCGGCGATGGCCGCCATGATGGGCTGCGGGTCGTCCAGCACGTGGCCGACTTTCAGGGTGCGGCCGATCAGGTCGAACGACAGCGTGCGCACCCCGTCCATGGACTCGAGCGCCTTGCGCAGCAGCCGTTCCTCGGTCGGGCAGTCCATCTGTTCGATCTTGAACAGGGACGTGCGCAGTCCTTCGTCCGTGGCCGGCGAGGCGTCGCGGGGGCGGGTGGTTTCAGGCGCGGCCTCGGGGCCGTCGCAGTGGCAGTGTTTGCAGGAATCGGACATCCGTCTGCTCCATAGGCGTTACGGATCCATTTGAAACCCTGTAGCCGGTATAGAGTCAAGCGGGGACATTGGCGTATCCTAGGACGAGGAAACAGCCCCGCGGGGAATGCTATGAAGATAGGCGAACTGTCCACGCGGACCGGCACGCCGGTCGAAACGATTCGTTACTACGAGCGCGAGGGCCTGCTGCCGCCTCCGGCCCGCACCGCCGCCAACTACCGCATCTACGGCGAGCCGCACGTCGAACGGCTGCTGCTGGTGCGCAACTGCCGCGCGCTGGACATGACGCTGGACGAGATCCGGCGGCTGCTGCGGTTCTGCGACGATCCGGCGGACAACTGCGGCGAGATCAACGCGTTGCTGGACGAACATATCGGCCACGTCGCCACCCGCATCGCCGAACTGAAGGCCCTGGAAAAGACGCTGAAGACCTTGCGCGGCCAATGTTCCGACGAACGGGCCGCGCGTGATTGCGGCATCCTGCAGGGGTTGGCGGCGGGACCGGAGCCGGCGCGCCGCGACGCCGAGCACAAGCACGGGCTGCTGGGGCCGACCCATGGCTGAGGCGGTTCCGGGGCGGCTCGAGTCCGCCGGGCCTTTCATTACCATCCGGCCAGGTTTCTGACTGGACGCCGAATTGCAACCTGTTCGTCATGCGGGCTTCCTAGCATGTGCCTCCTTTTTACGGAGGAATGCAAGCTCATGCCGAACAATGCCGATGTATTCGCGCACAAGGTCCGCGGCGGCCTGATCGCTCTTGTCGTAGCCGGACTGCTGGCGGCCTGCGGCGGTGACGGGAATGAAGTGGCCGCCACGGTCCCGGATCCCGACCCGCCCGTCCAGCCGGATCCGGGGCCGGCGCGCAACCCCGCGTACCTGGGCGCCAAGGCCGGCGACATCATCCAGGTCAGGATCAAGGAACTGCATCCGACGCAGGCGGCCATCGGCTACGACCAGGTCTACTACAAGCTGGGACGCTGGCAGGGAGACTTCGATCGTGGCACATGGCAGGCCGACCCCGTGTCGCAGCTCGACTACCTGAACCGCACGGTCGGCAAGAAATTCGACGACTACTGCGAGGACATGGGGGCCACCACCCGCGTCCGGAAATTCCAGACTATCGACGAGGCGCGCAAGGCGCGTCTGGATGTCCCCGGGAGCTTCGCCTGCGAGGACGCGTTCGGCACCCATGCCGACGTGCTGAAGACGGTCGTGGTCGGCTGGGATGGCGAGTTGTACCTTACCGATGGACATCACACGTTCTCGGCGCTGCGCGGCATCGCCGATGGCGGACCGGAGCTGCCCGTGTGGGTGAAGGTCGCCGCCAACTACAGCGATATTTCGACCCCCGGGGCCTTTTGGCAGCGCATGGTCGACGAGCGCAAGACCTGGCTGCGCGACGGCGGCGATCATCCCATCACGGCCGACCAGCTTCCCAGCCGCGTGGGCATCGCCAGCGATGAGGAACCCGGCGGCATGCAGGAGGACGCCTATCGCTCGTTGGTGTATTTCACCCGCGATATCGGCTATGGCAGCGGTGGCCTGCCCGAATTCGCCGAGTTCCAGTGGGCTTCGCTGCTGCGTGCCAGGATTGCCGCCGGCCAGCTCGCGCCGCTGGCGAGCTACAAGACCGTCGCGCCGGCGCCCCTGGCCGATATCCTCGCGGTCAGCACGCTGAAGGCCGACCTGAGCCGCTCGGGCGCGACGGACAGCTATGCCGCCGCGGTCCGGGATGCGTCGCTGCTCATGGGCGCCCTGGGCGATCAGGATGTGGTGTACGACCAGCAGACCGCGTCGCAACTGGGCCGCATCCAACTCGTGGCAGGCGCTGCCAGCGACTCTCCCACCAAGACGGCCCGCGACACGCTGGAAGAACTGCCGCGCGACGACGTCAAGAAGGATGGCACGCCCCGCGGGGCAGGCAAGCTGTGGTTCTCGGTCAACTACCGCACCTGCGGCAAGCCCGCGGCCGGTACGTGCTGGGGCTACTAGGCCACGAGGCCTAATGCACCTGCGGGACCGTGGCGCGTATCAGCAGCGCGGTCTTGGCCATCTGCTTGACCTGGTAGGCCAGTTGCTGCAAGACCAGCACGCGCTCGGCGTCGGCCGGCGCCGTGCCCGCCTGGGCGGCCGCCACGGCGCCGTCCATGTCCCGGGTCAACTGCTTGAGCCGCTCATCCTCGTCCGGCTGGACCGGCTTGCCGGCATTGGCGTCGCGAAGCAGGCGGTCCACCGTTTCGACCGTCTCGGTCATGGGCGGCGGCAGCGCGGGCAGGGCGGCGATCAGTGGCGCCGCCGCGCCCACCTGCGCAGCCATGTCGTGCAACTGGATGACCAGGCTGTTCAGCTGCGCCGGCGAACGCTGCTTGGACTTGGGCTCCAGCATCATCCGGTAGAACGAGTTGGTGAAGTTGCCGAAGGCGATGTGCACGTTCTTGCGCGCCAGGCGGTAGTCGACGTTCTCCTGGTGCATCTCGACGTTGTCGAGCGAGGTGCCGACCAGTCCCAGGCTGGCCGTCAGGTAATGGCGGTTGGCCTCGACCGCGCGCCGCAGCAGCGGCCGCAGCATCCGGTATTCCCAATAGGGAAAGACGTAGCTGCAGGCCAGCGCGATGGCCGAGCCGACCAGCGTGTCGATGGCCCGTTCGCCCACCACCATGAGCGAGCCCGGCGCCAGGAAGTGGAAGCTCAGCAGCACGAAGGCGGTATTGAAGGCCGAACTGCCGACGTAGTACAGCAGCACCAGGCTGTTGGCCATGACGACCGCCACGAACATCGCCGCCAGCAGCACGAATTTGTTGTGCACGAAGAACAGCAGGGCCAGGACCAGCGCGCAGCCGATCAGTGTTCCGGCCAGGCGCTGTAGGTTGCGCTGCTTGGACAGGGCGAAGCCCGGCTTCATGATGACGAGTATGGTCAGCACCACCCAGTAGCCGTGGATGGCGTGGTGGGGCATCAGCCACTCGCTGGAGATGGTCATGCCTATCGCCGCCGCCAGGGTGACCCGCAGCGCGTGCCGCAGGTAGGGCGAACTCAGCCTGAGATTGCTGCTCAGGCGGCCCAGCTTGAAGTCCTGGCGGGACAGGAAGCGCTGCAGCGAGGCGTCGACCTGGAGCGAACTGGGTTCGTCCAGGTGGGCGACGTCGGTATGGCGGTGCAGCCGGTCGACGATGTAGGCCGCGTTGCGGGCGCGGCGGAACGTCGAGATCAGCGCGGCGTAGGCTTCCGGCTCGGCCTCGGGGAAGCCGCGCTGCTTGAGCAGTTCGATCTCGTATTCGATGGCGCGCACTTCGGCCTTGACGGTGATCCGGCTCTTGCTGGGCATGCCCTGCGTCACGGCCAGTCCCACGGCCTCGGTGTCCTGCGAGAGCTTGTGCAGCAGGTCGCGGAAGAAGACCAGCAGGTCGGAGTCCTTGAACATCCGGCGCAGCAGCAGGTAATCGGTGTGAACCGCGACCATGGTCTCGTGCAGGTCGACGATGTCGATGAACAGATTGAACAGCATGGTCCGGTACTGGTCGCGCTTGCGGTCGGAGCGGCGCGGCAGTTCGCGCAGCACCACGTCGCGCGCGGCTTCCTGCTGTTCGGCCACGGCCGCCTGGCGGGCGATCAGTTGCCGGTAGTTGTCCTCGATGTCGACGTCCGGATCGTAGAAGCGCGCCTTGGCCTCCAGGTATTCGGCCGAGGCGAAGATGCAGACGGCGATCGCCTGTTGCGCCTGCCGGTACCAGAGCAGGCGGTTGACCGCCAGGCTGAACGCCGTGTACCACAGGCCGCCGACCAGGACCGCGGCGGTGTGCAGGGCCGCTGCGCGCGTGTCCAGGACGTCGTGCATGGTCAGCGTCATCAGCAGCAGGCAGCCGAAACCGATCAGCCCGCCCTTGCGGCCGTACACCGCCAGCAGCGAGAACCCGAAGCACTGCACGATGACGGCCACCCACAGCGCCAGCGGATAGGGCGAGGCGAGCGCGGTGATGGCGGCCGCCAGCGTGCCCAGCAGGGCGCAGCCCAGCATCTCGTTGCGCCGGTGCCGGAAGGGGCCGGGCTGGTCGACGATGGCCACGCACATGGCGCCGAACGTGGCCGCCAGGCCCAGGGCCGCCTGATGGAACAGCCCCAGCAGCACCAGCGCCGGCATGAGCACGCCCAGCGCCTGCCGGATTCCCATGTAGAAGTACTGGCTGTAGATGAATTTCTGGATGTTCTTGGTGGAGTAATCCATCGAAGCGGATTCCGGGCGGCGTTCTGCGAGTCTATTGGAAAACCCCGCGGCCGGGGGAGATCCCCGGCGCGGTCAGGTGCCGCCGCCCGGCGGATGGTATTGGTACAGCCACGTCTCCGACAGCGTATTTTCGCCGCTCTTCAGGTACAGGCGCATCTCCACGGGATCGGTGCCGTCCACGGTCAGGTCGAACTGCGCGCGCCAGTGGCCGGGGACGTCGTCGGGGACCGCTTCGACATATACATAGGAGAAGCTGCCGCGCGAGGCCCACAGCACGGCTTCTGGCGTGAGGCCGTAGGGCAGGCCGGCCAGCGGGCCGCCCAGGAATTCCACCATGAACTTGCGCACTCCCTGGGGCCGCGGTTGGCCCGGCTGGCCGCCGTTGCCCAGGCGGGTGGCCACGCAGCGGGCGGTAGCCGGCGGATAGGGCTCGCGATCTGTCCAGTGCAGGCGGTACTTCAGCCGGTGCTCGCTGCCTTTCGCAGCCGGGGCGGCGGGGACCCACATCGCGACGATGTTGTCGTGGATCTCGTCGTCGGTGGGGATCTCCACCAAGTGCACGGCGCCCGGGCCCCAGTCGCCCAGCGGTTCGACCCACAGCGAGGGGCGGCGCTCGTAGTGGACGCCGTCCAGGTAGTGGTCGAAGTTCCGGTCCCGCTGGAGCAGGCCGAAGCCGCGCGGGTTGTCGTCGCCGAACGCCGAGGCCATGATGCGCGGCGGATTGTTCAGGGGCCGCCAGATGTATTCGCCATCGCGCGTCCACATCGCCAGCCCGTCCGAGTCGTGCACTTCGGGCCGCCAGTCGACGGCGGTGGGCTTGGCGGCTTCCGAGAACCAGTACATGGAGGTCAGCGGCGCGATCCCCAGGCGTTCGATGTCCCGGCGCAGGAACAGGGCCGCGTCGATGTCCATCAGCACGGCCTTGCCGCGCGTCATGTCGAAGCGGAAGGCGCCCGTGATGCCGGGGCCGTCCAGCCGGGCGTAGACCGTGACGGTGTCGCTGCCGGCAACCGGCGGCACGAAATAGATGTGCGTGAAGGCGGGGAATTCCTCGGCGCGGTCGGGGACGGCGATGTCGATCGCGATGCCGCGCGCGGACAGGCCGTATTGATAGAGTTCCCCGATCGCGCGGAAGTACGAGGCGCTCAGGAAGGCGACCCAGTCGTTCGTGCGCCAGTCCGGCGCGGGCGGTTCGGCCACGCGGCTTTCCTGAAAGCGGAAGCCGGCGAAGCCGATGCCGGGCGGCAGCGCGTGGGCGGGGCTGTCGGCCGGCATGTCGAAATAGCTTTCGTCGTACAGGATCTCGCGCGCCTGGCCGTCGCTGCCGTTGCCGTCCAGTACGTACATGCGCACTGGCGTGGGCGAGAAGCGGCCCAGGTGGAAGAAGGTGACCGGGAACCGGCCGGGACCCTCGGCGAACAGGGCATGGTCCGGCTTGAAGCGGATGTCTCCCACGGCGGCATAGTCCAGGCGTTCCAGGATGGGCCAGTTCGGCATGGGGGTGGCCTGGAACGGGCGCGTGGCGGCCTCGCGCGCTTCGCGCACCAGGCGGTCGAACGAGAAGGGCGTGCGCGCGCCCAGCTTGAGCGGCGCCGCCGCGCCGGGCGGCGCGTAGCCCAGCGCGGCCAGGGCCAGGGAGCTTGCGGCGGCGAGGAAGGTACGTCGATCGGTCATCGAGGGAAAGCCATCCGGTTTCGTCGGTGTGCCCATTTTTTCATCACGCCGGGTAAGTCGTTGGTGAAAAAAGGTTTTTTTGTGTAGTCCCATGGCTGTCCCCAAAGTTGTCCACACCAGGGGTGGGTAACTTTGGGGGCTGCGGGCCGGGTGTCCGTCAGGAACGGATGGGCAGCAGGCGGCGGGACAGGAGAACGAAACCCGCCGATGCGGCGATGGCGGTAAGAAGCAGTGTCATCGCGGCGGTCATGGGGCCGGCGTGGTCGGTGATGAAGCCCAGCAGCATGGGCCACGCGTTGCCGATGTAGCCCGCGATGTAGAACAGCGAGACCATGAGGCCGCGCCGCTGGGGCGGCGCGATCTGGTTGACGATGCCGGCGGCGCCGATGAACGCCGCGCCGAACCCCAGGCCGGTGATCAGCACCGCCACGCCCATCAGCCAGGCCTGGGTGGCCAGCAGCGAGACGATGGCACAGACCAGTCCGCTGGCGAAGACGATGTTGCCGTAGCGGAAGGCGGAGGTGCTGGACGTGCGCTGGCTCAGGAACTGCGCCGTGCCGGCGCACGCCGCCAGCAGCGAGGTGGCGTAGCCGCTGAGCGCGTAGTCGTGGATGCCCAGCAGTTTTTCTCCCAGCGACGGCCCCATCGCCATCAGCGACGAACCGACCCCCCAGACGATGGACAGCGTGATGCAGCACAGCAGCATCAGCTGGGTGACGTGCCGGGCCGGCAGCGCGCGGGCGGACGCATGCACGGCCTGTGGCGAATGCGGTGCCGGGGCGGGCGCGGCGGCCCGGCGCGGAGGCAGGCGCCACAATCCATGGCCGACGGCGAGGGCGATCGAGACGATGACCAGGAAGGGCACGACGGTGGGATAGAACCCGGCCTGCAATGCCACGCCGCTCAGGATCGGCCCCAGGATGGAACCCAGCGTGAAGGCCGCCGTGCCGAACAGCGCGGCGCGCTGCTTGTGCTGCGGCGGTTCGAGGTCGAGCAGCGCGGCGTTGGCCGCGCCGGTCAGCGTGCCGGTGCCCAGTCCCGCCAGCAGGCGCCCGGCCAGCAGCATGCCGAGGTTGTGGGCGAGGGCCAGCAGGATCGCGCCGATGGCCACCATGGCCAGCGCCGGCAGCAGCAGCCGGCGCCGGTCCGCGACCCGGTCCGCCAGGCGGCCGCCGACCAGCAGCGCGCTCAGCACCCCGACCACGTAGGCGAAGAAGATGGCCGTGGTGGTGAACGAGGGCAGGTGCAACTGCGCCTGGTAGAGGGGATAGAGCGGCGTGGGGACGCTGCTGCCCATGACGCCGGTCATGAGCGAGACCGTGACGAGCGCGCGGGCTTTCCAGAGCGAGCGCGTCGAGGCCGGAAGCGAAGGGGAGTCGGAGTTCAAGCGGCAGGGCTCAGGAAGGGGCGGCCGGCAGTGGAGTCCTCGCCGCGGGCCGGAAGACGAGAGCGCATTAGTCTACACCCATTCATGGACGGACTACGGGTTTACCATTAGATTGGCTGTCGATTGATCTGGCGGTCCATGCCTTTCATAATCGGACGGCGGGTACGGCCGCCGCAAGCCTGCGCCTCCGCCCCGCCTCACCTCTCCCCTGGAGCATGCCATGAAGCGAATGGACACCGAACGTCAAGGCAAGTTGAAGAAGCGCCGCGCGGCCCCGCTGGCCACCCCCACCGACCTGGGCGCGGAAGCGACGCGGGAACTCAGCGGCGTGCTCAACGGTATCCTGGCCGACGTCTTCGCCCTGTACCTGAAGACCAAGAATTTCCATTGGCACATGAGCGGTCCGCACTTCCGCGACTACCACGTGCTGCTGGACGAGCAGGGCGTCGAGATCTTCGCCATGACCGACGTCATTGCCGAGCGCGTGCGCAAGATAGGCGGGCCCACCATCAAGTCCATCGGCCATATCGCCAAGCTCCAGCGCATCCTCGACAACGACGCCGACTACGTCCAGCCGCTGGACATGCTGGCCGAGCTGCGCGAGGACAACAAGACCCTGGCCAGCCACCTGCGCGAGGCGCACGACATCTGCGATACCCATCGCGACATCGCCACCGCCAGCCTGATCGAGAACTGGATAGACGAGACCGAGCGGCGCACGTGGTTCCTGTTCGAGGCCAGCCGCAACTCCGACGGCACCGGACACTGACGGCGGCGCCCGGCCCGCGTCAGAGCAGGGGTTCGATGGGCAGCCACGACATCACCCGGATCGCCAGCCGCTTGAGCAGGCTGGTGCCGGGTTCGGTGTCGTGCCGGATGGTGCGGCCGTCCTGGCGCTCGAGCCAGTACAGGCTGCCGTCCGGCGCCAGGCAGACCTCGTAGGCGCTGTCGGGGATGGTGGTGTCGAAGGCTTCCGAGATGCCGCGGGCCAGTTCGGGGCTGTCGATGACGAAGCCCAGCTCCGTGTTCAGGTTGGCCGAGCGCGGATCGAAATTGAAGGATCCGATGAAGGCCCGGGTGCGGTCCACGCCGAAGGTCTTGGCGTGCAGGCTGGAGCCCGAGCTGCCGAACAGCGGCTTGCCTTCGGGCTTGCCGCTGTGGTGCGAGGCGCTGCGCATTTCGTACAGGCGCACGCCGGCCTCCAGCAGGTCCTTGCGCCGCCGGGCATAGCCCGAATGCACGACGGGAACGTCGGTGGCTTCGAGCGCATTGGTCAGCACCCGCAGCTTCATGCCCCGCCGTGCCATGGCCGCGAACTCGGCGGTTCCCTGGGCACCCGGGACGAAGTAGGGCGACACCAGGTCGAGTTCCTTTTCCGGCATGCCGATGATGGCGGCCAACTGGTGGGCCAGCAACCCTTCGGGGCCGGCCTGGCCTTGCGCCTTGGCCGGATCGTCGCTGACCATGCGCGCGGGCGCCCAGGTCAGCGGCAGCGTGCCCGCCAGCAGGTCGCGTACGAAAGGCTGTTCGCGTATGGCCCCGACATAGGCGGCCGCGGCCGGGTTGGCCTCGATGGAGGCGGCGTCGGCGGCCAGCGCGTCCAGCCTGGCGGCCGGAACGGGTGGCAGCAACTGGTCGACCGGATAGGCCGAGACGCTGGCCCAGTAGCGGTCGAAGTCGGCCGAGACGTCGTTCACGATGCCGCCCACGGCCAGTACGTCGAGATCGGCGAACAGCACGCCGTCGGTGGCGCCGAAATATTCGTCGCCGATGTTGCGGCCGCCCACGATGGTCGCCTGGTTGTCCGCCGTGAACGACTTGTTGTGCATGCGCCGGTTCAGGCGCGAGAACTCGAACAGGTAGCCCACCATCTTGGGGCGCCGGATGGCGAACGGGTTGAACAGCCGGACCTCTATGTTGGGGTGGGCGTCCAGCGCGGCCAGGGTTTCGTCCAGGCCGGAGATGCCGTTGTCGTCCAGCAGCAGCCGCACCCGCACTCCGCGGTCGGCCGCGGCGTGCAGCGCCTCCAGCATCATGGTGCCGGTCATGTCGCCGCGCCAGATGTAGTACTGGATGTCCAGCGTGCGTTCGGCGGCGTGGGTCAGCAGCATGCGCGCGGCGAAGGCATCGCGGGCATCGGCCAGCGGGTGGAAGCCGGTCCTGCCCGGATGAGCGTCGGCCTGCGGTCCGAGCACGCGGCCCAGGGCGGTCTGGCGCGAGGCGGCCGGGTCCAGGGCCGACGACACGGAGCGGTCGGCCAGCGGCGGCAGCGAGCAGCCCGCCAGCCAGGCCACGGCCAGCGACGAGGCCGCCAGCTTCGCGGTCCGCGCGCCTATTCCCAGTGAGATTCGTGCCATGTCGCCGCCAGGGTTCGAGATCCGCCTATCCATGCCGCATTGTTGGGCAAGACGACGCGTAACTCAAATCGTGCCGGCGGCGCGGGCGCGCTAGCCGCGCATGCGGGTAACGGCGCGCTGGTACTGCACCGGCCAGTCCGGCGCCGCGGCCTCCAGCTCGGCGGCGGCGCGCAGCGGCCAATAGGGATCGCGCAGCAGCGCGCGCGCCAGCAGGATCAGGTCGGCGTCGCCGCGTTGCAGGATGGCCTCGGCCTGGCGGGCCTCGGTGATGCCGCCCACTGCCGCCGTGGCGATGCCGGCATCCCGGCGTATCGCGGCGGCCAGGGGGACCTGGAAGCCCGGGTCGCCGCTGCCCTGCGAGCCGGGCCGGATCGAACCGCTGGAGCAATCGACCAGGTCCACGCCCAGCGCCTTGAGCCGCTGCGAGAGAGCGATGGACTGGGGCAGGTCCCAGCCGCCGTCCAGCCAGTCGGTGGCGGACAGCCGCACGAACAAGGGCAGTTCGGACGGCAGGCTGTCGCGGACCGCGGCGGCGACCCGCAAGGGCACGCGGATGCGGCCTTCGAAGTCGCCGCCGCAGGCGTCCCGGCGCTGGTTGGCCAGGGGCGACAGGAACTGGTGCATCAGGTAGCCATGGCCCATGTGCAGTTCGATCACCCGCATGCCGATCGCGGCGGCGCGGCGCGCCGCGTTGGCGAACGCCTCCACGACGCCGGCGATGTCGGCCTCGGTCATTTCGCGCGGCAGCGGATAGCCGTCGGCGAAGGGCACGGCGCTGGGCGCCATGACCGGCCAGCCGCCGCGTTCCGGCGGGATGCCGGCCTTGCCTTCCCAGGGGCGGCTGGTCGAGCCCTTGCGGCCCGCGTGCGCGAGCTGGATGCCCGGGATCGCGCCCTGCTCGGCGATGAAGCGCGCGATGGGGGCCAGCGCCTGCGCCTGGCCTTCATTCCAGATGCCGAGGTCCCCCGGGCTGATGCGCCCGTCGGCCGTGACCGCGGCCGCCTCCAGCAGCACCAGGCCGGCGCCTCCCACTGCACGGCTGCCCAGGTGCACCATGTGCCATGCGCTGGCCAGACCGTCCACGCATGAGTACTGGCACATGGGCGCGACGCCGATGCGGTTGGGCAGGGTGACGCCGCGCAGCGGCAGCGGGGAGAACAGGCGATGGCTCATGGCGGGTGCGCTGATACGGCCCTTCATTCGATGCTGACGTGTGCTTCTTGTACCACCTCGCGCCACTTGGCGGTTTCGCTCGCCATATAGGCGCCGAAGTCGGCGGACTTGCCGCCGCGCGGTTGCAGGCCCATCTCGGCGAACCGGCGGCGCAGGCCCTCGGTCGCCAGGGCGCGATTGACGGCGCCGTTGAGCGCGGCGACGACCGCTTCCGGCGTGCCGCGCGGCGCCACCATGCCGTACCACGGCGTGACGTCGTAGCCAGGCACGCCGGCCTGGGCCAGGGTGGGCACGCCGGGCAGCACGTCCACCGGCTCGGGGCTGGTCACGCCCAACGCGCGCACCTGGCCGGACTGGATGCGCGGCAGGGCCGCGCCCACGCCGTCTATCATCACGGCCACGCGGCCGGGTATGAGGTCGTTGTAGGCCGGCGCCGTTCCCTTGTAGGGTACGTGCGCCATTTTCACGCCCGCCTTGTACAGCAGGACCTCGGTCGCCAGGTGCGCCGAGCTGCCCGCGCCGGCCGAGGCATAGGCGATCTGCCCGGGCCGGGCCTTGGCGGCGGCCAGCAGGTCGGCCAGTGTCCGGTAGGGCAACTGGGCGCTGGCCAGCAGCACGTGCGGCGCCACCGCGACCAGGGCCACGGGCGCGAGGTCGCGCAGGTTGTCGTAGGGCAGGTTCTTGTGCAGGCTGGCATTGACGGCCAGCACGCTGAACGGCGCCATCATCAGGGTGTAGCCGTCGGCGGGCGCCTTGGCCACCGCGTCGGCGCCGATGATGCCGCTGGCGCCGGCACGGTTTTCCACCACCACCGGCTGGCCGAGCTGGTGGGCCAGTTCCTCGGCCACCGCGCGGGTCATCAGGTCCAGCGTCGCTCCGGCCGCGAACGGCACGATGATGCGCACGGCGCGTTCGGGATAGGCGCTGGCGGCGGGCAGGGCCGCGGCCAGCAGCAGGCCGCCCAGCAGTGTTTGCGGCATCGTCGGCATGGTTGTCTCCTCTTGGCCGCGGCTGAGCGCGGCGCGCCTCGTGGTGGGCGCGGTGGTGGGGTGGCGCGAGGCGGCAGTATAGGCAGCGCCCCGGCGCGCGGACCAGCGGCGTCGGGAGAAAACAGTGTTTCCGTTTTGGTAACTATGAGGCGACGTCTTCCCAGCGCGGCTGGCTGAACCAGCCTTTCAGGAAATCCAGGAAGGTGCGCACGCGCAGCGGCAGGTTGCGGCGGCTGGGAAAGACCGCGTGGATCTCCAGTTCGGTCGGCTGGTAGTCCGTCAGCACGGCTTCGAGCCGGCCCTGGCGCAGGTCCTCGGACACCATGTAGATGGGATGCATGGAGATGCCGTGGCCCAGCAGGGCGGCGTGCCGCAGGGGCTCGCCGAAGTTGGCGCGTATGGTTCCGCCCACCCTGACCGTGACCTTGCCGCCGGGGCCCTGGAAGGACCAGGCGTTGGTGGGCGACTTCAGCGCGTGCACCATGCAGTCGTGGCGCGCGAGGTCCTCGACCGACGCCGGGCGGCCGCGCCGGGCCAGGTAGGCGGGCGCTGCCACCAGCACCTGCGGCACCCGGGCCAGCCGGTGCGAGACCTGGCTCGTGTCCTTGAGCGACGAGGCGATGCGCACCGACATGTCCAGCCCTTCGCCGACCAGGTCGGTGCGGCCGTCGTCCAGGTACATCACCACGCGGATGTCGGGGTGCGCGGCCGAGAACGCGGTGATCACCGGCACCAGGTGGAAGGCGCCGAACGAGGGCGGCGTGCCCACGCGCAGCATCCCCTTGGGTTCCTTGACCGAACGGCGCACGGCGGTCTCCACGCCTTCCATGTGCTCGAGCAGGTCGCGGCCGTTCTCCAGCAGCGCCAGGCCGGACTCGGTCAGGCTCACGCTCTTGGTGGTGCGCTGGAGCAACTGCACGCCCAGTTCCCGCTCGAGCCAGGCGATGTGTTTGGTGACGTTGCCCTTGGCCATGCCCAGCCGCTGGGCGGCGCCGGAAAAGCTCAGGCCTTGGGCGACCTCGATGAACACCTCGATGCAGCGCAGCTTGTCCAACTTGCCTCCCGGACGGGTGTGAGTCTGTTTTCGTTCTGGAAACGATGATTTCCCGGTTCGATTCTATCGCGGCCCCGGTCGCGCCGATACACTGCGACCGCATCGCCGATGCCCATCGTTCACGAGCATGACCTCAGGCCTCTTTCCGTTTCCCGCAGCTTTCCAGTCGCACTCCCTGCTGACGCGCGTGGTGTTCCGGCCGGGCGCGGTGGACGAGGCCGGGTCGGAGCTGGCGAGATTGGGCGTGCACCGTCCGCTGCTGCTGGCCAGCCGTCGGTCGCGAACCCTGCCGCAGTACGGCCGGCTCGTCGATGCGCTGGGAGCCTGCGCCGCGCAAAGCGTCGACGTGCCGTCGCACTCCTCGGTCGATACCGTCGAGCGCGTGGCGCGCGACATCGCGAAACACGAGGCCGACGGCCTGGTCGCCTTCGGCGGCGGCAGCGTCATCGACACCGCCAAGGCCGCCGCGCTGCTGGCGGCCGAAGGCGGGGAGCTGGCGCGGCACGCCACGCGCTTCACGCCTCCGGATACGGTGCGGGTGCCGGCGCTGCGGAGCGCGAAGCTGCCCATCCTGGCCGTGCCGCTGACCGCCTCGGGCGCGGAGATGACGCCCTCGTTCGGCATCGCGCACGGTCCCGGCAAGCTCTTGTTCTGGGACGAGCGCTGCGCCTGCCGCGTGGTGCTGCTGGACCCAGTCCTGAATGCGGGCGTGCCGGCGCGGATCGTGCTCGACTCGGGCATGAACGGTCTCGCGCATTGCCTGGAGGGCCTGTATTCCCGTCAGCGGTCGCCCTATGCGACAGCGCTGGCGCTGGAAGGCCTGGCGCGCTTCGCGGCGGCGCTGCCGGCCGTGGCCGAGCGGCCTCGCGATGCCGCGGCGCGCGGCGAACTGCTGGTGGCCGCCAACCTGGCGGGCATCGTGCTGGCCTCGGCCCGCAGTTGCCTGCACCACGCGCTCTGCCATGTGCTGGGCAGCCGCTGCGGCGTGGCCCACGGGGCGGCCAACGCGGTGATGCTGCCCCACGTGGCGGACTACAACCTGCCGGCCGCGGGTGCCGAACTGGCCATGGCGGCGGCTGCGCTGAGCGCGGGGCGCGAGACCCGGCCCGAAACGGTGGCCGACAGCCTGCGGGCCTTGCGGCAAGCGGTGGGCGCGCCGTCGCGGCTGCGCGACCTGGACGTGGCGGCCGAGGCGCTGCCCGACGTGGCGCGGCACGCGCTAAGCGAAAGAGGGCTGGCACTGAATCCGCGCCGGGTGGCCGGCGAGGACGAATTGCGGCGGTTGCTGGAGGCCGCCTGGTAGCGGCGCAGGATGATCGCACTCATGGAGGAAGGAATGATCAAGGTGGTGGAAAGCGGCCAGAGCCTGGGCGCGCGTATCGAGAACCTGGACCTGTCCCGTCCGCTGGACGACGCGCAGTTCCGGCAGGTCGAGCAGTTGCTGGGACGCCATGGCGTGTTGAGTTTTCCCGGGCAGGACCTGACTCCCGCGCACTTGCGATCCTTCGCGGCGCGCTTCGGCACGCTGGAGGTCAACGTGGCCAACAGCTATCAGGAGCCGGGCATGCCCGAGGTCATGATCCTGTCAAACATGGTGGAGGACGGCAAGCCCGTGGGGTTGGCCGATGCCGGACAGGACTGGCACACCGACATGTCCTACAGCAGGATGATCGCCTTCGCCAACATCCTGTACGGCATCCGCATACCCGTGCGCGACGGCGAACCTCTGGGCTGCACCGAATTCAGCAACATGCACGCCGCCTACGACACGCTGCCCGAAGGCCTGCGGCAGCGGCTGGACGGCATGACCGTGCTGCACGACTTCAACAAGTTCTGGGAAATGATGCGGCGGGAAAAGGGTAGCCAGCGTCCGCCGCTGACCGAGGCGCAGCGCCGCGCCAAGCCTCCCGTCTCGCACCCCGTTTTCCTGACGCACCCGATCACCGGGCGCAAGGTGCTGTACGCCAACCCCGGGTACGCGGTGCGCATCAACGAGCTGCCCGAGCACGAAAGCGACGAGATCCTGGCCTTCCTGTTCGCCCACCAGTTGCAGCCGGCCTTCCGCTATCGCCATCGCTGGGCGGTGAAGGACGTGCTGATGTGGGACAACATGGGCACCATCCACAATGCCGTGGCCGACTATGGCCCGGACGAACCCCGCCTGATCAAGCGCTGCCAGGTCATGGCCGACCGGTATTTCGGGGCGGCGGCATGAGGCTGTCAGTTATCGCCCACGTCTCGTACTACATGACGCGGGAGACCACGAGGAGGAGACCCCAATGAAAAAGACATCGACACTGCTGCTGGCGGCCACGCTGGCCGCCGCCGCGGGATCGGCCGCCGGCGCCTATCCCGACCGGCCCATACGCATGATCGTCGGCTTCGCCGCTGGCGGGCCCACCGACGTGATCGCCCGGGTGCTGGCGCAGGAAATGACGCGCTCGCTGGGGCACCCCGTGGTGGTGGAGAACAAGGCGGGCGCCAACTCGCTGATCGCCACGCGCGAGGTGGCGGCGGCCGGGGCGGACGGATACACCGTGTTGTTCGCCTCGCTGTCGCACAACGTCAACTGGCTCCTGCTGGGCGCCAAGGCTGGCTACGACCCGCTCAAGGACTTCGCGCCGGTTTCCAACGCGGCGTCGCTACCCATGGTCGCGGTCACCGCCTACACGTCGCCGATCCAGTCCATGAAGCAGTTGATCGAGCAGGCGCGCGCCAAGCCCGACACCATCAGCTATGGTTCCGCGGGCAACGGCGGGTCGGCCCACCTGGCGGGCGCGATGCTGTCGACGATGGCCAAGGCGCGCATGATCCACGTGCCGTTCCGCGGCAACGGCCCAGCGCTGACCGAGGTCATGGCGGGGCGCGTCTCGTTCATGTTCTATCCCATCATAGGCGTGGCCGCCAATGTCCAGGAGAAGCGCCTGAAAGTGCTGGCGGTGGGGACGCCTCAGGCCAGCGCCGAGTTTCCCGGCGTGCCGACGATGGCCGACGTCGGCTTCCCCGACTTCCAGGACACCGCGCCGTGGGTGGGACTGCTGGCGCCGGCCGGCACGCCGCAGCCGGTCGTGCGGAAGCTGAACCAGTCCATGGTCGAGGCGCTGCGGCAACCCGACGTGCAGAAGCGCCTGAAGGAACTGGGCGCCGAAGTCATCGGCGATACGCCCGAGGCGTTCGGCAAGTTCCTGGTCCAGGACCAGAAGCGCTGGGCCGAGGTGATCAAGGCCGCCGGCATCACGGCGGAATAGGCGCGGGGTCATGACGGGATTGCCACGTGCCCACAGTATCGAAGACCTGCGCCGCGCGTCGCGGCGCCGCCTGCCCCGCGCCATTTTCGATTTCTTCGACGGCGGCGCCGAAGACGAACTGACGCTGGCCGACAATTGCGCGGCCTTCCGGCGCGTCCGGCTGGCGCCGCGCGCGCTGGTTGACGTCTCGGCGGTGGATACCGGCGCGCTGGTGCTGGGCTCCCCGTCCAGCCTGCCGCTGGCCGTCGCGCCCACCGGCGCGGTGGGGTTCGGCCGCCGCGGCGGCGATATCGCCATCGCCCGCGCCGCCGCCCGCGCGGGCGTGCCCTATACGCTGTCGACCTCGGCCACCGCCTCGATCGAGCAGATCGCCGACGCCGCGCCGGGACGCCTGTGGTTCCAGGCCTACATCCTGCGCCACCGGCCGCTGCTGGAGTCGCTGATCGCCCGCGCGCGGGCGGCGGACTACGAAGGCCTGATGATCACCGTCGACCTGCCCGTGGGCGGCAAGCGCGAGCGCGACTTCCGCAACGGCCTGTCCTTCCCGTTCCACTACACCGCGCGCAACCTGCGAGACTTCGCCAGCCGGCCGGCCTGGGCGCTGGACATGCTGTGCCGCGGCGTGCCGGTGATGGAAAGCCTGAAAGGCCTGGAGGCGCCCGGCGCCGACGCCACGCGCCTGGCCTCGTCGGTGGGCCGCAGCTACGATCCCTCGTTCGATTGGGCGCGCCTGGAGGCCCTGCGCGACCAGTGGCCGCGCAAGCTCATCGTCAAGGGCGTGCTGCGCCCGGACGACGCCGACAGGCTGGCGCGCATGGGCTGCGACGCCGTGGTCGTGTCGAATCACGGCGGCCGGCAACTGGACGGCGCGGCGGCGACGCTGGACGCGCTGCCCGGCGTGGCGCGGGCCGCCGCCGGTCGCATGGAAGTGCTGGTCGATGGCGGTGTGCGGCGTGGCGGCGACATCCTGAAGGCGCTGGCGCTGGGGGCCAACGGCGTGCTGGTGGGGCGGGCCACGCTGTGGGGCGCGATCGCCGTGGGCGAGGCGGGCGCCGCCCGCGCGCTGGACATCCTGCGCGAGGAGTTCCAGCGCGGCATGCAGCTTTGCGGCGCCCGCCGCGTGGCCGAGATCGGTCCGGATCTGCTGTTCGAGGCGCCACGCACGTATCAAAAAAATACGGTATAGTTGCGGTCTGCACGTGGGGCGGTAGCTCAGCTGGGAGAGCGTCGCGTTCGCAATGCGAAGGTCGGGAGTTCGATCCTCCTCCGCTCCACCAGGTTTCATTCAAAAACGACGTACTGCATCTTGCGATGCGGACGTCGTTTTTGTTTTGGGCGAGCCTCTGATTCAATGTAATGCCTATGAGACATTACATTGGTTTCTCCTTCTAATGTCTCGAATAAGGGACATGGCTTGCGATAGCGTAGTGTTCCATATGCGATTCATTATCTAGGGTTTTGCCAATAATGTTCCGGATATAGAACATGAACCTTGCCGAACTGGGAAAAGCCTTCCGTGGTGCCCGGATGGCGGCCGATCTGACCCAACAGCAGGTCGCCGAGATGAGCGGCGTGGCGCGCGGCCGCATCAGCATGTTCGAGACGGGGGCGTTGCCCGAAATCGGCGCCGTCAAGATGCTGAGCCTTTTCGATGCCGTGGGGCTGGAGTTGATCGCGCGTCGGCCAGGGCATCAGCGCACGCTCGGCGACGTGCTGATCGAGCTTGCCGATACGGCCGACACTCCGGTCCGCCAGCGGGTGCGCAAGCGTTCCGCACATGGTGCGAAAGCCACGAAGAACCAGCCATAAGCCGCTCAATGCGGCTTGACCGCCACCTTCAGTACATTGTCCCGCTGGTTCGCGAACAGTTCGTAGGCCGCCACGATGTCGTCCAGCTTGAACTGGTGGGTCACCAGCAGCCCCAGGTCCAGGCGCCCGGATTCCAGCACGTTGATCAGCCGCCGCATCCGTTCCTTGCCGCCGGGGCATAGCGCGGTATTGATCTTGTGGTCGCCCAGCCCGGCGGCGAAGGCCGACAGCGGCAGGGTCAGGTCCTCGGAATAGACGCCCAGGCTGGACAGGGTGCCGCCCGGCTTGAGCACGCGCAGCGCGGACGCGAAGGTCGACTGGGTGCCCAGGGCCTCGATCGAGGCATCCACGCCGCGGCCGCCGGTCAGCTTCATGATCTCGTCCACCACGTCGCATTCGCGGAAATTCAGCGCGACGTCCGCCCCCAGCTTGCGGGCGATGTCGAGCCGGTGCGGGTTGCCGTCGATGGCGATGATGGTCGTCGCGCCCGACAGCCGGGCGCCGGCGGTGGCGCACAGGCCGATGGGGCCCTGGGCGAACACGGCCACCACGTCGCCGATGCGGATGTTGGCGTTCTCGGCGCCCTTGAAGCCGGTGGACATGATGTCCGGGCACATCAGCACCTGTTCGTCGGTCAGGCCGTCCGGGATCGGGGCAAGGTTGGCCTGGGCATCGGGCACCAGCACGTATTCCGCCTGGGTGCCGTCGATGAGGTTGCCGAAGCGCCAGCCGGCGGTGGCCTTGTAGCCGTGGCAGCCGCACAGGCCCTGCGGGACCAGGTAGCTGCCGTCCTGCGACGGCACGCCGTCCTGGGCGGCGTAGGAGTTGAAATTGGGGCAGATGGCGCCGGCGATGACGCGCTGGCCTTCTTGGTAGCCGGCCACGGCGCTGCCGAGTTTCTCGATCACGCCCACCGGCTCGTGGCCCACGGTCAGGCCCGGCGCGACGGGGTATTCGCCTTTCAGGATGTGGATGTCGGTGCCGCAGATGGTGGTGGTGGTGATGCGGACCAGGGCGTCGTTCGGGCCCACGTCGGGGATGGGTTTGTCCGCGATCTCGATGCGCCCGGGCGCGACGAATACGGCGGCTTTCATCATGGCAGTCATCGTTCGGCCTCCGGAAGGAAAAGGGGTGGAACCATTACACAGGAGATCCGGGACAGTCTGATTGATCCAGGTCAGTCGCGGCCATGATTGGACGGAAACAGTGGGTTACCCCGGCCGGCGGAAATATGCTTAAAACCCATGTTCATAAGATGCGGTCAATTTCGCCTTACTGCCCGCTAATCCGCATAAAATCTAAGGTTTACGTCCGACGGCCAGTCATGGTTTGGTAAACTGGCCCGACTATCTAGATGGGATCCGACAGGCCATGGCCGCTTTCAATACCGAACGCGTCACGAGCGTTCATCACTGGAACGAGACGCTTTTCAGCTTCAAGACCACGCGCGATCCCGCGCTGCGTTTCCACAACGGCCATTTCGTCATGATCGGCCTGGAGGTCGAGGGCAAGCCGCTGATGCGTGCCTACAGCATCGCCAGCGCCAACTACGAGGAACACCTCGAGTTCCTGAGCATCAAGGTGCCCAACGGCCCGCTCACGTCGCGCCTGCAGCACCTGAAGGAAGGCGATTCCATCCTGGTCAGCCGCAAGCCGGTCGGCACCCTGGTGGTGGACGACCTGCTGCCCGGCAAGAACCTATACCTGTTCGGCACGGGTACGGGCCTGGCGCCCTTCATGAGCATCATCAAGGATCCCGACGTCTACGAGCGCTTCGAGAAAGTGGTGCTGGTGCACGGCGTGCGCTGGGGCAGCGAACTGGCCTATTCGGACTACATCGGCAGCGACCTGCCGGGCAACGAGTACTTCGGCGAAATGGTGCGCGACAAGCTGATCTACTACCCCACGGTCACGCGCGAGCCGTTCCGCAACCAGGGCCGCATCACCGACCTCCTGACCAGCGGCAAGCTGGCGGCGGACACCGGCCTGCCGCCCATCAATCCCGAGCACGACCGCGCCATGCTGTGCGGCAGCCCGCACATGCTGGCCGACGTCACCGCCATCCTGGATGGCCTGGGCTTCAAGGCGTCCGAGCACACCGGCCATGCCGGGGACTACGTGGTCGAGCGCGCCTTCGTCGAGAAGTAATCCGGATCAGTGCACGAGCCGGCCGGACTCGGCCAGCTCCCGGATGCGCTGGACCGTGTCCATGTCGGCGGCGATGTAAGCTTGCTTGCGCAGGGCCACCACGGTTTCGTCCAGCTCGCTGTGACCTTCCTGCAGGTCCAGCTCGTAGATGAAGCGCAGGAACAGCACGTCGGGTTCGGGTTCCTCGATGCGGACCGTGGCTTCGCTGCGCGGCCACAGTTCGGTGGCGGTGGCCAGCACCTTGACCTGCCGCATGGGCGTCAGCGTGACCTCGTCGTGGACCTGGAACGGCCCGAAGTCGAGCACGCGCTTGAGCACCGTGTGCTCCGTCCCGACCGCTTCCGCCTCGATGGTGCAGCTTTCCAGACCCATGACGAATTCCGTGGGCTCGTGCGCCCGGATGAACAGCCCGCGCCAGATCTGCTCGCGCGTGAGCGGCGTAAGCAGGGGGACGAGCGGGTCGTTGATCTGGATGAGGTGTTCGAAGCGAAGCATGGAGAGCGCGGTTCCCGGGATGTTCTTCCAAGGATACCGCGCTCCGGCGCGCCTGGGCGCTAGTCGATGAGCATGGGCAGCACCATCAGTTGCTGTCCGTTGACGTGCATGCGCCGCTGCAGCGAGTTGATCGCCTGGTTGTGCAGCAGGCGGGTGACGAAATTCTCGCGCTTGAACACCAGCTTGCTGGCGAAGACGATGGTGTTGGGATATTCCTGCAGGACTTCGGTGATTTCCTTTTCCAGGGTCTGCACGGCATCGGTGCCGAAGCTCAGGCGGCTGGTCGCGGCCATGCCGTAGCTGTTGCAGAAGCGCTCGAAGAATTTCAGCGAAGTCGTCGCCTGCAGCTTCATCGCCTCCATCGCTTCCGGGCCGCCGTAGACCTGGGCGTCCACGGTCCGCGCGTTGATGAAGATGAAGTTCTTGAAGTGATCGGGGAACATGCGCTGCACCCACAGCAGCGCGTGCAGGCCGCCGCCGCGGCTGGAGCCGACCAGGAAGGCGGCGGTGGGCGCATAGGGGTCGAGCGCGGGCGGCGAGCAGTCCGAGCCGAAGGACTGGTCGGCGAAGATGTCGTCGATCGCGGCGATGCGCCGCCGCGTTTCGCGGTAGTGCGACCGTATCCCCAGGCAGATGAAGATCAGCACGCTGGTGATGAGCAGCGTGGCCCAGCCGCCCTCGAAGAATTTCTCGACGATGGTGACGACCAGGATGGAACTGGTGATGGTGACGGCCACCAGCGACAGGGCCAGGCGCTGCCGCCAGTGCTTTTTGTGCAGGGGCTTGTGGCGGTTGCGTATCCAGAAGGTCGACAAGCCCGCCAGCGACAGCGTGAAGGTCAGGAACACGTTGATCGAGTACAGCACCACCAGGACGGATACCTTGCCCCCCGTCAGCAGCAGGATGGCGAAGGCGGAGATGCCCATCAGCAGGATGCCGTTCTCGGTAACCAGCCGGTTCGACAGGTAGCGGAAGCGGTGCGGCATCCAGGAATCGGAAGCCATGTTGGACAGCACCGAGGGGCCGCCCAGGAAACCGGTGTTGGCGGCCACGAACAACAGGCCTGCCTCGAAAGCCAGAACCACGGTCAGCGCCACGACCAGGTTGCCGCCGCCGAAGCCCATTTCACCAAGCACGTTGCCGAACACCACGGCGTTCAGGGTCTGGCCCTCCACCGGCGCCGCGTTCCACAGCAGGTAGAGCAGGATGATGCCGCCGGCGGTGAAGGCCAGGCTGATGGCCATCAGCAGCATGGTCGCCTTGCCGGTATGGACCACCGGCTCGGCCAGGCGGTCGACGTTGTTGGAGACCGCCTCGATCCCGGTGTAGGTGCCGCCGCCCAGCGAATAGGCCTTCAGGAACACCGCCAGCACGAAGAACCAGCCAGACTCCTGCGAGAACTCGCGCACTTCCCTGATCGTGTCGGGAATCAGCAGCGGCAGACCCTCGGCGTGGGCGAAGATGCCCCAGGCGATCAGGATGGCGTGCGTGACCACGAAGCCGGCGAAGATGGGCAAGAGGACCTTGATGCTTTCCTTGGCGCCGCGCAGGTTCAGCCATATCAGCAGGAGCACCATCACACAGGCGGTCCACAGCTTGAACGTCTGCCAGCTTGCCGGCAGCAGCGAGAACAGCGCGTCGGTGCCGCTGGCCACGGAAATGGCGATGGTCAGCACATAGTCCACGATCAGCGCCGAGCCGGATACCAGGCCGGCCGTGGGGCCGAGCAGCGCGGTCGAGACCCGGTAGCCGCCGCCGCCGGTGGGGAACAGTTCGATGACCTGGTTGTAGGCCAGCGCGACGACGAACACCGTGATGGCGGTGGCGATGGCCAGGAAGAGGGCGAGGTGGGTATGGGCGCCCAGCGCGCGGAACGCTTCCTCGGGACCGTAGGACGACGAGGACAGGCCGTCCGCGCCCAGCCCCACCCAGGCCAGGAAGGCCGCCAGCGCGAGGGAATGCCGGGTGTCCGGGGACAGCGGGTCCCGGGCCTTGCCCAGCAGACGCTCGCGCCATGAGGTTGCTTTCATACGAAGGGATTCCTGCTGCCTGGTGTCGGGTGGCTTCTTGATCGCGCGGCGCGCAGCGTACGCTTTTGGAAGGAATCGCGCTTTGAAGGCCATTCTAGCAACAGGGGAAATTGTTACCCCAGGGCGGGGCGAGCACTATGACAAACGAATTTCTGATAGCTTTATGCATAGGCGCCTACGGGCGCGTATCCCCATTCCTCGAGGCACGCATGAGCAAGCAGATCATCCATACCGACGCAGCACCGGCGGCCGTTGGCCCGTATTCCCAGGCCGTGGCCGTGCCCGCTTCCGGCAAGACCGTCTATCTGTCGGGCCAGATCGGGCTGATTCCCGCCACCGGCCAGCTGGAGACGGGCAGTTTCGAGGCCCAGGTGCGCCAGGCCTTCGCCAACATGGAAGCGGTGGTGCGCCAGGCGGGCGGCACGCTGGACCAGGTCGTCAAGCTGACGCTGTTCCTGACCGACCTGTCCAAGTTCGGCACCGCCAACGACATCATGGCCCAACTGATCCCCCAGCCTTTCCCCGCCCGTTCCACGGTGGGCGTGGCCGCCTTGCCCAAGGGCGCCGAGTTCGAGGTCGAGGCGATCCTGGTCATCTGATCCAGGCCGATACATGAGCGCGCGCACCGCCGCCCAGGACGAGGCCGAGCTGACGCCGCAGCAGCGCAAGATGCGCAAGCTCGGGCTGCGCGTCGCGGACGACTTCGTCCTGCACCTGCCCATCCGCTACGAGGACGAGACGCAACTGACGCCGATCAAGCGGCTGCTGCCGGGCATGTGGGCGCAGGTCGAGGGCGTGGTCACGCGCTGCGAGGTCGCCTACCGGCCGCGGCGCCAACTGGTGGCCGCGATCGAGGACGACACCGGCGAACTCGCGCTGCGCTACCTGAATTTCTATCCCAGCCAGCAGAAGCAACTGGCGGTGGGACGCCGCATCCGCGCGCGGGGCGAGGCGCGCGGCGGTTTCTTCGGCATGGAAATGGTGCATCCGCGCACCACGGTCGCCGATGGGGATACGCCGCTGCCCGACCGTCTGACGCCGGTCTATCCCACCACCGAGGGGCTGCCCCAGGCCACGCTGCGCAAGGCCATCGCCGCGGCGCTGGAGCGGGCGGACCTGCGCGACACGCTGCCGGAGGCGCTGCTGCAGCGCTATGGCCTGATGCCCTTCGGCGAGGCCGTGCGCCTGCTGCATGCGCCGCCGCCCGACGTCGCCACGCAGCCCCTGGTCGATCGCGCGCATCCGGCCTGGCTGCGCATCAAGTTCGACGAACTGCTGGCCCAGCAGTTGTCGCTGGCGCGGGCGCGCGCCGCCCGGCTGGACAAGCGGGCGCCGCCGCTGGCGCGCTCGACCGCGGCGGATGGACTGGTGGCGCGGCTGCTGCGCGCGCTGCCGTTCGAGTTGACCGGCGCCCAGCAGCGGGTGCGGGACGAGATCGCCGCCGACCTGACCCGGCCACACCCCATGCAGCGGCTGCTGCAGGGCGACGTGGGCAGCGGCAAGACGGTGGTGGCGGCGCTGGCCGCCGCGCAGGCCATCGACAACGGCTACCAGGCGGCGCTGATGGCGCCCACCGAGATCCTGGCCGAACAGCATTTCCGCAAGCTGGTGGGCTGGCTCGAGCCGCTGGGCGTGAAGGTGGCCTGGCTGACCGGCAGCCTGACGCCCAAGGGCCGGCGCGAGGCGGCCGCGCTGATCGAAAGCGGCGAGGCGCCGCTGGCGGTGGGCACGCAGGCCCTGATCCAGCAGCACGTGCAGTTCGCGCGGCTGGGCCTGTCCATCGTCGACGAGCAGCACCGCTTCGGCGTGGGCCAGCGGCTGGCCCTGCGCAACAAGGGCGGCGAGGACGAGGTCTTCCCCCACCAGTTGATGATGTCGGCCACGCCCATCCCCCGCACGCTGGCGATGACCTTCTTCGCTGACCTGGACGTTTCGGTCATCGACGAACTGCCGCCGGGCCGGGTGCCGGTCATCACCAAGCTGCTGTCGGATACGCGCCGCGACGAGGTGGTGGCGCGCATCCACGAAGCGGCCCGCACGGGCCGCCAGGTGTATTGGGTGTGTCCGCTGGTCGAGGAAAGCGAGACGCTGGAGCTGCAGACCGCCGTCGACACCTTCGAGACGCTGCGGCAGGCGCTGCCCGAACTGCGCGTGGGACTGGTGCACGGCCGGCTGCCGACCTCCGAGAAGGCGGCGGTCATGCAGGCTTTCAAGGACGGCGATCTCGACCTGCTGGTGGCCACCACCGTGATCGAGGTTGGCGTCGACGTGCCCAATGCCTCGCTGATGGTGATCGAGCACGCCGAACGCTTCGGCCTGGCGCAGTTGCACCAGTTGCGCGGCCGGGTAGGGCGGGGCGCGGCCGAGTCGGTGTGCGTGCTGCTGTACCAGGCGCCGCTGTCGCAGGTCGCCAAGGCGCGGCTGCGCACCATGCACGAAACCACCGACGGCTTCGAGATCGCGCGGCGCGACCTCGAGTTGCGCGGGCCCGGCGAATTCCTGGGCGTGCGGCAATCGGGCCTGGCGCTGATGCGGTTCGCCGACCTGGACGCCGATCTGGAGATCGCCGAGCAGGCGCACGAAGCCGCCGCCCAATTGCAGGCACACGCACAGGACGTGGTGTCCGCCCACCTGGCGCGATGGATGCGCGGGCGGGAAGATTTCCTCAAGGCTTGAAAAGAGGCGAGAGATGACCCTGACTGAACTGAAGTACATCGTGGCGGTGGCGCGGGAGCGGCACTTCGGCCGTGCCGCCGAAGCCTGTTTCGTCAGCCAGCCCACGCTTTCGGTGGCCATCCGCAAGCTGGAGGATGAACTGGGCGTGACGCTGTTCGAGCGGGGCGGCACCGAAGTGGGCGTGACCCCGATCGGCGAGCGCATCGTGGCCCAGGCCCAGAAGGTGCTGGAGGAAAGCGCCAACCTGAAGGAAATCGCCAAGCAGGGCCACGACCCCTTGTCCGGCGCGCTGCGGGTGGGCGTGATCTACACCATCGGCCCCTATCTGCTGCCGCAGCTGGTGCCGCGCCTGATCGAGAGCGCGCCGCAGATGCCACTGCTGCTGCAGGAGTACTTCACCACGCGGCTGCTGGAGCTGCTGCGCCAGGGCGAGATCGATTGCGCCGTCATGGCCCTGCCGCTGCCCGACGCCGGGCTGACCATTCAGCCGCTGTACGACGAGCCCTTCGTGGTGGCCGTGCCCAAGGGGCATCCGCTGGCCAGCCGCAGCCACGTCAAGGCCGAGGAGCTCAAGAGCGAGACCATGCTGCTGCTGGGCACGGGCCATTGCTTCCGCGATCAGGTGCTGGAGGTCTGTCCCGAGCTGTCGCGCTTTTCGGCGACCACCGAAGGCATCCAGCGGACCTTCGAGGGGTCGTCGCTGGAAACCATCCGGCACATGGTGGCCTCGGGCATAGGCATCACGGTGCTGCCGATGTCGTCGATCCCGGCCCAGCCCGACGATCGCGATTTGCTGCGCTACATCCCCTTCGAGGCGCCGGTGCCCGACCGGCGCGTGGTGCTGGCATGGCGCAAGAGCTTCCCGCGCACGGCCGCCATCGATACCCTGATCGCCGCGATCCACGGCTGTCGGCTCAACGGCGTGACCATGCTGGAGGCCAGCGCGCAGACGGCCTGAGGCAGATGATGCTTGTCATGCCGCGATGCATCCCAATCTAGTATCCTGTGACGTCGGTTTCGACTTTGACAAGGAGTCAGCTATGGTGAAGAAAGCAACTGCCAAGAAAACCGCAAGCAATGGTGGCGCGGCCCGCTCGGCCGCCGGTGCGCTGCGCATCGACATCGGCATCTCGGACAAGGACCGCGCCGCGGTGGCCGGGGGCTTGTCCAAGCTGCTGGCCGATACCTACACGCTCTACCTGATGACGCACAACTTCCACTGGAACGTGACGGGGCCGATGTTCAACACCCTGCATGCCATGTTCATGACCCAGTACACCGACCTGTGGAACTCCATCGACGACGTGGCCGAGCGCATCCGCGCGCTGGGACACGTCGCGCCGGGCACCTACCGCGAGTTCGCCAAGCTCACCACGATCAGCGAGCCGGCCGACGTGCCCGAGGCGCTGGAAATGGTGCGCCAGCTGGTGGTGGGGCACGAGGCGGTGGCCAAGACCGCCCGCAACATCCTCAAGGTGGCCGACGCCGCCAGCGACGAGCCGACCGCCGACCTGCTGACCCAGCGCCTGGAATTCCACGAGAAGACCGCCTGGATGCTGCGCAGCCTGCTGCAATAGGCCCGGGCGCCGTTCCCGGCGCCGTGTCATGGAAATCCCTGCCTCGCGGGCGACGCGATGCAGGGATTTTTTTCTAGGTTCTTTCCCTGCCTGGATGCGGAAAATTATTTGAGGTTTAAAAATTTTAAGTTAAATTAATCTTCGACCCGTCACTGCCGGCCGCGAGGCCGCGCATACCGCTGGAGACCACTCATGGAACGCTCGGGGCATCTCGATACCTTTGCGCGCGATCATCTTCCGCCGCCCGAGGCCTGGCCGGCATTCCTGCTCGATCATGCCGCCGTCCGCTATCCGGCCCGCTTCAACTGCGCGGCCGAGCTGGTCGATGGCGCGGTGGCGGCGGGGCACGGCCAGCGTCCGGCCATCTGGACAGTGGCCGACGGCAAGCCGTCCGCCATCACCTACCTCGAACTGCAGCAGCGGGTGGACCGCCTGGCGCGCGTCCTGGTCGAGGACATGGGCCTCGTGCCCGGCAACCGCGTCCTGCTGCGCGGCCCGAACAATCCGGCCATGGCGGTCGCCCTGCTGGCCACGATCAAGGCCGGCCTGGTGGCGGTGCCCACCATGCCGCTGCTGCGCGCGGTGGAGCTCAAACCCGTCATCGACAAGGCGCAGGTCAGCGCGGCGCTGTGCGACGCGCGCCTGCGCGACGAGATCGACGCCTGCATGCGGCCCGGCCCCACTCATTGCCCCACGCTGGTCCAGGCCCGCTACTTCAACGACGACGGCCCCGAGTCGCTGGAAACCCTGGCGCGCGGCAAGCCGGGATCCTTCCCGGCCTGCGACACGGCCGGCGACGACGTCTGCCTGATCGCCTTCACCAGCGGCACCACCGGCAGCCCCAAGGGCTGCATCCATTTCCATCGCGACGTGCTGGCGATGTGCGACCTGTTCCCGCGCTCGATATTGCAGGCCACGCCGGACGACATCTTCTGCGGCACGCCGCCCCTGGCGTTCACCTTCGGCCTGGGCGGCATGCTGTGCTTCCCCCTGCGCGCCGGCGCCTCCACCGTGCTGTCCGAGAAGCTGACGCCGGCCTCGCTGCTGGAAACCATCCAGGCCACCCGCGCCACCATCGTCTTCACCGCACCCACCTTCTACCGCCAGATGGCGACCCTGGCCTCAGGCTACGACATCTCCAGCCTGCGCCATTCCGTCTCGGCCGGCGAGGCCCTGCCCGACGCCACGCGCCAGAGCTGGAAGCAGGCCACGGGCGTGGAAATGACCGACGGCATCGGCAGCACCGAGATGATCCACATCTTCATCTCCAGCGCCGGCCAGGACGTGCGCCGTGGCGCCATCGGCAAGGTGGTGCCCGGCTACGAGGTCTGCATCGTCGACGAATCCATGCAGCCGCTGCCGGCCCGTACCGTTGGCCGCCTGGCCGTGCGCGGCCCCACCGGCTGCAAATACCTGGCCGACGACCGCCAGGCCAACGCCGTGCGCCAGGGATGGAACCTGACCGGCGATTCTTTCATGATGGACGAGGACGGCTATCTGTACTACCAGGCCCGCACCGACGACATGATCATCTCGGCGGGCTACAACATCGCCGGCCCCGAGGTGGAAAGTGCCTTGCTCCAGCATGAAGCCGTGGCCGAGTGCGGCGTGATCGGCGTCGCCGACGAGGAGCGCGGCCAGGTGGTCACCGCCTTTGTCGTGCCGCGCCCGGGGTTCGCGCCCGGAGAAGACCTGGCCAAGGTCCTCCAGGAGCACGTCAAGCGCACCATCGCTCCCTACAAGTACCCGCGCGTCATCCGCTTCGTCGACGCCTTGCCCCGTACCGAAACGGGCAAGCTCAAGCGCTTCGCGCTGCGCGGGCTGAACTAGCGGTGTCCGGGGCCCGGCAGGGCCCCGCCGCTGCTATTGGCAGGTGGTCACGTTCGTGACCTCGACCACGGCTTCCCGCACGTCGCAGGCGAGCTTGCGCGGCAGGTCGCCGGTTTCGGTGCAATTGCCCATGCCGTTGTAGGCCCAGATCGATCCGGTCATTCCCGTGCCGGGGCGGTCGGCGGGGCAGCGCGCTTCGAAATGTACCGTGATGCAGTTGGCGACCTTGGGCTGCACGGCGGGCCGGATGCCGATCACCGAGGGCAGTCCCCCCTTGGCGGGGCACTGCGCCGCCTGCAGGCGTATGGCGCGCCGCTCGGCGGCGAGATGATCCAGCAGCGCCTGGGTCCGGCGTTCCTGTTCCTGGCGGGCGAGCTCCGCCTTCCTGCGGGTTTCTTCCTCGCGCTGTTTTTCCTTGGCCAGCCTGGCCTGTTCCGCGACGCGGGCTTCTTCGGCCTTACGCTGTTCTTCCTGCTTGCGGTGGGCTTCTTGCAGACGCCGGGCCTCCTGGGGGCTTGCCGCCGGCGTCGCGGCCGCGGTCCGTTGCGGCGCGGACGAGGCGGGGGACGTCGGGGACGAGGCCGCGCGGGCCTGCGCCGCCGCGGCGTTCGCCGCCATGATCCGGTCGGCGCGCTCGGCCGCTTCGCGCTCGCGCTGCTGTTTCTGCTGCTCGATCTGCCGCAGTTTCTGGTTCAGGTTGCGTTCGAAGTCCTGCGATTGCTGCGCCATGCGCATGTTGGTCTGGTTGGCCTGCTGGAAACCGCGAGCCAGGCCGCTCATGATGGCATTGGTCATGGCCTGCGATTCCGCCGCCCGTTCGGCGGCGCGACGCTGGGCATATTCCCGGGCGCGTTCGCGCTCGACCTGATCCTTTTCCCGGTTTTCCATGGCCGCGGCCAGGCGTTCGCGTGTCACGGGAAGGTAGATGTTGTTCCAGGTCGAGTACTCGTCATCGTCCGGATCCTGCGATCGTCCCATCATGCGGATGGAAGTGCCGCGGTTTGTGTAGACGTTGAGATAGTCGCCGTTGAAGGTGAAAATATTCTCCGTGCCCGTGTAGTGGTGAATCAGGCGATCGTCCGCAGTCAGCTCGAGCCGCCTGCTGTCGAACTCGTCGCCGGACCGGTTCGGCAGGCTCAGTGCGCGAAAAGCCTTGAGGTCGGTCTTGGAGGGCGGGCGGTAGATTTCCCGGCCAGGGCGCGATCCGTCGAGCAGGCTGTACTCCAAAACCAGATTGCCGGCATCGTCCTTGTCGACCTTGAGCAGTATGGTGCGGCCGACGAAGGTCTGGCCCACACTGTGTTCCCAGATGCCGAACGGTCCGGCGGCGCGCAACTGCTGGTAGGGGGAGCCCGGATCGAGGCTGACGGGGACGGTGCTGCCGTCGGGCAGGGTGTAGACGTCGCGGCGCAGCGGCTTGGGCGTCATGCTGAACGGGCCGATCGACGCCGCATAGGAAAAATGCGCGGCGGACTCGGTCAGGGTCAATTGCAGATCGTTGAGAGAGCCGTTCAACACCTGCATGCGACCACTCTGGTCGAAGCGGATGGTCGCCTCGTCGTCGCTGAACATTCCGGAGTTTTCGATCAGCATGTGGTAGGTGTCGGGGGTCGCCGTGGTGCGAACCAGGAGCCGGACCGAGTTGGCATGTACCAGGCGGTTGGCCGAGTAGAGGCTGATGGCCAGCGCTCCCTTGTCCGGTTCTGCCGCTACCCGCAGCTGGTCGCCGTCGTCATTGACGTACAAGTGGCCGATGTAAGGCTGCAAGAAGCCCCATTGGATCTGTTGGAAGGCGGCCTGGGCCGCCGCGATGGCTTCGGGTGAACGGGCGGTATCCGCCGGGTCCGTCGTGGCGCAGCCGGCGAGGGCTGCGCATAGCAGCGCGGGTGCGAGCAGGATTTTTCTCATGCGCGGATTCTAGGCAACTCAGGGCGGGTACGCATCACCCGATCCAGTGAGGGGCGCTGTTACCATAACGGCATGGACCCTACGCTTCCCGTCTCCCTTTCCCACCGCCTGGGCCTGTACATGCGCCTGGTGCGCCTGGACAAGCCGATCGGCATTCTGCTGCTGATCTGGCCCACGCTGTGGGCCCTGTGGGCGGCCAGCCAGGGCGGACCGTCGCTGTACCTGGTGTTCGCCTTCGTGATGGGCACGGTGCTGATGCGCTCGGCCGGCTGCGGCATCAATGACTATTTCGACCGCGACGTCGATCTGCACGTCGAGCGCACGCGCGACCGGGTGCTGACATCGGGTCTGATCTCGGGCCGCGAGGCGCTGGGCGTGACGCTGGCGCTGACGCTGCTGGCGCTGCTGCTGATCCTGCCCATGAACCACCTGGTCTGGGCCCTGTCCGTGGTGGCCGTGTTCCTGTCCGTCACCTACCCCAAGTTCAAGCGCTTCTTCGCCATTCCCCAGGCCTACCTGGGCATCGCCTTCGGCTTCGGCATCCCCATGGCCTACGCGGCCGTGCTCGAGACGGTGCCGCTGGAAGGCTGGCTCATGCTGGCCGCCAACATCTTCTGGGCGATCGCCTACGACACCGAATACGCCATGGTGGACCGGCCCGACGATCTCAAGCTCGGCCTGCGCACCTCCGCCGTCACTTTCGGCAAGTGGGACGTGGCCGCCGTGGGCGTGTGCTATGCGGCGACCCTGGCGCTGCTGGGCGTGGTCGGCGCCATGCTGGACTACGGGTGGGCCTATGCCGCCGGCCTGGCGGGCGCCGCCGCCATTGCCGTGCGCCACCTGTGGTGGATCCGCCATCGCGACCGCGCGGCGTGCTTCCGCGCCTTCCTGCACAACACCTGGTTCGGGTTCTCGGTGTTCGCCGGCATCTTCGTGCAGACCACGCTGTTGGGCTAGTGCGGGCGGTTCGGCAGGGTGGGCCGGCCTATATAATCGTCGCTTTTCCCCCGAAGCCATGTCGTCCATCGCCGACAACCTACGCGCCGTCCGCCAGCGTATCGACCATGCCGCCCAGGCCTGCGGCCGCGCGCCGGGCGAGGTGGCGCTGCTGGCGGTGTCCAAGACCTTTCCCGCCCAGGCGGTGCGCGAGGCCCACGGGGCCGGGCAGCGGGCCTTCGGCGAAAGCTACGTCCAGGAGGCCGTCGACAAGCTGGCTGCGCTGGAAGACCTGCGGGCCGGCACCGAATGGCATTTCATCGGCCCCCTGCAAAGCAACAAGGCGCGCCAGGTCGCTGCCCATTTCGACTGGGTCCACAGCATCGATCGCCTGAAGATCGCCCAGCGCCTGTCCGACCTGCGGCCGCCCGGCATGGCCGACCTCCAGCTGTGCATCCAGGTCAACATCGACGACCAGCCCACCAAGAGCGGCGTGGCGCCCGCCGAAGCGCTCGGGCTGGCGCGGGCAATCGCCGCGCTGCCGCGCGTGCGCCTGCGCGGGCTGATGTGCATTCCCGCCCCCCAGCACGATCCCGTCCGCCAGCAGGCCGTCTTCGCCAGCCTGGCGGCGCTCATGCGCGACCTGAACAGGGAAGGCTTCGGGCTGGATACCCTGTCCATGGGCATGTCGGACGACCTGGAGGCCGC
Source organism: Burkholderiales bacterium 67-32 (assembly GCA_001898625.1). Classification (GTDB taxonomy): domain Bacteria; phylum Pseudomonadota; class Gammaproteobacteria; order Burkholderiales; family Burkholderiaceae_B; genus Pigmentiphaga. The sequence continues at coordinate 56,256 of MKUP01000022.1, forward strand.
GGTGGCGGCCGGGGCGTCCATCGTCCGGGTGGGCACCGCCATCTTCGGCGCCCGGGATTATTCATCCTGACCGCGCGGCCGCAATGCCATCCAAGGAAACCTCAATGACCCAATCGCTTTCCATCGCATTCATCGGCGGCGGCAACATGGCCGCCGCGCTGATCTCCGGCCTGGCCGGCAAGTTCTGCCCCATGGGGAACATCCACGTCGTGGATCCGCACGAATCCGCCCGGCAGGTCTGGGCGGCGCGCGGAGCCACGGTCGCGGCGGCGCCGGACGAGGCCCTGTCTCGCTGCGCCATCTGGGTATACGCGGTCAAGCCGCAGGTCATGAAAGAGGTGGCGGCGGCCAGCCAGCCCTGGCTCAAGGACAGCCTGGTGATCAGCATCGCCGCCGGCATCCGGGCCGCCGACCTGGCGCGCTGGCTGGGATCCGATGCGCAGCCGTGGCCGCGCGTCGTGCGCTGCATGCCCAACACGCCCGCGCTGATCGGGCAGGGTGCAACCGGCCTGGCCGCGCTCGACGGCGTGGACGAGGCAGACCGGGCGCAGGCCCAGGCCGTGCTGGAAGCCGTCGGTAGCACCGTCTGGGTCTCGCGCGAGGCCGACCTGGACGGCGTGACCGCGCTGTCGGGCAGCGGGCCGGCCTATGTGTTCCTGTTCATCGAGGCCCTGATCGAAGGCGGCAAGGCCGTGGGGCTGGACGACGAGCAGTCGCGCGCGCTGGCGCTGGCCACGCTGTCGGGCGCCGCCAGCCTGGCCGCGGCATCTTCCGAGCCGCCGTCGGTGCTGCGCGAGCGCGTGACCTCCAAGGGAGGCACCACCGCCGCGGCCCTGGACGTGCTGGCGCAGGCGAATTTCCGCCAGGCCGTGGTCCGTGCCATGCAGGCCGCCGCCCATCGCGCGCAAGAGATGGGTGATGAGTTCGGAAGATAATCCCGCCGGCATCCAGTCGGTTGCGCGCCACCCGCCCTTCGTCCTGTTCTGGTTCAGCCGGGTCATGTCGACCCTGTCGTTCCAGATGCTGTCGGTGGCCGTGGGCTGGCAGGTCTACGAGATTACCGGTAGCGCCTTCGACCTGGGACTGGTCGGGCTGGCGCAGTTCCTGCCGATGGTGGTGCTGACCTTCGTCGTCGGACAGGTGGCGGATCGCTACGACCGGCGCGTCATCGCCAGCGTCTGCATGGTGGTGGAGTCGGTCGCGGCGGGTCTCCTGGCCTTCGGTACCTGGGAGGGTTGGCTCACGCGCGACGCCATCCTGGGGCTGGTGGCGCTGGGTGGCGCCGCGCGCGCCTTCGAGTCGCCCACGATGGCGGCGCTGGTGCAAGGCGTGGTGCCGCGCAGCCTCATTCCGCAGGCGGCGGCCTGGTCCACCTCCGCCACCCAGACCGCGCAGATCATCGGGCCCGCGATGGGCGGGCTGCTGTACGGTTTCGGGTCCATGGTCGCCTACGTGGTGGCCTGCGTGTTCTTCTTCGTCGGTGGCGGGTTGGTGGCGCTGATACGGGCGGAACGCACCGCGTCCACCCGCGAGCCGGTCACGCTCAAGTCCGTGTTCTCGGGTATTGCCTTCATCCGCAGCCGCCCGGTCATCCTGGGAACGCTGTCGCTGGACCTGTTCGCGGTCCTGCTGGGCGGCGCCACCGCGCTGCTGCCCATCTATGCGCGCGACATCCTGCACACCGGCCCGTGGGGGCTGGGGCTGCTGCGCACCGCGCCCGCCGTGGGGGCGCTGGCCATGTCGGTCTTCCTGGCCCACCACCCCATCCACCGCAACGTCGGCCGCATCCTGTTCTCGTCGCTGGTGGTCTTCGGGCTGGCCACGGTCGTGTTCGGCCTGTCCTCGCACCTGGCCGTCTCCATGGCGGCGTTGTTCGTGCTGGGGGCGTCCGACGTGGTCAGCGTCGTGATCCGCTTCACGCTGGTCCAGCTGCAGACGCCGCCGGAAATGCTGGGCCGCGTCAGCGCGGTGAACTCCTTGTTCGTCGGCACCTCCAATCAACTGGGCGAGTTCGAGTCGGGCGTGACGGCCGCGCTGTTCGGCGTCGTGCCGGCGGTGCTGATCGGCGGCGCGGGCACGGTCGCGGTGGCCCTGCTGTGGATGGTATTGTTTCCCCAGTTGCGCCGCTTGAAGTCGCTGGAAGGTTAGCGGGCCCGATACTTGCGGGCGCGCAGGATCCCGGAGGTCGACCATGTCCTTGCATCCCGTTCTACAGGAAGTCACCAACCGCATCATCGCGCGCGGCGGGGACCGCCGCGCGCAGTGGCTGGAAGAGGCCCGCGCGCGGGCCGGCACGAAGGTCGAGCGCAGCCAACTGTCGTGTACCAACCTGGCGCACGGTTTCGCGGCCATGCCCGATCGCGCGAAGCTGATGCTCAAGGTGCAGGAGCAGCCCAACGTGGCCATCGTGTCGGCCTACAACGACATGCTGTCGGCCCACCAGCCCCTGGCCGATTTTCCCGCATGGATCAAGGAGGCCGCGCTGGCGGCCGGCGCCACGGCGCAGTTCGCCGGCGGCGTGCCGGCCATGTGCGACGGCGTCACCCAGGGCCAGGCGGGCATGGAACTGTCGCTGTTCTCGCGCGACGTCATCGCGATGGCCACGGCCGTGGCCCTGTCGCACCAGATGTTCGACGCGGGGGTGTACCTGGGCGTGTGCGACAAGATCGTCCCGGGCCTGGTCATCGGCGCGTTGTCCTTCGGCCACATGCCCGCCGTGTTCATCCCGGCCGGGCCCATGACCACCGGCGTGGGCAACGACGAGAAGGCCAGGACCCGGCAGTTGTATGCCGAAGGCAAGGTCGGCCGCGCGGAACTGCTGGAAGCCGAGAGCCAGGCCTACCATGGGCCGGGCACCTGTACCTTCTACGGCACGGCCAATTCGAACCAGATGCTGATGGAGTTCATGGGCCTGCACCTGCCCGGAACCTCCTTCGTCAATCCTCATACCCCGCTGCGCGAAGCGCTGACCCGCGAGGCGGCCAGGCATGCTGTGTCGCTCTGGCACGGCGGCGGGCGGTACACGCCGTTGTGCGAGGTCCTGGACGAGAAGGCCTTCGTCAACGGCATCGTCGGGCTGATGGCCACCGGCGGTTCGACCAACCACACCCTGCACCTGGTGGCCATGGCGCGGGCCGCCGGCATTGAACTGAACTGGGACGATTTCCATGCCTTGTCCGAGGTGGTGCCGCTGCTGGCGCGCGTCTACCCGAACGGCAAGGCCGATGTGAACGGATTCCACGACGCGGGCGGGTTGCAGTTCGTCATCCGCCAGTTGCGAAGGGGAGGGTTGTTGCACGAGGACGTCACCACCATCGTGGGCAAGGGGCTCGAGGCCTATTGCCGCGAGCCCTACCTCCAGGACGGCCGGCTGGCCTGGCGGGACGGCGCCGAAGTTCCGGGCGACGACAGCATCGTGCGTCCGCTGGAGCGCCCGTTCTTACCCAACGGCGGGCTGCGTGTGCTGGAAGGCAACCTGGGCCGTTCCATCATCAAGGTCTCGGCGGTGGCGCCCGAGCACCAGGTGGTGGAGGCGCCGGCCATCGTGTTCGACGACCAGGACGAGGTGCTGGCCGCGTTCCAGCGTGGCGAGCTGGAGCGCGATTTCGTCGCGGTCGTGCGCTGGCAGGGGCCGGCCGCCAACGGCATGCCGGAACTGCACAAGCTCACGCCCACGTTGTCCGTGCTGCAGGGAAGGGGATTCCATGTCGCGCTGGTGACCGACGGCCGCATGTCGGGGGCCTCGGGCAAGGTGCCCGCGGCCATCCACGTCACGCCGGAAGCCTTGAAGGGCGGCGCCATCGGCAAGGTGCGGACCGGGGACCGGGTGCGGCTGGACGCGGGGCTCGGCGTGCTGGAGGTCCTGGCGGACCTGGCGGCCCGCCCGGCCCAGGCCGCGCCCGACCTGCGGCCGCATCGCCGCGGGGTGGGGCGCGACCTGTTCGGTCACATGCGGCGGGCGGTCAGTGCAGCGGAGGAGGGGGCCTGCACCTTGTTCGTCGACGAGGATTAGGCCCGGGCCCCGTTCGCGGATCAGGCCGCGAAGAAGGCGAAGCGGATCAGGAACAGGATGGCGATCAGCCAGGCCGCGGGGTGGATTTCACGGACGCGGCCGGTGCATGCCTTGAGCACGACGTAGCTGATGAAGCCGAACGCGAGGCCGGTGGCGATCGAGTACGTGAAGGGCATGGCCAGCGCCGTCAGCGCGGCGGGGATGGCTTCGGTGATGTCGTCCCACTTGACGTCGATCAGCTCGCGCATCATCAGGCCGGCTACGTACAGCAGCGCCGGCGCGGTGGCGTAGGCGGGCACCGAGCCCGCCAGCGGCGAAATGAACAGCGCGGCCAGGAACAGCGCGCCGACCACCAGGGCCGTCAGGCCGGTACGGCCGCCGGCCTGGACGCCCGAGGCGCTTTCGACGTAGGCCGTGGTGCTGCTGGTGCCCAGCAGCGAGCCCGCGGTGATGGCGGTGCTGTCGGCCAGCAGGGCGCGGCCGATGCGGTTCTTGCCCTCGACCAGCAGGCCGGCGCGCTTGGCCACGCCCATCAGCGTGCCGGTGGCGTCGAACACCTCGACCAGCACGAACACCAGCACCACGTGCACGAAGCCCATGTGCAGCGCGCCCAGGATGTCCAGTTGCAGGAAGGTGGGCGCCAGGCTGGGCGGCGTGGAGAAGACGCCGTGGAACTCGTTGATGCCCAGCACCATGCTGAGCACGGTGATGATCAGGATGCCCAGCAGGATGGCGCCGCGGACCTTCAGCGCGTCCAGCACGGCGATGATGAAGAAGCCGAGTATCGCCAGCAGCGGGGCGGGCTTGTGCAGATCGCCCATGGTGATCAGCGTGGCGGGACTGGCGACCACGATGCCCGAGCTGCTGAGCGCGATGATGGCCAGGAACAGGCCGATACCGGCCGCGATGGCGCTGCGCAGGGATGGCGCGATGCCCGCGATCAGCCAGCTTCGCACGCCCGTGACGGTCAGCAGGATGAAGATGACGCCCGAGATGAAGACCGCGCCCAGCGCCTGCTGCCAGGTGAAGCCCAGCGTAGCCACGACCGTGAATGCGAAGAACGCGTTCAGCCCCATGCCGGGCGCCATGCCGATAGGATAGTTGGCGACGAAGGCCATCATCAGCGAGCCGATCGCCGCCGCGATGCAGGTGGCGGCGAAGACCGCGCCCTTGTCCATGCCGGTGGTGGACAGGATCTGCGGGTTGACGAAGATGATGTAGGACATGGTCAGGAACGTGGTGATTCCCGCCAGCAGCTCGGTGCGAGCATTGGTGCCGTGTTCGTGGAGTTTGAATAGGCGCTCTAGCATGGTGGCTTCCAGGTGCGTGGACGATAGTGGGAAGCCATGCGCAGCGCCCGTTGCGGCGCGCGCCGCCGTTGCGGCCTAGCGCGTGCCGGTCCTGGCCCCGTCGACGGCCAGCCCCCCCAGGCGCATATTAGGGGTGGTTCATCAAAATGAAAAGCCAGGTATGGTAGGACTTCGGGCGGCGGTCGACGGCGCCGCCCGTGGCGCACCGATCAGCGGTCGCCCGTCTTCTTGAGCTGGATGTCGTTCCTGACGTCCTGGACGCCGTCGATGCCGCGCGCCACCCGCACGGCCGAATCGATCTGCGCGGAGTCGTCCGCCGAACCGGACAACTGCACGACGCCCTTGACCGTCTTGACCTTGATGCTGAGCGATTGCGTCGCCTGTTCCTTCAGCAGCGCGGCCTTGACCTTGGTGGTGATCACCGTGTCGCCGGCGAAGCTGCCCGCCGATTCCTTGGTGCCCTGGCCGTCGCCCTGGGCCATGGCCAGGGGCGTGGCGGCTGAGAAGGCTGCAATCATGGCGGCGATCATCAGGTTGCGTGTCCTCATCGATCTCTCCTTGAAAGCGGCCGTTCCAGCGGGATGGAAGTGGCCGATGCTTTGAACATACGGGGGTGGTCGACCGGGTGTCAAAGCAGGCTGTGTGCATTTGTAAGGCGTGATGCCAGCACAGGCCGGTTTCACGCGGATCCCCGGTGCAAGCCGTCACGATTGCAAGGGATGCGTGGCACATGTAACGCCGCGGGAGCGTCCTTCGCGCCGGGGCGCCTACAATGGGCGCTCTTCTGGAAAGTCCATGTTCAGCTATCGCCATGCCTTCCACGCCGGCAACCATGCCGACGTGCTCAAACACCTCGTCCTCGTGCAACTGCTGCGCTATTTCGCCCAGAAGGACGCGCCGTACTGGTACATCGATACCCACGCGGGCGCCGGGGTCTACGCGCTGGAAGGGGACTGGGCGGGCAAGAACGCCGAGTTCGAGACCGGCATCGCACGCCTGTGGACGCGGGAAGACCTGCCCGGCATCGTGGCCGAGTACGTGGACGAGATCGCCGCCTTCAACGAGGACGATCTGCTGCGCCACTATCCCGGGTCGCCCTTCATCGCGGCGCAGGCGCTGCGCGAGCGGGACCGCCTGCGGCTGTTCGAGCTGCACCCCACCGAGATCGACGTCCTGCGGCGCAACTGTCGCCACCTGGGTCGGGAGGTCGAGCGCCACACCATGGTCTATGCCGCCGACGGCTTCGACGGCGTGAAGGCGCTGTTGCCGCCCCCCACGCGGCGCGGCATCGTGCTGATCGACCCGTCGTACGAGGACAAGCGCGACTACGCCCGTGTCCTTCACTGTCTGGAAGAGGGCTTGAAGCGTTTCGCCACCGGCTGTTTCGCGGTCTGGTATCCGCAGGTGCAGCGGCTCGAGTCGCAGCAACTGGCGGGACGGCTGGCGCGCGTGCCCGCGCGCGCCTGGCTGCACGTCAGCCTGACCGTGCGCAAGCCGTCGAGCGACGGCCTGGGCCTGTACGGCAGCGGCATGTTCATCGTCAATCCGCCGTGGGTGCTGGAATCGGCCCTGAAGGAAATCATGCCCTGGCTGACCGAAGTCCTGGCCCAGGACGCCGGCGCCACGTTCACGCTCGAAAGCCGCGAAGGTTAGGCCGCTACGCCCACCTGAACACTCCCGGTCCCTCCGCCACGCCGAGTCCTCCCCAGGAGGTTCGGCGTTTTTTGTAGTTGAATTCAATTGAATTCAGTTGAATTTAACTGAATTCAGGAATAGCATCGCCCACTTCGATACGCTGATTGAGGCCCCACCGCATGAGACTCGCCACCTTTACCGTCCCTGCCGAATCCTCCGCCGCCCGCGTCGGGGTGCTGTGCAAGGACCGCATGCTCGACCTGGCGCGCTGTGCGGCCGCCGTGGAGCCGGGGGAAGCCGCCTTCCCGCATTCCATGCGAACGTTGCTGGAGGAAGGGGACGCCGGCCTGGCGCGCGCGCGGCGGTTGCTCGAGGCGGCCTCGGGTGATGCCGCGCTGTGCGAGCGCCATGCCTACGCGCTTGAAACGGTCCGGCTGCTGCCGCCCGTGCCCGATGCCGAGAAATTCCTGTGCGTGGGCAAGAACTACCGCACCCATCTCGAAGAACTCAAGCGCACCGATCTCATCAAGGAACTGCCCGAGGAGCCGACGGGTTTCATCAAGCTCAACGCCTGCCTGGTCGGCCAGGACGCCGAGGTGGAGCGGCCGGTGGACGTGCCGCATCTGGACTACGAACCCGAACTGGTGTTCGTGATCGGCAAGCCCGCCTATCGCGCGCGCCGCGAGGACGCCTTCGACTACGTGGCCGGCATCACCATCCTGAACGACCTGACCTGCCGCGATACCCAGAAGCGCGAGGTCGCATCGGGGTCGCGCTTCTGGACGGCCAAGAACGCCCCGGGCTTCGGACCGCTGGGGCCGTACATCATCACGATGGACGAGGTGCGCGACGCCTACGACATCTGGGTGACCTGCCGCGTCAACGGCGAAGAGCGCATGCGCGTCAATACCTCCGACCAGATCTGGAAGCTGCCGGACATCATCGAGCATTTTTCCAGGTTGCTGCCGCTCAAGCCCGGCGACATGTTCTCCACCGGCGCGCCCGGCGGCGTGGCGGTGGGCAAGCCCAATGCCGACGAGTTGTTCCTGAAACCGGGGGACGTGGTCGAGTGCGCGTTCGAGGAACCCGCCATGGCCTTGCGCACGCGCATCGTCGCGGCGCGCTGAACCCCGCCGGGAACGATCAAGAACAACGTCTGGCGACTGTTTTCACTGGAGGAGATGGATCATGAAGTGTGCAATCGATACGGCACGCCGCGCGGCCTGCGCGGCGGCGGCCTTGCTGCCGTTGGCCGTGGTGCTGCCCGCGCAGGCCCAGGCGCAAGCCTTTCCGTCGCGGCAGGTAACCATCGTGGTGCCGTTCCCGCCCGGAGGCGGCGCGGATACCCTGGCACGCATACTGGGCGCCCACTTGACCAAGGTCTGGAAGACCCAGGTGATCGTGGACAACCGGCCGGGCGCCAGCGGGCACATCGGGGCCAATTTCGTGGCGCGGGCGCCGGCCGACGGCTATACGCTGATGATGAGTTCGACCGCTTCGCTCGACAAGAAGAACGTCGGGCAGTTCGCGCCGATCTCGCTGGTGTCGGCCTCCGCCTACGTGGTGGTGGTCAATCCCCGGCTGGGCATCAACAACATCAAGGAACTGGTGGCCCGGGCCAAGGCCGAACCCGGCAAGCTGACCTTCGGTTCGTCGGGCATAGGCGCGGCTTCGCACCTGTCCGTGGAGTTGTTCAAGGAAGTGGCCGGTATCGAGATGATGCACGTGCCCTACAAGGGTACGGGCCAGGCCGTGACCGACCTCCTGGGCGGGACGCTGAGCCTGATGTTCGCGCCGGCGCAGACGGTCATGGGCTATGTCGATACGGGCCGCCTGAAAGCGCTTGCCGTGACGAGCGCCGAACGCTCCAAGGCTTTGCCCAACCTGCCCACGGTGGCCGAGGCGGGGGTGCCGGGTTACGCGGCGGTGGGGTGGTTCGGCCTGCTCGCCCCGGTGGGCACGCCCGCCGCGGTGGTCGACAAGCTCAACAAGGACGTGAACGCCGCGCTGCGCGAGCCCGAGATCGTCAAGCAGATGATGGAGCACGGCGCCGAGCCCTCGCTGACGACGCCGGCCGAGTTCGGGACCTTCATCCGCGCGGAGCTGGAGCAGTGGACCCGCCTGATCGACAAGCTGGGTATCGTCGTGGGCGGCTGAACGCCGGCGGCCCTAGTCGGATTGCCGGTTGAGCAGATAGCTGACGCGGGCACGCTGCCCGCCGGTCAGGTGCCGGACCATGACCGCGCGGGCGCCGTCGGCGTCGTGCGCGGCGATGCATTCGACCAGCTCGGCATGTTCGGCATACGCGTCCTGCAGGCGCTTGGGGTTGGTGGCCGTGGCCGGCCCCAGCAGGATCATGGGCGTCTGGAGGGCGCGCAGCGTGCTGATCACGTAGCGGTTGTGCGCGGTGCGGTACAGGGCGTTGTGGAAGCGCCGGTTGTGGCGCTCGCGCTCGATCGGATCGTTCAGGACGGAGCGTTCGAACTCGAGCATCTCGCGCAGGACGTCGATCTCGGCATCGGTGGCGTTCTTGGCCGCCATGCCGACCGCCGCCGGCTCGATCACGAAGCGCAGCGCATAGAGCTCGTTCACCATCTGATGGTCGAGTTCGGCGATCACGCGGCCCAGATAGGGCTGGTGCACGATCAGGCCGTCGGTCTCGAGCCAGGCGATGGCTTCGCGCACCGGCGTGCGGCTGATCGCGAGCCGGTCGGCCAGGGCGTTCACGCTGACGCGGTCGCCCGGCTTGAGAACGCCGGTCTCGATGGCTTCCTGCAATTGCCGATAGGCGGCCTGGCCTAGCGATTCAGGCTTTTTTTCTGGAATGTGTGGCATGGATTTCACCGCTCGACGAGGAGGTACGGGCAGGGCGGTCGTAATGGTGCCACGTTTCGTGCTCGCGGTGGTTCGACGAGGCATGGACAGGCCCCGCCGGGGCGGGGCCTGCGTGCGCGGGGCGTCAGTCCGCGCGGATGTTGTTGCTGCGGATGATGTTCCCCCACAGCGCGATCTCGCTCGCCACGTAGGCGGTGAAATCGCGGCTGCCGCGAAACTCCACCTGGACGCCGGTCTTGCGCATGACCTCGGCCACCGTCGGATCTTCCAGCGCGCGGCGATTGGCGTCCTCGAGTTTCTGCACGACCGCCGCTGGCGTACCCGCAGGCGCGAACACGCCGGCCCAGGTGGCCGACACCACCGAGGGATAGCCCTTCTCGGCGAAGGTCGGCACGTCGGGCAGGGCGAAGTGGCGCGCGGGCGCCGCGACCGCCAGCGCGCGCGTCTTGCCCGCGCGCAGGTTGGGCAGCGAGACCGCCACCGTGTCGAACATCATCGTGATGTTGCCGGCCAGGAGATCGAGCGAGGCCGGGGCGCCGCCCCGGTAGGGCACGTGCACGAGATCGACCTTCGCGGCCTGCTTGAACAGTTCCCCGGCCAGGTGCAGCGAGGTGCCGTTGCCGGCCGAGCCATAGGTCAGCTTGCCGGGCTCGCGCTTGGCCTGCGCGACCAGGTCCTCGACCGACCGGATGCTGGACGCGGCGTTGACCGCCAGCACGTTCGGCACCGAACCCCAGTGCGCCACGGGGACGAAGTCCTTGACCGCGTCGTAGGGCATCTTGGCATAGAGCGAGGGATTGACGCCGTGCGTGGCCGAGGTGCCGACCAGCAGGGTATAGCCGGTGGGGGCGGCCCGGGAAACTTGTTCCGCGCCTATGTTGCCGCCCGCACCGGGTTTGTTCTCGATCACGATAGGCTGGCCGAGTTCGCGGCTGAGCGCCGCGCCCACCGCGCGGGCCATCTGGTCGATGGCGCCGCCGGGGGCGAACGGGACGATGAGCTGGACCGGCCGGGTGGGGTAGTCCTGCGCGGCGGCGGCCAGCGGCCAGCCGAAGGCGGCGGCCAGCGCGAGCACGCCGGCCCGCCGGTCGGGGCGGAAGAAGGAAGTCATGTTGTCTCCTGGCTATTGTCTGTGGCGATGCCACGCGGCGATTGTGTGGATGAAAAGGCCGGGTCGCCGAGGCCGACCGGCTGTATCAGCCCTGGGATTCCTTCTTGGTTTCGTGGTCGGCGATGTTGGCCAGCAGCTCGGCGCCGCGGTTGGCGGCCGAGAGCCCCCGGAACAGGAAGCACAGGCTGACGACCGCCTGCATTTCCTCCCAGGTCGCGCCGGCGCGGCGCGCGGCGATGCCATGCAGGACGGCGGCGTCGCTCAGGTCCATCAGCAGCATGCCGAACAGCATCAGCTGCGCGGTTTTCACGTCGAAGCACTTCGGATACATCGCGTGCTCGCGCATCTTCTCCTGCAGGTCCACCAGCTTGGGATCGAGCGCGCCGGTCACGGCCAGGCGGGCCTCGATGCGGGGCGGAACGAAGCCGATCAGCTCCTGGTAGATCGCGGCGCGTTCGTCCAAGCTCTGTTCGGTGTCGGCGTAGGGGCCGATGCGGGCGTCGACGGCGGCACGGTCGATACGTTTGGGCAGCATGGGAAAATCCTCCTGGTTGTCGATTTTCGTTTATATTTATTTAAATCGATTTTACAGTCAATATCGATTTTATGACTGACTCCGATCCATGAGCACATCCCTGACCTCCCAATTGACCCAGTCGCTGCGCGACGAACTGCTGAACGGCACCTTCCGGCCGGGCCAACAATTGCGGCTGAACCAGCTCAGCCAGCAGTTCCATGTCAGCCTGAGTCCGCTGCGCGAGGCTTTGTCGCGGCTGGCGGCCGAGGGGCTGGTGATCGCGCAGGACCAGCGCGGCTACCAGGCCGCGCCAGTGTCCGTGCGCAACCACCAGGAGATCACCGAGCTGCGCACCATGCTGGAGCCGCACGCGCTGCGGATTTCCATGCAGCAGGGCGGCGAGGACTGGGAGGTCGCGGTGCTGGCGGCGCATCACCGCCTGCAACAGGTCGAGAAGCGGGCCGCTTCCGATCCCGAGGCGCTCGCGGAATGGGAGATCCGCCACCGCGAGTTCCACCTGATGCTGATCGGCGGTGGCCAGATGCCCGTGCTGGCCCAGTTCTGCGAGAAGCTGCTGGCGTTCTCCGATCGCTACCGCCGCATCTTCCTGCGCGAGCGTCCGCTGGACCGCGACATTCCCGACGAGCACGAGGCCATCCTGCGCGCGACCCTGGACCGCGACGAGGCGCGCGCGGGCGAACTGCTGGCCCAGCACATCGGGCGCACGGCGGCCAATATCGCCATCCTGCTTGAGCAATGGGAGTCAGGCGACGAAGCCGCCTAGGCATCAGCAGGGGGCGCCAATGCCATAATGCCTGGCATGGAAATGGTTTTTATCTATGGACCCGTCGCATCCGGCAAATTGACCATTGCACGGGAACTCGGTCGCCTGACCGGTTTTTCCGTCTTCCACAATCACCTGGTTGTCGATGCCGTGGCTGCCGTGTTCCCCTTCGGTACTGAACAGTTTGTCAGGCTGCGGGAACGCATGTGGCTTGAAATGATGCACGAGGCCGCCGTGGCTGCGCGCTCCCTTGTCTTCACGTTCGCGCCGGAGCCGTCGGTTGCCGTGGGCTTTCCCCTGCGGGCGCTCGACGTGGTGAAGGCCGCTGGCGGCAGAACACGGTTCGTCCGACTGAGCGTTCCCGTTGCCGAGCAGGAAAAACGCCTGGTCGCGCCGAGCCGTGCCGAGTTCGGGAAGCTTCGATCGCTCGATCTTCTGCGGGAATTGCGCGAGCAGTTCGCCGCGTCCGAGCGGGCCATGCCGGAACCGAACATCGCCATCGATACCTGCGCGCTGGCTCCCGCGGATGCGGCCCGCGCGATCATCAAGGCACTGGCCTTGCCCTTGGCATCCACCAAATAAAAAAGGCCCGCGAGGCGAACCCCGCGGGCCTTGGACCGCCAACCCAGCAACGGAATCAGGCGGGCACTGCAGCCGTTTCCGGCGCGTCGGCTTCCACCGACGAGCGGATCAGGTGGTCGAAGGCGCTGAGCGCGGCCTTCGCGCCTTCGCCCGCGGCGATGATGATCTGCTTGTACGGCACGGTCGTCACGTCGCCCGCGGCGAACACGCCGGGCACCGAAGTCTGGCCCCTGGCATCGACCTCGATTTCCCCGTGCTTGCTCAGCGCCAGGGTGCCCTTGAGCCATTCGGTATTGGGCACCAGGCCGATCTGCACGAACACGCCTTCGAGTTCGATCAGGTGCTCTTCGCCCGACTGCCGGTCCTTGTACTTCAGGCCGTTCACCTTCTTGCCGTCACCGGTGATCTCGGTGGTTTGCGCCTGGGTGATGACCGTGACGTTGGACAGGCTGTTGAGCTTGCGCTGCAGCACCGCATCGGCACGCAGTTCGGGGGCGAATTCGAGCAGGGTCACGTGCTCGACCAGCCCGGCCAGGTCGATCGCCGCTTCCACGCCCGAGTTGCCGCCTCCGATCACGGACACGCGCTTGCCCTTGAACAGCGGGCCGTCGCAGTGCGGGCAGTACGCCACGCCATGGTTGCGGTACTCGCGTTCGCCCGGCACGTTCACCTCGCGCCAGCGGGCGCCGGTGGCCAGGATGACCGAGCGGCCCTTGAGCACGCCGCCGTTGGCCAGCCTGACTTCGATCATCTTGGCGCCGGGCACCAGGGCCGCGGCGCGCTGCACGTTCATGATGTCGACGTCGTAGGCCTTGACGTGCTCTTCCAGCGCGGTGGCGAACTGGGGCCCTTCGGTCTCCTTGACGGAGATGAAGTTCTCGATTGCCAGCGTGTCCAGGACCTGGCCGCCGAAGCGCTCGGCCACGACGCCGGTGCGGATGCCCTTGCGCGCCGCGTAGACAGCCGCCGCCGCGCCCGCGGGCCCGCCGCCGACGATCAGCACGTCGTACGGTTCGCGCGCGCTCAGCTTCTCGGCGTCGCGCTGGCCGGCGCCGCTGTCGAGCTTGGCAAGGAATTCTTCCACGCTCATGCGGCCCTGGCCGAACACTTCACCGTTCAGGTAGACCGTGGGCACGGCCATGACCTGGCGCTTCTCGACTTCGTCCTCGAACAGCGCGCCGTCGATCGTGACCTGGCGGATGCGCGGGTTCAGCAGCGACATCACGTTCAGCGCCTGGACGACCTCGGGGCAGTTCTGGCAGGACAGCGACACATAGGTCTCGAACGAGAAGTCGCCGTCCAGGTTCTTGATCTGCTCGATCACGTCGGCATCGAGTTTGATCGGGTGGCCGCCGACCTGGAGCAGGGCCAGGACCAGCGATGTGAATTCATGGCCCAGGGGAATGGCGGCAAAGCGGATGCCGATGTTCTCGCCGGGGCGGTTGATGGTGAAGGAGGGCTTGCGCTCGTCGTCGTCGCGTCGCTCGATCAGCGTGATGCGTTCCGACAGGCCGGCGATTTCCTTCAGGAGTTCAGCGAGCTCGCGAGACTTGTCGCCGTCGTCGAGGGACGCGACGATCTCGATCGGCTGCGTGATTTTTTCCAGGTAGGCCTGCAACTGGGTCTTGAGATTGGCGTCCAACATATTTCGCTCCCTTTGCTCCGTATCTTGTGTTCTCGGATGGCGCCCGGGCCGCTTGTGGCGCCCCGGGCGGTACTGCGTCTGTTTCTACTACTGCTACTGCTGTTGCTGCTTAGATCTTGCCGACCAGGTCCAGCGAAGGAGCCAGCGTCTTCTCGCCTTCCTTCCACTTGGCGGGGCAGACTTCGCCCGGGTGGTTGGCCACGTAGATGGCGGCCTTGACCTTGCGCAGCAGTTCCTTGGCGTCACGGCCGATGCCTTCGGCGGTCACTTCGACGGCCTGGATCACGCCTTGCGGGTCGATGATGAAGGTGCCGCGATCGGCCAGGCCCTGGCCCGCGCGCAGGACTTCGAAGTTCTGGGTGACTTCCCAGGTGGGGTCGCCGATCATCGTGTACTTGATCTTGCCGATGGCGGGCGAGGTGTCGTGCCAGGCCTTGTGCGAGAAGTGGGTGTCGGTCGAGACCGAGAACACCTCGACGCCCAGCTTCTGGAATTCGGCGTAGTTGTCGGCCAGGTCTTCCAGCTCGGTCGGGCACACGAAGGTGAAGTCGGCCGGATAGAACACCACCACGGCCCACTTGCCCTTCAGGGTCTGGTCGGTGACTTCGACGAACTTGCCTTCCTTGAAGGCGGTCGCTTTGAACGGCTTGACCTGAGTATTGACTAGAGACATTGCAGTTTCCTCTCTTGCTGGGTTGAAAAGACGTATATGAATGGTATACGTCACTGGACAATTGATCAAATTGATTGATTCAATATGGTCGATCGTAAAATGCTATCGATCATCGTAGGCGACGGATGCTTCAGGAGCATGCCGGAAGAGGCGATCGTCCGGCCGGCGCCGGCCCGGATGGAAAAGGATATGAGGCCGGCCCGCCCGCTTACAAGCGATGTTGCAGTTGGACGTGCCGGGCTCAGGCGCGCAGCGACGGCATGCGGCGTGCCACCGGGCCGGCGGCCTCCAGCATGCGCTCGAGCCACTGCGCGACCACGTCGTCCTCGGCCAGGATGGGAAAGTCGCTGACGCAGCGGGCCCACTGGAATCCGCCGAAGACGATGTAGTCGGCATAGGCGGGGGCGTCGCCGCACAGGAAGGGCTGGGCCTTGAGCACCAGCCGCAGCGGTATCAGGCCGGCCCGGAAGTCCTCGACGCGGGTGTCGCGGTCGGCGCAGGCGGCGGCCAGCGGCATGCCCAGGCGCTGCTCGCGGCTGCTGTGGAAGTAGGGCAGATCGCCTTCGTGCAGCGTGGCGGGGATATCGACCAGCACCAGGCGCGTCAGGCCGGGCAGTTGCACGGAATCGGCCCAGCTGTTGACGAACCTGGCCATGGCCTGGGCCTGCGGTCCGCCGAACAGCGACGGCGCATCGGGATAGGCCGTTTCAAGGTACAGCGCGATCTGCCAGGAGTCGGACACCACCCGGTCGCCATCGACCAGCACCGGTACGCGGCCCTGGCCCGAGAACGCGAGCTTGTCCTTTTCCGTGAAGCGCCACGGCACGGTCTCCACCTCCAGTCCCTTATGCGCCAGCGCCAGCCGCGCGCGCCAGCAGTAGGGGCTGAAGCGGAAGTCGGGATTGGCGCCGGCAAGGTCGTACAGGAGTCTGGCCATCGGTCGGGTCTCTGGGGAAAGCGGATCGGGCGACAACTATACCGCTCGCCGGGGTGTGTCAGAACAGGCCCGGCTGGCGGCTGCTTGCACGCGACGCCAGCCGCACGCCTTCGTGTTCCAGCAGCCAGACCTTGCGGTGCAGCCCGCCGCCGTAGCCGGTCAGGCTGGCATTGGCGCCGATGACGCGGTGGCAGGGGACGACGATGCTGACCGGATTGGCGCCATTGGCCAGCCCCACCGCACGCACCGCCTTGGGCCGCCCGATGCGCTGGGCGAGTTCGGAATAGCTAATGGTCTGGCCCACGGGGATGCGCCGGAGTTCGCGCCAGACGTCGCGTTGGAAGGTGGTGCCGGCGGTGGCCACTTCCAGGTCGTCGATGGCCGGCAACTCGCCCTCCAGGTAGGCATCCAGCCGCCGGCGCGCCTCGCTAGGAGCGCCGCGATCGCGCAGCGCATAGCCCTGCCTGCCGTAGTGATGGCCCAGCAGTTCATGCATGCGCGGCTGGTAGTCTTCCCAATCGACAGCGCGCAGGCGGCCGTCCTCGTCGGTCAGTATCAGCATCTGCCCCACGGGAGTGGGGCGGTATTCCACGAGCAGTGTCAGAGTCGTCATGAGGAATGGCGGGCGGTTCGCAGCAGCGCGTCGCGCAGTACGAGCGCATGATTGTGGTCGGGGTCCTTGGCACCGTACAGCAAGGTGATGGGGTGGTCGCCGGCATCGTGCAGCAGGGCGGACAGCCCCTGCCGCTGCGCGTCGCCCTGGAGTTCGGCCGCGTAGCGTTCGTGGAACTCGGTCCATCGTTCGGGACGATGGCCGAACCAGCGGCGCAGTTCGGGGCTGGGCGCCAGGTCCTTGGGCCATGCGTCGTAGGCCAGGTCCTCGCGGCGGACGCCGCGCGGCCACAACCGGTCCACCAGGACCCGGTAGCGGCCCGGTGCGACGCCTGCGTGGTCGTAGACCCGGTGCAGTTCGATCTCGGGTTTCATCTCCATGCCTCTCAAGCCAGGCGGCCGTCGCGGAAATCGCTCAGCGCCTGGAAAATCTCCTGCTGGTCGTTCATGACGAACGGCCCGTACTGCGCGATGGGTTCGTGCAACGGATGGCCGGCGATCAGCAGCGCGCGGGCCGGTCCGCCGTGCGCGGCCAGGACGACGCCGTCCGTGTCGGGGGCGTTGGCCAGGATGGCCATGCGGCCCGCTTCGACCGTGGTGGCGCCGATCGCGACACTGCCGCGGTAGACGTAGACGAAGGCGTTGTGGCCGGCGGGGAGGCGCTGCGCGAAGCGGGTTTCCGCCGGCAGGTGCACGTCGAGGTAGTAGGGCTCGGTCGCGGGCCGGGACACCGCGCCTTCGACGCCGTGGCTGCGCCCCGCGATGACGGTCGCCTCGACGCCCGATTCGGTCGTGGCGCGGGGTAGGTCGGCGGCCTGGAAATCGCGGTACCAGGGCGCCGACATCTTGTCGCGCGCGGGCAGGTTCAGCCAGAGCTGGAAGCCCTCCATGACGCCTTCTTCCTGTTGCGGGAGTTCGGAGTGGATCACTCCCCGGCCGGCGGTCATCCATTGCACGCCGCCGTTCTCCAGCAGGCCTTCGTGGCCGGCGCTGTCCCGGTGGCGCATGCGGCCCGCGATCATGTAGGTGATGGTCTCGAAGCCGCGGTGGGGGTGGTCCGGGAAACCCGCGATGTAGTCATCGGGGTTGTCGGTGCCGAAGGCGTCCAGCATCAGGAACGGATCCAGGCGGCGCTGCAGGTGCTGGTCGATCACCCGGGTGAGCTTGACGCCCGCCCCGTCGGACGTGGCGCGGCCGGCAACGATGCGTTCGACGTCGCGGGGATGGTTGACCGTCTCGGCGGCGGGGGAAGCGGACATGTCGGACTCCTTCGGGAGGAGGCGCCATGTTTGCCGCGCCTCCGGAGCCTTCCAGCATAGATCCAACCCGGCGGTATGGGCAAAGTGCCAAGGCGAGCGGACACCTTCGCCTGTCACGGCCGTGCGCTTGCTCTTCCTTTCTTGCCCATCGATAATAAGTGCAACAAATTGATAAATAGGCAACGGGGGGTATCGAATTGTTCCGGATTCGCGATTTTTCGAAATGGAAGGATATCGGCGCTGCGCCGCCGGTACGGGCCGTGGCCGGCGGGCTGGCGGCGGCAGTGCTGGCTGCGTTGGCGGCCTGTGGCGGCGACGGGGCCATTCCGCCACCGGTCGATCCCTTGCAGCCGTACCGCGACCAGGTCGTCAATTGGCAAAAGTGTGATGCCGATGTCGTGGGCGGAGGATCCTTCGTCCCCGAAGAGATCCTGGCCCGTTTGAGCTGCGCGACCATACGCGTCCCGCTCGACTACTCGAACCCCACGAAGGGCGATGCCGTCGTGGCCGTGTCCCGCGTGGCGGCGGGCGAGCGGTCGCAGCGGCTGGGCGCCATCCTGGTCAATCCGGGCGGCCCCGGCGGCGACGGCCTGGCCTGGTCGCTGAACCTGGCCGTGCTGTGGGGCAACGCCAGCGAATCCACGACCACGGGACAGCAGCTTCGCACGATCGTCCAGCGCTACGACATGGTCGGTTTTTCGCCGCGCGGCGTCGGCGCCAGCAGCCGCATGTATTGCGGCACGAGCGGCATGCTCAGGCCCGAGCACCACAGCTCGGACCGCAGCGAGGCCAACGTCGCGGCCATGCTGTTCAACGCCAATGCGCTGGGCGATGCCTGCCTGCGCAATCCGCTGGTCAAGTACATCAACACCGACGCCACGGTCCGCGACATGGACCTGATCCGCGGCCTGCTGGGCGACGCCAAGTTCAACTACGTCGGTATTTCCTACGGGACCTGGCTGGGGGCCTGGTATGCGTCGCTGTTCCCCGAGCGGGTCGGGCGCATGGTGCTGGACAGCTCGATGGACGTCACCGGCAACATCGACGTCAACGTCGTGATGCAGCCCATGGCCATGCAGCGCGTGCTGGACGAATTCATCGCGCCTTTCGCGTCCCGCCATCCCGATCGCTTCGGGATAGGCACCAACGCGGCCGAGATAGCAAACGTCTATCGCACCCTGCCCGAACCCATGCGGGTGGCGTTCGGCCAGCAGGCAAACCTGCACTCGATCCTCAGCAAGACCCATCGCGTCGCCAAGGGGGCGCAGCTCATCTCCGCCGCGCGGGGCATGAACCAGGTCCTGATCGACAACCCCGGCATCGACGACTCCAGGAAATTGGACGAGAAGCTGATGGAGTACGAGTTCGCGCCGGACTTCGGCGGCGACATCGAGATCCGGGGTCTCGCCCAGGCCATGATCGAACCGTACCTCCGCGCCTTCACGCCGACCCCTTCGCCCGTCGAGCTCAGCACCTTCAACTCCGTGTTCAACACCGTGGTGTGCAACGATACGGTGGCCACGAGCACCGATCCGCAATACTGGGTGAAGCTGGGCAACGAGATGGCGACCAGCTATCCCTACGAGGGCGGCTCGGTCACCCGCAGCCTGTGCGCGACCTGGGGCGGTCCTTCGGTCGCCAAGCCGCCGCTGTCGCGCGCCGGCGCGTCGGCCCCCATCCTGATGCTGCAAAGCGAATTCGATGCCCAGACCGCGACCGAAGGCGCCCGGCGCTCCTTCGACGCGCTGCCGCAGGCGCACCTGGTCGTGGTTACCGGTGCCTATTCGCATGGTGTGGTGCCGGAAAGCAATGCCTGCGTCGATGCGACGATCGGCACCTACTTCGCCAACGGCGTGGTGCCGGGGCGCAGCAGCACGTGCGCGGAGCCGCCGCTGCCCTACGAGGGGACGGCGGATGCCACTCGCATGGCCAAGACCAGTGCCGGCGAGACCGACGCGGCCGCCCAGGCGCGCGACGCGCTGCGCCAGAGCCTGGACGCGATTTCCACTTCGGGCGCGCGGTTCTAGGCGACCAGGCAGGAATCTTCCAGCCGCCCGGCTTTGAGCCGGGCGGTTTTTTTTCGCCCCGCGATGCCTACTGCCCGCAGGGGTAGGCGTCCCCCAGCGCGTTCACCAGTATCACCACGGCGGGCAGGCCGTGATCCTGCGGCCGGCTGGCCAGCCGCTGCCGGAAGAGTTCGACCGTGCGTCCGGTGGACACGTTGCCGGGCGCGCAGAACGGCAGCGGCGTCCTGGTGGCCATGGACTGGACACGCATGCCGTCGATCGCGCCCATCACGAACGCCGAACAGCCCAGCGAGGCGTCTCCATTGGCGCCGGGGGCGCATTGCTCATTCCAGAACGCTCCCGTCCAGGGTTCGGCGGCCAGCACGGGCTGGGCCGTCAGGGCGGCCAGGGACAGCAGGGGGGCGTAGAGTTTCATGGCGATCCTGAGAACGCGGGTTCCGGAGGGATGGGTCACTTGCCGCAGCTTGCGCGGGCCTGGTCGATGTCGATCTTGCGCGTTTCCATGACGCGCACGAGCTGCGCCGTCGCGGTCAGGCAGGCATTGCCGGCAGGCGCGGCGACACGGGGCCGGGTGTTCGGCGAGCCTGGCAGGGAGGGCAGCGACGGCATCGGCGTGGGGACCTGGATGACCGACTGCGCCCGTGCGTCGCAATAGGCGGCCTTCAGGTCGCCGTCGCTCATGGCCTTCAATTCATTGTCGTCGCGCGGTGCGCATGCGGCGACGGCATTGTGCGCCGCGAACAGGCCGGCGGCGATCAGGGCGAGTTTCGGAAGAGTCGTCATGGCTGCAAGGGGTGGTCGCGATCCTGGGGCAGGAGGCCGCCGCGTCGCGGCCCGCCTTGGCATGCCGGATAGTATATGTGTCTTCCAGGGGGACGTCGTCCCCGCAGACCGTCTTGGAAAACCATGTTCATTCGCCCATATCGGGCCGCCGACGAAGCGGCCATTCTTGCCTTGTGGCAGACCTGCGGCCTGATCCGCCCCTGGAATGATCCCCGCAAGGACATCCAGCGCAAACTGGCCGTGCAGCCCGAGTTGTTCCTGGTCGGGGAGTCCGACGGCGAGCCCGTCGCCTCGGCCATGGTGGGGTTCGACGGGCATCGCGGCTGGGTGTACTACCTGGCGGTGCATCCCGGCCACCAGCGATTCGGCCATGGCCGCCGCTTGATGGCGCATGCGGAACAACTCCTGATCGAACGCCGTTGCCCGAAAATCAACCTGCTGGTGCGCACGGCCAACGGCCAGGTCATCGATTTCTACCGGGCATTGGGATACGCGCAGGACGACGTGGTGAGCCTGGGCAAGCGGCTGATCCCCGATATCTGAGACGGCGTTGCCTTGTGGCGGACGCCCCTTGCGCTTTCGCATTTCGTTGCGAATCCGGCGCCCGATTTTCACCCTATTGTCACCTGGGCTTTCTAGGCTTGCACCGCCGCACATTCGTCGTGTCCGGCCCGTCGCATCCCTTACTTTCCCACTGCCCACCCATGCCCATACCGACCTTCGCGCGAGCCCTAGCCGTGGCGCTTGCTGTCGCTACGTTCCTGACCGCTTGTGGCAGCGATGACGATTCATCGCCGACTTCTCCTCCCGGCCCTGGGACCGAGCAGCCGTCTCCGAAGCCCGAATTGCGCTGCGCGCCTTGATGGCTACCCGACGCTCACTACGACTCACGCACCGACATCCATGACTTCCCGCCGCCATTTTCTGCAAGCCACCACGGGCGCCGGCCTGGCCGCCGCCGTACTCGCCACCTTCCCGCCCAGCATCCGCAAGGCGCTGGCCATCCCCGCCCACAACAAGACCGGCACCATCCAGGACGTCGAGCACGTCGTGATCCTGATGCAGGAGAACCGGTCGTTCGATCATTACTTCGGCACGCTCAAGGGCGTGCGCGGCTTCGGCGATCGCTTCGCCATTCCCATGATCAACGGCCGCAAGGTCTGGCAGCAGGAGCGCAGCAACGGCGCGCTGCTCACGCCCTATCACCTGAACGGGACGGCCAACAACGCGCAGCGCGTCAGCGGCACCCCGCACGACTGGGGCGACAGCCAGCTTGCCTGGGACAACGGACGCATGAGCCAATGGGCGCGCCACAAGACCAATACGTCCATGGGCTATTTCAAGGAACAGGAAATTCCCTTCCAGTTTGCCTTGGCCAACGCGTTCACCCTCTGTGACGCCTACCATTGCTCGATGCATACGGGTACCGACGCCAATCGGTCGTTCCATCTCACCGGCACCAACGGACCCACGGCCCAGAACGTGGCCTACGTCACGAACGAGTGGGACGCCATCCCCGGCACGCCGGGTTCGGAGGCGATCGGCTACACCTGGAAGACCTATGCCGAACGCCTGGAGGATGCGGGCATCAGCTGGATCTGCTATCAGAACATGCCAGACGAGTGGGGCGACAACATGCTGGGCGCCTTCCGCCAGTTCCGCGCCGCCAATCTGGCGTCGGGCTTCCCGGTGTCGAGCGGAGGCGCGCCGAATGCCCCGTATTCCAACACGGGCCAGAGCCTGCCCTACCACGCCTACGATCCCGCCACGGACAACGCTCGCAACCCGTTGTACAAGGGCATCGCCAACACCCTGCCGGGTACGACGCCGGATTCCTACCTGGATGCCTTCCGCCGCGATGTCCGCGAAGGCCGGCTGCCGCAGGTTTCGTGGATCAACGCGCCGTCCATCTATTGTGAACACCCCGGACCGTCCAGTCCCGTGCAGGGTGCCTGGTTCCTCCAGGAAGTGCTGGAGGCGCTTACCGCGGTACCGGAGGTCTGGAGCAAGACGGTATTGCTGGTCAACTTCGATGAGAACGACGGCTACTTCGATCACGTGCCGTCGCCGTCGCCGCCGTCGCGCAACGCCGACCTTTCCCTGGCAGGCAAGACCACGCTGCCGGAGGCGAGCCTGGCGTCCGAATACTACACGCAGGCCGCGCCGGCCGGCAGCACTCGTCAGCCCGCTCCCGATGGCCGCGTCTTCGGCCCCGGACCGCGCGTGCCGATGTACGTGATCTCGCCGTGGAGCCGTGGCGGCTGGGTCAATTCGCAAGTGTTCGACCACACCTCGGTGCTGCGCTTCCTGGAGACGCGCTTCGGCGTGGAGGAGCCTCATATCAGCCCGTTCCGGCGGGCGGTCTGCGGCGACCTGACCAGCGCCTTTAACTTCGCCACGCCCAACGGCGAGGCGTTGCCCACCCTGGGCGGCCGCAGCACGCGCGCGGCCGCGGACCAACTGCGTTCCAGCCAGCAGGCGCTGCCCGCCATGCCTCTGCCCGCCGACCTGCAGATGCCGATACAGGCCAGCGGCACGCGCCCGTCGAGGGCCTTGCCGTACGAGCTGCATACCAGCGCGCGCTGCGGACCGGACGGCCAGGTGAAGCTGCTGTTCTCGAATACGGGCAAGCAGGGCGCGGTGTTCCATGTCTATGACCGCCACCATTTGGACCGGATCCCGCGCCGGTATACGGTGGAAGCGGGCAAGACGCTGGACGACACCTGGAACGCTGGACTGGACAATCTGGGCCGCTACGACCTGTGGGTACTGGGGCCCAACGGTTACCATCGCCACTTCATCGGCGACACCGGACGTATCACCGACAGCGGTGCGCAGCCCGAAATCCGCGTCTGCTACGACATCGCCAATGGGAATGTCTATGCGGAACTGATAAACGGTGGAACCAAGGCCTGCACTTTCACGGTCGAGGCCCGAGCCTACCGCGAGGACGGTCCGTGGACCGTTACGGTGGCGCCCGGCGCCAAGGAGTCCCTGCATTGGGAATTGGCCGACAGCGGCCGTTGGTATGACTTCGAAGTCAGCTGCGGCGCCGACGCGGCCTTCCGTCGGCGATTTGCCGGCCGCGTCGAAACGGTCGAGCATTCGGTGAGTGACCCGGCAATGGGCGAGCAGGGCTGAGCCGTCCACGGACGAAGAAATCCCCAGGAGAGCCAAGGCTGCCCCGGGGAGACCGTCGCAGACAGAAAAAGGGCGGATCGGTATTAACCGTCCGCCCTTTTCCTTACTTGCTACGACTTTCTAATATGGTGGAGCCGGCGGGAATTGAACCCGCGTCCGGAAGCCCTCTACAGACAGTTCTACATGTGTAGTCGATCTATTTGGATTTAACTGTGTACTTAGCCAATCGACAGGCCGGCACACAGCGATTCACGTAGTTTAAGCATGAACCGTGTGACCCCAGTTCATACCGATTCCTTGAGAATGACACTGCTGCGGTTCAGAATCAGCTGCTTCGGGGGTTATGGCCCTAGACAGGGATCCTTAGGAAAGTTGCCCTTCCTCCGCCCGACCCAAGGACAGATCGGTGCAGCGGCTCACCGCTTAAGCGGCGAGAGCGAAACGCTCGTCGTTAGTGGCGTTTATTTGCGTTCCAGTGGTTTAACGAGCTTACTGGTGCTCGACATGCCCTGTGCTGCTTCGCGACCCCCGTCGAAACCGGTACGGCCCCTTGAGGAGGATTGTATCGCATATGGAGGCACGGGGCGGGTTTTCAAGAGGGCCGCCCCAGCCTGGGGCGTCATGCCGGCAGCAGACGCCGTATCGCGGGCAGCAGGGCCGGAACCGAGTCGACGACGGTATCCGCTCCCCAGGTCTCGACGGGCACGCCGTTGCCGCAATAGCCATACGCGGTGGCGATGGTCTTCATGCCCGCCGCCTGGCCGGCGATGATGTCGCGCTGGTCGTCGCCCACGTACAGGCAGTGCCGCGGCGCGATGCCGACTTCCCGCGCGGCGTGCAGCAGCGGCTCGGGGTGGGGCTTGGAGTAGGCGGTGGTGTCGCCGCAGACGACCACGGCGCTGTGCTGCTCGAGCGCCAGGTGGCGCACCAGCGGCGTCGTGAAGCGGGTGACCTTGTTGGTGACGATGCCCCACGCCCAGCCTTCCCGGACGAGGTCGGCCAGCAGGTCTTCCACGCCGGGGAAAAGTACCGTGTGCACGGCGATGTTGGCGGCGTAGTCGTCCAGGAACTGTTGCTTGCACGCTTCGTATTCGGGGGAATCGGGCGTGAGCCCGAGGGCTACGCCCAGCAGGCCGCGTGCCCCGTGCGAAGCCATGGGGCGCAGTTGTTCGTAGGGCAGGGCGGGCAGGCCGCGGCGCAGGCGCTGCTGATTGGCGGCCGCGGCAAGATCGGGAGCGGTATCGGCCAGGGTGCCGTCGAAATCGAAAAGAACCAGCGGTTTCATGAACGTATCGTCGCCACCATGTAATTGACGCTGCTGTCGCTGCTCAGCCGGTAGACCTTCGTCAGGGGGTTGTATTCCAGTCCCTTGATGGCCGTCGCCTCCAGCCCGGCCTGCCGGGCGGCGCCCAATAGTTCGCTGGGGCGGATGAAATGGTCGTAGCTGTGCGTGCCCCGCGGTACCAGGCCCAATATGTATTCGGCGCCCAGTATGGCAAAGGTAAACGATTTTAAATTGCGATTCAGCGTGGAGAAAAAGACACGGCCGCCGGGTTTGACCAACGAGGCGCAAGCGCGAATCACGGATTCAGGATCCGGCACGTGTTCCAGCAGTTCCATGCAAGTCACGATATCGAAAGCGGCTGGCTGGTCGGCAGCCAGTTGTTCCACACTGATATTGCGGTATTCCACTTTCACACCGCTTTCCAGGCTGTGCAGCTTCGCGACTTTCAGCGATTTCTCGGCCAGGTCGATACCGGTGACCGTTGCCCCGCGCGCCGCCATGCTTTCGGCCAGTATTCCGCCGCCGCATCCGACGTCCAGCACGGATTTGTTCCCCAGTCCGCCCGCCATCTGGCTGATCCATTCCAGGCGCAGCGGGTTGATGGCATGCAGCGGCTTGAACTCGCTTTCCGGGTCCCACCAGCGCGAGGCCAGGGCGCTGAACTTGGCCAACTCGGCCGCATCGGCATTGACGGGCCGGGATTCCTGGGCAGTGGTCGTCATGACGGACTCCATTTGACGGCACAAGAATGCCCCCCCACGCTTGCCGCTGCGCGGCGGGGCTGCCCCCCGAGGGGGCGCTTTTTGCCTTGGGGCGGCCCGGCGGCAAAAAAAACAAACCCCGCAGAGCGGGGTTTCAGCCGGCGATATCCCGAAGGATACCGCCGGAATCCAGCTGTCAGGCAGTGGATTACTTGTTGCGCGTACCCACGACTTCGACTTCCACGCGACGGTTCTTGGCGCGGCCGGCGGCGGTCTTGTTGTCGGCGATGGGTTGCTTCTCGCCCTTGCCTTCGGTGTAGACGCGGTTGGCTTCGATGCCCTTGCTGACCAGGTAGGCCTTGACAGCTTCGGCACGACGGACCGACAGGCGCTGGTTGTAGGCGTCGGTGCCGATCGAGTCGGTGTGGCCGACGGCGATCACGACTTCCAGGTTGATGCCGCGGATCTGGTTGACCAGCTCGTCCAGCTTGACCTTGGCTTCGGGCTTGACGACGGACTTGTCGAAGTCGAAGAAGGCGTCAGCCGAGTAGGTGACCTTCTGGCTGACCGGAACGGGCACGGGGGCCGGTGCCGGGCGGGGAGCAGGGGCGGGAGCCGGGGCAGCGGCGGGCGCCGCGACCTTCAGCGCGCCATCGCAGGACGGATCAGCGGTGGCGGGGGTC
This sequence comes from Burkholderiales bacterium 67-32, assembly GCA_001898625.1. GTDB lineage: Bacteria > Pseudomonadota > Gammaproteobacteria > Burkholderiales > Burkholderiaceae_B > Pigmentiphaga. The sequence continues at coordinate 82,788 of MKUP01000022.1, forward strand.
CAGAACCCATTGCGCCAGCACAGGCCAGTCGCGTTCTTGACTTGCACGCCGAACGCGGATTGCCAGTTGTCGTTGACCTTACCGGCTTGAGCAGAGGCCACGCCCGAGGCCGTCACGGCAGCGAAGGCGAGCGCCAGAGAGATTCCAACTTTGGAGCGTTTGTTCATGTTTCTCCTCTTAGCTTGAAATGAAACTCGCAGCGAACCCCCGCCGCAACATGGATATACATGCCCAGTATAGCATTGCGGTTGTTCTCTCATGCCACTCACTCCTGGGATAAGTAAGGGTTTGTGCCAGAAATCACACCTGCTGCACGCAAGCGCCACTGCGATATCCGGGACATTATCCTTTCGAGATCGCTTTTTGATGGTGAATTGGTGAGTTGTAGCTTTTTCGCAACTGATTGGCCACCCACCCAGACCTCTTCCACGTCCTCCCTGCCGGCCGCGTAAACCACGTGGGAAACCGGGTCGAACACCGGCGCGAGCCGGGCGGAATCGAGCCGGATCGCCACCAGGTCGGCGTACTTGCCCAGCGTTATCGAGCCGATCTCGCGGTCCCATCCCAGCGCCTTCGCGCCGCCCAGGGTGGCCGCATGCAGCGCCCGGTGGGCAGGCAGCGCGCGCGCGTCGCCGCTGGTGCCCTTGGCCAGCAGGGCCGCCAGGCGCAGTTCCGACAGCATGTCCAGGCGGTTGTTGCTGGCGGCGCCGTCGGTGCCTATGCCGAGGTTGACGCCGGCTTCGAGCAGGCGGGCAACCGGCGCGAAGCCGCTAGCCAGCTTGAGGTTCGATGCCGGGCAATGGGCCAGGCTGACGCCGTGGGCGGCCAGAAGCGCGATGTCGTCGGCGTCCAGGTGGACGCCGTGCACGGCCACCAGGCGGGGGGACAGCAGCCCGAGGCGGGCCAGGCGCTCGGTGGGGCGCATGCCGTGCATGGCCAGCGCCTCGTCCACTTCCTGGCGGGTCTCGTGCAGGTGGATGGCGATGGTCAGGTCGGCCTCTTCGGCCACGGCGGCCAGGTGCCGCAACATGTCGTCGCCCACGGTGTAGGGGGCGTGGGGGGCCAGCATGAAGCGTAGCCCCGGCTCGCCGCGGTATTTCTCGTGGGCCGCCAGGGCCTGGGCGAGCATCTGCTCGGCAGGGGGCGCGCCGGGTATCTCGAACACCGTCCCGCCCACCGCCGCGCGGATGCCCATCGACAGCGCGGCGCGGGCGATCTCTTCGGGATAAAAGTACATGTCGGCGCAGCACGTGGTGCCGCCGGCCAGCATCTCGGCGAAGGCGAGGACGCTGCCGTCATAGACGAAATCGGCCGACATCAGCTTGCGCTCCATGGGCCAGATGCGCTCTTGCAGCCAGGTCATGAGCGGCAGGTCGTCGCCGGCGCCGCGCAGCAGGCTCATGGCCGCGTGCGTATGCAGGTTGACGAAGCCGGGCAGCAGGGCGCAGCCGGACAGGAGGTGTTCGGCTGCGTCCGGATGCCGGCTGCGCAGGGCGGCGTGCGGCGCGATGTCGGCGATCCGGCCGTCGCGGACGGCAATGCCGTGGCCGGCCAGGACGGCCTGGTCGGGTTCGACGGGAATCAGCCAGTCGGGAAGCAGCAGGGTGGTCGAGGCCATGGACGGGGCGGGTGGCGGGCGGGCACTAAGCATAACGCTAGGCCGGGGTGATAAACTCCCAAGCTTCGCCCGCCGTTCGTTCGCAAGCTGTTTTGCCCTCGCGAAATGCCTTGCGAGCGGGATGGACAACACCTCTTGATGCAGCTTGCCCATGGATTCCTTCGCCAAGGAAACACTACCGATCTCTCTTGAAGAGGAAATGCGCCGCAGCTACCTGGATTACGCGATGAGCGTGATCGTCGGCCGCGCCCTTCCCGACGTCAGAGACGGTCTCAAGCCCGTGCACCGGCGCGTGCTGTACGCGATGCACGAATTGAACAACGACTGGAACCGGGCCTACAAGAAGTCGGCCCGTATCGTCGGCGACGTCATCGGTAAGTACCACCCGCACGGCGACCAGGCGGTCTACGATACGATCGTGCGCATGGCGCAGCCTTTCTCGCTGCGCTACATGCTGGTCGACGGCCAGGGCAACTTCGGCTCGGTCGACGGCGACGGCGCGGCGGCCATGCGGTACACGGAAATCCGCCTGGCCAAGATCGCGCACGAGCTGCTGGCCGACATCGACCAGGAAACGGTGGACTTCGGGCCCAACTACGACGGCAGCGAGAAAGAGCCGCTGCTGCTGCCGGCCCGCCTGCCCAATCTGCTGGTCAACGGCAGCTCCGGCATTGCCGTGGGCATGGCCACCAACATCCCGCCGCACAACCTGGCCGAGGTCGTCGACGGCTGCCTGTACTGCCTGCGCAATCCCGAGTGCACGGTGGACGAGCTGATCGAGATCATCCCCGCCCCCGACTTCCCCACGGGCGGCATCATCTATGGCATGTCCGGCGTGCGCGAAGGCTATCGCACCGGCCGCGGCCGCGTGGTGATGCGGGCCAAGACCCATTTCGAGGACGTCGAGAAGGGCGGCCGCCAGGCCATCGTGGTCGACGAGATCCCGTACCAGGTCAACAAGCGTTCGCTGCTCGAGCGCATCGCCGAGCTGGTCAACGAGAAGAAGGTCGAGGGCATCTCCGACATCCGCGACGAGTCCGACAAGGACGGCATGCGTGTCGTGATCGAGCTCAAGCGCGGCGAAGTGCCCGAGGTCGTGCTCAACAACCTCTATAAGAATACCCAGCTGCAGGACACCTTCGGGATGAACCTGGTGGCGCTGGTGGAAGGCCAGCCGCGCCTGTTGAACCTGAAGCAGATGGTGGAGTATTTCCTCGCGCATCGCCGCGAGGTCGTGACCCGCCGCACGGTGTTCCAGCTGCGCAAGGCACGCGAGCGCGGCCACGTGCTCGAAGGCCTGGCCGTGGCGCTGGCCAACATCGACGATTTCATCGCCATCATCAAGGCGGCCCCGACGCCGCCCATCGCCCGCCAGGAGTTGATGGCCCGCACCTGGGATTCGTCGCTGGTGCGCGAGATGCTGACGCGCGCCGAGACCGATACGGCCGGCGGCCGCAGCGCCTACCGTCCCGAGGGACTGCCGGAAGATTTCGGCATGCAGGCTGATGGCTTGTATCGCCTGAGCGATACGCAGGCCCAGGAAATCCTGAACATGCGCCTGCAGCGCCTGACCGGCCTGGAGCAGGACAAGATCGTGGGCGAGTACAAGGACGTGATGGCCAACATCGCCGACCTGCTCGACATCCTGGCCAAGCCCGAGCGCGTGACCACCATCATCGGCGACGAACTGTCGGCCATCAAGGCCGAGTTCGGCACCGACGCGAAGGACATCCGCCGTTCGCACATCGAGCTGAACGCCACCGAGCTCGACACCGAGGACCTCATCACCCCGACCGACATGGTGGTGACGCTGTCCCATTCGGGCTACATCAAGAGCCAGCCGCTGTCCGAGTACCGCGCGCAGAAGCGCGGCGGACGGGGCAAGCAGGCCACGGCCACGAAGGAAGACGACTGGATCGACCAGCTCTTCATCGCCAATACGCACGACTCCATCCTGTGCTTCAGCAACCGCGGCCGCGTGTATTGGCTGAAGGTCTGGGAAGTGCCGCAGGGCACCCGCAATTCGCGCGGCCGGCCCATCGTCAATATGTTCCCGTTGTCGGAAGGCGAGAAGGTCACGGTGGTGCTGACCGTCAAGGCGTACAGCGAAGACCACTACGTCTTCATGGCCACCGCCAAGGGCACGGTCAAGAAGACGCCGCTGTCCGACTTCTCGAACCCGCGCAAGGCGGGGATCATCGCGGTGGACCTGGACGACGGCGACTACCTGATCGGCGCCTCGCTGACCGACGGCAAGCATGACGTGATGCTGTTCTCCGATGCCGGCAAGGCCGTGCGCTTCGACGAGAACGACGTGCGTCCCATGGGCCGCACCGCGCGCGGCGTGCGCGGCATGATGCTGGAGGACACGCACACGGTGATTTCGCTGCTGGTGGCCGAGAACGAAACCCAGAGCGTGCTGACCGCGACCGAACATGGCTATGGCAAGCGCACGCCCATCGGCGAATACACCCGCCATGGCCGCGGCACCAAGGGGATGATCGCCATCCAGACGTCCGAGCGCAACGGCAAGGTCGTGGGCGCCGTGCTGGTGGATCCGGCCGACGAGATCATGCTGATCACCACCGGCGGCGTGCTGGTGCGCACCCGAGTCAGCGAGATCCGGGAAATGGGCCGGGCCACGCAGGGCGTCACGCTGATCAACATCGACGAGGGCACGCACCTGTCGGGCGTGCAGCGCGTGGTCGAGTCCGATACCGAGGAGCCCGAAGGCAACGGCGCCGACGCCGAGCCGCAGGCCCCGTCTTCCAGCGAGGCCGAATAAGGCGGCTGCCATGAATCGACCCTACAACTTCTCGGCCGGTCCGGCCGTACTTCCCGAGGCCGTGCTGCAGCAGGCGGCGGCCGAAATGCTGGATTGGCACGGCAGCGGCATGTCGGTGATGGAGATGAGCCATCGCGGCAGGCACTTCGAGCAGATCTGCGACGAGGCCGAGGCCGACCTGCGCGAGCTGCTCTCGGTTCCGGATGACTATGCCGTGCTGTTCCTGCAGGGCGGCGGACTGGGCGAGAACGCCATCGCACCGATGAACCTGATTGGCCGCCGCGAGGCGCACGCGGCCGACTACGTCGTAAGCGGTTCGTGGTCGGTCAAGTCCTGCGCGGAGGCCCGGCGCTACGGCGACGTGGCGGTGGCGGCCACCTCCGAGCAGGCCGCCGTCTTGGACGGCGCAGAGCAAGGTCCGTGGACCTACATGCCGGATCCCGCCTCCTGGCGCGTACGCCCGCAGGCGAGCTATCTCCACCTGTGCAGCAACGAAACCATCGGCGGCGTGGAGTTCATGGACTGGCCGGACCTGGCCGCCCTGGGCGCACCCGATACCGCGCTGACCGTGGACGCGTCTTCGCACATCCTGTCGCGGCCCATGGACGTGCGCCGCGCGGGGCTGATCTACGCCGGCGCGCAGAAGAACATCGGACCCGCCGGCCTGACCATCGTCATCGTCCGCAACGACCTGCTGGGCCAGGCGCTGCCGATCTGCCCGTCGGCGTTCGACTACGGCATCGTGGCCAAGGAGCGCTCGCGCTTCAACACCCCGCCCACCTACGCGATCTACATCGCCGGGCTGGTGTTCAAGTGGCTCAAGCAGCAGGGCGGCGTGGCGGCCATGGAAGCCGCCAACGTGGCCAAGGCCGGGCTGCTGTACGAATACCTGGACAACTCCTCGTTCTATCGCAACCCGGTGCACCGGCCCGTGCGGTCGCGCATGAACGTGCCGTTCATGCTGCGCGACGATGCGCTGAACGCGCCGTTCCTGAAGGCGGCCGAAGCCGCGCACCTGCTGCAGCTCAAGGGGCACAAGAGCGTGGGCGGCATGCGCGCGTCCATCTACAACGCGATGTCCATCGAGGGCGTGCGCGCCCTGGTCGACTTCATGAAGGAATTCGAGCGCAGCCATGGATGACGATTTGCAAAAGAAGCTGACGCCGCTGCGCGAACGCATCGACGCCATCGACGCCCAGGTGCTCGAGCTCCTGTCCGAGCGCGCACGCACGGCGCAGGCGGTGGGGATGGCGAAGGAGCACCATGCCGGGGCCGTGTTACGCCCCGAACGCGAGGCCCAGGTCATCCGGAGGTTGCAGGATCTCAACGGCGGTCCGCTGCCGGGCCAGGCGCTGTCGGCCATCTGGACGGAGATCATGTCGGCGTGCCGCGCGCTGGAGCAACCTGCCCGCGTGGCTTATCTCGGGCCCCAGGGTACCTATTCCGAACTGGCCGTGCTGGCGCATTTCGGCCATGCGGTCGATCCCATTTCGTGCGGCACGATCGACGAAGTCTTTCGTTCGGTGGAGACCCGCCGCGCGGATTTCGGCATCGTTCCGCTGGAAAACTCCAACGAAGGCGCCGTCAACCGCACCCTGGACCTGCTCCTGTCCTCGCCCGTGAAGGTGATGGGCGAGCGCTCGGTGGCCGTGGTGCAATGCCTGATGACCCAGAGCGGCACGCTGGACGGCGTGGGTGTCGTCCGTTCGCATCCGCAGTCGCTGGCGCAGTGCCAGGGCTGGCTGTCCGACCATCATCCGGAGCTGGCCCGTGCCTCGGCGGCCAGCAATGCCGAGGCGGCGCGCCTGGCGTCCGAGGATCCCGCCGTCGCGGCCATCGCCAGCGAACAGGCGGCGCAGCGTTGGGGGCTCAAGATCGTGGCCTCGGGCATCCAGGACGATCCGCACAACCGCACCCGTTTCCTGGCCATCGGCCATATCGAAACCACGCCGTCGGGCCGCGACAAGACCAGCCTGATCCTGGCCGTGCCCAACGAAGCGGGCGCGGTCTATCAGATGCTGGCCCCGCTGGCCGAGAACGACGTGTCCATGACGCGCTTCGAATCCCGTCCGGCCCGCACCGGCCAGTGGGAATACTATTTCTACGTCGATATCGAAGGCCATCGCCAGGATCCCAAGGTCGCCAAGGCCCTGGCCGCGCTGCAGGCGCGCGTGGCGTTCTTCAAGGTGCTGGGGTCGTACCCGGTATCTGCTTGAGCGGAGACGTACCCATGTCGCATCCGGATTCGGCTCGGGGAGCTCCAGGTTCCCCGCGGCCCCTGGTGCCGGTGCTCGCGGTCGTGGGCGTGGGGCTGATCGGCGGTTCGTTCGCCGCCGCGCTGCGGCGCGCGGGGCAGGTCGGCGAGGTCTGGGGCGTCGGCCGCCAGGCCGCGACGCTCGATCAGGCACGCAAGCTGGGCCTGATCGACCGGGCGGTCTCGCTGGAAGAGGCCGCGCGGGCCGACCTGGTCCTGATGGCCGTACCGGTGGGCGCGACGCGCGCGACCCTGGACGGCCTGGCACCGCACCTGGGGCCCGATACCATCGTCACCGATGCCGGCAGCACCAAGATGGACGTGGTGCGTGCCGCGCGCGAGGCGCTCGGCGCCCGCATCGGCCAGTTCGTGCCGGGCCATCCGATCGCCGGCAGCGAACAAAGCGGTCCGGCCGCCGCCTTTCCCGACCTGTACCGTGGGCGCACGGTGATCCTGACCCCGCTGGACGAAAATCCGCCCGCGGCCGTCGGCCTGGTCGAGCGGGCGTGGGCCACTTGCGGCGCCGAGATCCGGACGATGCGCCCGGGCGAACACGACACCGTGCTCGCCTCGGTCAGCCACGTGCCGCACCTGCTGGCCTTCGCCTACATGACGCAGGTCCTGGAAGCCACCGATGCGGGCCTGCGGCTGGACCTGGCCGGCAGCGGCTTTCGCGACTTCACCCGCATCGCCGGCGGCTCGCCCGATATGTGGCGTGACATCTTCCTGGCAAACCGCGAAGCCATGATGCAGGAGACCGCCGCCGTGCGGCGGGCCCTGGATGTCTTCGAGCAGGCGATGAGCGAGGGCGACGCGGCGGGCCTGCAAGCCATGCTGGAGGCCGTGTCGCAGTCCCGGCGCGCCTGGCGGGCAGGGCAGCCATCCCCCGATACGAACGAATGACCGCCATGACCGATTCCCCCCGCCATCCGCCGTACCTCGACCTGGCTCCGGCGCGCCACGCGCGGGGCGCCATCGACCTGCCCGGCTCCAAGAGCATTTCCAATCGCGTGCTGCTGTTGTCGGCATTGGCCGAGGGCACGACCCGCCTGACCGGCCTGCTCGATTCGGACGACACCCAGGTCATGCTGGCGGCCCTGCGCAAGCTGGGCATCACGATCACCGCTGGCCAGCGTCCCGACGAAGTGCTGGTCGAGGGCGCGCGGCGCTTTCCGGTCGGCCAGGCCGACCTGTTCATGGGCAATGCCGGCACGGCCATCCGGCCGCTGACCGCGGCGCTGGCGATGATGGGCGGCCACTATGTGCTGCACGGCGTGCCGCGCATGCACGAGCGGCCCATCGGCGACCTGGTGGACGCGCTGCGCATGCTGGGCGCGCGCGTGGCCTACCAGGGCCGCGAGGGCTATCCGCCGCTGTCGCTGGGCTGGGGCGAACTGGACCTGTCCAGGCCGGTCAAGGTCAATGGGTCGGTCTCCAGCCAGTTCCTGACCGCGCTGTTGCTGGCGGCTCCGCTGGCCACCCAGGCCGCCGGCCGGGAGTTCGTGATCGAGGTCGAGGGCGAGCTGATTTCCAAGCCCTATGTCGAGATGACGCTGAACCTGATGCGCCGCTTCGGCGTGACGGTCGAGCGCGACGGCTGGCGGCGCTTCACCGTGCCGGCCCAGGCCGCCTACCGGTCGCCGGGCCACATGCTGGTCGAGGGGGACGCCTCGTCGGCTTCCTATTTCCTGGCCCTGGGCGCGATAGGCGGCGGGCCGGTGCGCGTGACCGGCGTCGGCCGCGACAGTATCCAGGGCGACGTGGCGTTTGCCGACACCCTGGCGGCGATGGGTACCGAGGTCGAGATGGGGCCGGACTGGATAGAGACGCGGGGCGTCAAGGTGGCCGAGGGCGGTCGCCTGAAGGCCTTCGACGCCGATTTCAACCTGATTCCGGATGCCGCGATGACGGCGGCGGTGCTGGCCTTGTATGCGGACGGGCCGTGCCGCCTGCGCAACATCGCGAGCTGGCGGGTCAAGGAAACCGATCGCATCCACGCAATGCAGACCGAGTTGGCCAAGCTGGGGGCGACCGTGACGGCCACGCCGGACAGCCTGACCGTGACGCCTCCCGCCACCTGGACGCCGGCCGAGATCGGCACGTGGGACGACCACCGCATGGCCATGTGCTTCTCGCTGGCGGCGTTCGGCCCCGTGGGCGTGCGCATCCTCGATCCCGGCTGCGTGAGCAAGACCTTCCCCACGTATTTCGACGTCTACGCGGGGCTGGTGGGAGCCTGAACCGTGGCGGCCGGGTTCCCGGCGCGCCGGTCCCGGTCCCAGAACTTGTCGAAGAAATAGTGCACGACGGTATTGACGGCCGGTTCGATGAAGGTCACCGCGCCGCTCAGCGCCACGCTGCCGGTAATAATGTAGGTGACACTGAACGAGGTCACGATGTGCAGGCCGCCGAAGGCAAGGGTCTTGGCCATCGCCGTTTTCCTTGATTGGTAATGAGTATCGTTATCGAATTTTGCGCCGGCCATTGTCGTGGCGCCAATTGATCGGTGCGATAAAAACGATAGGTTTCGTAAATGAATGGTTCCACCGCTCCCATGATTGCCATCGACGGGCCGACGGCCTCGGGCAAGGGCACCATCGCGGCGCGGGTGGCGGCCCAATTGGGTTGGCATCTGCTGGACAGCGGGGCGCTGTATCGCCTGACCGCGCTGGCCTGCCTGGAGCAGGGCATCGCGGCGGACGACGCCCAGGGCGCGGCCGCCGCCGCGGCGGCGCTGGACGTGCGCTTCGTCGCCGACGGTGTCTCCATGGGCGGGCGCGACGTCACCGCCGACATCCGCCGCGAGGAAGTCGGCAACATGGCGTCGCAGGTGGCGGTATTGGCACCGGTGCGAGCCGCGCTGCTCGACCGTCAGCGGGCGTTCCGGTGCGCGCCCGGACTGGTGGCCGACGGCCGGGACATGGGGACGGTTGTTTTTCCGGATGCCGACCTCAAGATATTCCTGGTGGCCAGCGCCGAGGCGAGGGCCCAGCGACGCTATAAACAGTTGATCGAAAAGGGTTTTTCGGCTAACCTCTTAACCCTTTTGCGTGATCTGGAAGCGCGCGATGCGCGCGATACGCAACGGGCGAACGCGCCCCTGGCCGCCGCCCACGATGCCCTGGTGCTCGATTCCTCCCACCTCACCATCGACCAGACGGTCGAGCAGGTAATGAGCTGGTGGGGCGAGCGTTCGGGCGCATCGCGTTCCTGATGGCGCGGCAGCAGTCATGGTCAGCACGTAGTACAGGCCCTCAGCAATGAGGTATTGCAACTCCACCGATTGGTGCGGTGTCAGGTCGAATGTCTCGACCGCCCCCATGAAGTGCGTAACCCGGTAACACTCAACAATGTCTTCGGTTTCCCAAGCCCCTGCCGGCGAAGAAAGCTTTGCCGCCCTGTTCGAAGAAAGCATCAAGCGCCAGGAAATGAAATCCGGCGAAGTCATCACCGCCGAGGTGGTGCGCATTGACCACAACTTCGTCGTGGTCAATGCCGGCCTGAAGTCCGAGGCCTTGATCCCGCTCGAGGAATTCCTCGACGACAAGGGTGAGCTCGAAGTCTCCGAAGGCGATTTCGTCTCGGTGGCCATCGACGCGCTCGAAAACGGCTACGGCGACACCGTGCTGTCGCGCGACCGCGCCAAGCGCCTGGCTGCCTGGCTGCAGCTCGAGAAGGCCCTGGAATCCGGCGACCTCGTCACCGGCACCATCACCGGCAAGGTCAAGGGTGGCCTGACCGTCATGACCAACGCGATCCGTGCCTTCCTGCCGGGTTCGCTGGTCGACCTGCGTCCCGTCAAGGACACCACCCCGTACGAAGGCAAGACCCTCGAATTCAAGGTCATCAAGCTCGATCGCAAGCGCAACAACGTCGTGCTGTCGCGCCGTGCCGTGCTCGAGGCCAACATGGGCGAAGAGCGCCAGAAGCTGCTCGAAACCCTGCACGAAGGCGCGATCGTCAACGGCGTCGTCAAGAACATCACCGACTACGGTGCGTTCGTCGACCTCGGCGGCATCGACGGCCTGCTGCACATCACCGACCTGGCATGGCGCCGTGTGCGTCACCCCTCGGAAGTCCTGTCCGTTGGCCAGGAAATCCAGGCCAAGGTCCTCAAGTTCGACCAGGAAAAGAACCGCGTCTCGCTGGGCGTCAAGCAACTGGGCGAAGATCCGTGGGTGGGCCTGGCTCGCCGCTATCCGCAAGGCACCCGCCTGTTCGGCAAGGTCACCAACCTGACCGACTACGGCGCGTTCGTCGAAGTCGAAGCCGGCATCGAAGGCCTGGTCCACGTGTCCGAAATGGACTGGACCAACAAGAACGTCGATCCCAAGAAGGTCGTCACCCTGGGTGACGAGGTCGAAGTCATGGTTCTCGAGATCGACGAAGACCGTCGCCGCATCTCGCTGGGCATGAAGCAATGCCGTCCCAATCCGTGGGAAGAGTTCTCGATCAACCACAAGCGTGGCGACAAGGTCCGCGGCGCCATCAAGTCGATCACCGACTTCGGCGTGTTCGTCGGCCTGCCTGGCGGCATCGATGGCCTGGTCCATCTGTCCGACCTGTCCTGGAGCGAAACCGGCGAAGAAGCCGTGCGCAACTTCAAGAAGGGCGACGAGGTCGAGGCCGTGGTGCTGGGCATCGATACCGAAAAGGAACGCATCTCGCTGGGCATCAAGCAGCTGGAAGGCGATCCCTTCAACAACTTCGTGGCCACCCATGACAAGGGCGCCGTCGTCCAAGGTACCGTGAAGTCGGTCGAAGCCAAGGGTGCTGTCGTGACCCTGTCGGTCGACGTCGAAGGCTATCTGCGCGCTTCCGAGATCTCTTCGGGCCGCGTGGAAGACGCCACCACGGTGCTGAAGGCCGGCGACAACATCGACGCCATGATCCTGAACATCGACCGCAAGACGCGTTCGATCCAGCTCTCGATCAAGGCCAAGGACAGCGCCGAGACGGCTGACGCCATCCAGCGCATGTCGGATGCCAGCGCTTCGTCGGGTACCACCAACCTGGGTGCCCTGCTGAAGGCCAAGCTCGACCAGCAGAACGGCTGATAGGCCCACCCCCTACGCGCTTCGCGCGCCCCGAGTGGTGAGCCCCCAGCCGCTACGCGGCAGCCCCCCGAGGGGGCCGGGGCCCGCCTTGGGGCGGCCCGGCGCCGGGCCCCGTAGGGGGCGGCACTGGCGGACCGGCGGAGCCGGATCCGCTGTGCCCATGGGGAGGTTTACCTGGTAGTCCGGTATAGCCCGGTACGGCGTTCTAAGAGGTTTCATGAACTCAATGACGAAGTCCGAGTTGATTGCACGACTGGCGGCTCGGTATCCGCAGTTGGTCGCCAAGGACGCCGACTACGCCGTCAAGACCATCCTCGATGCGATGGCCCAGTCCCTCTCGGAGGGGCAGCGCATCGAGATCCGTGGTTTCGGCAGCTTTTCGTTGTCCAAGCGTCCGCCGCGTATCGGGCGCAATCCCAAGTCCGGTGAAAAGGTGCTGGTTCCCGAAAAACGGGTTCCGCACTTCAAGGCCGGCAAGGAGTTGCGCGAGCGGGTCGATGCTCCCGTGCAAGAGCCCTCCGGGAACTGACCGGGCCGCGCAGGCCGCAGGCAAGCCCGAACAAGAAGACCCCGTCAGCTTTCGAGTTGGCGGGGTTTTTTCATCGCCGGGCCGTCCCAAGATGAAAAACGCCCCCCTTGGGGGGCAGCGCCGCCGCGCAGCGGCAAGCGTGGGGGCATTTTTCATGCGCTATGCGGATTCTTCCGCCAGCGCGGCCTTTCGTTTCCTGACCATGGAAGGGTAGGCCGATATCACGATCAGCAGCCCCGCGGCGATCAGCAAGCCAAGGGAAAGTGGGCGTGAATAGATGATCGATAGATCACCCCGCGAAACCATCAAGGCGCGCCTGAAGCTGTTTTCCAGCATCGGTCCCAGCACCATGCCCATCAGCAACGGCACGGGCGAGACCTCCAGCTTGATCAGCACGTAGCCCAGGATGCCGAACGCGCCAAGCAGGTAGATGTCGAATACCGAAGCCCGCACCGTGAATGCGCCGACCGAGCAGAAGACCAGGATGACGGGGAACAGGATCCGGTACGGCACGCGCAGCATCTTGACCCAGATGCCGACCATGGGGAGATTCAGCACGACCAGCATCAGGTTGCCGATCCACATGGAGGCGATCAGGCCCCAGAAAACCGCGGGGTGATTGGAGATGACCTGCGGTCCTGGCTGGATGTCCTGGATGATCATCGCGCCCAGCAGCAAGGCCATGATGGCGCTGCCAGGGATGCCCAGGGTCAGCAGCGAAATGAAATTGGTCTGCGCCGCGGCATTGTTGGCGGATTCGGGGCCGGCCACGCCTTCGATGGCGCCCTGTCCCAGTTCGTCCTTGTAGCGGGACACTTTCTTTTCCAGCGCATAGCCGGCGAAAGAGGCCATGGTCACGCCTGCGCCGGGCAGGGCGCCAAGCAGCGAGCCGATGGCCGTGCCCCGCGCAATGGCGGGCATCATGCGGCGAATGTCTTTTTTCCCCGGTATCAATTGCGTGACCTTGGCCAGCGTCGCGTTCCTGTTGCGTTCACGGTTGTATTGCTCCAGGTTGAACGCGATTTCCGCCACGCCGAAAACGCCCATGGCCAGGGCGGTCAGCTCGATGCCGTCGTAAAGGTCGGAAATGTGTCCGGTGAATCGGTATTCGCCTGAGTTGACGTCCGTGCCGACCAGGCTGAACAGCAAGCCCAGCACCATCAGGCCGAGCGACTTGTCGATGGTGTCCGAGGAAAGCGCAATGGAGCCGACCAGGCCCAGCACCATCAGCGAAAAATACTCGGCCGGCCCGAACAGGAAGGCGATTTCCGTCAGCGGTTCGGCCACCGTGGCGAGCAGAAGGACACCGAAGCTGCCTGCGATGAACGAGCCGATGGCGGCGGTGGCAAGCGCCACGCCCGCGCGTCCCTGCCTGGCCATGGCGTGGCCGTCGATCATGGTGACGGCCGAGGAGGATTCACCCGGAAGCTTCAACAGGATGGCTGTTGTCGATCCGCCGTACTGCGCCCCGTAGTAGATGCTGGCCAGGAGGATCAAGGCTCCGGCCGGGGGCAGGCTGTAGGTGATGGGAAGCAGCATGGCGACGGTCGAGATCGGCCCGAGGCCCGGCAGCAGCCCGATGAATGTGCCGATCAGGCAGCCAAGCAACGCGTAGCCGACGTTTTGCCATGTCAGGGCGGTGGCGAATCCCAGCGCCAGATTGTCGAATAAATCCATGAGACGCTACAACTGGAAGGCTGCGATCTGGGGCAGCACGGGGAAGGGAATGGAGAGTCCGTAGACGAAGCCGCCGACATTGAGCACCACCATGACGAGGGCATTGACGAGCGTGGTCTTCCAGGTGAATTCGTGGCTGGCCAGACTGGCCAGCACGACCAGCAGCACCAGGGCGATGACGAGCCCCAGCGGCTGCAGCGCGAGACCGAACATGATGACCGATCCGACCATCCAGAACAGCGAGCGCAGATTCCAGGGCGCGAGCCGGACGCGCGCGCCCCGGATCAACATGGCGCGCAGAACGATCCAGGCGCCGATGCCTGCCAGCAGAATGCCCAGGAGGAACGGGAAATAGCCTGGGCCCATATAGGCCAGCGTACCCATGTCATATCGGCTGGCCGCGGCGGCGAAGCCGCCGCCAGCCAGGATGTACAGCACGCCCAGTACGAAATCCGGCTGGTTTCTTATGAATGAAGGCGCCACGATCGCTTCCTACAGTTTCAGGCCGGCTTTACGGGCGACTTCCGCGTACAGCTTGCTGTCATTCGCAATGGTCTGGTTGACTTCAGCCGGATTGGATGCCGTCACGATGAAGCCCAGGTCTTCCAGCGCGTTCTTGTTTTCCGGTTTTTGCAGGATGCCGGCAACTTCGTTGTAGATTTTCTGGACGATGGGCGCCGGGGTGCCGGCTGGCGCGACCAGACCCTGCCAGCTTTGGAAGGCATAGCCCTTGATGCCGGCTTCCTGAAGCGTCGGGATGTCCGGCAATGCCTTGGAGCGGAACGGCGTGGTAACCGCCAAGCCTTTCAGTTTCCCGGCACGAACGTTTTCCGTCGCGGCCGCCAGGGTGATGATCTGCGCATCGATGTGCCCGCCAATCACGTCCAGCATGGCGGGGCCGCCACCCAGGGACGGAATCACGTTGATCTTCACGCCGGTCAACTGGGAAAGCAGTTCGACCGCCAGGTGCTGGTGACTGTTCTTGGCACCGGAAAGGGCCAGGGACGTCTTGCCTTCGTTGGCTTTCAGGAATGCCAGATACTCCTGGATGTTGTTGACGCCAAGATTCGGCCTGACCATGATGAGCAGCGGGTTGACCACGGCCTTGATGACACCGGTCAGGTCCTTTTGCGGGTCATACGGCAATGGCCTGGATTGCTGGATGGCATCGATGGACAGACCGTCGCCGCCCAGCAGCAGCGTGTAGCCGTCGGGTCTTGCCTTGGCGACGGTGTTGGTGGCGATGGATCCGCCGCCGCCCGGCTGGTTCTCGACAAGTGTGCGGGTGCCCCAGACCGCATCGAGTTTCTGCCCGATCGTCCGGGCGAGCTTGTCGGCGCTGCCGCCGGGCGATGCGGAGACGAGAATGCGCAGATTCTTCGCCGGGAAGCCATCCGCGGATTGCGCATGGCCGGACAGGGGGAGGCCGAACAGGGACGATGCGCTCGCCATCCCGGCGGCGCCTAGAAATTCACGGCGGTTCATTGAGAACTCCAATCAGGGTCTTATCGGACGGTCTGTGCGCCAAGCACGGTAAATGGGGCCTCGGCGCCCTTGCGTTTCAATTGCGCGACCAGTCCGACTTCCCAATCGAGGTATTCCTTGAATTTCTCGTTGCGCAGGGAAATGTCGGCATGGTCATAGGCGTTGAACCATGCGTACTCTTCGCCGCTCAGGTTGTTCTCGGCGCCGCTTTCGGCGGGCAGGCCCGCTTCGAACCATGCGCGATTGCCGCCCAGCAGCGCTCTGACCGCCAGGCCCCGGGTCTTGAGCCTGCGGGCGACGAGATCGGCAAAGATGCCGTCGGCCGAGGTAATGACCAGGGCCTTGTCGCCCGAAAGCAGTTGCGGCGCGAGGTGCTCGATACGTTCGGCGACGATGTAGTAGGCGGATGGGATGTGCTTTTTCGCATAGAGCCGAGCGGAGTCGACATCGACCACGGCGATGCCGCCTCGTGCCTGTTCCTGCGCCACTTCTTCCAGGGAAATCCATGCGGAAGGGCCCGTGCCGGGGTCCCTGAGGACGTATGCCGCTTCGTCGCCTGTTTCCAGCTGTGCCGGATGTTCCGGCAGGTACAGGTGGACGTCGTATCGACCTAGCTGGACCAGCCAGGCGGCGACGGTCGCGGCGCGTACGCCGTCCCAGTCGGCAATCACGACGCGTGCGCCCAGTGTGCCGATGTACTCGTCCGTGGCCTGGATCAGCTGTCCCCCGGGTGCCCAGCGCCAGCCGGGCAAATGGCCTGCGCGATATTCTTCCCTTGTGCGGATGTCGAACAGGAAGGTGCTTCTGTCGGGGTCATTGCGCCACTGCTCGAGCGTCTTGTCGTTGACGTACGAAACCCCGGTCCGTTCCAGCAGCCTTTGGGCATGGTCCTGCGCCTGCCCCAGATGTTCCGGGGACGGCTCCGGCAGGATGGCGTGTTTTCCATGTGCCAGCGCATGCCCGTCGAGCAGCCATGCCATGGTGCCGTCCTGGAGCGAGACGACCGGATTGGGCACGCCGGCGTCGATGAGGGTTTGCGCGCCGATGATGCTGCGGGTGCGGCCCGCGCAATTGACGACAATCGGTGTCGTGGGGTCGGGCGCCAGTTCGCGGATGCGGTAGGGTAGTTCCGCATTCGGCAGGTTATGGGCTCCGGGAATGCTGAAATTGAAGAACTCTTCGGGTGTACGGCCGTCGACGATGACCAGGTTTTCTCCGGCCTGGATGCGATCATGCAACTGGCGGGCGCTGATGTGCGGTGTGTTCGCTTCGACCTCGACGATTTCGCCGAATGCCTTGCTCGGGACGTTCTCGCCGCTGAACACTTCGAGGCCCGAGCGCTCCCAGGCGGCGATGCCACCGTCGAGAATGGCAATGTTTGAGTAGCCGAGACGGTCGAGCAGGCGGGCCGCTTCGCTTGCGAGGAGGCCGTGATCATCCGTGATGACGATGCGAGTCTGCTTGCGCGGCACTTTGCGCCGAATCAGCAGTTCAATGCGCCAGAGCGGCACGGAAACCGCATAGAGGATATGTTGCCGGGCGAACGCACCGGTTTCCCGGACATCGATCAGGGCCAGTTCTTCCTTGTCCTGGAGCAGGGATGCCAGCCGCTCCGGATCGATGCGGCCGATTTCACGGGCCTGGGGAGGTGTTTCTGTCGTTGCTGGGAGATTCATGGATAGGCCCGTCGGAGTAGCGCTGGTTCATGCGAGCGGGCCAGTCTATATTTGCCGGTTGAGCGCGCCTACGATTCTTCTTGCATGAATTTATGAATTTATTGGCCGGCGATTGGCTGACTATTGGCTGACTATTGGCCCGCTATCGGCCGGTCCATGCCGGAAGCGTGCGAAGGTAGGGTCATTTACAATCGCGGGATATCCCATTTCCCACCTGGAGCATAACCATGCGATATCTCGTCTGGGCGCTGAGACTGATCATATTCGTGGTGGTCCTGCTGTTCGCGCTCAAGAATACCGACCGGGTGAACGTGTATTTCTTCGCCGACCACCTGATCAGCGAGGTGCCGCTGATCGTGGTCATGCTGGCCAGTTTCGTGGTCGGTGCGGTGTTTGGCCTGTTGCTGACCGTGCCGGGCGTGATGCGCCGCCGGCGCGAGATCGCCTCGCTGCGGCGCGAGCTGGACCAGACCCGGGCCGTGGCCAAGGGCGGTTCGTCCGCGGATGCGCCGCCGTCGCCCGACGCCATCCTGCCCGTGACCCCGTTGTAAGGGACCGACGTGGATTTCGAACCCTGGTGGCTGATTGCCATCCCTTTGTTGTTCGGGCTGGGCTGGGTGGCCGCGCGCGTGGACATCCGGCAGATGCTGTCCGAGCATCGCAGCGTGCCCGATTCCTATTTCCGCGGGCTGAATTTCCTGCTGAACGAGCAGCACGACCGCGCCATCGATGCCTTCATCGAAGTGGCCAAGCTCGATCCCGAGACCACCGAGCTGCACTTCGCGCTGGGCAGCCTGTTCCGGCGCCGCGGCGAGATCGAGCGCGCCATACGCGTGCACCAGAACCTGCTGCAGCGCGCCGACCTGCCGGACAACCAGCGTGAGCAGGCCTTGCACGAACTGGCGCAGGACTATCTGCGCGCCGGCATGCTGGACCGGGCCGAGGCGGCCTTCGACCAGTTGAAGGGAACGCGATTCGCGCCCGACGCGCTGCGCGCGCTGATCCGCATCCATGAGACCGAGCGCGATTGGCCGCATGCCATCCAGGCCGTGCAGGCCCTGCAGGGGCTGATCGACGAGCCGGTGCCGCAGGCCGTGCATTTCCATTGCGAGGAAGCGGCGGCCGCGCTGGCCGCCGGCAACACCGATGCGGCCCATGCGGCGCTGGACGCGGCCACGCATGCCTCGGTCCAGGCCCAGCGGGGCAGCGGCACGGCTCCTCATGTGCGCATCGCCATGATGCGGGCCGACCTGGCCAGCCGCGAAGGCGACCTGCGGGCGCAGCGCCTGCACCTGGAGTCCGTGCTGTCCGCGCATCCCGAATACGCGGGGCTGGTGGCCGAGCAGTTCCTTGCCAACCACGAGGCGCGCGGTACGGCCAACGAGGGGCTGGAGAAGCTCGAGGCGCACTACACGCGCCATCCGTCGCTGGACCTGTTCGACGCCATCTTCCAGGCGCTGCGCCGGCAGCGCGGCCTGGCGCAGGCCTGGAACTTCGCCCGCGGCGCCTTGCAGCGCAATCCGTCGCTGCTGGGGCTGGACCGGCTGCTGGAAGCGCAGGTGGCGGGCGACAAGGCGGCGCAGGTCGAGCCGGGGCAGCAGGCGGCCGCGAACGTGGTGACGCTGAACAACCCGCAGGCCGATGCCGCCTCGCCATGGACGCCCGCGGACGATGCCGTGCTGATGCGCAGCCTGATACACAAGCATACCCAGCGCCTGGATCGCTACGCCTGCCAGGCGTGCGGTTTCAAGGCCAAGCGGTTCCATTGGCAATGTCCGGGCTGCAACGCCTGGGAAACTTATGCGCCCAAACGATTGGAAGAACTTGATGCAGTGTAAGGCCCCCCCCTACGCACTGACGCGCGCCCAGTATGGTGCGCCCCCAGCCGCTACGCGGCAGCCCCCCAGGGGGGCCGGGACCCGCCTTGGGGCGGCCCGGCGCCGGGTCCCGGGGGCGGCGCTGGCGGACCGGCAGAGCCGGATCCGCGGCGCCCTGGATCTGTGTGACGTTTTCTTGGTATGTGGCACTGCCTGGCTGGCTGCCGGTTTTTCATTGGGGAGCAAGGCATGAGCGCGTCGGCGTTGGGGGTGTTTCCCTCGGATGAGCAGCGCGCGGCGGCGCGGGTGTTGGTGGTGGGGGATGTGATGCTGGACCGGTACTGGTTCGGCGAGGTGCATCGCATTTCTCCCGAGGCGCCGGTGCCGGTGGTGCATGTGTCGCGCAGCGAGGACCGGCTGGGCGGGGCGGCGAACGTGGCGCGCAATGCGGCGACGCTGGGGGCGCACGTGACGCTGGTGGGTGTGGTGGGCGACGACGATTCGGGGCGTGCCATCGCGCGGCTGTGCGAGGACGAGGGCGTGCACGCGGATCTGGTGGCGGATCCGTCGGTCCCGACCACGATGAAGATGCGCGTGCTGGGACGCCAGCAGCAACTGCTGCGCGTGGACTTCGAGCAGCCGCCTTCGCCGGGCGTGCTGGCCGCCCTGGCGGCGCGGGTGGCGGCGCATATCGCCGACCACGACGTGATCGTGCTGTCCGATTACGCCAAGGGCGTGCTGGACGAGGTGCAGGACCTGATCGCGCTGGCCCGCGCGCGCGGCTGCGTCGTGCTGGTCGATCCCAAGGGCGACGACTACGGCCGTTATCGCGGCGCCACGCTGGTCACGCCCAACCAGTCCGAGATGCGCGAGGCCGTGGGCCGCTGGCGCGACGAGGCGCAACTGGCCGAGCGTGCCCAGCACCTGCGCCAGGCGCTGGACCTGGAGGCCTTGCTGGTGACGCGTTCCGAGCTGGGCATGACGCTTTTCACGGCCGAGGGACGCGACCACGTCGAGGCGCTGGCGCGCGAGGTGTTCGACGTGTCGGGTGCCGGCGATACCGTGATCGCCACGCTCGCCGTCATGCGCGCGGCGGGACTGGACCTGCACGCGGCCATGAGATGGGCCAACCTGGCGGGCGGCATCGTCGTCGGCAAGCTGGGAACATCGATCGTGACGCCGGACGAATTGCGTGCCGGCCTGACGATCTAGATTGAGGAATTTGCCATGATCATCGTAACGGGAGCCGCCGGCTTCATCGGCAGCAATCTGGTCAAGGGCCTGAACGCCCGTGGCGAGCGCGACATCATCGCGGTCGACGACCTGCTCGAAGGCGACAAGTTCGTGAACCTGGTCGACGGCGAGATCGCCGACTACCTGGACAAGAACGATTTCCGCCGCCGCGTGGCGGACGGATCCCTGTCCAAGGTGGACGCCATCCTGCACCAGGGCGCGTGCTCGGACACCACCGAGCGCAACGGCCAGTACATGATGGACAACAACTACCGCGTCACGCTGGAACTCTTCGAGTACGCCCAGCGCGAACGGATTCCCTTCCTGTATGCCTCGTCGGCCGCCGTGTACGGCGCGGGCCCGGTCTATGCCGAGGACCTGCGCAACGAGAAGCCGCTGAACGTCTACGGCTATTCGAAGTTCCTGTTCGACCAGGTGCTGCGCCGCCGTCTCGGCTCGCTGACCGCGCCGGTGGTGGGGCTGCGCTATTTCAACGTCTATGGCCCGCGCGAGCAGCACAAGGGCAGGATGGCCTCGGTCGCCTTCCACAACATGAACCAGTTCCTGAAGGAAGGCCACGTGCGCCTGTTCGGCGGCTGGGACGGCTATGGCGACGGACAGCAGCAGCGGGACTTCATCTCGGTCCACGACGTGGTGGCGGTGAACCTGCATTTCCTGGACCGCCCGGTGTCCGGCGTCTACAACTGCGGCACCGGCCGCGCCCAGCCTTTCAACGACGTGGCGGCCGCGGTGGTCAACACGCTGCGCGAGGAGCGCGGTGAGGCGCCGCTGCCGCTGGCCGACCTGGCGGCGCAAGGGTTGCTGCGCTACGTGGAGTTTCCCGAAGACCTCAAGGGCCGCTACCAGAGCTACACGCAGGCCGACACCACGCAATTGCGCGCGGCCGGCTTCACCGCGCCGATGCGGGACGTGCAGACCGGCGTTTCCGAATACATCCGCGAGTTGCGCGGCATGTCGAAGTAGGAACGCTCCGGCCTTCCTACGCATTTCCCCCCTTGGACCGCGGGCCGTGCGCGCCCGCTTTCCGGGTGGCTCCAGGAGCAAGCTTGCGATGACGCCGGACGGTGTCGCGGCGGCCGGACCGGTCGCCGGCAACTCTCAACGGAGCCTAGCCATGAACCCCTTCCTCGATCCCACGCGCGCCGAGCCCGACCCCGGACCCTATCGCCTGCGC
This sequence comes from Burkholderiales bacterium 67-32, assembly GCA_001898625.1. Lineage (GTDB taxonomy): Bacteria > Pseudomonadota > Gammaproteobacteria > Burkholderiales > Burkholderiaceae_B > Pigmentiphaga. Next base: position 104,114 of record MKUP01000022.1, read on the forward strand.
GGCGCCCGGCTTTGCGCGGGGCGGCTGGCCGTCGCCGCCGGCCTCGGGCTGGCCGCGTTCGGCGGCGCCCATGGCGCCAGCGTGGACGCGAACACCGCCACGCCCGCCCAGTTGGAAGCCGTACGCGGCATCGGATCCAAGACCGCCGCCAACATCGTCCAGGAGCGCCGCCGGGGCGGCCCGTTCTCGTCGTTCGAGGACCTGTCCGGGCGCGTGCGCGGGCTCGGGTCGAAGCGGCTCCAGGGGCTGCGCGCCGCCGGATTGTCCATCGGCCCGGCCGGCCGCGAGGGTCCGGCCATCCTGGTCAATATGCCTCCAGGCAGTAAGGGGAAAGGGAACTAAACCGGTCAGGCTGGATTATGATGGGGCGCATGAGAAGCTACCCCACCATCGAACAGACCATCGGCAATACGCCCCTGGTCCGGCTCCAGCGCATCCCCGGAGAAGGGAATGCCGCGCGCGGGAACGTCATCCTCGCGAAGCTGGAAGGCACGAATCCGGCCGGTTCGGTCAAGGATCGCCCGGCCCTGTCCATGATCGCCCGGGCCGAGGCCCGGGGCGAGATCAAGCCGGGTGACACCCTGATCGAGGCGACCAGCGGAAACACCGGGATCGCACTGGCGCTGGTGGCGGCCATACGGGGCTACCGCATGATCCTGATCATGCCGGACAACCTGTCGCTCGAGCGCCGCGCGGCCATGACGGCCTACGGGGCCGAGCTGATCCTGACGCCGGCTTCGCAGGGGGGCATGGAGTACGCCCGCGACCTGGCCTTGCAGATGCAGGCCGAGGGCAAGGGTAAGGTACTGGACCAGTTCGCCAATCCCGACAATCCGCTGGCCCACGTCGAGACCACCGGACCGGAAATCTGGCGCGACACCGACGGACAGGTCACGCATTTCGTCAGCGCCATGGGCACCACGGGGACCATCGTGGGCGTCTCGCGCTATTTGAAGAGCCGCAACCAGGCGGTCCAGGTGGTGGGCGCGCAGCCGGCCGAAGGCTCGCAGATCCCCGGCATCCGCAAGTGGCCCGAGGCCTATCTGCCCAAGATCTACGATCCGTCGGCGGTGGACAGCCAGGAATCCATCACGCAGGCCGAGGCCGAGGACATGGCCCGCCGGCTGGCCGCGGAAGAAGGCATCTTCGGCGGCATCTCGTCCGCCGGGGCCCTGGTGGCGGCGCTGCGCGTGGCCGAGACCGTCAGCAACGCCACCATCGTCTTCATCGTCTGCGACCGTGGCGACCGCTACTTGTCCACCGGCGTATTCAACTGACTGACCCGGCTCGCCACCTTGTTGCGCCGTTCCAGTTCCACGGCCAGGTCGGTGACCGAGGTGGCGTAGAAGTAGCTGCGGTTGTATTCGGTCAGGGCGAAGAAGTTGGGCGCGGCAACGCGGTATTCGGTGGTGCCCGTCGCGCCGTCGTACAGGTCGATGACGGCCAGCGGCCATTCCATCCACGCCTCCGACATTCCCGCCACCTTGGGCGCCCGCGCGCCGGCGGCCTGCAGCTGGGTCCAGTTCAGTGTGGGCTTGAGCCCGCCGTCGACCAGCGCGGCCGGGTCGCCCGGTAGCCGGACCGGCAGGAACACTGGCTGGTCGCGCTGCCACCCGTGTTCGACCAGGAAGTGGGCCACCGAGGCGATGGCGTCGGCGGGGCTGGCCAGCAAGTCGATGCGGCCATCGCCATCGCCGTCCACGGCGAACTGGCGCAGGCTGCCGGGCATGAACTGCGGCAGGCCCATCGCGCCCGCGTACGAACCCTTCACCGCCAGCGGATCGGCGCCGGCTTCCTGGCACCAGATCAGGAACTGCGCCAGTTGTTCGCGGAAGAAGGCGCTGCGGTCGCTGCGCGCCTGGGCCGGATAGTTGAAGGCCAGGGTCGTCAGCGCGTCGATGATGCGGAAGTTGCCGGTGACCCGGCCATAGAAGGTTTCGACGCCGATGACGCTGACGATGATGGAGGCGGGGACGCCGTAGCGGGTTTCGGCCCGCGCCAGGTCCTGGGCGTGTTCCTCCTGGAACGCGACGCCTTCCTTGATGCGGCGGCTTTCAATGAAGCGCGCGCGGTACCGGGGCCAGCTGCGGACGGTGGGCGAGGAGGGCGGCAGCACGAGCCGTGCGACGGTTTCCGAATATTTCGCCTGGTCGAGCAGAGAGCCGACCCGGGCGGCGTCCAGGCCCCGGCCGGCCATGTCGGCCACGAAGGCGCGTCGCGCCTCGACCGCCGACAGGGGGCTGGAGGGAGCGGGCACGGGAATCGGGACGGCCACCGGCGCGGCCGGAGCCGGCGCCGCGGGCGGCGCGACCGGGGCGCCGGCGCGCGGAGCGGCCTGCATGTCGGGGGCGGCCGGGATGCCCTGCATGGGTGCGGCGGCCGGGGGCGGGTGCGAGGCGCAGCCCCACAGGGCGAGCGCGGCAAGGCCGGCGGCGATCGGGCCGCTACGCGCCCCGGTCGGAAAGCGGAGTGTGGAATTCACGCGTAAGATTTCCGGAAAAGCGATATCGATAGCGTGATGCTGCCGGCTGTTCGGCCGCGATGCAAGTCGGGCGCATAATGGAGGCCATGGCTACGCTTTACTTCACGCACCCGGCGTGCAGGCAGCACGAGATGGGCGAAGGGCATCCCGAGTGCCCCGCGAGACTGGACGCGATTTCCGACCAGTTGCTCGCCTCGGGCGTGGCGGCGCACCTGATCGAGCGCGAAGCGCCGCGGGCCACGCAGGAAGCGCTGCTGCGCGTGCATACTTCCGAATACCTGGAATCATTGGTCGAGCGTTCGCCCGTGCACGGCTACGTCGAACTCGATCCCGATACCTGCATGAATCCCCATACCTACACGGCGGCGCTGCACGCGGCGGGCGCCGCGATCGCTGCCGTCGATGCCGTGCTGGCGGGCGAGGGCGATTCGGCGTTCTGCGCGGTGAGGCCGCCCGGCCACCATGCCTGCCCCGACCAGGCCATGGGCTTCTGCTTCCTGAACAACGTGGCGATCGCCGTGCGTCATGCCATCGCGCACCACGGATTGACGCGCGTCGCGGTCGTGGATTTCGACGTGCACCACGGCAACGGCACCGAGGCCGCGCTGGCCGGCGACGAACGCGTGCTGATGTGCAGCTTCTTCCAGCATCCGTTCTATCCGTTCAGCGGTACCGCACCCTGGGCCGACAACATGTTGAACGAGCCCGTGCCGGCCTATACCGAGGGCGCGGCGATACGCGAACTGGTGTCGGCCCGGTGGCTGCCCAGGCTGGAGCAGTTCCGGCCTCAGCTCGTGCTGGTATCGGCGGGCTTCGATGCGCACCGCGAGGACGATCTCGGCAGCATGGGGCTGGTCGAATCGGACTTCGGCTGGATCACCGGGCAACTCGTGGCCCTGGCCGAGCGCCACGGCGCGCCGGTCGTGGGCTGCCTGGAGGGCGGTTACAACCTGTCGGCGCTGGGGCGCAGCGCCACGGCCCACATACGCGCGCTGGCGGGGATCTGAGTCCCATGTATGCACGCAGTCCGTTACGCAGGCATGAATATTCGCCGGCGTCCGTATTTACCCGTATTCCAGGCCAGGGAGAGGAAAATGTCGATTACCTATAATCGACAGGTTTCCCTGTGTCTACAACGAGGTCGCAAACAATGAAGGTGTTAGTGCCAGTCAAGCGAGTGGTGGACTACAACGTGAAGGTCCGGGTGAAGTCGGACCAGACGGGCGTGGACATCGCCAACGTGAAGATGTCGATGAACCCGTTCGACGAGATCGCCGTGGAAGAGGCGACGCGCCTGAAGGAAAAGGGCGTGGCCGCCGAGGTCCTGGCGGTGTCGTGCGGCGTCGCCCAGTGCCAGGAGACGCTGCGCACGGCGATGGCGATCGGTGCGGACCGGGCCATCCTGGTCGAGACACAGGAAGAGCTCCAGCCGCTGGCGGTGGCCAAGCTGCTGAAGGCGCTGGTCGACAAGGAGCAGCCGCAACTGGTGATCCTGGGCAAGCAGGCGATCGACGACGATGCGAACCAGACGGGCCAGATGCTGGCCGCGCTGCTGGATTGGCCGCAGGCGACCTTCGCGAGCAAGGTCGAGGTGGGCGACGGGAAGGTGGCGGTGACGCGCGAGGTGGATGGCGGCCTGGAGACGCTGTCGCTGTCGCTGCCGGCGATCGTGACCACGGACCTGCGGCTGAACGAGCCGCGCTACGTGACGCTGCCCAACATCATGAAGGCCAAGAAGAAGCCGCTGGAAACCGTCAAGCCGGAAGACCTGGGCGTGGACGTGGCGCCGCGGCTCAAGACGCTGAAGGTGGCCGAGCCGCCGGCGCGCCAGGCCGGGGTGAAGGTGGCGGACGTGGCCGAGCTGGTGGGCAAACTCAAGAATGAAGCGAAGGTGGTGTGAAGATGGCGATACTGGTCATAGCGGAACATGACAATGCGCATCTGCGCGCGGCGACGCTGAACACGATCACGGCGGCGCAGCGCCTGGGCGGCGACGTGCACGTGCTGATTGCCGGCGCGGGCGTGGGCGGGGCGGCGCAGGCTGCTTCGCAGGTGGCGGGCGTGGCCAAGGTGCTGTCGGCCGACGGCGCTTCGCTGGCCGACGGCCTGGCCGAGAACGTGGCGGCGCAGGTGCTGGCGGTGGCCCAGGGCTACAGCCATATCCTGTTCCCGGCCACGGCGTACGGCAAGAACGTTGCGCCGCGCGTGGCGGCCAAGCTGGACGTGGCGCAGATCTCGGACATCATCGGCATCGAGTCGGCCGACACGTTCGAGCGTCCGATCTACGCGGGCAACGCGATCGCCACGGTGCAGTCGGTCGATGCCGTCAAGGTGCTCACCGTGCGTACGACGGCCTTCGACGCGGCCGCGGCCACGGGCGGTTCGGCGCCGGTGGAAAACCTCGCTGCGGTGGGCGACGGCGGCAAGTCCTCGTTCGTGGGGCGCGAGGTCGCCAAGAGCGACCGCCCGGAACTGACCGCGGCTAAGGCCGTGGTGTCGGGCGGACGCGGCATGGGCAGCGCCGAGAACTTCAAGCTGCTCGAGCCGCTGGCGGACAAGCTGGGCGCGGCCATGGGCGCTTCGCGCGCCGCGGTCGACGCGGGCTATGCGCCCAACGACTGGCAGGTGGGCCAGACCGGCAAGATCGTCGCGCCGCAGCTGTACGTGGCGGTGGGGATCTCCGGCGCGATCCAGCATTTGGCGGGCATGAAGGACTCGAAGGTGATCGTGGCGATCAACAAGGACGCCGAGGCACCGATCTTCGGCGTGGCCGACTACGGGCTGGTGGCCGACCTGTTCACCGCCGTACCCGAGCTTACGAAAGCGCTGTAAGCGCGAACGCCGCCGCGCCCTTGGGGGCGGCGGCGCACCCGAACAGGGCCGGGCCGCCGGTCTTGCCGCCGCACGGCCCTCGGTACCAACTGACCGGAGGTTTGCATGGCTTACGTGGCTCCACTGCGGGACATCCGATTCGTGCTGAGCGAATTGGCCGGCCTGGACAAGGTTCATCAATTACCCGGTGGCGAGGAAGCCGGCCAGGAAGTCGTCGATGCGATCCTGGACGAGAACGCGCGCCTGTTGCAGGACGCGATCGCGCCGCTCAACCGTGACGGCGATCTCCAGCCGCCCGTCTGGCGCGACGGCGCCGTCACCGCTTCGCCGGGGTTCGCCCAGGCATTCCGCAGCTTCGTCGAAGGGGGCTGGCAAGGCTTGCAGCATCCCGTGGACTTCGGGGGGCAGGGCCTGCCCAAGGTGGTCGCGACGCCCTGCATGGAAAACCTGAACGCCGCCTGCCTGTCGTTCGCGCTATGCCCCCTGCTGACCGACGGCGCCATCGAGGTGCTGCTGACGGCCGGGACCGAGGAGCAGAAGCGGCGTTTCATTCCGTCGATGATCGATGGTTCCTGGACCGGGACCATGAACCTGACCGAACCGCAGGCCGGGTCGGACCTGTCGCTGGTACGCACGCGCGCCGTCGCGCAGCCCGACGGCAGCTACCGGCTGCACGGGCAGAAGATCTTCATCACCTACGGCGAGCACGACATGGCACGGAACATCGTGCACATGGTGCTGGCCCGGCTGGCCGACGCACCCGAGGGCATCAAGGGCCTGTCGCTGTTCGTCGTGCCCAAGTTCCTGGTGAACGACGATGGATCGCTGGGCAAGCGCAACGATGTCTGGTGCGCCTCGATCGAACACAAGCTGGGCATCAAGGCCAGCCCCACGGCCGTGCTGCTGTATGGCGAGGACAAGGGCGAGGTCGGTCCGGGCGCCATCGGCTACCTGGTGGGCGAGCCCAATCGCGGCCTGGAAACCATGTTCATCATGATGAACGCCGCGCGCTTCGCCGTCGGGTTGCAGGGCATCGCGGTGGCCGAGCGCGCCAGCCAGCATGCCGTGGCCTATGCCAAAGACCGCGTGCAGAGCCGGGCGGTCGAGGGGTCCACGGGGCCCGTGGCCATCGTCCATCACCCGGACGTGCGGCGGATGCTGTTGACCATGCGCACGCTGACCGAGGCGGCCCGTGCCGTGGCCTACGTGGCCGCCGGGGCGCACGATTTCGCACATAGGCATCCCGATGCCCAGATGCGCGCGCGCAACCAGGCCTTCTACGAATACATGGTGCCCATCGTCAAGGGCTTCTCGACCGAGATGGCGGTGGAGGTGGCCTCGCTGGGCATACAGGTGCACGGCGGCATGGGCTTCATCGAGGAAACGGGCGCCGCCCAGTACTACCGCGATGCCCGCATCCTGTCGATCTACGAAGGCACCACCGCGATCCAGGCCAACGACCTGGTGGGGCGCAAGACCGCGCGCGACGGCGGCGCGGTGGCAGCCGCCATCATCGGCCACATGCGCGAGACGCTGGCCGAGCTGGACGGCGACGAGGAACTGTCGGCGCTGCGCGGACAACTGGCCGATGCCATCCAGGCCTACGAGGAAGTGGTCCGCTTCGTGGTCGAGCGCTACCGCGACGACGTGCGCGAGGTCTACGCGGGCAGCGTGCCTTATCTGATGCTGGCGGGGCTCACGCACGGTGGATGGCAGATGGCGCGCGCCGCGCTGGCCTGCCGGCGCCGGATCGCCAAGGGGGACGTCGATACCTTTTATCCGGCCAAGCTGGCGGGGGCGCAGTTCTATTGCGCCCACCTGCTGCCGCGGGTCGAGGCGCTGCGCCGCGAGATACTGCAAGGCGGGGCCAGCACGCTGGCCATGCCGGTCGACGCGTTCTGAGGGCCGCCGCGGCTCAGGGGGAGGGGCGGTGATGGCCGGGCGCCTGCGACGGCGGCAGCGGCGGCGTGCGGCAGGGGGCGACGGGAATGCGCCAATGCGACCGGCGCCGCAGGGCAGCCAATAGTTTCAGGCCCTGGGGCCATTCGCCGTAGCCCGACTCGGCATTGATGTGGCCGGCGTCCTCGAGCTGTTCGAAGCGGCTGCCCCAGGCTTCAGCGAATTCGCGGGCACGGTCCAGCGAACAATACGGATCGTTGGTGCTGGCGACCACCACGCTCTGGAAAGGCAAGGTCTGCATCGGCACGGGGCAGAACGAGCGCAGCCGCGCCGGGGCGTTCGCGCGCTCGACGTCGGCGGGCGCCACCAGCAGGGCACCCGCCACCTTCTCGCGCACGCGCAGCGGCAGGTGACAGATCGTGATGCAGCCCAGGCTGTGGGCGATCAACAGCGGCGGCCGCTGCGCCGCCTCGATGGCGGCGGCCAGGGTCGCGGTCCACGCGTGCAGGTCGGGCGAGGCCCAGTCGTTCTGCTGCACGCGCAGCGCGCGCGGCAGACAGGCTTCCCATCGGCTCTGCCAATGGGCGGGGCCGGAGTTGTTCCAACCTGGGACGATCAAGGGTTGCAGTCGCATGAGCGCATGATGGCGTCGCCGCTCATTACTGGGAACGAAGAATTTTGTGTTTGTTAATTACCGCAGCTTGGATGGCGAAGCGCGGCGCGAGCGCGTCTCCTTATGTGAAAAAATAAGTATCAACCTTTCCCTTATGGTGGAAAGCTATATGGATATATGCAAACATTTGTTCCCGCTTCCCCGGCGGAACGCCAGAATGCTTCATTTGGAAACGTAGGAGACCGACATGGCCGCATTGCGTCTGGGCGACACCGCTCCCGATTTCGAACAGGATTCCTCGAAGGGACATATCCATTTCTACGACTACCTCGGCGACAGCTGGGGCGTGCTGTTCTCGCACCCGGCGGATTTCACGCCGGTCTGCACCACCGAACTGGGCTATACCGCCAAGCTCGCGCAGGAATTCGCCAAGCGCAACGTGAAGGTGCTGGCGCTGTCGGTCGACCCGGCCGATTCCCACCTGCAATGGATCGGCGACATCAACGACACGCAGAACACCCGGGTGGACTTCCCCATCCTGGCCGATGCCGACCGCAAGGTTTCGACGCTCTACGACATGATCCACCCGAACGCCAGCGCCACCGCCACGGTGCGCTCGGTCTTCGTGATCGACCCGGCGAAGAAGGTCAGGCTCATCATCACCTATCCCGCCAGCACGGGACGCAACTTCGACGAGATCCTGCGCGTGATCGATTCGCTGCAGCTTACCGACAACTACAGCGTCGCGACGCCGGTGAACTGGAAGGACGGCGAAGACGTCATCATCGTGCCGTCGCTGCAGGACCCCGAAGTACTCAAGCAGAAGTTCCCCAAGGGCTACAAGGTGGTGCGGCCCTACCTGCGTACCACGCCCCAGCCCAACAAGGAGTGAGCCCGCGGAGGGAAGAAGTGCCCGTGTCACGGACATGTGCTGTAATGCGGGCCTTCGCATCCCTCCGATAGGACTTCCATGCTCCAGACCGCCGACGATCTCGGGAAACTCCTGCTGCGCGTGTTCGTAGGGGTGCTCATGCTCATGCATGGCATTCCGAAGGTCATCGGCGGCATCGGTTTCGTGAAGGGGCTGGTCGCCTCGCACGGGCTGCCCACCTTCCTCGCCTATTTCGTCTACGTGGGCGAGGTCGTCGCTCCCATCCTGCTGCTCGTGGGCATCTACAGCCGGCTCGGCGGCCTCCTGGTCGCCATCAACATGGTCGTGGCCATCGCGCTCGCCCACTCCAACCAGGTTTTTTCCGTGGCCAAGAACGGCGCCTGGACGCTGGAACTCCAGGGGCTCTACCTGTGCGGCGGCCTCGTCATCGCGCTGATCGGCGCTGGCCGTTTCAGCGCGGGCGGCAAGGGCGGCACCCTGAACTGATCAGGCGCCGACGGGCTCGGGCTGGCGCGGCGCGGCCGCGTCCTCGTCCTCGTCCTGCTGCGCGGTGATCGTGTTGCGGTCCAGGTGCGGCGCGAACATCTCGATGAAGGCAATCGCGAAATTGCGCAGGTAGGCGCCGCGGCGCACCGCCAGGCGTGTCATGTTGGACGCGAACAGGTGGTCGGCTGCCAGCGACCGCAGCTTGGTGTCTTCCTCGCTGTCGTAGGCCATGGCGGCAATGATGCCTATGCCCAGGCCCGCCGCCACGTAGGTCTTGATCACGTCGGCGTCCATCGCCGTGAGCACGATGTCCGGCACGATGCCGGCGCGCGTGAAGGTCTCGTCGATGTGCGAACGGCCGGTCAGGCCGGTGTCGTACGTGATCAGCGGATGCCGGGCCAGTTCTTCGACCGTCGGCCGTTCGCGCGCCAGGATGGGATGTCCGGGCGGCGCGACGATGACGTGGTTCCAGCGGTAGCCGGAGAAGGTCGACAGCCTGGTGTCGGCCTGCAGCCCCTCGGTGGCGATGCCGATGTCGGCCTGGCCGCTGGCCACCCATTCGGCGATGTGCAGGGGCGAGCCCTGTTGCAGGTTCAGGTGGACGTGAGGAAAGCTGCGCCGGAACGCCTGCACCACCACCGGCAGCGCGTAGCGGGCCTGGGTGTGGGTCGTGGCGATGGTCAGCCGGCCCTGGTCGCGGGCGCCGAACTCCTGGGCCGCGCGCTTGAGGTTCTCCTGTTCGAGCAGCAGGCGCTCGATGATCGTGACGATTTCCTTGCCCGGCTCGGTCAGCCCGGTCAGGCGCTTGCCGGCGCGTTCGAAGATCGTCGTGCCCAGTTCGTCCTCCAGTTCGCGTATCTGGCGGCTGACGCCCGGCTGCGAGGTGTACAGGGTGTTGGCAACCTCGGTCAGGTTGAAATTGCGGCGCAAGGCTTCGCGGACGGAGCGCAATTGCTGGAAATTCAAGATGGTTCTCCTGCTTGTGCCGGCGCGACAGCGGGCCGGCGGCGATCAATCATGTTGCGTCGCAAACAAAAAAATCAGAACGAAAATTTGAAAATGATCTAATGCGCATCCGGACATAACGACGCATTTGTTCTGTATTCCGCCGGGTTTATACCGCCGCGGAATAAGTAACCATCCAAGATGTCGTTCCCAAGCATGGGGCTTGTGACCGACCATGCATTCCTCGAAAAGACGGAAGGGAGCCTCGGATGGCCGGATTGCTGGGAAGGACCCTGGGTGTTGCCGTGCTGGCCATGGCGGCCGCCGTGTCGCCTGTTGCGGCACAGCAGAAGCAGACCCTGCTGAATGTTTCCTATGATCCGACGCGGGAGCTCTACAAGGATCTGGACAAGGCCTTCGCTGCCGAATACAAGAAAAAGGCCGGTGTCGACCTGACCATCCGCCAGTCCCATGGCGGCTCCGGCGCCCAGGCGCGCTCGGTCATCGACGGCCTGGACGCCGACGTGGTCACGCTGGCCCTCGCCTACGACATCGACGCCCTGCACGAGCGCGGCAACCTGCTGCCCGCCGATTGGCAGAAACGGCTGCCGCAGAACAGCTCGCCGTATACCTCGACCATCGTGTTCCTGGTGCGCAAGGGCAATCCCAAGGGCATCAAGGATTGGGGCGACCTGATCAAGCCGGGCGTCGCGGTCATCACGCCCAACCCCAAGACCTCGGGCGGCGCCCGCTGGAACTACCTGGCGGCTTGGGCCTATGCGCTGCGGCAGCCGGGCGGTAGCGAGGCCAAGGCGCGCGAGTTCATCGCCGAGCTGTTCAAGCACGTGCCGGTGCTGGACAGCGGCGCCCGCGGCGCGACCACGACCTTCGTCGAGCGCGGCCAGGGCGACGTGCTGCTGGCCTGGGAGAACGAGGCGCTGCTGTCGTTGAAGGAACTGGGTCCGGACAAGTTCGACATCGTCGCGCCCTCGCTGTCCATCCTGTGCGAGCCGCCCGTGGCCGTGGTCGACAAGAACGTCGACAAGAAGGGCACGCGCCAGGCCGCGCAGGCCTACCTGGAATACCTGTACACCAAGGATGCGCAGGAGATCATCGCCAAGAACTACTACCGTCCCCGCAATCCCGAGGTGGCCGCCAAATACGCGTCGGCCTTTCCCAAGGTGAACCTGATCACGATCGATGACGTCTTCGGCGGCTGGAAGAAAGCCCAGAAGACCCACTTCGAAGACGGCGGCACGTTCGACCAGCTTTACCAGCCGGGCAAGCGTTGAAGGCCTCCATCTCCACCCTCGGCATCCTGCACCCGCCCCCGGCCAAGCCCAGGCGGGCGCAGCGCTTGGGCGTGCTGCCCGGGTTCGGGCTGAGCATGGGCTTCACCGTGTTCTACCTGAGCCTGATCGTACTGATCCCGTTGTCCACGCTGTTCTTCAAGAGCGCGACCCTGGACTGGCAGACTTTTTGGGCGGCGGTGACCGCACCCCGCGTGCTGGCCTCGTACCGGCTGACCTTCGGCGCCGCGCTGTTGGCGGCGCTGGTCAATCTGGTGGCGGGGCTGGCCGTGGCCTGGACGCTGGTGCGCTACGAGTTCCCGGGCAAGAAGATCATCGATGCGCTGGTGGACCTGCCGTTCGCGCTGCCGACCGCGGTGGCGGGCATCGCCCTGACCGCGCTGTACGCCTCGAACGGATGGATGGGCCGCTGGCTCGAGCCGCTGGGCGTCAAGGTGGCCTATACGCCGCTGGGCGTGGTCGTGGCCCTGATCTTCATCGGCCTGCCGTTCGTGGTCCGGACGGTGCAGCCGGTGCTGGAGGATGCCGAGCGCGAGCTGGAGGAAGCCGCGGCCAGCCTGGGCGCCAGCCGGCTGCAGACCTTCCTGAAAGTCCTGTTGCCCACGATCCTGCCCGCCTTGCTGACCGGCTTCGCGCTGGCCTTCGCGCGCGCCGTCGGCGAGTACGGGTCGGTGGTCTTCATCGCCGGCAACATGCCCATGGTGTCCGAGATCACGCCGCTGCTCATCATCACCAAACTCGAACAGTACGACTATGCCGGCGCGGCCTCGATCGCGCTGGTCATGCTGCTGCTGTCTTTCGTGCTGCTGCTGTTCATCAACCTCCTGCAGTGGTGGCAGGCGCGGCGCGGCCTGGGAAAGAACGTATGAGTACCGCCAACCGGCCCGTCCACCTCGATGAACCCGCCTGGGTGCGGCGCCTGCTGCTCGCGGTGTCGCTGGGCTTTCTCGCGCTGTTCCTGCTGCTGCCGCTGGCCGTGGTGTTTTCCGAGGCGTTGAAGAAGGGCTGGGAGCTGTATGCCGAGGCCCTGATCGAGCCCGACGCGCTGGCCGCGATCCGGCTGACACTGCTGATCGCGGCCATCGCCGTGCCGCTGAACCTGGCGCTGGGCGTGGCGGCGGCGTGGGCCATCACCAAGTTCCAGTTCCGCGGCAAGCAGGCGCTGGTCACGCTGATCGACCTGCCGTTCTCGGTCTCGCCGGTGGTCGCGGGGTTGATCTATGTGCTGCTGTTCGGCTCGCACGGCTGGCTGGGGCCGCTGCTCAAGGCCTACGACCTGAAGGTCGTCTACGCCGTTCCGGGCGTGGTGCTGGCCACGTTGTTCGTGACCTTTCCCTTCGTCGCCCGCGAGCTGATTCCGCTCATGCAGGCCCAGGGCAGCGAGGAAGAGCAGGCGGCGCTTACCCTGGGCGCCTCCGGCTGGCAGATGTTCCGCCGCGTGACGCTGCCCAACATCAAATGGGGTCTCTTGTACGGCGTGATTCTCTGCAATGCCCGGGCCATGGGAGAATTCGGCGCGGTATCGGTGGTATCGGGCCATATCCGCGGCCTGACCAACACCATTCCGTTGCACGTGGAAATCCTCTACAACGAATATGCATATCAAGCCTCGTTCGCGGTTGCCTCGGTGCTCGCGCTGCTGGCCCTGGTCACGCTGGTCCTCAAGAGCGTGGTCGAGTGGCGCGGCGAGCGGCAGTTCAAGGACCAGGCTCTCCCCTCCGAATTTCCAGGCGCCGCGCCGCTGCAACTGAAGGCGGCCGGCTGACCGTCCCGGGAAGGTAAAAGACATGAGTATCGAAGTTCGTCATCTCTCCAAGCATTTCGGAAACTTCCACGCCCTCAAGGATGTGTCGCTGCACATCGAGTCGGGCGAACTGGTCGCGCTGCTCGGGCCGTCGGGCTGCGGCAAGACGACCTTGCTGCGCATCATCGCCGGGCTCGAGACGCCCGACGAAGGCAGCGTCTATTTCTCGGGCGAGGACGCCACCGACGTGCACGTGCGCGAACGCCAGGTCGGCTTCGTGTTCCAGCACTATGCGCTGTTCCGCCACATGACCGTGTTCGAGAACGTGGCCTTCGGCTTGCGCGTCAAGCCGCGCGGCCAGCGGCCCTCCGAGGCGCAGATCAAGGACAAGGTCCACCAGTTGCTGAACCTGGTCCAACTCGACTGGCTGGCCGATCGCTATCCCTCGCAGCTCTCGGGCGGGCAGCGCCAGCGCATCGCGCTGGCGCGTGCGCTGGCCGTGGAGCCGCGGGTGCTGCTGCTGGACGAGCCGTTCGGCGCGCTGGACGCCAAGGTGCGCAAGGAGCTGCGCCGCTGGCTGCGGCGCCTGCACGACGAACTGCACGTGGCCAGCGTGTTCGTGACCCATGACCAGGAAGAGGCGCTGGAAGTGGCGGACCGGGTGGTCCTGATGAACTCCGGCCGCATCGAGCAGGTGGGCTCGCCCACCGAGGTCTGGGAGCGGCCCGCCACGCCCTTCGTCTACGGCTTCCTGGGCGACGTCAACCAGTTCCACGGCCAGGCCCATGCCGGCGTGCTGCATGCCGACGGACTGACCATTCCCACGCCCGAACTGGCCGACGCCCAGCATGCCAAGGCCACCGCCTACATCCGGCCGCACGAGTTCGACGTGCAGCGCTACAGCGACGGCGACATCGGCCTGGTCACCACGTTCAACCGCGCGTATCTGTCGGGGCCCAGCGCCTACCTGGAGCTCACCCGCCAGGGATCGGACCAGCCGGTCGAGGTCGAATTGCCCGCCGAGGTCTTCCGCCAGCTCGACCTGAAAGGCGGCGAGGCGCTGATCGTCAAGCCGCGCAATGCGCAAGTCTTTCTTACCTGAACCATGGCCGCCGTGACCGATTCTTCCTTCCCGTCGCAACGCTGGTCCGAACTGATGGACCGGCTGGGCGGCATCGCCCGCGCGCATGCCGACGTGGCGCTGGCCTCGTCGCTGGCCGCCGAGGACATGGTGCTGACCCATGCCATCCTGGATGGCGGGCTGTCCATCGAGATCTTCACGCTGGACACCGGCCGGCTCAACGCCGAGACCGTCGCGATGATAGACCGCATCGCCGCGCGCTACGGCCGCACCATCGGCGTCGTGCGGCCCGACCCGGCCGCCGTCGAGGAGTACGTTGCCACGCGCGGCCTGAACGCGTTCTACGAAAGCGTGGAGCTGCGCAAGGCCTGTTGCGAGATCCGCAAGGTCGAACCGCTGCGGCGCGTGCTGGCGGGCCGCAGCGCCTGGATCACCGGGCAGCGCCGCGAACAGGCCGTGACCCGCGGCGAATTGCCGCTGGACGAACCCGATCCCGTGTTCGGGCTGCACAAGTACAACCCGCTCGCGCTGTGGACCCAGGAAGAAGTCTGGGCCGCCATCCGCGCGCTGGACATTCCCTACAACCCGCTGCACGACCGGGGCTATCCCTCGATCGGCTGCGAGCCCTGTACCCGCGCCATCCGGCCCGGCGAGGACCTGCGCGCGGGCCGCTGGTGGTGGGAATCGTCCGACTCCAAGGAGTGCGGACTGCACGCCGGCAACCTGTCGGCCATCCCGGTCTCCGTCGTCACAACCAAGCAACCAGGCTGAATCATGCCCGCTATCCTGAACACCACGCGCAGCCATCTCGACTGGCTGGAATCCGAAGCCATCTTCATCATGCGCGAAGTCGCGGCCGAATGCGCCCGGCCCGTGCTGCTGTTTTCTGGCGGCAAGGATTCCTGCGTGCTGCTCAGGCTGGCGGAGAAGGCCTTCCGGCCGGGCAAGTTCCCGTTCCCGCTGATGCACATCGACACCGGGCACAACTTCGACGAGGTCATCGCCTTCCGCGATGTCCGCGCCGCCGAGCTGGGCGAGCAACTGATCGTGCGTAGCGTCGAGGACTCCATCGCGCGCGGCTCGGTCGTGCTGCGCAAGGAGACCGATTCGCGCAACGCCGCGCAGGCGGTCACGCTGCTGGAGTCCATCGAGGAGTTCGGCTTCGACGCCTGCATAGGCGGCGCCCGCCGGGACGAGGAAAAGGCGCGGGCCAAGGAGCGCATCTTCTCGTTCCGCGACGAGTTCGGCCAATGGAATCCCAAGGCCCAGCGCCCCGAAGTCTGGAACCTGTACAACACGCGGGTCCACGCCGGCGAGAACATGCGCGTGTTCCCGATCTCGAACTGGACCGAGCTGGACGTGTGGCAATACATCGCGCGCGAGAACCTCGCGCTGCCGTCGATCTACTACGCGCACCAGCGCGACGTGGTCCGGCGCAAGGGCCTCCTGGTGCCGGTGACGCCGCTCACCCCGCCGCAGGACGGCGAATCGGTCGAGAACCTGACGGTGCGCTTCCGCACCGTGGGCGACATCTCGTGCACCTGCCCGGTAGCCTCCGAGGCCGCGGATCCGCTGGCCATCATCGCCGAGACCGCGGTGACGGACATCACCGAGCGCGGCGCCACCCGGATGGACGACCAGACCTCGGAAGCCTCGATGGAGCGCCGCAAGAAGGAAGGATATTTCTGATGAACGCCATGACCGATTCCGCATTCTTCTCCGCCGCCGACAAGGGCGTGCTGCGCCTGATCACCGCCGGTTCGGTGGACGACGGCAAGTCGACCCTGATCGGCCGGCTGCTGTACGACAGCAAGGGCATCTTCGCCGATCAGCTCGACGCGATCTCGCGCGCCAAGTACAAGCGCACGGTGGGCGACACCATCGACCTGTCGCTGCTGACCGACGGGCTCGAGGCCGAGCGCGAGCAGGGCATCACGATCGACGTGGCGTACCGCTATTTCTCGACGCCGGCGCGCAAGTTCATCATCGCCGACGCCCCCGGGCACGAGCAGTACACGCGCAACATGGTGACCGGCGCGTCCACGGCCGACGTCGCGATCATCCTGATCGACGCGACCCGGGCGGCGGACGGCCAGTTGCTGACGCAGACCAAGCGCCACAGCACGCTGGCGCACCTGCTGGGCATCCGCCACATCGTGGTGGCGGTCAACAAGATGGATCTGGTCGACTGGGACCGCGAGGTGTTCGAGCGCATCCGCGACGCCTATGCGGCGCTGGCCACGAAGCTGGGCATTGCCGGCTTCCATGTCCTGCCGCTGTCGGCGCTGACGGGCGACAATGTCGTCGACAAGTCCGAACGCACGCCTTGGTATCAGGGGCCGGCCTTGCTCGAACTGCTGGAGGCGCTGGACGCGCGTACGGATGATTCGGGGAAGGCCTTGCGCTTTCCGGTGCAATTGGTCGCGCGCCATGGCGGCGACCGGGCCGACGATTTCCGCGGCTATATGGGGCAACTGGCCAGCGGTTCGCTGGCCGTGGGCGACCGCGTGTTGGTCCAGCCCTCGGGCGTGGCGGCGACGGTGAAGTCGCTGGTTGTCCATGGGGGAGAGGTGGAGGGCGCCATCGCCGGCGATTCCGTCACCGTCGTGCTGGACGAGGACGTGGACGTGTCGCGCGGCGACGTGCTGGTGCACGCGTCGGCGCCGGCCTTTGTCGCACGGCAGTTCCAGGCCGAGATCTGCTGGCTGGATACGCAGGCCCTGAATCCCGCGCGCAAGTACCTGCTCAAGCACGGCACCCGCCTGACCTCGGCCAGGATCAAGTCGGTACTGGCGCGGCGCGACATCCACGAACTCGGGGAAGTCCCGGCGGCCGACACGCCGTTCGCGATGAACGACATCGGCCGCGTGGAAATCGCCACCCGCGACGCGCTGGCGCTGGACGCCTACGACGACATCGCGGCCACCGGCGCCTTCATTTTGATCGACGAGGCCACACACCAGACGGCCGCGGCCGGATTGATCAGGCTGTCTCTTGCGCAGGCCTGACGCGCGGCTAGCGGGGTTCCGGCCGCCGCCATAGCCACACGGCCACCGTCAGCATGATGGCGGTGGACAGCCCGGCCGCCCAGCGCGGCACGGGGGCGATGAAGAGGATGGCGGCGCACAGGACCATGGTGAGGGTGGCGCTCCATTTGGCGCGGCGGCTGACGGAGTGGTCGGTGCGCCAGTTGCGGATCATGGCGCCGAAGACCGGGTGGCGTTCCAGCCAGGCCAGCAGGCGGGGCGATCCCCGGGCCGCGAACCAGGCGGCCATCAGGATGAAGACCGTGGTCGGCAGGCCCGGCACGAAGATGCCGACGATGCCCAGCGCCAGGCACAGCAGCGCCGCCAGCAGCATCAGGCCGCGGACGACGAGGCCGGGATCGGACGGGGGTTTCACGACCGGCCCGGGCCGTCGTCGGCGGGCAGCCACTTGGCGAAGAGCCGGCGTGGCATGGCCGGCGAGATCCACCATTTGCGCTGCACGTTGTCCCACTGCGCGCCCAACTGTTTGGCCGCGTCCTTTTCGCCGTAGGGCACGTCCAGGTAGACGCGGGGCGGCGCGGCTGGCGCGACGGCGGCGGCGGGCCGGGCGCGTGCGGACGCGCGCGCCGCCGGCAGGTCCAGCGCGCGAATGAAATGACTGTCGTGGCCCTGCGGCGTGTACAGGAACAGCTTCTCGCTGGTCCGCGTCATGGCGACGTAGAACAGCCGGCGTTCCTCGGCCGGATCGGCGTGCGCCTGCGGGAACTCGCCGTCGGCGATGAAGGGCATGTGCACGAAGCGCCATTCCTTGCCTTTGGCTGCGCGCGCGGTGGTCAGGACGAGCGGCTGCCGGTTCTTCTTCAGCGTACCGCTGCGGCGCTGGGCCTGGTGCAGGTGGTCCAGCAGGCCGGTGGCATCCAGGCCGGTGCCACGGGCATAGGCGATGAAACCGTCGATGGAGCGGGTGACCGCCTGGGCGTCCAGCCGGTGCACGAACAGGCGCCGCGTGACGTCGGCCAGTTGCAACTGCGCCGCTGCGTGGGCCAGCAGCTCGCCCGCGGAAAGCGAGGACGCCTGGGCGATGAGATGGTCGCAGACCTCGGCGAAGCGGGCGCGCCACCGGCGGGTGGCGGGATCCACCGTTTCCTGCGCGTCAGTGGTGCGGCTGAGCCGGCCGCTGTAGAAATAGCGGATGGTCTCGGGATCGGTCGCGATGGTGCGTTCGGCGTCCGCCCACTCGCTTTCCGTATAGTCCAGTCCCGCGAACAGGCCCAGCGCCCGCAGGATGGCCTTGACGTCGCCGCGTTCGCGCACCGGAGCCATCGATAGCCGGGCGATGTGCAGGATGCCGCGCAGCATCAGGATCTCGATGCGATCGAGATAGCTCTGGCAGCCGTCCATGGCATAGGGTAGGTCGCGCGCGATCAACGCGTTCTCCAGGGCGATGCTCTGGTGCGCGTCGCGCAGCACCACGGCGCAGTCGGCCAGGCTGCGCACGGCGCCCGACTCGACCAGGCCTGCCAGCGCATCGGCCACCTGGCGGCAGCAGTCGTCTCCCGGCTCCGTGCCGTAGCGCAAGACTTCGACCTCGGTATCTTCCGCCCGTCCGGACTGGAATACCTGGGCCGTCAGGGCCTGGGCGCAAGCGCCCAGTGTCGGACCGCAGCGGAACGAGTTGGTCAGCGGCAGGCGCCGCGTGCCGGGGAAAAGATGCTCGAAGGCCTCGCCCATGTAGCGGGGATCGGCGCCGTTCCACGAGTGGACGACCTGCTCCTTGTCGCCGGCCGCGATGATGCGGGTACGCGGGCCGGTCAGCTTGCGCAGCAGACTGATCTGGGCCGCGTTGGCATCGTGCCATTCGTCCGCCACGACCAGCGCGGGGCAGGGCAGGGACACGATCTCGCCCAGCTCATCGGCAATGGCCAGCACGTCGGTGACGAGATCGTGCTCGCTCTGGAACGCGAAATGGCCGGCATCGATCCGGCGCAGCCGTTCGTAGGTGCGGCAGATGGACAGCAGTCCGCGCGGCAGGTCGAACTCGTCGGCCAGTTCGGCGTCGGCGGCGTCCTCGAAGCGGGCGAAGGCCAGCGTGCCCTTGAGCCGGGACAACTGGTTGATCACGATCTCGGCATGCAGGTTGTTCAGGTCGTAGCCGTATTCCCGGTCCGCCTGCGGGTCGGCCGCGGCTTCCTCGATGGCCTCGAACACGCAGGGCCGCATGGCCTCGGCGTCGGACAGGTAGTCCTCGGCGCCGTCGATCAGGCCTTGCGCCTGCCAGTCGGCCAGCAGGCCGCGTGCGAACTCCGCATAGGTGGCGACCCGGATCGAGCGCGACGCGCCGGCCTGAGCCAGGCGCTGCAGGAAGACCTGCCGCGCGGCTTCGGTGAAAACCAGTGCGAGGATGCCGTCGGCCGGCGTGCCCTGGCGCTCGCGATAGGCCACGCACTGGGCCAGGGTCGTGGTCTTGCCCGAGCCTGCCACGGCGTCGATCAGCAGGAATTGGCCGGCTTGCGAGACGATCTGCCGCTGTTCCGGCGTCAGCAATAAGGGGGAACTCATGGCCGGAAGTGTAAACCGCCGGCCTGAGTGCGGACAGTTCGCCGCGGCGCTCAGAACTGATGGTTGATACCGACGCTGAACGCGCGGTTGCCCGCCGTCATGTTGCCGATGTCGTTGGCGTTCCACACCCGGTAGAACCCCGTGGGCGAGGTGTTGGAGGCCTTGTTGTCGATATAGGCGTACGACGTGTACAGGCTGGTGCGCTTGGACAGCGAATAGACGTAGCCGATCGCGTATTGCTGCGCGTCGAAGTTGTCGGCCGACCGGTCGTTCTTGTTGATGTAGGAAAGGATCAGCCGCCCCTGGCCGATCGGCACCACCGCGCCCACCAGAAGGTCCTGGGACTTGTAGTTGGGCGTGCCGGGCACGATGGCGCCGCGGTTGATGACGTAGTTCAGGTAGCCGATCACCGGACCGAAGTCGTAGCGGATGCCCAGGAAGGTTTCCTTCGCGTCCTTGCCCGGGCCGTTCGCGTCCTTAGCGTTGGCGTAGGCGATCTTGCCGCGGAACGGTCCGCGCACATAGCCCAGCGCGGCGCCGTACTGGTCGTTCTGGCTGCCGTTCGTGGTCTCGCCCGGTGCGTACGACGCTTCCAGTTCCAGGCCGTGCAGCGACGGCGAGTTGTATTTCACCGCGTTGTCGAAGCGGTTGCTGCCGCCGCGCCCGCCGGCCGAGATCATGTTGGCGGACGTGCCCGCCATGCCGGTCGAGAACGGGTCGAGTTCCGCCTGGGCCACGGCCAGCGTGGTGTATTGCCGGCCCAGCGTGAGGCGGCCATAGGGCGTGCCCAGCCCGACCAGCGCTTGCCGGCCGAACAGGGTGCCACCCTGGCCGGACATGCCGGTGTCCATCAGGACGCCGGCCTCCAGCGCGAAAAAGGCGCTCATGCCCGAGCCCAGGTTCTCCTGGCCGCGGAAACCCAGGCGCGAGCCGGACATCATGCCGCTGGTGAGCTTGTTGCGCGAACCGTCGGCCGCGCCGCTTTCATGGACGAAGCCCATGTCGGCGATGCCGTACAGGGTGACGCCCGTGGTCTGGGCGTGGGCGGAGCCCGCGCCCGCCAGCAGGCAGGCGAACGCGTACCGCTTCATGGTGGTGTGACCGACCTTGAACATTGTTGTCTTCCAAAGGAGAAAGCGTGCCCGTGGGTGGGCACAGCAGGGGAGGGGCGCGGGCGACCTGCCCCCCGGCGTGGTCGCCCGCGTACGGCGCTCAGTTGGCCTGGATGCCGAATTCCTTGATGATGCGGGCGTAGCGCGTGTCCTCGGCGGTGATGCGCCGGGCCAGCGCGTCGGGCGTGCCGCCCGTGGGCGTCAGTCCCATCACGGCCGCGCGGGAAACGATGTCCGGCATCCTGATGATCTCGTTCACCGCCGCGTTCAACTTCTGCACGACCTCGGCCGGCAAGCCGCGCGGCCCGAGCAGGGCCTGCCAGGCGCCGACCTCGACGTTCTTGTAGCCCAGCTCGGCGAAGGTGGGGACCTCGGGCGCGAAGGGCGAACGCTGCGGGTCGGCCACGGCCAGCAGGTGCAGCTTGCCGTTGGCGACGTACGAGGTGATGGGGCCGAGGGTGGTGTACATCAGCGGGACCTGCCCGCCCACCAGGTCGACGATGGCCGGCGCGCTGCCGCGATACGGGATCTGGTTGATCCGGGTGCCCGCCGCCTTGTCGAACAGCTCCGCCAGGATGTGCATGGGCGATCCCGCGCCTGGGCTGGCATAGCTTTGCAGCGTGCCCGCCTTCACTCCCGCCACCACGTCCTTGACCGACTTCACGCCGGATTGCTGGGAACTGGCCAGGAACAGCGACTGCGTGCCGATCTCGGCGATGGGCGTGAAGTCGGTCTGGGCGTTGTAGTCAGCGCCGGTGCCGGGCTTGAGGACGTGGGGCACGATGGCCAGTGTGTTGGGCGCCAGCAGCAGCGTGTAGCCGTCGGCGGTGGCCCGGGCCACGTAGGCGCTGCCGATCGAGCCGGCCGCGCCGCTGCGGTTCTCGACCACGACGGGCTGGCCCCATTTGGTGCTGAGCTTCTCGCCTATCCAGCGGGCCAGGACGTCGGTGTCGCCGCCCGCGGGGTAGGCGACGATGATCTTGACAGGCTTGTCGGGATAGCCGGCGGCTGCCACGGAGGCGGGCAGCATGGCGAAGGAAAGCGCCGCGGCGAGGGCGGCGTACGTGGTGCGTCTTGCGAGATCGGTCATGGCCATCCCTGAAAGCCTCGTTGGTTAAATTTATATGAAACTATGAAAATATAAGAAGTATGGAAAATATAAATTATTTGGAGTTGTGTGAATTTAGGGAAAAACCCTGGCCCTACATGAACCACCGATGAAACAAGCTCATGGGCTAAAATTTATGAATAACGGATTTTGTATATATTCAACCGTCGTCGGAGCGGTACCCTCATGCGATCAGCCGAAACGCCCGCCAAGGCCCGGATGCCCGCCCCCAAGGCGCCTTCGGAGACCATGTCCGAACGGGCGTACCAGCACTTGCGCGCCGACGTGATCGCCGGCGCGTTGGCGCCCGGCCAGAAGCTCAGGCTGCAGGCCTTGCAGCAGCGCTACGAGCTGGGCATCAGCCCCATACGCGAAGCCCTCATGCAGCTGTCCGGTGAAGGCCTGGTCAGCAACGACGGCCAGCGCGGTTTCAGCGTGTCCCCGTTGTCCAAGGAGGACATGCTCGACCTGATGCATGCGCGCATCTCGGTCGAGACGCTGCTGCTCCAGGACGCGATCGAACACGGCGACGACGACTGGGGCGCCAGCATCACGGCCGCCTACTACAAGCTGACGCGGGCGCGCCTGCCGCAGGACCCCAACGACCTCGTGGCGGTGGAGTTGTGGGAAGCGGCCCACCGGGGATTCCACGCCGCGCTGCTGGCCGCCGCGCGGTCGAAGTGGCTGATGCGCATCGACGAGCAATTGATCGATCATTCCGAACGCTACCGCCGGATCCGGCTGGCCTATACGGCCTCGGCGCAACAACTCGAGGACGATGTGATGAGCGAACACGCGCAGTTGATGGAGGCCGCCCTGGCGCGCAACGCGGGCCTGGCCTGCGAGCTGCTGCGCAGCCACTTGATGCGGACCGCGCAGGTGCTGGGCGAGCGCTTCGCCGAATAGGCGCTAGCGGCAGGTCCGCGCCACCAGCGACTCCAGCTGCCCGTACCAGGCGTGGGCCGGGTCGGCCAGCATCAGGTGGGTGTCGAAGTGATCGAGGTCCTTCCAGGCGTGCAGGCCGGCGCTGGCGGGCTGGCGCTTCAACAGTTCGTGCATGCGCGTGTTGGCGCCGATCACGCGGGCGCTGTCCCGTTCTCCATAGCTCGACATCATCGGCACGGGATTGCCGGCGGTCCAACTGATGGCGCTCATCAGCGCATCCTCGCACGGCTGCTCCAGCAGCGTGGAATACACCCGGTCTTCAAGGCTGTCGGGCTCGGGGCAGGGGTGGTGCAGGTCCATGACGCCGCTGATGGGCAGACAGCCGCGGATGTCGCCGGGCGGCATGCCCGCCTGTTCCAGCGCCGGCTTGCGCAGGGCCGCCATCGCGGCGGTGCCGCCGCCAGCCGAGTGTCCCGACAGATAAAGATTCCGGCAATCGCCTCCCCACTTGCCGACGGTCCGCCGCAACTCGCCCAGCAGCAGGGCTGCGTCGTCGTACGCGGCGGGCAGCCGGTGGCGGGGTGCCAGCCGGTAGGTGGGCGCGACGAACACCAGCCCCCGCCGGATCACGGCTTCGGCCATGAAGTGCACATATTCCTTGTAGCCGTTGGTCCAGCCGCCGCCATGCCAGAACACCAGCACCGGCGCGTCGCGCATGCCCGCGGCGGCGAACACGTCGTAGCGGTGCTGGGGATCGGGCCCGTAGGCCTGGTTCCGGGCGAGCAGCTTGCTTGCGTCTTGCCCGCGGGCCCATTCCAGCACCGTGTCTTCATAACGCTGCGCGGCGGGGAAGGGCAGGGGAGGTTGCGGGGGGAGTGGGTCGTGGTGCATAGATCGTCTCGTAAATTTCTAATTAATTATATAAATTATATATTTTTAGGAAAATATTTTTTATTGTGTGATGGAGAGTCAATTGTGCCGAGATACTGTATGGATATACAGTATCTCGGGTGGAAAACGATGATCTGCCGCCAGACGGCTATCCCCAGGCGCCCCCCGCCCCGCAGCGCGGGCGCGGCGCCGTGCTCAACGTCAGGCACCGGTTCGAGGGTGACCAGCGCGACGTGGTCGACGACGGCTGGGCCGCTCCGGAAGAAGAGCCGCCCCCGCTCAGGACCGAGGTTGCCATCGAGCGCGCGCGCAAGATCCTGTCTCGCAACGACTCCCCGGACATTCCCTTCGATCGGGCCATCAATCCCTATCGCGGCTGCGAGCACGGCTGCGTCTACTGCTTCGCGCGGCCCACGCATGCCTACCTGGGCTGGTCGCCCGGCCTGGATTTCGAAACCCGGCTCGTCGCCAAGGCCAACGCGGTCGAGGCGCTCCGGGCCGAACTGGGGCGTCCGGGCTACCGGGTGGACGTCATCAACATCGGCTCGGCCACCGACGCCTACCAGCCCATCGAACGCCAATGGAAGCTGACGCGAGGGCTGCTGGAGCTGCTGCTGGAAACCCGGCATCCCGTATCGCTGGTCACCAAGGGCGGGCTGGTCGCGCGCGACGTCGATCTGCTGGCGAAGCTGGCGGAGCTGAAGCTGGTCGCGGTCTACGTATCGGTGGCCACGCTGGACGGACGCGTGGCGCGGACGCTCGAACCGCGCGCGGCCGCGCCATGGCGGCGGCTGGATGCGATCCGGACGCTGGCCGGCGCCGGCGTGCCGGTCGGCGTTTCGCTCGCGCCGGTCATTCCCTTCATCACCGACGACCACATCGAGCGCGTGCTGGAAGCCGCCAAGGACGCGGGCGCGCGGGCGGCGTTCTACACCATGCTGCGCCTGCCCTGGGAGGTCAAGGACGTGTTTTCGGACTGGCTGGACGCGCACTTTCCCGACCGCAAGGCCCGGGTGCTGCACTGCCTGGAGGACCTGCGCGGCGGCAAGCTCAACGACGCGCGTTTCGGCAGCCGCATGCGCGGCCAGGGCATCTGGGCCGACCTGGTCGCGCAGCGCTTCGGGCGCGCCGCGCGCCGGCATGGGCTGGCGGACCGGCGCATCGAGCTGGAAACGGGGTTGTTCAGGCCGCCGGCCCGCGAGCCCCGGGGCGGGGAGTCGCCCGTCGACACGCGGCAGATGCCGCTGTTCGGCTAGCCGGCGATCAGGCGGGGATGCCTTCGAACAGGCTCTGGAACATCAGGACGATGCCCAGCATCAGGATGGCGGTGCCCACGGCCAGCGTGATGCCGGCCACCAGCACCGGCCCCCAGCCGGTGCGCGACTGCCGCGCCTGGCCCGGGTTGTACCTGGCATCGAACTTGGCATCGGAGGTCAGGCAGAGGACGATGGCCTCGATGAAGCCCGCGACGGCCGGGACGAGGAACAGGAAGAAGGCGGGGTGGAAATACCACGCTTCGCTGCGCAGCGCGGTGCCTATCATGATCAGCGAAAACAGGAGGACGATCCAGCCGTGGCGGCGGCCCAGGTACCACCAGTGCGCGCCGGCCCAGCCCAGCACGGCGGCCAGCAGTCCCGCCACGGTTTTGTGGCGGAATCCTCGGGTCGGCGGGGGGATAGGGGACGTATCGTCGGCGGAAGAGGTGGACATGTGGTGGGAATCCATCGTAGAAGACCTTGATTTTGAAGGACTTTACCGCATCCTTGCTTGCTAGGCCTAGCAGGCCGGGCTATACTTTAGGGCTTTTCTCAGTCAACTTTTCCAAGGAATTACCTATGGTGGTGATTCGTATGTCCCGCGGCGGCTCCAAGAAGCGCCCCTTCTACAACCTCGTTGCTGCCGATTCGCGCAATCGCCGCGATGGCCGTTTCATCGAGCGTGTGGGTTTCTACAACCCCGTCGCCTCCGAGGGTGAAGAAGGCCTGCGCATCGCGCTCGACCGCGTCGAGCACTGGACCAAGAACGGCGCCCAACTGTCGCCGGCCGTGGCCCGTCTCGTCAAGGAATACGGCGCCAAGGTCGCGCCGGCTGCCTGATTTCGTGGTGCCCGCCGTGTCCACGGTGTCCGGTAGCGATCCCGCCCTTCCCGCCGACCTCGTCGAGGTCGGGCATGTGGCGGAGGCCTTTGGCGTGCGCGGCGGTCTCAAGGTCCAGCCGTACTCGGCCCAGTCCGAAGCCTTGTTGGGCAGCCGCGCATGGTGGCTGCGCAAGGGCACGGAAGTGCGCCGTATCGAAGTGGCCGACGCCAAGCGCCATGGCGCGGTGGTGACGGTCGCTTTTCCCGGCGTGTCCGACCGGGACCAGGCCCTGGCCTGGAAGGGTTGGACGGTGCTGGTGCCGCGCAGTCAGTTCCCCCGGCCCGCCGAAGGCGAGTTCTATTGGGTGGACCTGATCGGCTGCGAGTTGACGGGCAAGAATGACTCGGACCAGGAAGTCGTCCTGGGCACGGTGTCGGAAGTCAGCGACAACGGGGTGCATGCGATCCTGCACGTGGCCTGTGTCGAACCCGTGGCTCCCGGCCAGCCGACGCAGCCGCTGCTCGATGCGCGTGGCAGGCAGCGCGAGACCCTGGTGCCTTTCGTCGACGCGTATATCCGTGGTGTCGATCTGGACGCCCGGCGCATAGACAGCGATTGGCCCGAGGGGTTCTGACCCGTCGGGCGTGAACAAAGGGCTTGCCCGGGCCATGGACGAGATGTTGCGGTTCGACGTGATCACGCTGTTCGGCCCGATGTTCGAGGCCGTCAGCCAGCAGGGCGTGACCGGCCGGGCGCATGCGCAGGGCCGGTGGCGGTTGCAGGCCTGGAATCCGCGCGATTTCACGGTGGACGTGCATCGCACGGTGGATGACAGGCCCTACGGCGGCGGACCCGGCATGGTGATGCGGGTCGAGCCTCTGGAGAAAGCGGTATGCGCGGCGCGTGACCAGCGTGCGCAGGCCGGCTTGCCCGAGGCGCCGGTGGTATTGCTGTCGCCGCAGGGGCGGCGTTTCGACCAGGCCCAGGCTCACGCGCTGGCCGGCGGAACGGGGGCCATCCTGGTGTGCGGCCGCTATGAAGGCATCGACCAGCGGTTCATCGACCGCTGGGTGACGCAGGAAGTGTCGTTGGGCGATTTCGTGCTATCCGGCGGGGAAATCGCCGCGATGGCGATGATGGATGCCGTGGTCAGGCTGTTGCCCGGCGTCCTGAACGACGACGAGTCCGCCGTACAGGATTCGTTCAACGAGCGGTTGTCCGGCCTTTTGGACTGTCCGCACTATACTCGGCCGGAAGTCTATGACGGCCAGCCGGTGCCCGACGTGCTGTTGTCCGGGCATCATGCCAACATCGAGCGTTGGCGGCGCCGGCAGTCGCTGGAAGCGACGAGCAGGAAGCGCCCCGACCTGATCGAGGCGGCACGCGAGCGCGGTTGGTTGAGCCGCGACGACGAGAAGTTTCTGTCCGACCTGCAAAGGGAAGACAAGCGCTGACCGCCCCGGCGGCCGGCGTTGCAGCAAGCCTGCCGGGCATGAGTCCGGCGGGAAACCCCATCCTCTGGTAGCGGTGCCATCAAAAGCAGAACCGCCACGTATGATGGTTATTGGAGATAGAAATGGACCTGATCCAAGTCCTCGAGCAAGAAGAGCTGGCCCGCTTGACGGCCAACAAGACCATTCCCGAATTCGCCCCCGGCGACACCGTGGTGGTCAACGTCAACGTGGTTGAAGGCACCCGCAAGCGTGTCCAGGCCTACGAAGGCGTGGTCATTGCCAAGCGCAATCGCGGCCTGAACTCGTCGTTCATCGTCCGCAAGATTTCGTCGGGCGAAGGCGTGGAGCGTACGTTCCAACTGTACGCGCCGACCATCGCGTCGATCGAAGTCAAGCGTCGCGGCGACGTGCGCCGTGCGAAGCTGTACTACCTGCGTTTCCGTTCGGGCAAGTCGGCCCGGATCAAGGAAAAGCTGGTCCGCAATACGCCGGCTGCCAAGGCTTGATCCTCGCGGTACTGCAAGACGAAGCGCCCCTCGTGGGGCGCTTTTTTTTGCTGGAGCGACCTGCGGGAGTATGCTCTAGCCATGCCGACAATGACGGCGTTTTTCGCCGGGATTTCCGTTTCACATGTCATCATCCATTCCGACCGATCAACCTAGCGACGCTCCGGCAGACCAGATCGACGATACGCCGGAGGAAATCCAGCCCGACTCCCTCGCTCCGCCCGTCCGGCGTCCGCCGCAGCGCCCGGCTTTCGATCCCGTCGCCCAGCCCTGGGTCGCCAATCCGGGCGGATTGTTGGCGGTGCCCGAGACGCGCCTGACGCCGACGGCGCTGCGCGACCATTTCGCCGCGCCGCCGATCTGGACGCCGGATGCGCAGGACATCAATCCGGCGCGGGCCGCGGACCGGTCCCTGCGGCTGGCATCGGTGCTGGTGCCGATGATGCTGCGGCCCGAGGGCATCCAGGTCATGCTGACCCAGCGTACCGCGCACTTGCACGACCACGCCGGCCAGGTCAGTTTTCCGGGCGGGCGGGTGGAACCCAGCGATTCGTCGGTGACGGATGCCGCGCTGCGCGAGACCGAGGAAGAAACCGGCCTGCCGCGCGGACTGGTGGAAATCATCGGGCAGTTGCCGGACTATTTCACCGGTACGGGTTTCCGTGTCGTGCCGCTGGTGGGGCTGGTGCGCCCGGATTTCGCGCCGCGCCCGGATCCCTTCGAGGTGGCTGAGGTCTTCGAGGTGCCGCTGCGCTTCCTGATGGATCCGTCCAATCATCGGCTGCACAGCGCCGCGTTGCCGGCCGGCGGCCTGCGTTCCTACTATTCGATGCCGTGGAGGCAGTTCTTCATCTGGGGCGCGACGGCGGGCATGCTGCGCAATCTTTACCAATTCCTGCGCGCGTGATCCCCGTGTCCTCCTCGCGCATGCGAGGGATGATGCCAAACCATGGCTATGCAATCTAGAATGCGCTCATGAGCTTCTTCGCACTCCTTCTTGCCTTTCTTGCCGAACAAGTCCGGCCCCTGCCGCGTTCCAACGCCGTCCATGAAGCCGCCCGTGCCGCGTGCCGATGGGCCGGCCACGCGCTGGACGCGGGCAGCCGCGGCTATGCCGTGCTGGGTTGGCTGCTGGTGGTGGTGGTCCCGACGCTGGCGATATGGCTGATCGGGTCGCTGGCGTGGTCGGTGCACCCGGTGTTTTCGCTGGTCTTCCACGTGGTCGTCCTGTGGTTCACGCTGGGGTTCCGGCAGTTCAGCCATCATTTCACCGAGATCCAGTTCGCGTTGGCCCGTGGCGACGTCACGCTGGCGCGCAGCCACCTGCAGGAATGGCTGCGGGCATCCGGCGACACCGTGTCCGCCGAGACCATGACCGTGCCGGAGATCTGCCGCACCGCGATCGAGGAAGGCGTGGTCGCCTCGCATCGGAACGTCTACGGCGTGTTGTTCTGGTATGCGCTGCTGCCTGGCCCATCTGGCGCTGTGCTGTACAAGCTGGCGGGGGTCGCGCGCCAGGAGTGGGGCGATCGTGCCGATGCTTTCGGCGACGTGGCCCGCCGGGCGTTCTACCTGCTGGACTGGATCCCGGCCCGGATGACGGCGGTCGGGTTCGCCATCGTCGGCAATTTCGAGGATGCCCTGTACGGGTGGCGCCAGCGAGCCTCCAGCTGGGACGACCCCCAGCGCGGGGTGGTGGTCGAA
Organism: Burkholderiales bacterium 67-32; assembly: GCA_001898625.1. Classification (GTDB taxonomy): domain Bacteria; phylum Pseudomonadota; class Gammaproteobacteria; order Burkholderiales; family Burkholderiaceae_B; genus Pigmentiphaga. Next base: position 133,682 of record MKUP01000022.1, read on the forward strand.
AGCGCGGCGGGCGCGCTGGGCGTGCGCCTGGCGCCGGTGTCGAGCAAGTGGCAGCCACCGGCCGAGCCCGTCGATCCCGACCTGGTGGGGCCGGTCCTGCCGGCCTCCGCCGCCAGCGAGTTCACCGCCGCCGCCGAGGCGCCCGACGAGCCGGTCCGGCTGCCGGATCCGGCCACCCTGCATGCGGCGGTGGGGCTGCTGTGGCGGGCGGTGGTGCTCTGGATGGCGCTGCTGTTGCTGCTGTCGCTGGTGTCCTGGGCGTCCTGACGCTTGACGGACCAGGCATGGTGGCATGCCGCCATGCTGCACTGCATGAGGCCAGGCGCGGTTTCCGGCGCTATAGTGGCTCGGTTCGAACTGACCGGAGCGGGGCCAGCCATGTTCTCTTTCCAATATTGCCCGAATCGCACTTCCCGTGTGCTGGAAGTGGAGATAGACCCGCTGCAGCGTGGCCCGGGCACGTGGGATGTCAACTGCAAGATCTACGAACAGAGCGAGGGCAGGCGGCTGCTGCTCGGGCCGACGCTGGCGCTGCGCGACATTCCGGCCCAGTCCGAGCAGGAATGCCTGGACGAAGCCGAGATCCGCATCGCCGATGAAATCGAGAACGACCGTTGGTTCAAGCTGTAGCGGCTGGCGTTTCTCAGTTATTGCATCCCGTTACATCCCAGGGCTTGGCACCCTGCGACGGTCTATACAATCGACCGCAGGCATGTGCCGTTCACGACGATTAGGGGGAAGATGTGAGCATTTTCAAAGCCATACTCGACAAGATTTTCCCATCCAGCCATCCCGCGGTGGCCCAGGAAGCGCCTCCCGCCGCCGCCCCGGCGCCCGGCGGGGCGGCGGCTCCGGCCATGCCGGCCGTGGATGTGGAAACCATCCTGAACGCCCTGGCGGCCAAGAGCCCCGAGAAGCTGAACTGGAAGACTTCCATCGTCGACCTGATGAAGCTACTGGGACTGGACAGCAGCCTGGGGGCCCGCAAGCAGCTCGCGACCGAACTGCACTACAGCGGCGACACCAACGATTCCGCCTCGATGAACATCTGGCTGCACAAGCAGGTGATGCAGAAGCTGGCGGACAACGGCGGCAAGGTTCCCGACGACCTCAGGAAGTGATCGACGGCAGGGCGCTCCACGGAGCGCCCTTTTTGTTTCAGGTCCTGTTTTATCTCATTCGGGCAGGATGTCGATTTCCTTCGTGATCTGCGCCCATCGCGCGTGCTCCCGTTTGAGGAACTCGCCGGTCTGGGCCGGGCTGTAGCCCGGCGCGGCGATGGGGCCGATGGTGGCGATACGCCCGGCCACTTCCTCGTCGGACAGCAGCGCATTGATGTCGCGGTTGACCCGCTCGACCGCCGCCGTGGGCGTGCCGGCGGGCGCGACGATGGCGAACCAGCCCACCATGTCGAAATCGGGCAGCAGCTCGGACACCGCCGGCACCTGCGGCCAGTCCGGCAGGCGCTTGTCCGAGGTCACCGCCAGCAGCCGCAGGCGTCCTTGCCTGGCGAGCTGCGCGGTCGAGGCCACGTCGGCCACGATTGCATCCACGTGGCCGCCCATCAGGTTCTGCGCCGAAACACCTACCGACACGTAGGGCACCAGGTTGGCCTGGGCGCCGGAGCGGGCATTGAACAGGCGGGCGATCATGCCGCCGAAGGTGCGCGGTCCCTCGTTGCCCAGCGTGAACGTGCCCGGCGTGGCCTTGGACCTGGCGACCAGTTCCTCGACGGTGCGGATGGGCGAATCGGCCTTGACCAGGATGCCGAACGGGCTGCGGGCGACGAAGGCCACGGGCACGAAGTCCTTGGCGGGGTCATAGGGCAGCTGCTTGAACAGGAAGGCGTTGGTGACCAGCGCCGCGGTCGTCGCGAAATAGAAGTTGTAGCCGTCGGCGGGCGACCGGGCGGCGGCCTGCGCGCCCACCGTGTTCTGGCCGCCCGGTTTGTTCTCGATCACGACCGCCTGGCCCCAGCGCGGGTACAGGCGCTCGGACAGCAGCCGGGCGATGTTGTCCGGGCCGGACCCGGGCGGCTGCGACAGCAGCAGCCGCACCGGTTTGTCCGGCCAGGCCTGGGCCAGCGCCGACCGCAGGGGGGAAAGCGCCGGGACGGCGGCCAGGGCGGCCAGGGTCTGGATGGCGTGTCTTCTGTTCATCGTTGTCTCCTCGCTTGGTGGGGTCAATGCAGCGCGTTGCGTAGTTCGTCCAGCAAGGCGTCCAGTTCTCGCGCATCGGACGCGACGCCATAGACATAGCGGTCGGGGCGCACCACGGCCGCCGTGCAGCGGTGGCGCTCGAACCACGCCGCGCATACGCCTTCGGTTTCGGCCAGCTCGCCCAGGTCCAGCGTGGCCATGCCCCACTCGGAGGGAAGGGCGGGCACGGCTCCCGCATGGCGGGTGTCCAGCACCAGCCACCAGCCGTCTCCCGCCATTTGGTCCAGGTGGACCGCGGTGCCGGCCTGCCTGATCCAGGGCTGGGGGAACAGCGTGCCACGCGCGGGCGTGCCGGCGTGGGCCAGCAGGCCTTGCTCCAGCGGCGGAATGACTTCCTGGCGCGGCATGTCGCGTACCGTGCCGCCGCATTCGTCCAGCAGGTGGGCGTCGCGGGCGCGGGCCCGGGCCTCGTCGCGTTCGCAGATCACCGCGCCTATGGCCTTGATGCGGCTGGTCAGGCTGCGCACGTGCTGCTTGCGCTCGATGCCGTAGCTGTCCAGCAGCGCGTCGGCCCGGGCGTCCGTCATCGCCTGCCGCAGCACGGCGGCCAGCTTCCAGTTCAGATTGGCGACGTCGCGTATGCCCTGGCACATGCCCTGGCCCAGGAAGGGCGGCTGCTGGTGGGCGGCATCGCCGGCGACGAACACGCGGCCGCGGCGCCAGTCGCGCGCGACCAGCGCGTGGAAGCGGTAGCTGGCCTGGCGCCAGAGTTCGGCGTCCTCCGGGGTCAGCCAGCGCGACAGCAGCTTCCAGGTTTCTCCGGGCTGCGTGATGGCCTGGGGATCCTCGCCGGGCTTGAGGGAGATCTCCCAGCGGCGGTGATTGCCCGGGCCGATGACCAGCGTGCAGGGCCGGTCGGGTTCGCAGTACTGCACGCTGGTACGCGGCAGCTTGGCCAGGCCGCGTTCGTTGGCCAGGACGTCCACCACCAGCCAGGGTTCGTCGAATTCCAGGTCTTCCAGTTCGATGCCCGCCAGCTCGCGTACCGTGCTGGAAGCGCCGTCGCAGCCGATGACGTATTTCGCGCGCAGGCTGGCGCGGCGGCCGTCCGTGTGGGCCAGGTCCAGCCGGGCGCCCGAGGCGTCCTGCTCCAGGCCGACCAGCGTCGTGTCCAGTTCGACGCGGACGTTCGGCAATTGCTGGACGTGGTCGCGCAGGATGCGCTCCACCGGCGGCTGGGTGAAGACGTTCGAGGGCGTGTAGCCCAGGGGGTAGGGCGGCTCCACCATCGTGAGCCGCTTGATCAACTGGCCATCCACGCCGAAGTACTCCGACGGCGTGAAGGGCTCCACGTACCGGGAAATGCGATCGACCAGCCCCAGTTGCTGGAAGACCCGCATGATCTCGTGATCGACCGCGATCGCGCGCGGCTTGTCGTAGACGTCGTGTTGCCGGTCGCAGACATAGACCTTGAAGCCCTGGTTGCCCAGCAGCCCGGCGGCTACCGCCCCGGAAGGACCGAAGCCGACGATGGCGACGTCGTAAAGGGGATGCGCGAAGGCGTTCATGCCCGGCCTCCGGACGCGGGGTGTTTCTTCAGGGCGAGACGGGCCGTGCCCGCCAGCCGGACGTGGGGGTGTCGCATGATGGATCCGTGGTTCGGGAAAGAGGCGTCAGGCGGACGAGGGCACGAAGAACACTTCGCTTTGCGCCGTCTTCAGGCGCGCCGATGGCGGCGGCGAGATGCCCCACTGGTCCACGCGCCCCGGCGGCCATTTCCAGTCGTCGGGGCTGCCGGCGGCGTAGCCATCGTCGATCTGTTCCACTTCCGCCGTGTATTCGATCACCTCGCCGAAGGGGCCGATGAAATAGTTGAACGCGTTGTCGCCGGGGCCGTGGCGGCCCGGGCCCCATTCGATCGCGTAGCCGGCGTCTTTCATCCGGCCGCCGCCGCGCATGACCGACTCCAGGTCCGGCATGACGAAGGCGATGTGATTCAGCGCGTTGTTGTCCGTGATGCCCACCGCGATCGTGTGATGGTCGGCATTGCAGTTCATGAACGCCATGATGCGGGTGAGGTCGGCCAGCCGGAAATCCAGCGCCCGTTCGAAGAAACGCCGGGTGGCGGCGACGTCGGCGCTGTTCAGCACCGCGTGCGCGAGGCGCACGGGCCGGTCGGGCACGTCGTCCGCGTGGGCATGCCGGGCGTCGCCGGTCACGACCTGGATCAGCCTGCCGTCGGGGTCGCGCAGCAGCAGTCCGCGGCCGCCGGCCGGGTCGGCCACGGGGCCGATAGGGGCCGCCAGCGTTCCGCCCGCTTCAATGCCGGCGCGGGCGATCGCGTGCAGGGCGTCCTCGCCGTGCGCCCGCAGCGTGACGTGGCGGATGGCCGTGCGCGGGCCGCGGTGCAGCGCCAACAGATGGTGGTCCGGGCCGGTGCCGCGGAAATACAGGGCGTCGGGCTTGCGGACGACGACGTCCAGGTGCCAGGTGCGGGTGTAGAAGTCTTCCGCCTTGTCGAGGTCGGGGACTTCCAGGGCTACGCTGCGCAGCCCTTGTATGGTGGACGATGCCATGGGTGATTGCTCCGTGATGCGTGCCGCGTCAACCCGCCTGCAGGCCGGCGGCGGTGGCGCCGGCGATGCAGATTTCCTCGTCCTCGTCGCCTGTGCCGCCGCTGGCGCCAGCCGCGCCCAGGATGGCGCCGCTGGCATCGCGGATCAGGATGGCGCCGGTCTGCGGCAGGAAGCGTCCTTGCGCGGTGGCCGCCAGTGCGACGAAGAAGTTCGGGTTGTCCTTGGCGCGCTGCGCCAGCGTGCGGCTGGAGGCGTCCATGCCCACCGCGGCCCAGGCCTTGCCGGTCGCGACGTCCACGCGGAACATGCTGGCGCCGTCCTGGCGCTGGGCCGACTTCAGATGCCCGGCGTGGTCCAGCACCACCACGGCCATGGGCTTGTAGCCTTTGCGGGCGGAATGGGCCAGCGCGCCGGCGATGATGGCATTCGCCTGTTCCAGGGTCAGGCCGGACATGGGGCGTCTCCGTTCCAATGAGTGATGCGGGCAGTCTACGGGGTGGGTAAGTATCTATCCAGACGATTGGGCGAATAGTTAAAATCCATGCCATGGATATTCGTCATGTGGACCTGAACTTGCTGCGCGTGTTCGACGCCATGCTGGAGCACCGCAGCGTGTCGCGCGCGGCCGAGGCCATCGGCCTGAGCCAGCCGGCCATGAGCGCGGCCGTGGCCCGCCTGCGCACGCTGTTCAACGACGCCCTGTTCGTGCGGACCGGGGCGCAGATGCAACCTACGCCGCGCGCGCTGGCGCTGGCCCCGGCGGTGCGCCGCGTCATGGAGACGGTCAAGAGCGAGATCCTGCAGGCCCATACCTTCGACCCGGCCACCAGCGAACGCACCTTCACGCTGATCACGCCCGACATCGGCGAGATCAACTTCGTGCCCAAGCTGCTGGCGCGCTTCGTCCAGGCCGGCCCGGGGCTGAATCTGCGCACCCTGGCCATGCCGCGCCACGCGGCGGCCGAGGCGCTGGAGTCGGGCGAGGCCGAGCTGGCCATCGGCTATTTTCCCGACCTGCACAAGGCGGGCATGTTCCAGCAACTGCTGTTCCGCAATCCCTACGTCTGCATCGTGCGCCGCGGCCATCCGGACGTGGGCGCTACGCTCACGCTCAAGCAATACCTGGCCTTGCCGCATGCGGCGGTCAGGCCGGGGCGGGAGCACCTGTTCGAGGAATATCTTCAGCGCAAGAAGCTACGGCGCAGGATCCTGCTGGAGACCTCGCATTTCACCAGCCTGCTGCCCATCATCGAGAGTTCGGACCTGATCGCCACCGTGCCGCACGACATGGCTACCGTCTGCGTGCAGCACGCCGACATCCGCATGGTGGACGTGCCGCTGAAGGTGCCCACCATCGAAGTCCACCAATTCTGGCCGCGCCGCTTCCACAAGGACGCCGGCAACATGTGGCTGCGGGCGCAAGTGCACGAGCTGTTCAGGGGGTAGAGGCCCCCCCCTACGCGCTGACGCGCGCCCCCCAGGGGGCGATGCGGGTGGACCGGCGGAGCCGGATCCACCGCATCCTGGGTCTAGTACCGTTATCTTGGGGTGTGGCTCCGTTGCTATCGCTGGCTGCCAGCGGTAGCAATCGTGAGCCAATCCGAGAGGATGGACTAGACCCAGGAAACCGCGGATCTGGCTTTGCCAGTCCGCCGGTTTCGCCCCCTGGGGGGCGCCCGAAGGGCGTAGGGGGGGGACCTCTACCCTATTGCAGTTCGCAAATCGTCGGGCAGGGCGATCGACTTGTGCGTGTCCAGCGAGGTGGTGACCAGGGTCTGGACCGCCGACATCCGCACCACGTCGTCCGTGCCCACGCAGCGCCAGGCCAGCGTGATCGAACGGTTGCCCAGGCGCGTGACCTCCAGTTCCAGCCATACCTGTTCGCCGAAGCGGCTGATCGCCCGGAAGTCCGATTCGATGTGCACGGTCGGCATGCCCACCCGCCGCTCGCCCACCAGGCCGTGGTAGCCGCCGGGCAGGATCGCGTCTATCCAGCTCTCGACCAGGTCGTTGAACAGGATGAAGTACTGTGGATAGAAAATGATGCCGGCCGGGTCGCAGCGCGAGAAGTGGATCTTGTAGGGAAGGCGGAAGGTGTGCGCGGTTTGCATGGGGAGGCAGGCAGGGTTCGTCAGGGAAGGGCGGGCGCGATCGGCTGGCGGAAGCTTACGCGATACTGGCTCGGACCCGCATGATCGAGATGGACGGGGACGACGTCGACGACGCCGGTCCCGGACGGGCTTGACAGTCGGTGCAGCAGGCTGCGCATGGGTGGGGCCTAGGCCGTGACAGCGTGCGCATGCCGTTTGATCTGCGCCAGGGTTTCCTTCCCGATGGCTTCCCTGGCTCGTTCGGTATCGTAGTGCGCTTGCAGGTTCATCCAGCTTTGCGCGTCGGTCCCGAAATAAATGCCCAGTCGCACGGCGGTATCGGCGGTAATGGCGCGCTGTCCCTTGACGATTTCGTTGATGCGCCGGGGCGGCACACCGATGGCCTTGGCCAGGGCGTACTGTGTAATACCCATCGGCTCCAGCCAGTCGTGGAGCAGGGTCTCGCCGGGAGTGGCGAGGGGAACTTGTCGGGGCACGGTGTTCTCCCTGTTAGTGATAATCCACGATCTCGACGTCGCTGGTGATCCCCGCGCTGAAGCGAAAGCACACGCGCCATTGAGCGTTGATCCGAATGCTGTATTGTCCGGCCCGGTCGCCCGAGAGCGCCTCCAGCCTGTTTCCGGGGGGGCACGCGCAGGAAATCCAGTGTGGCAGCTGCGTGGATCTGCTGGAGTCTACGCATCGCCACCACTTCGATGTTGGCGAATCGTTTGACGTGTCTGCCCTGGAACAGGGCTTCAGTGTGGGGACACTTGAATGACAGGATCATTGGATGGATAGTAACGTGTCGCGTTATTAATGTCGAGCGTCAATAACGCGGTATGTGGGGGGCCTTGCGGTGCGTCGTGCACCGCGAGTCTGCCATCCATTTCCCCGCTGTCGAACGGATCTAGGACATCCGCATCACATCAAGATGATGTCGTACTGCTCCTGGCTATAAATCCCCTCGACCTGCAGCGAGATCGGCTTGCCGATGAAGTCGCCCAGCGACGCCAGGTTCTGGCTTTCCTCTTCCAGGAACAGGTCCACCACCGCCTGCGCGGCCAGGATGCGGAATTCCTTGGGGTTGAATTGCCGCGCCTCGCGCAGGATCTCGCGCAGGATCTCGTAGCACAGCGTGCGCGCGGTCTTGACTTGGCCCCGGCCCTGGCAGGTGGGGCAGGACTCGCACAGCACGTGGCTGAGCGATTCGCGCGTGCGCTTGCGCGTCATCTCGACCAGCCCCAGCTGGGTGAAGCCGTTGAGCGTGATGCGCGTGCGGTCGCGCGCCAGCGCCTTGCGCAGTTCGCCCAGCACCGATTCCCGGTGCTCCAGGTTCTCCATGTCGATGAAGTCCAGGATGACGATGCCGCCCAGGTTGCGCAGGCGCAACTGGCGTGCGATGGCCTGCGCCGCCTCGAGGTTGGTCTTGAAGATGGTGTCGTCGAAGTTGCGGCCGCCGACGAAGCCGCCGGTGTTGACGTCGATGGTGGTCAGCGCCTCGGTCTGGTCGATGATGAGGTAGCCGCCCGACTTCAGTTCCACCCGCCGCGACAGGCCCCGGTTGATCTCGTCGTCGACGTTGTAGAGGTCGAACAGCGGGCGCTCGCCGGTGTAGTGCATGACCTTGTCGATGACCGAGGGCGTGAACTCCCGCGCCCAGGCCAGCAGCCGGGTGAAGCTGCTGCGCGAATCGATCTGGATGGAGGCGGTCTCGGTGCTGACCACGTCGCGCAGCACCCTCTGTGCGAGGTTGAGGTCTTCGTGCAGCAGCCACGGCGCGCCCTTGGTGCGGGCCTGCTGCTGCATGATGGTCCACAGCTTGCCCAGGTAGGCGATGTCGGCCGCGAGTTCCTCGTCGGAGGCGTCCTCGGCCTGGGTGCGCACGATGTAGCCGCCTTTCTCTTCGGTGGGCACCAGGCGCTGGACGCGGTCGCGCAACTGGTTGCGCTCGGCCTCGGATTCGATGCGCTGCGAGATGCCGATGTGCGGGTCGTAAGGCAGGTAGACCAGCATGCGGCCGGCCACGCTGATCTGCGTGGACAGGCGGGCGCCCTTGGTGCCGATCGGATCCTTGATGACCTGCACCATCAGGGTCTGGCCTTCGAACAGCAGTTTCTCGATGGGCGTGGCGGGGTGGCCGCCGTGGGCGCGTTCCTGGCGGCTTTCGCGGATGTCGGCGATGTGCAGGAAGGCGGCGCGGCCCAGGCCGATGTCGATGAAGGCGCTTTGCATGCCCGGCAGCACGCGCGCGACGCGGCCGAGGTAGATGTTGCCGACGTAGCCCTTCTGCGAGGTGCGCTCGATGTGGAGTTCCTGGACGGCTCCCTGCTGGATGACGGCGACCCGGGTTTCGTAGGGGGATACGTTGATGAGGATGTCTTCGGTCATGGAATGTGCCGGTGGCGTGCGCGACTGCGACTATCCGCAGCTTACCGCGAGTCGGGTGCCGGCGGGGCGGGGATCAGGGCAGGACGATGCCGGCCAGTCCCAGCAGCCGTGCCGTCTCGTACAGCGGCAGGCCCATCACGCCGGTGAAGCTACCGGCGATGTGCTGCACGAATACGCCGCCCAGGCCTTGTATCCCGTAGGCGCCGGCCTTGTCGTAGGGCTCGCCGGTATCGCAGTAGCGCGCGATGTCGCGCGGCGTCAGTGCGCGAAAGCGCACGCGGGTGATCGAGACGTCTTCGTGCAGCGCGCCGCGATGGACCAGCGCGAGGGCCGTGTGCACCTCGTGCTCGGACCCCGACAGCCGGCCCAGGATGCGTTGCGCGTCGTCGCGGTCGACCGGCTTGCCCAGCACTTCGCCGCCAAGGATGACGGTGGTGTCCGCCGCCAGGATGGGGCGTTCCGCCAGCTTGCGCTGCTTCAGCAGTTCGGCGCCCGTCAGCGCTTTTTCCCGGGCCGTGCGGCGCACGTAGTCAGCGGCGGGTTCGCCCGGCAACTGCGGCTCGTCGGGGCCGTCCGAGGGCGGCGGCAGCAGCAGTTCGTGCTCGACGCCCAGTTGCGCCAGCAGTTCCCGGCGGCGCGGGCTGCGCGAGGCGAGGTAGATGGGGGGCATGTCAGCGCCCCATGGCGCGATGCGCCTTTCGTGACGGATGAAGCGGGTGCTGGTTGATCCAGGACGCCGCGGATCCGGCTTTGCCGGTCCGCCAGCGTCGCCCCCTTGAGGGGGCCCGCGTAAGCGGGTAGGGGGTGGGTTTCATCCTAGCCGCCTCGATGATAGGGATGGTTGGCCAGGATGGACCAGGCCCGGTACAGTTGCTCGGCCAGCAGCACGCGCACCATGCCGTGCGGCAGCGTCAGGCTGGACAGCCGCAGCATGCCGTGGCAGCGGCGCTTCAGGTCGGGGTCGAGCCCATCGGGCCCGCCGATCAGCAGGGCGACGTCCTGGCCGTCGTCGCGCCATTGCCGCATCTGCCCGGACAGGTCCATCGTGGTCAGGTCGCGGCCCCGTTCGTCCAGGGCCAGCCAGCGTCCGCCGGCGGGCAGGGCGGCTTCGATGCGCCGGGCTTCCAGGGCCTGCATCTGCGCGGCGGTCTTGCCCGTGGTGCGGGGCTCCGGCCGCACCTCGCGCAGCTCGATGGGCAGGTCGGGCGGCATGCGCTTGGCATAGTCCGCGTAGGCCTCGTCCACCCAGCCCGGCATGCGATGCCCCACGGCGATGATGATGAGTTTCATGCGGGGCCGCCCGGAATGCCTATTGGTCCAGCAGCTTCACCCGGACGGGCTTGCCGCCCCAGACCTCTTCGAGGTTGTAGTACTGGCGGATGGCCGGTTGCATGATGTGGACGACGATGTCGCCCAGGTCCACCAGCACCCACTCGCCGGTTTCCTCGCCTTCGGTGGCGATGACCTCGCCGCCCAGGGCCTTGATCTTCTCGCTCACGCTGGAAGCCAGGGCGCGGGTCTGCCGGTTCGAGGTGCCGCTTGCGATGACGACGCGGTCGAACAGACTGGTGAGGTGGGTGGTGTTCAGCACCGTGATGTTCTGCGCCTTGACGTCCTCGAGGGCATCGACGACGGCGCGTTGTAGTTTGCGTATGTCCATATTCAGGCCTGATACAGGCGATGCTGTGTGATATACCGAAGTACGGCGGGGGGAACGAGGCCGTCGACCGATTCGCCGCGGGCCAGCCGCTGCCGGATGCCGGAGCTGGACACTGCCATCTCGGGCATGGGCAGCCGGTGCAGGGTGCGCCCGTGCCGTGCCAGCTCCGTATGGAGCGAGGCGGGCGGCTCGGGTTCGTTGCCAGGGCGGCCGGCCACCGCGAGATCGGCCAGCGCGACGATGCCCTGCCATTCATTCCAGGTGCAGAAATTCGCCAGTTGGTCCGCGCCCAGGATCCAGACGTAGCGGGCGCCAGCCGCCGGCGTACCCGTGCCGCCCGCCAGGGCGCGCAGGGTGTCGATGGTGTAGCTGGGGCCGCCGCGGTCGATCTCGATCCGGTTCAGGGCCAGGCCGGGCTGGCCGGCAATGGCCAGCGCGACCATGTCGGCGCGCTGCTCCGCCGTGGCGGCCAGCGGCTGGCGCTGCCAGGGCGCGGCGGCGGGTATGAGCTGGACCGAAGCCGCGCCCAGATGGGTAAGCGCGGTGCGGGCCAGGGTCAGGTGCGCTTCGTGGATGGGGTCGAAGCTGCCTCCCAGCAAACCGATGCGCGGTGCCGTGGACGCGCTCAAACCCAGTCCCGGGGGGGCAGCAGTTCGTAGAGGCGAGCCTCGGGCGAACCGGGTTCGGGGTGCCAGTCGTAGCGCCATTGCGCCAGCGGCGGCATGGACATCAGGATGGACTCCGTGCGCCCGCCCGATTGCAGGCCGAACAGCGTGCCGCGGTCGAACACCAGGTTGAATTCGACGTAGCGTCCGCGGCGGTAGGCCTGGAAGTCGCGTTCGCGTTCGCCGTAGGGAAGCGCCAGGCGCTGGCGCACGATGGGCAGGTAGGCTTCCAGGAAGGCATCGCCCACCGAACGGGTGGCGGCGAAGGCATGGTCGAAGCCGCCTTCGTTGAAATCGTCGAAGAAGATGCCGCCCAGGCCCCGCGCTTCCTTGCGGTGCTTGAGGTAGAAGTACTCGTCGCACCACTTCTTGAAGCGCGGATGGAGATCGCCGCCGCTGGGGTCCAGCGCGGCCTTGCAGGCGCGGTGGAAATGGACCGCGTCTTCCTCGAAGGGATAGTACGGCGTGAGGTCCATGCCGCCGCCGAACCAGAACACGTCATCGTCGTCCGAGGCATGCACGGACTTGGCGATGAAGACGCGTACGTTCATGTGCACGGTGGGCACGTAAGGGTTGCGCGGGTGGATCACCAGCGAGACACCCATGGCTTCCCAGGGGCGTCCGGCCAGCTCGGGGCGATGGGCGCTGGCCGAGGGCGGCAGCGTGGCGCCGGTCACGTGGCTGAACAGCACGCCACCGCGTTCGAACACCCGCCCGCCTTCGATCAACCGGGAGACGCCGCCTCCGCCTTCGGCCCGTTCCCAGGCGTCCGAGCGGAAGGGATCGCCTTCGATTTCCTCCAGGCCCTGGACGATGCGGGACTGCAGGCCGGTGAAATAGGCGCGGGTCAGCGCGGTGTCTATCTTCATGCCGTGCCGGGCTCCGCCGGGGCGTTGCGGCGCGTGATGGCCCGCCAGCCGATGTCGCGGCGATACTGCGCACCGTCGAAATGGATGGATTGCAGCACGTCGTAGGCGCGCTGCTGCGCCAGCCGGGCGGAGTCGCCCAGCGCCGTGACGCACAGCACCCGGCCGCCGCTGGTCCGGACCTCGCCGCCGCTTTCGGTGGTGCCGGCATGGAACACCATGCTGTCGGGCGTCTCGGCGGGCAGGCCGTGGATGACGTCGCCGGCGCGCGGGGTGTCGGGATAGTTGTGGGCGGCCATGACCACGCCCAGCGCGGTGCGGCGGTCCCAGTCGATGTTGGCCTGGTCCAGCGTGCCGGCCACCGCGTGCTCGAAGACTTCCAGCAGGTCGCTCTTGACGCGCATCATGATGGGCTGCGTTTCCGGATCGCCCATGCGGCAGTTGAATTCCAGCACCTTGATGCCGTTCGGGCCGATCATGAGCCCGGCGTACAGGAAACCGGTGAACGGAATGCCGTCCTTGGCCATGCCCTGGATGGTGGGCCAGATGACTTCGCGCATGATGCGGCCATGCAGCTCGGGCGTGACCACCGGGGCGGGCGAATAGGCGCCCATGCCGCCGGTGTTGGGGCCTTCGTCGTTGTCCTTGAGGCGCTTGTGGTCCTGGCTGGTGGCCAGCGGCAGCACGTGCTTGCCGTCGCACAGCACGATGAAGCTGGCTTCCTCGCCCTCGAGGCATTCCTCGATCACCACGCGGGCGCCCGCCTGGCCCAGCTTGCCGTCGCCCAGCATGGCGTCGACCGCGGCGTGGGCTTCCTGGACCGACGTGGCGACCACCACGCCCTTGCCGGCGGCCAGGCCGTCGGCCTTGATGACGATGGGCGCGCCTTCCTGGTCGATGTAGGCGTGCGCCTGCGCGGGGTCGGTGAAGGTCTGGTACTTGGCGGTGGGAATGCTGTGCCGGACCATGAAGGCCTTGGCGAAGTCCTTGGAGCTTTCCAACTGCGCGGCGGCCTTGGTCGGGCCGAAGATCTTCAGTCCGCGCGCGCGGAAGATGTCCACCACGCCGGCCGCGAGCGGGGCCTCGGGGCCGACCACGGTCAGGCCTATGCCTTCCTTCTCGACGAAGTCGGCCAGTTGCGTCGGGTCGGTGATGGGAATGTTCTGCAGGTGCGAGGTCAGGGCCGTGCCGCCGTTGCCGGGGGCGACGAACACCTTCTGGGTCTTCGCGGCTTTGGCCAGTTGCCAGGCCAGGGCGTGTTCACGGCCGCCGGAGCCGATGACGAGAAGCTTCATGTGGGTTACTCGTCCATGACCGCGGTGGTGTAGACCTCCTGGACGTCGTCCAGGGATTCCAGCACGTCCAGCAACTTCTGCATTTTCTCGGCATCCTCGCCGGACAGGGGTGTTTCGTTCAGCGCTTTCATCACGATGCCGTCCATCTCGGCCTTCAGGCCGGCGCCGTCGAAGGCCTGCTTGACGGCGACGTAGTCGGTGGGGGCACAGATGACTTCGATCACGCCTTCGTCGTCGGTGATGACGTCCTCGGCGCCGGCATCGAGCGCGAGCTCCATGACCTTGTCCTCGGGCGTGCCGGGGGCGAACAGGAACTGGCCGCAGTGCTTGAACATGAAAGCAACCGAGCCTTCCTGGCCCAGGTTGCCGCCGTGCTTGGCGAAGGCGTGGCGGACCTCGGCCACGGTGCGCGTGCGGTTGTCGGTCATGCAGTCGACGATGACGGCCGCTCCGCCGATGCCGTAGCCTTCGTAGCGGACTTCCTCGTAGTTGTCGCCGTCGGCTCCGCCGGCGCCCCGCGCAATGGCCCGGTGGATGGTGTCCTTGGGCATGTTGGCGTCGGTCGCCTTGTCCCACGCCAGGCGCAGGCGGGGGTTGGTGTCGGGGTCGGCGCCGCCGGCGCGGGCGGCCACGGTGACTTCACGTATCAGTTTGGTCCACAGCTTGCCGCGCTTGGCGTCTTGGCGCCCTTTGCGGTGCTGGATATTGGCCCATTTGCTATGTCCGGCCATGGAAATCGCTTGTGTCGTAACGATGAAAGGGGCATTTTAGCTTGACCGGCAGGTGGCGGCTCCTGGCGGAGCGTCCACTTGCTGCCAATACCACAGACTGCGCGCCATCCCAGCCCTGCGAAAGGTGCCGGAGCGGGGCGCGGAGCCAGGCCCGGCGCGGCTTTTGACAAGAGCGGGGCCTTGCGCACAGAATCCCCGCAACCCCCCGCCGCCCAGTTTGCCCAACGGAATCATCATGGCCGCTCCCATTCTCCTTGCCAAGAACGCCAAAACCGAGCTTTTCCTGCTGCCGGGCATGGCCAACCGCCATGGTTGCATCACCGGCGCGACCGGCACCGGCAAGACGGTCACCCTGCAGGTCATGGCCGAAGCTTTTTCGCGCCAGGGCGTGCCGGTGTTCATGGCCGACGTCAAGGGCGACCTGACCGGGATTTCCCAGGCCGGCGTGTCCACGCCCAAGCTCCAGGAGCGGCTCAAGTCGCTGGGGCTGGACGAACCGGCCTGGGGCGCGAGCCCGGCCACGCTGTGGGACGTCTTCGGCGAGCAGGGGCATCCGGTGCGGGCCACGATCTCCGACATGGGGCCGCTGCTCCTGGGCCGCATGCTGAACCTGAATGACACCCAGGCCGGCGTGCTGAACATGGTGTTCCGCATCGCCGACGACAACGGCCTGCTGCTGCTGGACCTGAAGGACCTGCGGGCCATGCTGCAGTACGTGGGTGACAACGCCGCCCAGTTCAAGACGCGCTACGGCAACGTCTCGGCCGCCTCGGTGGGAGCGATCCAGCGCGGCCTGTTGGCGCTCGAGTCGCAGGGCGGCGACCGCTTCTTCGGCGAACCCATGCTGAACATCGACGATCTGATGCAGACGGACGCCCAGGGGCGCGGCATGGTCAACATCCTGGCCGCCGACAAGCTGATGCAGTCCCCGACGCTGTACGCGACCTTCCTGCTATGGATGCTGTCCACGCTGTTCGAGCACCTGCCCGAGGCCGGCGACACCGACAAGCCGAAGTTCGTATTCTTCTTCGACGAGGCGCACCTGCTGTTCAACGACGCGCCCAAGGCCCTGCTGGACAAGATCGAGCAGGTGGTCCGGTTGATCCGCTCCAAGGCGGTGGGCGTCTATTTCTGCACCCAGAACCCGCTGGACATTCCCGAGACGGTGCTGGGCCAGCTCGGCAACCGCGTGCAGCATGCGCTGCGGGCCTTCACGCCGCGCGACCAGAAGGCCGTGAAATCGGCGGCCGATACGATGCGGCCCAATCCGGGCCTGGACATCGCCGCCGCCATCACCGAGCTGGGCGTGGGCGAGGCGCTGGTCTCGCTGCTGGACGAAAAGGGCCGGCCGGGGCCGACCGAGCGCGCCTACGTCGTTGCGCCGGGCAGCCGGATCGGCCCGGCCACCGACGCCGAGCGGCAGGCGCTGCGCCAGTCGTCGCTGGTGGCGGGGGTCTATGAAAAGGCCGTCGATCGGGAGTCGGCCTACGAAATCCTGGTTGCCCGCGCTGGCGGCGCAGGCCCGGCCACGGGCGGTACCGCGGCGCCGGCCCAGCCCTCCGGCCAGCAACCGGCGGCCGAGGGCGGGCTGGCCGACGGCCTGCGCGACATCCTGTTCGGTTCCACCGGCCCCCGGGGCGGCCGCCGCGAAGGCATGCTGGAGTCGGCCGCCCGCAGCGCCGTGCGTTCGGTGGGCACCCAGCTCGCGCGCGACCTGACCCGCGGGCTGCTCGGTTCGTTGCTGGGCAAGCGGCGCTGATATCCGCCGCGCATGACGCGGCCACGAAGTCCCTGCTGCGAGCAGGGACTATAAGTGAGTCTATTACTGCATTGACAACCATTGCCTATGCAGCAATAATGCCGGCATGGCAGATTCCACCTCGTCCCCCCGCATTTCTCCGGAGCTGGCCGAACTGATTCGGCGCTACGACCCGGAAGAAAGCGTGGGCTACCTGATCAAGCAGGCTCATTTGTCGCTGCAGCGCGCCGTCGATGCCGAGATGACGGCGCTCGACCTGACCGCCATGCAATGGGGCCCGCTGATGCTGCTCGCCATGGGGCGGGGGGAAACGGCTGCCGAACTGGCGCGCAGCGCCTGTTCGGACACCGGCGCCATGACGCGCATGCTCGACCGCCTCGAATCCAAGGGATTGATACGGCGGGTACGCAGCGCGGAAGACCGCCGGGTCATCAAGCTGGAGTTGACGGAAGAGGGCGTTCGCGCCACCGAGCAGGTTCCGCAGCGCCTGCATGACGCGGTCGACCTGCACACCCGCGATTTTTCCGAACAGGAAGTCCAGCAGTTGAAGTCCTTGCTGCGCCGCATGGCGGCCAACGGCGCCCAGCGCGGCTGAGGCCGGGCCACCGGGGCGCGGCCCTTGTTTCGTTTTTATGACTGCCTAAGCAGTAATAGGTAAGGCAATTAAATTCAGCGGATCGTAAGCTTCCATGAAAAAATTCTTGCTAGTGCCCCTGGTCGCCGCCCTGGCCGCGTGCGCAGGCATGGACCGGGACGGCGCGTCGCACGCCCGCCTGGTCGATGCGCCCACGCTGGGCATGGCGCAGGCCGACGTGCAGTGGCCGGTGCAGCAGTGGTGGCACCGCTACGGCGATGCGCAACTGGACGGCCTGGTCGACGAGGCCATCGCGGGCAGCCCGTCCATCGTCATCGCCCAGGCTCGCCTGACGCGTGCCGAGGCGGCCGTGGGGTCCGCCCGTGCGAACGGCCTGCCCCAGGTCGACGGCACCTTCACTTCCACCCGCCAGCGCTATACCGAGCACGGCGCCATCCCGGCCCCGCTGGCCGGCGGTGTGCGCACCGATTCACGGCTGGCGCTGAACGTGAGCTATGAGCTGGACTTCTGGAACAAGAACGGGTCGCTGCTGAAGGCGGCGCTGTCCGAAAGCCGGGCGGCGCAGGCGGAGAACCAGGCGGCGGTGGGCATCCTGGCCAGCGCGGTGGGATCGGCCTACTTCAACCTGCAGCGCCTGTTCGCGCAGCGCGACGTACTCCAGGCCGCCATCGGGCAGCGCGAGGGCGTGGCCGACCTGACCCGCCAGCGCTATGCCTCGGGCCTGGATACGCAGGTGGAGGTCAAGCAGGCAGATTCGGCGCTGGCCGAGGCCCGTACGCAACTGGCGCAGGTCGATGAAAGCATCGCCCTGCAACGCAACGAACTGGCCGCGCTGGCGGGGGCCGGCCCCGAGCGCGGCGCGGCCATCCGGCCCGTGCCGCTGGTGTCGCCGGGTACCGAGGTGCCGGCCAGCGTGCCGCTGTCCCTGCTGGGCCGGCGCGCCGACATCGTCGCCGCCCGGTGGCGGGTCGAGTCGGCCCAGCGCAACGTCGACGCCGCCAAGGCCATGTTCTATCCCGACATCAACCTGGCGGGCTTCGTCGGCACGTCGGCACTGGGGCTGGGCAATCTGTTCAAGTCCGGTAGCCAGATCATCGGCGTCGGTCCGGCCATCACCCTGCCGATCTTCGAGGGCGGGCGGCTCAACGCCAACCTGAAGGGCAGGGCGGCGGACACCGACCTGGCCATCGCGTCCTACAACCAGACCGTGCTGCACGCCGTCAACGAAGTGGCCGACACGCTGGCGTCGATCCGGGCGCTGGACCGCGAGAGTACCGAGCAGCGCAAGGCCCGCGAGGCCATCGAGCAGGCCTACGAGCTGGCGGTCAAACGCTACCGCGCCGGCCTGGGCAATTACCTGAGCGTGCTGACCGCGCAGAGCGCGGTGCTGACGCAGACTCGGCTGGATACCGATCTGAAGGCCCGCGCCCTGACGCTGGACGTCGCGCTGGCCAAGGCGCTGGGCGGCGGCGCGGAACTGCCCGCCGGCCCGGTCGAGCCGGTCGCCGCGGCCGTGCGCTAGCCGAACGAGTCGAACACCTGTTCATGCCGCGCGCAGCGCGGCGCAAGGGAAAACGAGATGGAAACCGCACAACAAGCTTCCAAGAATCCCCGCAAGAAACTGCTGCTGGGCGCCGCCGGCGTGTTCGCCGTGGCCGCCGTCGCCTACGGCGCGTGGTGGGCGCTGGTGGCCCGCCACTACGAAGGTACCGACGACGCCTATGTGCAGGGCAACCTGGTACAGATCACGCCCCAGATCGCCAGCACGGTCGTCGCCATCCAGGCCGATGACACCGACTACGTGAAGTCCGGCGAGCCGCTGATCCTGCTGGACAAGGCCGACGCGCAGGTCGCGCTCGACCAGGCCCAGGCGGCGCTGGCCCAGACCGTGCGCCAGGTGCGCACGCTGTATGCCAACAACGGCGCGTTGACCGCGAACATCGCGGTGCGCCAGGCCGACATCGAACGCGCGAAAGCCGATCTTGCCAAGGCCCAGAACGACGCCAAGCGCCGCCAGGAGCTGGCCTCGTCCGGCGCGGTCAGCGGCGAGGAACTGCTGCACGCCGAAACCGCGGTCAGCAACGCCAAGTCGGCGCTGGCCTCGGCGCAGGCGGCCCTGGTGGCCGCGCGCGAGCAACTCGCCACCAATACCGCGCTCACCGACGGCACCAGCGTCGAACAGCATCCCAACGTCCTGGGCGCCGCGGCCAAGGTCCGCGAGGCCTTCATCAATCTGTCGCGCACCTCGCTGCCCGCGCCCGTGACCGGCTACGTGGCCAAGCGCAGCGCGCAGGTGGGGCAGCGCGTGGCGCCCGGCGCCTCGCTGATGACCATCGTGCCGCTGGACCAGGTGTGGGTGGATGCCAACTTCAAGGAAGTGCAGCTGGGCCGCATGCGCATCGGCCAGCCCGTCACGCTGGAGGCGGATGTCTACGGTTCCAAGGTCGAGTACCACGGCAAGGTCGCCGGCCTGGGCGCCGGCACCGGCAGCGCCTTCGCGCTGCTGCCGGCGCAGAACGCCACCGGCAACTGGATCAAGGTGGTGCAGCGCGTGCCGGTGCGCATCGCCCTGGAGCCCAAGGAAATCGAGGCGCATCCGCTGCGCGTGGGCCTGTCGATGAACGTCTCGGTGGACGTGTCGTCCACCGACGGTCCGGCGCTGGCCGAGGCGGCGCGCACCGCGCCCGCCTATTCGACCACGGTCATGGACCATGCCCGCGAGGATGCCGATGCCCTGGTGGCCGCCACCATCGCCCAGAACCTGGGCGGCCGCGCGGCCGAGGCCAAGCCGGCGGTGGCCAAGACCTCGCCGCTGCACATCTCGACCTCCGTTCGCGCCGACCAGGGCGACACGGTCACGGCCACCGTCGCGCGCCACGGCGCGGGCGTGATGTAGGACCGCGCCGGCCACGGATGCTGCCATGACGACCAACGCTTCTTCTCCGGCCCCGGCCGACGAGCCCGCCGCGCAACCGGCGCCCGGCGGCCCGCCGGCGGCCCATCCGCCGCTCCAGGGCGGCCAGCGCCTGCTGGGCACCGTCGCCCTGTCGGCGGCGGTGTTCATGAACGTGCTCGATACGTCCATCGCCAACGTCTCGCTGCCGGCCATCTCGGGCGACCTGGGGGTCAGCACCAGCCAGGGCACCTGGGTGATCACCTCGTTCGCGGTGGCCAATGCCATCGCGCTGCCCCTGACGGGCTGGCTGACCATGCGCTTCGGCCAGGTGCGGCTGTTCGTCGCCTCGGTGCTGCTGTTCATCGTCGCGTCGTGGCTGTGCGGCCTCGCGCCGAACCTGGAGTCGCTGATCGCGTTCCGCGTGCTCCAGGGCCTGGTGGCGGGCCCGATGATCCCGCTGTCACAGACCCTGATGCTGGGCAGCTATCCCCGCGAGAAGTCCGGCATGGCGCTCGCGCTCTGGGCCATGACCACGCTGGTGGCGCCGGTGGCGGGTCCCTTGCTGGGCGGCTGGATCTCCGACAACTACTCGTGGCCGTGGATCTTCTACATCAACATTCCGGTCGGCCTGGTGGCGGCGTGGGTGAGCTGGAGCATCTACCACAAGCGCGAGTCGCCGATCCGCAAACTGCCCATCGACACCGTGGGCCTGGTTCTGCTGGTGGGATGGATCGCCGCGTTGCAGATCATGCTGGACAAAGGCAAGGAGCTCGACTGGTTCGCCAGCGGCACCATCGTGATGCTGGCGGTGGTCGCGGTGGTCGGCCTGGTGTTCTTCGTCATCTGGGAACTGACCGAGCGGCATCCCGTCGTGGACTTGCGCCTGTTCGCGGGTCGCAACTTCACCGTGGGCGCGCTGACGCTGTCGATCGCCTATGCGGTGTTCTTCGGCAACGTGGTGCTGCTGCCGCTGTGGTTGCAGACGCAGATGGGCTACACGGCCACCGACGCCGGCATGGTGACCGCGCCCATCGGGCTGCTGGCCATCGTGTTCACGCCCATCGTCGGCCGCATGCTGGCGCGTACGGATCCCCGCATCCTGGTCACGATCGCCTTCGGCGTGTTCGCCGCCGTCAGCTTCATGCGCTCGAATTTCACGCCGCAGGCCGACATCGTGACCCTGCTCGAACCCACCGTGCTGCAAGGCGCGGGGATGGCCGCCTTCTTCGTGCCGCTGGTATCGCTGACGCTGGCCGGGTTGCCGCCCGACAAGATCGCCAGCGCCTCGGGCCTGTCGAATTTCCTGCGTATCACCGCGGGGGCATTCGGCACGTCCATTTCGACGACGATGTGGGAAGACCGGGCGGCCATGCACCATGCCCACCTGACCGAGCACATCGCTTCCGGCAGCGGGGCCACGTCGCAGGCGCTCTCGACCATGCAGGGCGCGGGCATGTCGCCGGACCAGGCGCTGGCCTCGATCAACAACCTGATCAGCGGGCAGGCGCTGACGATGTCGGTGGTCGACATCTTCTACGGCTCGGCCATCATCTTCCTGGTCCTGACCGCGATGGTCTGGCTGGCCAAGCCCGGCAAGCGCGGGGCGGGGGCGCCGGCCGATGCGGGGGGCGCGCACTGAGTACGAGGTCCCGGCCGTGAAATTTACGAGGGTGCCGCGAACGACTATATTGCACCGGACTTCCCCCGCAGGAATCCGATGACGCGGTCTTTCCTTTCCCGCCCCGTGGCCATGCTCGGCCTGGCCGGCCTGCTCGCGCTCCAGGGCTGTGCCCCGATGGCGCCCGGCAGGCACGGCCTGGACATCGACACGTCCATCAGCGCGCGCAGCCAGGGCAGCCGCGTGCGCTTCATCGTGCTCCACTACACGGTGTCCGAATCGTCGCGGGCCCTGGGCACGCTCAGCCAGGGCGAGGTCAGCAGCCACTACCTGGTCACCGACGACGAACCCCCGCGCATCTACCGGCTGGTGGACGAGAGCCGCGCTGCCTGGCATGCCGGCCAGAGCGAGTGGGGCGGCTACACCTGGCTCAATCGCAGTTCCATAGGCATAGAAATCGTCAATCGCGGGCCGGTCGGAACGGCCGCCGACGGCACGCCCGCCTGGCAGCCGTACCGGCCGTCGCAGATCCGGGCGGTGCAGGCGTTGGTGCGCGATATTGCCGACCGCCACGGTATCGCGCCGGAGAACATCGTTGGCCACAGCGATGTCGCGCCGCTGCGCAAGCAGGATCCCGGCCCGCTGTTTCCGTGGCGCGAGCTGGCTCGCGAGGGCGTGGGACGGTGGTATGACGAGTCGGTGGCCCAGGCCCTGGGCGCGCGCTTCGCGGCCCAGGGCCTGCCCGACGCGGCCTCGGTCCGGCAGCAACTGTCCCGGCTGGGCTACGGGGTGCCGCCGGTCGACGCGCCCGAGCGCGAGATGCGGGCGGTCATCGCGGCGTTCCAGATGCACTACCGGCCCGTGCGCTACGACGGCGTGCTCGATGCCGAGACCGCCGGGGTGCTGGCGGCGCTGGTGGCGTCGGCGGGGCCGGCGGGGGCGGGCGATGCGTCGGCCTGGTAGGAACCTAGTTCTTGGTGCCGAAGAGCCGGTCGCCGGCATCGCCCAGCCCCGGCACGATGTAGGCGTTCTCGTCCAGGTAGTCGTCCAGCGACGCCAGGTACATGGGCACGTCGGGATGGTGGTCGCAATACACCTGCATGCCCTCGGGCGAGGCCACCAGCGCGACGAAGATGATGCTCGAGGCCGGCACGCCGCGCTTTTTCAGCGCCTCCACCGCATGGGCGGCCGAATAGCCTGTGCCTATCATCGGATCGCACAGGATGAAGGTGCGGCCTTCGAGTTCGGGCAGGCGCACGAGATATTCCACCGGCCGGTGCTGTTCGTCCCGGTACAGGCCGATATGGCCGACCCGGGCCGAAGGCACCAGGTCCAGCAGTCCGTCCGCCATGCCGCTGCCCGCGCGCAGTACCGGCACCACCGCGAGCTTCTTGCCGGCGATGACCGGCGCGTCCATGGGTGTCATGGGCGTCTCGATGGGGCGCAGCGCCAGCGGCAGGTTGCGGGTGACCTCGTAGCCCATCAGTTGCGAGATTTCGCGCAGCAACTGGCGGAACGTCCGCGTCGACGTGTTCTTGTCGCGCATGTGGGTCAGCTTGTGCTGGATCAGCGGGTGATCGAGGATGAACAGGTTGGGAAAGCGCGGATCGGTCTTCACATGCGTACCTTGAGGGTGGGCGGACGACGCCCCGCATCGGGGCGCGGCCGATATTCTCCGCGATTGTATGCGCGATTAGAATGCGGCATGACCATTGCCCATCAAGGAGATTCCAGATGTCCAAGGCGATACGCATCGAGCAGCATGGCGGCCCCGAAGTGCTCAAGCTGGTTGACGTCGACGTGCCGGCTCCCGGCCCCGGCGAAGTCCGGATCCGGCAGCACGCCGTCGGCCTGAATTTCATCGACATCTATTTTCGTACCGGCCTGTATCCCACCCGGCTGCCTGCCGTGCTGGGGTTCGAGGCGGCCGGCGTGGTGGACGCGGTGGGGCCCAAGGTCCGGCACCTGAAGGTGGGTGACCGCGTGGCCTATGGGCAGAGCCCGCTGGGCGCCTATGCGGAAGTGCGCAACATGCCCGCGTTCCAGGTGGTCCGCATTCCCGACGGCGTCGGTTTCGACCAGGCCGCGGCCATCATGCTCAAGGGGCTGACGGTGCAGTACCTGTTCCGCCAGACCTACCGCCTGCAGGGCAACGAGACCATCCTGTTCCACGCCGCGGCCGGCGGCGTCGGCCTGATCGCGTGCCAGTGGGCGAAGGCTTTGGGCGTAAAATTGATCGGCACGGTGTCGTCCCCGGAAAAGGCGGCGCTGGCCAAGGCAAACGGCGCGTGGCAGGTCATCGACTACTCCCGCGAGAACGTCGCCCAGCGCGTGCTCGAACTGACCAAGGGCAAGAAGGTGCCGGTGGTCTACGACGGCGTGGGCAAGGACACCTGGGAAACGTCGCTCGATTGCCTGCAGCAGCGGGGCCTGATGGTCAGCTTCGGCAACGCGTCCGGCGCGGTCGCCGGGGTCAACCTGGGCGTCCTGGCGCAGAAGGGCTCGCTGTTCGTGACGCGGCCCACCGTGGCGCATCACGTGGACACCCTGGAAAAAATGCAGGCTGCGGCGGCCGATCTGTTTGAACTGGTCGTGGCGGGCAAGATCAAGCCGCGCATCGAGCAGCGCTTCAGGCTCGAAGACATCGCCCAGGCCCACGAATCGCTGGCCGCCCGCAAGACCACCGGCTCCACCGTACTCGAGGTGTAGGGGGATAGGACTGAACATGAAATGGATCATCGTCGCGCTGTACCTGGGCGCCATCGGCTATGTGCACTTCCGGGGCAAGGTCCGGCTGCGCTTCTTCAGGCAGTTGTTCGACCATTCCTCGATCGTGGCGCCCGTGAACGCGTTCATGTACCTGTTTTCCCGGGTGCCCGCCGTGCCGTACATCCCGGTGCGGCAATTGCCGGCGCTGCAGGCGCTGGACGACAACTGGGAGGTCATCCGCGACGAGGCGGTGCAGCTGCGCGACGCGCAGCGCATACGCGCGGCGGAAAAGAACAACGATGCGGGCTTCAATTCCTTCTTCAAGTCGGGCTGGAAACGGTTCTACCTGAAGTGGTACGAGGCCCAGCATCCGTCCGCGCATGAGTACTGCCCCCGCACGGTCGAGATCCTGCGCGGCATTCCCGAGGTCAAGGCGGCCATGTTCGCCGAACTGCCGCCCGGGGCGAAGCTCAATCCCCATCGCGATCCGTTCGCCGGCTCGCTGCGCTACCACCTCGGGCTGGAGACGCCCAACGACGACCGCTGCTTCATCGAGGTGGACGGCGAACGCTACAGCTGGCGCGACGGGCAGAGCGTGGTGTTCGACGAGACCTTCATCCACTGGGCCGAGAACGGGACCGACCGCGACCGCATCATCCTGTTCTGCGACGTCGAGCGGCCGCTGCGCTACCGTTGGGCGCAGGCCTTCAACAAGTGGATGGGGCGCAAGGTCATGACCGCCGCCAGTTCGCCCAATGAAGAGGGCGACAAGACGGGCCTGATCAACAAGCTGTTCTATGTTGTGTGGGTGGCGGGGCAGTATCGCCGCCGGCTCAAGAACTGGAACCGCACGGTCTACCGCCTGACCAGGGCGGCGCTGATCATCGGCGTGGTCGCGCTGATCATCTACATCTGACGTTTTTTCACAGGCCCCGAGAGCGGGCGAATATTCCCAGGCTCAGGCCGATCGTGGCGCACAGCGCCATCAGCGGCAGCGCATGGGACCAGTCCGGCACCGCGCCGGACTGCGTGACGGCCCAGGTCACCAGCGGGGCGGCCGCGAACTGCCCCAGATTGGAGCCTTGCAGGAACAGCCCTTGCAGGCTGGCGATCTGGTCCGGGCTCTTGGCCAGGCGCGGCGACGCCGACAAGGTGGCGGCGGGCAGGGTTCCGCCGATCAGGTTCAGGCTCAGGCAGGCTCCGAAGCGGACGGCGTCCGGCAGCCAGTCCGAGAAGATCGCGCAGGCGGACAGGCCGACGACGACGTGGGCCGTCATGATCAGCGAACTGCCGCGCAGGCCGCGTTGCAGCAGCGAGGCGCCCAGCACCGAGCCGCCGGCGTTGAAGAAGATCACGACGGCGGTCAGCAGCGAAGCGGTGCGCAGCGACAATCCGCGTTCCTGGATGGCCCAGGTCGGCAGGAAGGTCATGACCGTGAAGAACTGGATGGCGTAGAACGTGAACGACAGCGCCAGCACCCAGGGCACGACCTGGCGCAGCCCGCCCGTGAGCTTGCGCCAGTCCAGCGAGCGCGCCGCCGGCCTGGGGTGGGCATAGCGCGAGCGCCAGAGCCCCATCCAGACCGCGCAGACCGCCGTCACGCCGGCGATCAGCATCCACAAGAGGCGCCAGCGGCCGTCCTCGAGCAGCAGCGGCGCCGTCAGCAGCGCGAGACTGATGCCCAGCGGCATGTAGGCCGACCACAGGGCCAGCACCAGGCGGGTCTGGTGCGGCGCGCTGAGCGCCGTCAACATCGCGGGAACCGACACGACGATGGCGATCTGCCCGGTGCCTTCCAGGATGCGGCTGGCCAGCAGCACGGCGTAGCTGTCGGACACCGCGCCCAGCAGCCCTCCCGCCACCAGCGCGCACAGGCCGACCAGAGTGAAACGCCAGGCGCCGATGCGGCCGGAGAGAAGACCCATGCCGGCCGCGCACAAGGTGGCGATGGTGCTGAACAGGGAGACGACCCAGCCCACCTCGCGCAGGTTCAACCCCAGGTCCTGCTGCAGCAGCGGCAGCGCGGGTGGCATCTTGCCCACGCACAGCGCGACCAGGATGCCGCAGGTCACGCCCAGGGCGACGCCGGGCCAGTCGGTATGTTGCGGTCGTCCGTCGGTGGCCATGCGTCAGGCCTTGCCCAGGACGATCTTCATGGCCGGCAGGAGCTGGGCGGCGGTTTCCGGGCGCTCGAGCGCGTATTCCAGGTTCATTTGCGCGACATCCACGTGTTCCTCGGCCAGCGCCTGGGCGCGGGCGCCTTCGCCCTTCTCCATGGCCTGCACCAGCCGGTGGTGTTGCAGGTGGGCGTAGACCATCCATTTCTGCCGCTCATCCCCGGTGTTCTG
Source organism: Burkholderiales bacterium 67-32 (assembly GCA_001898625.1). Taxonomy (GTDB): domain Bacteria; phylum Pseudomonadota; class Gammaproteobacteria; order Burkholderiales; family Burkholderiaceae_B; genus Pigmentiphaga. The sequence goes on from MKUP01000022.1 coordinate 160,040, forward strand.
CATCGGCAGCATGGTGCTGGGCGAGGCGAAGGGCAGGCGGTTGTTCATCTCTATGGCGCGCGCCAGCGCGAAGTTGCCGGCGGCGTCGATGACGAGCTTGTGGAAGCGATCGTTCATTTCCCCGTACAGGGCATAGTCGTCGTAAGTCATCTCGGCCTTGTTGACGGCGCGATCGCCGTCCTGCAGGCAGGCCCGCAGATCCAGCGACAACTGGCGCGAGACGCCGTGTTCGGCCACCAGGCGGGCGGCCATGCCTTCCAGGTGCCCGCGCACCGCGATGGCGTCATGGATCTCGCGCGGGGTGAAGCGCCGCATCATGTAGCCGTTGGTGGGCGAGGGCTCGATCAGCCCTTCCTGTTCCAGGGCGGCCAGTGCCAGGCGGATGGGCGTGCGCGACACGCCCAGTTTCTCGGCTAGCGGAATCTCGGCCAGGCGCTCGCCGGGCGCGAATTCCCCTTTCAGTATCAGGTCCCGCAGTTGCACCAATACGCGCGTCTGTTGCGATTCCAATGTCGCTCTCCTTTGCGAGTGCAGCGCATGCCCGCTCGTGGTGCGGCGCGATTCACTTGGCGCCTCATTGTATCGAATTGAACGGCTGGATCCAGTTTTGAGGAAACCGGCTATTCCTGGCCTGATCGCGACTTGTGGGTCACATGGTTAGGGAAAACGATGTTTTTATTTAAGTATTTGAAAATAAAGAATTATTTTTATATTTTTCGATTTACTTCAGTCTCGGGAAGAGGAAGGGGCAGGGCACGGGTTTACATCATTGGATCCATAGAATAGTATCCTGCATACATCGCACCACCCCAATGGAGTTCGTATGTCCCCTGAGCAGAATGAACGCATCACCCGTGTGGGGATGGGCACGCCGGCCGGCACCTTGCTGCGCCAGTATTGGCAGCCCGTTGCCCTGGTCGACGAACTGGAGGGCGACCGCCCCATCCGTCCCGTCAAGCTGATGGGGCAGGATTTCGTCCTGTTCCGGGACGAGGAAGGCCGCTATGGCCTGCTCGATCGCGACTGTCCGCACCGCGGCGCCGACCTGGCTTTCGGCCGCCTGGAGGATGGCGGATTGCGCTGCCTGTTCCATGGCTGGCTGTTCGACGTCAACGGCGCCTGTCTGGAAACGCCGGCCGAACCGGAAGGCAGCAAGCTGCCCCAGCGCATCAAGCAAAAGGCCTATCCCGTGGTCGAGAAGAGCGGCCTCCTGTTCGCCTACATCGGCGAAGGCGAGCCCCCGGCATTTCCCCACTTCGACTGTTTCGTCGCCCCGAACGAATACACCTTCGCCTTCAAGGGCTACCTCGACTGCAACTGGCTGCAGGCGCTGGAGGTCGGCATCGATCCCGCCCATGCCTCGTACCTGCACCGCTTCTTCGAGGACGGCGATACCGACGCCAGCTACGGCAAGCAGTTCCGCGGCGCGTCGGCCGACTCCAACCTGCCCATCACCAAGGTGCTGCGCGAGTACGACCGCCCCGAGATCAAGGTCGATCCCGCCAACTACGGGTTGCGCCTGACCGCGCTGCGCCGGCTGGGCGACGAGCAGACCCACGTGCGCGTGACCAACCTCGTCTTTCCGCAGGCCTTCATCATCCCGATGAGTTCCGAAATGACGATCGCGCAATGGCATGTGCCGATCGATGACGAGAGCTGCTACTGGTACGCCATCTTCACCAGCTTCGGCCAGCCGGTGAACAAGCAGCAGATGCGCGACCAGCGCCTGGCGCTGTACGAACTGCCGGACTACATGCCGCGCGTGGGCCGTTTCAACAACTATGGCTACGATTCGAAAGAGCAGGCGACGCAGACCTACACCGGGATGGGGCACGACATCAACGTGCACGACCAGTGGGCCGTCGAATCGCAGGGCAGGATCCAGGACCGCACCCGCGAGCACCTGGGCTCGACCGACAAGGGCATCGTCGCCTATCGCCGCCTGCTGCTCGAGGCCATCGACCAGGCCGGGCGCGGCGAGAAAGCCTTGATGGTGATCGACGAATCGAAGGCGGACGAGTTCACCGGTCCGCCTTCCATCGACGGCATCGGGCCGGACGATACCTGGAGCGATTACTGGAAGGTCGCGGACGAGAAGCGCCGCAAGAGTTCCGAGTGGGCGGCGTAGGGGGCGACATGTCTTTCGTTGATCGGTTCGGCCTGTGGTCCGAGGCCCAGCAGCAGGCCGCGCGTGACGTGATCGCCGCCCTCGAGGGCGGCAAGCTGGACGTCGTGCGCTTTTCCTTCCCCGACCAGCACGGGATCCTGCGCGGCAAGACGCTGGTGGCCCAGGAGGCGGTGCGCGCGCTCAAGAGCGGCGTCACCATCACCACCACCATGTATGCCAAGGATACGTCGCACCGGACGGTGTTCCCGGTGTTCACGTCCGGCGGCGGCTTCAGCCGCCCCGAGATGCAAGGCGCCGCCGACGTCCTGATGGTGGCCGACCCCACCACGTTCAAGGTCCTGCCCTGGGCGCCCAATACCGGCTGGCTGTTGTGCGACACGTATTTCCAGAGCGGCGTACCCGTGCCGTTCGATACCCGCCAGCTGTTCCGCAGGACGCTGGCGAACCTGAACGAGGCGGGGTATGGCCTGGTCACGGGTCTGGAGGTCGAGTGCCACGTTTTCAAGGTGGCGCAGCATCACATGCGCCCGGAAGACGCGGGCCAGCCCGGCCAGCCTGGCGTGCCCCCCGACGTCGAGCTGATGTCGCACGGCTACCAGTACCTGACCGAGCTGCGCTATGACGCGGTCGATTCGGTCATGGAACTGGTGCGCAAGACGACGCAACAGCTGGACTTGCCGCTGCGCTCGCTGGAGGTGGAGTTCGGTCCCAGCCAGTTCGAGTTCACCTTCGCGCCGGGCGATGCGCTGAAGACGGCCGACGACATGATCCTGTTCCGCAACGCGGTCAAGCAGGTGTGCCGCCGCGAAGGATTCCACGCCACCTTCATGTGCCGTCCGCGTATCCCGAATGTGGTGTCCAGCGGTTGGCACCTGCATCAGTCCCTGCGTCGCCTGGCCGATGGCAGCAATGCCTTCATGCCCACCGAGGCGGGCCAGGATTTGTCGCCGGTGGGGCGCCACTACCTGGGCGGGCTGCTCGCCCACGCCTGCGGCGCCACCGCGCTGTCGACGCCGACCCTGAATGGCTACAAGCGCTACCGGCCGTATTCGCTCGCGCCCGATCGGGCGATCTGGGGGCGGGACAATCGGGGGGTGATGCTGCGTGTGCTGGGCGGCGCGGGCGACTCCGCGACCCGCATCGAGAACCGGGTGGGCGAGCCCGCGGCGAATCCCTATCTGTATTTCGCCTCGCAGGTGTTGTCGGGCATGGATGGCATCGCCCGCGGCCTCGATCCCGGGCCGTCGGCCGACGCCCCCTACGAGACGCAGGCCGCCAGCCTGCCGCATACCCTGACCGAGGCGCTGGGATGCCTGCGCGAGGATGCGGTGCTGAGCGAGGGGCTGGGAGCCGGCTTCGTGGATTACTTCTGCCACATCAAGGAAGCCGAGATCGCCCGCTTCAATCTCGAAGTGAGCGAGTGGGAACAGCGCGAGTATTTCGAACTGTTCTGAGCCCCCTGCGCGCGAGGCGCGCAGGGGGTTTTCTCAACCCGCCTCGTGATGATATTTGGTGACGAGGTCGACTTCGTTCTTCGAGCCCAGGATCACGCTGACGCGTTCGTGCAGCGCGGCGGGCTCGATGTCCAGGATGCGCTGCAGGCCGTTGGTCGATGCGCCGCCGGCCTGTTCCACCAGCATGCTCATCGGGTTGGCTTCGTACATCAGGCGCAGCTTGCCGGGCTTGGTCGGTTCGCGCGCGTCCCACGGATACATGAAGATGCCGCCGCGGTTCAGGATGCGATGCACGTCGGCCACCATGGAGGCGATCCAGCGCATGTTGAAGTCCTTGCCGCGCGGGCCGGTCTTGCCCGCCAGGCATTCCTCGACGTAGCGGCGCACGGGCGGTGCCCAGTGGCGCATGTTGGACATGTTGATCGCGAATTCCTTGGTGTCGGCCGGAATACGGATGTTTTCCTGGGTCAGTACCCACGAACCGAGCTCGCGGTCCAGGGTGAAGCCGAACACGCCGGTGCCCACGGTCAGGATCAGCATGGTCTGCGGGCCGTACAGCGCGTAGCCCGCCACCACCTGCTGCGTGCCCGGCTGCAGGAAATCCTGCTCGGTGATCTCGCGGCCGTGGGCCTCGGCGGGCGCGCGCAGCACCGAGAAGATCGTGCCGATGGACACGTTCACGTCGATGTTGCTGGAGCCGTCCAGCGGGTCGAACAGCAGCAGGTATTCGCCCTTGGGGTAGTGGGTGGGGATGAGGTGGACGGTTTCCATTTCCTCGGAGGCCATGGCCGCCAACTGGCCACCCCATTCGTTGGCTTCCAGCAGGATCTCGTTGGACAGCACGTCCAGCTTCTTCTGCACTTCGCCCTGGACGTTCTCGGACTCCAGGCTGCCGAGCACGCCGCCCAGCGCACCCTTGCCGACCGCGTGGCCGATGGCCTTGCAGGCGCGGGCGACGATTTCGATCAGCAGGCGGACTTCGGCGGGCAGGGCGGCGGATCCGCGCTGCTGCTCGATCAGGAATTGGGTGAGCGTCTTGCGCTTCATGCGGCGATCTCCAGGGCTTTAGAAACGATTTCGGTAACGTTGCGCGACAGGCCGGGATGGCTGCGCACCTGTTGCAGGGCCTGCCGCATCGGTTCGCTCAGCTCGGGCACGTAGCGGACCCAGCGGTCCAGCGCGCGGGCCAGGCGGGCGGCGATTTCGGGGTTGAGGGCGTCCAGCGCCAGGACCTGGCTGGCCCAGTAGCGGTAGCCGCTGCCGTCGGCGCGGTGAAAGCCGTAGGGGTTGTTCAGGCAGAACTGGAAGACCAGCGAACGGGCGCGGTTGGGATTGCGCAGCGAGAACGCGGGGTGGGCCATCAGGCCTTCCACGGTCTGGACCGTGGTACCCCGGGCCGTCGCCTGCAGGGTGAACCATTTGTCCACTACCAGCGGGTCGTCCTGCCAGTGCTCGTAGAAGTGGGCCAGCACCCGCGCGGCGGCGTCGGGCGCGCCGAAGTTGACCAGCGCCGACAACGCCGACAGCCGGTCCGTCATGTTGCGCGCCGTGTCGTATTGGCCCCGTGCCAGTTCCGCCGCGCCGTCCACGCGGCCGGCCATCAGCGTGGCCAGCGCGAGATTCTTCAGCGCGCGCTTGCCCGCGCTGATGGGGTCGGGCGAGTAGTCTCCCGGCGTCTGGTTGGCATCGACCGCGGCGCGCCAGTCGTTCGCCAGCGCGCGGCCGAGCGCGCCCAGCGTGTCGTCGCGCACGGCGGCCAGCGCCACCGGGTCGACCTTGGCCATGTGTTCGGCCAGCGTCTTTTCCGACGGCAGCGTCAGGGCGCGGGCCCGGTAGGCGGCATCCAGTCCCGGCGCGGTCAGCACCGAGCGCCAGGCCTCGATGAAGTCGCGGTGCAGCGCGAAGGGCTTGCCTTCCTGCCGTTCGCGGGTGGCGGCCAGGATGACGCGGGTGGCCAGTTGCTGTCCGGCTTCCCAGCGGGCGAAGGCATTGCCGTCGTGCTGCATCAGCAGCGCCAGTTCGTGGTCGGCGTAGTCGTACTCGACGATGACCGGCGCGGAGAAGTCGCGCAACAGCGACGGCACGGGCCTGGCATCGATGTTCTCGAAGGTCCATTGCGCGCGCTCGGTGGTCAGTTCGAGCAGGGCGGTGTCGCGCACCTCGTGGCCGTCCGCCTGTTTCAGCGGCAAGGGGCGGCCCTGCGCATCGAGCAGGCCGATGGCGAAGGGAATGTGGAAGGGCTGCTTGGCCGGCGCGCCCGGCAGGCGTTCCACGCCCACCGGCTCGCAGCGCTGGGCCAGCGTGACGGTGCAGCGCCGCGTGGCGGCGTCGTGCTCGATCGTCACCCGCACTCGTGGCGTGCCGGCCTGGCTGTACCAGCGCCTGAACAAGGACAGGTCGCGCCCGGGGTGATCCTGTGCGTACACCGATTCCATCGCGGCCACGAAGTCGTCGCAGGTCACGGCCTGGCCGTCGTGCCGGCGGAAGTACTCGGCCAGCCCGCGCGTGAACCCCGCCGGCGTCAGCAGCGTCTGCTGCATGCGGATGACTTCCGCGCCTTTCTCGTAGACGGTGGCGGTGTAGAAGTTGCCGATCTCCTGGTAGCTTTCGGGCCGGATGGGATGGGCCATCGGGCCGGCGTCCTCGGGGAACTGGGCCGCGCGCAGCGTCACGACGTCGTCGATGCGCTTGACCGTGCGCGCGCTGGCGGCCGCCTCGGCGTCCAGGCCCTGCGCCATCATGTCGGCGGTGAACTCCTGGTCGCGGAAGACCGTCAGGCCTTCCTTCAGGCTGAGCTGGAACCAGTCGCGGCAGGTGACGCGGTTGCCGGTCCAGTTGTGGAAGTATTCGTGGCCGATCACCGCCTCGATGGCGCTGAAGTTGGCATCGGTGGCGCTTTCCGGGTCGGCCAGCACGTAGGCGGCGTTGAAGATGTTCAGGCCCTTGTTCTCCATGGCCCCCATGTTGAAGTCGCGCGCCGCCACGATCATGAAGCGGTCCAGGTCCAGTTCGAGCGAGAAGCGCCGTTCGTCCCAGCGCACCGCGCGTTCCAGCGACTCCAGCGCGTACTGGGTCTTGCTCTCGCCGCCGGGATCGCTGTAGACCTGCAGCAGCACCTCGCGGCCCGAGCGGGTGCGCATGCGGGACTCGCGCCAGGTCAGGGTGCCGGCCACCAGCGCGAACAGGTAGCAGGGCTTGGGGAACGGGTCTTCCCAGTGCGCCTCGTGGCGGCCGTCGGCAAGGTCGGCCTGCTTGACCAGGTTGCCGTTGGACAGCAACTGCGGGAAACGCTTCTTGTCGGCCCGCAGCACCACCGAATATCGCGACATGACGTCGGGCCGGTCGGGAAACCAGGTGATGCGGCGAAAACCCTCGGCCTCGCACTGGGTGAAGAAGACGCCATTCGAGACGTAGAGCCCCATCAGCGCGGAATTGGCCTCGGGCCGGCAGCGCGAGACGATCTCGACCTGGGCCTGGGCGCCCAGGCCGTCCAGCGTCAGGGTGTCGCCGTCCTCTTGATAGTGTCCGGCCCAGTCGCGGCCGTCCACCTTGACCGAGACCAGCTCCAGGTCTTCGCCGTTCAGGACCAGGGGGCCTTCGCCGGTGCGCCGCACCTCCAGCAGCGAACGGACCAGGGTATCCGCGGGGTCGAGGTCGAATTCCAGCCTGACCGTCGCGATGTCATACGGAAACGGAAGGTAATTCTGGCGTCTGATGGTGACGGGAGTATCGGTACGCATGATGGCGGGGAAACGAGTGACGGCGCAGGGATGGGATTGTAGCGGGGTGGGGCGGGGCGCGTCGGCGGAGAACCGAAACACCCCGTGTCGGTCCAAGCGCCATAACGGTTAAATTACGATTCTTGCTGCGGACGCGAAAGCATCATGTCGATATCCAAATGTAATTCTTTCTTCGGGCGGGGCGGCTGGGCATGGGCCAGCCGCGTCGCGAAGGTCGCCGCGGTGGCCTTGCTCGCGGGCTGCGCGACCACCGTGCCGGCTCGCGTCACGACCTTCCAGCAATGGCCGGCCGATGCGGTGGGCGCCACCTGGAAATTCGATACGCCGGCGGCGCAACGGGACAGCCTCGAGTATCGCGAATATGCCGACATGATCCGTTCGGGCATCGGCCCCACCGGCATGGTCGAGGCCCAGGCGGGCCAGCCCGCCCGCTTCAGCGTCAACTTCTCGTACGGCGTCGAGCCGGTGCAGGTGCGCGTCGAGCGCCCGGCCTACGATCCCTTCTACGGACCGTGGGGGCCCTGGGGCTACGGCTGGGGCGGCTTCGGCTATCGCGGCCGCGGCGGCATGGGCTTCGCCTGGGGGCCTCCGTATCCGCCGACCTGGACGTCCACCACGGTGGACGCGTCCCGCGCCTCGCTGCGGGTGGAGATCCGCGATACCCGGCAGAACGGACAGAAGGTCTACGAGTCCACGGCCGTGAGCACCGGCTCGGGCGACTCCATTCCGCAAGTGATGCCCTATCTGGTGCGGGCGATCTTCGATCGCTTTCCCGATACGAACGGGCAGGTCAGGGACGTGACCTACGAGGTCGAGCAGCGCAAGTAGCGCGCCGCTTCCCGTCAGCCCGCCGGCGTTTCCGGCGGGCTGATCTTCAGCCCGGCCAGGAAGTCGTCGATGACCCGGCCGCCCACTTCGGTGATGTCGAAATCGCCCGGCTCCAGCATCCAGTCCATGAACAGGCCGTGCATGATGGCGTGCAGGCCCAGCGCGGCGATCCGGGGATTGGTGTGTGTGGGCAACTGCCCCAGGGCGATGGCACGGCGGAAGCCGTCTTCGTAGCGGCCCAGGGCTATCTTGCGGCTGTCGACATGGCGGCGGCGCATGTCCGCCGTTTCCGCCACGTATTCGCACTTGAACAGCAGGATTTCACAGACCCGCTGCGCGCTCGCGCCTTCGGAGATCAATTGCATGGCGCCGACGGCGCTGCGCCGCAACTGGCTGAGCGGGTCGGGGGAGTTGGCGTCGCAACTGCGTTCGAGCGCGTCCTCGATAGGCATCTTGACCCGCTGCAACATCGCGTCCAGCAGGTCCGTCTTGTTCTTGAAGTGCCAGTAGATCGCGCCGCGGGTTACATTGGCGGCCGCCGCGATATCTTGCAGCGACGTGTGCGAGACACCTTGTTCGCTGAAGATCTGCTCGGCGGTTTCGAGTATGCGGGTGCGGGTTTCGAGCGCTTCCTCTTTCGTTTTGCGTACCATGGCCATGCCCAGCCGGTCGTGTCCGGCATCAGCCAGGAAGGCCGCCGGACGCAGGTGTGTGAGTGAACGGGCTATCTAGGTAAGGTGCCCCTGTGCAGTACTTATATACATGCATGAATGTATGTAAGCATACCATGTTTTGGCTTGATTGACTGAGGTGGAGGGTGCATGGCTGCCCAGATACTGGGGTTCGTGGGGCTCCTGGCGTTATCCAATATGTTCATGACGTTCGCCTGGTACGGACACCTGCGCTATGCGCACGGCAGTCCCTGGTACCTCGCCCTGCTGGCGAGCTGGGGGCTTGCTTTTTTTGAATATGCAATCATGGTGCCCGCGAATCGCTATGGCTTCGACTTTCTTAGCGTAACGCAGATGAAGATATTGCAGGAGGTGGTGACCCTGACGGTGTTCGTGCCGTTCGCGCTGCTGTTCATGGACGAGCGGTTGCGGCTGAACCATTTATGGGCGGCGTGCTGCCTGGTCGGTGCGGTCTATTTCGCCTTCAAGAAATAATTTCACGACCGTAATAATCGAAGGCTTGGGTGTGTAAAGCTTTCCGGATGGTAACAATCAAAAAGGTGGTTTTACGATTATGAATCGTAAAACCACCTTTATAAAAGAACCCTGTCGGCCTGCGCCGTGTTACTGGGCGATGAGAAACTGGTCGCGCGTCGCGCCGCCGGCTTCCGCGGCCACCAGCCAGCGCGGGGGTTTGCCGCGGCCGGTCCAGGTTTCGCCGGTTTCGGGGTGGCGGTACTTGGGGGCGACCTGCTTGGCGGGTTTTGCCGCGCTGGTCTTGGCGGCGCCGCCCACCCGCTTGCGGGGAGCTACGCCCTTGGCCTGGGCGGCTTTCAACTCGTCCAGCGTGATCGAGAATTCCTGCATCGAGCGAAGAATGGAGGCGATGACAGGCTGGCGTTGCTTCTGGCGAACGCTTTCCGCTTTTTCCTGAAGCTTGCGGATTTGGGCTTGCAGGGTTTGGTAGGTATCTTTAGCCATTTTTGTCCAAGTGATTTTTCAGGCGAAGGGCAGGGGAAATGCTCGATTTGAGGCGCGAGGATAACCAACGCATTTTAGAATCGAATTTTCCAAACTGGGAAGCTGTTATTGAAAACGGATACATTTTCAAATGAATAGAGCGGAACGGTCGCTCGAAGTTCATTCGGAAACATCCTTAGGTAATTCCCCGGAACGCCAGGCGCGGTGCGTCGGCCTGATTCCGGCTTTTAAGAGGAAAGGCCGCCGCGCGGGCGGCCGGTGAAAGACATGGCTCTACGTTCGGTGGTTTACAAGGCGGTGCTGCAGGTGGCGGACATGGACAGGGGTTACTACGCGGAGCATCCGCTGGTCATCGCCCGCCATCCCTCGGAGACCGATGAAAGAATGATGGTGCGGGTCTTGGCTTTCGCGCTGAATGCCGACGAGGACCTGGCGTTCGGCCGGGGCCTGTCGACCGACGATGAGCCGGATTTGTGGCGCAAGGACCTGACCGGGGCGGTGGACCTATGGGTAGAAGTGGGCCTGCCGGACGAGAAATGGCTGCGCAAGGCCTGCGCGCGGGCCGCGCAGGTGGTGCTTTACGCCTATGGGCGCACCGCCGACGCATGGTGGCGCCAGAACGAGGACAAGCTGGCGCGGCTGGATAACCTGCAGGTTTTCCGCCTGGCTCCCGACGATACCGCCGCGCTGGCCCGGTTGGCGGAACGGAACATGCAGCTTCAATGCAACGTGCAGGAGGGGCAGGCCTGGATGGGGAATGGCGGGCGGGACGCGACGTTGACGCCGGAAAGGCTGCATCCCTCATTATGAATAGGGTTTTTTAAGCGTGCCGCGGGCCATGAACGTCCGCGCGTTTGGTGCTAGGATAAAAAAGCAAAGTGGTTACGAAGCTGGTCTACCGAAGAGCGCCGACCTAGGGGGATCTTTGCCTGATGTGGGTTGAGCGCCGATAAAAAACGCGTCTGTCGCGATTTGACAGGTTGTGGAATACGGAAAAACCTACATGAATGCACTTTTTTCCCAGGCAGAACGTCAACTCTCCGCATTACCCGTTCCCGTTCAACTCATACTGCCCGACGGCACCCGGCTGGGGGCCGACGATCCGAAAGTCGGGTTCACGCTCAAGACATTGCGTTCCGTGTCCCACCTGGTCCGGGGCCGCATCGGCCAACTGGGCGAGGACTACGTCGAGGGGCGGGTCGACATAACCGGCAAGATGCGCGATCTGATGGCGGCGGCCGCCGCCATCCTGACAGAATCGCCGGTCGACAATTCCCAGCCCGGCTGGCTCTCGGAACTCGGGCGCAAGGCGACGTCGGTCATGCGCCACACGGTGGACCGCGACGCGCGGCAGATCCAGTTCCACTACGATCTATCCGACGATTTCTATGGCCTGTGGCAGGATCCGCGCCGCGTCTATTCATGCGCCTATTACCGCGATTCCAGCATGACGCTGGCGCAGGCGCAGGAAGCCAAGCTCGACCATATCTGCCGCAAGCTGCGGCTGCACGAAGGCGAGCGTTTCCTGGACATCGGCGCGGGATGGGGCGGCCTGCTGCTGTGGGCGGCCGAAAACTACGGCGTCGACGCCACCGGCATCACTCTGTCCAAGAACCAGCATGCGCACGTCAACCGCCTGATCGAGGAAAAGGGGCTCCAGAACCGCGTCCGGATGGTATTGCTGGATTACCGCCAACTGGAAGAAACCCGGCCGTTCGACAAAATCGCATCGGTCGGGATGTTCGAGCATGTCGGGCGCGCCCAATTGACCGCTTATTTCTCGAAAATCCGCCGGCTCCTGCGCCCGGGCGGCCTGGTGATGAACCACGGCATTACGTCCGGCGGCACCTATAACGCCCAGCTCGGCAGCGGCATGGGCGATTTCATCGAGAAGTACATATTCCCAGGCGGGGAACTGGTGCACGTCAGCAAGGTATTGGAAACGCTCAGCGACGGCGGACTGGAGGCCGTCGACGTCGAGAATCTGCGGCCTCATTACGCGCGTACGCTCTGGGCCTGGAGCGACGGGCTGGAGGCCAGGCTGGACGAGGCCTACCGGATATTGCCGGACGAGCAGGGCGCCAAATCCATCCGTGCCTACCGGCTGTATCTGGCCGGCTGTGCGATGGCGTTCGAGCAGGGATGGATTTCGCTGAACCAGGTGCTGTGCCAGCGCCAGGGCGTGTTCGATGAAAACCAGCTCGACGAGCCCCCGGGCCAGGCCTATCCGTTCCGCCGGGACTACATCTATCGCTGATCCGCTTCGCGACCCGCAAACAACGAGCCCCGCCTAGGCGGGGCTCGTGCGTTTCAGCAAGGCGTACGCGCGGCGCTCAGAGCGATGCGGCGGAGAACGTATCGCAATTGCCGGGGTTGCCGGTTTCCAGGCCGCGCTTGAACCAGCGCACGCGCTGGGCCGAGGTGCCGTGCGTGAAGGCGTCCGGCACCACGTAGCCCTGGGCTTCCTTCTGCAGGCGGTCGTCGCCGATGGCCGAGGCGGCGTTCAGGGCCGCCTCGACGTCGCCGGGTTCCAGGATCTGCCGGGCGCGATTGGCGTGATAGGCCCAGACGCCGGCGTAGCAGTCGGCCTGGAGTTCCATCCGTACCGACAATTGGTTGGCCTCGACCTGGCCGGAGCGCCGCTGCTGGCGATTGACCTTGTCGGCCGTGCCCAGAAGGTTCTGGACATGGTGTCCGATCTCGTGGGCGATCACGTAGGCGCGGGCGAAGTCGCCGGGGGCGTTCAGGCGGCGCTGCATTTCCTCGAAAAAGCTCATGTCGAGGTAGACGCGGGCATCGCCGGGACAGTAGAACGGCCCCATGGCCGCCTGGCCGGTGCCGCAGGCGGTGTTGGTGGCGCCCGAATACAGCACCAGCTTGGGGTCGGTATAGCGGCTGCCGGACGCGGTGAAGATCTGGCTCCAGGTGTCCTCGGTGTCGGCCAGCACCTTCGAGACGAACTGGGCCTGCTTGTCGTCGGCCGGCGGAGGGCCCGACGTTTCCTGGGCCGACTGGCCGGGACCGGACGCCAGGTCCAGCACCACCGAGGGGTCGACGCCGAAGTACATGGCGACCAGCGCCAGCACCACCGCGCCTATGCCCAGTGAACCGCGGCCCGCCAGGCGGGGGCCGCCGCCGCGCCGGTCTTCGATGTTGCTGCTTTCTCGGCCATTGTCCAGACGCATGGGGCTTCCTCTGTCGTTCGATGCGGTGCGCGGGCGCACGGCCAGACTATAAACCGATCCGGTCCGGCGCGGCCGCGCGCCGGGAGGGCCGTAGAGGGGGCGAGGTGTTGTTTATGCCGCAACGATGGTGGAGCAAAATCGCAAAAGGCCCAGCAGTTGGCCGCAAAAGTGTGGGAGCATTTCCCCTCGGGAGCGCATGCTGCGCCGGGCGCGATGCAAGTCGGTAAAAGCCCTAGTCACGCCAGGGGTTAATGCCCACTTGACATATTCTGGCGCTCAACTGACGAAACAAAAAAATTCGTTCTTTTTATACAAACATCCATGAATGTTTGTATATAATCGCCTGCTTCATGATGTCCGCAATGTCTTCCCGTCCGCACCCGGCGCGCGCCAGGCCGCCGGACGCGCAAGGCTTTCGTCATCCCGGGATTTCGACTACGTTTCGGCTTCATCCGTGCCGCGACGTCTATGCCTAGAGGAATGCTATGCAACGCAAAAGACGCTCACCTTATCTGCTAGGCGCGGTATCGCTGGCGACCCTGCTCGCGCTGTCGGCTTGCGGCAAAGGAAACGGTGGCGCGCAGCAGGGCGCGGGAGCGCCTCCTCCGATGGAGATCGGCACCGTCACCGTTACGCCGACCAAGGAAGTCATCGTCAACGAACTGCCCGGACGCCTGGAAGCGACCCGCATCGCCGAGGTCCGGGCGCGCGTGGCGGGCATCGTGCTCCAGCGTGTGTTCCGCGAAGGCAGCGACGTCAAGGCGGGCCAACTGCTGTTCAAGATCGACCCGGCGCCTTTCCAGGCCGACTACAACAGCGCCAAGGCCAACCTCGAGCGCGACGAAGCCAACCTGTACCAGGCCCGCATGCTGGCCGAACGCTATGAGCCGCTGGTGAAGGCGAACGCGGTCAGCAAGCAGGAGTACGACAACGCCGTCGCATCGTACAAGCAGGCGCAGGCGGCCGTGTCGGCCACCAAGGCCGCGCTGGACCGGGCCAAGCTCAGCCTGGACTACGCCACCGTCACGGCCCCGATCTCCGGCCGCATCGGCCGCGCGCTGGTCACGGAAGGCGCGCTGGTCGGCCAGGGCGAGGTCACGCCGCTGGCGGTCATCCAGCGCCTGGATCCGGTCTACGCCAACTTCACGCAGTCCGTGGCGCAGCTGAGCCAGCTGCGCTCGGCCTTCGACAGCGGCAAGATCAAGCAGGTCGCGCCGAACGAAGCACGCGTGTCGCTGGTGCTGGACGATGGCTCGCGCTATCCGCTGACCGGCAAGCTGCTGTTCTCGGACGTCACGGTCGACCAGAGCACCGGCCAGGTCACGCTGCGCGCCGAGTTTCCGAACCCGAACAACGTCCTGCTGCCCGGGATGTACGTGCGGGTGCGGGTCGAGCAGGGCATCGACGAAGCGGCGCTGACCGTGCCGCAGCAGGCCGTGCAGCGCGGCGCCAACGGCGATGCGTCGGTCTACGTGGTCGGCGCCGAGGACAAGATCGAGCCGCGCCAGGTCAAGACGGGTGCCGCCGTGGGCGATCGCTGGATCATCACCCAGGGCTTGAAGCCCAACGACGTGGTCATCGTCGAAGGCTTCCAGAAGGTGCGTCCGGGCGCGCAGGTCAAGCCCGTCCCCTGGAAGCCCGCGGCCGAGCCCGCGCCGGCGCAGCCGGCTGGCCAGCAAGGCAGCAAGTCGTGATTGGTACCGTGCCCGGCGCGCAATCCGCCCCGGGTACGCGGGCCGGTGAAGACCGGTCCGGTCGAGACGCAGGCAGGGCGAACCCGGCTTCGTCAAGATCGAGCCGGGTCCTGTCGGGCCGCCCGAAGCATCTCTAAGAGAGTCACCAGACATGTCGCAATTTTTCATTAGCAGGCCGATTTTTGCCTGGGTGGTCGCGCTGTTCATCATCCTGGCAGGCGTCCTGGCCATTCCCAACCTGCCGGTGTCGCAGTACCCGGCGGTGGCGCCTCCGGTCATCTCGGTGTCGGCCACCTATCCCGGCGCGTCCGCCGAAACGGTGGCGCAGTCGATCACCAGCCTGATCGAGGACGAGCTCAACGGCGCCCAGGGCATGCTGTATTTCGAGTCGCAGAGCAACTTTGGCCGCGCCGAAATCGACATCACCTTTGCGCCGGGCGTCGATCCCGACCTGGCCGCGGTGGATGTGCAGAACCGCATCAAGCGGGTCGAGTCCCGCCTGCCGCAGTCCGTGCTGCAACAAGGGCTGCGGGTGGAGAAGGCCAGCACCAACTTCCTGCTGGTGCTGACCCTGTCCTCCGAAAGCGGCAGTACCGATGCCGTGGGCCTGGGCGATTACCTGACCCGGAACGTGCTGAGCGAAATCCGCCGTATCCCGGGTGTGGGCCGGGCGCAGTTGTTCGCCTCGCAGCGGGGCATGCGCATCTGGATCGACCCGGCCAAGCTGGTGGGCTTCAAGCTGTCCGCGGCGGACGTCAATGCCGCGATCGCGAGCCAGAACGTGCAACTGCCGGCGGGCGCCATCGGCGACCAGCCCAACCTGCCGGACCAGCAGATCACCGCGACCATCTCGGTGCGCGGCCAGTTGGCCACGCCCGAGGAGTTCGGCAACATCGTGCTGCGCGCGAATCCGGACGGCTCGTCCGTGCGCCTGCGCGACGTCGCGCGCATCGAGGTCGGCGCCGAGTCCTACGCGTTCTCGTCGCGCCTGAACGGCAAGCCGACCGCCGCCGTGGCGGTGCAGTTGGCGCCGGGTGCCAACGCGCTGTCGGCGGCCGAGGGCGTCAAGGCCAAGATGGCTGAACTGTCGGCCTATTTCCCCGCCGACTACAAGTACGACATCCCCTACGACACCTCGCCCTTCGTGAAGGCGTCGATCGAGAAAGTGCTCCATACCCTGGTCGAGGCCATGGTGCTGGTGTTCCTGGTGATGTTCCTGTTCCTGCAGAACTTCCGCTACACGCTGATTCCGTCCATCGTGGTGCCGATCTGCCTGATGGGGTCGTTTGCGTGCATGCTGATCGCCGGGTTCTCGATCAACGTGCTGACCATGTTCGGCATGGTGCTGGTGATCGGTATCCTGGTGGACGATGCCATCGTGGTGGTGGAGAACGTCGAGCGGATCATGGTCGAGGAAGGGCTGCCGCCCAAGGAGGCCACCCGCAAGGCCATGGGCCAGATCAGCGGCGCCATCATCGGCATCACGCTGGTGCTGACGGCCGTGTTCCTGCCGCTCGCCTTCATGAGCGGGTCGGTGGGGGTGATCTACCGGCAGTTCTCGCTGGCCATGGCCACGTCCATCCTGTTCTCGGGCTTCCTCGCGCTGTCCTTGACGCCGGCACTGTGCGCCACGCTGCTCAAACCCATCCCCAAGGGCGCGCACGACGAGAAGAAGGGCTTCTTCGGCTGGTTCAACCGCAGCTTCAACCGCACCGCCGACCGCTACCAGAACTGGGTGGGACGCCTGCTGGCCAAGACCGGACGCTACATGGTCATCTACGCGGCGATCCTGGCGGTGATGGCCTATACCTTCCTGCGCCTGCCGTCGTCGTTCCTGCCGGCGGAAGACCAGGGCTACGTGATCACCGACATCCAGACGCCCCCGGGCGCCTCGGTCAACCGCACCAGCGAGGCGGTCGATGTGATGGAAGCGCACTATGCCGCGCGGCCTTCGGTGAAATCCATCATCACGATCCTGGGCTTCAGCTTCTCGGGCATGGGCCAGAACGCGGCGCTGTCGTTCGCCACGCTCAAGGACTGGTCCGAGCGCGGCGCGGACGAATCGGCACAGGCCGAGGCCGCGCGCGCCAACGGCAGCTTCTTCGCGCGCATCAAGGACGCCATGGTGTTCTCGATCGTGCCGCCGGCCATTCCCGAACTGGGCAACGCGACCGGCTTCACGTTCCGCCTGCAGGACCGGGGCGGACTGGGCCACAACGCGCTGCGCGACGCCCGCGACCAGTTGCTGGGCGCCGTCGCCAAGAGCTCCGTGATCGCGTACGCCCGTGTCGAAGGCCTGGAAGACGCGCCCGAACTGCGCCTGCTGATCGATCGCGAAAAGGCCAACGCCCTGGGCGTGTCGTTCGATTCCATCCGTTCGTCGCTGTCCACGTCGGTGGGCTCGGCCGTGGTGAACGACTTCATCAACGCCGGCCGCGTCCAGCGCGTGGTCGTGCAGGCCGAGGCCAGGGACCGCATGTCGCCTGACGACCTGCTGCGCCTGTATGCCGCCAACTCGAGCGGGGGCCTGGTGCCGTTCTCGGCCTTCGCCTCGTCCGAGTGGGCCAAGGGTCCGGTGCAGGTGATCCGCTACAACGGCTATCCCGCCTACAAGATCTCGGGCGACGCCAAGCCGGGCTTCAGTACCGGCGAGGCCATGAGCGAGATGGAGCGCCTGGTGCGCGAACTGCCCCCGGGCATCGGCTACGAGTGGACCGGCCAGTCGCTGCAGGAGCGTGTGTCGGGTGCCCAGGTGCCCATCCTGCTGACGCTGTCGCTGCTGGTGGTGTTCCTGGTGCTGGCAGCGCTGTATGAAAGCTGGTCCATCCCGTTCTCGGTGATCCTGGTGGTGCCGCTGGGGATCCTGGGCGCGGTGCTGGCGGTGACGATGGTGGGCATGCCCAACGACGTATTCTTCAAGGTGGGCCTGATCACCATCATCGGCCTGTCGGCCAAGAACGCGATCCTGATCGTGGAGTTCGCCAAGGACCTCTATGCCGAAGGCAAGGGCCTGGCCGAGGCCACGATCGAGGCGGCGCGCCTGCGCTTCCGTCCCATCATCATGACGTCGCTGGCGTTCATCCTGGGCGTACTGCCGCTGGCCATCGCCACCGGCGCGAGTTCGGGCGCGCAGCGCGCCATCGGTACCGGCGTGATGGGCGGCATGATCTCCGCCACGTTGCTGGCCGTGTTCCTGGTGCCCGTGTTCTTCGTGGTGGTGCTGAGGCTGTTCAAGACCAAGCCCGAATCGCTGCATATCATGGGACACCATGACGACGAGCCGAACAAGGGCGATGCCGGCGCGGCGGGAACGGTCAAGCATGAAGGAAACTGATATGAAACGACCCGCACACTCACTCGTGGCGGTGGCCGTCGCCGCCCTGTTGGGGGGATGCTCGCTGATCCCGACCTATGAGCGCCCGGCGGCGCCGGTGGAGGCGGATTTCTCCGCCCACGGCGCCGCGCCGGCCGGCGCGCAGCCGGCCACGGCCGACATCGGCTGGCGCCAGTTCTTTGGCGACGAACGCCTGCAACGGCTGATCGCGCTGTCGCTGGAAAACAACCGTGATCTGCGCGTGGCGGTGCTGAACATCGAGGCGGCCCGGGCCCAGTACGGCGTGACGCGCGCCGACCAGTTTCCCGGCGTCAATGCCAACGCGAACGGCACGCGCCAGCGCACGCCGGGCGACCTGTCGTATTCCGGCCGCTCCACCATAGGTAGCCAGTACCAGGTCAACCTGGGCGTGACCGCGTTCGAACTGGACCTGTTCGGCCGCGTCCGCAGCCTGAGCCAGGCGGCGCTGGCGCAGTACCTGGCCAGCGAGGAAACCCGGCGCAGCACGCAGATCAGCCTGGTGGCCCAACTGGCCAATGCCTACCTGAACGAGCGCTCCAGCGACGAGCTGCTGGCGCTGGCGCAGCGTACGCTGAAGACCCGGCAGGACTCGTACGGCCTGATCAAGCTGCGCTATGACGCCGGCGCGGCGTCCGAGCTGGAGCTCCAGCAGGCTGAGTCGCTGGTTCAGAGCGCCTTGTCCGAGCAGGCCATCGCCGAGCGCAACCGCGCCCAGGCGACCAATGCCATGGTGTTGCTGGTCGGCCAGCCCTTGCCCGCCGACCTGCCGGCACCGCGGCCGTTGAGCGAGCAGGCCCTGCTGGCCGACGTGCCGGTGGGCCTGTCGTCCGACCTGATCGAGCGCCGGCCCGACATCCGTTCGGCCGAGCAGCAACTGCGCAGCACCAATGCCAGCATCGGCGCCGCTCGCGCCGCGTTCTTCCCGAGGATTTCGCTGACCGGTGCGTTCGGCACCGCCAGCAGCCAGTTGTCCGGGCTGTTCGACAGCGGTTCGCTGGCCTGGAGCTTCGCGCCCCAGATCAGTCTGCCCATCTTCGACGGTGGCCGTAACCGGGCCAATCTCGACCTGGCCGAAGTTCGCAAGAACGTCGCGGTGGCCCAGTACGAGAAGACGATACAGACGGCGTTCCGGGAAGTGGCGGACGCGCTCGACGCCAAGGGGACCTACGACCGGCAGATTCAGTCGCAGCAGACGCTGGTGGATGCGTCCCGCCGCAGCCTGGAGTTGTCCGACATGCGGTATCGCAACGGGGTCGACAGCTACCTGCAACTGCTGGATTCGCAGCGGGCGCTGTTCACCGCCGAGCAGAGCCTGTTGCAGGCGCGCACTCAGCGCCTGAACAACCTGGTGGGCTTGTACAAGTCGCTGGGTGGCGGTTGGGAAGAGAACACGGTGGCTGCCAAGGCGGCGGCGCCAACCTCTACCGTGCAATGAAAAAACAAGGGGCGCTTCGGCGCCCCTTGTCATTCATCCCCCAGTCAGTCGTTTTCTTCATGGCCGATGCCTTGTCCCAATAAACAAAGGGCGTCTCCCGCTGGCGGGGACGCCCTTGCCGAGGCACCGCATGGCGGCGATCAGCCGTTGACGTACTGGACGTTGTAGCGGCGAGCGTTAGCCTTCAGGTCGGCGAACAGGTTCAGGACCTGGGTGGCCGCGGCGCGCAGGGTTTCGAACGGGCGGGGCTGTTCGAGTTCGTTGGCCAGCTCGCCACGGATCAGTTCGCGCTCGAGCGTGTCGGTCAACTTGCTGTCTTGAACGTATTTCATGGCTGTATCCTTTACAGTGGTTGCCTAGGTGTTAGTGCCTAGGTGATAACCCTATATTAGGGGAAACCCCAGGATAAGGCAAGCCCTTGTCGCATCGCAGCATGAATGAGGGGCAAGTGTTGCTGTCCAGCCTCATTTTTGATGCTTATGAATCACATTACGGGAAAAAACAAAGCTCAGAGACGCGCGCGATAGGCGGCCGGAGTTTCCCCGAAGGTGCGCTTGAAAAGTCCGATGAACGCACTCGCCGTCGAATAACCCAGGTCGAATGCGATGGCCGTCACGGATATTCCTGCCGCGAGCATCTCCAGCGACCGCATCATGCGTGCGCGCTGCCGCCAGGCCGTGAAGTTGAACCCTGTCTCGGCCACGAATCGCCGGCTCAGGGTGCGTGAACTGACGGCGGCCCACGCCGCCCAGCGCTCGAGGTCCCGATCGTCGGCCGGATCGGCAATCAGCGCCCGTGCTATGCGCTGCAGGCGCGGATCGTGCGGCAGCGGCAGCCCGAAGGGCTCGACCGGCAGGCTGCGGATCTCGTCGAGAATCACCGCGGCGACGTGGGCACGGGGCCCGGTCAGCGGCGCTGCGGTCACGGGTTCCCAAGCGCATGCCCGCAGCACCGCTTCCCGCAGCAGGCCGGAGGTTCGAAGGGTGCAGGGATGCTGCGGCAGATTCGCGCAGGCGGGCTCGGCGACGTAGACGCTCCAGCCATGAAATGGTCCGTGCGACCGGCCCGAATGGGGGGTATGCGGCGGCAGCCATACGGCGTGGATTGCAGGAACCAGCCACAGACCGTCATCGACTCCCACTGACAGCAGGCCCCGCAGCGACCCGAACAGTTGCCCACGCGCATGTTGGTGGGGAATGGCGGCCAATTCACCGTCGTGCCGGCCCTGGGCGGCGACCAGGATCGGTCCCTCCGACATATCGAGAAAGTGGCGCAATTGGAGGATGGGATCAGACATGGCGGATTCAAGCTATCGAATGTCCGATACATTTTACAGCCGCCACATGAAGTCTCCTTAGACTGAAGGCCGTTCATGCAGGAGACCGCCCATGCGCGCACAAGACATTCTTCCGGACCACTCCGACGAACCCGATCTGGACGCGCTCTATGCGCAGCCATCCGAAAGGATCCAGAAGGCGGTGCTGGACCGCCTGGTCGATTTTCACGTGGACTACCTCAGGTTTGCCACGTTCTTCTGCCTTGCCACGGGCAGCGGGCGGGGTCTGGATGCCTCGCCCCGTGGCGGCCCGCCCGGGTTTGTCCACGTGCTCGATTCGCACACGGTCGCTTTTGCCGATTGGCCGGGCAACAATCGCATCGAGTCGATGCGCAATTTGCGGCGCGACGAACGTCTCGGCATGCTGTTCCTGTTCCCCGGCTTGGAGATCTTCCTGCGCATCAATGGCCGCGGTCGCGTTTCCACGGCCGAAGAACTGCTGACCCGGTTGCGTGAAGGCGAACGGACACCCAAGACCGCCACTGTGGTGCAGATCGACGAAGTGCTGCTGCATTGTGGCAGGGCCATCAACCGCGCGGGACTCTGGAAGGACAGCTCCAGGCTCGACCGCCAGGCCCTGCCGACGGTCGGCCGGATGATGGCTTCACTCGCCAAGTTGGGCGATGACCCGGCCGAGATCGGTGATGCGCAGGTCGAGCAGATCGATGCGCACTACGATCATTCGGTCCGGCACGACCTGTACTGAAAACTTGCCCGCCGCGCATCGACGGCGGTTTGGGCGAGCTTGACGTTCAGCGGCGGAAACTGCCCTTGACCAGTTGGAAACCGAACAGCCGGCAGGCCAGTGCGCCGTTGTAGACGGGCGTGCGCCGGAACGGATCCAGGCGCAGCTTGCGGGGGAATTCCATGTCGCTGGTGATGACGTGCAACTGCCAGCCGCCGAATTCCCGCTTGAGCGTGCTGGCCCATTCGGTCCAGAGCTGGCGGTCTTCTTCCAGGTCCAGGCGTTCCCCGTAGGGCGGGTTGGTGACGAGCCAGCCTGCGCGTTCGTCCAGCGGGCAGGTGTCGCGCGCGTCGGCCACTTCGAAATAGACCGCGTCCTCGGTCAGCCCCGCCCGATGGGCATTGTCGCGCGCCGCGTCGATCGCGCGCGGATCAATGTCGGCGCCGGCCAGCTGCATGGGCAGCTCGGGCAGGATGCGGGCGCGGGCGTCATCCTTCAGGTCGCGCCAGCGGCGGTCCTGGTGGCCGCGCAGGCGTTCGAAGGCGAAGGGGCGGGAGATGCCGGGCGGCACGCGCAGGCCCTTGAGCGCGGCCTCGATCAGGATGGTGCCGCTGCCGCAGAAGGGGTCGATCAGCGGCACGTCGGCGGGCCAGCCGGACAGGGCCAGGAGGCCCGCCGCCAGGTTCTCGCGCAGCGGCGCCTCGCCCTTGTCCAGCCGCCAGCCGCGCTTGAACAGCGATTCGCCGGAGGTGTCCAGGTAGAGCGTGGCGCTGGTTTCGTCCAGGAAAGCATGCACGCGCGCATCGGGCCGCACGGTATCGATGCTGGGGCGTTCCCCCTCGAGCTCGCGCAGGCGATCGCAGATGCCGTCCTTGACCCGCAGGTTGCAGAACTGCAGGCTCTTCATCGGGCTGCGAACGGCCGAGGTGTCCACGCGCAGGGTCTGCTCGGCGCCGAACCAGCGCTCCCAGGGGGTGGCGCGGGCCAGTTCCAGCAGTTCGTCCTCGTCGCGCACGATGCCGTGCGCGACCTGGACTAGGACGCGGGTGGCCAGCCGCGACTCCAGGTTGGCGCGCATCATACCGTTCCAGTCGGCCGTGAAATGGGCGCCGGCGCGGCCGGGGTGGGCATCGTCGTAGCCCAGCGCATGCAGCTCGTCGACCAGAGCATGTTCCAGGCCCTGCGGGCAGGGGGCGAACATGGCGAAGACCTCGGCCTGCGTGCCGCGAGGCCGCCGTTCCGTCCGCGGCTCGGCCGCGGGGGCTGGGGCGGGGCGGCCCGCGTGCCGCTCGCGCCGGCGGGCAACAGGCTCGTCGTCGCGTCGCGGCTGCGGTTTGCGGGGCGGCGCGTCGGGAGCCTGCCTCGGCTCATCCGCAGCGGCGGGCTGCTTGCCGCCTTCGAGCGCCGCCCGTGCCACGCGATGAGCACGCGGGCCCGACCGGCTGCGCCGGTCGGTGTCCTGCGGGTCGCCGGACTGCCGCGGGCGGGTGCCGGTGGGGAGGGAAAGCGTCGGTTTCTTGCGCTCGGGAGTATCGGACAAGACGTGGGCCAATCAGAAGGGTTTGACGACAACGAGGACGGTGGCGGCCAGCAGCAGCAGCACGGGAACCTCGTTGAACCAGCGGTAGAACACGTGGGACCGGGCGTTGCGGCCGGCCTCGAACTTGCGCAGCAGGCTGCCACAGGCATGGTGGTAGCCGATGACCAGCACGACCACGGCCAGCTTGGCGTGCATCCAGCCGTTGCCGGGGCCGCGGCCTATACCATAGCCCACATACAGCCACAGGCCCAGCAGGACGGCCGGCACGGCCAGGATGGTTGTGAAGCGGAACAGCCGGCGCGCCATGCCCAGCAGCCGCGTGGCGGCGGCCGCGTTGGTTTCCTGCGCCAGGTTGACGAAGATGCGCGGCAGGTAGAACAGGCCGGCGAACCACGAGGCGACGAAGACGATGTGAAAAGCTTTCACCCACAGCATAAGCGCTTCCTTGTCGATGCATGCATGCCGCCAGGGCGGCGGGATCGGGCGGCGGAGCGGGCCGTCGGGCCCTGGCCGCCGCATGGTGTCGGGCGTGGCGTCAGCCCCGCGTCTGGCCGTCGCCGGTCAGAATCCATTTAAGCGTGGTCAGCCCTTCCAGTCCGACCGGACCGCGGGCGTGCAGCTTGTTGGTCGAGATGCCGATCTCGGCGCCCAGGCCGTATTCGTAGCCATCGGCGAAACAGGTCGGCAGGTTGACGTAGACCGAGCTCGAGTCGACCTCGCGCTGGAAGCGGCGGGCGGCGGACAGGTTCTCGGTGACGATGGAGTCGGTGTGCTGGGAGCCGTGGGCCTCGATGTGGCCAATGGCCTGGCCCAGGTCGTCCACCACTTTGATCGACAGGATGGGGCCCAGGTATTCGGTGTCCCAGTCTTCCTCGGCCGCCGGCACGGCCTGCGGCACGAGCGCGCGGGTGCGCTCGCAGCCCCGCATCTCGACGCCGTGTCCGGCAAACGCCTGTCCCATCGCGGGCAGGAAGGCCGCCGCCACGTCGGCATGGACCAGCAGGGTTTCCATCGAGCCGCAGATGCCGTAGCGGTAGGTCTTGGCGTTGAACGCGATGGTGTGGGCCTTGGCCAGGTCGGCGTCGCGGTCGACGTAGACGTGGCAGATGCCGTCCAGGTGCTTGATGACCGGCACCCGCGCTTCCTCGGACAGGCGCTTGATCAGCCCCTTGCCGCCTCGGGGAACGATGACGTCCACGTATTCGGTCATGGTGGCGAGCTTGCCCACGGCAGCCCGGTCGGTGGTCTCGACTACCTGCACGGCGTCGGCGGGCAGGCCGGCGGCTTCCAGGCCCGCGCGCACGATGCGGCCCAGCGCGGTGTTGGAATGGATGGCTTCCGAACCGCCGCGCAGGATGGTGGCGTTGCCCGATTTCAGGCACAGCGCGGCCGCGTCGATGGTGACGTTGGGGCGCGATTCGTAGACGATGGCGATGACGCCCAGCGGGACCCGCATGCGGGCCACCTGCATGCCGTTCGGCCGCGTGCGGGTCTCGGTCAGCTCGCCCACGGGGTCGGGCATGGCGGCGATCTGTTCCAGGCCGGCGGCCATCAGCCCCAGGGCCTTGTCGGACAGCGTCAGGCGGTCCACCAGGGCCGCGTCCAGTCCATTGGCCCGGGCCGCTTCCAGATCCTTGGCGTTTTCCGCCTGGAGCCAGTCCTTGCGGTCGCGCAGGCCGGCCGCCATGGCGCGCAGCGCGGCGGCCTTGGCGCGGTCGTCGGCGCGCGCGACCTGCCGGGCGGCGGCGCGGGCGCTGGCGCCGATCCGGCGCATGGTTTGGTCGAGCGTAGAGGTATCCATCCGTATGAATCGCAGGGGGCGGGGCGCCTCAGGCCGCGAGCCTGAGCGCCAGCCGCGTGATTTCGTGCCACGGGTCCGGGAGGCGTCCCGGAACACGCAGTCCTTTGATGATCTTGTCCACTTCGTGGGCGTGGTGGACGGCGGCGGTCCAGGCCTGGGGGGGCAGTCGTTTGAGTGCCTGGTTGGCCAATTGTTCATGCGTACCGAAAAAACGCAGCGTGCGCATCAGCGCCGGCACGCTTTGCCCCTGCTGCCCGGCCTGGGCCAGGCGGGCCAGCAGGCGGATTTCCTCGCCCACCGCCCACAGCACCAGTGGCAGGGCCTCGCCCTCGGCGCGCAGGCCTTCGATCAGGCGCACCATGCGCTTGCCGTCGCCCGCCAGCATGGCGTCGCGCAGCTTGAAGACGTCGTAGCGCGCCACGTTCATGACCGCGTCCTGCACCTGTTCCAGCGTCAGCGCGCCTTCGGGATACAGCAGGCCGAGCTTGAGGATTTCCTGGTGCGCGGCCAGCAGGTTGCCTTCGACGCGGTCGGCCAGCCATTGCAGGACCTCGGCGCCGGCGCGCTGCTTCTGCCGTGCCAGCCGCTCGCCCACCCAGCCGGGCAGCATCGGCCGTTCGATGGTGGGCACGTCCACGACCATGCCATGTTCGGCCAGCGCCGAGAACCAGGCCGACGCGCGGGTGGTCTTGTCCAGCTTGGGCAGCATCACCACCGTGACGCAGTCGCCCTGCTGGCCCGGCGCCTGCCGGGCCAGCCGCGCGATCACTTCGCCACCGGTCTTGCCGGGCTTGCCCGTGGGGATCTTCAATTCCAGCAGCCGGCGGTCGCCGAACAGCGAGATCGACTGCGACGCGCTCAGCAGTGCGTTCCAGTCGCTGCGCGCATCCGCCACCACCGTTTCCCGTTCCGTGAACCCGCCGGCCGTGGCCGCCACCCGCAAGGCGTCGCAGGCCTCGATCACGAGCAGGGGCTCATCACCGGTCACCGTATATAGCGGTTCCAACTGCTCGCCCGCCCGCTGAAGCTGGGCGATGAGTTGTTCGGGACGCAATTGCCTCATGGCGTGCCTCCAACGGACCGATGAGCACCGAGGCCGACGGCGAGATCGCGCCGCTGTGACCCAGGATGCGGTGGATCCGGCTCCGCCGGTCCACTCGCATCGCCCCCTGGGGGGCGCGCGAAGCGCGTAGGGGGGGGCCTCATCTTCTTCATCAACTGGGTTGCTTGGTCTCGACCGCGGCCATGCGGCGCAGTACCTGCTGCACGGTTTCGTTCTGCATGTCGCGATACAGCAGGTTGGCTTCGGAGTCCTTGGCCAGGGTGTTCGCGTCGCTGAAGGTCAGGTCGCGCTTGAGCGCGATGGTCGTGGGCGGGATGTAGTCCTGGCCCTTGCCGTCGTGGACGCGGAAGGCGAACAGGTAGCGCAGCTCGAATTCGCGCACACGGCCCGAGGCGTCCAGCGACAGGATGCTGCGCTCGCGCGTTTCCTGCAGGATCTGCAACTGCGCTTCCGCCGTCTTGGGATCCTCGACGATGCGCGTATTGGTCGTGTTGCGCACGTAGCGGCGCAATTGCGCGCCAAGCTCGGAGGTATCGGCGGCGCCGATGTAGAGCGTGGAGAAGGGCAGGTCGGCCGTGCCCCGCAGCGCGAAGCCGCAGCCCGCCAGAAGTGCCAGCCCGCCGCTTGCCGCGGCTTGCAGCAGCATACGGCGTCGCGTATCAGCAGAGGACGAAGAGGACAACGGTTTCATGCCAGTTTCCAAATCAAGACTTCACCAACGAAGCCCGTTGAGTTTCCCCAGGATGCGGTGGATCCGGCTCTGCCGGTCCACCCGCATCGCCCCCTGGGGGGCGCGCGTAAGCGCGTAGGGGGGGGCAGCCTCTAGCCCACCACGTTGACGAGTTTGCCAGGGACAACGATAACGCGTTTGGGGGGACGTCCTTCCAGGAACCTACCCACGGCTTCATGCGCGACGGCCAGGGCTTCGATCGCGGCCTTGTCGGCGCTGCTGGGCACCGACAACGAACCGCGCAGCTTGCCGTTCACCTGCAGCATCAGCTCGACCTCGTCGGTCACGAGCGCGGCCTCGTCCAACCGGGGCCAGGGCGCGTCCAGCAGGTCGCCATGGGCTTGGCCGTAGCCCAGATCGAGCCAGGCCTGCCAGGTCAGGTGCGGCACGATGGGGTAGAGCACCGACAACAGGATGCGCGTGCCTTCGGCCAGCGCGGCGTCGCCGGTCTCGCCCTCGAGCTTGGCGTCCTCCAGCGTGTTCAGCAGCTTCATGCTGGCCGAGACCACGGTGTTGTACTGGATGCGCTGGTAGTCGTAGTCGGCCTGCTTCAGGATGGCATGGACGTCGCGGCGCAGCAGTTTGACGGCCTGGCTGGCGGACGACCAGTCGGCCGGCGCGGGGCGGCCCAGCGCCGCCTGGATGCGTTCGCGGTTTGCATGGCAGAAGGACCACAGGCGGCGCAGGAAGCGGTGCGCGCCGTCCACGCCCGAACCCGACCACTCCAGGGTCTGTTCGGGCGGGCTCGCGAACATCACGAACAGCCGCGCCGTGTCGGCCCCCTGGGTGTCGATCAGCGACTGCGGGTCGACACCGTTGTTCTTGGATTTGGACATCGTGCCCACGCCGCCATAGTCCACCGGCGAGCCGTCGGCCTTGAGCTTGGCGCCCACGATGGCACCCTTGGCGTCGTAGAGGTTCTCGACCTCGTCGGGCCAGAAGTATTCGATGCCGCCTTTCTCGTTCCTGCGCGAATAGATGTGGTTGAGCACCATGCCCTGCGTCAGCAGCTTGACGAAGGGTTCGCCGAACTTGACCAGGCCCATGTCGCGCATCACCTTGGTCCAGAAGCGGGCGTACAACAGGTGCAGCACGGCGTGCTCGATACCGCCGATGTACTGGTCCATCGGCATCCAGTAATCGTTGCGCTCGTCGACCATCGCGGCGTCGTTGCCCGGCGAGGTATAGCGCATGAAGTACCAGGACGAATCCACGAAGGTGTCCATGGTGTCGGTCTCGCGCCGGGCGGGCTTGCCGCACTGAGGGCAGACGCACTTCAGGAACGATTCGCTTTTGGCCAGCGGATTGCCGCTGCCGTCCGGGATCAGGTCCTCGGGCAGCACGACCGGCAGGTCCTTCTCGGGCACCGGTACGGGGCCGCAGACCTCGCAGTGGATGATAGGGATGGGCGTGCCCCAGTAGCGCTGGCGCGAAACGCCCCAGTCGCGCAGGCGGAAAGTGGTGCGCTTCTCGCCCAGTCCCTTGGCCGCGAGGTCGGCCGCGATGGCATCGACGGCGGCCTGGTAGCCAAGGCCGTCGTACTTGCCGGAGTTCACCGTGCGGGCCACCTGTTTGTCGCCGTACCATTCCTGCCAGGCGTCGGTGGAGAAGGCCTGGCCGTCGGCCTCGATGACCTGCTTGATGGGCAGGCCGTATTTCCTGGCGAACGCGAAGTCGCGTTCGTCGTGGGCGGGAACGCCCATGACGGCGCCGTCGCCATAGCTCATCAGCACGTAGTTGCCGACCCAGACCGGCACGGCTTCGCCCGTGAGCGGATGCACCACGGTCAGTCCGGTAGGCAGGCCTTCCTTGTCGCGCGTGGCCAGCTCGGCCTCGGTCACGCCGCCCTTGCGGCATTCCTCGATGAAGGCGGCCAGGGCGGGGTCCTTGGCGGCGGCGTGCAGGGCCAGGGGGTGTTCGGGCGCGACGGCGCAGAACGTGACGCCCATGATGGTGTCGGCGCGCGTCGTGAAGACGTACATGCGGCCGTCCTGGATCAGCTGGCCGGCGGCGTCGCGGATGTCATGGGTGAAGGCGAAGCGCGTGCCCTCGCTCTTGCCTATCCAGTGCTCCTGCATCAGGCGTACGCGCTCGGGCCAGCCGGTCAGGTTGTTCTTGACCTCGTCCAGCAGTTCCTCGGCGTAGTCGGTGATGCGCAGGTAATAGCCGGGGATTTCGCGCTTTTCCACCAGGGCGCCCGAGCGCCAGCCGCGCCCGTCGATGACCTGTTCGTTGGCCAGCACGGTCTGGTCCACCGGATCCCAGTTCACCACCTGGGTCTTGCGGTAGGCCACGCCCTTTTCCAGCATCTTCAGGAACAGCCACTGGTTCCACTTGTAGTACCTGGGGTCGCAGGCGGCCATCTCGCGCGACCAGTCGATGCCCAGTCCCATCGCCTTCATCTGCTTCTTCATGTAGGCGATGTTGTCGTAGGTCCACTTCGCCGGCGGCACCTTGGACTTGATGGCGGCGTTCTCGGCCGGCATGCCGAAGGCGTCCCAGCCCATGGGCATGAGGACGTTGTAGCCCTTCATGCGCAACTGCCGGTACATGGCGTCGTTGATCGTGTAGTTGCGCACGTGGCCCATGTGCAGCTTGCCGCTGGGGTAGGGCAGCATCGAGCAGGCGTAGAACTTGGGCTTTTCCGAGCCGTCGGCGTTCTTCGCGTGTTCTACCGTCAGGTAGGCATTGGTCGCTTCCCAGTGCTTCTGGGCAGCGGATTCGATGTCGTTGGGAGCGTAGCGTTCCTGCATGGGTTCCGGGCTGTCTAAGGTATTCTGGCGCGGCGATGACGCCATGGCCGCGGGCCTGGGCCGGCTCGCGGGGGGCGGCCGACCGGCTAAACCCCTCATTATAGAAGCAGGCGGGGCTCTCCTGGGCCAGCGGTGCTAGACTGCCTGCCGCACTCTCTCATTCCAGCCTTCCGCGCCATGTCCCTGCTCGACAACCTCAACGCCCCCCAGCACGCCGCCGTCACGATCGAACCCCGCCACGCCCTGGTGCTGGCCGGCGCCGGCAGCGGCAAGACGCGGGTGTTGACCACGCGCATGGCCTGGCTGATCCAGACCGGCCAGGTCAGCCCGCACGGGCTGATGGCCGTTACCTTCACCAACAAGGCCGCGCGCGAGATGCTGACACGCATCAGCGCGCTGCTGCCCATCAATACCCGCGGCATGTGGATAGGCACCTTCCACGGCCTGTGCAACCGGATGTTGCGCGCGCACTACCGGGATGCCGGGCTGCCCCAGACCTTCCAGATCCTGGACACGGCCGACCAGTTGTCGGCCATCAAGCGGCTGCTCAAGGGCGCGGGCGTGGACGACGAGAAATACCCGCCGCGCCAGTTGCAGCACTTCATCAATGCCGCCAAGGAAGAGGGCCTGCGCCACACCGAGGTCGAGGCCCACGACAGCTTCAACCGGCAGATGGTGGAGCTCTACGGCATGTACGACGCCCAGTGCCAGCGCGAGGGCGTGGTCGACTTCCCCGAGTTGCTGCTGCGCTGCTACGAGCTGCTGACCCACAATGCGCCCATCCGCGAGCATTACCAGCACCGCTTCCGCCACATCCTGGTGGACGAGTTCCAGGATACCAACCGGCTCCAGTACCGCTGGCTCAAGCTGCTGGCGGGCGGCGGCGCGGCCCTGTTCGCCGTGGGCGACGACGACCAGTCCATCTATGCCTTCCGCGGCGCCAATGTAGGCAACATGGCGGAATTCGAGCGGGAATACGCCCACGAGCGGGTCATCCGGCTCGAGCAGAACTACCGCTCGCACGGCCACATCCTGGACGCGGCCAACACGCTGATCCGCAACAACTCCGGCCGCCTGGGCAAGAACCTGTGGACCGACCAGGGGCACGGCGAACCCATCCGCGTCTACGAGGCGCTGTCCGACGCCCAGGAAGCTCAGTGGGTGCTCGAGGAAATCCGCTCGCTGGTGGGCGAGGGCAGGCTGCGGCGCGAGGTCGCCATCCTGTACCGCAGCAACGCCCAGTCGCGGGTGCTGGAGCATGCGCTGTTTTCGTCGGGCATCCCCTACAAGGTCTACGGCGGCCTGCGCTTCTTCGAACGCCAGGAGGTCAAGCACGCGCTGGCCTATCTGCGCCTGATGGAGAATCCGCACGACGACACGGCCTGGATGCGCGTGGTGAATTTCCCGGCGCGGGGCATAGGCGCCCGCACGCTGGAGCAGCAGGCCGACATCGCGCGCCTGCACAATTGCAGCCTGTACTCGGCGGTGAGCCAGGTGCCGGGCCGGGGCGGCAACAACCTGGCGCAGTTCGCGGGCCTGATCGACCGCATGCGCTTCGAGACGCAGAACCTGCCGCTGCACGAGATCGTGGATCACGTGATCGAGGCCAGCGGCCTGATCCAGCACTATCTGCAGGAAAAGGAAGGCGCCGAGCGCATCGAGAACCTGCGGGAACTGGTCAACGCGGCGGCGGCCTTCGCCGCCGAGGGCGGCTATGGCCTGGCGGATGCCGGCGCCCTGGGGCAGACCCTGCCCGAATCGGGCGTCGAGCTGCCGTCTCCGCTGGCGGCTTTCCTGTCGCACGCGGCGCTGGAGGCCGGCGACAACCAGGCGAGCGAGGGGCAGGACGCGGTCCAGCTCATGACGGTGCACGCGGCCAAGGGCCTGGAGTTCGAGGCCGTCTTCATCACCGGGCTGGAGGAAGGGCTGTTCCCGCACGAGAACAGCGTCCTGGAGCAATCCGGGCTGGAAGAGGAACGGCGGCTGATGTACGTGGCCGTAACGCGCGCCCGCGAGCGCCTGTACCTGAGTTTCTCGCAGACGCGCATGCTGCATGGCCAGACCCGCTACAACATGCGGTCCCGGTTCCTGAGCGAGGTGCCCGAGGAATCGCTGAAGTGGCTGACGCCCCGCAACGGCCGGGCCAAGGCGGTGGATACCGCCGGCGGCTGGGGCCGCGCCGCCTGGGGCGAGGAATCCGAGCGCAGCGGCTTTTCGCGGCCGGCCAAGGACGCGCCCTATGTGGGCTCGTCCGAGGGCTATTCGAGCCGCCGCACGTCGGACGCCGGGGTCGAGGTCAACGGGCGCATGTTCAAGGTGGGCCAGAGCGTGGCGCACCCGAAGTTCGGCGAAGGCGTCATCGTCAGCCTCATGGGCAGCGGCCAGGATGCCCAGGTCCAGGTCAATTTCGGTGGAGTGGGCACCAAGACGCTGGCGCTCGCCATGGCCAAGCTCGATCCGGCCTGAGCGGCCTCAGGCCTGGCGGCGCTGCGGCTCGGCGGCGTGGATGAAGACGGTGTAGGTATCGGCGGGGTGGGGAACCCCGGCCAGGTCGAGCGCATGGCCGATCGCGCCACGGTGATAGGTGCCGTGGTTGACGATGTGGAACAGCATTTCCTTGCGCGACATCGTGCCGCGCTGGCCGTCGGCGAACACGAAGGAGACGGTCTCGTCTTCGTCGGGCGGTTCGAGCCGCGCCGCATAGGCGCCGTACCAGGCGTCGGACCGGACGATGCGTTCCCGCAGTTCGTCCAGCGCCGGCAACTGCGCCGTGTTGGTCGAGGCATGCGGTGCCGGCGTGCCTTCCAGGCGCGACCGGAACAGGTCCTCGACGATGATCATGTGATTGAGCTGTTGCGTCGCGAAGCGCAGGGATTCGGCCCGTGCGCCGTCCAGGCGGCCGATGGCGTCGAGGGTGCGCAGGTCCGCCCACGCCTTGTACCGGAACGCCTGCCGCAGCATGTCAGTTGCGGCGCTGGGGGCGGCGGTGGCCGGGCGTGGGCGAGGGGCCGTCCTTGTGCCGGAAACTGATACGTCCCTTGGTCAGGTCGTACGGCGACAGTTCCATCGTGACGCGGTCGCCGGCCAGGATGCGGATGCGGTGCTTGCGCATTTTTCCGGATGCGTAGGCGGCA
This sequence comes from Burkholderiales bacterium 67-32, assembly GCA_001898625.1. Taxonomy (GTDB): domain Bacteria; phylum Pseudomonadota; class Gammaproteobacteria; order Burkholderiales; family Burkholderiaceae_B; genus Pigmentiphaga. Next base: position 192,553 of record MKUP01000022.1, read on the forward strand.
ACCTCCATGCCGTTTTCCAGCGTGACGCGAAAGCTGGTCGCGGGCAGTACCTCGGCAACGATGCCTTCCATTTCGATCAGTTCTTCCTTATTCGACATGGTCAATTCCTCCTGTACATGCGAATGCATAATGCGAGCTTCGGCCACGGCGGGGCCATGGCATGCGGCAAGGTGGCGCGAGGCGCCAGCGATGACGGGGAAGTTCGCGGTGAAACGCCGGAGCCGTTGAAAGGCCGGGGCGTAGTGGCTGGCTGCCGCCTGGGGTTTGGGTTTGCCGTATCGCGGAAGCTTGGGATGGCTCCCTGACAGGAGCTTTTCTTCCAGGCAAAAACAAAAAACCCCCGCAAGCGGGGGTTCTAGCGGATAAGCTGATTATAGCTTATACGGGCTGGATGTTGGAAGCCTGGCGACCCTTGGGGCCGACGGTGACTTCGAAACGAACCTTCTGGTTTTCCTGCAGGGTCTTGAATCCGTCGACACGGATTTCGGAGAAGTGGGCGAACAGGTCGTCGCCGCCCGAATCAGCCGTGATGAAGCCAAAACCCTTGGCGTCGTTGAACCATTTGACGGTACCGGTTTCCATGGTGTTTATCCTTGAAATGAAAAAACCAAACGAATGTAAGCAAGACAATCAAGGATGGAGACCATGAACAACCGTACCGCAGTGGTAAGCGATTTTGTACAGCAACTCGTACTCTTGAAAATCATGCCCCGCCGTTATACGGGCTATCTTTAGGCCCGTCAACCGCGTTTGCCGGATTGAACCGGAAAATGCCGGCGCTGTGGGGAAAGTCCCGGGTTTTCACTGAGAAAATCACCTACAAAATCCCTCACGAACCATTGCCGAAACCCGGTGCGGGAGGCGCTCCGAATACGCTGGTATAAGTGGGATAGAAACTGCAATACAGCACCGCGGCGGCGGCGAAATTGAAAGGCATTTGAATCAGTCCGGAAATCGTCGGCGACATACCGACGGCTTCGAGCAGGCCGCCGCCCAGTTCCAGGGCCAGTACCACGACCAGCCAGGTCGCGCCGTACATCAGGAACGCGCCCTTGTTCCGCCAGCAGGCGATGCCGGAGAAGAACAAGGCCTTGCGCATGCCCAGCCGGTGCCAGGCCACCAGTGCCGGCGCGTGCCAGAACAACCCCGCGATGATGACGTAGAAGATGCCGAACAGGGCGATGGGCGCGCGCATGGCGGCCAGCACGCCGCCGACGTCGTCCGACGACAGGCCGGACATCGCTTCGCTCAGGCCATCGGCGAAAGGCAGGAAGGCGACCAGGCCCGCGGCCAGCACGGCGGCCACGTACAGGGCGCCCATCGCCAGCAGCTTCTTGAACAGGCCCGGCGCCTTGAGCACCAGGAACAGGCGCAGGGGCAGCACCGTGCGGCCCTGTTCGATGGCACGGCAGGCCTCCAGCGTCATGACCGTGATCGCCGGCATGCCGACGACGAACAGCAGGGGGCCGATGGGGGCGAGGATGCTGGCCACCAGGACCATGAAGCCCACGGTCAGGGCCCAGGTGAACATCGCCATGGGCTGCAGGCGGAACAGGGCGAGTCCGTCGCGCACCCATTGCCAGCCGGCGCGGGGTGCCAGGGAGGAGGCTTGCATCAGCGGCCTCCCTGCGGATGCGGGATGCGTGCGTGGGTCCTCGTCGGCGCGTGCCGGTAGGAAAGATGTCTCATGGCTCAGGGAAGCGGAAAAATGTCGCCGTCGCGCCGCAGGCGCAGGATGCGTTCGAAATGGGTGGGATCGTGCGGCGTCAGGGTCTGCGCCGGACGCGGCAGGTGGAAGTCGCGCAGCCGGGACATCCAGAAACGCAGCGCGGCGGACCGCAGCACGGTGCGCCACGCGTCGCGTTCGCCATCGGCCAGCGGCCGCACCTGGTCGTAGGCGCCCAGCATCGTCTGGGCAAGCTCGGGTCGGATCGCGCCGCTGGCGTGGTCTATGCACCAGTCGTTGACGCAGACCGCCAGATCGAACAGCCAGGTGTCGCAGCCGGCGAAGTAGAAATCGATGAAACCGCCCAGCACCGGCGCTTCGCGCGTGCCGGCGAACAGGACGTTGTCGCGGAACAGATCGCAGTGCGCCGGCCCCCGCGGCAGCGCGCGGCAGACGTCGGTCTGCGCGAACGCCGTCTGGACCTCCACTTCGTCGCGCAGCATGGCGGCGGCGGCCGGGTCCAGGTAGGGGGCGACGACGGGCGCGGTCTCGCGCCACCAGTCCAGCCCGAGCAGGTTGGGCTGCATCGTCGGGAAGTCGCGCCCGGCCAGGTGCATGCGGGCCAGCGTGGCGCCGACCTGCCCGCAATGGGCGGGCAGGGGCGACATCTCGCATTTGCCCGGCAGCAGGGTGGCGATGGTGCAGGGCTTGCCGTTCAGTTCGGCCAGCCGGCGCCCGTCGTGCGTGGCCTGGGGGTGGGGGACGGGGATCCCGTGTTCCGCCAGGTGCGTCATCAGGTCGATGTAGAACGGCAACTGCTCGCGCGTCAGGCGTTCGAACAGGGTCAGCACGTATTCGCCCTGGCTGGTCGTAAGGAAATAGTTGGTGTTCTCGATGCCGGAAGGGATGCCGCGCAGGGCGCGCAGCTCGCCCAGCGAATAGTCGGCAAGCAGAGCGCGGGCATCCGTTTCGGTGACGGGGGTGAATACGGCCATGGATAAGCGGGGGTGAGGGCGGGTATCGACGATTACCCCGCATTCTAGCGTCATCGCCCCCGCCGCCGGCCCGTCCGTCGCGGACGCTACAGGTTCAGCAGCCGCTCGCGCTCGCCCGGGGACTGAGTAAAGCCCTCGTGCTGGTAGAAGTCGAAGATGGCATCGACGATGGCCTGGGGGTCGTCGATCACCTGCAACAGGTCGGGGTCGTTGGGCGAGATCAGCCCCTGCGCCAGCGGCTGGGCGCGGATCCAGTCCACCAGGCCCCGCCAGTATTCGGAGCCGACCAGGATGATGGGCATCTTCCGGCTCTTGTTGGTCTGTACCAGTGTCAGCGCCTCGAACAGCTCGTCCAGCGTGCCGTAGCCGCCTGGCAGCACCACGTAGGCCGAGGTGAACTTGACGAAGGCCACCTTGCGCGGGAAGAAGTGGCGGAAGAACAGGCTGATGTTCTGGTAGGCGTTGTTCGACTGCTCGTGGGGCAGCTCGATGTTCAGCCCGACGCTGGGGCTGGGGCCCTCGTAGGCGCCCTTGTTGGCGGCCTCCATGATGCCGGGGCCGCCGCCCGAAATGACGGAGAAACCCGCCTCGGACAGCTTGCGGGCGATCAGCTCGGCCATTTCGTAGCGGGGGTCGCTGGCGGGGATGCGGGCGCTGCCGAAGATGCTGACCGCCGGCCGGATCTGCGCGAGGCGTTCGGACGCCTCGAAGAACTCTGACATAATCCCCAGCACATGCCATGACTCGCGCGCCTTGGTGGCGGTGGCACGCTCCACGCTCACCACGTCCCGCAGGCCGGGGATGCGTCCGGGCTTCTTCGGGACGTTTCCGCTGTCGTGAGCGCTATCGTGGGCGCTGTCGTGGGTTTCCTTGCCTATTTCGATTTCTCTGTGTTTGATCATGATCAAGACGTTGCTGTTGGTGGACGGGTCCAGCTACCTCTATCGCGCATACCACGCCCTGCCGGACCTGCGTAATGCGCAAGGGGAACCGACCGGGGCGCTGTACGGCGTGCTGAACATGCTGCGCCGCGCACTGAACGATCATAAGGCAGACTATCTCGCCTGCATTTTCGATGCGCCGGGCAAGACCTTCCGCGACGACCTCTATCCTGAGTACAAGGCTACCCGCGCCAGTATGCCGGAAGACCTGGCGCGCCAGGTCGGGCCCATCGTCGAGGCCATACGCGCCCAGGGCTGGCCGGTCTTCGCCATCGAGGGGGTCGAGGCCGACGACGTCATCGGCACGCTGGCCCTCCAGGCGGCGGGGCAGGGCATACACAGCGTGGTGTCGACCGGCGACAAGGACATGGCGCAACTGGTCAACGACCACGTGACGCTGGTCAACACCATGACCTCCGAGACGCTGGATGCCGAAGGCGTGCTGAAGAAGTTCGGCGTGCCGCCCGAGCGCATCGTGGACTACCTGATGCTGATCGGCGATGCGGTCGACAACGTGCCCGGCGTGGAGAAGGTCGGGCCCAAGACCGCAGCCAAATGGCTCGCCCAGTATGGCACGCTGGAAGAACTGGTGGCGCAGGCCGAGACCGTCAAGGGCGTGGCGGGCGCGAACCTGCGCACGGCGATCCCGAATTTCGAGCTGACGCGTTCCCTGATCACCATCCGCACCGATTGCGACCTGAGCGCCCACATTCCCGGCCTGGATGCGCTCACCCTGCGCGCGGTCGATCGCGAGAAGCTCGAGGTCATGTACGAACGCTACGGCTTTCGCACCTGGCTGCGCGAGCTGACGGGCGACGAGTCCCGCATTCCCGAAGGCGATTCGCGGGTGCAGGCCGACGCCCCGTCCGCGCCGGAAACGGTGAACTACGAAACGGTCAGCGACTGGCCCGCGTTCGACCGCTGGCTGGCCGCGATCCAGGCGGCGCCGCTGGTCGCCCTGGACACCGAGACCGATTCGCTGGCGGAAATGGACGCCCGGCTGGTGGGCCTGTCCATCGCGGTCAAGCCCGGCGAGGCCTGCTACATTCCGCTGACGCACCGGCATCCGGACGCCGGCGAACAATTGCCCAAGGACGAAGTGCTGGCGCGCCTGGCCCCCTGGCTGGAAAACGCCGACGCCCCCAAGCTGCTGCATAACGCCAAGTACGACACGCACGTCTTCGCCAACGCCGGGCTGGCCCTGCGCGGCGTCGCGCACGACACCATGCTCGAAGCCTATGTGCTGGAGTCGCATCGCAGCGTGTCATTGGATGACCTGTCGCAGCGCTGGCTGGGCCGCAAGGGCCTGTCCTTCGTCGATGTGTGCGGCAAGGGCGTCAACCAGCTCTGCTTCGACGAGGTCGCGATCGACGTGGCCACCCAGTACGCCTGCGAGGACGTCGACTATACCCTCCAGTTGCATGCCATTCTGTACCCGCGCATCGAGGCCGACGCGGGCCTGGCGCGCATCTACGCCATCGAATTGCCCGTGTCGCGCGTGCTGACCGTCATCGAGCGCAACGGCGTGCGCATCGACCCCGAGGAACTGGCCCGCCAGAGCCATGCCATCGGCCAGGAACTGCTGGTGCTCGAACAGCGCGCCTACGAATTGGCCGGACAGCCCTTCAACCTGAACTCGCCCAAGCAACTGGGCGAGATCCTGTTCGGCAAGCTGCAACTGCCGGTGGTCAAGAAGACCGCGGGCGGCGCGCCGTCCACCGACGAGGACGTGCTGAGCAAGCTGGCCGAGGACTATCCGCTGCCGCAGGCGCTGCTGAGCTACCGCGGCCTGGCCAAGCTCAAATCCACCTACACCGACAAGCTGCCCAAGATGATCAACGCCCGGACCCGGCGCGTGCACACCAGCTACGCCCAGGCGGCGGTGGTCACGGGCCGGCTGGCCTCCAGCGATCCCAACCTGCAGAACATCCCGGTACGCACGCCCGAGGGCAGGCGCGTGCGCGAGGCCTTCGTGGCCGATCCAGGCAACCTGATCATGTCGGCCGACTATTCGCAGATCGAACTGCGCATCATGGCCCACATCTCCGGCGACGAAAACCTGCTGTCGGCCTTCGCCCGCGGCGAGGACATCCACCGCGCCACGGCGGCCGAGATCTTCGGCGTCCAGCCCGAGGCGGTCAACGCCGAACAGCGCCGCTACGCCAAGGTCATCAACTTCGGCCTGATCTACGGCATGAGCGCGTTCGGCCTGGCCGGCAACCTCGGCATCACGCGCGACGCGGCCAAGCACTACATCGACCGCTATTTCGCCCGCTACCCCGGCGTGGCGCGCTACATGGACGACACGCGCGAACAGGCCCGCGAACAAGGCTACGTCGAAACCGTTTTCGGCCGCCGCCTGTGGCTGCCCGAAATCCGCGGCGGCAGCGGCCCCCGCCGCCAGGCCGCCGAACGCGCCGCCATCAACGCCCCCATGCAGGGCACCGCCGCCGACCTCATCAAGATGGCCATGGTCGCCGTGCAGGACTGGCTGGATGCCGACCGGCTGGGAGCGCGCCTGGTCATGCAGGTGCACGACGAACTCGTCCTGGAAGTCCCGCGCGAGGAAAGCGAAATCGTCGCCCGCCGCCTGCCCGAGATGATGTGCAACGTGGCCGAACTGAAGGTGCCGCTGGTGGCCGAGGTGGGCTCCGGCTACACGTGGGAGCAGGCGCACTGAGCCGGTGAAGGGGAGCGGTCCAGGCGCTGCAATCAGCCCTGGACCAGAATCCGCGCCCCTTCCATTGCCACCACCTGCCCAGCCCGTATCTTGCAGGTCTTGCGCAACTCCACCTTCCCGTCCACCTTCACCACCCCCGCCGCAACCAGCGCCTTCCCCGCTCCCCCCGAGTCGGCAAGCCCCGTAAGCTTGAGCAAATCGCACAACGGCACAAACTCGCCCGTCAGCGTGAACGTGATCGAAGACATGACAGTCCTGGGAACATAAAAAGGCAATCCGCCATTATCCGCCATGCCCGGCACCCGCCGCCCCCGGGAGGTACACTGCGGCTCTACGTTCCACCTACCCGCTCGTCGCGCTCCGACCCATGAGAACCCGCATCCTCACCGGCATCACCACCTCCGGCACGCCCCACCTGGGCAATTACGTGGGCGCCATCCGCCCCGCCATCCAGGCGAGCCGCAATGACGACAACGATGCCTTCTTCTTCATGGCCGACTACCACGCACTCATCAAGTGCGAGGACCCCGTCCGCCTGCAGCGCTCGCGCCTGCAGATCGCCGCGACCTGGCTGGCCGCCGGGCTCGACCCCAAGCGCGTCACCTTCTACCGGCAGTCCGACCTGCCCGAGATCCCCCAGCTTTGCTGGCTGCTGACCTGCGTCACCGCCAAGGGCCTGATGAACCGGGCCCATGCCTACAAGGCGGCGGTGGACCAGAACGTGGCCGACAACGAGGACCCGGACGCCGGCGTCACGATGGGACTGTTCTCGTATCCCGTGCTGATGGCGGCCGACATCCTGCTGTTCAACGCCCATCGCGTGCCGGTGGGCCGCGACCAGATCCAGCACATCGAGATGGCGCGCGATATCGCCCAGCGGTTCAGCCATCTGTACGGCGGCGGCCGCGAACTGTTCGTGCTGCCCGAGGTGCAGATCGACGAGGCCGTGGCCACGCTGCCGGGCCTGGACGGACGCAAGATGTCCAAGAGCTACAACAACACCATTCCGCTGTTCGAGGGCGGCGCCAAGCACCTGCGCGACACCATCGGCCGCATCGTGACCGATTCGCGCCTGCCGGGCGAGCCCAAGGATCCGGACCATTCGCAGCTCTACACGATCTACCGGGCCTTCGCCGCCGATGGCGAGGCCGCCGCGTTCCGGCGTTCGCTGGAAGAGGGCATGGGCTGGGGCGACGCCAAGCAGGCGCTGTACGAACGCATCGAGAGCGAAGTCGGCCCGATGCGCGAGCGCTACGACACCCTGATGGCCCGTCCCGACGACATCGAGGACATTCTGCTGGAAGGCGCCCGCAAGGCGCGCGCCATTGGCGAGCCGTTCCTGGCCGAGCTGCGGGCCGCCGTGGGGCTGGATGCCCCGCGTGCCTCGTCCCCGGCGCAGTCGGCGAAGAAGAAGGCCGGCAAGCAAGCCCGTTTCGTCAGCTTCCGCGACGACGACGGCCGCTTCCGCTTCCGCTTCCTGGCGGCCGACGGCCAGGACCTGCTGTTGTCCGAATCGCATGCCGATGCCCAGGCCGCCGGCGCCGCCATCAAGCGGCTGCGCGCCCTGGCCGATCCGGTCCAGGCGCTGCGGGCGGAAGGGGAGTCCTACGTGCTGGAACTGGATGGTGCGGTGGTGGCGCGCGGTTCCGGTTTTGCCGATACCGACGGCCGCGATGCCGCGCTGGCCAAGCTGGCCGCTGAACTGCGCGCGCTGGCCGCCGAGTAAGCGGCCGTCTCCGGCAGCAAGGTGCCCGGACGGTTTCCGGGCGTGGTCGATGTTTGCGAGGGCTCGTTGTCGTGGCACAGTTTTTCTCCGTTCATCCTCAGAATCCCCAGATACGCCTGCTCAAGCAGGCGGTCCAGTTGATCCGGGCCGGTGGGCTGGTGGCCATACCCACCGATTCCAGCTACGCCCTCGTGGCGCCGCTGGACGACAAGCACGCGGCCGAAGCGCTGCGGCGCCTGCGCGGTGTGGACGAACGGCATCACCTGACCGTGCTGTGCCGGGACCTGGCCGAGATCGGCCAGTTCGCCCACGTCGACAACCAGCAGTACCGGCTGCTGAAGGCCGCCACCCCCGGGCCCTGGACCTTCATCCTCGAGGCCACGCGCGAGGTGCCGCGCCGGCTGTCCCATCCGTCGCGCAAGACCATAGGCATACGCGTGCCGGATCATCCGATCGCGCTCAGCCTGCTGGAGGAAATGGGCGCGCCGCTGCTGTCCAGTACGCTGATTCCCGCCAACGAGGACGAGCCGCTCAACGACGCCGAACAGATCCGCGAGCGCTACGAGCATGAACTGGCGGCGGTGGTGGACGGCGGCGCCTGCCACCGCGAGCCGACCACCGTGATCGACCTGAGCGGCGCCGAGCCGGAGGTCGTGCGGCGCGGCCGCGGCGATCCCGCTACCCTGGGCATCACGGGGTAATTCCCGGTCCGAAAATGCGCGCGGCCGTCTCCGGACGGCCATGCTCTGCCGCTACAATGCCGCGATGGATTCCATCATTCAGACAATCGCGGTCTATGCCATTCCGTTGATCTTCGCCATCACCCTGCACGAGGCCGCCCACGGATACGTGGCGCGCATGTTCGGGGACGATACGGCCACGCAGGCCGGACGCGTGACGCTCAATCCGATCAAGCACATCGACCCTGTCGGTACCCTGCTCGTGCCGGCGGTCATCCTGCTGACCAGCAAGCTGCTGGGCGGGGCGGGCCTGCTGTTCGGCTGGGCCAAGCCGGTGCCTGTCGATTTCGGCCGCCTGCGCCGGCCCAAGCAGGACATGCTGTGGGTGGCCGCCGCCGGACCCGGCATCAACCTCGTCATGGCCATCATCTGGGCGGTGGGGCTCAAGCTCATGGTCCAGTCCAGTGTGAACGAAACCTTCTTCGTCGCCATGGCGGTGGCGGGCGTGCAGGTCAACCTGATGCTGATGGCCCTGAACCTCCTGCCCATTCCTCCCCTGGACGGTGGCCGCATCGTCTTCAGCCTGCTGCCGCACGACCTGGCCTGGAAATACTCCAAGATCGAACCCTACGGCATGATGATCCTGATCGTGCTGCTGATGACCGGCATGCTGGGCTTCCTGGTCCAACCCATGCTGGCCCTGGGCGACGCCATCGTCCGATTGTTTCTGTGACCCCCCCTACGCGCTGACGCGCGCCCCCCGGGGGGCGAAACCGGCGGACCGGCGGAGCCGGATCCGCGGTTTCCTGGTAGGGAGCCTGCGAAGCGTGTGGGAGCTTCCGCAGGCGGTATACTCCATTGATTTCCCATTTCCTCGTCCCGTTTTGGGCCACCCTGGCAGCGTATGGCAACCACATCTCGCACTCCTATTGAAGGCAGCATCGTCGCAATCGTCACTCCGATGCAGCCAGACGGGAAGCTCGATTTCGAGGCCTTCCGGGCCTTGCTCGACTGGCACCTGGCTGAAGGCACCGATGGCTTCGTGGTGGTGGGCACGACGGGCGAATCGCCCACCGTGTCGGTGGACGAGCATGTCGAACTGATCCGTTTCGCCGTCCAGCACGTGGCGGGCCGCGCGCCGGTCATCGCCGGTACCGGCGCCAATTCCACGGCGGAAGCCATCGAGTTGACCGAGGCCGCCAAGAAGGTCGGCGCCGACGCCGGCCTGTCCGTGGTGCCTTACTACAACCGTCCCACGCAGGAAGGCCTGTACCGCCACTTCAAGACCATCGCCGAGGCGGTCGACCTGCCGATGATCCTGTACAACGTGCCGGGCCGCACCGGCTGCGACATGGCGGGCGAGACCACGGTGCGCCTGGCGCAGGTGCCCGGCATCGTCGGGCTGAAGGACGCCACGGGCGACATCGGCCGCGGCGCGCTGCTGCTGGGCCAGTTGCCCGACCATTTCGCGGTCTACAGCGGCGACGACCCCACCGCGGCGGCGCTGATGCTGCTGGGCGCGCGGGGCAACATCTCCGTCACCGCCAACGTCACGCCGCGCCTGATGCATGAACTGTGCGTGGCGGCCGTGGCTGGCGATGCCCGACTGGCCGCGAAGATCAACCAGCGCATGGCGCTGCTGAACCGCAACCTGTTCCTCGAACCCAACCCCATCCCCGTCAAGTGGGCCCTGGCCCAGATGGGACGCATGGCGCTGGGATACCGCCTGCCCATGACCGAACTCGGCGCGCAGCATCATGCTGCGGTGCGCGAGGCGCTCGGGGCGGCCGGCGTCGAAATCTGAACCCCACACGCCCCCCATGTTTTGCCCCGACATGACCCGCCGGACCCAACATGGGCCGGCGGTGGCTTCAGGAGTTACCCATCAATGAATGCAGTTCGTATGAATTTGCCGCGCCTGGCGGTCCTGCCGGTGCTGATTTCCCTGTCCGCGCTGTTCGCGGGCTGCAGCAGCGTCAACCAGTTGCTGGGCAAGGAAGAGTCCGTTGACTACAAGAGCGCATCCAAGCCGCCTTCGGCCAAGCTGGAAGTGCCTCCCGACCTGACCCAGCTTCCCACGGACAACCGGTTCCAGGTTCCGTCCCAGACTTCTTCCGGGTCGACGCCGCCGGTGCCCTCGACCACGACCTTCTCCAGCTACTCGACGGTTCAGCCTGAAACCAAGCCGGCCGCCAGCAACGTGCTGCCCGAGCGTTCCGACATGCGTGTCGAACGCGACGGCGACCAGCGCTGGCTGGTGGTGGTCGATCGTTCGCCCGAGCAGCTCTATCCCGTGGTGCGCCAGTTCTGGCAGGACCTGGGCTTCCTGATGCGCGAAGACCTGCCCCAGGCCGGCGTGATGGAAACCGACTGGGCCGAGAACCGGGCGAAGATCCCGCAGGACTTCATCCGCAATACCATCGGCAAGGTCTTCGATTCGCTGTGGTCCACCGGCGAACGCGACATGTTCCGCACTCGTCTCGAGCGCGTGGGCAACAGCACCGAGATCTACATCAGCCATCGCGGAGCCGTCGAAGTACTGACCGGCGCCGAGAAGAGCCAGACCACCTGGACCACCCGTCCCAACGACCCGGGCCTGGAAGCGGAGATGCTGAGCCGCCTGATGACCCGGCTGGGCTCCGATTTCGACCGGGCCAAGGCGGCGGTGGCCAATGCCACGCCGGTGACTCCGGGCGCGGCGCCGCAACTGGTGACCGGCTCGGGTGACGCCGGCGCGCTGCAGATCGCCGAACCGTTCGATCGTGCGTGGCGCCGTGTGGGCCTGGCCCTGGACCGCGGCGGTTTCACGGTCGAGGACCGCAACCGCGCCGAGGGCGTCTACTACGTGCGCTACGTCGATACCGACGCGGCCAGCACCGACAGCAAGCCGGGCTTCTTCGGCCGCCTGTTCGGCCGTGGCAGCGACAAGCCCGAGACCCGTCCGCAGTACCGCGTGAAACTGGTCACGTCCAACGACCGGACCCAGGTCACCGTGCTGAACGCGCAGGGCGCGCCCGAGAACACCGCCACCGGCCGTCGCATCCTGAACGTCCTGTCCAACCAGCTGAAGTAATGGCTGGGATTGGCCATGTGTGCCTGCTGATCCAGGGCGCAGCGGATCCGGCTTTGCCGGTCCGCCAGCGCCGCCCCCTTGAGGGGGAGCGGCCGAAGGCCGCCCGGGGGTGGACTTCCTAGGTGGGCTCCATGCGCTATACGAGTCTTGGCAGCGGCAGCGAGGGCAATGCCCTGGTTGTCGAGGCCAGGGAAGGGCTGTCGGTGACCCGCGTCATGATCGACTGCGGGTTCGGGCTGAAAGAGGTTGAAAGGCGCCTGCTCAGCCGTGGCATCGAGCCTTCATCCCTGAACGGCATCCTGGTGACGCACGAGCACGGCGACCACATCGGCGGCGTGTTCCGCCTGGCCCGCCGCCATGGCATCCCCGTGCATCTGACCACCGGCACGCGCGCCGCGGTGGCGGCCCGCATCCCCGAAGGCATGACCGCCGTCTGCTGCGACAGCCACACCGCCTTTGCCATAGGCGGTCTGCGCGTGCAGCCGTTCCCGGTTCCCCACGATGCCCGCGAACCGGTGCAGTACGTGCTGGACGACGGCCAATGGCGGCTAGGCGTGCTGACGGACCTGGGCGAGGGCACGCCGCACGTCCACCGGACGCTGTCCGGCTGCGATGCGCTGGTGCTCGAGTGCAATCATTGCCCGGACATGCTGGCGCGCAGCGATTACCCCGTTTCGCTGAAATACCGGATAGCGGGCCGCTACGGCCATCTTTCCAACGCGGCGGCGGCCGAGATCTTGCGCGTGGTGGACCGGTCGCGCCTGAAATACCTGCACGCGGCCCATCTCAGCAAGCAGAACAATGTGCCGGAACTGGCGCGGGCGGCGCTCGCGCCGATATTGGGATGGCGACCCGAGGAGATCGGGGTGGCCGATCAGGACACCGGATTCGATTGGGTGGCCCTGAACCCATGAAAAAAGCCCCCGGGTTGTGAACAGGGGCTTTTTTCAGCCGCGTTAGCGGCCGTCGATTTGTAGAAACCCGGAGCCGGCCGATGCCGGCCGGGTTCCACGTTCGACTTACTGCTGCTGGGCGGGAGCCGGGGCGGCAGGGGCCTGGTCGGCAGGAGCGGCGGGCTCGGCGGGGGCCGGAGCAGCGGGCTCAGCCGGGGCGGGCGCGGGCTCAGCCGGGGTGGTGACGGCCGGAGGAGTCGATTCGGCCGGGGCCGGAGCAGCTTCTTCCTTCTTGCCGCAAGCCGACAGAGCGATTGCCAGCAGCGAGGCCAGGAGCAGGGTCTTCTTCATGATCTCTTTTCCTTTGAGGTGTCAGTCGTAATACACAAAACACAAACCAGAAATAGCGCTATTTCCCGTTCTTACCCAAACAAGGCTGCTGTGTCTGCCGTTATTCGAGCACAGGCAAATTCTATCAGCGTCTCTAGGTATTTTCCATGGTGGAGGCTGGAAGTAAGATTTGCGTAAGCAATTTGTGTATCCGATTGGTCAATAATGTGCGCAAGGGTTTCGGTTTGTGGTTTTTGACGTACATTTTGGAAGTTTTCCCCGGGGCTTGCCGGGAAAGTCAGAGCTTCCGGAGCTGGTCGACCAACTGGGCAATGGCTTCTTCATTGCGCTTGTAGAACACCCACTGGCCGATGCGCCGGGTCGTGACGAGGCCGGCGCGTTGCAGGGTCGCCAGGTGGGCGGATACGGTCGACTGGGACAGGCCGCAGCGTTCGAACATGCCGGCGCAGACGCCGACTTCGAGCGGGTGTTCCTGTCCGGCGAAATGGCGTTCCGGCTCCTTGAGCCATTGCAGGATGTCGCGCCGCGCCGGATGCGCCAGCGCCTTGATCGTGGCGTCGAGGTCCATGACGAGAAAACGGTATGGGCGAGGAATATCGCCATGGATCGAATTATAGATCGCCCATATCCGATATGCCTGTCGGCACGGCGAGATTCCGGCACGCCCGGACGGGCGTAGCGGGGCGCCTGCAAGTACTATCTGCATCCATGATGAAACGTCAATCCGCGATGGCTGCCGTCCTGGCGGGGGCCTGGCTGGTGCTGGTCCTGGCCGGTGCCGTCGTGCTGTACCGCCAGGCCCTGGACAGGCTCCGCGCGGACCTGGACGGCGCGGCCGACGCCGTGGCCGGTCTCGTATCGCAGCGCATCGCGCAGCATGACGCTCATCTGACGAGCATGGCGGCGCTGGCGCAGCGATCCGATCGTATCCTGCTCGACGAGATCGGGCAGGTGGCGGGCGCGATCCGCGCGTTCTATCCGCGCATAGAAGGGGTGGACCTGGTCGGCTGGGAGAACACCTCGTCCCAGGCCGGCTGGCGCACGCTGGTGTCCAGCCGCCAGCCGGGGCTGCCGCCCCTTGAGCCGCAGCGCCTGGGCCCGGTGATCGCGACGGCCCAGCCCGGGCGGCCGGTCAGCACGGTGCCGGAGCCAGGCCAGTCCCGCTATCTGCTGGTCAAGCGATTGCCGCCCGCCGTGGGCCGGCTGGCGCTGGTGCTGACCGTGGATCTGGGGGAACTGGTGGCCGCCGACGAATTGCCCATGGGGACGCGGCTGGCCCTGCGCCTGGACGGGGCCGCGGCCCGGGTCGACCACGGTGCGGCTTCGCCGGGGAAGGGGCTGCACCCGCCCGCCATGGCGGCGGTGCGCATGCTGGAGAACGCCGGCCAACCCATCATGCTGCGCCTGTCCCGGCATCCGGGATGGAGCGATCTGGCCCTGGGCCGGCCGCTGGCGTTGTTGGTCCTGGTGTCCCTGGCCCTGCTGGCGCTGGCGGCACTGCTGGCCGTGCAGCGGCGCCGCGCCGTGCAGGCTCGGGGCGAGGCGGAGCGGGCTCGGCAGGCGGGGCGGCTCAGCAAGCAGGAAGCCACCCTGGCGCATGCGGCGCGGGTCAACGCGATGGGGGAAATGGCCTCGGGCATCGCGCACGAACTGAACCAGCCGCTGACCGCGCTGTTGAGCCAGAGCCAGGCGGCGCTGCGCCTGGCCGGCCTGCCCGGCGCCGGGCCCGACGCCATGCGCCGCGTGCTGGAGTCCAACGTGCAGCAGGCTCGCCGGGCCGCGGACATCCTGGCTCGCATGCGCGCCTACGTCGGCGCGGATCCGCCCGCGGCGCAGGCTTGCGACCTGGGCGAAGTCGCCGCCGACATGGTGGCGCTGATGGGGGCGGACCTGTCGGCCCGCGGCGTGCGCCTCGAAACGGAAGTGGCGGTGCCGCCGCCCGTCGCGTGGGTGGACCGGGTGCAGGCGGGGCAGGTCATGCACAACCTGATCCGCAATGCCGCCGACGCTCTGGCAGCGGTGCCCGAGGAACGCCGGCGCATCGTCCTGCGCCTGGACCAGGCCGAGGGCATGGCGCGCATCGTGGTCGACGACGATGGCCCGGGCGTGGCGCCCGACATGCTGGCGCACGTTTTCGAGCCCTTCCGTTCCGACAAGGAGGACGGGATGGGGCTGGGGCTGGCCATCTGCGAGAGCATCGTCCACCATTTCGACGGCAGCATCTCGGCCGCCAATCGGCCCGAGGGCGGCGCGCGGTTCACCGTGCTGCTGCCGCTGGCCGGCGGCCGGCGAATCCCACAGGAGCCCATGGCGTGACCTCCCAACCTCCCGTCTACCTGGTCGATGACGACCGCGCCGTGCGCGACGCGGTGGCGCTGCTGCTGTCCACGTACGGCCTGCGCGTGGAGACTTTCGCGCATCCGCTGGATTTCCTGTCCCGCCAGCCGGAGCTGGAGCCGGGCTGCATCGTGCTGGACCTGCGCATGCCCGCCATCACCGGCCTGCAATTGCAGCAGAAGCTCCAGGAGTCGGGCTGCGGCTGGCCCATCGTCTTGCTGACCGGCCATGGCGACATGCAGGCATGCCGGCGGGCCTTCAAGGCGGGTGCGGTGGATTTCCTGAGCAAACCGGTGGACGAGCATGTGCTGATGGAGGCCGTCAACACCGCCTTCGCCGCGCTGGCCCGCTATCGCGAACAGGACGAACAGCGCGTGCTGCTCGCGCGCCTGACCGAGCGCGAGCGCCAGGTGCTGGCCCTGGTGGCGCAGGGCTACGCGACCAAGGAGATCGCCGCGGCGCTGGAGCTGTCTCCGCGCACCGTCGAGACCCATCGCGCCCACATCTCCGAGAAGATCGGCAGCACATCGGTGGTCGAGTTCGCCCGCCTGGCGCAGGCGAGCCAGGAGCCGGGATCGGGAGGGAATCCGTAGGGCTACGGATGCCGGTGCGTAGCGAGCACGATGGGCGGCGGACGCGTCCGCGAGCACACTGCGGGTGTCGATTCCACAGGAGGAAAAAACGATGTCCCGTCTGCTCAAAACCCTGTTCGTCCTGGCCGCCTGCGCCGGTTCCAGCGCCTACGCGCAAACGCCCGCGTCGCTGACGCTGTCCCAGGCCACCGAGCTGGCCCAGGCCGCCGTGCAAGCTTGCGCGGCCAAGAATTACCAGGTTGCCGCCACCGTGGTCGACCGCGGCGGCAACGTGCTGGCCATGCTGCGTTCCGACCTGTCGGGCCCGCACACCGCCGACGCCTCGCGCCGCAAGGCCTACACCTCGCTGACCATGCGCGCGCCCACCTCGGCGCTCGCCAATGCCATCGAGAACAACCCCGGCGCGCGGCAGTTGGTGGCGATCAACGACTTCCTGATACTGGCGGGCGGCGTGCCCATCAAGGTCGGCAACGAGACCATTGGCGCGATCGGCGTCGGCGGCGCGCCGGGCGGCAACCTGGACGAGGAATGCATCAACGTCGCGCTGGCAGCCCGCAAGTAAGCGAGGCCGGCGGCTCCTGGCTTCAGGCGATGTAGCGAAGCCAGCCTGCCTCGAGCCACTCCTGCAGGGCCGCGCGTTCGTCGTCGTCCGGTTCCGCCGGGCCGCACGGCAGGCGCCGCAGGTCAGCCAGTCCACGAAGGGCTGGGGTCGCATCGACCTCGGCCCTTTCACCGTTGATGAACAGCATCCGGCCACGGTGGATCATCAGCGTCCGGCGGTCCAGCACCAGCTCGCCCGATGGCGGCCAGTCCGTCTCGAGGTCGGGCAGCGTCGCGGGGTCGGGCGTGTCGAACACGACCTCGGGCTTGGGCTCGGTCAGCCAGCGGCCCAGGTGGCGCGCGGCCAGCGCCGCGTCGAACTTCACGGCCGACACGGCGGCCAGCGCGGCCTCGACCATGGCCTCGGGCAGGGCGGCAGGCTGCCGCACCGCGGGCTGGCCGGCATCCTTGTAGTGGCCGCGCAGCGCGGACGGCAGGCGCTCGGTCAGCGATTCGGACGCGAATTCCAGCATGCCGCGAGCCAGTTCGGCCAGCGACGGCGAGCGGAAACCAATGGAGATGGTCATGCAGTCGTCGCCCTCGGCTATGCCGTCATGGGCGTAGGCGGGCGGCAGGTACAGCATGTCGCCCGCTTCCAGCACGAATTCCTCGGTGGGCTCGAAATGGCGCAGCACCTTGAGCGGCGCGTCGGGGTCCAGCTCCAGGTCGCGCTGGCGGCCGATGCGCCAGCGCCGGCGCCCGCTGGCCTGCAAGAGGAAGACGTCGTAGCTGTCGAAGTGCGGACCGACGCCGCCGCGATCGGTGGCGATGCTGATCATCACGTCGTCCAGCCGCGCGTCGGGAATGAAGCGGAACCGCGTCATCAGGTCGGCCGCCGCGTCGTCGTGCAGGTTCACGCCCTGGACCAGCAGCGTCCACTCGGGTTCGCGCGCCGGCGGCAGCCGCCCGAACGGGCCGCGCTCCATCTGCCAGGCGCCTTGTTCGCGCCATACCAGCCGTGATTCGACCTCGTCCTGGCGGGCAAGCCGCTTGACCTGGGCGATGGACAGCGGCGGCCGGAAGTTTTCGAAGGCGCCGCGTATCAGCAGCGGCTTGCGCTGCCAGTGGCGCTGCATGAACTGGGACGGCGAGAGGCCGCCCAGGAGGCGGGTGGGAAGGTCGGGATTCATGGGGATGCTTCGGTCCGGGAGGGGCGGGGCCAGCCTGTAGAATGAAAGGCCATCCAACGTATACGGGAAACCAAGATTATGACCGCTTCCAACAGCGATCCGGCCCTGGCCGTCGGCGAGAATACCGTCGTCACGGTCGAGTTCTGGATCATGAGCACGGACGGGGAAGCGCTCGATGACAGCGATGGCCCCGTGAGCTTTCTCCATCGCGGGCTGGACAGCCTGCTGCCTCGCCTGGACGACGGCCTGGAAGGCAAGACCGCCGGTTTCGAGCAGACCTTCCATCTCGAGCCCAGCGATGCGTTCGGCGACTACGATCCGGAACTGCTGCGGGTCGAGCCGCGTTCGCGTTTCCCGGAGCCGATCGAGGTCGGCATGCAGTTCGAGGGAGTGCCCGGAGATGCCGAGGACGACGAGGACACCGAGGTCGCGCCCGACGACGGCGACAGCGACGAGAACGCGTTGATCTTCTCGGTCACCGACCTGACTGACGACAAGGTGGTGCTCGACGCCAACCATCCCTATGCGGGCATGGCGCTGCGCGTGCGCATCAAGTTGCTGGAGGTCCGCCCGGCCGATCCGGAAGAGATCGAGCAGGGATACGCCGACAGCGACGAGGAAAGCGATGATGTCCTGGATGCGCTGATCGAAGCCCGGCGCAACCCCGGCACGCTGCATTGAGCCGGGGCCGCCTTGCCTAGCGGGGCTGCGGAGGACGCAGCACCGTGTTGGCGTTTTCCACCCGGAAGACGTCCCGGTTGCCGGGCTCCACGCTCACCTTGAGCCAATGGGCGGGTTCCGGCGCGGCGGGCGTCGCGACGCGCGCCACGTTCTGCAGCGTCTTGCCGTTGAACTTGAGCGGATGATCCGCCAGGGCGTGGCGTGACCGGCTGTGGTCGGGCGACGGGCCGCCGCCGTGCACGACCAGTACCTGGCCGGCATATTTGGCGGCCAGCCGGGCCAGGTCCGCTTTCAGCGCGGCATACGGATCGACGCCGCCGGCCAGGGTGTGCCGGCCTTCGAAGTGTGGGTCGGCGGAGAAGGCCAGGACCAGGCCGCGCGCCTTGAGCCGCGTGGCGGCCGCGAAGGCCTGCCGCAGCCACGAGGTATCGGCCTGGACCCTTTCCTCGTATTCGCCGTTACGTCCGGCGCCTGTGCGGTAGTTGTTCTGGTTGCCCGGGACGTTCAGGGTGACGAACAGCACGTCGCCGTATTCCCAGCGCGCATTCTCGGGATAGCCGCGGAAACGCGCGGTCTCGCTCTGGCGTTGCAGGTCCAGCTTCAGCATGCCCAGTGAGTCGTCCGGATCGAAGAACAGCTCGCGCAGCCGGTTCAGGCGTTCGACCGGGCCGAACTGCCCCGCGGCGGGGCGGTCGCACTCGGCCCAGTCGTTCTCGCCCGGGACCAGCACCAGCGGGACCGGACTGCCGTCCAGCAGGGCGTGCCGGCGGGCGTAGGTCTTGTCGTCGCAGCGTTCGTCGCGCCCCTTGATGTTGCCGGTGTGGATGGCCAGGTCGGTCTCGGTGCCGAACTGGGCCAGCATCTGGGCGACGGCGGCTTCCTCGCTATCGTGCGCGGGCACGCCGCCCAGCAGGGCGAAGGCGAAACCCTGGCGGGCCGCGTAGCCCGATTCGGCGTTGGTGGTGGCGGCCGCCGCCGGCGCCATCGCCGCGCACGCCAGCGCCGCTGCCAGCAGCAGGCGGGGCCAGGAGAGCGGGCGCGGCGTCGGTGCGGTCATTGCGGCAGGGCCAGGCTCTTGAGCCGGTAGAGTTCGTCCAGCGCCTCGCGCGGGCTGAGGCGGTCCGGGTCGATGCCGTCCAGCGCGTCCCGCACGGCTTCCATGGCATGCTCTCGCGCCTGATCCATCTCCTGCGCTTCGGCGGCTTCGTCCTGCGGCGGTGCGAACAGCGCCATCTGCGGGACCTGGGCGCCTTGCGTCTCCAGTTTTTCCAGTTCGCGCCGCGCCATGCGCACGACCGCGGCGGGGATGCCCGCGCGCTGCGCGACCTGGATCCCGTAGCTGCGGCTCGCGGGGCCTTCGCGCACCTCGTGCAGGAAGACGATGCCCTTGTGTGATTCCGCCGCGGCCAGGTGCACGTTGGCGACCTCGGGGCGCACCGAGGGCAGGCGCGTCAGTTCGAAATAATGCGTGGCGAACAGGGTCAGCGCGCGGTTCTGCGACACAAGCTGGAAAGCGATCGCCCAGGCCAGGGCCAGGCCGTCGTAGGTCGAGGTGCCGCGGCCGATCTCGTCCATCAAGACCAGGCTGTCGGAAGTGCTGGACGACAGGATGGCGGCTGCCTCGATCATCTCCATCATGAAGGTGGAGCGTCCGCCCGCCAGGTCGTCGGCGGCGCCGATGCGGGTGAATACGCGGTCGATGCGGCCGATGCGCGCTGCCCGCGCCGGCACGAAGCTGCCGATGCGCGCCAGCAGCACGATCAGCGCGGTCTGCCGCATGTAGGTCGATTTACCGCCCATGTTGGGGCCGGTGATCAGCAGCATGCGGCGGGTCTGCGCCAGCCGGCAGTCATTCGGCGTGAAGCGTTCGATGACCCGTTCCACCACTGGATGGCGGCCCTGCTCGATCTGGATCTCGGCGGTGTCCAGCAGCTCGGGCGCGACCCAGTCGTTGGTGCGGGCATGGAAGGCGAGGGCGGCCAGCACGTCGATCTCGGCCAGCGCCGCGGCCGTCCGCGTCAGCGCGCGCACGTGCGGCGCCAGGGTGTCCAGCAACTGCTCGTACAGCCATTTCTCGCGCGCCAGTGCGCGGTCCTGGGCGGACAGGATCTTGTCCTCCCAGGTCTTGAGCTCGGGCGTGATGTAGCGTTCGGCGTTCTTGAGCGTCTGCCGGCGGCGGTAGTCGTCGGGGACCTTGTCGGTCTGGCCGCGCGTGACCTCGATGAAGAAGCCGTGCACCCGGTTGAACTCCACGCGCAGATTGGCGATGCCCGTGCGTTCGCGCTCGCGCTTTTCCAACTGCACCAGGAAGTCGCCGCTGTGCGATTCCAGTGCGCGCAGCTCGTCCAGTTCGGCATCGAAGCCGGCGGCCAGCACGCCGCCGTCGCGTACGTTGACGCCGGGCTCGGCGGCGACGGCGCGCGCCAGCAGCTCGCCAATGGCCGGATCGGGCGCGAGCTGGGCCGCCAGTTCGGGCAACCGCGCCTGCGTGTCGGCCGACAGCATCGAGCCTTCGCCGGCCAGGCGCAGCACCATGGCGTGCAATCCGGGCAACAGCTCCAGCGCGTCGCGCAGGCTGGCCAGTTCCCGCGGCCGCACCGAGCGCAGGGCCACGCGCGCGGAGATGCGCTCCACGTCCGGCAGCGGCGACAGCGCGTCCTGCAGCAGGCGCGGATCGCCGCCATCGAGCAGGGTTTCGATGGCGCGCAGGCGGGCGGCGGCGGGATCGTTGTCGCGCAGGGGGTGGTGCAGCCAGCGTCGCAGCAGCCGGCTGCCCATGGGCGTCTGGCAGTGGTCCAGCACCGAGAACAGCGTGGGGGACTCTTCGCCGCGCAGGGTTTCGGTCAACTCCAGGTTGCGCCGCGTGACGGGGTCGAGCAGCACGTACTGGCTGGCGCGGTCCGCGGTCAACTGCTGCACGTGCGCCAACGCCTGGGACTGTGTGTTCGAGACGTAGCGTAGCAGCGCGCCCGCGGCGCAGATGGCCTCGGGCATGTCCTCGACGTCGAAGCCGGCCAGCGAGTCGGTGCCGAAGTGGTTCAGCAATTGCTGGCGGGCGCCGCTGGTCTCGAAATGCCAGACCGGCACCGGGCTGATGGGGGCGCTGAAATCGACCGGCAGCGGCTGGCCCTCGGCCAGTATCACTTCCGCCGGCGAGATGCGATGCAGCTCGCTCGCCAGCAGGGCGGGCGCACACTCGGTCAAGCGGAACTCACCGCTGGCCAGGTTCAGCCACGCGATGCCCAGGCGGCCCGTCTTGCCGTTGCCCGGCTGGACCGCGGCAACGGCGCGATCGGCCTTGGCCGGAAGCAGGGCTTCGTCGGTCAGCGTGCCGGGCGTCACGATGCGGACGATGCGGCGTTCCACCGGTCCCTTCGAGGCGGCGGGGTCGCCGATCTGTTCGCAGATCGCGACCGACTCGCCCAGCTTGACCAGCCTGCCCAGGTATTGCTCGACGGCATGGAAAGGCACGCCCGCCATCCGTATGGGCACGCCATTGGAGGCGCCGCGGGTGGTCAACGTCAGGTTCAGGAGACGCGAGGCTTTTTCCGC
Organism: Burkholderiales bacterium 67-32; assembly: GCA_001898625.1. Classification (GTDB taxonomy): domain Bacteria; phylum Pseudomonadota; class Gammaproteobacteria; order Burkholderiales; family Burkholderiaceae_B; genus Pigmentiphaga. The sequence continues at coordinate 214,451 of MKUP01000022.1, forward strand.
ATCGTCGTAGAACAGCTCGTAGAAATCGCCCATGCGGTAGAACAGCAGCAGAGGGCCGGCTTCGGCCTTCAGGCGGAGATACTGCTGCATCATCGGCGTGTGACCCGCGGAGTCGGTGCCTGGTTTCGCTAGGGAATTTCTTGGGGAGGCGCGTCTTGCCTCGCTTTCCTGATGATCGTTCGTCGTTTCTTGCGGCACGTTTGGACCCAATTACACCTATCTAAATCCATCAACACTTACGCCGTTGGCGTAGGTTTTTGTCCTTGTTCTGGACAAGCTACGCTGTCAGTAATAGCATGCCGGCACAAAGTTACGCCGACTTGGATCGACATGCAATTTGACGCGCGCGCAGCGAAGCTTTTGCAGCCAGGGCAACACATTACCATCGACGCTCACCCTGGGCTGCGACTGAAGGCAACTGCTACAAAGCGGACCTGGATCTATCGGTACAAAAGTCCGGTCGACGAGCGCATGCGCCAGATCAAGCTGGGGCAGTGGCCAGCGATGTCGTGGCATGCTGCAGTAGCGCAGTGGGAAGTGCAGCGCGCGAGGCGCGACGCCGGTGGCGATCCGGCGCTGGAGAAGAGACAGGCGCGCCAGGCTGTCAAGCTGGCCGTGGTCGACAAAGTCGGCGCGCTGACGGTGCGGCGAGTCTGTGACCTCTACCTCGAGGGGCATATAAGCCGTCGGGCGGAGAAGGGGCGGGGCGAGGTGGCCAGGTTGTTCAATACCATGCTCGATGGCATTGAGAACATGCTGGCCGTCGACGTCACTCGTACGGTGGCGTTTGCCCACATCAAGAAATACGACGAGTCACCGGTGATTGCGAGCAACCTGCGGCGCGAGCTCGGGGCGGCCTGGGACTATTGTTTGGACTCGGGAGATCTGCTCGAAGACACGCCCAACTGGTGGCGCTTGATTCTGCGAGGGAAGCTCAAATCCAAGGGTAGAGCCAAGCTGGGAGTCAAGGCGGGGAAAAAGAAACGCGTGCTCAGCCCGGAGGAGGCGGGCCAGGTTATCCGATGGCTCCCGAATTTCTCCAACAATGTCGACGATATGTTGACGCTATACCTGTGGACTGCTGTGCGGGGCGCCGAGATCGAGAAGATCGAGGGGAGGGAGGTTCAGGAGGAGGCGGACGGCCTCTGGTGGACAATCCCCAAACACAAAACCAAGAACGTCAATCGAGAAGAAGCCGATGATCACCGCGTTCCTTTGGTGGGGCGGGCGGCCATCGTAGTGCGCCGGCGGAAGGAGGCCTACGGCGATGGTTATCTATTCCCCTCGGACAGCAAATTCGGCTATTTCCCGCAGAAATCGGCCTCGGGATCGGTCTACTACCACATGCCGTACTGTCGGACCATGCCCGAGAGGGAGCGGGCGCGTTTGCCGGTGGAGAACTGGGCGCCGCACGACCTGCGGCGAACGTCCAGGACATTCCTGGCGGCGCTCGGCTGCCCGCGCGACGTGGGGGAGGTCATCCTCGGGCACATGCTCGAGGGCGACGAAGGCACGTACAACCGCTATACGTTCGATAAGGAACGTCTTCATTGGCTCACGCACCTGTCTGACTATCTGGAACAACTGGCGGTTCATCGACCTTCCGCTTAGGCTTCTTCGCCCCGGTGTTCGGCGGGGGAGGAAGGTTCGAAACGGGACGGTTCTCGGCCCACTCGATCACCTCCCTGAGAAGGAAGCCCACTCGCCGGCCGGATAGCTCTCGGGGGGCGGGGAATTTTCCCTCGACTACGAGGTTCTGTATCGTTGCGGGGGAAAGCGTGGTCAGCGCGGCGGCGGTCTCCAGCTCCAGGTAAAGGGGGGAAACTCGATCTGCGAGTGCCGCTGTGTGGTTGCGCCGGGGCGCGGATGCGGATTCACGCATGGCGGTTACCCTGCGGGGAAGGGGCAGCCGGTGCTGGGTTCCAGAACCAGATAGCCCATTCGGCGTAGGCGCGCATCTGGTCAGCATTGAACGCATCGAACACGACATATGAGCCGTTCGGTAGCTGCTTCCGCGCTCGGGTGATAGGGTCGGGAAGCATTGGCAATTGCCCGGGCGGGGGCCCGGCCTGGTAGCAGTCGCCGAAATCACGGCGAACGGACGTTGTCGCCACGGGCAGCGACGGTACAGCCGGTGCCGCCGGTACCGCGACGCTCTGCCCCATGGCCCGCGCCATGTCGTCGGCCATGGCCTGGTAGTCCGTGGTGTCCCAAACCGCACCGATGCCGCCACACAGGCTACACCCGCTACCCAGGTGACATTTCATCGTGGCACTGTAGGGACCGGTGTCGTGCCCCTCGTTCAATTCGTGGCACCCCGAGCACGAGCGCCAGGAACCGCCGCCTTCGTTCAGTGTTTCCGTCACGCCGACCAACTCCAGCGGTACCGCCGCTTCGAAGGCGGCTTGCCCGGGCTTCTGGCGCCAGGCCCGGGCCACCAGAAACGGATCACGCGCTAATTCGGCGACAGTGTGAGCGCTGGTCTGCGGTGCCGGGGCGTTCTTGATGGACTCCAGCGCCCGCACCCAAGGGCTGTTGGCACTGGAGTGTTCCCCGATGTCCACATTGAGATGCTGGGCGATGGCGTCAGCCAGCTCGTCGGCTATGTCGTGATATTCGTCGCGTTCGCGGATCGTCTGATCCCACAGTGCGTCATCGGTCGGCCTGGGATGAGGTGACTGGGCGGTGAGCATAGCCCGCAATTGACGTTGGACGGCCTTGGCTTCTTCTACGCCCGCCAAGTCGTAGTCCGTGTCGCCACTCTCGCAGGCGCGCCACACGGCGGCATGATAAGCAGCGAGCAAGACATCCAAATCCAGCAGTTGCCCGGACGTAGCCTTCAGCTCGTCCCGCGGTGCCTGGGCGGTACCGCGTCCTACGTAGAGCGGGATCGTTGCATTCCCGGCGCGGCATGCCAGCCCCATCCCGCCTGCGGGGAATGCGTTTGACCGATGCAACGCCATTGCATCCAGTGTTTCCTGACTAACCCAGAGAGCCGGCAACTCATCTGCGGCGCTTACAGGTTGCTGCGGTGCCTGGTTATCGCAGGGCCCGTCCGCCAGGCCGGCCTCGCAGCCTGCTATGAAGGGCGGATGACCGTTGTCTTCGACCGGGCTTTCCGCCTGCCCGCTGGGAGCGCGGCTGGTCTTGTAGTTTGCGAGCCAGGGAATGTCCGCGTGCATCCGAACAGCCACGGCGCGATTGTGTCGTTCTCGGTCGGCCTGGATGGCGGCGCGCGCGTAGTCCTGCATCTGCCCCAGCTCCCAGACATCTCCCATCTCGTCGGCGTATTCCCCAATCTGCCCATAGGGTTCAGGCAGCGGTGGCAGCTGGATATTGTCACTCGCCATGGCGCGCTCCCTCGGACAGCGGTTTTATGAAGGTCAGCCAATGGGTTTTCTCCCGCTTGCCGGACTTGTGGCCAAACAGGGGCTTCTCGTCCGTCAGCGCAAGGATCTGGCTCACGGGAATCTGCACTTCGGCCCACTTGAAGATGAGCAACCCGCCCGGGCGCAGGACGCGGAAGCACTCGGCCAGCCCCTGCGCTAGGTCATGCTCCCAGTCGTCGCCCAAGATGCCGTACTTGGCGCGCAGCCAGGAATCACGGCCAGCCCGGCGCAGGTGCGGCGGATCGAACGACACGGCGTAGAAGGTGTCGTCCGGAAATGGCATGGCCCGGAAATCCATGTTCAGATCGGGCGTGATGCTGAAGGCCCGGCCATCGCACAGGGTATGGTCTTCGCTGCGGATGTCGCCGAAAAGGGCGCGCTGGTCCTGACGGTCGAACCACATCATGCGGCCGCCGCAGCAGGGGTCGAGAATCAAGGGCGCGCTCATTCGGCACCCCCTTGCGGCGATCCCGCTCGGCGATGGTTGTCCAGGCCCTTGCTGGCGCGCCACGCGTCAACCGAGTTGTCGCCGTCGACGGCAACGCGCGCGGCCATAACGGCGGTCTGAACCGCCTCTTTCCAGACGTTCTTTCCTGGCTCGTCCAGCAATGCCTTAATCAGCTCGCCGAACTCTTCCGCCAGGGCTAGACCCATGATGCGGTCACCAGGGAAAAGGCGGCGTGCACGCGATAGCTCCTGCTCGACGTCCGCGATAAACCGCGCGGTGTCACGCTGTGCATCCTCCGGCACCGCATCTACCACGGGAGGCGCTGGCCGAAGCGCTTCATCACGCCCGCTGATCCGCTCACCGCGCTGGTGCAGCATCATGCAGAAATTCGCCACATCCACGGGATCTCCCTTGGTGATGTGGCTACGCAGCAGGAGGGACAAATGATCCTGGCTGCACTGCGCCTTGTCATACCACCCTCCGCGTCCCTCGGCGCGCTTCTTGGCGAGCTTGGCCTTCATGGCGGCCGCGAAGCGGTCTACCGCCTCGTCGTCTCGGCGGCCGGCCTGCTCGGATACGAATTGGCCGGTCAAGGATGCTACCTCGGCAGGGGCAGTCTTGATGGGCGGTTGTGCTTTACCCGCCAGCCAGAACACCGCGCACAGGGCGCTATCGGCCTTCCCCCAGACGTCATGCTCTCGCGCCATCTGCTCGAATGCTGGGTCGTCGTAGGGATCGCCAACACGGATGTTTTCGGGCTGCAGAGTGACCGTGCTCGAATCGGACGTTTCGGGGGCCGAGAGCGACACTCGGGCCGCATTCCAGGCTGCAGGACGACGTTCGCTGTAGTGCCGCGAAAGTTCGTCGTATGCGGCGACGTCCTCGGGGCGTTCCAGGTAGTCGGGTTGCGCCGCGAGGCGGGCCATCCCACGCTTGATGTCCTCAAGCGCCACGAGCTCGGCCAGTGCACCACGAATCGGGTTAGTGCTCTCGGTTGACATGATCATGTCCTTCCTTCGGGGATCGGGGGAATTCGTTGTGGGTGCAGCCGTCCAGCCGCCGGCCTGCGGCTTTCTTCCCGACGCGATACAGGTCTGGTTCGTCGTCGATATGTCCGTCGTCAGCGGCGAGGCTCTCCATACCGACGCTCCATTCGCTGTTGAGCCACATGGCCGTCTTAACGATGCCCGCATGACGCTCGACATTCACCCCTGGTGTCCATTCGCCCCATTGCTTGAACAGAAACGGCACGCCGGCGGCGGCACACTGATCGCGCAGGCTCCGGGCCCAATCGGGATGCATCGGGCGTGCGCCTGGGCCGCTCTCGCCGCCGACGATGATCCAGTCGAGGGCTGGGATGTCAGGCATCGGATTGCCATCGTCATCCGTGCATTCCGTTGTGCCGGTCAGGGGGTAGATCTCAGCCCAGCCATTGATGTCAATGCGGGTCAGGTCTACCGGCCCCAGCAGCGGCTCCATGCTCAGGAACCGCACGCGCGCCGGCACGGCCATCAACTTCGGGATGTCGCGGTCGGCCTCAATCTGGTTGGCGATGGTGGCGCCAATCCAGACGTTCGGCCACGGATAATCCGCCCATCGCGTCAGGCCGTGCGACATGACGTCGAGCGCGGCATCCAGCATTTGGTGGGCATTGCCGATGCGTTTGGTCAGCAGCAGCCAGTCAAGGTTCGGCGTGTCCGCGATCAGCTGCAGCAGGTCAATGCGCCACTGCGGATCCACGGCATTGTCGAATACGTCGGCCAGGCTGGCGCAGAACACGCGCCGGCGGCGGCCATGCTCGGCGACGAACGCATCGTGCTCGGCGTTCCACTTGATCGGCTGCCGCCAGTTCTCGGCACTGGTGCGCCGGCGTGGTGCGCCCGGGCCCCAGTTCGGCGCCACACCGCCGCCGAAGCGCGCGTTGCGCGTCTCGGCGTAGCAGTGGTCGCAGCCCAGGCCCATTTTCTGGCAGCCTTCCCAGGGGTTGAACGTGGCGTCCGTCCATTCGATGTTGCTGCGTTCGGTCATGGCCGCTCCCCGTTACGGTCGACGCGGAGGCGCAGTCCTGTCCGGATCTCGCGCAGCTGGACGCACAAGCCTGGGAGCGTGCAGTTCTCGTTTGCCCTGGGCGGCCCAGCGTTGAGCTGTTTCCCTTCGCCGAACGCCTGCAGGTTGTCGAGGAACCGGGCAAAGTCAGGCATTTCGGACAGCCACTCGCGAGAGGATCGGATGAACGCCTTGTACCGATACAGGGAGTCCTCGAGCCGCTGAAAGCGCCGGGCATTCTCGATACTGCAGACGAAATAGCCCACGGCGGCGCCCACCGAGAGCGAGGCCATGATGACGAGGGCAAAGCCGAATGAGTCAGGCGTGGGATTCATGGGAAGGAGCCTCCAGGTTGGGGGAAGTAAGGCGGGGTTGATACCGGAGCTCGGCTGCGGCCTGGGCGCGGGCGGCGCCCATCTCCCAAATGCGGAACCACAGCTGCACGGTAGGATCGGCGTAGCGGCCAGCGGCATCGAGCTGGCGCTGGTCGTCGGAAAGAGGCACGTCGGCCTCGAAGGCGTCGTGCGTGAAGCTGTCACCCCAGGGCAGGCCTCGCCACTTTTGCAGGGCGCTGGCCAGGGTGGGATGCTCCCACGGGGATCGGCCGCTACCCGGCCGGTACGGCCGCGGCCGAAGGACGAGCCGCAGCGTGTGAAAGCGCATGGGCCGGAGCTCGACGCGCACGCACATGTCGTGGGCGGCGAACACCAGGCGCGTGAGCGTGCCTGGGTCGGTGGTGGCGAGTTCGGGCTTGTAGACCGGAACCTCGACGCCACCCTCGACGCCGAACCACTGGACCCGGGGCCAGTCCACCGTCAACTGCTCGGGCGCCGCGGCGAAGATCGCGCACAGCAATGCGACGGCGCGTTCGTGGAACTCCGAGGGGGCCAGCGTGGGCGCGACCGTGGGGAGGAAGGCTCGGATCTGTTCGATTCGGTCCATGTTTCCTCCGCTACAGCACCAGGCCGGCCCGGCCGGCGGCAGCGGGCGCGAACGGAATGTCGTCGTCCATGTTGCCGCCGCCGTAGGGCGATGACGCGGGCCGAGCCTGCGGGCTGGGGCCGTCGTCGTCGCGGCGCAGGCCCAGCATTTGCATGTGATCGCCGATGATCTCCGTCGTGTACTTGTCGGCACCGGTCTGGCGGTCCTGCCATTTGCGGGTCTTGAGGCGTCCCTCCACGTAGACAGAGCGGCCTTTCTTCAGGTACTCCCCGGCGACCTCGGCCAGGCGGTTGTAGAGCACCACGCGATGCCACTCGGTCTCTTCGCGGCGTTCGCCCGTGCTCTTGTCCTTCCAGGCCTGCGTGGTGGCGATGGAAATGCTGGTGATGGCGGAGCCATCCGGCATGTAGCGCACGTCGGGGTCGCGGCCGAGGTTGCCGACCAAGATCACTTTGTTAACGCTGGCCACGATGCGCTCCCAGCAGCTCGGGCACGACCTCGCCGGTATCGACGTAGTACCAGTCGGAGTCGGTCAAGTTGTTGATGAGGAATCGCTCGAACACCTCTGGCGGCTCGGCAGCACGCGCGCGAGCCCATTTGGCGGTCGGGCCGCGCCAGGTGGGCTCCACGCCTCGCCGGCGTGCCGCGGCCAGGTTGTGGTGGCCGTCGATCAGGATGCGGTACATGCGACCGCGCAGCTCAACGTCTTCCGTGTTGACGATGAACACCGTAAAGCGGGCGGCCTTGTCGGCGACCTTGGCCGGATCCAGGAAACGCTGGGAGCTGATGAGCGGAGGTGTCGTCATGCCGAGGCCTCCGTGGCGGGGTCAGTAGCTTCGGTATCAGCGGGAGATTCCGCCATGGTTGGCGCAGGCTCCAACTGATCGCTCAACAGGCTGGCGTGCTTACTGCCATCGTCGAACTCGACGGCGACGTGTTGGCCGTTGACGCCGGTGATCGTGCCGATCCTGCCGCAAACCTTGAGGCGCTTCCGGTTAGGGCCGCGCGAGTCTTCCTTGACGCGAACGCGATCGTCGGTCGACCATGTAGCTCTCTCGGACGTTTCCGGAGCGGGTAATTCCGCCAGGGGCGCCGATTCACCTGCCTCGGCTGACACAATCTCGTCGGGCGCATCGGAATCAGCGGAGGCCTTGGCGCGTCGCCCTTTAGCCGGCGCCTTCGTGGGCTCGGCCTTCTTGCTGGTGGTCTTCTTGGCTGTCGGCTTCATTGCGCTGACGACCTCGCGGCGCACGGCTTTGGTATTGATTCCCAGGCTTTCCGCGATATCGACCAGCTCGACCGAACTCGGGTTGCGATACTCGTCGATCCCCAGCGCCGGCAGAACAATCAACAGCAAGAGCAGCTCGGCTAGCTGTAGCGGATCGAGGGCGGCGAAGCGTCTCCTGACGTCGGCGAGTTCCCAGCGGCCATAGTCTGGCTTCTTCCAGCCCAGCATGTCCGCCAACTCCTTGCACGCGCGCGGATCGGTGCGATGGAAGAGTGATGAGGCCAGGATGACTGTATGCGTCAGGCGGATCGAGCCGTCCTCGTCGTTGGCGGGTTCGCCGGCCTGCGTGGCGGTGCGAATATCCGCGACCAGGCGCTTGCGATAGGCGATTTCCTGGCGCTGCTTTTCGCGGCGCTTCTTGTTCTCGTCCCGGGTGTCAGCGGCGGAGCGGCCGCTATCTAGGCTGTTGCTTACCCTCCAGTCATTGATGCCCTGACTCTGGAGCCCTTCCGCGGCAATCTCGGCCGGAATAGCAGTCAACGCTTCGCCGCTCTGCGGATCGATAATCGTCACGCTGTGCTTGAGGTGTTCGTCGCCCAGCAACTCCCGGTACATCGGGTGTATGTGCGTGGGGGCCTGATATTCGTCGTCGCCCCCCTCGTCCTGGGTGTCCTCGAACTCTTCGCGATCGGAATCGATATCCGCGCGGTCCGCCTCGGCAATGGGCCGAACTGGCGCGGCGTCGCAGCGGTTATCCAACAGCACGTAGCCCTTCATGCTGAACTGCCCATAGGGCATGATCCGCTTGGCTTCGGCTCCCTCAATGATCCTCTGTCCCCTGGTCTGCGCCGCTTCGAGCAGGCGGCGGCTATGCGCCTCGACCTTTTGCGCGTGGCATTCGGGATCGGTGCAGACGTCTGCACTGCCTACGTCGGAGAACAAGTCCGGATTGGCGCCGGTACGTTTCGGGCACTCGCGACACGAACCGGCCGATGGCAATAGCGCGGCATCGGCGATGGGGAACTTGGCCTGATCCAGGCGTAGCATGTATCGGGACTTGATATGCTCGGCGGCGCGCCTGAAGGACATCGGCTCGCCACCCCATTCCCCGCCCGTGATGGTGTTGAGGGCCTCGCTCTGCATGGTGGCATTGGGCAGGCGCGCCAGAAGTAGGGCGGTGGAAGCCGTGAGCTTGTCGGCGTAGAAGGCCTCCCGAGCCTCCGGCGTCAGGGCGCATAGCTTCATCCGGGCGTAGATGTAGGCTTTGCTCTTGCCCAGCTTGGCCGCGACCTCTTCCACGCTGTAGCCGGTCCGGTCCGCATGCGAGCGCATGAGGGCTTCATAGCCCTCGGCCTCCTCGAGCGGATGAAGGTCCTCCCGCTGCATGTTCTCGATGACCTGCAGCTCCAGGGCCTCCAGGTCCGACACGTGTACGACGCGGGCCAGGATGAACTCGTCGTCGTTTATGCCGGTGGCGCGCCAGCGGCGTTCCCCCGCGATCAGCTCGTACTGGCCCGCCAGGTCAGGGTGGGGACGCACGACGATGGGCTGCAACTGCCCCAGTTGCTTGAGACTCCGGGCCAACTCCGTCAGCGACTCGTCGAAGAACCGCTTCCGAGGGTTGGTCTTGGAGGAATGAACGAGTGCATGGGGTAGATAGCACGTCGTGCCGTGCTCAACGGGATGTTGCATGCCCAGGCTCTCGGCGGTGGTCATGGCGTTCATGTGGACTCCTTGGGGGAGAGGGTGTAGACGACGCGGGCCAGGGCGTCGGTCGCGCGCTCGAGCTCGACCAGCCGTTGGATGGCCAGGTCGGGATCAAGCGCGGGCCGATCGCTGATGCCGGCGGTTTCGAATACGGTCAGGACGGAACGGGCGGCGGCGATCTGGCGCTTGGCGAGGTCGCGGTCGATGGGGATGTTGCTCACGCCGTGCCCCCGCCGGCTTGGAGCATTCGGGCGACCGTGGCGCTCGGTTCGGGGTCGAAAATATTGGCGGCCGTACCGTGGTTGACGAAGATGCGCCCGTCCACCAGCACGCCGATGGACCATTCGTCATCGCTGGCGGCTGATGCGTGCGTGTCGGGGGTGGCCGGCACCGTTGCAGCAGGGATAGGCCGAGGCGTGTCCGGCGGCGTGCCGGCCGATACGGCACGGTACAGACGGAACCCATCCGCCATGCCGGCGGGCGTCACTTTGGCCCGTTGGTACAGGTTGCTCAGGGTCTTGCGGACCTTCTCGACGTCGCCGCCGAGCTGGCGGGCGATGTCGTCGGCGCTTCGGGCGGACGTGCCGAGGGCCTCCAGCACGTCGCTGGATGTCACATTGCGCATGGAAAACTCCTAGTCGTTGTCGGTGTCGCCGGCGCGGATCTTCATGAGGTCGATCACCTGGGCGGGCCGGCGGCGCCGTGGTGTAGGGGGGCGCGGACGCGCGATCGTCTCTGCCGTCACCTGCAGCGCCAGGGCAAGGCCGGGCGTGCGCAGCGCGACATCCAGACTCACGGGGAGGCGGGACTGGCGCCAGGCCTCCTCTAGGTGCTCACGATTGACGGCGACGCGAGCCATCACATTCCCCGGTGGACCTCGAGGGGGAACTCGAGGACCGGTTCGAGGATGGCGTCGCCATCGGGATTCCTGTACGCGCAACTGAACTCGCCCGCCAGCGGGTCGTACAGCAGCCTGGCGTGGCGACGGCATTGCGCGGACGCGGCGAGGATGGTCTGGCGGTCGGCGTCAGCAAACGTGCGGATGTCGGCGCCGCGCCAGTGCAGCGCCGCAGCGCCGCCCAGGATCATCAACGCACACACGGCGATGAAGAGGCCAGCCAGCAGCACAATGGCGCGAGGGGTGAGGGTGAGTGGGAACATGTCAGCCTCCTAGACGTTTGAGAATGGAGCCGCGCAGGTAGGGGCCGTAGAGAAACATGAGCTCGTTCGTCGCCCCGCGTTTGGCAAGGAGGACATCGTCGAGGGCGCCCGATCTCCGGGGTAGGGTGTTGCACGCAATGCGCTCAATGGCACTAAGAGCGCCAAGGCGTCGGTCGATGTCCGTGGCGGCGGAGCCGTTCAGGCGAGCCGAATTCGAGGATTCGCGGTAGAGCAACTGCTGGAGACGGATTTCATTGAGCAGGTGCGCAGCGATGTCGGCTGGGGTCATTGCTGGCCCCCGGTGGACTGGCCCTGCAGGTCGGCGATGCGCGCGTGCAAACGCGCCTGGATTTCCACCGCGGCGAGGTTCAGCGGGTGGAGGTGGGGGTCGAGATCCCAGTCAATGCGGAGCGCGCCGGCCAGGAAGCGAGCGACGGCGTCGACCTGGACGGCGGCGCGATCGAGGAGCGCGGCGCGTTCGGCCTTGGTGCCCTGGACAAGCGGGGCGTTGACGGCGGCTCTCTCGCAGTAGCGGAGGTAGAGGAGCCCCAGGTCCGTCCAGTGATCGACGGCGCTGGCTGGCGACAGGGGCAATTCGGTGGTGGACATGGCGTCTCCTAACAACAGGTGTAGCGATGTTAGGTATTGCCGTACTTTGTTGTCAAGCAATACACAACTTTTTTCTGTTATCTGTATCGAAACGTCAAGGAGCGGGAATGGGCGGGATTCGGGGAGCTTTGGGGACGGTCGCCTTGCTGGCGACGTTATACGGATGTGCTGGAACGCCGTTCAACTGGAACGATGCGCGCAGAATCCAGCCAGGTATGACCGAACAGGAGGTGACGGATATTCTGGGCGCGCCTATGGTGGTTCGCAGCTCGGGCGCGGGGACCACATGGATTTGGAGTCAGGGAGATGCGCTCGGGAGGTCGAGGAGCTTCTCCGTCGTCCTCAATGAGGGGAAAGTCGTCCAGACGCCTCCGATTCCCGCGAGCTTCCAGTAGAAGTTAGTAACGTAATAATTGTTTTGTTACTTTCTGGGTAAATTTTTTTCGCCGAAATCGACGAAGACAACATTGCCCACTTTACGCCGCATCGGTTTCTCGTCCGCCCGGATGTCCTTCAGAAGGGCTTTTAGTGTCTGTTGCCCCTTCGATGAAGCTAGACACCCTGTCGTCCAATTGTTCGCGCTTTGCGCTGGATAGCTCCAGGTAGTCTTCAAACCTAGCGGAGAACGGCCACCATCCCGTAGCTCCCGAGGTGCTGCCTGTAAGCAGGTGGTCGGTGCTTGTGCGCAGCATCCGGGCTAGCTTTACGAGCCGATCAATGTCCGGCCGCGTCTCGTCGCGCTCCCAGTCGGAAACCGAAGATTTACTGATTCCGAACGCAGTGGCGACATCCTGCAACGTCAGTTGCAGGTCCTTCCGTCGTTCCTTAATTCTCTTGCCCAGCGTCATAAGGCAAAGCCTAACATTTGCAAGTTGTGGATTGCCTGACTTAGAATGTTGTGCAATACCTAACATTGAGGCACCTATGGCGATCGTTACGGAAGCCGAGCGCAACTCGGTGAGGGGCGCAATTGAAGCGTTTGGCGGGGTTGCGAAAACCGCTCGTCATTTCGAGGTGAACCGTGTCTCGGTCTACGAGTGGATCGACAGGGGCGCAGTGCCGACGGCTCGTGCGGTCGCTATTGAGCGAGACTCTGGTGGGAAGGTGTCGCGCAAGGAAATGCGACCGAGGGATTGGGCGGAGCAATGGCCCGATCTCGCTGCGAACTCTCCTTGCTACGAACATCAATGAACTGTCATGCCCTCTTTCAGCGCGTCCTGCTCGACGCAAAGCTGGCCGAACACGGCCAGCACCGCGGCTTCTGTCGCCTCGCCCATCACGCGCAGCGCGATTTCCCGCGCCTGTATCAACAGTCGTTCAGTTTCAGTCATACCGATAGGTTGGTGGGTCGGCCGGGTTGCGTCCATGCGTGATTTCCGAGTCGTGGGAAGTGCGTATGGCGAATGATGGAGGAGGGGGCCTTGCTCCGCTATCTCAAATTGGAGGAAAGATGACAACCGCAGAATGCAAGGCGCCGGCGGTGCTGCTACCTGGGGACAGCGTTCGTTTGCCCTCTGGGGTACGCGGCCGCTTCGTGCGGTGGTCGGTGCCGTTGGCTCGTGCAATGCAAAGCGGCCGGGAGCGCGTCGCGCTGGTTCAGCTCGAGGGCGACGTTAGCGAGACGAGTTTTAGCGCGGCTTACGCCGCCAGGTTCGAAAAGGTGACCTCATGAGCGCGTTCGAGAATGCTGCCTTCAATACTGTCCACGACTATTCCCGAGGTGCGAAGGCGCTGGCTGAGATTGTGGACATTCCGTACCACGTGCTGCTGCACAAGGTGAATCCGAACAATGAGACGCACCAGCTCAGCGTGCGTCAGGCGGTCAAGATCATGCAGGCGACGGGCGATGACCGCATGCTGCACGCCATTGCCGCCGAGCTCGGCATGGTGCTTGTCATCACGCAAATGGCTGAGATCGACGACCGCCAGATGCACCAGGCGATGACGCAGGCGTTGGGGCGGTTCGGTGAGTACCTGGATACCGTCAGCGAATCGCTAGAGGATGGTCGGATCACGGCCACCGAGCTACGGAAGATCGACGGCACGCTCGGCAAGATGATCGAGAAAGTGACGGTCATTCGGGCGATCGCGGCACAGATGGCAGAGAGCCGGAGGGCCGGGCGATGAAGTTCGAGATTCGCTACAGCCGCATCCTGATGACGCCTGAGTCGGAAGAGGAAAGGGGGTTACTGCACGAGCTGCAAGCCAGGGGGCGCGTGACCGGCATGTTCCTGCATCGTTGCCGCGATCCGGATTCGACCTTGGAGTTGTTCGTGCCGCCCGGACCTGGATCAGTACCGGATGAGTAGCCCCTTCAAGCCATTCAACAGTTCCTGGATGTCTTGTTCTGACAGCTTGACGGTGTAGCGATCGATGCCGCCGTCTTCTACGTTGAGAGGCCCTATGCGGAGCCAGACGTTGTCGCCGTGTGTGAGTAGTTCGGTCTGCCGCCGATCGCCGGGTTTTCCGTCTGCTGGGCTTGCAGGAAGCATCTTGTTGAATATGAAATTTGCGCCCATGTCGTGTTCCTCGGATCGATATCGTTCAAGGGCGATCGCATGTGTGCGATGCCCAATCGAATGTGGCCAGGGCGCCTATCGGTTCCAATGGTCGACCCCCTGGGGTGGTGTTGTGGGTGTTGGAGCCAGCAATCTACCACGGGTGCGGTCGACCGCCCATATTCCTCGTCGCGCGGTAGCGGCGGGGCTCTCCATGTCGAGATCGGCCTATGTCTGAGGGGTGCCTCGAGGCTGATGAGATGGACCTGCGGCGGCCACGAGGCAGGCCGCGGGGCGAGATTTCAGAGACCATCATCGAGCTGGTCTCTGAGCGGCCGATGGCGGTGCGCGAACTGGCGGCGCGGATGGCTGTTCCGGTGCGGCGGGTCGAGGTGACATGCTCTCGGCTGGTCGCCGCAGGCCACATTGCCCCCGTGCGCAAAGAGCGTATGCAAGGCGCTCGACGACCGCTGGCGGTCTATGGGCCGGCTCGGCTTACCGATGCAATCGCGTTGCTGCGTTTCACGAGCTTGGCCGGCCTATGGCGATGAACCTATCCCTGTTCGAGGGTGGGCGCGCCTCGGTCAGCAGCCCGAGGCGCGCACCCGACGCGGAGCGTCCGCCGGACATCCCGCGCGGGCCCCAGCGAGGGCGCCCGCAACACTATTTCACGCACGACGGGCGGTGTTTCAGCCTGGACAGGCTTCGAGAGCTCAGCGGGTGGGAGGACGCCTGCGCGCGCTATCCGGACCACGACATCGTCATTCTTTTCGATTCGACGGATCCCGATTCGAGGCTCGTCGGGTTGATCGCTGTACCTCGTGAGCAGCCGGCGCGCCAGGATGCTCGCGGCCGGCCGCTTCCTCCAGCTCGCCCCTTTTGGGGGCATGGTGACGTCATGCATATTCGACGCGACAAGCCGCCCCCCTGACGGTGCGTCGACGGTGCAGGCGAAGAGGCTAGATACGCGGTTACCTGCAACCGGCAGTGCCACAAACCGTTCCCGAGTGGCAGCGTGGGTGCGAACGACTAGAGCGCGGGAGGGCGGCTGTACGGGCCGCGACAGTCTGGTCAATCGGACAGGGCGTACACCTGTGTCCGGGCCCTAAGACGTACGTTGGCTCCGGTCAGCAGTCGCGGCGAATCGCACGGCGGGTAGGGGGAGCTCTGCCCGTCAACCCCGTTCCTCCTAATCTGCAGTGCCCTTACCCTGTACACAGAGGCTCTATGAATATTCAACCGCTTTTTCCTATTGAACCTCCGGTCTCTCCTAAGAAAAATGAAAAAGGGCCGGATTTCGCGGCGTTCTGGACGGGATATCCACGGAGGGTGGCAAAGAAGGCCGCGGCCCGGGCCTGGGCAAAGCTGTCGGCGCGGGATCGGCAGGCAGCGCTCGACGCGCTACCGAGGCACGTCGAAGTGTGGAAGTTACGTTGCGGCGACGACAGGGAGTATGTGCCGCATGCGGCGACATGGTTGAACGGTGCGCGATGGGAAGATGAACTTACGCCGGTGGGCAAGCGGGCTGGGCAGGCGGAGCGGCCGATCGGGCCGGGTGGCTCGGAGCGGCAATGGTGGGAGCACTGGCCCGGCATCGTCAAGAAGGGGGCGGAGCTCGGATTGACCTGGGACGAAACGGCCGAAGCCGCGCCAGGGTTCAAGGCCCGGGTATTCAGGGCGGCCGGGCCGGGGCCGTGGACGGATCGCCAGCGGGGCGGGCTCACGGTGGGGCTACCCGGCGCGCCGCTGGCCGTGGTCGTGAGGAACGTGGCATGAGCGGAATGCGGCGCGATCCGCGTATCCAGGCACGGCTAGATGCGTGGGGGATGTGGCGGCAGCTCGGCGTCCAGGGCGGATCGTTCTCTGGCGGTGGCAGCACGCTGGCGGCCTTGGTGGATGTTGCGGCCGGCCGGAGGGTCTTCGGCAGCTCGGAGCCACCGCGCGCCTATGTGCCGGTCGATGCCATTGAGTGCGCGATTACGCATGAAGCGGTCCAGACGTTGCCGGCAGAGTTGCGTGAGGCGGTGGCAGGTTGGCACTGCGCGCGCACGGGAACGATGGAGGAGGTCGCGCGGCGGTTGGGTGTGGTGAAGACCACGCTACACCGGCGTCTGTGCCAGGCCGATATCCGGATCGCGGAGTGGTTGAAAGCCCGGACGAAAGCAAAAAGAATTTCGTGAGGTAAACCGGAACATGGATAATCCGCTACATTCCGGCGGAGCTCACGCAGTGGTGGGCTGAACATCTCGACGCCCCGGCAGGACTCAACCTGGCGGGGCGTTTCTTTTTTGGGCGTGGGGACATCGTGGACAGGTTGGATCTGAGCTCCAATATCGATCGGGCCATTGCGTGGATGGGATCCCTATACGAGGATCAAATGCCGTTCGCGGTGGCGAAGGCGCTGACACTGACGGCGCGCGACGGGGCGGCGGCCGAAGCCGAGGCCATCGTCCAGGTGTTCGACAATCCCACGCCGTTCACCCGTAGGGCGGCCGGCTACACCCCCGCGACGAAGGGCTCGCTTCGCTCGGTCATCTTCCTGAAGGACGCCCAGGCCGAGTATCTGTTTGCACAGGTGGAGGGCGGAGCCCGCGACCTGAAGCAGTTCGAACAGCGGTTCGGGGCGATCGACGGTGCGGCACTGGTTATGCCTGGCGTGAAGGCGACGCTGAATCAGTACGGCAACATCAGCAGGGCCAAGATCCTCGCGATCGCCCGCGACCTGAACACCGGCGGCAAGGCGAAGCGCTTCTTCAAGGGCACGCCGCGTGGGCACTCCCTGCCGCCTGGCATCTGGGCGCGGGTGAACAACAACACGGCGATCGCGCCGATCATGGTGTTTGCAACGGATGCACAGTACGAGAAGCGGTTCGCGTTCTCCGCGATCGCGCAGCAGACGGTCGATGCCGTGTTCGAGCGGCACCTGCTGGCCGCGTGGGACCTCGCGGTGCGGACTGCACGATGACTTCGATAGGGTTGGTGCGCTCCTGGATTTCGGCGGGTCCTTCCCCCCGGGTCGCCGGTGTGGGTAATTTGCGCACGTTGGAAATCCCGTCACGGGATCGAATAAGGGTAGCCACCGGGTCTCCCGGTAGCCAGTTGGATAGATAGCCATGGCGTTGATGGGCATTCGAGAGTACGCGCGACACCGTGGCGTGCGGCATCGTGCTGTCCAGAAGGCGATCGAGTCGGGTCGCATTCGCTCGGTCGACGGCGAGGACGGTCGCCCGAAGATCGATCCCGTGCAGGCCGATCGCGATTGGGAGCTCAACACGGACGAGACGCGCGTCGCGTTCACGGCGAATGGTGGCAGGCTCCTCGATGACGGCGCGGCCATGCCTGCGGACGACGATCTGGATGACGACGTCGACGACGTGCCGTTGAGCGGCGCCGACGATCACGCAAAAGCCTATCGCCACGCTCGCGCGATTCGCGAACGAGCGTCCGCCGAGCTGCGGCAGATCGAGGTCGAGAAAGCCCGTGGCAAGGTGATCGATGTCGAAGAGGCGCGGCGGATTGCTTACACGGCGTTCCGCCGCCTACGCGATTCCGCGATGTCGGTGGCGCCGCGCCTGAAGGATTTGTGCGCGGCGGAGTCCGATCCGTTGGTGATCGAGACCATGATCGAGAACGAGATCATGGCGGCATTTGGGCAGATCGATGTGGCAGCGCTCTTGACTGATCGGGAGGAGGACTGATGGGTGCCGTCGACGCCTTCATCCGCTCGATCCAGGACGCGATACGTCCGGACGATCGTGGATCGATCTCGGAGTGGGCCGCCAAGTATCGCATCTTGCCACCCGATACCCCGGAGCCGGGCCCATGGAGGAACGAGCGTACGCCGTGCCTGGTCGAGATCATGGACACGCTGTCACCCGCCAGCGGGTACACCGAGGTCTGGCTCAAGAAGGGCCACCAGCTCGGCGGTTCGGCCTTGGGTGAGAACTTCATCGGCCACGCCATCACCAGCGCGGCCGGCAACATCCTCGGGGTGTTCGCGACGATCGATGACGCGAACAAATGGAACCTGTCACGTTTCGAGCCCATGCGGACCGCGACGCCGGCCTTGCGCCGCGCGGTCAAGGATCGCGATGTCAAGGGCAGCGACAACACGCAGCGGCGCAAGAAGTTTCCGGGCGGGATGCTGCAGCTGGTCGGCTCGAACCGCGCCGGGGGGCTGAAGTCGTCCACGATCCGCTATGTTCTGCTGGAGGAGGTCGACGAGTACCCACGCGACGTGGCCAAGCAGGGCGCCGTCCCCGAGCTTGCGCGCAACCGCACATCCAATTTTGGGAGCAAGGCGCGGATCTTCGGCAACAGCACGCCCACCATCGAGGGCGCGAGCGAGATCGACGGTCAGTTCAATCGTGGCGACCAGCGGTATTACATGCCGCCGTGTCCTGCGTGTGGCCACCGCCAACGGCTGCTGTGGGAAAACTTCCGATGGGTGGATTCCGACCCCACGACTGTAGGTTGCGCGTGTGTTGGCTGTGGCATCGTCTCGAAAGAGCATGAGTGGAAGCGGCTCTTTACCCCGGATATGTGGGTAAAGACCGCGAAAGGGCAGCCGGGCGTGGCGAGTTTCCACATGCCGAGTCTTCTGGCGCCTCTCGGTTGGCGGTCATGGGTTGACCTGGTCGTGGACTGGCTGGAGGCACAAGGCAATCCGATCAAGCTGAAACGGTTCATCAACAACGAACTGGCCGAGTGTTGGCAGGAGCAGACGGACCGGGTGCAGTGGGAGGTGTTGAAAGAGCGCGCCGAGCCGTATGCACTGCGCGCGGTGCCGCGTGGGTATTACGTACTCACCCTCGGCGTGGACACGCAGGACACATGGTTGGCCGCTCAACTTGTCGCCTGGGGCCGAGGTGAGCGGGCGTTGGTGCTGGACTACTTCGAAATCCACGGCGACCTGACGCTCGATCCGTCGAATCCGGACAGTCCCTGGTTCAAGTTGGATGCGTACCGTCACCAGGCATTCCGCAACGAATTCGGCATCGACCTGCGGGTCAGCATGACGGCGGTCGATACGGGTGGCCTGCATACGCATACGGTCTACAACTATTGCCGCGCCCGCCGGCATGACAGCGTGATTGCGATCAAGGGGGATCGCCCTGGCAAACCCATTCTGGGACGGTCCAGCCGACAAGATGTCAAGAACGGCAAGGGCGACATCATGAAGAACGGTGTGCAGCTTTGGTTCGTGGGCGGCGATACGGCGAAGTCGTCCTTGTTCGCACGAATGGACGCGGACGAAGAAGCGGGGCGGGTCGGCGCCGATCGCCTCTTGCGCTTTAGCACGCAGTTGCCCGACATCTATTTCAAGGGGTTGACCGCGGAGGTATACAAGGTCGAGCTGGGCCGGTGGGAAAAGTTGGCCGGGCGCCGCAACGAGTCGCTGGACACGCTGGTCTATGCCTATGCCGCGGCCTGCCATCCGACCGTGCGTATCCATACGGCACGCGTGGCCGAGTGGGACGAGCTCGAGCGGCTGCTGGAGCCGCGCCACCGCGATCTATTCGGTGGGGTGCCGCCGGCGGCTGAAGTAGCTCCTGCGGCGGCGCCGGTGGTACCTGTGTCACCCGCTCCTGTCACCAGTCCCGTGCAGACGTCTGCACGAGACGAGGAGCTGGAAACCGTCACGGCCGGCGACGATGGCTGGCTTTCGAACACCGACAACTGGCTGAACTGAACATGGCATTCACAAACACACAATTGGCCGCGCTCGAACGCGCGATCGCCTCGGGCAGCCTAACGGTTGCCTATGACGGCAAGACGGTGACGTACCGGAACATGGACGATCTGATCCGGGCCTACAACTTCGTGAAGGGTCAGCTCGATGTGGCGGGCGGTTCCGTCGTCACGAACCGCGGGCCGGCCCATCTGGCTGTGTTCGACAGGGGGTAACGTGAACTGGCTCGACAGCATGATCGGGTATCTCAGCCCGGCCACCGGCGCCCGTCGCATCCATGCTCGCATCGCGATGGACATGGCGCGCTCGTACGACGCCGGACGGCGCGGCCGACGCACGGCGAACTGGCGCGCCGGCGGAGGCAGCGCCAATGCCGAGATTCTTCCGGACTTGCAGACTGTCCGGAACCGGTGTCGCGACATGGTCCGGAACAACGAGTATGCAGCCAAGGCGCTCGACACAATGGTCGGCGATCTGGTCGGTACCGGCATCGTGGCAAGGGCCGCCGATCAACAGGTTTGGATGGACTGGTGTGACTACTGCGATGCGGACGAGCAGCTCGATTTCAATGGGTTGATCGAGCTGCTGGTGCGGGGCCGCAAGGAGGTCGGTGAGGGCCTGGTACGGTTCCGGCCTCGGCGCCCAGAGGACGGTCTGGCCGTGCCTCTGCAGGTGCAGGTGCTGGAGGCGGATCACCTCGACAGCTACAAGACGGGTCCCTTGTCCAATGGGAATTTCGTGATCGCCGGCGTAGAGTTCGATCAACTCGGCCGCCGGCGGGCGTATTGGCTCTATCCGGTTCATCCTGGCGAGGTCGCCAGCTATCGGGTGAGATCCCTCGAGAGCAAGCGGGTTCCTGCGGAAGATGTCATCCACTACTACCGCAAGCGGCGCGCCTCTCAGGTGCGGGGTATGGCGGAGATGGCGGTGGCGCTCATGCGCTTGCGCGACCTGGCGGACTACGAGCAGGCGGAACTCGTTCGAAAGAAAATCGAGGCTTGCTTCGTGGCGTTCGTTCGGACGGATGACTCAAGCCAGACGCTCGGCGGCAATGTGGACCTCGGCGACAAGCGCCGCAAGCCTGGGGAGGAGAAAGTCTCGCCCGGGATGATCAAGTATTTGAGTGGCGCCGATGGCGTGGAGTTTGGCTCGCCGGCGTCCTCGGGCGGATATGGGGAGTACACCCGCTCGCAGCTCTACGCGGTTTCGGCGGGCACCGGCGTCATGTACTCGTCCATGACGGGGGACCACTCGCAAGCCAACTACTCGAGCATGCGGTCGGCCAACATGGACTATCGCAAGTTGATCGCCCAGGAACAATGGTTGGCACTCGTGCCAATGGTGCTCAATCGTGTGGCTGCCCGGGTCCAGGCCGCCGCAGTGCTGGCCGGCGTGCAGAAAGCGCGGCCGCAGCGCTATGAATGGGCCATGCCGAAGGTGGACCTAGTGGATCCGCTGAAAGACATCATGGCGACGAAAGAGGGGTTGCGCGGCGGTCTGCAGTCGCTCTCCGCGGCGATCCGCGAGCGTGGCGACGATCCCGGTGCGGTATTCCGGGAGATCGCTGACGAGCGGGCCCGCCTCAAGGAACTCGGCATTCTGTCGGACGCCGATCCTGCGGTCAGCGACAAGCTGATCCCCCCGGAAGTGGTGGCCGAGCTGCTCGGCGCCAAGTAGGCCCGAACATTCCTTCAACACTGCCCCGCCGCCGCGGGGCTTTTTTTTGAGGTTCCCATGCCCCAGAACACGATAACTCCGGCGGCCCAGCGCCGCGAAACCCAGCAGCTGCCGCTGGGTGCTGTTCCCGGCGTCGAAATACGCGATTTGCCTTTGCAGACGCGCGTGCAGCCCATCGGCGAGGTCAATGCGGAAACCCGCAGCGCCGAGATGACGTGGACCACCGGGGCTGCGGTGCAGCGATACGACTGGTGGAACGAGCGGGGCTATCTCGAGGAACTCAGCCTCGATCCCGCACATGTCCGAATGGACCGCTTGCTTTCCGGTCGTGCGCCAATGCTGAACACTCATTCACGCTGGCGCCTAAACGATGTTCTGGGCGTTGTCGACGTCGCTGCGCTTGAGCCGGAGCCCACTTGCACGGTTCGCTTCAGCAAGCGGGAGGACGTCGAGCCCATCTATCAGGACGTCCTCGACCGCATCATCGCCAACGTTTCCGTCGGGTACGCCGTCTACCAGTATGAGCGGATCCCCCCGACGAAAGAGGGCGAGATGTGGCGATATCGCGCCATTGACTGGGAGCCGTTCGAGGTGTCCCTCGTTCCCGTGGGAGCTGAAGTCAATAGCGCGGTGCGCGCTGCGGATGGTGCGGATTCCGCACCCGAGCAGCAACTGCGCACATATCCCTGCCAGTTTATCGATGTAGTCCGTTCAACGCCGGCAGCCGCTGGCAATTCAACCCAAGAGGAAAGAGCAATGCCTCCCGAAGACAACACGCAGCAACCGGCGGCCAACACCGGCGCCGCAACCCAGCAGAACGCGGACGCCCAACAGCGGGCCCTCGAGCAAGCCCGAGTGGAGGGCGGCCGCGCCGAGGCGGAACGGCAGACCGGCATCCGGGAGGCTGTCCGCATGGGCGGCCTCGAGCCTGCCTTCGCGGACGAGCTGATCGGCCGCGAAGGTATGACCGCCCAAGACGCCGGCCTGGCTGTTCTGCGCGAAATCGCCAAACGCGGCGAAGCCAGTTCGACCCGCTCGGCGGCGGACATCCAGACCATCCTGGACGAAACCGATCGTCGCCGGGAAGCGATCGGCGATGCCATCGTCCTGCGGGCCAATCCCCGGGCCGTGACGGACGCACCGCGCCTGGCGGCGGCGCGGCAGTACCGAGGCATGACTCTGATCGACATGGCACGCGAGGCGATCGAGCTCGCGGGCGGTCGCGCCCGGGGTCTCAGCCGGCGTGAGATTGCCACCGCCTCGCTCAACCTGGATTCCGATCTGAGGGTGCGGGCCGGCATGCAAAGCACGTCGGATTTCCCGAACATCTTGGCCAACACCGTGCGCCGGACGCTGCGCCAGGCCTACCAGCTGCAGCCGCGGACCTTCGTGCCGTGGACGCGGATGGCGACCGCCCCCGATTTCAAGGAGGTTGCGCGCACGCAGTTGTCCGAGTCGACCGTGTTCCAAAAGGTGAAAGAGGGCGGTGAGTACAAGGCGATCACCTTCGGCGATTCGGCTGAGAAATACGCGCTGGGCAAGTACGGCGGCATCGTCACGTTGACCTGGGAAACGCTGGTCAACGATGACCTCGGCGCGTTCGATCGCATTCCGTTCGCTCTGGCGGCGGAGGCGGCTGCGCTCGAGGGCGATCTGGTGTACGGCATTCTGACCAGCAATCCCGCCATGGCCGATGGAACGGCGCTCTTCCACGCCAATCACGGCAACCTGGCCGCCTCCGGTTCCGCCATCAGCGATACCGCGCTGACGGCCGGCCGCAGTGCCATGCGCAAGCAAACCGGGATGAAGGGGCGGGTCTTGAACCTGACTCCCAGTTATCTCGTCGTGGGCCCGGACAAGGAAGGGGAGGCCAACAAATATACGTCGACGCAATTCGTGGCGGCGAAGTCGGTGGACATCAACCCCGCCTACAACACCTCGTTGGAGGTCGTCGTCGATCCTCGGATCCCCGGCAATGCCTGGCACCTGATTGCGGAGCCGGCGATGGTCGACACGATCGAATATTCCTATCTCGAAGGCGAGGACGGTCTCTACACGGAGCAGCGGACCGGATTCGAGGTCGATGGCGTACAGGTCAAGGCCCGCCACGTGTTCGCTGCCAAGGCGATCGACTGGCGCGGCCTTTACAAGAACGGCGGCGCCTGACCCTGATTCTGAACCCCGGCGCCGGCAACTCGGCCGGCGCCTTCAATCAAAGGAAATTTCATGCAGAACTTCGTGCAATCGGGCCGGACGCTCACGCTGCCGGCGCCCTACGATGTCGCCTCCGGCGGCGCCGTTCTGGTGGGCAAGATTTTCGGTATCGCGGTGACCGACGTGGCGAGCGGCGCGCAAGGCGAGTTCGATACCGAAGGCGTTTTCACCCTGCCGGTTCTCGGTACCGACACCGCGGCCGTAGGCGCAGTCGCGTACTGGGACGCCACCAACAAGCGTCTCACGACCACGGCGACCGACAACACGCGGGTAGGCGTCTTCGTCGCCGCGAAGGCCTCCGCCGTGGCGGTGGGGCAGATCAAGGTCGACGCGGTCATCGCGTAATGGGCTGGGATCCGTCCGTCTTCAAGGATGAGTTCGTCGCGGCGGGCATTTGGGTGCCTGCCGTGGTGACGATCGGCTCGGTTGTGCACGATCCGGTCTATGTCGGCTACACGGAGCCGCGCGAGCTGATCCTGGGGGGCGCCGTCATGGCGGCCGGCTACTCGATCGAGTTCGAGGCGGGTGACCTGCCCGGCCTCGCGCTGCACGACCAGGTCGTGGTGGCGGGGAAGATATTCCGGCTGAGCCAACCTCCTCGGGCGCGGGGCGAGGGGTTCTTCTCGGTCGCGGAGCTGGAACTGGTGGCATGAGCACCGTCACAGAGGAAATTTATCAGGCATGCGTGAGTCGATGGCAGGCGCTCGCGCTGCCCGGTGGCGCGCGGGTGTTCGATCGAACGCGGGTCGCGGCTTTCCTGCGCGACAACATGCCGTGCGTGCGGGTCCGGGAAGGTGCGGACCTGCGCGTGGGGCCGCAGAGCGACGACGTGGACGAGCGGGAGCTCACGCTCATGGCGGAGGTGTTCCTCCACGGCGAGACGCAGGACGCGCTGGCGGATCCGATTCGTCAGGCGCTTGCGCGTGCGTTGTGGGAGGAGCCGATGCTCGGAGGCCTGTGTCACTGGATCTCCACCGCGGACCGGCCGGCACCGCTCAGCGCGGAAGCGGATGGATTGCAGCAGCAAATCGTGCAGCACTTCCGGGTGCGCTATCTCGTCAAGGATTCCGACCTTTCCAGGCCGGATTAACTACAAGGAATTATCATGCGTCAAAAGGCACAGTGGAGTTTCGGCGCCGGGTCGCTCTATTACAGAAAGGCCGGTGTGACGCCTATCAGGGTGGCAACGTTGCAGGGCGTGGACATCGACATCTCGTTCTCCACGAAAGACCTGGTGGGCGAACGGACGTTCGCCGAGGCGACCGCCAGGGCGGCGGCAACGATTACCGGGAAGGTGGCGAGCGGTCGCTTCGACGGCAGGGCGGTCGGGCAACTGTTCTTCAACGAAGAGCCGACGGAGGGCCGTATCGAACTGGTGTCCGAGAAGCGGCTGGCGGTACCGGCGACGACGCCATTTACGGTGAACGTCATCGGGGTCGGAGAGACGTTCGACAGTGATCTCGGCGTGGTGGACGGCGCGACCGGGGGTTTCTTCGATCGGGTGGACGATGCTGGGGACCTGGTGCCTGGCAAGTACTTGGTGTCGGGCGGCACGTACACCTTCGACGAGGACGATGCCGGAAAGACGGTGCTCGTCAGTTTCATGCGGGGCGTCTCCGGCGGCTCGACCACCCTCATCACCAACCAGATGATGGACATCGCGCCGACGTTCGAACTGGTCAGTGCCGACAGCAAGGGGATGATGATCCAGCTCTACGCCTGCACGTTCAGCAAACTGACCCTGCAGCGCAAGAACGACGATTTCCTCATCCCGAACATGGAGTTCGGCGCGTATGCCGACGACATCCGAGGTGTCGGCCGCCTGTCAGGAGTGGTGTGACATGCGAATCGTCATTCAGTACGAAGGCAAGTCGGTCGAGCTGGAATCGATTGCCACGCCATTGCCCGGGCCCGAGCACATACTGGGAGACGTAAGGCTGGCGATCCCGGCGGCCTTGTACGTCGACATCCTCGCCTACAACGAGCAAGTCGAGGCCTTGAGTGCGGGATCGCTGGCCGCCTCGGCGTTCGGGCGGGCTCGGATCCAGCTCATCTACCGCACGCTGCTGCGCAACTGGCCTGAGCTGCCGGAGGGCTGGGTGCGCGCGCACCTGGACATCGAGAACATCGACACGCTACAGGCCGCGGTCCTGCGGCAAGGGGTATCGCCGGGGGAGGGGGCGGCGGAGAGCGCCTGACCCGAGGGCGCTACCACGAGCTCGTGGCGTATCTCTGCATGTCGTTCGGCTGGTCCTGGGAGTTTGTCGAGGGGCGGCTCGACCAGGATTGGCTGGGCGACATGAATCGGTCTCTCCGCCGACATCCGCCGGTCCATCTCCTGGTCCGCTCGCTCTTCCAGGTCGAGGAAGGGGAGGACGAGCCGGATGCCCCCGAGGATGACGACGCCCGCCGTTCACAGTTCATCGAGGCATTCCGAGGCCTCGGCGGCACTCTTCACTGATCGAGATCATGGTTGATAAACAGGTCAATTTCGAGATCACCGCCGGTGACTCGAGCTTTCGCGCGACCATGGCGCGCGACCAGGCTGCGCTATCGGCAGTTGGCAACTCGGCCGCCGGCGTCAACGCGGCGCTGGGTAAGCTGAGCGCCGGCGCGCGCAACAGCACCCAGACTTGGGCCGCGCACCGCAGCGAGATCAACGCTGTCTATGCGGCGATGGGTAAGACCCCGTCCAAGGAAGTGGTGGCCCAGCTCGACCAGATCGAGCGGAAGTTCAATAGCCTGGCCAGCACTGCGCAGAGTGGTAACCGTGTCGCCCAGACCGCCCTCCGTGGGTTGCTGGCCGAGTCCCGCAAAGCTGCGACCGCGGACGCCATGCCCGTACCGAAGGAGGACGGCGGCGGCGTCATGAGCCTGATACGCGGCCGGGCTGGCGCAGCTGCGGCTGCGCTCGGTGTGGTCAGCGTCGCGGCGGCTGGGATGATGATCGCATCCCGTACCCGCGAGCAGCTCGATTATGCGGATGCGCTCGACGACATGGCGCAGCAGGCCGGCGTGGCAGCGAAAGATCTTTCGACGTTGACGTACGCCAGCCGCCTCGAGGGCATCGAGAACGAGGCGCTGACGGCATCGCTGGGCAAGTTGTCGAGCCGAATGTTGGATGCCAGCACAGGGGGGAAGGAATCGGCCGCCGTTTTCAAGGCCTTAGGTATTGCGGTCAAAGACCAGGACGGCAACCTGCGTAGTACGACAGATGTCCTCCTCGACATGTCCGATCGATTCGCAGCGATGCCGGATGGGCCCGAGAAAAGCGCGATGGCCATGGAGGCATTCGGCAAGGCCGGGCAGGGTCTGATCCCCTTTCTGAATCACGGTCGCGAGGGTATCGAGGCCATGCGGGAGGAGGCCCGCAAGCTGGGTATGGAGTTGGACGATGAGACGGCCGCCGCCGCTGGCAACTTCAATGACAACCTGTTTCGCTTGCAGAGCGCGACCGATGGCGTTTTCAGGCGCCTGGCTGTGGGTCTCTTGCCCACGCTGAACATCGTCACGGACGCGATGGTCGAGAACGCGAAGGAGGGCGGAGCGCTCTCGTACGTGTTCAGCGGACTCGAGGCGGTATTCAGGGGCGTGGTCATCGTGGGCGGCGCGCTGTGGAACTCCATGAAGATCGTGGGGATTTCTGTGGTCGGTACCTCCCAGGCGATTGCGGCCGCTATCACGGGAAACTTCAGCAAGGCCCGCCAGGAGCTGCAGGAAACCGCGGAGCAAATCACCAAGACGCAGGAATCGTATGCAGAGTTCGCCCGCCGGGTGATCTCTGGGGAGCCGGCGTCATCGTCCTCGGCACCCGCGGGGGTGCGGCCGACTTTCACTCCCGACGTGGGCGCGCTCGGGGCGACCAAGGCCCAGAGCCGCGTGTCGCAGTGGGATGGGGAGCTGGATCAACTCAAGGTTGCCCACGAACGGCAGAACGCCGAGAACGGCACCTTCATCCAGTTCAGCTTGGAGGCCGAGCGTGACTTCTGGTCGAAGAAACTCAACACCGTCAAGATGAGCGCGGAGGAGCGGCTCGCGGTCGAGAAGAAATACCTGGCCGCGTTGACGGGGCTCAACAAGGCGGCGTACGAAGCGCAGCAGGCTGACCAGAAGCGCCAGCTTGACGCCCTTGGCAAGAACTATGAGGCGCAACTGGTCCTGGCGCGCGAAATGGCGGAGAAGACCAAGGCGCGGTTTGGGGGGGATTCCAAGGAATACCAGCAGTCCCGCCAGCAGATAGAGCAAATCGAGCGGTCGCACCAGGACCAGCTCGATCAGTTGCGGATGCTCGGCTATGCGTCCGAGCGCGCTGCCGCAGATGCGGCGCTCAAGTCGGAAGAGCAGGACGCGCAGCTTTCGTATCAACTGGGCGCGATCAACAAAGAGCAGCTGCTGGCGCTGGAGATGGAATTTCTAGCGCGCCGCCACGAGCTCGATCGCCAGGCCTTGGAGCAGGGGCTGGCACTCGTCGATCCCGAGCGCGACCCCGTTGCGTACAAGCAGCAGCTCGAGAAGCTACTCGAGTTGGACCGGAAGTTCGCACTAGAGAAAAAGGGCTTGCAAGGGCAACTTGCTGTTGAGCAGAACAACCCGTTGGCGAATGTCTTCGGCGCCGCTGGTCAGCAGTTCAACCAGGTGGCGAACGGAATTCTGAGCCGGGCTCAGACCTTGCGGCAGGGGCTGGCCTCGATCTATGGCGGCATCTATCAGAGTTTCATGTCGGAGATGGTGACCAAGCCTCTGGCGGGCGCTGCAATGCGGTATGCGCGTGAAACAGCGCTCTATCAGGCCATCTTCGGGGTGCAGACCGCGAAACAGGTGGCTGCGTCTGCCGTCGTTACGAGCACCAAGGCCGCAGAGGCCGCAGTGGTGGTAAATGCGAACGCGGCGGAGGCGGCTACCGGTGCAGCAGCCTCGCAAGCGGCCATCCCGGTAATCGGTCCAGGCTTGGCAGTGGGTGCTGCGGCCGCAATGCTGGCATTGGTGTTGGGTATGGGAGCAATCGCGTCGGCAGCCGGCGGATACGACATCCCGAGCGGTGTCAATCCGCTGGTCCAGGCTCACGCGAAGGAAATGATCTTGCCCGCGCGTTATGCCGACACCATCCGCGGCCTAGGGGACATGCCGGCCATCCTGCAGCAGGTTCTCGCGGCTCGAACCGGTGGCGATATCTACCACATCAGCGCCATGGACGGCCGCGACGTGGAGAGGGTCCTCAGGAAGAATGCTGGCGCGGTCGCGGGCGCGGTGAAGTTGCACAAGCGGAGGAACGGAGCATGACGGCCCCGTATCTGCCGCAGCGGCACTACCTCACGAGCCCGGACCGGGCGGGCGTCGATGGCGTTCTGCCGGTATTCGCGGGCCAGAAGTTCCTCGCGAGGAAGGCGCCAGTGTGGAGCACCGAGGTTTTCACCAGCCGATCGGGACGCCGTTGGGCCTCCTCGAATTGGCTGTATCCGATATGGCGGTGGGCGATCCCATACGAGTTCCTGCGGCGGCTGCCGGCGCGCAATGAGCTCGGGCGCCTGTATGCCTTCTTCAATCAACGGTATGGGCGCGCGGCGGAATTCCTGTACCTCGATCCGGACGATAACGCGGTCGTGGATGAACCGATCGGGCTAGGCGACGGCGCCACCACGGTCTTCCAGCTGACGCGCAGCCTGGAAGGGTGGGTGGAGCCGGTTACAGCGTTGAACGGCGTGCCGGTCATCTTGGTCGACGGTGTGCAGACGTCTGCAGTGACGGTCAGCGACCACGGCGTGGTCACGTTTGCCGTCCCGCCGTCTGCCGGCGCCCGGGTTTCCTGGACGGGAGGATACCTATTTCGCTGCGTGTTCACGGCCGATTCCATCGAGCCTGCGCAGGCGTTTCGCAGCGTGTGGACGCTGTCCCAGCTTGAGTTCGAGACCTTCAAATGATCGAGCTATCTCCCGAGCTCCGGGCCTTCCTGAGGTCCAGCCGGAGCTTTCGTATGGCGGATCTCTACACCTTTACGCTGACGGATGGGTCCGGGCTCCAGTGGACGGATTCCGATCGCACCATCCGTGTCGGAGACCGGGTGTTCCTGGCAAATGGGGCGCTGATCGAGCGTACCGGTATCAAGCTGACCCGTGGCATCGAAACCCGGACGCTCAGCGTAACGCTGACGCCGACCGCCGACGTCACGGTTGCCGGGCGCGCCCTGGCGCCGTTCGTCGTTCGCGGTGGCTTCGATGGTGCCGACGTGTTGCTCGAGCGGGCGTTCCTGACGCTGGCGGGCGACCTGGTGGGGACGGTGGTGCGCTTCCGCGGCCGGGTGGGGCCGATCGATGACGCGACAGCCGACGAAATTCCGCTGACGGTGGTCAGCCGCACGCACGTCCTGGATACCGCCATGCCGGCGGACCTGTACCAGCGGGGATGCCTCAACACCCTGTTCGATCACGCATGCGGGCTGAACCGAGCCGACTTTGCGGTCGACGGTGTGGTGATGGGAACGCCCACCGATCGGGCGTTCGGCACGGACCTGGCCGCAGGGGCGGGCTATTTCACCCTGGGCCGGATCCTGATCGGCGGCGTGCTGCGCAGCATTCGGACGCACGAGGCGGGCGGCCACCTGACTCTGTCGCTACCCCTGCCGGCGGTGCCGTCCGCTGGTACGCCGTTCATTGCCTGGCCGGGCTGCGATGGGCAGCAGGCCACGTGCGAGAACAAGTTCAACAACAACCGGGGATCCGGGCGCAATCGCTTTCGCGGTCAGCCCTACATCCCTGTCGTGGAGACCGCTGTATGAACGCGATCGCCTACCTGGCCGAACACGCGTCGGAGGCCGAGGTGCGCGCCGCCATCGTGGCCGAGGCCCACCTGTGGCTGCGAACCCCGTATCACCATCGCGGCCGCGTACGGGGTGTCGGGGTGGACTGCGCGATGTTGCTGGCCGAGGTGTACGAGCGTGTCGGCCTCGTCCCGCACATCGATGCGGAGTATGTGCCGGACTGGCACATGCACCGGGATCGGGAGCGGTATCTCGAGTTCCTCGAGCGGTACGCCGACGAAGTGCCCGTGCCAGCGCCGGGCGACGCGGCGGTCTGGCGGTTCGGGCGGACGTTCTCCCATGGCGCGATCGTGATCGACGGCCACCAGGTCATCCATGCCCATCGCGGTCGGCCCGTGGAGATCGCGAGCATGGAGGAGACGTATCTGGCTTCGCGTCCCGTGCGGTTCTTCTCGCTCTGGAGCCGCCATGGGTGGTAGCTCGACCATCTCGACCGTCGATCCGAAGATCGGCGGATTCGCGATCCAGAAATCCGCCCTGGGTATTGCGATCGCGCGGTGCTGGGGGACCGTGCGTTTCGGCGGGAACCTGCTGTCCTATCTGAATTTCCAGGCCATCGAGAACAAGACGGAGCAATCCGCCGGCGGCAAGGGTGGGGACGTTACCCAGACGAACATCGCCTGGACGTACCGTGCCGCCGTCATGATCGGCCTGTGTGCGGGCCCGATCGCGGGGATTCGGGCGGTCTATCGCGACAAAGCGGTGTTCAACGATAGCGAGGCCGAGGGCTCCGCATTGGCCCAAGCGGGGCTGAGCCTGGCGATCGGCCATCTTGGGCAGGCGCCATGGGGCTATCTCGTCACGAACTACCTGGACCAGGCGATCGGCTATTCGGGGCTGGCCTACGCCTATGCTGCCGACTATCAGCTCAACAGCAATGCAGGCCTGCAGAATCACACGTTCGAGGTTCAGAGCCTGATCCGGGTCGAAGGAAAGGACGATGCGAATCCCGCCGACATCGTCGACGACTTTCTAAACCATCCGGTCGCCGGCGTCCCCGGGTGGGGTGCGGACTGGCTGGAGGACCTGACGGACTACCGGACGTACTGCCTGGCCGCCGGGCTGCTGCTGTCTCCCGTTCTGACCGAGCAACGCTCTGGCGCGGAATTCCTCTCGGAGATCGCTTCGGCGTCCAACTCGGAAATCGTCGAGAGCGCGGGGCGCCTGCGGTTCGTGCCCTACGGGGATGCGGCCTTGTCGGGAAATGGCGCCACGTGGGCACCCGACATGACGCCCCTTTACGACCTGGGGGCGGACGATTTCGAGTCTCGTTTGAGACTGTCTCGCAAGGATCCGGCCGATGTCTACAACTGTACCCAGGTCGAATTCTGGAACCGGCAGAACCAATACAACCCGGAGACCATGCCGGCGCCCGATGCTGCGCACATCGAACAGTACGGGCTACGGAAAGAGGATCCGGTCGCGTTGCATTGCATCTGCGATCCCGCGGTGGCCAGGCTGGTGGCGCAGCTTCGGCTTCAACGCAATTTGACCGGGCAGAACACCTATGTTGGGGTGCTGCCCTGGAACTACGTCGACCTCGAACCGATGGACCTGGTCACGCTGACCGAGGAGGAACTCGGTCTCGACCGCCAGCTCGCGCGGGTGATCGAGGTCGACGAGGACGGCGATGGGCTCCTGCAGGTCACATTCGAGGAGCTCGACGTCGGAGCGGCCAGTGCGGCGCTGTATCCGTCCCAGGGTGGGGCCGGTGGTTCGGTGAACTGGCAGGCGGCGCCCGGCAGCATATCGATTCCGGCGCTCTTCAATCCGCCCGAGTCGCTGCTGGGCGGGACGCTGCAGGTGTGGGCGGCTGTGGCAGGCCTCTCGCCGAACTGGGGCGGCTGCGATGTATGGGCGAGCGCGGACGGAGATACGTACAAACGGATCGGCACGATCAACGGGCGGGCCCGGTACGGCGTAACCACGACATCCCTGCCGGCGGGCGCGGATCCGGACACGAGCCATAGCGTTGGCGTCGATCTATCGGCATCCGGAGGAATCCTGCAGAGTGCCACCGCGGCCGAAGCCGAGGCCGCATTGACGTTGTGCTGGGTCGGCGGCGAGCTGATCGCCTATCGCGACGCGACGCTGACGGCGGCGAGTCGGTACACGCTGGGAGGCTACCTGCGTCGGGGGCTCTATGGGACGCCATCGACCAGCCACGCGGCTGGAACGTCGTTCGTGCGGCTGGATGCTTCTCTATTCCGGTTCGACTTCCTACCGGAGCAGGTCGGCACATCCATCTTCGTCAAATTCGCTAGCTTCAACGTGTTCGGCAAGGCTGGACAGCCAATCGATGGGCTGCCGGCGTACGAGGTGACCCTGTCGGCGCAGAGGGCGGCACCTGGTCCCGCGCACGACCTGGCGCTGCAGGCGCCGTTCGAGGGCACGTATTTCACGGTGACGTGGGTGGCGGGGGAGCGAACCGAGCACTCGCGCGTGCGGGTGCTGGACGGCGCGACGGTGCTGCGGGAGATCCAGACGACGGCCACGGCGTTCACCTATCAGCTCGAGGACGCCGAGGCCGATGCCGTGGTCAAGCGGGACTACATCGTTCAGGTGGTGGCCAGCAACGCCGCCGGCGACGCGACGCCGGTTTCCCTGGCGGTCCACAACTCGGCACCGGCGGCGGTGACAGGAATCACGGCGACGCCCGGTACCGGGCAGGTGGTCGTCGACTGGCCGCAGAGTCCCGAGGTGGATCGCGCGGGCTACTACGTCTACTACAGCAGCACGTCGGGATTCGATCCGACCGAAGGGGAGGGCGTGCAGGCGTATGACGGGTCGGCGCTGACGGCGACGATCACTGGGTTGGCATCGGGCAACACGTACTACGGCCGCGTCGCGGCCTACGACACCTGGTCGAAAGATCCTTCCGAGCTGTATTTCAGCGCGGAGTTTTCGTTCGAACCGGATTGATTGGGGAAACGGGAATGCAATATCAAGAGTTTTATGCGGTGCATGCGGATACGGGGAAGGTTCTGCCCAACGCTACCGTGGTTATCAGGGCGTCGGGCTCGGATGCGTTTGCCTCGATTTTCGATGCTAATGGCGTCGCGATCCAAAATCCTACTCGAGCCGATAGTGTCGGGCATGTGGGATTCATGGTGGCAGACGGCGAGTACGACATTCAGTTTCAACTCGGCCCGTACACGGCACCGCCGATCACGAAGATTCTATTCTTCGACCCCGTCCAACTGATCGATAGCGCGACCGGGCTGGTGGCGCAAGTCTCCGGCCAGGTCGAGGCGGTTCAAGCCATCGCGAACCAGGAAGGTGCTTTCAGGGCGTCGACGTTGGCGGCGGCCATCAGTGCGGGCGTGGGCGCAACGAATGAGGGTGACACGTTTTCGGCGACTGGCGATGACGTCGACTACATCGGCGTCTACCGGCACGATGCGGGGCCCCTGTCCACGGAAATATATCGCGGACCGAAGGCAGAGGCTGTCAAGGCGGCCGCGAATCTTGCATTGCAGGTCAATCGCGCGACTGCGGCCAAATTCGACAATCCCAACTGGTTCACCGGGAAGCAAGTTACTGGAGAAGACCTGACGGTATGGACTTATCCTCCGCAAAGCACTGTCAGTAGAGTGGTGCACCGTGGGGAACACTGCATCCGCGTGGCGGGCGGCTCGGCATGGGTATCCATCCCACGGGCCCACTTCGAGGAATCGAAGATGGTTTCCGTTGGGATGCTGGTGAAGAAATGGTCGGGTCTCACCTCGAATTCGAACAACTCGTCATTTCGCTGTTGGCAGAAAGACAGCTCGGGGACCGTCATCGCCGGTACGGAATACATCTGGCAATTTCCCAGTGCGGATTTCGATGGAGATACGTCCCTTCCCATCGAAGGGAAGCCGTTGCATGTGAATTGTGTGAGCGTGGAGTATCGTCCACAGGCGTCGGCGAATGCCGGGACCGGCGAGATCTTGTTCGCGGCCCCGGTCGCCTGCGGTGGTCCCAGCGCTCTTTACCGAGACTCTCCCGCCACTATCCCGCCGGAGGTGCTCAAGAGGCAAGATCTGAACTTAGAGATTACGCCAAACCTGGCTAAGCCTGCCTATTTGCTGAAGGACATCTACGTTACCGACACGGGCAGCCTGAACTCCATCCCAGGATGGCGCTGCTATCGCATTCCCGTGGTTGCAGGTCAGAAGTACACCTTTGGCAATTTTTCGATCGTCGGCCTCGGCTATTACGCGTTTCGCACCGACAGCACCGTGGAGCAGAACGGCTCGTTCAATACGAGCGGCTTGCCAGTTACCGTAACGGCGCCGGCCGGGGCAATATGGTTGTATATCGACGTCGCCAGACCGAGCAACTCAGACTTGGACTGGGTGAAAACTATTATTTGTCTCGGCGACACACTAATCCCTTATGTCCCAGGCGAGGACACCGTCAAGGGAATCGGCGGCTATCCGGTCGCGGGCGACATCGATACGACCGGGTTAGCTCGGCTCGGCGACGACGCGAACTTCGACAAGCTGACTTCATCATCTTTCATTACGGGAACCCTGATTCTCAACCTGCCTTCGGGCAGCACGCGCCCCCCTGAGGTGGACCCGAATGAGGCATGGCTGGACACGAGCGGTGCTGGCGATCCGTTCATCCGCGTGAGGGTTCCATGACGACAGTTATCTTGTTCCCCGCCAACAGGCTGGGCGCGACGGTGTGCCCGATCTTCAACGGACATACGGCTATCGTCAGTTCGAACACGGACAGATTGATCGATGGCAAATATGATGCGGCGGAGCTCGCCTTATTCAGGCACAACTGTCAAGGCACGTCATTTTTGAACCCGCTCGGTGTGGACTCCGGCGAGAACGCCAACTATGGTCCGACGATCATCGCAGTCAGCGGCACGGGCAGGATTTCATTCGGTCTCTACTATCGCACGGACAGGTGGGTCAATCCGAACACCGGCAGTGCCGAGGCAATCCCCGATTACAACCTCGCTACGTGGACTACTGCCGGTGTGGCGGCGTTCTCGGGCGCGACGCTCAGCGGCGCAAAGCCATCGCGCTATCCGAATCACGGCCAGCAGATGTTCGACATCAGCGGTGGCGCATATGGATACGACGTGGCCACGAAGACATTTGGGGCATCGGGAGGAACCGAGACGTTCGCGCACACGCAGCGCCAGCTCGACTATTTCGAATCGATCGCTGGCATTCGGATTTCGTCAGCGTCGTATGCGAACGGCCGCAATGAAGCGGCGCGCCTGTTGATTCCCCATCTACTCGGCGTGCGCAACTCATCGTACAGCTACAGCGGAACGGGCCTGATCAGCTATGACGGCCTGTCGCGTCTCGATCTAATGGACCGGCGCAGCACGACACGAGCCTGGGACGCTGTAAATGCCGGCGATTTCCCGGACGTGGCCGCCTCTATGGCTTACGTGCAGAGCCAGGTCCGGGCTGCCATCGCGGCAAACGGTTGGTACACCGACTTTGTTCACTGGCACTCGGTGTATGACCGTACGCCGGCGGGCCCGATGGATGCGCGCTATTTCGACACGTTCTACGGCGCAGTTGATGAGGCCATAGACAGTGCGGACGTATGGCGAGCAGGAAACAACGAGGCGGCCGAATATTACTGGCTGCGGGGCGCTATCAACAAACTTGGGAGCTACGTCGACAACGATGGCTCGGTGCGTATCGCCGCGAGATTCGCTGACCACAACACCGCCCATACCGATGGTATCCCGAACACGCTGCCGGCGTCGCGTATCCAGACGCCCATATCGATCCGGATCGACCTCGCTGGAACGCCGCTTGCCGGCCAAAACATCACGTGCGAACAGGCTCAGTCCATCCGCAGTCTGGGTAGCGATCAGTGGATCGTCAACATTCGAGCTCGAGAATTCGGAAACGGTTACTACGGTGCAGTTCTGCGCCCCGGCTCTGGGAACTACTACAGCGCAGCCAGGCCGATTCTGACCGCCTCGGGCAGCACAGTCGTTGCTGACCAGCCTTGCAAATTCGTGGTGTGGCGTAAGCCGTACGGCGGAGCAGCTTCATCTGTCGACATGGTTTCGCGAACGGTGGAGTTTGCATTCTCGGTGCAAGTTGCTGCAGTGGACGGCTACGACTACTACGTGGGAGCGATTACCCGAAGCAGAATGAGCAGCGTATTGGATCTGACGTAGTTCTTGACTGCGATCTTTCCGCGCCCGCCTTGAGCGGGCTTTTTTTCGCCCACAGGAGGGGCAAATGGCAGAGCCTACGAGTACCGCGGCCGCACTAGGAGTGGCCGCCGCCGCGACGGGATTGGCGACAGTCCTGCCTGGCGTGGATGGCAACGCATTGATAGGCGCGTTCGCCGGCGCGACCTTGGTCGCACTGCGAAGCACCGAGCCGCGCGTGCTGGCGCGACTGGCATACGCCGCCATCTCGTTTGTGGTCGGGTACATCGCCGTACCAGACATCAACCGGCTGACGCCGATCCATAGCAGCGCCGCCGCCGCGTTTCTGGCCGCCGCGACCGCCGTAGCCGTCGTTCAGATCGGCATCGAGAAATTTCGTGCCCTCGACATCGCGGCCATCTTCCGTAAGGGGGGCTGATATGACGTCCATCGTCGCACTGATCGTTATTGTCGCGAACGCGGCCACGGCGTTGCGGTTGCTGACGTACCAACGGGGGGAGGCCCGCTATCGGTGGTGGGCGAGTCTCGCCGCCTATGTGTTGATCGTCTGCACCGGAGGGGAGGCCCTTTCTGTCGCAGTCAACGGCACGCCCACTTCGATATGGCAGGCCGGCATGAGCGTCGTGCTGGCGTTTCTGGCCCACCGCGCCCGTGGCAACGTGGCACGCATCATCAGGGTGGCCCCATGAGACCGATCGAATTCATCCGACGCGAGATCGACAAGGGGTTGTGCCTACTGCCTGACGCCATGGACTCGCGAGAGGCGGTGCTGATGCTCCTGGCGATCAGCGGGCAGGAGTCGAACTGGGAGCATCGCTGGCAGGTGGTCGACAAGAAGCAGCCAGGGCTCAAGGGGCCGGCGCGCAGTTTCTGGCAGGGAGAGAAGGGGGGCGGGATGGTGCACGGCGTGCGCACGCATCGCGCCTCCCGCGTGCTCGCTGCTGACCTGTACGCGCATTTCAGTGTGCCAGCGACCGACGAGGCGATCTGGATTGCCATCGAGACCAATGATGCACTGGCGGCCGCGCTGGCGCGCTTGCTGCTGTATACGGATCCCGCCCGACTGCCGGCGCTGGGTGACGAGGAGGACGCCTGGGAATACTACCTGCGCCTCTGGCTGCCCGGAGCGTGGACGAACGGCACGCTAGCCAAACGTGCCGAGTTGCGGCAGAAATGGGCGGGGTACTACGCCCAGGCCCTGTCCGAGGTGTCGCTATGAGCGCGCTATCTGCTGTTCTGCGGGGCGGGGAGGGCGGCCGTCTGTCGTTCTGGTGCCCAGGGTGCGGTGAGCCGCATGCGATCCAGGTGTGGGCCGGCCCGGGTCCGCGCTGGGGCTGGGATGGCAATGCCGAGCGCCCGACGTTCACGCCCAGCGTGCTGGTGACCACTGGACACCACGTCCAGGGGTATGCCGGCAGTGGATGCTGGTGCGATTACAACCGCGAACATCCGCCCGAGCCCGGCGAGCGGGTGTTTACGTGCGGCGTCTGCCATTCGTTCGTACGAAACGGCCGGATCGAGTTTCTGAGCGACAGTACTCACGCTCTGGCCGGCCAGACGGTCGACCTGCCTCCGTGGCCGGAGGATCCGTCATGATGACGCCGACCAATCTGATCGTACCTTCGTGGCTGCGCTATGGGGCCGTGGCGGCGATTTCTGCCCTCGTGTCTGGTGCTGGAGCATGGCAGGTCCAGGAATGGCGCCTGGGGGCCAGAATCAGCGTCCAGGCCGCCGACATCGCGAAGGAACGCGAGGACCACGCAGTTGCTGCCCGCACGGCCGACGCAGATCAACGTTTAATCGAATTCAGCAGGATGGAGGTCAACGCCCATGTCACGTACCAAACCCAGCAGCGCCTGGACGCCGCAGCTGCTGCTCTGCGCGATCGCGAGTTCGCTATTGTCGGCCTGCGCAACGCCCTCGCCACCGCCGAGTCCCGTAGTCGTGCGACCAGCAGCGATCCCGCCCCCCCCACCGGTGCTGATGACCCCGCAACCCTACGAACAGTGGTCAGAGAGTGCGCAGCGGAATATTCAACGATGGTCGAAAATGCTGTCCTCGCCGGTGCCGCGGTGAGAGGCTTGCAAGAGTATACGGAGGCGATGCGCTGACCGTCGCCCTGACGAAGCGGCATCGCGATCATTCTTTGACTTGCCGGGCTATTGGAGAGGGCTTTCTTTGATTTTCTTAAGCAGGTTCAGAAATTCTATCGGAATGAGATCGACCGTATCGTGTAGGCCAATTAGTTTGTCTTCGTCGATTGGCTTGGGTCGAAAAAAAGCTTGACACTGTTCTTTGTATTCGTGGTCGTCAGTGTTGAGGAACCAATTCGGATACAGCACTTTTTTTCCATTGCAAAATTCAACTGATGTTCGTTCATCAGAAGCGGCGAGGTTGAGCTTCTCCCGCATGCTTTCCCACATCTTATCGACAATACCCTGCAGCGACTCTTGGGCCTCGTCTCGCAACTCTGCCAGCCGTGTGGGGCGTGTCTTCACCGAAGGCACGGAAGGCGCCTTTCCTAAAAGGTAAAGATAGGCCCAAAGAAGTATCGGGTCATAGAGATAGTTCTCCATGCCGTCTCTTAGTAAATAATGAAAGCCATCTTCTGAATCGTGATCTCGTCCGTCCCGATCAAGAACTGCATGGAAGCGGCGATAGTGAGCCTTACGCAACCCACCCACAACGGTTTTCGTTGTCTCGCATCCGGCCCCATGCAAAAAAAGGATGGAAGGGGTGGGCGAAAGTGGGAGGGAGTACTTCTGAGCTCTAGATAAGCGTTCAGCAATGTTCTCGTATAGTTTCCGGTCGCTTCGACCCTCCAATAGGACGATCCTCATGTCGTCATCCACGGTAAGGAAGCCGCTGGTGAGCATCGCAATTGCGTCGCCCTTGTTCAATACTTTCTCGACCGGGGGCGACTCTGGTGTGTGTGCAGGGGAGGCCATTACGAAGAGGGAGTCGCTTGGCGCGAGTGCGACAGTGGATGGGGAGTGGGTTGTCATTACAACCCGTATTCCAAGCTCTCCAATGAACCGTTGTTGGAGAACGTTAAGAAATGACCGCGTCAAAGACGGGTGGAGATGTGCGTCCGGTTCGTCGAGGATCAATAGGCGGCCGGGAACATCCCGTTCGGTAGAAACGTGCTCCCAAATGCTCATCGCGAATATAACTTTTTCCCCCGACGAGAAACGCTCGAAGGGAACTACAACGTTAGAGTGGATGTGTCTAAGTTGGAGAACATAGTTTCCTTCGCGGCGCACAAAGCTATAAATTTTGACTGTAGGTGGAACTACCTCGTATGGAATGGCTGCTGCTTCTAAGACTCTGTTCAAGCTATGCCAAGGGGGTTCGCCTAGAAATTGCTCGGCTTGCAGCTCTGTCTCATGGAATCTGTGCATGCGAAAACGCTTGAGGTTCTCATACAAAAAGTACATGAGCGGCAGGTTCTGCTTGCAAAATGTCGGTAGACAAGCCAAGACTGCAGCCGAGATGCCCTCGGGTAAGTCGTCCTCCGCGAGATCGAAATAGGTGTCTAGGCTTATGCCATTTTGCTTGCAAAAGGCGTTGGCGAATTCCTCGAATTGAGCGCCCTGCCCATCATCTCCCCGAAGCTTAAGGTCGGCGAAAAGCATCGATAGTTGGTCGAGATCGCAAGAGGGGGCTATGACTGCCCCAGTCCAATCCGAAAGGAGATGCAAGGCGGATTGACTGTATTGACTCGGGTCGCCGCGAAACTCTATCCCAAGGCTTCGTGCATCATGATCGTTCTTGGCCGCTTGGATGCGTCCGCCTGCTTCTATTCGTACGGCGCTCGAACCGATAGCGAAGGTCTCGAGAAGTTGGGTTTTTCCGGTGCCATTGGGGCCTGTTATCACCGTGAAAGGCGGTATGTCTTTCCACACGAATGGGGTGAGTGAGCGGTACTGGTCCGTGAGCCTTAATTCCATGTTTGCATCCGCGTTGGGTGGGGGTGTAATTTTTATACATGAAACAATGGCAAATTAGGAGATAGGCTGAGCGTCATTACCTACGCTGTTTCCTTGCCCCGTCCTGGCCAATAGTCCATTGCACGCCCGGTTCGTTACGTAAAATATCGGTTGCCCGCGCGGCGTCTTCCCGAATTTGCCGCCCGGCTTCGATCCACCGCGCGACGTATTCAAGAAAGAGGACAATGCGGTATTGCAAGGAGAACAGGCGGCCCAGCTCGGCATCCAGCCGCGTGCAGACGTCTGTACAGCGTGACTTCTAGCGTAGCTTTTTATTTTTGTCTAGGAAAATACTGGGAGAACACGCCGATGCATCATGGGAGTGTGTGCGCTGGTATCCGATTCTTTCATTAAAAATCAATAAATTCGTGAGGTGCTGGATGAGAGCAATGGACAACTTTGGACCATGTTCCGCTGGAAGAGCGAAGCGCTGTCTCTGCCGGATATGGCATTGTAGTGAGGGCTCTCGACTACCGGTGAGTATGAGACAGATTGCCACGGATCGATTGTAGGAGATGGAGTCAAGTTGTAAACTAGTCAGGTGACTAGTCTTTTTTTGGGGTGCTGCATCATGAAAAGCTGGGCTATACAGGACGCAAAGGCGCGCTTTAGCGAGTTTCTTGAGGCATGTCTCTCGGACGGACCACAGATGGTGACGAAGCGTGGAGCCGAAGCCGCCGTGCTCGTCCCCGCCGCCGAATGGAAACGCTTGCATGCAGCGGCCAAGCCGACGTTGAAGGAACTGCTGCTTTCGGATACCGCACGCACGGAGTGCCTCGTGCCGCCACGTGGGGCGGCACGGCGCCGACGCATTGCGCCTATTCGTTGAGCGCGCCGCATGTATCTGCTGGACACCAACGTCATTTCCGAATTGCGACGGCCGCGCCCGCATGGCGCGGTCGTCGCGTGGCTCCGGTCCGTTGCCGATGGCGACCTTTATCTGTCTGCGGTCACGTTGGGGGAGATCGAGGCCGGCATCGAACTGACGCGCGACCAGGATCCGGACAAGGCCGACGAAATCGCTCGCTGGGCCGATCTGGTGGCTGCCTCGTACAACGTCCTGCCCATGGATGCGGAAACCTTCAGGCGCTGGGCGCGCCTGATGCACGGGCGCTCCGACACGTTGTATGAGGATGCGATGATTGCTGCCACCGCGCAGCAGCATCAGCTCGTCGTGGTGACACGCAACGCCGGCGATTTCGCCTATTTCGAGGTGGAGGTTTTCAATCCGTTCGAGGCTAGGAAGGCGTGACGAGGCGTTTCTGCATGGTGATGACATGTGTTTTCTTGTCGTCGTCATGCAAGAAATAGGCTGATTCCCAATAGTGTGCGACGAAAGGCGGCGATTCCCTTAAGAACAGTTGCAGCATGTCATCGGGCGACGATTTGCCAGCCTGTTGCTGTTCGGTGCTGAATCGAAATGTGATCCGAGGTCTCAGCCGGCCGCCGAACCGCAGTGCAAGATATCCGTCCTTATCCACCTGAAAATGCATATGAGAGGCCGGTTGGCGCTCATCACTATCGATTCGCAATGCATGTTTACGGACTTGTCGAGTCAGTCTGCGTAGCCGCAGGAAATCTGTGCGACCCCACATTTTTTGCGTTCTTTCATTGAGTTGAGCGTGGTAAGGGACCTCAATATTGGGTTCGATGGGGTATCTATCGAAGCGTATGGCTTCAGAAAGTTTGTCGAAGTCGCTTTTGTGCGCGGCTACAGGAAAATCTATCTCCTTTGCCAAGCTCGCTAGGTCATGGCTGAATCGTTTCTGCAGGTCGCGCTTCAACATTTCTTCCCGACAGCCTGCATAAGCCTTTACCAAACCGGCTTTTAGGTACATTTCCATTGCATACCCAAGCAGGAGCATGGAGGCCCTGGGCATGCCTGTGATTTGTTGCCATTGGGGCGAGGGCATCAGGAGACGCTTGGTGTAGCGTGAAAAGTTGCGTTTCTTGATATGCCAAGTGGCACGAAGTGTGCAGGCGGACGAATAC
Source organism: Burkholderiales bacterium 67-32 (assembly GCA_001898625.1). Taxonomy (GTDB): domain Bacteria; phylum Pseudomonadota; class Gammaproteobacteria; order Burkholderiales; family Burkholderiaceae_B; genus Pigmentiphaga. The sequence goes on from MKUP01000022.1 coordinate 257,005, forward strand.
AAACCATCGCCTTCGTTTAGCCACTCATTTGCGTTGTATGTGCCGATGCTGCGCGCTGTAATTCTGTTCATGCCGTTGGTACCGCATCTAGTTATGGGTGATGACTCACGGCACGGCTCGAAACAAAGGTCAGTTCCGAGTCGACCGGAGCTCTTCGATGGGCAGGTCGATCCCGAAATGCCCGTGCAGCGCCGCTTGGAGCGCCTGCGGGTCGTCCAGCACCTGTTCCCAGGCGTGGCCGTCGGGCTCCCGTATCTTCAGTATGCGGCCGGACAGGGTCACCCGGCGGCCTTCGGGCAGCGCCAGCGCTGCGGTGAGTCCTTGCAGGAAGTGCGAAGAGGGATGGGTGCTGGTGTACCAGTTCGCCACCTGGCGATCGACCATGGGCATGTCGTCGCCGGTGAACTCGTAGACGTCGACCCATTGGCCGGCGTGCAACACCTGGTGGAACCATTTACCGTCCTCGCGCACCAGGCGCCGCATGTCGTGCGGCGTGGCCTGGGTGACGCCATCCTCCAGGCGCAGTGCGCGGGTGAGTGAGGTTGCTCCGACGCCGACGTCGGTGATCCAATCGTGTCCGTCGATGGCGACCGCCAAGGTCAGGTGCGTACGCTGAGGCAGGATGCTGCGGTCGGTGGTTCCCAGGCGAACCCGCGCTCCCAGGGGGCGCACCTCGAAGCCAAGCCGCGTGAGCAGCTCCAGGAACAGGCCGTTCAGTTCGAAACAATAGCCGCCGCGGCGTCCGGCAACGAGCTTGTCGTACAGGCTCTGGGGTTCCAGGTCTATGGTCCGGCCCAGCAGCACGTCGATGTTCTCGAACGGGATGGATTGCGAGTGGGCGCAGGTCAGCGCGTCCAGCACCGCGGCCGAGGGCTGCCGGGAGCCCTGGTAGCTGAGTCGTGCCAGGTACGTGTCGATGTTGAACTGATTGCCCACCGGATCTTCCTGTCGATGTTTGTGGATGCCGTTTACTCGGTCGCGCGGACGAGGATCGAGCGTGAACAGGCCCTAGACGAAGGCTAACAGGAGAAGGGCCGCGGCGAGTACCCATATCGCAATGAACACCGCTGCCGCCACCCGGCTGACCGGCCTGTTCGAGCGCTCCGCCGCGGCTGCCCTGAATTCGGCCATCAGATCCGCGGGGATGAGGCGCACGACCAGCAGGATGCCGAGCGGAACGATGATGAGGTCGTCCAGGTATCCCAGCACGGGGATGAAATCGGGAATGAGGTCGATGGGCGAGACCGCGTAAGCGGCCACCAGCAGGGCGAGCACCTTGGCCATCCAGGGGGTGCGGGGATCCCGGGCCGCCAGCCAGATCGCGACGACATCCTGTTTGATGCGCCGGGCCCACTGCTTCATCCGCTTGATCATGGAGCGTGTCCAGGCGTCACTTCATGTAGGACCGCACGGCGGCCACGACTTCTTCCAGGTCGGCCGCCCGGACGTCGGCGGGCGCATCGGTGCGGCCCAGGTGTTCGCGGATGTGCCCCTCCAGGACCTCGGCCATGAGTCCGTTCACCGCCCCCCGTATCGCGGCGATCTGCTGCAGGATCGCCACGCAGCCCGCTTCCTGGGCGAGGGCGGTTTCCAGTGCCGCGGCCTGCCCCTTGATCCGGCGCACGCGCGTCAGGAGCTGTTTCTGGTTGTGGATGGTGTGTGCCATGGATGGCCCTCGTTTTTTCTGGAACTATACTGGGGTATAGTATATGACCACTCCCGCGCAGGCCGCATCATGTCGACATCCGCCACTCCCGAGAATTGGACGCACAGCCACGTCTTCGACGAGGGCAACCCCCTGGCCGAACGCAATACCCGCTGGGCGGTCGTGCTTACCGCGACGATGATGGTGGTCGAGATCCTTGGCGGCTACGTCTTCAATTCGATGGCGTTGCTGGCCGACGGGTGGCACATGAGCTCGCATGCGCTGGCGCTCGGGCTGGCGGTGCTGGCGTACGGCGCGGCGCGGCGTTATGCCAATGACCGGCGCTTCGCTTTCGGAACCTGGAAGATCGAGGTGCTGGGCGGCTACACGAGCGCCTTGTTCCTGGCCGGGGTGGCCGCCCTGATGTTGTACGAGTCGGTGGAGCGGCTGATGGCTCCCACGCCGATCCACTACGATCAGGCGATCGCCATCGCGGCCGTCGGCCTGGCCATCAATCTCGCATGCGCCTGGCTGCTCAAGGATGGGCACCATGGGCATGATCATGGACACGATCACGACCACCATCATGGGCACGGCCATGGACACGCGCATGGTGGCGATCTGAACCTGCGTTCGGCCTATTTGCACGTCGTTGCCGACGCCGCCACTTCCGTACTGGCCATCATCGCCTTGTTTGGCGGCAAGCTCTGGGGCGCGGCCTGGCTGGATCCCGCCATGGGCATCGTCGGCGCCGGCCTGGTCGCCGTCTGGGCCTATGGCCTGCTGCGCGCCTCGGGCAAGGTACTGCTCGACGCCGAGATGGATGCGCCGGTCGTGGCCGAGATCCACGAGGCGATCGAGGCCTGCCCGTTCAAGGCGACGATCACCGATCTTCACGTCTGGCGGGTCGGCAAGGGCAAGTACGCCTGCATCCTGGGCGTGGCGACCGATACCCGGGCCACTCCGTCCCATTTCCGGCAGGCCCTGGCCATCCATGAGGAACTGGTGCATGTCACGGTGGAGGTCAATCGGATGCCTGACGCGGCAGCTTGTCCTTGAACGCTTGACCGGCCTTCGTCATGGCGGCGCCTACAAGGGACCCTGTTCACGGGACGCGGCCGCCAGCGTTCGCACTTCGTCAGTCAACAGCCGGGGTAGCGTCTGTCGGGTGGGGGCTGTGGCCGTCGTCCATTGTTCCCGCGGCTTGAATGCACCCATGGGGTCGAGTGTGAACCGAGGGGCTTCGATGAGGTCTCTGGCCGGATCCGGTGCCGGGGGCGCGGTCCTGGCCGGCGCGCCGGGCCCGGACTCGTCGCGCAGGGTCAATGTCTGCCTGCCGCGCATGCACAAACGCTTGTCGGGCTCACGCAAGGGGGCCAGGCTTTTCTCCAGCGTCACGGCATATTCGATCAGCCCCTCGCGCTCCGGCTCCGACAAGACGGCCGCCACATCGAGCGCCCGGCCCAGATTGGCCTTGAGCGCCTCGTAGGGAGCGTCGACGGGCTCCAGGCAGATCCGGCCGTCGACCTTGACGGCGGCCAGGGCGTACAAGGCATGCGCAAAAGCCAGTTTTCTGACTTCGCGGGCTTGCCCCAGCAAGGCCTTCGCATCGGCGGAGGGCTGCTGCGCGGACCGCTCCAGGACCGCCGCCATGCTGCCCAGCCTTTCCACGTAGACATATCGGATCCAGGCGCCTCCGCCCGTATAGACCGTGTAGCGTTCCCAGTTCGCCTGTGCCTGTTGTGCCTGCAGGGTGGTCACATGTCTCGCGACCAGCGCCGCGTATCCCGCCGAGTCGCGACGGGAGTAGGCACTGTCGAGTTCCTCGCGGTACGCGGGCATCGTGAACCCCGGTTCATCGGTGACGAGCTTCGCCATCGCACGGCGCAGCGCATCCCGCTCGGGCGATGCATCGGTGGAAGGGGCCGGAACCTGTGCGGCGACGGCCAGCGGCGCACCGATCAGCAGCATGAAGAATTTTCGGTACATGTCGGGTATCGAAGAGAGCAGGAACATGAGGAAATGGTCGGACGGCAGATACCGTACCGATCGCACGTCACAACGTCATGTCAACCGTGCTTTCTTCCGCTCGAACGCCGCGCCTGTCGGGCCATTTCTGCAGGTAGTCGAAACCATGGGGAACGGCTGGCCGCGCTCGTGTCCTTCCTTTTTTCAGCGGACCAGGCAGGGTTTCTTGTTGTCGAATCTCCAGCCCGGTATCAGGTACTGCATCGCCATGGCATCGTCGCGCGCGCCCAGGCCATGCTGCTTGTAGAGCTGGTGCGCGCGTTCGACCGCCTCCATGTCGAGCTCGATGCCCAGCCCCGGCGCCTGCGGCAGTTCGACGCGGCCGCCGCGTATCCGCAGCGGCTCGCGCGTCAGGTCCTGGCCGTCCTGCCAGATCCAGTGCGTGTCGAGCGCCGTGACCCGGCCCGGCGCGGCGGCGCCGACGTGGGTGAACATCGCCAGCGATACGTCGAAATGATTGTTGGAGTGCGAGCCCCAGGTCAGGCCGAACGCCTGGCAGGTCTGCGCGACGCGCACCGAACCCTGCATGGTCCAGAAGTGCGGGTCGGCAAGGGGGATGTCCACCGATTGCAGGGACAGCGCATGCGCCATTTCCCGCCAGTCGGTGGCGACCATGTTGGTGGCCGTGGGCAGGCCGGTGGCCCGGCGGAACTCGGCCATGGTCTCGCGGCCCGAGTACGCGCCTTCGGCGCCGCAGGGGTCTTCGGCATAGGCCATTACGCCGTGCATGTCGCGGCACAGGCGGACGGCGTCCCGCAGCAGCCAGCCGCCGTTGGGGTCGAGGGTGATGCGTGCCTGGGGAAAGCGTTCGTGCAGGGCGCGGATGGCCTCGATCTCCTCTTCGCCGCGCAGCGCGCCGCCCTTGAGCTTGAAGTCCTCGAAGCCGTAGCGCTGGTGCGCGGCTTCGGCCAGCCTGACGATGGCCTCGGGCGTGAGCGCCTTTTCGTGCCGCAGGCGCAGCCAGTCGTCCTGGGCCTCGGGGTCGCTGTCGTAGGCAAGCGGGGTCCGCGTCCCGTCGCCCACGTAGAACAGGTAGCCCAGCATCTGCACCGACGTGCGTTGTATCCCTTCGCCCAGCAGCGCCGCCACCGGCACCTCCAGGTACTGGCCCAGCAGATCGAGCAGCGCCGATTCGACGGCCGTCACGGCGTGGATGGCAATGCGCAGGTCGAAGGTCTGGTTCCCCCGGCCCGCGTCGTCGCGGGCGGCGAAGGCGTTGCGCATCCGGTTGAGCGTATCGGTGTAGCGGCCGATGGAGCTGCCGACGATGAAGCCGCGCGCGTCTTCCAGTGTCGTGCGGATGTGCTCGCCGCCGGGAACTTCGCCCACGCCGGTATGGCCGGCGCTATCGGTCAGGATGACCAGGTTGCGGGTGAAGTAGGGCGCATGGGCGCCGCTGAGGTTGAGCAGCATGGAGTCGCGGCCGGCGACGGGCACCACCCGCATGCGGGTGATGGTGGGCGTGTGTCCGGCTGGCGAGGAAGTAGAAGGCATGATCGTTTCCGGGGCGGTTGCGTTACTGGATGGAGATGTTCCCGGTCTCGATCACTTCCTTCCAGCGCGCGCTTTCCTGCCGCTGGAAGCGCGTGAATTCGTCGCTCGAATTCGCCACGACTTCCAGGCCGACGTCGGTGAAGGGCTTGCTGACCGCGGGATCCTTGATGGCGTCCGTCAGCGCGGCCGAGATCTGGCTGCGCAGGTCGGCCGGCAGTCCCTTGGGCGCGACGATGGCCTGCCAGGAATAGACCACCAGGCCGGGCACCGCGGTTTCGGCGAAGGTGGGCACGTCGGGCAGCACCGGCGAGCGGGCGTTGCCCGTGACGGCGATGGCTTTGAGCTTGCCGGCCTTGATGTGGGGCAGGACGGCGTTGACGTTCTGGAACGACATGTCGACCTGGTTGCCCAGCAGGTCGGCAATGGCCGGGGCGCCGCCTTTGTAGGGAACGTGCAGCCCCTTCGTGCCGGTTTTCTGCCAGAACAGTTCGGCGGTCAGGTGGTCGGACGAGCCCGCGCCCGAGGTGGCGAAACTGACGCCTCCCGGCCGGGACCGGAGCAGTGCGAGGACGTCCTGGACGTTGTTCACCTTGGGCGCCAGCGCGGGGCTGACCACCAGGACGTTGGGAGCCTGCACGGCGACGGTGAGGTAGCTGAAGTCCTTGGCCGGCGAGTAGGGCAGGTCCTTCATCAGGTGTTCGGCGACGACCAGCGGCGCGAGCGAAGTGACCATGAGCGTGTAGCCGTCCGGCGCCGCGCGGGCGACCTGCGCGGCGCCTATGGTGCCGGTGGCGCCGGCCTTGTTCTCGACCACGAAGGATTGCCTGAGCCGCTCCTGCAGCTTGTTGGCGACGGCACGCGCCACCGAGTCCGTCGCGCCGCCCGGCGGGAAGGGGACCACCATCGTCACCGGCTTGTCGGGCCAGGCGTGGGCGGCGCCGGAAGCGGCCGCCAGGGCCGCTCCGAGTATCCATGCACGTGCTTTGGCATTCATGTCGTCTCCATGTTTTTGTAAATGTTAACGTTAACAATCCAGGATATCAGCGTTGTGTATGATTTGTTAACGTTAACATCCGGATGGGCAGAATGTATGATCCCAGGCTGCGGGCGACCATAGGTGGAAACCCAGGCCATGTCGGCCGCTGTTCGCCGGCCCGCCGGGTTAGCCTTCTGTTTCGTGTCTCGTCCGTGTTGCCTTTCCCTCCCGCCGATGTCCCCGTCCGCCCGCAAGTCCGCCGCCGTATCTGCCCCGCCCACCGAGCGGAGCGGTGTGACCGTGCGCGAAGTGGCGAAGGCGGCGGGCGTCTCGATGATCACGGTGTCGCGCGCCATCAATACCCCGCAGCAGGTTTCCCCCGCCACGCTGGAGAAGGTCAATGCCGCCATCGCGGCGCTGGGCTATGTGCCCAACCTGATGGCGGGCGCGCTGCGGCTGTCGCGCAGCCATCTGGTGACGGCGCTGGTGCCGTCGATGGCGGGATCCCTGTTCGCGGGCATGCTGGCGGCCTTGACCGAGTCGCTCGATGCGCGCGGCTACCAGCTCATGGTGGGGCAGAGCGGCTACGACGTCCCGCGCGAGGACGCGCTGCTGCGGGCCATCATCGGCCGCCGTCCCGACGGCATCGTGCTGACCGGCGTGATGCATTCGCCGCAGGGGCGCCAGTTGCTCCAGGCATCCGGCATCCCCGTCGTCGAGACCTGGGACACCACGGCCACGCCCATCGACATGCTCCTGAGCGTGTCGCACGAAGAGATCGGGGCGGCCGTCAGCCGCTATCTGTTCGAGGCCGGGAAGACCCGGCAGGCGGTACTGAGCGGTGACGACGAGCGGGCCCGGCTGCGCGCCGCGAGCTACGTGCGCACGGCGCTCGAACTGGGGCTGCCCGAGCCGGTGGTGCTGTATCTGCCGGCGCCGACCACGCATGCACAGGGGCGCGAGGGCCTGCGCGCGTTGCAGCGCAGCGGCACGGGCATCGACGGCGTCTTCTGCACCTCCGACCTCATGGCCGCGGGGGTCGTGACCGAAGCCCTGGTACAGGGGCTGGCGGTGCCAGGGCAACTGGCGGTCGTCGGCTTCGGCGACATGGACATCGCCGCGTCGATGTCACCTTCCATCACTTCGGTGCACGTGGATGGGGCCGCGATCGGCGCCCGGGCCGCCGAAATGATCGCGGCTCGGGCCGGCGGACTGCGGCCGGCTACGCGCATCGTCGAGATCGGTTTCCGCATCGTGGCGCGCGAAAGCGCCTGACGAGCCCCGCGCGGCCGCCGTCGATTACACTCCCGGCCGATCCGCTATGAAGGTTTGCATGGACATAGAAATCAACGAAGAACTGCGGGCCTACATCGACCCGCTGAGTCAAGACGAGTACGCCGCGCTGGAGGGCAGCCTGCTGGCCGAGGGCTGCCGTGATGCGCTGGTGCTGTGGGGCAATGTGCTGGTCGATGGCCACAACCGCTACGGCATATGCAGGAAGCATGGCATCGAGTTCCGGACCGTGCAGAACACGACGTTCCAGTCGATGGACGACGTGCGGCTCTGGATGATAGACAACCACCTGGGCCGGCGCAGCATTTCCGACTACCAGCGGGGCGTGCTGGCCTTGCGCAAGAAAGACATCCTGCAGGCCAGGACGGCGGATGAGGCGCCGGCTCCCGCGGCGTCCGCGGACGCGGCCGAAGCATCGTCCGCGCCGCAGGGCGGCGCATCCGCGGAATTGGCCCGGCCCGCCCTGGCGACGCGCGAGGCCGTGGCCCGGGCCGCGCGGCTCAGCACCGCGACGGTCGGCCAGATCGAGCGCATCCAGAAGGCCGCCGCGCCCGAGCTGGTGGCGGCGGTCAAATCGGGCACCATCTCCATCAGCGCGGCGGCGGCGGTCGCCACCCTGCCTGCCGACGAACAGGTCGTGGCCGTGGCCGGCGGCAAGGACGAGCTGCGGCGCGCCGCGCGCCAGGTGCGCGAGAAGAAGGCCAGGCCCCGGCAGGATGACTCGGCGCCGGGGGGCGAGGGCGGCGAGGAGCAGGCCGACCTGCCGCCCGAGAGCACCGATGTGGGCGAGCTGCAGGGCCTGGTGCGCGCGCTCAGGGCCGAGAATACCGACCTGAAGCGGAAAGTGGCGAACCTGACCGTGGCCCTGAAAGAGGCGCGCGGCGCGAAAGCCGAGAGCGGTATGTAACCGCGGCTCCCCGCTCCATTTACAGAGCTTACATGTAGATTACACGCCCCGAACACCGCCCGCCGTATGCTCGCCCCGCGTTCACGCTTTACCGAAAGGAGGTCGTCGTGGCGAACAACGGAATTCCGTATGGCATGCTGGCTCTGGGGTGTGCGGGAGCATTGGGATTGGCGGCATGCGGAGGAGGCGACGGCTCGTCCGCTCCCGCCCAGGGCACGCTGCAAGTCTCGATGACCGATGCGCCCGCCTGTGGCTTCGATCACGTCTTCGTAACCGTCAGTAAGATCCGTGTGAACGGCAATCCGAATGTCGATGACAACGGATCGGGCTGGGTCGATATCCCGGTCACGCCGGTCCGGCGGATCGACCTTCTTTCGCTGACCAACGGCGTCATGTCCACGCTGGGCAAGACGGCGCTGCCGGCGGGCGACTATCGGCAGATCCGCCTGGTGCTGCAGGCCAATGCCGGCAAGCCCTATGCGAATGCCGTGGTGCAGACCGGCGGCAGCGGGGACGAGATCGCGCTGGCTACACCCAGCGCCTCGCAAAGCGGCTACAAAATCATCCGGCCGTTCACCGTCGCCCCCGATACGCTGACCGATCTGGTGCTGGACTTCGATGCCTGTAAGTCCATCGTCGCGCGCGGCAACGGCGGCTTCAATCTCAAGCCGGTGGTGACCGCGATTCCCATTGTGGTGAGCGGCAAGGTGGTCGGTTATGCACCGGCCGGTTCGCGTGTCTATGCCGAGCGGGGAGGCGAGGTCGTCAAGGGCACCGTGGCCACCAGCGAAGGCGCGTTCACGCTGTCCCCCATCGAGCAGAGCAGCACGACCGGCAATGTCGACGTCGTGGTGGTGCCGCCGGCATCGGCCGCGCGCGGCGTGGGCATCATCCGCTCGGTGCCGGTGGTGGCGGGAGCCAGCACGACGGTCTCCACGGCGACGGCGCCGATCGCTCCGCCGCCATCGGCCTTCAACACCGTGTCGGGAACCGTGACGCCGTTGAGCGCCGAAGCGTCGCTGCGCGCCTTGCAGACGACCGGCGGGGCGAAGTTCGAAGTGGCCTCCACGTTCGCCAGCCTGACGACCGGCGCCTACGGGATGAACCTGCCCGCCGCCGCGCCGGTGGCCGGCACCTACCAGACCACGCTGCCCATTCCCCTGGTGCCGGACGCAACCGCGGCGGGGCGCTACACGATAGAGGCGACTACCTCGACGGGCACCGTGAAGTCTTCGTCCGTCGATATCGGTACGGGACCGGCAACGCGGGACTTCGCGTTCTGATCCGTACGCAAGGAGCAATCATGAAATCCATCCTGACCGCCATCGTCGCTGCGACCGTGCTGGGCGGATGCGCGGTGTACACCCCTGGCGGCGCCGTCGTGGCGCCGGCGCCGGGGTACTACTACGATTCCCCGGGGTACTACTACGACTACCGGCCGGCCTATCGGGGCGGCTACTATCCCGGTCCGCGTTTCTGCCCGCCGGGACAGGCCAGGAAAGGCCGCTGCTGACGCGGTCGCGCAGGGAGGGCGGGCCGTGGGCCCATCCTCCCTGGTCTGCCCGTCCGGGGCCGATCAGGCCAGCGCGGGATAGTCGACGTACCCCTTTTCCGTGCCGCCGTAGAACGTGGTGTTGTCCGGCGTATTGAGCGGCGCCTGTTCGCGCAGGCGGCGCACGAGGTCCGGATTGGCGATGAACAGTTTGCCGAAGGCCACGAGATCCGCGGCCCCGCTTTGGACCGCTTGCTCGGCGGCCGCGCGGTCGTAGCCGTTGTTGGTCATCCACGCGCCCCGGCCGCCGGCCTGGGCGTAGGCCGTTTTCAGCGCGGCGTAGTCGAACGGCGCATCGCCCTGGCGGTAGTCGCGGGCACCGCCCGTCGCCCCCTCGATGACGTGGACGTAGGCCAGCCCGTAGCCGGCCAGCTTGCGCACCACGTAGTCGAACAGGGGTTGGGGTTCGGGATCCGAGGCATCGTTGGCCGGCGTGACGGGCGAGATGCGGATGCCGGTGCGGCCGGCCCCGATCTCGTCGGTGATGGCGTCCAGCACTTCGGTCAACAGGCGCGCCCGGTTCTCGATGGAGCCGCCATAGGCGTCGTCGCGGTGGTTGCTGCCCGAACGCAGGAACTGGTCGATCAGGTAGCCGTTGGCGGCGTGCAGTTCGACGCCGTCGAAGCCGGCCTCGATGGCGGCGCGGGCGGCGCGCCGGTAGTCGGCGACGATGCCGGGCAGCTCGTCGAGCCGCAGCGCGCGAGGCTCGGAAGTCGGGGCGAAGCCGCCTCCGTCCGGCCCGACGAGGTAGGTCTTGGCATTGGCCCGGATGGCCGACGGCGCCACCGGCGCGCCGCCTTCCGGCTGCAGCGAGGTGTGCGAGACCCGGCCCACGTGCCAGAGCTGGACGACGATTTTGCCGCCCGCGGCGTGGACCGCGTCGGTCACGCGCCTCCAGCCGGCCAGTTGTTCTTCCGAATACAGGCCGGGCACGTCGGCATAGCCCTGGCCCTGGTGGCTGATGGCGGTGGCTTCCGTGATCAGCAGGCCGGCGCTGGCGCGCTGGCTGTAATAGGTGGCCGTGACGGGCAGGGGAACGGCGCGCGGTGACCGGTTGCGGGTCAGCGGGGCCATGACGATGCGGTTGGCGAGATGGAGGTCGCCGACCGTGATGGGGTCGTACAGCGTGGTCATAAAAGGAGTCCTGGCTGGGCGGGGTAGCGAATCATATCGATGAATGGCGAAGTTTATATCGTTAAGTGACGATATATGCTCATGCCCGTTGTGCCGGAGGGGTTATCCGGCGCCGGGAGCATCCCGCAATCCGGTACTATGCCCGGCTGGTCTCAGTCTGCCGTGCCGTTGTCGCCGTCGTTCCATGTCCGATCGCTCCGCTTTCCCCCGGGTTGCCGCGTCGCTTCCCGGTTTCTCCGTTGCTACCTTGCGCTCCTGGCTGGCCTCCTTCCGGCCGGGCCGCATGCGCATCAACGGGCGGGAACGCCTGCGCATCGTGCTGGGTGCCCTGGCTGGCGTCCTGTTGGCCGCCTGGGCGAGCCGGATGATGGCCGGCAGCCTGGGGAGCGCCGCCTGGATGGTCGCCCCGCTGGGCGCGAGTGCGGTACTGGTGTTCGCCTTGCCGGCCAGCCCGCTGGCCCAGCCGTGGTCGGTCATTGGCGGGAACACGCTGTCGGCGCTGGTGGGCATCATCTGCGTCAACCTGATCGGCGATCCCGTCCTCGCGACCGCGCTGGCGGTGGGCGGCGCCATCGTGGTGATGCTGTCGCTGCGCTGCCTGCATCCCCCGGGCGGTGCCGCCGCCCTGACCGCGGTGCTGGCCCAGGCCGCGGACTATCGCTACGCGTTGTTCCCGGTCCTGACCAATTCGGTGCTGCTGATCATGGCCGGCCTGGCCTACAACAGCCTGACCGGGCGCCGCTATCCCCATGCCCAGGCCAAGCCCGTGCCCGGCCCTCGGTCCCGCTTCACCGCGGCCGACATGGATGCCGCGCTGGCGCACTACAACCAGGTGCTGGACGTCAGCCCCGACGACCTGGAGAACCTGCTGCACCATGCGGAGATGGCCGCCTACCGGCGCAGCCTGGGAGAACTGCGCTGCCGCGACATCATGACGCGCACGCCGCTCAGCGCCGTGCAGAGCATGCCGCTCAAGGAAGCCTGGGCCCTGATGCGCCAGCATCGCATCAAGGCGCTGCCGGTGATCGACCAGGCCCGCGGCGTGGTGGGCATCGTGACGGTGGCCGATTTCATGCGGCAGTTGGAGATGGACCAGCCCGAAGGGTGGGGCGGGCGGCTGCGTGCGCTGATCGGCCTGGCGCCGGGTGCCGGCGGGCGCCCTCGGGTCATCGCGCAGATCATGACCCGGCATGTCCGGGTGGTCAGCGCGAGCCGCTACGTGATCGAGCTGATCCCGCTGTTCGCCGATGGCGGCCATCACCACATTCCCGTCATCGACGAGGAGCGGACACTGGCCGGTATCATCACGCAAACCGATCTTGTCAAGGCCCTGTCACGGGCGGTTGGAGCCGGAAGAGAGGCCTGATTCGGCGTCTTTTCCGCGGCGAAGCGCGTCTTAACTTGGCGGCGGGCCCGCCGTTAATACCGTTGCAAGTACGTTGACCGGAGACAGGCCCACTATCGTCCAGCAGTCCAGGCGTGGTTCCGGGTCTCCCTTGAGCCCGTCCCTCCATGCGACTTGATACTTTAGACCGCGTTTGCGCCGATCCGGTGGCCTCTTTCGAAAGCGCCATCGATTTCTTCGCGCGCATCGACCAGCAGGGCCGGTTCCTGTACATCTCCGAGCCGGGGCTCGCGTTCATCGGCTATCACCGCGAGTACCTGCGCATCGTCACGCTGCGCGACCTGGTCCCGCAGGAAGACGCTCCCCTGCTCGAAGCCTGCCTGCGGCAGGCCCAGCAGACGGGCGAGGTGCAGAAGTGCACGCTGCACCTGATCAAGACGCTGACCTATCCCCGCCTGGTCGAGCTGCGCGTCGCGCCCGACGCGACCGAGCCGGGGCAGTTGCTGGTGGTCGGCCATGACGTGTCGGCCTGGGCCGACAACGAGCAGTGCCTGACCTACGCCATGTACCACGACGTGCTGACCGGTCTCGACAACCTGGCGTCGGCGCGCCACGAGATCGAGCGGGCCAAGCAGGAAGCGCTGGACAAGGGCTACCGCGTGGCCCTGCTGCAGATCGACATCGACGAGTTCCACCGCGTCAACCAGGCCTTCGGCTACGAGGCCGGCGACCGCATCCTGCACGAGACGGCGCTGCGGCTCAAGAGCGCCTGCCACGCCCGGGAGTTCGTGGCGCGCTGCTACAGCGACGCCTTCCTGATCCTGCTGCGCGACGTGCCCGACCGCGACTACGTCGAGGAATTCGCCCGCCGCGTCTCCGACGCGATCCAGCTTCCGTATTCCCACGAAGGGCAGACGCTGCAACTGTCGGTGCGCATCGGCGCCGTGCTGTTTCCCGACCGGGCCAACGGCTGCGACCAACTGCTCCACCACGTGGACGAGGCGCTGGCCCAGGCGGGTCGCAACCGCGGCTACAGCTTCGCCTTCTACGAACGGCGCGCGGCCGGCAACCGTCCCGACACGCTCAGGCTGGAATCCGACCTGCACAGCGGCATCCGCAACGGCGAGTTCTCGCTGCACTACCAGCCCATTGTCGAGGCGCGCAACGGCCAGGTGACGGGGATCGAGGCCCTGATGCGCTGGCATCATCCGGTCCTGGGCGCCGTCTCGCCGGAGATCTTCATCTCGCTGGCCGAGTCGGCCGGCCTGATCAACTTCCTGGGCGGATGGGCGCTGAAGAACGCCTGCATGCAGCTCATGCAGTGGGACGCGCGCGGCATCCACCTGCAATACGCCAGCGTCAACGTCTCGGCCCAGCAGTTCCGCGACAAGCGTTTCCCGGCGGCGGTGCGCGAGGCCTTCAAGCTGACGGGGCTGGCGCCTCGGCGCATCGTGCTCGAAATTACCGAAAGCGTGCTGATGGAGGATCCGGCCCACGCCAAGACCCTGCTCGAGGAACTGACCGATCTGGGCGTACGATTCGCCGTGGACGACTTCGGCACCGGGTATTCCAGCCTGGCCTACCTGCAGAGCTTTCCACTGGCCGCGCTGAAGATCGACCGGCGCTTCATCAGCAACCTGCCGTCCTCGCGCAACGACCAGGCCATCGTCGACGCCATCGTGGGGCTGGCCGGCACGCTGGGCCTGGACCTGGTGGCCGAGGGCGTCGAAACCGAGGCCCAGCGCGACCTGCTGGTGGCCAGCGGCTGCGAATTGATCCAGGGCTGGCTGGTCTGCAAGGCCCTGCCCATCAACGAACTGGCGCACAAGTTCGAAACCGGCGAGCTGCGGCCGCTGGCGAGCTGACGCCGGAAGACGGATTTTTCATGCCGGACATCCAACACCGCCACGCGTTGACCCGCAAATTGTGGTCGCGCATCAACGAGCGCGGCGACTTTCCGCTGCTGTCCGACTCCTTGCGCGCCACCATCTCGGCAATGAAGGGGGACGATCACGACATCACGGCGCTGGCCCAGATCGTGCTGTCGGACTTCACGCTGACGCAGCGCGTCATCCGCCTGGCCAATTCCGCCATGTACATGGCCTTCGGCGGCAACATCACCACGGTGTCCCGCGCGCTGGTCGTGCTCGGCATCGAGGCCGTGGGCCACCTGGTGCTGGGGCTCAAGCTGGTCGACCATTTCCAGCAGTCGCACCTGCAACTGCAGCGGCTGGACGCCAAGCTGGAGCTGAACCGGGCGATGCTGGCCGGCTGCGTGGCGCGCAGGGTGTGCGAGGTGCGCGAGCTGCTGACCAGCGAGGAAGCCGTGGTCTGCACGCTGATGCGCCAGCTCGGCAAACTGCTGTGCATCTTCTATCTCGAGAGCGAGTGGACCCAGATCCGCGAGCATGCGCTGGAGTACCGCCGCACCGAGGACGAGGTGTCGGCCGAAGTGCTGGGCATCAGTTTCGAGGAACTGGCCGAGGACGCCGCCGAGCGTTGGGGGCTGCCGGCCGTTATCCGGCGCGGCATGGAGCCCTTCGACCTTGCCGGCCTGCCGGCCGACCAGGACATCGTGCTGGACCACGACCCATGGCTGCGCGCGGTAGCCAGCTTCTCGGTGCAGATGTCGCGCAGCATGACCATCGCGGGCGGCGACGTCGAGCTGCGCGAACGCCGGATGCGCGAGACGGTGCAGCGCTATGCGCGCGCACTGGCGGTGGAGTCCGAGCTGCTGTACGAGATCATGGAAGAGCTGACCCGCGAGCGGGCCAGCCAGCGCTTCATCCAGGAAATCGACGACCTGCACGCCGAGTCGACGCAGGGCGGTTCGCACAATGCCGAGCGCACGCTGCGCGAGGGTATGCGCGACCTGCGCTCGCTACCGTCCGAGCACCACCTGGGGCCGGTGCTGGCCATGGCGTCAGAGGCCATGCTGGCCGGCATGCAGTTCTCGCGCACCATTGTTTTCGTGCGCGATCCGCGCCGTCACACCTTCGAGGCGCGGCTGGGGTTCGGCCGCGGCATCGAACAGTTACTCCCCCAACTGCGCTTCAATGAGATATTCTCGGTAGACGTCTTCCACCTGGCCATCACCAATTCAGTGGGAATCTTCATCGAGAACGCCTGCGACCCCAAGTTCAGCGTCCATATCCCGCGCTGGTTCCGCGATGCCGTGCCCGATTCGCACGCCTTCGTGCTGCTGCCCGTGCGCGCCGACAAGGACACCGTGGCGCTTATCTACGGCGACTGGAACAGCGCGCAGTTGGCCCGCAAGATTCTTCCCGAGGAGATGGCCGCCTTGAACGAGCTGGCGCGGGAACTGGGCCGATTTTTCGGCCACGCCCGCACGGCGGCTCGCGAAGCGCCTTGAGCGGCGGACGCGGCGCCTTGCATCGCCAGTTGATCGAGCTGGCACGGCGAAAGGCGCTGTCGGCCCAGGCGGCCGAGGAAGGCCTGCGGTTGGCGGCGGTGTTGCCCGACGGACCGGCCTGGCGGCGTTTTCTCGAACACGTCTGCGCCTACGGTGGCGCGCTGGCTTGCGCCGCCGGCATCATCTTCCTGGTGGCCTTCAACTGGCAGGAATGGCCGCCCATCGCCAAGTTCGCCCTGTTGCAGGCCCTGCTGGCGGCGTCCGCCGCGGTGGCATGGCGCCTGGGCACGACGCGCCCGGCGGGCCGGGTGGCGCTGCTGTTCGCGATGATCCTGTGCGGCGCGCTGCTGGCCTATTTCGGCCAGCACTACCAGACGGGGGCCGACAGCTACCAGCTGTTCCTGGCCTGGAGCCTGCTCATCCTGCCCTGGGTGGCCGCGTCGAGCTCCGCCGCGGCGTGGGCGCTGCTGCTGGTGCTGGCCAACCTGGCCGTCCAGCTTTACGTGGGGCGGTTCTCGCCTTTCCTGCTGGCCGCGCTGGACGGGGGCTGGCCGCATCCCTGGCTGTTCTGGCTGGACCTGGCCGCCGTCGCGGCGGCCGAAGGGCTGGGCGGCCGGCTTGCCGACGGCGGCCGGCTGCGTTTCCTGCCCCGGCTGGCGGGCGTGCTGGTGCTGGCCATCATCGTCGGCGCGCTGTTCGCCGCCATCCTGGACGACACGCGCGCGGGCGGCATCCTGGCGTGGGCCACGCGGGCCGTGATGGCCCTGGTCCTGGCCGGCGGTTTCCTGTTCTACCAATGGCGCCGGGACCTGCCCATGCTGACCCTGTGCTGCCTGGCGGCGATCGCGGTCGCGACGGCAGGGCTCGCGCGCCTGCTGGCCGAAGGCGATCCGGGCGAGCTCTCGCTGCTCGTCGTGGGAGGCTTCCTGATCGCGGCCTCGGCGGGGGCCGCCGTCTGGCTGCGGCGCCTGCAGGCCCGGTGGGCGGGAGAGACGGCATGAACGGCCTGCCGCAGGTCTGGGACGAATTGCGCCGGCGGGGGCTGGCCAAGGGCGATGTTCCGCCCGCGATGCCGGCCGAAGCGGCTACGCCCTGGCACGTGCGCCTGATGCTGGGCGTGTGCGGCTGGCTGGGCGGCCTCCTGCTGCTGGTCTTCGCGGGACTGGTCATGCCGGATCCCTTCGATTCGCACAGCCTGGTGGTGGTGGGCGTGCTGCTGCTGATCGTCGCGCGCATGCTGCTGCACGGCCAGCCGCCCGAACTGCGCGCGCAGTTCGCGCTCAGCCTCTGCCTGGCGGGCTACGGTGCCATCGCCGTCGCGGGCGCGGCCTGGTTGCCGGTCTGGGGGGCTTTCCTGGCGGCGGCGGGACTGGGGCTGGTCCTAGCGGTCGTCATGCCGAATGCGATCGCCCGCTGTTTCGGCGTCCTGGCCCTGCTGCTGGCGGGCGAGGGGTGTTTCCGCGAACTGGGCTGGCCCAGTCCCGTGCCGGCCATCGCGGCCTGGGGCTGCGCGGCGGCCTGGCTGGACGAGACCCGGTGGGCGCATCGCCTGGGGCAGAGCCAGGCGCCGGTGTCCTGGGGCGCGACGCTGGCGCTGTGGGTACTGGGCCTGGCCGGCGCGTTGCTGCCGGGCATGGACCTGTCGGTGCCGCCCGCCTGGCGTGGCCTGGCCTGGCCGGCGTATCTGCTGGCGGCGTTGCCGCTGGCCTGGGTCGCCTGGCGCCTGTCGGCCCGCGCGCGCCCGGCCGTCCGCGGCTGGATCGCCGGTACCGCGTTCACCCTGGTGCTGGCCGGCGCCTGGGTTCCGGGCGTGGCCTTCGGCCTGATGACCGCGGTGCTGGGCCATGCCCGCGCCCGTGTCCCGCTCTGGGTGGGCGGGCTGCTGGTGGCGCTGTGGAGCATGGGCTGGTTCTACTACGCGCAAGCCTGGTCCCTGCCACGCAAGGCGGCGGTGCTGCTGGTGCTGGGGGGCGTGCTGCTGCTGGCCTGGCGCGGCATCGCCCGGCTGGGCGCGCCGGAGGCCGGCCATGAATGAACGCATGGTCCGCTGGCTGATCGCCGCCGGGCTGGTCCTGGTGCTGGGTTTGGTCAACGTCTCGATCTGGCGCAACGAATCGCTGCTGGCCAGCGGGACGCTGGTGTCGCTGGAACTGGCGCCGGTCGATCCCCGGTCGCTGATGCAAGGCGACTACATGGCGCTGGACTGGGCCGTCGCGCGCGAACTGCGCCGGCGCCTGGGCCAGGATCTGCCCGCTGCGGGAACACTCGTAGTCCGGCGCGAGGCCGGCTCCAGCCGCGCCGAATTCGTACGCCTGGACGATGGCACGCCGCTGGCCGAGCGGGAGAGCCGGCTGGCCTACACCGTGCGTGGTGGAAGCGTGCGAATCGTCACCGATGCCTATTTTTTCCAGGAAGGGCAGGCAGCGGACTTCGAGCGCGCCCGCTACGGCGCGCTGCGCGTGGGCGAGGACGGGCGCGCGCTGCTGGTCGGCCTGCAGGATGCCGACCTGGGCTGGCTGGGCCCCCGCGGCAGGCAGCCGTAGGGACCCGGCGGCGTCAGTCTTCCTGGTTCTTGGCCTGGTTGACGTTGGTGTCGGCCGGGACGCTCTGGGTCAGCCAGACGTTGCCGCCGACCGTCGAGCCCCGGCCGATGGTGATGCGGCCCAGGATGGTCGCGCCGGCGTAGATGACCACGTCGTCCTCCACGATGGGGTGGCGGGCGATGCCCTTGGTCAGCTTGCCGTCGGGGTCGGCGGGGAAGCGCTTGGCGCCCAGCGTGACCGCCTGGTACAGGCGGACGCGTTCGCCGATGATCGTGGTTTCGCCGATCACCACGCCCGTGCCGTGGTCGATGAAGAAGCTGGCGCCGATCTGCGCGGCCGGGTGGATGTCGATGCCGGTGGCGGAGTGGGCGATGTCCGAGATCAGCCTTGCCAGGAAGGGGGCGCCCAGCTTGTGGATGGCGTGGGCCAGCCGATAATGGATGATGGCCTTGATGCCGGGGTAGGACAGCAGGATTTCGGAAATGCTGGTGGCCGCCGGGTCGCCCTGATAGGCCGCGTGCAGGTCGCTGACCAGGACGGCGCGGATGGCCGGCAGCTGCGCGGCGAAGCGGCGGGTGAGCTCGACCGCCTTGCCCTGCAGGTTCTGCTTGTCGTGGCTGTCCGGCGCCTCCGAGAAATACAGCGCGCGGCGGACCTGTTCACAGAGCAGGTTGAGCGTGGCGTTCAGCGTGTTGCCGACGAAATAGTCGATGCTGTCGTCGGTCAGCTTGCAGCGGCCGTAATGCGTGGGGAAGAGCGCGGCCGACAGGCCGTCCAGCACGGTGACCAGGGCCTCGCGCGAGGGCAGCTCGCGCACCCGGTCCAGGTAGCGGATCTTGTGCTCGATCTCGCGCGAGGTGCGCAACTGCTCGACGATGTCGGCCAGATGCCACTCGGGAGCGATGTCCGGGGACGGCGTGTGCGGTAGGTTCATGACGGAAAAAATGGGTTGCGTGGGCAATGCCTCCAAGCATAGTCGAAGCGGCTTGCCCCGCTGGGGGAAACCCTTTCGACTCGTCTGGTATGGCCCGAAACGGTAGAATATCGCCCCAAGTCGCCCTCGCATGGGGCTCGCGCCGGCCCGCGCCGCAGGAGTCCACGCTCAAACGCGACATTTAAAGGGACACTCAAATGAACCGCATTTTCAGTCAATCGCTGGTGGCAGCGGCCGCCCTCGGCGCCGCGGCGTTCGCCCAGGCCGCCGAGGTCAAGATCGGCCTCGCGGCCGCCCTGTCCGGCGGTGCCGGCCAGTACGGCGCCGCCATCCGCAACGGCTTCCAGCTGGCCGCCGACGAGCTCAACGCCGCGGGCGGCGTCAGCGGCAACACCATCAAGCTGGTCATCGAAGACGAACAGGGCAAGAAAGAAGAAGCCATCAACGTCTTCAAGAAGCTGATATTCCAGGACAAGGTCGTGCTGATCTTCGGCCCGACGCTGTCCAACTCGGCCCAGGCCGCCGACCCGATCGCGCAGGCCGCCAAGACCCCGGTGTTCGGCACCTCCAACACCGCGGACGGCATCACTTCCATCGGCAACTACGTCTTCCGCAATTCGGTCACCGAGGCCGACGTGCTGCCCGAGACCATCCGCGTCGCCGCCAAGCACAACGGCATCAAGAAGGTCGCGGTGTTCTACGGCAACGACGACGTCTTCACCAAGAGCGGCTACGACAACTTCAAGAAGGCCCTGGAAGACCTGAAGATCCCGGTCACCACGACCGAGACCTTCGCCAAGGGCGACGTCGACTTCAAGGCCCAGCTGACCAAGATCAAGGCCACCAACCCCGACGCCGTGGTGCTGTCGGCGCTGATCGCCGAAGGCGGTCCCATCATGGTGCAGGCGCGCCAGTTGGGACTGAACGTGCCCTTCATCGGCGGCAACGGCATGAACTCGGTCAAGGTGTTCGACCTGGCCAAGGAACGGGCCGACGGCCTGTGGGTCGGCAGCCCCTGGTCCATCGAGAACTCCACCCCCGAGAACACCAAGTTCATCGCCGCCTACAAGGCGAAGTACAATGTGGCCCCCGACCAGTTCGCCGCCCAGGCCTACGACGCGATGCACATCGTGGCCGAAGCCCTGAAGAAGGTGAAGCTCTCGGGCAAGCTGCAGGCCGACCGCGACGCCCTCCAGGCGGCGCTGCCCGCGGTGAAGATCACCGGCGCGACCGGAGCCTTCCAGTTCCGCCAGGCCAAGGGCGCCGCCGGCAAGCCCGGCGGCTACGATGCGGTCCAGACCCCCATCGTCATGGTCACCCGCGGCGGCCGCTACGTCATCGAGAAATAAGCGGTACCCGCGGAACCCGCCGGCCTCGCGCCGGCGATCCCAAAAGGGCGCGGGACTCCCGCGCCCTTTGTAATAGCAAAGTAGGGCTCATGCCCATTTTCCATTGGTAATCTTGCTGCTTCGCTCCTGTATCCGGCCCTGGCAAAAAGTAGGCTGCCAGATCCAGGGCGCCGAGGATCCGGCTCCGCCGGTCCTCCAGCGCCGCCCCCTGGGGGGCGCGCGAAGCGCGTAGGGGGGGGCATGCTACAGCAGCAACTCGTCAACGCATTATCGCTAGGGTGCGTTTACGCTCTGTTCGCGCTCGGCTTCACGCTGGTATTCGGCGTGCTGGGCGTCATCAATCTCTCGCACGGCGCGGTGTTCATGGTGGGCGCCTACGTGGCGCTGCAACTGATCACCCAGTTCGACCTGCCCCTGTGGGCCGGCCTGGCCGCCGCGGCGGCGGGCAGCGGCATCGTCGGCATCCTGATCGACGTGCTCGTCCTGAAGCGCCTGCGCAAGCGCAACGCGCCGCACCTCATACCCATGATCGCCACCATAGGGGTGGCCATCGCGCTCAACAGCGGCATGCAGGGCATCTACGGCGCCGCCAACATGCGCTTCCCGTCCGGCCTGGTGCCCGACGACGCCATCGAGATCGCCGGGCTGCACATGACCGTGATCGAGCTCGTCATCATCTTCCTGTCGTTCGCGCTCATGGCCGCGCTGATGGTGGTCATGAAACGGACCCAACTGGGCAGGGGGCTGCGGGCCATCGCCGAATCGCCCAAGGCGGCCTCGCTGCTGGGTATCAACGTCGAGGGGCTGTTCATGCTGACGTCCTTCGCCGCGGCCGCCCTGGGCGGCGTGGCCGGCGTGCTGATCGGCCTCTATTCCAACGCGGTGTTCCCGCTGATGGGCCAGCCCATGCTGCACAAGGGCATCGCCGTCATCATCCTGGGCGGCATGGGAGACATCCGCGGCGCCATGATAGGCGGCTTGTTCCTGGGCTTCGCGGAGGTGCTGTCGGTGGCCTACATCGGCTCGACCATGCGCGACGCGGTGGCCTTCGGCCTCCTGTTCCTGATCCTGCTCGTTCGCCCGCAGGGCTTGTTCGGCAAGGTGCTGGAACGCAAGGCATAAGGACGCAGACAAGAAATGGAATGGTTCGATAATTTCTGGTCGATCTACAGCAACCTGGTGCTGACCCTGGGCACCAACGCCTTGCTGGCGCTGTCGATCTACCTGACGCTTTCGTGCGGCATGCTGGCCATGGCCAATGCCGCCTTCATGGGGATAGGCGCTTATACCGCGTCCATCCTGACGATGAATTTCGAGATGTCCTTCCCGGTGGCGCTGCTGGGCGGCATGGCCGCGCCCATGCTGGTGGCCTTCGTCATCGGCAAGCCCACGCTGCGCCTGTCCGGGGTCTACCTGGCCATGGCCACGCTGGGCTTCGGCGAGGTGGTCCGGGTCGTGATCCTGAACACGGAGTCGTGGACGGGCGGCGCGCTGGGCCTGAACGGCATCCCCCAACTGACGGAGTGGTGGCATATCGCACTGGCCGTGGCGCTGGCGCTGGCCGTGCTGTTCCGGTTGCTGCGTTCGAAGGTCGGCCGCGCGTTCGAGGCCATCAAGGAGGACGAGACCGCCGCAGGGCTGATGGGCATCGACGTCAACAACACCAAGATGCTGGCCTTCGTCCTGGGGGCGCTGCTGGCGGGCCTCGCGGGCGCGCTGAACGCCCACCTGACCTTCTTCATCGGTCCCAACGAATACGGTTTCGACCGGGGTGTCGAAATCCTGACCATGACGATCCTGGGCGGCATCGGCAGCCTGGCCGGGCCGGTGGCCGGTGCCGTGATCCTGACGCTGCTGCCCGAGATGCTGCGCGCGTTCAACGATTTCCGGCTGGTCATCAACGGCGTGATCCTGGTCCTGATCGTGCTGTTCCTGCCCAAGGGCATCTGGGATCCGGCGCTGCTGCGTAGCTGGTTCCGCCGGCGGAGCCACTGACATGCTGAAACTCCAATCGATTTCCAAGAGCTTCGGCGGATTGCACGTATTGCAGGACGTCAACATCGAGGTTCCGCAAGGGACGATCTTCGGCCTGATCGGCCCCAACGGCGCGGGCAAGACGACGGTGTTCAACCTGATCACCGGCCTGCTCGAACCCACGGGCGGCTCGCTCACCTTCGACGGCCAGGATCTCGTGGGCGCCAAGCCGCACCAGATCACCCGGCGCGGTATCGCCCGCACGTTCCAGAACATCCGCATCTTCAAGGAAATGTCGCTGCTCGAGAACGTGGTGGTCGGCATGCACCGCCACCTGGACTACGGGCCGGCCGGCTTGCTGCTGGCGCTGCCCGGGTTCCGCGCCCAGGAGCGCCGCGCGCGCGAACGGGCGCTCGAGCTGCTGTCCTGGGTCAAGCTGGAGCACAAGGCGCACCAGACCGCTGACAACCTGTCCTACGGCGACCAGCGCAAGCTGGAGCTGGCCCGCGCGCTGGCGACCGAGCCGAAGCTGCTGCTGCTGGACGAACCCGTGGCGGGCATGAACACCGGCGAGAAAGTGGATCTGATGGCCGAGATCGAGAACATCAAGGCGCGGGGCTACACCATCTTCATGATCGAGCACGACATGCGCTTCGTGATGGGGCTGTGCGACCGCATCGCGGTGCTGAATTTCGGGCGGATCATCGCCGAAGGCCTGCCCGGGGAAATCCGCAACAACCCGATGGTGATCGAGGCCTACCTGGGACGCGAGGACGACGTGGCGGACGAGGTGCAGGCATGAATCCGCTGCTGAAAGTCGACGGCCTGAAGGTTTCCTACGGCCACATCGCCGCGGTCAAGGGCATCGACCTCGAACTGCGCGAGGGCGAGATCACGACCCTGGTCGGCGCCAACGGCGCGGGCAAGTCCACCACGCTGCTGGCGCTGTCGGGCCTGATCCCCAAGGAAGCGGGCACGGTCACGTTCCAGGGCGAGGACATTTCGCGCCTGGCGCCGCACCGCATCGTCTCCAAGGGCATCGTGCAGGTCGCCGAGGGCCGCGCCATCCTGACCACGATGACGGTGCGCGAGAACCTCGAACTGGGCGCCTATACCCGGCGCGACAAGGGCGGGATCGGCGCCGACCTGGACCGCGTGTTCGAACTCTTTCCCCGGCTGAAAGAGCGCCTGGACGGCATGGCGGGCAATCTGTCCGGCGGCGAGCAGCAGATGCTGGCGATCGGCCGGGCGCTGATGGCCAAGCCGCGGCTGCTGCTGCTGGACGAGCCGTCCATGGGGCTGGCGCCCATCATCGTGCAGGAGATCTTCCGCATCCTGCGCGAGATCAACCGGCAGGGGCTGACGATCTTCCTGGTCGAGCAGAACGTGCGGCAGGCGCTCAGGATCGCCCACCGCGGCTACGTGCTCGAGACGGGCGGCATCGCATTGTCCGGTTCCGGCAAGGAACTGCTGGGCGACCGCCGCCTGGTGGAAGCCTATCTGGGCGGCTGAAGCCCGCCGGGTGACGTCGTGAAGCTGCCTCTGCCTCCAATGAAGTCGCTGCGAGCCTTCGAGGCCGCGGCGCGGTTGATGAGCTTCACGGCGGCCGCCGACGAACTCTGCGTGACGCAGGTGGCGGTCAGCCGCCAGGTCCGTGGCCTGGAGGATTTCCTGGGCGTGGAGCTGTTCGACCGGCGCGGGCAGTCGATCGCGCTGACCAAGGCGGGCAGCCGCTACTATCCCGCGGTGCGCCGGGCGCTCAACGACCTGGCTTTCGCGACCTCGCAACTGAGCCGGCGCGGACAGCCGCAGGTGCTGTCCATCCTGGCCTACAACACGTTCGCGCAGTGCTGGCTGATTCCCATGCTGCCGGCTTTCCACGAGCAGCATCCCTCGGTGGAGATCCGGCTGTCGGCCTCCTCGGCCCTGGTCGATTTCAATCACCAGGATTTCGACGCCGCCATCCGTTTCGGGGTGCCCGACATACCCGGGATCGAAGTCGACATGCTGGCGCCGATCGAACTCGTCCCGGTCATGAGCCCGGATCTCCTGGCGAAGACCGGCGGGACGCCGGACCTGTCGGCCATGCTCGAATTGCCGCTGCTGCATTCGCTCGCCCGCCCGGGGGACTGGGAGGGCTGGTTCCGCCACGCGGGGCTGGCCAGCGACCATGCCGGCCGGGGCCACAAGTTCGAGAGCTCGCTGATGGCCTACGAGGCGGCGATACGCGGCCTGGGCGTGGCGCTGGGCGTCAGGATCCTGGTCGAGGGCTATCTGGCGTCGGGGCAACTGGTCGCGCCGTTCGACGCCTCCTATCGGCCCGCGGGCGGCTATTTCCTCGTGCATCCCAAGGACCGGGCCCCCACCGCCGCGTTCCGGGCCTTCCGTCGATGGCTGCTGTCCGAGCTGGGCTCGCGCGCCGACGACGTGATGGACGAGGCGCCCATGCCGCCGCCGTCCGCGGCCAGCCCTACAAAATAGTTGGCCTGATCCGCCCGAAAAGTCATTTCCCCTTCGCTTCGCGTGTGCGCAGAATGCAGGGCACGACTTTGCGCAGGAGGAATCGACAATGGCTGAATTGGCGGACCTGGGTATCGCATCCATGCGGTCCCGATGTTCCGAGGCCGAATGGGAGGCCCGGATCAATCTCGCGGCGTGCTATCGCCTGGTCGAGTTCTATGGGATGGCCGACATGGCCGCCAACCATATCTCGGCCCGGGTGCCCGGCGAGGAAAACGCATTCCTGATCAACGCCTATGGGCTGCTGTACGAGGAAATCACCGCGTCCAGCCTGATCAAGATCAACGCCGACGGCGAGGTCCTGAGCGCGCCCGACTTCGGGCCGGACCTGAAGTACGGCGTCAACCGCGCGGGCTTCGTCATCCACAGCGCGATCCACCAGGCCCGGCACGAGCTGTCGTGCGTCATCCATACGCACACCTGGCCCGGGATGGCCGTGTCGGCGCTCGAGTGCGGTCTGCTGCCGCTGGCGCAGACCTCCATGCGCTTCGTCAACATCAGCTACCACGACTACCAGGGGGTAGTGCTGGACGACGCGGAGCAGGCCTCCCTGGTGGCCGACCTGGGCGACAACAACGCCATGATCCTGAGGAACCACGGATTGCTGACCGTCGGGCGGACGATACCCGAGGCGTTCAACGCCATGCATCGCCTGGAGCTGTCCTGCAAGCTGCAACTGGCGGCCATGGCCTGCAACAGTCCGCTGAACCCCGTTCCCCAGGACGTCCTGGACAAGACCTACATGAACTATCAGCCGCAGACCCGGCGGCCGTACGGCGTCATGGAATGGCCCGCGCTGCTGCGCAAGCTGGACCGGATCGATCCGAGCTACCGGCTGTAGCGTGCATCGCGGCAGAACAGAATCAAGATAACGGAGACATCATGACTTTCCTGGCATCCCCCTGGCGCATGGGCCTTGGCGCCGCCTGCCTGGCGATCGCGGGACCGCTGCTGGCCGGACCGGCCCTGGCGGCTTCCTTTCCCGAGCGGCCGCTCAAGCTCGTCGTTCCCTTTCCGCCGGGCGGCGGAACGGATCTGGTCGGCCGCATCGTCGCCGAGAAGATGGGCGAATACTTCCGCAAACCGGTCATCGTCGAGAACCGGCCGGGCGGCGGCACGGTGATCGGCACCGACTACGTCGCCAAGAGTCCGCCCGACGGCTATGCCATCGTGATGGGGACCTTCGCCTACGCGGTCAACCCCAGCCTGCAGGAGAAGCTGCCGTATTCCAACGAGACCTCGCTGGTTTCCGCCGGCATGGTGGCCAAGGCGCCGAACGTGCTGGTGGTGAATCCGCAGCGCCCCTACAAGACGGTGGCCGAACTGATCGCCTACGCGAAGGCCAATCCCGGGAAGATCAACTACGGGTCCAACGGCAACGGGACTTCCGCGCACCTGGCGGGCGCGCTGTTCGCGACGCTGTCCGGGACGGAGCTGACGCACGTGCCCTACAAGGGCGCGGCGCCCGCGCTGAACGATCTGATCGGCGGGCAGATCGACGTCATCTTCTCGACCATTCCCGGCGCCCTGAGCTACATCAAGGCGGGCAAGCTGCGGGCGCTGGCCGTGACCTCGGCCGACCGGTCGGCGGTGCTGCCGGACCTGCCCACCGTGGCCGAGGCCGGGGTGGCGGGGTACGACGCCCAGGCCTGGTACGGCTTCCTCGTTCCAGCCGGCACGCCGGCGCCGGTCATCGACAGCCTGAACCGGGCGATCAACCATGCCGCCGAGACGCCGACGTTCCAACGGCTGGTGAAAGAAGAAGGCCTGATCAAGGTGACGGGCGATCCGGGGTCGATGGACCGCTACGTGCGCGCCGAGGAGAACCGCTGGCGCAAGATCGTCCAGGACGCCGGCCTGCAACCGAACTGAGGCTCGCGCCTCGCGGGGCGGCAGCATGTCCGCCCCGGCAAAAGCACGATATCCTCCGCTCTTCGGCGTCCCGGTGAATCCGGGACGCACCTCAGCCAGGAGATCGCTTCGTGCAAGCAAGGCATTCCCCTCCGACCCGGATCGCATTGCCGGTCGGCTTCATCGTCGTGCTGGGCATGCTGGCCGGCCTGCCGCCCCTGTCCATCGACATCAGCCTGCCCGGGCTGCCCGCCATCGGCGCCGAACTCGGCGCCACCGACTCGCAGATGCAGGCGACGCTGGGCGCGTTCATGCTGACCTTCGGGTTCGGCCAACTGGCCTGGGGACCCTTGTCCGATCGCCACGGGCGCCTGCGCGTCATCCTGCTCGGCCTGGCCGTATACGTGGCGGCGGCCATCGCCTGCACGCTGGCCGCGGACGGCGCGGCGCTGATCGGCTGGCGGGCGGTCCAGGGTTTCGGCGCATCGGCCGCGTCGGTGGCCGGCATCGCGCTGGTCCGCGATGTCTTTCCCCAACCGCAGCAGCGAGCCACGATCCAGTCCTTCATCGTCGCGGTGCTGAGCCTGGCGCCCATCGTCGCGCCGCTGATCGGGGCGTTCGTCATCCATGCGGTCGGTTGGCGCGGACTGTTCGCGGTGCTGGCCGGGGCGGGGCTGCTGCTGGCCGTCATCGTCGGGATCCGCCTGCGGGCGGGTCGCTTGAGCGCGCTCCGGGGCGTGCAGCCCGCCGGTCCCGAGTCCGAAGGTCCCGGAGCCGCTGCCGGCCCGTCGCCGCGGGAAGGCGCCGGGCGCCCGGCGGGCTATCGCGGCTTTCTTGCGCTGCCCCACGCGGGGGCCCTGTCGTGCGCGCTGGGGGTCGTGTTCTGCGGCATGTTCGTCTTCATCAGCGGTTCGCCCTTCGTGCTGATCGACGGCATGGGCGTGTCCAGTTCGGTCTATGCGATCGCGTTCGCGCTGGCCTCGGCGGCGGTGCTGGCGGGATCGCTGACGACCGCGCGTCTCTCACAGCGCGGCGTGCCGCCCCAGCGCGTGCTGTACGCGGGCGTGCGCGGCGCGGCCTGCGCCGGATTGGCCGCGCTCGCGGTCGGACTCGCGCTGCGCGGCGCGCACGGGCAGTGGTGGGAGATCGCCGTCTTCGTCGTGGCGATGGCGGCCAGTCTTTTCTTCGGCGGCTTCATCATGCCGACCCTCTTCGCGCTGGGATTGCAGGATGCGGGCGCGATGGCGGGCGTGGGCGCGGCGGTGCTGGGCGCATCGCAAATGCTGGGCGGCGCGCTGGGCAGCACGGCGGTGGGCGTGCTGCCGGTCGCGCCCGTCGTCGCGGTGGGAATGCTTGCCGCGCTGTGCGGCGTGGCGGTATGGATCATCGCTCGCGTGACGTTCGGTCGGACGTCGCCGTGACGATTCTGCACGATGCGATGACGTGACATGACGCGTGGTGCCAACGCAAAAATTTTCGTCGTTGGTGCCTAAAAGGGTTGACATTGCATTGAGCACCATTAACACTTCGGGCCTCGACTTTTAGAGATTGATATGGTTAAGAAATCGCAACCCGTTAAGGCAGCTGCCAAACCGGCAGCCAAGAAGCCGGCCGCGAAGGTCGCCAAGAAAGCTGCTCCGGCCAAGTCCGCCGGCGTGCTGGCGAAGCTCGAAGCCGCCGCCGTCCGTCTGGGCGATGCCGCCAAGAAGGCGCTCGAGCGTTCGGAGAAGGCCCGCAAGGACGCCGCCCAGCGCGTGAGCCTTTACGAGAAGGCCGTGAAGGCCGCCGTGAAGGAAGCCAAGGCTGTCGTGGCCGCAGGCGACAAGAAGCCTGCTGCCAAGAAAGCCAAGGCCGCCACGAAGGCCGCCGCTCCGGCCAAGAAGGCTGCTGCCAAGCCCGTCGCCAAGGCTGCCAAGCCGGCTGCCAAGCCTGCCGCGAAGAAGCCCGCCGCCAAGCGCGTGGCGAAGAAGGCCGTTGCTCCGGTTGCCGCTCCGGCCGCCGCCGAGCAGCAAGCCGCTTCGGCTCCCGCCGCCTGATAGGCTGCTGGATGAAAAATGCCGCCCCTCGGGGCGGCATTTTTTTTGCCTGAGACTACGTCAGAACGGATAGTGCCGGGGCGTGGTCTGGACGGTGATCCATCGCAGTTCGGTGAATTCATGGATGCCCGCCTTGCCGCCGAAGCGGCCGTAGCCGCTGGCCTTGACGCCGCCGAACGGCATCTGCGCTTCGTCGTGCACGGTGGGGCCGTTGATGTGGCAGATGCCGCTCTCGATGCGCTTGGCCACTTCCATTGCCCGCGCGATATCGCGGCTGAACACGGCCGACGATAGTCCGTACTCGCTGTCGTTGGCTACGCGTATGGCTTCCTCGGTGCCGCTGACGCGGACGATGCACACCACCGGGCCAAAGGATTCCTCGCCGTAGATTTCCATCGCCGGGGTCACCTTGTCGAGCACGGTGGCCGCCATGATGTTGCCCTCGATGCTGCCGCCGGCGATGAGCTTGGCACCCTTGGACACCGCGTCGTCGATCAGGCGCCGGATGCGCTGGATGGCCTCCGGCGTCACGACGGCGCCCAGCACGACGTCGTCGCGGCGGGGATCGCCCGCGGGCAGCGAGGCGGCTTTCGCGGCGAACCTGGCGGCGAAGGCGTCGGCGATGGCGTCGTCCACCACCAGCCGTTCGGTGGACATGCAGATCTGGCCCTGGTTCATGAAGGCGCCGAAGGCCGCCGCACCGACCGCGGCGTCGAGGTCGGCGTCGTCGAGCACCAGCAGCGGCGCCTTGCCGCCCAGCTCCAGCAGGACCGGTTTCAGGTGGCGGGCGGCGCTCTGCGCGATGATGCGGCCGACGCGGGTCGAGCCGGTGAAGTTGACCCGGCGGATCGCCGGATGGGCGATCAGCGCCTCGACCACCGCGGGTGCGTCGTCGGGCGCGTTGGCGACGACGTTGACGGTGCCGGCCGGCAGGCCGGCGTCGGACAGGGTCCGGGCGATCAGGTGGTGCGTGGCGGGGCAGAGCTCGGACACCTTGAACACGACGGTGTTGCCGCAGGCCAGCGGCATGGCGATCGAGCGCGTGCCCAGGATGATGGGCGCGTTCCAGGGCGCGATGCCCAGCACCACGCCCACCGGCTGGCGCACGGCCATGGCCAGGCTGCCCGGCACGTCGGAGGGGATGACCTCGCCGGCGATCTGCGTCGTCATGGCGGCGGCCTCGCGCAGGATGCCGGCGGCCAGGTGTGCGTTGAAACCGGCCCAGCCGCGCGTGGCGCCGGTTTCGGCGATCATGCGGGCGATGAATTCCGGCGTGCGTTCTTCCAGCAGGTCGGCCGCGCGGTTCAGCAGGCGCCGCCGCTCGTTCGGGCCCAGCGCGGCCCAGGCGGGAAAGGCGGCCGCGGCGGCATCGGCGGCGGCGCGGGCATCGGCCACCGTGGCGGCCGATGCCCGTGTGCTGTCGTCGCCGGTGACCGGGTCGCGGCGCACGAACGTGGCGCCGCCGGTGGCGTCGCGGTCTTCGTTGTCGATCAGGAGCTTGATGTCGAACATGGGTAGGACTCCAGTAGTGGCGGCCCCGCGGCCGCCTTGATTCGTATCAGGCGGTTGCCATGCCGAGGTAGGCTTTCTGCACGGCCGGGTCGTTCATCAGTGCGCCGGCTTCGCCTTCGCCGGCGATGGCGCCGTTCTCGATCAGGTAGCCGCGCTGGGCGATCGCCAGGCTCAGGCGGGCATTCTGCTCGACCAGCAGGATGCCGACCCCGTCCTGCCGGATGGCGGCCAGAGATTTGAACAGCTCGGCACTCATCAAGGGGGACAGGCCCAGCGACGGTTCGTCCAGCAGCAGGATTTCCGGCCGAGACATCAGCGCCCGGCCGATGGCGACCATCTGCTGCTCGCCGCCGCTCATGGTGCGTGCGGTCTGGCCCAGGCGCTCCCCCAGCCGGGGGAACAGGGTCAGCACGCGTTCCAGCGTCGCGGCCTCGCTTTCCCGGGCGCGGCGCGCATAGGCTCCCAGCCGCAGGTTCTCGCGCACGGTGAGTTCGCCGAAGATGCCACGCCCCTCGGGGACCAGGGCGATGCCCAGCTCGACGATGCGGTGGGCCGGCGTCGCGGCGATGTCCCGCCCCGACAGGCGCACGACGGCGTGGCCGTCGTGCGGCACGAGGCCGCCCACGGCCTTGAGCAGCGTGCTCTTGCCGGCGCCGTTGGCGCCCAGCATGACGACGATCTCGCCCGGTCCGACCGACAGCGCGACCTTGCGCAGCGCCGTATGCTTGCCGTAGGCGACCGACAGGTTGGCGACTTCAAGCACTGGCGTCTCCCAGGTAGGCGCGGATCACTTCCGGATCCGACAGCACGGCGGCGGGCGTGCCCTCGGCGATCTTGGCGCCGGCGTTCATCACGACGCAGCGGTCGCACAGCGAGTGCACGGCGTCCATGACGTGTTCGACCAGGATGATGCTGATGCCCTCGTCCTTGAGCGAGCGGACCAGCGCGATGCCTTCGAGCAGTTCGGACGGGTTCAGGCCGGCCAGCCATTCGTCCAGCAGCAGCAGGCGGGGCGACAGGGCCAGGGCGCGCGCCAGTTCCAGCCGCTTCTGGTCGATGTAGGTCAGCTCTCCGGCCAGTGTCCGGGCATGGCGCGCCAGGCCGACGCGCGCCAGCAGTTCGCCGGCCCTTGTGGCGGCCCGCGCACCCCACGTCGGTTCGCGCGAGAAGGCCAGGCCCGCCACCACGTTCTCGGTCGCGTCCATGTCGGCCAGCACCCGTACCAACTGGAAGGTCCGCGCGACGCCCGCGTGCGCCACCTTGTGGGGCGCCTTGCCGGCGATGGGCCGGCCCGCGAGTTCGATGTCTCCGGCATCCGGGGCCAGCGCGCCCGAGATCAGGTTCATGACCGTGGTCTTGCCCGAGCCGTTTGGCCCCAAGAGGCCGACGATCTCGCCGGCCTCGACCGAGAAGCTCAAGTCGTTGACCGCGGTCAGGCCGCCGAAGGTTTTCCGCAAGAGGGAGATGCGCAGGCTGTTCATGACGCCTCCTTGGCGGCGGGAGACGCCGTGCGGTCGGCCTTGCGCAGCCGCCGGGCGAGGCCGACGACGCCGTTGGGCAGCAGGTAGACGATGATCATGAAGACGGCGCCGAGCAGGATGCTGTAGTGGTTGGGGAAATTCGCGCCCAGGTATTCGAACAGCAGCGCGAGCGGGATGACGCCCAGCAGCGGGCCGTACAGCCGCTGCACGCCGCCCAGCAGCGCCATGATCAGCACCTGGAACGACATGACCGGATTGAACGCGATGGCCGGGTCGATGTAGGTCCAGCGCGGCGCCATGATCGCACCCGACAGCGTCATGAAGACGGCGCTGAGCGCGAACAGCAGCACCTTGGCGCGGGTGGTGTCGATGCCGCAGTGGCGGGCCACGGTTTCGTCCGCGCCGATGATGCGCAGCGCGAAGCCCAGGCGGGAGCGGCCCAGCAGCAGGGTGACCAGGAACAGGACCGCGCCCAGCGCCAGCAGTTGCCAGTAGATCTGTTCCTGGCTGATGTCCAGGAACACATAGCGGCCGATGGAGTTCGACACGTTCACCTCGTACCAGGTGACCAGTTGGCGGATCAGCTCGGTCAGCCCGAAAGTAAAGATGACGAAATAGACGCCGGCCAGCCTGAGCGTGGACAGGCCGACGACGATGGCGACCACCAGCCCGACCAGGGCGGCCGCCGCCAGCACGGCCGGCCAGGGCAGGGCATCGCCCAGGACCGCCACGGTATAGGCGCCGATGCCGAAGAAGGCGACCGTGGCCAGCGATACATACCGGGTGGGGCCCGAGAACATCGCCCAGGCGGTGGCCAGCACGGCGTAGTTGAGGATGTTGATGGCCAGCGACAGGCCATAGCCGTCGGCCACCAGGGGCACGCCGGCCAGCACCGCCAGCATGGCGGCGCCCGCGATCAGGGGAGTGCGCAGCGGGGCGTTCATCGCGCGGCCCTCCCGAACAGGCCGGTGGGACGCACCAGCAGCACCAGCAGGAACACGCCGTAGGTCACGGCGATCGTCAGTCCGGGATCGACGTAGGTGGCGATGAAGGACTCCGCCAGGCCCAGCAGCAGCCCCGCGACCAGCGCGCCCAGGACGTTGCCCACGCCGCCCATGATGATCACGATCAGTGCCTTCATGGTGAAGATCACGCCCATGTTGGCGTTGAAGGTCAGGAACATGCTGACCAGCACGCCGCCGCTGGCTGCCAGCGCGCCGCCGGCGGCGAAGGCCAGCGCCGAGGCCCAGCGTACGTCGATGGCGACCAGGCGCGCGGCCACCGGGTCCACCGCCACCGCCCGGATGGCGGTGCCCAGGCGGGTGCGGGTCAGCGCCAGGTAGAAGCCGATGCCGAACACCGCGGCGAAACCCAGGGCGAGCAGCCGGTTCAGGGCCAGCACCGAATCCAGGATGCGCACGGGTTCGTTCAGGTAGGAATAGCTGTAGTAGTTGCCGCCGAAGGTGATCTGCATCACCCCCTGCACGATGAACAACAGGCCGAAGGTGGCCAGGATGCTGTCCACCTCCAGCGCGGCGCGCGTGCGGGTGCGCTTGACCAGCGGCGTCAGCAAAAAGCGGTAGACCAGCCAGTTCAGGGCGAAGGCGAGGGGGACGATCAGCAGCAGCCCCCACAGGGGCGTGACCTGGAGACCGGTCATCAGCAGGTAGGCGCAGAAGGCTGCGGCGACGAGAAACTCGCCATAGGCCAGATTCATGATGCGCGAGACGCCGTACTGCAGGGTGAGCCCCATGGCGACGAGCGCGTACATGCCTCCCAGCGTGATGCCGGAGAAGAGTGCATCGATGAACATACGGGATTCCTGTCGCGCGCCGCCCGGCGCCATGCGGCCGGGCGGCGCGGGTTGAGGGTCAGCGCGCGGCGGCGCCGGCCTGCCAGGCAGACTTGGGGAAGACCAGCTTGGCGGCGCCGGCGTGGCTGGCCGGCTCGATGCCGACGAACTCGCCGTTCTGCCATTGGCCCAGCGTCAGCATGTTGGGCACCATGTGGTTCTTCAGGTTGATGCGGCCCAGGATGGTCTCGAAGTCCTCGCTCGCGATCTTGGCCGACACGGCCTTGCGGTCCAGTGTCCCGGCCTTCTCGATGGCCTGTTGCAGCACCTGCAGTCCGGCGTAGGTGACCAGGCTGGCCCAGCGATCCGGCTCGGCGCCGGTCACTTCCTTGTGGCGCTGGATGTAGGCCTTGACCGCGGGGCTGTTGGCGTCGATGCCCCCCAGGCTGGCCACGCCCTCGGCGTTCGCGCCGAAGCGGTTCTTGTACAGCGGGAAGGCGGTGCCCACGCCGGTGTAGAACACCTTGGGATTGAAACCCAGCACCCGCGCCTGGTCGGTGATGGCCATGGTGTCGGGCGGATAGCTGAACGCGATGAAGACGTCGGGATTCAGGTTCTTGGCCTCGTTCACGATAGGCGCGAGGTCCTGCGTGCCGACCGGATAGGTCTTGGCGTAGGCCAGCTTGAAGCCCGCCTTCTGGAACGCGGCGCGCGCCGCGGTGGCCAGCTCGATGCCGAAGCCGTCGGCGATCGAGACCATGGCGATGGAGTCGCCGATCTTGCCCGCCTTGCGCAGGCTGGCCAACTGGTCGACCAAGGCCTCGGCGTATTGCGAGCCCGTGCCCAGCAGCCAGTAGCTGTTGGGCCAGCGCTTGGCGAATTCGGGCGCGCGTTCGGTCACGGCCGAGCCCGCCAGCAGCGGATAGCCGTAGCGGTGGAAGGTGGGCGCGACGGCCAGGTTCATCGCGGTGGACCACGGGGGCAGCAGGAAGTCGACCTTGTCCTGAGTGATGAGGCGCTCGACGGCGCGCACGGCGTCTTCGGAGCTGGAGCGGTCGTCGTATTCGACGACCTTGATGGGCAGGCGCTTGGCGCCGACCTTCAGGCCGCCCGCCTGATTGACTTCATGGACCCAGAGCTTGTAGTTGGGGATGGTCGTGATGCCCGCGCCGCCCGCGTTGACACCGGTCTTGGAGATGGCGTAGCCGATGGTGACGGCGTCCTGGGCATGGGCTGGCAGGGCGAGCGAAAACGCCGACAAGGCGGTGGCCGCGCCCAGCAGGCGCAGCGACTTCAAGGACGAGGTGAGCATAGTGTGTCTCCCGGTAATTTTGTAACAATCGCGGAGTTTTGTTGTAGCGACGTACAAATTCTGGCCAGAGGGCACGGCCGTGTAAAGTTGCAGGCATTGATGAAATCGGACGAATACTTGCACTTTTCCGCCCGCCTTCCCGAGGACCCGCATGGTGGCTTATCCGCATTCCCTACCCGACGTGCACCCGGACATCGGCGAGACGCCGCTGGCCACCCTGATGGAAAGCGAGTCCATGGTGCCCGCGCTGGCCGCGCGCGAATGGGTGATCGACGCCACGCGGCGGCAGGGGCGCAGCCACGCCTTGCTGCTGACGGCGGGGAAGGGCGTCGCCACGCTGCGCCACGGGCAGCTCGCGCTGCGCGCGCCGTGCCTGGCCTGGCTGCCGCCGGGCATGGCGCAGTCCATCCGTCTGGAGGCCGGCGGCGCCGGCTACATGCTGTCGGCCGCCGAGGAACTGGTGTCGCGCGCCTCGGCCGCCAGCCAGCATGCGGCGGCCTTGCGCAACGTGGCCGACCGTCTGCTGCACATCGGGCCGGACGAGATGGCGGCGGGGCGGGACATGCTGCGCCCGGTGTTCGAGGCGGTCAGCCATGAATTGCGCCAGGCGGCCAAGGGCGCCGCGGGCATCGCCGTCGCGTATCTGTCCATCGTCCTGACGCACCTCTGGCGCATGAGCGACATCGACCCCGAGGCGCCCACGGGGGATCGGCCCGGCTCCGTCGTGTTCCAGCGTTTCCTGCGCGTGGTGGAGATGCACTTCCGCGAACACTGGCCCATTGCCCGCTACGCCCGCACCCTGGGCGTGACCGAGCGCCGGCTGCATGCGGCGTCCATGCGCAGCGCCGGTTGCGGCCCGCTGGCCGTGGTGCACGAGCGCCTGTTGCAGGAGGCCCGGGTCCGTTTGCAGCAATCGCCGCTGCCCGTGGCCCAGGTCGCCTACGGCCTGGGGTTCCGCGACACCGCGCATTTCAACCGTTTCTTCAAACGCCACATGGGCGTTCCCCCCGGCAGCTACCGCCGCCGCGTGCTGGAAGAAGCAGGCCGCGAAGACCTCACCTACTCTGCCTGGCCGTAGAGGTCCCCCCCTACGCGCTTCGCGCGCCCCCCAGGGGGCGATGCAGGTGGACCGGCAAAGCCGGATCCACCGCATCCTGGGAGAAGATCAAAAGCTATACTTTTCCCGTTTAGCCTTGGGTGTGAATGTCGTGAAAGTTTTCGTCGGTCGGGATTTGTCGTGGGGA
Source organism: Burkholderiales bacterium 67-32 (assembly GCA_001898625.1). Lineage (GTDB taxonomy): Bacteria > Pseudomonadota > Gammaproteobacteria > Burkholderiales > Burkholderiaceae_B > Pigmentiphaga. Next base: position 293,300 of record MKUP01000022.1, read on the forward strand.
GCGCTGGCAGGGGCGCTGGGACTCATGTTCCTCGTGTCCAGCGCATTGCGCGGGCCGTTGCCCGAAGGGCCGTTCAGCGAACGGGTGCCGGTGCTGGCGCAGTACGCCGGTTCTTTCCTGGCGGCGGCGCTGATGGGGGGCTTCATCGTGCTGGTCATGTGGGGCTTCCGGCGTTTCCGCTCGCAGCCCTACGAGACGCCCAGGCGCGACCTGGCGCTGGCGATCCTGCTGATGGCCATCGTGACGTTCCGTCCCGCGCATGCCGAGGCGGCTGTGCCTGCCGTCCCGGCGGCTGGCGTGGCGCACTACGCGCCGTAGGCGGCGCGGCCGGTCGGGAATTCCCATCCGGCCCCGTTTTCGCCATTTTCCTGGGGTAACCCCCGATGTTGACGCGAAGCCGGGCCCCGGGTGAAAATACTCGCTGACATGTCTCTGGCATGTCCCTCCAAAGGGGAGTAGTTCGAGAGTCCAACAGGCTCTTTCGTACGATCGTCAATACGTGGAAGTTCGCTTCCTCCGGTCGTGCGGATCACCGCCCGGTGATTGAACAAGACCTTTGCAGCCTGGCCTCAGGTCCTGCATGGGTACTCCCGTCCCCAGTCATTCCTGTCGCCAGCAGAGGCCGTCAACTTCTCTGGAGAACCACTCGTGGAATGGCTTTCGGCTTTCGCCGCAGAAATTTTCACCACCCAATTCCTGTTCGCGCTTGCGTCCATCGTCGTCATCGACATCGTGCTGGCGGGCGACAACGCCATCGTCATCGCGCTGGCCGCGCGCAACCTGCCTCCCGCCTTGCAGAAGAAGGCCATCGTCTGGGGCACGGTCGGCGCCATCGTCGTCCGTACGCTGATGACGCTGGCCGTGGTCTGGCTGCTCAAGGTTCCCGGCCTCATGCTGGTGGGCGGCCTGGCGCTGCTGTGGATCGCGTACCGGCTGCTGACCGCCGAAGAAGACGAGCACGGCAACGGCTCGGTCAACACCAGCTTCGTCGCCGCCATCAAGACCATCGTGATCGCCGACGCGGTCATGGGCGTGGACAACGTGCTGGCGGTGGCCGGCGCGGCGCACGGCAGTTTCCTGCTGGTGGTGCTGGGCCTGTTGATCAGCGTGCCCATCATGGTCTGGGGCAGCCGCCTCATCCTGCGCCTGATGGAACGCTATCCGGCCATCATCTACATCGGCGCCGGCGTGCTGGTCGTGACCGCGGCCAAGATGGTGATGGGCGAGCCCCTGGTCAAGCCCTGGTTCCAGGCCCACGCTTGGGTGCAGTGGCTGGTCTACCCGCTGGCGTTGGTTGCCATCCTGGGCGGTGCCCGCATGGTGGTCAACAATCGCGGGAAGGACAGCCAGCCCGAGTCCAACGCGGCGTAAAGCTGGCGCCCCGGCCGGCGCGAGGGGAATTCCCCCTCTCGCGGCAGGGGCGAACTGAGTTAAGCTTGCGGCTTTTCCGGGGTGGATACACCGCCCGCAGCAGAACGGCGCCCGGTTCCGGCTGGACGCCGTTCTTCACGTAGGAAGGCCGCGGGCCGCCTGATCGAGTGCGAATGACGACGAATGACTCCCTGACCCTGACGCCCCGGCCCGGGATGTGGAACTGGCAGCACCTCGCCCTGCGGGGAGCACTGGTCCTGCTGACCACGTCGCTGCTGATGCTGGACGACTGGATCCAGCAATGGTTCACGGTCGCCAACCAGGCCGATTTCGAACTGAACTATTTCGTGGCGCTGCTGGCCTTCAACCTGGGCTTGTGGCTGTCGGGCAGCCGGGTATTCGTGACGTGCATCCTGGTGCTGCTGGGCGGCATGGAACTGATCCAGCTCAGCCATATTTCCTACGCCGGCCGGCCGCTCGATCCCATCGTGCTGGCCAGCCTGTTTTCCGAGTTCGGAGACGTCCGGGAAGTGGCGCTGGCCGATTTCGGCGACCATGTCCACGTGCTGTTCGCGGTGCTGATCCCGTATCTGGCCGCGTGGTGGCTGTTCATGAGCTATATGCGGTCCGACGTCCGGCGCTGGCAGCGTGCGCTGGGGGTCATGCTGGTGGCCGCGGGCCTGCTGTCCAAGCCTTACCGCGCCACCTACCGCGACCTCAATTCCTTCCTGCCGGGCCCCACTCGCAGCGGTCTGCACAATTCGCTCAACACCTTCAGCTTCTTCCTGGTGCACAACGTCCTGCGCGGATCGCTCCACGCCGCGCCGGCTCCGGTGGCGGCCGCGACCCGGCCCGAGGTCGTGCCATTCCCCTCGGACGCCCAGCACGTCTGGTTGTTCGTGGCCGATTCGCTGCGTAGCGAACATCTGGGCATCATGGGTTACGAGCGGGATACGACGCCCAACCTGGCCAGACGCATGGAGCAGGGGCTGGTTGCCCGCCACGGGGTGGCGGCGGCCGTCTCCACCGCGGCCAGCATGCCGCTGATCATGAACGCGGTGCGTGAGCCCGGCCAGCTGGACCAGATCCGCAGCCTGTCCACGAACCTGTTCAAGTTCGCCAAGGAGGCGGGCTTCACGACCTACTGGATCTCGTCCCAGGAGTCCAAGCTGCTCAACGACGTGGGCAGCCGCTACGTCGACGTGTCCATCACCCGCGAGGACGAGCCCGCCCGTTTCCGCAGGCAGGGCGACGAGGCGATCCTGTCGCTGCTGCAGGAACAGCAGTGGCCGAAGAAAACTTTCGTCGTGGTCCTGCTGCGCTCGACGCATGCCCCCTACGAGGCCAACTATGCGCATGTGCGGGGCCGCTACGCGCATTGGCCGGACAGCCACGATCAGCCGCGCGCGGTGCGCCAGCGCAACGCCTACGACAACTCCGTGCTGTACCTCGACGCGTTGCTGGACCGCATGCTGGACGAATTCGACGGCCTGCCGGGCCAGCGCCACCTCGTGATCACCGGCGACCACGGGCAGTTGCTGGGCGCCCGGGGCATGTGGGGGCACAACGTGCTCGAGCCCGAAGTGGCCGACGTGCCGGTGCTGTCATGGAGCCGCGAGGCGCCCGAGGCCGCTTCCGCGCCCATGCGGCAGGAACGCTGGATCAGCCATTTCGAGATGTCGCGCTGGCTGGCCAACCGGCTGGGCAGCGATGTCCGCTCGCCGTCGGCCATCGATGGCGTGCACTACATACAGGGCAAGAACCTGTACGGGGCCAACACCTTCCGCGAGGTGCACGAAGGCGCTTCGCTGGAGTTCTCCGATGTTCTGCCGGTGGGCCACAGCCTGCCGGTCCGCCCTTACAATCCGGTCCGCTCGCTTGTCGCACGTTGAGTGCGCGCGTCCACGGACCTACGCATGCCTTCCTCCCAGGAAACGTCTTCTCCCTTCGAACTGATGACCGGCCGCAACGCGCTGCGTTCGCTGGCGCTGGCCGGCGGCGTGGCGCTCCACGCCATCAATGTCTACGTCGTCACCACCATCATGCCCACCATCGTGCACAGCATCGGTGGGCTGGCCTACTACGCCTGGAGTACGACGCTGTTCGTGGTGGCGTCCATTCTCGGTTCGGCCTTGTCCTACCGGCTGATCGACCGGATGGGGCCGCGCCGCGCCTATCTGGGCGCGCTGGCACTGTTCTGCCTGGGATCGCTGATCTGCGCCACCGCGCCAGCCATGTGGTGGCTGCTTGCCGGGCGTACCGTCCAGGGGCTCGCCGGCGGCGTGCTGCTGGCCTTGTCGTACGCGCTGATCAGGATGGTGTACGAATCGCGTCTGTGGCCGCGCGCGCTGGCCTTCGTCTCGGCGATGTGGGGCGTGGCGACGCTGTCGGGGCCGGCCCTGGGCGGGTTGTTTGCTTCACTGGGATGGTGGCGGCCGGCCTTCCTGTCGCTGCTGCCTGTCGCCGCCGCGCTGGCGGCCATCGTCTATAGGCTGGTGCCGGCTACCGCGCCCGCCTCGTCGTCGGCGGCGGCGGGCGTGCCCTGGGGCAAGCTGGCGCTGCTGGCGTGCTCGGTGATGGTGGTCTCGGTGGGCAGCCTCTCGCATGAACTGGCCTGGAACGCCGCCGGTGTGGCGATGGGGCTGGCGCTGGTGGCATGGATGGGGCGCCTGGACGTGAAGGCGTCGTCGCGGCTCATGCCCACGGGCGCTTATTCGACCCGCACGGTACTGGGCGCCTGCTACCTGACGATGGCCATGCTCATCATCGGCCTGACCAGCGAGATCTTCGTCCCGTACTTCCTGCAGACCCTGCACGGCCAGACGCCGCTCGTCGCGGGCTACCTGACGGCGGTCATGGCGGGCGGCTGGACGCTGGCCTCGCTGATGTTTTCGGGGCGCACCGGCGAGGCCGTCGTGCGCCTGGTCCGCGGCGGCCCTGTGGTGACCACGGTGGGCCTGGCCGCGCTGGCCGTGCTGGTGCCGTACGGCGAGCCGGGCGACGTGGCGTTCGCCGCGCTGTGCCTGGCGCTGGCCGGTGTCGGCTTCGGCATAGGCATGTGCTGGTCGCACCTGGTGACGCGGGTGTTCCGCTCGGCGCCCGCGGGCCAGGAAAACCTGGCCTCGGGCGCGGTGACGACCTTGCAGCTTTATGCGATCGCGCTGGGGTCGGCCGTGGCGGGGATGGTGGCCAACGCGGCCGGACTGGCCGACCCCGGCGGTATCGACGGCGCTCGCACCGCGGCCGCCTGGCTGTTCGGTCTGTTCGCGCTGGCGCCGGCCCTGGCAGCCTGGAGCGCCCGGCGCTCGTAGGCAGTCAGCGCATCGTGGGGGCCTCGCCCCCCAGGGCGTCGACCACGTCGGCGATCAGCTTGGCCAGTTCGCCGGACATCAGCGTGAAATCGGCGTCGAAGCGTTCGGCGTCGTTCTGCGCGAGGGCGTCGGCGTTTTCCTTGAGCACGTCCAGCGGCGCGATGCGCTTGATGGCCAGCGATTCGCTCAACACGAACGAAATACGGTCGGCCCAGGTCATCGCGAGCCGGGTGCACTGCTTGCCGGCCTCGATGTGGCGGCGCACGTCCTCGGCCTCGATGGATTGCCGCACGTAGCGCACCGTGGCCCGGCCTTCACCGGTGGAGCGCAGTTCGGTGTCCTGGTCGATGGTGAAGTTGGCGGGGGCTTCGCCGCCGGCCAGCCACTCGGTCATGGCGGCCGCGGGCGAGGTCTGCACGTGCAGGTTGGCCAGCGGGAACTTGTCGATGGCCCGGTTCAGGAGTTGCAGCAGTTCGTCGCAGCGTGCCGCCGAGGAAGCGTCGATGCACAGCCAGCCGTTGCGCGTATCCATCCACGCGCGGGTGTCGCGCAGGATGCTGAAGGCGCGCGGCAGCAGCGTTTCCTTGACGTTCTCCTTGATCTCCTTCATCTGCTTGCGGCCGGGCTTGAAGCCTTGCTGCTCTTCGATTTCCTGGGCCTTGGCCTTGGCCACCTGGTTGATGACGGTGGTCGGGAGCAGTTTCTTCTCGGTGCGCAGCGTGATCAGCAACTGGCCGTTCACGCCGTGGGCCAGCAGGCTGCCGTTTTCCAGCGGGGGCGCCCATCCCTGCGTCTGCAGTTCCAGGCTGGAGCCGGGGCCGAAGACCTGGGGCCTGAGCAGTTCATCGAGCCCCTCGGGCGTCATGGGCCAGGGGGCGGGAAGGCGATAGATCTGTAGATTCTTGAACCACATGGCGGGCCGCGCAAAAGGGTCGATTCTATACGACGCGGCCGTCGCCCTTCGTTACCCCAGGTCCAGCGAGTCATCCTTCTTGGATTCGCGCGGCACGTCGGGCGACAGTTGCCAGAAGATCCACGCCGACGCCGCCGTGAGCAGGCCGATGCAGATGAAGGTGGCGTGGAAGGCCGCCAGCGCGTCCTGGGGGGCACCGTGGTCCACGAAGTGGCTGAAGGCGGAGAGAATGCCGCCGGCCACCGTCACGCTCAGGCTGATCGCCAGCATCTGCATCATGGACAGGATGCTGTTGCCGCTGCTGGCGCCTTGTTGCCCCAGGTCCTTCAGCGTCAGCGTGTTCATGGCAGTGAACTGCAGCGAGTTTACCGCGCCGAAGAAGGCCATCAGCACCACCTGGGCCCAGACCGGGTGCGAGGCGTCGACCAGCGAGAACGAGGCGATGGTCAGGCCGACCAGCACCGTGTTGACCACCAGGACGTGGCGATAGCCGTAGCGGGTGATCAGCGAGGTCGCCAGGCGCTTGCTGAGCATGCCGGCCGCGGCCACGGGCAGCATCATCAGGCCCGAGTGCGTGGGCGAATAGCCCAGGCTGACCTGCAGCAGCAGCGGCAGCAGGAAGGGCATGCCGCTGCTGCCCAGCCGCGCGAACAGATTGCCCAGCAGGCCTATCGTGAACGTGTGGATACGGAACAGGGCGGGCGAGAACAGCGGGGCGGCCTGCCTGCCCGCGCGCAGCCAGTAGGTGACGATGCTGATCAGGCCGAACACCAGCATGAGCACGACGGTCGCGTGCCCCGTGGCGCGGCCCGAGAACCCGTCCAGCGACAGCGAGATGGCCGCCATGCCGAAGGCCAGCAGGCCGTAGCCCACGCCGTCGAAGGCGGCCCGTTGCGTCTCGCGCTTGTCGATCATGAAGGTGCGCGTGGCGATCGCGCCCGCCACGCCGACCGGAATGTTGATCAGGAACACCCAGTGCCAGGAGAACTGTTCGGACAGCCAGCCACCCAGCACGGGGCCGATCATGGGGCCGACCATGGCCGGTATGGCGACGAAGCTCAGTGCGGGCAGCAGCCGCTCCTGGGGGAAACTGCGCAGGATGACCAGCCGGCCCACGGGCATCAGCATCGCGCCGCCGGCCCCCTGGACCACGCGGGAGGCGACGAGCTGGCTCAGGTCCTGGGAGATCGCGCACAGCACCGAGCCCAGCGTGAACAGGACGATGGCCGAGAAATACACCTTGCGCGTGCCGAAGCGGTCGGCCAGCCAGCCCGAGGCGGGTATCAGCACGGCCATGGTCAGCGCGTAGGAGATCACCACGGACTGCATGCGCAGCGGGCTCTCGCCCAGGCTGGCCGCCATCGCCGGCAGCGCCGTGTTGACGATGGTGGTGTCCAGCGTCTGCATGAAGAGACCGATGGCGACGAGCCAAAGGGTGATGTTCAGCGTTTTTCTGTGGTCCACGGTCGGCGTGCAGGGGGCGGGCGGTGTCATAGGATAGCTTGATTCATGCCCGCGGCTTGGACTAAGGTGGTCTGGCCGGCTTCCGGTGCCGCCACGGCGCCGGGCATGGCCTTTGCTGGCCGGCACCCCAGGCAACCAGGAGACGACGATGTCGGAACACGTGTACAAGCAGCTCGAATTGGTCGGGTCCTCGACGAAGTCCAGCGACGACGCGATCCGCAACGCAATCGATCGCGCGGCCCGGACCATGCGCCACCTGGCGTGGTTCGAGGTCACCCAGGTGCGGGGCCACATCGAGGACGGCAAGGTCGCGCACTGGCAGGTGGCCCTGAAGGTGGGGGTGCGCCTGGAAGACTCGAAGTAGGTTCCCACGGCCGGGGCGGCGATGGGGCCGCCGCGCCCGCGCCGGGTGGGCGCTGGCTACAGTGCTTGAGAATTGTTATCATTATTGATCTTAATCATCTCAAGCATGCAGTGCCGCGCACCGCCGTATGGACAAACAGTCGGATCGCTTCCTGGAGCAGAAGCGTCGCTCATTCTGGTTGAAGCATCTGCATCAATGGCACTGGATCAGCTCGGCGATCTGTCTCGTCGGCATGCTGCTGTTCGCCGCCACGGGCATCACGCTCAATCACGCTTCCCAGATCGAAGCCCATCCCCGGGTCGTTTCCAAGGAAGCGCAGGTGCCGGCCGAACTGGCTCGCGCGCTGGCTCCGGAAGGCGGGGCCGACAAGGCGCCCCTGCCGGCCGCGCTGCGGCAATGGCTGGAAGCGCAGTTGTCGATCGCGATCGGCGACCCGGTGGCCGAATGGTCGCCCGACGAAATCTACGTTTCCCTGCCGCGGCCGGGCGGCGATGCCTGGCTGAGCGTCGAGCTGCCCGACGGCGCGGTGAAGTACGAGAGCACCGACCGCGGGTGGATCTCGTATTTCAACGACCTGCACAAGGGCCGCAACACGGGTGAGGCCTGGAAGTGGTTCCTGGACGTCTTCGCGGTCGCCTGTCTGGTGTTCTGCGTGACCGGTTTCTTCCTGCTGCAGATCCATTCGCGCAACCGGCCCGTCACCTGGCCCATGGTGGCGCTGGGCGTCGCCGTGCCGCTGTTCCTGGCATTCGTATTCATCCATTGAAGAGGTTCTGGCTATGCGTACATTGATCCCGGTGGCCGTCACCGGCCTGATGGTCGGGCAGGCCCAGGCCGCCGACCTGTCGGTAAGGATCGAGATCCCCCGGCTGAACGTGGCCGAGTACCACCGTCCGTACGTGGCGGTGTGGGTGGAGGGGCCGGATCAGAAGGTCGCCGCCAACCTGGCCGTCTGGTACGACGTCAAGCTCAAGAACGACGAAGGCACGAAGTGGCTCAAGGACATGCGCCAGTGGTGGCGCCGCAGCGGCCGCGAACTGACCATGCCCGCCGACGGCATCAGCGGCGCCACGCGGCCCGTGGGCGAGCATCAACTGGTGTTCAGCGACGGCAAGGCGCCGCTGGGCAAGCTGGCCGAAGGCAAGTACGAACTGGTGGTCGAGGCCGCGCGCGAGGTCGGCGGCCGCGAATTGCTGCGCATCCCGTTCCAGTGGCCGCCCCGGGCACCGGAGAAGGGCGAGGCGCGCGGCCAGCACGAGCTGGGCCGCGTCGCGCTGGAAACCAAACCCTGATTCCCTGACAACGCTTTCCTAGCAATCCCTTCCGAGGAAAAGAACATGAAGATGTCTCTCAAGTGGGCCGCGCTGGCCCTGGCGTTCAGCCTGCCCCTGTCGGCCCAGGCGCACCGCATGTGGATGCTGCCCTCGGCCACGGTGCTGTCGGGCGCGGATCCCTGGGTGACGGTGGACGCCGCGGTGTCCAACGATCTCTTCTACTTCGAACACTTTCCGCTGCAACTGAACAACCTGTCGGTGACCGCTCCCGACGGCGCCGCCGCCAAGGCCGAGAACCAGTCCACGGGCCGTTATCGCAGCACCTTCGATGTGCACCTGACCCAGACCGGTACCTACAAGCTGGCGGTGGTCAACAACGGCGTGTTCGCGTCGTACAAGGAAAATGGCAAGAACAAGCGCTGGCGCGGAACGGCGGAGAAGTTCGCGCAAGAGGTTCCGACCGATGCGCAGGACCTGCGGGTCACGCAGGCCAACAGCCGCCTGGAGACCTTCGTGACGGTGGGCAAGCCGACCGACACGGTGCTCAAGCCCACCGGCGTGGGGCTGGAACTGGCGCCCATCACCCATCCGAACGACTTGTTCGCCAAGGAAGAGGCCAGCTTCCGGATGCTGCTGGACGGCAAGCCCGCGGCCGGTATCGAGGTGTCCATCGTGCCGGGCGGGATCCGCTATCGCGACCAGCTGCATGAAGTGAAGACGCGCACCGACGCCGACGGCAAGTTCACGGTGACCTGGCCCGAGCCCGGCATGTATTGGCTGGAGGCCGAGACCAAGGACGACAAGACCACCTTCGACAAGGCGAAGGAACGCCGGTCGACCTACGTCGCGACCTTCGAGGTCTTGCCTGAATAGAATGCCCCCCCCTACGCCCTTCGGGCGCCCCCCAGGGGGCGATGCGGGTGGACCGGCGGAGCCGGATCCACCGCATCCTGGGTCTAGTGCCGCTGTTTGCCAGTCCGCCGGTTTCGCCCCCTGGGGGGCGCCCGCCGGGCGTAGAGCGGGGCGAGTTCTCGTTCCTTTGACGGTGTCGGAGCAGGCGCGGCGAGGGTATGGGGGCGGGGCTCGGGTGGTTTCCATGGGCGGGCCGACGATGGGGACGAGTTGGTCGGTCAGGCTGGTCGATGACGGTGGGGTGCCGCCGGATCTGGAAGCGCGGGTGCGGGCGACGCTGGATGGGGTCGTCGACGAGATGAGCAACTGGCGGGACGATACGGATCTGAGTCGTTTCAACGCCGCGCCAGCGGGTAGCTGGCATGTCCTGCCTGGTGCCTTGTTCGTGGTGCTGGAGCAGGCGCTGAGCGTGGCCCGCGAAAGCGGGGGGGCCTACGATCCGACCGTGGGGCCGCTGGTGGATCTTTGGGGGTTCGGGCCGCGGGGGCCGCGTGCCCGGCCGTCGGCGGACGAGGTCCAGGCCGTGCGGCGGCGGGTGGGCTGGGACCGGATCGAGCTGGACGTGGCGGGCCGCCGGGCGCGGCAGCCGGGCGGGGCCTATGTGGACCTGTCCGGCATCGCCAAGGGCTATGCGGTCGATGCCGTGGCCCGCTGCCTGCGGCGTGCCGGGGTGGCCGGCTATCTGGTGGAGATAGGCGGTGAACTGGTCGGGCACGGGGTGAAGCCGGACGGTACGCCCTGGTGGGTGGAGCTGGACCGGGCCTGGGACGCGGCCGGCGAGTCGTCCGTGCCGCCCACGCTGGTGGCCCTGGAGGGCCTGGCGATCGCCACCTCGGGGGACTATCGGCGCCATGCCCGCGATGGACAGGGCATGTACAGCCACACCCTGGACCCGCGTACGGGCGCGCCCATCGGCAATGGTGTCGTCTCGGTCACGGTCCTGCACCCCGAGTGCATGGCCGCCGATGCGCTGGCGACGGCGCTGACGGTGATGGGGCCGGACGAAGGGCTGCGCTGGGCGTCGCGCCGCGGGCTCGCGGCGCAGTTCGTGCAGCGCACCGCCCAGGGATACCAGGAAACGATGACGCCCAATTTCGCGGCGATGATGGAATGAACGACGAATCTCGCGCGACATCCGCGCGCCGGGCCGGGGTGGCGGTGTTGTTGCTGCTGGTGGCGCTGGTCCTGGTGGCCGCCGTGCTGCCGCTGTCGCCGGTGGCGCACCGGGCCGCGGCGGGGTCGCTGGTGGTGGCCTGCTATCTTGCTTTCTGCCTGTGGACCGCGTGGTCGCGCCGTGCGGCGCTTGCGCCGGCTGGCGGCGCGATCGCTGCCGATGCGCTGCTGGTGGCCTATGCCAGCCAGACCGGTTTTGCCGAGCAGGTCGCGCGCCGCAGCGCGCAGGCGCTCCAGGCCGCGGGGCTGCCCGTGCACCTGGCCAGCCTGGCGGAGATGGGCGGTTCGGCCCTGCAGCGTTTTCGCAAGGCCTTGTTCGTGGTCAGCACCACGGGCGAGGGCGATGCCCCCGACAGCGTCGCCGGCTTCGCGCGCAAGACGCTGGCCGGCGACCTGGCCCTGACGGGCCTGAGCTACGGCGTGTTGGCCCTGGGCGACAGCAGCTATCAGCGCTATTGCGCCTTCGGCCAGTCGCTGGCGAACTGGCTGCACCGGCAGGGTGCCGAGCCGCTGTTCGATCCCATCCTGGTGGACGATGGCGACGAGGGCGCGCTGCGCCATTGGCAGCATTACCTGAACGTGCTGGGGGCGAGCGCGGAAATGGAAGACTGGGCGGCGCCCAGCTACCAGCCCTGGACGCTGGCCGAGCGTCGCCTGCTGAACGGTGGCGGTCCCGGCGATCCCGCGTATCACCTGGCCCTGGTGGCGGCCGATGCGTCGCCGGGCGATTGGGAGGCCGGCGACATCGCCGAGATCGGGCCGCGCAATGCCCCCGACGAGGTCGCGTCGCTGTTGGCGGCGCTGGGCCTGGACGGCGCCGTGCGGGGGGACGGCACGCAATCGCTGGGCGATGCGCTGGCGGACCGGGTGCTGCCCCACGACGAGGCCGGGCGCGCCGCGCTGCGCGGCCTGCCGGTCCCGGCGCTGCTGGAGGCGCTGCCGCGTATCCCGCATCGCGAATACTCGATCGCCTCGCTGCCCGCCGACGGCCGCCTGGAACTCCTGGTGAGGCAGATGCGCTATCCCGATGGCCGGCTGGGACTGGGGTCGGGATGGCTGACCCGGCACGTCCGGCAGGGCGGACAGGTGGACGTACGGCTGCGGCGCAACAGCGGCTTCCATCCGCCTGCGCCCGAGCGGCCGTTGATCCTGATCGGCAACGGTACCGGCATGGCGGGCCTGCGCGCGCACCTGAAGGCGCGCGCCGCGGCGGGCGCGCCTCGCAACTGGCTGCTGTTCGGAGAACGCACGCCGGAACATGATTTTTTCCATCGCGACGAAATCGAGGCCTGGCGCGAGCATGGCGTGCTCGAACGGCTGGACCTGGCGTTCTCGCGCACGGCGGGCTGGCCGCGCTACGTGCAGGACTGCCTGCCCGCCGCGGCCGCCGAACTGCGGGCCTGGGTGGACGATGGCGCCGCGATCTACGTCTGCGGCAGCTTGCAGGGCATGGCGGCGGGGGTCGCGGCCGAACTCGAACACATCCTGGGTCGCGACCGCCTGGACGAACTGGCCGGGCAGGGCCGTTATCGGCGCGACGTGTATTGATCAGGCGGCATCGCCGCTGCGCCGGTGCCCGCTGACCTCGGCGCCGGCGTCGCGCCGCAGCCGCACGAAGCTCAGCAGGCTGCTCAGGGCCAGCAGGCCCACGACCAGGAAGGTGATGCGGAAATCCGTGACGTCGTAGGTCGCGCCCCCGGTGTCGCGCGCGGCGGCGGTGAGGTGCAGCACCACCGCCCCGACCGCGATGCCCAGGCCCATGGACATCTGCTGGGTGGTGCTGAACAGAGTGTTGGCGCTGCTCATCTGCGGGTGAGGGACCTCGGCGAAGGCCATGGAGGTCAGGCCGGTGAATTGCATCGAGCGGGTCAGGCCGCACACCAGCATGATCGCCACGACCAGCGGCACGGGCGTGTCGCGGGACAGCACCGCGCACAGCGCGATGGAGGCGCCCGCCAGCGCGCCGTTGAAGACCAGCACGTTGCGGAAGCCGAAGCGGCGCAGCGCCTGCGTGGTGCCCAGCTTCATGCCCAGGTTGCCCAACATGCTGGCCAGGTACAGCATCCCGGCCTCGAAGGCGTTCAGGCCGAAGCCTATCTGGAACAGCAGTGGCAGCAGGAAGGGCATGGCGCTGATGGCCGTGCGGGCGATCGTGCCACCGATCATGACGGTGCGGAACGATGGCACGGCCATGATCGTGGGGTCGATCAACGGATGCGGATGGCGGCGCAGGTGCGCGGCCAGCGCCACGCCCAGCGCGATGCTGGCGGCGACGAGCAAGGCGCCCAGTTGCCACCGTCCGCCGTAGCCCAGCAGTTCGACCCCGACCATCAGGAAGCTGAGCGCCAGGCCGCTCAGGGCGAAGCCCGCCACGTCCAGCGGCCGCCGCGGCTGCGGGGCGGATTCGGGAATGTAGGCGCGGATCAGGAAGATGCCGGCCACGCCCACGGGCACGTTTAAGAGGAAGATCCACTGCCAGCTCAGGTAGGTGGCCAGGAAGCCGCCCAGCGGGGGACCGATAACCGGCGCGATCAGGCCCGGCCAGACGATGAAGGCCATGGCCCGGACCAGGTCTTCCTTGCCGGTATTGCGCAGTACCGCCAGCCGCCCCACCGGCACCATCATCGCGCCCGCCATGCCCTGGAACACCCGCGCGGCGGTGAACTGCGCGACGCTGGTGCTGAGCGCGCACAGGATGGAGGCCAGCGTGAAGGCAGCGACCGCCCAGGCGAAGACGCGGCGGGTGCCGAGCCGGTCCGCGACCCAGCCGCTGATGGGTATGAACACGGCCAGGGTTACCAGATAGGACGTCATGCCTATGCTGAGGTTGACCGGGTTGGTGCGGAAAGTGGCGGCCATCTGCGGCAGCGCGGTCGCGATCACCGTGCCGTCCAGCGTTTCCATGAAGAAAGCGGCGGCGACGATGAGCCAGATGATGTTGGGCTTGGCGGTGGCGGTGGTCATGGGCGGCGCGTCGGGTGAGGCCAGATCGGGCCCGGGCAGTATATGCCGCGCGCCTCGATATTTGGCCCGGGCCGGATATTGGGCGGTCCAAATAACCTAGAATCATAAAAACACCGACTCAGGGACGCCCGCGTACGAGCATGAATGCATTGACCGAGAAGGATGTGCGCCGCAATGCGCTGGTGCTCAGTTGTGCGCAGTCGCTGGGCGGGGCCAACCCCGCCATCGTCATTTCGCTGGGCGGACTGGTCGGGCAGATGCTGGCCACCGACAAGTCGCTGGCGACGCTGCCCGTCAGTCTCTACAACCTCGGCCTCGCGCTGGGAACGATACCGGCGGCCATGCTGATGCGCAGGCTGGGACGCCGCGCCGCCTACATGCTGGGCGCGGTGATCGGCGGGGTGGCCGGGCTGCTGGCGGCCTACAGCATCACCACGGGCATGTTCGCGCTGTTCTGCGTCGCTACCGCCATCGCCGGCACCTACGGGTCGTGCGTGCAGAGCTATCGATTCGGAGCGACCGACGGGGCCGACGCGAGTTTCAAGGCGCGGGCGATTTCCTGGGTCATGGTGGGCGGGCTCGTGGGCGCGATCATCGGGCCCCAGACCGTGATCTGGACGCGCGATGCGATCGGCGGCATTCCCTTTGCCGGCAGTTTCGTCGGCCAGGCCGTGCTGGCGCTGGCGGCGCTGCCGGTGCTCCTCCTGCTGCGCGGATCGGTGCGTCCCGCGGCCGAGCAGGGCGGGGGACGGCCGCTGCGCGAGATCGCGTCCTCGGGCCGCTTCGTGGTGGCGGTGGTCGCCGGCATCGTCTCGTACGGGATGATGAGTTTCGTCATGACGGCGGCGCCCATCGCGATGGTGGCGTGCGGCCACACGGTGGGCGAGGCGGCGCTGGGCATCCAGTGGCACGTGCTTGCGATGTATGGGCCGAGCTTCGTCACCGGCAGGCTGATCACGCGCTTCGGCAAGGAGTGGGTGACGATGGCTGGCTTGCTGCTCATGGCGGTGTCCGGCGCGGTCGCGCTGCATGGCCTGAGCGTGGGGCATTTCTGGCTGTCGCTGGTGTTCCTGGGCGTGGGCTGGAACCTCGGCTTCATCGGCGCCACCGCCATGGTCACCGACTGCTACCGGCCCGAGGAGCGCACCAAGGTCCAGGCCCTGAACGACTTCCTGGTGTTCGGCTCGGTGGCCATCGCGTCGTTCTCGTCGGGCCGGCTGCTCAACGCCTCGGGATGGGAAACCATCAATTGGCTGCTGTATCCGGCCGTGGCGATCGTGCTGATACCGTTGTTGTGGCAGGCGGGCCGCACGCGTCGCGTGGTGGCCTGACACCGGCGCGTTTTTTCGTATTCAATATTCAGTTCGGGCGGCCGAACAGGTCGGCTCGCCCGAACATTTTCGCGGTTTCCCGCGCCGAGGGCGAGCCCAGGTCGGGATTCGCCCCGCCTTCGAGCAGCGCCAGCACCACTTCCTCTTCCCCCTTGAATACGGCGCCCGCCAGCGGGCTCTGCCCCCGGTCGTTGACGCGATTGGGATCGCCGCCGTGTTCCAGCAGCGCCCTGACCGTGGCGGCGTGGCCGTGATAGGCGGCGAGCATGATGAGGCTGTCTCCCTTCTGGTTGGTCAGGTCCGCCGGCGCACCGGCCGCGAGGTAGGCGGCCAGCGTTTCCGTTTCCCCTTCGCGGGCGAGATCGAACAGCTTGCTGGCCAGGGCCAGCACGGCATCGTTGGGTTGGTAGGAATCGCTAGAGCTCATGGTGTTTCTCTTTTGGTGATCAAAGGCTTCCGCGCAGCGCGCGGGAAGAATGTCGTTACAAAACCTGGCGCAACGCCGGGGGCGGGCGGCGCACCATGGCATGCATATTGCCCTTATCCCCGGCAAGGGCTGCCCATCCCGGGAGGGGCGTTGCGTTGGACGTGTACATCTTACTCACAGCGGTAATTTTTATCGGCGAGGATGGACATTATCCGGCGCGGCGCTCGCCCGCCGCACGAGGAAGATCCCTGCGCATGTGAAGTCCCGACCCAATCATCAGCTGCCCCTGGGGAAGCGTCTTTTGCCGGAGAAACATCTTGCTGCCGAGAGTCATGCTAGTAACGTCGGAGGCCCTGCCGCTCGCCAAGACCGGCGGCCTGGGCGATGCGGTGAGCGGCCTGGCGCGGGCCCTGCGCGATGCGCACGTCGACGCCACCATCTTCATGCCCGCCTATGAAAGCGCGCTGCATGCCGCCAGCGACCTGGAAAAGGTGGCCGATCTGCCCGGGCTGATCGGCGGCGATGCCGAGGTCTGGGCGGGATGGGTGGCCGATACCGAGATACCGGTGCTGCTGTTGCGCAACGACGCCCTGTACGTGCGCCCCGGCAACCCCTACCTGGATGCGGACGGGAGGGAGTATCCCGACAATGGAATCCGCTTTGCCGCGCTGGCCCAGGCGGCAAAGCGGATTTCGGTGGGCGAGACGCCGATCAGGGTGCCGCACGTGGTGCATGCCCACGATTGGCACGCGGCGCTTACGCCGTTGTACCTGCACGCCGCCGGCATCAAGCGGCCGAAGACGGTGCTGACCATCCACAACCTCGCGTTCCAGGGCAACTTCCCGCTGCACCTGGCCGAGCAACTCGGTATTCCACCCGCTTATCGCGGCAGCGACGGCGTGGAATTCTGGGGCAACCTGAACTTCATGAAGGCGGGGCTGCGCTACGCCGACAAGATCACCACGGTCAGCGCCACCTACGCGCGCGAGATCCTGACACCGGCGTTCGGCCACGGATTGGAGGGCGTGCTGGGTTTGCGCGCCCATGAACTGCACGCCATCCCCAACGGCATCGACACCGAAGTCTGGGACCCGGGTTGCGATCCCTACCTGCCCGAGCATTTCTCCGCCCTGGACATGCGCGGCAAGATCCGCAACAAGCTGGAAATGCAGCGTGCGTTCGGCCTGCCCACCGATCCGGAGGCGCCGCTGCTCGCCATGGGCAGCCGCCTGACCTCGCAGAAAATGGCGGATCTGGCGATCAAGGTGTTCCCCCTGCTGCTGGCGGCGCATCCACGTCTGCAGATCGCCGTGCTCGGCTGCGGCGAACGCGCGCTGGAAGCGGCATTGCAAGACCTGTCCTCGCATCATTCCCGCAACCTGGGCGTGCACATCGGTTACGACGAACGGCGCGGCCACCTGCTGCATGCCGGCGCGGACATGCTGCTGCACGGCAGCCGCTTCGAGCCTTTCGGCCTGACCCCGCTTTATTCCATGCTGTACGGAACCGTGCCCATCGCGTCCCGCGTCGGCGGACTGGCCGACAGCATCACCGGCCTGTCGCCGGAACCGGATGCCGAGGTCGGCTCGGCCACGGGCATCCTGTTCGACGGAGACAGGCCCGCCAACATGCTGGCGGCCGTCGAACGCGCGCTGGAGACGTTTGCCCAGCCTCAGCGGTGGTCGGCCCTGCAGAAGAACGGGATGACCCGTCATTTCGGCTGGGAAACCTCCGCTGCCCAGTATGTGGAGCTGTACCGCATGCTCGCGCCGGTCGCTCCCGTGGGCGCGCCCATGGTTGCCCGCCGTCCGGAGACGGCCGGCGCTCCGGTCGAGGCCAGCGTACGGAAACGGGCCTGATGGCGGCGCGACGTCGACCGCCGCTGCGTATCTGCCAGGCCAGGGGCTCGGCCCTGGGACCGGTGCTGGACGGCGCGCGCGCCCTGGCCGCGCCCTGGCGCGGATGGCTGGAGACGGCCGCCGGACTGGGATTCGGACAGGTGCTGGCCGACGCGCGCGGCGCCGGCGACGAGGCCGCGTGCGAGGCGCTGGTGCGCGCCGCGTCCCGGCGTCGGCTGGAGCTTTATCTGGATTGTCCGCCAGCCGGCGACGAGGCCGGATACGCGGTCGACTGGGCGGAACGCGGCCCCTTGTGGCGCGACCTGGGCGCCAGGGGGCTGCTGATCAGGGGCTTGGCGACATCCGGGCCATTGCCGGAGCGGCTGGCGCCGCTGCGCGAGTGCGCGGAAGGCCTGGACCTGCTGGCGTGGACGCCGGGCCTGTCGCGCGAGGCGGTGCGCGGCCTGCGCGGCCTGGGGTTTTCCCACGTGTTCTCGTCGCTGGCCTGGTGGGATTTCCGCAGCGCCTGGTTGATGGACGAATGGCATGCGCTGGCGGATACCGGTTGCGCCGTGCTGGCCTTTCCGTCGGACCCGTATGGGGCCGGCGCGGCGGGCGTCGGCGTGCCGGATGCCGAGGTGCGGCGACGCGCCTCGATCCGCGCGCTATGGGCGGCCGCCACCTGCGGTGCGGGCTGGCTGGTGCCCATGGGGTACGAACGGCATGGCCTGGACGGTGCGCCGCACGATCAGTTGGACCTGAGTGCGGACCTCCGGGCGGCGAACCGCTGGCTGGCACGGGCGCCGGCCGACGACGTGGCGCTGCTGCCGCTGGGCGGCGCGGACGCGTCCATCGCCATGCTGCTGCGCCGCGGCGCCGGGCAGCGAGGCCGGCGCAGCCATCTGCTGCTGTTCAATCCCGATCTGCTGGCCGCTTCGGCGGTGGACTGGCCCATGATCCAGTCCAGGCTGCCGGACGGCGCGCAGCGGCCAGCCGAGGGCGGCGTGCCCGTCACGCTGGGGCCCGGCGCCGCGCATGTCGTGGAACTGGGGCCCGCGCCGCCCGTACTGGCCGGGCTGCCGCGCCGGCGGTCGCTGACCGCAGCCATGGGCGCGGCCCGCGTGGCGATCGAGGCGGTCGAGCCCGCCATCGAGCAGGGCCGCTTCGCGGTCAAGCGCACGCCGGGCGAAGCACTGGCGGTGCGCGCCGACATCTTGATGGATGGCCACGACAAGCTGGCCGCCGATCTGCTCTGGCGCGCTGCCGACGAGGAAGCCTGGACCCGGGTGCCCATGGTCCACCTGGGCAATGATCGCTGGGAGGCCGTCTGCCGCTTCGAACGCGTGGGCATGGGCTGCTACGCGATCGAGGCCTGGCGCGACACCTACGCCACCTTCCTGGATGAACTGCGCAAGAAGACGGATGCGGGCGTGGATGTAGCGGTGGAAGTCGAGGAGGTTCGAGGCTGGATGGCGACGGTGCTGGGCCGCGCCGCCCAGGTCGGACATGAGATGCGGGCACGGGCCGAGGAAGCCGCTCTCGGCCTGGCGGACCTGCACGGCGACGCCTGCCTGGCCTGGATACGTTCGCCCGAGGCCGCCGCCTTGATCCAGGCGCTGGAGCCTCGCGAATTCGCGTCGCGCTCGGCGGAGTTCCCGGTCCGGGTGGAACGCCGGACCGCCCGGTTCGGCAACTGGTACGAGTGCTTTCCGCGCTCGCAAAGCGGCGACGCGCACCGGCACGGCACCTTCGCCGACGTCGCGGCTCGCCTGCCCGCGATACGGGACATGGGCTTCGACGTCCTGTACTTCCCGCCCATTCATCCCATCGGCCGGCGCAACCGCAAGGGCCGCAACAACAGCCTCGTGGCCGAACCCGGCGACCCGGGCAGCCCTTACGCCATCGGTTCGGAAGAGGGCGGGCACGACGCGATACATCCCGAGCTGGGGACGCTGGACGATTTCCGCACGCTGGTGGGCGAGGCGGCTCGGCACGGGCTGGAGATCGCCCTGGATTTCGCCATCCAGTGCTCGCCCGACCACCCATGGCTGGTCCAGCATCCCGACTGGTTCGCGTGGCGCGCCGACGGTTCGCTGCGCTATGCCGAGAATCCGCCCAAAAAATACGAGGACATCGTCAACGTCGATTTCTACGCGCGGGCCGCGAACGGGCGCGATACCGCCTCCTCGGGCCTGTGGCTGGCGCTGCTGGACGTGGTGCTGTTCTGGGCCGGGGAAGGTGTACGGATCTTCCGGGTCGACAATCCGCATACCAAGCCGCTGCCGTTCTGGGAATGGCTGATCGCCCAGGTGCACGCGCGCCATCCCGATGTGGTGTTTCTGTCGGAAGCCTTCACCCGGCCCAAGATGATGTACCGGCTGGCCAAGCTGGGTTTCTCGCAGTCCTACACCTATTTCACGTGGCGCGAGACGCGGCGGGAACTGAGCGACTATGTGGAGGAAATCTCGCGGCCGCCTGTATCCGATTTTTTCCGGCCCAATTTCTTCGTCAACACGCCCGACATCAATCCGCGCCACCTGCAGGACTCGGGCCGTACGGGTTTCCTGATCCGCGCCGCGCTGGCGACCACGCTGTCGGGTTCCTGGGGCATGTACAGCGGCTTCGAGCTGTGCGAGGGCACGCCGGTGCCCGGCAAGGAGGAGTATCTCGATTCCGAGAAGTACGAGATCCGGGCCTGGGACTGGAGCCGGCCGGGCAACATCGTGGCCGAGATCGGCGTCCTGAACCGGATACGGCGCGACAACCCCGCGTTGCATATCCATACAGGCACCGGTTTTCTCAACACCGATAATGATCGGGTGCTGGCCTATACCAGGGCGACGCCGGAGCGCGACAACGTGGTGCTGGTGGTGGTGAACCTCGACCCCCACGGCGCGCAGGGCGCCAGCGTCGAACTTCCACTGTGGGAGTTCGGCTTGCCGGACGATGGCACGTTGCATGCCGAAGACCTGCTGCGCGGGTATCGCTTCGACTGGCATGGAAAGATGCAGCATGTGCGGCTCGAACCTGGCGGCCCCTACGCGATATGGCGTATTTCCCGACGATTCTAGGACCCCTGTTTCCCGGGGATCCATCGGCAGGCGAGGACGCATGAACAACAAGCGCGAGACATCCGTGAATGCCGTCAACCGGGGCGATCCGCTCTGGTACAAGGACGCGGTCATCTACCAGTTGCACATCAAGTCCTTCTTCGATGCCAACAACGACGGTATCGGAGACTTTTCCGGGCTGTTGTCCAAGCTCGACTACATCGCGCAACTGGGCGTGGACACGATCTGGCTGCTGCCGTTCTATCCCTCGCCGCGGCGCGACGACGGCTACGACATTGCCGAATACCGGGGCGTGCATCCCGACTACGGGGAACTGGCCGACGTGCGGCGCTTCATCGCGGCGGCCCACGAGCGCGGCATGCGCGTGATCACCGAACTGGTGGTCAACCACACCTCCGACCAGCATCCGTGGTTCCAGCGAGCGCGCCACGCCAAGCCAGGGTCGGCCGCGCGCAATTTCTATGTGTGGTCCGACAACGACCAGGCCTACGCCGGCACGCGCATCATCTTCATCGACACCGAAAAATCGAACTGGACCTGGGATCCGGTGGCGGGCGCCTATTTCTGGCATCGCTTCTATTCCCATCAGCCCGACCTGAACTACGACAATCCGCGCGTGCTCAAGGCCATCCTGAGCGTCATGCATTTCTGGCTGGACCTGGGGGTGGACGGGTTGAGGCTGGACGCCGTGCCCTACCTGGTCGAGCGCGAGGGCACCAACAACGAGAACCTGCCCGAGACCCATGCCATCCTGAAGCGCATCCGGCAGGACCTGGAGACCTCCTACGACGATCGCATGCTGCTGGCCGAGGCCAACCAATGGCCCGAGGATGCGCAGGAGTACTTCGGCCAGGGCGACGAATGCCACATGTCCTTCCACTTTCCGCTGATGCCCCGCATGTACATGGCCATCGCCAGGGAGGACCGCTTTCCCATTACCGACATCATGCAGCAGACGCCGGACATACCCGGCAATTGCCAATGGGCGATCTTCCTGCGCAACCACGATGAACTGACGCTGGAGATGGTGACCAGCAGCGAGCGCGACTACCTGTGGGAGGTGTATGCCGCCGACCGGCGGGCGCGGCTGAATCTGGGGATACGCCGCCGGCTCGCACCGCTCATGGAGCGCGACCGCCGCCGCATCGAGCTGATGCACAGTCTGCTGCTGACCATGCCGGGCACGCCCGTCATCTACTACGGCGACGAGATCGGCATGGGCGACAACATCCACCTGGGCGACCGCGACGGCGTGCGTACGCCCATGCAATGGTCGCCCGACCGCAATGGCGGTTTCTCGCGCGCCGATCCCGAGCGCCTGGTGCTGCCGCCGCTGATGGGCAACCTGTACGGTTACGAGGCGGTCAACGTCGAGGCCCAGTCCGGCGATGCCCACTCGCTGCTGAACTGGATGCGCCGCATGCTGGGCAAGCGGCGCCAGTATCGCGTGTTCGGGCGCGGCGGCCTGCGTTTCCTCTATCCGGGCAACCGCAAGATCTTGGCGTATCTGCGCGAGAGTGAGGAAACCACCATTCTGTGCGTGGCCAACCTGTCGCATACGCCCCAGGCGGTGGAACTGGATCTGGCGGAGTTCGACGGCCGGGTGCCGGTCGAGTTGACGGGGGGAACGGCGTTCCCCGCCATCGGCCGCCTGACCTATCTGCTGACCCTGCCGCCCTACGGCTTCTACTGGTTCGAACTGAGCGCCTCGGCCACGCCGCCGAACTGGCACCTGGCCACCGCCGACCAGTTGCGCGAGTTCCGGACCCTGGTGCTGCGCGGCAAGACCGGCTATGACCTGACCACCGAATCGCGCCGCACGCTGGAGCACGACGTGCTGCCGGAGTACCTGGCGTTACGGCGCTGGTTTGCCTCGAAGCATGAGCGCATCGTCTCGGGGCGCGTGGTCTATGGTGTGCGGCTGCCCGCCACCGACGAACTGTACCTGACCGAGATCGAGGCCGACCTGGGTGCGCGGCGCGAGCGCTACGTGGTGCCGCTGGGACTGATCTGGGAAGAAACCCTGCCGCAGTTGCAGCAGCAGCTGGCCCTGGCGCGCGTGCGGCGCGGCCCCATGGTGGGCATGGTGACCGATGCTTTCAGCCTGCAGAGTTTCGCCGTCGCGGTGTTCGACAGCCTGCGGAACGGCGTCGAGCTGGAGTCGCGCATCGCCGCTTCCGATGGCGGAAGCGCCCGCATACGGTTCCAGCCGGAGCCGGGCCTGGAGGCGGTGGCGGTCGATGCCGACACGCCCATCCAGTGGCTGTCGGCCGAACAGTCCAACAGTTCGCTGGTGGCCGGGACCGCGGCCGTGCTGAAGATCGTGCGCCGGGTCACGGCCGGCACTCATCCGGAAAGCGAGATGACGCGCCACCTGACGCGGCTGGGCTTTCGCAATACGGCGGCGCTGCTGGGAGAAGTGGTGCGCGTGGACGAGGACGGCACGCCGCACACGCTGATGCTGGCCCAGCAGTACGTGGACAACCAGGGCGACGCCTGGAACTGGACGCTGGAGTACCTGCACCGGACCCTGGACGACGCCGCCCTGACCGCCGAGAGCGCCGAGGACTACGGCCAGGAACTGCGCGGCTACGCCACGCTGGCCGCGGCCGTGGGCCGGCGGCTGGGCGAACTGCACACCGCGCTGGCGCTGCCTTCCGACGATCCGGCCTTCGCGCCGGTCGAGGCCTCGCGCGAGGATGTCGCGCGCTGGATCGACGACACGCGGCAAGGCCTGGACCAGGCGCTGGCCATCCTGGCCACGCGCAAGGAGTGGGGCGCCCTGGCGGCCGACACCGCGCTGCTGCTGGACAACCGCGGTCTGCTCGAGGCCGCCATCGACCGGCTCGGCCAGTCCGTCAGGAACGCCTGGCTGACCCGGGTGCATGGAGATTTCCACCTGGGGCAGGTACTGGTGGCGCAGAACGATGCCTACATCATCGACTTCGAGGGTGAACCGGCGCGGACCATGGACGAACGGCGGCGCAAGCGCAATCCGCTGCGCGACGTGGCGGGCCTGTTGCGCTCGTTCGACTACGCGTCGGCGGTGGTCGCGCGGGCGCCGGATGCCACGGTCCCGGCCGCCGGCGCCAATCCCATCGCCGGCCCGTCCGTCGACACGATGGCGCAGCGCCGCGACGTCCTGCTCGAACGGTTCCGGGTCGAAGCCTCGGGCGCGTTCCTGGACGCCTATCGCGAGGCCGCGGCCGCGGCGCCCCGGCCCTGGGTGGATAGCAAGGACGAGGAAGCGCTGCTTGCGCTGTTCCTGATCGAGAAGGCGGCCTACGAGGTGTGCTACGAAGCCGCCAACCGGCCGGCGTGGATAGGGGTGCCGCTGCGTGGCCTGGTGACGCTGGCGGGCCGGATCGAACCGGCCATACGGAGGGAAGAGAATCTTGACGGACAACAGCCGTGACGGCGGGATCGCACCCGAGGATATCGACGCACTGGTAGCGGGCAGGCATGCCGACCCTTTTTCCGTGTTGGGACCGCAACTGCGCGACGGCCGGTTGTGGCTGCGCGCCTTCCTGCCCGGCGCCGTGACCGTGCAGGCCGTGTCGGACACGGGAGGCGTCGTGGACCTGAGGCCGCTGCGCGCGGGTGTGTTCGAGGCCCAGGCCGACCCCGGTTTCCTGCCCGCCCGCGTGGGCTACCGGTTGCGCATCCAGTGGCCCGGCGCGTTCCAGGAGGCCGAGGACCCGTACGCCTTCGGCCTCATGCTGGGCGACGAGGATCTTGCGCTGCTGGCGCGAGGCGACCACGACGGCCTGGAAGGCTGCCTGGGCGCGCACTGCACCACGATGGACGGGGTTCCGGGCGTGCGCTTCGCGGTATGGGCTCCCAATGCCCGCCGCGTATCGGTGGTCGGCGGCTTCAACGCCTGGGACGGCCGCCGCCATCCCATGCGGCTGCGCCATGCCGCGGGCGTATGGGAACTGTTCGTGCCGCGCCTGTCGCATGGCGAGTCCTACAAGTACGAACTGCTGGGGCCCGATGGCGGACTGCTGCCGCAAAAAGCCG
Organism: Burkholderiales bacterium 67-32; assembly: GCA_001898625.1. Lineage (GTDB taxonomy): Bacteria > Pseudomonadota > Gammaproteobacteria > Burkholderiales > Burkholderiaceae_B > Pigmentiphaga. Next base: position 317,733 of record MKUP01000022.1, read on the forward strand.
ATCCCTGCGCCTTCCAGGCCGAGCCGGCGCCGGGCTCGGCATCGGTGGTCGCCGATCCCGAGCCTTACGCGTGGACGGACGAGGCGTGGATGGCAAGCCGTGCGGCGCGCCATGCGACCGGCGCACCCATCTCGGTCTACGAGGTGCATGCCGGTTCCTGGCTCAGGAAAGAAAATGGCGGAACCTGGAGCTGGCACGAGCTGGCCGATCGCCTGATCCCCTATGTGGCGGGGATGGGTTTCACCCACCTCGAACTGCTGCCCATCATGGAATATCCCTTCGGCGGCTCGTGGGGCTACCAGCCGCTGGGCATGTTCGCGCCCACGGCGCGCCATGGCTCGCCACGCGACTTCGCGGCGTTCGTCGACCGCTGCCACGCGGCGGGCCTGGGCGTGATCCTGGACTGGGTGCCGGCGCATTTCCCGACCGACCCCCATGGACTGGCGCGCTTCGACGGCACGGCGCTGTACGAATACCAGGACCCGCGCGAAGGTTTCCACCAGGACTGGAACACCTACATCTACAACCTGGGCCGCAACGAGGTCTGCAACTTCATGCGGGCCAGCGCGCTGTACTGGCTGGGCCGCTACCACGTGGACGGGCTGCGGGTGGATGCGGTCGCCTCCATGCTGTATCGGGACTACAGCCGCCGCGCCGGGGAGTGGGTGCCGAATCGCCACGGCGGAAGGGAGAACCTGGAAGCCATCGCCTTCCTGCGCGACCTGAACGGCAGGGTGCGGCGCCTTTTTCCCGACGCCATGATGATCGCCGAGGAATCCACCGCCTGGCCGGGCGTGACCGCGCCGCCGGAGGCGGGCGGGCTGGGATTCCATTACAAATGGAACATGGGCTGGATGCATGACACGCTGCGCTACATGCAGCGGGATCCCGTGCACCGGCCCTATCACCACCACGACCTGACCTTCGGCATGGTGTATGCCTATTCGGAGCAGTTCGTGCTGCCGCTCTCGCACGACGAGGTGGTCCACGGCAAGGGCTCGCTGATCGGCAGGATGCCCGGCGACCGCTGGCAGCGCTTCGCCAACCTGCGGGCCTATTTCGGCTTCATGTGGAGCCATCCCGGCAGGAAGCTGTTGTTCATGGGCGGAGAGCTTGCCCAGGAGCGGGAGTGGAACCACGACGCGCAACTGGGTTGGGACGCCCTGGCCGATCCGCTGCATGCCGGCGTGCAGCGGCTGGTGGGCGACCTGAACCGGACCTATGCCGGCACGCCCGCGCTGCATCGGCTGGACGGCGATCCGGCGGGATTCCGCTGGGTGATCGGGGACGACGACCGCAACAGCGTGTTCGCCTACCTGCGCATGGACGGCGAGCGCTGCGTGCTGGCGGTGTGCAACATGACGCCAGTCCCGCGCGGCGACTACCGGCTGGGTGTTCCGCGCGGGGGACGCTGGCGCGAGATCGTCAATACCGACGCGGCCGACTATGGCGGTTCGGGCGTGGGCAACGCCGGCGCGGTCGAGGCGCAGCAACAGGCCGCGCACGGCCTGGCCCATTCGCTGGTGCTGACGCTGCCGCCCCTGGCCACCTTGTTGCTCGAACCCGAATGATCATGGGCGCCATCGCCGACCGACTGCTGCCCGGCCGCCCGGCCCCCCTGGGTGCGCACTGCGACGGGATGGGCGTGAACTTCGCCGTGTTCTCGGCGCACGCACATCGGATCGACCTGTGCCTGTTCGACGAATCGGGGCGCAAGGAAGTCGCGCGCATGGCCTTGCCCGAATGCACCGACGAAGTCTGGCACGGCTACCTGCCGCGCGCCGGTCCCGGGCTGGTGTACGGCTATCGGGCGTTCGGTCCCTACGAGCCGCAGGACGGCCACCGCTTCAATCCGCACAAGCTGCTGATCGACCCGTATGCGCGCAAGCTGGCCGGCTCGCTGCGCTGGACCGACGCGCTGAACGGCTTCCGGCGCGAGGAGCGCGGCATGGACCGCCGCGACAGCGCTGCCGCAGTTCCCAAGTGCGTGGTGGTGGACGATGCCTTCGACTGGCATGGAGACCAGCGGCCGGAATGGCCGTGGGGCCAGACCGTGATCTACGAGGCCCACGTGCGGGGGATGTCGATCGCGCGCGAGGACATGCGGCCCATCGAGCGGGGCACCTTTCACGCGCTGACCAACCCCGCGCTGATCGACCACCTGCTGTCGCTGGGCGTGACCTCGCTCGAACTGCTGCCCGTCCATGCCCACGTCAACGACCGTTTCCTGGTCGAACGCGGCCTGCGCAACTACTGGGGCTACAGCAGCCTGTCTTTCTTCGCTCCCGAACCCTGCTACCTGGCGCGCAACGAACTGCACGAGATCCGGACCGCCGTGCGCAACCTGCATGCGGCCGGCATCGAGGTGATCCTGGACGTCGTCTACAACCACACCTGCGAGGCCAGCGAGACCGGGCCGACGCTGTCGTGGCGCGGGCTGGACAATGCCAGCTACTACCGGCTGGTGCCGGGCGACGAGCGCCACTATATCAACGATACGGGCTGCGGCAACACGCTGAACCTGTCGCATCCGCGGGTGGTGCAGATGGTGATGGACTCGCTGCGCTACTGGGCCGAGGCTTTTCGCGTGGACGGCTTTCGCTTCGACCTGGGCGTGACGCTGGGCCGCGAGGCCGGCGGTTTCGACCCCGGGGCGGGCTTCTTCGACGCGCTGCTGCAGGACCCGCTGCTCTCGCGGCTGAAGCTGATTTCCGAGCCCTGGGACGTCGGCCCCGATGGCTATCACGTCGGCCACCACCCGCCAGGATTCGCCGAATGGAACGACCGCTTCCGCGACACCGTGCGCCGTTTCTGGCGCGGCGACGAGGGCGTGCGGCCGGAACTGGCCACGCGGCTGGCGGGCTCGGGCGACCTGTTCAACCGCCGCCATCGCCGCACCTGGGCATCGGTCAATTTCGTCACCGCGCACGATGGCTTCACGCTGGCGGACCTGGTCAGCTATGCCCACAAGCACAACGAGGCCAACGGCGAGGAAGGGCGCGACGGCAGCAACGAGAACCTGAGCAGCAACTGGGGCGTCGAGGGGCCGACCCTGGACCCGGCCGTGCTGGCGACGCGGGCCGCGGTGGCCCGGGCCATGCTGGCGACGCTGTTCTGTTCGCACGGCACGCCCATGCTGCTGGGCGGCGACGAGTTCGGGCGCACGCAGTTCGGCAACAACAATGCCTATTGCCAGGACAACGAGATGTCGTGGTTCGACTGGCGCCTGGCCGCCTCGGACGAGGGCCGGGCGATGACCGTCTTCGTCGCGCGGCTGGCGGCGCTGCGGCACGAATATCCGTCGCTGCGCAGTGAACGTTACATGGCGGACTACCACTTCGTCGAGGAAGGCCTGGCCGAGATCGGCTGGTTCGACGAGCAGGGGGAACAGGTCGGCAGCGAGGCCTGGAACGATCCGCACCGGCGTGCGCTGGTGCTGCGCCGGGCCGCCCGGCACGACGGCCGTGTCGAGATCACGCTGCTGCTGGTCAACGGCCATGACCATGCCGTTTCGTTTTCCCTGCCCGCGCCTGTCGTGCGCTGGCGCATGCTGGTCGACAGCAGCCGGCCGGAGGCGCCCGAGGCGGAAATGGTGGAGGTGTCGCTGGCGCTGGCGCCGCGCAGCGTGGTGTTGCTGGGTTGCAGGATGAACGCGCCATGAAGAAGGCTTCGCTTGCCGAGAAATTCGGCGCGCGCCTGCTGGGACCGGACCGCACGCGCTTTCGCCTGTGGGCGCCGGGCCAGCAGGCCGTATCGGTGGAGCTGGATCCCGGTACGGCGCAAGCGTCCATCGTCCCCATGCTCGCCAGGCGGGAAGGCTGGTTCGAGGCCGAGGTGGCGCGGGGAGCCGGCACGCGCTACCGGTATCGCCTGGCGGACGGAACCGCCGTCCCGGATCCCGCCTCGCGCGTGCAGGACGGCGACGTGCACGACGCCAGCGTGGTCGTCGATTCGGCCGCCTACCAGTGGCGCAACACGCGCTGGCGCGGCCGGCCGTGGAGCGAGGCTGTCATCTACGAGCTGCACGTGGGCGCCATGGGGGGCTTCGACGGCGTGCGCGGCCACCTGCCGCGCCTGGCCGACCTGGGCGTGACCGCCATCGAGCTGATGCCCATCGCCGATTTCCCCGGAACCAGGAACTGGGGCTACGACGGCGTGCTGCCCTATGCGCCGGACCGCGCCTATGGCTCGCCCGAGTCGCTCAAGGCGCTGGTCGACGAGGCCCATGGCCTGGGGCTCATGGTGTTCCTGGACGTGGTCTACAACCACTTCGGACCCGACGGCAATTACCTCCATGCCTACGCGCCGTCCTTTTTCCGCAGCGACGTGCACACCCCATGGGGGCCGGCCATCGACTTTCGCCGCAAGCCCGTGCGGGAGTTCTTCACCGGCAATGCGGCGTACTGGCTGCACGAATACCGCTTCGACGGCCTGCGGCTGGATGCGGTGCATGCGATCGCCGAGCAGGACTGGCTGGAGGAGATGGCCCACGCCATTCGGCAGGCGACCGACCGCCAGCGCCACGTGCACCTGGTCATCGAGCACGACGGCAACGCCGTGCCGCTGCTCGAGCACGAGTTTGACGCGCAGTGGAACGACGATGGCCACCACGTCCTGCATCGGCTGCTTACGGGCGAGAACCAGGGCTACTACCGCGACTACGACGACCGGCCGGCGGCGCGGCTGGCGCGCTGCTTGGCCGAGGGCTTCGTCTACCAGGGCGAGGCATCGGCTCATCGCGGCGGCCAGCACCGGGGCCGGCCGTCGGCCCACCTGCCGCCCACCAGCTTCGTGCTGTTCCTCCAGAACCACGACCAGATCGGCAACCGCGCGCTGGGCGAGCGCCTGCGGACCCTGGTGGGCGAACGCACGCAGGCCTTGCGCGCGGCGGTGGCGCTGGTGCTGCTGGCGCCCCAGATCCCGTTGATCTTCATGGGCGAGGAGTACGGCGTGCAAACGCCGTTTCTGTACTTCACCTGCCATGGCCCGGAACTGGCCGGGGCGGTGCGGGAAGGGCGGCGCAAGGAGTTCGAGAGTTTTCCCGCTTTCGCCGGCGAGGCCGCGCGGGCCGCGATTCCGGATCCCAACGAGGCATCGACTTTCGAGGCGTCCCGGCATGGCCTGTTCCAGGACACGGCGGATTGGTATGCGTACTACCAGGCGCTGCTGCGCTGCCGGCGCGAGGCGCTGATGCCCAGCCTGGACGCGACGCGGGCGCTGTGGGCGCGCGCGCTGGGCGACAGCGGCGTGGAGGCGCGCTGGAGCCTGGGCGACGGGCGCGTGCTGGCGATCGCCGCCAATCTCGGCGACGACGCGGTGGCGGCGACGGCGTCAGGCGCGTCCCTCGTCCTACTGTTCGAGAGCCGCCCGGGGCTGGCACGCGGCTTGCGGCAGGGCGTGCTCGATCCCATGTGTACCCTTGCCTGGACGGAGGCGCAGACTTCATGAACGGAGCCGATCACGACCTCGAACGCCTGGCCGGCGCGGCCGGTGTGGCGGTGCGCTGGCGGGACGCCATGGGCCGGGAGCAGGTCGTGGCGCCGGAGGTGCTGCGCACGCTGCTGGCCGAACTGGGTTTCGACGTTGACACGCCCGCGTGCGTCGCCGATTGTCTGGCGCGGCTCGCGCGCGAAGGTGCACAAGGATTGCCCGCGTTGAAGACTGCGTCGCCCGGCGAGCCCATCGAACTGCCATGGGCCGGCGACATGGACGAGCTGCCTTTCCAGTTGCTGTTCGAGGACGGCGGGCGGATGAGCGGCATCGCCCGGCGCGGCGCGAGCGGCGCGCTGGTCCTGCCTGGCGTGGACCGGCCGGGCTACCATACCCTGCAATTGGGCGCGGCCTCCTGCACGCTGGCCGTCGCGCCCGATCGCTGCTTCGCCATCGACGACGCCCTGCACGGCGCGCCGGCCCGCCTCTGGTCCCTGGGGGTGCAGCTCTATGGCCTGCGCCGCGATGCCGAGGCATCGGTCGCCGCGGGCAGCGCGGGGTTCGGCGATTTCACCGCCTTGCGCCTGCTGGCCGAACAGGCGGCCGAGCGGGGCGCGGCCGCCGTGGCCGTGAGCCCGGTACATGCGATGTTCAGCGCCGATCCGGGGCGCTACAGTCCCTATGCCCCTTCAAGCAGGTTGTTCCTGAACGCGTTGTACGCGGATCCGGCCGCCTTGTTCGGGCCGCAGGCGCTGGCCGCCGTTTCGGCGCAAGGGCTGGGGGACGAACTGTCGCGGCTGGCGGGCCTGTCCCTGATCGACTGGCCCGCCGCCGGGCGGGCCAAGCTGGCCGTGCTGCGGGCCTTGTTCGATGATTTTCCGCGTAACGCGCCGCCGCGCGTCCACGAGGATTTCCAGGCCTTCGAGCGGGAGGGCGGTGAGCCGCTACGCTCGCACGCGCGCTTCGAGGCCATCCATGCCTGGCGCGTGGCGCAGACGCAGGATCGGTCGGGCTGGCGGCACTGGCCCGCGGCCTTTCGCTCGCCCGCCAGCCCGGAGGTCGCGCGTTTTGCCGCGCAGCACGAGCGCGAGGTGAGCTTCCACGTCTTTCTCCAATGGCTGGCCGCGCGCGGGCTGGGGGACGTCCAGACCGCCGCCCGCCGGGCCGGTATGCCGGTCGGCCTGATCTCGGACCTGGCGGTCGGCACGGATCCCTCGGGCAGCCATGCCTGGACGCGGCAGGAGGAAGTGCTGGCCCGGCTCTCGCCCGGCGCGCCGCCGGACATTTTCAACCCGCGCGGCCAGGCCTGGGGGCTGACGGCATTTTCGCCGCGCGCGCTGGCCGCCAATGGCTACCGTGCCTTCATCGAACTCCTGCGGGCTAGCCTGGCGCACGCGGGCGGTGTGCGCATCGACCATGCCCTGGGCCTGTCGCGCATGTGGCTCGTGCCGGAGGGAGCCTCGCCGGATGAGGGAGCCTATGTGCGCTATCCCTTCCAGGACATGATGCGGCTGGTCGCGCTGGAGTCGTGGCGCCATCGCGCCATCGTGATCGGCGAGAACCTCGGCACCGTGCCCGAGGGTTTCAACGAGCAGATCGCGCGCGCCGGCATGCTCGGCATGGACGTGCTGTGGTTCACCCGCGAAGGCGGCTGGCCGGGCGCGCCGTTCAAGGCGCCGGGAGATTGGTCGCGGCAGGCGCTTGCCACCACCACCACGCACGACCTGCCGACGGTGGCGGGATGGTGGCGCGGCACCGACATCCGCTGGCGCGCGGAACTGGGCCTGCTGGCCGAGGGCCGCGACGCCGGGACCGAGGAAGCGGAGCGCGGGCAGGATCGCACCCGATTGTGGGAGGACCTGGGCCGCGCCGGCCTGGTGGACCCGGGCGGACCAGTTCCGCAAGAGGCGCCGGTGACCGAGGTGCTCGACTTCGTGGCGCGGACGCCGGCGCCGCTGCTGGTCGTGCCGTTGGAGGACATGCTGGGTCTTGTGGAACAGCCCAATCTGCCGGGCACTGTCGATACCCATCCCAACTGGCGCCGCCGCATGCCGCTGTTGGTGGAATCGCTGTTCGAGGAACCCGGCGCGGCCAGCCGCACCGTCTTGCTGGGCAGAACGAGGAGGTGGCCATGAGGGCCGCCGCGTCCGCCGTGCGGGCGGGCATCGTCGCCGGCGGCGTGCCGCGCGCCACGGCGCGCCTGCAATTCCATGCCGGTTTTCCCTTCGAGGCCGCGGCCGTGCAGGTCGGCTATTTCCACGCGCTCGGCATCAGCCACCTGTACGCCTCGCCCATCACGCGCGCGCGGCCGGGGTCCATGCACGGCTACGACACCGTGGACTATGGCTGCGTGAGTCCGGAGCTGGGCGGCGAGAACGGCTTGCGCGAGCTGGTGGCGCGGCTGCGTGACCACAGCATGGGGTTGATCGTGGACATCGTGCCCAATCACATGGGGGTGGGACGGGACAACGCCTGGTGGTGGAGCGTGCTCAAGCTCGGGCGCGCCAGCCCCTATGCGGAATTTTTCGATATCGACTGGGAACCCGCCGACCCGGCGCTATGCGGCAAGGTGCTGGCCCCCTTCCTGGGCGACCAGTACGGCCAGGTCCTGGCTGGCGGCCATCTGTCGGTGCAGCCCGATGAGGAGACGGGCGAATCCGTCATCGCCTATTTCGACGCACGCTTCCCGATCACTCCCGACTGCGCGGCCGAGATCGCGGCCCAGCCGCCCGAGGCCTACGACGCCGCGCGGCCCGAGGGCAGGGCGCGGCTGCATGCGCTGCTCGAGCGCCAGCACTACCGGCTGGCTTGGTGGCGCACGGCGGCCGAGGAAATCAACTGGCGGCGCTTCTTCGAAGTCAGCGACCTGATCGGCGTGCGCGCGGAAAGAGAGGACACGCGCGAGGCCATCCATGCGCTGCCGTTCCGCCTGTACGCCGAAGGCCTGATCGATGGCGTGCGTGTCGATCATATCGACGGCCTGGCCGATCCCGAGGCCTATTGCCGCTACCTGCGCGAGAACCTGGCCGCCCTTGATGCCGACAGGCCGCCGGGCTGCCCGCGCGACGCGCCCTACATCGTGGTCGAGAAGATCCTGGCATCCGACGAACCGCTGCCCGCGAGTTGGCGCGTGCATGGGACCACCGGCTACGACTTCATGAACGACGTGGGCGCGCTGTTGCACCATTCCGACGGCGAAGCCCGATTGACGGCGCAATGGGAGGCCGTCTCGGGAGAGGCTCGCGGTTTTCGCGCCCTGGTGCTGGACGTGCGGCGCCGGCTGGTCGCGCAGAGCTTCGCCGGCGAGTGCGACGCGCTGGTCCGCGCGCTGCACTGCATCGCGCGCGCCGATCTCGCCACCCGCGACTGGGGGGCGCCGGCCATCCGCCGGGTGCTGACCGAGCTGCTGGTGCATTTTCCGGTGTACCGGACCTACGTGGGGGGCGAGACGCCCCTGGCGGCCGACGACGTGGCCATGGGCATCGCCTGCAAGGGCGCGCGGCAGGCCCTGCGGCGCGCCGACCATGGGCTGCTGGAACTGCTGGCGCACTGGCTGGGGCAGGTCCCGGACGCACCGGCCACGCCGGCGCTGCGGGCCTGGCGCCGCGAGGCGGTGCGCCGGTTCCAGCAATTGACGGCGCCGCTGGCGGCCAAGTCGGTGGAGGACACCGGTTTCTATCGCTACGGACGGCTGCTGTCGCGCAACGAAGTCGGCTCCGACCCCGGCGTGTTCGCGCTGGATGCCGAAGGCTTCCATCGCAAGGTGCTGGCGCGGGTCGCCCGCTTTCCTGACGCGATGCTGGCCACCGCCACCCATGACCACAAACGCGGCGAGGATGCCCGGGCGCGCCTGGCGGCACTGAGCGAACTCGGCGACGAATGGCTGCGGCTGGTGGAGGCATGGATGCGCCGCCACGAGGCCTTCAAGGCGCGCGAAGGGCCGCGTCCCGCGCGGGCGGACGAATACATGCTGTATCAGACGCTGTTCGGAGCCTGGCCCCTGGATCTTGCCATCGTCGACGAGGCCGGCATCGCGGCGCTGGCGGACCGGGTGGGGGAGTGGCAGACCAAGTCCCTGCGCGAGGCCAAGCTGCGTTCCAGTTGGGTGGCGCCGGCCGACGAATACGAACAGGCCTGCGACGCTTTCCTGCGCGCCGTGCTCGATCCCCGCCGCAACGGCCGCAGCCTGCTGGAGTTGTCGGCTTTCGTGGCGCGCGCCGGCGCCGCGGGCGCCCTGAACGGCCTGGCCCAGACCCTGCTGCGGCTGGCCGCGCCGGGCGTGCCCGACCTCTACCAGGGCACGGAGTTCTGGGATTTCAGTCTGGTCGATCCGGACAACCGCCGGCCGGTGGACTATGGCCGCCGCCGCGCCGCGCTGGAGGACGATACCGACGCCGCCGCGCTGGTGGAGGGCTGGCGCGACGGCCACATCAAGTTCCAGTTGATTCGGCGCGCCCTGGCGCTACGCCAGCGGGATCCCGAGCTGTTCCGGCGCGGCGACTACCTGCCGCTTGCGGCGCGCGGCGACGCCCAGGATGCCGTGCTGGCCTTCGCGCGCCGCCACGACGACCGCTACGCCGTGGTCGTCGTGCCTCTGCACGCCTCGGCGCTGGTGCTGGCCTCCGGCCCTTCACCCGTCCCCCACGTACCGCCCCGGGCCTGGGGCGACACGTTCATCGACCTGTCCGGCCTTGTGCGCGACGGTACCCTGCGCAATGCCCTGGACGGCCGCTCCTGCACCGTGGCCGACGGAACGGTGCGCGTGGCCGACGCGCTGGCCGCCTTCCCGGTCGCCCTGATGCACGCCTGATCCCGCGTTGGCCTCCGACTATCCGCCGGGCGGGGGGAACCTCTACACTTGCGCTGCTCCATGTGGGCGAAATCAAAATAAAGCGAGGGAGTGTATCTATGGCGGGTTCTTACTTTCCGGCCTGGCGCGAACAGCCAGGCAGCCTGGAGGCAGGGCGCGTCATCGCGCCCGACGAGCGTCTGCCGTGGCCGCAGATGCTGGCCATGGGCGTGCAGCACGTGGTCGCGATGTTCGGCTCCACGGTGCTTGCGCCGCTCTTGATGGGTTTCGACCCCAACCTGGCGATCTTCATGTCGGGCATCGGCACGCTGCTGTTCTTCCTGGTGGTCGGGGGCAGGGTGCCCAGCTACCTGGGATCCAGCTTCGCCTTCATCGGGCTGGTGATCGCGGTGACCGGATACGGGGGTTCCGGGCTGAATGGCAACATCGCCGTGGCGCTGGGCGGCATCATCGCCTGCGGTGTCGTCTACGCGCTGATCGGGCTGGTGGTGATGGCCTCCGGCTCGGGCTGGATCGAGCGCTTCATGCCGCCCGTGGTCACGGGCGCGGTGGTGGCCGTCATCGGCCTGAACCTGGCGCCGATCGCGGTCAAGGGCGTCACCGCCAACACCTTCGACGCCTGGATGGCGCTGGCGACGGTACTGTGCGTGGGGGTCGTCGCGGTCTTCACGCGCGGGATGCTGCAGCGCCTGCTGATCCTGGCCGGCCTGCTGCTCGCCTATGTGCTCTACGCGCTGCTGACCAACGGCATGGGGCTGGGCAAGCCCATCGATTTCACGCTGGTCGCGCAGGCCGCGTGGTTCGGGCTGCCCAACTTCACGGCGCCGGTGTTCAAGCTGGACGCCATGATCCTGATCGCGCCGGTGGCGGTGATCCTGGTGGCCGAGAACCTGGGCCACCTGAAGGCGGTCAGCGCCATGACGGGCTACAACATGGACCGCTACGTGGGCCGCGCCTTCGTCGGCGACGGCGTCGCGACCGTGCTGTCGGGCAGCGTGGGCGGTACCGGCCTGACCACCTACGCCGAGAATATCGGCGTCATGGCCGTCACCCGCATCTACTCGACGCTGGTGTTCGTCATCGCCGCGCTGATCGCCATCCTGCTGGGATTCTCGCCCAAGTTCGGCGCGGTCATCCAGACCATTCCCGGACCGGTGCTGGGCGGCGTCTCCATCGTGGTGTTCGGCCTGATCGCCGTCGCCGGCGCGCGGATCTGGGTCGAGAACCGGGTCGATTTCTCCGACAACCGCAACCTCATCGTGGCCGCGGTCACGCTGGTGCTGGGCACGGGCGATTTCACCCTGCACTTCGGCGGCTTCGCGCTGGGCGGCATCGGTACCGCCACCTTCGGCGCCATCCTGCTCAACGCCCTGCTGGCGGGGACCCGCAAGCGCTGAACGCAAACGTGGCCGGCACGCGCAAGGCGTGCCGGCCACGCCGGTCTTCATCGGGCAACGACAGGCGCCGTCACGAGGCCGGAAGCCGTGCCTCCCAGCGTCCACCCTGCTGGTAGAACTCGTAGCGGTGGGTGCCCTCGCGGCGATTGCCCTTGACGTCGGCGCTGGTCGTGACGTCGCAGGTCACGCTCTGGGCGCCCGCCGCGCTGCAGTTGTCCAGGGCCTTGACCTCCAGCGAGCGGGTCATGCTGGTTGCCGAGGGGCTGTCGAAGCCCTGCTGGTTGTTCATGGACTGGATTTCCCTTTGCATGGCGTTCTGCAAGGCCTGGGTGGCCTGGTCCCGCGTCGGGGCCTGCTGGGCGTATGCCGCGGCGCAGCAGCCGGCCAGCCCGATGGCCAGGACGAAATGTTTCACCCTGGGGCCGCCCCCGGAAGAAATGCGGCCCCCGCAGGGGGGCTGCGCCGCGTAATCGGTATGCTTCATCGCGTGCTCCTCGTAGATCGAAAACACCACGTCTTTCAATCTAGTCGGCTTCGCGGCCACGCTGTGTAAGGTTTTACGTGGAATCTTGTCCGTTGGTAATCGGCCCCGCCTCTACCATGAGGCGACGGATCCGTCGCTGCGCGGATCGGCGCCGCCCTCCAGCGTGCCGTCGGCATGCCGCAGGATCGCGCCGGCATGGCCCATGGTCTCGTCGTAGGAGCGCAGCATCTCGACCTCGTGCCCACGCGCCCGCAGGGCATCGGCCGTGGCGGCGCCGAAGCGCGATTCCAGCTTCAGGGTGTCCGACGATTGGCCCCAGGTACGGCCGAGCAGCCAGCGAGGCGCGTCCACCGCGGCCTGGGGATTCATGCCGTAGTGCGCGATGCGGGTGAAGACGGCGCTTTGCGACTGGGGCTGGCCGTCGCCGCCCATGTTGCCGTAGACCAGCGTGCGGCCGTCGGCCAGGTGGGCCATGGCGGGATTCAACGTGTGGAAAGGCTTGCGGCCGGGCATCAGCGGATTGCGCGAGCGCGGGTCGAGCGAAAAGCTGCATCCCCGGTTCTGCCAGTTGACGCCCGATCCGGACAGCACGACGCCGCTGCCGAACTCATGATAGATGCTCTGGATGAAGCTGACCGCGACACCGTCGGCATCGACCGCGCCCATCCATATCGTGTCGGCCGGTCCCTTGCCCTTGCCCCAGGGAGCGGCCTGTTCCGTGGAGATGCGGGCGGCCATGGCGTCCAGCTCCCGGGGCGCGAGCAGGGACTGCGGATCGACGTCCATGTGCGCCGGGTCGGTGATGTGGGCGTCGCGCACGCCGAAGGCCAGCTTGGTTGCTTCGACGCAAAGATGGACGTAGTCGGCGCCGGCGGGGTCCAGGTCCCGGGGCAGGCGGCGGTCCAACTGGCCCAGGATCAACAGCGACACCAGACCCTGGGTGGGCGGCGGCACGTTGTAGACCTTGCCGAGGCTGTGTTCCAGCACCAGTGCCGTCTTCCAGACGGGCTGGTGCGCGGCCAGGTCGGCCGCGGCAAGCGGGCTGCCGACGGCAGCCAGGTCGCGGGCCAAAGTCTCGGCCAGCGCGCCCCGGTAGAAGTCGTCCAGGCCGCTGCGCGCCAGGTGTTCCAGGGTATCGGCCAGCCGGGGCTGGCGGAACAGCGAGCCCGTGGCCGGTGCCTGTCCGCCGGGAAGAAAGGTATCGGCGAATCCGGGAATGGACGACAGCTCCTCGCGCTTGGCCTGGGTGCACGCGGCCTGGCTGGCGGTGACCGGCATGCCGTGGCGGGCATAGTCGACGGCATCGGCCAAGAGGCGCGACAGCGGCAGGCGGCCGCCGAGTTCGCGGCGCGACCATTCGTGGGCGGCGTTCCAGCCCGATACCGTGCCGGCCACGGTGTTGGCCGCCAGGCCGCCGCGGAACGGAATCGTGTCCAGGCCGCGGTCGCGGTACGAGGCGATATCCGCGGCGGCGGCCGCCGCGCCGCAGGCTTCCAGCGCCAGCGGCGGCCGGCCCGGGCGGCTGATCAGCCAGAATCCGTCCCCGCCCAGGCTGTTCATGTGCGGGTATACCACCGCGATGGTGGCGGCCGCCGCGATCATGGCCTCGACGGCATTGCCGCCTTCGCGCATGACGGCCAGCGCGCTTTGCGAGGCCAGTGCGTGCGGAGCGACGGCCATGGCACGGCTGCCGCGTACGGGATTGGGGCTGAACGAGAGCGGCATCGACGCATTCCGTGGGCGGTGGAAAGCGTGATTGTGGCCCAGACCGCCGGCGCGCGGGGCAATTTTCCCGGGGCGGACGGGGCAGGGGGACGGCCGGAGTATGCTTGGCCGGGGCGAGTCCCGAAAAGAACGCAAGCCTGTAAGGGAATTCCAGGGGCATGCGGCCCCACACCTATAATGTGCCGCCCTGCCGCGTAGGCGCGTGGGCGGCAATTGGGATATAAACACGCCCATGCCGGCCGCGGCCATGCGAGGCCGTACGAATTCAAGGACATCCGTGAGTGATCTGCTAGACCGCCGCCTGGCGTTGCTGGACCAGCCCGCGCATCGCGCCGTGCTGGCCCGCAGGCTTCATGGCATAGAACGAGAAAGCCTGCGCGTCGACCCCCAGGGGCACCTGGCGATGACCCCGCATCCGGCCGCCCTGGGCGCGGCGCTGACGCATCCCAGCATCACCACGGACTATTCGGAAGCCCTGATCGAGTTGATCACGGGCACCCATGCCAGCCACGAGTCGCTGCTGGGCGAGCTGCGCGACATCCATCGTTTCGTCTATGGCGAGCTGGACGGCGAACTACTGTGGAACCAGTCCATGCCGTGCGGGTTGCCGCCGGAGAAGGACATTCCCATCGCGTGGTTCGGGACGTCCAACATTGGCATGCTCAAGCACGTGTACCGGCGTGGCCTGGCCTATCGCTACGGCAAGGCCATGCAGTGCATCGCCGGCATCCACTTCAATTTCTCGTTCTCCGAGGAACTCTGGCCGCTGCTGGCCGATGCCGGCGAACCCGCCGGCCTCTCGGAGAAGGACCGCCAGTCGGCCCGCTACGTCGGGCTGATCCGCAACTTCAACCGCTACAGCTGGCTGCTGATGTACCTGTTCGGCGCCTCGCCCGCGCTGGCGGTCGATTTCCTGCAGGGCCGGCCGCATCGGCTCGAACAGCTGGACGAGCAGACGCTGTACCTGCCCCATGCCACCAGCCTGCGCATGAGCGACCTGGGCTACCAGAACAAGGCCCAGGCTGCCCTGAAGCCTTGCTACAACGACCTGTCGACCTACGTCGCGCGCCTGTACGAAGCAGTCAGCACGCCCTGGTCCGAATACGAGAAGATCGGCACGGTCCGCGACGGCGAATGGGTGCAGCTCAACACCAACATCCTGCAGATCGAGAACGAATATTATTCGAGCATCCGGCCCAAGCGCGTCGCGCGCAGCGGCGAGCGGCCCCTGCGCGCGCTGGCCGAGCGCGGCGTGCAGTACGTCGAGGTGCGCTGCATGGATATCGATCCGTTCCTGCCCGTGGGCATGGACGAAACGACCAGCCGGTTCCTGGATGCCTTCCTGCTGTATTGCACGCTGCAGGAAAGCCCGCTGTTCGGCGACGGCGGACATTGCCGGCTCAGCGCCAACAACTTCCTGACCGTGGTCAAGCAGGGCCGCCAGCCCGGCCTGACCCTGAACCGCGACGGCAAGGAGATCGGCTTGCGCGCCTGGGCCGGCGAACTGCTCGATCGCATCGCCGCCTGTGCCGACCTGCTCGATCGGGTCCATGGCGAGACCGGCTATGCCGCCTCGGTGGCCGCGCAGCGCACCAAGGTCGAGGCGCCCGAGCTGACGCCGTCGGCCCGCGTGCTCGAAGCCCTGCGCGCCAGCGGGATGACGTTCCAGTCCTTCATGCTGGAAACCAGCCGCCGGCATGCGGAGCACTTCCGTGCCCAGCCCTGCACCGGCGAGCAACTGGCCGGTTTCCGCGCGCTGGCCGACCGGTCCCTGGCCGAGCAGCGCGAACTGGAGCGCGTGCAGACGGGCGACTTCGGCGAGTTCGTGGCGGCCTACCAGGCTGGCCTGCTGGGCAAGTAGCCAGGGGCTGGGCCGGCCCGGTTTGGTGGTAGGCTTGACGACGGTTTTTCCTCGCCAGGCCGCGTTTCCATGCAAATCGTCTTTACCGTACTGATGCTGCTGCTGGCAGTGGCGATGTCGGGGGTGGTGTCCAGGCTTTCTCCGATACGGCTGCCTTTGCCCCTGTTCCAGATCGCCATCGGCGCGCTGTTGGCGGCGCCGGCCTTCGGCCTGAAGGTGAGGTTCGATCCCGAGCTGTTTCTGCTGCTGTTCATCCCGCCGCTGCTGTTCGCCGATGGCTGGCGCATACCCAAGCGCCAGTTGTACCAGTTGCGCGGCCCCATTCTCGCCCTGGCGCTGGGCCTGGTGATCTTCACCGTGGTCGGCGTGGGCTATTTCATCCACTGGCTCATCCCCGCGATCTCGCTGCCCGTCGCCTTCGCGCTGGGCGCGGTGCTGTCCCCCACCGACGCCGTGGCGGTATCGGCCATCGTCGGCAAGAACCGGCTCCCTACCAAGCTGCAGCATGTGCTGGAAGGCGAAAGCCTGATGAACGATGCCTCGGGCCTGGTGGCCTTCAAGTTCGCGATCGCGGCGATCCTGACCGGTTCGTTCTCGCTGTGGCAGGCCAGCCTGAGTTTCCTCGTCATCGCCCTGGGCGGCCTGGCCGTGGGCGGCGCCCTGGCATGGCTGCTGAGCCTGGGCCGCAGGATGGTGGCCCGCTGGACCGACGACGAGCCGGCCATCCAGGTCGTGCTGCTGATGCTGACGCCGTTCGCGGCCTACCTGGTGGCCGAGCATTTCGGCGTGTCCGGCATCCTGTCCGCCGTCGCGGCGGGCGTCGCCATGACCTATACCGAATCCGGGCAGGGCTCGTCGGCCATGCGGCTGCAAAGCAACAGCGTCTGGTCCATGCTGGAGTTCGTGTTCAACGGCATGACCTTCATCCTGTTGGGATTGCAGCTGCCCAGCGTCATCGGGCTGGCCCACGCCGACGCGAGAGAGGCGGGCAACGTGCCGGTGTGGCACCTGTTCGCCTATGTGGTGGCGATCACGGTGGCGTTGATCGCGCTGCGTTTCCTGTGGGTGTGGGTCACCTACCATCTGAAGAGCTTCCGCATGCTGTTGCAGGGCTCGCCGGTGCGCCGGGTCAACACCTGGGTGATCCTGACCACTTCGCTGTCCGGGGTGCGCGGCTCGATCACGATGGCGGGCGTGCTGACGGTGCCCCTGGAAATCTCCACCGGCGTGCCGTTCCCCGGCCGCGATCTGCTGATCTTCCTGGCGACGGGCGTGATCCTGTGCTCGCTGCTGCTGGGCAGCTCATTGCTGCCGCTGGTGCTGCCCAGGGTCCCGACCCCGGTCGAGACCATGAAGGAAAAGGAAGAACGCGAAGCGCGGCTGCACCTGGCGATGGCCGCGCAGGCCGGCCTGGAGCAGGCGCAGGCCCGCATGGACAAGGAACTGGCCGACGACGACGCCAAGGCCATGCTGGCCGACATCGCCGCCATGCTGGCCCAGATCTACCGCAACCGCGTCGATGCCGAGAGCGACACGGCCGAGATCGCCCTGCGGGCCAACCAGCATCGCAATTTCGAACGCGACCTGCGCATGGCCGCGATCTACGCTCAGCGCACCGAGCTGTACCGGCTGCGCGACGCGCGCCTGATCGACGACGACGTGTTTGCCGTGCTGCTGCGCGACGTGGACATGGCCGAGAACTGGCTGTCCGGGACGCTGGTCAGCAAACACTGAGCGGCGGCGGCACATGGACACCCATGGCAAACAGCTATATAGTAGTTCAAGGTAATACCTTTTACTGCAAAGTCGAATCATGGGAGCTGCGCATGGTAACTGCGACGTCGATCAAGCTTGATGATGAATTGAAAGGGCGGGTGCAGAATTTGGCGGAAAGCCGTCGGCGTACGCCCCACTGGATCATGCGCGAAGCCATCGCGCAGTACGTTGCGCGGGAGGAAAAGCGCGAGGAATTGAACCAGGACACGCGCAAGGCATGGGAGGAGTTCCGGGCCACAGGCCATTACGCGACCGCCGAAGAAGTGGATCAATGGCTGGCCAGTTGGGGCACGGAAAACGAGTCGCCCGCACCTGAATGCCGCAAGTGATCTTTGCGCCGGCCGCCGTCCGGGATATGGTGCGGCTGCGCGATTTCCTGCGCGCCAAAAGCCCTGGGGCGGAGCAACGCGCTGGCGAAGCGATCAGGCAAGGTCTCCATGCCCTTGGCGTTCACGCGCGAATGGGGCGCCTGATCGAGGATCTGCCCGAGCAATATCGCGAATGGCCCATCGACTTCGGTGATAGCGGTTACGTGGCCCGGTATCGCCTCGATGGCGATACCGTCACGATCCTGGCCGTGCGCCACCAAAAGGAGGCGGGGTACTGAGCAGGGTTGCTACAGCATCGGCGAAAACAGCCGCGCCGAAGCGTCGAACAGGCGGCGGACGAAAGGCGACGGCCTGTCCTTGGGGACACGGGCCGCATGGCGCAGGTCGAGTTCGAATTGCCTGCCCAACTGGCGGGCCATGTCCTCGCCGTAGACCAGGGCGGTGACCTCGAAATTGAGATCGAAGCTGCGGTTGTCGAAGTTGGCCGTGCCGATGAACGAATAAGTGTCGTCCACCAGCAGGGTCTTGGAGTGCAGCATGCGGTCCCGGTATTCCCAGACCTTGACGCCTGCCTCCAGCAGCTCGTCGAAATACGAGCGCGAGGCCGCGGTCACCACCAGCGAGTCGCTGCGCCGGGGCACCAGCAGGCGCACGTCCACGCCCTTGTGCGCGGCGCTGGTCAGGCTCATCAGCGCCGCCTCGCTGGGAACGAAATAGGCCGTGGTCAGCCACACCCGCTCGGTCGCCGCGTTGATGGCTGCCACCAGGGTGCGGTGGATGGACTGGCGCGGATCGTCCGGGCCGGACGTGAGGATCTGCAATTGATGCGAACCGCCCGGCATCTCGGGCAGCAGCGCGTCGAGCTCGCAGTCGTCGGTGCGCTGCCCGGTGGTGTAGGCCCAGTCTTCCAGGAACACCATCTGCAGCCAGCGCACGGCACCGCCTTCCACGCGCAGGTGCACGTCGTGATAGGCGTCGGGACGCACGCGTTCATCTTCGTCGTCGGTCACGTTCAGCCCGCCCGTGAAGCCGATCTCGCCGTCGCAGATCAGGATCTTGCGATGATTGCGGTAGTTCGTGACGGGCCGCCAGCGGCGGCCGATGCGGACGTTGTGGAAGAAGCCCACCTGTGCGCCGGCCTCGCGCAGCGGCGCCAGGAAGCGCCGGCCCAGGCGGTCCGAGCCCAGCGCGTCCACCAGCAGGCGCACCGTGACGCCCTGGCGCGCCTTCTCGACCAGCTGGTCGCGGATGGCGGTGCCGATGCGGTCCGGTTTGAAAATGTAGAACTCCAGATGCACGTGGTGGCGCGCCGCGGCGATGGCCTCCATGAAGGCATCGTAGGTCTGTTCGCCTCCCACCAGCAGGCGTACGTCGGTGGCCGAGGACAGCGGGATGTCGCTGGTGGTGCGGGCCAGCGCCGCCATGCGCGCCACCGGCGGCGGAGTGTCGTGGTCGTGTTCGCGCAGCAGGGCGCGTTCGGTCTGGCTGGCGATCAGCAGGCGGCTGCGCAGCCTTTTCAGGCGCCGCCGCTTCAGGCGCTGGGGGCCGAAGAAGTAATAGACGGCATAGCCGATGTAGGGCAGCTGGGCCAGCACCAGTATCCACAGCACCGTCGACAGGGGCGGGCGCTTCTGCAGCACGATCCACACCGTGACGCTGGCGATGTAGAGCGCCCAGCCGACGGACCATGCATTGATCAGGTGGTGCTGCAGGTCCGCTTGGGCCATGGCGCCGCCCTATAGGGGAATGGTGTGCTGCTTGTGGCGTACCTTGGCTTCGAGGTAGCGGCGGTTGTTGGGGTTCAGGTAGACCCCGGTGGGAATGATGCTCTCGATGTCGATGCCGTGCTCTTCGAGCTGGCTGGCCTTGTCGGGATTGTTGGTCAGCAGCCGGATGCGCGCCACGCCCAGCGCCCGGAGCATCTGCGCCGCGGGCTCGAAGCTGCGGGCGTCCTCGGGCAGGTTCAGGTGCCGGTTGGCCTCGAACGTGTCCAGGCCCTTCTTCTGCAGGGCGTAGGCCGACAGCTTGGCATACAACCCGATGCCGCGTCCCTCCTGCCGCAGGTACAGCAGGATCCCGCCCTCGCGCGAGAAGCACGACAGCGCCTCGTGCAGCTGCGGGCCGCAATCGCACAACTGCGATCCGAACACGTCGCCCGTCAGGCACTCCGAATGCACCCGCACCAGCGGCGGCGTACCACCCGGCTTGAGCTGCGGAAACACGATGGCCACGTGTTCTTCCGTGAAGCCGTTGAAGGTAATGAATTCCGGCGGAATCCCCCCCTCTTCGAGGGGAACGACTACCCGGTTCTTGATGGTAACCATACCGTTACTGTATTCCATGACAAGCGCCTTGCCCCGAGACAGCGTCCGAGGACCCAGGATGCGGTGGATCCGGCTTTGCCGGTCCACCCGCATCGCCCCCTGGGGGGCGCGCGTAAGCGCGTAGGGGGGATCAGATGCTCATCCAGACGATGATCACCGCGCCGAGGGCGATACGATACCAGCCGAACACGCGGTACGAGTGGTTGGCGACGAAGCGCATCAGTGCCCGGACCACCACCAGCGCGGCGGCGAAGGCCGCCAGGAAGCCGATGCCGATGGCGGTGACGTCGTTGCTGGTCAGCGATTCGTGGTTCTTCCAGGCGTCGTAGACCGAGGCGGCCAGCATCGTGGGCATGGCCAGGAAGAACGAGAATTCGGTGGCGGTGGTGCGCTTGAGGCCGGCGGCCATGCCGCCGATGATGGTGGCGCCCGAGCGCGAGGTGCCGGGGATCATGGCCAGGCATTGGGCCAGGCCCACCATCAGCGCCTGGAATCCGGTGATCTCGCTGATGTTCTGGGTCTTGACCTCGCCCTGAGGCTTGCGCTCGACGAACAGGATGATGAAGCCGCCGATGATCAGGGTCGTCGCGACCACCCCGGGGGTGAACAGCACCGTCTTGATCTCTTTCAGGAAGGTCACGCCGACGATGGCGGCGGGCAGGAAGGCGATGATGATGTTGCGGGCGAACTTCAGCGAGAACTTGTCGCCGGTCAGGATGCCGCCCAGGATGTGGGCGACCTTTTCGCGGAAGATCCAGATGACCGCCAGGATGGCGCCGAACTGGATGACGACTTCGAATACCTTGGCGTCCCCGGAGAAGAAATGGATCCAGTCGCCCACCAGGATCAGGTGTCCGGTGCTGGAAACGGGCAGGAACTCCGTCAGGCCCTCGATGATGCCGAGGAAGAAGGCTTTGATCAGGTAAAGCGTGTTTTCGGTCATGAGTGTCGGCGTCCGCGGGCGGACGAGGTGGATGGGCGCGGGTGGCGGCTGGGGAGTCCGGAACGGTCGGAGCCGGTCCGGCGGGGCCCCCGCGAGGCCGGTGCCATTGTAGAACCGGCGGCGGGGTGGTCAGGCGGGAGGTGTTTCAGCCCCTTGCTTCCTTGAGTGGTTCCAGGAGGGACAGGAGCTGGGGGAAGACCTTGGGCGTGGCGGCGACGACTTCGCCGTTCTGCATCCAGCCCTGTTCGCCGTCGAAATCGCCGATCAGGCCGCCCGCTTCGAGGATCAGCAGGCTGCCCGCGGCCAGGTCCCAGGGCTTCAGGCCGCAGCCGTAGTAGCCGTCGAGCCGGCCGGCGGCGACGTTGGCCAGGTCCAGCACCGACGACCCCTGGCGGCGCACGCCCGAGGTGGTGGCCGAGATCTGGCCGAAGGTCTTGGTCCACAGGGCCAGGCGCTTGCCGCTGGGATCCGGGGCGAAGCTCGTGCCGATCAGGGTCTCGGGCATGCGGGTGCGGCGCGAGACGCGGATGCGCCGGTCGTTCAGGAACGCACCGGCGCCGCGGGTGGCGGTGAACAGCTCGTTGCGCGACGGATCGAAGATGCAGGACTGGGTGACCTGGCCGCGCTGCATCAGCGCGATCGAGACCGCGTATACCGGCATGCCGTGGATGAAGTTGGTCGTGCCGTCCAGCGGATCGATGATCCAGAGGTTTTCCTGCTGGCCGTTGGCATCGGCGGCGCCCAGGGCTTCGCCGGACTCTTCGGCTAGAATTCCGTGGTCGGGGTAGGCCGTCTTCAAAATCTCAACAATGGCCGCTTCCGCAGCTTTGTCGACTTCGGTGACGAAATCGCCCGGTCCCTTCTGAGACACCTTGACCAGATCCAGGTCCAGGCTGGCGCGATTGATGATGGCGCCGGCGCGCCTGGCCGCCTTGACGGCGGTGTTGAGCATGGGATGCATAAGAGAGCCGATAAGGGCTGGGAATTGGTGAAACCCCTCTAGTTTAAAGGACACATGCTTTCCCGAGTCAGTTTCGTCATGGTCGAACCCAGCCACCCCGGAAATGTGGGGTCCGCGGCACGGGCGATCAAGACCATGGGGTTCGCCCGCCTGGTGCTGGTCAACCCGCGAATTCCCGATACGCCGGCCCATCCGGACGCGGTCGCGCTGGCCAGCGGCGCCATCGACGTGCTGGCGTCCGCGCGCGTCTGCGGCACCCTGGAGGAGGCCCTGGCCCCCGTGACCATGGCGTTCGCGATGACCGCCCGCCACCGCGACCTCGGCCCGCCGGCCTGCGACATGCGGCAGGCCGCCGAGCTGGTGCGCGAGCATCTGGCCGGCAGCCCGGACGGGCAGGGCGAGGTCCAGGCGGCGGTCGTCCTGGGTACCGAGCGCTCGGGCCTGACCAACGAGCAGGTGGGCATGTGCCACCGGATCTGCCATATCCCGGCCAACCCCGAGTATTCGTCGCTCAATGTGGCGCAGGCGCTGCAACTGGCCGCCTACGAGCTGCGCTACGCGCTGCTGGGGGCGGAGGCGCTGGCGGTGGCCGGCCCCCGCGCCGAGCCGGCCTCGGGCGAGGCGGTCGAGGCCCTGCTGGCCCATTGGGAACAGGCCCTGATCGCCGTCGGCTACCTGGATCCCAGGCATCCCAAGAAGCTGATGCCGCGTATGCGTCACCTTTTCGCTCGTTCCGGCCTGAGCCGCGAGGAAACCGACCTGTTGCGGGGGGTATGCACCGCGATGATCGCGCAATCCCGAAAGATTTCCGATGGCAGTTCTTAAGATCCCCGCCGTCTATATGCGCGGGGGAACCAGCAAGGGCGTGTTCTTCAATGCACGGGACCTGCCCCGCGACCCCGAACAGCGCGACCGCGTGCTGCTGCGGGTGCTGGGCAGTCCCGATCCGTATTCCCGCCAGACCGACGGCATGGGCGGAGCCAGCCCATCCACCAGCAAGGTGGTGGTGGTGGACGCTTCCAGCCGCGACGACTGCGACGTGGAATACCGCTGCGGGCAGGTCGCCATCGATCGTCCGGTCATCGACTGGTCCGCCAATGGTGGCAGCCTGGCGGTGGCCGTGGGGCCGTACGCCATCCAGCAGGGGCTGGTCCCGGCCCGCGAGGGTACGACGGTGGTGCGCATCTGGCAGCCGCATCCCGGGCGGTGGCTGGCGGCCCATGTCGAGGTCCGCGGCGGGGAAGTGCTGGAAGACGGCGTCTTTACCGAGGACGGCGTGCCATTTCCGGCCGCCGAGGTGCGGCTGGACTTCATCGACGATGGCGTGGCCAGCCTGCTTCCGACGGGGCGTGTGCAGGACATGCTGGACGTCGAAGGCATGGCGTCGCTGCCGGTCAGCCTGGTCCGGACCGACGAGGCGACCATCTTCGCGCGCGCCTCGGACCTCGGGCTCAATGGCCGCGAGAAGCCGGACACCTTCAACCGCGACGCCAAAACGCTGGCCCGGCTGGAGTCCGTGCGGATGGCGGGGGCGGTCGCCATGGGCCTGATGTCCCGCGCGCGCGCCGAGAAGCCGGGCGCGGCGCTGCCCCGGCTGGTCTGGGTGGCGCCGCCCATGTCGTACAAGAGCGCGGGGGGCGGCGACGTCTCGCGCGACAGCATCGACGTGCTGGCGCGGAGCATGGCGGAAGGGCGCATGCAGCGCGGCTTCGGGACCCGCAGCGCGATTTCGCTGGCGGTGGCCGCCGCCGTACCCGGGTCGGTGGTGTCGCAGGTGGCGCGCACGCTGCCCGGCGTGGCGACCCGGATCGGCCATGCCAGCGGGGTGCAGGCCGCCTGGGCAACCGTGGTCAGCAACGGGAACGGCTGGGGACTGGAGCGTGCCACCGTGTCCCGCACGGCGCGCTGCCTGATGAGCGGCTGGGTGCACGTGCCCGCCGGCCCGGGCCGCCTGTTCTAAGACGTCCGGTCCAGGCGCCGGACACGGTCCGGTTTCAGTCGTCCAGCGCGATGTCGTGGTAGACCGGCCCGTCCTGGTCGATCGCCAGCCAGCCGCCGCGCGGATCGGCCGCATCGTCCAGGTCCCAGTCCTGCAATACCCAGCGCTCGCTCCGCCGGCCGTTCATCTCGAACACCTGCCGGCCGGGCCGGTGCGTGTGGCCGTGGATCATGCGGGTGACGTCGTGCGCGCGCAGCGCGGCTTCCACGGCCTGCTGGTTCACGTCCATGATGTCGGCCGCCTTGCGGCTCTTCTCGGCCATGCTGCGCTCGCGCATCTGGCGCGCGATGGCCTGGCGGGCCGCCAGCGGCTGGGCCAGGAACTGCGCCTGCCATTGCGGGTTGCGCACCATGGCGCGGAACTGCTGGTATTCGACGTCGTCGGTACAGTAGGCATCGCCGTGCGACAGCAGGAACTCGCCGCCGTCGGTACGCAGCACGACCGGCTCGGGCAGCAGGCGGGTGCCGGTGGCTTCGGCCAGGCGCTTGCCCATCAGGAAGTCGCGGTTGCCCAGCCCGAGGTGGACCGGGATCCGCGCGGACGCGGCCCGCAGCCCGTCCAGGACCGCTTGCAGCCACGGCGCGGGGGCATCGATCTCGTCATCGCCCACCCAGGCATCGAAGATGTCGCCGGGCAGCAGCAAGGCACAGGCGCCATCGGCCGCGGCCTGCAGGAAAGCCAGAAAGGCTTCGCGCGTGGCGGGCCCGTCGGGGCCCAGATGCATATCGGATGCCAGCCAGACGGAGCTGGAGAAAGTCAGGACGGAATGGGAAGCGGATGTCCCGGGAAGAGGGGAGCCGGTCACGGAAACTCTCGATGGGGCGGGCCGGCTGCCGGCCGGCGCGGGAAGCGGGCGCTTCGCCACCGGCCCCGGCCCGTGGCGTTATTGGACGACTTCTGCCTTGGTGACGACGACGTCCTCGACGGGCACGTCCTGGTGGCCGGCGCGGCTGCCGGTCTTCACGCCCTTGATCTTCTCGATCACGTCGGCGCCTTCCACGACCTTGCCGAACACGGCATAGCCCCAGCCTTGCGGCGTGGGCGAGCTGAAGTTCAGGAAGTCATTGTTGGCGACGTTGATGAAGAATTGCGCCGAGGCCGAGTGCGGGGCGTTGGTGCGCGCCATCGCGACGGTGTAGCGGTCGTTCTTCAGGCCGTTGGCGGCCTCGTTTTCGATCGGGGCCTGGGTGGGCTTCTGCGACATGCCGGGCTCGAAACCGCCGCCCTGGATCATGAAGCCGTTGATGACGCGATGGAAGATCGTGTTGTCGTAGTGGCCGCTGTTGACGTAGGCGACGAAGTTCTCGACGGTCTTGGGGGCTTTTTCGCCATCCAGTTCCAGGCCGATCAGGCCGTGGTTGGTGTGCAGGTTGACACGGGTAGTCATTTGTTCAGGACCTCAGCTTTTTGGATCACGATGGGTTGGAGCGGGACGCCTTCGTTCTGGCCCCGCGTGGCGGTGGGTACGGCCTTGATCTTGTCGACCACTTCCTTGCCCTGTACCACCTTGCCGAATACCGCGTAGCCCCAGCCTCGGGTGGTGGGCTCGCGATAGTTCAGGAAGTCGTTGTCGGCGACGTTGATGAAGAATTGCGCCGAGGCCGAGTGCGGGTCGGGCGTACGGGCCATGCTCACGGTATAGGCGGCATTTTTCAAGCCATTTGAGGCTTCGTTACGTATGCCGGGACGCGTGGGTTTTTCCTTCATGTCGGCGGTCATGCCGCCGCCCTGGATCATGAAGCCGTTGATCACGCGGTGGAAGACCGTGCCGTCGTAGTGGCCCTCGCGCACGTATTGCAGGAAGTTGGCGACGGTGCCGGGAGCACGGGCGTCGTCCAGTTCGAGCACGATGCGGCCCATGGAGGTCTGCAGCGCGACCTGCGGCGCGGCCAATGCGGCCGGAGAGGCCAGGACGGCCGCCAGCGCCAGGCTGGAGAAAAGCAGTTTCATCGAGGTGTCCGGGGTGGATGTTCGGAAGACGCCGGCGCGTCCAGCAGTTTGCGGGTCTCGCTTTCCTTCTGGCTCGCGCCGGCGTCGCGCGGATTCAGCTTGGTGGCCGTGCCGTACGAGCGCGCCGCCAGCATGATATACAAATCGCCCAGGTTCTCGCGCGCGACGGCGTAGTTCGGGTCGGTGCGGATGGCCATTTCCAACGCCACCTTGGCCTGGTCCAGCCGGCCGTCGGCCACTTCCTGCGCGGCCAGGTTGTTCCAGGGCTCGGGCAGTTCGGGGAAGCGTTCGGTCATGTCGCGATAGACCGCCTTGGCCTCGTCGCGGCGTCCCAACTGGCTGAGCGCGCGGCCCTTCAGGAAGAGCAGTTGAGCGTTGGTGGCGTCGGGCGATTTCTGCTTGTCGGCGGCCAGGTGGTCATCGATCTCGGCCAGGGTCTCGGCGGCCTTGCCCTCGTCCAGTTGGCGCTCGAGCCGCTGCGCCAGGGCGCGGCTCGATTCGGGCAGGCTGGTATCGACACCGGGCTTGAGGGCCTCGAGCAGGTTGCTGAGCCAGGGGATGGCCTGGTCGCCATCGGCGGAGGGAGCCAGCACCGGCGGCGTGGCCGTCGTGGTCTGGGCGGGAAGCGGGGCGGGCGCCAGCGCGGCGCCCAGCACCAGCACGCCCGCCAGGGCCGCTGCGCGGCCCGCGCCCCGGCGCAGGCGGAGGAAATATACGTGGTTCGTGGTCAAACGATTCTGCCCGAAGAGAGGGGGACGGCCGGAGGCGCCCCGTCCAATTGATATAATCACCATTCTAATAGCCCACGGCGCAACGCGCCCTGCACCCCCTACGCTCGACCCAGGGCACAGTGGATCCGGCTTCGCCGGTCCACCAGTGCCGCCCCCTTGAGGGGGCGCGCGAAGCGCGTAGGGGGTGGTCCTTCCTTCCCCATGCTCCATATCTACAATACGCTCGTTCGTGCCAAGCAACCTTTTCAGCCGGTGGAACCGGGGTGCGTGCGCATGTATGTCTGCGGCATGACGGTGTATGACTATTGCCATCTCGGCCACGCGCGGATGCTGGTCAGCTTCGACGTGGTGCAGCGCTGGCTGCGGGCCAGCGGCTATCGGGTCACCTACGTCCGCAATATTACCGACATCGACGACAAGATCATCCGCAAGGCGGTCGAAACCGGCAAACGCATTTCCGAGGTGACCGGCTTCTTCATCGATGCCATGCACGAGGACGAGAAGGCGCTGGGCGTGCAGCCGCCGGATTTCGAGCCGCGCGCCACCGAACACGTGGGCAAGATGCTGGAGATCGTGCGCCTGCTCGAGGACAAGGGCCTGGCCTACCGGGCCGGCGACGGCGACGTGAACTACGCGGTGCGCCAGTTTCCCGGCTACGGCAAGCTTTCCGGCAAGTCGCTGGACGACCTGCGGGCCGGCGAACGGGTGCAGGTCGATACTTCCAAGCGCGATCCGCTGGACTTCGTGCTCTGGAAGTCCGCCAAGCCCACCGAGCCGCCGGAGTCCCGCTGGGAGTCCGAGTACGGACCGGGGCGTCCGGGCTGGCACATCGAATGCTCGGCCATGAGCCGCGAACTGCTGGGCATGCCGCTCGACATCCACGGCGGCGGGCCCGACCTGAAGTTTCCCCACCACGAGAACGAGATCGCGCAGAGCGAGGGCGCCTACGGTGGCACGCTGGCCAACGCCTGGATGCACTGCGGCCCGCTCATGGTCGATGCCGAGAAAATGTCCAAGTCGCTCGGCAACTTCTTCACCGTGCGCGATACGCTCAAGCATTACGACGCCGAAGTGGTCCGCTATTTCGTCGTCCGCAGCCACTACCGCAGTCCCCAGAACTATGCCGCCGACAACCTGGCCGATGCCCGGGCCGCGCTGACCCGGCTCTACACCGCGCTGGGCAATGCCGAACCCGACGCGCTGGGCGCCGACTGGGACGACCCTTCCGGGCAGGCCTTCCGGGCCGCCATGGACGACGATTTCAATACCCCCGAAGCCATCGCCGTGCTGTTCGACCTGGCCGCCGAGGTCAACAAGACGGCTTCGCCCCGCACCGCTGGCCAGCTCAAGGCCCTGGGCGGCCTGCTGGGCCTGCTGCAACAGGAGCCGCGCGCCTTCCTGCAGGGCACGACCGCCGGCCAGGACGGCGGCGCCGCGGACATCGAGGCCCGCATCGCCCAACGGGCGCAGGCCAAGAAGGACAAGGATTTCGCGGCCGCCGACCGCATCCGAGCCGAACTGCTGGCCGATGGCATCGTCCTCGAGGACAAGCCGGGCGGCGTGACCGTATGGCGTCGAGCCTGAGTGCCGCGAACCGCTGAACACCAGATGTTGAACATGAAGCTCCATGCCACGGCCGAGCCGGGCGGGTCCGTGCCCGCCGCTTCTTTCGCCGGCACCGACAAGCCCCCGTACTGGGACGCCGCGGTCGCGCACCTGCTCAAGCGCGACCGCATCCTGAAGAAACTGATCCCCCAGCATCCCGAGGTCCACCTCGCGACCCAGGGCGAGCCTTTCCTGACGCTGGCCCGCGCCATCATCGGCCAGCAGATCTCGACCAAGGCCGCCGATGCCGCCTGGGAGCGCTGCCTGGCCGCCTGCGGCCGCCGGGTCACCCCCGGGGTGGTCGGCAAGCTGGGCCTGGCCGGCCTGCGCGAGGCCGGCCTGTCGCAGCGCAAGGCCGAATACCTGCTGGATCTGGCCACGCATTTCCAGCAGCGCCTGGTGCATCCGGACCTGTGGACCGAGATGGACGACGAGGCGGTCATCGCCGAATTGACCGCGATTCGTGGCATCGGCCGCTGGACAGCGGATATGTTCCTGATCTTTAATCTGCGGCGGCCGGATATTCTGCCGCTGGACGACCCGGGGCTGCTGCGCGCCATTTCGCTGCACTATTTCAGTGGCGAACCCGTGTCGCGTTTCGAGGCTAGGGAAGTGGCCCAGGCCTGGAAGCCGTGGTGTACGGTGGCGACGTGGTATCTCTGGAAGAGCTTGCCCCCCCCTACGCGCTGACGCGCGCCCCCCAGGGGGCGATGCGGGTGGACCGGCGGAGCCGGATCCACCGCATCCTGGGTCTGCACCGGGTGGGTGGGGTTTTGGAGTGATTGAGTTGTTGATGAACGAAGTTGGACGCCCCGGGCGTCCGCTGCCCCTTGGGAGGGCCTGATGCGCAATGCATTTCTTGAATTCGAACAACCGCTGGCCGAGCTCGAGGGCAAGATCGAGGAACTGCGCTTCGTGCAGGCCGATTCCGCCGTCGATATCTCCGAGGAGATCAGCCGGCTGCAGCAGAAAAGCCAGGGGCTGGCCAAGGATATCTATTCCAAGCTGACGCCGTGGCAGACCGCCCTGGTGGCGCGTCATCCGCAGCGTCCCTATACGCTGGACTACGTGCGGGACATCTTCACCGATTTCCATGAACTGCACGGTGACCGCATGTTCGCCGACGACCGTTCCATCGTGGGCGGCATGGCGCGGTTCAACGGCATGCCCTGCATGATCATCGGCCACCAGAAGGGCCGGGACACGAAGGAACGCGCGGCGCGCAATTTCGGCATGCCGCGGCCCGAGGGCTATCGCAAGGCCCTGCGGCTGATGCGCCTGGCCGAGAAATTCGGTCTGCCGGTCTTTACTTTCGTCGACACCCCGGGAGCCTATCCCGGCATCGACGCCGAGGCCCGCGGGCAGTCCGAGGCCATCGGCCACAACCTGTATGCGATGGCCGAACTGCAGGTTCCCATCATCACCACCATCATCGGCGAAGGCGGCTCGGGCGGGGCGCTGGCCATCGCGGTGGCCGATTGCGTGCTGATGCTGCAATACGCCACCTACTCGGTCATCTCGCCCGAAGGCTGCGCGTCCATTTTGTGGCGCAGCCAGGAGAAGGCCTCCGAGGCCGCCGAGGTGCTGGGCATCACGGCGCACCGCCTGAAGGCCCTGGGCCTGATCGACAAGATCGTCAGCGAACCCGTCGGCGGCGCCCATCGCGACCCCAAGCACATGGCCCAGTTGCTGCGGCGCGCCCTGTCCGACGCGCTGCGCCAGTTCCAGGGCGTCAAGGCCGGCGATCTGGTCACCACGCGTCTCGAGCGGGTCATGGCCTATGGCCGCTTCAAGGAAACCGTCCAGTCCTGACGCCGGCGCGGACGTAGCGGCCCTGCACGCGTCCGAGCTGCTGGACCGGGCGCTGGATGCCATGCCCCCGGTGGCGGAGCGGTTCGCCGTCGCCTTGAGCGCCGGCCCGGATTCGGCCGCGCTGGCCGTGAAGGCCGCCGAGTGGGCCGCCCGGCGAGGCCTGGAAATGCGGCTGTTCCACGTCCACCACGGCCTGCATCCCGACGCGGATGCCTGGACCGGGCTGGCGGCCGACCTGGCGGGCCGCCTGGGCCTGCCGATGGACGTGCGCCGGGTGAGGGTGGATCCCGCCGATCCGGCCGGCACCGAGGCCGCGGCGCGCGACGCCCGCTACCGCGCCCTGGCCGGGATGGCCGCCGAAGCCGGCATCGACACCATCCTGCTTGCCCATCACCTGGACGACCAGGCCGAGACCGTGCTGCTGCGGCTGCTGCGGGGCGCGGGCACCGATGGCATGGGCGCGATGGCGGGTGAAACGCGCAAGGATGGGATTCGTTACCTTCGTCCCTGGCTCGCGGTGCCCAGAAGTCGGATACTTGCGTTCATGCACGCCTATTCGGCGCGCACCGGTTTCGAGGCTGTCCGGGATCCCAGCAACCTCGATGCCCGCTACGCCCGGGGCATCCTGCGCGCGGAAATCCTGCCCGCCATCGAGCGCCACTGGCCAGGGTACCGCGCGACCCTGGACCGCTACGCGCGCCGGTCCGCCGAGGCGGCGGCCTTGCTGAGGGAGGTGGCGCAGTCCGACCTGGACGCGATCCAGGAGCCGCGCCCTCCCTACGGCAGCGCGCTGCGCCTGTCGGGGCTGAGCCGGCTGGCACCCGCGCGCAGGGCGATGGTGCTGCGGCTCTGGCTGGCCGGCCACGACATGGCCGCGCCGTCGGAGGCCCGCTTGCGGGAAATGGCCAGGCAATTGCAGGACGCGGCGCACGACAGGCAACTGTTGCTGCGCCATGGCGACAGGCAGGTGCGTCGTTATCGGGATCATGTCATCGTGGACAGCAGGGAGAGCGCGCCGCCGGCGGTACAGGCGGCCGGTGTCGAATTCAAGTGGGCCGGCGAATCCGCCATCCGGCTCGAGGCCATGGGCGGCACACTGGTGTTCGCCGTCGAGGAGTCGGGCATCGCCCCGGAGTGGCTGCGCAATACGGCCTTGATCATGCGCTGGCGCCGGGGCCGCGAACGGCTGAAGGTCACGGCCCAGAGCCCCAGCCGCAGCCTGAAGAACCTCTACCAGGAGCGGGGTATCCCCACCTGGGAGCGCGAACGCCTACCGCTCCTGTATCGCGGCGAGATCATGGCCTACGCCGCCGGGCTGGGCGCCGATGCGCGGTTGCCGCAGGCCTCCCCGGGTATCCGCCTGGAATGGGTGCCCGATCACCCCGGCGCCACCGTGACGTCCTGACGGCCAAGGCCCGGCTCCCTTGGGGGGAGAGGCTGAAATCCTGCCGTTTTGCGGAATTGCCGGAGCTGGGCTACCATTTATGGTTAGCCTTTTCTCTGGTGAAACAGGTTTTGCCGGCCATCTGGTCGGCTACCTGGTCGGCCACCTGGTCGGCCACCCCAAGGCAGTCCAGGCTCAAGCATGCGTTAAGCGACACAAGACAATGGCACTAATCGTTCACAAGTATGGCGGTACGTCGATGGGCTCGGTCGAGCGCATCAAGAACGTGGCACGGCGCGTGGCCAAATGGCACGCCGCCGGGCATCAGGTCGTGGTGGTCCCCTCGGCCATGTCGGGCGAGACCAACCGGCTCATCGGCCTGGCCAAGGAAATCCAGGAGCAGCCCGATCCGCGCGAACTCGACATGATCGCCTCCACGGGCGAGCAGGTCAGCGTCGGGCTCCTGGCCATGGCGCTGAAGGCGCAGGGCGTGGACGCCCGCAGCTACGCCGGCTGGCAGGTTCCGGTGCGCACCGACTCCGCCTACACCAAAGCCCGCATCTCCTCGATCGACGATACCCGCGTCCGCGCCGACCTCGACGCCGGCCGCGTGGTCATCGTCACCGGGTTCCAGGGCATGGACGACGCCGGCAACATCACCACCCTGGGTCGGGGCGGCTCGGACACGTCGGCCGTGGCCGTTGCGGCCGCGCTCAAGGCCGCGGAATGCCTGATCTACACCGACGTCGACGGCGTCTATACGACCGATCCGCGCGTGGTGCCCGAGGCCCGGCGCCTGAATGTCGTTTCCTTCGAGGAAATGCTGGAGATGGCCTCGCTGGGCTCCAAGGTCCTGCAGATCCGCTCGGTCGAGTTCGCCGGCAAGTACCGCGTGCCTACCCGCGTGCTGTCGTCGCTGACCGATCCGATGATTTCGCTCGACGAAGAAATGAAGTCGGGCACCCTGATTACTTTTGAGGAAGACGAGAAAATGGAAGCCGCCGTTGTATCCGGCATCGCATTCAGCCGGGACGAAGCCAAGATCACGGTCGTGGCCGTGCCGGTCAAGCCCGGCATCGCCTTCTCCATTCTGGGCCCGATCGCCGACGCCAACATCGACGTCGACATGATCGTCCAGAACCAGTCCGTCGCCGGCACCACCGACTTCTCCTTCACCGTCAACCGCGGCGAGTTCAAGAAGGCGCTGGACGTCCTGAACGGCAAGGTCGTCCAAGCCATCGGCGCGCGCGAAGTCGTGTCCGACGACAAGGTCTGCAAGGTCTCCATCGTCGGCATCGGCATGCGTTCGCACGCCGGCATCGCCAGCCTGATGTTCCGGACCCTGTCGGAAGAGGGCATCAACATCCAGATGATCAGCACCAGCGAGATCAAGACCTCGGTGGTCATCGAGGACAAATACATGGAACTGGCCGTTCGTGCGCTGCACAAGGCGTTCGGCCTGGACCAGGGCGCCGCGCAGTAATCGCGGTGCCGCGGGGTGCCCGGTACCAGGGGAAACTGCAATTTTTTCGGCCGCCAGCGGCTGGATCCCCCCTCGGACCGTGGTACACTGCCGGCTCTTTCGGAAGCGTGCCCGAGTGGCCGAAGGGGCTCCCCTGCTAAGGGAGTATGCGGCTAAAACTGCATCGTGGGTTCGAATCCCACCGCTTCCGCCAGATTTGCCGAAAAACCCCTTGAGAAATCAAGGGGTTTTTTGTTTGGCGCCGCGGTTTGGCGCTGGGGGTTATTTCAACTGTTCCAGCATCTGGCGCATCCGCGCCAGCGAGACAACTTCCGCGTACTTGCTTTGCATGTCGACCAGGTTGCTCGCGTGCTGCGCGGCGGAGCGGTCGGCCACGCATTCCTGCACCACGAAAGGCGGGAATGCGTTCTGCATGGCGTCGACCACGCTGGCGCGTACGCAACCGCTGGTGGTGGCTCCGGCAACGATGAGGGAATCGCATTGGCGGGCCGCAAGCAGCGCGGACAGCGGGGTGCCGAAGAAGGCGGAAGCCTGGGTCTTGCGCAGGACGAGATCGGTCGCGGGGTCGTAGTGAAGGCGTGGATCGATCTCGCAGGTGGGCGTACCCTGGATGAGCGTATCGAGCGACGTGCATTTCCTGCCCCATGCGCCCATGTCGCTCAGGTTGCGCTGGTAGCCGAGCAGCGTGAAGATGACGGTGCCCACGCCGCGCATGGCATCGATCAGCTCGTTGGTGGCAAGCACGGCCGCGCCGCAGTCCGATGCCAGGGGGCTGAGTGCCGGCTCGGTGAAGCCGCGCTGGAAATCGACGATCAGCAGCGCGGGGCGATGGCCGAATGTCAGGGTGCCGTTGAAACCGCTTCGGATGTTGTCTTGGTCTTGCATGGAATGCCTTGTTGAGGGCGATATCGTTTATGGAACTGCGCAACCTTCGCTACTTCGTGGCCCTGGCCGAGGAACTCAGCTTTACCAAGGCCGCGCAGCGGCTGCATATCTCGCAGCCGCCGCTCAGCGTTCAGATCGCGCAGTTGGAAGAAGAGATCGGCGTTCCGCTCTTTACGCGTACCAGCCGCAGTGTGCAGCTGACTCCCGCCGGCGAGGTGTTCCTGAACGATACCCGATCGATCCTGGACCGCCTGAGCGTCGCATGCGACCGCGCGCGTTCCGTGGGCAGCGGCCTGGCCGGCCGCATCGACATCGGCTTGTCCGGCTCGCAGTTCCAGGGGCCGCTGCCGAGCCTGATCGCCAAGTACATGCAGATGAATGCGGGCGTGTCGATCGTGTTGCATGAGTCCCGGCCCGCCGATCAACTGGAGGAACTGCGCCGCGGCAGCATCGATCTGAGCATCTCGCGCACGCCGGTCAACGATTCGGTGCTGCGCAGCCAACTGCTGTTCAATGATCCCGTCGTCGTGGCGCTGCCCGCGGGGCACCGCCTTGGCGGGAAGGAGCGCCTCAAGCTGCCGGATCTGGCGGCCGAGCCGTTCATCATGCTGCGTACGGAGTCGTCGGCGTTTGCCCGGATGCTGTTCGACAGCTGCATCCAGGCGGGCTTTGCGCCCAAGGTCGTGCAATGGGTGCTGGAAGTGCCCGCGATCACGAGCCTCGTGGCGGCAGGCATAGGCGTGGGATTCGTCCCGCGCTCGGCTGCCTGCGCGCGCGACGATTGCGTGTACCGTGCGCTCGATGGCGACGTACCGCGCTCGGGCGTGTACGTCGTGCAGCGATGCAATGAAACTAACCGCGTGGCGGAGGCGTTCGTGCGCATGCTGGAAGAGAGCGACCTGAGCCGTTGGCAGGGTGGCGACTAGGGATCCGTCGCGGGCCGGCATCAGGTCGCCTGGCGTTTCGTGGAAGCGTCAGTACTTGCCCGACAGCAGCGAGCCGAAGCCGGGCACTCGGGTCTTGAGGCCGAGCGACTTGAGCATCATGTAGGCCGTGGACACCGCGGCCGAGACCACGGGCATGCCTACACGATCCTCTATGCCCTGGATGGAGGTAAGCGAAGGCATCTGCACGCAGGCCGACGCCACGACGGCATCCGCGCCGGCCGTGTTCAGGCGTTTGGTGATCTCCAGGGGCGCCAGCGGATCGCGTCGACCCACGTCCAGGTTGTCCGGAATCTCCAGCGAGATGCTGTCGACCACTTCTATGCCCTCGTGCGCCAGGTAGTCGATCACGAGCTGCGTCAGGGGCTTCATGTAGGGCGTGAGAATCGCCACGCGCTTGGCACCGATGGCGTGCAGGCCGCTGACGAGGGCGCCCGCGCTGGTAACGATGGGGGCGGGGCCGCCGGCCTCGACCGTGCGCTCATGCAGGCGCTTTTCGGAGACGCGGTGGTAGCCCAGGCCCATGCTCATGATGGCGACCAGGCAGGCATAGCCCATGACGTCGACCCGGGCGTCGGCCAGTTCCATGGCGCAGCGGTCGGAGTCGCGATCCATGGCCGCCAGTTCTTCCTTGGTCACCTTCTGCATGCGCATGCGGCTCGAGTGGAAGGTGAAACGCTCAGGCTCGTGGTTCTGGCGGGCGGTCAGAATGGCGGGGATCTCGGTCTCCATCGTGGTGTTGGAGCTGGGGACGATCTGCCCGATGCGGTAGGTGGTGGTCATCTGCCTTGCCTCGCTGGACGCCGCGTGTCCGCGGCCTTGGTTATCAATAGTGGCAGAAGATAGTCTCCGAACAAGTATTTGAGCAAATATGTTTTTTGTTTGTATCTATTCTTTTTGAGAATAGATGGGCTGGCCTTCAGATCCCCATTTCCGCGAACACCTCCAGCATCACCCGCTGGCTGTCCAGCGCCGCGGGTACGCCGCAGTAGATGGCGGCCTGCAGGAAAACCTCGTTGATCTCTTCCTTGGTCAGGCCGTTGTTGATCGCGCCGCGCACGTGCAGCCGTAGCTCGTGCGGACGGTTCAGTGCCGTGATCATGGCCAGGTTCAGGAAGCTGCGGGTGCGGCGGTCCAGCCCCGGGCGGTTCCAGACGTCGCCCCAGCAATGCTGCGTGACCAGTTGCTGCAGTTCCATGCGCAGCGGGTCGTCGGCGGCCTTGGCCAGCGAAGCATCCACGTGTTCGCGGCCGAGCACCTCGCGGCGGGTGGCCAGGCCCCGTTCGAACAGGGCTTCGTTGTAGCTGCCGCCAAGCGCGGTGCGGTCGGGTTGGGTCATGCTCGTCTCCTGGATCGGTACTGCGCGAGCATAACCCTTCCTTCGGCCGCCGGTCAGTTCACCTGGGCGCCGGTTTCCTTCACGACCTTGGCCCATTTGGCGAGTTCGTCGTGCAGGTATTTCCTGGCTTGCGGCAACGTGCCGCCCAGCGGCTCGAATCCCGTGGCGGCCAGCTTCGCCTGGAAGTCGGGGTCGCGCTGGATGCGCGCGACTTCGTCGTTCAGGCGCTGGAGCACCGCATCGGGCGTCTTGGCCGGCGCGAACACGCCTACCCATGTGACATCGGCGAAACCGGGAAAACCCGATTCCGCCACGGTGGGCACCTCGGGCAGCGCCGCCGAGCGCTTGCTGCCGGTCACGACCAGGCCGCGCACCTTGCCGGCCTTGACCAGTTCCACCGCCGCCGGCAGGGCCACGCTGGCGAGCTGGGTCTGTCCGGCCGCGGCCGCCGTCAGGGCGGGGCCCGCGCCCTGGTACGGGATGTGGGTGACGGGGGTTCGGGCCAGCACCTTGAACAGGTATTCGGCGGTCAGGTGCGGCGTGGTGCCGGCGCCGGCCGTGCCGTAGTTGTAGTCGCCGGACTTCGCCGCGGCGATGACCTCCTGCAGCGTCCTGGCCTTCAGGTTGGGCGCGGTCACGATGAGGTTGGGACTCGAGGCCACCAGCGCCGCCAGCGTCAGGTCCTTCTCGGCATCGAAGCCGAGATTGCGCTGCATGGCCGGATTGACGGCATAGGAACTGGTGTTGATCAGCAGGGTGTAGCCGTCGGGGTCGGCGCGGGCCACGGCGGCCGAGGCCACCGAGCCGCCGGCGCCCGGACGGTTCTCCACCACGATGCTCTGGCCCAGGACTTCGCCCAGGCGATGTCCCAGCAGGCGGGCGATAATGTCGGCCGGCCCGGCGGGCGCGAACGCGACGACGAAGCGGATGGGCTTGGCGGGCCAGGCGGCCTCGGCCTGCGCCAAGGCGGGCAATGCCAGGCCGCAGGCTGCCAGTGCCGCCGTGGCGGTGCGTAGGGATGTCATGTTGTCTCCTCCGTGCGCGAAGCGCTGTTCAGATCGTGTCGAGGACGTGGCGGGCCATCTCCTGCCGCGTGCCGACCCAGACGTCGCCGGCCTTGGCCACGCGGGCCATGATCTCGTCGTAGACCCAGGCTCCCGAGGGGCGGCCCATGACGTGCGTGTGGGCGGTGACGTCCAGCATCAAGGGCGCGGTTTCGCGTTCGCGGAAGGCGGCGAAGCAGTCCTCGAAGGTCTCCAGCATGTGCCGCGGTCCCTGGCCGTAGCGGATGCAGGTGGGCAGGTCGTTGACGTCCATGGTGAGTGGAATGGCGACGATGCGGTGTGGCCCGAAGTCCATGACGTAGGGCCGGTCGTCGTCGTTCATGTCGCCGTGGTGCAGATAGCCGGCCTCGGCCAGCAGCCGCGAACTGATCAGGCTGCCCGTGCCGCGCGGGCTGATCCAGCCGGTGGGCGCGGTGCCGGAGGTGCCGGCCAGCAGGTCATGGTTGCGGCGCAGGTTCGCGCGTTCGGCGGCCTCGTCCAGGTAGACCGGTATCACGTCCATGCCCCACGAGTGGTTGACGATCTCGTGGCCGAGTTCGGCGATGCGGCGCACCGTGGTGGGGTCGCGTTCGCAGATGACGCCGTTGACCATCACGCTGGTCTTCACGCCGTGCTTCTCGGCGATGCCGATCAGCCGATGGATGCCGCGGTTGACGCCGAACGAGGCCCAGGAGTGCGCGTTGGTGTCGAAGTAGCCCGGCTTGAGCACGTTGCCCATGGGACCGATGCCGGGCGCCTGGCCGTCCGACCAGGCCTCGAACGCGATGTTGAAGATCACCGCGATGCGCTTGCCGCCCGGCCAGCGGAAATCGTCGGGCAGGCGGGTGATGCGCGGGGTGGCTGGGTTTGCTGCGGTGTCACTCATGCGTCGTCCTTCACAGTGTTGGCCAGGATGCCCAGGCCTTCGATTTCGATCTCGATGCGGTCGCCGGGCTGCATCCATACCGGCGGCTTGCGCGCATAGCCCACGCCGGCGGGCGTGCCCATCGCGATGACGTCGCCGGGCTCCAGCGTCAGCGCCTCGGTCAGGAGGCACAGCGTTTCGGCCACCGGGAACAGCATGTTGGAGGTGTTGTCGCTCTGCATGACGCGGCCGTTCAGGCGCGACTCGATCTTCAGGCCCGAGGCGCCGGGAGGTACCGCGTCGGCCGGGACCAGCCACGGTCCGAAGGCGCCGGTGCCGTCGAAGTTCTTGCCTATGGTCCATTGCGCGGTGCGGCGCTGGTAGTCGCGCAGGGTCGCGTCGTTGAAGCACGCGTAGCCCGCCACCGCCGACAGGGCGTCGTCCGGCTTGAGATGCCGCGCCCGCCTGCCGATCACCACCGCCAGTTCGGCCTCGAAGTCCAGCTTGTCCGAGACCCGGGGGCGCAGCAGCGGCGCGCCGTGGGCGATGAGCGAGGTGGCGCCGCGCATGAAGAAGCTCGGATACGAGGGCTTGGCATTGCCGCCTTCGGCGGCGTGGTCCGCATAGTTCAGGCCCAGGCAGATGATCTTGCCGGGGCGGGGCACGGGGGGCAGCAGGCGAACCTCGGCCAGCGGGACGCGCTTGGCGCCCGCCAGGGCGCGGTCGGCGGCTTCCCGCATGGCTTGCGGGCCCTGCGCGGCCAGCGCCGCCAGGGCTCCGGGCATGAACGGATGGCCGGGATCGGCGATTTCGGCGACGCTGCTGTCCGCGACCACGCCGATGCGGACGGTGTCCTGGCCTGGGAGTGTGTAGGAAACGAAAGGATGAGTCATTGTCGACAAAACTCCATATGGAGAAAAATATCGACAAAATTCTATCGAGCTAAAATAATGTCGGTAACCTGAGGAAAACCCCCGCATGCTAGATGCCGATATCGCTCCCAGCATGACCGTGCAGATTTACGAACGCCTGCGCGCCGATCTGCTCGACGGTCTGTGGCCCCCTGGACAGAAGCTGCTGATGCATCGCCTGCGGCAACACTACGCCATAGGCGCGAGCCCGCTGCGCGAGGCGCTCAGCCGCCTGGTTGCCGAGGGGCTGGCGGTCCATAACGACCAGCGCGGGTTCGCGGCCGCGGCGGTGTCGGCGGACGAACTGGAGGACATCCTGCGCAATCGTGTGGCACTGGAGTCGCTCGCGCTGGAGCAGGGGCTGTCCAGGCGCAGCCCGCAATGGGAGGAAGCGCTGCTGCTCGCCTTTCACCGCCTGTCGCGCACGCCGCGTTCGGTGGACGAGGACAGCTATGAAGAGAATCCGGTGTGGGAACGGCAGCACCGCGCGTTCCACTTCGCGTTGTTATCCGCGTGCGGATCGCCGACCCTGATGGGGTTCTGCGAACAGCTCTACGACCGCGCCTACCGTTATCGGCAACTGGCGGCGCGCAAGGCCTACAAGCGGCGCAACGAACTGGACGAGCACCGGGCCATCTTCGAGGCCGTGATGGCGGGGGACCTGGAGGCGGCCAAGGGGCTGCTGGCCCGGCACTACGAGCGGACGGCCGCGTTGTCGGGTCAGCAGGGGTAGGGCAGCTAGCGGCAGGCCTGGCCCTCAGGCCGCGATGGCTTCCTCGGCCGGCTGGTCGGCGCGCGAGCGCCAGGCGACGATGTCCTCGATCGTCAGCAGCGGCCAGCCGTGTTCGCGGCCATAGGCCAGCGCCGCGTCGCCGCGCATCATGCTGCCGTCTTCGTGCATCAGTTCGCACAGCAGCGCGGCGGGCGCGAGGCCGGCCAGCACCGCCAGGTCCACGGATCCCTCGGTGTGGCCGCGGCGGCCCAGCACGCCGCGCGGATCGGCGCGCAGCGGGAACACGTGGCCGGGGCTGACCAGGGCGGCGGGGTCGCCGGTCAGCGCGGCGCGCACCGTGGTGATCCGGTCCGCCGCGGACACGCCCGTGCTGACGCCGTCGCGGGCTTCGATGGTGACCGTGAAGGCGGTGCCGTTGCGGCTGCGGTTGCGCGAGGTCATCTGCGGCAGCCCGAGCGCTTCCACGCTGTCGGGCGTCAGGCACAGGCAGACGATGCCGCTGCAATCGCGGATCATGCGCGCCATGATGGGTTCGGTGATGGATTCGGCGGCGATGATGAGGTCTGCTTCGTTCTCGCGATCCTCGTCGTCCAGCAGCACGACAGGCTGGCCGAGTTTCAGCGCGGCCAGGGCCGCGAGCAGCCGTTGTTCGGCGGTGGTGGCTTCGAAGTACTGTTGCAGGGACTGCATGAAAACGCTCCGTAGGAAACAGGAAGCGTTCAGGGCATGGCGCTCGCACGAGCGCCTTAGGAGGCGCGCCGTCCATGGCTGCGCGAACGCAGGCCGGTACGCGGCACGTGTTCCCGTCTTCTTTCATCCGGACTATGACCGTCGGCTCCGGCATGGGACCGGATCTGCTGACCTTGCCGGGTAGCCGGCAAGCGCTCGCGGGCTCGGTGTCCGAGGACACCCTACCGCCGGTGGGGATTTCCACCCCGCCCTGAAGACGCACCGCCCAGACAGGCGGTAGGGCTATCGTAGCAGAAGTGTCGCTCCGGTCTTGGTGAACGCCCTCACGGCGCCTCGGGTATTCTTGCCGTTCGAGGAGACCTGTCTTTGCCCATGCCCAGCGATAACGATACGCGGCCGCCCCAGATCGGCGGACGGCAGTCCCTGTTGATCTTTGCCTGTTTCGCCGCCGCCTATTTCTTTTCCTACGGCCTGCGCTCGGTCAATGCCGCGCTGGCTCCCTTCATCACGCAGGACCTGTCGCTCAGCAAGTCGCAGCTCGGCTGGCTGTCGTCGGCGTTCTTCGTTTCCCTGGCCGCCATGCAGGCGCCGCTGGGCGTCTGGCTGGACCGGTACGGCGCGCGGCGGGTCGAGGCCTGCCTGCTCGCGGTCGCCGCCCTGGGGTCCTTCGTCATGGTCTGGGCCGGCAGCTTCGCGGTCACGTCGGCGGGGCGCATCCTCATCGGCGCCGGCGTGGCGGCCAGCCTGATGGCGCCGTTCTCGTATTTCCGGCGCTGCTATCCGGTGGAGCGGCAGGCGCAGTTGGGGTTGTGGCTGCTGGTGGCCGGTACGGGCGGGGCGGTGTTCTTCACCTCGCCCGCGGCCGCGCTGGCCGGCCATTTCGGCTGGCGCAGCGTTCACCTCTTGTCGGGGCTGTCGCTGGCGGTGGTCGCGGTCCTGCTGTGGCGCGTCGTGCCCGATCACGACGTGAGCGTGCTGGGAACCGGGCGTTCGGGCGCGGCGCGGGTCTCGCTGTGGGGACTGCTCAAGCATCCCGAGATCCTGCGCGTCATGCCGCTGTCGGCCATCGGGCAGGGCGGCATCATCGCCCTGCAGACGTTGTGGGCCGGGCCCTGGATGACGGATGTCCTGGGCATGAGTCCGGCCGGCAGCGCTTCGATGCTGCTGGTCATGATGCTGGTGATGACGCTGGGCTACGTGGTCATGGGCTTCGCCAGCCCGCCGCTGCAACGCCGCTTCGGTTTGTTGAACGTCGCGCTGGCGGGCTATCTGTGCTGCTTCGCCGTGATTCTCCTGCTGGCCTTCGTCGGGGGGCCGCTGGCATGGCTGCTGTGGCTGGTGATGGCGGCGGGCGTGGCGCCCATCATGCTGATGCAGCCCTATCTGTCCACGCAGTTTCCGCGCGAAGCGGCGGGGCGGCTGGTGACGCTCTACAACATGTTCGTGTTCGTCGGCGCCTTCGTGATCCAGTGGGGCATCGGCGTGGTCGTCGATGGGCTGACGCAGGCCGGCCTGGGCCGGGGGACGGCGTTCGCGGTGACGTTCGCGGGCCTGGGTGTGTTGCAGATGGCGTCGCTGGGATGGTTCGTCCGGGGCCGCCGGGCCGGCTGACAGAGGGCGGCCGGCCCGGCGGCAAAAAAGTTCTGGTGTCAAGTCTTTCGCGCAAAGCACGCAAGGCTTGAAACCGTATATGGGACAGTAGGTTAGCTCTTTTCGGGGCCGCGGCGCAGGATTGCGGCTTGATGGGCTAGGTGCCACATAAGAGCGTCGGGAGGGAAAGCCGGATCGCACTTGGTCGTGCTGGATTGCCGAGTAACGGCGGGCTTGTTTTTTCATCATAGCCCAAGTGGCTTCGCAGCATCCAGAACGAAGAACGCGCAGCCCAGGGGCTGCGCGTTCGATGGATGCCGTTGGATGGTGTGCAACGCCATCATGTCGGCTTCGATGGCGTGCCGCCCCGTGTCGCCGTGCCCTTCCTGAATCCCCGATCCCCCGCCATGAACGCCTCCAGCATGTGCGGGATCAACGTCGTCGCATCGACGGCTTCGCCATATGCCTGCGCGTGCAACGCGGCGTAGTGATCCAGGTCGGCTTTCAGGCTGGCCGGACATGCAAAGGTCAGCTTGATGCTCTCGGTTTTGGGCAGTGGCCCGAGCCGCAGCCTCTTGGTCGTGTTCATCGCATGGCTCCCCGTTGGAAGAACATCGGCTGGTACGGACGCAACACTAGATCGCGGTTGGCAATGATCCTCACCGGCAGTCCTGGCCGTTCGGTCAACGTCGGCTGGATGTTCATGTTGCGCCGGGTCATCTCCTGCCCCACCTGATTCACGCTGTCCTGCAGACTGCCTTGCCCTGCGATGATGACCCGGTTGCCGTCTTGCCGGTTCTGCGGCGCGGCCAGCTCGGCGCCCACGCCCAGCAGCGTCGTCAGCGCCGCCCCCGCAAAGACGCGATCCCAATGCCAATCGACGCCATCCTCCAGGCCGGAATAGCCGGCCGGATCGGTGCCCGCGAGGTTGTCAAGCTTCAGCGAAGACGTGTCGGGCAGGATGATCCGGTTCCACACCACTTGCACGCGGCTCTGCCCGTAGCTCACCTGGCTGTTGTACTTGCCCAGGATGCGCGAGCCCTGCGGGATCAGCAGGAACTTACCCGTGGCCGTGTCGTAGACCGGCTCCGTCACCGTGGCGATCACGTCGCCCGGCAGGTCGGACTTGATGCCCGTCACCAGCGCGCCCGCGACCACCGTGCCCGCCATGACCTGATAAGGCGAGGCCGGCATTTGCAGATTGCCGGAATTACGGGTTTCCGTAGAGCCGCCTTTCAGGAAAGCCTCTTTCTGGTCTTGCCGATTCTGCACGGCGGTCGGGTCGGCAGGCTGGGCCGCCGTCGAGGCCGGGCCAGCGGCCAGCGGGTCGAGGCCGGCTAAGGCGCTGCCAGGCGCAGCCGCAGCAGCTTGCGCCGTGACCGGCGCGGGGGCCTTGCCTTGGTTGCCCGAGCGGAAGAACACCGACGAACCCGCCGCCGCATCGGCCTCCTTGCGCCGCGCATCCTCCGGGTCGTGGCCCGGTGGCGCATACGTCGGCGTCACCGGCTGCTGTGACTTCACGATGGCCGGGCCAAGATCACCCGGCAGCGGTGGCCCAAGCTCCGGCACCTTGGCCGGCAGCTTGGAATAGTCCGAAGGCAGGCCGTCCAGCCTTTCGGACTTCGAGACGCGATCCACGTTGTACAACTCGGTCTGCTCGCTTGCTCCACGCCGATGCGGTTGCAATGACCAGATCGTGGCCCCGAGCACGGCGACCGACAGGCCGCCGACGAGGATGGCCAGCGTGCGCCGGTTCAAGCGTGTGACCGGACGCGGCTGGGCGCGCAGCGCCACCGCTTCGGGTGCCACCTTGCCCGCCTGTGGCGCGGCAAGGTCTGGAGTGTCGTCCTGGCTCATGGTCAGTTCCTCCGCGTGCCGTCCGTGCGCTCGATCCGCACCACGTCGCCTTTGTCCCCGCCAAGGCGCAGCTCGGCCGCACCGAACAGGCGATCCACGATGTAGTACGGCGCACGGAATCGGTAGTTCACCAACTGCCCATCGCCCTGCGCACCGATCACGAACAGCGGCGGCAATTCGCCCTGGGCGATGCCCGGCGGAAACTGGATGTAGACCTTCTCGCCGTCATCAAAGGCGCGCAGCGGTTTCCACGGCGGATTGCTGCCACTGACCGCATAGCGAAAGCGGATCTTCTCCAGCGACAGGCCGCTATCGACCGGCGCAGCGGCGCTCGCTGCCTGCGCCTGGCGCTGCAAGGCCAGCATCTTGTCCTTCGGATACTCCCAGGACACCGAAGCCATCCACGTCTTCTCGGTCGAGGTCAGCTCGATCAGGTAGGTGCGCCGGCTGGTGGTGATGACCAGATTGGTCTTGAGGCCCGAGCGGATCGGCTTGACCATCACATTGACGCGCAGCGCATCGCCGCTGCCGCTCGATGTGTCGCCCACGATCCAGCGCACGGTATCGCCGGCGGCCACCGTCACCAGCTCCTCTCCCGGCTGGAGCGCGATCACCGTCACGCGGCCCACGGCCGCATAGACCTGGTACAGCGCCCCATCCGTGAAAGGCCACACCTGA
Organism: Burkholderiales bacterium 67-32; assembly: GCA_001898625.1. Classification (GTDB taxonomy): domain Bacteria; phylum Pseudomonadota; class Gammaproteobacteria; order Burkholderiales; family Burkholderiaceae_B; genus Pigmentiphaga. The sequence goes on from MKUP01000022.1 coordinate 362,272, forward strand.
ATTGCGTTGACGTACCCCTCGCGCGTGGGCGCGATGCGCGCCTCGGCATTGGCGCGGGACACGCGCACGGTTTCGTCGGCGGGTTCAGGCGTGGACTTGGCATCCGGCACGGGTTTCATCTGCGCCGGCATCGGCAATACCTGCGGCACGGCCACCACTTCCACCGGCGCAGGCGGTTCCGGCAGCGGTTGGGCCTGCACCGGCTCATCGAGCGAGATGGACGGCGGCGGCTTGCCCTGCGTAGCGCAGCCAGAGAACAGCACGGTCGAAGCCAGAAGCATCACCGGCAAGGCGGATTTACCGAAAAGATCATTCATGGTTTTGCTCCTTCGTTTCCTTCCAGTTCGCGGCTCCACGACAGCCCGTTGACGTAAATGCCCAAGGGGTTCTTGCGCACGCGCTGCTCGGTGCGCGGCGTCTGCTGCACGATGGAAACCACGGCATTCCAGCGCTCGGTGCGATCCAGCGCGCCGTTCACAAAGCGCGTCTCCGTCCAGCGCACGTTGAAAGACGTGTCGCTGGCGCGGGTCACGCTGGTGATCTGCACCGTCACCGACTCCTTGCCGATGCGCGCGAACGGATCGTTCACGCGGGCGTACTCGTTGAGCACCACGGCCCCCTTGTCGGTCGTGTAGTCATAGGCATCGAGCCAGTTCTGCCGCACCACGATGGGGTCGATGGACAGCGAGCGCACCAGGCCGATGAAGCGGCCGAGGTGGTAGGCCACCTGCGCATCGCTGGGCCGGTACGGCGTGGCGGCCTCGCCAACCGCGCGCACCTGGCCCGCGTTGTCCACCTCGATGACGTAGGGCGTGACGATGGACTGCGCCGAGCGCCAGACCAGCCCGCCCGCCATCAGCACGGCCAGCGTGAGACAGCCAAAGGCCATGAAGCGCCAGTTCTTCGCTTGCACGCGGGCCGAGCCGATACGCTCGTCCCAAACCTGGGCGGCTGACTGGTACGGGGTAGCAGGCTGCGGCGTATCGCCATAGCGCACCTGCGGTCGTTTGAATCGCATGGGGTTCTCCTTGAGGATCAGGAATCGGAATCACGCAGGCTCGGGCCTTGGCTTGAGCTGCCGCCGTCGCCGCCGCGCAGCGTGTGTGCGGCGGTCGTCGCGGCATGGCTGAGCTGCTGCCTGCGATGCAGGCGCTTGGCCCAGGCGGGTTGCGCACTGGATGGGGTTGAAGGAGGAGACTCGTTCGCAGCCTGTGCGGCACCGCCCCCCGACGCCGATCCAGCGTCATCGGGCCGGAAGGCGGCGGCGACACGCTCCTTCATCGAGCGCGCGCCTTCGGCCACCTTCTGCCCGGCCGCTTGCGCGCCGGTCTTGGCGACATTGCCCACGCCAGCAGCAGCGCCCTTGAGGCCGCCACCAGCCGAAGCGGAGCCCGCTTGAAACGCCGACCGGGCGCTGGTAGCGGCCCCAGCGGCGGCACGCGCTCCGCCGCCGGCCAGCTTGGCCGCTGCGGGTGCCATGCGCGCCCCGGCGGCTACTGCGCCGCCGACACCCGTGGCCGCAGCGCCCACGGCAACGGCCGCGCCGGCCGCACCCAGCGCCGCACCGGCCATTGCACCTGCGCCGAGCTGCGGGCCACCGGACACCAGCCCGGTTGCAATGCCCGGCCCGAAGATGCCCAAGGCCAGCAGGGTCAGCGAGGCCAGCATCACGACCACGGAATGGTCGATGGATGGCTCGGCGGGCTGTACCTGAAACTCGGTGAACAGCCCGGAGCCGATGCCGACGATCACCGCCAGCACCAGCACCTTGATGCCGGACGACACCACGTTGCCCAGTACCTTCTCGGCAAGGAACGCCGTCTTGTTCCAGAGTGCGAACGGCACGAGCACGAAGCCCGCGAGCGTGGTCAGCTTGAACTCGATCAGCGTGATGAAAAGCTGGATCGCGAGCACGAAGAAGCACAGGAGGACGATCAGCCACGCGAGGAACATCACGACGATGGGCGTGATGTTCACGAACACTTCGGGAAAGCCCGCCATGTCGCCGATCTGCTTCAGGATCGGCGCCCCGGCGTCGATGCCGACCTTCGCCAGCCGGCCCGGCTGCAGGAAGTTCTCCATGCTCAGGGTCGAGCCGCTGGCCGTTAGGCCCAGGCCCGCGAATGAGCGGAACAAGATGCCCGCCAGCGCGTTGAAGTTGCCGATGATGTAGGCGAAGGCACCGACATAGAGCACCTTGCGGATCAGCTTGGCGATCACGTCCTCGCCCTGGCCGGAGGCGTGGCCCATCGCCCAGAACAGCCCGGCGAGCGTCATGTCGATGACGATCAGTGTGGCGGTCAGAAACGCCACCTCGCCGTGCAACAAGCCAAAGCCCGAGTCGATGTAGCGCGAGAAGGTATCGAGGAAGCGGTCGATGACCGTTACGTCGTTCATGGCGAGTCCTCCTGCCCAGGCGCGTCGGCTTCGGCGGGTTCGTCGAAGCTGGGCGGGATCGGCGGCAGCTCGGCCAGCGTCTGGTACTCGCCCGGCCCGGCATGGCCGGAGAGAAAGCGCCGCAGGTCGGCCTGCGCCACCTGCGTGCAGAACGCGCCGTCGTGCTCGCCCGCGCGGCATTGCGCGCGCAACGCACGCAGCCGGGACGCATCGGCGGCCAGCGCATCCACCGACAGCCGCTGCGGCTGGTCACAGCCGGCCAGCACAAGCGCATGAACGGCGAAAGCAAACACGACGGGCGTGCGTTGCATGGCAGCCTCCGTCAGCGGTTGTAGAAGTTCACGGGCTGCGGCGTGTACGGCGTGCCTTCGCCCAGGAAGCGGCGCGTCACCTCGCGCCCGCGCTCCGTGGCCGCCGCCTGCCGCGCCAGTTCCAGCGAGGCGGCGCGATCCTGCGTGATCTGCAACCGTTGCGTCTGGATCGACTGCTTGGCCTGCAAGGCCAGCAACTGGTTCATGGCCTGCATCGCTTGCAGCGCGCCCTCGGCCGACTGGCTCTTGCCCACGAGGTCGGCCAGCACGCTTTCGTCGTCGCTCAGGTTCTGCGACGCCTGGGCCTGCATCTGCATGGTGGTCTGCAGGCCGTTGAGCGTGTTCTTCCAGCGCTCCTGCGCATCGAGGTACATCTGATTGCCGCTCACCGTGGCGGCGTACTTCTCGGGATACAGGCGCGCGAACTCCCGGTCGATGCTCGTCACGTCGTAGGCCAGGCCCTTGGCCTGCGCGATGAGGCGCTGGGTGGTCGCCAGGTTCGCGCGCAACTGGCCCACCACGCTGGACGGCAGGCTGGCGAGGTTGCGCGCCTGATTGATGAGCATCTGCGCTTCGTGCTGGAGTTGCTGGATCTGGTTGTTGATCTGCTCCAGCGTGCGAACGGCGGTGAGTGTGTTCTGCACCAGATTGGTCGGGTCGAGCACGATGTCGCCGACGCCGAACAGCGCGTGCGCGGGCTGCGCGATGCCGAAGGCGAGCACGCAGGCGGCGGTCAACGCGGCGAGCTTTGGGGTATGCAATTTCATGGCAGGTTCTCCTGGGGATGGCTGGGGATGAGGACGGCACCCGGCGCAGGGCCGGGGAAATCGCGCAGCAGATCGGCCGCCCAATCGAGGCTGCGGTGTCGCAGCCATGCGGCTGCGAACGGCGTGGATACGGATGAAGCGGCAGCGAGCACCGCGTCGATGTCGCGCTGGTCTTGCGGCGTGGAGGCACCCGCGAAGGCCAAGGTCGCGGCGCCCAGATCGAGGTCGAACAGGCGGTTCCCGAGACGCGATTGGTAGTAGTAGTCGCGCTTGGGCTGCGCGGTGGCCACGATCTCGATCTGCCGGCTGTTGAGGCCGAAGCCCTCGTAGATCGTGCGAATCTGCGGTTCGGTCGCCTGCGGATTCGGCAGGAAGATGCGGCTGGCGCAGCTTTCGATGATCGCCGGCGCGATGCTCGAATCCTTGATGTCCGCGAGCGACTGCGTGGCGAAGATGACGCTGACGTTCTTCTTGCGCAGCGTCTTGAGCCACTGGCGGATGCGAGCCGCAAACACCGGATCATCGAGAAACAGCCACGCTTCATCGAGGATCAGCAGCGTGGGCGCACCGTCGAAGCGTTCATCGAAGCGAGCAAAGAGGTAATGCAGCACGGCCATGACGGCGGCCTTGCTGTGCATCAGCTCCTCCATCTCGAAGCCCTGCACGTCGGCCATCCCGAGTCGGTCATGGTCGGCGTCCAGCAGCTTGCCGTGCGCGCCGCCGAGTACGTAGGGAGCCAATGCCTGCCGCAGCGCGTTCGATTGCAGCAGCACCGACAGACCCGTCATCGTGCGCTGCTCCAGCGGGGCGCCGGCGAGACTGCCGAGCGCCGACCAGATGGCGGCCTTCTCGTCGGGGCCGACCGCAACGCCTTCATGTCGCAAGCGGCCTTCGATCCATTCGGCCGCCCAGGTGCGGTAGCCCTCGCGGTCGATGCGGGCCAGGGGCTGGAAAGCGATCTCGCCATCCATCCCGAGGTCGTAGTGCTCACCGCCCAGGCCCAGGATGGTGGCGCGCATGGAGCGCCCCATGTCGAAGGCGAAGATGCGCGAGCCGCGATAACGCCGGAACTGCATCGCCAGCGTGGCGAGCAAGACCGACTTGCCCATGCCGGTCGGCCCCGCGACAAGCGTGTGGCCCACGTCGCCGATGTGCGTCACCAGCCGGAACGGCGTGGCGCCATCGGTGCGGGTGACGATCAGCGGCGGCCCGTCGAGGTGGTCATTCTTCTCCGGCCCGGCCCATACCGCTGACACCGGCATCATGTGCGCCAGGTTCAACGTCGAGACGATGGGCTGGCGCACGTTGGCGTAGGCATTGCCGGGGATCGAGGACAACCACGCATCCACGGCATTGAGCGTTTCAGGAATCGTCACGAACCCGCGCCCTTGGATGGCCCGCTCCACCATGCGCAGCTTCTCGTCGGCCACCGCAGGGGCGACGTCGAGCACTGTCACCGTAGCAGTGAGGTAGCCGAAGGCGACCTGATCGCTGCCTAGCTCTTGCAGGGCGGCATCGGCGTCGGCGGCCTTGTTGCTGGCGTCGGTATCGACCAGCGAGCTTTCCTGCTGGAAGATGGTTTCGCGCAGCAGCGCGATGACGTTCTTCCTTTTCGCAAACCACTGGCGGCGCAGGCGGACGAGTTCTTTTTCCGCCTCGGCTTTGTCGAGGCAGAGAAAGCGCGTACTCCAGCGATACGCAAAGCCCAGGCGGTTGAGGTCGTCCAGAATCCCCGGCCAGGTCGAGGTGGGAAAGCCCCGCACCGACACCACGCGCAGGTGCTGATCGCCCAGCATGGGCGCCAGGCCACCGACCAACGCGGAATCGGCCAGCAGCGCGTCGATGTGGAATGGCACCTCGGGCACGCCAACCCGGTAGCGCCGCGCCGAGATGGTCGCGTGCAGGTGGGTCAACGTCTGGCTGTCATCGAGCCAGCCGATCTCCGGCATCACGCCGTCGAGCAAGTCGAAGATGCGATCGGTTTCCGCGACGAAGGCTTGCAGCCGCTCGCGCCAATCCACGCCTTCGGTGGGCCGGTTCTCGTACAACAATCCCGCCGCGCGGGCGCGGGCCTCCTCTGGCGGCAGGTACGCCAGTGTCAAGTGGTAGCCGCTCTCGAAGTGGTTGCCCGAGTCCTCGAAGGCGGCGCGGCGCTCCTCATCGACCAGCCAGGACAGCGCCTCGGGGAAATCCGAGTGCGGATAGTCAGCAGCGGCCCGGCGCTCGGCTTCCACGAACAGCGCCCAGCCGGAACCCAGGCGCCGCAGTGCATTGTTCAATCGAGCTGATGTGGCGATCAGCTCGCCCTGCGTCGCGCTGTCGAGATCGGGGCCACGAAACCGGGCTGTGCGCTGGAAACTGCCGTCCTTGTTCAAGACGACGCCCGGCGCCACCAGCCCGGCCCACGGCAGCCAGTCGGCGAGCAAGGCCGGACGCTGGCGGTATTCGGCAAGGTTCAGCATGGCATCACCTCACACGTCCAACAGCGGGCGGTGCTTGATGTGCCGCGCGAACACGGCCATGAACTGCGGATCGACGCGCGCGCCCCAGACTGCCAGCGCATGGCCGACGATCCAGAGCACGGCGCCGGGAATCCACAGTTGCAGGCCCAGCCCCACGGCGGCGGCCAGCGTGCCGTTGGCGATTGCCACGGTGCGCGGTGCGCCGCCCAGCAGAATCGGCTCGGTGAGCGAGCGATGCAGCGGCACCTCGAACCCGGCCGCGAAGGTGTCCGGGCCGCTCATACGACGGCCCCGCCCGAGAAGCTGAAGAACGACAGGAAGAAGCTCGAAGCCGCAAAGGCGATGGACAGACCGAAGACGATCTGGATCAGCTTGCGGAATCCGCCGGACGTGTCGCCGAACGCGAGCGCGAGGCCCGTGGCGATGATGATGATGACCGCGACGATCCGGGCCACCGGGCCTTGGATGGATTCGAGGATGGATTGCAGCGGCCCTTCCCAGGGCATCGAGGAGCCGGCGGCCTGCGCGGTGCCCGCAAGCAACAGCATCAGCGCCGCGAGCATCAGGCCCTGTAGGGTCGGGCGAGCCAGACTGTCCAGCCGCGCGGGCTGGGGAAGCGGATTTACGGAAATACGGAAAGCATCAACGTGCGTCATGGAAGTTCTCCAGAGTGGTCAGGGGACAGGGAGGAAGGGTCGGACTGCGGCAGCAGCTCGGGAAACGGCGTTTCCGGCGCCTCTAGCGCATCCACCAGGTGGTAGCCCACGCCATCGAAACCGACGACGCGGGCGATGCTCTCGATGCGGCGCTTGCGCCCGCGTCCGGCGATGTGGATGACCACGTTGACCGCCTCGGCGATCAGCGCACGCGGCGGATTCACCGCCACTTCGAGAATCAGTTGCTCCAGGCGCAGCAGCGCGCCCAGCGCGGAGCCGGCGTGGACGGTGGCGATGCCGCCCGGATGGCCGGTGCCCCACACCTTGATGAGATCCAGCGCTTCGGCGCCGCGCACTTCACCGACGACGACACGATCCGGGCGCAGGCGCATGGACGAGCGCACCAGCTCGGTCATCGACACCACGCCCGCGCGCGTGCGCAGCGGCACGTGGTCGCGCGCCGCGCATTGCAGTTCCACCGTGTCTTCGAGCACCAGCACGCGGTCGCCGGTGGCGGCAATTTCTGCCAGCAGCGCATTGGCGAGCGTGGTCTTGCCGCTGCTGGTGGCGCCCGCGATCAGGATGTTCTGGCGCTCGCGCACGGCGCGAACGAGAAAGCCCGCCTGGGCGCTGGTCATCATTCCGTCGATGACGTACCGCTCCAGCGGGATCACGCCGATGGCGCGCTTGCGCAACGCGAAGGCAGGCCCCGGTGCAGCCGGGGGCAAGATGCCCTCGAAGCGTTCGCCGGTTTCGGGCAGCTCTGCGGACAGCAGCGGCTGGCCTCGATGCACTTCCGCGCCGACGTGGGCGGCCACGAGACGGATGATGCGTTCGCCATCGTCTTCGGACAGCTCCACGCCCATCGGCACGCGGCCCGATGAAAGCCGATCCACCCAAAGGGTGCGGTCGGGATTGAGCATGACTTCCACCACGTCCGGGTCTTCGAGCGCAGCGGCGATCAGCGGCCCCATCGCCGTGCGCAGCATCTGGATGCGGCGGTCGAGCGAGATGGTGAAAGACGAAGGTGCGGCGCTCATGAGGCACGCTCCTGCGCTTCGGCAACTGCCGCCGCGTCATCCATCCGCATCGGGTCGGGATGCAGTTCCTCCACCACGTCGCGCACCAGGCTGCGCCCGCGCAGCAGGTGGCGGCCAAGCTGCTCGGTGAACTGCTCGAAGCGCGCCTTGCCCTGGGCACGCGCGGCCTCTTGATGGGCCTCGGGCACGGGCGTGCTGACCGTGAGGTAGTAGCGGATGAACAGCGCCAGCGTTTCGATGGCGATGTTCTGGTCTCGCTCCATGCGCTCGGCATGGCGCGACAGGCGATCAAGCCGCATCGCGATGGCCGCTTCGCGCTGGTCGGCCGCATCGGGCGACAGCCACGATGCGAGCGCCGCCGCGACGATGGACGACTTGGACACGCCTTTCTTGGCGGCCAGTTCGTCCAGGCGCTTGGCGTGCTCCGGCTGGATGAACAGGTTGAGGCGGTAGTGGCTCATAGCTCGATTCCGTCGTTGGGGTCGAGAGAAGCCAGCCGGGCCGTGCGCTGTATGGCCGGATCAAGCTGGCGCGGAAGGGGAAGCGGCAAGTCGTCGTCGTCATCGAGCAACCCGAGGTCGGCTGCGGGCGCGGCCAGCTCGGGGTCGTAGGCGACGGTTTCGGAGAGTTCGGGCTGACGGCGCGGGCCGCCGTCGTCGGCGGCGTTGCCCAGGCCATCAGCGGACGCAGTGGTCGGAGCGACAGGCACGGTGGGAATCGCCAGCCCGCTCCAGTCGTCGGGCCGCGATGGCGGCACATCGGCGTACTGACCGCCTGCGAGCACAGGCGGCGGCAATACGCGGCGCTTGAAATTGCTGTCCGCGTAATAGCGCAGCTTTTTGGCCTTGATCGGCGCCACGCTGGACACCATCACCACGGCTTCATCGGGCGGTAGCTGCATCACTTCGCCCGGCGTCAGCAGTGGGCGCGCGGTCTCCTGGCGCGACACCATGAGATGCCCCAACCACGGGGCGAGCCGGTGGCCCGCGTAGTTGCGCTGCGCGCGCAGTTCGGTGGCGGTGCCCAGCGTCTCGGAGATCCTTTTGGCGGTACGCTCGTCGTTGGTGGCGAACGTCACGCGTACATGGCAGTTGTCCAGAATCGAATGGTTCTGCCCATACGCCTTGTCGATCTGGTTGAGCGACTGCGCGATGAGGAAGCTGCGAATGCCGTAGCCCGCCATGAAGGCCAGCGCCGTCTCGAAGAAGTCGAGCCGCCCGAGTGCGGGAAACTCATCGAGCATCAGCAGCAGCTTGTGGCGGCGGGCAATGCCATCGCTGCCATCCAGCGATTCCGTGAGCCGCCGCCCGATCTGGTTGAGGATCAAACGGATCAGCGGCTTCGTGCGGCTGATGTCCGATGGCGGAACCACCAGATACAGCGACACCGGATGTTCGGCCGCGATCAGGTCGGCGATGCGCCAGTCGCAGCGCGAGGTGACTTCGGCTACCGTGGGATCACGGTACAGGCCGAGGAACGACATGGCCGTGCTCAACACGCCCGAGCGTTCGTTGTCGCTCTTGTTGAGGACTTCGCGTGCGGCGGATGCCACCACCGGATGCGGGCCACCCCCTTCCTCGTTCACGAGGTGCGGCGTGGTCATCATCCGGTGCAGGGTCAGCTCGAACGGACAGGCCGGGTCGCTGAGGAAGTTCGCCACGCCGCGCAGCGTCTTGTCCTCGCCCGCGTAGAGCACATGCAGGATGGCCCCGACCAGCAGCGCGTGCGAAGTCTTCTCCCAGTGGTTGCGGCGTTCGAGTGCACCTTCGGGATCGACCAGGATGTCTGCGATGTTCTGCACGTCGCGCACCTCGTGCGCGCCACGCCGGACTTCGAGCAGCGGGTTGTAGGCGGCTGACTTCGCATCGGTCGGGTTGAACAGCAGGCAGTGCGAGAAGCGCGAGCGCCAGCCGGCGGTGATGCTCCAGTTCTCGCCCTTGATGTCGTGGATGACGGCGGACGCAGGCCAGCTCAACAAGGTCGGCACCACCAGACCCACGCCTTTGCCCGAGCGGGTGGGCGCGAAGGTCAGAACGTGTTCCGGGCCTTCATGCCGCAGGTACTGGCGTTCGTGCTGGCCGAGGAACACACCGGCAGGCTGCGTGAGTCCTGCTTTGCGAATGTCATCCGCGTTCGCCCAGCGTGCCGATCCGTAGGTCGTGACCAGGCGCGATTGCCGCGAGCGCCAGATCGACATGCCGATGGCGACCAGCACGGCCACCAGGCCGCTGCCGCCCGCGATGGCACCGCCGATGTCAAAGACGCGCGGCGCGTAGGCATCGAAGAAGAACCACCACTCGAACAGCCGCCAAGGGTGATAGATGGGCGTGTCGAAGAAGTCGAACCAGGGCAAGCCAAGGCGTAGCTGATAGCCCAGGGCGGCGGCTGTCCATTGTGTGGCTGCCCACACGCCGGTGATCACGATGCCGAACACCACGGCGATCTGACCGAACAGCACGTTCGTCCCTTGCATGATCCATCCTCCGATCACGGCACACGGAGGTGCCGCAGCACCGAGGATCAAGGTGTACGCGCAGGCCGGTCAAAGGCCGTTATGGCGGGGATTCAGGCCGAAAAAGTCAGATTTCTTGCAGGGGAGAAACCAATACAAACGCTGCAGGCACGAGCGCGTTGCGGCGTGATGAGGTAACAGGGTGAATTTTGTCGCTGCTAAGCGACTGCAACGAGGCTACTTGGATTTCTGCTCCGGCCGATCACCGAAGAAGCGCCGCTTGGCGGCCTCGGCGGCACGCACGCAAAGTTCGTCGCCGACCTTCGCGCGATCTTCCTTGCATTGCCGTTGAATCTCCTTGATGCGCTCGGGATTCGCCACCAGCATGTCCACGGTTTCCGAAGGTTGAGAGGGGCCGCATGCGGTCAGCGTAGCGGCCAGCATCAGCAGCATTACCTTGTTCATGGTTCCAGTCCTTTCATCGGATGGGTCAAGAATCATCGGCGGCCCCAAGATCATCTACCGAATCAATGAAGGCCACTCGTTCAATAAACCGGGCCAGCATCTCGGATGGCTCCGCATCGTGGCGCAGCAGATAGGTCGTGAGCATTGGCGGTTTGCCCGCCAAGCGCCGGGCCACGACGCCTGGCTCGCGGCAGGAAGCGATGTGCGCCTCGCCCGCCAGACCCAAGGCCAAGCCGGCGGAAACCAGGGTCATCATCACGTCGAAGGTCGCCACGCGCTGCGCGATCAGGGGCTCCTGTTCGAGCTTGCGGAGAAAGCGATCGACTTGGCGTGCGTGGCCCTCGCAGATTGCCGGGTCGCCCAGTACCAACGGATAGCGCAGCACTTCCTTCAGCGGAACCTGCTTGAAGGCGAGCAAAGGATGGCGGGCCGGCACCGCCACCATCAATTCATCTTCCCATGCGGGAGTGACCACAATGCCATCGCCTGCGTCTTCGGCCATCGAGAAGCCAGCGTCATACAGGTCGCCATGAAGTCCCTTGATCTGCTGATCCAAGGGCACCTCAAACAGTCGAATTTCCACCTCGGGATCTTCTTCGCGGCTGCGTGCCAGCAGAGACGGCAGGCGGGACGGCGTGATTCCGTCGGACAAGGCGATGCGCAACTGGCCATGAAAACCGTTGGCAGCGGACTTGACGCTATCGCGGGCTTGATCCAGTGCTGCGAAGACACGCGGCACGTGCTCCAGGAACAGTCGCCCCGCACGGGTCAGTTGCGTGCTGCGAGTGGTGCGGACGAATAGACGGGCACCGAGTTCTTCCTCCAACTCCTTGATGGTGCGGGACAACGGTGACTGGTCGATGTGCAAGCGCTCGGCCGCACGGGCGAAGTGGAGTTCTTCGGCCACGGCCAGGAAGCAGCGGAGATGACGCAATTCCATGAGTCAATGCCCCCCCTGTGAAAGCCAATTTCGCGCATTGATCACACTGAAATCCTCATTGGTATCCGGGGTCCTGTGCAGCAAGCTTGCCTTGGTGCACGGCGGCTGCAAGCAAGCAGACCGCGCCAAGGGAGATTGCGACGTCAGCCAAATTGAAAGCTGGCCAATGCGCTCCCTGCCAATGGAAATCGAGGAAATCGACTACAGCCCCTCGCAACAGGCGGTCAACTGCGTTACCCAGCGCGCCCCCCAAGATCAGGCAATAACCAACGCCTTCCCATTTCGAGACTCCTTGACGCAACAGGCGGATCAGCCAGAGCGAGATTCCCAGCGCAAGCGCGGCAAAACCGAAGCGCGCCCAGCCGCCGGCACCAGCCAGTAGGCTGAAAGCTGCGCCGTTGTTCCTGAAATGGACGAGATTGAAGAAGGGGGTTACAGCGACTTGATCGCCATAATCGAAAAGAAGCGAGACGACAGCCTTTGCGACTTGATCGCCAAGGAGCACTGCGGCAGCCAAGCCGTACCAGATGCCGGTTGTGCGCAGCCCCGTCAGCCTCTCTGCACCCTGCAGCGTCGTCAACAGCGAGCCAGCAAACACGAGGCTGCCGGAGGCGATCCCCCAGCCGGCCAGCACGTCGGCTGGAAAGTGCATGCCTGCAGCAATGCGCGACCAGCCGACCAGAAGGACGTAGGCAACTAACGCCAGTCGCTGGCGAACACCGGCCAGCGGTCACAACGCCCCGGCAACGAGTGCGGCGTAGGTGGAATGACCGCTCGGCAGGCTATAGTGCTCCTCCACCGTGCCAAGCACGTGATCCAACTGGCCAAATACCGCCGCCGGTCGCGGAAAATCGAGCCAGAGCTTCAAGATGGAGGTGATCGCAAACGCGATGCCGAAGCCGATCACGAATTGAAGAAGCTGCCGCCGAATCGCCAAGGCACGCCCGACCGCCGCCGTTGATCTCGACCATGCCCACAGCCCGAGCATGACCAGCGGCGCCGTCCAGTAGTTGCCCAGGACGTTGCTGAAGAGCCAGGCCAGCGGCATCAAAATCGGCGGCGTGGCCTCGTTGACGAACTGAAACAGGGCGCCATTCAATCCGCCCCAATCGTAGAGAACGGCCTCCCAACTCATCGGCGCAACAGCCTCAAACCGTTGGCGACCACCAGCAGGCTGGCCCCCATGTCGGCAAACACCGCCATCCACATCGTGGCCTGCCCGGTGAAAGTCAGGATCAGGAACACCGCCTTGATCCCCAGCGCGAGGGCGATGTTCTGCTTCAAGATGCTGGCTGTTGCACGGGACAGCCGCACAAACGTTGGCAGCTTGCGTAGGTCGTCATCCATCAGCGCAACGTCGGCGGTTTCGATGGCGGTATCGGTTCCCGCCGCCCCCATTGCAAAGCCGATGTCCGCACGCGCGAGCGCCGGCGCATCGTTGATGCCGTCACCCACCATGCCGGTTTTCCCGTCTGCCGACAGTTGCTCCACCTCGCGCAGCTTGTCTTCGGGCAGCAGGTTGCCCCGGCTGCGGTCAATGCCGACCTGGCTGGCGATGGCGGTGGCGGTGTGCGGGTTATCACCGGTCAGCATGATGGCTTTGATCCCCAGGCTGTGCAGTTCGGCAATGGCTTGGCGGCTGCTGTCCTTCACGGTGTCAGCCACTGCGAACAGAGCCCGCACCCCATCCTGACCGATTAGCGCCACCACGGTCTTGCCTTCGGCTTCAAGCGCGGACACCCGCAATTCCAGCGCAGGCGAACACATGTCCAGTTCCTCGACCAGGCGGTGGTTGCCTAGGTGATAGATCTGCCCGTCGATGCGGCCACGAACCCCGCGCCCAGGCAGCGCCGCGAAATCGGCTACATCGCGCGGCGTCAATCCATCGTTGACTGCGGCACGTGCCACCGCTAGGGACACCGGGTGATCTGAACGGGCGGCGAGGCTGGCGGCCAGCAATCTGGACGCATCAGGATCAGCGTTGCTCCATGCCGCGAAATCAGTCTGCGCTGGCTTGCCGTGCGTGATGGTGCCAGTTTTGTCCAAGGCCAGCCATTTGAGCTTGTGTCCCTCTTCCAGATAGACACCACCCTTGATCAGGATGCCGCGCCGTGCGGCAGCGGCCAGACCGCTGACAATGCTCACCGGCGTGGAGATCACCAAAGCACACGGACAGGCGATGACCAGCAGAACCAGCGCCTTGTAGATCCAGTCCAGCCACGGCCCGCCGAACACCAGCGGAGGCACAAGCGCTACGGCGAGGGCCACCGCAAATACGATAGGCGTGTACAGCCGCGCAAACTGATCGACGAAGCGTTGCGTCGGTGCGCGGCTTCCCTGAGCCGCTTCAACGGCGTGGATGATGCGAGCCAATGTCGATGCGCTGGCTGCGGCGGTGACGCGGAATTCGAACGAACCCTCCCCATTGATCGTGCCTGCGAACACGGAATCGCCTTCAGCCTTGTCAACCGGAAGGCTCTCTCCAGTGATCGGTGCCTGATTGACGGTGGAGCGGCCCTCAACGACCAGGCCATCGAGGGCAATGCGCTCACCAGGTTTAACGCGCACACGGCTGCCCACGGGTACAGCCTTGGCGTCCACCGCAGCCCAACCGCCGTCCGCTTGTTGAACCAATGCTGTATCCGGCGCGAGATCCATCAAACCACGGATGGCGTTGCGAGCCCGATCCAGGGACTTGGCCTCGATCACTTCGGCCAGTGCAAACAGCACCATCACCATGGCCGCCTCAGGCCAATGGCCTATGAGCATGGCGCCGGTGACCGCAATGGACATCAACGCATTCATGTTCAGGTTGCGGTTCCTGAGCGCAATCCAGCCCTTCTTATACGTAGTGAGGCCGCCAGTGAGGATGGCCACCAAGGCCAGCGCGACCACAGCCCAGTGGTTGCCGCCGTTGAGCCAGTACACGACCTCGGCCAGCGTTGCGGCTACGCCTGACACCACAAGCGGCCACCAGTTTGTGCGCGCAGGCGCTTGTGCCTCGGCCGCCGAAGGGGCTGAGGCCGTGCGTATCTCGGCATCGAAGCCGAGTGATTTCAGGGCCGCAAGCACATGGGGGAGTGCGTCGGGTGTGTGCCCGACTTGCAGGCTTCGCTGGACGAGGTTGAACTCAAGATTCGCAACGCCTGGCACGCCGGCGAGCTTGCCGCGAATCAATGCCTCCTCGGTGGGGCAGTCCATTTGCTGGATGGACAACACGGTACTTTGCTGCGCTGCCTTCTCGTCCATCCGAACCGCTCGCATGCCGATGGCCGATAGCGCCTCTTCGATGGGGCGGAGCGAGGCGGGCTGATAGCTAATGCCCAGCGTTCTCTGCACCAGATTGAATTCGAGGCCGCCCACGCCCGGCACTTTCCCGAGCTTGTCGCGAATCAGCGCTTCCTCGGTCGGGCAATCCATGTTCTCGATGCGGTAGCGCACCTGTCGCAACGCTGCATCGACCGTGTTCGGTTTCGGGCTGGGCATCGCAACGGCAGAGCAGCCACATCCCTTGGAACCACATTCACTCATGGCAACTCCTCTTGTGTAAATCTGAGGTTGATGATTTAACACTCTATAGTTACTATAGAGTCAAGTCATTTATCCCAATCCGCACCATGAACCTCCAGATCGGAGAACTTGCCAAGCGCGCTGCCTGTCCGGTGGTGACGATCCGCTACTACGAGCGAGAGGGGCTGCTGCCGCAGGCTCGCCGCAGCCAGGGGAACTTCCGCTTGTACGGAGAGGCGCATGTGGAACGCTTGCAGTTCATACTTCGCTGCCGCTCGCTCGACATGCCATTGAGCGACGTGCGGACTTTGTTGAGCTACCGGGACCGACCTGCGCAGGATTGCGGTGAGGTCAACCTGCTTCTGGATGAGCGCATCCGGGAGGTGAAATCACGGATCGATGCGCTGCGCGAACTGGAACACCAGTTGGCCGACTTGCGCGATGCGTGCTCCGGCGCCAGACCTGTCGAAGCGTGCGGAATTCTGCAAGGACTATCGGGATGCGCGTGTGATGCGCGGGGAGCCATCGCTCCCGTCGAGTGACAAATGGGTGGGCTGATCAAGCCATGACAGACCCCCTCCAGCCCCTGATGCTCTTCCGGTTGTGGTGCCGCGCATAGATAATGAATTATAATCATTCGCATTTATAAGCGAATTCTCCGCCGGTAAGGCCCCCATGCAAGCCCTGCGCATACTCTTAGCCGTTCTGTTCTCTTGGCTCGTGGCCGTCTCCGGCGCGCATGCTGATCCCTTGGCTACGCAAGACAAGGCCAAGCAAACCTGGCAATTGCTGGACTACCTTGCGGTCGATTACGGCGGCGCTGTGCGGGATGGCAAGGTTCAAAGTGCCAGCGAATATGAAGAAATGAAGGAGTTTGCTGCGACGGCAGTGCAGCAACTTGCTGCACTGCCGAGCACGCCGGCACTCCCTGAACTGAAACGCCAAGCCACGGCACTTAGCGAACTCATCGCAGCCAAGGCCGACGCGAAGGCCGTGGCCGACAGTGCCCATTCACTGGCGGCGGCGCTGGTCAAGGCGTACCCGTTCCCGCTTTCGCCCTCCACGCCGCCGGATCTCGCGCGCGCCAAGGTGCTTTTTGAAGCCAACTGCGCGGCATGCCACGGGGCGACTGGCCGGGGCGATGGCCCGCTCGGCGCAAAGCTGACCCCACCGCCGATCGCATTCACCGATCGCGACCGGGCACGCTCGCGCAGCGTGCTCGCGCTCTATCAGGTCATCTCTCAAGGCGTTGCTGGCACGTCGATGCCCAGTTTCGCCACGCTCTCCGACGAAGATCGGTGGGCGTTGGCATTTTTCGCCGGAACGCTGTCGCACGACGACGCCATGCGCGCGCGCGGTGAACAATCCTGGGGCCGAGATGCCACCGCCAAAGCCGTCTTTCCCGACTTGGCGGCCGCTGCCACATTGACCGAGGCCGCCTTGTCCGAACGGATGCCGCCAGACACGGCACGCGATCTGACCGCCTACGTCCGCAGCCATCCAGAAGTGACCATCACCGCCAACGGCACGGGCGGGGTGGGCTTGGCCCGCGCACGGCTTCAGGAGAGCCTTGCCGCAGCGCGCGCAGGCGACCAGGCCAACGCGACGCGCTTGGCTTTGTCCGCCTATCTGGATGGCTTTGAGCCACTGGAGCCGGCATTGCGCGCACGCAACCAGGCGCTGCTCACCGAAGTGGAAAATTCCATGCTGGCCTACCGCGGCGCACTTGCCAGCGGCAAGCTGGAGCAAGCGGACGCTACAGCGCAGAAGCTGGACTACCTTTTTGCCCAAGTCGATACCGAATTGGGGGCGAATAAAGCCGAGCCGCTGACCACCTTCATTGCCTCGATCACCATCTTGCTGCGCGAAGGCGTGGAAGCGCTGTTGATCGTCGTCGGCATGCTCGCTTTCCTGAAGAAGGCCGAACGGCGCGATGTTCTGGCCTACGTCCACGGCGGTTGGATCGTGGCGCTCGCCTGCGGCGGCTTGACTTGGGCCGTGGCAACCTACTTCGTTAGCATCAGCGGTGCCAGCCGGGAGGTGACCGAAGGGGTGTCGTCGCTCTTTGCGGCCATTGTTCTGTTGAGTGTCGGCCTCTGGATGCACCAGAAGAGCACCGCCGGCAAATGGCAGGCATATCTGAAGGAAAAACTCTCCGCAGCCATGACGCGCCGCTCGGCATGGGCATTATTCGCGCTGTCGTTCATCGCCGTCTACCGCGAGGTTTTCGAGACGGTGCTCTTCTACTCGGCCTTGGCCGGTGACGGCAACAACGGTGCATTGCTCGGTGGACTGCTGAGCGGGATGGCCGCCCTCGCCATCCTCGCATGGCTCATGCTGCGCACCAGCGCCCGCATGCCGATTGGCAAGTTCTTCAGCCTCAGCTCGATTCTGGTGGCTGTCCTCGCGGTCGTGCTCGCGGGCAAGGGAGTCGCGGGTCTTCAAGAAGCCGGTTGGCTGAGCGCCAGTCCGATCCATTGGCCACGCATCGAAGTGCTTGGGATCTATCCGTCGGCAGAGACCACCGTAGCGCAAGCCGTGATCCTCATCATTGCATTAGCCGGTTTTGCGCTGAATGCCCAGACTGCTCGCCGGTCGCAGACGGCGTGATGCTCGGTGCTCCTGAATCGTTGGGCTCGAAACCATCGCACTGATTACCCCAAGGATGCTCCGCGTTGACGCCCAACTTCCCATGACGCAATTCCACTACGCACCGTCACGGCGAGCTGCTGCCCCAGCCGCTGCTCGATCGCCGGCTTCCACGGAACCAGACTGAATCCCATGCCGTCATCGAGCATCGCGTAACGGCCGCTGGCGAGCATGACGCTGCGCCGGTAGATGCCAGCTACGCGCTGCCCATCGGCCACCGGCCGATGCTCCAGCCCGGATTCGGCGGCAATGTTCTTGGCAGCCTGGGCCAGATCCCGGCTGCGCAACGTGCCCAGCAGGTTGCGCGCCAGGATCACGCGCTGCCCGCGCCGCTCGGCCAGCCCCTGTTCGGCCAGGAAGTCGGCGCGTTGCTGCATTGCCTGCTTGGCCTCGACGCCAAAGCCCAGGTCGCCCAGCCCCGAGCCGCCGCCGATCAACTGCTGATCGAGCCAAGTGGCACCGATCACGCGCGCCTGCCGCTCAATGGACAGGTGCGATTTCAGCTCCACCGCCACGCCGCCCAGGCGCTGCGCGTCGTATTGGCGGCCTTGCTCGGGCAGGTCGGCCGGCACCTTCCATAGCCCCTCGGCCACGCGCTCCACGATACCCGCACGACGCAAGGCTTCGAGGCGGCGAACGTGAGTCGCTACCACCTCTTGCGGATCGCGACCGGGCACGGCCTGACCCTGCGCCACGGCAAGGTGATGGTCGGTGCGATACAGACCACCGCTCGCCAGCGCGGCGATATTGCGGTCAGCGGCGCGCACGTCAGCCGAACCCTTCACCTCCACCACGGCGCCGGTCGAATAGTTCGCCAGCTCGTCGCGGGCATTGAGTGCGACGTAGTGGGCTTTGCCGTCCACGCCGTCGATGACCAGGTAGCCGCGGTCGCGCAGCTCGTCGGCCAGCCCCTTCGCGGCCACGCGGCCGACGATCGTGCGGCTGTCATCACCCGGCTCGAACACCGCCAGCTCGCGCGGTTCGCCGCTCATGGCCCGCTGTAGGGTGCGGATGATGTCGCCGCGCTCGCCCAGGGCGCGCAAGGTCTTCTCGGCGTCGGTATGAATGCCCCAGGTGCCCGGCTGCACTTCGTCGGCCAGGCCCAGGCGCTGCAAATGCTGCAGGCGGCCGATCAACAGCAGGCGCTGGCCCTGCAGCTTCGGTTCGTTGAAGCGCTCGATCCGCACCCGGCCATCGTCGCCGGCCTCGCGCTTGAGCGTGCGATCCAGGCTCGTCCACCGCTCCTGCTCCACCTCGCGCCGCAAGGTCTGCTGTATCTCCAGTTCAGTGCGCGGCCCCAGCCATTCGGTCGCCAGTTCGGACGCGCGATGCCGGAAGCCATCGGCGATGTAGTCGCCCGCGATGATGAGGTCTTTGCCCGTGTCGTCGCGCCCGCGCACGATCAGGTGGGTGTGCGGGTTGTCGGTGTTCCAGTGATCGACCGCCACCCATTCCAGCCGCGTGCCCAGGTCGGCTTCCATGCGGCCCATCAGGTGCCGCGTGTAGGTGCGCAGGTCTTCCAGCTCGGCCCCATCCTCGGGCGAGACGATGAAGCGGAAGTGGTGCCGGTCGTCGGCGCAGCGTTCCTTGAAGGCATCGAGGTCGGCGGCATCGGTCTGCGGCCCGTAGGCCCGGCCCGCTTCACCGTCCCGACCCACACCGTCGCGCTCGACGTAACGCAAGTGCTTGGCGAGCGACTGCGGGCTCGCCCGCTGCTGGTTGACCAGCAAGGTCTTGATGGTCACGCGCCGCGACATGGGCGTGAGCTTCGCGCCCGCAAACCGCGCCGCCGTATGGCCGCGCCCCAAGCGCGAGCCGGGCCGCTGGCCGGTGGTCTTGCCGCCTCCAACCGATGCCGGGCGGCGCACCGAAGACTTTCCGCTACTGGCCTTGCCGGTCTGTTTGAGCACCTTGGTGATAAAGCCCTGGCCCCGGTTCTTCGGGGCGCTGGGACGCACGCGGAAATCGTCGTCGCGGCGGTTGGTCATGGCTGCGCTCCCTGCAAGCTACGGCGTGTCCGGTCGTGCGAAGCACGCGGACATGTCTGCATCGGCGCGGGCCACGCGCCCCCAGCGGCACGGCGGCGAAGCCGCGCCGTGCCGCGCCACCCCCATGTGCAGACTGGCTTTGCGGGCCGACAGGTGCCGCCCCCTTTTGTCTTGCCCTCCTAATCGGAGTCCTTTTCACCGCCGTCTTCGCAGGCGGTTTCGGGGTTCGCGTGACCATGGCCATTCTCCTT
>MKUP01000023.1:0-347909 GCA_001898625.1 Burkholderiales bacterium 67-32
GGGGCTGGCCGTTGACGCGGGCGGCGGGCTTATCCTGCTTGCTGGCCAGATTCAACCGGCGGGCATACGGCGCGGACTGTTCGTATTCCTTGCGTGGAAATGCATGCCGCACGGGCAGCAGTTCCGGTGGCAAGGGCTTCAGTTGGGGATCTTCGCGTAGGTGGCCTGCCGTTGACCCGGATAGGCTGACGAGCTGGGGGATGCTTAGGGGCTGGCCGTTGACGCGGGCGCCGGGTTGATCCTGCTGGCTGGCCAGATTCAACCGGCGGACATACTGGATGGCTTTTTCGTTTTCCTTGCGCGGAAATGCTTCTCGCACGGGCAGCAGTTCTTGTGGCAGGGACTCAGTGGTTCGTTGCCGCTTGGGGGATCTTGGATTCTCGGTTTCCTCGTAGACGCGGATGCCGGGGTGCGCGGCGCGCTGGTTGCTGTCGTTGCGGATGCCCGAGGGGGTACCGGGCGACGGCGGCAGGGGAGCCGTGTCGGGAAGGGCTTCCTGGGGTGGTCCGGGGAGAGGCCAAGGTGTCGACGAGTCTTGCGTAGCGCCGGGGCGAATGGGGTTCATGGTGGGGCAAGGTCGGTCTATGTCAGGGGGCACGGCGTCGTGCTCGCTGGCAGGAATGCCGCTGTAGGGAGAGGGTTGCCTGGCGCAAACGTGACGGATTGCCCATGAGTGGCATGGCAGCAGGGATGGGTTCGCCCCCGGGTCAGCGATTTTTCGGTAGTTTGTTCCAGGAGTCGTTCCTGTGCTCGCAAGTTGTCGATCACGGAAGCGAAGCGCAGGAGTTACTCGTAAGCCCGGGTTGAGCGTACGAGGGAACGATGGGAAGCCTACGCCGCGTCGTCGCGCAGCGCCTCGGCGCGGGCGGACCCGCCGCGCAGGATGCAGGCCGCGGCCAGGGCCGCGCACAGGGTCAGGACCGCGCCGACGGCCGCCGAGAGCCGCAGCGCGTCCACGAAGGCACCGCGCGCGACCGCCAGCAGGGCATCGGCCAGCGGCGGGGGCAGGGCATGCGCCGCGGCCACCGCGGCGCCCAGCGTCGAGGAGGCGACTTCGGCCACCCGCGCCGGGACGCCTTCCGGCATGCCTGTGGACAGGCCGGCGCGGTAGATCATCGTGCCCATGCTGCCAAACACCGCGATGCCCAGCGCGCCGCTGAATTCGGCGCTGGTTTCGGAAATGGCGGAGGCCGAGCCGGCCCGCTGCGGGGGCGCCGAGGTGATGATCATCTCGTTGCCGATGGTGAACACCGGCGCCATGCCCAGGCTCATCACGAGCAGGCCGGCCATGATCGCTTCGAGTCCATACGGGCGGTCGGCCAGCAGCACCATCAGGAACCCGGCGGCGGCCGCCAGCAGGCCGCCCACGAAGATGGACAGCGGCGGCACGCGCCGGGCCAGGCGCGGCGCGAGCAGCGAGCCCACGACGAAGCCCAGCGCCCACGGCACGGTGACCAGGCCGGCGCGCAGCGGGTCCAGCCCCAGCACCAGTTGCAGGTACTGCGTGACGAAGATGTACACGCCGAACATGGCGAGGCAGGACAGCGCGTAGGCGGCGATGGCCGCGCTGAAGGCCGGCCGGGCGAACAGCTTCATGTCCAGCAGCGGGTAGGGCAGGCGCCGCTGCCGGCGCACGAACGCCACGCCCACCGCGAACCCGGCCACGATGATGGCCGCGGCGAGCCACGAGGCGCCATGCTGGGCGATCTGCTTGAGCCCGTAGATCATCGCCAGCACGGCGAACAGGGATTGCGCCACGCTCGGCAGGTCGATGCGGCCTGCGTCCGGGTCGCGGTATTCCGGTAGCAGCACGGGGCCGAGTGCCAACAGCAGCAGCATGACCGGCACGGCGACCAGGAAGACCGACCCCCACCAGAAGAACTGCAGTAGCACGCCGCCCACCAGCGGCCCGATGGCGCTGCCGAGCGAGAAGCTCGCGATCCAGACACCGATCGCGAACTGGCGTTCGTGCTCGTCGTGGAACATGTTGCGGATCAAGGACATGGTCGACGGCGCCAGGGTGGCGCCCGCGACGCCGAGCAGGGCACGCATGGCGATCAGCATGCCGGAGCTGTCGGAGAAGGCCGCGATGGCCGACGCGGCGCCGAATGCCGCCGCGCCGATCAGCAGCAGTTTGCGCCGTCCGATGCGGTCGCCCAGGGTGCCCATGGTGATGAGCAGGCCCGCGACCAGGAAGCCGTAGATGTCGATGATCCACAAGAGCTGTGAGCTGGACGGGTTCAATTGCGCGCTGATGGCAGGCAGGGCCAGGTTGAGCACGGTCAGGTCCATCGCGTAGACCATGCAGGGCAGCGCGATGACGGCCAGTCCTATCCATTCCTTGCGGGTGGCTTTGAGAGGCGGGGGTGAGGTCATGGAGGAGTCAATGGGAGGGGAGGGCTTGGGCCGCGCGTTCCAGCAGAAGTTCCTGTTCCCGCAGGTTGCGGGTCATGGCGGCGGCGCGCAGGAATTCCTCGCGTGCCTCGGCGTGGCGGCCGAGCTTGTGCAGCAGGTCGCCGCGCACGCTGGGCAGCCAATGGTAGCTGGCCAGGGCCGGTTCCGAACGCAGCGCGTCCGCCAGCTCCAGGCCGGCGGCGGGGCCGAATGCCATGCCGACCGCCACGGCGCGGTTCAGTTCGACCACGGGCGAGGGCGCGATCTGCGCCAGGACGTCGTACAAGGCGACGATCTGTTCCCAGTCGGTGTCGTCCGGGGTGCGGGCCCGGGCGTGGCAGGCGGCCAGCGCCGCCTGCAGCGCATAGGCGCCGCGCGCGCCGCCCAGGGCTTCGGCCCGGGCCAGGGCCGCCAGGCCGCGCCGTATCAGCAGCGGATCCCAGCGCGCGCGATCCTGGTCCATCAGCAGCACGGGGCGCCCGTCGGCGTCGGTGCGGGCCGGGATGCGCGAAGCCTGGATCTCCAGCAGGGCACACAGGCCATGCACCTCGCCGTCGTCCGGCGCCAGGCCCGCCAGCACGCGGGCCAGCCGCAGCGCTTCGCCGCACAGCGCCGGCCGCATCCAGTCGTCGCCGGCCGTGGCCGAATAGCCTTCATTGAAGACGAGGTAGATCACTTCCAGCACCGATTCGAGCCGGACCTGGCGCTCCTGTGCGCGCGGCACCTCGAACGGCACCTTGGCCGCCGACAGGGAACGCTTGGCGCGCACGATGCGCTGGGCGATGGTGGCCTCGGGCACCAGGAAGGCCCGCGCGATCTCGCCCGCCGTCAGTCCGCCCAGCAGGCGCAGCGTCAGCGCGACGCGGGCGTCGGTGGACAGGACGGGGTGGCAGGCGGTGAAGATCAGGCGCAGCAGGTCGTCGCCCACTTCGTCGTCGCGCGCGGCCTCGACCAGGGCCGCCGGGTCGGGCGCGTGGGTTTCCCCCAGCGCCTCGCTCTCGTGGCCGTATTCCTCGTGCTTGCGCGCATGCAGGGCGGCCTGGCGCAGGCGGTCCAGGGCCCGGTTCTTCGCGGTGGTCATCAGCCAGGCTCCGGGGTTGTCCGGCACGCCATCCCCCGGCCAGCGCTCCAGCGCGGCCACCAGCGCGTCCTGCGCCAGTTCCTCGGCCAGGCCGACGTCGCGCACCAGCCGCGCGACGCCCGCGATGATGCGGGCCGATTCGATCCGCCAGACGGCTTCGATGGCACGGTGGGTGGCGGCTTGCGTCACAGGCTCAGCCCTGCTCGACCGTGGCCGGGTCCATGTAGAAGACCTCCCATGCATGGCCGTCCGGGTCGTCGAAGCCATGGCTGTACATGAAGCCGTGGTCCTGCGGCGGCCGCGGCGCCGTGCCGCCGGCGGCCAGGGCCTTGCGCACCATGTCGTCGACGGCCTCCCGGCTGTCGCAGGTCAGGGCCACCAGGACTTCGGTGCTTTGCCGGGCATCGCTGATCGGCTTGCTGGCGAAACCGCGGAAAAAATCCGTGGTGAGCAGCATGGCGTAGATGTTCTCGCCGATGACCATACAGGCGGCCTTTTCGTTGGTGAACTGGGCGTTGAAGGTGAAGCCGAGCTGGCCGAAGAAGGCCTGGGTACGCGGCAGGTCGGCGACGGGCAGGTTGACGAAGATCTGCTTGTGCATGATGGATTCCTTGGAAAGAGTGGGCGCGCGGCGCGTTATCGGCTGGTCGTTTCCAGCTTGCGGAAGCGGTCCACCGCTTCGCTCGGACCAAGGTCGTCCAGCTCGAAAAGCTCGCGCACCTCGATCTCGCCATCGGCCTCGGCCATGGGCGAGGGAAAGCGCCGGGCCCATTCCATGGCTTCCTCGCGCGAGCGGACCTGGATCAGCGTGTAGCCGGCGATCAGTTCCTTGGTTTCGGCGAAGGGGCCGTCGACGACCGAACCCTTGCCGGCCCGGTAGCGGATGCGCCAGCCCCGGGACGACGGTTTCAGGCCGTTGGCGTCCAGCAGCACGCCGGCCTTGGCCAGTTCCTCGTGGTAGGCGGTCATCGCGGCAAGCAGGGGTTCTTCGGGCATGACGCCGGCCTCGGTGTCGGCGGTGGCGCGGACGATGATCATGAATCGCATGGCGGTTGCTCCGGTGGTTGCAAGCCCGGACGTGGGCTTCTGTCCCTACGACGATCGGGACGGGCCGGAATCGACATCATGGCAGTCACCTAGGGAAACTACCCGGTCGAACGGCCTAGCGATAGCAGGGGGCTACTTCCCTGACCTCGACCGTGCACCACTGCGCCGCCGGGCAGGTTTGCGCGATGGAGACGGCTTCCTCACGCGTGGCGCAGTCCAATAGGAAAAAGCCGCCTATCATTTCCTTGGCTTCCGCGAACGGTCCGTCCACGAGCCGGGTGCGTCCGTCCCGCTTCTGCACGCGTACGGCGCGGTCCTGCGAGGCCAGCGATTCCGCGGCCAGAAGCAGGCCGCGTGTTTTCAGGTCGGCGCCGAAGTCGACCATGCGGTCGTAGAGTTCGCGGCCGGCCTCCTCGCTGCGGTCGGCGCGCTGGCCGGTGGGTTCGACGATGAGCAGCATGTAGGCCATGGGGACTCGCAAGAGAGGGCCACGGGGCGCGGCCGGCGGAGGCGGAGCGCCCGATTCTTGCAGATTTCGCGTCTTTTTTCATGACAGCGTGTAAGCACGGTGGGCCGGCGATTCAGATGGCCAACTGATAGAACTACAAATTTTTCTCGTTTGCCTGTCCCGCCGCCCACGGGTGAAATGCTGGCCATGTCGCCGCGGGGCATCGGAAGGCGGGCCTGCTTCCCGGGCCGTCCGGCGGGAAGGAGACGTGATGAGGCAAGGAAGTGCAGCGGCGGCCATGGGCCGCCGCCGATGGCTGGCGGCATGCGCCACGGCCCTGGGCGTCGCGGCCGCGGTGCCGGCGATGGGACAGCCGGCCTGGCCGGCGCGGCCGGTGCGCATCGTGGTGCCCTATGCACCCGGCGGCGGCGTGGACGTGATCGCCCGGGCCCTGGCCGACCGGCTGGGTCAGAAATGGGGCCGGCCGGTCATCGTCGAGAACAAGCTGGGCGCGGCTTCCATCATCGGCGCCGACGCCGTCGCCAAGGCGGCGCCCGACGGCCATACCCTCTTGGTGACGAGCGAATCGACCATCACCAGCAATCCTTTCCTGTACGACAAGCTGCCCTACGATGCCGTGCGCGACCTGGCGCCGATCTCGCAGCTGGTCAGCCTGCCGCAGATGGTGCTGGCGCATCCTTCCGTGAAGGCCAATTCGCTCGACGAACTGGTGGCGCAGGCCAAGGCCAGGCCCAACGAGCTGAACTACGCCTCGATGGGGTCGGGCAGCCTGCCCCACCTGCTGTTCGAGGGGCTGCGGCACAAGACGGGCATACAGATCACCCAGATTCCCTATAAGGGGATCATGCCGGCCGTGACGGCGCTGATCGGCGGCGAGGTGCAACTGGCCATGGTGGGCGCGGCCATTGCCGAGCCCCACATCCGCGCGGGCAAGATGAAGCCGCTGGCCATCGCGCGCGCCAGCCGGCTGCCGTCCGAACCGAACGTGCCCACGCTGGCGGAAGCGGGTTATGCCGACATCGACCCGCGCGAATCCTGGTTCGGCCTGTTCGCCACCGGCGGTACGCCCGATGCCGTGATCCAGCGCATCCATGCCGACGTGAAGGCGATCGCCGCCGACCCGGAATTCCAGCAGCGTTTCGTGGCCGCGCGCGGCTTCGATCCGGTGTTCTCGTCGCCGGCGGAGTTCACCGCCGCACTGCGCGACGAGATGCGTCACAAGGAACGCCTGATCCGCCTGACCGGAGCCAAGGCCGACTAATGAGCATGCAGTCAGCAAGATGGCGCGAGGCGGCCGGACACGTGGCCGGCCTGCCCGCGCGCGAGGAGTTCGTGATACGGGGCGGTCATGTGATGACCATGGCCGACGGGATGGACGACCTGCCGGATGCCGACGTCCATGTCCGCGATGGAGCGCTGGTGGCGATCGGCCGGGGGCTGTGCGCGCCCGGCGCGCGGGAGCTGGATGGGCGCGGCATGATCGTGATGCCGGGCTTCGTCGACACGCATTGGCATCTGTGGAACTGTTCGCTGCGGGCGTTGATCAGCGGCGACGACGCGGCGCACGGCTACTTCCCGGTGACCTTGTCCATGGGCCCGCGCTTCACGCCGGACGACTCCTACCACTCGGTGCGGCTGGGGCTGGCCGAGGGCCTGGCGGGCGGCATCACCACGGTGCACAACTGGTCGCATAACACCCGCACGCCCGATCACGCGCGCGCGGAACTGGCGGCCATGCGCAGCCTGGGCATACGGGGCCGACTGGCCTACGGCTGGGGGCAGGAACTGCCGCTGGACCGCCCGATGGACCTGGCGGGCCTCGCGGAAGTCGCCCGGGCCGAGGGCGGCGATCCCATGATCCACCTGGGCGCGGCGCTCCGGACGCCAGTTTCCAACCCGCGCGGCACCGTGCCCATCGATGTCGTGCGGGCCGAGTTCGCGGGCGTCCGGCGCCTGGACCTGCCGATCACCATGCATGCGCGGCCCGGTGTGGTGTCGGTGCTGGACGCGCACGGCCTGCTGGGGTCCGATCTGCAACTGGTGCATCCCCAGGGGGTGTCGCCGCAAGAGCAGTTGCGGCTGGCCGCCAGTGGCGTTTCGTTCTCGTGCTCGCCGGTGATCGAGGTGTTGTACGCCCAGGCGTCGCGCGGCGTGATCCAGTTCCACGAGCTGGAGTGCGCCTGCGTGCGGCAGAGCCTGTCGGTGGACAGTTCATCGGCCTCGGCCAACGCCGATTTCTTTTCCTGCATGCGCACCCTGCTGTGGTCGCATCGCCAGCGTTTCGGCGCCGAGGTCCCGCTCACGGCGCGCCGCCTGCTGCGGCTGGCCACGCTGGACGGCGCGCGCGATCTGGGCATCGCGGACCGCGTCGGTTCGCTCGAAGCGGGCAAGCGGGCCGACATCATCCTGGTCCGCACCACGGACCTGAACATGGCGCCAGTGGTCGATCCGGCCTTCTCGCTGGTCTATTCGGCCCAGCCGGCCAACGTGGATACCGTCATCGTCGACGGGCGGGTATTGCGCCGGCACGGGCAGTGGACCGCCTGCGACCCCGCGCAGATCGTGCGCGACGCGGCGCAGTCCGTGCGCGAACTGGCCGCCCGCTGAGCGCGCGCCGGCCTCCGGGCCGGCGCGGCGTCAGCCCCGTTCCTCGAATTCCTTGCAGTGGGCCGCCAGGTGGGCGCGGAAGGACGCGGCCGCCGGCGACAGCGAGCGGCCGGGCTGCGTGACCAGTTCGATCTTGCGATACACCACCGGATCGTGCAGTACGCGAAAGCGCGCGCGTTTCGAGCGGGCCAGCAGCCCCGCGTAGGACGGCAGCACCGCGATGCCCAGACCGGCCTCGACCAGGCCGATGGCCGACCACAGATAGTGCACCTCGAAGCGCGGCTCGGCCGCGATGCCCGATTGGTGAAGCACGCGGTCGATCTGTGGCAGCGAGCCGCTGGACTGCGGCACGACGATCATGGGCTGGCTGGCCAGGTCGGCCCACGCCAGGTCCCGCCGGCGGCGCGCCAGCGGCCACCCGCTGGGGATCATGGCACCCAGAGGATGGCGCATCAGCAGGCTGCGATTCAGTTCCACCTCGTTGCCGGTGAACACGCCCACGCCCAGGTCGACCTCGCCCTGCTGCACCTGCCGCAGGATGACGTCGACCGGCGCGTCGGACATACGGACCTCGATGGCGGGATGGGCGGCCTGGAAGGTGGCGATGGCGTCGGGCAGCAGCGTAGCCGCCATGACCGGCGTGGTCGCCACGGTGACGCGGCCGCGGCGCATCTGCACCAGATCCTGGGTGCGGCGGATGGCCTGCTCCACTTCGCCCAGGATGCGTTCCGCGTGCTGCAGGAACTCCGTGCCGGCCTCGGTGACGGCGAGCTTGCGCGTGGAACGGTCCAGCAATTGCAATCCCAGCTGGCCTTCGAGCTCACGCACCAGCAGGCTGGTGGCGGACTGGGTCAGGTGCAGCCGCCGCGAGGCCGCGGTGAAACCGCCGCAATGCACGACTTCGACGAACGCGCGCATCTGGCGCAGGGTCACATTCATACGGCAACGCCACCTATTCTTGCCTGGTCGCGGCAAGTATAGGGGCTGGGGGCGGCCGCCGCGCCGGGCACATACCCGGACTCAGGTGGGCTGCGCGCCCGAGGGCGTGTCGGCGCTCTCGACATTGGACAGGGCCGCGACCAGCTTTGCGTTGAACGCCGGCAGGTCGTCGGGCTTGCGACTGGTGATCAGGTTGCCGTCCAGCACGACCTCTTCGTCCACCCACTGTCCGCCGGCGTTGCGGATGTCATCCTGCAGCGATGGCCAACTGGTCAGTTGCCGGCCATCGACCATGCCGGCCGACACCAGCAGCCAGGGGCCGTGGCAGATGACGGCCACCGGCTTGCCCGTGTCGTGCAGCGCCTGCACGAAGCGCTGGGCACCCTTGTCGGTGCGGATGACGTCCGCGTTGAAGACGCCGCCGGGCACGACCACGCCGGCGTAGCGGGTGGGATCGGCGTCGTTCCAGCTCGCCTCCACGTGGAAGCGGTCGGCCTTCTCGTCATGCTTCATGCCCCGGATTTCGCCGGCCAGGGAGGAAAGAATGTGCACGGTGGCACCCGCGCGTTCCAGTGCTTCCTTCGGGCTCGTCAGTTCGACCTGTTCGAAATTGTCGGTTGCCACGATGGCAACGGTGAGTCCTTGCAATGGCTTGGCCATGTCGATCTCCATAGTGGGGCGCCGCGTGGGCAGCCGGACGCGCCAGCAAACGGCGTGCCCGCGGGCAGGCAATCGGTGCTAGGGGTATACCCGGGGCGCGGTATATGATTGTGCGTAAATGTCCGAGAACCCGCCGCACCCGCCATCTCAGCCCGGGCACGCCAGCCCCCACCCGCCTTCCGATCTCGATTCACCGGTAGAAGACCAGCGCCAACTGATCCTGGCGCTGATCGGGATCTGCGCGGTCGTGATGCTGGTGGCGCTGGACTCGACCATCGTCGGCACCACGCTGCCGCGCGTGGTGGCCGAGCTGGGCGGCATGCCGCTGTATGCCTGGGTCGGCACGGGCTATCTGCTGGCCTCGGCCATCGTCATTCCCATCTTCGGCCGCCTGGGCGACCTGTTCGGCCGCAAGCATTTCATCCTCGTCTCGCTGGGCCTGGTGTCGCTG
This sequence comes from Burkholderiales bacterium 67-32, assembly GCA_001898625.1. Lineage (GTDB taxonomy): Bacteria > Pseudomonadota > Gammaproteobacteria > Burkholderiales > Burkholderiaceae_B > Pigmentiphaga. The sequence goes on from MKUP01000023.1 coordinate 9,649, forward strand.
GGCTCGGTGCTGTGCGGCATCAGTCAGTCCATGCCGCACCTGATCGCGGCCCGCACCCTGCAGGGCGTGGGCGGCGGCATGATGATCGCCACCGCCTTCGCCGCGCCTGCCGACCTGTTCCCCGACGCCATGCGGCGCGTGCGCTGGCAGGCCCTGATCTCGACCTCGTTCGCGGTGGCCAGCGGCATCGGGCCGCTGCTGGGCGGGGCGATCACCGAGGCCTTCGGCTGGCGGGCGGCGTTCTTCGTCAGTCCGGTGATGGGGGTGGTCGGCTTCGTGATGCTGTGGCGGTATTTTCCGCCGCTCAAGCCCCGGCACGACACGCCGCCCCGCATCGACTGGCTGGGCGGCGCGTTGCTGGCGCTGGCCGTGGGCACGCCCATGGCCGCGCTCGAACTGGGCTTCTCCACCCATCCGCGTCCGGTGCTGGGCCTGGTGTTCCTGGCGGTGGCCGTCGTGTCGCTCTTCCTGCTCGTCTGGTACGAGCGCCGGCTGGAGCAGCCGATGTTTCCGCTGCGCGTGCTCGAGCGCAGGGAATCGCGCCTCTTGAACGTCGTCGGCGTGATGACCGGCGCGGTGATGTTCATCCTGATCTACTACGGTCCGCTGCTGCTGCAGGTGGAAGTGGGGCTGAGCCCGACCCAGGCGGGCATGATCCTGGCGCCGCTGGTGGCCTGCATACCGGTGGGCAGCGTCATCAACGGACGCCTGTTCCCGCGCCAGAGCCAGCCCCAGCGGCTGATGGTGTTCGGCGCGCTGCTGCTGGCCGTGGGCTGCCTGGGGGTGATGTTCCTGGAGCGCGGGTCGTCCATGGCCTTCGCCGTCGTCTCGTTCAGCCTCGCCGGCGTGGGCATGGGTTTCATCATTCCCAACCTGACGCTGTTCATGCAGATGATCGCCGAGCGCCGCGACGTGGGCGTGGCCTCGGCGCTGATCCAGACCATGCGTACCCTGGGCAGCGCGGTGGGCACCGCGCTGGTGGGGTTGATCATCGCCCGCACGTCGGTCAATACCGGTATCGAGGCCGGCATGGTGATGGCCATCGTGTTCTGCGCCGCGATGATGGCCCTGTCCCTGCGCATCAAGATGAAGAACGTGCGCCGTTGAGCGCGCGGGGCGCGTGCCATTCGCCACGATCCTGCTGCCACGCTCATTCCAATGGGGCTGTTTATCCATTACTCTAAGGCATGGACCTCTCGCGTGCGGACATAGCGGCATTCATAGAAGTGGTGCGCAGTGGCGGCGTCAGCCGCGCGGCACTCAACATCGGAGTCACGCAGCCGTCGGTATCGAAGGCGCTACGCCGGCTCGAAGAGTCCGTTGGCGTGTCGCTCCTCGAACGAGGCGTGCATGGCGTTCGGCTGACGAGCGAAGGCCAGCTCTTCCTTGAGGCCGCCAAGCGATTCGAGGTTCAGCATCTGGAACTGGTGCGCTTGTCCTCGGAACTGCGGGCCAGGCATTCGGGCTTGCTGCGACTGGGGATTACCAGTCCCTCGAGCGACTCCATCGCGGTACATGCCATTTCCGATCTGGTGCGCAGACGCCCCGGAGTGAGACTTCAGTTGCACATCGGCAAGTCGGATGAGCTCAATGCCAAGGTCGAGGACGGAGAGCTGGACCTTGCCGTCGTGCCCGCGTACCACGGCCAGTCGATGAGCTGCTCCCAAATCGCCCTGAGTCAGGAAGAAATGCGATTGGTCGTTCGCGCTGGGCATCCCCTGGCGCAGCTTCCATCCGTCGGGCTGCACGACCTGACACCTTTCGCCTGGGTCATGCCTTCGCAGCAAAGTGCCGCCTTGCACGCGCTGCAACGGGTTTTACAGCAGAACGGCGCCCCCGCGCCCCATGTCGCGCTGGAGCCTGACTACGTGTCGGAAGCCGTCATGGGGATCATCACCAGAACGGACCTTCTTTCCATGATTCCGTCGTCCGTATTGCGGGGGTGGCTGGGACGTGTGATGCCGCTTTCGGTCCCCGAATTGCAGATTCAACGGACCCAGGTCCTGCTATCCAGGCCTCAAGCCTCGTGGTCGGCCTTGATGATCGATTTGAGAGACCTGCTCCTCTCGTATCGCCCGCCTCAGCGGGAGTAATTTCCCTTGGTATTCTCATTGGGAATGCGAATTCGCTATCCTGGGAATGTACCTGACACCGTTCCGGCATGAATCTCAAGCATTCGAGATTCGAGAGGCATTGGCCATGGAACAACCCAATATCGTCCTGGTCGTGGCGGACAACCTGGGATGGGGTGAGCTCGGCTGCTACGGAGGCGGTGCCTTGCGTGGCGCCCCCACTCCGCGCATCGATCAACTTGCCAGGGAAGGTGTGCTTCTTCAGAACTTCAACGTCGAGAGCGACTGCGTTCCCACACGCTCTGCGCTGATGACGGGGCGTCATCCGATTCGGACAGGCAGCCTGCAATCGGTTCCCCCCGGCCTGCCGCAAGGTCTCACCCGGTGGGAGATCACGCTGGCACAACTGCTCTCCGCCGCCGGGTACGCAACGGCCCATTTCGGGAAATGGCATTTGGGCGACATCCATGGTCGGTACCCCTCCGACCGTGGATTCGACGAGTGGTATGGCATTCCACGCACGACCGACGAGAGCCAGTTCACGTCATCGATCGGCTTCGACCCTTTGGCGGCCGATCTGCCTTACATCATGGAAGGCAGGGCCGGAGAGCCCACGAAGGAGGTCAAGCTGTACGACCTGAACTCGCGTCGTCGGATCGACGCAGACCTGGTCGACAAAAGCCGCGCATTCATGCAAAGGCACGCTGCAGCCAGGAAACCGTTCTTCTTGTATCTGCCTCTTGTCCATCTGCACTTTCCGACGCTTCCGCATCCAGACTTCGCCGGTCGGACGGGCAATGGGGACTTCGCGGATTCGATGGCCGAACTGGACCATCGCGTGGGTCAGGTCCTCGATGAAGTCGAGCGCCTGGATATCGCCGACAACACCCTGTTCATCTTCTGCAGCGACAACGGCCCCGAGTACCGTGCACCCTATCGGGGCACCGCGGGTCCCTGGAGAGGCACTTATCACACGGCGATGGAAGGGAGCCTGCGTGTTCCGTTCATCGCACGCTGGCCAGGCCGCATTCAGCCAGGACGTGTCAGCAACGAGATCGTCCATGTTACCGACGTCTTCACCACGCTGGCCCATGTCGGCGGCGCGGCCGTGCCCGCGGACCGTCCGATCGACGGTGTGGATCAACGTCGATTCCTACTCGGGAACGAGGTGAAATCGGCGCGGGAAGGGTTCATCTTCTACATCAAGCAGGAAATGCGCGCATTGAAGTGGCGCGACTGGAAGCTGCATTTCCATTGGGAGCCGGAGGTGAACGAAGGAAAAGGCAAGCTCGAGTCGCCTTATCTGTTCAACCTGACGCGAGACCCGAAAGAAGAAACGGATGTGCTGGTATTCAACACCTGGGTCATGGGCCCCATGCTTCGCATGGTGAAAGCGTTCAACGACAGTGTCGAAGCCTCTCCCAACACCCGGCCTGGCGCGAAGGACCCGGCATGAACGGAACCGCGCCAGGCGCATTTGCGCACATCGAGCCCTATGTGGGGGATCCCATTCCATTGGAAGCAAGAAAATGAAACTGCCTCTCCTGCGTAGCGTTCGTTTCGCGATAGCCGCGGTTGCCTGCTGTGGCTCCTGGCTCGCAAGCGCCGCGGATACCGCCAAGCCCTGGCCCACGGCGAAGCCCATCACGTGGGTGGTAGGGTACGTACCGGGCGGGTCGGTCGATGTGTTGACGCGAGCCATTGCGAAAGTCGTTTCGGAAAAGCTGGGACAGAACATCGTGATTGAAAACCGGCCCGGGGCCTCTGGAACGCTCGCGTTGCAGCACGTGTCCCGAGCACCCGGCGACGGCTACACGCTGGTCACCGTGCCAGGCCCCATCCTGCACGCGCAACGACAGCCCGAGATCGGTCGCGAGCTGACGGCGATCGGTTTGATGTCGCAGGGCCCCATCGTGATGGTGGGTACGGCGGCGAATGCGCCGGCGAACCTCAAGGAACTGATCGCGGCGATGAAGAAGAATCCCGACCGATGGAGCTTTGCCAGTTCCGGCATCGGAACAGGGCAACATCTTGCCGGGGAGCTGTTCAATTCGATGGCTGGGACGGCAATGATCCATGTTCCTTACAAGGGCGGTGGCCAGGCCGTGACCGACATCGTCGGCGGCCAGGTTACGCTGGGCATGCTCGGGGTGGCGCCAGTGCTGCCCCATATCAAGGCCGGCCAATTGAAGGCCTACGCGGTCACCACGAAATTCCGCATTCCAAGCTTGCCTGATGTCCCCACGATGGACGAAGCCGGACTCCAGGGCTATGACGCTACCCAGTTCTTCGTGGCCGCCGCGCCCAGGGGAGTGGACCCCGCCATCCTGGCCACGCTCAATGCGACCATTGCCGAGGCCCTCCAGACTCCGGACGTCAAAGCCACGCTGGAAGCGTCGGGCCAGGTGGGCGGAAAGCTGTCGCCCGCTGCCACCCAGGACTTCGTCGTGAACACCCTTGCCAAGTTCAATGCGCTGGTCCATGACGCAAAGATCAAACTGAATTGAACCGAGCCTCAGGAGAGCACTCATGTCCCGGCAGCAGCGTCCCAATCTCCTCTTCATTCTCGCCGACGACCTCGGCTACGCGGACCTGGGTTGCACCGGTGCGCGCAATGCGGAGGGCCAACCCGTTGATGTCACGCCCAACATTGACCGGCTTGCTGCCGAGGGCGTCCGCTTCACGCGGGGGTATTCGAACTCCTCGGTCTGCTCGCCCACCCGGTTCGCGCTGGCGACGGGCCGTTGGCAGTATCGGTTGCGCGGCGGGGCGGAAGAGCCCATTCCCACGGTGTCCCAGGACAAAGTCCTGGGGCTGCCTCCGGACCATCCGACTCTGGCCTCGCTTCTTGGCGATACGGGTTACGACACTGCGTTGATCGGAAAATGGCATCTGGGCTATCCGCCCCATTTCTCCCCGCGTCTTTCGGGCTACCAATATTTCTACGGCTTTCACGCGGGTGGCAACGACTACTTCGCCCATTGCAACCCCAAGGGCCAGCCCGATCTGTGGGAAAACGAAAGTGAAATCACCGAGAGCGGCTATCTCACGGACATTTTGAGCCAGCGAGCCGTTGCCTTCATCGAACGGCAATCTCCGGATCGGCCATTTCTGCTCAGCCTGCACTACAGCGCCCCCCACTGGCCATGGCTGACCCGCGACGATGAGGCCGAGTCCAGGCGGATCGCCGGCGTTGGCAAGCACTTGGACGGAGGGTCCATCGAAACCTATCAGCGCATGATCCACCACATGGACGAGGGTATCGGGTGGGTCATGGATGCGCTTGCGCGCCGCGGTCTGGACGAGAACACGCTGGTGGTGTTCACCAGTGACAACGGCGGTGAGCGGTTCTCCAACAACTGGCCGCTGGTTGGTCAGAAGATGGACCTGCTCGAAGGCGGGATCAGGGTCCCGCTGGTTGCGAAATGGCCCGCGCGATTCGCCGCGGGGGGCGTCAGCGGAATGCCCTGCATGACCATGGATTGGACTGCGACGCTGTTGGACGCGGCAGGCGTATCAGGCGATGCGGACTACCCGCTGGACGGCATCAGCTTGCTCCCGGTCCTGCGAGATGGGAAGGCGCCGGAGCCGCGAGACCTGTACTGGAGGATGACGCACCAACGGCAGAGGGCCGTGATCCGTGGCGACTGGAAGTATCTGCAGGTGGGAGAGAACGAATACCTGTTCAACCTGGGGAACGACCCGCGGGAGCGTGCGAATCTGCGGGGCAGATGCCCGGAACTCTTCAGCGAGCTTCAGGCATCCTGGACGGCGTGGAACGAATCCCTGCCGCCCATCGCCGACGATGCGCGCGCCTATCTGGTCTTTACGGAAAAGGATCTTCCTCGCGCAAGTTTCTAAATGACGCGGGCGGAGGCGAATTGGGCCGCCCCGGGGCGTGGGCCGGGGAAGCTTGAATCCGGGCGCCGGCTAGTGCAGGAAGGTGTGGTACACGACCAGCCCGGCGATGACCCCCGCCGCCACCAGCCACGACAGCCGGTTGACCCATTGCGTGGGCAGGTGCAAGGCATGCGCGCCGCCGCCGGCGGCCACCGGCCTGGCCATGCGCGGGGGCCGCGGCGCGGGGCGCTCCAGCGCCCGGCAGGCGCAGACCGAGAACAGCGCGAAGAAGTTGTCCATCATCTTGCGCGCGATCTTCTCGGCCTGGTCGGTACGAAGCTGGCTGAGCTTGCCTTCCAGGTCGGCATGGGCGGTGTACGAGACGCGCGTGCCGTCGCCTTCGGGCGTCAACTGGATGTCGGCGTGGCCCTTGGCCGATCCGGCCATGCCGCCTTCGCCCTCGAAGGTGAGGTGGTAGGAGTTCGGGGCCTGGATGTCGGTCAGTTGCAGCCGGCCGTGGAAGCGGGCCGACAGGGGGCCGACCTCGGCCCGCAGGTTGACCCGGTATTCGTTCTCGGAGAGGCGCTCGACCTTTTCGCATCCGCTGATACAGACCTTGAGGGTCTCGGGAGCGACGAGCTTGTTCCAGGTGTGTTCCTGGGAGGCCGGAATCAGGCGCGAACCGGAAATGTCCATGGTGAGTCTCCTTCGCCTTGGGGGCAGGGCCTGCGTGCCTGCCGTGTTGGCTGGCCGGCCGGTCTGTGCCGGCGGGGCTGGGGCGGTGACGTCCTTGTGGTCAATGTGCCACCAATCAGCATGGGTGTCCAGTACGCGGGCCGCTGGCCCGCGCGATGAAACTTTCTTGCGGCCCCGGCCCACTCATGAGCGATGGCGGCCGCCCTCATGTCCGCCGCGCACCCGTCCGGAGCGTCCGGACCTGTTCGTCAACCAGCGCCCGTCCGTGTGCGGCGTGCCATGTAAAAAACTCTCACCATGCCTCATGCGATTTCGCGGCCTCCCAGCCCCTCTGGTGATCGTCCCGTACCCGATACGCCTCCCGTCGCGCCGGCCTCTTCTTCCGGGATGGGGCCGGGGGCGGCGTTCCGGCCGCCGGGTGCAGGCGCCGCAGCCTCCTTCCAGTCGGCCCGGCAGCAAAGCAACCTGGCCAGGGAGCGCGTAACAAGCGCGCTGAACCGCATGGCGGCAGCGCAGCGAGAGGCCGCCGAGGTACTGGCCCGGGAGGACACGGGAACCCCCGCCGCGCCGCCGTCCACGGTCTGGGTTTCGGTGCGCGAGTTGTTGCTGCAGGGGCCGATCGTTATCGCGGAAGGCGACCGCAATCAGGCAGATCGGACGATCGTGCCGACCGGGCTCCTGGAATACGACAGGGAGAGGGACTATGCGGCCAGGGCCGAGGGGCAAATGGCTCCGTATCGGCACGAAGCGCGCCGGCGCCTGCTGGCGCTTGCGGACGTCCCCCATGCGCAAGCCCAACGCGCGGCATTGAGTGAGCAGTTGCAGCTTTATGCCCTGGCTTCCGAGCCCTTCGGTATCCGCGATGCGGGCGGCCGCAGCCTCCACCTGGAGCAGCAGACGTATCGTGCCTACCTCGATGTACTGAGTTCGGGGCTGGAGCCGGAGGCGCCGCCAGCCCAGGTCTCGGGGGAAGTGTCGCTTATCGATCTGGGGTTTTCCCCGCACATTGTCATGCAGCTTCTGGAGCGCGAGGGCGGACTGGAGTCGTTGGACAGGGTGGCCGCGCTGGTTCCCCGTCTTCTCGCAAACGGCCTTTCCGTGGAGCGCATCGGTGACATCGCGGTGGAGCGCGACGGCCTTCGGGAACTGGAAAGGATAGCGGCGGGATTCAACCCTGCCGCAGGTCCGGCAGGGCACGCGGGCGCCGCTGGTGGTCGGTCGCCACATAGACCAGGGTGGCTTCGGTGACCTTGACGACTTCAGAGTTGAGCCGGATGCGTTCGGCGTAGACCTCGACCGCGACCGTGATCGAGGTGCGGCCCGTCTTGACGATGTGGGCGTAGAAGCTGAGCAGGTCGCCCACGAACACCGGTTCCTTGAATATGAACGAGGTCACGGCCACGGTGGCGACGCGGCCGTTGGCGCGGCCCTGGGCGGGCACCGACCCGGCCAGGTCGACCTGGGCCATGATCCAGCCGCCGAACACGTCGCCCGACGGGTTGGAATCGCCCGGCATGGGGATGACGCGCAGCACCGGCATCTGGCCGGCGGGCAGCGAATTGGGGGCGGGGGGCGGATAGGGTAGCGAATCGGTCACGCAGGACTCCAGGTAAAGATCGGCGGCGCGGGGCCATGCGGGAAGTGTATGCCCGGCCGGGGCGCGGTATCGGCCCACGGTACAATTTCCGCCGGTTCCTTCCCGGTTGCAAGCATGGAAGCCAAGTGGCTCGAAGATTTCATCGCGCTGGCCGAAACCCGTTCGTTTTCGCGGGCGGCCGAGCTGCGACACATCACGCAGCCCGCCTTCTCGCGCCGTATCCAGGCCCTGGAGGCCTGGGTCGGCACCGACCTGGTCGACCGCGCGGTCTATCCCACCCGCCTGACGCCCGCCGGCGAGACCTTCCGCGCTGAAGCCATCGCCATGCTGGCCAAGCTGGACGAGACCCGGGCGATGCTGCGCGGCATGCGCCCCGCCTCGCAGGAAGTGATCGACTTCGCCGTGCCGCATACCCTGTCGCTGACCTTCTTCCCGCGCTGGCTGAGCCGCATCCGGGCCGAGGCCGGCCTGCCTGACTTCACGGCCCGCCTGATGGCGCTGAACGTCCACGACGCCGCGATCAGCCTGGTCCAGGGCGGCAGCGACCTCGTCATGGTCTATTACCATCCCCGCCAGCCGGTCCAGCTCGATCCGCGCCACTACGACATGCTGGTGCTGGGCAGCGAAGCGGTCTACCCCTACGCGCGCGGCAAGCCCGACGGCACGCCGGAGTACGTGCTGGGCGAGGGCGGTCCGGTGCCCTACCTGGCCTACGCGCCCAACGCCTACCTGGGCCGCATCGTCGACCTGATCCTGGCGGGCGCCCAGCCCCGGCCGCCGCTGGACGAGCGCTATGAAACCGACATGGCCGAGGGCTTGAAGGCCATGGCGCTCGAAGGCCACGGGGTGGCCTTCCTGCCCGAGAGCGCGGTCACCCGCGAGGTTGCCTCGCACCGCCTGGCCTGCGCCGGCGAGGCCTATACCGAGACCATGGAGATCCGGCTCTACCGCGAGCGGGCGCCGGCCGGCGGCCCCGCCAAGCCGCTGGTCGACGCCCTGTGGAATTACCTGTCGGGCGCGCGCTGAGGTTTGCCGCCGCCGGGCGCTTTCCTGGCAATGCAAAAAAAACATTGGCCAATGCGAACACGGCATTGGCGCTATCGGGGAGCGCCTGCCTATAGTGTTTTCCATAGGGCGCCGCATGGTGCGGCGGCCTTTCCGATGGACATCGAACATGAGCAGCAATGCCGCTTCCGGCCTCTTCCGCATCGAACACGACCTGCTTGGCGAGCGCGAGATTCCCGCCGACGCCTACTGGGGCATCCATTCCCTGCGCGCCCGCGAGAATTTTCCGATTTCCGGCTCGACCATAGGCGGCCAGGCCGACCTGGTGCGGGCGCTGGCCTGCGTCAAGCTGGCGGCGGCCCGCGCCAACCAGGACCTGGGCGTGCTGCCCGCCGAACGGGCCGGGGTGATCGTCCAGGCCTGCCAGGAGATCATCGAGGGCGCGCTGCATGACCAGTTCATCGTCGACGTGATCCAGGGCGGGGCGGGCACCTCGACCAACATGAACGCCAACGAGGTGATCGCCAATCGCGCGCTGGAGCTGCTGGGGGCGAAGAAGGGCCACTACGACGTCCTGCATCCGATCCAGGACGTGAACGCCTCGCAAAGCACGAACGACGTCTATCCCACCGCACTGCGCATCGCCATGTGTTTCTCGTTGCAACGCCTGCTGGTGGCGATGGCGGAACTGCGCGGCGCCTTCGAGGCCAAGGCGCTGGAATTCGACGACGTGCTGAAGATGGGCCGTACGCAGTTGCAGGACGCGGTGCCGATGACGCTGGGCCAGGAGTTCCTGACCTATGCCGTCATGCTGGGCGAGGACGAGGCGCGGCTGGGCGAGGCCCGGACGCTGATGGTGGAAGTGAATCTGGGCGCGACCGCGATCGGCACGGGCATCAATACCGATCCGGACTACAGCCCGCTGGCGGTGCAGTACCTGGCGGAGATCACGGGACTGCCGCTGGTGCGCGCGGCGAACATGATCGAGGCGACGCAGGATACGGGCGCGTTCGTGCAGTTGTCGGGCGTCTTGAAGCGGGTGGCGTGCAAGCTGTCCAAGACCTGCAACGACCTGCGTCTGTTGTCGTCGGGCCCGCAGTCGGGGCTGAACGAGATCAATCTGCCTGAACGCGCGGCGGGCAGTTCGATCATGCCGGGGAAGGTGAATCCCATCATTCCGGAGGTGGTGAATCAGGTGGCGTTCGAAGTTATCGGCAACGACATGACGATCACGATGGCGTCCGAGAGCGGCCAGCTGCAGCTCAATGCCTTCGAGCCCATCATCGCGTGGAGCCTGGTCAAGAGCATTTCCCACCTGGAAGCGGCATGCACCACGTTGACGCACAACTGCGTCAAGGGAATCACGGCGAACCGGGAGCGGCTGGCGCAGGCGGTGAGGCGGTCGGCGGGGCTGGCGACGGCGTTGAATCCGGTGCTGGGCTACGAGGCCGCGACGCGGATCGCGCGGGATGCGATGCGGACGGGGCGGCCGGTGGCGGATCTGGTGCTGGAAGCGGGGCTGCTGGATGCGGAGACCCTGGAGCAACTGCTCAAGCCGGAGGTGTTGACGCGGCCCTACCGGTTCAAGAAGGTGGCGGTTTGAGGTAAGAGGGCTGGCTTGGGAGGGGGAGGGCACGTGCCCGGGCTTCGGCTCGGGTAAAAATCCATGTCCGTACTGTCGGCTTGTTGCTACACTCGGCCGACATTAGTTATTAGTTACGGAAGGGAGATTCCATGAAGAAGCTCGTGCTGCTCTCCGCCGCGCTGACCCTGGTCGCCGTGTCGTCTGTATCGGCGCAAGACCTGACTGGCCGGCTCAAGAAGATCAAGGATTCGGGGACGCTGACGCTCGGTTATCGCGATTCCTCCATTCCCTTTTCTTACCTCGACGACAACCAGAAATCCATCGGCTACTCGATGGACATCTGCTACAAGATCGCCGACGCGGTCAAGAGCCACCTGAAGCTGCCCAAGCTCAACATCGCGCTCTCGCCGGTCACCTCGGCCACCCGCATTCCCCTCATCGCCAACGGCACGGTCGACCTCGAGTGCGGGTCCACCACCAACAATGCCGAACGCCAGCAGCAGGTATCGTTCGCGCCGACCACGTTCGTGACGGCCACGCGCTTCGTCGCCAAGAAAAGCGCGAAACTGAACGATCTTTCAGACTTCAAGGGTAAGACCGTCGTGTCGACGGCCGGCACCAGCAACCTGAAGTGGCTGACCGAGACCAACGGCAAGGAAAACCTGGGCATGCAGATCATCCCGGCCAAGGACCATGCCGATGCCTTCCTGATGGTCGACAGCGGGCGCGCCGCGGCGTTCTTCATGGACGATATCCTGCTGTACGGGCTGGTGGCCAATTCCAAGAGCCCGGACCAGTGGATGGTCAGCAGCAAGGCCTATACCGTCGAACCCTACGGCATGATCGAGCCCAAGGGCGATCCCGAGTTCAAGAAGGTGGTGGACGATGCGGTCGTGGCGTTGATGAAGTCCGGCGAGGTCGAGAAGCTCTATCAGAAGTGGTTCAACTCGCCCATCCCGCCGCGCAACGTCAACCTGAAGGTGCCGATGAGCGACGCGCTCAAGAAGGTCATCGCCAACCCGACCGATTCGGGCGATCCAGCGGCCTATCGCTGATGCGGAGCCGGCCGGGCAGCCGGCCATGCGCCGCGGATGATCAAGCAGGACTTCAGGGGACCCGAGCGGTCCCCTGTTTCCATGGGTCCGGCCCCGTGCCGGACCGGGTAAGCACGGCGGAGCCGCGATGAACTACAACTGGAACTGGAAGATCTTCTGGGAGCTGTCGCCCGACGGCCACGGCACCTACATGGATACGCTGCTGTCGGGCCTGCAGTGGACGCTGGCCACGGCGCTGGCGGCATGGGTGATCGCCTTTGTGCTGGGCTCGATCGTCGGCGTGGTGCGTACCACGCAGGTCAAGTGGGCCGTCCGCCTGGCCGGGGCCTATGTGGAGCTGTTCCGCAATATCCCGCTGCTGGTGCAGCTTTTCCTGTGGTATTTCGTGTTGCCGGAACTGCTGCCCGAGGCGCTGGGCAACGCCATCAAGCAGATCGCGCCGCCATGGGGCGCGTACTGGCCGGCGGTGCTGTGCCTGGGGTTCTTCACGTCGTCGCGGGTGGCCGAGCAGGTGCGGGCCGGCATCGAATCGCTGCCGCGCGGGCAGCGCATGGCGGCCACGGCGCTGGGGCTGCGCGGCGCGCAGGTCTATCGCCATGTGCTGCTGCCCATCGCCTATCGGGTGATCCTGCCGCCGCTTACGTCCGAGTTCATGAACATCATCAAGAACTCGTCGGTCGCCATGACGATCGGCCTCCTGGAGCTGACGGGCCGTGCCCGGTCGATGCAGGAGTTCAGCTTCCAGGTGTTCGAGGCTTTCGCCGCGGCCACGGTGCTGTACCTGATCGTCAGCCTGGTGGTCGTCACCTTCATGCGCTGGGTCGAGCGGCGCGTGGCCGTGCCCGGGTTCATCGGGCCCGCGCGCGACGGCTCGCACTGAAGGGGGCGGACATGTTCGGCGATTTCGATTTCGACGTGATCTGGCGCACGGCGCCCTATCTGTTCAAGGAGGGCATGACCTTCACGCTGACGCTGACCGCGATGGCGACGGCGGGCGGCATCGTCTTCGGCACGCTGCTGGCGATGATGCGGCTGTCGCGCTTTCGCTGGCTGTCGGCGGTGGCGGGCACCTACGTGAACCTGATGCGTTCGTTGCCGCTCCTGCTGGTGATCTTCTGGTTCTATTTCCTCGTGCCCTACATCGGTGCGTGGATCATCGGGTCGTCCACGCCGATCAAGGTCGGCGCCTATTGGTCCTCGGTGATCACCTTCACGATGTTCGAGGCGGCATTCTTCTGCGAAATCATGCGGGCCGGCATCCAGTCGATTTCGCGCGGACAGACCTACGCCGCCTATGCGCTGGGCCTGAACTATTGGCAGACCATGGGCAGCGTGATTCTGCCGCAGGCCTTCCGCAACATGATTCCGGTGCTGTTGACGCAGACGATCGTGTTGTTCCAGGACACGTCGCTGGTCTATGTGCTGTCGATCACGGATTTCCTGGGGGCGGCGTCGAAGGTGGCGCAGCGCGACGGGCGTCTGGTGGAGATGTATGTGTTCGCGGCGGTGGTGTATTTCATCATCTGCTTCGCCGCGTCGAGGCTGGTGCGGCGGTTGCAGCAGCGGGTGGCGATCGTCCGCTGACGGGGCCCGGGATACTTTCAGGAGAGTCTCGAATGATCGAGATCAAGCATGTGAGCAAGTGGTACGGGTCTTTCCAGGTGTTGGCCGATTGTTCGACGTCGGTGGCGACGGGCGAGGTGGTGGTGGTGTGCGGGCCGTCGGGGTCGGGCAAGTCGACGCTGATCAAGACGGTCAACGCGCTGGAGCCGTTCCAGGAAGGGGAGATCGTGGTGGATGGTATTTCGGTGGGGGACGCGAAGACGGACCTGCCGAAGCTGCGGTCGAAGGTGGGGATGGTGTTCCAGCATTTCGAGCTGTTTCCTCATCTGTCGGTGATGGACAATCTGACGCTGGCGCAGGTGAAGGTGTTGGGGCGGGGGAAGGACGAGGCAGTGGAGCGGGCGCGCAAGCTGCTGGATCGGGTGGGGTTGAAGGCGCAGCAGGAGAAGTTTCCGGGGCAGTTGTCGGGGGGGCAGCAGCAGCGGGTGGCGATCGCGCGGGCGTTGTCGATGGATCCGATCGCGATGTTGTTCGATGAGCCGACGTCGGCGCTGGATCCGGAGATGGTGAATGAGGTGCTGGATGTGATGGTGGATCTGGCCAAAGAGGGCATGACGATGATGGTGGTGACCCACGAGATGGGGTTCGCCAGGAAGGTGGCGCATCGAGTGGTGTTCATGGATGGGGGGAGGATCGTGGAGGACACCGACAAGGAGGCGTTCTTCGATCCGTCGGCACAGCGGTCCGAGCGGGCGCGCCATTTCTTGTCGAAGATATTGCCGCATTGATTTAGAGGGGGCGAGGTCTCCCCGCTACCACGACAACCCTTCTTCCCTGTCGCGCCGCCGGTGCGCGAACCGTTCCGCCAGGAAGTCCACGAAGGCGGTGGTCTTGGCGGACAGGTTCTGGCGTTCGGGGTAGAGCGCGAAGATGTCGGCCGAGGGGGTGTGCCAGTCTTCCAGGACGGTCACCAGCCTGCCCGAGCGCAGGTAGGCGCCGACCTCCCATTCCGAACGCATGATGATGCCGTGGCCTTCCAGGGCCCAGTACAGGGCGCTTTCGCCGTCGTTGGCGCTGAGAGGGCCGCGGACCTTGACGGTTTCGGTGCGGGTGCCGGAGCGCAGGTGCCAGGTGCCGTAGGCGGTGTCGCTTTCGCGGATGACGATGCAGGGGTGGCGGGCGAGGTCGCGCGGGGAGGCAGGTGGGGGGTGGCGTTTCAGGTAGATGGGGGAGGCGCACAGCAGGCGGCGGTTGGAGGCGATCTTGCGGGCGGTCAGGCGGGCGTCGGGGAGGTCGCCGATGCGGATGCAGACGTCGAAGGACTCGTCCAGCAGGCTGGCGGGGCGGTCGGTCAGGTGGAGTTGGGCCTGGACGGCGGGGAAGCGCTTGAGGAAGTCGGACAGGGCGGGGGCGATGTGGTGGCGGCCGAAGCCCAGGGTGGCGTTGATGCGCAGCAGGCCGCGGGGTTCGTCGCGGCTGCGGCCGACCGTGTGTTCGAGTTCCTCGACGTCGGCCAGGATGCGGTTGCCTTCGCGCAGGTAGAGCTCGCCCTCGTGGGTCAGCGCGATGCGGCGGGTGGTGCGGTTGAGCAGGCGCACGCCCAGGCGCTGTTCCAGCCGTTGCAGGCGCTTGCTGACGGCGGGGGTGGACAGGCCCAGTTCGCGGGCGGCGGCCGACAGGCTGCCGTGGCGGATCAGGAGCGAGAAGAAGGCGAGGTCGGAGATGGTGTCCATTGTTAACTTCAAGTCAATAATGGTTTTTATCTCGTTCAATTATGAAGGGCAAGCGCGGGATACACTTGATTCATTCCATCCCGCACCGGTTTGCGCGACAGGTTTGCGCGCCGGCGCCTCTACGACGAGGACGTTTCATCCATGGCCCACCGCATTGCAGTGATACCCGGCGACGGCATCGGCACCGAGGTCGTTCCAGAAGGCTTGCGTGTCCTGGAGGCGGCGGCGTCGCGCTTCGGCATCGGGCTGTCCTTCGACCGCTTCGACTTCGCCTCGTGCGCCTACTACGCCCAGCATGGCGCGATGCTGCCCGACGACTGGAAGGAGCAGATCGGCGGCCATGACGCGATCTTCTTCGGCGCGGTGGGTTGGCCGGCCACGGTGCCGGACCACGTTTCGCTGTGGGGCTCGCTGCTGAAATTCCGCCGCGAGTTCGACCAGTATGTGAATCTGCGCCCCGTGCGGCTGATGCCCGGCGTGCCGTCGCCGCTGGCCAACCGCAAGCCGGGCGACATCGATTTCTACGTGGTGCGCGAGAACACCGAGGGCGAGTATTCCAGCGTGGGCGGCCGCATGTTCGAGGGCACCGAGCGCGAGGTCGTGCTGCAGGAAACGGTCATGACGCGCACCGGGGTCGACCGGGTGCTGAAGTTCGCCTTCGACCTGGCGGCGTCGCGGCCCCGCAAGCACCTGACCTCGGCCACCAAGTCCAACGGCATCGCCATCAGCATGCCGTACTGGGACGAGCGGGTGGAGGCGATGGCGGGCAAGTATGGCGACGTGCGGGTGGACAAGTTCCACATCGACATCCTGACCGCCAATTTCGTGCTGCATCCCGACTGGTTCGACGTGGTGGTGGCCTCCAACCTGTTCGGCGACATCCTGTCGGACCTGGGGCCCGCCTGCACCGGCACGATAGGCATCGCGCCCTCGGCCAACCTGAACCCCGACCGCCGCTTTCCGTCGCTGTTCGAGCCGGTACACGGCTCGGCGCCCGACATCGCGGGCAAGGGCGTGGCCAATCCCATCGCGCAGATCTGGTCGGGCGCGCTGATGCTGGAATTCCTGGGCCACAAGGCGGCGCACGACGCCATCCTGTCGGCCATCGAGACCGTGCTGTCCGACGGCCCGCGCACGCCCGACATGGGGGGCAGGGCGGTCACGTCCGATGTCGGCAAGGCGGTGGCGGAACTCGTCGCCAAGGCTTAGGGGCCATCATGTCCGAGATCTCGCTCTTCAACGACCGGTTGCAGCATTTCCACGTCAATGGCGTGGACATCGCCACGCGCGTGGGCGGCACCGGGCCGGCGCTGCTGCTGATGCACGGACATCCCCAGTCCCACGCCATGTGGCACAAGCTGTGGGCCCGGCTGACCAACCGCTTCACCTGCGTCGCCATCGACCTGCGCGGCTACGGCGACAGCGGCATGCCGGCGGACGAGCCGGCCGGGCATGAGGCCTTCTCCAAGCGGACGATGGCGGTCGATGCGGTGGAGGTGATGCGCTGCATTGGCTATGAGACCTTCGGCGTGCTGGCCCACGACCGCGGGGCGCGCGTCGCGCACCGGCTGGCGCTGGATCACGCCGAGCGGATCGAGCGCATGATGCTGCTGGACATCGCGCCCACGCTGGACATGTACGAGGGCACCACGCGCGGTTTCGCGCAAGCCTACTACCACTGGTTCTGGCTGATCCAGCCGGCGCCTTTCCCCGAGCAACTGATCGGGGCCGATCCGGCCTTCTACCTGCGTTCGGTCATGGGCGGGCGCCACGCGGGTCTGGCTCCCTTCGCGGGCCACGCGATGGCCGAGTACGAACGCTGCGCGCGCCATCCGCACTGGGCGCACGCGATCTGCGAGGACTATCGTGCGGCCGCCACCATCGACCTGGAACACGACCGCATCGACCGCGGCCAGGGCAACCGGGTGGATTGCCCGCTGCGGGTGCTGTGGGGCGGAAAAGGGGTGGTGGGGCGCTATTTCGACGTGCTGGACCTGTGGCGCAGGCAGGCCTCGCAGGTCGACGGCCGGGCGCTGGACTGCGGCCACTACATCGCCGAGGAAGCGCCGGACGCCCTATGGGCCGAGATCGAGTCGTTCTGGCCGTCGGGGGTCTGAGACTCAGGGTTCGCCGGCGGCCCCCACGAACTTGGCCCGGGGCCGCAGCAGCATGCCGCTCAGGCGCTGTTCCTGCACGTGGGCGACCCAGCCCGCCATGCGCGCCAGCGTGAACAGCGTACCCACCGATTGGCGCGGCACGCCCATGGCCATGGCCAGGACGATGCCGCCGAGTTCGTGCCGGGGGTGCAGGCCGAACTCGCCGCGCACGTCGTCGATGAAGCGATGGATCTGTTCGAGCGCCGCCTTCTGGCGCGGCCGCTTGCGCGCCAGTTCGATCAGCAGTTCGGCGCGCTCGTCGCCCTTGGGGTAGAGCGGGTGGCCGAAGCCCGGCACGCTGGCGCCGCGCTCGTGTTGCGCGCGTGCCTGCCGCATGAGGCCGGCGGCGTCGTCGGCGCTGCGCAGGAAGTCCTCGATCCGGTCGTACATCCGGCCCAGGTGCACGCCGGCCGAACTGCAGATGGCCGAGGCGACGCAACTGTGCAGGGTCGACCCGCCCGAGGCCGCGACGCGCGCGGCGAAGGTGCTGGGGGACAGTTCGTGGTCGGCGAACAGCACCAGGAAGGCTTCCATGGCTTGCAGGTTGGCCGGGTTGGCGGGCAGGTCCAGGGCCGCCAGCAGGCCCTCGGCCATGGACGCGTCGTCGGCAATGGCATGGAAGCGGCGCCGGCGCGACACCAGGCCCATGCAGCCGGCCAGGGTCTTGATCAGTTGCCGCGCCGCTTCGTGCATGTGGCCGCCGCGCATGCGGTCCTCCACCGATCCGCGCGACATGCCCAGGCGCAGCGTGACGATCGCCATGATCTCCAGCAAGCCGCTGTTGGACTTGGGCGGCGCGAGCGATTCCAGCAGGGTTTCCTGGAGCCGGGGCGTGATGCCGGTTTCCCAGCGGCGCGGGGCATCGTGCCAGACGCCGGTCCACAGCAGTTCGCACACCGCCTCGTAGCTGGCATGCCCGCGGGCCAGCCGCACCGCCGAATGGCCGCGGTAGTGCGGGCCGTCGGACCGGATCTCGGTGATCGAGGTGGGGATGATGGGTTCGCCCCAATTCATGGCCGAGGCGGCCACCGCCCCGTGGCCCGAGCGGGCGCTGGAGCGAGCCTTGGCACGCAGCACGTCCTCGTGCAGGTACAGGCGCTGCCGCGTGTCCGGCTGCTTGACGCTGCGTATCCAGCCCTTGCTGACGTAGGCATAGAGCGTCTGCATGCGTATGCCCAGCAGTTCCACGGCTTCCTTGGCGCTGAGATAGTCCTTGTGCGGCATGGTCTTCAAGGTTGATCGATCTTCATCAATATTCTACGGCCCGGCCCTCGGTATTGCCGCCATTCGCGGCTGGTATAGTCCGGCGGATCGACCCATTCATCGAGCAAGGATTCCCCATGACGGACCTGTCCGCTTTCCCGATCACCCGCAAATGGCCCGCGCAGCATCCGGACCGCATCCAGCTCTATTCGTTGCCCACCCCCAACGGCGTGAAGGCCTCGATCATGCTCGAGGAAACCGGCCTGCCGTACGAGCCGCACCGGGTGGCGTTCGACAGCCAGGACCAGATGTCGCCGGAGTTCCTGTCGCTCAACCCCAACAACAAGATCCCTGCCATCCTCGATCCCAATGGCCCGGGCGGCAAGCCGCTGCCGCTGTTCGAGTCCGGTGCCATCCTGGTCTACCTGGCCGAGAAATCGGGCAAGTTCATTCCGCAGGATCCCGCCGGCCGCTACCAGGCCATGCAGTGGGTGATGTTCCAGATGGGCGGCATCGGCCCGATGTTCGGCCAGGTGGGGTTCTTCCACAAGTTCGCCGGCAAGGACTACGAGGATAAGCGCCCCCGCGACCGCTACGTGGCCGAATCGCGCCGTCTGCTGGGCGTGCTGGAGCGTCATCTGGAAGGCAAGGCCTGGATCCTGGGCGACGACTACGGCATCGCCGACATCGCCACCTTCCCCTGGGTGCGCAACCTGGTGGGCTTCTACGGCGCGGGCGAACTGGTCGGGTTTGCCGATTTTCCCAACGTGAAGCGGGTGCTGGACGCCTTCGTGGCGCGTCCCGCCGTGCAGCGGGGCCTGCTGATTCCGGCCGCGCCCGCCGCCTGAGGGCGGTTGCAACAAGGTGCTACGCGGGATCGTGGTGCATGCCGGGGCGATGGGTGGAATAGGGATTTCATCCAGCTAGCCAAGCCGTGGCGGGTCGCCATAATGGCTATCACCACGAAAAGAGACATCAGCCGTTCCCCGCGTATGCATCAGCTCCTCCTGGAATCGTTTCAAGCCGCCGTCGCCGCCGCCGACCCCCTCCACATCACCGCCCGCCACCTTCCGGCCCCACCCAGGGGCCGCACGGTCGTCGTCGGCGCGGGCAAGGCCGCCGCCAGCATGGCCCGCGCCGTCGAGGACGCCTGGCCCGCCGACGCCCCCCTGGAAGGTTTGGTCGTGACCCGCTACGGGCACGGTATGCCGCTTGATCGCATCGCCTGCGTCGAGGCCGGGCATCCGGTGCCCGACGCGGCCGGCGAGCGGGCCGCCGGCGACATCCTGCGGCTGGCTTCGGAGCTGGGCGAGGACGACCTGCTGATCGTGCTCGTGTCCGGCGGCGGTTCCAGCCTGTTGTCGCTGCCGGTGCCGGCGGTGCCCATGGCCGCGCTGCGCGAGGTCACCCAGTCGCTGCTGCGCAGCGGCGCTCCCATCGAATCGATGAACGTGGTGCGCAAGCACCTGTCGCAATTGCAGGGAGGGCGCCTGGCCGCGTCGACGCGGGCCCGGGTCCTGGGCCTGATCGTGTCCGACGTCGCCGGCGATGATCCGTCCGCCATCGCCTCCGGCCCCACGGTGTCCGACCCCAGCACCTATGCCGACGCGCTCGACATCCTGCGCCGCCACGGCGTGCAGGCGCCGCAGCCGGTGCTCGACTGGCTCGAGGGCGGGGCCGCGGGGCGTCACCCCGAGACGCCCAAGGCCGGCGACCCGGTGTTCGAGCGGGTGGAGAACCACGTCATCGCCACCGCCCAGCAAAGCCTGCAGGCCGGCGCGCGCGTCCTGCGGCGCGCGGGCATCCAGGCGGTGGTGCTGGGCGATACCGTCACGGGCGAGGCCCGCGAGGTGGCCAAGGTCTATGCCGCGCTGGCCCGCCAGGTCCTGCGGCATGGCGAACCTTTCGATGCGCCGGTGGCGCTGGTGTCCGGGGGAGAATGCACGGTCACGGTGCGCGGCGGCGGGCGCGGCGGGCGCTGTACCGAATTCCTGCTGTCGCTGGCCGCCGAGCTGTGCGGCGAAGCCAGGATCTCGGCCCTGGCCTGCGATACCGACGGCATCGACGGCAGCGAGGACAACGCCGGCGCCTGGTGGGACAGCGAACGCCTGCGCCGGGCGGCGGCCCGGGGCGTCACGCCCGGCCCGTGGCTGGACGCCAACGACGCCTGGGGCTATTTCCGCGAACTGGACACCCTGGTCACGACGGGCCCCACGCTGACCAACGTCAACGACTACCGCGTCATACTGATCGAGGCCGAGCGAACCAGTCGCTGACCAGCTTCACCCAGAAGCTGGCCCCTAGCGGCAGCAAGTCGTCGTTGAAGTCGTAGCTGCCGTTGTGCAGCGTGCACGGGCCCAGGCCGTGGCCGGCCTCGCGGTGCGCGCCGTCGCCATTGCCGATGAAGACGTAGCAGCCGGGCTTCTCCTGCAGCATGAAGGCGAAGTCCTCGGCGCCCATCGTGGGTTCGGTGGCGGCATCCACCTGGTTCGGCCCGACCAGCGATTGCAGCACGTCCGTCACGAAGCGGGTCTCGTCGGGGTGGTTGATCAGCGGCGGATACTTGCGCTGGAAATCGACCTCGATCCGGGCGCCGTGGGCCAGTTCCATGCCCCGGGCGATCTCGTGCATGCGCTGCTCGATCAGGTCCAGGACCTCGATGGTGAAGGTGCGCACCGTGCCCACCATCTCGGCCTCGTCCGGGACGATGTTGGTGGTCGTGCCCGCGTGGATCTGGGTGATGCTGAGCACCGCGGTATCGATCGGTTTCTTGTTGCGGGTCAGGATGGTCTGCAGCGACTGTGCGAGCTGCACCGCGATCATGACCGGGTCGATGCCCAGGTGGGGCAGCGCGGCGTGGGTGCCCTTGCCCCGGACGACGATGCGGAAGTCGTTGCTGGAGGCCATCATCGGCCCCGGCGTGACGGCGAAGCTGCCGACCGGGATGCCGGGCCAGTTGTGCATGCCGAACACGGCTTCCATGGGAAAGCGGGTGAATAACCCGTCGTCGATCATGGCCTTGCCGCCGCCGCCGCCTTCCTCGGCCGGCTGGAAGATCAGGTAGACGGTGCCGGGGAAGTCGCGGTGCGCCGCCAGGTGGCGGGCGGCGCCCAGCAGCATGGCGCAGTGGCCGTCGTGGCCGCAGGCGTGCATCTTGCCCGGGTTCACGCTGGCGTGTTCGAAGGCGTTGAGTTCCTGCAGGGGCAGGGCGTCCATGTCGGCCCGCAGGCCGATGGCCGGGCCGTTCCTGTCGGTGCCTTCCAGGACGCCGACCAGGCCGGTGCCTCCCAGGCCGCGCACGACGGGAATGCCCCAGCCCTCCAGCAGGCGGGCGATGGTATCCGACGTGCGGTGTTCCTCGTAGCACAGCTCGGGGTGGGCGTGGAGGTCGCGTCGGATCGTCTTCAGGTCGCTCTGGAAGGCGACGATGGGTTCGAGCAGATTCATGGGGAACTCCTGAACGTTGCCCTGCCGCGGGGTCGAGCGCGCCGCGCCTTGTCCAGGCGGTCGCGAAGGCGGAAAGGGCCGATGTGCCGCGCCGTATCCGGCGTCGCCGGCAGGGCGTCGTGTGCCCGAAGTCCGGCGGTTACCATAGCCATTATCTCCAATGAGCTTGTCTATGGCGAGTGTAACGACAAGGGGCCGGGCGGCCTGGGCCGCCCTGGTCCTGGCCGGGGCGCTGGCGGGATGCGCCGACCTGCGCTATTACGCGCAGTCCGTAGGCGGACATTCGTCGCTGCTGCAAGCGGCCCGGCCGGTGGACCAGGTGCTGGCCGATCCTTCCACGTCGGCCGATTTGCGCGAGCGTTTGCGCTACGCGCAGGACGCCCGCCGCTATGCCAGCCAGGTGCTGGGGCTGCCCGACAACCGCAGCTACACCGAATACGCCGACGTGAAGCGTCCCTACGTCGTCTGGAACGTGTTCGCCACGCCGGAACTGTCCCTGCGGCTCAAGCAGTCCTGCTTCCCGGTGGTGGGATGCATAGACTACCGGGGCTATTACAGCGAGGCCGAGGCGCGGCGGATGGCCGGCGAACTGAAGGCCCAGGGCTGGGACGTGCACGTGGGAGGCGTGCCGGCCTACTCCACGCTGGGCTGGTATCCCGATCCGTTCGTCAACACCTTCATCCGCCTGCCGCCGGCCGAGGTCGCGCGCCTGGTCTTCCACGAGCTGACCCACCAGGCGGTCTACGCGAAGAACGACACGACGTTCAACGAGTCGCTGGCGACGGCGGTGGAGCAGATCGGCGTCGAGCGCTGGCTGCGCGAGCCCCAGAACCAGTCGCTGCGGCCCGCCTACGAGGCCTTCGACGCGCGCCGGCATGACTTCGTCGCGCTGTTGCTGGAGACCCGGCGCCAACTGGCGCAGGCCTACGGCGAGACCGGTGCCCGCCAGGGGCCGGCGCCCACCACGCCCGACCCGGTGGGCCTGGGGCCGGACGAAATCGAGCAGCGGCGCGCCCGCAAGGCCGGGATCATCGCCGACCTGCGGTCCCGCTACGAACGGATGAAGCGCGAGCGGTGGCACGGCTACGCCGGCTACGACGCGTGGTTCGCGCAGGCGTTGAACAATGCGCAGTTCGCGGCCATGGGCGCCTACCACCAGTGGGTGCCGGCGCTGCTGGCCATGGCGCGCCGCTGCGAGAGCTGCCGCGACGGCAGCCTGGCGCCCTTTCTGGACGAGGCGCGCGAGTTGGCGCGGCTGCCGTATGCCGAGCGCCGCCGGCGATTGCTGACGGAAACCGAACGCGCGCAGGCTGCTGGGCTATCATCGGCCCCATAGGCCGACACCGAGCGGCGCAGACTGGATCAGGAGACGTGCATGCAAAGACCGTGGCTGGCGTACTACCCGCCGGGCATTCCCGCCGACATCGACCCGGGGCGCTATCGGTCCCTGATCCAGTTGCTGGAGGAATCGTTCGAGCAGTACGCCGAGCGTCCGGCCTTTGTCTGCATGGGCAGGACACTCGCCTACGCCGACATCGACGCCATGTCGCGCAAGCTGGGGGCCTGGCTGCAATCGCGCGGACTGCCGCGCGGCGCGCGCGTGGCCCTGATGATGCCCAATGTCCTGCAATACCCCGTGGCCATCGCGGCGGTGCTGCGGGCCGGCTATACGGTGGTCAACGTCAATCCCCTCTACACCGCCCCGGAACTGGAGCACCAGCTCAAGGACAGCGGCGCCGAGGCCATCGTCATCCTCGAGAACTTCGCCCACACCCTGCAGCAGGTGCTGCCCGCCACGGCCATCCGGCACATCGTGGTGGCGTCCATGGGCGACCTGATGGGCGGCGTGAAGGGCGCCCTCGTCAATGCCGTGGTGCGCTACGTCAAGAAGCTCGTCCCGCCGTTCAGCCTGCCGGGCGCGGTGAGCTTCCGGCGCGCGCTGGCGCAAGGGTCGGCACGGGAACTGGCACGCCCCGAGGTCGGGCCCGACGACGTCGCCTTCCTGCAATACACCGGCGGCACGACGGGCGTGGCCAAGGGGGCGGTCCTGCTGCACCGGAACCTCGTCGCCAACGTCCTGCAATGCGATGCCTGGCTGCTGACCGACGAGCAGCCCTCCAACCAGAGCGGGCAGCGCACCCAGCACATCTTCGTCTGCGCCCTGCCGCTGTATCACATCTTCGGCCTGACGGTGTGCGCCCTGCTCGGCATGCGGGCCGGCGGCCTCAACGTGATGGTGCCCAATCCGCGCGACATCCCCGACCTGGTCAAGACGCTGTCGGGCTACCGCTTCACGCTGTTTCCCGGCGTCAATACCCTGTTCAACGCCCTGCTGAACAACGAGAAGTTCCGGTCGCTGGATTTCTCGGCCCTGCGCGTGAGCGTGGGCGGCGGCATGGCGGTGCAGAAGGCGGTGGCCGACCGCTGGCGCGAGGTGACCCAGTCGCCCCTGTGCGAGGGATACGGCCTGTCGGAAACGTCGCCGGTGGCCTGCTGCACGCCCATCAACATCAAGGAATACTCCGGCACCATCGGCATTCCGCTGCCATCGACCGAGGCGGCGATCCTGGATGACGACGGCACCGCGCTGCCCATCGGCGAGCGCGGCGAGATCGCGCTGCGGGGCCCGCAGGTCATGCCGGGCTACTGGAACATGCCGGACGAGACCGCCCGCGTCATGACGGCGGACGGATTCTTCAAGACCGGCGACATCGGCATCATGGACGAACGCGGCTACATCCGCATCGTCGACCGCAAGAAGGACATGATCCTGGTGTCGGGCTTCAACGTGTATCCCAACGAGGTCGAGGCCGTGGTGTCCCAGCATCCGGGGGTACTGGAGTGCGCCGCCATCGGCGTGCCCGACGAGCATTCCGGCGAAGTGGTGAAGGTGGTCGTGGTCAAGCGCGATCCGGCGCTGACCGAGCAGGACCTGAAGGCCTTCTGCCGCGACCGCCTGACCGGCTACAAGCGGCCGCGCTACATCGAGTTCCGGTCGGAACTGCCCAAGACCAACGTGGGCAAGATCCTGCGGCGCGAACTGCGGACCGGCACCGAGGCCGCCGCGTAAGGGGCGATCCCCGGCATGCCCCTACAATGGCGGCGTCTGCCCCATCGCGGGCATCGTTCGGGAGTCCACATGCTAGGTCGGATGGCTGGCCATCGTCCCCATGCGCTGCATGGCATCGTGCGCCGCGCGCTCGCGCCCGCGGGCCTTGTCGCCCTAATGGCCGCCGTGCCGTTGCGGGCGGACGCGGGCGTGACCTTCAAGCTGGACCGTATCCAGGCCGGCCCCGGCGAGACCGTGCGCATCGAAGCCATGTTCTTCAACGACGGCAACGCCACGGCGACCTGGGACGCGCCGCGCGAACTGGTGCTGCAATGGCGCGACGCCGCCGGCCGCGTCGTGCGCGCGCCCGCGCGGCTCGACGGCGGCACTGCCGTGCTGCAGATACCCGTGGGCCAGTTCTCGCGCGCGACCTGGTCGGCCGTGGTGCCCGAGCAGGCGCGCGGCCTGCAGGCCATCGCGATCGAGGGCGAGCCGGTGCTGCTGGCGCTGGACGCGACGCCCGCCGAGAAGGGCGCCATCGTGGGGTCGCGCGCGATCGGCCCCATTGTCGATCCACGCGCGCCCGGTGCGGTGCCGCAGGTGCCGGACAACGGCGTGCTGGCCGCGGTCAGCGGCCTCTCGGGCGGTTCGGGGCCGGGCAGTACCGCGTTGTCGGGCCCGGCGCCGGCGGAAGCCACCGCCCCGGGCAACGACGAGCATGACGTGCTGAGCCGCTTTCGCAGCGCGCTGTCGCCCTACGAACCCGTGTATTTCAGCTTCGGCGCCCGTCCCAACCTGAACGCGCGCTTCCAGGTCAGCCTGAAGTTCCGGCTGTTCCAGCCCTACGACGGCGAGGAAACGGGTTTTCTCAACAACCTGTACCTGGGCTATAGCCAGACCTCGCTGTGGGACATAGGCGAGAACTCGGCCCCGTTCCGCGACAGCAGCTACCGCCCCGCGGTCTTCTGGCTGTCCGACCGGGTCTGGGAATCGCAGGACCGCCGCAAGTCGCTGGGCTTCGACGGCGGCTTCGAGCACGAGTCCAACGGGCGCGACGGCGATACCTCGCGCGCCATCAATTCCCTGTACGCCCGGCCCACGCTGCGCTACCGCCTGGACGACGGCAGTACCCTGAGCTTCGGCCCCAAGATCAAGTACTACATGACCCGCGAGGGCAATCCGGACATCGCCGACTACCGGGGCCACGTCGACTACCAGCTGCGCTGGGCCAAGGACGACGGCCTGATGGTGTCGGCGCTGGTGCGCAAGGGCCACGAGAAGGGATCGCTGCAACTGGACATGGCCTACCCGCTGCGCAAGCTGGGGCTGGGCCGCCTGAACGGCTTTCTGCACGTGCAGTATTTCAATGGCTACGGCGAGACCCTGCTGGATTACAACGTGCGCGCCAAGTCCCAGGTGCGCATCGGCCTGATGATCGTGCGCTGACCGCCGCCCCGGCCGTCAGGCCGCGCCGGCGGCCTTGAGGTTGGGGCCGATCAGTTCGTGCAGGGCTTTGGCCACGCCGGGGCCGCCCGCGACGATGTTGCCCTGTTCGGGCCAGGGGGCCTGGCCGAACGGATCGAAGGCCTGTCCGCCGGCCTCGCGCACCAGCAGCGTGCCGGCGGCGACGTCCCACGGCTTGAGCCGCAGTTCCCAGTAACCGTCGAAGCGCCCGCAGGCCACCCAGGCCAGGTCGAGCGCCGCGGCGCCGTTGCGGCGCACGCCGCGCGTGCCGTGCATGGCGTCGCGCAGCATGGGCAGGTAGCTTTCGGTGAACGACATGTCGCTGTAGGGGAAGCCCGTGGCCAGCAGGGCGTCGGCCAGGGTTTCGGTGCGCGAGCACTGGACGCGATGGCTGTTGAGCCAGGCGCCCACGCCCCGGACCGAGGTGAACATCTCTTCGCGGCAGGGATCGTAGACTACGCCCACCACCGGCCCCGGCTCGCACCGGCCGTCTTCGAAAGCGATGCCGCAGCCCTCCTGGGCCACCAGCGCGATGGAGACGGCGTAGTGGGGAATGGCGTGGACGAAGTTGGTGGTGCCGTCCAGCGGGTCGATGTACCAACTGGCGGGGCCCGAGGGCGAGCCGCCCGTTTCCTCGGCCACGATGCCGTATTGCGGCGTGCGTGCGCGCAGGACTTCGATGATGGCGATCTCGGCTTCGCGGTCCGCCTGCGAGACCAGATCGTTGCGGGCCTTCAGGTCGATCACCAGTTCCGAACGCTTGTGCGCATACGCTTGCAGGATAGCGGCGCCGGCATGCGCGGCGGTGACGGCGGCTTCGAGCGCCTTGAAGAGATCCAGCGGGACGGGTTTGTCCATGGTGGGAGCTGCGGGGATGCTCATAGAGCCAGTGTACGCCATGATGGGGCGGTATCATTGCGCCCGTGTTTACGCCCTTGACTCCTTCCCGGCCGGCCTTTGATCAGGACGGCCTGCCCTATAGCCCGCTCTACGGCGACATCTATCATGCCGCCCAGGGGGCGTTGGAGCAGGCTCGCCATGTGTTCCTGGCGGGCAACGGTTTGCCGGAGCGGTGGCGCGGGCGCGAGCGCTTCACCGTGTGCGAGACGGGGTTCGGGCTGGGGTTGACCTTCCTGACGCTGTGGCGGGCGTGGCGCGACGATCCCCGGCGCAGCCGGCGGCTGCACGTGGTGTCCGTCGAGGCCCATCCGTTCACTCGCGAGGACCTGGCGGAACTGTTGCGCGCGCGGTTGCCCGCCGGTTGGGAGGACATGGCTGCGCAGTTGCTGGCGCAATGGCCGCCGCTCCTGCCGGGGCTGCACCGGCTGGACCTGGATGGCGGCGCGGTGACGCTGACCCTGGTTTTCGGCCTGGCCGAACAGGTCGTGCCCCGGCTGGTCCTGCGCGCGGACGCCTTTTTCCTGGATGGCTTCAAGCCCACGCTGAATCCCGGCATGTGGTCCGAACCGCTGATGCGCGCGCTGGCCAGACTGGCCGCGCCGGATGCCACGGCGGCGACCTGGGCAAGCGCCGGCGCGATGCGCCGGGCTTTGCAGACGGCGGGTTTCGAGGTCGAGCGCAGGGACGGCTTCGGCGGCAAGCTCCATATGACGGTGGCGCGCTACGCGCCGCGTTTCGAGCGCCGCCACGCGCCGGCCGAACCACCGTCCTTCGCCGAGCGCCATGCCGTGGTGGTGGGGGCGGGCATCGCCGGCGCCGGTGTGGCCCATGCGCTGGCGCTGCGCGGTTGGCGCGTGTCCGTGTTCGACGCGGCGTGGGGCGTCCCCGCGCAAGGGGCCGGCCACCTGGCCGCCGCGCTGACGCCGCTGCTGGCCCGGGACGACAGCCCGCGCGCGCGCCTGAGCCGCGCCGGCGCCTTGCGCGCGGCCGCGCGCTGGGCTCCGTGGATGGATGGCGGGATCGTCGCCCGCTGCGGCACCGTGCAGCAGGCCAAGTCGGACGACAAAGAGGCCGGCATGCATGCCATGCTGGCGGAGCTGGGTTTTCCGGCCGACTGGGTGCGCCCGGTGACGCGGGACGAGGCCAGCGGGCTGGCCGGCTGCCCGACGGCGCGCGGCGGCGTGTATTTCCCCGGCGGACTGCGGGTACGCCCGCGCCTGCTGGGCGCGGCGCTGCTGTCCCGGCCGGGCATCGAGGTTCGGGCCGCCCGCGTGGCCCGCATCGAGGCGCTGCCGGCGGACGTCCCCTCGGGGCGGCGCTGGCGGGCCGTCGATGGGGCGGGCGCCGTGCTGGCCGAGGCCGAGATCGTGGTGCTGGCCAATGCTGCCGAGGCGCCGCGGCTGCTGGCCGCCAGTGGCATGGCGCCCTCCGGCGGCGAACTGCCGGGCTTCTTCGGGCAAAAGGCCATAGCCGGGCAGATCACGCTGCTTCCGGCGCAGGAAGCCGGCTGGCAGCCGCCGCAATGCGTGGTGGCGGGCGAGGGCTATGTGCTGCCCGCCGTGGACGGCGCCTGCGTGGCTGGCAGCACCTATGTGCACGATGCCGCGCGGGCCGTCGCCTCGGCCGAGGGCCACGCGGTCAACCTGGAGCGGGCCGCCCGGTTGCTGCCGGAACTGGCCGGCGCCGGCCTGGATCCCGGCGCGCTCGCGGGCTGGGCCGGCTGGCGCGCCGTACTGCCCGGCAGGCTGCCGGTAATCGGCGAATCGCCCACTCACGGCGGGCTGTGGGCCGCTTCTGGCTATGCCTCGCGCGGGCTCAGTTGGTCGGCCCTGGGGGGCGATATCCTGGCCGCTTCCCTGGAAGGAGAGCCCATGATCCTGGAAGGGGATTTGCTGCGGATGATCGCCTGGCGCTGATCCCGGGCCGAATCGTGGGAAAATAGCGTGATTAACAGCAAAAAAGACGTGCCCAAGGGCGCGCGGTGCCCGGCCCGTGCGTCCCGATCCGCCGCTTCCAGGGCCGCAGGATAGCCTTGGATACGGCCTTGTCGGGCCTCCCGTGGGGCCCCGCGAGGCGCGCTCGGGCGGGAGAAGGCTGCTTCCACGGTTTATTTGCCTGCCCGAATCCGTCAAAATAGAGGTTTTGGCGAAAAAGTGCGGTCATCTGCCGCATTTGGGGCGGATAGCGGGGCTTCGCGAGGGTTGCGTCTTTGCTATTGCCAATCTGTCGAAAGCGATCGAGGGAAACCTGTGCCACTTCAATTCGACTCCTCCCGCTACCAGCGTCTGGAATCCCTGTCTCTCAACACGTCCAGCCCGGCTGTCGTCCGTTTCACGACGGACCAGGGCCAGGCGGTGCTGGTCGAGGCCAGCGCGCCAGGTGTGTTCCGGTTGAGCATGGGCACGCCCGCCGCGACCGGCAAGCCGGCCTCCGGTTCGGCCACCCGCGCCGCGGCCCTGCATGACCTGCTGGCCCGGAACGAGGCCATAGGCGAGGCCGTGGTTGAACAGGCGGACGTGGCCGGCCAGCCCGGCTGGCGCATCGTCCAGGGCGACAACGTGCTCGAGATCGCCGCCAATCCCGTGCGGCTGGCCCTGTACCGCAAAGGGCAGCAGGTGCTGGTCTCGTCCGCCGACGAGGATCTGTGCCCGCTGGGAACCGAGGACGCCTCGGCTCCGGCGTCGTGGGCCCTGTGCTTTGACCTCGCGGCCGGCGAAGCCGTCCACGGCCTGGGCGAAAGCCGCATCATGCTGGATCGCCGCGCCGAGCGGGTGGTCTCCGACGAGGCCGGGTCGCGCGCCCTGCCGCTGGCCTGGAGCCCGCGCGGCTGGGGCTTGTACGTCAATACGCTCGAATCCGTCGTGCACGACATCGGCCTGCCCGAGTTCGCGCCCGACAGCTATGTGGTGACGGTTGCCGATGCCCAACTGGACGTGTTCCTGTTCGTGGGCGAGCCGGCCGAGATCCTGAACCAGTACACCCAGCTGACCGGCCGCGCCGGGCAGCCCACGCTGTGGAGCATGGGCGCGTGGCTGCACCAGGCGGCCGGCACCGGCGTCGAGCAGCTCGCGGCCGTGGCCGGCCAGATGCGCAGCCGCGGCATGCCCGTCGACGCCGTGTCGTTCCAGCCGCCCGCGGCCTGGGAGATCCGCGCCAAGCTGAACCTCGAATGGGACGCCGCCCGCTTTCCCGATACGCGCCAGGTGCTGGGCGAGTTCAAGGGCCTGGACCTGAAGGTGTGCGCGCCGGGCTTTCCGGGGGTGCCCACCCACAGCCCCATGTTCGCCGAGCTCGAGGACAAGGGCTGGCTGCTGACCGACGAGTCCGGCGCCGCCCAGGTATTCGCGGGCGTGCCCGCCAGCGCCGGCGGCAGCTTCGGCCTGCTCGACCTGACCCATCGCGACGTGTGGACCTTCTGGCGCGACAAGATCCGCCAGATCATGGACGAGGGCGTCGATGCGGTGTCCTGCGACATCCAGTTCGACATTCCCGACGGTGTCGAGGCGCGCAACGGCGATACCGGCGCGCGGCTGCGCACGGCCTATCCCATGCTGGCCAAGCGCTGCCTGTTCGAGGCGGCGGCCTGGAACAAGACGCCGCCCGAAGGCGTGGTGTGGAGCCGCGATCTTTTCCCGACCGGCCAGCGCCTGCCCATGCAGGCGCCGGTGTCCGTGCCCAATACCTGGGAAGGACTGGCCGAATCGCTGCGCGCCGCGCTGACCTCGGGCGCCAGCGGCCTGCCGGCCCATGCCCATGACATCGGTTCGCCCGAGCATCCGCTGGGGACCATGACGCCCGAGCTGTACCTGCGCTGGCTGGCGGCCGGCGTGTTCAGCTCGCACCTGCGCTTCCACGCGGTACCGGGACTGCTGCCCTGGGACTTCGGCGACGAGGCCTTTCAGCACGCGCAGACGCTGATGCAGTGGCGCTACCGGCTCATTCCCTACGTGCTGGGCGTGATCGAGGACGCGGCCCGCACCGGCTTGCCGGTGCAGCGCTCCATGGCCCTGTCTTTCCCGGACGATGCCGAGGCGCATGCCCACGAGCTGCAATACCTGCTCGGCCCGGCGCTGCTGGTCGTGCCCGCGGTGCAGCCCGGCAACCAGATCCGCGTCTACTTCCCCAAGGGCGAAGCCTGGTGGGACCTGAACACGGGCTGGCGCTACGAGGGCGGCACGAGCTGGACCTTCGAATGCGGACTGGACCGCCTGCCGGTCTTCGGCCGCGAAGGCCACATGCTGTGCCTGGGCCCCGCCGCCCAGCACACCGGCGAATTCAATTCCGCCCGTATCCTGGACGAGGTCTGGCTGTTCGGCATGCCCGTGCACAACCCCAGCGTGATGCGCAACAAGATCCGCGTCATGCAGATGCAGGGCTCAAGCTATGCCAAGGGCCTGGAAGGCCTGAAGATCCTGCCGTCCGAAGGCCTGGAAGTGAAGCGCCGCGGCGCGGAAGTCAGGATCTCGCGGGCTAGGTAGGAGCCCCCCCCTACGCGCTTACGCGCGCCCCCCAGGAGGGGGCGAAACCGGCGGACTGGCAAAGCCAGATCCGCGGTTTCCTGGGTCTAGTACGCGCTTCTTGGATTGGATCACCGTTGCTACCGCTGGCAGCCAGCGAAGCACCGGGCCCATTAGTCTTCGCAGGGGCTGTCCAGGGTGCCGCGGGCCAGTTTGTCTACGACCACCGACTCTACCGGGGGCTCGCCGTTGCGGGCGATGTGGCCGTCTATCCACATCAGGACCGGGGTGCCGGGTGCCACGCGCAGTTTGGCGTAGGCGTCGGTCAGCGCCTGAGCCTGGCCGGTGGAGGCTACGGGATAGCGCTTGCCGGTGCTGCAGATGGCGAAGGTGGGTTGGCCGTCCTTGGGTACGACCTTGCCGCGCATCGTGAAGGTGTCGGTGATGAAGTCGACCTCGAACTGCTGGGTCAGGGCGTAGTTCAGCGTGGACTGGATGGGTTCGCCATTCTGGTCCAGCATGCGCAGCGTGGTGGCGGAGATGAACTCGTAGAGTCCGCCTTCGTTGCGGTCGCCGATCAGGCGGATCTGGTCGGGCGAATCGAACAGGCGTTCCCAGCGGCCGGTGCTGACGAAGCTCAGTTCCTTGTTGTCGCGGGTGCCGAAATACACGCGGCGCATGCGCCAGGTCCAGTCGGGCAGCAGCGTGAGGGTGACGCGCTGGCCGGCGCAGTCGGCGCAGGGGATCACGCCGCGGAAGGTCTGGGGCTGGGGCAGGGGCACGCCCCGGTCCTGCCTGCCTCGTTCGGCCTGTTCCTGCGTCACGGCGGGCGGCGGCGGGATCACCGCGTCGGCGGCGGTCAGGGTGCCGGAGCGTTCTCGGTCGGGCAGGGGGATGGAGCACGCGCCCAGTCCGGCCGCCACGACCAGGGCGGCGGCCAGGGTGGCAAGGCGGGAAGGTGCGGGGCGGGAGGAAAGGGGCGGGTTGGTCATCACGGCTCCGGCTCTTGAGATTTACCGCAAGTCTAACCTGTTGCGTCTGCCGGCATGCGACGGGAAAGTCCACGTGGGGCCCGTGGGGCGGTTAAGCTTGCGGGGGGCCGCCGTGGCGGCATTTTCATTCTCGTCTATGTCATTCGTGCAGATACTCGCGGTCTCCCCGTGGCTGGGCTATACGGCCGCCGCCGTGCTGGGGCTGGTGGTGGGCAGCTTCCTCAACGTCGTGATCGCGCGGCTGCCGCAGATGATGCAGCGCGCCTGGCAGGAACAATGCGCCGAGCTGCATGGCGCCGCGCCGTCCGAACAGGCGCGCTTCGACCTGGCCTATCCCGCGTCGCACTGCCCGGCCTGCCGGCATCCGATCTCGTGGCGCCACAACATCCCGGTGCTGGGCTGGCTCGCGCTGCGCGGCCGCTGCGCCCACTGCGCCGCGCCCATCTCCTGGCAGTACCCCCTGGTGGAGCTCGCGGCCGCGGCGCTGTTCGCGGCTTGCGTGGCCGTGTTCGGCGTGACGTGGAGCTGCATGGCGGCCATGGCGTTCTGCGCGGTCTGCCTGGCGCTGGCCGTGATCGACCACCAGACCTCGCTGCTGCCGGACGACCTGACGTTGCCGCTGCTGTGGGCGGGCCTGTTCGTCAACCTGTGGGGCAGCTTCGCCTTCCTGCCCGACGCGGTCATCGGCGCGATGGCGGGCTATGGGGTGCTGTGGTCCGTGTACTGGCTGTTCCGCCTGCTGACGGGCAAGGAAGGCATGGGCTATGGCGACTTCAAGCTGCTGGCCGCCATCGGCGCCTGGTTGGGGTGGCAGAGCCTGCCGCTGGTCATGGTGGCGGCCTCGCTGGCCGGCGTGGCGGTGGCCGGAGTGCTGATGATCGCCGGCCGGGTGCGGCGCGGCCAGCCGCTGCCCTTCGGGCCGTACCTGGCGGCCGCGGGCGTGGCCGCGCTGTTCGCGGGCGATGCATGGATTAAGCTGCTGGCATGGTAGGCACACTTTCCTCTTCCCGCGCCCACCCGCTGCGCGTGGGCCTGACGGGCGGCATCGGATCCGGCAAGACCGCCGTGGCCGATCTGCTGGAGGCACGGGGCGCCGCGGTGATCGACACCGACGCGATCGCGCATGCGCTGACCGCGCCCGGCGGCCTGGCCATCGAGCCGCTGCGGCGCGAGTTCGGCCCGGACATGATCGGGCCCGACGGCGCGATGGACCGCCCCCGTATGCGGGCCCTGGTGTTCTCCGATGGCCAGGCCAAGGCGCGGCTGGAAGCGCTGATCCACCCGCTCATCGGCCAGGAAGTCGAGCGCGAGGCGGCCGGGCGCCAGGGGCTCTACCAGGTCTTCGTGGTGCCGCTGCTGGTGGAGTCCGGCCGCTGGCGGGACCGGGTGGACCGTGTCTGCGTGGTCGACTGCGACGAGGCCGCCCAGGTCGAGCGCGTCCAGCGCCGCAGCGGCCTGGCCCCCGAGATGGTGGCCCGCATCATGGCCGCCCAGGCTACGCGCGCCCAGCGCCTCGCGGTGGCCGACGACGTCATCGTCAACGACGGTGGGACCTCGCCCGAACAGTTGGCGCAACGCACCCTGGCCCAGCATCGCGCCTGGCTGGACCTGCTCGCGCCGCGCGGCTAGCGGTCCGCCAAGGCTTCACTGGATGTCCAGTGTGCGGATCAACGCGTCCCAGCGCGTGCGCGTGTCGCGCAGCCAGGCCGTGGTCCGCGCCGAGTTCGCCCAGAAGGGCGTCACCGCCATCTGGTCCAACTGGCGGCGCACTTCGGGGCTTTCCAGGATGTCGTGCAGCAGACCTTCCCATGTCTTCACCACGGCCGCCGGCGTGCCCGCGGGAAACAGCACTACCTGGCTGAACTGCACGTCGAAATCGGGCACACCCTGTTCCTGCGCGGTGGGGACCTGTGGCAACTGCGGGTTGCGCGTGGCGGCGGACGTGACCAGCGCCTGCAGCGCGCCGGACCGCACATAGGGCAGCGTGTTGGACGACGCCACGAAGGCCAGCGGCACGTGGCCGGCCACCACGTCGGACAGGGCCGGAGCGTTGCCCTTGTAGGGCACGTGCGTGCCGCGTATGCCGGTCCGGGCCTTCAGCAGCTCGAAGGTCAGGTGCCCGGGCGAGGCCAGGCCGGCCGAGGCGTAGGTCAGGTCCTCTTTCCTGGCGCGTGCCAGGAAGTCGCGGAAATCCTTCAGCCCCAGCTTGGGGTGGGCCACCAGCACCTGCGAGGTGGTGCCGAAGATGCCGGCGGGCACGAGGTCGCGGTAGGGGTCCAGCCCCATGTTCTTGTAGACCGAAGGATTGATCGTCAGCAGGTGGTCGACGCTGACTAGTGCCGTATAGCCGTCCTTGGGAGACCGGGCGACGTATTCGGCGCCGATGTTGCCGCCGGCACCCGCTCGGTTCTCGACGATGACCGGCTGTTTCAGGCGCGATGCCGCCTGTTCGGCGATCAAGCGGGCGATCAGGTCCAGCGGTCCGCCGGCGGCGAAATTGACGACCAGCTTGACCGGATGGTCGGGATAGTCGGCGGCCCGGGCCCAGGGCGTGGCGGCAACGAGGGAAAGGGCGAGGAAAAGGCGCGCAAGCGGTCGCATGGGATGTCTCCGTGGAAGGGGGTGGGCTGGCTGGGGCCAGTCTGGTCGGCGCCGTGCCTGCATTATGGGAACGGAGAGGTATCTGGTTCCAATGATAAAATTCAGCACTGTCATACCTAAAATTCATGGCAATGGACTGGACCCGGCGCCTGCGCATCCGGCAGCTCGAAGTGCTGAGCAGCCTGGCCGATACCTGCAATCTCAGTCACACCGCCGAACGCCTGTGCATGACGCAGCCGGCCCTGTCGAAATGGCTGGCCGAGCTGGAGGCCGAACTGGGGGTGCCGCTGTTCGAACGCCATTCGCGCGGCCTCGTGCCCACGCGCTTCGGCACGGCCATGGCCGAACACGCCCGCGTCATGCTGGCCGAGGTCGAGCGCGCCAGCCAGGCCATGGCGCTGATGGCCGAAGGGGCGGACGGCCAGTTGTCCATAGGGGTGACGGCCACGGTCTCGACCGGGCTGCTGCCCGACAGCGTGGCCCTGCTGTTGGCGCGGCGGCCCGAGACCCGCTTGTCCATTACCGAGTCGACCCTGGACCAACTGCTGCAGCCGCTGCTGGAGCGCCGCCTGGATTTCGTGGTGACGCGCCTGGAAGGAGACGCCATCGATGATCGCCTGCGCTGCACGCCGGTCTACAGCGAAAGCATCGCGGTGGCCGCGCCGCCGTCGCATCCGCTGGCAGGCCGCCGGGGGCTGGCGTGGGCGGACCTGGAGGGATGCGGCTGGGTGGTGCCGCCCCAGGGCAATCCACTGCGCCGCGAGCTGGATGCCGAGTTCGCGCTGGCCGGCCTGCCCGCGCCCCGCTACCGGGTCGAGGCCGTCGGCATCCTGATGCTGGTGGCGATGATGCAGCGGGCCAATCTGCTGACCGCGTTGTCGCGCCGCGTGCTGCACTATTTCCAGGCCGCCGGCCAGTTGGTGGCGCTGGACCTGCCCACCCGCCGGCAGGGCATGGTGGGTATCCTGCGCCATCGCGATGCACCCGATACCACGCTGCATCGGGACTTCCACGAAGCCCTGCTGGAAGCGGCCGACGCGGCGGGCGTCACAACTCGAAACCGCATTGCCGGGCCGCCTGCTTCAAAGTAAGGGGAGATCGAGCTACGGTTGAGTGTTTTTCCCGCGGGCTCCGTATCTACAATGGAGGTGTTCCGAAGCGCCCGCGCAAGGTGCCGTTCGGAAGCGGACAAGGCAAGTGTCGCCGTGTCCATGCCGTACAGGTATATTTCTACGAAATTCCGATACCGGACGGTCTACGTGGTTCTTTACGAATACCCATTCAACGAGCGCGTCCGAACGCTGCTGCGTCTGGAAAACCTCTTCGACAATCTGTTCTTCTTCGTGCGGCAGCCGGATGCCCGCGGGCATCACGTCGCATTGACCACGCTGTTCGAAATCCTGGATGTGTCGGCGCGCGCCGACCTCAAGTCCGAACTGCTCCAGGACCTGGAGCGCTACCGCCAGTCCCTGAGCTCGCTGCGCGAGCATCCCGGCGTCGATCGCCAGACCCTGGACGTCATGCTGTCCAGCATCGAGCAGGCCACGGGTTCGCTCGTGGCCCAGGGCAAGACCGGCCAGCCGCTGCGGCAGAACGAATGGCTGACCAGCATACGCAGCCGCCTCGCGATCCCGGGCGGCGCCTGCGAGTTCGACGTCCCGTCCTTTCACGCCTGGAAGCACAAGCCCGTCGAGCATCGGGTCCAGGACCTGGCCCAGTGGGTCGAGCCCTTCCTGCCCATACGCGATGGTCTGGCCATCGTGCTGAAGATGCTGCGAGAATCGGGCCGGCAGGTCGCGGTGGTGGCCGAGGGCGGCGCCTTCCAGCAGATGCTGGGCGGCAAGGCCTACCAGTTGCTGCGCATCTACGTCGACGAGGCGCTGGGCGTGTTCCCCGAAGTCAGCGCCAACAAGTACATGGTGTCGGTCCGTTTCTCGTCCCAGGGGGGCGATCTCAAGCCCCAGCCGGTGGTGGACGACGTGCCCTTCCAACTGACGCTGTGCAACAGCTTCTGAAGGCGGCGGATCGTTCGTCCCCTGGCTACAATGTGGCCATGGTCAAGAAAGTCAAATGTCCCACCTGCGCCAGGCCGGCTCCATGGAGCCCCGACAACGCCTGGCGGCCCTTCTGTTCCGAACGCTGCCGCCAGATCGACCTGGGGGCGTGGGCGGCCGAGAAATTCGCCATTCCGGGCGCTCCCCTGGAAACCGACGATCTGAGCGGGGATTCCTCGGGCCGGCTGTTTCCTCCGCCGCAGTCGGTGAACTGAACTAGGCGTTCTCCAGCAGCGTCCGGATATCCAGCGACCGGAGCAATTGCATGGTCTCCCGCGTCAACCGGGTCAGCGGCTGGAGCCGCGCCGTGCACATGATCAGGTTGTTGTGCATGGACGGCGAATGCACGCGGGCGGTGACCAGCGTGCCGGCGCGGCGCTGCGGTCCGATGGCGCTGGCCGACAGCAGCGCGTAGCCTTCCCCGCTTTCGGCCAGGGCCACCATGGTGTGCACCGCGTTGACCTCGGCGACGATGTCCAGCGCGATGCCGCGCCGGCGGCAGACCGCATCCACCACCGCGCGGATGGTGTTGGGCTCGCAGGGCAGGATCAGCGGATAGTCCGCCAGCGCATCGACCGGCAGCGACTCCGGCAGGCGTTCGCCCGGACCGGGCACGCATCCCACCAGCATCAGTTCCTCCTGGAATATCGGCTCGTAGTCCAGCGTCTCGCCCGGGGCGGGGTCGTACAGCAGCGCGACGTCGACCCGGCCTTCGTGCAGCCATTCCCGCAGGCTCACGCTCAGCCCCTCGGTCACGGTCAGCGCGGCGCCGGGCAGGCGCTCGCGGAAGCCGCGCACCAGGCTGGGCGCCAAGAGGTGGGCGATGCGCGGTGGAAAGCCGACCACGATCTTGCCCCGGGGCACCGCCTTCAGTTCGTGGATTTCCTGGCGCGCGGTGGCCAGGCGGGCCAGGACGACGCGGGCGTGTTCCAGCAGGCGCCTGCCGGCCTCGGTCGGCTCCACGCCGCGGCCGTTGCGGTAGAGCAGGTGTTCGTGCAGCTCGACCTCCAGCAGGCGGATCTGCCGGCTCAGGGAAGGCTGGGTCATTTCGAGCACCATGGCGGCGCGCGTGAAGCTGCCGGCGTCGACCACCTGGACGAAGTACTCGAGTTGCTTGATATCCACGCCTGTCTCGCGTCACATAGAGAAGTTCTATAGCTGCTAGAGCTGTTCTGTAATTTACTCGATATGTCCGGGCTCCAATAATGGGCGCTTCCGCAATGGCGGACCTTGGAGGAGTTTCATGATGAAGTCGGAGTTGCCGGTTGCGATCATCGGCGCGGGTATAGGCGGACTGGCGGCGGCGACCGCGCTGCGCGCGCAGGGCGTGGCCGTGCAGGTCTACGAGCAGGCGCGGCAGTTCGCGCGCATTGGCGCGGG
Source organism: Burkholderiales bacterium 67-32 (assembly GCA_001898625.1). Classification (GTDB taxonomy): domain Bacteria; phylum Pseudomonadota; class Gammaproteobacteria; order Burkholderiales; family Burkholderiaceae_B; genus Pigmentiphaga. The sequence goes on from MKUP01000023.1 coordinate 48,498, forward strand.
CATCCAGATGTCGCCCAATGCCATGCGGGTGCTCGATGGGCTGGGGCTGCGCCCGCAACTGGAAGAAATCGCCTTTTCGCCCAAGTCGTCGCTGAACCGGGCGCACGACACCGGCGCCGTGACGAACGAGTTTCCGCTGGCCGGGGCCGTCCTGGAGCGCTACGGCATGCCCTTCCTGGCCATGCACCGGGGCGACCTGCATGCGGCGCTGGCGGCGCAGGTGCCGCAGGCGCAGATCTCGCTGGGCAAGAAACTGGTGCACCTGGAACAGGGTGATCGCGAGGTCGCGCTACGCTTCGAGGATGGTACCGAGGCCCGCGCCCGCGCGGTCATCGGCGCCGACGGCGTGCATTCCCTGGTGCGCGAGCTGCTGCTGGGCGAGGAACAGCCCCGCTTCACCGGCCGCGTCGCCTACCGGACGACGTTCCCGGCCAGCCGGCTGGGTTCGCTCGACATCGGCCAGTCGCGCACGAAATGGTGGGGACCGGACCGCCACATCGTCATCTACTACGTCACCCGGCGCCAGGACGAGATCTATTTCGTCACCAGCCAGCCCGAGGACGCGGGCTGGCTCACCCCCGAGTCGTGGTCGGCCAAGGGCGACCTGGACGTGCTGCGCGCGGCCTACGCCGATTTCCATCCCGACGTGCGCGCGGTGCTGGCGGCCTGCCCCGACGTGCACAAATGGGCGATATTCCAGCGCGACCCGCTGCCGAGCTGGGGGCGGGGCAACATCGTGCTGATGGGCGATGCCTGCCATCCGATGACGCCCTACATGGCCCAGGGCGCGGCCATGGCGCTGGAGGACTCGGTCGTGCTGGCGCGCTGCGTGGCCGCCCACGGGAGCGATCTCGACGCGGCGTTCCGCTTGTTCGAGCAGGTCCGCAAGCCCCGCACGTCGGCGGTGCAGGCCGGGTCGAGCGCCAACAACTGGATGCGCGAGTCCACCAACCCGGACTGGGTCTACGGCTACGACGCCTGGAACGTGTCGCTGGACGCGAGCGGACAATAAGCCTTTCCCGCCGGACGGGGCCGGGAGGCCGGTGCCCGTCGGCGCATGAAAACAGGAGACAACATGAAGACACGCATCAAGACTCTGGTCGCGGCCATGGCGCTGGGGGCGATCCCGGCGCTGGCGGCGCATGCCGATTATCCGGACCGGCCCATCAAGCTGGTGGTGCCGCACGGGCCCGGAGGCGTCGCCGACACCGTGTCGCGCATCTTCGCCGATGCGCTGGCGCGCGAGCTCAAGCAGCCGGTCATCGTCGAGAACAAGGCCGGCGCCAGCACCATGATAGGCGCCGACTACGTCGCCAAGGCCGCGCCGGACGGCTACACACTGCTGATGGCGTCGGTGACCACGCTATCGATCAATCCCTTCCTGTATCCCAACATCACCTACGATCCCAAGCGCGATTTCGCGCCGGTTTCCATGGTCGCGGCGCTGCCGTTCTATCTGATGGCCAGCCCCACGCTGGGCGTCAAGAACGTGAAGGAACTGGTCGCGCTGGCCAAGTCCCGGCCGGGCCAGCTCAACTACTCGTCGCCGGGGTCGGGCACGTCGCCGCACCTGGTGGGCGCGCTGTTCGCCTCCATGACCGGGGTCGACACGCTGCACGTGCCGTACAAGTCCACCGCCTCGGCCGAGGTCGATCTGAACGCCGGCCGCATCCATTTCGCCTTCACCGGCTCGGGCATGGCGCCGATCCGGTCGGGCCGGGTGATCGGCCTGGGCGTGACCAGCGGCGAGCGCCTGGCGTCCATGCCCGAGCTGCCGACGCTGAAGGAGCAGGGCCTGGACCTGGAGGCGACCGTCTGGAACGGCGTGGTCGCGCCCGCCGGCACGTCGCCCGAGATCGTCGGCAAGCTGGCCGCCGCTTTCGCGCGGATTGCCCGGTCGCCGGACATCAAGGAGAAGGTGCAGGCGCACGGCGGCCTCGCGGTGGGCAATACGCCCGCCGAGTTCAAGCGCCTGATCGATACCGAGGCCGCGCGTTGGGAGAAGGTGATCAAGGAGGCCAGCATCACGGTGCAGTGATGCGGCCGGGAGGCGGGGTGCCGGCGGCAGGCGCCGCCGGCCCGGCGTCCAGGGTCAGCCGCCCCAGAAGCCGCTGATGCCCGCGATGCCGTGCGCGCCGTGCGCCACGGCGGCCGCGCGCGTGTCCGCGGATTGCCCGCCCAGCGCGAGTACCGGCAGGCCGGCATGCAGCGCCAGCGTGGCGAAGGTTTCCCAGCCCAGTCCGGGCTGGCCGGGATGCGATCGCGTGGGCAGCACCGGCGCCAGCACCGCGAAGTCGGCGTCCAACTGGCGCGCCCGCTCCAGTTCCGCGGCATCGTGGGCCGATACGCTCAGCATCGCGCCGGGCGGCAGCGCGGGGCGCTGGGCCGGGATGTCGGCGGCGCGCAGGTGCACGCCATCGGCATCGGCGATCCAGCCGTGCGGATGGATACTGTTGACCAGGACCCGCGCGCCGACCGACCGGGCACGTGCCACCACCTGTTTCAGCACCTGGTGCAATCCTTCGTCGTCTGCGCCGCCGGGCCAGCCCGGCTCGCGGAACTGGACCAGCTTCAGGCCCGAGGCCAGCGCGGCATCCAGGCGTTGCAGGAAGGCGTCGACGTTGCCGGGCGCGCCGATGTCGGTGATGGCATAGGTATCGGGCACGTGCAGCCACCGCAGCGGCGGCAGCGTGGCCGGCAGCAGGGGGCCGATGCGCGGCTCCAGCGCCAGCCCCAGCGCATCTTCCGGCGCCTGCGCGCGCGCCTGGGCCGCTTCCAGGTCGGTCGGCTGCTCGCCTCGGGCCATGCGCGCTTCCAGCGCCTTCAGGCGTTCCTCGTGATCGCGCCGCGCCGTCTGTATCTCGGCCTCGCTCGCGTCCCGTATCCGCCCCCATTGCAGCGCCTGCGACTCCAGCCCCCGAGGCTCGCCTTCCCAGCGCGTGACACGGCAGAAATACAGCCTGACGGTGGCGTGCGAGTAGGCGTGCACGTGCGTGACCCAGGTCGACGATTCCAGCACCGTCACGCCCAGTTCTTCCTTCAGCTCCCGCGCCAGTGCCTGCAAGATCGTCTCACCCGGCTCCAGCTTGCCCCCGGGCAGCTCCCACCATCCCGCATAGGGCTTGCCTTCGGGCCGCTGGCCCAGCAGCAACCGCCCGTCCGGCTGCAGCATCACGCCCACCGCGACATCGACGACTTTCACCCCAGAACCCAGAGACCCCATAATCCTTCCTAAAATGCAATCCACACAAGAACAATACCCAGGGCACAGCGGATCCGGCTCCGCCGGTCCGCCAGTGCCGCCCCCTGGGGGGCGCGCGTAAGCGCGTAGGGGGGAGCCCTCCTGTCAGCGCGTAGGGGGGGGGACCTCCCTCCCGGCCCAATCCTTGGCGAATTGCCAGGCGACCCGGCCGGAGCGCGAGCCGCGTTCCAGCGTCCATTGCAGCGCTGACGTGCGCGAGCGCGCGATGGACTCCTCGCTGCATCCCAGGTCGCGCAGCCAGTGCGCGACGATGTCCAGGTAGTCGTCCTGCTTGAACGGATAGAAGGACAGCCACAGGCCGAAGCGCTCGGACAGCGAGATTTTTTCCTCGACGGTTTCGCCTGGGTGGATCTCGCCGTCGCTCTGGTGCTTGGCCTGCAGGTTCTCGTGCATGTATTCCGGCATCAGGTGGCGCCGGTTGGACGTGGCGTAGATCAGCAGGTTCTGGGTCGAAGCGGCGATGGAGCCGTCCAGCACCGACTTGAGCGCCTTGTAGCCGGCCTCGCCTTCCTCGAACGACAGGTCGTCGGCGAAGACGAGGAAACGCTCGGGCCGTTCGGCCACGGCTTCGACGATCTCCTGCAGGTCGCCCAGGTCGCTCTTGTCGACCTCGATCAGGCGCAGTCCGCGGTCGCCATAGGTGGCCAGCATGGCCTTCACCAGGGAACTCTTGCCGGTGCCGCGGGCGCCGGTCATGAGCACGTTGTTGGCCGGTTTGCCTTCCAGGAACTGCACCGTGTTGCGGTCGATCACCTCCTTCTGGCGATCGATGTGCTGCAGGTCGTCCATGTCGATGCGCGCGATGTGCCGCACCGGTTCCAGCCAGCCCCGCGTTCCGCGCCTGCGCCAGCGGAAGGCGTGGGAGTTCCAGTCCACGGGGGGCGGGGCGGGGGGCAACCAGGCTTCGAGCTGGGCGAGGACGCCCTCGGCGCGTTTCAGGAAAGAGGCCAGATCGACAGGTGGGGAGGACTCGTTCGGCACAGCGGCGTTCCTATCTTCGGCCGGCGCCGCGCGGGCCCCGGATCGTGTTCTTGAACGACGGATACCTGCCCGGGCGGGCAGGCCGCCGGGGCAGGTATCCATCTACGGCATCGGGTATTGCACCATTTTTTTCGATGGCGCGCCCGGCGGGGCGGGCGGACGTCGTCGCAACTCGCGTTCCAATTCCGGGCTGGCGATGTCGCTCAAGGGGCGGATGGCCTGCTCCAGCGTGCGGATGAGCGAAGGTGTGGCACCGTGCGCTTCGAATACTTGCTTCCAACTGCGTACGGCACCCCATACGCGGCGGATCACGGCCAGCGCGGCGGGCTTGTCGGGAACGAAAGCCGCGAACTCGCTCATGGCGTTGTCCAGTGTGGCGAGCTTTCCTTGCAGGCCCACGCTCGGGTGCAGCCGGCGCTCTCGCGCGACCGTCGGACGCGGGACGACGTCATAGAGCGGACTCAGCCGCCAACCGGACAATTGGGCGTCATAGGAGAAGGCGTGATTGCGCAGATGGTCGTCATCGTTGTTGACGAAGATGTTCAGTGCCATCCTGGCGAACAATTCTTCGTTGTCGGCCGCGATGCAGGCAGGCGCCACCTGTTCGCGTATGGTCTGTGCAAGATCCCTGTAGCCTTTGGCCGCGGAGTCCATCTCCGGACATCCCATCATCGTCAGCGCGCTGGCTTGGGGGATGCGCCCTTCGGTGAAACCGGCCTGGGGCCGGGAGTCATAGCCGCGAGAGCCGACCGGCAAGGGCTGGCCGGCCGGCGCCCAGTAGCGATCGAAGCGGCGCACCAGCAGCACGCGCTGGGCTCCGACGGCGAGGACTCGCAGCGGTGGCACAGTGAGGCCTGCCGCGCGAGCCAGGTCCAGGGCGCCGGCTTCGACGATGGCCATGTCGTAGGCGTCGTTTCGCTCGGGGAATTTGGCCAGCCACAGCACGCCGTCCTCGTCGCGCAAGGACGCCTTCGGGCGTGCCCCGCCCGCCGAGGGAGCGCCGCCCAGGTACGGAATGAGATGGCCGGGGACGGGCTCGCCCGCGTCCACGGCGGCAGCGGCTTGCAGCAGATACGGCAGGCTCGCCAGATTTCCGGCCGGATTTCGGGTCGGTGCATCCAGCGCTTCGCGTACGTCAAGCGCGCCCACGCGATCGCTGCCCGCTTCAAGCAGATAGGTGAACTCGTCCAGGCTGTTGGGCGCGGCGTTCAGCCGCGCTTCGATGACGCGCCGGCCCCAGGCGTCGGGGGCGGCGTCACGGATGCCGCCGAATTCATCCAGTCCGGCCGATGGATACCAGCGTGTACCGGGACGTTCCCGCGCTCGCGCCAGGCTCAACGCGCGAGGGTCGACATCGAAGGCCTCCGGGCGTTTTAGATAGCGCAAGCCGTAGGCGAAGCTCATGACCTGCTGGTCCGAAGCCGCGCGTTCCTTGTCCAGCAGCCCCGCAGGCACGAAATGGTGCCGGTGGTCGGCACGGTCGGCGATGTGGGCGAAGATCGCGACGCGGTCGTGGGAGCGACGAGGGGGCAAGGTCAGTCCTCAAAAGTCCAGGTCGCGCAGCTCGTTTCTGGTCGCGGCGCGCACGCGTTGTGGGAGTTTGCGCGCATGAAGGGCGATCAGGGCGGGCGCCTCGCCCGACAACAGGGCTAACAGCGAGACGTCCGGCGCCATCGCATGGATGTACCGCAGGACCTGCGCAAGGGTGCGGCCGGGGTCGCCTTTTTCGATCAGCACGGCGGTGGAGCGCGAGACCCCCGCGCGCGCGGCGACGTCGGCCTGGCGCAGCTTCAGCCCGTGGCGCAATTGGGTGATCCGTTCGCCCAGCAATCGTGCCTCGGTCACCCGGCCATGAGGCAGCAGCGGAGTTTCGTCGCGTTTCATGTCTGCAATATTAGTCCTAAAAGAACTTAAGGGCCGAGATTGCAGACATATTTTCAAAAATCAAAAAAGACCGCAATATCAGTCCTTATATCGATTAAGGACTGATATTACGGTCTTTTAATCCAGAATGCGGAGGATCCGGCTTTGCCGGTCCTCGCGCATTGCCCCCTCGAGGGGGCGCCCGAAGGGCGTAGGGGGTGGGCTTTCCTTCCGGTCCTCGCGCATTGCCCCCTCGAGGGGGGCGCCCGAAGGGCGTAGGGGGGCCTCTACGACCTATAGTCGGCGTTGATGCTCACATACTCATGCGAGAAATCGCACGTGTACACCGTCTCGGTCACTTTCCCCCGGCCCAGAGAGATACGCACGGCGATCTCGGCCTGCTTCATCACGCGCTGGCCGTCTTCTTCCCGGTAGTCGGGATTGCGTCCTCCATTCTTCGCTACCCACACATCGTCCAGCCACAGGTTGACCCGGCCCACGTCCAGATCGTCGATGCCGGCATAGCCGATGGCCGCCAGGATGCGCCCCAGGTTGGGGTCCGAGGCGTAGAAGGCGGTCTTGACCAGCGGCGAATGCGCCACCGAATAGGCGACCTTGAGCGCCTCTTCCTGGCTGCCGGCGTCCTCGACCCGGATGGTCATGAACTTGGTCGCCCCTTCGGCGTCGCGCACGATCAGTTGCGCGAGTTCGGTCGCCGCGGCCTTCAGCGTGGCCAGCAGCTCGGGATAGAGCGGATCCGATTCGGACTCGACGCGCAGGCCGGCGCGGCCGGTCGCGGCGATGATGAAGGAATCGTTGGTCGAGGTGTCGCCGTCCACCGTGATGCGGTTGAACGAGACGTCGGCGACCTGGCCCGCCATGCGCTTGAGCAGGGCCGGGGCGATGGCGGCGTCGGTGGCCAGGAAGCCCAGCATGGTCGCCATGTTGGGCCGGATCATGCCGGCTCCCTTGCTGACGCCGGTCAAGGTGATCTGATGGCCGCCGATGTTGGCCTTGCTGGACACGATCTTGGGCAGCGTGTCGGTGGTCATGATGCCGTGCGCGGCCTCGGTCCAGTTGCCCGGCGCCAGCGCCTTGACGGCGGCCGGCAGGCCGGCCTCGATGCGGTCCACCGGCAGCGGTTCCAGGATCACGCCGGTCGAGAAGGGCAGGACCTGGCGCGGGTCCAGGCCCAGCAGCTTCGCCAGTGCGTCGCAGGTGGCGCGGGCGGCGGCCAGGCCGGGCTCGCCCGTGCCGGCGTTGGCGTTGCCGGTGTTGATGACCATGGCGCGGATGGGTAGCGACTGCGCCAGGTGTTCCTCGCATACCTGCACCGGGGCGGCGCGGAAGCGGTTGCGCGTGAAGACGCCGGCCACGCTGGTGCCTTCGGCCAGCCGGAAAACGGTCAGGTCGCGGCGGTCGGCCTTGCGGATGCCGGCTTCGGTGACGCCGATTTCGACGCCGTCCACCGGAAAGACGAGTTCGGGAGCGGGAATGTGCAGATTGACGGCCATGGCTGTCCTCGCGGAGCGGAAGGGACGGGGCGCGGCTTGCGCCCCGCCGGATCAGGGATTGAGTTCGGCGAAGGCCTCGCCGGCGATGGCGACGGTATGGGCGATGACGTCGTCGTCGTGGGCGATCGAGACGAAGCCGGCCTCGAACGCCGACGGCGCGAAGCTCACGCCGCGGACCAGCGCGGCGTGGAAGAACTTGTTGAACGCCGCCGTATCCGAGGCCGAGACCTCGGCCAGCGAGGTCGGCACCGCGTCGCGGAAGTACAGGCCGAACATGCCGCCCACGTGGTCGGCGCTGAACGGCACGCCCGCGCTGGCGGCCGCCGCGCGCAGGCCTTGCACCAGCTTGCCGGTCTGGGCTTCGAGCTTCTCGTAGAAACCCGGTTCGGCCAGCAGGCGCAGGGTGGTGAGGCCGGCGGCCACGGCCACCGGGTTGCCCGATAGCGTGCCGGCCTGGTAGACCCCGCCCAGCGGGGCGATGTGGGCCATGATGTCGCGCCGGCCGCCGAAGGCGCCGATGGGCATGCCGCCGCCGATGACCTTGGCCAGGGTGGTCAGGTCGGGCACGATGCCGGTGCGGCCCTGCACGCCCTGCGGTCCGACGCGAAAACCGGTCATGACCTCGTCGAAGATCAGCACCGAGCCGTAGCGGGTGCACTGGTCGCGCAGCGCCTGCAGGAAGCCGGGCACGGGCTGGACCAGGTTCATGTTGCCCGCCACGGGTTCCACGATCACGCAGGCGATCTCGTCGCCGTACTGCTTGAAGGCGGCTTCCACGCCGGCGATGTCGTTGTAGTCCAGCACCAGGGTGTGTGAGGTGAACTCGGGCGGCACGCCCGCCGAGGTCGGGTTGCCGAAGGTCAGCAGGCCCGAGCCGGCCTTCACCAGCAGGCTGTCGGCATGGCCGTGGTAGCAGCCTTCGAACTTGATGATCTTGGCCCGGCCGGTGTAGCCGCGGGCCAGCCGGATCGCGCTCATGGTCGCCTCGGTGCCCGAGCTGACCAGGCGCACCTGCTCGATCGAGGGCAGGCGGTGCACCAGCATCTCGGCCAGTTCGATCTCGGCCTCGGTGGGCGCGCCGAACGACAGGCCGTTGACGGCGGCCTCCTGCACGGCGCGGATCACTTCCGGATGGGCGTGGCCCAGGATGGCCGGGCCCCAGGAGCCTACGTAGTCGATGTACTGCTTCTTGTCGGCATCCCAGGTGTAGGGACCGGCGGCGCGTTCGATGAAGGGCGGGGTGCCGCCCACCGAGCGGAAGGCGCGCACCGGCGAATTGACGCCGCCGGGAATGGTGCGGCAGGCGCGTTCGAAGAGTTCTGCGTTGCGGATCATGGTCATGCCTTGGTGGGATTGCCGGCGGGGTCCTCGGCCCAGGCCTGGGCGAAGGCCCGCGCGGCGGCTTCGATGTCGTCGGCGCCGAACAGCGCGGTGATGACGGCCAGCGCGTCGGCGCCCGCCGTGACGGCCTGCCTGGCGTTGGCCGGCGTGATGCCGCCGATCGCGACGATGGCGGGGCGCGAGGCGTCGGGCCGCCGCAGTCCGCGCGCGTCGGTCAGGCAGGATAACGGGGCGTGCACGGCCGCGGGTTTGGTGGGCGAGTCGAACACCGCGCCGAAGGCCACGTGGTCGGCGCCGGCGGCCAGCGCGGCGCGGGCGCGCCCGGTTTCGTCGTAGCAGGAGGCGCCGATCAGCAGCGCCGGTCCGCCGGCCTGGCGGGCCTGGGCGATGTCGCCGTCCTCGCGTCCCAGGTGGACGCCGTTGGCGCCGGCCTCGATGGCCAGGCGCCAGTCGTCGTTGATGATCAGGAGCACATCCAGGCGGTCACAGGCGGCGCGCAAGGCGCGTGCCTGCTCCAGGCGCTTGGCCGGCTCGGCCAGCTTGCGGCGCAGTTGCACGGCGCGCAGGCCACCGCGGGCGGCGGCCTCCACGGCGGCCACCAGCCGGGCGGTATCGTCCCATTCGGGCGTGATGCCGTACAGGCCGCGCAGGGGGGGGGGCAGGACCGGATCGGGGTTCATGGCGTGGGCTCCGTGGAGTCGGGCGCGGCCTCGTCGCCGGCCGCCGCCTGTTCGCCCTGCTTGGCCCAGAAGAAACGGTCGGGCAGCAGCCGGCCCATGCCGGGCTGGAAGCCCGAGGCCAGTGCCTGCCACGTGTATTCCTGGGCCTCGGCCGTGGCGTCGCGCACGTCCATGCCGCTGGCCAGCAGGGCGGCCAGGGCGGCCGACAGGGTCGGGCCGGCGCCGCGGAAATTGCCGGGCAGCCGGGGCCAGCGGTACTCGCCCGCGGGTTCGGCGGCGGTATCGCCGCCGCCGCGCAGCGTGTTGACCACGATGTCGCCGGGCTGGTGCAGGCCGGTCGCCAGCACCCAGGCGGCGCCCAGGCGCAGCAGCGCCTGGGCCGGGGTCTCGTCGGCCGAGTCCAGGTCCAGGATGCCGTCCGCCACCAACTGCTCCAGCCGTAGGCTGTCGGCCACGACCAGGGTCGCCTGGGGCACCAGCAGCTCGATGGTGGCGGCCATGATTTCCTCGGCCGAGTCTTCGGTTTCCGCGTCGTCCGCGTCCGGGGGATCGGCCCCCAGGTGCAGCACGACCGGTACGGCCGAGTAGTCGGCCAGGATCTCGGCCACGGCCGCCACGGCCTCGGCCGAGAACAGCCCGCCGATCTTGAAGGCCCGTACCGGCATGTCCTCCAGCAGGCTGCGGGCCTGGTCGTCGATCCATTCGGGCGCGACGGCTTCGCCGTCCTCCAGACCGGCCGAGTCCTGCACGGTATAGCCTGTCAGCACGGTCAGCGCGTGGCATCCCATGCTGGCACAGGTCAGCAGGTCGGCCTGGATACCTCCGCCGGCGCTGGGGTCGGAGGGGGCGAAGGTCAGTACGAGGGGAGGCGTGGGAGCGGCTGGCAACGAAAAATCTCGAAAGGCGGGGTCCATCCGGCGGGATCCGGGCGGGGCCCACGGTGTTTCGGTAAGATGCGAGATTCTAATGGATGCCCGATGGTTCCCGGTTCGCGGGGGCGGGGCTTGGTAAGATTGAACGACGATGCGTACCTGGATGTGTCTGATTTGCGGCTGGATCTACGACGAAGCAGCCGGCGTACCGGAAGAGGGTATCCCTCCCGGCACCAAGTGGGAAGACGTGCCGCCCAATTGGGTTTGTCCCGAATGCGGCGCCCGCAAGGAAGATTTTGAGATGGTCGAGATCTGACCCGCCTGGGCGTTTACAATTCAGGTATGAGCGAACGCGCCAATATCGATCTCACGAACCAGTTCCTGATCGCCATGCCGGCCATGGCCGATCCGAACTTTGCCGGCGCGGTCATCTACGTATGCGAACACACCGCCAAGGGCGCGCTGGGCCTGGTCATCAACCGGCCCACCGACCTGACCCTGTCGGGTTTGTTCGAGCGGATCGAGCTGTCGCTGGATAATTCCCCGCAGGCGGAAGCCCCGGTATTCTTCGGCGGACCGGTCCAGACCGACCGCGGCTTCGTGCTGCACGCCCCGGTGGGCGACTACAACTCCTCCATCAAGGTGGGCGACCTGGCCCTGACCACCTCGCGCGACGTGCTGCAGGCGGTTTCCGACGGCCAGGGGCCGGGCAAGCTGCTGGTCACCCTGGGCTACGCGGGATGGGGCGCCGGCCAGCTCGAGGACGAAATCTCCGAGAACGCCTGGCTCAGCGTGTCGGCGTCGTCCGACATCATCTTCAACGTTCCGCCGTCCGAGCGTTTCGACGCCGCGCTGGCGCTGCTGGGCATCGCCCCGATCATGCTGGCGGGCGAAGCCGGCCATGCCTGACGAAACGCTGCTCGCCTTCGACTACGGAACCCAGTTCATCGGCGTTGCCGTCGGCAATACGCTGACCGGCCACGCGCGCCCGCTGGAAGTCATCGCCAACACCACGCGCGAGGCGCGCTTCGGCCGCGTCGAGCAATTGCTGCGCGAATGGCAGCCGACGCGCCTGGTGGTGGGGCTGGCGCTGGATACCGACGGCGGCGAGCAGCCCATGACGGCCCTGTGCCGGCGTTTCGCCAACCAGCTGAACGGCCGCTACAGGCTGCCGGTGGAACTGGTGGACGAACGCGGCACCAGCCTGGCCGCCCAGTCCGAGATGGGGGCGGCCGGCCGCGGGCTGCGCGTGGACGCGGTGGCCGCTGCCATCATCCTGCAAAGCTACTTCGATACGCCCCGTTCTCCCTGATCCGAGACTGCCATGAACCCAACCCCTCCCAATCTCGACGCCGAGGCGCTGTATGCGCGGCTGCGCGATGCCGTGCGCGAGCTGCTGGACACGCTGCCGGCCGACCGCACCCACCTGGTCGGCATCCATTCCGGGGGATCGTGGATAGCCGAGAGGCTGCACCGCGACCTCGGCCTGCCCGAGGCGCCGGGCAAGCTGGACATCAGCTTCTACCGCGACGACTTCGCGCGCATCGGCCTGCATCCCCAGGTCAAGCCTTCGGACATCGCCTTCGACGTGGACGACAAGCACCTGGTCCTGGTCGACGACGTGCTCTACACCGGCCGCACCCTGCGCGCCGCCATGAACGAGCTGTTCGACTACGGGCGCCCGGCCTCCATCCGGCTGGTCGTGCTGGTGGACCGGGGCGGGCGCGAACTGCCCGTGGCGGCCGACTTCGCCGCGGCCACCGTCGAACTGGCGCCAGGACAGAGCCTCGTGCTGTCGCGCGCCGGGGACGCCTTCAAGATCGATTTCGAAACCCTGCCGCCTCAGGAGCCGCACCATGCGTAACCCGCAGCTCAACAGCAATGGCGAACTCACCCACCTGTTGACCGTGGAGGGATTGCCGCGCGCGATCCTGAACCAGATCCTCGACACCGCGGAATCGTTCGTGCCGCTGGCCGACCGCGAGATCAAGAAAGTGCCGCTGCTGCGCGGCAAGAGCGTGTTCAACCTGTTCTTCGAGAACTCCACGCGCACGCGCACGACGTTCGAGATCGCGGCCAAGCGCCTGTCGGCCGACGTCTACAACCTGAACATCAACGCCTCGTCGGCCAGCAAGGGCGAGTCGCTGCTGGACACCATCAACAACCTGTCGGCCATGCAGGCCGACCTGTTCGTGGTGCGGCACGCCTCCAGCGGCGCGCCGCACCTGATCGCCCAGCACGTGGCGCCCCACGTGCACGTGATCAACGCCGGCGACGGCCGCCACGCGCACCCGACGCAGGGGTTGCTGGACATGTACACCATCCGCCACTACAAGAAGGACTTCACCAAGCTCACGGTGGCGATCGTCGGCGACATCCTGCATTCGCGCGTGGCCCGTTCCGACATCCACGCGCTGACCACGCTGGGCGTGCCCGAAGTGCGGGCCATCGGCCCGCTGACGCTGCTGCCGTCTGGCCTCGAACAAATGGGCGTGCGCGTGTTCACCGACATGGCCGAAGGCCTCAAGGGCGTGGACGTGATCATCATGCTGCGCCTGCAGAACGAGCGCATGCGCGGCGCGCTGCTGCCCTCGGCGCAGGAATACTTCAAGCACTACGGCCTGACGCAGGAGAAGCTCGCGCTGGCCAAGCCCGATGCCATCGTCATGCATCCCGGACCGATGAACCGCGGCGTGGAGATCGACTCCCCGGTGGCCGACGGCAAGCAGGCCGTCATCTTGAACCAGGTCACGTTCGGCATCGCGGTCCGCATGGCCGTCATGAGCATCGTCGCAGGAGCCTGACCCATGAAAATCCATATCCAGGGCGGCCGCCTGATCGACCCGGCCAACGGCGTGGACGCCGTCAACGACATCTACATCGCCGCGGGACGCGTGGTCGGCATCGGCCAGGCGCCTGCGGGCTTCGTGCCCAACCGCCTGGTCGACGCGCGCGGCCTGGCGGTCCTGCCCGGCCTGGTGGACCTGTCCGCCCGGCTGCGCGAACCCGGTTTCGAGCACCGCGCCACGCTGGAGTCCGAATTGCAGGCGGCGCTGGCCGGCGGCGTGACCAGCCTGGTGTTGCCGCCCGATACCGATCCGGTGCTGGACGAGCCTGGACTGGTCGAGATGCTCAAACACCGCGCGCGCCAGCTGAACCAGTCGCACGTCTACCCGCTGGGCGCGATGACCGTCGGCCTGAAAGGCGAGATCCTCACCGAGATGGCCGAGCTGACCGAGGCCGGCTGCGTGGCGTTCTCGCAGGCGGATGCGCATATCGCCGACACCAACGTGCTGCTGCGCGCCATGCAGTACGCCCGCACCTTCGACTACGCGCTGTGGCTGCGTCCGGAAGACCCCTGGCTGGCCCGCGAAGGCGTGGCCGCCAGCGGCGCCATGGCCTCGCGCCTGGGCCTGGCCGGCATTCCCGAGCAGGCCGAGACCATTGCCCTGCACACGCTGTTCGAACTGCAGCGCGCCACCCGCGCGCGCCTGCACCTGTGCCGCATCTCCAGCGCCGCCGGGATCGAGCTGGTGCGCCGCGCCCGCGCCGAGGGCCTGCCGGTGACCTGCGACGTCAGCGCCCACCACGTGCACCTGACCGACGTAGACATCGGCTACTTCGACGCGCATTGCCGGTTGACGCCGCCGCTACGCGGCCAGCGCGACCGCGATGCCATCCGGGCCGCCCTGGCGGACGGTACCATCGACGCGATCTGCTCGGACCACACGCCGGTGGACGAGGACTACAAGCTGCTGCCCTTCGGCGAGGCCGAGCCCGGCGCCACGGGCCTGGAGCTGCTGCTGTCGCTGGCGCTGAAATGGGCCCGCGACGCCGACCTGCCGGTTTCGCGCGCGGTCTCGCGGGTCACCAGCGAACCCGCCCGGGTCCTGGGCACCAAAGTGCTGGCCTCGTGCGGGCAACTGGGCGCGGGGGCGCTGGCCGACCTCTGCCTGGTGGACCTGGACGCGCACTGGCTGGTCAGCGAGGACAGCCTGCTGAGCCAGGGCAAACACACACCGTTCCTTGGCATGGAATTGCCGGGCAAGGTCCGCATGACCATCGTCGCCGGTCACGTGGCCTACGAGGCGACGGCCTGATCGTGCTTGCCTGGTTTCGCCTGGCCGCCCACCTGCTGCGGTTCTCGCTGCGTTTCCTGCTCGTCACGTTGTGGGTGATATTCGGCCTCATCGTGCTGGCCACGGTGTTCCGGCGGTTCGAGGTGGCACAGCGCGACCGGATCAACAACTGGTGGTCCCGCTGGCTGCTGCGCTGGTGCGGCGTGCGGGTCTACGTCAGCGGCCATCCGCCCGTGGACGGCGCCGCCTTGCTGATCGCCAACCACGTGTCGTGGCTGGACATCTACGCGCTCAGCAGCGTGCGCTGCACCATCTTCGTCGGCAAACAGGAACTGCGTTCCTGGCCGGTGCTGGGCTGGCTGATCGCCGGGGTCGGCACGGTGTTCATCGAACGCGGCAACCGGCGCGCGCTGCACCACGTGGCCCAGGCCATGCGTGAACGGTTCGACCGGGGGCAATTGATCGGACTGTTCCCCGAGGGGACCACCTCGGACGGTTTCGATGTGCTGCCCTTCCACGCCGCCCTGTTCGAACCCGCGCGGCGCGCCGGCGTACCCGTGGTGCCGGTCGCCCTGCGCTATCTCCAGCACGGCCAGCGCACCGCCGTGGCCGCGTATGTGGGCGAGGAAACCCTGCTGGGCAATGCGTGGCGGGTCCTGGGTTCGACCGGCATGGCGGTCCAGGTCGTATACCTGCCCGCGGTCGCAGTCGACGGCGGCGATGAGGACCACCGCCATGCGATGGCCGCGCGCGTGCGCGAGGCGATCCGGGCCGAAGTGCTTGTTTGATGGGTTCGCCCGGCTTGCCAATCGACTTTCGTCGAGTTAATGTATTGCAAATGCGATGCGTACTGGGAATGCCATGAAAACTGCCACGCTTCCTCCCTTGCGGGTCGAGCCGGAACTGCGTG
Source organism: Burkholderiales bacterium 67-32 (assembly GCA_001898625.1). Taxonomy (GTDB): domain Bacteria; phylum Pseudomonadota; class Gammaproteobacteria; order Burkholderiales; family Burkholderiaceae_B; genus Pigmentiphaga. The sequence continues at coordinate 64,000 of MKUP01000023.1, forward strand.
AGGCTGCCGAAAGAGTTCTCGAGGCGGGCGAGAGTTTGTCCAGCTTTGTCGAGCAGGCGGTCCGCTCGGCGGTGTCGCGCCGTGAGGCGCAGACGGTTTTTCTGGCTAGGGGTTTGGCATCGCGCGACCTGGCGCGGGAATCAGGCGACTACGTTCCAGCGCAAGCCGTATTGGATACGCTGCGGCAGCGCCTTGAGGCCGCCAAGGCCGACCGGCGCAAGCGGTCTTGACGTACCGTGTTCGCTTCACGCGGGAAGCCGAGCAGGATCTTATCCGGCTTTATGACTTTATCCTGGAGCGGGATCCCGATGCCATGGACTTGGCTGTCCATGCTCTGGTTGCGATCCAGGATGGCATCTGCATTCTCGAGCGTTCGCCCTACACCTGCAGAAAGGCGACACCGCATTCACCTTACTTGCGTGAGTTGGTGATTCCGTTCGGTCGTGCGGGCTATGTCGCCTTGTTCGAGATCGATGGACCCGATTCTGTCACTGTTCTTGCAGTACGTCATCAGCGCGAAGACGATTATCACTGAGACGCCGCCCATCGCGGGCATCAGCGCGCCAGCAAGTCACCCGAGATGGCGTCCACCGACTTGACGCCCGTCAGCGTCATGGCCACCCGCATTTCCTTTTCCACCAGATCCAGCAGCCGGGCCACGCCGGCTTCGCCGCCTGCGGCCAGCGCGTAGATATAGGCGCGGCCCAGCATCACGGCGTCGGCGCCCAGCGCGAGCATGCGCACGACGTCCAGGCCGCTGCGCAGGCCGGAGTCGGCCAGGATCCTGATGTCGCCCTTGACTGCATCCGCGATGGCGGGCAAGGCGCGAGCCGACGAAAGAACGCCGTCGAGCTGGCGGCCGCCGTGGTTCGATACGACGATGCCGTCGGCGCCGAAACGCACCGCGTCGCGCGCATCTTCCGGATCGAGGATGCCCTTGATGACCATGGGGCCCTGCCAGAACTCGCGGATCCAGTCCAGATCCTTCCACGATATCGACGGATCGAAGTTGGCGCCCAGCCAGCCGATGTAGTCCTCGAGGCCGGTCGGCTTGCCCAGGTAGGCCGAAATGTTGCCCAGGTCATGAGGCCGGCCGCGCAGGCCCACATGCCATGCCCAGTGCGGGTGGGCGAGTGCCTGCCCGTAGCGCCGCAGCGCGGCGTTCGGACCGCTCATGCCCGAGTGGGCATCGCGGTAGCGCGCGCCGGGCACGGGCATGTCGACCGTGAAGACCAGCGTGGAGCAACCGGCTGCCCGGGCCCGCTCCAGCGCATTGCGCATGAAACCGCGGTCCTTGAGCACGTAGAGCTGGAACCACATCGGCCGGCCGATGGCGGGCGCGACCTCTTCGATGGGGCAGACCGAGACGGTGGACATCGTAAACGGTATGCCCTTCGCCTCGGCCGCGCGGGCCGCGGCGACTTCGCCCCGGCGCGCGTACATGCCGGTCAGGCCCACGGGCGCCAGTACCACGGGCATGGAGAGGGGCTCTCCGAACAACTGCGTTTCCAGGCTCAAGTCCGTCATGTTGCGCAGGACGAGTTGCCGGAGCGAGACATCGGCCAGGTCCTCGACGTTGCGCCGCAAGGTGTGTTCGGCGTTGGCGCCGCCGTCGATGTAGTGGAAGAGAAAGGGCGGAAGGCGGCGTTGGGCCGCGGCCCGGAAGTCGTTGGCCGAAGAGATGATCATGATGAATGACGGGATGAAGTCAGGCGCAGGGAACGCTCGCGGCGGGCGGAGTCTTCGTCGAGTTTCTTAAGTGCCGCGTGCACGTGGTCCAGATGTTCGCCCATGGCGGCGCGTGCCGCGTCCGCGTTGCCTTCCAGGATGCCGCGCATCACGGCGCCATGCTGGGCGTTCAATCTTTCGTGTGTGGAGGGGGGCTCGTGGGTGAGCATGACGTGCCGGCTGCGGGCCACCGTGGACAGCACGAGGTCGAACAGGCTTCGCATGACCTGGATCAACACCAGGTTGTGCGAGGCTTCTGCGATGGCGAGGTGGAACCGGGCATCGGCGCGCGCCGACAGCGTCGCGTCGTGGCGTTGCTGATGCGCCAGCATCTGGTCGAAGCAGCGGCGGATGTTGTCCTTGTCCTGCGGGCTGGCGCGCAGGGCGGCATGGGCGGCGGCGCTGCCCTCCAGCGCCCGGCGCGTCTCCAGCACGTCGTAGCGGTACATGGGGTCATGCAGCATCAGGGCGGCCAGTGGCGACATGGACTGTTGCGGCCACGTTTCGACGTCGGCATGCAGGAACGTTCCGGCACCGACCCGCGTGGACAGGATGCCTTGGCCGGACAGCTTCTGGATGGCCGTTCTCAATGACGCCCGGGACACGCCCAGGCCTGCCGCCAGGCTGCGTTCAGCCGGAAGGCGTTCGCCGCGAGCCATCCCGCGCGAGCGTATCAAGGCCAGCAGTTGCTCCGCGACGTGGTCGGAGAGACGTGTGGGGACTGAAGGGGGCATGTCCAAGACGTGTCCGGCTAACGTAAATTGGTCTGACCAGTTCCGTGGTGGGACCTGGTTTGATTTCGGAGTCTATAGGCTCGTTGATCGGTGTGGTGGAGATCAAGCGGATTGGTCAGACCAGTTTGCGGGAGATCTTCGCATGCCCCGACCGCCTCGCGGGTCAGCCCGTCGTTGCGCCATCCTCTCGAGGCGCGCGTTTGCCCTTGCGCGGAATGGGCTGCGCGAACAGTCGATGCACCAGCGCCCGCACCCATTGCAGCGAGGGATCGCTGGCGGTGTTGGCGTGCCAGATCAGGCGCACGTCGTAGCTGGGCGCATAGGGCAGGGCCCATACCTTGAAGCCGTAGCGCGGTTGGGCGTTGCGCGCATAGGTGGTCGGCACGATGGCCAGCATGCGCGAGTTCATGACGACTTCCGGCAGCGCGCCGAAGTGCAGGGCCCGCACCACGATGCGGTGGTCCAGTTTCATGCGGGTCAGCATGTCGCGCACGCTGTCGTGAAAGGTGGCCGTGGGAGAGGCCACGAGCAGCGAGGCCGAAGCGAGTTCGCTGGGCGTCAGGATCTTGCCTTTGTGGCCGGGGAAGGGGGTCCAGTCGGGCGCGGTGATGGCGACGTAGGGTTCGTGGAAGAGGACGTCGGCCTGTATGCCGCGTTGCTTGGGGTGGAGGATGCCGATGGAGAAGTCGAGTTCGCGCGCTTCGAGGGCGGCGGCGACGTCGTCGGCCAGCACGGAGATGTTGGTGAGCTGGGAGTGCGGCGCTTCGGTGTGCAGGGCGGCGGCCAGGGTGGGCAGGAAGGTCATTTCCCCGAGGTCGGACATGGAGACGCGCCATTCGACGTGGCTGTGTTCGGGGTCGAATTCTTCGCGGCCGGTGACGAGGGCTTCGAGGGAGCGCAGTTCGGCAGCGACGGCGGGGGCGATGTGTTCGCAGACGCTGGTGGGGATGAGGCCGTGGGGGGTGCGTAGGAAGAGTTCGTCTTCGAAGAAGTAGCGCAGGCGGGCGAGGGCGTTGCTGGTGGCCGGCTGGGACAGGGCGAGCATCTTGCCGGCGGCGGTGACGGAGCGGGTTTGGTGGATGGCGACCAGGACGCGTAGGAGGTTCAGGTCTAGTTGGCGGAAGTTCATGGGGGTTCTGGTTCTTGAGACGGCTGCGCCCACCTCGGACACCGCCTGCGCCATCTGCCGGTGTGAGGTGCCCGCGTCCTGGATAGGGGAGCGGGTATCCGAGGTTCTTATGGGGATTCTACGGAATATTCAGCGGGCAAATGAAGGGGGTTTGTCCTCCCTTCATTTGCCCTCGCGCAGCTTCGCTACATCCGCGGCGGTCACCCGGCCTTCGCGGGCGCTCCAGGCGGTGCGCATGTAGTTGGCCAGTTGGGCGATCTCGTCGTCGCTCAGGCGGTGGGCGAAGCCGGGCATGTCGCCGATGCTGGTGCCGTCGGGCAGGCGTTGGGCGGGCAGGCCGTCCAGGATGGAGAGCAGCAGGTTGCGGGGGCTTTCCAGGCGGACGGTGCTGTTGGCGGCAAGCGGCGGCATGCCCGGTGGGTGGCCTTCGCCGTCGACGCCGTGGCAGGCGGCGCAGGTGTTCAGGTAGACGCGGCGGCCGGAGGAAGGGGCGCCGGTTTCGGGCTTGGCTTGCGGGGCGGGGGTGGGCTTGGGAGGCTGGTCGCCCAGCAGGAAGGCGGACATGGCCTTCAGGTCGTCGTCGTTCAGGTACTGCGTGCTGTGCAGGATGACGGGGTACATCTCGTCGGCGGCAATGCCCTGGGGGGCGAGGCCGGTGCGCAGGAAGCGTTGCAGGTCTTCCGGCGTCCAGCCGCGTTCGGCCAGGGCCTGCGGGGTCAAGGACGGCGCCTCGAAGCGGTTCAGGGTATAGCCTTGCAGCCAGTCGTCGCGGTGCAACTGGCCCAGCTTGCCGCGCGGGGTGTGGCATTCGCCGCAGTGGCCGAGCACGTTGGTCAGGTAGCGGCCGCGCACCCATTGCGCCGATTCGCCTTGCGAGGCGGCGGGCAGCGGGTCGTGGTCGAAGAACAGCAGGTTCCAGCCTGTCATCAGGACGCGCAGGTTGAGCGGGAAAGGGATCTCGGGTTTCTTGTTGGGCTGGGCATTGGGCCGCACGTTCATCAGGTAGGCGTAGATCAGGTCGGCGTCGGCGCGCGGGATGTCGTGGTAGGCCGTGTACGGCATGGCGGGGTAGAGGTTGCGTCCGTGCGGCGCCTTGCCCTCGGTCAGGGCACGGTGGAACTCGTCGGCGGTCCAGCGGCCGATGCCGTGGTCGGGGTCGGGCGTGATGTTGGTGCCGTACAGTGTGCCGAAGGGCGTTTGCAACGGGAAGCCGCCGGCATAGGCGGGGCCGTCGGCGGTCTGGTGGCAGGCCGCGCAGTCGGCGGCCCGGGCCAGGTAGCGGCCCAGTTGCAATTGTTCCTGCGTGGCCTGGACCTGCTGGGGGGCGCGGTCGGGCTGCGCGTCGCGGTTGCCCAGGATCGCCGCGGCGACGCCGGCGATGAGCAGGACCACGATGACGAAGGCGACGATGGGACCGCGTCGCCGGGGGGACGGGCGGGCCATGTCATTTCTCCTTGGTAACGAGGCCGGGGGTGGCGAGGATGACCGCCTTGGCCGCCTCGAAGTAGCGCACGTAGCCGGTGCAGCGGCAGATGTGGCGGCCCAGGTGTTCGGTGATCGTGTCTTCCAACTGGTCGGCGCGCACGGGGTGGGCCTTGAGCCGTTCCATCAGCGCGGTCGCGCCGATCACGAAGCCGGGCGTACAGTAGCCGCACTGGAAGCTGTAGTGGTCCAGGTAGGCCTGCTGCACGGGGGTGATGGCGATGATCTTCTGCTGGTCGTCGCGCTCGGCCAGGCCTTCTATGGTCCGGATCCGCTTGCCGTTGAAGTAGTGGGCGCCGGTGATGCAGGTGCGGATCTCTTCGACGCCGCCGGGGCCGTCCAGCAGCACCGTACAGGCGTGGCAGACGCCGATGCCGCAGCCGAAGCGCGAGCCGGTCAGGCCCAGGTACTCGTGCAGGAAGTCGACCATCATCAACGCGTCGGGCACGTCCATGGGCCCGACCTGCTTGCCGTTGATGGTCAGCGTCAGGGGCGAGGTCGTGATCGTCATGGTTCCAGGACCTCCCGTATTTTTTCCGGCGTGACCGGCAGGTCGGTGAAGCGGTGGCCGATGGCATGCGCGATGCCGTTCACGATGGCGGCGACGATGGGGATCATGACGACTTCCGCGATGCCCTTGGGCGGGTCGGTGTCCGAGAGGGGCGGCAAGATGTCGCCGGTCTGGCGCCACACGGCCACGTCGCGCGCGCGCGGCAGGTGGTAGCGGTCGAAGTTCCAGGTGCCGTTGCCGGGGCCGTCCTCGTACAGGGGCAGGTATTCGTGCAGCGCGTGGCCGATGCCCATCGCGATCCCGCCCTGCAACTGGCCCGAGACCAGGTCCTCGACCACCGGCTTGCCGCATTCGAGCACCGAGTGGTGCGACAGCAGCCGTACCTGGCCGCTGGTCGGGTTGACGGCCAGCTCGGCCAGGGCGGCGTTGGCGCTGTAGTAGGTGACGCCAGCGTTGTTGCGCTGGGTCGGCGGATAGAAGATGTTCGCGCGCTTGATGACGTCGTAGGGCTGGGCCGAGCGGCTGCCGTCGCCGTGGCGCACGGCCAGGCCGTCCAGCGGCCGCCGGATCGTCGTGCCGCCCACGTTGAAATCTGCCTCGGCCCATTGCCAGCGGTTGAAGGTATGGCCCACCGCCGCGGTCACGAAGTTGGCTTCATAGGCGGTCTTGACCAGGCGTTCGAGCGGCAGCGGCTCCAGCCCGTTCGCGGTCAGGCCGCGTTCGGTCCAGCGCGCATCCTCGCGCCGCACTACCAGGGGCGCGGCCTGGCCGCCGCCGATGCCGCGGCTCCAGATCGCCATCGCGGCCGGCCACAGGCCGTGCTCGAACACGACGCGGGCCGTTTCCTTGGTGGCGTGCCCGAAAAAGTAGACCGAGTTGCTGGCGCTGGAGGGCGAGGCGTGGACCGGCGTCCACATCGGATCGGCGGCCAGCCGGTCCTGGTCTTCCTGCTTGACCGTATAGGTGTCGACGTTGCCGATCATGGGCAGGTCGGACCAGTCGGTGACGGCGGTACGCACTTCGTCGGCGGGGCGGCCGAACCATTGCGCGCACATCACGGCCTGCGAGGTGCTCATGCCGGTGCCGATCTCGACGCCCGTATGATGCAGCACGATGCGCCCTTCCCGGGTCAGCGCCACGCGCACGAAGGCCGCCTCGCCGCCGGTGCCGAAGTCCTTCTGCACACAGGCGAAGCCCACGCCATAGCGCTCGTTCGGATGGGCAGCTTCGTAGTCGCGCTTGCGCTGGTCCCGTTCGGTCCACAGCGGATGGCGGCGCGCGCGCTCGAGCACCTCGTCCACCCGCAGGGCGCCGCCGGCGATGGCGCCCTGGGTGTTCTTCATGCCGGACAGCAGTGCGTTGCGGACGCGGAGCTCGATCGGGTCGATGCCCAGTTCCCCGGCCATCTCGTCGATCATCATCTCGGTGGCGGCCATGCTTTGCAGCGTGCCGTACCCGCGCGCCGAGCCGGCATCCACGGCACGGGAGGCTTTGGCGACGGCGATCAGGTCGTTCTTGGGGAAGTAATAGACGGACTGCGCGGCGGTCGCGGCCACCATGACGACCGAAGGCGAGAAATTCGAGCGCCCGCCGCCGTCGCCGGTGAAGGTGCCCTGGAAGGACTGGAGCTTGCCCGTTTTGCGGTCCACCGCCATGGTGTACTGCATGTCGAAGGCGTGGCGCTTGAGCGAGGTCTGGAAATGCTCGAAGCGGTCCACCGCGAAGCGCACCGGATGGCCGTCGCCGTACAACGCGGCGACCAGGCCGTAGAACGGCACGTTGCAGTGGTCCTTGGAGCCGTACCCGACCGTGTAGCAGGGATGCACGAACAGGTGTTCCAGCGGGAAGCCGCTGTCGGCCACCATCTGGGCGGCGGCCTCGGCCACTTCCTGTGGCGACTGCGTGGCCAGCACCATGTGCAGCGAGCGCGTGGCCGGGTCATACCAGCAGTTCGCGTTGTCCGGTTCGAGCGCGGCGGTGTCGACGGACTGCGTGGTGTAGCGGCGCTTCATGACCAGCCAGTCGCCGGGCGGCGCGGCCAGTTCCGCACCGATCTGCTCGGCCGCGCGCATGCCCCGCGCGTCGAGGCTGTCCTCGGGCTTGGTCGAGGGCCAGACCAGGGTTTTCTTTTCGGTGGGAAAGAGGGGGCTGTCTTTCAGGCTGGAGTAAGCATCCTCGTCGTCGGGCGATGCGCCGCCGACGCGGACGTACCGGAACACGCCCCAGGGCTCGCGGTCGAGCGGCCCGGTCGTCGCGCCGTAGCGGATGACGTCGCGGGCGGCGCGCAGCCGTCCGCGGGCGAGCTGGTAGCGCGCGAAGTCGTGGAAGATCAGGATGGCGATCGCGTGCCCCAGGTAGGCCGGCGTCTTGCCGGTGGGCAGCAGCATGTCCTCGCCGTAGAAGCTGGGGAAGGCCAGCTTGTCGCGGGCCAGGTCCTCGGCCGTGACCACGCGGTCGGGCTTGAGGTCGTCTCCCAGCGACGCCAGGTCGAAGCCGGTATAGGTCCGGTCGGCCAGCGTGGCGCGAAGGATGAACGCATGCGACTGCTGCTTGGGCCAGTGCGGCATGTCGGCGGCGCGGATGTCGCGGGCGAAGACCTTGCCGCCCACCACTTTCTCGTGGCCGTCGATCCGGAAGCGGGTGTGGCCGTCGGCCGGGTTCCACTGCGCGCCGCGCAGGATGCGTTCTTCGAACAGGGCGCCGAACGCGGCGCTGTACAAGGGGGCTATCCACACCGTGACGCCGCCCACCGCGATGGCCTTCAGGAAGCCACGGCGGGACGTGCCGGCGCCTGTGGCGTCCGCGCGGGCCGTCTGGTTCCAGCCAGGATCTTGCTTCACAGCACGCTCCTTGCAGCAAAACCGCAAGTGCCATGCTGGCAGCAAAAGATGGTTTTATCAATACCGGAAAAGGGCGGAGGTCCATGCGTGCCCGATGCGGTATGCATGGATTTTCCTTATAGGGATTCTACGAGGTATTCACCAAACAAATGTGGAATATACGAATAAACCATTAGCCCACGGCCCGGTGCCGGAGAAGAATGATGCGCTGACACCAGGCAGAGGAGAACGGGACCATGGCGGAGCGTTCGTTCACGAACGAGGTCGGCAAGCTGAAGCTGGGCGAAGGCGAGGAATTCCGCGGCGAGGGCATCCTGGCCGTGACCAAGGCCCTGCTGCAGTCCGGTGTGTCGTACGTGGCGGGATACCAGGGGGCGCCGATCTCGCACCTGATGGATGTGCTGACCGACGCGAACGACATCCTGGAAGAGCTGGGCGTCCACTTCGAGCACAGCGCCTCCGAGGCGACGGCCACCGCGACGCTGGCGGCCTCGGTCAACTATCCGCTGCGCGGCGCCGTCACCTTCAAGTCCACCGTGGGCACCAACGTGGCCTCGGACGCGCTGGCCAATCTGGCCTCCGGCGGCGTGACCGGCGGCGCGCTGCTGATCGTGGGCGAGGACTACGGCGAAGGCTCCAGCATCATGCAGGAGCGCTCGCATGCCTTCGCGATGAAGTCGCAGGTCTGGCTGCTGGACCCCCGGCCGAACCTGGAAAGCATGGTGGGCGCGGTCGAACGGGGCTTCGAACTGTCGGAAGCCAGCAATACGCCCGTCATGCTGCAATTGCGCATCCGCGCCTGTCACGTGCATGGCCGTTTCACGGCGCGGGCGAACAAGCGGCCCTCGTACACGCTCAAGGACGCCATCGAGAACCCCGAGCGCGACGTCAACCGCATCGTGCTGCCGCCGGCCTCCTACCTGCACGAGCAGGAGAAGGTGGCCAAGCGCTGGCCGGCGGCGGTGCGCTACATCGCCCAGCACGGCATGAACGAGTTCTTCGGCGCCGATGACCAGGACATCGGCATCGTCATGCAAGGCGGCATGTACAACGGCGTGCTGCGCGCGCTGGAGCTGCTGGGGCTGGCCGACGCCTTCGGCCAGTCGCGGATCCCGCTGTACGTGCTGAACGTGACCTATCCGCTGGTGGACGAGGAGTTCGTCCGCTTCTGCGCCGGCAAGCGCGGCATCCTGATCGTGGAAGAAGGGCAGCCCGACTACATCGAGCAGGCGGTCCACGCCATCCTGCGGCGCGCCGACCTGAACACGCGCGTCCATGGCAAGGACGTACTGCCGATGGCAGGGGAATACACCGGCGGCGTGCTGCTCAAGGGGCTGGCGGAGTACGTGCGCCGCTACGAGCCCAGCCTGCTCGAAGGGCGGCCACTGCCCCGCGCCGCGCGGCCGACCGAGCCCGCGCGCATGCCGGACAATCCCAAGGCCTTCGCCATCCAGCAGGCGTCCGACCAGGTCCAGGGGCGGCCGCCGTCGTTCTGTACCGGCTGTCCGGAACGCCCCATCTTCACCGCCATCAAGCTGGTCGAGCGCGAGCTGGGCCGCCACCACATCAGTTGCGACATAGGCTGCCACCTGTTCTCGGTGCTGCCGCCCTTCAACCTGGGCGCCACGACCATGGGCTACGGCCTGGGGTGGGCTGGCGCCTCGGCGCTGAACACCCGCGAGACCACCCGCCGCACCATCTCCATCATGGGCGACGGCGGGTTCTGGCACAACGGCCTGACCAGCGGCGTGGGCAACGCCGTGTTCAACGAGACCGACAACGTGCTGCTGGTGGTGGACAACGGCTACTCGGCCGCCACCGGCGGGCAGGACGTGCTGTCGTCCAAGGCCGAGAACCCGATACGCAGCACCAACAACCCCATCGAGAACGCGGTGCGCGGGGTGGGCGTGAAGTGGGTGCGGACGGTGACGCACACCTACAGCGTGGCGCAGATGCGCGACACGCTGCGCGAGGCGTTGACCACGCGCGAGAAAGGCCCGAAGGTCGTGGTGGCACAGAGCGAGTGCATGCTGAACAAGCAGCGCCGCGTGCGTCCGCTGATGCGCAAGGCCATAGGCGAAGGCCGGCGCGTCGTGCGTGAACGCTTCGGCGTGGATCCCGACACCTGCACCGGCGACCACTCCTGTATCCGGCTGTCAGGCTGCCCCTCGTTGACCATACGAGACAACCCCGATCCGCTGCGCAGCGATCCGGTCGCGGCGGTGGTGGACAGCTGCGTGGGCTGCGGGCTGTGCGGCGAGGTCTCGCATGCCGCCGTGCTGTGTCCGTCGTTCTACCGGGCCGAGATCATCAACAATCCGGGGCGTTGGGACAGGTTCAAGGCGGGGATCAGAAAGGCCGTCATCGGCGCCTTGCAGCGCCGCATCGACCGCCGGCAGGAGGGATTGGCGGCATGAACATGACGCACGATATCCGTGGCGCGGGCACGCCGCGCGCACTGACCATCGCGGTGCTGGCCATGGGCGGCGAGGGCGGCGGGGTACTGGCCGACTGGCTGGTGGACCTGGCCGAGCACAACGGCTACCTGGCCCAGACCACCTCGGTGCCGGGCGTGGCCCAGCGTACCGGCGCCACGGTGTACTACATCGAGATGTTCCGCGAAGCGGACGTGCCGCCGGGGCAGGCGCCGGTCATGGCACTGGGTCCGGTCCCCGGCGAGGTCGACGTCGTCATCGCGTCCGAGTTGATGGAGGCGGGCCGCGCCTTGCAGCGCGGCCTGGTTGCGGAGGACCGTACCACGCTGATCGCCTCCACCCACCGGGTGTATTCCATGACGGAACGCACGGCGATGGGCGACGACCGGGTCGATTCGGCCGCGTTGCTGGAAGGCGGACGGGTGGCGGCGCGGCGCTTCGTGGCCGCCGACTTCAGCAGCATGGCCGAGGACGCCGGCAGCCCCATCAGCCCGGCGCTGTACGGGGCGCTGGCGGCGACGGGCGCGCTGCCCTTCGGACGCGAGCTTTTCGAGGAAGCGATCCGGCGCGGGGGCGTGGGTGTGAAGGCCAGCCTGCAAGCCTTCGCCGCGGGTTTCGACGCGGCCGTGGCCAGTCAGGACGCGCCGGTGCTGCGCGAGACCACCGTGCGGCGCGAGGCGGCGGCCGAGGCGCCCATGTCCACGAGCCGCCTGCCCGCCGCCGTCGGCCCCCGGCTGGCTGCCCTGGACGAACGGATGGCGCGAGAATTTCCGGCCAGATGCCACGCGGTGCTGCGCGCCGGCCTGGTCCGCGCGGCGGACTACCAGGACGTGGCCTATGCCGGCGAGTACCTGGACCGGCTCGCGCCGCTGCTGGCCGCGCTGCCGGATCGCGGCGCCGCCAGCCTGGAGGTCCTGTCCGAGACCGCCCGCCACCTGGCCTTGTGGATGACCTACGAAGACGTGGCGCGGGTGGCGGACCTGAAGACGCGCGGCACGCGCTTCGCCCGCGTGGCCGCCGAGGTGCGCCTGACACCTGCGCAGCAACTGGAGATCAATGAATTCATGCATCCCAGGCTGGAGGAACTGGCCGACGCCATGCCCGCGTGGCTCGGGCGGTGGATGATGCGTAGTGCCGTGGCGCGCGCCTGCATCATGCCTTTCACCCGCAAGGGCCGGGTGGTGCGCACCAGTTCGCTGCGCGGCTTTCTTCTGCTGTACGCGGTGGCGGGACTGCGCGGCATACGCCGGGGCTCGTTGCGCTACCAGGTCGAACGCGAACGCATGGCGCGCTGGATGGAGGCCATCGTCTCGCTGGCGGCGGGCCAGCCGGCGCTGGCCGTGGAGGTGGCGCGGGCGCAGCGGCTGATCAAGGGCTATGGCGATACCCACGTGCGTGGCTGGGGCAGTTTCCAGCGCATCATGTCGGTGCTGCCGGCGCTGCGGCAGGCCGCCGACGGCCCTGCGCGCCTGCGCGCGTTGGTCAAGGCGGCCCTGTCGGACGACAGCGGCCACGCGCTGGAGGAAAAACTCGCGACCGTCTAGGATAAGGCGGCGTTATCAAAGCAGCACTTCGTCGGTACAAGAAAAGACAGGAGACAACGCATGAAATTTCCGCTCATCAAGGCAGCCGCCGCGTTCCTGGCCTGCGCGGCCATGTCCGCCGGCCCCGCCCAGGCGCAGCAGGCCACCCTGCGCCTGATCTCGGCCTTTCCCGAGAACGGCATCTACGTGCAACACCTGCAGGCGTGGGTCAAGAAGTTCAACGAAGAAGGCAAGGGGGTGCTGCAGCTCAATTTCCTGGGCGGCCCCAAGACCATGCCCCCGTTCGAGGTGGGCAACGCCGTCAAGACCGGCGTGGTCGACATCGCGCTGAACACCGGCGCGTTCTACACCAACGTGCTGCCCGAGTCCGACTTCCTGAAACTGAGCGACATCCCGGTTGCCGAGCAGCGCAAGAACGGCGCGTTCGAGGCCATCAACAAGGTCTGGAACGAGAAGGGCAACATGCAGTACCTGGCCCGGATGGTCGAACACCAGCCCTTCCATCTGTACATCAACAAGAAGATCGACAAGCCTGACCTGACGGGGATGAAGATCCGCATCACGCCGGTCTATCGCGAATTCTTCCAGGCGCTCAACGCCAACGTCATCACCACGCCCCCGGGCGAGGTCTATACCGCGCTGGAGCGCGGCGTGGTGGACGGCTACGGCTGGCCGATAGGCGGCATCTTCGACCTGAACTGGCAGGAGAAGACCAAGTTCCGCGTGGACCCGGGCTTCTACGATGCCGAGGTCTCGCTGATCATGAACCTGCCGGCCTACAAGAAGCTGACCCCGCCGCAACTGGCCTACCTGAACAAGCAGTTGCTGGCCCTGGAAGCGCAGAACGGCTTCTGGGACCGCTACGCCGAAGAGGAAACGGCGCGGCAGGCCAAGGCCGGCATCCAGACCATCAAGTTCGACGACGCCACCGCCAAGCGCTATCGCGACATGGCCTACGACGTGGGCTGGGCCACCGCCACCAAGCAGAGCCCCGAGGTGGCGGCGCGTTTCAAGTCGCTGCTGTCCCGTCCGGCCGCCGGTAACCGCCCATGATCGCGCGCGTGTCCGCCGCCTACGGGCGGCTGCTGACGGCGCTCGCCGCCGTGGGATGCGCGCTGCTGCTGGCCATGATGCTCGTCATCGTGGCCGACGTGCTGCTGCGCAACCTCGCCATCGCCGGACTGCCGCGCGGCCTGGCCTGGAGCAACGAGGTGTCCGAGGCCATGCTGTACCTGATCACGCTGTTCCTGGCGCCCTGGCTGCTGCGCCAGGGCCAGCACATTCGCGTCGACATCGTGCTGCAGGCCATCCCGCGCCGCCTGGCCTGGGGGCTGGAATGGCTCAGCGACGTCCTGGGCCTGGGGTGCTGCCTGGTGATTGCCTGCTACGGCGCCCAGTCGGCCTGGGCCAGCTACCAGTCGGGCGCCATGAACATCAAGACGCTGGTGACACCCGAGTGGTGGATGCTGGCGCCCCTGCCCGTGGTGTTCCTGCTGCTGGCGGTGGAAATGCTGTTCCGCATGCATCGCCTGCTGCATGCCGAGGCGGGTCCGCGCAATGAAGCGGTGAGCGCATCATGAGCTGGCAGATCGCGGCCTGGATCCTGCTGGGTGGATCCACGGTGTTGCTGTTCATCGGCATGCCCGTGGCGCTGACCTTCATCTCCATCAACATCATCGGCGCGTGGCTGTACATGGGAGGCGAGATCGGGCTGATGCAGCTCGCCCGCAACAGCGTCAGCTCGGTGGCGGCCTTCTCGCTCACGCCCATCCCGCTGTTCGTGCTGATGGGCGAGGTGCTGTTCCACACCGGCCTCGCGCTCAAGGTGATCGACGGCATCGAGCGCCTGATCACGCGCGTGCCGGGGCGCCTGGCCGTGGTCGCGGTGGTGGCCGGCACGGTGTTCTCGGCCATTTCCGGATCGACCATCGCCACCACCGCCATGCTGGGTTCGCTGATGCTGCCCGTCATGCTGTCGCGCGGCTACCACCCCCGCATCGCGACCGGGCCCATCATGGCCATCGGCGCCGTGGACATGCTGATACCGCCGTCGGCGCTGACCGTGCTGCTGGGTTCGCTGTCGGGCATCTCCATCTCCAAGCTGCTGATAGGCGGGGTGATGCCGGGGATCATCCTGTCGGTGGCCTTCGTGCTGTGGATCGTGGTGCGCGTGCGCATCACGCCGTCCTGGGCACCCTCCGATACCGGCGAGCGCCGCACCGGCTGGGCGCGGTGGAGCCTGTTCGTGGCCTACGTGCTGCCTACGCTGTCCATCTTCGGCGTCGTGGTGGGCGCGCTGGCGGCGGGCTGGGCCACGCCCACCGAATGCGCGGCGCTGGGGTCCTTCGCCACCATGCTGCTGGCCATGCTCTACCGGCGCCTGACCTGGGAAGCCGTGGTCAAGTCGCTGAAGGGAACGGCCGCCATCTCGGGCATGATTCTGTTCATCATCCTGGGTGCCACGACTTTTGCCCAGATCCTGTCGTTCTCGGGCGCGAGCAACGGCCTGGTGGAGCTGATCACCGGCCACGGGCTGTCCACCGGCATGATCGTGCTGGGCATGATGCTGATGCTGATCTTCCTGGGCATCTTCGTCGACCAGATCAGCATGATGATGATCACGCTGCCGATCTTCATGCCCATCGTCGGCGTGCTGGGCATCGATCCGGTGTGGTTCGGCGTCATGTTCCTGATCTGCATGCAGCTCGGCCTGCTGCTGCCGCCGCACGGCCTTTTGCTGATGACCATGCGCGGCGTGGCGCCGCCGTCGGTCTCGATGGGGACGATCTTCATCGCGGTCGTGCCCTACGTGGTCATGAGTCTGTTGCTGCTGGGCGTGGTGTTTTTCGTGCCGGGTATCGCCACCTGGCTGCCGAAGATGCTTGGCTAGCTGCCTAGGCTGAATCGCCATTCATGGCATCCATGATGACTGGCCTCAATGGCGGGGATCGAGATCTTGAACCGTCCTTGGTCGGTGGGGCGGGGCGGCCCGCTCGGGGGGCGCAGCGAAGCCGGTCCCGCTGCGCGGGACTACCCGGCGAGGGTGGGCTTGGCGGGGCGGGCGCAGAACTCGCGCGGGGATAGCCCCCCGGGCTATCCCTACTGCCGCGCTCAAACAGCTGCGCCCTTGCTTCCCCGCCAAGCCCACCCTCGCCGGCGGCTCCGAATGCGCCCCCCGAGCGGGCCGCCCCGCCCCACCGACCAAGGACTACCACGGTGATAAGTGACGATCGCGGGTCGAGACTCGGCGATGGGTCTTTCTCCATTTAATAAGACGACCGTGCTGAAGTTCATGGGGCTAGTTGACTAGCGGTGCAGGTCTTGTCCGATGCGCCGGGGCCGGGCAGGCGGTGGGGCGCATTCGGAGCCGCCGGTGGGGACAGGGTGGACGGGGAAGCAAGGGCGCAGTTGTTTGAGGGCGGCTTTCGGGGTAGCCCAGTGGGCTACCCCGGCCCGAGTTCTGCGCCCGCCCCGGCCACCCTGTCCCCACCGGGTAGTCCCGCGCAGCGGGACCGGCTTCGCTGCGCTCCACCGCCTGCCCGGCCCCGGCGCATCGGACAAGACCGGGTAAAGAACATGAACATGAATGTCGACTCCGCCCATAATTGAATTTGATTTGCATCAAAAATGGGATGATGAGTTCCAGCCATGTGGCTATGCCCGGGCTGGGCAAATCCTTACCATCGCTCCGTCGCCCGAAGTTCGCGAGGCGTATTGGAGAAAACGATGGAGGCAGCAGAGGCGCTGGTCAGTTGGCCCAGCGAAGGCATCACCCGGGTGCCGTTCCAGGTCTTTTCCGACCAAGAGGTCTACGACAGGGAACAGCAGCGGATCTTCCGCGGTCCGGTCTGGCAGTTTCTTTGTATCGAACAGGACATTCCCGAGCCCGGCGACGTCGTTACGACCTGGATGGGCGAGACGCCGGTGATCGTCGCGCGCGACCACGACGGCCAGGTCAACGCCATGGTCAACCGCTGCGCCCACAAGGGCGCGCTGGTCGCGTTGAAGGCCAAGGACAAGGTCAAGAACCTGACCTGTGTCTACCATGCATGGTCGTACCGGTTGGATGGCCAATTACGGTCCATCGCCTTCCAGAACGGCGTCAACGGCAAGGGCGGCATGCCCGAGGACTTCGACGTCGACGCGCATCGGCTGCAACCGGTGCGCGTCCAGGTTTTCTGCGGGCTGGTGTTCGGCACGCTGTCGGACGAAACGCCGCCGCTGGACGAGTTCCTGGGGCCGCGCATGAGCGCTTTCATCCAGCGCAACTTCGGCCGGCCGCTGAAGGTGCTGGGCCGGCACAGCCAGATCATCCACAACAACTGGAAGCTGTATGCCGAGAACGTGCGGGATTCCTATCACGCGACGCTGCTGCATACCTTCTACACGACCTTCAAGGTCAACCGCCTGGACATGGACGGGGGCATCATCCTGTCCGACCGCAAGTGGCACCACATCAGCTATTCCAAGCGCGCCACCTTCAACCTCGACAAGGAGTACCTGACGGCCGAGGTGCACTCCGCCAAGTACGGCGCGAAGCACGGCGAATCGGCGCTGGAGGGGCCCGAACTGCTGGATGCCTGGGAGGAGTTCGACGACGGCATCACCCACAGCATCCAGACCGTGTTCCCCAACGTGGTGTTCCAGTTCACGCTCAATTCGCTGGCCATCCGCTTCTTCGTGCCCCAGGGCGTGGACAAGACCGAGCTGAAGTGGATTTTCCTGGGCTACGAGCGCGATACGCCCGAACAGTCGAAGATGCGCATCATGCAGTCCAACCTGACCGGCGCGGCCGGCCTGGTGGCGCTGGAAGACGGCTGCATCAACGAGTTCGTGCAGCGGGGCACGGTGGGGTCGGGCCGGCGCGCGGCGTTCATCGAGATGGGCGGCCGCGTGGCCGAATCGAACGAGTCGTCGCGGGCCACCGAGGCTTCCGTCAGGGGGTTCTGGCACGGCTATCGCGACATCATGGGATTCTGACGGAACGCTGATCATGCAGACCACCATTTGTACTTCTTCTTCCCCCGCCGTGCGCGAGGAGGTCCAGGCCGCGATCGGCAGGCTGATGGCCGATTACGCCCACGCGCTGGACGACGATGATCTGGAGTCCTGGCCGGACTTCTTCACCGACGACGGCAGCTACCGGCTGACCACGCGCGAGAACGTGGCGGCCGGCCTGCCGGTGGGCATCATCCATTGCGAGGGGCGCGGCATGCTGCGCGACCGCGTCGCGGCGCTGCGCACCGCCAACATCTTCGAGCCGCACTGCTACACGCACGTGCTGGGCCCCAGCCGCATCGCCGCGGTGGGCGACGGCAGCTGGCGCGTACGTTCCAATTTCAGCGTCTATCGTACGTTCGAGACCGGCGAGTCCCGGCTGTACGGGGTCGGCAAGTACCTGGACATCGTCCACGCCCAGGGCGACGGCCCGCGCCTGCGGGAACGCGTGGTCGTGCTGGACTCGCGCTGCGTCGACGTGCTGACCGTCATTCCACTATAAAGGGCGCGCTGCGCACCGGAGGAGACACACCATGAAGAAAAGCTTGAAGGCCGCCGGCCTGGCCGCCGCGGCATGGACCGCCTGTATCGCGTCGTCGCAAGCCGCCGACGACACGGATTGGCCGAAACATACCGTGCGGCTGATCGTGCCGTACGCCCCGGGCGGCATTGCCGACCAGATGGCACGCATCACGGCCGAGGCGTTGCAGGCCGCGTTCAAGCAGCCGTTCATCGTCGAGAACAAGCCCGGCGCCAGCGGCAGCCTGGCGACGTCCTACGTGGCCAAGAGCAAGCCCGACGGCTATACGCTGCTGGTGGGCCTGGCCGCACCCCAGGCCCTGAACCAGTTCATCTACAAGGTGGACTACCACGGACTGAACGACTTCGCGCCGGTGGCGCTGCTGAACACCAACCCGCTGATCCTGGCGGTGCATCCCACGCTGCCGGTCAAGACCGTGGGCGACGTGATCGCCTACGCACGCAAGTATCCAGGCAAGCTGAATTTCGGCGGCGCGGGCGGGCTGACGCAGTTCGCCGGCGAAGTCTTCAAGTACGACACCAAGACCGACATGGTGCACGTGCGCTACCGTGGCGGCGCGCCGGCCGTGGCGGCCGCCGTGGCCGGCGACGTGCAGATGACCTTCGCCAACTACTCCGACGTGCAGCCCTGGATCGAGTCTGGCCGGCTGCGCGCGGTCGCCATCACCAGTCCCAAGCGCTACCCACGGAATCCCGACCTGCCCACCATCGCCGAGTCGGGCGTGCCGGGTTTCGGCATGGACGGCTGGACGGGCCTGCTGGCACCGGCCGGGACACCTCCCGCCATTGTCCAGAAGATGTCGGTGGTGGTGCGCAAGGCCCTGAACGAGCCCGCGATGAAGGACAAGCTCGAGGCCATGGGCAGTCCGCCCGGAGATATGACGCCGGAGGAGTTCCGGGTTTTCGTGGCGGGCGAGATCAAGCGCTGGCAAAGCTTCGTGGCCGAGTCCGGGATCAAGGTGGAATAGGGCATGGCCAAGAAAGGTGAAACGGCCCCGATGCCGACCGGACTACTGATCACCGCCTCCGAGCTGGCCCGCGTGGCGGGCGGCGCGGGAGTGGCCATTCTGGACTGCACCAGCCACCTGCCCACGGAGCGGCGTGACGCGCGCCGCGAGTTCGAGGCGGCGCACATTCCGGGCGCGCGTTTCGTGGACCTGGCCGAGATCAGCGATCCGGCGTCCGGCCTGCCCACGATGCTGCCTTCGGCGGCGCAGTTCGAGGCCGTCATGCGCAAGCAGGGCATTCAGGCCAGGGATCTCGTCGTGGTGTACGACACCCATGGCATACGGACCGCGCCACGGCTATGGTGGATGTTCCGGGGCTATGGCCACGAGCGGGTGGCGGTACTGGACGGCGGCTTGCCCGCGTGGCGGGCGGCCGGCGGCGCGGTGGAGCAGGGCTCGGCCACGCCCGCGCGGGAAGGGGACTGGAGCGCGATGCGCGAGCACGACGCGGTGGCCGATACCGCCGCGACGCGGGCCGCCGCGGCGAATGTCTCGTCCCAGGTGGTGGACGCGCGCAGCGCCGAGCGCTTCCGGGGGCTGGCGCCCGAGCCACGCCCGGGGCTGCGGGCCGGCCACATCCCGGGCAGCGTCAACCTGCCCTACGAACACCTGCTCGACCCGGTCTCGCATGGCTACCTGCCGGACGACCGGCTGGTCGAAGTCATGCGGGCGCATGGGCTCGGGCTGGGGCGGGACACGCGCTTCGTCTGTTCCTGCGGGTCCGGCGTGTCGGCCTGCGTGCTGGCGCTGGCCTTGCACAAGCTGGGCGAGCGCGACGTCCGGGTCTACGACGGATCCTGGACGCAATGGGGCAGCGATGCGGCCCTGCCGGTCGAGACCGGAGATGGCCATGCCTATGCCTTGAAGACCTATGTGGCGGCGCCCGGCAAGTTCGCGGCCATGCGCGACCGTTTCCTGTCCTCGGCCGCGCCGCTGCTGGCCGAGCAAGGGCTGTTGCTGGAACGGAGCTGGACGCCGCCCGAGGCGCCCGACACCTTCGTCTACCTGCTGAAATGGCGGCCGGGCGTGGATTTCGATCAGGCCTGGGACGCCTTCGCGCGGGATCCGCGCTGGCTGGACGTGAAGCGCCGCTCGGAAGCCGAAGGACCCCTGATCGCGCGCCAGGAGTCTATGATGCTGGGTACTTCAACAGAGGAGATGCGGTGATGAGCGCGCAGGGCAAGTTCGATGCGGGATCGGGCCTTTACTACACGGAGCAGGGGCCGTCGACGGGGGAGGCGGTGCTGCTGGTCCATTCGATCATGTCCGATGGGGCCAGTTGGGCGCAGCAGGCGGCCTGGCTGGCACGCCGGTACCGGGTGGTCGCCATCGATCTGCCGGGCCACGGCCAGGCGCCCGTCGCCGGCGAGGTAACGCTGTCTGGCCTGGCCGATGCGGTCACGCGGCTGGCCGACACGCTCGGCTTCGCGCGTTTCCATTTCATGGGGGTATCGCTGGGGGCCATGATCGGCTTCGATCTGGCCACGCGCCATGCCGCGCGGCTGGCCAGCCTGGTGGCCTGCGATGCGCCGTCCAGCACGCCGGACAACTACGCGGCGTTGTGGGACGAGCGGATCGCGCGCGCCCGGCGCGACGGCATGGCGGCGCTGGTGGACGAGACCCTGGCGCGGTGGTTCACGCCCCCCACGCTGGCTGAGGCGACGGACCTCGTCGCGCGGGTCCGCGAGCAGATCCTGAAAACGCCGGTGGAAGGCTACGCGCACTGCGCCCGGGCGATCAGCCGCTTCGACTATCGCGACGGGCTGGCGCGCAGTCCGGTCAGGGCGACGCTGACGGCGGGCGAGGCCGATGGGGTCATCGTGCCGGCCATGCGCGAACAGGCGCAGGCGATGCCGCATGGCCAGTGGGTGGAGATACCCGGCGCCGGCCACCTGCCGCAGCTCGAGAACCCGGTCGCCTTCGAGGCCATGATGGCGGGGCACTTCGGCGAGGCGTAGGGGTTCAGGCGTCCTGCGATTTGCGGATGGCGTCCGCCAGGTACTTGAGCATCGCCCGGGTGGCGCGGGGCACGCTGGTGCGCGAGACGATGTAGGCGTTGAGCGGCAGGCGGGGTTCCCACTCGGGCACGATGCGCTTGAGGCGCCCGCCGGGTACGTAGTCGCGTCCCAGTATCTCCGGGATCAGCCCCACGCCGGTTCCACAGGCCACCATCTCGCGCAGCAGCCGGATGCTGTTGACACGCGCCCGCACCCGGCCCAGCGCGGAGCGGCCCGCGCCCGACGGCACGGTGTTCCACAGGCTTTGCCCGGATTGCAGCTCGGTCACCACCCAGTCGAGCGCGGGCAGCGTGGCCAGGGAGACGGGCTGCGGCAGGCCGGCCTCATAGGTCGGGCTGCAATAGAGTCCGTAGCGGATCTCGCCCAGCTTGCGCACCGTCAGCCGCGACGGCTTGGGTTCGCCGAAGGCGATCAGGATGTCCACGCCTTCGCCGATCAGGTCGATGGGGCGCGTGGTGGTATCGACCACGATCTGCAGGTCGTTGTGTTCCAGGGCGAATTCCGAGATGGCCTGGCCCAGCCACGCGGTGCCGAACTCGATGGGCATCGCGACGTGGAGCGTGCCGGACATGCTGGTGGCGCTGCGGGCGATCTTGCGCGCGATGCTGTCGCGGGCGCGCGCGATGTCGGCGCATTCCTGCAGCAGGTCCAGGCCTAGCGCGGTGGGCGAAACCTTGCGCGTATTGCGTTTGAGCAGCATCGCGCCACAGCTTTTCTCCAGCGCGATCAGGCGGCGGCTGAGCGTGGCGCGCGGCACGCCCAGCTTGTTCGCGGCCGACGTGAGCGAGCCGCTTTCCACCACGGATTGGAACAGCATCAGATCGTCGAGATCGAGTGACAGCTGCATGTCGCGGCCTTACCCCTTTAGCGCTATGTCCTATTGCGTATAGGCATGTTAGCGCACGCTACCTAGACTTCGTTCCTATATCCATGGCGGGAGGCGCCCGCTGCGAACGTGGAGCACGAGAGCATGGGGCGGGCGATGCGGAAGGAGAGGTTCTGGAGCGGCGCGCGCGGAGCCGTCTGCGCGCTGGCGTTCGGACTGGCCTTTTCCGCGGCCCGGGCCCAGGAGCCCGTGCCCGATGCCGAGGTGGGGCAGGCCGCGCAGGAGCGGCTGGCCGACGCCGATACCCTGCTGGCGCTGACCCAGGACGGCGCGATCCTGTATGCCCAGGATCCGGTCAAGCTCAGCGGCTACCAGTATTGCAGTCAGGCGGTGGCGCTGGCCGAGCAGGGCGAGTTCCGGCAGAGCGTGCGCGCCGCCAGCAAGGCGCTGCACCTGGCCCAGGCCACCAAGGATCCCAACCTGGCCGCGCTGGCCAACCGCGACCTGGCGATCGCTTACAGCTATGCGGGCCGCCTGGACAAGGCGGAGTCCTTCGCGCGCGAGGCGCTGCGGCATTCGCCCAAGGAGCCCGAGAAAGTCCTGGGGCCCGTGAACAAGGTACTGGGCGACGTCGAGGCCCGGCGCGGCGACTATCCCGCGGCGATCAAGAGCTACGAGGCTGCGCTGGCCAGCAGTTCGGAGCGCTATGCGCCCCTGGTGCGGGTGTCGCTGGTCAACGCGCTGGCGGAGACCGGGGATGCCGCACGGGCAAGGCAGATGCTGGACGCCACCGCGCAACCGGCCGACCCGACCCTGGCCACGCAATGGCAACGCACCCGTGCGCGTGTCCTGCTGGCCGAGAACCGGCCGCAAGAAGCGGCGGACCTGTACCGTTCGCTCACGACGCGGCAGACCGGCACCGACAGCGGCTACTACCAGCTTTGGGCGTGGGACGGCGTGGCGCGTAGCGAGATGGCGCTGGGCAACAAGCCGGCGGCGGCCGATGCGCTGGGCAAGGCGCTCGACGGCGTGGACGCGGTGCGCGCGCGCTTTCGCAGCGACGAATTCAAGATGGGCTTGTTCTCGGACATGCAATCCGTGTTCGAACGCGCGATCGGCCTCTACAGCGATCTGGGCAACGCGCCGGCGGCGTTCGAACTGAGCGAGCGCAGCCGCAGCCGTGCGCTGCTGGATGCGGTACGGGGGCGCGGCCATGTGCCGGATGCCGCCACGGCCACGCTGTCGCTGTCGGGCCTGCAGCAGTCACTGGCGCCGGACGAGCGCGTCATCCAGTTCCATGCCTTGCCCGAGCGCCTCCAGGCCTGGATCGTGGGGCCGTCCGAGCTGCGGGAAGTGTCCATCCCCATCGGGCGCGATGACCTGGCCAAGCTGGTCGATGCCTTCCGCGACCTGATCGTCAACGGCAAGCGCGGCGCGGTGGATGGCGCGGCCAAGGTGGGCCAACTGCTGATCGCGCCGCTGGGCATCGCGCCCGGGCAGCGGCTGATCGTCGTGCCGCACGGCCCGTTGCACTACCTTCCGTTCCAGGCCCTGCGCCTGAACGATGCCTACCTGATCGAAAGCCATGCGATGTCGGTGGCGCCGTCGATGAGCATCGCCGTGCAACTGGCGCGCAGGACGCCGCGTGTCGCGCCCACGCTGACCGCCTTCGGCAATCCGCGCATCGAGGACCAGTACGACCTGCCGGGCGCGGAGCGCGAGGTACAGGAACTGGCGCGGCTGTTCCCGCAGAAGAACGTTTTCATGGGCACCGCCGCCACCAAGACCCAGTTCAAGGAAGCCGCGGCCCGCGCTCCCCTGATCCACGTGGCCGCTCACGCGCAGGCCGATACCGTGGATCCGCTCTATTCGCGCATCCTGCTGGCCAACGAGGACGGCCGGCAGAGCTTCCTGGAGGCGCGCGAGATCCTGGGGCTGGACATGAACCACACCGCATTGGTGACGCTGTCGGCGTGCGAGTCGGGGCTGGGCCGGATCGCGCAGGGCGACGAGGTGCTGGGGTTCACGCGGTCGTTCCTGTCCGCCGGATCGTCCAGCCTGATCGCGTCGCTGTGGCCGGTGTCCGACGATGCCGCGGAACTGCTGATGAGCACCCTGTACGCCGAACTGGCCAAGGGCAACGATATCCAGCGGGCGATGCAGGCTGGCCAGCTTGCCGTCCTCAAGCGTAACAAGATGGCGCACCCGTTCTTCTGGGCGCCGTTCAACCTGATCGGGAACTGGCGCCTGACGGTGGAGGGCTGAAGCATGCGGGGTGCCGACAAGATATGGAATCGCCGAGGCATCGCCGCCGCGGCGATGGGGCTGGCGTGCTCGGCCGCGCTGGCCCAGACGCCCGGACCGCTGGCGCAGGCGCCGTCACAGCGCCTGCCCGAGCCGCCCGCGCCCGCCGCGCAGGCGGGGTTCCGTTTGCAGCAGGTGACCTTCACCGGCGCAGCGGCCATACCGGCGGACGAATTGCAGGCGCTCGCGGCCGGATATGTGGGACGGGACGTCTCGCTGCCCGACCTGGAGGCGCTGGCGCGGGACGTGACCGAGCTGTATCGCAGCCGCGGCTACTTCCTGGCCCAGGCGCTGGTGCCGGTGCAGGCCGTGCGCGATGGACGGGTCGAGATCAGCGTGGTCGAGGGACGCCTGAGCAAGGTGGACATCCAGGTCGCGCCGGATGCGCCGATCTCCGAGGGGCGCATCCGCGCCTACCTCGCGCCGCTGCAGCCGGGCCAGCCGGTCAGCGCGCAAAGCTACGAACGCGCCATGCTGCTGCTGTCCGACCTGCCGGGCATCAAGGTGTCGTCCGGCTTGCAGGAGGGTAGCGAGCCCGGCACGACGGACCTGGTGGTCGAGGTGACCCAGGCGCGCCGCGTGACCTTCGCCTTCGACGCGGACAACCACGGCACGCGTGAATCGGGCCGGGTCCGCGTGGGCGGCACCATGCGCGTGGCCAGCCCGCTGGGGCTGGGCGACAACCTGGATGCCCGGCTCATGATGTCCGAGGGTAATTCGCTGAACTTCGGCCGGCTGGGCTACGAGGCGCCGCTGGGTACGGACGGCCTGCGCCTGGGGGCGGGCGTCTCGCGCGTGCGCTATGAACTGGGCCAGCCCTGGTCGCAGCTGGGCGCGAAGGGCCGGGCCACGGTGGCCGACCTGTCGCTGAACTACCCCGTCATCCGGCAGCGCGGCCAGAACCTGTTCCTGCGCCTGGGCGTGGACCACAAGGAACTGCGCGACGATCTTTCCATGTTCTCGTATTCGGCGCGCAAGAACGTCGTTGGCGTGGGCCTGGGCTGGAGCTGGGAGCGGCGCGACGAACTGTTCGGCGGCGGCTACTGGGCCAGCACCGGCACGCTGTACCACGGGCGCCTGGACATCAAGGACGACCTGACGCGCGCGATGGACCAGGGGCCGGCGGGCCACCGCACGGATGGCGGCTTCACCAAGCTGACCTGGCAGGTGTCGCGTCTGCAATCGGTGCTGCCGCGCCACAGCTTGTACGTGTCCTTGGGCGGACAGCTCACCAACGGCAACCTGGATGCTTCCGAGAAACTGGCGCTGGGCGGCGCGCGTGCGGTGCGCGCCTTCCCGTCCAGCGAGTTGCTGGTGGACGAGGGCGTGCTGGGCGTGGTCGAGTGGCGCTGGTCCGCCACCGAGGACCTGACGCCCTATGTGTTCTACGACGTGGGCAAGGGCCGGATGTTCCATTCGCCCACCAGCCTGGACACCAACAATACCCGCAGCATGCAGGGCTTCGGCATCGGCGCCGTCTGGTCGCGGCCCGGCGATTTCATGGTGAACGTTTCGCTGGCGTGGCGCCGCAATACCGCGGCGCCGGTCACCGATGGCGGCGACCGCAAGCCCCGGATCTTCGTGCAATTCCAGAAAGTGTTTTGAGGGCCCGGGGCGGCCGGGGACCGGCGCCCAAGGCGGCGCGAACCGCGCGCCGGGACCAGGAGAACCACATGAGTGCAGCTACCCGTTCCTCGCGCAAGGCCCGCGGGCCCGCGTTCCCGGCGCCGGAGGCGCGTTGGAATCCCCGCCCGCTGGCGCTGGCCCTTGCCCTGGTTGGCACCAGCGCGGGCGCCCAGATGCCGACCGGATTCAATCCTGTGCAGGGCAGCGTGCTGGCGCCCGTCATGAGCGGCAACACCATGTCCATCCAGCAGCAGAGCGACCGCGCCATCATCGAATGGGGCTCGTTCTCGATCGGTGCGGGCAATGCGGTCCGCTTCCTGCAACCCGGCGCCTCCAGCATCGCGCTGAACCGCGTGCTGGGCGGAGACTTGTCGCGGATTTCGGGTGAGCTGTCGGCCAATGGCCGGATCTTCCTGATCAACCCCGCGGGCGTGCTGTTCGGGCAGGGATCGAAGGTGGAGACCGGCGGCCTGGTCGCTTCGACGCTCGGCATCAGCAACGCCGACTTCATGGCGGGCCGCTTCCGGTTCGAGCGCGACGACGCTAACACCGCGTCCGTGACGAACCTGGGGACCCTGACCGCGCCGGGATCGACCATCGCGCTGATGGCCGCCACGGTGGTCAACGGCGGCGAGGGCAAGATCATCGCCGACGGCGGTACCGTGGGGCTGGTGTCGGCCCGCCGGGTGTCGCTGGATTTTCAGGGCGACGGGCTGACCACGTTCCGCTTCGAACCGGACGCGGGCGCCAGCATGGCCGCGGTCACCAACGAAAGCGGCGCGGTGCTCCAGGCCAACGGCGGCCGGGTGGCGGTGCTGGCGGATTCGACCCAGGTGGCGCAGCGCGTGGTCAACCAGCAAGGCACGATCCGAGCGCAATCCATGACCGCGCGCAACGGCGAGATCATCCTGGGGGCTTCGGGCCAGGCCGACGTAACGGTGGGCGGCACGCTGGACGCTACGGGCGCGGCGGGGGCGTCGGGCGGCACTATCCATGTCGAGGGGGGTGGTATCCGTACCCAGTCGGCGCGTGTGGATGCCTCGGGCGACAGCGGCGGCGGCCGCATCGAACTGGAAGGCCGGCGCGCGGTCACGATGGATGCCGGCAGTACGCTGCATGCGGATGCGCTGGGTTCCGGCAAGGGCGGGATCATCGACATCGACGCCCCGGGACTGCATGCCGCGGGCACCATGACGGCGAATGCCGCGGGCAACGGCGCGGGCGGCACCGTCACGACGTCGGGCAGCGTGGTCGAGGTCGGGGCGGCCCATGTCTCGGCGGCCGGAGCCGGCGGCGGCACGAATGGCAAGTGGACCATCACCTCGCAGGGCGACGTGATGGTCGGCGCCGCGCCAGCGGCACGGCCCGCCACCGAGGTGTCCGTGGCCGATGACGACAGCCGCGTCTCGGACGGTGCCGTGGGCGAGGCACTGGGGAATCGCACCGACGTGACCGTGGCCGCCACCGGCTTCGCGCTCGACGGCGGCCGGGGGCAGAGCGGCAACGTGGCGTTCGAGGATGCCTCGAGAGTCGTCAAGACTCAGGGCGGCACGTCCACGCTGCGCGTGGATGCCATGCGTAACATCGACATGTGGAACGGTTCGCGCATCGAATCGCAGGCGGGCGCGCTGAATGTCGAGTTCAACGCCGACTCCTCGGGCAAGGCCGCGATGCGGCGGTTGGAAGGCGCCAGCGATTTCGTCGAGGAGAGCGGCGGCAGCATCGACCTGGAAGGCGCCAGCATCACCACTCGGGGCGGGGACTTGCGCCTGTTCGGACAAAGCGATGCCACCGGTGGCAAGGCGACCGGCGGCACGTCCTTCGTGAGCGGCCGGGCACAGACTCGCCACGCCGGCATCTTCGTCGGCTGGAGCGACGTGTCGCTGTGCGCCGACGACGCCTGCGCGGCGGGTGGTTCGCTGGCCGCGGCGGGGGCCGGCATCACCACCGTCGATGCGACGTCCAACCGGGGCGTGGAAGGGGGAGAGGGCGTCACCTTCAGCGGTACCGGCGTGGCGGCGGGCGGCGACATCTCGATAACGGGCCATGGCGGCGTGGCGGTGGCCGGGGTACGGATAGACGGGCGCCGCGAAGGCGGCACGCAGCATGCGTTGAGCGCCGGCGGCGACATCACCATCGTCGGCACGGCGGCGAACGCCACGCTGGCCGACAATCTTCCCGCACAGACCGCGGAAGCCGGCGTGGCGATCCGGAACACGACCTTGGCGGCCGGCGGCGACGTCATCATCGACGGCAAGGGGTCCAACCTGGACGCGTTGACCCAGTCGCCCGACATCTTCGGCGTGCTCGGCTACGACACCATCGAGGCCGTCGATGGCGTGCACATGCTCGATACCCGCGTGCTGGCCGGTCCTCGCCGCGATATCCTGATCACCGGGGCCGCGGGCGGTGACGGCTTGATGATCGATGGCGGATCCGGGGCGACCTACACCACCATCGCCGCGCGCGGCGTGCGCATCGAGAAAAGCGTGGAGGCCCTGGAAGCGCCGGGCGGGACGGCGCCCGACATCGCCACCGACGGCGGGCGCATCCGCATCGTCGGCCGCGACAGCGACATCTGGCTGGCGGGCGAACCGACCAAGGTGGGCGCGACGCTGCAGGTGGATGCGGGCAGCGCGGACGGCCGGGGCGGCAGCGTCGAGGTCACGGGACGCAACGTGGGCGTGCTGGGCGCGACCGCGCTGCTGGCCAACGGCGCCACCGGCGGGGGCGATGTGACGGTGCGGGCCGAGGCCGTGGCGGCGGTGGACGATTTCGCGCGCGTGCAGGCGAACTCGACCGGCGCCAACGGCGACGGCGGCAAGCTGCTGCTGACGGGGGAGAATGGCCTGCGTGTCCATGGTTCGCTCCAGGCGCGGGGCACGGGCGCCGGTCAGGGCGGGCGGATCGAGACTTCCGGCGGCGGCGTCGATGCCAGCGGCGTCCGGATCAATGCCGGGACCGGCACCGGCGCGGCCGGAACCTGGATCGTCGATCCCTACGACGTCACCATCGTCCACGGCATGGGGCCGGGTGCGCCGGTGGACAGTCCGTTCGAGGCCGTGGCCGACACCACCATCCAGGATTCCAGCATCAACACCGCCCTGGATTCCGGCACGAGCGTGAGGATAGGGACCGGGGCCGGCAGCGGCACGGGCGGCAACATCACCATCGACAGCGGCGTGGAGATCCGCCGCACGACGGGCGCGGCGCCCCTGGAGTTCGCGCTGGACGCATACCGCGGCATACGGGGCGACTCGTTCAGCATCGTGTCCGAGGCCGGCGCGCTCGACCTGGCGTTCAACAGCAATGCCAGCGGCACCCTGGCGGGCGACCAGCCCATCGTCTTCCAGAACGCGACGCTGACCACCAACGGCGGATCGGTCAGCCTGTACGGCCAGAGCGACCCAGTAGCGGGCAGCGCCAGTTCCAACCGCGGGCCGGCCATCCAATTGGTGGACAGTTTCATCGACACGCGCGTCGGCCAGAGCGATGCCGGCGCCGGCGGGAACGTCGTGCTGCGGGGCGCGGGCGACGGGGCGACCAGCGTGGACATCCAGGGCGGCCGCATCGACGCGGCCACCGGTAGCGTCACGGTGCGCGGCGTCTCCTCCAATTACGGGGAGGGCGTGCAGATAACGTCGGGCGGCAGCGACGACGCCATCATCACGACCACGGCGGGCAACATCGCCATCGTCGGTATCGGCGGCAGCGATTCGTCGGCGGGTGCGGAAGGCGTCAGGATGGAAGGGGCGCACGTGCAGTCCGCCAGCGGCGACGTGGACGTGCGCGGGTTGGCGCAGGGGGCGGGTACGACCGCTTCCGGCGTGATCCTGGAGGGTGCATCGCTGGTCGCGCAGGCGGGCCGGGTGCTGGTGGCGGGGCAGTCCGAAGGCAGCGGCCTGGGCATCGACCTGCAGGGTGGATCGTCCAGCTTGTCGTCGCATGCTATCGACGGCCAGCAAGGCGTCGTCCTGCGGGCCGACAACGACGGCAGCGCCGATGCGATCGCGCTCGAGGCCTCGGTCCGGTCGGGCGTATCGATCAACCTGCGGCCGGGCGGCGTGGATGCCGCCGGCAATGCCACCGATCACCTCGCGACCCGGATATCGGTGGGGGGAGCGGGCGGCAACGGGTTCTCGCTGTCGGGTGCCGACATGGGGAACCTGGACGCGCCCAATCTCATCGTTGGCAGCAATACCCATGCCGCCGACATCTCGGTGGACGGTGCGGTGGCGACCGCCGGCAACCTGACCCTGCAGAACGAAGGAGGCGGGGCGATCGCGCTGGGCGGCAATGTGACGGCCGCCACGCTGGCGCTGCTGGCGGGCGGGAACGTGACCCAGTCGCCCACCGCCGCGATCACCGCGAACGCGCTGGCGGCCCGGTCGGCCACGGGCGACGTCGTGCTGACTCACCCGGGCAATGCCGTGGCCACGGTTGCCGGCGGGGCGGCGAGCGACTTCCGCTATGTCGATGCCGACGGCATCACGATCGGCAGCGTGTCGGCCCTGGGCATGGACGCAGCGACGAACGCCGTGCAGAACCGCACGCAGGATGGCATCTCGGCCGACCGCGCCATCGTGCAGGCCCGTTCCGGAAACATTGCGACCAACGCCGCCATCACCGCGCCGACGGCCATCACCCTGCAGGCGGACGCTGGCGCCATCCAGCTCAACCGGACCCTGGACAGCGGTGCGGTGGCCCTGCTGGCGGCCGGAGCGATCGGCCAGCAGGCGGGCGCTTCCATCACCGCCGGCACGCTGGTCGCCCGTTCGACCGGCGCGAGTGTGACGCTGACGGACGCGGGCAACCAGGCCGGGATCCTGGCGGGCGGCGCGGCCACGGATTTCCGCTATGCGGACGCCGATGGCCTGACCGTGGGGAACGCGTCCGTCGTGAGCCACGACACCGCCGGCAACGTGCAGACAGTTGCCGTATCGGGAATCTCGGCCGGTACGACGCAGGTCGCGGCCCGCAAGGGCGACCTGGACGTCGCCGCCGCCGTGTCGGCCACCGATCTGCTGAGCCTGCAAGCCGACGCCGGCGCGATCGGGGTAGGCGCCGCGGTCCAGGGGCGCACGGTGGCGCTGCTGGCCAGTGGCGACATCACGCAGGCCACCGCGGGCGCCATTGCCGGCGAGGCACTGCTGGCCCGATCCACGGCAGGCGATGTGCAGTTGGTGGCGGGGAACAATGACGTGCGCACGCTGGCCGCATCCGCCGCGGGAGACCTGCGTTATCGCGGCGGCGGTGACCTGGCGGTGGCGACCGTGACGGCGGGCGCGCTGGACGCCAGCGGCGCGCCGCAGACCGTCGCGGCCTCGGGGTTGGCGGCCACCGACGCGATCGTGCAGGCGACCACGGGCAACCTGTCGGTCCAGGCGGCTTCGAATGCGTCCAACGGACTGACCTTGCAGGCGGACGCGGGCAGCGTGCAGGTGGGGCAATCGCTGCAGGCGGGAACGGTGGCCCTGCTGGCTCGCGGTGACATCGGCCAGCAGGCCGGCGCGGGCATCACGGCGGACACGCTGGCGGCCCGGTCGACGGCCGGTTCGGTGACGCTGACCGCCGCCGGCAACGACGCCGGCGTGTTCGCGGGAAGCGCGGCCACCGAGCTGCGCTATGCGGATGCGAACGCGCTGACCATCGGCGACGCCACCGTCGCCACCCAGGACACGGCCGGGGGGCTGTCGTCATCGGCCGTGACCGGCGTGCAGGCCGGCACGGTGCGGGTCGCGGCGCGGACGGGGACCCTGACTGTTGCCTCGGGCGTGACGGCCACCGATGCCGCCAGCCTGCAGGCCGATGCCGGCGCCGTGGCCGTGGACGCGGCTGTACGGGCCCGGACCGTGGCGCTGCTGGCCACGGGCGACATCACCGAGTCGACGTCCGGCGGCATCGCGGCGGATGCGCTGCTGGCGCGCTCGACCGGCGGCGACGTCCTGCTGGAGGACGGCGGTAACGACGTGCGCGCGCTGGCGGGCAGCGCGGCCGGCAGCCTGAGCTATCGAGGTGCCGGCGACCTGGCCGTGGCGGCCGTGACGGCCAGCGCGCTCGATGCGGCGGGCGCGCCGCAGGCGGTCTCCGGGGCGGGCGTGACAGCCGATGACGCTTTCGTGCGGGCCACCTCGGGCAATCTTTCCATCGCCGCCGCGTCGGCCGCGGCGGGTGGACTGTCGTTGCAGGCGGACACCGGCAATGTCGCGCTCGGGCAGTCCGTGCAGGCGACCACGGTCGCGCTGCTGGCAGGCGGCGACATCCGCCAAAGCACGTCGGGAACCATCACCGCCGACGGCTTGGCGGCTCGCAGCACCGGCGGCAGCGTCGGCCTGGACCAGGCCTCGAACCGCGTCGGGACGGTGGCGGGCGGGGCCCGCGACGCATTCGCCTACACGGATGCGGACGCCCTGCGCATAGGCGAGGTCACGCTGCCGACCCTGGGCTCGGGCGAGGGCGTGCTGGCGGGCGCCGAGCGAGGCATCGCCGCCGCCACCACGGTCGTGCGGACCCAGTCCGGCGACCTGACGCTGGATGCCGACGTGACCGGCGGCACCGCCGACCTGGTGGCGGCGGCGCGCTTCCAGAATCCGGACGGCGCGCGCATCGATACCTCCGGGCGCTGGCGCGTGTGGGCCGATACATGGGAAGGCGAGACGCGCGGCGGCGTGGCCGGCTCGGGCACGATGCCCAACCTGTACGGCCGCACCTATGGCGCAGCCGTTGCCGACGCCGACAACCATTTCATCTATCGGCAACAGCCCACGGTGACCGTGACGCTGGATAGCGCGTCGCGGCCGGCCGGCATCGGCAACCCCGCCCTGGGCTACACGCTGGAGGGCCTGATCCTGGGCGATACCGGCGCTGGCATCAGCGGCACGGCCGGTTCAGCCGCCAATGCGTCGAGCCCGGCCGGCACCTATGCCGTGACGGCGGCCACGCCCTTCGTCTCGGCCGAGGGATATCTCATCAACGTCGTGCCGGGCGTTCTGACCGTGAACAGCTACTCCCTGCCCAGCGTGGACCTCCAGCGGGAGATACCGACCACCTATCTGTACGACCGGAACCTGGCACCGGTGGCCATGTGTTTCGCCACCGGGCCGATAGCCGGCGACCGGGTCGAGCAGGCGGGCGACGTGCTGGCCCGGGAATGGTCCCGGGTGCGGACGCGGCCGAACCTGAGCAACTGCGTGTCCACCGACCGCCGGAACGCCTGCTCGGACTTCTAGAGGCTGGCCGGCCGGGCGCTGCGCCCGGCCGGCGTCCAGCGCCCCAGCAGTGCGCGCAGTTTGGCGGGCGCGACCGGTTTGGTCAGCAGCGTGACCGAGGTTTCCCGTATCCGCTGCAGGATGTCCGGCGTGGTCGTGCCCGAGATCATGATGGCGGTGGCGCGCGGCCGCAGTTCCCGCGCCTGCAGCAGCAGCGCGAGCCCGTCGTCGCTGTCGCCCAGTTGCAGGTCGCACAGGATCACGTCGTAGCGCCGGCTCGCGTCGCGCAGTTTGCGCAGCGCGTCGTCGGCCGTGCGCGCCTGGTCCACCCGGCAGTTCCATTGCCGCAGCAGATGAGCCGTTCCCTCCAGGATGGCTTCGTCATCGTCGATCAGCAGGCAGTCCAGGTCCAGCGATGTCGTACCGGTGGCCTCGGGGGCGGCGGCCAGGGGGGCCACGGGCGGCGCGTCGGTCGTGGGCAGCAGCAGCGAGAACGTGCTGCCCCGGCGCAGCGCGGACCGCACGCATATGTCGGTGCGCAGCAGGCGGGCGATGCGGGCGCAGATGGACAGCCCCAGGCCGAAGCCGTTGCGCCGGTCGCGCTGCGGATTGGCGACCTGGTAGAACTCTTCGAAGATGCGCGATTGCTGGATGGGCGCGACGCCTATGCCGTTGTCGCGGACCTCGATCCGCGTGCCGGCGCCGTCGCGTCGCGCGGCTACCAGTACCCGGCCGCCCTCGCCGTGGCGCACGGCGTTGCGCACCAGGTTGTCCAGCACACGCATGACCAGGCTGGCATCGGTCATGACCGCGCGGCCACGGTCGCGCCATACCAAGTCCACGCCGGCTTCGCGCGCGACCGCGCCATGCATGGCATCGAGCTGCTCGAACAGGTCGCGCACGCGTACCGGGGCATAGGACGGCGATAGCACGTTGGCGTCAAGCCGGGAAATGTCCAGCAGCGCATCCAGCAGCGCGCTCATGACCTGGGTGCCTTCCTGCAGGCGCTGCATGGCGGGCAGCTGCGCCGCACTGGCGGTGGGCAGCAGGCCGTCGATGAACAGCCCCATCGCATGCACCGGCTGGCGCAGGTCGTGGCTGGCCGTGGCCAGGAAGCGGGTGCGCGAACGCGTGGCCTGCTCGGCCTGCGACAGCCGCGCGAGCGCTTCCCGGGTGGCGGCCTGGATGCGCTCTTCCTGCGACGAATAGGCGTCCTGCAGGCGCTGCGCCATGTGGTCGACGTCGCTGGCCAGGGCGGCGATCTCGTTGCGGCCGCAGGGGCCGCAGCGGGCGTCCAGTTTGCCGCCCTGCAGCGACGAGACGGTCGCGGAGATCCGCTTCAGCGGCCGGGCGACGGCACGCGCCATGTGGCGGGCCGACAGCCAGGCCAGCAGCAGGGCCGTGCCGCCTATCAGGCCGCCGGCCAGCATCGAGGCGGCGCGCGCGCTCCGGTGCTCGGCATCGTCCAGGAATACTCGCACCGTGCCGATGTCCAGCGCCGGCCCGCCGGGGCGGGGATAGTCGGTCAGGCCGCGCGTGGCGCGCAGGCGCACCGGCTCGGCGAAGGGGCGGGCATGCTTGAGCTTCTCCGCCCCGGGGCCCGCGGCGATGTCGATGCCTGTGCCGTTGCCGATCTCGACGCGTGAGGCGATGCCCTTGGCCACCATGTTCTCGGCCAGGTCGCGCAGCGTCTCCACGTCGCCGGCATACAGGCTGAGGTCGCTGGCCACGGCCAGTTGCCGGGCGATCGCCGCGCCGTTGGCGCGGAAGGCCTGCTCCAGCGCGTCCAGCCGCTCATGGGTGAACCACAGCGTCAGCGCGACGGCGGCGGTGGCGCACGGCAGGACCCCCAGCCGTATGAGATCGCGTTGCAGGCTGTTCGATCGAAGCGCGGCGGGGAGCATGAGGAGAGGCATGGCGGCGCGGACCTGGAACTAGTCCCGGCGCGCCACGGCCGCCGTCAGGACATCGTCCGGCGGCAGGGCCAGCCCCAGCCGCTTGGCCACGTGCGGATTGGTGCGCACCGTCAGCCGCCGCGGAGCCTCGACCACCGGCGGGCCGGGAGGCGCTTGCTTGAGCCGCACGGTCAGGGCATGGGCCTGTTCGGCCAGCTGCGCGTTGCCGGGCACCAGCGCCGCCAGGGCGCCGGCGCGCACCATGGCTTCGCTGGTGGCGAAGACGGGCAGGTTGGCCGTGGCCGCCGATTGCAGCAGCGCCAGGGCCGCGGCGGATGTCGATCCCACCGGGTCGGGCAACACGAGCAAGGCGTCGCTGGCGGGCACGACGGCCTGCAAGGCGCCGGTCAGCGCATTGGAGTCGGGGGCGTCGGCGGCGGCGATGGCCCAGGGCCGGCCGCCGCGCGACGGATGCTGGGCCGGCCATGTCAGGGCGGCGCTGGCCAGCTCGCGCATCAGCGGTTCGGCCTGGGGCGCGGTCACGACACCCACCCGGCGCTTGCCGGGCAGCACCGCGTCGATCAGGCTGAGCTGCTCGGCCGCCGCCGGGTCGCGCAACAGCACGCCTATGGCGCGTTCGGGGCGGCGCAGCGCGGGCAGGGCGCGCAGCTCCTCGTATTCCAGGCGGCCCAGCAGGGCCAACAGGACCGGTTCATTGCCGGCACGCTGGACCACGGCCCGGGCCGCCCTGGGACCGACGGCGACCAGGACGCCCGGATCATTGCCCTCGGCGCGGGCCGCGGTGGACGGCGTCGGGGCCGATGCTCCCGGGTCGGGCAGCATGGAACCGCGCGCGCTGCGCGTGCGCACGCCGGCCAGGACCGAGTCGCCGTCGTCCGGGCTGGCGCGCGGCGCGGCCGCCTGCGGCCCATCGAGCTGGCGTAGCGAGTCCAGCGGCAGGATATCGACCTTGCCCTGGGTCAGACGGTGCGAGGCGGCGTTGACGCTGCGCAACTGCGCGGCGAACTCGCCGTACTGCTGGGCCGTATCGTCCAGGATGAGCGTCATGTCGGCCGCCCAGGGCGCGGCCAGTGGCGCGGCCAGCCATAGGACGGCCAACCGGCGCAGGAGCAGCAACAGAGGCGGCGCGGATAGTCGGAACACGTTGCGAGGATTCGTGGAAGCTGTATCCGCAATCTACGTAAGCCCGGCGCGCGCGGCGATAGGGCAGAGGGTCTATGCCGCCGGCCGTCGCGCCGCTGGGAACGCCACGTCCGCGCGCGACGGGATAGGCCGCTTGGCATATCGATCCGGACCGGGGATTTGCGCACACTATGGCATCCGCCTGCCCACCTTCCTCCTGGAGTGCGTGCCATGAAAACCTCCGTCCGGCCCCGCGCTTTTCCCTCGGGCCCCCTTGCCGCTGCGGCCCTGGCCTGCGCGGCCGCCCTTGCGATCCCGCATCCGGGGTATGCCCAGTCCGGCAACTTCGGTACCGAGACGCCCTCGGTCAACCAGATCATCGACCAACTCAAGGCCGGCGGCGGCGACGATGCCACCTCGGGCGTGCGCACGCGTGCGCTGCGCCCCGGCGCGTCGTCCCAGGCCACCGCGATGCCCGAAGCCGCGCCGGCACCGGCGCCCGCCGCGCCTGCCGCCATTTCCATGCAGATCCAGTTCGCGTTCGGCTCGGACCAGATCGCCGAAAGTTCGCGCCGATCCATCGACAACCTGGCCGCGGCCCTGGCCTCGAGCGAGTTGAAGGGCCGCATGTTCACGGTCGCGGGCCATACCGACGGCGTGGGGTCGGCCGACTACAACATGCGCCTGTCGCAGCGCCGGGCCGCCTCGGTCAAGACCTATCTGGTGGGCCACGGCGTCGAGGCCGCGCGGCTGCGCACGGTGGGCAAGGGTCCGACCGAACTGTTGAACCCGACCGATCCACGCGCCGCTGAGAACCGGCGCGTGGAAATCATCGCCACCGGCTCGTAACCGCGCGCCGGCTGCCGGCGCGCCGCGGGAGGACCGCCATGGCCATGCACGTCGTCAACGGGGCGCTGCTGCAATGCAGTTTCGGCCTGGCGCCTTCGTCCCTGGTGGTGCTGCCCGTCAACCGGATGATGTCCTCGAACCAGCCGGCGGCAAACATCATGGACCACAAGCCCATGGTCAACATCATGCCCTTCGGCATGTGCGCCTGCCCCGCCAATCCCACGGTCGCCTCGGCAACCACCGCCGCCCTGGGCGTGCTCACTCCCATGCCCTGCGTGCCCGCGACCAGCAGCCCGTGGATGCCCGGCGCGCCCACCGTCATGCTGGCCAACCAGCCGGTCCTGAACAACACCTCGACCTGCATGTGCAACTGGGGTGGGGTGATCACCGTCACCATGCCGGGACAGATGACCGAACTCGTGCCTTGACGGAAACGGGCGCCGCTATGCCGCCTCGGTGCTCAGAACGACCTTGCCGACCTGATCGATGGCGGGCTTCTCGGGTCGGACGGCTTCGCTGTCGTCCACCCGGATATTGCTGAAGGGCGCATCGCCGGCGGGCGGCTTATCCTCGTCGCCGCCGGCAAGCAGCGACTTGGCCTTGTCTTCGTCCGCACCCGTGGCCTTGTCCAGGACGTCCTGGACGCCGTCCTTGCGCGCGCGGTCGACATTGCCGACCTTGTCTTTCATGTCCTTGGCGCTGTTGGCCGGATCCAGGAAGTTGAACTTGTTGTCGCCCAGCTGGCTGACCGCGTCGTCCATCTTCTTGCCGCTTTCCTTGGCCTGTTCCGTGGCTTCCAGGAGGTTGTCCTTGGTGTGCTTGACGTCCTGGACCACGCCGGTAGCCTGCTTGATCTTGTCGCGCACCGGATTCCAGACGGTCTGCCCCACGGTGTCGCCCAGGCCGAAGGCGTCGAGCAACAGATTGAACAGCGGGAACAAGGTGTTGCGCACCTGCAGGGCCAGCAGCATGGGCAGCCGGCCCAGCCAGATCTCCATGGTCCGGGCATCCTTGCTGAGCGCCTGCCCGCGCATCTTCTGCAATTCCTCGCTCAGCTCCCCGGCGATGAAATCGATGATGACGTCCAGGTGGGCGGCGTGCTTGGTCAGGAAATCGCGCAGCAACTCGGAGCCCTTGTTGAGCAGTTGCTGCTTGCCCATGCTGACCTTGCCGAGCTGGGTCTCGCCCTCGGCTTTCTTGTTGTCTCCTGGCGGGGGAAAGCCCGCGAGCTTGAACACGAGGTCCACGATCAGCTTGCTCAGCGCTTCGCGCGTGGAAAGCGCGGTCAGTACGCGCAGGTCGCCGTCCCCGGCGGCCAGGAGCAGGTTGGTATAGATGCGCTCGAGAATGGCGACCGAGGCCTTGGCGATCTCCCGGACCACCGTGTCGACGAAGCCGGGAAGCGGCTGGATGCCGGTGCCCTCGGAGATCGCCCGCGCGATCAGCGCCGGCGCAGGAACGATCTTGTTGAGGTTTTTGAGATCCGTGCGGGGTTCGTTCCAGCGCGAGCCGCCCGAGAGCGTGGCGAAGGCCGCGGTCAGCGCATCGCTGCCGGGGCGCGTGCGGGCGCCCGCCGTTTCCAGCCAGTCGGTCAGCGATTCCTGGGCGCCCTTGGCTTTGTCCTGTGCCTCCTCGATCTTGTCCTGGGCATCGTCGACGGCCTTTTCGGCCTTGCCCAGGGGGTTGTCGGCGTAGGTCTTGGGTGTTTCAGGCGAGGCAGCGTCTTGTGCGCCCGGCGCTTCCTTCTCGAAGAACCAGATGCCGAAGGTGGGCTCGCGGCCGTCCCGTATCGCCGCCACGGAGAAGGCCCGGCAGGCTTCCTCGATGCCGGCTTCATATTCGGCGCGCGCCGCCTGGAACATGGCCTTGTAGGTATCCTGGGCCTTGAACAGGTACTTCGGGATGTCGGCGATGAATCCGCCTACCCCGCCGACGGCGCCCAGTGGCCCGGGCAGGGGCAGCGACGGCAGCCCCGCGCCTCCGCCGGCCCCAGGCTTGAACGCAGAGGCGCACAGCACCGCAAAGTCGGCGCGCGCCTGATGCAGGTCCACGCCCGCCTGGTGCAGGGTTGGATAGTCGATCGATCCGACGTTCAGTTTGTCTCCGGCGGTCTGGATCTTGACCAGCAGCGGCATGAATTGTTCGGGACCGACCGCCGCGGATTTCTGGCCGCTGCCCAGCAGCGACCCGACCGTTTCCATGGCGCCGCCGATCGCGCCTTGCATATTGGTCTCGAGTACGTGTTTGGCGGCGTCGACGAAGCTGAACAGCAGCATGGTCTCGCGCAGCAGGGCGTCGCGGCAGCCTATGCCATGTCCTGGCGGCCCCTTGCCGGAGAAGGTGTCGTTCATGTCGCCATGGACCTTGCCGAAGTGGATGAACTCGATGGGCATCGGGCGGCTGCCGCGGTTCTCGTCGGAGGATTGGCTTTCCGAGCCTTGGGCGGTGGGTTTCAGGAAGAGTTTCTGCGGCTGGCCGAGTTTGTCGTTGAGCGGGTCGCGGGCGTAGTAGTACGGCGTGCCATCGGGTACGCCACCGGCGCCGCCGCCCAGCTTACCGGCGACGTCGTCGATCAGTCCGCCTAGGGTGGAGTCTTTTCCAGCGACGCTATCGGCCTTGTCCGCCGCTGTGCCGGCCGCGCTTTCGAGTAGTCCCATCGCTTATTTCTCCTCGGTCGTCGTCGGGGGCTGTATGACGGGAGTTCTTGTCCCGGTCTTGTTCGAAGCGGCGGAGCCGCCCAGCCCCTGGGGCGCAGCGAAGCCGGTCCCGCTGCGCCAGCCTACCCCTGCCTGCCCCCGCCCCGCCAGACAAAACCGGATTAAGAACCCAACTCTCCGCGATGATTGAAGACATCCCCTACACATGGAGCTCTTCCAGCTTGGCGCGCGTCGCATCGTCCGGCTCGCCGGTTGCTTCCAATCCATACTGGCTCTGGAATCGCTTGAGCGCATCACGCGTGGCGTCGCCGATGCTTCCGCTCTCGCCGCCGCAATCGAACCCCAGGTTCTCCAGCCTGCGCTGCACGCCGGCGTTATCGCTGACCGGCCGTAGCGCGCCGATCGCGATGTCGTAGACCTCGGCGCCCTCGGACAGCGTCAGCGTGGCGCTGCGCGTCTCGCCCGGGATGGGATGCTCCAGCTTGCCGTCGCCGTCGGTCACGCCGTGGATCACCTTGTCGCCGAAGACCAGGGTATAGGCCTCCTTGGCGCGAGGCTCGTCCAGCACCGTCAGCCGCAGCTTGAGCTTGGTGGGTTCGCCCTTGCGCTTGAACGTGTGGCGGGCGTCCACCGGCTTGCTGACCGACTTCGTCCCCTTGTCGGGTATGAAGATCTCGTCGCCCGGCACGAGCTGGTTGGGATCCTTGCGCTTGGCGCGCAGGCCGGCGTTGCTGCCGTGATCCCAGATCGTCTTCCACAGGAATCCGTGGTCCTTGGCGATGCTGGCGATGCTGTCGTTTTCTCCCACCGTATAGTTGGGCATGGCTTACTCCCAGGCCGAGTCGTCCAGGCCGGGGAAGCTGATCTCGCAGTTCCCCGGGTCGAGGCGGGCCACCCGTGCCACGCCTTCCTGGTCGGTGGAGCGGGTGGCGGTCTTGCCATTGGGCAGCTTGAACTTCACGCGTTCTCCCGTCACGGGCTGGCCTTCCTCGTCCAGCAGCTGGACCTCGATGTAGTGCGTCTTGTCCTTGTTCTCTTCCGACGTCTGGTCGTGCGTCGGCTCGTCGCCGTCGCCGCCGCCCTTGAAGACCTGGCCGGGGTCGGCGTGCGTGGCCAGCGCGGCCTGTAGCACCTGCATGGGGGACACGAGCGAGGCCGCGCTGCCCGAGGCCGGGCCGCCGCCGCTGTTGATCATCACCATGGGCGCCTGGATGTAGATGCCGCCCGCCGAGATGTCGATGAAGCTGCCGCCGACCTTGAGCGACAGCTTGGCCCCGGCCTCCAGCACCACGTTCATGCCGGCCTTCAGGTAGTAGCTTTGCGAGACGGATTCGCTGTGGCTCTTGAAGGATTCGCCCACGCCGCCGTCCACCTTCACCGACTGCGATCCGGTGATGGCCACGGCCTGCATGCCGGTGATCTTCAGGTGGTCGTCGCCGCCTATCTCGGCCACGCGGTCCTGCTTGATCTTTTCGTGGCGATGGCGCTTGATCTCGTCCAGTCGGTCGCGCTCGACCACCAGGTGGTCGTCGTTGCCGATCGCGGTGCGCCGGTCGTTCCCCACGCGCACGTCCATGTCCTTCTCGGCGTTCACGAACAGTTGTTCCTCGCCCTTCTTGTCCTCGAAGCGGATCTCGTTGAAACCCTCGCCGCCCTTGCTCGACATGGTCTTGATGGTGGACTTGGTCTGCTCCGCGGGCAGGGCGTAGGGCGGCATGTTGTCGGCGTTGTAGACGCTGCCCACCACGATGGGCCGGTCCGGGTCGCCGTCCAGGAAGTCGACGATGACTTCCTGGCCGATGCGGGGGATGAACATCGCGCCCCACTGCCTGCCGGCCCAGACCTGGGCCACGCGCAGCCAGCATGAGCTTTTTTCGTTGCGGTGGCTGCGGCGGTCCCAAAAAAAATGGACCTTGATGCGGCCGTACTCGTCGGTGTAGATCTCTTCGCTCTTGGGACCGGCGACCACGGCCGTCTGCGGTCCGTTCACGCGGCCGCGCGGCGTGCGCAGCGGCGCGCGGTACGTGACCCGGTGGGGAATCACCGACAGCCGGTTGCCGTAGGTGCTGGCTTCCTCGCCGCCCAGGTCGCCCAGGTTGTTGGTGCCGCTGTGCTCCACCGACACGACGAGGTATTCCTCGTTCATCGCGTCGATGGGGTGGTCTTCCAGCTCGAACACGTAGCCCGGCGTCAGCGTACGGACGTTGCTGGCGCCTTCCAGCGTCTCGTACTCGACTTCCTCGGCCTCGATCTCCACCCGGGTCAACTGGTCGCCGTCGGCCAGCTCGGCGTAGCCGCCGGGGTGGCGGTAGCGTTCGAACTCGGTGTTGTTGCCCACGTGTATCAGGGAATTGATCGAGACCCGCATGTCGGTGCCGGGCTTGGTGAAGTCGTAGTCGTTGGACACGTAGCGGCCGGTGCGCGAGGCGAAGCGGCGCGACAGCCACGAGATGCCGTCGCGCTCTTCCAGCAGGATCTGCTGGTGGAAGGGCAGCGTGGCTGTCTCCAGCTTGGGGTTGTTGTCACGGTTGTCGGTCAGCACCATGATCTCGGCGTCTTCCTCGTGGCGGAAGAAGTAATGGATGCCCGCCCGTTCCAACAGCCGCGAGATGAAGTTGAAGGTGGTCTCCCGGTACTGGGTGCAATAGACCAGGTCCGGGTAGTCTTCGGTCAGGTGCAGCTCGTAGTCCGAGAAGCTGAACTCCTTGAACAGGGCCTCGACGATCCGGGGGATGCTCAGGTTCTGGAAGATGCGCGAGTCCTCGTGCAGTTGCAGGAACCAGAACCACGGGACCACGTCGCAGACGTAGCGGGTGCTGTGGTTGTCGCCGTCGTTCTGGCGCGGCTCGCCGGCGCGCTCGAAGCTCGACACCCAGCCGGTCCAGTGGCGCTCGCCGTCCTCGGTGTAGATGCGCAGGGTCACGCGCTGGCCCAGCAGGGCGGACGGCTTGATGTCCTCGTGCTCCGAGGCCAGCGTCAGGTGGAAGCGAAAGGGTTCGGACAGCCTTTCGTGGCCCTCGAAGCGCTCGACCAGCAATGCGTCGTCGCCCAGCGGGGTGGCGAGGTCGAACAGCCGTTCGGCGGTGGAGATAGCCATGGCCGTCAGCGGATGGTGTAGGCGAAGCCGCCGTCGGTCCCGATGCCGGCGCCTATGTGGGAGATCGCCTCGGCCGCCCCCATGCGGGCCAGCACCAGGTCGGCCACCTCGGGCAGCAGGGTGCCCGTCAGGATGTTGTCGATGTTGCGCGCACCCGAATCGACCTCGGTGCAGCGCTGCGCGATCGCGTCCACCAGGGCCTCGTCGTACTCGAACGCCGCCGCGTGGTTGGCGCGTATGCGCCGGGCGATCTTGTCCAGCTTCAGCCGCACGATGCGTTTCATGTTCTCGTCGCGCAGCGGATAGTAGGGCACGAGCGCGCAGCGGCCCAGGAACGCGGGCTTGAACGCATCCTGGAGGTCGGGCCGCAGCAGGTCCAGCAGTTCGTCCACCGGCGGCCGGGTGCGGCCGTTGTCGCTGGCCTGCATGATGACGTCGGTGCCGGCATTCGAGGTCAGGATGATCAGCGTGTTGCGGAAGTCGATCTCGCGGCCTTCGCCGTCCTCCATGTTGCCCTTGTCGAACACCTGGAAGAACAGTTCCAGCACGTCGGGGTGGGCCTTCTCGATTTCGTCCAGCAGCACG
Source organism: Burkholderiales bacterium 67-32 (assembly GCA_001898625.1). Classification (GTDB taxonomy): domain Bacteria; phylum Pseudomonadota; class Gammaproteobacteria; order Burkholderiales; family Burkholderiaceae_B; genus Pigmentiphaga. The sequence continues at coordinate 107,156 of MKUP01000023.1, forward strand.
ACGCTGTAGGGCCGCCTGCGGACCGCCTCGGTCAGCACGCCGCCCTCGCCGTAGCCCACGTAGCCCGGCGGCGAGCCTTTCAGGCTCGAGACGGTGTGGGCCTCCTGGTATTCGGACATGTTGATCGTGATCATGTTGCGCTCGCCGCCGTACAGGATGTCGGCCAGCGCGATGGCGGTCTCGGTCTTGCCCACGCCGCTGGTGCCCACCAGCAGGAACACGCCCTTGGGCTTGTTCGGGTCCTCCAGGTTGGCGCGCGAGGTGCGCACGCGCTGGGCGATGGCCTGCAGGGCGTGATCCTGGCCGATCACGCGTTCGGCCAGCAGCGAGTCCAGCCGGCGCACGGCGTCGATCTCGTCGGCCACCATGCGGCCCACCGGGATCCCCGTCCAGCCGGCGATCACTTCGGCCACCGCGCTGCCGTCCACCAGCGCATGGACCATGGGCGCATCGCCCTGCGCGGTGCGCAGTTCGGCGCGCAGCCGGTCGAGCTCCTGCGCGGCGCCGGCGCGCTCGGGGGCGTCGGCCGGCAGGCTGGCCAGGGCGTCCAGGCGGGTGCCGATTTCGGCCACCAGCTTGCGTTCGGTCTCCCATTTTTCCTTCAGGCGGTCCAGGTCGGATTGGACCCGGGCCGCGTCGGCCGCGATCTCCGCCAGGCGCACCGCGTGGTCCAGCCCGGTGGCGGCCTCGGATTCCAACTGCGCACGCTCGGTGGCCAGGGCCTCCAGCCTGCGCTGGGCATCCTCCACCGCGGCGGGCGTGGCATGCTGGCCGACCGCGATCTTGGCGCAGGCCGTGTCCAGCACGCTGACGGCCTTGTCCGGCAACTGTCGTCCCGCCACGTAGCGGGACGACAGCTTCACGGCATCGGCCACGGCTTCGTCCAGGATGCGCACGCCATGGTGTTTCGCCATGGCCGCCGCCACGCCGCGCAGCATGCCGACGGCCTTGGCGTCGGCGGGCTCTTCCACCTTGATCACCTGGAAGCGGCGGGTCAGGGCGGCGTCCTTCTCGAAGTATTTCTTGTATTCGCTCCAGGTGGTGGCGGCGATGGTGCGCATCTCGCCGCGCGCCAGGGCCGGCTTGAGCAGGTTGGCGGCGTCGTTCTGGCCGGCCGCGCCGCCCGCGCCGATCAGCGTATGGGCCTCGTCGATGAACATGACGATGGGTTTGGGGCTGCGTTTGACCTCGTCGATCACGCCCTTGAGCCGGTTCTCGAACTCGCCCTTGACGCTGGCGCCCGCCTGCAGCAGGCCCAGGTCCAGCGACAACAGCGTCACCCCGCGCAGCACGGGCGGCACGTCGTCGGCCACGATGCGGGCCGCCAGGCCCTCGACCACGGCGGTCTTGCCCACGCCCGGCTCGCCGGTCAGGATGGGGTTGTTCTGGCGCCGGCGCGACAGCACGTCCACCATCAGCCGGATTTCCTCGTCCCGGCCCAGCACCGGGTCCAGATGGCCGTCGCGCGCGCGCTGCGTCAGGTCGATGCAGAAGCGGTCCAGGTTGGGCGTCGCGCTGGGCTTGCCGCCGGTACCGTCGGCGGCCGGCGCCTGGTCGGCCGGCGCGCCGGTGTCGCCCAGCGCCAGCGCGTCGCGTGCTTCCGCCGACGCCGCGGCGATGGCGTGGAAGTTCTGCTGCAGCGATTCCAGGTTGATGCCCTGCACCGACTTGATGGCGGGCGCCAGCAGGCGCTTGAGGTCGGCGTCGGCCAGCAGCGCGATCAGCAGATGGCCGCTGCGTATCCGGGCCTCGCCGTATTCGACCGACGCGAACACCCACGCGCGCTCCAGCAGCAGCGGCAGGTGGGGCGACAGCGCCGGCGTGCGCGAGTTGCCGGTCTTGAACGTGTCCAGCGCGCGGTCGAGTTCCTTGCGCGCCTGGTCGGGGGAGATGTCGAACTGGCGCAGGATGCGCGTGACGTCCGTGTTTTCCGTTTCGAGCAGCTTGGAAAGCAGGTGCTCGATCTCGACGTCGTAGTGGGTGCGCGACAGGCACAGCCCGGCCGCGCCTTCCATGGCGCCTTTGCATACGCCGTTCAGGCGCCCCACCAATGCCCGCAGGTTCACCGCCATGACTGGCCTCCCGTTGCGCTGAATTGAAATTCGCAGTCGTCCGCCGGCCGCGCGCCGCGCCGTCCGCCCAGCCAGGTGTTCCAGCCCAGGCGAGCGGCGTCCGTGGCGGCACCGCCCAGCCGCAGCGGCCGGACTTCGTCGGCGCGGACCGCCAGCCGGATGCGCAGGTCCAGCGCCAGCCCGGTCATGAACCGCGCCAGTTCCACCGTGCCGTCCAGCCAGCCCGTCCGCTTGTCCGGCGGCGGCAGCAGTTGTTCGAAATGGCGGCGCCGCATCGGCCCCACCCGCAGCCGCAGCGTGCTCTGCCGATCCCAGAAGCGGCTACCCAGCACGCACTGCCCTCCCAGCGTCGCGGCCTGCCGGCCCAGGCGTGTGCGGTCGCCGGTGGGTACGTCCTGCCAGGTGCCGACGCAGCTTTCCACCGTGACCGGCGCGCGCAGGTAGTCGCTCATGACCTGCGCCAGCGACCCGGCGCCGTGCGGCCGCTGCGACAGCAGGCCGGCGTAGTAACCCAGGGCCGCGCCGGGCAGCGGACGCCGCCGCGCCTGGGGTTCGGCCGCGCGGCGCGGAAACAGGCTGTCGTACAGATGGGGCGTGCCCATGCCTATCAGGTCATAGACGTGCCGGTGCACGCCCGATTCGGCGTCCGACTCCAGCGCCACCTCGGGCCGGTGGCGGGCCCAGGCGCGCCAGAACAGTTCGATCAGGCGGTGGTTGAACAGGTCCAGGAAATCCCGCGCCGCCGGGTCGCGCGCCTGGCGCAGGGCCATCAGCCACTCGGTGTAGTGGCGGGGCAGGACGCCGGAGGGGCCTGCCAGCCCCATGAAGTTCACCCGCATCAACTGCGGCCCGTCGGCGCCGGCCCATGGCGGCCGGTCGATGGAGGCGATCTCGTTCGGCGGGAAGAACAACCCCAGCGTGGTGCCGAAACGCAGCGTGCCGGACGGAATCGCGCGCGCCCCGGCCGGCACACCTGCGCCGCGCAGCAGCAGCCGCACGGCCTGGAAGAATCCATACCGCTCCGGGTGCGCTTGCAGCAGGGCCAGGTGGCTGTGGGTGGGAGCGGCCATGTTGCTACACCAGGTGCTGGTCGCCCGAGCGCGGGGCGAAGGTGGCCATGGCGGTTTCGCGCTGCAAGGTGCGCACCGTCAGCCGGGTCCAGGAATTCGCGGTGCAGTACAGCCCGAAGAAGCGGTCGAGCACGCAGGCCAGCAGATAGACGCCCGAACCCACGTACTGGTTCTCGTCGAAGGTCAGGGTAATGTCGGTGCCGCGCACGAAAGCCTGGCGGGGTGCCGCGCCCACGCGCGCGACGGAGGGCGCGCCGGCCACGTCGACGATGCCGGCGATCTGCTTGCGCAGGCTGGCCGAGTCGGTGAAGTTGTACAGGCTCAGGATCTCCAGCAGCGCCTCGCGCCCGCCCTCGACGATGGACAGATGATTCAGCGCCAGATGGGAGATCAACCGCCACTGGTTGGCCAGCCGCATGGGCGCGCGCCAGGTGGCGGTGGGTTTCTTCAGCAGCCGCGCGCCGGATACGGCGCCGGCGTCCTCGAGCTGGAGGTTGCTGTCCTCGCCGCCGAAGGGCAGGAGCGTCGGCAGGTCGCGGTTGGTGCAGGTCAGAATGATGGACAGCGTGTCCACCGACGGCACGCTGGGATCCATGTCCTTGTCGACCAGCGCGATGCGCATGTCCGTGCCCTCGTCCGAAGGCTGCGCCGACGGGACACGGCGGGCGATCCAGTAGGTGCCCGGCTCCTGTTCGAGGCCGTGCGCCACCGAAAAGAAGGGCAGGAACTCCCGCACGTGTTCCTGCGACACGCCGCGGGTGTGCCGGCGCACGCCGTCCACCGAATAGACCTCGAGTCCCAGCGGGCGCCGCACGTCGGGGATGACGGGATACTCGTGCAGTTCGTGGGTCAGCCGCACCGGTTCGGCCGGCTGCGAGAAAAGATTGACGATGGGCGTGCAGTGCAGCTTGAAGGTATCGCGGCCCACCGTCTGTTCCAGCCGGCCCAGGCGTTCCTGGCGGCCGAAGGGCGCGATCAGGAAGCGTATGTCGATGCCGCGGGCGAAGCGGCGCAGGTCCAGGCCGGCCAGGTCCACGAACAGGAATTTTTCCGGCAGGACGAAGTACTCCTGGATCAGCCGGTAGCCCAGGAAAGAGCGGGGGTCGTAGTCCAGCAGCCCTTCGCTTTCGCCCAAGCCCACCGGGCGCAGGCAGGAGGCGGGCAGTTCCAGCGGCTCGACCGCGGGCTGTCCCTCGGCCGCCGCGATCTGTACGCGGCTGGCGCTGTTGAGCAGCAGTTCGTGCAGCGCATGCACCAGCGGGCTTTCGCCATCCAGATAGAAGCGCAGCGTATCGACGCCCAGCTTGGCGAAACTGGCCTGGCCCCGGGTCTCCACGCGCACGCTGATGGTGGCGGCGGTCTCCGCGCCGCGCAGCGCGAAGGCCGAGCGTTCGATCGACTCGCAGCGGGCAGCCGTGACCTCCAGCGGCCACACCTCCACCGGCCAGGCATTGCGGTAGCGCACGGGCTCGCCCTGCACGGGGCGCGTCAGCAGCGTGGTGCCGCGTTCGACGCGCTGCGCGCCGCTCAGTTCCGCGCCCGGCGCCAGCAGCAACTGGGCGATGGACATCGAGGGCACCGGCCGCAGGAAGTGCGGATACAGCACCGACAGGAAGGCTTCGGTGATCTGCGGGAAGTCGTCGTCCAGCTTCTTGTGGATGCGCGAGGCGATGAAGGCGAAGGACTCGATCAGGCGCTCGACGTGCGGGTCCTCGTAGACGTCGCCGTCCAGCAGCAGCCGCGCCGCGATCTTGGGATAGCGCGCGGCGAATTCCTTCGAGAGCTTGCGCAGGTGCGTGAGCTCGTCTTCGTAGTAGGGAAGGAGTTCCTCGAGCATGGGCGTGGCGATGCGGCGCGTTGGAGTTGGCAGTCTAGGAGGGGACGGCGCTCCGGGCCATTCGCCGAATGGCCTATTACTCGTGGCATCGGGGCGGGCGCCGCGGCCTCCTACTGCTCCACGCAGTTGTCCGGGTCGGGTACCACGCACTCGGCCAGCACCGCGGGGCCGCCCAGCGAACGGGTGCGCACCGCCGCCGTCATGGCCGAGGTCTGGAGATCGCGCGGAAGCAGCAGCCACATGCGGCCGGTTTCCTTCATGCGCGAAGCCCGGTCGCCGGCCGAGGGGCCGAAGCCCCAGAAGTAGTCGGCGCGCACCGTGCCGCGTATGGCGCCGCCGGTATCCTGGGCGAACATCAGCCGGTTGACGGTGCCGACCGTGGGCGACGGGTCGCCGGTGGAAACGAAGACCGGATAGCCCAGAGGCGTGGTGCGAGGATCCACCGCGATCGACCGGCCCGCCGTGAGCGGCACGCCCAGCGCGCCCAGCGGACCTTGCGGGCCATCGGGGATCAGGCGGAAGAACACGTAGCTGGGGTCGGGGATGCCGGTTGCCTGCCCGGCTCCGCCCATGGCGGCGGGCGTGGGGGGGGGGCTGGCACCGGAATCGGCGGCTGGAGTGGGCGCGGGGCTCGCGGCGGGCCGGACCGGGGCCTTTCCGCCCAACGCCGCGATGATGGCCGCGACCTCGGGGTCGGGCGCCGCGGGCCGGCTGGCGGGCGGGGTGGCAGGGGCGGCCGTGGGCACGGGCGTCGCGGGGGCCGGTGCGGGTGTGGCCGGGCGAGCCGGCGCCGCGCTGCCGTTCCCCTGCAAGGCGGCGATGATGCGCGCCACGTCGGGATCGCGCTGGATGGCCGGGGCGGCGCGCGGGCTGGCCATCGGCTGCGCTGCCGACGAGGTGGCCGCCGCGCTGCTGGCGCCCAGCGCCAGGCCGCGGGTCTTGATCGCGGCGCCGACGGTCGCGGTGTCGGCGCTCGATGCCTGGGGCAGGAAAGGATGGCCGTTCTGTTCGCCATAGGCGACACGCAGGGTCTCGCCGCCGGCCAGCCGGATCTTGCCCGACCCCTGGATCTGTAGCGAATACAGCGCATAGGCGTCGTTCACCCAGGCCAGTACCTGCGCGTCCAGTGCGCGCCGCTCGATGTCCTGGCGCGACCAGTACGGCACGATGCGGTTGCCCTCGGCCCGCACGCGATAGCGCTTGTCGCGGATGCCGGGCGTCAGGCTGCCCATGTCCACGTCGTACTGCCGCGCGCCGGGCGAGCCGGCGGCGGCGGGCGTCAGGCGCCGGTCGTCCAGCCGCAGCCACTGCCGCCTGCCCGCGGCCGCCACCTGCGCGTCCAGGAACAGCAGGTCTGCCGGTATGCCGTGGACGGGGTAGGGATAGCGGGAGCTGCGCGTGCGGCTGCCTTCCAGCAGCGGTTCGTAGTAGCCGGTGATGACGCCTTCGTCGCTCTGGTCCGGGTTCTGCATGGAATAGGCGTGGAAGCGTTCTTCGAAGAAGCGGCGGATGCCGCCATCGTCGGTGGCCTGGATGCGGCCGGCGGCCGCGCACAACTCATCCCAGACCGGCTTCTTGCCCAGCGCCAGGCAGCTCTGGCGGAAGGCGCTCAGGCTTTCGCGCGCCGAGTCCGCCGACCAGCCGGGCAGGACCGAAAACGATACCGGCTCGAAGCGGGCGTAACGGGTGGAAAAGGGCGTGCCCAGGTTGTCCGGCGGGGTCTGCCCCGGGGGGGGCGTGCGGTTGTCCATGGCTGGTGCAGCGGCGGGCATGGGGCGGGCGCCCGAGGGGGCGGGCGTGCGCGGTGCCGATGGCGCGGGCGTGGCCGTCGCGGCCGCGGGCACGGCGGGCGCCGGCTGCTGCGTGGTCGGCGCGGTGCAGGCGGCCAGCGCGAGCAAGCCGGCACCGGCGGCGGTCGTCATGGGCAGCCGGCCTTGCAGAGCCCGCCGTGGCGGCCCCGCTTGAACATGGCTGGTCTCGGGCGTCATGGCGCTTCTCCCGACAGGATCCTGGCCATGCAGTGTGACGCCTCGCCGGCGTCCGTTCCATACCACTTAGGGGATAGGGCCTAAGGCGCGGGCGCTACCGCGAGCCGCTGTCGCTGGTCCTCGTATTCGGCGGCCAGCCGCGCCAGCCGGGATTGCCGCGCCTGCTCCGAAACCCACTGGCCCTGGAGGGCCTGGCGCTGCGAGAGCTGGTATTCCAATCGCAATACCTGGAGCAGCATACGGTTGTCGGCGGTCGGGAAGCCGGCCAGGCCGTGCAGCCGGCTCAGCACCACGCGCTCGGTGTCGGCGCGCGCGCCGGTGCCGTGGCCGTAGCCGCTCAGGAAGGCGCGGACCTTGTCGCGCATTGCGTCGGGAAAACCCCGCTGCATGACGATGGCGCCATGGGGGATGAGATCCGATTCCCAGATGATCTTCAGGCGCGCGGCTTCCTGCGGAAAGTGGGTGCGGAAGCGGTCCAGGTCGGCGGTGTTGTTGGTGGCCACGTCCACGTCGCCGTTGGCCACGGCCAGCGCCGTGCCCTGGTGGCCGTCGACGAGTTCGCTCGGGAAATGGCGCTCGATCGCGATGCCGCGGGGCGCGAAAAGCTGCAATTGGGGAATGACGTAGCCCGACATCGATTGCGTCTCGCCCATGCCCAGACGCCACTTGCCGGGCTGGTTCAGGACGTCGTCCAGGGTCTGGATGGGGCCATCCTTGCGCACGATCAGGACCGAGCGGTAGCCCGGCAGGCCATCCGGCCGCACGACCTGGTTCAGGACCACCATACCGTATTGCAGCACCGCCTCGAGCGCGAGCTTGCCCGACACGAAGGCCAGGTCCACGCGGTTCTCCTGCATGGCCAGGCGCAGGCCCTCGTAGGAGGTAAAGGACAGGGCAACGACGGGCCGGCTCACCGAGGCGCCCATGTCGTCCAGCAGCGGTTTCCAGTCCTGGCGCGATTCCAGCGCGCCGCCCAGGGGCAGTACCCCGAAGCGCAGCGCGGCTTCCTGCGCCCGCGAGACGCCTGGCAGGACGGCCAGCGCGGCACTGGCGAGCAGCAGCGCGAACGACATCCGGCGAACGAGAAGCTGGGCGAGCGTATGCACGATGGGGTAGCGTGGATCGGGGCACCGGATCATCGCATCAACCCGCGCGGACAGAAAGCGACGACATATTTGGCAACAGAATCCGCAAGAATCGATTTCGCTTGTCTTGGCGAACGCCGCTATCCACAATCACGAGACTGTCACTTTCCGTCTTCGCATGGCCGCGCCGTCGCGTCTCGCCGATCTTTCCCGCCGCTCCGTCGGCAGCGTGCCGCTTGCCGTGCGGCTGATGCTGCTCAGCCTGGTGCCGGCCGCGGTGGCCATCCTGCTGGCGATGTCGGTGCTGGCGCGCCACCACCTGACCGAACTGACCGAACTGACCGAGAACAACGCGCGGGCGGTGGCCCGCCAGGTGGCAACCCTGTCGCGCACGTCGCTGATGCGCATGGACCGCCGCGCGCTGCTCAACGCCGCCCGCGTCGGCAGCCAGCAGCCGGGCGTCAGGCAGGTGCAGATCCGGACCCTGGATGGCGAGATCGTCGCGCAGTCGGGCTTCTGGACCAAGCCCACCGATCCGCCGGGGCTGGAAGTGCTCGAACCCATAGACAGCGAGGAACTGGCGCGGGCCGGCGAAGTCATGGTGGAGTTCGACCTGGATTCCATCGCCGCGGCCCGCCGCAACCTGTGGTCCACGCTGGCCGCGCTGCTGGGTGCCAGCCTGCTGGGCGTGGGGATCGCCGGCTGGTGGGCGGCGCGGCGCATCAGCGCCCCCATACGCAAGCTGGCCGAGGTCGTCGACCGGCTGGGCGAAGGCGAGGAGGTCGAGGTCGAGACCGGTGCCACCGCCGAGGTCGGCCGCCTGCAGCATGGTTTCAAGGTGGCGGCCCAGGCGTTGGCGGACAGCCGCAGGACCATGGAGAGCCAGATCGTGCAGGCCACCCAGGAGTTGGCCCTGAAGAACGCCCAGTTGGAGGCCGCCAACCAGGGCAAGACGCGCCTCTTGGCCGCGGCCAGCCACGACCTGCGCCAGCCGCTGCACGCGCTGACCCTGTTCGCCGACGCCTTGCGCTCGGACGAGACCGATCCGCCGCGGCTGGCCTGCATCGCCTCCATCCAGGAGTGCGTGCATTCGCTGGACCGCTTGTTCTCCGAACTGCTCAACCTGTCGCAGATCGACGCCGGCGCGGTGCGCGTGCAGCGCGTCGTGTTCCCGCTGGACCACCTGTTCGACGACATCAGCCGCAACTTCCGTCCCCAGGCCGAAGAGCAGGGACTGCGGCTGGTCGTGCGCAAGACCGACGCGTGGGTCGATTGCGACTACGTCATGCTGTCGCGCATCCTGAACAACCTCGTCAGCAATGCGCTGCGCCATACCACGCAGGGAGGGGTGCTGGTCGGAGCCCGCCGGGACGCGGGGGGGATGCGTATCGGCGTCTGGGACACGGGCGTGGGCATCGCGCCGGAGCATCAGCAAAAGGTGTTCGAGGAGTTCTACCAGGTCGATGCGTCCAGCTCGCGAGGCTCGCGGGGCCTGGGACTTGGCCTGGCCACGGTGCGCCGCCTGTGCGACTTGCTGGACATGCCGCTGCGGCTGCAATCCCGCATGGGCCGAGGGACCGTGGTGTCCGTGGTGGCGCCGGCGGCAGCACCGGCCGAGGCGCCGCCGTCCTGCCCGGCGCAGGGTGCTCAGGTCGATTTCACGGGCATGTTCATGCTCGTGATCGACGACGAGCCCAACATACTGGAGGGGCTGTCGCTCGTGCTGCGCAACTGGGGTGCCGAGGTGGCCGTGGCCGAGAGCCGGGCGCAGGTCCTGGCCCTGGCCGAGCAGTGGACGCGACCGCCTGACGTGGTGATCACCGATCTGCTGCTGCGCGATGGCGAGAACGGACTGGAAGTGCTGCGGGCGCTCGATGCGCACCCCGGCATGCGAGGCCGCCGGGCGGCGCGCCTGCTGGTCACGGGCGAGACCAAGCCGGACCGGCTGCGCGAGATTGCCGAGGCCGGTATCGCGGTACTGCACAAGCCGGTCACCAGCGAAGTGCTCAGACAGGCACTGGCGGCGGTGCTGCGCGCGGCGACCGCTACTTGACGGCGTAGGCCTGCGTATTGAGCTGCAGCACCGCGTCGAACTGCACCTTTTCACGGTCGGGCCCCAGCGACAGCAAGGCGTCCACCTTGAAGCGCAGGACGCGCTCGTATTGGCGGGGCGGCTCCAGTCCCACCCTGACCCGCGACAGGCGGCTTTCGTGCTGGCTGATGGCGGCCTCCAGCGCGCGCCGTATCCGGTCGCGGTCATGCGGGCTGAGCAGGCTGTAGGACGAGAAGTCGGGAATGCCGTAGGTCAGCGAAGACTTGCGGCATTCGGCATAGGCCTGCGGAATCAGGCGCGCCCCTTCCGAGCGCGTGTTCAACAGCGCTTCCAGGTCACGCGAGACGGCTTCGCGCAGTGCGTAGATATCGGCGCGGCCGCTGTCGGCCGACGCCGATTCCAGGCGTTCGATCAGGCTCTTCATCTAGGACCGGCGGACGGTTGCCCGTCCGCCGTCCATCACACCTTTACGTTCTTCTTCAGGTCCCAGCCGGCGGATGCGTTGCCGGAGGATTTCCCGTCGATGCCGATCTTGCTGTAGGTCATCTCGATCTTGCCGAAGCCCAGCGCAACGGCTTCCAGCGGCACGTCCTGCGTGTTGTCGGCGGCGCCGTCACGATTGACCGAAGTCACGATCACGTCAGTCAGCTTGTACTCCATGTACTTCTCTTTCTGGCCGCCGGCGCGGTTCAGGGTGATGGTCGCCTTGGGAATCGTGGCCCCGGTGCAGCAGTATTCGAACAGCTTGGGGCTGGCGATGTCCAGGTTGTGCAGGAAGCTGAAGTTCTTCACCTCGACCCGCGCCGACCCGAGGTTGCCCGACGACGATGCGGTGTTCGACTGGGGCTGGGCCGCGCCGAAGCCGTAGTTCTGGATCTCGATCCAGTCCTTGTGCTTCTCGTCCGTGCTTTCTCCCTTGATCCCTTCAAGCTGGATGAATGCATCGAATGCCATGATTCAGACTCCTCGTGGTGAATTAGCGGGCCGATTGCGGAAGTTCGGCCACCAGGCGCAGCGAGACGCTCAGTTCGTCCAGCTGGTAGTGCGGGCGCAGGAAGGCGGCGGCCTTGTAGGCGCCCGGCTTGCCGGGTATCTCGGCCACTTCGATACGGGCTTCGCGCAGCGGGAATTGAGCCTTGCGTTCCTGCGAGGCCATGTCGTCCAGCAGGACGTACTGCGCGACCCAGTTGTTCAGATAGGTCTCGACGCTCGCCTTCGAGGCGAAGCTGCCGATCTTGTCGCGCATCATCGTCTTCAGATAATGCGCGATGCGGCTGACCGCGTAGATGTACTGCAATTGCGACGACAGCCGGGCATTGGCGTTGGCGGCATCGGTGTTGTATTCCTTGGCCTTCTGCGCCGATTGGGTCGAGAAGAAGGCCGCGTAGTCCGTGCCCTTGCAATGCACCAGCGGAATGAATCCCAGGTCGGCCAGTTCCTTCTCGCGCCGATCGGTAATGGCGATCTCGGTCGGGCACTTCAGCGCGACCTCGCCGTCGTCGGTGGCGAAGGTATGGGTGGGCAGCCCCTCGACCAGTCCGCCGCCTTCCACTCCGCGGATCGCCGCGCACCAGCCGTAGCGGGCGAAGGCGTCGGTGATGCGCGCGCCCAGCGAGTACGCGGCATTGCTCCACAGGTACTTGGAGTGGTCCTTGCCGGTCACGTCTTCCTGGTAATTGAAGGCCTCCACCGGCGCGGTGTCGGGACCGTAGGGCAGGCGTCCCAGCACGTGCGGCATGGCCAGTCCGACGTAGCGCGAATCCTCGGACCCACGGAAGGATTTCCACTTGGCGTACTCGACCGTATCGAAGATCTTGGCCAGATCCCGAGGTCCCGACAGATCGGTGAAGCTCTCGAACCCGAACAGCTCGGGCGAGGCGGCCGACAGGAAAGGCGCATGCGCCGAAGCGGCGATGTGCGACATCTCCTCCAGCAGGTACATGTCCTCGGGATGGCGCGTGAACTCGTAGTCGCCGATCAGCGTCGCGAACGGCGCGCCGCCGAAGGTGCCGTATTCCTCTTCGTACACCTTCTTGAACAGCGCCGACTGGTCGAAGTCCGAGGCGCTCTTCAGGTCCTTCACCAGCTCCTTCTTGCTGGCGTTGAACAGCTTGACCTTCAGCGTGGTGCTGGTTTCCGAGCTGTCGATCAGATACTTCAGCCCGCGCCAGCTGCCTTCCAACTGCTGGAACTCGGGCGCGTGCATGACGGCCGACAACTGGTCGGACAGCACCGCGTCCAACTGCGCGATGCGCGCGTCGATGGAGGCGATGGCGTCGCGCGAGATCGTGACCTCGCCGTCGGCGATCTGGCTGACCAGCTCGGCGATGAGGTCACGCGCCCGTTCCTTCTCGGAATCGGAGCGAGCGATGCGGCTCTGCGACAGGATGGAGTCGAGCAGCGAAGCGGACTCGGCTTCGGCGGATGCGGCGGGCGCCGCGCCTTGTTGTTGGGTGTCGGCCATGGGCGTTCTCCGGTGGCTACGGTGCGTCAGGCTTCGGGGGTGTCGTCTTTCGCGACTTCCCGGGACAACTGGGCGATCTTGTCGGTGTTTTGCAGCACCTCGCTCAGCAATTCCTCGAACTTGTCGTTGCCCGCCATCTTGTTGCGCAGGTCGGCCAGTTTCTGCCGGGCCTCCAGCAACTTGCGCAGCGGGTCGATCTGCCGCACGAGCTTCTCCGGCTCGAAGTCGGCCAGGCTCTTGAAATCCAGCGTCACGCCTATGCGCGAGCCGTCGTTCGAGAGCTTGTTGTCCACCTGGTATTGCAGGCGCGGCTTCATGCCCTTGAGCACGTCGTCGAAGTTGTCCTTGTCGACGTTGACGAACTTCCGGTCCTTCAACCGGGGCAGCGGTTCCTCGGGCTTGCCGCTGAAATCGCCTAGTACGCCGGCGACGAAGGGCAGTTCCTTCTTCTCGATGGCGTCGCCGATCTCCACGTCGTAGGTCAGCTGGACACGCGGCGCGCGGACACGGTCGAGCTTGTGCTGGGTGCTTTCCTTCTTGGCCATGATCGCTCTCCTTGGCGTAGCCGGCGGTCGAACGGGAATGCGGTGCAGTCTAGAAAGGCGGGGCCGGCGGCGGTAGTAGCCAGACGGCCAGACGTGGAGATAGGCCGGAAGGGGTAGGGGGACAGGTGGGACGAAATTGCCCTTGAGGTGCTTGGCGATGACAGGGATCTATCCGCAAAATCGCCCCGTCCTGCTTGATTTTTGTATCCAATGGGATACTATTAATGAACACTATCCTTGCAACGAAAGCGTTCGAAAAATGGCTGCACGGCCTGAAGGATCTGCGGGCCAGGGCCCGGATCATCGCCCGGATCCAGGGCGCACGAACCGGGAGCTTCGGCAACCATCGCGCGCTTGGTCGCGGAGTCATGGAGATGAAGATCGACGTGGGTCCGGGATATCGGATCTATTACGCGAGGCAAGGGGCGGTGGTCTACCTGTTGCTTTGTGGCGGCGACAAATCGACCCAGGCCAACGACATCAAGACAGCCCACAGAGTGTGGGCTGCAAAAGAGGTGGATCATGAGGCGTGAAATCAGGCCATTCGACGCATCGGAATACCTGGACAGCGAAGAGATGATCGCGGAATATCTCTCCGCCGCCATTGAGGAAGGCCCTGATGTTTTCCTGCTTGCTCTGGGGGACATTGCGAAGGCGGTGGGCATGGCCGAGGTCGCCCAGCGTACCGGCCTGGGGCGAGAAAGCCTGTACAAATCCCTGGCGCCGGGTTCCAAGCCGCGCTATGAAACCGTTTGGAAGCTGATTCAAGCGTTCGGACTCAAGCTGAAGTTCGAACCGATGCACGGTTGAGCCCGTCACCCCCGCGGCACCCCTATCCGATCCCGTATCACCCCCAGCACCGAATCGTCGTTCACCACCTCCGCCAGCCATTGATCCAGCGGCATGTCGGCCCAGCTCACCGCGCGTTCCAGCAGGAAGGATACGGGGCTGTGCGGCTCCACGCGCTTGAAGTGGGCGGCGATCTCGCCCAGGGTGCGCAGCAGTTCCGCGCGGGCCTGGAAGTCCACCATCACGCGCGGCACGGCCATCGCAGGCGCGGCCGCCGGCGTGGCCTGCAACGCGGGTGCCAGCATCGCGGCAGGTACCGTGGGGACGACGACTACGGTTTCGCCAGCCTCCTGTCCCTGTTGCGGCGCGATCCCCAGGTTCTGTGCCGCCCGCCCCAGCACCTGGCGCGCACGCTTGAGCCCGTCGCCCAGGTCGGCCAGGCTGGGCGCCTGGCGGCCGAAGCGCTGGTCCACCAGCGCCTGCAAGCGGTCGAAGGCGGCCTGCGCCGCGTCGACGGCGGCCAGGGTTTCCGACACGAAGCCTGGGCCGCCGCCCTCGATGGCCTTGTCCACCGATTCCCCGGTGGGTTTGCCCGCGTCCAGCGCTTCCTGGTAGGCGGCGGCGTTCTGGCGCGCCAGGTTGTCGACCTCGCGCGAGTCCTGCCAGTCGATCAGCGTGACATAGGGCGCGGAAGCGGTCAGCGGCGCCTTCTTCAAGGCCAGGCCGCCGTAGACGTTGAACCAGGCCAGCTTGCTGGCGCGTTCCTCCAGGTCGTCGCCGTCGGCCCGCGGATGCAGGCCGTCCCAGTAGGCGTCGAGCAGGCCGTGCAGCACGCCCATCGCGTCCGCGGTGCCAGCCAGTCCGTGGCGGGCGATCAGGGCCTCGCCCAGCCAGACGGCGGCCTGCAGGTCCTTGCTCTGGTTTTGCAACACCTCGGCCGCCAGGTCGGCGGCGGCCCGCCAATCGGCGGTCTTGAGTTCGGTCTGCCAGTCGCCTTGCGACAGCGACGGATCGTCCGCGCGGCGCGCTTCCCGGATACGGTCGTAGGTGTCCGAGAACGACGCGTCCTCGCCGCAGGGGTCGCTCCCGGCGATGGGTTGCATCAGTTCGGCGATATCGATGGCCATGGGAATCTCCAGGTCGTCATTCCAGGATCGAGGTCGGCAGCGCGGCGACCGGCTCGGTTCGGGCGTTCAGGAAGCGCAGCATCTCGTCGGACGGGCGCACGTCCATGAAGACCCGGGCCTCGGTGAAGCCTTGCTGCGCCAGCCGGGCCGACACCTCCTTCCACTGGATGGGGCCGTACGAGGTGCGGAAGTCGGGCAGCCGGAAAGCGTGCGAGCCCGAACGGAAATCGGCGATCAAGGTGGCGAAGCCTTCGGCGCCGGGGTAGATCAGCGTCAGCCGCGGCCCCAGGGTGGTTGGGGGAGCCGCGGCGGGTACGGGCGCGGGAACGGCGCCGGGCATCGCGCCGGGCGCGGCGGCAGCGGGCGCCTCCGGCGGCACGGGCAGCGAGATGTGCAGGCGCGCCTCGATGCAACTGTCGGGCGACCAGAATACCTGGGCCGTGGCTTCGGCCAGCGACTCCGCGCGGGTGGATGCGAGGTAGGTGCGCTCGCGGCAGACTACTTCGAGCACGGTGCCCTGCGGCCCTTCGCTGGCCGCGCCGATGCGCGTTGGTTGCGAGAACTGGAAGCTGCCGGCAAGAAAGGGTTTGTTGATCTGGTTCGACAGGATGCGCCGCTCGGCCGCCACCATGCCCTGGTAGGCGGGGGAGAGCGGCAGGCCGATGCCGGCGATGCGCGTGGGCGTGCGTTCGCGTTCGGTGATGAAGGGCTGCAGCCAGTCCTTCACGAAGGCCGTCAGCCGGCCCTGTTCGCCGTACAGCGCGTCGACCTGCTCCTTGGGCGGCATGCCGCGCAGCGCGGCGACCACGCTCTCGTTCCAGCGGGCCTGGACGAACTGGCCGGCGCGCTGCACGGTCAGGTACAGCAGCAGCCGCGACGGCCCTTGCACCACGGACCAGGCGGCCAGGTCGTCGCCCTTGAAGACCGCGGCGAATTGTTCCCCCGGCTTGTCCACCGAGGACAGCAGGGCGGCGTAGTCGGCGGCCGGCGGCTGCGGCGGCGCGCCCTTGGCGCGGAACAGTTCGGCTGCAACGTCGTAGGCGTCCTGACCGCTGGCGTCGGCGCGCAGGCGCAGGTAGGCGCGCGCGTAGTCCGGGTGCTGGGGACGCAGCACGCGTTCGTTGGTGTCGATCTCGGCCAGCAGCCAGGCGGGGGGCTGGATGGGCTCGGCGCCCCACCATCGGCCGAACATTCCCGTCACGGTATCGACCACGAATCCGCCCAGGGGCCGCCAGGCGCCCAGCCAATCGTCCTTGGCGCGGGCCCATGCCCGGGTCCAGCGCGTACCCAGGGGCAGCGCGAGGTCCAGCCCCTGCAACTCGCGATCGGTGGCGGCGGCCAGCAGGACGTACGGATCCTCGGCCGTTCCCGCGCGCTTGCCCATGGCGTCGAGCTGGGGACGCCACAGCCTGGTGCCTTCGAAGAACCTGGCCTGGAAACGTCCCCATGCGCGAAAGTACTCGCTGAAGTACTGGGCTCGGAACGTTTCCAGGACAGGCTTGCGCTCGGGGACGGCCTCCATGGCGGTGCGCAGCATGGGCGCCAGCACTTCCTGCCAGGCCTGGCGCGTGAAGGCGGCCGAGACCGCGGGCATGGCGGCCGCCTCCACGCCCACGACCCGGTCCGGTGGCAGCCAGAAGCCGGTCAGCGCGATCGGGTCGCGCCGCTGGTCGGCCCAGGCGCGGACGTCTTCCGGGCGGGGCGTATGGGCCGCCAGCAGGCGGGCCAGGAGCGCGCGCAGGCGCTGGGCTTCCGCGTCCAGCGTGGCCGATTGCTGCCAGCGCAGGTAGCCCATGTAGGTGGTGAGCAGGGCGGCGGCGTGTTCGCGATCGGCCCGCGCGTCCTGCTCACCCGAGACAAAAGGGCTGAACAGCCTCGCGTCCTGGTCGAAAGCCAGATTGGTCGCCGCTTCCTGCTGGCACGCATCGCTCTGCCGGCGGCAGTGGTCCAGCATGCGCAGCCGCTGGGATACCGCCAGCAGGTGCTCCAGCCCCGCCTGGTTGCGCGCCAGGTCGGTCTCGATGTTCTGGTCGTAGGGCGCCAGGATCAGGTTGGAGAAATCGCGCAGCACCTGTTCCTTCATCCGCTCGATGTCGGAGTCGGCCCGCCGCAGGCCGAATCCCAGGCCGGTTTCGGCGCGCGCCACTTCCAGTTGCTCGATGGTCCGGCCGCAGCGGGCCAGCCAGCCGATGCGCGCGGCCGCCACCGCGTCGCTGGGTGCGCGGCAGGCCGTTTGTGTCTGCGCCAGCAGCTTGCCGTCGTCCTGCCGGGCGTTGACGAAACCGAAGCTCAGCATGGCCGACAGGCCCAGCATCGCGCCCACGCCCACCGCCGCGATCGCCATCTTGCCGGCGTTGCCGCGGAAGCTGGGCGAGGCCAGGGGCTGGTCGGCGGGCAGGAAACGGGTGACGAGATCGTCCAGGAAACCGCCCGCGGCGCCGCTCTTGCCCGCGGCGGTCTCGGGCGGCGAACCGGTCAGGAACAGACCGCGCCAGCGGGGCGTGCGCTGGAAGGGGTTGTCCTCCAGCATCAGGCCGACCAGGGTTTCCAGGCCGGGCTCCAGGGCCCGCACGTGCTCGACGAACTCGTAGATGGCCCGGCGCCCGGCCGGCGTGCCCTGGCTGCGCAGCGCGGTGATGCGCAGCGCGTGCAGGCGCTGCACGATCGGGGCATAGAGTTCTTCGAGCCGGTTTCCGGTGGCCGCGCTGATCTCTTCCGTGTCCGACAGCCGGTGCCCCACCGCCTGCGCCAGCGCCTGCTCGGGCACGGCGGCGGCGAAGGCACCGTAGCCGGGCACCTGGTCCAGCCCGGTCACCACCAGGTACACGGGAAGCTGGACCTGTAGATGCTCCAGCGCCTCGTCGACCAGCCGCCGCAGCCGTATCGCCACCGGCCGCACCGCGTCCGGGCCCGCCAGCAGCGTGCGCGCGCCCATGCACACGACGATGCCGTTCAGCGGCAGCTTGTCGCGTTCGGTGGAAAGCAGCATCAGCGCCTGATACCACAGCCCCCGTTCCACGCGGGCCGAGGCATCGCACACCGCGGAGGGCGGCGTCTCGATGGCGATCATGGACTTGAAGAACCACCATCGCCAATAGCCGTCGGGCTGGGGATCGGGAGGCGGAAAGGGCGAGACCCGGTTGGCCGCGCGCAGCAGGCCGTTCACGCCGGCCTGCTCGTCGCCCACGAACAGCATCCAGGGGATGCGGTAGAGCGGATCGCGGCCCTTGCCGATCTCGGGCGAGCGCTGGATGGCCTGGCGCGCCTGCGCGATGGCGGTGCGCATGCGCTCCAGCGCCACTTTCTCGTCCTCCGGGTTGCCGGGGCCCAGGTCGCCGATACGCTTGCGCGCGAACCCCCGCCGCGAGAACCGCTTCGCCCCCGAGGCGAACCACCACAGCACGGCGAAGGCGACCAGGCACAGGGCCAGCACCTGCCAGAACCGGGCCGGCAGGAGCGGTAGCACCAGCGTGGCCACGAACACAAGCAGCGCGGCGAGCACCAGCAGCAGGACGAGGGCGGTGGCCACGCGGACGGCCCGCTTCTTCATGCCGGGCAGGCGTTCCAGCGGCTGGGCGATACGGTCGAGGAAACTCATGGCGTCACCGCTTCGGTTCGGTTTGCAGGAACAGGAAGTTCGCGGCCAGCTTGTCGTTGCCCTGGTGCGCGTCCAGGAACTCGCGCAGCTTGGGCAGGTAGGCCGAGGCCGGTTCGTACTCGGGCCGCTCCGCCGTGTACAGCGGCGACGGCGAACTGACCACCGTGATCAGTTCCTGGCCGAAGGGCGGGCCGACGATCCAGCCCTCGGGAATCTTCTCGCCCACGTTGAACTGCTCGCCCGCGCGTATCAGCCGGCCATTCTCCGGTTCGCGCTTGTTGGGGTACAGGTGGATGACCGAGCCGTCCACCGTGTAGTAGTCCACGTACAGATAGCCGTCGTAGTCGGCCTGGCCCAGTTTGACCGTGACACGCTCGCCTTCGGTGAAGCGGTCCGAGTGACCGGTGGTGGGCGTGACCTGCAGGCCGTGCCGGCGATCGAGGTTCCGCCCGCGGTAGGGTTTGAGCAGCGACACCACCTCGCAGTGCGGCCAGATGCGCACCTTGACGTCGAAGGTGGGCGACTTCACGCCCTTGATGCCGGCAATGTCGGCCTGCACCCGCGCGATGTCCTCGGGGCGCGAGACGTAGCCGCTGACGGCGGTCGCGCCGCTGTCGGCCACCTGCGCACCCAGCTCCGAACACGCGTAGGTCTGCAACTGCCCCTGCACCAGGTCCGCCACCGAAGGACCGGATTCGCGCGGGCCGGCCACCAGCAGCCACAGCAGATAGCCGACCGGGATCAGCAGCGCCACTGCCGCGCCGGCCTTCAGCAGCAGCTTGTCCCATTGCTTGGGGTAGCGCGGTCCCGACGGATCCTTCATCAGGTAGGGTTGCGGCGTGATGGGTTCTTCGCGCAGCGTGTGCAGAGCCGCGGGCGGAACGGGAAGCTGGCGGCTGTGGAGTTCCTTGAGCTTGCCCAGTTCGCCGGTGTCGCCGGTCTCGAAGTAATACTGGCCCACGAACCCCAGCAGCAGCGCGTGGTAGTAGACCTCGCGCACCTCGTCCTCGTCCGATTTCAGGATGGACAGATGGTGGAAGAACTCGTTGCCGGCGTTGTTGGTGTTGAACAGCGCGACCTGCAGTGGCGTGACGCTGTTCCAGTACGCGGGGTTGCGCGTGATGATCTCGTCGAACCAGGACACCACCGCGAAGCAGGCCGACTCCACGTGCTCGGGCCGCTTGCCGGCGGCCAGCGCCGCCGCCTTCGCCGCGGCGATCAGCCTGCGCGCGTGCTCCTGCACTTCGGCGGCCCCGTTGCCGGCCGTGCCGGCGGCGATCCGCTCGTCCAGCTCCAACCCGAACGAGAAGACCGGTGAAAAGAAATCCAGCAGGCGTGCCATGGATGACTCCTGGTTGGGCGCTTGTTGCTATTCTTCTGCGCCGACGGGGAACAGCTTGATGACCGTCTCGTCTGCGGGGAGATCGGAAAAGATCGAGATGTTTCGCCTATCCTTGATGAACTGCCAGAACTGGTGCCGGGTATCGATCAGGAAGTACGTCGTGTTCGGCGTCTTCTGCGGCAGTTCCTCGGGCGGCACCGGCAGCAGGTCGATCTTCAGGCCGAACAGCGCCGCCTGCAGCAGGCGCGGCATTTCCTCGCTCGAGGCGATCTTGCCGGTGCGCTGCAGGCGCTGGGCCAGCTCCATGCCCTGCACCGACGATTCGAAGGCCAGGTAGAAGCGGGTCTTGTCCGACGCGAACAGGCTGACCGGCAGGTCGGCCTTGTGGAAACGGCCGTCGTAGGCCAGCGTGATGCCGACCTCCGCGCCCACCGTCAGCGCCTTGATCAGGCTTTCCGCGCGCGCGAAGGCCAGCTTGAAGCAGCGCCGCAGATCGTCGTGGTCGTACACCGGCAGCTCGGTTTCCGCAGGGTTGGATTGCAGCCCTCCGGCGTAGCCGATTTCCTCCGAGAACACCGAGAACTCCGCCACCAGCCGCCGCAGGTCCTGGTACAGCGGCCAGGGCGGCACCCTGCCCAGCCGCACGTGTTCCTGCAGCAGCGGGATGTAGCGCGCGAAGGTTTGCATCATCAGCACCCGCATCACTTCCTGCGCGCTGGTCGAGGCCGCGCGTATGCCGCGCTGGCGCTTGGCCGAGGCGAAGTCCTGGCCGCGCGACACCACCAGATCGCGCAGCGCGCGTGTCCAGCGCGCCAGGTTCGGCGAGGCGTTCAGCGACACCATCGGCGGCACGTAGTCCTGCGAAAGCTTGAAGCGGCCCGGGCCGTTGGGCAGGATCTCGGCGAACTTGCAGGATTCCGCGCTGCCCAGCACCGCCTCGGCATGCTCGTCCAGACTGCACACGATCTGCGGCTGGCAATCGACGAAATCCACGTCCACCGCGGGCGCCTGCGGGTCGAAGGGATCGGCCATGTGCTCCGTGCGCAGCGCATGCCGCGTCGGCAGCAGCGATTTCTGGTCCGGCCCCAGCCCCTGCACCGTGGGATCGCGGGCCAGCACGAGGTGAAGCGAGATCGGATCGTTGCCCGTCACCGCCATTTCCAGCAGACTGCGTTCGGGAACCTGGGCATTGCCCGGCAGCGGCGCACCGGCCGAACCGCCGCCCACCCAGTGGCCGTCGGCCGTCAGCAGCGCGTAGCGCACGATCCGGACCACCCCGCCCGCCAGCGCCTGCTCGTCCAGCTCCAGCACCTCGAAGCCGCGTGGATAGGGCGCGTGCAGGCCGTGCAGTGCCCAGCCGTAGGCCCGTGTCCATTCCTCGTGACATTGCAGATGCTGCGGGGCCAGGAATGCGCCCTGGCCCCAGAAAACCTGCTGTCGGTTCAACATTCCCGTGTCCTCCCCATGGCGTGCCGCCGCTTCACAGCGGTTCCGCCACGATCAGGAAGCCGCGCTGCCTCAGGCGTTCCAGCAGGCCGGCGGCTCCCGTCAGGTGAATGGCGCCCACGGCCACGAACATTCCGCCTCGTCTCAGCAGCTCGTCCAGCCTGGGCAGCCAGCGTTCGTTGCGCGCCTCGATCAGGCAGCGCCGCGCCCTGTCCTCGATGGGGCGGGCGCGCGCGTCCAGTCCCACCATCGCGTCGATCTCGTCCAGCCACGCCGCCAGGTTGCGGCTGCGGTAGTACTCCAGCACCCGCGCCGACTGTTCGCTGAACAGCCACGGGGTCTGCAGCCGCTGCTTCAACACCAGCGCCTGCTCGGCCGACGGCACGCAATCCAGGGCCGCCAACTGCTCGTCCAGCGTTTCCAGATGCTCGGTGCGCAGCTGCATATCCGCCGCCCAGCGCTCCAGCCGTCGGTCCAGCGTCTGCTCGCCCGCCACCTCGCCGCGCGCCTCCAGCAGCGCCAGCGCGGCCCAGGGTTTCAGGCGATGCAAGAGGGCCGGCGGTACCCCTGGCAGCAGCCGCTGCAGCTCGGCGTACGCCTGCGGCCCGATCAGGCCGGGCAGGCCCGCCTGGTCGGCCAGCAGGCGGTAGCGTTCCTTCGAGGCGTCCCAGTGGGCGTCGTTGGCCACCTCGTTGACCAGGATCCGGGTATGGCTCATCGCCTCCCGCATCACCCCGGTATCCAGCGCCAGTTCACCGGGATCGCCGAAATGGATGGTGCCGAAGATGAAATTGACGGACTCCGCCGCGTCGCCCGGCGCGGCCGGCGTCGCTCCGGGCGCCTGCACCCGGAAGAGCACGCTGCGCCACTGGCGCCAGGCCTCCACCGGCGCTTCGTCCTCGCGCTGCGCCGCGCCCGGCTGCGCCGACGCGAACGCCGGCACCCCCGCGGCGCAGGCCAGCGCCAGCAACAACGATCGCAGCGCCGACCATAGACCTGGCATGGACCGGCACGGGGGGCGGGAGTGCAGTCCCATGGTCCGCGTCCTCGTAGAAAGTGAAGGCGATTCTTTCAGACGGGATATATCCGGGCCATATTCCGAGCGGCCTATATCGTTGGTGCAAGCCGCTGGTCCTTGCCTAGCGCGGACGGGCCGACTATCTTTACGATGTCAGGGAATATGGGGGGAATATGAAGATCCTGATCGCCGATGACCACAGGCTGGTCATCGAGGCCGTCAAGGTAAAGCTGGCCGAACTGGGGCCCGATGTCGAGTTCAGGATGGCGCTCAAGGTCGAGGACCTCAGGCACGAGGCCACCGATGACCTCGACCTGGCCCTGATCGACCTCACGATGCCCGGCGCCGAGGGCTACAGCCATATCGCCGAACTGCGCGAGCGCCTGCCCGCGCTGCCCATCATCGTGCTGTCCGGCGTCGAGGATCCCGACGTCATGCGCGCCGCCATCGACCTGGGCGCCCTGGGCTTCATCCCCAAGGCCTATTCGCCCGACGTCATGCTGTCGGCGGTACGGCTGGTGCTGGCCGGCGGCGTGTTCGTGCCGCAGATGATGCTGTCCGGCATGTCCCACCAGCCGGCCGGCGTAGCCCCGGCCGCGGCGGACACCGCCGGCGGTGCCCGCTCCACCTCGCTGGACCAACTGCGGGGCCTGCTGACGGAGCGGCAGATCGACGTGCTGCGCCTGCTATCCCAGGGCAAGCCCAACAAACTCATCGCCCGCGACCTGGGCATCAGCGAAGGCACGGTCAAGATCCACCTGGCCGCCATCTTCCGCGCGCTGGACGTGCGCAACCGCACCGAGGCGGTGGTCGCGGCGCGCGGGCTGGCCGGGCTGTAGGGTTCAGGCCAGGCGCTCGGCCATTTCCTTGATCACGTTGTAAACGATGGCGCGCAGGCAGCGAGCCTCGCCGGCGATTGTTGTTTGAAGCGCCGGCTGAGTGCGCGTTCGATCGTCCGCATCGGCCAGGAATGCCTCATACAGCAAGGAGGCCGAGTTCACCACGCTGCGCTGTTGAACATCCAGCAGTCTTGTCGACGTGTTTCGGTGAATGCCCAGCGCCGTGCCTGCTTCGATCATCAACGGCCGGTCGATTTCCGCGAATCTTTGAGCATCCAGCAGTGGCCAGGCCAACGGCGTCGCATCGGGCCAGCCTCGTCCGTCGAAGGCTGGCGTGTCGTAGACCGAGGTACTGACGAGGTCATAGTGTGGAGCCAACCGTACGCCGGAGGCCGACACGAAGAAGCTCAGATTCTTCAGGTGTGCATCGCCGTTCCCGGTCAACATGTTGAAGACCAGCCATGAATAGAGCCGTGTACGTGTGACGGCGGAGCTTCGGCACGCGTCGGCCAAACGCGCAAGATTCTCGAGACTGCCCTGCGCGTACTTGAACGTGCGGTCCAGTCCCAGAAGCTGGCAGGCATCGATGACGTGACGTCGTTCCCAGGCTCCGCTGGTCGAGACGCGGTCGAACCGGTCGATGACATAGACCGGTTCAGGAACGTAGCGTCGCCGTACGGTCGGCACGTCCAACCCCATCCTGGATGCCAACTGCATGACGAACCATTCGTTGGCGACGGAATGCGGATAGGCCGGATCCACGTGTTCGGGTTTCAGGATCTGGAGCGAAGGCAGTGAACCCGATGGCTCATAAAGTTCGTCGTTGCGCAGTACGACGGCAAGCTTGTGCTGCGCTCCGGCCAGGGACATCCGCTTGCTCGACCCATGGGTCAGTGCAACGCGAGGCAACTGACGGATCCGGCGTGACAGCTCGCTGTCGGGCAGCGGCTTCAGGCCCTCGGGAGTACCGGTGTCCGGTGCGTCACCTGCTTCCAGCGTGACAGAGCCCGCGGATTCCGCACCGTAATAGCCTAGCAACCCGAACGCATCCGCTGCATCGATGTGTGCGTCGGCGGCCAATAAGACGCGCTGGCCTTCTTCCGGCAATAGATTGTCGAAATACCATTGCACCGGACGCTTGCTCGCGCCGTCGATCAACGGGGCACGCTGCAATGGAAGGTGGGGGCTCAATGGATAGCCATTGCTGTCGGCGTACCAGGCCGCGTCGTACTGGAAAGCCCACAGGCCATCCTGCTCCCAAAGTTCACCGATACGGCGACCGTTGATGCTGGCAATGAGCGTGCGTCTGCTCATGGTTTTTGGGCATCACTTCCGAACGAGGCAGGAAGACGGCCTGCGGTATCTTCCGGTAGATCGAGGATGATTCGGATCCCCAGTCCGTCGAGGACCTGGAAGAGCTTTCCCCACTGCGCGGTTTCGCCGCCGCGCTCGATCTTGCTCAGAAAATTCTCGCTTACACCCACACTTCCAGCGGCATCGTCCTGGCGGATGCCCTGAGCTTTGCGGACGGCACGTACTATCGGGCCAAGGCTGGTTGCGTCGGCGAGCGTAATTTTCATGAAATCCTCACGGTCAAAAGGATTTTTGATCAGCATGCCCAATTTGACAAGAAAATCCTCATGAATTTAAGGATTTTCTATGATGAACTCGGAGTTACGGAAGAATCCTTAGGATCGTGAGGATTTTCTACTGCTCCACCCACCTGACAACGTCGTCCACCTCCGCACGCGACGTGCGGAAGGCGTTGGCGGGGTGGCCGGGATCCGCGAAGCCGAACGAAATCCCGCAGACCACCTGGCGATCCTGCCCGATGCCGAAGTGCTCGCGGATGAAGCCTGAATACTCCGCCAGCGCGGCCTGCGCGATCGTCGCCACGCCCAGGCTGCGCGCCGCCAGCATGAAATTGCCCACATAGGCGCCGCAATCCACGGCACCGTACACGCCCAGCGCCTCGGGCGTGGTGAGAATGGCCACGTGCGGCGCGCCGAAGAAGCGGAAGTTCTCCGCACCCTGCCGGGCCGAGGCTTGGCGGTCGCCGCGCTGCACGCCCACGCTGTCGTACAGCTGGAAACCACACTCCCGCCGTCGCTCGCGGTAGACGCCAGCGTACTCGCGCGGGAAGGGGAAATCGGGATGCGCCTGCGGCTGCGACATCACATGGTCGAACAAGGCCTGACGGAATCGCTCCGTGCCTGCGCCCGCCGTCACGATCACTTCCCAGGGCTGCGTGTTACACCAGGAGGCCGTGCGCTGCGTCAGCGCCAGGATGCGCTGGATGGTGTCGCGGGGCAGTTGCTCGGGCAGGAAGCCGCGGCAGCTCCAACGGTCGTTCAGCAGGCGGGAGAGCGAGGCGTAGTCGTCGGCGTCGTGGGGCATGGAGCGTTTTCCGAACTGGTGGTGCCCGTGTTCCGCGGCATACGGGCGATGCCGTCCATCATACGGCGACCCTGGCCAGATACCAGGCCACCGTCTTCCGGATCGCGCCGTCGAAGTTTTCTTTCGGCTCCCATCCCAGCTCATCGCGCATCCGTGCCGCGTCGATCGCATACCGCCAATCATGCCCCGGCCGGTCCGCCACGAAACTGATCAGCCGGCGATGCGGCGCGCCCTCGGGATGATGCTCGTCCATCAGCGCGCACAGCTTCTCGGCCACCTCGATGTTGTTCAGCTCGCAGCCGCCGCCGATGTTGTAGGTCTCGCCCGTGCGCCCGTCCCGCAGCACCCGGTCTATGCCCCGGCAATGATCGTCCACATACAGCCAGTCGCGCGAATTTCCGCCGGTGCCGAACACCGGTATCGATTCGCCGGCCAGGCAGCAGCGGATGATCGTGGGAATGAACTTCTCGTCGTGCTGGTAGGGGCCGTAGTTGTTCGAGCAATGCGTCGTCACCACCGGCAACCCGTAGGTGCGGTGATAGGCGCGTACCAGGTGATCCGAGGCCGCCTTGCTGGCGGAGTAGGGCGAGTTCGGCGCGTAGGGCGAGGACTCGGTGAACGGCGCATCGTCCGGCCCCAGCGAGCCGTAGACCTCGTCCGTGGAAATATGGTGGAAACGCCGCCCCCGCGAAGAACGACCCTCGGCCAGCCAGGCCTGCCGCGCCGCCTCCAGCAGCACGAAGGTCCCGTCCACGTTGGTCCGCACGAAATCGCCCGGCCCGCTGATGGACCGGTCCACGTGCGTTTCGGCGGCGAAGTGGACGATGGTGTCGATGTCGTAATCGCGCAGCAGCCGCCCGACCAGCTCTGCGTCGCAGATATCGCCGTGGACGAAGACATGGCGGCCGCTGGCCTCGAAATGCGGAAGAATGCCCGGATCCGCCGCGTAGGTCATCAGGTCGAGATTGACCACCCGCACGCCGGGATCGCCGGCCAGCAGACAGGCCACGAAGTTCGAGCCGATGAAGCCGGCGCCGCCCGTGATCAGGACCTGCCGGGGAATATGATTCATGCCGCGTCCTTCCATGCGGACAATACCTCTTGCAATCCTGTGCGCCAGTCGGCCGATTCCAGATCCAGGACCTCGCGGGCGCGCGTGCCGTCCAGTACCGAATAACGCGGCCGGCGGGCCGGGGTCGCGTAGTCGCCGCTGTCGATGGCGGTGACCTCGGGTGTGGAATCCAGCAGACCCCGTCCGTGCGCCGCGGCCAGGATGGCCTGGGCGAAGCCGTGCCAGGTGGTCGCCGGGCCGCCCGGATAGTGATAAGTGCCCCACGGCAGTTCTTCGCCGCCCTGGATGCGCTTGGCCAACTGCAACAAAGCCCGGGCAATGGCGCCCGCGTGCGTGGGCGTGCCCGTCTGGTCGGCCACCACGCGCAGCGGCCGGCCCTCGCGCGCCAGCCGCAGCATCGTGCGGACGAAGTTCTCGCCGTGCGCGCCGAACACCCACGATACCCGCAGCGTCAGATGGCGCGGCAGCCGTGCGCGCACAAGCTGTTCCCCCTCCCACTTGCTGCGGCCATAGGCATTCAGCGGCCGGGGTTCGTCATCCTCGGTATAGGGCGTGTTCCTGGTTCCGTCGAACACATAACAGGTCGACAGATGTAGCAGCGCAGCCCCTTGAGCCGAGCAGGCCCTGGCCAGATGGCCGACCCCGTCCCGGTTCACCGCCAGGGCGAGCCCGGGTTCACTTTCCGCCTTGTCCACCGCCGTATGGGCGGCCGCGTTGATGACGACCCGGGGGCGATGCTCGGCCATGATGCGGTCGGTCGCCGCGGGATCGGTAATGTCCCACTGCCCGTGATCCAGCCCCACGACCCCAAGGGCTGCCCCGCGGGACACCAATTCGCGTCCCAACTGCCCGCCGGCGCCCGCCACCAGGATGCTCATGGCGTGCCTGCATGGACCGGCAAGCGGTCGCGCGGCAGCTCCGACAGCAGTGGCTGCGCTTCGTCCTTGGCCGACAACACGTAGGGCCCGGCATCGGGCCATGCGATGTCCAGCGCGGGATCGTTCCAGCGCACGCCGGCTTCGGCGGCTGGGTCGTAATAGGCCGTGCACTTGTAGACGACCTCGGCCTCGTCCGACAGCACGCAGAAACCGTGAGCAAAGCCCGGAGGGATCCAGACCTGCCGGTGGGTATCGCCATCGATCTCCGTGCCTACCCAGGCCCCGAAACGCGGCGATCCCAAGCGCACGTCCACCGCCACGTCGAAAATCCGGCCCCGCGCCACCCGCACCAGCTTGCCCTGCGCGCCCGGCCACTGGAAATGCAGCCCGCGCAGCACTCCGCGCCGCGACAGCGACTGGTTCTCCTGTACGAACTCCGCCTGGATGCCAGCCTGCGCCAGCCAACTCGCCCGGAACGTTTCCACGAAATACCCGCGCGCGTCGCGCCGTACCTCGGGCGCGAACACCAGCACTTCCGGCAGGCGGGTTTCCAGCACGTCCACGATTACCCCTTTTGCCGGCGGCGATCAGCCCGGTACCTGATACTGCTGGCAGGCCACCTGCACCAGCTTGTGGTCCTCCAGGCGCGCGGCGGTCAATTGCCCGCCCCAGACACAGCCCGTGTCCAGCGACAGCAGGCCCGGACGCTCCAGCAGACCCAGCGTCGACCAATGCCCGAACACCACCGTGACCGACTCCGTCGCCCGGCCCGGCACGTCGAACCACGGCATGAAGCCGTCCGGCGCGTGCTTGGCGTTTGCCTTGGCCGCGAACTCCATCGTGCCGTCGGCCGCGCAGAAACGCATCCGCGTCAACGCATTCACGATCACCCGCAGCCGATCCGCGCCCTGCAGCCCGTCATCCCAGGCCGCCGGCTGATTGCCGTACATCTGCCCCAGGAAATCCTGCCAGTGGGGCCCGCGCAGCGTCGCCTCCACCTCGCTGGCCAGCGCCAGCGTCTGCGCCGCCGTCCAGGCGGGCAGCACGCCCGCGTGCACCATCAGGTGCCCCAACTGGAAATGCGCCAACGGCCGATGCCGCAGCCAGGTCAATATGTCGGCGGCATCCGGCGCATCCAGGATCTCCTGGATCGTGTCCGACTTGCCCACCTTATGCAGACCGGCGGCCACCGCCAGCAGGTGCAGGTCGTGATTGCCCAGCACCGCCACCGCCCGTTCGCCCAGCGACATCACCTTGCGTACCGTCGCCAGCGAGGCAGGCCCGCGGTTTACCAGATCACCCGCGAACCAGAACCGCGCATCGGCATCGCCCGCGATCTCCGGCCGTGCAAGCAGCGACTCCAGTGGCGCGCAGCACCCCTGCAAGTCGCCGATCATCCAGATACTCATGTCGCCGCACCCGCCGCCTGCCGCCACCGGGCGCGCAGCAGATTGCCGTACTCCATCCCCAGCATCGCCAGCAGCGCGGCACCCAATGCCAGCGCATTCGGCGCCACCGCCGTCACCCAGGCCGGCCAGCGATTCAGCATGCCCACGTTCAGCGACAACTGATTCAACATGAAAAAGCCCACGCCCAGCAGGATGCCCAGGAAGATCTTCACCCCCACCCCACCGCGCCGCGTCTGCATGAACCCTATGGGTGCGGCAATGGTGATCATCGCCAGAAGCGTGAACGGATAGATCAGCTTGCGCCAGATGGCAACGATCTGCCGGTCGGACGTCAGGTGGTTCTTGTTCAGATACCCCACATAGTCCAGCAGATCCGTGAACGACATTCGCTCCGGCGTCAGCACCCTTGCCAGCAGCAGTTCCGGCGTCAACGTCGTCGGCACCGTGCGCTCGGCTTCATGCGTCACCACCACCGGGGCCTCGGTAGCCCGCGTTCCCGCGTGCAGCGCCGATTCCAGCGTGGGGGAAACCGTCGTGATCGCCACGTCATGCAGACGCAGCTCATTCGTCCCGAAACTGCCCGTTTTCGCCTGCGTGATCGAGGCCAACTGCCGCGACGACGTGAAGTCGTACAGCGTCACGTTCGTGGCACTGCCTCCCGCCTGCATCGTGCCCACGTTGATGATGCGTTCGCCGCCGGGGGCGTCCTCCTTGAACCAATAGCCGCTGCGCAGCACCCCCGAAGACCGCCCGCCCGCGCTGCCCGTGATCGACAACCGCGTTTCGTTCAGCTTGATCTCGGCCGCCGGCGTCAACCACTCGGCCAGCACGATCGCCAGCATCATCACCGGCACCGACACCAGCCACAGCATCCCCAGCAACCGCATCCCGCTGACCCCGGATACCCGCAGGATCACCAACTCATGCCGCTGCGCCAGCCCCGCCAGCGCCAGGATCGCCCCGATCAGCAGACCGATGGGCAGGATGTCGTAGATCCGTGTCGGCAGTGCCAGCAGTTCCAGGAACAGCAGGTGGTACAGCTTGAAGCCGCCACGACCCACCTGGTCCAGATCGTCCACCAGGGCGAAGAACGAGAACAACCCCACCAGCGCCATCAGGACGACGGAAGAGGAACGATAGATTTCAGTGGCCAGGTAGCGGCGGGCGGTGTTCACGGCGTATAGGGAAACGGGCAGGCCGTTAGTGTAAAGGATGGTCGGCGCGAGAAGGCCGGCCCGCCGCGGCTTACTTCACCTCGAAACCGTGATACTTCCTGCCCAGCGCGACCGTGGCTTCGAACAACCCCGTCTTGCTGCCGCAGTCATAACGCTTGCCGTCGTAGCGATGCGCGAACACCTTGCGCTTGGCCTGCATCAGCGCCGCAATCCCGTCCGTCAACTGGATCTCGCCGCCGGCGCCCTTGCCCAACGTACGCAAGTGATCGAATATCTCGCCTTCCAGTACATAGCGGCCCACCACTGCCAGCGTGGACGGAGCATCCTCCGGAGCCGGCTTCTCGACCATGTTGAACACCTGGGCGGTCCGCCCCGAAGCGTCCCGCGTGTCGACGATCCCGTACTTCGACGTATCTTGCCGATCCACGTCCTGCACGCCCAGCACGCTGCCGCCGTTCGCCTGGGCCGCCTCCACCAGCTGCTTTGTAACAGGCACGTCGGCATCGATCAGATCATCGGCTAGAAGTACTGCGAACGGCTCGCGGCCTACCACCGGCTCGGCGCACAGCACCGCGTGGCCCAGGCCCAGGGGAGCAGGCTGCCTAATATAGATACAGTTCACCGATGGCGGGATGATGTTCCTGACCGTGCGCAGCAGCTCGATCTTGTGCTTGGCCACCAGTTCGGCTTCCAGCTCGGGGATCGTGTCGAAGTGATCCTCAATCGCCCGCTTGTTGCGGCCGGTGATGAAGACCATCGTCGAGATCCCCGCGGCCACTGCCTCCTCGACGGCGTACTGGATCAGGGGCTTGTCGATAACGGGCAACATCTCCTTCGGCATGGCTTTTGTTGCAGGAAGGAAACGCGTGCCCAAGCCGGCGACAGGAAAGACGGCTGTACGGATAGGTTTCATAGAAGCGACTCGAGAAAGGGTGAGAATGCTGTGTTGCTAGGCATGTTACTCGACTTGCTTCTCGTTCCGGGGGGGCTGGAGGGCGGAAATTGAGTGGAAGGAAAAGGGAAAAAGCGCTTGTTACCGTTGATCAAACTCTGGTTACGAGGGCTATCATGTCGGCATGGCGAACGCAACCAGACGTACGTGAAACCTTCCAGCGCGGGATGATCGCAAATTTGTTATAGAAATTAAGTGCGATATGGGGGCTTGGGGTTTCATGGTATGTTTGCTCGCCTTTCCTTCTTCAATGAAACCTAGGGTTAACCCTGACTTTTGCCTTGGTTTGACCTTCCCTGACGCCTATATTTCCCTGACGCCTATCGTGCACAAAAGTGGCCTGATCCGATTGCGTTTGCCGGCCGGCAAGCAAGTTATTCGCTCTATCGCAGCTTGCCTATTGAGCGTCGCCACCATTCTTGGGGGTAGCAGCGTTTGGGCACAGAACGCTGCCATGATCGAGGCGGGCAATCAGGAATTGAGGGATGACGTCCAGTGGTTGGTTGACCGGGGGGTCATTGGCTATGTATCCACATCAACTTGGCCTATTCCTGTCTCTGTGTTAGAGACGGCTTTGGACGTCCGTAAGAGAAATGATCTGACGCGAGCCGATGTGCATGCGATCTTGGCAGTACGTCGCTATTTGGATGATCAGAAAAATTCAAATTTCGGATTCACGGCTCAGATTAATACAGACTCCATGCCCCAACTGGGATTTTCTAGCCAAAGTCGAGGCGCGGCCATTGGTGGTGCATATCTACAAGGCGGGAACGATGTCCTTGCGGGTAAGCTTCAGGTTAACGGAATAATAGACCCACTTACAAGCAAGCAAGCGAAGGCCAATCTGGAAGGCAGTTATGTATCCGCACAGCTACTGGGCCAAGCTCTGTATGTCGGCCAACTCGCCCATTATTGGGGGCCGGGCGTAGATGGGAGCCTAAATTGGGGGAATGCGGGAACTGCTATCCCAGGAGTCGGGTTGCAGCGAGCGAAGCAAACAGCGCCAGAGACTAAGTGGCTGTCTTGGATTGGCCCATGGGGATATGATTTTTTCCTGGGCCAACTACAACACGACAAGTCTGTACCGAACGCTCGCGTAATTAATATGCGTGTCTTTGTTCAGCCGTTAAAAGGCCTGGAATTGGGCGCTTCCCGCTTTATTGAATGGGGTGGAAGCGGCCGGAACAACGGTTGGGGCGCATTATGGAATGCGTTGAAGGGAAACTCTAACGACCAAGGGCCGGGAAAAGATCCAAGCAATGAGCTTTCAGGTTTTGATCTACGGTACACATTTGGCTTAATGGGTAACCCAATTACTCTGTATGGGCAGTTGGCGGGAGAGGACGAGGCTGGAGGATTACCTTCACACTATCTTGCCCAGGTGGGGCTCCAATTCAAGCATATGGTGGGGGCGACTCGTTTGCAATGGCATGCTGAAGCCGCCGACACCACTGCAAGCCGCATATTTGGTCTACGAGACGGCATGGTCGGTACAGCATATGCGCATGGGACCTATAAGGACGGACTCTACCACGATGGCCTACCAATCGGACACCCTATAGGTGGATCGGGCCGTATGCTTTCGGCAGGGGTCGTTCTCGTTCCTGATGATTTTCGCTATTTTTCCCGCTATGGTCTCCGTCTAGTACAGGCGCAGGTTAATAGTGCGAATCAAGCCATAAATGAGATTTTTCCCCGTGAAGCACGGTGGTATGGCGCTGAGCTTTCCTATAGTTGGCGAATCCGTCCCGCTACTTTTCGTGCGGGGGTTTCGGTCTTGCGGCGTAGTTCTGGTAATGTAGACAACGGTTTTAGTTTAATGCTGTCAATGAATGTCCCTTTAAATGGACTGCGTTGAGAATTTTTTAGATTTCAAGATTTAAAATTTTAATGAACAGGGACATGTCGCTAGAGCTTGAATCTCCGTTGCTCTTGATAATGTGTACGGGAAATGTCTGTCGTAGCCCTATGGCTGAAGCGTTAATGATTCACCATCTGAATCAGCAACGTCTCATAGCACGAGTCTTTTCACGTGGACTGGCTGCTCCAATCGGGCGCGTGCCTCATCCTCATGCAGTAGAAGTTGCAAAAATGCACGGGATCAATTTGCATCCAGATAAGCGTGCGTCTGCCGTAAGTAGTTCAGAGATGGCTATGGCTACCGCCATTTTTGTTATGGACGCAGATCATCGACGAGAAGTACAGCAACGGTTTCCGACTGCGAGTGGCAAGACCTTCTTGTTGGGGCAGTGGCAGAACATTGATATCGCCGACCCAATCAATGAACCGTTTCTCGCATTTGAGCGTGCATGGCAACAATGCGCCGATGGGGTCCAGTCTTGGCTGACGAGGTTGCGCGAGGCTGGAATGCTGAGAGCCACAGTATGAAAGAGTTGGCGCCTTGTTTCGGAAATAATTCACAGGAGTTCCCCTTTTTATGAAGCCCGTTGTTCCAATTTCGACCCCCATCCTGCGTCTATGGATTGGCATGGTTGGCACAGCATCTCTCGTAGGATGCTCGTTGGTGCCGGGTCAATATCTAGGGGTTACGCCAAAGATTAGTGAGACTGATCAAGCGTATGTTTATGACTCGGCTGATACCGAGTCAATAGAAAATCGCGCTGATATTTTCTCAATTAGCCCTGCAGTCATTGCAAAGCAGATTCAGGAAAAAGAAGCGGATGAAGCGAGGTTGGCGAGTGCTCGTGCCGCAGCTTCTACTGAAATCCCGTCTCCTTACTCCTACTTGGTTGCCCCCCAGGATGTTCTTCGTGTCACTGTTTGGAATCATCCGGAGTTGAACAATCCTTCGGGGGTTCTTAACGACCTCCAAGGAAGAGTGATTAATAACGACGGATCTTTCTTTTACCCTTATGCGGGTCAAGTTAAGGCTGCGGGTCGTACCGTTAAAGAAATTCGAGATGAGTTGGCCAAGAAGCTCGCCGCGGTACTAGTGGAACCTCAGGTTGATGTTTCCGTCCTAACGTATCGCAGTAAGCGCGCGTTCGTAATGGGTCAAGTCGATAAACCCGGAGTTGTGCCTATAACAGATGTGCCCTTAACTATTACCGATTTAATTTCGCAGGCCGGTGGGTTAAAGCCTGAAGCTGATTTGAAAGGCTCAAGTCTGATGCGGGGGGGCAAAACTGTATCCGTAGATTTGTATGCCTTGTACTATCAAGGGGATGTGTCGCAAAATATACGCCTTCAACCCGGCGATATACTGACGATTCCGGAAAATAGATATAACAAGGTATTTGTCTTGGGCGAAGTCACCAAGCCTCAGTCATTAATCATGCCGCGTGGTCGATTGAGTTTAGCGGAGGCAGTATCAGATTCTGGAGGGTTTAATCCCTTAAGTTCGAATGCCGGGCAACTGTATGTAATACGATCAGGATCGAATGGTAGGCCGCAGATATGGCACCTAAATGCAGCAGCTCCTGATGCGTTAGTGTTGGCCGACCGCTTTGATCTTCAACCGCGCGACATTGTCTATGTCGACCCGGCTGGCGTGGCCAGATTTGGGCGTGTTGTGAATAACATCATTCCTAGCGCTACGGTTATTCGTGCTACGGTGCAGAACTAATTGACCTTGCTATGACAGTGCTAAATACATCCCCCCAGCAGTCTATTGATAATGAAGCTACCGATCAGATCGGTTTAGCTGATTTGATTGATACGTTCTTGCAATATATCTGGTTGGTTATCGGATTCTTTGTCGTTGCCGTGATAATTGGTGTTGTCTACGCAATAGTAGCTACACCAATATATAGGGCAGATGCCCTTGTGCAAGTCGAAGAAAAAAAATCCTCCGCTTTGGGGAGTCTGCAAGAGATAGCTGACGCATTAGGCGCCAGTTCGAGCCCAGTTAGCGGCGAGGTAGAGATTCTACGATCTCGTGAAGTTGTGATGAAAGCAATCGCGGGTACCCGTGCTGATATCATCATTGAGCCGAAACGCTTTCCGGTCATTGGGGGTTGGTGGGCTCGTAAATTTAGTGGCGAAGGGATTGCAGACTCTGTGCTGGGCTTCAAGAGTTATGCATGGGGAGGAGAAAGGCTTAAGGTCGATGAATTTACTGTTCCGGAGGAAAGTTATGGAAAAGAGTTTCTCCTTCGAGTAACAGCTGACGGCTATCAACTAGAGGATGACGCTGGAAATATCGTTTGTACCGGCCGGCTCAATCAAGTAGTGGAGTTCAAGATTAATGGGCGTCCGAGTAAAGTGTTGGTGACCACTCTTGAAGCTAATGTAGGAACGGAGTTTGCTGTAACTCGCAAGGCGGCAGTTGATGTTTATCGAGATATCTTGCAAGATCTGTCTGTAGCTGAGGTTGGTAAACAAAGTAGCGTAATTCGTGTAAGTTATACAGATCCAAATGTTCAATTTGCACGAAATTTAGTTAATGCCATTGTTCGAGCCTATCTTACGCAAAACGTAGAACGTCGTAGTGCGGAAGCAGATCAAAGCCTAAAGTTCTTGGAACAACAGCTCCCAGAGGTAAAGCAGGGGGTGATTCGAGCTGAGGACGCGCTTAATGCGTTTAGAACTCGAACTAATACAGTGAGTGTTGAGAAGGCTACGGATAGTCTCCTCCAACAAGCAATTGAAGCCGAGAAGGCTCGTTTGCAACTTCAGTTAAAGCGAGATGAGCTGCGTCAACGTTATCGCCCGGAACATCCTGAATTACGGGCAATTGAGGCGCAACTGGCCGAGGTGGAAAGAGAGGGAGGGGCGATCAATGAACAAGTCAATCGCCTGCCTGCGGCTCAACGGGATTTACTCCGATTGCAGCGTGACGCCGACGTAAGCAATGAACTCTATGTAGCATTATTGAATAATGCACAGCAGCTGAAGGTGGCCAAGGCTGGAACTGTTGGAAATGTTCGAATTATTGATTTTGCTGTACAAGATACAAAGCCGGTAGCTCCGAAGAAAGTCATTGTAGTTGCCGGTTCTGCTTTAGCCGGAATGCTATTGGGCATTCTTACTGCATTCGTTGCACGTCTCCTGCGTCCTACGGTTCGGGACATTGCGGAAGTAGAAAGGGCGACAGGCCTTGTCGCTTATGCGAGTATTCCTGAGAGTCTTGCCCAGGAAAGGCTAGATTCAAATAAGCGGGATAAAAAGGGTAAACAACACATTATCGAGGGAAGGAACCAGTTGCTGGCGGTCCTGCAACCCGACGACCCTGCAATAGAAAGCTTGCGCTCGCTGCGGACTGGGTTGCCTTTTGCTCTTATGGGCGCTGCGAATAAAAATATTGTAATTAGCGGTGCTACGGCTTCCCTTGGGAAAAGTTTTATCTCGGCCAATTTAAGCGTCCTACTGGCTTCCGCTGGCAAGCGGGTGCTGCTTGTTGAAACTGATATGCGCCGCCCTCAACTGGGGGCCTATTTCGGATATACAAAGGTTCAGGGGCTCTCCGATGTCCTGGCCGGAGTGACGAATTTTGACCAAGTCGTTCGCCGTGAAGAGATCTTAGGGGGTAGTGTGGATGTGTTGCCTTCTGGCCAGACGCCTCCAAACCCGGGTGAACTGTTGCTTAGCCCTGCGTTTGCTGAATTGGTTTCAGACATTCAGGGACGTTACGATCATGTCATTTTTGATTCCGCGCCGATCCTCCCGGTAGGGGACACTCTTGCTGTAGCTCGGTTTGCTGCTACGGTCTTTATGGTCGTCCGAGCAGAACAAAGTACGGTCGGAGAGGTAAGAGATGCTGCGAGGAAGCTACAATCGGCTGGTGTTGCAGTTAAAGGATTGATATTTAATGGCATCAAAAGGCGCCGAATTGGATATGGGTACGCTTATAAATATTATTATGGCTACGGCGCCAAGTAAGTTTGTAGGAAGAACCCCTCTCTTAAGAGTTGGTGAAATGGTGTCAACTACTCTCATGGCGTTTTAGCGTGTTTGGCTTATTCACATTCCTCACGACTACATTCGTCATATCGCAAGCGGCTAATATATTATTAGTTCCGCTTGCGATTATCCGCTTACTGCGTGGCGGCCTCGCATCTAATCGTATGTCCGGAGCCCAGAAGATTGGCTGGGGACTGCTAATCGTTGCGGCCTTAGTGACGACGATAGTATTTACGTTTGGGCGCCCCGTCATCGAAAATTATGAAAATTCAATTGCGGCCGGTTTTCCGTATATTTTATTGATTATCTTAAGTTTAATTGTTGGTTGGGGATTCAAAAAAAGTGATCTAAAAATAATCCTAGTATGCGTCATTGTTGAGATATTCGTCGGCATAGCCGAATATATCTACGGGATACCCTCGTTTTTTGGTGTTCAGAACATGGGGGATACAATGATAGGAGATACTGATCTCTTGTATTTCAATAGAGTGTTCGGGCTGAGCCTGAACTCAAGCGTCTATGCTTTTAAGGTAATGTTGGGGTTGGTAATTCTGCTATATTTAGATAAAGAATTATCACGTAAAGTTTTCTTATTTGCATCCGCCTTGATTGCCGCTGGCTTTGTAACATCTTTTAATCGGACGGCAATCATTGCTGCAGTTGTAGGGGTAGCAATTCACTATAGAAAGAACTGGCGGGTCTGGTTATGGGGTATTCCGGCGGCGCTAATCGCCTTAGTTGCCGTTGCTCCATACCTGATGGAGAATTTTACTCGAGGACGAGATGAGTTTGACTGGTCAGGGCGAGACGTTGTTTTTGCAAATTTCCTCTCGTTTCTGAATGATCATTTTTTCTTCGGGAATGCTACTAGAAAAGTCTGGCTGTACTTAAACGGCGACTTGTACCACGCGCATAACTCGTATCTAGAGTTAGTGGCTTCAAATGGTATGATTATATCGCTCATTTTTTTGGCCGGATATTATCTTGTCTTGTTAAGAGGGCGGCTTTCGTTGGCTGCTCCGATACTCATCTATTCTCTCTTTCAGTATGGAATATTTTGGGGCTTGGTTTTTCATGACATCGTTTTTGCTGCGTTAATGTTCCACGCACTGCGTGAGCATCGTCAGAAAGCCCGAGAAATAAAGAAAATAATATCACCTCAATATCTAGCTCAAGAGACCTGAGGTTGTTTGGCAGTTCGTCAGAGTAGAGCATCGGCGGCTAGTTTTTTTCAGTCAACGGAGCCTATCACGATCGAAGGTTATTTAATGCTGCGGCTTACTTCAATCCATTTTTCGGCGTAGGGAATTTTTCTCATAATAATTACGCTATCTGGGGTAAGGTGGATATTTGAAGCGTTTTGGAGCACAAATGTACTGCTATTGACGAGAGTTGTATTGCTGTTTTGAGCAATGAGGA
Source organism: Burkholderiales bacterium 67-32 (assembly GCA_001898625.1). GTDB lineage: Bacteria > Pseudomonadota > Gammaproteobacteria > Burkholderiales > Burkholderiaceae_B > Pigmentiphaga. Next base: position 145,593 of record MKUP01000023.1, read on the forward strand.
CTACTTGTTGATTGCTCGTTCCGTTGAGCAGATTGGTTAAGTATGTAGTGGATGTATTGTTCAAAATGAGAGTATTTACTCCATCAATTCTTGGTGTTTGATCGCCATCTCTTGAAACAATGGCTGGCATCGAGGTTTGACGGATACTAAATCCTACCGATGAAGCTTCGGCAATGACAGTTCTAGTAGAAGTAGAAACGAATTGAATTGCTCCATCGGTGATCGTGACTTGAGGAGTGGTAGCGCTAACTCCTCCCTGGAGCGTCGTGGGAAGAAAATTTAGAGTGATGTTTTTCTTCTTGCCCGTTGGTTCAAAGGTAATTACATACTGCTGCTCATCCTCAGGAGCTTGCCTAAGTCGCATGAAAGTGCCAGGCTGAGGCTGGCTATTGATACCGATTCGTCCCAGGTCATCGATTCTGAAGACCGTTGCATCATAATTAAAATCGACATATTCCCAATCTATTCCGCCGTCTGAGTTTATGCCCGCAGTATGAGTGGGGGGGCTTGAGCCAGTTTTGCCTGAGCTGGATGCTTTATAAAAGCGAAATTGGTGAAAGCAATATTCGCCGGTATTCACATTCTCACCTTGCTTCCACCTCCAATAGCCTCCGTTCGGCAAGGTTCCCGCAAGTGCAGCTGAAGGAGCGAGCTTGCGCATGGCTAGCGCCCAGCGCTCGCCATATAAAGAAAATTCCACGCACCCGATGTTTCGGCGGAGCTTTGGAAGAGCTCCTTTAACCATATTGCCACCGGTCCAGTAGAGCGCCGCTACTTTGTTTTTTGCTGAGGCGCTACCTGCAAGGCCCGAGTTATCCAAAACAATTGCGGCATTATGTCCCGAGCTTACCATCAATGAATAATCATAGGAGGCTGTAGGGTCTCCTTTATCAAAATATCCGATGACATTCGCGCCTGGGTATCCTCCATTTACCAATGATTGATCTTCGAAGACCGCCTCAACGGGAACATCTGATGATTCTTGCACTGCACTACGGTCGTAGATAACTCCGTAAGGAATGCGAACTAATCCTCTTCCAGATTTACCTAAAGATTTCGCCGCGTCAATTACTGCCCGAGTATTATCTGCATCAGGAGCAGGATTGTAGCTAGGCATATCAAAAACGGAACGAACGTTAGATCGTTCTGAGCTACCTAGCGGCGGATTTTGCTGCGAGTTAGCATCGGAGTGTTTAAGAAGCCCGGCAGCGCCCACCGCACCGGATAAAACACCGAGGATATGATCTAAGAATGACCGCCGCTTCATGAGAAGTCTCCTGTCCAAATATCCTATAGGAATCGGTGCTTAAATTATAGGAAATTTTACCTTGGGAAAAGATCTGCTTTTAGCCAAGTCGAATGACCACGATGGAGAAGCTTATCGATAACCAAAAGGCGTTCTCACTGGCAACTCATGTAGGGTTTGTTCTTAGCGCACCAGTAAAGCAATGTAGGTGCTTTTCTAGAAAGCTACCTTCTGCGAAGGGTCATGTAGATCGTTCACTCTCTGAAACTCTACATTCGACAATGTGAGAAGTGCTCGCTTTATTAGCGGCCAATGTGAGAACTTTGTTGGATCGAATTCATCCGGTTGGAGTACTTGAATTCGCGTTTCGGGAAACAGCGCACTGAGTGAAAAAATAGCTGTAGAGCAGATGGAAATGACAGTAGAGGGTTGCCATGCCTCCTTTAAGAAAAATAACTCAATTCCCATCGGAGGATGTACGACAGTGACATTCGGTATTTGTTCCACTCTCTCTATTACATCTAAGGGCTCTGCCCGGTGCGCGATATAGACTAAGGAAGAGCAGATACTTGAAGCCAATTCGGAGATAAATTTGATATAGGCTTCTTGTGAAATGCTTTCAGAACTAAATAATTCTTGCCCGATAAAAATTATCGAGTCTCTTTTTGAAATCGAATAGCGGCGTCTTAGGGCCGAAAATTTATTCTTGGTTATGTTCTGGCCACCAAATGGTGGAATGTCAAAAATAGTATACAAAGCTGTCGGCCGTCGCTTTGTTTGTAACTCATCCTGGACGAGAAACGTTGCCACACCATCATCCAACAAGACTAATTGATTCTTTCTGAATAAGCGGGATAGCACCTGTAATACATTGGAGTAATAACTGCCAATAAAAACATTCTCATATGAGCGCGCAGCCAACAGAAGATATTTAGGTGCTGACTTCAGGAAATCTTGCCATCTATGCTTTCTAATGAGAAGCGAACAGTCCGGCCGAAGATCAAGTTCGTCAGCTAATCTCTGGAGTTGTAAATCGTTACGGCCGACGCCACTATATCGCAGGCATAGTTTAAATGGACGCCGAAAATAAACAATGGCTTCATACGCGCAGAGTAACTGAAAGGGGGTCTCTACGATATAGAGATCAGGCCTAGCTGAATGGAGTGAGGGAAAAATCATATGTCAAATTAGGTACTAAACTTATTCGTTGCGCAAGACAATGTTCATTTGCTTCATAAAAATTTTTCCTGGGCTTTTAGCGAGAAATAGTGATTCTCATCTCGATATCGGAATGGCACTGCAGGATTACCGCCAGCTATCGCAAGTGGGGGGATAGATCGTGCAACTACTGCTCCTGCTTGAATAATTGCGCCTTCACCAATTCGAACCCCGGGAAGAATAAGCACATCAAGCCCGACCCAAACGTTGTCTCCAATATGTACATCTCTTACAACGATCTCTTCGCTGTATGGTAAGGATGAACCGTGATGATTATCGTTCTGCGTCAAGATTTTGAGACCACGCCCAGAGTGGAAATTGCTGCCGATATGAACGGTGCCAGCGCCATATGTCGTAACACCATTGAAATGTATATTCTTGCCAAAGACCATTCTGGAGCCAAACCGAGAGTATCCATTTATTCTGATGTCGGGATTTCGGCCTTGACGTCCTGCAAGGAAAGTGAATAGAAGGTGAGCTATTTTTCGGAGGAGAGCAATCAATTTATTCATGATTCCTGGAACCAAAAAAAATCCAAGGCATCGACTGAACGTTAGCAGCTAATATCCAGGTGACAAGAAAAAGAAAGCCATTTGCTGCCATGAATGCTTGGGCTACACCGACTCCTCCTTGAGTTGGTGTGAGGATTAAGGACAAAACAACGCTCAAGACGCAACTGCCAACCGTTGCTAACGCTAGTCTTCCCGTTTTTTGGTGATAGAAAAGATAATTAGTCACTAAGAAATACATGCTATTGAGGGCTGACCCCGCGATAAGCCAAGGCAGGTACGCTATCGTTCCTATGTAGTTCTGGCCGAGCAACATCCCAATAAAGGGAGGTAATGAAAAAAAGTAAATTATGGACCCAGTAAATATAAGAAGGAAATTTAAATATGTTCCAATGACTATCTTCTTCTTCAGTTGAAGTGATTGTGACCCGGAAAGGATTTTATATAGCCACGGGGCATAAGCTTGGTTAACAGCACTTGCAACGATAGTTATCGCTCCTGCAAGTTGTGCTGCTACCATATAAAGTCCAACCTCATGTAAATCTGCGACATCTCTCAGTATTAATCTTGTTAGGAAAACCATGCTGATGGCGCTGATGCCGTGGGGTAGCAATGGCAATCCAAACTTCAAAATTTCTTGGGCGTAAACGGAGTTCCACCTAAATGATATTTCCCGCTTTGAAAAAAGGGAAAAAAAGATTCCGGAACCAGCTAGAAAAACAGCGATAAATTGTCCCCATACACGGCCTTCCCACCCAATGCCAGCTCCGATGATCAGCCCAACGGATATTGTCATTATTAGCACAGTGACGCTATTCTGAAATACGGTGTAACGTAAAGCTTCACCTTTTGCTTGAGCTAATTTTAATTCAACATCAATGTAAAGCTGAAAGACGCTACAAAGTAAGGCAATGCAAAAAACGGTGAAAGTTAAGTCCGTATAGGAACGAATCTGCACTTTAAAAAGAAGGCCGAGCGTAAAAATTAGAGTTGCAGCTATCGCTGACAAAATTACGCCGGTACCAATGTAGTCAGGCAACGCTAAGGATTCTTGCTTAAAGTAACGAACGTTAATTGCTGCTGGAAGGAAGAGGCTAACAACTATCGTTAAGATGCTCAGAGTACTTTGAAAAATTGCCACCATGCCCATGTCGGCAGGGCTTAAATATCTTGTAAAGATGGGGATGAGAAGGAAAGGAATAGCACTATTTAGCCCATTTCCAAAAATATAAGTGGCAGCTCTAGCTAGTAGGCCCTTGAGCATATGAATTCAATCCAGCGAATAATCTGCGTAAACACGAGGTAGGCCTTTCGGTAAATTCTAGGGCGTGTGCCGCAATTCCTGTAACCACAGCTCTAAAGAAAATGGGGAAAAGACGTCTCTAAACCATACGGTCTTGCTGCCCTGACAATAAGAATGAAATCTCTTAAGGTATTCCGATCGATTGACGAGCCCCTGTGTATATACTTCAGCACTAGGATTTGACATCAAACTCAGAACTTGATCTTTTAATGTGCTACGGAGCCAGTCATCTTGGGGGTTAATGAAACCCTTCTTATCTTTGCGCCAAGTAACAGATGCTGGTAATTGTGAGGCAAAAGCTTGCCTTAATGGATATTTGGTCCAGCCGTTATGCAACTTTAGTGTTGCCGGCATTTTCAAACCAAGTTCTATTACACGAAAGTCGAGAAAAGGGGCGCGGACTTCTCGTGACCAAGCCATAGACATCCTGTCCTCGTAGTGACACAAATACGGGACGCTATATTGTTCTATATCTAACCATTGTCTATCGGCTAGAGTTGTTATCTCGGCAAGGCGAGCGGCTCTAAAGGACGTTTTTGCCTGCGGCCCGAGAAGGTCTGCATTCGAGCGGCCTAGATAGCGTTTTGCTTCTGAGAATGAAAAGTCAGAAAGAACGGTTCCTCGCTTAACTATGCCAAGGCCAAGACTAAAAGCAGCAAAAAATGCTCGATTTTTTAATCGCCTCTTTAACTCTAGCACGGGGTATTTTCGGTATCCGCAGAAAGCTTCATCGGCGCCTTGTCCAGTAAGAACGACTGTGACATCAGATTGTCTAGCAGCCTCCATTAGCTTATAGAAGAGAACGTTAGAGAAAGAAGATAGCGGACCATCATTGTGGCGAATGCATTCCTTCAGCAGTTCGTAGAGTCCGTTTTCCCCTCCAGCATCGAGGGTAAACTGAGTAACATCCAACCCCAGATGTCTGGCTACCTTGAAGACATATTCTGATTCATCTTCTTTTTTTCCTGGATTGGTTGCAGAAAAAAGCCTAACAGCATTTCCAGAGTCATGGTGCATGCGCTTAGAGACTGCTGCTATTATAGAAGAATCTAACCCCCCAGAAAGAGCGATGCCTACTGGAACATCCGCATGAAGTCGAATATCAATAGCGTCTTGAACTGTTGAATATGTCTCTTCTAAAAAATCTGATGTATTTCTAGTTTCTCGATTATTAATAAAGTCAACATATGACCAAAATTTTTGGATGTTTCTAAGTCCGCTGGTTGGGTCGTCTACGTCAATGTGCCCAGTTGCGGCTGGCGGAAATGCGGAAATTCCGGAGATCCAGCTATGGTCGTCGGTGTTCTGGAGGGCTTGCGCGAGGAACCGTCCAGCTGTAACTGAATCAGCAGTTTTTTCTATATCCGGATGACGTAATAGACTATGCATTTCCGATGCAAAGACCATTCCCTTCTTTGTTGATGCATAATATAGCGGCTTCTTTCCTAGGCGATCCCGGGAGAAGTAGAGTCGATTTTGGCCGCGGTTGAAGACGATAATTGACCACATGCCATTGAAGGCTCGCGATGCCTCAAAAATGCCTATTTTCTCGATCAACTCAAGTGCAACCTCAGTATCCGTCCCAGTTCTGAGGTCCTGTAAACCATATTGACTGGCGAGTGATCTATAGTTATAGATTTCACCATTAAAAATTATGACGCTATTTCCGGAGTGCGATCTCATCGGTTGTGCGCCGCGCGCGGAAAGATCAAGGATGGCCAGGCGCTGATGCGCCAATCCAATATAAGTTGCGCCAATTTGCTCAAAAAAGAAGCCTTCGCTATCTGGCCCCCTATGGCGCTGCCGCCGGTGTGCAGCGTAGACAAAAGATTCTACTGGGCGGGTTTCAACAGCACAGACTACTCCACACATAGTGGGGAAATCTCCAAAAATTGAACTATTTGCCGGAGGGATGTATCTCTTTAGTGAGAGAGAAAGGCGCCTTAAAGTCATCAATTAGAACAGGGGTGTTGCGTGCCACACTTTTGTCAAGTTGTTTCCCTATTATGCTGGGCAGAAATTTGGGAGGCAAGCCGAAGCCCGGCCGTACACTTCTTATTGCATCTTCGGTCACCACATCACCTGCTTGCAGATCTTTGACAAAATAAAGTGATCTCCGAAACTGAGCGTTGCCGATCTCACTGGATTTCTTTCCATAATCCACTCGGCCGAGCGCACGCCAAGCACTCTTGGCGCCTCGGCAAAGCTCAGCTAGGTCTTTGGGTTCCAAGGAAAAGCTGTCGTCCGGGCCGCCGCCGGATCTGTCTAGGGTGAAATGTTTTTCGATCAAAGCGGCGCCTAGCGCTACGCTCGTAATCGCCGTTGTATTGTCCAACGTGTGATCGGAAAGCCCTGTCACCACACCGAAGCGTTCAATCATGTCAGCCAACGTGTGGAGATTATATTCTTCGGCAGGAGCTGGATAACCGCTTACGCAATGCAAGATGGCGAGCTCTCTGCAGCCACCATCTCTCGCTGCCTGGATTGCTTCGGCGATTTCATCAGCGTCGGCCATCCCTGTAGAGATGATCATCGGTTTGCCCGTCGATGCAGCGTACTTGATCAGTGGTAGATCGACAGCTTCGAAGGACGCGATCTTATAAGCCGGGGCGTTTAGATTTTCCAGCAAATCGATGGCGGTGTGGTCGAAGGGAGAGCTGAAAATGGTGATCCCTGTTTTCTGGGCGTGCTCGAACAACGGTTTGTGCCACTCCCAAGGAAGATGCGCTTCTTGGTACAAGTCGTGCAAGGTACGCCCATCCCATAATCCGCCCTTTATCCGGAAGTCGTCGGTATCCGAGTTTAGAGTAATGGTGTCGGCGGTATAGGTTTGAAGTTTTACCGCATCGGCACCGGCCGCTTTCGCTTCATCGATGAGACGGATGGCATTTTCAATCTTGCCGTTATGATTGGCCGATATCTCGGCAATGATGTAAGGTTCGACGTCCTGGCCAATGCGTGTGCCGTTGATCGTTATGGAATCAATTTTCTTCATGATTTCTCCGATTAGCTGGGCATTCGCCTACGCTTGGAATTTTTGCCACTCGTCTGCGAGCAGGCCGAAACAATGAATATCATGGTACTTAAACCCATCGAAATGTTGGGCACGTAAGATACCTTCGCTTTGAAAACGAAGGGCAAGGTGATAGTGGATCGAGCGTTCGTTGTAGGCAAGCACCTGGCCGTGAACTTTGTACATTTGACAACTTTCGAAGGCGTACTTTAATGCGGCGGCTCCCATCTTTTTGCCAGTGCCTTTTGGAGCGGCTGGGTTTGCATAAAATCCCCATTCGGCAATTTTTCCACTGCTCGCTTTGAAGTGAATAAAACCCGAAGGTACTTCGTTGTGTAAATAAACGAGCAAAATTCGAGAGCTGTCTGAGTTTGCCTTTTCGAACCAAGCCCGGTGTTCGTGCAAGCTGATTTCGTGCTGAGTGTACATCCATGTGCGTACGCTCGGGTGATTTCGCCATGCAAGCACGCTTTCCAGGTCTGCGTCGACCATGGCGCGGATATATCCGTCGTCGTTGTGTTCCATCATATATTTTTCATGGCTTGTATGACGCGGCGTACCCCGTCGCCATCGACGATTCGCCCCGCCGCTTTCGCCGTAGTGCTACGTAATGAAGCGTTGTTAACTAGCTTGGAAAGAAACTCCGGCAGCTTGGTTGCCACAGCTGACGCCGATTCGATCGTGAAGGCAGCTCCTGCGCGGCTCAACATCTGCGCGATGATTTGTTGGTTATCAGCAAGAACTACCATAATGGACGGGAGGCCTAGGCAGCAGCGTTCCCAAGCGGTCGAACCGGCAGCGCCGATGGCAAGATCGCTACTTGCCATTAATTCAGCCATATTGTTCACGTTGACCTTTACTTCTGCCTGCCAAGGCAAGCTGTTTGCAGCGTGTCTTACCTTCTCGAGCCAAGGCGAACCAGAGCCCATGACGATGGTAATGTGAAAATCGGGCGGCAACTCGCATTGTCGCAGGGCAGATAGTACTTCCACCGTCACGTTGTCTTTGTCGACACCGCCCATGGTGATAAGCAGATGTTTGAAATCCGGTCTTGCCCTGCGCTTAAGGCTAGCGGGTCGGGCTAAAATAAACTCCGGGCGCAGCAGCACGTAATCGGATCCAGCCAGAACGGCGCAGTCGGGGGGGACGTGTGCGGCATAGTCGTCGAGTTGTCGGCCTAGGTTTTGATCCAAGAGGGCATCGCAATCGTGGTGGCGATCAGCCAGATCGTCAATGACCATGAGATGCGAAGTGGCTGGGCGGAGTTTTTTTTCCCAGCGGGCGTCGAGTGAATAATGATCGAGTACGAGCCACGAGATATTGACGTTGGCAAGTGCTGCGCGGGTTTGCAGTGCGTCGATTTCCCAATTACTACCGAGCCATGGATAGTGTATCGGAACGGGTTCGGAAACTGGTATCGCCATTTTCGCTCCTTGAAACGGTAGGGGAGCGATTTCGTAACCGCGTTGACGGATAGTCCCGAGAAGGTTGCCCGGGTGTTCCCGGCATATGAAAATGCTGGAGTGGCCCTTATCGCGCAGGGCATCCGCCAATGTCAGGCAGCGCATGACGTGACCGGTGCCGATATCTAGTGAGGCATCCACCCGGAAGGCAATGTTCTGCATGGCGTTGGTGTTACCAGCTAGTCCAGCCACCATCAACCGGGATGTTGGCACCAGTTATGTATGAGCTCGCAGCAGATAATAGAAAAACCGTGGGACCTGCGATTTCTTCTGGAACTCCGATACGACCAAGCGGATTTTTCTTGCACAAACCTTGATAAAAATCGGGTGCGGTTTGGGCGATGCTGGCGGGAGGGAATGGGCCAGGCGTAATGCTATTTGCTCGAATCTGCTTATCCCCAAGATGGCATGCCAAGTAGCGAGTTAGTTGCAGCAAGGCTGCTTTGGCCGCGCCATAATAAGGAGGATTGTTGCTGCCGCTATTTCCATAGACGGCAGGATCTGGGCTGACTATGCCGTACATCGATGAAACGTTGACGATGGAGGCCCCGCCCGCGACTTCGCGGGCACCTCGTTCAAGCATAGGCAGAAACTGCTTGATCAGGAAGAATGGCCCGTTCACGTGAGCCTGTTGCGCTATGTTGAAGTCATCTTCGTTGGCCGAGCTAATAGTGCCTGGGCGACCCATGTGGGCGCAGTTGACAACCCCATGCAAACTGTCGAAATTCTGTGTTATCCAAGTCAAGGCATTGGCCATCGAGTCACGGCTGCCGATATCCAGGGGCATTACGGGCGCGTTGCCCCCGGCTGCCTGAATTTCTGTTTGCAGGCTGTGCAACTTCTGAGCTGTGCGGCCACACAAGATGGGTGTGCCGCCGGCTGCTGCAATCCCTAAGCTGATAGCGCGCCCCAGATGGCCCGCCGCACCGGTAATCAAGACGGTTCGGCCATTTAGTTGGAAGGGGTTCAAGGCATTCATGGCGTAGCCCATTTGGCAGGGTTGAGCAACGCTTCGGGTAGCGTTGGTATTGCGCGTTCGACGATTCGTCGTTCGTTTTCGTCGAGAGGTGGATGTTTGAATAGCAGGACGTTATCTTGCAGTTGCACTGGTGTTTCCAGGCCGATGACGAGATTCTTGATCCATGGCAAGCCGCGAACGTATGCCAGGCATAGGTCTTGCCGGCTTTCACGTTTGAGTTGCGAGACAAGCGTGGTCAATATGCCGTCCAGGTGTTCGGGTGTTTCCCCATCGTAGCGAGGCCAGCGGTTGGGGGGCAGCAGCAGCAGCCCCTGCAAATAAACGCTACGAGCAAAAAACTCTACGTCAGGGCGTCGGGCGGCGGATGCTAAAAATTCCCTAGTGCGCCAGCGCCAATCCAGCAAATTGACCGGGCATTGAATGTGGGAGACGTTCTCGTCGCATAGCGCTTTTCCAGCTTCTTCCGGGCTTGATACACTGACGCCGAGGCGGCCGATAACTCCGTCGTTCTTCAGATTAAGCAATTCGTTCCAGGCAGCAGCCCGCCATTGTGTGCGGTGTTCCCAGCGATGCAGCAGAACGGTGTCGAGCCTGGGTTGCCGAAGAGCATGACAAGACTCGAAGATGCTGGCTCTGATGGCATGGCGAATAGTGTTTTCCTCGGCTTCGAGTCCGAGATCTGCCAATGGGCTCAGTTTGGTGATGACACGGGGGCGTGAAGAAAGGCGTTCGAGCGCGGAGCCAATCCGCCTTTCGGATAAACCATAAGCACGGGCAGTATCGATGCTGTTTATGCCTAATTCCAGTGCTTGATGGATGAGTGCACGGGTCTGGCCGGGAGTCGGTTGGCCTGCCGTGTTGGCTACGCCATACGGCAAACCCAACTGCGCGGTACCAAGGGCGAACAAGGGGCCAGTTGGCCCAGGCTTTGTTTGTCGTGCAAGACATTGGATCAAATCACGCCAGTTGGTGGACTCCGGCGTGGTACCGTCCGCGAAAACAGCTAGTAGGCGCAAGTAGTCGTCGAAGGTGTCGAGGGTGCATCGAAGCTCTCGCCACACGGGATCCGCTTCGGGCATGTGGAATGTTTTCATGCGAGCATGCCGGCGAATATAGGGCGTGACATGCTCGCGGTCGAAAGCATCGCTTGCTTGTTCGGCGGCCTCTCGTAACGCGCGTGCGGAGAATATCTCGGCGCTCATGCCGTAAGGCAAGCCATCATCGGGTGACGATGTCCCTAGATAATCGACGTCTGCACTGGTGAATGCACTGAGGAGTGTGTCAATGAATGTGCCATCCGGGAAGACGTTGTCGGCTGTCAGCCGAACAACCCGATCGTCATCGCCTAGTGCCGATGTGGCGGCAGCCATACGGCCAAGGACGTCTTCAAGGGAGCCACGATGGCAGGCAATGCCATGACTGCTTAAGGTCATGGCAAGGCCGTCATCGCTCGGATCATCAGAGGTGGCGACGAGGACCGGCAAGCCCGTTGAGCCGGCCCGTTGGGCGCAAAGTACAGCGACGGGTCTGCCAGCTAGGGTTAGCAAGGCTTTGCCCGGAAGGCGGCTGGAAGAAAGCCGTGATTGAATGACGACAAGAGTGCGAGGCATGGCCTGGTTTCTGTATGGGCATTACGCCAATGCGCTACTCAGCGCTGCGACGACTTGGTCTTGTTCGGCATCGGTCAAGAGCGGGTACATGGGTAGGCTGATCGCTTCGGCATAGTACTGTTCCGCTTGTGGAAACTGCCCGTCGGTGAATCCCATTTCGCGATAGTACGGTTGCGTATGGACCGGTATGTAATGGACGTTGACACCGATTCCGTGGCTCCGCAACGCCTCGAACACCGAACGGCGATTGGATTTCAACTCGTTGAGTTTGAGCCGGATGATGTAGAGATGCAGACCGGAATAGGTGTCGGGATGTTGCCACGGCGTGCGCAGAGGCAGATTCCGCAGAAGTTCGTCGTAGCGCTTGGCGAGTTCGTGCCGGCGTGCGACATATTGGTCCAGGCGCTTGAGTTGCGAGCAACCCAAGGCCGCTTGGAGTTCGGTCATTCGATAGTTGTAGCCAAGGGCGACTTGTTGGTAGTACCAGGGGCCGTGCGTATCGTGGGTCATCAGCGCCGTATTTCGGGTCACACCGTGGCTGCGTAGCAGAGCCATTTGTTCAGCCAGCTGATCGTCATTAGTGAGCGCGAGCCCACCTTCTGCCGTGGTGACGATCTTGACGGGATGGAAGCTGAAAACAGTGATGTCGCTATAGCGGCAGTTGCCGACGAATTCGCCCTTGTACTTGCCTCCAACGGCATGCGAAGCGTCTTCAATGACCTTGAAACCATACTGCTGGGCTAAGGCATGGATGGCTTCCATGTCGCAGGACTGGCCGGCCAAGTGTACGGGCACTACGACCTTGGGTAGGCAGCCTTCCCGATCGGCCTGCTTGAGCTTTTTTTCCAAAGCCCGGGGGCACAGGTTATAGGTGTCTGGATCGATATCGACGAAATCGACTTTAGCACCGCAGTACAGTCCGCAGTTTGCCGACGCCACGAAGGTGATAGGGGTGGTCCAGAGCCAGTCGCCAGGCCCGAGGCCTAGGGCCAAGCACGCAATATGCAGGGCTGACGTGGCGCTGTTGACGGCCAATGCGTGCCGCGCGCCAACGTGTTGGGCGATCGCTTGCTCAAAGCGTGGAGCGTACGGTCCTTGCGTCAGGAAGTCGGATTTCAACGCGGACAAGACGGATTCGACGTCTTCTTCGGTGATGTCCTGGCGGCCATAGGGGATCATCAGATGCTCCCAATTTTTTCGCGATTTTGATCGATCCAGGCCTGCAAGGCCTCCGGGCTCATCCATTCCGTATTATTGTCGCTCGAGTAGATGAAACCTTCTGGTACTTTCCTGCCGTTCTTGATGCGTTCAGTGCTATCGCACCAGCCATTGATGGCAGGCAGAATCTTGAAATGCTCAGGATATTCGTAGGTGTAGTAAGAGTCTTCCGCGCTGATCATTTGTTCATGCAGCTTTTCGCCGGGGCGAATACCGATTTCCATTTGTTTGGCCTCGGGCGCGACCACTTTGCCTAGATCCGTAACTTTCATCGACGGGATCTTCTTGACATAAATTTCACCGCCCTCCATGTCCTCGAAGGCATGCCAAACCAGTTCCACACCTTCTTCTAGAGAAATCATGAAGCGAGTCATGCGGTTGTCGGTGATTGGCAGTTCACCTTTATCCTTGATCGACATGAAGAAGGGGATGACGGATCCACGCGATCCCATCACGTTGCCGTAGCGTACGACGGCGAATCGGGTATCCCGTCCACCGGAGTAGGAGTTGCCAGCGACGAACAGTTTGTCCGAAGCCAGTTTAGTTGCGCCATACAGATTGGCAGGGCTACTGGCTTTGTCGGTGGAGAGGGCGACCACGCGCTTCACGCCTTGGTCCAGGCAGGCATCAATGAGGTTCATTGCGCCATTGATATTGGTTTTGACGCATTCGAAAGGGTTGTATTCGGCCGTCGGCACGATTTTCGTGGCAGCTGCATGGACAACGTAATCTACACCGTCCAGGGCACGATACAGCCGCTCGCGGTCGCGCACGTCGCCGATGAAGAAGCGGACGCGGCTGTCATTGGTGTATTTCTTCGCCATGTCCCATTGCTTCATTTCGTCGCGTGAGTAGATGATGATTTTCTTGGGGTTGTACTTGGCCAAGGTCATCGGCACGAAGGTGTTGCCGAAGGAGCCGGTACCGCCGGTGACGAGGATGGTTTTGTTGGTCAGCATCATTGTTCCACTATTCGTTTTCGTTGATTCGCAAACTGGTTCGAGGGCGCTTTTTCCTACGAGGTCCACACACCTCGGGTGTCGATGACGGCGGTATCGCTTGTTCTACTTCTGGGGATGGCCTTAAATTCCTTGTGATCCACCAGGAGTATCACGATATCAGCTTGGCCCAGCGCGGTTTCTATATCAGTTAAGGTGAGAATTTCGGCCAACTTTGGTGGCAATTCTTTGACGTTCGGTTCGACCGCAAAAACAGGGCCACCATGACCATTAACCAGTTTTCGGCAAATTTCGACGGCAGGGCTTTCGCGTAAATCATCGATGTCAGGTTTGAAAGCGAGTCCAAGGCAAGCTATTGTCACATCCTTGATGGTCTTGGATGGATTGGCTTGTAAATGCTCGGTGACGGCAATTTTCACCTTATCCAGTACCCAGTGTGGTTTGCTGTCGTTGACCTCTCGGGCAGTGCGGATCAGACGAGCTTCTTCGGGCGTAGTGCTCACGATGAACCAAGGGTCCACGGCGATGCAGTGTCCGCCAACTCCGGGGCCGGGCTGCAATATATTCACACGCGGGTGACGGTTGGCGAGTCGTATCAATTCCCAAACGTTGATGCCCAGCTTGTCGCAAATGATGGAGAGCTCGTTGGCGAAAGCAATATTCGTGTCGCGAAAACTGTTTTCGGTGAGTTTGCACATCTCGGCGGTGCGTGCGTTGGTGACAATGCACTCACCTTGAACAAAAATCTCGTACAACCGGCAGGCTGCCTCTGAGCATTTCGGCGTCATGCCACCGATGACTCGGTCATTGGAAACCAACTCCCGCAGGACGTGGCCCGGCAGCACGCGCTCGGGGCAGTGCGCGATGCGAACGTCAGCGTCTTCGCCATGGGTTTGCGGGAACTTGAGGTCCGGGCGAGCCTCGGCAAGCCATTGTGCCATTTGTTCCGTGGCGCCAACTGGGGATGTTGATTCCAGGACAACAAGGTTTCCCTTCTCCAAGACGGGAGCGATGGCCTTGCTTGCTGCTTCGATGTATGCCAAGTCCGGTTCGTGATCTTCCTTGAAGGGCGTGGGTACGGCGATCAGGAATGCATCGGCAGGTTGGGGTTGAGTCGTCGCGCTTAGATAGCCATCTGTGACCGCGGCTCGAACGACGATATCCAGATCTGGCTCGACGATATGGATTTCGCCTCGATTGATCGTATCTACTGCTTTTGCGTTGACGTCTACGCCGATTACCTTCTTCTTGCGAGAGGCGAAAACCGCTGCAGTAGGAAGGCCGATATAGCCAAGGCCGATAACTGAAATCGTTTCGAAATTCATGGGTTTTTCCTGCATTCTGAATTGAATCTAAGTCGTTCGGTCCAGCAGTGCGTCGACAATCCGCGCGCATGCCTTGCCGTCGCCGTAGGGGTTGTGCGCGTACGCCATGCTGTCGTAGGCCTGCGTGTCTTTTAGCAGTTCGCTCACGTGGCGCACGATGTTGTCCGCATCCGTGCCTACAAGTCTTACGGTTCCTGCCTCCACGGCTTCAGGCCGCTCCGTCGTATCACGCATGACAAGTACGGGCTTGCCCAGGGAAGGCGCTTCCTCTTGAATTCCGCCAGAGTCTGTAAGGATCAGGGCCGAGCGGTGCATGAGATAAACGAATGGAAGATATTCGAGTGGCTCGATAAGATGAACGTTCGGAATATCGGTAAGCAGTCTGTTGACGGGTTCCCGGACATTCGGATTGAGGTGGACAGGATAGAGGATGCCCACGTCGGGAAACTGTTCCGCAATCCGCGCCAAGGCCGTGCAAATGCGCTCGAATCCACCGCCAAAACTTTCACGCCGATGCCCCGTTACGAGTACCAGGCGGGAATAAGTATCGAGAAAAGAAAACTGCGCGCCGAAGGACTTTTGCAGTTTGTCGTCACGCTGCAGTTTGTCCACGACTTCCAGCAGAGCATCGATGACGGTGTTGCCGGTGACGTGAATCGTGTCGTCGGCTACGCCTTCTCGTAGAAGATTCTTGCGGGAGGTGTCCGTTGGCGCGAAGTGGAAGCGAGCCAGGGCGCCGGTCAGCTTTCTGTTCCCTTCTTCCGGCCATGGGGAGTAGAGATTGCCTGTGCGCAGGCCAGCCTCCACGTGTCCGACAGGAATCTGCTGGTAATACGAAGCGAGACTGACAGCAAGCGTCGTCGCAGTATCTCCATGTACCAGCACGACGTCCGGTTTGAACTCGGCGAACACGCTCTTCATGCCTTGAAGTATGGAGGTACTGACGTCGGTCAGATCCTGCCCGGCCTTCATGATGTTCAGATCGTAATCCGGCTTGATGGCAAAGAGATCAAGGACCTGGTCCAGCATTTCCCTATGCTGGCCGGTTACGCACACTTTTGCTTCAAATCTCTTGTCCGTGGCAAGGGCCTGGACAAGAGGAGCCATCTTGATGGCCTCTGGTCGTGTGCCAAAGACGCACAGTGTTTTCACTTGACGAACTCCCTGCTTTCTTGATCGGCCTTGGCGATTTTTCCGTGCTCGAGCCAATCGACGAATTGGTTGCTAAGAATCTTGCGGTCGAATTGTGCTTTGGCTAAGGCTAACGAACGCTGCCCCATTTGTGTCAGCGCCTCCCGCCCGTCCGCGGCCTGTTCCAGGGCATCGGCGAAGGCGGCGGGGTTGTCGGGAGGCACCGCGAATCCACATTGGTGTTTGGTGATGACCTCCGCCAGCCACCCGGGGTAGTTATTCAGTACAGGCAAGCCCGAAGCCAGGTAGTCGAAGAACTTGTTGGGCGAGGTCCCATAGTAAAAAGCGGGAACGTTGGCCAGGGTCTGGAGGCCGATATCCGTAGCAGCCATCAGGCCCGCCAGGCGGGTCTTGTTGACGGGGTCATGGAATATGACGTTGTTCAACTGGAGCGATGCGGCTCTTTGCATCAAGCTTTGCTTCGTCGCTCCTTGACCTACGAGCAGGATCTTGATGTCTTGCCGCCCGCGCCGCTGCAACTCGTCGGCGGCATCCAGTACCGCATCCAGGCCGTTGGCCTTGCCATGCGTGCCGGCGAATACCGCCAGCAGGTCGGTTTCGGCAATCCCTTCGGGACGCCATGGCTCGGGATTCGCACCGAAGATGTCGATGTCGCATCCGTTCGGAATCAGGGCAATGCTCGATCTAGGCACGCCCCGATGAGCAATGCCGTCCACAATGCCTGGTGAAAGTCCGATCAGCCGGTGTGCCGACTTGTAGCTTGCCCATTCGAGTACGGACATGCCAAACAGGACGGCCGGATTGCGGATTACTCCCATGGCCTTGGGCAGTTCGGGCCATAGGTCGCGTACCTCGAACACGAACGGCTTGCCGCGCAACCAACGTGCGAAGATGCCGGGGATCCCCGCTGTAAGCGGGGTCGTCGTGGCAAAGACAAGGTCGTAGCGCTCGGTCAGGGCGATGGCCACGCTTCGCAACGCGAAGCGCAGGAACGTGGCGGTGCGCTTGATGAATCCGTCCGAGTTGCCGTAAGAAAGGTCGAACTCGACCACCTCCAGGCCGGGCTGGATCGTGCCTCGGCGCTTGCCGCGCACGAACGGCCCCGTCAGGCCGGTCGTGCCGCCCTTATAGCTGCCGCAGACCATGCAGACTTCATGGCCACGCTCGACCAGGCGCTTGGCCATTTCGTACGAGCGTATTCCGGCTGCTCCCTTCGGGGTGGAAAAATGCTGGTGGAAATAAAGAACTTTCATCGGGTGCCGGTTTGCGGGTTAAGAGCGAGTAGCCTGCCGCAGCGTTTCGGATAGCGCGGCGCAGGTACGTTCGATTTCCGCGGGCGTAAGCGTCGGATGGACCAGGAACATCAGGCTGGTTTCCCCCAGTTCCACGGCATGAGGCAGGCGGCGCGCCGGGCGATAGTCAGTTCCGTCGAAGGCTTTTTCCAGATAAACCTCCGAGCAGGAACCTTGGTAGCAGGGAACGCCTTTTTCGGTCAGGGCCTGGACGATGCCGTCGCGTGTCCAGCCATCCGCCAGTTGCTCCGGGTTGACGAACAGGTAGTGTTTATACGCCGCGTGGTCGACGTGGTCCGGCACCTGGGGTAGGCGTACGCAAGCGTAAGGGCTGGCCGCCGTGTTGATTCGCGCGGCGTAAGCCTGGCGCTGTCTGGTCCAATCGGCCATCCGGCGCAGCTGGATCCGGCCGATGGCTCCTTGCATTTCGATCATTCGCCAGTTGGTACCGAAGGAATCGTGCACCCACCGGAATCCCGGGGGATGCTGCCGTTCGTAGACCGCTTCCCACGATTTGCCATGGTCCTTGTATGCCCACATCCTGGACCATAGTGCGCGGTCATTGGTCGTGACCATGCCGCCTTCGCCGCCCGTGGTCATGATCTTGTCCTGGCAAAACGACCAGGCTCCGATGTGGCCGATACTACCGACCGGGCGGCCCTTGTACTTGGCTCCGTGGGCCTGCGCGCAATCCTCGATCACGAAGAAGCCTTTTTCCTCGGCCAGGGCCATGATCGGGTCCATCTCGCACGGCCACCCTGCCAGGTGCACGCAAATCACGGCGCGGGTATTGGGAGTCAGGACTTCGCGGATGCTTTCAGCGGTGATGTTCTGGCTGTTCAGGTCGACGTCGGCGAATATCGGGCGCGCGCCGGCGCTGACGATGCTCGAAGCTGAAGCCAGGAAGGTGCGCGGGGTGACGATTACATCGTCGCCAGGGCCGATATCCAGCGCCTTCAAGGCCAGATCCAGCGCCACCGTCCCGTTGGCCAGCGCAATGGCATATTCCGTATGGCTCCATGCCGCGAATTCCTTTTCGAATTCTCGGCATTCCTGTCCGGTCCAGTAATTGACCTTGTTGGACAACAGCACCCGCTTGACGGCGTCCGCTTCTTCTTCGGTGAAGGAGGGCCAAGGGGAGAAGGGGGTATTCAGCATGTTGGCGTGGTCCTGTTCAAATCTTTGGCCGGGTTGCCCGCGGCGGTGATTCCGTCCGGCTGGGGGCTGACGACGACGGCGCCCACACCTATCACGGCATGGGCGCCTATGGATATTTGTTGGCGGATGCCGGCGTTGGCGCCTATCCAGCTGCAGGTGCCCACGGTGACGCCGCCCGCCAGGTTGGCGCCGGGGCTGATGTGGACGCCGTCGGCCACCTGGCAGTCATGGTCCACGGTGGCGGCGGTGTTGACGATGCAGGCTTTTCCGATCCGGGCGCCTATGTTGACCACGGCCCCGGCGAATACCACGCTGCCCGCGCCCACGCCAGCATGGCGGCTGATTGTGGCGCGCGGATGAATGATGGTGGCCAGGCTGGCCCCCGCGGCGGCCAGCGTGTCCGTATTGGACAGCCGTACGCGGTTGGCGCCTATGCCGACCACGACACCGTCGAATTCCTGGCACTGCTGGAGCAGGGCCGCCAGGTTTCCCACGATGGGCCAGGGGCCGCTGCTCTTCCGTTCGGGCCAGGCGTCGTCGAAGAAGACGATTTCCTGCCATTGACCGCCGGCCTCGGCCGCATCCGCCACCACGCGGCCATGGCCGCCCGCGCCCAGAATGGCGAGTCGTTTCATGGGTTGTTGCCTCGGAAGCGTTCCATGGTGGCCTGGCCGTCGGCGCTGATGCCTTCGCGCACCAGCACCTTGCGCACGGTCATCCACAGGATTTTCACGTCCAGCCACAGCGAGCGGTTGTCCACGTACCAGACGTCCAGTTCGAATTTCTGCGGCCACGACAAAGCGTTGCGGCCGTTCACCTGGGCCCAGCCTGTTACTCCAGGGCGGACTTGGTGGCGACGCATCTGGTGCTGGTCATACAAGGGCAGATATTCCATCAGTAGCGGACGGGGGCCGACCAGGCTCATGTCGCCGCGCAGGACATTCCAGAGTTCGGGCAGTTCGTCCAGGCTGGTGCTGCGCAGGCGCTTGCCGAACGAGGTCAGGCGCTGGTCGTCCGGCAGCGGTTGGCCATCGGGGCCGGTGGCATCGCGCATGGAGCGGAACTTGACCATCTGGAAGGGCTTGCCGTTCAAGCCGGGGCGGACCTGGCGGAAGAAGACGGGCGAGCCCAGTTTCCGCCGGATCGCGATGCACAGTACCAGGATGACCGGACTGAGTAGAAGAAGGGCGATTGCCGCCAGGATGATGTCAAATGCGCGTTTTGCCATGAAAAAGGGCCTTCGGAAGGAAGGCTGTGGGTACGGTTGCGGTTCAGTATAGAGAGGCTTACGCCGGATGGCCTACGGCGACGTCTCGTTTGCCCTCGTACGAGGCCAGTGAGGTCCGTGCGGTTCTGCTTGCTCGCTCGCCGATGGGGTTGGCCGCGAGTTCGTCCTGTTCGGCGGGCTTGTCGCTCAGCAGCGAATAGGGCGTGTATTCCGGGACCAACTTCTGCAGCGCCATGCGAATGTCCAAGGCGGAACCGTTGCTGCAGGCCGTATGCAGGGCTTCCAACAGAGACTCGAGTTGGCCCAGCGTCAGGTAGTGTTCGCGCGAGCACAGGATGCGAGGATGATCGCTGGGAATGGTGTCGCCGCCGATCAGCAGTTCCTCGTACAGCTTTTCCCCCGGCCGTAGGCCCACGACCTTGATTTCGATGTGGCCGTTGGGGCTGTCCGTGTTTTTCTCGGTCAGGCCGGACATCTGGATCATGGTGCGGGCCAGGTCGATGATCTTGACCGGTTCGCCCATGTCGAGCACGAAGACTTCGCCGCCGCGCGCCATGGCCCCGGCCTGGATCACGAGCTGCGCCGCTTCCGGGATCAGCATGAAGTAGCGGGTGACGTCGGCGTGGGTGACCGTGATAGGGCCGCCGCGCTGGATCTGGTTGCGGAACAGCGGGACCACCGAGCCCGACGAGCCCAGCACGTTGCCGAAGCGCACCATGCTGAACACGGTGCGGTTGTTGGGCCGCAGGGCGAAGGCCTGGAAGATCAGTTCGGCGCATCGCTTGCTGGCGCCCATGACGTTGGGCGGGCGGACGGCCTTGTCGGTGGAGATCAGGACGCAGGTCTCGACGTTGTGCTGGGCGGCGGCCATGGCCACGGACCAGGTGCCCAGCACATTGTTGCGTATGCCGGCAGCCATGTTGTTCTCCACCAGCGGTACGTGCTTGTAGGCGGCGGCATGGTAGATGGTGTCGACACGGTGCTCGCGCACGACGCGGCTGACCAGTTCGGTGTCGCACACGCTGCCCATGTAGGCCGACAACTGGGTGGCAGGGAAGCGTTCGCGCAGTTCGTGCTCGATGGCATACAGCGCGTATTCAGAATGATCCAGCACGACGAGATGGGCGGGTTTCTGCGACTCGATCTGGCGGCAGAGTTCGCTGCCGATGGAGCCGCCGGCGCCTGTAACCAGGACCGATTTGCCCGTCACGCATTTCGAGAACAGGTCGCGCCGCGGCGGAACGGGCTTGCGGC
The DNA here is from genome assembly GCA_001898625.1 of Burkholderiales bacterium 67-32. Taxonomy (GTDB): domain Bacteria; phylum Pseudomonadota; class Gammaproteobacteria; order Burkholderiales; family Burkholderiaceae_B; genus Pigmentiphaga. Next base: position 166,520 of record MKUP01000023.1, read on the forward strand.
CCAGCAGGTCTTCAACCTGGATTTCGCGGATGGCGCTTTCCAGCACCTTGCCTTCCACCATTTCCGCCATGGTGGGCAGCGTTCGCACCGGGATGCCCAGGCTGGACAGGCGGCTGACGATGGTGCGTCGGCGTTCGGGCGATGCCGACGGGATCGCCAGGATGATCTGCTGGAGTTCGTGCTTGCGGACGATATCGTTGAGCCGGCTCAGTGGGTAGACGCGCAGGCCGCCCACGTGCCGGTTGGCCAGGCGCTTGTCGTCGTCGAAGAAGCAGATGGGCGTATAGGCGTGGCTGGTGCGCATGGCGACAGCCAGTTGGAAGCCGGCTTCGCCGGCGCCATAAATGGCGACACGGGGCGCCACGATGTGCTGGCGCAGCGGCGTGCGCAGCAGATGGCGGGCGCCGAATCGGGAAATGACGACGTACGAGAAGGCGATGAACCAATAGATGAGCAGCGTGCTGCGGGGCGGTGCCGGCATGTTGAACAGCACGCATCCGATATAGGTGGCGACAGCCAGAACCGCCAGGCCGATACCGGTGGAGCGCAACATGGAAATATCCATATAGCGCACCACGTTGCGATACAGGCCGCACAGGTAGAAAACAGGAATGGCTGCCAGCGCCATGATGATGGGCGCGCTGATGCCGTAGCTTTGGAGCGTGACCGCGTCACCCAGCCGCAGATAGAACGCCGCGATCAGGCTGGCCGGAAGGGCGATGGCGTCCGCGATCACCATGACCGCGATCTTTTGCGGTCGGGAAAGGGAAAGGAGAAAGTCGCGTAGTTTTGTCTGCATGATTACCTTGTACCAATCCGATCTCGGGTGGTGAGTCCGGCCCCTGGGGGATACACACCCCTTTGTGACTCGTTCCCTATCGACTGCCCGGCAGGAAGACAGTTGGCACTCGGTAGTGCGGCGGCGGTATTTTGGTTGGCGCGCCGAATTGCATCAATCCCCGATTCAGGGGATTGCGGAAAGCCTAGAGGCGGTCTTTCCGGTGAATTCAGGACGGTCTGAAAGATTAGCATGTCGCGATGCGCCTATCGTGGAAGCCCGGGAAAAGATTGCATCAGTTTGTGCATGCGCGAAATGGTCAATCTCATTTTTGAGAAATGCGAAACGTAGCGATCATTTGCCGGTTGCCATGATTGCTTCGCCGATTTCCTGCTCCTCTCGTTATATGCCGCGCGGCTCTAGCTGGCCGAGCCAGGATTCGTAATATCTATATGTATATTGCGAATCCCGGACGTTGGAATGCCTATCAAGCCAAGCTGGTAGCCAGCCGGTCCACGCACCGGACTGCCAGCATTTCCTCGTCCGCCTCCACCATCAGGCGCAGCTTGGGCTCGGTGCCGGAAGGGCGGATCAGAACCCGGCCGCGGCCTTGCAGCGTGGCAGAAACTTCCCGGTAGGCTGCGGCTAGGCCGGGATGGGATTCCCACTCCAGGTCGGGTTGCAGCTTCACGTTCACGAGTTTCTGCGGCAGCAGGTGCAGTTCCGAGGTCAGGGCCGGTAGGCCCTTGCCGCTGCGGCGCATGGCGGCCATGACCTGGAGGGCGGCGATGACGCCGTCGCCGGTGGAGTGGCGGTCCAGGCACAGGATGTGGCCGGAGCTTTCGCCGCCGAACAGCCAGCCCTTGTCCTGCAGGGCTTGCATCACGTTTTTGTCGCCAACGGGGGTACGGGCGAACGGAACGTCCAGGTCGGCCATGCGGCGTTCGAACGCGTAGTTGGTCATGACGGTGCCCGCCACGCCGGCCACGGGGCCTTGCGTCATGCGGTCGCGCACGATCACGTAGAGCAGTTCGTCGCCGTTGTACATGCGGCCGCTGGCGTCGACCATTTGCAGCCGGTCGGCGTCGCCGTCCAGGGCCACGCCCAGGTCGGCGCGGTGTTCCTTGACCTTCTCGGCCAGGGTTTCCGGGTGGGTGGCGCCCACTTTTTCATTGATGTTGAAGCCGTTAGGCTCGCAACCGATGGTGATGACCGTGGCGCCCAGTTCCCGGAAGACGTTGGGGGCGATGTGGTAGGCGGCGCCGTGGGCGGCGTCGACCACGACGCGCAGGCCGTTCAGGTCCATTTCCGGGGGAAAGCTGGCCTTGCAGAATTCGATGTAGCGGCCGGCGGCGTCGTCCAGGCGTTTGACCCGGCCCAGTCCTTCGGAGGGGGTGCAGCCCATGGGCTGGTCCAGCGCGGCTTCGATGGCTTGTTCGGTCTGGTCGGGGAATTTGCTGCCCTGGGCCGAGAAGAACTTGATGCCGTTGTCGTCGAAGGGGTTGTGCGAGGCGCTGATGACGATGCCGGCGGACAGGCGCAGCGCGCGGGTCAGGTAGGCGACGGCCGGGGTGGGAATGGGGCCGGCCAGGACGACGTCCACGCCAGCGGCGGAAAGGCCGGCTTCCAGCGCGGATTCGAGCATGTAGCCGGAGATGCGGGTGTCCTTGCCGATCAGGACGGACGGACGATGTCCGCGCGGGGCCTGGGCCAGGAGGACCTGGCCGGCGGCGTGGCCCAGGCGCAGGGCGAAGGCGGGATTGATGACCGCTCCGCCCACTTTGCCCCGGATGCCATCGGTGCCGAAATATTTAATTTGTGTTGCAGCCATGATTTCTTCCGTGCGTTCTTATTGCCTCATGCTTCTTTGCTTGGTTGACGAGGAAAGCGACGCCTAGCGTTCCTTTTTATCGGAGCACCGGTAGAGACAGGCCGCCATGATTCCCCACTACGGCTTTTATGGAAATCTGCCGTTTAGCCAACGCAAGCCACACGGACGACAGCATAGGCGGGGAAGTATGACACTCCACTTCCGCTATGTAACAAAATACGGGAGATGGTCCCTAGAATGGGGTAATGCCCAGGGGGTCGCGCACCGGGCCCCCAGGGTTGTCAGCGTTTACAATTTGTTACGCTGTTTAACTAATGTTCGGACTTTTGCGGTCTTTGCCCATCTGGGAAAGTCGCTGTGCTCGAGTCATTCCCTGGACCGGTGCAGGACCAGCCACCGGGGGGTGCGAAAGCGCACTATTGCTGTATACAACCAAGTATAGACAGCTATGAAGGCGGCGAGAAATAGCATTAATACTAGTCCCCGGTCCCAGAACACGGTGGCCGGGACGATAGCGACGAGGCTGAGCGCCCACAGATAAGGGGACGTGACGGCGTTGCGCTGGGTCAGCAGCCGTGCGTTGCGGGTGCCGATGGCCCAGCGGATGACCCGCTTGTAGATCAGCATGTGCAGATGCACCCCGTCGGGCATGCTGGGCGACATGCCCCGGAGGTATTTCTTTCGATATATGGAAAATAGCGTTTCGAAGATGGGGTAGATGAACAGCAGCGCGGGATACCAGGCCGAGACCACGGGATTGCGGACCACCAGCAGGATGCCCAGCTCGGCCAGCATGAAGCCGAGGAAATACGCGCCGCCGTCGCCCAGGAAAATCAGGCCGTAGGGGTAGTTCCAGACCAGGAAACCGAGGATGGCGCCGATCATCAGGAGCGAGCCGCCCAGGATGAGGGGGTCGCTGACTTTGAAGGCCACGTAGCCCAGCGAGGCGAACATGGCCAGGGCCGCGGCGGCGGCCAGGCCGTTGAAGCCGTCGATAATGTTGACCGCGTTGACCATCGCACCCACACAGACGACCGCGGCCAGGCCGCCCACCACGGGGATGGCCAGCCAGGCGTCGACCATGGGGATGTCGATGCGGGTAACGGTAGCCTGCAGCAGGACGGCGGCCAGGGCGGCGCCGGCGAACGCGCAAAGCAGGCGGATGGTCGGGCTGATGCGCTTGGTGAAGTCTTCCGCCAGTCCGATTCCGAAGACCACGGCCGAGCACAGCAGCAGCAAGGCAAGGTCGATGGCCAGAGGAAGGTCGCGCGAGGTCAGGGTGGCGACCGCCACGGTACAGCCCGTGACGATGCCCAGGCCGCCTATCCGGGGCACGGGCCGGACGTGGAATTTCTGGACGCCGTCCAGGTCGTGATCCGCCGCGGCGCTGTCGCGGTTGGCGAAGCGCACGATAAGCATGGTCACGAGTAGGGAAACAATGAAACTGATCGTCAGATTGAGCATGCACGCTCGCCGCAGGTGAACGCCGGTCCGTTGCCGGCGCAAAGGATTGTTTAGCCTGTTATTTGTATATCCGACAACCGAGGTGTGTCACGCGATTCCAGGTATCGCGCGGTATCGCATAATTGTCGCCCCGTTACGCGGGGTTACGTCATACAAGAAAACAGGGTTTTCGTGCCTCAACTTCCTCTATAGTCCCAGTGAACTTTCCGGGATTTGCACCGGACTATATCGCCTGGAAGGGCGGTGCATGGACACCAAAACAGGTGAGTGAGTGCTGATTGCGCGGTTCGCCCATGGCTGGCGGGCGCATTGCACTACTACGACCCATCAAACGAATCTGATCAGGAGCATCCCGTGGGGACCAACGTCTCATCTTCACCCGTCGATATCGCCGCTTCCGCCTTCAAGGCCTATGACATCCGTGGCGTGGTCCCATCGCCGCTCAGCCCGGAATTCGCCCGTCGCCTGGGCGCGGCGCTGGCGCTGGAAGCGCACCGGGCCGGGGTGCGGCAGGTGGTGGTCGGCCGCGACGGCCGCCTGAGCGGGCCGGATCTGACGCAGGCGCTGCAGGCCGGCCTGATGGCGGGCGGCATCGACGTGCTGGACGTGGGCATGGTGCCGACGCCGCTGGTCTATTACGCGGCCAACGTCAGTGGCACGGGGTCGGGCGTGGCGATCACAGGCAGTCACAATCCGCCGCAGTACAACGGGTTCAAGATGATGCTGGCCGGCACGACGCTGTACGGCGATGCCATTACCGCGCTGCGCGACCCCATGGTGAAGAATGCCGGCGGGGATGCGGCCACTCCGGGTTCCCGCAAGGAATGGGACGCCGTGCCGGAGTACCTGCAGCGCATCGTGGGCGACGTGAAGCTGGCCCGCAAGATGAAGATCGCGGTGGACGCGGGCAACGGCGTGGCCGGCCCGGTGGCGGTGCAGTTGTTCAAGGCGCTGGGCTGCGAGGTGGTGGAGCTGTACTGCGATGTGGACGGCACCTTCCCCAACCACCATCCGGATCCGGCCGACCCGCACAACCTGCAAGACCTGGTCCGCTGCCTGGCCGAGACCGACTGCGAGATCGGCTTGGCCTTCGACGGCGACGGCGACCGCTTGGGCGTGGTGACGAAGTCGGGGCAGATCATCTGGCCCGACCGGCAACTGATCCTGTTCGCGCGCGATGTGTTGTCGCGCAATCCGGGCGCCGAGATCATCTATGACGTGAAGTGCAGCCGTTATGTGGCGCAGGAAGTGAAGGCGGCGGGCGGCAAGCCGCTGATGTGGAAGACCGGGCATTCGCTGGTCAAGGCCAAGCTGAAGGAGACCGGCGCGCCGCTGGCGGGCGAGATGAGCGGGCATATCTTCTTCAAGGAGCGCTGGTACGGTTTCGACGACGGCCTGTATACCGGCGCGCGTCTGCTGGAGATCGTGTCCCGGTCGGATAATCCGTCGGTGGTGCTGGAAGCCTTGCCGCAGGCCAAGTCCACGCCCGAGCTGAAGATGGAGACCGCCGAAGGCGAGCAGTTCGAGGTGGTCAAGCGCCTGCAAGAGCAGGGGCAGTTCACCGGTGCGCGCGAGGTGATCACGATCGATGGCGTGCGGGTGGAATACGCGGACGGCTTCGGGCTGGCCCGCGCCTCGAACACGACGCCGGTGGTGGTGCTGCGTTTCGAGGCGGACGACGATGCCGCGCTGGCGCGCATCCAGCAGGATTTCCGTACGCAGTTGCTGCGCGTCGCGCCCGACGCCAAGCTGCCGTTCTGAGGAGGGAGGCCATGCAGGAAGGGGCTCCCGCCTATCTGGCGTCCGTTGCGCCGTTGGCCGACACGGCCGAGTGGCGCGCCTTCGTCGAGGCCGCCCATCGGGCGGATCGGCGGGCGGGCACGCTGCGGGTGCTGGAGGCGGCCGGTTTGTCGGTGGACCTGAGTACCCAGGCGCAGTCCGAGGAGTTGTCGGCCGCCGGCGCATCGTTGCTGGCCGCCCGGGATTTCGAGGCCTCGCGGGCGCGCCTGCTGGAAGGCGGCATCGCCAATTGCACGGAAAACCGCGCGGCCTGGCATACCGCCTTGCGCGCGGAAGAGCCGCCCGGGCGGGTGGCGGGCCGGGTGCTGGCCGAGCGCGACCGTGTGCGGGCCTTCGTGCGCCATGTGGATGCGGAAGGACGCTATGACAGCGTGGTGCACATCGGCATCGGCGGCAGCGACTGGGGCCCCAAGCTGGTGGTGGCCGCGCTGGGCTATGCGGGGACGCGCAGGCAGATGCGCTTCGTATCCAATATCGATGGCCATGCGATCGAGGCGGGCCTGATCGGGCTGGACCCCAGGCGCACGCTGGTGGTGGTGTCGTCCAAGTCGTTCAACACGACCGAAACGTTGCACAACGCCGACTGCGCGCTGCGCTGGCTGCGCGAAGCCGGCATCGCCGATCCGTGGTCGCAGGTGGTGGCGGTGACGGCCAATCCCGACGCCGCTCGCGACATGGGGGTGGCGCCCGAGCGCATCTTCACGTTCTGGGACTGGGCCGGGGGCCGCTATTCGGTTTGGTCGGCCATCGGCCTGCCGATCGCGCTGGCGTTGGGTGCCGAGGCGCTGGACGGGCTGTTGCAGGGCGCGGCCGCGATGGATGTGCATTTCGCTACGGCGCCGCTGGCCGCGAATGCTCCGGTGCAACTGGCGCTGGCGGGGCTGGCCAATCGCAACGCGTTCGGCTATGCCTCGCTGAACATCGCGCCCTACGACGCGCGGCTGGTCCATCTCGTGCCCTATCTGCAGCAACTGGAGATGGAGTCGTTGGGCAAGTCGGTCGACCTCGAGGGCCGGCCGGTCACGGTGCCGACCGGGCCTGTGGTCTGGGGCATGCCGGGCACCGATGGCCAGCACACGTTCTTCCAATGGCTGCACCAGGGGCCGGAAGGCGCCCCGGTGGATTTCATCATTTGCCGCGAGCCGGACCACCCTTATCCGGAGCATCACCGGCTGCTGGTGGCCAATTGCCTGGCCCAGCGCGAGGCGCTGCTGCGCGGCAAGTCCGCGTCCGTGCTCGAAGCGGAGCTGGCGGCGAAGGAAACCGACCCGGCGCACGTGTCCTGGCTGGCGCGCCACAAGACGCATCCTGGCGGCCGGCCGTCCACGCTGATCGTGTTGCCGCGCCTGAGCGCGCATGCGCTGGGGGCGCTGCTGGCGCTGTACGAGCACAAGGTGTTCGTGCAGGGACTGGTGTGGGGTATCAACCCTTACGATCAGTGGGGTGTCGAATACGGCAAGGTCCTGGCCACGGGCATCGGCCGGGAGCTGGCCGGCAAGGCGCCGGCCGGCGGCCACGATGCGTCCACTGCGTACTGGGTGGCGCAGTGGGGCAATGGCGGGATGTAGGCAAGGCGCTCGATTTTCGGCTATCGTGAAACCATTGTGTTGCGGGAGAGCGTATGAAACCCTCCGAAGCCCTGGCCTTGAACCGCGTCGCGATACGGCGTGTGGTCGAGTCTCATCGCGCCCGCAATGCTCGTGTATTCGGCTCCGTACTGCGCGGTAAGGATACGGATAGTAGCGACCTGGACATCCTCATCGATCCGACGCCGGAGACGACTCTATTTGACATCGGAGCGATCCGACACGAGTTGGGCAAGCTGTTGGGGGTGCCTGTGGATGTTCTCACTCCCAACGCGCTGCCAGATCGTTTCCGGGCCAAGGTGCTCGCGGAAGCTCGCCCGGTATGACTCGCGACCAGCAACGCTTGGTCGACTATCTCACGCATATCGTAGAAGCCATCGAACGCATCAACTACTACACCGGCGGCATGGACGAGGGCACGTTTCTGCGCGACCAACTCGTGCAGGATGCGGTGATTCGCAATTTCGAGATCATCGGCGAGGCCAGCAATAACATCGAGAAGCGCTATCCCGAATTTGCAGCGGCGCATCCGGAATTGCCTCTGTCGTTCGCCTATCAGATGCGCAACGCTCTTGCCCATGGCTATTTCAAGGTCGATTTTGAGATCGTCTGGAAGACGGTCCAGCGCAGTCTTCCTGGGTTACTCGTTCAAATTCGGGAGGCCTTGACCAGTATCACTGGCCCGGACATTGAAGGGATGGTGTTATGACCGCCCAGGTGGATCGCGTCCTTCTTACCAGTTAAAACCCCTCCTTCCCCTCAATCCAGCAGCGCGGGGTCCCAGGCGTGGACGACCTGGCGCTGTTCGCCCAGGCCGGGAATCCCCAGCGTGACGATGTCGCCCGCCTTGAGGTAGACCGGGGGCTTCTGCCCCAGCCCAACGCCGGGCGGCGTGCCGGTGGCGATCAGGTCGCCGGGTTCGAGCGTGGTGAAGCGGCTGATGTAGCTGACCAGGAAATCCACGCCGAAGACCATGTTGCGCGTGTTGCCCTCCTGGCGGCGTTTGTCGTTCACGTCCAGCCAAAGGCGCAAGTCCTGCGGGTCTGGCACTTCATCGGCCGTCACTAGCCACGGGCCGATCGGGCCGAATGTGTCGCAGCCCTTGCCTTTGTCCCACTGGCCGCAGCGTTCGAGTTGGTATTCCCGTTCCGAGACGTCGTTGATGACGCAGAAGCCCGCGATGTGCCGGCGGGCATCCGCGGGGTCGACGTAGCGGGCGCGCGTGCCGATGACGATACCCAGTTCGATTTCCCAATCGGTCTTGGTCGAGTCGCGTGGCATGACGATGGGGTCGTCAGGGCCTTGGATGCAGCTATTCCATTTGGCGAACAGCACCGGTTCCTGGGGGACGGGCTGGTTGGACTCGGCCGCGTGATCGCTGTAGTTCAGTCCGACGCAGATGAATTTCCCCGTGCCGTGGTACGGCGCGCCCAGCCGCGTTCCGGCCGGGACTACGGGCAGATGCTCGGTGTCCAGTGTGCGCAGGCGGTCGAGTTCGACGGGAGACAGGGTGGCGTTGGTGATGTCGTCCAGGTGTGAGGACAGGTCGCGCATCGTGCCGCGCGCGTCCACGAGGCCGGGTTTTTCGTGGCCCTTGGGGCCATGGCGTAGAAGTTTCATGGGTGATGGAGATGGGTTGTGCGGGTGCCGTCAAAGCGATACGCGCGGAATATGGGCCTGTTCGATGACGCCGGCCCATTTGCGGATTTCCTGGCGCGTCTTGTCTTCCAGTTCCTGTGGCGTGGAGCTGGTGGCGATGGCGCCTTGCGCATTCAGTTTTTCTTTGACGGCCGAGTCCGCCAGGGCAAGCTCGGTTTCGCGGGCGAGGCGATCGACGATGGCGCGCGGCAGGCCGGCGGGACCTACCAGCGCCGTCCAGGTGTAGGCCTCGAAGCCGGCCATGCCCGATTCGACGAAGGTGGGGACGTCGGGCAGCGAAGACAGTCGCTGGTCGGAGCCGATCGCAAGCGCGCGCACCTTGCCGCTCTTGATGTGCTGGTAGGAGGCGAGCGCATTGTCGAACATCACGGAAACCTGCCCACTGATCAGGTCGGCCAAGGCCAGGCTGCTGCCCTTGTACGGCACGTGCACGATGTCGAGCCCCTGCTGGCTCTTGAGCAGTTCCATCGTCAGGTTCGGCGGTGAACCCACGCCGGGTGAGGCGTAGTTCAGCTTGCCCGGGTTGGCCTTCACCCATCGTATGAATTCCGCCAAGGTTTTGGCGGGAACCGAGGGATGCACATTCAGCACCAGCGGCAGGATGGACGTAAGCGAGATCTGCGCGAAGTCCTTCAGCGGATCGTAGGGCATGCGTTCGAACAGGCTGATGTTGACCGCATGCGGGCCGTTGCCGGTCAGAAGCAGGGTATAGCCGTCCGCGGGGGCCCGGGCGGCGGCTTCCTGGCCGATGATGCCCGAGGCGCCGGCCCGGTTGTCGACGATGAAGCTCTGGCCCAGCGACGCGGACAGCTTGTCGGCCAGGATGCGGGCGATGATGTCGGTCGCGCCGCCGGCGGGGAAGGGGACGATCATGCGTACCGGCCGGTTGGGCCAGTTGTCTTCCTTGGCGTGCGCGGCTTGCATGACGGGGGCGATGGCCGCGGCAGCCGTCAGTCCGAGAAGAGTTCGGCGTTTCATGATGGCGGTTTCCTTGGGAGTTCCTGGCGGTTCCGCGTCAATGCCCGGCAGGGCGGTGGAACGGCGCATCGCCCTGGATCGTCGTACGCCGCATCAGTCGGCGATAGGTATTGTCGAAGTCGGTGGCCCGGTGCATGGTCGACCGGTTGTCCCAGAAAACGAGATCGCCTGGCTGCCATTTATGGCGATACACGAAGGCGGGCTGGGTCGCGAAGTTGCTCAGTTCCACGACCAGGCGCCGGCCGGCATCGTCGTCCATGCCTTCGATGCTGCGGGTCAGACCTTCGCCGACGTATAGCGCCTGCCGGCCCGTGGAGGGGTGGGTGCGCACCAGTGGATGCGTGACGGGCGGCGTCTTGGCTTCTTCGGCCGGCGTGAGCGGCGTGCGGTGGGACAGATAGGTGCGGTAGTGCCAGGGGTAGTCGTGGACGCCGCGCAGCCCGGCCAGCCGCTGCCGCTCTGCGGCGGGAAGCGCGTCGTGGGCGGCGAACATGCTGGCGAACTCCGTATCCGCGCCTTGCGGCGGGCATTCGACCCCGTACAGCAGCGAGCCCATGCTCGGACGGGGCAGGAACGACATGTCGGAATGCCAGAGCATGCCCGCGCGGTCGGCGCCGATCTTTTCCCCTTTCTCGTTGGTGATGTTGGAAAGAATGGTGACTTCCGGGCAATCGGCCATGTTGAAGCGATTGACCACGTGGCCGATCAGCGGACCGAAGTGCGCGCTGAAGTCGCGGTGGGCGACGGGGGGCAGGTCCTGGTCCCGGAAGATCACCACGCCATGCTGCTCCCAGGCGTTGCGGATGTCCGCGACGGCGTCGGCGGGGATCGGCCGGGAAAGATCCACGCCCTCGATCTGGGCGCCGATGTGCTCGGTGAGCTTGCGGACGGTCAGGCCGCTGGCGGTGCGATAGCTGTCTGCAAGAGTCGTCTGGTTCATCATTTCTCCTCGTTTTGTTTGATTGTCGACAATAGATGGCCGTGATGTCAATGCAGGGGTTTTTACTGATAAATAAGGGATCAGGCGCGCATCAGGGATGAATTCGAAGATCCATTTCGATTCATCGTGTTGCCTTGTCGACAATGGATCCGGCGTGCAGCGCTGTCAGGCGGCGAGCACGCTCAACGCATAGGCCAGGTTGTCCTGGACCAGTTTCTGGCCGCAAAGATTTGCGCCGGCATGGTCCTGCCTGCGCAGCGCATCGAGCAACCCGCGCCAGTTGTCCAGCGACTGTTCGCGACGGGTGGCGGCGGACAGGCCGAGGTTGGTGTAGCGGGCGATCTGCAGCGACATTTGGTTCAACATGCTGGCCAGTTTCCTGTTGCCGCAGTGTTCGCAGATCAGCCGGGCCATGCTGGCGGACAGCGCGGCGTGCTCCAGCGCGCGCGCCTGTTCGTCGGCGCCTTCGAGCGTGGACATGCGGGCCAGCGTATCGTCCAGGCGGCGCAGGTGGGCCTCGGTGTGGGAACGGGCGAAAAGATCGCACGCGACGCCCAGCAGCGCGGCACGGATCTGGTAAATCTCGACCATTTCATCGTGGCTGAGCGCGGTGACCTTGGCGCCGTGGCGGGGCTGGATGGACACCACGCCGTCGCGTTCAAGGATGCGGAACGCTTCGCGCACGCTGCTGCGGCTGACCCTGAAATAACCCGCGAGCGGGATTTCTCGCAGGCTGGCGCCGGGCGCGATCTCGTTCTTCATGATCGCTTCGGCGATGGCTTCGGCGACCTGTTCAGGCAGGCTCGTGAGATTGGGGGGGGACCGTAGCAGCAGGGAGTCGAGAGCCATGAAGCGATTGCTTGTCGGAGAAGAAAGGTGGGCAGGCAGTACGGGCAGCTTGCCAGGGTATTGTCCAATAAATCGGTACCGGTGGGGCCGGCCGAAGCTGCGGTTCTCATCCGGGGTCGATCGAGGAGATTGAATACCTGCCCCTCCCACCGGTTAAAATCCGCCCTTTCCACGCAGCCGGTTCCCGCCGGCTTCCGTCCGTGCCCCGCATTCTCCTCGTCAAGACCTCGTCCATGGGCGACATCGTCCATGCGCTGCCCGCCGTCTCCGATATCGTCCGCCACATGCCGGACGCACGGATCGACTGGGTGGCCGAAGAGGCATTCGCCGCCATCCCCGGCCTGCATCCGCGGCTGAACGCTGTCATTCCCGTGGCGCTGCGCCGTTGGCGCAAGGCCTGGTGGTCGGCGTCGGTGAAAGCCGAGCGCGCGACTTTTCGCAAGCGGCTGCTCGAGTATCGGTATGACGCCGTGATCGACATGCAGGGGCTCTGGAAATCGGCGATGGTGGCGCGCATGGCGAACGGGCCGTTGCATGGCTGCGACCTGCGTTCGGCGCGCGATCCCTTCGCGTCTTTTTTCTATCAGTATCGCTACCGGGTGATGTTCGAGCAGTCGGCGGTGGTGCGCATGCGGGAGCTGGCCGCCTTTGCGCTGGGGTATGACCTGGCGGGGCCGCCGGATTTCGGCATCCGCGCCGTGCCGCCCACGGGCCTGCCCGCGCGCTACGCCGCCATCATGCCGTCGGCCAGCCGGCCGACCAAGCTTTGGGCCGAGACGTCGTGGCGTACGGTGCTGGAGCGGCTGGCGGTGGCGGGGCATGCGCCGCTGGTGTTTGCCGGCACCGAAGACGAGGCGGCCCGGGCGCAGCGCCTGATTGCCGGCATTCCCGGCGCCCGGGCGCTGCCGCGCATGGGGCTGGCCGAGGTGGCCGGCGTGCTGGCGGGCGCGTCGGTGGTGGTGGGGCTGGATAGCGGGCTGACGCACCTGGCCGGCGCGCTGGGGCGGCCCACCGTCGGCATCTACGCGGATTACGATCCGGCGCTGGCGCCGGTGACCGGCGCGGCCTATACGGCCAGCCTGGGGGGGCGGGGGACGCCGCCCTCGTGCGAGCAGGTGCTGGCGGCCATTGGCCAGGCCCTGCCGGCCGAGACCGTGCCGGGAGCGGCACGTTGATGCGGGGCGCGGTGCTGCAGGCCGTGTATTCGTCGTTGTGGCGGCTGGCCACGCCCTTCCTGCTGTGGCGCATCTGGCGCCGTGCGCGGCGCGAGCCGGTGTATGGCGTCCATCCGGCCCAGCGTTTCGGTTTCTATGGCAGCGGCCGGCATGCGCCGGCGCGCGGCGGGTTTCGGGCCGCGCCGGTCTGGGTCCATGCGGTCAGCCTGGGCGAGACGCGGGCGGCGCAGCCACTGGTCCGGGCGCTGCTGGACCGCGGCCTGCCGGTGCTGCTGACCCACATGACGGCCACCGGCCGCACCGAGGGCGAGCGCCTGTTCGAACAGGACATCGCGCAGGGCAGGTTGCGGCAGGTCTGGCTGCCCTATGACATGCCGGGGGCCGTCCACCGCTTCTACCGTTATTTCGCGCCGCGCTGCGGCCTGCTGGTCGAGACCGAGGTCTGGCCCAACCTGGTGGCGGGCGCGCGGCGCTATGCGGTGCCGATCGCCCTGGTCAGCGCGCGGTTGTCGGCCTCATCGGCGCGCAAGACGCTGCGGGTGGCCAGCCTGGCGCGCCGTACCTATGGGCGCCTGGATGCGGTGCTGGCGCAGACCCGGGCCGACGCCGAGCGGCTGCGGCAGGTGGGCGCGCGCGATCCGCAGGTGGTGGGCAATCTGAAGTTCGACCTGCAACTGCCCTACGACCTGATGCAGGCCGGCGCCGCTTGGCGCCAGCGTCTGGGCCGGCCCGTCATCGCCTGGGCCAGCACGCGCGAGGGCGAGGAAGAGGCCATCCTGGCGGCCCTGCGCGACATGCCCCGTACACAGGGAGGGCTGGCGCCGCTGGCCGTGCTGATTCCCCGGCATCCCCAGCGTTTCGACGAGGTGGCGGCCATGGTGCTGGCCTCGGGCTTGTCCATGCGGCGTCGCTCGTCCATGCAGGGCATGCCGTTCGGTTCGATCGACCAGGACACCGCCGTGCTGTTGGGCGACAGCCTGGGCGAGATGCCTTTCTATTACACCGCCGCCGACGTGGCTATCGTCGGGGGCAGCTTCGCGCCGCTGGGCGGGCAGAACCTGATCGAAGCCGCCGCCTGCGGCGTGCCGGTCATCGTCGGTCCACATACCTTCAATTTCGCGCAAGCCTCCGAAGATGCGATCGAGGCCGGCGCCGCGTTGCGCGCGGACAGCGCCGAGGCGGCCTGGCGGCTCGCGCAGGAACTGATCGACGACGAGGACCGCCGCGCCGGCATGCGCGCCGCCGCGGGGCGGTTCAGCGCCACGCACACCGGCGCGACGCAGCGGGTGATGCGGGCGGTGGGACCCTGGCTGGGGTGAGCGCCTAGCGGCTCCGCATCCCCGCCGCCGCCTCTTCCAGGCACGCGATCATCAGCTCCGCCCCGGGCGTCAGCCCCCGGTTCCGATTCCACAGCACGCCGCGCGGCCGCATCAGGTGCGGGAAGCTCAGCGGCAGCACCGTCAGCGGTTCCGACGCGTCGGCCGCGACGGCCCCGGCCATGACGGCGATCGCGTCGGTGACGTGCAGGTAGGCACGCGCCAGGTGCGTGGACAGGGTCTCGACGTAGTTGTTGGGTAGCGTCATGCCGTGTTCCTCCAGCGTGCGTTCCAGCGGCGCGCGCAGGATGCTGCCCGCCGGTGGCAGGATCCACGGGTAGGGTTGCAGGTCGGACCATTTCAGGCGCCTGCGGCGGGCGAGCGGGTGCTGGTGCCGCGTCATGAGCTGCACGGGATCGTCCAGCAGTTCCTTTTCCTCGAAGCCGTCGGCGGCGCTGCGCAAGGGCAGCCGGCCGACCACGAGGTCCACGCGGCCCTGCCAGAGTTCGGGCAGCAGGGTCTGGGCGGTGCCTTCGGTGACCAGCACGTTGGTGTGGGGGGAGCGCTGCTTGAGGATGGCGATGGCCTGCGGGAGCAGCATGGAAGTGGCGGCGGGGAAGGCACCGATGTGGATCTTGCCTACCGCGCCCGAGCTGAGCGAATTGAGTTCGTCGCGCGCCTGGTGCAGTTCGGTCAGCAGGGTGCGGGCATGGCGCACCAGGCATTCGCCGTAGGCCGTGGGGCGCAGGCCTTGGGCGGTGCGGGTGAATAGCTCCAGGCCCAGGCCCTTTTCCAGCTCGGCCAGGGCCTTGGAGACCGCGGGCACGGTGACGTGCGAGCTTTCGGCCACCTGCTTGAGATTGCCGTGGTCGTACAGCGCGGTGATCAGGCGGAGGTGGCGTGCCTTCAAGTTGATCTGGAGATACCAGTCGATCTGCGTCATGCCGCCCCCAGGGATAAGATCTGCTGCCGGTTGTTCAAGCCGGGGGATTTTACTCAACCGGCCCTGGCGTGCCGCGCAGGCTCGGCCTAACCGGAAGTTAAGGCCAAATTGGGGCGATTACCGGCGTTGCCGCCGCCCGGCTGCACCGAACGACGCCTGCCCCTTGATATCGGCCGCCACGGCTTCCACGTGGCGCACGAGCGCCGCGGCCTCGGGCGAGAGCGGCCGAAGCGCCGAGTAGTACACCTCGGTCCAGAGCACGATGCGAGGCCGGAAGGGGCGCAGCACGATGTCGGAGAAGATGCCGCCCGCGAGCAGCAGGGGATTGATCAGGGCGATGCCGACCTGTTCACGCACCAGGGCGCACGCCGCCAGCGAGTTCCTGGCCAGCACCGGTGCGCGCACGCGCACGCCGGATTCGTTGAGCGTGGCTTCGACCAGGATCGTGGTCGGCGAGTCGTCGGGCAGGGCGATCAGCGTTTCGCCCTGGAGATCGTCGGGGCGGACGAGCGCCCGGCCGGCCAGGCGGTGCCCCGGCGGCAGCGCCGCCATCAGGAGATCCTCCGATATCGTCCGCCGCTCGCACAGCTCGAGGTTGCTGGCCGACTGCGGCAGCGGCTGGTTGGTGACGCCCACGTCGATTTCCTGGTGGGCGACCAGTTCCAGCGTGTCATGCGGCGTCTCGACCCGCAGGTCGACCTCCACGTCGGGCATCTCGAGGCGCAGCCTGCTGACGGCTTGGGGCACGATCGCGATCAGCGGCGGCGCGTGCGCGGCGATGGTTACCCGGCGCTGTTTTCCGCGCTCGAGTTCATAGGCCATGTCCAGGGCGAAATCCAGTTGCTGGGCCGCGCGGTTGGCGTGGGGCAGCCATTGCCTGGCGGCGGCCGTGGGCCGCAGGCGCCCCCCGGAGCGATCGAACAAGGCTACGCCCGTCTCGCGTTCCAGGAGCCGGAGGATCTTGCTGACCGCCGGCTCGGACACGCCGAGCTTGAGGGCGGCCTCGGCCAGGCTGCGGCTTTTCATGACCGCCGCGAATACGCGCAGGTGGCGGCTGGTCAGGACGCGGGGCATGGAAGTTTGCCTTAACTGAAAGTTAAGTAAATGTAGGCAAAACCCGGTGGAACGGCAACCTACACTGGCTTTCCCCACACGCCCCGCGGCACCGGCCGCTGAACCAGGAGTTGCCATGCCAGCCCGACTGTTCGGCTTGTTCTTGCTCTGTCTACCCTTTTCCCTGGCCGCCCAGCCTTCGGCCTTTCCCAGCCGACCGCTGAGCATCGTGGTCACGACGGCGGCCGGTGGATCGGTGGACGCCATTGCCCGGGCCATCGCCGCGGACCTGGGCAAGACGCTCGGGCAGCCGGTCGTGGTCGAGAACCGGCCCGGCGCCAACGGCAACATCGCCGCCCAGCATGTGAAGGCCTCGGCGCCCGACGGCCATACGCTGCTGATGCTGAGTTCCAGCACGTTCACTCTCAATCCGTTTGTCCTGGAACGGGTGCCGTTCAATCCCGAGAAGGACTTCGTTCCGGTGGCGATGACGGCCGGGCTCAACATGGTGCTGGTGGTCGCGCCGGGCACCAAGGCGGGAACGCTCAAGGAGCTGGTCGCGGCGATGAAGGCGCGGCCCGGCGAACTGAACTACGGGTCGTCCGGCAATGGGTCGCTGCCGCAGGTCGCGGCGGAACTGCTGGCCATACGGACCGGCACCCGTGCGACCCACGTTCCCTACAAGGGAATCGCGCCGGCCTTGAACGACCTGCTGGCGGGCCAGATCGATTTCATGTTCGACTCCGGTACCGCGATGTCCCACATCCAGGCCGGCAAGCTGCGCGCGCTGGCCGTGATCGGCCCCAACCGGCTGCCTATTTTCCCGGACGTGCCGACGTTCAAGGAGGCCGGCGTCGATGGCATGGAGGTGGCGGCCGGCTGGCACGGCATCTTCGCGCCGGCCGGCACGGATCCGGCCATCGTCGATCGGCTCAATGCCGAGATCAACAAGAGCCTGCGATCGGCCGCCATGCGCGAGCGGATGAACAGCATGGGATTCGAGAGTGTCGCGCTGCCGGCCGCCGAGCTTGGCCGTGCGTTGCGGCAGGACTTGCAGCGGCTGGGGCCGATCGTGAAACAGGCCGGCATCACCGCCTATTGAGCCGGCACGGAACGCTTCACCATGAATCGCGACGCCCGCGCCCCGTTGGTGCTCATTCCCGGCCTGCTCTGCAACGACGTGCTGTGGGAGCCGCAGCGGATCGGCCTGCGCGACCGCGCCGACATCTGGATCCCTGACCTGTCGCGTGACGACAGCTTGCCCGAGGCGGTGGAGCGGATACTGGCCGACGCCCCGTTCGAGCGGTTCGCGCTGGCCGGACTGTCGATGGGCGGCTACCTGGCGGCGCTGGCCGCCTTGCAGGCTCCCCATCGCATCGAGCGGCTGGCGCTGTTGAACACGCGTGCCCATGCCCAGGAGACCGAAGCGGGGCGCCTGCGCCGTACTGCCCAGATCGAGTTGGCCCGCCTGGACTTCGCGGCGCTGGTGGAGCAGTTGCTGCCAGCCCTGCTGCGCCCGCAAGCCTTGCGGGACGCGGCGCTGGCACAGGCCGTCCGGGACATGTCCCGGTCATTGGGCGCCGATGTGTTCGTCCGCCAGCAGGAGGCCAACATGAACCGGCCGCCCATCGCCCACAGGCTGGCGCGCATCGCCTGCCCAACCTGGATCATCGGTGGCGACCAGGATGCCATTGCATCGCAGGAAAGCCAGCATGCCCTGGCCCGGGCCATCGCGGGTTCCCATCTGTGCATCCTGCGCGGCTGCGGGCATCTGTCCACGCTGGAGCACCCTGCCGCGGTTACTCGATTGCTCGAGCAGTGGCTCGACAGCCCGAGCCTTCCATCCCGACTCTACCAAGGAGCAACACCATGACGTCCCTTTCCGCGGCGCCTTCGGCCGACCTGAGCATCGAGCAGATCGGCCAGCGCCAGGTGGCGCGTTTCCGCGACCGCAAGCCTGACTGGGAAGCGTTCGAGGACGCGAAGCTCGACGGCTTCCGGCGTGCCCAGCATCGCTTTATCGGGGCGGGCGGGTCCGCCAAGCATGGCGATCCCAGCGCCATCCCGCCGCTGGGCTTCACTCTGAGCGTCATGTTCGTGCCGCCGGGCCAGGGCAATGCTGCCCACACCCACGAAGTGGAAGAAGTGTTCTTCGTGCTGCAGGGTTTTCTGGACGTCTTTTTGGAGGACGAGGCCGGCAACCGGTTCGAGACCCGCCTGGGGCCGTGGGAGTGCGTCTCCTGCCCGCCGGGCGTCATGCATGGCTATCTGAACGCGAGCCTGGAACCGGTTTATTTCCAGGTGATGCTGGGCAAGTCCCGCCCCGGCGCGCTGAACTATCAGGATGAGGCCCTGCGCGCCGCGGTGGCGGTCAACCCAGCGCGCCGGTGACGTCGTCGAACAATTCGTCCACCGCGAACTGGCGCGGAATGATCTTCTGTTCGTACGACCACTCGATGGCCATCTCCAGACCCTTGCGGTTGGCCTCGAGGCCCAGCGGCGGCAGGGTCTCCAGCGCGGCGGCGGGAGCGAGCGCGCGGCTTTCCCGGATCATCCGGTAGATCTCGCGCACGGCCTCGGGATGCCGGCGCGTGACGTCCTGGTGGACGGCGAAGACGTGGTTGATGGGCACGACGCCTTCGCGCTGGTACCAGGCCCGAGCAGCCGCGATGGGTTCCGGGACCAGGGTCTGCACGCGCGGATCCTTGGGCATGTCGTTGCCGAGGATGGCGGCGGCCAGCTCGCCGTTCAGCATCATCTCGGGTATCGAGGAGCCCTTGGGCAGCATGTGGCAGTTGGGCGGGTCGCGGTACTCGGCCAGGTGGGATTCGTCCACGGTGTACCACTCGACCTTGTTGGGGTCGACGCCGTATTCATGCTGCAGGATGCCGCGCACCCACAGGCCGGTAGTCTGCGCATAGGTGCGCACGCCCACCTTTTTGCCCTCGATGTCCTTGGGGTCGAGGTGGCCGAGTTCCTTGTTGAAGCCTATGCAATGGTGCTGGAAGCGGCCGACCATGGGGGCGGGCAGGATCACGAACGGCTTGCCGTAGGCCTTGGCCTGCAGGTAGGTGACGATGGCCAGTTCGCCCGCGTCGAAGGCGTTGTCGCGGATCATCGGCTTGAAGCCGTCGTGCGCGGTCTTGGGGCCGCAGAAATCGAGCTGGACGATGTCCGAGGCGACGCGGCCGTCCTTCATGGCCGCGGCCACGGGGGAGTCCGCCAGGTTGGTCTTGAGCGTGACGGTCATGGGGGTCAGTCCTTCAGCACGGGGTAGAGCTTCTGCGCGGTGCCGGCCATGATCCAGTGCTGGTCGGCGGCGGGCAGGAAGGCGATGTAGTCCTTGAGCGCCTTGACGATGTCGGCCAGGCTGTCCTCGGCGGCGGGGAAGTTGGAGCCCCAGGCGATGCGGTCGGCGCCGAATTCCTGGACCACGCGGCCGAAGAAGGTCTCGGGCGTGGCCTTGCCGGAATACGCGGACTCGGTATTGCGGCTGCTGAGCTTGAGGTAGAGATTCTTGAAGCGGGCCAGGTCGAACAGGTGCTGGGCGCCGGCATAGGGCGGGCCGCTGCTGATGTCCGGCTTCATCATGTGGTCGACGATGGCCAGGGTCCCGGGAAAGGCGGTCAGCAGCTTCTCCAGCGCCGGGATGGCGGCCTTGGTGATCTGCACGCACACGGGGATGCCCAGTTCGCCCGCCAGGCCCCAGGCGGGATGCAGGGCGGGGTCCTCCAGCGTGGGTGCCTGGCCCGGCATGGTGCTGCCGGTGGTGAAGATGCGCAGGCCGGCCAGACCGCGTCCGGTCCAGTAGCGGATCTTCTGCGTGGCGTCGGGGGCGAGCATGTCGACCGAGTAGACGCCGGCGTAGCGCTTGGGCTGCGCGGCGATGGAGTCGGCCACGTAGGAATTGTCGAAGCCGTAGGTGGTCGACGAGTGGACGATGGCGGCCTTGTCGATGCCGACGGCGTCCATGGCCGCGGCATATTGTTCGAAGGTTGCCGGCCGGGTGGCGGACCAGCCCGAGCGTTCGCCGCCCAGCGGGTCGAGCGGGTAGCGGGTGGTGTCGGGCGAGATGATGTGCGGATGGATGTCGATCAGGCGTGTGGTCATGGCGGTGTCGCGCAAAGAATGGGTGTCGTCGGAAAGGCCGCGCCGGGTCAGGCGCCGACGTCGATGAACATGTCGTCGACGGCGTAGCGCTTCTTGAGCAGGCCTTGCTGGTGGCAGTAATTCATCATGGCCTCGATGGACGGCCGGTTGGCCTCGATGCCGTAGGGCAGGGGATCGCCCACGATGCGGCCCATGGCGCGGTAGTGCTCGTCCTTGTCCGATACCGATTCACCGGCGGCGAGCTGGCGCAGGTAGATGTTTTTCGAGGCCAGGAAGGCGTCGTACAGGGCCTTGCCCAGCCACGGGTGCCGGGCCAGCACTTCGTCCTTGACGGTGATCAGGCCGTGCACGGGATAGATGCCGGTCTTGCGGTACCACTCGGCCTCGAGCCGGTCGGCATCAGGGAACATTTCGAGGTATTCCGGCGGCTTGATGCGTCCGCCCGCCTGCCAGCCGTCGGCCGGCGCGCCGGCGCGGCCGATGCCGGCGTTGTCGGTGAACGCGGCGGAAAGGTAGCCGCTGGCCATCAGGTCCACCAGCGACTTGCCGTCCCGGGCCTGCTCGACGTTGGGCGGCAGTTGCAGCGAGGAGACGTGTTCCTCGTCGTCCACCACCCAGGTGATGCGCGAGTTGTCGACGCCGTAGTCGTTGGTCAGGATGCCGCGCGTCCAGATGCCGGTGGTGACCGAGTAGGCGCGCACGCCCGCGCGCTTGCCTTCGAGGTCGCGCGGTTCGCGGATGCCGGCATCGTCGCGGTAGACCAGGCCGGCGTGGTGGAAGCGGCGGAAGATGAAGACGGGCAACGCCTTGAACGGGGCGCCGGCCTCGCGGGCGATCATGTAGGTGGCGGGAGCCATTTCGCAGACGTCGAATTCGACGTCGCGCACCATGCGCCGGAAGGCGGCGATGATGGGCTTGATCTCGACGAAGTCCGGCTGGACACCGTCGATGGGCACGTCGCCGCGCTTGAGCGCGGCGGTGTGGCCGTAAGTGGCGATGGCAATTTTCAGGGGCAGGGGTTGCTTGGATGTCATGGCTGCTTGGTCGGAGGGAAGGCGGGAATGGTGTGGAGGGTCAGGCGTCCAGCTTGGCCAGATCCTCTGCGCAATCGACGTAAAGGAGGCCGGCGGCTTCGAGGCCCTGGCGCATGTTGGCCACGTCCAGCGACAGCTCGCCCGCCAGGTAGCGCTTGCGCGACTTTTCTTCCTTGGCGGTGCGCTGGCGCGCCAGCTCCAGCGTGCGGGCGATCTCCAGGCGCGGCACGACCACCACGCCGTCGTCGTCCGCCACGATGGCGTCGCCCGGGTTCACGTTCATGCCGGCGCACACCACCGGCAGGTTGACGTGGCCCAGCGTGGCCTTGACCGTGCCGCGTGCGGAGATGGCGCGCGACCAGACGGGAAAGCGCATCTCGGTCAGCGTCCGCACGTCGCGGCAGCCGGCGTCGATGACCACGCCCTGGATGCCGCGCGTCTTGAGCGAGGTGCAGATCAGGTCGCCGATCATGCCGTCGGTGTTCTCGCACATGACGCCGACCACCAGGATGTCGCCGGGTCGGCATTGTTCGATGGCCGCGTGCAGCATCCAGTTGTCGCCCGGCGCGGTCAGGGCGGTCACGGCCGATCCGGCGATGCTGGCGCCGGCGTAGATGGGGCGCAGGTACGGCGCCATCAGACCGGCGCGCCCAATGGCCTCGTGCACGGTGGCCACGCCGTGCGTGGCCAGCTCGGCGATGAGGTCCTGCGGGCCGCGCGGGATGTTGCGTACGACGACGTTCTTCATGTTGCTCTCGGTCAGTTGATGGGGATGTTCGCCTTCTCGATCACCGCCTTCCATTTGGCGATGTCGGCCTTCATCAGGGCGCGCGATTCGTCCACGCCCAGGGCATAGGGTTCGGAATTCATTTCGCGCAGCTTCTGCGCGACTTCGGGCGAATTGACGGCGGCCACGAAGGCCTGGTTCAGCTTGTCGATGATGGCGCGCGGCGTGCCCTGGCGGATCGACACGCCGTTCCACGACGCGACCACGTAGCCGTCCAGGCCGCTTTCGGCGGTGGTCGGCACGTCCGGCAGGTTGGCATTGCGGCTGTCGGCCGAGATGGCCAGCGCGCGCACCGCGCCGCTCTTGATCGAGGACAGCATGGGCGGCACGAAGTCGAAGCCCACGTCGATGTCGCCGGAGCGTACGCCGGTCAGCAGCGCGGCACTGGTCTTGTAGGGAATGGTCTCGGCCTTGATGCCCGCCACCGACTTGAACAGCTCGGCACCCAGGTGCTGGCTCGACCCGACGTTGGTGGTGCCCAGGCTTAGCTTGCCGGGGTTGGCCTTGGCATAGGCGATGAGTTCCTTCAGGTTATGAAAGCGCGAATCGGGCTTGACCGTCAGGATCAGGTTGAACCTGGACAGCGTGGCGACCTGGGTGAAGTCATCCACGATGCTGTAGGGCAGGTCCTTGACCAGCGTCTGGGTGATGGCCGTGCCGTTGCCGCCCTGCACGAGCGTGTAGCCGTCGGCGGGGGCTTGCAGGCCGGCCTGGAATGATTGCACGCCACCCGCGCTGGGCTTGTTGTCGATCACGATCTGCTGGCCCAGGATTTCGCTGACCTTCTGCGTGACCACGCGCGCGGTCAGGTCGCCGATGCCGCCGGGGCCGTAGGGCAGGTACATCCGGATCGGCCGATCCGGATAGTCGGCCGCGGCGGCCGGAGGGGGAATGCCGGCCGACAGCGCGGCGGCGAAGAGAACGGCGGGGTACTTCAGCATGCGCAATGCGGGGAATGTCACGGCTTGTCTCCTTGTCCCGGCGTTCGGGGTGCGCCGATGTGGATGTCGTACTGGCGAGGATGGTTGCATGCGAGGCGCCGGGGGTCTATTGAGTAAAACTTCCTCGGGGTTGAGCGGATGGTTAAGACGGTCTCGCGAAACGGCCGGGGTTGAGCGTTTCCTCAAGTCACCGGAAGCATTACTCAATGGATGCGCGCGCCTGGCCGCCGCAGAATGCGGAATGCCTGCGCGGACCCGGTGCCCGTACGCGGGCCCACAAGATCCAGGAGACGCCATGCACCCCAGGAATGTTCTTGCCCGAGCGGGAGGCGCGGCGGTGCTCGCGCTGGCCGCGGCGGGCGTGTATGCCCAGGGCCAGCCTTATCCTTCCAAGCCGATCACCATCGTCGTGGCCTTTGGCCCCGGCGGCGCGGGCGATCTCGTCACGCGCAAGGTGGCGCAGGCCATGTCGGCGCGCATCGGCCAGCCGGTGGTGGTTGAGAACAAGCCGGGCGCCGGCGCGGCGGCCGCGGCCGTGGCGGTGGCCCAGGCCCGCCCCGATGGCTATACGGCGCTGTTGACCGGCAATGGCACGGCCATCAGCTCCGTGCTGTTCAAGAGCCTGCCGTACAGCCTGTCGCGCGACTTCCGGCACGTCTCGTCCGTGGCTTCGTTCGACCTGGCGCTGATTACCGACGGCAGCTCGCGCTTCAAGTCGGTGGCCGACGTCATCGCCTACGCCAAGGCGAACCCGGGCAAGCTCAACATCGGGACCTCGCGCATAGGCAGCACGCAGCATCTGGCGGCCGAGCTGTTCAAGTCCATGGCCGGCATCGACGCCGTCAGCATTCCGTACAAGACCACGGGCGACATGATCGCGGCCGTGCGCGCGGGCGACGTGCAGGTGGCGTTCGAAGTGCTGTCGCCCATCCTGGGCCAGTTATCCGCCGGCAGCGTCAAGGCCATCGGCGTGACGTCCGCCCGGCGCTTTCCTGGCCTGCCGGACGTACCCACGGTGGCGGAAGGCGGCGTGCCGGGCTTCGAGGCTTCGTCCTGGGCCGGCATCAGCGTGCCCGCAGCCACGCCCGCGCCGGTGGTCGAGCGCCTGTCGCGCGAGATCCGAGCGGCGGTGGAGTCGCCCGAGGTCCAGTCTTCGCTGGAAGCCATGGGCTATGTGGCCAGTGCCAGCACGCCGGCCGAGATGACCGCGCGCATCGAGCGCGACGCCGCGAAGTGGAAGGCGGTCATCGAGACCGCCGAAATCCCGTTGCAATAAACCGCGACCCCGTTTTCCACACGCCATCCAGGACAGGCACCGCATGAAGCGCAGAGTCGTAGACATCCACCCGCACGTCATCAGCACCGATACCCGCGCCTATCCGCGCGATCCGTTGTGGGGCCGGCCATCGGTGTGGTCGCAGGAGCGGCCCGCCAGCACGGAACAATTGCTGCAGGCCATGGACGAGGCGGGCGTGGCCCGGGCCGCCATCGTGCAGGCATCGACCTGCTACGGCCATGACAACAGCTACGTGGCCGATGCGGTGGCGGCGCATCCCGATCGTTTCACCGGTGTCTTTTCCGTGGACATGCTGGTGGCCGACGCGCCCGCGCGCATGCGGCACTGGGTGGGGCGCGGGTTGACGGGGCTGCGCCTGTTCACCGCGGGCAGCACCGTGGAAGGGCAGGTTCCCGGCCTGGACGATCCGCGCAGCTTTCCCGCATGGGACTGCGCCGCCGACCTGGGCCTGCCGGTGTGCGTGCAGATGCGCATCGCCGGCGTGCCGCAGCTGCGGGTGCTGCTGGCGCGCTATCCGCGCGTGCCCATCGTGCTCGACCATTTCTTCGCGCTGCCGCTGGACGAAGGGCCGCCCTACGCGTCGGCGCAGGAGCTGTTCCGCCTGGCGGCGCATCCGAACGTCCATTTGAAGCTGACCCCGGTCATCCTGGCCAAGGCGCATCTGGGCCAGGCCAGTCCGCAATCCTTCTTCGGGCGCGCGCTGGCCGAGTTCGGCGCCGCGCGCATCGCCTGGGGCTCGAACTTCCCCGCCACCGCGGGATCGCTGAAAACCCTCCTGGACGAGGCGCAGCAGGCGCTGGCCTGGGCGGGCGACGACGATCTCGCCTGGATCTTCCACCGGACGGCTGAACGCCTGTATCCGGCATTGCGGGCCGATGCCGGCCCGACCACGACTCACGACGACAGGAGCAAGGAGTCCGCATGATCATCGATTGCCACGGTCACTACACGACCGCGCCCGAAGCCTTGAACGAGTACCGGCGCCTGCAGGTGTCGGCCTGCGAATGCGGAAAGTGCGAGATCTTCCCGCGCCCCGTCATCTCGGACGACCAGATACGCGAAAGCCTGGAGACCAAGCAACTGCGCATCCAGCGCGAACGCGGCACCGACCTGACGATCTTCTCGCCGCGCGCGGTCGGCATGGGCCACCACATCGGCGACCTGCAGACCAGCAACGAATGGGCCATCGTCTGCAACGACCTCATCCATCGCGCCTGCCAGCTGTACCCGGAGAAATTCGCGGGGGTCTGCCAGTTGCCGCAGAGTCCGGGCGTGGAGCCGGCCAAGTGCATACCCGAGCTCGAACGCTGCGTGAAAGAGCTGGGCTTCATCGGCTGCAACCTGAACCCCGATCCCACGGGCGGCTACTGGAAGGATCCGCCGCTGCACGACAAGTGGTGGTATCCGCTGTACGAGAAGATGGTCGAGTTGGACGTGCCGGCCATGATCCACGTGAGCGGTTCCTGCAATCCGCATTTCCATGCGACCGGCGCGCACTACATCAACGGCGACACGACCGCCTTCATGCAGTTCTTGACGTCCTCGTTGTTCAAGGATTTCCCGACGCTCAAGTTCATCATCCCGCACGGCGGCGGCGCGGTGCCCTATCACTGGGGGCGCTATCGCGGACTGGCGCAGGACATGGGCCTGCCGCCGCTCAAGGAACTGCTGCTGCAGAATGTGTTCTTCGACACCTGCGTCTACCATCAGCCGGGCATAGACCTGCTGCTGAAGGTGATCCCGCCGGAGAACATCCTGTTCGCGTCCGAGACCGTGGGCGCGGTGCGCGGGGTGGACCCCGAGACCGGCCATCACTTCGACGATACGCGCCGCTACATCGACGCCGCCGACCTGGGCGACGCCGACAAGGCGAGCATCTACTCGGGCAATGCCTACCGGGTGTACGGCAGGCTGAAGAACCGGGCCTAGCGCAGCAGCCCGTTGACCTGCCGGACGTCGTCTTCCGACAGGATGCCGGACGCGGCCTTCAGCCGCAGGCCCGACAGCAGCGCGTCGTAGCGCGCCTTGGCCAGGTCGCGTTCGGTCGAATAGAGCTGCTGCTGGGCGTTCAGCACATCGATGTTGATGCGCACGCCCACTTCATAGCCGGTCTTGTTGGCATCCAGCGCGCTGCGGCTGGAGACTTGCGCCGCCTCCAGCGCGCGGACCTGGGCCAGCCCGGCGTTCACGCCCTGGAACGCGACGCGCGTGTTCTGGATCGCGGCCCGGCGGGCGACCTCCAGGTCGTTGCGGGCCTTCTCGGACAGCGCGACGGCCTCGTCCACCTTGGACGTGGTGCCGAAGCCGGCGAAGATGGGCACCGAGACCTGCACGCCCACCGAGCGCGTGGTGTAGAAATCGTTGACCACGGTCTGCCCGACCAGGCCGCGCGTGCGCGCCACGTTGGCGGCCAGATCGACCGCGGGGTAGTGCCCGCTCTTGGCGATTTCTATGCCGCGCTTGGCGATCTCGCTATTGAGGGTGGCCTGGGCGACCGCCAGGTTGTTGGCCGTGGCCTGTTCGGTCCAGGCGTCGATCCGGGCCGGCTGCGGCGCGGGCACGTTGACGGTGGGCGGTAGCTTGGCCAGGTCGCCCGAGGGCGCGCCGATGATCTGCTGCAGCGCGCCGATGCGGACCGCCAGGTCGGACTCGGCCTGGATCTCCTGGGCCTGGGCCAGGTCGTAGCGCGCCTGGGCCTCGTAGGTGTCGGTGATGGTGGCCGTGCCGATCTCGAAATTGCGCTTGGCCGATTCGAGCTGTTCCGAGATGGCGATTTTCTGGGCGCCGATGAAGGCCAGGTTGTCCTGCGCCGCCAGCACGTCGAAATAGGCCTGCGCCACCCGCAGGATCAGGTCCTGGCGCCCCTGGGCGAGCTGGGTTTCGCCGACGGCCACCTGCAGCTTGGACTGTTCGTAGGTCTGCCAGCCCGACCAGCGGAACAGCGGCTGGATCAGTTGCAGCGTATAGGTTTCGTTCGTGTAGGTCACGCCCGGCAGGCGGGTCGTGGAGGCCTCGCCGCGGCTGCCGGCGAGCGAGATGGCGGGCAGCAGCGAGGCACGCGCCTGGGGCAGTTTTTCAAGCGTGGCGGTATAGGCCGAGCGCACCGACGCGAAGGTCGCATCGTTGGCCAGCGCCGACTGGTAGGCCTGCTCCAGGTCCAGTGCCGCGACCGCAGGAACGAAAGCGCAGGCGCCGAACAGCGCGCATAGCGTCTGGACGTAGTACGGCCTGGCGCGCATGGGCACGAAGCTCCGCCTAAAACTTGAACTTGGAAACGGTGACGCCGCGCAGGGGCTTGACCAGGGTTTCGAACAGCGAGGTGGTCTCGAAGCTGGCGGCCGTGGTGCGCGTGATGAGCAGGGTGGTCATGACCGGGGCCTGGCCGACGATGATGGCCAGCCGGCCGCCCACGCGCAGTTGGTATTTCAGGCTGTCGGGTACCTCGGGCACCGAGCCGGTGACGAGGATGGCGTCGTATTCGGTCGAGCCCCAGCCCTTGCTGCCGTCGCCCACCTGGACGGTGGCGTTGGCGATGCCGGCGCGCTTCAGGTTGGCCTGGGCGAAGGCGGCCAACTTGGGCAGGATCTCGACCGAGGTGACCGTCTGGGCCTGGCTGGCCAGCAGCGCCGTCTGGTAGCCCGAGCCGGTGCCGATCTCGAGCACGCTGTCGGTGGGCTTGAGCGCGAGTTCCTGCAGCAGGCGCGCTTCGACCTTGGGCGCGAGCATGCATTCGCCGCTGTCGTAGTCGTCGAGCCGCAGCGGGATCTCGGTGTCGGCGAAGGCGAGGGTGCGCAGCGCGGGCGGCACGAACTCCTCCCGCTTCATCTTGAACAGCAGTTCCAGCACCTTGGGGTCGAGGACGTCCCAGGGGCGGATCTGCTGTTCCACCATATTGAAGCGGGCGTGTTCGACGTCGGGAAGGGAAGCAGCGTTCATGGCAGGACTTGGGCAGGAAACCGTAACAAAACGAACCATTCTAACCGGGTCAGAACGGCTTGGCGACCGTGGTTGCGTGACGGACCTCGGGCGGCTTGGCGAAGTAGTTGCCCACCAGCGCGCGCCAGGCCTTGAAGTCTTCCGAGCCCCGGAAGTGCACGGTGTGGTCTTCCAGCGTTTCCCACTGGACCACGAGCAGGTAGGCGTTGGGATCCTCCAGCGTCTGGTGCAGTTCCATGCCGTGGCAGCCCTTGGCCCGCTGGAACAGCGGAGCGGCTTCCTGGACGCCGGCCTCGAATTTTTCCTGGGTGCCGGGCTGGATTTCGATGTGAGCGAGTTCGTAGATCATGGTTGGCCTTCCACAGAACGGCCTGCCATGTTACCCGCGTTCGCGCGCGGCCGGCGGACTATACTGGCGGCGTGCGTCGCCCGCGGGGCGGCGCGTTTCGTTTCCAGAGGATCGCCATGTCTGCCGTTCGCCCCATTCCCAAGGCCCTGACCATCGCGGGCGTGGACCCCTCGGGCGGCGCCGGGGTGCTGGCCGACGTCAAGGCCATGAGCGCGCTGGGCGCATACGCCTGCGGCGTCATCGCGGCGCTGACCGCGCAGAACACCCAGGGTGTGACGGGCGTGCTGCCGGTTGATCCCGCCTTCGTCGCGCAGCAGATCGACACCTTGTTCGCCGACGTGCCGGCCGACGCGGTCAAGATCGGCATGCTGGGCAGCCGGCCCGTCACCCAGGTCGTGGGCGAGCGGCTCGCGCACTGGAAACCGCCGCACGTGGTGCTCGATCCCGTCATGATCGCCAAGAGCGGCGACGCCCTGCTGGCGCGCGACGCCATCGGCGCGCTGCGGGAAGTGCTGATGCCGCAGGTGACGATGATCACGCCCAACCTGCCGGAGGCCGGCGTGCTGCTCGAGCAGCGGCCGGTGGAGACGGTCAAGGAGATGCGGCGCGTGGCCGAGCGGTTGCGCGAACAACTGGCCCACAACGGCCATCGCTGGGTGTTCCTGAAAGGGGGGCACTTGCCGGGCGACATGGCCATCGACCTGCTGCACGACGGCGACCAGATGATCGAACTGGCCGCACCGCGCATCGATACTCGCAACACCCACGGCACGGGCTGCACCCTGTCGGCCGCGCTGGCGGCGCTGCTGCCCCAGGCGCAGGACGTGCCCGAGGCGGCACGCCGGGCCAAGCACTACCTGACCGAGGCCATCCGCCACGCCGACCGGCTGGGCGTGGGCTCGGGCAACGGGCCGGTGCATCACTTCCACGGGTGGTGGTAGCGGTAGTTCTGGCGCAGGATAATGATTCAACGGGCGTTTCGTCCTGGATTTATAATATAAGCTACGCCCGTCCTGAGGACGGGCGTAGCTTATATTATATTTAAAGATCTTGCAAGCGTTCGTGTCGCAGGAATGAAAAGGGATAGATCCTGGCTTTATAATGACGTCCTAAGGACGTCATTATAAAGCCAGGACATTATGCACCTATCCAAAGCGGTGCTCCTTTCTTTGGGTGAACTCGATGGCGCCATCGTTTCACCCTATGTGATCGGTCTGATCCTCTGGCGGCTTTACCGCGGCAGAGAGTTTCGTGGCGAATCGCTCGGCCTCGGGAAGGTTCATCCTGAAAAGAAGGACGTCACCCGCGCAATCGACCAACTGGCCAAGGCTGGCGTATTGGATGCCGTGGGAGCGGTCGTTTCACCACGCATGTATGCGCTGCTGGGTCGAACCGCCCTGCAGCCGGCCGAGATCGTCTGCAGCGCCGATCCCTTTTGCTATGTGTCCCATCTGAGTGCCATGGAGCACCATGGCCTCACGGACAGGTTGCCCGCAGTCTTGCATATCACCCGGCCGGCTCCTCGCGCTTGGAGCCAGTTTGCCAGGGAGCGCATGCGCGGCGATTACGGCGAAGACTATGAGATGGCACTGAAGGCAGGGATGCCGAGCTTGGCGCGGCCGGTTTTTGCAAAGAAAATCGGAGGCCGGACCGTCATCGAATTCAACAGCTTGCATTTGGGTGCGTTCAGAACCGTGCGGGGGAGTCCCCTGCGTGTCGCGACCTTGGGGCGCACTTATCTCGACATGCTCGAGCAGCCGGGACTATGCGGGGGAATGTGGCATGTGTTGACGGTCTTTCGTTCCCATGCGTCCGCGAATCTGGCGACGATCGTGGACGAGGTGGAGCGGCACGGCAAAGCCATAGACAAGGTCCGGGCAGGCTACATCCTCGAAGAGTTCTGCGGGCTTGCGCATCCGATCTTCCGCGAATGGGTTCGTCTGGCTGCCCGAGGAGGATCACGCAGGCTCGACCCCAAGGAAGAGTACCGTCCGAATTATTCGGCTCGCTGGTGCTTGTCCCTGAATGTCGACTTTCTGGACGATCCCGATGCGTAGCCTGGCCGAATGGGTGGAAGCGGAGATCGATCCCGTTCGCGGGCTGATCAGGCAAGGAATGCATGCGGTGATGCTGGCTACGGCTCGGCTTGATGGCAGGTTTCCGGCCATGGTCATGAAAGGGGGCGTATTGATGGCCGTGCGATATGGAAGCGCACGGTTTACGACGGACGTCGACTATTCGACCACTGCCCGTTTGGACGAAATGGATGTGGCCATGTTCGTCGGCGATCTTGCCGCGCGGTTGCAGGGAGAGGCGGATGCGCTGGATTACGACATGGCCTGCCGCATCCAGGGACATCGGGTCAATCCTCCGCGCCCCGAGGCAACGTTCCCCACGCTTCAGGTCAAGGTGGGCGTGGCGCGGTTGAGCAGGGCGGCCGAACTGCGGCGGCTGCACGCAGGGATGGCTCCGCATGCTTTTTCCATCGACTACAGCTTCAACGAATGGCCTGCTGCGACCGAAGTGATCGCCGTCGAACACGGGACGCCTATCCGGACCTATGACCTGACCGACCTGATCGCGGAAAAATATCGTTCCTTGCTGCAGCAGACGGTGCGCAATCGTACGCGCTACCAGGACGTCTACGATCTGCATTTGCTGCTGGCCGGATGCGGCGAAATCGACGGCGTGCTGTGCGCGGCGGTCCTGGCGAAGCTTATGCGCTCTGCCGAGGGCAAGTTGCCGGTGCCGACAGGAATGGAAATGAGGGACGAGGGGTTGATCGCGCGGACACGAGAGCGCTACAGCGAGCTCGAGCAACTGGTTGATGCTCCGCCGCCATTCATGCTGGCATACGAGGCGGTCAGAGTGTTCTATGAGGCGTTGCCGTGGCCTGCGCCCCGGGCGCCTGTTCCTGCGCCCGCAGCCGGATCTGCCGGGTAAGCATGGCCATGAAGGCTGCCGCCGCCGGATTCAGCGGCCGGCGCGGATGGACCACCGACACCACCTGCCGTATCAACCGGGGCGAGACGATGGCGTGCGCCTGCAGGATGCCGGCCCGCAGCCGGTCGTGCACGGCGATGCGCGGCAGGATCGTCGCCAGTTGATTCTGCTCGACCAGCTTGACCACGGTGACCAGGGAGTCGACTTCCAGCGAGGGGGCCAGTTCGACGTTGTCGTGCTGGGCGAAGCTGTCGATGATGTGGCGCAGGCCGTGGCGCCGCGTGGTCAGCACCAGCGACAGGTTCTGCGAGGCGATCTGGCCCAGCGTGAGCCGCGCGGGCAGGTTGCCCGCGTGCCGCGTGCCGGTGATCAGCACCAGTTCCTCGTCCACGATGTGGTCCACGCTCAGCGCCAGCGGCCGGCGCGGCTTGTTGATGATGGCGGCGTCGAGCTGCCCGCCGGCCACCCAGTCGCTGAGCGTGGCGCTGTAGCCATCGGCCACGGTGACCGAGACCTTGGGATGGCTGGCCGAGAACTTGGTCATGGTCTCGGCCAGCACGCCTTCGGTGATGGAGGCGATCAGGCCGATGTTGACGTGGCCGGCGATTTCTCCGTCGTTGCACAGGACTTCGTCGCGGGCCTGCGAGAAGTCGCGCATGATGGGCAGGAACAGCCGGTACATGTGCCGCGCCGTGGCGGTGGGCAGCATGCCCTGGGGGCTGCGTTCGAACAGCCGCTGCCCGACTTCCTGTTCGAGCTTGGAGATCTGCATGCTGAGCGCGGGCTGGACGATGTTCAGCCGGCGCGCGGCCTTCGTGACGGTGCCTTCCTCGAACAGGCAGATGAAGTATTGGATTTGCCGGAATTCCATGTCGAGCCCAGGTGTTCAGTTTTTCTGATGGGGATCATAAAAAGCCATGAATGAATGGCCTCTGATGACGGTCCCTGTATGGTGAATTATCGCTGCTCTGCCCAAGGAAGAACGCGCATTTACCTTGTCTTTATATTCAGAAAAATTGATATAGACAATAATTAAATATTAATTGAACTGATTATGACGCGATCTTAGACTCTCGCTCCACAAGAAAGAGAAGTGGAGACGCGAGATGACCCGTACCCCCTTGCCCCGGCGCGCCCTGGCGGCGTTGGCCGCGGCCGGCCTGGCCCTGGTGCTGCCCGGGACCGCCCTGGCGGCGGCCGATACCTATCCCTCCAAGCCGCTGCGCATCGTCGTGCCCTATCCGACCGGCGGCTTCAACGACACGCTGGGGCGGCTGGTGGCGGCCAAGCTGCACGAGGCCTGGGGCCAGCCCGTCATCGTCGAGAACAAGCCGGGCGCGGGCACGCAGATCGGTTCGGGGGCCGTGGCGCGGGCGCCGGCGGACGGCTACACCTTGCTGGTCGTGCAGTTTCCGTTCGCCGCGAATCCCTGGCTGTACAAGAAGCTGCCCTACGACACGGTCAAGGATTTCACGCCGGTGATACTGGCCGGGCGGTCGCCCATGCTGCTGGTCGTGAATGCCGAGTCCAGCCTGCGCTCGGTGGCCGACGTGCTGGCGGCGGCGCGGGCCAAACCCGGCAGCCTGAACTACGGCACCTCGGGCGACGGCTCCTCCAATCACCTGGCGATGGAGCGCTTCGCCGGCATGACCGGCGTGACGATGACGCCGGTGCCCTACAAGGGAAGCACGCCGCTCTTGACGGACCTGGCCGGCGGCCAGGTCGGCCTGGCCTTCGATGCCTTCCCCCATGTGCTGCCCTTCATCCAGTCGGGCAAGGTCAAGCCGCTGGCGATCGCCGATGCGCGGCGGTCGGCGCTCATGCCGGAACTGCCCACCGTTTCCGAGGCGGGCGTGCCCGGCTACGAAGTGTCGTCCTGGCACGGATTCGTGGTGCCGGCCGGCACGCCCCGTCCCGTGGTCGACAAGCTCAATGCCCAGCTCGAGGCGATTCTGGCCATGGGGGACGTGCGCAAGGTCTTCCAGCAGCAGGGCGTGGTGCCCGACGGCGGAAGCCCGGAGGCGTTCCGCATTTTCATCGCCGGGCAGATGGACCTCTGGAAACAGGTCGTCCGGCAGGCCGGGATCGTGCCGCAATGAAGACGGCCGCTCCGCTGGTGGTGCGCGACGTGCAGGCCTACGCCACCTCGTTTCCGGTTCCCGCCTCCAGCAGCGTGACGTTGGGCGTCGGGCGGGTGATCAAGCGCGATGCCGTGGTGGTCAAGGTGACGACCGAATGCGGACTGGTGGGATACGGCGAATCGCATCACGGGCGCGCCCACACCACCATCGCCCATTTCGTGAACAACGCGCTGCGGCCGTTCGTGGTGGGCCGCGACGCGGCCGACGTGAACGGGATCTGGCATCACATCTACATGCGCCAGCTCGCCAGCCACGGCCTGGGCGCCGCCTGCGCGATGGCCATGAGCGGCATCGACATGGCGCTTTGGGACATTCGCGGCAAGGCTGTCGGCTGGCCGCTGCACAGGCTGCTGGGCGGCGCCGCGCGGGCGGTTCCCGCCTATGCCGGGGGCGTCGCGCTGGGGTGGCAGGATCCCGCCGCCCTGGTGGAGGAGGCGCGCCGCCACATCGAGGCCGGATACCGCGCGGTGAAGCTGCGGCTGGGGGACAGCGTGGTGCGCGACCTGGCCCGCGTGCGGGCCGTGCGGGAGGCCTTCGGCGGCGAGCTGATCATCCTGGCCGATGCCAATACCGCCTATGGGGTGGACGAGGCGCGCGCCGTGATGCCGGGGCTGGACGAACTGGGGGTGGGCTGGCTGGAAGAGCCTTTCCCTCCGCACGACCATCGCAGCTATGCGCAGGCCCGGACCTTCGGGCGGGTGCCGCTGGCGGCGGGCGAGAACCACTACACCCGCTACGAGTTCAACCGGCTCGTGGATGACGGCGTGGTCACCGTATTGCAGCCCGACCTGTCCAAGGCGGGCGGCATCACCGAGACGCTGCGCATTGCCGCGATGGCGTCTGCCCACAAGCTGCCGGTGCACCTGCATTCGTCGATGACGGGCATCAATCTGGCCGCTTCCGTCCACGTGCTGGCCGCCGTGGACAACGGTGGGTATTTCGAGGCGGATGTCTCGCGCATGAATCTGTTTCGCGATCGCCTGACGAGCACGCCGTTCGAGATCGGTGACGACGGCTGTGTCCGGCCGCTGGAGGGGCCGGGCCTGGGCGTGGAGGTGGACGAGGACTTCCTGCGCGCCCATCCGGCCATCGAAGGGCCGGCCTACGTATGACGCAGCAATCCATTAAATAGACAAACGGAGACAGAAACATGCACTTCTCGACGTGGATCAGGATCGCCGCGGGCGCCGCGGCTCTGGCGGCAACCGCGCCCGCCCTGGCGGACCGCGTGGCCGACGCTTACCCGGAAAAACCCATACGCATCATCGTTCCCTATACGCCGGCGGGTTTCAACGATGCCATGGCGCGCGTGTTCGCGCGCAAGTTGCAGGAAAGCTGGCACCAGCCGGTCATCGTCGAGAACAAGCCGGGCGCGGGCACCATCATCGGGACCGAGCACGGCGTCCGCGCCGAGCCCGACGGCTACACGCTGGTGGTGGTGGGCTTCCCGCTGGTGGCCAACCAGTTCCTGTACAAGAAGCTGCCTTACGACTCGGTCAAGGATGTGGCGCCGGTGATCCTGGGCGCGCGTTCGCCCAACCTGCTGGTGGTCAGCGCGAGCTCGAGCATACGCAGCGTGCAGGACCTCGTGGCCGAGGCCCGGCGCCGCCCGGGCAAGCTCAACTACGCGACCGCCGGCAACGGCACCTCGAACCACCTGTCCATGGAGTACTTCAAGAGCGTGGCGGGCATCGACCTCGCGCAGGTGCCCTACAAGGGCAGCGCGCCCATGGTGACCGACCTGCTGGGCGGCCAGGTTGATGTGATGTTCGACAACATGCCGCACGTGCTGCCGCATGTGCGCGCGGGCAAGATGCGCGCGCTCGGCATCACCGGTGCGAAGCGCTCGCCGCTCGCGCCCGATCTTCCCACCATCGCCGAGCAGGGCTATCCCGGCTTCGAGGTCGCAGTCTGGTACGGCCTGGGCGCCCCGGCCCGCACGCCGCCCGCCATCCTGGCCAAGCTGAACCGGGAACTGAACCGGATCCTGGCGACCGACGAGGTCAGGAAGATTTTTGCCGACCAGGGCGTGGAGCCGCTGGGCGGATCGCTGGAGGACTTCTCGGCCTATTTCAAGGAGCAGTCCCAGCGCTGGTCCAAGGTCGTGCATGACGCCAAGGTGTCCCTGGAGTAGGGGAGCCGGCGCAATTGACGAGGAAAGGAACGATGACAGGCAAGAAAAGGCCCCGGGACATGCGGCAGTGGCTGGCGCACCTGGCGCAGACGGACAGGCTAGCGGTTCTGCGCGAGGGCGTGCCGCTCAAGCACACGCTGGCGGCCATGGCCAAGCTGCTGGACGGCCACAAGGTCGCCTACTTTCCTCGGCCCGGCGGCCATGCCATGCCCGTGGTATCGGGTTTCATGGCGCAGCGCGGCTGGATCGCCGAGGCGCTGGGGGTGGACTCGGCCGGACTGCTGGCGGCCTTTCGGACGGCGGCCGAATCGCCGCTGCCGTGGCGCGAGATCGAGGGCGCCTCGGCGCCCTGCCAGGAGGTCGTGCTGCGCGACGTCGATCTGTTGGCGCAACTGCCCATTCCCACCCACAGCGAGTTCGACAGCGGCCCGTACATCACCGCCGGCATGGTGATCGCGCGCAATCCCGTCACGGGCGTGCAGAACGTCTCGATCAACCGCATCCAGGTGCATGCGCGCGATCGCATGGCCATCCTGATGCTGCCGCGCCACCTGCACGCGTTCTACCAGGACGCGGAGGCACGCGGCCTGGAATTGCCGGTGGCCGTGGTGATCGGCGCCGATCCGCTGACGCTGCTGGCTTCGCAGGCCATCACGCCCATCGACTACGACGAGTTGGAGATCGCCGGCGCCCTGCACGGCGAACCGCTGGAAGTCGTCAAGTGCCTGACCAACGACGTGCGCGTCCCGGCCCGTGCCGAGATCGTGATCGAGGGGCGGCTGCTGCCGGGCGTCCGGGAGGAGGAAGGGCCGTTCGGCGAATTCCCGCGCTACTACAGCGCCAAGGAAAAGCGCGAGGTGATCGCGGTCGATGCCGTCACGCACCGGCGCGGTCCCATTTTCCACACTATCGTGCCAGCCGAACTCGAGCACCTGCTGCTCGGGGCCATCCCGCGCGAGGCCACGCTGCTGTCGCACCTGCAACGCAGCTTTCCCGGCGTGCTGGACGTGCACCTGAGCATGGGCGGGGTGGGGCGCTACCACCTGTTCGTCAAATTCAGGAAGCGCCGCGAGGGCGAGCCCAAGAACGTGCTGCTGTGCGCGCTGGGGGCGCACTACGATCTCAAGCAGGTGATCGTGGTGGACGATGACGTCGACGTGCACGATCCCAAGCAGGTCGAGTGGGCGGTGGCCACGCGCTTCCAGGCCGACCGCGACCTGGTGGTGATCGGCGGCGCCCAGGGATCGGTGCTCGACCCGTCCACCACCGTGGGCGTGGACGATATCGAGAACCTGCCGCCGGCCCTGCAGGGCATCAGCGCCAAGATGGGGCTGGATGCCACGCGGCCTATCGCCTATGCGGGGCACGTTTTCACCAAGGTCAGGATCCCGGGCGAAGCGGAGATAGACATCGCCGCACAGATCGTGCCCAATGCCGTGGTCGACTGGGAAACCGGCGCGGTCGGTTAGCGGCGCACGAGGAATGATGATGACCCTGGCTTCCATCCTGTCCACCGGCGACCTGGAGCGGGCCGCGCGGCGGCGCCTGCCTCCGAGTGTGTACGGCTATGTCTCGGGCGGCTCGGAAACCGAAAGCGCGCTGCGGGGCAATCGCCAGGCTTTCGATGCCTGGCGGTTCGTGCCGCGCTTCCTGGTGGACGTGTCGCGCCGGTCCCAGGCCACGGGTCTGTTCGGCACGCAGTATGCCGCGCCGTTCGGCATCGCCCCCATGGGCGTGGCCGGCATCTGCGGCTTCGACGGCGATCTCGCGCTGGCGCGCGCGGCGGCCGCAGCCCGGGTGCCCTTCGTATTGAGCGGCGCGTCGACCACGCCCATGGAGCGCGTGCTGGAGCAGGCGCCGGGAAGCTGGTTCCAGGCCTATGTCCCGTCCAATCGCGAACTGATCGGCGCCTTGCTGGCGCGAGCCGAACGGGCCGGCGTCCCGGTGCTGGTGGTGACGGTGGACGTGCCGATCGCCTCGACGCGCGAGGTGGAGCTGCGCAACGGCTTCAGCCTGCCGCTGCGGCTCACGCCGCGACTGGTGGCGGGCGGCCTGGCCCGGCCGCGCTGGCTGGCGCAGACCTTTCTGCGGACGCTGCTGCGCCAAGGCATTCCGCGGTTCGAGAATTTCTCCGCGGTGCGCGGCAATCGCATCATCACGGCGGCGTCCGGCGACCACCGCGCGGGACGGGCCGCGCTGTCGTGGGACGACCTGGCCTGGGTGCGCGACCGCTGGCGCGGCCGGCTGGTGATCAAGGGCCTGCTGCATCCGGAGGATGCCGGGCGCGCCCAGGCCATCGGCGCCGACGGCATCATCGTCTCCAACCACGGTGGCCGGCAGCTCGACGGCGCGCAGGCGCCGCTCGATGCCCTGCCCGCCATCGCGGCCGCGGCGCCGCGGCTGGCGATCATGGTCGACAGCGGCTTTCGCCGCGGTACCGACATCCTGAAAGCCCTGGCGCTGGGCGCCGATTTCGTCTTCATCGGACGCCCCGCCATGTACGGCCTGGCCGTGGGTGGCCAGGCCGGCGTCGCCCATGTGCTGGCCCTGCTCAAGCGCGAGATCGACGTCGACCTCGCCTTGCTGGGGTGCGCCGATGTCGCGGGCCTGGACCGCAGGCATCTGGTCCGCCCCGGCCCGCCATCCGAATTCCGCATCCCTTCCGGAGATTGTTCATGCCCCTGCTCGACGCCCGCCATCTGATCGATGGATGCTGGCAGCCTTCCACCGACGGCCGCACGGCCGCTAGCATCGACCCTGCCACGGGCGAGACCATCGGCACGTTGGCCGATGGCGGCCGCGCCGAGGCGCAGGCGGCCATCGCCGCCGCCCGCCGCGCCTTCGACACGACGCCCTGGCCGCAAAGTCCGCGCGTGCGGCAGAACGTCCTGCTGCAATGGGCCGACCGGCTCGAACGCCGCACCGATCTGGCGGCGCTGCTGACGCGCGAGAACGGCAAGGTGCTGCGCGAGGCGCGCGGCGAGATGGCCGGTGCCATTTCCGAGATCCGCTACTACGCGGGGCTGGCG
Source organism: Burkholderiales bacterium 67-32 (assembly GCA_001898625.1). Taxonomy (GTDB): domain Bacteria; phylum Pseudomonadota; class Gammaproteobacteria; order Burkholderiales; family Burkholderiaceae_B; genus Pigmentiphaga. The sequence continues at coordinate 205,593 of MKUP01000023.1, forward strand.
CGCCACATGCCCGGGCACTTCATGGAAGTGGAGCCCGGCGCCTATGCGGCCACGCTGCGCGAGCCGGCCGGCGTGGCGGCGCTCATCATTCCCTGGAATGCCCCGGTCGTGCTGCTGATCCGGGCGCTCGCGCCCGCGCTGGCGGCCGGATGCGCCACCATCGTCAAGCCCGCGCAGCAGACCGCGCAGATCACGGCGGCGGTGTTGCAGGAGCTGGCGCAGGTGCCCGGCCTGCCGCCCGGTGTGCTGAACCTGGTGTGCGAGACCGGCAGCGACGCGGCCAGGGAACTGGTCGCCTCGCCCGAGGTGGATGTGCTGAGCTTCACCGGCTCCAACCTGGTCGGCCAGCACATCATGGCGGCGGCCGCGCCGACGATGAAGAAGCTGTCGCTGGAGCTGGGCGGCAAGTCGTGCTGCCTGGTCTTTCCCGATGCCGACATCGAAGCCACCGCCCGCCAACTGGCCGCGGCGGCCACCATCATTTCCGGGCAGCAGTGCACGGCCGCGCGGCGCGTGCTGGTCCATGCCTCGCGCCTGGACGAGATGAAGCGTGCCTTGACGCAGGCCCTGTCCGCCATCGTGGTCGGTCCGGGTTCCGACGAGGCCTCGGGTATGGGCCCGCTGATCGATGGGCAGGCGGTGCGTACCGTGGACGAGGCCGTCCAGCGCGCGCTGGACGAATGCGACGAAGTCCTGCTGCGTGGCGGGCGGCCGCGGGGGGCGCTGGCCGGCGGCAGCTATCTGACGCCCACGCTGGTCGCGCATCGCGACAGCTCGGCCTTCTTCTGCCAGGAGGAAATCTTCGGTCCCTTCGTGGTGCTCGAGTCCTTCGACGACGAACGCGAAGCGGTGCAACGCGCCAATCACACGGTGTACGGGCTGTCCGCCAGTGTCTGGACCGCCGACGGCGACCGCGCACTGCGCGTCGCGCGCGCCCTGCGCAACGGCACGGTCTGGATCAACGACCACAACCGCCTGTTCGCCGAGGCGGAAACCGGTGGCTATCGCCAGAGTGGACTGGGCCGGCTGCATGGCTACGAGGGGCTGGGCGATTTCCTCGAAACCAAGCACATCTATCGCAGCGCGGGCGTGGTCTGAGGCGTCCAATGAGATTTCAAGGAACCGACATGAGTGGAACATCCGAGGCGCGCAGCGGCGGCCGGATCCTGGTGGATGCGCTGCGGACGCACGGCGTGGACACCGCCTTTTGCGTGCCGGGCGAGAGTTTCCTGGCCGTGCTGGACGCGCTGTACGAGGCGCGCGACGCGATACGGCTGGTGGTCTGCCGCCAGGAGGGCGGGGCGGCACATATGGCCGAAGCCTATGGCAAGCTGACCGGCGAGCCCGGGATCTGCTTCGTGACGCGCGGGCCGGGCGCGACCAATGCCAGCATCGGCATCCATACCGCGCGGCAGGATTCGACGCCGCTGATCGTGTTCGTCGGCCAGGTGGCGCGCGGCGACATGGGGCGCGAGGCCTGGCAGGAAATCGACTTCCGCCACATGTTCGGCACCCAGGCCAAGTGGGTGGACCAGATCGACGATGCGCGCCGCATTCCCGAGTACGTCAGCCGCGCCTTCCACGTGGCGACCTCGGGCCGCCCCGGCCCGGTGGTGCTGGCGCTGCCGGAGGACATGCTGGCGGAGATGGCGGTGGCGGACGACGCTCCGCGCTACCGGCGCATCGCGCAGGCGCCCGCGGCGCGGGACATGGCGGATCTGGCGGCCCTGCTGAGCGAGGCTCGCCGGCCCATGATGCTGCTGGGCGGGGGAGGCTGGTCGCACGCCGCCTGCGGGAACCTCGAGCGCTTCGCGCGCGCCTTCGACCTGCCCGTGGCCTGCACCTTCCGGCGGCAGGACCTGTTCGACAACCGCAACGACCGCTACGTGGGCGAGGCGGGCCTGGGCATGGATCCGCGCCTGGCCGGCCGCATCGGGCAGGCCGACCTGATCGTCGCGGTCGGGCCTCGTCTGGGCGAGACGTCGACCAACGGCTACGCGCTGCTGGACGTCCCCCGGCCACGCCAGAAGCTGGCGCACGTCCACCTGGACGCGGGCGAACTGGGGCGCGTCTACAGCGCCGACGTCACCATCAACGCCGACATGGCGTCCTTCGCATCGGCTGCCGCGCAACTGGCGCCCGCCGCGCCGCCCGCCTGGGCCGACTGGACGGCGCAGGCCCGCGCGGACTACCTCGACAACCTGCGGCACGCGCCCATGGCGGGGCCCGTGGACCTGGGCGAGGTCATGGCCCACGTGCGCGACGTGCTGCCGCCCGAGGCCATCATCACGAATGGGGCCGGCAACTATACGCTATGGGTGCAGCGCTTCTACCAGTACCGGGGCTGGCGCACGCAGCTCGCGCCCACCAGCGGGACCATGGGCTACGGCGTGCCGGCGGCCATCGCGGCCAAGCTGGTCCATCCCGATCGGCCCGCGGTCTGCTTCGCGGGGGATGGCTGTTTCCTGATGAATTCGCAGGAAATGGCGACGGCGGTCCAGTACGGCGCGAACGCCGTGTTCATCGTGGTGGACAACGGGATGTACGGCAGCATACGCATGCACCAGGAGCGGCATTACCCGGGCCGGGTGCACGGCACCGATCTGCGCAATCCCGATTTCGTCGCGCTGGCGGCGGCCTACGGACTGCACGCCGAGCAGGTTCTGGCGACCGCCGATTTCCCCGCCGCGTTCGCCCGGGCATTGGAGGCCGGCAGGCCGGCGCTGCTGGCGCTGAAGACCGACCCCGACGTGATCTCGCCGCGGGCGACGATCGCCAAGCTGCGGCAAGGGTGACGGGGCCGGGCGTGGCCTTACGACTGGATCAGCCCCGCCGTCGGTGAACTGGGCGATCCGCTGTACAGCTTCTTCGGCATGCGGCCGGCCAGGAAGGCCTCGCGCCCGGCTTCCACGCCTTTCTTCATCGCGCTGGCCATCAGGATGGGATCCTTGGCTGCGGCGATGGCGGTGTTCATCAGCACGCCGTCGCAGCCCAGTTCCATCGCGATCGCCGCATCGGAAGCCGTGCCTACGCCCGCATCGACGATGATGGGCACATTGGCTTGGTCGATGATCAGCCGCAGGTTCCACGGATTCAAGATGCCCATGCCCGAGCCGATCAGCGAGGCCAGCGGCATGACTGCGATGCAGCCGATCTCTTCCAGCATGCGGGCCTGGATGGGATCGTCGGTGCAGTACACCATGACCTTGAAGCCATCCTTGACCAGCGTTTCAGCGGCCTTGAGCGTTTCGGGCATGTTGGGGAACAGGGTGTGCGAGTCGCCCAGCACTTCCAGCTTCACGAGATCGTGTCCATCCAGCAGTTCGCGCGCCAGGCGCAGCGTGCGCACGGCGTCGTCGGCCGTGTAGCAGCCGGCGGTATTGGGCAGGATGGTGTATTCGCTGGGCGGCAGGTAGTCCAGCAGGCTGGGTTCGCCGGCGTTCTGGCCGATGTTGGTGCGGCGGATGGCCACGGTGACGATGTTGGCGCCGCTGGCGTCGATGGCGGCCTTGGTCTCGTCGAAGTCCTTGTACTTGCCGGTGCCCACCAACAGGCGGGAGGAGTAGGTCTTGCCGGCAAGGGTGAATGTGTCTGTCATGAGGAAATCCTGGAAGCTTGCGTGTTCATTGCGGCATCTGTGGTGCATGCGGCGGGCATAGGCCGCGGCGGCGCCGGGCGGGCCGGGGGGCGCGGCGACGGTCCAGGTCCCGGCTGCGCCGGGACTTCCCGGGTCCGGAGACGAAATCGGGGCGGGCGAAAAACTCGCGCGGGGACAGTCCCCCGGACTGTCCCTACTGCCGCGCTCAAACAGTTTCGCCCTTGCTTCCCCGATTTCGTCTCCGGACCCGGCTGGCCCAACGCCACGCCCCCCGGCCCGCCCGGCGCCGCCGCGGCCTATGCCCGCCGGAGCGTCTTCATGTGTAGCGGACCAGGGCACATGCCATCTGGCCAGTGTATCAAGTGGCCTTCAGGTCACTCAGGAGCGGTGATAGATCTCCGCCCCCTTCTTCACGAACTCCACCGCCTTCTCCTGCATTCCCTTGTTCAGGGCCTCGGCCTCGCTCAACCCCTGCTGCTCGGCGTACTCGCGCACGTCCTGCGTGATCTTCATGCTGCAGAAGTGCGGTCCGCACATCGAGCAGAAGTGGGCGACCTTCATCGAGTCCTTGGGCAGGGTCTCGTCGTGGAATTCCTTGGCGGTGTCCGGGTCCAGGCCGAGGTTGAACTGGTCGTCCCAGCGGAACTCGAAGCGGGCCTTGGACAGCGCGTTGTCGCGGATCTGCGCGCCGGGGTGGCCCTTGGCGAGGTCGGCGGCGTGGGCGGCGATCTTGTAGGTGATGATGCCGTCCTTGACGTCCTTCTTGTTGGGCAGGCCCAGGTGTTCCTTGGGCGTGACATAACAGAGCATGGCCGTGCCGTACCAGCCGATCTGCGCGGCGCCGATGCCCGAGGTGATGTGGTCGTAGCCGGGGGCGATGTCGGTGGTCAGGGGGCCGAGCGTGTAGAAGGGGGCCTCATGGCAGTGCTCGAGCTGCAGGTCCATGTTTTCCTTGATCATGTGCATGGGCACATGGCCGGGGCCTTCGATCATGACCTGTACGTCGTGCTTCCAGGCGACCTGGGTCAGTTCGCCCAGGGTGCGCAGCTCGGACAACTGGGCATCGTCGTTGGCGTCGTAGATCGAGCCGGGGCGCAGGCCGTCGCCCAGCGAGAAACTGACGTCGTAGGCCTTCATGATCTCGCAGATTTCCTCGAAGCGCTCGTACAGGAAGCTGTCCTTGTGGTGGGCCAGGCACCACTTGGCCATGATGGAGCCGCCGCGCGAGACGATGCCGGTCATGCGTTTGGCGGTCATGGGCACGAAGGGCAGGCGCACGCCGGCGTGGATGGTGAAGTAGTCCACGCCCTGCTCGGCCTGTTCGATCAGCGTGTCACGGAAGATTTCCCAGGTCAGTTCCTCGGCCTTGCCATCGACTTTTTCCAGCGCCTGGTAGATGGGCACGGTGCCGATGGGCACGGGCGAATTGCGGATGATCCATTCGCGCGTTTCATGGATGTGCTTGCCGGTGGACAGGTCCATGACCGTGTCGCCGCCCCAGCGGATGGACCAGGTCATCTTTTCCACTTCCTCGGCGATGGAGGAAGAGACGGCCGAGTTGCCGATGTTGGCGTTGATCTTCACCAGGAAATTGCGGCCGATGGCCATCGGCTCGATTTCCGGGTGGTTGATGTTGGCCGGGATGATGGCGCGGCCGCGGGCGATTTCGTCGCGCACGAACTCGGGCGTGATGCGGGCCGGAATGGATGCGCCGAAGGACTGGCCCGGGTGCTGGCGGCCCAGCAGTTCGGCCAGGCGCTGGCCCTGCGGGCCGCTGGTACGCAGCGACTCGATGTATTGCTCGCGGCGCAGGTTCTCGCGGATGGCCACGTATTCCATCTCGGGCGTGACGATGCCGCGGCGCGCGTAGTGCATCTGCGTCACGTTGGCGCCGGCCTTGGCGCGGCGCGGGGAGCGGTGCAGGTTGAAGCGCAGTTCGGCCAGCTTGGCGTCGGCCAGGCGTTCGCGGCCGTAGGCGCTGCTGGGACCGTCGAGCTGTTCCGTGTCGCCGCGTTCGGCGATCCAGTTTTCGCGCAGCGGCGCCAGGCCCGAGCGGATGTCGATCTGGACGTCCGGGTCGGTGTAGGGGCCGCTGGTGTCGTAGACGGTGATGGGCGGATTCTGTTCGCCGCCGAACATGGTGGGCGTATCGGCCTGTTCGATCTGGCGGAAGGGCACGCGGATGTCGGGGCGCGAGCCTTGCTCGTAGATCTTGCGCGACCGGGGCAGCGGCTGGATGGCGGCTTGGTCGACCTGGGCCGTGGCGGCGATGAACTTGGGATTGGCGTTCATGGGAGCTCCAAGAAAAGGTTTCCGGAGCCGAACGAAGGAAGGAATTTTCCGGGTGACCCCCGGTGATGTCCGTGAACGGACAGGGGGGACGGCCGTGGGGCCGCGTGCCGGGAACGCGAGGTTCCGCCGGAAAACGCTCCCTGCATCGGCATTATCCGTACAGGTGCTGAGGGTGTCATCTCAACCCACGCCGAACCGGCGATGAGTACCCCTGCGTCACGGGCGTAAGTATAGGCTGGCGGCGGCCAATGTCCAACGCGCATCTCTTGCGCGTTGCACCATGACGCGTGTCAGGATTGCAGGCCCGGTCTGGCCGACTCGGCCAGCAATCGTTCCTGCACGCGTTGGGCGGTTTCCATCACATGCTTGCGCATGAGGCGGGCGGCTTCGTCGGCCTGCAGGGACACCGCCGCCTGGAACAGTTTTTCGTGTTCGTTCTCGCGGCCTTTGCGGTGCTCGGCCGTGATGCGCGAGTAGCGGCGGTAGTAGGTGGAGGCTTCGAACATCTGGTTGCAGTAGTCGATCATCCAGCGCGACCGGCAGCCGGCGATGAGGGCGGTGTGGAAATCCCGGTGCGCGGCTTCCCATTCGGGATTCTCGCGTGGGCCGGCTTCGCCTTCCAGGTAGCGGTCCAGCCGCGTCAGGCGGTGATAGGCCTGGACCAGTCCCTGCACCCAGGTCTGGTCCGCGTAGTCGATGGAGGCACGCAGGGCGATGTCGTTGAGCCAGGAGCGGGTGCGCGAGAGTTCTTCCAGATGCGCGCCGCCGAAGTTGGGCACCGCGAAGCCGCGCCGGTCGTGCTGGATGACCAGGCCTTCGCGCGACAACCGCGTCAGAGCCTCCCGCAGCGGGGCCAGGCCGACGTCGTAGCGTTCGCTCAGTTGGCGGGTGCCCAATTTCTGGCCGGGCGCGTAGTGGGCGTCCACGATGTCGCGCCGCAGACGCTCGTAGGTCTGGGAGGCGAGGGTCGCGGGCACGGTGCGGCCGATGGGAAGGGAGTTGTCGGATTCCAGCATGATGGTCAGATTTTATCGATAAATCATACACAGCCTGGGACGTGTGCTGGGCCGAAGCATCTACGGGTTTCTCCGAGGTTTTGCTTTTCACATGTGATCGATAAAAATAAAAAAGATGTATTTTTTATCGATAAAAAAGGAGAGGCAATGAAAACGATCCGATGGTGGGGGCTGGCCGCGATGATGGCGCTGGGCCCGCTCGCATACGGGCAGGCGCCCTATCCGTCGCATCCGATCCGGGTGGTCGTTCCGTTCGGGGCGGGCGGGACGCCGGATACGGTGGCGCGGCAACTGGCCGCCGAGATGGACAAGCGGTTGAAGACCCGCGTGGTGGTGGACAACAAGCCCGGCGCCAACGGCGTCATCGGAGCGGCCGACGTGGCCAAGGCCGCGCCCGACGGCTACACCTTGCTGCACGTGACGACGTCGTTCGTCATCAATCCCTATGTCTACAAGAAGCTGCCCTACGACATCGGCAAGGATTTCGTGCCGGTGGTGAACGTGGCGACGGGCACGGGGTACCTGCTGATGGTCAATCCCGCGCTGCCGGTGCGCACGGTGGCCGAACTGGTCGACTATGGCCGCAAGGCCGCCAAGCCGATCACCTATTCGTCGCCGGGCATCGGCAATACCCTGCACCTGGCGGGTGAACTGTTCGCCGCGCGTGCCGGCATGAGCATGCTGCACGTGCCGTACAAGAGCGCGTCGCAGGCGTTGAACGCGGTGGCGGCGGGCGACGTGGACATCATGTTCATCCCGCCGACGATCGCGCTGCCCTATGTCCAGTCGGGCAAGGTGCGCCCCCTGGGCTTCACCGGCGAACAGCGCACGCCCGAGTATCCCGATGCGCCGACCATGGCGCAGGCGGGCGTTGCCGACTTCGTGCTGCCGGCGGCCTGGCAGGGCCTGTTCGCACCGGCCGGAACGCCGCAGGCGGCGATCGACACGATCGCCGCCACGGTGCGCGACATCGTCGCCCAGCCGGCGTTCGCCAAGATGCTGCGCGACGGCGGCTATGAACCCGACCCGCGCGCCGGCAAGGCATTCGCCGAACTGGTGCGCGCCGATTCAGCCCGCTATGCCGAAGCCGTCAAGCGTGCCGGCATCGAAGCCCAATGATCCGATGACTCTGATCGAACGAGGAACCAACATGGATGTATTGAACCTGCACGCCGGCGCGACCGAGATCCATCCGCCCGCCGGCTTCCTGCTGCCCGGTGGCAAGCGCATCGGCGTGGTTTTCCGCATGGCCTACGAGTGGTGGTCGGACGGCGCGTGGCCCGGCATCGGCCCCATGGGCAATCCGCTCAAAGGCGGTATCCCTGACTTGAACGCGGTCGGCTGGGCCGAGTACGGCCACCGGCGCGGTGTGCATCGCGTGCTGGAGGCGCTGGCCCGCAACGGCGTCCGGGCCTCGATCCTGGTGAGCGGGATCATGGCCGAGCGCTATCCGGAAGAGGTCAAGGGCATCGCCCAGGCCGGCCACGACGTGGTCGCGCATTCGTATGCGATGGACGTGATCCCCGCCTATCTGGACGAGGCGCAGGAGCGCGACAACATCCGCCGCACGACCGACCTGATCGCGGCGGCGACGGGTCAGACGCCGCTGGGGTGGATCAGCCCGCGTGGTACGCCCAGCCATCGCACGGCGCGCCTGCTGGCGCAGGCCGGCTATCTCTGGCATGGCGATACGCTGAACGACGACATGCCCTACCTGGTCGACTTCGGCGGCCACGCGATCGTGGCCGTGCCCGGCACCATGGAGGTGAACGACCTGCCGCTGGTGATGCGCCATGGCCAGCCGCCCAGCGCCATGGTGGACATCTTCGAGGACTGGCTCGACTACGTCCGCAAGTGGGAGCGCACGCCGCAGAAGATCGATCCCACGGTGCATGCCCACGTATGCGGGCGCCCGGCGGGGATGGCGGCGTTCCAGCGGCTGCTGGAGATCGCCACGGCGGCGGATGACATCTGGATAGGCACGCGCGCCGAACTTGCCCGGCATCTGATGCAGGCCATCGGCCGGCCTGTGCCGGTCCACCAACAGGCGTAGGCGGGGAGACTCATGGATTTGCAGATTCGCGGCCGAAAGGCCATCGTGTGCGCGTCCACCCGCGGGTTGGGGCGGGCGTGCGCCGCTTCGCTGGCGCGCGAGGGCGTGCACGTCGTGATCAACGGGCGGTCGCCGGATTCGGCCGCCGCTGCGGCCAAGGAACTGGCCGCCGAAACCGGTGGTGTCGTGCGCGCGGTCGCGGCGGACATCAACACCGACGCGGGCCGTGCTGCGCTGGTGTCGGCGTGCCCGGATGCCGACATCCTGGTGACGAACAACGAGGGGCCGGCGCCGGGCCGCTTCGTGGATTGGGAACGCGAGGACTACCTGCGCGCGATCGAAGCCAACATGCTGGCGCCCGCCCTGCTGATACGTGCGGTGTTGCCCGGCATGCGGGCCAGGGGATTCGGCCGCATCGTCAACATCACTTCGGCCATGGTGAAGTCGCCCAGCCCGGCCATGGGCTTGTCGACGTCCGCGCGCACCGGCCTGACGGCATTGTGCAAGGCCATCTCGCGCGAGGTGGTCGCCGACAACGTCACCATCAACAACCTGCTGCCCGAGCGTTTCGACACCGACCGCCAGCGCTTCATGGCCGAGCGCATGGTGCGCGAGCAAGGCCTGAGCTATGAAGAAGCGAGGCAGCGCATCGTCGATACCATCGCGGCCGGCCGGCTGGGGCAGCCGAGGGAGTTCGGCGATGCCTGCGCCTTCCTATGCAGCGTGCAGGCGGGCTATCTGTCGGGGCAGAACCTGCAATTGGATGGAGGATCGTATCGCGGCGTGTTCTGAACGGTCCCGCCGGCAAAGACCGCTCGGTTTTCTTCACAGGATCCTGTGATGCGCCGGGCGGTGCGATTTTCGAGAATGCCGACATTGCCTATTCATTCAGTAAGGAGTCGAGCATGTCGAAATCGTTGACCGTACTTTGCGCCGCCTTGATGGCGGCGTCGCTGGCCGCCTGCGGGGGAGGCGGTGGCGATGACTCGGGCAGTGGTGGCGGCGGGGGCGGCGGTGGTGGAGGTGGCGGCGACAGCAAGACGCTCAGCGAGAAACAGATCTGGTACGGCCACGAGACGGCGTTCTCGGCCGTGTCCCTGCACCAGGCGTTCGAACCCATGCTCGAGAACGGGATCGTCATCGGCCGGGACGGCACGCCCGAGTGCCTGGACGGCGGGACGGTCTCGGGCGTCTGGACCGATGCGGATGACAGCGGCACCCTGTCGGCCGGGGACTCGGTGGCATTGACCATGAACGACTGTCGCGTGTCCGACAACGGCATTCCGTTCACGGGCAAGGCGACGGTCGATTTCGACGAGGTGGAGGGCGATCTGCTGGAAGAGGAGTCGGACTGGACGCTGGCCGCCAGAGTCGCGTTGGGGGAGGGCGCGTCGTTCGATGGGACGTCCGCGTCGGGAACGGCTTCCGTGAGGGCATCCAACGACGTGAGTTCTGCCGCGCCCAAGGGGCAGCGCGCCGAGTTCAACATTCCCGCGATCGTCCTGACGGAGGACGGCGGCGCCTTGACGATGAAGTTCAAGGATTACACCGTGGCCGTGGCCTACGATCCCAAGGCGGATGCCGATACCTATTCGCGCATCTCGTTCTCGGTCAGCGGCTCGGATCCCGTGCTCGGCCCCGACTATGCCTACGACGCGAGCATGACCGAGACGGTGCTTTTCTCGCATGAGGCGGGTGGTTTCCTGGCGGGTGCGTTCGCTACGAAGACCGCGGCCGAAACCATCACCACCCGCTTCGTGGCGAATGGCAACGCGCCGGGCACCGTCACCTTCTCGTCCAGCCTGGGCGGCAGCAAGACGATGACCTATCGGGAGTTCGACGACCTGTAATCGCGATCAGTCCCCCGGCGTCAGCAGGCCCAGGTGTCCCATTAGCCGGACCAGGTCTGCCTGCCGCCGGGTCTGGGTCTTGTCGAAGATCGACCGCAACTGCGTGCGCAGCGTGTTGAGCGAAACGCCCAGCGTTTCGGCAACGGTGGGCAGCGGGTCGTCGTGCCGGGCCAGGTGATGGGCCAGGCGGATTTCCGCGGGCGTCAGCCGGAACAGGGTACGCAGCAGCGTGCCCCTCGGGGTGGGCCGCCACTGCGGCCCCTGCGCGGCGACCAGCGCCAGGGCGTCGCCGCCGCGCAGGTCCTGGGTGAGTGGACATGGCAGGACGATGAGCCGGCCGCCGTCCGGCAACGCCAGCGAGCCGGCCGACGGCGCCTCGGCGCCGTGGCCGCAGGCCCTGTCCAGTAGCCGGCGGATGGGCTGGGGCAGGCTGGAGGCGCGGAGGCCCAGGGGGCAGTCGGGCTGTTGCAGCCAGATGCCGCCCAGGTGGTTGGACTGCACGATGCGGCCACGCGCGGAACAGACCAGTAGCGGGAAACCGAGCCGGTCCAGCATGTGCCGCAGAAGCAGCGATTCGGCCTGTTGCTGGCGGAATCGAAGTTGCAGGTGCAAGGTGGTGCGAAGATGGGGCAGCACGGCATGCATCAACCGGGTTTCATCGTCGCTCAGTTGCGGACGGCCGTGTTCTCTTTGCACGGAAAAGGTGTAGATGCGCTCTTCGTCCTGCCCCAGCGGGAGCAAGGCATAGGTGCCCAGGCCGTTCGGTTTCAGGAATTCCTGGTAGAAGGGGTCGCGCTGCAGGCGCGCCTGGCCATGGAATTCGTAGTCCAGGTAGATGCGGCCCGCGGCAAGCAGCGGCAACGCGGCCCGGCCAGGGTCCAGGTCCTGCATCTCGTTGAAATGCGCGACCATCGCGGGCGGCATGCCGATCAGCTCGTCGAGTTCCAGCGAGTCGGTGGGCGTGTGCAGAGCCACCTGCCCGGCGCTGGCCGCGCCGAGCGACAGGCTGATGTCCCGCAGCGATTGCCGCCATTGGTCCTGCGAAAGTACGCCGTCATAAAGCCGCTCCAGCAAATGGAGCGCTGTCCCGTTCGTGTCCATCGATATATGAGTTTTGTGTTCAGACGGACCGCCGTGGCCGCAGATGCCGGGCGGAAGGCCTGGGATGTGTCGAAGGGTAACGGCCACCATAGCCGCAAACGAGAGGCAAGCGCAACCTTTGCGTTCTAGACGGGGCTGCCCAGTTCTCCCAGCCGCGCCGCGATCATGTCCACGCAGGCCTGGACGATGGGGCCGGTTTCGTCGACGTACCGGCGGCTGGCCGCGTCCGGTGCTTGCCGGCGAACGATGAACAGCGTGATGTGCATGCCCGGGTCGGTGATGGGGCGCGCGATGACCTCGCCTCGCTCCAGCTCGCGGACGATGGCGCCCAGCGGCATGACGGCCGCCGCCGCGCCGCGCAGCACCAGGTCGCGCTGGCTGGTGATGGAATGCGTTTCGCACTGGATGCGGGGCTGCGCGCCTTTCTCGAAGGCGCTGGCCTCGACCAGCCGGCGCGCGACATCGCGTTCGTTGCCCAGCACCAGCTCGTGCGCCAGCACGTCGTCCATGGTGACGGGGCCGGTGGACGGCGCCAGATCGGCCCGGACCGTCAGCAGCAGTTGTTCCTTCAGCACCGGGGTCGTGGACAGGCCGGGGCGGGGCGCCACGGAATAGGCCAGCGCGGCATCGATGTCCTTGCGTTCGAGCGCGTCCACTAGCAGGAAGCTCGGGTTCTCGTACAGTTGCAGGTCGATGTGGGGGTACCGGCGCTTGAGGGTCAGCAGCAGGTCCGAGCCGATCAGCAGCATGATGCTGGAGGTCAGCCCCAGGTTGAAGCGGATCGGCGCGGCCTGGTCGGCGCGCCGCACGTCATCCTGGGTGCGCGCGACCAGCTCGAAGATCTGGCGCGACCGTTCCAGCAGCAGGCTGCCGGCCGGCGTCGGGTCCACGCCGCGCGAATGCCGCGACAGCAGGGGGACGCCCAGGGCCGCCTCGAGCTCGCGCATGTGCGTGCCCAGGGCCGGCTGGGCGATGTGGAGCTGTTCGGCGGCGCGGGTGATGTTTCTCGTCTCCACGACCTTGGCGAAGTACTCGAGTCGCTTCAGCGTGATCATAGGCGGCAGGCATGGGGGGATTCCGCCCTATAGTAGGCCGATTCCGCCGCGGCCGGCACCGCGGCGGAAGGCGTCGGGCTATTGCGTCCCGGCCAGTCCCGCGCGCTGGACCATGCCGCTGAACCGGTCGATCTCGCGCCGCATGTAGTCCCCGTATTCGGCCAGGACGCGACCGTCGGGAACGATGCCCAGGTCGGCCAGCTTGCGCCGCACGTCGGGCTGGGCCACGGCGTGGCGGGCGGCATCGGCCAGTTTGCGTAGGTGCTCGGGCGGTGTCCCGCGGGGCGCGAGCAGGCCGATGTCGGCGGTGAAGACGTAGCCGGGCAGGCCGCTTTCCTCCAGCGTCGGCACGTCGGGCAACTGCGCGACGCGCGCCTTGCTGGTTACGCCCAGGAACCGCAGGCGGCCCGCGCGTACCAGACCCTCGATCGAAGGCAGGCCGGCCAGCAGCATGTCGGCCGTTCCCGCCGCGACGGGGGCGGACGGTTGCTCGCGGAACGGAACGTGCATGATGTCGATGCCGGCCGAGCGCCGGATTTCCTCGAACATGACGTGGTGCAGCGAACCTATGCCTATGGTGCCGTAGGTGAGCTTGCCCGGAGCGGCCTTGGCCTGCGCCACCATCTCCTGGAACGAGTTGGCCTTCAGCGAGGGGCCGGCCGTCAGGAACAGTTGGGCCGCGCCCAGGAAGGCGATCGGCTCGAAACTGTCCATGCCCTGGTAGGGCAGCTTCTTGTACAGCGTGGGGTTGATGGTGAGCGGGCTGGAATCGGCCACCAGCAGGGTGTAGCCGTCGGGGTTGGCCTTGGCCACCGATTCCAGGGCGATGATGCTGCCCGCGCCGGTCTTGTTCTCGACGGCGATGGGCTGCCCCAGCGAGGCGGACATGTGCTGGCCCACCAGGCGCGCGATGACGTCGGGCACGCCACCGGTCGGGGCGGCCACCACCAACTTGATCGGACGGCTGGGAAACCCGGCGTCGGCATGGCCCGCGGCGGGGGATACCGCCAGCAGCAGGGCGGCGAGAAGGCGTATCGTTTTCATGTCAGGCCTCCACCGGTTGCGCGATGCGCGCGAGATGGGCGATGACCTCGTCCAGCGGGACGACGTCGCCATATTTCGCATCCATGTCGAGCAGGCTCTGGCGATGGGCCGCGCCCGACCGGTCGCCCACGGCCTCGGGCGCGATGATGGGGCGAAAGCCGCTCTGCACCGCGTCCACCACCGTCGCCCGTACGCAGCCGCTGGTGGTGCAGCCGGTCACGATGACGGTGTCCACGCCCTGCGAGACCAGGCGCGCGGCCAAGTCAGTGCCGGCGAAGCAGCTCGCGTATTTCTTGGACATGATCGAGTCGCCGTCCACGGTGTCCAGGCGCGGATCGAGGCGGACGTTGTCGCTGCCTTCCATCAGGCTGGCCATGCCGCCCATCTTCTTCTGCCAGACGCCGGCGTCCGACAGATCGGCCCGGTAGCCCACCGTGAAGAAATGGATGGGCGCGTCGATTCGGCGGCACGCGGCGACGAGACGGTTGGTGGCGAGCACCGCCTGCTCCAGGTCGGCGCCCAGGGGCTGCGCCGGGTCCGTGAAGCCGCGGATCATGTCGACGACGATCAGCGCGCAGTGGCGCCCGAAACCGATGCGCCGGCCGAAGCCTTTCTCCTTGAACAGGGGGTCGTCGATCTGCAAATCCTGGTCCATTTCTCCTCCATGGAATGTGAACGGCCACTCGGTGGCTCTGGAGGAGAATTGGACCGCGCGGGAGGCGGCCCTGTCCAAGACGGGTTTCGGCTGGAAGCCATACGCCGGGGGTATGGCTGGCGCCGGCGGGCTAGAACTTGTAGGTTGCGCTGGCGATGATGCTGCGGCGCGCGCCGTACCAGCAGTCCCCGCGCGACAGGCACGTCGCGACGTAGGTCTTGTCGGTCAGGTTGTTCAGGTTGAGCGCGTAGCGCCAGTGGTCGGTCTCGTACGAGACCATGGCGTCGAACAGCGTGACCGAGGGGGTGGTGGGAGCCACGCCGTCGCGGAACGAACTCATCCAGCGCACTCCGGCGCCCAGCGCGAAGCCGCTCACATCGCCCACGGCGAAACGCCACTTGCCCCATGCCGCGGCCTGGTGGCGCGGCATGCCTTCGAGCGATTTGTCCAGGTCGATGTAGTTGTAGTGCGCGATCAGGTCGAACGTGCGGGTGATCGCGCCGCGATACTCGAGCTCCAGGCCCTTGGTCTTGGTCGCGCCCACCTGGACGGAATAGAGCGGATTGGTCGGATCGCCCGCCAACTGGTTCTTTTCCTTGAGCTGGTAAAGCGAGGCAGTGGCCATCCGCCGGCCGTCGGCCGACTGGTGCTTGACGCCGACCTCCCACTGTTCGCCGCGCAGGGGCTTGAAGCGCGCGCCACCTTTGTCGGTGCCGGGTACCGGCGTGAACGATTCGCTGTAATTGATGTACGGGGCCAGGCCGTTGTCGGCCACGTACATCACGCCAAGGCGCTTGGTCGTGGCATTGTCCTTCTCGTCTGCGCTGCCGGCCAGTCCGGCCGTGGTGCGGTCGTGGCGGATGCCGGCGGCCACGATCCAGTGCCTGCCTATCTTCATCTGGTCCTGCAGGTACAGGCCCGCCTGGCGCAGCGTGTAGCGCGGTTCGTCGGTCAGCTCGGGCGGCGTGTAGTTGCCGTAGACCGGATCGTAGGCGTCGATGGTGCCACCGTCGGCCGTGCCGCTGCGGCGGTCGCGGCGGTAGCGCGTCCAGTCGAAGCCCAGCAGGACCTGGTGCTGCACGACGCCGGTCTGCAGCTTGCCGGTCAGGTGCTGGTCCAGCGTGTCGACGCGCACCTTGGTGATGGCGTCGTCCGCATAGCGGCCGATGCGGCGCTGGTTGATCGGATCGGCGGCCCAGCCGCCGGGCTCCGTGAACGCATCCGCATAGTGCGTCAGGTAGTCCACCTTGTTGTTGGCATGGCGGAACCCCTGGCTGAAGGACCACTGGTCGTTGAAGCGGTGCTCGAACAGCCAACCGAACGAGGTGCGGCGCGAATCGTAGCGGTCGTGGCCGGGTTCGCCGATGAAGCGGCTGGTGGGGATCCTGCCGTTGGGGTTGTCGGTGCGCATGCCCGACCAGGGCATGAATTGCGCGGTCGAACCGCTTTCATCCTTCTGCCACAGGCCTTGCAGCGTGAGCGAGGTCGATGCGCTGGGGCGCCACGTCAGCGAAGGCATGACCAGGCTGCGGTTGTCCTTCACATAATCGACCTGAGTGTCGGCATCGCGCTTGAGCGCGACGAGCCGGTACAGCCACTGTCCGTCGGCTGTCAGCGGGCCGGTCAGGTCCACCTGGGCCTGCTTGCGGCCGCGGTTGCCCAGCTGTATGCCCGCTTCGCCCTGGAACTCGGCCTGCGGGCGCTTGCTGACCATGTTGATGATGCCGCCGGTGCTGCCCTGGCCGTACAGCATGGCGGCCGGCCCGCGCAGCACCTCCAGGCGCTCCAGCGTGTAGGGTTCGGTGCGGGTGGTGCTGGTGTAGTAGTCGTAGTGCTGGCGCAGGCCGTCCAGGTACAGGGTGGGTTCGGTGCCGCGTATGCGGACCGAGTCGGCGCGCGAGTCGATACCGTAGGCGTCGGATCTCACGCCGGCCGCGTAGCCCAGCGCGTCCTGCAGATTGGTGGCCCCCTGGTCCGTCAACTGGTCGCGCGTGACCACGGTGACCGACTGCGGCGTCTCGTGCAGCGGCGTGTCCGTCTTGGTGGCGGTGGCTGAGCGCTTGGCGGCGTAGCCGTAGACGGGACCGGTGGCGGTTTCGCGCTCGGGAGTGGCTTCGACGCGGATTTCCTGCAAGGTGGCCGGTTCGGTGGTCTGCGCGGGCAGGGCGGCGGGGAGCGCGCCCAGCGCGGCGGCCAGGCCCGCGCGGCACAGTGGGGTGGAGAAGGGTGGCATGGGAACGATGTCCGACGTGGGTGGGAAATAAATCTTTTAATGATAATTATTATCAATTCTATTTCAATAATGAAGTTGTAAGAGTCGGATCGTTCGGGGCAGTTTGCCGAGGGCGAAAAAAAAGCGGCCTGAAAGGCCGCCCGGAGGAGCGCTTGGCAAGGCCCGGCGCGAGGCCGGGCCGGCCGTTACGGCTTGGCGTTGGGGAAGAACAACTGCTGGCCGTCGATCTTGTAGCTGGCGATGGTCTGCTGGCCGGCCGGCGAAATGACCCAGTCCACGAACTTCTGGGCGGCCGCGACCTTGACGTGCGGATGCTTGGCCGGATTGACCACCATCACGCCATACTGGTTGAACAGGCGCTCGTCCCCTTCCACGAGCACGGTCAGCTTGCCCCGGTTCTTGAAGCTGAGCCAGGTGCCGCGGTCCGACAGCACGTAGGCGCCGGTGGACGACGCCATGTTCAGCGCCGGCCCCATACCGCAGCCGCAGGCTTTGTAGCCGGTGCCCTTCTTGTCGTCCAGGCCGGCTTGCTTCCAGTAGCGCAGTTCGGCCGAGTGCGTGCCGCTCTTGTCGCCGCGGGAGATGAACTCGGCGTTCGCCGCCGACAGCTTCTTCAGCGCCTGGACGATGTCCTTGCCCTTGACGCCGGCGGGGTCGGCGGCGGGGCCGATCAGCACGAAGTCGTTGTACATGACCGGATAGCGCTTGACGCCGTAGCCCTCGGCGATGAATTTCTCCTCGGCGGCCTGGTCGTGCACGAACAGCACGTCGGCATCCCCGCGCCGGCCGGTGTCCAGCGCCTGGCCCGTGCCTTGCGCGACCACCTTGATGTCGATGCCGCTGGCCTTCTTGAAGGCGGGCAGCAGGTGGGCGAACAGGCCGGATTGCTCGGTCGATGTGGTCGAGGCCATGACGATGGTTTCGGCGGCCGCGGGCAGGCTGGCCAGGGCTGCGGCCGCGGGCAGCAGACAGCCCAGGACCAGGGGGCGCAGGCGGTGGAAGAGCTTCATATTTTTTCTCCTTTGACGAAAAGACCGGCTTCCTCGGGCAGCGGCCCGTTGAAGAAGGCATGGACGGGAAGGTCCGCCAGGACGCGGCCCCGTTCCAGGTAGACCACGCGGCTGGCCAGGCGCTTGACCTGTCCCAGGTTGTGGCTGCTGAACACCATGGTCATCGTGCGCCCCGAGCGCGGCTGCGCGAATTCCTGCATCAAGGCTTCCACCTCGCGCTTGGCGTGCGGATCGAGATTGGCGGTGGGTTCGTCCAGCAAGAGGGCGTCCGCGTCCATGGCCCAGGCCTGGGCCAACGCCACGCGCTGCTGCTGCCCACCGGACAGCGCCTTGGCGTTGCGGCCGGCCAGTTCGGCCATGTCGACGCGCGCCAGCGCGTCCATGGCGGACTGCCGCGCCTGGCGCCAGCCCATGCCCCGCAGCCACAGTCCCAGCGCGACATTGCTCCGTACCGAGGTGCGCAGCATGTGCGGCCGCTGGAACACCAGGGCCTGCCGATTGCGCGGCAGGCAGGAGACGGTACCCGAGGCGGGGGCGAGCAGGCCGTGCAGCACGCGCAGCAGCGTGCTCTTGCCGCTGCCGTTCGTACCGACCAGGGCGACGCGCTCGCCCGCGTGGATGGACAGGTCGACCCCGTGCAGCGCGCGCACCTGCCCATAGTGCAGATCGACATCGCGCAGCGAGAACAAGGCCGGAGAAGGCGCCGGTTCCCGTACGTCCGCCACGGCCGGAATCGCGAGGGCCGGATCGGTGTCCAGGGGCATGATCGAGGCCGCGCGCTTCATGCGGCCGGATCCGGCATGCGCAGCCACGCGGACAGGCCCGCGTCGCGCCGTTCGCGCCAGCGGCGCACCAGCGAGATCAGCGTGTTCAGCAGCAGCACCACGGCCAGCAGCACCATGCCCAGCGCCACGGCCAGGGGCAGGTCGCCCTTGCTGGTCTCGAGCGCGATGGCCGTCGTCATGACCCGCGTGTAGCCTTCGATGTTGCCGCCGACGATCATCACGGCCCCCACTTCCGAGACCGCCCGGCCGAAGGCCGCGATGAGGATGGTCAGCAGCGCGAAACGTTCATCCCAGGTCAGCAGCAGTCCGCGCATGAACGTGCCCGCGCCCAGCGAACGCAGTTGTTCGCCATGGCTGCGGTCGGCATCCTCGACCACCTGCCGCGTCAAGGCCATGACCACCGGCAGCACCAGGATGGACTGCGCCACCACCATGGCCTGGAACGAGAACATCCAGCCCAGAAACCCCAGCGGCCCCGAGCGCGACAGCAGCAGATAGACCAGCAGCCCCACCACGACGGAGGGCAGGGCGAGCAGGGTATTGAGCAGCGTCAGCACGGCCCCTCGTCCCGGGAACCGCGCCACCCCCAGCCACGCCCCCAGCAGCAGCCCGGCGGCACAGGCCAGCACACAGGCACAGGCGCTGACCGCCAGCGACAACCTGACGATGTCGAGCAGGACGGGATCGAGAGAGAGGATGAGGCGCAGCGCTGTGACCGCGCTTTCCGCAAGAGTGTTCATGCCATCTTCAAATGTGCCGCCCCAGCGTAGCGGAGTGAGGCAGACGAGGCGATATGAAGTGATGTGCATAAGTATCCCACCCCCAAGCGGCCTTTGGCCGCTCCCCCTCAAGGGGGCGGCGCTGGCGGACCGGCAAAGCCGGATCCGCGGCGCCCTGGGTCTAGTACCCGTTTCTTGGTACGCCACACCGTTGCTACCGCTGGCAGATAACGAAGCACGGGTGCCCCAACCCAAGACAACGGTACTAGACCCAGGATGCGGAGGATCCGGCTCCGCCGGTCCTCTCGCATCGCCCCCTGGGGGGCGCGCGTCAGCGCGTAGGGGGGGGCTATACTCCTCCAGTGCATCAAATCGAGCTCTCCTACACCTTCGGCGTGCCCCGCGCCAACGCCGCCTCCATCCGCAATCCGCTGATGGACCTGCTGTATGCCATCCGGGAACAGGGTTCGATCTCGGCCGCCGCCAAGGCCCTGGACCTGTCTTATCGCCACGTCTGGGGCGAGCTCAAACGCTGGGAGAAAAATCTCGGGCACGCGCTGGTGATCTGGGACAAGGGCCAGCCGGCCCGGCTGACCGAGTTCGGCAACAAGCTGCTGTGGGCCGAGCGGCAGGCGCAGGCGCGGCTGGCGCCGCAGATCGGCGCCTTGTATGCCGACCTGGAGCGGGCCTTCGCGGTCGCCTTCGACGACGCGGCCCACGTGGTCGCCCTGCATGCCAGCCACGACGACGCGCTGGCTTCGCTGCGCGAGCACGCCGTGGCCAGCGACAAGCTGCACCTGGACATACGCTTCACCGGCAGCGTCGACGCGATCAAGGCCTTGAACGAAGGCCGGTGCGTGATGGCAGGCTTCCACGCTCCCGCCGATTCCCCGCCGGGCTCGCTGGCGGAACGAACCTACAAGCCGCTGCTCGAACCCGGCCAGCACAAGATCATCGGCTTCGCCCGCCGCAGCCAGGGGCTGATGGTGGCGCGGGGCAACCCGCTGGGCATCGCCTCGCTGACCGATCTCGCGCGGGCCGACGTGCGTTTCGTGAATCGTCCGCTGGGCACGGGCACGCGCGTGCTGCTGGACGAATTGCTGGCCAGGCAGGCGTTGTCGCCGTCGGCCATCCAGGGCTACGCCCATACCGAGCCGTCGCATGCGGCGGTGGCGCACGCGGTGGCCTCGGGCGCCGTGGACGCGGGCCTGGGCATCGAGGTCGCGGCCCGGGCCAGCCGGCTGGACTTCATCCCGCTGGTGTCTGAAAACTATTTCCTGGTCTGCCTGAAGTCGACGCTGGAACTGCCGTCCACGCAAGCCTTGCTGGGCATCCTGCGCAGCGAGGCCTGGCAGCGCAAGCTGGCCGCGATGCCGGGGTACCAGCCGCAGCAAAGCGGCGAGGTGCTGTCGATGCGGCGTGTGCTGCCGTGGTGGAATTTCCGCACGCCCAAGGCCGGCAAGCGCGGCTGAAGCGGTCCGGTCAGGCGTCCTGCGGCGCGGCTCGAACGGGGCGGGGCGCCGCGGCCAGTTCCGGCTGCAGGACCAGGCGCCAGGGCGCCGTATAGCAGAGGAAATGCTTGTTGGTAGCGCGGCCGATCGCGCACAGGCCCAGCCGCTCGGCCAGTTCGAAGCCCATCTGCGTGATGCCGCTGCGCGAGACGACGATGGGAATGCCCATCTGCGCCGCCTTGATGATCATCTCGCTGGTGAGCCGGCCCGTGGTGTAGAACACCTTGTCGTGGCCCGCCATCCGGGCCGGGTCCTGCAGCCACATCCATCCTGCGATGGTATCGATGGCGTTGTGGCGCCCGACGTCCTCGACGAACATCAGCATGTGCTCGCCCTGGAACAACGCGCACCCGTGCACGGAGCCGGCGGACTTGTAGGTGGTTTCCTGCCGCCGGATGGCGTCCAGCAGGCCGTAGAGCTGGCCCTGGGTGAGGCGCGCGTCGTCGGGCAGGCGGATGTCGTCGATCTCGTCCATCAACCCGCCGAAGACGCTGCCCTGGCCACAGCCGGTGGTGACCACGCGCTGGGAGGTGCGGGCTTCCAGGTCCTGGATGCCGTGGCGTGTCTGCACCGCCGCCGCCTGGACTTCCCAATCGACGGTGACCGCCTCGACCTCGTCTATCGAGCGCACCAGGCGCTGGTTGCGCAGATAGCCCAGCACCAGCAGTTCGGGCAGGGCGCCCAGGGTCATTAGCGTGACCAGTTCGCGCTTGTCGACGTAGACGGTCAGCGACCGTTCGGCCGGGATGGAAACCGTGTCGCTCAGGCCATGTTCGTTGACGACGGTGATCTCGCGCGTCAGCGGCGCACGAGCGTCGGTCAGGAAAGGACGGTGGCGGAGCGATGCGGTCACTGTTTGGGCGTGGCGGCGTCGGGCGCGGCGGTGTTGTGCGGCGCCTTGGCTGTTTCCGAAGGGGAATGCGCGCCGGCCGCTTCCAGCGGCTTGGCCTCGGGTGGCGTGTAGGCGAACGGGCCCGGATCGGCGCAAGGCGGCATGGACGCGGGCTCGTGCACGGACTTGCCGGCGGCGCGCGCGCTGGCGAAGTAGACGGACGCGGTCTTGTTCTGGGCCTGGCAGAGTTTGTAGCCGTCGACCTTGCCTGTCCAGGCGGTACGGGCGGCGGCCTCGGCCGCCTTGGCCTGGGCCTCGGGGCTGGGCGGAGGCAGCTTGGCCAGGGCCGCGGTGGAGAAGACGGCCAGCAGCAGCGCGAGGGCGGTTTTCATGCGGGATCTCCTGGTCGAGGCCGGCGGGTTCAGGCGTTCGCCGGCCGGGTGTCCGGCTTCTTCTGCGCAGGCTGGGTGCGCTGGGCGGGGATCTTGCCCGCCTGGATATCGTTGTACCAGAGTTCGTGGTGCTCGCGGGCCCAGGCCTCGTCCACGTAGCCGGTCTTCATGGCCTTGTAGGCGCCTTTCATGCCTATGGTGCCCAGGTAGATGTGACCCAGGAACATGCACATCATCAGGATGGTCGCCACGGCGTGGACCATGTGGGCGATCTGCATGGTGCCGCGGGTGTAGACCAGGCCGGGAATGACCCGGTCCAGCACCAGCCCGGAGCCGATGACGATGAAGCCCAGGAACAGCACGCCGCCCCAGAATACGAGCTTTTCTCCGGCGTTGAAGCGGCCGGTGGGCACGTGCTGGCCGTTGAACAGTCCGCCGCCCTTGCGCAGCCAGACCATGTCGTCGCGCGTGGGCAGGTTGTCGCGGATGAAGGTGAAGAAGACCACCACCAGCGAGACCGCGAACAGCGGGCCCACGAAATTGTGGCCGGTCTTGAGCACCCAGGTCATCCAGCCGAACAGGGCGCTGCCCATGATGGGCAGCAGGAAGAACTTGCCGAAGGCCATGATCAGGCCCGAGATCGCCAGGATCACGAACGCGGCGGCATTGACCCAGTGGGCCGCCCGCTCGAAATACGTGAAGCGTTCGATCTTGCGGCCGGTCTCGGCGCCGTGGACGGTCAGCGGGCCCTTGGCGAAGTAGAACAGCGCGATGGCCACCAGCACGATCAGCAGCAGCGAACCGCCGTAGGGGATCAGCCAGTTGTTGCGCACCTGCCGCCAGGCTTCGCCGGCCGAGGTGTATTTCGAGCCCGGGTACTGCACGAAGCGCTGGATCAGCACGCCGGCTTCCGGGGCTTCGCTGCGCGGCAGGCTGCTGTAGCCGGGCTGGCCGGAATTGACCAGGCGCCAGTTCGGCGCGTTGTTGCCCGGCTGGACCTTGGCCCGTTCGGCGTTGGTCTGGTCGGCATAGCCCGGGTCCTGGCTGGCGTCGGGCTTGACGTCGAAGATGTTGGTGCTCTGGATGGCACCCAATGAGGTGCCGGCAGGGGGCTGCGCGGCATCAGCCGCCAGGGCGGCGGGGGATGCCAGCATGGCGCCGAACAGCGCGAGCGCGGCAAGTAGCGACCGTATCATGGCGACCTCCGGTCAGTTCACCCGGTTGTATTCGTTCTGGCCTTGCTGGGCCCGGGTCTTGAGTTCCTGTTCCCAGCTGTTCCGGTCGCCCGGCGTCCAGCCAGGCGCGGTGAAGGCCGAGACGCCGGTGCCCTTGTACGCGGGCTCGCCGTTCTGGACCTTGCCCTGGTAGAGCGACTGTTCCCGTTCGGTGCAGGCGGCGGTGCCGAGAACGAGCAGGATGGCGAGAAAGACGGTGGCTTTCATCACTTGCCTCCGGTGGTGGTGCCGCCCGGCTGGGGATTCTGCGGCGGCTGGCCGGCCTGCTTGGAGCCGTAGGCCGTGCCCCAGCCCCAGACTTCGGCGCCCTTGCCGCGCGCGACGACGCGGGTGCGGAAGATGTCGGCGATCACGTCGCCGTCGCCGCCCAGCAGCGCCTTGGTCGAGCACATCTCGGCACAGGCGGGCAGCTTGCCCTCGGCCAGCCGGTTGCGACCGTACTTCTCGAACTCCGCTTCGCTGCCATGGGCCTCGGGGCCGCCGGCGCAGAAGGTGCACTTGTCCATCTTGCCGCGCACGCCGAAGTTGCCCTGCGAGGGGAACTGCGGCGCACCGAACGGACAGGCGTAGGAGCAATAGCCGCAGCCGATGCAGGTGTCCTTGTTGTGCAGCACCACGCCTTCGTCGGTGTGGTAGAAGCAGTTGACGGGGCAGACCGCCATGCAGGGCGCGTCGCTGCAGTGCATGCAGGCCACCGAGATGGATTTCTCGCCCGGCACGCCGTCGTTCAGCGTGACCACGCGCCGGCGGTTCACGCCCCACGGCACCTCGTGCTCGTTCTTGCAGGCGGTGACGCAGGCATTGCATTCGATGCAGCGCTCCGCATCGCAGATGAATTTCATTCTGGCCATGGCGCGCTCCTTATGCCTTCTCGATGTTGCAGATGGTGGTCTTGGTTTCCTGCATCATGGTGACGCTGTCGTAGCCGTAGGTGGTACCGGTGTTGACCGCCTCGCCGCGCACGATCGGGGCCGCGCCCTCGGGGTAGTAGGCCAGGAGATCCTTGCCCTGCCAGCGGCCGGCGAAGTGGAAGGGCATGAAGGCGGTGTCCGGGCCGACCCGTTCGGTGACCAGGGCCTGCACGTTGAGCCGCGCGCCGGTGGGCGTGACCACCCAGCAGCGCGAGCCGTTGGTGATGCCGCGCTCGGCGGCCGCCTTCGGATTGATCTCGACGAAGCTTTCCTGTTGCAGCTCGGCCAGCCAGGGATTGGACCGGGTTTCGTCGCCGCCGCCCTCGTATTCGGTCAGGCGGCCGGAGGTCAGGATGATGGGGAATTTCTCGTACAGCTTGTCCTCGACGTTCTTCTGCTGCAGCGACTTGTACAGCGTCGGCAGGCGCCAGAAGGTTTTCATGTCGTCGTGGGTGGGGTACTTGGCGACGAGGTCGGGACGCGTGCCGTAGATCGGTTCGCGGTGCTGCGGGATGGGATCGGGGAAGTTCCAGACCACCGCGCGCGCCTTGGCGTTGCCGAAGGGGTGGCAGCCGTGGTTCTTCATCACCACGCGGATGATGCCGCCGGACAGGTCGGTCTTCCAGTTCTTGCCCTCGGCCGCGGCCTTCTCGGCGTCGGTCAGTTCGTCCCACCAACCGAGCTTCTTCATCAGCACGTGGTCGAATTCCGGATAGCCGGTGGGGATGTCGGCGCCCTTGGAGTGCGAGCCGTCTTCGGCCAGCAGGTTGACGCCGTTGCGCTCCACGCCGAAGTTCGCGCGGAAGTTGCCGCCGCCGTCCATGACATGGCGGGAGGTGTCGTACAGGTTGGGCGAACCGGGGTGCTTGAGCTCGGGCGTGCCGAAGCAGGGCCAGGGCAGGCCGAAGTAGTCGCCCTGGATGTCGTAGCCGGTTTCCTTGTCGACCACGCTGCCCTTGGCGCGCAGGGTCTTGACGTCGAAGGCGTGCATCAGCCGCATGTGGGCCTTGAGCCGTTCCGGGCTTTGGCCGGTGTAGCCGATGGTCCAGTTGCTGCGGTTGATCTCGCGCAGGATGTCCTCGATCACCGGCTCGTCCTGACCCTTGACCTTCTGCATCTTGTAGTTCTTGCACAGCTCGGTGCCGAAGCCGAGTTTCTGCGCGAGCTGGTACATGATCATGTGGTCGGAGCGGCTGTCCCACAGCGGATCGATGACCTTCTCGCGCCATTGCAGCGAGCGGTTCGAGGCGGTACAGGAGCCGCTGGTCTCGAACTGCGTGGCCGCGGGCAGCAGGTAGACGGCGCGGTTGGGGTTCAGGTCCTCGCTCTTGCCGGGCATGGCCGCCATCGCGGCGGTGGCCGACGGGTACGGATCGACCACGACCAGCAGGTCGAGCTTGTCCATGGCCCGCTTCATTTCCAGGCCGCGCGTCTGCGAGTTGGGCGCATGGCCCCAGTAGAAGACGGCGCGCAGGTTGGAGTCCTGGTCGATGACGTCGTTCTTTTCCAGTACGCCGTCTATCCAGCGCGAGACGGTGATGCCCGATTTGGTCATCATCGCGGGCGAGGCGTAGCGGCCTTTGATCCAGTCGTAGTCGACGTCCCAGACCTTGGCGAAGTGGCGCCACGAGCCCTCGGCCAGGCCGTAGTAGCCGGGCAGCGAATCGGGGTTGGGGCCGATGTCGGTCGCGCCCTGCACGTTGTCATGACCGCGGAAGATGTTGGCGCCGCCGCCGGATACGCCGACGTTGCCCAGCGCGAGCTGCACGATGCAGGAGGCGCGCACCATGGCGTTGCCGATGCTGTGCTGGGTCTGGCCCATGCACCACACCAGCGTGCTGGGGCGGTTCTCGGCCATGGTCTTGGCGACGTTGTAGCAGGTGGCCTCGTCCACGCCGCAGGCATCCAGGACCTTGTCCGGCGTCCACTTGGCCAGGACGTCGGCCTTGACCTGGTCCATGCCGTAGACGCGGTCGTTGATGTACTTCTTGTCTTCCCAGCCGTTCTTGAAGATGTGGTACAGCACGCCGAACAGGAAGGGGATGTCGGTGCCGGACCGGATGCGGACGTAGTGGTCGGCCTTGGCGGCCGTGCGGGTGAAGCGGGGGTCGGCGACGATGACCTTGCAGCCCTTTTCCTTGGCGTGCAGCAGGTGCAGCATGGACACCGGGTGGGCCTCGGCGGCGTTCGAGCCGATGTACAACGCAGCCTTCGAGTTCTGCATGTCGTTGTACGAGTTGGTCATGGCCCCGTAGCCCCAGGTATTGGCTACGCCGGCGACCGTGGTCGAATGGCAGATGCGCGCCTGGTGGTCGCAGTTGTTGCTGCCCCAGAAGCTCATGAACTTGCGCAGCAGGTAGGACTGCTCGTTGTTATGCTTGGACGAGCCGATCACGTAGACCGAGTCCTGGCCGCTTTCCTTGCGCAACTGGAGCATGCGGGCCGAGATTTCGTCCAGCGCGGTGTCCCAGCTGATGCGCTGGTACTTGCCGTCGACCAGCTTCATCGGATAGCGCAGGCGGTGCTCGCCGTGGCCGTGCTCGCGCACCGAGGCGCCCTTGGCGCAGTGCGCGCCCAGGTTGATGGGCGAATCGAACACCGGTTCCTGGCGGACCCAGACGCCGTTCTCGACCACGGCGTCGATCGCACAGCCCACCGAACAGTGCGTACAGACGGTGCGCCTGACTTCGACCTTGCCCTTGCCGATGCCGGCCTTCTGGTCGCTGTCGGCCGCGCCGGCCTTCCTGACCAGGCCGAGCTGCGTGGCGGCGAGCCCCGCGCCGACGCCCAGGCCAGAGCGGCGCAGGAAGGTGCGGCGGTCCATGGTGGGCAGCGCGTGGGCCATGCCGCGGCGCAGGCTGTGGACGAACGAGGAAGAAGCTGCGCCGGAGTCGCCGGCGCCCGTTTTCTTGGTCAGCAACATGCCGTGCTCCGGTGGTTAGACCAGCGTGGACTTGTAGTAGCGCTTGACGTGATCGGTCACGCTGTAGCCGCCGCCCCGTTCGGGGGCGGGCTTGGCGTCGGCTTGCGGGGCCGGGTCGGGGCGCAGCGAGGGCGCGACGGCGGCTCCGACGGCAGCGGCGCCCGCGGTGGCGGCACCTACGAAGAAACCCCGGCGGGATAGGTTGGCGGCGGTCTTGGGCATCTCTGTCTCCGTTGGGGCTGGCAGATATGAAGTGCTGTGCATACTGTACCCCCGGTAACCGGTTACAGGCAATGCCGCAAGCCATTCCGGGCCTCGGGTATACCCTCGACCGTAGCGCTTTCAGGGCAGCATGTCGAAGCCCTGCGCCTCCACGCTGGCGAAGGCCCGTGTGAACTCGCCCAGCGCCGCGTAGAAGCGGGCGCGCGGGTGGGCCGAGAGGGCGTCGCACATGGCGGGTACCCACGGCAGCAGGTGGTCGCCGAAGAATTTCCGCTGGTTGGCCAGGTGGCACTGCCCGGCGTCGTCCCCGGCGATCAGGTAGCGCATGACTTCGCACAGGTAGGCGATGTGGTCCTCGGTCTCGGGCATGGCCGGATCCCGGGCAAGGTCCAGGGCGGCGAGGTCGTTCCTCAGCCCGATCAGCGATTTCTCGTTCAGGAAACCGTTCAGGTAGTGCGAGCCGTACAGGTAGACCTCGGGCTTGCCCAGGCCGCCGAACAGGGCTTCGTATTCGTCGCGCAGCGCCGTATCGTCGGCAGCCTGCGCCGCGGCCACGAGGTCGCGCCACGGGGTTTCCAGGAAGGCGCCCGCCATGGGGGCCTCGGTGGCCGCCGCGCGCAGGCTGGCCGCGAAGGCCGCGTCGGGCGGCGCGTAGAACAGGCGGGCCAGCACGCCGTAGAGTTCGGCCCGGGCGATCTCCTCGTCGAGCGAGGCCGAGCCGATGTCGGCAGGGGAGATGGATGCGTTCATAGGTCCGTGATGCGTGTCTGGTTGGCGCCCGAGTACAGGTCGATCACGCGGCAGTCGCCGCACATCTTCAGTCGTTCCCGGCCCGCGCCCTGGAACATCGGGTGGCTGCCCAGCCGCTCCAGCATGGCCTCGATGGCCTTCTGCGTGCCGAAGGCCTTGCCGCAGCGTACGCAGTGATGGGGGGCCGTCTCGTTCAGCACGAGGGGCCGGGCGCGTTCGGGTGTGGGCAGCAGGCGCGGCACGAGGGCGAGCGCGCTCTCGGGACAGGTTTCGACGCACAGGCCGCACTGCACGCAGTTCTTTTCCAGGAAGCGCAGCTGGGGCGCGTCCGGGTTGTCGAGCAGGGCGCTGGACGGACAGGCTCCCACGCAGCTCATGCACAGCGTACAGGCGTCCTTGTCGATGGCCAGGCTGCCGACGGGCGAGCCGCTGCCCGGCGGGCCGCCGGGCAGGGCGATCTCGTCCCGCGCGGCCGGGGCGTGGGCGATCAGGTGGTCCAGCGCGAGGTCCAGCGTGCTGCGTTTCTCGCGCACCATGGCGAAGCGCGCCGACGCGGCCGGCACGCCGGGGCGGTGCGCCGCCAGTTCGCGCAGCGCCGCATCCAGCGCCTGCGGGGTATCGGGGCGCAGCAGGTGCAGATGCGGTCCCGGATAGCCCAGGCCGTCGAGGATGGTCTGGCCCAGCGCGAGTTGCGCGGCCAGATTGTCCAGGTACTGCGGCGCTTCCTCGGCCGTGGCCAGGATGGCGACCTGCGAGGCGCCCAGCGCGACGGCGCCCAGCCACGCTTCCAGGCCGAGGCTGGCGGTATGCCAGACGCCCAGCGGGATGACGTTGGCGGGCAGGCCCTGGGCCCTGCCCAGGCTGGCGTCGCGGCCCAGGCGTTCGATCATCGCGCGGCCGGCCTCCTGGCTGTGCACCAGCACGACGGGGGCCTGGCCGCCCGCCCGTGCGTAGGTGGACAGCAGCGTGCGCAGCACCGTGCCCTGGTCCGTCATGCGCGGATAGGCATAGGTGATCGCGCCGGTCGGGCACGCGGTGGTACAGGCGCCGCAGCCCACGCACAGGTTGGGGTTGACCTTGATCTGCTGGCGCGCCTTGTCGCTCTCGATGGCGCGGGCCGAGCAGATGTCGATACAGGCGCGGCAGCCGATCGTGTCGTTGCGGCTGTGTGCGCACAGCGACTGCTTGTAGTCGAAGAACTTGGGCTTCTCGAATTCGCCGACCAGCTCGCGCAAGCGCAGGAGCGGCACCGGGTCCGTGCCGTTCCAGGCGAAATAGCCCTGCGGCGGCGCATGCTGCTCGAACAGCGTTCGGCCGCCCAGCTCCAGGACCAGGTCGAAGCGCGCTTCCTGCCGTTCGGGGGCGCGGGCGAAGTCGATCGCGCCCGCGGTCGTACAGGATGCCACGCAGGCACGATGGTCGCGGCAGCGGTCGCGGTCGATCTGGTAGTCGAGGCCGATCGCTCCTTCGGGGCACGCGGCAAGACAGGCGTTGCAGCGCGTGCACAGGTCGAGGTCGATGGGGTTGTCCTGCACCCAGGCCAGGTCGAACGCGCCCAGCCAGCCTCGCAGCGATTCCACGCGGCCGGCCAGCACGGGATGGCGCCGTTCCTGGTTCGCGCCCGCCGCGCCGGGGCCGCGCGCGAGGATCGTGACGTCGAGCGTGTCGTCCAGCATGGCCGCGGCGCGTTCGGCCTCGTCCAGCGGGCCGACGATGAGCAGCCGCCCCGCGCTGCGATAGCTGACCGTGGGGACCGGTTCGGGATCGGGCAGCCGCGCGGCCGCCAGCAGCGCGGCCAGCTTGGGCATGGCCTTCGAGGCGTCGCGGCTCCAGCCTCCGGTTTCACGGATGTTGACGAAGCGTACCGGAGCGACGGCGGCCTCGGTGTGTTCGCCGATCTGGGCGAACAGGCGTTTTTCCTGCGTACAGGCGACGGTGACGGGCGCGCTGCCTGTCACGGCCTGTTGGAAGGCGCCGGCTTCGTGGCGGCAGAGCGTGGAGTGCAGAACCAGCTTTTCGTCCAGGGCCGTGCCGAGCGCATCGGCGTCCAGGGGCATGGTCTTGTTGCAGTCGCAGATCAGTGTAGGCATGGGCGCTCTGGAGAGCCCGGCTACCTGGAAGGACCGGGCTCGGGAAAGTCGAAATGCGTCTGGCCGTCGCTGGGCGTATGGCCTGTGGATGCGCCAGACTCTAGCACGGAACCTTGGGCGCGATCATCGGCCCGGGCCTCGCTCTCGGGGTCTTGGCCGGGCGCCGCATCGCCGGAAGGCGGGGCGGGATCGTCCTGGACCAGGGCCAGCACACGCGCGCTGACCATCTGCCTGAGCGTGGATTCGGGCAGCTTCTCGGGCGAGGAATAATCGTCGATGTAGACGTCCAACCCGTCCATGACGTTGTAGTGCGGATCGGAGAAAAGCTTCTTGAGCGCGGCAAGCTTGACGTCGGGTTCGACCGCCGGCTGCATGAAGGCGGAGAAGTCGGAGTCGTGCGTCAGCGCAGCCAGGTCTTCCCGCGTCGGCGCGGGCGGGAGCTCGGCGGCGATGTCCGGCGCCTGCGCCGCGCCGGCAGGGCGGTCCGCGGGTTCGTCGGCGGGAAGGTCCTGCGCAGGCGTAGCCGGCGTGGCCTCGCGCGGACCCGGCCCGGTTTCGGGATCGGCGTCGGTGGGGGGCTCGTCCACGCCTGTCCGCGACTGGGCCTTGCGCCGCGACCAGCGGCCGAGGAAGCCTGCGCCGTCGTCGTTCATGGTTCTTCGGTGTTCTTGCGCCTGCCGGTGCTGACCGACGCCGGGTTGCCGAAGCGGTCCTGCAGCGGCACGAAGCTGACCGGGCGCCGCTTGCGCTTGGGCTCGGCCACGTAGTGCTCCGCCACGAAGCCGCGCAGCCACCCCACGATGTCGGCGGGGGCGGGCACTTGTTCAACGGTTTCCTGCGCGTCCAGCAGGCGGCCCGCGTGGTAGTAGCTGAGCGTGACCAGCTCCGGCCGCGCCAGCGGTTCGTCGTCCAGGCCGGCGGCTTCCTCCATCCGCCACATCACGAACCAGCAGGGCGCCTCGGTCGTGGCGTTCAGGTAGTAGCCCTCGGCGTCGTCCTTGAACAGCTCGACCGCGAAGCCGGGATGCAGCCAGAGTTCGCCGTGCGCGTCCTTGCGCAGCCGGTGGGGCGCGCCGCCGAACGCCGGCTCGTCGGCCACCACGTCCGCCAGCGTCCACCGCCAGGGCTGCCACCGGCTCATCGGGCCGTGGACGCGCTCCTTGCGCATGATCACGGCGACGTCGATGCGGGGAGCCTGGCTGGTCATGGCGGCCTCGGTCAGGAGTCGGCGCTGATGGAGATGGTGGGGAACTTGGACGAGAAGTCCTTGTTCCGGGCGGCGATGGCCACGGCCACCTGGCGCGCGACGGTCTTGTACAGGCCGGCGATCTCGCCGTCGGGGTCGGCCACCACCGAGGGCTTGCCGCTGTCGGCCTGCAGGCGGATGTTGATGTCCAGCGGCAGCGCGCCCAGGTAGGGGGTGTCGTATTCGGCCGCCATCTTCTTGCCGCCCTCGGCGCCGAAGATGTGTTCGACGTGTCCGCACTGGCTGCACACGTGCACGGCCATGTTCTCGACCACGCCCAGGATGGGCACGCCCACCTTCTCGAACATCTTGATGCCCTTGCGCGCGTCCAGCAGCGCGATGTCCTGCGGCGTGGTGACGATGACGGCGCCGGTCATGGGCACGCGCTGGCTGAGCGTGAGCTGGATGTCACCGGTGCCGGGGGGCATGTCGACGATCAGATAGTCGAGGTCTTTCCAGTTGGTTTGCCGCAGCAATTGCTCGAGCGCCTGCACCGCCATCGGGCCGCGCCAGATCATCGCTTCGTCGTGGGCGACCAGGAAGCCGATGGACATGACCTGCACGCCGTAGTTCTCGAGCGGCTCCATGGTCTTGCCGTCGTCGCTGACGGGGCGTGCGTCGATGCCCATCATGAGCGGCTGGCTGGGGCCGTAGATGTCGGCGTCGAGCAGGCCGACGCGCGCGCCTTCGGCCGCCAGCGCCAGGGCCAGGTTGACCGCCGTGGTGCTCTTGCCCACGCCGCCCTTGCCCGAGGCGACGGCGACGATGTTCTTGACGCCCTGCAGCAGCGGCACGCCGCGCTGAACCGCGTGGGCGATGATCTCGCTGCGCACGTTGGCGCTGACGTTGGCGACGCCGGGCACGGTACGGGCCGCCGCGATCAGCGCGCTGCGCAGGGCGGGGACCTGACTCTTGGCGGGATAGCCGAGCAGGACGTCGAAAGAGACGTCGCCGCCGTTGATCTCGATGTTCCTGATCGATCGCGTCGAGACGAAGTCCTTGCCGGTATTGGGATCGACGACGGTTTGCAGGGCCTGGAGCAGGGTTTCGGAAGTGGCCATGGGAGTGGGGCGGACTCATGAGTGGGACGCTGCGTGTCGCAGGCCGATGAGGGATATTAGACCACCAGCCCGCGGGCGGCGAAATCCTTGGACGCCTCGTCTATACTCAGCCGCATGATCGACAAGGACTCCATTACCGGCTTGATCCTGGCGGGTGGGCGCGGCAGCCGCATGGGCGGCGTCGACAAGGGCCTGCAGAACTACCAGGGCATTCCGATGGCCATGCATGCGCTGCTCAGGCTGGGGCCCCAGGTGGGGCAGGTCCTGGTCAACGCCAACCGCAACCTGGCGGCCTACGAATCCATGGGCGTGCCGGTGTGGCCCGATGCGCTGCCCGACTACGCGGGGCCGCTGGCCGGGTTCCTGACCGGGCTCGAGCATTGCGAGACCGATTACCTGGTCACCGTACCCTGCGATACCCCCAAGTTTCCCGAGGACCTCGTCGCCCGCCTGGCTGGCGAGCTGTCAGCGGCCGGTGCCGAGATCGCCATGGTGGCCACCCGCCAGGACGGCGCCGTGCGCACCCAGCCCGTGTTCTGCCTGCTGCGGGCGGAGCTGCTGGACAGCCTCGTGGCGTTCACCGCCGCGGGGGGACGCAAGATCGACAAGTGGACCGCCACCCATCGCTGTGTCGAGGTCCTCTTCGACGACCCCGCGGTTTTCGCGGGTGCCAACACGATCGCCGAATTGCAGCAGCTTTGATGCCATGAACGACAAGCCCGCCCCCTCGCTAGAAGAAATCTCGTCCTGTGTCAGCGGCTACGACCCGAACGCGTTGCCGGTCGAGCAGGCCCGCGAGTTCATCGCCCGGCTCGTGCCGCGCGTGGAGGGCGTGGAGATGTTGGCGCTGCGCTCGGCGATGGGGCGCGTGCTGGCGCGCGACATCGTGTCCGACATCGACGTGCCGGCCCACGACAACTCGGCCATGGACGGCTACGCGTTCTATGGTTCCGACCTGGCCGCCGGTGGCGACACGGTCCTGCAGGTCGTGGGCAGCGGCCTGGCGGGCAACGGCTATACGGGCAGCGTCGCGCCCGGGCAGTGCGTGCGGATCATGACCGGCGCCACCATGCCCGACGGGCTCGATACCGTGATTCCGCAGGAATTCGTCCGGCAGGATGGCGACCGCGTTGTCGTGCCCGCCGGCGCGGTCAAGACCGGCGAGAATCGCCGGCTGGCGGGCGAGGACCTGGCCCGGGGCGATGTGGCGCTGTCGGCCGGCCGCGTGCTGCGCCCGGCCGACCTGGGCATGCTGGCTTCGCTCGGCCGCGCCGAGGTGCCGGTCTGGCGCCGCCTGCGCGTGGCGTTCTTCTCCACCGGCAGCGAGTTGCGCTCGATTGGCGAGACGCTCGACCCGGGCTGCGTGTACGACAGCAACCGCTACACGCTGTGGGGCATGCTCCAGCGGCTGGGCGTCGAGGTGCTCGACATGGGCGTGGTGCACGACGATCCGCAGGCGCTCGAGTCCGCGTTCCGCGACGCCGCCGCGCAGGCCGACGTGGTCATTACGTCGGGCGGCGTGAGCGTGGGCGAGGCCGACTACACCAAGGCCATCATGGCCAAGCTGGGCGACGTGCTGTTCTGGCGCATCGCCATGCGGCCGGGCCGCCCGATGGCCATCGGCCGCATCGCGACCGGCGGACGCAGCGCCATCCTGTTCGGCCTGCCCGGCAACCCGGTGGCCGTGATGGTGACCTTCTACGCGCTGGTGCGCGACGCCCTCCTGGCCATGGCCGGCGCGCCGGCCCAGCCGCTGCCCATGCTGCGCGCGGCCAGCGCGGGCGCCATCCGCAAGAAGCCGGGGCGCACCGAATACCAGCGAGGCATCGTCACGCCCGCCGCCGGAGGCGGCTGGGAGGTGCGCATCACCGGCTCGCAGGGGTCGGGCATCCTGCGCAGCATGAGCCAGGCCAACGGCCTGGTCGTGCTGGGGCACGAGCAGGGCAGCGTGGCGGCCGGCGAACTGGTCGACGTCCTGCCTTTCGACGGACTGATCTGATGACGCGCGTCCTGGGGCTGGCCGGCTGGAGCGGAGCCGGTAAAACCACATTGCTGACGAGGCTGCTCCCCGCCCTGCGGGAGAAGGGCTACAGCGTGTCGACGCTCAAGCACGCCCACCATTCGTTCGACATCGACAAGCCGGGCAAGGACTCCCATCGGCACCGCGAGGCCGGCGCTGGGGAAGTGCTGGTCGCCTCGGGCAGCCGCTGGGCGCTGATGCACGAACTGCGCGGCGAGGCCGAGCCCCGCCTGGGCGAGCTGCTGAACAAGTTTGCGCCCGTCGACTTCATCCTGGTCGAGGGCTTCAAGCGCGATCCGCACATCAAGATCGAGATCCACCGCGCCGTCAACGGCAAGCCGTGGCTGTATCCCGACGACGCCAGCATAGGCGCCGTCGTCAGCGACGTGCCCCCCGCCGGCCAGGCATCGCTGCCCTTCGTCGACCTGGACGACCTGCCCGGCATCGCCAACCTGGTCGTGGACCTGGCCTGGCCCCTCGACCGAACCTTGGCCGCTCTGAGCGCTTAACAGACCCCATTCATCAGCCTGTTGGTTGCCCGGGCACTGCGGATCCGGCTTTGCCGGTCCGCTGGTGCCGCCCCCTGGGGCTCGGCGCCGGGCCGCCCCAAGGCGGGCCCCGGCCCCCTCGGGGGGCTGCCGCGTAGCGGCTGGGGGCTCACCATGCTGGGCGCGCGTAAGCGCGTAGGGGGGGGCCTAGCCTAGTCGTTTAATCA
Source organism: Burkholderiales bacterium 67-32 (assembly GCA_001898625.1). Lineage (GTDB taxonomy): Bacteria > Pseudomonadota > Gammaproteobacteria > Burkholderiales > Burkholderiaceae_B > Pigmentiphaga. The sequence continues at coordinate 240,912 of MKUP01000023.1, forward strand.
GGGACGAGGTGTCCCAGCGGCTGCCGCCCATCTGCTGCACGTCGGCATAGAACTGGTCGACCAGCGCCGTGACGGGCAGCCGCGCGCCATTGTTGCGGCTTTCGTCCAGCACCAGGCCCAGGTCCTTGCGCATCCAGTCCACCGCGAAGCCGAAGTCGAACTGGCCGTCCACCATGGTCGCGCCGCGGTTCTCCATCTGCCAGCTTTGCGCCGCTCCCTTGGAGATCACGTCCAGGACGAGCTTCATGTCCAGCCCGGCCTTCTGGCCGAATGCGATGCCCTCGGACAGTCCCTGCACCAGTCCGGCGATGCAGATCTGGTTGACCATCTTGGCCAACTGGCCGGCGCCGGGTTCGCCGAGCAGGGTGACGGCCCGGGAGTAGGCCTGCGCCACGGGCTTCATGCGCTCGAACGCGTCGGCGTCGCCGCCGCACATCACCGTGAGCACGCCATTGACCGCGCCGGCCTGGCCGCCCGAGACGGGGGCGTCGATGAAGGCGACTTCCTGGTCCTGGGCCGCGGCGTGCAGCTCGCGCGCGACCTTGGCCGAGGCCGTGGTGTGGTCGACCAGCAGCGAGCCGGGCTTCATGCCCGCCAGGGCGCCGTCCGCGCCCAGCACGACGCTGCGCAGGTCGTCGTCGTTGCCGACGCACAGGAAGACCATGTCGGCGTCCTGGACGGCTTCGCGCGGCGTTGGCGCGTGGCTGCCGCCGAATTCCTGCACCCAGTCGCGGGCCTTGGACGGGGTGCGGTTGTAGACCCGGACCGCATGCCCGGCCTGGGCCAGGTGACCGGCCATGGGAAAGCCCATGACGCCCAGGCCGATGAAGCTGACGTTGAGCGGGGCGGTGCTGTCGTAGGTCTTGGTGCCAATCGATGCCATGCTGATTCTCCATTGCCAGAGGCAAGTATAAAAAAAGGCGCCCGGAGGCGCCTTTTTTCTTGCAGCCGCCGAAGCGGCTGGTGTCGTCAGTCTTCGACGAAGGTTTCTTCGCGCTTCTTGCGGATCGCGGGCGAGGCCACGATCAGGACCAGGATGACGGCGATGACCAGCAGGGTCGCCGACAGCGGGCGGGTCACGAAGGTCGTGAAGTCACCACGCGACAGGAGCAGGGCGCGGCGGAAGTTCTCTTCCATCATGGGGCCCAGCACCAGGCCCAGCAGCAGCGGAGCACCTTCGCACTTCAGCTTGGACCAGGTGTAGCCGATCAGGCCGAAGGCTGCCGTCATCCAGATATCGAACACGTTGTAGTTCAGCGTGTAGACACCGATCGAGCAGATCAGCAGGATGGCCGGGAACAGGATGGGGTAGGGAACCTTCAGCAGCTTGACCCAGATACCGATCAGCGGCAGGTTCAGGATCACCAGCATCAGGTTGCCGATCCACATCGACACGATCAGGCCCCAGAACAGGTCCGGGTTGCTGGTCATGACCTGGGGACCAGGCTGGATGTTGTGGATGGTCATGGCGCCGACCATCAGGGCCATGATCGCGTTACCCGGGATACCCAGCGTCAGCAGCGGGATGAAGGAGGTCTGCGAGCCGGCGTTGTTGGCCGATTCCGGACCCGCCACGCCGCGGATGTTGCCCTTGCCGAAGCTGGAGGGATCCTTGGCGAGCTTCTTTTCCACCGTGTACGAGGCGAACGACGACATCACCGCACCGCCGCCAGGCAGGATGCCCAGGGCCGAACCGATGGCCGTGCCGCGGATGATGGCGGGCGCAGCTTCCTTGAGGTCGGGCCAGGTGGGATACAGGTGGCCGATCTTGTCCAGGAAGACTTCGCGTTCTTCTTTCTGCTCGACGTTGTTAATGATTTCCGAGAAGCCGAACACGCCCATCGCGACCGCGGCGAAGTCGATGCCGTCGGTCAGTTCGGGGATGCCGAACGAGAAGCGAGCTACGCCCGAGTTCACGTCCGTGCCGACCATGCCGATCAAGAGACCCAGCAAGATCATGCAGATGGCCTTGACCAGCGAACCCGACGCCAACACGACCGCGCCGACCAGGCCCAGGCACATCAGCGAGAAGTATTCCGCAGGACCGAACTGGAAGGCCACTTCGGCCAGCGGGGGCGCGAAGGCGGCGATCAGCAGCGTACCCACGCAGCCGGCGAAGAACGACCCGATGGCCGCAATGGCCAGCGCCTGTCCGGCGCGGCCGTTCCGCGCCATCTGGTAGCCATCCAGGCAGGTCACCACCGCGGAGGTTTCTCCGGGCAGGTTGACCAGGATGGCGGTGGTCGAACCGCCGTACTGGGCGCCGTAGTAGATGCCGGCCAGCATGATCAGGCCAGCTACCGGCGGCAGCGCGTAGGTGATGGGCAACAGCATCGCGATGGTCGGAACGGGACCCAAGCCGGGCAGCACGCCCACCAAGGTGCCGATCAGGCAACCGAGAAATGCGTAGATGATGTTCTGAAACGAAAGCGCCGTTTCAAAACCCAGTGCCAAGTGCTCTAACACTTCCATGGAGGGCTTTCCTTAGTTCAAACCGAGAAACGAAGGCCACAGCGGGAAGATCAGACCCAGGCCGACAATGAAGATGAAGTGGACGGCGATCACCAGGCAGATGCCGTTGATGATGGCGGTTTTCCACTTGAATTCGTGGCTGGCCATGCTGGACAGCAGCACGAGCAGGAACGACGACACGTACACGCCCAGAGGACGCAGCAGGATGCCGAACAGCACCACGTTGCCCAGGATGACGCCCGTGGTCTTGAGGTTGAACTTCGGGATTTCCGTGGGTTCAGCCTTGGGCGACAGGCCGGAGATGCCGATGATCGCACCGAGGATCGCCAGGATCACGCCCAGCCAGAACGGGAAGTAGCCCGGTCCCATCTTGGCTGCCGTACCCATCTGGTAATCGACGGCGAACCCGGCAAAGAATAGCCCGAGGAAGACGAACATCACCCCGGACCAGAAATTTTGTTTTGACTGAATGCGCATTGGAAGTGGGCTCCTATCTGACTTCACTTGCAAGGCCGGCATGTTAGCTCACGCGAAGCAGGCGTGAATAACGAAATTGCCCGCAATGAGTCGGGGTTTTCCCGAAAAATGATGGATCGGCACAACTTTGTGCCAAATTGATCCATATGACGTTCAGACTCCTGTCAGCCTTGACAGCTTTTTCGCATCGGAACTGTCGTGCCAGACTTCCCCTTGGGGGCGCAAGACCCCGCCCATGACTAGCTTATCAATGAAGGGGAGCACGATGAAGTCGATGCACGGGTGGCAGGATGGCCAGGAACGCGGCAGGTCCCTGACGCCGCGGGAACGCGAAGTCATGGACCTGTTGGTCGAGGGGCGTGCCAACAAGGTGATCGCCGATCGGCTGGGCATATCCATCCGGACCGTGGAGGTCCATCGCGCGCGGGTGCTGGCCAAGCTGGGCGCGCGCAACGCGGTCGAACTGGTCTGGCGGATGCACACGCACAAGATGGCCGTGGTGGCCGAGATGCAGGGCCTGCGGGTGGCCGAGGGCGGCGCGGATGGCTGGGACCGCCGCGCCGATTGAGCAGGAGGCCGGACCTGCATCCGGCCCCCCGCTCAGTTCAGCTTGGCGCCCGAGATCCTGACGATCTCGGCGTACTTGCGCAGGTCGGACCGCACCAGTTCGGCCAGCGACGCGGGCGTACCGGGCGCAGCGTCCGAGCCCATGCCGGCCAGGCGCTGGCGCATGTCGGGGCTGCCGAGCGCCTGCGCATATTCATCATGGAGTTTTTGCACCACGTTTTCGGGCGTGTGCGCCGGCGCGAAGATCCCGAACCAGGTTCCCAGGTCGAAGTCCGGCACGCCGGCCTGCATCATGGTCGGCACCTCGGGCAGCAGGCGCGACCGGGCTGCCGTGGTGACCGCAAGGGCCTTGAGCTTGCCCGCGGCGATCAGCGGCGAGGCGGCGGCGAGGTTGTCGAACATGAAGTCGGTCTGCCCGCTCATCAGCGCCACTTGCGCAGGCGTGGCGCCGGCATAGGGGATGTGCGCGGCAAATACGCCGGCGCGGGTCTTCAGGAGTTCCCCCGCCAGGTGCCCGGCACTGCCGTTGCCGCCCGAGCCCATGTTGAGCTTGCCCGGGTTGCGCCGTGCGTAGCCGATCAGGTCCTGCACGGTCTGGATGCCCAGCCTGGCGGACGTGGCGGGGTTCATCACCAGGACGTTGGGCACCGACGCCACGAGCACGACGGGCGCGAAGTCCTTGACCGGATCGTAGGGGATGGACGGAAAGAGCGCCGGGTTGATCGCATGCGTGGCGACCGCCCCCATCACCAGCGTGTAGCCGTCCGGAGCCGCCTTGGCGACGAGGTCGGCGCCGATGTTGCCGCCGGCGCCCGGCCTGTTCTCGACGATCATGGGCTGGCCCAGCGCGGGACGGACCTTTTCGGCCAGCGCGCGCGCCATGATGTCCAGCGGACCACCGGGGGGATACGGGACGACGAAGCGGATGGGGCGCGTGGGATAGGCGGCGTCCTGCGCGGCAGCCGGTCCGGACAGGCCGGCCGCCGCGATCATCGCGCCGCAGGCGAGCAAGGCCCGGCGTCGGTTCATGAGAGGCGTTCCTTCAGGATTGCTTGAGCTTGTGGGCGAAGTTCTTGCGCATCTTGGCTACCTTGGGTGCGACCACGAAGGCACAATAGCCCTGGCCGGGATTGCGCAGGAAGTAGTCGCGGTGGTAGTCCTCCGCCGGCCAGACCGTGGCGGGCGGCAGCAGCCGGGTCACGATGGGCGAGCCGAACACCTGGCGCGCCTCCAGGTCGGCGATGACTTCGCGCGCCGCCTCTTCCTGGGCCGGGGACTGCCAGAAGACGGCCGAGCGGTATTGCGGCCCGACGTCGTTGCCCTGGCGATCCACGGTAGTCGGGTCGTGCGAGGCGAAGAAGATCTCCAGCAGTTCGTGGTAGGTGACGGCGGCAGGATCGTAGGTGACGGTGACGACCTCGATGTGGCCGGTATCGCCGTCGCAGATCTGCTCGTACGTGGGGTGGTCCACGTGCCCCCCGGCATAGCCGGAATCGGCGCGCAGCACGCCCTCGATCTGCTGGAACACGGCTTCGATACACCAGAAGCAGCCACCGCCGAACACGGCTGTCTCGACTTGTGCGGGCATGATCGTCCTCTTGAAGAGAGCCGGCGCCAGGAGCGCCCATGACGATAGTGTATGCGCTCCAGGCAGGCCGCCGGAGCGGCCTGGCGGTCAGTCCACAGGGGTGTCAGGGCTTCAGCGTCAGGATCCACTGAGCCAGTTTGCGCGCCTCGTCGTCGCTGACGGCGTTCTGGGCGGGCATGGGAATGGCGCCCCACTTGCGGAAGCTGCCCTTGCGGATGGAGGCGACCAGCTTGTCGGCCGCTTCGGCGTCCGAGGCATAGCGCTCCGCCACGCTCTGGTAGGCGGGGCCGACGCGTTTGGCGGCAACGTCGTGACAGGCCATGCAGTTCTTGGCCTTGGCGAGATCGAGTCCGGTGGTCTGCGCTCCTGCGGTCGTGTGGAGGGCGGCCAGGGCCACCCATGCGCCCAGGCTGAGGGAACGAATGGACATGAAGGATTCTCCGTTGAATGCCGCGCGAAGTGCGTATTTTTCGACGGGGCAGTATATACAACCGAATTCGGCGTACCCGGGATTCGGGACCGCCTGCGTCGATCTGTCACAGGGGGTTGGGACAAGGGGCGTTATGATCGCCACTGTTCGACAGACACCGTGGCCGGGCAGGCGCCCGGCCTTTCCTTGAAAGGCGCGCGCAAACATGTTGGTTCACCCGCAGTTTTCTCCCATCGCGTTCGAGATCGGACCCCTGGCGGTGCGTTGGTATGGCCTCATGTACCTGGTCGCGTTCCTCCTGGCCTGGACCCTGGGCCGCTGGCGCATCCGCCACGGCAAGACCGCGCTAACGACGCGCGACCTGGACGACCTCCTGTTCTACAGCGTGCTGGGTGTCGTGCTCGGCGGGCGCCTGGGCTATGTGCTGTTCTACAAGCCGGCCTATTACCTGGCGCATCCGCTGGAGATCCTCGCGGTCTGGCATGGCGGCATGTCGTTCCACGGAGGATTGCTGGGTGTGCTGCTGGTCATGGCGCTGTTTGCGCGGCGCCGTGGGTTCCGTTTCCTGCAGGTGGGCGATTTCGTCGCGACGTTGGTACCGCTGGGGTTGGCGGCGGGGCGCCTGGGCAATTTCATCAACGGCGAGTTGTGGGGACGGGCGACGACCGTGCCGTGGGGCATGGTGTTCCCGCAGGCGGGCGACGGTGTCGCGCGCCATCCCTCGCAGTTGTATGAGGTGGGCCTGGAAGGCTTGGCCCTGTTCGCGTTGGTCTGGCTGTTCGCCAGCAAACCCCGGCCGGTGGGCCAGGTCAGCGGCGTCTTTCTGATGGGCTACGGATTCTTCCGCTTCATGGTGGAATACACCCGGGAGCCGGACAGCTTCCTGGGCATCCTGGCGGGAGGGTTGAGCATGGGGCAGTGGCTATCGCTGCCCATGGTGCTGGTGGGGCTTGCGCTGTTCGTTTGGGCGCGCCGGCCGGCGGCCTGAGCCGCGCGGCCGGCCCGCATGGCCTGTCGGCCTATTGCAGATAGACCGTGCCGCGCACCGATACCGACACCGACGACTTGCCGCCTTCCAGCGGCAGGTCGGCCGCCTTGGCTTCCATGGCGGGAGCCGCCATCGCGTAGGCGCGCGGCATGGGCGTGACCGTGCCGCTGCCGCTCAGGTCCAGCTGCTTGACCGCATAGCCCGAGAATCCGAATGCCTTGGCGGCCTGGGTCGCCCGCGTGGTGAAGGCCTTGGCCGCTTCGGCCAGCAGGCGCTGTTCCTCGGCCTCGCGCGCCTCGCGCGACAGCGAGAACGACACGTTCGAGACCGCCATCTGGCGGCTCAGTTCGCCGGCCAGCTTGGAGGCGGCGCCGAAGTCCTTGGACTCCAGGATCAGTTCCGCGCGTCCGCGCCACGTGGTGATACGGCCGTTGCGGTCGGTGTTGGCCCAGACGTTGTAGTTGCCGCTGCGCGCGGTGACCGCGGTGTTGCGCTTGGCCTCGGCCAGCGTGGCCTCGAGCAACTGGTTGAGCTGCTGCGACAGCTTGGCCTGGTCATTGCCCTCGATCTCGTTGGCGAGCGTGATGGTCACCTTGTCCTGCGCCACTTCCGAGGTGGCGGCGGCCGACAGCGACAGCGTCGGCCGGTCGGGCTTGGCGGCGTCCGGCGCGGCCTGGGCGACGGCGATGGACGACATCGCGGCCGAGACGGCCAGTGCCGCGCCGCACAGGGCGCGGCGCATCGTGGGAGCGAGGGTGGGGCGGTAAGCCATGGTGTGAGTCCTTGTTCTGATTGATGGAAGGGCTGACCCCGTGCACCGCGACCCGGACCGCGGCGCTCGTCAGGCCCCCGTCAGCGCGGTGACAGCCTTGTATAGCATATAGGCCGCCAGCAGCATCAACAGGTAGGCGAAGATGCGTTTCAGCGAACGCACCGGCAGCTTGTGCGCGGTATGGGCACCCACCGGTGCCAGCAGCACGCTGGAAACGATCAACACGATCAGCCCCGGCCAATAGACATACCCGAGCATGCCGGGTTGCCCGCTGGGATGCTGCATGCCTGACCAGATGTAACCCGCGGTATTGGCCAGCGCGATGGGAAAACCCAGCGCGGCCGAGGTGGCCACGGCGTTGTGCAACGGGACGTTGCACCAGGTCATGAAAGGGACGGAAACAAAGCCGCCGCCGGCACCGACCAGTCCGGACAGGAAACCGACGCCGGTCCCCGCCGCCGAGGTGCCCAGCGTACCCGGCATCTGGCGGCTGGGCTTGGGCTTCTTGTCGAGCAGCATCTGGATGGCCGAATACCCCACGAACACCGCGAACACCAGCGCCAGCCATCCGGTCTTCAGCGTCGAGAACACCGCCCCGCCGGCAAGCAGTCCGCCGATCACCAACCCCGGCGCGAAGCGCGCCACGATCTCCCACCGCACCGCGCCGCGCTTGTGGTGCGCGCGCACGCTGGAAATCGACGTAAACAGAATGGACGCCATCGACGTCGCGATCGCCGCATGCACCACCAGTTCAGGCGGCAGGCGCTGCCAGGTGAACAGCATGGTCAGGAAGGGCACCATGATCATGCCCCCGCCTATGCCGAGCAGCCCCGCGGCAAAGCCGGTGCAGGCCCCAAGTACGAGCAAGGCAACGATAAACAATGGATCCATGTTGAAGTCTTGACGATAGTTGGTAAATCGGTGGACGCGTCCCTTCTCCCCAAGACGCATCCTTCGTTCTAGTTCTAGCACCGAAAAAAACTACCTCGGCAACACCCCCCCGCCCCATCCAGGGCACAGCGGATCCGGCTCCGCCGGTCCGCCAGTGCCGCCCCCTGGGGGGCGCGCGAAGCGCGTAGGGGGGGGTCAAAAAAAAACCGGAGCATAGCGTATATGCTCCGGGTCGGATAGGATCCCCGCCTGTGTCGCTAGGCCGGCATCTTGAACCGGGGTTCAAGGTGGTCGCGGTCAGCCGCGCTTCGGGTTCGTCTGACGGAGAGACGATCACACCCGCGGGCAATTTCCACAACCTCATGCCATAAGCATGGGTCCAAGAAATATAAGGCCAAACACGAGCACGGCAGGGAAAGCTGATCATACGCGTTTGTGCCGCACAGAAAAGTACCGCACAAACATCAAAACCTAAAATAACTTCTCTTGGGCCCCCAGGGCTGCATCGACCATGCGATGCATGTCCTCGATTTTACGCTTGTAGTCGCCGACTGCAAGTCGTGAGTCGGGAGAATTCGCATTCATCAACTCGGCGGCCAATTGCAATGCCGCCATCACCGCGATGCGCTCGGTGCCCGCCACCTTGCCGCCGGCCTTGATGCGCTGCATGGCCCGATCGACCATCGTCGCCGCAGTCAGCAGCGCTTCCTTTTCCGAGGGTTCGCAGGCCAGCGGATAATCCTTGCCGAGGATCGTGACGTCAAGACGTTCCATATAGACTCCGAGCGCCCGGGTCGGCGCCTTCTGATCCAGGGGAGGAAGCGTTGTCCGGTGCATCGGCGTCGCCCTCGACTTCCTCGGCGGGCTCTTCACCGCCGGGCAGGCGCGCCAGCACGCCCTCGACCCGCGACTGCGCGGCGGCCAGCGTATCGCGCAGCACGCGGATGTGCGAATCGCGTTGCGCGAGGCTCTTGCCCAGCGCCACGTTTTCGTCGCGCAGGCTTTGCGTCAGTTCGGTGAGCTGGCGTATGCGGCTGGCGAGAAGGTCGAGATCTTCGATCATGGGCGTATCGTAAACCATCCAGTGCCGGGAATTGTAGCGAACGGCACGCAGCCGGGAACCCGGCCGCGCGCCGCTGTATCAATTGCTTGCAAGCCTCGCAACCGAAGCCGGATGGCGTGGCCCGCCTACAGCTCCAGGTTGTCGATCAGCCGGGTCGTGCCGAGCTTGGCGGCGGCCAGCGCCACCAGCGGCTCGCCCCCTTCGACTTCCTCGCGCGCGGGCGGCAGCAGGTCGCGCTGGCGCCGCACCGAAATGTAGTCCACCTTCCAGCCGCGTCCGTCCAGCGTGGCGACGGCGCCGCGCTCGAGCGCGGCGACGTCGTGGTTGCCGCTGCGCAGGTCGGCCTGCACGCGGCGCAGCGTCGCGTAGAGCTGTGGCGCTTCGGCGCGCTGGTCCGCGCTGAGGTAGCCGTTGCGCGAGGACAGGGCCAGGCCGTCGTCCGCGCGTATCGTCTCCTGCGGCACGATTTCGATCGGCAACTGGAACTGCCGGCACATGGCCCGCACCACCATCAACTGCTGATAGTCCTTCTTCCCGAACACCGCCACGCGCGGTTGCACACAGGACAGCAGCTTGAGCACGACGGTCGAGACACCGGCGAAGAAGCCGGGGCGGAACTCGCCTTCCAGGATGCCGCCCAGGTCGTCGGGCGGCTGGACGCGGAAGTTCTGCGGCTCGGGATACATCTCGCGCTCGTCCGGCGCGAACAACACGTAGACGTTGCGGTCGCGCTCGAGCTTCTCGATGTCGGCGGGCAGCGTGCGCGGGTAGCGGTCGAAATCCTCGTTGGGCCCGAATTGCAGGCGATTGACGAAGATGCTGGCGACGACCGGGTCGCCGTGCTGGCGAGCCGTCTTCATCAAGGCGAGATGGCCTTCGTGCAGGTTGCCCATCGTGGGGACGAAAGAGACCCGGAGCTGGCCGCGCAATTGATCGCGCAATTCTTCGATGGAGTGAACGACCTTCATGGCGTTGGATTCGGTAAGGTGGGCTTGGAGGCCGAGGAGGCGGGCGGCCGGGCCGCGCGCCGGGGCCTCAGTGAGTATGGACGGAAGTGAAGGCGAGGCGCACGTAGATCGGCGCGTACGGCTCGGCCTGGGTGATCTCGAGCAGCGACTCGCGGGCCAGTTCCAGCATGGCAATGAAGTGCACGACGATCACCGGTACGCCGGCGCCGTCCTGCACGCGCTCCATGAAGAGTTCGGTGAACTCCATGTAGCGCACGTTCTGCAGCCGGCGCAGGATCTGGCTCATGTGATCGCGCACGGACAGTTCCTCGCGCGAGATGTGGTGGTGCGCATTGAGCTTGGCGCGCTTGACGATGTCGGCCCACGCGTCGCGCAGTTCCTCGACGTTGACGTCGGGCATCCGGCGCACGGTGGTCTGTTCCAGCAACACCTGGGCCCGCACGAAATCCCGGCCCAGCTGCGGCAAGCGGTCCAGCCTTTGCGCCGCCAGCTTCATCTGCTCGTACTCGAGCAGGCGCCGGACGAGCTCGGCGCGCGGGTCCTCGACGTCCTCGTCGGTGTCCGCCTTGCGCACCGGCAGCAGCATGCGCGACTTGATCTCGATCAGCAGCGCCGCCATGAGCAGGTACTCGGCGGCCAGTTCGAGGTTGTGCTCGCGGATCTGGTCGACGTACGACAGGTACTGGCGCGTGACTTCCGCCATGGGAATGTCGAGCACGTTGAAGTTCTGCTTGCGGATCAGGTAGAGCAGCAGGTCGAGCGGTCCCTCGAAGGTCTCGAGGAACACCTCGAGCGCATCGGGGGGGATGTACAGGTCCTGGGGCAGCGCGAACAGCGGCTCGCCGTAGAGCCGGGCGATGGCAACGCCGTCGACGACGTCGGGCGTGCTGTCGACCGGGGGTTCAGCCAATGCTGCCAGCCCGTCGTTGGGGGGCGGGGAAGAGCCCATGCGGGAGATGATCAGTCTTCAGTCTGATAGACATAGGGCTTCTGCGGCACCGTCCCGGCCTTGAAACCTTCGACGAGTTCCGGATCGATGGTCTTGTCCCACAGGCGCGCGCGGCCCTGCTTCTGCTCGCTTTCGAGATCGGGGCGCTGCTGCTTCAGGTCCTGCAGGAACTGGGTGATTTCGGATTCGTAACTCTTGGCCATGACTAACCTTTGTTCTGGCATGCCGTGCCGCCGGTGCGTGAGGTCCGCCGGTCGGGACGTTTTCTGTGCACCCGGGAGTTTACTGCACGCCGGGCCGCGGCGCCGTCCGGGCGCCACCCTGGATGGGGTGGCTGGGGTTGGGTGTGAAAATTTCCTTTCTATGCCGGTTTTGGGGAATATTTTTTATATTCTGGCGTCGACGGGGCGTAAATTTGCAGTAATTTTGCGGGGTGCTGTTGATAAAGTATCTCCAGTTTCCCTACTTTCCGACATTCCCATGAGCAAATGGTCGTTCACTTCGCATCCCGCCTCCGTGGGTGAGACGTACTTCGAGCATCTCGCCGCGTCGTGGGGGTTCGCGTTCCGCATGCTGGTGGGAGGGCTGGCGGCCCTGGTCCATGGCCTGTTCCCGTTCCTGTGCGTGCGCACCGGGTCGTCCATCATCAAGAACCTGAACGACAAGATGGTGGTGAACCGGGTCAAGGCCGGCCACGTGCCCGCCGCGCAAGCGTCGCAAGCGCGGGCACGCTAGGGGCGGCGGGCGCCGTCCCCGGGCGAAGCCGCGACCCGCGCCGCTTACCGTACGCGCATGCCCGGCTGGGCGCCCGCCACGGGCTCCAGCACATAGATGCCCGGCTGCGCCTTTTCATCGGCGTGGCTCGCGGCCAGCACCATGCCCTCGGATACGCCGAACTTCATCTTGCGCGGCGCGAGGTTGGCCACCAGCACGGTCAGCTTGCCGATCAGGTCTTCCGGCTTGTAGGACGACTTGATGCCGGAGAACACATTGCGGGTGCGGCCCTCGCCGGCATCCAGCGTCAGCCGCAGCAGCTTGTCCGAGCCTTCCACGTATTCGCAATTGACGATACGGGCGATGCGCAGGTCGATCTTGGCGAAGTCGTCGATGGTGATGGCGGGCGCGATCTCCTCGCCGCCTGGCGTGGGCGCCACGGGTGCCGGCGCGGCGGGTGCTTCCAGCAGCGCGTCGAGCAGCTTGGGGTCGACCCGTTGCGCGAGGTGCTTATAGGGCGCGATGCGCTGCGGCGGCACGACCACGTCGCGCCATTCGAAATCGCGTCCCAGGCCGAACAGTTCGTGCGCCACCCGCCGCGTCAGTTCGGGCAGGACCGGCGCCAGCATGACCGACAGCGCCTTGAAGCCGATCATGGTGCGCGAGCAGATCTCGTGCAGTTCGCGCTTCCTGTCCGCATCGTCCAGCTGCTTGGCCAGTACCCAGGGCTGGGCCGCGTCGAAGGCCTGGTTGATGCGGTCGGCGGTGGCCATGATCTCGCGGATGGCCTTGCCGAATTCACGCGCCTCGAAGGCGTTGCGCACGAGGGTGGCCGAGGCATTGAGCTCGTTCTCGAGCTCGATGGGCGTCCCGCCGTCAAAGCAGAGCTGTCCGTCGAAATGCTTGATGAGGAAGTTCGAGGCGCGGCTGGCGATGTTGACGTACTTGCCGACCAGGTCGCTGTTGACGCGCGCGATGAAGTCCTCGGGGTTGAAGTCCATGTCCTCGACGTGGGCGTTGAGCTTGGCGGCGATGTAGTAGCGCAGCCATTCCGGGTTCATGCCGAGGTCGAGGTAGCGCAGCGGCGAGATGCCGGTGCCGCGGCTCTTGGACATCTTCTCGCCGCTGACGGTGATGAAGCCGTGGACGTGCAGGCCGTCGGGCGTCTTGCGCTGCGCGAAATGCAGCATTGCCGGCCAGAACAGGGCGTGGAAATAGACGATGTCCTTGCCGATGAAGTGGTACTGCTCGGTATCGGACTGCGGGTCGAGCAGCGCGTCGAAGTCCAGGCCGGTCTTCTTGCAATAGGCCTTCAGCGAGGCCAGGTAGCCCACCGGCGCGTCGAGCCAGACGTAGAAATACTTGCCCGGCGCGTCGGGGATCTCGATGCCGAAGTACGGCGCGTCGCGCGAGATGTCCCAGTCCGCCAACTTGCCTTCCTCGCCCAGCCATTCCCGGGTCTTGGCATAGACCTCGGGCTGCAGGCGCGGCGTGCCGTTGCCATTGACGCTGCCGGTCCATTCCTGCAGGAAGGCGTAGCAGCGCGGGTCGGACAGCTTGAAGAAGAAGTGGTCCGAGCTTTTCAGGACGGGCGTGGCGCCGGTCAGGGTGGAGTACGGGTTGCGCAGGTCGGTGGGGGCGTAGACCGCCCCGCAGACCTCGCAGGCGTCGCCGTACTGGTCCTTGGCGCCGCACTTCGGGCACTCGCCCTTGATGTAGCGGTCGGCCAGGAACATGCCTTTGACCGGATCGTAGAACTGCTCGATGGTGCGGGTCTCGATCAGGCCGGCGTCGCGCAGCTTCAGGTAGATCTGGCGCGACAGTTCCGTGTTCTCGTCCGTATCGGTGGAGTGCCAGTGGTCGAACGCGACGTGGAAGCCCTGGAGGTACTTCGGGCGTTCCGCGGCGATGCGGGCGACGAGTTCGCGCGGCGTGATGCCTTCGCTTTCCGCCTTGAGCATGATGGGCGCGCCATGGGCGTCGTCGGCGCACACGAAGTGGACCGTATGGCCTTGCATGCGCATGTTGCGGACCCAGATGTCGGCCTGGATGTACTCCATGATGTGGCCGATGTGGAAGGATCCGTTGGCGTAGGGCAGGGCGGTGGTGACGAAGAGTGTGCGCGACATGGGGCGGAAACGAGGGGGCGATGAAAGTATCGAATGGGGGATTTTAGCCGCTGGGACGGCGGATGGCCGGGCACGGCGCTTGCGTGCGCCGCTTGGTCGCCGTTTTTGCCATACTGGGCGCAAGGAGGCATCCATGTCCATGAACACCGTTTACGCGACCCGGGAACCCGCCCGGGAAGAGATCGACGCCCTGGGCGAGCCCACGGTGCTGGAATTCGGCGCGCCCTGGTGCGGGCATTGCCTGGCGGCCCAGCCGCTGATCGAGGTCGCCTTCGAGGGGCACGCCAAGGTACGGCACCTCAAGGTCGAGGACGGCAAGGGCCGGCCGCTGGGGCGCTCGTTCGGGGTGAAGCTGTGGCCCACGCTCGTGTTCCTGGACCAGGGGCGCGAAGTGGCGCGCCTGGTGCGCCCCGGCCAGGCGGGGCCGATACGCGAGGCGCTGGCCCTGATCGATCCCTGAGGCCTGGCGCCGTCAGGCGCGCGCCGCGCGCCCGGCGTTGCCGAGCATCTCGTAGAGCAGGTTGGCGGCCGGGGAAAGCGGCCGCCCGCGCTTGGAAATCAGGCCCAGGGTGCGGCTGACGCGGGGCTGCGACAGCGGAATGCCGACCAGGGTCGCGTGCGTGGTCAGCGGCAGGGCCAGCTGCGGAACGGCGGCGACGCCCAGGCCGGCCTCCACCATGCCCAGCAGGGTCAGGATGTGGCTGACCTCGATGGCGGTCTGCGACCGCTTGCCGCTCTTGGCCAGCGCGGCTTCGATCAGCAGGCGGTTGCCGCTGCCCTTGTCGACGGTCATGACGCGTTCCCGGGTCAGGTCTTCCCAGGTGACCGACTTGCGCCGGGCCAGAGGATGGTCCTTGCGCGCGGCCAGCACGAAGTTCTCCTTGAAGATGGCCTTGAAATCGACCTCGGCCTCCTGGGTGCCGATGAAGTTCACGCCGAAGTCGGCCCGGCCGGAGATGACGGCGTTCAGGACGGTGTTGGCGCCTTCGTCGATAACGCGCACTCGGATGCGCGGGTGCTTGGCGGTGAAGTCGCGCAGCACCGAGGGCAGGAAGTAGTAGGCCACCGACGGCACGCAGGCCACCGTGACGAGGCCGCTCAGCTGCGCCGCGAGATCGCTTACGCCCAGCATGGCGCTTTCCAGCTCGTCCAGCGCGGCGCGCGACCGTTCCAGGAACACGCGCCCCACATTGGTGAGCGAAACGTGCCGAGTGGTGCGGTCGAGCAGGCGCGCGCCCAGGATGGCCTCGAGCTTCTCGATGCGCCGGCTGAGAGCGGGTTGGGAAAGATGCAGGTCGTCCGCCGCCGCGCGGAAGCTGGACCGCTCTGCCACGGCGACGAAGGCCTGCAATTCCTGGAGGTCGAAATTAATGCGTGCCATGCATCAAATTATATAAAAAATGCAATTTACTAATGCACAAGGCAGGTGCATCATTTCGCCATGCAAAAAGCCATACCTTGTGTACTGATGCGGGGCGGTACGTCCCGCGGTCCCTATTTTCGCGCCGAATGGCTGCCGCAGGACCTGGCCAAGCGCGATCAGGTGCTGCTGGCGGCGATGGGTTCGCCGCACGAGCTCCAGATCGACGGGCTGGGCGGCTCCCATACCCTGACCAGCAAAGTCGCCATCGTGTCGCCCTCGACGCGGCCCGGTTGCGACGTCGACTACCTGTTCGCGCAGGTGTCGGTCGATCGCGCCCTGGTCGACACCCGTCCCAACTGCGGCAACATGCTGTCCGGCGTCGGGCCATTCGCCATCGACCAGGGCATGGTCGCGGCCAGCGATGGCGAGACCCGCGTGCGTATCTACAATGTCAACACGAATTCGACCATCGACGCCGTGGTGCAGACGCCCGGCGGGAAGACCGAATACGAAGGCGATGCCCGCATCGACGGCGTGCCGGGCACCGGCGCGCCGATCCGGCTGAACTTCCTCGACGCCTGGGGCTCGGTCACGGGCAAGGTGTTTCCCACGGGCAACACCCAGGACGTCATCGACGGCGTGCCCGTCACGTGCATCGACGCGGCCATGCCGCTGATGATCGTGCGGGCCTCGCAGTTGGGCGTGAAGGGCGACGAGACGGCCGTCGAGCTGGACGCCAACACGGCCATGCTCGAACGGCTGGAGGCCCTGCGCCTCGAAGCCGGCCGGCGCATGGGCCTGGGCGACGTCACGGACAGCGTCATTCCCAAGCCGGTGCTGCTCAGCGCGTCGGCGGATGCGGATACGGTGGTGTCGCGGTATTTCACGCCGCACAAGTGCCACCGCTCGCATGCCGTCACCGGCGCAATCGGTGTGGCAACCGCCTTCGTGACTCCGGGCACGGTGGCGTTCGAGCTGGGCGCGCCCCGCGCGGCCGGCATGCATCGCATCGCCGTGGCGCATCCCTCGGGACGCATCGAGGTCGATGTCGAATTGCGCGGCACGGCGCCTTCGATCGAAGTGTGCGGTGCCGGCCTGATTCGCACAGCCCGGAAAATCATGGAAGGGCAGCTTTACATTCCTGCCCGCTTTTTTTAGGACCGCGTCATCCGCCAGGAGGGTGCCTTTATCGCGCGCCCGGCGGAAGCCGCTTACGCTTCGGTAGATCCGAAGAACCAAACGGAGACTTTTTCATGCAAGCCTCGTTCCGAGTGCCGGCGATTGCCGCCTTTGTCACTGCCTTTACCCTGTCCCTGGGCGCCGTCAGCGTTCAGGCCGCCTGGCCCGAGCGTCCGATCACGATCGTCGTTCCCACCGCTCCCGGCGGCGGCAACGACGCGTTCGCGCGCGTCATCGCCCAGAAGATGGGCGAGAGCCTCAAGCAGAGCGTCGTGGTCGTCAACAAGGCCGGCGCACAGGGCGCCATCGGCAGCGAATACGTCGCTCGCGCGCCGGCGGATGGCTACACCATCCTGTTCGGCTACATCGCCACGCACGGCATCAACCCCGCGCTGCAGAAGCTGCGCTACGACCCGGTCAAGGACTTCAAGCCCATCGGCCTGCTGGCCAGCTCGCCCACGCTGCTGGTTGTGTCCTCGGCCTCCGGCATCACCTCGGTCAAGGACCTGATCGAAAAGTCCAAGAAGGATCCCAAGGGCCTGAGCTACGCCTCGGCGGGCGCCGGCACCGCGCCGCACGTCACGGCCGAGCTGTTCAAGATGGTGACGGGCGCCAACATGCTGCACGTGCCGTACAAGGGTTCGGCGCCGGCAATGACCGACACGCTGGCCGGCACGACGCAAGTCATGTTCCCCAGCCTGTTCAGTGCCTATCCCCATCTGGCCTCCGGCCGGATCAAGGCCCTGGCCCTGGCCGGCGACAAGCGTTCCGACGTCCTGAAGGACGTGCCGACGCTGGAAGAACTCGGCGTCAAGGGCGTCAGCGTGCCCCAGTGGTATGCGCTGTTCGCGCCGGCTGGCACCGACGACGCCATCGTCGATCGCCTGAACAAGGAACTCAACGCCGCGCTGCGTGACCCCGAGGTGATCGCCAAGTTCAAGGAGGCGGGCGCGGATACGAAGAGCAGCACGCCGCAGGAACTGGGTGAATTCGTGAAGGCCGAAGTGGCTCGCTGGAAGAAGGTGGTGGAAGCGGCGCATATCACCACTGAATAGGGGTCCCCCCCTACGCGCTTCGCGCGCCCCCCAGGGGGCGATGCGGGTGGACCGGCGGAGCCGGATCCACCGCATCCTGGGGAATGAGATTGTGGCTGGCCTTGGGTGTGTCCTTGCGGGGCATCCGGGAATGGCGTGGAAGGCGGTGCTTGCACCGCCTTTTTCTTTATCGGGAGGAGATATGAAGAGGTTGGTTGCGGCGGTTGCGGTGGTGGTGTCGAGTTGGGCGGGGGCGGCGGTGGCGCAGCCTATCGTGCTGCGCGACATGGGGTCGTTTCATGTCGGCGGCGAGCCGTTCGTGGTGTCGGGCGAGCCGGTGAAGGAAGTGAAGTTCACCGCCAACGGCGTGCCGCTGAAGATCGATCCCAACGGTACCTACATGGTCGGGCAGATGTACGTGCAGTACTTCATCCCCGAGCCCCGCAAGGGCGCGGTGCCGCTGCTGATGTGGCATGGCGGCGGCTTGTCGGGGGTGACGTACGAGACGACGCCGGACGGCCGGCCAGGATGGCTGAACGATTTCCTGCGCAAGGGGTGGTCGGTCTACAACTCGGATGCGGTGGAGCGCGGCCGTTCGGGATGGCCGGCCACGGCCAAGCCGGTATGGCAGGGCGATCCGGTCCTGGTCACCGCGGCCAATGCCTACGAGCGCTTCCGCATCGGCGGGGCGGGATCGTGGAGCGAGGATCCGGCGCAGCGTAAGCTCCTGCCCGGCAACCAGTTCCCGGCCGACCAGATCTTGCAGTTCTCGCGGCAATTCGTGCCCCGCTGGATCACGACGGACGAACCCACGCTGAAGGCCTATCTGCAGTTGGTGGACAAGGTATGCCCCTGCGTGCTGCTGGTGCACAGCCAAGCCGGCAAGTTCGGCTTCCAGGCGGCGCAGGCACGCCCGGACAAGATCCGCGCCGTGGTGGCGGTCGAACCCGCCGAGGTCGGTGACGAGGACAAGGAAAAGATTGCCGCGCTCAAGTCGGTGCCCGCCCTGATGGTCTACGGCGACTACATCGAACAGGATGCGCGCTGGCCGGCGATCCGCGCCAAGGGCGCGCGCTTCGCTCAGGCGGTCAGGGAGGCCGGCGGCCAGGTGGATGAGGTCGATCTGCCCAAGGTGGGTATCAAGGGCAATTCACACATGGTGATGATGGACAAGAATAACCTCGAAGTGTCCGCCTTGATCAACGAATGGCTGGCCAAACGCGGACTGTATCGGTAGGCCGGGCGCGCGTCAGCGCGTAGGGGGCGGCATTACCTCTCGGACTTCCACGTCGACGATGTCGCTGCGCTTCATGCGGTTGGCATAGCCGCTCGTGGCGCGGGCGGGGGCCGCCGCGGCGGCACCCTCGGCGGTGCCGCCGAAGCCCCAGCGGGTCTGGGAGCGTTTCCAGTAGGTGTTGGCGACGAACGGCTTGCCGCGCAGCTTGGCCACGACGTAGACGATGGCCAGGGCGACAGCGGTTGAGGCGAGGAGTATGGCCGCCATGATCATGCCGACCAGGGCGAGGCCCGCCACGAAGGCGGTGCGTAGCAATTTGGCGATGGTGTCAGTCATAGATGGTGCGTCGGGCAGAAGCGGCCCGGTAGCGGGCGATCAAAGCGTTTGGGCGGCCGCGGGGTTGGAAAAGTTCCCGATTTATTTCTTGGGGCTTGCCCTGCAAATGGGGATGCCCGCGGCCAGGTTCAATAGGGTTCTTCCGGAGTTTCGGCGGGTTCGAGACGGGTGGCGATGACCTTGTCGATGCGTTTGCCATCCATATCGACCACTTCGAAGTTCCAGCCCGCCCAGTCGACCTGCTCGCCGGTGTGCGGGATGCGGCCCAGCAGCAGCATCAGCATGCCGGACAGCGTATGGTAAGTGCCCGAGTCGCCTTCCGGTAGATGCTGCAAACCCAGCATATCCTCCATCTCGTGCACGTCGAGCAGGCCGTCGAGCAGCCATGAGCCGTCCTCGCGCTGCACGGCCGAGGGTTCCTCGGGCGCCGTGGACGTATGGAATTCGCCCACGATGGCTTCGAGCACGTCGCGCAGGGTCACCAGGCCCTGTACTTCGCCGTATTCGTCCACGACCAGCGCGGTCTGGGTGTGCGAGTCGCGGAAGTTCTGGACGAGTTCGGTGCCGGTCAGTGTTTCGGGCACGTACAGCACCGGGCTCAGCCGGCTGGCGAGGTCGAGCGGTTCGCCAGCCATGAGCTGGGCCAGCAGGTCCTTGGCCCGCACGAAGCCGATCACGTCCGACAGGTCTTCCCGCACGACCGGAAATCGGGAGTAGTGCGAGCTTTCTATCTTCGCCTGCGAGACCTCGAGCGGCGCGTTGACGTCGAGGTAGACGATGTCCGAGCGCGGCACCATGAGCGAGGACAGGCGCCGTTCGTCCAGGCGGAAGACGTTGCGCACCATCAGTTGCTCGGCCTGCTCGAAGATGCCCGCCGTGGCGCCCTGGGCCATCAGCACCTGGATTTCTTCCTCGGTGACGAGCTGGTCGTTGTTTTCCTTGACGCCCATGAGCTTGAGCACCGTATCGGTGGCCAGCGACAGCAGCTTGACGAAGGGCGTGGCGATCCACGACAGCAGGCGCATGGGCGCCGCGATCAGGCCGGCGATGGTTTCCGCATGCATCTGGCCCAGCCGCTTGGGGACCAGCTCGCCGATGATGATGGACATCAGGGTGATGACGATGACCACCAGCGTCAGCGCGATGGCGCTGGCCGCTTCGGCCAGCGCCGGAAAGTTGAGGCGTATGGCTTCGGCCAGCGGCTTGGCGAGGGCGCCCTCGCCGACGATGCCGGTCAGGATGCCGATCGAGGTGATGCCGATCTGGACAGTGGAAAGGAATCGCGTGGGGTGTTCGGCCAGTTCGAGCGCGGCGCGGGCCTTGGCATCGCCTTCGTCGGCGCGCTGTTGCAGGCGGGATTTACGGGCGGTGACAACGGCGATCTCGCTCATGGCGAAAATGCCGTTGGCGATGAACAAAATCAGAAGTAAGCCAATTTCCATTTTTTCAGGCGGGTCGGTCAGGCGGGCATTCCCCTTTTGTTTGGAAAACGCTTGTAACGCCAGCGAAACCGGTCTTATTTGACCGAATTTCCCCCACCTACTGTTATGAAGACCCCGTAGCATAGCCGAGGATGGCCGTATTCCAAATGAGCAATGCTACTTACGGGGGGTGGGCCCTGCGTAAACACATGGAAACAATACTCGTCGCGCTGTCACGGAACTCGCGTGCGATCCGCTATGCTTGCGGTTGAAAATCAATACAGCGGAAGCGTCATGAGTTTGTCAGTCGAACGGGCCTGCGCGGCCGTGCACACCATGATCGATCCTCTTTCGGGCGCCGGCGGGGCGGGCGCCGCGGTCGCGAACGGAAACGTATTGCCTGCCCCGCGGACGTGATGCGCCTGCCTTTCGCGCCCGTCCTCCTGTGCGCCTTGCTGGCCGAGCCCGCGTTCGCGGCGCGGCCCGAGATCACCATCGACCCCGGAGGGCTGCCAGCCAGTGCCCTGGAGGCCGTCACGCATGCCGTGGACAGCATGGCCGACATGGCCGACGACCAGGATGGCGGCGAGGGCATACGCCTGCGCCGGCGCGCCCGCGAAGCCACGCTGGACGCCCTGGCCACCGAGGGCTATTTCTCGCCCCAGGTCCAGCTCGAGGCCGGAACCGACGTGGGGGGCGCCACCTGGGACATCACCATCGTCCCGGGCGAGCGCACCATCGTCGAGACCGTGGACATCTCGTTCCTCGGCGCCATATCCGGTCCGGAATTCGGGGAACGCGTCGCCAAGCTGCGGCAGGACTGGGGCCTGAAGGAGGGCAGCCCCTTTCGCAACGATGAATGGGAGACTGCCAAGCGCAGCCTGCTGGACACGGCGTCCGAGCGCGATTTCCCGGTGGCCCGCCTGGTCGATACGGCAGCCGACGTGGACGCCGACCGCGCCCGGGCCGCCTTGCACATCAAGCTCGACAGCGGCCCGGCCGTGCGCCTTTCGGGCGTCGAAGTCCGGGGCCTGAAACGTGTACCCCAGGGGACGGTCGAGCGCTATGTCCGCATCCGCCCGGGCGAGCCCTACGACCGCGACCGCATGGTGGACTGGCAGCAGACGCTCCAGTCCTCGCCGTTCTTCTCCGGCGCGACGCTGGACATCGATCGCAAGGGCATCGCGCCCAGCCATGAAGAGGATCCCGCCCTGATGCCCAAGGGGCTGGAGTCGGACCAGACGCGCACCGAGCAGGCCTACCAGGGCCCCAGCCACCTGACGCTGCCGGTGATGGCCGACGTGGTCGAGTCGCGCCCCCGCCGCATGAGCGTCGCGCTGGGCGTGGACGACGAGGCCGGCGCGCGCATCGAGACCGTCTACCGGCAGAACGTGGTCCTGGGCCAGCCGGTGGAGCTCGAGACCGGGCTGCGGCTGGACCGCCTGCGCAAGTTCGGTTATGCCGACATCCACCTCGCGCCCAACGAGAACGGCTTTCGCGACAGCTTCGGCGTGCTGGCGCAGGACTCGGACGTGCAGGGCCTGCACGTCCGGCGGCTGGCGGTGGGCGCCATCCGCGCCAAGACCTATCCGGCCGGCTTCCAGAGCCGTGTCGAGTACGAGACCCGCTATGGCGCGCGGCTCGCGCACGAAATGACCGACATCGACGGCTACAACTCCTTCACCACCAATACGGCAACGGCCACCGCCGAGATCATCCGCCGCGACGTCAACGACAAGTACGATCCGCGCGAAGGCACGCTGTTCGCGCTGGGCGCCGGCGCGGGTACCGCGCTCGACGCCAGCAATCATTTCAACCGGCTGACCGCACGCGGCCAGTTCTGGTGGTCGCCCTCCAAGCGCGACGTCATCACGGTGCGCGGCGAGGTCGGGCGCCTGTGGGCGCAGGACATCAACCGCGTGCCGGACGATTTCTCGTTCCGCACCGGCGGCGCGCGTTCGGTGCGCGGGTACCGCTACCTGGGCCTGGGGCGCCAGGTGGGCAACGCGGTGCTGGGCGATGCCGTGCTGTTCGTCGCCAGCGTGGAAGCCACGCGCTACTTCGACGACCGGCTGGGCGGGGCGATCTTCGTCGATACCGGCAACGTCGCCTCGCGCTTCTCCGACATGAAGCTGGCCACCGGCGTGGGCGCTGGCCTGCGGGTCCGCACGCCGGCGGGGCCGCTGAGCGTGGACCTGGCCTACGCGCTGCGCGACAAGAACATCCGTCTGCACTTTTCCCTGGGGATCGCATTTTGAACGGGCCCGCCACTCCTGCTCCCAAGCCCGCCCCGCGCCGTCGTCGCTGGCCCTGGGCCGTGGCGGGCATCTTCGTGCTGGGCCTGGCCGCGGTGGCTGGCGCGGGCGCATGGGTCGCGTCCTCGGCCAGCGGCGCGGCGTGGGCCTTGCGCACCGGCGTGCAACTGGCGGGCGGATCCGCGCGGCTGGAAGGCGTGCGCGGCTCGCTGCTGGGCGGGCTGGACATCGACACGCTGGAGCTGCGGCTGCCGACGGTGGATGCCGACCTGGAGAAGCTGCGCCTGGACGTCCGGTGGCGGGCGCTGCGCGGCGCGCGGCTGCATGTGTCCGAGTTGTCGGCGCGGCGGGCCAGGCTGAACCTGCGGCCGTCCGGCGAGCCCGGCACGCCGCTGGCCTCGCTGCGGCTGCCGCTTGCCATCGACGTGGACAAGCTGGGGCTGGGTACGCTGGACATCGAGATGGACGGCGAGCGGCTGCCCGCCAGTTTCGACGGCATCGACCTGCGTGCGACGTCATCGGGCGCCGAGCACCGGATCCTGCTGGCCAATCTGCACGTGGCGGCGCCGCAGGCCGAGGCGACGTTGCGGGGCGAGGCTAGCATCGGCGCCGATGCGCCGTTCCCCGTGAAACTGGCGCTGCACGCCGGAGGTCGCCAGGCGGCGCACGCCTTCGACCTGGGCGCCTCGGCCACCGGATCGCTGGAGCGCCTGGCCTTTGCCGTCAAGGGCGACGGCGCGGGCGTGGACGTGAATGCCGAGGGGCAGGCGGCGCTGCTGGAAGGGTTTCCGCTGCGCGGGCTCAAGCTGGAGCTGCGCGGCATCGATCCTTCGGCCTGGGTGCCCGGCACGCCGTCCGCCAACCTGGGCCTGACCGCCGATCTGGCGGTGGCCGGGGGCACCGGGCCGGCGCTGCTGCAAGGCCCGTTCGCGCTGACCAATTCCACGCCGCGTCCCCTGGACAAGGACGGTGTGCCGGTGGTTGCCGTCTCGGGGCAACTGAGCGCACCGGTCGAGACCTTCGACGCGCTCGATATCGCCGGGCTCGTGGTCGAGTTCGCCGGCGGCGGACGTCTGTCAGGCCAGATGGACTGGCGCCGCGACGCCTCGGCCGGCGACGCGGGACGCGTGCAAGGCCGGCTGCAGGCTACCGGCGTCGATGCGTCGCGGCTGCACGGCGCCGCGCTGCCGACCAAGCTGGCGGGGACGCTGGCCTTCTCGGCAGACGCGACGACCCAGTCGCTGACCGCGGACCTGTCCGACCGGTCGCGCAAGGTGCCGCTCGCACTCAAGCTCGAGGCCGGCGTGCGCGACGAGGTCGTGCGCGTGCCGCAGTTCGCGCTGACCGCCGGCGAGGCGCGCGCGAACGGCAAGGGCGAACTGCAACTGGCCGAGCCGCGCCGCTTTGCCGCCGAGCTGCGCCTGGATCGTTTCGATCCCAGCCACTGGGTGCGCAGCGAGGCCTTGCCGCCGGCCCAGGTTTCGGCGCGAGCCGAGGTGAAGGGGGCCTTGCTGCCGGAGCTGGGCGGGACGGCACAACTGCGCATCGAGGACGGCAGCCGCTGGAACGGACAACCGCTGGGCGGACATGGCGAACTGGTCTTCGCGGGCATGCGCGTCACGCGCGCCGACGCGGCGCTGAACGCCGGCAACAACCGGCTGACGGCCAAGGGCGCGTTCGGCCGTCCGGGCGACAAGCTGGATTTCGACCTGGACGCGCCGCGCTTGCAGACGCTGTCGTCGCTGCTGAACGGCCGCTTGTCCGCGCGCGGCTCGTTGGGCGAAACCCTGGATGCGCCAGTGCTGGACATGACGCTGGACGCGGGCGATCTGCAATTGCCCGGCGGCGTGCGCGTCGGCAAGGTGCAGGGGCGAACGAGCCTAGGCGGCTCGCCGGTGAACGGCAAGCGTCCGCAGGGTGGGTTCGCGGCCGCGCCCGCCGACATCGACCTGCGCATTGACAACGTGGCCGTGTCCAGCGCGCCGCAGGCCACCATGAGCCATGGGACCCTGCGCCTGCAAGGCACGATGGCGCGGCACGAAGGGTCGGTGGACGCCGAGTTCGCGCCCGCCGACCGGTCGGCGCCGGCCACGCTGGCGGTCCGTTTCGACGGTGGCTGGGGCACGGGCCCGGGACGCGGCGCACTGCCCGGATGGCGGGGCAAGGTGGGCCAGTTCGAATTGGCCCGCGCGCCGCTGGGCATGTCGCTCGAGGCGCCGGTCGACTTGAGCTACGTGCCAGCCGCCGCCGCGCCGCAATGGCAGTGGGAGGTCGGCCCCGCGGGCATCGCCTTGCGTCTGCCGGGCGGCCAGACCGGCAGGCTGGTCAACGAGGGCGCACGCGGTGGGGGCGGCCGCTGGGAGTCGCGCGGCCGTGCCGAGGGGTTGGCCTGGGCGCCGGAGATCCTGCTGGAGGCCCTGGGCGGCAAGCCCATACCGCGCGAGCGCGTCATCGTGCTGGATGCCGAATGGGACATGCGTTTCGCCGGTTCGCTGCAAGGGGCGGCGAACATCCGCCGCCGCAGCGGCGACCTGTGGGTGCCCGGCACGCCGCCGCTGGCGCTGGGCCTGAGCACGCTGGATGCGAGCGTGCGCGCGACGCCGGACGGCAACGCCGGCCATAGCCGCGTGGTGCTGCAAGCCCTGGTCGAAGGCGAGCGCGTGGGCAGCGTGCGGGTGGACGGCGAGGCCGGCGTGGTCGCCCGCGACGGCGCGATCGGCCTGGATCGCGACCGCCCGGCCCAGCTCGAGGCTCAGGTCGACCTGAAGGACCTGAGCTGGGTCAGCCTGTTCGTCGGCGACAGCGTCGAGGTGGGCGGCAAGGTGGCGGGCTCGGCGCGCGTGACCCAGTCCGGCGGCCAGTGGCATGCCACCGGCGGCCTCCAGGGTGAAGGCATCCGGCTCGTGCGGCTGGACGATGGGCTGAGACTGCTGGACGGCAAGCTCAAAGCGACGCTGGAGGATGACCGCATCGTGCTCGAATCGCTGCGTTTTCCCAGCGTGATCCGCGTCAACCCGCGCGATTCGCGGGTGCAGCAGTGGATCAAGAACGAAAGCCAGGGCGGGTGGATGGAGATCAGTGCCGATTGGCGGCTGTCGCAGGCCTCGGGCCACGCGACCCTCAAGGCCGAGCGCTTCCCCGCCATCCAGCGCGCCGATCGCTTCGTGGCCGGATCGGGGCGGGTGGACATGGACATCATCCCGGACCGCATGCGCATCGCCGGCCTGTTCGAGGCCGACACAGGCTGGGTCGACATGGGCACCCAGGCGCCCGCCAAGCTGTCGGACGACGTGTACGTACGCCGCACCGGCGAGGAACGGCAGAAGAAGACGCTGGGCATCGCCATCGACGTGGGTGCCAAGCTGGGCGAGCGCTTCTACCTGCGGGGCTATGGCTTGGACACCGGTATCACCGGCGATCTACGCATCGTCGGCATGGTGGGGGCCTTGTCCTCAAGCGGCACGGTGCGCACGCGCGGCGGCCGCTTCAATGCCTATGGCCAGACGCTGACGGTACGCCGCGGCGTGCTGACCTTCCAGGGGCCGATCGACGATCCCCTGCTCGACGTCGTGGCGGTGCGCGTCGGGCCGCGCGTGGAGGCGGGCGTGCGTATCAGCGGCACGGCGCGCCGGCCCCGCATCGCGCTGGTGTCCACGCCCGAGGTCAGCGACGTGGAAAAACTTTCGTGGCTGCTGCTGGGACGAGGCCCCGACGAAGGCGGGGGCGGCGCCGATGCCACGCTGCTCTTGAGCGCGGCGACGTCGCTGCTGGGTCCGCAGGGCAGCGAGCCGATCTCGCGCCAACTGGGGCTGGACGAGATCGGCGTGCGGTCGGGCAACGTGGGCAGCAGCCGGGGTCTGCTGCCGGATCGCACGGTGGCGGGCGACAGTACCTCGTCGGCCTACAACCTGTCGAACAACCAGTTCCTGGTGGTGGGCAAGCGCCTGTCCGACCGGATCTACGCCAGCTTCGAGCAGGCGCTGTCGGGCCGCGACGGCGTGGTCAAGCTCAGCTACCGCCTGAGCAACCGCCTGTCGGCGGTGGCCAAGGGGGGCACGCTGAACGGCCTGGACCTGCTCTATTTCGTGCTGTTCGACGACTGACGAAAGCGCGGGGCCCGTTGCCGGACCCCGCATCGTTCAGGGGATGGCCGGCAGCACCCGTCCCCGTACGCTGCCGAATCCCACGCGCAGCGCGCCGCGGCGGGCATGGCCGCGAATCACGACCTCGTCGCCGTCCTGCAGGAAGTCGCGTGTGGCGCCGTCGGGCAGGGCCAGCGGCCGTTTGCCGTTCTCGGTCAATTCCAGCAGGCAGCCCCGTGCCTCGGGGCTCGGCCCACTGATGGTGCCCGAGCCCATCAGGTCGCCGGTGCGCAGGTTGCAGCCGCTGCTGGTGTGGTGCGCGAGCTGCTGCGCCATGGTCCAGTACAGGTGGCGGAAGTTGCTGCGCGCGATGGTCGCGGACGCGCCGTCCGGCGTGCCGAGCTCGACCGACAGCTCGATGTCATAGGCGTGGCGGTCGCCTTCGCGCAGATAGGGCAGCGGCACAGGGTCCTGCTGCGGCGCGTTGACGCGGAAGGGCTGCAGCGCGTCCAGCGTGACCACCCATGGCGAGATCGACGTGGCGAACGCCTTGGCCTGGAAGGGGCCCAGGGGAACGTATTCCCAGCGCTGGACGTCGCGGGCGCTCCAGTCGTTCATCAGCACCATCCCGAAGATGCATCCGGCGGCGGCGTCGGGCGCCAGCCGGCTGCCCAGCGCCGTGCCCGGCCCCACGAAGAAGGCCGTCTCCAGCTCGA
Source organism: Burkholderiales bacterium 67-32 (assembly GCA_001898625.1). Classification (GTDB taxonomy): domain Bacteria; phylum Pseudomonadota; class Gammaproteobacteria; order Burkholderiales; family Burkholderiaceae_B; genus Pigmentiphaga. The sequence continues at coordinate 268,543 of MKUP01000023.1, forward strand.
AGTCCAACTGGCGGCACGGCCCCCATTCGGGCGCACCGCCCGCGACCGGCAGTTGCCCCATGGGGCGGTGCACGTCGTGCCCGGACGGCACGACCGAACTGGCGCGGCCGTTGTAGCCGATAGGCAGGTGCTTCCAGTTGGGCGTGAGCGCGTTGGCCGGATCGCGGAACAGCTTGCCGACGTTGGTGGCGTGGTCCTCCGACGAATAGAAGTCGGTATAGGACGCGATCTCGAACGGCAGGTGCAGCGTGCACGCATCCATGGGCACCAGGGCGCGGGCGCGCAGTCCGGCGTCGTCCCGCAGGCGCGCGTCCGAACCGGACAGCAGCGCTGCCAGCCGGGCTCGCACCGCGTTCCACGCCGGCCGGCCGGCGGCGGCGAAGGCGTTCAGGCTGGCCTGGCCGAACAGCGCCGGCCCCGAGGGCGTGGGCAGCAGGCCCGCGCGCTCCAGCACGTGCAGGTCCACCACCCACGAGCCCAGCGCGGTGCCGGCCCGGACCCCGCCCTCGGGCGTGGAGAAGATGCCGTAGGGCAGGTTCTGGATGGGGAAGTCGCTGTCTGGCTCGACGTCGATGAAGGCGCGCAGCGACGCATCGATGATCTCGTACATGGCGGCGCTCAGTTGCCGGTCTTCAGCAGGCCGAGCGACTGGATCAGCGCGCGGTTGGTTTCGTTGTCGCTGGCGAGCCGGCTGGCGAAGGTGGCGCTGTCCAGGTAGTTGACCTGTTGGTAGAGCTGGCCGGCGGCCTTCTGGAATTCACCCTTTTCCGTGGCGGCGTGGCATGCCTGCTGCAGCTTGTCGCGCGCGGCCTGCGGGACGCCCTGGCTGACGTACAGGCCGTTGCGGGCGATGACCGCGTGCTTGATGCCGAACTCGGTGATGGCGGGGACCTCGGGCAGGCCGGGCAGACGTTTGTCGCCGTACACCGCCAGGATGCGCAGGTCCTTGCCCACCACCGACGAGACGCCCAGCGCGCCGAAGTCGATGTGGCCGCCCAGCAGTTGGGGGATGACCTGGGCGTCGCCGCGGAAGGCGATTTCGTTGAAGCTCACGCCCGAGGACTTGGCCAGGTTGGCCGTGGCCAGGTGCGGCACCGATCCGGGGCCGGCATGGCCGTAGGACAGTTTGCCCGGCTGCTGGCGTGCCTGGTCCAGCAGTTCCTTGATGCTGTGGATGGGCGAGTCCTTGCGCACGGCGATGACGAACGGGTTCTCGAAGATCTGGCAGATCGGCGTGATGCTGTCCGGCTGGTAGGGCAGGCGGCCCATCAGGAAGGGCGCCTGGGTCAGCGGCGACGAGGGCGAGAACAGCACCGTGTAGCCGTCGGGACGCGCCGAGGCCACGGCGGCCACGCCTATGGTGCCGCCCGCGCCGTCGCGGTTGTTGATGACGACCTGCGTGGACAGGATCTCGGACAGTTCGCGGCCGAAGGCGCGCGCCATGACGTCCACGCTGCCGCCCGCCGAATACGGGACGATGAGTTCGACCGGACGCGACGGATAGGTCTGGGCGGCGGCCGAGCCGCAGATGGCGGCCAGGAGCGGAACGAACAGGATCTTCTTGAACGACATGCTTGGTCTCCTCTTGGAGTGGGGGTTACTGCTGTGGGAGGGCGGGGTCGAACTTGCCGTCGACCAGGACGAACAGCACGCGGGCCGGCTCGTCCGTGCGGTTGGTCCAGGCGTGATTGGTGCCGCGCTGGATCAGGATTTCGCCGGCCTTGAGGGTGACTTCGGACTCGTCCAGCAGCATGGTGATCTCGCCCGACAGCACGATGGCGTAGTCGATGGTTTCGGTGCGGTGCATGAAGGGATGGCGCTGCTTGCCGCCGCCCTGGCCGGTCAAGGCATGCTGGCCGCCGAACATCGAGAACGCCTGCCTGGCGGCATCGGCATCCACGTCGCGCAGCTCCAGGCCCGCCGGCGGAAATTCGATGATGCGCACGACCGTGCCCAGTTCGGGCGGCGCCAGCGAGACCGGCCCCAGGGTCGGGTCGGCGCCGTTGTTGATGGGGGCCGGAGCCGTGGGTGTCAGCCACAACTGGGTCAGGTAGTAGCCGGGGCGGCTGGCGTCGTGGCGGACGTTGGGCGCGTAGCCGTCTTCCAGCACGACGGCGCGGCCCTGTTCGTCATGGCCGGTCACGACACGGCGGATCTTTCCGTTCATGGGGTTCCTCATGCGGTGCGCCGGATGGCGCGTGTCAGGGCCCATCATAGGAATTCTCGGCGATTCGGTCAAACGAATGATTCAATCAATCGACTGAAACAATGATCGGGGCTTTGCAGGTAACATAGGCTCCCCACCGCTTTCCGGACGTGTCCATGCCCATTCCCGCCGCCGATCCCGTCGAATCCGCCTCCACCCGCGACCGCATCGTGGACGTGGCCGAGCGGCTGTTCGCCGAGCACGGCTACAACGGCGTGTCGCTGCGCACGATCACCGCCACCGCGGGCGTCAACATGGCCGCCGTGCACTACTACTTCCGGACCAAGGAAGGGTTGCTGCGGGCGATTTTCGAGGCACGGGTGGGACGGATGAACGACGAGCGCCACGCGCTGCTGCAGGCCTGCGTGCCCGCCGATCCGCAGGGGCGGCCCGAGGTGCGGGCCGTGCTCGAGGCCTTCATCGGGCCGGGCATGCGCGTGGGGCAGACCGAGGAGGGCGCCCGTTTCAACCGGTTGTCGGCCATCTGTTCGGTCGAACCCGATCCGGCGGTCAAGAACATCGTGTTCGGCGTCCATGACGACGTCGGCCGCCTGTTCGTCGACATCCTGGCGCGGGCCTGTCCCCACCTGACGCGGGATGAGCTGTATCTACGGCTGCAATGCGTGTTCGGCAGCATGATGTACATCCGCGCCGACAACGGCCGCGTCGCCCGGCTGATGCCGGACGTGCCCGCCACGCCGGTGTCCGCGGCCAGCGTCGACCTGACCTTGTCGCGCCTGCTGGATTTCCTGGCGGCCGGCCTGGCGGCGCCCGCCGCCGGCTAGCGCCGCCGTCACAATTCCCGGCAGACCTCGAAGATCAATTCCCGCAGCCAGCGCTGGGACTGGCTGGGATGGGTCCGTTCGTGCCAGAGCTGCGAGACGACGAATTCGCCCAGTGGCAGCGGGTGAGGCGCCATGTGCAGGGGATAGAGGCCGCAGAAGGCCCGGGCGATGCGGCGCGTGACGGTGGCGATCAGATCCGTGCAGGCCAGCGTGGGGGCGATGGCGAGCATGTGGGGAACCTGGGCGGCGACGTCCCGCGAGATGCCGTGCTGCTGCATCGCGTCCTGCAGCACCCGCTCGCGCGCGCCGTTCTGGCGCGGCATGGCGACGTGCCGCGCCGAGGCGAACTGCTGGGGGCCGAGCGCCTGGCCGTCCAGCGGGTGGCCGATGCGGTGCAGGCAGACGTAGTCGTCCCTGAACAGTTCCTGCCGGTAGATGGGATAGGTGGCGGTGGCCACCGGCGACAGCACCAGGTCCACCTTGCCCAGCAGCAGCAATTCCTCGGGCATCAGGGGCTCGATCGGATGGATGGCCACCGAGACCGAGGGCGCTACCGAGGCCAGGCGCCGCATGAGCGCGGGCAGCAGGGTGAAGGTGACGTAGTCCGTGGCCGCGATGTTGAAGTGCATGCGCGCGGCGTGCGGCGCGAAGGGCTCGGACGGCGAGGCCAGTCCGTTCAGGGCGAGGATGGCGTGGCGCACGCCGGTGGCCATCTCCATCGCCTTGTGGGTGGGGACGACGCCGCGCCCGTTCCGCAGGAACAGCGGATCGTGGAAGATCTCCCGCAATTGCGCCAGCCCCTTGCTGACGGCGGACTGGCTGATGTCGATGCGATCCGCGGCGCGGGTCACGTTGCCTTCGGCCAGTACCGCATCGAAGATCATCAGGAGATGCAGGTCGACGTGCTTGATATCCATGGGTCCGGGCTTCATCGGGGCCGGTGGCCGGCCGTCATAATCAAATATTCCACAACGGAATCGAGATAGCCATTCTTGGATGGGGCGCGCGGCCCGGCCAGATCCTCGCTATGGAGCCGAGTGGCCTCCTTCCCGCTTCTACTCTTATCTCGCTCGTTCTTCATCGATCTCGCGCATTTCCGCATGGTGCCCATTTTCGTTCCGCGGCATCTGCGAGCAAGGTTTTCGGTTCCCTTCGGCCGGTCCCCATGCGTTGACAGTCCCGGCAATTGCTCAGCATGCTGAGAACCTGTCATCGGCAGTGCAACGCAGGATCAATATTCGCAGAACGAGGGAAAAAGACCAGCATGAAAACCAGGATCAACGGCGACTGGGTGGTGGGATTCCAGGATGGCGGGCATGTGCTTTATCGGCAGGCCTGCGTGGTCTACGAAGGAGACCGCGTCGTGTACGCGGGGGACGATTACCGGGGCGAGGCGGACCGCGTCATCGAGGCGCCGGGATGCCTGCTGTCGCCGGGCTTCATCGACACACACGTGCACTCGGGGCACCGCGCGTTGCACAAGCTGCTGACTGACCATGGACGGCCGGACCTGTTCGGCCAGCCCTACATGGACGTCACCATTGCGCGGTCGGGCACGCGCATACAGGGCTATCCCAACTACCTGACCAAGGAACAGGCGCAGGTGGATCCCGGCATCGCCCTGCATGCGGCGTTCACGGTCAGCGAACTGTTGCGCAACGGCGTGACGACCTTCGTCGAGCTGGGCGGCCACGTGATCGTCCAGGAGGCGCTGTGGCGGCAGTGCGAGGCGCTGGGCGTGCGGGGCTATCTGGGGCCGGGCTACGACAGTGGCCGCTGGGCCTCGGACGACGACGGCAACCTGACCCGCGTGCCCTATCCCGACGGCGGGCTGCATCTGTTCAACGACGCGGTGGCGTTCATCGAGCGGGCCGAGCGCGACCCGAGCGACCTGGTCCACGGCATCCTGGTGCCGCGCGAGGTCGAGAACTGCAGCGTCGACATCCTGCGCCGGACCGTGGCGGCCGCGCGCGACCTGGGCGTGCCGATGGCGACGCACGCGGGCTACAACGTCATCGAGTTCTACGAGACCGTGCGCGAGCATCGCAAGACGCCCATCGAACTGCTGGACAGCGTGGAGATGCTGACTCCCGCGCTGAACATCGGGCACGCCAATTTCATCTCCGACAGTGCGCGCCTGAACTACTCGGGCGGCAGCGACCTCAAGCGCATGGGGACGAACCAGGTCTCGGTGTCCCACTGCCCGATCAACATCGTGCGCCGGGCCCGCGTGCTGGATTCGTGGAAGTCGTACCGCGAGGCCGGGGTGAACATGACGATAGGCAGCGATACCTATCCGCGCGACATGATCATGAACATGCGCACGGCCTCTTATCACGGCAAGGTCATGAGCCACGACCTGACGGCGGCCAGCGCGGAACAGGTGTTCGAGGCGGCCACGCTGGGCGGCGCCCGGTCGCTGGGCCGCGAGGACCTGGGCCGGTTGGCGTCGGGCGCCCGGGCGGACATCGTCGCCATCAACCTGGGGCGCAAGGACGTGCTGCGCTACGGGCCGATCTGGGACCCGATATGCAGCCTGGTCGAGTGCGGCGTGGGCGACGACGTGGACCTGGTCGTCACCGGCGGCGAGATCCGCATGCGCGACGGCCGCATTCCCGACGTCGACCTGGGCGGCCTGCGGGCCGAGGCCCAGGCCTTCGCGGAAAGGGTGTGGGGCCAGGTCCAGGACTGGGACCCGCTGCGGCGCACCGCTCGGACGATGTGCCCGCCTTCGTTTTGCCCCGATTGCGAATAGCCCGGGGCGCCCCCGCGGCGCCTGGATCCGATCGTTTCAAGGATATGTCCATGAAGAGCCTACGTTTTTCCCTTGCCCGAGCGAATTTCCTGCGGGCGGCCGCCTGCGCGGCGGCGGCCTGCCTGGCGGCACCGGCATCCGCCCAGGACCATGCCGTCGATGCCTATCCCGAGCGCCCGGTCCGCATCATCGTGCCGTACGGCGCGGGCGGCGCGGCCGACCTGTTGGCGCGCGTCCTGGCGGAACGCCTCGCGCAGGGTTGGGGCCAGCCCGTCATTGTCGAGAACAAGCCCGGCGGGGTCGGGACCATAGGCATCTCGGCCGTGGTGAAGGCCGCGCCCGACGGCTATACGCTGGTATCCGTGCCGGTGTCGGACCTGGCGGTCAACCCGCATCTCTACCGGAAGCGCCCGTTCGACATCGCCCGCGACCTGGCGCCCGTCGCTCAGGTAGGGGCGGTGCCCAACGTCCTGGTGGTGTCGAACACGCTGGGCGTGGCGGACGCCAAGGCGCTGATCGCCAAGGCCAAGGCCGGACGCCTGAGTTATTCGTCGCCGGGCATAGGCAGCCAGGCGCACCTGGCCGCCGAGATCTTCGCCGGGCGCGCGGGCGTCAACCTGCTGCACGTGCCCTACAACAGCGTGTCGGCGGCGCTGGCGGACGTGGCGGGCGGCCAGATCGACATGATGATCGCGCAGTTGCCGGCCGCGCTGCCGTTCATCCGCGGAGGGCGGGTCAAGGCGCTGGGTGTGGTCGCTGAACAACGCTCGCCGCTGGTGCCCGAGATGCCGACCTTGAAGGAAACCACCGGCCTGTCCTTCGGCGACGCGGTCTCGTGGTCGGGGCTGATGGCGCCGGCCGCCACGCCGCTGGCGCTGCGGGAGAAGATCGCCCGGGCGGTCACCCAGGCGATGCGGTCGCCCCAGGCCCAGGAACTGCTGGCACGCCAGGGCACGGTGGGGCTGGGGGGCACGCCGGACGATCTTTCCAAGGCCATCGCCGAGGATTCCCGCAGGTACGGCGAGGTGATCAAGGCGCTCGACATCCGGCTGGACTGAGTCGAAAGGGGGCGGGGGCGTCGGGGGGTATTGGGGGTATCCCCAGTCCAGCTACAATTCCCCCTTTCACGTAGACGTCCCCTGACGAGACCCCCGTCCATGAGCATCAAAAGCGACCGCTGGATCCGCCGCGTGGCGGCCGAAGGCATGATCGAGCCATTCGAGCCCGGCCAGGTCCGGGCGCACGACGGCACGCGCATCGTCAGCTACGGCACGAGCAGCTACGGCTATGACGTGCGCTGTGCCGACGAATTCAAGATCTTCACCAACATCAATTCGACCATCGTCGATCCCAAGGCCTTCGACGAGAAGTCCTTCGTCGACTTCAAGGGCGATGTCTGCATCATCCCGCCCAACTCGTTCGCGCTGGCCCGCACGGTCGAATACTTCCGCATCCCGCGCAGCGTCCTGACCATCTGCCTGGGCAAGAGCACCTACGCGCGCTGCGGGATCATCGTCAACGTCACGCCCCTGGAACCCGAGTGGGAAGGCCACGTGACGCTGGAGTTCTCGAACACCACGCCCCTGCCCGCCAAGATCTACGCCGGCGAGGGCTGCGCCCAGATGCTGTTCCTGGAAAGCGACGAAGTCTGCGAGACGTCTTACAGGGACCGCGGCGGCAAGTACCAGGGCCAGCAGGGCGTGACACTGCCTAGAACATAGGCCCCCCCCTACGCGCTGACGCGCGCCCCCCAGGGGGCCGACGGCGGGGGACCGGCGGAGCCGGATCCCCCGTGTCGTGGTCTGGGGGCATTGGCTGGGGCGAGGGTGGTCCTCAAACCGACACTGAATTGTTTTACGCTAGTTGTATGTTTTTTACGCCCGGAGGCGCTGTGCGAGGTAACTTGCTCGCGGCCGGCCGTTTTTCAACCGATTTCCCTGCCGCCACGTGCCCTCCCAGGGCACAGCGGATCCGGCTCCGCCGGTCCGCCAGTGCCGCCCCCTTGGGGGGCGCGCGTCAGCGCGTAGGGGGGGGCCTCAATTGAAATTCCGTTTCCCCATCGTCATCATCGACGAAGATTTTCGTTCCGAGAATGCATCCGGCCTGGGCGTGCGTGCGCTGGCCGCGGCCATCGAGGCCGAGGGCATGGAGGTGCTGGGCGTCACCAGCTACGGGGACCTGTCGTCCTTCGCGCAGCAGCAGAGCCGCGCCAGCGCGTTCATCCTGTCGATCGACGATGAGGAATTCGGCGAAGGCATGCCCGAGGACGTGGCCAATGCCGTCAGCAAGCTGCGGGCCTTCATCGGCGAACTGCGCTTTCGCAATGCCGAGATCCCCATCTACCTGTACGGCGAGACCCGCACCTCGCGGCACATCCCGAACGACATCCTGCGCGAGCTGCATGGTTTCATCCACATGTTCGAGGACACGCCGGAGTTCGTGGCCCGCCACATCATCCGCGAAGCCAAGAGCTACCTGGAGTCGCTGCCGCCGCCGTTCTTCCGCGAACTGGTCAAGTATGCCCAGGACGGTTCGTACTCCTGGCACTGTCCCGGCCACTCGGGCGGCGTGGCGTTCCTGAAGAGCCCGGTGGGCCAGATGTTCCACCAGTTCTTCGGCGAGAACATGCTGCGCGCCGACGTCTGCAACGCGGTGGACGAACTGGGGCAACTGCTGGACCATACCGGCCCCGTCGCGGCGTCTGAACGCAACGCGGCGCGCATCTTCAATGCCGACCACTGTTTCTTCGTGACCAACGGCACGTCCACGTCCAACAAGATCGTCTGGCACGCCAACGTGGCGCCCGGCGACGTGGTGGTGGTGGACCGCAACTGCCACAAGTCCATCCTGCACGCCATCATCATGACGGGCGCGGTGCCGGTGTTCCTGCGGCCCACGCGCAACCACCTGGGCATCATCGGGCCGATTCCGCTGGATGAGTTCCGTCCCGAGAACATCCAGAAGAAGATCGACGCCAATCCCTTCGCCAAAGACAACGCCGGCCGCAAGCCCCGCATCCTGACCATCACGCAGAGCACCTACGACGGCGTGGTCTACAACGTCGAGATGATCAAGGAACTGCTGGGCAGCAGCATCGACACCCTGCACTTCGACGAGGCCTGGCTGCCGCACGCGGCGTTCCACGAGTTCTACCGGAACATGCACGCCATCGGCAAGGACCGTCCGCGCAGCACCGAGGCGGTGGTGTATGCGACCCACTCCACGCACAAGCTGCTGGCCGGCATCTCGCAGGCCTCGCAGATCATCGTGCAGGAGTCCGAGACCCGCAAGCTGGACCGCTACGTGTTCAACGAGGCCTACCTGATGCACACGTCGACCTCGCCGCAGTACGCGATCATCGCGTCCTGCGACGTGGCGGCGGCGATGATGGAGCCGCCGGGCGGCACGGCGCTGGTCGAGGAAAGCATTCTCGAGGCGCTGGACTTCCGCCGCGCCATGCGCAAGGTGGAAGCCGAGTTCGGCGCCAGCGACTGGTGGTTCAAGGTCTGGGGGCCGGACAATCTCGTGGCCGATGGCATCGGCGAGCGCGACGACTGGCTGCTGGAAACCGACGCCAACTGGCACGGCTTCGGCGCCCTGGCGCCCGGCTTCAACATGCTGGATCCGATCAAGGCGACCATCGTCACGCCGGGGCTGGACGTCTCGGGCACCTTCGGCCAGACCGGCATCCCCGCCTCCATCGTGACCAAGTTCCTGGCCGAGCACGGCGTGATCGTCGAGAAGGCCGGCCTGTACTCGTTCTTCATCATGTTCACCATCGGCATCACCAAGGGCCGCTGGAACACGCTGCTGACCGCGCTGCAGCAGTTCAAGGACGACTACGACAGGAACCAGCCCATGTGGCGCATCCTGCCTGAGTTCTGCCACGACTATCCGCAATACGAGCAGGTGGGGCTGCGCGACCTGTGCACGCGCATCCACGAGATGTACCGTGCCCATGACGTGGCGCGCCTGACCACCGAGATGTACCTGAGCGACATGGTGCCGGCCATGAAGCCGTCCGAGGCCTTCGCCAAGATGGCGCACCGCGAGATCGAGCGGGTCGACATCGATGCGTTGGAAGGACGCGTGACCAGCGTGCTGCTGACGCCGTACCCGCCGGGTATTCCGCTCCTGATCCCGGGCGAACGCTTCAACAGCACCATCGTCAAGTACCTGCAGTTCGCCCGCAAGTTCAACGCCCAGTTCCCGGGCTTCGACACCGACATCCACGGACTGGTGGAGGAAGTGCAGCCCAACGGCGACATGCGCTTCTACGTGGATTGCGTCAAGGACGCCTGATGGCGGCGGACGGGCCGCGCGACGCGGCCTTCGACGTGGCGGTGATAGGCGCGGGCGCCGCCGGCATGATGTGCGCGGCGGTGGCCGGCGGGCGCGGCCGGCGCGTGGTGCTGATCGACCACGCGCGCAGGCTGGCCGAGAAGATCCGCATTTCGGGCGGCGGGCGGTGCAATTTCACCAACCGCGACGCCGGACCCGCCAACTTCATATCCGGCAATCCCCACTTCTGCCGCTCGGCGCTGTCGCGCTATACGCCGCGTGATTTCCTGACGTTGATGGCGCGCCACCGCATCGCCTGGCACGAGAAGCACCGGGGCCAGCTGTTCTGCGACGAGTCCAGCGAGGACATCATCCGCATGCTGCGCGCCGAGTGCGACGCGGGCGGCGTGGCGTGGCGCATGCCCTGCACGGTCGAATCGGTGGAGCAGGACGAGGCGGGTTTCATGCTGCGTACCTCGTCCGGCGCCATCCGTGCCCAACGCGTGGTCATCGCGACCGGCGGGCTGCCCGTGGCGCAGATCGGCGCCTCGGACTTCGGCCTGCGCATCGCGCGGCAGTTCGGCCTGAAGATCGTCGAGCCCCGGCCGGCGCTGGTGCCGCTGACCTTCGATGCCGCGTCGTGGAAACCCTTCGTGCCTCTGGCCGGCGTCGCGCTGGAGGTCGGCATCCGCACCGGCGCAGGCCGAAGCGCGGCCTCGTTCCGCGAGGACCTGCTGTTCACCCATCGGGGCCTGTCCGGTCCGGCGGTGTTGCAGATATCGAGCTATTGGCAGCCGGGCGAGGCCATCGTCATCGATCTCGCGCCGGACGTGGACCTGATGGCGGACCTGCTGGCCGCCAAGGCCGGCGGCCGCCAGCACCTGGCCAACGTGCTGGCCGGCATGGTGCCGCGCCGGCTGGCCGAACAGTGGCTGGCCGCGGCCCATCCCGGCCTGGGCGAGCAGCGCATCGCCGACCTGCCCGACAAGGCGCTGCGCCAGGTGGCCGAGGGCATGAAGCAATGGACCCTGACGCCGTCGGGCACCGAAGGGTACAAGAAGGCCGAGGTCATGCGCGGCGGCGTCGATACGCGGGGCCTGGACCAGCAGACCATGGAAGCCAAGGCCGTTCCCGGCCTGCATTTCATCGGCGAGGTGGTGGACGTGACCGGATGGCTGGGGGGTTACAACTTCCAGTGGGCCTGGGCGTCCGGCGTGGCCTGCGGCCAGGTAGTCTGATCATTCGCGTGGCGCCTGGGCGGGCAGGCGCATGTCCGGATGGGTATCCAGCCACGCGGCCAGGGTGCCGCGCGTGCCGCCGCGCCGGACGACGTCCGCCAGCAGCGGCGACAAGGGCGGAACGTCGATGCGCCGCCCCGTATCCAGGTTGATGATCGTCCCCTGGTCGAAATCGACATCCAGTCGGTGGCCCGTGCAGAGGACCGCATCGGCGCCGGGCAGGCCGGCCAGGACCGGGACCCCTTTCGAGATCGCGCCGCGCAGCGTCTTGTAGGGCATCGATACGCACAGTACCGACAGGCCCAGCGCCGCCATCGCGATGAAACCCTGGAAGTGAGGCTTGCCGCAGCCGAAGTTCGCACCGGCCACGATGATGTCTCCCGGTTCCACCCGGTCGGGGAACGCCGGATCCACCATCCGGAGTAATTCGGGCCGTAACAACTGCGGATCGTCGATCCGGCGTATCGCCATCTCGAAGGGGATGAAACCGTCGTCCAGGGGAATGTCGTCGCCGAATACGTGGCAGCGCCCGACGCGTCGCATCGTGCCGGTCATGGTGTTCGCTCCTGTTGGTGCACCAGCGCGCGCGGATCGGCGATGCGGCCGGCCAGGGCCGATGCCGCCACCGTCAGCGGGCTGCCCAGGTAGGCCTGGGCAGCCTTCGCGCCGAAGCGGCCGGCATGGTTGGTCGCAGCGGTGGAAATGGACGTTTCGCCATCGGCCAGGGGGCCCATCACGCCACCCGCGCAGGGGCCGCATCCGGGGGGAAGCAGCATCGCTCCGGCTTCCTGGAACACTTCCGCGAGCCCGTCGCGGGCCATGCGCAACGAGGTCTCGACCGTGCCCGGGACGATGAACATGCGCACGTGGCTGGCGATCCGGCGGCCGCGCAGCAGGGCCGCGGCCGCGGCGAAATCCTCGTACATGCCGGATCCGCAGGACCCGATGTAGGCATGGTCCACGTGCCGCCCGGCCACGTCGTCCACGTCCACGCCCAGATGCGGGCCGCCGGGCAGGGCGACCTGCGGCGCGAGGCCGGCCAGGTCGATCTCGACATCGGCCTCGACCGGCGCGTCGGCGTCGCCGGCGTGAATGAACCCGTCGCCGGCCGGGGTGAACCAGACGTTGGCGACGCCGATCTCGGTCAGCGAGTTGCAAAGGGCGATGCGTTCGGACAGCGGCAGCGTGGCCGTATAGTCGCCGGCGAACTCGATCATGCGGTTGTCGTGCGCGGGCAGCCGGCCGTCGGCGAAGAGACGGGTGACATGGAAGCCGACGTCGCGCGCGGTCAGCGCCGGTCCCGTGGTGCCTTGCAGGCGCAGGCGCACGGTCGCGGGTACCTGTTCCCAGACCGCGCCGGTCGCCAGCACCGAGACGATCTCCGGGCCGGGGGCGCAGGCCACGGCGCCGACCGCGCCGAAGTTCGTGGCGTGCATGTCGTAGCAGGACAGGAACATGCCCGCCCGCACCAGGCCCGCCTCGATGGGGAAGATGTGCCCGTGGCCGCCGCGTCCGGCGTCGAAGAAGCGGCCCACGTTCCATTCGCGGGCGATCTGGCGGATGCGGCGCGCACGCAGGGCCGAGGCCGGGCTGGCGTAGGCCACTTCGTGGTCGGTCACGAACATCACGCGTTCGGGCCGGGCGATGCGGCGGTACCCCAGGCTCGACAGTTCGTTGTACGCGGACTCCACGTATCCGTCGTGGATGATGACCAGTTCGGGATCCGGCGAGACGATGTCGCCGGGGCGGACGTAAGGTTTGCCGCTGGCGCGCGCGAGAATCTTCTCGGCGCCCGTCTGCGGGATCCTGGATGCGATGCGGCTCATGGCGATGTCCGTCAACCCGGCTTGCGCGCCATGACGTCGGCGTAACGGCCGCCTTCGTCGACGATGCGCGCGGCCTCGCGTTCGAAGTCCAGGCGCGCCTGCAGCCGGCCCAGGAAGTGGGCGGCCTCGGCGCGCGCAATGACGACGATGCCGTCGTCGTCGGCGCAAAGAATGTCGCCGGCATGGATCACCCTGCCGCCCACCGAGACCGGTACCCCCGTTTCGCCCCGGCGCCCGCCGGTCCAGCCGGTGGCGACCGCGCCGCGGGCGAAGACGGGGAATCGCGCATGGCGTATCTCGGCCAGGTCGCGGACCCGGCCGTTGCTGACCACGCCCGAGACGCCGCGCCGCTGGGCGACGGCCGTTCCCGTGCCCCCCCAGGTGCAGGCATCCGGAACGGGGCTGATGTCGATCACGATGACCGAGCCCGCCGGAGCTTCATCGGCCGCGCGGACGATCTCGTCGCCGTAGCCGGCGGGAGCGCGCACGGTGTACGCCGGCCCCACGCACAGCACGCCAGCCACGAGGGCGGACAGCGAGGGCGACAGGTGTCCCCCGCGCTCCATGGCTTCATAGGCGGCCGCGGCCGATGCCTGCCGCAGCAGGGCGCACAGCGCGGCGACATCGTAGGTGTCTTGGGAGAGGGTCATTCCTGGGGGATCCGGGCGGCGGTCGCGATGTCCTTCCAGCGCTGCGCGTCCTTGCGCAGGAACTGCGAGAACTCTTCCGGCGTATTGGCCGCGGCGGTGGCGATGTTGGCCTTGGCCAGCCGCTCGCGCATGTCGGGCGAGGTCAGGACCGCCACGATCTCGCGGTTCAGGCGCTGCGTGATCGCGGTCGGCGTTCCGCGGGGGGCCAGCAGGCCGACCCAGCCTTCGATCTCGAAGTCCTTGAGCTCCGGAACGGCGGACTGCGCGGCCGCCGGCACGCCTGGCATCTGCGCGATGGGCGCCAGGCTGGCCACGGCCAGCGGTTTGAGCCGTCCGGAGTCCACGTGGGGCTTGCCCGACAGCACGGCGTCGAACATGAATTGCACCTGGCCGCCGATGAGGTCGGTCAGCGCCTGGGGGCTGCCTTTGTAAGGTACGCCCAGCACGTCGGTTTTCAGCCGGGACAGGAACGCGGCGATGGCCAGATGCTGGATCGTCCCGCTGCCCGCCGTCGCGTAGGTATAGCGTTCGGGGTGGCTGCGCAGTTGCGCCACGAAATCCTCCAGGCTGGCATACGGTGCGTCGGCGCGGACCAGCAGCACCATGGGGGCCACGGCGACCCGGACGACGGGGGCGAAGTCGCCCAGGATGTCGAACGGGATCGATTTGTAGATGGCGGGGCTGATGGTGGCCGAGGTGGAGGTCATCAGCAACGTGTAGCCGTCGGGGTCCGACTTGGCCACATAGGCCGCGCCCACCTGTCCGGAGGCGCCGACCTTGTTCTCGACCACCACCGGCTGCCCGAGCCGGGCGGCCAGTTGCTCGCCCAGGAAGCGCGCGGCGACGTCGGACGAGTTCCCGGGCGGGAAGGGGGCGATGATGCGGATGGGCTTGGCGGGATAGCTGCCCTGGCCGGCGGCCGGAGCGGCTGCGAGCAGGGCCGCGGCCAGCGCGGACAGCAGGAGTCCGAGGGATCGTGAACGGTTCATGGCTTGTCTCCAGATGGCGTGGGCCTGGATGGCCCGGATGCATCGTGCCGGCCGGTCGCGGGCATCGTGCGGTTTCCATGCCGTGCAGTGTAGGAATCGCTCGATGGAACAACAATCGCGATTATTGTTAGGATTGAGAAGATTTTCCGTACAATCTTTTGTCCGCGAAACCAGGCGAGCTTCCATGGCCAGACCCGGTGATCCGATCTCCTCGGTCAACCTGAAACTGCTGCATACCTTCATGCTGGTCGGCGAAAGCCGCAGCTTCCGTACCGCTGCCGGACGGGCCCACCGATCCGGTTCGGCGGTCAGCGGCCAGATCCGCCGCCTGGAAGAACAACTGGGAGTGCCGCTGTTCCATCGCACCACGCGCCAGGTCACGCTGACGCGCGAAGGCGAGCAACTGCTCCAGTGCGTTCGACGCGCCCTGCAGGAGGTGGAGGGCGGATTGCAGGCGATCCAGGAGGCCGCCGACGTCCAGCGCGGGCGCATCGCGCTGGCCTGCGCGCCCACTATCGCCGGTGCCTACCTGGGCGACGTGCTGGCGGCTTTCCAGGGCCAGTACCCAGGTATCCAGGTCTTCGTGCGCGAGATCACCGCGGCGGCGCTGTTCGAAAGCGTCAGGCAGCGGGAAGTCGATTTCGGCATCAGCGTGATGACCGGTTCGCCCGAGTTCCGCTTCGAGCCCCTGCTGACCGATGAACTGGTCGCGCTGGTGCCTCGCGCGCTGCTGGAGGGCGATCGCAAGACCATTTCGCTCAAGGCCCTGGCGGCCATGCCTCTGCTGGTGCTGGAACAGGGCACCGCGTTGCGCACCCTCGTCGAGGAAGCGATGGCCGCGCAAGGGCTCCACCTGGCCACGCGCTTCCAGTTCATGCATTCGCAGACGCTGATATCGATGGCGACGGCCGGCCTGGGCGCTGCCATCCTGCCGGCGACCGCGCTGCCGCGCACGCTCGGCGCCGGCGTCCAGAAGCTGCGCATCGTCCGTCCGACCCTGGTTCGCAGCATCGCGCTCGTGACGCTGCCTGGCCACGCGTTGTCGCCGGCTGCGTTGAAACTCGTGGACATGCTGCGCAGCATCCTGGCCCAGGCCCGGGCCTAGTCCAAGGAAATGTTCAAGCGCTTGATGATCTGCCCATACCGGCGCGAATCCGCATCGAGCTGGGCCTGGAACTGCTCGGGCGTCATCGCCAGCGGCTCGTAGGCCAACTGCATGTAGCGCTCCCGCAGTTCCGGGTCCTGCAGCGCCGTGGCGATGTCGTGGCGGATCCTGGCCGCGATGGCATCGGGTACGCCTCGAGGCGCCAGGATGCCCACCCAGGCGCTGAGCTCGAAACCTTGCGGTCCGCCGGCCTCGCCCATGGTGGGGACGGACTCGAACCCTTGCACCCGTGACGGTGCCGCGGCCGCCAGCAGCCTCAGCTTGCCCCCCTTGTAGAGCGCATTCATGCTTCCTATGGTGCCGAACGCCCACGGAACCTGGCTGCTCGCCACGGCCGTGTAGAGCTGGGACATTTCCTTGTACGCGATGTGCGTCATGGACGTGCCCGCCGCCTGGTCGAGCATGGCGCCTCCCAGGTGTCCGGGGCTGCCCACGAACCATGACCCGTAGTTGATGTTCCCCGGGGCCGCCTTGGCGTCGGCGATCAGGTCGCCCACGCTGCGGTAGCGGCTGTCCGCGGGAACCGCCAGGAAGAAGTAGTTGCGGAACAAGGTCGTGACGGGCGTGAAATCACGCTTCAGGTCGTAGGGAAGCTTGCTGAACAGATAGGGCTGCGCGGCCATCTGCGCGCTGTCCAATTGCAGCAGGGTATAGCCGTCGGCCGGCGCGCGCCGGGCCGCTTCGATGGCGATGAAGCCCGCGGCGCCCGGCTTGTTCTCGACCAGCACGGGCTTGCCCCAGGCCCTGGACAGGCGTTCGGTGACCATGCGCAGGTTCACGTCGACGCCGCTGCCGACCGGGAAAGGCGTGACGATGCGCACGGGCCGATCGGGATATTGCGCCGCTGCCTGCGGCACGCCGCAGACCGCCACCAGGGCAATCTGGCAGAGGACGGCCAGTGGCCGCCAAGCAGGGGGGAAGGGGAATGCGGCCATGACTGTCTCCTCGCATCTTTTCATGTGGAAATCGTGCCGCGTCCTGGCACGAAAGGCGCGGGCGGTTGCCAAAGCAACGACGCCCTGTCGCCGGCGACTATGTCACCCGCTTCGAATACGGGTCAAACACCCGTCTCGTGCATTGAGAATCCCTTGGCAGCCGGGCCTGCTTTCGCGCCGACATCGAGTCAGGCACAATCGAATCCGACGCACCCACGTCCCGCCTCACTCGTTCACCAGAAAAGGGGAAACCCCATGATGCTCGCGTTGTTGGGTAGTTCGTTGCAGTCGAAAGTGTTGCGCCGGTGCGCGCGGGGGATGGCCGTGCTGGCCGTCTGCGCGCTGCCGGCCCTGGCCGCCGTCCAGGCGGCGGAAAAGCCGGATTCGTCGTATGTGCCCGACGTCGGCCAGGAAGGCAAGGACGTGGTGTGGGTGCCGACCCCCCAGACCCTGGTCGACAAGATGATAGACATGGCCAAGGCCGCGCCGGGCGATACCCTGATCGACCTGGGCTCGGGCGACGGGCGGCTGGTGATCACCGCGGCCCAGCGCGGCATCAAGGCCCACGGCATCGAATACAACCCCGAGATGGTGGAATTGGCGCGCCGCAATGCCCAGGTGGCGGGCGTGTCCGGCCGCGCCACGTTCGCCAAGGCGGATCTGTTCGAGACCGATCTTTCCGGCGCCAGTGTCATCACGCTGTTTCTGCTGCCCACCATCAACGAGAAGCTGCGGCCGCACCTGCTGAATCTCAAGCCCGGCACCCGTGTGGTGTCGAACACCTTCCCCATGGGCGATTGGCGGCCCGACGAGCAGGCCACGGTTACCGAGCAATGCCAGACCTGGTGCTCGGCGCTGCTGTGGATCGTGCCCGCCAAGGTCGAGGGCGCCTGGAAGCTTGATGGCCGCGAACTGAAGCTGGCCCAGCAGTTCCAGCGGCTGAGCGGTACCCTGGATGCCCGGCCCATCGACGACGCCACACTGCGCGGCGACGACATCTCGTTCTCGGTCAACGGGGTGCGCTATCGCGGCAAGGTGAACGGCAACACCATGCAAGGCACGCGCGCAGGAGGTTCGCCGGCTTCGTGGTCCGCCGTGCGCGGCTGACGTTCGTTCATCCGCTGTTCGTCCATCTGCTTCCAGGAATCCGTATGACCGCGCCTCTTCCCCTGAAACAGACCCCGCTCTTCGCCGAACACCTGGCCCTGTCCGGCAAGATGATCGACTTCGGCGGCTGGTCCATGCCCGTCTCGTACGGTTCGCAGATCGACGAGCACCACGCCGTCCGGCGCGGCGCGGGCATGTTCGACGTTTCGCACATGCTCAACGTGGACGTGGTGGGCAGCGAGGCGCGGCCCTACCTGCGGCATCTGCTGGCCAACGACGTCGATCGCCTGGCCGAGCCGGGCAGGGCGCTGTATTCGTGCATGCTCAATCCGCAGGCGGGGGTGGTCGACGACTTGATCGTCTACCTGCTGACGCCGGAGCACTACCGGCTCGTGGTCAACGCCGCCTCGGCCGACAAGGACCTGGTATGGATGGCGCGCGTCGCCCAGGCCGGCGGCTACGACGTGGCGATCGAGCCGCGCCGCGAACTGGCGATGATCGCGGTCCAGGGGCCGCAGGCCCGGGACCGGCTGGCGCAGGCGAGGCCGGCGCTGGGTCGGCTGGCGCGCGGCCTGGCGCCGTTCACGGCCGAAGGGGCCGACGGCGTGCTGGTGGCGCGGACCGGCTACACCGGCGAGGACGGCGTGGAAGTGGTGCTGCCCGGCGCCGAGGCGCCCGCCCTGTGGCGGGACCTGCTGGCGGCGGGCGTCGCGCCCTGCGGCCTGGGGGCGCGCGACACGCTGCGGGTCGAGGCCGGCCTGAACCTGTACGGGCAGGACATGGACGAACTGACCCAGCCGGCCGAGGCCGGCCTGGCCTGGACGGTGTCCGACCACGACCCGCAGCGCGACTTCGTCGGGCGCGCGGCGCTGGCCTACGGCTTGAAGTGGCAACTGCTGGGGCTCAAGCTGCTGGACCGGGGCGTGATGCGCGCCCAGATGGCGGTCGATACGGCCGAGGGCGCCGGCATGGTCACCAGCGGCACCATGTCGCCCACCCTGGGCACGTCCATCGGCTTCGCCCGCCTGCCGGACAGCGTGTCGCCCGGCGACGCGGCCGAAGTGGAGATCCGCGGCCGGCGCGTGCCGGCGGTGGTCTGCCGGCTGCCCTTCGTGCGGCGCGGCAAGGTGCTGGACAGCGGCGAGCCTTGATCCGCGCGCGCCGGCCATCGCCAAGGTTCACTACAATTCCCTCAGACTCCATCGACCCATCACCAGGATCCGCTCCATGAATCTTCCTTCCGAACTCAAGTACGCCAAGACCCACGAATGGATCCGCGCCGACGGCGATCTGCTGGTGGTGGGTATCACCGACCATGCGCAGGACCAGCTGGGCGACCTGGTCTACGTCGGCGACGTCAAGGTGGGCGCCAGGCTCCAGGCCGGCCAGACGGCGGGCGTGGTGGAGTCGGTCAAGGCGGCCTCCGACATCTACGCCCCCGTGGCGGGCGAAATCGTGGCCTTCAACGAAGACCTCTCGGCCAGTCCCGAGCAACTGAACCAGGAGCCCTACACCGCCTGGATCTTCAAGCTCCGGCCCGACAACATGGCCGATACCGCCGGCCTGCTCGACGCGGCAGGCTACCAGGCCTCGGTCGACGCCGAGTAACGCCACCGCCGCGGCCCGGCTCCGGGCCGTGACCGGCACCCGCCCGGCGAAGCGGGTGCGCGCGCTTCCGCCATTCCATCGCAGGCCCACGACAGGACGGGTTCCCATGCTCAAGGCGCTTGAAGACGATGCGGCATTCACGGCCCGCCATATCGGGCCTTCCGATTCCGACCAGGCCGCGATGCTGGCCGTGGTCGGAGCCGACAGCCTGGATGACCTCGTGCGCCGCGTGGTGCCGGCCGCCATCCTGGAAACCGCTCCCCTGGACCTGCCGGGCCCGAAGACCGAGGCCGGCGTGCTGGCCGAACTCGAGGCCCTGGCCGGGCGCAACACGCTTTTCCGCAGCTACATCGGCCAGGGCTACTACGGCACGCATACGCCGCCGGTCATCCAGCGCAACATCCTGGAGAATCCGGCCTGGTACACCGCCTATACGCCCTACCAGCCCGAGATATCCCAGGGCCGGCTGCAGGCGCTGCTGGTGTTCCAGACCATGGTGTGCGAGCTGACCGGCCTGGACATCGCCAATGCGTCGCTGCTGGATGAGGCCACCGCGGCGGCCGAGGCCATGACCCTGGCACGGCGCAGCTCCACCAGCGACAGCCGGGTGTTCTTCGTGTCCTCGGGCTGCCATCCGCAGACCATCGAGGTGCTGCGCACCCGGGCCTCGGCGCTAGACATCGAGGTCGCGGTCGGCGACGAGGCCGCCGGCGTGCCCGCGTGCTTCGGCATCCTGTTGCAGTACCCGTGCAGCACCGGCGAAGTGCGGCGCTACGCGCGGCTGGCCGCCGGGGTGAAGGCGGCGGGCGGCGTGGTCGCGTGCGCGACCGACCTGCTGGCGCTGGCGCTGCTCCAGCCGCCGGGCGCATGGGGCGCGGACATCGCCGTCGGTTCGTCCCAGCGTTTCGGCATTCCGCCCGGATACGGCGGCCCGCACGCCGCTTTCATGGCGTGCCGCGATGAACTCAAGCGCAACCTGCCGGGACGGCTGGTGGGCGTGTCGCGCGATGCGTCGGGACGCCCGGCGCTGCGGCTGGCGCTGCAAACGCGCGAGCAGCACATCCGCCGCGAGAAGGCCACCTCCAACATCTGTACCTCGCAGGTGCTGCTGGCCGTCATGGCCGCGATGTACGCGGTCTGGCACGGTCCCGAGGGCCTTGCGCGGATGGCGGCCCGCGTGCACCGCCAGGCGGTGGTGCTGCGCGACGCCCTGGCCCGCCTCGGGATCGAGGCGCGGCATGAATCTTTCTTCGATACGCTGCACCTGCGCACGGGCGGCCATACCGCCGCCATCGTGCGCGCGGCCGAGGCGGCCGGCATCAACCTGCGCAAGCTCGACGCGGCGCACCTGGGCGTGTCGCTGGACGAGACCGTGACCGACGCCGACCTGGCGTCCCTGCTGGCGGCGTTCGCCGAAGGCTGCGGCAGAACGGGCGGCGCGGACGCGGCCGGCGTGGCCGGGCCCGGGGCGATTCCGCCGGACCTGGCGCGCGGCACGCCCGTGCTGTCCCATCCCGTCTTCCGCTCCATCCGTTCGGAAACCGACATGCTGCGCTGGCTGCGGCGGTTGTCGGACATGGACCTCGCGCTGGATCGCACCATGATCCCGCTCGGTTCATGCACGATGAAGCTCAACGCCACCGCCGAAATGATGCCGGTCACCTGGCCCCGCTTCGCCGCGCTGCATCCGTATGCGCCGGCGTGGCAGGCCGAGGGCTATCGCGAGCTGGTCGCGGGGCTGTCGCGCGCACTGTGCGAGATCACGGGCTACGACGCCATCAGCTTCCAGCCCAATTCCGGGGCGCAGGGCGAGTACGCCGGCCTGATGGCGGTGCGCGCCTACCATGCGGCGCGCGGCGAATCGGCGCGTGACATCTGCCTGATCCCGGCCTCGGCCCACGGCACCAATCCCGCTTCCGCCCAACTGGCCGGCATGCGGGTCGTGGTGGTGGCCTGCGACCGGCAGGGCAACGTCGACGTCGAGGACCTGCGCCGCAAGGCGGCCGAAGCCGGGCGGGGCCTGGCGGCCTTGATGGTGACCTATCCGTCGACCCATGGCGTGTTCGAGGACGCCATCGGCGAGATCTGCCACATCGTCCATGACCACGGCGGACAGGTCTATCTGGACGGCGCGAACATGAATGCCCTGGTCGGCCTGGTCAAGCCCGGTCGCATCGGCGCCGATGTGTCCCACCTGAACCTGCACAAGACCTTCTGCATCCCGCACGGCGGCGGCGGGCCGGGGGTGGGGCCGGTGGCGGTGCGGGCGCACCTAGCGCCCTATCTACCCGGCATGGTGGGCGAGGACGGCCGGCTGCCGGACGGCACGCCGTGCGGTCCCGTGGCCGCCGCGCCGCTGGGTTCGGCGGGTATCCTGCCCATTCCCGCGGCCTATGTGGCGCTGATGGGTGCCGAGGGGCTGCGCAGGGCGACCCAGGTCGCCATCCTGAACGCCAACTACGTGGCCCGCCGGCTGGCCGATCACTATCCGGTCCTGTACACCGGCCGCGGCAGCCACGTGGCGCACGAATGCATACTCGACCTGCGGCCCATCAAGCAGCGCTGCGGCATCGACGCCGAGGACGTGGCCAAGCGCCTGATCGACTACGGTTTCCACGCCCCCACGATGAGCTTTCCGGTGGCCGGCACGCTGATGGTGGAGCCGACCGAGTCCGAGAGCCGCGCCGAGCTGGACCGCTTCATCGAGGCGATGATCGCCATCCGCGCCGAGATCGCCGAGATCGAGGCGGGAAAGCAGGATCGCGGCGACAACCTGCTCAAGAACGCGCCGCACACCGCCGAGACGCTGCTGGCGCCGGATTGGCCGCATCCTTATGCGCGCGAGCGTGCGGCCTATCCGCTGCCGTCGCTGCGCGAGCACAAGTATTGGCCGCCGGTGGGGCGGGTGGACAACCTGTACGGCGATCGCAACCTGGCCTGCTCGTGCCCGCCCACGAGCGACTATGTCTAGCCGCGATCAGTCCATGGCCACGTGCGGGGCGTCCTCGCCCGCCGCGCGCCGGCGCGACCGCACGATGGCCAGCAGCGGCACCACGCACAGGGTGGCGATGAACATCAGCTTGAAGGCGTCGACGTAGGCGATCATCGAGGCCTGCTGCGTCACCATCCGGTTCAGCGACTCCAGCGTCGTGGGCGAACTCAGGTCGTAGTTTTGCACCAGCGCGGCGTTGGCCGGATTCATGTGCTCGACCAGCGAGGCATGCACGACCTGGGTATTGCGTGTGACCTGCGCCTGGATCACCGAGATGCCTATGCTGCTGCCGATGTTGCGCATCAGGCTGAAGATGGCCGTGCCGTCGGCCCGCAGTTCGGGGGCCAGCGTGGCGAAGGTGACCGCGCTCAGCGGGACGAACACGAAGCCCAGGCCCACGCCCTGGATGACCCCTGGCCAGACGATGTCGCTTTGGGACAGGACCAGCGTATAGCCCATCATCTGGTAGAGCGCGACCGCCGACACCAGGAAACCGGCCAGCAGCATCATGCGCACGTCCATACGCCCGACCAGCCGCCCCGCGATCAGCATGGCCACCATGGTGCCCACGCCGCTGGGTGCGGTGACCAGGCCGGTGGTGGCCACCGGATAGCCCATCAGCGCCTCCAGCATGGGGGGCAGCAGGGCGCGCGTCGCGTACATCACCGCGCCGATCACGAAGATGAAACAGGTACCGGTGACGAAATTGCTGTCCTTCAGCAATTCATAGCGGAAGAAGGATCCCTTGCCCGCCGTGGCCGTGTGCAGCGCGAAGAAGACGAAGCTGATCAGCGCGACGGCGGCCTCGATGCGTATCTCCAGCGAGCCGAACCAGTCCAGCTGCTGGCCGCGGTCCAGCATGGCCTGGAGGGCGCCGATGGCCAGCGACAGGGTGATGAACCCGAAGAAGTCCAGGGCCTGCCGCGCCGAAGGCTTGGAGCGGGGCAGGTAGGTCAGCACGCCGAACAGCGCGAAGGCGCCGATGGGCAGGTTGATCAGGAACACCCATCGCCAGTTGTAGCTGTCCGTCAGCCAGCCGCCCAGGGTAGGGCCCAGTATCGGCCCCACCATCACGCCCACGCCCCAGATCGCCATGGCCTGCGGCTGCTTGTCGCGCGGATTGATGTCCAGCAGGATGGATTGGGACAGCGGCACCAGCGCCGCGCCGAACAGGCCCTGCAGCAGCCGGGCGCCGACGATCTGGGTCAGGGTCTCGGACAGGCCGCACAGCAGCGAGGCCACGGTGAAGCCGCTCACCGCGACCGCCAGCAGGCGCTTGACGCCCAGCCGTGCGGCCAGCCAGCCGGTCAGCGGCGTGGCGATGGCGGCGGCTACGATGTAGGAAGTCAGGACCCAGCTGATCTCGTCCTGGGAGGCGGACAGCGTGCCCTGCATGTGGGGCAGCGCGACGTTGGCGATGGTGCTGTCCAGCGTCTGCATCAGCGTGGCCAGCATGATGGACAGCGTGATCATGCGCCGGTTGAGCGGCGCGGCGGAGGTTTGCACGGTGTGTGCCCGGCGGGACTTTGATGATATGCAGGTATATCATATGCTTGCTTACATATTCCCGAACGCGCGGCGATGGGCGACAATATCGCGCGTTCCTCTTCCGGTCTTCCCATGGCGACTCCCTACGACAAGCGCTTCGGTTTCCTGGTGTCCGACATCGGCCGGCTGATGAGCACCGAATTCGACCGCCGGGCGCGCGGCCGATTGGAGCTCAGCCGGGCACAGTGCCGCCTGGCCCTGTACCTGTCCTTCCTGGGCCCGATGACGCAGGCGCAGCTGGCCGAGACGCTGGACGTCACCCCCATGACCGTCGCCCGCATGCTGGACCGGATGCAGGAGGGGGGCTGGGTCACGCGCATGCCGGTGCCCAGTGACCGGCGGGCATTCCGTGTCGAGGCCACGGCCAAGGCCGAGTCCATGCTGGCGGAGGCGCTGAACGTGGGCGACGAGCTGGCCGATTTCGCCCTGCGCGGCCTGACCGAGGCCGAGCAAGGCCAGTTGATAGGATTGCTGCAACGCGTCCGCAATAACATGGCCGCGCCGGGCGAGGGCTGATCTCCCCGCTGAGGCCGCGCCGCCGCGCACCCAGGCCAAATGAGAGTGAATTGCAAAAACTGTCGCAGCGCTTAAAATGCTGCACATGCGACATTGGTACGTGTTTCTCGTATTGCTGTTCCTGCCCCTTCAATGGGTGTGGGCGGAGTCCGCCGCGTGCCAGCTCAAGGCACACGTCGTGGCCAGCTACCAGCACGCCCGTGTCGCGTCCCACCTGCCCGTGGCGGCCGGCCACGAATTGCACGAGGCGCCCCTGGCCGGCGCCGCCGTCCAGGTCGACATGCCGCGCTGGGAATTCGAGCTGGACGAGGAATTCGACATCGTCGAGCAGATTTCCGAGCCCGACTGGGGCGACGTGGCGGTGGACGACCTGGTCTGCCGGCCGCCGGCCAACGACAATTCCTACGGCGGCGCCCCACTCGACCCCCACGAGTTCGACCTTCCCCTGTGCGTCGCGATCGCCGCGCCCGTCCTGGGCGATTCGCTGTTCGTCGCTTTGCAGCTTCCCCCCGCGCCGGCCCCGGTGTTCCGGGCCTACCGGCCGCCATCACTGACGGCCTGATCCGCGTCACCCTCGTCTGCGGCGGCAGGTAGCCGCCGCACGCGCCTTGCCGGCGGCCTCGGGCCGCCGCGCGTGTCCGTTCCTACGACCATCATGAAGCCCATCACACTCGTTTTGTCAGTGTGGCTGGCGGGCATGTGTACCCATGCGGCTGCGGCGCAGCCCTACACGCTCGACCAGCTATTGTCCCTTGCCCTCCAGGGCAACAAGGGCGTCGAGGCCGCTTCGGCCGGCGTCGACGTCGCACAGGCCGGCCTGACCACGGCCCGGGCCTATCCCAATCCCGAGGTGGAATTCACCACGGGACGTGTTTCCGCTCGCCAGCCCGGCGCCGCCACGGGCGTCGGACAGACGCTGTCCATCACCCAGCGCATCGACCTGCCCAATCAGCGGCGTCTGCGCTACGAGGTTGCCACCGGAACGCTGCGGGCCACCACCGCGAGCCACGAATCGTTCGTCGTGGACCTCGTGGCCAAGGTCAAGCGCGGGTTCTACGAGACGCTTCGGCGCGAGGCCGAATTCTCGGCGGCCCAGGAGGATCTCGCGCTGACGCAGCAGTTGTACAACCGTGCCCAGATCCGGGTCGACGTGGGCGATGCGCCCAAGTACGAGGCCATACGGGTCGGGGCGGAACTGCTCAATGCCCAGAAGAACAACCAGAGCGCGCTGCTGCGCGTGAACCAGGCCAAGTCGTTCCTGCGCCAGCAGGTCGGCGAAATCCTGCCCGCCGGCTTCGCGCTGCAGGGAAGGCTGGGGCGGACGTGGTCCCTGGAGCCGCTCGCCAGGCTGCGCGAGACGATGCTGGCGGGCAACGCCGAACTGACCGAGTACCGGGCCGCCTTGCAGCGGGCCCGTGCGTCGGTGGACTACGAGCGCTCGCTGCGTTTGCCGTCGGTGGCGCTCAAGGCCACGTCCAGCCGTGATCCCGACGTGCGCGACACGCAGTTCGGCGTGGTGGTCAGCGTGCCGCTCTGGGACCGCCGGGAGGGCCCGGTCAACGAGGCCGCCGCCGGTGTCATCCGCGCGCGCAGCCAGCTCGAGGCGCGGGAATTCGAACTCACCCAGCAACTGGACTCCGCCTACCAGCAGTTCCAGATATCCGCCTCGCAGGTCGAGGCGCTGGAGTCGGGCATCGTTCGCCAGGCCGAGGCCGCGCTGAACGTGGCCGAGGCCGCGTATCGCTACGGCGAGCGCGGGATCATCGATTACCTCGATGCGCAGCGCGTGCTGCGCACCGCGCGCAACGACCTCATCGCCGCCCAATTCGATCTGCAGATGGCCGCCGTGGAAATCGAGCGGCTGCTGGCCAACTCTTTCGCAGGTGAACCCTCATGATTCCGCGTTCTTCACGCAAGACCTCCCACGGCGCACGCCGAGTGCAGCCCGCCGCCGGGCGGTGGGGCCTCCTGGCCGCGCTCTGCTTCGTGCTGGCCGCCTGCGGCGACAAGCTCGCCACCGAGGCCGCGCCGGCCGAAGTCGTCGATCCCAGCATCGTGGTCGCGAGCGAAGCCTTGCAGGCCCGCATCAAGATCGCCCCGATCGCGACCGAGCCGTTCAGCGACGTGCTGCGCGTGGCGGGCCGCATCGATTTCGACCGCCAGCGCATGGCCCGGATCGGCGCTCCCGTGACGGGGCGGGTCACCGACATCAACACCACACTGGGCGCGGCGGTCAAGCCGGGCGACGTGCTGGCGCGCCTGCACAGCACCGAGCTGGGCAGCGCGCAGCTGGCCTACCTGAAGGCCAGGGCCCAGTCCGAACTGCAGCAGAACGCCCGCGAGCGGGCGCGGCTGCTGTTCGCCGCCGACGTGATCGGCAAGGCCGAACTGCAACGGCGCGAGAACGAATACGCGGTGGCCGCGGCCGAGCTGCGCGCCGCCTCCGACCAGTTGAGCGTGCTGGGCATGTCGCCGTCGGCGATTGCGCGCATGGGGCAGTCGGGCGAGATCAGTTCCTTCTCGCCGGTGGTGTCCACGCTGCGCGGGTCGGTGGTCGAGCTCAATGTGTCGCCGGGGCAGGTGGTGCAGCCCGCCGACGCGCTGTTCACGGTGGCCGATCTGTCTCGCGTGTGGGCGGTGGCCGAGGTGCCCGAGCAGCAGGCCGACCTGGTGGCGGCGGGCCAGACCGTCGACATCGAGGTGCCGGCGCTGGGCAACCGCAAGATCTCGGGCGAGCTGATCTTCGTCGGCCAGGTGGTCGATCCGGTCACGCGCACCGTGCCGGTCAGGACGTCCATCGACAACGCCGACGGCCGGCTCAAGCCGGCGATGCTGGCGACCATGCTGATCACCAGCCGTCCGACCGAACAGCTCGTGATCCCCGCCTCGGCCGTGGTGCGCTTCGAGAACGAGGACCTGGTCTACGTCGAGATCGAGCCGGGCCGTTTTCGCGCGACCCAGGTACAGATGGGCGTCTCGTACAACGGCAAGCGCGCGGTCGCCTCGGGCCTGAAGGCGGGTGACCGCATCGTTGTCGAAGGGGCCTTCCACCTCAACAACCAGCGCGCTGGCGTCGATCCGGAGTAACGATCATGCTCGAGAAAATCGTCCGCGCTGCCCTGCAGCAGCGGCTGATCATCGTCGTGCTGGCGGTGGTGGCCCTCGTGGCCGGTCTGGACGCCATGCGCAAACTGTCGGTGGATGCCTTCCCGGACGTCACCAACGTCCAGGTCCAGATCGCGACCGACGCTACCGGCCGTTCGCCGGAGGAAGTCGAACGCTTCGTGACCGTGCCCATCGAGATCGCGATGACCGGCCTGCCCGGATTGCAGGAGATGCGTTCGCTGAACAAGCCGGGGCTGTCGCTGATCACCCTGGTCTTCACCGACGCGACCGACGTCTATTTCGCGCGCCAGTTGGTGATGGAGCGGCTGATCGAGACCGGCTCGCGCATGCCTACCGGCGTGACGCCCGTGCTCGGGCCCGTGTCCACGGGGCTGGGCGAGGTCTACCAATACACCCTGGACCGGCCCGATGACGGCGACCGGGAGCTGACGCAGAAGGAGCTGACGGAACGGCGCATCGTCCAGGACTGGGTGGTGCGCCCGCTGTTGCGGTCCATCCCGCAGGTGGCCGAGATCAATTCGCAGGGCGGCTACGTCAAGCAGTACCAGGTGCTGGTCAACCCGGACCGCATGAGCCACTACGGCATCACGCTGCATCAGGTCTACGAGGGGCTGGCGCGCAACAACGCCAATTCGGGCGGGGGCATCCTGCCGCACTACGCCGAGCAGTACCTGATACGCGGCGTGGGCCTGATCGAGAACCTGCAGGACATCGCCAACATCGTGCTGGCCGAATCCAATGGTACGCCCGTCTACGTGCGGGACGTGGCCGAGGTCGGCATGGGGCACGAGGTCCGCTACGGCGCCGTGGTCAAGAACGGCGTGACCGAGTCCGTGGGCGGCATCGTCATGATGATGCGCGGAGGGAACGCCAAGGAAGTAGTCGCGCGCATCAAGCAGCGGGTGGCCGAGATCAACGGCCAGGGGATGCTGCCCGACGGCTTGCAGATCGTGCCCTACTACGATCGCAGCGAACTGGTCGACGCCGCGCTGTGGACCGTGGCGAAGGTGCTGCTCGAGGGCGTGGCGCTGGTGGTGGTGATCCTCTTCCTGTTCCTGGGCGACGTGCGTTCCTCGCTGATCGTCGTGGCGACCCTGATCCTGACGCCGCTCCTGACCTTCTTCGCGATGAACCGGCTGGGCATCTCGGCCAACCTGATGTCGCTGGGGGGGCTGGCGGTCGCCATCGGCCTGATGGTGGACGGGTCCGTGGTCGTGGTCGAGAACGCTTTCGCTCACCTGGGGCATGCCAGGCAAAACGGCGAAAGCAAGGTCCGCATCATCCTCAAGGCGGTGGCCGAGGTGGCGACGCCGGTGGTGTTCGGCATCGGCATCATCATCCTGGTTTTCCTACCGCTGATGACGCTGCAGGGCATGGAAGGCAAGATGTTCGCGCCGCTGGCCTACACCATCGCCATCGCGCTGGCGATCTCGCTGGTGCTGTCGCTGACGCTGTCGCCGGTGCTGTCCTCCTATCTGCTCAAGGGCGGGGCTGAGCACGACACGCGCATGATCGCCTTCATGAAGCGGCACTACCTCCGGATGCTCGACTGGGTGCTGCGCAACACGAAGAAGACGGTCGTGATGGCGGTGCTGGCCTTCTGCGCTTCGGTGGCCGTGCTGCCTTTCCTGGGTACTTCCTTCATCCCGGAGATGAAGGAAGGATCGATCGTGCCGGGCATCAACCGCGTGCCCAACATCTCGCTCGAGGAGTCGATCGATCTGGAGCGCCAGGCCATGAAGATCATCATGGGCGTGCCCGGCGTGAAATCGGCGATTTCCGGGGTGGGCCGCGGCGAAAGCCCCGCCGATCCGCAGGCGCAGAACGAGTCCACGCCCATCGTCAGCCTCAAGCCGCAGGACGAATGGCCGGAAGGTTGGACCCAGGACACCATCGCCGAAGAGATCCGCAAGCGCCTAGAAGTGATTCCCAGCGCGCAGATCATCATGGCGCAGCCGATCTCCGACCGGGTCGACGAAATGGTCACCGGCGTGCGCTCGGACGTGGCCGTCAAGGTATTCGGCGAGGATCTGGACCGGCTGCTGCAGAAGGCCCAGGAGATCGCGCGGGTGGCCGAGACGGTGCAGGGCGCGCGCGACGTTCGGGTGGACCGGGTCAGCGGGCAGCAGTACCTGTCCATCAACATCGACCGCCAGGCCATCGCCCGCTACGGGCTGAACGTGTCGGACGTGCACGATGTGATCGAAGTGGCCATCGCCGGCAAGACCGCCACCGAGATCTACGAGGGCGAGCGCCGGTTCTCGGCGGCCGTGCGCCTGCCCGAGGGGTTCCGCGGCAGCGTGCAGTCCATCCGCCAGATCCTGCTGACTACGCCGCACGGCGTGCGCGTCCCGCTGGAAAGCCTGGCCGCCATCGAGGTGCGCGACGGGCCGGCGCAGATCAGTCGCGAGGGCGGCAAGCGGCGCGTGGTGGTGGCCATCAACGTGCAGGGCCGCGATCTGGGCGGCTTCGTGGCCGAGTTGCAGCAGACGGTGCAGGGCAAGGTGCAGTTGCCGACCGGCTACTACCTGGAATGGGGCGGTCAGTTCCAGAACATGGAGCGCGCACTGGGCCACCTGTCCATCATCGTGCCCGCCACCGTGGCCGCCATCTTCTTCCTGCTGTTCCTGCTGTTCAACTCGGTGCGCTACGCGACGCTGATCATCACCGTGCTGCCGTTCGCCTCCATCGGCGGCATCATCGCCCTGTTCGTGACGGGCGAATACCTGTCGGTGCCGGCGTCGGTGGGCTTCATCGCGCTATGGGGCATCGCCGTGCTGAACGGGGTGGTGATGGTGTCCTACATACGCAAGCTGCGGATGGAGGGCATGCCGCTGGCCGAGGCGGTGGTGGAAGGGGCGACCATGCGGTTCCGGCCGGTCATGATGACGGCGACCGTGGCGATGCTGGGCCTGGTGCCTTTCCTGTTCGCGACCGGGCCCGGGTCCGAAGTGCAGAAGCCGTTGGCGGTGGTGGTGATCGGCGGGCTGATCACGTGCACGGCGTTGACGCTATTGGTGCTGCCGATGCTTTACCGGTGGTTCGACGAAGAGTCGCCCGAGGCATAGGCGAACGCAAGGAGAAATCGAATGAAGGAAATCAAGGCGATCATAAGGCCGGTGCGCCTGGACGACGTGCGCGAGGCGCTGATGCGCACGCCGGGTTTTCCGGGCATGACCGTCACCCACGTGGAAGGGTGCAGCGCGCCGGGACGGCACCAGCCGCAGAACCTCAAGGAAGAGCTGCTGGATTTCTCGCCCAAGGTGCGCATCGAGATGGTGGCGGCGGATGAACACGCCGACACCTTGTACGAGGCCCTGAAGCAGGCGGCCACGACCGGCCACATCGGCGACGGGCTGGTCTGGATGAGCGAGGTGACGCGCTGCGACTATCTGTGGCAGCCCGGGGATTGATGCCGGGCGTGCCGGCCAGTGCGATTGTCCGGACAGCTTTTCCGTTGTTTTTCTGAGATATGGCAATACCGGCCCCCACCAGGGCCGGTTTCCATATGTGCGTGGCCCATGCCTGATGGCATGGATATTGCACGGTCCGCCTGCCGCCCGGTGCGGAAGGCGACGGCGGTTCATCTGCAAGAAGGAGAGGGGAAGAAAGGCGCGTGGCGTAGTGCAGTCCGCCGCATCGGTGCGGTGGCCTGCGATGACTGATGTGTCGCAAAGAAAAAACGGAGACAGACATGGACAGGTACGGACGAATCCGATGGTCGTCGCTGGCGGCGGCCGCCTTGTTGCTGGCCGCCTGTGGCGGCGGCGATGGTGACGGTGGCGGAGGCTCGAATCCCCCGCCGGGTCCAGGCACTCAGGTGCCGGGCGTCAAGGAGCAAGTGGAAATCGTACGGGACCGCCATGGCGTGTCCCATATTTTTGCCCAGAACCAGCGCGACCTGTTCTTCGCCCAGGGCTACAACGCCGCGCGCGACCGCCTTTGGCAGCTGGATCAGTGGCGGCGGCGGGGCGAAGGCAAGATGGCCGAGCAGTTCGGCGCCCGTTTCGTGCCGGCCGACCGCGCGGCGCGCAAGTTCCTGTTCCGTGGCGACACCGAAGCGGAATTCGCCAGCTATCACCCGCAAGGCAAGGAAATCCTGACCGCCTTCTCCGACGGCATCAATGCCTACGTCGACGAGGTCAAGGCCGATCCCGCCAAGCTGCCCATCGAGTTCCGCCTGACCGGCACCGAGCCCGGCCGCTGGTCGCCCACGTCGTCGCTGATACGCATCTACGGCATCACCCGCAACGTCAGCACCGAGATCTCGATGGCCCGCCGCATCGCGGCCGTCGGCTTGCCGACCACGCAGGAACTGACCGACCAGCAGCCGCCCAGGACCCTGCAAGTGCCTGCGGGACTGGATGTCGGCACCCTGACCACGGCCATTCTGGCCGAGTACCAGCTGGCGCGCGGGGGCATGGCGTTCGAGGCCGGCGATTTCCCGCGCAGCCCGCTCTCTCCGGTCGATCGCGAGCGCCTGGCCTCGTCCCTGTCGGCCAGCGGCGGCACGGCCAAGCGCGAGCCCGAGGAACTGCTGGCCCTGCAGCACGAGAGCAACAACTGGACGGTGTCCGGGGACCGCACCGCCTCCGGCAAGCCAATCCTGGCGGGGGATCCGCACCGCGCGATCAGCATGCCCTCGCTGCGCTACATGGTCCACCTGCACGCGCCGGGCTGGAACGTGATCGGCGCCGGCGAACCGGCGCTGCCGGGCGTGTCGATGGGGCACAACGAACGCATCGCGTTCGGCCTGACCATCTTCGCCTACGGCGACGAGGAAGACCTGTACGTCTACGAGACCAATCCCGCCAACCCCGACCAGTACCGCTACAAGGGGGCATGGGAAACCATGACGAAGGTGGAGGAGAAGGTGCCCGTGCGGGGCCAGGCCGAGCAGGCGGTGACGCTCAAGTTCACGCGCCATGGCCCGGTGGTGTACGAGGACGCCGGTGCCAACAAGGCCTACGCCGTGCGCGCCGCCTACCTGGAGTTCCCGGGCACCGCGGCCTACCTGGCCAGCCTGCGCCTGAACCAGGCGAACAACTGGACCGAGTTCAGCGAAGGCATGGCGCGCCATTTCACGCCGGGCGAGAACATGGTCTACGCCGACGTGGACGGCAACATCGGCTGGTTCGGTGGTTCGCTGGTGCCGATACGGCCCAACCCGGACTGGTCGGGACTGCTGCCGGTGCCGGGCGACGGACGCTACGAATGGGCGGGCTATCTGTCCGGCTCGCTGCTGCCGCGCATCCTGAACCCGCGCGAGGGTTATTTCGCCACGGCCAACCAGTACAACGTGCCCGATGACTATGCCTATCGCGACCTGAGCAACACCATGGGCTGGGCCGAGCCCTACCGCTACGACCGCATCGTCGAGGTGCTCAAGACTGCCACGCGGCACACCGTGCAGGATTCGGCCAAGCTGCAGATCGACGAGCTGTCGATTCCGGCGCGCACGCTGGTCCCCATGCTGGCCGGCCTGAACTCCGGCGACGCGGACGTGGCCGATGCCTTGCAGCGCCTGCGCGCCTGGGACTACGTGGCCAGCGTCGACTCGGTGGCTGCCACCATCTTCGAAGCCTGGCTGCCCAAGGTCACCGCGCAGGTCACCAGCCTCGTGGTGCCCGCGGCGGGGCGCTCGCTGTTCGGGACGTTGTCCAAGCCCGTGGTGTTCGCGCGGCTCGCGGCGCCCGACGCGGCGTTCGGCGCGGATCCGGTGGCGGGGCGCAACGCGCTGCTGCTGGATACGCTGAAGACGGCCATGGGCGACCTGAAGACGCGGCTGGGCGGCGACGTTTCGGCGTGGAAGTGGGGGTCGCTGCACCATATCAAGTTCGACCACGAACTGGCGGCCTTCCTGGATGCCGGCACGGCGGGCGACCTGGCCACCCAGCGCTTCCAGGTCGGCGGCACCGGCGACACCGTCCACCGGGCTTCGTACCGCACGTCGGACTACCGCGTGACCAGCGGCGCGTCCTACCGGCAGATCATCGACGTGGCCGATTGGGACAAGTCGCTCGCGATCAACGTGCCGGGGCAGTCCGCCGATCCGGCAAGCCCGTACTACGACAACCTCCTGGAGGCCTGGGCCAAGGGCGATTACTTCCCGATGGTCTATACCCGCGGCGCGATCGACGCCGTGAAGGCCGACTCGTGGACCTTGCGTCCCGTGGCGCGCTGAGGGAGGCGGCGATGCGCAAACCGATCGTGATCGCATCGGTGCTGGTGGTGCTGGCGGCGGCGCTCGCCGCCGGCCTGGCCGCGGGCAGCCGCGTCACGCTGTTGGTGCTGGACGTGCCGGACCGGCAGGCCACGCTGTTGGTCAAGCGCAGCGCGACGCTCGGCATGGGATGGCTGGAATCCGAGGCCACCCTGTGCCGGCGCCAGCAGCCGGGCTCGCCCCTGCACTCGGTGATGCTGACGCCGGAGTTCTGCCCGCTGGCCCTGGCGGCGGGCCAGGAAACACGCGGGGAGCGCGTCCTGCTGACCCTGCCGTTCCTGGCCTGGTTGCATGGGCTGGCCGGGCGGACGCTGTCCTAGGGCCGGTGGCCTACGCCCGTACCCGGTCGTAGGTCACGAAGTCGTAGCCCAGGCCGTCCTCGGGCGGCTGGGGCTCGCGCATGGACTCGCGCCACTGGCCGGCGGGCAGCGGCGGGAACCACGCATCGCCCGGCACGTCCGCGTGCACTTCGGTCGCGATCAGCATGTCCGCGCGGTCCAGCGCCGCGGCATAGATCTGCGCGCCGCCGATCACGAACACCTGGGCGGCGTCCCCGGCGGCGGCCAGGGCGTCCTCCAGCGTGTGCACCACCGTCGCGCCCTCGGCCGCATAGGCCGGGTCCCGGGTGATGACGATGTTCTGGCGGCCCGGCAGCGGCCGGCCCAGCGATTCCCAGGTCTTGCGGCCCATCACGATGGGATGGCCGAGCGTGGTGCGCTTGAAGTGCGCCAGGTCGCCGCGCAGGCGCCAGGGCAGGGCATTGTCGCGTCCGATGACGCGGTTGCTGGCGTAGGCCACGACAAGGATGAGCTGGGCGGGCATGGCGGGGAAGAATCCGGGGTATCCAGCCCGCAATCTAGCATGAACGCCCGAGGTCTCCATTGGCTCGCTGGTTGAGACGGATGGCTGCCAGGCCGCGGGATTTCTGATACAACGCAAGGCTGTGGGTCCGGTTCGCGCCGCGGCCGGGCCGCAACGACGACCATCCATCACCAATCGACAAGGGAATCATGGGAACGCAGATCGAATTGACCGCCTCAGACGGTGCCACCATTTCCGCCTATCGCGCCGACCCCGCCGGCAAGCCGCGCGGCGGCCTGATCGTGTGCCAGGAAATCTTCGGCGTCAACGTCCATGTCCGCGGCGTGTGCGACCGCTATGCCCAGGAAGGCTACCTGGCCATCGCCCCCGCGTTCTTCGACCGTGTCCAGCCGGGCGTGGAGCTGGGCTATGAGCCCGACGACATCGCCAAGGGCCGCGAACTGATGCAGAAGATTTCCATCGACAACGCCCTGAAAGACGTGGCCGCGGCCCTGGCCGTCGCCAGCGAGGCGGGCAAGGTCGGCATCGTCGGCTACTGCTGGGGCGGTACCGTGGCATGGGCCGCCGCCGCCCGCCTGGATGGCCTGTCGGCCGCCATTCCCTACTATGGCGGCGGCATCGCCGGCATGGCCGACAAGAAGCCCCGCATCCCGACCATGGCGCATTTCGGCGAGAAGGACCACGCCATTCCGATGACCGACGTCGAGAAGATCCGCGCCGCCCAGCCCGACGTGATCGTCCACACCTATGCGGCCGGCCACGGCTTCAATTGCGAGATGCGGGGTTCGTACGACAAGCCCAGCGCCGACCTGGCGCTGTCGCGCTCGCTGGAGTTCCTGCGCCAGCACGTGGGCTGACGCGCGTACGCCCGTTCGGCCGCAGGCCCCAGGGGAACAGACCCTAGGCCGGCGTGCCGGACGCGGCGGCTTCCTCCAGGCATTCGATCAGCAGCGTCGTGCTGGGGGACATGGTCCGGTTGCGGTTCCATGTGATGCCCAATGGGCGCATCAATTTCGGGAAATTGAAGGGCAGCACCGACACCAGGCCCTGGCGCCGGTAGTGGTGGGCGATGTCGCGCGTCATGGTGGCGATGGCATCGGTTTCCTGGAGATAGGCCAGCACGAACTGCACCGACAGTGCCTCGACGAAATCGGCCGGCATCGGGAAGCCGTGTTGCTCGAAGGTGCGCTCCAGCGGTTCGTGCAGCAGTCCCTCGGATGACGGCAGTACCCACGGGCAGTGCATGATGTCGGCCCATTCCAGGCGCTTGCGCCGTGCCAGCGGATGGCCGGGGCGGGCGATCAGCACGACCGGCTCCTGCGACAGCACCTTGCCGCCCAGTTCGGGCAAGGCGTGTTTCTCGGCCAGTCGTCCGACGATCAGGTCGAGTTCGCCCTGCAGCAACTGCGGCAGCAGGCGTTCCATCGTGCCTTCGCGCAGCAGGACATTGGTCCGCGGGGCGCGCTGCTTGAGCAGCGCGACGCTGCGCGGCAGCAGGGCGGGCACGACGTTGGACAGCACGCCGACGCGTATGCGGCCCGTGTCGCCGTCCAGCAGCCCCTTGAGTTCGTCCCGCGCCTGGGAAAAATCGTTCAACAGCCGGCGCGCGTGGCGGATCAGGCATTCCCCGTAAAGCGTCGGCGTCACGCCTTTGGGGGTGCGCTCGAACAGCTTCAGGTCCAGCCCCTTCTCCATCTCGCCCAGCATCTTGGAGACGGCCGGCTGCGTAACGTTGATGTGCGCGGCGACCTTGCCGATGTGGCGCAGCTCGTCCAGCGCCACCAGCAAACGCAGGTGCCGGGGCCGCAATTCGTTCCGTATGTACCAGTCGAGCTGCGTCATGCCTGCTTCCGTCGCACGAAGTGCGGGCGATCTTAGCACCGGCGCGGCTGTTGCCGTATCTGGGTGCGGTGCAGCATTACCCCGGGGTAATGGCGAGGGCCGGATTCTTCATTGGACGCTCTCCGGGGCCGATTCCACAATGGCCGCCGATCAACATCCGGCAGCGCGAAGCACGCAGCCGGGAGACTTCCGCCCGTCCGGGCGCCGCGGCCTGCCGCCGCACGAGGAGACAACCATGGGTCCGTCCCGTTCGTCATCGATGTCCGCTCATTCTTCCCCACGGCGCGCGGTACTCGCGGCCGCCGCCGCGCTGGTGCCGCTGCTGTTCGCGCAACCGTGCCTGGCCCAGGGAAGCGACGCGTTTCCCTCCAAGCCACTGCGGCTGGTCGTGCCCTTCGCGCCGGGCGGCGCGGCGGACGTGATCGGCCGTTCGGTGGCCGAGCAGTTGCAGCGGGAGCTGGGCCAGTCGGTGGTGGTGGTCAACCGCGACGGGGCCGGCACCATCGTCGGGGTGAACTATGTGGCGAAAGCGCCGGGCGACGGCTACACGCTGCTGCTGAGCGGCGACGCCGCCACCATCAACACGGCCAGCGGCCGCACGCTGCCCTACGACTTCCTGCGCGAGCTGACGCCGGTCTCGGTGCTGTTCTCCGGCGCCCAGATCCTGCTGGTCAGCAAGGACAGTCCCTTCAAGACCCTGCAGGACATGGTGTCCTACGCACGCGCCAATCCGGGCAAGCTGCGCTACGGTAGCTCGGGCATAGGCACCTCCATCCACCTGTCCGAGGCCTCGTTCAACGCCGCGGCCGACATCGAGGCGCTGCACGTGCCCTACCGGGGCGTGGCGCCGGCCATCACCGATCTCATCGGCGGCCAGGTGGACTACGTGATCGCCGGTTCGTCGCTGGCCACGCCGGCCATCCAGAGCGGCCAACTGCGGGCCCTCGCCATCACCACGGCCAAACGGTCGCCGATGCTGCCCGACATTCCGACCGCCAGGGAGCAGGGCGTGGATGTCGAGACGATGGGGTGGTATGGGCTGTTCGTGCCGGCCACGACGCCGCCGGCGGTCATCGCCAAGCTGAGCGCCGCCACGCTGGCGGCGCTCAAGTCGCCCGAGCTGTCCGAGCGATTCAAGTCCATAGGCGGCGAAGCGCGCGGGACCTCGCCGCAGGAGGCGGGCGTCTTCGTCAAGGCCGAGATCCGCAAGTTCTCCGAACTGATGCGCCGGCTCAATATCAAGCTCGACAACTGACGTGCGGGACGTGCCCATGGATCGATCCGCTTCCGAACCGGCCGACGACACGGTGCTCGTGCGCCGCGAAGGCGCGGTGATGCACGTGTCGCTGAACCGGCCCGATGCCCGCAATGCCCTCAACA
Organism: Burkholderiales bacterium 67-32; assembly: GCA_001898625.1. GTDB lineage: Bacteria > Pseudomonadota > Gammaproteobacteria > Burkholderiales > Burkholderiaceae_B > Pigmentiphaga. The sequence goes on from MKUP01000023.1 coordinate 306,537, forward strand.
CGCCGGTGCGCCAGGAACTGGCCGCGGCGTTCAGGCAGGCCGAGGCCGACCCCGGCGTGCGGGCGGTGCTGGTGACCGGAGAAGGGCGCCATTTCTGCGCCGGCGCGGACATCCGCGAACTGCGGGCGCGGACCATGCTGGAAGCCGGATGGGCGCCGGAGCGCCTGGACACGATGGTCGAGTCCCTGTCCAAGCCGGTGGTCGGCGCGTTGCACGGCTACGTGCTGGGAGGAGGACTGGAGCTGGCGCTGGCGTTTACCGTGCGGCTGGCGTCCGAGGATTTCCGGGGCGGCTTTCCCGAAGTGAAGCTGGGCATCTTCCCCGCGCTGGGCGGCACGCAGCGCCTGCCGCGGCTGGTGGGGGAAGGGCGGGCGCTGGAGCTGATGTTGCGGGGCCGGATCATCGATGCCCGGGAAGCGCTGGGCATGGGCCTGGTGACCGAGATCGCGCCAGCCGGCGAATTGCGCCAGCGCGGCCTGGCACTGGCGCAGGAACTGGCGGCGGGGCCGCCGGTGGCGATGCGCGCCATCATGGAGTGCGTCCGCCGCGCAGGCGACCTGGGGCGGGCCGATGGGCTCGACTACGAACGGCGTTTGTTCGGCATCGTCTGCGGCACCGAGGACAAGGCGGAGGGCGTGGACGCCTGGCTGGAGAAGCGTCCGCCGCGCTTCTCGGGCCGGTAGCCACGTACCAGGACGGAGAACCTAGTCATGAATCTGCAAGGCTTGCTGGAGCCGCGCTCCATTGCCATCGCCGGGGCGTCGGCCGATCCCTCGAAGCTGTCCGGGATGATCCTGGGTTTTCTGTCGCGCAGTGGGTTCGAGGGCCGGGTCTATCCCATCAATCCGCGCTACGAGACCATCGCCGACATGCCGTGCTACCCGGCGGTCGAGGCCCTGCCCGAACCGGTCGACCTGCTGGTGTGCGTGGTCCCCATCGCCGCCGCCTTCGAGTCGATCGAGGCGGCCGCGCGGCGCGGCGTCCGGTTCTGCGTCCTGATGACGGGCGGCTTCGGCGAAGGCCGCAGCGGCGACGAGGGGCGGGCCCGCCTGGCGCGCCTGCAGCGCCTGTGCCGCGAGACCGGCATGCACGTGGTCGGGCCCAACACCGTCGGCATGGTCAATTTCCGCAAGCGGCTGCCGCTGACCTTCGCGGACTGGTACGGCCGGGACACGGGCCAGCGTGGCGGCGTGGCCATCGTCACGCACAGCGGCAGCGTGGGCGGCCTGATCTTCTCGTCGCTCCAGCTCAACCGCATAGGCGTGGACTACTGGATAGGACTGGGCAACGAAGCCACGCTGGAGACGGCCGATTTCATCGCCCACTTCAGCGCCGATCCGGACATCCACACCATCATCTGCTACATGGAGGGGATCCGGGATGGGCGCAAGTTCATCGCCGCCGCCGAGGCGGCGCGGCGCACCGGCAAGCGCATCGTCGTGCTCAAGGCCGGCGAGTTTCCCGATTCCGTGCGTTCCACGATCGCGCATACCGCCCGCCATCCCACCGACCGCGATGTGTATGCGGGCGTCTTCCGCCAACTGGGCGTGATCCAGGTGGTGTCGCTGTCGGAGCTGAGCTATGTGATGACGCTGCTGACCAGCGTGGGCGACCGGCTGGGGCCGCGCGTGGGCATCATCTCCGCCTCGGGCGGTGCCTGCTCGGTCATCGCCGATCACGTGATCCAGGCGGGCCTGGAACTGCCCGAGCTGCCGCCTGCGTTGCAGCAGGCGCTGGACCGCGGCATTCCGGTCTACGGGTCGTCCAGCAATCCGGTCGACCTGTCCGCCGACGTGGTGGCGCGCGGGGAAATTCTCGGCCATACGCTAGCGACGCTGCGCGAGGACGACAGCATCAATGTCTGGATGCTGTTCGGGCGGCCCATCATCGATCGCTATTACCCCATGCTGATCGAGTTCGTGAATGCCACGGGCAAGGCCATGGTGGTGTGCTGCGGCGTGCCGCTGGCGCCGGACGTCCACGCGGCCCTGGCCGAGCACGGCATCGCCGTGCTGCTCGATCCCGAGCTGTGCCTGCGCGCGCTGGCGCGGATCGCACGGCGCCCGGCCGAGGAGCCGGTGCCCGCCCCGGCGCTGCCGGAACGGACAGTGGAAGGACGGATCGTGGGCGGCCGGCAGGCGGGGGAGTTGCTGGCGCGGCATGGACTGGGCGTGTCGGCAGCGGCCGTGCCCTGGCTGCGGGTGGAGATTGCGCGGGACCGGGACTTCGGCCCGGTGGTCATGGCCAACTGGCTGCCGGCGTACCGGGTCGGCACGCACCGCGTGGTGCGCGCGCTGCCCGCCTCCGGCGCGGATCTGCTGGCCCTGGTGGACGATCTGGGCGAGCAGTTGCAGGAATGGCCCGCCGAGCCGGTCGATATCGAGGAGGCGCTGGCCACCGTGGTGCGGGCCTACGAGCAGTCCCCCGGCGTGCATGGGCTGGGCGTCGAGTTCGGCAGTGCGAACGGGCGGGTGGCGGTCTGCGCGGTGGTCGACCGCGAGACGCAGGCCGGCTGACCATGGACGAGGCCTACATCGCCGGCGTGGGGGAGTTGCCGCAAGGCCGTTCGTCCTTGCCGGACACCATGGCGTTGCACGCCGAACTGGCCCGCCGCGCGCTCGAGGACGCAGGCATGGCGCTGGCGCAGGTGGATGCGGTGCTGACGGTCCCGCCCCGCACCGACCCCTATCTGATCCACGCCGCCGCCCTGGCCGAACACCTGGGCATCGAACCCGCGGTGGCCTGGACCCTGGAGGCCGGCGGCGCGGCGCCGATGGCGATGGTGGAGACCGCGCGCGGCCTGATCCGCGGCGGCAGCGCGGCCACGGTTTTGATCGTGGCCGCCGACATGCCCCTGGGCGCGGCGTCGCGGGATGCCTATGTGAAGACCCTGGCCGAGGCGGGGCCGGTGCATCCGGAATGGGAAGTGCCCTATGGCCCCGCCGTTCCCGCGATGTTCGCGCTGGTGGCTCGTGCCTACGCGCAGCGCTGGGGCGACATCGGCGCAGGCCTGGCGGCCGTGGCGGTGCATGACCGGACCGCCGCGGCCGCGCATCCGAACGCGCATCACCGGGAAGCCATCGACGCGGTGGCCCACCATTCCAGCCGCCTGATCGCTGATCCGCTGCGCCTCTTGGATTGCGCACCGGTGTCCGACGGCGGCGGCGCGCTGGTGGTGACCGCGACGCCCGGCGCGCGCCGCGTGCCGGTTCGGGGTACGGGCTTCGCCACCGGCCACATGCATCTGTCGGCGGCCGCGTCGCTGACGGCGTTTTCGGCCGGCAGGGCGCTCGACATGGCCTTGCGCCAGGCCGGCGCGCAGCGCCGCGACGTCGATCTGGCGCTGGTCTACGACTGTTTCACGATCGCCATGCTGGTGAACCTGGAGGACCTAGGGCTGGCCGAGCCGGGGCAGGCGGGCAAGGGTTTCCTGGACGGCCGTTTCGGCCCGGCGGGTGAGCTGCCCGTCAACACCCATGGCGGCCTGCTGTCGCATGGGCATCCCGCCCGGGCCGGGGGCATGGGCAACGTGGTCGAGGCTGTGGTGCAACTGCGCGGCGAAGCCGGCGCGCGTCAGGCCGGCACGAGGCGGCTGGCGCTCGCGCATGGCATGGGCGGCGTGTTCGCCACGCATGGCGTACTGCTGCTGGGAGCGCCGCGATGATGCCTGTTTCTGCTTCGGGACTGCTGGCGCCGTATCGCGAGGCAGCCGGGCGGGGCGTGCTGCTCTTGCCCTGCTGCGGCGATTGCGGGACCTGGCACTGGCCGCCCCGCGCCGCCTGCCGGCGCTGCGGTGGCACGCTGGACTGGCGCCAGGCCGGAGGCGGTGGACGTTTGTCGACCTGGAGCGTGGTGACTCGGGCGCCGCGCCCGGAACTCCAGGCCGACGTGCCCTATGTCGTGGCTTTCGTCGAGCTGGACGAAGGCGTGCGCCTGTTCACCCGCATCGTCGGCACCGACGCCGGCGCGCTGCGGGCGGGCCAGCGGGTGCGCTGCCGCTTCGACGCGTCGCCCGATTCCACCGTATCGATTCCCGTATTCGTCGTTGCAGAAGGTTGACATGGATTACCTGATCCCGGCCGAGTTCGTGCAGTTCGCCGATCTGGCGCGCCAGTTCGTCCAGAAGGAGTTGTGGCCCCACGAAGAAGAGGTGGAACGGTCCGACCGCGTACCGCCCGAACTGGCCCGCGGCCTGCGGGCGAAGGCGGTGGAGCTGGGGCTGTTCGGCTTCAACATGCCAGAAGAGGCCGGCGGCCCCGGGCTGCCCTATCTGGCGCAGGTCCTGATACGCGAACAACTGGGGCAGGCGAGCGTGGCGCTGGCCGACATGGCGGGCCGGCCGCCCAAGGCCCTGCTGGCCTGCCGCGGCGAGCAGCGCGAGCGCCTGCTGGCGCCCGCCGTGTGCGGCGAGCAGGTCTGGGCCTTTGCCCTGACCGAGCCCGGCGCGGGCTCGGACGCCGCGGCCATCCGTACCCGCGCGGCCCGCGTGGAAGGCGGCTGGCGGCTGACCGGCACCAAGCATTTCATCTCGCACGGCAACCACGCCGACCGGATCATCGTGATCGCCAAGGCACGGCAGGACGACGGCGATGTGCCGGCCGCCTTCGTGGTGGAGCAGGGCGCGCCGGGTTTCTCCGTGGGACGCGTTCATCGCAAGATGGGGTGGCGCGGCTATCCCGTGTGCGAACTGGTGTTCGACGAGGTGTTCGTGGCCGATGCGAACGTGCTGGGCGAGATCGGCGACGGCCTGCGGCTGGGGCTGGCCAATATCCTGGAGTCGCGCATAGGCGTGGCGGCGCACTGCGTGGGCATGGCCCAGCGCGCCTACGACTACGCTACCGGACACCTGCGTGTGCGCCGGCAGTTCGGGCGGGCACTGGGCAGCTTCCAGGGCCTGCAATGGATGGTGGCCGAGATGGCGGTGGATATCGAACAGTCGCGCGCCCTGCTCTATGCGGCGGCGCGCGAGATGGACCGGGGTTCGGATGCCCGTGCGGCGGTGTCCATGGCCAAGCTGTCGGCCACCGAGATGGCGGGCAGGGTGGCGGACCGCGCGCTGCAACTGCTGGGCGGCGCGGGCTACATGGCCGAATCGCCGGTGGAGATGATCTATCGCGATGTCCGCGCCTTTCGCATAGGCGAGGGCACGAGCGAGATCCAGAAGAACCAGATCGCGCGGGCGTGCCTGGGCCGGGAGATGTTCGCATGACGGCGGCGGCGAACGGGCCGCTGGCCGACGTGGACGGCTGGACCCTGGGGCGCTTCGCCGGCGAAATCGGCGCGCGCTTCGGCGATGGCGAAGCCCTGGTGGCCAGTGATCGCCAGCATGGCCCAGGTCTGCGCCGGTGGACCTACGCGGAACTGGCGCGCGATGCGTGCGCGCTGCAATGGGCCCTGATGCGGCAAGGCATCCGGCCGGGCGACCGCGTCGGCGTGATGCTGTCGAGCTTTCCGGAGTGGGTGCTGTATCTGTTCGCCGTCACGCGGCTGGGGGCGGTGTTCGTTCCGGTCAATCCGCGATTCCGCAGCCGAGAACTGCGGCACGTGTTGGGCCATTCCGGCGCCCGCGCGCTGATCGCCATGGGAAGCTATTTGGGCCACGACTACGCGGGCCAGATCGCCGAGGCCCGCGCGGAGGCGGCGCTGCCGGCGCTGGAGACGGTGATCGGGGTGCATACGGCGCCCGCCGTGGATGCGCGGGATACGGTGGACCTGCTCGAGGCGGGCCGGCGGTATCTGGACGAGCATGGCGCGCCGCCCCGGGCGGACGAGGCCGATGCCGTCGCGGTGCTGTTCTATACCTCGGGCACGACCTCGTTTCCCAAGGGCGTGCCGCTGACGCACGCGAATCTGCTGCCGCATTCGGTGCGCGGCGGCCGCTGGCTGGAACTGGAACCCGGCGAGGGCGTGCTGACCCTGTATCCGTTCTTCGGCATCTCGGGCGGGGCCAACAAGGTTCTGTCGACGCTGGGTGCCGGCGCGCGGCTGGTTTTCCAGGACAGCTACCGGCCGGACGAAGCGGCCGAGCTGCTGCGTGCGCAGCAGTGCACCGTGATCCACGGTGTGGACGTGCAGATCCGCGAGCTGATGGCGGCGTGCCGGCGCAATCCCGCGGGCGAGGAGCCCGAACGCCGGGCCACCATCGCCTTCACCGCGGGACTGGACGAGGCGCTGGCGCGCGAGATGGGTCCCGGGCTGGGCATCCATCGTTTCATCCATGCCTACGGCATGACCGAGACCAATCCCATGATCCTGTACAACCGCCTGGACGATGCGTTCGAGGTGAGCGTGAAGGCGGGCGGACGCGTGGCCGAGGGCGTCGAGGTTCGCGTCGTGGACCCCGAGTCAGGCCTGGACAGATCGGCCGGAGAGGAAGGCGAGATCGTGGTGCGCGGGCCCACGGTCATGCGGGGGTACTACAACGATCCCGAGTCCACCGCCGCGGCGTTTCGCGGCGGCTGGTTCCATACCGGCGACCTGGGCGTGCGGACCGGGGACGGCTTCCTGTTCTACGTGGGCCGGCTCAAGGACATGCTGAAGGTGGGCGGCTTCAACGTCGCGCCGCAGGAGGTCGAAGGGCTGCTGCGGACCCACGAGGCCATCGCCGACGTCGCGGTCGCGGCCGGCAGCGATCCGCGGCTGGGCGAGGTGCCCGTGGCCTTCGTCCGGCTGCGTCCGGGCATGCCGGCGGACGCGGACGAACTGATCGCCTGGTGCCGCGCGCGCATCGCCAATTTCAAGACGCCGCGGGCCGTCTATTTCGTCGACGAGCTGCCCTACCATACGGCGGCCAACGGTTCCAAGCTGCAGCGCCACGTCCTGCGCGAGTGGGCGCGCCAGCGCGAGGCTTCCACCCCCTGATCCCCACGGAGCAACCATCATGCGCATCTGGCATCAGAGCTTTACCGTACTGCAGGACCTGCCGGCCTATGCCGACGCGCTCAAGCTGCGCATCGGCGAGGTCGTCCGGCCCGACACCGAGGTCGTGCTACACGGGCAGATACCCGGCACCTACACCAGCGACTACCCGGGCTCGGACCTGGCCTACGGCGTGCTGTACTGGATGCACGGCTTGCAATGGCTGGCCGCGGCGCGCGAAGCGCAGAAACAGGGCTTCGACGCGATGGTGCTGGCCAGCATCGCCGGCCCGATGGCGCGCGAGATCCGGACCATCGTCGACATCCCCGTGGTCGGCTACGGCGAAGCCGCGTTCAATCTCGCGGGCCTGTACGGCCGGCGCGCCGGCATGCTGTTCTTCATCAAAGAGCGGCTGGACTTCTGGCCCGAGCAATTGCGCCACTGGGGATTGGAGAACCGCTTCGCCGGCATCGAGCACGCGGGCGTGTCCTTCAAGGACGTGCTGGCCGGGCACATGGATCCGTCGCGGCGCGACGCCGTGGTGGCCCGCATCGTCGAGCAGGGCGAGAAGCTGGTGCGGGAGACCGGGGCCGATGTCATCGTGCCGGGGGAAATGCCGATGAACCTGCTGCTGTCGAAGGCGGGCGTCGACCGGATAGGTGGCGCGACCGTGGTCGACGGGCTGGCCGTCTCCTTCAAGATGGCCGAGATGATGGTGGACCTGCGCCGCCTGAGCGGCATGCGGCCCAGCGACCATGGCTATTTCCACCAGTCGCCGGATCCGCGCCGCTTCGAGCAGGTGTTGCAGTTCTACGGCGTGTCGGAGCTCGGCTCCCGGATTCCCGAGTGCTGAACGCGGGACGCGAACAACGATCAAGGAGACCTGTCATGTCGATCGATTCCGCGCGCCGCCCATCGCGCCGGCCATGGGCGGCGCTGGCCGCCGGGCTGCTGGTTGCCGGCAGCGCCCTGGCCCAGTCCTACCCGGTTCGTCCGGTCACCGTCATCAACCCCTGGACGCCCGGCGGCCCGGCCGATGCGGTGGCGCGTCCCATCCTGCAGAAATTGTCCGAGCGCCTGGGGCAGCAGTTCGTGGTCGAGAACCGCGCCGGCGCCAATGGCGTGATCGGCTCGGCAATGGTCGCCCGGGCCAGGCCGGACGGCTACACCCTGCTGTTCTCGCACGTGGGACCGATCACCATCAGCCCGGCGCTGCAACGCGACATGCCCTATGACCCGGTGAAGGACCTGGCGCCCATCACCCAGGTCGTGTCGGCGCCCCTGGTGCTGGTGGTCCGGCCGCAGCTTCCCATTCATGACCTGGGCGAACTCATCGCCTATGCCAAGGCGCATCCCGGCAAGCTGTCCTATGGCTCGGTGGGGCCGGGCAGCACGACGCACCTGGCGGGGGCGATCCTGGGCAAGAAGGCGGGCGTGGAGCTGCTGCACGTGCCCTACAAAGGCGCGGCCCCGGTCATCACCGACATGCTGGGCGGGCAGATCGACATGGCGTTCCTGAACATCTCGGGGGCGGTGGCGTATCTGAAAAGCGGGCAGTTGCGCGGCATCGCGGTCAGCACGCGCCAGCGGTCGACGTTGCAGCCGGAGTTGCCGGCCATTGCCGAGCGGTTTCCGGACTACGAGATCAATTCCTGGTACGGGATGATGGCGCCGGCCGGGACGCCGCAGGCGATCATCGACAAGCTGCAGGGCGAGATCGCGGCCATCGTGAAGCTGCCGGACGTCGCGCGGCAACTGGAGGGGCTGGGCCTGGCGCCGGAAGGCACGACGCCCAGGCGCTATGCCGAGCAGATCCAGGCGGACCTGGCCCGGTGGCGCGAGGGCGTGAAGGCGGCCGGGCTGGCGCCCGAGTGAACAGGCCCTAGACGGCCATGGGCGCCGTCAGCGGCGCGTGGTGTTCGTATCCGACCAGCGAGAAGTCGCCCGGCTCCACGCGCTCCAGCCATTCCGGCTCGTACTTGCCGGTGACGGCGTAGTCGGGGATGCGGTCGGACAAGGCCAACTGCGGCGCGGGGAAGGGCGTGCGGGTCAGTTGCTCCCGCAGCATCGGCAGGTGGTTCTCGTAGATGTGGGCATCGCCCATGAAATAGCTGAACCAGCGCGGCTGGTAGCCGGTCAGCCGGCCGACCAGGTGCAGCAGCGCGGCGCCCTCGGTCAGGTTGAACGGCGTGCCCAGGCCGATGTCGTTGGACCGGATGTACAGGCACAGCGAGATCTCGCGCGTGGTCGCGTTGGGCAGGAACTGGTAGAGCAGGTGGCAGGGCGGCAGCGCCATTTCCTCGATTTGCGCCCAGTTCCAGCCATGGAAAAGGATGCGGCGGTCGCCGGGGTTGTCGTGGATGGTGTCCAGGCACTGGCGCAGTTGGTCGACGGCCTTGTAGAGCAACACCTTGCGCGCGCCGTCCTCGTCGAACTCGGCCACGCGGGCATAGCCGCGGCCCAGGGCGTCCTGCAACTGGGCGGCGCGCGATGCGTCCAGCACCTTGTAGGCAGGCCATTGGCGCCACTGGACGCCGTAGACGGGGCCCAGGTCGTCGTCGCCTTCGCGATAGGGGTTGGCCAGCCATTGCGCGTTCTCGTTCGCGTTCTGGTCCCAGACCTTGCAGCCCAGTTCGCGGAATTCCGCGGCGCTGCGCGACGCGCGCAGGAAACCCACCAGTTCGCCGATGGCGGACTTGAACGCCAGCCTTTTGGTGGTGACGGCCGGGAATCCCTGCCGCAGGTCGAATCGCAGCGAGGCGCCGGGCAGGCTGAGGGTGCGGATGCCCGTTCTGTTCACTTGCCACGAGCCGTTGTCGAGGACGGATTGGACGAGGTCGAGGTATTGTTTCATGGGCCTGGGCTGCACAGATGCGATGGCCGGGCGCGGAAAGGCACCCGCCGGCCTTGATTATCGCATGTCCCCGGGCGTGGCCAGGTGGCGCGAAGTCCGCGTTATCCGGGCCGGCCGTTGTGCGTCGGGCACCCTGGCACGAGTCCTGCATGCGATAGTTACGTCTGTCTGTCCCCCCGCTGCATCGATGCGTCCCGCTTCCATTCCCGATACCCTGCGCCGCCTCTGGGCGCACGACACCTTCGTCTACAGCCTGCGCGTGTTCATCGCCCTGGCCAGCGTCATGGCGCTGTGCGGGTGGCACGACAGGATGGACCTGGTCATTCCGGCTTTCCTGGGCGTCATCGCCTGCGCGCTGGCCGAGACCGACGATAACTGGCGCGGCCGGCTGCTGGCCCAGGCCGTCACGCTGGCCTGCTTCGCCGTGGCGGCCATCGCCGTCAAGGCGCTGTTTTCCTATCCGTGGCTGTTCCTGGCGGGGATGGTGCTGTCCACGTTCTGCCTGACCATGCTGGGGGCCATCGGCGAGCGCTACCGCGCCATCGGGTATGCGACGCTGACCCTGGCCATCTACACCACCATAGGGGTGGAGCAGGGCCGCGGCGAGGGCGGTTTCTGGCACGAGCCGGCGCTGCTGATGGCCGGGGCGGCCTGGTACGGCCTGCTGTCGGTGCTGTGGGCGGCGCTGTTCGTGCACCAGCCGGTGCAGCAGCGGCTGGCGCGGCTGTATGCCGTGCTGGGAGACTACCTGCTGCTGAAGGCCTCGCTGTTCGAGCCCGTGCGCGGCATCGACCTGGAGGCGCGCCGGCTGGAATTGGCGCAGCTCAACGGCAAGGTGGTGGTGGCGCTGAACGCGGCCAAGGAGAGCATTTTCAGCCGCCTGGGCCAGAGCCGGCCGGGCCGCAAGACGGCGCGCTATCTGCGGCTGTATTTCATCGCGCAGGACGTGCACGAGCGCGCCAGTTCTTCGCACTACCCCTATGACGAATTGGCCGACGCCTTCTTCCACAGCGACATCATGTTCCGCTGCCAGCGGCTGCTGGGCCTGCAAGGGCAGGCCTGCCGCCGGCTGGCGCGGGCGATCCGGATGCGCCAGCCCTTCGATGCGGGAGACGACGCGCGGCAGGCCCGGGCCGACCTGGACGCCTCGCTGGACTATCTGCGCCGGCAGGGCCGCCCGGAGTGGGCGCGGTTGCTGCGGTCGGTGGGGGCGCTGTCGGCCAATCTGGCTGAGCTGGACCGGCGGCTGGGCAGCGCGAGCAATCCCGACAAGCTGGACGAGCAGCAGCAGGACAACAGTCTGCTGGATCGCTCACCGCAGTCGGTGGGCGAGGCGTTCGACCGGGTGCGGCTGCAATTGACGCCGGGGGCGCCGGTGTTCCGTTATGCCGTGCGGCTGACGCTGGCAATGGCGGCGGGCTACGGGATGCTGCACCTGGTCCATCCGCAGCAGGGCTACTGGATCGTGCTGACGACGCTGTTCGTCTGCGCGCCCAGTTATGGCGCCACGCGTACCCGGCTGGTGCAGCGGGTGCTGGGGACGGTGCTGGGGCTGCTGGTGGGCTGGGTGCTGTTCAAGCTGTTCTCCAGCCTGCTGGTGCAGGCGCTGTTCGCGGTGGTGGCGGGGGTGGCGTTCTTCGCGACGCGTTCCACGCGCTACATGATCGGAACGGCGGCGATCACGGTGCTGGTATTGCTGTGTTTCAACCAGATCGGCAACGGCTACGACCTGTTTGTGCCGCGCCTGGTGGATACGTTGATCGGCGCGGGGATCGCGGGGCTGGCCGTGCTGGTGGTGATGCCGGACTGGCAGGGGCGCCGGCTGACGCAGATGGCGGCCAAGGCGCTGGCCGCGAACAGCCGGTATCTGCGCGAGATCATGATCCAGTACGAGACGGGCAAGCGCGACGACCTGGCCTATCGGCTGGCGCGGCGCAATGCGCATAACGCGGATGCGGCCCTGTCGATGGCGATGTCGAACATGTTGGCCGAGCCGGGGCATTTCCGGCGGGACGCGGACGCGGGGCTGCGGTTCCTGACGTTGTCGCACACCTTGCTGAACTATCTGTCGGGGCTGGGAGCGCATCGGGAAAGCCTGTCGGACCATGCGAGCGATGCACAGATCGCGCGGATGACGATGGGGGTGATCGAGGCGCTGGACGGGATCGCGGCGGGGTTGGCGGGGAAGGGCGGGCTGGCGGCCAGCAGCGACGAGGAAGGGGCCTTGGCGCGGGCGCTGGAGCAACTGCCCGAGGATGACGCCGATGACGGGCACCGGTTGGTGCTGACGCAGCTGGGGTTGATCGGGGGCGTGTTGGGGCCGTTGCGGAAGGTGGGAAGCCGGCTGGTCCGGTTGGAGAGCCGGGAGGTGGAGGAGGAAGAGGTCACCGGGGCCGAGGCCCCGGGCGGGGGTGTGAACAGGCCCTAGTACCCGACGGCCTGGCCGTCGCGGCGGGAGTCCGAGGCGGCGATATAGCCTTCGTCGCTGCGGTAGATCAGTTGGGCGGTGCCGAAGTCCAGGCTGTGGCGTTCCGAGACTTCGACGGTGTGGCCCAGCTTGCGCAGGCCGTCGACGACGGCGGTGGGGGTGTGGGCTTCGAGGCGGACTTCACCGGGTTCCACGCGGAAGCGCGGGGCGTCGCTCATGGCTTGCGGGTTCTGGCCGAAGGCGCCCAGGCGCACCAGCATCTGCATGTGGCCCTGGGCCTGCATCGAGCCGCCCATGACGCCGAAGGCCATGACGGGCTGGCCGTTGCGGGTGACGAAGCCAGGGATGATGGTGTGCATCGGTTTCTTGGCCGGGGCGACGCAGTTGACGTGGCCGGGGCGCAGGTTGAAGCCGATGCCGCGGTTGTGCAGCGAGATGCCGGTGCCGGGGACCACGACGCCCGAGCCGAAGCCCTGGAAGTTGGACTGGATGAACGAGATCATGGTGCCGTCCGCGTCGGCGGCGGCCAGGTAGACGGTGCCGCCCAGCTTGGGGGTGCCGGCGGTGGGGGTGCCGGCGCGGGCGGGGTCGATCAGGGCGGCGCGCCGGGCGAGGTAGGCCGGATCCAGCAGGTCGGCCAGGCCCAGGCGCATGGCGGCGGGGTCGGCGATGTGTTCGTGCAGGTCGGAGAAGGCCAGTTTCATGGCCTCGATCATGGCGTGGTACATGGCGGGGCTGTCCAGGCCCATGCCTTCGAGGTCCAGGCGGTCCAGCATGCCCAGCGCGGCCAGGGCGGCGATGCCTTGGCCGCTGGGGGGGATTTCGTGCAGGGTGTAGCCGCGGAAGTCCTGGCGCAGGGGTTCGACCCACTGCACTTCGTGGGCGGCCAGGTCGGCCAGGGTCATCGCGCCGCCGGTGCGTTGCGCGAAGTCGACGATCTTCTGCGCCAGCGCGCCGCGGTAGAAGCTGTCGCCGCCGGTCCGGGCGATGTCGGCCAGGGTGTCGGCCTGTTCGGGGAAGCGCCAGCGGTCGCCGGCCTGGGGCGTGCGGCCGTCGCGGAAGAAGGCCTCGGCGAAGCCGGGCTCCTTGGCCAGGTTGGGGGCCTGGCGGGCCCACAGGCGGGCGATCTGCGGCGTGACCTGGAAGCCTTCCCTGGCGTAGTGCAGCGCGGGCTGGACCAGTTGTTCGAAAGGCAGCTTGCCGAAGCGTTCGGACAGCGCGCGCCAGCCGGCGACCTGGCCGGGCACCGTGACGGCGTCCCAGCCGGTGACGGGCATGGTCGCGCGGCCGCGGAAGTGGTCCAGGGTCCAGGCGGCGGGCGAGCGGCCGCTGGCGTTGATGCCGTGCAGGCGCCCCTCGTGCCAGATGATGGCGAACAGGTCGCCGCCTATGCCGTTCATGACCGGCTCGACCACGGTCAGCACCATGGCGGCCGCCAGCGCGGCATCGACGGCGTTGCCGCCTTCGTACAGCATGCGCAGGCCGGCCTGCGAGGCCAGCGGCTGGCTGGTGCTGACGGCGTTGGCCGCCAGCAGCGGCATCTTCTGCGAGGGATAGGGGAAATTCCAGTCGAAGGGCAGCATGGCGTCGCTTACGGGTAGTCGTCCTGGAGCACAGCATACCAAGGGCCGGGCCGCGGCACTCCACTACAATGGACACCGTCCGCCGGGCCGCGCCGGCGCGCCGCCCGGGGGCTTTCGTCGCGGCCGCTTCCTCGTCACCACCATGAACCGTATCCTGCTTCCCCTGTGCGCCGGCCTGCTGGCGCTGGCCGGCACCGCCGCCACGGCCCAGACCTGGCCCGCCAAGCCCGTGCGCATCATCGTCGCCTATCCGCCCGGCGGGGTCAGCGACATCGTGTCGCGCGCCCTGGCCGACAAGCTGGGCGGCCAGCTCGGCACGACCGTCATCGTCGAGAACAAGGCCGGCGCCGGCGGCACGCTGGGCATGGACGCGGTCGCCAAGGCGGCGCCCGACGGCTACACGGTCGGCTTTTCCTCGATCAGCCCGCTGTCCCTGAATCCGCTGCTGGGCCGGGTCAACTACGATCCGTTCAAGGACATTGCGCCGGTCGCCAGCGTGATGTATTCGCCGGTGGTGCTGCTGGGCACGCCGGCGTTCCAGGGCAAGAGCCTGGCCGACGTGGTCGAGCAGGCGCGCAGCCGCCCGGGTGCGCTGCGCTGGGGCACCTCCGGCCTGGCCACGGTCGGCCACATCACGCTGGAGCAGTTCAAGCGCGCGGCCGGCGTGGACATCACCCACATTCCCTACAAGGGGGGCGGCCAGCAGCAGAACGATGCGCTGGGCGGCCAGTTCGAGCTGCTGTCCACCAACCTCGGCCCGGTGCTGAACGGCCACATCAAGGCCGGCAAGCTGCGGCCGCTGGCCGTGGGGGCGCCCGAGCGGATCGATTCGCTGCCCGACGTGCCGACTTTCGCGGAAGCCGGTTTTCCCAAGGCCAACCTGATGTCGGTGTTCGGCGTCTTCGCGCCGGCGGGCACGCCCGAGGCGGTGCTGGCCCGGCTGAACGCCGAGATCAACAAGGCGCTGGCGCAGCCGGACCTGCGGGCGCGCCTGGTGGACAGCGACAACGTGCCCACCGGCGGCAGCGCCGCGGCGTTCGCGCGCCTGATCCGCGCCGAGTACGACAACAACCGCGACATCATCCGGCAGGCCGGCATCAAGCTGGAATAGCGCCGGCACCGGTTCGCCTTTCCCGCGCGAACCGGCCTACACTGTCTGCTTCGTCATGGCGGGGCCGGCCAAGCCGGCCCCGCGCCCATTTTTTCCTTTTCGTTCGTCCATCCATGGCCCAATACGTCTTCACCATGAATCGCGTCGGCAAGATCGTGCCGCCCAAGCGGCAGATCCTGCGCGACATCTCGCTGTCGTTCTTCCCGGGCGCCAAGATCGGCGTGCTGGGCCTGAACGGTTCCGGCAAGTCCACGCTGCTCAAGATCATGGCCGGCGTGGACCAGGACATCGAGGGCGAAGCCCGCCCCATGGCCAACCTGAGCATCGGCTACCTGCCGCAGGAGCCTCAGCTGGATCCCGCGCACACCGTGCGTGAAGCGGTCGAGACGGGACTGGGCGGCGTGTTCACCGCCAAGAAGCGGCTGGACGAGGTCTACGCGGCCTATGCCGAGCCCGATGCCGACTTCGACGCGCTGGCCTCCGAGCAGGCCGAGCTCGAGGCCATCATCGCGGCGGGCAGCGGCAGCGGCAACGACGACATCGAGCACCAGCTCGAGATCGCCGCCGACGCCCTGCGGCTGCCGCCCTGGGACGCGGTGGTGGGCCACCTGTCGGGCGGCGAGAAGCGCCGCGTCGCGCTGTGCCGCCTGCTGCTGTCCAAGCCCGACATGCTGCTGCTGGACGAGCCCACCAACCACCTGGACGCGGAAAGCGTGGACTGGCTGGAGCTGTTCCTGCAGAAGTTCCCGGGTACCGTGGTGGCGGTGACCCACGATCGCTACTTCCTGGACAATGCCGCCGAATGGATCCTGGAACTGGACCGTGGCCACGGCATTCCGTGGAAGGGCAACTACAGCTCCTGGCTGGAGCAGAAGGACGACCGCCTCAAGCAGGAAGAGGCCAACGAGTCCGCCCGCCAGAAGACCATCAAGAAGGAACTGGAGTGGGTGCGCCAGAACCCCAAGGCGCGCCAGGCCAAGTCCAAGGCGCGTATCGCCCGCTTCGAGGAGCTCAGCTCGCACGAATACCAGAAGCGCAACGAGACCTCCGAGATCTTCATCCCCGTGGCCGAGCGCCTGGGCAATGAGGTCATCGAGTTCAAGAACGTCAGCAAGGGCTATGGCGACCGCCTGCTGATCGACGATCTCAGCTTCAAGGTGCCGGCCGGTGCCATCGTCGGCATCATCGGCCCCAACGGCGCAGGCAAGTCGACGCTGTTCCGCATGATCGCCGGCAAGGAGCAGCCCGACAGCGGCGAGGTCGTGCGCGGCGGCACCGTCAAGCTGGCCTATGTCGAGCAGACGCGCGACGCGCTGGAAGACGGCAAGACCGTGTTCGACGCCGTGGCCGACGGCGCCGACATCCTGACGGTGGGGCGCTTCGAGATGTCGTCGCGTGCCTATCTGGGCCGCTTCAACTTCAAGGGCGGGGACCAGAACAAGACCGTCGGCAATCTGTCGGGCGGCGAACGCGGCCGGCTCCACCTGGCCAAGACCCTGCTGGCCGGCGGCAACCTGTTGCTGCTGGACGAGCCGTCCAACGACCTGGACGTGGAAACCCTGCGCGCGCTGGAGGATGCCCTGCTGGAGTTCGCCGGCAGCGTCATGGTGATCAGCCACGACCGGTGGTTCCTGGACCGGATCGCCACCCACATCCTGGCCTTCGAGGGCGACTCGCAAGTGGTGTTCTTCGACGGCAACTACCAGGAGTACGAGGCCGACAAGAAGAACCGCCTGGGCGAGGAAGGCGCCAAGCCCAAGCGGGTGCGGTTCAAGCCGCTGAAGTAATCGACGTTCTTAGCGCGTGGAGCTCAGAGATCGGCCTCGTCGCTCGACGAGCCGCTCCAGCTCACGCCGGACGAGGACTCGATCCGTACGTCGCTGGTGTCAGCGGCCGGACTGCTGAAGGTCGTCGTGATCGTTTCCCCGCGCGTCTCCACGGTGTAGCGGCCGGCTATCGGGCCCGGGGTGCTGCCGTCCTTGGCATAGACGGAGACCAGCGGGTCGACCAGCGCCATGCGGTAGTCGAAGGCGCCCAGGGTGGCGCCTTGTCCGCGATGGGCGAACCGCAGGACGGTGTAGCGTTCCGTGCCGGTCGCGTACAGGAAGTGCGACTCGCTGCCGTACCCGTTGATGGCCTGTTCATAGTCCTTGCCGCCTTCCGTGTAGCGCAGCTTGAAATCGCCGCCGGATTGGCTGACTCCGACGGTCTCCTCGACGTCTTCGAGCTTGGCCGAGGCCTCGGGGACGTCATGGGTGGTCTGCTCGAACCGGACCTGCAGCGTGCCCGACATGGATTCGCTGGCCGACAGTTTCAGCTCCGGGACCTCCAGGGTGAAAACGCCCACGGTGTTGAACGCGTTCAGGATGTCGCCCTGTATGTCCTTTACCGCGATCCTGACCCGCCCGTTCAGCGCGTCGCCCAGGCCGCGCGTGGCGCAATTGGTCATCTCTATCGTCAACGAATCCCCGGCGCTGATCTGGCCGTCGTGATCGGCGTCGGCGTAGACCGATGTGCGGCTGCCTTGCCCGTCCGCACACGGCAGCGGCCCTTCGGGCATGCCGTCGCCGACGTGGTCGAGCAGGCTGTTGATGGCGCCCGTTGCGAAGTAGGGCAGGAACAGGCCCGTTTCGTAGGCTCCGCCGGCGAACGAGCGTAGTTCGGCCTGGCTCATCGGTGCAGGAGCGCCGCCGCCATCCTTGCCTGCGTCTCCGTCGCCCCCTCCGCATGCACCCAACAGCGTGGTCAGCGCCAGCGCGCCGGCGGTCGTCAATCCTGGTTTCATGGTGCCCCCGATGGAAATAGCTGGGGGCATCTTGCCAGCGCCGATGGCGCGGCACATTGGACTAAAGTCCCGTTTGAAGCGCAAAGCGGCCCGGAGGAAAGCCGGGCCGCTTTGCGGGAGATGCCTGGAAGCGCAGTGGGCGTTCAGAGATCGTCGTATTGCTCGTACGTCATGGTCGACGAGATCCCCGAGGTCGATTCGATCTTCACCTGGGATCCGCCGCTACTGGGAGAGGAGAAGGTCGTCGTGATGGTTTCCGCCGGGGTGACCGTCTTGAAGGCACCGGATCCGACGACGATCTCGTCGAGGTTCTCGTACCGGACCGGCGTCGTCAGGCTGACCTTATGATCGTACGTGCCGAGCAGGGGGTCGGTGCCCGATGCGCCATAGCTGGCGCTGCTGAAAACGGTGAAGTCCGCCGGGTTCTCGATATGGCGTTCCGTGCTGTAGTCCTTGATCTTCGTGGCATAGGCCTTGCCGCCCTCGCTGCGCGAGATGTCGAGCTGCGCGGTACTGACCTTCATCGTCTCCACGTCATCGTCGCGGGTCGATGTTCCCTTGCGATCGAGGTTGCGGGTGAAGACCAGGGTTCCGTTGAGAGTTTCGGAGCCGTCCAGCAGCAGCTTATCCAGCGGCATGGTGGCCGTGACGGCGAACTTTGCCCTGAGGTCCCGGTAGTCGCCGCTGATCCCGCTGAACGTGACCTTGACCTGGCCGTGCAGCATCATGTCGTAGGCGCGCAACTCGCAGTTCTTGAAATCCAGCGTGACGAACTCGCCATTGGCGAGCACGTGGTCGGGGCCGGCATTGGGGAAGGTCGCGGTGACCGTGCCCGGGGCGGCGTCGCCGACGCGCGCGCAATTCTCGGTATGGGAGGTCTCTTCGACCACGGTGGAATCGAGGGCGGCATTGGCCAGGAGCGTGGCGATTTCCGTGACGCCCAGCGTTGTATAGGCGCTTTCGTGGCTGGCCCATTCCATTTGCTGCTTGGTGTATTTGGGCAGGGGAGTACCGCCCCCGGATCCGCCGCCCGAACCTCCTCCGGAGCCGCCGCTGCCCGAACTGCTGCCCCCGTCGCCGCCGCCACAGGCGGCGAGAATGGATAGGGCAAGAATGGATCCAGCCGTCTTGATGATCATGTTCATGTCGGGTTCCCCCCCAGGAAGTAGCGCGGTTCCGCCGCGCATGTTGTAGATGCGCCGAGTATGAGGGAGCCGTTCTTTCCGCCACATCCTCCAAAACG
Source organism: Burkholderiales bacterium 67-32 (assembly GCA_001898625.1). Classification (GTDB taxonomy): domain Bacteria; phylum Pseudomonadota; class Gammaproteobacteria; order Burkholderiales; family Burkholderiaceae_B; genus Pigmentiphaga. The sequence goes on from MKUP01000023.1 coordinate 325,399, forward strand.
GGGATGCGCAATCGTCCGCGATGTGCGTCTCGCCGGGATTCATTCGCCTTGACTAGCGGCCTCCGCTCTCCCTAAAATTGAACATGCTCAAAATTAAGAACGGCCGCCGTCCGGCGGCACCGGAGATGCAATGAAGATTTGCCGCTACGACGAAGGCCGGATCGGCCTCGTGGAAGGAGACACCGTCTACGACGTGTCGTCCGTGAAAGACCAACTGCCCGCGCTGGCCTGGCCGGTGCCGCCCGGCGATCTGTTCATCGAGCGGCTGGGCGAACTGATGCCTGCCCTCCAGGCCGCCAAGGCAGGCGCCGCCACGCGCCGCCTGGCCGACGTCCGGCTGCTGAGCCCGGTCGCCACGCCGTCCAAGGTCATCGCCGCGCCGCTGAACTACCACGCCCACGTGGACGAGTCGCTGGCCGATGCCCAGATCCACAACAACGTGCACATCGCCCACTACGAGGGTTTCAAGAGCCCCGTCGCCAAGTTCGGGGTATTCCTGAAGTCGGCGCAGTCGGTCGTGGGCGCGAGCCAGGGCGTGCGCATCGCCTTCCCCGGCCGGCGCAACGACCACGAGGTGGAACTGGCGGTGGTGATCGGCAAGCAGGGCAAGGACATCCCGGCCGCCGACGCCATGGCTTACGTGGCCGGCTATTGCATTGGCCTGGATATGACGGTGCGAGGCACCGAGGACCGTAGCTATCGCAAGTCGGCGGACAGCTACACCGTGCTGGGGCCGTGGCTGGTGACGGCGGACGAGATCGCCGATCCGGGCAACCTGGATTTCTCGATCGAGGTCAACGGCGAACCGCGCCAGCGCGCCAACACGCGCGACCTGATCACGGGTATCGCCGAACTGATCGAGGTGGCCTCGCACGTCTACACCCTTTACCCGGGCGACGTCATCATGACCGGCACGCCGGAGGGCGTGAACACGGTGCAGCCGGGCGACGTCATGCATGCCCGTATCGAGGGCCTGGGCGAGATGGACGTGGCGGTGCGCTGAACGGCCGTAACGCCGCAGGGTGGAGGAGACACATGAACGATTCCAGGCAAGAACCGGCAGCGGCCGCGACGCGGGCGGAGCGCGAAGCGTTCTACGCCCGCATCGGCGCCGACAATCTCGCGCCGCTGTGGGAACAGCTGCACAACCTGGTCACGCGCACGCCGCGTTCCGATTGCCAGCCGGCCCACTGGTCGTACGGCAAGGTGCGGCCCTACCTGACCGAGGCGACCTCGCTCATCACCGCCGAGGAAGCCGAGCGCCGGGTGCTCATCCTCGAGAACCCCGGGCTGCGGGGCAAGGCCGCCATCACGACCTCGCTGTACGCCGGCCTGCAGGCCATCCTGCCGGGCGAGGTGGCGCGCGCCCATCGGCACAGCCAGGCCGCGATGCGCCTGATTCTGGAGGGCAGCGGCGCCTATACCTCGGTGGAGGGCGAAAAGACCATCATGCGGCGCGGCGATTTCGTCACCACGCCGTCATGGACCTGGCATGACCACGGCAACGACAGCGACACCCCGATGATCTGGCTCGACGGGCTGGACGTGCAACTGGTCGCCATGCTGGACGCCAGCTTCGCCGAGGCTTCGTCCGAGGACCGCCAGGAGCTGCGGCGTCCGGTGGGCGACAGCCTGCTGCGCTACGGCAACGGGCTTGCCCCCGTGGACTGGACGCCGCCGGCCAACCGCGCTTCGCCGCTGTTCTGCTATCCGTACGAGCGTACGCGCGAGTCGCTGTTGGGCATGCAGGCCGCGGGCGCGCCCGACCCGCATCACGGCTACAAGCTGCGCTACGTGGACCCGCTTACCGGCGGCTCGCCCATGCCGACCATGGGCGCCTACGCGCAGCTGCTGCCCAGGGATTTCTCCACGGCGTCCTATCGCTGCTCGTCGGGCACGGTGTTCACGGTGCTCGAAGGCCGGGTCGAGGCCGTCCTGGACGATCGCGTCTTCGTGGCCGAGCCCAACGACGTCTTTGTCATCCCCAGTTGGACCGCGCATCGGCTGGTGGCGCGGGAACCGTCGGTCCTGTTCAGTTTCTCGGACCGTCCGGTCCAGGAACTGCTGGGCCTGTGGCGCGAAAGCCGGGACTGACCGGCCGCCCCGTATTCGAATCATTCCAGTCATTTAGAACCGAATCATGCAACAGCATCCTGTCGTCATTTCCGGCGCCGGCCCCGTGGGGCTGGTGGCTGCCCTGTCGCTCGCGCAGAAGGGCGTGGACGTCGTCGTCCTCGAAAGCGAGGACCATATTCCCCAGGACCTGCGGGCCGGCACTTTCCATCCGCCCACGGTCGAGATGCTCGACACGCTGGGCATCGGCGAGACCCTGCGCTCGCGCGCGCTGCGCGTGCCCGAATGGCAGATCCGCGACCGCAAGGACGGTCTGGTAGCCCAGTTCGACCTGGGCATGATCGCCGACCTGACGCCGTACCCTTTCCGCCTGCACGTGGAACAGCACAAGCTGTCGGCCATCGTGGCCGAGGCGCTGCGCGAGCACCGCAACGTGCGCCTGTTGTTCGCGCACGAGTGCGCCGGCTATGAGCAGGACGCCGACGGCGTCACCGTGCAGGTCGCCGGGCCCGACGGACGGCAGGAGATCCGCGCGAGCTACCTGATCGGCGCGGACGGCGCGCGCAGCATCGTGCGCAAGACCATGGACACCGAGTTCGAGGGCTTCACCTGGCCGGAGCGCTTCCTGGTGTTCGCCACGCGCTACGACCTGCGCGAGCAGGGCTATACCGGCAATGCGTACATCGCCGATCCGGACGAATGGAGCGCGATCTTCATCCAGCCCCACGACGGGCCGCCGCCGATCTGGCGCATCGCCTTCCCCATCGCCGCGGGCATGGACGAAGCCGAGGTGTTGGCGCCGGATTTCGTGCAGGGCAAGATCAAGGGCTTCCTGTCCCCGGATCAGGACTACGACATTCCCTACAAGAGCGTCTATCGCGTCCACCAGCGGGTCGCCAAGGATTTCCGGGACCGCCGGGTGTTCCTGGCCGGCGACGCCGCCCATGTGAACAATCCGCTGGGCGGGATGGGTTTGAACAGCGGCATCCACGATGCGATGAATCTGACCGGCAAGCTGGCCGAGGTCATGCTGCACGGCGCGCCCGACGACCTGCTCGACCGCTACCACCGCCAGCGGCGCACGGTGAACGTCGAATACGTGCAGGCCATCACGATACGCAACAAGCGGCTGCTGGAAGAACGCGACCCGCAGGTCCGGCGCGAGCGCCTGGACGAGTTGCGCGCCACCGTGGCCGACGCCCAGGCCCATCGCCAGTATCTGATCAATTCGTCCATGATCGCCAGCGTGCGGCGGGCCAACGAAATCCAATAGCCGGCGGCTGCCGGCGCCACGACCCCGAACAGAGAACGAGGAGACAAGCATGCAGGATTCCGCAACCCTTTCCGGACGCCGGGCGTTCGTTGCCACGCTGGCGGCGGGCGCATTCGTGCCGGGCCGCCTGATCGCCGCGGGAGACGACCTGGGCCTGGCGGACAAGATCGTGCAGGTGGTGGTGCCCTTCACGCCGGGCACCACCCCCGACCTATGCGCGAGGCTGTTCTCGCCCCGGCTGGCCGAGCAGACCGGCCGCACCTTCGTGGTGGAGAACAAGCCCGGCGCCTCCGGCATCATCGGCCTGGGGGCGGTCGCCAAAGCCGCGCCCGACGGCCACACGATCGCGTTCAGCACGAACACGGCGCTCACGCTGCCGCTGGTCTATGCCTCGGTGCCGTTCGACGTCATCGACAGCTTCACGCCCATTGCCATGCTGGGATCGACCAACTTCGCGCTGTGCGTGCATCCGTCGCTGGGCGTGACGACGCTGGCCCAGTTCATCGAATATGTCCGGCGGCATCCCGGCACGGTCAACTACGGCTCGCCGGGCAAGGGCACCTTCCATCACCTGTGCATGGAAATGCTCGTCTCGCAGCTCGGACTGAACATGGTGCACGTGCCCTACAAGGGCTCGGCCGGCGCCACGACCGACCTCCTGGCCGGCCATATCAAGGCCATGTTCCAGCCCATGCACGTCGCCGTGCCCATGCAGCAGGAGAAGCGCCTGGTCATCCTGGGCGCGTCCCGGCGCGAGCAGGATCCCGCCTACCCCGCGGTTCCTCCGCTGGCGGCGGTGGGGCTGCCCCGCTACGACGCGGACGCCTGGTACGCGGTCTGGGGGCCCAAGGGCATGAAGGGCGAGCTGGTCGCGCGCTACAACGGCGCCTTCAACCGGCTGCTGGAGAAAGACGACGTGCGGGGCACCCTGCTCAAGCAAGGCATGACACCGCGCCCGATGACCGCGCCGGCGCTGGGCGACCTGTCGAAGGCGGAATTGGCCAAGTGGCGCGAAGTCGTCAAGGCGGCCAACATCCTGCCGGAATAGGCGCCACGCCACTCTGATACACCTTGTCGTAAAAATGCAACAGCCCCGGATCTCCAGAAGGAGCCGGGGCTGTTGTGCCGTGAATCGGGCCGGCCCAGGGCCGGCCTGGGGATCAGCGGCGCTTGCCGACCTGGTCGCCGACCACGCCGCCGATGGCCGCACCGCCCACGGTGCCCAGGATGCCGCCGCCGGTCAGGGCCGCACCGGCCACGCCGCCGACGCCCGCGCCAACTACGGTGCTCTTCTGGCGGCCGGACATGCTGTCCCAGCTGGCACACCCCGCTGCCGAGCCCACCAGGGCAGCACCGATCATCAGCTTGGCAATGAGATTCTTGTTCATGAGTGACTCCCTATAGTACGTAGTCGTGTACTGGCGGCATCGCCCGTCGCGCCGCAGCTTGGGTTAACAGTGACAGATTCGCCCCAGGCTGTCTGTGAACGAACTCGACAAGCATTACACAAAGTAACCCCGACCGGATGCATCCGGAAGCCTGTCGGGACTCGAATCGAGAGCCGATTGGGCTTATGCTGCAAGGATGGACTGCGCACTTCGGAGATTTTTCGGTGGACGCTGTTGCAACGGAAATGCCTTGGCGGCTCGAGGATATCGACCTTGACCGCATCGAACGGAATCTGGTTCGGGACGACGAAACGCTGTTCTATCTCTTGTGCAGCGCCTCGTTCATAGAAAGCGGTTCCGATCTCTATACCCGCAACCTGGTGAGTTATTACCAGGACGACCAGGACGTGGCGGGCTGGCTGGGCCAGCACTGGGAACAGGAAGAACTGCAGCACGGCCGCGCGCTGCGAGCCTACATCGGACACGTCTGGCCGGAGTTCGACTGGCAGGCCGCGTTCGACAGCTTTTTCGGTGAATATTCCCGGCGTTGCACGCTGGAGGAGTTCGAACCCACGCGGGCCCTCGAGCTGGCCGCCCGCTGCGTGGTCGAAATGGGCACCGCCACGCTCTATCGCAGCTTGGCCGAATACGCGGCCGAACCCGTGCTGCGCGAGATCACCACGAACATCCGGACGGACGAGGTCCGCCACTACAAGTACTTCTATCTTTATTTCAACCGCTACAACACGCTGGAAGGCAATGGACGCGTGAAAGTGCTGGGCGCGCTGGTCCGGCGCTTGCTGGAGATCCGCAACGACGACGCCGAATGCGCCATCCGCCATGTGTTGAACCATCGCCATCCCGAGCACGCGAACGACAAGGCGTGGGTCGAGCGTATCAGTGCCGATACCCGGCGCCTGGTGCAGCGCAACGTCAGCGCCGACATGAGCGTGAAGATGTTCCTCAAGCCGCTGAATCTGCCCGCCCGGGTGCTGAACGGCATCGAGCCGCCGCTGGCGCGCATGGTGCACTACGCCTTACGCTGAGCGCCGCTGCGCGGGCCGCCCCAGGGTCTCGGCATGGCGGCCGCGCAGGTAGTTCAGGATTTCACCGGCCCGATCGGCGGGCCAGTTCCAGATGTCCGTCCACGGCACGTACGAGGGGATGGCGAAATCCCGCTTCAGGCCCGCCACCACGGCGCCATAGGCCGCGTAGCCGAAGCATTCCTCGCGCGCTTGGCCGAGTTCGGCCAGCGCCGATTCGATGCGGCCCCGCAGGCTGGCGTCGGCGCCGATGGTGCCGGGGGCATGCTGGACGTCGAACAGGGCGGGGTCGCTGCTATCGGAGAACGCGGGCTGGTTCACGGCATCTTTCCTCGAGGCTAGAGTGCGGCAAAGCGTCTGGGAGGCCATCATTTGCGGCTCCTGCGCGGCAGCCAGTCCGAGGGCTTGACCACCTCGCCGTTGGCCGGATCCAGGTACAGTTTGATCTTGGCGCCGTTCTTGTCGAAGCCGGAAACTTCCCAGCAGCCGTCGTCCCGTTCGACCTCGCGCACCTCATAGCCCAGCGATTCGGCCTTCCGTATGGCCTGGTCGATGGGGACCCAGCGGTCGTGGGGCACATAGGCGCACTTGTCGGCGGCCTGGGCGGCGGTGGCGTAGGAAGCGGTGGCGGCAAGGGCGATGATCAGGGTGGGCAGCATGCGCATGGCGGTCCTCGTTCGTGTGGGTTGGTGATCCATGGCTGGCAGAATAGCCACCCCGCGCCCCGCCTTCCTGACCGCCGATGTCAGCGTTTTATCAGCCAGCGACTGTTAGTGTGCCGTCCATGTCTGCAATCCTCATCCGCTTCCCCCGATTGTCCGCCATCCTGCTCGCGGCGGCGCTTGCCTGCGCGGCGGCGCCGGCCCTGGCCCGCGACGACCGGTGCAGGCGGGACCAGGACTGCGCGCGCGAGGCGCTGGTGCATGGCGAGATCCGCCCGTTGTCCGAAGTGCTGGGCGTGGTGCGCGACAAGGTGCCGGGCGATATCATTGAGATCGAGCTCGATCGCGAAGACGGCATCTGGGTCTATGAAGTCAAGGTGCTGCCGCCCAGCGGCCGGCGCAAGAAGCTCGAGATCGATGCCCGCACCCTGGAAATCCTGAAGATCAAGTAGACATGCGCATACTGGTAGTCGAAGACGAGCCGCGTATCGCGGCCGACATCCGCACCGGGCTGGAGCGCGCGCACTATGCCGTGGACGAGGCGGCCGACGGCGAAACCGCGTGGTTCCGGGCCGGCACCGAGGACTATGACGCCATCGTGCTCGACCTGGGCCTGCCCAAGCTGGATGGGCTGACGGTCCTGAAGCGGCTGCGCGCGGCGGACATCGCCACCCCCGTGCTGATCCTGACCGCGCGCGACGGCTGGCGGGACAAGGTCGAGGGCATCGACGCCGGCGCCGACGACTACCTGGCCAAGCCCTTCCAGATGGAAGAAATGCTGGCCCGGCTGCGCGCGATCACGCGGCGCGCGGCGGGGCAGTCATCGGCCATCCTGCGTGCCGGGCCGGTGGAAATCGACACCCGCACCCGGCTGGTCACCGTGCATGGGACCGCGATGACGCTGTCGTCGCTGGAATACCGGCTGCTGGCCTATTTCCTGCACCACCCGGGGCGCGTGCTGTCGCAGAGCGAACTGATCGAGCACATCTACGAAACCGGCAGCGACCGCGACACCAATGCCATCGAGGCGCTGGTCGCCCGGTTGCGCCGCAAGCTGGGGGTGGACCTGATCGAGACGCGGCGGGGCCACGGCTACCTGATTCCCGACGACGCGCGATGAACCGCCGGTCGCTGCTGGTCCGGCTGGGCTGCGCCGCGGCGCTGATGATCCTGCTGGCGCTGGCGGCGGGGGGCGTGGGGCTCACGCTGATCTTCGATCGCCAGATGGAGCGGCGCGCGGTCGCCGAACTGACCCTGTACCTGAAGGCGCTGGCCGCGGAGGTCCGCCTGGACGCCGACGGAACGATGGGGCTGGAGGCCACGCCCGGCGATCCGCGCTTCGAGCAGCCCTATGGCGGCCTGTACTGGCAGATCGACGGCCCCAGGCGCCAGCAGCTGCGCTCGCGCTCGCTCTGGGACGAGGCCCTGCCCACCGTCGACACGCCGCCCGGGCGCCCCTTGCGGGCGCGTTGGATCGATGGCCCGGAGGGTTCCCGCCTGCTGTCGGTCGAGCGCTCCATCGTCCTGGACGATACCGACACCGATACGAAGGTCCACCTGCTGGTGGCGCTCGATCGCGCCGACCTGCAGGCCGAACGCCGTTCGTTCCTGAGCCTGCTCGTTCCCTCGCTGGTCGGGCTGGGCCTGCTGCTCATCATCGCCATGGCGGGGTTCATCCATCTGGCGCTGCGTCCCTTCCGCGACCTCCAGGCTCATCTGCAGGCGGTGCGCAGCGGGCACGGCCGCGAGCTGCCGCGCGGCGTGCCCGACGAAGTCCAGCCTGTGGTGGATGAGCTGAACCGGCTGCTCGCCTTCCACGATGCCTCGCTCGAACGCGCGCGCACCCAGGCCGGCGACCTGGCGCACGGTCTGAAGACGCCCCTGGCCGTCATGGGTGCGGCGGCACGGCGGGCCCGCGACGGCGGCCAGGGGGCGCTGGCGGACGAGATCGACGAGCAGGTCGGCGCCATGCGGCGCCAGGTCGACCGGACGCTTGCCCGCGCCCGCGCCGGCATGGCGGCCGCCCTCGGATATCGCTCGACGCCGGTGGGCGATGCCGTGAACAAGACCCTGCGCGCGTTGCAGACGCTGCCGGGCGCGCAGTCGCTGGACTGGGACGCCGACGTCGCCAAGGGGCTCTGCTTCGCGGGCGACGAGGGCGACCTGATGGAGATACTCGGCAACCTGCTGGACAACGCGCGCAAGTGGGCGCACGGCCAGATCCGGCTGGTGGCCCGCGAGGCCGGCGAGCGGGACTGGACACTGGTCATCGAGGACGACGGCCCCGGGTTGCCCGAGGACGAGGCCCTGCGCATCGAACGGGGGCGCCGCTGGGACGAATCCCGTCCCGGAACCGGTTTCGGCCTGGCGATCGCTCGCGATCTGGTCGAAGCCTATCGGGGCGTCATGGGTTTTTCGCGCTCTCCGGATCTGGGGGGACTGCGTGTTTCCATCACCTTACCAGGCCAGAAACGGAAAGAGTGAGTATTCGCTTTAATTAATGTTCCCGGTTTCTGGACATCATGGATGTCGCTATCGGAAACCGTTCGATCAGCGAGAAATCATCAATTCAGAGGATTGTCGCCGGGAAGCCCCCCTCCTAGGATGCAGGTGGCCATCGAGCCATTCGAAGAAAATACCTGGGGGTGAATCTACATGCGCTATGTCCTGAAAACCACCGGCGCCGCCGTCGCGCTGGCCCTGCTGGCCGCCTGCGGCGGCAGCGACGATCCCAAGCCCACCTATTCCGAAGCGCAGCTCAAGGAGCTTGCCTTCGACGTGATCGGTGTCAGTCTGGGGATACCGCAGGTCACGACTTTCACGGTCGGCCAGACTCTCAGCTTCCTCGATGACGGTGCGCCGAGCGGTCCCCAGCCTTGCGAGGACGGGGGCACCTATACGGCCACGCTCACGCGCGCCGGCGGCGGCAGCATCCCGGGCAACGGCGACAAGGTCGATATCCAGTTCGACCAGTGCGAGGACGGTGCCGGGCCATTGACGGGCAGGACGACCGTCACGTTCAGCGACGTCAGCGGCGACATCTTCGATACCGACGCGGCCGCGGCGGCGACGATGACGTTCCCGTTCCGCGGCATGAACGTGGACGGGGATACCACGCTGGACGGCGATTTCGTGCTGAAGGCCGCCACTACGCCTGGCGGTGCCCCTAACACCGACGACGGCACGAGCACGCTGAAAATCTCGGGCGCGGTCAAACTCACCGAAAAAGGCGTATTGATAGAGGTCAGCGACTATGTCACCGAACTGGGCTCCGACCACGCCACCGACATCGACACGTTCTCCAAGATCGACTACCGGGCCAAGGGTTCCCGTTCGCCGTTGGGTGAGTTCGACTACCGGGTGTCGATGACGGCGCCGGTCGTGGCCAAGATCGCCTTCGGCGAGCTGACCAGCGGCGGCCTGCGAGCCAAGACGGACGCCGAGACCGTGGACACGACCATCGCCACTTCGGGCACTACCACGACAGTCTCCATCAAGTCCTCGTCGGGCAAGAGCACGACGCTGAGCGAGCGAGACCTGTAAGGCAGGGGGCGGGCTGGCGGATTCACTCCGCCAGTTGCAGCATCTGTGCATACAGGTCGCTCTTGCCCTCGAAGCCGATGCCGGGCAGTTCGGGCATGACGATGTGTCCGTCCTGGACCCGCACGCCATCGGGGAAGCCGCCGTAGGGCTGGAACAGGTCCGGATAGCTTTCGTTGCCGCCCAGGCCCAGTCCCGCCGCGATGTTCAGCGACATCTGGTGCCCGCCATGGGGAATGCAGCGGCGCGGCGACCAGCCGTGCGTACGCAGCACCTGCAGGGTGCGTTCATACTCGACCAGTCCGTAGGACAGCGCGCAATCGAACTGCAGCCAGTCGCGGTCCGGCCGCATGCCGCCGTAGCGGATCAGGTTGCGGGCGTCCTGATGGCTGAACAGGTTCTCGCCGGTGGCCATGGGACCCGGATAGTATTCGGCCAGCGCGGCCTGCAAGGCGTAGTCCAGCGGATCGCCGGCTTCCTCGTACCAGAACAGGGGGTAGCCGCGCAGCATCTTCGCGTAGGCGATGGCGGTATCCAGGTCGAAGCGGCCGTTGGCGTCCACCGCCAGTTGTCCGCGCCCCTCGATCTCGGCCAATACCGCCTCGATGCGCCGGCGGTCCTCGTCGATGGAGGCGCCGCCTATCTTCATCTTGACCACGTTGTAGCCGCGGTCCAGGTACGAACGCATCTCGGCGCGCAGGGCGGACAAATCCTTGCCCGGGTAGTAGTAGCCGCCGGCGGCGTAGACGAACACGCGCGGGTCGGCCGTCACGCCATGGCGTTCGGCCAGCAGGCGGAACAGGGGCTTGCCTTCGATCTTGGCCACGGCGTCCCAGACGGCCATGTCCAGCGTGCCCACGGCCACCGAGCGTTCGCCGTGGCCGCCGGGCTTCTCGTTGGACATCGCGGCGGCCCAGACGCGGTGCGGATCCAGGTTGGAGCCGGCATCGTTCAGCAGCGATTTCGGATCGGCCTCGAGAATGCGGGGCGCGAAGCGTTCGCGGATCAGCCCGCCCTGGCCGTAGCGGCCGTTGGAGTTGAAGCCGTAGCCGATCACCCGCTTGCCGTCGCGCACCGCGTCGGTGACCACGGCCACCAGGCTGCTGGTCATCTTGGAGAAGTCGATGTAGGCGTTGCGGATGGGCGAGGAGATGGGCTTGGTGACTTCGCGGATTTCAAGGATGCGGACGGACATGGAAACTCCAGGAGGGCCGGGCGGATCGCCGGCTGCGTGGACGTATCATGCCGTTTGCCGCACGGGGCGGCCAATGCTAGTTTTCTCTTTTTCCATGCTCTGTAAGCATCGGCCATGAACCTGATCTGGCTGGAAGATTTCCTGGTCCTTGCCGAGTGCGGCAACTTCTCGCGCGCGGCCGAGCTGCGGCACATGACTCAGCCCGCGTTCAGCCGCCGCATACGCATGCTGGAAGAATGGCTGGGCGTGACCTTGTTCGACCGGGCCACGCATCCGGTCACCCTGACCGAGACGGGCCTGTGGTTCCGGACCACGGCCCAGGACATGCTGGCGCGGGTGGAGCGAATTCCCGACGAGGCGCGCCGGGTGGCCCAGGCCAGCTCGGCCACGCTGCGCTTCGCGGCCACGCACGCCTTGTCGCTGACCTTCCTGCCCGATTGGCTGCGCGGCCTGGAGTCCGGTCTGAGCCTGGGGCCCATCCAACTGGTGTCGGACGTCGCCCAGCAGTGCGAGGCCTTGATGACCCAGGGTCGGGCGCAGTTCTTCCTGTGCCATGCGCACGAGCAGGCGCCGGCGCGGCTGGATCCGTCGGCCTATCCGTCGGTCAAGGTGGGGGACGACGTGCTGGTGCCCGTCTGCGCGCCGGACCGGCAGGGCCGGCCGCGGTTCGTGCTGGGCGGGGCGTCGGGCAGGCGCGTGCCCATTCTGGCGTACAGCGCGGAGTCGGGCCTGGGGCGCATCGTCCGGGCCGTGCACGGGGCCGCGCTGGCGCGGCTGCGGGCCGATGTGGCGGTCACTGCCCATCTGGCGACGGTGCTGCAGTCGATGGCACGCAGCGGCCGTGGCGTCGCCTGGCTGCCGGCCAGCCTGGTGCAGGGCGAACTGGATCAGGGGGCACTGATGGAGGCGGGGGAGGCGTCCTGGCGCATCGCGCTGGACATCCGCCTGTACCGCCGCGGCGAGGCCGAGCCGGCCGCGGCCGAGGCGTTCTGGCGGGCCGCCGGCGCGGGAGCGCCGGGACCGCGCGCAGCCGGCGTCAGGTCGCCGAAGGCATCTCGATCTTGACTTCCAGTACTTCCAGGGTGTCCTGGCGTTCCAGATTCACCTTGATGTCGTCCGGATTGATCTTGACGTACTTCGAGATGACAGCCACCAGCTCTTTCTGCAACTGAGGCAGGTAGTCGGCCGAGGCGCCGGCGCCCGATCGCTCGTGGGCGAGAATGATCTGCAACCGTTCCTTGGCGACGCCGGCCGTCGAAGGCTTTTTCTGTCCGAGGAAAAAGGAGAGCAGCGACATCGATTATTTCCCTCCGAACAGACGCTTGAACAGGCCGGGCTTCTCGTAGTCGATGAAACGCAGCGGCTTGTCTTCGCCCAGGTAGCGGTCGACGACGTCCTGGTAGGCCTCGGCCACCGCGGTGCCCTTCAGGTGGATGGCGGGCAGGCCCTGGTTCGAGGCTTGCAGCACGTCTTCGGATTCGGGAATGACGCCGATCAGTTTGATGCGCAGGATGTCCTCGACGTCCTTGAGCGACAGCATTTCGCCGTCGGCCACGCGCTTGGCGTTGTAGCGCGTCAGCAGCAGATGCTCTTTGACGGGTTCCTCGCTGTTGACGGCGCGGCGCGACTTGGCCGACAGGATGCCCAGGATGCGGTCCGAGTCGCGTACCGACGAGACCTCCGGATTGGTCACGACCAGCGCGTCGTCGGCGAAGTAGGCCGCCATCAGCGCGCCCGACTCGATGCCGGCGGGCGAGTCGCAGACGATGTATTCGAAGTCCATCTCCTTCAGGCCTTCCATGACCTTCTCCACGCCTTCCTGCGTCAGGGCGTCCTTGTCGCGGGTCTGCGAGGCTGGGAGGATGTAGAGATTGTCGAGCTGCTTGTCGCGGATCAGGGCCTGGTTCAGGGTGGCTTCGCCCTGGACGACGTTGATCAGATCGTAGACCACGCGGCGTTCGCAACCCATGATCAGGTCGAGGTTGCGCAAGCCGACGTCGAAGTCGATCACGGCGGTCTTGTGGCCGCGCAGCGCCAGGCCTGCCGAGAAGGCGGCGCTGGAGGTGGTCTTGCCGACGCCGCCTTTGCCTGAAGTCACGACAACGATACGTGCCATGGGGAGTGGATCCTTATGAGTTAGATGGGCAACGGTTCGACCAGCAGTTTCTCGCCGTCGAGGCGGATCAATGCCGGTTTGTCCTGGATGTCGGGGGAAAGGGCCGTGGCCAGCGTCCGGTAGACGCCGGCCACGGCGACCAGCTCGGCTTCGAGCCGGGTGGTGAAGATGCGCGCGTTGGTGTCGCCGCGGGCGCCGGCCATGGCCTTGCCGCGCAGCGGCCCGTAGACGTGGATGTTGCCGTCGGCGATCACCTCGGCGCCGTGGCTGACCACGCCCATGACGATCAGGTCGGCATGGCGGGCGTAGACCCGCTGGCCCGAGCGCAGGGGTTTGTCGATGACCATGGTCGGCACGGCGTGCGGCGCCGCGGGAGCCTGCTCGGCCACGGTTTCGGTGGCGGGCGGGGTTTCCGGCGGGCGCGGAGCGGGGGCCGGCGCGGGCGCGGCCTGGGCGGCCGGCGCCGGTTCGGCGGCGGGCTCGGGCGTGGGCGACCGGGCCGGCGCGGCGGGCAGCGACAACAGGGCCAGCCCAGCCTCGCGGGCCGACTCGGCCAGCTCCTCCGGGGCCATGATGCCTATGGTCGGCAGGCCGTGCCGCTTCAGCGCCTCGGCCAATTGGTTCCAGTCGAGCGGTTCGGCCAGCCGCGACGCGTCGATGACCACCGGCTCGTCTTCGAAGAAACCGGCGGCTTCCTCCATCCGCTGGTCCAGCGCGGCCAGCACGGCCTGGAGATCGGAGGAATGCAACACCACGCGAATGGCGTAGAGCGAGGTGCTCTTGATATCAAGTACGGGACTGGCTTCCATGGGCGGCGCCGAATGGCGCAAATGCGCAAAGTCCAGATTCTACCGGTACGCGCCCCGGCGTGGGCGTTAGCGGTTGTGTCGGTGGGGAGGAAGCCCACCCCCTACCCGCTGACGCGGGCCCCCTCAAGGGGGCGGCGCTGGCGGACCGGCCAAGCCGGATCCGCGGCGCCCTGGGTCTAGTACCAGTTGGGATCCTCTACTTCCAGGTATCGCGCAGGGTGGTTGTGCGGTTGAAGACAGGGCCTAGGGTGGACGAGTCCTCGCGGTCGGCGACGAAGTAGCCGAAGCGTTCGAACTGGTACGAGGTGCCCGGCGTGCCGTCGGTGCCGGGTTCCAGGTAGCCCTGGATGGTCTCGACCGAGTTGGGGTTCAGGTACTCGATGAAGTCCTTGCCGCCGGCGCTGGGATTGGCCTCGGTGAACAGGCGGTCGTACAGGCGGATCTCGGCGGGCACGGCGGTGGGGGCGTGCAGCCAGGTGATGTTGCCCTTGACCTTGACGCTATCCGCGCCGGGCGTGCCGCTCTTGGTATCCGGCAGGTACTCGGCCTGGACCTCGACTACCTTGCCGGCCTCGTCCTTGACGAAGCCGGTGCACTTGACCACGTAGCCGTACTTGAGCCGCACCATGTTGCCGGGGAACAGGCGGAAGAAGCCCTTGGGCGGGGTTTCCTCGAAGTCTTCCTGCTCGATCCACAGCTCGCGCCCGAACGGGAAGGTCCGCCTGCCCATTTCCGGGTGGTGCGGATGGCGGGGGGCCGAGCATTCCTCGGTCTGGCCTTCCGGATAGTTGGTGATGACCAGCTTGAGCGGCCGCAGCACCGCCACGGTACGCGGCGCCTTGGGGTCCAGGTCGTCGCGCAGCGCCTGTTCCAGCAGGGAATAGTCGATCCAGGAGTCCGATTTCGAGGCGCCGGTGCGCTCGCACAGCAACTGGACGGCCTCGGGGGTGTAGCCACGGCGGCGCAGGCCCAGGATGGTGGGCATGCGGGGGTCGTCCCAGCCGCTGACGTGGCCGTCGTTGACCAGTTGCAGCAGCTTGCGCTTGCTGGTGATGATGTAGGTCAGGTTCAGCCGCGCGAATTCGTGCTGGTGGGGCAGGGGCGCCTCCAGCAGGCCCAGCTCGCGCAGGTGGTTCAGCAGCCAGTCGTAGAACGGCCGCTGGTCTTCGAATTCCAGCGTGCAGATGCTGTGGGTGATGCCTTCCAGCGCATCCTCGATGGGATGGGCATAGGTGTACATCGGATAGATGCACCACTTGTCGCCGGTGCGATGGTGCGTGGCATGGCGGATCCGGTACAGCACCGGGTCGCGCAGGTTCATGTTGGGCGAAGCCATGTCGATCTTCGCCCGCAGCGCCATCGAACCGTCCGGGTGCTTGCCGTCGCGCATTTCGCGCAGGCGGGCCACGGACTCCTCGGGCGGACGGGCGCGCCAGGGCGAATCGGTGCCGGCTTCGGTCAGCGTGCCGCGCATGGCGCGGATTTCCTCGGGGCTCTGTTCGTCCACGTAGGCGTGGCCGGCCATGATCAGGGCCTCGGCCGCCTCGTACATGAAGTCGAAGTAGTCGCTGGCGTGGTAGTAGTGTTCGGTGCCGAACGCCGTCCAGTCGTAGCCCAGCCAGCGCACGGCGTCGACGATGGCGTCGACGTAGCGCTGCTCTTCCTTCTCGGGGTTGGTGTCGTCCAGCCGCAGGTGGCAGACGCCGCCGTAGTCGCGGGCGAGGCCGAAGTTCAGCGCGATGCTCTTGGCATGGCCGATGTGCAGGTAGCCGTTGGGCTCGGGCGGAAAGCGCGTGCGGATGCGGGCCGGATCCAGCGGGGCCTCGGCCAGCTCCGACGCCGATCCGGGATGGCCGGCCCAGTGCTTCTCGGCATACCGCCCGGCGGCCAGGTCGGCCTCGACGATATTGCGCAGGAAATTGGTGGCTGGAGCGGGAGCAGGTTTGTTGGGTATGGTCATCGTTGTATGGGTTGGACGAAGTGTCCCTGTTTCGATTTTGCCATAACTAGGGTTCCCCCTAGAGGCGGCCGTTCCAACGAGCCGGGTCCACGGTCTCCAACAGGGGCCTACGCCGCGGCCAACGGTAGCCTGACGTCCACCTGCAGGCCGCCATGCGGCGCCTGTCCCAGAGAGATGCCGCCGCCATGGGCGCGCGCGATGGCGTCGACCAGCGCCAGCCCCAATCCCACGTTGCCGGTCCGGCTGCGCGCTGCGTCCAGGCGCGAGAAAGGCTGCAGGGCTTCGGCGCGCCGCTCCAGCGGTATGCCCTTGCCGTGGTCCGCCACCGTCAGCAGGGCCTGCCCGCTGGCGGCGGACAACGCGATGTATATGGGAGGCGCTCCATGCTGGAGCGCATTGTTGATCAGGTTGTCGACCAGCCGGCCCAGTGCGACGGCATCGCCGGCCACCACCACGTCGTCGGCCGTCGAGGTGAGTTCGACCTGGCAGCCGGTGCCCTGCCAGGTATGCAGCCGCTCCCGCAGCCAGTCGCCCAGATCGATGGGCGTGAAGTGGTAGGTGGCGCGGTCGGTGCCGCGCACGAAGCCGATGAACTGGTCGACGATGTGCTGCATGTCCTCGGCGTCTTTGCGCAAACCGTCCTTGAGCGCCGGGTCGTCGACCATCTCGGTGCGCAGGCGCATCCTGGACAGCGGGCCCTTGAGATCGTGCGGCAGGCCGGCCAGCAGCGTGCGGCGCACCTTGTCGGACTCGTTCAGCGCATCGAGCATGGCGTTGAAGCGTTCGCCCAGGACCTGGGTTTCGTGCGGGCCGGCCGGTTCCACCCGTTCCGGCTTGCCGGCCGCCAGGCGGTCGGCGGCATGGGCGAGCGAGGTGATGGGGCGGGTGATGTGCCAGGAGAACCAGGCGGCCAGCAGCAGGATCGCGCCCACCCCGCCCAGCCACATGACGATCAGGGGCGTCTTGACGGGCGGGCTGATGCGTTCGAGCGAGATCACCAGCCAGGACCGCATCAGCGGTTCCTCGTCGTTGCCCAGGCCGGGCGTGAGCGAAATGAACAGGGCGGGTTCGGGGCCGCGCGACAGGGCTACCCGCGAGCCGTCCGCCAACTGGGCGTTCAGGCGCTGGATCAGGCCCCGCATGGCGTGGCGGGGATCGTCGTCGGCCCAGCGCGGGGCCTCGCGCGGGCCGCGGCGCTCGGGGCCGAAGCGGAATTCGCCGGAGCGGTAGTCGGGCGGCATGCGGCCCCCCGGCAGGGGTTCGAAGCGGGGGTGGGGCGGGCGGCCCTCGCGCCGGGGGCGTTCCTCGCCGGGCCGGGGCCGGGGCGGGATGGGGCGGGAGACCAGCCGCCATTCACCCTGGGAGGCCGCCGCGACGAAGGCGGCGCGCTCGCTTTCGTCGATCTGCGCGATGGAGGCGCGCAGGGTGCGGATGGTGGTCGCCATGAGGTCCGGCGTGACGTTTTCGAGGACGTTGCGGCGGTAGTGCTCGATGGCCAGGAAGGTCGTGGCCTGCGCGACCAGCACCGCGCCCAGGATCAGCAGGATGAGGCGCGCGCGCAGCGAGCGCGGCATCAGGCGGCTCGCCCAGCCACGGGGCGCGGGGTTGTTCATGGCAGCGACGGCGAGGCCGGTGGCGGGTCGTCCGGCGTCAGGGGAGAGAAGCGGTAGCCGATGCCCCAGACGGTCTGGATCCACTTCGGCTGCTTGGGGTCGTCCTCGATGGCGCGGCGCAGGCGCAGGATGGCGATGTCGATGGCGCGGTCGTTGCGCTCGCCGGCCTCGTCGTCGCGCGCCAGGGCCAGCAGCCGTTCGCGCGACAGCGGCTTGCCCGCGTTGCGCAGCAGGGCTTCGAGCAGATTGAATTCGCCGCCGGTCAGGCGTACCTGCTCGGTGCCGCGATGCAGCGTGCGGGCCTTGGCGTCGAAGATGAAGGGGCCGAACGAGACCGGAGCGTCCTTGACCAAAGCCGAGGGGCCGCTCTTGCGCCGCAGCACCGCTTCGATGCGGGCGAGCAGCTCGCGTGGGTCGAAGGGCTTGCCCAGGTAGTCGTCGGCGCCGGATTCCAGGCCGATGATGCGGTCCACCGTTTCGTCGCGGGCGGTCAGCAGGATCACCGGCAGGTCCTCGCCGCGCTCGCGCAGCCGCCGGCAGGCGTCCGCGCCGTCGCCGCCCGGCAGCATGCGGTCCAGCACCAGCAGGGCGGGGGCGTAGCGGGTGATGCGCGCTTCCAGGTCGGTGGCGTCCGGCGCCAGCAGCGTGTCGTAGCCCTGCTTGTTCAGGTAGTCGGCCAGGAGTTGGCGCAGGGCCGGGTCGTCATCGACCACGAGCAGTTTGAGGGCGGATTTTTCCATGGGGGAATGTTCGCGTGGCGGGGCCGGACCCGCAAGCGGCCTGAAATCGGTTGAAACAGATGGGCCCCGCCTCGCAACCGGTCCGAAACGGGTCTGGAACAAGAATGCCCTCACCGCCGCAGTCCGATGCGGTGTCGACAAGGAGTAACGCAATGACCAAGAACGCCCTTCGTACGATCGCGCTGTCGCTGGCCCTGGCTACCGGGGGCGCCGGCATGCTGCAGGCCGCCCATGCCCAGGCTGCGGGCGACAATACCACGCAGGCCGAGCAAAAGCCCGCGCCGGAACGCCATCGGGGCCACATGGGCCATCACGGGCCCAAGGGACATCATTTCCGGGGCGGCATGGAGCAATCGCCGCTGGCCATGCTGGGACACCTGAAGTCCAGGCTGAATCTGACCGATTCGCAGCAGAAGCTGTGGGATGCGGCGCAGAGCGCCAGCCGTGACGCCGGACAGGCCATGCGGGCCCAGCGCGAGGAAGGCATCAAGACCCTGCGCACGCAGGTCGCCGCCGGTCCCCTGGACCTGCGCGCCCTGAGCGCCCGGCACGACGCCGAACGCGCCGCCGCCAAACCCAAGCTGGACGCCGCCCGGGACGCCTGGCTGGCCGCCTACGATTCGCTGGACGGCAAGCAGAAGCAGGTCGTGACCGACGCGGTCAAGCAGCGCCTGGAGCGGGGCGACCGCATGCGCGAGCATCGCCGCCCGGACGCTCCGTCCAAGGGCTGATCTCCGGCGGACAGGAAAACCGGCGCAGCGATGCGCCGGTTTTTTTTCGCCGCGATGAAGTACGTTTCTTGCGCGGGACGGGTTTTCCGGCCGCCCGGTGAGCCTTTCTTGTCCGGGTCCGCGCCGGCCCGGCTACGGTCGGCCAGCCGACTTCGCTAAAATCCCCTCTGATCGGCGATCCGCCCGAACCTGCCAGAGATGCCCATGCCCAAGCCCGATACGCTGTTGGCGCATGCCGGACGCGCTCCCGAAGCCTATGCCGGCATGGTCAACACGCCCGTCTTCCGCACTTCCACCGTCATCCATCCCACGATCGAGTCGTACGAGGCGCCGCGCGACCTGATGAAGAAACCGGTCAGCTACGGCCGCCATGGCACGCCCACCACCTTCGCCTTCGAAGAGGCCGTGGCCAGGCTCGAGGGGGCGCACCAGGCAGTGGCCACGCCCAACGGGCTGTCGGCCATCGTCGTGGCCCTGCTGGCGGTCCTGAAGCCGGGCCAGCACCTGCTGGTGGCCGATTCGGCGTATTCGCCGGCGCGCGGCTTCTGCGACCGCAGGCTGGTGCCCCTGGGCATCGAGGTCGAATACTACGATCCGCTCATCGGCGCCGGCATCGCCGGCCTGCTGCGCGAGAACACCGGCGCGGTGTTCTGCGAATCGCCGGGCTCGCTCACTTTCGAAATGCAGGATATCCCCGCCATCGCGGCGGCGGCCCACGCCCGCGACATCCCGGTGCTGGCCGACAATACCTGGGTCACGCCGTATTTCGCGTCGCCGTTCGAACTGGGCGTGGACATCTCCATCCACGCGGGCACCAAGTACATCGGCGGCCATTCCGACCTGATGATAGGCGTGGTCGCCACCAACGAGCGCTATTGGAAGCCGGTGCGCCAGACGGTGTATGACTACGCCTACAGCGTCAGTCCCGACGACTGCTACCAGGCCCTGCGCGGCCTGCGCACGCTGGGCGTGCGCCTGCGCCAGCACGAGCGCAATGCGTTGCAGGTGGCGCGCTGGCTCGAAGCCCAGCCCGAGGTATCGCGGGTGCTGTATCCGGCGCTGGAAAGCGACCCCGGCCATGCGCTGTGGAAGCGCGACTACCGGGGCGCCTCGGGCCTGTTCTCGGTGGTGCTCAAGCCGGTCGACGACGCCGCGCTGGCGCGCTTCGCCGACGGCCTGAAGCTGTTCGGCATCGGTTCGAGCTGGGGCGGTTTCGAAAGCCTGATCACGGTCGTGCACGCCGCGGCCTATCGTACGGCCACCCGCTGGCAGCCCGAGGGGCCCGCCGTGCGGCTGCACATCGGCCTGGAGGATCCGGCCGACCTGATCGCCGACCTGCGGCAGGGGTTGGACCTGCTGCAAGACGGCAAGGCCGCGGCGCATGGCTGATGGCAGCGCGCTGGAGGTCCTGAGCCGGGTTTTCGGCTACGACCAGTTCCGCGGACCGCAGCAGGAGATCGTCGAGCACGTGATCGGCGGTGGCGATGCCCTGGTGCTGATGCCCACCGGCGCGGGCAAGTCCCTGTGCTACCAGGTGCCGGCGCTGGTCCGCAGCGGGACGGGGGTGGTGGTCTCGCCCCTGATCGCGCTGATGCAGGACCAGGTCGACGCCTTGACCGAACTAGGCGTGCGGGCGGCCTTCCTCAATTCCACGCAGGACTTCGCCCGCGTGCGCGAGGTCGAGCGCGCGTTCGTGGATGGCGAACTCGACCTGCTGTACGTCGCGCCCGAGCGCCTGCTGACCGACCGCTGCCTGTCCCTGCTCGAGCGGGGCCGCATCGCCTTGTTCGCGATCGACGAGGCCCACTGCGTGTCGCAGTGGGGGCACGACTTCCGCCCCGAATACCTGGGCCTGTCCGCACTGCACGAACGTTGGCCGGACGTGCCCCGCATCGCGCTCACGGCCACCGCCACCCAGGCGACACGGGTCGAGATCGCCCAGCGGCTGGGGCTGGAGGACGCGCAGCATTTCGTCTCCAGCTTCGATCGCCCCAACATCCGCTATCGCATCGTTGAAAAGAACGACCCGCGCCGCCAGTTGCTCGATTTCCTGAAGCAGGAGCACGCGGGCGATTCCGGTATCGTCTATTGCCTGTCGCGCGCCAAGGTCGAGGAAACGGCCGAGGCCCTGCGGGCCCAGGGCATCGACGCCATGCCGTACCACGCCGGCCTGGAGGCCGCCACGCGGGCGGCCAACCAGGCGCGCTTCCTGCGCGAGGACGGCGTGGTGATGGTGGCCACCATCGCCTTCGGCATGGGCATCGACAAGCCCGACGTGCGTTTCGTGGCCCACCTGGACCTGCCCAAGTCGGTAGAGGGCTACTACCAGGAAACCGGCCGTGCCGGCCGCGATGGCCTGCCGGCCACGGCCTGGATGGCCTATGGCTTGCAGGATGTCGTGCAGCAGCGCCGCATGATCGACGAGTCGACCGGCGACGAGGCCTACAAGCGCCGCTCGGCGTCCATGCTGGAAGCGATGCTGGGGCTGTGCGAGACCGTGGAGTGCCGGCGCGTGCGGCTGTTGCAGTATTTCGGCCAGGCCTCGCAGGCCTGCGGCAATTGCGATACCTGCCTCGAACCGCCCCAGGCCTGGGACGGCACCGAGGCGGCGCAGAAGATCCTGTCGGCGGTCTACCGGCTGTGGAAAGAGCGCGGCCAGCGTTTCGGCGCCGGGCACGTGATCGACATCCTGCGCGGCAAGCGCAACGAAAAGGTCGAACAGCACCGGCACGACGCACTCAGTGTGTTCGGCATAGGCGCGGACCTGAGCGAGAAGGACTGGCGCAACGTGCTGCGGCAGTTGATCGCGCAAAGCCTGTTGACGGTGGACCACGAGGCCTTCGGCACGCTGGCCCTGACCGAGGGCAGCCGCAGCGTGCTCAAGGGCGAGCGCACGCTGATGCTGCGGCGCGAGCCCGCCAAGCCGGCCCGCACGCGCGAAAGCTCGCGGGCGCGTTCTGCCGTCACCCTGCCGCCGGAGGCCGAGGCGCTGTTCACTGCGCTGCGGACCTGGCGCGGCGAAGTGGCGCGCAGCCATGGCGTACCGGCCTATGTCATCTTCCATGACGCGACGCTGCGGGAAATCGCCCTGGCGCGGCCTGCGTCGCTGACGGAACTGGGGGCGATCAGTGGGGTGGGGGCGCGCAAGCTCGAGGCTTATGGGCAGGAGATACTGGAGCGGGTCGAGAGGTTCTGATCCGTCGCTAGCCCCAGGCTGAGTCGACATTCATGTTCTTGACCCGGTCTTGTCCGGGGCGCCGGGGCCGGGCGGGCGCTGAGGCGCAGCGAAGCCGGTCCCGCTGCGCGGGACTACCCGGAGTTGGCACGGTTGGCGGGGCGGGCGTGAACTCGCGCGGGAATAGCCCCCC
>MKUP01000023.1:347982-508739 GCA_001898625.1 Burkholderiales bacterium 67-32
TCATTTGGATGCCATGAATGTCGATTCAGCCTAGCGAGCCGGTACGGTCCAGAAGAAAATCCGCTTGCTGTCCACCGTCAGGGTCTGCTCCGGCTCCCAGTCGCCCATGTCGAACGCGTGCGAGACGATGCGGGTGCCGGGCTTGAGCGCGAGCAGCGTGGGCCGCAGTTTGAGGTTGAGATTGGGCAGCAGGTAGAGCGTGATGACGGTGGCCGGGCTCAGGTCCTGTTCGAACAGATCGCCCTGGATGAAGCGGACCTTGTCGGTGACCTGCTGGCTGCGCGCGTTGGCGTTGGCCTCGCCGATGCGCTGGGGGTCCAGGTCTATGCCCACGCCGCGTGTGCCGAAGCGCTTGGCCGCCGTGACCGGGATGCGGCCGTCGCCCGACCCCAGGTCGTACAGGATGTCGTCGGAGCCGACCTTGGCCACCTGCAGCATGGCGTCCACCACCGGCTGGGGCGTGGGTACGAAGATCACGTCGGGCGTGCGGGGCAGGGGCTTGGCGGTGCCGAAGGACTGGGCCCAGGCGGGGGCGGCCGCGGCGGCGGCCAGGGTGGTCAGGCAGAACTGGCGGCGTTTCATGGCTGCAAGGCTCCTGGAGGTTTGAGGGATCAGGATGCGGGTGGGGTGCCGCTGCGGGGCTGGGCCAGCATCAGCAGTGCGCCGACGCCCAGCACGGCTACGCCGACCAGGGCGCCGACGCCGGTGTGGCGCAGGCTGGCATAGAACAGATAGCCGCTGGTCGCGATGAACAGCAGCGGCGTCAGCGGGTAGAGCGGCACGCGGAAGGGGCGGTGGACACCGGGGTCCTTGCGCCGCAGCACGAACAGCGCCACGCCGCTCAGCACGAAGAACAGCCAGAACACCGGCGCGGTGTATTCGACCATGGTGGCGAAGCCGCTGCGGGTGAAGGCTCCCAGCGCGACGAGTGCCAGCGAGATGGCCGCCTGGACCCATAGGGCGTTGACCGGCGTGTTCCACTGCGGGTGCCATTTGGCCAGCATCGAGAAGGCCGGCGTGTCCTGGCCGAAGGCGTAGGTGGTGCGCGCGGCGGTCAGGACGGTGGCGTTGGCCGAGGTCAGCGCCGAGATCGCGATCAGTATCGCGATCAATTGCGCGCCCGGTTCGCCCAGCGCCCGCCGCATCATGTCGGCGGCGACGGCCGACGAGGCCCCCATGCCGTCCTGGCCCAGCACGTTCAGGTAGGCCAGGTTGACCAGCAGGTACAGCACGGTGATCAGCGCCAGGCTCCAGAACAGCGCCCGGGGCAGGGTCCGTCCCGGACCCGAGGCTTCGGCCGAGATGTAGGCGGCCTCGTTCCATCCGCCGTAGGTCAGCATCACGAAGATCAGGACCAGGCCCCAGTTGGCGGCGCCCGAGGCGGGGGCCGCCGGCACGGCTGGCGCGACATCGGGCGCGAACGTCAAGCCCACCGCGATGATCAGCACGACCCCGCCGACTTCCAGGGCCGTCAGCAGGTTCTGCGTCCATTTGCCGGTGCTCAGGCCCGCCACGTTCACCAGGGTCAGCACGACGATGATCGCGGCGGCGTAGATGGCCGGCGAAGCTGGTCCGAGATGGAAGATCTGCGAGGCGTAGTCGCCGAAGATGTAGCCGAGAAGGGCGATCGAACCGGTGGGGATGACGGTCAGGCGGGCCCACGCGAACAGGAAGGACAAGCGGGCGCCGAAGGCCCGCCGCAGGTAGTGGTAGTCGCCGCCGGCATGCGGGTAGGTGCTGGCCAGCTCCGCGTAGCACAGCGCGCCGGCGACCGAGATCATGCCGCCCACGATCCAGGCCATCATCATCGCGGCCGGGGATCCGGCGTGCATCGCCACCAGCGAGGGCGCGCTGAAGATGCCGGCCCCGATGACGATGCCCACGACCAGCGCCATGATGTCCAGCGTGCCGAGCAGCGGACGCGTGGCGGGCTTGGCGGCGGCATCCGGGGTGGACGCATGCGGGGGCGATGCGGGGAACGCGTTGCTCATGACGGGAGGGTCCTCGGTGCAGGGGCAGGGGTGCGTGATCGACCAGCGGTGGCAAGCGGCGCGCCCGGCGGTGACTTTCGGGCGGAAAACTTACAAGTTCCTGAAAATACCGGCGAAAGCCGAACGCGGTCAAGCCCCCGGAGGCGGCGCGGCGCGGTTGCGGTCGAGCTGGTCGCGCACCATGGTGCGGAACTCGCTGGGCGATGCGCCCGCGTGCTTGGTGAAGAAGCGCGAGAAATAGCCGGGGTCGGAGAAGCCCAGCGTGAGGGCGATTTCCTTCACGCTCAGCGACGAATAGGCGAGGTCGCGGCGCGCCTCGGTCAGCAGGCGGTCGTTGATGACGCCCAGGGCCGAGAGCCCCAACTCGTCGCGGCAGATCCGGTTCAACTGCGTGGGCGTGATGCCCAGGCGCTCGGCGTAGTAGGCGATGTCGCGCTGTTCGCGGAAGCTGCGGTTCAGCAGGGTCTTGAAACGGTGCAGGTGCATGACGCCGCGCGAGCTGCGCCGGCCGGGCCGGGGGCCGGCCAGCGTGGCGACCTTGCGCGCCAGCAGGATCAGCACGGTGCCCAGCAGCGATTCGAGCAGGGCCAGCCGCCACGCGTGGGCCTCGTCGTACTCGGCCAGCAGCAGTTCGATCGATTGCGCGAAGGGCGCATAGGCCGCTTCCCCGGGATCGAACGGGACGTGGCGCGGCGCCTGGAAATGGGGGAGGAGGTCCGCGTGCTGCGCCAGCAGGCTTTCCATCTGCTGCGTGACGATGGTGATGACCGCGCCGTCTATGTCCTCGGAAAACCGGAAGCCGTGCGCGTGCAGGGCGGGAACGAACAGCGCGCACGGACCGTGGACCGTGAAGCGGCGGTCGTCGAACTGGATCTCGGCGGTGCCTGACCGTATGTACAGAATTTGCACGAACAAGTCATGGCGGTGCAGCTTGATCTCCCAGTCGTACAGGCGGCTGCGTTGGGGGATGGATTCGCAATGAAGGCTTTCCGGGACGAGGTTCTTACCGTGTTCCCCATAAAGGGCATAGGTCGGGACGATGCTTTTCATGGCCACGGTTCCTGGCGCCGAAGATGTTCGGATTATCCATGAAGATGTCTCCATAATCTATCGCGCGCCGTCGACCCGGCTCTTAAGATGCCTGGAAGCCAGAACACATGCAGGAGACACGCCATGAGGGTCCAAGTCGCAATCATCGGGTCCGGTCCGGCCGGGCTTTTCCTCGGGCAGATCCTTTCCCGGGCCGGCATCGAGACGCTCGTCATCGAGCAGCGCAGCAAGGAATACGTGCTCGGCCGCATCCGCGCGGGCGTCCTGGAGCAGGGCACGGTCGACCTGCTGGACGAGATCGGCGCCGGCGGCCGCATGCACCAGCAGGGCCTGGTGCACGGCGGCATCGAACTGTGCTTCGACGGCCAGCGCCACCGCATCGACCTGAAGGCGCTGTCGGGCGGCAAGAGCGTCATGGTCTACGGCCAGACCGAAGTCACCCACGACCTGATGGACGCGCGCGAGGCGGCCGGCTACGCGTCGGTCTACGAGGCCGAGCAGGTTCGGGTGCACGACTTCGACACCGATCATCCCAGGGTCACGTATCGCAAGGACGGCGTCGAGCACGTGGTGGAGTGCGACTTCATCGCGGGCTGCGACGGCTTCCACGGCGTGAGCCGGGCCAGCGTGCCGGCCTCCGCCATCAAGACCTACGAGAAGATCTACCCCTTCGGCTGGCTGGGCATCCTGTCCGAGACGCCGCCGGTGTCGGACGAGCTCATCTATTCGAACCACGAGCGCGGCTTCGCGCTATGCAGCATGCGTTCGCACACGCGCAGCCGCTACTACGTGCAATGCCCGCTGGACGACAAGGTCGAGAACTGGTCCGATGAACGGTTCTGGGACGAACTGCGCAGCCGGCTGGACGCCAAGGCGGCCGCGTCGCTGGTGACCGGCCCGTCCATCGAGAAGAGCATCGCGCCGCTGCGCAGCTTCGTGGCCGAGCCCATGCGCTTCGGCCGGATGTTCCTGGCCGGCGATGCGGCCCACATCGTCCCGCCCACGGGCGCCAAGGGCCTGAACCTGGCGGTCTCGGACGTGCGCTATCTGTCCGATGCCATCATCCGCTACTACGGCGGCGAGCAGCAGGGCATCGATACTTACTCGGAACGTTGCCTGGACCGGGTCTGGAAGGCCGTGCGCTTCTCGTGGTGGATGACCTCGCTGATGCACAAGTTCCCGGAGAACGGCGACTTCGGCCAGAAGATCCAGCACGCCGAACTGGGTTACCTGGTCGGTTCGGAAGCCGCCTCCACAGCTCTTGCGGAAAACTACGTCGGCTTACGGTATTGAGATCCCCCCTACGCGCTGACGCGCGCCCCCCAGGGGGCGATGCGGGTGGACCGGCGGAGCCGGATCCACCGCATCCTGGGTCTAGCGGGGTTGTCTCGGTGCGGAGCACCGCATGCTTGCTTTGATCCAGGGCGCCGCGGATCCGGCTTTGCCGGTCCGCCAGCGCCGCCCCTTGAGGGGCGCGGCCATAGGCCGCGTGGGGTGGACTACCTGTCGGGGCGCCCGAAGGGCGTAGGGGGTGGGCTTTAGCGGCCGCCTAAACCTTTCCAGCGTTTGAGGCGGTCGGAGTGGATACCGAAGAGGTCCAGGGTGCGCAGTACCGTGTGGTTGACGATGTCGTCGACGCTCTGGGCGCCCGAGTAGAAGGCGGGGACGGGGGGGAAGACGATGCCGCCCATTTCGGTGACGGCCACCATGTTGCGCAGGTGGGCGAGGTTCAGGGGGGCTTCGCGGGTCAGGAGGACGAGGCGGCGGCGTTCTTTCAGGACGACGTCGGCGGCGCGGGTGATCAGGTTGTCGGCGTAGGCGTGGGCCACGGCCGCGAGGGTCTTCATCGACGTGGGGGCGATGACCATGCCGGCGGTCAGGAACGAGCCGCTGGCGATGGCGGCGCCGACGTCGCCGGGGTGGTAGACCACGTCGGCCAGCGAGGCCAGGTCCTTGCGGCCGAGTCCGTGTTCGTGCATGGTGTTGAGCACGCCGGCCTCGGACACGACCAAATGGCTTTCCCAGTCGGGCAGTTCGCGCAGCGCTTCAAGCAGGCGCAGGCCGTAGATGGAGCCGCTGGCTCCGGTGATGGCGATGATCAGGCGTTGGCGCGGACGATCGGCCGGCGGTGGGGTCATGGGGCGGGGTCTCCTCGTTGTTTGGGGCCCCGCGTCACCGCTGTGTCACGCGGGGCCGGCATAATTGTACGTTGGGTGATTGCGTCGCGAGTACAAGAAGAATGATGGTCGTGTTCCGCCGGCTGCGGGTGTGTGGACTCCTGCTGACCGCTTTCCTGGCCGTGCCGGCCATGGCGCAGGAATCCCCGCCGGTCGAGTCGGAGGACTTCGCCATTCATGCCCAATCGACGTATGTCTGGCAGCGCAAGCCTTCGTTCGCGTCTCCGTACCAGGGGGAGAACTCGCTGTCGGGGGCCCGCGCCACGAGTTATTCGCTGACGGCCACCGTGGACCTGGGCGCCAGGCTGTGGGAAGGGGCCGAAGTCCACTTCAACGGCGAAGGCGCGCAAGGCATCGCGTTCTCCGGCCTGCATGGCCTGGGCGGCCTGCCCAACGGCGAACTGGCCAAGACCGCGGGCTCGGACATGGTCTTCTACCGCGCCCGCGCCTTCCTGCGGCAGACCTGGGGGCTGGGCGGTGGCCGCGAGGCGGTCGAGCCGGACATGAACCAGCTCGCCGGCTTCGTCGACAAGCGGCGCATCGTGCTGACGGCGGGCAACATCTCGGTGCTGGACGCGTTCGACGCGGTGTCGGTCAGCCATGACCCGCGCACGCAGTTCATGAATTGGGCCTTCATGGCGCACGGCAGCTACGACTATGCCGCGGATGCCCGGGGCTATACCTGGGGTGCGGTGCTGGAATACATCGACGACGGCTGGGCGGTGCGCGCCGGCCGCTTCATGCAGCCCCGGGAGTCCAACGGACTGCCGCTCGACCGGCGGCTGGGGCGCCATTATGGCGACCAGGTCGAGTTCGAGAAGTCCTACGCCGTGCTGGACCGGCCCGGCACGCTGCGCGTGCTGGCCTTCCGCAACAAGGCGAACATGGGGAGCTACGACGACGCGCTGGTGGCGGCGCGGGGCGGAGCGCCCGACCTGGCGGCGGTGCGCAAGGAACAGGCCAAGCTGGGGATGGGGGTGAGCCTGGAGCAGGCCCTGGCCGACAGCGCCACGGCCTTCGTTCGCCTGAACTGGGCCGATGGCAAGACCGAAACCTACGCCTTCACCGAGATCGACCGATCGGTTTCGGGCGGCGTGGTGTTCGACGGCGCAGCCTGGGGACGGTCGGGCGATACGGCGGGCGTGGCGGCCGCGGTCAATGCGCTCAGCGCCTCCCACCGCGAATACCTGCGGCGCGGCGGCCTGGGCGCTTTCCTCGGCGACGGTACGCTGAACTACGGACCCGAGCAGATCGCCGAGGCCTATTACAGCTGGCGTCCCTTGAAGCGGCTGTGGATCACCGCGGACGCGCAGGTCATCCGCCATCCCGGCTACAACCGCGACCGGGGCCCGGCCAAGGTGTTCGCGCTGCGCCTGCACACCGAGTTCTGAGGCGCCGCGCGGGGTCCTTCCTTATTCAGGCTGGATGTGGGCCTTGTCGATCACGACCTTCCAGGCCTGCGCCTCCTGCTTGATACGCGCGGCGAACTCCGTCGGGGTGCTGCCTATGGGCGTGACGCCGATGTCGGTGTACTGCTTGCGGATGGCGGGATCCTTCAGGACCTCGCGCAGCGCGCGCGAGAACTTGTCGATGATCTGCGGATCAGTGCCCACCGGCGCGGCCAGTCCCCACCAGTTGCCCGTGACGAGTCCCGGCAGGCCTTGCTCGGCCGTGGTCGGCACCGACGGCAGCATGGCCAGGCGTTCGCCGTCGGCCACGGCGATGGCACGCAGCCTGCCGCTGGCCACGTGGCCGGCCACCGAGCTGAGCGCGGTCACGTAGAGCTGGATCTCGCCCGCCATCAGTGCCTGGACGGCGGGCGGCGAGCCCCGGTAGGGAACGTGGGTCAGCTGCACGTTGGCGAGCTGGCTGTACAGTTCGGCCGCAAGATGCGGCGGGGTGCCGTTGCCGGGCGATCCGAAGTTGAGCTTGCCGGGGTTTTTCTTCGCCTCGGCGGTCAGGTCGGACAGGGTGCGGATGTCGGACGAGCCGTTGACCACCAGCACGGACGGGCCGTTGCTGAGCAGGGACACCGGCACCAGGTCCTTGGTCGGATCGAAGCGCATGCCCTTGAACAGGTACTGGTTGGTGACGAAGTTGTTGGTCGCTCCCAGCAGGAAGGTGTAGCCGTCCGGGGTGGCGCGCACCACTTCGTCGGCGCCGATGTTGCCGGAGGCCCCGCTCTTGTTGTCGATCAGGATGCGCACGCCGAACTGCTTCTCCAGTTGCAACTGGACGAAGCGCAGGGTGATGTCGCCGGTATTGCCGGGCGCGTAGGGAACCACCACGCGTATCGGGCGCGAGGGCCAGGCATCGGCCGCCACGGCGGCGGTCGAGGCGAGGACGCAGGCGGCGGCGATGCTGGCGACCGCCAGCCGGCGGGCTGGGAACGGAACGGATTTCATGGGCAAGCTCCTTCAGGGGGTGGGGCGACGATGTGGCCGTCGACCACCGTCAACAGGGAATGCAGCGTGGCGATCTCGTCCTCGGCGCAACTGAGCGGATCGGCGTTCAGCACCGCCAGGTCGGCCAGCTTGCCGGGTTCGATCGAACCTCGGACGTCTTCGTCGAATGTCAGGTAGGCGCCGCCCCGCGTGGCGACGTCCAGCGCCTCCTGCCGGCTCAGCGCCTGGCCGGGGGCGACAAGGCCGCCGCCACGGCTGCGGCGGGCGACCGCGTGCCAGATGGGGCCGAACAGCGAAACGGGCAGGTTGTCGCTGCCGAACGCAACCGCCACCCCGGCGTCGCGTAGGCGGCGCAGCGGCACGATGTCGTCCTGGCCGGTGGCGCCGCGGCGCTGCGCCCAGAGATCGCCGTCCTTGTATATATGGCGGTTGGTGTGCGTGGTCAGTACGAGGCCGAGGTCGCGTATCCGGGCCTGGGTGTCCGCATCGATCACCGGCTGGTGGCCGAGCACCCAGCGCTGGTCGTCGATGGGGTGCTGGCGGTGGGCCTGTTCGAACAGGGGCAGCAGGTCGGGCCAGATGCCGGCCACGCGGATGCCGGCGCGGGCGGCCTCGGCCAGCAGCGGTGCCAGCGTGTCGGCATCCAGGGCCGCTCCCGCCTGGAAGCCGGCCCAGCCGGTACAGGGGTGGTTGCCCGCCCGCAGCATGTTGTTCAGCGGATCCTTGTCGATCTCGGCGTACAGGCCCTGCACCCGCAGCATGTCGTCGCCCCGGCCGCGGCGCGCCAGCCAGGCGCTCCATTCGCGCAGCAGCTCCAGCGCCTGCCCTTCGCCGCGGGGCCCCCAATAGGGGCTCAGGACCAGGGTGGACCGCACGGTCGACGCCCCCTGGCCGCGGACCGTTTCGTAGGCGTCGATGACTTCGCCGGCCACGCCGTGTCCTTCGAACACGGCCGTGGTGCCGTAGCGGTTGTACTCGGCCATCGCGTGCCGCAGGCCGCTGGCGCGCTGTTCGGCGGTGAAGCCCGGGGCCGCGCGCATCAGGGTGTGTTCGACGATGGGCACCAGCGTGCGTTCGACGAACCGGCCGGTGGGACGCCCGGTGGCATCGCGTTCGATGTCGACGTCGGGCGAGGGCGATGCGGTGGCCGGCGTCACGCCCGCCAGCGCCAGGGCGCGGCTGTTGGCCACCGAGACCAGCGGTGCGCGGTTGCGCCAGTATCCCCAGATGGGCCGGATGTAGACGGGATGGTCGGGGCTGACCCGGTCCAGGTCGTCGCGGGTGGGGTAGGGGCCGCTGGCCAGCGCGTCATCGGACTCGGGATACTCGGGCGGCTGGCCGACGGGCTGGGTCACGATCCAGGTTCCCGGCGGCGCCTTGGCGGCCTCGGCGGCGATGATGTCCAGGACGTCGTCGCGCGTGCGCGCGCCGGCCAGGCTGGGCAGGTGGCGCCGCAGGCCTTCGCGGTCCATGTGGGCGTGGCCGTCGGTCAGTCCCGGCAACACCGCCTTGCCGCCCAGGTCCACCCGCCGCGCATCCGGGCCGGCCAGGGCCAGCACCTCGTCGTCACGGCCCACGGCGGCGATGTGGCGGCCACGGACCGCAACGGCCGAGGCGACGTCGCCGCGGTCGTTGCAGGTGATGATCTTGCCTCGGTGAAGGACCAGGGTGGACGGCACGGCCGGATGGCTCCTGCGGTAAGCGTTCCGGCAAATCTAGCAGAGTCGACTAATTGTAAAAATTGAAATATTCATATAGATTCATAGTAATTTCCAATACTTCACCGATGGATCCGCCCGATGTCGATCTCTCTGCGCCAACTCGAGGCCTTCGTCGCGGTGTGCAACGAAGGCAACTTCAGCAGGGCGGCCCAGCGCATCCATATTTCCCAGTCGGGCCTGAGCATCCTGATCCGGGAACTGGAACAAAGCCTGGAATGCCGCCTGTTCGACCGCAGCACGCGCCAGGTCAGCCTGACCGACGCCGGGCGCGAGTTCCGGGTGCCGGCGGCCCGCCTGCTGGCCGACCTGTCGGCGGCGGTCGGCAACGTCAAGGGTCTGGCCTCGCGCCAGCATGGCCACGTGACGGTGGCCGCGCCGCCGCTGCTGATGTCGCGCCTGGTGGTGGGCATCGCCGCGCGGTTCCGCAGCGCCTATCCCCACATCGCGCTGACGCTGCGCGACATTCCCTCGGAAGCCATTCCCGCGGGCATCGCCTCGGCCGACATCGATGTGGGCCTGGGCATGCTGCCGGCGGACCGCGACGAATACCTGACCGAAGCCCTGGTGGAGGGGCCGCTGGTGGCGCTGCTGCCCCGCGACCATCCACTGGCGCGCCGCCGCCAATTGAAGTGGGCCGACCTGGCGGCGACGCCGCTGGTCGCGCTTACGCCGGAAAATTCCTTTCGCCAATTCCTGGACGGCTGCTTCGCGCGCCTGGACCTGCAGCCGCGGATCGCCGTCGAGGTCGTCCAACTGAGCACCGTCATCAGCCTGGTGGAGGCCGGGTTCGGCGCCGCCATCATGCCGCCCTACGGCGCGCTGGTTCCCGGCGAGGGCAACTCGGTGGTCCGGCCGCTGCGCGACCCCGTGGTCCGCTCTGAAATCGCGTTGATCCACGATCGCTTCCGCTCGCCCTCGGCCGCGGCGGCGGCCTTCATCGAGGTGGCGCGCGACGTCGTCGCGGGACGTTCCCGGCCGCTGCGCGTTACGTAACGCCCCTGCGTATGGTACGTAACGTTTCGGCTCCGACGCCGTGCCGCGGGACCGGAAATCGGTGTGACTATCGCACCGAAGGCACATCTTCGGATTGCCGATATCCCGTTTGTTTTCAACGTTTCCGCCGTTTCGCGAGCCTTCGTTTCGAGGTTCGCGAACGCCCGTGCCGCATGGGTCCGAGGCCGATGGCATAGCTTTTGCTCGAAGCTTCCGCAAACGTGTTTTCCAGCAGCGACCAATTCTCCATCCGGCGGATTGCGGCACTGGTGGGATACCTATCCGTGGGGGCTGAAATTGAACAAGACCTATCGCACCGTGTGGAGCCAGAGGCTCGGATGTTGGGTGGCGGTTGCCGAAACCGCGCGCACCAGGGGTAAGGGCGGCGCAGCCAAGGCCGGCGTGCTTGCCGTGGCGCTGATGGCCGGCGCCTGGGCGGCGCCGGCGGCGGCCGACGGCATGCACGGCGTGCCGGGCCTGTCGAATGCGCGGCTGACCGATGGCGCCGCGGTGGGCGTGATGAGCCAACTGTTGCAGGCCACGACCAATGCCGCGCCCAGCATCGCCCCCGTGGCGTCGGCCGTGCAGCAGGGCGTCTCGCAGACGGCGGCGGCCCTGGCCGGCATCAGTCCGTCCATCCTGCCGCCGGCCTCGGCATTGCAGCAGGTACCCCTGGCCGAGGCGGTGCCGTCGCTGCCCGTGGTCAGCGAGGTGCTGGCCGCCACGCCGGTTCCCGCCGCGGTCCAGACCATCGCCGCCGCGCCCGCCGCGGTGACGAAGAAGGTCGCCTCGGCGCTGCCGGGCAAGGTCGGCACCGCCGTCGAGTCGGTCCCCGCCAAGCTGGCCGAGGTGCTGGCTTCGGCGCCGGTCGACAAGAGCCGGAATGCCGCCTCGCCCGTCGATGGCGCCGTCGCTTCGGCGGCGTCGCTGGGGTCGGTCGCCACGCTGTCCAACAGCGTGCCGGCCTCGCCCATGTCGCCGCTGAGCGGCAACGGCACGCCGGCCATCCTGCCGACTGGCGGTTCGTTGTTCCCCAGCAGTTCCAACCGCCAGACCATGGCGGTGGCCGCCTCGTCGGGCTCGGAGCCGCCGCCGCTCAATCCGCCCGCGCCCACCGGCCTGGTGATCGGCACGGCCGGCCTGCTGGGTGGCGTCGGGCAGGGCCTGCAGCCATTGACGATGAGCCTGTTCGGCCAGAAGGAAGCGTGGATGCGCTCCGGCGCGCTGAGCGTGAACCGCGAGAACATCAACGCCCGCTTCAGCGTGGTCAACGTGCTGGGCATTCCCATCCTGGACCTGGCGCCGGTGACAGGCACGCTGCAAGGCACGCTGGGCGGTTCGCTGCCCGAGCAGAAGCTCACCCTGCTGGGCGGCGTGACCTCGGGCAACTACATCACCAACATCAATTCCGGCCTGACCTACAACAACGGCCTGCTGCTCCCGGGCACGCAGCCGCCGTCGTGGGTGGACAAGAACAACTGTCTGAACCTGCTGGGCCTGGCTGGTGCCACCTGCTGGGACGTTCCCGCGGCGCAGAACAACCAGGTGCTGATCGGCGACGGCGCCTCGGCCAATGGTTCGCAGGAAGTCGTGATCGGCACCAACGCCAAGCACATCCTACCCAACGAGGACGCCGGGACGATCTTCACCGATCCCAACATGCCCGGCGTGCCCGACACCAACTACGCGGCGCGCAAGGGCCACTCGGTCCTGATCGGCGACAGCACCTACGGCAACGCCAACGGCCAGACCATTGTCGGCGCCAGCGCGTCGTCGACCGTGGCGGGCGGCGTCGCGCTGGGCTTCCAGTCCGTGTCGGACCGCGAAGGCGGCGGCAAGGAAGTGTTCTCCAACGTCGCGGTGCCGGTGCGTGGCGCGGTATCCGTGGGTTCCGCGGGCAACGAACGGCAGATCATCAACGTGGCGGGCGGCACGGCGGATACCGATGCCGTCAACGTGCGCCAGCTCAAGGCCGTGTCCGACCAGATCGACAACGTCGACGTCAACTCGGTCAAGTACGACGACGCCACCCGAGGCAAGGTGACGCTGGCCGGCGCGGGCGGCACGGTCGTGACCAACGTCAAGGCCGGCGCCGTGAACGCGACCAGCACCGACGCGGTCAACGGTTCGCAGTTGAACGACACCAACACCAACATCACCAACGTCGACAATCGCGTGACGAACGTGGACAACCGCGTCACCAACATCGACAACAGCGGCACCAAGTACTTCAAGGCGAACTCCACCCTGGCGGCCGCCTCGGCCGCCGGTGCGGACAGCGTGGCAGCCGGCGGCGCATCCGTCGCCTCCGCCGCCAATGCCGTGGCGCTGGGCAATGGCGCCAACGCCAGCATGGCCAACAGCGTTGCGCTGGGCGCCGGGTCGACCACGACGGTGGGCGCGCAGGCCGACTATGTGGCCTATGCGTTGACCGCGCGGCAAGCGTCGGCGGGCGAAGTGTCGGTCGGCAGCGCCGGCGCCACGCGCCGCATCACCAACGTTTCGGCGGGCAGCGCCGATAACGACGCGGCCAACATCGCGCAGCTGAAGGCGGTGGACGGCCGCATCGGCGACGTGGACAAGCTGGCGGTCAAGTACGACGACGACACCAAGACCAAGATCACGCTGAATCCGGGCGGCACCGGCACGGTGATCTCGAACGTGGCCAAGGGTGCGGTCACCTCGACCAGCACCGAGGCGATCAACGGTTCGCAGCTGTGGGGATGGACTCAGGACGAGACCAACGTCATGAGCAACCTGAGCCTGTACAAGCGCATCAACGACATCAGCGTCGACACCAAGTACTTCAAGGCCAATTCGACCCTGGACGCGGCGCAGGCCGTCGGCGCGAACAGCGTCGCGGCGGGTCCGGCCGCGGTGGCCAACGGCGCCAACAGCGTGGCGGTCGGCAACGGCGCGACCACGGCCGCCGACAACAGCGTGGCGATGGGCGGTGCTTCGACGGCCTCCGGGGCGGCTTCGACGGCGGTGGGCTCCGATGCCAAGGCCACCGGCGCGCAGTCCACGGCGATGGGTTCCGGCTCGGCCGCCAGCGGCGCCAACGCGACCGCGATGGGCTCGGGCTCGAAGGCCACCGGTACGGATTCGACCGCCATCGGCGCCAACTCCGAAGCCAAGGCGAACAACAGCGTCGCGCTGGGAGCGGGTTCGGTGGCCGACCGCGACAACACCGTATCGGTGGGCGCCGCGGGCAAGGAGCGCCAGATCACCAACGTGGCGCGCGGCACGGAGGATACCGATGCCGTCAATTACGCGCAGTTGAAGGAGGTCTCGGGCGACGTCACGAACATCAAGAAGGACGTGACGAACATCCAGGAAGGCAAGGACGGGATGTTCCAGATCGAGAACTCGCTCGCGCGGGACAAGCCCAAGCCCACCGGCAAGGATTCGGTGGCCGGCGGCGCCGGCGCGGTGGCGGAAGGCGCGGCGGCGACGGCGGTCGGCAACGCGTCCATCGCCAAGGGCGAGAACGCGACGGCGGTCGGCAATTCGGCGCAGGCCCTGGGGGCCAACTCGACGGTGGTCGGCAATTCCGCGCTGGCCTCCGGCGCCAACGCCTCCGCCTTCGGCACCGGCGCCAAGGCCGAGGGCAGCGGCAGCATGGCCATGGGCAACGGCGCGCAGACGGGCGCCGCGGCCACCAATTCGGTCGCGATCGGCAACCAGGCCAACGCCGCCCAGAGCAATACCGTCGCGCTGGGCAACAACGCCCAGGCCACGGTGGCCAACAGCATGGCACTGGGTACCGGGGCGCAGGCCAGCGGCGCCAACAGCGTGGCCCTGGGCACGAACTCGGTGGCGAACCGGCCCAACGTGGTGTCGGTGGGCGCGGCGGGCCAGGAGCGGCAGATCGTCAATGTGGGCGACGGCACCGCGGACACGGATGCCGTCAACCTGCGGCAGTTGCGCAGCGCCACGTCGGACTTCACCAGCAGCATCAACAACGTGCGCGACGATCTGCGCAAGGTCGAACGCAACGCCAACGCCGGCGCGGCCTCGGCCATGGCGGTGGCGGGCCTGCCGCAGGCGTACACCCCGGGACGCAGCATGGCCTCGGCGGCCGCCAGCCATTATCTCGGCCAGTCCGCCATCGCGGTGGGGCTGTCCACCATTTCCGAGAATGGCCGCTGGGTCTACAAGATTGCCGGCAACGTCAATTCGCAGGGCAAGATGGGCGCCGTCATCGGCGCGGGTTACCAGTGGTAGCGCGCATGAACGAATCATCGGAGGTCAGGATGCAAGAAAAGAACCCCCATGCCCGCCGCGCCGGCCAAGCCGGCAGGCGCCTCGCGCTGCTGACCGCATGCGTGGCTTCGCTGGCCGTGATGAGCGGCTGCTCGATGTTCCGCAGCTCGAAGGAGCCCGCGCCGTCCTCGGCGGCCGCGGCGAACGGGTCGAGTCCGCCCGCGGTGGAGTTCCCGGCCCGCGAGTCCGCCTCGCTCAAGGAAGGCACCTTCGTCAACCTGGACAATCTCAGGCAGATGATCCCGGGCATGACCAAGCCCCAGGTCTACGAGCTGCTCGGCCCGCCGCACTTCAGCGAGGGCGTGTTCGGCGTGCGCACCTGGAACTACATCTTCAATTTCCGCACCGGCAACGGCAACGAGTTCATCACCTGCCAGTACCAGCTGCGTTTCAACAAGGACATGCAGACCGAGGCCGGCAACTGGAACCGGCGCGAGTGCGCGGACTTCGTGTTCCCGCGTCCGGTGGCCGCTCCGCCGCCTCCTCCCCCGCCCGCGCCCGTGCCGGTCAAGCCGGCTCCCCGGCAGATCACGCTGGGCGCCGACGCGCTGTTCGCGTTCGACAAATCCGACCTGGCCAGCATCTCGCCCGAGGGGCGCCGCCGCCTGGACGAGATCGGCAAGGAACTGCGCAGCGTGAACGTCGACCGGGTGCGCGTGATCGGCCATGCCGACCGGCTGGGCAGCGCGAGCTACAACGACAGGTTGTCGCGCCAGCGGGCCGCCACGGTGGTGACCTACCTGGTCAATTCCGGCGTGTCGTCCAATCTGATCAGTTCGGACGGCAGGGGCTCGCGCGAGCCGGTGGTGCAGTGCGACCAGCGCAACCGCAACGAGTTGATCGCCTGCCTGGCGCCGAACCGCCGGGTCGTCATCGAGATCCAGGGCAAGGCCGGTTCTTCGTGAGCTTGCCCGCGCCGCCCCCCGGGGTGGCGCGGAACCTCGATGCAGGGTGCGCATTTCGTTTGTCTGGCGGACGTCTCCGAGTTAGGATTACCCCTTATCGATCTCCCGCGACGCGCGGCCCGCAAGGCGCTCCCGGGAGCGCGCGCGGCGCGTGGGGGATCCTTCCGGAGACACGCATGTCCGCATTCACTTCCCTTACCGAAAGCTTCGCCGTGGCGCCCCAGCTGGCTCCCGGAGACATGGCTGCCGTCGCGGCGGCCGGTTTCAAGAGCGTCATCAACAACCGGCCCGACTTCGAAGGCGGCCCGGCCCAGCCCTCCAGCGAACAGATGGAAGCCGCGGCCCAGGCGGCGGGGCTCAACTACGTCCACCAGCCGGTCAACGGCGCGAACATCCAGCCCGGCGACGTTTCCACCTTCGCTTCCCTGCTCAAGACGCTGCCGGGACCGGTCCTGGCCTTCTGCCGCAGCGGGGCGCGATCGACCAAGCTGTTCATGTCGGCCAGCAACTCCCTCTGACCGGACCGCGACGTGGCTTTCACGCTGACGGGTGCGGTCGACGGCATCAAGCGGCGGCGCAAGCCGCTGGTGCGTATTCTCATCATCCTGCTGGCGCTGTGGCTGCTGTTCCTGGCCCTGACCGCCTGGGGCATTCCCCGGCTGGTCCGCAGCGTGGCGCTGGCGCAGGTGCCGGAGGTCCTGGGCCGCACGGCCCGCATGGGCGAGGTCTCGTTCAATCCCTTCAAGCTGCGCCTGCGCGTCCATGATTTCGCCATCCTCGACCAGGCGGGCGCCAAGCCGGACTTCTCGGTGGAGCAGGTCGAGGTCAATGCCTCGATCTCGTCGCTGTTCCGGCTCGCGCCGGTGGTGGACGGACTGACGATCACCGCGCCGCGTGTCTCGCTGGTCCGCGAGGGGCCGCAACGCTTCAACATCAGCGACATCATCGACCGGCTGGCCGCCAAGCCTTCGGAAGACGGGCCGCCGCCCCGGTTCTCGCTGAACAACGTCAAGCTGGACGGGGGCGAGATCACCGTCGACGACAAGGTCACGGGCCGCCAGCATACGGTGCGCGACCTGCAGGTGGGCATTCCTTTCCTGTCCACGCTGGCCTATGCCACCGACATCGACGTGCAGCCCCGGCTGGCGGCGCTGGTCAACGGCAGTCCGTTCAACCTGGAGGGTACCGCACGGCCCTTCGATACGCCGCGCACGTCCTCGTTGCACCTCAAGATCGACGACCTGGGGCTGGATGCGCTGGCCGATGCCGTGCCCGGCGCGATGCCGGTGGTGCTCAAGCACGCGCGGCTCGACAGCGATGCCCAATTGGTGTTCGAGGAAGGCGGTTCGGCCGCGCCCAAGGTGCGCCTGGAAGGCCAGGCCACGGTGCGGGGGGTGGACGTGCGCGACCAGGGCGATGCCGCGCTGCTGGCGTTCAAGAGCCTGACGCTGGAGAAATTCGCGCTGGAGCCGCTGGCGCGCCGTTTCCAGGCCGAGCGCATCGTCTTGGCGGGCCCCTCGATCCAGGCCAGCCGATCGGCCGACGGGCGCGTGAACCTGGCCGAGGTGGCCGCAAAGTTCCAGCAGCCGGCGACGCCTGTGCCCGCGCCCGCCCCGCCGGCCGCGCCGTCACCGTCCGCCAGCCCGGCCCCGGTGCCTTCTGCCACACCCGCCGCGCCTGCCGTGCCGGCTCCTGCTCCGACCGTGCCGGCTGCACCGGCCGATGCCTGGCACGTGTCGGTGGGAACCGTGGCGCTGCAGGATGGCGAACTCGCCTGGCACGATGAGCAGGACCGCTTCGATTACCGTATCTCCGAGTTCGCGGCCGAGCTGCGCGACCTGAAGCTGCCAGCCGCCCAGGACCAGGCCGTGCCTCTGACCGTGGCCGCGCGCGTGGGCGAGGCGGGGCGCCTGGATGTGAGCGGTCCGATCCGCCTCCAGCCTTTGTCGGCGGACCTCGACCTCAAGCTGGATTCGCTGGCGCTGCCCGCGCTGGCTCCGCTGTGGAAACCCTATCTGGCGCTGCGCATCGACGACGGCTCGCTGGCCGCGGCGACCAAGCTGCACGTGGAGCAGGGCGAGTCCCTGGCGGTGCGCTGGAGCGACGGCAGCGTCGCGCTGCGCAAGCTGGCCGCGGCACCCGTCTCGGATAAGGCTTCCAGCCTGAAGCTGGAATCGCTGGAGGTGGGCGGGCTGGCTGGGGATCTGGCGGGGCGCACGGCCCGGATCGAGCGTATCGCCATCGACGGCCTGGCATTGGCGGCCACGCGGTCGGCCTCGTCGGCCGTGAGCTGGGCGGACATCGCCGTTCCTGCCGCGCCCCCGGCCCGGTCCGCGGGCAAGCCGGCCCCGGCTCCTGCCGGGCATGCCCAGGCCGCATGGAAGGTGACCGCCGGTACGCTGTCGGTCGCCAAGAGCTCGCTCAGGCTGACCGACGAGTCCGTGTCGCCCCGGGTGGCGCTGCGCCTGGACGGCTTGCAGATGGAGGCGCGCAATGTCGGATCCGACCTGCGCGCGCCCGTCGATTTCTCGCTGCGCTCGTCCGTCCAGGGCCGCGGCACCGCCGACGTCAAGGGCACGGTCGTGCCCGAGCCGCTGTCGGTCAAGGCCCAGGTGCGCGCCGACCGGCTCGACCTGGCCGCGCTGGCTCCCTACCTGGCCGAGCGGCTCAACGCCACCGTGAAGAGCGTGGTGGCGGGCGCCAACGGCAGGCTGGAGTTCGCGGCCGCCACCGGCAGGCAGCCCCAGCGCGCGGCCTGGACCGGCGCCGCCGAGATCACCAACCTGGACCTGATCGACAAGCTCAACTCGGCGGATTTCCTGAAATGGAAGCGGCTGGCGTTCAAGCGGCTGAACGTGGTCAGCGCGGGCGAGACGCTCAAGGCCGACCTGGGCGACATCTCGCTGGAAGACTTCTTCGCGCGGGTGATCCTGAGCGAGCAGGGGCGGCTGAACCTGTCGCAATTGATCGTCCAACCGGGCGAGGAGGCCGGGTCCATCACGACTCCAACGCCGGCGGAACCGGCCGCGAAGGGGGAAAGCAAGCCCGCGGCCGCCGCGCAGGAGACCAAGGAGGCCGATGCCGCCGCCCCCGGGGCGGGCGGCATGCCGCGCGACATCCGCGTGGGCGCAGTGCAGCTGGCGCGGGGCCACATCAATTTCACCGACAATTTCGTCAAGCCCAATTACCGCGCCAACCTGACCGATATCGGCGGCAGCATCTCGGCCGTGTCGTCGGCGGACAGCCAGCCGGCCGACGTGCAGGTGACGGCCAAGGTGGACGGCGACGCGCCGGTGGACATCACCGGCAAGCTCCATCCCTTCGGGCCGAGGCTGTACACGGACATCCATGCCAGCGCCAAGGGCGTGGAACTGCCGGCGCTGACGCCCTATGCGGCCAAGTATGCCGGCTACGCCATCGAGCGCGGCAAGCTGTCGATGGACGTGCACTACCTGATCCAGGACGGCAAGCTCCAGGCCACCAACAAGATCTTCCTCGACCAGCTTACCTTCGGCGAACGCATCGACAGCCCCGATGCTCTGAAGCTGCCGGTGCTGCTGGCGGTGTCGCTGCTCAAGAACAGCCGGGGCGAGATCGATATCGAGCTGCCCATTTCGGGCTCGCTGGACGACCCGCAGTTCTCGGTGGGCGGCATCATCTTTCGCGCGCTGGTCAACCTGATCGTGCGCGCGGTGACGGCGCCGTTCTCGCTGCTGGCCTCGGCCTTCGGCTCGGGCGAGGAACTGTCCCACATCGATTTCGCGCCGGGCCGCGCCGTGCTCGACGACGATGCGCGCAAGCGCATCGAGACGCTGGTCAAGGCGCTGAACGACCGTCCGGCGCTGAAGCTGGACGTGGCCGGCCGGGCCAACCCGTCGGTGGATACCGACGGCCTGCGCAAGGCCGGCGTCGACGCGCTGATCCGCGCCCAGCAGCGCGAGGATCTGAGCAAGAAGGGCGGCGACGGGGATGGGAAGGACCTGCCGCCCCTGGATGCCGCGCAGCGGGCCCGTTACCTGGAAAGCGCCTACAAGGCCGCCAAGATCGACAAGCCGCGCAACGTCATCGGCCTGGCCAAGTCCCTGCCTGGCCCCGAGATGGAGTCGCTGCTGGCCGCCAGCGTGAACGTGGGGCCCGACCAGTTGCGCGAACTGGCCGTGCGGCGCGCGCAGGCCGTGATGGCCGTGCTGCGCGAGGCCAAGCTGGGCGAGCGGGCTTTCGTGGTCGCGCCCAAGGTCGAGGCCAAGGCCGCCGAGGGGGCGAAGCAGACGGGGGTGGATTTCAGCTTGAAGTAGGCCCCCCCCTACGCGCTTCGCGCGCCCCCCAGGGGGCGAAACCGGCGGACTGGCGGAGCCAGATCCGCGGTTTCCTGGGTCTAGTACCGGTTTCTTGGGTTGTGGCGGCGTTGCTATCGCTGGCTGCATTCGGAGTTTGTTTTGTTTTTAATCTGGATATAAGATATCTAGATTGAGGTGTTGCCTCGCTTCCTGTCGAGTTGTTCATCATGACGCGTAGTTCTTCTTCGTCTGCTCGTGCCTTGCCGGGGCAGGGGTTGGGATCGGTTGCCATTCTTGCACTGGGGACGTTCGCGGTGGGGACGGATGCGTTCATCGTGTCGGGGTTTCTGCCTTCGATCGCGCAGTCGCTGCAGGCGTCGAATTCGGTGACGGGGTTGTCGGTCACGGTGTTCGCGGGGACTTATGCGTTGTTGGCGCCGGTGCTGGCGACGGTCACGGCGCCGTGGTCGCGTAATCGGGTGCTGGTGGGGGCGCTGGTGGTGCTGGCGGTGGCCAATCTGCTGTCGGCGCTGGCGCCGGATATCTGGACGCTGCTGGCGAGCCGTGCGTTGGCTGCCGTGGGGGCGGCGGCTTATACGCCGACGGCCACGGCAGCGGGTGGGGCGTTGGTGCGGCCGGAGTTGCGGGCACGAGCGTTTTCGCTGGTTACGGGTGGGTTGACGGTGGCGACGGCGCTGGGCGTGCCGCTGGGCAACCTGGTCAGCCAGTGGTTCGGCTGGCGCACGGCGTTGGGCATGGTGGCCGCGCTGGCGGCGCTGGCCTGTGTGGGCGTGGCGCTGATCATGCCATCCCTGCCGGGGCAGGCGCGTTCGTCGCTGCGCGCGCGCCTGGCGGTGCTGCGCCGGCCGGCCGTGGCCTGGGTGCTGCCGCTCACGGTGGTGGGCATGACGGCCTGCTACATCGTCTATGCCTACAGCGTGCCCGCGCTCCAGGCCCTGGGCATCGCCGACGGGCACATCGGTATGATGCTGCTCTGCTATGGCGTCGGGGCGGTGCTGGGCAATCTGCTTGCCGGGTACGCGACCGACCGCTGGGGCCCCACGCCGGTGTCGGTCACCGCCTATGTGGCCATGGCGGCCTCATTCGGGATCATGGCGTGGTTGGCCGCGGTCGGCACCGGGCACGACGTGGCGGTGGGGCTGCTGGTGCTGGTCTGGGGCATGAGCAGTTGGGGGCAGACGCCGCCGCAGCAACTGCGCCTGACCAACGCCGCGCCGCAGGAGGCGCCGCTGGTGGTGGCGCTGAACGCTTCCTGCATCTACCTGGGCATCGCCCTGGGGACCGCGCTGGGCGCGGGCCTGCTGGCGCATGGCGCGGTGCTGGGATTTGCCGTGTCGGCGCTGGCCGCGCTCGCCGCACTGGGGTTCGTCGCCAGCCTGGCCAGGCAGGAGCGTGTTCGTCCGCGCTAGCCTGCCGCGC
Organism: Burkholderiales bacterium 67-32; assembly: GCA_001898625.1. GTDB lineage: Bacteria > Pseudomonadota > Gammaproteobacteria > Burkholderiales > Burkholderiaceae_B > Pigmentiphaga. The sequence goes on from MKUP01000023.1 coordinate 369,208, forward strand.
TTGTGTCCGTGGCCGCGTCATCGTTTTTCAGGCGCAGCCACACCCGCCGCATGCTGAAGTCGTCGGGGTCCACGTCGATGTGGAAACCCAGCCTGCCCATCAGTGTCAGCATCGGCCGGTTGTTGCCCAGCACCACGCCCTCGATGACAGCCAGCCCCTGCCTGCGCGCCGCGTCCACCAGCGTGGTCATGAGCTGGATGCCCAGTCCGCGGCGCTGCCACGCATCGCCGATGACCAGCGCGTACTCGGCGCTTTCACCGTCGGCGTTCAGCAGATAGCGCGCCACGCCGATGACGGTCTCGCGCAGTTCGCCGGGATGGTCGGGATCGGTTTCCCAGATCGTGGCCACCAGGGCAAGTTCGCGGTGGTAGTCGACCTGGGTATAACGCGCCAGTGTCCGCGGCGAGAGTTCGCGCATGAACGAGATGAAGCGCATGTAGCGCGTGTGTTCGGACAACTGGCGGGTGAAGTCCTGCAGCGGTGCCGCGTCTTCCGGCCGGATGGGGCGGATGGTGTAGGGCGAGCCATCCTTGAATTGCAGGTGCCGGACCAGGCGGGCGGGGTAGGGGTGGATGGCCATGTGGGCGTAGCCGCCGAGGCCCGCGTCGGTGTCGCCCGTGGTCTCGCGCGTGAGCGTGATGCGGGTGTCGGCCGCGACGACCCGGTCGCCGTCGATCATGACGGGATCGATGTCGATGGTCTCGATGTCGGGCAGCGCGCAGACGATTTCGGAAATCCGGACCAGCACGTCCTCGAGCGCGTCGACCGCACGCGGCGGGAGCTGGCCCGCCAGCGTGTAGCGCCAGACCGGCGAGCGCTCCATCAGGCGGCGTGCCAGGAAGCCGTTGAGCGGCGGCAGTTCCAGGCTGCGGTTGGAGGGGCTTTCGCTGCGCGAGCGCGCGGATCCGAAGCGGATCACCGGCCCGAACAGGGCGTCGCGCGCCACGCCCATGGAGACCTTGGCCGATCCGGGCGGGCCGGCCATGGCTTCCACCGTGATGCCTTCGATGTAGGCCTGCGGCGCGGCGGCGTGGGCGTTCGCCAGCATGCGCTGGTAGGCGGTGACGAGTTCGGTGCTGTTGCGGATGTCCAGGTGCACGCCCCGGACCGCGGACTTGCGCACCACGTCGGGCGAGTCGATCTTGATGGCCACTGGAAAGCCGATCTGCTGCGCGGCGATCACGGCCTCGGCCGGCGTGCGGGCAAGCAGGACCTGGACCACCGGTATGTGGAAGGCCGCCAGTAGCGCCTTGCTCTCGGGCTCGGTCAGGGTCAGCCGGCCTTCCCGGCGCGCGCCGTCGAGCAGGATGCGCGCGCCGGCCAGGTCGGGTTCCTGGCCGGGCGGCTCGGGAGGCGGGGTCTGCAACAGCAACTGCTGGTTGTAGTGATAGGTGGCCAGGTTGCCAAAGGCGTCCACCGCCGCCTCGGGCGTGCGGAAGGAGGGCGAGCCGGCGTCGTCCAGGATGCGGCGCAGCGGGCGCATGGCGGCATCGCCCATGAAGCAGGTGATGACCGGCTTCGGGGCCTTGGGGGCGCTGGCGGCCAGGGCCTGCGCCACCGCCCGCATGTCGGCCTCGGGGTCGGGCGACAGCACGGCCAGCACGCCGTCCACGCCGGCGTCGGCGACGATGGCCTGCACGGCCTGCGCGCAGGCCTGGGGATCGGGCGCCGAGAACTCGACCACGGGGTTGTCGGTCCAGGCATTGGCGCTGAGGGTGTCCGCCAGTTGCCGGCGCGTGTCCTCGCTCAGTTCCGCGCGCATGACCGGCCGGCCCGGTCCCAACTGGTCGAGCGCCAGTTGCGCCGGACCGCTGCCATTGGCCAGTACCGCGATGCGCCGGCCGCTGGGCAGCTTGGCGAAGCCCAGCGCCTTGACCGCCGAGAACAGTTGCACGAAATAGCGGACCCGCACTGCGCCGGCGCGCCGCAGCGCGGCGTCAAAGACCATGTCGGACGGGACGGTGGGCGGCCCCGGCGGCAGGGCGGAGGCCGCCTCGTCCGCGGCCAGCGGCCGCACGCTGGTGCGATCGCGGCCCGCGTGCCCGGCCTTGAGCACCACTACCGGCTTGACGCTGGCGGCGGCGCGTATCGCGCTCATGAACTCGCGGGCGTCGCGCACGTCCTCCAGGTAGAGCGCGATGCTGTCGGTGCGCGCGTCGGCGACCAGGAAGTCCAGCACGCGGGGTACGTCCAGCGCCGCTTCGCTGCCCAGGGACACGACGGTCGAGAAGCCGGTCCGGTTGTCGTCGGCCCAGTCCATGACCACCGCCATGATGGAACGCGATTGCGTGACCAGGGCGACGCGGCCCGAGCGCCCCAGCGAGGGATGCACGCTGGCGTTGAGGCCGGCGTGAGGCCGTTGCAGCCCGAAGCTGTGTGGCCCCAGCAGCACGCAGTCGTGGGCCGCGGCCCAGGCGCGGCAGAAGTCGTTGTCCTCGAGCGAAGGCTCGTGCGTAAGCACCGCCACCGCCCGCGGCCGGGCCGGCGCCAGCGTCTCCAGCGTGGTCCGCAGCGCCTCGCGGGGGACGGACACCACCGCCAGGTCGGGCCGTTCGGCCGCCCGCGCCAGTTCGGCGGGCAGGACGCAGGCCTGCCGCTCGTCCAGCCGCAGTTCGATGGTGCGGGCGCGCAGCGCGGCGGGCAGGGAGGCCATCAGCGGCAGCGGGCGGTCGCTCACCGCGATCAGCGAGCGGGGATCGAACAGCGGGGACAGGGCGTGCTGGGACATGGCCCTCCTTTCTGGATGAGGACGCGGCGATGCGCGGCGACCCCGGGGGCCGCACGGATTGGCTGCAATACAATACTACCCCGGTCAGTCGACCCTCGCGCGCGTTGCGCGCCCAGTATTCACCTCAGCACGAGAGCCGTTTTCCTATGAGCACCGATTCCTCGTCGTCCGGCCGCCATCCCGCGGTCCGTACCCGCTTCGCGCCGTCGCCCACCGGTTTCCTGCACCTGGGCGGCGCGCGCACGGCGTTGTTCTCATGGGCGTTCGCGCGCCACCATGGCGGCACCTTCGTGCTGCGGATCGAGGACACCGACCTGGAGCGTTCCACCCCCGAAGCGGTGCAGGCCATCCTGGACGGCATGGCGTGGCTGGCGCTCGAGCACGACGAAGGCCCGTTCTACCAGATGCGGCGCATGGACCGCTATCGCGAGGTGCTGGCGGGCATGCTGGCCGCCGGGTCGGCCTACTACTGCTACTGCTCGCCCGACGAACTGGAAACCATGCGCGAGCGCGCCCGCGTCGAAGGCCGCAAGCCGCGCTACGACGGCACGTGGCGGCCGGAGCCGGGCAAGACGCTGCCGCCGGTGCCCGAGGGCCGCAAGCCCGTCGTGCGCTTCCGCAACCCGCTGGACGGCGACGTCACCTGGAACGACCTGGTCAAGGGCCCCATCACCATCGCCAACGCCGAGCTGGACGACCTCATCATCGCCCGGCCGGACGGCACGCCCACCTACAACTTCTGCGTGGTGGTGGACGACTGGGACATGGGCATCACCCACGTCATCCGCGGCGACGACCACGTCAACAACACGCCGCGCCAGATCAACATCCTGCAGGCCCTGGGCGCCACGCTGCCGGAATACGGCCACGTGCCCATGATCCTGGGACCGGACGGCGAGAAACTGTCCAAGCGCCATGGCGCGGTCAGCGTCATGCAGTACGACGACCAGGGCTATCTGCCGGAAGCCATGATCAACTATCTCGCGCGCCTGGGCTGGAGCCACGGCGACGACGAGATCTTCACGCGCGAGCAACTGGTGGAGTGGTTCGATACCCGCAGCCTGTCGAAGTCCGCGGCGCAGTGGGATCCCAAGAAGCTCAACTGGGTCAACGCCCACTACATCAAGCAGAGCGCCGACACCGACCTGGCCGCGCGCGTCGCGCCGCGCATCGCCAAGCGGGGCGGGGCGGTCGACGGCGTGGACCTGCCGGCCATCATGGCGCTGCTCAAGGAGCGGGCCGAAACGCTCGAGCAACTGGCCGACGACGCCATGCTGTTCTGCGGCGAATTCGATGCCGCCGCCACGCCGCCGGAACTGGTCGCGCAGCACCTGACCGACGCCGCGCGCGCGATCCTGCGCGACTTCGCGCAAGAGGCCGGCTCGATCGAATGGACCCGCGAGCAGATCTCGACGCTGATGAAGGCCACCCTGGCCAGGCATGGCGTGAAGATGCCGGCGCTCGGGATACCGCTGCGGGTGGCCGTGACGGGGCGGGCGCAGACGCCGGCCATCGATGCGGTCCTGTCATTGCTCGGTCGCGAGAAAGTGCTGGCCCGCTTGCACGCGGTCTAAAAACCGTGCATAATCTCGCTTCTTCGCAGGACGGGGGTATAGCTCAGCTGGGAGAGCGCTTGCATGGCATGCAAGAGGTCAGCGGTTCGATCCCGCTTACCTCCACCAGTCCAGGAAGAAGTTGTTGCAGTACTGTAGTTCCGGGTCCCCTTCGTCTAGAGGCCTAGGACATCACCCTTTCACGGTGAGTACAGGGGTTCGAATCCCCTAGGGGACGCCAGCCGAACAGGTTGGCAGCAGTAAATACGCCGCTGCGGAGCGGTAGTTCAGTTGGTTAGAATACCGGCCTGTCACGCCGGGGGTCGCGGGTTCGAGTCCCGTCCGCTCCGCCAAGAATCAGAAAGCCCTGCCAAATCCCGTGTTTGGCGGGGTTTTTGCTTTTCTGTTCCGGCACTCTTGGAGCCCACCAAGCTTTCGAGTCTTGGGGCTTAGTACCAAAATGTGGTACTTTCCATAAATGAAAGCCAAGCATCAGCGCACGTTGGAACTGATTTTCTCCCGTCCGACTCCGGGCGGGGTGAAGTGGTCGGCCATAGTGGGGCTGTTTCATGAGCTTGGAGCGGAACTGGTCGAACGAGAAGGATCTCGGGTCGCAGTCGTCTTTCGGGATCAGGTAATGGTCCTACATCGCCCTCACCCGTCTCCCGACGTAGACAAAGGCGCTGTTGCTTCCATCCGCAAGTGGCTCGAAGAATCAGGAGTCAAACCATGAAGAATGTGATGAACATCGACGGCTATCAAGCAGTCATCCAATTTGACCCGGAAATCCAAGTGTTCCGGGGAGAGTTCATCGGACTCAATGGCGGGGCCGACTTCTACGCGTCGGATGTTCCCGGCCTTGTTCGCGAAGGGAAGGCATCGCTTAAGGTCTTTCTCGATATATGTGAGGAGCGTGGCATTGAGCCGCGCAAGCACTTTTCAGGGAAGTTCAATCTGCGTGTTTCCGCGAAGGTGCACGAAGCCGCGAGTATTGCCGCGGCGGCGGAAGGCGAAAGCCTCAATCAATGGATTGCAAAGACCATCGAAGAGGCGGTGTCCACGCATTGAGAACATGGGTAAGGTGCTTGGGTTCGCGTGCCGCCCTGCGTGGACTCGCGATCTGAAATATGGCTATAATCTACATCCCGCTTGAGAAACGTTTCTGCGGGTATCCACCCAGATGGATGGCAGTAACCGTGGGGGTATAGCTCAGCTGGGAGAGCGCTTGCATGGCATGCAAGAGGTCAGCGGTTCGATCCCGCTTACCTCCACCACGAAACAGCAGTTCCAGGTCCCCTTCGTCTAGAGGCCTAGGACATCACCCTTTCACGGTGAGTACAGGGGTTCGAATCCCCTAGGGGACGCCAACCACCACGGGTTGGCAGCAGTAAAAAACGCCGCTGCGGAGCGGTAGTTCAGTTGGTTAGAATACCGGCCTGTCACGCCGGGGGTCGCGGGTTCGAGTCCCGTCCGCTCCGCCAAGGAATTCCAAGGGTTAGTGCGCTAGCAGCCACTAGCCCTTTTTCATTTCTTCCCTGCCTTCCGCATGTCGATTCGTCGGCTGGAAATGTCGATTGGTCTGGACCGATTGACAATCCCCATGGCGACTTTCAAGATCCACGCCGTACACGAGCATTCCGCGTGGTGCTTGCCGGCGGAGTGTTTGCCTTCCCGCCGGTGCGAGCACCGGGGCGTCATTCCGCGGAGTGTCACACCATGCAATTCCCCATCGATCCCGCCGGCCTGCAGCGTCGCAGGCTTTTCAAGTTCACCGCCTCGGCGCTGGCCGTGCAGGCGGTTGCCGCCTGCGGGGGCGACGCCAATGCCGCCGACGGCAATGCCGGCGACGCGGTGAGCAAGGCAGTGGCCGATTTCGGCACGCTGGCGCCCGAGGGCACGCACTGCCTGGTGCGCGCGGACGTTCCCGATGCGTCCTGGAGCGCGAGCTACAACCCGGACCGGCAACTGTTCATCGGCAGTGCGATCAAGACTTTCATTCTGGGCCAGTTCGTGATCGACGCGGAAACGTCGCACAACGGCATTTCCGGGAACATGTCGCAGACCATCAGCGATGCGGTCCGCTCGCCCGGCAGCCCCGTATTCGGCAACCTGAACGGCACCCTGTCCGCCAAGTACGCCCTCGAGGCGATGATCGCCCACAGCGACAACACCGCCACCGACATGGCCTACGCCGCGGTGGGGGCGGACCGGGTGCGGCAACTGATCGCGCGGGCCGGGCTGACGCGTACCCAGATCCCGGATTCGACGCGCCGCCTGTTTTCGTACCTGGCCGGGGCGCCCGACGGCGTGGACCTGGGCTGGGATGCCTTGATGGCGGAGCTGGAGAAGCCTTCCTTGCCGAATGCGCGGCAGGCGATCAACGACAAGCAATCGATGCTCAGCACGGCCACCGAGCTGGTGTCGTGGTATCGGCAGTCGCTGTCGGGCAAGTTCTTCACCCAGCCGGCGACCATGACCGAGTACAAGCGGATACTGGCGATGGCCGATGCCATTTCGCTCGTGGTGCCGGCGGACATCATCGCCTATGGCAAGGGCGGCAGCATCGACTGGCTGGACTTCCATACCATCTGCTTCCCGGGCCAGATGATCGTCGACCAGGTGCCGGTCACGTTCTGCTTCACCTACAACTGGCGCGGTCCGGAAAGCAGCACGGGCGCGCCTTTCCAGGCGTTCGTGAAGGCCGTCCGCCCGGTGTTGCAGGCGTGCGTGGACACCCTGCGCAAATAGCGCGGCAAGATGCCCGACATGGACAGCGAAGCGGCGTTCGAAAGCCTGGGGCGCGACCAGTGCGCGCCGGATCCCGTGCTGGGGGCCTGGGTCCACCCGGTCGCCCTGGCCCTGATGAGCAGGCCCCAGGACGAGGCCATCTTTCTTGCGTTGCAGGCGCTGGGAACGCTGGCGCAGGTCGATCGCGCATGGATGTTCGAGTACGATGCGCGCGCCCTGCGCTTTCGCAACACCCATGAATGGTGCCGGTCCGGCATTACGTCGCACGTGAGCGACCTGCAGGATGCACCGGTCACGATGATCGCCTGGCTGCATCGTGCCTTGAACCAGCAGCGCGCCGTCATGATCCACGACGTGGCGCGCATGCCGCGCGCGGCAAGGTCGGTGCAGGCGGAAATGCTGCGCCAGCAGGATCGCAGCGTGCTGAGCGTGCCCGTTTTCCATGAAGGCCGCCTGCGCGCGTGCATAGGCTTCGACGCGACGCGCGCGCCGGTGCGCTGGCAGCCGGCGCAGGCGCTGGGTCTGTTCCTGTGCGCGGACCTGATCGCGCAGGCCCGCTATGGCGGCACGGAAACCGAACTCAGCCGGGCGCGGGCGCAGCTCTACGAGCCCCTGCTTTACCTGCGGCTGGGGCACGGAACCCGCGGGCTGGCCCCGGCGGACATCCTGGGCGTACGCTCGGCGCGCGACTATTCGCTGATCTGGCTGGCGGGCGGCGATTCGGTCAAGGACATGCGGCCCTTGTCCGCCTGGGCGGCGCTGCTGCCGCAGGAGAGCTTCATGCGCATCCACCGTACGGCGCTGATCAACCTGAGGCATGTCAAGGCGCTGGAGCGGGGAGCCTCGATGCCGTGGACCGTCCAGTTGCGCGGCCTGGGCCAGCCCTGGTCGGTGTCGCGGCCCTATCGCCAGGCGCTGCGCGCCAGGCTGGGCGTCTGACGCGGGGCGGCGGGGAGGCGCTCAGCGGCGGTCCTCGCCGCCTGGGCGCTCGCGCCAGTTGCGCCGCATGAGAATGAACGTGAACGAGGTGGACCAGCCGATCAGGATCAGGCCCACCAGGGGTTCCACCGAGGCCAGCAGGCGCAGCGGCCCGGTGGGAAAGATGTCGCCCAGGCTCTGGGTGGTAAAGGTTTCCAGTCCGAAGTAGATGTAGGCCAGGGGGCCCGCGCTGGCCGCGCCGGTCAGGCGCCCCAGCCCCAGCCATTCCGCGCCTATCCAGTAGCCTGCCCCGAACAGCATGCCTTCCAGGCAATGGGCGGCGATGATGGCGCAGATCAGCACGCCTATGTTCGCCCGCCCGCTCCATCGCCGCGGATGGATGGAGGAAATGAAGCGCAAGGCTTCGTAGTGCAGGGCGACGGTGCCGATGGAGAAAACCACGGTCAGGCCGATGGCCAGGAAATAGTGCGCCGGCATCGTTTCTTTGTCAGGACTTGTTGCGGGGGTGGGACGATTATTGCAGTTGTAGCACTCCCTGGAGGGCAGCCGCGCGCGCGGCTGCCGCGCAATGCTACGCTTGATGGCCCCAAGAAGAAGGAGAACGTCCATGAAACGGACCTGGAAAATCCTGCTCGCGGCGGTCGTGGTGCAGGGACTGGCGGCCTGCGCCCAGCAGGGCGGCGCGGCCGGCGGCCCCGGCGGCACGGATGCCTCGATCCTGACGGCCTACCATTGGCGCCTGCAGCAGGCGCTGAACGCGACCGGCGCACCCCAACCCGATGCGGTCAATACCCATGGCGGCCAGGCGTTGCAACTGACCTTCGCCGGCGAGCGGGTGGCCGTGGCCGGCCTGTGCAATACGCTGGGCGGCGGTTACCGCGTCGATGGCGCGCGGATGGCCATCACGCAGATGGTCGGCACCTTGCGCATGTGCGCCGACCAGGCCTTGATGAAATACGAACGCGACGTGGCCGAGCGGCTGCCGACGGTGTCGGGCTGGGAGATCCTGGGCGGTACCGCACGGCCTGACGCCGGGGCGCAGCCCGCCCTGAAGCTGACCTTCGCCGACGGCAGCCAGTGGCGGCTGGCCGGCACGCCCACCGACGAGACGCGCTACGGCTCGGCGGGCGAGACCATGTTCCTGGAGGTGGCCCCCGATCTGGTGCCGTGCAGCCATCCCCTGATCCCCAACATGAAGTGCATGCGGGTGCGCACGGTCAGCTACGACGGTGCCGGCATCAAGCAGGGCTACGGCGACTGGGAGGCCTTCTACGGCAACATCCAGGGCTATACCCATACGGCCGGGGTGCGCAATGTACTGCGGATCAAGCGCTATACCGTCGCCAATCCGCCGGCCGACGCCTCGCGCTACGCCTACGTGCTCGACATGACCGTGGAAAGCGAGCAGGTGTCGGGGCGCTGAGCCCCGGCCGGCGTTTCACCCCAGGCGCCGCGCGGCGTCCAGGGCCAGGCCCGTTCCTATGCTGCCGAACGTGTCTCCCTGGACCGCGCGCGCCGCGGGCAGCAGCGAGGCCACCCGGTTGCGCAGCAGCGGCACGCTGCTCGATCCCCCTGTGAAGAACACCGTATCGACCGCCCGCGCGGCGACGCCGGCGGTGTCCAGCAGCCCAGCGATCGTCCCGCCTATCCGGTCCACCAGGTGTTCGATGGCGGCATCCAGGTCGGCGCGCGTCGCCACCTGGACCAGACCGGGCTCGACGCGGCCCAGGTCCATCCGGGCCTCGGGCTCGGCGGCCAGCGCGATCTTCGCTTCCTCGACCTGGAAGGCCACCCAGTGGCCCGCGCGCTCCTTGACCAGTTCCAGCAGCCGGGCGAGCTTGTCCTTCTCGGCCGATTCGTGGAACAGTTCGGCCAGCATGGTGGCCGACTTGCGGGCATAGACCTGGTTGATGGTGTGCCACGAAGCCAGGTTGAAGTAGGGCGTCGAAGGCATTTCCTTGCCGCTGGCCAGGCGGCTGCCCAGCCCCAGCAGCGGCATGACGGTGCGCAGGCTCAGGTACTTGTCGAAGTCGGTGCCGCCGATGTGGACCCCGCCGTTGGCCAGGATGTCCTGGCGCCGGTCGGCGGCGGCCGCGCGCGCGGGATTCAGGCGTATCAGCGTGAAGTCCGACGTGCCGCCGCCGATGTCCACCACCAGCACCAGTTCCTCGCCGGTGATCTGCGATTCATAGTCGAACGCCGCCGCCATCGGCTCGTACTGGAATTCGACGTGGCGAAAGCCCACTTCGCGGGCGATCTCGGCCAGCGTCTCCTGGGCCTTGGCGTCCGCGCGCGGATCATCGTCGATGAAGAAGACGGGGCGGCCGAACACCGCCTGGTCGAAGGTCCTGCCGGCCGCGCGCTCGGCGCGCCGCTTGAGCTCGCCGATGAAGCGGGAGAGCAGCAGGCGGAACGGCAGCGCCCGGCCCTGGACCTCGGTATGGCCTTCCATCAGCGGCGTGCCCAGCAGGCTTTTCAGGGCCCGCATCAGCCGGCCGTCATAGCCTTCAAGGTAGTCCCGGACCGCCGCGCGGCCGAAGCTGGTGTCGATGTCCTCGGCGTGGAAGAAGACCGCGGAAGGAAAGGTCGGCTGGCCGTCTTCCAGCGCCAGCAGGGAGGGGGCGGCGGGCCGGTGCCAGCCGACGGTGGAGTTGGACGTCCCGAAATCGACGCCGCATGCGTTTGAGATCATGGAGGGAAAGGGAAAAAGGCGCCGCGGCCCCGGAGGGGACTGCTTTTCGGCCGCGGAGTGGGACCGCGACGGAAAATGCAGATCGAAATGCGGTCTTGGCATGGTCCGCCTGGGCGGGCCGGTGTTAAAACGTGGAACGACGCCATTGTATGCGCAGCCACGGACTGTGCCTCGTCCAGTGCATGGTCCTCGTCCACAGGAGCCTTTCGCATGTCATTCAAAGCCCTAGTCGCGGTCGTTGGAATGTCGTTGGCCGGAGCGGGATGCGCCGTCGCGCCCGCCGGCGAAGACGCCGCGCTGAAGCAGGCCATCGCCAGCCCGGCGCGCACGCCGGCGTTCGCCGCCCGCGATGCCGCCCGCAAGCCTTACGAGGTGCTGCATTTCTTCGAGCTGCGGCCGGACGCCACCGTGGTCGAGATCTCGCCCGGCGCCGGTTACTGGACCGAGATCCTCGCGCCGTACCTGAAGCCGCGCGGGACCTACTACGCGGCCCAGTATCCGCAGGACGGCGGGGGGCGTGCCTACTACCAGGAGTACTACCGGAATTTCCGCGCCAAGCTGGACGCCAATCCGGCCCTGTACGACCGGGTCCAGGTGACGGCCTTCGGCAAGGGCCGCTACGACATCGCTCCGCCGGGCAGCGCCGATATCGTGCTGACCTTCCGCAACCTGCACAACTGGATGAACGACGGTTATGCCGAGGAGGTGCTGGCCGCCTTCTACCGGGCCCTCAAGCCGGGCGGCATCCTGGGCATCGAGGCCCATCGCGGCCGGACCGACAAGCCCCAGGACCCGCGCGCGGCCGATGGCTACGTGCGCCAGGACTACGCGATCCGGCTGGCGCAGCAGGCGGGCTTCGTCTTCGCCGGCAGCTCGGAGGCGCTGGCCAACCCCAGGGATACCAAGGATCATCCGGCGGGCGTCTGGACGCTGCCGCCTACCTTCCGGTTGGGCGACAAGGACCGCGAACGCTACGCCGCGATCGGGGAAGCCGACGGGTTCCTGTTGAAATTCCGCAAGCCCTAGGTGTTGCCACCAGGCCATGCTCGATCTCAACGAATTCGTTACGTTCGCCGCCATCGTCGAAGCGGGGAGTTTTTCGCGGGCGGCTGAAAAGCTCGATGTCTCCAAGGCGCTGGTCAGCAAGCACGTGGCCGATCTCGAACACACGCTGGGCGTCAAGCTGCTGAACCGCACCACCCGCAAACTGGGGCTGACGCCGGCCGGGGCGATTTTCTACGAACGCTGCCAGCAACTGGTGTCGCATGCGGACCTGGCGCGCCACGAGTTGGAACACTTTCGCAGCACGCCGGGCGGGCTGATCAAGGTCAGCGCCTCGATTGCCTTCGGACGCCTGCATCTGGTGCCGGCGATCAGCCGATTCCTGGCCAGCCATCCGGACATCTCGGTGGAACTCGAGCTGAGCGAGAAATTCGCCGACCTGATATCGGGCGATGCGGACGTCATCGTGCGCCAGGCCGAAGAGCCCCGGCTGATGTCGCTGGTGGCGCGCAAGCTGGCGCCGCTGCGGCAGATCGTCTGCGCCAGCCCCGCGTATCTGGCACGCCATGCCGCGCCGCTGCGGCCCGAAGACCTGGCCGGCCACAACTGCCTGGTCCGCACGGCCAATCCGCGCAACGAATGGATTTTCCTCGACCAGGAAGGCGCCCGGCAGGCCGTCCGGGTGCAAGGCAATTTCAAGGCGAACAATGCCGACGGCGTGCTGGGAGCCACGCTGCAAAGCCTGGGCATCGGCGCCATGCCGTCGATGGTGGCCGCCGAATACGTGCGTTCGGGCAAGCTGATCCGGCTGCTTTCCGGCTACAACCTGCCGCCGCTGGTGCTCTATGCCGCCTATCTTCCCAATCCCACCCAGCCCCAGTGCGTGCAGACCTTCGTCAACTTCCTGGGCGCCGAGTTCGGAGAGTCGCCCTATTGGGACAGGGGCCTGAGCTTCGTCTGATCGGTTCTCCTGGTGAACAGTGTGTTCACCGCTGCGCGTTGCTCGCGTTTCGGGCTTGGGCCACCATAGCTTCGCGTCCCATTCCTACAACACCGGCGCGAGGAGACTCCCAATGCGATTGAAGCGATGTGCGGCGCTGACACTGTTCGTGGTCCTTCCCACGGCACCGTGTTTCGCCCAGCCCGCGGCCGCCTGGCCCACCAAACCCATCAGCCTGGTCGTGGGCTTCACCCCCGGCGGGCCCAGCGACATCCTGGCGCGAGCCATGGCCAAGCAGATGAGCGAGCGCCTGGGGCAGCCCATCGTCATCAACAGCCGGCCCGGTGCCGGCGGCAACATCGCCGCGGCCGCCGTGGCGGACAGCCCGGCCGATGGCTACACCTGGCTGTTCGGCAACAACTCGATTCTTTCCACCAATGCCGCGCTGTACAAGAATCTTCCCTTCGACCCCGACAAAGACTTCGTCGCGGCGGGGCTGGTGGGCGTCCAGCCCAGCATTCTCGTGGTCAACAGCAGCGTCCCGGCCAAGACGGTACGCGAGCTGGTCACGATCGCGCATGCCAAACCCGGCGAACTGAACTACGCGTCGTCGGGCGCGGGCGCCGCCGCGCATCTGGTGGGCCAGTGGCTGGCGACCTCGGCCAGGCTGAATATCGAACACGTTCCCTACAAGGGCGCCCAGCCGGCCCTGACCGACCTGATCGCCGGCCAGGTGCAGCTCATGTTCGCCACGGCCGCGTCGGTGGTGCCGTACATCAACCAGGGGCGGCTGCGTCCGCTGGCGGTGACGAGCGCGAAGCGCATGCGGGAGTTTCCCGATGTGCCGACCATGATCGAATCGGGCTTCGACGGTTTCGTGGCCGAGACGTGGCACGGCATCGTCGTGCCGGCCGGCACGCCTCCCGCCATCGTCGAGCGCATCAACCAGGAGATCAGGCACGCGCTGGCCAGCAAGGAGATCCTGGCCCAGTTCCGCGAACTGGGGGTCGAGCCCGAGCCCGGCACCACCCAGGCCTTTGCCGAGTTCATCAAGTCGGAAACCCCCAAGTGGACCCGGCTGGTCAAGGATTCCGGGGCCCGCGTGGAATGAACCCGTACCCTGCCGAGGCCGACCGCGCGCCGCTGTGCGCCGCCGCCGACCCCCATGCGCGCCGGCCCGGATTCCGCATGCCCGCCGCAAGCTGCGATACCCATGCGCACCTGTTCGGGCCGGCGCATGCCTACCCCTACGATCCCCGGCGCATCTATACGCCGCCCCCCGCGCCGCTGGACCAGTACCGGCGCATGCTGGACACGCTGGGCGCGACCCGCGCGGTGCTGGTTCAGCCCAGCGTATACGGAACCGACAACCGGCTGCTGCTGGATACCCTGCGCGCGGCGGGGCCGGACATGCGCGGCGTGGCGGTGATCGACCCGGACGATACCGGCGCCGATCTGGCCGGCATGCACGCACTGGGCGTGCGGGGCTTGCGGGTGAACATCGTCGACAGGAAGGACGGCAAGGGCGAACTGCCCCTGCCGGCGCTGCGGCGGTTGGCCGAACGCATCGCGCCGTTGGGATGGCATCTTGAACTGCTGATGCACGCCGACGAGTTTCCCGATATCGAGGCGCTGCTGGCCGACCTGCCCACGCCGCTGGTATTCGGGCACATGGGCTATCCGCATCCCGGCAGCGGCCCGGACACGCCCGGCATGGCGGGGCTGATACGCCTCATGCGGCGCGGCAAGGCCTGGGTGAAGCTGACCGGGCCCTATCGCATCTCGCACCAGCCACTGCCTTACCGCGACATCGACCCGCTGGCGGCGACGATCGTCGCCCAGGCTCCCGACCGCGTGCTGTGGGGCACCGACTGGCCCCACGTCATGGTGCAAGGGCCCATGCCCAACGATGGCGCGCTGTGCGACCTGCTGCAAGCGTGGGTGCCGGATGCCGCGACGATGGAAAAAATCCTTGTGCACAACCCCGCGCGGCTATACGGCTTCGACGACGCCAGCCAACCGCGCACGACAGAGCCTTAAGGGGACGCCCGTGTCAGACCCGGTACCACTCTCGAAGAACATTGCCCGCCTCTCCCGCATGGAGCTGCCGGGCGCAGGCCAGGTGTGCGTGGCCGGCAACCATGCGTATGTCGGCCATATTCCGAACAAGGCGCAGTTGGGAACTTCCATTGTCGACATCTCGGATCCGCGCAAGCCGGTGGTCGTCAGCCAGATCCACCTGGACGATCCGGAATCGCACACCCACAAGGCGCGCGTGGTGGGCGACATCATGATCGTCAACAACGAACGCAACATGACCCGCATCGGACGCAAGGCGGACGAGCTTCCCGGCCTGCGCGCGCGGCTGCGCGAAACGCTGGGCCGGGACGCGACCCATGCGGAACTGGCCCAGGCCCTGAACGTGGACGCGGCCGACATTCCCAAGGTCGAGGAGGCCGAGCGCCGGCCCTACGACCGCGGCGGCTTCAAGGTCTACGACATCTCGGACAAGACCCGGCCCCGCCTGCTGGTCCACCAGAAGACCGGCGGCATAGGCGTGCACCGCTTCGACATGGACGAGAACTACGCCTATATTTCGACCGAAATGGCCGGCTACATCGGCAACGTCCTGGTCATCTACGATATACGCAACCCCAGCCGGCCCGAGGAAGTCTCGCGCTGGTGGATACCCGGGCAGCACACCGCCGGCGGCGAAACCCCCACCTGGTCCGGGCGCAGGACCCGGCTGCACCACGCGCTGCGCTATGGGGACGAACTCTGGGCGGGCCTGTGGCACGGGGGCGTGGCGGTCATCGACGTCAAGGACATCCGCAAGCCGGCCACCTTGGGCAGTTTCAACTACCACCCGCCTTTTCCCGAGCCCTCGCACACCTTCATGCCGCTCGAACACCCCATCGGTGGACGCAGGATCGCGCTGGCCATCGATGAAGAAGACCACGCCCACGACGACGAGGAACTGGACCGGCGCCGGGGCCGCCCGCACGGCTGCCTGTGGGTGCTGGACGTCACCGATCTGTCGAATATCAAGGCGCTGTCGAGCTACGAGGTCAGCGAACTCGATTCACCGTGGAGCCGCGCCACGCCGGGGCGTTTCGGCGCGCACCAGTTCCAGGAGCAGCGCCGGGGGACCCTGGTCTATTGCGCGTGGTTCGCGGGCGGCCTGCGCGTGGTGGATGTGGCCAATCCCCTGTCGCCGCGCGAAGTGGGGTACTTCATTCCCCATCCGGCGGAGGGCAGGGCGGCGCCGCAGACCAACGACGTATTCGTCGACGACCGGCATCGAATCTACATGGTCGATCGCTACGCCGGGTTCGACATCCTGGAACACACCTAGCCAGGCTAGGCCTTGGACGCAGGCAGCCGGGCGTAGCAGTGCTTGCAGATGGCGGCGGCAGGGTGCACGTACTTGCCGCAGCTCGGGCACTGCTTGCCATGTTTTTCACGGGCGACTTCGCGTGCCTTCGCCCGTTGGCGAGCCCTGAACACGAAGACCCCTACGCAGATGGCAGCGATGATGGCAATGAAAACAATCATGCTCTTCCCGTTGTAATTGCGCGAACGAGTATAGGGGCCGTGTGTTATAGGAAGTTTGCAGGATGTCTCAATTGTTAGAAAGAGCCCAATTCTTTTTTCTGCGAAAAGCGCGCCGCCCGGGCGGGGGAAATTGCTCCAAGAGCAACAAAGGCGCCTGAACAGTGGCTGAATGAAGGATCGCGCTCCCAGGGAATCCCCGGGCGAAGGCAGCGAGGCCGAAGAAAGAAGGCTCGTGCGCTAGCGAACGGATACACATGGCTGGAACATGGCCGGTCATGATGGCCAAGTTACATTTTCCGAAGCACGGACTCGGGAATAGGTAACCGCGGAGCCCGGGCACCAGGCGCCGGCCGTTCCGGGCCGCTCACGCCTGCCAGTAGCCGCCCGCCTCGATCGCGCGGCGCACGTCCTCGGGTACCTCGATGGGCCGCATGGTGTGCATGTCGATGAACACCAGGACCAGCGCGGCGCGCAGGCGCACCGGCTGGTCGTCGCCGGCGCGGCTCAGTTCGATGGCGATTTTCAGCGAGGTGCGTCCGACGCCGTCGATCCGCAGCGCCGAGACGATGTCCTCGCCCAGCCTGCTGGGGGCCAGGAAATCGACCTGCAGGTTGACGATGGGGATGGCGATGTGCCGCTCGCCGTGCAGCGCGGCGAAGCCGGTGCCCAGGCCGTGCCGGAGCCAGTGTTCGACGGTGTCGTTCAAGATCTCGACATAGCGTGGGTAGAACACGATGCCGGCGGGATCGCAGTGCTTGAAGCCGATCTCGACCGGCATGACATGGATGGTTACCATGCGATTTCCTCGATGGATGGAACGGGCGGGCGCGGGGATGGCCGCGGCCCTCGATTAGACCCTATGCCGGGGCCCCCTGCGCGGCCGGCGCGATGCCCGAGAGCTGTCTGGCGAGCCGTTCGCCGCTGTCGTCGGCCAGCGCGGCCTCGCGCAGGCTGGCCACGGTGCGCGCGGCATCGCCGCGGCCGCGCAGGGCGGGCAGCACGGCGATGATCTTGCGGTAGCTGCCCAGGCCGCGCGCGTGGGTGTCGCCGTAGCCCTTGATCAGCCGCGGGCATTCGGCAATTTCGCAGGCCAGGTCGTAGTCCTCGGGAGCGAGCAGCACGACGAGGTCGAGCCAGTCTTGCATGCCGGCGGTCTCCCGCTCCTGCCGCAGCGACCGCGGCCGCAGCCGCTTGAAGGCCGTGACGCCGTACAGCAGCAGGAATCCGCGCAGGCTGGACGTGCGCACGACGCGGCCGCTACGGGTGGCGCGAGCCAGCAGCGGACCGGCCCAGCGCGAGGCCAGCAGCCACCGCCCGAGTCCGGCAGGCAGCATGTCGGCGATTTCTTCCGGGCGGGGGTGGAAGAATTCGTTGATGCGTAGCATCTGCCCGGCGCGAGCCCCGTGCTGCTGCCGGACGCGGTCGAAACGGGTCGCGCGGATCTTCAGTTCGGCGACGCGGACGGTGTCCTCGTAGGTCATCCACAGGGCAAGATGGCGCGCCGTCTCGCGCAGCAGGCGGCCGGAAGGGTCGGTGCCCTGGACGGTATCCAGCAAGGGCCGCAGCCGGTCCAGGTACAGGGCGGCGTAGGCAGGGTCCTGGTAGTCGGCGGCGCGGACGACGCCGGCCCGCAGGATGTCCTTGAGCGGGGCGGGAAACTCCTGGCCGATGCGGGCGTCCAGCGGCGCGAGCCGGGCGTCGATGGCCGTGTCGGCCGTCTGCGGTGCCGAGGAGGGCGCGGGGGCGTCGGCATGGGCGCGCCAGCCCGCGTCGAAAGCCTGGAGGCTCGCCGCCACGCCTATCCCGCCGCGCTCGATGGCGGCTTCGAAGGCCTGCCGGTCCCAGGGCAGCGCCCCGGTGGCGGCCAGCGCGCCGAACAGGGTCGCGCTGATGACGCTGCCGCTGCGTTCGGCCAGCGCCGAGTAGTCGCGGCAGATGAATTCGCGGGCGGCCGCGCGGCCCGCTTCGTGCAGCGAAGCATAGTCCTTGCGCCCGTCGCCCATCGCCATCTTCTCGGGCAGGGCATAGACGCGGTTCGACGAGGCGATCAGCACGGTCCTGTCGGGCGTCACGAGTCCACGCTGCACCGCCCGGGCCGCCTCCATCAGTTCGGAGGCGATCACCACGTCCACGTCGCCGGGAACAGGCATCAGGCCGAGCACGGGCGTGCGCGTCTGGTGACGGGGGCCGGGCAGGAGCTCCACGTAGTAGATCGTGGCGCCGGTGCGCTGCGCGACGCCGGGGACGGACGTGGACTGGGCGTGAAAGCCCGCGTGTTCGGCCGTGGCCACGATCCAGTCGGCCAGCACCCCGCCGCCTTCCCCGCCCATGGCGAGGATGGCGATCTTGATCGGGCGCGGGGTTGCCTCAAGCGGCATGGCGATACTCCTGCTTGGCAAGGCGGCGCTGCAGGAATCCGATGATCTTTCCGGCCAGGCGCGCGCCCAGGGTTTCGAGGCGGGTGGGGTTGGTCACGACGTCGGCGCGGTAGAACGACGGGCACAACACGGCGGCGTGCGAGACTTCGCCGCACAGGCCGCAGCCCACGCAACTGGGCAGCACGGTGGCGACCGGGTCGCGGCGCAGCGGGTCGGGGTTGTCCTTGATCGACAGCGAGGGGCAGCCGGACAGGCGTATGCAGGAGTGGTCGCCGGTACAGGTGTCGTGGTCGACGCCGAACTGTTCCTTGACCACCCGCCGGCCTTCCTTGGCCATCTGGCGCTGCCGGGGCTTGATTCGCCGCTGCTTGTTCAGCATGCATTCGGACTGGGCGATCACGACCTTGGGGCCGGGTGCGTCGGTCGTGAGCGCCTCGTTCAAGACCGACTGCATCTGCTGGAGGTCGTAGGTATGGGTGACGGTGCGGACCCACTCGACGCCCACGCCCCGCACTGCGGCCTCGATGCCGTGGTGGGTCGAGCGGGTGGGGGTGTCGGCGGCGGACGAGAGGATGTCCTGGCCGCCGGTCGCCGCCGAATAGCCGTTGTCGACGATGACCGTGACGTTGTTGCTGCGGTTGAAGACCGCGTTGCCGATGCCGGAGGTCAGGCCGTTGTGCCAGAAGCCGCCGTCGCCCATGATGCTGACGGTGCGCCGGTCGGTCTCGCCGGTGTTCAGGGCCGCCGCGCCGGCGGCGCCCAGCCCGTAGCCCATCGAGGTCGCACCGATGTTGAACGGGGCGAGCGCGGCGAACTGGTGGCAGCCGATGTCGGCGCTGACGTAGTGCTTGCCGATGCGGCGCTCGACCATCTTCATCGCGGTGAAGATGGGGCGTTCCGGGCAGCCGGTGCAGAAGGAGGGCGGCCGCGGCAGCACCTCGTCCACCTTCTCCAATGCGACGCCGGGCATGGACGGCACGATGGGCGGGATCCTGGGTTCGAGCATCTGGGCCACGCCCTCGGGCACGGGCCGCCGCCCGGCCAGCCCAGGCGCGTGGCGGTCGAGGAAGCGGCGCAGTCCCTTCATCACGACCCGGGGCGTGTATTCTCCGGCGCGCGGCAGGATGTCCTTGCCGTGCAGCACGGTCGCGACGTCAGCGCGGCGCAGGATGGTGTGCAGCGCCTGTTCGATGAACTCGGGCTGGCCTTCCTCCAGCATCAGCACCGCGTCCTTGCCCCGGCAGAAGTCCAGCACCTCGTCTTCCACGACGGGATAGACGACGTTCATGACGTAGATGGGTATGTCGGTATCGCCGTAGATGTTGGCCAGGCCCATCAGCTCCAGCACCCGCATCAGGGTGTTGTACAGGCCGCCCTGGACGATGATGCCGACATGGCGGGCCTCGCCGTCGAAGCATTCGTTCAGGCCGTGCTCGCGCACGAAATCCTCGGCCGCCTTCCAGCGCTGCGTGATCTTCTCGTGCTCGTGCACGAAGGTGGCGGGAGCCAGGGCCATGCGCTCCACGTCGCGCCGCGGCTGCTCGATGGCGTCCTTCAGCGAGAACGCGGGACGCCTGTTGTCGGTGGCGGCGAAGCGGCCGTGGGCGTGGCAGGCGCGGATGCGCAGCGTCAGCATGACGGGCGTGTTGCTGGCCTCGGACAGATCGAAGCTCTGCTGCACGGCGCGCACCAACGAAGGCAGGTTGGGGCGGGGATCCAGCAGCCACATCTGCGACTTCATCGCGAAGGCGTGGGAACGCTCCTGGATGATGCTCGATCCTTCCCCGTAGTCCTCGCCCAGGATGATGAGCGCGCCGCCGGTCACGCCGCCCGAGGCGAGATTGGACAGCGCGTCCGAGGCCACGTTGGTGCCGACGGTGGACTTGAAGGTGATGGCGCCGCGCAGCGGATAGTGGACCGAGGCCCCCAGCATGGCGGCCGCCGTCGCCTCGCTGGCGCTGCTTTCGAAGTGCACGCCCAGCTCGTCCAGGATTTCGCTGGCATCGGCCAGGACGTCCATGAGATGGGAGACGGGCGAGCCCTGGTAGCCGCCGACGTACGAGACGCCGGACTGCAGCAGGGCCTTGGTCACGGCCAGGATGCCTTCGCCTTCGAACTCCTGGCCCGCGCCCAGGCGCAGCTTCGTGACTTCCTGCTTGAATGATCGCTCTGCCATAAGCGTTCCGGAAAAAAGATGAAAGAGACCCTGGCGGCCGTCGACCGACGGCCACCATGGCGAAAAGAAGAATCGGGAGCGCGCGCGGCGCGCGGGGAATGTCTCTTCCCTAGAACCTCGCGGGCAGCCAGGTGGCGATCGCGGGCCAGAAGAAGATCGCCACCAGCAGCAGCATCGTCATCGCCACGTAGGGCGTGACCGCCTTGAAGATGTCGGTCATCCGGACTTCGGCCGGCGCCACGCCGCGCATCGTCATCAGCAGCATGCCGTGCGGGGGCAGCAGGAGACCCAGCTGCATGCAGATCAGGTACATGATGCCGAACCAGACCGTGTCGATGCCCAACTGGTTGACGATGGGCATGAACACCGGCAGCGTGATCATCATCATGGAGATCTGTTCGACGAACAGGCCCAGGAAGATCAGCAGCGCCAGCATGCCCGCGACGATGGCCATCGGGGACAGCCCCGTGCTCGTCACCGTCTGCACCAGGCCGTTGGTGGCGCCCGAGAAGCTCAGGATCTGGGAGAAGGTGGTGGCGCCCAGGATGATGAACAGGATCATGGCCGAGATCACCAGCGTGCCCTTGAGCGCGGCGAACAGCCGGGCCGGCGTCAGCGCCCGGTAGCAGGCGGTGACCAGGATGGTCGCCATCGAGCCCAGGGCGGCTGATTCCGTGGGCGTCGCCCAGCCGGCGATCATCGAGCCGACCACCACGCCGAAGATCGTCGCCAGCGGCAGCACGTAGACCAGGAAGGGCCGCACCCGCTCCCAGCCCCGGTGTTCGTCCAGCGGGCCGTTGGGCGCGATGGCGGGCCGCAGGCTGGCGCGGACCACGATGTAGGCGATGAACGACAGGCTCAGGATGAAGCCGGGCGTGACGCCCCCCACCAGCAGCTTGGAGATCGAGATGCCGGACAGCGAACCGAGCAGCACCGTGATGGCCGAGGGCGGGATCAGCATGTCGACCGCGCCGATGGCCATGATGGGGCCGCAGGCCATGGTCGGGTGATAGCCGCGCTGGAGCATGAGCGGCAGCATCAGGCTGCCCAGCATGGCGGTGGTCGCGATGGTGGAGCCCGAGATGGCCGAGAAGATCGTGCCGGCCACGACCGCGACCACCGCCAGCCGGGCGGGCATGCGGCGGATCAGGCGCTCGATGCCGTCGATCACCTTGAGCGCCACGCCCGTGTGGAACAGGACCTCGCCCATCAGGACGAACAGCGGGATGGGCGTGAGCGAGAAGCTGGTGATGGAGGCCGAGCCGTTGCGCACCAACTGGCCCAGGCCGGGTTCGCCGCCCAGGAACAGCAGCGCCCCGGCCAGGTTGACGACCAGGAAGGAGAAGGCCACGGGCAGGCCGAGGAACAGCAGGGCGGTGGAACCGCCGAACAGCAGCAGCGAGGCTTGTTGCCAGGTCATGGGCGCCTCCTAGCTGGCCGACACGGCGTCGTGCCGCGGCCGGTGTTCGGCCTTGCGCAGCCGGTCCATGCGGAACAGGAACTCGAGCGACAGCAGGGAGAAGCTGAGCACCCAGGGGGCGGTCCCCCACCATTCCGGCGTCACCAGCGTCTTGGTGATCATGCCGCCGCCCAGGTAGCTTTCATGGGTGACCAGCCAGCCGTGGTAGGCCAGCGCGACGCTGCAGGCGAAGCCGAGCAGGTCGGCCGCCCACTCGCAGGCCCAGCCGGCGCGCGCCGGCAGGGCCTGCAGCAGGATGTCGACCCGGATGTGCTGGCCCTGGCGCAGCAGCCAGGGCGCGGCCAGCATGGTCATGGCGGACAGCATCGTTTCCGAGATCTCGTTGCTCCAGGACAGGTCGGCCAGGCCGGTGTTGCGGGTGAACACGTCGGCGCAGATCATGACGGTCATCGCCAGCAGGATCAGGCAGGCCAGGGAGAAACAGAGATAGAGCAACTGCCCGTAGGCGCGTGAAATCGTCTGCATGGCGGATCAGGGGCGCGAGAACAACGACTTCAGCTTGGCCGCGTGCGCGGGGCTGACCTCGGCCATCCGCTTCCAGGCGGCGTCATGGGCGGCGTCCAGCAGCTTGCGGCTGTCTTGCGGCGACAGGGCGATGGTCTTGACGCCCGCCTCGGCCTGCCGCTTGGTCTCGGCCGCGACTTCGTCCTTGTACGTGGCGTTCTGTTCCTCGGCCCACGCGAATTGCTTCTGCAGGAACTCGCGCTGGGCCTGCGTCAGGTTCTTCCAGGACGACAGGTTCATCAGGATGCCGTTCTCCGAGCCATAGAAACCGGGGTCCACGCGGTACTTGGTTTTTTCCTGCCAGCCCAGGTCGAAGATGCCGGCGATGGGCCAGCCGTAGCCGTCCACCACGCCGCGTTCCAGGGCGGTGTAGAGCTCGCCGGGCGCGGTCTGCACCACCGTGCTGCCCAGGCCCAGGAACAGGTCCCGGTAGACCGGGGTGATGCGCATCTTCTGGCCCTTGAGATCGCCGGTGAAACCCTTGTTGGTGTAGATGTGATAGGGCACGCCTTCGCTGAGCCGGGCGAGGTAGGTCAGGCCCTTGGGCGCCAGCAGCGTGTTCATGTAGTCGATGGCGCCGTTCTCGCGCAGCTGCCGGGTCGTCAGGTCGGTGTACGACATGGCGATGGCCTCGGGCACGATGTTGGTGTAGAACACGCCGGTCACGTTGGCGAGGTCGACCACCTTGTTGCGCACGGCGTTGCCCACCTCGAACGGCGGGATGGCCTTGGGACCGCCGATGTAGTTGATCTGCACCAGGCCCTTGCCTTCCCGGTTGACCTTTTCGACGAAGCGCTCGAAGTGGCGGGAGAAGAAGGTCTTCTCGTCGAAGGAACTGACGGCGCGCAGGGTGACCTGCTGGGCCTGGCCCAGGGCCGGCGCGGCCAGACAGGCGAGCGCGGCGGCCGCGAGGATGGCGCGGCGCTTTCCTTGCGGGGAGCGGGAACCGGCGTTGACGAGGGACCTGAGCATGTTGTCTCCATTGCCGGCTTCTTTCGCGAGGCGCGGGCCCGCGAAGGCGGCGATAAGGGGTTGGATGGATGGGATGGCGAGGCGGACCGAGGTTAGAGGGCGGCCGCGAGCCCCGTCAACGCGATTTCCTGCGGCATGCGATGAATTCTTTTCATGCACGGCGGGCGCGCGCCCGCGGGGCGCGATCGGTGCCAAAATGCCGGTGCGCGCCATGCGCTTCTCCGGACGACCTTACGCGATACCGCCATGGAATTGAAGCAACTCAGAGCGCTGCAGGCCATCGCCGACACTGGCAGTTTCGGCGAGGCGGCGGCCCAGCTCGGCCTGACCCAGTCGGCGCTCAGCCACCAGGTGCGGCATCTCGAGGCCGAGCTGGACGAGACCTTGCTGATCCGGGCACGGCCCAAGGTCTATCCGTCTCCGGCGGGTCTGGCGGTACTGGCTTCGGCACAGAAGATACGCGCCGAGATCATGGCGCTGGAAGCGCGCTTCGAGCGCTCCAAGACCGGGCCGGTCACGGGCACGCTGCGCATCGCGGCCACCACGTTGTCCATCGTCTACGTGCTGGGCGACCTGTGCGAAGCCTTCATCGAGAAGTACCCGGGGATCGAACTGATCTTCACCGCCACAGAAAGCGCCGAGGCCGCCGTCAGGCGGGTGCAGGTCGGGACGGCCGACGTGGCGTTCGGCCCGCTGGCCGACGGCAGCAGCCAGATGGTCAGGGTGGCGCTGGGCAGCACCGAGCACGCGTTCATCGTCCGCAGCGGCCATCCGCTGGCCAAGCGGGGAACCGTCTCGCTGGACCAGTTGCGGGAGTTTCCGTTCGTCCTGTTCCAGCCGGGCAGCGGCACGCGGGCCATCACCGATGAACTGTTCCTGCCGGACGGAGGCTATCCGTCCATCCTGACCGAGTCCAACGACGCGCAATTCATCAAGCGCATCGTCTCGATCAGTTCCGGCGTCGCGCTCATGCCGGTCTATGCGCTGGCCGACGAGGTGGCCAGCCGCAGGCTGAGCCTGCTGCGCTGCGCGGGGCGGCCGATCCTGGTCGACATCGGCATCGTCCACAAGAAGAACGTGCTGATGAATTCGATCGAGCTGTTCAAGTCGCTATGCCTGGACCAGCGTGGGCCGTCGCCCATCAGCATCACCATCGAGAACGCGCGCAGCCTGCCGTTCGCCAGGCGCTGAGCCTGGAGGCGCGCGCGCCTGCTCAGGCCAGCGGCCCCACGCGCACGCCTTCCTCGTCCAGCCAGCGGGAAAAGGCCGGGCCGGCCAGCACCCGGTATTCGGCCACGCGCTGTCCGCCGGGCGGATCGTCGGCCACCGGGGCGACCGCCGGATGGCACATCAGCACGTCCCGGTCGCCCGCGTGCCGCAGCCATTTGCGCACCAGCGCGGCATAGTGCTGCTCCCCGCCTTCGAAGCCGTATACGCCCAGCAGGCGGGCGTTGGTCCGCATGCCATGGCCGTGTGCCAGCCGGGCCAGCCCGGCTGCGCCCAGTGCGGCGATCACGCGGGCCTTCAGGCGCGGCGGACGCGGCATGCCGGGCAGGGGCGCGGGACGCGTGGAGCGCAGCCACGGCAGGGCATGGGCATAGCGCCGCGCCAGCAGCGCGACCAGGCGGGTGCGTATGTGGGGCAACTGGTGCACGTGCTGGTGGCCGTCGACGTAGGCGGGCGGACGGCCGAAGGCCTGTTCGAAGGCATCGAACTGCCGGGCCAGCCGCGCATCGATCCAGGCCTCGTCGAGCAGACCCGCGTAGCTGCGGGCGATGAGGACGGACAGGGACGGGCGCTCGGCGGGCGTGTCGAAGAAGGCGGTGAAGTCCACGTGCAGGCCGGTCTCGATGCCGGCGTCGCCCAGAAGCCCGGCGTAGGTGCCGAAGCTGGGGCCGAGCGTCATGCAGCTGGCGGCGCTGACGCGCTTGCGCGCGGCCAGGGCGAGGATGGCCAGGTCGACGGACGCGTCCATGCCGAAGTCGTCCGCACACACGACGATGCGCCTGCCGGATAATGGCGTTCCGTTCATCACGTTTCCGTTGGATGGCCATCCATGCGCCTGCTTGCCGGACAGATCCTCCGCTTCGTCGCCGTCGGCTGCCTGGCCGCCGCCACCCACTGGGTCGTGGCCGTGGCCTGCGTCGAGATGCTGCGCGTCGCGCCCCTGTGGGCCAACGTGGTGGGCTGGCTGGCCGCCTTCTGCGTATCGTTCACGGGCCATCTGCTGTTCACGTTCCGGCATCCGCTGCATGCGTGGCAGCACGCCGCGGCGAGATTTTTTCTCGTATCCGCCGGCGGCTTCGCAGTCAACGAAATGGCTTATGCCTGGCTGCTCCATGTTTCCTCGGTGCGGTATGACGTCTTGCTGGCAGCGGTGTTGGTGGGGGTTGCCGTGGGTACCTTCATTGCAAGCCGGCTATGGGCGTTTCGCCGCACGCCTGGCGCATGAGCCCGTCGCCGGCCTCGATCAGCCACACGCGGCTGCGGCCTTCGCTCAGCACCGGCTGCCGGTTGGCCAGCAGCGGTTTGCGCGTGGCGTCGTCGGCACCGCCCCAGATCCAGTAGCGTGCCCCGGCGGGTGCCTCGCACAGGCGTTCGCGCAGCAGGCGGTCCGACAGCAGCACCTGCTGGCCCTGTACAGGATCGAAGTGGGCGGCGTCGTACAGTTCCTTGCGCCAGTTGTCGCGCAAGGGAATCTGCGGGTCCAGCCAGTCGTCCACGACCCAGATGGGGGAGGGGGAGCGGGAATAGAGCTGCAACTGGAAGGGGTACTCGTGCAGCGCCACCAGCGTGTCGCCGGATCGCAGCCGCGCGCCGATGTCGATGGCCAGCGACTTGGGCGCCTGGTGCGAGTAGGCGGCGGCCGCGGCCATCGCCCCGCCGCACAGCGTGGCGGCGCCGATGACCGACAGCGGGAACAGGCGCCGCCAGCGCAGGCTGCGGCCGCTGCGCCGGACCGACATGACCACCTCGGCCAGCAGGAAGGCGAAGGCGGGCAGCGCCGGTACGATGTAGCCGATGAGCTTGGAACTGGGTATGGAGAAGAAGGCCAGGATCACGGCCAGCCAGATCAGCATCAGCCGCCGCAGTTCGCCGTCGGGCGCGGTCCAGAAGCGCTTGTCGAACAGACCCGCTGCCCAGGCCGACCAGGGCAGCGCCAGCCCGGCCAGCACGGGCAGGTAGAACCAGGCCGGCTGCACGTTGTTGAATCCGCCGGCGGAGAATCGTTCGAACTGCTGGTAGATGAAGAAGTAGTGGAAGAACTCCGGATAGCGCAGCTGCATCAGCCAGAACCACGGCACCGCCACCAGCAGGAAGGCGCCGATGGCCGGCGGCCACAGCAGGACGAGCAGGTCTTTCCAGCGGCGCGCGGATGCCACCCAGATCAACAGCACGACGGCCGGCAGGGCGACGCCTATCAGGCCCTTGGCCAGCACGGCCAGGCCGGCCAGCACCGCGCATACCAGCATCATGCCGCGGGCGGAGGAGCCTTCCCGCGCGCGCAGCAGCGCCTCGGCACCCGCCAGGATGCACAGTGAGATCAGGCTGGCCACCAGCATGTCCAGGTTGGCGAACTGCGCGGCACCGTAGAAGAAGGGCAGGGTGACCAGGATCAGCGTGGCGACCGCGGCGGTGCCGGCGTCGCGCCGCCGGCGCACGAACAGGTACAGGCCCGCCGCCGCCAGCCAAGCCGCCAGGACCGAGGGCAGGCGCGCCGCGAACTCGTTCAGCCCGAACACCGAGAACGAGGCCTCGGCCAGCCAGTAGAACAGCGGCGGCTTGTGGAAATAGGGCATGCCGTTCAACAGCGGCACGGCATGGGAGTGGCTGCGCAGCATTTCCCACGCGACGCCGGCGTAGCGGCCTTCGTCGGGCAGCATCAGCGGCCGCACCCAGGACAGCATGGCAAGCCACGCCGCGATGGCGGCGAAGAACAGGGAGGTTTTTTTCATCGCCGGGCCGTCCCAAGATGAAAACGCCCCCTTGGGGGGTAGCGCCGCCGCGCCGCGGCAAGCGTGGGGGTCATTTTTCATCGCATTCCAGCGCGGCGGCTGCGCGTCCCAGTGCCCCGGCGAGAGCGGACCACGTACAGCGGCCGGCCCTTGACCTCGTCGAAGATACGGGCGACGTACTCGCCCACGATGCCCAGCGAGATCAGGTTCAAGCCGGCGAAGAACAGCAGGGCGGCCACGATGGTGGTCCAGCCCGCGACGATGTTGCCCTTGACCAGGTATTCGCCCACCACGTAGCAGCCATAGGCGAACGACAGCGCGGCGAAGAGTCCGCCCACCAGACTCGCCATGCGCAGCGGCCAGGTCGTGAACGCGGTGAGCCCGTCCAGGGCCAGGCGTCCCAGTTGCAGCGGCCGGAAGTGGCTGCTGCCGTGGGCGCGGTCGGCGGGGACGTAGGGCAGCGGCTCGGCCTTGAACCCTACCCAGGCGTACAGGCCCTTCATGAAGCGCGTGCGTTCGGGCAGGGCGATCAAGGCGTCGACGACACGGCGGTCCATCAGCCGGAAATCACCGGCATGCGCCGGGACGTTGACGCGGCCATGCGAGCTGAGCAGCCGGTAGAACAGGCGCGAGCCCAGGCGCTTGAGCGCCGGTTCGTCATCGCGGTGGCTGCGCACGGCATAGACCATGTCCGCGCCGGCGCTCCAGCGGGCGAGCATCCGGTCGATCAGATCGGGCGAGTGCTGCAGGTCGGCGTCCATGCTGATGACGACGTCGCCATCCGCCGCCTCCAGGCCGGCGCTGAGCGCGGCTTCCTTGCCGAAGTTGCGCGACAGCTGCAGATAGCGGAAACCGGGAGCCTGGCTCCAGCGGGCCATGAGTTCGGGGGTCTCGTCGGTGCTGCCATCGTCCACCACGATGATCTCCCAGCTTCGGCACAGCGTGTCGAGGCGGGTTCGCAGAAGGGGAAGAAGCTCGCGCAGGTTGCGGGCCTCGTTCAAGCAGGGCAGGACGCAGCTGACGTGGACATCGTGGAAGGCGCCATCCCTGGGAGCGGCCGCCTCGGGAAGAGGCAGGACCACCCCGGGCAGCGCCGGGCCGAAGCCATCCAGATCGTGTTGGACATCCATGGAACACTCGGAAAGAACGACGGGAACGGCGCCAGTATGGTCGGGCGTGCGTCGAATTTTCGTTTAAAGGATGTCGAGTTTCCGTGGTCCGGATCGTTCAGCGTAACGTCAGTTTTCGAGCGTCCCGTAGGTGCGGTCCTCGCGTTCGGCGATCACCTCCAGCAGCGTGCCGGATCAGGCGCGGCGCAGGCAGGCCAGCGCCGCGGCCGACAGCAGCAGGGCGGCCCCGCCGTAGATCAGCACGGCGGGCGCGGCCGGCAACAGCAGGCCGGCCAGCATCGGCCCCGTGCCCGCGCCGATGTCGCGCCAGACCGCGCGGGCGGCCAGTGCCTGGATGCGTTCGTGGCCGGGATGGCGGTGTGCCACGATGGGGGCCAGTAGCGGCAGTTGCAGGGCGCGCAGCACGACGATGGCGAAGGCGCAGCCCCACAGCCAGCCGGCGCCGAAGCCGACCAGGGCGACCGAGGTGGCCAGCGACAACACGACCAGCATGCGTTCGGCGCCCAAGCGGTCGGCGATGCGCCCGCCCAGCGGACTGAGCAGGATTTCGGACAGGTATCGCAGTGCCATCAGCACGCCGGCCGCCAGCAGGGCCCAGTCGGGCAGCGCACCCTGCGCGAGCAGCGACAGGCCGATGATGAACAGGCCGTCCAGCGTCAGCCCCTCCATGAAGGACCAGGCATCCAGGCTGCCCGGCGGCCGTATGCGGCGCGCGGGCTGCGGCGCGCTCTGGGGCCGGCGGTGGGCGGGCAGGCGGCGCGCCAGCGGCAGGGCCAGCAGGGCGAGGGCGGCCAGGATGAAGAAGATGAACCGAGGTCCGGCCAGATCCGCCAGCCACGCGCCCGCCGGCAGCGCCAGCATGGGGCCGGCGGCGATCAGGGCGCGCGAGCGGCCGGTGCGCTGCGCCGAGCCGGACAGGCTGGCGGTGGCCAGCGCCAGGGTGGACAGGTTCAGCGCCGCGTAGGACAGGCCCCACAACAGCCGGACGGCCAACAGCAGCCAGAATCCCGGGAACAGCGCATAGCCCAGCGCGCAGCAGGCCGAGGCCAGCGCCGCCAGCGTGCAGACGGCGCGGTCGCCGCGCTCGGCGTACAGTCTTGCGACCCAGCCATAGCCGGCTATCCGGACCAGCCGGTTGGCGGCCAGCAGGATGCCGGCCTGGGCAAGGCTGACGCCGAACTGTTCGGCGTGGACGGGAAGCAGCAGGTAGAGGACGACATCGGCGGGCAGGCACAGGCCCAGGACAATCGAGGCATCGCGCGAGTGGCGATCGGCGGTGGAGGCGTCGGGATCGGACATAGGCGAACATGGTGACGTCCGCATGACAGGGCGACAAACGATTTAAACTGGAGCGACACGTGAGAAAATTGCACGCATGCTCCATCGTCCTCCGCCCCTCAATGCCGTCCGGGCCTTCGTTGCCGCCGCCCGCCATCTCAGCTTCACCCGCGCCGGGCAGGAGCTGGGTGTGACCCACGGCGCGATCAGCCGCCAGGTCCGGCAACTGGAGGACTACCTGGGCGTCGAGCTGTTCGAACGCCGCACGCGGCAGATCGTCCTGACCGCGGCGGGCGAGCAGTTCCTGGCCGACACCGCGCCCGCGCTGGCCAGCATCTCGGCCGCCGCAGAAGTCTTCGTCGGGCGCAGCGCGCCGCGGGTGGTCCGGATCAACGTGCGTCCGAGCTTCGCCGTCCGTTGGTTGATTCCACGCCTGCCGGATTTCGTGTCCCGCCATCCGCAGGTCAAGCCGGAAGTGGTGACCAGTACCCTGGCGCCGGAGAAGGCGCTCGAAAGCTTCGACGTGGCCATCCGGCGCGGCCGCCGCGGCTGGCCGCCCTCGATCGAGGCGCGCGCCTTCATGCAGGACGAAGGCCTGGTCGTGGCCGCGCCGGAGCTGCTGCGGGCCCGGCCGGTCGATCGCCCCGCCGACCTGGCGGGACATGTTCTGCTGCATTCCCGCTCGCGCCGATCGGACTGGGAAGCCTGGTTCACTCAGGTCGGCCGGCCGCGCGCGCGCCAGCAGCAGACGCTGCAGTTCGATCATCTGCATTTCGTGATGCAGGCGGCACTGGACGGATTGGGGCTGGCGCTGGCCCCGGTTTCGCTGCTGGGCCACGACCTGGCCAGGGGCCGCCTGGCGGCGCCCCTGCCCGATCTGCGGCTGGTGCTCGATCGCTACTACTACGGCGTGGCGCCCGACGCGGGGCCGCCCGCGCAGTTGTTCGTGGCCTGGCTGCGGGACGTGGCGCAGGCCGAGACGCGGCAACTGCTGAAGCTGGCGGGCGCCGCCAGCTAGGCAGGCCGGTCAGGCGCGCGCGACCTCGGTGTCGATCTTGATCGTGGTGGTGGTCATCAGCTTGTGCACGGGGCAGCGGTCGGCCACCGCGTGCAGCTCGGCCACCTGTTCGTCGGTCAGGTCTCCGCTCAGCACCAGGCGCGCGGTCAGCCGGTATTCGCCGCGCCGCTCGTCCTTGTCGTCGCGCACGATCTCCACGTCGACGCTATCCAGGGGAATGTTCTTGCCCTTGGCGTAGACCATCAGCGTCAGCACCTTGCAGCCGCCCAGCGCGGCATCGAAATAGTCGTGCGGGGACGGGCCTTCGCCCTTGGGGGCGGGCATGTCCAGGGGCACGTCGTGGGTGCCCAGGGAGATGGTGTAGCGCATGCCGCCGGGCATGTTCGATTTGACGTGTACGCTCATGATTGCTCCGTTGCCGGGGAGGCGAGTGGGGATTCGGGCGTCTCGCGGTAGGCCTGCCAGGCGTCGTGGCCGCCCAGCAGCGCCCAGGTGTTGGTATAGCCGGCCGCGCGCAGCTTGGTCGCCAGCATGGCCGCCGAGATTTCATTGGGACAGGCGCAGTACACCACGATGTCGGTGTCGTAGGGGCCGAGCTCCAGGCCGTCGAGCGGTGCGTGGATGTCGACCGCGATGGCGCCCGGCAAGGGATCGTCGGGCTGGGGCCGCACGTCCAGCACGACCGGCCAGCGGCCCGCGCGTTCCCAGGAGGCGAGTTCGTCCACCGCCAGGCGGGGCACGGTGCGCAGGTACTTGATGACGCGCCACCGCTGGACCAGCCGATAGGCGATGTACAGTGCCAGCAGGGTGCCCAGGAACAGGATGCCCATCTGGCCGTACTGGTCGATGGCCAGCAGGATGTCGGCCACCACGGGATGGAAGACCGCGCCCAGCAGGACCGCCGAACCGCCCCAGATCAGCGTGCCGGCGATCTCGTAGCCGATGAAGGTGCGGTAGGGCGCGCGGGTGAGGCCCGCCATCACGGTGCTCAGGGCGCCGGCGCCGGGCAGGAACTTGGCCACCAGCAGCAGGCGCGGCCCCACCTGCAGATAGCGGCTCTGGGTCTGGCGTATGCAGGAGTCCTGCGACAGCGAGATGCGGCAGATGGTGCTGAGCAGCCGCGCGCCGTGGCGCTGTCCGGCCGCGTACCAGGCGCTGTCGGCGATCAGGCTGGCCGCCACGGTGCCGGCCAGGATCAGCGGCCACGAGAGCTGGTCCTGCGCGGCCAGCGCGCCGGCCACGACCAGCAGCGGATAGGCGGGTATGGGCAGGCCCGCCTGTTCCAGCAGCACGTTGAAGAAGACCAGCCATGCTCCGTAGAGCACGAGCAGCGTCTGTAGATCGGCCAAGTGGGCCTCCCGGATGAGTTCTCTAGGAGAGGATAAGGCCGTTCGCGGCCGAAACAAGCCCACGGACCGTGGGGGATTTCGGCCCGCGCCAGCCCACCTTACCACAGGCCACGGGCGGCCTTCCCGGCCGCCCGCAGGCTCATTCGGCGGTGATGTTCGCCGCCTTCACCACGTCCGCCCAGCGTTGGGCATCCTTGGCGACGAGCTTGCCGAATTCGGCCGGCGAGGAGGTGGCTGGCACCATGCCCTGGGCCTCGAAGGCGGAAGCCGTGGCGGGCGATTGCAGCGCCTGCGAGATCTCCTTGTTCATGCGGGCGATGATGTCGGGTGGCGTGCCCTTGGGTGCGAAGACGCCGTACCACATGTCCACGTTGCCGCCCTTGATGCCCGCTTCCTCGAGGGTCGGCACGCCGGGGAGCTGGACCAGGCGTTTCGCGCTGCCGGTGGCGATGGCCTTGAGCTTGCCGCCCTTGATCTGCGGCAGGGCCACGTGCACCGGCAGGAACATCGCGTCTATGCGTCCGCCCAGGATGTCGGTGACGGCGCCCGCCGTACCCTTGTAGGGCACGTGCATCATCTCGGCGCCGGTCTGTTGCAGGAACAGCGCCATGTACAGGTGGTGGGGCGTGCCCACGCCGGGGGTGGCATAGGTCAGCTTGCCGGGTTCGGCCTTGGCCGCGGCTACCAGTTCGGCCACGGTGGCGGGCTTGCGCGAGGTGGGCGACACCAGCAGCAGCGTGCCCCACGAGGTCAGCGCCACGGGGTCGAAGTCGGCCACCGGGTCGTAGGGCAGCGACTTGTACAGGCTGCGGTTCATGACCAGGGTGTTGACCTGCACCATGAAGGTATAGCCGTCGGGCGCGGCGCGGGCGGCGCGTTCGCTGCCGATGTTGCCGCTGGCGCCGGCCACGTTCTCGACCACGATGGGCTGGCCCAGGGTCTTGCCGAGCTGGGTGGAGAGCTGGCGGGCAACGAGGTCGATGCCGGTGGCGGGGGTGTAGGGGACGATGAAGGTGATGGGGTGGTCGGGCCAGGCGTAGGCGCTGGCGCACGAGCCGGCCAGGGCGAGGGCGCCCAATGCGCGCAGGGGTCTCAGCATCTCGATGTCTCCTTGGTATGGTCTCCTGTCAGTATGCGGAAAGCGATATGCTTTGGAAAATGAATTTTTGTTCTCATCCATATCCATCACGATATGGCTGGGGTGACCCTTTCGTTTCCGGTTTTCGCCCATGGATTGGACCCACCGCCTGCGGCTGCGCAATCTCCAGATGCTGCTCAGCCTTGCCCAGACCCGCAACATCAGCCACTCGGCCGCCGCGCTCAACACCACGCAGCCCGCGCTGTCGAAGTGGCTGCGCGAGCTGGAGGACGACATCGGGTTGCCGCTGTTCGAGCGGCATGCGCGCGGGCTGCGGCCGACGTCCTACGGCGAGGCGCTGATCGCCCACGCGCGGCGCCTCGAAACCCAGCTGGACCGGGCGCACAGCGACATGGAGGCGATGCGCGAAGGGGGCAGCGGGCAGGTGCTGATCGGTACGTCGGGGGCGGCGGCGCCGGACACGGTCCCGCTTGCCATGCTGGCGCTGCTCCGGCGCATGCCGCAGGCCCGGATCCGCGTGGTGGAGAGCACCATGGATCATTTGATGGAGCAACTGGCCGGCGGCGAACTCGACATCGTGGTGGGCCGCTCGGCTCCCGAGATGCACGATCCCGCCATCCGGTCCGAGGCGCTGTATCTGGAGCCCATCCATTTCGTGGCCCGGCCGTATCACCCGTTGTTCGAGGGGGGCGAGCCCACCTGGGACGCGGTGACGCGGTATCGGTGGATTCTGTGGCCGAAGGGGACGCCGATACGCAACGCGCTGGATGCGGCGCTGGCGGCCGCGGGGCGGGCCCTGCCGGTGGATCACGTGGAGTCGAATTCGGCGACGCTGAACATGACGTTGCTGGCGCACAGCGACATGGTGGGGGTGGCTTCGCATCGGGCGGCGATGCGGCTGGTGACGATGAACGCGGTGCGGATCGTGCCGTTGCGCCTGTCAGGATTCGGGTCGGTGGAGATGTATTGGCGCAACGACGCGTTGCGGCCGGCGGGAGTGGAGGCGGCGTTGGAGTGCCTGAGGGAGGTGGTGCGGGGGCAGGGGGAGCCCTGAGTCCTTGAGACGGCTGGGTTCGGGGCGTGCCGCAGGGGGTTGGGCGCAGCGAAGCCGGTCCCGGCCAGCCTGTTGTTACCCCAGGATGCGGTGGATCCGGCTCCGCCGGTCCACCCGCATCGCCCCCTGGGGGGCGCGCGTCAGCGCGTAGGGGGGGGACTCTTCTTCTCTTTTTCGTCTTTGACGCGGTAGACCAGGACGGCGACGTGGGCCAGGGACAGGACCTTGGCGGTGACGCTGCCCAGCAGCAGGCGCGAGAGGCCGCTGCGGCCGTGGCTGCCGATGAAGATCAGGTCGCAGCCGGTTTCGGCGGCGGCCTGGACGATGCCGTCGGCGACGTTGAAGTTGGAGACGGACAGGGCGGTGCTGTTGACGCCGGCGGTGTCGGCACGGCTGGTGACGGCGTCAAGGTACTTGGCGGCCTGTTCGGCCGAGGCTTTCTCGTAGGCGTCGTCGGTGATCGCGTAGGCGGCGGCCATGCCGTCGAAGCCTATGGTGGCGGCGAAGGGCTGGGTGACGTGCAGGGCCACGATTTCCGCGTTCACGGAGCGGGCGAAGCTGACGCCGGCGTTGGCGGCCTGGGCGGACAGCGGCGAGCCATCGGTGGGTATCAGGATTTTCTTGAACATGACGTTTTCTCCTTGAAGATCACGAAGATGACCGCTCGAACGCCGGTGCGGTGGCGCGGGCGTTTTCGTTACCGCGCAGTACACCACATCTTGAGCGGCTATGTCTTGATCGGCATCAAGCCAATACCTTGCGCAGGAACGTGGAGATGTCTCCGAGCTCCGGCGCACAGACCGAGTGGGGCATGGGGTAGGCATGCCATTCGACGTCGTAGCCTTCCTGCCGCAGCAGGTCGCGCGAGGCCGTGGCACGGTCGAGCATGACGATGGGGTCGGCCGTGCCGTGGCCCATGAAGATGGGCGTGCGGGCGTTGGCGGGGCTGCGCTCCGCGGCGAAGGTGGCGGCCAGGGGCAGGTAGCCGGACAGGGCCACCAGGCCGGCGAGTTTCTCGCGCAGGCGCAGGCCGGTGTGCAGGGTCATCGCGCAGCCTTGCGAGAAGCCGGCCAGCACGATGTGTTCGGTGGCGATGCCGCGCTGGTTCTCGCGCGCGATCAGGTTCTCGACATGGCGCTGCGAGGCGCGGATGCCGGGGTCGTCCTCGCGCCGGACGAGGTCGCTGACGATGATGTCGTACCAGGCGCGCATGGCCATGCCGCCGTTGATGGTCACGGGCTGCACCGTGGCGTGCGGGAAGACGAAGCGCACGGGCGGCAGGCCGTGCAGGTCCAGTTCAGGGACGATGGGCTCGAAGTCGTGGCCGTCGGCGCCCAGGCCGTGCAGCCAGATCACGGCGCGGGTGGGGTTCGGGCCGGTTTCGGTCTGGACGCAGTCGAGCAGGGTATCTGTCATGGCGTTCTCGATGGGAGGGTGCCGGCGCTCAGGGCGCGGGACGGATCGCCGTCTTGGGGCGGAACGCCTTGCACACGGTTTCGTCGGTTTCGACGTAAGGGCCTTCGATGAGCTGGATGCAATAGGGCACGGCGGCGAAGATGCCGGGCACCACCAGCTTGCCGTCGGCCTCGCGCAGTCCTTCCAGGGTCTCGCGTATGGCCTTGGGCTGCCCGGGCAGGTTGATGATGAGGGCGGCGCCGTCCGCCGCCGACGCGCCGCGTTCGCGGATGACCGCGACCTGGCGCGACAGGATGGCGGTGGGCACGAAGCGCAGCGAGATCTGGCGCATCTGTTCGCCGAAGCCGGGCATTTCCTTGGAGGCTACCGCCAGCGTGGCCTCGGGCGTGACATCGCGCCGCGCCGGGCCGGTGCCGCCGGTGGTCAGGATCAGGTCGCAGCCGAGTTCATCGCACAGTTCCGTCAACGTCGCGGAGATGGCCGGCGCGTCGTCGGCGATCAGCCGTTCGACGTAGCGCACCGGCGTGCGCAGGGCGCCGTCCAGCCAGGCCTTGAGCGAGGGGATGCCTTCGTCGGTGTAGACCCCGCTGGAGGCGCGATCGCTGATGGACACCAGGCCGCACAGCAGTTCGTCGGGATGGTTGCGCACGAGGCGCTTGGCGGAAGTGGTCATGGCGGCGGTGGGATCAGTTTTCGTTTTCGTCGTCGTCGGTCGGGGACGGCGACCCGGCATCGGGCGCGGCCTGCAGCCGCTTGATTTCCTGGAACAGCGCGCGATAGTGCTTGCGCTGCGGTTCGCGCCCGGGCAGCAGGGCGGCGTTGGCGGCCTGTTCCTTGCGGGCGCCGCGTATCAGCGCCCGCAGGGGCTGGGCCTGGGCGTGGGGGTACAGGTCCATGAAGCCGGTGAAGTGTTCGTCGCTGGCCAGGAGGCGGTCGCGCCACAGTTCGAGCTGGTGGAAGGCGGCGATCTGTTCCATGGATTCGCCGTCCCACTCGGCCAGCATGGCCTGGATGGGTTCGACGTGCGCCTCGCGCATCAGCTTGCCGACATACTGCAATTGCCGGCGCCTGCCCTCGTGGGAAGTGATGCGCTGGGCCTCGCGTATCGCGTCGTACAGGCGTTCGGCCAGGGGCAGTTGCCGCAGCTTGGCGTCGGGCAGCCCGACCAGGCGTTCCCCCAAGTCCTGCAGGGCGGTCATCTGCCGCTTGAGCTGCGACTTGCTGGGGGACTGGTATTCGCCGTCCGGATCGGTTTCTTGCGCCGGGACCAGGGGCGATGGACTACGTTTGGAGCGGGACATGGAAAATGGCGTGCTTCGACGGTAAGAAGGCTGACACCAGCTATCATAAAGCCTTGCCTTCCTGCCCGGGCCGCCTTGCCCGCATGTCCGGGCCGCCTCCTTCCCGAAGAAACTCCATGGCCACTTCCCCGTCCCGCAAGAAAACGACCGCCGCGCCCACCCGTCCCGGGCTCGATACCGACCCCGCCGCGTTCCGCCAGTTGATCGAACGGGTGCTGGACGAGTCCAGGCGCGTCGGCGCCACCGACGCCGCAGCCGAGGTGTCCGAAAGCCAGGGGCTGGCCGTGTCGGTGCGCCGGGGCTCGCTGGAGACGGTCGAACAGACGCGCGACCGGTCGCTGGACATCACCGTGTACGTGGGACAGCGCCGGGGCTCGGCCTCGACCTCGGATTTCTCGGACCAGGCGGTGCGCGACACCGTCCAGGCCGCCTATCACATCGCCCGCCACACCGCCGAGGATCCGGCCGCGGGCCTGCCCGACGCCGATCTGCTGGCCACCGAGTTCCCCGACCTGGATCTGTACCACCCGTGGAACCTGCCGGCCGAGGCGGCGGCCGAACTGGCGCTGCAGGCCGAGCGCGCGGCCCTGTCCACCGACAAGCGCATCACCAACTCCGACGGCGCGTCGGTGTCCTCGTACGAAGGCCACTTCGTGATGGGGAACACCCGGGGCTTCCTGAGCGGCTATCCGTATTCGCGGCATTCGCTGTCGGTATCGCCCATCGCGGGGCGGGGCGGCAACATGCAGCGCGACGATTGGTACACCAGCGACCGCGACTGGGCCCGGCTGGCCGATCCCGCAAGCGTCGGCCGCTACGCGGCCGAACGGGCGCTGTCGCGCCTGTCCGCGCGCCGCATCCGCACCGGCAGGTATCCGGTGCTGTTCGAGGCGCCCCTGGCCTGCGGCCTGCTGGGCTCGCTCACGCAGGCCCTGAGCGGCGGGGCGCTGTACCGCAAATCCAGCTTCCTGGTCGACAGCCTGGGCCGGCAGGTCTTCCCCGGCGACATCGACGTGTCCGAGGATCCCGCCATCAAGGGTGCCCAGGGCAGCGGCGCGTTCGACGACGAAGGCGTGCGCACGCAGGCGCGCAAGGTCATCGACGGCGGCGTCGTCCAGGGCTATTTCCTGTCCAGCTACACGGCCCGCAAGCTCGGCATGGTCACGACCGGCAATGCCGGCGGTTCGCACAACCTGGTGCTGGCTTCGCGCAAGACGCGCCGCGGCGATGATTTCCGCGCCATGCTGCGCAAGCTGGGCACCGGCCTCCTGGTGACCGAGCTGATCGGGCAAGGCATCAACTACGTGAGCGGCGACTATTCCCGAGGCGCGTTCGGCTACTGGGTCGAGAACGGCGAGATCCAGCATGCCGTGCAGGAGATCACCATTGCCGGCAACCTGAAGGACATGTTCGGCAGCATCGCCGCGGTGGGCGCGGATACGCTCACGCGCGGCACCAAGACGACCGGATCCATCCTGTTGCCGGAAATGTCGATCGCCGGACGCTGAAGGTCTTGCCGCCGGAGCAGGGCCGCCCGGCGTTTCGTGCGCCAGTCATCGGGGAAAGTCTATGAACGCAAAGCCTTTGCACCGCATCGTCATCGCCGGCGGCGGCGCCGGCGGACTCGAACTGGCCGTGCGCCTGGGGCGGCGCCACGGCCCCGAGCACGTCACGCTGGTCGACGCCACGCCTTTCCACATCTGGAAGCCCTCGCTGCACGAGGTCGCCGCGGGTACCGTGGACATCCACCGTGACGGGCTTTCCTACGCGATGCTTGCGCACGACAACGGCTTTCGCTTCGTGCTGGGAGAAATCCGGGGCGTCGACCGCCAGGCGCGCGACGTACAGGTGGCGGCCCTGCGTGACGCCGACGGCACCGTCATCCTGCCCGAACGGAACGTCCCCTACGACACGCTGGTGCTGGCCGTGGGCAGCCTGGGCAATTTCTTCAACACGCCGGGCGCCGACCAGCATGCGATCTCGCTGGACACCACGGACGCGGCCGAGCGCTTCCGGCTCGCGCTGCTCAAGGCCATGGCGCGCGCCTCGGCCGGCATCGACGAGGCCACGCCGGGCGTCGTCAACGTGGTGATCGTGGGCGGCGGCGCCACTGGCGTGGAGCTGG
This sequence comes from Burkholderiales bacterium 67-32, assembly GCA_001898625.1. GTDB lineage: Bacteria > Pseudomonadota > Gammaproteobacteria > Burkholderiales > Burkholderiaceae_B > Pigmentiphaga. Next base: position 408,601 of record MKUP01000023.1, read on the forward strand.
CCGCCGAGCTGCACGAGGCCGGCAACACGATTTCCGCCTACGGGCTGCCCGGCATGACGCGGCAGAACTTGCGCATCACGCTGATCGAGGGCGGGCCGCGCATACTCGGACCGCTGCCCGAGCGCGTCGCCAAGGCGGCCGAGGAGCTGCTGGTGGAACGGGGCGTGACGGTGGTGGCCGACTGCCGCGTCTCCGAGGTCACGCCGCATACCGTGGTGGCCCAGGACAGGGTGTTCGACGCGGACCTGTGCGTCTGGGCGGCGGGCATCAAGGCGCCGTCGCTGCTGTCCCGGCTGGGGCTGCCGCTGAATCCGATGCAGCAGGTCCAGGTGGACGAGACGCTGCGCACCGAGGATCCCGACATCTACGCCCTGGGCGATTGCGCCGCGGCGCCGTGGCGCGAGACCGGCAAGACCGTGCCCGCGCGCGCCCAGGCCGCGCACCAGCAGGCCTCGTATCTGCTGCCGCTGCTGTCCGCCCGCATACGCGGGGAATCGGCATTCGCGGCGCCGTTCCGCTTCCGTGATTTCGGTTCGCTGGTGTCCATCGGCCATGCCGAGGGCGTGGGCAGCCTGATGGGCAACCTTTCCGGCCGCAAGCTGCTGGTGGAAGGCTGGATCGCCCGCATGATGTACGCCGGCACGCACTGGTCGCACTACGCCGCGGTATTGGGCTGGTGGGGCGCTAGCGTGCGCTCGCTGAGCCGCTTCCTGAGCCGTCGTTCCCAGCCCAGGGTCAAACTGCACTAGTCCTCGCCACGCGTCCTCCAGCCCAGGGTTTGTCCCTGTCCCGGGTTCCATTGACAGCCAAAATTTGCATGATAAAGTCATGCAAATCGTCATGACCTACCCAGCGGTTGGAGCGACATGAAACTCAGAATCGATGCCCATCCCGACCCCATGATGGGGCTGGTCCCCCTGTTCACCGCCATCGACGCCGGCCTGTTCGCCAAGCGCGGCATCGAACCCGTTTTCGTGCGGCGGTCGGCGGTGCAGGCCATCGAGGACATGCGCGCCGACCGCATGGATCTGACCTTCTCCGGCCCCACGCTCACCATCATGGCGCGCGAGCGGTTCGACCTGCCGTCCCGCTTCGTCTCGGCGGCCGCGCTGCGCGGCACCTATGCCGGCCGCAGCGCCGACTTCATGAATCTCATCGCCCGCCACGACGTGGTCATCGAGCGGCCGTCGGACTTCGAGGGCAAGCGCCTGGGCGCCTTCGCGCTGGACGGCGGCATCACGCATTCGGCGCCGCTGCACCTGTTCAACCAGCACGGCGTCGACGTTTCGCGCGTGCAGTGGGTGCCGATGCCCTTCCACAAGATGCCGGACGCGCTGGCCGCGGGCGAGATCGACGTCGCCATCTGCGTCGAGCCGCTGGTCACCCTGATGCTGCGTCGCGGCCTGGGCCGCGCGGTGGACGAGGTGCTGGGCGAGGGTTCGCTGGCGATGGCCAGCACGGGCAACCCGTCGCTGGTGTCGAACTGGTGGACCACGCAGGCGGCCTACGCGCGCGATCCGGAACTGTTCGCCGCCACGGCCGACGCGCTGGCCGAGGCCGTGGGCGTCGTATACGCCGATCCGTCGGCCGCGCTCGACGCGATGGCCCGCCATACCGGCCAGGACTCCGCACTGCTGCGCGAGATCGGCTTCAAGACCACGCTTTTCCATCCCTTCGGCATGGACGATCCCGAGGTCAAGGCCATGTACCGCGGCTGGGTGACCGTGCTGCGCGGCGCCGGCCTGCTCGACCACGACATCGACGTGGAGCAGTTCTTCTGATTTTCGGAGCCGCCGCGCGCGGATGGGTGTTTTTCACTGTCGGGAGATCGTCATGAAGCAGTCCAGTTCCAGGGTTCGCCGCGCGCTCTTGCTCTGCGCGGCATTGGCCTGCGCGCAGCCGGGACTCGCCGGCGCCCAGCCGTCCGGCGCCGCGCCGGAGAAGGCCGTCATGTTCATCGGCTGGCGGGCCGAGGCCGAGTGGGGCGGTTTCTTCCAGGCCGTGGCCAAGGGCATCTACCGCAAGCACGGGCTGGACGTCGAGATCCGCCTGGGCAATCCGCAAAGCAATCCCACGCCCATGCTGCTGGCCGGGCGCGTGGACTTCACCGCGGGCAGCAGCGGTACCTCGCTCAACGCGGCGCGCGAAGGCGCGCCCCTGATGTCGGTGGCCGCGATCTTCCAGAAGGACCCGCGCGTGCTGATCGCCCACCCCAACCAGGGCGTGGACAAGATCGAGCAGATCAAGGATCGCACGGTGCTGGTGGGCGCGTTGGGCATGGCGACCTTCTGGCCCTACCTGCGTGGGCGCTTCGGCTTCTCCGACGACCAGGTCAAGCCCTATACCTTTTCGCTGGCGCCGTTCCTGGCCGACAAGAAGGTGGTGCAGCAGGGCCTCATCACCAACGAACCGTTGGCGCTGAAGAAGGCCGGGGTCGACAACCCGGTGTCCTTCCTGCTGGCGGACTATGGCTGGGATCCCTACATGACCACCATCGTCACCACGCGCGACAATGTCGAGAAGCGGCCGCAGTTCGTGCAGAAGTTCGTCGATGCGTCTATCGAGGGCTGGTACAGCTACCTGTACGACGATCCGTCGGCCGGCAATGAACTGATCAAGCGCAACAACCCCGAGATGACCGACGAGCAGATCGCCTTCGCGATCCATGCCATGAAGGCGCGCGGCTTGATCGATTCGGGCGATGCGAAGCGTCTGGGCATCGGGGCGATGACCGACGCGCGCTGGGAACATTTCTACAAGTCCATGGTGGACGTGGGCGTGCTGCCTACGGGGGTGGACGTGCGCAAGGCCTACACCTTGAAGTTCGTCAACAAGAAGGTCGGCATGCGATGACTGAAACGGCCATGGATACCGACCGGGTGCTGGAGCTGCGGAACATTTCCAAGCGCTTCGGCAACGGCACGCTGGCGGTCGAAAATCTCAGCCTGTCCCTCGCGCGGGGGAGCTTCGTCAGCCTGCTCGGACCCTCGGGGTGCGGCAAGAGCACGGTGCTGCGCATGATTGCCGGACTGTCCGAGCCGACCGCCGGCGAGGTCGTGCGGCAGGGCACCAGGGGGGCGGTCGGCTTCGTCTTCCAGGAGCCCACGCTGATGCCGTGGGAGACGGCGCTGTCCAACACCATGCTGCCGCTGGACCTGGCGGGCGTGCCGCGCGACGAGGCCCGGCGGCGGGCCGCCGAGGCGCTCGAGAAAGTCGGGTTGAAGGGATTCGAACACGCGCTGCCGCGGGAGCTGTCCGGCGGCATGAAGATGCGCGTTTCCATCGCCCGGGCCATCGTGACCCGGCCGCAGGTCCTGCTGCTGGACGAACCATTCGCGGCGCTGGACGAGATCACGCGGTTCAAGCTCAACAACGACCTGCTGCGGCTGTGGCAGGACCAGCGCTTCACCGCCGTGTTCGTCACGCATTCGGTGTTCGAGTCGGTATACCTGTCCCAGCGGGTGATCGTCATGGCCGCGCGGCCGGGGCGGCTCCATGCCGATCTGTCCATTTCTCCCGACGCCGAACGCGGCGAGTCGTTCCGCACCTCGGCCGAATACGCGCACCTGTGCAGACAGGCCTCGGAAGCCCTCGAAAAGGCGATGCACGCATGAACCCCAAGCTCCGTACCGCGCGCATCGTCCTGCCCGTCGTCATGGGCGTCCTCTGTCTGGTGGCCTGGGAGGCGATCGTGCGCGGCCTGCGCATCTCGCCGCACATCCTGCCCGGCCCGGCCGACATCGGCCGGGCGCTGGTCGAGGATTGGCCGCTGCTGTCGGCGGCGCTCTGGGTCACGCTGAAGATCACCGCGTCGGCCTTCGTCAGCGCCGTGCTGGTGGGCGGCGCCATCGCCATCCTGTTCAGCCTGTCCAAGTGGATAGAGCTGACCTTCTTCCCCTACGCGGTCATCATGCAGGTCACGCCGGTGGTCGCCATCGCGCCGCTCCTGATCATCTGGGTGGACAACGTGCAGGTGGCGCTGCTGATCTGCGCATGGCTGGTGGCCTTCTTCCCCATCCTGTCGAACACCATCGTCGGCCTGAACAGTGCCGACCACAACCTGCGCGACCTGTTCCGGCTCTATGGCGCCACCCCGGGCCAGACGCTGCGCCGGCTGCGCATCCCGTCGGCCATGCCGTACTTCCTGGCGGGCGTGCGCATCTCGGGTGGCCTGTCGCTGATCGGCGCGGTGGTCGCGGAATTCGTCGCCGGCGCGGGCGGGCAGGGCTCGGGCCTGGCCTATCGCATCCTCGAGGCCGGCTACCAGTTGAAGACGCCGCGCATGTTCGCGGCCCTGCTGATGATCTCCTGCGCCGGGGTGCTGATCTTCCTGGCGACTTCATGGGTGTCGCAGCGCATCCTGCGCCGCTGGCATGAAAGCGCCATGGAGCGCGAATCTTGAAATCGCTGGCCGCGGGGCTGGAACAGGCGACCGGCGCCTACGTCCTGCGCGGCGCGCGGGTGCCGGCGGCGCTGCTGCCCGCCGCGCTGGCCGGACTGGCCGACGCGCAGGGCCTGGCGGGCGTGGATCTGGCGGTCGAAGGGGGCCGCCTGCGCAGGGTCGCGCCCGCCGGAACGCTGCAAGGGAGCGCGGGGCCGGACCTGGCCGGCCGCCAGGTCTGGCCAGCCTTCCATGACCTGCATACCCACCTGGACAAGACGCATACTCTGACGCGCGCGCCCAATGCCGACGGCACGCTATGGGGGGCGGTCAAGGCCGTGATGGCCGACCATGCGCGCTGGCGTCCGGGCGAGCTCGAGGCGCGCGCCGACTTCGCGCTGCGCTGCGCCTGGGCGCACGGCACGGCCGGCCTGCGCACGCACCTGGATGCGGCCGGGCCGCAGGCCAGCATGGCCTGGGACACCATGCTGGCCTTGCGGGCGCGATGGGCGTCCCGCGTGCGGGTGCAGATGGTGGCCATGGCGCCCATGGAAACCTATCTGGGCGAGGGCGCCGAGGACTTCGTGCGCCGCGTGGCCGATACCGGCGGCGTGCTGGGCGGCGTGACGCGCGTGCCCGGCTTGCCGCCGCCTGCCGCGCGCCAGCGCCTGGCGCAGGCCCTGGATGCGCTGTTCGATTGGGCCGTGCGCTACGGCTTGGACGTGGACCTGCACGTGGACGAATCCTGCGAGCCCGAAGCCGACTCCCTGCTGGAAGTCGCGCGGCGCACCCAGGCCCGTGGCCTGGGCGGGCGGGTCGTATGCGGCCACTGTTGCAGCCTGGCTGTCCAGACGGACGAGACCCGCGAACGGGTGCTGGACGCCTGCCGCGACGCGGGCCTGGCCATCGTCAGCCTGCCGCTGGTCAACCTGTTCCTGCAGGACCGTTCGCCCGGCCGCACGCCCAGGCTGCGCGGGCTGCCGCCGTTGCAGGAAATCTCGGCCCGTGGTGTTCCGGTGGCGTTATCGAGCGACAATTGCGCGGATGCGTTCCACGCCTACGGAGACTACGACATGCTGGAAGTATTCCGCGAAGCCGTGCGCAACGGCCACCTGGACCGTCACGCCGGCGATTGGTCCGCCAGCGTGACGGCGACCCCGGTGGCCCTGATGCGCCAGGTCGGATCGGGGCGGCTCGAACCGGGCGAGACGGCGGACTTCGTGATTTTCGACGCCCGCGACATTCCCCAGTTGCTGGCCCGGCCCCAGTCCGACCGCCTGGTCGTCCGGGACGGCCGGCTCCTGGCCGCCTTGCTGCCATCCTTCGACGAACTCGACGCGGCGCTGGCGCGCGCGGGAACGGAGTAGGCCATGGCGCGATCCTCATCGGCGAATCCGCCGCGTCGGCCCGGGCAGTCCCAGGCCTTTCCGGAAGGCGGCCTGCTGGCGCCCCGGGTCAGTACCCTGAGCAAGGCGCTCACCCGCAGCGCCGTCCAGTTCGCCAAGGCGGAATATGGCCTGGCCCAGGTGGAATGGCAGGTGGTCACCCTGCTGGGCGTGTTCCAGCCGGTGTCCATACGCGAACTGGCCTATCACGCCATGCTCGATGCCGCGCAGATCAGCCGCGCGGTGTCCTCGTTGGTGGCGCGGGGCGACGTCAACCGCGCGCGCAGCGCGCGCGACAGCCGCGAGGCGGAACTGTCGCTGACGCCGCAGGGGCTGGCCATGCATGCCGAGCTGACCGCCGCCGCCCAGGCCCGGAACCGGCACGTGCTGGAGGGGCATTCCGCGGCCGACGTGGCCCGGTTCTTCACCATGCTGGACGGCTTCATCGCCCGAGCCAGGCAACTGGGCGACCAGGAGTGAGGCGCGGGGCCGGTGGCCGGCCAGCCGGCCGGTCCCTACAATAGCTCCCACTTCATTTCCCGGACGGAGTTCCAGCATGGACGCACGCGACGCAATGGCCGGCCGCCCAGGCGGGCGCAATCTGATCACCGACGTCGCCGGCCTGCGGATCGGGCAGGCGCACGATGCGCGCGCGTGCACCGGCGTCACCGTGATCCTGCCGGACGAACGGGCCATGGCCGCGGTGGACATCCGCGGCGGCGGCCCCGGCACGCGCGAGACCGATACCCTGGGCGCGTCCAACCTCGTGCGTTCGGTCGATGCCATCGTGCTGTCCGGCGGTTCGGTCTACGGCCTGGCCAGCGGCGACGGCGTGGCCGCGTGGCTGGGGGCGCAGGGGCGTGGCTTCACGCTGCTGCACCAGCCGGGCGTGCCGCCTTCGCCCATCGTGCCGACCGCGGTCCTGTACGACCTCGCCAATGGCGGCGACAAGCAATGGGGCGAGACTCCGCCCTATCGCGACCTGGCCATGCGGGCCGCCAGGCAGGTCCAGTCCGGTTTCGATCTGGGCACGCATGGCGCGGGCTTCGGCGCGTCGGCGGGGTCGCTCAAGGGAGGCCTGGGGTCCGCGTCCTATGTCACGCACGACGGCATGACCGTGGGCGCGATCGTGGCCTGCAACAGCTTCGGCTCGGTCGTGGCGCCGCAAGGGCGGCGCTTCTGGGCCGGAGCCTTCGAGATCGGCGAGGAGTTCGGCGGCCTTGGGCCGGCCAACACCCGGGCCGAGGGCGAGAACTGGGAGTTCGCGAAGCTGGATCCGCGCCCGCGCGCCAACACCACCATCGCCTGCATCGCCACCGACGTCGCGCTGTCGCCCGACGAGCTGCAGCGCGTGGCGACCATGGCGCAGGACGGGTTGGCCCGCGCGATCCGCCCCATCCACGCGCCGTTCGACGGCGATACGGTGTTCGCGATCTCGACCGGTCAGCGCGAGGCGCCGGTGATGGACGGTCCGGTGGACCCGCGGCCCTTCATCGTCTGCCGCCTGGGCGCGCTGGCCGCCGACGTGCTGGCCCGCGCCATCGCGCGCGGTGTGTACAGCGCGGTTAGGCCCGAAGGGATGGCGACGCCGGCGTGGTCCAGCCTGTGACGTGTTCGGGGTCCGGTCCGTGCCCCGGCGCGGGGCTTACCGGGTCCAGTGTCCCGACTTCCCGCCTTTCTTCTCCATCAGCCGCACGTCGGTCATGACCATGCCCCGGTCCGCCGCCTTGCACATGTCGTAGATCGTCAGCAGCGCGACGTTGACGGCGGTCAGCGCCTCCATCTCGACGCCGGTGCCGCCCACGGTCTCGGCGCGCACGGTGCAGTGCACGGCGCCGGCTTCGTCGTCCAGGGCGAAGTCACAGGCCACGTGCGTCAGCGGGATCGGATGGCACAGCGGAATCAGGTCCGAGGTCTTCTTGGCGGCCATGATGGCGGCGATGCGGGCGATGCCCAGCACGTCGCCTTTCTTGGCGTTGCCGTCGCGGATCAGGGCCAGCGTGGCCGGCTGCATGCGTATCGTGCCGGCCGCGACCGCCACGCGTGCGGTGGCGGGCTTGGCGCCCACGTCCACCATGTGGGCCTGGCCGGCCGCGTCGAAATGGGTCAGGGGGGATTGCGACATCATGCGTCTCCGGTGGCGATGGGCGAGCCGGGGCGGCTGCTCCATTCGCTCCACGAGCCGGGATACAGCACCGCCCCGGACAGGCCCGCCACTTCCATGGCGAGCAGGTTGTGGCAGGCGGTGACGCCCGAGCCGCACTGGCTGATGACCCGGTCGGCGGGCGTGCCGCCCAGCACGGCCTCGAACTCGGACCGCAGTTGCGCGGCGGGCTTGAAGCGTCCGTCGGGCTGGAGGTTGTCGCGCAGGAAGCGGTTGGCGGCGCCGGGAATGTGGCCGCCCACGGCATCCAGGGTTTCGTTCTGGCCGCGGAAGCGGTCGGGGGCGCGCGCATCCACGACCAGGCGTGGGGTCGGCGCGTCCAGGTTGGCCCGCACGTCCTCGTAGGTCGTGGTCGCGACCCGCGGCGGCCGCAGCGTGAACGCGCCCGGGGCGGGGGCGTCGGGCTGGCCGGACTCCAGCGGGTAGCCCGCCTCGCGCCAGGCCGCCAGGCCGCCGTCCAGCACCGCGACGGCTTCGTGGCCCGCCCAGCGCAGCAGCCACCAGAGGCGGGCGGCCATGGAGCCGCCGGCGTTGTCGTAGCACACCACCTGAGTGGCGTCGGAGGCGCCCAGGCGGGCCATCAGGCCGGCGAAGTCCTCGCGCCGGGGCAAGGGGTGGCGGCCGTTGCCGCCGGTCTTGGGGCCGCTCAGGTCGCGGTCCAGGTGGACGTAGCGGGCGCCGGGGATATGCGCGGCCGCGTGGGCGCGCTCGCCCGCGCCAGTGTCCGCCAGATCGAAGCTGCAATCGCAGACGACGGCCGGCGAGGAAGATTGCAGCAGCGCGTGCAGCGCCTGCGCGGAAATCAGGGTGCTGAGGCTCATGGCATGTCCTGTAAGCGTTGCCATGCGGCCGGTCTGGCCCCGGCCGGCATTGGTAAATTTTTCACGTTTCGCCTGGGAAGCGGGAACCCGCCGCCCAAGCTGGCTATCATACCGGTATGCCGAATTCCCAACGTTTCCCGTCGCTGCGCCGCAAGGCCGTGGCGCTGCTGCTGCCGGCCCTGCTGGCGGCGGCCGCGCCGGCGCTGGCGCCCGCCCAGCCGGTCGGGCTGCCCGACCTGGGCGATTCGGCCGCGCAGGAACTCTCACCCAGGCTGGAACAGCGGTTGGGCGACGCCATCATGATGGAATCCCTGCGCGATCCGGCCTATATCGACGATCCGGACCTGCTCCAGTACCTGACCGGTATGGCGCGCCAGTTGTCGGCCCATGCCCCCGTGGGCACGCCCAACATCAACGTGTTCGCGGTGCGCGACCCCAGCATCAACGCGTTCGCGATGCCGGGCGGTTACATAGGCGTGCATACCGGGCTGGTGGTGGCCGCGCAGTCCGAGTCCGAACTGGCCGGCGTGCTGGCGCACGAAATCGGCCACGTGGTGCAGCGGCACATCGCCCGGGGCCTGGTGCAGCAGAAGCAGGACACGCTGATCATGGTGGCGGCCCTGCTGGCGGCGCTGGTAGCGGCGCGCGGCAATTCGCAGGCGCCCGAGGCGGCGATGGCCTTCGGCCAGGCCGCGGCCATCAACTCGCAACTGGGCTTCTCGCGCGAGGCCGAGCGTGAGGCCGACCGCACCGGGTTCCAGATGCTGGAGGCGGCCGACTACAACGTGAACGGCATGGCCTCGTTCTTCGGCCGCCTGATGCAGGCATCGGGGCTGAACGAACGGACCGGCCAGGCCTTCACCCGCACCCACCCGCTGTCCATCGAGCGCATGTCCGACATGCAGAACCGGGCGCGCGGCGTGGTGATCCACGACCGTCCGAGCTCCTCGGATTTCCATTTCGTGCGCGCCAAGATGCGCATGCTGCAGGCCAACAGCGGCCAGGATACCCTCGAGGCCATCCGCTATTTCGAGAACCGCAGCACCGAGACCCAGGGCATCGAACGTTCCGCGGCCTACTACGGCATGGCCCTGGGCTACGTGCGCCAGCGCGAGTACGGCAAGGCCAACGACGCCTACCTGGCAGCCACGTCCGGCGCGCGGACCCATTTCATGCTCGAGCACCTGGCCATCGACCTGGCGCTGGCCCGCAACGACACGCAGCAGGCCATGAGCCTGGCGCGCAGCGCCGTCGCGCGGTGGCCCGAGCAGCGCGGCCTGGCCATGGCGATGGCGGAGTCGCTGCAACGCGCCGGCCGCAACCAGGAGGCGGTCGATTTCCTGAAAGAGCAGATGCTGAAGTGGAGCGACGAGCCCCGCTTCTACCAGATGGCCGCGGTCAGCTATTCACGGCTGGGCAGCGCCGTGAACGAGCGCCGCAACATGGCCGACTACTACGCGATGACCGGTGCCCTGCCGGCTGCGGTCGAGCAGTTGCAGCAGGCGCGCGCGGCCTCCAAGGATTTCTACGAGCAGTCGCAGATCGACGCCAAGGTGCGCGAATACCAGCGCCGGCTGAAGGAAGAACGCGACCTGCTCAAGCGTTTCCAGAGCTGAGCGACGCCGTCCGTCAGGACGGCATTTTTACGCCTGCCCGGCTTTTTTTTGCGCCATTTATATACTCGGCTTCCTATAGTGGAGGCGTCGAAACTTCCTGCGTTTCCACGCCATGGCGCCCAGATCCCCTGCCGTCCTGCCACGACCGCGAGCCGTCGAACGGCCGATGCCCAATGCCCAATGCCGCGGTCGATCGTGTGCTGATAGTCCTGAGAGTCGATTCCTGCCACGCCGCACTGGCCAGGCAAGTGCTGCATGCGTGCCTGGGCGACAGGATTTCTCTCTACTCCATACGCGACGATCACCGCACCGGACGCTGCACATTCCAGGTGAGGCTTCGATGCTGCTCGGTCGATACGCTGATGAGCGCCATCATGGCTGGCCTGCCCGAGGCCGAGTTCGGGGCGATACGTGCGGGCGCGCGGGCCTTCGAGCAATGAACTCCTCGACGTTTCAAGGGCTCTGGCTGCCGCTGGTGACCCCCTTGCGGGACGGTTTCATCGACCTGCATGCCCTGCGTCTCCTGGCTGGCACGTATGCTGAAGCAGGCCTCGATGGCTTCGTCTTGTTCGGATCCACGGGCGAGGGCAGCCTGATCTCGGAGCAGGAGAAGATACTGGGCGTCCAGGCCGTGCGCGAGGTTGCGCCGGGGTTGCCGCTGGTGATCGGGGCGGGCGGGGTCGATACCCTGGACGTCTGCGCGGCGCTGCGGCGCATGGCGCCGCTGCGCCCCGAGGGCTGGCTGGTGCCTCCGCCCTACTATCTGCGGCCTGCGCCGGCCGGCATCGCCTGGCACTACCGGAAGGTGGCGCAGGCCGCGGGAGGCGTGCCCGTGATCGCGTATGACGTCCCGGCGCGCACCGGCTGCAGGATGTCCGGAGAAACTGTCGGTGCATTGCTTCGGGACGGCGATTGTGCCGCGGTCAAGATGTGCGATCCTGCGGCGCTGTCGGACTGCAATGTTCAAGGGGTCGCGCCGCTGCTGTGCGGCGACGACGCCTGTGTCCTGGATCATTTCCTGCTTGGCGGCGCGGGAGCGGTGACGGCCGCGGCGCATATCCGGCCGGATCTTTTCGCTGCCGTCATGGCGTTGGCGCGGTCGGGCAGGGAGGCCGCCGCGCGTCGATTGTTCGACCCCATGCGTGCGGTGATCGACCTGGTTTTCGCTGAGCCCAATCCGGCTCCGTTGAAGCATTTTCTTGCCGGGCAGGGATTGATTGCGCACGAGCTGCGTCTGCCGATGACGCCGGCCGGGGACGAATTGGGCCAGCGGCTGGGCGCGGCAGTGGCGCGCCTGCCCACGCCCGAGACCGTCCGGATGCATCGGGACATCCAGCTAGGGGTGGGGAGCGGGACGATCGACGAACCCGAATGCGTCGCTGGCGGGCCTTCGCAGCCGCCCCAAGGGCGCGATGGCCGGAATCAGGGGCGGATAGGCCACGAGGATTGAGTCGGAGGCCGCCGGTTCCGACCACGGGGCGGCCAGCCAGCCGGGTGCCGCATCGAGCAGCGGCTGGCCGGACGCCAGCGTCATGCGTTCCAGCACCTCGGGCAGGTAGCGATCCTCGACCATCGCGGGGCCGTGTTCGGTCGCGGCGTAGAGCCTGCCTTCGGCGTCCAGTGCCCAGCGGTCCACGCGGGCCACTGTGTGGCCGGCATGGGTCGCCAGGGCTCCGGCGGCATCCGCCTGGCGCAGGATCAGCGGCGCCGCGTCCAGCCTGACGAACACGCGCTGCGGGCCGTTCTGGAAGAACCAGCGCCCTTGTTCGTCGTGCCCGTAGTTGCGCCCGATGAAGGCCAGGATCCCGGTGTTGGAAATGGAGACGCCCGGCCCGCCCGCCAGGGCATCGCCGGCCGGATGCAGGCGCCAGCGCCCCCGGGCATCCAGCGACAACCAGCCATAGGCGTCCGGCACATCGGGCCAGCGCGCCATGGCGGCAAGGACGTCGCTATCCATGCCCCGCCAGCCATGACTGCGGCGTGATCTGCCGGGGATCCGTGCGCAGCTCCAGCAGCGCCGGGCGGCCGGCTGCCCGGGCGCGCTCGAACGCGGCGGGGAAGGCATCGGCGCTTTCCACCCGTTCGGCGTGGGCGCCGAACGACAGGGCCAGCGCGACGAAATCGGGATTGCGCAGGTCGGTGGCGCTGACCCGGCCGGGGAAGCGTTTTTCCTGGTGCATGCGGATGGTACCGTACATGCCGTTGTTGACGACGATGACGATGACGGCGGAATCGAATTGCAGCGCGGTCGCCAGCTCCTGGGGATACATCAGGAAGCAGCCGTCGCCCGATACGCAGACCACGGTGCGGTCGGGGTGGCGCAGCTTGGCGGCTATCGCCGCTGGCAGGCCGTAGCCCATGGCGCCGCAGGTGGGGGCGAGTTCCGTGCGCGGCTGGCGGTAGCGGTAGAACCGGTGCAGCCATACCGCGTAGTTGCCGGCGCCGTTGGCAATGATGGCGTCGTCGGGCAGGGTGCGGTCCAGATGAGCGATGACCTGGCCCAGGTCGATGCCGCGGGCTTCGGCATGCGGCGCCGGCACGGCCTGGTAGCGTGCATGCAACTCGCCGGCCTGGCGGGTCCAGTCGTCCCAGGCGCGCGAGGCCGGAGCCTCCAGGCCGCGCAGCAGCGCGGCGGCCGGTGCGGCCGCCGACTGGATGGCCAGGTCGGGCTGGTAGACGCGGCCCAGCTCGGCCGCGTCGGCGTGCAGGTGGACCAGTTTCTGGGCGGGGCGGGGCGGCGTCAGCAGCGTGTAGCCGCCGGTGGCGATTTCGCCCAGCCGCGTGCCCACGGCCAGGATGAGGTCGGCGTCGCGCACCAGCGCGGCCAGGTCGGGATTCATGCCCAGGCTCAGGTGGCCGGCGTACTGGGGGAGCCGGTTATCGAAGATGTCCTGGCGGCGGAAGGCGCAGGCCACGGGCAGGTTCCAGGCCTGGACGAAGGCGGAGAAGTCCGAGGCGGCGCGTTCGCTCCAGTTCGAGCCGCCCAGGAGGACCAGCGGACGGCGGGCCTGGGCCAGCATGTCGCGCAGGCGCGGGGCCGCGTCGGGATCGGGCCCGCTGGAGGCCATGGGGGCGACCGCGGCCGGGGCGGCCGGGCAGGCCGCGCTCAGCACGTCTTCGGGCAGGGCCAGCACCACCGGTCCGGGACGGCCCGAGGTGGCGCACGCGAAGGCTCGCGCCACGAGTTCGGGAATGCGCGTGGCATCGTCGACGCTGACGACCCACTTGGCGATGCCGCCGAACATGGACGGGTAGTCGATTTCCTGGAAGGCTTCGCGGCCCAGCTCGCGCGTGGGTACCTGGCCGACGAACAGGATGAGCGGCGTCGAGTCCTGCTGGGCGATGTGCACCCCTATGCTGGCATGGGTGGCGCCCGGGCCGCGCGTGACGAAGCAGATGCCCGGCCGCCCGGTCAGCTTGCCGTCAGCTTCGGCCATGTTGGCGGCCGCGCCTTCATGCTTGGCGACGACGACGTCGATGTCGGCATGGGCGTGCAGGGCATCGAGCACGTCCAGGTAGCTTTCGCCGGGAACGCAGAAGACGCGGTCGACGCCGTTGGCGGTCAGCGCGTCGACCAGGAGGCGGCCGCCGGTGGTGGTGTTGGAAGCGTGGGAAACCGTGGAAGTCGAGGCCATGGAAGCATCCGTGTGGTTTTCTCCATTGTCGAAGAAAACGCCAGAGATGTCAGCGGGGGCTTGCCCCGATGGGGGAGCAGGCCCTAGCGGCCGGTCCGGAAAAACTCCGCCAGCCTGCGCGGCAGCCAGTTCAGGTTGCTCGGGAAGCTTCCCGTGGGAAAGCCTGCGTGGCCGCCCTGTGCCGGCTGGTGCAGGACCACGTGGCCGGAAGCCTGCTCGGGCGTGGGCAGGTAGCGGCCGGGAAGAAAGGGGTCGTTGCGCGCATTCAGCACCAGCGTCGGAACGGCGATGTCCATCAGCAGGGGCTTGCTGGAGGCGCGCGTCCAGTAGTCGTTGACGCCGCGGAAGCCGTGCGTGGGCGCGGTGTAGGCGTCGTCGAACTCGTACAGGTCGCGCGCGTTGGCCACGCGCAGCACGTCTATGGTGCCGGGGAAGCGCTGCGCCTTCTGGAGCGTCTTGGACTTCAGCGTGCGCAGGAACATGTGGGTGTAGATCCGGCGGTTGACCAGCCCGGTGCCCAAGGCGCGCCCGCCGGCCGTCAGGTCGACCGGTGCCGAGACGCCCGCGGCCGCCGCGAGCCAGCCGGCAGTGCCGCCGGCCTCGCCCAGGTGTTTCAGCAGCGCGTTGCCGCCCAGCGAGATGCCGGCGGCGTGCCAGTGCATCTGCGGCAGGCGCTGCCGCACGGCGTCCAGCATGAAGCCGACGTCGGCGGAATCGCCCGAGTGATAGGCGCGGGGCAGGCGGTTCGGTTCGCCCGAGCAGCCGCGGAAGTGCGGCACGACGACGGTCCAGCCGCGCGCCCGGAAATACTGCGAGATGGCCTGCGCGTAATGGCTCGCGCTGCTGCCTTCCAGGCCGTGGAACAGCACGAGGCCGTTGCGTGACGCGGTAGTGGTGCCGGCCGCCGCGGCCAGCCGCGCGAACGCACCGGGGCCGACAACCGTGTCGGGGCCGAGGCCGGGGGCCGTCCAGTCGAAGTCGATGAAATCGCCGTCGGGCGTGTCCACCCGTTCGCGCTGGAACGAGGCGTGATGGTGCGACGAGAACTGCGACGCGAAGATGGTCTGGCTATGTCCTTCGGGCAACCATGCGGGAGTGGGGCAGGGGGTCGTGTCCAGGTAAGCGGGCATGCGGGATGGGCGGGCGACTCAATGCAAGAGGTCGGGAACGTCCTGAAGCTCGGTCGGGCCGAGGTCGGCAGGGGCTTGCGACGAGTGGTGCAGGACCAGCCGCCAGCCTGTGGGACCTTTGTGGAAGACATTGGTTGCATAGCAGTTGACGAGCTGCTTGCCCTGGGAGGTGTCGACCATGAGCTGTTCGACCACGGTGTGGACCGAACTCATCATGCTTTGCACGGTGTGGACGCGCGTGGGCCGTATCGGCACCGGGGAACTGCCCAGGATCTCGCGCCACGACTCCATCACGGCGTCGTGCCCGATCAGCCGCGGTCCGCCCGGATGGATGCAGACGATGTCCTCGTCGTCGGCCCAGACCGCCATCAACTGGGCGAGGTCGCCTTGCTCCAGGGCGTCGTAGAACGCCTGCTCGGCTTCTTCGGAGGTGGCGAACAGCGGCGCGCCGCGGGATTTGAGCACCATTTATGCGAATACGATCGTTTTGTGGCCGTTCAACAGGATGCGATGCTCGACGTGCCAGCGGACGGCACGCGCCAGCACCAGGCATTCGACGTCGCGGCCGACCTGCGTCATGGCCTCCGGCGACATGCTGTGGTCCACGCGGGCGATGTCCTGCTCGATGATGGGGCCTTCGTCGAGGTCGGGCGTGACATAGTGGGCGGTGGCGCCGATCAGCTTCACGCCGCGGTCGTGCGCCTGGTAGTACGGCCGCGCGCCCTTGAAACTGGGCAGGAAGCTGTGGTGGATGTTGATGGCCCGGCCGGCCAGCGCCCGGCACATCTCGGGCGACAGGATCTGCATGTAGCGGGCCAGCACGACCAGGTCGACGTTCTCGCGTTCGGCGATCTGCAGTACCTGGCGCTCCTGCTGTTCCTTGCCGCCCTGCGCGACCGGCAGGTGGTAGAAGGGCACGCCGTACGAGGCGGACAGCAGCGCGAAGTCGGGGTGGTTGGAGACCACCGCGGGAATGTCGATGGGCAACTGCCCGCTCTTGGCGCGGAACAGCAGGTCGTTCAGGCAGTGGCCGTGCTTGCTGACCATCAGCAGCACGCGCGCGCGCTTGTGCGGGTCGCGGATCTGCCATTGCATGGAGAAGCGCTCGCCCACGGCGGCGAATTCCTTGCGCACGGTGTCGGCGTCCAGGCCGTCCGGCACCGAGAAGTGCACGCGCAGGAAGAACAACTGGGTGTCCTCGTCCCCGAACTGCTGCGAGTCCTGGATGTTGCAGCCGCGCTCGAACAGGAATCCCGACACGTGGTACACGATGCCGGTCGTATCGGGGCAGGCGAGCGTCAGGATGTAATCGTTGTGCTGCACGGGGAGGTCCTGTGAATAAAAAGCAAACCCCGGCGGGCCGGGGCAGCGTCAGCTATGTCCTTCCTGGGACACCGCGGATCCGGCATCGCCGGTCCGCAGGGGATCAATGATGATGTACCT
This sequence comes from Burkholderiales bacterium 67-32, assembly GCA_001898625.1. GTDB lineage: Bacteria > Pseudomonadota > Gammaproteobacteria > Burkholderiales > Burkholderiaceae_B > Pigmentiphaga. The sequence continues at coordinate 425,176 of MKUP01000023.1, forward strand.
TGGCGCCGTCCTTCAGACGGTATTCGGCGCCACAGTACGGGCACTTTGCTTCGCCGGTGGTCCCGATGTCCAGGAACACCTTGGGGTGCATGTTCCAGAGCGGAGTATGCGGCCCCGGGCACGAAAGCGGAAGCGCGTCGGCATCGATTTCGATGATGGCGTTGGCGGCTTCGGTGGTCATGGCCGTTTCTCCTGATCAGACGTGTGTGAGCCAGTGGCCGTACTTGGCATTGCGGCCCGCCACCAGATCGAAGAACGCCTGCTGCAGGCGCGCCGTGACCGGGCCGCACTGGCCGGCGCCGATCTTGCGGCGGTCCAGTTCGCGGATGGGCGTGACTTCCGCCGCCGTGCCGGTGAAGAAGGCTTCGTCGGCGATGTAGATGTCGTCGCGCGTCAGGCGCTTGGTGACGACCTTGATGCCCAGGTCGGCGGCCAGGTTGTGGATGGTCGAGCGCGTGATGCCGGTCAGGGCCGAGGCGATCTCGGGCTCGATCAGCACGCCGTCCTTGACGATGAAGACGTTCTCGCCCGAGCCTTCGGCCACGAAGCCTTCGGTGTCGAGCAGCAGCGCTTCGTCGTAGCCGTCCTCGGTGGCTTCCAGGTTCGCCAGGATGGAGTTGGCGTAGGTGGAGGCCAGCTTGGCGCGGGGCATGGTCACGTTGACGTGGTGGCGGGCAAAGGACGAGGTCTTGACCCGGATGCCCTTCTGCAGCGCTTCGGCGCCCAGGTAGGCACCCCATTCCCAGGCGGCGACGGCCACGTGGACCTTGGCGCCCTTGGGCGAGACGCCCATCTTTTCCGAACCGTAGAACGCGATGGGACGCAGGTAGCAGGATTCCAGCTTGTTGACGCGGACCACTTCCTTCTGCGCTTCCATCAGGATTTCCCGGCTGTACGGGATCTGCATCTGGTAGATGTGGGCGGAATTGACCAGGCGGTCGGTGTGTTCCTTGAGCCGGAAGATCGAGGTTCCGATGTCGGTCTTGTACGCGCGCACACCCTCGAATACCGCCAACCCGTAGTGCAGAGAGTGTGTGAGCACATGGGTGTTGGCTTCACGCCAGGGCACGAGCTTGCCGTCGTACCAGATGAAGCCGTCGCGGTCTGACATCGACATGATGAGGATCTCCGAAATGAACCAGATATTGTACCAATCTGCGACGGGATCCAGCGGCGAAGCGGGCGTGCAGGGGTCCGCGCCCGATGCTGCCCGGGAATCCGGGAAGATTCGGGTAATCACTTACAATAGCTGTAAGCCGTCACTTTACTCCTTCCCGGCCCGCCGGGAGCCAGCCGCCGTTCCCCCCATCCCCATGTCCGCCATGCGTCCGTCCGCCGCAGTGCCCGGCTTTTCCCCGCAGGAACGCCGGGCGGCCATCGTCGCGGGCCTGAAGGCGCTGGCGCCCACCACGATCGCCATCGGCGTCTGGGGCATGGTCAGCGGCGTGGCCATGGTCAAGATCGGCATGAGCCAGTCGCTGGCGCTGGCGATGACTTTCCTGGTGTACGCGGGCTCGGCCCAGTTGGCCGCGCTGCCGCTGATCGTCGCGGGCGCGCCGGTCTGGCTGGTGTTCGCCGCTGGCTGCGTGGTCAACCTGCGATTCGTGATCTTCGCGGCGGCGCTGCATCCGTATTTCCGCCGCTACTCCCGCTGGCGCCGCCTGGGGCTGGGCTTCCTGACGAGCGACATCGGCTTCGTGCTGTTCATGCCCCGCTACGGCGACGCGGCCGTCAAGGGCACGCCCGAGCAGACCTGGTTCTTCCTGGGCTCGGCCCTGGGCAACTGGCTGACCTGGCAGGTGTGTTCGGTGGCCGGGATCCTGCTGGGGGCGGTGGTGCCGCAGGCCTGGTCGCTGGAATTCGCAGCGGTGCTGGCGCTGATCGCCATCGTGGTGCCCATGGTCGCGAGCAGGCCGGTGCTGGCCGCGGTGGCGGCGGCAGCCGTCGTCGGATGGGCCGGTCAACTGCTGCCGCTGCGCCTGGGCCTGGTGCTGGCTGTGGTGGCCGGAGTGACCGCGGGCGTGTTCGCCGAAAAGGCGCTGGATGGCAAGACCCGGGGAGCGCGGTTATGACCCCTTCCATCATGTCGCCGGCCTCGGATGCGCTTTACGTCTGGTTGGTCATCATCGCGTTGGCAGCTTGCACCGTGATCACCCGCGCGGGTTTCCTGTTGCTGGGTGATAACGTGCCGCTGCCGGAAGGGGTGAGGCGGGCCCTGCGTTATGCGCCCGCCGCAGCCCTGGTGGCGGTAATCGTGCCGGACCTGTTGCCCTGGAGCGCCGGGGCCGGGCCCGTCTTCGACTGGCGAGCGGTGTCGGCATTGGTCGCGATCGCGGTGATGATGGTCACGCGCAACACGATTGCAATGATCGCCGCCGGGATGGCGGCGCTCTGGTTGTTGCGCTGGCTGTTGGGTTGAGCGGCAGGCGTCCGAGAAGCCAGTCAGGGGCATTGACAATGAGAATGATTATTTTTTATATTCTTGCCGATCGCTGAGGGGGCGGGCCAGAGCGGGGGCGTGATGGATGATCAGAAGGTGGTGCGGGGGATCTACCTCGGGCACCGGCCTTGGCTGTTGGAGCGCTTGCAGCGCCGCCTGCGCAATCACGCCCAAGCTGAAGATCTCACTTCCGAAGCATTCGTGCAGGTTGTCGCTCACCCCGATCCGGGCGCCATCAAGGAGCCGCGTGCGTTTCTAACCACCATTGCCAAGCGCCTGCTGTTCCATTTCTGGCGCCGCCAGGAGCTGGAGCAGGCTTACCTGCAATCCGTGGCTGCGCTTCCCGCCGACACGCTGCCATCCGCGGAAGATGTGGCGCTGATGCTCGAGGCGCTGGCGCGGGTCGATCGCTTGCTCGATGGTATGACGGTGACGGCCAAGGCGGCTTTTCTGCATAGCCAGGTGGATGGCATGACCTATATCGAGATCGCCCGGCGGCTGGAAATATCCCAAATGTCGGTACGCCGCTATGTCGCCGAGGGATTGCGCCGTTGCATGGCAGGTGCCGGTTAGCATGCCCGCCGATTCCAGCGCGGCGCCGGAAGCATTCGAGTGGATGCTCAAGTTGAGATCGGGCGGCCTGACGGCCGAGCAGCAATCGACTTTCGAGCGCTGGCTGGCGGTGTCGGCCAATGCCGAGGCCTGGGCGCGTTTGAACCGCAAGTTGGACGATACGTTCGGGCCTGTTCGCCAATTCCAGGCCAGTCATCCATCGATGGGCCTGGCGGCACGCAAGGCGGTATTGCAGCCTGGGCGCCGGCGGAACTGGATCAAGGGCGCGCTGGTGGTGTCAGGTATCGGATTCGGGGCCGGGGTGTTGTTGGATCGGTCCATTCCGCTTGCCACGCTCGGTGCCGACTACCGGACGGCAACCGGAGAACGGCGTACGGTCGTGTTGCCCGACGGTAGCGTCCTGGCCCTGAATGCGCGTTCGGCGGTGAATGTGCGCTTCGAGAGGGGGCAGCGCACGATCAGGTTATTGCGGGGGGAGATCCTGGTATCGGCCACGACGCGGCCCGAAGCGCCATTCGTTGTGGAAACCGGCCTTGGCACTGTGCGCGCGCTCGGTACGCGGTTCTTAGTCCGCCTGCGAGATCGCATGGGCCTGGTGGCCGTGCTTGAACATAGCGTCCGGGTCGGAACCGCTTCGGGGCATCGAGTCCTGGCCGAAGGCGAGAGCGCGTGGTTCGGGCCGACGGGCATCGCGGTGGCACGGGTCGATGCGCTGGCCCAGGCCCGATGGTCGCAAGGCTATATCGAGGTTCGCGATGAGCCATTGGGGCGTGTCATCGATGGATTGAGGCCCTATACCACCGCCGTGTTGCGGGTTTCGCAGGAAGCGGCCGAGTTGCGCGCGCTGGGTGTCTATCCGCTGGACGATCCCGACGCCGTCCTGGTCGCATTGGCCGAGACGCTGCCATTGCGGGTCCGTCGATACGGCCCTTGGCTGGTGACGATCAACGTGCGCTGATCCGCTTCGGGGCTGAACACTTTTTCCGGGCTGCTTACACATACCGGTGACAGGACCCGTGTAAACAGTTTCGGAGATCGCCCATGTACCGCCGTCTTGGTACCGCTTTTCGCATTGCCGCTCTTGCGTTTTCGCTGAGCGGAGTCGTTCCGCAGGAAGTCGAAGCCGCCTCGACTTCTTCCGCGGCCGTGCCCGGCACGCGTTTTTTCGATGTACCTGCCCAGCCTCTGGACGGGGCGTTGATGCGCATCGCCAGTGAAGGTGGCCGTACGGTGTCGGTCGACCCCGAGTTGGTCAGGGGGCTGCGGTCCACGGCGGTGCGTGGGATGTATACGACAGAGCAGGCCCTGGAGGCAGCGGTGGCCGGCGCGCCAGTGGAGTGGGTGACGACACCTGGTGGAGCCTTGACGCTGCGCGGCGCTCCGCCCGTGACCACGATATTGGCGCCGGTGCGCGTGCACGCGAGCGCCGAGCGCGAATCCGCCCCGATGCCCTATGCCGGGGGGCAGGTGGCCCGAGGTGGGCGGCTTGGTCTGCTGGGGGATCGGGATTTCATGGAAACGCCGTTCAGCATGACCAGTTATGCGGCTCGCATCATCGAAGACCAGCAGGCACGCAGCGTTGCCGATGTCCTCGACAACGATGTCGCGGTGCGTAATATTTTCCCGCGCACGGGTTTTGCCGATCAGTTCATGATGCGCGGATTTCCGGTATTGAACAGCGATATTGCATTCGATGGTCTGGTCGGCATCGTTCCCCACAACAACGTCAACCTTGCGGCGGTCGAGCGTATCGAGGTCCTGAAGGGACCCAATGCGCTGCTGGGCGGGATGTCGTTCAGCGGCGCGGTAGGAGGCGCCATCAATCTCGTGCCCAAGCAGGCCGATACCGATCCGGTCACGCAATTGACCGGTACCTATGGCTCGCGCGGGCAACTGGGGGGCCAGGCCGACGTCGGCCGGCGCTTCGGCCCGGATGCCAGCCTGGGGGTGCGGGCCCAGGCTGGCTATCGCGCAGGCGACACCGCTGTTGCCGATCAGCGCAACGAACATGGTTTCGGAGCCGTGGCGCTGGACTACAGCGGTTCACGGTTCAAGGCCGTCGCCCATCTGGGGCATCAGGCCGACGATTTGAAGGCGCCGACCGACGCGATCTACGTACTGCCGGGATTCCCGCTGCCAGGTCCCCCCGACGCGGGCAGGAATTTCATGCAGCCATGGACATTCAGTCATTCCCGCGATACCTATGGCTCGTTGCGGCTCAGCTATGAATTGACCGATGAAACGTCGCTGACCGCGGCCTATGGAAGACGCCACCATCGGTACGAATCGCTGGTCGCATACAACCAGTTGACCTCGCCGACGGGCAGCACCACCGGGATGGCGTATTACTACCCCTATTTTCAGGATACGGATGCGTTCAATCTTGGCCTGAGGACACAATTCCGGACGGCGGGGGTGCGCCATGCGCTGAGCGCGTCGTTCGACGGCAACTGGCGCAAGAGTGGTTCTACGACGACTCTGTTCGGCACCGTGAACTCGAATATCTATGAATCCGTGCTCGCTGGAGAGCCGGATTGGTCGGGTATTTCCGATAGCGCGGCGGCAACGGCGGCCGTGCGCCTGACAAGCCTGGCGCTGGCCGATACAGTCTATCTGGCGCGGGACCGTCTGCAACTGACGCTGGGCATCCGTTCCCAAAGCGTGCAGACGGATGCCATTTCTGCCGCTACCGGCGCGCGCCAACGGACCTATGACAAGCGGGCGTTGACCCCCGCGCTCGGCGTGCTGTTCAAGGCCTCGGAGCAGGTCTCCGTGTACGGCAACTATATCGAGGGGTTGAGCCAGGGGCAGACGGCGCCGGCCGGGACGGCAAATGCCGGCCAGCAGTTCTCTCCGTACAAGTCCCGCCAATACGAGGCGGGCGTCAAATGGGACGGCAAGGCCGTGGCCGCCACGCTGGCCGCATTCCAGATCGTTCGTCCCAGTGCCTATACGGATCCGGCGACGATGCGATACGAGGTCAACGGCCGCCAGCGCAACCGTGGGATCGAATTCAACGTATTTGGCTCACCGCTTCCCAGGGTGCGGGTGTTGAGCGGTCTGGCGTATACGGATGCGGTCCAGACCCGGACTGCAGGAGGTGCCGCCGACGGCAATGCGGCCATAGGAGTGCCCGCGTGGCAGATGAACCTGGGGGGCGAGTGGGATCCGGCCGGCATCGAGGGACTGACGCTGACCGGTCGCGTGCTCTATACCGGCAAGCAGTACCTGGACGCCGCCAATAGCCAGGAGATTCCCGATTGGGTCCGGCTGGACCTGGGCGCGCGCTACAAGGTGCCGGGAACCTCCGGGGCGGCGACAGTCAGGCTGGATATCCTGAATGTCCTGGACAAGAACTATTGGGCGTCCACCGCCAATGGGCGTCTGGTGATCAGCGCTCCGCGCATGGTCAAGCTGTCGGTGTCGATGGCATTTTGACCGCGGAGCAACGAACCGAGCGTCATTCGGCCTGGATGTTGCGCTGGACCACGACGGCGCGCAGACGGCGGATGTCGTTCTCGACGCGCGCCTGAAACTCGTCGGGCGTGGAAGCCTTGGGCGAACCGCCCCAATCGACCAGTTGCTGGTGCACGGCGGGCGTATCCAGCACCGCGCGCAATTCGCGGTTCAGGCGCGCGACCACGTCGGCGGGCGTGCCGGCCGGCGCGGCGATGCCCAGCCACGACTCGAAGACGACGGCGGGCAGCGTGTCGGCCACGCTCGGCACGCCGGGTAGCGCCTGCACGCCCTTGGGCGCGGTGGTCGCCAGCAGCCGCACGCGCTGGGACTTGAACAGCGGTGCGGTGTTGGTCATCGTGTCGATCATGACGTCCACTCGTCCGGCCAGCAGCTCGGTCATCGGGCCGGCGCCGCCCTTGAACGGCACGTGCAGCGCGCTGCCGCCGCTTTCGGCCATGATCCATTCGCCCACGAGATGCATGGCGGTGCCGACGCCGACCGAGGTGTAGGTGTAGCGGTCTTTTTCGGTCTTGATGCGGCGGACGAAGTCGTCGAAGGACTTGATCGGCGACGACGGCGCCACGGCCAGCGTCAACGGATACGTCGTGATCGTGGATACCCAGCTAAAGCCCTTGACCGGCTCGAAGGGCAGATCCTTGCGCATGGCGGCATTGGTGCCGTGGCCACTGGTCATCAGCACCAGCGTGTAGCCGTCGGGCTCGCTCTTGGCGACCTGGGCCGAGGCGATGTTGCCGCCGTCGCCGGCGCGATTCTCGACGATGACGGGCTGGCCGACCCGCTCGGACAGCGCCTTGCCGACCAGCCGCGCCACGACGTCGCTGCCGCCTCCGGCCGCGAAGCCGACCAGCAGTTTGATCGGCCGGTTCGGGTAGGTGTTCTGCGCGTGCGCGGGGCCGGCCAGTACCGCGGCCAGGATGCCCGCCGCGGCGAGGGCCTGGCGGCGGCCGGTGATCTTGTCGTGCATGATGGGTCTCCTCTTCGTCCCCGTTTTCGTGCGGCCCCGTCGGGGCGCGCGTGAGGCCGCTCAGTCCGCCGTCTGGAGGCGGGCGGAAATCTCGCGGCTTTTCTGTTGCAACACGGCCCCCAGGGCCGCGCCGTTGAGGAACTCCCCCCGCTGTTTCGAGCAGACCAGCGAGATCGTTCCTATGACTTCGTCCTCGGCCATCACGGGCACGCCGTAGCCGATGACGTCGGGATCCAGCCCCGCGTGGCTGATGGCGTATCCCGCCTTGCGTATGGCCTTCAGCCCGGTCCACGCGGCGTTCCAGGCCTCTTCGCCGGCGCCCGGGTGGGTCTGTTCGAACAGGTTGCGCACGCGCGCCCGCGGCCAGAATGCCAGCACCGACAGCGAAGGCGCGCCGCGGAACCACGGCAGGCTCTTGCCCCGTATGTAGGTCAGTTCCAGCGGCTCCACGCCGGCTTCGTGCGCCACGTTCAGCAGGTGCTCGCCGTAGACGTTGGAAAGCAGCACATGGCAGCCGGTTTCCTGCGCCAAGTCGCGCAGAATGGGCTGGGCGGCGCGGGTGACCGGATCGGTCTCGCGGATCAGGGCCTCGAGTTCGACCACCCGCGCACCCACCACGTAGATGCCGCGCGGCAGCCGTATCAGCAATCCCGCCGCGCACAGTTCCTTGACGTAGCGATAGGTGGACGAGGGCGTAAAGCCGAAGTGGCTGGCCAGGTCGTCCACCGTCCAGGCGTACCGGTCGTGGGTGTAGGCATCGAGCAGCGTCAGCATGCGGCCCAGGCTGGATGCGCTTTCCGTCATGCGGGCGCCTGCTCCACGCCCATGCGCCGGGCCATGTCGGCCCGCCAGTCCTGGCGGTTGCGGAAGCCGGGCAGGGCGCGCGCGTGCCGCTCGGCCCAGGCCATGAGTTCGGCCGGTGGCAGCTCGATGGGCATGGGGACGCGCATGGGCTGCGAGACGTACCAGGGCGTGTCGATGTACAGCTCGAGCCGGTTGCCTTCCGGGTCGCGGCAGTACAGCGACAGTGCGTTGCCGTGGGTGACCGGCGCCAGTTCCGCGACGCCGGCGTCCACCAGGCGACGATGGTAGCGCTGCAGGGTTTCCAGGGAGTCGGCCATCAGCGATAACTGGTTGATGACGTTGAAGCGGACATCGGCGGGCCGCCCCGACACCAGCACGATCTGATGGTGGACGTCCGGATCGCGGCTGGTGAACACGAGTTCGATCGGGCCGTGGGGGCCGTCGAGCATGCCGCGGTCCGTGATCGTGAAGTCCAGGACCTGCGAATAGAAATCGGCCATTCGCTGGATATCGGTGACGAAGATGCCGACGTGGCTGAAGGAAAGACCGGGTCTTTGGGGCATGGTGGAAAATGAAGCCTGTTGTGTGGCAAATAAAAGCCATTAAAAATCAAGTTTTTTGCATATTACGTAAAAAACTCAAAAATAAGACCTGTGTGAAACCCTAGGTGCGATGGGGAGCGGGCAGGCGGCCGCGTACCGCTTCCCCGGGGGGAAGCGGTAGCAGGCAAACCGGAGGAAAGGGGAGAAGGGGGCGGCAAGACCCCGGGGATTCAGGAACGGGGGCCCAGCACCTGTTCCCACAGTTCGATCACGGCGGCGCGCTCCGCTGTCAGCGCATCCTGCGGCACGCGCGCCTTTTCCACGTCCTGCAGGCGCAGCGCGTGCTGTTCCCGCCGCAGCGTGCGATAGGCGTCACCCACCCGCCGCGCCAGGTCGGCGGGGATCAGGCCCGCTTCGGCGGCCAGGCGCAGCAGCGCGATGTTGCCGAGGTTCTGCACCAGGATCTCGTGCTCGCGGGCGTGCAGCAGGACCAGGTACTGGGTGACGAACTCGACGTCCACCATGCCGCCCGGATCGTGCTTGAGGTCGAAGTCCGGCGTGCGGTTGGGATGGCCCTCGCCGATCTTGCGGCGCATGGCGATGACTTCGTCGGCCAGTTGGCGGGCGTCGCGCGGCATCAACAGCACTTCGCGCCGGATGCGTTCGAACTGCTTGCCCACCTCGGGGTCCCCGGCGGCGAAGCGGGCGCGCGTGATGGCCTGGTGCTCCCAGGGCCAGGCGTGTTCCTTCTGGTAGCGCTCGAAGGCCTCGGTCGAGATCACCATCAGCCCGGCCTGGCCGTCGGGGCGCAGGCGCAGGTCCACTTCGTACAGGCGCCCCGAGGCGGTCATGGAGCCGAGCCACGACAGGATGCGCTGGCCGAAGCGGGCGTAGATCTCGCCGGCGTCCTCGCGCGGGTCGTCGAACAGGAACACCAGGTCGAGGTCCGAGGCGTAGCCCAGTTCCTTGCCGCCGTGCTTGCCGTAGGCGATGACCGCGAAATGCGCGGGCGTGCGGCCTTCGTCCTTGGACACGCTGTACCAGACGCGCTTGAGCGTTTCCGCGAGCATGATGTCGGCGACCATGGACAGATAGTCGCCCAGCCGCTCGACCGTCAGTTGGCCCTCGAGGTCCTGCGCCAGCAGATGGAAGCCCCATTGGCGCTGCGTGTCGCGCATCAGGTTCATCTGTCGCTCGACGTCGGGCGCGCCGGTGCCGTCGATCACGCAGGCATCCAGTTCGTCGCTGAGCTTGCGGGCCATGGCGGGCAGGTCGGGCTCGACCATGAGCGTGCGCCAGTCCAGCAATTCGTCCAGCAGCAGCGGATGCCGGGTCAGGTAGCCGGCCGCCCAGTCGCTGGCCGCGAAGATGCGGGCCACGCGGGCCAGCGTGTCGGGATACTCGGCCAGCAGCGCCATGTAGGCGCTGCGCTGCGCGATGTGCTCGATCAGCCCGAACATGCGGACCAGCGCGGCGGCGGGCGCCTTGGTGCCGGCGCAGGCGTCCACCGCCGCCGGCAGCAGGGCCGCCAGGCGCCGCCGGCTGTTGTCGGGCAGGCTGCGTATGCGGGGGCTGTCGAGCAGCGCGGCGGCGCGCGGCAGCAGGCTGTCGGCTTCGGCGGGCAGCGTCGCGCGTATGCGCTCGACCAGTTGGTCCTCGGGGTCGCCCGTGCCGCGTCCGCCCGGAGACGGCTCGCCGTCGTTCTGGCCGAACACGCCGCGGAAGGTGGTCTCGACGAATTCGCGGTGCGCGGTCAGCGTGCGCTCGAAGCCGGCGGGGTCGTCGAAGCCCAGCGCGCGGGCCAGTTCGGCGCGCCGCTCGTCGTCCCGGGGCAGCAGGTGGGTCTGCTGGTCCTCGCGGTATTGCAGGGCATGCTCGACCCGCCGCAGGAAGCGGTAGGCACCCTCCAGGCGTTCGGCATCCTCCGGCTGGACCAGGCCGGCCTCGCGTTCGGCGTGCAGCGCGGCCAGCAGGCCGCGCTCCTGCAGCGTCGGCGCGCGGCCGCCGCGTACCAGCTGCGAGAGCTGGACCACGAACTCGATCTCGCGGATGCCGCCTTCGCCCAGCTTGACGTTGTCGGCCTGCGTGGCCTGTTCGCCCGTGCCGTTGTACGAGCGGCGGTTCCAGTCCTCGCGTATGCGCTCGCGCAGCGCGCGCAGCGCCGCCAGCGCGTCGAAGTCGAAATACTTGCGGTAGACGAAGGGCCGCCGCAGCGCCTCCAACTGCGCCGCCTGGCTGGCGGGGTCGCTGCCCTCGAAGGCCTGGGCCTCGATGCGGCGCGCCTTCAGCCAGGCATAGCGTTCCCATTCCCGGCCCTGCGAGACCAGATAGTTCTCGAAGGCGTCCAGGCTCCAGGCCAGCGGCCCGGCGTCGCCATCGGGCCGAAGCCGCAGGTCGGTGCGGAATACGTGGCCGTCGGCGTCGATCTCGGAGATGACCGGCATCATGCGCCGCGTCAGCCTGCCGTAGAACTCGTGGTGGGAGATGGGCCGGCGCCCGTCGGTCTCGCCCTCGTCGCCGTACAGCATGACCAGGTCGATGTCGGAGGAGACGTTCAGTTCCTCGCCGCCCAGCTTGCCCATGCCCACAATCAGCATTTCCTGGGGCAGGCCCGAGGCGGCCTCGCGCGGGATCCCGTGCACCTCGGCCAGTTCGGCCGCGACGCTGCGATAGGCCTGTTCGATGGTCAGGTCGGCGAGCCGGGTCATCGCGCCCACGACTTCCTCCAGCGGCGCGAGGCCCGCCAGGTCGCGCGCCATGACGGCGCAGAACACGCGCTCGCGCAGCCTGCGCAGCACCGCGCGGCAATCGGCCACCGCCAGCGGGCCGGCCGCCGCCGCGCCCCGGGCCGCACGCAACTCGTCGAACCAGGCGGCCAGGGCCTGGGCGTCGACCGGCCGCGTCGCCGCGTCGGCCAGCCACCGGCCGTAGTCGGGCTGGGCGTCTATGCGTCGGCGCAGGTGGCCCGACCAGGAAAGCGCAGGGGTGAGCAGCGAGGTGTCTGTCATGGCGAAAGTTGTGGCAGTGCGTTACAGAATTGTGCGCCGCGAAGAAGTTTTGCGCATAAGCCAGCATAAGACATGCGGGGCGGTATAAGCTTCCATTTTCCCATTCCTCCACCCAGGCCACAGCGGCCGCTTCGACGGAACGACTGCGTTTCGCCGTTTCTTCGTGCATATCGACCTAGCTTATCTCTATCGCCTCGTCGTGCGGCCCCTGGTCTGGGTGATCCTGGCCGCCTATTTCCTGTTCGCGGTCGCCCTGGTGGTCGTGCGCTATGCCGTGCTTCCCGCCATCGACGACTACCGGCCGGGCATCGAGCGCATGGTCGGCCGGGCGATCGGGGCCTCGGTCACCATTGGCAGGATCGATGCCGAATGGCTAGGCCTGCATCCCAGCTTCGAACTGTCCTCCGTCCAGGTATCCGATTCCTCGGGCCAGCCGGGGCTGAACCTGCCCCGTGTCTCGGCCATCCTGTCATGGCGCAGCCTGCTGGTGCTGGAGCCGCGCCTGCTGCGGCTGCAGCTCGACGCCCCCGAACTCGATGCGCGCCGGGACGCCCAGGGGCACTACTGGATCGCCGGCTGGGAAGTCGACCCCCAGGCCCGGGGCGGATCCCGCGAAGGCCTGGACTGGCTGCTGGCCCAGCGCGAAGTGGTCGTGCGCGGCGCCCGCCTGCGGTGGAACGATGCCCTGCGGGAGGCGCCGCCGCTGGAAATCGGCAACGTGGCCTTCGTGATGCGCAACACCGGGCGCCACCATCGCGCCGCGCTCAGGGCCGAACCGCCCGCCGGGCTGGGGTCCATGCTGGACGTGCGCGTGGACTTCACGCATGGCTGGTTCACGCTGGATGCCGCCGATCCGCAGCAATGGCGGGGATCGCTGTACGTGGCGCTGGACCGCATCGACCTGGCGGGATGGCGGCCGTGGCTGGATCTGCCGGGCGAGCTCTCGAAGGGGGCGGGTACGCTGCGGACCTGGGTGGACTACGACCGCGGACACGTTCGCGCCGGCACCGCGCAACTGGCCTTGCGCGACCTGGGCATGCGGCTCGGGCCGGAATTGCCGTCGCTGGACGTCGCCAGCCTGGCCGGCCGGGCCGAACTCGCGCCGGTGGCCGGCGGCGGCTACAAGCTGGACCTGTCCGGGCTGGATGCGGTGACCGGCGATGGCCTGAGGCTGCATCCCCAGCGACTGGCCGCCACCTGGACCCCGGGGCGTCAGGGCACGCCGCCGGCCACGCAGGTCGAAGCGGACGGGTTCGATCTCGCCACGGGCCTGCACCTGGCGGACCGCCTGCCCCTGCCCGGGAAGGCACGCGAGAAGCTGGCCGAGCTGCGGCCGGACGGCCGGATCGAGGAATTGCGGCTGGGGTGGCAGGGGGCGCCCACGCAGCCCGAGTCGGTCTCGGGCCGCGCGACGTTCTCGGGCCTGTCGATCGCGGCCGCGCCCGAACCGGCGGTAAACGATGGCAATCATCCGCAGCGGCCGGGGTTTTCCAACCTGCGGGGCAGCATCGAGGTGGACGCGCAGGGCGGACGCATCGACATCCAGGCGCGCGACGCCGTACTGCGCTTTCCGGGCGTGTTCGCCGAGCCCGACCTGCCCATGGACGCCTTCAACGCCCGGGCGGCGGCGCGCAAGGGAGCCGACGGTGCCTGGATGGTCGACGTCGAGCACCTGGATTTCAGCCGCCGCGGCGTGGAGGGCAGTTTCAGCGGCAACTGGAGCAGCCATGGCCGCAGTCCCGCCGGGACTCTGGACCTGCGGGGCACGCTGACGCGCGCCGACGTGCGCGAGGTCTACCGCTATATCCCCATCGTGGTCGGCACGGACGTCCGGACCTGGCTCCAGCATGCGCTGGTCTCGGGACAGGCCGAGAACGTGGCCGTGCGCGTGCGCGGAGACCTGGACACCTTTCCCTACGGTACGGACAAGTCCGGGGAGTTCCGGGTGGCGGGCAAGGTCAGGGGCGTGACCCTGGACTACCTGCCCGAACCCCTGGCCGAGGGCGACTTCTGGCCCCGCCTGGAAGACCTGGCGGGGGATCTCGTGTTCGACCGGGTGTCCATGGGCGTGGACGTCCGTTCCGGCCGGGTGCGGATCGACCGCGCGACCACCGTGGCCATGGGGCGCACGCGCGCCGCCATCGCCAACCTCGAGCATGGACCGCTGCTGGAGATCGATGGCGAGACGCGCGGAGCGGCGCCGGCGTTCCTGGCCTTCGTCAAGCGCTCGCCCGTGGGCCACATGATAGGCGGCGCGCTGGACGAGGCCTCGGCGAGCGGCAATTTCGTGGTGCCCCTGTCGCTGCGCATTCCGCTCGACCATCATGACGCCGACCCCGCCCATGCCGAGATCCAGGTCAAGGGCGAGGTCCGGCTGTCGGACAACGATTTCTCGCTGGCGCCCGCCGTGCCGCCGTTCTCGCGGCTGACTGGGACGGTGGCGTTCGACCAGCATGGCATCGCCTTGCGCAACGTGGCCGGCACGGCCCTGGACGGTCCGCTGAAACTGTCCGGCGGCCCCCAGCCGGACGGTACCGACCTGTTGCGGGCCGAGGGCACCGCATCGGCCGCGGCACTGGGTTTCTGGTGGAAAGCCCCCGGCATGGCGCGGCTGTCCGGCCGCACGGCCTACAAGGCCTCGGTCCGGATCCCGCCCGGCAAGATGCCGACGGTGCTGGTGGAGTCCGACCTGGTGGGGCTGGCGGCCGACCTGCCGGCGCCGCTGGGCAAGACGGCGCAGGAGGCGCGCCCGTCGCGGCTGGAATGGAGTGGTACCGCCGCCACGGCCGAGAGGCCCAGGATGGACTGGTTCGCCGGCAGCGTGGGGCCCGCCGTCAACCTGCATGTCGAGCGCGACTACGCCGCCGACGGCGCCGTGGTCGCCATGCGCGGCGCCATCGGCGTCAACCGCGCCGCCACGATCAGCGGTCCGGGGTTGAGCGTGAGCGCCTCGCTGCCCGAGGTGGACGTGGACGGCCTGCGCAAGCTCGCGGCGGAGTTCGGGCCGCCCCGGGACCCCGCGGCGGGAACCGGCCAGGAGAGCGGAATGGACGTCCCGCTCAACCGCATCAGCCTGTCGACCCCGGTGCTGCGCGTGCATGGCCGCCAGCTCGACAAGGTCACGCTGTTCGCCGTGCGGCAGGAGACCGGTGGCAACGCCAACTGGCGCGCCGACGTCGAATCGGCCCAGTTGGCCGGCCGCCTGTCGTGGGCCGAAACCCGCGGCGGGGATGGGCCCAACCGCCTGAGCGCGCGGCTGTCGCGGCTGGTGGTCGACAGCGAGACCGAGGACGCGGATCGCGGCGGCGCGCTGGACGAGTCGGCCGCGTCCGACCAGGACGTGCCGGAAATCGATCTGGTGGCCGAGCACTTCGAGTTGTTCGGCAAGGCCCTGGGGCGGCTGGAGGTGCTGGCCCAGAGCTCGGACCGGGGTCGCGAGTGGCGGCTGCGCCGGCTGAACGTGAAGAACCCGGACGCCGAGCTGGACGGATCGGGCGTCTGGAAACTGGAGGCCGGCGCCCGCCCCGGAGGACGGCGCGCGATGTCGCTCGACGTGGTGCTCAAGCTGGCCGACACCGGCAAGTTCCTGGAGCGCATGGGCGTGCACGGCACCATGGCGCGCGGGTCGGGCAGCATGTCGGCCCAGGTGTCCTGGCGGGGCCTGCCCTACACGCTGGACCTGGCCAGTCTGTCCGGCAAGGTCGAGCTGGCGCTGGACAAAGGGCAGTTCCTCAAGGCCGAGCCGGGCATCGCCAAGCTGCTGGGCGTGCTGTCGCTGCAATCGCTGCCGCGCCGGGTGACGCTGGATTTCCGCGACATCTTCAGCGAAGGCTTTGCCTACGACACGATACGGGCGCACGCGGCCATCACCAACGGCGTGGCCCATACCGACGATTTCAAGATGAACGGCGTGAACGCCACCGTGGTCATCGCCGGCGATGCCGACCTGGCGCACGAGACCCAGCGCCTGCAGGTGGTGGTGGTGCCCAAGCTCGATGCCGGCGCCGCTTCGCTGCTGTACGGGCTGGCGGTCAACCCCGCCGTGGGGCTGGGCGTTTTTCTGACGCAATTGCTGCTGAAGGACCCGTTGTCCAAGGTCCTGGCCTACCAGTACGAGGTCACGGGCACCTGGGCCGATCCGCAGGTGGCCAAGGTCGGCAGTACCAAGGCCGACGCGGCGGGCAAGGAAGCGGTGCCGCCGGTGGCCGAGCCGGCGGCACCGCCGCCGTGATTCTGCGCGACAATAGCCGCATGCACGTGCCCTACACAGCCAGGAATTCCCGCCGATGACAGTTTCCGACGCCGCCGCCGTGCGCGTGGCGGCCATCCAGATGGTTTCGACCCCGGACGTGGACCGCAACCTTGCCGATGCCGCCGCCCTGATTGCCGAAGCCGCCGGCCGGGGCGCCAACCTGGTGGCCTTGCCCGAATATTTCTGTTTCATGGGGCGCAACGACCGCGAGAAAGTGGCCATCCGCGAACGCGAGGGACATGGGCCGGTCCAGGAATTCCTGGCCGCCCAGGCGCGCCGGCACGGCATCTACCTGGCCGGCGGGACCCTGCCGCTGGAGTGTCCGGATCCCGACCGGGTCTACAACACCGCCTTCGTCTACGGTCCCGATGGCGCGGCGCTTGCGCGCTACGACAAGATCCACCTGTTCAATTTCCGCCGCGGCGCCGAGTCCTACGACGAAGCGCAGAGCATCCGGCCGGGCGCCTCGCCGGTGGGGTTCGACGCGGCCTGGGGGCGGATCGGCCTGTCCACCTGCTACGACCTGCGGTTTCCCGAGCTGTACCGGGCGCTGGGGCAGGTGGACTTGATTTTGGTGCCGGCCGCCTTCACCTACACCACAGGCCAGGCGCATTGGGAAATCCTGCTGCGCGCCCGCGCGATAGAAAACCAGTGCTACGTGCTGGCGCCGGCGCAGGGCGGCACGCATCCCAATGGGCGCCGGACCTGGGGCCACGCGATGCTGGTCGACCCCTGGGGGACGGTGCAGTCCGTGCTGCCCGAGGGCCCGGGCGTGGTCGACGGCCTGCTGGACCCTGCACGCATCGCCGAGGTGCGCGCCGCGCTGCCCGCGCTGCGCCATCGTGTACTGTAGATCCCGTGGCGCCCGCCGCGTTTCGCAACGATTTCCTGATTACCCATCCATGCAACTCGTAGAACCGAACATCCAGTCCCTGGCCATCGCCAAATCCCTGCTTCTGGACCCCTGGGGTCTGGACGAGGCGGATCTGTCCCGCGCGCTGGGCGAAATCTTCGCCCACAAGGTCGATTATGCCGACCTGTACTTCCAGTACACCCGCAGCGAAGGCTGGAGCCTGGAGGAAGGCATCGTCAAGACCGGCAGCTTCTCCATCGAGCAGGGCGTGGGCGTGCGCGCGCTCAGCGGCGAGAAAACCGCCTTCGCCTATTCGGACTCGCTGTCCCAGGATGCCCTGCTGTCGTCTGCCCGAGCGGTGCGCACCATCGCGCGGCAGGGCGCCGGCCGGGTCAAGGTCGCCAGCGGCTATCGGCCCACCGAGGGGCGCTCGCTCTACCTGCCGCAGGACCCGCTGGTCTCGCTGCCGGCCCCGGACAAGGTCGCGCTGCTCGAGCGCGTGGAACGGATGGCGCGGGCCAAGGATAGGCGGGTGGTGCAGGTCATGGCCGGCCTGGGCGCCGAATACGACGTCGTCCTGGTGGCCGGCAGCGACGGCCGGATGGCCGCCGACGTGCGGCCGCTGGTGCGGCTGTCCCTGACCGTGATCGCCGAGCAGGACGGGCGGCGCGAAGTGGGCCACGGCGGAGGCGGCGGGCGTACCGGCTTCGACTATTTCAGCGACGAGCTGCTGCAGCAGTACGTCGACCATGCCGTGCACGAGGCGCTGGTCAACCTCGAGGCGCGTCCGGCGCCGGCGGGCGAGATGACCGTGGTGCTGGGCTCGGGCTGGCCGGGCATCCTGCTGCACGAAGCCGTGGGCCACGGGCTGGAAGGCGACTTCAACCGCAAGGGCTCCAGCGTGTTCTCTGGCCGCGTCGGCGAACGCGTGGCCTCCAAGGGTGTGACGGTGGTCGACGACGGCACCATCCCCGGCCGCCGGGGGTCGCTCAACATCGACGACGAAGGCAACGTCTCGCAGCGCAACGTGCTGATCGAGGACGGCATCCTGCGCGGCTACATGCAGGACTCGCTGAACGCGCGGCTGATGAAGACAGCGGTGACCGGCAACGGCCGGCGCGAATCGTTCGCCCACCTGCCCATGCCGCGCATGACCAACACCTACATGCTGGCCGGCGACAAGGACCCCGAGGAAATCGTGCGGTCGGTCAAGCGCGGCATCTATGCGGTCAATTTCGGCGGCGGCCAGGTGGACATCACCAATGGCAAGTTCGTGTTCTCGACCTCCGAGGCCTACATGATCGAGGATGGCAAGGTGACCCATCCGGTCAAGGGCGCGACCCTGATCGGCAACGGTCCCGACGCCATGACCCGGGTCAGCATGATAGGCAACGACATGCGCCTGGATTCGGGCGTAGGGACCTGTGGCAAGGACGGCCAGAGTGTGCCGGTGGGCGTGGGCCAGCCCACGCTACGGATGGAAGGGCTGACGGTGGGCGGCACGGCCTGACGCGTTGAGGCGAGTGCAAGCGCTGGATGGGGATGAGGGCTTCTCTGGCGAAGGAGATGTTTGCGGCAGGTCCTATCTGGACAATGTGCGTCATTTGCACTAACATTGCGTCAGTTGATCTAACAAATAGGTGCCCGCCATGGTTGCCATAACCTCTTCTCCTGCCGCCCGATCCGCTCGCCTGGGGCTGCGTGCCACATCAGAGCAGGAGGCCGTGTTGCGCCGTGCTGCAGAGGTGGCGCACAAATCACTGACCGACTTTATTCTTGACAGTGCCTGCCTCGCTGCTGAGCAGACTCTGCTCGACCAACGACTATTCATGGTCTCTGGTAGCCAGTACCAAGCCCTGATGGATTTGCTGGAGCGCCCGGATCAACCCAATGAAGGCTTGCGTGATTTGTTCAACCGCAAGGCTCCCTGGGATGAAAAGTGAGCCTGGCTCGACCAGAGCCCCTCGAGGCTCGCCACCTGCTCGAAGGTTTTGACTGCGGCAAGGCAGCCTTGAACGATTGGTTATTGCGGCATGCTCGACAATCTCAGGGCAGTGGATCGGCGAAGACGTTCGTGGTGGCGGACGGGGGACGGGTCGCGGGCTACTTCAGCCTGACTGTTGGTCAGATCGATACGTTGGAAGCACCAGAGCGCATCCGCAAGGGCATGGGACAATACCCGGTGCCTGTGGTGATTCTGGCAAGGCTGGCTGTGTCGCGGCACGATCAAGGGCGCGGAATCGGTTTTGGGCTACTGCAGGACGCCATCCGCCGAACGATGCTCGTTGCCGAGCAGGCCGGCATCCGGGCGATGCTGACCCACCCTATCGACCAGGACGCGTCGAAGTTCTATACCCGTTTCGGTTTCATTGCCTCGCCGTTGCGTGAGCAACAACTATTGCTATTGTTGAAGGATGCTCGTCGCTGGATGCGGTGAGCAGTATGTGGCGAGTTCCTGCCTTCCTTTGGGGGCTTTCAGCATCAGCCCGTGATCGCCCAGCCATTCGCCAGGGCCGAGCTTTCCACTGGGAGAAAAGTCGGGAAATGTCGATGGACAGCCTGTTGCGCGGATTCGTATATTTTTCGCGAACCGCACGCAGCCGGATGCCGCCGCTGCGCCCATCACCCGCTTCTCCCGTCCCGCCGCCATGTTTCTCGATCCCGAAACCGCTCCCGGTTTCAAGCGCAGTCTGTTCAATGCCATCGTCGCGCCTCGGCCGATAGGCTGGATCAGCTCCCTCAGCGCCACGGGCGTGGCCAATCTCGCCCCGTTCTCGCATTTCAATCTCGTCTCCACCGCGCCGCCGGTACTGATCTTCTCGTGCAATGCCGCGGGCGACCGCCCCGAAAAGGACACGCTGGCCAACGTCCGCGCCACCGGCGAGTTCGTCGCCAACCTGGTCACCTGGGACCTGCGCGAGGCGATGAACCAGACTTCGCTGAACGTGCCGCACGGCACCGACGAGTTCGCGTTGGCGGGGCTGGAGAAGCTCCCCAGCGTCAAGGTGAGTCCGCCGCGCGTGGGCGCCTCGCCCGCCCATCTCGAATGCACGCTGCTGCGCATCGTCGAGATCGAGCCCGAGCGGCCTGGCGATACCCGCAGCTCGGTGGTGTTCGGCCGCATCGTCGGTGTGCACCTGGACGAGGCGTTCATGACGCCGCAAGGCCATTTCGACGTGGCCCGCACGCGTCCGCTGACCCGTCTGGGGGGCTCGCAGTATTCCTCCGTCGGCGAGCTCGTCGAGCTGTCCCGCCCCAACCCTCCGCTCAACTGAACGAGACGCTACGAAACCAGCCATGGCAAGCGACAACGACTCCACGGTGCTGCGCGACGCAGACCTGATCAACCTGGACACCACGCAGCCGGCCGCCGGCCGGCGCATCGGCCGCGCCCAGAATTTCTCGGTCGAATGGATAGACAGCACCCAGCCCCATGCGGCCAGCAGCGAGCACGAACTGTTGCTGCTGCTGCCGGGCGCGGGCGCGCACATCGAGTACGAAGGGGGGCGGGCCGATGCGCCCGGGCGTTCGCTGTGCATCGTGCCGGCCGGTCGCTGCACGATCACGCTGGATGCGCCGGGTCCCGGCATCCTGATCGCCAGTTCGCGTCCGGACCTGGAGGAGCGGGACTACCTGAACGCCGTGGAGCACGACCCGCGCATCGTCGCCTCGACCCCGGCCTTCCGCCGCGTACGCAAGGCGGGCGAGCTGGTCGTCATCCCCGTCGACGACATCGTTCCGCCGGCCGACAAGAAGCGCCTGAAGATGCTGCAGACCGATACCCTCAGCATCAACTGGGTCGAGTACGACGGCCCGCGCGACCGCACCCAGCTCAGCCCCCACAGCCACTCGCGCTTCGAGCAGGGCTCGCTGGCCATCGAGGGCAAGTTCGTGCACCACCTGCGCACACCGTGGGGCAACGACGCGACGCGCTGGCGCGACGACACGCACATGCAGGCCGATCCGCGCACCCTGCTGGTGGTTCCGGTCAATCTGGTCCACACCACGGAAGGCGTTGGGCCGGGCTACCACCTGCTGATCGATGTGTTTTCGCCACCCAGGCGCGATTTCATCGCGCATCACTGGATCTGCAACGCGGCCGACTACGAAGATCCGGCTGCCGGCGCCTGAGGCGCGCCGCTCCCAAAACGATTCATTCCTGGAGACATCCATGTTCCGTTCCGAGCTTTCGGCGGCGCGCGCGTACCCGCGCGCCATCCGTACCGCCGCACGCCTGCTGGGCGCCGCTTTCGCGTTGCTGGCCGCCGTGCCGTCGCAGGCCCAGGGTACGTATCCCAGCCAGCCCGTGACCATGCTGATCGGCTATCCGCCCGGCGCCATCGTCGATACCGTCGCGCGCCAGTTGTCGAACGTGTTGGGCCCCATGCTGGGCCAGACCATCGTGCCCGAAAACAAGGGCGGCGCAGCGGGCCTGGTCGGCGCCAATCTGGCCTCCAGGGCCAGGCCCGACGGCCACACCATCCTGTTCACCGCCTATACCTCGCTGCAGATCGCCGCGGCCACCAACCAGGGGCTCAGCT
The DNA here is from genome assembly GCA_001898625.1 of Burkholderiales bacterium 67-32. Taxonomy (GTDB): domain Bacteria; phylum Pseudomonadota; class Gammaproteobacteria; order Burkholderiales; family Burkholderiaceae_B; genus Pigmentiphaga. The sequence continues at coordinate 446,633 of MKUP01000023.1, forward strand.
TCGATCCGGTCAATGGCCTGCTGCCGGTGGCCTCGGTGGGGCGGCCGACCACGCTGTTGCTGGTCGGCGCCGATTTTCCGGCCAAGACCTTCGAGGAGTTCGTGGCGCTCGTCAAGAGCCGGCCGGGCATCTACAACTTCGGCACCAGCGGCATAGGCTCGCCCAACCATTTCGCGCTGGAGCACCTGAATGCGGCCTTCGGACTGAAGATGACCGCGGTGCCGTACAAGGGCGCGGCCCAGATGCTGACCGACATGCTGGGCGGCCGGGTGCAGGCCATCTTCGGTTCGTCGTCGCTGGCCGCTGGCCATCTGCAGAGCGGCACCGTGCGGGCGCTGGCCATCGGTTCGCCCGATTCCAGCCCGGCCTTTCCCAAGCTGCCGGTCATCGCCCGCAGCGGCGCGCCGGGCTTCAATGCCAGCGGCGCACTGGGCGTGTTCGCGCCGCCCTCCACGCCGCCCGAGGTCGTCGAGCGGCTCAATACGGCCATCAATGCCGCGCTTGGGGATCCCGTGGTCCAGAACAAGCTGGGGGAAGAGGGGATCATCCTGGACGTGCAGAGTGCCGCGGCCTTCGGCAAGAAGTATCGTGGCGAGGCGCAGGACATCGCCGGGTTCATCCAGCGCCATCAGTTGCGCATCCAGTAAAGCCAGGAGGACCGACATGCCGCATCTGTGGATGGAGTATTCCGACAATCTGGAGTCGCACGTCGATGTCGATGCGCTGCTCGACGACGTGCACCGCGAGGTGGTGGCCGATGGCGTTTTTCCGCTGGCGGGGTTGCGTACCCGCGCGGTTCCGGTCCGGCGCTACCGCATCGCCGACGTCCACCCCGACAACGTCTTCGTGCATTTCGTCCTGCGCACGCTGCCCGGCCGGGATCCGGAGGTCAAGAAGGCGTCGACCGACCGCTTGTTCGCGGCCATCCTCGCACGGTTCAAGCCGTTGTCCGACCGTTTGCCGATCGCGATCTCCATGCATGTGGAAGAGGCCTCCCCCGACCTGGGCTACCGTGTCAGCACCTATCGCCAGCACATGGCGGCGCGCGCCGCGGCCGGTGCCGCCGGAGCGCAGCCGGCATGACCCGGCTGCTTTCGGACGAGCCGGACGAACGTGCCCGCGGCGGCATCCGCAGCGTGGAGCGCGCGATCGAGCTATTGCAGGCCCTGAACCGGCAGTCGGTATCGAGCATCGACGACCTGCACCGGCGCACGGGCATCCCCAAGTCCACGATCGCGCGGCTGCTGCGTACTTTCGAAGCCAAGGGGCTGGTGGCGCAGTCGGTGCGGTTCGGCGCGTATTACCTCGCTTCGGGTGTGGCGTCGCTGTGCTGCGGCTACAACCACCAGCCGCAGGTGATCGAGGTGGCCACGCCGGTGTGCGATGCGCTGACGCGCGAATTCAAGTGGCCGGTCACGCTGGCGCTGCTGGACGTCGACGCGATGGTGGTGCGCTACAGCACCATCCCGCAGTCGCCGCTGTCGCTGTTGCATTCGTCGATCAACTTGCGGCGCAGCCTGGTGGGGCGGGCGCTGGGCCTGGCCTATCTCGCATTCTGCGATCCGCAGGAGCGCGCGTTCATCCTGGACCTGGTACGCCGCACGGGCCGTGAGGAAGATGCGCTTGCGCACGATCCGGAGGGGCTGGAGCATCTGCTGGAAGAAACCCGCCGGCAGGGCTATGCCCTGCGCGTGCCCGAGCTCAGCCAGCAGTCCTGCACGCTGGCGATTCCGGTCTTTCACCGCGGCGTTGTCGTCGCCACGCTGGGCCTGACCTGGTTCTCGTCGGTGATGACGTCGGCCGAGGCGGTCGACCGCTACCTGGCCAGGCTTGTCGAGTCGGCCAGCCAGGTCGCCGACGGGTTGGGCCGGCTCAAGCCGGAACCGGCCCAAGGGATCTGAAGGGCCGGTTCCGCCGGTCTCAGGCCACGCCCGATGCCGGTAGCCGCTCAGGCAATCGGTCGTCGGGCCGCTCGCTCAGCATGTCCAGCAGTTCCCGCCGCCGGGCCGCGTAGCCCGGATCGTCGAACAGGTTGTCCATCTCGTCCGGATCGTCGGCCAGGTTGTACATCTCGCCCGCGCCGCTGCCCTGTTCGTGCGTCAGCTTCCAGTCGCGGGTGCGCACCGTGCGCAGCTTCAGCTCCACGCCGCAGCGCGAGGCCGCCACGTCCCATTCGCTCAGCGCGTAGTCCCGGCCGGTGTCCGCGCCTTCGAGCAGCGGCCTCAGGCTCCGGCCATGCAGCGGCCCCAGCGCGGGGGCGTTCGCGTAGTCGACCATCGTGGCCGCGAGGTCCAGGGTCGAGACCGCATCGCGTACCTGCGCGCCGGCCCGCACGCCCGGCCCGCGCGCCACCATCGCCACGCGCAGCAGGCCTTCGTAGGCCATGGGCCCCTTGAGCATCAGCCCATGGTCGCCCAGCCATTCGCCGTGGTCCGAGGTGAAGACGACCAGTGTGTCCTCGTCCAGTCCGTATTCGTGCAAGGCCTTCAGGATGCGGCCCACCTGGTGGTCCACCAGCGAGATCATGCCGTAGTAGTTGGCGATGATGTTGCGCAGTTGGGCATCGGGCTGGGTCGGAATGCGCGAGAAATTCTGCCGCAGCGCCTGGACCTCGGCGCTGCCCACCGGCCGGCTTTCCATGCTGGCGCGGTGCCACCAGGGGCGGCGGTCGTAGTCGGTGGTGCGGTGGCGGGGCAGGTCCACGTCGTCCGGGTGGTGCAGCCGGGACCAGGGTTCCGGGCAGTCGAACGGGTGGTGCGGATCGGGGAATGAGGCCCACAGGCAGAAGGGCTCGTCGCGGTGCGCGCGCAGGTAGTCGATGGTCCGGTCGCCGATCCAGGTCGAGTTGTGCCAGGCCACGGGCAGGGCCGAGTTGAAGGTCTGCGGCGCGCCGCTGGGCGGTCCCAGGTCGGTCTGGTAGAGGCGGTTGCGCATTTCTCCCAGGCCGTCGCCGTAGTGCCAGCGCGAATGGTGCAGGCCGCCGGGCAGCGGCGTGGGCAGCCAGTAGTTGTGGCCTTCGACGACGAGTTCCACGTGGCGAAAGCCCATGTAGGGACCCGACCAGTCGGGCCCCAGTTCGGCCTCGGTGTGCTGGCACTCGGGCCGGCCGGTGCGGGCGAAGGTGTGATGCGTGGAGAAGTGCGCCTTGCCGATGAAGCCCGTGGCGTAGCCCGCCGCCGACAGGCTGCCGGCAAAACCTGCTTCGCCGGTCCGCTCGTCCAGGTCGATGCCGTTGTCGCGGACGCCATGGGTCAGCGGCAGCAGACCGGTCAGGATGGACGCCCGCGACGGTTGGCACACCAGGTTGGGCGTGATGCACGACGAGAAGTGCGTGCCGGTGCGCGCCAGCTCGTCGATGTGGGGCGTCTTCACGCGCCGTCCGGCAAAGCCCAGGCAGTCGCCGCGGTGCTGGTCGGTGGTGATGAGCAGGATGTTCGGGCGTTTCATGGCTTGCTTTGCTGGCTCTTGATCTTGGCGATGACGGGGGCGAGGCGGCGGGTGTCCGCGCCGATGCGCTCGCGTAGCTCCCGCGGGCCGCCTTCGCCCGCGGCCAGGCCCTGGGCCTGCAGCTTGTCGCGCACCTGCGGGTCGTGCAGCACCGACTGGACCGACGCGGTCAGCTTGTCGATCACCGCCGGCGGCGTACCGGCGGGCGCGAACAGGCCGAACCAACTGTCGAAGGTGAAGCCCTTGACCTTGTCCTTGAGCATGGGCAGGTCAGGCAGGTCGGGAATGGGCGTGGCGGCTGTGTTGGCCAGCCCCTGCACCTTGCCGCCCCGGACCGGCTGGATGGCCGTGCTGGCCGCCAGGAACATCATGTCGATGTGCCCGCCCATCACGTCCACGAAGCCCTGCGGCGCCGCCTTGTACGGCACGTGCTTGAACGACACGCCGGCCTCCTGTTCGAACAGCGCCATGCCCAGGTGGTGGGTGGAGCCTTCGCCGCCGCTGGCGTAGGTGATCGTGTCGGGGCGGGCACGCGCCTGCTCCAGCAGTTGCTCGACCGATTTGAACGGGGCGGTGGGCGAGGCGACCAGCACGTAGCGCAGGGTGGACAGCGTGGCGACCGGTTCCAGGTCCTTGCGCGGTTGGTACGGCATCTTCTCCATCAGGAAAGGCACCGCGGCGAACGAGGCATCGATGCCCAGCAGCAGGGTATAGCCGTCGGGCGCGGCCTTGATCACCGCCTGGGTGCCGATGATGGTGGCGCCGCCGGGCTTGTTCTCGACGATGATGGGCACGTTCCACTGCTTGCCGAGCTGTTCGGCCACCAGCCGGCCCACCATGTCGGCGGCACCGCCGGGCACCGAGGGCACGACCAGCGTGACGGGGCGGTCGGGATAGGCGGCCTGGGCACCGGCCGCGAAGGCGAGGGCGGCCACGAGGCCGGTCGCGGATTTCAGCATGGTTGTCTCCTTGGGTACGCCCGTTCCTGGCGGCGGACGCTTCATCTGCGCAGATCATGGCCGATCTGGATCATTGCGGTCCAATGATATATTTGGCAATTGTCATATCAGAGTTGGTATGTGATGCCTGACGCTTCCGAGGCCGCGCTGCGCGCGGACTGGTACCTGCGCGGCCGGCTCCGGCTGCGCCACCTGCGCCTGCTGATGGTGATGGACGACGTGCGCAACGTGGGCGAGGCCGCGCGCCGCATGGCCACGACCCAGCCCGCGGTCTCGCGGATGCTGGCCGAGCTCGAGGAGATGGTCGGGGCCAGGCTGTTCGAGCGCACCTCGAAAGGGACGTTTCCGACGGTGCACGGCGCCTCGATGATCCGGCACGCGAGCTGGGTGCTGGGCGACCTCGAACGTATGGGGCGGGAATGGTCCGAGCCCGGCGGCCTGGGCGTCGAGACCCTGAGCGTGGGCATCAACTCGTCGTCCGCGGCCTTCCTGGTCCCGCGCACGCTGCTGCGGCTGGAGCGGCGGGCGGCGGGGGTCAACGTACTGGTGCGCGAAGGCTCGATCGAGGCGCTGCTGCCCGATCTGCAGACCCGCAAGCTGGACCTGGTGGTGGCGCGGCTGGGGGCGGGGACGGCCGGCGCAGGCCTCGCCACGCGCATCCTGTGCGAAGAACCGATGTGCGTGTGCGGATCGGCCAGCCATCCGCTGGCGTCCAGGAAGCGGCCGTCCTGGCAGGACCTGGCGGCCTACCCGTGGATCCTGCCGCCGCGCGGCAGTCCGGTGCGGGCCGGGCTGGACATGCTGTTCCAGCGCGAAGACGTTCGCCCGGCTTCGCGGGTGGAGTCGGCCTCGGTGCTGAACAACATGGTCCTGATGGACAATAGCCAGGCCTTGTCCGTGATGCCGCGCGCGGTGGCCGCCTATCATGCGCGCCGGCACGCGCTGGCGATCCTGGCGGTGGAGTTGCCGCCGGTGTTCGGCCCCATTGGCGTGATACGCCACGACAGCCTGGAACCCTCGCCCGCCATGCGGGCGCTGGTCGAATGCCTGGAGGAAGAGGCCCGGGCCCTGTCCCAGGCGCCGTGAGGCGGTGCGCGCCCGCGGCAATCTGCGATATCATGGCTCCGGCATATACATACACTGTTGTCTGTAAGTGCCTTCATGTCCAACTATTCCGATCCTCGCGCCGACACGTCGCTGAAGCTGTGCGAACACTGCGATGCCGTGTTTCGCCGGATCCGGCTCGACCCGGGCGAGCGGGCCTATTGCCCGCGCTGCGGGACCGAGCTCTACCGGAACAACGACCGGCGCTACGGGGCCCTGCTGCCGGTGGTGCTGGCCAGCCTGATCGTCTTCATCTGCTGCAACGCCTTTCCCATCGTCACGATGGAGATCCAGGGCGTGAGTACGCGCACCACCGTCTGGGGCGCGGTCCGGGTACTGGCGCTGGAGGACATGCTGTCGGTCTCGACCCTGGTCTTCGTGACGACCATCCTGATGCCGCTGGTCGAACTGGGGCTCCTGGCCTACCTGCTGGTGCCGCTGTGGCTGGGCCGGATCCCGGCCGGCTTCGGTCCGGTGGTGCGCCTCATCCGGCTGGGCCGGCCCTGGGGCATGATCGAGGTCTTCATGCTGGGCATCGTGGCCTCGCTGGTGAAGCTGTCCGCGATGGCGACCGTGATCCCCGGCGTGGCGCTGTGGGCGTTCGGGGCGCTGACCGTGCTGCTGGCGGTCGTGGTCAGCTTCGATCCCGCCGACCTGTGGGAACACGTCGAAGCCATCGAGGCCGGCTACCCGCCTGCCGCGGAGGATCGGCCATGAGCCCGGTGCGCACGGCGGCGCAGGCGGGCGTGATGGAGTGTCCGCAGTGCTCGGCCATCCATCCTCGCCGGCGCGGCGGCACCGCGTGCGACCGCTGCGGCGCGGCTCTGCACCTGCGCAAGCCAGACAGCCTACGCCGCACCTGGGCTTTCCTGCTGGCCGCCATGGCCCTGTACCTGCCGGCCAACATCCTGCCCATCATGACCACCGGCACGCTGCTGGGTTCGCAGACCAACACCATCCTGAGCGGCGTCGTCTACCTGTGGGAGGACGGCTCCTATTTCGTCGCCGCCGTGGTCTTCTGCGCCAGCATCGTCATTCCCATCTTCAAGCTCGCCGTGCTGCTGATGCTCGTCGTCACGGCCCAGGTCCGCTCGACCTGGCGGCCGGTCGAACGTACCCGCCTGTACGGCATGGTTGAAGCCGTGGGGCGCTGGTCCATGGTGGACGTGTTCGTGGTCGCGTTGCTGGCCTCGCTGGTGCGCCTGGACGCGCTGGCCACCGTCCGGCCCGAGCCGGGCGCGATCGCGTTCGGCGCCGTGGTGGTGCTGACCATGCTTGCCTCGATGAGCTTCGATCCTCGCCTTATCTGGGACCCCATAGACGCCCATGACAAACAAGCCTGATATCCCTCCCGACGCGACGCCGGGCGAACCGGCGCGCCGCCGTCCCAGCCGGTGGCTGCCGTCGCTGGTATGGTTGATTCCCATCGTCGCGGCCATCGCCGGCCTCTCGTTCGCCATCAACAGCTGGTATGCCCGCGGGCCGACCATCGACATCACCTTTCGCTCGGCCGAAGGCATTGAGGCGGGCAAGACCAAGGTCCGCTACAAGGACGTCGACATCGGCCTGGTGAAATCCATCGAGCTCGCGAAAGACCGGTCGCACGTCGTCGTCGCGGTCGAGCTGACCTCCAACGCCTCCAGCTTCGCCGTCGAGGACAGCCGCTTCTGGGTGGTCAAGCCGCGCATCGCCGCCAGCGGCGTCAGCGGCCTGGGCACGCTGCTGTCGGGCGCCTACATAGGCGTGGATGCGGGGCGCTCCCAGGAACGCGAGGACTCGTTCACGGGCCTGGAGGTGCCGCCCATCGTGACCGCCGACACGCCGGGCAAGCAGTTCGTGCTGCACGCCGGCGACCTCGGTTCGCTCGATATCGGTTCGCCGGTGTATTTCCGCCGCGTCAACGTGGGCCAGGTCGTGGCCTATGACCTGGACCAGAACGGCAAGGGCGTGACCGTACGCGTGTTCGTCCGGTCGCCCTACGACAGCTTCGTCACGACCAGCACCCGGTTCTGGCATTCCAGCGGCGTCAATCTCAAGGTCGACGCCGATGGCCTGAAGCTGCAGACCGAATCGATCTCCACCGTGCTGCTGGGCGGTGTCTCGTTCATCGATTCGCCCCATCTGCCGGTGGGGCAGCCGGCGCAGGACGATGCCGTGTTCCAGCTTGCCGGCAACCAGGACGACGCGCTCAAGGTGGACGACGGTCCGCCGACCAGCGCGGTGATGTACTTCGAGCAGTCGGTCCGGGGCCTGTCGCCCGGCGCGCCGGTCGATTTCCGCGGGGTGGTCATCGGCGCCGTCCGCTCGATAGGCATCGAGTTTCGCCGCGACACCAATTCCTTCCGCCTGCCGGTGGTGGTGGACTTCTATCCCTCGCGCCTGGGCCTGCGCCGTTCCGGCGAGCCGGGCGCGCTGAATGCCGACGCGGAGCGTCGCCTGATGGATGTGCTGATCCGCCGCGGCATGCGCGCCCAACTGCGCAACGGCAACCTGCTGACCGGGCAGATGTACATCGCCATCGATTTCTTCAAGGGAGTACCGCTGCCGGCCAGCATGGGCCGCAGCCAGGGGCTGGACGAGTTCCCGACGATCCCGGGCGCCTTCGACGAATTGCAGGGCAAGCTGGCCGATATCGTGGACAAGATCGGCAAGGTGCCGTTCGACACCATCGGCCGCGACCTGACCGCGGCGCTGGCCGGCATGCGCGAGACCATGGCGTCCGCCGACAAGCTCGTGAAGCGGCTCGACGGCCAGGTCGCCCCGGAGATCGTGGCGACGATGGAAGACGCGCGCAAGACGCTCAAGGCCGCCGAAGGCACGTTCTCGGCCGATGCCCCCATGCAGCAGGATCTGCGGCGCGCCTTGGTCGAACTGATGCGCACCGCCAATTCGCTGCGCCAGTTGACCGACTATCTGGAAGAGAACCCGCAGTCGCTGCTGCGCGGAAAGCCCAAGGAAGAACGATGAAGACATTCGTGCTGGCCATGGCGGCGCTGGCCGCGGGACTGTCGGGATGCGCCGCGCCGGTCGCGCCCGACGTCTACACGCTGCAGGCCCCGTCCCGGGAAGCGGCCGCCGTGCCCTCGGCCGGACCGGCCATGGTGATCGACCTCGCCCCCGTGGCGCTGCCCGAACGCTTGCGCCGCCGCCAGATCGTGCTGCGCGAGGATGGCGCGAAGGTGCAGATGCTGGAAGGGCAGCGGTGGTCCGCCACGCTGGGGGACGAGTTGCAGGACGCCCTGTCCTCGGCGCTCCAGGGCCGGCTGCATGCGGTGGACGTGGCCAAGGGCGGCGTGGCGGGCAAGCCCGCCTACCGCATCAACGTCGAGTTCTCGCGGTTGGACGCGCGCCTGGGCGGACCGGTCGAGGCCACGGTGGCGTGGTCGGTCAAGCCATCGGCCGGCGGCGCGAAGCAGGTCTGCCTGGGCCGCTTCGAGCAGGCCGCGGCCGGCGGATCGGTCGCCGACGTGGTGGCGGCGCACCAGGGCCTGGTCGCCCTGGTGGCCGATGCCATCGCCGCCAGCGTGCGCGCGGTGCCGGGCGGCGGCCAGGCGCCGCACTGCGCGGCGAGCTAGACGAACAGGCCTCGGGGCCTCAAGCGATCGTCCTGGCCTTGCGCACGCTGTCGATCAGCGAGCTGCGTAGCAGGAACTGGCGGTGCCGCTGCGGATCGTCGGCGATCCTGCGGATATCGTCCAGCGCCTGCGCGCGCACGGCGGGATCCTTCTCCTCCAGGCGCTTCTTGTTGTTGACCGTCTGCTGCTGCACGAACTCGATGTTCATCTGCCGGCGCCGGCGCTCGTAGCGATCGAAGACCGACGCGTCTTCTTCGCCCCGCTCGACGGCGGACAGCATGTCCACCAGCTCCATGGCATCGTGGATGCCGCAGTTCAGCCCCAGGCCGCCGATGGGGTTGTTGACGTGCGCGGCGTCGCCCGCCAGGAACACCCGGCCCTGCCGGAAGCGTGCCGCCACCCGCTGGTGGACGCGGTAGATGTTACGGTGCAGCACCTCGTAGGGCTCGGTCCTCGGGAACACATGGGCAAGGCGGCGGGCCACCGCGGCGTCGCTCAGGGCTTCTTCGTCGGTCTCGTCCACGCCCGATGGAAACACCGCGCGCCAGCGCCCCTGCATGTCGTCCCCCGAGATCTTGAACAGGTTGGTCCAGGCATCGGGGTGGGCAAGGTAATTGCGGTAGCAGCAGCCCATCAGGCGTTCGAAGTCGTCCTTGACCGTGATGACGATGAAGCGCTCGGGCCAGGTCATGCCTTCGAACGGGATGTCCAGGGCCTTGCGCAGCGCGCTGCGGCCGCCGTCGGCCGCGATCACGTAGTCGGCCTCGATGCGTACCTGTCCGTCCGGAGCCTGGGCGGTCAGGGTCACGCCGTCGTCGGTCTGCGCGACCACCGTGATGCGGTGCTCGAAGTGGACCGCCGCGTCCGCATAGGTTCGCAGCTTCTCGATCCCCATGTTGCCGAGCTTGTGCTGCTCGGTCTGCACGACGAAGGGGTAGGGCGTCTCGTCCTTCAGGACTTCGTGGTCGAACTGGGCCACCATGGCCTGCGCGGTCTGGTCCCAGAACTGGAAGTAGCGCGCCGTCAGGCCTTCCCTGACGAAGCGGTCGATCAGCCCCACGCGGGCGATCATCTCCAGGGTCGAGCTATGGGTGGTGGCGGCGCGCGGGCTGTCGTCCACGCACGACTCGGCCTCGTACAGCGAGACCCGGAAGCCCTGCTGCACGGCGGCCAGCGCCGCGACGACGCCGACCGGACCGGCGCCCACTATGGCGATGTGCTTGCTCATTCAATGGCCTCCGGTGGAGTAGTCCTGGGGAATGTCGCAGCGGGCGACGCGGACCGGGCGATTGCCGGCCGGCGTGTTGCGGCTCTTGCCGACGAAGCGCGGGACGCCGTCGGTCACGACGGCCGCCACCGCGGCGATGTCGCCGTTGCGCAGGGCATCCAGCGGATCGTCCTTGGACCCGCCCACGCAGGCGTCCAGCAGGACCACGTCGGCATCCTTGCCCGGCTTGAGGAAGCCGCTGTTGATGCCGTAGACCCGGGCGTTGTTGCCGGTGGCCGCCGCGATGGCCCATTCCACCGGCATGTCGGTCAGGCTGGCCAGGTGGGTGATCGTGTACATCATGCCGAGCGGCATGATGCCGCTGCCGGTGGGCGTGTCGGTGGCGATCAGGAAACGGTCGAACTGGTCGGCCTTGCGCACCATGTCGCCCAGCATGAGCGTGGTGCGCAGGTTGCCCGCGGTGCAGACCTGCAGCGCGATTTCCGACTCGTACACCATCTTGGGAAAGCCTTCGTCGGGCATGGCCACGGGGCCGCCGTTGACGTGGAACGAGACATGCGGGTTCATGGCGATCAGGTGCTCGGCCCAGATGCCCGACGACCCGGGTATGGACGAGCCGCCGGTATGTACGGTGGTGATCATGCCGTGCTTGCGCGCCCAGCCTATGGCCTGCACGTAGTCGTACGGGGTCTTGACCGCGCCGAAACCGGCCTTGGCCAGCCACACGCCCTGCGCGGCGATGTCGGCGAAGTCCTGTTCCACCAGGCCGGGTTCGATGATGATGGAGCCGGCGTACACGCGCATGCCACCCGGGCGGTAGTCCTGGAAGCAGCGCTGGGCGGCCACCGCCAGCGCCTTGACGCCGGCCGGGTCCTTGGGACGGCCGGGCGTGTGCACTTCCGAGGCGGTGATGCCGGTGGTGACCCCGCCGTGCACATAGCTTTCCAGGAAGCCCACGGTCTTCTGCCGCGGCGTGTAGTCGCCGAAGGTGTTGTGCACCTGCGAGTCGATCAGGCCGGGAATGGCGGTGGTGCCGGCGGCGTCGATGACCACGTCGGCGCTCTCGACTTCCGCCGGACTCAGCGTGCCGACCTTGGCGATCAGTCCGTCCTGCATCAGGATGGCGTCGCCCGAGGCGTAGGGCTCGCGCCATTCACCGGTCAGTATCCGGCCCAGGTTGACGATGGCGAGTTTCATCGTGCGCTCCTCAAACGAGTCCGTCCTTGCCCTGCGCGTCCCGCAGCCGCAGGCCGCCCACGCGGGCGTTGAGCCGCTCGCGGTTGGAGACCGCGAACACCAGCGCGATCTCGTCGGGCAGGGGGCCGTCGGCGAAATACAGCGTCATGGCGTTATAGAGCGAGCGCACGTACAGCGCATCCTTGGAGGCGAGCGGCACGTCCAGTACCGTGCCCGGGCCGCCGATCTTGGTCACCGACGAGATCCAGGCCTTGCCGCCGCCGATCTCCTTGCGCAGGGGTTCGGCCGACGCCGTCGTCAGCAGTGCGTTGGCATGTTCCTGTTCGCCGCCCAGCCCGACGACGCCGGCCTTGCCGTACGACAGGACGGGGTGGTCGCCATAGGCCGCGCGCAGCCGGGCGGCCATGCGGGCGCCCAGTTCGGGGCTGGCCTCGATCATGGGCGACAGGTCTTCGACGTATCGGCCGGCGTAGGGGTTTTCCACGAAGGCCACGATGGCCGCTTTGCGCAGCGATTCGTCGGCCGGCCGGCCGGCTTCCTCGAGCTTCTCTTCCACGATCGCCTGCCACCTGCGTACTTTCAATTGCATGTGTCGCTCCTGACGTCAGCCACCCTCGGGTGAGGGTTCCAAATTCTTGTTGAACCGAATGTTCGACGATGTTATTGTCATACAATCATAAAGTCAATGAAGTCCAGGAGGGCTCCATGCGCGGATGCGCCATTCTGTTCTCGGAGATGAAGCCGGCCCCCGAGTGGGAAGAGAAGTTCAACCGCTGGTACGACACCGAACACATTCCTATCCGCATGGGCTTGCGCGGTTTCGTCAGTGCCCAGCGCTACGCGGCATCCGAGCGCAACTACCTGGCCGTCTATGAAATGGACGATCTGGCCGCGCTGCGCACCGTCGCCTACCAGGCCATCAAGCAGCATCCTTCCGAGGAAACGGCCTGGATGCTGCGCAACGTCTCCGGCTTCACGCGCTACCTGTGCGAGGAAATCGGCCGCGCCGGCGATGACTCGCCCGAAGCGCTCGATGCCCCGGTGCTGTATGCCGTCTGGTTCAACGTGCCCGGCGAGCACCTGGCCGATTTCGATGCCTGGTACGAACAGGACCACGTGCCGCTGCTGCTGGAGTGCCCGCAGTGGCGCGCGGTGCGGCGCTTCCACGTCAAGGACGGCGAGCCGGGACGCTACAACCGGCTGGCGCTGCACTACCTGGACGACGCCGGGGCGCTGGAGTCGCCGGCCCGCGCCAAGGCGCGCGCCACGCCCTGGCGCGCGCGCCTGGCCGATCAGCCCTGGTTCAAGGGGGCCTATGACCTGTTCGACCGCCACCAGGCCCGGCAACGGCCGCCGCTGTGATCGGAGACGACACCATGGACCTGAAGATATCCCCGCGCTCGGTGCAACAGGAAACGGTGCGCCTGGTGCGCGAAGCCATCACCAGCGGCTACTTCAAGCCGGGCGAACGGCTGGTCGAGGCCAAGCTGTGCAGCCTGCTGGGCGTCAGCCGCACTTCCGTGCGCGAGGCGCTGCGGGTGCTGGCGACGGAAAAGCTCATCACCATCGTGCCCAACAAGGGGCCGTCGGTGGCCGAACTGAGCTGGGAAGAAGCCGAGAACATCTATCACCTGCGCGCGCTGCTCGAAGGCGAGGCCGCCGCGCTGGCGGCCGGGCGCGTCAAGCCGGACGACCTGCGCCGCATGCGCGAGGCGCTCGACATCTTTGCCGCCGCCGTCGACCAGCAGGACTGGAAGACGCGCATCTCGGCCACGGCGGATTTCTACGAAGTGATCATCCAATGCTGCGGGAACGCGATCATGGGCGAGGTGCTGCACGGCCTGCTGACACGCATCAACTTCCTGCGGGCCCGGACCATGGCCAGCCCCGGCCGCGCCAAGCACAGCGTGCGCGAGCTCGAGAGCATCTATGACGCGCTGGAAAAAGGCGATGCCCGCGTGGCACGCGCCGTGGCCGTGGCGCACGTGAAGGCGGCCGAGGCCGAAGCACGCGACGTCTACCGGGAAATGAATCACGCAGCCTGATTTTTCAACCACGCATGGCGGGGGATGGCATGGAAATGAAGTGGCGATTTGCAGGGGTTCTTCTTTCACTGGCCACGGCGGGCGCCGCGCATGCGGCATGGCCCGAGCGCGCGATCACGCTGGTCGTGCCGTTCGCCGCCGGTGGCAATACCGACAGCATCGCGCGGATCACCGCCGAATGGCTGACCACCCGGCTCAAGCAGACGGTGGTGGTCGACAACCGGCCCGGCGCCAATGGCGCGATCGCCGCCGACTACGTGGCGCGGGCCAAGCCGGACGGCTACACCTTGTTCATGGCGACGGCGCCGCAGATGGCCATCGTGCCGTACCTGCAGAAGGTACGCTACGACCCGATCAAGGATTTCGCGCCGGTGTCGATCGTGGCGACCAACGAGTTCGCGCTGGCGGTGCATCCGAGCTTCGCGGCCAAGACGCTGCCTGAGCTGGTGTCCTACGTGAAGGCGCATCCTGGCCAGGTGGCGTATGCCTCGGCGGGCAGCGGGTCGGTCAGCCATTTGACGATGGCGATGTTCGTCAAGCGCGCGGAGCTGTCGATGATCCACGCGCCGTATCGCGGCGGCGCGCCGGCGATCGCCGACGTGGTGGGCGGGCAGGTGCCGATGTATTTCGCGAACGTGGCCGAGGTGCTGCCTTATTCGACGACGAACCGGCTGCGCATCGTCGCTACCTCCGGCACCAAGCCTTCCGCCGACCTGCCGGGTGTCAAGACCGTTGCCGAGCAGGGCTATCCGGGCTTCACGACCGAGACCTGGAACGGCGTGGCGGCCCCGGCCGGCACGCCTGCCGAGATCGTCAACAAGATTGCCGACTCCTTGGCCGAAGCGGGCCGGAACGCCGAGTTCGGCGCCAAGCTTGCCGCCATCGGCGTCAGCGTGCTGTGCAATACGCCCGAGGAGTTCGCCAGGAAGCTGGTCGCGGACAACAAGTTGTGGTCCGCGGCGGTGAAGGAGTCGGGCGCGTCGCTGGACTGAGCCGGCACGCTACTCGGGCTTGATCCCCGCGGCGCGGATGACCCGGGTCCAGCGGCCGATTTCCTCGCCGATGTAGGTGCGGAAGTCCTCGGGCGTCGAGGGCACGGGCTCGGCGCCGAAGCGGGCCAGTTGCTCGCGGGTCTCGGGCGTGCCGAATCCCTTCTGCAGGATGGCGTTCAACTGCTTGACGACGTCGGGCGGCATGCCGGCCGGTCCGACCACGCCGAACCAGGCCGGGCTGTCGATCTGCGGGAATCCGCCTTCCCCCATCGAGGGGACGTCGGGCAGCAGGGGCGAGCGCTGCTTGCGCGTGACGGCGATGGCCTTGACGCGGCCCGTGGGCAGGTACTGCATGGCGGTGCTGAACGAGGTCTCGATGAACAGCATGACGTCGCCGGCCAGCAGGCCCTGCGCGGCGGGCGTGGTGCCCCGGTAGGGCACGTGCGTCAGCGCGATGCCGGCGGCGTGGTTCAGGGACTCGCCCACCATGTGGCCGACCGAGCCGATGCCGGCGGACGCGTAGGTGACCTTGCCGGGGTTCTGCCTGGCATAGGCGATCAGGCCGGGCAGGTCCCCGAAGGGGGCGTCCCGGGTCGCCAGGATGATGCCGCTGGTGGCCGACGCGTTGCCGATGGGCGTGAAATCCTTTTGCGCGTCGAACGGCAGTTTGGCCATCAGGCCCGGATTGATGCCGAAGCTGCTGATGGTGCCCATGCCTATCGTGTAGCCGTCCGGCGCCGCTTTGGCGATGACATCCGTGCCCGCCACGCCGCCCGCGCCGCTGCGGTTGTCGACGACGACGGGCTGCCCCAGCTGGTCGCTGATCATCCTGGCCAGCAGGCGGGCGGTCAGGTCGGCGGGGCCGCCGGCCGCCATGGGAACGATGAAGCGGATGGGCCGGTTGGGATAGGTGGCCAGGGCGCTGCCGGCGGCCAGCGCCAGCGCGATGCCCGCAAGAATGCGTCGGGTAAGGGTCATGATGCTTGTCTCCTGGATGGTTGTGACGGCGCGGGTCACGCCTGTTCGTATTCGCTGACGAACTTGATGTTCAGGTATCCCTCGATGCCTTCGCTGCCGCATTCGGCGCCGAAGCCGCTGGCCTTGATCCCGCCGAACGGGACCTCGGGCGTGCTGCTGGCATTGGCGGCGCCGAAGGCAAAGGAGTTGATCGCGACCATGCCGGCTTCCAACCGCCGCGACAGCCGATTGGCCCACAGCGTCGAGTTGGTGAAGGCGTAGGCCGCCAGTCCCACCGGCAGGCGGTTGGCTTCGGCCAGGACTTCCTCGACGTCATCGAAGGCATTGATGGGAACGACGGGGCCGAAGGGCTCCTCGTTCATGACCAGCGCGCTGGCTGGAACATCCGTCAGGACCGTGGGCTCCCAGAAATAGCCAGGCCGGTCCAGCCGCCTGCCGCCGCATCGCAGCGTGGCGCCGTGCGCCAGCGCATCGTCGACGCAGTGCTGCATCGCGCCGAGCCTGCGCTCGTGCGCGAGCGGTCCCATGTTGACGTCGGGAGAGAAGCCGTCGCCGATGACCAGGGCCCGGGTCTCGGCGACGAAGGCCTCGACGAAGGGTTCGTAGAGCTTGCGATGGATGAAGAAGCGGCTTGGGTTCACGCAACCCTGCGCCGAGTTGCGGAACTTGCGCAGGACCGACGTGCGGACCAGGCCGGCCAGGTCGCGTACGTCATCCATGACGATGACGGGGGCGTGACCGCCCAGCTCCATGACCGTGCGCTTGAGGTGCCGACCCGACATCTCCGCCAGCCTGCGGCCGACGGCGGTCGAGCCGGTGAACGAGATGCCCCGGATGGCCGGCGAGGCGATCAACTGGCTGGAGATGCGGTCGGGCGCGCCATAGACGAGGTTGAGCACGCCGTCGGGCAGCCCCGCGTCGGCGAAGGCCCTGACCAGCTCCATGGTCGAGGCCGGCGTTTCTTCCGCGCCCTTCAGCACGCAGGTGCACCCGGCCGCCAGGATGGCGCAGACCTTTTTCATCGGAATCACGGCCGGGTAGTTCCAGGTCGTGAACGCGGCGATGGGGCCCATGGGCTCGCGCGCCGAGACTTGGCGATGTCCGAGGTCGCGGGCAGGAATGGTCCGGCCATAGACGCGGCGGCCTTCCTCGGCATGCCAGATCAGCATGTCGGGCAGGTGGATGACTTCCTGGCGGGCCTGGTTCAGGGGCTTGCCCTGTTCCAGGGTCATCAGCCGCGCGATGTGCTCGACGCGGTCGCGCAGCACTTCCCCGGTCCGGAACAGGATCTTCGCGCGGTCGTAGGCGGACATGTCCCGCCATGCCGGAAAGCTGCGCGCCGCGGCGCCGGCGGCGCGCTCGACGTCGGCCTCGGACGCCACGGGCAACTGGCCGAGCACGGTCTCGGTGGCGGGGTTGATGACCGGTAGTGTCTCGCGCCCCTGGCCATCCAGCCATTGACCATCGATCAGCAGTCTGAGCTGGGTGTATTCCATCGTGTCTCCTTCATTGGGCAAGCCGTCCCTGACGGCCTTTTCATTGATTATCGATTATTTTTAAATCATCGATATTTTGCTCATTATCGTTTTTCAGGTCAACAACTGGCTAAAATTCCGGGATCCCATTTCGCCTCGCCGCCTCATGACAAGACAGATTCCGATTGGCTCCGAGCCCGCCCCTGAACGGGGCCGGGCGACGCTGGCGACATCGCTGGTGGAACGCTTGCGGCAGGAGGTGCTGTCAGGGGAACTGCTGCCCGGCCAGCGGATCCGGCTGGAGGAGTTGCGCGACCGCTACGGCGTCAGCCTGAGTCCGCTGCGCGAGGCGGTGTCCCGCCTGGGGTCCGAAGGCTTGCTGCTGATCGAGGACCAGCGCGGCGTGCGTGTGGCGCCGGTGTCCGCGGAGAACCTGGCCGAGGTGGTCGAGCTGAGGGCCGACCTGGAACCCAAGGCCTTGCGCGACTCCATCCTGCACGCCGACGAGGAATGGGAGGTCCGGATCACCGGCACGCTGATGCAGTTGTCGCGCCAGGAGAAGACCGACAACGGGCAGCAGCGGGTGGAACGGTGGGAGCGCCTGCACCGGCAGCTCCACATGAGCCTGATTTCGGCTTGCCGCATGCCGCTGCTGCTGCAGTTCTGTTCGATGCTGAATGACCGGGGCGACCGCTACCGGCGCCTATTCCTTGCCAACCGAACGGTGGACCAGCGCGTCGCGCTGGAACATCACCAACTGGTCGAGGCCTGCCTGGAGCGCGATGCCGACAAGGCCTGCGGCCTGCTGCGGGCGCATATCGAAGGCGCCGCCGTCTACGTCTACGAGGCGTTGGCCCGGCAGGACCAAGACTAGGGCCGGGGGCCGGGGGCCGTGGCTGGCCCGCCGCAGGTCAGAACCGTTCGTCTTCCCGCAGGTACCGCCACTGTCCCGGCGGCAGGTCGCCCAGTGCGACGCCGCCTATGCGGACGCGTTTGAGGCCCACCACGCGCAGGCCGACGGCTTCGCACATGCGGCGGATCTGGCGTTTCTTGCCTTCGCGCAGGGTGAAGGACAACTGGTCGTCGTTCTGCCAGCGCACCACGGCCGGACGCAGCGGCTTGCCGTCCAGCGAGAGGCCGTGGTTGAGCAGCTTGAGGCCGCTCTCGGGCAGGCGCCCCGGACGGGTGTACTGGACCCGCACCAGGTATTCCTTGTCGACGGTGGAGTCCTCGCCGATCAGGTGCTTGGCGATGCGGCCGTCCTGGGTCAGGACCAGCAGGCCGACCGAATCGATATCCAGCCGGCCGGCCGGCACCAGGCTGCGCAACTGGCTGGGCTGGAAGCGGGTGGGCGCGCGGTCTCCGGTCCAGCGGGTGCTGGCCTTGACCAGGGTCACGGCGGGCTGGTAGCCGTCCTCGGCCTGGCCGCTGACGTAGCCGACCGGCTTGTTCAGCAGGATCGTGACCCGCTGCGCCTGTTCGGCGCTGGCCTGGCGTTCGATGGTGACCTTCTGGCTGGGCAGCACCTTGCTGCCCAGCACCGAGACCACCGCGCCGTCCACGCGCACCCAGCCGCGGCTGATCCATTCATCCGCCTCCCGGCGAGAGCAGAGTCCCAGTTCGGACATGCGTTTGGACAGGCGGATGGGTTCGGACATGCTGGCCACGGTAAGGAATCGATGCGGAGGCGCTAGTGTAGTGGATGGGCCGGGACCGCCGCGGCGGCGGGTTAAGCTTGCGCCTTTGCCCGCCAGCTTTCCGCGACTTTCCGCCATGAGCGACATCGATTCCCTGCTTTTCCCGAACGACGACCGTACCCAGGCCGAGGCGGCCATCGCCGCCGTGGAGGCCGCCACCGTCCGCCACGAGGCCGAGCATGCCGGCACGCGCGTCGTCTGGCGTTCGGCCGGGCAGGGAAGTCCGCTGGTGCTGCTGCACGGCGGGCACGGAAGCTGGCGGCACTGGATACGCAACCTGGAGGCGCTCGCGCAACACCACACCGTGTGGGTGCCGGACATGCCGTCGTTCGGCGAATCCGGAACGCTGACGCCGCCCGCCGACCTGAACCACCTGGTGGCGGCCACGGCGGCGACACTGGACCAGCTCGTGGGGGCCGATACGCCGATCGACCTGGCCGGTTTCTCGTTCGGCGGACTGTGCGCGGTCCACCTGGCCGCCCGGCGCGGGCACGTGGCGCGCCTGGCCCTGCTCGGCGCCGCCGGCCACGGCACGCCGCGCCGGCAGAGGGCCGCGATGGTCAACTGGCGGCTGGCAAGCGGCGAGGCGGCCCTGGTCGAGGACCTGCGCCACAACCTGCGGGCCCTGATGCTGCACGATGAACACAGCATCGACGCGTTGGCGGTCGCGGTGCACCGGCAGGCCTGCGAGGCCACGCGCTTTCGCAGCAAGGCCCTGTCGCAGAGCAGTCCCACCAAAGGCATCCTGGATGGTTTTGCCATGCCCATCCTGTTCGCCTGGGGCGAGCACGACGTGACCGCGCATCCGGACCGGGTGGGGCCGTGGTGGGTCGACGGCCGGCCCGAGCGCCAGTGGCGCGTCGTTCCCGATGCCGGGCACTGGGTGCAGTTCGAGCAGGCGGAGGCGACGAACCGGATGCTGCGGGCGTTCTTCGATTGAGGTGGTGCGCGGCGTGCCCCATAGCCCAGCCACCGCGCTGCGGCCGCCGGCACTCAAGAACCGTGCCCGCTACTTGCCGAAGCGGCCGGCCCCTGCTACGATATATTTTATGAACTACGCTTCCACGTATTTTTACTTTTACTTTTTTGGATTTCCAAAGCCGCTGGCGGAGGAAAGGAAGCGTCGTATCTAACGGATTCCTGCCCCAAAAAAGCCGCCAGCGTCCTGGCGGCTTTTTTTGTGCCTGGACGAAACGGTGGGGCAAACCCCCCAAGACATGTACACCAGACATCATTGAAATCCAGGAGAGGATCGTGTCCCACAACACCGACGACTTGCGCATTCGAGAAATCAAGGAGCTGGCTCCGCCTTCGCACCTGATGCGCGAGTTTCCCTGCACCACCAACGTCTCGGAGACGGTCTACTCCACCCGGCAGGCGCTACACCGCATCCTGCACGGCATGGACGACCGCCTCGTGGTGGTGATCGGGCCGTGTTCCATCCACGACACCAAGGCCGCCCTGGAATACGCCTCCCGGCTGAAGGCCGAGCGCGACCGCTTCGCCGGCGAACTCGAGATCGTGATGCGGGTGTACTTCGAGAAGCCCCGCACCACGGTGGGCTGGAAGGGCCTGATCAACGATCCCGACCTGGACGGCAGCTTCAACATCAACAAGGGCCTGCGCACCGCCCGCCAGCTGTTGCTGGAGATCAACGCCCTCGGCTTGCCTGCGGGGTGTGAATATCTGGACATGATCACGCCCCAGTACATCGCCGACCTCGTCTCCTGGGGCGCCATCGGCGCGCGCACCACGGAAAGCCAGGTCCACCGCGAACTCGCGTCCGGCCTGTCGTGTCCCGTGGGCTTCAAGAACGGTACCGACGGCAACATCCGCATCGCGGTCGACGCGATCAAGGCGGCGTCCCAACCCCATCATTTCCTGTCGGTGACCAAGGGCGGCGTGTCGGCCATCGTGTCCACCAACGGCAACGAGGACTGCCACGTCATCCTGCGCGGCGGCAAGGCGCCCAACTATGACGCGGCCAGCGTGGAAGCCGCCGCCCAGGACATGGCCAAGGCGGGCCTGGCCCAGCGCGTGATGATCGACGCCAGCCACGCCAACAGTAGCAAGAAGCCCGAGAACCAACCCCAGGTGCTGGACGACGTGGCGCGCCAGATGGAAGCGGGCGACAACCGCATCGTCGGCGTGATGGTGGAAAGCCACCTCGTGGCCGGCCGCCAGGACCTGGTCCCCGGCAAGCCGCTGGTCTACGGCCAGAGCATCACCGACGGCTGCATCGACTGGGATGCCTCGGTGCAGGTGCTCGAGCGTCTGGCGCAGGCGGTGCAGGCGCGCCGGCTGGTGGCGACCAGCAGCGGCAAGTAGGTCCAGGTACCCGGGGCTAGCCGCCCCGGGTGCGGCCCGAGCGCCACAGGACTTCCGGCGTGCCGGCGTCCTGGTTGATGGCGCGGGCCAGCACGAACAGCAGGTCCGACAGGCGGTTCAGGTATTGCCGCACCGGCGCGTGGACGGTCTCGACGCGCGCCAGCGCCACCACGCCGCGCTCGGCCCGGCGGCACACGGTGCGGGCCATGTGGGCCAGGGCCGCCGGCCGGCTTCCGCCGGGCAGCACGAATTCGCGCAGCGGCGGCAGCCGGGCGTTGTAGTCGGCCAGCAGGCCGTCCAGGTGCGCCACGCGCGCCTCCGCCAGCAGGGCCTGCCCGGGCATGCTGAGTTCTCCCCCCAGGTCGAACAGGTCGTGCTGGATGTCCAGCAGGTCGTGCGCGATGTCCTGCGGCAAGGCTTCCGTCGCCAGCAGGCCCATCGCGCTGTTCAGTTCGTCCACATCGCCGATGGCCGCGATGCGCGGTGAGTCCTTGGCCACCCGCGGCCCCGTCGCCAGGCCGGTGGTGCCGTCGTCGCCGGTGCGCGTGGCGATCACGCTCAATCGATGTCCCATGAATGCTCCATGATCAGGGTGCTTCCGTCTTCTTTCTTTTCAACTGGCCGGGCGAGTAGCCGTAGAACTGCCTGAACGCGTGGGAATAGGCGCCTTCGCTGGAATAGCCCAGTTCGACGGCGATGTCGAGCATGCGGCGCCCCAGGCTGTGCAGCTCGATCGCGCGCGTCATGCGGGCATGGTTGCGCCATTGCTGGAACGACAGGCCGGTCAGCTTGACGAACATGCGCTGCATCGTCTTTTCGCTGGCCCCGGCCTGCGACGCCCATTCCGCCAGCGTTCGGCCATCCGACGGGTCCGCTTCCAGCGCCCGGCAGATCAGGGCGATGCGCGCGTCCTCGGGAATGGGCAGGCCGGCGGCCACGCGCGGGGCTCGGCGGATCTCGTCCAGGATCACCTGGGTCTTCCAATGGCGCGATGGCGCTTCGGCGTGTGAGGTGTCCCAGCGTCCCGCGTCGAAGATCAGTTCCCGCAGCAAGGGGCTGATGCCGGTCACGGAAAAGACCGGTTCGGCGTAAAGCGCCGCGTCCAGGTACACGCTGTGATACCGGTAGGGGCGCTCCATCAGCACCGCGTGGGGAAGGTCGGGCGGGATCCAGGCGGCACGGCTGGGACCGAGCCGGACCAGGTGGTGCTCGGTCTGGAGCAGCGTGGCGCCGCGTTCGGGATACAGCAGTTGTCCGCAGGCGTGCGTGTGGAGCGAGGTCTCGCCCGCCTGGCCTTCGCGCACGACGACGCACAGCGGCTCGCCCGCCATGTCCACGGGCAGGGGCACGGGCAGCGGATTCATATGTCGGATCTTCGCCGAAAACTGACGGTTTCTCGCCAGTGGGGGGGGCGGGCGATTCCTATAGTGCGGGGGATTCCACGGAGGAACGTCATGTTGAAAATCACTCGCCGGCGGTTGGGCGCGGCCTTGGCCGCCGCGGGGGTCGTCTGGAGCGCGGCCGGCCACGCGCAACGCTATCCGGAAAAGCCTATCACTATCGTGGTCGCCTATCCACCGGGCAGCGACACCGACGTCATGGCGCGTCTCTATGCCGAGAAGCTCGCGCCCCGGGCCGGGCAGCCCGTGCTGGTGGTCAACCGCGCCGGCGCCTCGGGCATGCTGGGCAGCAGCCACGTGGCGCATGCGGCGCCGGATGGCCATACCCTGCTGTTCGCGCCCTCGACCTTCGCCACGGCGCCGCTGGTGCTCAAGCAGGCCGGCGCCGCCGGCTACGATCCCGTGGCGGACTTCAAGCCCGTCATCCAGATGACGACGTCGTCGCTGCTGCTGGTCGCCCATCCCGGTTCGGGCTTCAGGAAGCTGGGCGACATCGTCGACGCGTCCCGCCGCGGCCAGCGGATCTCCTACGGCACCTCGGGATCCGGATCGCCCATGCACATCGTGGGCGAATGGCTGAACCGGTCGGCGGGGACGGCATTGCAGCACATTCCGTACAAGGGCGTCGCGCCGTCGGTGACGGACGTCGTGGCGGGCCACATTCCGATCGCGCTTGTGACGATCGGACCGGTCAGGCAGTATCTGAAGGCCGGCAAGCTGACGGCCATCGCGGTGGCGGATCCGGACCGCACGCCGTTCCTGCCGGAAGTGCCTTCCATCGCCGAGTCCGGCTATCCCGACGTGCGCCTGCGCGCGTGGAACGCGTTCTTCGCGCCGGCGGGTACGCCGGCGCCGGTGGTGGCGTGGCTGAACGACAAGCTGGGGCAGGTGCTGGCGCTGCCCGACGTGGTGGAGGCGCTGGCGGCATTGTCGGCGGTGCCGGCGGGGGGCTCGCCCGGCAAGCTCGGGGCCCAGGTGGCCGCCGACTACCGGCAGTTGGGGCGGCTGATCGACGAGTTGAAGATCCAGGCCGATTGACGGCCGGCGATCGTTCCATCTTTCCAGGAGGCCTTGTGGCGACCCGAACCACCCAGACCGCTTCGCATTGGGGCGTCTACGACGTCGTGACCGACGAGCAAGGCGCCATCGTCGATACCTTGCCGTACCACGCGGACCCGCATCCGGCCAGCTTCGTGCGGGGCCTGCCCGAGATCGTGCGCGGGCCGCTGCGGATCGACCAGCCGTACGTGCGGGCCGGCTACTTGCGCCACCGTAGCGGCCAGGGGCGCGGCGGCGACGCGTTCGTGCCGGTCGGCTGGGATCAGGCTCTGGGCCTGGTCGCCGACGAACTGGCCCGGGTCAAGGCCGAGCACGGCAACGAGGCGATCTACGGCGGATCGTACGGCTGGGCCAGCGCCGGCCGGCTGCACCACGGGCCCAGCGTGCTCAAGCGTTTCCTGGGGCTGCACGGCGGCTACGTGGACAAGCGCGGCAACCACAGCTTCGGGGCCGCGCTGGGCATCATGCCCTATGTCCTGGGGCGTTCGGACATCACCAATCTCGTGGCATCGTGGCCCGAAGTCATGGCCTCGACCGAACTGATGGTGATGTTCGGCGGCGCCGCCCTGAAGAACACCCAGCTCGACCCCGGCGGCGCGGTGGTGCACGATAATCCCGACTGGTACCGGAGTACCGGGAGCGGCGGGCCGCTGTTCGTGACCATCAGCCCCTCGCGCGCGGACCGGCCACCGGCGTCCCGTTCGGAGTGGGTGCCCATCCGGCCGCATACCGATACCGCGATGATGCTGGGCATTGCCCATACTCTGGCCTCGGAAGGTCTGCACGACCGGAAATTCCTGGCGCGCCACTGCGAAGGCTACGAGCGTTTCGAAGCTTATCTGCTGGGCCGCGAGGGCGGGCCGCCCCGCGGCGCCGACTGGGCGGCGGCCATCACCGGCGTGCCGGCCGGCGAGATCCGCGCGCTGGCCCGCAGGATGGCCGCCAGCCGGACGATGGTGAACCTGAGCTGGTCGGTGCAGCGCGCCGATCACGGCGAGCAGCCGGTGTGGATGCTGGTCACCCTGGCCGCGATGCTGGGGCAGATCGGGCTGCCCGGCGGCGGCTTCAGCATCGGCTTCGGCGCGGTCAACGGCATGATGGCGCCGCGGGTCGAGGGCATGCCGCGCCCGACGCTGCCGCTCGGACCCAACGCGATCAAGACCTATGTGCCGGTGGGCCGCATCGCCGACATGCTGCTGCACCCCGGCAAGCAGATCGAATGCTTCGGCCGGGCCATCACCTTCCCGGACATCCGCCTGGTCTATTCCATAGGCGGCAATCCCTTCCACCACAACACCAACCTGAACCGCTTCCTGCGCGCCTGGCAGGCGCCGGAAACGGTCATCGTCCACGAGCCGTGGTGGAATCCCGCCGCACGGCATGCCGACATCGTGCTGCCGGCAACCACCACCATGGAGCGCAACGACATCCTGGCGCACGAGAACTCGCCGTACTGGCTGGCCATGCGGCAGGTGATCCCGCCAGTGGGGCAGGCGCGCAACGACTTCGACATCCTGGCCGAGGTCGCCGGACGCCTGGGTTTCGAGGCGGCTTATACCGAAGGGCGCGACGAGATGGGCTGGCTGCGCCACATGTACGAGGTCGCGGCCGCCAAGGCCCGGGAGTCGGGCTACGCGCCGCCGGCGTTCGACGCGTTCTGGCAGGTGGGGCAATTCGCTTTTCCCCAGCCCGAGGCCGGTTGCATCCTGCTGGATGATTTCCGGCGCGATCCCGAGGGCCATCCGCTCGCCACGCCCTCGGGCAGGATAGAGATCCATTCGCGCACGATCGAAGGCTATGGCTACGCGGACTGCCCGGCCCATCCCGCGTGGCTGGAGCCGGCCGAATGGCTGGGCGGCGCACAGGCCGCGCGCTATCCGCTGCATCTCTTGTCCAATCAGCCCGCCACCCGGCTGCACAGCCAGCTCGATCCGGCGCAGGCCAGCCGCGCGAGCAAGGTCGCCGGGCGCGAGCCCATCGCCCTGCATCCCGGCGACGCCGCGGCGCGGGGCATCCGGGAAGGCGACGTGGTCCGCGTGTTCAACGACCGCGGAGCCTTCCTGGCGGGAGCCGTGCTGGCCCCGCATCTGGTGCCGGGCGTCGCGCAGATCGCCACCGGCGCCTGGTACGACCCGCTGCAAGGCGGCGAGTCCGGTTCGCTGGACAAGCACGGCAATCCGAACATGGTGACGCTCGACAAGGGTACGTCGAGCCTGACGCAGGGCTCGATGGCGCAGACCGCGCTGGTCGAGATCGAGCGTTTTGACGGCGATGCGCCGCCGGTCACGGCCTTCGTGCCGCCGGTGGCGCGGCCGGCCTGATCGGGGCGGGGCAGGGCGTAGAATCGGGGGGATCCCCCCTCAGGCTGTCGATTCATGAATGCCCCCGCTTTGACCCCCTCCCTGCGCCGTCCGGTGCCCCAGACCTGTCTCGATGCGCTGGCCGCCCATTTCGGCGAGCGCCTGTCGCTGAATCCGTCCGTGCGGGAACACCATGGCCGCGACGAATCCCCCTATCCGGCGGTGCCACCTGACGCCGTGGTGTTCGCCGAGAGCACCGAGGACGTCGTGGCGGCCGTCCAGGCCTGCGCCGCGCACGGCGTGCCGCTGATCGCCTACGGGTCGGGATCGTCGCTGGAAGGGCATGTGCTGGCGATCGAAGGCGGCATCACGCTGGACGTGTCCCGCATGAACCGCGTCCTGTCGGTCAACCCCGACGACCTGACCGTTACCGTGCAGGCCGGCGTCACGCGCAAGCAGCTCAACAACGAGATCCGCGATACCGGACTGTTCTTTCCCATCGACCCGGGCGCGGACGCTTCGCTGGGCGGCATGGCCGCCACGCGGGCGTCGGGGACCAACGCGGTGCGCTACGGCACCATGCGCGACAACATCGTGTCGCTGACGGTGGTCACGGCCCAGGGCAAGGTCATCCGCACGGCGCGGCGCGCCAAAAAGTCCTCGGCGGGCTACGACCTGACCCGCCTTTTCATCGGCAGCGAAGGCACGCTGGGCATCATCACCGAGGTTACGGTGCGCCTGTATCCCCAGCCCGAGGCGGTCTCAGCGGCGGTCTGCAACTTCTCCAGCGTGGACGCGGCGGTGGCCGCGGTCATCCAGACCATACAGATGGGCATCCCCGTCGCCCGGGTCGAACTGCTGGACACCGCCACCGTCCGCGCGCTGAATCTCTACAGCAAGCTGACCCTGCGCGAGACGCCGCTGCTGCTGTTCGAGTTCCACGGCAGCCCGGCGGGGGTCGAGGAACAGGCTACGACCGTGCAGGAAATCACGCGCGAGCACGGCGGCATGGATTTCGAATGGGCCGTGCATCCCGAGGACCGCAACCGCCTCTGGGCCGCGCGCCACAACGCGTACTTCGCGACCCTGCAACTGCGTCCCGGCGCGCGCGCCTCCAGCACCGATGTCTGCGTGCCGATCTCCCGGCTGGCCGACTGCATCCGGGAAACCAATGCCGACCTGGCCCAGGCCAGTTTCCCGACCTGCGTGGTCGGGCACGTGGGCGACGGCAACTTCCACGTGCAGATGCTGCTGGACCCGGACAGCGAGGCCGAATGGGCCGAAGCCGAGAGCATCAACCGCCGCATGGTCCGGCGCGCCCTGGACATGGATGGCACCTGCACCGGCGAACACGGCGTGGGCCTGCACAAGATGCAATTCCTGGCCGAGGAGCACGGCGAAGACGCGCTGGCGCTGATGCGGCAGGTGAAGCAGGCCTTCGATCCGTTGAATATCCTCAATCCCGGAAAAATCTTGCCCCCCCCTACGCGCTGACGCGCGCCCCCCAGGGGGCGATGCGAGCGGACTGGCAAAGCCAGATCCGCCGCATCCTGGGTCGGGGTGGGGGTGTCTTGGGGGGGATAGGGGGGGCTTTCCCCTAGTATTGGGGAAAGCGGGGGCACGCTATCTTCAGAAGTTACTGGAGATGTGCATGAACGCCCCAACAGAAATCGGGCTGGACCCGATCGCGACCGAGCGCCAGGTAGAGGTGGTGCAGGCATTGCGCGATGTGCTTCCCAACTACTGTGTGCTGTTCAGGGAAGAGGACACGCGTCCCTACGAGTGCGACGGCCTGTCGCTGTTCCGCCAGGTGCCCATGGTCGTGGTGCTGCCGGAAACCGAGGAGCAGGTGCGGCGGGTCCTGCGGTTGTGCAAGCGGATGGGCGTGCCGGTGGTGGCGCGCGGCGCGGGTACCGGTTTGTCGGGCGGGGCGACGCCGCATGCCGAGGGCGTGCTGCTGGGCCTGGCGAAGTTCAACCGCATCATCCAGGTCGATCCCGAGGCGCGCCAGGCTGTGGTGCAGCCGGGCGTGCGCAACCTGGCCATCTCCGAGGCCGCCGCGCCCCACGGGCTGTACTACGCGCCCGATCCCTCCAGCCAGATCGCCTGCACCATAGGCGGCAACGTGGCCGAGAACTCGGGCGGCGTGCACTGCCTGAAGTACGGCCTGACGGTGCACAACGTGCTGGCGGCGCGCGTGGTCACGATGGACGGCGAGGTGTTGGAGCTCGGTTCGTCGGCGCTGGACGAGCCCGGCCTGGACCTGCTGTCCATCATCGTCGGCTCCGAGGGCATGCTCGGCATCGTGACCGAGGTCACGGTCAAGCTCATCCCCCGGCCGGCCGTGGCGCGGGTGGTCATGGCCAGTTTCGCGTCGGCCGAGGCGGCCGGCGATGCCGTGGCCCGGGTCATCGCCGCCGGCATCATTCCCGCCGGGCTCGAGATGATGGACCGGCGCGCCGTGCACATGGTGGAGCCTTTCGTGTGCGCGGGCTACGATCTCGATGCCGAGGCCATCCTGCTGTGCGAATCGGACGGCACCGAAGAGGAAGTGGCCGACGAGATCTGCCGGATCGAATCGCTGTTCGCCCAGTGCGGCGCGACGCGCCTGCAGGTTTCCTGCTCCGAGGCCGAACGGCTGCTGTTCTGGGCCGGCCGCAAGAATGCGTTTCCGGCGGCGGGCCGGATTTCTCCGGACTATTACTGCATGGACGGGACCATTCCACGCCGCTGCCTGGGACGCGTGCTGGCGGCCATTGCCGAGATGGAGCACAAGTACGGCCTGCGCTGCGCGAACGTGTTCCATGCGGGCGACGGCAACCTGCATCCGCTCATCCTGTTCGATGCCAACGACATCGACGAGGTCGAGCGGGCCGAGCGCTTCGGCGCCGAGATCCTGGAGCTGTGCGTCGAGGTTGGCGGCACGATCACCGGCGAGCACGGGGTGGGGGCCGAGAAGATCGACCAGATGTGCGTGCAGTTCGCGCGTGAGGAACTGGACGTCTTCTTCGGCATCAAGCACGCCTTCGACGCGACCGGCCTGCTCAATCCCGGCAAGGCCATCCCGACGCTGGCCCGGTGCAACGAATACGGACGCCGGCACGTGCACCGCGATGCCATCCGCTTTCCCGAAATCCCCCGCTTCTGATTCCCATCCATGGACGTTCTGTTATCCGATCTTCGCGCCCGCGTGCTGATGGCCCATGTGGGCCGCAAGTCGCTGTACATCCGCGGCGGCGGCACCAAAGGCTTCTACGGGCTGCCGGTGGACCACGATGCCGTGCTCGATCTGTTGCCCTATGCGGGGGTCATCGACTACCAGCCCAGTGAACTGGTGCTGAGCGCCAGGGCGGGTACGCCCCTTGCACAGGTGGAGGAAATGCTGGCGGAGCAGGGCCAGATGCTGGCCTTCGAGCCACCGCATTTCTCGGACGGCGCGACGCTGGGCGGCTGCATCGCGACGGCGCTGGCCGGGCCGCGCCGGGCCAGTGCCGGTTCGGTCGGCGACTTCGTGCTGGGCGTGCGCCTGCTGGATGCGCAAGGACGCGTACTGCGTTTCGGCGGCGAGGTCATGAAGAACGTGGCGGGCTACGATGTGTCCCGTCTCGTGGCCGGCTCGCTGGGCACGCTGGGCGCGATCCTGGAGGTATCGCTGAAGGTGCTGCCCCGGCCCGCCTGCGAGATCACCTTGCGTTTCGAGATGGACGAGGCGACGGCGCTGCGCCGGATGAATGCCTGGGGCGGCCAGGCGCTGCCCATCAGCGCCACGGCCTGGAGCGGCGGCGACGGCACGGGGTGCCTGACCGTTCGCCTGTCGGGAGCCGAGGCCGCGATCGCCGCGGCGCGCGCGGTGCTGGGCGGCGAGGCGTTGGCCGACGAGGAAGCATGGGCATGGTGGCGGTCGCTGCGCGACCATGCGCATCCCTTCCTGGCCGTGCGTTCGCTGTGGCGGTTGTCGGTGCCCGCGGTGACCCGGCCGCTGGGCCTGGGCCCCACGCTGATCGAATGGGGCGGCGCGCAGCGATGGCTGTGCGGCCCGCAGTCGGCCCAGCGCGTGCGCCAGGCGGCCGCGCTGGCAGGCGGGCACGCCACGCTGTTCCGCGCCGTGTCGGTGGACGAGGCGCGGGCGTCGGGCGTGTTCCATCCGCTGTCGACGCCCGTCGCCGCCATCCACCGGCGCCTGAAGAACGAATTCGATCCGGAAGGGGTGTTCAATCCCGGCCGCATGTATCCCGACCTCTAGACACGAACCACCCATTCCATGCAGACACGGTTGACGGAGTCGATCAAGGACACCCCCGATGGCAGGCAGGCCGAGGCCATCCTGCGCAAGTGCGTGCATTGCGGGTTCTGTACCGCCACCTGTCCCACCTATCAGGTGCTGGGGGACGAGCTGGACAGCCCGCGCGGCCGCATCTACCTGATCAAGCAGATGCTGGAGGGCGGCGAGGTCACGGCCAGCACCCAGCTGCATCTGGACCGCTGCCTGACCTGCCGCAATTGCGAGACGACCTGTCCGTCCGGCGTGGAGTACGGGCATCTGATCGACATCGGCCGCAGGATGGTCGAGACCCGCGTGGAAAGGGCGCCCGGCGACCAGCTCAAGCGCGCGGTGCTGGGCAGGACGATGGCCACGCCGGCCTTCGGGCTGGCCATGAGGCTGGGGCAGGCGCTGCGCCCGCTGTTGCCGTCCGCGCTGGCGGCCAAGGTGCCGCCGCGGCAGCCGGCGGGTCCGGTGCCGCGGCGCCGCCACGAGCGCCAGGTGCTGATGCTGGCGGGTTGCGTGCAGCCTTCCATGATGCCGGCCATCGATGCAGCGACCCTGCGCGTGCTCGATGCCGTGGGGATCTCGGCCTTGGTCGCGCCGGGCTCGGGCTGCTGCGGGGCGGCGCGTTTCCACCTGAACCAGCAGGCGGCGGCACTGGCGCAGATGCGCGCCAACATCGACGCCTGGTGGTCCGACATCGACGCTGGCCGGATCGAGGCCATCGTGATGAACGCCTCGGGCTGCGGCGCCACCGTGCGCGAATATGCGTACCACCTGCGCGACGATCCGGCCTATGCCGGCCGGGCGGCGCGGGTGTCGGGCATGGTGCGCGACATCGCGGAGATCCTGGTGCCGCATGCGGGCGAACTCGCGCCGCAACTGGCCGGCCGGCTGGCCGCGCGGCCGGTCTTCCACCCGCCGTGCACGCTCCAGCATTGGCAGGGCTTGAGGCCGCTGGTCGAACGCCTGCTGACGGACCTGGGCTTCGCGCTCCAGCCATTCTCCGAAAGCCACCTGTGCTGCGGATCGGCGGGGACCTACTCGGTGCTGCAGCCGGAGATCGCCGGCGAACTGCGCGACCGCAAGCTGGCCGAGCTGGACAAGGCCGATCCCGATCTGATCCTGTCCGCGAACGTCGGCTGCCTGGCGCATCTGCAAGGCGGCACCGCGACCCCGGTCATGCACTGGATAGTAGCGGTCGACGCCGCGTTGTCCGGCAGGCGCGTCAACGACTAGAGGGAGACGCCCACATCAGCCGCAGTTCGTCCAGCAGCTTGACGGCCGGCTGGGGAAGAATGCCCTTGGTGCGGCGGAACACCATCAGCCGGCGCTGCAGGACCACGCCGGGGATGGGCAGGGCGTCCACCAGCCCGGCGCCGCGCTCGGCCTCGAACATGGGATGCGGCATCCAGCTCAGGAAACCGGCGTGGGCCACCATGCTCTTGATGGCGATGATGGAGCGCGTCTCCACCACGATGTCGGGCGGGGGCAGGCCGCGCGAGGTGAACAGGTGCATGAGTTCGTCGAACGGCGCCGTGCCGCGCGGCGGCAGCACCCATTTGTGGCCCTGCGTGTCTTCCAGCCGCAGCCGCGCGCGCTTGCGCAGCGGATGGGTGGACGCGGCGATGATCTGGCTGGTGTCGTGCCATTCGCAGTCGGGGATCACGCAGATGTCGGTCGTGTCCGGCATCGACACGCCGATGGCGAGATCGATGTCGTGGGTCAGCAGCGCGTCGGTCAGCAGGTCGCCCACGCCTTCGACCAGATGCACCTGCAGGTTCGGCCACTGGGCCAGCACGCGCCCGATGGCCATGGGCAGCACGAGGCTGACCGCGCTGGCCACCGCGCCGACGCGTATGGTGCCGCGCGAGAGGCCGCGCAGCGCATCGATTTCCTCGGTGGCCTGCTCGGCCTCGCGCTGGAGCAGCGTGGCATGGGGCAGCAGGGCCTGGCCGAAGCCGGTCAGCATCATGCCGGTCGCGTAGCGCTCGAACAGCGGAGCGCCGATCTGGTCCTCCAGCCGGCGGATGGTGCGGCTCAGGGCGGGCTGGGTGATGTTGAGCGTTTGCGCCGCTCGGCCCAGCGTGCCGTGCTGGACCACGGCCAGGAAGGCGTTGAGCTGGCGGATGTCGAAGGTCATGCCAAAAGGTAATGACTTTTTCCTGAAAAAGCAATGTTCAGGCAAGGGTGTGCTCGCCATACTCTCGGGATTCGCCGGGCTTCAGCCCGCACCCACCCCTCCGCGGAGACGACCCCTCATGACCACCGTCCGCGAAGCCGTGCTCGACCTGCTGCGCGCCTTCGACATGACCACCATCTTCGGCAACCCGGGATCCACCGAGCTGCCGCTGTTCCTGGATTTCCCCAGCGACTTCGACTACGTGCTGGGGCTGCACGAAGGCGTGGTGGTCGCCATGGCCGACGGCTACGCGCAGGCCCGCCGCAACGCCTCGTTCATCAACCTGCATTCGGCGGCCGGCGTGGGCAATGCCATGGGCACCATCTTCACCGCCTACAAGAACCGTACGCCGCTGGTCATCACCGCCGGCCAGCAGTCGCGCTCCATCCTGCCCTTCGATCCCTTCCTGCATTCGGCGCAGGCCACCGAATTGCCCAAGCCCTACGTGAAATGGAGCTGCGAGCCGGCGCGGGCCGAAGACGTCCCGCTGGCCATCGCGCGCGGCTACTACATCGCCATGCAGCCGCCCTGCGGCCCGGTGCTGATCTCGGTGCCGGCGGACGACTGGTCGCGTGAATGCGAGCCGGTCGAGGCGCGCCGCGTCGGCAAGCTTCTGCGGCCCGATCCCGACGTCATGACCGAGATCGCCGGCGCGTTGGACGCGGCCCGTCGTCCGGCCTTCGTCATCGGTGCTTCTGTCGACCGCGACGGCGCCTGGGATGACGTGGTGCAACTGGCCGAGCGCCACAAGGCCGGGGTGTGGGTCGCACCCATGTCGGGCCGCTGCGGCTTCCCCGAGGACCACCGCCAGTTCATGGGTTTCCTGCCCGCCATCCGCGAGAAGATCGTCTCGATGCTGGGCGGTTACGACTGCATCTTCGTGATCGGCGCGCCGGCCTTCACCTATCACGTCGAGGGTTTCGGGCCGCACCTGCCCTCCGGCGCGAAGCTGGTCCAGCTCACCGACGATCCGCAGGTCGCGGCCTGGGCGCCGGTGGGCACCGCGGCGGTGGGCAGCATCAGCCTGGGCGTACGCGAACTGCTGGCACGGACGTCGCCGCCCGTTCGCGAACTGCCGGCGCCGCGGGCGCCGCTGCCGCGTGCCGAGCCGTCCTCGCCCATGTCGGTCGCCTACGTGCTGCAGACGCTGGCCGAGTTGCGCGATCCCGCCTCCATCGTGGTCGAGGAGTCGCCCAGCGCGCGGCCGGTCATGCACAAGTACCTGCCCATGCTGCAAAGCGAAACCTTCTACACCATGTGCAGCGGTGGCCTGGGCTACAGCATGCCGGCCGCCGTGGGCGTCGCGCTGGCCAAGCCGCAGAGCAAGGTCATCGGCCTGATCGGCGACGGCTCCAGCATGTACTCCATCCAGGCGCTGTGGACCGCGGCCCAGCTCAAGCTGCCGATCACCTTCGTGATCCTGAACAACCGGCGCTATGCTGCCCTGACGGAGTTCGCCCCCACCTTCGGCTTCAAGCCCGGGGACCCGCTTGCCGGCACCGACCTGCCTGATCTCGACTTCGTGTCGCTGGCGCGCGGGCATGCCTGCCAGGGCATCCGGGTGTCGGACCCCGCCAAGCTGGCCGATGTGCTGCGCGAAGCGCTGGCATCGCCGGTGCCCATCCTGGTGGACGTGGAAATCGCCTGAT
Organism: Burkholderiales bacterium 67-32; assembly: GCA_001898625.1. Classification (GTDB taxonomy): domain Bacteria; phylum Pseudomonadota; class Gammaproteobacteria; order Burkholderiales; family Burkholderiaceae_B; genus Pigmentiphaga. Next base: position 480,512 of record MKUP01000023.1, read on the forward strand.
TCCGCCGTTCCCATTCCCATTCTTCCAGAGCAGGAGACTGACATGAAAACCCTGACCATGCTGATCGACGGCCAATCCGCCGAGGCCTCCGGCAAGGCGACGTTCGAGCGCCGCAATCCGCTCGACGGCTCGGTCGCGACCCGGGCACCGGCCGCGACCCCCGAGGACATGACCAAGGCGGTCGACGCCGCCGCGCGCGCGTTCACGAGCTGGCGCGAAACCGGCCCGGGCGAGCGCCGGGCGCTGTTGCTCAAGGCTGCCCAGGCGCTCGAAGCCAAGGGGCCGGCCTTCATCGAGGCGATGGCCGCCGAGACCGGTGCATCGGCCATGTGGGCCGGCTTCAACGTCCACCTGGCGGCGGGCATGCTGCAGGAGGCCGCCGCGCTGACCACCCAGATCAGCGGCGAGGTCATCCCCTCCGACGTGCCGGGCAGCCTGGCCATGGCCGTGCGCCAGGGCGCCGGCGTGGTGCTGGGCATCGCGCCGTGGAACGCGCCCGTTATCCTGGGCGTGCGGTCGCTGGCCGTACCGCTGGCCTGCGGCAACACGGTCGTGTTCAAGGGTTCCGAACTGTGCCCGGCCACGCATGGCCTGATCGTCGAGGCGCTGAACGAGGCGGGCTTCCCCGCGGGCGTGGTCAACTTCGTCACCAACGCCCCGGCGGACGCCGGCGCGGTGGTCGAAGCCGCCGTTTCGCATCCCGCCGTGCGCCGGGTGAACTTCACCGGCTCGACCCGCGTGGGCAAGATCATCGCGCAGACCTGCGCCAAATACCTCAAGCCGGTCGTGCTGGAGCTGGGCGGCAAGGCGCCGCTGGTGATCCTGGACGACGCCGACCTGGACGCCGCGGTCAATGCCGCCGCCTTCGGCGCCTTCGCCAATTCGGGCCAGATCTGCATGTCCACCGAGCGCATCGTCGTCGACCAGAAGGTCGCCGACGAATTCGTCGCGCGCTTCGGCGCCAAGGCCAAGTCGCTGCCGCTGCAGGATCCGCGCAAGGGACCCGCGGTCCTGGGATCGGTGATCGACATGGCCACCGTCGAGCGCTGCAACGCCATGATCGACGACGCGCTGGCCAAGGGCGCGGTGCTGGTGTGCGGCGGCAAGGCCGAGAATACGCTCATGCCCGCCACCATCCTCGACCGCGTCACGCCCGACATGCGCATCTACGGCGAAGAATCCTTCGGGCCGGTCAAGGCGGTGGTGCGGGTCGATGGCGTCGAGGCCGCCATTAACAGCGCGAACGACACCGAGTACGGCCTGTCCTCGGCCGTGTTCGGGCGCGACGTGGCGCGCGCCATGCAGGTGGCGCGGCGCATCGAGTCGGGCATTTGCCACATCAACGGTCCCACCGTGCACGACGAAGCGCAGATGCCGTTCGGCGGCGTCAAGGCCAGCGGCATCGGCCGCTTCGGCGGCAACGCCGGCATCCACGAGTTCACCGAGCTGCGCTGGATCACCGTGCAGACCACGCCTCGCCACTACCCGTTCTGACCGCTCCGCGCCGGCCGTCCGCTGCGGTCGGGCGAGGCGCGGGCATCCGTGTTCGTTCATGACAAAACAGGAGACAGACATGAACCGTCAAGCAGGCAAAGCGGCCTTCGCGGCCAGATGGAGCGCGCTCGCGCTGGGATGCGCGGTGGCCTTCGGGGCCATGGCGCAGTCCTATCCGACCAAGCCCGTGAAGGTCGTGGTCAACTTCCCGCCGGGTGGCGCCGCCGACCAGATCGCGCGCGCCATCACCGGTCCCCTGCAAGAGGTGCTGGGCCAGCCGGTGGTGGTCGAGAACAAGGGCGGGGCGGGCGGCAACATCGGCGGCGAGGCGGTGGCCCGCTCGGCGCCGGACGGCTATACCCTGCTGATGAGCTCCGGCGGCATGGTGTCGGTCAATCCGTACATCTATCCCAAGATGTCCTTCGATCCCATCAAGGATCTCGCACCGGTGGCCGCGGCCGCCAAGGTCAAGGTGTTCCTGGTGGTCAAGCCGGGCAAGCTGCCCAGCGACGTCAAGTCATTCATCGGCTACCTGAAGGCCAATCCCGGCAAGCTGACCTACGGCACGCCGGGCAACGGCAGCTCGCCCCACCTGGCGGCGGAAATGTTCCAGAGCCAGGCCGGCGTGAGCGCCGTCCATGTCCCGTACCGTGGCGCGGCGCCCGCGCTGGTGGACCTGCTGGCGGGACAGATCGACTTCGCCTTCGACCCGGGCATCGCCATGCAGCACGTGCAATCGGGCAAGCTCAACATGCTGGCCGTGGGCAGCATGACGCGTTCGCCCATGTTTCCCAACGTGCCCACGCTGGACGAGGCCGGCCTGAAGGGCTTCGATGCCGATACCGTGTTCGGGTTCTACGCGCCCGCCGGCACGCCCAAGGACATCGTCGCCAGGCTCAATACCGAGATCAACAAGATCGTGGGCACGCCCGCCTTCCGCGAACGCCTGGTGGCCCTGGGAGGCGACCCCGCGCCGATGACGCCCGAGCAGTTCCACGAGCGCGCCGAATACGACGCCAAGCGCTTCGGCGCCATCATCCGGGACCGCAAGATCGTCGGTGATTGATCGCCGCTTCCGCGCCCGGCCTGGCCGGGCGCGGTGGTGACTGGAACCTCGGCGGCGATGGATCTTCTTGATTATTAAATAAGAACAAGTATCATTATCATTAAGATCCAGAAAAGCGGGGCGGGCAATTCTCCATGGATGCCGTCAATACTTCACCGTCGCCTCAGTCCATGTCGACGTTGTACAGCGAGAACCAGCGATGGCTACAGGACTGGTTGCGGCGCAAGCTGGGCGATACGCACATGGCTGCCGATTTCGCCCAGGATACCTTCCTGCGGATACTGGCGGGCGTCGCGAAAGGGCAGTTGCCGGTGCTGCATGAACCGCGCCACTACCTCGTTACCATCGCCAACCGCGTCATGGTCGACCATTTCCGCCGCCAGGCGCTGGAGCGGGCGTGGCTGGACGCGCTGGCGCTCGCTCCCGAGCCCGTCCAGTTCTCGCCCGAGATGCAACTGGCCGCGATCGAAACGCTGTGCGAAATCGATGCGATGCTGCAGGGGTTGGGCGCGAAGCCGCGGCAAGCCTTCCTGATGTCGCAACTCGAGGGGCTGGGCTATGCCGAGATCGCCCAGCGCCTGCAGGTCACGGTCAGTTCCGTCAAGAAATACATGGCTCGCGCGACGGAGCAATGCCTGCTTTTCCTGGTGCGGGCCGGAGAGTTCGCCGCGTGACGGCCGCCGGCCCGGCGGGTGCCGTTTCCGCCCCTCGTCTTCTGGCGCTGCGCGAAGCTGCGCAATGGCACGCGCAGTTGTGCGCCGAACCGCAGGACGCCGCGCAGCGCGAGCGATGGGCCCGATGGCGCGATGGCAATGCCGATAACCAGTGGGCCTGGGACCAGCTCGAACGGCTGCAGCGCCGGTTGGGCAGCGTGCCGGGCAAGATGTCGGCGGCGGCGCTGGACCTGGCGGGATCACGGGCAGGCAGCCGCCGAGCCATGCTGCGGGGCCTGGGCGGGCTGGCCATGCTTGGCGGGGGGCTGCTGGTGGCTCGGCAGCCGGTGTTTTCCGGCGCCGACTATCAGGCGGCCAAGGGCGAGATTCGTCCCCTCGTGCTCGAGGACGGCACACGCCTGGTCCTCGACAGCGGGGCCGCCGTCGACGTCCGTTACGACGTCACCCAGCGCCTGGTCTGGCTGCGCGCCGGCAACGTGCTGGTCGAAACGGCCGCCGACCCGGCGCGGCGCCCGTTCCGGGTCGGGACCGTCCACGGCCTGGCAACCTCGGTCGGGACACGCTACACCGTCCGCCTGGAGGCGCGCGTCACCCGTGTCGCCGTGCTGGAACATGCGGTCCTGCTGCATCCCGCTCAGGCTTTTGCGCCGTCGCGCCTGATCCAGGCGGGGCAGGAGGCCGTCATGTCGGTGCGGGAGGTCGAAGCAGTGACACAGGCCGATCCCGCACGCGCGCTGTGGGCCAAGGGCGTGCTGGTCGTTTCCGACTGGCCGCTGGGTGACGTGGTGGCGGAGCTGGCCCGCTACCGGCCCGGCTGGCTGGGCTGCGATCCTGCCGTCGCCGGCTATCGGGTCTCGGGCTCGTTCCCCCTGAAAGACAGCGATGCCGCGCTGGCCGCCCTGCGGCGCACCTTTCCGGTGGAGGTCCAGCGCCGGACCCGCTACTGGACGCGGATCGTCCACCGCTAGCGGACCGCAAAATTTTCTTCCGGGCGATTGTCCTTTTGGGCGCGTTCGTTCGACTCCCTATCAGGAGCACGGATTTCACGAACGTCTTGGCGAAAGGATGACCATGTTGCAGGGCTGCGTGTGCGCTTTCCGGCGCACTGTCGCGCGTCGATTGTTGTGGGGCTTGATGCTGGCGGCCAGCCTGCCGGCGATGTTGCCGGCGGGCACCGCCGCGGCGGCCGAGGCGCGCTACTACGAGGTGCCGGCCGGACTGCTGGGGGCGGCGCTCAGCCAGTTCGCGGGCATGGCGGGCGTGGTGCTGTCTTTCGATGCCTCCTGGCTGGCCGGCATGCGCAGCCCCGGGCTGCGCGGGACGTTCACGGTGCAGCAGGGCTTCAGCACTTTGCTGGACGCCAGCGGCTTCGAGACCGCCTACGACGCGGGCATCTATTCCCTGCGGCGCAGTCCGATCGGCCAATCGATGCTGCCGACGATCACGGTCGAGGGCGTGCGCGACCAGGATCCCAAGGACGAGGTCTATCGCACCGCCGGCTCCCGCAGCGTACTCACCCGCGAAGACATCGAGCTCAATCGCGGCACGTCGGTGGGCGATATCTTCCGCGGCACGCCCGGCGTGCTGGTGGGCGAACTTCGCAACAGCGGCGGACTGGACATCAACATCCGCGGCATGCAGGGTCAGGGCCGGGTGCCTGTCCTGGTGGACGGTGCACGCCAGGAGACCACGGTGTATCGGGGGTATTCCGGTGCGGTCTCGCGCAGCTACATCGATCCCGACCTGATCGGCGGCATCCAGATCGACAAGGGACCGACCCTGTCGGCCGAAGGTACCGGCGCCACTGGCGGCCTGGTCAGCATGCGCACCATCAAGGCCGAAGACATCGTCCGGCCCGGCCAGGATTTCGGCCTGCGCGTGCGCGGGCAGGCCATCGGCAACAACAGCGGCTCGCCCGTGGCGGCCGATACGCCGGCCGGGCTGTATACCGGTGGCACGCTGGGCGTTGCGCCGGTCTATCGGACCGATTGCGTGACGGCCGCCGCCTGCTCCGGGCGATACGCCCTGCCCGAGGAATGGGGCAACCCCGAGGGGCTGGACCGGCCCGGCACCTTCCGGCCCAAGAGCTATGCCGGCAGCCTGGCCATCGCCAAGCGCTGGGAGAAATTCGATCTGGTCGCCGCCTATGCGCAACGCGAGCAAGGCAATTACTACGCCGGCGCGCACGGTCCCTCGGCTTGGGTCGATGTCTCGAACCGGCGCAAATTGCCGTTCTACACCGAGGTCCGCCCCGAGGTCCGCGGGGCTTCGTATTTCCAGGCCGGCGAGCGCATTCCCGGCACCAATTACGAAAGCAAGTCCGCGCTGCTCAAAGGCACGTTCTACCTGCCGGACGACCAGGAGCTCGAACTGAGCTACCTGCGCTACCGCAGCGTGTACAGCGAGATCATGCCCTCGCAGATCATTCGCTTCGCCAACTTCGCGCCGATCACGCAGCCGCGCAACAGCGACGTCACCGTCGATACCTACACCAGCCGCTACCACTGGAATCCGGCCGGCATGCCCCTGCTGGACCTGCGCGCCAATCTTTGGCACACCCGCACCCGCGCCACCAACAACAGTCCCAGCGCGACCCAGCCCGATCTCTACAACAACGAGCGCGAGAAGTACCGGCGCTGGGGGCTGACCCTGGAGAACACCTCCAGCCTGGATCATCGCGCCTGGGGCGAAAGCCAGTTGCGCTATGGCCTGGCCGGGCAATGGGAGGATGTCGGCACCACGCCCCTGACGCCGGACTTCCGGGGGCTGGCGGGGCGGCAGGGCAGCCGCGACGAATACAGCGCGTTCGTGGCCTGGCTGTACAAGCCCGTGGAAACCGTGGCCCTGGACGTGGGCGTGCGCCATACCCGCTTCAAGTCGCATGACGACAAGCCGATCACGGTCCACGACCCGCAGAGCCCGAACTGCGTGGATGCCGATGGCGATGGTGCCTGCGATCCGCTGCCCAACCGCAACAAGCAAAGCGGCACCGCGCCGGTCATCAGCCTGAGCTGGGAGCCGGGCAAGCACGGCCTGCAGTTCTACGGCCGCTATGCCGAGGCCTACCGCATGCCCAGCCTGTTCGAGAGCACTTCCGGCTTTTCGTTCGATGCCGCGCCCGACGTCATCCTCAAGCCCGAACACACCAGGAACAAGGAAGTCGGCGTCAACTATCTCAAGGACGGCATCCTGGCCGGCCGCGACAGACTGCGCCTGAAGCTGGCCTACTTCCGCAACCACACCAAGGACTACCTGACGCGTACGACTCCCAACCTGTGGGAAGAGGGCGGCGCGGGCGGCGAGCTGAGCCAGGCCTCCAACTTCACCATGCGCAACATCGACAGCGCGGCCTTCAACGGGCTGGAGTTGTCGGGTTCGTACGACCTGGGCGTGGTGTTCACGCAATTCGGCCTCACCAAGTACAACAAGATCGAGATCTGCCATACCGGCAGCTATCGCGCCGAGCGCTGCAACGACTACGGCATCGCCGGCAGCTACATCAACAACATGGTGCCGCCCAAGTGGCACGGCAACATCACCCTGGGCGCGCGACTGCTGGACTACCGGCTCGTGCTGGGCGTGCGCGGCACCTTCATGGGCCAGCGCACCAATGCTCCCCAATACAACGACGACACCCAGCGCAGCTTCCTGTCCATCGTGCCCTGGCACGCCTATCGGGTGTTCGACCTGTTCGCCAGCTACCGGGTCAACGATCGCGTCAGCATCGATTTCAACCTCGACAACATCACCGACCGCTACTACCTCGACGCCCTGAGCCTGGGGCTGATTCCCGCGCCGGGCCGCACGGCGCGAGTGAGCGTGACCTTGAGGTACTGAGACCTTGGATATTCCATTCAACCACCAGAGGGTTCCACAGCCATGATTCTTTCCTTGCGCAACCTCAGGGCGGGGGTGGCGGGCATCGCCGTCGTGCTGCTTGCCGCCTGCGGCGGCGGCGATGGCGGCGGCGATGCCGGCACCGGCGCCGCCCGGCCCACCGCGGTGGCCACCGCCGATCGGACCAGCGTGCCCATCGGCACGGCCGTCACGCTCGACGGCAGCGCCAGCACCACGCCCAACGGCGGCACGCTGAGCTATGCGTGGACCTTGTCGGCCAAACCCGAGGGCAGCGGCGCGGTGTTGTCCGGCAACGCCAGCGCCAGGCCAACCTTGACCCCGGACCTGCCGGGCGACTACGCGGCCGACCTGATCGTCAGCGACGGCAAGTCCAGCGGCAGCGCGCGCGTCACGATCACGGCGACCAGCGTCAATCCGATGGCGGTGGCCATTCCCGCGGAACAGACAGTATTGCGGGGTGCCACCGTCGTACTGGACGGCAGCCACAGCCTTGCGCCGACAGGCGGAGCCGTGGGTGAGCTGCGGTATCAATGGACCCTGATCGAGCAACCCGACAATGAGCTGATCACCGCCCTGAGAGACGCGACCAGCGCGAAGGCCAGTTTTCTTGCCGACCGGGTCGGCATCTACCGCGCCAGTCTCGTCGTGCGCCATGGAGACAAGACCAGCGAGCCGGCCGACGTCAGGATCACCGTCAACACCGGCAACAGCCTGCCGGTCGTTTCCATCACCGCGCCGGCGGATGCCGCGTACGACCGTAACGGCTACCTGGTCTTTGCCGGCACGCTGCGCCGGCCCGTGGTGCTCGACGGCAGCGGTAGCAAGGACCCCGACGGCGACGCGCTGGGCTACCGCTGGCGTTTTCCGACCACCACCGCCATTCCGGTCGGCAGCAAGGCCACGATCGCCAACGCCGACAGTGCCAAGACCGAGTTCGTCCCCGACGTCGTCGGCAAGTACACCTTCGACTTCATGGCCTACGACGGACATGCCGCCACCACGCAGCGCGTGATCGTGAACGTCGCGAAAGCCGCGGACGATACCGTCAATACCGCGCCGGTGGCCGGTATCTCGGGCACCGGCGAATGCGAGCTCGGCGGCACCTCCATCTACTATCCCTATTGCACGATCGCCGCCTATGCCTCCTACGATCCCGAAGGCGATCCGCTGACCTACCAGTGGACCTACTGGAACCAGGCCAGCCCGGGCGAGCGGCTGACGTCGACGGCCAGTTCCGTGGTGCTGGATGGCAGCAAGACGGGCAACTGGCGGTTCGAGCTCGTCGTCAGCGACGGCAAGCTGGACAGCGCGGTCGCGGACTATGCGCTCAGCATCAAGACAGGCGCCAATGTGGCACCGGTGGCCAGCGCCAAGGTGGACGTGGCCAAGGTCCTGGTCGGCCAGACCATCACCTTCGACGGCAGTGCCAGCTCCGACAAGAACGGCGACCAGCTTTTCTACACCTGGACCCTGGAGCGCCCGGCCGGCAGCAGCGCCGTGCTGACTCAAAGCCAGAACGATCCCACGGCCAGCGTGGTGGCCGATAAGCCCGGTCCGTACATCGCCTTTCTGCAGGTCAAGGATTCCAAGGGAGCGATCAGCAACCGGGTGGGGGCGACCACCAGCGCCAGCGCCTTCGCCAAGGTGGGCAACAACCCGCCAGTGCTGACGCGCCTTTCGCTTCAGAATCACTACATCTGGTATCCGAACGGCAATGGCGGCCTGGACAGCGGAACCACGCCGGGCCAGCCGGTGATCGCCGAGTCCGCCCCGATGTTTCTCACGTCGAACGTCCAATACATGTTCGACCCGGATCAGGACTCGCCACTGTATTACGACATTTCTGTCGTCAAGCAGCCCGAAGGCGCCAACTTTCCTTCCTATTCGTGCTCGACGGCCGCCGGGGAAAAGTGCCATCCCAATGGAAACGGCTTCGACCTCGCCGTGCCCGGCGATTACGTGGTGGAGGCCAGGATCAGCGACGGGGTGGCCGTTTCCGAACCCAAGCGCGTGGCTTTCACGGTCATCAAAGGGCGTGCGAACTACTCGACGCTCTTGCTGGAGCGGCTCCTGGCCAATAGCCGCGACTCGGACGTGGACGGCAACATCCAGTTGTTCTTCCCCTTCACGGCTGCCGCGAATGCGCGCTTCAGCAATGTCCAGCCGGTGGAAAGCGGCGCCACGTCATTGGCCGTCGAACGCTTTCGCCTGACGGCCTTCGACCGCGACTACACCATCGTGGATTTGAGAACGTCCTCGGCGGTCGAGGGCTACCAGCCGGTCTTCAACGGTCTTCGGAACAACCAGGTGATTCGCAAGGGGGACTCGGTGGAGTTTTCCCTGGAGCGTCCGCCCATCGCCGACGAAGCGCAGCTCCATGCCGAATGGACGGCGTTGGGCAATACGGCCGAGGGCAATGCGGAGGGAGCGCGCCTGCAAAAAATCGTGGATGCCTATCAGTTCACGTGGTCCTTCCGGGTCGCGGAAAAGGAAGGCTACACCTTGCACCGGGGGCCGCTCAATTGAACGTTCGCGGCCGGTTGGAGAGGCCGCGGCCCGGCGGGCGCCGGGCCGCCTGTCCGCGGCATTCCGCCACGGGCGTCCCGTGTGCCTGGCACACATCCAAGGAGTGATGATCATGAAGCAAACACTGATTGCACTGGCCATTCTCGCCGTCTCCGGCGCGGCGCAGGCGCAGACCTACGAGGTCGTGAGCGACAAAGCGGGCGTGGTGAATCTCGTCAACCTTGGACCCACCACCGTGGGTGGATTCCATGGCCCGATCGGCGCACCGGGCATCGCGGCCGCCGGAACCAGCGACTACATCAGCCTGCAAAGCATCGAGTCGTTCACCCACGTCTCCGCGCTGGACCAGACCCTGGCCGGCACCAGCACCAACTGGGTCTTCACCTACCATCAGTTGGCGCCCGGCTTCATCCATACCGAGCCGGAGCACGAGGGTGAGGAACCGCTGGCGGTCGGCCTGGACGGCATCAAGATTCCCGGCCTGGCCAAGAGCGTCTACTTCGGCATCGCCAGCGCGGATTCCGCCACGCCCGGCCTGGTCGACCACCAGGCATGGTACGTGGGCGACAAGAAGGACCGCGTCCTGCCGTCGTCGTCGACCGACTATGTCGGCGTGGCGCTGGTAGCCACCCCGAGCACCGCCGTCAACGCACCGAGCGTCCTGCCCGGCCAGTTGACGGTGTCGTCGGGCGCTACTTCCATATCGGGGCAATTCACCGCGGGGAGCGGCACGGGCAAGCAAACACTGGAAATCGCCGCCACCGGCGGCGCGGTTTTCAGCGGAACCGCCAAGTACTACGTGGGTACGACCGCACCGGGCGCGACGAATGGCACCAGCCAGGGCCAATTCTTCGGTGATGCCGCCGCGAACGCCAGCGCGCTGGCCGGGGTTGCCAGCGGCACCTATCTCGGCACGGGCTATGTCGCTTCTTTCGGCGCGCGCCAGAAGTAAGCGGTATCCGTCTTTCCTGATGTCCATCAAAAAAGAAACCGCCGCCTGACACGGTGACGTGCGGTTTCTCCAGGCCCCATTTTCGGATGGGGCCTGGTCGACTTGTATCGCGCCGGCCCCATGACCGTTTCATTTCCTCGCTCTCTCCGCTGGATCGCATGGCTGTGGTGCCTGGGCCTGGGCTGCGCCTGGGCCCAGCAGGACACGGCTGACCGGCTCTGGCAGGGCGCCGAGCAGCAATCGCGGCAAATCCGCCGCGAGGCCGTCCCGTCCCGGCCCGATGGCCAGGGAAGCTGGGTCCACGAGTCCATGCTGTCGGCCTGGCAGGTTCCCGAAGCCCGGGTAGGGCAGCTCACGCTCGCCATCCTGAACGCCGTCAACCAGCACGACTGGTTCGGCGCGGACCGGCTGCTGCGCCAGTACCAACAGGTTCCCAGGCACGATCCGGCACTGTTCATATTCGTCGAGGCCAGCCGCCTGGCGGCCCAGGGCGATCATGCCGACGCCATCGACCGCTACCGCCAGGTGCTGCAGGCCAATCCCTTGTTTACCCGAGGCGACCTGGACCTGGCGCGCGTGCTGTTCATCGACAATCGCCTGCGCGATGCGCAGGCGATCTTCCAGCGGTTGCAGGCCCGGCCGCTTCCGCCGGAAATCGAGCGGCACATAGCCGACTATCTGGCGGCCATCGAGCAGCGTACGCGCATGCGGATCACGCTGTCCCTGTCGGCGGTGCGCGAGGACAATCTGAACAATGCTTCGACGATCGTGGACCCGTGCGCGCTGCGATTCCTCGACGCCTGCTTCGAGAACGTGCCGGGCCGCAAGGCCGCCGACACCGGTGCCTATTTCGAAGGCACCCTCAACAAGCTATGGCCGCTGGCGGGCAACCACGCTTTCATGTTGCGCAGCCTCAACTATGGCAACCGCTACCGGCACGAAGACGACTACGGCAATTTTGCATCGACCACCTACCTCGGTTACCAGTACGGGTCGGCGCGCAATCAGTTCCAGTTCCTGCCGCTGTTCGAATACGACCGTGAAGGCGGACACAAGGCCTACCACGCCTTCGGTTTTCGAACCAGCATCAGCCGGCAGGTCAGCCCGCGCGCGATGCTTGAAGCCAGCTACGAAACTAAGCATCGCCATTTCGCGCAGCGGCTGGAAAGCCTGGAAGGCGACTTCCGCAGCATAGGGCTGTTCGGGCAGTACGTCATCCGCCCCGATCTGCTGGTGTACGGCAGCCTGGCCTGGCGCGAGAGCGGTGCGCGCCTGGGCATTTTCGCCTACCGCGAAAAGAGCGCGCGTCTGGGAGTCTACAAATCGTTCGGCGGCAAGGTGGCCGTCAACATGGCCTACGGCTACCGCCAGCGGCAGGCGGACGAGGCGGTCGCGCTGTTCGAGAAGCGCCAGCGCGACCACGAGGGCAGCCTGTACGTGAACGTATCGCTACCCGGCTACGCCTGGCAGGGGATGACGCCCACCCTGAGCTACGAGTACCGCAAGAACCGCAGCAGCATCCCGCATCTTTATACCTACGAGAAGAACCGCCTCACGCTGGGCTTCACCAAGGTTTTTTGACGATGCTTCAACACCCTTTGACGGAACCCCCCATCATGAAGATCCAACTCCGACACCTGCTCGTCCCGTGTCTGCTGCCCGTGCTGCTGGGCGGCTGCCTGTCCACCTCTCACGTCCGCGCCGTGCCGGACGAAAAACGTCCGCAGGTCATCAGCCATGCCGAAGGCCTGGAGCGTGACCGGCAAGCCATCCTGGCGATGGTGGGCGAATACCGGGTCAGCTTCAATTTCGAGGAAAGCGATCCCGCGCCGGGCTACGAGCCCAAGCGGCGCTACCGCAGCGGCGCCTACGAGATGGTGCTGGTGGCCGAGGACCAGGGCGACCGCATCGTGCTCCAGCACCTGCTGGTGCATCGCACCGCCGGTTTCGTGGTCAAGCACTGGCGCCAGGATTGGCGCTACCAGGCGCCGGCGCGGCTGGAATTCACCGAGAACCAGACCTGGCGCCTGCGTTCCATCGATCCGGCCGTCACCAAGGGAGCCTGGACGCAGTGCGTCTACGAGGTCAGCGACGCGCCGCGCTATTGCGGCACCGGCAAATGGACCTACGAGAACGATGTGCCGACGTGGACCTCGGATGCCGGGTGGCGGCCGCTGCCGCGGCGCGAATACACCCAGCGCAGCGACTACAACGCGCTGGGCATCGTCAACACCCACCGCATCACCGCCGAGGGCTGGCTGCACGAGCAGGCCAATCGCAAGGTGGTGCGCGAAGGAGAGCGGGAACGCGCGACACTGGTGAACGAGACCGGCGTCAACGACTACCGCCGCATTACCGGCTTCAACTTCCGCAGCGGCCACGTCTATTGGGACAACACGTCGGACTACTGGCGCCGCATCCGGGCGGAATGGGGCCGGCGCATTGCCGAAGGGCAGGGAGTCAGGCTGAACTATCCGGTCGACGGCATGAAGATGATCATGAACATGTACATCCAGTCCCAGCAGGCGAACAACGGCGTGGCGATCGGTGATGCGGACATCCGCGAGCTGTTCGATCCGTGGGTGTCGGCACCGTAGCGCAGACTAGCCGCCACCCTCAGGCATAAAGGCGCTCGCGCTCGTCGACCGGTATCGTTCGCGGGCGGCTGGCCGCCAGGCCGGCGTTCAATTCACGCACGCCGGCCTGCAGGCGGTCGGCGATTTCGGGCGAAATCCTGTAGCCGGTGATGGCATCGCCCGAGACCTGTGCGTCGGAGGCGTACACCGCGCCCAGGATGTGGCGGGCACCCAGCGCGTGCAGCACCGGCCGGAGGGCGTAGTCGACCGCCAGCAGGTGCGCGGGCGAACCGCCCGTGGCCAACGGCAGGACGATCTTGCCTTGCAGCGAAGTCTGCGGCAAGAGATCCAGGAATGCCTTGAGCACCCCGCTGTAGGCCGCCTTGTAGATGGGCGTGGCGACGACGACGGCGTCGGCCGAAGCGAGCTGCCTGACCGCGTCGACGATGCCCGCGTGCGAGAAATCCGCTTGCAGCAGCGCCTCGGCAGGCAGGTCCCGCACATGCAGGGACCGCACGGCATAGCCGTCGCGCGCAAGCTGTTGGGCTACGGTCTGCGCCAGCAGCGCCGAGCGGGACGTGGCAGCGGGGCTGCCGGTGATCGTGAGGACGGAGTACATGGCGGCGTGGTCCGAAACAGAGATGTCCACCATAAGACGTCCGCCGCCGAAATCCAAACAACCAATTCGCATTTGCTCAGACGCTTTGTGCCGGAGCCCGCGGATTTCCTGCGGCGGCCAGGGGGACAGGCATCGCGGTCATAAGCATCGGCTCAAAAAGTCGTTGACCCTGGGAAGAGCGAGGCCTAATCTATTTACGTTTCGCACAACAAGTCCATATTGCGAACATGTTGGACCCGCCAGGCGCGCGGTCCTCGGCACGGGGTATTCCATTCGACAGGAAGTCTTCATGAAATCGACGAGCTCATTGCTAGCGGGCGCGGCCTTGGCGGCATGCGCGGTTCTTGCTTCTTCTCCCCTCATGGCGCAGTCGTTTCCCGGCAAGCCCGTGCGCATCGTGGCGCCCTACGTGGCGGGTGGGACCGTGGACGTGCTGTCGCGCGCCCTGGCCGTGCAGTTGACCGAAGAGTTCGGACAGCAGGTGGTGGTGGAAAATCGCGCCGGCGCGTCGGGCAACATCGGTGCCGAATACGTGGCGGGATCGGATCCCGACGGGCATGTCCTGCTGCTGACCGCCAGTACCGTCATCGTCAACCCGTTGGTCATGAAAGAAGCCCAGCGCTTCGATCTGCGCAAGGACTTCACCCCCATCGGCATGGTCGCCAGCACGCCGCTGGTCTTCGTGGTGTCGCCGCAGAGCGGCATCAATACCGTGGGCGACTTCATCAAGGCGGCCAAGGCGCATCCCGAGAAAGTCAACTTCGGCGTCGGCGGATTCGGCTCCGGCGGCCACCTGGCGATGGAGACTTTCAACGTCCGGGCCGGCACCCAGATCCCGATGGTGATCTACAAAGGATCGGCGCCGGCCTTGGCCGATATCGTGGGCGGCCAGCTCAGCGCCATCATGGATCCGGTATTGACCACCTTGCCCTTCGTCAGCACGGGCCGCCTGAAAGCTATCGCGGTGACCGGCCAGCAGCGCAGCAGCCTGCTGCCTTCGGTCCCGACCTTGCAGGAAGCCGGGGTGCGCGACATGGATTTCGTTTCCTGGTACGGCATGTGGGCGCCCAAGGGTCTGCCCGAGCCGGTGGCCACGCGGATCCAGGCGGCGCTGACCAAGGTGTTGGGGTCGGCGCAGTTCAAGGCCTGGCTCGACAAGCAGGGCATGGTGGCGGGATCCGTCACGGGCAAGCAGTTCGGCGACTACGTCGCGGCTGAAAGCCGCAAGTACGCGCAGGCCGTCGAGCAGGCGAAAATAGAAAAGAAATAAATCGGGCAGATCGGGAGCACAGCATGGCCGTGGCGCGCCGGAAGACCTTTCACGGGGTCAGCGTGGGTATCTTGATGGTGAAGACCGGCTTTCGCCGGTTGCCGGGCGACGTCGGCCATGCCGGCACCTGGGATTTCCCGGTGCAGTATCGCGTCGTCGAGTCCGCCACGCCGGACAAGATGATGGCGTTGCAGGCGTCGGGGCTGCTGGACGATTTCAAGGCGGCGGCGCTGGACCTGATCGCCGGCGGGGTCGATGGCATCGCCACCACTTGCGGCTTTCTGGCGCTGTTCCAGCGCGAGCTGGCCGAGGCCTGCAGCGTGCCGGTGGCCACCAGCAGCCTGTTGCAGGTGCCCCTGGCCGAACGCCTGCTGCCGGCGGGCAAGCGGGTGGGCATCCTGACCTTCAGCAGCGAGAACCTGCACGCGGCGCATCTCGAGGCGGTCGGTGTGGCGCCGGATACGCCGGTGGTGGGCATGCCGGCCGATTCGGTGTTCGTCACCTCGATCAAGTCGGGCGACGTCGTTCCCCGGTTCGAGGAAATGCGCGCCGAGGTGCTGGCCGCCGCGGCGGAGCTGTTGCGCCGCCATCCCGATGTGGGCGCCATCGTTTCCGAATGCAGCAACATGACCCCGTTCAGCGCGGATATCGTCGAGCGCTTCGGCGTTCCGGTCTATGACGGCGTATCGTTGATCAACTGGTTCCACGCGGGATTGCGCCCGCGCCGCTATCCGCCGGCCTGAGCGGGGTTTCGTCAGCCGTGCTGCAACGCGGACGACACGTTCTCGCAGGCCCGTTGCAGATGCTGGGCCAGCGACGAATCGACGTCGAGCTCGTCGTCCAGCTCCAGCCCCGATACCACGATGGCGCCCAGCGCGGCGGCATTGCGGCCGTGGAACGGGTAGGCGAGCGAGGCCAGGCCGCGCTTGTAGCGCCCGGCCGTGGCGCAGAAACCGCCGGCCTGGCGCACTTTCTTCAGCAGGGGGCGGATCTTGTCGAGGCGGGCCTTGCCCAGCGTGGCCAGGCAGAGTTCGTCCGGATAAGTGGACAGGATGGACTTGCCGCTGGCGCAGTCGTCCAGCGGAAACTGGTTGCCGATGTCGATGATGACGTTCATTGGCGTGCGCGGGGTCCAGATGCGTTCGACGATGATGGCGCGATCGCGCGCGGGTATCGAGATGGATACCAGCGCCGAACGGCCTTGCAGGACCTTTTCCTGGAGTTCCACCGCATAGGGCAGGGCGGCGCGGCGCACGTTCTGGCGGCTGGCGTGCGCCGTCGCGAACAGCAGGCATTCCGGCCCCAACATGTAGACTCCGTCGTCCGCGGCAACCATGTCCCAGTGCATGAGGGTTTTCAGCAAACGGTGGACGGTGGTGCGTTCGATGCCGGTGCGGCGCGACAGATCGAGCGCCGTGGCGCCCTGGGGCGTGCCGGCCAGTTCGCGCAGCACGACGAATGCGCGATCGATGGATTGCACGCGCCCTGATTCGGCGGAAGGAGAGGCTGGATTCGTCTGCACGAGGCGCGCTCGATGGAAGTGTCGGAAAGGGGCGGCGGACCTGAGCGTCAGGCGGGCCGGCTCGCAATGATCGCGTCCTGGACCTTGCGGATCAACACTTTACCGTAATGCGAGCGCGGCAGTAGCGGCATGAACACGAGCAGCTTGGGGCGCTTGTGCGCCGACAGACGCTCCCGGCAGAACGCGGCGAGTTCGTCTTCGGCCAGCGCGGCGCCGGCGCGGACCACTACCGCCGCCGCGACGAGTTCTCCCCATTCGGCATCGGGGATGCCCACCACGGCGGCTTCCTGCACCGCCGGATGCTCGGCCAGCGTCTGCTCCACTTCCGACGGCTGCACCGACTTGCCGCCGGTGCGGATGACCGCCTTCACCCGGCCGCGTATGCGCAGCCGGCCCTGTTCGTCGATGCTGCCCAGATCGCCGGTGCGGAACCAGCCGTCCTCCAGGACCGCGGCATTCAGTTCGGGCCGCTGCCAGTAGCCCTGCATGACATGGTCGCCGCGGATCAGCAGTTCGCCGATGCCCCCGGGGGGCAGGCGGCGTTCGCCATCGACGACGGCGATGGTGGCGCCTTCCGTCGTGGGGCCGACCAGGCCCTGCGTGCCATCCGGGTCGGCAAGGACCTCGGCGTTGGACGAGGGCGGGCGGTAGCAGGTCCAGGGCGCCTCCGTCAGGCCGTAGATGACCGAGAACACCGGGCCGAAGGCCGCGACCGCCTGCTCGAACAGGGACGGCGGCATGGCTGCCGCCCCGACTTCGATGCAGGCCAGCGAGCGGGTGTCGGCCTGCAGTTCCGGTAGCAGTTTCAGCAGACGCACCAAGTGGGTGGGAACCAGCGACGTGCAGGTAGGCCGATGGCGCGCCACCAGTTCCAGGAAGCGGTGGGGCTCGAAATGCGACCCCAGTACCAGCGTGCCGCCTTGCAGCAGATGCGCCATCTGCAGGATCGCGGCGATGGGCCAGAGCGGCCGCATGTTCAGCATGACGTCGCCCACCCAGGGACGACGTGCGGCCATGATGTTGCGCAGCGCCGCGCAATAGCTGCGATGTGTATGGACGACCGCCTTGGGCAGGCCGGTGGTGCCGCCGGTGTAGTTCAGCGAGGCGATCATGTCCGGCTCGCAGTGCGGCGGGCTCGCGGACGAAGCCGGCAGAGGTATGCCCTCGAGGGCATCGAGCAGCCGCGCCTCGATGCCGCTTTCGTCCAGGCCTGGGCGCAGGGCTTCGATGCGGCCGGCGTAGGCCTGGCAGTAGAGCAGCACGCGCGCGCCGGCGTCGCGCAACTGGCTCAGCAGTTCGGCCGTGTCCAGGGCCGGATCCAGCGCGACGCGGACGCGCCCGGCGCACATGATGCCGTAGTCGGCGCACAGGAAATCCGCCGTGCTGTCTCCCAGCAAGGCGATGCGGTCGCCAACCCGAGTGTCGAAGCCCGCGAGCAGCCGCCGCGAGAACAGGGACACCGCATCGGCCAGCTCGGCGAAGCTGGTGCGGCGGTCGGTGTCGGCGTCGACCAGGGCGCAGCGGTCCGGCCACGACCGGACCGCCTGGTCGAGAAGGGCGGCGATGTGCATGTGTTCATAATAAACACATGTTGTGCTCTATACAAACTCTTCCTAAAATTCCCGCAGGAGGTGCTTCGCGACCGAGGCACGGTGGAGAAACCGATGAGCATCGAATTCGAAGGCGTGGGCGACGGGGTCTTCGTCGTCACGCTGAATCGTCCCGAACGGCTGAACGCGCTGGACGCGGCGCACAAGCAGGCACTGGCCGATATCTGGCGGCAGGCCGAGGCGCGCGACGAGGTCCGGGCGGTGGTGGTGCGGGGAGCCGGTCCACGGGCCTTCTCGGCCGGCTCCGATTTCAAGGCGATGAAAGAGACCGGCGGCACCGTCGATACCGATACGCTGGCCAACGCGATCCCTTCCGTCGGCCTGCCGCTTACCAAACCGGTGGTCGCGGCCTTGCACGGCTATGTCATCGGCTTCGGCCTGACGCTGGCCATCCACTGCGACCTGCGCATTGCCGGTCCCGACGCGCGCCTGTCCTTCCCCGAAGTCGAGCATGGCATGCTGTCCGGCATCAGCGACATCACGCTGCCGGGCCTGGTGGGCGAGGCGGCCGCGCTCGAGATCATGCTGACCGGCCGTGCCTACACGGCCGAAGAGGCGCAGGCGATGCGGCTGGTGAACCGGGTCGCTCCCGATCCCCAGGCCGAGGCGCTGGCGCTGGCGCGCACGCTGGCGGGCAATTCCTTCCACGCCAATCGCCTGACCAAGCAATTGGTGCTGGCCGAGCGCCAGGCCACCATCGCCCGGCATATGCAGCAGGTGGTCCAGGCCCGCCTGGACATCACCGCGTCCAGCCGCCACGCCTCCGTGCTCGATACCGCCGGCGCGCAACCCCGCGCCCGCCTGGACTGAAGCATGCCGGCAAGCGAGACACCGGCCGCACCCGCCGGACCCGACTGGTACCGCCATGCGCTGGCGCAGGCGGCCGAGTCGCGCCGGGCCATGGCGGACGGCGCGCCTCTGCACTACCTGGGATGGGGGTTGGAGCACGGCGGGCGGCCCGGCCTGCTATTCGTGCACGGCTACCGGGCGCATGCGCACTATTGGGATTTCATCGCCCCCTATTTTGCCGACCGTTACCGCGTGGCAGCCCTCGACCTTGCCGGCATGGGCGACAGCGGTCATCGTTCGTCGTACAGCGCGCGCGGGTTCGCCCAGGACATCGCGGCGGTCATCGACGATGCCGCGCTGGGGCCGGCCGTGGTGGTCGGCCACAGCTTCGGCGGCGCCCGCGCCCTGCGGGCCGCCGCGGAGTTCCCGGATCGCATCCGGCATGTGATCGCCCTCGACAGCATCTGCCGGTTCGCCGACAGTCCGCCCAGTTCGGCGGCGCCGGCCCGGCGGCCGCGTATCGATCCCTACCCGGATTTCGCCAGCGCCAGGGCGCGCTACCGGCTCACGCCGGAGCAGCCGTGCGACAACGATTTCCTGCTGGATCACGTGGCGCGTTTTTCGCTGCGCCGGGAAGGGCAGGGCTGGCTGTGGAAATTCGATCCCAACCTGCCGCCCGGCCCGCACGAGCCGGACATGGGGGAACTGCTGCGCGGGTTGGACATTCCGGTGGACTACGTGCGTGGCGAGTTCAGCACCGTGATCCGCCAGCAGGACGCGGAACGCATCGTGGCCTGCCTGCGGCATGGGCGCGGGCCCATCGTGATCCCGCAGGCCCATCACTACCTGATGCTGGACCAGCCGCTGGCGCTGGTGGCGGCGCTGCGGGCGCTGCTGGCCGGCCGGTGAGGCGCGCCCCGCGCGTTGCACGCGGGGCGCGGATACCGCTTCTTACTCGACTGCCTTGACCATGTCCTCGACGACCTTCTTCGCGTCGCCGAACACCATCATGGTCTTGTCCAGGTAGAACAGCTCGTTGTCCAGGCCCGCGTAGCCCGCCGCCATCGACCGCTTGTTGACGATGATGGTGCGCGCCTTGTAGGCCTCGAGGATGGGCATGCCCGCGATGGGGGACTTGGGATCGTTCTTCGCGGCGGGGTTCACCACGTCGTTCGCGCCCAGCACCAGCACCACGTCGACCTGGCCGAACTCGGAGTTGATGTCCTCCATTTCGAACACCTGGTCATAGGGCACTTCGGCTTCCGCCAGCAGCACGTTCATGTGCCCCGGCATGCGGCCGGCCACCGGGTGGATCGCGTACTTCACGTTCACGCCCTTCTCGGTCAGCTTGGTGGTGAGTTCCTTCAGCGCGTGCTGCGCGCGCGCCACGGCCAGGCCGTAGCCGGGCACGATCACCACGGTCTCGGCGTTGGTCAGCATGAAGGACGCGTCGTCGGGGCTGCCCGACTTGACGCTGCGCTGCTGCTGGTCGCCCGTCGCGCTGGCAGCCGAGGCATCACCGCCGAAGCCGCCCAGGATCACGTTGAAGAACGACCGATTCATCGCCTTGCACATGATGTAGGACAGGATCGCGCCCGACGAGCCCACCAGCGAACCGGCAATGATCAGCATGGGGTTGTTGAGCGAGAATCCGATGCCCGCTGCTGCCCATCCCGAGTAGCTGTTCAGCATCGACACCACGACGGGCATGTCGGCGCCGCCGATGGGGATGATGATGAGCACGCCCAGCACGAAGGCGATGGCCGTCATAATGACGAACGGCGTCCATTCCTGGGTGGCCGCGAACCAGACGCCGCAGCCGATCATGACGAGGGCCAGCAGCAGGTTCAGCATGTGCTGGCCGGCGAACACCACCGGCGCACCGCGGAACACGCGCAGCTTGTAGCGCCCCGACAGCTTGCCAAAGGCGATGACCGACCCCGAGAAGGTGATTGCGCCCACGAAGGTGCCGATGAACAGCTCGATGCGGTTGCCGGTGGGAATGGGAATGCCCGCATCGGCGATGCCGAAGGCGTGCGGCTCGGCCACCGCCGCGATGGCGATGAACACCGCGGCCAGGCCGATCATGCTGTGCATGAAGGCGACCAGCTCGGGCATCTTGGTCATTTCCACGCGCTTGGCCATGATGGTGCCGGCGGTGCCGCCGACCAGCAGGCCCAGCACGACCCAGCCCAGGCCGGCCAGGGGCTCGGCGGCGAGCTTGCCGATCAGGGCGGCGGTGGTCAGCACGGCGATGGCCATGCCGACCATGCCGAAGGTATTGCCCAGGCGCGAGGTCGTGGGGTGCGACAGGCCCTTGAGCGCCTGGATGAAGCACACCGAGGCGACCAGGTAGAGCAGGGTGACGACGTTGAGCGATAGCATCAGCGGGCCTCCTGCTTGGCGGCGCCGGCCGGGGCGGCCTTGGTCTTCTTGCGGAACATCTCGAGCATGCGCCGCGTGACCAGGAAGCCGCCGAACACGTTGACCGCGGCCAGCGCGACGGCCAGCACGCCCATGGTCTTGCCCAGGCCGGTGTCGGTCAGCGCCGCGGCCAGCATGGCGCCGACGATGATGATGGCGGAGATGGCGTTGGTGACGGCCATCAGCGGAGTGTGCAGGGCCGGCGTGACGTTCCAGACCACGTGGTAGCCCACGTAGATGGCCAGCACGAAGATGATGAGGTTGATGATGGTGTGGTCGATGAGTTCCATTACTTGTTCCTCAGCACGCGGTTGGCATCGCACACCATGCAGGCGGCAACGATCTCGTCTTCGCGCTGGATGGCGGAGGCGCCGTCCTTGGCGACCACCAGCTTCAGGAAGTCCAGCAGGTTGCGGGCATACAGGGCGGACGCGTCGGTCGCCACCTGCGCGGCGAGGTTGGTGTAGCCGACGATCTTCACGCCATGCGCATCGACCACCTGGTCGGGCCTGGACAGCGGGCAGTTGCCGCCGCGTTCCACGGCCAGGTCGACGATGACCGAGCCCGGCTTCATGCCGGCAACGGTTTCCTCGCTGACGAGCACGGGCGCGGGGCGGCCCGGGATCAGCGCGGTCGTGATGACGATGTCGGCCTGCTTGCAGCGTTCGGCCACCAGCGCCGCCTGGCGCGCCATCCATGCCGGCGGCATGGGGCGCGCGTAGCCGCCCACGCCCTGGGCGATCTCGCGTTCCTCGTCGGTCTCGTAGGGCACGTCGATGAACTTGGCGCCCAGCGATTCGATCTGCTCCTTGGCCGCGGGGCGCACGTCGGAGGCCTCGACCACCGCGCCCAGCCGCTTGGCGGTGGCGATGGCCTGCAATCCCGCCACGCCCGCGCCCAGCACGACGACGCGCGCGGCCTTGACGGTGCCGGCGGCAGTCATCAGCATGGGCATGAAGCGGCCGTAGTGGTCGGCCGCGACGATGACCGCCTTGTAGCCCGCGATGTTGGCCTGCGAGGACAACACGTCCAGGCTTTGCGCGCGCGTGATGCGCGGCGCGGCCTCGAGCGAGAAGCCGGTCACGCCGGTGGCGGCGAGTTTCTCCAGGCCTTCCGCGTCGAAGGGGTTGAGCATGCCCAGCAGGATCTGGCCCGCACGCAGCAGCGCGAGTTCGGACTCCTGCGGGGCCTGGACCTTCAGCACCAGTTCTGCCTGTGCGTAGACCTGCGCGGCGTCGGGCATCAGCGTGGCGCCCGCGGCGGCGTAGGCTTCGTCGGGGAAGCTGGCCTGCCGCCCGGCGCCGGCTTGCACCAGCACCTGGTTGCCGCCTGCCGACAGTTTTTTCACGGTTTCCGGCGTCGCGGCAACACGTGTCTCCCCCGGCCGGATTTCAGTCGGGACCCCAATCTTCATGAGATTCTCCTCGTTGCGTTGTGGCGGTAGAACACAAGGGCGTTGCCGTCTTACGCGGCCAATGGCGATTCCCCTCGCGTCCCCCGGAGCATCCTAGCATGCCCTGTCAAATCGGCTGCGCACGGCCAGGCCGGCGCGTCCGGCCCGGCGGCCATCCCCTGGTTGACGGGTTGTATGATAACCGGGCAATATGCGTGCTCAGTAATTTTTTGCGCTTCCGTTCCCGCATGTCATCCACTCCCTTGCGCAGCAGCAACCTGGCCGAACAGCTCAGCGAAGTGCTCGCCACGCAAATCGTGTCGGGCGAACGCGAGGCCGGCAGCCGCCTGCCCACCGAAGAACGCCTAGCCGCCGATTTCGGCGTCAGCCGCACCGTCGTGCGCGAGGCCATCGCGCGCCTGAAGTCCGACGGCTTGGTCACCACCCGCCAGGGGCTGGGGGCCTTCGTCGCGGCCACGCCCGCGGGCCGGCCGTTCCGCATCGATGGCGATCGGCAGGAAGCGAACGCCGTCGTGCAGCAGGTGTTCGAACTGCGCATAGGCGTGGAGACCGAGGCCGCGGCCCTGGCCGCCGCCCGCGCCACTCCGGCGCAGATCAAGGACATCCGCCAGGCGCTCAAGGTCCTGAACGTGGCCAGCCAGCGCGGCGGCGACGGCGTCGAGGAAGACATCCTGTTCCACCGGGCCATCGCGCGCGCCGCCAACAACCCGGTCTACGACGATTTCTTCGAGTTCCTGGAGCGCTACACCCGCAACCAGCTTTCCATCAGCCGCCGCAATTGCGAGCTGGCCGGCTGGCTGACCGATATCACGATGGAACACGAGGCCATCTACGAAGCTATTGCCGCCCACGACCCTGCCGCCGCCCGCCAGGCCGCCCATGCGCACATGAGCAACGCGATGGCCCGCCTGCAACGCATCCAATCTCATTGACCCAAGGAAGAGAGACATGTCCGCACCTCCCCGCCTGCAAGGCCTGCTTGCCCCGGTCGTCACGCCGTTCCAGTCCGACATGCTGCCCGATGCCGGCCGCTTCGCCCGCCACTGCCAGTGGCTGCTCGACAGCGGCTGCGCCGGCCTGGCCATCTTCGGCACCAACAGCGAGGCCAATTCGCTGTCGGCCACCGAGAAAATCGAATTGATGGGCAAGCTCGTCGCCGACGGCATCCCCGGCGCCAGGCTGATGCCGGGCACCGGCGCGTGCTCGGTGCCCGAGGCCTCGCAACTGACCGCCGCCGCCGTCAAGCACGGCGCGGCCGGCGTGCTGATGCTGCCGCCGTTCTTCTACAAGGGCGTGCCCGACGAAGGCCTGTTCCGCTACTACAGCCAGGTCATCGAGAACGTCGGCGACTCGGCGCTGCGCGTCTACCTGTATCACATTCCGCCCGTGTCGCAGGTGCCGATCTCGCTGCCGCTGATCGAGCGCCTGATCAAGGCCTACCCCGACACCGTCGTGGGCCTGAAGGATTCGTCGGGCGACTGGAACTACTCCAAGTCCGTCATCGACGCCTTCGCCTCGACCGGCTTCGACGTCTTCCCCGCCAGCGAAACGCTGCTGCTGCGCGGCCTGCGCGCGGGCGGCAAGGGCTGCATCACCGCCACCGGCAACATCAATCCGGGCCCCATCAGCCAGCTTTACGCCAACTGGCAAGGCCCCGACGCCGAAGCCCTGCAGCAGAAGGTCACCCAGACCCGCGAACTGGTGCAGAAGTATTCGATGATCCCCGCGCTCAAGGCGATCATCTCTTATTTCGCGCAAGACCAGGCCTGGCGCGCCGTGCGTCCGCCGCTGACCGAGATGCCCGGCGAGCAGGAAGCCGAGCTGATCGGCAAGCTGGAGGCACTGGGCTTCGACATGCCGGGGTTGAGAGAAGACTGAATCGCCGTCCACGAGTGGGTGTCCCCTCGCTGCTGGAGCCGGTTCTACAGCAGCCTGGCGTGTTCGTGAACGAGCCGTAGCAGCAGGTCGGTGGCCGGCCCGGTGTCGTCGAGCCGCCAGACGACCTTGATCTCGTCCTGCGCGGCCGCGGTCGAGAGCGGCAGGACGCTGATGTCTCCCGCCTTGACATAGTCGCGGACGTAGGCGGTCGGCATGACTCCCAGCATGCTGTTCGTGCCCAGCAACGACGTGTTGACCGACAGCGCGATCGACTCGACCGAACCGCTCCCCGGCCGGATGCCTTGCGCGTGGAAAATCCGTTCCAGCAGGATGGCGGTGGACGAACCCTGGATCGGCAGTATCCAGGGCAGGCCATCCGCGTCGCGCCACTGCACGCTTCGTCTCGTCGCCAGGGCGTGGCCGGGGCCGCACACGATGGCGAGCGGATCTTTCATGATCACGCGCTGCTCGAAGCGGGGGGACAGCCGGTGCTCCGTATCACGGGCCAGGATGATGTCCAGCGTGCCGTCCGCCAGCAAAGGCGCCAGTTCGGCGAACCGTCCCTCGCGCAGCCGGATCGTCGTCCCCGGAAACCTCGCACGCAGATCGCGCACCAGCGCGGGTAGGAAAAAAGGCGCCACGGTAGGCACCGCGCCGATGCCGATCTGCTCGGCGGCGCCGGCGAGCAACTCGATGAGCTCGATCCGCGTCCGTTCTATCTGATCCAGCACTTGGCGGGCATGGCGGGCCAGCAGTGTGCCGGTCGGGGTGAACTCCACCCGGTTGCCGACGCGCCGAAGAATTTTCTCTTGCAGGTCCCCTTCCATTTCCGCGATCTGCTTCGAGATCGCGGGGGGCGTGACGTTGAGCAGGCTGGCTACGCGGCGTAGCTGCTTGAGATCGTCGATGGCCGCGATCAGGCGTATCTGGCTCATGCGGAGCCGCGTCCGGAAGAATCTTTCGATCGCCTCGGATTTCATCTGTCGTCCGTCCTGGCGTTGCAGTTGAGTTTTATCTCAACTGTTATATATCAAAATTCAATTTTATTGAGTTATTTCTCAACCTATCATGCGGGCATGTTAGTCAGACCTGGACATTCGACATGCCTTTGAAAGCGGAAGAGAACGAACTGTTGACGCGTACCGGGCCGGGTACGCCCATGGGTACCCTGCTGCGCCAGTATTGGATACCGGCGATCCGGTCGGGCGCGCTGGAGCGGGATGGCGCGCCTGTGCGCGTGCGTCTTTTCAATGAAGACTTCGTCGCTTTCCGGGGGACGGACGGCCGCGTTGGATTGCTGGACGAGGCCTGTCCGCACCGGGGCGTGTCGATGGCGCTGGCACGCAACGAGGAAAACGGCCTGCGGTGCATTTTCCACGGCTGGAAATTCGATACCGCGGGGCGTCTGGTCGATGCGCCCTGCGAGCCCGAGGCGCGCCGTGAACGCTTCTGCGCGAGCGTGCGGGTCAGCCAATACGCCGTGCGGGAAGCGGGCAGCGTGGTCTGGGTCTACCTCGGCCAGGGCGATGCGCCGTCATTTCCGGATTTCCTGTTCAACACCCTGCCTGCGGAGCAGGTGTGCATCCGGCGCGGCGTGGTTCCGTACAACTGGATGCAAGGCGTGGAGGCCCACATCGATTCGTCCCACGTGGCATTCCTGCACCGTGGTTTCCTGGGTGAAGAAGGTCCCATCGAGACGAGCACCCGCGACAATCTTGCCATGATGATGCAGGATACGACGCCGAAGTTCGAAATGAACGATACGCCCTACGGTTTGCAGGAAGCGGCGTTGCGCGGCCTGGACGATGGTTCGGTCTATGCCCGCATCCGCGAGATCGTCATGCCGTTCTACACCTTCATCCCCGGTCCCGAGGAAGGCCCCTTCAGCGCCCGGATCAGCGTGCCGATCGACGACGAGACCAGCGCGGAGTGGTACATCCTCTACCACCCGACCCGGCCGCTGTCCGAGGAAGCGATCACGACGCTGTTCCATGGAACCGCCGACGATCCGGACAACTTCGCCGCCAATCTCGGCCAGCCGGAACACCTGTGGGGCCAGGATCGCGCCGCGATGAAGAACGGGCATTTCAGCGGGCTCACCACCAATCTGTCGTTCGAGGATTTCGTCGTCCAGTCGTCGATGGGCAAGCGGGTCGACCGGACCAAAGAGCAACTGGGGTCGGCCGACATCATCATCGTCAAGGTGCGCCGGCTTTTCCTCGAGGCCTTGAAGCGGCTGGGCGCCAGCGAAGCGCCGTGGCGTACCGGCTTCGACTATGCGTCGATCCACGCCAGGTCGGTGTCCTTCGACGAGTCGGAGGTGGACTGGCGCGCATTCACCATGAAGGAGACTGTATGAAAACGAGTTTCAGCCTGCGGCGCCATGCCGCCTGGATCGTCGTCGCCTGTAGTTGCGCGGCGACGGGCGCCGCCATCGCGGCGGACGCCGACAAATTCCCGTCGCGTCCGGTCAAGATCGTCGTCCCGACCGCGCCGGGCGGATCGATCGACACGACCGCGCGTATTCTTGCCGAGAAGCTGCTCGAGGTCTGGGGCCAGCCGGTGGTCGTGGAGAACCGGCCCGGCGCGTCGATGATGATCGGGGCCGAGGCGGTCGCGCGCGCCCAGCCGGACGGCTATACCTTGATGGTGGTCCACGACGGCGCCATGGCGATCAATCCGGCCGTCTATAAGACGCTTCGCTACCACCCCGGCAAGGACTTCGCCTCGATTTCGCTGATCAACAGCATTCCGCTCGTGCTGCTGGCCAATCCGTCCTTGAAGGCGAACACGGCCAAGGACCTGATCGCCCTTGCCAGGCAGCGGCCGGGCGCCTTGAATCATGCCAATGGCGGCCCGGGAACCTTGCTACCGTCCCAGTTGTTCAAGGCCATGGCCGGCATCGAGTATCTCGAGGTTCCCTACAAGGGGGCTGCGCTGGCGCTTGCCAGTACGATCGCGGGGGATACCCAGATCACCATCGCCGATCTGGCCAGCGCCAGCGGCTTCATCAAGAGCGGCCGGCTGCGTCCGATCGGGATCGCTTCTGCCGAACGGAGCCGGGCGTTTCCGGATCTGCCGACCATTGCCGAAGAGGGCGTGGCCGGATACCAGGCAGACATGTGGGTCGGCGCGTTCGCCCCTGCTGGTACGCCCCAGGCCATCGTCGACAAGATCGGGCAGGACATCCGCCGCGTGCTGGAGGATCCGGCCGTCAAGACGAAGATGGAAGCGCTCTACATGACGCCGGTCGGGTCGACGGGCGCCGAACTTGCCTCGGTCATGGCGCGCGACACGCTTCGCTGGTCCAAACTGGTCAAGGAGCGGAACCTCGAGATAGCGCAGTAGTGGCGAAGCGGGGCGCGGCCGCCTTGCGCGCCGCTGCCTCACCGGTTTCTTCAACGATTCCTTCATGAACAGCAGCTCACTCCTTACGGTACTGGTTCACGCCATCCGCCTCGAAGCGCAGGGCATCATCAGCGTGGAGTTCCGTTCGCCCACGAGCGAGGAACTGCCTGCCTTCGCCGCGGGCTCCCACATCGACCTGCATCTGCCC
>MKUP01000024.1 GCA_001898625.1 Burkholderiales bacterium 67-32
CACGCGCTCGGCCGCCAGCAGCGCGGAGCGCGCCAAGGCGGCGATGCGCGGCGGGCCGTCGATGACGACGTGATCGGCCCGCCTGGCGAGTTCCGGCGCCTCTTGGTGCAGCGTTTCGCGTGCGAGGCCCACGGCGCTGAACAGCCGTGGCAAGCCTTGCTGGCTTCTGCGCTGCGTCCAGTCCAGCGATGAGCCCTGCGGGTCAGCGTCCAGCAGGACGACGTGCTGGCCGCGCATCGCCAACTCGCCGGCGATGTGCGTGGCGAGCGTGGTCTTGCCGACGCCGCCTTTCTGGTTGAGCAGTGCGACGATCATGGCCTGGCCCTCCATGCTGGAAAGCCGGGCTTTTGCTGCTGCGTTTGTGGCCGCGGGGTGGTTGTCCACCGCAGCGGCGTTTCCCTACTAAAAGTTAGAGAAACTAAGTTAGGGAAGTTAGAGGACGCGCAAACCCAGTGCTGGCGCTGGTTTGCGGCCGATCGGCACGCCTGATAGCACGATAGTCCCACGCCTGATAGCACGATACCCCGTACGCCTGATAGCACGACACCATTCACAGGCTTTCCCGGAGTTATCCCCGTGCCGTCTGCAGCACGGGCCGGAACGTCAGCAATTCCATGCCGTTGTCGGGCATCCGCTCGATGCCCAGGACGTAACCGGGCAGCGACTGCCGCGCGACGAGCGCGCGCAGATCGCAGGCGAAGTCGTAGGGCTTCGCGGTGCTGCCGGACTTCTGGTGCAGATAGCGAAAGTCGAACTGCCAGCCGTATGCCTGCTTGCCGCCGTGCTTGCGCACCAGGCGGTACAGCCACCGCTCGATGCCGCCGGTGAGTCGGAAATACGCCGGGTCGATGGTCAGCACAAGGGCGGCGTCGAGCACGCCCGCGTAGAACCAGTCCGGCAGGATCAGCTCGATGCCCAGCGGCGTGCCGCTGGCATCGGCCAGTTCCTTCCATTCGTTGATCCACGAAAAGCGGTGCAGGCGCCGGCCTGTTGTCTCGCGGATGGACGTGGCCACCGTGGTCGATTGCAGGCGATCCAGCGCGGCCTTGAGGCGCTGGTAGTCGCGCAGCGATTTGCCGCGCCCGATGAAGCGCAGGATCTCGTAGGGCGTCGCGCGCATCAGCCGCGACGGGCGCAGGCCCGCGTCCTTCGCTTCCACGATCTGCGAGGCCGCCCATATCAGCACGTCCGCATCCCAAATCGTGGCGATGCCGTGCTCCTGCGTGCCCTCTACGCGGATCGTCACGTTGCCCGCACGAAAGTCGATGGGCTTGACCCGCTTGGACTTGCCGAGCGAGAAGAACGGATAGGCCATCAAGTCCTGGCTGTCGCGCGGCGCCATGTCGCCGGGCAAGGCGCGGAACAGGTCGAGCTGTTCGCGCTCCTGCAACGACCGCTGCCGGAACGGCAGCGCGGAGCTGGACATGGTGATGGCCTGCCGCGCGCCGCCGATCAGCGCGCACGGCTGTCGGCCGAGTGGTGCTCGGCGTACTCGGGATCGGAAGTCGTCTCGAAACTGCGGTCGGCAGCCCAGGCGTCGAGGTCGGCCACGGCGTACATGACGCGCCGGCCGAACTTGCGAAAGCGCGGACCACCACCGATCACGCGCTGCTTTTCCAGCGTGCGCGGCGACAGCCGCAGGTACTCGGCGGCTTCGTCGTTGGTGAGATAGCGTTGGGGCTGCGCGGCAGCGGTCGAGACAGTGGCGGCAGGCCGCAAAGGAGCGGGACGCATGGTGTGAACCTCCATAGCTTTCAAAGCTCCGGCCACACAGCGCAACCGGATGGAGGCAGTCTCAGAAAACCAAGCTGTCCTGCTCAGGGCCGTTTTGCGTCGTCCTCAAAACGACCCTTCTCAAGCGGCGGAAGCTGTGCTAGGCGGCGATAGCCGCCGCGCATCAGCGCATCGCCGCGCCGTACCAAGCGGCGTACCTTGGAGCGCAGGCCGCCGTCGCTGTACCAATCGGCTGCGGCATCGCCGCCGAACAAGCCTTCGGCCACCTCGCGCAAGGACGCACCCGCTAGGGTTGCGTCGAGCGCCTGCAAGGTGTGTAGCTCAAGCAGCGCGGCGGGTGCCGGCCTGGGCTTCGCAGAAGCCAGGGCCGCGCCGAGCGCACGGTTGCGCGCAGGTGCGGCGGCGCCGCCGCGGCGGGCATAGGCGACAGCCATCCCGTCTTCCAGGCCGGGCGCCAGCGCGAAGCGCAGGCAATGACCTGGGCTGTGCGCCATCAGCGCCAGCCCTTTGCCGTCATGGAGCAGTTGCTTGTGCCCGGCAATGCGCCAAAACGTGAACGCGGGAGCATACTGCGGCGGATCGGCGTCGGGATAGAGCTGCACCACGGCCACATGGCCGGGCAACCAGGCTGGATGCGCGTCGCGCGCATCCAACGCCGGATCTTCCAGCAGGCGCAAGCCCCAGCGATGCGCCGCCTGCTGCGCGGCTTTCGGCCGGCGATGATGGCGCAGCCAGTCGAGCCGGTAATCGGGGTTTCTGCGCAGATATTCCCAGGCCGTCCCAAGGTCGTCCAAGTGCAGCACGTACAGATACGCGGCAGTCGGATACCAGTGCTCGGCGCTGCGATCGACCATGACGCAACCTCCCTGCGAACAGGACTGGCCGCGACGGAAGAACTACGTGCTACATCGGTGTCATCAGAACGAAATGGGTTAAGGGAATAGTTGGGCTGTCAAGTCCGACTGGCTCCGATGCGTTGCGGTATTCGTCTCAATGCTGCGGCGGCAGCGCCCCAACGTGGAGCGCCGTACCGATCAGGCTGCCGCCGTCTGCGCCTGGCATCATGTCTATTTGGATCAGACTGGTGCGGCTACGCCGCCAGAATCTCGATTGAGACCTGCCCGGTATGACACCAGACTGAAAAAGTCACAGTAGGCTGTGTTCAGTCCGGGATAGCCCCGTCACGCTCGGCCAGCCGGGTGTATTCCGACAGCGTGCGCGTGGGCCGGAAGTAGAGGTCGCGCATCACGGGCTGCTGATGCGGCCCGACGATGCCAGCCAGCGCGGACAGCTTCACGGTGCCCTGCGCCGGCATGCCGATGCCCAGGTCGATAAGCCCCCAGGCGGTGTCGCCATCGGCGGGGTCGAGCGCGGCCAGCAGCCAGGTCACATGCGCGTCCGGCGTGAACAGCCGCACCACGGGCACGGGGTCGATGGCCCGGCCAGCGGCACGGGCCTCGCCGTTGGCGAGCAGTTGCGCGCGCTCCGGGACGGTGGCGAGTGGCTGGGGCATGGTTGGCAATCCCACAAATCCAATGATGCACGGATGCGGTTTCACGCCCAAGCGCAGAACCGCCAAACCGGATTTACGCCTTCGTGTGCAAGCACGGATGCGCTTGCGTGGCTTTGCTGGAACCAGCAAATGCGGATTTCCGTAAAGGCACGAAAACGTAGAACACCAAATGAACACTATAGATTGTAGCCCTATAGGGTGCAATGGGCTGTCATCTTGGTTTTTCGAGGGAAACCATAGGTGGCGGCTGGGAACTCATTGGCGAAGGCGTTGAAGACAGTCAGGAAGGCGCGTGGCTTGAGCCAGGAAGCCTTCTCTGACGTGTCCAGCCGCACCTATATGAGCACCCTCGAACGCGACCTGAAAAGCCCGACCCTGCATAAGCTGGCCGAGCTGTGCGAGGTGATGGAGATCCACCCGCTCACGCTGCTGACGCTGGCCTACGCGGGCGACAGCCCGCACAAGGCCGACGAGCTGCTGGCGCAGGTGCGCCGGGAGCTGGAGGCGGTGCTGAAGCCGCGCGCGTGACGTGGTGATGTGCTGCGAACAGCAGCACAGCGCCCCGCCGCGATGGGCGGGGCGCTGCGGCGGTCACGCCGCCTGGAGCTTGCTGCGCGACCAGATCAGGTCGTGCGTACCGTCCTCGCCTTCGATCAGGCGGGCATAGACCGGAGCCGGGAACGAAGGATCGTCGAGGGTCACGGACTTGTATTCCCGCCCGGCCTCGCTGGTCTTGTTCCACGCCGCGCCGATGTCGTGGCCGGCGGCCTGGAGGCGGAAGTCGGGGGCGTTCTCGCTGCTGCCCTTGTCGTTGGGAACCAGCTTGACCTTGACGTTGAGCGTCAGGGTGCGCAGCGTGCCGGTGAAGCCGTCTTTGTCTGCGGTGAAGGTGCCGATGTTGGCCATGATGATTTCTCCTTTCGGTTGAACAAGGTTCGCGCCCATCGCGTCCTTGTTGTGATCCCGCCGGCGGGGGACGGGCTGGCTGCACCGCTTGCGGTCGAAACGCAGTGGAGAGCCGGGAGGCGAAAAGAATTTGCTGCGCGAGGAAGCCGCGCAGCGGCGGGGAAATTGTTTTCGCCGGACGGTTGCAGCCATGAAGCCCGAGGCGCAGCCGCGCCCCCGCCAGGATTCACAACGAGACAAGGACGCCTTGGGCCGAACCGCTCCAAAAGGAGATGGGGCCGACTCGGCATCCCCGCCCGAAGGCTTCTCCGGCTCGCCCGCTGACGCGCGCCAGGTCAACCCCGCAACGACAGGCGAGAACGCCCCCGCCATACCTTGCGGCGCCGGTCTTGAGGCGTGGCGTGGAAGCTCCATAGTGATACCGGGCGGGTTGTCCGTGAACCGTCCTTCGTGACGTGATGGGCAGGAACCGCCAGCGTTGAGGACGGCACGCACCTGCACAACCTGCCGCAGCAAGCGCCAGCGTGTTCGCCAGCGTCCCGTCCATCGCGGCGGGACGTTGGGCGGGCCGATCCGGCGCAGCCGGTTCGGCAGCATCGAGGGGCGCCAAGCATCGCGCGGCGGGGATAGCTCGCAGGGCTTTCCCCTGGAGGCAAGCGAAGCGCGCAGCGCCGCAGGCGCGAAGGCGTGAGGGATTGAAGCCGAATGGCCGTGACGGCAAAGACGGCACGGGGCGTAGCCCGAAAGCCCGGCGGCGCTATGCGCCGACACGCCCAGGCCGTTCCAGATTTCTAAGCAGGAAACGCGGACATGCCTCTGATGAAATGGGCGCGGCCCTACGCTGCGAGGTATGCACGCGGCAATCCGAAAACCGCTGGTGATTCCCGCGCACGGCGGGCGCTACGGCTTGCAGGCCCATACGGGCCTGCCATTACCGGGCGGGAAGCCCGGTCACGTCAACGCCGCCGTCTGAACTGCCGTGATGGCGGCGGCGTTCCGATTCGGTTGCGGGCTTGGAACACCGGGCGCGGCCACTGCCGCGCCCGGATTTTGCGTCCACCGCGCCCAGGTCGGAACGGCCTGGGCGCGGTGCTGAACGCGGTTATTTCTTCGTCTCGATGAGCCACCACACGGCACGCGGCAAGGCGTGGCCCGTGATGGGATGAATGTCGGTGAGGTCAGCGCAAGCCGACCAGCCCAAGGGCGGGCGGTAGCCGCGCACGTCGCCGTCGCCGTGCCAGCGGCGGGCGCGCACCGTGCCGGGGGCGTAGATCGCCGCCATGCGCGGGCGGCTGGTGGTGGTGCGGGTCATGGGGGCTTCTCCTTGCAGCGAAGCGCCCCGGTCGAGGCCGGGGCGCTTGCCTTCGGCGCGGGTCAAGCGGCCAGCGCCTCGGCTGGTTCATCCGCCCTTGCTTCGGCATCCTCCGGTGCGTCCTGCTCCGGGCCTGCCTCCTGCGCGCTTTCGCGTACTGCCTGCTGCGGGCCTTCGGCCTTGAAGATGGCGGGCATCCAGCCCGTACCATCGGCCAGCCGCTCGGCTTCGCTGGCAATGTCAGCCTTCTTGCGTTTCGCCAGTCGGGTGACGGATTCCGGTGCAAATGCGCCCACGGCATCCAGAATCACGGCCTTGGAAACGTGCTTGAAGTAGCCTTCTGCGGTCGGCTTCCACCATGCGGCCATGTCGAGGCCCACGGCCTGCGCCAGTTCCTCGCCGGGCTGGTATGGCGTGGCGCGGGGCGTTACCACGTCCACCGTGGAAGCCACGCACACGGCCAGCAGCCGCACCAGTTCGTCTTGCGACTTCGCCAGCAGCGCGGCGAACAGTTCGGCGCTGTCCTGCGGCAAGGCTTCGCCCGCCAACTCTTGCAGTTCGCGCAGCGCCACGGCGGCGGGCGATTCCGGCCAGTCCGGGGCCCTGCCTTCTAGCCGGTCTTGCGCCGTGAGGCGCACGCCCAGCGGCAGGCCGTCGCCGTAGGCGTCGGGTTGCAAGACGCTCTGCACCATGCCATGCACCAGCGCGGCCAGCGCGACGTGCGGATGCCGCGCGACTTCGATTTGCAGCGCCGCCGTGCGGTGGGCGCTCAACCGCTGCGCCAGCCGGTCGGACAGGCTCGCGGCCTTGGGCGCGTCGTCGGCGTCCTCGTGCTCGTCGTTAGCGGCTTCGCCTTCGGTGTTGCCGAAACCGCGCCGCAGCTTTTCCAGCGTGCGCAGCGCCTTGGCCTCGGCTTCGCGCAGCAGACCGCGATGAATGACGGCCTCGCCGTTGCGGTCGATGGTGACGATCGCACCGGCCACCTCGCGCACCTCGGGGGCATAGCCTTGTAAGGCATCCTCCACGTCTTGCAGTTCGCCGACCACCTGATCGCGCCGCTGTTCCAGCTTCTCGGCCTTGGCTTCGTCCTCGCTGCTTTCACCTTGGCAGGCTTCTTCCAGCTCGGCGTCGATCTTTTCGAGGCGGCTTTCCAGCGAGGCGATGCGGCGGGCCTCGCGGCTGGTCGGCTCGCGGCGGTGGCGCGGGGCGTTCTGGAACGCCTGCCGTTCCTCGTAGGCCAGATGCGGCACGGCCTCCACCCATGCCCAACCCTCGGCGCGCACGTCCTCGGCCAGCGTTGCCAGCTTGTCGCGCACCAGTGTTTCCAGCACTGCGGTATCGGTGAGGTAGGTTCCGGCATCGCCTTCTGCGAACAGGTCGCGGCGGACGCCGCCGCCTGCCTGCCGGTAAGTGTCCAGCCCGACGAAGCGCACCAGCGCGTGCGAGGCGTCGATTTCGCGTTCGGTCAGGCGCTCGCGCAGCTTGGACGGGCTGCGCTGCCATTCCGGCGCACCATAGAACGCGGCTTCCTGCGCGGCGTGGTCGTCGGTGATGGTCAAGGCCATCAACTGTTCCAGCGTGACGGTTCCGGCGCGGTAGTCGGCCATCAGGCGCGGCGCGATGTGGGCGAGCTTCAAGCGGCGCTGCACCACCAGCGGGGACACGCCGAAGTCGGCGGCAATGTCCTCGATGGGCCGGCCTTCCTTGACCAGCGCGACGAACGCCTCGAACTGGTCGGCGGGGTGCATCTGCTCGCGCATCAGGTTTTCCGCGAGGCTGACGGTACGGGCCGAAGCATCGGGCACCAGCAGGCACGGCACTTCGTAGTCGGCGGGGATGCGCTTCTTCTTCGCCAGCAGCTTCAAGGCGGTCAGTCGGCGGTCGCCTGCCACCACCTCGTAAGCCTCGCCATCTGCGGAAAGGATGACGATCAGGTTTTGCAGCAGGCCGATGCGGGCAATGCTCGCGGCCAGTTCGGGGATGGACAGGCGCGGCATCTTGCGGGCGTTGCGCTTGGAGCGGCGCGGCAGCAACTGCGAGAGCGGAACCAGAATCAGGTTCTTGGACGGGTCGGCCATTTCCAGCGGTGCGGCGGCTTCGATGGCGACGGCTTCGGTTTTGAGTACGGCGTTCATGGTGATAACTCCTTGCGGTTAGGGATGCAGCAGCGAGAGAAGCGGCTAGGGCTGCTGCCTGCCCCTGCCGCGTGGGGATTCAGGCTTTCAACTGGCGCAGGCCATCGGCCAGCAGCCACAGGGCGCGATTCAGGCGCACGCTTTGGTCGATGCCCTGCACGGGCCGGGTGGTCTGGCGGCGGCCACTCGCGGCGCGGGCGGACAGGCCGCCTTTGGTCAAGTTCTCCTGCGTGCGGTTGAACACGCTCCACAGGTCGCGGCGGTCGTCGTCATGGCGGCGCGGCATCAGGATTTGCGATTCCGTGATGGGCGCGGGCTTGTCCTCGTCGTACTTCAACGCCAGCGCAGCGCGGGCGAACACTTCCGATTCCCCGGCGTCGAGCGTGATGGCGCGCATGGCATCGCGGGATTCCTGCGCCCGGTCGAAGCCGTGCAAGACTTCGTAAGCGCCTTCGATGACGTGCCCGGCTACGTCGCCCTTGTGGGGTACGCGCACGTCCGCCACGGTGTCGCCGCAGACAAGGCCATTGCTGCATACGAACCGAAACATCCCGGCCAGCATCTGATAGCTGCTGGTGCCGTCATGGGAGTTCAGCAGGATGATTTCGTTGGCCTCGCGGCCGTTGATCTGGCTCGCGTGGCGCAGCCGGATCATGTGCTTGGTGTAGTCGCGGCGGTCGTCGTGGCGCACGCGGGTTTGCGTCACCATGAAAGGCTCGAAGCCTTCCCCCCGCAGTTCTTGCAGCACGGTAGCGGTGGGGATGTAGCTGTACCGCTCGGAGCGGCTTTCGTGCGGGGCGTCCGCGAAGATGGACGGAGCCACGGCCCGGATTTGGTCGTCGGACAAGGGACGTTCCGAACGCAGCACCGGGGAACGGGAAGCGAAGCGGGATGCGAGTTGCATGATCTTTCTCCTGACAAAGAAAAAAAGGTTTGCTGTTCACCGCACACCGGATTCCTAGATTCGGAGCCCAGCCTTTCGGCTGTTTGGTGCGGTCGGCACGAGGAACCCGGTTGGCCCTGTTGCCACCGTCTTTCCTGAGTTCATCGCCCGCGACGGTCAGGAGCGCGCGGACGGGGGCCGTCAAGGAGGCAAGCGCAGGGTTGGTGCGGCCCGCAGGCGCAGCCGAGGACACGGCCCTGCGCGCCTTGACGGCACACGGCCGCGGGCTACAGTCGCGGACAAGGTGATGAAGTCAGGGGAGACGGCTGGGCATGGCAACGGCCCCTCCACACGCCGACCGCACGGCAAGCGAAGCGCGCAGGCCCGAAGCTGGAAGCCGGGCCGTAGGCGTCAGCCGAGCGGAGCGAGGGAACGATGGAAGCCCGTCAGGGGCGAGACGCCGCAGGCGGCTCGATGCGCTACGCGCACGAGAGCGCGACCGGCCATGTTTCTTGGCCGGGGACGCCCTGACTTCAAGGCTCGATGCACAAGCTCATGCGCCAGTCATCGGGAAACAGGTTCGACAGCGACTGCTGTGGTCTGGCCGATCCGGCGCAGCCGGTTCGGCGGTCTTTGAGGGGCGCCAAGCATCGCGCGGCGGGGATAGCCCGAGGGCTTTCCCCTGGAGGCAAGCGAAGCGCGCAGTGCCCCGCAAGGGGCGCGCAGGCATCACGCCGAGTCGTCAGGGCGCAGGCTGGATTCCGATACCGGCATCCACGGCGATGACGAGTCCAGCAGGTAGCGCGCACCGTGCGCGTACAGACCCGACAGCCCGGTGGGCTGGTAGAACCCGGTGACGCGGCGCCGGAACTGTGCGCCGTACTCGTTAGCGTAGATCACCGCGTCGCCGATCTTGAAGCGCAAGGGCTGGCCGTTCTCCGGCGCGAACGGCTTGAGCGCATCGTGCTGTGCTGTGATTTCGATGATGTAGTCGTGATGGCTGCTCATGGCATTGATCTCTTTCGATGGTCGAGAAAGCACAAGGAGCGCCTTGCAGCGCTCCCACGGCCAGGTCAGACAGCGATCCGCCCGGCCAAGCGCGCATCGCGCGCATAGGCGCTCAACCGCTTCTCGGCGCGGAAAGACAGGTCGCGCTCAATCGGCAGGCCCAGCCCGCCGCGCACCGTCGCCAGTTCGCCCAGGCTGACCCAGCCGATTTCCGGCGCCCCCAAGCCCAGGTCGCAAAGACCAAAGGCGTGGTCGTGGTCATCGGGATCAATCTCGGTCAGTAGCCAGGTCGCGCCGGCGTCCGGCGTGAACAGCTTGACCACGGGGGCCGGATCGAAGTCCGGGTTCTCCAAGGATTCGCGGCCGTTGGTCAGCAGCACGATGCGCTGCTCGTCGGTGATGAGTGCGTTGTTCATGGTGAACTCCTGAAAGGTTGCCGGGTGGAATTGCCCGACCCTTCCAGGGCACGGCGGAGCGCAAGCAGTCAGGGGTCAACGACGGCCGCCAGGACGCAAGCGCCGTCGGCGCGCAGCCCTTGACGGCGAGAACGCCGTGGCGCGATGAGGGGAACAGCAAGACCGCCTCCCTCGCACCTCCACGTACTCTGGTTTTCGGTAAGCGAAGCGCGCAGGCCCGAATAGCCATCCGGGCCGGAAGCATCAGCGATGTGAAAGGCGGGTTGTTCTTAAATGCGCGCCCAGTCCCGGTGCAGATCGTCAACGATCATGGGATGACGGTGCCCGCCTCGGTCTGCATGTTCGCGCAAGTGAGGATGATCGGGCGGTAGATCAGGGTGATCGTGGGCGATGTCGGAAGAATCTCTAGCGGGCCAGAGCCACAGCGCCAGTCCCACTCCGACAAGACCAATCAGCGACATGATGATGAAGGTCGATTGCAGCCCAAAGGCAGCGCCGAAGCGACCGGCCAAGGGATAGCAAATGAGCCAGCACGCATGGGACAGGGCGAATTGCGCGGCAAAGACCGCAGGGCGATCCTCGGGATGAGCGGAGCGGCGCAACAGCCGGCCGGAAGGTGTTTGCGCCACGCTGTAGCCGAAGCCGACCACAAACCAGATCACCACCAGAACGGCATAGGTCGGAATCATTGCCCCGGCTGCCGTTCCCACAACCAGCATCGTCGCTCCCGCAATCATGACAGGTCGATCAGCAATCTTGTCGAGCAGGCGAGGCAGCGCGAAGGCCGCAACCATCGACCCGCCTCCGAAGGCCGCCAGCGCCCACGCCACCTCGGATTCGCCCAGGCCGAAGCGTGCCTTCACGATGACCACCGTGTTCACGATCACCATTGACCCCGCTGCTGCCACAGCGAGGCTGATCGCCAGCAGACCCCGAAGGCGCGGTGTGGCGAGGTAAATGCGCGTGCCCCGCGTAGTGCGATCCCATATGCCACGACGCGGGCCGGGAACGGTTGTGGGAAGCCTCACGCTGACCACCAGCGCTGCTGACACGAGGAAGCCGAGAACCGTTCCGGCAAACAGGTTGTGGAAGCTGATGACCGTCAGTAGCGCGGCGGCCAGCATCGGGGAAATCAGGCTTTCCAAATCGTAGGCCAGCCGGGAAAGCGACAGTGCTTTCGTGTACTCGTCTTCGTCCGGAAGGATGTCTGGGATAGTGGCTTGAAAGGCCGGCGTGAAGCCTGCGGACGCCGCTTGCAAGACGAAGATCAGCAGATAGATTTGCCAGATTTCGCTGACAAAGGGCAAGCAGAGCGCAACGGATGCTCGTACTAAGTCAAGGGCAACGAGCAACGACCGTCGCGGCAGCCGGTCGGCGAAAGCCTGCGCGACCGGGGCGACTCCGACATAGGCAAGCATTTTTATGGCAAGTGCCGTTCCGAGTACCGCGCCGGCATTCGCCCCGGCCAGATCGTAGGCAAGCAGGCCAAGGGCTACCGTCATCAGGCCCGTGCCGACAAGCGCAATCACTTGAGCGGCGAACAGGTGACGGTAGGTACGGTTCTTCAGGACGGAGAGCATCGGCGGGCCTCAAAGCAGTTTGGTCAGTGCCTTCATTTCGGTCAAAACGGAGTCTTCGTCATGCGCTAGGCAATGGTCGATGTGGTCGTGGATCAGGACGCGCTTTGCGGCCGTGACCGCGCTTTCCACCGCCGCGAGCTGGCGGGCGATGTCGAGACAGGATTCCCCACTTTCGATCATCCCTATGACGTGCCGAAGATGACCATCGGCACGTTTCAGCCGCTTCACGAGATCGGGATGGGTTGAGTGCTTGTGTGTCGCGTTCATGTGGTAATTATATCCCCCCTGGGGGGATATGGAAAAGTGCGCCGCCCGCGAAGGAGCGACGCACCGAGGGCCGCACGACGCAATCAGCCCGCCGTCGGCGCCGTCATCGACTGCAAGTGCTCGATCACGCCAGGCTCAACGAACACGCAAGCCTGCTCGTCCGCGATCGGCACGTTGAACACCTGCGCGAACACCGTGCGCCGCAGATGGGCCAGCCGGCCCGTCCGGTACGCCTGCTCGGGCTTCATACGCCCGCCAGCCTGCGAGCCGCTGCGCTGCGGATCGCATTCGACCAGCGCGACAAAGCCATCGTCGGCCAGCTTCTGATGCTCGGGGCACAGGCCCCAGCCAGTCGCCGTGTGGCGCTCCAGGCTCGCGCGCAGGCGCTTGTCCAGCAGGATCGCGCCGGTATCGAACGTCGTGCCGCAGACCAGGCAAACGTGCTGTTCGAGGGAAACGTGTGATTTGTCGTTCATGACGGTTCTCCGGTTGCAAGGGCGGAATTGCCCGGAACCGTCGGCCTCACGGCGCAGCGCAGCAGTCAGGGGTCGCAGACGGCCGCCAGGACGCAAGCGCGCACCGCGCGCGCAGCCCTTGCACGGCGAGAACGCCGTGATACGGTGAAGGGACACAGCAAGACCGCCCCCTCACACCACCCTACGCACGCGGGTTTTAGGCAAGCGGAGCGCGCAGGCTCGGATCAGCGAGCCGGGCCGGAGGCGTAAGTGATGGAAGCCCGCATGGGGCGAGACTCGCGCAGCGAGGCTCGATGCGCAGCACGACAGCGCGACGGCGGCACGCCGGGACGCCAGACTGCTTGGGAAAGGACTACTCGTTGTCGGTCTTGCGCTGCTCGATCTGCAACTGCGCCCGCTGCGTTGCCTGTTGCAGTCGCTCCACCAGCACGCCCCTCGGCGGCAAGGCGGTCAGGTACTCGGCGACGTGGATGCCTGACTTGTCCAGCTCCAGCAATTCGATCTGCTCGCGTTTCTTGCCGGTGCAAAGGATGATCCCCAGCGGCGAGGCTTCCTCCGGCTCGCGTTCGTGCTTGTCCAGCCAGCGGAGGTAAAGCTCCATCTGTCCGTTGAAAGCCGCCTTGAACTCACCGACCTTCAACTCCACTGCCACCAGCCGCCGTAGCTTGCGGTTGTAAAACAGCAGATCGAGATGGAAATCCTCGCCGTCAATTTGGATGCGCTTCTGCCGGGCCACGAAGCTGAAGCCCGCGCCAAGCTCCAACAAGAACGACTCCATTTCGCGGATGATCGCCGCCTCCAAGTCGCCTTCCTGCCAAGTGTCCCGCAGCCCCAGGAAGTCGAGGATGTACGGGTCGCGCATGACCAGGGCGGGCGACATGCGCTGCGCATCGCGCATCGTCGCCAGTTCCTGCGCGATCGTCTCGCCCGGCTTTTGGGACAGCGCCGTGCGCTCGTACAGCATCGAGTCGATGCGCTCGCGCAGCGTCCGCACGCTCCAGCGTTCGGCGCTCGCCATCTGCGCGTAGTAGTCCCGCTGGAGCGGGTCTTTCAGCGGCATTAGTGCGATGAAGTGCGTCCAGCTCAATTCTCGTATCAGTGATACGAGAATCTGCTCGTCGGGGAAG
The DNA here is from genome assembly GCA_001898625.1 of Burkholderiales bacterium 67-32. Taxonomy (GTDB): domain Bacteria; phylum Pseudomonadota; class Gammaproteobacteria; order Burkholderiales; family Burkholderiaceae_B; genus Pigmentiphaga. Next base: position 13,358 of record MKUP01000024.1, read on the forward strand.
GTGGCCGCGAACTGCACCATGCGGCGCAGGTTCTGCTCGGCAAAGCTGCTGCCGTATTCCTTCACCAACTGCGCCGCCAAGGTGGGCAGGACTTCTTTGCCATAAGCGCCCCGGCGCCCATCCAAGACCTGCGTGTGGATGCGCTGGCCGATGCGCCAGTAGAGCATCGTCAGCTCGCTATTCACCGTCGAGGCGGCGCGCTTGCGCGCCTCCTCGATCAGTACCCGAATGTCGCCCAGCAGCGCCAAAGGCGCTGCGGACGATGCTGCGGATGACCGGCGCCCATTCATGCCGTCGCCTCCGCAAGCTGCCGCGTGCCCGTGATAGCCTGGCGCCGGCTGGCCACCAGCTCGGCCGCATCGCGCACCGGCTTGTCTTCGGTGTGGACGTAGTGCATGAACATCGCTACGGTCTTGTGGCCCGTTAACTTCATGCCCACTTTGGTCGGCACGCCCGAATTGGCAATGTCGGTGGTCGAGCGATGGCGGATGCCGTGCGTGCCGACGTGCGGGACGCCGGCGGCCTTGAGCACCCGGCACCAGCCGCCATAGTGCTCGCCAAAAGTCAGGTGTTTGGTCGGGTCATTGGGCGATGGCAGGACATAGGGGCAGCCCTCCCGACGCGGTGCCGTCGAAAGCAGCCGATACGCTTCCTCGCTCATGGGCTTGGAAATGCCGCCGACCTTGCTGTCGGGCCACACCACGCGCCGGTTCTCGAAGTCCAGCCAGCTCCATTGGAGCGGGCAGATTTCGGAGCGCCGTGCGGCAAACTCGAATTGCAGCCGGATAGCCAACGGAATGACGTAGTTCTCCAGCCCTTCCGCCTCCAGCTTCTCCAGATGGCGGAAGATCCGCACCATTTCCTCGTCCACGATGAGCCGGGTTTCCTTGCCCGGCGGGTACATCGGGACGTGGCGGCACGGATTCGTGCCGTCCGAGCGGTAGCCCCACACTTCGGCCAGGTTGAACATCTTGCGCAGCACGCCGAAGGTCTTGTTCGCCTCGGTCGGCTTGTAGGCCAGCTTCTCCATCAGTGCAGCAATGTCGGGCCGCTTCACGTCATGCACCTTCTTGCGGCCCAGCAGCGGGATGATGTTGCGGTCGATGACGCCCTGATAGCCGTCCTGCGTGCTGGGCTTGTTGCGCTTCTTGGAGTAGTCCTCCATGAACTTCTTGCACAACTCGGCCATCGTGGGCGCCTTGCGCGCCTCGGCCTTGGCGCCGCCGGGGTCGCCGCCCCGGCGAACCTCGGCCAGCCAGTCCTGTGCCTTGACTCGTGCCTGTTCGACGGTCAGCTCCCCGTACAGCCCCAGCGAGGGCTTGCGGGGCTGGCCGGAGTTCGTGCGGTACTGGAGCATGAACACCCGGCGGCCCGTCGGGGTAATCTTGCACAGGAAGCCAGGCACCACGGTATCCCGCAGTTCAATATCCTTGGCCTGGGGCTGGGCCGCCTCCACGGCGGTCTTGGTGAGCTTGATCTTTGCCATGATGACTCCTTGGAACGACCCGGATTCCAAGAGCCAGATAGGAGCGGCGCGAGGGAAAACCGGGTCAAGTTTCAGAAAGCACCGGCATATGATGGACGCGCGTAAGCTATTGATAAACCTGCTGTATCGAGCTACGGCGCAGTCCAGCGAACTACCGGGCTGGAGTCATCGTGAAACAAACGCACCCGGGCGCCAGCTGTACCAGTTCGACCCCCGGAGGGGCGGACAAAGTTCCCGGCCCGCCCTCGACGATCACCGCCTGCAATCCTTCGCTTACCTGCTCCTGTGCGCGTTCTATTGCCAGACTGCGCCCTTCACGTAAGTGTGTACCCACTAATATCATGACGGGGACAGGCTTCATTTCCGCCAGAATGCCCGGGTGAACAAGACGAGTACAGCAAACAATTCCAAGCGGCCGATCAGCATGGCGAAGGTGCATATCCAGGTCTGGGCGTCGCTCAACACGGCGAACGTGCCGGCCGGGCCGACGTCCGCGAGGCCGGGGCCGGTGTTGCTGAGGCTGGCCAGGACGGCGGTGAAGGCCGTGACGGGATCCAGGCCCGTGTAGAGCATGGCCATGGTCAGCGCCATCAGCGAGGCCCAGTACAGCAGCATGAAGGCCATCACCGAGAACACGACCCGGTTGGGCACCGGCAGGCCGCCGATGTGCACCGGGTTGATGGCGCGCGGGTGCAGGATGTGGATGAGCTCCCGGCGCGCCTGCTTGACCAGGATCACCACGCGGATCATCTTGATGCCGCCGCCCGTGGAACCGGCGCAGGTGGCGAAGCAGGACAGCACCAGCATCCAGACCGGGGCGAAGATGGGCCAGGTCGAATAATCGGTGCTGACGAAGCCGGTGGTGGTCGCCACCGACACCGTGTTGAACAGCGCGAAACGCAGGGCCGTCCAGACCGAATCGTAGTTCCCCCGCTGCAGCAGCAGCGCGGTGATGGCCGCGACCGAGATGGCCAGGACCGCCAGGTAGGCCTTGGCCTCGGTACTGCGCCAGTAGGGCCCCAGGCTGCGGCGCCGGAACGCCTGGAAGTGCAGGGTGAAGCTGATGCCGGCGATGGTCATGAACACCACGGCGACCATCTCGATGGCCGGCGAGTCGAACGCCGCGAAGCTCGCGTCGCGGGTCGAGAAGCCGCCCAGGCCGATGGTCGAGGCCATGTGGCAATAGGCCTCGTACCAGTTCATGCCCGCCATCCGGTAGGCCAGCAGGCACAGGACCGAGATCAGCATGTAGATGGCATACAGGCCCTTGGCCGTGCCGGTGATGCGCGGGGTGAGCTTCTCGTCCTTCATCGGGCCGGGCGTCTCGGCCCGGAACAACTGGCTGCCGCCGGCGCCCAGCATGGGCAGGATGGCCACCGCCAGCACCAGGATACCCATGCCGCCTATCCAGACCAGGGTACAGCGCCAGACGTTGATCGACGGCGGCAGGTTGTCCAATCCGGAAAGCACCGTGGCACCGGTGGTCGTGAGGCCGGACATGGCCTCGAAATAGGCGTCGGTCATCGACAGCGGCGCGCCGATCTGGTGGTAGTAGAACAGGAGCGGCAGGGTGGCGATCAGCGCCAGTACGCTCCAGACCAGGGACACCAGCAGGAAGCCGTCGCGCGGCGTCAGTTCGCGCCGCTGGCTGCGCGTGGCCAGGCACAGCAGCAGCCCGGCGATCAGGCCGACGACCATGGCGTGGATGAACGCGTCCCGCGCCCCATCGGAAAAGATGAAGGACGTCGCCAGCGGAATCGCCATCGTCATCGAGAACAAGGCGATGACGAGTCCGAGGACGTGCAGAACCGGTAGCAGTTTGCGCATGCAGCGGAGCCGGAAGGATCAGAAGAAGGTCGCCGAGACCTGGAACAGCTTTTCCACTTGCGCGATCAGCCGCTGGTGCGCCACGAAGACGATGACATGATCGTCCGATTCGATGACGGTGTCGTGGTGCGCCATCAGCACTTCATCCTGGCGTACCACGGCGCCGATGGTGGCGCCCTGCGGCAGGCCGATGTCCTCGATGCGGCGGCCCACGACCTTCGAGGACTTGGCATCGCCGTGGGCGATGGCCTCCAGGGCCTCGGTCACGCCGTGCCGCAGGCGGTGGACCGACACCACGTCGCCGCGCCGCACGTAGCGCAGCAGTTCGCCTATGGTGGCTTCGGACGGCGAAATGGCGATGTCGATGCGGCCTCCCTCCATCAGTTCGCCGTAGCTCTTGCGCCCGATCAGCGCGATCACCCGGCGGGCGCCCATGCGCTTGGCCAGCAGCGACGACATGATGTTGTCCTCGTCGTCGCTGGTCAGCGCCAGGAACAGGTCCATCTCGGCGACGTTCTCGTCCTCCAGCAGGTTCTCGTCGGTGGCGTCGCCGTTCAGGATCAGGGATCGGCTGGGGAGCTGGGTGGCCAGGAATTCGCAGCGCCGCCGGTTGCGCTCGATGACCTTGACGTCGCACTGATCGCTGATGCCGCGGGCCAGCCGCAGGCCGATGTTGCCGCCGCCGGCGATCATGACCCGCTTGACGCGCTTGTCGCCCTCGCGCAGCTCGCGGATGATCTGGCGCACGTGGCGGGTGTTGGCCAGGAACAGGACCTCGTCGCCCGGCTCGATGCGCGTGTCGCCCTCGGGCGGCACCAGCCGGTTGTTGCGGAAGATCGCGATGATGCGGACATCGGCGCCCGGCAGGCGCTCGCGCAGGGTCTGGATGGGCTGGTCCGCCAGCGGGCTGCCGGCGGCGGCGCGCACGGTCACCGCGCAGACGCGGCCACCGGCGAAGTCCACCACCTGCAGCGCCTCGGGGATCTCGACCAGCTTCTCGATGTAGCGGGTCACGCTGCGCTCGGGGCAGATCAGGTGATCGACGTCGAAACCGTCCTCGGCCATCAGTTCCTCGTGGTCGAGGAACTCGGACGAACGCACGCGCGCGATGCAGCGCGGCACGTTGAACACTTTCTTGGCGATCTTGCAGGCGACCAGATTGCTTTCGTCGGCGGTCACGCAGGAAATGAAGAGATCGGCGTCGGCCGCCCCGGCCTCCTGCAAGGTGGACACGTGGGTGCCGTTGCCCATCAGCCCCCGCAGGTCCAGGCGATCCTGGAGCACGGACAGACGGGCGCCGTCGGTATCGATGACGGTGATGTCGTTGTGCTCGGACACCAGGTTCTCGGCCACGCTGGTCCCCACCTGGCCAGCGCCGAGTATCAGGATCTTCATACGCCCCGTTTACGCGAGAGTTCGATTCCCAGTTGCTTGAGCTTGCGGTACAGGTGGGTGCGCTCCAGCCCTGTCTTGTCGGCCACGCGGGTCATGCTGCCGCCCTCGCGCGCCAGGTGGTGCTCGAAATAGACCCGCTCGAAGGCGTCACGCGCCTCGCGCAGCGGCAGATCGAGCGAGAGGCTGAGCAGCGGCGAACGCGGCTGGCTGTCGTGCATGGCCACCGCGCCCGCCGAGCGGTCGACGGCCGGCGCAAGCCCGGGGGCGGGCGGTCGCATGCCGTCGCCGGCCGTGGGCGGCGCGGGCGCATAGCCCGGCATGGCGGGCCGCGCGGGGGTGGGCGGCGCGGCCGATTTGGCCCCCGTCCGGCCCCGCTCCAGCGCGCCGGCGATGGTCTTGAGCAGGCGCGTCATGGTGATCGGCTTCTCGAGAAAGTCGATCGCGCCGATGCGGGTCGCCTCGACCGCCGTATCGATGGTCGCGTGGCCGCTCATCATGATGACCGGCATGTCGAGCAGGTCCTGGGCCGCCCATTCCTTGAGCAGCGTCACGCCATCGGTATCGGGCATCCAGATATCGAGCAGAACCACGTCGGGACGATTGGCGGTGCGCAGCGCGCGCGCGGCCGAGGCATTTTCGGCCAGATCGACCGTATGCCCTTCGTCGTAAAGAATTTCCGACAGGAGTTCGCGGATGCCGACCTCGTCGTCAACCACCAAAATTCTGGCCATATCTTTAGAAACCTCTGTTACGCGGACTGCGCCCCCGCAGTCTCGGAAAAACGAGCGGCATCGTGTGCAACGTCCGTACCCCCGGCGAGCCGAGTGAATAGTATAGAGACCATTGCCCCACCTTCGGGCCGGTTGGCAAGATCAATTCTGCCTCCGTGCTCCTCGACGATCTTCTTGACAATGGCCAGCCCCAGCCCCGTCCCCCTCACCTTGGTCGTGATGTAGGGCTCGAAAGCGCGCTGCAGGATGCGGGCGGCGAAGCCGGTGCCCGTATCGGTCACCATGAATTTGATGGACGCGTGCTCGCGGCCGTCGGGCAGCCGCGTCTGGATCAGGCGCGTGCTGACCGAGATGCGGTCGCTGGAAGTGGGTCCGGCCGACGCGCCTTCTCCGGCCTGGCGGGCCGCCTCCTTGGCCTTCTCCTCGATGGAGTCGCGGGCGTTGGCGATCAGGTTGTGGATGACCTGGCGCAACTGGGTGGCATCGCCGCGCACCCGCGGCAGCACCGACTCCAGGTCGACCGACAGCGCGATGTTGCCGGTGCCGGCCTTCAGCACGCCGCCCGCCGTGTCCCATCCGTACAAGGTCAGGACCTCGGCCACCAGTTCGTTCAGGTCCAGCAGTTGGTGCTGGGCTGGCGGTGTCCTGGCGTATTCGCGGAAATCGTCCACCATGCGCTGCATGGAACTGACCTGGTTGATGATGGTGGTGGTCGAGCGCTTGAGCATATCGGCGTCGGGCTGCGCGAGCTTGTCGGCCAGCTTGATGGCGATCCGCTCGGCCGAAAGCTGGATGGGCGTCAGCGGGTTCTTGATCTCGTGCGCCAGCCGCCGCGCGACCTCGCCCCAGGCGACGGCGCGGTTGGCAGAGATGACCTCGGTAATGTCGTCGAACACCACCACGTAGCCCCCACTCGCTCCCGCCACCGGCAGGTGTGATCCTCGCGCGAGCAGGGTAATCGTATTGTCGTCGCCGGTGGGATCCGAATTGTTACCTTCGCGCGCGCCGTCCGTCTCGGCGGCCGGCTGCGGCCGGACGATCTCGAACTGCTGTTGCCAGTACTGGCGCCCGGTGCCCGCCGCCGCGTGCTCGGCGAAGGCCGTGCGTATGGTCTGCGCGAAGGCGGTCAGCCCGTCTATGGTTTCCAGCGGCCGCCCGGTGACCGCGCGCAGGTCCACCCGCAGGATCTGCTGGGCACCGCGGTTTACGGTGGCAACGCGGAAGGCCTCGTCGAACACCAGCACCCCCGACGACAGATTCGACAGGATGCTTTCCAGGTAGACGTTGCTGCGTTCGAGCTGGCGCCGGTTGCTCTCGACCATGCGGCGCGCTTCGTCCAGTTGGCGGGTCATGGCGTTGAACGACCGGGTCAGCTGGCCCAGCTCGTCGCTCTGGGGCGGCTCCGGAATCGGCCGATAGTCGCCTACCCCCACCGCCTGCGTGCCCTCGGCCAGCCGCAGCAGCGGCCGCACCATCCGGGACGACAGCGAGAAGGCCGCCGCGATCGCCGCGAACACCGCCAGCAGCAGCGCCAGGGTCAGCGTGATGCCGTACAGCTTGCGCAGGCCCACCCTCGACAGCGACAGCTCCTGGTAGTCGCGGTAGCCGCTCTGGACTTCCTCGGCGTTGCTGGCGATCTGTTCCGGCACGCCCTGCAACAATTGCAGGTAGCGCGACTCGGCCGGCAACACGCCGGGCAGCTCGAAGCCGCCGACGGGCGCGATGGGCACGATCACGCGCAGCCGCAAGGCGCCGCCGTTGGCACTGTCGCGAGTCGTGCCCAGCGGCCCCTGCACGCCGTCCACGGTGGTCGGGCTGGCGGTGCTGTTGGCCTCGGCGGCGGCATAGGAACGCGCGATCTTCAACTGCCGCAGCACCTGCGGCGTGGGTGTCTCCGGCACCAGCGTGCCGTAGGAGTTGGTGGACCAGGCGATGACCCGGCCGCTGGAGGTGAACACCATCGCGTCCTGCACCCCGACCTGCTCGCGCAGCCGGGTCAGCGACAGCCCCACGTTCGCTTCCTGGTTGTCGCCCAGTTCGATCGACATGGTGCGCGCCTTGGCGTTCATCTCCTGGAGCTGCGAATCCAGTGCCGCCCGGCCGAGGTTCAGGCCGGACTCGAGCGCCGTGTCCACCCGCACGTTGAACCAGGACTCGATGGAGCGCGACAGGAACTGCACCGACAGCATGTAGATCAGCACACCGGGCACCACCCCCACCAGCGCGAACGCCAGCGCGAAGCGGGAGGTGAGCCGGGCGCCGAACTGTCCGCGCCGCAGCTGCCCCATCAGCCTGACGGTCAGCACGACCACCCAGGCGAACAGCGCCAGGGCGATGATGGCATTGAGCCCCAGCAGCAGGCCGTACTGTTGTTCCAGGCGGGAGGAGTTGCCGGTGGACCAGGCCAGCAGGAACAGCAGCAAGAGGGCGCTCACCCCCCCCATGCCCAGGAGGACGCGCAGGAAGCGATTCAGGATACGTACGCGGCGGGTTCGCATCATTGGGACTCCGTGGGAGGAGTCAGGCCCAGCCCCCCGGGGCTCGCGTGGGGCGATCCGCCTGGCAGGGCCAGGCCATTGCCGCCGGCGGAGGCGCCGTTGGCGGGGACGATGGGCGCGGAAGGCGACTGGGCGGGAACGGACTGCATGGGCGCGGACGGCGCGGCGCCGGGACCGCCGGGAGGCTGCACGGCATAGGGAGGCGGCACGGGCGGTGGCGGCAGGCCGGGCTGGGCGGCGGGTGGCGCGGCATTGGAACTGGGCTGCGGCACGACCTCCTTGCCCAGGCGCACGTTGAACTCCGTCCAGGGCGTCGCCAGCGACCAATCGCTGCTGTTCAGGGCGTTGACCTGGAACGGCTTGGAAAGCTGGGAGATGTCGAACCGCACACGCAGCCGGCCTTCGTAGCGCGTGTCGGGGCTCAGCGCATCACGGTCGCCGATGCGCCAGTTGCGCACGTGGCGCACGACCGACAAGGCCTCGACCAGCGACCCCACGGGTAGCGCGAGGTTGCCGGAATGCACGCGCCACTGGCGTGTCAGCGGGTTGTAGACGATGCGCCAGGTCTGGTTCGAGGACAGCACGACCTCGTCGAACCAGTACCAGCGAGGCCGGCGGATCTCGACTTCCACCGAGAAATAAAGCGGCAGTCCGCGCGCGACGGCATCTTCGAGCTGGTTGTTCAGATTCAGCAGGACGTCGGCGCTGAGGAGGAGATCACGGCCGCGTTCGGTCACCGTCACGGACTGGACGGCGGGTTCGGATGCCGGAGCTTGGCCGCCCCACAGCAACATCAGGGCGACGACCGGCAGGATCAGGACGCGGTGGAGTCGGAGAATGATCAAACCTTGGCAAACAACGCGTAGAAAAACCCATCGTGCTGCTCGGCCGGCCGATCAGGCTCCGCCTGCGGGAGCAATTGCCCTGGCGCAGGCAGCCGCGCCGCATCGGGGTGCCTGAGCTGGAAAGCCTCGGCTTGCCTGGCCCCCTCCGCGGGAAAAATCGAGCAGGTTGCATAGAGCAATTTACCACCGGGCGCCACCACCTGCCACAGGGCATCGGCAATCCGGGCCTGGAGTGCGGCAGTATTGGCGACATCGCCCTCGCGCCGCAGCCAGCGGATATCCGGATGGCGCCGGACGATCCCCGATGCGGTGCAGGGCACGTCGGCCAGCACGGCGTCGAACGGCCGGCCGTCCCACCAGGCGTCCAGGTCGGCCACGTCGGCGGCCTGCGTGCGCGCCGACAGGCCCAGCCGCGCCAGGTTGGCGTCCACCCGCTCCAACCTGCCGGCATCGACGTCCAGCGCCAGCAGGTCGAGATCCGCCAGTTCCAGCAGATGCGCCGTCTTGCCGCCCGGCGCCGCGCAGGCGTCCAGCACGCGCATGCCGTCCTTCACCTGGAGCAGCGGCGCCGCCAGTTGCGCGGCGGCATCCTGGACCGACCACCATCCCTCGGCGAAGCCCGGCAATTGCTGCACGGGCCGGGGCTGGGACAGCGCGACGCCCGCCTCGCCCACCGGCAGGGCATCGATGCCGGCGGCGCGGAAGGCCTCGAGCAGCGCCTCGCGGCTGGTGCGGCGGCGGTTGACGCGCAAGACCATGGCCGGCGGCCGGTTGGCGGCGCGCAGCAGCGATTGCCAATGGTCGGGATAGTCGATGCGCAGGCGCCGCACCCACCACTCCGGATGGTTCCAGACGGCCTCGGGGCGACGGTCGGCGGCTTCCAGCACGCTTTCGCGTTCGCGCAGGAAACGCCGCAGGCTGCCGTTGACCAGGCCCTTGAACGGCGCGAGCGAACGCTGGCCGGCAGCGGCGCGCACGGCTTGGTCCACCACCGTATGGGGTGCGTAGCTGACACCGGCAGCGGCGGCCTCGCCCTCGTCCGCCACCAGCAGCGCAAACGCCGTCAGGAGCAAGGCATCGAGCAGCGGATCGGCCGGCTTGCGGGGGATCAGCGCCTGCTTGACCGCGCGGGCCCGGCCCAGCTGACGCATGGCGTGGAAGGACACCGCCTGCGCGGCGGGCCGCAGCGGCGCGGCAACGCGCGACAACGCATCGGTAAGGGACATCCCCGCCAGCACGCCCTGCACCGCGCGCGCGGCGGCCAGCAGCACATCGGACAGGGGGGCCGACACGGGCCCGGTAGCCGGCGGCGCCATCAGGAAAGATCGGGGTTCCAACCCCGCACGAAGACATCGGCCGGCTGGCGCTTGCCGCCGGCCTTCTGCAATTCGGTCAGGCGTAGGATGCCCTGGCCGGTAGCCAGATCCACCCCGGCGGCACCCGCGCGCACGACACTGCTGGGGCTGGCCCGCGATGCCTCGTCCAGCGCCTCGGCCCGCCACACCTTGACCGGATCGGCCAGGCCGGGCAGCCGCACCGTGGCGCCCGGGACCGGATTGAAGGCCAGGATGCGGCGCGCCAGCTCGGCGGCGGGGCGCGAGCAGTCGAGCGCCGCTTCGGCCTTGTCCAGCTTGGCGGCGTAGGTGACGCCCTCGGCGGGTTGCGGCGTGGCGGGCAGGCCGCCTTCCTCCAGGCGCGCCAGCGCCCCCACGATCAGTTCGCCGCCCAGCACGGCCAGGCGGTCGTGCAGTTCGCCGGCGGTCTGGTCCGCCTCGATGGGCAGCGCCCCTTCGAGCAGCATGTCGCCGGTATCCAGGCCGGCGTCCATCTGCATGATGGTGATTCCGGTCCGCGCGTCGCCCGCCTCGATGGCCCGCTGGATCGGCGCGGCGCCGCGCCAGCGCGGCAGCAGGCTGGCATGGATGTTCAGGCAACCCAGCCGGGGGATGTCCAGCACCGCCTGGGGCAGGATCAGGCCGTAGGCGGCCACGATCATCGCATCGGCCCGCGCCGCGCGCAGGGCCGCGTGGGCCTGCGCGGCCTCATCGGGATACTTGCCGTCCAGCCGCAGGCTGCGCGGTTGCAGCACCGGCGCGCCCACCTCCAGCGCCGCCGTCTTGACCGGACTGGGCGTCAGCTTGAGCCCGCGCCCCGCCGGCCGGTCCGGCTGGGTCAGGACCAGGGCGATCGTATGCCCGGCCTTGACCAGGGCCTGCAGGGCGACTTTTGCGAATTCCGGCGTACCGGCAAAAACCAGATGCATCTAGAGTACCCCCCTACGCGCTTCGCGCGCCCCCCAGGGGGCGATGCGAGTGGACCGGCGGAGCCGGATCCACCGCATCCTGGATAGGGCTCGCTGCTTGGCGGACGGCCTTGCATGCCAGTTCCAGTGCGGGCGGGATGGGGTCGTTGATTGTCGGAGGGGGAATGATACATGGTCCCCCTGCGCCCTTCGGGCGCCCCCCTAGACCTTCTCCAGCTTGCGCAGCTTGGTCTTGATGCGGCTTTGCTTGAGGGGGGAGAGGTATTCGACGAAGACCTTGCCTTCCAGGTGGTCGAGTTCGTGCTGGACGCAGACGGCCAGGATGCCTTCGGCGTCGAACTCGTAGCGTTCGCCCTGTTCGTTGGTGGCCTCGGCCTTGATCCGGGCGGAGCGCTTGACCTCGTCGTAGATGCCGGGCACCGACAGGCAGCCTTCCTCGTAGACCTGGGTTTCCTCGCTCTTCCAGGTGATGATCGGGTTGATCAGCACGAGCAGGTCGTCGTTGTGTTCGGAGATGTCGATGACCACGATACGCTCGTGGATATCGACCTGGGTGGCGGCCAGCCCGATACCCGGCGCGGCGTACATGGTTTCGGCCATGTCGCGAACGATGCGGCGGACGCGGTCGTCGACCACGGCCACCGGCTTGGCTTTCTTGTGCAGCCTTGCGTCGGGATAGTGAAGAATGGGTAGCAATGCCATGATTGTGTTGCCGCTGCCCCTCGGATGGGGCACTTAACAGAATAAATGGGGCCGGTTGGCCGGGATCCAAGGGGCAAGATACCACAGCTTCCCGGCGCCTCCGGCCGGCGGACCCTTACTATAAATATAGCGGGAGACATCGCCGCAGGCACCTTCTCTGGCCATTGGACGCGCCGGCGCGCGATCCGTTCGGCGGCGACGCAGGACATCGATGTCCTGCCCGGATCCGCCATCCCGCGCCTGCCGTGTTTAGATGACGGCATGCCTCTCGCCCACACTCCGGAAGAACTGTCCGCCTGGCTGCGGCTCACCCTCGAACCCGGCATCGGGCCGGCCACCGCGCGCGAACTGTTGCGAGCGGTCGGGCTGCCCCAGCGCCTGTACCGCCTGTCCCGCGACGACCTGGCGATCCTGCTGCCGCCACCGCTGGCCGGGCAACTGGCCCGCCCGCCGTCGCGCGAGCAGGCCGCGGCCCTCGAACGCAGCCTGCGCTGGGCCGAGCACCCCGGCCATCACCTCCTGACGCTGGCCGATGCCGCCTATCCCCAGGCGCTGCTCGCCATCCACGACCCACCCGCGGTGCTGTACGTGGCGGGCGACCCGGCGCGGCTGTCGCCCCAGGCCATCGCCATCGTCGGGGCTCGCCACGCCACGCCCGACGGCTTGGCGAACGCCCGCGCCTACGCCCGCCATCTGGCGCAGCGGGGCTGGTGCATCGTCAGCGGCCTGGCCCTGGGCATAGACACCGCCGCCCACGAAGGCGCGCTCGAGGCCGGTCCCGACGCGGGCGGCACCGTGGCGGTGGTGGGAACGGGCGTCGATGTGGTCTATCCCACACGCAACCGGGCCCTGGCCGAACGGATCGCCGCGCAAGGGGCCATCGTGTCCGAGTTCCCGCTGGGCCTGCCCGCGCTGCCGCACCAGTTCCCGCGGCGCAACCGGCTGGTGGCCGGGCTGGCGCGGGGCACGCTGGTGGCCGAGGCGGCGGCCCGCAGCGGTTCGCTCATCACCGCCCGACTGGCGGCGGACGCCGGCCGCGAGGTGTTCGCCATCCCGGGCTCCATCCATTCGCCGCTGTCGCGGGGCTGCCACGCCCTGATCCGGCAGGGCGCCAAGCTGGTGGAGTCGGCGCAAGACATCCTGGACGAGCTGGGCATCCCGGCCGGATCCCGCCAGCCCTCGCCGGAACCGGCGCCGCCTCGGGATCCCCTGCTGGCCGGCATGGGCTACGGTCCCATCCACGTCGACGCGCTGGCCGCGCGTACCGGACTCGCGGTCCCGGCGCTCCAGGCACGGCTGCTCGAACTGGAGCTGCAGGGGCGGATCGCCCGGCTCGACGGCGGCCGCTACCAGGTCGCGCAGGCGGGCTGAATGCCCCTGAATACCTATATGTACCGCGGGCACAACGCATGAGCAGCAAATGCCATGCCATTTGCCTAGGGATGCAATTCAGCGTACAGTGGATCAAGCTTATATGCTGACTTATGTTCGAAATTCTCGTCTACCTCTTCGAGAACTACTACACGCCGGAAGCGTGCCCGGACCCGGACACGCTGGCGCGCAAACTTGCCGCCGCCGGCTTCGAAGACGATGAAATCGACGACGCCCTGAGCTGGTTGTCCGGGCTTGCCGAATCCACTCATCGTTGTGTCGATCTCGCCCTTGTTCCCAGTAGCGGCTGTCGTGTCTATGCCGAGGCCGAGTATCGCCAGCTCGGTTCGGAAGCGATCGGCTTCATCGCCTTCCTGGAGTCGGCGGGCGTCCTGTCGTCCCCCCTGCGCGAAATCGTCATCGACCGCGCCTTCGCGCTGGCCGAGGCGCCGGTGCCCCTGGACAAGCTCAAGATCATCGTCCTGATGGTGCTGTGGAGCCAGGAAACCGAGATCGACAACCTGATCCTGGAAGAACTGCTGGAAGACGGCAGCGCCCGGCAGTTGCATTAGCCCCCTGTATTACTCCCCCTTACCGCGCGCCCAGTATGGTGCGCCCCCAGCCGCCACGCGGCAGCCCCCAAGGGGGCCGGGGGTTGTTTTCAATGGAAACAAGTCTTAATCCGGGGCGCTTCGGAGGGCGAAGCCGGTGTTTTTTGGCTTGGTGGGCATAGGCCCGACTTGCGCTGCTTAAAAATCCCCCCGTATCATCCGGCGCTTTGACGCACGATTTGTTCGCGTCGGCTCCGTCAACTGGAAGTCAATGGGCAAAACTCTGATCATCGCCGAGAAACCTTCGGTCGCGCTGGACATTTCCCGCGCACTGGGCGGGTTCAAGCGCGAAGGCGATTATTTCGAAAGCGACGACTACGTGCTTTCGTCCAGCGTCGGGCACCTGCTCACCCTCGTGGCGCCCAACGATCCGGTCAAGGGCAAGTGGAGCTTCACCCATCTGCCCGTGATTCCGCCCGAGTTCGAGCTGGGGCCGGCCGACAAGCGATCGGAAGAGCGCCTGCGCCTGCTGGTGCGACTGATGAAGCGCAAGGACGTGGACGCGCTGATCAACGCCTGCGACGCGGGGCGCGAGGGCGAGCTGATCTTCCGCTACATCGCCCAGTACGCGAAGACCACCAAGCCCATCCAGCGCCTGTGGCTGCAATCGATGACCCAGCAGGCCATCCGCGACGCCTTCGCCGATCTGCGCTCGGACACCGCGCTGCAACCGCTGGAAGCCGCGGCGCGCTCGCGCGCCGAGGCCGACTGGCTGGTGGGCATCAACGGCACGCGGGCCATGACGGCCTTCAACAGCAAGGACGGCGGCTTCTTCAAGACCACGGTGGGCCGGGTGCAGACGCCCACGCTCGCCATCGTGTCCGAACGCGAGGAGCGCATCCGCCAGTTCGTGCCGCGCGACTACTGGGAGGTGCGCGCGCAGTTCGTCGCCGCCGCCGGCCTGTACGAAGGCCGCTGGTTCGACCCCAAGCACGTCAAGGACCCGCAGGATCCCGAGAAGCGCGATTCGCGCCTGTGGAGCAAGGCGGCCGCCGAATCGGTCGTGGCGGCCTGCCGCGAGCGCACGGGCTCGGTCACCGAGGAATCCAAGCCGTCCACCCAGTTGTCCGGCCTGCTGTACGACCTGACCACGCTGCAGCGCGAGGCCAACTCGCGCTTCGGCTTCTCGGCCAAGACCACGCTGGCGCTGGCCCAGACCCTGTACGAACGCCACAAGGCGCTGACCTACCCCCGTACCGATTCGCGCTACCTGCCCGAGGACTACCTCGGCACGGTGCGCCAGACTATGCAGACGCTGGCCGCCAACCGGCCCGGCTACGCGCCGTTCGCCTCGAAGATCCTGGACAGCGGCTGGGTCAAGCCCAACCGCCGCGTGTTCGACAACAAGAAGGTGTCGGACCACTTCGCCATCATCCCGACGCTGCAGGCCCCGCGCGAATTGAGCGAGGCCGAGGCCAAGCTGTACGACCTCGTGGTCAAGCGCTTCCTGGCGGTATTCTTCCCGGCGGCCGAGTTCCTGGTCACCACCCGGATCACGGAAGTCGCCGGCCATCAGTTCAAGACCGAGGGCAAGGTCCTGGTCAACCCCGGCTGGATGGCCGTCTACGGCCGCGAAGCGCAGGGCGAGGACGCCAACCTGGTGCCGGTCGCTTCCGGCGAACAGGTGCGCACCGAGGAAATCGAGGCCGTGGGCCTGGTCACCAAGCCGCCCGCCCGCTACACGGAAGCGACGCTGCTGTCGGCCATGGAAGGCGCGGGCAAGCTGGTCGACGACGAAGAGCTGCGCGAGGCCATGTCGGCGCGCGGCCTGGGCACGCCAGCCACGCGCGCGGGCATCATCGAAGGGCTGATCAACGAGGTCTACCTGCGCCGCGAGGGCCGCGACCTGGTGCCCACCGCCAAGGCACGCCAGTTGATGACGCTGCTGTCCGGCCTGGACGTGGACGAACTGACCTCGCCCGAACTGACCGGCGAATGGGAACACAAGCTGTCGCAGATCGAGCAGGGCCAGTTGGCGCGCGAGGCCTTCATGCGCGAGATCGCGCAGATGACCCAGGTCATCGTCAAGCGCGCGAAGGAATACGACCGCGACACGGTGCCGGGCGACTACGCCACCCTGACCACGCCTTGCCCGAAGTGCGGCGCCGTGGTCAAGGAGAACTACCGGCGCTACGCCTGCACCGCCTGCGATTTCTCGATCAGCAAGCATCCCGGCGGGCGCACCTTCGAGCAGCAGGAAGTCGAGGAACTGCTGGCCAAGCGCGAGATCGGCCCGCTGAACGGTTTCATCAGCAAGATGGGCCGGCCGTTCTCGGCCATCCTGCGGATCACCGACGGCTACAAGCTGGAGTTCGACTTCGGCCAGGCCGACGAGGAATCCTCCGAAGCCGTGGACTTCTCTGGCCAAACGCCGGTGGGTCCGTGCCCGAAATGCGGCTCGAACGTGTTCGAGCACGGCATGAGCTTCGTGTGCGAGAAGTCGGTCGGGCCGCAGCGTTCGTGCGACTTCCGTTCCGGCAAGGTCATCCTCCAGCAGGAGATCACGGCCGAGCAGATGGGCAAGCTACTGGCCGAAGGGCGTACCGACCTGCTGCAGAACTTCGTCTCCAGCCGTACCAATCGCAAGTTCAAGGCCTTCCTGGTGCGGCAGCCCGATGGCAAGATAGGCTTCGAGTTCGAGCCCCGCCCCGCCAAGGGCGGCAAGGCGGGCGAGGACGCGCCGGCGGCGCGGAAGACGGCGGCGAAGAAAACCGCCGGCCAGGACGAAGGCGCCACGGCGCCGGCGAAGAAGGCCCCCGCCAAGAAAGCGGCGGCCAAGAAGTCCCCGGCACGCAAGACCGCCGCCAAGAAAGCCCCCGCGAAGAAAGCCGCCAGGAAGGTGGCCGCGAAGACCTCCAGCTGAGCCACAGCCCAATGACCAAGAAGAAAACGCCCTCACGGGCGCGCAAGTCTCCTGTTGCCGAACAGCCCGCCGAGGATCGCGTGGACGTCGATCCCGGCCCCGGCGGCAAGCCCTGGTATATCGTGCGCCGCTCGCGGGTTCACGGGACCGGGGTGTTCGCGGCCCGCAAGATTCCGGCTGGCACCCGCGTCATCGAGTACTCGGGCGAACGCATCAGCGCGGCCGAGGCCGACCGCCGCCATCCGGTCAACCCCGAGGACCCGTACCACACCTTCTTCTTCGCGCTGGAAAGCGGCAAGGTGATCGACGGCGGCAGCCAGGGCAACGACGCGCGCTGGATCAACCATGCCTGCGAGCCCAATTGCGAAGCCGAGGAAACGGACGACGGCCGCGTCTTCATCGTCTCGCAGCATCCCATCGACCGCGGCGACGAACTCAACTATGACTACGGCCTGGTCATCGACGAGCGCATCACGCGAACGTTGCAGAAGAACTATCAGTGCCTGTGCGGCGCCGAGACGTGCCGGGGCACGATGCTGGCGCTCAAGCGGCGCAAGAACAAGAAAAAGAAGAAAGCCTAGAAGCGGGCTGAGGACCGGACGGCCGCGCCGCCCGGTCCGGCCGTTCAGTTGTAGTCGCCGACCCGCATGGCCTGGGAATCGCCGCCGTTGCGGGACACCACCGAGCCATTGACGACGCGCACCGGGTCGCCGCTGCGCCACGGGTAGGCCGAGGCGCTGTGGAAGGTGCGCACGCTGCCGTCGTCCATCCTGACGGTCATCTCGTACTGCGTCGAACTGCGCACGCGTTTCTCGACCTCGTTGCCCGCGTAGGCACCGCCCAGCGCGCCCAGCACCGTCAACGCGGTGCGGCCGCTGCCGCCACCGAACTGGTTGCCGACCACGCCGCCCACGACACCGCCGCCCACCGCGCCCAGGCCCGTACCCTGGCCCTGGACCTGCAAGGCGCGCACGCTTTCAACCGTGCCGCAGTTGCCGCAAGTGGCCGCGACCGGCCGGGCGGGTTCGCGGTAGACCGGCGCGGACCGGCTGGCGGGGCGGGCCGGCGCGGCGCGTTCGGCGGCGGCCTGCCTGGCGGGAGCCGGGGCATGGGCCGCGGCCTTGCCGAAATCGCGGCCGCCGGTCGAGGCGGGCGCTTCGGCCACTTCCTGCGTCGGGGCCGATTTGGCCAGCGGCGAGGGCAGCAGTCCGGTCAGGACGCCCACGCCGACCGCGGCCAGGACGATGATGCTGATGGCCGCCGCGGCCACCAGCGGGTGCAGCGCGACGGCGCCCCGCATGGAACGATGCGCACGTGCAAACGCGGCATCGACAGGGGATCGGGGACCGGAAGAAGTACCGGAAAACATGGCGTCACTCCGCTCGTAAGGTTCACGTAAGTTACATCCAAGTCGCCTTCCAGGTTGTTTCCCGGGGTCACGGGATCTCGCGCTTTCTGTATCGGAATTGACCGAATGTTTCCGCCCCGGGGGGGCAAAGTCTGCCAGAATGGGTCGCATGGACATCACCCTGACCGAGCTCGAGGACGCAATCAATTTCTGGCGTGCGCGCAAGCCTTCGACGAGCGAAGCGTGCGTATTGTGCGTGGAAGCCGCGGCGCTGGCGGAACCATATGCCGCCATGATCATGAACCATCAGTCCGCGCGGGACGAGGCCGCCATGCCCGAGGCGGCCCGGGCGGCCCTCTCGGCCTGGCGGCAGGCGCGCCAGGCCATCGCCCAAGTCAAAGGCTGACGCGGGGGACTTCGGCCGGGGGAACGATCAGGGATACCGGCGCGAACGCGCCCAGGCTGACCTTCATGGACAGCGCAGCCTCCAGCGTGAACACGCCATCGGCCACCATCTCCAGCACTTCTTCCGGCGACACCGTACGCAGGGCCACCACTTCGCCGTCCTGGTTCTCGGGCACGACCTCGGGCCCCAACACGGTGTCGACCACGGTCACGTGCTCGACCTGATAGCCTTCGGGCAGGACCCGGCGCACGGTGAACTGGCCGCTTCGGCGGCCGTCCTTCAAGTGATGGGGCAGCAGGCCGGCCTCTTCCCAGCTTTCGCGAAGCAGGGCCGATTCGGGGGTTTCCGCGGCGCTGACCAGGCCCCCCACCAAGGTGTCCCACATGCCCGGGTCGGTCGTCTTGGTGAACGACCGCTGGGCGATCCACAACTGCCCGCTGTCGGTCCAGGCATTCAGGTGGACGGCATGGGTGGCGATGCCCAGCGGCCGCACGGATGCCCGCTCGATCACGCCGAGGACGGTACCGTCCTCGGCCACTACGTCCAGCAGTTCGTTGCGCCAGCCGTTGAGCCGGCCGGCCTCGGAAAGCGCCGTGGCGACGCGGGCCAGCAGTTCGCTGACGACCTGGGTCCGCCCGGCCGAGGCCGGCGCGCCCGCCAGCTCGGGCAGCAGGTGCACCACGCCGGGTTCCATCCGTATTTCGCCGGGAAAGGCGGCCAGCCAATGCGGCACGTCGTGCGCCACCCAGCCGCAATCATGGCCGGCTATGCGCAGCCGTGGAGAGTCGGCAGGCGGATCGACCTGAGCACGAGCCGATAGGGAGTCGAATACGTTCATCCAGATATCTTGAATGTCCTGAACAGCAAGCTTCCATTGTGCCGGAAGTCCGGATGGGGCGCCCGGCAAGGCCTCGTAAGCGGAGGTGAACCGGGTTGCCTCGGGTAAGATGCCGGCGCTCGCACCGCATCCCAAGGAAGAGGAAGACCATGACCGATCACCCCCGTATCTGCATCGTCGGCGCCGGCGCGATAGGCGGCTTCATCGCCGGACGCCTGGCCCAGGCCGGCAACGACGTTTCCCTGCTGGCCCGCGGCCGCACGCTGGAGGCCCTGCGCCGGCACGGCCAGCGGCTCGACTCCGCGGGCAAGCTCGTCGCCTCGCCGGTCCGGGCCAGCGACGACGCCCAGGCGCTGGGTCCGCAGAACGTCGTCGTCATCACCGTCAAGGCGCCGGCCCTGCCGGAAGTCGCACGGGCCATCCGCCCCCTGGTCGGCGCCGATACGATCGTGATTCCGGCCTTGAACGGCATCCCCTGGTGGTTCTTCCTGGACGCCGGCCTGCCCCTGGGCGGCACCCGGCTGCGCAGCGTCGACCCGGACGCAAGCATCGAGGCCAGCCTGCCCGTGGACCAGGTTCTGGGCGCCGTGGTCTTCGCCTCGGCCTCCACGCCCGAGCCCGGCCTGACCCTGCACGCCTCGGGCAACCGCATCGTGCTGGGCGAGCCGAAAGGCGGATCGAGCGAACGCGCCCGCGCCGTGGCCGCGCTGTTCACGCAGGCGGGCTTCGATGCGCCGGCCAGCGAGAACGTGCGCGCCGACATCTGGACCAAGCTGCTGGGCAATGCCTGCTTCAACCCTGCCAGCCTGCTGACCGGCGCCTATACCGACGACATGATCGACGATGCGCGCCTGCATGGCATGTTCGTGGCCATGATGGACGAGGCACTGGCCCTGGGCACCCGGCTCGGGCTGCCGGCCCAGGTCGAGTCGCGCGCCCGGATCGCCTTCACCCGGGGGCTGGGCCACATCAAGACCTCGATGCTGCAGGACGTGGAGGCCGGGCGGCCGGTGGAGATCGACAGCATCCTGGGCGCGCTGGTCGAGACCGCCGCGGCGGCGGAATTTCCCACGCCCACCCTGGACACCGTCTACGCCCTGGCCCGCATGCGCGCCCAGGCCCTGGGACTGTATCCGGGCTGATCGCGTGGCACCCCCAACTTTTCTATAGGCGAAAAACACCAAAACATTGCTTGAACCGCAGCCGCCCCCGCCGCATCCTGCCACCCTAGAGTCAGCACGGAGAGCCGGCGCACGGCGGCAATGCGATGTCCATTTCCAGCGAAACCATCAGGTCGGTCACCTCGTCCCTGTACGAGTGGTCCCTGAAGAAAGTCCCGGACGACACCAAGCGGGTGCTCGCCCAGGCTCAGCAGCGCGAAACGGTCCAGCTCGGCAAGCAGACGCTGCGCATCATGCTCGAAAGCGCCGAGGCGGCCGAGTCCGAAAGCCACCTGGTCTGTTCGGACGTGGGCGTGCCCACCTACATGATCCGCGTGGGCACGGGCGTAAGCTTCTCGGGCAACGTCCGCCAGGCCATCGTCGACGGCTTCGCCGACCTGGTCGCGCGCGCCGACCCGCCCATCCTGAAGATGGTGACCAATCCGCTGACCCTGCAGCGCAGCTACGAGGGCAAAAACATGCCCCTGGTCACCTTCGACATGATCGACGGCGCGGACTACATGGAAATCGTCTGTGCGCCCAAGGCCATGGGCACGGGCCGGTGGGAAGCCATCGAGACCTTCGTCTACCCGTCGCTGGAAACCATCGAGAAATACGTGCTCGACACCGTGCTCAAGGCCGGGTCGCAGCCCTGTCCGCCCATCGTCGTGGGCGTGGGCATAGGCGGTACCTTCGACTACGCGGCCAAGATGGCCAAGGAATGCGTCTTGCGCCCCTTCGGCCAGACCAACCCCGAGCCCATCCTGGCGGCCATGGAACAGCGACTGCTCAAGGCCATCAACGACACCGGCTTCGGCCCCATGGGCACGGGCGGCGACACCACCGCCATGGCGGTGCACATCGACTACTCGGCCAGCCACGGCTTCATGCCCGTGGCCGTGGCCTTCAACTGCTGGATCAACCGGCGCACCTGTGCCCGCATCTACCAGGACGGCACGGTCGAGCGCCTGGAATAGCCGCAACGGAGACGAGCATCGTGAATACCCATCGCCTGACCCTGCCGGCAAGCGCGGAAGACATCGCCCGCATCCAGGCCGGCGACCTGGTCTACCTGACCGGCGACATCGTCGTGACCATCGGCCTGCCCACCCACCAGCGCATGATCGACTACGCCCACGAGGGCAAGCCGCTGCCGGTGGACGTGCACGGCGGCGCCTTCCTGCACCTGAGCTCGTACAACCGCGAGAGCGACACGCCCTCGGGCTACGAGGCGCTGTACATGAACCCCACCACCAGCACGCGCTACGACGCGCTCATGCCGACGCTGATCCGGGCCTATGGGCTGCGCATCGTGGGCGGCAAGGGCGGCCTGGGCGAGGAAAGCGTGCAGGCCATGCGCGAGACGGGCTGCATCTACCTGTCCTTCCTGGGCGGCGGCTGCACGCTGCTGGCGCGCGCCATCCAGGAGGTCGTGTCCGTGCACTGGGAAGACTACATCTCGCAATTCCGCCTGGTGACCTTGCGCGTCAAGGACCTGGGCCCCGCCACGGTGGGCATCGACGCCCACGGCAACAGCCTCTACCGACAGCTGCGCGAGAACGTGCAGCAGCGGCTGCCTGGCATTCTCGAAGAACTCGACCAGCACCGCGCGGATTCCACGCACTGAGTGCGGCAACCTTCTTCACGACTAAAGATCGGAGACCCCATGAAAAACCATAGCCTTCTTGCCTGCGCCACCGCCATCCTGGCCCTGGGCGCCACCACCGCCCACGCCAAGGACGCCGCCGCGTCGTGGCCCACCCGGCCCGTGCGGCTGATCGTGCCGTTCCCGGCCGGCGGCAGCACCGACGTGGTCGCGCGCCTGATCGCCGAACGGCTGGGCCAGAAGCTCGGCCAGCAGTTCGTGGTCGACAACCGTCCGGGCGCGGCCGGCAACATCGGCACCGACCAGGTCGCCAAGGCCTCGCCCGACGGCTACACGCTCACGCTGACGACCTCGGGCCCGTTGGCCAACAACAAGTACCTGTACAAGTCCATGCCGTACGACCCGGCCAAGGACCTGACCCCCATCGTGCTGGTGGGCGAGATCCCGCTGGTGATCGTGTCCACCGACAAGACCCCGGCCAAGAACCTGAAGGAATTCATCGC
Organism: Burkholderiales bacterium 67-32; assembly: GCA_001898625.1. Lineage (GTDB taxonomy): Bacteria > Pseudomonadota > Gammaproteobacteria > Burkholderiales > Burkholderiaceae_B > Pigmentiphaga. Next base: position 35,811 of record MKUP01000024.1, read on the forward strand.
GCTGGCCAAGGCCGCGCCGGGCAAGTATTCCATCGGCAACCCAGGCAACGGCACCATCGGCCACCTGGCCTACGAACTGCTGCGCCACAACACCAAGACCGACTTCCTGGGCGTCCCGTACAAGGGCGACACGCCGGCCATGACCGACCTGCTGGGCGGCTCCATCCAGGCCATCGTCGCGCCCATCACGGCCTTCATTCCGCAGATCCAGAGCGGCAAGATGAACGGCCTGGCGGTGACCTCGAAGAAACGTTTCCCCGGCACGCCCGAGGTTCCCACCGCGATCGAGCAGGGTTTCGACGTCGAGGCCTCGGTCTGGTTCGCCGTGGCGGGTCCCACCGGCATGCCCCGTCCCATCGTCGACAAGCTCAACCGCGAGATCAACCTCGTGCTGAACTCGCCCGAGGGCCGGGCCAAGCTCGAGCAGTTCGGCGCGGTCGTGGGCGGCGGTTCGCCCGAGCAACTGGATTCGCTGATGAAGATCGAAAGCGCGAAGTGGAAGCGGATCATCGAACAGGCCAATATCAAGTTGGACTAGCCCCCCTACGCGCTTCGCGCGCCCCCCACGGGGGGCGGCACTGGCGGACCGGCAAAGCCGGATCCGCTGTGCCCTGGGTCTTGTAAGTTCTTCTTGGATTGGGGCACGGGTTTCGGGGGGGTCCTCCCCATGGAGTTTTGAATGAGCGGTTTCGTTACGTTGAAGACCGAGGGCATGAGCACCGAAGAGGCCTATCGGCTGATCGTCGGCTGCGTGACGCCTCGGCCGGTGGCGTGGATCACCACGCAGGATGAATCGGGGCGGGTCAATGCCGCGCCGTTCAGTTCGTACAACTATGTGGCGCACAGCCCGCCGATGCTGGCGGTGAACATCGGCTCGCGCAAGGGCGAGCTGAAGGACACCGCGCGCAACATCGTCGAGACGCGCGAGTTCGTGGTGAACGTGGCCACGGAAGCCACGCTGGAGCTGATGCATGCGTCGGGCGCGGACTACCCGCCCGAGATCGGCGAGCCCGAGACGCTGGGCATCGAGCTGGCGCCCAGCACGGTGGTGCGGCCGCCGCGTATTCCCGCCACGCCGATCCAGATGGAATGCCGGCTGGAACACGTGCTGCCGCTGGGACGGGGCCTGAACACGCTCTACATCGGCGAAGTGGTGGCCTTCCATCTGTCCGAGGCCATCTTCAACGGCCGGCACATCGACGCCGTGGCGATGCGGCCCATCGCCCGGCTGGGCGGACCGTACTACGCGGGGCTGGGCGAGATCTTCCATCGGCCGATGCTGCAGGCTCCGCCTGTGTGACCCCCCCGTACGCGCTTACGCGCGCCCCCCAGGGGGCGGCACTGGCGGACCGGCGGAGCCGGATCCGCTGTGCCCTGGAAACCAACGGGCTGGCGGGGGTTGGGGGTTCTTAATTTTGTGACAAGGACATATTGATGACGGGTTCATCTGCTGATTTCAGCCGGTCGGTGCAGGCCGGGACGTTCATCAAGACGGTGTCGCCGCATGTGGTGGAGATACTGGGGACGACGGCGCTGGATTTCGGGGTGCTGGATGCCGAGCATGCGCCGTTCGACCGGGCGGCGCTGGACTTGATGATGATGGCGGGACGGGCCGCGCGGCTGCCGCTTTTCGTGCGGGTGGCCGACTACGAAGCCTCGACCATCCTGTCGACGCTGGACCTGGGCGCCGCGGGCATCGTGGTGCCGCACGTCGATAGCGCCGAGCAGGCGGAACTGATCGTCTCGCGCGCCCGCTACAAGGGCGGCGTGCGGGGTTTTTCCAGTTCGCCGCGAGCAGCCGGCTACGGGACCATGACTTACAAGCAGGCCCAGGAAGCGGGCGACCAGACCCTGGTGATGTGCCAGATCGAAAGCGTCGAGGGCCTGGCCAACGTGGAAAGCATCGCTGCCGTTCCCGGCGTGGGCGGACTGTTCGTGGGCCGTGCCGACCTGGCCTTGTCCATGGGCGAGGAAGGCTCGCGCAGTCCGGCGGTGCTGGAAGCCACCGCCCGCATCGTCCGCGCGGCCCTGGCCGCCGGCAAGATCGCCGCGATGTTCGTGGCCAATGCCGCCGAACGCGACGAGTTCGCCGCCCAAGGCGTGACCTGGTTCGTGATCGGATCCGACCAATCCCTGCTGCGCCAGGGCGCGCAATCGGTTGCCGTGTCAGGCGACCGGTCGCACGGCTGACGCAGCACTCTCTCATGCAAAGGTGAAGCCCATGACTGTCCAACAACCACGGTCCGCGACCTATGCCGCGCACTACGACACCGCCCCGCAGCAGCAGGAAGCCGGCGCGCGCACCTGGCTGACCCGGGGCGCCAATTTCGTCGTCGCCGTCTCGCAGGTCGAGGCGGGCGCGGTGCTGGCGCGCGACGCCAACCCCGACGAATACTTCGTCTTCGTGCACAGCGGCGGCGCGCGCATCCAGGCGGGCTCCGAGCAGATCGACGCCGCTCCCGAGACCGTGACCATCGTTCCCCCGGGCGCGAGCCGTGTCGAAGCCACGGCCGCCGGCACCATCGTGCGCGTGTTCTCCAACCGCGCCGCCGACCTGGCGCAGGCCTCGGTCAACCAGGCCATCTACGCCGAGGGCGCGCCCGAAGTCGCGCCGCTGGTACCCTGGCCCGATCCGCCCGCCGGCTTCAAGCTGCGCCATTACGTGCTGGCCGACCACGTGCGGCCCGACAGCAACATGCGCATCTTCCGCAGCACCAACCTGATGGTCAATTTTCTGGCCAAGCGCCTGGTGCCGCGCGACGTGCACAAGCTCAGCCCGCACACCCACGCCGACTTCGAACAGGCCTCGCTGGCGATCCAGGGCACCTACGCGCACCACCTGCGCTGGCCATGGGCGCCGGACATGGACATGTGGAAGGAAGACGAGCATGTCGAGATCGGCAGCCCGTCCGTCACGGTCATCCCCGCGAAGGTGCTGCACACCAGCCGCAACGTCAGCCAGGGCGACTGCTGGCTGATCGACATCTTCGGCCCGCCGCGCATGGACTTCTCGAGCAAGCCGGGCCTGGTCTGCAACGCGGACGAGTACCCCATGCCCGCGGCCGTCTCAGCCGCCGCGGCCTAGAGCCTGGCGAGGTCTTCCGAGATGCCTCGGGAGACCTCCTGCAACGGTTCCAGGTAACGTTCGACGACCTGCTCGTTGGTCAGCGTGGACGCGAACCACGTCATGCCGAACGAGGCCACCACGTGCTTGCCGTCGAACACCGGCACCGCCAGGGTACCGGACACCGGGCGCACGGCGGGGTCGCGCAGCGCGTAGCCCTGCGCGCGCGTGAGTTCGATCATCCCCCGGACCGCGTCCCGGTCCTGCGCCGGCTGGTCCTCGGGGTTTTTCGATTGCCGCAGCAGCGCAAGGATGGTCTCGCGCTCGTCCTCTTCGCAGAAGGCCAGATAGGCGCGCCCGATGGCGCGGCTGACCAGGCTCAGCCGCATGTTGATGGTGGAGTGCAGCAACGACAGCGGCGAATGGGGAATGGTGCTGTAGCGCACCACCATCGCATCGGTGTCGAACACCGCGATGGCCAGCGGCCACTTGATGGCCTCGGTCAGCGCGTCCAGGCGCGGCTGGGCCGCTTCGACGATGCGCGGTTCGCTGTGATAGCCCGACGACAGCGTGTTGACCAGCGACGTCAGGTAATACGCCCCGTACTGCGGCGCATGGCGCACCAGCCCCTTGGAGGCAAGCGACTCCAGCAGGCGTATCAGCGACGGCTTGGGGATGCCCGTCTGCTTGTGCAGGACGTCCAGGGTCGAAACCGGCTGGCGGTTCAGCGCCTGCAGCAGCTCGATGGTGCGGACAACGGCTTGGACGGGCGGAAAAGAAGGCACGCGGACCTCCGTACGGAAAAGACGCCGGCCGGCGATTATCGCATTGCCGGATGCGCGCTTCCGTACGGCGGTCCTGGGGAAATCAGCGCCGGGCGCCGCCCTTCACGAACACGCGCTTGCCGGTATCGTGCCAGACCGCGCGCTTTTCCTCGTCGTTCAGCAGGACCGAGGCATCCAGCATGCGCTGGACCATTTCCTTGTAGGTGCCCGACGAGGTGCCGATGTCCGAGCCCCACATGATGCGGTCGGCGCCGAACAGGTCGACCGCGCGGCGCAGCACCTGCTCGGCCGGCACGTCGGCCTCGCGGTACTCGTCCAGGTTGATCGAGGTGAACTTGAAGAAGATGTTCTGCTCGTGCGCCAGCTTCTCGAAGCGCTCGTCCAGACCGAAGTGTTCCTCGGTGGCCTCGGGCTCCAGCAGGTGGTCCAGCACGATGCGCACGTTCGGATAACGGCGGGCCAGTTCGATGATGGTCGGCACCGACGGACCGCCGCCGCCCACGGCCAGCACTTCCAGGTCGATGACCAGGCCGAACTCCTCGGCCACGTCCCAGGTCTTGAGCGCCTGCGGCGAGTTCAGCCACGGCATGGTGCCGTCGGGCTGGCGGCCGCCGAACAGGCGCACGCCGGCCAGGCCGTTCTTTTCGATGTAGCTGCGCACCAGGCCCGGCGTGCCGGCGTCCTCGGCGTCCAGGATGACCACCGCCGAGAAGATCTCGGGATGGGCGTCGGACGAATCCAGGATGTAGCTGTTGTCGTAGCGGTAGATCATGCGCTTTTGCACGGCCACCGCGCCGTCGACGTTCTCTTCCTGCATCCAGACCAGCATGCGCGCCACGTCGGGCACTTCGTTGATCGGATTCGGACCGTGCTTGCCGCCCGGCTTGCCGATCACGCCCGGGGCGCGCGGCGGCGCGTCGGCGGCGCGCTTCATGGGATTGCGCGGATAGCGCACCTGGTCATCCGCCACCAGGTGGGCGTGCGAATCGAACAGTAGCGGGCGGGCGGCCGACGGGGCTTGCTTGTCTTGGGTCATATCCAACTCTACGTGTTTACAGGTGGGACTGTATCGCCAGGCAGGGCGGTCCGCACCCGATATTCTCGAACTTTTCGATGGTCGAAAACTTGGCGGCCAGTTTGGGATTTTCTCGATTCAAACAAAAATTTCAAAAAACTGATTCAAATTTCTGTTTGAATCGCCCATACTGCGCTCGTCTACCCTGGATCCCCATCGTGAACCTGCTCGACGACGACACCTCCACCCGCTCCCGCATCGTGCTGGCCGCCCTGCGCATCTTCGCCACGCGGGGGTTCGAGGCCGCCTCGCTGCGCGAGATCACGTCCGCCGCCCAGGTGAACATCGCCGCCATCCACTACCACTTCGGTTCCAAGGACGCCCTGGTGCAGGAAGTGCTGCGCGTGGTGTCCGAGCCCATCAACCGCATGCGGCGCGAGGCCCTGGCCCGGGTGCCGGCGCAGCGCGAGCCCACCCTGGAAGAAGTGGTGGAGGCGCTGATCGCGCCGCCCGTGCGCCTGAGCTTCGACGCCACCGGCGAATGGCGGCTGCTGATCCGGCTGCTGATCCAGGCCCGCGCCCTGCCGCGCGCCAGCACCAACGCCGCCATCTTCGAGCAGTACGACGCGCTGGCGTCCGACTTCGTCGACGCCCTGATGGGCGCCCAGCCCGCGCTGGGCCGCGAGGAAGCCTACTGGCGCTACGCCTTCGCCATCGGCGCCATGATGTACATCGTCAGCGACGCCGACGAGACCTACCACCGCCTGCATCGCATCTCCGGCGGGCTGTGCGACACCGACGACCCCGAACGCATCGTCGCCCAGCTCGTCGCCTTCATCGCCGCCGGCATGCGGGCAGCCGCCCCGGCCGGCGCGCCGCTTTGACCTCCCTTCGGATACACGACATGACCCGCCGCATCATCGACCTGTCGGTCGCCCTCGAAGACAAGCCCACTTCGCCGGCGCACCACCGCCCCCAGATCAGCTACGTCGACCACGACCAGTCCTGGGAGCTGTTCTCCAAGCTCTTTCCCGGCATCGGCCCCGACGACCTGCCCGAGGGCAAGGCCTGGGCCGTGGAGCGGGTCTCGCTGTCGACCCACGCCGGCACCCACATGGACGCGCCGTGGCACTACCACCCCACGACCGACCACGCGCTGCAGGACGGCGGCCGGCCCGCTCCGGGCATCGACGAAGTGCCGCTGGACTGGTGCCTGAAGCCCGGCGTCAAGCTCGACTTCCGCCATATGGAGGCCGGCTACGTGGTCACGCCCGCCGACATCCAGGCCGAACTGAAGCGCATCGGCCATGCCCTGCAGCCGCTGGACATCGTCGTGGCCAACACCCGCGCCGGCGCCCGCTACGGCCAGGAAGACTACTGGGAAAGCGCCTGCGGCTTCGGCCGCGCCGCCACGCTCTGGCTGCTGGAGCAGGGCGTGCGGGTGGTCGGCACCGACTCCTACAGTTGGGACCCCGCGTTCAAGTTCGTGGTCGAACGCTACGCGCGCGACGGCGATCCCGCCATCATCTGGGAAGGGCACAAGGCGGGGCGCGACATCGGCTACTTCCAGATGGAAAAGCTGACCAACCTGGACCAGTTGCCGTCCCACGGTTTCACCATCAGTTGCTTCCCCATCAAGATCAAGCACGGATCGGCCGGCTGGTGCCGCACCGTCGCCATTCTCGACTGACCCGCGGGGCGCCGCGGCGCCCCGTCCAAGACAACGATCCGGAGACTTCCCCATGCCGTTCCTTTCCTACGCCCGCCTGGGCGCCGCTTTTGCACTGGCCGCCTGCGCACTGCCCGCTGCCGCGCAGGCCCCGGCCTCGTACCCCGAGCTCCCCGTCCACGTCGTCGTGCCGTTCCCGCCGGGCGGCATCGTCGACAACGTCACGCGCAACCTGGGCGCGCGCCTGTCGGCCGCGCTGGGCCAGACCTTCATCGTCGAGAACAAGGCCGGGGCCGGCGGCTCCATCGGCGCGGCCCACGTCGCCAAGGCCGCTCCCGACGGCTACACCCTGTTGGCCGCCTTCGACACCCATGCCGTCAACCCGCTGCTGTACAAGCTCAGCTTCGACTCCGACAAGGATCTGGCGCCGGTCGCGCTGGTCGGCACTTCGCCGCTCATCCTGGTCGTCCACCCCTCGGTGCCCGCCCGCACCGTGCCCGAGCTGGTCGCGCTGGCCAAGGCCCAGCCCGACGCACTGAACTACGCCTCCACCGGCGCCGGCAGCTCCAACCAGTTGACCGCGGAACTGTTCAAGGCCACCGCCGGCGTGCAAATGAACCACGTGCCCTACAAGGGCGGCGCACCCGCCATCACCGACGTGCTGGGCGGCCGGGTGCAGGTCATGTTCGTCAGCGCCAGCTCGGTGCTGGCCCACATCAAGGCGGGCAAGATGCGGGCCCTGGCGGTCACCACCCGAGAACGGATCCCCGCGCTGCCGGACGTACCGTCCATCAGCCAGTTCTACCCCGATTTCGAAGCCCGGTCGTGGATAGGGCTGCTGGCGCCGGCCGGCACCCCCGCCGCCCTCGTTTCCCGCCTGAACGCCGAGGTCTACCGCGCCTTGCAGACGCCCGAGATGCGGACCTTCTTCGACGCCCAGGCGATCCAGCCCGGCAGCGGATCGCCCGAGCAATTCGGCGCATTCCTGCGAAACGAGACCAAAAAGTGGGGCGAAATCATCAGAAAACAGGACATCCGGGTGGAATGAGACCGCCGGGAACCCCGCGTGGCGCAAGACCCACGGCGATGACTTGCAAGTTTTGAGAATATTATCAATAATTAATCTCATTACGACATCTACTGCGGCGCCCGTCGCGCCGCAACCGAGTCCCGCCATGTACGTTTGTGTCTGCAACGCCATCACCGAACGCCAGATCCGCAGCAGCGTGGAATCCGGCTCGACCACCCTGGCCGACCTGCAATTCGACCTGGGTGTGGCGACCTGCTGCGGCTCCTGCGCCGACACCGCCTGCCAGTACCTGCCGGCCGGCGCGAGCGCTTGCGAACACGCCTACGAAGCGTCCATCTCGGCCGCCAACGGCCACACGCAAGCCACCGAACTCCCCCCGCCCCGCGCCACGACGCGCCGCTTCCCCATCCACGTCGTCGCCGCCGGTTCCGGCGCCGGCGCCGCCAAGGCGGCGTAGAGGTCCCCCCCTACGCCCTTCGGGCGCCCCCCAGGGGGCGAAACCGGCGGCCTGGCAAAGCCAGATCCGCGGTTTCCTGGATCTAGGAAAAGCATCTTGGTCTGAAGCACGGTTGCTACCGCTGGCAGCCAGCGACAGCACCGGTCCCGCAACCCAAGAAACAGGTACTAGACCCAGGATGCGGTGGATCCGGCTCCGCCGGTCCACCCGCATCGCCCCCTGGGGGGCGCGCGTAAGCGCGTAGGGGGGATCCTATTCATTATCATTGTCACTTTCCTAGGCTGTTACGGGCGGACGTACGGCCTGCTTGCTTAGCATCAACAATGCTAACCTTGCGGAATCCATGAATTCTGCAGGGGAAAGAACATGAAAGGCGACAAGACCGTCATCCAGTTCCTGAACAAGCAGCTCACCAACGAGCTGACCGCCATCAACCAGTACTTCCTGCATGCGCGCATGCTCAAGCACTGGGGCCTGGGCAAGATGGGCAAGCACGAGTACGACGAGTCCATCGAGGAAATGAAGCACGCCGATCGCCTGATCCAGCGCATCTTCATGCTGGACGGCCTGCCCAACCTGCAAGACCTGCACAAGCTGCTGATCGGCGAAAACGTCCCGGAAATCCTGGAATGCGACCTGAAGCTGGAATTGTCCTCGCAGGTCGTGCTGAAGGAAGCCATCGCCCACTGTGAGACCGTGCGCGACTACGTCTCGCGCGACCTGCTGCAGGACATCCTGGACGACACCGAGGAACACATCGACCATCTGGAAACCCAGATCGGCCTGGTGGACCAGGTCGGCATCCAGAACTACCTGCAATCGCAGATGGAAGAGCAGGGCTGACCGGTCCCCGCCTTCGCAAAAAAAGCCCCGCGTTGCGGGGCTTTTTTCTTTAGTTGTTGCCCGTGGCCGGGCACTCGGCGACACGGCCCCAGCGGTTGTCGGTGTTGCAGTACTTCCAGCGGGCCTTCTCGTTGCAGATGACCCGGCCAACCATGCCCTGCGAGGCGCAGCGCGCCAGCTCGGCCCGCAGCGACTGGATCCACGGCTCCTGGCCTCCGGCGGCCGCGTCGGCATTGGCGCCGGCCACCACGGTGGCGACCTGCTGCGAGGGCGGCTCGACGATGATGCGCGGGGACTGGGCCGGCGTGGTCTCGGACAGGTGGCCGGGCAGGGGGCTACCGGGATTGACCGCCTCCAGGTCAGGGGCGATGGTCGACAGCACGGTATCGGGCTGGGGCTGGTCGGCCGCGGACACCAGCGGGATCGGCGCGCTCGGCTGCACCAGCCGCGACGGCACGCCGCGCGAGCCGTCCACCCTGGGTTGCGGGGGTTCGGGCAGGTAGGTTTCCTGGTCCACGGCCGCCACCGGCGCTTCGCCAGGCCGCCCCTGGACCACGGGCACGGGGGCCTCGGCCACGCGGTCGACGGGAGCGTTCCAGGACAGCCAGAGCCCGAACAGCACCCCCACCACCACGACCATGGCCACGAAGGCCAGGCCCATCAAAATGCGGTTACGCATGTGTACACCTCTTCACTGTGGACCGGCGGCCACGCCGGTCCCCATGCCTGGGCGGGCCGTCAGGCGAAGGCCGAATCGCCCACCCGGGTCTGGAACACCTGTCCTCCATGCTCGCGCAGGGCATGGAACTGCACGTTGGGATAAAGCTCCTGCGCCACCCGCAGTTGCGCCGACGATCCGATCAGGAACGCGGGCGCCTCGACCACATCGTAGGCGATGTGCTGCATGTTGGCGTCCATGAACTTCTTCAGGTCCTTGGGGTTCTCGGCCGTGATCCAGCGCGCCATGGAATAGCGCGACGGCAGCATGCGCGCGGCCACCCCGTATTCGGTCTTGAGCCGGTGCGCCACGACCTCGAACTGCAACTGGCCGACGGCGCCCAGCAGCAGCGGGCCGCCGGCCACGGGGCGGAACACCTGGATCGCGCCTTCCTCGCCCAGCTGGGTCAGGCCCGTGCGCAGTTGCTTGGTGCGCAGCGGATCGGCCACTTCCACCGCCTGGAACAGTTCCGGCGCGAAGAACGGCAGCCCGGTGAACTGCAGCGCCTCGCCTTCGGTCAGCACGTCGCCCAGTTGCAGCACGCCGTGGTTGGGAATGCCGATGACGTCGCCGGCATAGGCCTCGTCCAGCAACTCGCGCCGCTGGGACAGGAACGAGACGACGTTGTTGGGCCGCGTTTCCTTGCCGGTGCGACACACTTTCAACCGCATGCCGCGCTCGAAGCGGCCCGAACAGACGCGCACGAAAGCCACTCGGTCGCGATGGGCCGGATCCATGTTGGCCTGTACCTTGAAGACCACGCCGGTAAACTTCGGTTCCTCGGGCTTGACCTCGCGCTGTAGCGCGTGGCGCGGGCCGGGGGCGGGCGCATGCTCGACCAGGGCGTCCAGCACTTCCTGCACGCCGAAGTTGTTGATGGCCGAGCCGAAGAACACGGGCGTCTGCTTGCCGGCCAGGAACTGGGCCTGGTCGAACGGCGGCGCCGCACCGTCGATCAGGTCGATCTCGCCACGCGCCTGCTCGAACGCCGAGCCGAAACGGCTGGCGATCTCGGGATTATCCAGCCCGTCGATGATTTCGTCGTGCTGTTCGCTCAGCCTGTCGCTACCGGCCTTGAAGACCCGCATCCGGTCGCGGCGGATGTCGAACACACCGCCGAAGGACTTGCCCATGCCGACCGGCCACGCGAAAGGCACGGCGTCCATGCCCAGGTGCGATTCGATCTCGGACAGCAGTTCCAGCGGCTCGCGCACTTCGCGGTCCATCTTGTTGACGAAGGTAATGATGGGCGTATTGCGCGCCCGGCACACCTGCAACAGCCGGATGGTTTGCGGCTCGACGCCGTTGGCCGCGTCGATCACCATCAGCGCCGCGTCCACGGCCGTCAGCACGCGGTAGGTATCTTCCGAGAAGTCCTGGTGCCCCGGGGTGTCGAGCAGGTTGATGACGGTATCGCGGTATTCGATCTGCATGACCGAGGACGCCACCGAGATGCCCCGCTGCTTCTCGATCTCCATCCAGTCGGACGAAGCGTGCCGAGAGGCCTTGCGCGCCTTGACGCTACCGGCGATCTGGATCGCACCGGCGAACAGCAGCAGCTTTTCGGTCAGCGTGGTCTTCCCCGCGTCGGGGTGGGAAATAATGGCGAAGGTGCGTCGCCGGGCGACTTCGGTGGCTATGGTCATCTCGCGGGGAATTTTAACCGCAGACGCGAACCGGCGCTTGTACCGCCCCGGCCGTGCGCCTACCCCGCCAGCAGGGGCTTGAGCCGGGGCCCGGCATAGGCCCACAGGGCCGCCGGATCCTGCACGTGCGGGTTGTGGCCCAGCCCGCCGAACACGAATCCGTCCGGGTCTAGTTCCCGCAGGTCGGCCGCGGGCACCATCGCGTCCTCGGATCCGCTCGCGAACCAGGTCGGGCAGGCCGCCGCCCGCCGCATCGCCTTCACGTCCGGCCCGGCGGCCAGGGACGTGGCGATGTCGGCAGCGAGCCGGAAACGGCCGGCCGGTCCGGGGCTGCCGTCCTCGGCCACGCCGGCCGCGACCGCCGGATGGTCCTCGGGCAGCAGGCCCTCCAGGCCCGACACCTTGAGGAAGCGTGCAACGGCGTCCTCTCGCCGCTCGAACCACCGGGTCGGCGTTCGCGCCAGCCCGGCGGCCTTGCTCAGTTCCTCGTCGCGCCAGGCCACCTTGAGCCCCACGCCCACCAGCCCGGCCACGTGCACGCCGTACCAGCCGGTGGCCAGCGCCAGCCCGACCCCGGCGCCCATCGAGTGCCCGAGGACCACGACCCGTTCGCCGCGCTCGAACAGATCCGCGACGTCGGCGGCCTGGCTGGCGAAACCGTAGTGCCGCGCGTGGGGCGAGCGGCCATGGCCGCGCAGGTCGGGGGCCAGGATGCGGCCCGGCCAATCGGCGCCGATGGCGTCGATCAGTGGCCGCCAGACCTCGCCGTTGCCCGCCTGCCCGTGCAGCAGGACCAGGGCCGGCCCTTGCGTGCCGGCCTGCACCACATACAGCCCTCTTGCCATCACTCCCCCCTTTTTGAAACACGGGTTCCGCGTCTCGATGAGCGCCCGCATGCCCATCGCAGGTCCAGGAGCAGCATCATCGCCAAACGAATCCGTTGCGTCGATGAAATCGGGCAGGATCAGTGCTGATTTGTCTTATTTGGGACTATATGTTGAAATAAGTCTCACATTGGACTACCCTGGGAGAAAACCCCGGGACGAGCATCATGGTCATCGCCGCTTCCAAGACGCCCGAACTCTCCAGCCAGCCCGCAGCCGCCGCCGCGCTGCGCGCATTCTTCCGCATCGCCCAGGCATGGCAGCTCAATGGCGAGGAATCCGCCACGCTGCTGGGCGTCCCACGCTCCACCATGTTCCGCTGGAAGAACAACCCGCCGGCACCGCTGCCGCGCGACGTCCTGGAACGCCTGTCGCTGGTGTTCGGCATCTACAAGGCGCTGCAGGTCTTGCTGCCGGTGCCGGAACTGGCCGACGCCTGGCCGCGCAAGCCCAACGACGCCCCGCCCTTCGGCGGCCACCCCGCCCTGAAATTCATGCTGAGCGGCATGACCAGCGATCTCTACGTGGTGCGCAGCTACCTCGACGCCCAGCGCGGAGGATGGACATGACGCACCTGGCCGAAGGCGCCGCCGCGCCTGTCGCCGAGCCCCCGCCCGTCGGCCAGGTGCGCTGGACGCCCTGCCACCGGCTGGTGCCCAGCCGCTTTCCGCCCACCGGCCTGTACGACCGGGTGGCGGATCCGGCCGATCTCGACGTGGTGTTCGCGATAGAAAACCTCACCAATCCCCGCGTGCGGGACGAAGCCGGCAACCTGCGCCTGGTGCCGGAGGAAGACCGGGTCTCGGGCCCTGGCACCACGCCCATCATGGCGGCCTTCACCCACCTGAACCCGGCCGGCAGCCGTTTCTCGGACGGCAGCTGGGGCGTGTATTACGCCGGGGAAAGCCTGGAGACCGCGGTGGCCGAGACCATGCACCACCGCGCCCGCTTCCTGGCCGCCACCCGCGAGCCGGCCCTGGAAATCGACATGCGCCATTACCTGGCCGACCTGGCCGCGCCGCTGCACGACCTGCCCACGATCTACGATCCGGACGACTACGCGGCCAGCCAGGCGCTGGCCCGCCAGCTCCGGCTGGCAGGCAGCTGGGGCGTGGCCTACGACAGCGTGCGGCGCCCCGGCGGCCAGTGCGCGGCCGTGTTCCGTCCGCGCGGCCTGACCCGCTGCCGCCAGTCCCAGCACATCGCCTTCATCTGGGACGGCCACCGTATGAGCGGGTGGTATTCCAAGTCGGCATTGCGGTCGGTCTGATTTTTCAAGCCTCGTCCGCGGGGCGAGGCACCACGCCCGATCCTTGTCCAGCCTTGTGGATCGCGGATTCCGGGGCCGGCGTGCCAGACGCGCTGATGGAAATCGATTATTGGCGTAATTTCGATTTTCGAATATGGTTACGTCGAACGCGGGGCGCTGATATCGTCACAATTGGTATCAGGCGCGGCAGATCGCGCAAGACCTCATTCCTTATCCGGAGGAACACGACAATGAAAATACGCATGTGGGGTTGTGTACTGGGCATGGCGCTGGGCGGCACGGCCGCGGCGCAGACCCCGTTGAAGATCGGTTTCGTGGGCGA
>MKUP01000025.1 GCA_001898625.1 Burkholderiales bacterium 67-32
GAGACCATTGCGGTATGCCATGTTTCTAATGCCCGGCCACATAAGAAAACAGGGCACATAACGCCCATTATGTTCCGCGCCACATAATGCACCAGCATCACGGCCGCGGCGTTGTATCGAAGCACCAGCTTGAGCACTTCGCGTGGATAGGCCTGTGCCTGATTGAGCGTGCCACGGAACGGTTCCAGGTAAGTGATCAGGTGCATGCGGGTATCGAGCAGAATCAGCCCGCACACTTCGTGCTCCAAGCCAGCCAGACGCAGTTGCAGGAAGTTCCTGACCATGTCCGGCTTGCTCAGATTCTTGCCGCGCAGTTTGTCGACGGTGACCAGTTCGCGCGCCACGGCCAGGATCTCCGTGCGCTGCGCGGGCCGCACCGCGCCGCCGGGTTCGCGTACCAGCAGTGCGCCGGCCAGATTGGGGTCGCTATCGATGAAGAGGGAATATTGCATGACGGCCTCCGATTCGGAATCGGGCGGAATTGCCCGGAACCGAAGGGGCACGGCGCAGCGCAAGCGGTCAGGGGTCGCAGACGGCCGCCAGGCCGCAAGCGCCTTGGCGCGCCGCCCTTGACGGCGAGAACGGCGTGACACACTAACCGGATAGCAAGGCCTCCAACTCTTCAAAAGCAGATGACAGCGGTTGTTAAGCCAGCGCAGCGCGCAGGCGTCAGCGATGCGCAAGGCGGCGCAGCATGTCCCGCAAGGGATGAGCGGATAGCGAACCTGGAGAACCGCGTCCCCGCTTTGGCCGGGAGACGCGAGCACACATCAGTAGGAAATAGCGCGAAGCAGCATCGTCAACAGGATCTAGGTGGCAGTTGCACTAGGCCACACGATGACGCGACAATAGGTACGCGCCGGCAGCTAGCCTTTTCCGCCTCCGCCCATCCTGGGCATGGAAGACCTGCCATTACCTCTCGACCCCCGATTTTTCCTGGGCTGCCGATAAGAACGGAGGCACTTATCCACGATGCAGCCCGAATTGGAGAAATTCGGATGGATACACTTACCCTGACAATCCCGTCGCGCACCGCGATGGCGCGCAAGCTCGCTGAAGCGTTTCGCTCCTATGGCGTAGAACTGCGTCACGCCGAAGCGACCCGCGTGCTCGCCACCGTGCTAGGCGAAAACGAACACACGCTGGCCGCCAAACTGGATCAAACACGCACTTCCCCTGGAAATGCGTTCATGCGAGAGGGACGCGGCTTGGAACAGGCGAGATTGCTCCAAGCGCTCGTCAAGGCCAGACTCGAACTTGCGGTGCAAGTCCCTGCGTTGGGCGGGGTGCGTACATGTGTCGCCACCGCTGAGCAGGCATTGCGCCTGCTGGAAGACAAAGACGCGGTCTATGGGGAACTGGTGGGCCTGAGTAAGCCCGACTACATCGAGTGGCAGTCCAGCAACGGTAGTGTTTATTGCTGCGCCCGCACGAAGGTCGGGAAACAATGCCGCAACCCGGTCAGTGGAGGAACGTGGCTGGAGCCCCCTGCGTGGAAAGCCTTGCATGATGCTAAGGGCTACTGCGCCATACACGGCGGCTAACCTTCGAGCCGTCGCAGCGCCTCCATGCTGCGGTAGCCCACACGGGCTACCGCAAGTCTGCTATTACGAATGCGCAGCCGCAGGTTTCCCGCCTGAACCTGCGGGTTGCCACAGCGCCAGCGTCGTCGCATCCCGATGATCCACACTCAGTATCAAGGTATTCAAGGGGACAAATTGCTGCTTACCCTCGGCGTCGTGGGAGAGATTGACAAAACGGATGTCGCGCCCGGCGATCAGGAATAGGCCTGCTTGTCGCATATCGTTCAGGATGTCATCGAGCGATTGCACCAATGCGATCTCCGAGCGGCCCGTGTTTCCCCCTTCCATGTCGGCACGCATGGCCAGGATTTCCAGAAGGTCGATGCAGTTCTGCAATTGAACCCGAACGTCTGGGAGCAGTGCCGGTGACACAGAGTCGCCTATCACCGAACCGTAGCTCTGCGCCCCCGTCGCCATGCGCAGCAGCCGCTCTCCGTTTTCCACCTCGAAAGCCAGCGTCTCTTGCGTTTCCTTCAATAAGCCCGCCGGCGTCAAGGCCAGAGCAGCAGCCATCTTCAACACTAGTTCCGCATCCGCCATTTCGTAGTCCCGCAGACGGAAGATGTCGCGGTACGACACGCCAACGGTGCGCGCCAGTTCCGCTATCGACATCTCGCGTTGCTGTAGCTGCGTGTTTAGTTTTTCGTAATCGACCTTCACCACCCAGTCCTTGGCATCGCTGCCTTGGGCGATCGACTGAAAAGCACTGGTGACGGAACCTGGCAAGGCATGGCGCCAACGCAAGAAGCGTCGCAACTCCTGCCTTGCCTCTTCCAGCGTATAAACGTCCGCCTGGCTATCCGCACCGGCGCTGTCTATCCATACCCGCTCCACATCGAAGCTGTCATTAGCACCCACAAACCGCGGCGCGCCATGTACCTGTTCGACAGAGGTGCAGGCAATCGAATCGAGCATCAGGAACAACTCGCGTTCATCGGTAATGATGCGCTGCAGCGACCCCGTCAAACTCGTCAATTTCCACACCGCATAGTTGCAAGGGCCAAGTCGTTCCGATAGGGCACCGTGTATGACCAGCGTCCCCGGTCGCGCCTGCTCGATGTTGTCCACAATCCGCGCCAAGGCCCGCCGCAGTTGGGTTTCGTCGAATGACGTGGCGACGATCCATCCTGGCGTTCCGGCGTGGTGCTTGGTCATCGCCACGATGGCTATGGAGAACCAAGGTCCATTGGCCTGGCTGACTTCCAGAAGAACGGATTGAGGAGTGCGCTTGAGTGCGCAGAACGCGGGTTCCGCGCGCGTTGGGATGAGATCGATGGCCTTGCGAAGCATCGCCGAAGCGGCATCGGCAACGGAGTCCAGCAACTCACCGCCCTGGACCACACCTTCAATCGTAGTCTGGAGAAGATAGACACAATCAGTGTGCTGGATGGAGGCGACTTTAGCGCGCATCCAACTGGCATAGCCTTCGAGCTTAGCCACCAGCTCCAAGACATGCGTGTGCTTCAGTTCGATATGGGCGGTCGCCAAGGCGTCCTTGAGGCTCCGGGCTCGGCGCTTCATGTTGGTCGTGCGCTGCAAATCAGCGGCGTCGAGAATGCGCGCAGCCGTTCCGAGATCAAGCGTGACGACCCGATCGGCAAGGTAACGAACGAGGATGGTTGCGGAGGACTCCGCGGATGAAGAGAATGGACGTGCCATAGTGGCCAACTCCGATGGTTAAGCTCACGTCAGGCTGGTTGATGGTGCCGCGCGTTACCGGATCGCCTGATGTGGGCAAACACGGGGTTGGTCATGCTATGGCCGGGTGGCCTACGCCGGATTTGCCGTACCGCCGTGGCGGCTACGCGACTGACAGGCTCCGGGGTGCCTTGCTAATTATCTAAGCACATCCCTCCAAAGAAATCAAGATTGTAAGGACACGCCAATCAGTTGATGACTGGTGCCACTGGCGCGTGAGTCCGAAGTCCACCTATGTTTTGCTAGGTTAACCCTAGTGCACAATGTGGCATCTCGCATTCTTGGAGGAGGCATCGTGTCGCAAACTGCCGAAGATTTTCGCCCCAAGGTTTTCATTTCCTATTCGTGGACCAGTCTCGACCACCAGCGGTGGGTGCTTGACGTAGCCAAGCGTTTGACTGAGGCGAACGTGCATGCGCTCTTGGATATCTGGGACCTGCAGCCTGGCGCTGACTCTATCCACTTCATGGAGCGCATGGTTAACGATCCGAGTGTCCAAAAAGTCTTGATTCTTGCCGATGAAAAGTATGTCGCCAAAGCAAATGACCGTGAAGGTGGCGTTGGCACGGAAACGCAGATCATCTCGCCTGAGCTGTACAGCCAAACGGACGCAGGAAAGTTTGTTCTTGTTGTCTGCGAGCGAGATGAAAAGGGAAGGCCGTATTTACCAACGTACTACAAGTCCAAAATCTACATCGATCTGAGCGATGAGGGCCGCTACGCCGAAGAATTCGAAAAGCTATTGCGGTGGATATACGACAAGCCGGCGGAGGTGAGGCCTGCCTTCGGCGCAACTCCTTCTTTCCTTCAGGAGAATTCGGCGACGGACCTGGGCACGGCGATGTACGCCCGACGAGCTATGGAGGCGATGCGCTCTGGTAAGCCACAAGCCTTAGGCTCATTCATCGAGTACTTAGACGTGCTGGCGCGGCACCTTGAACGACTGCGTATCACTAGAGAGTCTGGCAAAGAGTTCGACGAACAGGTGGTCGAGTCCTTTGTGTCGTTCAAGCCATTTCGAGACGAGTTCTTGGAGGTGTTAAGGGTCGTTATGACGCATTCGCAGGATCTCGAAATGGGTAGGGTTCTTCATCGCTTTTTTGAGCAGATTTACAACTACAACGAACGGCCGTACGACTACATAGGGTCCTACCGATCTACCGACTTTGACAACTTTCGACTTGTGTGTCGCGAACTATTCCTGCTGACGAACTCGCTTGCGCTCAAGCTTCAACGCCTAGATGTTGTGCATACGCTACTCGAGCAGGACTACTACATCACGGTCGCAGACGGAAGGCAGACCATGTATTCGTTTGGGGTGATGGCGAGGGAAGTAGAGTCGATGGACCACAGGAGGCGTCGTCTGTCCTCTGATCGAGCAAATCTAATTGCTGACATGCTACTAAATAGGGCAAATGGCTCTTTTGTCACCCGAGATGACGTTCTACAGGCAGACTTCGTTTTACATCTTCGCTCCCGCCTAACCGGGCAGCGTCATTGGCATCCGGCTACACACGTATTTGCAGGTGGAATACACCGAGCCTTTGAGGTCTTTGCGCGTTCCTCGTCGCGGGCTTTTTTTGCGAAGCTCGCGCCAATACTTGGTGTCGACGACGTAGAGAGGCTTAAGGTTTTTGTGGAACAAATGGGGCAGTACGGCCAGGGTTTCAACTCAGGAGATGCCAAGTTACTGACTGGCTTCGATGAGCTTTGCACTCGAGCATAGAGAGACGAAAATGTAGTGAGTCGACTGGCTAGTTCGCGTTCCGGCACGGACATTCAAGGGCCGTTTATCATGGGCCGGCATCCACAAGTTTCATCCAAAGCACAACAAAAGCGCCGAGCGCGATTGCGAGCGGCGCTGAATGCATCGGTCAGCTCAGTCCGAAGCCGGTTCGATCATCGCTTGCAACTGGTCAAGCACACCCGGCTCGACGAAGACGCAAGGCTGATCGGCCGCAATGGGAACGTTGAACACCTTGCCAAACGCTTCGCGCTTCAGGTGAGCCAGCCGTCCCGTCCGATAGGCCTGTTCGGGTTTCAGGTTCCCGGATGCAGACGGCGAACCGCTACGCTGCGGATCGCATTCGACCACGGCGACGAAACCGTCGTTGAACAACCGCTGGTGTTCGGGGCACAGGTCCCAACCTGTCGTCGTATAGCGCTTCATGCTCGCGCGCAGGCGCTTGTCGAGCAGCAGGTTGCCCGTATCGAACGTGGTGCCGCATACCAGGCATACACGCTGTTCCAGCGAAACATGGGACTTGTCGTTCATGACCTTCTCCGGTTGCTTGGGCGGAATTGCCCGAGACCGAAGACGCACGGCGCAGCGCAGCAGTCAGGGGGAGAAGACGGCCGCCAGGCCGCAAGCGCGCAAGGCGCGTGCAGCCCTTGACGCGCGAGCACGCCGTGGCACGATGGGAAAACAGCAAGGCCGCTTACTCTCCAACAGCAGATGACCCCGGGGTCGGCACGCCAACGCGCCCGTGTCAGCGATGCGCAAGGCGGGCATGGCCCGTCCCGTCAGGGATGAGCGGATAGCGAACCTGGAGAACCGCGGCCCGGCCTGGCCGGGAGACACCCTGGCTACAATCCTCCCCATGCCCAGACCGTCAGAGAAGACGCTGCTGCGGCGTCGAATAAAAGGACAATCAATCGATGGCCACACGCTACGGCCGCCGTCGACGCGACGGCACCTATGAATATCACGACAGCGATGCCTCGCTGCAGGCGGCTAAACGACAAGAGGGCCGAGAAGCGCGGGCTGGTTTCTTCGGCTTTGTCGGCCTGGTGATCGGCGGCTGGCTGGCCTACCTGGGGCTGCAGTACATCGGCGCGGCCGATTGGCCGAAGTGGACGCGATTCGTCGGCGTGCTGGTGGGAGCCGGAGTCTGCGCCACGCTCTTTTTCAAGCTGGCCGAAGTTGTCTGGAAGCTCTTTGTCGCGCTGCTGGCCATCGTCTTGCTGCTGGCAATCGGCGTATTTCTCTGGAAATCCGTCTAGTACACAGCGGTTCCTACGCCGCACTAAGATCCAACGCGCCCTGTCCGGTTGAGCGCCTGACCCGAGCTGCGCACCATCAAAGCCATGCCGATACGCATGGAGACGGACATGGTGGTAACGAGACAGGACAGTGCCGCAACCAGCTTTCAGCCGGCCTTCTACCGCATGCGCGACATCATACGCATCACGTCGCTGAGCCGCCCAACCTTGTACCGCCGTATTGCGGCGCGCCGATTTCCGGCGCCCGTCAAACTCGGCGGGCGAGCCAGCGGCTGGCCCGCGGAATCGATCCAGGCGTGGATTGCCGATCCGGCAGGCTACGTAGCCACCGAGCCGCCCGCGCTGCCAGAACCCTAGTTGGCTGACAAAACACGACTTATACTGTATATTTAACCAGTATTTGATCAATAACCGTCTTTCCGCCACAAGGGGATAAACTGGCGGCGGAAAGGGAGATTGTCATGAACCCGTGGCCCGAGTTCCTAGCGAACAAACCCGTCGATACTCGTATCGAAATGGGTGCCTACGAGTATCTGTGGCAGCAGCCCAACTCCAACACAAAGCGGCTGGCCGAACTGTTCGAGTTCCACCCCGGCAGCCTGCCGTCCGACCTGGTGGACGAGGACGCTGCCCAGCGGGCCGCCGAGGAAGTCGTCGGGCACCTCGCCAAGCGGGGCATCAAACGTTTCGGCGTGCGCATCAACGGCATGCACGACTACCCGGCCCGGCTGCGCGACGCCACCGAGCCGGTGGAAATGCTGTACTTCCTCGGTTCCTGGGAACTGGCCGAGTCACCGCGACGTGTGGCCGTGGTCGGCACCCGCCAAGTCAGCAGCGAAGGCGCGGCACGCACGCGCAAGCTTGTGCGCGCCCTGGTCGAACACGACTTCACCATCGTGTCGGGTCTGGCACAAGGCGTCGATACGATCGCCCATCAGACTGCCATTGACTGCGGCGGACGCACCATCGCCGTCATCGGCACCCCCATCTCCGAGGTCTACCCGAAGGAAAACGCCGAGCTGCAGCGGCGCATCGCCAGCGGCTACCTGCTGGTCAGCCAAGTGCCCGTGCTGCGCTACAAGGCTCAAGGCGCGAACGTGAATCGCTTCTTCTTCCCTGAGCGCAACAAGACGATGTCGGCGCTCTCCGAGGCCACCATCATCATCGAGGCCGGCGAAACATCGGGCACGCTGACGCAGGCGCGCGCCGCGCTCGCCCAGGGCCGCAAGCTATTCATCCTGGAAAGCAACTTCCGGAATCCCGCAATCAGCTGGCCGGCGAAGTTCGAAAAGCAAGGCGCCATCCGAGTGCGGGAGGTCGAAGACATCCTGCGCGAATTCGAGGACGTGCCGCACGCCCACGCATGAACATGCCGCCCCGCCTGACGGTGGTGGGCGAGCAGGAGCGGCCGGACCACTGGTATCTCCCCGCTGATGCCCAGTGCTTCTTCTGGGGCGAGTACACGCCCTACGAACACACTCAGGGCAAGCGGTGGAATTTCTCGGCCACCAACCAGCTCATCGCCAACTTCAAGAAAGGCGTGGACCGGCGCGACCGGCCCGACTGGCACTACAAGCAGCAAGCGATCTGTCAGGTTGCCACGGCGTTTTCCCGGTTCTGGAAGTGGGCCGACACACACCAGAATCATCGCCTGGCCCTGATACCCATTCCCCCTTCGAAGCCACGCCACAACCCGCTATATGACACCCGCATGGTGGACATGCTCAATCAGCTCGCCCAACTGGTAGATCTACCGCTCGACATTCGCGACTGCTTGAGCTTCAGCGGGGCAAATGCTGCGAGCCACGAAACCGCCGAACGTCCATCACCCGATGAACTCCAAGCCGACCTTAGCTTCGACGAGGCCGCAGGACGGCGAGTGCAGCCCCCCACTGTGGTTTTCCTGTTCGACGACATGCTGACCACGGGCGCGCACTATGTGGCAGCAGCCCGCAAACTGACCGACGCCTATCCCGGCACTCAGATCATCGGCAACTTCGTCGCTCGGCGACTGATTCCCGATCCGTTTGATGATTCCCGTATCGGTTCATGAAAAGAAGTGTTCGTAACACGATCAAGGTGATTATGATAGTCCATACACGGACCCGCCAGACAAGTAACATGCCAGCCCCAGGTTTCGCCATGCCCGCGGGGAAGACACCGGCGTAAGATTCGGCATCAGCTAACTCTTTGCCGAACGGGAACGTTTAAGGGCAAACCAAATGTTGCCTACTTGTAAGCGATAATGGCAATCATAGGTTGCCCAGTCCACACCAACGCCCGCGCTTTGGCGTTCGACGCGATTTTTAAGAGATAGGCAATAGTAATGCGCATAATGGTGATGAAGAGGCGAGCTAGCAGAATGGCCGCTGGAGTTCAGCCTCTGAAGGGACGCATATGACTTCCATTCGGATTCAGGAGAGAACGTCTATCGACGAAGTCCTTGCTTGGCGAGTAGCTCAGTGCACCGTGATCTCTGTAGGCAGAAGAAGCGGCTTCGAACCGGGTGCGCAAGGATTGGCTTTAGCCGCGCTCGCGTCGATGCGGCCAGGCCGAAACGCGCCCTGTCTTGAATGCGATTTTGATGAACCTAAAACTCTTGACGATCTCGAGTCGACTTTTTTTGGGAACGCCGTTGGCTTTGCGTTACCTCGTTTAATATCCAACCTTCAATTTCAGAAGGTTCCGGCTTCGCGTGAATTCAAGCGACTACTGGGTGAACTCTACAAGGACAGACGCGGGATTCTGGGATCAGGCCGTAGCAAGACAATTGTGTGTGCTGATCCAGTCTTTCCCATCCCTCCTTGTCTCGCGCTGCAAGGGACTCCCACCACTACCTTCCCAACGCCGTCGGCGTTTTCGAGTCTCATTAATGCCGAAGTGGAAAAGATGGGATTTCGCCACATGCTAGCCTCGACGGGTGAGTCGGATGTTATCTCGTTTGTTTATGAGTCACTTCGCAACAGTTGGGAGCACGGTATTTCGCTAGATCCGCCACGGCGCGCCCGCAGTACACGGGCGTTAATCATTGAAAAGATCGTTTTGCAAAAAACAGACCTAGCGTCACGGCAGCTATCACCTGAGCTCAAGGATTATTTAGCCCGCATTGTCGAAGCAAACCATGACGATCTTGGGCTCGGTGTTATATGCTTTTCGGTCGCGGATCAAGGGGATGGCATTCAGGCAACACTTCCAGCCAAAACTGATTACCCGAATGAGACCCGTGCCGAGCGTTTGGCGAGGGCCTTTGTTCCCGGGGAGAGCCGTAAACCGGCTGGCGTAGTCAAGCGCGGGCTCGGGTTGGCGAATATTATTTCAGCAGCGCATAGTCTTCAGGCGTTGCTACGCATCAGTTCGGGGGATCTCGTCGCGTCGCAGGACTTCTCGTACGGCGAGGATAAGTATCCCCAACTTAAACTCGACTCGATCCGCCAACTTCCCGATATGGCACCGCGCGGTACATGTATATCGATTTTTATACCGGAATTCGCTTTTGATCTGGATCAGCATAGTCTCTTTCCCCGTTGATGACATAAAAAATCATGATTCTCGCTTTCAGCGACATCATCGCCGAGACGTCCGCAGACTTTGATCATGCCGTAGCGCAAATTGAAAGTACAAACTTGCGCCAGGCGGAAGGTATCGTGCTCCGAGCTCATGCGTCGTTATGGCGTCGCATTAAGAAAAATGATTTCAACGTCGAATTGCTTAAACCAGATCTGGATGCTGTCGGGCGCCGAGCACCTGGATTGGATATTTATTTACTTCCCGATGCACATAGCCTCGCTGAGCACTGGGTTGTCGGATCAGGGGCACAGCCGCCTATCCGACTTATTGACGGTGCGAGCGGGGCGATATCATTGGCAATGGTCAATGCCGAATGCCGAAACGATATCCGCATTGCCGAGTTAAGAGAACTATTCGAGTCTTTTCAAGGGCGTTGCGTTATCTGTGCAAGTGAAAACCATCATTTTGCATTACCGTCTGGCGCGCATTCTACTCAGTTTGTTCGGCTTGGCGATGCGTTTGCCAGCATTGACGTCATAGATCGGATTGCATACTGGGTTGCGATGGAAATCCAGTCGAAGCCTGAGATTCTTGAGCGGAACGGGCGTCATACCATATTTGTTGATCATCCCAGCATGCTCGTTCTGGCGGCACGAATCCAGCGATTGGTAGACGTACCTATAAACATAGTGGCATTTCCCACCTATCCGTCGGATATCCAATCACGAAACGCCTCGTTTGAAATGCTGCGAAAACAAGCAGCTGATTGTGCATCTGTGCTCGTCGTAATAGGAGTTGCATCAACTGGGCGCTTAGCTAACTTTATTCAGCGATGGGCTGAAACAGAATATCCCCATGCGTTAAGCGTCATCGTCCTCTATGCACTGCAAGAGCTTCAGGCCACATCCGTGCTCTGCAGGCTTGACTTAAAGGGCTACAGGCACTTTAGCAATGAGGATGGCTGTGAACTATGCGCCGCACATAGCTCCGCTGTACAGATCCATACGTCGAGCTATCTCGTCGGCCTCCAACCAGGTGAAGCAGTTCCTCTCATACCGAGACACTTTCATAGTCAGCGGGATTTTTTGCAGCGGTGGGGGGAAGTTCCAGGGGTACTTCGCGTCCATTACGACGATCCAAACGAAGCAACTGGCCGGCATCACGCTTTCTACATTGATGTAAGTTCCTTACTGGATGCCCCCGGATTTCAGGGGGAGCTTATCGCGGCCATTGGCCGCTTCGACCCCGAACCAGAGGTGATTGTCATTCCCGATCACCCGACAGCTCGCAAGCTTGGCGATATCCTGCATGGATTTCTTGCAAAGCCGCTAGTAGTCCTCGACGAAAAACTTATTGCGAGAGGAGAAGGTCCGATTGACGAGAACCTTCGATTAGCGCAGTGTGCTTTGATTATTGATGACATCTTCATTACAGGCTCAAGGCTCGAAAGCATAAATCGATTCCTGCGGGAACGATATGCCGAAAGGTGTCCCAGCCTAGCAACCATTCACTACTGGACCGTGTTGGCGACGCCTTCATCTTCAGCCAATTATGAGCGTGTCGTGAGAGGGATAACGCAAAATCATGGCTGGTCCTCAACTGTGTCGCATCTGCAAGAAATTCCTTTACCCGACTGGCATCGCACCGGCGATTGCCCATGGTGTATGGAGAGGAATGTTCTATCTGGTTTAGCTCAATCTGCGGTGGAATTCGACGGAAAGATCGCTGATCGACTTGCGTCGTTGTCAGCAACGGATCAGGGGATAGTTTCGGCTCCATTCGTAGATAGTGGCGCTGCTATCCCGCTGCTTGGCGCACAGTCGGTAGCGCTCGCGCCGGGTTCTAGCGCCATGCAAGTTTTATTCGCCTGCGCAAGCGCTACTCAGCAACTACGAAATGCTCCTGAAAATGCTCTAAATGCTGATCTGTTTCCTACACCGAGATATATAGCCAGACGTGTCTTTGAAACTAATTACACCGAGCGACTGATATGGCTGGCGCTTCTCAGGTCTTTGAAGGGCAAGGAATTAGATCCGGCGCTTAAGGCCTTTCTTGCAGCCACCGCGTTAAATTCGCAAGATGCACAACGTGGGATCGTCTTAGGTGAGCTTGCCGTCGCTTGGCTTACAGGAAAACTTGGATCTATACCCGTTTCGGAACCCTGTCGTGATTTTTTTTCCAGTGTCGGTATTTCATGGGAGGCGCTGTACGCGAAAGCGTTCGTTGATCGTTACCCGCAATAGGAATGGACGGCGAATCAGGGTCAGGCCATAGATGAGGCAGGCAGCTATTATTTCTGTGCACGGCGCTAGGTAGCCGTCATAGCGACGCTAAGCACAAAAGGACCATGCGCGGGCTTCCATGCTGTTTGCAGTTTAAGACTTGTCTATGCCATTGGTTACTCTTGTTTGACGAGTCATAGGCGCCGCAACAGCGGCGATGCGAAAGAAACGCCGATCCTCCTGCGTCAATGGGTCGCCATAAAAGAGCTTTTCCACCAAGTCAAGCAGGTCAGATGCTACGCCATGCTCGATACCTGCGTCTTGCATACGGCGAATGTCGTTGGCATCTTCATCTTCTATCCGGGTCGCACTACGTGGCACAGGAACATCGGCTACTGCTTCACGGATACCTTCCTGAACATCGACTAAGAATTGGGCGGCCTCTTCATCAAGCACAGTATTACGAACAGCCAACTCCATCAAAACGGCTAAGGTGCCCCGAAACCAGTCGATCTCCGTGCCTACAAGAGGTATCGCATGGACATGCGCGATGTAGCGCACTGCGTGAGCAATGACCATATCAGTCTCACGCTGTTTCCTAACGAAGTCCTGGTGCTCCTCTGCAACGACTAAGTATTTTCCAGCTAACGTTTCCACGACATCATTGGAGGCAGTCCCATTGCGCCATAGAACTTGGCGGGCAACAGCCTTACAAGCACTAAACAACTCTGTTTCTAACGGTGCGGTCATGGTGCGAAACCTATGGTCGAAGAGGGGCCAATACTGTTGATGTGAAGCACCAAGTCTAGCCGAGGCGGTCGACAAAAATCGGAGTGTTGCGACAAACGACAAAGCTAAAGTTCGCTGACGAATAGTCGTCGCAAACATGTCCCTAAATCTGACCCTATAGATCACTTAGCCAAAAAAACTTCAATTGAATCAATAAGATAGATCATTGACAAATACTAGCGGTAATAGCAGCCTATCCATCGATTGGACCGCAGCGCGTGGAAGGACAGCGTATCGACCGACCGCCAGGCATCCAGTCCCATGAGCGCGGTCGCCCCCCGGCGCCGCAGCTCGTGCCTCAGCCAGGGGCACCGCCATTCCGTTGGCAACAGGCTGCGGCGATCGTGATCGCGCGGCGCGAGGAAGCCGTAGTGCGCATTGGCCTCCTCCACCATGTCCTTGAGCCGGCCCCGGGACGCGCCGCCATGCCGGACCACGAACCCCGGAAGCGTATCGGCCAGCAGGGCCGTGTCCAGATGCGCCGCGTCATCGTCATAGTGGGCGGCCAGCACGGCCTGCATCGAGTGCAGACGGGTATCGGCCAGCGATTGCTGCACGGCCGCCTGTGCCCGCACCAGGACGTCATGCACGACACGATCGTGTTCGGCGAAGGCCCGCGCCAGCGCGCCATCCCCCCAGCCTGCGGCGCCACCCGCTCCGGCCGCGCCCGCGGCGCCGCGGTAGGCCTGGCCATGCGCGGCGCCGAACAAACCGCCAATGAGGCTGGCGGGCGGATTGGAAGACGCCAGCCGGCGGGCCTGCGTATCGCCGAACCGGGCCCACGAGGCCAGCGTGATGGCATGCGCCATGCCCACCTGGTGGGCCACCAGTGCGCGATTGGCATAGGCAAGGAAATTCAGGCTCCGCGCCTGGACCAGCGCGCCGCTATAGGCCGCCGCGTCCAGCGCGCGGGCTAACCGGGCCTTTTCGCGCAGCAGTTGCCCGCCGTCGAACAACTGCACCAACCCTGCCGCCACGGCGGCGAGCAGCGCCACCGCCAGCACCAGCGCCTGTCCGGCCTGCGAGCGATCCGCGGTGCGCATCTAGTTCGCGCCCGCCTGGGCGGAATTGCCGGTAAAGGACTTGAGCGAACGGGCGGAGGTCTGGGACCGGGCGCCCTTGGCCGCGGTCTGCGCCGCGCGCGATTCGGCCGAACCGTCCTCGCCCGCGAGTTCGCGCGCCATCGCGGCCGTCTGGGAACGGACCACCTGGCCGAACAACTGGTAGACGGCAATCGCGGCCACCGCCACGAGCGCGACGATGACGATGTACTCGACTATGGCCTGACCGCGCTGCAGGCGCCGCCGGGTGACACAAAGGGGAAAAGACATGGGCGGGACTCCACCCCCGCGCGCCGGGCGCCGTGCCCGGCCGTCCGCGAGGGTGCCGCCAGTTTCCGGGGGAGGCCTCGCACCGGCAATGCGAGGATCCCGCGACGGACAGGAAGGTCATCCCCGTCCGCCGGCACCCGGAACCGCTACAGATTGAGCTTGGAGATCTTGGTGCCTTCCACCGTCAGGCCGGCCATCAGGCCCGCGTTGGTCAGCGCGAAGGCCACGACCGGCGCCCGGGCGGTATTGGTGTCGATGCCGGCGTTGACGCCCGCCTTGACCACCGCCACCGATCCGTCCACGCCGGCGGTCCAGCCGTTGCTGGACTTGAAGCGGTCGAGTTCGGCCTGGTTCATGAACATGAACACCAGCGCCTTGGACTGCGCGCCGGCCTGGAAGCCGAACGAGCCGCTGGCCGTGCTGTAGTAGCCGGTGGTGCGTCCGCTCTCGCGCAGCGCGCCTTCGCCGTACTCGCCGCCGACGATGAAGCCGGCGTTGATCACGCTGGGGAAGACCAGGATGCCGCGGGCCTTGTTGCCCAGTTCACGCGAGCCGTTGACCGTGGAATACAGCCGGTTCAGCGTTTCGTTGACTCCGGAATCGATCCGGCTGCGCTTGGCGGCTGGCGAGCTGTCGCCGCTCTTGTTGGGGTCGGTCGTGGTGCAACCCGCGGCGACCAGCAGGCCAGCGGTGGCGGTGGCGTAGAGGAACTGACGACGTTTCATGCTCTCTCTCCTTGAGTGGGCTTGCCGGCAGGCAGCTTCCGAGGAAGGGTCGTGGCCCGCCGCGGCAAGCACAGCCATTCTGCCGGATATACGTCAAAACCGCGAATGCAAACGTAAACCGGTTGTTGCATCCGGCCGTCGCCCCGGGGCGTTTCCCCGGGAAGGACAGAAAACCGCCAAGTATGCGAAGATCCGGGCGTAACGATCAAACAGGACGTCCGCCCTCCCAGGCGAGCCCCGCCCATGTCCGGATTCGACGTTCAAGACCTGGAGTTCCCCGCCTTCGACGGCCAGGCGCTGCCGGGGCGCCTGTACCGGCCCCGCTGCCACGCCCCCGTCCCCCTGCTGGTCGATGTGCACGGCGGCGCCTGGATCCGGGGCAACCGCCTGAACAACGCCTCCATGCACGAAGCGCTGGCCGACGAGGGCATCGCCACCTTCGCGCTGGATTTCCGCATGCCGCCGCAGGCCGGAGCCGAAACCACCTTCGCCGACGTCCACGCCGGCCTGGCCTGGGCCCGCCGGCACGCGGGCGAACTGGGCAGCCGCCCGGGGTGGGTGGGCGGCCTGGGCACGTCCAGTGGCGGCCACCTGCTGATGCTGAACGCGCTGCGGGGGGGCGCCCCCGGCGCGGCGCCGGATCCCGCACCGCTGGTCCGCTACGCGGTGGCCTGCTGGCCCATCCTGGATCCTCT
Source organism: Burkholderiales bacterium 67-32 (assembly GCA_001898625.1). Lineage (GTDB taxonomy): Bacteria > Pseudomonadota > Gammaproteobacteria > Burkholderiales > Burkholderiaceae_B > Pigmentiphaga. The sequence continues at coordinate 15,554 of MKUP01000025.1, forward strand.
GGCGCGCTACCGGATGGCCCACGAACGCCGCCTGGCCCCTTTGCTGGACGCGCACCATGCCTTCTGGCAGGACGAAGCCGCCATGGAACGGGACAACCCCCAGCTCATCATGGAACGCGGCGATGCCCGCCACCTGCCGCCCGTGCTGCTGATACAGGGCACGGCCGACGCCAACGTCGATCACTTCCGCGCCGACGCCTTCGGCGAACAGTACCGGCGGGCCGGCGGCGCGATCGACGTCCTGAAATACGACGACGAACCCCACATGTTCATCACCGTCGAACCAGACTCCCCCGCTTCGCTGCACGCCATGGACCGCATCCGGCACTTCGTGCGCAACCAGTGCCGCGCCGCGGGCTGAACGCCGCGGCGGGAATGTAAACCATCCTCAAAACGTACAAAATGTTGCGTTTCCCGGTCACATGGAAGGGCTAACATCAGCCAGGCTAAAGCGTCGTGAATACATAACGACCGGCGCCCTTGCCCAGTCCATCCCAGGAGGTCAACATGAAAACCAACACTCTCTCCAAAATTGCCCTGGTCGCGGCGCTCGGCGTCTTCGTCGCCGGCTGCGCCAACCAGCAGCAGACCAACACGGCCATCGGCGCCGGCGGCGGCGCCGCCCTGGGAGCCGGGCTGGGGGCGCTGCTGGGCAACTCCAAGGGCGCGGCCATCGGCGCCGGCCTGGGTGCCGTGGCGGGCGGGCTGGTCGGCTACAACTGGAAGACCGTCAAGCAGGACGTCGAGAAGTCCGGTTCCAAGGACCTGGGCATCGACATGACCGAGCAGAACGACGGTTCGCTGAAGGTCAACGTGCCCAGCAGCGTCTCGTTCGACACCGGCAGCTACGCGCTCAAGCCGGCCCTGCTGCCCGTGCTGGACAGCGTTGCCAAGACCCTGAACGAGCATCCCGAGCTACGCGCCAAGGCCGTCGGCCATACCGACAACACCGGCCAGATGTCGCTCAACCAGACCCTGTCGCAGAACCGCGCGCAGGCAGTGGCCAACTACCTGACGAACAAGGGCGTCTCGCCCGCGCGCCTGACCACCGAAGGCCGCGGCCCCAACGACCCGATCGCCAGCAACGACACGGTGGAAGGCCGCGCCGCCAACCGCCGCACCGAAATCTACCTGTACGCCACCAAGAACTGACCGGCGATCGCGCCGCCCCCATGCGGGGCGGCGGCGTTCTTGGGTAAAGTAACGGCTTGCTCCCGGCAGCAGCCGGCCCCCAGGAACGTCCATCGCCATGTCCAGCCCCGCCCCCCTTCCTTCGTCCACGCTCGTCGTCCGCGACGCCTGTGACGCCGACCTGGCCGCCATCCAGGCCATCTACGCCTTCCATGTCCTGAACGGCGTCGCCAGTTTCGAGGAAGTCCCGCCCACGGTGGAAGACATGCGCGTCCGCCGCGCCGCCGTGCTCGGGCAAGGCCTGCCCTACCTGGTGGCCGAACAGGACGGCGTGATCGTCGGCTACAGCTATGCCGGCAGCTACCGCCCGCGTCCGGCCTACCGCCACACCATAGAGAACTCCGTCTACGTCGCCGACGGCACGGGCGGGCGCGGCATAGGCATCGCCCTGATGCGGGAACTGATCGCGCGCTGCCAGAACGGGCCGTGGCGCCAGATGGTGGCCGTCATCGGCAACAGCGGCAACGCCGCCTCCATCGCCCTGCACCGCAAGGTCGGGTTCGAACACGCCGGCGTGCTGCGCAGCGTCGGCTTCAAGCACGGCCGCTGGGTCGATACCGTCATGATGCAGTTGCCGCTGGGCCCGGGCGATCTCACCCTGCCCGGCAGTCCATGACGCCATGGGCCGGCTCGGGCTCCCCATGGCGGCGTCCTGATATTTTCCACGAGACTCCACCGTGAACACCGACAGTCGACGCCACCGCAGCGACCAGCTACGCATCAAGCACCTGCGCCTGCTGGAGCTGGTGGCCGAGCACCATTCGCTGGCCGCGGCGGCGCAGGCCCTGCACCTGAGCCAGCCCACCGTGACGAGCATGGTGCAGGCGCTGGAGGAAGTCTTCGGCACCACGCTGATCGAGCGCAGCGCGCGCGGGGGCAGCCTGACCGACGCCGGCAATCTGGCGCTGCGGCAACTCCGCGTCGCGCTGGCATCGTTCGACACGGCGCTGGAAAGCGTGGTCCGGGGCAGCACGCCGCTGGTGCGCGTGGGCGTGCTGCCGCTGCTCGACGCCTGGCTGCTGCCGCAGGCCATGGCGCGGATGGAAGCCACCGGCACCCTGCCCCGCATCGCCATCACGCACGGCGGCATCAACGTGCTGTACGGCGGCCTGGACCGCAGCGAGATCGATTGCGCGATCTGCCATCTGGACGAGCTGCCCGTGCAGGGCGGCCACCTGACCGACCTGCACATCGAACCCCTGCACGAGGAAAGCCGGCTGTTCGCCTGCGCGACGGACCATCCGCTCGCGCAACATGCCTCGCTGCGGCTGGGCGACCTGGCGAACGAGGAATGGATCGTCCCGCCCAAGGCCTCCCAGGCCCGCCGGGTGCTGGAGCGCGTGTTCCTGGGAGCAGGCCTGATGCCGCCGGAACCCCGCGTCGAGTCCTTCCCGTACCACACGAACCTGGAAGTCGTGGCGGCCACCCGCATGCTGACTTTCGCGCCATCGTCACCGGTCCGCCATTATGCGGAGATGGGCCGCGTGCACATCCTGCCCATCGCCGACGACATCCCCATCAGCCGGCTGGCCTTCCTGGCTCGCCGGCCCGTGATGCAGTTGCCCGGGGTCGAACCGCTGCGGCAGGCCGTCGTCTGGGCCGCCCGGCAGATGGCCGCCGCGCGGGCGGCCTGACCCGGCTCAGGCCCAGGCGCGAAAGCCCAGTCCCGGCACCGTCGCACTGTCCTCGCCATCCTTGAGCACCACCGGCTCCAGCGCGCCGCTGGCGACGGCGTCGGCGGCGAACTCCGCCACCGACCGGACCTTGGACGCCGGCACGCCGGCCTGGGCCAGCCGCTGTTCGAGCCGCGCCGCCTCCCACCCCGCGATCCGTTCCCGCAGGCGCGACTTGAGCAGCACGGGATCCTTCGCCCGGAGGAAGGACACCTGTTCCCCCGGCTCGGCCGCCCCATCGAACAAGGCCGGATCGGCGGCCAGTTCGCCCAGCTCCAGCACCTCCAGCAGGCGGGCGAACTGCGCGGGCGTATTGGCGCCCAGCGCGATCCAGCCATCGCGGGTCCGGAAGAAATCGGCGGCGGGGCTGCCCGAATAGCCCTGGTTGCCGACCCGGCGCGGCGACACGCCCTTGGTCAGGGCCTCGACGGCATAGCTGTACATCAGTTGCATGGACGCCGCCGCCATGGACACGTCGAGCAGGATGCTGCGGCCGTCGCGGTTGCGCTGGTGCAGGGCACTGACGATGGCCAACGCGCCCAGCATGCCCGTGGCCGCATCCACCACCGGGAAGCCGGTCTTGATGGGGTCGTCGCCTTCGACGCCGCCCATCATCGCCATCCCCGTCATCGCCTGCACGACGTGGTCGTAGGCCGGCCGGTCGGCCCAGGGCCCGGTCCGGCCGAAGCCCGAGATCGAGCAATAGACGATGCGCGGATTGACCGCGCGGATGGCTTCATAGCCCAGCCCGTGCCGCTCCAGCGATCCGGGGCGGAAGTTGTCGACGAACACATCGGCGTCGCGCGCCATCGCCAGGATCTCGGCGCGTCCTTCTTCGGTGCGGAAGTCCAGCGCCACGCAGCGCTTGCCGCCATTGAGCGACAGGAAGGCCGACGGCCCCCGCTCGGACCGGCGCAGCACGTCGCCGCCGGCGGGTTTCTCGATCTTGGCGACGTCGGCGCCCATCTGGGCAAGGTAGAAGGTCGCCAGGGGGCCGGCGATGACGTGCGAGAAGTCCAGCACGCGCACGCCCGCCAGCGGCAGGAAAGCTTGATTCATAGGAGGGCCATGCGCCTAGAATTGAACGATCTTGGAAGCGCGCACGATGCGCGAGAACTTGGCGGTTTCCTTCGTGAGGAAGTCGGCGAAATCATCCGCCGTGGGCGACAGCTCGACCGGCGATCCGTTCTTGTCGAAGAACGCGTTCAGGTCGCCGCGCTTGAAGGTCTCGTGGATCGAGCGGTTCAACTTGGCCACGATGTCCGCGGGCATGCCCGTCGGCCCCCAGACTCCGTTCCACGATTCGATCACCGTGTCGTCGTTGCCCAGCGCCTCTTTCAGCGTCGGCACGCCGGGCAGAATGGGCAGGCGCTTGGCCGAGGTCACGCCCAGCACGCGCACGGCGCCCGACTCGACCTGCGGCAGCGCCGCCGTCACGACGGGAAAGCAGAACTGCGTCTGCCCGCCCAGCAGCGAGGGCACAAGGTCCACCGAGCCGCGATAGGGTACGTGGACCACGTCGATGCCGGTGGCCGTGGCCAGCGCGGCGCCCGCCAGATGCGAGCCCGTGCCCACGCCGCCCGAGGCGAAGTTCAGCTTGCCCGGGGACTGGCGGGCGGCCGCGAGGATGTCCTGGATCGACCGGTAAGGCGAGGTCCCCGCCACGGCCAGCACGAACGGGTTCATATTGATCAGCGACACGGGCGCCAGGTTCTTCAGCACGTCCACGCCCACGGCGGGATTGATCAGCTTGTTCGTGATCATGGGCGAGCCGCCGAACAGCAGCGTGTAGCCGTCCGCCTTGGCCTGCGAGACCGACACCGCGCCCAGCGTGCCGCCCGCGCCCACCTTGTTCTCGACGAACACGCTCTGCCCCACCTGGCTGCCCAGCGCCTCGGCGAATTTCCTGGCCAGCAGGTCGACGCCGCCGCCGGCGGCATAGGGCACCACGAGCCGGATCGGACGGTCGGGATAGGTATCGGCCGGGGCGGCCTGGCTTGCTGCCGGAACGAGGCAGCAAGCCAGGGCCGCGGCAAGAATGCGTGCGCGCATGGCGGGTCTCCTGTTATGGGTATGGGCATGGATGCCGGATGACCGCGATTGTGGCCGCGCTCGCCCCCCGCAACAATTCGAAAATCGGGAACCCGCCTTCGGCTTTTTCTATGGGCCGCGGCGCGCGGCGCTCAGCGCCGGGGAAACGGCTTGCTCAGAAAGCGCGAGCCGGCCATCCCGAAGCGCCACGGCACGTCCAGCGCCTTCGAGATGCCGATGCGCGAACCGATGGCGACCTCCGGCTCGCCCTCGCGCGCCACCAGTTCGAACGGCGGGCGATCGAGCCGCATGCCGTCGAAGCCGCGGTCGATGCCCAGGGCCTGTCCCACGCGCCCCGGCCCCGAGCACAGCAGCCTCGGATCGTCCACGCCGCGCCGCGCGCGCATGGCGTCCAGGCCATGGGTCGGTTCCAACGCGCGTATCAGCACCCCCGCACCGTGGCCGGATTCGCGGCAGACCAGGTTCAGGCACCAGTGGATGCCATACGACCGGTAGACATAGGCCCGGCCCGGTTCGCCGAACATCGAGGCGTTGCGCGGCGTCGGTCCCGAGAAGCTGTGCGAGGCGGGGTCCTCCCTGTCATAGGCCTCGGCTTCCACGATGCGTCCGCCCACGCCGTCCACCAGCAGGGTCACGCCGATCAGCAGCGGACCGACCTCGGCCGACGGCGCATGGAAATCGATGTGGGCAAGGTGAGGCATGGGGACATCCGTTCTCGCGGCGAGAACAGAGTGTATCCGCTGGGACGATTGCCGCCCGGTGCCGATGTCCCGATACTTTTGCCAACACCCGCGAGCCCCTCGGCACGAAGCGGGGCCCATCCTCCCTTGCTCGAAAGGAACCGCACTCATGGATAGACGCCAGGCCCTACAGACGATGGCCGGCGCGGCCGCTTGCGCGCTGCTGCCCGCGATGCCCGCCCACGCTCAGTCCTACCCCGCCCGCCCCGTGCGCTGGCTCGTGCCTTTCCCGCCCGGCGGCACCATGGACCAGGTCGTACGAGCCGTCGCCCAAGGCATGCAGGGCCGGTTCGGCCAGACGCTGGTCATCGAGAACAAGCCCGGCGCGGGCACGGTCATCGCCGTCGACCAGGTGGCGAAGTCCGCGCCCGACGGCTACACGCTGGTCACGGTGGCCAACAGCTTCACCATCAATCCCTCGCTTTACGCCAAGCTGCCCTACGACACCGAGCACGGCTTCACGCCGGTCGCCCTGCTGGGCGCCACCGCGAACATCCTGGTGGGCCGGCCCGGACTCGAGGCGAAGACGCTGCCGCAGTTGATCGCCTATGCCAAGCAGCACCCGGGCAAGCTGACCTATGCCTCGTTCGGCACGGGCACCTCCGCCCACCTGGCGGGCGAGATGCTCAAGCAGATGGCGGGCGTGGACATTCTGCACGTGCCCTACAAGGGCGGCGTGCCGGCGTTGACCGACATCCTGGGCGGACAGGTGGACCTGATGATCAACAACCTGCCCGACATGCTGCCCTACCTGGCCAACGGCAAGCTGCGCGGCTACGGCGTCACGTCCAAGACCCGCTCCGCGCTGGCGCCCGATCTGCCCACTCTCGCCGAACAGGGCTATCCGGATTTCGAGACCAACTCCTGGTACGGCGTGCTGGCCCCCGCCGGCACGCCGGCCGCGGTGGTCGCGTACCTGAACCAGGCGATCAATGGGTCGCTGGAGACCTCCGCCACGCGGACCACGCTGGGCGGCATGGGCTTTGACGTCGCCCCCGGCGCCCCGTCGCAACTGGGCGCGCTGATCGCGAAAGACCTGAAGCTCAACGCGAAACTGGTCCGCGACGCGAACATCAAGCTCGACTAGGCGCCGCCCTACAGCAGCCGGTTCCGCGCCGAGAAATCGATGGCCTGGCGGGCGATGGCCAGCATGCCGGGCACCACCGGCCGCGTATCGTCCCGCCGCCAGCGGAACGAATAAGGCAAGGGCCCCAGCGCGGGCGAACTCTTGAGCACGCGTATGCGGCCGCGCCTGGCCAGCTCGGCGGCCCAGGCGGCGGGCAGCATCCCCACGCCCACGCCTTCGCTGACCAAGCCGGCGATCGCGCCCCAGTTGTTGCAGATCAGGCGCTGGCGGACATCCAGTCCGCTGTCGTTCAGCCAGTCGTCCAGCAGCCGCGTGGTGCCGGCGCCCAGCGCCAGCGTGATCAGGGGATAGGCGTCCAGCAGGCGGTCGCTCATCGCATTCGCCCCGGGTTCGGAATCCGAGGCGATCACCCACGAGAAGCGGGCCTCGCCTATCCGTTCGGAACAGATGTCCGGCCGGGGCGAGCGGCCCGCGATGACGGCGCAATCGAGCTGGCCGCTTTCCAGCCCGTGCTCCAGCGTCGCGCCCACTTCCACCATGGGCTCGACCACCAGGTCGGGATGCTCGTGCCGGGCGAGCTTCAGCAGCCGGGGCAACCAGATCAGCGCCGTCAGTTCGCCCACGCCTATCCGGCAGCGGCCGGACAAGCCGGTGTCCACCGCCACGCAGCACCGCACGGCTTCGGCTTCCTGCAACAGATTCCACGCCCGGGGGACCAGCCTGCGCCCGGCCTCGCTCAGTTCCGCCTTGTGGCCGGAACGGTCGAACAGGCCGACGCCCAGCGACTGTTCGAGTTCGTTGATGCGCTTGGACAGCGAGGAAATGGACAGGTGCAGCCGCTCCGCCGCGATGGCGAAGCTGGCGCAGGTGGCCGCCCAATAGAAGGCCTCGAGTTGCTTGAGCGTCATGGCGTGAAGGGCGGATCTAGTTTCGAAAAAGCGAAATAGCTTATTGGAATTTTATCGCTTTCTTCATATAACCGGGATCCGTAGAGTGGCGTCGACTGGAACTACCGCACGCCGCGATCCCGATGAGCGCCAACGCCGACCCCACGCCTACGCCCCTGCCCCTGGACGCCACCCCGGACCGACCGTCCTCGCGGCCGGCCGGCCTGGACGAGCCGCGCATCCTGCGCGAGGCCCTGTGCCTGGACGACTTCGAGGAACTGGCCCGGCGGCGCCTGCCCCGCCCCATCTTCGGCTACGTCGCCGGTGCCGCCGAGCGCAACAGCTCGCTGCGCGACAACACCTCGGCCTTCGCCGAATACGGATTCGTTCCCCGCACCCTGGTCGACGTGTCCCGGCGCAGCCAGTCCATCACGCTGTTCGGCACGCGCTACGCGCACCCCTTCGGCATCGCCCCCATGGGCATCAACGCGCTGTCGGCCTACCGGGGCGACATCGTGCTGGCCGCCGGCGCCGCCGAGGCGGGCATGCCGTCGATCATGAGCGGCAGTTCGCTGATCCCGCTCGAAGACGTCGCCCGGCACGCCCCCGACACCTGGTTCCAGGCCTACCTGCCCGGCGACACCACGCGCATCGATCCACTGATCGACCGCGTGGCGCAGGCCGGCTACCGCACCCTGGTGCTGACCGTGGACATCCCGGTCATGGCCAATCGCGAGAACAACCTGCGCACGGGTTTCTCGACGCCGTTGCGCCCCAGCCTGCGGCTGGCCTGGGACGGCGTGAGCCATCCGCGCTGGCTGTGCGGCACCTTCCTGCGCACGCTGGCCCGGCACGGCATGCCGCATTTCGAGAACTCGTTCGCCACCCGCGGCGCCCCCATCCTGTCCGCCCGCGTCATGCGCGACTTCACCGCGCGCGACCACCTGAACTGGGAACACGTGACCAGCATCCGCCGGCGCTGGCAGGGTCATCTGGTGCTCAAGGGCATCCTGCATCCCGCCGATGCCGCGCGCGCCCGCGAACAGGGCGTGGACGGCATCATCGTGTCCAACCACGGCGGCCGGCAACTGGACGGCGCGGTGTCGCCGCTGCGCGTCCTGCCCGCCATCGTCGAGGCGGCGGGCGGCCTGGCCGTCATGATGGACGGCGGCGTGCGCCGCGGCACCGACGTGCTCAAGGCGCTGGCGCTGGGCGCCCGCTGCGTGTTCGTGGGCCGGCCCTTCAATTACGCGATGGCGGCAGCGGGTGGCGCGGGCGTGCGCCATGCCGTCCGGCTGCTGGGCGACGAAGTGGACCGCGGCATGGCCATGCTGGGCATCAACACGCTGGACGAACTGGATGCCGGCTGCCTTGCGCCCGTAGGCGCGGGCAACCGCGCCGCCTGAAGGACAACGACCACCTTTTCGCGGCGGGCCCCGAGCCCGCCGACTCCTCAACCCCTGAACCATCGAACACGGAGATTTCCGCCATGGCCAAGACCGTCATCTACAGCCCCAACGTCACCCGCACCAAGGCCCCCCACGCCCATGCCGTCAAGACCGGCAACCTCGTCTTCGTGTCGGGCTGCCCCGCCTACTTCGGCGAGATGCAATTGGCCAAGGGTGACTTTCCGGCCCAGATGCGCCAGTGCCTGACCAACCTGAAGAACATCCTGGAAGAGGCCGGCTCCAGCCTGGAGAAAGTGGTCAAGGTCAACATCTTCCTGGACCGCCGGGCCGACTTCGACGAGATGAACGAGGTCTATCGCGAGTTCTTCGGCAACGACCCCATGCAATGGCCCGCCCGCACCACCGTCGAGGCCCGCCTGCCGCGCAAGGACTTCCTGCTCGAAATCGAATGCGTGGCGGAAGTCTGACCCGCTTCCCCGCCTCCCTTCCCATCGCAAGGACCACCCCCATGCCCGCACCCACCCTAGACGTCCACGCCGGAGGCCAGGAATACCTCCTGCCTCCCGATTTCCTCTGGCCCGGCGGCAAGCGCATCGCCGTGTTCTTCCGCGTCGCCTGCGAAGGGTGGTCGGACGGCGCCTGGCCGTCGCTGGGGCCGATGGGCAATCCGCTCAAGCCCGGCGTGCCGGACCTGAACGCGCTGGGATGGGTGGAATACGGCATGCGGCGCGGCATCCATCGCATCCTGGACATCCTGGAACAGCACGGCATCCGCAGCACGATGATCATCTGCGGCGTGCTGGCCGAGCGCTATCCCGAAGTGGTGCGCCGCATCGCCGATGCCGGGCATGAAATCGTCGCCCATTCGTATGGCATGGACGTGATCCCCGCCTACCTGGACGAGGAACAGGAACGCGCCAACCTGGCGCGCACCACCGCGCTGTTCGAACAGGCCACCGGCCGCCGGCCGCAGGGCTGGATCAGCCCGCGCGCCACGCCCAGTCCGCGCACCGCGCGCATGCTGGCCGAAGCCGGCTACGCATGGCACGGCGACACCATGAACGACGACCTGCCCTACCTGGTCCGGTTCGGCGACCGCGAGATCGCCGCGTTCCCCGGCGGCATGGAGTTGAACGACACGCCCATGTACATCCGCTACGGCAATTCGCCGCGGATGATGGTCGAGATGTTCGACGATTGGCTGGACTACGTGCGCACCCGGGAAAAAGGCGCCGTGCGCATCGACCCGTCCATCCACGCCCACGTGTTCGGCCGCATTACCGGCATCCATGTGTTCGAGCAGTTGATCGAGAAGGCCAAGGCCGCGGACGACATCTGGATAGGCACGCGCCAGGAAGCCATCGCCCACGTGCGCGCCGCCATCCGGCGCTGATCCCCTTCCCACCCCGGAGGTTTCCATGAGCACCCGCCACCCCCGCACCCGGCGCGCCCTGCTGGCCGCCGCGCTATCGACGCTGGCCTGCGCCGGCACGCCCGCCCTGGCGCAAGCGCCTTTTCCCGACCGACCGCTGAAGCTGGTCATCGGCTTCGCGCCCGGCGGCTCGACCGACATCGTGGGCCGGATGATCGCGCAGAAGATGTCCGTCGAACTCGGCAAGCCCGTGGTCGTCATCAACCGGCCCGGCGCCTCGGGCGCCATCGGCACCACCGAGGTGGCGCGCGCCGAACCCGACGGCTACACGGTACTGGTGAACATCGTGACCACCGCGGTCATCAATCCGCTGACGCAGAAAAACCTGCAATACGACCCCATCAAGGACCTGCAGCCGGTCGCCATGGTGGGCAAGCTGCCCAACGTGATCATCCTGAACAAGAACGTTCCCGCGCACAACCTGCGGGAATTCATCGCCTGGGCCAAGGCCAACCCCGGCAAGGTGACCTTCGGCACCGGCGGCGCCGGCGGCGTGCAGCACCTGTCGGGCGAACTGCTGGCCAAGATGGCCGGCATCCAGATGACGCACGTACCCTACAAAGGCGCCGCGCCGGCCATCCAGGACTTGCTGGCCGGCAACATCACCGCCGTGTTCGACAACGTCACCGGGCCGATCAGCCTGATCAAGGCCGGACAGGTCACGGCCCTGGGCGTGACCACGGAAGAACGCATCGCCGTGCTGCCCGAGGTGCCGACCATCGCCGAGTCCGGCCTGCCCGCGTTCAAGAACTCGAGCTGGATCTCCGTCTTCACCCGCGCGGGCGTTCCGCCCGCCGTGCTCGCCCGCCTGGAATCGGCCGTGCTGGCCGCCGCCCGGGATCCGGAGACGGTGGCCAAGCTCAAGGAGCTCGGCGCCGTTCCCGCGCCCATGAACACCGCCGAACTCGACCGGTTCTGGCGTTCCGAATTCACGTACTGGCGCGACGCCATCAAGGCCGCCAACCTCTCTCTCGAATGACAAGGAAGCAACGACCATGTCCGCGATCGAAACCCGCCTGAAGGAACTGGGCATCACCCTGCCCGACGCCCCGGTCATCAAGGCCAACCCGGCCCTGGTCCCCGGCGTGGCCGCTGGCGGCCTGTTCTTCTGCCAGGGCACCCTGGGCCACACCAACGGCGACTTCCCCTACCTGGGCAAGGTCGGCGACAAGGTCACGGTGGAAGAGGCCTACCAGTCGGCCCGGCTGTGCGCGATCAATCACCTGGCCCAGGCCAAGGCGGTATTGAAGGATCTCGACCGCATCGTGCGGGTCGTGCAACTGGTGGTCTACGTGAACGGCGCGCCGGGCTTCGAACGCGCGCCCTATGTGTCCAACGGCGCCTCCGACCTGTTCGTCGAGGTCTTCGGCCCGGAACGCGCCGCCATGGCCCGCGCCAGCCTGAGCGTGCCGGACCTGATCTACACCGCGCCGGTCGAAACGCTGTGCACCTTCGAAATCACGCCGGCGTGACCGCCCCCACGCGACAGGACTCCCCATGAAAGCCACCCTACGCATCGCGGCCGCCGCAGCCCTCATGGCGGCCGCGGCCTGCGCCGCCGCCCAGGACTACCCGACCAAGCCCATCCGCCTGATCAGCGCGTGGACGCCCGGCGGCGCCAACGACATCCTGGCCCGCGCGCTGGGCCAGGTCATCTCCCAGCGCTTCGGCCAGCCGGTGGTGATCGAGAACCGCCCCGGCGCCTCCGGCACGATAGGCACCGCCCACGTCGCCCAGTCGCCTGCGGACGGCTACACGATCACGCTGGGCAGCATGCCTTCGTACTCCACGGCGCCCAGCATGTTCCCGGACCTGCGCTACGACCCCATCAAGGACCTGGTGCCCATCGCCTTCGTGGCCATCGTCCCCAACGTACTCGTCGTCAATCCCTCGCTGCCGGTCAAGTCGGTGCCCGAGCTGCTGGCCTACGCCAAAGCCAATCCGGGCAAGCTGGCGTTCTCGTCCGTCGGCAACGGCTCGTCGTCCCACCTGGGCGGCGAACTGTTCAAGCTGATGGGCCACGTGGACATGACACACGTGCCGTACAAGGGCACGGCGCCGGCGCTGGTCGATCTGGTGGGCGGCCGCGTCCAGCTCGCCTTCGAGAACATGCCCGCGCTGCTGCCCCTGATCAACGGCGGCCAGTTGCGCGCCCTCGCGGTCACTTCCCGCGCGCGCTCGGCCCTGCTGCCCCAGGTCCCGACCGTGGACGAGGCGGGATTGAAGGGCTACGAGATCGGCGCCTGGTACATGATGTTCGCGCCCGCCGGCACCCCGCGCAAGGTCATCGACAAGCTGAACGAGGCGGTCAACGCCGGACTCCAGCAGCCGGACATCCGCCAGCGCCTGAAGGACCTCGGCGCCGAGATCGTCGGCGGCACGCCCGAACAGGCCGCGGACTTCCTGAAGCGCGACCTGGCGCGCTGGACCGACGTCATCAAGCAGGCCCACATCGTCTTCAACTAGGACCCGCCCATGAACGCTTCCCTGTGGAACACCATGCGGCTGGACGGCCGCACCGCGCTGGTCACGGGCGCCGGCAAGGGCCTGGGCCGGGCCATCGCGATGGGGCTGGCGCAGGCCGGCGCCAACGTGGCACTGCTGGCGCGCACGGCGCGGGACGTCGAAGCGGCCTGCGAGGAAATCCGCGCGACCGGCGCCCGCGCGCTGCCACTGGCCGCCGACGCGACCGACTCCGCCCAGGTCGATCGCGCCGTCTCGGCCGTGCTCGACGAATTCGGCACGCTGGACATCCTGGTGCATTCGGCCGGGGGCAGCCAGCGCAAGCCCGTGCTGGAACTGGCCGACGACGAATGGAAGCGCCTGATCGGCGCCAACCTGGACTCGACCTTCTATGTCTGCCGCGCGGCGGGACGGGCCATGCACGCGCAAGGCCGCGGCTCCATCATCAACATCGCCTCGGCCGCCGGGCTGCGCGGCCGGCCCAACAATTCCCCCTACAGCGCGGCCAAGGCGGCCATGATCAACTTCTCGCGCGCGCTGGCCATGGAGTGGGCACCGCAGGGCATCCGCGTCAACACCCTGGCGCCGGGACGCTTCCTGACGCCGCTGACCGAGGTGGAGATGAGCGACCCCGCCAAGCACGCCGCCTTCGTCAGGAACGTGCCGCTGGGCCGGATCGGGCGTCCCGAGGAATTGAAGGAGATCGTGGTCTGGCTGGCCTCCGACGCCTCGGCTTTCGTGACCGGTTCGAACATCGTGATCGATGGCGGGCAGACGCTGCTTTAGGCTGAATCGACATTCATCTCGACCTGCGATCGTCACTCATCACCGCTGTAGTCCTTGGTCGGTGGGGCGGGGCGGCCCGCTCGGGGGGCGCATTCGGAGCCGCCGGTGAGGGCAGGCTTGGCGGGGAAGCAAGGGCGCAGCTGTTTGAGGGCGGCAGTAGGCACAGTCCGGGGGACTGTGCCCGCCCGAGTTCTGCGCCCGCCCCGCCAAGCCTGCCCTCACCGGGAAGTCCCGCGCCAGCGGGACCGGCTTCGCTGCGCCCCCCGAGCGGGCCGCCCCGCCCCACCGACCAAGGACGGTTCAAGAACCCCATCCCTGCCATCGAGGACTCCCACTAGCATCCTCAGATTCAGCCCAACCCCTAGAACCGCACACCCAACTTCAGACTGGCCGTCTGCGCCACCAGATGCTCGCCCGCCTGGATCCCGTACTCCGCCCGCAGCGACCACGCATCGGCCGACATCACCTCGATACCGGCCGTCGCGCTGCCGAATACCCCCGGCACGCGGGTCGACAACGTGAACGCATCCTGCGGCGCCACCGCCAGCCGGACATCGGTCGAGACCTTGCGGCCCGCCACCAACCCCACCCCCAACGCCAGATAAGGACGCGCGACCGCCTTGCCCATCCGGACCTTGCCGCCGAACTCGATACTGGGCGTCAGCACCGCGCTCCACCGGTCGCTGGCGTCGTGGACCAGATCGAAGGGCCCCGCGCCCGACTCCCTGTAGCCCGGCGTGCGATCGTAGATGAGGTCCAGGTCCGCATAGGGCTTGGCGTACCAGTCTCCATACGAAAACTGATAGGCGGCCCGGGCACGCGCCGCCACCTGGTAGGAATCGGGCTTGCTGGTCGCCCGCGCCGCCATGCCGGGCAGCACGATATTGCGCGCCTGGTCCGATTCCTCGTAGCCGCCCATCAGCGCGCCCGCGAACTGCCAGGCCCCCATCTGCCGCTTCAGCGTCAAGCCGGCGTGGAAGCTGTCGCTGGCGATGCGCACGGTGTTGTCCGCGGAATAGGTGTTGGTGCGGCTGTAGCTGGCCGAGGCCCCCAGGAACCAGTCCGGCGCCAACCGGCGCTGCACGCCGAACTGCACCGTGGTCTGCCGGTTGTCGTAGCCCGCGCCGTCGGCGGACGCCGAGCGGTCGAAGCGGCCGCCTATCACGCGCGCCCACGCGCATTCGCCCTCGGCCAACTGGATGCTTTGATCGCTGAAGTAGGGGCAGCTCATCATCCGATCCAGTGCCGAGTGCAGCTCGTAGGTGCGATTGCTTGCGCGGCTCAGCGCCGCGTCGGAGGCCACCGCGCCCAGCGCCTTCACATAGGCATCCGCGCCTTCCAGCCGCGCGAAGGGGTCGAACAGCGTCGTCAGGCCGCGGTCGCCCCGGTCCCACAGGGTTTGCAGATAGCCGGCGATGCTGGCCTGATTGGCGCTCAGGCCCAGGTTCTGCGGACGGAAGTTCGCCTTGGGCGTGACCCATAGCTGGCCGTCGCCGGTCAGCGACACATCGTAGTTGACGACCGGCGATTGCCCGGCAAGATTGAACGAACCCGTCGGCGTGACGTCGAACTGGGCGATCAGCATGGGCTGGCCGCCGGCCAGGTTGTGGCCCAGCACGAGCAGGCTGCCGCCAAGCTGTGCCGGCCCGCTCACGCCGATCACGTCGGCCAGTCCGCCCGCGCTGAAATCGACGTCGGCCTGGAAGACGCCTCCCGGACCTTGCGTGAAGCCCTGCATGAACGTCGTCTGGTACGCCCCATGCTGGTCGACCGGACCGCCCGGGTTGAACACGCCCTGGTTGACCAGGGAGGCATCCAGCCGCTGGCCGCTGGCCAGTACCGCGCCCGCGTGATTGATGAAGCTGCCGTGGGCCGCGTCGCCGCTCGTGACGTTGCCGATGAACAGGCCATAGTTGTCCACGGCCACCCGGCCGGACGCCTCGATCGCGGTCGCGCCGGCAATCAGGCCCTGGTTGGAGACCGAGGTAGCGTTGTCGGTGATCGTGCGGATGGCGGTACCGCTGGCGGTGTCCGCGTACACGGCCGACGACGTCCCCACGCCTATCGTGACGGCGCCGCCGCTGTTCTGCGCCGCGCTGCCGGCGCTTACCGCCAGGATGGCCGGCGCGCCGCCGCCCTGCGCGGTGACCAGGGCCCCCGTGCCCAGCCCGATGTTGATCGCCCCGCCCGCGCTACCCGTTCCGCCGCCGCTGCCGCGAACCTGGATGCCGGCCTCCGAGAAGACGGCGCCGCCGCCCAGGCTGAGCGCGGCGATGGCGGGCGCATTCCGGCCCTGCGTGGCGACCATGAAGCCCACCTGCACGTCCACCGCGCCACCGTTGCCGCTGCCTCCCGCCACGTCGACGGTCTTGACCAGGTCGTCGCCGTAGCTGACCGAGGACAGGTCCCCGGCCAGGCCTCCGCCGCCGCCCACGCTCTGGGCCAGCACACCGATGGCGCCGGCGCCCTCGGTCAGCACCGAGCCTTCGACGTTCACGTTGACCGCGCCGCCCGCGCCCGAGCCCTGCGACGCGGGCGCTGCCAGCGTCGTCCTGCCCGCGGCCGTAGACAGGCCGGCGATGCCGCCCCCGCCGCCCACGCTCTGCGCCAACACGCCCACGGCATTCCTGCCCCGGGTATTGACGGAATTGTCGGCCACCACGTGCGCATCGACCTGGCCGCCGTCACCCGTCGCGCCGCCCAACGCTCCCAGCGCGACGCTGGCGGAGGCCTGCGCCTGCCCGCCATTCAACAAGCCCACGTAACCGCCTCCCGCGCCCACGCTTTGCGCCAGCACGCCGAAGGCCAGGTCGCCCGAGGTCTGAACCATCGTATGGGCGATCGTGCTCGATCCTTCGTCATATTTGCCGGTGGTCACGGAAACGTGCCCGCCGTCGGTCCGCATGGCCTCCTGGTTCGACGCATCCATTCCCAGCGTCACCTGCGCCGGCGCCAGCATCGGCGCAGCCGCGGCGCTGGTGGCCAGCGTCGCCGCACCGCCCCCGCCGCCCACGCTCTGGGCCATCACGCCGTGGGACAACACGCCGGACGTGACGATGTTGCCACCGGTCGTGGTGACCGTCGCGTCGCCGGCATCGATGGGGGGGATCGAGAACCCGCCCACCACACTGATCTTTCCTCCCAACGAAATGACCGGCGCCTGTGCCGCGTTCCCGGCCCCCAGCCCCGCCGCGTCCAGGCCGTCGATGCTGATCGAGGCCAGTCCGCCTCCTCCGCTCACGCTCTGCGCGATCACCGCCGGCGCGTCGTTGCCCTGGGTGCGGACCTGCCCCGTCGTGACCGTGGCACCGCCGCCGCTCATCACCGCCGCTTCCGAAACGAAGCCCGACAGGGTCCGGGTGCCTCCCATCGTGATCGTCAGCGGTGCGTCCGTATGCCCCGCCGGCGTGGCCAGGCCGCCGGCCCCGACCAGGAAGCTCGACACCTCGGCCTTGCCGCCGCCCCCACCCACGCTTTGCGCCACGATGCCCGGCGCATGGTCGCCCATCGTCGTCACGACGCTGCCCGCCGCGCTGGCGTCGACGGCGGCCAGGCCGCCATTGCCGCCACCCCCACCGCCGCCGCCCACGGTCACGTTGATGTTGCGGGTCAGGGACAAGCCCTTGGACGCGAGGAATTCGGCGATCTTGTCGATCTTCTCCAGGATCTCGGCAGCCTGGTCCCCACCATGCTCCTTCACCAGCTCGGCCAGGTCCTGCTCGGACACCGTACCCACGCCCCCGCCGCCGCCCACGCTCTGCGCCAGGATGGCGGGCGCGGCCTTGCCGGCGGTCGAGACCGTGCCGGTGTTGGTCACCTGCACCGTGCCGCCCTGCCCGCCGTCGCCGGCATTCCCGCCCACCGACAGGTTGGTGCCTATCGAAGGCGCCAGCGAGACCACGTTGCTGACGCCTTCGTTGGCGGCCTTCAGCAGGGTGTCGATCGCGGACAGCAGGCTGGACGCCCCCGCCGAGCCAATGGCCCCGGACCGTCCGCCGCTGCCGGCGATGCTTTGCGCGATGATGCCCGCCGACGCCAGGCCCTGCGTCGCGATGGCGCCGTCGTTGGCGACCGTGACATTGCCGCCGTTGCCGCCGCTCCCGCCGTTGCCGCCGACCCGGGCGTCGAGCGCGTAGCTCAGCCCTCCGAACGAGATCGAGTTCGGCGCTTCCTCCAGCCATTCGGAAACCTTGGTCAGCGTCTCCAGGAATGCCGTGGGCGAGCTGACCACGGGTTCGAACGAACGCTCGGTCTCCTGCTGGACGAGGCCGCCGTTGCCGCCTCCGCCGCCCACGCTCTGCGCCAGCACGCCGATGGCATGGTCACCCGTGGTGCGGATCGCGCCTCCGCCCTGGTTGTGCACCGAGATCGCTCCGCCATGCCCTCCGCTTTCCCCCTCGCCGCCGGTCGTAACGCCATAGCTGATGGTGAAGCTGGACGCGCCTATCGTCGTCGGCCGCAGCGGCGCGGCCGCCACGCCGCCGTTGCCACCCCCGCCGCCGCTGCTCTGCGCGAAGATGCCGTGGCTCTCGTGTCCCGAGGTGGCCACCGTGCCGGCATTGGAGACGTCGACCTCGCCGGCGTTGCCCGCCGAGCCGCCGCGGCCGCCCACGGTGACCTGGATGCTGCCCGTGCCCGATGGAATGTCCGGTCCGAGTTCCGGCGCGATGGTCGCCTGTACGGACTCCGCGAAGGCGCCGTTGCCGCCCCCGCCTCCGACCGACCGGCCGACCACCGCGCTGCTGACGGCGCCGGCGGTCGTGACCGAACTGCCTGGATCGAGTTCAATGGCGACATGCCCACCCGCGCCGCCCGCGCCGCCGTCGCCGCCGGTGGCAAGCGCGACCCCTGCCAGCACGCCCACCGAGGCCGCCTTGGCCGATCCGCCGTGCCCGCCGCCCCCGCCTATGCTTTGCAGCATCACGCCCGTGGAGCCGGCACCCTGCGTGGCAATCCGGCCGGACGACATCAGCGACAGGTCGCCGCCATCGCCCGCGACGCCCCCGCGGCCGCCCACCGCCATCGACACGATCAGACCGGTGCTGTCGGCGTCGCCGCCCACGCCGCCGCCACCGCCTGCACTCTGCATGATCACGGCACCGCTCTGGTCGCGCGTGGTGGAAATGCTGCCGGTATTGGTCACGCGGCCGGCGCCGCCATCGCCTCCGCCGCCGCCATTGCCACCCACGACGAACCACCCCGCCGCCTCGGCGCCCGCGCCGCCCTGGCCGCCGGAGGCCTGGGCGACGATGCCGAAGGATCCCGTGCCCGTGGTCCCGTCGTCGTCCTCGGCACCCGCGCCGGCGATCGCGATGGAACCGCTGTTGGTGATGTCGTAGGCCAGCGAGCCCACGCCGCCGCCGGAACCGCCGCTGCCGCTGTGGCCCGACAGGCCGCCGTCTCCGCCCTTGCCGCCGTCTCCGCCGGAGACCCGGACCTGGATGCCGTTGGAATAATCGCCGTAGGTGGCGATCCGGCCCGAATTGGTGATCGATACGCCGCTGGCCGAGCCGCCGTCGCCACCGGCGTGCCCCGACGACCAGGATCCGGCCCCGCCATCGCCGCCCCTTCCACCCAGGCTGCTGGCCAGGATGGCGGCGGACGACGTGCCACGCGTCGTGATGGCGCCCGCGTTCGAGACGGTGACGTGCCCGGCGTTTCCGCCGCGATTGGCGCGAACGTCCTGCGCGGGTTCGCCCTCCTCACCGCCTTCCGCGCCTCCGCCCTGGCCGCCCTGGGTACGCGCGATCACACCGGCCGTTCCCGTGCCGTTGGTGGTGACGGAACTGCTGTCGTCGATGCTGACGCTGACATCGCCGGTGTCGCCGCCCTGCCCCGCCGTGCTGTGCCCGCCGCCGACGCCGCCGTGATAGCCGTCCCCGCCCTGGCCCCCCACGGACTGGGCCAGCACGCCCGCGGTCTCCGACTGCCCCGTGCTGCCGGAGACGGACACGGACGATCCGTAGCTCAGGTTCACGCTGGCCGCGCCCGCATTGCCGCCGCGTCCGGAATCCCCGGACGGCAGCACGTCCCGGATCGAGGGCTCCTGGCCCACGCCGCCCAGGGAATCGACCCATACGCCATAGATCCCGGCGGTGATCCCGGTGCCCGAGACCACGACGCCCGCGTCATGGCCGTCTCCGCCATCGCCGTAGCGCCGCCCCCCGCTCTGGATCGCCCACCTGCCGCCATCGCCGCCGTGCGAGGCGGCGCGCAGCCCTACTCCGCCGCTGCGCAGGGTGCTGTTCAGCAGGTTGTAGCCCAGCGTCGCGCCTTCCGCGCCGTTGCCGCCCCAGTGGTTGTAGTCCGGATCGTCCGGGTCGGTGGATCCTTCGCTGTTGCCGCCATGGCCGCCGCTCACGTCCACGAAGACCGCGGTGCCGGTGCCGATCGAGACGTTCAGCGACGAATCGGACGCGCCGACGAAATCAGTGCCATTGCTGCCGTCCGAACCGTTGTGGTCATGACAGCAGGAGCCGTCGGTGCCCCGGTAGTCGTGGACGACCTGGGCCTGCACGGTCCCGGCCAGCGACGACAGGGCGGCAAACACGGCTGCCGCCACGAGGTTAGGCCGGAACGACGGCCGGGTGAAACCGCCGGCGGCGGCCGGGGTCGGGAGATGCGGAGACGTCGTCATATGCGTACAGGTCCCATGCGCGAGAACTCGGCAAACGACCGAAACCGTGCGTTTGTCGTACGCGAACGATCTTATTTGTCAGGATCCGGACACCGCAACCCCGGCGGACGAATCGACATTTCCAGCCGACGAATGACATCCGGCCATCAGCCGGGCACCGTCTCCCCCTGCTTGTCCACCGGCGTCACCGCGCGGATCGCATCCTCGACCGTCTCCAGGAAAACGAACTGGAGCTGCTTGCGCGACTCCTCGGGAATGTCGTCGACGTCCTTGCGGTTGCGCGCCGGCAACAGCACCGTCTTGATGCCGGCCCGCAACGCGGCCAACACCTTTTCCTTGATGCCCCCGACCGGCAGGACCAGCCCGCGCAGGCTGATCTCGCCCGTCATCGCCCGGTCCGAGGGAACCGGCTTGTCGGTCATCAGCGAAGTCAGCGCGACGAACATCGCCACCCCGGCGCTGGGACCGTCCTTGGGAATCGCACCCGCCGGCACGTGGACATGGATGTCGTTGTGCTCGAACAGCGCGGGATCGACGTTCATCGACGCCGCCCGGCCCTTGAGCAGCGTCAGGGCCGCCTGCACGCTTTCGCGCATCACCTCGCCCAACTGCCCGGTCAGGATCAGCCTGCCGTTGCCCGGCGTGCGGCTGGCCTCGATGAACAGGATGTCGCCTCCGACCGGCGTCCAGGCCAGGCCCGTGGCCACGCCCGGCATGCCGGTGCGCATGGCGATCTCGCTTTCGAAGCGCGGCGCGCCCAGGATCGCGTGCACATCGTCCACGTCGATGCGCACGTGCTGCGCGGTCCCTTCGGCCACGCTCATGGCGGCATGGCGAAAGGTGCTGCCGATTTCCCGCTCGAGATTGCGCACGCCGGCTTCGCGGGTATAGCCATTGATCACCTCGTGGATGGCCGCGTCGGTGATCTCGCCCTGCGCGGGCGTCAGGCCATTGGCCTCGAGCTGGCGCGGCACCAGGTAGCGCCGCGCGATCTGGGCCTTCTCTTCCTCGGTGTAGCCCGGCAGCGTGATGATCTCCATGCGGTCGCGCAGCGGGCCGGGGATGCCGTCGAGCACGTTGGCCGTGGCGATGAACAGCACCTTGGACAGATCGAACGGCACGCCCAGGTAGTTGTCGCGGAAGGTGTCGTGCTGCTCGGGATCGAGCACCTCCAGCAGCGCGGCGGCGGGATCGCCCTGCGCGCTGGCGCCCAGCTTGTCGACCTCGTCCAGCATCATCACGCAGTTGTTCGAACCGGCCTTGTGGATGGCCTGGATCACGTTGCCCGGCAGCGCGCCGATATAGGTGCGTCGATGGCCGCGTATCTCGGCCTCGTCGTGCACGCCGCCCAGGCTCAGCCGCACGAACTTGCGGCCCGTGGCCTTGGCGATGCTCTGGCCCAGCGAGGTCTTGCCCACCCCCGGCGGACCCGAGAAGCACAGCACCGGGCTCTTGCCGGTGGGATTGAGCTTGCGCACGGCCAGGTATTCCAGGATGCGGCGCTTGATCTTGTCGAGCCCGTAGTGGTCCTCGTCCAGGATCCGGCGGGCCTCGGCGATGTCGATGCGGTCCTCGGTGGACACCGACCAGGGCAACTCGATCAGCCAGTCCAGGTAGGTGCGGATCATCGAGTACTCGCCCGATGCCTCGGGTATGCCCTCGAGCCGCTTGAGTTCCTTGCGCGCCTGCTTCTCGGCCTCTTCCGGCATCCCCGCCTTGGCGATGCGCTCGCCCAGTTCCGCCAGTTCGGCGCCGTTGCCCTCGGTCTCGCCCAGTTCCTGCTGGATGGTCTTGAGTTGCTCGCGCAGCATGACCTCGCGCTGGCGGTCCTCGAAGCGCGCCTTGGTCTGCTGGTCGATGTCGCGGCTGATGCGCAGCACCTCGATCTGATGCATCATCAGGGCCAGCACCTTGTCGGCCCGGGCCACGACGTCCACGGTCTCGAGCACGTCCTGCTTTTCCTCGGGCTTGATCTCCATCAACCCCGCAATGAAATCCGCCAGCAGCGGCGCCGAGGTCATGTTCTGGATCGAG
The DNA here is from genome assembly GCA_001898625.1 of Burkholderiales bacterium 67-32. Taxonomy (GTDB): domain Bacteria; phylum Pseudomonadota; class Gammaproteobacteria; order Burkholderiales; family Burkholderiaceae_B; genus Pigmentiphaga. The sequence continues at coordinate 37,945 of MKUP01000025.1, forward strand.
CCCGCCAGTTCAGCCGGCGCCTGCGGCAACAGTTGCAGGATGTCCAGCGCGCGCGCCTTGAGCTGGATCAGGCGCGCCTCGATGTCCGAGGTCATGATCTCGGGATCCTCGAAGCGCTGGACCCGCGCCACCATGAACGGATAGCCCTGCAGCAGCTCGATGATGCGGAAACGCTGCACGCCCTGGCAGATGACGTGATGCGTGCCGTCGGGCGTGGTCACGTAGCGCATCACGTTGGCCACCGTCCCCATGGGATGGAGGTCGCCGTCGCCCAGCTCCTCGGCCTCCGGATCGCGTTGCAGCACCACGCCCACCTGGCGGCTGGCCCGCGCGGCTTCCTGCGCGCCGCGCACTGTGCTCTCGCGGCCGATGGAAATGGGCGCCACCAATCCTGGAAAAAGCACGAGATTGCGCACCGGGATCAGCGTCAGTGCGTCCGACGGCAGCGCGATCGACGGCGCGTGCCCCTGGCTCGCGGGCTGCGCGCCCGGCGCCTCCTGCCGTTCCTGCCCCGATTGTTGGTCTCGAAATTCGTTTGCCATGGCTTCTTACCTGTCCCCGGTTCGAGTTGCGGCGTACCGCCGGTCTATCCCAGCTTGAGCAGGGTCAGCAGGAGGCAGCCGTCCACCATCCTGTGCTCCCGGATTTCGAAGGCGCCCGGCGGCAGCGCGATGCGCCGCTCGAAGCGGCCGTAGGGAATTTCTATGCGGCGGATGTGGGCCTCGGCCGGTGCCGGCAAGGGGCGTTCGCCCACCACGGTAAGCGTCGCCCCATCGATCAGCACCTGGACCTGGTCGGGTGCGACACCGGGCAGCGCGACCAGCACGGACAAAGCGCGGCCGGTCTCGAAGATGTCGATGGGGGGCTCCCAGGTGGGCCCCTGAGGTCCGGCCGGGCCCGGACGGAAGAACTGGCGATGCAGGTTGTCCGCCTGCTCCAGCAGCCTGACCGCGTCGATCCACATGGCATTGGACGGTTTGCGATAGATCATGGTCCTTGTCCTTGCTCGGGGCGCCCCGATGGCTCCAAATTAAGGCGCCGCGCCGCATCTGGCAATAGGGGATGGAAAAACTGCTGCCCGCCCCCGCCTATGGCCTTGTAGACCGCGACCAGCCCGATCCGCAGTTGGCTGTCGCTTTGCGCGAGGTCGCGCCTGGCCTGCAGCAGGGTACGCCGGGCATCCAGCTCCGGCAGGAAGTCCGTCATCCCGCCGGCGTGGCGCGCCCGGGCCAGGTCGAGGGCATCGCCGCTGGCGCGCAGCTTGCGCTGCAATTCCTGATTGCGCCGGCGTTCGGCGCCATAGCCGGTCAGGGCATCGTCGATCTCCTGCCACGCGCGCAGCACCGTCTGCTGGTAGGACACCGCCGCCTCCTGCTGCGCCAGTTCGCGCAGCGCCACGGTGGTGCGTCGCCGCCCCTGGTCGAACAGCGGCAGCGACAGGCTGGGGCCCACCGACCAGCGCCGGCTGCCCCATTCGCCGAACTTGCCATCCTTGAACGATTCGTAGCCGAAGCTCGCGCCCAGCACGATGCGCGGATACAGGTCAGCCGTGGCGATGCCGATGTCGGCCGTAGCCGCATGCAGCCGGGCCTCGGCCGCTCGGATGTCGGGCCGGCGCAGCGCCACCTGGGACGGCAGACCCAGCGCCAGGTCGGGCATGGCGGCATCCGCGCCCCGCGTTTCGCTCAACACCTCCCGCAGCGCGCCGGGTGGCTGGCCGACCAGGAGGCCGATGCGGTTGGCCGCTGCGGCCTCCTGCGCGCGCAGGGGTGCCAGCCGCCCGTTCAGGTCGGCCAGCAGCGCCTGCTGCCGTGACACGTCCAGCGCGTCGATCTGCCCGCCGCGCTGCCGCGCCCGCAGGATATCCAGGGACGCCTGGGCCGCGGTGATGTCCTCTTGCAGCCACCGCAGTTGCGACTGAGTGCCGCGCAGTTCGAAGTAGTTGCGGGCAATCTCGCTCGCCACGGCCAGCCGCGCCTGCGCCAGCGCCGCCGCCGAAGCGGCCACGTCCGCATCGGCCGCCTCGATCGAGCGCGCGACCCGGCCCCACAGGTCGATTTCCCAGGATGCATCGAACCCCGCCTGGTACAGCGTGAACGGGTCGCTAAGCACCGACACGAGCTGGTCGCGATTGTTGGGCGCGATGGCATCCAGCAACCGGGTGCCGGCGCCGTACTCGCTCTGGCGCTGGCGCGACACCCCCGCCGACAAACCCACGTCCGGCCCGCGCTGCGCGGCCACCGTCTGCCGCATGAGCCGGCTCTGGGCGAATCGCAGCGCCGCGGTGCGCAGGTCGGGGCTCGCCTCGCGCGCCTGGGCCAGCAGCGCGTCCAGCCGCGCATCCTGGAAGGTCTCCCACCATCGCTCCGGCGGCGCCGCCGTGGAGACCGGATCGCGCAGGGTCTCGGGGCCGCCGCGCCAACTGTTCCAGTCCGCCGGCTGTGCGGGCGTGGGCGCCGTGAACTCCGGCCCCACGGCCGCGCAGCCGCCCAGCAACAACGCGAGCACGGCCGCTTGCAGAAGGGGACGGGCCCCGGGCCGGCGGATGGGATCGCATGCCATGCTTGTCTCCAGTCAAACCAGACGATGGCGGAACAGCCACGCCGCCAGCGGCAGCGTCACCGCGCCCAGGACGAACATGGGCACGAGATTGCGCCACAGCGACAGCAGGCCGGCGCCTTCCAGATACACCCGCTGCACGAGGTCGATGGCGAAGCGCAGCGGGTTCGCCAGGGTCGCGACCTGCAGGGGATCGGGCATGTTGCGCACCGGCGTGGCCAGGCCCGACAGCAGCATCAGCGGCATGATCAGCACGAAGGTATAGAGCATGGCCTGCTGCATGTTGACCGAGACCGCCGAGATGGACAGCCCGATTCCCACGCAGGCCACGGTGAAGATCGCCAGGCCCGCGTAAAGCGTCGCCAGCGATCCGGCCATGGGGATGCGGAACCAGAACAGCGCGACGCACAGGATGATGGACGATTGCACGAGGCCGATCAGGACCGGCGGAACGGCCTTCCCCAGCATGATTTCCATGGGCGTGTAGGGCGTCACCAGCAACTGGTCGAAGGTGCCCTGCTCGCGCTCGCGCGCGACCGAGAGCGCGGTCAGCATCAGGGTCTGCATCATGCTGAGCGCGGCGATCAGCGCCGGCATGATGTTCCAGCGCGTCTCGAGATTGGGGTTGTACCAGACGCGCGGCACGGCGGTGACCGGCATCCCGCCGCCGCGCAGCTCGGCGTTGTAGGCCGCCACGATCTCGGCGACGTGGGCGGATGCCTGGCCGGCGGTGGTCGAGTTGCGGCCATCCAGGATGACCTGCAAGGGGGCCTCCTGCCCCTGCGCCAGCCGCGCCTCGAAGTCCGGCCCGAATTGCAGGACCAGTAGCGCGTCGCCGGCATCCACCACGCGCGCGATGTCCCGGGGCGCCGTCAGCGTGGCCACGCGGTGGAAGACCCCGGTGCCGTCCAGGCGCGCCAGCAGCCGGGCCGACGCCGCGCCCTGGCTCTGGTCCAGCACCGCGTACGGCACGTTCGTCAGGTTGTAGGTCGCGGCATAGCCGAACACGAAACTCTGGAGCAAAGCGGGCACGACCAGGATGGCCCGGTTGGCGGGGTCCTTCAGGATGGCCAGTAATTCCTTGCGGCACAGCTGGGCCAGGCGTCGCCAGAAGTCGATGAAGTCATCCATGCGTCAGTCCAGCCTCTTGCGCGTGACCAGCCGCGCCACGCCCAGCAGCACGACGGCGTAGGCCGCCAGGATGGCGCAGTTCCTGGCGATCAGCGGCCAGTTGTTGCCGGCCAGGAACAGCGACTTGATCAGTTCCATGAAATAGGTGGCCGGCAGGATCTGCCCAATGACCCGGATGGCCGTCGGCACGTTGCGCAGGTCGAACATGAATCCGGACAGCATCAGGGCCGGCAGGAAACTCGCGATCAGGGCCACCTGGCTGGCCAGGAACTGATTGCGGGTCACCGACGAGATCACCAGGCCGATGCCCAGCGCGACGAGCAGATAAAGCATGGCGCTGAACAGCAGGACCAGCAGCGATCCGTACATGGGTACATGGAACAGGAAGGCCGCCGCGGCCAGGCACAGCGCCAGCCCGATCAGCCCCACGCAGAAATAGGGAATGATCTTGGCCAGCAGCACTTCCACCGGCCGCACCGGCGTGACGAACAGCGACTCCAGCGTGCCCCGCTCCCACTCGCGCGCCATGACGAGCGCCGTCAGGAAGGCGCCCACCAGCGTCATGATCAGCACGATCAGCCCGGGTACGAGATACCACGTGCTGTTGTTGGCGGCGTTGAACCACATGCGGTCGACCACCTGGACCTGGCCCGCGGCCGGCCGCGGGGCCTCGCCGCGGTCGGCCCGTTTCTGGCTCCACGACGCCAGCGCGCCGGCGACGTAGCCGCGTATCATCGTCGCGCGGCTGGCGTCCGCGCCTTGCAGCAGGACCTGCACCTGCGCGTCGCCGGCGGCCAGCCGCCGCGAGAAGTCCGCCGGCACCAGCACGGCGGCGTCCACTTCCCGCGCGCGCATCAGCGCGTAGGCCTCGTGCGCCGAGCCGACCACGCGGGGCGCCAGATAACCCGGCGTGGACAATCCGGCCACCACGTCGCGCGCGACCGGCGAGGCATCGTCCAGCACCACCGCCACGGGCGCGTTCTTCACGTCCAGCGACAACCCATAGCCGAAGATCAGGATCAGGACGATGGGCAGCGCGATGCCCATCATCAGGTTGGCGCGGTCGCGCAGCAACTGGCGCACCTCCTTGCGGGTCAAGGAGACCAGGCGCCGCCAGAAGCCGCCGGACCCAGGCGCGCTCATGCCACGGCCTCTGCAGTCTCGCGCTTGCGGCCACGCTCGACGATGCCGATGAACGCCTCTTCCATGTTCATGCGGCGCGCGTCCGTCTCGCCCGCCTGCTTGCGCACCTGCTGCGGCGTGCCCAACGCCAGCAGCCGCCCGGCATCCTGGATGACGATGCGGTCGCAGTACTCGGCCTCTTCCATGAAGTGCGTCGTCACGACGACGGTGGTACCGTCGGCGGCCAGCGTCGTGATCCGGCGCCAGAACTCGCGCCGCGCCAGCGCGTCGGCACCGCTGGTGGGTTCGTCCAGGAACAGGATGTCGGGTTGGTGCAGCAGGGCGACCGCCATCGCCAGCCGCTGCCTGTAACCGCCGGGCAGGCGCCCGCTGGCCGCGTTTGCCTGGGCTTCCAGTCCGAACTGCGCCAGCACCTCCCCAATGCGCGCGCGCAGGCGCTCGCCATGCAGGCCATAGGCGCTGCCGAAGAACGTCAGGTTTTCCATCACGCTCAAGTTGCCGTACAGCGCGAACCGCTGCGACACGTAGCCCACGCTGCGCCGCGCCCGCGCCGGCGCGGTCCGCAGGTCCACCCCCGCCACCTGCAGGACGCCGCTGCTGGCGGGCAGCAGGCCGCACAGCATGCGAAAGGTCGTCGTCTTGCCCGCGCCATTGGGGCCGAGCAGGCCGAATATCTCGCCCTTCTTCACCGTGAAGCTGGTGCGGTCCACGGCGACGAAATCGCCGAACTTGCGCACCAGGTCGCGGACCTCGATGATGGCTTCGCCGCTGGCGGCTTGCGCGCGCAGCGCGGGCAACGGCGCCGCCGCACCGGCCTCCGACTGGCTTTCCCGCAGCAGCACCATGAAGCCGTCTTCCAGCCTGGCCTCGACCGGCCGCCAGGCCAGGGCGTCCCCCGGCTGCTGCGCAGTCTCCCCCCGCTCCGCCTGGCGGCGGATCACCCGCACCTCGCCGCCCTGGGGCACGGCATCGATGATGCGGGCCGTATCGTCCAGCAGGCGCGCCTGCAGCAGCCGGGCCGGCTCGCCCGGCGGCGGCGGCGCCACGAAGCACAGCCCGCGCGCGGGGCGGCGGATGTCCTCGGGCCGGCCCTGCGCCAGCAGCCTGCCCTCGTGCAGCACGAACACCCGGGCACAGCGTTCGGCTTCGTCCAGATAAGTGGTGCTGACGATCACGGACAGGCGCTCGTCGTCGACCAGTTGCCGGACGATCTGCCACAGCTCCCGGCGCGACAAGGGGTCCACGCCCACCGTCGGTTCGTCCAGCAGCAGGAGTTCCGGCGACCGGACCAGCGTGCAGGCCAGCCCCAGCTTCTGCTTCATGCCACCCGACAGCTTGCCCGCGGGGCGGGCGGTGAAGCGGCCGAGATCGGTCATCTCCAGCAGACGGGCGTAGCGCCCGCGCCGCTGTTCCCGGGACACGCCATGCAGGTCGGCGTACAGGTCCAGGTTCTCCTGCACGCTCAGGTCCTCGTACAGGCCGAAACGCTGGGGCATGTAGCTGATGCGGTTCTGCACCGACTGCGGATCCGCGGCAACGTCCACGTCCAGCACCCGCAGCGATCCCTCGGGCTTCATCAGGCCGGCGACCAGGCGCAGCAGGGTCGTCTTGCCCGCGCCGTCCGGTCCGACCAGCGCGGTCAGCGCGCCGGCGGGCGCATCCAGCGAGATGCCGTCCAGCGCCACGGTCTCGCGCTCCCCGCGCTCGGCGGGAAAACGCTTGCGCACGTCGCGCGCCACGACGACGGCCGCTTCGCTCATCGCCCGGGCGCTCCTTCGCCCTGCCGGTCCCGCGCGATGCGAACGGTGGCCGGCATGCCCAGCCGCAGCCGGTCCTGCGGGTCGTCCACCCGCACGCGCATCTCGTAGACCAGGCTGGTCCGCAACTCCTCGGTCTGTACGTTTCTGGGCGTGAACTCGGCCACCGACGAGATGTAGCCGATGCGGCCGGCAATGGGCCGGTCGGGCCGGCTGTCGGTCACGACCTCGGCCGCCATGCCGGGCCTGACGTGCCCCAGTTGCGGCTCCGATACATAGACGCGCACCCATTTGGGATCGGTGATCGCCAATGTGTAGGCGGGACGCTGGGGCGAGGCCATGTCGCCGGGCTCGAGCAGCCGGGCGCGCACGACGGCGTCGGTCGGCGCCTTCAGTTCGGTCTGCTCCAGACGATAGGCGATCAGCGCCAGTTCGGCCCGCGAGACTTCCAGTTGGGCCTCGGCCTGCGCGATGTCTTCCTTGCGCGGTCCGACGCGCGCCAGTTGCAGCCCCTTGCTGCGGTTGTCCCATTGCGCCCGCGCCACCCGCAGGCGCGACGCGGCATTGTCCAGGTCCTGCTGGCTGACCCCGCGTCCGCCGGTGTTCGCGGCGATGCCTCGAAGCCGCGCGAGCTGCTGCTCCGCCAGTTCGGCTTCCGCCTGGGCCGACGCCACCTGGGCCTGCGCCTGGGCCACTTCCTCGGGCCGGGTGCCGTTGCGCAGCCGCAGCAGCGCTTGCTCCTGCACGGCGATACGGGCGCGCGCCTGGACCTCCTGCAAGCGCAGCGAACGGTCGTCCAGCACCGCCAGGACGTCGCCGGCCTTGACGCGGTCGCCTTCCTCGACCTGCATCCGGGCCACCCTGTCGCTGCCGTCGAACGCCAGCACCACCTGCCGGATATCGACGTTGCCGTAAAGCGTCAGGCCATCCTGGGCGGGCGCCGGACGCAGGACATACCATGCCGCCCCCGCCAGCACTACCGCCACCAGTACGCCTCCTGCCAGCACCTTCTTCATCGCCGCCGCCCTTGGAAACCGTCGGTCGGCAAATTATATAACTCAAATTTCAATTTGATGTATGATTTTTACGTGCCCACTTCCGCGTCCCCGGCGCCTTCCCGCATGGCCGTCACGTCCCGACCATCGATACCCGTCCGCTCTCCCCGCATGGATGGCGAGGCCACCCGCGCCCGCATCCTGGAGACGGCCGGACAACTGTTCGCCGAGCGGGGCTACGCGGACACCACCAGCAAGGCCATCTGCGAACGGGCGCAATGCAACATGGCCGCGGTCAACTACCACTTCGGCAGCCGCGACGGCCTCTATCTGGCGTTATTGAAGGAAGTCCACAGGCATCTGGTCAGCCTGGACTATCTGACGCGCCTGGCGCACAGCGTCCAGCCCCCGCGGCACAAGCTGGAAATATTCCTGGATGGCCTGACCGCCAGCCTGCTCAATGCCGACAGCTGGCACATCCGCCTGTGGGCCCGCGAGGTGCTGGCGCCCTCGCCCCACCTGGCCGGCATCATCGAGGCCGAGGCTCTGCCGAAGTTCGGGCTCATCAGCGCCATCATCGGCGAGATCACCGGCATCCCCGCCGGGGATCCGGCGCTGACCCGCTGCGTGCTGAGCGTCATGGCGCCGTGCATGGTGCTGCTGATCATCCACCGCGACATGAACAGCCCCATCCAGGCGCTGTTCCAGCAGCCGGCCGCGGACCTGGCCGCGCACCTGAAGACCTACGCGCTGGCGGGGCTGGACGCCATCGTCGCCGCACGCCCCCCGCGCCGGCCCGCGCGCAAGGCGCGCTAGGACCCTATTCCCCCTGCAGGCCGTGGCGCGCGACCACGTCCTTCCAGCGCGCGAATTCCTTGCGGTTCAGCTCGGCAAATTCCTCGGGCGAAGTCAGCACGACGTCGTATCCCTTTTCGAGCAACTCCTTGCGCATCTGCGGCGCCCCCATGATGGCGCCGATCTCGTCATGCAGGCGCTGGACAATGGCTTTGGGCGTGCCCGCCGGGGCGTACATCCCCACCCAGATCGACAGGTCGTAGTCGGGGTATCCCGACTCGGCCACCGTGGGCAGGTCGGGCACCAGTTGCGAACGCAGCTTGCCCGTCTGCGCCATGGGCTTGAGCTTGCCCGAGGCCATGTTCGCGCGCGACGCCTCGACCGTGCTGATCAGCATGGTCGAGCTGTTCTGCATGACGTCCATGGCCGCCACGCCCATGCCATTGGCCGGGATGTGGCGCATCTTCGTGCCCAACATGTCCTGCAGCACCAGGGAATACAGATGGGTGGTCGAGCCCGGGCCGGGCGAACTGTAGCTGGCGTTGTCGCCCATTTTCTTCAGGTAGGCGACGAACTCCGGAAAGGTCTTGGCCGGAACGGACGGATGCGTCAGCACCAGCATCTGGCCCGAGGCGATCTGCCCGATGGGCGCGAAATCCCTGACCGGATCGTAGGGCGTCTTGCGCGAGGCCGGCGTGATGACGTGCGTGTTCAGGGACATCATCAGCGTGTAGCCGTCGGGCGCGGCCTTGGCCACGTAGGCGGTGCCGATGGCGGCCGCAGCGCCGGGCTTGTTCTCGACCACCACACTCTGGCCCAGCCGCGCCGCCAGCTTCTCGGACAGCAGGCGGGACAGGGTGTCGGCGCTCGTGCCCGGCGTGTACGGCACGACGATTCTGACGAGCCGGGACGGATATCCGCCCTCCGCTTTGTCCGCCGCCTGTCCGTGGGCCGCCGCGGCTCCCAGCGCCAGCGTCAAGGCGAGCGCGAGCCGCGAGGGGAAAAGGACGCCTTTCATGCTTGTGTCTCCTGACGATGTTCTGGGTCGCCCGCCGCGGCCGGTTCATGCCGACTCACGACTCCTGCACGCACTCTAACACACATACAGTATGTTTTTATGAACAGTTAGGGTTTTCTAGAAAGCCTCCGGCCCGGAAGATGTCCATGCGTCACGCCATGGTCCATGGTTGCGATGCGCGGCGCCGCCCCCATATAGTCGGGCATGACCATCGCCCGCCATCCCGTCGACGCGCTGCACGGATTCCATCCGGCCGTGGCCGCCTGGTTCCGCCAGGCATTCGGCTCGGCAACCGAGGCCCAGCGCCGCGCCTGGCCGCATATCCGCGCCGGCCGCTCGACGCTCGTGGCCGCCCCCACCGGTTCGGGCAAGACCCTGACCGCCTTCCTGGCCGCCATCGACGAACTGGTACGGATGGGCGTGGACGCCGGCGGTGTGCTGCCGGACGCCACCATGGTGGTGTACGTCTCGCCGCTGAAGGCGCTGTCCAACGACATCCGCATCAACCTGCAGGCGCCGCTCGAAGGCATCGCCGCGGAACTGGAACGCCTGGGCCTGCCCGGCCCCGGCATCCGCACCGCCGTGCGCACCGGCGACACCGAGGCCCAGGCCAGGCAGGCGATGCGCAAGCGGCCGCCCCACATCCTGGTGACGACGCCCGAGTCGCTGTACGTGCTGCTGGGCTCGGACAGCGGGCGCCGCATGCTGGCCGGCGTGCGCAGCGTGATCGTGGACGAGATCCACGCCCTCGCGGGGAACAAGCGCGGCAGCCACCTGGCTCTCACCCTGGAACGGCTGGATGCACTGTGCGGCGGGCGGCCGGTCCGCATCGGACTCTCGGCCACGCAGAAGCCGCTGTCGGCCGTGGCGCGCTTCCTGGCCAGCCCCGCCCACGCGGACGCCTGCGAAATCGTCGACATCGGCCACTCGCGGCGCCGCGACCTGGACCTGGAACTGCCTCCCGTGCCGCTGGAGGCCGTCATGGCCACCGACGTCTGGGACCGGGTGTACGACCGCATGGCCGAGCTGGTATCGCAGCACCGCACCACGCTGGTCTTCGTCAACACCCGCCGCATGGCCGAGCGGGCCGCCCGCCACCTGGCCGAACGCTTGGGCGAGGAAGCGGTGGCCGCCCACCACGGCAGCCTAGCCAAGGAACACCGGCTCGATGCCGAGCAGCGGCTCAAGCGCGGCGAACTGCGGGTGCTGATCGCCACCGCCTCGCTCGAACTGGGCATAGACATCGGCGACGTGGACCTGGTCTGCCAGGTCGGCTCGCCGCGCACGATCTCCGCCTTCCTGCAACGGGTGGGCCGCTCGGGCCACCACGTGGGCGGGATCCCCAAGGGCCGACTGTTCCCCACCTCGCGCGACGAGCTGATCGAATGCGCGGCCCTGCTGGACTGCGTGCGGCGCGACGAACTGGACGCCCTGCGCGTACCGGTCGCGCCGCTGGACGTGCTGGCCCAGCAGTTGGTGGCCGAGGTGGCATGCCAGGAATGGAGCGAAGAGGCGCTGTACGCGCTGGTACGGCGCGCGGCGCCCTATGCGGACCTGGAACGTCCGGTGTTCGACGCCGTGCTGCGCATGCTGGCCGAGGGCTATACCGGCCGCCAGGGCGTGCGCGCGGCCTACCTGCACCGCGACCTGGTCGCCGGCGCCTTGCGCGGACGGCGCGGCAGCAAGCTGACCGCGGTCACCTCGGGCGGCACCATTCCCGACAACGCCGACTACACCGTGCTGCTGGAGCCGCAGGGATTGATGGTCGGCACGGTCAACGAGGACTTCGCGATCGAAAGCCTGGCCGGCGACGTCTTCCAGTTGGGCAACACGTCCTATCGCATCCTGCGGGTGGAAGCCGGTCGCGTCCGCGTGGAGGACGCGCACGGCGCCGCCCCTAGCATTCCGTTCTGGCTGGGCGAGGCGCCCGGCCGCAGCGACGAATTGTCGGCCGGCGTCTCGCGCCTGCGCGCCCGGGTCGAGCAGTTGCTGGCGCGACCGGGACAAACGGCGCCCGACATCGAAGGCGCGATCCAGGCGCTGATGGACGAGATCGGCCTGAACGCGTCGGCGGCGCGCCAGATCGTCGAATACCTGGCACGCGCGAAGGCGGCGCTGGGCCGGCTGCCCAGCCACGACACCCTGGTCATGGAACGCTTCTTCGACGAATCGGGCGGCATGCAACTGGTGGTGCACTCCCCCTTCGGCAGCCGGCTCAACCGCGCCTGGGGCCTGGCCCTGCGCAAGCGCTTCTGCCGCAGCTTCAACTTCGAGTTGCAGGCAGCGGCCACCGAGGACGCCATCGTGCTGTCGCTGTCCACCAGCCACAGCTTCCCGCTGGACGAAGTCTGGCGCTACCTGCGTTCCAACACCGCCGAGCATCTGCTGGTACAGGCCTTGCTGGACGCGCCGCTGTTCAACGTGCGCTGGCGCTGGAACGCCACCACCGCGCTGGCGCTGCCGCGCTACGTCGGCGGCCGCAAGGTCGCGCCGCAGTTGCAGCGCATGAAAAGCGACGACCTGCTGGCCTCGGTCTTCCCCGACCAGGCCGCCTGCCTCGAGAACGTGGTCGGGGAACGCGAGATCCCCGACCACCCGCTGGTCGCGCAGACCATCGGCGACTGCCTGCACGAGGCGATGGACGCCGAAGGCTGGCTCGCGCTGCTGCGCCGGATCGAGAAGCAGGAGGTCGAACTGGTGGCGCGCGACCTGCCCACCCCGTCGCCGCTGGCCATGGAAATCCTGAGCGCGCGCCCCTACGCCTTCCTGGACGACGCGCCGCTGGAGGAACGCCGCACCCAGGCCGTGATGGCGCGCCGCTGGACCGATCCGGAATCGGCCGACGACATGGGCGCCCTGGACGCCGGCGCCATCGACGCGGTGGCCGCCGAGGCCTGGCCCGACGTGCACGGCACCGACGAAATGCAGGAAGCCCTGGCGAGCCTGGCCTGCGTGACCGAGGCCGAAGCGGCGGCCAACGATGGCTGGCGCGACTGGCTGGGCACGCTGACCCGGGAAGGCCGGGCGACACGGCTGCGCGTGCAGGCGGACGCCGCCCTGTGGGTACCGGTCGAGCGCCTGGCCTGCGTGCGCGCCCTTTACCCCGGCGCCCGCGCCGAACCGGACATCGCCCTGCCCGCCGGCTGCGACGAACCCTGGGAGGCCGACGCCGCCCTGGTCGAAGTCGTGCGCGCGCGGCTGACCGGATTCGGCCCGCTCGCCCTGCCGCGCATCGCCGCGGACCTCCTGCTGCCCGAGGCCGACGTGGCCGTGGCGCTGGCCCGGCTGGAAGCCGAAGGCTATGTCATGCGCGGCCGCTTCCATCCGCAGGCGCGGCAGGAAGAATGGTGCGAACGGCACCTGCTGGCCCGCATCCACCGCTACACCATCAAGCGCCTGCGGCGCGAGATCGAACCGGTCGAACGGCAGGACTTCATGCGCTTCCTGCTGGAATGGCAGCACGTCGCGCCGGATGCCCGGCTGCACGGGCCCGGCTCGCTGCCGCAAGTCATCGACCAACTGGAAGGCTACGAGGCCGCCGCCGGCGCCTGGGAAGCGGACATCCTGCCGGCGCGGCTGGACGCCTATTCGCCCGGCTGGCTGGACGAGCTGAGCCAGGCCGGCAAGGCTGTCTGGATGCGCCTGGCGGGCCAGGGCAAATCCGCGGCCGGCCCGGTGCGCGCCACGCCCATGGTGCTGCTGCCGCGGCGCCATCTGGGCCCCTGGCAAGCACTCGTGCCGCCGGACCACCAGGCCGACCTGTCGCCGCGCGCACAGCGAGTGCGCGACGCGCTGGCCAGCCATGGCGCGATGTTCTTCGACGAACTGCTGGGCGACACCCGCCTGCTGCCCAACGAACTGGAAACGGCGCTGGGCGAGCTGGTCGCGGCGGGCGCCGCGAACGCCGACAGCTACGCCGGCCTGCGCGCACTGCTCGTTCCCGCGTCCCAGCGCACCGCCCACCCGCGGCGGCGCTCGCGCCACGGCACGGCCCTGGGCCAGATGGACCAGGCCGGCCGCTGGGCGCTGCTGCGCCGGCCCGCCGCCGCTGAACCCGTGGCGTCCGGCAAGCGTCCGCGCACGGATCCACAAGTCCTGGAACACATCGCCCAGGTCCTGCTGCGCCGCTACGGCGTCGTGTTCTGGCGCCTGCTGGAACGCGAGGCGCGGTGGCTGCCGCCCTGGCGCGAGCTGCTACCCGTACTCCACCGCCTGGAGGCCCGCGGCGACGTGCGGGGCGGCCGCTTCGTGGCGGGTCTGGCCGGCGAACAATTCACGCTGCCCGAGGCCATCCCCCTGCTGCGCGGCATCCGTCGCCGCGACGCGGGCGGCGAACTGGCCTGCGTCTGCGCCGCCGATCCGCTCAACCTGGCCGGCACTCTGCTGCCCGGTGAAAAAGTCCCCGCGCTGGCGGGCAACCGCGTGCTCTACCGCGACGGACTGCCCGTGGCCGCCGCCGTCGCGGGCGACATCCGCTACCTGGTCGAGGCCGCGCCCGACGAACGCGAGCGGCTGCGCGCGGCGCTGGTGGCGCGGCGCTGAAACCTCGTCGCCGGCAGCCCCTTATCGCGCAAACACGAAAAGCAGAAATGCGGAAAACAGCGGGTATCGCGCCAGGGTAAGCGGCTACAATCGTGCGTTGCGTAGGCGGCCCCCGGGCCGCCCGGATTCGCCCCCATCGATGGCCCCGCGGCCGCGGCCGACGCCATCCTTCGTCACACAGGAATTGCGCAGCATGATCATCGATTGCCACGGTCACTACACGACCTCGCCCGCCGCCCACAACCAATGGCGCGACCAGCAGAAGGCCAACTTCAAGACCGGCGGCGACATCGACCCGGCCTATCCCGATATCTCCGACGACCAGATCCGCGAGACCATCGAGCAGAACCAGTTGCGCCTCTTGCGCGAGCGCGGCGCCGACATGACCATCTTCTCGCCCCGCGCCTCCGCCATGGAGCCACACGTCGGCAACGAGAACGTCAGCCAGGTCTGGGCCCGCCGTTCGAACGACCTGATCAAGCGCGTCATCGACCTGTACCCCGAGACCTTCATCGGCGTCTGCCAGCTTCCGCAGTCTCCCGGCGTGTCCATCGCCAGCTCCATCACCGAGCTCGAGCGCTGCGTCACCGAACTGGGCTTCGTCGGCTGCAACCTCAACCCCGACCCCTCGGGCGGCAGCTTCAGCGCCCCGCCGCTGACCGACCGCTCGTGGTACCCGTTCTTCGAAAAAATGGTCGAGCTGGACGTGCCGGCCATGATCCACGTCTCGGGCTCGTGCAACTGCGCGATGCACGCCACCGGCGCCTACTACCTGGCCGCCGACACCATCGCCTTCATGCAGTTCATCGAAGGCGACCTGTTCCGCGACTTCCCGACGCTGCGCTTCATCATCCCCCATGGCGGCGGCGCCGTGCCCTACCACTGGGGCCGCTACCGCGGGCTGGCCGACATGCTCAAGCGCCCGCCGCTGGCCGAGCACGTGATGAAGAACGTCTACTTCGACACCTGCGTGTACCACCAGCCCGGCATCGACCTGATGTTCGAAGTCATCGACGTCGACAACATCCTGTTCGGCTCGGAAATGGTGGGCGCGGTGCGCGGCATCGATCCCCAGACCGGGCACTATTTCGACGACACCAAGCGCTACATCGACGCGCTGGACATCCCGGCGGAAGACAAGCGCAAGGTGTTCGAACTGAACGCGCGCCGGGTCTATCCGCGCCTGGATGCTCAGTTGAAGGCACGGGGACTCTAAGCCGCAGTTTTCCCCTTGCCTGACGGGGCCTGCCGGCGTCATCGACGCGCCGGCAGGCCCCGTGTGCATTCCGGCCTCCAAAGGCCTCCACCGATACCTGCCAGGCATCGGTGGAGAAAACCCGCCATCTTTTCCCAATCGCTCCCCCGCTTTACTCTTGCCTCGGGCACAAGGGCGCGCTCATTCTTCCCGCGCGCCCCCACAACAGAGACAGGAATCCCCGATGCGCTACGTCCGCTTCCTCCACGACGGCACCCCCTACCTCGGCAGCCGCGAGGGCAACAAGATCCGGATCCTGGGCGAGGAATCGATCGAATCCCTGCTGGCCGCCGGCACCGACCTCGAAACCCACGCCGGCACCCGCAGCGGCGGCAAGCTGGTGGACGAAGCCGACGTTTCCTACCTGCCCGTCGTCGAGCATCCCGCCAAGATCTTCTGCATCGGCCTGAACTACGCCGACCACACCAAGGAAAGCAAGTACGAGCAGCCCGCCTACCCCACCATCTTCCCGCGCTACGACACCAGCCTGGTCGGCCACGGCCAGCCCATCGTCCGCCCCCGCGTGTCCGACTCGCTGGACTTCGAGGGCGAATTGGCGGTGGTGCTCAGGCGCGGCGGCCGGCACATCCGCAAGGAAGACGCGCTCGACTGCATCGCCGGCTATGCCTTGTTCAACGACGGCTCGGTGCGCGAATACCAGTTCCTGTCCCCGCAATGGACAGTGGGCAAGAACTTCGACGCCACCGGCGCCTTCGGCCCGGAACTGGTCACCGCCAGCGAAGTGCCGCCCGCGGCGCGCGGCCTGCGCCTGGAAACCCGATTGAACGGCGAGGTGGTCCAGTCGGCCAGTACCGATGACATGATCTTCGACATTCCCACGCTGATCAGCGTCATCAGCGAAGCGATCACGCTGGAGCCCAGCGACGTCATCGTCACCGGCACGCCCGCCGGCATAGGCTGGGCCCGTAGCCCCAAGCTGCTGATGCGCGCCGGCGATGTCTGCGAGATATCGGTGACCGGCTTCGCCACGCTGCGCAACCCGATCGCCGACGAAGCCTGAACGCGCGGCCGCGGCCGCACGACGGAGGAGACTCATGACGACACAGACCCAGCATGGCGCGGGCGCCCGGCAAGCCGCGGTGCACTCCATCGACCATTACGCACTGACGGTACCGGACCTGGCCGTGGCCCGCCATTTCCACGAAGCCTTCGGCCTCGCGGTAGAAAGCGAAGGCGACGGCCTGGCGCTGCGGGCGCGGGACGGACACGTCTCGGCGCGCATCCACACAGGCCCGCGCAAGGCGCTGGCCTACCTCAGCTTCAATTGCTATGCCGACGACCTGGCGGCCATACGCGCCCGCCTGGAGCAGGCCGGCGTCGCGATGGCCGCCGACGCGCCACGCGCCACCGCCGAGGGCCTCTGGTTCCACGACATGGACGGCAACCTGATCCAGGTCAAGGCCGGCCCCAAGATCACGCCCGACGCCAAGAGTCCGCTCGACAACATCCACGTGGACGCCGACGCGCGCGGCGCGCGCTTCCGCAGCCAGGTCGCGCAGGTCCGCCCGCGCCGCCTGTCCCACGTGCTGCTGTTCACGCCCGACGTCTCGCGCGCGCTGGCATTCTATGAAGACACGCTGGGCCTGAGGCTGTCGGACCGGTCCGGCGAAGGCATCGCCTTCACCCACGCCCCGCACGGCTGCGACCATCACCTGGTCGCCTTCGCCCGCAGCTCGGCGCGCGGCTGGCATCACGCGGCCTGGGACGTGGCCAGCATCGACCAGGTCGGCCAGGGGGCGGCGCAGATGGCCGCCGCCGGCTACACGCGCGGGTGGGGAACGGGCCGGCACGTGCTGGGCTCGAACTTCTTCCATTACGTGCGCGACCCGTGGGGCTCGTACTGCGAGTTCTCGGCCGACATCGACTACATCTCGGCCGAGCACGAATGGCCCTCGGGGGATTTCCCGCCCGAGGACAGCCTGTATCAGTGGGGGCCGGACGTGCCGCCGGATTTCATTCACAACACCGAGGCCTGATGCGGCATGCGTGCCGATCGATCCGATCGGCACGCAACCGCCGTCAGGCCAGGACGGCGACCCCGTCGGCGGCGCGCACGCCCTGCCCGCGCGGCAGCACGAACACGGGATTGATCTCGGCTTCGACCAGCCTGTCTCCCAGTTGCGCGGCCATCTCCGAAAACGCCACGATCGCATCCACCAGAGCCTCGACGTCGGCCCGCGGCCGGCCCCGGTATCCATCCAGCAGCGGCCAGCTTTTCAGTTCGCGCACCATCGCGGCGGCCGCCTGCCGGTCCAGGCCCTGGCCTGGGCTCAGCATGCACAGGCTCGTGTCGTTGAAAAGCTCGGCGGCGATGCCTCCCATCCCCAGGAGAATGGCGCATCCCAACGCATCCCGCCGCATGCCCAGGATAAGCTCCACGCCCGGCCCCACCATCTCCTGGACCAGATAGCGCTCGGGCCGGACCCCGGCGCGGGACTCGACTTCCCGCGCCATGGATTCGAGGCGCGCCCCCACGGCCTCCGGCTCCAGATCGACCGCGACGCCGCCGACATCGCTCTTGTGCGTGATGGCGGCGGAGAGCATCTTGAGCACCACGCGTCCGCCCAGTTCGCGCGCCGCGTGTTCCGCTTGCGCGGGACCGGCGACGACCGCCTCCCGGACGCACGGCACGCCGAACCGCGCGAACAGGCGCTTGGCTTCGTGTTCGTCCAGGGATCCGGACGGCAGGCCATCGATCGCGCCAGCCGCCGGGCCGGCGACGCCCGGTTCGCCGGCCTCCCGCGCGCTGGCCTCCAGCATGCCGCGAAACGCCGCGGCACAGCCTTCCGCCGCGGCGAACGCGGGCACGCCATGCCGGGTCAGCGCGCGCACCACCTCGGGCGCATGCGGGCTGACATAGGCGATCACGGGCTTGGGCGAATCCGGCAGGCAATCCTGGATCACGCCCGCCACCAGTTCCGGCATGGCCAGGCTGGACGACCCGGCGATGACGACCAGGGCGTCGTAGCTCGGACTGGCCTGCAAGGCCCGGATCGCGCCCTTCATGAGATCCGGCTTCAAGCCCGCCAGCGTGACGTCGATGGGGTTGCGGTCCAGGACCGCGTGGTCGCCCGTCTGCAATGCCCGCAGGGCCTCGGCCGTCGGGCCGTCGGGCGCGGGCGCATCGAAGCCCGCCATGCCCAGTTCGTCGGACACGAGCGTGCCCGCGCCACCGGTCGACGTCAGGATGGCCACGCGCCGGCCGGCCAGCCGCCGCCCCGTGGCCAGCGCCGAGGGGATGTCCAGCAGTTCGTCGAAGGTCCGGGCCCGGATCACGCCCACCTGCCTGAAGAAGGCGTCGTACATCCGGTCGGCCCCCGCCATCGCGCCCGTATGCGAAACGGCGGCCCGCGCGCCCGCCTCGGAACGGCCGATCTTGAACGCCACGACCGGCTTGCCGGCCCGCGCGGCCTTCAGCGCGGCCGCGCGGAATGTTTCCGGGTTCCGGATCGTCTCGACATACAGCGCGATCACGCGCGTCGCGTCGTCGTCGGCAAGATGGTCGACGAAATCGGCCAGGTCCAGATCCACCTCGTTGCTGGTCGACACCAGCTTCGACAGGCCGATGCCCCGCGCGTTGGCCCGCGACAGCAGCGCGCCGAGGATACCTCCGCTCTGCGAGACCACGCCGACCGGCCCCACCTCGAAGTCCTCCATTTCCAGCGCCCCCGTGGCCGACAGCACGATGCGGTCGGTCAGGTTGACCAGCCCGATGGTGTTCGGGCCGAGCAGGCGCATGCCGCCCGCCGCCTCCAGCAACTGCGCCTGCCTGCGCGCGCCCTCGCCGCCGGTCTCGGTGTAGCCGCTGGCCAGGACGATGGCCGCGGCGGCGCCGCGGGCCGCCAGGTCGCGCACGGCCAGGTGCGCCCGCTCCGCGCCCAGCAGGACGATGCCCACGTCGGGCACTTCGGGCAGGGCCGCCACGTCGGCGTAGCAGGCCAGTTCACCGATGTGGCCGACCTTGGGGTTCACCGGCAGGATGCGGCCACGGTATCCGTGCTTGAGCAGGTAGGAAACGGGACGGCCCGCGGTCTTGCCCGCGTCGGCCGACGCCCCGACCACCGCGACGCTGCGTGGATTGAACAGGCGGAAAATCGCATCCATCACGCCTGCCCCCGGGACGCGCCCGCCGCCTTGTCCAGGAAGGCCATGACGGCCTCGCGGTGCTCGCTGCTGGTGTAGCAGATGCCTTGGGCCTGGCTGCCCTGGGCGAAGACCTGCGCGGCCGGCAGCTCGAAAGCCTGGTTCAGGATGGTCTTGCTCAGCGCCAGCGCCGTCGCCGACCCCCGGCTCAGCTCCAGCGCCCAGGCCTGGGCCTCGGCCACCAGCATCTCGGCCGCAACCTGCCGATCGACGATGCCGAGCTTCGCTGCTTCCTCCACGTCGACCTTGCGCCCGCTGAAGATCAGCGCCTTGGCCATCGGCAGGCCGACGCGGCGGGGCAGGAAATACATGCCGCCGCCATCGGGCACGATGCCGCGATGGATATAGGACCACGAGAAGCTGGCCCATTCGCTGGCGACGATGAAGTCGCAGGCCAGGGCGGTATCGGCCCCCAGCCCGGACGCGGCGCCGTTGACGGCGGCGATGGTCGGCTTGGGCATGGTGTGCAGCAAGGCCTGGGCATGGTGCACGAGCTGCTGGCGATGCCAGCCGTTGAAGGCGATCTCGCCCGTGGGGGCGTTCATGCGCCGCTCCATGCCGGCGATGTCGCCACCCGCGCAGAAGCCCTTGCCGGCGCCGGTCAGCACCAGCGCGCGAATGCCGCGGTCGGCGGCCACGTGCTCCAGCGCATCGATCAGTTCGGCGCGCATGCCGTCGCTGATGGCATTGCGCTTCTCGGGCCGGTTCAGCGTCAGGGTCGCGATCGAGTCCTCGACCCGCAGCGATATCAATGAATAAGTCATGGTGATTCCCGCATCCTTGCATGCAGCGCGCGGCTGCTCAGTTGGGCTTGAGGTGGTTTTCCCGGACAACCTTGCGCCAGCGCTTTTCTTCCGCGGCCACATAGGCCTCGAGTTCGGCCGGATCGCCCGCGCGGATACCCAGGCCTTCCTTCTCGACCTTGTCCCGGAACTCGGCGCTTCTTGCCGCGATCCGGGCCGCCTTGTTCAGGCGATCGACGATCTCGGGCGGCGTCCCGGCCGCCACGTACAGCCCGTACCAGCTCTCGACCACGTAGCCGGGCACCGTGTCCCCGATCGGCGCCACGCCCTCGAAGGAAGGAGAAGGCTTGGCGCTGGTCACGCCCAGGGCGCGGAACCGTCCGCTTTCCACATAGCCCGAGGTGGCGGCCGCCGTGCCGAACATCATGTCCACCTGCCCGCCCAGCACATCCGTGATCGCCGGACCCGCCCCCTTGTAGGGCACGTGGGTCAGCTCCACCTTGGCCAGGTTGCTGAACATCTCGCCGGCCAGGTGGGCGGAGGTTCCGATGCCCTGCGACGCGTAAGTCAGCTTGCCCGGATTGGCCTTAGCGGCCGCCAGCAGTTCCGCCATCGTCTTGTAGGGGCTCTCGGCCCGGACCACCAGCACGTTCGGTCCCGCGCCGATCAGGATGACCGGCGCGAACGCCGTTTCGTGCGAGTACGGCAGCTTGGGCTGGAGACTGGGATTGACCGCATGGGCGAACGAGGCGATCAGGATGGTGTAGCCATCGGCCGGGCTCTTGGCCACGGCATCGGTGCCTATCATCGTGCCGGCCCCGGGCTTGTTCTCCACGACGATGGGCTTGCCCAGGTCCTTGCCCATTTCCGCGCCCAGCGTGCGCGCGATCAAGTCCGTTCCGCCTCCCGGCGAAAAGGGAACGATCAAGCGGATGGGGCGTTCGGGATAGGCCGCCCATGCGGTATTGGCGGCCAGCAGCATGCCGGCCAGCACGCCCAGCACATGGCGGCGCACCGCCATGCTTCGGGTTGAATCGGACATCGTCGTCTCCTGTAGGACCCCGGTGTTCGCACCGGGTGAATCGCTCGTTGTTCTCGGCAGACCGGTCTGCCAAGGCGAAAGATTAGGCGCGATCCTTTTGAAACGCAGTTGCCGAATTCCAAGGAGTGGAACAAAATTTCCATCGACGCCGAGCGCGAAAACGGAGACTTCACGTGGAAGGTCCACGCAAACCAGGACGATCACCCACCAACCGCTCCCTCGAACGGGGCGCCGAGCTCCTGCGGGCATTCCGGCCGGGGTCGGCCACCTTGGGCAACACGGAACTGGCCGAACGCAGCGGTCTGTCGAAATCCACCGTCAGCCGGCTCACGCAGACGCTGGTCCGCAGCGGACTGCTGCAGTTCGACGGCAACAGCCGGGCCTACCGGCTCGCCCCCGCCGTGCTCAGCCTGGCGCATGCGATGCGCACCGGGTCGCGCGTGCTGCAACTGGCCGCGCCCCGGATGCGGGCCCTGGCCGAGGCGAAGCGGATCAACGTGGGACTGGCGGCGCCGGACCGCGACGAGATGGTCTACCTGGAATCGATACGCTACGCGCGCCGCGCGGCCTTGCGGCACGTCGTCTCGGGACAGCGCGTGCCGATGGAACTGACCTCGCTGGGACGCGCCTACCTGGCGACACTGACGGAGGCTGAACTCAAGCCCCTGCTGGAAACGTTCAAGCAACGGCGCGGCCGGAACTGGCCGGCCCTGGCCCGGGAAATCGGCGAAGCGGGGAACAGCGTGCGCGCGCGGGGCTATTGCGCCGCGGCGTGGCAACCCGAGGTGGTGGCCGTGGCGACGCCGCTGCGGATCGGCCACGACATCTACGCGCTCAATGTCAGCACGTCGACCAGCGACCCTCTGGCCGCCACCGCGAAGACCCTGGCGGGCCCGCTGCTGGCCCTGGCCGCGGAAATACGCGAAGCCGTCGAGGACGATGCGTTCGCGCCTTGATGCACTGGCCCGGCCTCAGCCGTGAGACGGCAGGCCGAAGCGCTCTTCCAGATACCCGAGGATCGCCTGCAACACCGCCCGAGGCTGCTCGGGCAGAAGCGCATGGCCGGCATCGCGAATGGTGCAGTTGGTGACCCGCTCGCCCAACTCGTCCCGCAGCACGTTCGCATACCTTGGGGGCGCCACCACATCGAATTCGGCCTGCACGTTCAGTATGGGCGCGTTGCCGCCCGCGAAGAACTCCTCCACGGGCGTTCGCCGCTGCGCGAGCGTCTGCATGGCCATCAGTTGCCGGTTAAAGCCGGTCAACCACGGCGCGGGATCGTTGCCCGGCGCGAAGAAGACTCGTCGCAGATGTTCCAGCCGCTGCGCATCGGGCAAGTCCGGATCCGCGCTGCCCTCGATCGATGCGCGCACGTCCGGCGGAATCGGCACCGCGTCGATTCCACGCGGCACCTTGCCGGCGGAACCGGCAAGCAGAATCAGCCCCCTGGCCAGATGGGGAAAATCACTCGCCACGGTCCGGGCGATCCAGTTGCCATGGGCATGTCCGATCAGGATGGCCGGGCCCGCGGACTCGTGCTCGATCACCGCGGCGATGTCGCCGGCCCAGTCGTGCAAGGTCTTGCCTTCCAGGGGGCCGGTGCTGCCGCCGTTTCCCCTCGGCTCGGGGCACAAGGTTCGCAAGCCGCGCTCCGCCAGCGGCTCGGCCAGCTCGGCCATGTCCTCGGCGCCGCGCCCCAGCGAAGGCAGCAACACCACGAGCGGCCCCTGTCCTCTCGCGAACACTTCTATCGCGATATCCTCGTCCCGCGCCACGACGTGGCGGGTGGTTTCGCTCCGGGCCGATCCGATGGACGACGGACGGAGTTCTTCAATACGGATCTGCTCTTGTGTGATCATGTCGCTCTACGAAGAAAAGTGAACCAAACAGCCGACGGCAACTGGCGCCATCTCCACACCTGCCTCGAACGGCTGAAGGAGGCCACGCATGGACATACGACAAATCCGCTACTTCGTCACGGTGGCCGAAGAACTGAGCTTCACCCGCGCCGCCGAAAAACTGCACATCTCCCAGCCTCCGCTGTCCCAGCACATCAAGTCGCTGGAAGAGGAACTGGGCATCGAGTTGTTGTTCAGGAACCGGCGCGAGGTCAAGCTCACCGACGCGGGCCGGGTCTTCCTGCTGGAGGCCCGCAAGGTCCTGGAACACCTGAACGTCGCGGTCAACAGCACCTTGCGCACCGCCCGGGGCGACACGGGCGTCCTGCGGTTAGGCATGGCGACATCCGCCGCCTTCAATGTCATGCCCGATGTCATCGACCGGATACGCACCCGCTTTCCCCAGGTCGAGATCCTGGTCTCCGACGTGGAGTCCAAGGAACAGATACGCATGATCGCCGAGGAGCGGCTGGACATCGGTTTCGTCCATGCGGCTCCTCTCGTACGGGGAATGTGCAGCACGCCGCTGTTCTCCGAACCCTATGCCGCCGTCGTGCGCGAGGACGACGCCCTGGCGGGGCTCGCCACGCTCACGATGGCCGACCTGGCCGGACGTCCGCTCATCGCGTTCTCGCCGGCCCATGCGCCCAGCCTGGCGGACTCGCTGGTCACGGCATGCCTGGCGGCGGGCTTCAATCCGCAGATCGCCCACACCGCGCGGCATCCTTTCACGATGCTGCAAATGGTCGGAATGGGGCTGGGCATCGCCCTGGTCCCCGCTTCTTTCGCCCGCACCCACTTTCCCGGCGTGCGCTTCGTGCATGTGGACGACACGTCCAGGCAGGTCACGATCAACGCGGTCTGGCTGGAGCGGACGGCATCGACGCTGGTGCGTCGGATCGTCGCCGAAGTGCTCGACCATGATGGCGTCAGTGCGCAGCGGCAGACAACATCTCGTCAATCGGAACGTCGCCCCACTCGACGAACCCCCGCGTAATGCACGTCGCTCGCTCCGGTCCCAGGCGCGGATGCGTCAGCGCTTCGAACTTGCTTCTTATGCCATCGGCCCTGCCGGGATTGCCCGCCCCGCCGGACGGATTGTCCACGTCCACGCGCACCGGCCCCGTCTCGGTGTCCACCTCGACCCAACCGCAGAACTCCCGGGGATAACGCGCGTCCAGATCCGGGTCTCTGACGATTTCGATGCGGTTCGCCAGATCGACGACCAGGGGATCGTCCAGGCGCCCGGGCGAGAACTGGTCCGGCAGCACCGCGCCGTCCAGCAGCGCGACGGCCAGCGCATAGCGGGCGCTCATCTGCGCATTCAAGGCGGTGCCGGGAACATAGCGGTATCCGCATTGAACATCCACGACCGACGCCATGCCGGCGCGGACACGACCCGCCTGCCGCCATCGCTCCCGCAGCGCCAGCGCGGCATCGACATGGGGATGGACGCTGCCGCAGCAGCCGTAGGGCTTGAAGTTGGTCTCCCGCGCATGCCAGTGCGCTCCCAGCGCCTGCGTCAACTGCTCCGGTTCCGGACGGTCGCTGAATGCGCGCAGCCAGCCGCCGTCCTCGGCTTCATACAGCGAAGCGGGGCCCGTCAGGCCAAGCTCGGCCATCTCGGCGGACATGATGCCCGCATGGGCCGCCCGCCCCGGATGGAACCGCTTGCTATCGGTTCCGTCGACCGAGAACGCATACAACCCGCCCGACTGCGTGCCGGCCAGTCCCAGCGCCCAGGCCGTGCGCTCGGCGTCCAGGCCCAGGATCACGGACGCCGCCGCGGCCGCCCCCAGGGGGCCGCACACGGCGGTCAGGTGCCAACCCCGCAGGCGGGCATGGGCCGGGACCAGCGCCAGCGAAGACCGGATGGCCACCTCGTAGCCGGCGGCAAGCGCGGCCTCCATGCGCGGCATGCCGGTCCCCCGGGCTTCTCCCAGCGCGAACACGGTGGGCAGCATGACGGCGCCCAGGTGCAGCTTCGCGTTGTGGAAATCGTCGAGTTCATAGGCATGGGCCGCGGCGCCATTGACCAGCGCGGCATCGGCGGCACGCAGGCGCGTCCGCGCGCCCCAGACAGTAGCCCCGCCCGCGCCGGCGGCGCCCCCGGCGGCGGCCCAGTCCCGGATCGCGCGCGTCCAGGGCAGGTCCGTGCCGGCCAAGGCCGCGCCGAATGTGTCCAGCCCCAATAGCCGCAAGCTCGCGCGGACATCCTCGGGCACCCTCGAAGGTTCCAGGCCGGCAACCCATGATGCAACGGTTCGAGTAATCATGACGGTCTCCTGCAAGGCGTGCCGTTCAGAAGGAAATCCTGATGTTGGCTTCCTTCACCGCCTTGCCGATGGACACGATGTCCTGGCGGATCATGGCGCGAAATTCCTCGGGCGAGGATTGCGTGGGAACGAAGGACAGGTCGTTGAAGCGAGCCTTCAACCCGGCCGTCCCGACCGCCCGCGCCACTTCCCGGTTCAGCGTCGCGACCACGTCCGCGGGCATGCCGGCCGGTCCCCAGATCCCGTACCAGGACAGCACCTCGAAATCGGGAATGCCGCTTTCGGCCACCGTCGGCACGTCGGGCATCTGGGCCACCCGCTTCTTGCTCGTCACCGCGATGGCGCGCAGGCGCCCGCCGGCGACGAAGGGATGCACACCCGGCATGGGCGATATCGCCGCCGAGACGTGCCCGCCCACCACGTCGGTCAATTGCGGGACCGCACCCTTGTAGGCCACGATCTCCATGTCCAGCTTCAGCGCGCGATTGACCATTTCCTCGCTCAGATGGCTGGTGGTGCCCAGGCCCGAGGTCGCCCAGGTGTACTTTCCCGGCGACGTTTTAGCCAGTTGCGCAAGCTCGCCCAGCGTCTTGGCGGGCACGTCGTTGCCCACCGCCACGACGAGCGGGACATAGCCGATCTGCGCCACCGGCGTGAAATCCTTCTCCGCGTCGTAGGTGGGTTTGGACACCACCAGCGGCATGTAGATCTGGCTGGAAGCATTGAACAGCAGCGTATAGCCGTCCGCCTTGGCGCGCTGGACCGCCGCCGAACCGATGAGGCCCGAGGCGCCCGCGTGATTCTCGATCACGATGGGCTGGCCCAGTTGCTTCTGCAGTTGTTCGGCGACCAGCCTTCCCACGGTATCGATCGATCCGCCCGGGGTGTAGGGGATCACCATCTTGATCGGCCTGGAAGGCCAGGCCTGCGCCATGCAAGCCTGGCCGGCCAGCACGGCCGCGAGGCCTAACGCCGCGCTCAGCGCCATCCGGCGGCGGTTGTCGTGTCTCTTCGTCATCGTTGCGTCTCCGTCAGTGTCTTCTGCTGGCGGACACTCTAATGAGCGCGGAAACAGCCGTCTAATACCGTATTCGACGAACAGTTATAGGAAACCGGCCTGCCCCGATCCCCTGCCTGTCGCTTGGGCCAGCGGCGATCTCGCATCGCCCCCCGCTCGGCCCCGCCAGGCGATGTGATGATCCGGCCGGATCAATACGCGCTCGGCGCCATAAAGCGCCTGTGCGGCCGCATCGTCAACCTCCAGCACTTCCAGGCCCATGCCGTACTCGTCCGCCACGCCGCGCCACGCCTCGCGTTCGGCGGCCGGAAGCACGCCGAAGGCAAGCAGCGTGAAGTCGCGCCCGAACAGATCGAACAGCACCTTGCCACGCACGACGGCATGCGGCGCGCGCGACCCGGGCAAGGCCAGGGGTACGTAGCGATTCGGATCGTCTTCCGGCGCGGGGCCGGCCTCGGCAGCGACGATGGGGCTGTCCAGGTAGCGCACGCCCAGTTGCAGGCCGGGGATATTGAATTCGCTCGCGACGTGCGCGGCCAGGCGGCGGCCGAGTTCGGCGCGAGCCTGGACGCCGGCCTCGCCGGCCGCTTCGATGTCGTTACCCGCGCGCAGGTTGCCGATGCTGTCCGCCATGCGGCGCGCGAAGGCCGTATTGCGCAGTGCCATGGGCCGGCGCTCGCGCTCGTAGCTGTCCAGCAGCGCAGGCGGCGCCTCGCCGCGAATCACCGCGGCCAGCTTCCAGCCCAGGTTCACCACGTCGTCGATCGAGGTGTTGTAGCCCATCCCTCCGGTGGGCGTGAAAAGGTGGGCGGCATCGCCCGCCAGGAATACGCGGCCGGCGCCCATCCTGTCCGCCACCAGCGTATAGCCGGCCACCCATGGCAGGCGGTCGATCAGCTCGAAGTCGAATTCCCTTCCTACCACGGCATGCGCGGTGGCGACCGCGTCGATGTCGGCGGGTGCCTGTCCCGGCGCCAGTTGGACGGCCAGCAGGAAAGTCTCGATGCCGTCGACGGCGATCAGCAGGCCGCGCTGACGCGCGTTCACGGCCCAGTATTGCCAGGCGGGCTGCTTGCCGATCGCGTCGTAGAGCCGCCTGGACCGGAAGTAGATGGACAGCATCTGGCCGCCGAAGAAATCGCGCTGCTCGTTGCCCTGCCCGGAATAGGCCACGCCCAGCGACTTGCGCACCAGGCTGCGGGGGCCGTCGCACCCGACGAGGTAGCGCGCCCGCAGCCGCCACGCCTGGCCGCCGCCTTCGGGCTCGACCACGGCAGTGGCACCCTGTTCGTCCTGTTCGACGGCGACCGCACGCTGACCCAGGCACAACCTCACGCTCGGATACGCGGCCGCGCGCCTGCGCAGCACCGGCTCGATCAGCATCTGCTGCACCCGGTGCGGCAGCTCGGGGGTGGGCCACGCATCGCTGCCGTAGTCGCCGGTATCGCCCGATCCGGCCTCGCCACGCCGCGCCACCTCGCCGCGGCTCGGGATCCTGAAACGCGCCAGTTCGTGCTCCGCCAGTTGCGTGCAATAGACCACGTCCTGGGGGTAGTCCAGCGGCAGGCCCAGGGCCCGGATCTCGTCGGAAAAACCGCGCCGGCGATAGTGCTCCATGGTCCGGGCCGAGGTCGCGTTGGCCTTGGGAAAGGCCGGCGGATCGGCATCCTCTTCCAGGAGCACGCAGGGAATGTCCCGGCACCCGAGTTCGACGGCCAGCATCAGGCCGGCCGGTCCGCCGCCGACGATGGCGATTTCTGTCTGCATGGTGTTCACGGTAAGGCTTCCTTCAGTCCGTCGTCGCCCCCGTGCGCCGCACCATCTCGGCATAACGGGGCGTGTCCTTGCGCATCCACTCGGACACCGTCGCGCCGGGAACGGCGGCGGGAACGAATCCGAACGTGGCCATCTTGGTCTTGACCTCGGGCACGTCCAGCGCCGCGCGCACCGCGCGCGAGACCGCCTCCACCCGCTCGGCCGGCGTGCCCGCCGGCGCCACCAGGGCCACCCAGGTGGACGCATCCACGCCCCGGGGGCCGCCCGCCTCTTCCAGCGTGGGCACCTCGGGCAGCGCGGAAGAACGCTGGCCGTCGGCCACCGCCAGCACGCGCAGCTTGCCGGCCTGGATCAGGGCGCCGGCCGTGGCATACGAGCCCAGCGCCCAGGTCACGTCACCGTTGGCCACGGCCGCGTACAGCTGCGCGGTGTCCTTGAACGGCACATGCAGCATCTGCGTGCCCGTGGCCGCCTCCACCTGCGCCGCGCCCAGGTGGCCGGGGCTGCCGACCGCCCACGAGCCGTACGTCACCTTGCCCGGCGAAGACTGCGCCGCGGCGATCAGTTCGCGCACCGACTTGATCGGACTGCCGCCCGAGACCACCACGAAGAACGAAGTCCGGTACAGCCCGCCGACGGGGACGTAATCCTTGACCGGGTCGTAGGGCAGCTTGCGGAACAGGCTGGGGTTGATGGCCATGTGCCCCACGTCGACGACGCCCAGGTCGTAGCCGGTGGCGGCCGCGCGGCGCACCGCTTCCATCGAGATGAAACCGTTGCCGCCGGGCCGGGGTTCCACCACTACGGGCTGGCCCCAGTCCTTGGTCAATTGCTCGCCCACCATGCGGGCCACGGCGTCGGGTCCGCTGCCCGCCGGGAACGGGCTCAGCAGCCGCACCGGCCGGGAAGGAAAGGCGTCCGGCTGCGCCGCACCGGCGGCCATCGGCTGCAAGGCCATGGCGCAGAACAGGGCCGCCGCGAATCGGGATAGGGTCATCGTTGGTCTCCGTGATGGGTAAGTACTTGTTGTGGGAGACGAGTCTAGGTAAGGTCACTGCTTACAGAAAGATGGCAAAATCCTCCCATCGATACCTAGGCGTTATCGACATGAAACTGCACCACCTGCGAGACTTCGTCGCCATCGCCGATGCGCACAGCGTGCGCGGCGCCGCGCGGGCCCTAGGCCTGGCCCAGCCCGCCCTGACCCGCAGCCTGCGCGAACTGGAAGGCGAACTGGGCACGCCCCTGCTGGAGCGACATGCGCGCGGCGTGGTCCTGACGCCCATCGGCCACGCCTTTTACGGCCGCGCGCACGCCGCCATGGCCGAGCTCCAGCGCGGGCGCGAAGAGGTGGCGCAGTTGCTGGGCACCCCATCGGGCACCGTTACCGTGGGCCTGTCCAGCGCGGTCTGGCTGGTCATGGCGGCCCAGGCGCACCAGGGCTTCCGCAAGAAATATCCCGGCGTGCGCCTGCGCATGATGGAAGGTTTCTTCTCCATGCTGGAAGGCCGCCTGCAGGACGGCACCCTGGATTTCTTCATCGGCCCCCGGCCCGCGCGCCCCATCGGCGACGGCTACAAGGTCGACCTGCTGTTCCACAACGACCGGGTGGTCGTGGGCCGCAAGGGCCATCCCCGGCGCCATGCCACCAGCCTGGCGGAACTGGTCGGCGAGGACTGGGTCCTGACCGGCGTGCGCGAACGGGTGGAAGCGGAGTTCGAGGATGCCTTCGCCAGCCAGGGCCTGCCCCCGCCCGTGCCCATGACCCAGGCAGAATCCATGGTGGGCGTGGCCGCGCTGCTCAGCTCGACCGACGCGCTGGCCATGCTGCCGCGGCAATGGTTGCAGGCCGCACTGTTCGAGGGCGTGATCGAAGCCATTCCCGTGCGCGAGCACATCGAGGGTCCGGACATCGTGCAGATCTCGCGCGCCGGCGTACCCTTGACGCCGGCGGCGGCCTATCTGTCCACCTTGTTCGAGCGCGCCGCGGTCGGGATGTAAGCGCGAACCTCAACCCGCCAGCTCGCGCCAGATGTCCAGGCTCTGCTGCGCCGGCCGGTCCGAGAAACTGAACAGGACCGTATCGGCGTCGGCATGCAGCGTGTAGGGCATCCATGACGGGCAGACGAACACGTCGCGCTGGCCAAAGCGCAGTTCCCGTCCGTCTATGCGGCATGTCCCGCTGCCTTCCCGCACGGCATAGACCGTGGCGTCGGTCGAACGGTAGGCCGCGCCGTCGAAGCCCGCCGGCAGGTACTGCAGGAACGTGCCCATGGTCGGCATGGGCCAGCCACCGGTGACGGGATTGACGTATTGCAGCTTGTGGCCCCAGCACGGATGCGGCGCCTGCGACCGCGCGAAGGCCAGCAGGGCCTCGCGGCTGCGCGCGTACGGATACCAGCACAGTGGCGAGGTCCGGCTGGCCGGCTCGAAGCCGACCGGCTTCATCGCCACGCCGAAGGCCGCCAGGTTGTCCGCGCCATCGCCGCCCTGCCCCAAAGGCGCGGCGTCGCCCTTCTCCATGAACTGCGCGTCGAACAGTTCGACGATGGGCACGTCCAGCCCGTCCAGCCAGACCATGGGTTCGTCCGAAGGATTGCCGTGGTCATGGAAGGCCCACGACGGGGTGATGACGAAGTCCCCCTCCTCCATCGCGATGCGGCGTCCGTCCACCGCCGTATAGGCCCCCTTGCCCCGCAGGACGAAACGCATGGCCGATTGCGAGTGCCGATGCGGCGGCGCCACTTCGCCGGGCAGGATGAGCTGCAGGCCCGCGTACAGGCTGTGCGTGATCCGGGACCGCCCGCGCAGCCCCGGGTTCTCCAGCACCAGGACCCGGCGCTCCGCCTCTTCGGCGCTGATCAGGCTGCCCGCGTCGCGCAGGTAGGGCCACATGGTTTCCCACGGCCAATGGCAAGGCTGGCAGGGCGTGGACGGCGTGGGCGTGATCAGGCCGTGCAGCACTTCCCACAACGGCGTGCAATGGCTGGCGTCGATCCGGCCGTAGAACGCCTCACGCCGCGCGCGCAGGTCGCCGGTCATCGCGGGATCTCCTTCGGGTCGTACATCCAGGCCATGCTTTCCATGGTCTGCTCGGCCGTCCTGGCGCCCAGGAACGCGTTGCGCAGGTCGCGCGTGGCGCCCGCTGCATGGTAGGCATGGCCGTAGAGCCGCGCCGTCAACTGCGTGCGGGCGGTGCGCAGGTAGCGCGCCTCCTGGTAGTCCAGGAACGCGGCGGCCATGTCGCCCCGGTGGGCCTGCACCCTGCCGGCCAGGCACACGGCATCCTCCATCGCCATGCACGCGCCCTGCGCCAGGTATTGCAGCATCGGATGCGCGGCATCGCCCAGCAGCGTGACCCGCCCCTTGCTCCAGTTGGCCACGGGTTCGCGGTCGCACAGCACCCACATGCGCCACGACTCGATCTTCTCGAGCATGCCCAGGACGAGCGGATGCGCGCCCTGGAAGCGCAGGTGCAGTTCCTCCGGATCGCCGTAGGTGTCCCAGCCATCCTCGTAGCGATCGCTGTGGAAGACCGCGACGAGGTTGAACAGTTCGTTGCCGCGCAGGGGATAGTGGACCAGGTGATACTTGGGCCCCATCCAGACCACCATGGCGTTCAGCCGGTTGCTGTCGGGCACCTCGTCGGCGCGCAGCACCGCGCGATAGGCGATGTGGCCCGAGACGCGGGGCTTGCCGTCGCCCACGATGCCCGCGCGGATGGAGGACCAGAGTCCGTCGGCGCCGATCAGCGCCGTGCCGGTGAACGTTTGCCCTTGCGAGGTACGGACCACGACGCCGTCGGGCGTTTCCTCGTGGTCCTGGACCTTGGTGGCGGCATGCAGCGTGACGCGCCCGCTTTCGCGGCAGGCCTCGAGCAGGACCGCGTGCAGGTCCGCGCGGTGGATCAGCCCGTAGGGCCGGCCGAAACGCTGCGGGAACAGGCGGGCGACCGGCAGTTGCACCAGCCGCTCGCCGGACAGCGCGTCCATCGCGACGATGTCGTCGGGAAACGAAGCCAGCCGGTTCACCTTGTCGGTGATGCCCAACGCGTCGAAAGTATGGAAGGCGTTGGGGCCCAACTGGATGCCGGCGCCGATTTCCTTGAAGGTCTCGGCCTGCTCGAACACCGTCGTCGAACGCCCGGTGCGCGCCAGCGCCAGCGCCGCCGCCAGCCCGCCTATGCCGCCCCCCGCGACCAGGACCGGGGATGTATCGTCCGCGCTCATGCCGGGTCTCCCACCTGCGCCTGGCGCACGGCCACCGTCATCCGGCCCACGCCCGCCACCTCGACGTCGATGACGTCGCCCGCCTCGACCGGCCCGACGCCTTCCGGCGTCCCCGTGAACAGCAGGTCGCCGGGATGCAGCGTATAGAACGACGAGGCCAGCTCGATCAGCTCGGGAATGCCCAGCACGAGGTCGCGGGTGTTGGCCCGCTGGCGCGGCTGGCCGTTCACGGTCAGCCAGAAATCCAGGTTGGCCGGATCCGGCACTTCATCGGGCGTCGCCATCCACGGCCCCAGGACCGAATAGGTATCGATGGACTTGCGCAGGCTGCGCTCCTCCGGCCCGCGGGTGGTCATGTCCAGCCCCACGCAATAGCCCGCGATGTACTCGTGCGCCCGCGCGGCGGGAATGTCGCGGCCGCGCCGGCCGATGACGACCACCACCTCGGCTTCGTGGTCGTTGCGGCGGTCCGGATGCTTCAGCGCGACGCCCGCGGCCGGGCCGACCAGGGAACTGTTGGCCTTCAGGAACAGGCCTACGCGCTGGATTTCCCCGACCTGGTTGCGGTGATGGATTTGCGCATCGCCCCGGGCCTCGTCCAGATGCTTCAGGTAGTTGACCGGCGCCGCGACGATCTTCCCGGGGCTGGCCACCGGGCTCAACAGGGACACGTCCTTGAGCGGCACGCTGGGCGCCCCGGGCAACAGGTCGCGGATGCATCGCTTGACCGCATCCAGGTTGGCGATCAGCGGATCGAAGGGCGGCAGCGGATAAGTATGGGCGGGCAGGATGGCGAGAGCGGGCGTGACGTCGCGGACCCGGTCCCCTTCCACCAGCCCCAGCCGGTCGGCATCGAAGCGGCAAAGCAGCATGCATGTCTCCTTGCAGGAATGTCAGGCAGGAAGACTAGGGATGCCGAACTATTGCGTCAATCGACTAGAATTTATTCACTATATTTAAAAATACAATACTCCTTCCCGACCCGACCGCGCCCATGAGCAAACTCGACCTGACCGACCTGCGCCTTTTGCAATCCCTGGGCCAGACCGGCACGGTCTCGGCCACGGCCAACGAGCTGGGCCTGAGCCAGCCCTCGGTCAGCATCCGCCTGGGCAAGCTGCGCCGACACTTCAAGGACCCGCTGTTCGTGCGCACGTCCGCCGGCATGGTGCCCACCCCCCGGGCCGCCTCGCTGACACCGGCGGTACAGGGCGCGCTCGCCCTGTTCGACGGCCGCGAAGGCGGGGAGCCGGACTTCGACCCCGCCACGTCCGACCGGGTGTTCCGCATCTGCATGACCAATACCGGCCAGATGGTCGTCCTGGCCCGGCTGCTCAACCGCCTGGCCGACGTCGCCCCCCACGTGCGCCTGGAGGTCCGGGACCTGGATCCGGACACGCCCCGCCGCCTGGAAACCGGGGATGCCGACCTGGCCATGGGCTACACGACCAGCATGCAGGCGGGCTTCCACCAGCAGACGCTATTCGGCGAACACTACGTCTGCCTGGTCCGCGCCGGCCATCCGCGCGTCAAGGCGAAGCTGACGAAGTCGCAGTTCCTGTCCGAGTCCCACGTAGCCGTCATGACCACCGGCACGGCCCACTGGCTGCTGGACAAGGCGATCGACGACGCCGGCATCGCCCGCAAGACGGCCCTGTGGGTGCCCTCCTTCCTGGGGCTGGAGGAAATCGTCGCCCGGACCGACCTGCTCGCGCTGGCCCCCATCCACCTGGCGCGCATCCTGGCCGCCCACGGCACCGTCCGCTATCTGGCGGTACCGTTCGAACTGCCGTCCTATCTCGTGCGCCAATACTGGCACGAGCGCTATCACCGCGATCCCGGCTGCAGATGGCTGCGGGCGGTGGCGGCCGGCGTGTTCCGCGAGTAGCCCGGCGGTCGGCAAAAGCGGGGTACCATGTTCGTCTGCTTGTCGATACTAACCAGAAGCCCCATGAAGCAAGAACCGACTTTGCGCGACGACAGCGCCCCTCGCCCGGAAAGCGACACCAGCTTCCTTTGGTCCGACGCCCGGCTGCTCGGGTTCCATCCCATGGACGAGTCGCACCAGGAGTTCTACGACGTCGCCTTCCGCCTGCTGACCTGTACCCAGGACTCCGCGCCGGCGGCGCTGGAGGCGTTCGAGGAACACGTGAAATCGCACTTCGGCCAGGAAGAAGAGTGGATGCGCACCACCGAATTTCCGCCGTCCGACTGCCACGTGCAGGAACACGAGGCCGTGATGAAGTCCACCCGCGAGGTGCGCGAACTGTTCCTGAGCGGACAGGCCGACGTGGCGCTGGTGCACGACTTCGCCCTGCACCTGTTCCAATGGTTCCCGGGCCATGCCGACTACCTGGACGCGGCGCTGGCCGCCTGGATGAGCAAGCGCGCCTACGGCGGCAAGCCCATCGTGTTGCGGCGCAAGATGTAAGGCGGAAACGCCGCCGCGCTACGCCAGCGGCGGCAGCAGGTTCATCAGCAGCACCATGACCAGGCCCACCACGGCCACGATGGACTGCACCACCGAAATTGTTTTCGTGGCCTCGCCCATGGTCATGCCGAAGGATTCCTTCACCATCCAGTAGCCGGCGTGGTTCGCGTAGTTGAAGAACAGCGAGCCGCAGCCGATCGACAGGGCCAGCAGCGGCAGGTTCAGCGTCGCGTCCGCGCCGGCCAACGGCGCCAGCAGGCCCGAGGCGCCCACGATGCCTACCGTGGCCGAGCCGGTGGACACCGACAGCAGCATGGAGATCATCCAGCCCAGCACCAGCGGCGGCAGCGCGAAAGCCTGGGTCAGATGCACGATGGCATCGCCCACCTTGGCGTCGGTCAGCACCTGCTGGAATGCCCCGCCGCCGGCGATGATGAGCAGGATGCCTGCCACCGGCTTCAGGCTGGCGCCCAGCGAATCGCGCAGCTTCTCGGCATCGCCGTGCCGCGCGTAGACGAGCACGATGGCCGCGAACAGCACGCCGATCAGCATCGCGATGATGGGATTGCCCAGGAAAGCCGCCATCTTGAAGGCGAACGAGGCCTTGGGCACCAGCATCTCGGCCAGCGCATGCACCAGCATCAGGATGGCCGGCAGCAGCGCCACCAGCACCCCCAGCCCGATGCCGACCGGCCGGCCGGGATCCGCCTTGCCCACCGAGAACTGGTCCACCAGCGCCTGGTCCGGACGCACCGTCAGGCGCGGCGCGATGAAGCGGGCATAGACCGGACCGCCCAGCACGATCGAGGGGATCGCCGCGATGAAGCCGTAGATCATGGTGGCGCCCACGCTGGTCTTGAGGGTGGCGATGGCGGTCAGGGGCCCGGGGTGCGGCGGCACCATGCCATGCATGGACGCCAGCGCGGCGATGACCGGCACGCCCACATAGACGTAGGCCGACCCCTTGATGACCTTCTGCTCCTCCAGCTTGCGGGCGACGCTGAAGATCAGCGGCAGCAGCACCACCAGCCCCACCTCGAAGAACATCGGGATGCCGACGATGAAGGCCACCAGCGCCATGGCCCATGGAATGCTGGACGGCGACGCCTTCTCCAGGATGACCCCGGCCAGCCCGTCCGTGACGCCGGTATCCGCCAGGACCTTGCCCAGCATCGCGCCCAGCGCGATGACGACACCCACGGCCCCCAGCGTCTTGCCCGCTCCGTTGGTGATGGCCTTGACCAGGTTGTCGGGCGCCATGCCGGTGGCGAACCCCACGCCCACGCACACCACCAGCAGGGCCAGCAGGGGATGCAGCCGCAGCCGCGACACGATGAGTCCGACCAGCGCCAGCACGCTGATCAAGGCGGCCACCAGAAGCTGGATATCGTTGTGGGTCATGGTTTTCCTGTGGAGGTCGGGAACCGTAGGAAAGCGCTTGCGGCGTTGCCCAGTCTATACGAAACGGCCCGGGGGATAACTGAGATAATGGCGTGGTCACTTTGCCGAATCCGACGCGCCATGCAATTCCACCTGAACGGGTTCAAGCCCGGCGACCCCGACATCTCCGAACCTGCCGAGCATGCCGCGGGCCCTCGCGCCGACGCGCTGCCCGGCGAGGTCGACATCCTGATCGTGGGCAGCGGCCCCACCGGGCTGACCCTGGCCACGCAACTGGCCGCCTTTCCCGACCTCAAGACCTGCATCGTCGAACAGAAGCCCGGACCGCTGCGTCTGGGCCAGGCCGACGGCATCGCCTGTCGCACGGTCGAGATGTTCGAGGCCTTCGACTTCAGCCAGCGCGTGCTGAAGGAAGCCTATTGGGTCAACGAGACCTCGTTCTGGAAACCGGACGATACGCAGCGCGACCGGATCGTGCGCAGCGGCCGCATCCAGGACACCGAGGACGGGCTGTCCGAATTCCCCCACGTGATCCTGAACCAGGCCCGCGTCCATGACTTCTACCTGGACGTCATGCGCAACGCGCCGTCCCGGCTCGAGCCCCACTACGCGCGCCGCCTGCTGGACCTGGCGGTGGCGGAGTCGCCCGCCGGCGGCGCGCCCACCCACCCGGTCACGGCGCGTTTCGAGCGCACCGACCCCGGGCACGAAGGCCAGGTCGAGACCGTGCGCGCCCGCTTCGCGGTCGGCTGCGACGGCGCCCACAGCGCGGTGCGCAAGTCGCTGGGCCGCGCGCTGCACGGCGAGTCGGCCAACCAGGCCTGGGGCGTGATGGACGTGCTGGCCGTCACCGACTTCCCCGACATCCGCATCAAGTCGGCCATCCATTCGGCCAGCGAAGGCAGCGTGCTGATCATCCCGCGCGAGGGCGGCTACCTCGTGCGCTTGTACATCGAGCTCGACAAGCTGAACGAGAACGAGCGCGTCGCCAGCCGGCAGATCACGTCCGACCGCCTGATCGCCGCCGCCCAGCGCATCCTGCGCCCCTACACCCTGGACGTGAAGGAAGTCGCGTGGTGGTCCGTGTACGAGATCGGCCAGCGCCTGTGCGACAAGTTCGACGACGTGCCCGAGCAGGAAGAGCATGCCCGCCTGCCGCGCGTCTTCATCGCCGGCGACGCCTGCCACACCCACAGCCCCAAGGCGGGCCAGGGCATGAACGTCTCGATGCAGGACGGCTTCAACCTGGGCTGGAAACTCGCCGCCGTGCTGCGCGGCCAGAGCACGCCCCAGATCCTGCACACCTATTCCAAGGAACGCCAGACCGTCGCCAAGGAACTGATCGATTTCGATCGCGAGTTCGCCAAAATGTTCAGCGCCGCGCCCAAGGATCCTTCCCGGGACGACAGCGAAGGCATCGACCCAGCCGAGTTCCAGCGCTACTTCGTCAAGCAGGGCCGCTTCACCGCCGGCACCGAAACCCGCTACTACCCGTCCGTCATCAGCGCGGAGCCGACCCACCAGGAACTGGCGCGCGGCTTCGTCATCGGCATGCGCTTCCACTCGGCCCCGGTCATCCGCCTGGCCGACGCCAAGCCCATGCACCTGGGCCACACGGTCAAGGCCGACGGCCGCTGGCGCGTGTTCGCCTTCGCCGATGCCGCGGACCCCGCCGCGCCGTCCTCGGCCATCGGGGAACTGTGCCGTTTCCTGGCCGAATCAACGCACTCGCCGATCCGGAAATACACGCCCGCCGGGGCCGATGCCGACGCCGTGATCGACGTACGCGCGGTCTTCCAGCAAGGCCATCGCGCGCTGGCGCTCGAGGCCATGCCGGCCCTCTTGCAGCCGCGCAAGGGACGCCACGGACTGATCGACTACGAGAAGATGTTCTGCCCCGACCTCAAGAGCGGCCCGGACATCTTCGACCTGCGCGGCATCGACCGCCGGCGCGGCTGCGTGGTGATCGTGCGGCCGGATCAGTACGTGGCGCACGTGCTGCCGCTGGATGCCCACGCGGAACTGGCGGGGTTCTTCGACGGCTTCATGGTGGAGGCGGTTTAGGGCGGCGGCGAGGCGCCACCGGCTACATCATGGAAGCCACGCCCTGGATCAGATAGACGGTCCCGATTCCCAGCACGATCGTGCGGGTCCAGCGGCGGAACTGCGCATCGGTGATGCGTTCGAGCACGGCCCGGCTCAATGACGTGCCGGCCACGGCGCATCCGATCAGCACCGCCCAGTGCCACCACTGCGCCGCCAGTTCCGCCGCGCCCAGCGCACCGCCGAAATACGCCAGCTTCGAGGTGTGCCCGAGCACCTGGCACGTCGCCTTCGTCGCCACCACGGTCCGGCGGTCCATGCCGGTCGAGCGCACGAAGAAGATATCCAGCAGCGGTCCCGTGACGCCGCTCAGCAGATGCATGACCTGGCACACGAAGCCGCAGATCTCGGCGGCCATGCGCCGCTCGGCCTGAGGCGCCAGGCGGGCCGGCACGGCCAGCGCGATGAAGGGACTCAACCCCAGGACGATCAGCGCCATGCTGCGGCTGGGAACGAACCGGACGCTGAACATCAGCGCGAACGCCACGGCGGCCCCCATGGCGAACCGCCCCACGATCCGCCAATCGGTATGAGCGCGCCACAGCACCGCGCGCCAGACGTTCGACGCCAGCAAGGCCACGCTTTGCACGACCATCGCTGCCGTGACCGGCATCAGCAACAGCAATGCGCCCATCAGCACCATGCCGCCCGCCATGCCGAACACGCCCGACAGGAACGAGGCGAACACGGTCAACAGGCTGACAATGGCGAAAATTCCAGCCGTCATGGCTGCTCCCCCCAGTGGGAACCGTTGTATTACGGTTCTTTTTTTCGCCGGGGAGTATAGCCCCGGCCACGGGAACGCTTGACCACGCCGGTTTTCTTGTTCTACGATTCGTATCAACATTTTATACGTTGTATTGAATGTTGATACGACCAAGACAAGGAAGGGAGTGAGCAAGTGTCCAAGCATCTATTGAAGCTGGCAGTGCTGTACTGGGGGCTGGCAGCACCGCTGGCCGCCGTCCAGGCGGAAGGTTTTCCCAGCAAGCCGATCCGTCTCGTCGTTCCCTTCGCCCCCGGCGGCGGCACCGACTCGGTGGCCCGCCTGCTTTCCAAGCGGATCACCGAACGCACGGGCCAGCCCGTGGTGGTCGAGACCCGTGTCGGCGCGGGGGGCGCGATCGGCGCGGCGCTGGTGGCCAAGGCGCCCGCCGATGGCTACACCCTGCTGCTGACGGTCACCGGTCCGATCACCATCATCCCGAATGTCAATCCCAACGTCGGCTACAAGACCAGTGACCTCGCCCCGGTGGCCATCGCCTACCGCTCACCGTTCATGGTCATGGTCGGCACGGACTCGCCGTACCAGTCCCTGGGCCAGTTGCTGGCCGACGGACGCAGCAAACAGCCGGCCCCGTCCTACGGCTCGTCGGGCATAGGCGCGCTCTCGCACCTGGTCTCGGAACTGATCAACCAGCAGGCCGGCACCCATTTCAACCACGTCCCGTACAAGGGCTCCCAGGACACGCTCTACGCGATGGTCCGCGGCGATGTCCAGTGGGGCCTGCAAAGCGCCGCCGACGCCCGGAGCTTTCTCGCCGCCGGCAAGCTGCGGCCGCTGGCGGTGTTGAGCAAGAAGCGGTCTACCCGCCTGCCGGACGTCCCCACGCTGGAAGAATCGGGGATACATGGCGTGGACCTGGACCTCTGGTTCGGCCTGTTCGCGCCGGCGGCCACCCCCGCGGCAACGGTGCACAGCCTGAACACGCTGGTCAACGAGATCCTGGCCGAGCCGGAAATCGCCAAGCGCCTGCAGGAACTGGGGGGCCAGGCCCCGACGGACGCGAACACGCCGGAAATCGTCAAAAAGACCATCGATCGCGAAGTGCAGAGCTTCGGAGCCGTCGCGCGGGCCATCAACCTGAAGCTGGAATGAGGTTTGCCCGGGCCTTTTCATTCCAATAATATGTCCCTCGTATCAACATTTGATATAGGGAAACATGGATAAGACCGTAGTCAAGGCGCTGTCGATTCTCGAGACGCTGTCGAATTCGGATCGCCCACGCGGCGTGACGGAGCTGGCCGCTGAAGTGGACATGACCAAGGCCAACGTCCACCGCCTGCTCCGTACGCTGCTGGCGCTGGGCTATGTCAGCCAGAACGAAGCGTCCGCGTATCAGTTGTCGCTCAAGATGTGGGAACTGGGATCGCGCCGGGTGGCGGGCCTCGACCTGATCGACGTCGCCAAACCCGTGGTGCGCCAGTTGTGCGCCCAGGTCAATGAGTCGGTGCAACTGCTGGTTCCGGAAAAGCTCTCCGTCGTATGTGTCGACAAGGCGGAAAGCGCGCAGCCGCTTCGGGCGACCACGGTGGTCGGCAGCCGCGTGCCGATCCACGCGGTGTCCGGAGGCAAGGCCGTACTGGCTTTCTCGCCGGAGGTTGCCACGGCATTGGCCTATCCGCTGGAAGCCTACACCTCGTCCACCATCACCAGCCAGGCGGCGATGGAGGACGAAATGGCCTACGCGCGGAAACACGGGTATGCCATCAACCGCGGCGAATGGCGGCCCGGCATCTGGGGCATCGCGGCGCCCATCTACAACGCGCAGAGCAAGGTGACAGGCGCCATTTGCGTCTGGGGCGCCGAAACACGAATGAGCGGCGAAGCCACGGCCCGACTGGGCGCGTGTGTCGCTGCCGCGGCAGCCAGGATATCCGGCGACCTGGGCTGCGTGAACGCCGGTGTGACATAAGCGGGTACGGCGATGTCCCGCGCTTGAGTTGGAGAGAAGTGGATGAGCAAAGTAGTGGACCTGCTACTTGTCGGCGGATCGGTCTATTCGAACGGCAATCTGGTGGAAGCGTCGGTAGGCATCGAAGACGGAAGAATCGCGTTTCTGTCCGCGGAGGGTTGGACACCCGCCGCTCGCCGCACCCTGGACATGCGGGGCAAGATTCTGGTGCCCGGCTTCATCGACACCCACGTCCATTTCCGCGACCCGGGACTGACCT
Source organism: Burkholderiales bacterium 67-32 (assembly GCA_001898625.1). Taxonomy (GTDB): domain Bacteria; phylum Pseudomonadota; class Gammaproteobacteria; order Burkholderiales; family Burkholderiaceae_B; genus Pigmentiphaga. Next base: position 79,176 of record MKUP01000025.1, read on the forward strand.
ATAAGGAAGACTTCCAGACCGGCACGCAGGCGGCGGCGGCAGGCGGCGTCACGACGGTGGTCGACATGCCGAACAACAAGCCCGCCCTGCTGACGCGCGACCGGTTCCGCGCCAAGCGCGACTCGGTCGGTGAACGCGCCCTGGTCGACTATGCCCTCTACGCCGGCGCGACCAACCTGGCTGAAATCCCGGGCATGGTCGAGGAAGGCGCCATCGGGGTGAAGATCTTCATGGTGGCGGATCCGAAATCCCACTACCCCCATGATCCCGAGCTGTTCACGGGCGACGCCGGGGAACTCTACGACACCCTGCGGCTGGCGCGCGACCTGGGCGTCTACTGCGCCGTGCACCCGCAGAACCAGCAGTTGTTCACCCACGAATCCCGCAAGCGCTGGGCGGCGGGCACGACCGGCCCCCGGGATTTTCTCGAAGCGTATTTCGGCGAGAACTTCGTGGGGGACCATACCGCGATCTCCACCCTGATCGAGATGAGCCGGGCCTCCTCGGCACGGACCCACATTCTCCACGTCCGCACGGAACGCAGCCTGCGCATGATCCAGGAGGCGGCCGGCGAAGGCGTGCCGGTCTCGTCCGAGGTCAACCCCAAATACATGCTACTGGGCGAAGAAGACATGGCCCGGCTGGGGCCGCTGTCCACGCCCTACGGGCTGCCGCAGGCGCATCGCGATGCGCTGCTCGATTGCCTGGGCCGCGGGCTGGTCACCGTGCTGGCCACGGACCATGCGCCGCATACCCGCGAAGAACTCGAGCCGGGCTGGCAGGATGCGTGGAGCATCCCCTTCGGCAACCCCCAGCTCGATCACGTCAGCGCGGTCATGCTTACCCTGGTCAGCCAGGGACGCCTCACGCTGAAGACCCTGGTCGACACCATGTCCGAGAATCCGGCCAAGCTGCTGGGGCTGCACCCTCGCAAGGGCGTCCTGCAACCCGGGGCCGACGCGGATATCGCGGTCATCGACATGGCCCGCACCGGCGTCCTGACGGACGAAGAGTGCTACACCAAGGTCAAGTGGTCTCCCTACTCCGGCCGTGCCTACTCGGGCCGGGTCGTGATGACGATCTGCGGCGGCCGCATCGTGATGCAGGACGGAGTGGTCACCGGTGAACCGGGTGCTGGCCGCTTCCTGCCCAGCACGGTGGCGGCAACGGTCTGAAGGAGAACATGATGGAAGACTCGAAGCCTGGACGCGACGCCGGCACGGCCGCGGCGGTGGAAATCCTGTCCGATGCCCGTCGGCGCTGCCTGGAGTTGGGTATCACGTCCGAGCAGCTGGGCGGGTTGCTGCTGGACGAGGCCATGCTGGCCTGGCTGATGTCGGAGTGGTCGGAACGCGATGTCCGGCGCAAGCTGATGGAAGCGATGGGACAGGACGTCAAGACCTGGTACGCCCGGGCGCGAGTCGCCACCGGCCAGTGCGATTGCGTGCAGGAGGTGCATCTGGCGGGGCTCCTGGAGATGGAAGAGGCCGACAACCCGCGCCCCCCGGTCCTGCAAGGGCCGGCGGCCGGCCTTTCCACCTTCGCACGCATGGAGACGAACCCCGGATCCTGATTCCGGCGTCCGTCCGCCGCCGTGCAAGGATTCAATCCAGCACGGCGACGGCTTCCACCTCGATCAGGAAGTCCTCCTTCACCAGGCGGTCGATCATCAGCAAGGTGTTGGGCGGATAGACGCCGTCCTTGAACAGCGACGGGAAAAACTCCTTGCGCAGGACCATGAAGGCATCGATGTCCTGGCTGTGGACCATGTAGGTGGTGAACTTGGCCACCCGGTCGAAGCCGACGCCCATGCCCGCGAGCACATCGCCAAGATTCTCGAACACCTGCCGGAACTGGGCGGCAAAGTCGTTCCTGCCGACCACCGCCCCACCCGCATCCACGGACAGTTGTCCCGCGATGAAGGCGATGCGGCCTCCGTGCGCCACGCCGGCATGCGAATACAAGCCCTGTGCCGGGGCGGTCCCCTTCGGGTTCTCATAGCGTACTTCAGCCATCTTCTCTCCTTGGGTTTGGGCGTCCCTTCGCGGGCCGCCTTGTTCAGATCGGCACGCCGATGTTCCACAGCACCGTGTCGCGGTTCACGAGATGCACGACCTTGCGCCGGATCATCCACGCCTCCTGCGACCGGACCAGCTCATGCAGGTAGACCCCGCCGAAGGTCCGTTGCTCGCGCAGCCGATGCTCGAACATCACGAACTTGGTCCGCACCGACATCGTGTCGGCGCCGGACGCCTCGACCATGGGCATGGACAGCACGCGCACCTGCCGGGCGGGAGGATTCTGCGAGAACATCTTCGGGTGGCCGAGCCGCCACACCCGGTCCTCCATGATCGAGCGGTCGTCGTAGAACAGCGAAACCCTGCGCAGGGGGTCGCTGTCACCATGGTCGGCCGGCACCCAATACAGCGCATCCTGCGTGAACAGCGCCAGCCAGGCATCCAGGGCCCGTTCGTCCAGCAGGTCGGCCTCGTGCATGACCAGCGCGGCGACGTCGGCGGGCGCGGCGGACAGGCGGACCGGCGCGCCGGACCCGGCGCGCGACGGCGCAGTGGAATTTGCCATGTTCATCCCCGGTCCTCCGTCATCCGTTCCTTCCAGTAGCGAAACTGCGCGCGCATGCCCGTTTCCCAGGTCGCCAGTCCCACTTTCTCGTCCGGATAGGGGCCGTCCCAATCCTGGCCCATGCCCCGCGCCAGCATGACCCAGTCGGGCTTGCCCGCCTGCAGGCCTTCGTACACGCGCTCGAATATCTCCAGGTCGTCGGTCTGCACGAACGAGCTGACCGAGACATGGACGTTGGCGTAGCGGACGATGCCCTGGTTGATGCCGTCGGCCACGCCCTTGATCTGGATGGGCCAGACCAGCACCTCGGTCAGCCCCACCGAAATCGGCCGCACGACGCGGATGTGCATGTTGCCGGTCACCCGCATGATCACGCTGGGATAGAACACCGCGTTGCTCATGTTGCTGTTCTCGATCAAGGCCAGCGCCTTCTCTTCGCCATGGCGCTCGACCAGCAGGCGCCGATAGTCCGGATCCTCGAGTTCGCTGCGGCGCGTGGCGTCGGGAATGGTCAGGTAGGCCTGCCCGTACCGCGCGCCGTGCACCTCGCCATGGTCATAGTGCGAACGCGCGTTCTCCTGGTTGGGATCGCTGCCGGTCAGTACCTTGAATCCGCCCGTGGCGCCGTACGAACGCTGGACCTGCTGGCCATCGGGCTTGACGGTCGAGGCATGCGAGAACGGCGGGTGGTATTCGTCCAGGCCGTTCTCCATCTGCATCTTCCAGTTGCCCTTGTAGGCGTACTGGTGCACCCCCGCCGAGACCTCGATCTCGCCGGTGGGCGAGCGGTCCAGCAGATTGTCCAGGCCATCCTTGAGCGGCCCGATGAACTCCACCAGCGACGGCCCCTGCTGCGCCACGCTGGCGAAGATGAATCCGCGGTAATTCTCGACGCGCGCCACGTGAGCCATGGACAGGTTCTCGTCCTTCAGGAAGGACTCGGGATAGGCCGAACGGAACGGAATGCCGGTGACGTCGCCGTTGGTCCGGAAGCTCCAGCCGTGGTAGGGGCAGGCGAAATGGTGGACGTTGCCCTCGGGCTCGCGGCACAGGATCGCGCCGCGGTGGGGACAGCGGTTGTAGAACACATGGACCTGCCCCTTGCCGTCGCGCACCACGATGACCGGATGCCGGCCTATGCGCGAGGTCACGAAATCGCCGGCGTTGGGGATCTGGCTTTCATGGGCCATGAAGATCCAGGCCCGCTCGAAGATCCGCTCCATCTCCATGTCGAAGATGGCGGGATCGGTATACACCCGGGCATGGACCCGGTCTTCGCGCACCAGTTGCCCCACGTCCGTCGGATCGACATCCGCGGCGGGCACCGGGCGCAGCGGCGCGGCCGTCTGCATGGTTTCCTCCTTCATTGAACAGTCGTCGGTGCTTCAATCCTTGTCGATCAGGCCCTCGGGCAGGCGCGCCCATTTGCCGATCTCCGCATCCAGGAATCGCTTCAGGTGGGCGGGGTCTCCCCCCACCGGTTCCAGCCCGGAGTCGCGCATGCGCTGGCTGACCTGGGGGTCGGCGATGATGCTTCCCACGTCGGCCGCCAGCCGCGCCTGAATGTCGGCCGGCACCTCGGCCCGCACGAACATCGCCCACCAGGATGCGGCCGAAAAGCCCTTCAGCGTCTCGCCCACCGTGGGCAGATCGGGCGTGCCGGCATTGCGCTTGTCGCCGGTGGTTGCCAGGGCCCGCAACTGTCCGGCCTTGATCTGGCCGTCCACGGCGGGAAAACCGGAGAACGCATACAGCGAACTGTTCGACAGCACGGCGGTGATCGCCGGCGCGGTGCCGCGGTAGGGAACGTGCAGGACATCCACCTGCGCCTGGTGCTTGAACAGTTCCGCCATCAGGTGATGCGGCGTCTTGGGCCCGGACGAGGCATATGAATATTTGCCCGGCGCGGCCTTCAGGTAGGCGATCAGCTCGGGCACGGTCTGGACCGGCGTCGCGGCGTTGACGACCAGCTTGAAATCGATCAGGGCCAGCAGGCTGATCGGGGCGAAGACCACGCGGGGATCGGGCGGCGGCGTCTTCATCATGGTCGGATTGATGGCCGTGCTGTCGTTGGACATGTACAGCGTATACCCGTTGGCGGGCGCGCCGAGCACCTGGTTGGCCGCCAGCAATCCGCTGGCGCCGGTCCGGTTCTCGACGACCACGCTCTGTTTCCATTTCTCGGTCAGCCGCTGCGCGACCAGGCGCGCCAGCATGTCGCCGGACGACCCCGGCGCGGCACCCACCACCAGGGTCACCATGCGCTCGGGATACGCCGACGCGGCCGATCCGGGGTACGGCATGACCGCCACGCAGGCGGCCAGACAAGCAAGCCATCTCGTTTTCATCCCAACCTCTTCACTGTGGTTGCCGGCGACAGGGCGCCGCTCATCGACCGCGTCCGCACTCACCGGCGGCTCCTCCAACCAGGAAACGCGACACGGCCTCGTTGAATCGTTGCGGATACTCGAGGAACGGCAGGTGGCCGCACTCGTCCAGGCACAGCAGCTCCGCGTCGCGCATCCGCGCCGCACCCTCGCGGTGAGCGGCCAGGGACGTGCGCGTATCGTCGCGCCCGACGACCACCAGCGTGCGCGCCACGATGTCTTCCAGATGGGGAAAGGCCAGGGCCTCGCCCTCGCTCATCGAGCGGACGAGCCTGGCCATGATGTCCCGGTAGGCCTCGGCCGCGCCCGGCAGCGCATAGGCCGTCATGTGCGCCAACAGGATGTCGTCGGCATCTGGCGGGCGCAGGCAGGTGTTCGCGATCCGGGCCCGCAGCGCTTGCAGGGAAGGCTCGGCATAGGCGCGCGAGCCGTTCGCGTAGACCATCTTGAGGACCTCCGGCTGGCCGGCGGGATCGTTGAAGACCGATCCCGTGCCGGTCAGCACCAGCGCCGTGACGCGCCGCGGCGCCTGCAGCGCGGTGCGGGCGGCCACCAGGCCTCCCAGCGAGCTGCCCATGACGGCCAGGCGGTCGAACCCCAGGTGCGAGGCCAGCGCCAGCACCTGGTCCGCCATCAAGGCCTGCGGCGCGCCGGTCCATCCAGCGGGCGCCGCGCTGTACCCCTGCCCGGGCAGGTCGGGCGCGACCACGGTGTGGTCCCGCGCCAGTTCGTCGATGTTCCGCGCAAAGATCTCGGCCGGGTAGCCGACCGGATGGATGAGCACCAGCAACGGACCGTCGCCGGCGATCAGATAGCGGGTCCGCAGGCCGCCCACATCGAGGAACACCGCTTTCATACTTGCCTCTCAACGACGTTTTTTGAGATTTTGAATACAAAATACTTAGACGTCAACGCTCGCGTTTTCCCTTATAAGAACGAGAAAACCTGGGCATAGTCCTGCTTTTTCTCATTTCTTTTTACGCCATTGACAAAAATATTGTATTCAGAACACAATCAAAAAAGACAGTGCTTCGCATCCCATCGAGACAAGGACTCCAGCATGGAAAAAGTCGCTTTCGGACCGCGTCGGCTCGGCCACGTCAACCTGTACGTCTCCGATCTCGAGGCCTCCCTCTCCTTCTACGAACGGCATTGCGGCCTGGCGCGGGTCAGGATGGAAAGCGCCATCAGCGCCGGCTTCCTGTCGAACGGCAACACCCATCACGACCTCGGGCTGATCGAGATCTCGCGCGGGCAGGATCGCCATGGCCGCGACGGCCACGTGCAGATCCAGTCCACCCGCGGCCAGCATCCCGGCCTGAACCACCTGGGCTGGGAAATGGAAAACCAGGCCGCGCTGGTGGCCGCCTACGAACGCATGCGCGCGGCCGGCATCGCGCCCCACGCGCTGTACGACCACATCATTTCGCATGCCGTGTACGTTTCCGACCCGGACGGCAACGTGCACGAGTTCTACGCCGACTCCATGAAGGATTGGGAAAGCGTGTTCAACCTGGACCATGACGACCTGGTCACCAGCCGCTGGGACCCGCTGTCCAGCGAACGCTCGACCACGCCCAACTACAACCCGGCTCCCAGCCTGCGCCGGCCCGCGCCGTCCGAGATGCCGACCCGCCACGTGACGGGCGCGTCGCTGGCCACCCGCCGCTACGACGAGATGATGCATTTCATGCAGGAAGTCGCGGGCTTCCGGCTGCTGGCCGAAACCGCATCCCCGTCCCGGTCCGCCGTCTTCGGCGGCACCACCGGCCGCCCGGACCTGCGCCTGACCGAGGTCGGGGCCGGGCAACAGACCGGCTTTCGCATGTTCTCGCTCATGGCCGATCCCGCCGGCTTTTCCCGGCACCTGGCCGAAGCGCCGGTGCTGGCCACGGCACGGCGCGTCGTGCACGACGACCGCGAGGCCGTGGTCCTGGCCGACCCCGACGGCTTCCTGGTCGAACTCTACGCATCGCGCGACGACACCTTCCTGGAGCCGCTGGCCCTGGCGCATACCGGCTAGAGGCGAGTCGTTTTTGAATACAATCCGTCCATGGACTCCCTCCCGCTGCTCGCCTCCGGCGACTCACGCCTGCCGCTGCCGGAAATCATCTACAAGCAGTTGCGCGTCAACATCCTGGACGGGACGCTCAAACCCGGCGCCGTCCTGCGCCAGGAGGAAATCGCCAAGCTCTTCAACGTCAGCCGGGTTCCCGTGCGCGAAGCGATGGGCCGGCTCGAAACCGACGGCCTGATCGTGCTGCGCCCCCGGCGCGGCTATGCGGTCACGGAACTCCAGCAGGACGAGATCGTCGAGATCTTCGAATTGCGCATGGTCATCGAGGAACACGCCGCGACCATCGCGGCGCGCGCCCGCACCCAGGACGACATCGACGCCGTCGAACACCTGCTCCTGCAGATGGAGGCGCTGGCCGCCCGCTCCGCCAACTACGACAACCAGTGGGCCAGCCTCAACCGCGACTTCCACTCGCGGCTGGTGCACGCGAGCCGCCGCAAGCGCCTCGCCAACATCGCCGACACCCTGCGCGACACCGTCGAAGCCTACGTCCGCATGGAAATGCGCCTGACCGGCGACGTCAGCCAGGCACTGCGCGAACACCGGGAGATCTTCGAGGCTTTCAAGGCCGGCGACGCCCATGGGCTGGCCCTGCTCAGCCGCAGCCACGTCGAGGAGACCGCGCGGCGGCTCTTGAGCGGCCTGCGCCAGAAACGCTAGAAGCACCGTCCCGACAGGACCACCGGCACCTCCTTGTTGGCCGCCGAATGGCCGTCCATGGGCAGGCCGTCGATCCCGATGCGCCCCTGCCTGGGCGCATCACCCACCGCGCAGCCGACGCGGATCATGACGAGCGGTTCCTCGCTGGTGGCCTTGAACCAATAGAAAGTCCCGTGGGGCAGCATGACACCTTCGTGCGGACCGATCGTGCGTATCTCTCCGTGGGGACCATGGAAGGCGGCCTGCCCTTGCAGCACGAAGAACACATGGTCTTCGTTGGGATGGGCGTGCAGTTCGTTCTCGCCCGTCGCCGCGTAGGCCTTCAGCACGACGGCCATGCGGTCGCTGGCGGCAATGGGCGTGTCGGTCCTTCCCTGCGCCGGCAACTGACCGCTCAGCGTGAAGAAGGACGGCACGCCGGGCCTCTCGAGCTCGGACAGCATGCGGACGAGATCGGCGTTGCTGTGGCTGAAGGCGGGTACTGCGGCGTTGCCCTGCTGGCTCATGCGGACTCCCCTAGTCGAGTTGGATGTTTGCCTTGCGGATGATCTGCGCGGTTCCCGACACCGACCGCTCGATCTTCCCGGCCAGCATCGCCGCGGACCCCGGCGCGGGATCGAAACCCAGTGCGCTGAATTTCTCCTTGAAAGCCGGCTGCGACAGGGTCTCCACGATCACGGCGTTCAAGCGCTCGACGATCGGCGCCGGCGTCCCGCGCGGCGCCACCAGGCCGAACCAGGCCATTTCGTCGTAATCGCCGCCCAGGGTCTCCCTGACGGTGGGCACGTTCGGCGCCCCGGCATAACGCTGCGCCGACCCGACCGCAAGCGCGCGGACGCGTCCCTCGTGCACGTTCATCAGTCCGCCGTTATAGGCGAAGGTCACGTGTCCGCCCTGGATGCTGGTGATGACCTCGGCGCTGCCCTTGTAGGGGACGTGGATGAAGGGCGTACCGGAAGCCAGCGAGATCTTCTCTATCGCCAGGTGCGAGCTGGAGCCCACGCCTATGCTGCCGTAGCTGATGCGCGCGTCGGGCTTGCGCGCGGCCGCGATCAGGTCCGCCAGCGAACGGTAGGGCGACGCGGGATGGACGACGATGAAAAGCGGCGTGGTCGCCACGTGCGCGACGGGCGTGAAATCCCGGCGCGCATCGTAGCTGGCGTTCGGCCTGACCGTGTTGATGCCGAACGAACCTTCGTTGCCCATCATCAGCGTGTAGCCATCGGGGGCCGCCGCGATGAGCTGCTGGGCGGCGATCATGCCATTGGCCCCCGCGCGCGACTCGACCACGACCGGCTGCCCCAGCCGCGCCGCCATCCCCTCGGCCATCGACCGTGTCAACGCATCGATGACCGACCCCGGCGCCCACGGAAAAATGAGGCGTATGGGCTTGACCGGGTAAGCCGCGGCGTCGGCGTGCGCATTGCCGCCCCACGCCATGCCCGCCAGTACCGCCATCCATCCGAACACCTTTTTCATCATCGCTCCTCGACGATCGGCCCGGCCACCGCCGGACCTTCCATGGCATCCAGGCGGCGCCGCCATGCGGGCTCCGCCTCGGGATTCTTGCAATACAGCGGCGGTTCGCCGCGCAGCAGGCGGTCGATGTTCTCGAGCGCGGTGCCGGGCAGCACGCTCAGCCCGTCATAGGTCTGGGCAACCAGGTGCGGGGTCAGATAAACGTTGTCCAGCGTCCAGAGCGGGCTGTCCGCCGGCAGCGGCTCGACCTCGAACGTGTCCAGCGCGGCGCCGCCCAGCCGGCCCGATGCCAGCGCCTCGCACAGCGCCCGTTCGTCCACGGCCTGCCCGCGCGCCGTATTGATCAGGCGGGCGCCGGGCTTCATCAGCGCGAACTCGCGCGCGCCCATCACCGGCCTCGCGCCGGGCGCGGGCGTGACGTGCAGGCTCACGATGTCGCTATCGGCCAGCAACTCGTCCAGCGTCACGAAGGCCACGTGATCCGGCAGGTCGGCAGGACGCGGCGCGCCCGGACGGCCACAGGCCAGCACCCGCACGCTGAACCCCGCCAGGCGGCGGGCGACCTCCCGGCCGATACGGCCGAACCCCACCAGGCCCACCGTCCGGCCGGCTAGGATGCGGGCCCAGCGCTCCGCCAGCAGGGCGCGGGGCCGAGGCCGCCGGCCGTCCATGACCTCGCGCGTCCGATCCGGCTGATAGAGCTGCATCAGAATCAGCATGACGGTGGCCTCGGACAGCGCCGTGCGGTTCTGGAGCGTGGCGGCATGGCCGACCAGGATTCCCCGCTGCGTCGCGGCCCCGACGTCCACCGTTTCCAGACCCACCGTGGGATTCACGATGCCGCGCAGCCTGGGCATGGCATCCATCAGTTCCGGCCCGCAGACCGAACGCGAACTGAATACCGCCACCTCCACGTCCCGCAGTTGCGTCCGCATGCCCGGCACGTCATAGACGAGCTTGGGACCGGGCGCCGTGACCGGACCGCGCACCACTCGCACCCGCCGCTCGGCCAGCCCCGCGGCGATCTGATCCAGCACTTCCGACAACATGTAGTCGTGCGCCAGGAACACGGTGGAACGGTGGGCGGCCATGTGACGCTCTCTGGTGGAGTGGCTGATGATTCCAGAATTTTGCATTCAAAATACAAAACTCGAAATGCCAATTTTCTAGGGGTTTCCACCAGAAAGAAAGCCTCATCGCCGACTTGCAAGGAGGCAGTCGCTATACTTTCCCAAGTATTTTGAATTCAGCCGGTCCATGCTCAAGCTCGATACAGGCAGCCTCCCCCCGCGCAAGAATCTCTCCAGAGCGATCTACGAGTCCCTGGAAACCGCCATCGTCCAGGGCCGTCTGCAGCCCGGCACCCGGCTGGCCGAGGATGTGCTGTCCACCCGCTTCGGCGTCAGCCGGTCGCCCGTGCGCGAAGCCATCAGCGAACTCGAACGCGTGGGGCTGGCCGAGCGGGGCACGATGCGGGACCGCCGCGTCAGCGTCCCGAGCGAGGCCTTCATCGTCGACTGCTTCGACGTCTGGGTGCTGCTGGAAAGCGAGCGGCTGTACGAATCGAGCCTGCGCAGCGACGCCGACGCAATACGCGGCATCGAGACCCTGCTGCATCGGCTCGAACAATCCCCCACACCGGAGTCTCCCGTCCTGCACGCCTTCCACGAGGCCCTGCGCGCGGATTGCCGGAACCAGCAGTTGCAGCGCGTGGCCAACGACTGGTCGAAATACGTGACCTGGCTGCGCAGCCTGTATTTCACCTACGACCCGGGCCAGGGCAATGCCCAGGAAGAACACCGCCAACTGGTGCGGCTCTACAAGGCGCGCGACCGCGATGGCCTGACCCAGGCCTTGCGCCGGCACATCAGTTGGCAGCGCGATGCGATTCTGGACGGCTGGCGCCAGGCGGCGAAGGAAGAGAAAGACGAAGCGGCGGCCTTGCTGGCCGCCCTGCAAGAACAATAATGCGAATCGATATCATTTTATGCAAAAATAGGAGAATTTCCTTGACCCTGTAGGGGAACGCGTGTCCCGACCTGCCGACAGTGCCGCCAGTCATGCGCTCGGCAGCCTCTATACCCAGCACAGCCAGTGGCTGGTTGCCTGGCTGCAACGAAAGCTGGGAAACCGCTCCGACGCCGCGGACATCGCCCAGGACACCTTCACCCGCATCTGGGCGGGCGCCAGGACTCAGGCCATCCAGGACATCCGCGAACCTCGGGCCTACCTGACGACCGTGGCCAAGCGCCTGGTCATCAACCACCTCGAACGCCAGTCGCTGCAACAGGCCTACCTGGCATCCCTGCACCTGCTGCCCGAGAACACCGTGCCGTCGGTGGAGGCCCGGGCGATCCTGCTGGAAACGCTGGAGCAACTGGACGCGCTGCTGGACGAGCTGCCGGCCAAGGCCCGCACGGCCTTCCTGCTTTCCCAGCTCGAAGGCCTGTCCTACGAGGAAATCGCCGCGCACATGCAGGTCAGCGTGCGCACGGTCACCCGCTACATGGCACAGGGCTTCAGGCAATGCCTGCAGGTCATGCTGGTCTCCGGCGCATGAACGCCATCGACGCGCGCATTCTCGATGAAGCCGCCCACTGGCTCGCGCGCCGGCACGCGTCCGACTTCAGCGAATCGGAACACGCGGAACTGCTGCGCTGGCGCGGCAAGAGCGCCATCCACGAACACGTCTGGCAACAGGCCGAGCGCCTGCGGGAACGGATGCACGCCCTGCCCGCCCCGATGGGCATGGCCGTGCTGGATCGGCCGCGCCGCACGGCCAGCCGCAGGCAATTCCTCAAGACGGCCGCGCTGGCAGCCGGCGCGCCGGCGCTGGGCTGGCTGGCGTATCGCCGTCTTCCCTGGCAAAGCTGGAACGCCGACTTCAGGACGGCCACCGGGGAACGCCGGTCGATCACGCTGGCCGATGGCAGCCGGATCATGCTGAACACGGCTTCGGCCATCAGCGCGAACTTCGATGGCGCATCCCGGCGGGTGCGCCAGCATGCCGGGGAAATCCTGGTCGAGACCGCGCATCCGGCCCAATACGCCGGACAGCCCTTCATCGTCCAGACCCAGGACGGGGACATGCAGGCCCTGGGCACCCGCTTCCTCGTCCGCACGCACGAACAAGGCACCGCGCTTGCTGTGCTGGAGGGGGCGGTCCGGATCAGCCCCGCCCGGTCGGCACACGGCATCATCGTCCATGCCGGAGAACGCGCCGAATTCGACAGCCAGGCGGTCCGTGCCGTGACGGCGCTTGCGCCCGAAGCGGATGCCTGGACCCAGGGCGTGCTCTATGCGCAGGACATGCGGCTCGAGGACTTCCTGGCCGAACTGGCCCGCTACCGGCCGGGCATCCTGCAGTGCGCCCCGGATGCCGTGGACCTGCGGGTCTCCGGTAGCTTCCAATTGAATGACACCTCCCGCGTCCTCGACCTCCTGACTCGGACGCTGCCCGTGCGGACCGAGGAACGGACCCGCTACTGGGTCAGGGTGGCCCGCCGCTAGATTCCCTGTCCGGTTTTTGAATCTCGCCTGTCATATCCACTGAGCCCCCCTACAACGGCCTACGACAGTCACGAGGATTCCACGACATGCCCCAACACCGCGCCCGCCCCCCGCGGCCTTCCCCGCGCCGCCTTGCCGCCGTCCTCGGCATGAGTGTCCTGGCCTTCCATGGGCCGTCCGCACTGGCGGCCACGCCCGCCGCCGGCCAGGTCCAGAAGGCCTATCGCATTCCCGCCGGGCCGCTGGCGCCCGCCCTGATGCAGTTCGCGGCCCAGGCCGGCGTCAACCTCAGCGTCGATTCTGCCCAGTTGCGCGGAATGGCCACCCCGGGCCTGTCCGGCTCGTTCTCCGTCGAGGACGGCTTTGCGCGGCTGCTGGAACAGAGCGGCCTGCGGCTGCGGCGAATGGGGGAAGGCAACTACGCCCTGGAGCCCGCGCCCGGCGTGCGGGCGGTGCAGAGCGCGGGCACCGCCGCGGAAACTACGGAGCTCGCCACGGTCACTGTCAGCGCCCGCACGCAGAACAACCTCACCGCGCCCGCCAGGCAGGTCACGCTGCTGGAAGGCGAGGAAATCGAGCAGTTGCGGCAGGGTTCCGACAGCCTGGCGACGATGCTGAGCAAGGCCGTACCCGGCATGGCCGATTCCAGCCATACCATCACCGACTACGGCCAGACCTTGCGCGGCCGGAACATGCTGGTGCTGGTCGATGGCGTTCCGCTCAACACCAATCGCGATTCGTCCCGGAACCTCGCCAACATCAATCCCGCCGACATCGAACAGATCGAGGTGCTCCGGGGCAGCAGCGCCATCTATGGCAGCGGGGCCGCCGGCGGCATCGTCTCCATCCGCACCAAGCGCCCCTCGGGCGAGACCAAAGCGGAGACCATCGTCAGCGGCGTGACACCGCTGTCCCGGCTGGGCAGCGCGGGACTGGGCGGCGAAGTGCAGCACTACCTGTCCGGCGGCGGCGACGTCGTCGACTACTCCGTCAGCCTGGGCGCGCGGCACGTGGGCGGCTCCTACGACGGGGACGGACACCGCATCGCCCCGGAGCCCAGCCAGGGCGACATGTTCGACTCCAACATCTACAACGCGTCGGCCAAGGTGGGATTCAAGCTGGCCGAGGACCAGCGGCTGCAATTGTCGGCCAGCCGGTACGATGCGAGGCAGGACACGAAGTACGCCTCGGACCCTTCGGTGGCCAAGCTGCCCCCCGGATCCGTACCGGCCAGGCCCATCAAGGGACTCGAGCTCGACAAGCAGAACCAGATCCAGAACACCATACTGGGGCTGGACTACGAGAACAGGAACGTGGCGGGCAGCACGCTGGCCGCGCAGCTCTACTACCGCGACTTCTTCACGCGCTTCGCCCCGTTCGACGCACGCGCCGTTCCCGTCCGCGGCGCCAACATCGACCAGGCCATGCAGAACTCGAAGGTCTTCGGCGGAAGGCTTACCGTCAAGACGCCGCTGGGGCAGGACAAGAAAACCCTGCTGGTCTGGGGCGCGGACTTCAACCACGAGCGGACCGACATGCCGCTGGACATCTTCGACCCCACGGCCTACGACGCCAGCGGCGGCCTGGTCTTCAGGAAGACCGGCCGCCTGATGTACATGCCGCCGCTCACGACGCGCAGCCTGGGCGCCTTCGCCCAGGCGCAGCACAAGTTCAACGACCGCTGGTCGGTCGAGGGCGGCGCCCGCTACGAGCGTTCCCGGGCCAGCTTCGACGACTTCACGCCCCTGTCGCAGTCGCGCGTCGCCAACCCCCAGTCGGTCGCGGGAGGCGCGGTGAACTATGGCGCCTGGACCTTCAACCTGGGCTCGGTCTTCACCCCGGTCAAGGGCCAGGAGTTCTATGCGTCGTACAGCCAGGGCTTCGAACTGCCGGATATCGGCGTGGTCCTGCGCAATGCCTCGCCCAGCTTCAACATCGGCAACTCCAACCTCAAGCCCATCAAGACCGACACCTACGAGCTGGGCTGGCGCGGCCGTTTCGAGAATCTGCGGACCAGCCTGAGCGTCTTCCAGTCGCGCTCCGACCTGGGAGCGGTCCAGAGTTTCAACAACGGACTGACCCTGCTCAGGACCAAGGAAAAGATCCATGGCGTGGAAGCCAGCCTGGACTACTTCAGCGACGATGACCGCTGGAGCGCGGGCGGCAGCGTCACCTGGATGAAGGGCCGCGAACTTCCGCAGAACGCCAGCGCCTATCAGGACATGACCGGCTACCGGATCCCGCCGCTGAAGCTGACCGCCTATGCCGAGTACCGCCCCGACAGCAGTTGGAGCCACCGCGTCCAGGTGACCTCGTATGCATCCAGGGACTACCGCCTGAACGGCCAGACCAGCTTCGGACGCTACGACGCCAAGGGCTACACCACGGTGGACCTGGTCAGCCACTGGCGCATCGATGCGAAGAACCGGGTCACGCTAGGCATCGAGAACCTGTTCAACCGGCACTACTACCCGCTCTACAGCCAGCTCCTGCGCAATAACAACAACACCAGCCACCTGCCCGCGGCCGGCACGGTCCTGAGAATCAGCTACGCCCACACCTGGTAGTGCGGTGAAAGCGTTCCTTCGCGGGCTGCACCGCTGGTGCGGCCTCGTCATCGCCCTGTTCGTCGCGGTCACCGCCCTGACGGGCAGCCTGATCGCCTTCGAACACGAACTGGATGCCTGGCTGAATCCGGCGCTGTTCAAGACCGGCGACACGCGGCCCGCCCTGCCCTTCGACACGCTGCTGGCGCGGATCGAATCCCAGGATGGCCGCATCCGCGTGACCCAACTGCCGCTGGACACGCCGCCGGGCCAGGCCAGCGAAGTCCAGGTCGAAGCCCGGCCAGGCGCCGCGGCCGTCGACTTCGACCGCATGTTCGTCGACCCCGCGTCCGGCCGCATCCTGGGCACGCGCAAGTGGGGCGCCTGGCATTGGGATAGCGCTCACCTGATGCCCTGGCTCAACCGCTTTCATCGGAATCTTGCCCTGCCCGGGCAATGGGGCAGCCGCCTGCTCGGATGGGTCTGCGTCGCCTGGCTGCTCATCTCGTTGGCCGGCCTGTATCTGACCTTCCCCACCCGCCCCGGGCGGCCGTGGCGCTCCGCCTGGCGCATGAGCCTGGACGCGCGCGGGCTGAAGCTCGTGAATGACCTGCACCGGACCCTCGGCCTGTGGACGCTGCTGGTGGCCCTGCCCATCGCCTTCACGGGCGTCTATCTGAGCCTGGGCAACGACGTGTTCAAGCCACTCGCCAGCCTGTTCGGCCCGATCAGCCAACATCCGGTCGCGGCGCGGGCACAGACGGCGATGCCGTCCTCGACACCGCCTCCCATCAGCGCCCGGCAGAGCGTCGTCCTGGCGCGGGCCCTGCTGCCGGAGGGCACCCGGGACTACGAGCCCTGGTACTTCGGACACCTGGCGTCGCGTGGCATGTACCGGGTCGCGTTCAAGGAAATGAACCTGCGCGAATCCGCCTTGCGCGTGCGCTATGAACAGGTCTTCATCGACGACCGGACCGGGGAATTGGCGGGGCGCTTCGGCTATGCCAGCGGCACGCCGGTGGACCGGTTCCTGGTCTGGCAGTATCCGGTCCACTCGGGCAAGGTGCTGGGCCCCCTGGGCCGGGCGCTGGTCGCGCTGGGCGGGGTGCTCATCGTTCTGCTGTGCGTCGTGGGCGTGATGAGATATGGGATGAGGACGGCCGGGCCCCGCGTGTCCTCCGGTACCGCGAGCGCCCGGCCATGACCTCCGAGGGGATGCCTATTTCTTCGAGAGACAGTCTTTCATGCAACGGACTCCCTTCACGTCGGGACGGTCGTCGACATAGAAATTGTCCCGATTGGGCATCTTGACCTTGGCCAGGTTGCTCGCGTCCACCGTGGCGTTCGCCGGAAGGATGCCGTTCTTGTTCAGCAGGTAGGCCGTCACGCTATAGACGTCGTCGTTGGACATCGACTGGGGAGCCTGGAACGGCATCGCCCGGCGGATGTAATCGAACAGCGTGGTGGCGTAGGGCCAATAGCTGCCGATGGTCTTGAGCGGCTTGTCGGTGGTCAGGCTGCCCACGCCGCCGGCCAGCGCGGGCCCCAGCCCGCCTTCCAGCTTCACGCCATGGCAGGCCACGCACATGGCCTGGTAGACCTTTTCCCCCTGGGCCACGGTTCCCTTTCCGCGCGGAAGCCCCTTGCCGTCTATCGACACGTCGATGTCCCAGCCGGCAAGCTCTTCCTTGCTCAAGTGCCGGCCGAGGTTTTCATAGCCGGCCTGGCTGGCGGCCGGGACCAACATGGCGCAGCCCCCGATGGCTGCGGCGATGAAGGCGTTACGCGCGTCCATTGGTCACCTCCCCGTTGGCGGCGATCCGCCATGGTTGAACCGAGTTGTTGTGGTAGAAGGAAACCTTTCCCCGTACCGAGATGAGCTGCTCCAGCGTGGGCTGCACGTAGCCGGTTTCGTCCATTGCCCGGCTCATGATCACCAGTTCCTTGCCATTCCACTCGAACGGCGCCCGGAACGCCGTCAACGCCTTGGAGCGCACCGGTTCCTGCAGGGTGGCGGGATACCAGGTATTGCCGCCGTCGGCGGACACATCGACAGCCGTGATCTTTCCATGGCCGCTCCAGGCGATCCCCCGCATCTCGTGCGTTCCCTTGCGGGTCAGGCGATGCGTGCCCGAGGGAGACGTGATGATCGACTTGCACTCCATGATGAACGAGAATTTGCGGGCGCGGCCGTCGGCCATCAAGTCCGTGTACTTGGCCGTTTCCTCACGCGTATAGCCCGGCTGATCCGTCACGTGCAGGCGCCGCAGCCATTTGATGCTCATGTTCCCTTCGAAGCCCGGCACGAAAAGCCGGATGGGATAACCCTGCTCCGGACGCAGGCGCTCGCCGTTCTGGCTGTAGGCCACGAGCACGTCGTCCAGGCATTTCTCGATCGGGATGCTGCGCGTCATGCCGGCACCGTCGGCGCCTTCGGCCACGATCCATTTCGCCTTCGGATCCAGGCCCGCGCGATTCAACAGGGTCTTGAGCGGAACCCCCGTCCATTCCGCACAGCTGACGAGACCGGCCACCTCGGCCGCGGTTTTCCCATAAGGCGGCAGGAACGACGGGTTGCCCGAACACTCCAGGAAATAGACATGGCTTTCGCTGGGAAACTGCCGCAGTTCCCGCACGTCGAAAATCATCGGGTTCTTCACCAACCCATGGATCATCAGGCGATGCTGCTGCGGGTCGATTTCCGGAACGCCCGCATGATGCCGTTCATAGAACAAGCCATTGGGGGTGATGGTGCCGTCCAGTTCCTGCAGAGGCGTGGTGCTGTAGGCGGACATCGGCTCCTTGAGGCCCGGGTACAGCTTTCTGATCGCATCGGTCTCGAACTTGGACGGCACCCCGTAGGGCGAGGCCGTGGGCCCGCCCAGGGACTTCGTCCACGCCGGCACATTCGGCGGCAGATTCTTTTTCGCCGCGTCCGAGGCACCCGCGGCCGCGCCCGCCTGGGCAGTGGCCGACTCCGACAGCGCCATCGTTGCCAGCGAGGTGGCCACCGCGGTGCTCCGCGCCAGGAACTGCCGCCTGCCGCCAGCCGCCGCCTCGACGGGCTCCGCCAGCGCGCTACCTGCTTTGTCTCGACTATTCATGCTCCCTCCTTGTCCGCGTCCGGATCCCATTGATCCCAGCCCTCTCACCCCGCCAGACCGACCGATCGGTCGGTCTAGAATGCGAAGTGTACATGAGCCAGCGCGCCGCGCACACCCGGCTCCCATTACAATTCCTGCTGATATCGACGAGGCAACGCGCCAACAAAGATCGTGGTGAACAGGAAAACGGAAGAGCTTGCCGCCAACCGTGACCGGATCCTGGCCGGCGCGGCGGCGCTTTTCGCCCATCGAGGGTTCCATGCCGTAGGCATGAGCGAACTGTGCGCGGCGCTAAGCCTCAGCCGCGGGGCGTTCTACCACTACTTCCCCAGCAAGGAGGACCTGCTGGAGGAAATATGCCGGCGCTACATGGCCAAGCTGCTCCAGCAGGCGAAGCTGGCCAAGGCCGAGGTCTCCGACCCGGTACTCCGGCTGCGACGCCTCGGCGCCGAACTCATCGACGTCATCGGCGTGCACCGCGATGAACTGGCCGTCTGCTTCCGGGAAACCCTGTCGCTGAGCGACGACCGGCGCCAAGGGGTACTGGCGCTGCATGCCAGCTACGAGAGGATCTGGAAGGAAACCCTGATCGAGGGCGAAAAGACCGGCGTCTTCGCGCCGTATTCGCGCTTCCGGTTCAAGGCGCTGCTGGGCATGTATTACTACAGCTATCTGTGGATCGATCCGGCCTCGCCGTCGGCGATGCACCAGACGCACGAGGCATTCGAATCCATCCTGTCGACCGTCACCGCGGCACGGCCGGATGTGTCCATGACGGCTCGGTAGCGGCCGGCCGCAATCAGCCGCTGACTCCGCGGATGCATGAAGGACGCGTCACACCGCGCGCGTGCCCTTCGCGAACGAAGCAAGCACCTCGTTGTAGTGCCCCATCTCCTCGACTTGGGGCATATGGGCGCTGTCCTCGAAGGTCTCGAGCCGCGCGCCGGGAATCAGGGTCTGGAAATGCACCGCGCCGCCATAACGTTGCTTGCGGTCGTGGCGCCCCTGGATGATAAGGGTGGGAACCTCGATCTTCCGCGCCCGTTCGCGATGATCCACCTGCGCGATGCTGCGGCGATAGCTGTTCATGACGAAAAGCGGCGTCTGGGTGGCGCAAGCCACGGCGGCGTGGACGTCGACGTCCTGGGCCGGCAGCTTGAACAGCCATTCCCGGAACAAGGCCGCGTAGGCCGCCGAGCTGCTGACGCCCACGCTTCCCATCCTGGCTTTCATCCATGCCAGGTACTCGTCGGAGAAACCTCCTTCGACGCCGTCGCGGCTTCCCGAGCACCATGGCGCCGTGCTGGTCAGGACCAGGCCGGCAACCGACCTGCCCAATTTTTCCGCGGCCATGATGGCGACGTGCGATCCGAAACCGTGTCCAACCAGGACGAAGTCCTCAAGCCCCAGCGTCGTCGTCAACGTGGCCAGATCATGGACCAGGGTATCGATGGTGTACGGTCCGTTGGGCTTGGACGACTGCCCCACTCCCCGCCAATCCCAGGTAATGGTGCGGAACTCATTCGACAGGGTGTCCACCTGGTGCTCCCACATCGAATGCGTGGTGCTGCCCGCGTGGGTGAAGACGAGAGGGATTCCCTGGCCGAAGTCCTCGTAGTAGATGTGAGCGTCGGTCGAAACTTGAATGTGAGGCATCTTGATGTGATCGATCTATTGAAGGGGCGTGGACGAAATGGCGAGACGGCTTACTGGGGGACCAATCTGGCGGTTGCGGCGTAGGTCTCCCACTTGCGGTTCTCGGACTGGAGGAATTCGTCCAGTTCCGCGACGCTGAAGGCTTTCGGCACCATGCCGTTGGATTCGATGGCGGCCCGGAACGCCTCCGAGGCCGACGCGGCGCGCACCGCCGCGTTGAGCTTGTCGACGATGGCCGGCGGCGTGCGCGCCGGGGCCGACACCGAGATGAAGCCGCTGAATTCGAAACCGGGGTAGAAGTCCGTCATGGTCGCGACTTCCGGCAGCTTTTCCAGGCGCTGCGTCTGAGTGACCGCGAGCGGGATGACTCGTCCGCCCTGCAATATGGGTGCGGCCGCCACGGTGTCCAGGAACATGAACGGTATCTGGCCGCTCAGCAGATCCGTCGAGGCCTGGCCGGCTTCCTTGTAGCCGACCCCCTGCATCCTGATTCCCGCGCGCGCATTCAGCATTTCCGACGGCACCTGCGACGAGGCATTGGTGTAGCCATAAAATGCCTTGCTCGGATTCTTCCTGGCAAACTCGACCAGCTCCGGAATCGTTTTGAACGGCGAATTTTTCGGAACCAGGGCGACCGAGCCGAACACGCCGACCATGCCTACATGGACGAAGTCCTTCATCGGGTCGTAGGCCAGGGCTTTGAACAAGTGCCTGGCCGCCGGAAGCGTCGTGTTGGAGGTCATCACCAAGGTGTAGCCGTCCGGCGCGGCGGCCTTGACGGCATTCATGGCAACCAGGCCGGACGCGCCCGGCTTGTTCTCGACGACAATCGTGGCCTTGAGCGAGTCGGTCAGTTCCTTCGCCAGGGCCCGGGCCGTGAAATCCCCTATGCCCCCGGGACCGTAAGGGACGACGATCCGGACCGGACGGGATGGATAATTCTGGTCGGAGGCATGAGCAGGCTGGCCACCCAACAGGCCCAGGCAGCAAACCACGCCAATTCTTGAAATGTTGCGCATCGAACACCTCGTGGAGCGAAAGCTGGATTGTCAGGCGGGTACCGCTCCGCTTGCCAATAGAACGTTGCGCTGCCTGGCCATCAATATTCGGCATACCCCGTTTTGCCGACCTTTCTGATCCGACCGACATGGAACTACGTCAACTTCGAGCCGTCATCGCGATTTCCGAGGCGGGCAGCGTGACCAAGGCCGCGGAGCAGTTGCACCTCGTCCAGCCCGCGCTTTCCAGGCAGGTTCGCCTCCTGGAGCAGGAATTGGGGCGCCAGATCTTCGAAAGAACGCATTCGGGCATGCGCCTGACCGACGAAGGACTCATCCTGGTCCAGGCAGCCAAGCGGGCGCTATTCGCGCTCGACCAGACCGTGGAGGAGATCAAGCCGCGCCAGACCGACGTGGCGGGCACGGTCACGGTGGGACTGCTGCCCAGCACCTGCGACCTGGTCGCCGGAGACCTGGTGAATGCCGTCAGATCGGGCTTCCCCCGGGTGCGGCTGCGGCTGCGCACCGGCATCGCCGGACAGTTGCAGGCTTGGGTCGCCACCGGCGAGATCGATATCGCGCTGCTCTACAACCCGAGGGAACATCCGGCCACCGAGGTCATTCCGCTGCTGGACGAGCCCTTGTTCCTGGTCGGCCCGCGCGGCCCGGAGGCCGAATGGGGCGACTACGAACCCCTGGAGACGCTGGCGGGGCTTCCCTTGATTCTTCCCTCGGGCGAACACAGCGTGCGGGACATTCTTCAGCGGGCCTGCAGCGTGGCCAGGATCCCGCTGAATGTGGTGGCCGAGGCGGACGACATTCCCCTGACGAAAGCCCTGCTCACCGCGGGGGTCGGATATTCGGTCCTGGCCGGCATCGCCATCGCGGAAGACCTCCTTGCCAACCGATTCGTGGCCGTGCCGATGGGATCGCCGCCGCTGCAGCGGCGGGTGGCCGTGGTCCGGGGAACCTCGGTGAATGCGCCGCTGGCCGTGTCACATGTCACCGAGGTACTGGTCAAGAAAATCAAGTCGGTGGTGCGGCAGAATCGATGGCCGGGCGCCCGCCTGGTGGACTTCGAGCTTTAAAACCCCGGGCCGCGGCCGGCCTGCGATTTCGCAAACCTGGAAACGTCACAGAGCTCCCGCTGCGAGAGGATCAACGATCGAAGCCAGGCATTCCCGGAGTCGGCGTCCAATCGAGCATCCCAGTGAAGCGTGACCTCGAAGTCCTGCACAGGCACGGGAAGCGGCAATCCCCGGAACTCATTGCCGCGATTCAACCGGTCCGCGACCTTGCTCGGCAAGACCACTGCGAGGTCCGTCCCCCGCACCAGGTCCGGAACGGCTTCAAATCCGGAAACCGTCAGCACCACGTTCCTGTGGATTCCGTGTTCGGCAAACATCGTTTCGATCGCCCTATGCGAACTTGCCACGGTGGCAACAAGGATGTGGCTGAGCTCGATAAAGTCGGCGACTTCCAGCGTCTTCTGCGCCGCGGCGCTCCCCGCCCATACCAGGCATACATATTTGTCACGCATCAATAGCACCCGGCGGGTCGCCGGCCCCAACTCCCGATAGTTCCCCACTGCCAGATCCACTCTGCCGATACGCAACGCGTCGTCGACCGCCTCGACGGGAATCCTGCACGTCTCGATGGTCACCTTCGGAGCTTCGGCCCTCACTCTGCGCAACAGGAAAGGCAAAAGCGCGAACTCTCCGACGGATGACATCGCGATGCGGAAATGTCGTTGCATCGTGGAAGGCTCGAGGACCCCAGGTGCCACGCTGTGCCAGATTGCAGACAACGCATCGCTGAGCGGCGCCTCCAGGGACAGGGCGTACTGGGTGGGTACGAGGCTATTGCCGGACTTTACGAATAGAGGGTCGCCCAGGATCTCTCGCAGCCGGCGAATGGCAAAGCTCACCGCGGGCTGAGTAATGCGCAACCGCTCCGCGGCACGCGTCATGCTTCGCTCTTGCAAGACAACGACCAGAACACGCAGCAGGTTGAGATCGATGTCCGCCTCATGCAACCGTTTCATGGCTCTTCACATGTATTGCCTGGTGACCAAGCATACCGGCAAGCGCCACGTGTTCTTCTCGGGGCCTCTCCTACCGGGTGCCTTCCCAACCGTTTTTCGATATGTCGAAAACCACGCCAAAAGGATCCTTGAACTTCTTCTCGAAATTCTTTTTCTCGGGATCGTCCCCCAGTGAAAAGAAAAACGTCCCTCCCGCCTCGACGATCGCGCGCTCCGCGGCATCGAGATCGTCGACCTGAAAACCGAAATGATGAACGGACGCACGTCCATCCGTTGGAGCAAGCGGGTGACCGGGCTTGTACCGCAACAGGGCCAGGTTGGTGTCCCCGTCGGAAAGATAGATGCCTGACCCCATCTCCAGGTCATCCCTTCCGACTCTCTTCATTCCGCACGCCCGTTCGTAGAAAAGCGCGGCGGCCTCCAGGTCGGGCACAACGATGGCAATGTGTTTGATCTTCACAAGCGTCCTCCATTCACTGAGCTGCGATACCAGCTTGTTGCGCTACGCTTTTCCATCGACGAACCTCCGACTCCACGAAGGCGGGGAAACGATCGTAGCCGCCCACCACGGGAGAAGTCCCCGCACTGGCCAGTTGCTCCAGGTAAAGCGGGTTTCTCGACAGGTTCGAGATCGCAGTCCGCAAACGGTCAACCACCTCACTGGAAGTACCTGCTGGAGCGAACAAACCTGTCCAGGCATTGATCTCCATACCTGCCAGGCCCTGTTCTTTCAACGTCGGCAGGTCGGGCCATGACGTCGACCGGGTCTCACTCGTGACACCCAACGCCGACACGCGGCCCGACCGGACTGCCGACATGGCGCTCGGCATGGGCTCGAAAATCATGGATATCTGGTCTCCCAAAAGCGCCGGCACCGCGGCGCCGCCGCCCTTGAATGGAACATGCAGCGTATCGATGTGAGCCCTGGCGTTGAACAGTTCGCCAGACAGGTGCTGCACCGATCCGATTCCGGAGGAACCGAAAGTCAGCTTGCCCGGATGATTCTTCGCGTACTCGACCAGCGACCGCGCGTCGGGCATCGCAATGGATTTCTGCACGATCAGCACCAGGGGCAATTCGTGTAGCGGAGCAACCGCCAGCAGATCCTTGAGCGAATCGTACTTCAGGCTCGAACCCTGCACCACGGGGAGGATCGCATTGGTCCCTATGGTCCCGAAAAGCACGGTATACCCGTCCGGTTTCGCTCGCGCCACCGTCTGGCCTGCCAGTATTCCTCCAGCCCCGGCCATGTTCTCCGGGATCACGGGCTGGCCCACTTCTTTTTCCAGGTGACGCGCGACGATACGCGCGAGTGAATCCGATGCGCCCCCCGCCGCGAAGGGAATGATCATCCTGATGGGCTGCGTGGGAAACCTCTCGGCGTAGGCGTTCACACCGGTCAAACCGATCAAGACCGCCAGGGCAATACAGACCTTCATCATTCGCCACCTCGTCAAAAGACTGCGCAAGCGCTACAGGGCAGAAATGTCAGATATTCTCGTTGAGCACCCATTCGTGCGGGCGGGGCTGTGGCACCAGGAAACGCTTGCGCAACGCTTCGTTTCTGTCGGCGCAGGCTTTGGCATCGCTTAGCTGGCCTTCCTTCCCTATGTTCCGCGAATAGTCCTGGACATATCGGCAGCGGCCGAACCGGCGGATGTAGTAGCTATCCAACGCGGCGGAAACCGGCATGTCCTTGCCCAGGACTTCTCCAAGGACCACCGCGTCTTCGAAGGCCATCGCGGCGCCCTGAGCGACATGCGGGCTGGAGGCGTGAGCCGCGTCGCCCATCAGGACGACACGGTCCTTGAACCAGGGAACGTCCATCACCACCTCTTCCAGCGGTGTGTAGACAATCGTCTCTGCCTTCTCGGCCTGAGCCGCCACATCGCGCATCACGGGCGCCGTGTAGGAAGAAAGACGCTCAGCAAGCATCGCCTTGAAGCGATCTGGCTGGACCCGGCCCGCATCGGGCTCATTCGTCACGACGAAAACAAACATGGATTCGTTGGAGATCGGCACCAGTCCGGTCCTCATCCCAACGCCAAGATAAATGGCCTGGTACGTCAAATCCTCGGGACGCCTGGCCAGAAAACGCCACGCCGCGCACCCGGTGTAGAGGGGCTCGTAGGAAGCCCCGAATACCCGCTGCCGCACCTGTGAACGAATGCCGTCGGCACCGACCACCAGATCGTACGTGCCGACCGCCCCATCCGAACACTTGACCGACACGCCGTCCGCGCTGTTGCGAAGGCTCTCGACTGTCGTTCCCAGGCGGAAATTCACGCCCGCCGCGCAAGCGGCGCCGAGCAATGACTCGTGCAGCGCGGATCGCGACAGGAAGTTCATGGCGGGAAGATCCGTATTGGCGATACGCAGCATCTGCAAGCTGGCCAGCGCCTGCCCCGCGCCGTCGAAGTAGCGATACTGATCGGACTGGAAGCCTTTGGAAATGCAGAGCTGCTTGACGCCTATCTTCTCCAGCGCCCGCAAGGCGTTCCCCGGCTGCGCTATCCCGATCCCTGCGGCATTGTGGGTTCGCTGCTGCTCGATGGTGTCCACCAGGATGCCATGCTTGCGCAACTCGATCCCAAGTGCCAGCCCTCCCAGGCCAGCGCCCACGATAAGGACTTTTTCCACGGCCGCCATACGCTGCTCCATAGTTGTGCCACCCCATGATAGGAAGCGGTGTACCCGGTAGCAAATAAGAATTCGGTATGGTTCTCAGCAAGGTCTCTTATGTGGATTCATCAGGCATGCGCCCCGCTCCGGCAAGGGAAACCGCCAGCGCCGCTCGCACGGCGAATCAAGCGGCTGGCCGGCTTGCGGCCAGGCTCCTCCGGTGCAATACCGCTTCATCGAACAGCCAGCCCCGGAACGCGCTCAGTTTCGGCAGGCTTATCGTCTCGGGCCGGTAGATGACGTAATACGCCAGGGCCGAGGGAAACCGGATTTCCGGAAACAACCGGACCAGGCGTCCGGCAGCCAGGTCATCGTGCGCCATGACGCTGCGGGCAAGCGCCACGCCATGCCCGTCGATCGCCGCCTGCAACACGGCCGCGGAGTTGTTGATCTTCATGCCACGATGGGTGGAGACATCCTGGGCGCCAGCCTTCTCGAGCCACATATCCCAAGTCGGAAACCCGATGTAGCCATCCATGGACAGGTCATGGATCAACGTCTCGCGCGCCAGGCTTGCCGGCTGGTCCAGCGCCCCATTTCGCCGCAGCAGCTCGGGCGAGCAGACCGGATACACCTCCTCGTCCATCAGCTTCTCGGCAGCCAGGCCGGGCCAGACGCCCGTCCCATAGCGCACACCGATATCGATCTGCTGCGCGGCGAAGTCCACGGGCTTGAGGTTGGTGTCCAACCGCACGTCCGTATCGGGCCAGGCAGCCTGGAATCGTTCGATACGCGGCAACAGCCACTTGGCGGCGAAGGCAGGACTGATGGCCACGGTAAGCATGCCCGTGGGCGCGCCTTCCTTGAGCCGTTCCAGCCCCAGTGTCAGCCGAGCGAAACCGGCCCGGATGTCGGGCAACGCACGCTCGGCCGCCTCGGTCGGAACCAGCCGGATCCTGCCGCTGGCACCCCGGTGGAACAAGGGTGTCCCCAGCCATTGCTCCAGTGTCCGGACGAGCTGGCCGACCGCGGCCGGCGTGACGTGCAGCTCCGCCGCGGCCGCCGAGAAGCTCTGGTGGCGGGCACTGGCTTCGAAGGCACGCAGCGCATTCAGGTGGATGGGCGACTTCATTTTGATAAAGATTTTCTTTCAATTAAAGACACTTTATCTCGTTTGTCCGTAATTGAAAATCGGCCAAGAATAGCGCCTATTCATTGATCTTCATGCCTCCCGTGTCGAGTCGCATGAATAGTTTTTCTGATCATGGACAACGAACTCAGCCACAGGAACATTCATCATGATCCATTCATTCCAGGGCAGGAAACTCCTGGTCGTCGGCGGCACCAGCGGTATCGGCCTGCAAGCCGCCCGCACGGTTCTCGCCGAAGGCGGCAGCGCGGTCATCGTGGGCAATCGTCCGGAAAAGGCCGAAGAAGCACGGAAGGAACTCGCCGCGCTTGGACAAACCTGGGTACTGACGGCGGACCTGTCCAGCGAGACCGGACTGGCCGGACTGCTCGCGGCCATCGACGAACAACACCCGGACATCGATCTTCTGGTCAACGCGGCCGGGGTGTTCTTTCCCAAGCCTTTCCTCGAACACCGGGACGCCGACTACGACCAGTACATGAAGCTGAACAAGGCGTTCTTCTTCATCACGCAGAAGGTCGCTAACCATCTCATCGCCCGCGAGCGTCCCGGCGCGATCGTCAACATCGGCTCGATGTGGGCCAGGCAGGCCATCGCGGCGACGCCCTCCTCGGCCTATTCGATGGCCAAGGCGGCCCTGCACTCGCTGACCCAGCATCTGGCGATGGAACTGGCTCCCCACCAGATCCGCGTCAACGCGGTGTCCCCGGCGGTGGTCCAGACTCCCATCTACGAAGGCTTCATCCCCAAGGCCCAGGCCCACGACGCGCTGCAAGGCTTCAACGGTTTCCACCCGATCGGCCGCGTGGGTACGCCGCGGGACGTCGCCGAAGTCGTGGGCTTCCTGCTCTCGGACAAGGCCGGCTGGGTCACCGGCGCGATCTGGGACGTCGATGGCGGCGTGATGGCCGGCCGCAACTGACGCATCGCGGCCCACATGCTCGTCAACGCCGATTTCTCGCAGCCCGCCAGTCTGGCTCCCGACCAGTATCAGTGGGTAGCCTCGCCCCAGCCGGGGGTCGAGCGCGTCATGCTGGACCGCGTGGGCACGGAACGCGCGCGGGCGACCAGCATCGTTCGCTACGCACCCGGCAGCGATTTTCCGCGCCACACGCACCCCGGTGGCGAGGAAATCCTCGTGCTGTCCGGGACTTTCTCGGAAGGGAGCGACCACTATCCCGCCGGCTGGTATCTGCGCAATCCGCCCGGCTCCGGCCATCAACCCTTCAGCACGGAGGGCGCTGTCCTCTTCGTCAAGCTGGGGCAGATGCGGCCGGAGGACAAACGTCGTGTGCATCTCGACACGCGCGACTCCTCTTCCTGGTGCGACCGGGATGGCCACGAGGTATGCCCGCTCTTCGAAGACGATGTGGAACAAACATGCCTGCAGCGCCTGCCCCCTGGCGCAGCCCCGTTCGGCTCCTTCGTGCGAAGGGCCGAACTGTTGGTACTTACCGGTGAAGTCGTGACCGGCGGCCGCTCCTACGCACATGGCGGCTGGATTCGCCTGCCCGAGGGAACCTACCCGGACATCACCGCTGGCGGCCAGGGAGCCACCCTTTACCTCAAGACCGGACTGGCATGAACATGAACAAACCGTCCCACGGCGTCGAGCTGACGCCACGCGCGCAGCGCGGCAACATCGCGCGCCTGACCATCGCCCAGGCACTGGCCGGTGCCAACTCCGTCGTGGTCTATGCCACCGGGGCGATCGTCGGCGACATGCTGGCACCGTCCAAGGCGCTGGCCACCCTCCCCATTTCCGTGTTCGTGGTCGGCATGGCCGCCTGCATCCTGCCGACGGGGGCGATTGCCCGCCGCTACGGACGACGAGCCTCGTTCCTGGCCGGAACCGGGTGCGGCGTCCTGGTGGGGCTGCTCGCGGCCGCGGCGGTGGTGCTGGGTTCGTTCTGGCTTTTCTGCCTGGCCACTTTCTTCGGCGGCGCCTACGCGGCCGTGGTGCTCTCCTTCAGGTTCGCCGCCGCCGATGGCGTATCCCCGGCGCTGCAGGCCCGTGCGCTGTCGTTCGTCATGGGGGGCGGCGTCATCGCCGGGATCGTCGGACCACAGCTCGTCACCCACACCATGCACCTCTGGCCCCCGTACATGTTCGCGGCAACCTTCCTCGTGCAGGCAGCCGTGGCGGCGGTATCGGCACTGGTACTGCTGGGCGTGCGGCTGCCCATGCCGACACCGGCCGAGGTCGCCCAGGGTCGGCGGCTGGCGGCCATCGCCCGCCAGCCGCTCTTCATCACCGCGGTGATGTGCGGCGCCGTGTCCTACATGCTGATGAACTTTCTCATGACGGCGGCGCCGCTGGCGATGCATCTATGCGGCCACTCCCAGGAAGACGCCAACCTTGGCCTGCAATGGCACGTCATCGCGATGTATGGTCCCAGCTTCTTCACGGGGCGGCTGATCACTCGCTACGGCGCCCAGCGCATCGTCGCGGCTGGCTTGCTGCTGACCGGGATCTCCGCCGCGGTGGGACTCGGCGGCATCGACGTGGCCCACTTCTGGTTGACCTTGATCCTGCTCGGCGTCGGCTGGAACTTCGGTTTCGTGGGCGCTTCGGCGCTGATCCTGGAATGCCATCGTCCGGAGGAAAAGACGCGGGTTCAATCCCTCAATGACTTCATCGTCTTCGGGACGATGGCGCTGGGTTCGTTCGCCTCCGGGGGGCTGTTGGCGGCGTATGACTGGGACATCGTCCTATGGGTCTCGTTCGTCCCGCTCGCCGCCGCGATAGCCGCGCTCTCGGTCAGCTTGATACGCGCGCGGCGTTCAGTCCACTCCGAGCCCCGATCGTCTTGATGCGGCCCACGAATTCTTCACACGCCCCACCATGCCGGACTAAATCGGAGCCATACGGACATGAAGTACTGCACTTCTCCCAGCCCGCACAGCGGCAAGACAACGCCTCATGGACGCGGAAACTTCACCCGGGTCGGCCAATTTCTCCCCATACGCTCCCGCGGCCCGACCGATACCTGCAAAATCCATGTCTGGGGCCAACAACGACCTGAAGTTATCCCGGGCTCTGGCCACTCCTTCCGGATACATCGACAGGGTTGCGTGGCGCACCGCTGCCCAACCTGAATTGTCGAGCACGACGGTAAAAATTGGCGTTTCATACTGCTTGGCTACGGCATAGACCGACGATGGGTTGTTAAAGTAGAACGCGCCGTCTCCCACGATGTTCACAACAGTGCGCTCAGGCCTCGCAAGCCGAACTCCCAACGCCATTCCACCTGAAAAACCCAGCCCACCACCAGCCAATCCTACAAGCGACTTCGCCCGTATTCGCGGCATTTGCTCCAGCACGGTGCCAGCATTGCGCACAGCCTCGTTGACCACGATATCTTCCGGATCCAGGAGCGAGTTCAACACGGCTAGTACATGTGCGGCACTAAGTCTATTGACTTGGCCCGGTTCTCTAGCCCGCTCCTGGATAGCGCTTCGTCGCTTCGCCGCTTCGTCACGCAACACCTCGACCCGGCGGGCCGCCTTCTCCCTATATGTAAGAGAAGCCCGCTTGCGCAACTCGTCCAGAACCTGGCGTAGAACGTATGCACTATTGGCGCGGCCCCTGAGATGACTTGGAAAACCCCACATGGGGAATCCTTCCTTTACCGTATCGACATCGATATGCACCCAGTACGTCGAGCTGCTTACCTCGGTATGCTTGGGAATCCAGGGCACATCAACGTCGATCAGCAGCCCCAGGTCTGCATGAGGAACATGACTACTGGCATCGTGGCCACTGAAACACGCCGAATCATGGGGAATACACGCATGCAATGGATTGGACTCGAACGCGCGCGTTCCGGTGAACTCTATGAATTCGCGCATCACCTCAAAGCACTCTTCGTTCCGGCCTGCATAAGAGGTAATCAATAGAGGGCTCTCTGCGGCGAGGACCTGGTCCACCAGCTTGTCTACAAGCTCGGAGTCGGCTCCTCCTTCATGTGTCGGCCCATACGCCTCCTCCGAGAAGCCGCAATCCCCCTTGAACGCCGTTTCTTCCGAAAGCGTCTCGCGCGGCAACATCATGTAGACCGGCCCCTTGGGGTCCGACTCCATGACCGTCTTCGCACGGCGTAGCGCCTCCTTGGCCACAATGCCTGTCGGCAATGTGTATTCCCATTTGATGTACGGTCTGACCACACTGGCCTGATCAAAGGGATCTTGAACGAAGTGCACATACACGTCCCGCGATCCAGGTAGTTCGCCGCGCATCGTGTAAGGCGCCCTTCCAGCCAGAAGCATCAACGGCAGACGTGCCCGGTACGCATTGTGCAGTCCCATTGCGGCGTTGGACGTGCCGGCGTCGACATGCACGACGGCCACTTGCCCCTTCCCGGTCGCATGCGCATATCCAGCAGCCATGTGTACCGCGGTATTCTCGTGCGGGCATAGAATCGTCGCTGGAGGGCTGCGGCCCTCTTGCTCCCATCGGGCCATTTCCTCGATCAACGGCGCGTGGTCCGTACCCAGGTTGCAGAACAAGCGCTGGACCCCGAGCTGCTCCAGACCTTCCAAAAAGTAATGAGCCGCCGTTCGAGGCCGGGTTTCTTGAGCTTTATCCATGGACCGCAACCCCGACATCTTGATAGACATGCTTGAGCGTGGTGAAGTCCGCCAGCGCCTCATATCCGTGAAGCCTGCCTAGCCCGCTATGGCGGTATCCCCCTGTCTCAGCCTCGGGAAAGAGACGATTGTGGTCATTGATCCACACCGTTCCGTTACGCAAAGCTCGCGCCACCCGCATGGCCCTGTCCCCATCATGAGTCCAGACGCTACCGGACAAACCATAGACGGTATGATTTGCCAGGGCAATGGCCTCGCTTTCGGTATCAAAGGCTTCGATGACGGCGAAAGGCCCAAATATTTCTTCTTGGCAGAAAAACGCCCCAGAATCCCCATGCGCCACTAGAGTCGGCGCCTGGAAGCACCCCTTCTCGAGCCGACCGTCAGTTACCTTTCCACCTCGCAGCAGGACCTCGTCGGCTTCGTCGCATGCCCGCTCAATCATTGCTCCCACGCGGTTTTGCGCGGCAGCGTCCACCATGGGGCCGACGTCAGTCGTTTCCTCCAAGCCGGGGCCGATCACCAACGCTTTAAGCGCAGCGGCAAGGCTGTGCTTCATCTCCTCCACACGCGATCGATGAACAAGAATACGGCGGGCCGTCGTACACTGCTGGCCCGAAAGCACAGTCGCGGCCGCGGCCAGCTTGGGGGCTGCTACGGTAATGTCCACGTCTTCGAATACCAGGCAACACGACTTTCCACCGAGCTCCAGCGACAGACGCTTCATCGTCGACGATGCGTCTGCCATGATTTGCTGACCCATGACCGAAGAGCCCGTAAAGCTCAGAACGTCCACGCCCCCCGATGAGACCAATCTCTTGGCAACCTCGTGCCCTACCTCGCCAACCATGTTCACCGCCCCCTTTTGCATCTCGGAATCGGCCGAAAGCAACTCCAGGACTCTGGCGGTGATGATCGTAGTTTGAGGCGCGGGTTTGATAACACTCGCGCAACCCGCGGCCATCGCCGGGGCAAGTGATCTGACGAGCAGCCCCACAGGGGCATTCCAAGGAACAATGATCCCGGCCACTCCAAGGGGTTCACGCAGAATTGTCGAAAAAACACCTGGCTCGCTCTCGACTACATGTCCGGGGATATGTCTAGCCAGACCAGCGTAGTATCGCAACTCGCTCACCGCTCCACCGATCTCCAAACGAGCCTGGCGAATGGCCCGCCCGTTCTCGACGCTGATCAAACGAGCCAACTCTTCGGCCCGGCTCTCGATCCTGTCCGCCCATCTCAGCATGACCGCCTGGCGCGTCCTCGGACTCTGTGACCACCGTGGATTGCGGAACGCTCTCACCGCCGCGGCAATCGCAGCATCGGCTTCGGCCACCCCCGCGACCGCGAAAGCTCCAATGACCTCGCCATTCGATGGATCGATGCTCTGGCCGCTCTTGCCATCAACCGATTCGACCCAATCGCCGTCGATAAAATGTCGAGACTCCCCTACTGCTTCTGCATTTTTTGAGTTCATTACCAGTACCCATAGTCATCCGACTCACGTATCCCTCAGCGGGGACCCCGATCACTTCAACACGGCACGACCGGGAAACGCTAATAGTGCATATCCATGGCCTTCCTCGCTGCCTCGTCGGAGGACAAGGTCTCGTCCCACAGCCGAGCGACATATCGCTCTCCGGTAATGCCATTGCTCTCATCGGCACATAGCCAACCAATTCCCCGCCGCATGATCTCGGCAGGAAAAAGATTTCCGTCTGACCCTGTTGTCCCTGGCGGGAGAATGGCGGTCTGCGAGGCTCCGCCCGGAAGGTAGCAGTTCACGTCCACACCGGTCCCCGCAAGCTCTGCCGCCCAGGCCCGGCTCATCGATTCAATGGCAGCCTTGCTCGGGCCATAAGGTGTATATCCCTTGCGATTTATGGTGCTATTGCTGGTCGAAATGTTAATCACCTTTCCGAATCTTCTGGACACCATGCCTGGAACCACCGCACGGGACATGTGGAAAGTGCCGTTGACATTGGCATCTACGATCTTGCGCCATCCGGCCGGGTCGATAGTCCAGAACCTGGTCGTTTCCGTGGTGTACGAAACATTCACGGCAAGCATGCCCAATGCAGCGTTGTTGACCAGCACATCGATAGGTCCAAGCGCACGCTCCACAGCCTCGACGGATGATCGACATGCCTGAAAATCGGTCACATCCACCACCATGCCTACGGCCTGGGCGTGGCCGACCATCACTCGTATCTCCGCAACGGTCTCATCCAACTCCGCAGAGGGGCGCGAACCGCCGATCGCCAGCTTCGCTCCCTGTTCCGCCAGGGCAAGGGCCATCTCCCGGCCTAGCCCGCGCGCCCCTCCAGTGATAAGAATTACCCTTCCATTCAGGGACGGAAACCGATGAACCCTCGTACGCATGATGTTCCCCATAAGTTGTCCAGCCGTTCACTGTTTTCCGTAGCCAATGTCGTTGAGCAGTTTCGACCACATCGTGCTTTCCTTGGCAACGTACGCGCGGAACTCAGCCGGCGTCGTTTTCGCCGGCTCGGACCCCAGTTGCCGATACCGCTCGATAATCGCCGGATCCTCCGCCATTTCTTGTGTTACTCGGTTCAGGCGTTCCATTGCGTTGGCCGGCAATCCCTTGGGCGCGCAGATCCCCTGCCACGTGATCACGTCATATCCCGGTACGGTCTCTCCAATCGTAGGAATGGTGGGCGCCGAGGACAGCCGTTTTCCGGAAGACACCGCGACCACGTTGATCTGCTTGCCGTCGAGATAAGGCATCGCATCAGACGAATTGGTGAACGTGAAATCCACCTCGTTCGCCAGAACGGCCATCGTCGCCGGTGCTCCTCCCTTATACGGCACATGTGTCATCCTGGTTCCCGTCATGTGCTCGAAAAGCACAACGGAGAAGTGCATGCCGCCGCCTATGCCGCTGGTGCTGTAGTTGAGCTTCTCGGGGTTGGCCTTTGCGTAAGCGATGAGTTCCTTCATCGAAGCAATCTGCAGAGACTTCCGGACCAGAACGACGAACGGATTGAAGTTGAACATGCCCACGAAGTCGAGGTCTTCGAGAGGGCGATACTTCACGTCTTTGGGTTGCGCGAATGGGGCGATCGAAATCGCACCTGGTCCGCACAATGCGATCGTGTAGCCATCAGGAGCGGCCTTCGCCACCTGATACGTCCCGATGATTCCGCCTGCCCCCGGGCGATTCTCGACAACAACCGGCTGGCCGAATCGCTCCGACATGTATTTGGCTGCAATCCTCGTCACCAGATCCCCCATTCCCCCCGCGGCGTATGGAACGACGAAGGTCACCGGCTTTGTAGGCCAGGGAGCCTGGGCGTAAACATCCGTACCTGGAAGAACGGACATGAGAAACAAGGAGGTAAGGAGAGTGAACTTGGTGCGCATGACATTCTCTCTGACAGGGTCTATGCATAGGGCGAGAACACTTGGCTGCCCAGCAGGTCCGCGGTTCGTCGCCTGGTGTCTTTCGGCTGGAACTGCTACCTGCTACCGAACAAATCCGCCCACTTGACAGATAGCTCTCGCATTCGATCAGGATCGACCGTCGCCACTTTCGGAAAGAGGTCCCTCTTGGTGTAGGGAATCGTCGCGTCGATGATTGCCCGCGTGTTGTACATGTGCCCCTCGGGGAATAGATTTCCCATCGGGTCGATGGGGCTGCCCCATCCCTTTCTCGTGATCTCGATATCGCTGCCTGGGTCGGCTCGGGTGAGAATCGCCCACAGCACCTCGGAAACGCTTTGTGGATTGATGTCGTGATCGACAGCGACGACGTAGCGCGAGAAGTAGGCGCCAGGGCCACAGTTGGCGGCGATGTAGGCTGCCTGCCTCCCATGCCCCGGGTGTTCCTGTTTGACGGACACTACCGTCCATTGTCTCGAGAACGATGTCCATACCGCATGGACTCCGGTGACACCGGCGGCCTTCAGCGAGTCCTTCATCAATGCGGACCGGATCACCGCGTAGGGATACTCGAAATCATGGGGCGGCTTGCTCGGAAGCCCTCCCAAGATGATTGGATCCTTGCGGTGCCAGATTCGCTGGATCCTCGCAACGGGCACGAGCTTGTGCGCGCTGGCGTAGTAGCCGGTGGCCTCGCCGAACGGCCCTTCCTCCGACTCATCGCCCGCACTAATGAAACCCTCGAGCACCAACTCCGCATCTGCGGGAATCGGCAATCCCGTCAGGTCACTCTTCACGACCCGCATGGGTTTGCGCCGGATGGCTGCGGCGACTTGCAGCTCCGAGATCCCGAAAGGAACCTCGACCCCAGCGATCTGCGCCAGGAGAGGATCACCTCCAACCACGATTGCAACGGGAGCGGACCGTCCCGCATCCCACCACGCCCCAACGTGGGCACGGCCGTGCCTGCTCGTCGTCGAAAAGCTGATCGTGACCGACTCAGGGTCCTTGATCATCGTCCGGTAGCATCCGGCGTTGACCCATCCCCCATCGGGTCCTTGCGTCAAAATCGAACATGCAGTCCCGATGTACCTTCCACCGTCGCCACTATGCCAAAGCGGTGCGGGAAAGCTATCGAGGTTCAGACCACTCGACTCACAAGGAGAGATGTGCAGGACGTCGCCATCTCGTTCCACCTCCTCGAGAGGATAGCTTTCGGCCTCGTCGATCCAGCGTTGCAGCCGGCCATTCTCCAGCTTGGCCAGGAGTGCTTCGGTGGAATCGACCCCTTCAAACCCCAAAGCAGTTGCCAGTCGCAAGGGCGAATCCAGCATTCCACTGAAGACCCGATAGCCGGCAGGGTATCCCTGAATCTCGTCGAAAAGGAGAGCATGGGGCTTCTCCCGCTTCGCGTTCATCTCGGTCAACGCCCCGATTTCCTCGATAGCTGAAGCGCCACATACCCGCCTCAACTCTCCCGCCTGCTCGAACAACGAAATCAAGTCACGCAGCATCATCTTCTCCGTAGTACACGCCCGGCCCTGCACAGAACGCGATCCCTCTCGAAGCATCGATGCCTGCGATTTGAATCACGTTTTTCTATTAGATAGATTCATTTGTTAACTGCCCTTTGTCAATAAGTCTTTTTCATTATCTAAACGGAGAATTGGCATCACCCGCAGATAGCTTCACGAGCCAGGATCGACCATGCCCGATACGTTCAATGAGTCAAAGACTTGGCTACTCCGACGACCGTGGGCGCCACGATGTGGACCACCAGACTGGCAGCCGGAGGAAGAGAACCCAGATCAATCGGGAATCGCTATCGAGTCTCTAGGGAACTGGCGCCCCAAGCCGCTTCGAGAGCTCCGCAGCTGTGCGCCGGAGTTCGTCAATAGCCCGATCAGCGCCGGCTTGCCCGATGCCCGGACCGAGGATGGTGATAGCAGCGCATAGTTGTCCGCCCTGATCGAATACAGGGGCAGATGCGGCGAACAATCCCCCGTTTACGGCCGAATCCGCCACGGCATAGCCCATCCGGCGAACGGATCGGGATGCCTCAGCGAGCGCCGCGCTACGGGTGCCGGCGCTGGCACCTGCCGCCAGGCTGACGGCAGATCCTCGTTCTTGGTCGACCAGTCGTTCCGTCCTCGCCGTAGGCATCCACGCTAGAAACACCCCGCCCGTCGCGGTACCCAGCAATGGCAGCACATGACCGACGCGCAAGCCTATGGGACCGTATTCATCTCCATCAATCTTATGCACGATCGTCGGGCCTCGATTACCCCAGATCGAAAGAAAGACCGAGTCGCGCGTCTGAGCCCGCAGGCCGCCAAGAAGATCCTTGCCGAGATCCACCAGACCTGCCTGCCGTGTAGCAGCGGCGCCCAGTACCACGGCGAACGATCCCAATCCGTAGTGGCCCATTGCGTCCTGTTCCACCATGCTCTCGTGAACGAAGCTGGCGAGGTAGAGATACGCATTGCTGGCAGGCAACTTGGCTGCCTCGGCTATGACCGTCAAAGGTAGCGGCTTCTGAGCATGCTCCAACACCCGAAGAATCCGGAAGCCCACTTCAATCGACTTGATGCGGCGCGGCTCGCGGCCATTTCTTCGACTCATCTCGGCCACCTAGGAAAAAAATTGAGGATCCGGGGGGAGGCGTCTTCCGTTGGAATTTTGACTTTGTATAAACGGTTTATACAAAGTATAAAAATCGAAGCTGAGTATCCGGGGAAAAAAGAGCCGCCACACCCTCATCCGGACCTGCCAAGACGGCTTCACCATCTCGCAATAGCGCAGCCAAGTCTGCCCGCGACCGGTCGAGGGCGGCATTGGCACGCTGGGCCTCTCTCATTGGACGGCAAAACGCCCGCATCCGACGACGGCGGATAGCGGGCGCTGGAGTGCGATCCTTTGTAACGTCTATTCGACGTATTCTATGGTTTCGCTGAAGTCGAGCAGATCGGCGGTAATCGGCGACGTCATTTCCTCATTGATATGAGCGACCAAGCCGGCGCAGCGGCCGACTACGGCAACTGCCCGCATCGTCTCGACGGGAAATCCGATCTCGTTCAAGACCGCGCCTAGCACGCCCGTCACGTTCAACGTCACGCGCTTGCCGGCGGCGCCATCGACAGCCTCGCTCAGCAGCTTGAGCAGTCGGATGTAACCCCCCTTCACCCCCGCACTCTCTGCGATCTGCACCAGCCGCTGTGCACGCGGATCGACGCCGACATAGTTGGGATGGCCGAATCCTGGAATCCTCCGCTTGGCCTCGCGGTACCTGCTAACCAGCGATTCGGCCCACTTCCGCTTGTCTCCATCGTGGTTCATGCCCTCGCTGAGAATACGGCCTGCCCCCACCATGGTCCCTGCGAACTTGTTGCCGACCATCAGAATGCCCGTTGCCAGCGGGACCTGGATATCACCCGGGTTCGAATCAGCCACAAGCCGGGCAACCAAGGCACTGGGCGTCAGGCCATGGTCCATCAGCACCAGCAAGGCCGCGTCGAAAACACGCAGTTCCGAGGCTGTCGGACGCCTCCCCGTCACGATGAAGTAGAACCCTTCGCTGAAGCTCATTTCCCCAACGACCTCGGACAGGGTATCCAGTCCCCTCATTCTGAGCCGCCCAACGTCGCTGGGATGGCTGCCTATCGAAGTAGTGCTCATAGATGGAATCCTTGAATTGATGTCGACCTCGGGGCGCCCTGCTCTACTCGCCTCGCAAAACGGCAGCGATTTCTTCATCCGACATTCCCACCGCTCGAAACACTTCGGCCGAATGCTCGCCCAGGTCCGGCGCGGGCATGAGCGGCTGGTCGTCCCGCTGCCCGTCGTATCGGACAGGGCGGCGGATGGTCTTCTGTACGCCATGAAGCGGATGCCTGATGTCCGTAAACGTGCCGAGGTGCTTGACCTGCGGGTCTTCGATGACTTCCGGCAATGTCAACACGGGAGCATGAGGCACATCGTTTTCTATCAGGCGTGCAATCCAGTAGTCCCGCGCCTGGGTGCGAGACGTCTTGTTCAGTTCAAGCGCCAGTTGTTTGTAGTTGTCCAGCCGCGACGTCCGCTCCTTGAATCGGGGGTCTGCGGCGAGATCGAGCCGACCCAGGGCCGTCAGCATTCCCATCCAGAACTTCGTCGGCGATGACATGTGAATGGCAAGCAAGGAACCGTCCTTGCACCGCAAGGCATAAGACTGGGATGCGCGCACCCGCATCAGCGGATCTGGCGGGACGTCGGCCATCGTATAGTTCGCGAACGGATCGGCAATGAACGCTATGGTGGACTCCAGCATGTTCAACTGGATGGTCCTGCCCTTGTTGGTACGTTGTCTCTCGTAGAGGGCCCCGAGGATAGCGTAGCTGGCATACATGCCAGTCAGATTATCAGCGATGGACGGGCCGGTTATCTGTGCGTCCGCTCCGAGGAAAAGACTCGATATCCCGCTCAGCGCCTGGCCAACGGCGTCATATGCCGGACGATCGGCATAGGGGCCTGACTCCCCGAACCCCGTTATGGAGCAAACGATCAGCTTCGGATTCTCCTCATGAAGCCGGTCCATTCCCAAGCCAAGACGGTCCATCACGCCCGACCGGAAATTCACGATCAAGACATCGGCGGTTTCAATCAACTTCAAGAAGGCCTTCCGACCGGACTCCCCTTTCAGGTTCAGCGTCACGCCTTTCTTGTTTCGGTTGTAGGTGCAAAAGTAGGGACTGTAGTTCCCCCCTCGGAACGATCTGAACGGGTCGCCATCCGAGGGGTTTTCCACCTTGATGACTTCGGCCCCGAGATCCGCGAGGAGGGTACCGGCCAGCGGCCCCGTAATCATCGCAGTCAGCTCGACTATCCTCACGCCGTCCAGGGGCGCGGTCACGTTATTACCCATCTTCACACCCTTCTCCAACACGGTACTGTGTGCTACATTACATTAGCAAAATGAGTTTGTCTACTCACCTTTTTTTCCCCCACAGGAGGATGGCATGCAGCTTCAGTCGACCGATGTAATGATTCCCATCCGGGAGTCCGAAATGGGAGCGTACTTGGCGGCCCCTTCCGTCCCGAAAGGCTCGCTTGTCCTCATACAGGAGATCTTCGGCGTCACCCCGGCGATGCGGGCCATAGCCGACGACCTTGCGTCGGAAGGATACGCCGTCCTGGTCCCCGACATCTATTGGCGCCTTGCCCGCAGTCTCGACCTTGGCAATGGCGAAGACCCGGCGGAACGGCAACTTGCGGTCGACTACTCCAATCGCTATGACGAGCAGTTGGGCACGCAAGATCTGGTCAACGCCTGGCAATGGCTGTCGGGCCGCTTCCCGGGAACTGGCAGCGCAGCCATTGCCGGGCTGTGCCTCGGGGGACGGCTGGCCGTCCGGGTGGCCGCCGCAGCGGACGTTTCATGCATGATCTCCTTGTACGGCGTTGGCTTGGACAAACTGGCCGCAGAGTTGGCCGCAACGAAGGCTCCCGTCCAGTTGCACTACGGCGAGAACGACAATCACAACCCCATGGCGGTCATCGAAGCAGTCCGAGGACTCGTAGCGAGCAGAGACGACACAAGGGACGAGTTCTTCACCTATCCCGAAGCCGAGCACGCGTTCTACAACCGGTTCCGCCTGGACCGCTTCGACCAGGCCGCCCATACCCTCGCGCGCCAGCGGATGCTGTCTTTCCTCGCCAGGCATACCGCCAGGCACCCCAGCTGACCTCGTATCTTCCACATTCTCAGGATCGATCATCATGAAGCAGGGAACGCACAAGACGATACTCATTACGGGAGCCGCGCAGGGAATCGGGATGGCATTCGCCAGGCACCTGTCCAAGACCGGGGCCGGTCTGGTTCTCGTGGACGTTGCCGAGGCGGCGCTCCAGAAAGTGGCGACGGAACTTCAGTCGGCCGGAACGAACGTCTACACGAAAGTCATGGACATCTCGGACGCCCAGGCGGCGCAAGCGCTGCAAGCCGACATCTTGTCGAGATTCGGAGGCGTCGACGTCCTTGTGAACAACGCCGCGATAGGCCCGGAAAAGAACTCGCCCAGATACCTGATCGACAAGCCGAAATTCTGGGAGATGCCCGACGAGCTGTGGCTTGCGATGCTCCGGGTCAACGTCTTCGGCGCACAATTGATGTCGCGAGTCTTCGCGGCTGGCATGATGGACAAGAAATGGGGGCGTATCGTCAACATCACGACCAGCCTCGACACCATGTACAGACAAGGCATCGGCGCCTACGGGCCGTGCAAGGCTGCGCTCGAAGCCCTTTCGCGGATCATGTCGCAGGATCTGGAAGGGACGGGCGTAACGGTGAACGTGCTGGTGCCAGGGGGGCCGGTCAATACGGGCATGGTTCCCGCCGACTGCGGCTTTCCCGCGGACGCGCTGATCCAGCCCGAACAGATGTGCGCCCCGCTGGCTTGGCTGTGTACAGAGGAATCAAACAACTTCAATGGCCGCCGGATCGTCGCCCAGCAATGGAACGATCAGGAACCTCTGGATGGGCGTATCCGGAACGCTGTCGCGCCGATCGCCTGGCCCCAGCTTGGAGCCCAATCGCAGTTTCCCGTGTAACGCCCGGAGGCAGTCGGCAATGGCGCCTGTGGCGACTGCCCGTTTTCGCCAACCGCGGCTTCCGGGCCCGGACCGCTACCAGGCATGCAAATACAGGCCATCATCGACAGGCAGGGCCTCGGACTCCCGGGCCAGCTTCCTGTAACGCCCTTTGAAGAAGACCAGGGGCTGGTCATCCGATTGCATCCGAGTTCGGAACGAGAGCACCCTGCCGACCATGATGGTATGGTCCCCGCCCTCGTGCTGACCATAGGCCGCACACTCGAACCACGCCAGAGCGTTGGGCAGCAACGGCAGGTCCGTAACCGGTCCCCGCACGGGGCAGACATCCCGCCACTTGTCTTCTCCGGCTCGGGCGAACCGATTCGACAGGGCCGCCTGGTCGGCGTGCAGGACACTCACCGTATAGTGGCGTGCATCGAGCCATGACTGCAATGACAAGGCAGAATTCGCCAGGCTGAACAGCACCAGCGGAGGATCCAGCGAAACCGAGTTGAACGAACTGACAGTGCTGGCCAGCGGCGTCCCGTCTTCGGCGACGCAGGCCACCACCGCGACGCCGGTGGCGAACGAACCCAGCGCATTTCGGAACTGGCGGCTGTCGAACGTCAAATTGAAACTATCGGGCGTATTCATGAGCTCATCCATGCCAGGGGCCGCGCTGCCGTTGCTCGCGCAGCGCGGCCGTCGCAATTACAGTTCGGGAGGCAAGTTCAAGGCTGCGTCCACCAACGCCGTGCCGCGCCCGAAGTCGTAGGAGCGGTACATGTTCTGTTTGACGAGGAACGATGCACCACCGTAGAACTTCTCATACTGCTGACTACGGTTGCCAAATTCCGTACCGATGAAATCCCAGGCCATCCGCATCAACGCGATGCGTGAACGGGCATCGGTGCTTGCGGCACGCATATACCGTTCGATGTCCTCCGCCGTCTCCGGGCTTTCCAGGTCCTGGAGCGAAGAAGGCAGCGAAATCATCGCCGCTCCCGTCAACTCTCTGATCGTATCGATCAAGCGCGGGTTCATGTCTGATTGCAGCGCCATGATGGCGTAAAGAGAACGCTTGCAGGGCCACATCACGCCGTTGGCATCGATCGCCGCGCGGGTCTCTTGAGCCTCGAGCATGGACTCGACAAGCTGCACATGCGCCGCCATTTCTCCCATCTGAACCTGAACCTGAGGATGGGCGTCGTTACCCGTCATCTCGTTCATGCGCTTGGCCAGACCCATCATGAAGCG
This sequence comes from Burkholderiales bacterium 67-32, assembly GCA_001898625.1. Taxonomy (GTDB): domain Bacteria; phylum Pseudomonadota; class Gammaproteobacteria; order Burkholderiales; family Burkholderiaceae_B; genus Pigmentiphaga. The sequence goes on from MKUP01000025.1 coordinate 121,811, forward strand.
CAGCTTGGTGGCATAGCGGGCCTGTGCCTGCAGGTTGCCATAGGCGTGGGAAGGCGTTTTCCACCACTGATCCCGGCAGACCTCGGTATTGCGATAAATGAAGACGTGCTCCCAAGGCACGAAGACATCCTTCAGCACCACGAAGCAATCGGTTTCGTCGAACCTGCTGCTGAGCGGGTAGTCGAACGAATTCGTCGCCTGGAGGGCAAAGGGCCTTCGTGGATAGAGCTTCATGCCCGCGGCATTCATCGGCAGCGCGACACCGATGGCGTAGTTCTCGTCACCGGCTTGCAACGGGTGGATGCAGCTCAGATACAGATAATCTGAAATGACGCCGCCGGTTGCGAGCTGTTGCGCTCCGGAAATGACGATGCCGTCGTCGCGCTCCTTGACCACCCCGGCATACAGAGTTGGATCGCTTTGCTTGTGAGCCGGCTTGCCACGATCGATCTGCGGCGGCACGATGGCATAGGTTGCCCACATGTGGTTCTCGCGCAAATGCTCGTAGAAGTTCACCACGTTCTCGGCAAAGTGCTTGCCGCCCGCGGCAAACACTTCTGGCACAGCAGCGTAACCGCAGAAAAACCCGGACACGTGATCCGGTGTTCGCCCGATCATCCCGAACGTCCCTTCCGACCACGTTTCCGAGGCCAAGCGGCGGGCTTTCAAGTCCGCGTGGCTACGCGGAATCTGATACGCCCGTAGAACCGGCCTGCCGCTGGACGGCGATGTAAAGGTCATCCGGTCCCGCAAAGCAGGGGCAGCCGCGGTATCGAACAGCCTGGCAGCGGAACGTGTAGCCGCCGCGAAGGCGGGATGCTTGGTCACGTCCTTGACCAGTTCGCCATCGACATAGACTGCGCGCCCGTCGTTCAGCGAGCGCAAGTACTCGTCGCCGCGCCGCAACCCGTCGGCTTGGCTGTTGGTCGGAGACGGACTCAAGTTCGTCATCTCCGGCTTGGATTGGGCATTCATTGAAAGGTCTCCACAGATCGCTCGAAGGCTCAAAGGAACGCATACACCCCGTGTCCGCGCCCACATAGATCACTTAGATACATTACCTAACTGATCTATATGCATACTTTATTTGCCTACTCCCCCTCGTGTCAACCTGTTTGTGCGGCTGAACGTTATGATAAGTTGACAAAGCAAGTTAACTAACCAAACATACTTACATTTGTCGTCGTTCGCCATCAGGGATCAAGAAAATGACAGTATTCGGACTCGCACGGCTTCATGTCGCCGTGCTTGCGATAGCTCTCGGGAATATCGCTCAAGCGCAGCCCCAGGCATCCTTTCCTACCAAGGCACTTCGCATCATCGTTCCCTTCACCGCCGGCAGTGGCGCCGACGCGGACTCCCGCTTCTACGGAGAGCTGCTATCCAGGAAGCTTGGGCAACCCGTGATCGTGGAAAATCGTCCGGGAGCCAGCGGCGTCATTGCAGTTCGGGCGGTGAAAGCGGCGCAGGCGGATGGCCACACCATGCTGATCGCGACCAGTTCGCCGATGTCCGTGAACGCGGTCGCGCTCAAGGATCTGCCCTACGATCCCTTTGTCGACTTCAAGCCCCTTGTCGGTGTCGCCGTCAATCCGGCTGCCTTCTTTGTCAGGGTCGACGCTCCGTCTCGAACCATCGGAGAATTGGTAAATACGGCGAAGCAGGAACGCCGGCCCGTCGCCGTTGGCAACTACTCCGCGGGCTATCAATTGATGGCCGCGTGGCTGGGAACCTCAAGCGGAGCCGAGATTAATCACATCAGCTACAAGGGTGGCGCCCAGATGATTACCGACGTCCTGGGTGGCCAGTTGGAGACCGCTGTCACCGATCCATCGGCCATCATTTCGATGCACAAGGAAGGCCGGTTACGAATCATCGCGACCACGGGCAGCAAGCGTATGGAGACGCTGCCCGAAGTCCCTACGCTCATTGAAAGCGGTTATGCGGGATATGAGACGTATATCTGGAGCTCGTTCTTCGTCAGAAGCGAAACTCCCCGCGATGTGACGAAAAAACTCATGGAGAGCCTGGTGGAAATCATGCGCACCCCCGAAGCCGTCACCTACCGTAAAGAGCGGGGACAGACCCAGCTCGATCTGCAAGGTGACGATATGCGGAGCTTTCAGGTACGGGAGTTCGAGCGCTTCAAGCGCGTCGCGGAATCCGTCAATTTTCGGAAGCAGTAGGTTTGCTGTCGACGATTGAATGTGTCGAATGTAAGTTCGAAGGAGCCTGGGTCGCCCCTGTCCCAAGGTAGCGCCCCTCGCCTCGCCCCTCCGTCTCTTCAATGGATGAACCGCTGGCCGCCTCATCGGCCTTCGGTGTCAAGCGAAGGGCAAACAGCCGAGCGCAAGCCGCACACATTCTCGTTACCTTGCTGGTATCAGCGTGATGTGGACGGCCTCCTTCCCGTCGTGGAGCTCTCTCCCCAAGGTGCGAATAGCTTCCGTTCCTTGATCCAAGGTAAAAAGGTGCGTACAAAGCTCTTTCAAGATGTCCCCTTCTTCGCGAATCATTTCGATGGCCATGGCGGTCGACGTCCAACCCGCGCTCAGAACCCCGACCAGCTCGATCTCGCGCAGTACGACCTTGTCAACGGGAAAGTCGTTCAGCTTGTTCTGGCCTTTCAGGCCCGCCAGAACGATCCGCCCGCCTCGCTTCACCATGTCGATCCCCTGGACAATCGGGGCAACCGCGCCGGCGGAGACATCCAGCACCACATCGGCAAGCACACCGCCCGTAAGCTCGGCAACTCTGGCCACCGGATCTTCCTGCTGAACATCGATGACCGCGGTGGCGCCAAGCTTGAGGGCCAGTTCCAGCCGCGCCTTGTCAGCCGTGGTACCGGTCACGATGATCTTGGAAGCTCCCGCCCGGCGCGCCGCTGCCGCGGCCAGCAAGCCTCGCTGGCCTGGTCCGCAGATGACGACGGTCTTCCCCAATGCCGCTCCACCAATTTCGTACACCCACCGAATGGCGTTGGATAGAGGATTGACAAGCGACATCACGTCCGTCGGCACATCAGCCGGCAACTTGTGAATCATAGAACGAGGATGGAGATACACATGAGTGGCATACCCTCCCCACAAATGCGGCGAGGTCTCCACGTTCTGATATAAGCCGTAACCCATGTCGGATTGGCATCGCGTATAGGCTCCGCGTACGCAATCTTCACAGTGTCCGCAGGGAATGATGGGCTCCACCGCTACGCGGTCGCCTTGTTTCACGCCCCAGCGGCGGGCGGCGGAGGCGCCGATCGTCTCGATGAACCCCATGATCTCGTGGCCGGGGATGATCGGCATGCCTCCGCCCCAATCCGCGAAATGCCCCAGCCACTGCTCATAGTCGGTGCCGCAAAGGCCACATGCCTCGACGCGAAGCAATGCGTCATCATCTCCGGTCTCCGGCAGCGGAAACTCGCGTAGCTGGAAATTCCTGGGGGATTGCAGCACCAAGGCCAGTGCCTTGCTCATGTTGGATCTCCACATCTAGAAAAGCGCACCGCGTTACCTGTCATGGCACGCGGCAAATCGATCAAACCTGCAGGAAGACCCATGCGGCCTAGACGGGCGCCTCGGCCGTGGCCTGCGGAGCAAGCTCCGCCTGGTAGGCATCGACGAACTCGTCCATCTCCGCAAGCGGCGAGACGACGTCCAAAGGAATGACCGAGTATGCGGTGCCATCCTGGATTGCCTGCCTGAACTCCGCCAAGCTGTCTTCGCTCTTCACGATGTCCAGGATCTTGCGGCGGGCGCGCACGATGGCAACGTCGGTTGCGACAAGGAACTCCTTGGAACGATCCACGATCCGTCCCTCGCTACCCTCAACGGCCAGCATTCCTTCCTGCATGGCCCGATCTTGATCGTTCAGGCCATGAATACCCGTAGGACTGGACAGGCTTGCTCCTTCGCGGTCGATAAGATAGTTGTTCTCCGCCGTCCGAACGGGAACGAACGTATCGATGATCGTCCCGGTGTTGAGCCGGTGCGGCCTGTACTCCGACTCCGGCGGAAACGCCAGGCCTTTGCCTACGTAGTCCAGGAATGCCTGAGGAAGGTCTCCCTTGGTGTAGTAGTTGAAGTCCCAGGTATAAGTGTTGTGATCGTCGATCGGAATGAAGGCACGTCCCCCGACCGGAAAATCCACGCTGGGAATCGAACTGAACGCCGGCGCCATGAACTGCGCGACCCGCCAATAGAACTGCTCGTCCGCCCTGCGGCGTGCGATAGCGAGCAGCCCTATGGGGGTAGCCTTGGCATAGAGCTTCGGAGTCAGGTCAACCGCTGAGTACGGCCGATGCACCGGAGAGGTAGCGAGCGTCGACGGGTTGGTGTGAAGGATCGAGACATGTGAGCTATCAAGCTCACCCTCCATACCCTGGAGCCAATTTGACTCTTGAATCCAGACGGTCGCATTACGCTGCGACTTGGGAAGATCGATCCAGGGAAAGCGCGGAAAAGCTGGAGCTTCGCCTTCTCCCATGTACACCCATACGATGTCCGCCTTTTCTACGGCCTTGTAGGACGTGATCCGCACCTTCTCGCAAACTGCCTTGTTCGACTCGTTGAGCATGTCCAGACATTGCCCTTTCACGTCGTACAGCCAGCCGTGGTAGTTGCAGCGTATTCCTTTTTGTTCGACCTTCCCGTAGAACAACGGCACCAGCCGATGCGCGCAATTCGCCTGAACTATGCCGAGTTCACCCTGTCCGTCCCTGAAGGCCAGGAGCTCTTCACCGAGAAGCTTGATTCTTACGGGCGCACATCCCGCATGCGGCAGTTGAGAACTCAGCAATGCCGGGAGCCAGATCGACCGGAAAAGTGCTCCGACCTTGGTTCCGGGGCCGACCTGGGTCAACGTATCAGTTTGGTTTGGGTTCGCCATTTCTTACCTCCTTCCTAATCAGAGCGCCAGGAAACCGCCATCAACGGGCAGCACCACGCCTGTCACAAAACTTGCCAGCGGCGATGCAAGAAAGACCACCGGGCCTGCCATCTCCCTGGACTGGCCGAAGCGCTTCATCGGCGTGTGGGACAAGACGAACGCCACCCTGTCGGGATTCGCACGCGAAATCGCCGTTTGCGGCGTTTCGATGAAACCCGGCGCAACGGCGTTGACCCGGATATCGAATTTGGCCAGGTCGACCGCGAGTGACTTGGTCAACATCGCGACAGCTCCTTTACTTGCCGCGTATGCGCTCGTATCGTTGGGCGCCGCGGCAAAGGACTGGATGGACGCGAGATTGACGATGTTCCCGCGGGTGCGCTTGAGCTGCTCAAGGAATGCGGTCACGCCGTGCATGATTCCGCCGACATTCACGGCCATGAGTTCCTCATAGGCTTTGAGTTGCTCGGCAGTTCCTATGACCCCCCGACGATGTATCCCCGCATTGTTCACGAGAATCGAGATATTCCCCGTCAGTTGCCAAACGCGTTCGGCGACCAGAGGCGCCTCCTCCGCAACCGCGACGTTCCAATAGAGCGGCCATGCCGTGCCTCCCTCCTTGGCAATCTCCTCCGCGGTCGCCTCGGCGTTGGCAAGATTGATGTCGGTCACGACGACTTGCGCTCCCGCGCGTGCAAGACCGAACGCGATGTCCTTGCCCATTCCCTGCCCGGCCCCTGTGACGACGGCAGCTTGCCCCGCCAAAAGTCCGACCTCACTCATTTTGTTCATTGTTCCGTTCCTTCACGTCAAGGTATAGGGCCAAGGCTCACAGCGTCAGCCACTGGCTGTGGACGCGTTCTTCGTCCCGCTTGAATTCATCGATGCCGAGCGTCTCCACGACCTTCCCCTTCGACAGCACCAACACTCTGTCAGACACGTTTGATGTCAGGTTCAAGTTCTGCTCGACCAATAGAATGGCTACTCCTTCGGCCTTCAAGCGGCCAATGACGTCGCCGATTTGCTCGACGACCTTGGGAGCCAATCCCTGAGTCGGCTCATCAAGCATCAATACGCGTACATCCGTCACCAAGGCACGAGCAATGGCCAACATCTGTTGCTCGCCGCCCGACAGCGCACGGCCCGGGTTCCTGATGCGGTTCTTTAGATTGGGGAACAAATCCAGGACACGTTCCTCGGTCCAGACTCTTGGCGGTTTCCGCTGCCCTACCCTGAGGTTCTCGAGCACCGTCAGCGCTGGAAATATCTGACGCCCCTCCGGGACGTAACCTATGCCTGCTCGAACCACCGAATGCACCGGCCTTCCGCTCAAATCGTCGTCATCCAGCACGACAGTCCCGGCGGCTTCGGGCAAAAGCCCCATGATCGCTTTCAACGTGGTGGTCTTCCCCACGCCGTTGCGGCCGATGATCGACGTCACCTCTCCCTTCGGTGCCTCGAGGTCTATCCCGAACAGGACCTTCCCGGATCCATAGCCGCCTTCAAGACTTTCAACTCGCAGCATGCCCGACTCCCAGATAAGCTTGCTGAACCGCAGGGCTTGCCTTCACCTCATCAGGACTGCCGTCCGCGATCTTTCGCCCCCGATCAAGCACCACGATCCGATGTGCCAAGCCGAAGACGACCTCCAGATCATGCTCGACCAATAGAACAGCCATCTCGCTACCCTGCAGCAGCGAATGAAGCAACTCGACCGTCCCTCGCGTTTCATCGAGCGACATGCCCTGCGTCGGTTCGTCCAACAGAACGAGCTTCGGATTAAGCGCCAATGCCGTGGCGATCTCGAGCAGGCGCTGATCCCCATGAGAGAGCACGCCAGCCGGGGAGGCTGCGTGACGCTGCAGCCGTACCTGGCCAAGCCAATGCATGGCCTCGTCGGTCGTACGAGCGAGCATCGCCCTGGAGGGGATCGGATTCATACGGGAGGATTCACGTGCCTGGATGGTCAGCCGTACGTTCTCCACCGTGGTCAGGTCCGGATAGAGGCAGGTAATCTGATACGTCCGGCTCAATCCGCGCCGCGCCAGCGCGTGGGCGGCCAGGTGCTCGACCCGTTCTCCTCGGAAAGAGACCGTCCCCGCCGTCTTTTTGGTCGCGCCAGCGATAAGGTTGAAGACCGTGCTCTTACCCGCGCCATTCGGCCCGATCAACGCGACTACCTCTCCGGAAGCAACGGAAATATCGACATCGCTGACCGCCGCAACGCCTCCCCACTTCTTTGTCAAACCCACACATTCAAGGAGTGACATTGTCTGCCTCCATACGCTTTTCTTTCCGGCTGCTGAAGACAGACTGCAGGGATGTCTTGATTCCCCATAGCCCCTTGGGGGCGGCAATCACGACAGTGATGAAAAGAACCCCCATCACAAGCGGCCAACTGTCGGTTACCGCACTGAGTTGATGATGAGCCAGGACAAACAATGCAGCGCCGGCCATGGGCCCGATCAAGGTGCCCGCGCCGCCCAGGATGACCGCCATGATCACGTGGCCGGACAACATCCAGTGGAGAATCTCTGGCGAAACGAAAAGCAGGAAGCCAGCATGCAAGGAACCGGCTACTCCCGCCAGCGAATTGGATGCGACGAACGCAACGACCCTGAGGGTACGCGGCTCATAGCCCACCGCACTGGCACGTCTTTCGTTTTCCCGGACTGCGACAATTGCCGTCCCCAGCGCCGACCTCACAAAGCCCTTCGCAACGAAGAACAGACCCGCTACGACTATCAGCGTCAGCCAGTAGAAGCCTTCCCGTGATACGAATCCCTCGAATCCGAAAGGCCCGGCGTTCCGCACGAATCCCGTCAAACCATCGGATCCTCCAGTAACACTGTTCCATTTGAATACGATGGCGTACCCCAACTGCGCAAAAGCGAGCGTCAGCATGGCGAACGCCACGCCACTTGCACGCGTACACAGCCATCCGATAGGTACGGCCAACAGCGTGACCAAGACGAAAGAAACGAGAATCGCGGCCGGCACGGACCAACCGTTCATCAAGGCGAATGCGGTGATATACGCCCCCACGCCATAGGTAAGAACATGCCCGAAGGAAAACATGCGGGCGTATCCCATCTGGATATCGAGGCTCATCGCGAACAGCGCAAAGATCAGGATCTCGGTCAGTAGAGATACCTGGAAACCTGGAAGCACGAAGGGCGCGGCTGCCAGCAGTCCTAGTACCGGGATTGAGGCTTTCATCACTCTTGCTCCCCAAAAAGACCGCCGGGACGGAAAAGAAGTACGCAGATCATCAGAATGTAGGTAATAACGAGAGCGAAATCCGGAAAGTAGAAGTTGCCGAAAGTCTGCGTGCCCGCAACCAGCAGGCTCCCCACCGCAGAACCGATGAAGCTCCCCATTCCGCCAATCATCACAATCACGAAAGAGTCGATGATGGCCGCACTTCCCATGCCGATGTAGCCTGTGATCAAGGGTACGGCCAGGTAGCCACCCAATCCGGCGAAACCGCAGCCCACAGCGAATGTGAGAGAACGGATGACGCCGACGTCGACCCCAAGCGCGTGAGTCATTTCCGCGTTCTGGGAGATGGCTCGGATGAGCAGCCCGAGTCGCGACCGAAGAATGATGAAGGCCAGGGACAACAGGGCCACGGCACCGAATACGATGAGGAATGCGCGGTACATCGGGAACGGTTCATCCGCGACCCACAGCACTCCGGTAAGAAACTCCGGCAGTTGTACGTCCCGGGTATTGGACCCCCAGATCAATCGCGTCAGCTCCGACAGCGCCAGTGCCCAGCCGAAGGTGATGAGCAGGAAACTGCTCGGATCGCGCTTGTAGAGCCGCCGCAGCAGGGAGAGCTCGAACACGCTGCCGATCAGCCCGGCCACGAGTGGAGCGGCGACCAGGCCAACCCAGAAGTTCTCGAAAAAATGTGCCGCGGAGATCCCTGCGTACGCGCCGAACATGTATAGCGCGCCATGAGCGAAGTTCATGATACGCATGATCCCGAAAATCAGTGTGAGCCCTATGGTCAGCATCGCAAGAAGCGATGCCATTGCCAGGGTGTTTAAAGCGAGATTGAGCCAGACTTGCCAAGAGCCCATGGAAGATCCTTCAAGCTGCCCCCCCCGGGGCGGGGGCGGGTGTCATGTTAAGCAGGGCGACTCGTTATATATCCTTGCGGCAGCCCGGTATCACCGCGTCAGATTGGTAGGTCGCGATGATCTTTGCGGTGGGATACGGAACGTTGGGGTCCTTGTCCAGCCGCGCGACAAACACGGGCTGCTCGGCTTGATGATCACAAGCCCGCATCTTCACCCTTCCCTTGACGCTATCGATCTCGGCCCCTTCAAGAGCGGCTCTCACAGCAGATGCATCGGAAGACTTTGCCACACGAATTCCGTGCGCCAGGAACTCCAGACATTGCCAAGCCTCTCCGTCCCAGGTATCGGGAATGTCGTTGTACTCGGCTCTGAATGCCCGGACGAATTCGACGTTGGCCGGGGTGTCGTACGCGTAGTTGTATTGACTGATTCCATGGAGCCCGATCCCCGCATTTCCAAGGGGCTTTGTGTTGAGCAGATCCAGTACCTCGGTAACGATCTGCATGCGATCCGACAAGCGGTACTGCCCCGCCTGTTTCAGGAAAGCGGTGGCGTCATCCCCGCTCATCGCCACGTACAAGACATCGGGCCGCGCTTCGCGGATCCGCGAGATATAGCTGGAATAGTCCTTCGTTCCCAACGGGGTCAGCACGTTCCCGACAGTCTCCTTCTTCAGGTCGGTAATAAGCTTCTCGAACGTGGCCAAGCTGTTTTTTCCCCATGCATAGTCTTGCGCGATGGTGAAGAACTTGCGCTTCGGGGACTTCGCGAGCCACTCGGCGATCGTCCGGGCCCGCATCGGCCCCGATGTGCATGTGCGAAATGCATTGGGCACGAAATGGGTCGAGGTCAGCGATCCCACGCCGGCGATGGATGCAAGATACAAGGCGTTCCACTCCCCCAGCCGGGGCATCACGGCAAGTGATTCTCCACTGGAAATGATGCCCGTTATCAGACTTACACCACGCTTCTCGACGAGTTCGGTGGTCTTGCGTACGCATGCCGCGGGATCACCTTGCGTGTCTTCATATATGAATTGAATGGGCCGGCCACTGATGCCACCCTTGGCATTGGTGATCTTTTCAAACAAGCGGCACGTTCGTTGGATCTGCGCGCCCAAGGCAGACCAGTTCCCAGTAATCCCGGTAGGTACACCTACGCGGATTGCATCGCTCTGCGCGTACGCAGATTTGATGATGGAAGGAAAACCCAGCGATGCAGCGCCCGCCACCATACCGGCAGAGCCGGTCAAGAAAGTCCTACGCGAAATCGACATACACGACCCCCAGTTCCAGTTACGTTTGACCGCCGATTTCATGCTATCCGGCGCATTTCGATATGTCAACTAGGGTAGTTACGATATCTATTTTTCAGAACTTTCTGTGCACAGAAACAGAGCAGAAACTAGGGTAAATACTCCCCAAAACAGCTCACTTTCCTGCACGTCATGAACCATTCAGGGCGCATTCCCAGACATGCAATTGCCCGCGAAACTACTCCCTGGCGAGCACTTCCTCCAACGCTCTCGCGATCTCGAGAAGGTCCCAGTCCCTGCCATGCCGGCAGGCCACCATCAGGCCAACGGGCGCCGCCCCTTTCTCGTGGCACGGCAGGGAGATCGCGCAGCCGTCCAGGGCATTGATGACCGTGGGATTCCGCAACATGAGAAGATTCACCCGGCCGTACTCGCCGTCGTCCGCCAGCTCCACCATACGCGGCGCGACCAACGGTACTGTCGGCATGACCACCGCGTCGAATGCACGTATTTGCTGGGACCAACCATGGACGAATCGTCTTCGATGGTGCTGAATTTCCACGTAGGCGTGCGCCGGCATCGCCTCGCCCCGCTTGATTCGAATCGAGACCCTGGGATCGTACGCAGCCTCGTTCGCCATCAATAGATTCCGGTGCCACGAGTATGCTTGCGCGGCGACCACCCCTCCCCCTTCGAACAACATGGGCAAGTCATTCAAGACCGGAATCGAAATCTCTTGAATCTGCACGCCAGCGGCCGCCAGGCGCCTCAGCGCTGCTTCGTAGGTCCTTGCAACCACACCGTCCAACTGCTCCAGCACATAGTTCTTTACCACTGCCAGAGAAAGGCCTCGCGGGCCAACCGGCCGAGCGTCGCTGGCCGTGCCGCTAAGAACGCCATAGAGAAGCGCGCATGTATCCACGGAAGCCGCCAACGGCCCAACCGAGTCATAGCTCGCCGAGAGCGGCAACACTCCCGTCAGGGGAACGCTGCATGCAGTAGGCTTCATGCCAACGATTCCGTTCAATGCCGCAGGAATCCGGCACGAGCCACCGGTATCCGTCCCGACGGCCGCAACGGCCATGCCATCCGTCACGGATATGGCGGCCCCCGAGGATGATCCTCCCGGGATCCGCTTTGCCTTGCGGTCCCAGGCATTGAGAGGGGTACCGTAGTGAGGATTCAACCCAAGCCCGCTGAACGCGAACTCCGTCATGTTCGTCTTGCCAATGATGGCCGCGCCTGCTCGGCGCAGCCTACGGACCACTTCGGCATCCTGCAGCGCAGGGGGCGCTTCACTCAACAACCTCGATCCCGCCGTCGTCGCCTCCCCCTTTACGTCGAACAGGTCCTTGATCGAGACGGGCAGACCCGCGAGCGGAGGCGATTCGATACCCAGTCCAGCCAAGACGTCTGCGTGATCGGCAACCCGACGGGCCGCGTCCGCATACACCTTGGTAAACACCCTCTGCCCCTCGCCAAGCGGGTCGGAAATCCGGGCCAACGCCACATCTACCATTGTTCGCCTGGTCGAGGCTTCCCTACCGGAAAATTCGCAAGCCATATTCAATGCCCGAGAGTGGAAATCGGCTCGCCCCAAAGATCCCGGACCCCTGTCGCAACGACATCGCCATAGGCGGGATGGCCATGCAGGATGCCGAGGTCTCTGGCAAACTGGTTCATCCCGTCCACGAACTCTTCCGAGATGACCGCGTCGTAGTACGGCAGATCTCTTTCTATCAGTCCCGCGATCAACGCCGCTTCGGACGACGGGAAGTACTTCTTGCCCACGACTGTCGCCAAGTCAACATTCGCTTTCAAGGCGGCCTGGGTTTTTACGATTGCCCGGACAGCCGCGGCTGCAACCTGTGGGGAACCGTCTATCAAGCGGTCAGCGGCCGCTACGGATGCCATCGTGTAGTTGAAACATGACGGGGGCCCGTCCCCACGTCGAACATCCAGCACGACAACGCCGGCCCCAGACCGGACAGCCACTTCCGTCCCCATCCCGTTTGCCCAGAAGCCGTCTATTTTTCCTTCTTCAAGCGCCCGGGCCGCCGTTACGCCAAAGTTGACACCCGCGCCCTGCGCCCCAGGCACCGGCGAAATTTGAACCTTGTCCCTCTCGATATCGATTCCGCCCTCCTGCAACAACCGACGCAATCCCATCTCGACCCACGGCGCAGCCCCGATCCGCTTGCCCTTGACAACACTTAGGTCATTGCGCCGGGCCTTCAAGTCGGATCGCATGACAAGGAACCAATACATGCCTTGGGCCTGGGCGCAAAGCAGTTTCACGCCACGCCACTCGGGAAACGCAGCCAGCGCGGAATGCGCGGAGCCTCCCACCAGATCGACCGTACCTTCCCGCAAAGCGTGATAGGCCTTGTCGACCGGGAAAATCAGCTCCAACTCCGCATCGATCCCTTCTTCCTTGAAAAACCCAAGCTCTACCGCCGCCTCGACAGGAAAATACGAATTCGAAATGAGGTCGGGCACCGCGATTTTCATCTTCATGTGCCGTTCCTCCTACTTCTTGCTTTCGTCGTAGTAGTGGATTTCCAGCAGGATGCACCCACCCTCGGACTTGAACGGACCGTGCCAGGCGCCAGGAGGCCTGACGGCGTACGTATAGCCGGAAAACGGTGTTCCTCCGTGGCCGCTCTCGTCGTTCCCGACAGTCAGGTCACCGGAAACCAGAAACACTTCTTCCCAGTAGTCATGGACAATCTTTTGCTTGGTGAACAATCCAGGGGGAAACCGCAACAGGCGAGTACGCGTGCCCTGCTTGTTGACTTCATCGAGCGAGCCCGCAAGGATTTTCTCGACCGCTCCAGACGCAGGGTCATAACCAGCCGGCAACTGCCAGCCATTCTCCATATCGATCGTATGGAACTCGTCGTGCACTTTATTGACAGGCATGAGACTCTCCTCGATGAGCAATGGTGTTGGTGCTTAGCCCTCGATGGGCAGTTCGATGGTGCGATAACTGTGGCCGATTCGACGATGCAAGACCGGATCCTCCAGCTCCATCTCGAAAATCTCCGCGGGGGCGATGTCGCCGTGCGCGGCAAGCGTGCCGCAAAACATCGCGGTACCCGGAGGGAGTACGTATGCGTCGCCCCCATACAGCCTCATTAGCTCTCTGGGGTGCCGCAACTTCCCGAGCGGCCCCTCCTGGTAAAGCTCTCTCTTGCCGCTCCGGGTCACCCACGAACGCATGACCAGCGACTCCCATCGGTCGGCCACCTCTTCGAAACGCCAGCATTGCCTTGCAATGGGCTTCGCGCAAAGTTGCTTCGAGAGGGTGATTCCGATGGTTTCCACATGCCTGTCGGTGTGGTCGGAGCCCATCCCAAGCAAGAGGCCATCCGGGGTGCTGAAGAGGACCGGCTCGACTTCCCCACTCGCTGAGCTGCCGACCACTTCGATGACTTCATCCTGTGTCAACAACGACGCTGCCCCGCGATAAAAGATGGGGGTGCGCTTGGGCCGCTTTACACCGAGCTTCTCCAGTTCAACGATGTGGGCTTCCATCGCCTTGAGGTCGCTGCCTGTCCAGCCAGCGATGATCAACGAATGAACCCCCACCTCGACCTCTTCCTGTTCTTCGCCAAAGCCGATCCCAAGCCGCAGCGCATTGTTGCTTGCTTCCATCATTACCCCTTGCTTGCACAGGGAGCCCGCTCCGCGAAGCATGTCAGCGCGCCGCCGTGCCAGAAAAATTAGTCAGAATACTTAGTTAACATATGTATTTGACATAGTATGAGGATTCACTGGCGATCCGTCAACCACCATGGGTCATGTCTCGCTGCGGAAGAAAAGGCGTCTCCTGTCCCGATGAGTGGCGCCCTGTGAAGCCTCTGTCCTGGATGCTGGGCGCACAACGGTCGGAAACAGCGTAAACTACGTTGGTTAACTACCCCAGTTCCCTTCTTTGCATCGATCGGCCAATCAAATCTCGCAGGAACAGCAGGAAAGATCGGTCAAGGCAAGACATAGCAAGAGCGGAAGAAGATGACTGTCAAAACCAAACGATCTACAGCCAAAGCGGCCGAACCCAGCGAATTTGTGCCGTCCACGGCAGAGGTCCTCAACCTGGACAGGCTTCGGCGAAAAGGGCTTAACGCAAAAAAGGCCAGGGAGACGGAGGATAAGCACGCCTATTTCGTAGGCGTTGCCGAAGCCCGGTACGTTATCCGCAAGGTCTTCAGGATCGTCGAAGATCAGGCCAAGAAGTTCGGACTTGATCCATTGGCTCACCAGGCCCTCATCCAGATCTACGGCAGTGCGAACATGGAGCTGCAAGTCAATCAGGTGGCGGCCCGGCTGGACATTACCCCATCGTTCGCCTCCAGCATGGTCAGGATGCTGGTGGAGAAAGATCTTGTAGTCCGCCGCCGCGACGATAACGATCAGCGAGTGACCTATGTCGCCATGAGCGGGTCGGGGCGAGAGGTCATGGACGCAATCGATGAGAGCGTGAAATTCCACGTTGACTACTTCATCGGTCAACTGTCTGTCGAGGAGCGTGAAGGCGCGCTGTCGATCCTGATGTTCTACGTCGGCGCCAAGCTGTAGGAGCTCACGAGCAAAGCGACTTTCGCCGACGAACTACTCGCTTCGAACGACAAGGTCATGACGCGTTTCAACGACCAGGCTGGCGACCCGCCCAGTCTGCGCGAGCCGCTAGGTTCGCATGCACTCCCCGGGGGTTGCGGAACAGCAGGCCCTTAGTCTTAGTGGCAGCAAACAAAAAGCCCCTTGATTTCAATGAAATCAAGGGGCTTTTAGTGTCCTTGGCGGACAGGGTGGGATTCGAACCCACGATACGTTTTCACATATACACGCGTTCCAGGCGTGCGCCTTCAACCGCTCGGCCACCTGTCCTTGCTGCCCAAGAGTCTGGGCAGAAGAGCCAGCAATGATACCAGATTGCGAGCCATGCAGCCAAGCCCCGCCACAAGCTCGAGCAAAGATGTCCATCACGACACATTGCAATGCACAAAACCGTGCCATGCGAAGAAACAGGAACCAGGATGGGGAGTCGATCAGGAGCCAAATCGAGCGATTTGGCGAGAATGGAGGAGACCGCCGCGCCTTGCTTTTATAGCCACGGCGGCCGACGCTCTAGGTCGTCGGCCGCGCGGGCGTTTTGCTTTTCTAAAGACTGCAGGGGTTTTGTCTCCTCCACTGCATAACGATATTCTGCGCCCGCAATTGGACTGTGACACTAGGGATTGACCCCTATTATGGTGCGGTGCGCACCACGGTTTTGGATACAAATGCACCAAAACAGTGCATTCTACGGCAATCAGAGCGCCTTGCCCAACTGCTCCAGAATGGCCGGATTCTCCAGCGTGGAGACGTCCTGCGTGACCGATTCGCCCTTGGCGACCACGCGCAGCAGGCGGCGCATGATCTTGCCTGAGCGGGTCTTGGGCAAGTTGTCGCCGAAGCGGATTTCCTTGGGTTTGGCGATCGGGCCGATTTCCTTGGCGACCCAGTTGCGCAGTTCCTTGGCGATCTCCATGGCCTCGGCGTCGTCGGGCCGGGCCCGCTTGAGCACCACGAAGGCGACCACGGCTTCGCCGGTCAGGTCGTCCGGGCGCCCCACCACGGCGGCCTCGGCCACCATGGGGTGGGCCACCAGCGCCGACTCCACTTCCATGGTTCCCAGACGGTGTCCCGAGACGTTCAGAACGTCGTCGATGCGGCCCATGATCCAGAAATAGCCGTCGGTATCCCGATTGGCGCCGTCGCCGGCCAGGTAGCAGGTGCCGCCCAGTTCCTCCGGGTAGTAGCTCTTCTTGAAGCGTTCGGGATCGCCCCAGATGGTGCGGATCATGGCCGGCCACGGACGCTTGACCACCAGGAAGCCGCCCTTGCCGAGCTCGACGTCCTCGCCGGTCTCGTCCACGATGGCGGCCATGATGCCCGGCAGCGGCAGGGTGCAGGATCCGGGCTTCAGGCCGGTGGCCCCCGGCAGCGGCGTGATCATGTGGCCGCCGGTCTCGGTCTGCCACCAGGTGTCGACCACCGGGCAGCGGCCGCCGCCGATATTGTTGTAGTACCACATCCAGGCTTCCGGATT
Organism: Burkholderiales bacterium 67-32; assembly: GCA_001898625.1. GTDB lineage: Bacteria > Pseudomonadota > Gammaproteobacteria > Burkholderiales > Burkholderiaceae_B > Pigmentiphaga. Next base: position 138,132 of record MKUP01000025.1, read on the forward strand.
GATGGGCTCGCCCACCGATCCGATCACGCGCAGGCTGGACAGGTCGTATTTCTTCGGGTGGTGGTCGGGGCTGGCCTCGGCTGCCTTGATCAGCGAGCGGATGGCGGTGGGCGCCGTGTAGAAGATGGTGCAGCCGTGCTTCTGGATCGTTTCCCAGAAACGGCCGGCGTTCGGATAGGTGGGCACACCCTCGAACACGATCTGGGTCGCGCCCACGGCCAGCGGGCCGTAGGCGATGTAGGTGTGGCCGGTGACCCAACCCACGTCGGCCGTGCACCAGTAGACGTCGGACGGCTTGAGGTCGAAGGTCCATTTCATGGTCAGCGCGGCCCACAGCAGGTAGCCCGCCGATGCATGCTGGACGCCCTTGGGCTTGCCGGTGGAGCCCGAGGTGTAGAGCACGAACAGCGGATGCTCGGCCTCGACCTGGACCGGCTCGCATTGGTCGGACTGGCCCTTCTCCACGTCGTGCATCCACAGGTCGCGGCCTTCGGTCCAGGCCACCTTGCCGCCGGTGCGGCGATAGACGACGACGTTCCTGACGGCTTCGCAGCCGCCCATGGCGAAGGCCTCTTCGACCGCGGGCTTGAGCGGGATGGTCTTGCCGCCGCGCACCTGCTCGTCGGCGGTGATGACCAGCGTCGCGCCCACGTCGATGATGCGCTCCTGCAGACTCTTGGCCGAGAAGCCGCCGAACACCACGGAATGCGTGATGCCGAGCCGGGCGCATGCCTGCATGGCGACCACGGCCTCGATGGACATGGGCATGTAGATGATGGAACGGTCGCCCTTCTTGTAGCCCAGGGCCTTGATGCCGTTGGCGAAGCGGCCCACGCGGGCATGCAGTTCGCGGTAGGTGACCCGGGTGACGGTGCCGTCGTCGCTCTCGAAGATGATGGCGACCTTGTCGGCGTTGCCGTTGGCCAGGTTGACGTCCAGGCAGTTGTACGAGACGTTCAGTTCGCCGTCGTCGAACCACTTATAGAAAGGGGCATTGCTCTCGTCCAGCGTCCGCGTGAACGGCTTGCTCCATTGCAGGGTTTCACGCGCCAGCCGCGCCCAGAACCCCTCGAAATCGCGCTCGGCCTCGTCGCACAGGGCCTGGTAGGCGGCCATGCCGGGAACGTTCGCCTGCTTGACGAAGTCCGCGGAGGGTTGGAAAACGCGTGTCTCGGTCAGCACTGAATCGATGGTAGACATCGCCTTGCGTCCTTTGATGGAAGTGATAGGGGCGGATACCCATAGGTTACCGAAAGCCGACCGCCCATACGCGCTGCACCGCAACAAATGGGGGGCCTCCCTCTTGGCTTACAATTCCCGCCAAACCGTCATTCTGCGCGCCCAGCCTACCTGGAAAACATGTCTTCCCCTCTTACGCCACCGGGGCTTTCCCGGACGGAGCCCCTGCGCCCGCTGCCCAAGCTCATCTTCATGAGCCGGTGGCTCCAGTTGCCGCTCTACCTCGGCCTGATCGTCGCCCAGGCGGTGTACGTCTACCATTTCTGGACCGAGCTGGTGCACCTGATCGAGGCCGCGTTCGGCAACAAGGAAGCCATCGGCATGCTGGCCGAGGCCGTGATGCCCGTCGCGCCGGGCGCCGCCGCCTCGGTGCCGCCCACCAAGCTGACCGAGACCACCATCATGCTGGTGGTGCTGGGGCTGATCGACGTGGTGATGATCTCGAACCTGCTCATCATGGTGATCGTGGGCGGCTACGAGACCTTCGTCTCCCGGCTGCACCTGGAAAGCCATCCCGACCAGCCGGAGTGGCTGTCCCACGTCAACGCCTCGGTCCTGAAGGTGAAGCTGGGCACCGCCATCATCGGCATCTCGTCCATCCACCTGCTGAAGACCTTCATCAACGCCGCGCACTACGACGCCAAGACCATCCTGGCGCAGACCGGCATCCACCTGGCCTTCCTGCTGTCCGCGATGGCGATCGCCTATTGCGATCGCCTCATGGCGCCGATGCTCAAGCAGGACGCCCACGCACACTGACAGCACGGCCACAACCTCCTGGCGCGGCGGCATGCCAGCGCCCCACCCTTCTCTTTTCGGAGCGCCCATGACTACCGTCATCAAGGAAGAAGACCTGATCCAGTCGATCGCCGACTCGATCCAGTTCATCAGCTACTACCATCCCGTCGACTACATCCGCCACCTGGCCCGCGCCTATGAGCGCGAGCAGAACCCGGCGGCCAAGGACGCGATCGCCCAGATCCTGACCAACTCGCGCATGTGCGCCGAGGGCAAGCGCCCCATCTGCCAGGACACGGGCATCGTCAACGTGTTCCTGAAGATCGGCATGGACGTGCGCTTCGACACCCGGCGCACCCTGCAGGAGCTGTGCGACGAGGGCGTGCGCCGCGGCTACCTGAACCCGGACAACAAGCTGCGCGCCTCGGTGCTGGCCGATCCGCAGTTCGAGCGCAAGAACACCCGCGACAACACTCCCTGTGTGCTGAGCGTGGAACTGGTTCCCGGCGACACCGTGGACGTGCAGGTCGCGGCCAAGGGCGGCGGCTCGGAGAACAAGACCAAGTTCGCCATGCTCAACCCCAGCGACTCGCTGGTGGACTGGGTGCTCAAGACCGTGCCCCTGATGGGCGCCGGCTGGTGCCCGCCGGGCATGCTCGGCATCGGCATCGGCGGCACGGCCGAGAAGGCCATGCTGATGGCCAAGCAGTCGTTGATGGAAGACATCGACATGTACGAACTGCTCGAGCGCGGCCCCAGCAACAAGCTGGAAGAGCTGCGCATCGAGCTGTACGAGAAGGTCAACGCGCTGGGCATCGGCGCCCAGGGCCTGGGCGGCCTGACGACCGTGCTGGACGTCAAGATCAGCATGTTCCCGACCCACGCCGCCTCCAAGCCCGTGGCCATGATCCCCAACTGCGCCGCCACCCGCCACGCGCACTTCGTGCTGGACGGCTCGGGCGCGGCCATCCTGACCCCGCCATCGCTGGACGAATGGCCCGACGTGCACTGGGCGCCGGACTACAACAAGTCCACGCGCGTCAACCTGGACACGCTGACCAAGGAAGAAGTCGCCTCGTGGCAGCCGGGCCAGACCCTGCTGCTGTCGGGCAAGATGCTGACCGGCCGCGACGCCGCGCACAAGCGCATCCAGGACATGCTGTCGCGCGGCGAGAAGCTGCCGGTGGACTTCACCAACCGCGTCATCTACTACGTCGGTCCGGTCGACCCGGTGCGCGACGAGGTCGTCGGCCCGGCGGGCCCCACCACCGCCACGCGCATGGACAAGTTCACCGACATGATGCTGGAGCAGACCGGCCTGATCTCGATGATCGGCAAGGCCGAGCGCGGCCCCGTCGCCATCGAGTCCATCCGCAAGCACAAGTCGGCCTACCTGATGGCCGTCGGCGGCTCGGCCTACCTGGTGTCCAAGGCCATCCGCGGCGCCAAGGTCGTGGGCTTCGAGGACCTGGGCATGGAAGCCATCTATGAGTTCGACGTGCAGGACATGCCCGTGACCGTGGCCGTGGATTCCAACGGCACGTCGGTGCATGAAACCGGACCGAAGACCTGGAAGGTCAAGATCGCTGAGATGGTGTGACCCCCCCTACGCGCTTACGCGCGCAAGGAAAGCCCACCCCCTACGCCCTTCGGGCGCCCCCTCAAGGGGGCGATGCGGGTGGACCGGCAAAGCCGGATCCACCGCATCCTGGGTCTGGTGCCGCTATCTTGGAATGCAGTAGCGGTGCTTCGTTGGCTGGGTTCCGGCCAGCGAACTGGTGCTCGGCCTGCTCAACTACCTGAAGGCGTAAGCCCTTCGGCCTCGTGGCCCCGCCTCACGCCGCGGGCCATGTCGACGTGCCGCAGCACCGCCAATCCGATCACGAAGAACAGTCCGGTGGACAGGATGCCCAGGCGGTGGTTGCCCTGGGTGGCCCAGGTCACGAGTCCGTAGGTCAGCGGGCCGATGATGGACGCGAGCCGGGTGGCGAAGGTCCACAGCGCGAAGAACTCGGCCAGGCGGGAAGCCGGGGCCAGGGCGCCAGTCATCGCCCGCCCCGCGCTCTGGCTCGATCCCATGCACAGGCCCGCGATGGTCGCGGCTACCCAGAAACCGCCCTGGCTGGTGGCGAAGAAAGCAGTCAGCACCATCGCGATCCAGCCCACCAGCGTGGCGGCCAAGGCGCGCTGGTGGCCGATGCGGTCCTCGACGAAGCCGAAGGCGAAAGCACCGGCGGCCGCCGCGATGTTGACGAGGAACACCAGCGTCATGATCTGCGTCTGGCCGAACTTCATGACCTGCTCGGCGTACACGGCGGCCAGCGTGATGACGACGGCGATGCCGGCCTGGTAGAAGACGCCGCAGATCAGCAGCCGGCGGAAATCGGGAAAGGCCCGCGAGTCGCGCCACGAGGCCGCGAGCTGGCGCATGACCTGCGTGAAGCCGGGCCGTCCGCCATCCGTGCGGGCGGGCTGGGCGCGCTCGCGCAGGAACAGGAAGACAGGCACGGCGGCGGCGGCGAAGACCGCGGCGGTGACCAGCATGGTCCAGGGCACGAAGTCGGTGGCGGGCCGGCCCGCTGCCTGCGCCGCGATCACGACCGCCAGGGACAGTCCCAGGGTCAGCATGCCGCCCACGTAGCCGAAGCTCCACCCCCAGCCGGATACGCGGCCCAGGTACTGGGGCCGGGCGAGCTCGGGCAGGAAGGCGGCGATGACCGATTCGCCCACGCTGTAGCAGACGTTGGAAATGATGATCGCGGGTACCGCGATCCAGAAGCCGCCTGGCCCGGCAAGCGCCAGAGCCGCCGTGGCCGCCACGCAGCCCACGGTGCTGGCCGCCAGCAGTCGCTTCTTGGCGGCCTGGGCATCGGCCCAGGCGCCCAGACCCGGCATGGCCAGCATCACGATCAAATAGGACAGCGACAGGGTCGCCGTCCATGCCAGCGTGGCCCAGTGGGCATTGCCCGCCACCACGCCGACGAAATAGGCATTGAAGACGGCCGTCAGGACGACCGTCGTGTAGCCGGAGTTGGCGAAGTCATAGAGCGCCCAGGCGCAGACTTCGCGCCGGCGTACGCCCGGATTCAGGGCGCCGCGCATGGACGGCCCGGACACGGCGGCCAATCCGGCTGGCGGGCTCAGATGCCGAGTGCCGCGATGCCCGCGCGGGCGATCTGCGCGTCTTCGTTGGACTTCACGCCTGACACGCCGACCGCGGCGATGGTTTCGCCCTCGACCACCACCGGCACGCCGCCTTCCAGCATGCCATGGATGGTGGGCACGGACAGGAACGAGGTGCGGCCATTGTTGACGACGTCTTCGTAGACCTTGGATTCGCGGCGGCCCAGCGCGGCGGTATGAGCCTTGGAAGGAGCGATGTGGGCCGAGATGGCGGGCGCGCCGTCCAGGCGCAGCAGACCCAGCAGGTGGCCGCCGTCGTCGACCACGGCGATGGAAACGGCCCACTTGTTGGCGAGCGCCTCGGCTTCGGCGGCGGCCAGGATCTTCTTGACGTCGTCGGCGGTCAGGACGTGCTTGGTCTTCATGGAGCGGAATCCTCGTTGGGGGAAAAACGGGGATTGTAGGGCGTCCCCATGCCGGATTTATAGCTTTGCACGCACAAGTGCATTGACCTGGGCGCTGTCAAAGGGGTATCTTAGCGCCACTTTGTATCATCTTGTGCCCAGCATCCCCCTATACGAATGAAAAAGGCTCGCTTTCACCTCCGCCTCCCTGCATTCCGGCCGCAGTTCCCGGCCGGCGGGGCGGAGGTCCGGAAAGCGGGTGGGAAGCTGGCCATGCTGGTGGGATCCGCGGTGCTGGCCGGCTGCGCCACGCAATCGCCCACCACCACCCAGAACGGTTCCTCGGCCGCCGCTGATACGCCCGCCAAGCGCGTGGCGCGGTACAGCCTGCCCAACCACCCCATTCCGTCCTGGAAAGACAGCATTTCCCCCCTGCCGTCCCGCACCGAGCCGCTGGATCCGGAAAAGATCCTGTCCGGCCAATGGCAGGACGACAAGGCCGACGCCGGCGTGGGCGGCCAGGCCGAACTGGCGGCCTATGCCTTGAACTACCTGGGTGTGCGCTATCGCCTGGGCGGCTCGTCGCCCGAAGCGGGTTTCGACTGCAGCGGGCTGGTGACCTACGTCAGCCGCGAAGTCCTGGGCCTGCAACTGCCGCGCCGGGCCGAGGAAATCAGCCGGGTGGGCGACCCCATCGACATCGGCGACCTGCGACCCGGCGACCTGGTGTTCTACAACACCCTGCGCCGCAAGTTCTCGCACGTGGGTATCTACCTGGGCGACGGCCGCTTCGTGCACTCCCCCTCGTCGGGAGGGGTCGTGCGGGTCGAAAGCATGGATATAGCCTACTGGAAGAAACGCTTCAACGGCGCCCGCCGCCTGGCCTCCTCGGAATCAGCTTCACGCTGACCTCTTCCGGCACGACGCGCGCGCACGGCGCGCCGGCCGCCGCACCACACAATCCACAGTTCTCGAGCGCCTGCTGCATCGAACACACCGACCGCCGGCAGGCCACCACCTGTATGCCCGAGCGCTGGGCGGCCTGGCGAAACGCCTTCATGACGTTGTGACCCAGGAAATCCGTCAGCAGGATCAGCAACTCCGTGCCCGACGGCAGTTGCAGCGTCTTTTTCTGGTGTGCCGGATCCCGCCCGCTGATGTGGTGGGTGATGGCGATATTGTGGCCCTTGAGCAGGTCCGGGATGTTGCCTAGCCGGTCGGCTCCGACCACGACTGCGCTGACTGCCATGACGATCTCCGTGATGTCGATTGCTTTCGACAAATGATAATCATTCTCGTTATAGAGTCAACAAGAATGATATGAATTCTCATTTGATTAAGCTGATCGACATCGCTCCGGAGATAGGAAAACTCTGTCAGCCCTGGTCCGACGGCTTGATCGCATTCTGGACGACCTCGCGCGTCAGGCTGGGCGCCAGGAGCTCCACGAAGGTATACACGTAGTCCCGCAGGAAAGTGCCGGACTTCACGCCTATGCGACTGGTGTGCGTGCCGAACAGGCGCCCCACGGGTAGCCCAACCAGCCCGGTATCGCGCCTGGGGTCGTAGGCGACCCCGGCAATGATCCCTATCCCCAACCCTAGTTCCACGTAGGTCTTGATGACGTCAGCATCGATGGCTTCGAGCACGAAGTCCGGATGAACGTCCTGCGACCCGAAGGCCTGGTCGATCGCGCTGCGGCCGGCGAAGGCGCGGTCATAGGTGATGACGGGATACTGCGCGAGCTGCTCCAGCGTCAGCTTCCTGGCCTGGGACGACGTCATCTGGGCCAGGGGGTGGTCCGGGGTGACCACCACCACATGCTCCCAGGTATAGCAGGGCAGCGTGACCATGCCGGGCGTCAGGGCCAGCGCCTCGGTCGCGACCGCCAGATCGGCCTGCTCGTTCAGCACCATGTCGGCCAACTGGCCCGGGCTGCCCTGGATCAGCGACAGGTGGACCTTGGGAAACAGCTTGCGGAAGGCGGGAATGACCTGCGGCAGGGCATAGCGGGCCTGGGTGTGCGTGCAGGCGATGGTCAGGCCACCCTCGTCACGCCGGGCGTATTCGTCGCTGACCTTCTTGAGGTTGTCGACTTCGCGCATGATGCGGTCGACGATCTGCGAGACGGCCAGGCCGGGCTTGGTGAGGCCCTTGATGCGCTTGCCGTGGCGCTCGAAGATCTTCACGCCGAGTTCGTCTTCCAGTTCGATGATGGCCTTGGACACCCCCGGCTGGGACGTGTAGAGCATCCTCGCGGCTTCCGTCAGATTGAAGTCGCGGCGCACGGTTTCCCGGACGAATTTGAATTGCTGCAGGTTCATGGTGCGGTTCACTATGGATCTGCCATCCAACCCGGACGTACGGGCCGTGGCAACCCATAGATCATAATGTAATATACGACAAGCTATTTATTATATTTGGTAATTAGCATAGTCGGATTTCGCAGCATGGCGGCCGCACTGCCGCCATGCGGACTTCGCCTAGGACCCTTTCGGGGCCTTCACCCTGAGGCGGAAATACATCAGGAGCGCCGTCAGCGCGGCGACGGCGCCATGCAGGCCGACCAGGGCGACGAAGAAATCCACCCTGCCGTTGTTCACCCAGGCCTTGGCCAGGTTGACCATGTTCAGGTAGAACAAAGCCACCAGCATCGCGATCACGATGTCGCCCGAGCGGCCCAGCCGCGGATTCACCGCGCCCAGCGGAATGGCCAGCAGCGCCAGGTTGATGGCCAAGAGCGGCATGCTGACGCGCCACAACAATTCGCCGGAGGCGCCCTGCCCGCCCTCGCGCAGCAGTTGCATGGTCGAGCGCGCCTTGGTGGACAGGTCGTCCGAGGAAAGCGGACCCTTGCTCTCCATCCGCACGCCATACTTCTCGAAACTCATCAGCCGGAACTGCGGGGTGCCGGGCACGAACTCGTATCGATGGCCGGACTCCAGGACCATGAAGCGGTCGCCGTTGGGCTGGTCCTCGAGCATGCCGCCGCCCGAGACCAGTACGTTGAGACGGCCGTTCTCTATCCAGCGCGCAAACACATTGTTGACCCGGTCCACGGCGTCGTTGGCCGACTCCACGTAGAACACGCGGTCGATGCCGCTGGACTCCAGGAACTGGCCCGGCGTGACCTTGGAGACGTCGGAACGCTGCTCGTAGCGTTGGCGGTACTCGGCGATCTGCTTCTGCGCCCAGGGCGAAGCGCCCAGGGTCAGCGTCGCGATCAGCACCGCCGACGGGATGGCGAAGCGCAGGATGGGCCGGAACCAGTCGGTCAGGCTCAGGCCGCTGGAGAACCAGACCACCATCTCGGATTCGCGGTAATTGCGGGTGACCGTGGTCAGCACGGCGATGAACACCGACACCGCGATGATGGTGGGCAGGGCGTTGATGGACGAGAACGCGGCGATGCCCGTGACCACGTCGGCGCCGATGCGGCCGGCCGCGGCCTCGCCCAGCAGGCGCACCAGCAGCACGCTGATCCATACGACCACGAGCGTGGAAAATACGACGCTGGCATGGCTGGTCAGTTCGTCTTTGACGGAGCGCTGGAACAGGGACACGGTACTGGCCTGTGCGAGGGGCCCGCATCTGCGGGATAATTGACAATCTCGCGACTACATACAGGACGAATCGCGCATGGACTTTAGCACACAGACCTCCGCCCCCGAGAAAATCAAGACCGCCGCGCTGGTCGTCGGCGTGCACGCCGACGGCGTGCTGACGCAGGCGGCCGATGCCGTCGATCGGGCGGCCAAGGGCGCGGTTCGCGCCGCCGTCAAGACCGATTTCAAGGGCAAGACGGGTGAAACGCTGGTGCTGAGGTCCCTGCCCGGCGTGGCGGCCCAGCGGGTCGTGCTGGCCGGACTGGGCCCGCAGGAGGCATTGTCGCCCAAGGCACTCGCCGCCGCCCATCGCGCCGCGCTGGCCGCCGTCGCGGCGCTGGGCGTGACCGAAACCGTGTCGGCCCTGGCCGCCGTTCCCATGCAGTCGGCCGACGTCCGCACCCGCGCGCGGCTGGCCGCGATCGCGGCGGGCGACGTCACCTATCGCTTCGACGCCACCTTCGGCAAGCGCGACGCCGTCAGCCGTCCCAAACTGGCGCGCCTGGTCCTCGCGGTCGAGCGGTCCGAGACCAAGGAAGCCGAGGCCGGCCTGCGCGAAGGCAGCGCCATCGCCAACGGCATGTCGCTCGCGCGCGACCTGGGCAACCTGCCCGGCAACGTCTGCACCCCGACCTACCTGGGCGAGACCGCCAAGAAACTGGGCAAATCGCACAAGCTCAAGATCGAGGTGCTGGACCGCAAGCAGATCGAGGCGCTGAAGATGGGCTCCTTCCTGTCGGTGGCGCGCGGATCGTACGAGCCGCCGAAGTTCATCGTGCTGCGCTACGAAGGCGCCAAGCACAAGCCCGCCGGGCGCGGCAAGGCAACCGCCAACGGCCCGGTCGTGCTGGTCGGCAAGGGCATCACGTTCGATGCGGGCGGCATCTCGCTCAAACCGGCCGCCGGCATGGACGAAATGAAATACGACATGTGCGGCGCCGCCAGCGTGTTCGGCACGCTGCGCACCGTGGCCGAGCTGGGCCTGCCGCTGGACGTGATCGGCGTCGTGCCCGCGTGCGAGAACCTGCCCAGCGGCCGCGCCAACAAGCCGGGCGACGTGGTCACCACCATGTCCGGCCAGACGGTCGAGATCCTGAACACCGACGCCGAGGGCCGGCTGATCCTGTGCGACGCCCTGACCTACGTGGAACGCTTCAAGCCCTCTACCGTCATCGACATCGCCACGCTTACCGGCGCGTGCGTCACGGCGCTGGGTCACATCAACACGGGCCTCTTCACCCACGACGACGCCCTGGCCGACACGCTGACCAGCCTGTCGCGCCAGGCGCTGGACCCGGTGTGGCGCCTCCCGCTGGACGACGACTACCAGGAACAGCTCAAGTCCAATTTCGCCGACATGGCCAACATCGGCGGCCCGCCGGCCGGCGCAGTCACCGCCGCGTGCTTCCTGTCGCGCTACGCCAAGGGCTACCGCTGGGCGCACCTGGACATCGCTGGCACGGCATGGCGCAGCGGCAAGGACAAGGGCGCCACCGGCCGCCCCGTCCCGCTGCTGACGCAATACCTGCTGTCGCTGGTCTGACGCCGTCCCGCCCATGACCGAAATCGACTTCGCCTTCAGCGCCCCCGACCGGCTGCGCACCGCCTGCCAGATCGCCACCCGCCGCCACCAGGCGGGCCACCGGCTGGTGGTGTACTGCCGCGACACGGGGCGCCTGAATGCCTTCGATCAGATGCTCTGGGCGCTGGACGACATCTCCTTCATTCCTCACGTCCGCGTCAACGATCCGCTGGCGGCCGACACGCCCATCGTGCTGACCGCCTCGGACGCGCCCACGCCCCACCACGACTGGCTGCTGAACCTGGACGACACCTGGCCGCCCATCTACACCCGCTTCCAACGCGTCATCGAGGTCGTCACCAACGACCCCGCCGACCGCGAGGCGGCGCGGGCGCGCTGGCGCTTCTACCAGGAATGCGGCCACAACATCGTGCGGCACGACGTGTCGCGCCAACAGATGCCCTGAGCCGATATGCCAGCCCCCTTCCCCCCGCGCGACGACGCGGGCATCCCGCTCCTGACCGAAGTCCTGGACCTGCCGCAGCCGGTCCGGAAGACCGAAACGGCACCGCCGCCGTCCTCCCCCTCCTGGCCCGCCCCAGTGGCGCCGGCCGCCCCCGCCGCCGCGCCGCGGCCGGATGACGGAGACGGCATCGAGACGCTGCGCGCCGCCATCCTGCAGGACCTGCTCGACCGGGTGGAGCCCTTGCTGAAGACCCGCATGCGGGCCTCGCTCGAAGTGGCGGCCGCCCGCGCCCTGGAAGACATCGCCTACAACCTGCGCGAGGAACTCGGCCGGCTGGTGGACGAAGCCATCCAGAAGGAACTGATCCGGCGCGCGGCCGTCGAGAGCAAGCCCCTTCCGCCGCGCTGAAGCCCCGGGAGGCTGCCGCCAGCCGCCGCAGAATCCACTAAAATCATGGGTTTGGCGCCTGCGGCGCACCGCCGCGCGCCCGACCGACGTATTTCCGGAACACCGATGACCTCAGCCTCCCCCCAATCTCAGACCGAGACCGACGAACTGCCCAAGAGCTTCGAACCGGCCGCCATCGAGGCGCGCTGGTATCCGCTGTGGGAACAACGGGGGGACTTCAAGGCCGGGGTACACGTCCAGGGTCCGGACAACGCTCAGGCTTTCACCATCCAGCTTCCGCCGCCCAATGTGACGGGAACGCTGCACATGGGCCACGCCTTCAACCAGACCATCATGGATGGCCTGACGCGCTACCACCGCATGCGCGGGTTCGACACGCTGTGGGTCCCGGGCACCGACCATGCCGGCATCGCCACCCAGATCGTGGTCGAGCGCCAGCTCGACGCGCAGAAGATCAGCCGCCACGACCTGGGCCGCGACAAGTTCGCCGAAAAAGTCTGGGAATGGAAGCAGCACTCGGGCGGCACCATCACCGGCCAGATGCGCCGGCTGGGCACCTCGCCCGACTGGACGCGCGAATACTTCACGATGAACGAGGACATGTCGCGCGGCGTGGCCGAGGTCTTCACGCGGCTGTACGAGCAGGGCCTAATCTACCGGGGCAAGCGGCTGGTCAACTGGGATCCCAAGCTGCTGACCGCCGTCAGCGACCTGGAAGTGGTCAGCGAGGAGGAAGACGGCCACCTGTGGCACATCCGCTACCCGGTGGACGGCAGCGATGCCGCCATCGTCGTGGCCACGACCCGTCCCGAGACCATGCTGGGCGACGTCGCCGTGATGGTGCACCCGGAGGATGAACGCTACCAGGCCCTGATCGGCAAGCAGGTCCGCCTGCCGCTGACCGGCCGCCTGATTCCCGTCATCGCCGACGATTACGTCGATCGCGAATTCGGCACCGGCGCCGTGAAGGTCACGCCGGCACACGATTTCAATGACTATGCGGTGGGCCAGCGCCACGGCCTGCCGATGATTTCCGTCCTGACCCTGGACGGCCACATCAACGACGAAGCGCCCGAGACCTACCGCGGACTGGACCGTTTCGAGGCCCGCACCCGCATCGTGGCCGACCTCGACGCCCAGGGCCTGCTGGCCGAGGTCAAGAAGCACAAGCTGATGGTGCCGCGCGGCGACCGCACCAACGCCATCATCGAGCCCATGCTGACCGACCAGTGGTTCGTCGCCATGAGCAAGCCGGCCCCCGAGGGCACCCACCACCCCGGCAAGTCGATCACCCAGGTCGCACTGGACGTGGTGGCCGACGGCCGCGTCAAGTTCTACCCCGAGAACTGGACCACCACCTACAACCAGTGGCTCAACAACATCCAGGACTGGTGCATCTCGCGCCAACTGTGGTGGGGCCACCAGATTCCCGCCTGGTACGCCGACGACGGCCGCATCTTCGTGGCCCGCAACGATCAGGAAGCGCGCGAGAAGGCCACGGCCGCCGGCTACACCGGCTCGCTCACCCGCGACCCGGACGTGCTGGACACCTGGTTCTCGTCGGCGCTGGTGCCGTTCACCACGCTGGGCTGGCCCGAACAGACGCCCGACCTGGCGCGCTACCTGCCCTCGTCCGTACTGGTCACCGGCTTCGACATCATCTTCTTCTGGGTCGCCCGGATGGTCATGATGACCACCCACTTCACCGGCCAGGTCCCCTTCCGGCACGTCTACATGCACGGCCTGATCCGCGACGCCGAAGGCCAGAAGATGAGCAAGTCCAAGGGCAACACCCTGGACCCCGTCGACCTGATCGACGGCATCGGCCTGGACGGCCTGCTGGCCAAGCGCACCACCGGCCTGATGAACCCCAAGCAAGCCGAGAGCATCGCCAAGAAGACCCGCAAGGAATTCCCCGAAGGCATTCCGGCCTTCGGCGCCGACGCGCTGCGCTTCACCATGGCCGCCTACGCCACGCTGGGCCGCAACATCAACTTCGACCTGAAGCGTTGCGAGGGTTACCGCAACTTCTGCAACAAGCTGTGGAACGCCACCCGCTTCGTGCTGATGAACGTCGAAGGCAAGGACTGCGGCGTGGAAGCCGGCGCCACGGTGGAACTGTCGGTGTTCGACAAGTGGATCATCAGCCAGTTGCAGCGCACCGAGGCCGAGGTCGCCAAGGGTTTCGACGACTATCGCTTCGACAACATCTCCACCGCGCTGTATCGCTTTGTCTGGGACGAATACTGCGACTGGTACCTGGAACTGGCCAAGGTCCGGCTCCAGAACGGCAGCGAGGCCGAGCAGCGCGGCACCCGCCAGACCCTGATCCGCGTGCTGGAAACCGTGCTGCGGCTGGCGCACCCAATCATCCCGTTCATCACGGAAGAACTCTGGCAGAAAGTCTCGGTGGCGGCCGGTAAGCGCGGCGCCGACGAATCCACCAGCGTGGGCGTGCAACCCTATCCCGCCGCCCAGGTCGAGAAGATCGACGAGGCCGCCGAGGCGGCGATGGCCGAGCTCAAGGCCCAGGTCGACGCCGTGCGCGCGCTGCGCGGAGAAATGAACGTGCCGCCCTCGCAGAAGGCGCCGCTGAACGCCACCGGCAACCGCGCCGCGCTGGAGCGCAATGCGCCCTACCTGGCGGCCCTGGCCCGGCTGACCGAGGTCAAGGTGGTCGACCAGTTGCCCGACGTCGTCGGCGCCCCCGTGCAGGTGGTGGGCGATGCCCACCTGATGCTGCACATCGAGGTCGACGTGGCGGCCGAGAAAGTCCGCCTGGACAAGGAAATCGCCCGCCTGGAAGGCGAGATCGCCAAGGCCAACGGCAAGCTGGGCAACGCCAGCTTCGTCGACCGCGCCCCGGCAGCCGTGGTGGAGCAGGAACGCGCCCGGCTGGCCCAGTTCAACGACACGCTGGACAAGGTGCGGGAGCAGCGGACGAAGCTGGGGTAGATCGGCCTCAACGCCCGGGCATGAAAAAAGCGACCCAATGGGTCGCTTTTTTCATTGCGCCCGAAACACTCAGCTCTGGACTCCGCGGCGGACCAATCTGTCCGTCCGCATTTCCTCAAATTATCTTCCCGCATCGCCCTGTAGATACTGGAGCAGCCTCTTGCCTTTTCCAAATTAACGTATATACAATAAATGCGGGTCACCTACGATGCAGATAAACGCGCCACGATCTTGATCGAACGTGGACTGGACATGCGGCATGCGGGAAAAATCTTCATCGGGTGCCATCTCACGCTACCCGACGAGCGCCGCGACTATCGCGAATGCCGGTACATCACGCTCGGCCTCCTGGACGAACGCCTCGTGGTCGCCGTCTGGACACTGCGCGGCAACAGCCGACGCATCATCAGTTTCAGGAAAGCCAATGAACGGGAACAGAAAAGATACTGGGAGCAAGTGGGTCGACCCGGATGACGCCCCTGAACTTCAGGACGAATGGTTCGAACGAGCGGAACTACGCGATGGCAACAAGGTGCTCAGGCGGGGGCGCCCGAAATCGGCCGTTGCCACAGTGGCCATCAGCCTGAGGCTTCCCCCCGACGTGCTGGATCAATGGAAACGAACGGGTCCGGGGTGGCAGACTCGGATGGTGGCGTCGCTGCGCCAGCATGCGCCGCAAACCCAGAGGATATGATGTCCTTGGCCCCGGCGCCCGCCTCTGCCGCCAGGGGCCTCCCAGGCAGGCTCAGCGAGCCGTCGTATCCCTGGCCACACGGACCGGCTTGACCACCGCGCCAAAGCGATCATGGATGAAGGCCGCCACCTTCTCTCCCCATAGCCGGTGCCCGGCCGTGGTCGGATGCATGGAGTCCGCGAACAAATAATGCTGGTCCGCGTCCGGCTCCACCAGCGTGGCGGGGGTACACAACAGCGCGTCCACCTCGCCCTGCGACGCATCGTAGTTGGTGCAGGCGGGCTTGTCGGTCACGGTCAGGCCCACCGCGGCGGGGTCGTCGACGGCATCGTCGATGAGGCCGGCCAGATCGAACACCTGCACGCCCGTGCCCGACAGCCCCCCGGCCACGAGCTCGTTGTAGCCCTCGGACACGTCGGTGGCCAGGTCCTCCAGCTCGGTACTGCGGATGAAAGGCAGCATGCCCAGGTCAGGAAGGTTGACGTATACGATCCGTTTGGCGCCGGCCGCGGACAGCCGCTTGAGCTGCGTCACCATCGCGGCCGCCTTGGCCCGGACCAGCGCCTCCATCCGGTCGTCGGCGTCGGAAGCGGGCTCGGGCTCGGCTTCCCCCAGAGCCTGGAAGGCATCGAGGAAATCGTTGCCGCCCCCTTGCACCAGTACCAGCTCCGTCCCGTCGAATCCCTTGTGCGCAGCCAGGTAGCGGTCGATCTGGGTCTTGATGGAAATGGCGGTCTCGCCCTGGAGCCCGCCATCGGCCGGGATGCCGCCCGGGGCCGGCGCCGTCTCGGCGTCGGTCTCGATATGGGCGCCGCCCTGCGCATAGCCGTTTCCGCCCAGGTCCACGATGCGGCCCCCCTGTCCGAGCGGGCCGAAATCGACCTGCTGGTTGGGCTTGACCGGCAGGCCCAGCGCATCGGCCACCACCTCTACCCAGACTTCTCCGGGTTTGGTCGTGAAACGCTGGCCCGTCGCACTGCGCGTGGCAGGATCGGGGTGGGACGCTCCCGGGTTGTAGGTGCCGACGTCGCTCAGGCTGTCGCCGAACGACACGATGACGCTGATCGGCCCGGTCACGACGGGGCGCTGGGCGCGGTCGCGCCAGGCCATTGCCGCCATGCCGCCCACGACGAGCAGCGCCACGACCAGAAGCCAACGCAATGACGGTAGCCGCATGGGGATCACCTTGGGGGAGAACGGTCGCGCCGGCGGACGCCAGCTGCGGTATGACACGCCGCCCGGCGGCAGGTTCAGTGCCGCCGGGCGGGGAAAACGCCGTGCGGTCTGTCAGCGACGTTTCATGTAATGGACAAAGACTTCGCCGTCGTCTTCCTGCGCCAGCAATTCGTTGCCGGTCTGCTTGGAAAAGGCCTGGAAATCGCGCACCGACCCCTTGTCGGTGGCCACGACCTTGAGCACCTGTCCGCTCTCGAGCGTCGCCAGCGCCTTCTTGGCACGCAGGATGGGCAAGGGACACTTGAGCCCCTTGGCATCCACCTCCAGGTCGAACGCCACCGGTTCGGTATTCATTGCGCCTTCTCCCGCCACGCCGCTCACAGGCGGCCTTCGACCCAGCCCTGCACGCTGGCGAGCGCCTGCGGCAGGCCCGAGGGATCCGTGCCGCCGGCCATCGCCATGTCCGGCCGGCCGCCGCCCTTGCCGCCCACCTGCTGGGCCACGAAATTGACCAGGTCGCCCGCCTTGACCTTGCCGGACACGTCGGCCGTGGCACCGGCCACCAGGCTGACCTTGCCGCCGTCGACGGCGGCCAGCACGATGGCGGCGGACTTCAGCTTGTTCTTGAGCTGGTCCACGGTCTCGCGCAGCGACTTGGGATCGACGCCGTCCAGCTTGGCGGCCAGCACCTTCACGCCCTTGACCTCGACCGCCGAGGCCGCCAGGTCATTGCCGGCGCTGCTGGCCAGCTTGCTCTTGAGTTGGGCGATTTCCTTTTCCAGGCTCTTCAACTGGTCCTGCACCTGGCCGATGCGCGCCGGCAGGTCGCCCGGCTGCACCTTCAGCGCGCCCGCGGCCGAGGCCAGCGTGGCGTTCAGGTTCTGCAGATAGGACAGGCTGTTGTCGCCGGTGATGGCCTCGACCCGGCGCACGCCGGCGGCCACGCCGCCCTCGCTCACGATCTTGAACAGGCCGATGTCGCCCGTACGGCCCACGTGCGTACCGCCGCACAGCTCGCGCGAGAAACCGATGTCCAGCACCCGCACTTCGTCGCCGTATTTTTCGCCGAACAGCGCCATCGCGCCGCCCTTGACGGCATCGTCATAGGCCATCAGTTGCGCCTGCACCGGCGTATTGCCCAGCACCTCGCGGTTGACGATGGCTTCCACCTGCGCGATCTGCTCGGCATTCATGGGCGCGTCGTGCGCGAAGTCGAAGCGGGTCTTGTCCGGGTCGACCAGCGAGCCCTTCTGCTGCACGTGCTCACCCAGCACCTGGCGCAGCGCCTTGTGCATCAGGTGGGTGGCCGAGTGGTTGCGCACCGTGCGCGCGCGGCGGACTTCGTCCACCTGGGCGTCGACCGTGTCGCCCACCGCCAGCGAACCCGACACCAGCTTGCCGTGGTGGCCGAACACGTCGGACTGGATCTTCTGGGTGTCTTCCACATCGAAACGCACCGCGCCCTGCACCAGCACGCCGGCATCGCCCACCTGGCCGCCCGACTCGGCATAGAACGGCGTACGGTCCAGCACCACCACCGCGGCCTGGCCGGCCTCGATGCACGGCACCGACGCGCCATCCACGTACAGCGCCGTGATCTTGCCTTGCGCGGCCAGGTGCGTATAACCCTCGAATACCGTCTTGGCGCCGTCGTACGACAGGCCGGCGGCCATCTTGAACTTGCCGGCGGCGCGGGCCTGCTCGCGCTGGCGGGTCATCGCGGCCTCGAAGCCGGCCATGTCCACATCCACGTTGCGCTCGCGGCAGATGTCGGCCGTCAGGTCCACGGGGAAGCCGTAGGTGTCGTACAGGTTGAACAGCGTCTCGCCGTCCAGCGCGGCACCCGGCTTCAGCGCGGCCAACGCGCCGTCCAGGATCTTCATGCCGTGTTCCAGCGTTTCGCCGAAACGCTCTTCCTCCTGGCGCAGCACCTGCTCCACCCGCGCCTCGGCCTTGGCCAGCTCGGGATAGGCCTCGCCCATCTCGGCCACCAGGTCCTTGACGATGCGGTGGAAGAACGGCTTGGTCTGGCCCAGCTTGTAGCCGTGGCGCAGCGCGCGGCGGATGATACGGCGCAACACGTAGCCGCGGCCCTCGTTGCCCGGAATCACGCCGTCCACGATCAGGAACGAGCAGGCGCGGATGTGGTCGGCGATCACTTTCAGCGAATTGTTCGCCAGGTCGGTACAGCCGGTTTCGCGCGCCGCGGCCTTGATCAGGTTCTGGAACAGGTCGATTTCATAATTCGAGTGCACGTGCTGCAGCACGGCGGCGATCCGCTCCAGGCCCATGCCCGTATCCACGCAGGGCTTGGGCAGCGGGTTCAAGGTGCCCGACGCGTCGCGGTCGAACTGCATGAACACCAGGTTCCAGATTTCGATGTAGCGGTCGCCGTCTTCCTCGGGCGATCCCGGAGGGCCGCCCCAGATATCGGGGCCATGGTCGTAGAAAATTTCCGAACACGGGCCGCAGGGGCCGGTGTCCGCCATCTGCCAGAAGTTGTCGGAGGCGTAGCGCGCGCCCTTGTTGTCGCCGATGCGGACGATGCGCTCGGCCGGCACGCCGATCTCGTTCTGCCAGATGCCGTAGGCCTCGTCGTCTTCCTGGTAGACCGTGACCCACAGTTTTTCCTTGGGCAGCTTGTAGACCGTGGTCAGCAATTCCCAGGCGTAATGGATGGCGTCGCGCTTGAAATAGTCGCCGAAGCTGAAATTGCCCAGCATCTCGAAAAACGTGTGGTGCCGGGCCGTGTAGCCCACGTTTTCCAGATCGTTGTGCTTGCCGCCGGCGCGCACGCTGCGCTGCGACGAGGTCGCGCGCTTGTAGGGGCGCACTTCGTTGCCCAGGAAGACGTCCTTGAACTGGACCATGCCCGAATTGGTGAAGAGCAGGGTCGGGTCGTTGGCTGGCACCAGCGACGAGGACGGCACCACGGTGTGGCCCTTGGACTCGAAGAACTGGAGGAATTTCTGACGGATCTCGGCGGATTTCATCGCTGCACGCAGGTAGGGGGATGAATCGCACTGCACCCGTTTACATCCCCGGATAAATATCGAATCGTCAATTATAGAGGGACTGCGATAGAGGTACCGAGACAGGGGGAACGCTTCGCCGGCCAGGTCGAAAAATGGGGCGGATTCCTGGCTCTCGCTCAGGACTGCGCGGGCTTCATTCTCTTCCTATGCTGCACAGCGCCATGCTCTGCTTCGTGCATCAGTTTTGCCGCGATTGCCAACGTTCTGGCCATCTCCGCCCCGCGGCCTCCCTCGGAAAAACCCTTGACGTCGCTCACGTCCTTGGTCACTCTCTTGAACAAATAGCGGCCCGGCTTACCCTCGCCGTGGGGCTCGAAATATATCCCTGCCGGCAAACCGCCCTCTTTCGCCATTTTTTCGGCCTGTTCCCAGATGTCACTGGGAACTCTAGCCAGGAACTTAGCCTCCGTTTCCGTTGCCTTGCCAGGCGGCCTCCCTCCTTTTCTTTTGGGGGGCCGGCTCTCTCCAACCTCCTGGCGCTCAAACCCACTTGCGAAACGTTGCCTCGCCAGGTCTTCGCGTCGCGAAATCAGCCCGGTCGTATTGACCGTCCCCTCCCTGGCAAATTGAAGCGCGGCGATATGCGCCGTGGCCTTTGATTCATAGACACGCTCAGGCAGGTTATTGGCGACATAGCCATCTCCGCTCGAGGTTACTGTTATTGCCATCACTTTCTCCAAAGATCACCACGCCCTCCGCCCCCTGGCGAACAGCCGGTCCACGCCTGCACATGGGTGAGAGCCCCGGCCGGACGGTTCCACGGTCCACGACACGGGGCCGGTGCCGGGCACCTTTGGAGTCAACAGGCTCTAGCCCGGCATCTCGTAATAGCAGGACGAGTGGAAACTGCCGTTCTGGAAGAAATAGCCCGAGTATCCGTTGTTCACCGGCTGCAAGTGCCGATTCTGGTTGGCAAAGGCGCCATGTCCCGCGCGGTAGCTTTCCCAGGTGTACTGGGCCCAGGCCGACGCGCCGCCGTAGTACCCGGCGTTGCAATAGGCGCCCGAGACCCTGATCGCATAGTGGGTTATCTCCAGTACCAGCGCGGCGCCGGTATATCCCGCGCCGGCCTCGCATCGGGTGGTCCAGGGTGTCAACACGCACAACCTGTACCAGTTGTTTTGCCATTGACTGTGAGCCTGGACTTCCGCCCCTGCACTGCCTACCGCTACACGGATCATGGATGGCAGTTCGTTCCATCCGCTTCGGCTGTCCCACACCTCGCGGAAGTAGAGTTCCGCACCGGCCATGCGATCAAGCAGTTCTTGAATGGTTGCAGGCGCGCGCGGCTCGGGGGGTGGATCAGGCGGAGGCGCGACAGGACCGTCCGGCATCACCCGCGCCGCCACCCCCGTTATGTGCGTGGAGTCCACCCAGGGCGTCCGCGTCTGCGGTGGCGCCGGTTGCGCGCCTGCATTCAACCAGACCAGGGCACACCCTGCTCCCAGAAACACGATTCGCTTCATTCTCCCCCCTCAGTATTTGCAATAGACCTGGGCGATGGCCCTGGCCGGGCCACCAAGAACCGCCCCGTCGTGGTCCAGCAATTGCACCAACCACCCCGCCCCGGCATCCACGGCCTTGCGGGTGAACGACGACGCCGTGGACGACTCGATCTGAGGCAGCAGGTAGATGAGCGGCGTACCGGCAGCGGTGCCGAGCCGTCCGCAGGCAGGCTTCTGCACCGTTTCGCCGGACGAGACGATCTGACTGCCGGTCATGACATAGCTGGACAGGAGATCGTCGGCGCGCATCCAGACCCCCAGGCGGCAGACGAGGCCGGTGCCCGAACCGGAATCGGTGGCGAAGGCGCCATTGGGTGTGCAGGCGGTACCCGCCGACGCCATGGCGGCGAGCTCGCGCCATGTGCCGCCTGCGCATACCAGGAGTCCGCCGGCGGAAGTACGGGCGAACTCCGCGTTGGCGCCGGCCTCGGTCGACACCCGGGACATGCAGGGAGCATTGGCCGTGGCAACTTCCCTGAGGCCCAGCCTGTCGGCGGACACGCCGGCATGCCCGACG
The DNA here is from genome assembly GCA_001898625.1 of Burkholderiales bacterium 67-32. GTDB lineage: Bacteria > Pseudomonadota > Gammaproteobacteria > Burkholderiales > Burkholderiaceae_B > Pigmentiphaga. Next base: position 159,519 of record MKUP01000025.1, read on the forward strand.
AGGTCGCGGCCGGCCACGGAAAGCGCAAGGCCAGCTCCCGTCGCGACGATCATCTGGCCCGCGGTCACGCGCAGCGTGGGCTGCGCATCCGCGGCGTCGAAGATCGATCCTCTATCGGTGGACAAGCCGGCGGCGGCCCGGATGCGCTGGCTGGCGACGATGCCCGAGGCGGGGTCGATCCGGACGACGCTGCCGTCGTCGGCACGGAACAGGCCCGTCCTGGTCTGCAGCACGCCGGCGCACTGAACGGACAGCACGCCGGTGTTGGTCGCCGTCAGGCAATCGCCGGCCGCGCCGCGCAAGGCCAGGGAGTCGTACAGCCTTACCGCGCCGCGCACGTCCAGGCCACCTTGCAGGTCGGGATTGCGGCTGTCGCGCATGCGCACGAACTGCTGGAACATGGTGGTGTCCAGGCTTGCCTGGGCGCCCACGACCCCCGCTGTCGCGCCCAGCGGATTGGGGACGGCGTAGGTCGCGCCACGCAGCACGGCCGGTTGGTCCGGATAGGCCGCGGCACCGTATCCCCCGCTGGCCATGATGACCTGTGCCAGGACGCCCGGGTCCGGTTCGAGCGCCCCCTGCGCGCGCAGCGGCGTTGCGGTGTGAATCAAGGCATCCATCCGGCATGCCGTTCCCGGACAGTTGCCGCTGCGTTCGATGCGGATGGCGACGGTCTGGTTGAACGGCGTGCGGTCCGGAAATCCGCGCTGCAGCATACCGGCCTCCCGCAGTTCGTTCAGCGTGGGCGCGAACGCATGCGCCACACCGGCGACGGCCGCGCCATCGGCCAACGTGTCGTAGTGCCGGACCAGATAGCCGTCCATGGCCCCCTTGATGGCGAGCAGATACGTGCCCGTGGCCTGGGCCGCCGCATCGTCCACCTCCCGGATCAGTCGACCGCCCGCCAGCACGGCGAGCACCATGGCGATGCTGGCGACGATGGCCAGTTCGATCAGGGTCCATCCCCGTTGACGCGCCGCGCAGGCAGCCGGCAGGCGCTCGGCCTGAGCATGCGACATCGGATGCCCTAGCGTGCGGTGAACGAAAAGGAATTCGTGTCGCCGCTGGTGCAGGCGGCATCGGCGCCCATGGCGTTGTAGGTCCCCGCGGCGCCGCCGGTGACCGGCTGCTTGACCGTGACGCCGTTGATGACGATGCGCTCGGACACTCGCTGCATGACCGAGGCCAGCGAGGGACACGCCGCTTCGTTGACCTTGTCCAGCGTCAGCCCGAAGGCATCGCCGGACGTGGTGATGGTGTCGGCGGCAAGCACCACGCGGCCGTCCGTCGCGCCCAGGCCGTGCCGGACCGTGGCCGTCGAACCGGCGCCGGCCACGGTGATGACGCTGCTGCTGCGCAGGGCATGGGCGAGCTGGACAATGCCTATTCCCGTATAGGGTGTGTTGCCCAATCCCTGGCCGAAGACCTTGGTCCGAGCGATGAAGCGATGCAGCTCCTGTCCCACCGCCGGCACCTTGTTCTCGATGATGTAGCCATTGATGGCGGGAATGCCGATGATGGCCCCGATCAGGACGATGGCGGCGACGATGGCGACCTCGACCAGGGTGAAACCCTGCTGGCGGGCGGGACGAGCGTGGAGAAAGCGGGACATGCGTGATACCTCATCGGCTGGAGTAATAGTTGGTCAAAGCGGAACGCATCTCGTTGACGACGCCGACATGCCAGAAGACCAGCGACAACGCGACGCCGACAGCGGCCAGCAGCAATACCCAGCGGGCCGCCATCGCCCTCCTGGCGACCTGCCGCAGCGACCGCGCCTCCAGGCGCGCGCGCGTCTGCTGCAAGGCGCTGTCCATGCCGCGGGCCGCGATCAGGTCGGCCAGGAACCACAGGGTCTCGGGCTCGACGATGCCGGTATCGAACGTGGCGCTGCCCACGCGCCCGTCGTCGATGTGGGCGATCATCCTTTCCAGGTGCCAGCGCCGCCATGGATTGGCGCCCTCCACCTGTAGCTCCAGGGCCTCGCGCAGCGCGGTGCTGACGTTGCCGCGCCGCTTGACCATGGTCGCGAGCGAGGCCAGGAATCGTATGCCCTGCAGGTCGCGATAAAGGCGCCAGATGAAATGCCGGTCGAGCACCCGGCGGACACGCCCGGTGAGATTGGGCAGGGACCAGCCGACGAAATAGACGACGAGACCCAATGCCAGCGCGCAGACGAACAGGTTGCCGTGGATGAACTCGGCAAAGGCATAGAGCCGCCGGGTCAGGCTGCCCAGGAACTCGTCGGGAACGGCGCCGAACGCGCGCTTCAGGCGCGGCACCGTGAACAGCGGCACGGCAACGATCATCCCGAACGAGACCAGCACGGCGGCAAGCGCCGCCGCCAAGGTGGCGACCAGCGTGCGGCGGGCCTCATCGGCCAGCCGCGTCACCGCCGCTACGTCGCGCAAGGTCTGTTCGAGCGCACCGGCGCCTCCCCGCTGGGCCATCCGAATCAGGCTCAGGTCGTCGTCCGGCAGGGTCGAGCGCAGGGTCTCATGGAGATCGCCGCCGACGTTCTGGTAGCGCGTCGCCCAGTAGGCCGACAGCATGCCTCGGGCGTGGCCCGCGTAACGCCGGGCATCGTCCAGGAAAATGTCGCGCAGCGTCTTGCGGCCGCTGCTGGCCTCCATGACATCGGCCAGATAGTCGTAGTAGTCGGCACGTGCGGCCCGGAACCGCGCCGCGCACCACGCGACGCACATGCGTTCGCTAAGCGTGGTCATGCGAAGCGGCGTCCGATGGGCGCCGGCACCCGGCCGGATGCCAACCTGCGCGGCCGCCGGCGTCCGGGCGCTCCCCGCCGAACCCGGTTCGCGCGCAGCTCGACCGTCTCGAAACTGACGAATCGGGGCTCGATGTCGCGCGGATCGACCAGGCCTTGCGAGGCCTTGTAGATCGCGCACTCCATCGCCGTCTTGCCCGTCATGTCGGCATGGTCGAACGCGTCGCGGCGCTGGAACCGGAAGTAGTCGCGCAGCCCCAGCGTGTCCGCATCGCGTACCAGCCTCAGGAAACCGTCGTCGATGGACGGGTCGATCATCTCGGCGGCGACGGTGCGGCCCGCATAGCCGTGCAGTTCGACCAGGGAGCTCTGCCGGCAGGCGGGACAACCATGGGGATTGCGCACCCTCAGCGCCGGGACATCCAGCGCATACAGGGTGTGCAGCCGATCGGCGTAGCGTCGCCAGTGGTCGGGGCCCGGGCCGGCGCCCGCGGCCGCGCCTTCACGCTCGAACAGAACGGCCAGCGGCAAGGCGCAGTGCCGGCACAGCGCCGGCAGCAATGTCTGGTAGACAAGCAGCTTCAGTATCCCGGGCGTTGCCAGCAGCCGGCGGGAAACGCCGATGAAATCCGAGGCCAGGCGGTCCGGGATCAGCGCCGCGCCGCCCGCGTGCGTCGTGGTGTACAGGTTGCTGCCCGAACTGGCGAGATCCATGAAGGCCCTGCCCGTGGAACGATCGCGTATCTCGCCTATGAGCAGGTCGTTCATGGCGGACCGCTTGATGGTCTTGAGCTTGGCGTCGAATTCGTTGGAAACCGCGCCGTCCAGCGATCGGCTGACGCTGTTCTGGAGCGCGTTGGGAATGAGATATTCGACCGGGTCTTCGAGCGTGATGACCTTGCGGGTAGGCGGGATGCGGGACATCATCGAAGCGATGGTGGTCGACTTGCCGGACCCCACCACCCCCGCGAGCACGATCGCGCCGCCTTCGGCGACCAGCGCGCGCTCCAGCACCCGGACCTGCGAAGGCAGATAGCCGAGCCGGGCGAAATCCGGCGGCTGTTCACGCATGTCCATCCGCAGCAGCCGCATGGTGACCGAGGCCCCCGCGTCGGTGGCCAGCGATGCCCAGCGCAACATGAACGACACGCCTTCCACGTCGTGCAGGATGCTGCCCTGCTGCTCGATCATGGGATCGAAGACGGCGCCGTTGCCGCCCTGTATGTCCATGTAGGCGACGGCCAACACCTCCCGCAGCGTGCTGGTCTGCATGCCGCGAAACCGTTCCGGCATCACGTAGCGGCCGCCCAGGGTGTAGCGGATCTCGGATTCGGGGTGGGCCGACTGCAGGTTGACGTGGATGTCGCTGGCGCCATGACGCGCGCCCCAGGCGACGATGTCATGGAACGCCGACGCCATGGCGCTCTTGACCGGATCGAGCAGCACCCGGCGGCGCGAGCGCAGGGCGTCCCCCGTGATCTGTCCTCGCACGACGGACAGCAGCAGCGTCGCCGGCACCACGATGCGCGCAGGACTGGCCAGGGTCCGGCCGCGTGCCCGCACCATGCGTTCGAACTCCTCGATCTGCTCGCTGCGCGCATAGTCGTCGACGGTGAACAGGGCTACCCGGCCATCCTCCAGTTCGACGGGACAGAGCTTGTCCAGCAGATTGCCGACATCGAATCCAGAGCGAAGCACGCGCTTGAACGCGGGCGTCATCCGGGCGAGCTGATCGCGGCCAGCCATGCGCGCGATCAGCGCCGCGGACGCCTCTCCCTCCCCCTGACACACCTGGCCCCGATCCTCCGGGCGGGATGCCGCGGACACACTCGACGCACTCAGGCGGCTGCCGGCGAGCAGCGTCGCGACCGACCGCCCCCAGATGAACGGGCTCATGGCCGGCCTCCCAAGGGAGGCACGAACATCGGCGGCATCGCGGGCATGGGAGCGACACTGGGCGGCCCCGCCGCCGCCATGGCTCCCGGCGCGGACGGCAGGATGCAGGCCGACCGTACCGACGCCCCCTTGCGCAGGTAGACGCAGCCATCGTCGATGCGCTGCAGTCGATACTCCCCGGCCGCGTCGGTGGCGCCGCGGGGCAGCTCGTCGCCCTGGCGATAGAGCCGGGGTTCGCCATTGACCTGCACGATCGCGTTCAAGGCGCCCTTCAATCCGTACAGGGACGTCAGTACGACCTGGTCGCCACGACGGGCCTGGGCAGGGGCTGGCCTGGCAACGGGCGCTTGGCGGGCACGCTCCGCGGCCAGGGCGCGCGCGGTATCGATGCGCAGCATCTCGCGCACCTTGTCCAATTCGCCTTCGGCGGCGCCCGTCGGGGCATGGAACATGGCCAGGACGGCCACCGCGGCCATGGCGAGCCGCCGGTTTCGCTCAGTCGCGCGCATAGAGGACTCCAGACATGCCGGCCATGAGCCGGCTCCGGTTCAAGGAAAGTTCGGCCGCGGCATCGACGGTGAGCGACACCGCACGCCATTCGACCTGGTTCGCCAACAGCCCCGGGACCAGAAACATCGACCGCAGCGGTCCTTCCAGGGCCAGTGGCCGCTCGGAAACGGCCGGCATCGATGGCGGCGCGGATATGACGGCCCCATACTCGTCGCGCGGCGGTTCCAGCCGCACGGGCACCGTTTCCCCCAGCATCGCGCCCGACATCAGCGGCAGGACCTGTTGCAGCGCGGTGATGGTCTTGCCATCGTGCTCGGCCCGGCTCCTGAGCCGCGACGGCTCCAACGCCTGCCCGCCATCGGCGACGGCAAACCGGGCCACCACGGCATCCATGGGCTGCCATGCCTCGCTCCAGCCCGAAGGGCGCGCCGCGAGAAAGCTGGCATTGGTAGCCAACCGCTGGACCCGGTCATATCGGGCCCGGCAGGTCCACTCCCGCTCCATGCCGCGCGAGCACTGCGCGGAAGACAGCCCCCACCCGCCAAGCTCGGCGGGCAGTTCGGCCAGCGCGTCCAGCACGGCCAGCCCGTCGTTCTCGGCATGCAGGCGTATCCGCTGGCGCAAGGCTTCGTACACCTGGGCCCAGGCCGCCTCGGGGTCGATGCTTGCCGGCGCGGGCGCCCTGGCGCCATCCAGATGGCGATACCAGTCCCAGCCGCTGCGCAGCAGGAATGCCGCGGCGCACCCCACCGCCGCGACGACCAGCGGCCGGGGAATCGCCGGCATGCTCCAGCCGCAGGGCTGGAGCCGGTACGGGGTCGCCACGTCGCCCAGCAGGGCCGGCAATACGGCCTCGCCAGAGTCACCGGCAGCCGCCTCCAGGATGACGAGTTCATCGCCGTGATGCGCCATCAGGCCATCCAGGGCGGCCTGGGCATCGGCGGCGCTGTCGTGGACCCGGTCGGAGTGCGTGAGGACTTTCCCGCCCTGGGCAGCCACCACCCAGATGCGTCCATCGGGCAATTCCGCCCGCAGAGCGACGACTCCCTGCCGGTGGTCCGACGCGAAGGCCAGCGCCCCGCTGTGAAGCTGGTCCGCCAGGCCGCGGTCGGCCCGGTTCAGCCGGACCACGCCGACGGCTTCCGAACCCGGCGCATGGGCATGGTGCGACGCCTTCACTTCCCGGGCCTTCTGCCGCGCCCGCTGGTCCAGCCTGCTGCCCAGGATGGTGTGCCAGCGCATGCCCAGGACCAGCACGCGCTCGTCGCCGTCGAATCGAAGCAGGACGTAGTCGGTCATGGCGGATCAGAAGCCTTCCTCGACCTGCGCGGTGATGAGCACGACCGTGTTGCGGCGCTCGCGCGCGGTCTTGCCCGAGCCGCCCAGCAGCATCGGCGCCCCGTCGTCCAGCCGGCGCTTGTCGTATTGGTCCTGCGACCGCTCGAAACCCGATACCAGCACGGGCTGCCCGGGCCGCAGCTCGACCTGCTGCACGGTCCCCATGCCGTCCACGGTCTTCTGCTGCAACTGCACCTGGTTGCCGCTGGCGCCGAAGGTCAGCGTCCTGAGCGGCTGGGCGACCGTGTTGTCGTAGGCGATGGTGAGCAGGATCTGGCCGTCGTCCTGCGCATCGGGGATCACGGTCAGGAAGGACCCGACGGTTTCCTCCTTCTGCGTGACCGACGGCGCGGTGGACGTGCCCGCCGACGACGCCACGGTGGTGACCTGCACCTGGTCGATGTAGGTGAACGTGGTGCGCACCGCGTGCGTGACCGGCCGCCGATTCAGGGTCTGCAACGGCACCGTGGTATGGCGGGTGATGGTGGCGACCTCGCTCAGGGCCTTCAGCACCACCGCCGAGCCGTCCCAGCGGCCACCGGCGATGGACAGGCCCAGGCCCGGCCCCGCCGCGTCCGACACCAGCGACGTCGGCGAACCCGCTCGCGCGGCATCCCGCGTGCGGCGATAGATCAGGTTCCAGTCTATGCCCTGCTCGGTCTGGTTCCGGGCCACCAGCTCGATCTCCTCGAACATCAGACGCACGCGCCGTGTCAAGGCCTTGTTCTCGCGTTCCAGGAAGGCCGCGACGCGGTCCAGCGCCTCGGGTGTGTCGGTGACGACAATGAGCCCGGAGGCATCGCCATTGGCCACCAGGGTGCCGGCGCGGGTAAGAAAGGGCTCGAGCTTGGCCTTGACCGCGCCCAGGGCATCGCTGCCGCCGGACTCGATGCGCGTGGACGAGGTACTTTCGAAGGCGCCGGCGCTGCCGCCCGCCGCGCGCCCCAGGCTGGCCGCCGCGGAGGCTTTCAGCGTGAGCGCCCGGACGTTGAAGACCCGGGTATCCGTGCGGAAGAAGACGATGGTGCCGGCCTCGTACTTCCAATGGACGCCCAGCCGGTTGGCGGCCATATCCAGCAGGCGGGGCAGCGGGTGCAGGCCCGTCGGCAGGCTGACCTGGGCGACGGCCGGCGGCCCCGCAACCGCCGCCTGGGCCAGGGCCAGGCGCGGGAGAAAGGCGTCCTGGGGCAGCAAGGCCTCCGGCCGGACACGTACCTGTATGCCGGTGGAGAGCGCGATCTGCTCGCCCAGCGTGGACAGATCGACCCGGCCGCCCGGAAACATCAAGGCGGTTTCGATCGAGGCCCGGAGCGCCTCGGGCAGCGTGACCTCGCGCGACAACGGCTGGGGCCGGCCCGCAAGCCACGGACGGCCGACCTCCTGTGCCCGTACTCGCTCGCGCTCGCCCGCCACGGCCTGCTGGAACGGAATGCGGGCAGCAGCGATGTTGTCGGAAGCACGCGCCGCGTCGGCGTCGATGTGGCGCATGGCGTCGAGCTGTCCGCAGCCCGACGTGACAAGAACGGTAAGCAAGAGCGGGCGAACGCCGCAAACCTTGGCCATGGCCTACCCCTGGCGTCCAGCCGGCGCGCTGGTACGGTCGCACGACTCGGCATGAGGCACGACGCGCAGCACGCGGTTGGAATAAAAGCACGGCTGCAAGGGATGGGTGGACAGTTCGGTGGAAGCCAGCAGTTCGCGCACGGCCGTCTTGAAGTCGCTGCCCAGGCTGGCCGACCCGGCCAGCGGAATGTCGACGTCGACGGTCCAGTGTTCGGGCTCGAACGTCCAGCCGGCCGCCGTGGCCCAGCGGCGCAGGGCCTGGCGCATGGTCCGGTCGGCCGGCGTGGCATCGTACGGAACGCGGCGGACGGAAACCGGATCCGCGGCGGGGAAGTGTCCTGCGCCGGCCGCGACGGCATGCATTCGAGCGGGCGCAAGCGGCTTCATTGCCGCGAACGACGGCTCGTCCAGCTCGGACGGATAAACATCCCCACGGCTGGACCCATGGGCATCGGACCGGACAGCGCGCCCGTGATACTGCGCCCGTGCCACCACTTCGCCTATCCGCAGCAGGTACTCGCGAGCCGTACCCGCCACCACCGCGTATCCGCCCTGCCACGCCACGGGGGCCAGCCTTTCGCCCTGGCCCCCCACGCTGAAGACGGCGGGCGGCACCTGCCCGGCCCGGAATTGCAGATAGGTCTGCCGTCCGTCGTCGAAGACCTGTACCGGCGCGACGCGCTTGTCGCCCGCGATGCGGTAAGAGAAATCGAAAGCGCCATCAACGCCAGCGGGTGCGGCCGGCAGGGCTTGGGCGGCGGCGGTTGCGCAGACGAACCATGCGGCGGCGGGGGTGATACGGCACGGATGCATAGACAACCCTTGGCAAGGCGGCGCGGCCAGACCGCACCCAGGCATGCATCGTGCCGGGCCTCCTTCCACCCGGATAGCGTGTGAACTACTTATCGCGAGATGTTTTCATCCACGCCCGCAAGCCGCGGGCAGGCCGCCATGGCGGGCGAAGAAATCGAACAGCAGACGGCCGAGCGTCTCCTCGCCCGAGCCGAAATGCGCGACGATGGAAAGATGGTTGTGCCGCGGCACCGACATGAACTGGCTGCGGCGGTTGCCGCAGGCCCGCAGGCGCATGAAGAACTCCGCGCCATAGCAGTCCAGCAGAGGGTTCTCGTGCTCGGCCACGGCGATGAACAGCGGCATCGCGCCGGCATGCACCATGTTCACCGGCGACAGCCGCTCGTGCTCGCCCGCGTCGTCGCCGAAATACGCCCGCACGCCCGCCGCGTTGGGGTTGGCCGGCAGGACGTCGGCGCGCAGCCGGCCGGACAGAATGGCCGCCGCCGACACATGCGGGCGCGCGTCCCGCGCAAGACCTGGAGCCAGCGCGAAGTGGGCGACGTGGGTGCCCCCCGCGCTGTGGCCCACCAGGAAGATGCGCTCGGGATCCGCGCGCAGCCGATGCGCCTCGCGCCGTATCCACGCGACCGCCGCGGCCAGATCCTCCGCCCCGGCGGGATAAGGCGCGGCGGGCGCCAACCGGTACTCCATGTTCGCCGCGAGGTAGCCCTGCGCGGCGAACCACCGCGCGACATTGCCGTAGATGCGAGGCGTGATGTCCTTGTCCCCCCGCACATAGCCGCCGCCGTGCACGAAAACCAGCACCGGCCGCGTCCCTTCCCCCGGTAGCCGGTACAGGTCCAGCACCTGCCTGGCGTCTTCGCCATAGGACCAGGTTCCTTCGTCCACGACGCCATCGCGCCGCGCCGACTCGTCCAGCAGCGGCCCCAAGCTCTCCAGCAATTCTCGACGCCCTTCCCCCGCGTCCCGCGCCCAGTCCGGGCCGATCCGGTCGTACAGCGCGCGCAGCGCGGCCTGCTCCGCCATCACTGCCCCTTCAGCCCCAGCTCGCGCACCAGCGAACCCCACTTGACGTTCTCCTCGGCCATGAAGCGCGAGAACTCCTCCGCCGAATTCGGCACGATCTCGAATCCCATGCCGGTCAGTTTCTCTTTGACCTCCGGCTGCTTGAGCACCTGCAACACCTCCTGGTTCAGGCGCGCGACGACCGCATCCGGCGTCCTGGCCGGCGCGACCAGCCCGAACCAGGTGATGACCTCGAAACCGGGATAGCCCGACTCGGCGATGGTGGGCAGGTCCGACATGGTCGGGGAACGCGTCTTGCCCGTCACCGCGATGGGCCGCAGCTTGCCGTTCTGCACGTTGGACAGCAGCCCCGAGATGCTGGACATCATCATTTGCACCTGGCCGCCCAGCAGGTCGACGATGGCGGCCGAATCGCCTTTGTAGTGGACGGGCGTCAGGTCGATGCCCGACACTTTCTTGAACAGTTCCACGGACATGTGCGGCGAGGAACCCAGCCCGCCCGTCGCATAGTTGAGCTTGCCGGGATGGGCCTTCGCATAGCTCACCAGGTCGGCCACCGTGCGCACCGGCAGCGCCGGATCGACCACCATCATCAGCGGATTGTGGACGATGCGCACCACGCCGCGGAAATCCTTGATGGGGTCGTAGCCCACGTCCGGATACAGGGCGGGCGCGACGGCGTGCGTGGTCTGGACCGCCAGGTACAGGGTGTAGCCGTCCGGCGCGGCGCGCGCCACGCTGGCCGCGCCGATGGAACCGGCGGCCCCCGCGCGGTTCTCCACGATGAAAGGCTGGCCCAGGCGCTCGCCCAGATGCTGGGCGATCACGCGGGCCACCACGTCGGTCGGGCCGCCGGCGGTGAAACCCACCACCACCTTCACCGGCTTGGCCGGATAGGCGGCCTGCGCCCACGCACCGGCGGGCGCCGCCGCCAACGACAACACGAATGCGCAACCCCTGAGATTCAACATGATCGGTCTCCTGCCGGGCGGATGCCTGCCGTCCCGGTTCATGGTTGTGGTGAGCGCCGGCTTCAATCGGCCAGCAGCATCTCGGCGCCTTTTTCGGCGATGGCCATGGTCGGCACGTTGGTGCCCGAAGAAGGCAGGGTCGGGCAGATGGACGAATCGATCACCCTCAGGCCCTGCACCCCATGCACGCGCAGCCGGGGATCGACCACAGCCATGGGGTCCACTCCCATCTTGCAGGTCCCCACCATGTGCCAGGAGGTCTGCAAGGTCTCCCGCACATAGGCCAGCATGTCCTGGTCGTCCACCACGCCCGGCCCGGGACGGGTTTCGCGCACGACCAAGGGCTTGAGCGCGGCCATGTCGGCGATGCCGCGGGAGATCCGCATGCCGCGCAGGAACAGTTGCGCGTCGTCTTCGTGCGACAGGTAGCGCGGATCCATGCTCGCCTGCTGCGTCGGATCGGATGACTGGATGTGCAGCGTGCCGATGGACTTGGGCTGGAGCGTGGTCACGCCGAACGTGAAGCCGGAGAACATGTCCATGCCCGTGGTCGGCGTCCGCGCATAGCGGTCGCCGCCGGACAGCGGCTGCAGGCGCAAGACCAGATCGGCCTGCTTCAGGTCGGGGCGGCTGCGGTAGTTCATCTGCGCCGTGGCCGAGCAGATGCTCAGCAGGCCTTCGCGCCAGAGCATGAAGCGCAACCCCTCGCGCATCTTGCGCAGCGGGCTGCGCAGCACGTCGTTGACGGTGATGGGCTTGGCACACTCGAACGTCAGCCGGGTGTTCGGATGGTCCCGCAGGTTCTCGCCCACGCCGGGCAGGTGATGAATGGGCGGCACGCCGTGCTTGCGCAGGATGTCCTGGTTGCCGATGCCGGACAGCTCCAGCAGTTGCGGCGAAGCCAGCGGCCCCGCGCTCAGCACGACCTCCCGCCGCGCCAGGGCACGGTGGCGCTGCCCTCCGGCCAGGTATTCCACGCCGGCCGCCCGGGTCCCCTCGAACAGCACGCGGGCCGCGGTAGCGCGCGTCATCACGGTCAGGTTGGGACGCCGGCGGGCAGGCCGCAGATAGCCGGCCGCCGAGTTGTTGCGCAGCCCCCGGCGGGTGGAATACTGGAGATAGAACACGCCCTCGTAGCTGCCGTCGTTGTAGTCGGGAAGCTCGCGATAGCCGGCCTGGCGGCAGGCTTCGATGAAGGCGTCGGACAAGGGATCGAACTTGTCCAGCCGGGTGCAGTGGATGGGACCGCCCTGGCCGCGCACCGCCGGATCGCCTTCGGGGAAATCCTCCATGCGCATGAACACCGGCAGCATGTCGGCGTAGCCCCAGCCCGCGCAGCCCAGGTCGCGCCAGTGGTCGTATTCGGCGGGATCGCCCCGCGCGAAAAGGTTGCCGTTGATGGAGCCCGAGCCCCCGATGACGCGGCCCCGCGTCCAACGCTGCGGCTTGCCGTTCAGGTGCCGCTGCGGCTCCGTCATGTAGGGCCAGGTGACCTCGGGATTGTTGATCAGGTTCACCACCATCAAGGGCACCTTGATGTTGATGTTGTTGTCGCGCCCTCCCGCCTCCAGCAGCAGCACCTGGCGGCGCGGATCCGCGGACAGGCGTTCCGCCACGATGCAGCCGGCGCTGCCGGCGCCGCACACGATGTAGTCGAATTGTGCGTCGGGCGGCAATGATTCTGCAAACATCTCGCTCCTTTCTTCGGCCATGCGATCAGGTGAGTCGATGCGAACCTTGTTGGCGGCCCAAGCTACAGGAGAGGCAGCATTACCGAAAATACTATTTTTGAATCCTTCCATTCCTTATTCATATCCTGGAGACCGGCGATGGATGACGGATCCAGCATTCCTTCATCTGATACTGGAATGCTCAAATATTATTTTTCAGCCATGCCGACCAAGAGTAAGTTTCCCCGGGAGACGACACGCGCCCCGCCCAAGGAGACACCGAACATGGTCCAGGACTACCGGCTGTATATCGATGGTCAATGGCGGGACGGCGCGCGCGGCGCGGCGTTCCCCGCGATCAATCCCTACAACCAGGAAGTCTGGGCCCGCGTCGCCGAAGGCACTCCCGAAGATGTCGCCGCGGCCGTTGCCGCCGCCCGCCATGCGTTTGATACGACCTGGCGCAAGGTGTCCGGCACCGAACGCGGGCGCCTGCTGCACCGGCTGGGCGACCTGCTCGACCAACATGCCGAACGGATGTCCATCATGGAGAGTTCGGACAACGGCAAGGCCATACGCGAGACCCGCGCGCAGATGCACTACGTGGCGCGCATCTTCCGCTTCTACGCCGGCTACGCCGACAAGATCTGGGGCGCGGTGATTCCGCTGGACCAGCGCGACGTGTTCGATTACGTGGTGCGCGAGCCCTATGGGGTGGTCGGCATCATCACGGCGTGGAACTCGCCCATCGCGCTGCTGGGGAACAAGCTGCCGGCCGCGCTGGCCGCCGGCAACTGCGTGGTGATCAAGCCTTCGGAGCACGCCTCGGTCACGACCCTGGCTTTCTGCCAGCTGGTCGAGGAGGCGGGCTTCCCGCCCGGAGTGGTCAACGTGGTCACCGGGGACGTCGAGATCGGCCAGGCCCTGGTCTCGGGTCCGGGGCTGGACAAGATCAGCTTCACCGGCAGCGGCCGCGCGGGTCGCGAGATCGCCGCGGCCGCCGGGCGCAATCTCGTTCCCGTCACGCTGGAGCTGGGCGGCAAGTCGCCCAACATCATCTTCGACGACGCGGACCTGGAAAAAGCCACGGTCGGCGCGCTGGCCGGCATTTTCGCCGCCGCGGGCCAGACCTGCATCGCCGGCTCGCGCCTGCTGGTGCATCGCGCCGTGCACGACCGGGTGGTCGACGAACTGGCCCGCCGCGCGACACGCATCGTCATAGGCGACCCCCGCGACCCGGCCACGGAAATGGGTACCGCCGCCAACGAGCCGCAGTTCCGGCGCATCCTCGCCTGCATCGACGAAGGCCGTCGCGAAGGGGCCCGCCTGGTGACCGGCGGCGGCCGGGCGGACCGGCAGGACTTGGCGCGCGGCTTCTTCGTCCAGCCGACCATCTTCGCCGGCGTGGACAACGCCATGCGGCTGGCCCAGGAAGAAATCTTCGGGCCGGTGCTTGCCGTCATCCCCTTCGACGACGAAGCGCATGCGCTGGAACTGGCCAACGGCACCCCCTTCGGCCTGGCCGCGGCGGTCTGGACCCGCGACGTCTCGCGCGCCATGCGTATGACCCGCGAACTGCGCAGCGGCGTCGTCTGGGTCAACACCTATCGCATGGTCACGCCGCAGGCGCCGTTCGGCGGCGTCAAGGAAAGCGGCTACGGACGCGAGCGCGGCGAGCAAGGATTGCTGGAGTTCACCGTGAGCAAGAACGTCATGATCGACTTCTCGACCGAAGCGCGCGACCCGTTCGCCGTCAAGGCCTGACGGGCTCTCGCCGCACCACGCTTCCCCACGCCCGACGCGCCAGGGGACATCCAGGAGACAACATGATCGAACGCATCGAGGTCTACGTGACCGAACTGCCCGTCAGGGTCAAGCGCATCTTCTCCAGCGGCTCGTACGATACCGGCCCCCGGGACCGCATCCTGGGCAAGCCGGTGCTGGTCCGCATCCACGCCGACGGCGTGACGGGCTGCGCGCAGATCCGTCCCATCAGCCCCGGCCATTTCGTCGCCGACACCACCCAGAGCGTGGTGGCCGCCATCACCGAGATCTATGGCCCCGCGCTGATCGGGCGCAGCATCTTCGACATCGAGGGCATCAACGAAATGTTCGACCTGCGGCTGGCCGGCAACCCGGCGGCGCGGGCGGTGCTGGACATCGCGCTGTACGACGCCATGGGCAAGGCCCTGGCCGTGCCCGCGCACCTGTTGATGGGCGGCGCCTGCCAGCCGCGCATTCCGCTCGAATGGTCGGTCAGCCTGGCCGACGACCCCGCCGTCATGGTCGAGGAATCGCAACGGGCCGTCTCGGAATTCGGCATCGGCGTCCTGTGCCTGAAGGCGGCCGACCGGCGAGGCTGGCGCCAGGACGTCGCCAACTTCGAACAGGTGCGGCGCGCGGTGGGCGACGACGTCGTCATCGGCGTCGACCCCAACACCGGCTGGAGCGTGGCCGACGCCCTGCGTGCCGTCGACGCGCTGCGCGAGCTGGGCCTGGGCTACATCGAACAGCCCGTGGCCCGCCGCGACCTCCATGGCATGGCCACCATCCGGCAGGCCGCGCGCGGCATTCCGCTCATGGCCGACGAAGGTCTGTTCACGCTCCAGGACGCGCACGACCTGGCCCGTGCCCACGCGGTCGATGCCTTCTGCATCAAGCTCTACAAGGTCGGCGGGCTGACCGCCGCCCGCCGGATCGGCGCTGTCGCCCAGGCCGCCAACATTCAGCTCAATTGCGGCGGGCTGGCGGTGCAGTCCCAGTTGGAGGCGGCCGCGGCGGCGCACTTCTATGCCAGCACGCCGCGCAGCCGCATGTTCGGCGCGGGGGAATTCCTGTTCGGCCTGAACACCACCGCCCCGGACCCGCTGGTCCCGCAAACCGATTTCGTCGTCCGCGACGGCCACGTGGACGTGCCGACCGGCCCGGGCCTGGGCGTCGCCATCGACGACGAGGCGCTGCGGCGCCACACCCTGTTGCACGCCACCGTCCAGTAGAACCGCCTCATGCCGAGGCCATGACCAAGGAGAAACCATGAACGAAGAACGCTATCAGGCAGGACTGAAGATCCGCCGCGAAGTGTTGGGCGACGCCTACGTGGACCATTCGCTGAAGCAGGCCGACGCCTTCGCGCGCCCCATGCAGGAGCTGGTCACCGAGTACTGCTGGGGGGAAACCTGGTCGCGCGACGGGCTGGACCGCCGCACGCGCAGCATGCTGAACCTGGCCATGCTGACCGCGCTGAACCGGCAGCACGAACTCAAGGCCCACGTGCGCGGCGCGCTGAACAACGGCGTCACCAAGGAGGAAATCGGCGAAGTGTTCATCCAGGCCGCCATCTACTGCGGCGTGCCCGCGGGCCTGGAAAGCGTGCGCAGCGCGCGCGAGGTCTTCAAGGAGATGGGACTATGAAGAAGCCCCTCGTCGGCATCATCGGCCTGGGCCAGATGGGGCTGCCCATGGCGGGCAACCTGCTGGCGGCCGGCCATCCCGTGCTGGGGCTGGACGCCCTGCCGGACCAGACCCGGGCGCTGGCGGACCAGGAAGGCTATCGCCCGGCGGAGAACCTGACGGCGATGGCCGCCGCGCAGGTCGTCATCCTGATGTTGCCCAACAGCGACATCGTCGACGACGTGCTGTGGAACCAGGGCCTGGCGGCGTCCCTGCCCGCCGGCACGCTGGTGATCGACATGAGTTCGTCCAACCCCACGCGTACCCACGCCAACGCCGAACGCCTGGAGCAGGCCGGCCTCGCCTTCGTCGATGCGCCCGTCTCGGGCGGCGTGAAACGCGCGAAGGAAGGCAAGCTCGCCATCATGATGGGCGGCCCGGACGACGCGGTGGCCCGCGCCCGCCCGGTGCTGGAGGCGCTCGGCACCACGCTGGTCCACGTGGGCGGCGCCGGCTCGGGCCATGCCATCAAGGCGCTGAACAACTACATCTCCGCCTCGGGTCTGTTGGCCGTATCCGAAGCGATGGCGGCCGCCCAGCGCTTCGGCATCGATCCCCACATCGCCAACCAGGTGTTCAACGCCTCCAGCGGCAAGAACAGCGCGACCGAGCAGAAGGTCGAGCAATTCATGCTCTCGGGTACCTACGCCTCGGGCTTCGCGCTGGCGCTGATGCGCAAGGACCTGGAGACCGCGCTGGGCTTCATGGCGCAGATGCGCACGCCCACGGCCTTCGCGTCATCCTGCGTCGACATCTGGCGCGACGCCGAGGCGAGCCTGCCGGCGCGCAGCGACCACACCACCATCTATCGGTACGTGCAGGAAGGCGGTTGACGCCTCGGCCTCAGGCCGGATTCCTGATGAGCAGCGTCCCTTCGAACAGGCGGCGCTGCGTCCGATAGAAACCGCCCCGCTCCACGCTCCATACGCCGCCGGCGTCGCGATGCACCACGGCCGTCACCGGCAGGACACCGGACGGCATGGCGATCCGGAGGCCCGCTTCCTGGGTGGCGCCACAGACCTCATGGACCACGCTGCCCTCCAGCCGGGCCGCCGTGGCCAGGCAGACGGACACCCCCAGGGGCAGCGCCCGGTGCGGCTGCCCGTTGGACAGGACGCGGGCCTGGAAATCGGCGTCCGAACCGTCGGCGGGCGGCGCGACGAAACCGACGAAGGGCACGGCCGTGCTGGCGGCCGCCGCGGCCTCGTCGGCCGCGACTCCCATGCGTACCGACGCCGCCACGCGTATGGCCTGCAATCGGGCCATCAACCGCGCGTCCGCCTCGATGGCCGCGGGCGTCTCGTCCCCCCGCAGGCCGAGGTCGGCCGCCAGCACGAACACGCAGGCATTGCTGGCATCCACCATGGAAGCTCGGACGAGGCCCAAGCCCGGTACCTCCAACATGTCGGCCGCGCGGCCCGTCGGCAGCAGGCGGCCGGTCGTGGCCCCGGCGGGATCCAGGAAGTCCAGGTGCAGCGGCGCTCCGGTTCCCGCCACGCCGGGAATGGCCAGCGCGCCCTCCACCGCCGCCAGCCCGTCGTCCATGCCGAAGCGGGCCACGATGATCTTGCCGGTATTGGTGTTGTGGATGCGCACCACGGCTTCGTCGCCGTACACGCGGATCAGGTCTTCGTCCACGGCGAACGGCCCCACGGCCGAAGACATGTTGCCGCAGTTGGGCCGGAAATCCACATGGGAGGTCTTGATCTGGACCTGCGCGAACGTATAGTCCACGTCCGCGTCGGGCCGCGAGGATGGCCCGATGACGCAGACCTTGGACAGTGACGAAAGCCCGCCGCCCATGCCGTCCAATTGGCGGCCATAGGGATCGGGCGACCCCATCGCCGCCAGGAACAACGGCGCCCACGCGGCTTGATCCGGGGGCAGGTCGCGCCTGTGCAGCATCAGGCCCTTGCTGGTGCCGCCCCGCATGAACACGGCGGGCAAGCGGATTTGCTTCACGAATAGCCTCCTGGTTCGAACGCCGGCGGGCCGATGTCAATCCACCACCGCACCGGCATCCAGCACGGCGCGGCGCCATTTGCCGATTTCCCGGTCGAGGAAGGCGGCGAACTCGGCCGGCGTGCCCAGCACGGGCTCGCTGCCGTCGGCCGCCAGCATGTGTTCGAATGCCGGCTCGCGGCCGATCCGCGCAACGTCGCGCTGGATGCGCTCGACCACGCCGGCCGGCGTCCCGCCAGGCGCCAGCAGGCCGTACCAGGCGTTGACGTCGTAGCCGGGTACACCCGCCTCGGCCATGGTGGGCAGGTCCGGCAGGACCGCCGACCGATGCGCGCCGGTCACCGCCAGCGCCCGCAGCTTGCCCGCCCTGACCTGGGGCACGGCCGACGCCAGCGCGCCGATGTACACCTGGCCGCGCCCGGCGACGACATCGTTGAGCGCGGCCAGCGCGCCCTTGTACGGAACGTGGACCATGTCCACGCCGGCCATGGACTTGAGCAGCTCGGGCGCCAGGTGATTGAGCGTGCCGTTGCCCGCCGAGGCGTACGTCAGCCCGCGCGGCTGCCGCCGCGCCAGGTCGATCAGTTCGCGAACCGACTTGGCCGGCACCTCCGGATTGACCACCAGGACGTCGGCCACGAGATTGATCAGGCTGACCGGCGCCAGGTCGCGCCGGGTATCGTAGGGCAGCGACCGATAGAGGCTGGGCGCGATCGCCAGGCTGACGTCGGTCATCAGCAGCGTATAGCCGTCCGGCGCGGCCCGGGCCACGGCCCTCGTGCCCAGCGTCGTGCCCGCGCCCGGCCGATTCTCGACCACGACGGGCACGCCCCATTCCTCGCCCAGCCGGCGGGCCAGATGGCGCGCCACCAGATCGATGCCGCCGCCCGGCGGATAGACCACGACGATGCGCACCGGCTGCGAGGGAAAGGCCTCGCCGGCCACGGCCACCGGGGCGATGCCCGACGCGGCCAGCAGCATGGCCGCCAACAGGCGCGGCATTCCACCTGGCCTATTCACGCCGCCCCCGCCGCCCGACGCTGTGCCACTTCCCGCTTGACCCAGCCCGTCACGCCGCCCAGGTCGATGATCTCCTGGATGAAGGCAGGCATCGGCTCGGCCTGGTAGCTCACGCCGTCCAGGCGCACGATGCCGTTGCGGGTATCGACCTCGATCGTTTGGCCATCCTGCGCGGCCGCCGCCACTTCTGGACTGATCAGGATGGGCAGCCCCAGGTCGATGGACATCCGATAAAAGGTCCGGGAAAAACTTGCCGCGACGATACAGCCGATGCCCAGCGCCTTGAGTCCGAAAGGCGCCTGCTCGCGCCCTGACCCGGCGCCGAAATTGCGGCCCGCGACGATCACGTCGCCGGGCCGCACCCGGCCCACGAAGCCCGGATCGACTTCCTCGAAGATGTGCTTGGCGATCTCCGCCGGATCCAGCAGCGACAGATAGCGTCCCGGCACCATCACATCGGTGTCGATGCTGTCTCCCAGTTTGTGCACCTTGCCCGAGAACATCATGGAGCTTCTCCTTCAAAGGCGGGCCGGGTCGATGATCTCGCCGGCCACGGCCGTCGCCGCCGCGACGTAGGAATTCCCCAGGTAGACCTGGGCGCCGGCATGGCCGCCGCGTCCCTTGAAATTCCGGTTGATGGTGGCGAAGGCCACTTCGCCATCGTCCAGCGCGCCGTTGTGGCCGCCGAAACAGGCGCCGCACGTTGGCGTGCTGACCGCGGCGCCGGCCTCGATGAACTGCTCGATCAGTCCCTCCGCCATGGCCTGCAGGTAGATCTTCTGCGTGGCCGGCACGATCATCGCGCGGGTCCCGCGCGCGACCTTGCGCCCCTTGAGAACGCTGGCGATCTGCCGCAGGTCGCTAAGCGTGCCGTTGGCGCAGTTGCCCATGTAGACCTGGTCGACGTGGATGCCCGACAAGTGGTCCACGGACACCACGTTCTCGGGCGAATAAGGCTTGGCGACCATGGGCCGCATGCGCGCCAGATCCAGCTCGTGCCGCGACGCGTACTGCGCGTCCGCGTCGGCGTTGACCAGGCTCCACGACCGCTTGCAGGTCTGCTCCGCCCAGGCCCGCGTGATGTCGTCCGCCTCGACGATGCCGGTCTTGGCGCCCGCCTCCACCACCATGTTGCAGATGCCCATGCGCTCGTCGATGTTGAACTGCGCGATGCCCGGGCCGCCGAACTCCATGGACCGGTACAGCGCACCATCGACGCCGATGTCCTGCAGGATCTGCAGGATGACGTCCTTGCCGGTGACGTAGGGCGCCTTGGTGCCGTGCAGGTGGAAGCGCATCGACTCCGGCACCCTGAACCAGGTCTCGTCCAGCATCATGATCGCGGCCATGCCGGCCCAGCTCATGCCGGTCCCGAAGGCGTTGAACGCGCCGGCCGTGCCGGTATGGGAATCGCCGCCCGCCACCAGGTTGCCGGGCCCGATGTATCCCTGCTCGGGAATGAGCGTGTGCTCGATGCCGCCCTTGCCCACGTCGAAGAACAGCTCGATGCCCTTGTCGCGCGCGAACCGGCGCATGTCTCCCAGCATCCGCGCGCCGGCCGCGCTGGGCGCGGGGGCGAAATGGTCGCACACCAGCCCGACCTTCTCCGGCGCCGCGACCTTGCCTCCGCCCATGTTGGCGAAATGGCGGAAGGCCACCGGCCCGTTGGCATCGTTCAGCAGGACGAAGTCCACCTTCGCCCGAACCACGTTGCCGGGTTCCACCTGCTGGTCGCCGCCGATGCGGTGGGCTTCCAGGATTTTTTCCGCGATGGTCTGTCCCACCCTGGTGCTCCTATTTGCGCACGAACTGCTGCTCGAGCTGGTTGATTTCCTTCAAACCCATCAGCGCGTTGAGTTCCTCGAACGACACCAGCAGATCGGGCCGCTCGGTCACCTCGTCATCCTCCAGTTGCGACGCCAGGGCGGCGAGCGAATTGGACAGGCCCATGATGGCCGACGCGCTCAGCATCCGACCGAACATGACCGCCGCCACGCCCATGTCCTGCAGCCGGCGGGCGGAGATCAGCGCGGTCGTCGAGCGCTTGCGGATGGCGAAGCCCATGTTCACGCACAGGGGCTTGGACACATTGCGCACGACGGTGCGGATATCGTCCTCGGTGGCCAGCGCATCGGCCAGCAGGAGATCGGCGCCGGCCTCCGCGTACAGGTTCAGGCGCCGGATCGCCTCGTCCAGGCCATGCGTGCCGAAGGCATCGGTGCGCGCCTTGATCACGAAGTCGGGATCGCGCCGGGCCTCGACCGCCGCGTGGACCTTCTCGACCATTTCCTCGGCCGACACCACGCTCTTGCCCTGCATGTGCCCGCAGCGCTTGGGCCAGGACTGATCCTCGATCATGATGCCGGCCACGCCGGCCTGCTCGAACTTCTGGATCATGTGATACACGTTCACGGCATTGCCATAGCCCGTGTCGCCGTCGGCCAGCAGCGCCAGGTTGCAGGCGCTGGCCAGCCGCCGGCACGCGGTCAGGTTTTCCTCCATGCCCATCAGCCCGACGTCGGGCTTGCCCAGGTTGGCCTCGCTCAGCGCCGCGCCCGACACGAATCCCGCCTGGTAGCCGAACTGCTCGACCAGCTTGACGGTGAAGCCGTCGTAGACGGCATGCATGACGAGGATCCGGGGGGCATTGATCAACGCCTTCAGGCGTGCGCCGGGACTCGGTGTATTCAGCATTGCAGCTCCCGTTGGGACGTGGCGAACTGCCCGGCGCTCTTGCCCGCCAACCGGCCGAAGACCGCGCCGCTGGTCAACCCGCTCGCGCCGGGATAGTTGAAGTAGAAGATGCCGCCGACCATTTCCCCCGCGGCGTACAGGCCCGGAATGGGGTCATGGCCCGTATCGACGACCTGCCCATCGGTGTTGATCTTCAGCCCGCCGAACGTGAAGGTCACCCCGCAGGTGATGGCGAACGCCTGGAAAGGCGGCTTGTCGAGCGGTAATGCCCAGTTGGACTTGGGCACGTCGAGGCCTATCGTTCCCTTGCCGTCCTTGATGTTGGGATTGAACGGCACGTCGCGATTGACCGCGGCATTGAACTCTTTGATCGTGCGCAGGCACTGCTCCGGATCCACGTCGTCGAGCTTCTGCACCAGTTCTTCGAGCGTGTCCGCCTTCACCCGGGTCACATGGCGAGTCCGGTACTCGTCCAGCAGCAGGTGCTGGACCTGATCATCGTAGATCTGCCAGGCGAACTGCCCCGGTTGTTCGAGCACCAGGTGCCCGTACTTGGCGTAGGTGAAGTTGCGGATGTCGGCGCCTTCGTCCAGGAAGCGCTTGCCCTCTCCGTTCACCATGATGCTGAAGGTGTAGCTATGGCGCTGGAAATGCGGCGTGACGTTCAGGTCGCCGAAATCCGTCGCGTAGCGTTCCCAGCCCACCGCATGGCAGCCCGACCAGTGGCCGTAGGGCTGCGCACCGATGCGCAGCGCCATGTCCAGGCCGTCGCCGGTGTTGTATTTGGTGCCGCGCACCTTGGCCAGGTCCCAGCCCTTGCCCAGGTAGCGGGTGCGCCATTCCGTGTTGGCTTCGAACCCGCCGCAGGCCAGCACCGTGGCGCGGGCGCGGATCTTCAATTCCTTGCCGCCGATGCGCGCGACCACCCCCGAGACGCCGTCCACGTCATGGAGCAGGTCTTTCACCCATGCTTCGTAGACGATGCGTACACCCTTTTTTTCGACGGCGGCGTACAGCGCTTCGACCAGGCCCGGACCGCCGCCGTAGGTGGCCAGCGGAGCGCCGCCCCAGAACGTGAAGCGCCCGTCCTCCTTGTAGGCCTGGCGCCCGTAGTTCGGCATAAACTTCACGCCGTTGCCCTTCATCCAGTGCATGGTCGCATTGCTGTTGCGCACGAGGATCTCGCACAGGTCCGGATCCGTGCGGTGCTGCGTGATGCGGGCCATGTCGTCGAAGAAATCGCTTTCGGTGTACTGGCCGAAATCGGTCGTCGCGATTTCCTCTTCGGTCAGGTCCGCGGACAACGCCACGATGTCCTCCTGTCCGGCATACGCGAACCGGACCTTGCCGTCGGTGTAGGCGCTGTTGCCGCCCCGTTCCTCGACGGGAGCCCGCTCGAGCAGCACCACGCTCGCTCCCTGTTCAGCCGCCGACAACGCCGCGCACAACGCGGCGTTGCCCCCGCCGACGACCAACACATCGTGGATCGTTGATTCAAGACTCATGAATGGATTCCCCAGTCTGATGGAAGCACTGTCCCGCCGGACGCGGCATCTCGCGTCCGCGCGGCCCCACGCCTATTCGGCGGTGATCTTGGCCTTGGCGATGATGTCGGCCCATTTGTGCAGTTCGGTCGTCATGTAGGACTTGAACTCGGCGGCTCCGCCGGCGGCCGGCTGCACGCCCTGGGCCAGCAGCTTGTCCTGGAAGTCCTTGCGCTGCAGGCTCTTGCGGATGGCCTGGGCGAGTTTTTCCACCACCGGCGCCGGGGTGGCCGCCGGCACCAGGATCCCGTACCACGAGGTCGCCTCGTAGCCCGGCACCCCGGCTTCCGCCAGCGTCGGCACGTCGGGCAGGGCCGGGCTGCGCTCGCTCGACGAGATCGCCAGCGGCACCAGGGAGCCCTGGCGGATGTGGCTGAGCACGGCGGTGATGGAACTGAAGGCGACCGGCACCTCGCCCGCCATGACGGCGTTGGTGGACGGCGCGCCGCCCTTGTATGGCACATGCACCATCTCGACGCCGGCCATCGACTCGAACAGCTCCATCGACATGTGCGTGATATTGCCCACGCCGCCCGACGCGTAGTCGACCTTGCCCGGCCGGTGCGTCAGGTAGTCGATCAGTTGCGGCACGGACCGCACCGGGAACTTGGGATTGACCACCAGCACGGATGGCCCGTAGCCGACCAGGGACACCGGGGCGAAGTCGCGGCCGGCGTTGAACGGCAGGCGCGGGAACATCGACGGCATGGCGATCGTGGCATTCGCCAGATAGAGCGTGTAGCCATCGGGCGCGGAGCGTGCGACGGAGTCCGCGCCGATATTGCCGGACGCCCCCGGGCGATTCTCCACCACCACGGTCTGGCCGAATGCCTCGGTCAGGTTCTGCGCGATCACGCGCGCCACGACGTCGGTCGCGCCACCGGGCGCGAATCCCGATATCAGACGGATGGTCCGCGCGGGATAGTCCGATTCCTGCTGTGCTCCGGCCAGCGCCGGTCCTGAGATGGCAAGACAAGCCCAGACGGCGACACACCCACGCCGGGACCTGCGATCAAGGCAATACATGACCCATTCCTCCTTGGCGATCCCGTCTTGTTCGCGGGAGTTGTCGTGCCGGCATGCGCCGGTTTGCTCGCGACGGCGGCAAGGCCGCGCGATGGAGGTCACTGTATCAAGGGGGGTAATAGGCTGCCAGAATATTGTGTTATCTTGCTATGCAAAAATAGAATGCTGGAGACGCCATGAAACTTCAACAGTTGCGGTACGTGCTCGAGGTATTCCGGCACGGCAATCACATCTCCAATGCCGCCGAGGCCCTGCATACCTCGCAGCCCGGTATCAGCAAACATCTCCAGCAACTGGAAGAAGAACTCGGCTTCGAAATCTTCGCCCGCAAGCGCAACCGCATCGTCGGCTTGACCGAACCTGGCGAAGAAGTCGTGACCATCGCCCAGCGCGTACTCAACGACATCGACAGCCTGAAGCGCCTGGGCGAAGAGCTTTCCTCCCGCGAAGGCGGCAGCCTGACCATCGCCACCACGCACACCCAGGCCCGCTATGTCCTGCCTCAGGTCATCGAGCGCTTCATCCGCCAGCACCCCAAGGTGCAGTTGCACCTGCGCCAGGGCAACCCGACGCAGATCTGCGAAATGGTGGAGGCGGGCGTGGCCGACCTGGCCGTGGGCACGGAAACCACGCGGGCCTTCCCGACGCTGGTCCGCATGGACTGCTTCGAGCTGGAGCGCTCCATCATCACCAAGGTGGGGCACCCGTTGCTCAAGATCCGCAAGCCCACCCTGCGGGACGTGTCGGCCTATCCGATCATCACGCACGACCCCGCGTTCAGCGGCAGGTGGAAAGTGATCGACGCCTTCAAGCGCGCCGGCATCAGTCCCAACATCATCTTCGGCGCGGTCGATGCCGACGTCAGCAAGACCTACGTCGAACTTGGACTGGGCATCGCGGTCATGACCTCGGTCTCGATCGACAAGCAGAAGGACAAGGGGCTGCGCGCCATCGACGCCAGCCATCTGTTCGAGGCCAGCATGACGTCGATTTCCGTACGCATCAACGCCTACCTGCGCAACCACACCTTCGACTTCATCAGGATGTTCGCTCCGCACCTGACCCGCGACGCGGTCCGGGACGCGCTACAGGACGCCCGCTAGGCCGTGATACGCTAATCGATCCATGCCATCGCCTCGGATCCCGACGACCATGCGCATCCGCATCCTCTCCGATCTCCACCACGAACACTTCAACGGCCATCGCCCGCTGCCCGAGGTCGACGCCGACCTGGTCGTGCTGGCCGGCGACATCCATACGCACGACCTCGGCATCGCCTGGGCCGGTCGGGCCTTCGGCAAGACGCCGGTCATCTACGTGCCGGGCAACCACGAGTTCTATTCCGCCCACATGGGCAGGCTGGACCGCAAGATGCGCGAGACCGCCCGCCGGCACGGCGTGCACCTGCTGCAGAACGAGGCGGTGGAGCTGGACGGCGTGCGCTTCCTGGGCGCCACGCTATGGGCGGATTTCGCGCTGTATGGATCGCCCGGCGATGAACTGGCGCAGGCCATGGCCGTGCGCGTGATGCCCGATTTCAGCTGTATCGACACCGACCAGGGCACGTTCACGCCGACGGCCTGCATCGCCCTGCACCAGGCCGCGCGCGCCTGGCTGGGCGAACAGCTCGACACCCCCTACGCCGGCCGTACGGTGGTCGTCACCCACCATGCGCCCAGCGAACGTTCGGTGCCGCAGCAGTACAAGGGCAACCAGTTGTCGCCGGCCTTCTCGTCCAACCTGGACGACCTGGCGGCCAAGGCCGATCTCTGGATACACGGCCATACCCACACCTGTTTCGACTATCGCATCGGCAAGGCGCGCGTGGTCGCGAACCCGGGCGGCTACCCGGGCGAGAACGGGGAATTCGATCCGACGCTGGTGGTGGAGATCTGAGCGCGTCAGCGGAAATCGGCGCCGATCAGGTCGTAGCGATCGGTGCACAGGGCATCCACGCCCCATGAGAACAGCTCGCGCGCCCGCGCGGGATCGTTGACCGTGTAGCACATGAGGCCGTAACCGGCGGCCTTGATGCGGCGGGCCAGTTGCGCATCGAGCAGATCGTGCTGGCAATGCAGGGAGACGCAATCCAGGACTTCCAGGCGCGCCTGCCAGTCCGGCGGCACGTCCTCCACCAGCAGGCCGCGCGGAATGCCGGGGGCGGCCTCGCGGGCGGCGTTCAGGGCCTTGGCGGAAAACGACGAGAACAGCGGCAGCCCAGCCGGATCCACAACGCCGGCATACAGGTCCTGCACCATCTGTCCCACCACCTGCCCGGTATCCACGTCGTGGCCGGGCATGGGTTTGATCTCGATGTTCATCCAGATGCCGTGGCGGCGCAGCCATTGCACGATGTCTTCCAGGCGCGGCACGGGCTCGCCCTGGAAGCGCGGGTCGAACCAGCCGCCGGCATCCATGCGCGCCAGGTCGGCGGACTCGAATGCGCTCACGTCGCCCACGCCGGGCACGGTGCGCCCGAGCTGGGTATCGTGCATGAGGATGGGGATGCCGTCGGCGGCAAGCATGACGTCGAACTCGACGCCGCCGATACGGCGGGCATGGGCTTCCTGCATGCCCGCCAGGGTGTTCTCGGGGGCCAGCCGGCCCCCGCCCCGATGGGCCACCACGCGGGGATAGGGCCAGGTCCTGGTGGAAGCAGCGCCCTCCCCCGTGGTCATTTCTTCGCGCTCATCACCGACGACGACCGCGCCACGGCGTCGTCCAGCCCCTGCTTGGGCGGCTTGACGCCGTTCCAGACGGCGTTCAGTTCGCTGTTGATGATGTCGGTCACGCGATCGTAGTTGTTCAGGCGGAAGCCCCGCGTGAACTTGGCCGGCGGATTGGCCATGGCCCGCACCACGCTCTCGGCGCCCGGGATGTTCTTGTAGAAGGACACCTCGGAAGCGCGATAGGCCGCTTCGGTCAGCGGCAGGAAGCCGGTCTTCTGGTGCCATTCGGTCGCCACCACGGGCGTGGCCAGGTAGGCGATGAAGGTCGCCAGCGCCTTCTGTTCGGCGGTGGAATGGCCGCCCAGCGCCCAGAACGCGGAACCGCCCACGAACGGCGTGCTGGGACGCGAGGCCTCTTCCTCGTAGTAGGGAAGCGGCGCCACGCCATACGAGAACGAAGCCTTGTTCTGTACCTGCGCCAGCGCGCTGCTGCCGCTGGTCAGCACGGCGCATTCGCCGGATGCGAACGCGGCGTCGGCCTGGTCCTGGTCGGTGCGCACCGGGAACAGGTGGCTGCGGACCCAGCTCATCATCAGCGCCAGGTGGCGGACGTGCAGCAGGTCGTTGGCCAGCAACTGGGCGCCATTGGGGCCGTCCAGACCGTTGTTGCGGGTGGCATAGGCCGTGTTGTGCATGGCCGAGAGATTTTCCACGTGCACCCAAGTCTGCCAGCTGGTGGCGTAGGGACAGTTCACGCCGTTCTGCAGCAACGCGATCAGGTGCGCCTGCATGTCGCGCCAGGTGCGCGGCGGGGCATCGGGATCCAGGCCGGCGCGCCGGTACAAGTCGCGGTTGTAGAGATAGATGGGGATGTCGGCCATCCAGGGCAGCGCCAGCAGGCGGCCCTTGGCGTCGCTCATGCCGGCGGTGGTCTGCGGCAGGAACCAGCGCAGGTCCTTGATCGGATACTTGGCCAGCAGTTCATACATGGGCAGGATGGCCCCCTGCCGCGCGATGAACTCGGGCGAGCGGTTGTCGGGCAGTTCGACCAGGTGCGGGGCGCGGCGCGCGCGCACGGCGGCGGTGCCGTCCTCGATCAATGCCTCGACCGAGGGCTTGGACGTGACCTTGACCGTGAAGCCGTGCTGCTGTTCGTTGAAGCGCTGCACCAGCGAATCGAATTCCTGGGTCTGCTGCGGGTTCAGGGTATGCCATACCTGCAACTCGATCGGACCGGACGGCGCGGCCATCGCGGCGGCGGCGCCGGCGGCACCCGCCGCGCCGGCGGCCTTGGCCGCGCCCGCCGCGGGCTTCTTGGCCGGCGCGGCCTTGGCGGCCGGCTTGGCACTGCCCTTCTTGGCGCCCTGCGCCGCCGCCGTGCCCAGGCCGCCCACGGCCAGGAAACTGGCCGCGAGCACCGACACACCCCATTTCAACCAGCGCTTACTCGGCTGCATCGATCCGTTCTCCGAAAACATGGTCAAGCTCAAGAGACACACTCACAAAAAGGGAAAATCCACCTGCGGCCGACGGCCGCTGATCAGATCGGCCAAGGCCTTCCCTGACCCGCAGCCCATGGTCCAGCCCAAGGTGCCGTGCCCGGTGTTCAGGTACAGATTGGGCAGGCGCGTGCGTCCGATCAGGGGCACGTTCGAGGGAGTGGCCGGACGCAGGCCCGACCAGTACGACACCTGGTCGAAGTCCAGCGCGCCCGGAAAGAGCTCCCGCGTCAGGGTGGTGAGCGCCTCGCAGCGCACCGTGTTCAGAGCGCGGGAATAGCCGCTGAGTTCCGCGGTTCCCGCGACTCTCAGCCTGTCGCCCAGCCGCGAAAATACCACTTTATGGGCGCTGTCCGTCAGGCTGACCGTGGGGGCCCGGGTGGAATCCGTAACGGGGTATGTCGCCGAATAACCTTTGGCCGGATAGACCATGCAGGGCACGCCCAGCGGGCGCACCAGATCCGGCGTGAAGCTGCCCAGCGCGGCCACGAAGACGTCGCCCTGGACCTTGGCGTAGCGTCCGTGGGCGTCGATGGTCTCGACCGCCTTGACCCACCCGCCCTCGTCCAGCAGGCGCGTGGCCTGGGTCGAGAAACGGAACTCCACGCCCGCCGCGGCGGCCTTCGCGGCCAGCGCGGTGGTGAATTGATAGACGTCGCCGCTTTCGTCGGCCGCGGTGTAATCGGCTCCGACGATGCGATGGCTTTGCGGCGCCAGCGCCGGCTCCAGCGCGACCAGCTCCTCGGTGCTGAGGATGCGGCGGTCGACGCCGTATTCGCGCATCAGGTCGGCCGCCTTCTGCGAAGCGTCGAACTCGGCCGGATCCCGATAGAAATTGATGATCCCTTTCTCGAGATGATCGTAAGGGATGCCCAGTTCGGCGCGCATGGCCTGCAGGGTCTGGCGGCTATAGGCCGCCATGTTGACCAGGGCCCGTACGTTGCGCGGCAACCGGCCGGGCAGGCATTCGCGCAGGAAGGCCATGCACCACAGCCACTGGTGCCAGTCGGCGTGCAGCCGGAACAGCAGCGGCGCGTCGCCCTGGAGCAGCCAGCGCGCCAGCTTGAGCGGAGCCTGCGGATTGGCCCAGGGCTCGGCGTACGAAACCGAGATCTGGCAGCCATTGGCGAAACTGGTTTCCTGCGCCGGACCAGGCTGGCGGTCGATCACCGTGACGTCGTGGCCGGACTGGCGCAGCCACCATGCGCTGGACGTGCCGATGATACCGCTACCTAATACGACAACTCTCATTCTTGCTCCTCGGGCCTGGCGGACCGTGCCCGCCGCGGCGCCGCCCCGGCAGGCGGCGGAAAGCGTAAGTGTATCGCTCCAGAGGCTGCGGCATGCAAGCGCGCCTCCGGCCCGAGGAGTTCGGCCGGGTCCGGCCTTCAGGCCTTCAGCGGCACGGCGGGATCCGCCGCCGCGCTCTTGGCGGGCGACAGCCCGGCCTGCATGAGTTTGCGGGCCGTCATCTGGTCCACCGGCGAATTGACCGACTCGATGGCGCGCAGCGCGTCGCCCTCGAAATGCAGCACCGAAAATCCGTTGCCACGCGCCGCCGGCCGCACGACGCTCTCGTAGCCCGGGCGCCACAGGCCGGTGATCTGCAGACGCGCCTCGCCCTGGTCCGACCAGAACCAGGGCACGGCCGTATAGGGCTGGGGATCGCCGCACAGCCGCGCGGCCAGGGTGCGTGCCTGGTCGTTGGCGTTCTGCACCGATTCCAGCCGCAGCGGCTGCGGCCACGCCGGATGCGGAAAGGACGTGCAATCGCCGATGGCGGAAATGGCCGGGTCCACGGTGGCCAGGGTGGCATCGACCACGATGCCGTTGTCGCAGGCCAGGCCGGCTTCGCGTGCCAGTTCCACGTTGGGCGTGGCCCCTATGCCGGCGATGACGATGTCCGCGGGGACCACCGCGCCGCCCGAGACCACGCCCACCGCCTTGCCCTGCGCCATCTCCAGGCCGTCGACCGAGCTGCCCAGGCGTATGTCAACGCCCGCGCCGCGATGCGTCTCCAGCAGGAAGGACGAGATTTCCGGCGACACCGACCGCGTCAGCAGGCGCGGCATGGATTCGAACACGGTCACTTCCTTGCCCAGGTGGCGGGCGGTGGCCGCGATCTCCAGTCCGATGAAACCGCCGCCTAGCACCACCACCCGCTGGGCATCGGGCAACGCGTCGCGCAGCGCCCGGGCCTGGGCATAGGTGCGCAGATAGTGCACGCCGGGCGTCCCCACGGGCGCCTGCGGCAATTCGCGCACGCACGCGCCCGTGGCCAGCACCAGGTGATCGTAGGCCAGGTCTTCCTGCCCCGCGGGCGACGACAGCCGCAGGCGCTTGCCGGCCCGGTCGATGGACACCGCGCGGGTGCCCAGCTTCAGCGTGATGCCGGCCTGCTCGTAGAAAGACGCGCCGCGCAGCTCGGGCAGCGGCGCCTCCGGATCCTTGATCAGGGTCTTGGAAAGCGGCGGCCGGTGATACGGAATCTCGGGCTCGTCGCTGACGAGGACGATGCTGCCGGGAAACTGCTTTTCCGCCAGCGAGGCGGCCAGTTGCGCGGCGGCGTGTCCGCCGCCCACGATAACGAGTCGGGTCATGGGGTGGTTACCTTGCGTCGGCGCGGGCCCCGGGGCGGGACCAGCCCCCGGGCTCGCTGGTTTTCCATGAAGGCGTCGGAAGTGGCATCGACCATGGGGAGATTCTCGTGCAGGCGCCGCAGCAGGTCGATCAGCACATCGACCTCGCCGGGCGCGAGCACCGACAGGAACGCCTGTTCGCGGTTGAGCGCGAACTTCATGATGCTGTCGTGCATCTGGCGTCCCTGCGGCGTGAACGTGGCGTGGCGCAGCCGGCCGTCGTGGTCGTCGGAACTGAACGAGACCAGGCCCTGCGCATGCATGCTCTTGAAAGTGCGGCTGACCGAGGCCTTGTCCATGCCGATGAGCTGGCACACGCGCTGCGCGGTGACCTGGCCTTCGATCGCCAGCATGACCATGATCCGCCAGGTCTCGATGCCGATGCCGTAGGTCTCGAGGTAATGCTTGGACGCGCCGCGCGCCAGCTTGTTGGCGATGAAGGTGAAGTACGCGGGGGCGTAGCGATCGAGATCGATGGCGGGGCCCTGCAGCGCGTCGGTGCGCGTCGGACGCTCTCGTTGTCGTGCGGTCATGCCTCGGGCACGGATGGCGTGCGTGGATAAGGGGTTATTGGCTCTCCGGCAGCGTGAACGACAGCCCGGCCAAATCTTCGGTCATTCTAACTTGGCAGCTCAGGCGGCTGTTGAAACGGCGCTCGCCCGCCGTGCACTCCAGCATGTCGTGCTCGGCGGGCTGCACGGGCGGCAACCTCGTCAAGGCCGCCTCCTCGACATAGACGTGGCAGGTCGCGCACATGCACGAACCGCCGCATTCGGCGACGATACCGGCCACGCCGGCCGACACCGCCGCCTGCATGATGCTGGTACCGACGGGCACGTCCAGGGTGACGCACTGCCCGCCGGGCTGGATCAGGTGAACTTCGGGCATACGTCCTTCCTCATGCGGCGTGGAGTCTCAAGGGCAGGCTCGCCAGCGCCCTCAGCGTGTTGTTCAGGCGCCGCGTGGACGGCCCCAGCGGTTCGATGCGGCGCACCCGGCGGGCCAGCGTCGACAGGATCAGCTCGCCTTCCAGCCTTGCCACGACCTGCCCCACGCAACCGTGCAGGCCCGAGCCGAAGGTCATGTGGCCGGTGGCCCGGCGCTCGATGTCGAACACGTCGGGGTTCTGCCACTGGCGCGGATCGCGGTTGGCCGAGGCCAGGAAGGTCAGCATCTTGGTGTCGGAGCGGATGGGCGCGCCCGCCAGCTCGCAGTCGCGGCTGGCGGTGCGGAAAAAAGTCTGCACCGCCGCCTCGAAGCGCAGCGACTCCTCGAAAGCCTGGCGCGCCAGCGCGGGATTGGCGTGCAGCTTGTCCCATTGGTCCGGGTGGTTCGCCAGGCACCACAGCGCGTTGCCGATGCCGTTGACCGTGGTGTCGACACCCGCCGACAGGAAGGAGCGCACCAGCATCGGCGCCTCGGTCTCGGTCAGCTCGCCGGTCTCGACCGCTTGGTAGATCTGGTCGCCGAAGCCGCCCGGCCGCAGGTTCTGGCGCTGGCAGTTGGTCATGATCCAGTCCGTCAGCGGTTCGACCCGCTTGGCGGCGTTGATCAGCAACTGGTTGCGGGGGCCGAAGGCGTTGAACACCATGTCGCCATAGGCCAGCAGGTTCTCCCGCCCTTCTTCGGTCAGGCCGACCGCGTCGGGGAAGACCTTGAGGGGATAGGCCTCGCCCAGTTCCTTCACGCCGTCGATGGTGCCCTTCTCCAGCAGCCGGTCGATCAGCGCCTCGGCCACCTCCTGGAACTGCGAGCGGATCTGCTGCACCGTCCTGGGCGACAGGATGCGGCTCAGCACCGTGCGCGAGCGGGTATGCTGCGGCGGATCGGCCTCGAGGATCAGGCTGGGCGGGCGGAACGGTTTTTCCGTGCGGAAATTGGCCAGCCCGACGCCCGCCGACGAAATGAAGGTCTGCCAGTCGTTCAGCACGCCATGGACCTCGGCATGCCGGGCCACGGCCAGGATGCCGTACTTGGGAATGTGCACCACCGGACCGGCATCGCGCATCCGGCGATGGTAGTCATAGGGATCGGTCAGGAACTCGTCGCTGAACGGGTCGAAATCGACCACGGGAATATCGGCGGCTATATCGGTCATGTTCGCCTCACGGGTGGGGTTCGGGGCATGGCCGTCACGCGACGGCCATGCCCAGGTAACGATCGAGAATGTCGTCGCGGGCGCGCAGTTGCGCGCAGTCTCCCTGGTGGACCACGCTGCCGCGCTCCAGGATGACGCCCTGGCGGGCGAAGGCCAGGACCTCCTGCACCTGCTGCTCGACGATCAGCATGGTGGGTCCGCCCTGGGCCGCCAGCCGGCGGAAGGCTTCCAGCAGTTCCTGGCAGATCACCGGTGCCAGCCCCTCCAGCGGTTCGTCCAGCAGGAGCAGGCGCGGGCGCCCCAGCAGCGCGCGGGCCACCGACAGCATCTGCTGCTCGCCGCCCGACAACTGGTTGCCCCGGTTGCGGCGGCGCTCGCGCAGGCGCGGGAAAAGCGCGTAGGCCTGGTCCAGGTCGCCGGCGGGAAAACGCTTCAGACCCGCCACCAGGTTCTCCTCCACCGACAGGGAGGCAAAGATGTCGCGGGTCTGCGGGACGTAGCCCAGGCCCAGGCCGGCGCGTTCGTCCGGCCGGCAGTGCGTGATGTCGCGCCCCTCGAACAGGATGCGTCCCGCCTTGACCTGGGCCAGGCCCATGATGGCCTTCAAGGTGGTGGACTTGCCCACGCCGTTGCGGCCCAGCAGCGCGGTCAGGCTGCCCGCCTCCACGGCCATGCCCAGGCCGTTCAGCACCGTGACCGGGCCATAGCCCGCCACCACGCCCTGCAATTCCAGCAGGGGAGCGCCGCCCGGGTTCATGCCTTCGCTCCCAGGTAGGCCGTCCGCACCTCGGGATGGCGGCGGATCTCGTCCGGCGTGCCTTCGGCCATGATGCGCCCCTCGGCCAGCACGATGATGCGTTGCGCGAAGCTGAAGACCAGGTCCATGTCGTGTTCGATCATCAGGATGGAAAGGCTGCCGGGCAGGTCTTCCAGCGCGCGCAGCACGGTACGCCCTTCTCCGCGCGGCACGCCGGCCATGGGTTCGTCCAGCATCAGCACCTCGGGCCTCAGCGCCAGGGCCAGGGCGATCTCCACCAGGCGCTGCTCGCCGTAGGCCAGGCCGCTGGGCGTCCGGCCCGCCGCCGGCTCCAGGGACAACCGCTCCAGGATGGACCAGGCCTCGTCGCGGACTTCGCGGCAGGCGCTGAACGGCCGCCACCACCGGTGCGCCATGCCCAGGCGCGCATGGATGGCCATCTCGATCTGGTTCAGCACCGGCATGTGCGCGGGCAGCGTGGTGATCTGGAAGGTGCGGGCCAGGCCACAGCCCACCCGACGGGCCTGCGGCAGGTGCGTCAGGCGCCGGCCTTCCAGCAGGACCTCGCCGCCGCTGGGCTTGAGCGTGCCCGAGATCAGGTTGACCAGCGTGGTCTTGCCCGCACCGTTGGGGCCGATCAGGGCCACGCGTTCGCCGCGCCCCAGGTCGAACGACACCGAGCGCGTCACATGCAGGCCGCCGAAGGACTTGTCGAGCTTGCTTACGCTGAGCGTCATGCGACCTCCCGCTTGCTGGCCCGCGCGCCGTTCGCCCATGGCCTGGGCACGGCACGGAGCCAGGACGCGAGGGACTCGCGCGGCACGAGTACGATCACCATCAGCAGGCCGCCGATGACGAACAGCCAGTGGTAGGGATTGATCGACGAAGCGGTGTGATGCAGGACCATGAAGATCGCCGCGCCGATGAGCGCGCCGTACAGCCGCCCCGCCCCGCCCAGTATCAGCATGACGAGCGCCTCGGCCGACAGCGAGAAGCCGAAGCTGTCCAGCCCCACGATGCCGCTGATCTGCGCCGACACCGCGCCCGCCATGCCCGCGAACAGGCCCGCGACCACATAGATCTTCCACAACTGGAGCCCCACCGGCGTGCCCAGCGCGGGCATGCGCGGCCGGCATTGATGGATGCCCCGCACCGACAGGCCAAAGGGGGAATCGACGATGTGCCTGACGACGTAGTAGCTGCCGACCAGCACCGCCAGCGCGTACAGATAGGCGACCCTGCCTTCCAGGTCGAAAGGCGCGATGCCCAGGACCGGATCGATGGCGAAGCCCGAGAGCCCGTCATCGCCGCCGGTCCAGCCGCGCAGCTTATTGGCCAGGCTGTGCAGGATCTGCGCCACGGCCACCGTCAGCATCAGGAAGGTGAAGCCCTGGTAGCGCAGGACCAGCAGGCCCGAGACGGCGGCCGTTGCCGCCCCGGCCGCCGCGCCCGCCGCCAGCCCCAGCAACGGATCGGCGGTCCAGCGCAACGCGACGATGCCGGCCGCGTAGGCGCCCATGCCGAAGAAGGCCACGTGGCCCAGGGTGGCCAGCCCCGCGATGCCCACCACCAGGTCCAGCGACAGGACGAACAAGGCCATCACGGCGATGCGTGCCAGCAGCGGCCATTGGTCGGGCAGCAGCAGACCGCACAGTCCGACGCCGGCGATGACGACGCAATGCCGCAGCGGCGACGACGGCGCCATGGCGCGCTCAGTGACCGCGCGATTCATGCGGCTCTCCTGAGCAGCCCCTGGGGCCGCGCCGACAGCACGAGGATCATGGCGACGAAGAAGAACAGGCTGCCGTATTCCGAGGCCAGGTACTTGCTGGCGGTCTCGATCACGCCCAGCAGCAGCGCCGCGGCCAGCGTGCCGGCAATGCTGCCCATGCCGCCCACGGCCACGACCACCAGTACCAGGACGAGGTACTTGAGGGCGTAATAGGGTTCGAGCGGCATCAGCTCCGCGCCCAGCACGCCGCCCAGCGCCGCCAGCCCGCAGCCGGCGGCGAAGGTCAATCCGCTGACCAGGCGTATGTTGATGCCCAGCGCGGCCGCCGCATCCTTGTTGTCGACCGCCGCCCGCAGCCACACGCCGAAGCGCGAACGCGCGACCACCAGACCGCACAGCAGCGCCACCGCGGCCCCCATGGCGATGACCAGCATGCGCTGCATGGGCAGCGTGCGCATGCCCAGGTCGACCGAGCCGGCCAGCCAGGGCGGCAGCGGGATCAGTTGCACCTGCGGCCCGAAGGCGAGATTGGTGGCGGCCACGAACACGAAGGCCAGGCCGATGGTGAACAGCACCTGATCGAGTTCCGAGCGGCGATACAGGCGCCGCAGGACGACGGCTTCCAGCAACGCTCCCAGCGCCGCCGTCAACAGGACGGCGGCGGCGACGCCCGCGGCATAGCCCCAGGACTGGGTGCGCACCAGCCAGGCGGCCAGGTAGCCTCCGGTCATCGCGAAGGCGCCATGGGCAAGGTTGATGAAGCGCATCAGTCCCAAGGTGATGGACAATCCCACGGAGATGATGAACAGCACCATGCCGTAGGAAATCCCGTCGATCAGGATGTTGGCGAGGATCTGCATGGCGGTGGCGCCTATTTCCTGAGCCCGAAGTCCGGCTGCGGCCCGAAGTTCTCGACTTCCTTGTTGATCAGTTGGCCGCCACTGCGTTCGACCTTGCGCAAGTAGACGTTCTGGGTCACGTGGCGCGTGGCCGGGTCGATGGACACGGGCCCGCGCGGACTTTCCCAGGACAGCTTGCGGGCCGCCTCGATCGCCGCCGCGCCGTCGCGCTTGCCGCCGGTGGCCTCGACCATCTTCTGGATGACGGCCATGCCGTCCCAGGCGCCCACCGATGCATAGTTCGCGACAGCATCCTTGCTCTGCCCGCGCAGCGCCTCGACGAACTTGCGGTTGGCCTCGGACTCGTGCGCGGCCGAGTAGTGGAATGCGGTGGTCAGGCCCAGCGCCGCGTCGCCGAACTTCTGCAGGTCGAATTCATCGGTCTCGGCCGAGCCCAGGAAATCGATGCCGGCCGCGCGCAGCCCGTTCTCGTTGTAGGCCTTCACGAATCCCAGGTTGGGCGGCCCGCCGGGCAGGAAGACATAGACGCCCTCTGCGCCGCTGGCCTTGATCCGCTGCACGAAAGGCGCGAAATCGGTGGTGCTGATGGGCATGCGGATGGACTCGACCACCGTGCCGCCAAGCTTGGCGAACTCGGTCTTGAAGGCCGTTTCGGCATCGACGCCGGGCGCGTAGTCCGTCACCGCCGTGACCATCTTGCGCTTGCCCTGCTTGTGGGCCCAGCGCGCGGCGGGAACGGTCACCTGCCAGAGGGTGTACGAGGTACGGATGAAATAAGGCGACTTCTCGGTGATGTCGGATGTCGCGGCGTTGAAGATGACCGTGGGCGTCTTCGATTGCGTGATGAGCGGCGCCACCGCCATCGCATTGGGCGTGAAGACGAAGCCGCCCAGATAGTCGACCTTGTCCTTGACGATCAGCTCCTGCGCCAGCGCCCGCGTCCCGCTGGGATTGGGGCCGCCGTTGTCGCGATAGAGCACCTGTACCTCGTGGCCGCCGAACTTGCCGCCCTGGCTGGCCAGGTAGGCCTCCACGCTGTCCTTGTAAAGCTTGCCGTAATGGGCGAACGGACCGGAGAACGGTCCGATGACGCCCACCTTGATCGTCGCCGCCTGCGCCTGGGCGGCACAGAACACGACCGCGGCCGCAATGGCCCCGCCTATCAGCTTCCTCATGTCTCCTGCTCCTCGTCTCGTGGCGAATCTTCTTGTGCAGTGAGGGCGATTTTGTGGGAATAAAGTTGGTTAATCAACTAGTTGATTACCCTAACCTTCTACCATGAAAAAGCCCCTCGCTCCGGAACGGAACGAGGGGCTGCGGGTGACAGCCGCGGCCCGGTTTCCCGGGCGCCGGGACTACTTGCGCACGGCGGTGATGATGCCGTCGAGCTGTTCGAGCATCTGGTCGATCTCGTCGGTGCTCACATTCAGCGCGGGCATGAAGCGCAGCAGATTGCCGCGCGGCGCGTTCAGCAGCAGGCCGCTGGGTTCGAGCGTGCGGGCGCGCTCGACGATGGCGGGGCCGTCTTCGCGGTCCATGATCAACGCGCGCAGGAGGCCGTTGCCGCGCTCGCCGGGCATGCCCCACTTGGTGGCCAGCTTCACCAGCCCCCGCGACAGGTACTGCCCGCGCTCGCGCACACCTTCCATGAAGCCCGGAGCGGCCAGCGTGTCGAACACCGCCACGCCGATGGCCGTCATGAGCGGGTTGCCGTTGTAGGTACCGCCCTGGTCGCCGTGCTTGAACACGCAGACCTCTTCACGCGCCAGCATCGCCGCCAGCGGCGCGCCGCCGCCTATGCCCTTGCCCAGCGTCATGATGTCGGGCCGCACGCCCGCCTGCTCGTAGGCGAACATCGTGCCGGTACGGCCCATGCCGGTCTGCACTTCGTCCACGATCAGCAGCAGCTTGCGGGCGTCGGCCAGCTTGCGCAGGTTCTGCATGAACTCGGTGGTAGCGGGAATGACGCCGCCCTCGCCCTGCACCGGCTCCAGCATGATGGCCACGGTCTGGTCGTCGACCAGCGCTTCGACCGAGGCCAGGTCGTTCAGCTCCGCCTTGGGGAAGCCGTCGACCTGGGGCGCGAAGATCGTGCTCCAGCCCGGCTTGCCCGAGGCCGACATGGTCGCCAGCGTGCGGCCATGGAAGCTGTGGTTGAAGGTGATGATCTTGAAGGCGCCCTGCTTGTGGACCTGGCCCCACTTGCGCGCGAGCTTGATCGCGCCTTCGTTGGCTTCGGCGCCGCTGTTGGCGAAGAACACGCGGTCGAAGCACGAGGCCTCGGTCAGGCGCGTGGCCAGCTCGATCGACGGCAGGTTGTAGAAGGCCGGCGACGGATTCAGCAGCAGGCCTGCCTGCGCCTGCACCGCCTTGACGATTTCCGGCGGGCAGTGCCCCAGGCAGTTGACCGCCCAGCCCTGGATGAAATCGAGGTATCGCTTGCCTGCATGGTCCTCCAGCCACGACCCCTGCCCTCGGACGAACACGAGGTCCGGGCGCTGCGTGATCTCCATGAGGGCGTTGACGTTGAACTGGCCGAATTCCATGACTCAAACTCCTTGCGTGCCCGGGGGGGCGAAAAATGGAAAACCCGCCGACGCGGCGGGTCGATAAACATTACACCGTGTTGCGGGCGATGTCTGCCTCGGACGTGAAAGAGTCCGCATAAAACTCGTCATCGGGCAGTCCGCACTGTTGTACAAAATCCCTATGCGCCGATTCCACCACGATGGGCGCCCCGCAGGCGTACACCTGATGGCCCGAAAGATCGGGCAGATCGGCCATGACGGCCTGGTGCACGAAGCCCGTGCGGCCGGTCCAGGCGTCCTCGGGCAGTGCGTCCGACACCACGGGCACATAGTGGAAATCGGGACGGGCGCGGGCCCATTCCCGGGCGGCGTCGTCCATGTACAGGTCACGCGGACGCCGGCCGCCCCAGTACAGGTGGACCGGGCGGCGCATGTCCTTGTGGATCATGTGTTCGACCATGGCCCTGATCGGCGCGAAGCCGGTGCCGCTGGCCACCATGACGATGGGCTTGTGGCTGTCCTCGCGCAGGAAGAACGAACCGAACGGCCCCTCGAAGCGCAGGATGTCGCGTTCCTTCAACTGAGTCGCCCCTGCGCCGAACACGTGGTCGGTGAAGGCGCCGCCGGGCAGGTGGCGAATGTGCAGCACCAGTCCGCCCTCCTCGTGGGGCGCGTTGGCCATGGAGTACGAACGGCGCCGCCCGTCCTTCATGATGATCTCGACGTATTGCCCGGCGTTGAAGCGCAGTTGCTCGGTGGCCGGCAATTGCAGGCGGACGATGCGCACGTCGGGCGCCGCCTCGGTCAGGCCCTGGACCCGGCAGGGCATCTTGCGGATGGGGATGTCGGCGATACCCAGGACCTCGCGCGCCTCGATGGTGAGGTCGCTGAGCGGGCGCGCCACGCAGAACAGGGTCAGGCCCAGTTCGGCCTCCTCGGGCGTCAGCGTCTGGGCCTGGTGGGGCCCGAGCTCGATCTCGCCCGCGACCAGCTTGCCCTTGCACGACGAACATGCCCCATTCTTGCAGCTATAGGGCAACATTACGCCTGCCTGCAGCGCCGCATCGAGCACGGTCTGGCCATGTTCGACCGTGAACCGATGACCGCTGGGCAGAACGGTGACCTGATGACTCATCACCTGGATCCTATGAAAACGATGGAAATACGATGAATATCCCGCAGCCCGCGCATGCCGCGCGCCTGGGTCGCCCGCGCCTCTTGATCATCGGCTGCGGCGACACGGGCATGCACGTCCTGGAGCGGCTGGCGGGCCGGAAACGGGTCTTCGCGCTGACGTCCAGCCCGCAGCGGCTGCCCGAGCTGCGCGCCGCGGGCGCCATTCCGCTGCTGGGCAACCTGGACTGCCCGCGGCAACTGGCCCGCCTGCGCGGCCTGGCCGCCGACGTCCTGATGCTGGCCCCGCCGCCCGGACAGGGCGAAGGCGATCCGCGCTCCCGTCGGCTGGCCGCCGTCCTGCGGCGACCGGCCTCAAAGGCGCGCGCCAGGCCGGCCGCGATGGGCCCCGGCCTACGGCGGATCCGGCACGCCGCCATTGTAGCCAAACCGGGCCGCGGCGCCCTGGCCCGGGCGGCCAGGCCGATCACGGTGATCTATGCCAGCACGACCGGCGTCTATGGCGATGCGCGCGGCCACAGGCTGTCCGAGACGGCGCCCGTGCGCCCCGCCTCGCCCCGGGGCCGGCGCCGGGTGGCGGCCGAGGCCGCCTGGCGGGCGCCCGGCCCGGCACGTGCCCGCCAGGCGCACCTGGACCTGGCCCCCTGGCGCGCCGTCGTACTGCGTATCCCGGGCATCTACGGCCGCCACCGGCTGCCGCTGGAACGGCTGCGCACCGGCCTGCCGCGCCTGGCCCCCGGCGAGGACGTCTACACCAACCACATCGAAATCGGCGATCTCGCCCTTGCCCTGGAAGCCGCCCTGTATCGCGGCCGCCCGCAGCGCATCGTCCATGCCGCCGACGGCCAGGACCTGAAAATGGGCGACTACTTCGACGCCGTCGCCGACGCCGCCGGCCTGCCGCGCCCGCCCAGCCTGCCGGCGGCGCAGGTCCGCGCCGCGGTCAGCCCGGCGATGTGGTCCTTCATGCAGGAATCCCGGCGCCTGGACAACCGCCGCCTGGTAGCCGAACTGCGCGTGCGCCTACGTCACCCCACCGTGCGGCATGCCCTGGATGAGTGGTTCGCCGCAGGGCGGCCTACTCCCACACGATACGTACCGCCAGGAACAGGAAAATGAGGCCCGCCAGCCGGTCCAACCACACGCCCACCTGCGGCCGGCGCCTGAGCAGTTGCCCCAGCAGCCCGGCGAACCAGGCAATCAGGCAGAACACCACCGCCGCCTGCACCATGAAGATCACCCCCAGCCACAGCATCTGCCAGTCGGGATGTCCGACCCAGGGGTTGACGAACTGGGGCAGGAAGACCACGAAGAACAGCGTGACCTTGGGGTTCAGCATGTTGGCCAGAACGCTCTGGCCGAAGATGCGTGCGAAGCCGAGCGGCGGCGGGCCGCCCGTGGGCGAGAAGCCGCCCCGGCTGCGCAGCACCTGCACCGCCAGCCACATCAGGTAGGCGGCGCCGGCCAGGCGGATCGCGTCGAACGCCATGGGCGAAGCGCGGAGCAGCGCCGCCACGCCCAGCACGGCCAGGGTGGTATGGAACAGGCAGCCCGCGGCGAAGCCCAGCGCGGCGGCGATGCCGGCGGCGCGCCCCTGGCTGAGGGAACGGGCGAGTACCTGGAGGTTGTCCGGGCCGGGCGCGATGGTCACGCCTACCGACAGGGAAAGGAAGAGCAGCAGATCGGCCTGCATCGGCGCACCGGCAGGCTCAGGACTTCCGGATCACTTCTTTGATGCGGTTGTTCTCGTCGACCAGCACCACGATGGGCTTGTGCTCGGCCGCTTCCGCGTCCGTCATGGGGCCGTAGGTGCAGATGATCATCAGGTCGCCCACGTGGGCGCGCCGGGCGGCCGCGCCGTTCAGCGAGATCTCGCCGCTGCCGCGCTTGCCCTTGATGATGTAGGTGGAGAAGCGCTCGCCGTTGTTGATGTTGTAGAGCTCGATCTTCTCGTACTCTTTCATGCCGGCGGCATCGAGGAAATCCTCATCGATTCCGCACGAGCCTTCATAGTTCAGATCGGCCTGAGTCACCGCGACACGGTGAATCTTGGCGCGAAGCATGATGCGTTGCATAACTCGGGTGTCCTAGGAAGCGGCCGCAAACGGCCAGGTGCGTTTATACCCGATCCCGGCCGGACCGGTCCGGCGCCGCTTCCTGCGGCAAGGGCGCCCGGAGGCGCCCTTGCCGGCCGGACCGACAGCGTGGCGTCAAACCGACCGCAGGTAGCCGGGCTCCACCGCCTGGATGGGCGCGAAGCTTTCGCGCGTGGCGATGAACTCCGGCCGCGGATTCAGGCCGTACCTGGGGGGGTTCAGGGTATTTTCCACGCTGTTATACACCATGAACACATTGGATCGCGGATAGGGCGAGATGTTGCTGTTCGATCCATGCATGGTGTTGCAGTCGAAAAACACGACCGAGCCGGCCGGCGCCGTCAGCACGTCGATGCCGCCCTGGTCCACCAGCAGTTGCAGGCTGACGGGATCGGGCACGCCGTATTCCTGCTTCTTCAGCGACTGCTTGTAGTGGTCCTGCGGGGTCTCGCCCACGCACGAGACGAATTGCCGGTGCGAACCGGGCACGACCATCAGCGGCCCGTTGCTGGCGTCGTTGTCGGTCAGCAGCACCGAGCAGCTCAACGCCCGCATGGCGGGCATGCCGTCTTCCACGTGCCAGGTCTCGAAGTCCGAATGCCAGTAGAACTCCTTGCCCTTGAAGCCCGGCTTCATGTTGGCGCGCGACTGATGGATATAGACGTCGGAACCCAGGATCTGCTTGGCGATGTTGGCCAGCCGCATGTCCTGCGACATCCGGCCGAGCAGCTTGCTCAGCTTGTGGACCATGAACACGGACCGGACGACGTCGGTGCCCTTTTCGGTGATGGCCTCTTCGCGGCGGCGGATGGCGGGATCGCGCACCAGCCGCTCGACCTCGCGCTTGAGGGCCTGCGTTTCCTGCGCGGAGAAGAAATTCTTCAGCAGGATGTAGCCGTTGCGCTCGTAGGCGCCCAGTTGCTCGGCGTCCAGGCCGGAGCCCGGCTCCACCTTGGCGCTGCCGTACACCACGGGGTCGCGCCGCTGCACGATGCCGGCGGCGCGGTCGGCGCGCGAGGAATAGATATCGCGTGCGGGAGTAATCATGGTTGCCCTCCTTTTCTCATGGGGGGCCGCCCCGCCCGCCGGCGGGCGCGGCCCCTTGCCGCGGCATGGCCGT
The DNA here is from genome assembly GCA_001898625.1 of Burkholderiales bacterium 67-32. GTDB lineage: Bacteria > Pseudomonadota > Gammaproteobacteria > Burkholderiales > Burkholderiaceae_B > Pigmentiphaga. The sequence goes on from MKUP01000025.1 coordinate 202,862, forward strand.
CAGGCGACCTTCGCTTCGTCCAGGGGATAGACGCCCTCGGCGTCGTGCACTTCCTGGCCGGTCAACGGCGGATTGAAGACGCAGATGACGCGCAGCGGCTCCTTGCCACCGCGCAGGTAGTGCTCGTCGTTGTCGTTGAGCGCGTAGACCACGCCCGGGCCAAGCTTGTAGACCTTGCCGTCGGCGACGGTCTCGATCTCGCCGTCGCCTTCGATGCACCAGACGGCTTCCACGTGGTTCTTGTACCAGATGTGGGTCTCGGTACCGGGATGGATGGTGGTCTCGTGGAACGAGAATCCCATGCCGTCCTTCTTCAGCAGCACGCGGCGGCTGGTCCAGGTCGGCGTGGACACCTCGTTCTCGGTGCCTACGATGTCCTTGATGTCGCGTACGATCATCGTCCCTTTCCTCCAAATTTCAATACACGGGCATTCGATTGCTTCTGGGCCAGTTGCTCGGCGGCCACGACTTCGGCCACCGCGCGGTCCAGCACTTCCAGCGCCTGCCGGAGCAGGTCTTCCTCGATGGTCAGCGCGGGCAGGAGCTTGAGCACCTCGTCGTTGGCGCCGGAGGTCTCGATGACCACTCCGCCCTTGAACGCCTGGGCCGCGATCTTGTTGGCCAGTCCGGGCACGCCGCTGACCAGGCCCTGGATCAGGCCGCGGCCGCGCACCGACAGGTCCGCCTCCGGGTGGCTGTGGACCATGTTCTCCAGCCAGTCGCGCACCATCGTTTCCTTGGCCTGGATCTCGCAGGTGAAGGCGCCGTCGCTCCAGTAGTGCTCGAGCGCCTGCTGCGCGGTCACGAAGGCCAGGTTGTTGCCGCGGAAGGTGCCGTTGTGCTCGCCGGGCTTCCAAATGTCCAACTCGGGCTTGATCAGCACCATGGCCATGGGCAGGCCGAAGCCGCTCAGGGACTTCGACAGCGTGACGATGTCCGGCTGGATGCCGGCCGACTCGAAACTGAAGAAGGTGCCGGTGCGGCCGCAGCCGACCTGGATGTCGTCGACGATGAGCAGCATGTCGTGGCGGCGGCACAGGCGTTGCAGCTCCTGCAGCCAGCGCAGCGTGGCGACGTTCACGCCGCCTTCGCCCTGCACGGTCTCGACGATCACCGCGGCCGGGGTGTCCATGCCGCTGCTGCGGTCTTCCAGCATGCGCTCGAAGTACGCCATGGTGTCCACGTCCGGACCGAAGTAGCCGTCGTACGGAATGAAGGTGGTGTTGCCCAGGCTCACGCCGGCGGCCTCGCGATACTTGGCGTTGGCCGTGGCCGACAGCGAGCCGGCGCTCACGCCGTGGAAACCGTGGGTGAAGGAAACGATGTTCGGGCGCTGCTTGACGCGGCGGGCCAGCTTGAGCGCGGCTTCCACGGCATTGGTGCCGGTCGGGCCGGTGAACTGCAGCGTGTACTTCATGCCGCGCGGCTTCAGGACCAGCCGCTCGAACGCTTCCAGGAAATCCTTCTTGGCCGACGTGGCCATGTCCAGGCCGTGCACCACGCCGTCCGCCTGGACATAGTCCAGCAGGGGCTGTTTCAGCACAGGGTTGTTGTGGCCGTAGTTCAGCGTGCCGGCGCCGGCAAACAGGTCGATGTACTGCCTGCCCTCTTCGTCGAACAGCAACGAGCCCTTGGCCTTGCTGAAAACGACCGGAAACGAGCGTATGTAGCCGCGGACTTCCGATTCGAGGCGGTCGAAGATCTTGAGATCCATGGTTTTTCCCTCCTGTTTTGCTTCTAGAAGCGTGAAAGACGTATAGGCGGACCCGGACGAACCGGGACGGATACGAGGGGCATCCGGCCTTTACCTAGAACGGGCCGATGCGCAGCAGCCGCTCGTCCTCGTGCTCGGCCTGGCCGAACAGTTCGGGCGGAAACATGGGCTGCTCCACGCACTGGGCGCCGCGATCCTGCGCCAGCGCCGCGAACATGCGCCGCGACGGCTGGTTGGATGGGGACACGGTGGTTTCGATGCTGTGTACGGGCTGTGGCAGCGACCTGGCCAGCAGGTGCTCGAGCATGCGTTGGCCCAGGCGATGGCCGCGTGCCATGGGATGGACCGCAACCTGCCAGACGAACAACACGTTGGATTGCTTGGGCGGGAGGTAGGCAGAAACAAACCCTGCCAATTGCCCTTGCCGGGTGGCCACTACGCAGGTATCGCGAAAGTGCCGGCACAGAAGAAGGTAGGCGTAGGTGGAATTGACATCCAGCGGCGGCGATTCCTGTATGAGTCGCTGGATGTCCGCGGCATCTTCGATTTCAGGGGGCCGGAGATCGAAATTCTCCAGTGCCGGATTGAAGACCGCGGGTTGGATGAGCGTATCGTCGATCGCTTTCAGACTCCGACCCTCCTATGTTTCGTACGCCGTCGCCCTGCGGCGACGCACTGGGTTGATGGCTACGGGATCAAACCGCCAGGCCTGACTCCGGAGACGTATCCGATGCATTGATGTCCAGGATGGGCGAGGTGTCCGAACCCGGGTTCTCCATCAGGCTGACGATGCGCTCGAGCGAGAGCGTGATCGTGGCCTGTTCCAGCTCCGGCAGCGCGCCCAGGGCGTCGGCCAGCGTTTTCTGCAGCGGCGAAGGCGCCTGGCTGGCCACCTCGCGGCCAGCGTCGGTGGCCGACACCAGGACCGTGCGGCGGTCTTCCCTGCTGCGTTCCCGCTTGATCCAGCCCTTTTCCTCCAGCCGGTCGAGGATGCCGACGACCGTGCTTGGACTGACCGAGATTTCACGGCTGATGGCGGTGGCCGTGAGCGGCCCCGACTCGATCACGGCCAGGAGACAGACCAGTTGCGGCGCGGTGATGTGGCTGCAGGCAGCCAGTTGCTTGGAGTGCAGCGCGATGTTGCGCGTGATGCGGCGCAAGGCCCGCAGGATGCGCAGGTTGTAGTTGACGCCCGTATCCGCGGCCGAGCCGATGTGGTCCATGTCCAGGAAATCGAAAGTGCGTAGTGAAAAAAAATCACTGCCCACAAATTAATGTAGAGCAATGATTTCAACTCAAATCATTCTAGTCAGAAAGACCAGGGAAGTCAACCCCGCAGCCCCTGGATTTCGATGTCAACGGCTCCGAAATTACCCTTATCCGCTTCGATTCCGCTGACATCCCGCTGAAACATGCAAAACCGGCGTTCAGCCTTGCGCCACGCGCTTCCCGGTCAGTTCCGCAGGGTCGAAACTGTCCACCTCGACGACGTCGGCGACGGCCCGCTCCAGGTCTTCGAACATCGAAGCCTGGGCCGCATCCACCTTGCCGGCACGTACGCCTTCGCGCCAGTCACGGATGCCGGCATGGCGCAGGCCGTCCAGGACCGGAGCGGTGCGCGCCGCGAGTTCGAACGCCTGCGCCAGCCGGTCCAGCGCCTCGCCCGGGCGCGGCCGGGCCAGGCCCGGCAACAGGCGATCGCGCGCGGGCGACGGCTCCAGCAGCCGCTCGGCGCAGGCCAGGGTCACCGCGTCGGCCGGACCGCGCCGGCGCACGCCCCGGGGCAGGCAGACCACCCGCAGCAGCCCCGCGGCCGCCCGCGCGGGCAGGTTGGCCAGCACCGCGTCCAGGCTCGCCTCGATGGAGGCCAGGCCGCTTTCCATGCACCACTGCACCAGCGGCAGGTCTTCGGGCTGCCGCCCTTCGTCGTGCCAGCGCTTGAGGACGGCGGACAGCAGGTACAGTTCGGCCAGGATGTCGCCCAGCCGCGCCGACAGCATCTCCTTGCGCTTGAGCGCCCCGCCCAGCGTCGCCAGCGTGACGTCGGCCACCAGCGCGAACGCCGAGGCATAGCGGCCCAGCGCGCGGTAGTACGGGGCCACCGGACCGGCCGAGCGCGGCGCCGGAGCGAACCGGCTGCCGGTCCAGGCCCGGCCGAAGGCGCGCAGCGCGTTGCCCACCGCGTGGCCGGCATGGCGCCAGAAGGTGCGGTCGAATTCCTCCAGGCCGCGGGCCGGATCGCTGTCGGCCAGCGCCGCCATCTCGCGCATCAGGAACGGATGCGCCCGGATGGCCCCCTGGCCGAAGACGATCAGGCACCGGGTCAGGATATTGGCGCCTTCGACGGTGATGCCGATGGGAATGGCGCGATAGACGTTGGACAGGTAATTGCGCGGGCCATCGATCACCGCCTTGCCCGCATGGATGTCCATCGCGTCGTTCACCGCGATGCGCATGCGCTCGGTGGCGTGGTATTTCATGATGGCCGAGATCACGGCGGGCTTGTGGCCCGCGTCCAGCGCGGCGCAGGTCAGGCGGCGCGCGGCATCCACCTGATAGGCCAGCGCCGCCAGGCGGCCGAGCTTCTCCTGCACGCCCTCGAACTTGCCGATCGGAATGCCGAACTGCTGGCGCACCCGCGCATAGGCGCCGCTGGTGTGCGCCGAGAATACGCACGAGGCCGCCGCCAGCGAAGGCAGGGAAATGCCCCGGCCCGCCGCCAGCGCCGTCATCAGCATCTGCCAGCCCTGCCCCACCCGCTCGGCGCCGCCGATGACGGACTCCATGGGGATGAACACGTCCTTGCCCTGGTTCGGGCCGTTCTGGAACACCTGCATTGCCGGCAGGTGGCGCCGGCCGATCTCCACCCCCGGCGTGTCGGTGGGCACCAGCGCGACGGTGATGCCGATGTCCTCACGGTCTCCCAGCAGCCGATCGGGGTCGCGCAGCTTGAAGGCCAGGCCGAGCACGGTCGCGACCGGCCCCAGGGTGATGTAGCGCTTGTGCCAGGTCAGCCGCATGCCCAGCACCTCGCGCCCCTGCCACATGCCCTTGCAGACCACGCCGTGGTCCACCATGGCGGCCGCGTCCGATCCCGCCTCGGGGCTGGTCAGCCCGAAGCATGGAATGTCTCGGCCATCAGCCAATCGCGGCAGCCAGTGCTCGCGCTGGGCGTCGGTGCCGAAATGCAGCAGCAATTCGCCCGGCCCCAGGGAGTTGGGCACCATGACCGTGACCGCCGCCGTCAGCGACCGGGTCGAGATCCGCCGCACGACCTCGGAATGCGCGTAAGCCGAGAATCCCAGTCCGCCGTACTTGCGCGGAATGATCATGCCGAAGAACTTGCGCGCCTTCAGGAAGGCCCAGATGTCGGGGGGCAGGTCGTGCAGTTCCCAGTTGACCCGCCAGTCGTCGACCATGGCGCACAGCTCGGCCACCGGCCCGTCCAGGAAGGCGCGCTCTTCATCGCTGAGCCTGGCCGGCGGCATGTCCAGCAGGCGGCGCCACTCCGGATTGCCGGTGAACAGATCGGCGTCCCACCACACGTCCCCCGCCTCGATCGCGTCGCGCTCGGTGTCCGACATGGTCGGCAGCGCCTTCGCGGCCCAGCGGAACAGAGGCTTGGACAGCCATTCGCGGCGCCATGAGGATGCGGCCATCGGGAAGTCTCCTTGTCGACTATCTACCTCATATAGTAAGCCGGCCAGGAGACGGGAACGGGGCCGCGTGCGGCTTGGGCAGGCACGGTCTGGTTAAATAGAGGCTGCTTCTTCCTCACCCGTCCCCATGCACCCTCCCCGCCTGGCCTTCGTCGACCTGGAAACCACGGGCACGACGCCGCGCAGCGACCGCATCACCGAGATCGGCATCGTCCAGGTGGATGCCGACGGCATGCGCGAATGGAGTAGCCTGGTCCATCCCGGCCGCCCCATTCCCCCCGCCATCCAATCGCTGACCGGCATCACGGACGCGATGGTGGCCGGCGCCCCGCCCTTCGAGGCCCTGGCCGACGACATCGCCCGGCGCCTGGACGGCTATCTGTTCATCGCCCACAACGCCCGCTTCGACCACGGTTTCCTGCGCGAGGAATTCGACCGGCTGGAGCGGCCCTTCCGGCCCGACGTCCTGTGCACCGTCCGCCTGTCGCGCAAGCTCTATCCGCAGTACCGCAGCCATAGCCTGGACGCGCTCATCGCCCGTCACGGCCTGCAGGTGCATGCGCGCCACCGCGCGCTCGACGACGCCCGGCTGCTGTGGCACTTCTGGCGCGACATCCACCGCGAGTTCCCGGCCGGGCAGATAGACGAACTCGTCGATGCGCTGGCCGGCCGCGTGCCCTGGCCCGAGTATCTGGATCCGGCGCTGCCTCGCCTACTGCCCGACACCCATGGCGTCTATGTCTTTCGCGACATGAACGGCCAGCCGCTGTATGTCGGCCGGGCCTCCAGGCTGCGGGACAAGGTGATGTCCCATTTCCAGCCCGGCGGCTGGAAGTCGGCCAAGGCGCGGCGCCTGGCCGAACAGGTGCGGAACATCGAGTGGCAGGAAACGGGCGGGGCGATCGGCGCCCTGCTGCACGAGAACCGGCTGCTGCGGGCACTGGCGCCATCGCACAACCGCCGGGCTCGCTCGCCGGCCCTGGCCGGCGATACGCACTGGCCCTACGAGGGCCCGGTGGGCATACGCGAAGCACGCGTCATCCATGTCGTGGAACGCTGGCAGTTCCTGGGCAGCGCGACCGACGACCAGGCCCTGTACGACCTGCTCGATGGCGCACGCGCCGAGTACGACCACGAGGTCCACCGCATCCTGCGCGACCGGCTGGCGCTGGTCCCGCTGCTGAAACTGGATCGGGCGCGCACGGCCTGACGGCCCGGCGGCCGGGGAGGTTTCATAAACGCTCCGGACGGCTTATCGTTGATCCGATCCACCCAGCGGTGGACCTTCACCGATCAGCACGAGACGTGCCCGACCACGACCGCCAGGAGAACGAGATGCCCCCGTCCGCGCCCATGAACCGCCGCATCGTCATGGCCAGGCGCCCCGCCGGGACGCCGGCGCCCGAGGATTTCCGCCTGGACACCCAGGCCATGCCCAGTCCCGCGGACGGCCAGGTGCTGCTGCGCACGCTCTACCTGTCGCTCGACCCCTACATGCGTGGCCGCATGAGCGACGCCGCCTCGTATGCGAAGCCGCTGGAGGTCGGCGACGTCATGCTGGGCGGCACGGTGTGCCGCGTGGCCGAGTCGCGCCATCCGGACTTCGCCGCCGGTGATCTGGTCCTGGCCGCCAGCGGCTGGCAGGACTACGCGCTGTCGTCCGGCAAGGGGCTCACCCGCCTGCCGCCGGACCTCGCTCACCCTTCCTGGTCCCTGGGCGTGCTGGGCATGCCTGGCTTCACCGCCTACGTGGGCCTGATGCAGATCGGCACGCCCAAGGCGGGCGAGACGGTGGCTGTCGCCGCCGCGACCGGGGCCGTCGGGTCGGTGGTGGGACAGCTCGCGCGGCTGCACGGCTGCCGCGTGGTCGGCATCGCCGGCGGGCCGGACAAGTGCGACCACGCGATCCGCGAACTGGGCTTCGACGCCTGCGTGGACCATCGTGCGGCCAACCTCGCCCAGCGGCTGGCGGCGGCCAGCCCCAACGGCATCGACGTCTATTTCGAGAGCGTGGGCGGCGCCGTTTTCGATGCCGTCCTGCCGCTGCTCAACCGTCACGCCCGCATCCCGCTGTGCGGCCTGATCTCGCAGTACAACGCCGTGCCGGGCGTGGAGGCCCCCGACCGCCTGCCCATGCTGATGCGCCTGGCGCTGACCAAGAGCCTTCGCATCCAGGGCTTCATCGTTTCCGACTGGTACGGCCCGCTCTACCGCGAATTCTCCCGCCAGATGTCGGACTGGATCGCCGACGGGCGCATCAAGTACCGGGAAGACGTGGTGGATGGGCTGGAAAACGCCCCCGCCGCCTTCATGGGCCTGCTGGAGGGACGCAATTTCGGCAAGCTGGTGGTGCGGGTCGCCCACTAGGCGAAGCGCGGCGTGCTACGCTAGGGGCGTCATCGAACCATTACAAGCAGGGCGCGCCACGGCGCAGTCCCGCAACAGGAGACTCGTATGACATGCCAAGTGATCCCCCTGCGGCCCCGTCGCGCCAAACGGCGGACGTTTACCGTTCCGGGCAAATCGTTGCTGGTCGCGGTGCCCGTGGCCCTGTCGATAGGCTGGCTGCTGGCCCTGCCCGGCATGCCGCACGCACAGGCCGGCCCGACGGCTTCGGCCGAACACAGGCAGGATTTCGCCATTTCCAGCGGTGACCTGCGCCCCGCGCTCGAGAAATATGCCCGCCAGGCGGGCATACGGCTGTCGTTCGATCCGGCCCGGGTGGCCGGCCTGACGACCCCCGGGCTCACCGGCCGCTACACCATCCAGGACGGGTTGGACACCTTGCTGCGGGGCACCGGCTATACCGCGGCCCAGGAAGGCGGACGCTACGTCCTGATTCCCGAGCCGCCGGCCTCGGCCGGCAAGCGGCCGCCCAGCGGACCGCGCCTGGTGGGTGCCCTCACCCCTGTTTGAAGTCGTCGGTGCTCAGGCCCAGCCTGTGCATCTTGTCGTAGAGCGTCTTGCGCGGCAGGCCCAGCATCTCGCTGGCCGCCGCCGTGCGGCCCGAACAGCTCTTGAGCGCGTCCTCGATCAGCAGGCGTTCGAAACTGGTCATCTGCTCCTCCAGCGAACGCTTCACGCTGGCCGCCGCGCCGGCCAGCCCATCCTTGGCCAGCCCCAGCACGAAGCGGTCCGCCACGTTGCGCAGCTCGCGCACGTTGCCCGGCCAATGGTGCGCCATCAGCGACTGCAACTGGGAACCCGATAGCACCGGCGCCTCGCGCCCGTAGCGCAGGGCCGCCTGCAGGATGAAGTGCTCGAACAGCAGGGGGATGTCCTCGCGCCGCTCGCGCAGCGGCGGGATCTCCAGCACCGCGACGCTGAGCCGGTAGTACAGGTCCGGCCGGAACGCGCCGCGCTCCGATTCGGCCAGCAGGTCGCTCTTGGTGGCGGCCACCACCCGGCAATCCATGGGCTGCGGCTCGTTCGACCCCAGCCGCTCGAACACCCGTTCCTGCAAGGTGCGCAAGAGCTTGATCTGCAGCACCATGGGCATGGTCTCGATCTCGTCCAGGAACAGCGTGCCTCCCCGCGCGTATTCGATCTTGCCGATGCGCCGCTTGGCCGCGCCCGTAAATGCGCCGGCCTCGTGGCCGAACACCTCGCTCTCGAACAGCGTCTCGGGCATGCCGCCGCAGTTCAGCGCCGAGAAATGGCGATCGTGTCGCCGGCTGTGGTCGTGCAGGCACCGCGCCACCAGCTCCTTGCCCGTGCCGGTCTCGCCCACCACCAGGACGTCAGCATCGGTGTCGGCCAGGTCCTGCACCACCTGTCTCAAGGCCACCATGGCCGGCGACCGGCCCAGCAGCGCGCTTTCGATGGCCACGCGATTGTCCAGTTGCCGCCGCAGGGACTGCACTTCCAGCGTCAACCCGCGCTTCTCCAGCGCCCGCTGCACAACCTCGCTCAGATGCTCGGATGAAAAAGGCTTCTCGATGAAATCATAGGCCCCCAGGCGCATGGCCTGCACCGCCATCGAGATGTCGCCGTGGCCGGTCACCAGGATCACCGGCAGGCAGGCGTCGATCTCCAGCGCGCGGCGCAGCAGCTCCATCCCGTCCATGCCGGACATCTTCACGTCCGTCACCAGCACGCCGGGAAACCCGGGCACGACGTGCCTGATCGCCTGCTCGGCCGATTCGAACGCCTTGACCTCCAGGCCGGCCAGTTGCAGCGCCTGCTTGCCTCCTAGCCTGACCGCCGGGTCGTCTTCGACGAACAGTACCGTCAATCCTTCATGCATCCATGGTCTCCTCCAACTTCGCTGGCCGCAGCTGCAGCACGAATTCCGCCCCGCCCCCCTCCCGGTTGCAGGCGCGCAGGCTGCCGCCGAAATCGCGCACGATGCCTGCCGAGATCGCCAGCCCCAGGCCCAATCCCACCCCTTGCTCCTTGGTCGTGAAGAAGGGTTCGAACAGCCGGCGCATCACCTCGTCCGGAATGCCCGGCCCGCTGTCCAGTACCGAAATGACGACCCAGCCCCCCGCTTGCTGGACCGAGACTTCCAGGCGCCGCTCGTCGCAGCGCGCCATCGCGTCGATGGCATTGCCCAGCAGGTTGACCAGGATCTGTTCCAGCCGATTGCCGTCACAATAGGCGCAGGCGTCTTCCGGCACGCCCAGGCACAGTTCGATCCGTTCCTGCCGCAGCCGCTGCTCGAGCAGGAAACAGGCATCCGCCACGGCCACCGCGATCGACGTCGGCTTGAGCAGGGCCGGGGACTTGCGTGCGAACTTCTTCAACTGGCCGGTGATCTTGCCCATGCGGGCGATCAGTTGCCCGATCAGGGTCAGGTTCTCCTCGGCGTCGGCCTGCCGTCCCCGCTGCATCAGCACCGTGGCATTGTCGGCCAAGGTGCGCAGCGCCGCCAGCGGCTGGTTCAGCTCATGCGTGATGCCCGCGGCCATCTGGCCCAGCGCCGCCATCTTGCCCGCCTGCACCAGCTCATCCATGGTGGACTTCAGGACCTCCTCGGCGCGCCGGCGTTCGGCGATCTCGGTCTGAAGATGGCGGTTGGCGTTGCTCAGCGCCTGCGTGCGCGCCGCCACCTTGCGCTCGAGCTCGTCGTGCGCGCGCTGCAAGGCCGCCCTGGCCGCCACGCTCTGGGCGATGGCGCGCCGCCGCTGCTGGAGATACAGGCCCAGGATCGCCAGGAACCCCATGGCCAGCGCCACGGCGATGGCCATGTTGCGGGCGCGCGCGTGAATGGGCGCCATGTTGGACAAGGCCATGAGCTTCCATTGCGTGCCCGGTATCTGGCGGCTCTGGACCAGGTAGGACGGCAGCAGGAAATTGCCGCCCTCGCCTTCGCGCGCCGCCTCGCTGGTGAACTGGACGATGCGCACGCCCTCGGGCTGCTTGCCGACCTCGGCCATGCCCAGCGGTTCCAGCGAGCCGGCGCGATGGTATTGGCGCGTCACCGCCAGTTTCTGCAGCGTATGCGACGACAGCGGCGCGAGCGTCTTGAACTTCCAGCCCGGCACCGAGGTCAGGAAGATCACGCCGTTCTCGTCCACCACCACCACTTTCTCGTCGGCGCGCAGCCACGCGTCGTCGAGCTTGTCGAGATCGACCTTCAGCGCCGCCACGCCCAGCATCCTGCCATCGTGGTAGATGCCGTACGAGAAGTAGTAGCCCGGCGACTGGCTGACGGTGCCGATGCCGTAGAAGCGGCCCGACAGCCCCTTGGCCGCGTCGATGAAATAAGGCCGGTACGAGAAGTTGCGGCCGACGAAGCTGGGCGGGCGATTCCAGTTGCTCGCGGCCAGCGTCAGCCCCTCCATGTTCATCACGTAGATGTCGGAAGAGCCGGCTTTCCGGTTGACCGTTTCCAGGTAAAGGTTGACCCGGGCGATCCGCTCGGGATTGGCGGGGTCCTGCAACAGCGAGATGACATCCTTGTTCAGGGACAGGATGCCCGGCAGGTAGTCGTAACGGGTCAGCTCGCTCTGCACCCCGCCGGCATAGATGTCCAGCCGGTGCTCGACCCCCTGGCGCAGCACCTGGATGCCGGTGCGCTCGCCCCAGATGTAGGCCAGCATCACCGCCAGCACAGCGGCGAACAAACAGGCGCCGCCCCACGCCAGGCGGCGCTTGGAAAAACCGCGGGCAGGCGGATTGACGCTCAAGTCCCCATCCATGATTGTCGTTCTAGTGTCCGCAATTTATCCCAGGCAGCCCAGGAAAGACATCGGAGCTTGCGCCACGGGACGGCGCAAGCTCCCTTGCCGCCTAGTCGGCGTAGACGCCGGCCGCCCGGATGACGGGCGTCCACTTGGCGATCTCGTTTCCGAGATGCTTGCGCAGCGAGTCAGGTCGGGCCCGCTCGCCGGTCGCCGCCTGCGCGCCCAGTTCCTCCATCTTCCCGCGGAACACGGGATCCTGGACCGCCGCCTGCAACGCGGCCGACAACTTCTCGACCACCGCCGGCGGCGTGCCCTTGGGCGCGTACATCGCGTGCCAGATCTTGACCTCGATGCCCGGCAGCCCCTGCTCGGCCGCGGCGGGGATGTCCTTGAAGGCGTCGATGCGCGCGGACTGCATCGCGACGTAGGGCTTGACCACGCCGGCCTTGATCTGTCCGGCGACGTTGGTGGTCTGGTCGCACATCAGATTCACCTGGCCACCGATGAGGTCGGTCAGCGCCGGCGCGGTCCCCTTGTAGGGCACCGTGCCCAGCTGCGTGCCGATGGTGCTCATGAACAGGAGGCCGCACAGGTGCGAGGCCGATCCGATGCCGGCGTTCGCCAGGAACAGCTTGCTGGAATTGGCCTTGATGTAAGGCAGCAAGTCCTTGAAGTTGTCCGGCGGCAGGCTCTTGGTGCCCAGCAGCACCATCGGCACGTCGGCGATCTCGCCGATCATCTCGAAATCCTTGAGCGGATCGAAGCCCAGTTGGCGGTACAGCGCCGGCGCGGTGGACATGCCGATGTGGTGGATCAGCACCGTATGGCCGTCGTTGCGCGCGGTGGCGACCTTCTTCGCGCCTATGGTGCCGCCCGCGCCGCCGACGTTCTCGATCACGATCTGGCCCTTCAGGTGCTTGGCCATGACCGCCGTCACGTCGCGCGCCACCTTGTCAGTGGGGCCGCCCGCGGCGAACGGCACGACGGCGACGATGGGCGCACTGCCGGGGAAATCCTGGGCCTGGGCCGGCACGGCCAGGGCTGCCAGGACACCGAGCGATAGCGTGGAAAGAAACTTCATGTCTTTGCTCCTTAAGGACGGGTGATGTCGAACAACTGGTTCTTGGGGGACGGGCCGAACGAGAGCCACGTGCCCTTGAGCGGCTGCTGCTCCACGCCGGGCTTGCTCCAGTCGCATACGCCGCCCGGGAATATCTGGCGCAGGCGCTCCAGTTGGCCGGCGTTCAGCGTGGTCTTGTAGTCGGCCGGATCCACCGCCTTGAGCTGGCACTTGACGATGTTGTCGGCCAAGGGCTCGCCGGCGGCCAGGCGCGGCGTGGTGCCCGCCGGGTAGAGCTGGTTGCAGCGCCCTTCCTCGAAGGCGGTGGACGGCTCGACGATCTTGTTGCCGCCGCTGTCCCAGCAGGCATCGGCGAGTCCCGCAGGCTTGTGCGAGACGACCTTGCGCGGCTTGGGCTGGTCGGAGGCGTCGCTCACCACACCCATCAGCCACTGGTCCATGAGCTGCAGCAGGTTGTCGCCCACGGGGCCCGGTCCGAGCATGACGTGGTTGTCGAAATGCCCGTTGGCGGCCTTCAGGCGCTCGCGCACCGAGTACGAATGGATCTTGTTGTGGATGTCGCCGTTCACCGCGTTGTCGAAGTAGTCGCGATGCTCCAGAACCGCGGTCGAGGCCAAGCCGCCCCCGCCGTGGGTGATGCGGCCGGACTGGTAGGCGCGGCGGATGGCATCGATGTCGCCTGCCGTGCGCGCCGCCGTGGGCTTCAGGTCCACGTCCAGGCCGCCGATGTTGGCGTTCAGGTCCAGGAACTCGTCCACCGTGATGGCGCCGTCGTTCAGCGCCTTCAGGCCGTACTGCACGCCGACGTTATCGATCGGGCGCAGCGCGAAGCCCCGGCTGTCCTTGCCGTAGACGTTCACCGTATGGTCGTACACGGTGGCGCGGCTGCCGCCGGGGTTGTTGACCGGGTGGTACTTCCGGCTTTCCTCGAAGCCCGCCGGGAACGACACCACCGGATCCAGCCGGCCGGCGCTACCGCTCATGTTGGCGATGTTGCCGACCTGCAGGTAGCCGGAGATCGCCTTCTTCTTCTCGTCGGTGTAGGCCAGCCCGCCCGCGCGGTTGAAGTAATTGTTCAGCAGGCGCGAGTCGAAGACCTTGAACAGCGTGGCCGAGGTCACGTCCGGGAACACCATGTTCACGATGATGCCGTCGAACAGGCCCGGATAGTTGTCGGAAGTCTGGAAGCTCTGGTAGGCGCCGCCCGAACCGCCGGTGCCTATCGTGTAGACCGGCGCGCCGTAAGCCTCGATGAAGCGCTCCTTGGTCATCGCCACGGTCTCGGACGACAGCAGGTCGTTGCAGTTCGAGCCGAAGATGTTCAGCGTGGACGTGACGGCCGCATAGCCCTGTTTCATCCATTCGTCGACGATCAGCGTGCCGAAGGTCGCGCCCTGCGTGTACCAGCCGCCCTGGCAACCGCCGCCCAGCGGATACATCAGCTTGCCGTTCCAGGCCTTGGAGCGCTTGTTCGGGCCGATCTCGCCGTCGTTGAGCGGATCGTGCAGCATCGCCGACTGGTAGATGCCGCGGTTGATGGTGCCCGTCTCCAGCCGCACGAGATACGGCACCGTGCGCGCGGTCGGCTTGCCCTCGTCGATGGTGATATAGGTCATGTCGACCGGATAGGCCGTGGGCGTGTTCCAGCGGCTGTTGCCCCCGGTCTTGTTCCGGTAGAAGTAGTCGACCCGCGTGTTGGTGGAACAGTGCTCGCCGAAGGGACCGTCCAGGGTGCCGCCGCCCAGCCGGCCGAAGCTGGTCGTGGTGCACAGGAAAGGCTTCTGGTGGGGACCGGAAATCATCGGCCCGGTGATGGGATAGTTCGTGACTTCCAGCGTGGCGGTCGAATCACCCACCTGGGCGCGCAGCGTGTTCTTGCCCAGCGTCATGCCACGCACCAGCCCCTGCCAGGTGCGGTCGCCGACCTGGGTGAAGGCGCGCGACACGTCGCTCTTGCCCAGCATGACCTCCGGCGTGCCGCTGACGCCGGCCGGCACTTCCAGCCGCACCAGCGCGTCGTCGCCCGTGACGTAGTCCGGCAGCGAGGACACCGTGCTCAGTTTGAGGGCTGGCGCGGGCGGCGGCCCGGGAGGCGGTCCGCCATCCCCGTCATCTCCGCCGCACGCCGCGGCCAGCACCGCGGCGGTGCCCGCCGCCAGGGCCAGCCGGCCCACTCCATATCCATGGGCATGCGCCTGCCGCCCGCGTTTTTTCTCGGGTCTCATTCCTGCCTCCTCCTGTCGGGTGTCTTGAATCTTCTCGTTACAGCGACGGAGAATTAGCAACACCCATGCCAACGCGGCCCCGGCGCGCGATTACGCGGCAAGGGCCTGTTTTCATTGACGTTTTCGGGAGGAAGGGGGAAGCGGGGGCGGGGGCGGCGGCCAGAATTCCGCCACGCGGGCCGCCGGCCGTTCCGGAATTCCGCAACGGCCGGCGCGGGGGAATCAGTTCCCGTCGGCGGACGGCGGGCCGTCTATCGACGAAAACAGGTCCCAGACCGCCATGAACAGCGCGGCGATCAGCGGTCCGATCACGAAGCCGTTGATGCCGAACAGCGCCATGCCGCCCAGGGTCGAGATCAGGATCACGTAGTCCGGCATGCGGGTGTCCTTGCCGACCAGGATGGGGCGCAGCACGTTGTCGACCAGGCCGATCACCAGGATGCCGTACAGCGTCAGGATGACCCCCTGCACCACGGCGCCGGTCAAGAGGAAATAGATGGCGACCGGGCCCCAGATCAGTCCCGCCCCCACCGCCGGCAGCAGCGACAGGAAGGCCATCACGACGCTCCACAGCAGCGCGCCCTTGATGCCCAGGATCCAGAAGATCAGGCCGCCCAGCACGCCCTGGGTGATGGCCACCACGATGTTCCCCTTGACCGTGGCGCGCACGACCGCGATGAACTTGCGGAACAGGTGGCGCTTGTGTTCCTCGGTCAGCGGCAAGGCCTGGCGGACCCGCGAGGACAGCACGGGCCCGTCGCGCAGCAGGAAGAACAGCAGGTACAGCATCACGCCCAGGCTGATGACGAACTGGAACGTGTTCTGGCCGATGTTCAGCGCCTGGGTGGCGAAGAACTGGCTGCCCCGGGTGGCCATCTGGGCCAGCTTGTCCTGGACGCTGCTCACGTCGACGAGGCCGAATTTCTCCAGCAGGCCCCGGGCGGTGGGCGGCAGGGCCGTCATGGCCTGGTCCAGGTATGCGCGGAAGTCGATGTCGCCGGCCTTGATCTGCTCATAGAGCCCGGCGCCCTGGCTGACGATGGCGCCGGCGATCAGCGAGACGGGAATGATGACGATGAGCACGCACACCCCCAGCGTGGCCAGCGCCGCCAGGTTGCTGCGGCCGCCGAACGCCGTCACCAGCCGCCGTTGCATCGGAAAGAAGATGATGGCGAGGATGGCCCCCCAGAACACCGCCCCGAAGAACGGCCACAGCAGCCAGCCGAATGCCAGCGTGACCAGCACCAGCAGGAGCAGGAAGGTACGGTACTGCAAAGAGGTCTGGCTCATCGAGGACGTTCCTTCAATGTTCGGGAGGCGTTCGGGTCGTGAAGACGGGCAGGGTCAGGCTCCAGCGGATCGCCACCATGCGGAACAGGAAACCGGTGACCAGGGAGATGGCCGTGGCATGGTCGTGCTCGATGCCGTAGCGCTGCAGCAGCACGTATAGCGTGCCGGTGGCCAGCGCGACGGAGGCGTAGAGATCCCGGCGCAGCACCAGCGGCACCTGGTTGCAGAGTATGTCGCGCAGCAGACCGCCGCATATGCCGGTCACCATGCCCATCAGCACCACGATGGCCGGATGCGCGCCGGCGGCCTCGGCCACGTCGCAGCCGATCACGGCGAAGGCCACCAGCCCCAGCGCGTCCAGCAGCAGGAAGGCCATGCGCACCCGGTGCATGTACCGGACCAGGAGCGCCGCCGCCAGGGCCGCGCCCACGGTGAAGAAGAGATATTCGGGATGAGCCACCCAGCCCAGCGGGTAGTGGCCGAGCAGCACGTCGCGGATGGAGCCGCCGCCCAGGGCCGTGACGGTGCCGACGACGCATACCCCGAACAGGTCCATGCGCCGTCTCATGCCCATGATCGCGCCCGAGGCGGCCTCGGCGGTGATCGCGACCAGATAAATCACTTGCAGCAACATAAGCGGGGCCGGTGGGCCGTCTCCTTTTCCTGCGCGCCGGACGGACGCGCGAATCAGGCGGATTATCGCATCCGCCGGGACCGCCCGAGCCGGGCGGCCGCCCTACCCCCCGACGGCCGGCAGCGCCTCCATCAGGGTCGCGCGAAAGTCCTCCATGACGGGCGGCACCTTGAAACCGCGCCGCGTCACCTGATAGAGGTCCAGGCTGACGGCGGGCTTGGCCAGCAGGTCGGTCGCCACCCGGTGCCGGTGACAGGCCACCAGCGCGAACGTGGGGATGACGGCCGTGCCCAGCCCCGCCTCGACCATGGAGATCAGGGTCTCGAAGAAATTGAAGCTCGGGCGGTCTTCGTTGCCGCGTCCAATCTTCTCCAGGTGCGGCTCGATCAGCCGCTGGATGGGATTGGCGGGCGGCAGGCCGATCAACGGCACGTCGCGCAGGCTGGCCCAAGCGGCCGTGCCCACCGGCCGGCCCGGCGCCCCGTCGGTGGGTGCCACGTGCATCAGCCGGAACTTGCCCACCGGCGCCCGATCCAGCCCCGCCAGCGTCTTGAAGAAGAACCCCAGCCCGATATCGGCCTCGCCGCCGGCCACCAGCGCCTCCACCTGCGGCAGGTCGGTATCGGCCAGCCGCAGTTCCACGTGCGGGTGGGATTGCTTGAACAGCTGGAAGACCCGCGGCAGGATGTTGGACGAGATCAGCGGCGTGGCGGCGATGCGCAGCGTCTGACGCGCGCGCCGGCCAGCCATGCCCAGCTTGGACACCACCTCTTCCAGATCGCCCACCACCCGCTGCGCCACCGGCAGCAGGTCGCGGCCGGCGTCGGTCAGCACCACCATGCGGGTCGTGCGGTCGAACAGCCGGCAATCGAGCTGCTTTTCCATCTCGCGGATCATGATGCTGAGCCCGGCCTGCGTCATGTGGGCCTTCTCGGCGGCACGGGTGAAATTGCCGATACGCGCGACGTGCAGGAAAACCTGTAACTGGCGCAATGAAAGATTCATAAAACTCTAATATGTATTCATATCATATCTAAACTTCAAAAATAATACGTTCTGGCGCCTAATACCAGCACCAGCGGTTCCCGGACGGGAATCCGCGAGAAAATTCTTCACGAGGGTGCGAACATGAGCAGCAAAGAGGACGTGGTCATCATCGGCGCCGGAATAGGCGGACTGACGCTGGCCCTGAGTCTCCACCAGGCCGGCATCGCCTGCCGCGTCTACGAGGCCGCGCCCGAGTTGCGGCCACTGGGCGTGGGCATCAACGTCCTGCCCCACGCGGCGCGCGAGCTGTCCGAGCTGGGGCTGCTGCCCGAACTGGACAAGGTGGGCGTGCGCACGCGCGAATCGATCTTCTTCAACGAACACGGACAGTTCGTGTTCCGCGAAGCCGCGGGCCTGGCCGCCGGCTTCGACTGGCCGCAATACTCCATCCACCGGGGCGACCTGCAGACCGTGCTGTTCGACGCCGTCAAGCAGCGCCTGGGCCCGGACGCCGTGGTCTGCGGCCAGCGCTGCACCGGCGCCACGCAGGACGCCGACTCGATCACCGCGCACTTCGTCTCGCCCGAGGGCGAACGCCTGCCCGACGTGCAGGCCCGCCTGCTGATCGCCTGCGACGGCGTGCACTCGGCCCTGCGCAAGCAACTCTATCCGCAGGAAGGCGCGCCGCGCTATTCGGGCGTCAACATGTGGCGCGGGACCACGGTGTGGAAACCGTTCCTGAGCGAGGCCAGCATGGTACGCGCGGGCTGGCTGGACGTGGGCAAGATGGTGATCTACCCCATCCGCAACGACGTCGACGGCAAGGGCGGCCAGTTGATCAACTGGGTGGCGGAGATCACCGATCCCAACCCGGCCATCCGCGACTGGAGCCGGCCCGGCAGGCTGGAAGACTTCCTGCCCGCCTTCGAGGACTGGCATTTCGACTGGCTGGACGTCCCCGCCCTGATCCGGTCCTCGGACTCCATCCTGGAATATCCGATGGTGGACCAGGATCCGCTGCCCACCTGGACCCAGGGCCGCCTGACGTTGCTGGGCGACGCCGCCCATCCCATGGTGCCGCGTGGATCGAACGGCGCGGGCCAGGCCATCATCGACGCGCGCTACCTGGCGGGCCAGTTGAAGCAGCGCGGCCTGACCGTGGAAGCCCTGCAGGACTACGACAAGGTCCGGGTCGCGGCGACCACGCAGGTGGTGCTGACCAACCGCACGAATCCGCCCGACGCCATCCTGCGCGAGGTTTTTGAACGCACCGGCGGCAAGCGCTTCGAGCAGCTCGAATCCATCGTCCCGCAGGCCGAACTGCAAGCCATCTCCGACAACTACAAGAAAGTCGCCGGCTACAGCCCGGCCTCGCTGAAGGCCCGGCCCTCCTTCCTCTGACCCCGGGTGGTCCGTGACGGACCACCCGGCCGGCTCGAAGCCGCCCTAGGGGCGGCTTTTGTTTTTGCAAAATCAGAAATTATTGATAATTTTTATCGGTTCCATAAAGCAATATTTAAATTAAAAGTATCTGATCTTGATACTTTTTTAAAATTGACCGAGAATCGCTGCCATACCATCGACAGTCCCGGCCCGGTATCGTCCGGCCCCGAGAGCAAGGAGACCCCATGGCAGCGCTCGTTCCCATACAAGGCCTGCATCACTACGCCTACCGGTGCAGGGATGCCGAGGAAACCCGTCACTTCTACGAGGACCTCCTGGGCCTGCCGCTCGCGCACGTGATCCGCGCCGACCACGTACCCAGCACCGGCGAATATTGTCCCTACGTCCACATCTTCTTCGAGATGCGGGACGGTTCCTACATGGCCTTCTTCGACCTGGGCGACGGCCAGGCGGCCGAGCCCTCGTCCAACACCCCGGACTGGGTCAACCACATCGCGCTGCAGGTCGAATCCGAGGCCGAGCTCCACGCGGCCCGCGCCCGGCTGGAGGCGGACGGCGTCGAGGTCCTGGGGGTGACGGACCACGGCTTCGTCCGGTCCATCTACTTCTTCGATCCCAACGGCATCCGGCTCGAACTGACCACGCGCACCGCGCCCCCCGCCCGACTCGACGAATTCAAGGCCTCGGCCCATGCCGAACTGGCTGACTGGGTCCGCACCCGGCCCCTGGCCGCCCACCGCTAACCGCCCGCCCCGCAACCCACAAGGAAATCCGCGTCATGTCCACGCCGTCCAAGCACACCTTCGACCGCATTCCCGTCATCCTGCAATTCCGCGAGCCGGTCGAGATGGTGGAAACCTATGGCTTCAACGGCAGCCAGGGCTATACCGTGCTCGAGGGCCAGCGGCTGGTGCCCCGCGACGTGCCGTCCAAGGTCGTTTTCCTGTTCATGCATCCGGCCTCGACGCTGCAGCTCCTGCCCATGCCCGTGGCGCTGGCCGAGTCGGGCATGCACGTGCTGTGCGCCGGCAGCCGCTATGCCAAGAACGACTCCGCACTGATCATGGAGAAGGTGGCGGCCGACCTGGGCGCCTACATGCGCTACGCGCGCGAGGAACTGGGCTACGAGAAGGTGGTGCTGGTCGGCTGGTCCGGCGGCGGCGCGCTGTCGCTGTTCTACGAGGCCCAGGCCGAGGCGCCTTCGATCACGCACACGCCGGCGGGCGATCCCTATGACCTGACACAGGCCGGACTCACGCCGGCGGACGGCATCATCTTCATCGCCGCCCACCTGAGCCGGCCGGAAACCCTGACCGAATGGCTGGACCCTTCGGTCCGCAACGAGCTGGACCCCGAGGACCGCGACCTCGAACTCGACATCTACGCCCCCGACTGCCCCAACCGGCCGCCCTACGCGCAGGACTTCGTGGCGCGCTTCCGGGCGGAGCAACTGGCGCGCAATCGCCGCATCAGCGCCTGGGTGCTCGATACGCTGGACCGGCTCAAGCGCTCGTCGTCGGGCGAGCGGGAACGCGGCTTCGTGGTCCATCGCACCATGTGCGACGTGCGCTGGCTCGACCCCGCGCTGGACCCGAACGGGCGCAAGCCAAACTGGTGCTACCTGGGCGATCCGCGCGTGGTCAATTCCGGCCCCGCCGGCCTGGCCCGCTTCAGCACGCTGCGCAGTTGGCTGTCGCAATGGTCTTACGACCACTCCAACATCAAGGGCCCCGTGAATGCCGCGCGGATACGCCAGGTTCCCGTCCTGCAGATCGAGAACGAGGCGGACGACGCCGTGCCCGCCACCCACAACCCCCTGATCCACGCCGCGCTCGGCACCCCGGACAAGGAGTTCGTGCAGATCCACGGGGCGACCCACTATTACCTGGGGCAGCCCCGGGAACTCGCGCAGTGCATGGAAACCATCATCGACTGGACCCGCCGCAAAATCGCGGCGGACTTCGAGGCCCCGACCGCCGCAGCCCGCTGACCGGGCGGGCCGGCCCGGGATTGATTACCATCATGCCTGCGAGCGCGCCGGCCGGCATGGCCGGCGCGCCGAATACCGAGGTGCATCGATCCCGCCATGTCCCAGTTCGCCAAAGTCCTCCAGGTCCTGGACCTCTTCTCCGAAGCCAGGATCACGCTGGCGGCCGAGGAGATCGCCGACCTGCTCGACGTCTCCCGGCCCACCGCCTTCCGCTACGTCAAGCAACTATGCGAGACCGGCCTGCTGGCGAAGATCGCGGGGCGCTACGCGCTGGGCGCCAAGATCATCGAACTCGACTACCGCATCCGGCGGTCCGAACCCATCCTGCTGGCCAGCCGCGCCAGCATGCGCGAACTCGCCCAGCGCACCGCCATGACGGTCGTGCTGTGCAACATCTACGGTGACGAGATCGTGCACAGCCACCATGAGCTCGTGGGCGAACTCACCCCCATGAGCCTGGACCGCGGCCACCTGATGCCGCTGTTCAAGGGCGCCGCCTCGGCGGTGATCCTGGCCAACCTCCAGACCGCGCGCCTGAAGCGGCTGTACGAGCGCCACAAGGCCGATGCCGAGGTGCGGGCCATCGCCGGCGACTGGCCGTCCTTCGCCCGGCACTACAAGCGCATACGCAAGGATGGCCACTACGTCTCGCGCGAGGAGATCGACCCGGGCGTCATCGGCATCGCGGCGCCCATCTTCAACGATGGGCGCCACGTCGTGGGCGCCACCACCCTGGTCTACGAGAAAAAGCGCGAGAAGCTGGTGAACGAGGAAGGCTATGCCGAACTGGTGCGCCACTGCGCCGCCGCGGTGACCCAGGAGATCGCCGCCGCGGCGCAACGCGCTACTTGAAGTCGGCGTTCGGGTCCTTGCTCTCCTGTCCCTGTCCCTGTCCTTGCCCTTGCGCGGGCTCTTCGCCGTAGACGCCCCCGCCTCCGTAGCTTTCGCCGTACGTGCTGTCCACCTCGATCTTGACGCTGCCCGGGTCCACCACGACCTGGTCGCCCTTGTAGTGCATCACCAACCCCGGCACCAGCATCACGATGGCCACCATCAACAGCTGGATCACGATGAAGGGAATGGAGCCCCAGTAGATCTGGCCGGTGGTGACCTTGGCGATGCGCTTGCCCGTGACCTTGTCCAGGTAGTCCTCCTTGGGCGCCACCGAACGCAGGTAGAACAGTGCGAAGCCGAAGGGCGGATGCATGAACGACGTCTGCATGTTGACCGCCAGCAGCACGCCGAACCAGATCAGGTCTATGCCCATCTTCTCGGCCACCGGCCCCAACAGCGGCACGATGATGAAGGCCAGCTCGAAGAAGTCCAGGAAGAAGGCCAGCACGAAGGTCAGCACGCTGACGACGATCAGGAAGCCCCATTGGCCGCCGGGCACCGAGGTCAGCAGGTGCTCGACCCACAGGTCGCCGCTGACGGCCCGGAAGGTCAGGCCGAACACCGTGGAACCGATCAGGATGAACACCACGAAGCACGACAGCTTGGTCGTGGTATCCATGGCCTGCTTGAGCAGGTTCAGCGACAGGCGCTTGCGGACGAGCGCCATCGCAATCGCCCCCACCGCCCCCATCGCGCCGCCCTCGGTCGGGGTGGCCACGCCGATGAAGATGGTCCCCAGCACCAGGAAGATCAGAAACAGCGGCGGGATCATCACGAAGGTGACCCGCTCGGCCAGCGCCGACAGCCACCCCAGCCGCAGCAGCTTGTTGGCCAGCGCGATGACGAAGGCCGACACGCCCCAGATCAGCATGGTCAGCACGATGCGCTCGTCCACCGGCGCGGTGCCGTGTTCAAGATAGTCGCCGACCAGCGCGGCGATCCCCGCCGAGATCAGCATCAGCACCAGCAGCGAACGGCCGCCGCGGGTCCCGTTGGGCTCCTGGAAACGCCGGGCCTCCTCGGGCAGGGCCGGCGCGCTGGCGGGCCGGAACAGCGACGCCAGCACCACGTACACGATGTAGGCGCCGGCCAACAGGAAGCCGGGCAGCATCGCGCCCCGGTACATGTCGCCGATCGACCGGCCCAGTTGGTCGGCCAGGATGATCAGCACCAGCGAAGGCGGGATGATCTGCGACAGCGTGCCCGAGGCCGCGATCACGCCCGAGGCCAACCTGCGGTCATAGCCGTAGCGCAGCATGATGGGCAGCGAGATCAGCCCCATGGAAATCACCGAGGCCGACACCACGCCCGTGGTGGCCGCCAGCATCGCGCCGACGAACACCACCGCGATGGCCAGCCCGCCCCGCAGGGACCCGAACAACTGCCCGATGGTCTCGAGCAGGTCCTCGGCCATGCCGGAACGCTCCAGCACCAGCCCCATCAAGGTGAAGAAAGGCACCGCCAGCAGCGAATCGTTGGCGATGATGCCGAACACCCGCTGCGGCAGCGCCTGGAACAGCACCGGGGTCAGCAGGCCCAGTTCGATGCCGATCAGCGCGTACAGCATGCCGTTGGCGGCCAGCGCGAACGCCACCGGGAATCCCAGCAACAGGAAGACCACCAGGTTGGCGAACATGATCGGGGCCAGGTTCGCGATCAGGAAGTCGATCATCAGCGGCCTCCCTGCGTGCTGCCATGGGCGGCGGCCTCGCGGGCCTGCGCCTCGCGGGCGATTTCCTCGGCCAGTTCCTCCTCGGCGGTCTTGCCCCGGTCCCGTTCGCGCGGATCGGGTCCCTTGCCCATCAGGAAGGCCACGCACTTGATCAGGTGCGACAGACCGGCCAGCACCAGCAGGAAGAAACCGACCGGGATCAGCAGCTTCACGGGCCAGCGCACCAGGCCGCCCGGATTGGAGGACTGTTCGTCGGTCACGAAGGAATCGACGAACACGGGCCAGGACAGCCACATGATCAGCACGCATGCCGGCATCAGGAACAGCACGATCCCCAGGATCTCTATCCAGATCTGGGTCCGCTGCGACAGCTTCTGCGCGACGATGTCCACGCGCACGTGTTCGTTCTTCAACAAGGTATAGCCCGCGGCCAGCAGGAAGATGGCGCCGAACAGGTACCACTGCAATTCCAGCCAGGCGTTCGAACTGGTGTGGAAGACCTTGCGCACGATGGCATTGCCCGCGCTGACGAGCACCACCACCAGGGTCAGCCAGGTGACGGCCTTGCCGACGAACTGGTTCAGCGCGTCGACCAGGCGGGAAAAGGCGAGGAGAGCATTCATGGTTGTGGACCGATGCTGAATGAAAAACGCCTGGCGCGAGGCCAGGCGGACGATTCCTGCTTCCTGTGCGTGGCGGGGAACCTGGTAGGTAGCGCCACGCTGCTTCCCTTTACTTGCGAATGGTGGACATGTAGCCGTCGAAGTTGCCTTCGGCCACCCGGAACCATGGCAGCACGTTGCCGCGGAAGGCGACCATGCTGTCATAGACCTTCTTGAACTCGGGGCTCTTGGCGCTCATCTCGGCATACAGCTTGTTGGACTCCGCATAGCAGGCGTCCATGACCGATTTCGGAAACGCTCGCAACTGCGCCCCCTGCGAGATCAGCCGGCGCAGCGCCGCCGGATTCTCGGCGTCGTACTTGGCGATCATATCGTTGGTGGCCGCGGCGCAGGCCTGGTCCAGCGCGGCCTGGTACTGCTTGGGCAGCTTGTTGTAGGCGTCCTGGTTCACGTACAGCGACACCTGCAGCGTGCCTTCCCACCAGCCGGGGTAGTAGTAGTTCTTGGCGACCTTGTGGAAGCCCAGCTTTTCGTCGTCGTACGGGCCGATCCACTCGGCCGCGTCGATGGTGCCCTTCTCGAGCGCTGGATAGATGTCGCCGCCGGCGATCTGCTGCGGCACCACCCCCAGGCGGGACAGCACGGCGCCCGCGAAGGCGCTGACGCGGAACTTCAGTCCCTTCAGGTCCTCGACCGACTTGATCTCCTTGCGGAACCAGCCACCCATCTGGGTGCCGGTATAGCCGCAGGGGAAGTTGACGACGTTGTACTTCTTGAAGACCTCGCGCAGCAGCTTGAGGCCGTCGCCGTGGCGCATCCAGGCGTTCATCTGGCGCGTGTTGAGCCCGAACGGCACCGCCGCGTCGAAGCTGAGCGTGGGATCCTTGCCGTAGTAATAATAGGAGGCGCTGTGCCCGCATTCGATGGTGCCGTTCTGCACGCTGTCGAGCACCTGCAGCGCGGGCACGATTTCCCCAGCCGGAAAGGCGCGGATCGTAAACTTCCCACCCGTGGCCTCGGACACGTACTTGGCCACGGCTTCGCCGCCGCTGTAGATGGCATCGGCGCTGCGGGGAAAGCTGGAGGCAAGGCGCCAGGTCACGGTAGGCGCGTCCTGGGCGAATACTGGGGCTGCCAACGTCACGCCGCCAGCGGCGGCGCCCACGGTTGCCTTGGTCAGAAAGGAACGGCGGTGCATGTGCGGGTCTCCCGGGTGGTTGTAACCCACGGGCGGCACCGGTCCCGTCAAAGGTGTCACGAGACTGCAACCGATGCAAAACAAGTGCCACCCATAGGTAGGGTAAACACATGATAGCGGCAGGCTCGAGCACTGCGTTCCTAAGGGAAACCCTGATTCCCTGAAAAGGGAATCGCCATGCACCACGTTCAGTCCGCGCCTATCCTGGCCTCCCGGACCACCCGCTTCCATTTCACCAGTTCGGATCGCAGCAGCTCTCCCAGCTGCTCCGGCGTGCTGGGTTCAGCCAGGGCCCCGAGCGACGCGAACTGCTGCTGGACCTCCGGCAGCCGCAGGATGGCATCGATCTCGTCGTGCAGGCGCGCGACGATCGCCGGCGGCATGCCCGCGGGGCCGAACACGCCGGTCCAGACGTCGACCTCGCCCTCGGGCAGCCCCAGCTCGCGCAGGGTGGGAACGTCGGGCAACAAGGGACTGCGCCGGGCGCTGGTGATGGCGAGCGGGCGCACCTTGCCCAGCCTGGCCTGGGGCGCCGAGGTCAGCACCAGGTCGAACATGGCGTCGACGTGACCGCCCAGCAGATCGTTCAGGGCCGGCGCGCTGCTCTTGTACGGGACGTGCAGCAGCGGAATGCGCGCGGCGCTCTTGAGCAGTTCCCCCGCCAGGTGATTGGACGTGCCCGCCCCGGCCGACGCATAGGTGATGGGCTGGGCGCGCGACTTCGCCAGCGCCAGGAACTGCGAGAAGTCCGCCGCCGGCAGCGAAGGATGGACCACCAGCACCAGGGGTAGCGAGTTCACCAGCGAGATGGGCGTGAAGTCCTTGACCGGGTCGAAGTCCACCCGGTTGATGAGCGGATTCATGACCTGGGAACTGACGCCGCCATACAGGATGGTGTAGCCGTCGGGCGCCGCCATCGCGGCGTGCTTGACGCCGATGGCGGTGCTGGCCCCGGGCCGGTTCTCCACGATCACGGGTTGGCCCAGCCGCTGGCCGAGCTTCTGGGCCAGCGCCCGCGTCAGCACATCGGCGGTGCCGCCCGGCGCGAAGGGCACGATGAAGCGGATCGGCCGGTCGGGATAGGGCTGTGCCCGTGCGCCGGGCGAGGCCATACAGGTGATCGAGATCCCGATTGCCGTTTGCATGCATAGGGTGCGTAACATGGTCGTATCCTCAAGAGCCGGTGGACAGCGCGCGAGACGTCGGCAGCGGCGGCCGAGCTCCTTGCGGGAGCCGGCCGCCGCGGTTCACAGCGTGTATTCGGGCAGGTCTATGCCCAGTTGGGCCGACTTGCTCCGGATCTCGGCCAGCGTGGACACGAAGGCCTCGTGCTCGATGTCGGGAGGCGCCGCCCCCAGGCCGGCCTTGGCCACGACAAGGTCGAGCCGGGCGAACAGGTCCTGCTCCTCGTTGACGTTGGACGACGAGTGGAACCCGCCCAGTTCGATATTCTCGATGACATCGATCATGGCCGTCCTCACGTTCTCGCGCACCTCGTCCGAGACCTGCGGCAGACGATACGACAGGTACTCCCAGCCCATGCCGATGTGGCGGACCTCGTCGGCCAGGATGCGGCCCAGGACGGCCCGCGCGACGGGGTCGGTGGTGTGGTGATAGCGGACGCGGAAGATCTCGACCGCGAAGTATTCGCTGACACAATGCCAGCACGCCAGCACGGCCTCGGGGGTGTAGTCCGGATTCATGCCGCGTTCGCGCAGGCCCGCCACCAGACGCTTGCGCGGCGCACCTTCCGGCGGCTCGGACAGATAGCCTCCCAGCTTCTCGGCCATCATGTAGGAAGCCTCGATGTGCTTGGCCTCGTCCATGAACTTGGTCGCCAGGGCCAGCTTGATCATGCCGGGCCGGTCCCCCTCGAAGGCGAACCGCAGCAGCACGGTGGGCGATTCGGCCAGGCCGGTGTATTCGCTCCAGGCGCGCCGGCTCCAGAAGACCCGCGCAGCGTACAGCTCTTCCTCGGTGTACTTGCCCAGGTCCAGCTGGTTCCAGGGAATGTCCGTGACCGGATCCCAGTTCGATCCCTTGGCCACGGTCCAGATGCGTTCGACGCGGGGCAGCATCTCCCCCAGGTTCAACGGAAACCGCTGCTCGCGGATTCCGGGAAAGCCGGTGACGGGAATGAAAGACGACGGCTGTGCGGACATCTTGGCTCCTTGTGATTCCGTTTTTTCATAACTAACCAACTGATTAGTTAGTAGTCTAGAAATCATGGGGAAGCCGTGTCAAGAAAATTCTTACAGCGATGATCTTTGACACGATCAATGGGTGCTGCTTAGAATTAACCAACCAGATAGTTATTTAATGAACAGGGAGACCAGCATGACCACCAAGACACCCCTTGGACCCTCGGGCCGCCCCTACTCCCAGGCACTGGACGTGGCCGGCGGCAAGCACATGGTCTTCGTATCCGGCCAACTGGCGCGAGCCGATCCGGAGCATGCCCATCATCCCGGCGACCTCGGCCGGCAGGCCCGCGAAATCTTCGCCAACATGGACGCGCTGCTGCGCGAGGCGGGAGGCTCGCTGGCCGACGTGGTCAAGATCACGGCCTTCCTGACGACGCTGGACGGCTATGCGGACTATTCCGCGATCCGCCGCGAAGTCTTCGCCGATCCGCTGCCCGCCAGTTCCACGGTGCAGGTCTCGTCCCTGGTCACGCCCGGATGCCTGATCGAGATCGAAGCCATCGCGATACTATGAACGCCATTGGCCGCCCCCTTCGCAAAGAGCCCTCCATGGCATCACGCACTCCGTCATCCCGCCAGAAGGCCGCCCCCGCCCCGCGCAAGGCCGTGCGCGACAGCGTCGCCACCCGCAGCGCGATACTCGACTCGGCCGAGAAGATATTCGCCCGCGACGGGCTGCGCAGCACCCGCACCGAGGAAATCGCCGCGGGCAGCGGCGTCACCAAAGCGATGATCCACTATTACTTCGACACCAAGGAAGCCCTGTACCAGGCGGTGCTCGACCGCGTGTTCCAGGACCGCGAACAGGGCATGGATTTCAGTTCCCTGCGCAAGCTTCCTCCCGTCGATGCGCTGCATGCCTTCGTGGAAAGGCTGCTGCAGCAGATGGTCGCCAAGCCCCACCTCGGTCCGCTGTTCGCGCTGGAGAACATCCAGAACGACGGCGCGTTCTACAACCGCAATGGCGGCAAGCTGTACCGGACGCTGGCCGACATCCTCGAGCGCGGCGTGGCGGACGGCTCGTTCCGGCAGCAGGACCCCGGCCATGCGGCCGTCAACATCATGGGCGCCTGCGTGCACTTCTTCAACGTGTCCTCGAACATCCGGACACTGTGGCCCAAGGACAAGGCCGACTCCACCGCGTCGATGATCAATCACTGGCGCGCCGTGGTCGAATTCGTCATGTGCGCGGTGCTGGCCCCGCCCCCGGGTCCGCGCGCCAGGAATCCGCGCCAGCCGCGGCTGGCGGCCCTATGAACGCGGCTCAAGCGGTGGACGCGCTGCTGGCGCGCATCGGCCCGGCCTGGGGCGACGATATCCGGACGCATCGGGACCAGGTGCTGGAGGCCTATGCGCCCTTGCTGGAAGCGACGGCAGCGGCGGGCCCGGCCTGCACGCGCGACCTCGCCTACGGACCCGACCCGCGCCACGTCCTGGATCTCTACCGTGACGCGGCCTTTGCCGGCCCCCTGCCCGTCGTGGTGTTCATGCATGGCGGCGCCTACGTGCGGGGGGACAAGGACATCGCCCCGCGCGTGTACGCGAACGTCCCCACCTGGTTCGCCCGGCAGGGCTACCTGGGCGTCAACCTGGAATACCGGCTCGCCCCCGGCGCGCCCTATCCCGGCGGCGCCGAGGACCTGGGGCGCGCGCTGGCGTGGATGCGGGCGAACATCGGCGCGCACGGCGGCGACCCCGACAGGATGTTCGTGATTGGCCATAGCGCGGGCGGTACGCACGTCGCCCACCATGCCCTGGACCCGCGGCTGCCTTATCGCGGCGAGGGACTGCGGGCAGCGGCCATCGTGTCGGGCCGGCTGCGTGCCGATGCGCTGCCGGCCAACCCCAACGCCGCCGGGGTGCGCGCGTACTTCGGCAACGACGAGAGCCGGTACGAGGCGCTGTCCCCGGTCAGCATGGCGACGCCGGACGCTCTCCCGCTTTTCGTGGCGATCGCCGAATACGAGAACCCGCTGCTGGACGTCTACGGCGCGGAGTTCTTCCACCGCCTGCGGGCCTGCGGACACCGGGCGAACCAGTTCCTCATGCTGCCGCGCCACAACCACATGTCCATCATGGCCCACTTCGACACGGGCGAGGACTTCCTGGGGCGCCAGCTTTGCGGCTTCTTCGCGCGGCACGGCGGCGTCCGCCAAACCATGCACCACGCGCAATGGCAACCGCATTGATGGCGCCGTAGACCACCAGCGCCAGCGCCTGAGCCGCGAAAACCCCCGCCAGCCCCATCCCCGCCGCGATCGCGGCCATCCCGCCGATCGCGCTCAGGGCCAGGCGCACGACGCTGCCGGTCACCGGCCACAGCAGCCGCCCCGCGCCCTGCGATGCGAAGTAGAGCGCCAGCCCCGCGCCAAAAAACCCATAGACAGGCCCCACGATGCGCAGATAGAGCGATCCGGTGGCCAGCATGTCGGGCTCGCTGCCGAACATCGACAGCCAGGTGTGAGGGAAAGAAGCGGCCGCCAGGCCTATGGCCTCCGCCACGACGAAGGCGCATCCCGCGCCGACCCAGGCGATGCGCAGCGCCCGGTCGTGCCGGCCCGCCCCCATCGCCGCGCCCACCATGACGACCATGGGACCGCCCAGGCCGAATACCAGTGGCACGAGCAAGTATTCCAGGCGCGAGCCAGTGCCGTAGCCCGCGATAGCGGCCGGGCCGAAATGGCCGGTCAGCGCAGTGGCGATGCTGATGGCGATGTTGATCGCCACCGTGGAAACCGCGGCGACCAGCCCCACGCGAAGGATGTCGCGGAAAAGCGGCCAGCGCAGCGTCCAGCCCTTCCAGGACAGGCGGACGATGCCGCGGCCCGAACAAAGAAAGGCCAGCAGCGCGACGCTTCCCGCGGCATAGTAGACCACCAGCGCAATGGCTCCGCCGGCCACGCCCAGGCCCGGCACCGGTCCCCAGCCGAAGATCAGCAGGGGCGACAACGGCACCAGCATCGCTGTCCCCGCACAGGTGACCGCCGCGGGCAGGCTCATGTTGCCAGTGCCGCGCACGACCGACGCCAGCGAATTGAACAGCCACACCAGCGCCGCCGCGCCGAAGATCCAGCGCGAATACTCCAGCGCCGCCTCGAGCGAGCCCCCCGAGCCGCCCATGTGTCCGTACAGCCAGCGGCCGCCCGCCAGCCCGGCCACCGTAAAGAACAGGCTGAACAGCAATCCCACCACGATCGCGTGGCGGACCAGCGAATCGGCATCCTCGCGCCGGCCGCCTCCCAGCGCCCGGGCGATCGACGAGGAAATACCGCCTCCCACCGCGCCGCCGGACAGCATCTGCATCAACATGACGGTCGGAAACACCAGAGCCACGCCGGCCAGCGCGTCGGTGCCGAGCTTTCCGACGAAATAGGTCTCGATGATGCCTGCGCTGGCCTGAGCGGCCAGCACCAGCGTGTTGGGCACCGCCAGCCGCAGCAGCGTGGAAACGATGGGGGCCTCGATGAGGCGGCGCGTGCGCGGATCGATGGACATGCGGCCGGCTCCGTCAGGTGAACCGCGCGACGGCGGGCGCGGGCGCCGGCCGGCGTATCAGGAAAACGATCAGCGCCGCCAGGATGCAGGCCGCGCCCGCGGCATACAGCGCCGGGGTGTAGGTCAGCATCTGCGTGCGGACCACCCCCGCGCCATAAGCGGCGATCGCGCCGCCGATCTGGTGGCCGGCGAACACCCAGCCGAATACCATGCCCGCTTTCTCCTTGCCGAATTCGGCCGCCGCCAGCTTGACCGTGGGCGGCACGGTGGCGATCCAGTCCAGCCCGTAGAACATCGCGAACAGCGACAGGCCATACAGCGTGAACGCCGAGTGCGGCAGCCAGAACAGCGACAGGCCGCGCAGGCCGTAGTACCAGAACAGCAGCTTGCGATTGTCGTAGCGGTCGGACAGCCAGCCCGACAGTATGGTGCCGACGAAGTCGAACGCGCCCATCATCGCCAGCACCGAGGCGGCGGGTAGCGCGGCCAGGCCGAAGTCCCCGCACAGCGAGATGAAGTGCGTCTGGATCAGGCCGTTGGTGCTCAGGCCGCAGACGAAGAAGGTGCCGAACAATACCCAGAACGTGCGGTTGCCGGAAACGCCGCGCAGCACCTGGAGCGGCGCCAGGAACGACGGGCGCGGCATGGCGGGTGCGACCACCGGGGCGTGCGGATCCGCGCCATAGGGCGCGAGGCCGAGGTCCTGCGGACGGTCGCGCACCAGCAGGAACGCCAGCACGGCCACGGCCAGGCAGCACGCCACCACCGGCACCACCGCCATGCGCCAGCCCACGTGCTCGATCAGCCACGCCGCGACCGGCAGGAACACCAGTTGCCCCGTGGCCGCGCTGGCCGTCAGCAGGCCCAGCACCAGCCCGCGCCGCCGGTCGAACCAGCGCGTGGCGACCACCGCGCCCAGCACCACGGCCGTCAGGCCGGTGCCGAACCCCAGCAGCAGCCCCCACAAGGCGACCAGGTGCCAGACCTCGGACATGCGCGTGGCCAACAACAGTCCGAAAGCTACCAGGATCATGGCCGTGCACATGATGCGGCGCAGGCCGTAGCGTTCCATCAGGATGGCGGAGAACGGCCCCATCAGGCCGAACAGCGCGAAGCGCAGCGCCAGCGCCGACGAGATCTGGTCGACGTTCCAGCCGAACTCGCGGGACAGCGGTTGCAGGAAGGCACCGGGCAGGCCCAGCGCCGCCGACGACGACAACATGGTCAGGAAGGCCAGCGCCACCATGACCCAGGAAAAGTGGATGCCTCGCCGGGCCAGCCAGCGCGATACGGGATGGGCGAACACGGTGCGGTCCTGTCAGGGCGTGGAGGGGGAATCGTCTTCGGACAGCAGGTGCCGGCGGGCCGCGTCCAGGATCTGGTCGGAAATGGGATCGGCCGCCGTGGCCCGCGCCATCAGCAGCGCGCCCACCATCAGGGACAGCTCGACCAGCGCGCGCTCGCGGTCCGCGGCCTCGTCGCCGCTGCCGCGCAACGCGGCCAGCGAATCGACCAATCCATGGATGCCGTCGACGTAGCTCCGGTGCACCGGCTTGCCGGCGGGTTCCCGGGCCACGTCCACCGCCAGCGATGCCGCCGGGCAGCTGCCGCCGGCGTTGTCGCGCGCCTTCGGCGACAGATAGGCTTCGACGATGACGCGCAGCGCGGCGGATGCGTCGGCCGCGCTGGCGGTCCGCTCGCGCCAGCGCTCCAGCGACGTGGCAAAGGCCTTGGCGCAGGCGGCCGCGGCCAGCGCGTCCTTGGATTCGAAGTGTCCGTAGAAGCCGCCGTGGGTCAGCCCCGCCGCCGCCATGAGGTCGGCCACGCTGACCCCCTTGATCCCTTGTTCCCGGATCAGGCGCGCCGAGGCTTCCTCGATGGCGGCGCGGTTCTTCTCGGCCTGCTGTCGCGATACGCGGGGCATGTCGCCCTCCTGTACATGGAGGGCGAATAATAAATGATGCCTATAATTTATTCAATAGATGTCATTCATCATTTATTTCCCCCTCTTCACGCGCCTTGCGCCGGTAGGCCAGCCGGTAAAGCGTGGGCAGCACCAGCAGGGTCAGGGCGGTGGACGAGATGATGCCGCCTATGACCACGGTCGCGAGCGGCCGCTGCACCTCGGCACCGGTGCCGGTCGCCAGCGCCATGGGCACGAAGCCCAGCGACGCGACCAGCGCGGTCATCAGCACCGGACGCAGGCGCGTGGCGGCGCCCAGGCGGACCGCCTCGTCCAGCGGGCGGCCTTCCGCCCTGAGCGACCGGATGAAGGACAGCATCACCAGTCCGTTCAGCACCGCCACGCCCGAGAGCGCGATGAAGCCGACGGCCGCGGAAATGGACAGCGGGATGCCGCGCAGCCACAGCGCCAGCATGCCGCCGGTCAGCGCGAAGGGAATGCCGGTGAACACGATCAGGCCGTCGCGCAGGTTGCCGAACATGGCGAACAGCAGCGCGAACACCAGCAGCAGCGAGATCGGCACGACCCATTGCAGGCGCTCGGTGGCGGACTGCAACTGCTCGAACGTGCCTCCCCAGGCTGTCCAGTAACCGGGCGGGATGCGCACCGACGCCGCGATGCTGTCCTGGGCATCCGAGACGAACGAACCCAGGTCGCGGCCGCGCACGTTGGCGCTGACCACGATGCGCCGCTTGCCGTCCTCGCGGCTGATCTGGTTCGGGCCCGGCGCCAGCTCGAAACGGGCCAGTTCGGCCAGTGGCACGAAGGCCACGCGCGCCTGGCCCTCGCCCCGCGGAAGCGCCACCGGCAGGCGCTTGAGCGCCTCGATGTCGCCCCGCACGTCGTCGGGCAGGCGCACCAGGATGTCGAACCGCCGGTCGCCCTGGAAGAAGATGCCCGCCTCGCGCCCTCCCACCGCGGTGGCGATGGTTTCCTGCACCTCGGCCAGGCTCACGCCATAGCGCGCGGCCTTCTGCCGGTCGACCTCGATGGTCAGCATGGGCAGGCCGGCGGTCTGTTCGGCCTTGACCGAATCGGCGCCCGGCAGGCGCGCCATGACCGCCGCGATCTCGGCCGCCGTGCGTTCCAGTTGTGCCATGTCGTCGCCGAAGATCTTGACGGCGACGTCGCTGCGCACGCCCGAGATCAGTTCGTTGAAGCGCATCTGGATGGGCTGCGTGAACTCATAGTTGTTCCCGGGCACGCCTTCCACCACCTTCCGGATCGCGGCCACCACCTCCTCGTGGGAACGGCGCGGCTGCGGCCAGGCATCCAGCGGCTTGAGCATGACGTAGGTGTCGGCGATGTTGGGCGGCATGGGATCGGAGGCGATCTCGGCCGTCCCGATCTTGGCGAATACCCGTTCCACCTCGGGCACCTTGGCGACCTGCCGCTCCAGTTCCTCCTGCATCGCGATGGCCTGGGTCAGGCTGGTGCCGGGAATCCGGAGCACCTGCACCGCCAGGTCGCCCTCGTCCAGGCTGGGGATGAACTCCGCGCCCAGCCGCGTCGCGACGGCCAGCGCCAAGGCCACGGCCACCGCGCCGAAGGTCAGCACCACCGGCGTGTTGGCCAGCGAACGGTTCAGCAGCGGCTCGTACAGCCGGCGCGCGCCGGCCATCAGGCGGTTCTCCTTCTCCTGCACGCGGCCGTCCAGCAGCAGCGCCACCGCGGCCGGCACGAAGGTAATCGACAGGATCATCGCGCCCAGCAGCGCCAGCACCACGGTGATCGCCATGGGATGGAACATCTTCCCTTCCACGCCTGTCAGGGCGAAGATCGGCAGGTAGACGATCATGATGATGAGCTGGCCGAAAATCAGCGGCCGCCGCGCCTCCTTCGAGGCCTCGAACACTTCGCCGAAACGCTCGGCGCGCGTCAGTGTCCGGCCCGCCGCGGCCTGGGCATGCGCGATCCGCCGCACGCAGTTCTCGACGATGACCACCGCGCCGTCGACGATGATGCCGAAGTCCAGCGCCCCCAGGCTCATCAGGTTGGCGCTGACCTTGTAGGACACCATGCCCGTGAAGGTGAACAGCATGGATAGCGGGATGACCATGGCCGTAATGAGCGCCGCCCGGATGTTGCCCAGGAACAGGAACAGCACGACGATGACGAGGATCGCGCCTTCCAGCAGGTTCTTCTTGACCGTGGCGATGGCCTTGTCGACCAGCGTCGTCCGGTCATACACCGTCACGGTCTTGACGCCCGGCGGCAGGGTCTTGTTGATAGCCGCGAGCCGTTCGTCCACGGCCCGGGACACCGCGCGGCTGTTCTCGCCGATCAGCATGAACACGGTACCCAGCACCACCTCCCTGCCGTTCTCGGTGGCGGCGCCGGTGCGCAGTTCGCGGCCCATCTGCACGTCGGCGATGTCGCGCACGCGTATGGGCTGGCCCTGGGCCTGGCTGACGATGACCTCGCGGATGTCCTCCAGCGATCCGACCTGCCCCGGCGCGCGCACCAGGTACTGCTCGCCGCCCCGCTCGATGTAGCCGGCCCCGACGTTGACGTTGTTGCGCTCCAGCGCGGTGACCACGTCGGCCAGCGTCAGGCCGTGGGCCGCCATGCGTTCCAGGTTGGGTGCGACCAGGTATTCCTTCGCGTAGCCGCCTATGGTGTTGACGTCGGTCACGCCCGGCACCGTGCGCAGCTGCGGTCGGACGACCCAGTCCTGGATCTCGCGCAGGTCGGCCAGCGTGTAGCGGCCGCCGTCCGGCTTGCGCGCGTCCGGCTCGGCCTCGACTGTCCACATATAGATCTCCCCCAGTCCGGTCGAGATCGGCCCCAGGGTTGGCGTGACACCGGCCGGCAGGGCCTCGCGCGCCTCCTGGATGCGCTGGTTGACCAACTGGCGGGCGAAGTGGATGTCGGTGTCGTCGCGGAAGATGACCGTCACCTGCGACAGGCCGTAGCGCGACAGCGACCGTGTCTGCGCGAGGCCGGGCAGCCCGGCCATGGTGGTCTCGACGGGATAGGTGATGCGCTGCTCGGTCTCCAGCGGCGAATAGCCCGGCGCGGAAGTGTTGATCTGCACCTGGACGTTGGTGATGTCGGGCACCGCGTCGATGGACAGGCGGGTAAAGTTGTAGAGGCCCAGCGCGACCATGCCGAATACCGTCAGCATGACCAGCCATCGTTGCTCGATGGCGAACCGGATGATCCGTTCGAACATGAGAGTCTTCCTGTCTGGCGGTCTAGTGGGTATGCTCGGCGCTGGCCTTGCCCAGCTCGGCCTTGAGCGTGAAGGTATTGGTCTCGGCGTAGCGCGCGCCGGGAGCCAGGCCTTCCAACACTTCCACCCGCAGGCCGTCGCGGCGGCCGGTCTTCACCGGCTGCGCCTTGAAACCGCCAGGCACGACGGTGAACACCACACTGTCATCGCCCACGGTCTGGATGGCATCGGCCGGCACGGCCAGGGCCACGGACTCTTCGCCGCGCAGCACCTTGACGGTGATGAAGAGTCCGGGGCGCCAGGCCATGCCGGGATTGGCCAGCGTGACGCGGGCGGTGGCGGTGCGGGTCTGCGCGCCCAGCAGCGGGCCGACGTAGGACACCGCCCCCTCGGCCGTCTCGTTCAGGGCGGACGAGGAAATGCTGACCTTTTCGCCGACGCGCACGGCCGCCAGGTCCTGCGGGGCCACGATGAACTCGGCCCAGACCGTACTCAGGTCGGCGATGGTGAACACGGCGGTGGTATCGCCCACCGCCTCGCCCATGGCCATGTGCTTCTCGACCACCGTGCCGTCGAAGGGCGCGCGCAGCTCGTACTGGTTCAGCGCGGGCGCCTGGCCCGCCGCGCCCACGGCCAGGAGCTTCTGCGCGGCGTTCTGCACGGCGATCCTGGCCTCTTCCCGCGCGGTGCGCGCCTGCAGGTAGTCCTGCTCGGCGGACACACGCTCTTCCCACAATTTCTTTTCCCGCACGAAGGTTTCCTCGGCCAGGTCCTCGCGCTTGCGCGCGGCCAGCAGCTCGCTGCGCAGGTCCGACAGCGACGTGCTGGCGATCACGGCCAGCACCTGGCCCTTGCGGACCTGCTGTCCCAGGTCCGCCGACACGCGCTCGACGATGCCGGCCAGCCGGGGCACGACGTGAGCCGTGCGGTCCTCGTTGAAGCGGATCTCGCCCGGAAACTCCCGGGTCGGCCGCAGCACGCCGGGGCCGGCCTCGGCCGTGCGTATGCCGGCGGCCTGGGCCTGGGCCTCGCTCAGCTTCACCAGGCCGTCGTCGGCATGATCGTCGGCGGACGCGCCGGCCGGCGTCTCGCCACCATGGCCATGGCCGTCACCCTCGCCATGCGGCTCGGGCCAGAACAGCACGCCGGCCACCGCCAGCGCGCCCGCAATCAGGATGGCCGCCATCGCGGCCTTTTGTTTGTTCGTTGTCGACATGACAGGATTCCTTCAACGGCCCAGCACGCGGTCGATCGCGATGGCGGCCTGGTAGGTGTCGGCCAGCACGGCCAGGTAGCGGATACGGGCCTGGAACAGCGTGCGCTGCGCGTCCAGAACGTCCAGGAAACCGGACTTGCCGGCCTCGAACCCGCGGGTGGCGGCCTCATAGGCATCGCGTGCGCCGGGCAGCACCGCGCCGCGCAGCGTGTCGGCGCTCCTGCGCGCCAGCTCCAACTGCGCGGAAGCCTGCCGCAGCTCGTGGGCCAGCCGGACCTGCATGGCGCGATGCACATCGCGCGCCTGGTCGGCGCGCACCGTGGCCTCGTATAGGTTGCCCTGGTTGCGGTCGAACAGCGGCAGCGGAATCGATACGCCCAGCAGGGTCTGGTTGCGCCCCAACTCGTTGTTGCGCTGGGTGCCCGCCGTCAGCCGCACGTCCGGATAGCGCTTGCTGCGCTCGACGCCGATCACGGCATCGCGGCGCTCGATCTCCAGCCGGTGCGCCGCCAGTTCGGGCGCCTGCTCCAGCTCCCGCAGCAATGCATCGACCGGCGCACGCGCGGGCAGCACGTCCAGGCTGCCCACCGCCTGGCCGAAACGCGGGTCGGGCTCGCCCCACAGCGACCCCAGCGCGCGCCTCGCCTCCTGCAGACGCGCTTGCGCCGTCTCCACCTCGAGGTCGGCATTGGCCCGCTCGACGCGGGCGCGGGTCTCTTCCAGCGGCGGGACCTTGCCGGCCGCCACCCGCCTGGCCGCGATATCCGCCGCCCGGGCCGCCACTTGCGCCGACCCGGTGGCCAGCGCCACCCCTTCCTGCGCGATCAGCAGGTCGAAGAAGGCGGCCACCGTGGCCGCGCGCAGTTCCGCACGCGACCGCGTGAACTCGGCCACCGCCACGGTCTGCGCCCGTTCCGCGGCCAGGATGCGCGCGGAACGCTTGCCGCCGAGTTCGATGGGTATGCCCAGCTCCACGCTGGTGGTGCGCGAATCGCGCCGTGTGTCCTCGACCGCGAACGCGATGTCGGGATTGGGCAGGACCCGCGCCTGGACGACGCCGCCCTGCAAGGCCTCGGCCTCCTTGGCGGCGGCCGCCAGTGCCGGGTTGCCCGCGGCGGCCATCGCCAGCGCGGACTCCAGGGTCAGCGGGCCGCCGGCGGCGGGCACCTGGTCAAGAATGGGAATAGGAACGGGATCGGGCCGCGGCTGGGCCACGACCATGGGGCTGGACAAGACGGCCGCCAGCCCGAGCGGCCATAGAAGTCTGCGCATCGAATTGCACCTGGAAAACGGTTCCGTGAATTCGGCGAGACGAAAGTAACGAGGGGAACGGCTACGTCTCGCCGGCTAGGCGAGCGCGCGCCATTGGGGACGTTCGGGCAGCGAGACGGGCGCCGCCGCCAGGAAGGCGGGCGGCGTGGGGGGATGGGCATGGGCGATGCCGGCCTTGGGCAAGTCCGGCGTGCCGGCCAGCACGGCCTGCAACGCGATCATGTGGCAGACCACGCAATCGGGATGCACGGCTTTCTTGGCGTCGCCTTTGTCGCCGGTGTCCTGGTGGACGTGTTCGTGGTGGCCGAAGTGAACCTGGGCCACCGTACCGGTTTCGTGCTGGCAATAGCCCGCCGCCGCTGCCCAGGTGAACTGGAACGGCAGAAAGGCAAGCAGCAGCAGGATGAACAGACGGCGCATCCGGGCCTTGTAGCCGCTCGCACCACTGCGTGCCTGCGGCAGCTCGTCGCAGCCCTAGCGCAGCAACCCGCTGCCGCTGTTGCGCGAGCCACGTGGCTGGTTCTGCGCGCCGCCCTGGCTGTTGCCGGTTCCCGAGCCGGCCTACAGCCCCAGCACGCGCGCCGCGTTGCCATGCATGACCTTCTCCATCACGGCGTCGCTGTAGTCCAGTTCCTGCCATTCCTTCAGGATGCGCGCGTACGGCAGGCTGGGATAGTCGCTGCCGAACATGATCTTGTCCTGCAGCCGGCCGCGGATGTCGACCTTGAGATTGCCCGGGAAATGCCTGGGCGCCCAGCCCGACATCTCCCAATAGACGTTGCCCTTGTGCAGGGCCACCGCGGTGGTCTCTTCCACCCAGGGCCAGCCGGGATGCGCCATGATGATCTTCAAGTTGGGGAAATCGGCCGCCAGGTCATCGATGGCGGCCGGATGGGCATGGCGTATGCGCGCACCCATGCCGCCCGGCAGGCCGGCCCCCATGCCGGTGGTGCCGACGTCTATCATCACGGCCGCGCCCAGCGAGGCGATTTCCTCG
Organism: Burkholderiales bacterium 67-32; assembly: GCA_001898625.1. Classification (GTDB taxonomy): domain Bacteria; phylum Pseudomonadota; class Gammaproteobacteria; order Burkholderiales; family Burkholderiaceae_B; genus Pigmentiphaga. The sequence goes on from MKUP01000025.1 coordinate 242,683, forward strand.
AACAGCGGGTAGTAGCGCGTGTCGTTGACCGCGAAGTGCTGCATGATGGGATGGAAATGAAAGCCCATGAAGCCCAGCTCGCGCACCGCCCTGCGAGCCTGGCGTATCGCGATCTCGCCCTTGGCGGGTTCGAGCGCGCCCCAGCACTGGATGATGCGGTCGGGATGGCGTTTCCACATGCCGTACACGTATTCGTTGGTGCAGGGCGGCGTGGCCACGGTGGTCTCCAGGTCCAGCGCGACCAGGCAGGCATCCACGCCGGCGGCGGCGAACTCGGCCACGACCTCGTCCTCGGGCTTGCCGACCCAGTTCCGCTTCCAGTAGGTGGCCAGGGCTTCGACATAAGGTCCCTGAGCGTCGATCCAGGTCTGCGTGCCCGGATAGCAGTGCAAATCGATGATGCGCATTGTCGCGTCTCTCCTTCTTTCAGGCCGCGGCCGCCCTGGATGCCACCATCTCGGCCAGGGATTTCTTCGACACCTTGCCGAAGGTGGACACCGGAAAATCGTCCAGGACCTCCAGCCGCTCGGGCAGCTTGAACTTGGCGATCTCGCGCGCCTTCAGGAACGCCACCAGTTCCGGCAGCGTCAGCGACGCGCCCGCCCGCAGCACCACGCACGCGCACATGCGTTCGCCCAGGTCGGGATCCGGCATGGGAACGCAGGCCACGTTCTGCACGGCGGGATGCATGAGTATCAGGTTCTCGATTTCTTCCGCGCTGATCTTCTCGCCGCCGCGGTTGATCAGGTCCTTCTTGCGGCCCTCGACGATGTAGTTGCCCGAGGGATGCCGGCGCATGAGATCGCCGGACCGGTAGAAACCGTCGGGCGTGAACTGCCTCGCGTTGTACTCGGGCACGCCGAAATAGCCCCGCAGCGTGTAGGGACCGCGGCAGGACAGTTCGCCCACCTCGCCCGGCCCGACCTCGCGCCCCTCGTCGTCGATCAGCCTGACCTCGTCGTCGGGGCAGACCGGCCGGCCGCAGGTTTCCATCAGCACGTCCTCGGGGTCGTCGTGGCGCACGAACATCAGCACGCCTTCCGACATGCCGAAGTTCTCCTGCACCAGCGCGGTGGGAATCAGGCGGCGGGTGCGCGAACGGACCTCGGGCTGCATGCGCTGGCCGCCGCTCTGGATGAGCCGCAGCGACGACAGGTCGTAGCGCCCGATGTCCGGATCGTTGATCAGGCGTATCAGCAGCGCCGGCACCACCTTCAGGTGCGTGACGCGATGCTTCTCGATCAGCGTGAACATCTCGGCCGGACGGGTGTTCGCGTGCAGCACCACCTTGGCGCCGTTGAACAGGAAGCCCTGTATCCCGGGACACGCCAATGGCAGGTTGTGCGCGATGGGCAGCACCAGCAGCAGCACGGAATCGCCGTCCACCCGGGTCACTTCCGCCGCCACCTTGGAGTTATAGGCGTAGTCGTTGTTGGTGCGCGGGATCAGCTTGGGAATCCCGGTGGTGCCGCCCGACAGCTGGAAGATGCAGGGGTCCTCGGGATCGATGCGGATGTCGCGCAGAGCCGCACGGCCGCCCGGGGCCGGCGTCTCGATCAGCTCGGCCAGCGAATGTTCTCCCGGCCCCGCCGGGCCCAACACCAGCCGAAGCCGCAGGCAGTCGTTCTCCTGCCGTATGCGGTCGACGATGGGACCAAAGGCGAAGTCCCCTTGCGATGCCGGATAGACGCAGCAGCGCGCCTGCGACAGCCTGACGAACTGGCTGATCTCCAGGTAGCGATGGGTAACCAGCGCGGCGATGGGGATGGCGCCGATCTTCTGCAGCGCGAAATACAGGATCACGAACTCGGCCACGTTCGGCAGGGTTGGCACGACGCGGTCCAGCGGCCGCAGCCCCAGCGCCAGCAGGTGCAGCGCCAGGTTGTCGCTCAGCCGATCCAGGTCGGCGTAGGTATGGCTGCGATCACCGTCGACCAGGGCCACCCGATCCGCATGGCGCGCGAAGACCTGCGCGAATTCCTGGGCCAGCGAGCGGTCCTGCCAGTAGCCCCGCTCTCGGTAGCGGCGGGCGAACTCGGGCGGAAAGGGGACGAATCCTTCGAGCATGGCGCCTCCTCAGGTCGAGCTGGTGTAGCCGCCGTCGATCACGACGATCTCGCCGGTAACGAAACGGTTCGATTGCAGCAGGTTCAACATGGTCTCGGCCACGTCGTCGGCGGTCACGCAGCGGCGCAGCGGCGTGGCCCGGGCACGCTTGCCCATGAGGTCGCCGTACTTCTCGCCCAGCATGCGCTGCATCCAGTCGCCCTCCATCCAGCCCGGCGCGACGGCGTTCACCCGGATGTCCGGACCCAGGTTCCAGGCCAGCGTCTTGGTCAAGTTCACGACCGCGGCCTTGCTGGCGGCATAGGGCAAGGGCTGGGGTCCGGGCCGCAGGCCGACGATGCTGGCCGTGTTGACGATGGCCGGGTCCGTACCCTTCCTGAGCAGCGGCACCGCGGCGCGCGTGACCTGGAAAAGCCCCCGCACGTTCACCGCGAAAGTGCGGTCCCACTCGTCCATGTCCAGGCTGTCCAGGTCCCGGACTTTCCAGGCCGCGGTGGTGCCGGCGTTGTTGACCAGCGCGTCCAGGTGCACGAACCGCTCGTCGACGGCCCGCATCATCTGGCGCACCGCCGCGTCGTCGGACACGTCGCACTGGAGCAGCATGGTGCGGGCTCCCAGGGCCGCCGCCTCGCTGGCCACTTCGCCGGCGGCCTTCCCGCTGGAGGCGTAATTGATCGCCACGTCGTAGCCGGCGCGCGCCAGGGCCAGGACCGCACTGCGGCCGATACCGGTCGCCCCGCCGGTGACCAGGGCTTTTCTTCGCTCGTTCATCTGCATTTCCATCGTGGTTGATTGGACGGCCAGGCCTACTGGGGCTGGATCGCCAGTTCCTGCACCGTGTTCTTCCAGACCGCCTGCTGGCCCCGCACGAAGGCCTGGAGATCGGCCGCGCTGCCGTGCATGGGGTAGACACCCAGGTCGGCCAGGCGCGAGACCAGTTCCTTGTCGTCCAGCAGGCGATTGATGTCGACGTTGATGCGCTCGACCACCGCGCCGGGCGTCCCGGTGGGCGCGAACAACGCGAACCACCCCAGCGACTCGAAGCCCGGCAGGGTCTCGGCCACCGTGGGCACCGACTCCAGGCCCGGCAGCCGCCGCGGCGAAGTCACCGCCAGGGCCCGCATCTTGCCGGCCTTGACGTGCTGGACCAGGGCGGGGATACCGTCGATGGTCAGCGCCGCCTCGCCCGCCAGCACCGCGTTGATGGCGGCGGGCGATCCGGCATAGGGCACGGTGAAAAGCTGGAACCCGCCGGCCCGCGCCAGCATCTCGCCGGTCAGGTGCGGCACCGATCCGGCCTGCGCCGCCGCGAAATTCAGGGTGCCCGGCCGGGCCTTCCCTTCCTTCGCCAGGTCCGCCATGGAACGAATGGCCGACGTGCCCGGCACCACCACCATCATGGGGCTGGTGCCCACGGCGGCCACGGGCACGATGTCACGGTCCATGTCGTACTGCGGCTGCTTGTAGAGCAAGGGTGTGAGCACCGCCGCGGCGGCCGGCACGAAGCCCACCGTATAGCCGTCGGCGCCGGATCGCGCCAGCGTGGACATGCCAGGAATGCCACCGGCGCCGGGCTTATTCTCGACATACACCGGCTGTCCCCAGCCGTGCGAGAGCCGGTCGGCGATCAACCGCGCCACGACGTCGGGCGCGGCTCCGGGCGGGAACGGCACGATCATCCTGACCGGTTTGGCGGGCCAGGTCTGGGCCCGCGATTCCGGAATCAACGATAGAACGACGGCGAACCCTGCCGCCCATGCCAGCAACCGGCTGTGCCGGCCCGAGGCCATGATGCGTTGCATGCTTGTCTCCTGCGCGTGCTATCAAGTTTTTGTGGTGGACGCGAGGTGACTGTAGAAAAGTGGCGGTGCTACGGACAAGATGTCAAAATCCCACGAGTGATTCGATTTTGATATCCATGAAACTCAATCAGCTGCGGGATCTCGTGGCCATCGTCGAACATGGCGGGCTGCGCGCCGCCGCCCGCCGGCTCGGCGTGGCGCAGCCGCTGCTCACCCGCAGCGTGCGCGGCCTGGAAAAGGAACTGGGCACGCCGCTGTTCGAACGCCAGGCGCGCGGCATGGTGTTGACGCCGCTCGGCCGGCTGTTCCACGAACGCGCGCGCGGCATGGTCAACGAACTGCGCCGGGCGCGCGACGAACTGGCGCAGGCCCAGGGCTCGGGCGCCGGCACGGTCATCGCCGGCCTGTCCATCATGCCGCACATGGGCCTGCTGCCCCGTGCCCTGCCCGCCTTCCGGCGGCGCTATCCCCAGGTCTACCTGCAGCTCATCGAAGGCCTGTTCCCCGATCTCGAATCGCAGTTGCGCAGCGGCGCCATCGATTTCTACCTGGGCGCCGCGCCCGGCACCGTGCCGGCCGGCTTCATCGTCGAACCGCTGTTCTCGAACACCCGCGCCGTGGTCTGCCGCAAGGGACATCCGCTGGCGCGCTCGCGTTCGCTCAAGGCACTGGCCGGCGCCGAATGGGCCCTGCCCTCGACCGACTACGACAACCAGGACGACCTGGCGCGGCTGTTCCAGGAATACGGCCTGCCCGCGCCGCGCGTGGCGCTCCAGGCGCGCACCGCGCTGTCGATGATGGTCGCGCTGGCCAACAGCGACCTGCTCGCGCTGCTGCCGGTGCAATGGCGGGAATTCGACCTGACGCGCGATTCGCTGCAGGTGATCGCCGTGCGCGAAAGCCTGCCCGCGCCCGACATCGTGCTGATCCGGCGCGCCGAGATGCCCATGACGCCGGCGGCCGAACACCTGTGCGACCTCATGCAGCGCAACGCCCCGTCCCTCCAGCCCATGCGGGGCCGCGCATGATACGCAGGCATATCGAGGCCCAGGTCCTGGGCCTGACCGGACTGGCACTGGGCGGCATCGACTTCGAACATCCGCGCGGCGACCCCGGCCTGTTCGGACCCGACTCGGCCAGTTGGAAGGTGCACGGGGATTTCACCTCCATGCTGATCGGCGGCATTGCCGCCCTGCTCATGCAGATGCTGCATCCGCTCGCGCTCGCCGGCGTCTGGGACCACTCCAATTTCCGCCAGGACATGCTGGGCCGCCTGCGCCGGACCGGCCAGTTCATCTCGGGCACCACCTACGCCGCCACGGCGGATGCGGAGCGGTTGATCGCGCGCGTGCGCGGCATCCACGAACAGGTACGCGGCACGGCGCCCGACGGCCGCCCCTACGCGGCCGACGATCCCGACCTGCTGACCTGGGTCCACGTGGCCGAGGTCAGCAACTTCCTGGCCGCGCACCTGCGTCATCGCAATCCCGCGCTGTCCGGCGCCGAGCAGGACCGCTACTACGACGAGATCGCGCTGATCGCGCTGCGCCTGGGCGCCCGCGAGGTCCCCCGTTCGCGCGCGGAAGTGGCGGCCTACCTGGCGCGCATGCGGCCGCAACTGGTGTGCGACGACCGCACCCGCGAAATCGCCCGCATCCTGCTGTCCCATCCCCCGGCCGTCAGCCCGCTGGCGCGCCCGGTGAGCCGGTTCATGATGGAAGCCGGCACGGCCTTGCTTCCGGACTGGGCCGCCGACATGCTGGAGTTGCGGCGCCCCGCCTGGCGGGTCCGCGCCGCCGGCATGGCGATCGGCGGCGTCGCGCCGGTGCTGCGCTGGGCCGTGCGCAACGGCTCGGCGCACCGGGCAAAGCGGCGCATGGGACTGCTGCCGCCATCCCCCGACAGGCTTTGACGGCCGGCATGTGAATGTCTAACATATATTCCATATAGAAATTTGCTTATTTCTTTAAGAAATATATGATCCTCCGCCAGTTCTTCGAACCCGACTCCAGCACCTACACCTACCTCCTGGCGTCCCGCCGCGCAGGCGAGGCGCTGATCATCGATCCGGTCAAGGAACGCCTGGACCACTACCTGCAGGCCATACGCGAGCTGGACCTGCGCCTGGTCCACGCCATCGACACCCATACTCACGCCGACCACATCACCGCGCTGGGCGATCTGCGCGACGCCACCGCCTGCACCACCATCATGGGCGAACGCTCGCGCGCCGAATGCGTCTCGCGCCAGGTGCGCGACGGCGAACTGCTGCGTGTGGACGGCATCACGCTGCAGGCTCTGTATACCCCCGGGCACACCGACGAATCCTTCAGCTTCGTGCTGGAGCCGACCGCGCCCCAGGCCGTCTTCACCGGCGACGTGCTGCTGATCCGCAGCACCGGCCGCACCGACTTCCAGGCGGGCGACGCCGGGCTGTCGTGGCACTCCATCGTCGACCGGCTGTTCGCGCTGCCCGACGACACCACGGTCTACCCGGCGCACGACTACAAGGGCTGGACCGCCTCCAGCATCGGCGAGGAAAAGCGGCACAACCCGCGCCTGGCCGGCAAGACGCAGGCCGAATACGTCGAGATCATGCGCAACCTGAACCTGCCCAACCCGCGCCTGATGGACGTGGCCATACCGGCCAACCTGGCGTGCGGGCAGGCGCCCGGATCGCCGTAACGGCCTATCATGGGATCTCTGTCCGCGGAATCCCATGACCGCCCTTCTCGTCCGCCATGAACTCAACCGCCACGGCCGCGACATCGCGGTCGGGGACATCCATGGCCATTTCACGCGGCTGCGAGCCGCCCTGGACCGCGCGGGCTTCGATCCCGCCACCGACCGGCTCTTCAGCGTGGGCGACCTGGTCGACCGAGGGCCGGAATCCGGACAGGTGCTGGACTGGCTCGCTCTTCCCTGGTTCCATGCGGTGCGCGGCAATCACGAAGACATCGCGATACGCTACGCCAAGGGCAATCCCGTCGACCAGACCAGCTACATCGCCAACGGCGGAGCCTGGTTCGTGACGCAACCCCTCGCGCGGCGCCATGTCTATGCCGAAGCATTCGCGCGCCTGCCACTGGCCAGGGAGATCGAAACGCAGGTCGGACTCGTGGGCATCGTGCACGCGGACAGCCCGGTGCGGGACTGGAGCCGGCTGGCCTGGTCGCTGCGGCTGTGGCGCGCGGCGCGGGACCGCGCGATGTGGTCGCGCGATCGGCTGCAGGACGAGAACGCCAGCGGCGTGGCCGGGCTGCGCGCGCTGGTGGTGGGCCACACGCCCGTGGACGATCCGGTCGTGCTGGGCAACGTCCATCACATCGACACGGGCGGATGGATGCCGAACGGCCGCTTCACGCTGCTGGACCTCGCCACGCTGCAAGCCATCCCGCCCATAAGCTAGACTGGATCCTGCCGCACGCCGCACGGCGACAGGAGGGCATCCATGCAGTCGACGACTCCCTGCCCCATCCCCTTCGAATCCTTCTCGCCAGGCCTCGCGCCCCAGACCGGAGAACGCGCGACCATCACCTCCGACACCCGGCGGGCGGAACACGAGATGGTCGGACGCCTGCTGGACGCGATCGAACCGCCGACAGACAACGGGCCGGCCATGGAGCTCGCGTGGCGGCTGGCCTCCACGCTGCGCGACCAGACGGGGCTCCCGGCGACCGAAGGCCTGGCGCAGATGCTGCTGCAGGAGTTTTCCCTCTCGTCCGAGGAAGGCATCGCGCTGATGTGCCTGGCGGAGTCGATCCTGCGCATACCGGACACGGCGACCCAGGACGCGCTGATCCGCGACAAGATCAGCAAGGGCCGATGGTCGGCCCACCTGGGACACAGCTCGTCGCTGTTCGTCAACGCCGCCGTCTGGGGCCTCCTGCTGACCGGCCGGCTCTATGCCGCGCACCAGGGATCGGGCCCGCAGGCGGCGCTGGCCGGCCTGATCGAGAAAGGCGGCGAGCCGCTGGTGCGCCGGGCCGTCGATGCCGCCATGCGCCTGCTGGGCGATCAGTTCGTCGCGGGCCGCACGGTGGAGCAGGCGCTGGACCGCTCGCGCGCGCAGGTGGCGCGAGGCTACACCCATTCCTACGACATGCTGGGCGAGGCGGCCATGACCGAGGCCGACGCCCTGCGCTACGCCTCGGCCTACGACCAGGCGATCCACCGCATCGGCGCCTCGTGCCGGAGCGGCACGCCTCACGAGGTCCCCGGCATCTCGATCAAGCTGTCCGCCCTGCATCCGCGCTACGTGCGAAGCCAGCGGGCACGGGTGCAAAGCGAACTCTATCCACGCCTGCTGTCGCTCGCTCGCGCGGCGCGCGGCTACGGCATGGGCATCAACATCGACGCGGAAGAGGCCGCGCGCCTGGACCTGTCGCTGGACCTGCTCGAACGCCTGTGCGCGGAACCGGACCTGGCGGGGTGGGACGGCCTGGGGTTCGTCGTGCAGGCCTACCAGAAGCGCAGCCTGCGGCTGATCGACCACCTGGCCGCCCTGGCCCGCCGCAGCGGCCACCGGCTCATGGTCCGCCTGGTCAAGGGCGCGTACTGGGACAGCGAGATCAAGCTCGCCCAGGTCCAGGGCCTGCCGGACTACCCGGTCTATACGCGCAAGCCCCACACCGACATCGCCTACCTCGCCTGCGCGCGCAGGCTGCTGGCCGCGCCCGACGCGGTCTTTCCGCAGTTCGCGACCCACAATGCCCACACCCTGGCGGCCGTCTACCACCTGGCCGGGCCCGCGGACTTCCGACCCGGGCAATACGAGTTCCAATGCCTGCATGGCATGGGCGAGCCGCTGTACGACCAGATCGTGGGCACGGACGGCCTGGACCGCCCCTGCCGCATCTACGCACCGGTCGGCCCGCACGATACGCTGCTGGCCTATCTGGTGCGACGCCTGCTCGAGAATGGCGCGAACACCTCGTTCGTCCATCGCGTGGCCGACCGCGGCCTGCCCCTGGAAGCGGTGATCGTGGACCCGGTCGCGGCCGCGCGCGACATCGGCGCGGGGGGCGGCCCGGTCGGCGCGCCCGACCCGCGCATCCCCCTGCCGCCCGACCTGTATGGCCTGGAGCGCGCCAATTCACGCGGGCTGGACTGGTCCGACGAATCCTGCCTGCTGCGGCTGTCCCATCGGCTGGCGGGCGCTGCCGCGCGGACCTGGCTCGCCCGTCCCCTGCTGGACGACGAGGTGGCGCCCGGGCCGCGCCTGGACGTCCGCAACCCGGCCCATCGCGGTGACCTCGTTGGCCACGTGCAGGAAGCCTCGCCGGCCGATCTCGAGTTCGCGCTGATCCGCGCCGACCATGCCACCCGCCTCTGGCGCGACACGGCACCGGCCGAACGCGCGGCCATCCTGCGCCGCGCCGCCGATGGCGTGGAAGAGGAACGCGAGGCGCTCGCGGCGCTGATGGTGCGCGAAGCGGGCAAGACCTTGCCCAACGCCTTCGGCGAAGTCCGCGAGACCGTCGATTTCCTGCTCTACTACGCCGCGCGCGCCGCCGAGGGATTCGACTCCGCGCCGCACCGGCCGCTGGGCATCGTGGCTTGCATCAGCCCCTGGAATTTCCCGCTGTCCATCTTCACCGGCCAGGTGGCCGCCGCGCTGGCGGCCGGCAATACGGTGGTGGCCAAGCCGGCGGAACAGACGCCGCTGATCGCCGCCGAGGCCGTGCGCATCCTGCGCGCCGCGGGCGTCCCGCCGGGCGCGCTGCAAATGTTGCCGGGACGCGGCGAGTCCGTCGGCGCCGGCCTGGTCGCCGACGAGCGCGTGCAGGGCGTGCTGTTCACCGGTTCGGTCGCGGTGGCGCGGGACATGCGCCGTGTGCTGGCCGAGCGGCTGGGCGCCGGCGGCCGGAGCATCCCCCTGGTCGCGGAGACCGGCGGATTGAACACCATGATCGTCGATTCGTCGGCCCTGCCCGAACAGGTGGTCGCCGACGTGATGGAATCGGCGTTCGACAGCGCCGGCCAGCGATGCTCGGCCCTGCGCCTACTGTGCCTGCAGGAGGACATCGCCGACCGGATGCTGGCCATGCTGCGCGGCGCCATGGACGAATACCGCACCGGCCGGCCCGACTGCCTGGAGACCGACGCCGGGCCGGTCATAGACGAAGCCGCGCGGGACGACATCGAGCGGCACATCGCCGCCATGCGCGACGCCGGCCATCCCATATTCCGCGCCGGCCGCCTGGATCCGGACGAGTGCCGGCACGGCTGCTTCGTCGCCCCCACGCTGATCGAACTCGAACGGCCGGATCAGTTGCGCCGGGAAGTGTTCGGACCGGTCCTGCACGTGGTGCGCTTCGCGGGGCGGCATCTCGATCGCCTGCTGGAACAGGTGAATGCGCTGGGCTACGGGCTGACGCTGGGCCTGCATACCCGCATCGACGACACCGTCGCGCTGGTGCTGGACCGGGCGCGTGTGGGCAACATCTACGTGAACCGCAACATGATAGGCGCCGTCGTCGGTGTGCAGCCCTTCGGCGGCGAAGGCCTGTCGGGCACCGGCCCCAAGGCGGGCGGGCCGCTCTATGTGCCGCGCCTGCTGTCGGCGGCGCCGCCGGACATCGCGATACGCGCGCTGGCCTCGCATCCGCCCGCTCCCGCGTGGCTGCAACCCGTGCGCCCCGGCCGGCCGCTTGCCATCCTGTGGGACTGGGCCCGGGAGCAGGGCATGGCGGAATTGGCCGACCGCTGCGCGGCCTACGCCGCGCGGCTGCCCGAGACCGCCGCCGCCACGCTACCCGGTCCCACCGGACAACTCGACGTCTACGCGCTGCGCCCGCGCGGCAGGGTGCTGTGCATCGCGGACGAGGCCTCCGACCTGCTGGCCCAGCTGGCCGCGACACTGGCCACCGGCAATGACGCGCTCTGGCAGGCCAGCCACCAGGCGGCCGCGCTGCACGCGTCGCTGCCGGCGGACATCGCCGGCCACGTGACCGTGGCCGATCCCGCCGCTTCGCCGTTCGACGCGGTTCTCGTCCATGCCATGGGCAACCGGCTGAAGTCCATCCTGCGGCAGCTTGCCCGCCGCGAGGGCCCACTCGTGCCGGTCATCGACCTCGCGCCGGGAGACGCCGCCATCCCGCTCGAACGCCTGCTGGTCGAACGGTCGATCAGCATCAACACCGCCGCGGCCGGCGGCAATGCCAGCCTGATGACGATGGACTGAGCGATCAGGCGCGCATGTAGGCCCAGCCCTCGGCCTGCCGGCGCGCGATGTGCAGCACCGCGGCCTCGACCACGACGATGCCGTCCGGCGCCGTCAGCCCGTTGGCCGCCAGCGTGTTGCCGCAAAGACGAAGATGGACGTCGGTGGCGTCCGGCTGCCCCAGGGCGGCCGCGACGGCGCCGGCGTTGACCACCAGTTCGACCTGGGCCTGGCCGTCGGCCTTGAGCAGGTTGGCCACGTTGCGCCGGCCCCGCTCCAGGGAGGCGGGCGTGGGCGCGTGAATGACGAGTCGCAGGACAGCCATGATCAGTCCACTCCCAATTGCGCCGACAGGTGGGCCACATAGCGGCCGAAGTCGGCATGGCCGCGATCGCGCGGTCTCGGCAGATCGATCACCAGGTTCTCGGCCACGTTCGCGGGCCGTCCACCCAGCACGACGACGCGGTCGGCCAGGAACACCGCCTCGTCGATATCGTGCGTGACGAACATGATCGCCGCGTGCGTGGCCTGCCAGATCCGCATCAGTTCGGCCTGCAGGTGGCGGCGCGTCAATGCGTCCACCGCGCTGAAAGGCTCGTCCATCAACAGGATGTCGGGCTTGACCGCGAGCGCGCGCGCGATGCCCACGCGCTGCGCCTGGCCGCCGGACAACTGGTGCGGCCAGCGGTCGGCGAACTCGGCCAGCCCCGTCATCCGCAGCGCCTCGTCCACCCGGCCGCGCTTTTCGCCGGCGTCGATGTCCAGGGTCTCCAGGCCGTAGGCCACATTGCCGGCCACGGTGCGCCAGGGCAGCAGCCGGCCGTCCTGGAACACCACGGCGCGGCGGCGGCGGCCCGCCCGCTGCGGCAGGCGGAAATGCATCTGCCCCGCCGACGGCGCGATCAGGCCGGCGGCGGTGCGCAGCAGCGTGGACTTGCCCACGCCCGAGCCGCCGACCACGGCCAGGAACTCGCCCTTCGCGATGTCCAGGGACAGGTCCTGGATGACGGGACCCGGGGCGCCCGGATGGGTATACGAAAAACGATCGAATTCGATTACGGCCGCCACGACAGCACCCTTTTTTCCAGCCACGCGTAGCCCAGGTCGCAGATGGCGTAGACCAGCGATATGGCCAGCATGTAGACGACGACCGCCTCGTAAGCGCCCACGCCGGCTGCGGCATTCATTTCCTGCCCCATGCCGGGCACGCCCAGCAGTTCGGCCGCGATCAGCGTCATCCACGCCTGGCCGATGCCGGTGCGCACGCCCGCCAGCGTGCCGGGCGCGATGGCCGGCAGCGTGATGCTGACGGCGCGCCGCCAGTAGCTGCCCTGCCCGAAGCTGCGCGCCAGCTCATAGAAGCGGGGATCGATGTTGCGGACCGCGCTATAGGTGGCGAAATAGTTCACCCAGAACACGCCGATGGCGATGACGAAGGCCGCGCCGGCATGGCTGACCTTGAACCAGGCGATGGCGAACACCACCCAGGCCAGCGGCGGAATGGGCCGCAGCACGCGGGCCAGGTAGGCCTGGAACAGGTCGAAGCGCCGTATCGTGGCGGCGGCCAGGCCGACGGCGATGCCCGACACGGTGCCCAGCGCCAGGCCCCAGAAGTAATGGATGAGGCTGGAGCCGACGGCGGGCAGCAAACGGCCCGAGGTCCATTCCTGCGCCAGCGCGTCGGGCAGCGCGAACGGATCGGGCAGCGTGCCGGGATTGACCCAGCGGAACACGCCCGCCGCCTTCCACAGCAGCACGAAAACGACGATGCCCGCCACGCCGTAGGCCGCGCGCACCGGCCATCCGGGATTCTTGACCATCATGGACGACGCGCAGGTTTACCGCTTGCCGGCGACGGCGTCATAGAAACGCGTGTCGAACAGCTTGGTCACGTCCACGGACGGACCTTCGAGCGTACCGGTCTCGGCCTGGAACTTCTGCAGCACCAGCGTGGCCGGCACGATGGAGTTGGGGTCGGCCTCGAACTGGCCCTTGGAATTGCGGATCGATTTCTCGACCAGGTCCACCGGCAGGCGGCCGCCGCCCACGTATTTCTGCACCAGCGGCGCGGCCTTGGCCGGATCGCTGTCCAGCAGCCGGGTCGCCGCGACATGGGCGGCCACCAGCGACTTCACCAGTTCGGGCTTTTCGTTGATCAGCTTCTCGCGCACCAGCAGCACCGCGCCGGGCTGACGCGGGAACAGGTCGGAGCCGCGCGCGACGACGCGGGCCTTGGGCGCGCGGGTCAGGACCGTGGTCACGGTGGGTTCGAGGATCACGGCGCCGTCCACCGCGCCGGTCAGCAGGGTCTGCTGCATCTGCGCCTCGCCCTGGTAGATCAGCTTGAAGGACGCGGGATCGACCTTGATGCGATTGCGCAGCCAGTATTGCAAGGCGGCCTCGGGCACCGCTCCCCGGGGATAGCTGGCGATGACGGGCTGGCGGCCCTTGTCCTTGGCGAAGCGGGAGAAGGCCGTGGCGGGATCGCCCGAGGCGAAATAGGGAGCCAGGTCGCCCATGGCGACGAAGCTGACCTGCTCGACGATGTTGGAGGCGACGACCTTGATGTCGGCGCCCTTGCCGCGCGCCACCAGGGCCGGGCCGATGCCGACGTAGGCGATGTCGAGCTGCCCCGCCAGCAGGGCCTGCACCAGCGCGGGCCCGCTCTGGAACTGGACCAGCTTGGGCGGACCGCCCTCGGCCGGCAGCGCCCCCTGCTCGCGCGCGATGAACAACTGCGCGTCGGGCAGGATGGGCAGATAGCCGATCTCCAGCGGCGCGGCGGCTGCCGTCTGGAGAGAGGCCGAGGCGAGGCCGAGCGCGAGCGCGGCGGATGCAAAGAAACGTTTCATGGTGTTCAGAACCTCGAGTGATATCGAGCAAGTTCTATATATTGTATTTAAATGTTTTTGCATTACTTAACAACTAAAAGAAATAAGCTTAAGCCCCTGCCGGCGTGGTATGTTGTATTCATCACGCACCTTCTACACGCGGTCCCGCACCGCTCAGGAGGAGGAAAGCCGGCCCGCTCCACCAGGCCGCGCCGACCGACGGTATGAACGCGAAGGCTCGCACAGCGCATGCTCCTGCCGGCCCGCCCACCCGGGCCGCGCGACCATGTTTCGGCTCGCGCCGCGTCGCCGTTTCCTACCTCCGCCCGCCGTTTACTCCCTTCGCCGTTTCCCGGCCCGTCCATCCGACCGGGCCTTCAAGGCGCCATGCGGACACCATCCACCGCTCTCCGCGGCTAGATGGCTCCGCGCTACCCCCTTGCGCGCCCAACCCTGGACTGCGAGTGCATCATGAGCGCACAACCCGTCGAGACCGTCCTGACCCTGGACGACAAATACACACGGCCGCGCGGCCGCGTCTACATGACCGGCACGCAGGCGCTGGTGCGCCTGATGCTGGCGCAGAAGCAGCGCGATGAAGCGGCCGGACTGAACACCGCGGGCTTCGTCTCGGGCTACCGGGGATCGCCGCTCGGGTCGGTGGACCTGGAAATGTGGAAGGCCGCCCGGCACCTGGAGGCCCACCACATCAAATTCGTGCCGGGACTCAACGAGGAACTGGCGGCCACCGCGGTCTGGGGCACGCAGATGGTCAGCCTGGACGCACGCGCCACCACCGACGGCGTGTATGCGCTGTGGTACGGCAAGGGCCCCGGCGTGGACCGCTGCGGCGACGTCTTCAAGCACGGCAACATCGCCGGCTGTTCGCGGCATGGCGGCGTGGTGCTGGTGGCCGGCGACGACCACGCCTGCAAGTCGTCCACCCTGCCCCACCAGAGCGAACACGCGTTCATCGCGGCCATGATCCCGGTCCTGAATCCGGCCGGCGTGCGCGAGCTGATCGAATTCGGCCTGCACGGCTATGCGATGTCGCGCTATTCCGGATGCTGGGTGGGCCTGAAAGTCGTCAGCGACACGGTGGAGTCGTCCACCTCCATGGACATCGATCCCATGGCGGTGAACATCCGCGTGCCCGACACCTATCCCATTCCGGAAGGCGGCTTCCATATCCGCTGGCCGGATCCGCCGCTGGAGCAGGAGAACCGTCTGCAGCGCGAACGCCTGTACGCGCTGCTGGAGTACGTGCGGCAGAACGGCCTGAACCGGCAGGACTGGCGCGTCCCCCACGCCAGGCTGGGTATCGTGACCACCGGCAAGAGCTACCTGGACGTGCGCGAGGCCCTGGCCATGATGGGCATCGACGAGGCAGCCGCCCGCGCCATGGGGCTGCGGCTGCTGAAGATAGGCGTGTCCTGGCCGCTGGAGCCCGAGTGCATCTGTGAGTTCGCCGAAGGACTGGACGAGATCCTGGTGGTGGAGGAAAAACGCCAGATCATCGAATACCAGATCAAGGAGCATCTCTACAACGCATCCATTTCCGCGCGGCCGCGCGTGGTCGGCAAGTACGACGAGACCGGCGAATGGGTGCACGTGCCGCACGACGGCATCCTGCTGTCGCCCAACGGCGAACTGACGCCGGCCGCCATCGCCGGCGTGATCGCCGCGCGCATCGCCAAGGTGATCGGCCGCGAGGCCCTGGACGCGCGCGCCTTGCCCTACCTTGCCGCGCGCAAGCCGCCCGAGGGCTACACCCGTGCGGCACCCGGCGCGCCGCAGCGCCTGCCCTACTTCTGCTCGGGCTGCCCCCACAACACGTCCACCAAGGTTCCCGAGGGCTCGCGCGCGGTGGCCGGCATAGGCTGCCACTACATGGCGCAGTGGATGAACCGCCGTACCGAGACCTTCACGCAGATGGGCGGCGAAGGCGCGACCTGGATAGGCCAGGCCTTCTTCACCGACACGCCCCACATCTTCGCCAACCTCGGCGATGGCACCTACACGCACTCCGGATCCCTGGCCATCCGCGCCGCCCTGGCGGCGGGCGTGAACATCACCTACAAGATCCTCGTCAACGACGCCGTCGCCATGACCGGCGGACAGCCGGTCGAGGGCGCGCCCACGGTGCCGCAGATCCTGCAGCAGATGGTGGCCGAGGGCGTGCCCCACATCCAGCTCGTGAGCGACGAGCCCGATGCGCTGCGCGAGCTTCCCGGCCTGCCGGCGGGCATAGGCATCAGCCATCGCGACCGCATGGACGACATCCAGCGCGAAATGCGCGAGAAACCCGGCGTGTCGGTCATCGTCTACGTGCAGACCTGCGCCGCCGAGAAACGCCGCCGCCGCAAACGCGGCAAGCTGGCCGATCCGGCCCGCCGCGTGCTCATCAACGAGGAAGTCTGCGAGGGATGCGGCGATTGCGGCGTGCAGTCGAACTGCGTGTCCATCCTGCCGCTGGAGACCCCGCTGGGCCGCAAACGCACCATCGACCAAAGCTCGTGCAACAAGGACTTCTCGTGCGTGAAGGGGTTCTGCCCCAGCTTCGTCACGGTCGAGGGCGGCGCGCTGCGCAAGCCGGCGGCGCGGCAGGTGGCGCCGCCACGGGATCTGCCCGCGCCGGTCCTACCCGGGCTGGAACAGGCATGGAACATCGTCGTGACCGGCGTGGGCGGCACGGGCGTGGTCACGATAGGCGCGCTGATGGGCATCGCCGCCCACCTCGAAGGCAAGGGCGTCGTCGTGCTGGACATGGCCGGGCTGGCGCAGAAAGGCGGCGCGGTGATGTCGCACGTACGGCTGGCGGCCACCCCTGCGGCGCTGCACGCCACCCGGGTTCCTTCCAGCCAGGCCGACGTCGTGCTGGGCTGCGACCTGATGGTCGCCTGCGGCCAGGACGCCATCGACATGATGGCGACGACGCGCACCCGTGCGGCGCTAAACCTGGACGTGTCGCCCACCGGCGCCTTCACCCAGGACCCCGACTGGCAAGCCTCGCCCGAAGCCATGCTGCAACGCGTGCGCGAGGCGGCCTGGCAGACCGAGGCGGTGGACGCCACCGAGATCGCCACCGGCCTCCTGGGCGACGCGATCGCCACCAATGTCTTCATGCTGGGCTACGCGTGGCAGAAGGGCTGGATCCCGCTGCGCGAGGATTCCCTGATGCGGGCGATCGAACTGAATGCCGCGGCCGTGGAGATGAACAAGGCCGCGTTCGCCTGGGGCCGGCAGGCCGCGCTGGACCTGCCGGCGGCCAGCGTCGCCGCCGGACTCAAGCGGCCCGGCACGGTGGTGATGATGCCGCCGCGCCCGTACTCGCTGGATGCGCTGCTGGCCGACCGCACGCAGCGGCTCGCCCGCTACCAGAACGCCGCCTATGCCGCCCGCTACGAGACCTTCGTGCGCGAGATCGCCGCCCTGGAAGAGGAACGGGTCGCCGGCAACCGGCTGGCGCGCACGGTCGCGGCCAGCCTCTACAAGCTCATGGCCTACAAGGATGAATACGAGGTCGCCCGGCTGTTCGTCGAGACCGGCTTCGCCGAGCGCGTCGCGCGCCAGTTCGAAGGCGACTACCGCCTGCGCTTCCACCTGGCGCCGCCGCTGTTCTCGCGCCGCGACGCGCACGGCCACCTGGTAAAGCAGGCCTACGGCCCATGGATGCTGACCGCCTACAAATGGCTGGCACGGGCCCGCGGGCTGCGCGGCACGCCGTTCGATCCGTTCGGCTACCTGCCCGAGCGGCGCGCCGAACGCGCGGCGATCGGCGGCTACGAGGCTTTGATGCGCCGGATCGTCGCCACGCTTACCCCCGCACGCCTGCCCCTGGCGCTGGAACTGGCCAGGCTTCCCCAGGAAGTGCGGGGCTTCGGACACGTCAAGGAGGAAAACGCACGCATCGCCCACATCAAGCAGGAACGCCTGCTGGCGCAGTACGCCGAGCCCCCCGGCTCGGCCTCGCCGCAGGACCGCCAGGCCCCTCACGCCGTGGCCTGACGCCTTTCTATCCGCAGCAAGACAAGAATCGGAGACTTTCCATGATCCCGCTGCCTTCCCTGGATTTCGGCGTGAACGACACCATCGAGATGCTGCGCGAGGTAGTCCGCAGCTTCGCCGCCAACGAGATCGAGCCGCGCGCCGCGGCCATCGACAAGGACAACACCTTCCCCCGCGACCTGTGGAAAAAAATGGGCGACCTCGGGCTGCACGGCATGACGGTGGGCGACGACTATGGCGGCATCGCCCTGGGCTATCTCGCGCATGTGGTGACCATGGAGGAGCTGTCGCGGGCGTCGGCCGCGGTGGGCTTGTCCTACGGGGCACATTCCAACCTGTGCATCAACCAGTTGCACCGGCACGGCACGCCCGAGCAGAAGGCGCGCCACCTGCCGCCGCTGGTCGCCGGGGACCAGGTGGGCGCGCTGGCGATGAGCGAAACGACATCCGGCTCGGACGTGGTGTCCATGCGGCTGCGGGCCACGCACAAGGACGGGCGCTTCGTGCTGAACGGCTCGAAGATGTGGATCACCAACGGTGGCGATGCCGACATCCTGATCGTGTACGCCAAGACCGACCCCGACGCCGGGCCGCGCGGCATCACCGCCTTCATCGTCGAGAAAGGTTTCCCCGGCCTGGCCTTCGGCGAGAAGCTCGACAAGCTCGGCATGCGCGGCTCCAACACCTATCCCGTGTTCTTCGACGACTGCGCGGTCCCGGAAGACAACGTGCTGGGGGGCCTCGGCAACGGCGTGGGCGTGCTGATGAGCGGACTGGACTACGAACGCGCGGTGCTCGCCGGCGGTCCGCTGGGTATCATGGCGGCCTGCATGGACGCCGTGCTGCCCTACGTGCACGAGCGCAAGCAGTTCGGACAAAGCGTGGGCGAGTTCCAGTTGATGCAGGGCAAACTGGCCGACATGTACACCACCTGGCAGGCGTGCCGCGCGTACGTCTACGCGGTGGCGCGCAGTTGCGACAAGCCCGGCCACGACCGTTCGCTGCGCAAGGATGCCGCCGGCGCCATCCTGTACGCCGCCGAGAAGGCCACCTGGATGGCCGGGGAAGCCATCCAGGCGCTGGGGGGCAACGGCTACGTCAACGACTATCCGACGGGCCGCCTGTGGCGCGACGCCAAGCTGTACGAGATCGGCGCGGGCACCAGCGAGATCCGGCGCATGCTGATAGGCAGGGAACTCTTCTCCGAAACCCGCTGACCCCCTCCCCCAGGAGCCAGGCCATGCACGCCCATACCAGCCGGCTGGACACCCGTTCACCGGAATTCCAGGCCAATGCCGATGCCATGCGCCACCTCGTGGCGGACCTGCGGACACGGGCGGCGCAGGCCGCGCAAGGCGGCGGGGAAGCCGCCCGCGCCCGCCACGCGGCGCGCGGCAAGCTGCTGCCGCGCGAGCGCATCCGCCTGCTGCTGGATCCCGGTTCGCCCTTCCTGGAAATCGGCCAGTTGGCCGCGCTGGGCCTGTACGGCGACGAGGCCCCCTGCGCCGGGCTGATCGCCGGCATCGGCCACATCCACGGCGTGGCCTGCATGGTCGTGGCCAACGACGCCACGGTCAAGGGCGGCACCTATTACCCCATGACCGTGAAGAAGCACCTGCGCGCCCAGGAGATCGCCCAGGCGAACCACCTGCCCTGCCTCTACCTAGTGGACTCCGGCGGCGCCTACCTGCCGCTGCAGGACGAGGTCTTTCCCGACCGCGAGCATTTCGGCCGCATCTTCTACAACCAGGCCAACATGTCGGCCCAGGGCATCGCGCAGATCGCGGTGGTGATGGGATCCTGCACCGCCGGCGGCGCCTACGTGCCCGCCATGAGCGACGAAACCGTGATCGTGCGGGGCCAGGGCACCATCTTCCTGGGCGGCCCGCCGTTGGTGCAGGCCGCGACCGGGGAGATCGTCAGCGCCGAGGACCTCGGCGGCGGCGACGTGCACACCCGCGTCTCCGGCGTGGCCGACCACCTGGCCGAGAACGACGCCCATGCGCTGCACCTGGCGCGCCGCATCGTCGGCAACCTGAACCGCCCCGCCGCGCCCGCGCTGGCCGACGGCGACGAACCCGCGCACGACCCCGAGGAACTCTACGGCATCGTGCCGCAGGACGTCCGCAAGCCCTACGACGTACGCGAGATCGTCGCCCGGCTGGTAGACGGTTCGCGCTACGACGAGTTCAAGGCGCGCTACGGCCCCACCCTGTTCACCGGCTTCGCGCGCCTGTACGGCATGCCGGTGGGCATCGTCGCGAACAACGGCATCCTGTTCTCGGAATCGGCCCAGAAAGGAACCCACTTCATCGAACTGTGCGCCCAGCGTTCGATCCCGTTGATCTTCCTGCAGAACATCAGCGGCTTCATGGTGGGACGCAAGTACGAGAACGGCGGCATCGCCAAGGACGGCGCCAAGATGGTGACCGCGGTCGCCACCGCCCGGGTGCCCAAGCTGACCGTCATCATCGGCGGCAGCTTCGGCGCGGGCAACTACGGCATGTGCGGGCGCGCCTACGGCCCCCGCTTCCTGTGGATGTGGCCCAACGCCCGCATCGGCGTCATGGGCGGCGAACAGGCCGCCTCGGTCCTGGCCACGGTGCGGCGCGACACCGTGCAGTCGCGCGGCGAGGCCTGGAGCGAGGAAGCAGAGGAAGCCTTCAAGGCGCCCATCCGCCAACAGTACGAGACCCAGGGCCATCCCTACTACGCCACGGCCAGGCTGTGGGACGACGGCATCATCGATCCCGCGCAGACGCGGCGCGTGCTGGGCCTGTCGCTGGCGGCGGCGCTGAACGCCCCCGTGGAGCCGACCCGCTTCGGCCTGTTCCGGATGTAGCGCCCTTCAAGGAAAGCCCATCGTGTTCGACAAGATCCTGATCGCCAATCGCGGAGAAATCGCCTGCCGGATCATGGCCACGGCCCGGCGGATGGGCGTGGCGACCGTGGCGGTGTATTCGGATGCCGATGCCGGCGCGCGACATGTCCGGCAGGCCGACGCGGCCCGGCGCATCGGCCCCGCCCCGGCGCGGGACTCCTACCTGCGCGCGGACGCGCTGGTCGAGGCCGCCCTGGCCAGCGGCGCGCAGGCCGTCCATCCTGGCTATGGTTTCCTGTCCGAGAATGCGGCCTTCGCCGAGGCTTGCGAGCGCGCGGGCCTGGTCTTCATCGGGCCACCCGCCGGCGCGATCCGCGCGATGGGTTCCAAGTCCTCCGCCAAGGCCCTGATGGAAAAGGCGGGCGTGCCGCTTACCCCGGGCTATCACGGCGACGACCAGGACCCCGCGCTGCTGGCCCGCGAGGCGGCCCGCATCGGCTATCCGGTGCTGATCAAGGCCAGTTCGGGCGGCGGCGGCAAAGGCATGCGCCGCGTGGACCGGGCCGAGGACTTCGATGCGGCGCTGGCCGCCTGCAAGCGGGAGGCCGCGGGAGCCTTCGGCGACGACCGCATGCTGGTCGAACGCTACGTCCTGCGTCCGCGCCACATCGAGATCCAGGTCTTCGGCGACCGCCACGGCAACATGGTTCATCTGTTCGAGCGCGACTGCTCGGTCCAGCGCCGCCACCAGAAGGTGCTGGAAGAAGCGCCGGCGCCGGGCATGAGCGACGGGCGGCGCGAGGCCATGGGCCGGGCCGCCATCGATGCCGCGCGCGCCGTGGGCTACGTGGGCGCCGGCACGGTGGAGTTCATCGTCGACCCGGACGGCGGCTTCTATTTCATGGAGATGAACACGCGGCTGCAGGTCGAGCATCCGGTCACCGAAATGATCACCGGACTCGACCTGGTCGAATGGCAGTTGCGCGTGGCGAGCGGCGAACCGCTGCCGCTGGACCGCCGGCCGCCGGCCCCGTCCGGCCATGCGCTGGAGGCCCGCCTGTACGCCGAGGACCCCGGCCAGGACTTCCTGCCCGCGGCGGGCCGGCTGCAACGCTTCGTGCCGCCTCCCGCCGCCCCCTGGCTGCGCCTGGACGCGGGCGTCGACGAGGGCGACACCATCACGCCGTACTACGATCCCATGATCGCCAAGCTCGTCGTCCACGGCGCCGACCGGCACGAGGCCCTGGTCCGCATGCGGCAGGCCTTGTCCGCCTGCCGCATCGTGGGCCTGCCCACCAATCTCGCCTTCCTCTCGCGGCTGGTCGCCACGCCCTCGTTCGACCAGGCGGACCTCGATACCGGCCTGATCGAACGCGAGCATGACCACCTGTTCGCACCCGACGCCGCGCCGCCGCGCGAGACGTGGCTGCTGGCCGCGCTGGCGGAGATGCGGCATGTCGCCGCGGCGGGTCCAGCCGGCTCGCCATGGCGCGCGGACGGCTGGCGCCTGAACGCGGACGCCGCCACGGTGTTCCTGTTCGCATGCGGCGACCATCGCCGCGAGGTCTCGGTCACGCCTGCGCCCCGGGGCATGACTGTCGTGCTGGACGGCTCGGCCGTATTCGTGGACCCGCGGGGCGAAGCCCCCCGGCTGGAAGCGGTCCTGCCCGATCGCACGCTGCGCGCGGACGTCTATCGGGACGGCGCCCGCCGCATCGTGTACGGCGAAGACGGGGCCTGGACACTCGCGCTGGTCGACCCGCTGCTGGCCTGGGAACAAGGCACGGACGCCGGTACCGGCCTGGCCGCGCCCATGCCGGGCCGGATGGCCGCCCATCTGGTCGCGCCCGGCACGCGGGTGGCCGCCGGCACGCCGCTGCTGGTGCTGGAGGCGATGAAGATGGAACACACCATCGGCGCCCCGGCCGACGGGCGGGTGAAGGCCTTCCGCTTCGCGGTCGGCGATACGGTGAACGACGGCGACGAACTGGTGGACTTCGAGACCTGACGCCCCGCCAGCCTCAAGACGCGCCCGCCTCCCGCGCCGGCGCCGCCTTGCGCCGCTGCCTGGCCGCCAGCACGGCGCCCCACGCCAGCCCCGCCGTGGCCGCCACGGCCGATGCCGTCAGCACGCCCAGCTTCGCCGCCCCCAGCAGGTTCTCGTCGCCGAACGCCAGATTGGCGATGAAGATGGACATCGTGAAACCTATGCCCGCCAGCAGCCCCACCAGCGCGACCCCGCTCCACGTGGTGCCGGGCGGCAGCCGGCACCATCCCAGCCGCACCGCGATCCAGCTGGCCGCGACGACCCCCAGCGGCTTGCCGATCACCAGTGCCGCCGCCACGCCCAGCATGACGGCCTGCGACGAAGGCGCCGACAGGTCCACGCCGTCCAACGTGACGCCGGCATTGGCCAGGGCGAACAGCGGCATGACGACATAGGCCACCCACGGATGCAGGGCCATCTGCACGCGCGTCACGGGCGCCAGCAGTTCGCGCTGCGCCCACCGCAGCCGCCGCGCCTGCTCCGCCGTGCCGTCCGTATCGGACGCGCCCGCGCGCACCAGGAAATCCGCGGCACGGCGCACGATGTCTCGCGGATGCTCGTGGCGCGGCGCGGGCAGCACCGGCGTCATCAGGCCGAGCACGACGCCCGCCAGCGTGGGATGCGCGCCCGTCTGCAACAGGCCGATCCACAGCACCGCGCCGGGCAGCACGTAGGCGTAGGCGGACCCCACTCCCATCCGCTGCAGGGCCAGCACCATCAGGATGCCGACCGCGGCCACCAGCAAGCCGGAGTAATCCAGCCCGCCCGAATAGAACATCGCGATGATCAGCACGGCGACGATGTCGTCGATGATCGCCAGCGCCAGCAGGAAGATGCGCACGCTGCCGGGAATGGACCGGCCCAGCAGCGCCAGCACGCCGACCGCGAACGCGATGTCGGTGGCGGTGGGCACGGCCCAGCCCTGGCTTTGCGGCGCCTGGCCGTTGAACGCGAGATAGATCAGCGCCGGCACCGCCACGCCGCCCAGCGCGGCCGCCAGCGGCAGCGCCGCCTGGGCCAGGCTGGCCAGCGCGCCTTCGTGGATCTCGCGCCGTATCTCCATGCCGACCACGAGAAAGAACACCGTCATCAGTGCATCGTTGATCCAGAAATGCAGGGACTGCGAGACGACATGGCTGCCCACGCCGAAGGTCAGCGGCGCATGCCACAGGGCGTGGTAGCCGGAGGCGTAGGGAGAGTTGGCCCAGACCAGGGCGATGGCGGCGGCGGCCAGCAGCACGATGCCGCTGACGGCTTCGATATGAAGGAATCTTTCCAGCGTGAGCAGGGCTCGGGCGGCAAGATCCTGGGCGCGCGGAACGGGCCGGCGGGGGGCGTGTCGGTTCATGGGAATCATCCAAGGCAATCCTGCACCGGCGGCCCGACCGATGCCCAGAACCTGCTCCCGCATGTACAGCGGCAGCACCCGGCGTTATTTTATACGAACCCGCGTTTATACGAACCCGCGCCGCACCCCGCCCAGGAGAACCCGTCATGAAAGCCGTTGCGCTCGGAGCCCCCGGAGGGCTCGACCATATCCAGTTGATCGACCTGCCCGACCCCGGCTCCCCCGCCGCCGGCGAGATCCGCGTGCGCCTGCACGCCAGTTCGCTGAACTACCACGACTACCTCGTCGCCCTGCGCACGGACGAACGCCACTTCGGCCGTATTCCGATGGCGGACGGTGCCGGCGTGGTCGAGCAGGTGGGCCGGGGTGTCGAGGAATTCGCCGAAGGCGACCACGTGGTCTCGACCTTCTTTCCGCACTGGCTGGATGGCGAGGCCCGGGTCGGCAATTTCTCCACGGTGCCCGGCGACGGCGTGGACGGCTACGCGCGCGAGGCCATCGTCCGCCCGGCGACCTGGTTCACGCGCGCGCCCCGCCACCTCGACCATGCCGAGTCGGCCACGCTGACCACCGCCGGACTGACGGCCTGGCGCGCGCTGGTGGGCGACGACCGGCTCAAGGCGGGCGACACGGTGCTGGCGCTGGGCACGGGTGGCGTCTCCATCTTCGCGCTGCAACTGGCCAAGGCCATGGGCGCGTCCGTCATCATCACCTCGTCCTCGGACGAGAAGCTGGACCGCGCCCGCGCCCTGGGCGCCGACCACGTCATCAACTACCGCAGCGATCCGCAGTGGGGCGACACGGTGCGCAAGCTGACCGGCGGCGGCGTGGACCACGTCATCGAAGTCGGCGGCCCCGGCACGCTGGCGCAGTCCATCAAGGCCGTGCGCGTGGCGGGGCACATCTCGCTGATCGGCGTGCTAACCGGCGGCAGCGGCGAGATCCCCACGGCGGCGCTGATGGCCAAGCAGGCGCGCCTGCAGGGCCTGATCGTGGGCAGCCGTCGGCAGCAGCAGGAAATGGTGCGCGGCCTGGAAGCCATCGACCTGCACCCCGCGATCGACCGGCGCTTCCCCCTGGAGCGGATCGCCGACGCCTTTCGCCACGAAGCGGCGCACGCCCATTTCGGCAAGATCTGCCTGGAGTTCTAGACACGAAGGAGTCCGCATGACCTACGAGTTCTGGTACTGGAACGGCATACCCGGACGCGGCGAATTCGTCCGGCTGGCGCTGGAAGCCGGCGGCATCCCCTACCGGGAATGCGCGCGCGAGCCCGGCGTGCAGGCCTCGGACCTGGTGGCCGACATGACCGCCGACCGCGACAGCCCGCCGTTCGCGCCGCCCTATCTGGTGGCCGACGACATGACGATCTCGCAAACGGCCAACATCCTCCTGTTCCTGGGCGAACGCCATGGCCTCGCGCCGGGCGACCTGGCGGGCCGGCTGTGGATCAACCAGATCCAGCTGACCATCGCCGACATGGTGGCCGAGGCCCACGACGTCCACCACCCCATCGCCTCCGGCCTTTACTACGACGACCAGAAAGCGGAAGCGCTGCGGCGCGCCGCCGATTTCCGCGGCCAGCGCATGCCCAAGTTCCTGGGCTACTTCGAACGCGTGCTGGCCCGCCGCGGCGACTGGGTCGGCGGCGGCGACCGCTGGACCTATGCCGACCTGTCGCTCTACCACCTGGTCGATGGCCTGCTGTATGCCTTCCCCCGGCGGATGGCCACGCTCGCGCGCGATTACCCGGGCACGATGGCGCTGCACGCGCGCGTGGGCGATCTGCCAGAGCTCCAGGCCTATCTGGCAAGCGGACGGCGCCTGCCCTGGGGCGACGGCATCTTCCGCCACTACCGGGAACTCGACGCCGACTAGCAAGCGCGTTTGCGGGGAAACGGCGCGAGCCTGTACGCTTGGAGCGATGCCTTTCTCCGTACCTCCCATGCCCACCATCCTTGCCCGCCGCCTGCTGTGGGCGGCCGCCCTGTGCGCTGCCGCCCCCGCCCACGCCGAAAGCTTCATCACCCGCCTGCTGAACAAGCCCGTGCCCGGCGGCGTGGCCGTGGTCGCGCTGGGCGACGGTCCCGCCGCCCCCGTAGCGACCTATCTCGACCGCAGAACGATGGTGCTGCGCGACGACGGCGGACAGTGGATCGCCGTGGTCGGCATCCCGCTCGGCACCAAGCCGGGCGCGCAGCGGCTGGCGGTGCAGGAGGAAGCGGGCACGCGCACGCTGGATTTCCAGGTGGGAACCAAGACCTACGTCGCCCAGCACATCAAGCTCAAGAACAAGCGCCAGGTCAATCCCGATCCGGCCGACCTCGCGCGCATCGAGAAGGAAACCGCCGAACAACTGGCCGCCTACCGCGCCTTCCGCCCGCAGGGCCCCAGCAATGTCATGCTGGACCGGCCGGTCGCGGGAGGCCGGCTGTCGAGCCCCTTCGGCTTACAACGCTTCTTCAACGGCGAAGCTCGCAACCCGCATTCCGGCCTGGACTTCGCCGTGCCTGCCGGCACGCCGGTCAAGGCGCCCGCCGCGGGGCGCGTGGTCCTGGTGGGCGACTATTTCTTCAACGGCAAGACCGTATTCGTCGACCATGGCCAGGGCTTCATCAGCATGTTCTGCCATCTGTCCGAGATCGGCGTGCGCGTGGGCCAGGACGTGGCGCGGGGCGAGGCAGTCGGACGGGTCGGATCGACCGGCCGCGCCACCGGCCCCCACCTGCACTGGAACGTCAGTCTGAACGACGCGCGGGTGGATCCGGCCATCTTCATCGGCGCCTTCAAACCCTGAGGAAGGCGCAACACTTCATTACACATTTTCTGTCGCCGGCTCGACCGCGGCGGCGTCCGCGCACGGCCAAAACATCCCCTACCCACCCGGCTCCGGGCGGGAGGCCAGGCGGCGGACCCGACCATCGAAAAAATCCGCCGCGGGCCCCGCCACGCCTGCTTGTCCAAGCCTGGGCGGAGGCCTAGTATCCATTCCAACAAGCGTCGCTGCTTATACGTATCGTGTGATTCATACAGTACGCGTTCTACCCTACAAGGAGCTGAATATGGGTGATTCCACGCACGCTGACGATACCGGCGAAGTCAACAACCGGCGGCGCTTCCTCCAGCAGGTCGCCACCGTCTCCGGGTCCCTTCCCTTCGCGCCCGGACTGGCGGCCGGTGCCGCGGCCGGCGCCCTGGCCGGCGCGGCCCAGGCACAGACGGCGCCCGCGACAGCTCCTCCTCCCGGCCCCAAGGTCAACGACGTCTACGGCTACAACTCGTTCAGTCCGGACGAAGCCGCCTTCGTCGAAACGCTGGTCAACACCATGTGCCCGGCCGACGAATACACCCCCAACGGTGTCGATTGCGGACTGGCGATCTACATCGACCGCCAGCTCGCCGGCGCCTACGGCAAGGGTTACAAGCGCTATATGCGCGCGCCTTTCGCAGAAGGCCTGCCGCAACAGGGGCCGCAGTTGCCGCTCACGCCCGAACAGCATTTCAAGGCGGGCGTCGCCGCCGCCAACGACGCGGCCAAGGCACGCTCGAACAAGACCTTCGACCAGTTCACGCCGACGGAGGCCGACGCCTTCCTGAAGGATCTCGGGGCAGGCAAGGTCAAGCAGGGCGAACTCGACCTGGCGTACTGGTTCAACGGCATCGTCTACCCCCTGTTCACCCAGGCCTGTTTCGCCGACCCCATCTACGGGGGCAATTACGACAAGGTCTTCTGGCGCATGATCGGCTATCCCGGCCTGCCCGCCACGCACACGATCGACATGGTCGAGTTCCGCGGCAAGCCGTTCCCGGGAGCCAAGGATCCCAAGTCCATCGCCGACTTCAGCTAAGAGGACCATCATGAAGACACTGAACAAACGCACCGTCGTCATCGTCGGCGGCGGGCTGACTGCCGGCCTGATCGCGCGCCAACTGACCGACAAGGGCGTGGAAGTCGTCGTGCTGGAACGCGGCGGCGACCACACCGACGGCGCGGAAGCCAAACTTCCCACCCAGCGCGATGAACTGCGCTGGGACGTACGCCAGGGCCTGGTGCAGGATTGGTCGGTACAGACCTATTCGCTGCGCTATCACCGCCAGGACGTCGCGCTGCCGGTACGCTGGATGGAAGCCTTCCTGCCCGGCGAGGGCATGGGCGGGGCTGCCAATCACTGGAACGGGCACACCTGGCGCTGGGCCGAATACGATCCCGTGCTGCGCAGCCACCATGTGCAGCGCTACGGCGCGAAGGCCATACCCGCCGACATGCCCCTGCAGGACTGGGGCGTCACCTACAAGGAACTGGAGCCCTACCACGACCTGTTCGAGTGCCTGTTCGGCCTGTCGGGCAAGGCCGGCAACATCGGCGGGCAGGTCCAGGCGGGCGGCAACCCCTTCGAGGCGCCCCGCCGCGGCGAATATCCGCAGAAAGCGCTGGAAAGCACCGAAGCCGGCCTGGTGTTCAAGGAACTGGCCACGCGCCTGGGCTACCACCCCTTCCCCACGCCGGCCGCGAACTCCTCCGGCCCCTATACCAATCCCGATGGCCAGAAGCTCGGCCAGTGCCAATACTGCGGCCACTGCGAACGCTTCATCTGCGAGGCCAAGGCCAAGGGCTCGCCCGAAGTGCTGCTCTACCCCATGCTGCGGGAACGCAAGGGATTCGAGATCCGGCTCCATACCCACGTGCTGGGCGTGAACTACGACAGCCGTACCAAGCGGGCCACGGGCGTGCGCTATCTGGACCTGATGACCGGCCAGGAGTACGAGCAGCCCGCCGACGTGGTGGTACTGGCGGCATTCACGATGACCAACACCAAGCTGCTCTTGACCAGCAAGATCGGCAAGCCCTACGACCCGGTATCCAACAGCGGCGTGGTCGGCAAGAACTTCTGTTATCAGACCAACTCGGGCGTGAACCTTTTCTTCAAGGACCGCTGGTTCAATCCCTATCTCGCCACCGGCAGCACGCAGATGGTGATGGACGACTTCAACAACGACAACTTCGACCACGCGGGCCTGGGCTTTCTGGGAGGAGGCGGAATCGGCGCGAGCCAGTTCGGCGGACGTCCCATCAACAGCCGCCGCCTGCCGCCGGGCACGCCGCAGTGGGGCACGGCCTGGAAGAAGGCGAACGCCGACTGGTACGCCCACTCCATGGCGATGGGTATCCAGGGTAGCTGCTATCCGCACCGTGAAAACTACCTGAGCCTGGACCCGAGCTACACCGACGCCTACGGCCAGCCGCTGCTGCGCATGACCTTCGATTTTCGCGACAACGAACTAAAGATGTCCGAGTGGGTCACCCGCAAGATGGAGGACATGGCCAAGGCCGCCGGTGCCGACATCGTGGGACCGGCCGTGCCGCGCAAGTCGCCCTTCGATACCCGCCAGTACCAGAGCACGCACGTCACCGGCGGCACCGTCATGGGTACCGACCCCAAGACCAGCGTCGTTTCGCCCCACCTTCAGCACTGGGATGCCCAGAACCTGTTCGTCGTGGGCGCCTCGGTCTACCCGCACAACTCGGGCTACAACCCGACCGGCCCGTTGGCCGCGCTGGCCCTCAGGCTGGGCGACGATCTCGTGCGCTACGTCGCCAGGCCCGGCATGCTCTCCTGAGCCTCGACTCCTCCGACACCACGGCCCGCCCCGGCGGGCCGCCCAAACCAGGAAAATCCATCATGACGTTCAGACACCTCGCAGCCTGTACCCTCGCGCTTGGCGCCGCCGCCGCGTTCCCCGCGCTCGGCCAGGACCTCAACGCCGGCAAGGCCGCCTTCGCGCAATGCGCGGCCTGTCACTCCGTGGACGGCGCCAACGGGGCGGGTCCCAGCCTGAAGGGCGTGATCGGCCGCAAGGCCGGCTCCTTCGCGGGATTCCGTTACTCGCGCGCGATGAAAAACTCGACTACCGTATGGGACGACAAGACGCTCGACGCCTATCTCGCCAACCCGCAAGCCGCCATGCCCGGCAACGTGATGCCGTTCTCGGGCGTGGCCGATCCCAAACAGCGCGCGGACCTGATCGAATACCTGAAATCGCTCAAGTAGCGCGCCTCGAGGAGGTTCCATGAGCAAGGTTCTGGTTCTCTATTACTCGTCATACGGCCATATCGAGAAAATGGCCGAGGCCGTCGCCGAGGGGGCCCGCAGCGCGGGCGCCCAGGTGGACATCAAGCGCGTGCCGGAAACCGTGCCGCCCGACGTCGCCAAAAATGCCCACTTCAAGCTGGACCAGCCCGCTCCCGTGGCCACGGTGGCCGATCTCGAGCACTACGACGCCATCATCATCGGCACCGGCACCCGCTACGGGCGCATGTCCTCGCAGATGGCCGCCTTCCTGGACCAGACCGGGGGACTGTGGGCACGGGGGGCGTTGAACGGGAAAGTGGGTGCGGCGTTCGCCTCCACCGCCACGCAGCATGGCGGACAGGAGACGACGCTGTTCTCCATCATCACCAACCTGCTGCACTTCGGCATGGTGGTGGTGGGCCTGCCGTACAGCTACCAGGGCCAGATGACCCTGACCGAGATCGTCGGCGGCGCGCCCTATGGCGCGACCACCATCGCCGGAGGCGACGGCTCGCGCCAGCCCTCGGCGGCCGATCTGGCGGGCGCACGGTTCCAGGGCGAACTGGTGGCCAGCACCGCCAACAAACTGTTCGGCTGACCGCTCGCGAGCATCGCGGGCACCTGCCCGCGATGCTCCCTACTTGGCCATGTCGCGCGCGCGCTGGGCCAGGTTGGGATTCTGCTCGACGGCCTGGCCGATGCCGTTGAACTCGTCCACCGTCAGGCCTTCGCGGTGCACGGCATCGACCATCTTGTCGTCGGCCTCCTTGTGCACCTGCTGCTGCGACGCGGCGTCCGTCGCGGCGTTGAGCCGCGGCGTGTACTCCTGCGAAATCATGGCCACCTTCTGCGCGGCGCTCACGAACTTGCGCAGTTGATCGTCCGACACATTGGCCGCGGGCTGTGGCTGCGTGGGCATCGCGCCTTGCGCGGGGTCGCGCGCGGGCGCCTGCTGCTGCGGAGCCTGCGCCATCGCGGCCGACGCCATCGCGATCAGGCAGGCGCCCACGGCGGGGACATAGCTTCGGTTCATGGCAATCTCCAATTGGGGTTCCTGGGGCCACCATCCTGCCAAAACCGGGCGGGGCGCCGGGTTGCCGTATGTATGCGAGAAAGCGCCATGGGCCTCACCGGCCGTAACATCCGCGCGCCGCGCGGCCGCCATGCGAGGCGCGGATGAGCCCGGATGCGGCACCGCACCGGGGCCGGGGGCTCGAGGCCGCCGACGTCCCCGGCGCCGATGCCGGTTGCCGGGGCCGATGCCGACGCTTACATCTTGGCGGCGGAGCGGCTAACGCGGCCTACGGAAGTCGGAGGAATCCAGACCGTGGCCGCCATCACCAGCAGCGAAATGACCAGCACCGCCCAGAACGTCATGTGCAGCGAGTCCTGCATGGCGGCCTGGATGACGGGATTCGCGCCAGCGGACTCCAGCGCGTGCTTGAGCTGCTCCGAGGAGATGGGTGCGTCGCTGGTGGTCCGCGCCAGCCCGAAGTTGAATACCGCGCCCAGCGCGGTGGCGCCCAGGGTGCTGCCCAGGTTGCGCGCGAAAATATTGGAAGCCGTCGCGCTGCCGCGATCGGACACATCCACGATCTCCTGGATCAGCACCAGCGAGCAGACGCCCATGAAGCCCATGCCCAGGCCCACGATCAGCGAGCCCGCACCCGCCAGCACCGGCGAATTGTCCGGCCTCAGCAGCAGGAACGCACAGGCCCCGATGGGCACGAGTATGCTGCCCAGGAGCAGCATGGGCCGCAGGCCGTAGCGTGGGAACACCTTGGCCGCCACGGTGGACCCCAGCGGCCAGCCCACCATGATCATGGTCAGCGCCAGCCCCGCCACCACGGGCGTACGGTGCTGCACGCTCTGCACGTACATGGGCAGGAAGGTCGTCAGCCCCATGATGACCATGCTTCCCAGCAGCATCGCGACGTTCGCCGCGGCCACGGGACGCCGGCTCCACAAGGCGAAGGATACGACGGGATGCTCGGCGCGCCGCTCCTGCAGCACGAACAGGACCAGGCAGACGACGAAGGCGCCCGCGGCCATCCACGCGCGCGAGGCCTGGCCGTCGCCGGCATCGGTCAAGGCGATCATCAGCGCCGCCACGGTGGCCGTGAACAGTGCGGCCCCGGTCACGTCGATGGACATCGGCCGCCGTTCGCGTCCTTCGTGCAGGAAGAACACGAAACCCGCCGTGGCAAGAAGGCCCAGCGGCACGTTCATCCAGAAGATCCATGCCCACGAGAACTGATGAATGATCAGCGCGCCCAGCATGGGCCCCAATACGCCGGAAATCGCCCATACGCTGGCCAGGTATCCCTGCACCTTGCCGCGCTCGCGCACCGGATACAGGTCGGCCACGATGGTCATGCCCACCGGCTGTATCGCGCCCGCGCCTATGCCCTGGATGAGCCGGAAGACGATCATCGAGGGCATGGACCACGCGAAACCCGCCAGCACCGAGCCCAGCAGGAACACGGCGATGCCGGCCAGCATCATCGGCTTGCGGCCGTAGATGTCGGAAAGCTTGCCGAACACCACGGTCATCGCGGTCTGGGTCAAGAGGAACGACGCGAACACCCAGCTATACAGCTTCAGCCCGCCCAGGTCCCCGGCGATCTGCGGCATCGCGGTGGCCACGATGGTGGCCTCGATGGCGATCATGAACATGGAAGCCATCACCGAGGCAATGACGAGGGGACGCGAGGAACGTGATACGGCGGAAGACACGATGCGGAATCCGTTGCGGAGGGTGGCTCGGGCGGGCCCGACGAGTGTAGAGCACGAGTCAGGATCCCGGAAATGCGGCATGTCAGCCGCTTGTCAGCATCGGGATCGGCAACCTGTTGTCAGCAGCGGTATCGGCAACTGGTTCGCGCCATCAACCTGGTATACGCTTGAGCGGCATCCGGCGACAGGCCCCGAGCCGTCACCGGACCATCCAAGCCGTCAAGGAGATCAAACATGTCGACCACCGTCCCCCGTCTCGCCGCCATCGCCCTGGGCCTGCTTCTCGGAGCCGCCACCGCCCAGGCCCAGCTCCTGGATTCCGTCAAAGGCGCGCTGGGCGGCGGCGGCCAGCAATCCTCAGGCGGCGGGGGCTCGCTGCTGGGAGGCCTGGGCGGCGCGTCCATGCCGTCGCTGGGCTCGGTCGGCACCGGCAACATCACCGGCATCCTGAGCTATTGCGCCAAGAACAACTACCTGGGCGGCGGCGCCGCGTCGGTCAAGGACAAGCTGCTCGGCAAGCTGGGCGGCGAACAGCAGGCCCAGTCCGATCCCGGCTATCGCGAGGGCCTGAGTGGCATCCTGGGCGGCAGCAGCGGGCAGAAAATGGAACTGGGCGGGGGCGGGCTCAAGCAGCAGATCACCGAAAAGGTCTGCGACCAGGTGCTGGAGTACGGGCAATCGCTGCTGTAGTCCCGGCGTCCTGATCGCGCCGGCCGGGCTGGCCCGGTACGGACACGGGCCGGCGCGGAATCCCTATAAACCTTATAAGCTTATTAGTAACAATACGTTGATGTTTTGTTGACGAAAGCATAACGTTTACGTCGATCCACGGCCCCGCCGGCCTTCGTGTCGCGGCGCCGTTTTCCCACCATCGACCGAGAACCGACGTGCCGACGCGACTCCCCTTCCGCCGCCTGCTGGCGGCCACCGCAGCCTCCGGCCTGTTGTCCGCCCCCGCCTTGGCCGCGGAACCCCCGATCACCATCGGCCTGTTCACCCACCTGTCCGGCAACTTCGCCGAATACGGCGCGAGCTTCAAGAACGCCGTCGAGCTGTATCTGGACAAGGTCAATGCCGACGGTGGCGTCAACGGCCGCCCAGTCAAACTGGTGGTCGAGGATGACCGCAACTCGCCGCAGGAAGCGGCCACCGTGGCGCGCAAGATCGTGGCCACGCCCGGCGTGGTGCTGGCCATCGGTTCCTGGTCGACCACGGCGTCGCTGGCGGCGGCTCCCATCTTCACCGAGGCGAAGATCGCGCAGATCAGCCCCACCTCGTCGCATCCGGACTTCAGCAAGCAAAGCCCGTATCAATTCCGGCAGAACAATACCGACGACGTGCTGGCCCAGTACAACGCCGACACCATCCACAAGCAGCTCAAGGCCAACCGCATCGTCATCCCGTACTCGCAGGACGACTGGGGCCTGTTCACCGTCAAGGCCACCTCGGCCGCGATCGAAAAGGACGGCGGCAAGGTGCTGCTGACCGAGGCCGTGATGCCCAACGCCCGTGACTTCCGGCCGCTGGTCAGCAAGATCAAGTCGCTCAAGCCCGACGGCGTCTTCCTGGCCCTGCCCTATCAGGAAGCCTCGATCTTCATCCAGCAACTGCGCCAGGCCGGCGTCGACATCCCGGTGGGCGGCGGCGTGCCGCTGACCTCGCCCAAGTTCATCGAGCTGGCGGGCAAGGCCGCCGAGGGCGTGGTCGTCCACAGCATCTTCTTCGCCGGCGATCCTTCCAAGAAGGCCTTCACCGATGCCTACCGCGCCAAGTACAACCGTACGCCCGACCAGTTCGCCGCGCTGGCCTATGACGCGGCCGGCGTGGGCGTGGCCGCCATCCGCCGCGTCGTGCAGTCGGGCAAGCCGCTGACCGGACAAAGCGTGCGCGACGAACTGGCGGGCGGTCCTCCGTACGAAGGCGTGACCGGCGTGACCAAGTACGAGAACGGCAACGTCCGCAAGGCTCCCACTTTCCTGGTGATCCGCAACGGCGAATTCCAACTGAACAAGTAATTTCCTTCAGCGCCTGCCGCCGGCCCGCCTCACGGCGCGGCCGGCGCAGCCTTTTTTCCGGCCACCGCACTCCTCCCCATGCTCGAACTATTCGCCAGCCAGATTCTGAACGGCCTGGCCATCGGCCAGGTCTACGCCCTGATCGCGCTCGGCTTCTCGCTGGTGTTCGGCGTTTCCAATCTCATCAATTTCGCGCAGGGCGCGCTGTTCATGCTGGGCGCCTTCATCGCGTTCACCGGCGTGGCCGTGCTGCAACTGCCGCTGCCCGTCGCGGCCACCGGGTCGGTGCTCATCGTCGCGCTGCTCGGCATGCTGCTCGAACGGGTGGCGCTGCGGCCCCTGGAGAACGCGCCCTATATCGCCCCCGTGCTGTCCACGCTGGCGATCAGCCTCATCATCGAACAACTGGCCGAGATCATCTGGTCGCCCGAGAGCCAGTCCTTCCCGGTGTCGTTCGACGAGGCCACCTACTACTTCGGCGACGCCTACATCACCAGCACCGACCTGCTGATCTTCGGCTTCGGCGCGCTGGCCACGCTGGCCCTGACGCTGTTCCTGTCGCGCTCGTGGTGGGGCCGCGCGCTGCGCGCCACCGCGCAGGACCGCGACGCCGCGGCGCAACTGGGCGTGCGCACCGGCAGCGTGCGGCAATTGGCCTTCGCCCTGGCCGGCGCGCTGGGCGCCTTGAGCGGCGTGCTGGTCGCGCTCTATTTCAAGAGCGTGTTTCCGCAGATGGGACTGCCCTTCGGCCTGAAGGGTTTCGCGGCGGCGCTGCTGGGCGGCTTGACCAGCACGCCGGGAGCGGTGCTGGGCGGCCTGCTGCTGGGCGTGGTGGAGACGCTGGCCAGCGCCTACATCGGCGAAGGATCGCGCGACCTGGTGGCCTTCTGCCTGGTGCTGGTCTTCCTGGTGTTCCGGCCGCACGGACTCCTGGGCGACCGGCGCCTGGACGCGCTGGGCGGCGCCAGCGGCGCGGCGGGCGCCATGCCGACCACCAGCGTGCTGGCCTCGTCCTCGAGCCAGCGCGGCGCCGTGCGCGCCTGGGAACTCCCCCCGTGGGGCTTCCTGGCCGTGGCAGCCGTACTGGCACTCTTGCCGGCGCTCACGCAGAACGCCTATTTTCTGCAGGCCGTGGTCTACGCCATGATCTTCGCGCTGCTGGTGGCCAGTGTCACGCTGGTCTCGGGCGCGCTGGGCGTGCTGTCCATCGGGCACACTGCCTTCTACGGCGTGGGTGCCTACGCGGTGGGGCTGCTGGCCCGCAACTTCGGCTGGCCGGCCGAGGCCGCGCTGATCGGCGCCGCCACGGTCACCGCCTGTGTGGCCGTCGTGGCCGCCCTGCCCCTGCTCAAGCTCAGCGGCCACACGGCCGCGCTGGGTACGCTGGCCGTCGGGCAGATCGGCTATCTGGTGTTCATGAGCTGGCTGGACGTCACGCGCGGCCCCATGGGCTTCATCGGCATCCCCGCGCCCAGGCTGGCGTTGCTGGGCGGCCTGCCGCTCCCGAGCCTGGCCGGCAAGTTCTGGCTGGTGGCGGCCGCGGCCGGAATCGCGCTGTTCCTGGCGCAACGCCTGCTGGACTCCGGCGTGGGCCGGGCCTGGCGCGGCATACGCGAGGACAGGCTGGCCGCGCACACCGCCGGACTGCCGGTGCGCCGCTACCTGCTCGTGGGCTTCGCCTGTTCCGGCTTGCTGGCGGGTCTCGCGGGTGGCCTGTTCGCCTATGTGCAGAGCGTGGTCAGCCCCGAGAGCTTCACCGTCAGCGCCTCCATCCTGCTGCTGACCATCGCGGTGCTGGGCGGCCTGGGCAATCTGACCGGCGCGGCGCTGGCAGGCTTCGCGCTGACCCTGCTGCCCGAACTGTTGCGGCCCTTCGCCGAATGGCGCATGGTCGCCTACGGCCTGGCGCTGCTGATCATGCTACGCCTGCGCCCGCATGGCCTCCTCGGAGCTCGATGATGGCCAACGCACACGACAACCGAGGACTGCGGGTGGAGCGCCTGAGCCGCCACTTCCGCGGCGTCAAGGCGGTGGACGACGTCAGCTTTACCGTCGGCCCGGGCCAGACCGTCGCGCTGGTGGGCCCCAACGGCGCCGGCAAGTCGACCCTGATCCAGTTGCTGAGCGGAGTCGAGAAGCCGTCGTCGGGACATGTCTTCCTGGATGGCCGCCGCATAGACGGACTGGCCCCCGAGCGCATCGCCCGGCTGGGCCTGGGCCGCAGTTTCCAGACCTCGCGCGTGTTCCCCGCCCTGAGCGTATGGGACAGCGTGATGCTGGGCACCCAGGCCGGGCTGCTGGGCCGCGCGGGATCCGCGCGGCTGGTCGATCCGCTGACCGAGATCGCCGGCGAGCTGCTCGGCCTGCCCGCCTGGCGCCGCCGCCGCGCCGAAGCGCAGGAGCGCGCCCGCGCGGCCCTGCAGCGCTTCGGCGAACGGCTCTGGCCACGGCGCGACCAGCCAGCCTACAGCCTCTCGTACGCGAACCGCCGGCGCCTGGAACTGGCGCGCGTGCTGGCGGCCCGGCCACGCTTCGTGCTGTTCGACGAACCGGCCGCCGGCATGAACCCCAGCGAGACCGCCGAACTCACCGACCTGCTGCTCGCGCTGCGCGCGGAACAGCCGCAGCTCGGCATTCTGGTCGTCGAGCACAAGCTGTCGCTGGTCCGCCGCATCGCCGATCACGCCATCGTCCTCAACCAGGGTCGGATACTGGCCACCGGCACGCCGGCCGAGGCCCTGGACCATCCCGAAGTCGTCGAAGCCTACCTCGGCCGCGCGCGCAGGCGGCCGGTCAACTCGGATGCCCATCTTGGCTGAGCTGCCCTCCTCCACCCCCCTGCTGCGACTGGACGCGGTCGACGTGCACTACGGCGCCGTCCAGGCCCTGTTCGGCGTCAGCCTTCACGTCCACACCGGAGAAGTCGTCTCCGTGCTGGGCGGCAACGCCTCGGGCAAATCCACGACCCTCAAATCGGTGCTGGGCCTGGCCCGTCCGTCCAGCGGCCGCGTGCTGCTGGACGGACGCGAGATCCAGGGCCTGCCGCCCGCCGAGGTCATCGATCTCGGCGTAGCCAGTGTGCCCGAGGGGCGCCGCGTGTTCCCGGACATGACGGTGCGCGAGAATTTGCTGCTGGGCGCCTACCCGCGGCGCCACGACAAGGCCGCCGTGGCCGCCGACCTGGATGAAGTATTCCAGGCCTTCCCGCGCCTGGCCGAGCGCCGCGGCCAACTGGCAGGCACGCTGTCGGGCGGGGAACAGCAAATGCTGGCTCTGGGCCGCGCGTGGCTGCGGCGCGGGCGGCTGGTCTGCATCGACGAACCGTCGATGGGCCTGTCGCCCAAATTCGTTGATGCCGTCTACGAGGTGCTGTTCCGCTGGAAGGCGTCCGGCCAGACCATCCTGCTGGTCGAACAGAACGCCCGCATCGCGCTGGAACTGGCCGACCGGGCCTATGTACTGCAACACGGCCACGTGGTGCTGCAAGGCCATGCCGCCGATCTCGCGGCGGACCCCGCCGTGCAGCAGGCCTACCTGGGCGCCGAGGCCCCGGCCCGGGAATTGGAAGGGGCGCTGGCCCCCAACGGAGAATGAACATGTCCCACCCCACCCTGCACACGCTGGAAACCGACGTGCTGGTGATAGGCGCCGGCGGCGCCGGCATGAGCGCGGCGATCGCCGCCTCGCAGGCCGGCAGGCGCGCGCTGCTGGCCGACCGCAGCCTGATCGGGCGCGGCGGCGCCACCATCATGGCCCAGATGACCGTGGCCGCCGCCCTGGGCGAGCAAGGGCCGGACCACTGGCAGCATCACCTGCGCGACACGCTGGCGGCGGGCCGCGGTCTGTGCAGCGAACCGCTGGCCCGGCTGCTGTGCGAGGAAGGCGTGGACGCGATCCGCCTGCTGGACCGCTGGGGCGTGGGCTGGGCTCGAGACGGCGAGCGGATGGCGCAGACCCGCGCCCCCGGCCACGACCGCCCGCGCTGCGTCTACGTGGACTACCTGAACACCGGTCCCGCCGTGGCCAAGACCCTGCGCGCGCAGGCCGCGCGCGAGGCCGGCGTGCGGCGCGTCGGCGACCTGCTGGTGGTGGAGCTGCTGCGCAAGGACGGCCGCGTCGTCGGCGCGGTGGCACTGCACCTGGGCACCGGCGACCCGGTCCTGATACGGGCCGGGGCCACCATCATCGCCACCGGCGGCCTGACGCGCCTCTACCGCCGCAACAGCGCCTCGCTCAACATGGGCGGCGACGGCTTCGCGCTGGCCCTGCGCGCGGGCGCCCGGCTGATCGACATGGAGTTCGTGCAGTTCTTCCCCATCGGCCACCTGGCGCCGCGCCTGGTCGGCTTCGACCCCATCATGTGGGACCCCTTCCGCTACAAGCTGGGCGGCAAGCTGCTGAACAACCAGGGCGAGGAATTCGTCGAACGCTACGGCAACGCCGCCGAGGGACAGGGCTACACCACCACCCGGGACGCCGCGACCTACGCCATCCTGAAGGAGGTCGAGGCTGGCCGCGGCACGCCGGCCGGCGGCGCGTGGCTGAGCTTCCGCCACGTGCCGGAAGACACCCTGCGCGCAGCGTTCGGCCCCATCATCAACAAGCTGGCCAAGGCGGGCATCGACCTGACCAAGCAGATGATAGAAGTGGCCCCCATCGCCCACTATCACATGGGCGGCATCCGGGTGGACACCGACCTCGCCACCGACGTGCCCGGCCTGTATGCCGCGGGCGAGGCGGTGGGCGGCGCCAATGGCGCGAACCGGCTGTCGGGCAACGCCATCACCGAGGCGATCGCCTTCGGCCTGCGGGCCGGCCGCACCGCCGCCGCCGACTGTCCGGAACCGCCCTCGC
The DNA here is from genome assembly GCA_001898625.1 of Burkholderiales bacterium 67-32. Lineage (GTDB taxonomy): Bacteria > Pseudomonadota > Gammaproteobacteria > Burkholderiales > Burkholderiaceae_B > Pigmentiphaga. The sequence goes on from MKUP01000025.1 coordinate 282,448, forward strand.
TGCAAGAGCTCGAGGCCTTGGCCCGCCCTTGGCTGCAACGGCTCGCGCCGCGCCACGGTGAACCGGCCGGGCTCAATGCCGCGGCGCTGATCGAGGAATTGCAGGCGCTGATGCAGACCCACGTCGGCCCTTTCCGCACCGAGGCGGGCCTGCGGCAAGCGCTGGGCGAGCTCGATGCCTTGCGGACGCGGGCCGGCGACGACCTGCCAGGCGGCGGCCCTCAGGACCCGGTGCGGCTGGACACGCTGGACCTGCGCAACATGCTGCTGGTGGCGCAGGCCGTGACGCGCTGCGCGCTGGCGCGGCGCGAGAGCCGCGGCGCCCACCAGCGCGAAGACCATCCCGGACAGGAAGACGCCTGGACGCTGAACCAGACCATCGCCTGGCGCGACGGCCAATGGACGCTGGCCAACCAGCCCGTCCAACGCCTCGAGGCCCGGCAGGAGGACATCGCATGACATCGCCCCATGACTCCATCCATCTGAAGATCCGGCGCGCCAGCGCCGACACCGAGGCCCACATCGTCGAGTACGACGTGCCTCCCCAGGCGGCCGCGTCGCTGCTGGACGCGCTGCGCTGGGTGCGCGCGCACCAGGACGATACGCTGGCCTTCCGCTATGCCTGCATCAACGCCAATGCCTGCAAGGAATGCATGATGCGCCTGGACGGCAAGGTCGTGTATGCCTGCCTGGCCAAGCTGGAGCCTGGCAGCTCGCACACGGTCGAACCGCTGCCCAACAAGCCGCTGGTGCGCGACCTTGTTACCGAGATCGCTCCCCCCAAGGAGCGCCTGTTCGCCGGCGAGGGCGACGACGATGACGAATGACCGCCGGAGCCCGGGCGCGTCCGACGAGGCCGGCGAACGCCTGCGCATTCTGTCCTCGGCGCACCTGGCCACCGGCCAGCATGCGGAGCTATCCGAACTCGAGTTCGGGCTGATCATCGCCCACAACGCGTTCAGCCGCTGGATCGTGCGCTGCATGGCAGCGGCCGGCACGGCCGATCTCGCGGTCACGGACGTGCTGGTGCTGCACCACGTCCATCACCGGGAGCGGGGCAAGAAGCTGGCCGACATCTGCTTCACCCTCAATTACGAAGACACGCACGTCATCAACTACTCGCTGAAGAAACTGGCCAGCATGGGCCTGGTGCGCGGCGAAAAGAGCGGCAAGGAAGTGCTCTACGCCACCACGGACGAAGGCGCGGCGCTGATCGACCGCTTCCGCGCAGTCCGGGGCCGCTGCCTGCTTGCCAGCGTCGAAGGCGAACTGGCCGACGGCGCATCCCTGTCCGACGTGGCCCGGCGCCTGCGCATGCTGTCGGGCCTTTATGACCAGGCCGCCCGCGCGGCCTCATCGCTATGAATACAGCCTCTCCCTCCCCCGCCGACGATGCCCGCTGGGAATTCTGGATAGACCGCGGCGGCACCTTCACCGACGTGATCGGACGCCGCCCCGACGGCTCGCTGGCGACCGCCAAACTGCTTTCGGAGAATCCCGGGCGCTACGACGATGCCGCCGTCGAAGGCATACGCCGCCTGTTGGAGCTGGCTCCGGACGAACCGGTGCCCGCCGATCGCATCGAGGTCGTGCGCATGGGCACCACGGTGGCCACCAACGCCCTGCTCGAACGCAAGGGCGAACGCGTGCTGCTGGCCGTCACCCGGGGCTTTCGCGACGCCTTGCGCATCGCCTACCAGAACCGGCCTCGCCTGTTCGACCGCGAGATCCTCCTGCCCGAACAGCTTGCCAGCCGGGTGGCCGAGATCGACGAACGCGTGGCGGCGGACGGAGCCGTCGTGGCCGAGCTGGACGAGGCGCAGGCCCGGGCGGCCCTGGCCGACGGCCGGGCGCAGGGCTACCAGTCCATCGCCATCGCGCTCATGCACGGCTACCGCAACCCGGCGCACGAACTGCGGCTGGCCGCGATCGCCCGTGAACTCGGCTATACGCAAGTCTCCGCCTCGCATGCCGTCTCGCCGCTGATCCGCTTCGTCGCGCGCGGCGACACCACCGTGGTGGACGCCTACCTGTCGCCCGTGCTGCGCCGCTACGTCGACCGCGTGTCGTCCGCCCTGCCCGGTGTGCGCCTGCAGTTCATGCAATCGAGCGGCGGCCTGACCGACGCCCGCGCCTTCCAGGGCAAGGACTCCGTGCTGTCCGGCCCCGCCGGCGGCATCGTCGGCATGGCCGGCGTGTCGGCCGCCTCGGGCTTCGACCGGGTCATCGGCTTCGACATGGGCGGCACCTCGACCGACGTGTCCCACTACGCCGGTGAATACGAGCGCACCTTCGACACGCTGGTGGCGGGCGTGCGGCTGCGCGCGCCCATGATGAGCATCCACACGGTGGCCGCCGGCGGCGGCTCCATCCTGCGCTTCGACGGCACGCGACTGCGCGTGGGCCCCGAATCGGCCGGCGCCGACCCCGGTCCCGCCTGCTACCGGCGCGGCGGCCCGCTGACCGTTACCGACGCCAACGTCATGCTGGGCCGTATCCAACCGGCCCATTTCCCCGCCGTGTTCGGCCCCGACGGCAACCAGCCGCTGGATGCCGAGGTGGTCCGCGCGCGCTTCGCCGAACTGGCCCGCGAAGTCGAGCGCGGCACCGGCCGCGCCACCACGCCCGAGGCGCTGGCCCACGGCTTCCTGGAGATCGCGGTCACCAACATGGCCAACGCGATCAAGCTGATTTCCGTGCAGCGCGGCTACGACATCACCCGCTACACCCTGACCACCTTCGGCGGTGCCGGCGGCCAGCATGCCTGCGCCGTGGCGGACGCGCTGGCCATGCCACGCGTGCTGATCCATCCCCTGGCCGGCGTGCTGTCCGCCTACGGCATGGGCCTGGCCGTCGCCACCGCCGTGCGGGAACGCTCGGTGGAACGCCGCTTCGACGACGACGGCCGCGCCGAGGCGCGCCGCGTCCTGGACGAACTGGGCGCCGCGGCCAAGGACGAACTCCAGGCCCAGGGCTGCGAGGCGGCCGACCTGCGCATCGCCGAGCGGGCTTATCTGCGATACGAAGGCACCGACACCGCGCTGCCGGTCCCGCTGGGCGAGACCCCGGCCATGCTGGCCGAATTCGAGCGTGCCTATCGCCAGCGCTTCGCGTTCCTGATGCCCGGCCGGGCGTTGGTGATCGACTCCGTGATGGCCGAGGCCACCGCCGAGGAAGGCCCCCAGAGCGCGCGCGCCACCTGGTTCGACCGTCCCGCGCGCGAGGCCGGCACCCATCTCCAGGCCCGCGACGGCGCCGCCATCCACGCCGGCGCATGGCAGGACAGCCCCCTTTACGCAGCCGCCGACCTTCGGGCCGGCGACGTCATCGCGGGCCCCGCCATCATCACCGACGCCAACGCGACCACCGTGGTCGATCCCGGCTGGCGGGCCACCGCGACCGCGAACGGCGACATCGTGCTCGAACGCGCCGTGCCCCGGCCCGAGCGCCGCGCCGTCGGCACGCAGGCGGACCCGGTGATGCTGGAGATCTTCAACAACCTGTTCATGTCCATCGCCGAGCAGATGGGCTGGCGCCTGCAGAACACCGCGCACTCGGTCAACATCAAGGAGCGCCTGGACTTCTCGTGCGCGATCTTCGACGCGCAGGGCGATCTGGTCGCCAACGCGCCCCACATCCCCGTCCATCTGGGATCCATGGGGGCCAGCGTACGGGCCGTCATCGACAGCACCCGGGGCACGCTGCGGCCGGGCGACGCCTACGTGCTCAACGATCCCTACGCCGGCGGCACGCACCTGCCGGACGTCACGGTCATCACGCCCATCTTCGACGAGGCCGGCAGCCGCGTACTGTTCTATGTGGGCTCGCGCGGCCACCACGCCGACATCGGCGGCCTGACGCCCGGCTCCATGCCGCCCGACTCGCGCACCATCGACGACGAAGGCGTGCTCATCACCAGCTTCCTGCTGGTGCGCGACGGCCACCTGCGCGAGGCCGAGATGCGGCAGTTGCTGGCCGGCGCACGGCATCCGGCGCGCAACATCGACCAGAACATCGCCGACCTGCGCGCCCAGGTGGCCGCCAACGAAAAAGGCCGCGAGGAACTCATGGCCATGGTGCGCTACTTCGGCCTGGCCGTGGTGCAGGCATACATGGGCCACGTGCAGGACAACGCCGAGGAATCCGTGCGCCGCGCCATCAGCCGCCTGCGCGACGGGCGTTTCGCGGTGTCGCTGGACAACGGCGCCCAGGTCCGGGTGGCCGTCACGGTGGACCACGCCACACGCAGCGCCACGCTGGACTTCACCGGCACGTCCAAGCAACTGCCCAACAACTTCAACGCCCCGCGCGCCGTCACCTCGGCCGCCGTGCTGTACGTGTTCCGCACGCTGCTGGACGAGGACATCCCCATGAACGCGGGCGGCCTAAAGCCGCTCACCATCGTGGTCCCCGAAGGCTCGATGCTGAACCCGCGCTATCCGGCGGCCGTCGTGGCCGGCAACGTCGAGACCTCCACCTGCGTGACCAATGCGCTGTACGGCGCGCTGGGCATCATGGCCAGCAGCCAGCCGACCATGAACAACCTGACCTTCGGCAACGCCCGCCACCAATATTACGAGACCATCTCGGGCGGCTCGGGCGCGGGCGGCCGCTTCGACGAAGCCGGCAACCTGGCCGGCGGCTTCGACGGCACGTCGGTGGTGCAGACTCACATGACCAATTCCCGGCTGACGGATCCGGAGGTGCTGGAGCTGCGCTTCCCGGTGCGGCTGGAACGCTATGAGATCCGCCACGGCTCCGGCGGCGACGGCCGGTGGCGCGGCGGCGATGGCGGCGTGCGCACGCTGCGCTTCATGGAGCCCATGACGGTTTCGCTACTGGCCAACGGTTGGCACCATCCCGCCTTCGGGCTGCGCGGCGGCCAGCCTGGCGCGCCGGGACTGGCCCGGGTGCTGCGCGCCGACGGGCGGGTCGAGCCCTTGGACCACGCGGATCGAGCCGAACTGCAGGCGAACGACCGGGTGGAAATCGAAACGCCGGGCGGCGGGGGCTACGGGGAAGCCTAACCCTGGCAGGTCGAATACAGGCTGGCGATCTCCCGCGTCAACAACGCCTGCCAGCGCATCATGATGTAGTTGCAGACGGCCGACGAGTGGATTCCCTCGCATGGCCAGTTCAAGGGCAGGGAACCATTGTCGGCCCTGGCGATGCTGTTGCCGCCGCCGTCGCTCTGGTTGGCGGTGGTGGCCGAATCGCGCGCCGCCTGGTCGGCCTGCTCGGCCTGCTGGCGCAGCACCTGGGCATTGCCACCGTCGGCCTTCACCTTGGCCAGCGTCGAGGCGACATCCATCTGCAAGGCCTCCTTGCGGACCTCGGCCAGGAAGGGATGGGTATAGGGCCGCAGTTGCGGCGCAAGATGCGCCATCGTCCCGGCGCAGCGCCCACCGTCCCCCTGGCCGGAGGGTGCCCGCGCCGTCGCGGCCCCCGCGCTTGCCTGCGCCGCGCTCCCGTCGCGCGGTCCCGCCGCCTGCGGCCTGGGCTGCGCCTTGGGCGCGGGACCGTCGGGCAGCACCAGCTTCACGGCCTGGCCGGCCGGCGTGGTCACACTGGCATTGCGCAGTTCCAGGTAGTCCTCGTCGATGACGCGCAGGTCGCCCGTCACGCCCATTTCCTTCGCGTCGGCGAACTGCCGGGCCAGCGCCGGCGGCAGCGGCACCATGACCGGCACATTGCGCCAGGTGCCGATGAACATGCCCCGGTCCGCGTCGTAGTCCTGTAGCGCGACTTTCATCGTATGCGGCAACGTCAGCGTGGCCAGCCGCTTCTGGTACTCGGCCGAGGTCTCGAACTTGTCCTTCTTCAATGCGGCCAGGAAGGCCGCGGCCGGTTTCCCCGCGCTGTCCTCGTAGGCAAAGCGCCAGAAACGCGTGCGCCAGTTGTACGACTGGCCGGTCAACAAATCCTGCTGGACGATGTATCCCGCCTGGAACCTGCCTGCCGGCAGGGTGCGCAGCAACTGGCCCGTCTTCGTATCGAAAAGCTGGGCCGGTATCTGGGAAGAGGTCGCATACGAGGTCGCCAGCACCAGGTCCGGATGGCCCGGCAGTTCCTGGAACGAACCGGCGAACGACCGATCCTGCGGCGACTGGCGATGCAGTGTCTGCAACGTCGCGCGCCGCTGCCATGTCGAAGTGTCGATGACATGGACCGTACCCGTCCGCTCGTCGTGCAGGTAGGCCTGCTCGCCCCAGGCCTGGAGCCGCTCGTTGCCGTTGCTGACGCGCACCATCGAACAGGCGGGCAGGGTCAGCCGCACCGCCGGCTGGGCCATGACGATGTTGCCCTTCTTGTCGGCGTACGGGATTCCGGTGACATGCCCGGGCAGCTCGCACAGCATCCTGCCCTGCGTCACGTCCCAGACCCGCAGCCGATGCGACGGATTATCCCAGTCCCCGATCTCGGAATAGGCATAGGGCGTGTTGCTGATCCAGCGGTAGTCGAGGCGCTTGTATTTGTCCGGCGGCCGCCGGTCGTCCCCGCGGAATTCGGCGACCTTGGCGCCATTGACGAAATAGCTGACCACGCCGTCCTTGTGCGCGATGAACTCCTGCCGACCCTGGTCGTCGATACGGGCGGCGCAGGCCTCGGCCTCGTCCACCGCCACCCCTCCCAACTCGGCGCCCCGGGCGTCGTAGTAGTTCACTCCCAGGCAACGCCGTCCCTTGTCGAAATCCGTCATCCGCAGGTGCTCGACGACGTAGCGTCCGCCCACCTCCTTCGGCCACGGGAAATACCCGCCGGGCGGGAGCATGCGCAGCGAATTGCCTTGCAGGTCGACCAGCTCGGAACCGTTTTTCAGGTCGCTGATCAGCAACGCCTCGTTGCCGACGAAGGCCAGCGTGCGGGAAGACTGGCCGGACGGCAGCCGGGTCGGCACCGTCCGGTCCTTGCCCGAGGCCGTATCGCGCACCATGATCTGCCCGTCCGTCGCATCGAAGGCCAGCCATGCGCCATCGGGAGAGATACTGGTGGTGCTGCGGGCCGTGATGTCGAAATCGGGTCGGGCACTGCCGGCGTCCTGCATGCCGAGCAGCCGCTTGTGGATCACGATGCGGCCCTGGTACTCGGGCGGCGGCGCCAGCGCCTGCAAGGTCTGCTCCTGTTCCTGCCGGGCCGCCTCCTGCTGCTGGCGCTGCCGCGCCGCGGCCTCCCGCTCCCGCTGCGCCTGCTGCTCCCGCTCGCGGCGGGCGCTCTCGGCGGCGCGCTGCTCCTGCTCCTCCTGACGGCGCTGGTCCTCGGCGATGACCCGACCGGTCTGCTCGATCATCTGGCCGAGCTGGCGGAACAGCACGCCGGAATCCGCGGCCAGCGCCGGCCAGGCAAAACTTGCGGCAGCCAGCACGGCCACGCCGCGCAACACACGAAAACGGGGGGAACACGGGATATTCATGATGTCGAACCGGCCGAAAACTACCCACGGCCGAGGATATCGTTATGGCAGAGCCATCACATCACTCAAATGGGGGGGCGCCCCCCAGGACGAACACAGGCAATCAAGGCAAACCCTATTGCTGCATTTCGTTTAATCAATTGGCAGGATGTGGAAGCGCCCACTATCATCGCAAGGCATTCGCCCTAACTTCGATGTTGGATGGAACCCATGCTTCTGGAAGTTCTGCTGATCTGGCTGGCCTGTGCGCTGCTGGTGGTGTATAGCGTCGAGCGCAAAAGAAGAAAACGAGATTCGGCCAGTTGAACCACGCCGCGAGGCAGCGCGGTGCGCATGATCGACCCTGCCTTTACAGGCACCCCACGGCGAGACTGGACAACAGCCGGGATTCCGGCAGGCCGCCCGCGTGGCAGGCGAGTCGAAGGATCGCGGCGTTCAGGAAGCACACCGCCAGGAAAGCGACGAGGACACGCAGAAACCGCTTGAACGGCGGCCTTTCTGTCTCGCTGTAATAGCTCATACAAGCGCTTTGCAATTGATTCTAATTGCTAAACACGTTACAGCATCTTCCCTTTATTCGCAATTATGCGAACGACGTAGGTATGGCAAGAACCGTCGGCCATAAGCTAGACGGACATACCCCCGGACACCTCCAACGCCACGCCGTTGACGTAGCTCGCCTCGTCGGAGGCCAGGAAGGCATACACGTTGGCGATCTCTTGCGGCGCCCCCAGCCGCCGCATCCAGCAGGCGGTCCGAAAACCGTCCAGCACCTTTTCCGGCATGCTCTTCAGTATGTCGGTTTCGACGAAACCGGGGCAGACCGCGTTCACCCGTATCCCCTTGGGACCCAGTTCGCGGGCCCAGGTCTTGGTGAAACCGATCACCCCGAACTTGCTGGCCGCGTAGTTGGTCTGCCCGAAATTCCCATACAGCCCGACCACGCTCGAGGCGTTCAGAATGACGCCGCGCTGCTGCTCCAGCATGGTGTCGACGACGGCCTGGGTGCAATTGAACACGCCCTTCAGATTCACGTCGATGACCTGGTCGAACTGCTGTTCGGTCATGCGCGCCAGCCGGGCATCCTGCGTGATGCCCGCGTTGTTGACCAGGATGTCTATGCGGTGGAACCTGGCCTTGATGGCGGCAACCACCGCGGCGATTCCCTCGCGATCGGTCACGTCCAGCGCGTGGGCCACCGCCTGGTGACCGGCCTCCTGCAGCGCCCGCGCCTCTTCCTGCGCGGCATCCGCCGCCCGGTCGCACAGGATCACCGTGGCGCCCTCGCCGGCGAACTTCCATGCGGTGGCCCGCCCGATGCCGGCGGCGGCTCCCGTGATGATGGCTACTCGGTCTTTCAGCTTCACTGACATCCCCCTCCTGGATGGAATCCGGCCTCCACTGCAACACCGGGCCGGGCGCCGGATCGGCGCCTGTGTGTTTTTACCCTGTCCGGCGAGGTCCCGCATCCGCAGCAATGACGCGGTCATATCGCCCCCCTAACCTGCGCCGCTTTCGGGGGAACAAACGATGTCCATACGTATCGCCAAGACCGGGCGCGGGGCGGCTGCCGCCCTGGCGCTCGCCGTACTGTCCACACTGGCCGCCTGCGGCGGCGGCGGGGACGGCTCCGCTTCGACCGATCCCGGCACGCCTGGCGGCCCGGGCACGCCGACCGAACCCGGCACGCCGACCGATCCCGTCACGCCCACGCTGCGTGTCGGCATCCTGCCCGACACCCAGGGCGGCGACTCCGGCGTCGCCCTGCATCCCATGAAGGCCATCCTGGACCTGTACGCCAAGTCGGGCGTCAACGTGGTCCTGGCGGTGGGCGACCTGGTGGAGAACGGCACGCCGGCCGAATACGCGCTGTGGCGCGGCCTGGCAGAGCAGTACAAGGGCAGGATGACCATCCTGCCCATCATGGGCAACCACGACCCCAAGGGCATAGACCAGGACTGGTACGACACGGTAGAGGGCTTCATCCCCGCCGACGCGCAGCACATGCCCGGTTCGGCCTACAAAAACTACGCGCTGGTGCGCGACAACGTGCTGTTCATCAACATCTCGTACGGCTGGCTGGAGCGGGCCTACGACTTCGTGGAAGGCATGGTCAGGGAACACGGCGGCAAGGTCGACCACATCATCCTCCAGACTCACAACTCCTTTGCCGGCAATCGCTACGGCCTTGTGCGCGAGAACATCGTCGACGGCAGCCTGGCCATCGTCAACGACGTCAAGTTCCGCGAAGCCTACGACAAGTACCGCAAGTTGTTCGCCGAGCACGACGTGATCTACGTCTCGGGCCACGAGCACCACTATGCACGCAGCCTCATCCGCGACGACTCCGACCTGGGCTTCCAGCAGATCATCTCGGGCGACTCCGCCTACAAGGGCTACGAGACGCGCTTCGGTGAACACGAGCGCATCCAGAACGTGCTGATGCACAAGGTGCAGCACGAGGACACCGGCTTCGTCGACGCCAATGCCTCGATCTTCACCATCCAGGGCGGCATGCTGGATTACCGCTCCTACTTCGCCACGCATTCGGTCGCGCGCAACGAGGACGGCCCCAAGGAACTCGCCACGCCGCAGTGGAAACTGCTGGACCGGTTCGTGCGCTCCACGCAGCGCTGCGAAAAGGTCGTGTTCCCCGGCAGCGTGCCCGCCGACATCCAGCGCAACAGCGCCTACGACCCGTCCTACCGCACCAGCTACTGCGCCTCGGCCAGCGGCCATCGCGCGCGCCTGCTGGACGGCACGAACCGCAGCTTCAACCGCTACGACACCCGCACTCGCGGCATGAGCGCCACGCCGGGCTATTCCTACGCCGGCAGCAACATGGAAATGCTGTCCATGATGTACCGCTACATGTTCATCAGCGACGAGAGCTTCAGCCGCAACCTGAACAACAGCCAGCGCGCGCGGCTGGTGGACGAAGGCACGCCGGACGAGGAGATCGAGGTCCGCGCGACCACCATCGACCTGAAGAAGCTGGTGGCGCTGAACTGGCAGAAGCACGGCAAGGACACGGTGTCCGACGTGCTGTGGGTCAGCGGCGTCGCGGGGCAGACCGGCACCTACATCGATCCGTGGGGACGCGCCAAGGACATCACGACCGCCACGGGCCTGCCGGGCAGCTATGGCGACGGTTCGGAAAGCGGCAAGCTGCCGGTGCAGTTGCCGGCCCACGCCACGCGCCAGTGGGAACTCAGCGCCGACCAGAGCGGCGACACCTACGTGCTGGAATTTGCACTGCCCACGGGTGCCGACGCCGCCGCCACCACGCTGGCGCGCCGCGACGCGAACGGCAAATGGATCGCGCTGGCGCCGGCTTCGTGCATCAGCAAGCAGCCCTACCAGGCCGCGTTCCTGTCCGCGCTGCCCGCCGACGTCGACGCCTCGTGCGCCGCGGCCGTGGGCTATGACGCCACGAAATCGGCCTACTGGGCACGGGTCGACAAGGAAGGGGCGTTCGCAGTGGTGACGCGCTAGTCCAGGTGCGCGTTGCCGGCGGCCCACGGGTCGCCGGCAACGCCGCTGGGGAGACGGACTAGCGGTCCTCCACCTCGACCCCCAGTTGCTCCCTGAGCGCGATCCGCCCAGGCGGCGTCAGCGTCACGGCCCGCGATCCCGGCGTGCGCCGCAGCCATCCCCGCTCGCAGAAAGCCGCCAGCATCGCCACGCCCAACGGGCCTCCCACGTGATGCGTGCGCTCCGTCCAGTCCAGGCACAGCCTGGCCAGCCCGTTGCGGGTGGGCCGCAGCGTCCGCACGTCCAGCCCCATGCCGCTGAACCAGTGTTCCCCGGCCGGCGTGATCCCGCAGCGCTTCCCCGGTTGCGCGACGACATAGCCATGCCGCTGCAAGGCTTGCGCCACCGCCACGCCCAGTTGCCCCGCCAAGTGGTCGTAGCAGCAACGCGCGAACCGCAGCGAACGAGCCTGCTTGCCCAACGGCGGCCGGCGCACGGGGGTGGAGCCGCCGACGCCGGCCAGGTGTTCCAGCGCCTGGGCCGGCTCGGCGATCAGGGAAGCCGTGGCGGCGATATCGGCGTGCTCGGGCATGGCACAAACTCCTTTGTTCATACGGATAGCGTAACGCCGCGCGGGCCCGCGATGCTTCGGCGCGGATCGAAGCATCGCGAGACACGCCCCGCGTTTCCAGGAGCCGGCCATCCCTATATCATTCCCGGGAACATGGCCACGATTCCTCTTTCCTGACATGCCGGCGGCGGCCCGCGGCCCCACCCCGGCCCCCGAGATCTCGCGCGGGTCCCTGACGATCGCCGCCCTGTCGACGATCGTCGAGTGGTACGACTTCACGCTGTACCTGTACTTCGCGACGGTCCTGTCCCGCGTCTTCTTCGGCGGAGGCGATCTGTCGCTGCTGGCCACGCTGGCCGGCTTCGCCGTCTCGTACTTCATGCGGCCCCTGGGCGCCCTCGTGTTCGGCCACATCGGCGATCGCTTCGGCCGCCGCCGGACGCTGCTGCTGTCCATGGCGCTGATGACGGCCGCCATGCTGGCGACCGCGCTGCTGCCCGCCTACGGCAGCCTGGGCGCCACGGCCGGCGTGCTGCTGCTCGTCCTGCGCTGCCTGATGGCCTTCTCGGTGGGCGGCGAATACACGAGCGTGGTGGCCTATCTACTGGAAGGCGCGCCCCCCGGCCGCAGGGGCCTGGTGACCTCGCTCGCGTCGGCCGCCAGCGAAGTGGGCGCGCTGCTGGCGGTGGCGGTGTCGGCCGCGACCGTGGCCCTGCTGGACACGCCCCAGCTCGACGCGTGGGGATGGCGCATCCCCTTCTTCGTCGGCGCGGCCCTGGCGGGCAGTATCTGGATCGCGCGCTCGGCCATGCAGGAATCGCCGGACTTCGAAAGACAGCAGCGCCAGGGCACCATACCCGCCTCGCCCATCCTGCACACGCTCACCCATCATCGCGTAGCCGTGCTGCGGACCTTCGCGATCTCAGCGCTGGGCTCCATCACCTACTACGTCGGCATCACCTACGTGCCCGCCTTCCTGACCTCGGCCGGCGGCCGCGCGGAAGGCGAATCGCTCTGGCTGTCGACCGTCGCCGCCGTGGCCGTCATCGTGGTCACGCCCGCGGCCGGCGCGCTGTCGGATCACCTGGGACGGCGGCGCATGCTGATCGGGTTGGCCATCCTGGGCGCGGCCCTGCCGCTGTTCATGTTCACCTACATGGCACACGGCACGACCGCCCAGGTCGTCCTGGGCGCGGTCGCGCTGGCGCTGGTCGCCGGCGGCGTCAGCGCCGTGGGCGCTCCCGCCACGGCCGAGCAGTTTCCCGGCGAAGGCCGCCTGAGCGGGCTGGCGCTGGGCGCGACCGCGGCCACCGCCTTGTTCGGGGGACTGACGCCCTTCCTGGCGGAATGGCTGGTCCAGGCCACCGGCTGGACAGCCGCACCGGGCGCCATGATCGCGCTGGTCGCGCTGGCGGTGCTGCCCGTCCTGCGCGGCCTGCCTGAAACCGTACCCCGGGCGGCGCGTGAACGAGCTACCCCGCCCACCCGATCCTCGCGCTAGGCGCGGCACGCCTCCAGCGCGCGCGACAGCACCTGGAAGATCCTGCCGTCGCCCGATTGCGAAACGTTGAACCGCAGGAAGCCCGCGGCGCTGCGCGACTGGCTGAACGCATTGCCCGGAGCCAGCACCACGTCGTCTTTCAGGCACGAACGCGCGATGTCGGCGGCATCCACGCCATCGGGCAGGCGGCACCAGACGAACATGCCCGCGGGCGGGACGAGCCAGGGCTGGATGCCGATGGCCCGCAACCGCGCGACGGTCTTGTCCATCGCCCCGGCCAGCCGGTGCCGGACTTCCTCCATGTGCTTGCGATAGCCGCTGTGGGTCAGCGCGGCCAGCAGGACGGAGGCCGCCAGGTGCCCGTTGCCGAAGGTGGTGGCGATCTTCAGGTCGACCAGGCTGTCGATCCAGTCGGCGCGCGCGGCCACGTAGCCGCAGCGCAGCGAGGCCGAGACGGTCTTGGAGAAACTGCCGATGTGGATCACGCGATCCAGGCCATCGAAGGCGGCCAGCCGGGGAGCCGGCGCCGTCTCGAAATCGGCGAAGATGTCGTCCTCGACGATGACCAGGCCCGAGCCGTCGGCCAGTTTCAGCAGCCGGTGCGCCGTCACGGGCGACAGCGTCGCGCCCGTGGGATTGTGAATGGCGGAATTGGTGATGTAGAGCCTGGGCGCATGTTCCCGCAGCGCGGCCTCGAAAGCCGCGACGTCCGGTCCGTTCGGGGTATAGGGGATGCCCACCGCCTTTGCCCGGTGCGCCTTCAGCAAGGCATGGAAATTGAAGTAGCACGGATCGTCGACCAGTACGGTATCGCCCGGCTCCAGCAGGAAACGGCAGATGAGGTCGATGGCCTGCGTGCCCGAGTCGGTCAGCATGATCTGCTCGGGCGCGGCCTCGATGCCGGTGGCGGCCATCCGGCGGGCAAGCAGTTGGCGCAGCGGCGGCAGGCCCAGCGGCGTGCCGTAGTCCGCCAGCACGGGCGCGTCGGCGCGCGCCAGTGCCCGCAACGCCCGGCGCATGCCGTCCTCGTACATCCATGCCGGCGGCAGCCAGCCGCAGCCGGGCTTGGACACGGCATCGCCCGTCTCCAGCGATTGGCGCGATATCCACAACGGATCGACCTCCCGGTCCAGCTTCGGGCCGATTTCCGACAGGGCCAGGGGCGCCGCCGGCCCGGACACGTAGAACCCGGAACCCGGACGGGACCGGACGGCGCCCTCGGCCGCCAGCCGCTCGTAGGCCTCGACCACGGTCGAGACCGACAGCCGCATGGCCTGGGCCTGCGCGCGCACCGAGGGCAGCCGCGCGCCGGGCGGGTAGGCACGCGAGGCGATCCTCGAGCGGATCGTTTCCATCACGGCATCGATGCGCGTTCCCTGTCTCTTCATGGCATCCCCGACTGTACCGGTCTGATATTCATAACAGTTATCTTAAATTGTACTGGACCGTATCTGGGCCCGGATATCCGCCCATGCTCTACTGACAGCCCATACACAGGTGGCCCATGGACAAGACGACGAACGGATGGATCAACGGATTGATTGGCGTGGTGATTTTCGCCGGCTCGCTGCCGGCCACGCGGGCCGCGGTCATGGACCTGGATCCGACCTTCCTGACCGGCGCGCGTGCCGCCATCGCCGCCCTGCTGGGCGGGATATTGCTGGTGGCCTTCCGTGAACGCCGTCCGGCCCCGGGCGACCTGCCGGCGCTGGCCGTGGTGGCCCTGGGCGTGGTGGTGGGCTTTCCACTGCTGACCGCGCTGGCGCTGCGGCACGTCTCGTCCGCGCACTCCATCGTTTTCCTGGGACTGCTGCCGCTGAGCACCGCGGTCTTCGGCGTGCTGCGCGGCGGCGAGCGCCCCCGTCCGGCGTTCTGGCTGTTCTCGCTGCTGGGCAGCGTGTTCGTGGCCGGCCACGCCGCCCTGGGCGGCATCGGGCCATCGCTGCGCGGCGACCTGCTGATGCTGGCCGCCATCGTCGTGTGCGGCCTGGGCTACGCCGAAGGCGCGCGGCTCTCGCGCCGGCTGGGCGGCTGGCAGGTCATCAGCTGGGCGCTGGTGCTGTCCCTGCCCGTCATGCTGCCGATGGCGCTGCTGACCCGCCCCGCATCCTTCGGCCATGTGGGCGCGCCGGCCTGGTTCGGCCTGGCCTACGTGTCGCTGTTCAGCATGTTGATCGGCTTCGTGTTCTGGTATCGGGGCCTGGCGCAGGGCGGCATCGCGGCGGTCGGACAATTGCAGTTGCTGCAACCCTTCCTGGCCCTGGGGCTGGCCGCGCTGTTGCTGCACGAATCGATCAGCGGCACCATGCTGGCCGCGACGCTGGGCGCGGTGGGATGCGTGGCGGGCGCCAGGCGGTTCGCGTAAGCGGCGCAGCCATGTCCGCTATTCCTCGGGAACCTTGAGCAGCACCGTGTCGTCCGGCCCCACCGACCGCCCGTCCGGCGTGCGGATGTCGAGGCGGACAGGCAGGCCGGTTTCGCGGTCGACCAGTTCCGAATGCGCCTCGCCCGGCTTGAACAGATGCCGCTCGCCAAACTGGCGCAGGGCGACCATCACCGGGAACAGGTCCCGGCCCATGGCCGTCAGGCGGTATTCCATCCGCGCGCCGCTGTCCCCCACCGGGACGGCTTCCAGGATGCCGCGCGCCACCAGCGTGCGCAGGCGCTCGGTCAGGATGTTCTTCGCGATGCCCAGGCTTTTCTGGAACTCGCCGAAACGCGTCAGGCCATCGAACGCGTCGCGCACGATCAACAGCGACCACCAGTCGCCGATCACGTCCAGCGACCGGGCGCTGGGGCAGTAATCCCCCTTCAGGCTTTTTCGTCCAACCATGGCCCGCCCTCCATCGATTATTAGGTTGCATTATAAAACCAAAACCCTTATCCTCCCGAACGGTTTCGTAATGAAACCAAAATAATCGGGAGTTTCAACCATGGGTTCTACAGCAGGCGCGGCGCCATCGCCGCTCACGCGTCCGGTCACGCTGCTCTTCGCGGTCGCGAGCGGCCTGGCCGTCGCCAACGCCTATTTCGCCCACCCCTTGCTGGACGTCATGGCGGACGACCTCGGCCTGTCCCACGCGGTGGCCGGTCTCATCGTGGGCGCGACCCAGCTCGGCTACGGGCTGGGCCTGGTCCTGCTGGTGCCGCTGGGCGATCTGCTCGATCGCCGCAAGCTCATCATCGGGCAGTCGCTGCTTTCCGTGCTGGCCCTGGCATGCGTGGGGTTCTCGTCGACGGCGGCCATGCTGCTCGCATCCATGGCGGCGCTGGGCCTGCTCGCGGTCGTCACGCAGGCGCTGGTCGCCTATGCCGCCACCCTTGCCCGGCCTTCGGAGCGGGGCCAGGTCGTGGGCGTGGTCACCAGCGGCATCGTGCTCGGCATCCTGCTGGCGCGGACCGCCGCGGGCCTCTTGACCGACCTGTCGGGATGGCGGACGGTCTATCTGGTGTCGGCCGCGCTGACGCTGGTGATCGCCGGGCTGCTCTACAAGGCCCTGCCGCGCCAGCGGCGCACCGGCCCCCGGATCTCCTACCCGCGCCTGATCGCCTCGGTGTTCACGCTGTTCCTGGAAGAACCGGTCCTGCGCATCCGCGCCGTCCTCGCGATGCTGATCTTCGCCGACATCACGACGCTGCTCGCGCCCATGGTGCTGCCGCTCGCCGCCCCGCCCTTCTCGCTGTCCCATACGGAGGTCGGCCTGTTCGGGCTGGCCGGCGCCGCCGGCGCGCTGGGCGCCGCCCGGGCCGGCCGCTGGGCCGATCGCGGACATGGCCAGCGCACGACCGGTATCGCGCTCGCGCTGATGCTGGCCGCGTGGCTGCCGATCTCGATGCTGCCGCATTCCCTCCTGTGGCTGGTCCTGGGCGTGCTGGTGATCGATTTCGGCCTGCAGGCGGCGCACGTCACCAATCAGGGCATGATCTATCGCGTGCGGCCGGAAGCGCAGAATCGCCTGACCGCCGCCTACATGGTGTTCTACTCCATCGGCAGCGCGGCCGGCTCGTCGATCTCGACCCTGGTCTACGCCCACGCGGGCTGGAACGGCGTCTGTCTGATGGGCGCGGGTATCGGCGCGCTCGCACTGCTCTTCTGGGCCGCCACCCTGCGCGCGACACCGGCGGCGGCCACGGCCCGGACGGCCGGCTCCGCCGCCGGCTAGCGCCAGAGCGGACCGAGTTCGGCCAACGCCAACTCCGCGACGCGCAAGGTCGGCGCCACCAGCTCGTCCTGGCCGTCCTCGATGAGCCAGGTGGCGGACAGGCCGGCCCAGGCCAGGATCCATTGCAGCAGGCGCTGGCGCTCCAGCCCCGCCGCCCGGGCGACGACGTCGGCCTGCCGCGCCAGGCGCCCCGGTGCCAGGGCGGTGACATGGTCCGGATTGCAGAACAGGTTGGCATAGTCGAAGCCCCGCTCGCCCTCCAGCCGTTTCGGATCGATGGCCAGCCAGCCCCGCTCGCCGAAGTCGAGGATGTTGCCGTGGTGGATGTCCCCGTGCAGCGGCACGACGTCTCGGGGCTCCGCCAGTAGCGCTCGCGCCGCGCCGGCCGACCTGGCCAGGATGCCGCCCAGGCGGGCCGCCATCGGTTCAAGCGCCTGGAACCGCTCGGCCAGCGGCACCAGCGCCGGCGCGGGCTTGCCGCGCGGGGCATGCAGCCCGGCGACGGTCCGGCAGATGATGCGGCTGGCTTCGTCGTCCTGCCCCGCCCGGACCATGCCAGCCAGCGACCGCGCACCCAGGGCGCGCTCCAGCAGGATCGCGTCGCCCTCGTGCTCCAGCACGCACGCCGCGCCCACGCCTTCCCACCACACCATCAGGCCCGCGCCCCATCGCTCTTCGGATTCGATGGAGATCTTCAGCATGGCGGCCTTGCCGTTGCGCCGCACGGGCAGCAAGAGACTCGAATGCGTGGTGAACGGATCGCCGTCGGGCACCAGGCTCCAGCGGTCGAGCCAGGCATCGAAAGCGTGGGTGCGGATCATGAAGGAATGCTCTCTACGGGGAACAACGTGTCAAACTAGCACACCGACATTGTCCTAGGACGACATGAGAATACGAGGAAAGAGCGCGGCCGAGATCTTCGACAACGTTCGCGCGCAGGTCCAGTCCCAGCAGCTCCTGCCCGGTCAGGGCCTGCCGCCCGTGCGCGAGCTGGCGGCGCAACTGGACGTCAACCGCAATACCGTGGCCGCCGCGTACAAGCGCCTGGTGGCGGCGGGCATCGCCACCGCGCAGGGACGGCGCGGGACGACCATACGCGGCCAGGGTCCCGGCGAACAGGAAGGCGCGCTGCCCGATTCGCCGCTGGTGGACCTGGCCAGCGGCAACCCCAACCCGGCCTGGCTGCCGGACCTGGCCGCCGCGCTGCGCGCCAGGCCCTACCGGCCCCGGCTCTACGGCGAACCGCTGATCAACGCTGGGCTCGAAGCCCATGCCCGTGCTTGGTTCGCCCAGGACTGCCCGGCCTCGTTCGAGGTCGACCTGGCCCATGGTGCGGTCGATGCCATCGAACGCCTGCTCGGCGCCCTGCTGGTCCCGGGCGACAAGGTGGCCGTGGAGAACCCCTGCTTCCTGAGCAGCATCAACCTGCTGCGCGTGGCCGGCCTGCAGGCGGCCGGCGTACCGGTCGACACCGAGGGCATGCAGGCCCAGGCCCTGGACGCCGCGCTGGCCAAGGGCGCCCGCGCGGTCATCCTCACCCCCCGGGCGCACAACCCCACCGGCTGCAACCTGAGCGCACGGCGGGCGCGCGCGCTGTCGCGCGTGCTGGCGAAGCACCCTCACGTCGTCGTGATCCTGGACGACCATTTCGCCCTGCTGTCGAACGCCGCGTATCACTCAGTGCTTCCGGCCGGCACCCGGCGCTGGGCGCTGGTGCGGTCGCTCACCAAGGCCCTGGGACCCGACATCCGGATGGCGCTGGTGGCCAGCGACGAAGCGACCTCCCGCCAATTGCGCCTGCGCCTGGCATCGGGCACGAACTGGGTCAGCCACCTGCTGCAGGACATGGCGGAGAGCACACTGGGCACCCCCGAAGCCGCGCGGCTGATGACGCGCGCCCGTAAGGACTACGCCTTGCGCAGAAGGCGTCTGGAAGACGCGCTTGGGGCACAGGGCATCGCCTGCCTGGCAGGCGGGGACGGACTCAATCTGTGGGTGCCGCTGGCCACCGACGACCAGGCGGTCGCCCTGGCGCTGGCCCGGCGGGGCTGGCTGGTCCGCCACGGCCAGGCCTTCGGGGTGCATGAAGCCGTGCCGGGACTACGCATCACCCTTTCCGGAATCGAACCGGCGCAGTGCCGGCGGATCGCCTCGGACCTGCGGCACTGCCTCGGCTAGGGCGCCGGCGCCACGCAGGCATCCGGGCCGCATCCCGCATCCGCCGGTCCGCTTGCGGCCGGCCCGGCGCCGCCGCCGATCTCCGCGCCTTCTTCCAACAGGCGGCCGATGGCCGAGCCCAGGGCCAGGTCGTCGATACTGCCCAGGTGATGCAGACGGATGTGCCCCCGGCGGTCCAGCAACACCAGGCTGGGCGTGCCGCCCAGGGCATAGTCCCGCATCGTCATCGGAATGTTCCCGTCCGGCGCGGGACGGTCGACCCCGATCGGGAAGCTCCACCGATACTCCTGCGTGAAGGCCCGCAGCGCAGCCGGGCCCGTCACGTCATGGTGCTCGAACACCGTATGCAGGCCGATCACGGCCACGTCGTCCTCGCGGAACATGCGATGCACGCGCTCGGCCTGCGGCAGGCCATGCGCCAGGCAACCCGGACACAGCATCTGGAAGGCGTACAGCAGCACCACTTTGCCCCTCAGGCCGGCCAGATCGATGGGGGCCGAGGCATTGAGCCACTCGTCCACCTGCAACGGCGGCGCTTCCACGGTATGGGGCTTGGGTCGGGACATGTCGGACTCCTGTAGTCGTGCCTGGACATGATACTCTTTTGGCATAGGACAAAATCGATGAGCCGGACATGAGCGCGGAAAACGACGGCCTCCAGGCCGATACCCCCACCCAACACGACCAGCACGGACACTGGCCCCGGGCCACCACGGTCGAGGATTTCCGCCGCAACCTGGCGGCGGTGCGCGAACGCATCGCCGCGGCCTGCCGGCGCGCCGGCCGCGACCCGGCCGGCGTGCGGCTGCTGCCGGTCAGCAAGACCGTCGACGAAGCGCGCATCCGGCTGGCCTATGACGCCGGCTGCCGCTTCCTGGGCGAGAACAAGCTGCAGGAAGCGGCGCGCAAGTGGGAAGCGATGTCCGACCTGGGCGACCTGAAGTGGTCCATCATCGGCCATCTGCAGACCAACAAGGCCAAGCTGGTAGCGCGCTTCGCCGCCGAATTCCAGGCGCTGGACAGCCTGCGGGTGGCCGAGGCGCTGGACCGCCGGCTGCAAGCCGAGGGGCGCGCGCTGGACGTGTTCGTACAGGTCAACACCTCGGGCGAGGCCAGCAAATACGGTCTGCATCCGGACGACGTCGAGGACTTCCTGCGCCAGATGCCCACCTTTCCCGCCCTACGTGTGCGCGGGCTGATGACGCTGGCCCTGTTCTCCGCCGAAGCCGAGCGGGTCCGGCAGTGCTTCGTGCTGCTGCGCACGCTGCGCGACCGCTTGCGGCAGGACGCGCCGGCCGGCATCGGCCTGGACGAGCTGTCGATGGGCATGTCGGGCGACTACGAGATCGCCATCGAGGAAGGCGCGACCGTGGTGCGCGTCGGCCAGGCCATCTTCGGCGCCCGCAGCACGCCGGACGCCTACTACTGGCCCACCGCCGATTCGGGGCCCGCGTCATGAATACTTTCGGCCCGCTCCCGCTGGACGTGGTCTCCATCATGTCCCAGGTCGTCTACGGCCACGTCGGCAATTCGATCGCGGTGCCCAGGCTGTGCCGCGCCGGCCTGCACGTCGCCGCCGTGCCCACCGTCGTGCTCAGCAATACCCCCCACTACCCCACGGTGCATGGCGGCGCCCTGCCGCTGGACTGGTTCCAGGACTACCTGGACGACCTGCTGGCCCGCGACGCGCTGTACCGGCTGCGGGCCGTGGTCGTGGGTTTCCTGGGCAACGCCGCGCAGGCCCAGGCGCTGGGCCGATGGCTGGACAGGATACGGCCGAACTACCCGGACCTCCTGCTGATCGTCGACACGGTCATCGGCGACCACGACCACGGCATCTACGTCGACCCTTCGCTGGTGGACGCCTACCGCGACCTCCTCATCGGCAAGGCCCGCGGCTTGACGCCCAACGGCTTCGAACTCGCGCAACTGACCGGCCTGCCCGTGGACGGCATCGACGACACCATTCGCGCCGCCCGCCAGCTTCTGGCGGGCAATACCGAATGGGTGGTCGTCACCAGCGCGGCGCCCGCGACCTGGACCCCGGACGACATGAAGATCCTGGTCGTGACGCGTACCGACGCGACGACCATCGTCCATCCCCGGCTGGCCCTGACGCCCAAGGGCACCGGGGATCTCTTCACCGCTTCGCTGGCCGCCCACCTGCTTGAAGGCGCCCCGATCGAGACGGCGGCGCGGCGGTCCGCCGATGATGTCCTGGCCGCGCTGCGGGAAACGCAGCGCGCCCAATGCGCCGAACTGCTGCTGCCACCCCGTCCTTGAACGCCCAACCGGAGTCCCCGAAGATGAACCGTCAAGCCCTGGTCGTCCGCCACGTCGCCTTCGAAGACCTGGGCACGCTGGCCCCGCTGCTGGCCGAGCGAGGCTACGGCGTGCGCTATCTGGAAGCCGGCGTCGATGCGATCGATTCCACCCCGCTGGCCGCGGCCGATCTGGTCGTGATCCTGGGCGGCCCGATCGGCGTCTACGAGACCGACCGCTATCCCTTCCTGGAAGCGGAACTGGCGGCCATTACCGAACGCCTGAAACAGGACCTGCCGACCCTTGGCATCTGTCTGGGCGCGCAATTGATGGCCAAGGCGCTGGGGGCGGACGTCACGTCCACCGGGCGCGTCGAGATCGGCTATGCGCCGCTGGCGCTCACGGACGAGGGGCAGTCCTCGGCGCTGCGCGGCATCGGACAGGTACCCGTGCTGCACTGGCACGGCGACCAGTTCGACATCCCGCCCGGCGCCGCCAGGCTGGCGCAGACGCCCGGCTTCCCCAACCAGGCCTTTTCCCTGGGACCGCGCCTGCTGGGCCTGCAGTTCCACCTGGAAGCCCGGGCCTCGCACATCGAACGCTGGCTGATCGGCCATGCCTGCGAACTGGCGGCGCACCGGATCGACGTTGCCGCCATCCGGCGGGACGCGGCGCGCCATGGCGCCGAACTCGAACGCGTGGCCCGCCAGGCCATCGGCGACTGGCTGGACGGCTGCTGACACCTGGTGCGGCCGCCGGCTCAGGTCCACGCCCCGCTGCCCATGGCGGCCTCCGCCGCCTGAATGCCCGACAGGACGGCGGACGGCACGCCATAGCCCGGAAACGTGGTCTGCCCGGCCAGATACAAACCGCGCAGCGGCGTGCGGTGCGCAAAGAAACGGTCCGGTGAAGCACCGGGCGCCACGCCATACAGCGCCCCCTCGTACAAGTGCCGCCGGTGGGCGAAGTCTCGCGGATCCAGCACACGGACCGCATCGATCTCCAGCCCCGGCACCCGCTGCCGCATGGCCGCCAGATAGCGGTCCACGGCGGACCGCGTCATGTCGGGCGTCCACTCGTCGGCCGAGGCGATGCCGGAGACAGGCGCGTACAACTCCAGGATGGAGCGTCCCGGCGGCGCCAGATCCGGCAGGACCTGCGTGGGACAGGTGTAGGCCAGCCAGCGAGGCGTGTCCGGCAGCATCGCATGCAGCCGGCCCTGCTCGCGCATGGAAGGCACGTGGTTGACGATGAACGCGTCCGGCCTCTCGGCGACGCCGCCGCCCAACTGGATCGATATCGCGCGATGAGATAACGGCGCACGCCGCGCGCGCCGCGCCAGCGCCCGGGGCACCGCGTCGGCGGGCAGCAGGCGGTGGACCACGTCAAAGCCCGAACAGGCGGCAATCACGCAATCGGCCTCGACGCGTTCACCTCCCGCCAGCGTGACGCCACGCGCCATGCCGCCGGCCACCGCCATGCGCTCGACCGGCCGGCCGCACAAGACGCGCACGCCATGACGCTCCGCCGCGCGGTACAGCGCCTGGCTGATGGCTCCCATCCCGCCCCGGGGAAGGTGGAAACCCTCTTCCAGCAGGGCCACCAGCCCGATGATCTGGCTGGCGGGCAGCCGTTCCGGCCCCATGCCCGTGTACAGCAGCGTGGACGCGACGGCGGCCTGGAGCCCGGCATCCGGGAAACGCCCGGCGATGAGGCGATCGGCCCGCCCCGACAGCGTGGGCAGGTAGCGCCACAGCCGCCCCAGCGTCCTGGCCAGGGCCGGCTCGAACGGCAGCACTTCCTGGACCAGCGTGCGATAGATCGGCGCCCAGCGATGCCGCAGTTCACCCAGTCCGTCCCGCAGCATGGCCGTCCGTCCATTGTCGCCCTCGACCAGGGAGTCCTCCACGCCGGCCAGCCGCACCACCGTGCCGTCATCCAGGTGCGTCGCATGCGGGCGCGCGATGGCGACCAGTTCGACCTCCCGGTCGAAGTCCATGCCCAGCCGGGAGAAACCCGATCTCAACAACGCAGGAACCGCCACGTACACGGCGCCGTTGTTGAAGGTGAACCCTTGTTCGCCAACAGTGGAGCAACAACCTCCGATCGCCTCGCCGGCTTCGGCCAGCACGACATCGATGCCCTGCCGGGCCAGCGCCACGCTGGCCGCCAGGCCCGACAAGCCCGCGCCGACGACTACCGCCGACCGTATCGACCTTCCCATGGCAGCTTGCCTCCTTGATCGGTAAAAATTAGACAATGTACAAAATTCTACACTGTATAATTCCCTCATGACCACGGTCCCCCTTCCCTCCAAGCGCCAGCGCACGCGCGAACACATCGCGACGGTGGCGGGCGCCCTGTTCGAACGCCACGGCTACGAGGCCGTGACGATGGAACAGATCGCCGTCGAGGCGGGCGTCGTGCGGGGAACGCTGTACAACCACTTCGCGGTCAAGGAAGCGGTGCTTGCCGAATGGATGCACGCGCGCCTGGCCCGGGACCTGGCACCGCTGATGCAGGCCGTGATGAAGCGCAAGGCCTTCGCGTCCCGCGTCGCGGTGATCCTCGATGCCTCGGCCCGGTGGTGGGAGGAACATCGGCAGTACGCCGCGCCTTATATCCGTTTCCGCTTCCAACAAGTCAGCGACGGGTCGGGCGACCAGGCCTCGTCCGACATGGTCGCGGCCTACGCGGCGCTCATCCACGCCGCGCAGCAGACAGGAGAAGTCCGCGACGGCGAATCGCCCCGACGCCTGGCCAACTACCTGCATTTCCTGTATTTGTCGGCGCTGATGACCTGGCTGGGGGACCCGAAGCTTTCGCTGCACAGGGAATTCGCGCGCGCTTTCGAGTTCTTTCTTCAGGGCGCGTCGCGCCCCTGAGGCTCGCGGCCTTCCTTGCGCCGCGCACCGATCGCGATCCGGAACGCCCCCAGCGCCACCACCGTCAGGAAGATCTGCACCACCGCGCAGGAGATGGCCGGGTCCGCACCATAGCCGACGAGCTTGGTGCCGAGCGCGCCGGCCGCCATCTGCCCGAACCCGTACAGGCCCGCCGCCGACCCCGTCAGCCCCGGCGCCGAGGACAACGCGCGCGACAGCCCCGCCGGACTGGCCATGCCGCATCCCATGGTCAGCAGGAAGGTGATGGCGATCAGCACCGGCACGTTCAGCCAGCCCATGGCCTGCACGCCCAGGAACACCACGGCCATGGCCAGGCTCAGCCCCGCCCCCATGTAGAGAAAAAGCTCGGTGTCGAGCCGGCCGACCATGCGCCGGGTCAAGGCCGAGCCCAGGCTGGCCCCCACGATGGTGATCGCCGCGAACCAGCCTATCTGCGAGATGGGCAGGTGCAACTGCCCGTGCACGATATAGGGCGCCGTCGCCAGATACGGATAGAGCGCCGTGCTGGAACAGGCCCCGCCCACCATGAACCCCAGGAACCGCCGGTTGCCGACCAGTTGGCCGTAGTCCCGCGCGATCTTGCCGAAGGCCAGCGCGGAGCGGTCCAGGTTGGTTTCGGGCAGCAGCTTCCACGCGCACAGCACCATCGCGGCCGCCATGCACACCAGGAAGACATAGATGGCCCGCCAGCCGAAGCCGTCGGCCAGATACGAACCCAGGATGGGCGACAGCCCGGGGCCTACCAGCGTCAACAGGTTCAGCAGCGCCAGATCCTTGGTGGCCCGCTCGGGCGTGGAGATGTCGCGGACGATGGAACGCCCCAGCGTGATACCCGCCGCGCCGCCCAGCGCCTGCGCCAGGCGGGCGGCCAGCAGCCATTCGAGCGTGGGCGCGAACAGCGCGAACACGCTCGCCACCAGGTAGATGCCCAGGCCCAGCAACAGCGTGGGCCGGCGCCCGATCGTGTCCGACACCGGCCCGTAGATCAGTTGCCCGAACGCCAGTCCCACCACATACAGCGTGATGGTCTGCTGCATGCCGGCCGGACTCGCCCCCAGATCGGCGCCCGCCAGCGGCAACGCCGGCATGAAGATGTGCATGGCCATCGTGCCGCTGAGCGTCACCAGCACCAGGAGCCACAAGGGCGCCCGGACGGATGGGGCAAAGGACGGATGCGCGCGGGTCATGAAGGGCTTTCTTCTAGAGCGTGTCGAACCGGCGCGCGATCTTTTCCAGGGCTTGGCGGGTGATGCGCAGCTCCTGCGCGGTCAGGTCGTCCAGCAGACTGGCCTCGATCTCCATGCTCTTCGCCACGATCCGCTCGGCCAGGGCGCGCCCCTGCCGCGTCAGACGGATGGACTTCGCGCGGCGATCCTCTTGCGCCGTTTCCCATTCGATCAGGCCCAGCTCGCGCAACCGCGACAGGATGCGGACCAGCGACGACTTCTCCAGCGACAGCGTCTCCGCCAGGTCCTTCTGGCGCACCACCGGCTCGCTGGATTCATACAAGGCCAGCAGCGGCGCGCGCGTGGCGTCCGTAAGCCCCATTTCCCGGAAATGCTGATCGACCGCCTTGCGCCACTTGCGGTAGACCGCGCCGACCAACCGTCCGAAGCGGGCCCGGACGTGTTCGTCGAGCTGCGGCGGGGTCACTGATTTAGGTTGCATGCGAACTATTTTCCCAGAAAATTAGTTCGCATGCAACCTAAATTACGGATACACCGTTTGTTGAATGGCCTTATATTCCGTAGCTCGGATGACAGCCCCTCTACCCATGTTGATACGCCCTGAACAACAGCACGACATCGCGGCCATCGAACGCGTGGTCACCCGCGCCTTCGCCACCGCACCGCACACGAGCGGCACCGAAGCGAAAATCGTCGACGCCCTGCGCGAGGCCGGCGCACTGGCCCTTTCGCTGGTGGCGGAAACGGATGGCGAGGTGGTGGGCCATGTGGCTGTTTCCGCCGTCGCGCTTTCAGACGGCTCGACCGGCTGGTACGGCCTCGGCCCCCTTGCCGTGGCGCCCGGACACCAGGGCAAAGGCCTGGGCGGGCAATTGGCCGCGCATGTGCTGGATGCGCTGCGCGAGCGCCATGCGGCGGGATGCGTGGTGCTGGGCGAGCCCGGATACTACGGCCGGTTCGGGTTCCGGGCCGATCCGGACTTCGTGCTGCCCGGCGTGCCGCCGGAATATTTCCAGGTGGTCCGGTTCACGCCTGAGGCGGGTGGAGGAACGGTGGCGTATCACCCGGCCTTCGAGGTCGCCGCCTAGAGATTGCGGCCCCGCTTCCGGTACTCCCACGGCGCGACAGGTGCCGGCAAGGCCCACAAGCCACGCCGTCCCGCCTTCGCCTCGCCCTGCAGATCGACCAACGCCCGTTCCGCGGTGAACTTGGGATAGACCCAGGCGTACCCGTGGCGCAGCATCGTTTCCTGCACGCTGCCATGGCCGCAATCGACATCGCCCAGCGTGCGGCCGTAGCGATCCCTGCCATGGCGCGACAACCGGGCCGGCGTGCCCACCGGACACAACGCCCGCAGGAAATCACGCGAGGCGATCCCGCCGGCCTGGCCGATTTCCGGCGCATCGATCCGCTCCAGGCGCACCGGCATGCTTTTCTTCTGCGAGGGACATTGCAGGCGCATCGTGTCGCCATCGTGGACGGACGCAACGGTACAGACCTGGGCCAGGGCGGCGCCTGGCAGGGCAAGCGCGAAAGCGAACGCGATTTGCCGGACGATGGGAGCTGCGGACTGCGAAGGGAAATGCGCGGGGGGATTCGAAAAATAACGAGAGGACATCAAACGGCGCTGCTTGCGATCGGAATCTTGAGGGCCTCAAGCTTACCAAGGAGAAGGAAACAGCCTCCCATGATCCGGCGGCGGGGTGCGGCCGGCCAGACCACGCCCCGCCGCCGCCCGGTTCAATCGGCTCCGGCCAGGACCTGATCGACCCAGGCCATCGCCTCCTGCACGTCATAGTTGCCGGCGTGGCCCTGATCCCATTGCAGGGCGTAATCGACGTCCTTGACCTTGGGATCGTCTTTAAGCGCGCGGCTGAGGTTGTAGGCAACGGTGAAGGACGTATCGCGATCCCGCGCGCCCACGCGGATGCGCCAGTGCGGCGTGATGCCGTCGGTCTTGCCGACGTAAGGCAGCGCGTTGATCATCTTGTACTGGTTCAGCAGGAACGCCCGCTGGGGATTCGCGGCCCAGCTGTAGCCGGTGCTGGCCAGGCCGACCCCGTCCTGCCTGTCGGTGCCGTTGGCGCCGTCGTTGTGGTTCCAGCCGTACTCGGTGAAATTGGAATAGACCTGGGCGGCGTTGCCGAACAGGTTCGACTCGCCCCCCGCGTTGTTGACGGTACCCGCGCCGTCGGTGGTCACGGCACCCGCGGCGGTCGCGCTCTGGCCACTCCGGTCGAACGCCGGGACGGACTTGAGCCGGGCCTGCGTGGCGACGAATTTCATGTACTTCGTCATGTCGAAGAACGTCACCGTGCCGCCGGCGTCCGTGCCAATGAAGTCGTTCAGATAGTGCAGGGTTCCGCTTCCCCCTCCTACCCCGTTGCCCGCGGCATCCCCGTAGGCGCCATAGGCGACGAACGGCTTGCCGGCCTTGACCTGCCGGGTCGCGGCCTGCCTGATCTCGGCCTGGATGGCGGCCAGCATGTTGTCCGTGGTCAACGCCGAACCGTCGTCGTTCTTCAAACCCAGACCCGCCTGGTAGGTCTCGAACGCGTTCATCAACACGGCACTGCCGGCGGGATCGGGATTGGAAGCCCGGATCAACGGGGCACCGCCCGCATCGACGATCTTCCCGGCCAACTGGTCCGCCGACACCAGCGCGCGCGTATCCAGCACGTTGAACATCCATTCATAGGCCTGGTCGGCGCTGCCCATATCCTGGATCGGGCAGTAGGCCACGATGGCGAAGACATCATCGCCGATCGAACTCTTGCCGTCCTTGTCGATGCCGGCGGCGCCGATGGCCTGCAAGTAGGGGAAATAGTCCGCGCTGTTGCCCGTGGCGCCGAGCTGCGTGCTCTGCGCACCGCCTCCGCTCGTACCGTTCACCACGATACGGCCGGCGTCGCCTGGCATGGCGGCATCATTCAGACGCAGATAGCGCACGGCTGCCTTGGCATCGACGATGGCGGCCGGCGCCTTCCCCTGGTAGACGCCGTCCTCGTAGACGCCTGCCGGAGCGGTGGCGCCGCGGCTGCGCGAGGCGACGTTGATGTACACGAAACCGCGCTTGAGCGCGGCGCCGATCTTGTCCGTGTCGCTGGTGCTGACATAGGCGCCGCCGCTGACGATGTCCGCGCCCGAATAATTGGTACGCGTGACCGGCGTCGCGGGATCCCAACCTCCCTTGCCCCCCTGGTAGCTGGCAAGCCAGCCGGAGTTGTTGACATTGAAGAAGATGGGATTGTCCTGCTTGGCAGCGTCGGCCTCGCGCACGAAAATGTTCATGTTCTGGTAGCCGCAGTCCTGGTTGTCCACCGCGCCGGCGGCCTGCGTGGGCGCCAGCTTCATCGGCTTGCCGACGTAGCAGACCTCCCGGTACCAGCGCACCGGCGTACTCACGCCGTCGAGCGTGACGGTGATGGTCGTGTAGCCGGCCTTGTCGAAGGCCAGCGAGCTGTCGAATACGCCTGGACCGGCGGCGGCCGGCGGGGTAGGAGTGGTGGTATCGGTACCGGTGCTCGAACCATCCGAGCCACCGCAGGCAGCAAGTGCCAACAGCACGCAGGTGCTGATCAGGGTGCGCGGGAACATGTGTGGCGTCTCCATCCGTTTATGTTTTTCACTACGCGAGCCGTGGGTGGGCGTGCGTAGTGCGGACGATTATGTGAGACGGAATCCGGGGCTGGGAGATGCCGGGATGCGCGACGCGATAGCAACCAGTTATATGGTCCCGTCTTCATCACGGACCGCGGCAAGCCTGCGCATGTGCTGCTGAGCATCGAGGAATACCAGCGGCTGACAAGGCAGCGTCGCAACATTGCCGATGCGCTGGCCATGCCGGACGTTGCGGACATCGAGCGTCTGCATGCCGCAGATAGCAAACGAACGTTTGGTTATAATCAACTTGTGTTCGTGAAGTCTATCAACCTATGTTGGTAACGTCTGCCCGCATGGGCATGGGCAACAACATCAAGCACCTCCGTGCCGCGAAAGGCTGGTCGCACGATCGCCTTGGCGCACTCGCGGAAACCAGCGACCAGACGATCGAGATGCTGGAAAAACGCGACAGCACGCGTTCTAAGTACACGCCGGTGATTGCCGCGGCTTTTGGGATCTCGTTGGAGTCGCTGCTCTCAGCGAGTCTGGACAGCAAGGCCGCCGCAGAAAAGCTGCTCACGTCCATGGCCGCAGGTGCTGCCAAGACGGCGATGGTTTGGCCGTTCGAAGAAATTGATGAGGGGAAAGTCCGAGCGTTATCGGAGAGGCAGCGAGTCAAGTTCGAAGCGGCGGTCCTGATCGCAGCAGCCCAGGCCGGTGTTGACGTAGCGCAAGAAGGGAAAAGCATGGCCACCGCCGCCTGAACCGCGCACGCTGGCGCCTAGAAGAGTGGGGAATGTCGTCTACGGCGCATTCCCCAAAAAAATATAGGGAAAGTAACAAAATGCGTATTTCTAAACGAATGGTGTCGACTGCCCTTGCGGCAGCTCTGTTGTCCGGCTGTGCCGGTCGGGCCGCGAATCCCGTGATGGTTCAACAGTACGGAGACCAAGCGAAGAGCTGCCAGGCGCTCGAAATGGATATGTCGTTTATTGAATCGGAAGTCCAGCGTCTGGTTCCAAAGACAGAGAAAACCGGCTCGAATGTGGCGCTCGGGGTTGCTGGTGCGTTCCTGTTGGTACCTTGGTTCTTCATGGACTTCAGCCAATCCGAGCAGGTCGAGGTGAATGCCTATCGGCAGCGATACAACCATCTTGCAATGCTCGCCATGGATAAGGGTTGCGCAACGGATCGCAAGCCGATACCGCCTATGCCGCCGGCGCAGCCTTCGCAACCCCAGCAGCCGGAGCAGCAACCGACCGTGTAGGGTAGCGCCGTGTCCGCGCTTCGGCCACACATTGGGAAGGGGATGGACGGATTGATCGGAACCGTGGCAGTGGTCGGCTACATCGCGCTGGTGTGCTTGCCGGCGAGTCAGATGTTGCTGGCGCTCGTGCCCATCGCGAACCTGGTTGGCCTGTGGATGCTGGCCGTGAAGCCTTGACCGAAGGTGCAGCAGTAGGGGACAACATAGTGTCGTACCGCGTTCGGGCCGAACACTCATGAAATGTTGACGATAGAAAGTAAAGACGCCGCAAGACAAGCCGATCGCAGCCGCTCGGCCTGCCCCTCCTGGAACGGCACGGTCCGCGCCCGGCTGTCGGCCGGCTTCTCCACATCCGGCCAGGGATCATGGTCTACGAAGCACCACTCCCCTATCTTTGCGCGCCGCCAGATCGCGCACAGCAGCGCGATGTCCTACATGATCAGATGGACCAAGAAATCGCGCCGGATGGGCGCGAGGTGGGAGCTCTCCCGGCGCATCTGGCGCATGATCTCTGCGCGCTACGTGTCGCTGCGCTTGCGATAGGACGGCATTGGCGTAATCCCTGGCGGACGATTGGCGTAACAGAATATAGAGAATAGCCAAGACCGCCGGCGACTGTGGGATGGTGTTGGAATGAAAGGGCCGGCAGGCACCACAAACGCCATAGAGTAGTTGGCGAATGTTGGCGTAAGTGATGCGACGTACCGATATATCCGTGGTGCCCGAGGCCGGAATCGAACCGGCACGCCTTGCGGCGGGGGATTTTGAGTCCCCTGCGTCTACCAATTTCACCACTCGGGCAGGTTCTTCCGGCGCGAAGGGCCGAAAGGAAGGGAGCCATAAATTATACCCGTAATTTGCGGTACTCTGCTTCTTCTTACCAAGGAGCAAATCATGGCCCATGCAAGCGCCCGCCACATCCTGGTCTCCACCGAGGCCCAGTGCAACGAACTGAAAGCCGCCATCGAAGGCGGCGCCGACTTCGCGCAGGTCGCGCGCGAGCACTCGAGCTGCCCGTCGCGCGCCCAGGGCGGCGATCTGGGCACCTTCGGCCCCGGCCAGATGGTGCCGGAGTTCGACCGGGTGGTGTTCAGCGCCCCCGTCAACGTCGTCCAGGGCCCGGTCAAGACCCAGTTCGGCTACCACCTGGTGGAAGTGACCAGCCGCCAGGACTGACACGCACCGCCCGCGGCCGCGGCTGGGGGCTGGCCCCTCAGCCCGCCGCGACGGCCCGCTGTGTCTGGGTTCCCAGCACGCCGCCGCCCAATGTGACCACGTCACCCGCCTTCAAATAGCGCGGCGGGCGGGCTCCCATCCCCACCCCGGCCGGGGTGCCGGTGATGATGACGTCGCCAGGTTCCAGCGTCATCACGCGGCTGCACTCGCTGACCAGGCGGGCGCAGGAAAAGATCATGTCGCCGGTATGCCCTGTCTGCCGGCGTTCGCCATTGAGTTCCAGCCACAGCTCCAGGTCCTGCGGGTCGGGCACTTCGTCCGCCGTGACCAGGTAGGGTCCCAGCGGGCCGAAGCTGTCGAAGCCCTTGCCCTTGCTCCACTGGCCGCCGCCGCGGTCGATCTGGTATTCGCGTTCGGATACGTCGTTGGCCAGGCAATAGCCGGCCACGTGGCGCAGGGCGTCGGCCTGGTCTACGGCCCGTGCGCGGCTGCCGATGACGATGCCCAGTTCCACCTCCCAATCGACCCGCGTGCAGCCGGGCGGAATGACGATGTCGTCGTCAGGGCCCGAAACGCAGCTGGTCCATTTGCAGAACAGCGTGGGTTCGGCCGGAATGGCCATGCCGGCCTCGGCCGCATGGCGTCCGTAGTTCAGGCCGACCGCGACGAACTTGCCGATGCCGCGCCAGGGCGTGCCCAGCCGCGGCGCCCCCTCCACCACGGGCAGGCGCCGGGGGTCGAGCGCGGCCAGCGCTTGCAGCGTGGCCGGCGACAGCGTGTCGGGGCCGATGTCGGCCAGGAGGCCGGACAGGTCGCGGATCGCGCCGGCGGCGTCGAGCAGGCCAGGCCGCTCCAGGCCCGGCGGGCCATATCTGAGTAGTTTCAAGGAAACGCTCCGGATGGACGGTTCAGTTGGGCGTGATGTCGGCCAGCTTGACCGCTTTGCCGAACTTGTCCAGGTTGTTGCGGATGTTGGCGGCATAGCCGTCGGGGCTGCTGCCGATGGCCGTGGCGCCCATGGCCTTCAGGCGGACGACGGTATCGGGCTGCTTAAGCGCCCGCGCCACCGCGGCCGAAAGCCGCTGCACCACGGTCTGCGGCGTACCCGCAGGCACCACGATGCCCATCTCGGAACTGAAGTCGTAGCCGGGCACGGTTTCGGACACGGCCGGGATGTCGGGCGTCATGGCCGGACGGTCAAGGGTGGTGACGGCTATGAATCGCGCCTTGCCGGTCCTGACGTATTGCTCCAGCGCCGGATAGGCGGCGATCACCAGCGAGGTCTCGCCGCCCATGAAGGCGGGCACCGACTGCCCCGATCCTTTGTACGGCACGTGCACGACGTTGATGCCGAGCCCGTGCAGCATCGATTCCATGGCGATGTGGTGGATGCTGCCTATCCCCGACGAGCCGTAGGTCAACGCCCCCGGCCTGGCCTTGGCCAGGGCGACGAGTTCGGCCAGGTTGTGCACGTTCAGCGACGACTGCACGGCGATGTACAGCGGAATGGTCGCGGCCAGCGTCACGGGCGTGAAGTCCTTGTCGGCGGCATACGGCAGCTTCGCGAACAGGTAGGGATTGATCGCGAGCTGCTGGATGTCGGAAAAGAACAGCACCTGGCCGTCCGGGGCGGCCCGGACCACGCTTTCGGCGGCTCCGATGCCGCCGGCGCCGGGCCGGTTCTCGATCACGAACTGTTGCTTGAAGAATTCCGACAGGCCGGGCGCGAGCGATCGGGCCAGCACGTCCGGCGCCCCGCCGGGCGCATACGGCACGATCATCCGCACGGGGCGGGTCGGGTAGTCCTCGGCCTGCGCCGCGGGAACCGCGGACGCCAGGACCGACATACAGGCCAGCAGGCGGCCGATGCGCAGCATGGATTTCATCGTGGATCTCCAGGGGGAAGCGCGCCGAAGCGCATCTTCAGAACGGCTGGGTCAGTTGCGGAAAGCTCTGGTCGCAGTTGGTGAGCCGCACGCACTTCTGGACGATCGCCAGGCACGTGCCGTCGAACCGCAGCGTATGCAGGTAGCGTCCACCGTACACGCGGCGGTCGGCGCCGGGCCGGTCCTCCAGCATGAGGAACTTGCTGCGGACGCGGAAAAGGTCGCCGTCGGCGGCCTCCATGCCGAAGTTCGACAGCACGCGCACCGTTGTGGAAGGCGGGTCCTGGCAATGAATCATCGGGTGCTTGAGCCGCGCGACGCGCGTCTTCATGGTGTGCTTCTCGTCATAGTAGAGCGACACGTGGCTGATCCAGTCAGCCTGGTCCGGCACGGCCGGCACCCAGTACACGGCGTCGTGGCTGTACAGGTCCAGCCAGTCGTCGAAGCGGCGGCTGTCGAGCAGGTCGGCCTCGTGTTCGACGAAGTCGCGCAGGGTGTCCAGGGACGGCGCGGCATGGCCGGCGGGGGTGAGTCTTGCAAGCGTGTTCATGGTGGCTCTCGGGTGGAATCAGGCGCTCATCAGGTCGCGCCAGGCATAGTGTTTGGCGCGCTGGCCGACCTCGCTCGACCGCGCGCCGAACAGCACGCCGTCGCCTTCGTCGACCTCGGCGCCCAGGCCGCGCGCGACCAGCACCCAGTCGCTGCCCTGCGCCTTCAGCCCTTCCTGGCAGCGCTCGAAGGCCTCGAGATCGTCGGTCTGGATGAACGACGACGCGGAGTGGGTCATGTTGACGTACTTGACCAGGTCGTCCGAGATCACCGCCGGCGCGCCCGCCAGCCGGACCGGCCAGATCTCGACCTCGGTCAGGTCCACCGCGATCGGCTTGACCACGCGCACCGAGGTCTGGGCGATCAGGATGTCCAGCGTCGGGAACAGCGTCAGGCTGTGCCGGCGATTCTTCAGGATGTCGGCGGTGCGTTCCTCGCCGTAGCGCGCGACCATCAGGGCGCGGTAGTCGTCCCAGACCCCACCGGCCTGCTCCTTGTCGAACAGCGATTGTTCCGAACTGTGCCCATGCGGGAAGCCGCTCACGCCCAGTTGCGACACCACCGCCTCGCCATTGGGCGCGAAGAACAGGGCCGCGCCGCCCTGGTCGCCGGCGCGCCGCTGGAACTGGCGGCCGTCCGGACCGACGGTCGAACCGTGGGCCGCCGCGGGGTGGTAGGTGTCGGCCATGTTGTCCATCTGCAGCTTCCAGTTGCCGCGGAAATGGTAGCGATGGCAACCGGCCGCGAACTCGACCCGCCCTTCCGGCGAACGGTCGACCAGTTCGTCGATGCCCTTGCGCGCTTCGCCCAGGAAATCGATCAGCGGCATCACGCCGGGATCGAGCGAGGCGAACACGAAGCCGCGATAGCTGTCGACGCGCGGCAGCGGTTCCATGCCGGCGCGCGCCTCGCGCAGCGCGTCCTCGGGAAAGTCGGCGCGCATCGGCACGCCCGCCAGCTCGCCGTCGGGGCGGAACGCCCAGCCGTGGTACATGCAGGAAAACACGCGCGCATTGCCGCGCGTGCGGGACAGCACCTTGGCGCCGCGATGGCCGCAGCGGTTGTACAGCACGTGCACCGAACCGCTCTCGTGGCGGCTCAGCACCACCGGCTGCCCGGCCAGCGTCGTGCAGTAATAGTCGCCCGGGTTGGGCACCAGGCTGTCGTGGCCCACATAGACCCACACTTTGCCGAACACCTTGGCCATCTCGGCCTCGAACACGGCCGGATCGGTGTAGTAGGCCCGGTGCACGCGGTCCGTCTGGACCAGGCCGGCGAGTTGCTCTTTGCTGTACGTCATCGAGTTTCCTGCTGAAGAATGAAGAAAGGTCAGCGCCGCAGGACACCGTGGCCGGCTTCCTGGTCGTAGTGGAAAATTCCGTTCAGGAACATCTTGTGCCGTTCGTAGTGCATGGGCCTGCGCGGCGCGGGCGGCGTGCGGTCCACCGGGCGGCCGGCCTTCAGGATGAGGTCGAAGCGCGACGGTTTCTGCAGCAGCCCGATGTCGGCCAGCGGGTCGCCGTCGACCACGATCAGGTCGGCGTAGCGCCCGGCCTCGAGCTTGCCGACCCGGTCGCCGAAGCGGCGGAACAGCCGCGTGGCGCCCAGCGTGCCCGCATGCAGAGCCTGTCCGGGCGACAAGCCCAGGTCGTCCACGAATATCTGCATCTCGCGGGCGTGCCACTGGCCGTAGGGCACCGGCGACCAGCCGCTTTCCGACCCGGGCACCAGCGGGACGCCGGCACGGCTGGCGCGGGCCAGGTTGGTCAGCGCCGCGTCGACTTCGCGCTGGAACCCGGCGTTGGCCGGATTGGCCGACCCGCCCGTGGCCTCGATCGCGTTGACCAGCAAGGGCAGCGTCGGCACGATCACGCAGCCGTTGCGCAGGCACAGGTCCATGCCTTCGTCGTCGATGAAGGACGCATGGAAGATCACGTCGAAACCGGCGCGCGCGGCATCGGCCACGGCATCGCGGGACCGCGCGTGCACCGTGCACAGGCGGCCCAGCCGGTGAGCCTCGTCGGCCACGATCCGGTATTCCTCATAGGTGAAGGCCGAGCCATCGAGCGAATCGGGCGTGATGAAGGAGTCGTTCGACCCCGACACCTTGATGGCATCGACGCCGTCCTTGACCTGGTAGCGGATCTGCTCGACCAGTTCGTCGCGGCTGCGGATCAGTACGCCCGCCTGCCCCGGCGGAAACTCCATCCAGTTGGGGAAGGAATCCTCCAGCCCCTGGTGGGAAGTCAGTTGCCGCCCCGACACCGCGAGGCGCGGCCCCTCGAACATACCGCTGTCGATCGCGTCGCGCACCGACTGCGCGATGTTGAACGTGGTGGCGGCATCGAAGGCGCTCGTCACGCCCGCCTGCAGCACCTTCTTGGCGTTCCACACCGCCTTCAGCGTGCGGAACTCCACCGGCGTGTACAGCGCCAGTTCCTCTTCGGAGCGCGCCTCGCCGAACGAGATGTGGATATGCCCGTCGACCAGGCCGGGCAGGATGCTGCGGCCGGGCAGGTCGACCACCTGGGCGCCGGACTGCGCGTAGCGCGGCGGCAATGCCGCCGCCTCGCCCACCCACGCGATCTCCTCGCCCTGCGTCACGACTGCGCCGCGCGCGATCGGGGCATCGAGCGTGCCGTCGATCACCTTGCCCTTCAGGATGTAGGCCGGCTCACCCATGCGCCACCTCGGCGAAGAACGGCACGGCCAGCGCCAGGAACTTCTCCGGCCACTCGAAGGCGACCGAATGGCCGCAGCGGCTCAGCAGGTGCACGTCGGCCCGGGCAATGGATCGCGACATGGCCAGCGTCAGGGCGTCGGCAGGAAAACCAAGATCGTCGCGGCCATGCAGCATCAGCACCTCGCAGCCGATGGCGCCCAGCTCGTCCGCCGCCAACGCGACGGCATCGATGAAGCGCTGCTTGTCGCCCGCGAACATCTGTTCGAAACGCTGGCCGTGATCGCTCTCGCGCAGGATGCGCTCGCGGCCGTCCAGATAGGCCTCGTCGATCAGCGCCGGATCGTGCACCAGCAGGCGCGAGGCCTGCCTCAGCGCCTCGCGGTCCCGTGGAAAGCTCCAGGCGGTTTCCGTCGCGGGATTGGCGGCGAACGACGCACCCATGGTCGCCGTCGTCATCACCCGCGCCACGCGCGGCTCGCTGGCCGCCAGGCGCAGGGCCAGGGTACCGGACAGGGAATGTCCGATCACGCCTATCCGAGCTCCCGGCATGCGCGCGATCATTTCGCGGCACTGACGCAGCCACAGCGCATAGTCGAAATGCGGGCTGGCGGGCTTGGCGCCCGACCGGCCGAAGCCGATCAGGTCCATCGCATGCACGTGGTGCCGCTCGGCCAACCGCGGCAGCACCCGCTGCCAGTTGCCGTGGCTGGACGCGCCGGCGCCTGATCCGTGCAGCAACAGCAGCGGCAGGCCCGCGCCGCCTTC
Organism: Burkholderiales bacterium 67-32; assembly: GCA_001898625.1. Taxonomy (GTDB): domain Bacteria; phylum Pseudomonadota; class Gammaproteobacteria; order Burkholderiales; family Burkholderiaceae_B; genus Pigmentiphaga. Next base: position 320,029 of record MKUP01000025.1, read on the forward strand.
CACGTAGCGGACGGGGATACCGTCCAGCTCGAACCCGCCCTCGCGCAAACAGGCGTTCATAGCGCCGCGACCGCCTGCACTTCGATCAGGAGATCCTCGCGCACCAGGCGATCGATCATCAGCAAGGTGTTGGTCGGATACGCGCGGGAGCCGAACATGCCGGGAAAGGTGCGCTCGCGATAAGCGCCCAGCCTGGGGATGTCCTGCGAATGCACCAGATAGGTCGTGAACTGCAGCACGTTCTGCCAGGTGGCGCCCACCTCCTTCAGCGCGATGTCTATGTTGCGGAAGACCTGGACGCACTGGGCGTCGAAGTCGCCCGCGCCGACGGTGTTCCCGTGCTGATCGGTCGCGACCTGCCCCGCGATGAAGACGAATTCCGAGGCCTTGACGCGGGCCACCTGGGAATACTGGGCAAGCGGGGTACCAAGGCCAACGGGGTTGAGGATCTGGATCTCGGGCATGGCGTGTCCTGGGTGATTTTCAGATTAGACGCATTAACTTGATGCATCCTGTGAGTCGTCTTGATGCGAGATAAGCCGCTCTGATTCCCGGACTACTATAGGTATGCCCCTCAGGCCTGTCACACGAATTCTCTTTCCATATGAAGTTAGAAAAACTAACCTGAAAGCATGAGCCACCCGCTTCCCCCGCTGACCGCGCTCAGGGCCTTCGAATCGGCCGCCCGCCACCGCAGCCTGAAGAAGGCCGCCGAGGAACTGAACGTCACCCCGGCCGCCGTCAGCCACCAGATCCAGATCCTGGAGGACATGCTGGGCGTGCGTCTTTTCCGCCGCGTCCACCGCGGCATCGAACTGACCGCCAGCGCCGAGATCTTCTTTCCCAAGCTGGAAGAAGGCTTCGACTGCTTGCGCCAGGCGGTGGGACGGCTGCGCGACCACCGCGGCGCCGACGTGCTCGAGGTCGGCGCGCCCCCGTCCTTCATCTCTAACTGGCTGATGCCGCGCCTGCACCGCTTCGTGACCGCCTGTCCCGACATCGACGTGCGCGTCTCCACCCGGGTGCGGCAGTTCTCGCGCCTGCCGCGCGGGCCGCGCGGAGACGTCGCCAGCGTGATGGGCTGGGTGGACGAGGTCGACGTGCTGGTGGTGTTCGGCAACGGCGGCTACCCGGGCATGCGGGTCGACCAGTTGATGCCGCTGACCGTCACCCCGCTGTGCAGCCCCGCCCTGCTCGAAGGCGACAATCCCCTGCGCGAGCCCGACGACCTGCGCCGCCACGTGCTGCTCCACGACGATCGCGGCGTGCTGTACGAAGGGCCGTCGTTCTGGGACATGTGGCTGGAAAAAGCCGGCGTGACGGGCATCGACACCTCGCGCGGGCCCCACTTCTGGCACTCCATCCCCGCGATGGAAGCCGCCGTCGCCTGCAAGGGCGTGGTCGCGACCACCAAGGAACTGGCCCGCCTGGACCTGGCGACCGGCCGGCTGGTGGCGCCCTTTCCGCTGGAAGTCCGGCTAGCGTCCAGCTACCACATCGTCAGCAACGAACCGGCCTCGAAACGCGAGGTCGTCAAACAATTCCGGGAGTGGCTCAGGAAAGAAGCGCGGACGGCGTGACCCGGTGCGGCGCATTGGCATTGAAAACTAGAACGACATGGCCAGGCGCATGCCGGAGCTGATCGCACGCAGCGCGTCGATCTCTGCCGCCGTATGGGCACCGCCGATCAGGTGTGCCGGAAAACCTCGCGCAATGAGTGCGTGGTAAAGGTCGTTGACCGGCTCCTGTCCCGCGCAGATCACGACGGTATCGACTTCAAGGCAGCGCAGATTTCCTTCGACCCGGACATGCAAGCCGGCATCGTCCATACGCTCGTAGGTACAGCCCGCGGCAAACTCGACGCCGGCCCGTTGCAGATTTCCTTTCAAGACCCATCCGGTTGTCAGACCCAGCGTCCGGCCCGGTTTTTCGAGACGCCTCTGCAACATGATGACCTGCCGTGCCGGGGCGGCGGATAGCGGTGCCGCCAATCCCCCTTTGGCGCGCAGGCTGGGATCTACGCCCCAGTAGGCTTGAAACTGGCGTATTGCCTGGTCTCCTTCGGCAGGCAACTGCTGGCCAAGAAGGAACTCCGCTACGTCAAAACCGATGCCGCCCGAGCCTATGACCGCCACACGGCGGCCAGCCTGCGCTTTACCATCGAGAAGGTCGGCATAGGTAATGACCTTCGGATGCGACACGCCGGGAAAGTCGGGAATACGAGGGCGGACGCCTGTCGCGACAACGATCTGGTCGTAGTCTTGCGCGGCCAGTTCCTCATCCGTTGGCGACGCCTGCAATCTCAAGTCGACGCCCAGCACGTCGAACCGCCGGGCGAAATATCGCAACAGCTCCCTGAACTCCTGCTTTCCAGGCACCGCCTTCGCGTAATTGAGCTGCCCCCCCAGGCGCTTCGATGCTTCATAAAGCGTGACATCATGACCCCGCTCCGCCGCCGTGACCGCGCAGGACATCCCGGCGCCGCCGCCCCCCACAATGGCAATGCGCTGCCGCCGGCGCGAGGCATGCCATTCGGCATAGTCCAGCTCCCTGCCAGCCCGTGGATTGACCAGGCAGGTCGCCGGCTTCCCTTTGAAGATATAGTCGAGGCAGGCTTGGTTGCAGGCAATACAGGTATTGATCTCGTCCGCGCGGCCCGCCGCGGCCTTGCTGACGAAAGCCGGATCCGCCAGAAGAGGACGGGCCATGGAAATCATGTCGGCCACGCCCTCGGCCAGGATCTGCTCCGCGACTTCGGGCGTATTGATGCGGTTCGAGGCGACGACCGGAATCCCGACGGCCCCTTTGATCGCGGCGACGGCGAATCTCCAGGCTCCCCGCGGAACGGCATACATGATGGTCGGAATGAGCGACTCGTGCCAGCCGATCCCGGTGTTCAGAATGTCGGCCCCGACACTTTCCACCGCCTGCGCCAATTGAACGGTTTCCGTCCGGGAAGCGCCGTCTTCAACCAGATCGACCGCCGAAATCCGGTACATGACCAGGAAATCCGGCCCCAGCGCCGCGCGAGTCCGGCGGACGATCTCGACCGGCAGCCGATGCCTGTTTTCCATGCTACCGCCGAATACATCGCTGCGAGGGTTCGTGCGCTCACTCGTAAACTGATTCAGAAGATAGCCTTCCGAACCCATGATTTCGACGCCATCGAAGCCAGCCGCCCTCGCCAGTTCGGCGCAGCGGACGAAACGCTCGATCGTCCCCCAGACCTCCCGGGTATCGAGTGCGTGCAGGGGACGCTTGTTGATGCGTGACGGACGCTCCGAGGCACCCACAGGCCGGGCGATGCGGGCATACCGCCCCGCATGAAGGATTTGCAGGAGTATCTTTCCGCCTTCCCGGTGAACCGCGGCGGTGATGGGCTTGAGCTTCTCTGCGTCGATCGGACTGGCCAGAACGGGCGCGGACTCGTCCATGCGCCCATCGGGGTGGGGAGCAAAGCCGCCGGTGACCATCAGGGACACCCCCTCGCGCGCCCGGGCGGCGTAGAACAACGCCAGACGCTCCGTGTGACGGTCGAGAAGCTCCAGCTGCATATGCATCGCTCCCATCAGGACACGGTTCCCCAGCATGTGGGCACCGGCGCGTAGCGGCGACAGCAGTATCGGGTAGCGGGTCGGCGTGCAGAGAGTCATAGCCTTCTCGAAAAACGGGAAATCGACGGCGGCTCCGGGCCGAATGCTTCACATTTCGGGGTAGTTCGGGCCGCCGCCGCCCTCGGGCGCAACCCACACGATATTTTGCGTCGGATCCTTGATGTCACAGGTTTTGCAGTGCACGCAGTTCTGAGCGTTGATCTGCAGGCGTTCGCCACTGCTTCCCGGTTGCGTAGCGTTTTTCACGAACTCATAGACCCCCGCCGGACAATAACGCGATTCCGGGCCAGCATACCTGGCCAAGTTGATGTCGACAGGGACCGACGGGTCCTTGAGCGTCAAGTGCACCGGCTGGTTCTCTTCATGACCCGTGTTCGAGATGAACACCGAAGATAGGCGATCGAAGGTGATCTTGCCATCCGGCCTGGGATAAGAGATCGGCCTGAAATCCGAAGCAGATTTCAGGCACTCGTGGTCGGCGTGCCTGCGGTGCAAGGTCCAGGGCACCTTGCCGCCGAAGAGCTTCTGCTCGATACCCACCATCATCGTCCCCACATACAAACCCTTGCTCATCCATTGCTTGAAGTTTCGCGCGCGATTTAGTTCCGAATAGAGCCAGCTGCGGTTGAAAGCTTCCGGATAGGCCGGGAGTTCGTCCCGGGCGCGGCCGGCACCGATGGCATCGAAAGCAGCCTGGGCCGCCAGCATGCCGGTCTTGATCGCGGCGTGGCTACCCTTGATGCGCGAAGCGTTCAGAAACCCCGCATCGTCGCCCACCAGCACGCCGCCCGGAAAGATCAGCTTGGGCAACGATAGAAGGCCACCCGCGGTCAATGCGCGCGCGCCATAGGCGAGCCGCTTGCCATCCTCGAAGAAGGGCTTGATCATCGGATGCAGCTTGTATCGCTGGAACTCCTCATACGGGCTGAGGTAAGGATTCTGATAGGCCAGGCCGACAACGAAACCCGCCGCCACCAGATTGTTTTCCAAATGGTAGAGAAAAGAGCCGCCGTAGGTGTCGCTTTTCAGAGGCCAGCCGGCGGTATGGATTACCAGGCCCGGCCTATGCCTGGCCGGATCGATCTCCCACAACTCCTTCAGGCCTATGCCGTAAGCCTGCGGATCGGCCCCTTTGTTCAGATCGTACTTGGTCATCAGCCTTTTGCCGAGGTGACCGCGACACCCTTCGGCGAACACGGTGTACTTGGCAACCAGCTCCATGCCCTCCTGGAAGCCGGCAGTTCGCTCACCATCTCGACCCACGCCCATATTGCCGGTGGCCACGCCGCGTACGGCGCCTCCCTCGTCATAAAGAATCTCGGTGCCGGCGAAGCCGGCATAGATCTCCACGCCGAGTTCCTCGGCCTTGGAGGCAAGCCAGCGGCACACGTTTCCCAGGGAGACGACGTAGTTGCCATGGTTCTGAAAGTTTCCGGGCAAAGCGAAGCCGGGTACTTTGAAACCGCCGGACTCGGACAAAAACAGGAACCGATCCTCCGTAACCGGCTGGTTCAGCGGCGCACCGTCTTGCTTCCAGGTCGGCCATAGCTCGTCAATGGCTACCGGATCCATCACCGCGCCGGAAAGAATATGGGCACCGATCGTCGAACCTTTTTCGATCAGGCAGACGCTGATCTCGCCGCCGCTCTCCGAGGCAAGTTGCTTGAGCTTGATCGCCGCGGCCAGTCCCGCCGGACCGCCGCCAACGATCAGCACGTCATACTCCATTACTTCCATGGTCATGCTTTCCAGTAGTTTCCAGTCAATAGATGGTCGATTCGAGGTGGCGCCATGTTCCCACCGTCTCTCGAAAACAAGGAGCATGTTCCAGGGCGCCGATCGCGCGGCAGAAATCGGCAACCCGATTCGCTTCGCAACGCCCTGCGGTCAACTTCCCGAACTTGGTCCGCAGATCGCCGAAACCCATCGGATTGTCCGCATGGCCCTTGGCCGAATCGATCCGGACATCGAAACGGTCACCGCTGGCAAGACGCACCGATAGTCTGCAAGGCGCGGATTGCGGATACCCATCGGATAATGCCGGGTCGACGGTAACCCTGGTTTTTCTCATCAAGCCCGCCAGTACCGCATCGTCGAGGCGCGCATCATTGAATGAATCCATATCCACGTCGCCGTAGACGAGCATGGTCGCGACGACAAAGGGCAGGCTGTGATCGGCGGTTTCCGCGGTTCTCGGCGCCCACTTCAATGATTCACTCGCCATTTCATTGAACGATTGCTGATACGTCGCCACGTCGATACTTTCGATCTGATCCGGCCGGACCACACCGAACAGCCGTTTCGCCGCCCAGGCGGCAGCTTGTCCGTGGTAGCACAATGGGAAATTCTTGAAGTTGACCCGCGCGATGCGGTTCGACTCACCGGCGATCGACGGCAGGTCCCAATCGAAGGCCCCGGTTATCTCGAACAAGCCATGCGGTCCCTCAAACACCTCTTCGGGACCGGTATACCCCTCCCGTGCCAAAAGGACGGCGAACATGCCATTGCGGGCGGCGTTCGCTCCCGCACAGTTCTTCCAATTCGAAAGACTCCCACGCCGTGTTTGCAGCAATGCAAGATTGGGGGCCAAGGCGAGGGACAGCGCTTGCCCCATTTGTTCCCTGCCCAGACCGAACAACATGCCCGCCCCCATCGCCGATGCGACCACGCCGTAAACGGGTTGGTCCCAGCCAAGGGCGTTCAAATCGACGGCATCACAGCAGGCGCAGTAGATCTCGTACGCCGCAATAGTCGCCGCGATGACTTCCGCGCCGCTCGAGTTACAGGCATCCGCCGCGGCGGCGATGGCGGCAACGACGTCGCTGGGATGTCCGCCGCATTTTTTCCTGTAGGCGTCGCTCAGATCGAGCAGGCGTAGCATTACACCGTTGGCATAAGCCGCCATCTCCACGCTGGCGGTCCAGTCACAGCCCCAGACCTGGGCAGCCGGCTGCCCCCCCTTGTAGCGGCCAGCGGTATGGCGGGCTTTGTGCGCCAGGGGCGTATCAAAAGCCCCCAGCGCACATGCGAAGGTATCCACCAGACTGCGTTTGCACGCGTCCACCGCGGAGGCGGAGAATGAAGCGTCTCTGGCGGAGATCGCGAAATCGACGATTCTGGACGAAGTTTTATCCATTCCCTATCCGGCCGCTCGCGCGGATCCGGTCATCGATGATTGCAGGCCGGCCTAGACCTGGATGCCGCTCGCTTTGATGATGGGAACGAATCGGGTGACCTGCTCTCGAACGAACCTGGCCGTGGACTCCGGCGTCGAATCCGTTACCGGATCGATCGCAAGGCCTTGTAGGTCCTTCTGGAACGCCACGTCGCTCATGATCTTGTGAGACCGATCGCCAAGATAGGCCACGGTGGCCGCCGGCATGGCCGGAGGCCCGAAAAGCGCGTTGAATGTGTAGGACAGCAGGTCGGGCATCCCGCTCTCGACCGCCGTCGGCACGTCGGGAGCAATCGGCGAACGCTTGTCCATCGTTATGGCCAGAATGCGGACTCGCCCCATGCGCTGCGCGGCCTCGACCGACGAGAAGGTCGCCATCAGGATAGGAATCTGGCCGCCGATCAGGTCTTGCACGCTGGTACCGCTTCCCTTGTAGGGAACATGAGGTAGCTCCAGTCCGCCGGCCTGGGTCTTGAACATTTCGCCGGTCAAGTGATTGATACTGCCGACGCCTGCGGAACCGTAGGCATACTTGCTCGGATTGGCCTTGATCAACGCGATCAACTCTTGAAGATTCCTGGCCGGAACACTCGGGTGCACCGCGACCACCATGGGAATGATGCCGAGCAGAGCAATCGGCGTGAAGTCCTTCACCGGATCATACGGCTGCTTGCCCATGATGAACGGACTGATCGCGTGAGTCGACGATGTCCCGATTTCCAGGGTATATCCGTCCGGCACCGCGCGAACGACCTCCAGGCTGCCGATCGTGCCCCCCGCTCCGCCCTTGTTTTCCGGCACGACCGACTGGCCCACTGCGGATTCCAGTTTCTGTGCAAAGCGGCGGCCCAGGATATCGGTCTGGCCTCCCGGCGCAAAGGGAATGATCAAGCGTACGGGACGATTCGGATAAGTGCCCTGTGCCAGCGCAAGCTTTGGTTCAACAAGAGATTGCCCGGCAGCAACACCAGCCGTGGCGAGAAAGACGCGGCGATCCATGAGTGTCTCCTAGGTTGTATGACGCTTGCTCAGGGCACAGAGATGGCTCATTTGGCGTCTTTTGTGAAACCGGATTTGGTTCGGCGGTTCAACCACCACCCATACTGCTTGGGCATCAACGAAAACTCGGCGTCGTAGCCCAGGGCATGGGCTGCGTGGGCGGCCCAGAACGGGTCATAGAGCATTTCGCGGCCGATTGCGATCAGATCGGCTTGCTGCCGTCGAAGAATCTCGTCCGCCTGCAGCCCATCGATGATCAGGCCTACTGCGGCGGTGGCAATGTCCGCGTCCCGTCGTATCGCTTCGGCATATGGCACTTGAAATCCGCGATTGGCAACATTGCGCGAAGCTGTCGGAGAGCGGATCGCAATGCCGCTCGCCGAGCAGTCGACGAGATCCACACCGCACTTCTTCAGTTCCCTGGCCAGTACGATGGAGTCCTCGATCGTCCAGCCGCCCTCGTCGACCGCAGAAACGCGGAAGAACAGCGGTTTGCCTTCCGGCCAGGCCTTGCGAACCGCCTTCGAAATTTCCAGGGCGAATCGCATCCGGTTTTCCAGGCTGCCGCCGTATTCATCCGTTCGATGGTTGGAGGCCGGGGACAGGAATTGATGGATCAGGTAGCCATGCGCGCCATGAACCTCGAGAATGTCGAATCCGGCCTTCTCGGCACGCTGCGCCGTGGCGACCCATGCATCGACCACATCGGCTATGTCGCTCTTGGACATGGGACGGGGGATGGGCCATCCTTCCAGGTAGCTTGTCGCACTGGGGCCGATCACCTCCCAGTGCTCCTCGCCTTCAACTGGCATCGAACGATCGAGCGGACCGAATCCGTCCCACGGCTTGAGCGTACCCGCCTTGCGCCCCGCATGATTGATCTGGATCGCGGGAACCGCCCCCTGCGCACGGATGAACTGCGTGAGGCGCTTGAGCGGCGCTATCTGCTCGTCCTTCCACAAGCCCATGTCACCGACGGTGCCCAGGCCCCGACGCTCGACTTTGGTCGCCTCCACGAAGACCAGCCCCGCACCGCCCATGGCGAACTTGGCGAAATGGGCGAAATGCCAGTCCGTGATGAAGCCATCCACCGCGCTGTACTGGGCCATGGGGGACACCATCACGCGATTCGGAATCGTGACGTCACGAAGGGTCAACGGGGTAAACAGCAGAGGGATTTTCATTGGGGCAAGGGTTTCATATCCGATCGACAAAGGACCAGCGCCTTTCCTATCACTCGGCGCTCGCGAACATCTTCCAAAGCCTCTTTCGCCTTCTCCAACGGATACTCGGAAGCAATGGCGGGAAGCAGCTTTCCGCCGGCGATGGCTTCGGCCAGTTCCCGGATGTTCCGGGCCCCGCCTTCCGGGAATTTCCTGGAATACGTGTCCCATGACACGCCGATCACGGAAGCGCCTTTCAGCAGGGGAAGATTCAGTGGCAAGCGCGGAATCTCCCCGGCCGTGAAACCCACCACCAGATGCCGTCCGTTCCAGCCCAGGCTCCTGAAGGCCGCCTCCGTATACCTGCCCCCGACCGGGTCGAGCACGACATCGACGCCACGTTCGCCAACGATCGCCTTGATCGCGCTACGCAGGTCGTCTTTCTCGTAGTTGATGGTGTAGTCGGCACCGCACTCGGTGCACCGTTTCAGCTTGTCGTCCGATGACGCGCAGGCAATGACCGTGGCCCCCGACATCTTTCCGAGCTGGACGCCGGCGATGCCCACGCCGCCGGCAGCGCCAAGAACGAGCAGAATGTCCCCTCGGGCAAGCTGCGCACGGTCTTTGAGCGCGTGGTAGCTGGTGCCATAGGCCAATGGGAATGCAGCGGCATGCCGCATGTCCATGCCCGCGGGGATCTTCCAGAATCGATCGGCGGCAACCACGGCCGACTCGGCAAAGCCCCCCGAGCGCGTAATGGCGACACCGGCATCGCCGGGTTCGATACCCGTCACGCCGGGCCCAATCTTTTCGACCACGCCGGAAAATTCATAGCCTGGAATGAACGGCAAGGCTGGACGATGCTGGTACAGATTGTCCAGCATCAAGAGATCCGGAAAATTGGCGGACGCGGCGTGCACCCGGACAAGCACTTCCCCCGCCCGCGGTACGGGTGTCTCGACATCCCTCACCGCCAGGGACGCAGGCGAATAAGACCCGCGTTCGCCGGAGCCATGCTCTCCAAAGGCTGTACAGACAAGGGCACGCATCATCAGGCCTTGTTCTTGCGATCCAGAAATGCCGCGACACGCTCGCGGTGGTCGGGCGTCTCGCGCAGGATGGAGGTATGGGACGACACCATGTCCAGATGCGATGCGAGCGTCATCGTCATGCCCTGGTAGATGGAGCGTTTGTAGGCACGCACCGCCTCGAAGGGCTGCGCCGCGATGGTCCGCGCAAGCTCTTTGGCGGCGCTCAACGCCTCGCCTTCCGGTACGACGCGATTGACCAGGCCTATGCGCTCGGCCTCGGCCGCATCGATGACACGGCCGGTCCAGCACAACTCCAGCGCCCGGGCGGTTCCGATCAGGCGCGGCAAGTACCAGGTACCCCCGTCCCCCGCGATCAGCCCGACGTTGATGTAGCTCTCGGCCATGGTTGCCGTCTGCGCCATGATGCGTAGATCGCACATCAGCGCCATATCCATGCCTGCACCGCGCGCGGTGCCATTGACCGCGGCGATGACAGGCTTGTCCATTCGTTCAAGCGCGAAGGCAATCTTGTGCACGTGGCGAAAAAGAAAATCCTTGCGTTCGAGCGCATCGTTGTTCGCGCGCTCTTTCTGGGCATTGACGTCGCCGCCGGTGCAAAATGCCTTCCCCGCGCCGGTCAGGATGATCGCCTTCACCGCCGGGTCCTCGGCCGCCTCTTCGAGGATCGCGTTCCACCTGATGATCATTGCCTTGGTGAAGGCGTTGTACTTTTCGGGACGATTCAGGGTCAGGACGGCAATGCCGTCCGTGTCGACCTCGAACAAGATCAGGTTGTCTTCGCTCATGACTCGGTCTCTTCCGCAGTAGGTCTGGTACTTGCGCGTACCGCGCATTGTTTGATTTGGGAGGGCCCATATCCCAGCAGTCCGCCCAGGATTTCCTGGCCGTGCTCGCCCAGCTGCGGGATGTGCGGCTTCGGTGCCGCGTCCGTACCGGGCATGGCGAACGGGGCATTGGGGATCAGGTAGCTGCCCGCCGGATCCACCACTTTCGTCATGGAACCCCGGTAGACGACCTGAGGATCGGCGATCGCCTCCGCGACCGTCATATAACGGCTGCACGGCACTCCGTCGGCCAGAAGGTGGTCCTCGCATTCAAGGCCGGTGCGTACCTTCGTCCACTCTCCGATCAGATCCATCAGTTCGCCCCAGTGCGCCTCCCTGGCGCGCGTACGAGAGAACCGCGGATCTTCGATCCACTCCGGATGGCCTACGGACCTGGCCAGGAGCTCGAAGTTCTTTTGGCTGGTGGGAGCCAGCACGATATGGCCGTCGATGGTCTTGAGAGGTTGGTAGACACGCACCTTCTCGTCGGTGGGCGCCTGCGCTTCCTGAACTTCGTAGACCAGGATGTTCAGCATCCCGTCGAATAGCGAGACATCCAGGTATTGGCCCCTGCCCGTGCGCAGGCGCTGGATGTACGCAGCCTGGACTGCACTGAAGGCGGATATCCCGCCGAACAAATCTCCGGTAAAGGTGGCGGTGTTGGCCGGCTGATCCGCCTTCTGGTAACCCATTTGCGCATGATCGAAACCGGAGGCCGCATGCACCATGGGAGCATAGGCCGGGCGCAAGGATTTAGGGCCGGTTTGGCCAAAACCCGAAATGGAACAATAGATCAGATCGGATCGCCCCTCGGAGAGCGCCTTATAGCCGACACCAAGACGGTCGGCAACACCCGGCCGCCAATTCTCCACCACGATGTCGCACTTCTGCGCCAGGGCCTTGGCGGTGGCAACGCCCACAGCGCTCTTCAGATTGAGCACGATGCATTTCTTGCCGGCGTTCAACTGCCCGAAGAAGCTGCTGTAGCCGTTGCGGACAGGACGCCGCGAACGGTTGTGATCGCCTTCCGGAGGTTCGACCTTGATGACTTCCGCGCCCAGGTCCGCTAGCAGACGGGTGCAATACGGCCCCGACATCATGTTTGTGAAGTCAAGAACTCTCACCCCCGCAAAGGGACCGGGATGGAGAGCAGGTTGCGTGGCTGCTGACATGAGGACTTCGGCTCCGAAAATTTCTACTTGGAAAACTGCGCGGGAATGGGGGCGATCACGCGCCAAAGCGCCTCGCCACCCTGCGTCGCGACATGCCGTCCAATCCACTCGGCCCATTCGCGCTCATCTCCGAACTCCTCGCGCCAGGACCAGACGCGCCGGGTCGACAGGTGCAGCGCGTGCTCCTTGGTGAACCCCATGGCGCCGTGAATTTCGTGGGCGATGGCGCTGACGATGCCGGCGGCTTCGGAAGCCCGGACCTTGGCGACCGCAATCGCGAACGGCGAGGCCTGTTGGGCCAGGCCCTCGACGGCGGTTTGCACGGCCGCGGAGGCGGCTGCCACTTCACCGGCCAGAACAGCAGCCTGCTGTTGGATAGCCTGGAATTTCGCAATGGGCTTGCCGAACTGGATCCGCTCTTGGGCATAAGTGACCGAACTAGCAAGAATGGTCTCAAGAGCGCCGGAAATGGCACATGCACGCGCCAACGCACCAAGCGCGTGGACTTCGCCGGGCGACATCCCGCGCTCGATCGCCACATCGGCTTCGTCAACGATGGCATCGCCGAAATCCACGGTATCGCGCGGCTCGTTGGCAAGGTTCTCCGCCTGGTGTCGGACGGCCGGCTTTCTGACCACGACGGTTGCCGGCTTTTGGTCACACATCGCGGTAACGACGACAAAGGAGGCATGCCGCGCCCAGGGAACGCGGTGCACCACCCCACTGAGTCGCCACTGCCGATTCACCCTGCGCAATTGCACCTGCGTTCCCCCTGACATGGGAGCAATCGTGGCCGGCCCCTCCACGGGCGGCAGGCCAGCCGCCGACAGCAGCATCTCGGCCAGCAGCGTTTCGGCCAAGGGCGCATGCAAGGAATAGGCGCCGGCGACTTTCAACAACGAAAATGCATCGGCCAGGTCGCACCCCGGTCCGCCGCGCGCTTCCGCCGTGGCCGCAAGAGTCAGTCCGGAATCTTCGAGAGCCGTCCAGACAGCTTCTGGCCACCCTCCTCGTTCTGCCGTTTCGATGGCCTGGCGGGTGCAGTAATCCCCGAAAAGACGTCTTGCGGGGTCCAATAACAGTTCGCGTTCGGTAGTCATCGGGGCAATCTCAGCGAAGTCCAAGCCCACGTGCGATGATCCCGCGGAGAATTTCCGCAGTACCTCCGCGTATCGTGTGCGACGGGGCATAGAGGATCGCCCTGGCGAGCATGTCGTGGAAACCGTCGGCCGGATCCAGGCTGGCCCTCGCCCACTCGGGGATGACGCGGCGCGCCACGGCGGGAATCTCCTGGTCCAGATGAGTGCCCAGGTCTTTGACCAGGGCCGCTTCCACCATGGGCGATTCACCCCGTTCCAGGAGTCCCGCGATGGAAAAAGACATCTGGTGCAGTGTGGAGAGGTGGGCAACGAGACGTCCCACTTGCTCGGCATCGGATTCGGCCGCGCCCTTCCCGAGGTGATCCACCAATGCGACGAGAAGACCGTAGGCGTTCATCCATCGTTCGGAGCCGCTGCGTTCATGGGCAAGTTCGCCGGTGACCTGGCTCCATGCGCCGCCTACCTTGCCGATCACGGCATCCTCCGGCAGGAAGACCCCGTCAAAGATGACTTCGTTGAAATCGTGGTCATCCGCAAGGTTGTAGATCGGGCGGATCGTGATGCCTTCGGTCTTCAAATCCACCATGAACTGTGTGACACCCGCGTGCCGATCCGCCTCGGTTCGCGCACTCGTTCGTGCGAACAGATTCATCTTGTGCGCCATATGCGCATAGCTGGTCCAGACTTTGGTGCCTTCGACCAACCACCCGCCATCGACCTTGGTCGCTTTGGTCCGGATGGAAGACAGGTCGGAACCCGAATCCGGCTCGCTCAAGCCGACACAGATGTAGCACTCCCCCTTGGCGATCTGGGGCAGGATTTCGCTTTTCTGCTTCTCGGTCCCCACGGCAAGAAGAAGCGGTCCTATCTGGCGATCGGCCAGCCAATGCGCGCGCACCGGCGCACCGGCGGCGAGCAACTCTTCGGCCACCACATAGCGTTCCAGGTAGGAGGATTCCTGGCCACCATATTGCTTTGGCCACGTCATCCCGATCCAGCCTTTGGCGGCGACTTTGCGGCTGAACGCGGGATCGTAGCGATCCCATCCGGCAGCTGTACGGGTATAGCCGCCCGATGCATGCTCGTCCGCAAGAAAGTCGCGGGCCTGTCGGCGCAGGGCGGCCAGCTTCGGCGCCACTTCTGCGATTGGCGGAATGAAGTTAGTGAGTTTCACGTGGTTCGTACATCGGCGTTGCCGAGAGTGCGGCTCCGCCGAAATGTCTCCGAAAAATTCTTCTGGAAAGCTCGCCAGGCATTCATTCGTTCATATTTGTGAACGTTGTTCATATTATTAAATCTAACGAGCACCCTGTCAACAGACAAGGCGGAACTTATTCCTTGCCTTCGTAATATTTCCGGAACTCGGGTTTCCTCTTTTCCAGGAACGCCCGCACACCCTCATGCGACTCTTCCGTGCCGTAATAAAGGCTGAGCGCCTGCATGCCGAGTCCCCCGATACCACGGATCGAATCGGAGTCAGCATTGAACGAGCGCTTCGCAATGGAAATCGCCGTCGGGCTCAAGGCCAGGATCTCGTCACACCAGCGCTTCACCTCGGCATCCAGTTGATCCGCCGGCACGACCGCGTTCACCAACCCCATTTCCAAAGCCTGCGCCGCCTGGTAGCGACGGCATAGAAACCAGATCTCGCGCGCACGCTTCTCGCCGACGACTCGGCCAAGGAGCGCGGTGCCGAACCCAGGATCCACCGAGCCGACCTTGGGACCGACCTGACCGAAGATTGCGGTCTCTGACGCAATGGCCAGATCACAACACGTGACCAGCACGTTGCCGCCACCGATCGCATAACCGTTGACTCTTGCGATCACGGGCTTGGGCACTTCGCGGATCAACCCCTGCAGTTCCTCGACAGGGAGTCCGATCATGCCTCGGCCGTCATATCCGCCATCGTGCGCCGACTGGTCACCGCCAGTGCAAAACGCCTTGTCTCCCGTCCCCGTCAGGACTATCACGCCAACCGACCTGTCCCACCCGGCGCGGTTGAGAGCGTCGATCATCTCGTCGCAGGTCTTGCCTCGAAAGGCGTTGTATTTCCCGGGACGGTTGATCGTGATCGTCGCAACGCCGTCGTCCTGACGGTAAATGATGTCGCTGTACTCGCCCATGTCTGCTCCTCAGTTGTCGTGGCAAAAAATATTCAACGAATCATGGCATAGAACCTTTCGTCAGTGTATATTTACGAACATCGTTCATATATAAGAACGACCTAAGAATCGTCCCCCGCCCCAGACAGTGCGGCCGCCCCTCGGAACAAAGCCCTACTCACATCGCAGATAGACATGGCTGGACCTCTCTCACATCTCCGCATCCTCGACCTGACGCGCGTCCTGGCCGGTCCCTGGTGCACACAGATGCTTGCCGATCTGGGTGCCGACGTCATCAAGGTGGAACGCCCCGTTGCAGGCGACGACACGCGTCATTGGGGTCCGCCGTGGACCAAAGACGGCCAGGGCGACAATACGGAGGACTCCGCGTACTTCACGTCCACCAACCGAAACAAACGTTCGATTGCGGTCGATCTCAGCACGACAGAAGGCCAGGCGCTGGTTCGCGCCCTGGCGGCGAAGTCGGACATTCTGGTGGAGAACTACAAGGTCGGAGACCTCAAGCGCTACGGCCTGTCCTATGAAGACCTGCGCGAGGTCAATCCCAGGCTGATCTACTGTTCGGTCACGGGCTATGGACAGACCGGCCCCTACGCGTCGCGTCCTGGCTACGACTTCGTCTTCCAGGGCGAAGGGGGGCTCATGAGCATCACCGGCGAAGCCGATGACAAGCCCGGAGGCGGCCCGATGAAAACCTCGATCGCGGTGGCGGACGTGCTCACGGGATTGAACGCCACGATCGGCATTCTTTCCGCGATAGAGAGTCGCCACGAAACAGGTCGTGGACAGCATATAGACATCGCGCTTCTCGACACGATCGTGCATTTCGGCTCGAACCAGATCGTCAGCTACTTCACCAGCGGCAAGATTCCCCAACGTTGGGGGAACGCCCACCCCAACCTCACGCCTTACCAGATCTTCAAGACTGCCGACGGCCACCTGATCGTGGCTTGCGGCAACGATGCCCAATACCAGGCGATCTGCTCGATCCTGGGACGCGACGACCTGGCGCGGGACCCTCGATTCCAAATCATGTCGGGGCGCAACGAAAACCGGGCGGCGCTGGTCCAGCAGCTTGAAAGGACTTTTTCCGAACATACCACCGAGGAATGGCTCAAGCGTCTCGAGAACTGCGATGTCCCAACCGGTGCGATCAACACTTACGACAAGGTATTCCAGCATCCCCAGGTGGTCCATCGCCAGATGAGAGTGGACATGCCGCACGTAGCGGGAGGCATGGTGAGCACCGTGCGCAACCCGATCCGGCTTTCGGGAACGCAGATCGAATACCGGTATGCGCCGCCACAGCGCGGCCAGCACACTGACGAAATCCTTGGCGAAGTCCTGGATCTCACCGCCAGCGACCTGGAAGCACTGCGCAAGAAGGGCACGATTGAATGAAGCGGCGCGCAGAGCGCCCGGGGGACCCGCACAAATGACCTACGAACTGCAAGAGGACCAACGCCAGGTCCAGGATCTCATCCGCCGCGTCGCCAGGGAGCGCGTCGCTCCACGCGCGCAGGAAATCGACCGGACTGCCGAATACCCTCACGACATGTTTGCCCTGCTCAAGGATCTGGGACTATTCACCTTACCTTTCCCCGAGGTCTATGGCGGCGCCAACAGCATGCTATCCGCATGCGTTGCCATCGAGGAACTGGGACGTGTCTGCTACAACACCGCCTACCTCCTTCTCGTCCAGTGGGTGCCTTTTGGAGCAATCCTCGCTGGCGGCACAGAGACCCAGAAACAGCGCTTGCTGCCCGGCCTGGCTGCTGGAGAGATCCGCGGCGCGTTTTCCACCACCGAAGCGCAGAGCGGGTCCGATGTCGGCAGCATCCGCTGCCGCGCCATAAAGGTGGGGGGCGGCTACAGGATCAATGGCGCCAAGATCTGGTGCACGAACTCCGACATCGCGGATTTCGTCCTGGTGGCGGCCAAGTACAACGATGGCAACAAGGACGGAATCAGCCTGTTCATCATCGAGAAAAACGCCGAGGGATTCACGGTCGGAAAGAAAGAAGACAAGATCGGCGCACGCGGCGTTCCCTCCTGCCCGCTCTTCCTCGACAACGTATTCGTCCCCGACGAAAACCTGCTCGGAGGCGGCTTCCGCGCCGTCATGGAAGCCTTCAACGCCAGCCGTCCGCTGATCGGCGCTCGCGGCGTTGGGCTGGCCCAGGGCGCCATCGACCACGCCATCGAGTTCATCACCAACCGCAATGCCTTCGGCCAGTCCATTTCGGAATTTCAAGGCATCCGATGGATGCTCGCGGACATGGCGATCCAGACCGAGGCCGCTCGCAACCTGGTCTACCGCGCCGCATCGATGGTGGATGCCTGCGAACCCTCGGCTGCGTTGGCGCCGGTCGCCGCCATGGCCAAGTGCTTCGCCACGGACACCGCGATGCGTGTGGCAACTGACGCGGTGCAGATGTTCGGCGCCGCGGGCGTCTCGTCGGAGTACCCGATCAACCGATACTTCCGGGACGCGAAAGTTCTTCAGATCATCGAGGGCACCAATCAAATCCAACGCAACATCGTCGCCAACGGGTTGCTTGGCCGTCCTTCCCGCCGATAGACGGACGCCAGGCACCGCCAACAGGAAAGGTAAAACCATGAGTGAAGAAGACATCCCCACCGTCGGTCTTGGCCTGTACTTCGAGGATCTACCGCTCGGGAGAAAATTCAAGACGCTCGGCCGCACCGTCCAGGACGCCGATATCTGCGCATTCATCAACGTCATTCACATGACGGAGGTGCTGTTCACCGATATGGAGTTCGTCAGGAACGAGTCGGACATCAAGGGCCGTATTGCCCCGGGGGCGTTCATCTACGGCATGGCCGAAGGCCTGCTCGCCCAATCGACGATGCAGAAGACGGGCTACGCGTTCATCAACATGGAGCTTACCGTCCATTCGCCAGTGTTTGCCGGCGACACGTTGCATGTGGAGTGCGAGGTCATCGAATCCCGCCGTTCGAATAGCCGGCCGGGCCGTGCACTGGTCCGTACCCGCAACAAGGTCGTCAAGCAGGACGGCACGGTCGCCCTGACCTACACCCCGCTGCGGATGCTGAAGTGCCGAGACGCCGCGAGATAGCAACTTTTTTGCAATGGAGAAAGCCATGCGAGGACTCAAGGACAAGGTCGTCATCATTACCGGCGGAGCCGGCGGCATCGGCACGGCGCTTTCTGCAAGATTCGCCGCCGAAGGCAGCAAAGTCGCCATCTTCGATCTCAACGCGGCCAGTGCCGACGCAGTCGTGGACGGGATCAAGACGAACGGAGGAACAGCCATAGGTTGCGCGGTCGATATCACCGACCACGATGCCGTCAATGAAGCGGTCGCCAGGATCGAGGCCACGCTCGGCCCCGTCGACGTGCTCGTGAACAACGCCGGCTGGGATCACGCGGACCGCTTCGTCAACACCACGCCGGCCCTTTGGCAGAAGCTGATCTCCATCAATCTCGTCGGCCCGCTGAATCTTCATCATGCGGTGCTCAAGGGCATGCTCGAACGCGGCCATGGACGCATCGTGAACATTGCCTCCGATGCCGGCCGGGTCGGCTCCTCGGGAGAATCCGTCTACTCGGCATGCAAGGGCGGCATCATCGCCTTTACCAAGACCATCGCCCGCGAGACCGCGCGCAAGAAGATCAACGTCAACGTTGTCTGCCCGGGACCGACCGACACCGCGCTGTTCAAGGATTTTGCCGGGGAAGGCGAAAGTGGAGACAAGCTGCGCGGCGCGCTGGAAAAAGCGATTCCGTTTGGCCGCCTGGGCCAGCCGGAAGATGTAGTCGGTGCCGTCTGCTTCCTGGCCTCGGACGATGCAGCCTTCATTACGGGCCAGGTGATTTCTGTCTCGGGTGGGCTGACGATGGCGGGCTAGTGCCGTCCGCCCCCTTTCACCAGGCAGCACCGGTTCCCAATGAATGCGAGACAAACGGCATGAAGACGATTTTCAAGACGGCTCCCCTTCTTCTCCTCATCCCCATCGGGTCCAACACCGCTTACGCCGAAGAACCCTATCCGTCGCGCCCGATCCGCCTGGTCCTTGGATTTGCCGCCGGCGGAGGGACCGATGTCATTGCCCGCGGCATTGCCCAGAAAATGGGCGATGCCATGGGAGGACAGGTCTTCGTCGACAACGTGACCGGCGCCAACGGCAATATCGGCAGCGACCAGGTCGCGAAATCCAGGGCTGACGGCTACACGCTCCTCTACAACACGTCCGCCCTGATCCTGAGTCCTTCGCTGTACACGAAGCTTCCGTACAGCTACAAGGATTTTCAGCCCGTTGCTCTCACGGCCAGCCTGCCGATCATCCTGGTGGCATCACCGAAGAGCCCGTACAAAAGCGCGTCGGACCTCATCGCCGCCATCAAGGCGAATCCGGGAAGGTTGAACTACGCGTCCGCCGGGAACGGCAACATCACCCACCTCTCCGCACTGCTCTTGCTACAAGCGATCGGGGGGGCCGCAACTCACGTTCCCTACAAGGGCGAAGCCCCCGCCGTCACCGACGTCGCAAGCGGACAGGTGGATTTCTATGCTGGCACCTCCGCGGGAGTGATCCCATTCATCAAAGACAAGCGCCTGATCGCCCTGGCTGTGGGCACGGAAAAGCGCATGAGCGGGCTGCCGGATGTCCCCACCCTCTCCGAGGTTGTCGGCAAGCCGTTGGAACTTGGCGCCTGGTCAGGCATCGTGGCCCCGGCGGGCACCAAACCCGAAATCGTCGCCAAGCTCAACGCGGCCATTCAAACGGCCCTGAACGACAAGGATCTACTGGTTCGCCTTGCAGAACAGGGAGCCGAACCGAAGCACGGCACGCCAGTCCAATATGGCAGATTCATCACCGACGAACATGAGCGATGGGACAGGATCATCAAATCCAACAACGCACGCATCGACTAGCCCTGCAAGATCGAAGAGGAAGCATGCAATGGCTATCGACACCTTGGAACAAATGCAGGCAATCGTGGACCGGTCACCCTTCAATCGATGGATCGGGGTCAAAGTTGCCCATCTGGGCCCCGATGGGCTCATGCTGGAGGTTCCCTGGCGTCTCGACCTCGTATCCAGTCCGGAACGCAACTCGATACACGGCGGTGTCCTGGCATCGCTCATCGATACGGCCAGCGACTACGCCATTGCGGCACGCCTTGGCTATCCGGTCCCGACCATCGACCTTAGCGTGGACTACCACCGGGCCGCCAACTCCGGGATCTTGCGCGCGAGCGCGCAGGTCGTTCACATGGGGAAGCAATTGATCACTGCGCAAACGCGCATTGCCGATGATCAAGGCCGCCCGATCGCCAGCGGTCGAGGACTCTATTTCGACAGCGGCCCCCCTCGGGCAGTACCCAAGACGACCGGAGCCGGACAGCAATGACAACGACGACCGGTATTGCCAGCGGTCCCTTGAAGGGAATCAGGATTGTCGAATTTGCAGGCATAGGCCCGGCGCCGATGGCAGCCATGACCCTCGCCGACATGGGCTCGACGGTACTGAGGATAGATCGGCCGGTCCCGCCTGGCCTGGGTATCGAGCGACCGCTCGAATACAACCTGCTCTTGCGCAATCGCCAAAGCATCGCACTCGACTTGAAGGATCCGGCGAGCAAAGACCTGGTACTGGAACTGCTTGAAACCGCGGATGCACTGATCGAAGGCTTTCGTCCCGGCACGATGGAACGGTTGGGGTTGGGACCGGAGATCTGTCTTGCCCGCAATCCGCGTCTCGTATACGGCCGGATGACGGGCTGGGGGCAAGACGGGCCCCTCGCTCGAGCAGCCGGACACGATCTCAACTACATCGCGCTCACCGGCGTATTGAACTGGATCGGGCGCGAAAAGCAACCGCCCACGCCGCCGCTCAATCTGGTGGGAGATTATGCGGGCGGCGGACTCTATCTGGCGTTGGGAATTCTTGCTGCCATCCTCGAGGCACGCAATTCCGGACAAGGACAGATCGTCGATGCCGCGATTGTCGATGGCACGGCCGCTCTGGCAACTTCCGTTTTCGGCATGCATGAAGCGGGCATGCTCGGCCCCCGGGGAGAGAATATCCTCGATTCCGGCGCCCCCTACTACGATGTGTATGAGTGTGCCGACGGGTGCTGGGTGTCGGTCGCTCCGATCGAAGACAAGTTCTATCAAGATCTTCTCGATCGTCTGGAGATCGATGCAACGACGCTCGGCCGCCGGGAGGCCCCCGATTATCGTCGACGAGCAGCGGCCGCCTTGAAGGCCAGGTTCAAAAGCCAGGATCGCGACTATTGGTGCAGGCTGCTGGAAGGTACGGACGCTTGCTTCGCGCCGGTCCTGAGCGCCAGCGAGGCGCCGGAGCACCCCCACCTCAAGGCTCGCCGGACCTTCGTAACGGTGGACGGAATCACCCAGCCGGCGGCGGCACCGCGATTCTCTCGTACCGGCAACGGGCTTCCCGTTCCGCCAGCGAAACCGACCAAGGAGACAGGCAGGGCAGTTCTTGCAGAGTGGCTGGGCGCCGAAAAGGCGCGATCAAGGGACGGATTGCTGAAAGGATGACCAGCGCCGGACCTGCTGCGTCAATTGCGAACGTCGCGCAGTACGTCGGAGGCTCGCGGTGCGACCTCCAGCATCAGCCTTTTCAAATCCGGAAGGGCCTTCTGGAAGCGCTCGGTAGGACCTGCAATCATCAACGCATGCATCGCCGTGCCATCGTTGGAAATAATGGGCGCGGCAATACCGGAAGCGCCAGAAACCGCTTCCCCGAGACTGATGGCGATACCCGTTTCTTGGATCCGCTCAAGCTCTTCCTTTAGCCAGGCCTTGTCGATAGCGGCCTTGGTCACCGGGCCGACCATCTTGGTGGATTTTATGTACCGGTCACGCCACTCCGGTGGCTGGAAAGCCAGCAGGGTGCGGCCGGCGGCAGACACGAACAGGGGCCTGGAGGTACCTGCGGGGACGGCATAACGAACGGCTTCCTGGCTCTCGATCATTTCCACGTAGTTGCACAGGCCAACAGTGCGGTCGATCGTCGCGAGGTAGACGCTTTCGCCACTCCTCTCGGCAAGCTCCAGCAGAAACGTGCGTATCAGTTTGGAGAAGGTACGGACAGAAAGTATGTCGAGCGAAAGCTGGAACGCCTTCGGCCCCAGGCTGTAGCGGCCCGTGGCTTGCGTCAAGAAGCCACTTTGCACCAATGGCCTCAGGAGAGAAAGCAGGCTGCTCTTGGGGGAGACCAACGCGGCACTCAGCTCGGCAAGCGACATGCTATCGCCGGATTTGGCAAGGGAGTGGAATATGTTCAACAGACGCATCAGGGACCGGGGCCCCGAAGATCCTGCTTCGCCAGGAATCACATCTTCCCGCTTTGGGTTTTTTCCAGTATTCGTCAACTGCGTCATGTCCCACGTCGAATCTAGAGAAGATGCGGATATGCAGAGCGATCTCAGTTTAACGCGTTTAAGTCGCCCACACCCCTTTCTTCCGCCTTGCCGCGAACATTGAAAGCCCCTTTTTTGCTTTGGAGACGCACATGCTGGTTACCCTTGAGTATCGTGGAGCGATTGCGATCGCAACGTTGAACCGCCCGGAGGCCCTCAACGCATTGAGCCTTGAACTGCTGTCCGATTTGAGGGATGTCCTCGGGCAGATCCGGCAATCCGCGGCGCGCGGATTGCTCATCACCGGCTCCGGCGGCAAGGCTTTCTGCGCTGGCGCCGACATCAAGGAAATGATGGAACGCTCTGCGTCTGCAAGCAGGAAGGCCATTGCGGAAGCGCAAGCCATCATCAGCAGCGTCGGCACGCTCCCCATCCCTTCTGTCGCCATGATCAACGGCTTTGCCTTCGGAGGCGGACTCGAGATCGCCCTGGCGTGTACGTTCCGAATCGCGATGAAACAAGCACGGATGGGCTTGCCGGAGATCAAACTTGGCCTCATACCCGGATATGGCGGCACGCAGCGACTCCCACGTCTCGTCGGCGAGTCGCGCGCACTCGATCTGATTCTGTCGGGACGGACGGTCGATGCCGACGAAGCCTACCGCATGGGGTTGGTTGACCGGCTGTCGGAAAGCAGCGACCCGATCGAAGCCGGCGTGGAGTTCCTGGCTCAGTTCACTGGCTTTAGCCTTGCCGCCTCCGCCCTTGCCCGGGAAGCAGTCGCGAGAGGAGCCGAGCGCGGCCTGGACGATGCGCTCAAGATCGAAGGTGATCTGCTGACGCTCGCGCTCCAAAGCAGCGACGCCAAGGAAGGCATGCTGGCGTTCATAGAGAAGCGCAAGGCTTCTTTCAAGGATGAGTGAACGATTGGAGGAGGGACAAGCTTCACATGTCGCCGGCTCTCCACCGGTTGCCTGCCCAGTTGGCATGGTCCGCGCGGCCGGGGCACCGATTCCAGGCTATGATGGTAGGTTGCCGTGCGCTTTCCCAACCCTGCCTTACCCGTGCCTGATCTCACTCTCGACGATTTCGACTACGAACTTCCGCCCGAGCTGATCGCCCAGACCCCCGCCGCCGACCGCACCGCCAGCCGCCTCCTCCACCTGGATGCGCAAGGCGGACTGCACGACCGCCGGTTTGCCGATCTGCCCGGCCTGCTGCGCCCGAACGATCTCCTGGTCTTCAATGACACGCGGGTGATCAAGGCCCGCCTCTTCGGCGAAAAAAGCAGCGGCGGCAAGGTGGAACTGCTGGTCGAACGCATCACCGAGCCCGACCGGGCGCTGGTGCACCTGCGCGCCAGCAAGTCGCCCAAGGCCGGCGCGGTGATCCGCCTGGCGGGCGCCTTCGACGTGACCATGCTGGGCCGCGAGGGCGACCTGTTCGACCTGCGCTTCCCCGGCCCGGTGCTGGAACTGCTGGCCGAGCACGGCCAGACGCCGCTGCCCCCCTACATCACGCACACGCCCGACACCGGCGACGACGCCCGCTATCAGACGGTATATGCCCGGGAACCCGGCGCGGTGGCCGCCCCCACGGCGGGGCTGCACTTCGACGATGCCCTGCTGGCGACGCTACGCGCCCAGGGCGTGCGCACCGCCTTCGTGACGCTGCACGTGGGCGCCGGCACCTTCCTGCCGGTGCGGGTGGACAATCTGTCCGAGCACGTGATGCACAGCGAACTCTATACGCTGCCCCAGGCCACCGTGGACGCCATCGCGCAGGCCCGCGCCGCGGGTGGCCGGGTGGTCGCCGTGGGCACGACCAGCGTGCGGGCCCTGGAGTCGGCCGCCGCCACCCACTGGCCGCTGCGCGAGACGCGCGGCGACACGCGCCTGTTCATCACGCCCGGCTTCGAGTTCCGGGCGGTGGACGCGCTGGTCACCAATTTCCACCTGCCCAAGTCGACGCTGATGATGCTGATCTCGGCGTTCGCGGGCATGGACCCCATCCGCCGCGCCTACGCCCACGCCGTGGCCCAGCGCTACCGCTTCTTCAGCTACGGCGACGCGATGTTTATAGAACGATGAACGGACTCAAATTCGAACTCCTGGCCACCGATGGCCAGGCTCGCCGCGGGCGCGTGACGCTGAACCACGGCGTGGTCGAGACGCCCATCTTCATGCCGGTGGGCACCTACGGCACGGTCAAGGCCATGGCGCCCTACGAGCTGGACGAGGTCGGCGCGCAGATCGTGCTGGGCAACACCTTCCACCTCTGGCTGCGGCCGGGCACGCAGATCATCGACGCCCACGGCGGCCTGCACGGCTTCATGCAGTGGCACAAGCCCATCCTGACGGACTCGGGCGGCTTCCAGGTGTTCAGCCTGGAGGGCCTACGCAAGATCACCGAGGAAGGCGTGCGCTTCGCCTCCCCCATCGACGGGGCGCGGCTGATGCTCACGCCCGAGGAATCGATGCGCATCCAGCGCAGCCTGAACTCGGACATCGCGATGGTGTTCGACGAATGCACGCCCTATGCCATCGACGGCCGGCCGGCCACGACCGAGGAAGCGGCCACGTCGATGCGGATGTCGCTGCGCTGGGCCCGGCGCTCGCGCGACGAATTCGAGGCGCTGGAGAATCCCAATGCCCTGTTCGGCATCGTCCAGGGCGGGATGTTCGAGTCGCTGCGCGACGAATCCCTGGCCGGGCTCAAGGACATCGGCTTCCACGGCTACGCCATCGGCGGCCTGTCGGTGGGCGAACCCAAGGAAGACATGCTGCGCATCCTGGCCCACGTGGCGCCCCGGCTGCCGCAGGACGCCCCCCGCTATCTGATGGGCGTCGGAACGCCCGAGGACCTGGTGGACGGCGTGGCCGCCGGCGTGGACATGTTCGACTGCGTAATGCCCACGCGCAACGCCCGCAACGGCTGGCTGTTCACCCGCTACGGCGACGTCAAGATCCGCAACGCGCGCTACCGGGACGACACCCGTCCGCTGGATGAAACCTGCGGCTGCTATACGTGTCAGAACTTTTCCCGCTCGTACCTGCACCATCTGTTCAGGTCGAACGAGATCCTGGGGGCGCGGCTCAATACCATCCATAACCTTCACTATTACCTGCAGTTGATGCAGGAAATGCGCGACGCCATCGCCGGCGGCGTTTTCGCGGCCTGGCGCGCGGAATTCGCCGCCAACCGGGCCCGTGGCGTCTAGAATGCCACCTCCCGGCCCCGCCGTGACCAACCAGGAGCTCGCGGCCACTGGTCAGCACGGCGGATCCGGCCTGGGTTATCCCTAAAAGAGGCCTGGTTCCACCCTGCGCGGGCTGGGCTACAATTTTGAGTTATTTTCGACGCAAGTCATTGATTCTGGAGAAGAAATGCTGACATCCAACGCGCTCGCCAATGTCCTGGCGCAAGCTCCTGCGGCCGGAGGCGAAGGCGCCCTGATGGGGATGCTGCCCATCGTCCTGATGTTCGTGATCCTCTATTTCCTGATGATCCGTCCTCAGATGAAGCGCCAGAAGGAGCACAAGAACATGGTCGCCGCGCTGGCCAAGGGCGACGAAGTCGTCACCTCCGGCGGCATCCTGGGCAAGGTCGTCCAGGTCAACGACACCTACGTCTCGGTGGAAATCTCGCGCGAAGGCGACAAGGCGGTGGAAGTCCTGGTCCAGAAGACCGCGGTCCAGACCGTCCTGCCCAAGGGCACCATCAAGGCTCTGTAAGCCAGGCGCTCGCGTCCATGCCGCCCGCGCGGCATCGATGCACTGCCGGGGGCTGGCGCCAGGCGCCGCCCCTTTTTCGCGTTCTGCGGCCGGGCCCACCGCGGGCACCGGCGCCGATGCGCCAGCCTTCCGAGGTTTGATTACCGATGAATCGCTATCCTCTCTGGAAGTACATCATGATCGCCGTGGTGGTCGTGATCGGCTTCGTCTACACCCTGCCGAATTTCTTCGGCGAGTCCCCCGCCGTCCAGGTCTCCAGCGCCAAGGCGACCATCAAGGTCGACAACTCCATGATGGAGCGGGTGGACCAGACCCTGCAGGCCGCGGGCATCTCCAACACCGGCCTGTACTTCGAGCAGAACGGCCCGGTGGGCACGGTGCGGGTGCGCCTGAACACCCCGGACCAGCAGCTGCGCGCACGCGACCTGCTCGAGAAATCGCTGAACCCCGACTCGTCCGACCCCGGCTACGTGGTCGCGCTGAACCTGCTGTCGGCCTCGCCCGCCTGGCTGCGCTCGCTGCACGCGCTGCCCATGTACCTGGGCCTGGACCTGCGCGGCGGCGTGCACTTCCTGCTGCAGGTGGACATGAAGGGCGCGCTGACCAAGCGCTACGACGCCATGACCGGCGACGTGCGCTCGTTGCTGCGTGACAAGAACATCCGCCACAACGGCATCGACCGCGTCGGCCAGAGCATCGAGATCAAGTTCCGCGACGCCGCCACCCGCGATGCCGCGCGCGACGTGCTGCGCAATGGCCTGCCCGACCTGCAGCTCAGCGACCAGGACGCCGGCGGCGACTTCAAGCTGACCGGCGCCCTGACCCCGCAGGCCATCAAGACCTCGCAGGACAACGCGCTGCGCCAGAACATCACGACGCTGCACAACCGTATCAACGAACTGGGCGTGGCCGAGCCGGTCATCCAGCAGCAAGGCGCCGACCGCATCGTGGTCCAGTTGCCGGGCGTGCAGGACGTGGCCAAGGCCAAGGACATCCTGGGCCGCACCGCCACGCTGGAAGTGCGGATGGTGGACGATTCGCCGGAAGCCACCAGCGCGCTGGCCAGCGGCACCGTGCCCTTCGGCCTCGAACGCTACACCGATCGCGACGGCCGGCCTGTGCTGGTTCGCCGCCAGGTCGTGCTGACCGGCGAGAACCTGCAGGACGCCCAGGCCGGCTTCGACGGCCAGACCCAGCAGCCCGCCGTACACCTGACGCTGGACGCCAAGGGCGCCCGCATCTTCCGCGACGTGACCCGCGACAACGTGGGCAAGCGCATGGCCATCCTGCTGTTCGAGAAGGGCAAGGGCGAAGTCGTGACCGCGCCCGTGATCCGCACCGAGATCAGCGGCGGCCGCGTGCAGATCTCCGGCAGCATGACCACGGTCGAGGCCAACGACACCGCCCTGCTGCTGCGCGCCGGTTCGCTGGCCGCGCCCATGGAGATCATCGAGGAACGCACCATCGGCCCCAGCCTGGGCGCCGACAACATCGAGAAGGGCTTCCACTCGGTGGTCTACGGCTTCGCCGCCATCGCCATCTTCATCGTCCTGTACTACGGGCTCTTCGGCGTGTTCTCGGTGATCGCGCTGGCAGTCAACCTGCTGCTGCTGATCGCGCTGCTGTCCATGCTGCAGGCCACGCTGACCCTGCCGGGCATCGCCGCCATCGCGCTCACGCTGGGCATGGCGATCGACGCCAACGTGCTCATCAATGAACGGATACGCGAGGAACTGCGTGCCGGCGCCGCGCCGCAACAGGCTATCCATCTGGGCTTCGAACGCGCCTGGGGCACCATCCTGGACTCCAACGTCACCACGCTGATCGCGGCGGTGGCGCTGCTGGCCTTCGGTTCGGGTCCGGTCCGGGGCTTCGCCATCGTCCATACCATCGGGATCCTGACCTCGATGTTCTCCGCCGTGGTCGGCGCCCGCGCGCTCGCCAACCTCTGGTACGGCCGCCGCAAGAAACTCGCCAAGCTGTCGATTGGCCAGGTCTGGAAACCCAAGGAGGTCTGAGCAACATGGAATTCTTCCGCATCCACAAGACCATCCCGTTCATGCGCCATGCGCTGGTGCTGAACATCATCAGTCTGGTCACGTTCCTGGCGGCGGTGTTCTTCATCGCCCACAAGGGCTTCCACCTGTCCATCGAGTTCACCGGCGGCACGGTCATGGAAGTGGCCTACCCGCAGGCCGTGGAACTGGACAAGGTGCGCGGCGTCATCTCGCAGAAGGGCTACAACGACTTCCAGGTGCAGAACTTCGGCACCTCGCGCGACGTGATGATCCGGCTGCCCAACATCGAGGGCAAGACCTCGACCCAGCAGAGCAACGAGGTCATCGAGGCGCTGAAGGCCACCGATCCCGCCGTCGAGTTGCGCCGCGTGGAATACGTCGGTCCGCAGATCGGCAAGGAGCTGGCCCACGACGGCCTGCTGGCGCTGCTGTTCGTGGTGGTCGGCATCATGATCTACCTGGGCTTTCGCTTCGAATGGAAGTTCGCCATCGCCGGCGTGATCGCCAACCTGCACGACGTGATCATCATCCTGGGCTTCTTCGCGTTCTTCCAGTGGGAGTTCTCGCTGCCGGTGCTGGCGGCGGTGCTGGCGGTGCTGGGCTACTCGGTGAACGAATCCGTGGTCATCATGGACCGGATCCGGGAAAACTTCCGCAAGCAGCGCAAGGCCACGGTGAAGGAAGTGATCGACAGCGCGATTACGGCCACCATCTCGCGTACGATCATCACCCACGGTTCGACCCAGATGATGGTCATCGCCATGCTGATCTTCGGCGGCCCCTCGCTACACTACTTCGCGCTGGCGCTGACGATCGGCATCTGGTTCGGCATCTACTCGTCGGTGTTCGTCGCCGCAGCCCTCGCCATGTGGCTGGGCGTCAAGCGCGAGGATCTGGTCAAGCCGGCCAAGAAGGATACCGGCGAGGTCGTGGGCTGACGCCCGCGCCGTCCCGGACCACGTCCCGAAGCGCCCGGCTCCGCCGGGCGTTTTTCATTCAGGCCTGCCCCGACGGAGCGCTTCCATGAATCCGCGATTCGATCTCCTGACCCTGCAGCTGCTGCGCAAGGTCGACGAAACCGGCAGCGTGGCGCGCGCGGCCGAGACCATCCACCTGACGGCATCAGCCGCCAGCAAACGCATCCTGGAGCTGGAATCCCAGCTGGGCATCGCCCTCTTGACCCGACGACCTGAGGGCGCCCGCCTGACCGCCGCCGGCCTGGCGGTGGCGCGGCGCACCGAGCGGGTGCTGGAGGAATTGCAGGGATTGCAGCAGGACCTGGCGGGGTTCGCGGACGGCACCGCGGGCACGGTCAGGATCGCCTCCAACACCTCCGGCATGTGCGCGGGGCTGGCCGACCTGATGGCCCGGTTCTCGGCGGAATATCCCGGCATCCGCATGTCGGTGCGGGAAGCCACGAGCGCGGCGGTGCTGGAGGCGGTGGCCAACGGATCGGTCGATCTGGGCATCGCCCATGCCGGCGCCCAGGCGGACCACCTGCAAAGCCTGCCCTACACGCGCACGCCGCTGGTCCTGGCGGTGCCGTCCGGCCATGAACTGGCCGGACGGGACGCCGTCTTCTATGAAGAAACGCTGCGGTTCCCGCACATCGCGCGGTCGGCCGGCAGCGCGCTGGCGCAGTTTTCGGGCCAGGACGGCCCGGACACGCCGCACCCGCTCGCCGTCTCCACCCAGGTGACCAGCTTCCCCGCGGTGTTCTCGCTGGTCAGCGCGGGGCTGGGCGTGGCCGTGGTGCCCGCCGCGCCCGCGGACTGGCACGTTCCCGCCAACATCCGGCAGGTGCCGCTGGCCGACGACTGGGCCAGCTTCGAACTGCGCCTGGTGATCGACCCGGGCGTGGTCCCCACGCCCGCGGTGTCGCGTCTGCTGGGCGCCCTGCTGTCGCAGCCCGCCTAAGGCCTAGTCCACGCTGACCGAAGCGTCGCGCACCACCTTGCCCCACTTGACCTTGTCCGAAGCGATCAGGGCCGAGAAGGCCTCCACCGTGTCGGACGCGGGTTCGTAGCCGTTCTCGATCAGTTTCTGCCGCACGGCCGGCCTGGCCACGTAGGCCCGCATCGCCGCGTTCCATTTGCGCACCACGTCGGCCGGCGTGGCCTTGGGCGCGGCGACGCCCCACCACTCGTCGGCCACGTAGCCGGACAGTCCGGCCTCGGTCACCGTGGGGACATCGGGAAAGCTTGCCGCGCGCGCGGCGCCGGTGGTGGCCAGCAGCTTGACCCGGCCCGACTTGATGTAGGGCGTGGCCGGCCCCAGGATGGCGAACATCATGGAGATCTGGCCGCCCAGCAGGTCGTTCAGGGCCGGGCTGGTGCCGCGATAGGGAACGTGGCGGATGTCGATCTGCGCCATGGACTTGAACAACTCCCCGGGCAGGTGGCCCGCGGCGCCGTTGCCCGCCGATCCGAAGGTCAGCATGCCCGGTTTGCTCCTGGCCAGCGCGATCAGCTCGCCGATGGAATTCACCCCCAGCGAAGGATGCACCAGTACGCCGAACACGGTCGAGGCCACGCGGCTGACCGGCGTGAACTGCTTCTCGGGATCGTAGGGCAGCGACTTGTACAGGCTGGGGTTGATGGCCGACACGCCCGCGGTCGTCATCAGCATGGTGTAGCCGTCGGGCTTGGCCGAGGCCACCGCGGCGGCACCGATGGCGCCGCCCGCGCCGGGGCGGTTCTCGACGATGACGGGTTGATGCCATTGCTGGTCCAGCTCTCGCGCCAGTTCGCGCGCCAGGATGTCGGTGCCGCCGCCGGCGGGAAAAGGCACCACCAGCCGGATGGGTCCGGTCGGGTAGGCATCGGCCGCCCGCGCCGCATGCGGCCCCGCGAGCGCGAGGCCGGCGATCAGGAGAACACGGAACGATTTCATGCGAGAACTTCCCTTGCAGGTTCGGCGGCGGGCGCATCCAGCGTCGCTTCCGGAAAATAGACGGTGCCGGCGTACAGGCGCCGGGCGGTGCGCAGCAGGCTGGCCGAACGGATCTCGGTACCGGCGGCGCCCTGGCTCGCGTCGATCCCGACGCGCAGCGTGCCCGCGGGATGCTCGATGGCAACCTCGCTTCCCACGCCCGGGGCGGCAATCCGCTCGGCCACCGATCCCGGCACCCGCACGGCCGCCGCCAGGCACACCGCGCCGGTCACGGCGAACGAGGTATGGCAGGTGTACGGCATGAAGTACCGGGCACTGATCGTACCGCCCGCCACCGGCCGCGCGACGGTCACGAGCTTGGGCATCTCCAGCCGCGAGACGTCGCCCAGGCCCATCGCCCGGCCGGCCGCACAGCGCACGCGCTCGACGCGGGCCAGCAGATCGTCGCGGGCGTTGATCTCGTCGGCGGTCTCGTAGCCCGTCATGCCCAGCTCGGCGGCCTCGACGATGGCCATGGGAACAGCCGCGTCCACGCAACTGACACGCACGCCTTCCAGCGTCTCGATGGCCTGGCCGGTGGGCAGCAGCTCGCCGGTCTTGGCGCCGGCCACGTCGCAGAAGCGCAGCCAGACCGGCGCGGCGGAGCCGGCCACGCCATCGATGACGGCCTCGCCCGCATAGACGGCACGACCGTCCCGGGTCCGCACGGTAGCGACGATGCGCTTGCCGGTGTTGACGTTGAAGATGGCCACCTCGGTGGAAGCCCCCGCGGCGGCCTTCACCAGTTCCTCGTCGATGGCGAACGGGCCGACGGCGGCCAGCATGTTGCCGCAGTTCACCGAGTAGTCGATGGTGTTCTTGTGAACGCAGATCTGGCCGAACAGATAGTCCACGTCCACGCCCGGCCGGGTACTGCGAGAGATGATCGCGACCTTGTTGGTAAGCGAATCGATGCCGCCTATGCCGTCTATCCGCCGCGGTTCCAGCGCCCCCATCAGCCTGAGCAGCGCGGCATCGCGCCGCGCGCCGGCCGGCGGCAGGTCGTCCGCCAGGAAAAACGGCCCCTTGGACGTGCCGCCGCGCATCAGTACGCAGCGCAGCCCCAGTTGATCGGAAAATGTCTGCATGGCTTTCCTCCTTGCGAGGCAAGTCTGGACCGTCCCGCCAGGCCGGGCAAACGACGAATCGGCGCGGGGGGCGCGAAAAAAATTCACGCCCTCCCGGACACCCGCCCCACGCATACTGGCCGCCATGCGACACCTGGACCATTCCCGATTATCGGCGGGCGAGATCGCCGCCCGCCTGTCTGACGACACCCTGGCCCCGGCCGACATCGCGCACGGCGTGATCGAGCGGCACGCGCGGCTGGAGCCGGCCCTGGGGGCCTGGAGCTGGTTCGAGCCCCGCCAGGTCGAACGCGCCTACCGCGACGGCCCGGCGCCCGCCGATCCGCGCCCCTGCCTGCTGGGCGTCCCCGTGGGCGTGAAGGACATCATCGACGTGGCGGACATGCCGACCGGTCTCGGCCTGCCCGGCGCGGCCGCCCCGGCGTCCCGCCACGCGGCCTGCGTCGAGCTGTTGCGCGCGGCCGGCGCGGTGCCGGTTGGCAAGACGGTTACCGCCGAACTGGCCTTCTCCCACCCCGGCCCGACGCGCAATCCGCACCTGCCCGGCCATACGCCCGGCGGATCGTCCAGCGGCTCGGCCGCCGCGGTGGCCGCCGGCATGGTGCCGCTGGCGCTGGGCACGCAGACCGGCGGATCGGTCATACGTCCGGCGGCCTATTGCGGCGTGGTGGGCATCAAGACCTCGCTGAACGCGGTGCCCTCGGCCGGCGTCGCCCCCGTGGCCGACAGCCTGGACTGCCTGGGCTGGTTCACGCACTCCGTGGCCGATGCCATCCTGGCCGCCAGGGTCCTGCTGCCCTGGCGCGACCTCGCCCCCCGCCCTCCCGGGAACGGGCTGCGCGTCTGGCGCCTGGACGCCACGGAGCTGGGGCCGCTGGCCGTCGAGGCACGGCAGACGTTGGACGAGGCGTCCGCCGCGCTGCGCGGGGCGGGCTGCGCCGTCCTCGAGGCGCCCCTGGCCGGCCTCCTGCCCGCCCTGGCCGAATGCCACCGCCGCATCATGCTGCACGAACTGGCCCGCACACTGCTGCCCATCCTGCGCACGCGCGGCCACGAGTTGAGCGCGGTCATGCTGAAGGCGATCGAGGCCGGACGGGCCGTCACCGCCAGCCAGTACCAGGAGGCCCGGCACCAGGTACGCGAAGCGCACGCCGCGCTCGATGCCCGGATGCGGGACATCGACCTCATCCTGACCCCCAGCGCGGCCGGCGAGGCGCCGGCAGGCCTGCATCACACCGGCGACTCGACCTTCAACCGGGTCTGGTCGGTGCTGGGATGGCCCGCGGTCCACCTGCCGACGTCCTGGTCCCCGCGTGGCCTGCCGGTGGGCGTGCAACTGGTGGGCAGGCAAGGCGAAGACGAGGCACTGCTGCGGCACGCCGAGGCCCTCCATCCCCTGATCGACCGGCGCATGCCGGCACCGCGCGGCCAGGCCCCGATGGCACAATAGCCACTCTCCCGCTTTCTCGGTGGCTGCCCCCATGTCCAACCCAAGCAAGATCCGCGTCTGGGACCTTCCCACCCGCCTTTTCCACTGGCTGCTCGTCATCTGTGTGATCGGGGCCTTCGCCACCATCAAGGCCGGCGGCCTCTGGACGGAATACCACCTGCTGTTCGGCTACGCGGTGCTGGGACTGATCCTGTTCCGCATCGTCTGGGGACTCGTGGGCAGCGGCCATGCCCGTTTCGCGCGCTTCGTACGCGGGCCGCGGGCCATCGCCGCCTACCTGGGAGGCACCATGCCGCGCACGCCCGGCCACAATCCGCTGGGGGCGCTGTCGGTGGTGGCCATGATCCTGCTGCTGGGCTACCAGGCGGCCACGGGGCTGTTCGCCAACGACGACATCTTCACGGAAGGGCCGCTGGCCGGCCTGGTGGGCAAAGACTGGTCGGACAGGCTGACCGGGCTGCACAAGCTCGACGAGCTGCCCATCCTGATCCTGGTCGGGCTGCACGTCCTGGCGATCGTCTGGTATCGCGTCGCGAAGAAGCAGAAGCTGACCCGCGCCATGGTCACCGGCGACGCCCCGGCCGAGGAATTCGCCGCCGGCGCCGACTCCGCGCGCGATACGGCGGGCACCCGCCTGTTTGCGCTGGTCATCGCGGCCGTGGCCGCCGCGGTGGTCTACGGCATCGTATCGCTGCGGCCCGCCGCCGTGTTCTGATTCGCCGCGGGCCGCGCCGGTCAGCGGCCGCCGTGATGGCCTCCGCCGCCTCCTCCGCCGCCGGCCATGCCCACGCTGCCGCCACCACGGCCTTCACCGCCATGGCCGCCCCCACCTCCGCCCCCGCGGCCGAAGTCACGCCCACCGCCGAATTCGCGGCCGCCCTGCGGGCCGCTCCCGCCCCGGCCCGCGCCAGGCCCCGCCTGGACACCGCCGCCTTCGCCACGGCCACCGGCCCATTCCCGGCCGCCTGACGGACGCGAGGGCATTCCCGCCGCGCCGCGCTGGCCGTCCTGGCCCGGACGCGACACCTGGGGCCCTTGCCCGCGTCCACCCTCGGCCCCCGGCATGCCCGCGCCGCCACCGGGCGTGCGGCCCGGCATCGCGCCCGGGCTACCGGTCTCGCGGCCCCGGCCGGCATCGGCCCTGGGGCCGCTTCCCTGTCCATCGAAACGGCCACCCTGGCCGCCATCGAAGCGGCTGCCGAATCCCCTGCCGGAGTCACGCAGCGACGTGCGATCGACATTGGGCAGATCGCGCCGCCCGGCGTCGGCGCGGGCGCGATACGCTTCGCGCGCGGCGAAATGCCCGGCCGGGTCGCCGCCGTAGAACTGGCGGCCGCGCCCCGGATCGCCGTAGCCCACGTTGCGGCGGTGATAGGCGTCGTGCTGCCAGTCGACGTGGCTGAACCGCGTGCGGTTGAAGTTGTTGTAGTTGTAGATGTTGACGACGTTGACCCGGTGCGCGTGCCAGTCGTAGCCGCCCCACAGCGCATGCCCGATGAACAGGCCCATGCCGAACGAGAACACCACGCCGGCGGCCACGTAGCCGGGCGGGTACCAGTAGAACGGCGTGTAGGCGGGATACAGCCACGGTCCGTAGACAACCGTGGGGTTGTAGACCGGCACGTAGACCACCTCCGGCCGCGTGGGCTCGATGCGGATGACCGTGGTACCGCCCGAGGAGGGCACGGTGGTGACCGTCTGCTCCGACCCCGAGGTCAGGTTGCCGGCCGCCTGGGCCCGCGACCGCAGCACCTGGACCTGGTCCATCAGCGCATCCTGCTGCGACAGGAAGACGTCGCCCAGCCGCGAGGTCCAGCTCAGGCGTTCGTTCATCATGTCCAGCACATTGGGGAAGGCGACCAGCGACTTGACGCTGGGATCCCAGTCCTGGTTCTGCATCGCGCCTTCCAGGTCCGCGCCGGTCACATTGGGATGGTCCTTCTGCCAGCGGGCGGCCTCGACCACTTCCAGCGGATAGGTGGACGCCATCAGGATCTGCGACAGCAGCGCATCGGGATAGAGCGCGATGGGTGCGACCAGTTGCTCCAGCTCCGCGGGCTGCGCGACGCCGTTGCGTGTCGATGCCGTGGTTTGGGCCGCGACGGGAACGGGCAGGCCGGCCACGGTGGAAAAGGCGGCGGCCATGCACAAGACGATTTTCGATACGGAAGCCATGACGGGCCCCCCATAGGCGGGAATACACAGGTATTCGACCGCCGGGAAACGAAAAAAGCCAGGGTGGACCTGGCTTTTTTTTGAAACAACGGGCTTACAAGCCCTGAAACTTATTTCGATCGATTACCGGTTCCGGAAATTGTCATGACAGGCCTTGCAGCTGGCGCCGACCGCACCGTAGGCGGTCCGTACCTGGGCGAGATCGCCGGTGTCGGCGGCCGCTACCAGTTTGGCGATGTCGCCGTGCAGCCGCTCCTGCCCCTGCTTGAATCTGGCGTTGTCGGACCAGACCGCCGGCTTGGCGCCGCCGCCTTCCGTTCCCGGACCGAATGCGCTCCACGGCAGCTTGGACATCATGGCGACGATGGCCACGTCGGCCTTCACCTGGGCCGCGTCGTAGGGCTGCTGCCCCCGCACGACGGGCGCGATGCGGCCGAAGTGGTTGGACATGACGGTAAGCGCCGACTGGCGATATTTGACGGCGTCCTCGGGCTTGGCGAACTGGGCGGCGGCAGTGGCGGGCAGCAGCATGGGGGCGGCGGCGATACAGGCGACGGACAGTACGCGCAAAAGTCTCTTCATCAGGGGCTCCTGGATAGGACGGACAAGGGAGGGTCTACCGGACGATAGACCGGTCGGACAACGATTCCAACGTGTTCGATGCGCGCGGCGCGCGAGGGTTCCCGGGATGTGGGCGCCGCGGCGCCCACATCCGGCGGGTGCTACAGCGCGCGGGCGAGCTTGGCCGCCAGGCCGATGTAGTTGCGCGGCGTCATCGCCAGCAACCGGGCCTTGGGCTCGTCGGGCAGTTCCAGCCCCAGGATGAACTCGCGCAGCGCCTCTTCGCTGATGCCCTTGCCGCGGGTCAGCGCCTTCAACTGCTCGTAGGGCTGCGGCAGGCCGTAGCGCCGCATGACCGTCTGCACGGGTTCGGCCAGCACTTCCCAGCAAGCGTCCAGGTCGGCGTCGATGGCCGCGCCGTTGATCTCCAGCTTGTCGAGTCCGCGCAGGCAGGCATCGTAGGCCACCAGGCAGTAGCCGAAGGCCACACCCAGGTTGCGCAGCACCGTGGAGTCGGTCAGGTCACGCTGCCAGCGGGAAACGGGCAGCTTGTCGGCCAGGTGGCGCAGCGTGGCGTTGGCCAGCCCCAGGTTGCCTTCGGAGTTCTCGAAGTCGATGGGGTTGACCTTGTGCGGCATGGTGGACGAGCCGATCTCGCCTTCCTTCAGGCGCTGCTTGAAGTAGCCCAGCGCGATGTAGCCCCAGATGTCGCGGTTCACGTCGAGCAGGATCACGTTGGCGCGCGCCGCGGCGTCGAACAGCGTGGCCATCCAGTCGTGCGGTTCGATCTGGATGGTGTGGCGGTTCTGCGTCAGGCCCAGGCCCTGCAGCACCTTGGCGCTGAAAGCTTCCCAGTCGATCTCCGGGTAGGCGGACAGGTGCGCGTTGAAGTTGCCGGTGGCGCCGTTGAGCTTGGCCAGCGGCTCCACGCGCTCGATCTCGGCGATGGCCCGGCCCAGGCGCGCCGCCATGTTGGCGAATTCCTTGCCCATGGTGGTGGGGCTGGCGGGCTGGCCATGGGTGCGCGACAGCAGCGGCTGGTCGGCGTGCTGCTCGGCCAGGGCCACCAGCTTGTCGTAGACCTTGCGCAGCGAGGGCACGAGGGCCTGGTCGCGCGCGGCGCGCAGCATCAGCGCGTGCGAGGTGTTGTTGATGTCTTCCGACGTGCACGCGAAGTGGATGAACTCGGCCGCGGCGGACAGTTCGGCGTTGTCGGCCACCTTTTCCTTCAGCCAGTACTCCACCGCCTTCACGTCATGGTTGGTGGTGCGTTCGATGTCCTTGATGCGGGCGGCGTCGGATTCGGAGAATCCGGCCACCAGTTCCGCCAGCCGCTGGCGCGCGGCGACGGAGAAGGGTTGCAATTCGGGCAGTCCCGCGTCGGACAGCGCCACCAGCCACGCGACCTCGACCTGAACCCGGTGATGCATGAAGCCGGCTTCGGACAAGAGCGGGCGCAAGAGCGCGCCGCGGCTGGCATAGCGGCCGTCCAGCGGCGACAATGCATTGAGGGGGGTCAACTGGTCGGAAGTCTTCATAAGCGCTTGAAAGTAAAAAGAAATTGTAGCACCGCACCATATCCGGGGACGGGTCCGGATGGTATACTCCGCGGCCCATCCATGCCCGCCGGCCGGCCCTGATTTTAGGACCATCCGGCTCTCGCTCTATGAAACTTATCGGCTCGTTGGCCAGCCCCTTCGTCCGCAAAGTCCGCATCGTCCTGGCAGACAAGAAACTCGACTACCAGTTCGAACAGGAAAACGTGTGGGCGGCGGACACCCGCATCCAGGACTCCAACCCGCTCGGCAAGGTTCCCTGCCTGATCATGGAGGACGGCGGCGCGGTCTTCGATTCGCGCGTCATCGTCGAATACCTGGACACGATCACGCCGGTCTGCCGACTGCTGCCCCCGTCGGGCCGCGAGCGCTCCGAGGTCAAGTGCTGGGAAGCCCTGGCCGACGGCCTGCTGGATGCCGCCGTGCTGATCCGCGCCGAATACACCCAGCGCCCCGAGGCGCTGCGCAGCGAGAGCTGGATCGCGCGCCAGCAGGGCAAGATCGACGCCGCCGTGGAAGCCATGGAAACCGGCCTGGGCGAGAAACCCTTCTGCGCCGGCAACAGCTACACGCTGGCCGACGTCGCGGTCGGCTGTGCGCTGGGCTACCTGGACTTCCGCTACCCCGAACGCGACTGGCGCGACGGCCATCCGAACCTGGCCCGCCTGGCCGAGAAGCTGGCGCAGCGCCCCTCCTTCGCCGACACCGATCCGCGCCAGGGCTGATCCCGGCCCGCCCGTCCCACGCTGCTATGCTTGACTCCGTTTCAGTCCGAAGGAGTCGCGCATGTCCTGGTTTTCCCCCCGATACACCACGTTATGGCTGGCCGTCCTGGGTACCGTGGGATTCGGCCTGCTGGCCGCGGACGACGCCGACTGGGGGATCCCGGCGCTGATCTTCGCGGCGCTGCTGGCGCTGGGAATCGTCGATCTCCTGCAGCGCAAACACGCCATCCGCCGCAACTACCCCATCCTGGGCAACCTGCGCTTCCTGTTCGAGTTCATCCGTCCCGAACTGCGCCAGTATTTCTTCGAAGACGACACCAAGGCCGCGCCGTTCTCTCGCAACCAGCGCTCCATCGTCTACCAACGCGCCAAGCAGGACATCGACAAACGCCCGTTCGGCACCCAGGAAGACGTGTACGAACGGCGCTACGAATGGATCAACCACTCGATGGCCCCGGTGCACATCGAGAACTTCGATTTCCGCGTGGCCGTGGGCGGACCGGACTGTACCCAGCCCTACAGCGCCTCGATCTTCAACATCTCGGCCATGAGTTTCGGCGCGCTGTCGGCCAACGCGGTGACGGCGCTCAACACCGGCGCCCGCAAAGGCAATTTCGCGCACGACACCGGCGAAGGCGGCATCAGCCGCTACCACCGGGCGCCAGGCGGCGACCTGGTCTGGAACATCGGATCGGGCTACTTCGGCTGCCGCGACGCCAACGGCCACTTCAGCGAGGAAGCCTTCGTGGCCAACGCCACCGCACCCCAGGTGCGCATGATAGAGATCAAGCTGTCGCAAGGCGCCAAGCCGGGCCACGGCGGCATCCTGCCGGGCGCCAAGGTCACGCCCGAGATCGCCGAGGCGCGCGGCGTGCTGGTGGGAGTCGACTGCAACTCGCCCTCGCGCCACGGCGCCTTCTCCACGCCCATCGGCCTGATGCAGTTCGTGGCGCGCCTGCGCCGGCTCTCGGGCGGCAAGCCCGTCGGCTTCAAGCTGTGCGTGGGGCACCCCTGGGAATGGTTCGCCATCGTCAAGGCCATGCTGCAGACCGGCATCACGCCGGACTTCATCGTGGTGGACGGCGCCGAAGGCGGGACCGGCGCGGCGCCGGTGGAATTCACCGACCACGTCGGCGTGCCGCTGCAGGACGGCCTCCTGCTGGTCCACAACACCCTGGTCGGCGTGAACCTGCGCGACCGGATACGGATAGGCGCCTCGGGCAAGATCATCACCGCCTTCGACATCGCGCGCACGCTGGCGCTGGGCGCCGACTGGTGCAACAGCGCGCGCGGCTTCATGTTCTCGCTCGGATGCATCCAGGCGCAGGCCTGCCACACCGACCGCTGCCCCACCGGCGTCACCACGCAGGATCCGCTGCGGCAGAAGGCGCTGGTCGTGCCGGACAAGGCCGAACGGGTCTACAGCTTCCACCGCAACACCCTGCGCGCGCTGAGCGAACTGGTGTCGGCCGCGGGCATGGACCATCCGTCCAAGCTGAGCCCCGAGCACATCGTGCGCCGCATCTCGGGCAACGAAGTCAAGCTGCTGGCCAGCCTTTTCCCCTTCCTGAAGCGCGGCGAACTGCTGGCCGGCACGCCGCCCTACGAGGTCTACCGGAAATACTGGCCCATGGCCCAGGCCGAATCCTTCGAGGCCATGCTGCCCCAGACCCAGGCCACCGCCTGAAGGCGGCAGCCTATCCTTCTCCGCCCTTCCGGCCAGGCTGCCGGAAGAAGCGGGGAAACGCCTCGCGCATGGTCGACACCATCCCCGTGTCCACGGCGTCGTAGCCTGGCAGGCGATTGATCTCCATCCTGAACTCGCTGCTTTGCATCAGTTCCTTCAGCGGCAGGAAGCGCGGATCGGCCAGCAGCTTCTTCCCGCACACGAACAGGTAGCGCTCGGTCAGCAGCGGCACGAAGTCCAGGTCGAAGCGCCGCGCCGCGGTCTCGACGCCCAGCCCCGCGTCGGCCTTGCCGCACAGCACGTAGGCAGCGATGGCGGCATGGGTGAGCTCGATGTTCTCGTAGCCGTTGATGTCGCGCCCCGACTTGCCCGCCTGCTCCAGCAGCAGATCGAGGATGGCGCGCGTGCCCGAGCCGTGCTGGCGGTTGACGAACTGCACGTCCGGATGGGCGAGGTCCTCGATGCACCAGATATTCCTGGGGTTGCCCTTGGCCACCATGATCCCCTGGCGGCGCGTGGCCAGGGCGACGATGCGGTGGTCGCGGTGCAGCAGCGCGGAGAACTGCTCCAGCACGGGCAACTCCAGCGCCCCCATGGGCACGTGGAAGCCGGCGATGTCGCAATTGCCGCGGTTGAACGCATTCAGGGCCTCGACGCTGCCGCGATAATTCATGTCCAGCAGGATGCCCTTGCGATGCGCGTGGCGGTTCAGGGCCTCGATGGCGAACCCGTGGCTGGCGTGGATCTTCAGCACGTTGCTTTCTTGCGAGACGGCGGAACGGATTTCCGCCTCGATCTCGGTGGCCATGCTGTCGAACAGCGGATCCACCCTGGCATGGATGAGCCGCTGCGCGGCCACCAGCCGGCGTCCGAGCTCGGTCAGCTCGGCGCCCCGGCCCCGGGTCATGGCGACGACCGGACCGCCCAGCCGGCCTTCCATCTCGGCCAGGGCATTCCACGCATGGCGATAGGACAGCGCCAGGGTCCCGCTGGCCGCCCGCAGATTGCCGGTGGCCTCGATGGCGGACAGCAATTGCACCCCGCGCACCAGCGACGAGGCGTGGTCATCGTCATCGACCAGATAGAGATGAGGACGTATTTCTATCTTCATTTAGGTAATTTTCTGCATATTTAATTGCCGATTTTTGCACCATCGATTCGCAAACCGGCTCATATTTTCTCTTTGGCGTCACCTATTTATCATGGAAGAACCTCGGAAGATGATATGTATTTTTGTGCATATCTTGCCTAACCGATGGGTCGAATCACCAAGGAGACTTCCATGCCAGACGCGCAACAAGCGGCCGTCGAAGCGGCCATCGCGTCCCACCGCGGCATGCCCGGGGCCCTGCTACCCCTGCTGCACGCGATCCAGGACATCGCCGGCTGTATTCCGGAAGGCGCCGTGCCGCTGATCGCGGACGGCCTGAACCTTTCGCGTGCCGAGGTGCATGGCGTCATCACCTACTACCACGACTTCCGCCTGCACCCGGCAGGCGCGCGCACGGTCAGGATCTGCCGGGCCGAGGCCTGTCAGGCGCGGGGGTCGGAAGCCCTCGCCGCGCACGCCGTCAACGCCCTGTCCTGTAACTTCCACGAGACGACGGCGGACGGACAGGTCACGCTCGAAGCCGCGTACTGCCTGGGACACTGCTCGGTCGGCCCCAACATCGCCATCGGCCAGCGGCAATATGCGCGCGTAACGCCCAGCCGCTTCGACGCCCTGATGGCCACGACGCGAGGCGCATCATGACCGCCGGCCCCATCACGATCTACGTGCCGCGCGACTCCACCGCGCTGGCGCTCGGCGCCGACGACACCGCCGCCGCCATCCAGGCCGAAGCGGCGCGCCGCGGCATCGCCCTCGATCTGGTCCGCAACGGCTCGCACGGCATGTTCTGGCTCGAGCCCCTGGTCGAGGTCGCCACCAATCGCGGCCGCATCGCCTACGGCCCCGTGTCCGCCGACGACGTGGCCGCGCTCTTCGACGCCGGCCTGGCGCAAGGCGCGCCCCATGCCTTGTGCCTGGGGCCGACGCAGGAAATCCCCTTCCTCAGGAACCAGGAACGCCTGACGTTCGCCCGGGTGGGCATCACCGATCCGGTCTCGCTGGACGACTACCTCGCCCATGGCGGCTATGCCGGCCTGGCGCGCGCCATCGGCATGGCGCCGGCGGACATCATCCAGGAAGTCACCGACTCCGGCCTGCGCGGCCGCGGCGGCGCGGCCTTTCCCACCGGCATCAAGTGGAAGACCGTGCTGGGCGCGCAGGCGCCGCAGAAATACGTGGTGTGCAACGCCGATGAAGGCGACTCGGGCACCTTCTCCGACCGCATGGTGATGGAAGGCGACCCCTTCGTGCTGATCGAAGGCATGACCATCGCGGGCCTCGCGGTAGGCGCGACCCACGGCTACATCTACGTCCGTTCCGAATACCCGCACGCCATCGCCGCGCTGGATGAAGCCATCGTCCGCGCCCGGCAAGCCGGCTATCTCGGCGACGACGTCCTGGGTTCGGGCCGGGCCTTCCGGCTCGAGGTCCGCATGGGCGCGGGCGCCTATGTGTGCGGCGAGGAAACCGCCCTGCTGGAAAGCCTGGAGGGCAAGCGCGGCATCGTGCGCGCCAAGCCGCCCCTGCCCGCGCTCGAAGGCCTGTTCGGCCAGCCCACGGTCATCAACAACGTCATCTCGCTGGCCACCGTGCCCATCGTGCTGGCCAAGGGTGCGGCCTTCTACCGCGACTACGGCATGGGCCGCTCGCGCGGCACGCTGCCGCTGCAACTGGCCGGCAACCTCAAGCACGGCGGCCTGGTCGAGAAGGCCTTCGGCATCACGCTGCGCGAGCTGCTGGTCGACTACGGCGGCGGCACGGAAAGCGGCCGCCCCCTGCGCGCGGTCCAGGTCGGCGGTCCGCTGGGCGCCTATCTGCCCGAGTCGGCCTTCGACACGCCCATCGACTACGAAGCGTTCGCCGCCATCGGCGCGGTGCTGGGCCACGGCGGCATCGTCGCCTTCGACGACAGCGTCGACATGGCCAGGCAAGCCCGCTACGCCATGGAGTTCTGCGCGCTGGAATCCTGCGGCAAGTGCACCCCGTGCCGGGTCGGCTCGACACGCGGCGTCGAAGTCGTGGACAAGATCATCGCCAACCAGAACCGGCCCCAGCAGATACGGCTGTTGCGCGACCTGTGCGACCTGATGCTGAACGGATCGCTGTGCGCCATGGGGGGCATGACCCCCTACCCCGTGCTGTCGGCCCTGGACCACTTCCCGGAAGACTTCGGCGCGCAGGCGTCCAAGCAACAAGCCGCCTGAGCCCAAGAGGAATCACCATGAACCAGCTCAACGACCTCGACTACGGCACGCCGGCGAGCGAATCGAAC
Source organism: Burkholderiales bacterium 67-32 (assembly GCA_001898625.1). Lineage (GTDB taxonomy): Bacteria > Pseudomonadota > Gammaproteobacteria > Burkholderiales > Burkholderiaceae_B > Pigmentiphaga. The sequence goes on from MKUP01000025.1 coordinate 363,943, forward strand.
CAGACCATCATCCTGGAAATCGACGGCGCCCCGGTCGAAGTGCCGGCCGGCACCTCGGTCATGCGCGCCGCCGCGATCGCCGGCGTCAACGTACCCAAACTGTGCGCCACCGACAGCCTCGAACCCTTCGGCTCGTGCCGGCTGTGCCTGGTCGAGATCGAAGGCCGGCGCGGCTATCCGGCCTCCTGCACGACGCCGTGCGAACCCGGCATGCGCGTGCGCACGCAATCGCCCAAGCTGGCGGAACTGCGGCGCGGCACGATGGAACTCTACATCTCGGACCATCCGCTGGACTGCCTGACCTGTCCGACCAACGGCAATTGCGAACTGCAGGACATGGCGGGCGTGGTCGGCCTGCGGGAAGTACGCTACGGCTATGAAGGCAAGAACCACTTCGACGCCGCCAAGGACGAGTCCAATCCTTACTTCACCTACGATCCTTCCAAGTGCATCGTCTGCAACCGCTGCGTGCGCGCCTGCGAGGAAACACAAGGCACGTTCGCGCTGACGATCTCGGGCCGCGGCTTCGAGTCGCGGGTCACCGCCGGGCAGGCCGAGTCGTTCATGGAGTCGGAATGCGTGTCCTGCGGCGCCTGCGTCCAGGCTTGCCCGACCGCCACCCTGACCGAAAAGACCGTCATCATGATGGGCCAGGCCGAGCACAGCGTCGTCACCACCTGCGCCTATTGCGGCGTCGGCTGCTCGTTCAAGGCCGAGATGAAGGGCAACGAAGTCGTGCGCATGGTGCCCAACAAGGACGGCCACGCCAACCATGGCCACTCCTGCGTCAAGGGCCGCTTCGCCTGGGGCTACGCCACGCACAAGGACCGCATCACTAAGCCCATGATCCGCAGCAGGATCACCGATCCTTGGCGCGAGGTATCGTGGGAAGAAGCCCTGTCCTACGCGGCCGGCGAGTTCCGCCGCATCCAGGCCAGGCATGGCAAGGATTCGATCGGCGGCATCACCTCCTCGCGCTGCACCAACGAAGAAACCTACCTGGTCCAGAAACTGGTGCGCGCGGCCTTCGGCAACAACAACGTCGACACCTGCGCGCGCGTATGCCACTCGCCCACCGGCTATGGCCTGAAGCAGACCCTGGGCGAATCGGCCGGCACCCAGTCGTTCGACTCGGTCATGAAGGCCGACGTCATCATGGTGATCGGCGCCAACCCCGCCTCCGCCCATCCGGTGTTCGCCTCGCAGATGAAGCGGCGGCTGCGCCAGGGCGCCAGGCTGATCGTGGTCGACCCGCGCGCCACGGAAATGGTGAAGTCGCCGCATGCGGCGGCCACCCATCACCTGAAGCTGCTGCCCGGCACCAACGTCGCCATCATCAATGCCCTCGCCCACGTGGTCCTGGGCGAAGGGCTGCACGACGCCGGCTACGTCGCCGACCGCTGCGACACGAAATCCTTCGAAGACTGGAAGAACTTCGTGCTGCGGCCGGAAAACTCCCCCGAGGCGACCGCCTCCATCACCGGCGTCCCGGCGGCCGAGCTGCGCGCCGCCGCGCGCCTGTATGCCACCGCGGGCAACGGCGCGATCTACTACGGCCTGGGCGTGACCGAGCACGCCCAGGGCTCGACCATGGTGATGGGCATCGCCAACCTCGCCATGGTCACGGGCAACGTCGGCCGCGAAGGCGTGGGCGTCAATCCCTTGCGCGGCCAGAATAATGTCCAGGGTTCGTGCGACATGGGCTCCTTCCCGCACGAGCTGCCCGGCTACCGCCACATCTCCGACACCGCGGTGCGCAGCGAATTCGAAGGCGCCTGGAACGTCACCCTGAGCCCCGAGCCCGGCCTGCGCATCCCCAACATGTTCGATGCCGCGCTGGAAGGCAGCTTCATGGGCCTGTACTGCGAAGGCGAGGACATCGTGCAGTCCGATCCCAATACGCAGCACGTGACCGCGGCGCTGTCCGCCATGGAGTGCATCGTCGTCCAGGACATCTTCCTGAACGAAACCGCCAAGTACGCGCACGTCTTCCTGCCCGGCTCGTCGTTCCTGGAAAAGGACGGCACCTTCACCAATGCCGAGCGCCGGATCTCGCGCGTGCGCAAGGTGATGCCGCCGCTGGGCGGGAAGTCGGACTGGGAGGTCACCGTGGCGCTGGCCCAGGCGCTCGGCTATCCCATGCCGTATTCGCATCCGTCGGAAATCATGGACGAGATCGCCCGGCTCACGCCGACCTTCCACGGCGTCAGCTACGACAAGCTCGACCGCCTCGGAAGCCTGCAATGGCCGTGCAACGACGAGGCGCCCGAGGGAACGCCCACCATGCACATCGACCAGTTCGTGCGCGGCAAGGGCCGCTTCATCATCACGCAGTTCTTCGCTTCGCCGGAAAAGGTCACGCCGCGCTATCCGCTGATCCTGACCACTGGGCGCATCCTGTCGCAGTACAACGTGGGCGCACAGACCCGCCGCACCGACAACAACCTCTGGCACGCCGAAGACCGGCTGGAGATCCATCCCCAGGACGCCGAGGAACGCGGCATCGCAGACGACCACTGGGTAGGCATCGAATCGCGCGCCGGCCAGACGGTGCTGCGCGCGACCGTTACCGACAAGGTGCAGCCGGGCGTGGTGTACACGACGTTCCACTTCCCCGAGTCGGGCGCCAACGTCATCACCACCGACAGTTCCGACTGGGCCACCAATTGCCCCGAATACAAGGTGACGGCCGTGCAGGTCATGCCGGTGACCCAACCCTCGCAATGGCAGCAGCAGTACAGCGAGTTCAACGAACGGCAGTTGCGTCTGGCGGCGGCCGCCGAAGAACGCCACGTTCTGGTTTCCAAGTGAGGAGCCTGGCCAGACCATGAACAGCCTGCATCCAACCGCCCGGCCGCCGACGGCCACGGTCGAGGTTCGCTGCCGGCGCGACGGCGGCGATGACGTGCGCACCGACCTGCTGGCCGAAGAAGTCCCCATCGCGCTGGAATACAACGGCATCGCTCATGCCGTGATGCTGGCCACGCCTTGCGACCTGGAGGATTTCGCGCTGGGTTTCTCGCTCAGCGAAGGCATCCTGGCGCGCCGCGACGAACTCTACGACTGCGAAGTCTCCGACGAACCGGACGGCATCCGTATCGCCCTGCGCATCGCCACGCAGCGCTTTGCCGCATTGAAGGACAAGCGGCGCAACCTCACGGGCCGCACGGGCTGCGGCCTGTGCGGCACCGAGAGCCTGCGGCATGCCATCCGGCGGCCCGCGCCGGTCGGCAGCAACCCTTGCTTCGATGCCGAGGCTCTGCAGCGGGGCCTGGAAACCATGCAAAGCCTGCAGACTCTGCGCCTGGCGACCGGCGCCACGCACGCGGCGGCCTGGATGGACGCGCAGGGGAACGTCGCCCTGGTGCGCGAGGACGTGGGCCGCCACAATGCCCTGGACAAGCTGCTTGGCGCGCTGGCCGCGGCCCATGCCGACCTGTCGCGCGGCGCCCTGCTGGTGTCCAGCCGCGCCAGCTACGAAATGGTCCAGAAAACCGCCACGCTGGGCATAGGCATGCTGGCCGCGATCTCCGCGCCGACCGGCCTGGCGATCAGGCTGGCCGGGGAAAGCCGCGTCACCCTGGCCGGTTTCGTGCGCCACCATGGCCACGTCGTCTACACCCATCCGGAGCGCCTGCGCGCCCATCCAGCTACGAGTCCGTCGCCATGAACGCCGCCAACAACCTCATCCGCATGGCCAACCAGATCGGCGACTTCTTCAGCACCATGCCCGACCGCCCCCAGGCGATCGCCGACGTCGCCGATCACCTGAAGCGCTTCTGGGAACCGCGCATGCGCCGCGCCCTGCTGGCACACCTCGACGCCCACGGCGATGCGGAACTGAACGACATGGCGCGACAGGCCGTGCGGGAACATCGGGAAAGGTTGCTTTAGGACGCTGCCCGAGCCTCGTGAGTATGTCAGGCCGGACATACCAAGGAGCAGAAATCCTTCTCCAACAGGCCATAATGGAGCACACCAATAACTTATAATTAGCTTATAATTCTCATGAACTCGATTCTGTGGACGGTGAAGGCAGCCAGGCAGCTGCGCAAGCTTGATCGGCAGCATCAGATGGCCATACGAGACGGCGTTTCCGGTCTAGTGACAATGCCTGATTGCCTGCACGTCAAGGCTCTCGTCAATCATCAGTACGGATACCGGCTACGGATCGCCAACTACCGGATTTTCTTCGACTGGGACGGAAAAATCAGGATCGTTGAAATTCAAGAGGTGAAAAAGCGCGATGAACGCACGTACTAACATCCAGATCATCAACGGGCCGGATGGCGAACCCGCCTTCGTGGTGATCCCCTATGGCGAGTACATGGCGCGGCGCAATGTGGACAGCGACCTGATTCCACACGACGTGGTCGATCGAACCGTAGATGGCGCCACACCGGTCCGAGCCTGGCGCGAGCATCTGGGTCTGACCCAGGCTGTCGTCGCCGAACGCCTGGGAGTCAGCCAGTCCGCTTACGCCCAGCAGGAAAGCCGCGACCGTCTGCGCAAGGCATCCAGAGAGAAAATTGCCGCGGCTCTGGGCATCAGCCCGGAACAACTCAATTTCTGATGAGAATGAAAAAAGCCACCGGATCGGTGGCTTTTTTCATTGCGTTGCCGCCCGGATATCAGGCTTCGGCCGTTACCGGGTTGCGCAGCAGGCCAACCTTCTCGATCTCGATTTCCACCACGTCGCCCGGCTTCATCCAGACCTGCGGGTTGCGCGCCTGGCCCACGCCGGCGGGCGTGCCCATGACGATCACGTCGCCCGGTTCCAGCGTCAGCACTTCGGTCAGCAGCTCGATGGTCTCGGGGATGTCGAAGATCATGTCGCTGGTGTTCGCATCCTGCATGACCTGGCCGTTCAGGCGGCACTTGATCGACAGGCCCTTGGCTGCGGCCGGCAGTTCGTCGGCGGTGACCAGGTGCGGGCCGAAGGCGCCCGTGGCGTCGAAGTTCTTGCCGATGGTCCACTGCGGCGTGCGCTTCTGGTAGTCGCGCACCGAAATGTCGTTGAAGCAGGCATAGCCGAACACGAGGTCCATGGCCTGGTCGCGCTTGACGTGGCGGCCGGCCTTGCCGATCACCACGGCCAGCTCGGCTTCGTAGTCGAACTTGTCGGACACGCGCGGACGCACCGTGGGTTCGCCATGGGCCAGCAGCGAGGTGGCGCCGCGGAAGAAGAACCAGGGGTACTCGGGCTTGTCGCGGCCGCCTTCCTTGGCATGATCGAAATAGTTCAGGCCCAGGCAGATGATCTTGCCGGGGCGAGGCACCACGGGGGCGTAGGCGATGGAGTCGGCCGGCAGGCGCGGGGCCGACGACGCGATGGCGGCCTTGGCGGCGGCCTGGAGGTCGACGCCGGCCAGCAGCGCGGCGCCCAGGTCCGCCGGGACCTGCGGCTGGGCCTGGTTCAGGTCGATGATGCCGTCATCGGCCAGGACGCCCAGGCGCACGGCGCCATCTTTGCGGAAACTCACGAATTTCATCTCTAACTCCGATAGTGGGGTGAAAACGGGGCGGTTATTCCTTTGGTTTCGCCATTTTATATACATTTTTCTTCAATGCAATTTTTTATACATATTTTCAATCACTTCGGCGTTTTATACACTTTCATATAAAATTCACCGGGCCGGCACCTACGCACGGCCGCCCGCAACGGGCCTCATGGAGTTTTCGTGGCTAAGACCCCCGCCCCACCGGCCGACCCCGGCGCCCCCGCCGCCACCCTGGCCACCACGCTGTACGACCGCATGCGCGCCGATCTGCTGGCGGGCCGGTTGCTGCCGCCCGGGCGCAAGCTGCAGATCGAATTCCTGGGCCATCACTACGGCGCCGGCCAGACCCCCGTGCGCGAGGCCCTGAACCGGCTGACCGCCGACGGCCTGGTCGAGCAGCGCGACCAGCGCGGCTTCGCCGTGGCGACGGTCAGCCCCACCGATCTGGTCGAGATCACCAACACCCGCTGCTGGCTGGAGGAGATCGCGCTGCGCAAGTCCATGGCGTCCGGCTCCGCACAATGGGAAGAGGACCTGGTCCTGGCCTTCCATCGTCTGTCCAAGACGCCGCGTTCGCTGCAGGACGACCGCTTCGAGGCCAATCCGGAATGGGAACAGCGCCACCGGGCCTTCCACCGGGCGCTGATAGGCGGATGCGGCTCGCGCTGGCTGATCGGTTTCTGCGAACAACTGGCGGACCAGTTGTACCGTTATCGCCAGTTGTCGGTGCAGAAGATCTTCCCGGACCGCCCGATCCAGGCCGAACATGAAGCCTTGATGGAGGCCATCACGGCGGGAGACGCCGACCGGGCCGTGGCGCTGCTGACCGAGCACTACCAGAAGACCGCGCGCATCGTGCTGGATGACCCCGAGGCCTTCGAGGGATAGCCAGCCGCGCCGGCGTCCCCCTTTGATAAAATCCCCCATGGATCCGAACGAGCACCCTCCATGGTCTGGACGCCCCGAGTCACCGTCGCCGCCGTGATCGAGCGCGACGGCAAGTTTCTGGTCATCGAGGAAGACACCGACGATGGCCTCAGGCTGAACCAGCCTGCCGGCCACCTCGAAGCCGGCGAATCGCTCGAAAACGCCGTCACGCGCGAAACCCTGGAAGAGACCGCGCATCCCTTCGTACCGTCGGGATGGCTGGGTACGTACCTGTGGCGGCCCGAAGGCGCCGATACGCCGACCTTCCTGCGCTTCGCCTTCGTGGGCGAAGCGGGCGAGCCGCTTCCCGGCCGCGCCCTGGATGAAGGCATCCGCCGCGCGTTCTGGATCTCCACCGGCGAGCTGCGCGCCCGGCAGGCCGAGCACCGCAGCCCGTTGGTCATGCGCTGCGTGGACGACTATCTGCGCGCGCGGGCGTCCGGCCGGCCGTGGCTGGCGCTGGACGCGCTCTACACACATACGGCAATCGTGGATACGCATCATGGCAAGCAGTAAGGGACGCATCGTAGTGGGCATGTCCGGCGGCGTGGATTCGTCGGTCAGCGCCTGGCTGCTGAAACAGCAGGGCTACGAGGTGGTCGGCCTCTTCATGAAGAACTGGGAGGACGACGACGATTCCGAGTACTGCTCGACCCGGCAGGACTGGCTGGACGCCGCCAGCGTGGCCGACGTCCTCGGCATCGACATCGAGGCGGTCAACTTCGCCGCCGAATACAAGGACCGCGTGTTCGCCGAATTCCTGCGCGAATATTCGGCCGGCCGCACGCCCAACCCCGACGTGCTGTGCAATGCCGAGATCAAGTTCAAGGCCTTCCTGGACCACGCCATGCGCATGGGCGCCGAGCACATCGCCACCGGCCACTACGCGCGCGTGCGCCGCGTGGAGTCGGGGCCACAGGCCGGGCGCCACCAGTTGCTCAAGGCCGTGGACAACACCAAGGACCAGAGCTATTTCCTGCATAGGCTGAACCAGGCGCAACTGTCGCGCACGGTCTTTCCGCTGGGCGAGATCCGCAAGACCGAAGTGCGGCGCATCGCCCACGAACTGGGGCTGTCGAACGCGGCCAAGAAGGACTCGACCGGCATCTGCTTCATCGGCGAGCGGCCTTTCCGCGAATTCCTGAACCGCTACCTGCCCACCCAGCCGGGACCGATCCGCACGCCCGAGGGCCAGGTGCTGGGCCAGCACGTGGGTCTGTCCTTCTACACGCTGGGCCAGCGCAAGGGCCTGGGCATAGGCGGCGTCAAGGGCCGGCAGCAGGAAGACGGCACCGCCGACGCCTGGTACGTGGCGCGCAAGGATCTGGCAAGCAATACGCTGTATGTCGTGCAAGGCCACGATCATCCCTGGCTGCTGGCCGATAGCTTGCGGGCCCAGCAGGCCTCGTGGGTGGCGGGCGAGCCGCCCGCGCCGGGCAGCTATGGCGCCAAGACGCGCTACCGCCAACCCGACGCCCCCGCGATGCTCGCCGCCGCCGGCGGCGAAAACTTCGAACTGAGTTTCCCCGAGCATCAATGGGCCGTCACGCCCGGACAATCCGCCGTTCTGTACGACGGCGAGGTCTGCCTGGGAGGCGGGATCATTTGCTGATCCCCTTTCGGGCGCGGGGACTCGGCTAAAGATCCAGCACGAGCTTGCTGCCCTTGCAGCCGGACACGCAGACCATCATGGTCTTGTTCGATTCCCGCTCGCGTTCGGTCAGCACCGAATCCCGAT
>MKUP01000026.1 GCA_001898625.1 Burkholderiales bacterium 67-32
GACCATCGGGATTCGGTGCTGACCGAACGCGAGCGGGAATCGAACAAGACCATGATGGTCTGCGTGTCCGGCTGCAAGGGCAGCAAGCTCGTGCTGGATATCTGACCTCTCCTACGCCCCCTCCAGGGGGCGATGCGGGTGGACCGGCGGAGCCAGGATCCACCGCATCCTGGGGCGGGAGAGTGGGCATGTGAATGTGGGGCGGTGTCTTTGGGCACCGCTTTTTTTATGTCGATTTGATAAGCATGCGTATCATGTTGCGTATTTTGATAAGCGTGCGTATTATTTGTCGGAGCCTATCCGAACCGCTTGCCGATCCATGTCCCTGCCCGAGAAAAAAGACCACCCGAACGTCGCCGCCCGCAACGACATCGACCGTTTCGCGGACAAGCCCGGCTTTCTGATCCGCCGCGCTCACCAGATTTCCGTGGCCGGGCTGGACCGCCGGCTGCAGCCCTACGACCTGACGGTGCCGCAGATGGTCCTGCTTACCGCCCTGCATTTTCATCCGGGCGTGGACCAGGCGAGCCTGGCCGCCTCCGTATCCGTCGACGTCGTAACGGTGGGGCGGATCGTCAAGCGCTTCGTCGAGCGCGGGTTGGTGGAGCGTTCCCGCTCCGAGTTGGACGGGCGTGCGCACGAACTGCGCCTGTCGGTCTCGGGTGAGTCGCTGCTGCAACGCATACAGCCCGAGATCGCCTCGTCCCAGAACGAGATCCTGGGCGACCTGAGCCAGGAAGAGCGCCAGGCCTTCTTCGTCATCATGCGCAAGATCGTCGGCCTGGCCTGAATCGTCTCGCGCCGTTTCCGCAGCTTCCTTTCCTTGAAGGAACCGTCATGTCGCATCGTCGCTTGTCCTGTGTCCGCATCGCGGCCGTCGCCTGCCTGGCCGCTGCTCCGATGGCGGTGCCCGCGCAGAGCTATCCCGCCCGTCCAGTGCGCCTGATCGCGCCCTTCCCCCCCGGGGGCAGCGTCGACCAGCTTGCGCGCCTGCTAAGCGCAAAGCTGGCGCCGCAATGGAAGCAATCGGTGGTGGTCGAGAACCGTCCCGGTGCCGCCGGGGCGATCGGCGTGGAGCTGGTGGCCAAGGCGCCACCCGACGGCTACACCTTCGTGTTGAGTTCGCCGGGGGCGATCGCGATCAACCCGCACTTTCGCAAGATGCCTTATGACGCGGCCAAGGATCTGGCCCCGGTGACGATGATCGCCACCATTCCCACCGCCATCGCCGTCCATCCCTCGGTGCCGGTGCGCAACGTGGCGGACCTGATCGCCCTGGGCAAGGGCAGCAGTCGGGGCCTGCTCTATAGCGTTTCCGGCTCCGGCAGCCAGACCCACCTCGCGGGCGAATTGCTGGCCTCCATCACCGGCGCGAAGATGGCGGCGGTGCCCTATAAGGGCACGGCGCCGGCGGCGCTGGCGATCGCCTCGGGCGAGGTCAATTTCGGCATATCCGATCTCACCACGCTGCTGCCGCTGGTGCAGGACCGGCGCCTGCGCATCCTGGCCGTGGTCGACGCGCAGCGGCCCACGTCGGCCCCCGACGTGCCCACCGTGGCCGAATCGGGCTACCCGGACTACGTCGCCAGCGGGTGGGTGGCAATGTTCGCGCCCGCGGGCACCCCGGCGGATATCGTGCGCAAGGTCAGCCAGGACGTGGGCCGCATTCTGAACTCGCCCGAGGGCAGGCAGGCCGTCATCCAGGGTGGCATGGAACCGGCGCCCGGTACGCCCGACGCGCTGGGCACTTTCGTGACGGCGGAGATCGGCAAATGGGGGCGCGTCATCAGGACCGCCCATATCAAGGTCGAGTGAGTGGCCGGCTTCATGAAGCTCGATGTGTTCTCGCATATCTGCCCGCGGCCCTTCCATGAGCGCATGGAGCGGGTATTGCCTGATGGCGGCGCGCGAGCCCGCCTGTTGTATGGCGTGCCGTCGCTGCATGACATGGACCTGCGGTTCCGCCTCATGGACAGGTTCGACGACTATGCGCAGATCGTCTGCATGTCCGGTCCGCCCATCGAAAGCATGGGCGGACCGGCGCTGGCCTGCGATCTGGCGCGTTGTGCGAACGACGAAATGGCGGAGCTCGTGGCGCGCCATGCCGATCGCTTTCCCGGCTTCGTCGCCGCGCTGCCGATGAACGACGAGGATGGACTGATGAGCGAAGCCGAGCGGGCCGTGCGCGACCTGGGGGCCGTCGGTGTCCAGGTCTATACGCATGTGCTCGGCCACCCGCTGACGTCGCCGCGAACGGTGGGCTTGTTCGGCCTGATGGCGGCGCTCGATCTTCCCATCTGGCTGCATCCAGAACGGGAAGCCTCGCACGCGGACTACACCGCCGAGTCCAGAAGCCACTACGAGATCTGGTTCGCCCTCGGCTGGCCCCACGAAACCAGCGTGGCGATGGCGCATATCGCGCTGTCCGGACTGTTCGACCAGTATCCCGGGCTGAAGGTCATCGCCCACCAGATGGGCGGGACCATCCCGTATCTGGAGGGGCGCGTGACCAACGTATGGGAACGGCTGGGGGCGCGCACCCCCGAGGAAGATTACGCCGCCCGTCGGCGGGCGATGACGAAGCAGCCCGTGGATTACTTTCGCATGTTCCATGCGGATACCGTGGGCGCCATCGGGCAGCCGGCGATCGAGTGCTGCCTGGATTTCTTCGGCCCGCGGAACATGTTGTTCGCGACCGATGCGCCGTTCGGTCCCGAGCAGGGGGCGGGCTACATCCGCTCGGCCATCGCGGCCGTGGAAGGGCTGGCGTTGACCGATGGCCAGCGGCAGGACATTTTCGAGGGCAACGCCAGGCGCTTGCTCAAGCTCGGGGTAAAGGAATGAACGTATTCTCGATGGCCGATCGTCCGGTGATCCGGCTCGCGGCGGATGGCAGGACGCTGAATCCCGTGTCGCGTGTCGAACTGGAGCGCCGCTGGGCAGCGGTGCGCGGCGCCATGGCCGATGCCGGGGTCGATGCGCTGGTGGTGCAGGGCGCCAATGGCATTTCCGGCGGAGGCTATTTCCGCTGGCTGTCCGGCCAGCCTTCGGGCAACTACAACCCGCGCACCCTGGTCTTTCCCGCCGATGGGTTGATGACGCTGGTGGACCAGGGCCCTTTCGACGCCGTGCTGGAGTTCGACGGCGACGACCCGTCCAATCCCGGCGTGGGGCGCCGATGCATGGTTCCGAGCTACCCGTCCGTGGCCTATACCGCCGACTACGACGCCGAGATCGTGGTGCGCGAGATACGCCGGCATGGCTACCGCCGCATCGGTATCCTGGCGGCGGCCAGCGCCTATTACCCGTTCGGCGCCTACCTGCGCGAGCAGATGGGCGCCGCGCTGGTGGACATGACGCCCGCGGTCGATGCCATCAAGGCCATCAAGAGCGAAGAAGAGATCGCCCTGATCCGGGACGCCGCCGCGATGCAGGACCGCATCGTTGCCGAGGTCGCCGCCGCGATCCGTCCGGGCATGCGCGACTTCGAGGTCATGGCGCATGCCCAGCACGCCGGGCAGTTGCTGGGCAGCGAGCAGGGCATGTTCTTCGGGTCGTCCGCGGCGCCGGGCCACGCGGCCGGTTTGCGGCCCCGCTTCCAGCAGGGCAGGGAACTGCGCGAGGGCGACATGTTCACGCTGCTGGTGGAAAACGCGGGGCCGGGCGGCATGTTCGCGCATATCGCCAGGCCCATCGTCCTGGGCCGGGTCGGCAACGACGTGCGCGATGCCTTCGACGCCGTGCTGGAAGCGCAGCGCGCGACGCTGGCGCTGCTGCGGCCCGGGGCGCCGTGCGCGGACGTTTTCGCCGCGTACAATGCCTTCATGCGCGGCCGAGACTGGCCCGAGGAGCGCCGGCTGCATTGCCATGGCCAGGGCTACGACCTGGTCGAGCGGCCCCTGATCCGGCAGGACGAAAGCCTGTGCATCGAAGCCGGCATGAACATCGCGGTGCATCCGGCGATCGGATCGGCGTCGATGTTCATGACCGTTTGCGAAAACTACCTGATCCGGCCCGATGGTCCGCCTTCGTGTCTGCACGGGACGCCGCAGCGGATCATCGAGCGCTAAGCCCCGATGATCGTACTCATCATCAACGCCGACGCCGACTATTATTGCCAGCAACTGGCGCGGGCTTGCCCCGGCGCGGATCTGCGCGCCGCCGCCACGCCCGAGGTGGCCTGGGAGCATGCCGAGGGCGCCCATGTCATCATGGCCTTCGCCAGCGCGCTGTCGCCGGGCCTGATCGCACGGGCACATCGGCTCGAGTGGCTCCAGGCCCTGTCCTCCGGCGTGGATGGCATGCTCGATCTGTGCGCGGGGCGTCCGGACATCGCCATCACCTCCACGCGCGGCGTACAGGGGCCGGCGGTGGCGGAGATGGCGTTCGTGCACATGCTGGCGCTGGCGCGCGACGTGCCGCGCCTTGCCGCGAACCAGCGCAGGGCGGTATGGGAGCGCTATCCCCAGCCGCTGCTGCACGGCAAGACGGTGGTCATCGTCGGCACGGGAGCGATCGCGGGCGAACTGGCCGCGCGTTGCCGCGCATTCGGCATGTCGGTGCATGGCGTGTCCGCCGCCCCCCGTCCCATTCCCGGGTTCGATCGCGTGCACGACCGCCGTGATCTGGTCCAGGCGGCGGCGCTGGCCGATTTCATGGTGCTGCTGGTGCCATTGTCCGACGAGACCCGGCATCTGGTCGATGCCCGCATCCTGGCGGCGATGAAACCCGACGCCATTCTCGTCAACCTGGCGCGCGGGGGCGTCTGCAACGAGGCGGCCGTGCTGCGGGCGTTGCGGGAAGGGCGGCTGGGCGGGGCGGGGATGGACGTGTTCGAGATCGAGCCGTTGCCGGCCGATCATCCGCTGTGGACCGCCGACCGGGTATTCGTGACGCCGCACCTGGGGGGAGAGTCCGATCGCTACGCCGATCAGGTGCTGCCCATCCTGCGGGCCAATCTCGCGGCTTTTCTGCAAGGCCGTCCACAGGACTTGCGCAATCTCGTGCGCTGAGGGCGAAGCCCCCATGGAGCCCTACGAGGCCGCGCCGTCGGCGATGGGCGTGACGTTCGTGAACAGATCCGCGGGCAGGTGCTTGACCGCCTCGTAGGTCGTGCTGATGTGCTCGGACAGCAACCGGCCGGCGCGCTCTCCATCCCGGGCCAGCGAGGCTTCCAGGATGTTCCGGTGTTCGTCGTGCACGTCGCGCGGAATGGGCTTGCGGGTCACGACCAGCCGCCGGTAGCGCTCGGCCTGCTGGTACAGGATGCCCAGGAAATGATGCATCCAGCGCGAGGTACAGGCGCTGATCAGCGCCTGGTGGAACTCGCGGTTGCGGTCTTCCCATTCGTCGAAGCGGTTGACCGGGTTGGTGGCCAGCCGTTCCTCGGCCCGGCTCAGGCGGTGGAAGGCGGCGATGATGCGGCTTTCCCAGACGTCGTCGCCGGCCTGGATGGCCTGCCGCAGGGCTTCGCATTCCAGCAGGATGCGATTGCGGGTGATGTCCAGGAAGTCTTCCATCGAGATGGGCGTGACATGGAAGCCGCGCTGGCCGTGGGAGACCACCAGCGCGTCCGACACCAGCAGCGACAGCGCCTCGCGCAGCGTGCCGGCGCCGACCCCATACGAATCCTTCAGGTGTTCCACGCGCAGGCGGGAGCCCGGCGGGAGCTTGCCTTCGATGATGTCGCGCCGCAGGGCGGCATAGGCCGTGCCCACGAGCGTGGTGGGGGCGGCGGCGTGGGCCAGGGGCGGTAGTTCCAATGGGATTCCAGGCATGCGTCTCGGGCGGCTGGGTGCCCCCTCTCATGAACGATGGCTAGATTCTAGTCGATTCTCGACGAAAACCCCGGGCATTAGGGAAATCCATAAAATCTCGATAAAAATATTTCCAACCGATATTTTGTGGCGTATCGTGTCCGTCTACGAAAGTGCAGGGGCTTTTCCGGCCCCCAGCTGGAGACAACGGTGATTCATCTACACGACATCCGCTACGTGCGGCTGGGCACGCCCGACCTGGAAGGCTCGGTGCGCTACGCGACCGAAGTCCTGGGCCTGGAAGTGGCCCGCCGCGTCGGCAAGGCGGTCTATCTGAAGTCCGACAGCCGCGATCACACGCTGTGCTATTTCGAAGGCGACCCGCGCGACCACACCTCGGCCTTCGAGGTCGACACGCCCGAGGAACTGGACCAGGCCATGGCGCTGCTGGAGCAGTCCGGCTACGCGGCCACCCGCGGCAGCGTCGAGGAAGCCGAGAAGCGCCACGTGCGCGACTTCATCAACTTCAAGGACCCGTCGGGCAACAGCGTCGACCTGGTCCACGCGCCGCACCATAGCGGCCGCCGCTATTTCCCGTCGCGCGATGCGGGCATCACGGGCTTCAGCCACATCGGCCTGCGCACCCTCAATCCCCGTCGCGACGAAGCCTTCTGGACCCAGTTGCTCAGCGCCAAGGTCAGCGACCGCATCGGCGAAGCGCCCCTGCTGCGCATCGACGAAGTGCATCACAAGATCGCGCTGTTCCCGTCCAGCTACCCGGGCGTGCAGCACATCAACCATCAGGTCGAAAGCATCGACGACGTGATGCGGGCCTATTACATCCTGCTGGAGAAGGGGATTCCCATCCGCTTCGGCCCCGGCCGCCATCCGACCTCGGGCGCGATGTTCCTGTATTTCGAGGGACCGGACGGCATGATCTATGAATACTCGACGGGCGTGCGCCTGATCACTGAAGAGGACGAGAAGACCTACCGTCCCCGGACCTTCCCCGCCATCCCGTCGTCGTTCTGCATGTGGGGATCCAAACCCGATATTCCGGAGTTCAAGACTTGAGCCAGCACGACCACGCACCGACCGCCCGGCAGCAGAGCCTGGTGCGGGCGGCGGCACGCGCCCTGGCGCGCGCCAATCTCGTCCACGCCTACGGGCATTGCAGCCTGCGGCTGGACGCCGACCGTTTCCTGGTCTGCGCCGCCAAGCCCATGGGCATGATCGGCCGGCACGAGGACGGCACCGTGGTGCCGGTGAACGGCGAGCTGCCCGAGGGCGTGCTGGGCGAAGTCCGCATCCACCAGCACATCTATCGCCTGCGTCCCGAGGTCGGGGCGGTGATCCGCAGCATGCCGCGCGACGTGATGACCCTGTCGTCCGCGCGCGTGACGCCGGCGCCGCGCCATGGCATGGGGTCGTATTTCTCGCCGGCCGTGCCGCTCTGGGACGATCCCCAACTGATACGCACCGACGAGCAGGCCGCCGGCGTGGCCGCGAAGCTGGGCGCCGCCGCGGCCGTGGTCATGCGCGGCAACGGCGCGGTGGTGGCCGCGCCCAATATCGAACAGGCCGTGGTGCTGAACTGGTACCTCGAGGACGCCGCGCGCATCGAGCTGCAACTGCGCGCGGCCGGATTGGCCGACGGCCCGACGCTGTCGCCGGAAGAGGCCGCCCGCCGCGCTACCGGCGCCGGCCGCATCTTCGAACGCATGTGGGAATACCTGTGCGACGGGGATCCCGAATTTGCAGATGTCATCTAAAGGTATGTCCATGAACGAATTCAAGAATTTCATCAATGGCCAGTGGATCGCCACCGGCAAGACCTTCGAGAACCGCAATCCCGTCGACAACAGCCTGATCGGCCCGGTGCACGAAGCCGGCCAGGCCGAGGTCGATGCCGCCGTGCGTGCGGCCCGGGCGGCGCTGTCCGGCCCGTGGGCGACGATGAAGGTCCAGCAGCGCGTGGAAATGCTGCATGCCATCGCCGACGGCATCAACCGCCGCTTCGACGACTTCCTGGCGGCCGAGATGGCCGACACCGGCAAGCCGCACGTGCTGGCCAGCCACGTGGACATCCCGCGCGGCGCCGCCAACTTCAAGGTCTTCGCCGACCTGATCCGCAACGTGCCGGGCGAAAGCTTCGACATGGAAACCCCCGACAACGGCTTCGCGCTGAACTACTCGGTGCGCGTGCCGCGCGGCGTGATCGGCGTGGTCTGCCCGTGGAACCTGCCGCTGCTGCTGATGACCTGGAAGGTCGGCCCGGCGCTGGCCTGCGGCAACACCGTCGTGGTCAAGCCTTCGGAAGAAACGCCCGCCACCGCCACGCTGCTGGGCGAGGTCATGAACGAAGTGGGCGTGCCGCCGGGCGTCTACAACGTGGTCCACGGCTTCGGCCCGGATTCCGCCGGCGAATTCCTGACCCGCCATCCCGACGTGGACGGCATCACCTTCACCGGCGAGACCCGCACCGGCGAGGCCATCATGCAGGCCGCCGCCAAGGGCGTGCGCCCGGTGTCGTTCGAGCTGGGTGGCAAGAACCCCGGCATCGTCTTCGCCGACGCCGATTTCGACAAGGCCGTGGCCGGCATCGCCCGCTCGTCCTTCGAGAACAGCGGCCAGGTGTGCCTGGGCACGGAGCGCGTCTACGTGCAGCGTCCCATCTTCGAGAAGTTCGTTGCCGCGCTCAAGACCAAGGCCGAAGCGTTCAAGCTGGGCGACCCGCACGACCACGCCACCAACTTCGGTCCGCTGGTCTCGCAGGTGCACCGCGAGAAGGTCCTGAGCTATTACGCCAAGGCCCGCGAGGAAGGCGCCACCGTCGTGACCGGCGGCGGCGTGCCCGACATGCCCGGCAAGATGGCCGAGGGTGCCTGGGTACAACCCACGATCTGGACTGGCCTGCCCCAGACCGCCGCGGTCATCCGCGAGGAGATCTTCGGACCCTGCTGCCACATCACACCCTTCGACACCGAGGAAGAGGTCATCAAGATGGCCAACGACACGCCGTACGGCCTGGCCGCCACGGTGTGGACGCAGAACGTGGGCACCGCCCATCGCCTGGGCAAGGCGCTGAACGTCGGCATCTGCTGGGTGAACTCGTGGTTCCTGCGCGACCTGCGCACCTCCTTCGGCGGCGCCAAGCAATCGGGCATCGGCCGCGAGGGCGGGGTGCACTCGCTGGAGTTCTACACCGAACTGCGCAACGTCTGCGTGAAACTGTAAGGAGCACGCCATGCCTCTCATCCAGGTGCAAATGATGGAGGGCCGCACCGACGAACAGCGCGCGGCCCTGATCGAGGAGTTGACCGAAGCGACCCACCGCGCCATCGGCGCTCCGCGCGAGTCCGTGCGCGTGGTGCTGGTCGAAGTGCCCAAGACGAATTTCGGGATCGGCGGCAAGACCGCCAAGGCGCTGGGGCGCTGATTTCCCGCCATTTCCCGACGAAGGAGACATAGTCGATGATGAAGAAACAAACCGCCGTCCTGATCGCGGCGGCCCTGATGGCCGCCGGCGCGGCGCATGCCGAGGTGAAGGTCGGCTTTTCGGGCGTGCTGTCGGGTCCCATGGCCGCGCTGGGCCAGGACCAGTACGACGGCTTCATGCTGGCCGTCGAACAACTGGGCGGCAAGCTGGGCGGCCAACCCGTCACCGTGCTGCGCGAGGATGACCAGCTCAAGCCGGACGTGGGCGGGCAGATCGTCCAGAAGTTCATCGAGCGCGACAAGGTCGACGCCATCGTCGGACTGGGCTTTTCGAACGTGCTGATGGCCGAGACCCGCCGCATCAAGGACTCGGGCGTCGTCGCGTTATCGACCAACGCCGGTCCGGCTCCGATCGCCGGCAAGGGCTGCATGGCCAACCTGTTCGTGATGGGCTGGCAGAACGACGGCATGTCCGAAGCCATGGGCAAGTACGCCAAGGAACAGGGCTACAAGAACGTCTACCTGATGACGTCGAACTACCAGGCCGGCAAGGACAAGCTGGCCGGTTTCAAGCGCTTCTACGGCGGCACGATCCAGAACGAGGTCTACACGCCGCTGGGCCAGCTCGACTACGCGGCCGAGATCGCCGCCGTCCAGAGCGCCAAGCCCGACGCGCTGTTCGTGTTCTATCCCGGCGGCGTGGGCGTGAACTTCGTGCGCCAGTTGAACCAGGCCGGCCTGATGGGCAAGCTGCCGTTCCTGTCCGAAAGCCTGATCGATTCCAATTCGCTGGCCGCGCTCAAGCAGCAGGCGATCGGGTCGATCTACGGCACGCCGTGGGCGCCGGTGCTCGACAACCCGCAGAACAAGAAATTCGTGTCGGGCTACGAAGCCAAGTACAAGCGTCCTCCCACCGAGTACGCGGTGGCTGCCTATGACGCCGCCTACCTGCTGGACGCGGCGATCACCAAGCTGGGCGGCAAGGTGTCGAACAAGAAGGCCTTCGCGGCCGCCGTCAAGGAAGCCGGTTCCAAGTTTCCCACGGCCCGTGGCAAGTTCGCCTTCAACACCAACAACATGCCCATCCAGCATTACTACGCCTACGAGATCGTCAAGAACGGCGACGGCGTGGGCTACAAGCAGCTGTCGCAGGTCCTGACGGACCACAAGGATGCGTACGCTGCTGAATGCAAAATGTAGATCCCCCCTACGCGCTTACGCGCGCCCCCCAGGGGGCGGCACTGGCGGACCGGCGGAGCCGGATCCGCTGTGCCCTGGGGTACAACCTGGCTGACAGGGAGTGGCGTTCTTGCTTGGCAATGCGGGCCGGCGTGGACGTCCAACCCAGGGGTGGCACCGATGGCTGGAGTGGGTGCGCGCCGGTATGCTGGGTGGCGATCGTCGGCACGAGGTCGGGGAGTGCGTAGGCACTGGGAACGAAAGAGCCGGGTATGCGGGGACGCCTCGGCCGTTTTGACACGGAAGTCTGTCAATGAATAGTTCGCTGTTTTTGTCGCAGTTGCTCAATGGTGTGCAGCTCGGCGTCCTGTTGTTCCTGCTGTCGTCAGGGTTGACCCTGATCTTCGGCATCATGAATTTCATCAACCTCGCGCACGGTTCGCTGTACATGGTCGGCGCGTTCATCGGGGCGGCCAGCTACAACGCGAGCGGGTCCTTCATTTTCGCCATCGCCGCGGCCATCATCGCCTCCGCGCTGGTGGGGCTGCTGCTGGAGCATCTGGTCGCCAAGCCGCTGTATCGGCACGACCACTTGTACCAGGTGCTCGCGACCTTCGGCCTGATGATGTTCTTCAACGAACTGGCCATCGTCATCTTCGGCAACCGTCCCTACTACGCCGCCATCCCGTCGGCCTTGGACGGCGCCGTGACCTTGTTCGGGTCGCAATATCCCCTCTACCGGATCCTGATCATCGCGGTCGGCGTGCTGGTGGCGCTGGGCGCCTGGTACCTGATCCAGAAGACGCGCTTCGGCATGCTGATACGCGCCGGGGCCAGCAACTCGCCCATGGTCAGCGTGCTGGGCGTGAACATCGACCTGCTCAAGAAGCTGCTGTTCATGCTCGGGGCGGGGTTGGCGGGCCTGGCGGGCGCGCTGGCGGGTCCCATCCTGTCGGTGCAGTCCGGCATGGGCGAACCGGTCCTGATCCTGGCGCTGGTGGTCATCGTGGTGGGCGGCATCGGCTCCATCCGCGGCGCGCTGGTGGCGGCGATGATCATCGCCGTGATCGACACGCTGGGACGTGCCTATATCCCGCACTTGCTCGGCTCGTTCATGCAGCCGGCCTCGGCCAACGCCGTCGGTCCGGCCATGGCCTCCATGCTGATCTACGTGCTGATGGCGCTGGTGCTGGCATTCCGGCCCAACGGTATCCTGAATAAAAAGTAACCCCCCCTACGCGCTGACGCGCGCCCCCCCAGGGGGGCGGCACTGGCGGACCGGCGGAGCCGGATCCGCGGTGCCCTGGGTCTGGCTACGGCGGTAACTGATTTCCTGCAAGGTAGACGATATGAATCGCGTCAAATTCGGGGCTTGGATGATTCCGGTCCTGTTCATACTCCTGGCGGCCGTGCCATTCGTCGCGCAGGCGATGGGCGAGCCGTTCTACGTGACGTTCTTCGCGCGCGTGCTGGTCTACGCGCTGGCCGCCTGCGCGCTGAACCTCGTGCTGGGCTTCGCCGGCCTGGTCAGCTTCGGCCACGCCATGTTCATCGGCCTGGGCTGCTATGCCGTGGGCATACTCAGCTACTACGGCATCAGCGACGGCTGGCTGCAGTTGCTGACGGCGGTAGTGGTGTGCGCGCTGGTGGGGCTGGTGGTGGGCACGGTGTGCCTGCGCACCTCGGGCATCGGCTTCATCATGATCACGCTGGCCTTCGCCCAGATGTTCTATTTCCTGATGGTCAGCATGACCACCTTCGGCGGCGACGACGGCCTGAACATCAATGATCCGAGCAACTTCGGGCTGTTCGAGCTGTCGGGCAGCACCGAGGTCTACTGGGCGGCCTGGGCCGTCCTGCTGGCGGTCTCGATATTCCTGGCGCGGCTCAAGAAGTCGCCGTTCGGGATGGTGCTGCAGGCCACCCACATCAACCCACGCCGCGTCAACGCGTTCGGCTACTCGGTCTTCCGGGTGCAACTGGCCGCCTACGTCATGTCCGGCGTGCTGACCGGCCTGGCGGGCGTCCTGCTGGCCAACCTGACGGCCTTCGCCTCGCCCAGCTACATGTCGTGGCCGGTGTCGGGCGAGCTGATCGTCATGCTGGTCATCGGCGGACTGGGCACGATCACCGGCCCCATCGTCGGCGCGATCGCCTTCCTCGTCATGGAGGAATTCTTCAAGGGCCTGACCCAGCACTGGATGCTGATCATGGGGCCGGTCATCGTCGTGATCGCCCTGGTGAGCAAGAACGGTTTCGCGTGGCTGATCCGCCGGCGCGAAGAGCCCGCCCCGGCGCCGTCCGCGGCGCCTGCCGCGGCACCCAAGGTAGCCGCCGCTTCCGCGGGAGAATCGCAATGAACGCCATCGGACTGCGTACCCAGGACCTGGTCAAGCGCTTCGGCGGCCTGCGCGCCACCGACGGCGTGACGCTGGAGATCGAACCGGGCGAACTGCACGCCATCATCGGCCCCAACGGCGCCGGCAAGACCACGCTCATCAACTTGTTGACCGGCGAGCTGCGCTCCGACGAGGGCAGCATCGTGCTGGGCGGCGAAGAGGTCAGCGGCACTCCGGTGCAGCAGCGCGTGGGCATGGGCCTGCTGCGCTCCTACCAGATCACGTCCATCTTCGACGCCTTCACGGTGGTCGAGAACGTGTGCCTGGCGGCGCTGCGCAAGAAGGGCGTGCGCTGGGCCGTCTGGAAGCCCATGTCGTCCTATGGGGACGTCATGGAGAAGGCGCGCGGCATCATCGAGCAGTGCCACCTGTCCGACGTGGCCGATACCGTGGTGTCCAACCTGGCCTACGGCCAGCGGCGCCAGCTCGAGGTCGCCATGGCGCTGGCGGCGGATCCGCGCATCCTGCTGCTGGACGAGCCCATGGCCGGCATGAGCGCGGCCGAAGGCGCCGCCGCCATCGAACTGCTGCGTTCCCTGAAGGGCCGCTACACCATCCTGCTGATCGAACACGACATGAACGCCGTCTTCTCGCTGGCCGACCGCATCAGCGTGCTGGTCTACGGCAAGATCGTCGCGACCGGTTCGATCGAGGAAATCCGCAACCATCCCGAAGTGCGCCGCGCCTATCTGGGCGACGACGCCGATGCCTGAGGCAGGAGTTCACGCATGCTTTCCATACAAGGACTGGCGGCCAAGTACGGCTCCTGCCAGGCGCTGTTCGACATCGACATGGAGGTCAAGCGCGGCGAGGTCGTGGGCCTGATCGGCCGCAACGGCATGGGGCGCACGACGGTGATCAACTGCCTGTTCGGCCTGCTCAAGCCGGCGGCCGGCAGCATCACCTTCGACGGGCAGACGCTGAACGGCATGGCGCCGTACCGCGTGGGCCGGCTGGGGCTGTCGCTGGTGCCCGAAGGGCGCCAGATCTTTCCGACGCTGACCGTTGAGGAAAACCTGATCGCCACGTCCAAGCGCACCGACGCCTCGGCATGGACGCTGGACAAGATCTACGGTCTGTTCCCTCGTCTGAAGGAGCGGCGCGCCAACCTCGGTACGCAGTTGTCGGGCGGCGAGCAGCAGATGCTGGCCATCGGCCGCGCGCTGATGACCAATCCCCGCCTGCTGGTGCTGGACGAGGCCACCGAGGGCCTGGCCCCCATCGTGCGCGCCGAGATCTGGAGCGTGCTGGCCCGGCTCAAGCAGGAGGGGTTGACCATGATCGTGGTGGACAAGAACACCAAAGCCTTGCTGCGCTTGTCCGACCGCAACTTCATCCTGGACAAGGGTGTGACGGTCTGGCGCGGCACGTCGCCGGAGTTGTCGGAACGCCCCGAACTGATCGCCCAGTACGTAGGCGTCTAGGATAGTTTTTTTAGATAGGAAGTATCGATGAGGTTGAAGGACAAGACGGCGCTGGTAACCGGCGCCGCGGGCGGTATCGGACTGGCGATCGCGAAGCGGTACAGCCAGGAGGGCGCCAACGTGGTGCTGGTGGATCGCGCCGAGAAGGTCGAGACCGAGGCCTTGGCGGCCATGGTCGGCCCGGCGCGCGCCATGCGCGGCGACGTTACCGATCCGGCCCAGGTGGCCGACATGGTGGCCTTGTGCGAACGCGAGTTCGGCGGGCTGGACATCTGCGTGTGCAATGCCGGCGTGATCCGCGCCGCCGAGTTCCTGGACGTGACGCTGGAAGACCTCGACTTCGTGATGAACGTCAACGTCCGCGGCACCTTCCTCGTGGCCCAGGCCGCGGCCAAGGCCATGGTGCGGGGCGGACGCGGTGGCAGCATCATCACGCTGTCGTCGATGACGGCCGAGCTGGCGATGTCCAACCAGTTGGCCTACGGCGCCAGCAAGGGCGCGGTGCGGCAGATGACCAAGGCCATGGCGCTGGCGATGGCGCCGCACGGCGTGCGCGTCAACGCGCTGGGGCCGGGCAGCATCGACACCGACATCATGTCGACCATCACCGACAATCCCAAGGCGCTGAACACGGTGCTGTCGCGCATCCCGATGACGCGGCTGGGCCGTCCGGAGGAAGTGGCCGGCGCCGCGGTGTTCCTGGCCAGCGAGGACGCCAGCTACGTGACCGGACAGACGGTGTTCGTGGATGGTGGCCGGCTGGCGCTGAACTACACGGTGGAAGTCCCGGGCGCGGCCCAGGAGTGAAGGCCGCGTGGTAATCGGCAAGGGCCTCGGGGCATGCGCCGCCGAGGCCCTTGTCATTTCAGGGGCGGGTTTTCGAGCCGCCCGTCAATCCAGCGAAATGTTCGCCTTCTTGATCACCGGCCCCCACAGCGCGTGGTCGGCCTTGATGCGCGCGGCGAACTCCTCCGGGCTGGCGGTGTAGACCACCGAGCCGTGCGCGTCGTAGAGCTTTTTCATGTCCTCGGCCTGGACCGCCTTGGCGATCTCGCGGTTCAGCTTCTGGACGATGTCGGACGGGACGCCGGCCTGGGCCACGATTCCCAGCCACACGGTGTCTTCCAGGCCCGGGTAGCCTTGCTCGGCGAAGGTGGGCACGCCAGGCAGGCTGGCCAGGCGTGCCCGGGTGTTCACGGCCAGCGCCTTGAGCCGGCCGTCCTTGACCTGCGGTTCGATCAGAGCGGAGCCGGCCAGGTAGAGCTGGGTCCGGTCGCTGATCGTGGAGTTGAGCGCATCCGGGCCGGACTTGAACGGGACGTGCAGGATGTCGGCGCCCGTTTGCAGCTTGAACATCTCGAACAGCACGTGGGGCGGCGAGCCGGTGCTGGAGGACGCGTAGTTCAGCACGCCGGGCCTGGCCTTGGCCAGCGCGATCAGTTCCTTGAGCGAACCCGTGGGCAGGGCGGGGCTGGCGGTCAGCACCATGGGGATGACGGCGATGGGGCCGACGGCCTGGAGGTCGGCCTGCGGATCGTAGGGCAGCTTGCTGAACAGGTACTGGTTCCAGACGGCATGGGCGTTGGTGACCACCGCCAGCGTGTAGCCATCGGCGGCGCTGTTCTTCAGGTTGGTCATGGCGAGCAGGCCGCCCGCGCCGGGGCGGTTGTCGATGACCACGGCCTGGCCCAGGGAGGTCCGCATTTTCTCGGCGATGGGGCGGGCGAACAGGTCGGGCAGGCTGCCCGGCGCGCCGTTGACGATCAGGTGGATGGGACGCGCGGGATAGGCGGTCTGGGTCTGGGCCTGGGCCGGCGCGGCGGCAAGCATGAGCAGCCCCAGGACGGGGGCGGCAAGGTAGCGGGGTGCGTGCATGGCGATGTCCTTGCGGGGGGATGGGGTCAGGCCACCAGGCGGCGGCGAGCGATCTCGACCATGACCGACATGCCGACGGGCAGCACGCTGTCGTTGAAGTCGAACTTGGGGTGGTGGCACATGTGGCCGCCGTTGCCCAGGAAGAAGTAGCAGCCGGGTTTTTCCTGCAGCATGTAGGCGAAGTCCTCGGAGGCCATCAGCGGGGCGATGTCGGGTTCCAGCCCGGCATCCCCGACGATGGCGCGGGCGGCGTCCCGCACGACCTGGACCTGCTCCGGCGTATTGATCGTGGCGGGCGAGGTCTGCAGGTGCTCGAACTCGATGCGGCAGCGATGCGCCTGCTCGGCGCCGGCGCACAACTCGCGCAGGCGCTTCAGGATCTCGGCCTGGACGCCATGGTCCAGGGTCCGCACCGTGCCCTCCAGCACGGCCTGATCGGCGATGACGTTGATGGCGGTGCCGGCATGGAACTGGCAAACGCTGACCACCGCGGTCTGCAGCGGATCCACCGAGCGGCTGACGATGGTCTGCAGCGACTGCACCAGCGCGCTGCCGACCACCACCGGATCCACCGTGCGGTGCGGGCTGGCGGCATGGCCGCCGACGCCGTGGATGCGGATGCGGAACAGGTCGCACGCCGACAGGATGGCGCCGTTGCGCACGCCTACGCGGCCGGGTTCGAGCGGCGGATGGTTGTGCAGGCCGTAGACCTCGTCGCATGGGAAGCGCTCGAACAGCCCGTCCTCGATCATGGACGAGCCGCCGCGCAGGGTTTCTTCGGCGGGCTGGAAAATCAGGTGCAGCGTGCCGCGGAACTCCCGCCGCGAGGCGTAGTGGCGGGCCACGCCCAGCAGGATGGTGGTGTGGCCGTCGTGGCCGCAGCCATGGAACAGATTGGGCTTGGTGGACTGGTAGGGCAGGCCTGTCTGTTCCTGCATGGGCAGGGCATCCATGTCGGCGCGCAGGCCGACGTTGCGGCCGGGACCCAGCGCGCCCTGGATGACGCCGACCACGCCGGTGCCGCCGATGCCGGTATGGGTTTCGATGCCCCATTCGCGCAGCCGTTCGGCGACGAAGGCCGCCGTCTCGTGTTCCTCGAAGCCGAGTTCCGGGTTGCGGTGGAGCGTGCGCCGCCACGTGGTCATGTCCTGGGCGTGCGTGTCCGAGACCTCGATTTTCATTGCAATCCTATCGCGTGAAGCAAAAATAGGATGCTATTTCAACTATTGAAAATTGCACTCAGTATTTACCCCGCTGGCGGCGCGCGGGCATACAATGCCGCGATGCACCGTCGCCCGCACGAGACCGCCGTGACCAAGAAACTCGAGACCTATTTCACCTACAAGCTCGACCTCATCAAGAGCGAGGCGGTGCGGCAGGTCAACGAGCTGTATCGCAAGGAACTCGGGCTGGTGGTGCGCGACCTGCGGGTGCTGCGCCAGATCGGCGATGCGCCGGGCATCAGCGTGTCGGCCCTGCAGGCCGCCACCTTCATCGAAAAGACCGTGCTGTCCAAGGTCGTGTCGCGCTTGATCGAACTCGGCCTGGCCGAGCGCAGCATCAGCACGCGCGACGCGCGGGCGTTCGAACTGACCCTGACCGCCCGCGGCCGCCGCGTGCGCGAGCAGGCGGATCGCATAGGCGGCGGGCATGAACGCGAGGTGATGTTCGGCGATTTCAGCGAACAGGAACTGCGCCAGCTCGACGCGCTGCTGGACAAGCTCATGCGGTCGCTGCGGACCGCGCGCGATGGCGGGACGGAGGAAGCGACCTGAGCGTGCCGGCCTGTCAGGCGGGAGGATCCTCGGCCGGTGCGCCGGCGATGCTGCGCGCCAGTTCGTCCCACAGGGCGCGCGCGGGCCGGCTCAGCGTCGCGTCGCGCCGCCGCACCAGGCAGATGCGCCGCGCGATGGTCGGCCCGGTCAGGGGGATGGTCGCGACCCGGGTCGTTGCTGCCAGAGCCAGGCGGGGCAGTACCGCCATCCAGCCGCCATGTTCAAGGAAACCGATCATGGACGACAGGTGCTCGACCTCGTCGAACCACGGCGCGGGCACGCCCGCCACGGCCAGCGCGGCGTCGATCTGCTGGCGATTGGCGCTGCTGCGGCGCAGGGCCAGTACCCGCTGCCCCGCCAGATCGGCCCAGGCGGCCTGGCCGCGCGCAGCCATGGGATGGCCGGGCGCGCATGCCAGCACATAGGGATCGTCGCGCAGCAACTGGCCAGCCAGCTCGGGCTCGTCTTCCCACATGACGGTGATGCCGAACTCGGCCTCGCGTCGCAGCACGGCATCGCGCACCCGTGCGCCGGTATCGTCGCGCAGGTCGACCCGCACGTCCGGATGACGCTGCCGCAGGTGCGACAGGGCGGCGGGGAACAAGGAATACGCCACGGTCGTGATGCAGGCCACAGTCAATTGGCCGCCTTCGCCGCGTGCCATGCGCGCCGTGCCGGCCAGGCAGTCGTCCAGGCTGTCCAGCAGCGGCGCCAGGCGTTCGTGCAGGGCCTGGCCCAGCGGCGTCAGCACCATGGTGCGCGTGGTGCGTTCGACCAGGCGTCCGCCCAGGGCTTCCTCCAGCTTGCTGATGCGCCGGCTCAGCGCGGAGGGCGAGAGCGCGAGCGTGTCGGCGGTCTTGTTGAAGCCGCCGCAGCGCACGAGGGCGCAGAAGGCCTGGAGATCGGGTAGGTCGCAATTGGTGCGCATAGCGCAATAATATCGCAATAGTTTGCACTGGATTTCATTATCGGGCACCGGCATCATGGCCGTCACGTCTTGTTCGTGATCGCCATGCCCGTCATCAAAGCTTTCGTTTCCAACCCTTTACTGGCCGACGCGCCGCTGGCCGCGCTGGGTACCGCCACCGAGCGCGCCTGCGTGGACCTGCTGGGCGCGCAGGCCGCCCAGGTGCAACTGGTGGTGGTGGCGGCGCATGCCGTCCCGCGCGGCTGCCCGGTCTACCTCGAAGTCCAGTTTCGCCGCAACGAGCGCCGGGGCGCTCAGGTCGTCGCGCGCTTCATGGATGCCATGGAAGGCGCCCTGGGCACCTGTTTCGGCGCCGTGCCGCGCATCCGCTGCTTTTCCGAGGACCAGGATTTTCTCCATGCCCGCAACTGAGCCCGCTCAGGACGAGATCCGCCTGCGCGCGATCGACAGCTTCCACGTCGGCGGCGCCGTGCATACGCTGCGCGGCCTGCCGGTGGAAACCAGGCGCCTGGCCCAGGGCGCGGCGCCCCGGCCGGTGGATCCCAACGGCGACCACGTCGTCGGCCAGATGTACGTGCAGGCCTATCGGCTGGCGCGCCCCCGGCATGCGTTGCCGGTGCTGCTCTGGCATGGCGGCGGCATGACGGGCGTGAACTGGGAGACGACTCCCGATGGTCGCCCGGGCTGGCTGTGGCGCTTCCTGCGGGCGGGATACGACGTCTACGTCTCCGATGCCGTGGAGCGCGGCCGCGCGTCCTGGGCGCGCTACCCGGACCTGTATGCCGAGGCGCCACTGTTCCGCACGCTGGACGAGGCCTGGGACATGTTCCGCATGGGGCCGGCCGATGGCTACCGCACCGACCCCGCCGCGCGCCGTGCCCATCCCGGGCAGCAGTTCCCGGTCGACGCCTTCGATCAGTTCGCGCGCCAGTGGGTGCCGCGCTGGGCCGGCCACGAGGCCGTCACCAGCGCCGCCTATCGCGCGCTGCTGGACAGGGTGGGGCCGTGCATCGTCGTCGGACACAGCCAGGGCGGCGGGTTCGCGCTGCTGGCGGCCCAGGAGCGGCCCGAGACCGTGCGCGCCGTCGTGGCGCTGGAACCTTCGGGAGCGCCGTCCGCCGGACAGGCCGGG
This sequence comes from Burkholderiales bacterium 67-32, assembly GCA_001898625.1. GTDB lineage: Bacteria > Pseudomonadota > Gammaproteobacteria > Burkholderiales > Burkholderiaceae_B > Pigmentiphaga. Next base: position 19,907 of record MKUP01000026.1, read on the forward strand.
ACCCAGCCGCACCTGCTGGCCTGGGGCGACCATGTCGACGATCACCCCGTCTGGCGCCGCTACCGCGCCACGGTGGATGCGCATGCCGCCGCGCTGGCGGAGCGGGGTGCGCCGGTCGAGGTGCTGGACCTGCCCGCCGGCGGCACGCGCGGCAATTCCCATTTCCTGATGATGGACCGCAATAGCGATCTCATCGCCGAGCGGGTGCTGCATTGGCTCGACGCGCTCGGCCTGCAACATCCTTGAACCAGAAACCGGAGACAGCATGAACAAGAGCATCCGCATGGGCGCATACGCCCTGGCCTCCCTGGCCTCCCTGGCCTCCCTGGCCGCATTCGGCGCCGCGGGCGCCGTGGCGGCCGATTCCTATCCCCATCGTCCGGTGACCGTGCTGGTGCCGTTCGGCCCGGGCAGCGGCGTGGACACGACCGCCCGCATCGTGGGCGAGGCGCTGTCGCGGGAGCTGGGCCAGCCGCTGGTGATCGAGAATCGCGCCGGCGCGCAGGGGGCCATCGCGGCGCAGGCCGCGGCGCGCGCCGCGGCCGACGGTTACACCCTGTTCTTCACCACGCAGACCACCCAGGCGGCCAATCCCGCGCTGATGAAGAAACCGGGCTACGACCCCATCAAGGACTTCGCGCCGGTGGGGCGCGTGGCCTATACGCCGGCCTTGCTGGTCGCCAATCCCGCGCTGCCGGTCAGGACCCTGGCCGATCTGGTCAAGCTGGCCAAGGCCCAGCCCGGCAAGCTGTCCTACGCCTCGGGCAGCGCCGGGACCCTGGTGCCCGGCGCGATGCTGACGACGGCCGCCGGCATCCAGATGCTGCACGTGCCTTACAAGAGCATCCCGCTGGGACTGAACGACGTCATGGCCGGCCACGTGTCGGCCATGTTCACCGACATCGTGACCGGCACCCAGCAGGTCAAGGCCGGCAAGGTCCGTGCGCTGGGCATCAGTTCCGCCAAGCCGTGGCCGCTCTTGCCCGAGGTGCCGCCTATCGCCGAGCAGTATCCCGGGTTCGAACTGCTGGCCTGGTATGCACTGTACGTGCCGGCGGGTACGCCCGCGCCGGTAGTCGAGCGCCTCAGCCAGGCGCTGGAGAAGACCACCCGCGATCCGGCCGTGCGCGAGCGCCTGGTCGGCCTGGGGCTGGAAATGTCCTACAGCACCCCGGCGGAACTGGCCGTTTTCGGCCGCGACGAACTGGAAAAATGGAGCCGGGTCATCCAGGCCGCGGGTATCGAAAAGGAATAGGGCGGCCCGAGGGAAAGCGGCGCCCGGGGGGTAGCCCGGACCCGGCGCCGAGAGGCTAAAATGCCGGCATGTCCCAGTCGCCCACCCCCCCCTTCGTCCATCTGCGCGTCCACTCCGAATTCTCGGTGTCGGACGGCATCGTCCGCATCTCCGACCTGGTCAAGAAAGTCGCCGCGCTGGAACAGCCGGCGATCGCGCTGACCGACTTGTCCAACCTGTTCGGGTTGATCAAGTTCTACAAGGCGGCGCGGGGCAAGGGCATCAAGGCCATCGCCGGCTGCGACGTCTGGGTCACCAACGATGCCGACCGCGACAAGCCCTATCGCATGCTGCTGCTGGTGCGCGATCGCGCCGGCTACCTGAACCTGTGCGAACTGCTTACGCAGGCCTTCCTGACCAACCAGCACCGCGGCCGCGGCGAGATCCGGCCCGAATGGCTCGAGACCTACGGCCCGGGGCTGATCGCCCTGTCCGGCGGGCGCCAGGGCGACGTGGGTCAGGCGCTGGAAACAGGCAACCAGGAAGCCGCGCTGGCGTTCGCGCGCCACTGGCTGAAGGTGTTCCCGGGCGGCTATTACGTCGAGTTGCAGCGCGCTGGTCGCGAAGGCGACGAGACCTACGTGCAGGCCGCGATGCGTCTTGCGGCCGAGTGCGGCGCGCCGGTGGTCGCCACCCATCCGGTGCAGTTCATCGAGCGCGAGGATTTCCGCGCCCACGAGGCCCGGGTCTGCATCGCCGAAGGCGAGATCCTGGCCAACCCGCGGCGCCAGCGGTTGTACACCGAAGAACAGTACCTGCTGTCCTCGCAGGAAATGGCCGAACGGTTCGCCGACGTGCCCTCGGCCCTGGCCAATACGGTGGCGATCGCCACGCGCTGCAACCTGACGCTGGAACTGGGCAATCCCAAGCTGCCCAACTTCCCCACCCCCGAGGGGGTGACGCTGTCCGAATACCTGGTGCAGCTGTCCAAGGAAGGTCTGGCCCGCCGCATGGAGCAGCTCTTCCCGGACGAGAAGGAGCGCGCCGCGCACCAGGAGGAGTACGACCAGCGGCTGGACAAGGAATGCCAGACCATCATCGACATGGGCTTTCCCGGCTACTTCCTGATCGTTCAGGACTTCATCAACTGGGGCAAGAACAACGGCGTGCCCGTGGGCCCCGGCCGGGGGTCGGGCGCCGGCTCGCTGGTGGCCTTCAGCCTGGGCATTACCGACATCGATCCGATTCGCTACGACTTGCTGTTCGAGCGCTTCCTGAATCCCGAGCGGGTTTCCATGCCCGACTTCGATATCGACTTCTGCCAGGACAACCGCGACAAGGTCATCGAGTACGTCAAGCAGAAATACGGGCGCGACGCGGTCAGCCAGATCGCCACCTTCGGTACGCTGGGCGCGAAGGCGGTCATCCGCGACGCGGGGCGGGTGCTGGACCTGCCCTACCTGTTCTGCGACGGCCTGTCCAAGATCATTCCGCACTCGCCGGCCGATCCCTGGAGCCTTGAACGCGCGCTGAACGAAGAGCCCGTCTTCAAGGAACGCTACGACAACGACGAGGAAGCGCATGCGCTGATCGACCTGGCCCAGCCGCTCGAAGGCCTGACCCGGAACATCGGCATGCACGCCGGGGGCGTGCTGATCGCTCCGGGCAAGCTGACTGATTTCTGCCCGCTGTACTGCCAGCCGGGCCAGAGCCACATCGCGGTGTCGCAGTTCGACAAGGACGACGTCGAGGCCGTGGGCCTGGTGAAGTTCGACTTCCTGGGCCTGCGCAACCTGACCATTCTCGACTGGGCCGTGCGCTACGTGCGCGAGTTCAACGAGGGCATGCGCGACTTCGACGTCATGGCGCTGCCGCTGGACGACCTCGATTCCTACAAGCTGCTGAGCGATGGCAACACCACCGCCGTGTTCCAGCTGGAATCGCGCGGCATGAAGGAACTGCTCAAGAAGCTGCGCCCCAGCAACTTCGAAGACATCATCGCCGTGCTGGCGCTGTACCGGCCGGGCCCGCTGGGTTCCGGCATGGTGGACGACTTCGTCAACCGCAAGCACGGCCGCGCCAAGGCCGAATACTTCCACTCGGATCTGGAGGCGGTGCTCAAGAGCACCTACGGGGTCATCGTCTACCAGGAACAGGTGATGCTGATCTCGCAGATCATCGGCGGCTACACGCTGGGCGGCGCCGACATGCTGCGCCGGGCCATGGGCAAGAAAAAGCCCGAGGAAATGGCCAAGCACCGCGAGATCTTCGAATCTGGCGCCGAGAAAAAGGGCTATGACCCCGACATCGCGGTCACGCTGTTCAACCTGATGGAGAAATTCGCGGAATACGGCTTCAACAAGTCGCACACCGCCGCCTACGCGCTGATCGCCTACCAGACCGCGTGGCTCAAGGCCCACCATCCGGCCGAGTTCATGGCCGCCACCATGTTGTCCGACATGGACGACACCGACAAAGTCCAGATCTTCTGGGCCGACACGGTGGCCAACAAGGTCAAGGTGCTGCCGCCCGACATCAACCTGTCCAACTACCGCTTCGAGCCGGTGCTGGACGAGCACTCGGCGCGCGGGCTGCCGCCGCGCACCATCCGCTACGGGCTTGGCGCGGTCAAGGGCACCGGGCAAAGCGCGGTCGAGGAAATCCTGCGCGCGCGGACCGAGAAGGGGCCGTTCACCGACCTGTTCGATTTCTGCCGGCGCATCGACCGCCACCTGGTGAACCGCCGAGCCATCGAAGCGCTGATCAAGGCCGGCGCCTTCGACACGCTGTCGTCCAACCGCGCCGCGGTGCTGGCCACCCTGGGCACGGCCATGGACGCCGCCGAACAGGCCGCCCGCGCGGCCAGCCAGGTCTCGCTGTTCGGCGGGGACGACCACGCCGACCTGGCGGGCGACCTGGCCGACGTCGAGCCTTGGGACGAACGCGATCGCCTGGGCCAGGAAAAGACCGCGCTGGGTTTCTACTTCAGCGGCCATCTGTTCGACGCCTACCGCACCGAAGTCCGCCGGTTCGTGCGCAATCCCCTGTCCAACCTGCAGCCCAGCCGCGACCTGCAATGGATGGCGGGCATCCTGTCCGCCGTGCGCACGCAGATGACGCGGCGCGGCAAGATGGTATTCGCCGTGCTGGACGACGGCACCGCGCAGGTGGAGATCTCGGTGTTCAACGAGTTGTACGAGCGCCATCGCGGCCGGCTGCGCGAAGACCAGTTGCTGATCATCTCCGGCAAGGTCAGCAACGACGAATACTCCGGCGGCATGCGCATCGTGGCCGACGACCTGTTCGACCTGCAGATGGCGCGCGAGGCCAAGGCCCGCGCCCTGTCCATCCGCCTGAACGGCAACGCGCACGCGGACTCCCTGCGCGAAGTCCTCAACCCGCATCGCGCGGACCCCGAGAACGGCTTCCCGGGCACACCGGTCGAGATCGTCTACAACCGGGGCGATGCCAAGTGCGTGGTGCGCCTGAGCGAGGACTGGCGGGTGCGGGTGCCGGACGTGCTGATCCAGCAACTGGGCAAGCTGACGGGGCAGCCGGCCGATGTCGGGCTGGAGTACTAGACCCTAGGCGGCCGGAGCGTCCCGGCCGGCGCGTATCACGATGGCCATCAGCGCCGCGATCATCAGGGTGTAGAACGCGGCGACCATCGACATCGCGAACATGACCTCGGTCATGCCGAATACCAGGAAGCCGATCGTCAGCAGCAGGCCCATGGTGCCGGCGATTCTTTCATCGCGGCCGCCGCGGCGTGTGGCACGCGCGAAGAAGAAGGCGGGAACCAGCCAGGCCGCCGCGATCGCCAGTCCTCCCAGGATGCCGAGCGTGGCCAGGTTGAACAGGAACTCGTTGTGCGAGTGCCGGAATTCGGCGGCGTGCTTGGTAATCAAGCCCTGCTTGGCCGCTTCGCGCATCGTGCGGCGGTAATCCTGCCGGCTCACGCCGACCAGCGGGTGGGTTTCGAATACTTCCAGCGCCGCTGACCAGAGCTGCAGGCGGTTGCCCACCGAGGAGTCGAGGGCCTGGCCCTTGCGATACTCCTGTATTTCCGTATAGGCCTCGTCCACGCGCTGGTTGACCAAGTCGCTGGCGTGGTAGACGGCCAGCACCGCGCAGGCAAGCGCCGCCATGCCAAGGAGCTTGCGCCAGACGCGGCCCGGCATCAGGAAGAAGAACACCAGCGCGAAGGCTCCCAGCGCCAGCCAGCCGCCGCGCGTGCCGGAGGCGTAGGCGACGTACAGGCCCGCCGCGCCGCCCAGCAGCTTCAGCGCGATGCCGATTCGGCCCCACCCCGTGGCGCGGTCGGACCAGCCCAGAGTCAGCAGCGAGAACAGGCCCAGCAGGAGCGTGATATTGCTGAACGGCAGCAGGTTGGAGAACAGGATCTGTCCGGGCCGGCCGTCGGGCGACAGGCCGATCTGGTGGTGGAGGATGCCGGCACCGATCAGCGCGCCGGCCACGCAGCCCCATTGGAGCTGTTTGAGCCAGCGCGGCGGCACGTTCAGCAGCAGCCACAGTAGCGGACCGAACAGCGCCATGCGCAGCGGCGTATCGAGCACGCTGGGATCGTCGAACACGCGCGCATCGCGCAGGCCCACCACGACGGTGCTCAGACAGGCTGCGAGGAACTGCGCCGCCAGCGCGGCCCAGATCGGCCAGTACCGGCGGACGACGGGAATGAAGCGATCCTGGGGCGCCAGGTGGCCGCGCCACACGGTGCCGATCAGGGCGAAGAGCAGAAGCAGGAACAGCAGCTGGTTGGCGCTTCCCCGCACCCACAGTGCAAGGGCGGGTACCAGGGAAACGGCCAATGCGGAAAGAAACAGCAGCGGGACAGGCAGCCCGCCGTGCTGGGGCATGGAACGGCTCATGAAACCTCGGAGGGGGAGCGCAGGGATGCGGACAGGTCCAGGAGAGCCTCGACGTGGGCGCGGGTGTCGGGGGCGTAGGAGAGATGGCTCAACGGGCTTGCTAGGCGGGCACGGCCTTCCCGTGCCCGTGACTCGGCCCGCCTGACGGCGTCCGCAAGCGACGCCGGCGTGTCGACGTCGAAGGCCAGGCAGGCTTCCGCGGACAGTGCCTCGGTGCTGCCTATGCCGCGCGGCAGCACGGTGGGTGTGCCGCACAGCACGGATTCCGGCCCGACCAGGCCGAAGGGTTCGTAGCGCGAGGCAAGGATGGTGTAGTCGGCCGCCCGATAGCAGTCGGTGATGTCCTGGCGGTAGCCGACGTAGCGGATCTTCGGAGAGCGCGGCTCCACCGGACGGCCGGCGACCAGCAGCGAAACCGGCAGGTCGGTCGCGCCGAAACAGGCTTCCAGCATCGGATAGCCCTTGCGTTCGTGGCCGGTGGAGGGAAACAGGAAGGCGGTCGTTCCTTCCGGAATGCCCAGTTCACGGCGAAGCTCGGCCCGCCGGGCGGCGTCCACCGGGTTGAAGGTCTCCACGTCCACCGGCGGGTACAGAACGCGTATCCGCGCTTCCGGCACGTCGTAGTAGCGACGCAGTTCGTCCGCCATCATGCGTGAATGCGCCAGTACCAGGTGCGCCTGGGCATAGTGGGCGCGTTCGAGTCGGATCTGCCAGCGGTCCCAGTGCGTGGGCCGCCGGTTCGCGTGGGCCAGGTGCCCCAGGTGCGTGCCGCCGCAGATGGCGACGTCGGACAGGGCCGTGCGGCTGCAGCCGATCAGCAGGTCGACGCCATGGACCGCCTTCAGCGTTCGCAGGCGGGACGAGAAATAGTGATCGCGCAGTTTGCCCGGCAGAGCCCAGACCGCGATGCGTACCGGTTCGATGAACGCGTACTCCGGGATGGCCGTATCGAAGCTGCGGGCGAAGACGACCGGCCGGATGCCGAGCTGGCGCAGGCCCTTGACCAGGTCCATGGCGTAGCGCTCCATGCCTCCGCCGTAGCCGAAACGATGGCAGGCGATCGCCAGCTTCATGCGTCGGCTCCCTGCCTGGCCGGGATGGCGGCGTCCACCAGGGACTGCGCCGCCGCGACCACGGTGGAGGTCGCGAGTGCGTCCAGGCAGTCGCTGTGGCTGCCACGATGCCGGTCGCAGCCTTCGCGCTGGCAGGGCACGCAATCGCGGACCAGTTCCTGCAGCATGAGTACGTTGCCGCGTACCTGCCGTGGCGCGGCCTTGGACCACGGCTGGTCCAGTCCGGCGGCGGGGCTCGGTCCCCACTGCCGGGGATCGGTGGGACCGAACAGCGCCAGCGTGGGCGTGCCACAGGCGGCCGCCAGGTGTGTGGTGGCGGTGTCGGGACCGACGTAGACGTCGGCATGATGAAGCAGGTCGGCGAGTTCGGCCAGGCTCAGCCGGCCCTGGACGCGGACGATGGCCTGCCGGACATTCTCATCCAGGCCCTCCAGCAAGCTGTCGAGATATTGCGACTCGGTTGCGCCGGGGCCGCCGCTCAGGACCAATTGCAAGCCGCGCGCCTGCAGGCTGGCGAGCAGGCCGCGCCATCCGTCGGCGTGCCACTGCTTGTAGCGCCAGCGCGGAGATGGGTGGATGACCGCATAGGGGCGGCGTGCGTCGAAGGGCGGCGCTTCAGGCGTCAAGGCGGCCAGCCGGGCGGTCCAGGCGTCGCGCAGGATGTGGGCCGTGGGCGGCACGAGCGTGCGCGCCGGAGCAAGGTCCAGCAATGCCGCCACCCGTTCGTTCTCGTGCACGCGGTGCATGTGTTCGTCGATGACGAGTGGGCGGCGCAGCGACAGCCGCTTCCACCAGGCGTGGCCGGCCTCGGGCGGCACCAGCCCGACGCGTACCCGGGCCGAGGTCAGGCCGAACAGGTGGGGTTTGTCGCCGGGCTGCGGGACCAGCGCGAGGTCATAGCGGCGCCAGAGCCGGCGGACCATGGCGCGGACTTCGCCCTTGGCCGGGCGTTCGGCAATGGTGAAGACTTCGTGGACGTCCGGATTGTTCTCCAGCATGCCCTCCGTTCCGCGGAACACCAGCATGTCGACCTGGCAGTCCGGGTAGCGTGCGCGCAGCGCATGGGGCAGCGGCGTGGTGAGCAGGACGTCGCCGAGGTAGCGCAGGGCGATGACCAGCACTCGTTGGGGGGCGCGGGCAGGCATGAGGCTCATGTCGAAGAAGAGGGCAGCAGGCGTCGTACTGCGTCGAGCACGTCGGGCAGGGCGGGCCAATGGCCTTCGGCGCCAAGGCAGATCGCGTCGGGCGACCAGGGGCCGGTGCGTTCGCGGCGCGTGACGCCGAACAGGGTGATCTGGCGCGCGCCCGCCGCCGCGGCGACGTGGGAGGTGCCCGAGTCATTGCAGAGAACCGCCGCGGCGCTGGCGGTCAGGGCGGCGAAGGCGCCCAGCCCCAGGGGCGGGAGCACGGTCGCGGCCGGGGCGGCCCGCCGGGTTGCGTCTATTTCCTGGGGTGGTGGGCAGACCACGCATGCCACCCCCTGGGTTGCCAGCGCCCGGGACAGGTCGGCGAACAAGGGCCAGGCCTTGGGCTGCCCATGGTGCAGGCCGGTCGCGATCGGGGCCAGCAGGACGAAGGGACGGTTGACGCGGGCATCGGCCAGTACGCGATCAGCCATGTCCCGGTGCGCGGACGTCAAGGGCAGCTCCAGCCGCGGGCCGGGGGTGGCCGGCAGGTCGATGCCCGGATGCCAGCGTCGCAGCGTCTCGCGTGCCAGGCGATGGAAGACTTCTACTTCATGGAGCCCCTCTGACTTGGACAGGGCCCAGCTCAGGAACAGTGCCCGTCCGTCGCCACGGTAGCCGGCCGCGCGGATGCCGGCCAGCCGGAACAGCGCGGCGCTGGAAAGCGAATTGGGGAAGACCACGCCGCGGGGTTTTCCGCCCGTGCCCGCGGCATGCCGGGTGGCGGCCAGGTTGGGGCCGAACGCCTTGCCCAGCGGGACAAAGCCCGCGGGGGACAACCCTTCGAGCAGTTCGCGCGCCCAGGGGCGGCCATGCAGGACCAGGGGGTGCCCGGCATGCCGGATCAGTTCCAGCGCGGGCAGGCACATGCAGGCGTCGCCCACCCAGTTGGGCAGCCGGACGTGTACGGGATCGGCTTCAGGCATCAAGGACGTCAACAAGGCAGGTCGGGCGTGGCGGCTGCGCGTACAATCGGAAGCTTTATATTGTAAGCGGCGGGCCCGCTGTCGCGCGAATCCCGCGCGCCCCGCGGCTGGGCCCACCACGAGCACCTTGTGAACTCCCAACCCGTCAAATCCGAACTGTGGCGCCGCGTCTATAGCCGTGTCCTGAAATACTGGAAGGCACTGGCCCTCGGCATGCTGTTCCTGGTCGGCGTGGCCGCGTCCCAGCCATTGTTGGCCATATTGATGAAGCCGCTGCTCGACGGCGGCTTCAACGGCCAGAATCCGGACTATGTGTGGAAGATCCCGCTTGCCATCGTCGGCATCTTCCTCGTGCGCGGCGTGCTCAATTTCCTGAGCGACTATCTCATGGCCTGGTCGGCCAACCACGTGCTGGCCGACCTGCGGCGCGAGATGTTCGACCGCCTGCTGCGCCTGCCCGACGGCTATTTCAAGCGCATGGGCTCGTCGGTCCTGCTGAACCGTTTCGTGGTCGACGCCTCCAACGTCATGCAACTGGCCACCGAGGTCATCACGGTGCTGGTGCGCGAGACCATGATCGTGATCTCGCTGGCCTGCGTGCTGTTCTACCTGTCGTGGAAGCTGACGTTGATCGCGCTGGTGGCCTTCCCGCTGTCCACCTTCATCATGCGTGCCATCGCGCGCCGCATCCGCCGCATCAACCGCGAGACCATCACCATGAACGGCGAGCTGACCCGGGTGGTGAGCGAGGCCATCGATGGGCAGCGGGTCATCAAGCTGTTCAGCGGCTATGCCCACGAGGAAGAGCGCTTCCTGCACATCAACGGCCGGCTGCGGCGCTTCGCGATGCGCAACACGGTGGCCGGCGCGGCCTCGGCGCCCATCACGCAGGCCATCGCCGCCGTGGCGCTGGCGGTCGTGGTGTCGACCGCGCTCGGGCAGTCGGGCGCCAACCAGATCACCGTGGGCGGTTTTGCCGCCTTCGTGACCGCCATGCTGCAGATGCTGGATCCGCTCAAGCGACTGGCCAACGTCGCCAGTCCCATGCAGCGCATGCTGGTATCCGCGGAAAGCGTGTTCGCGCTGGTGGACGAGGAACCCGAAAGCGATAACGGCGTGCGCCTGCTGCCCAGGCCGGCGCGGGGGCATATCGAGTTCGAACAGGTGTCCCATCGCTTTCCCGACGCCGGCCGCGACACCCTGGAGCAGATCTCGTTCACGGTGGAGCCGGGTCAGACGGTGGCTTTCATCGGACGATCCGGTAGCGGCAAGACCACACTGGTCTCCATGCTGCCCCGTTTTGCGCTGCCTACGGCGGGATCGATCCGGGTGGATGGCATTCCCATCGACGAATTGACGCTGACCAGCCTGCGCGACGCCATTTCGCTCGTGAGCCAGGATGTGGTGCTGTTCGATGACACCATTGCCGCCAATGTGAGCTACGGCGCGAATGCCGAGCCGTCGGAAGCGGCCATTCGCCAGGCCTTGGCCGACGCGAACCTGCTGGAATTCGTCGATTCGCTGCCGCAGGGCATGCACAGCCAGGTGGGCGAGAACGCCGCCCGGCTGTCAGGTGGCCAGCGGCAGCGCCTGGCCATTGCGCGGGCGCTGATCAAGGACGCGCCCATCCTGATTCTGGACGAGGCCACTTCGGCCCTGGACAACGAGTCCGAACGCCAGGTCCAGGCGTCGCTGGAGCGCTTGATGGCGGGACGCACGACGCTGGTCATCGCCCACAGGTTGACCACGGTGCAGAATGCCGACCGCATCATCGTGCTGGACCAGGGGCGTATCGTCGAACAGGGCTCCCATGCCGACCTGCTGGCGGCGGAAGGCCTGTACGCGACGCTTTACAAGATGCAATTCAGCGAAGCGGCGTGATCCCGGGCTGAAACCGAGGCGTGGCCGCCGGGGCGGTCGCCTGCTGTTCCGCATGCAACCGCGCGAAGGCGCGTGCGGCGCGTCCGGGTGTCAGGGCGTACTTCCAGATCCTTTCCTTCAGGCGGCCGGCGGGTATGTAGGCGCTGCCGATCACGATTCGCCCCGGCCCCCAGTCGGGCCGCCAGGTCTGCGCGCTGCCCAGCCGCTTGAACAGCGACAGGGTCGGGACATGCAGGCTGGATGCGAGATGACCGATGCCCGAGTCGTTGCCGATGAACCAGCCGGATTCGAACATCCACGCGGCGACATTGTCCAGCGAGCCCAGGTCGGGCAGGCCCAGGCCCAGCTCCTGGACGTGTGTCCATTGCGGGCGCTCGGCGGGGCTCACGACGAAGTGCGGATCGAAACCCTTGCGGCGCAGGTGCCGGGCCAGCGCGATGAAGCGCTGGGGCAGCCAGCATTTGTCCTGGGTGCTTGCGGTGGGGTGGATGGCCACGCGCAAGGCATGTTGCCGGTGATGCAGGCCAGTGGGGGCGCAGATGCCGTTGTACTTGACCGCTCCGGCCAGATCGAGCTTGGCGCGGCAGAACTCCGCCAGGCGCAGGGCCATGGACTTTGGCGATCGTTGCCGGCACAGATGCTCGAGCGTGAACGCGCACGGGTGCAGGCGGCCGAGGTCGGCAAAAGGCCGGTCGTCGTGGAGCTGCATGACCATGTCGAAGGCCGCGAGGCGAGCCGCCGCGGTGTCGGCGGGCAGAGAGGGCTGGATGTCCAGGCCGGGAAACCAGGCGCGCAGCGTATGGACGTGCGGACCGAATACGGTGACGCGTGCGCCGTGCTGCCGAAAGTTGTGCGCTACCGTCATCAATAGCAGCGAGTCCCCGATGGCGGGGTAGGTGATCAGTGCGACGTTCTTCAAGTGAAAATGGCGGGGGGGGTGGCAACGGAGGGCGGCGTGGCCGGCATGCGCGGCGCGCGAATTATAAAGACGTCCGGCACGAGCGGGAAGCCGGCACTCGACGTTCGCTCGTTGAGGCGCTCAGGCGTTGCCGCGCTCGGCAGCCATGGTTCCGTCGTTCCAGGGCAGGCCCCTGGCCTGCTCCGCTTCCTGACCCCGCAGGCGTGCAAAGGCCCGGGCGACCCGGCCAGGCGTCAGCACGTACTTCCACAGCTTTTCCTTGAGCCGGCCGGTGGGTATGCCGGCGCTGCCTATCAGCACTTGTCCGGGCCCCCAGTCGGGTCGCCAGGTCCTGGCGCCCCCCTGCCGCATGAACAGCGACAAGGTCGGGACATGAAGGTTGGATGCGAGATGACCGATGCCCGAGTCGTTGCCGATGAACCAGCCCGACTCGAATATCCATGAGGCGACGCTGTCCAGGCCACCGAGGTCCGGCAGCCCCAGCCCTTGCGCGCGCAGCAGGGGTTCCCATTGCGGGCGCTCGGCGGGACCGACGATGAATTGCGGATCGAACCCTTCGCCGCGAAGACGGCTGGCCAGGGCGATGAAGCGCGCGGGCAGCCAGCACTTGTCCGGCGTGCTGGCCGCGGGGTGGATGACCACGCGCGAGCCATGCAGGCGGTGGACGAGGCCGGCGGGAGGCTGGAGACCGTTGTTCTTTTCCGCGTCCGCCAGTCCCAGGTCGTTTCGGCAGAACTCGGTCAGCCGGGTCGCCATGGACTTGGGCGAGCGCATGCGGCACAAGTCTTCCAGGACCCAGGCGCGCGGATGCAGTTCGGTGAAGCCCGGGAGCGGCCTATGGTCGTGCAGCTGGATGACGGTGCCGAAGGCTTCCAGCGTGAGGCCGGCGCCGTCGGGCGAGAGGCCCGGCTGGATGTCGATGCGGGGGAACCAGCGCCGCAGAGCGTGAATATGGGGGCCGAAGACGGTAACGGCCGATCCGGACCGGCGGAGGTTGTGGGCCACTGTCATCGACAGCAGCGAATCGCCGATGGCGGGAGAGGTGACCAGGGCGACTTTCGCCAGGGAGTCCTTGTTGGGCGGCACGATGTCTAGGCTAGGATGAAACCGTGGGCCGGGCGGCCCACGGGGTCCTATTGTATGCAACCCATGGCGATGCCACGGGTGCCCGCATCACTTCATCTGGCACTCGCCCGCATACGAGTCCTTGCTGTGTTCGTAGATCACGCCCTTGGTCACGAACGCCGGCTTGCCGTTGGCATCCTTGGCCACGTCGACCCGGTAGAACGGCGCGATCGGGAACTGGTTGGTGTTGAACGCGAACGAGCCGCGCACGGAGTCGAACTTGGCTTCCCGCAGCGCCGCGCGGAACGCGGCCTTGTCGGACACGTTGCCCTTGGTCTTGGCCAGGGCCGAGGCGATCAGGCTGGCGGCGTCGTAGGACTGGGCGGCGTACATCGAGGGTTCGCGGTTGTACTTCTTGCGGAAGGCGTCGGCGAATTTCTTGTTGGCCGGATTGTCGAGATCGGGCGAGTAGGGGGCCGCCGTGACCGCGCCCAGCGCGGCGTCCTGCAGGGCGGGCAGGGTGGAGCCGTCGATGGTCGAGGTCGACAGCATGCGGATCTTGTCGAACATGCCGGCCTGACGATACTGCTTGACGAAGTTCACGCCCATGCTGCCGGGGTAAAACGTGTAGATGGCCTCGGGCTTGTTGGCGGCCAATGCGGAGATCTCGACCGAGTAGTCGGGCTGGTTGACCTGGGTGAAGGTCTCGCCCACCACCTGGCCCTTGAAGGTCCGCTTGAAGCCTTCCATGGCGTCCTTGCCGGCCTGGTAGTTGGCCGCCAGGAGCTGGATCTTCTTGATGCCCATCTTGTTGGCGAGCTCGCCGCCGGCCTCGTGCAACTGGTCGTTGTTCCACGAGGTGGAGAAGAAGTAGGGCGAGCAGCCCTTGCCCGTGATCGGGGTGGGGCCGGCGTTCGAGCCGACCAGGAAGACCTCGGCGCTGGTGATGGGGCGGTGGACCGCCATCATGACGTTCGAATAGATCAGGCCGGTGATGACCGGCACCTTCTCGCGTTCCAGCAACTGGCGCACGACCTGCAGGCCGACCTCGGGCTTCATCTGGTCGTCTTCCTTCAGGACCTGGACGTCGACGCCGCCCAGCTTGCCCTTGCCCTGTTCCACGGCCAGCATGAAGCCGTCGTACTGGTCCTGCCCCAGCACCGAACCCGGACCGGACAGCGTGGAGACGAAGCCGATCTTGACGGCGGCGAAGGAGGGGGCGGCGAAGGCCGCTTGCAGTATCGATGCGATGGCTATCAGTTTGGCGGTTTTCATGCGGACTCCTGGCTTGCCTGCGGGGTGGATGAGGCCGGATGCCCGGCCCCCGGGATACTGCGGTCGGCGGCGCGACGCCGGTGCCGGACGGTTATTTCAGCTTGCACTCCCCATGGTAGGGGTCCTGGTGGTCCGGGAACACGGTTTCCCGCGTGGCCAGCGTCACGCCGCCCGCGGGGTCGCGCACCACTTCGAATGCGTAGTAATTCGATACGGGGAAGTGATTATTGTTAAATTTGAAGTTGCCCCGCACTGAGGGGAAATTCGCCTTGACCATTGCCTGTTCGAAGGCTTTCTTGTCGTCCAGGCGGCCGCCGGTGGCCTTGAGCGCGGCGTTCAGGGCCTGCGCCGAGTCGTAGCCGTAGGCCGCGTAGTGCGACGGCACGCGTCCGTATTTCTTGCGGAATTGCTCGACGAAGCCGCGGTTGGCCGCATTGGGCAGGTCGGGCGACCACGGTCCGCCGGACATCACGCCCAGGGCCAGGTCCTGCAGCGCCGGCAGGGTCGTGCCGTCCACCGTCGATCCCGACAGCAGCGGCACCTTGCCCAGCATGCCGGCCTGGTGGTACTGCTTGACGAAGTTCACGCCCATGCCGCCGGGGTAGAAGATGAACACGGCGTCGGGGCCGGCGGTGCGCAACTGGGTGATTTCCACCGAGTAGTCGGGCTGGTTGACCTGGGTGTAGGTTTCGCTCAGGACCTCGCCCTTGAAGTAGCGCTTGAAGCCCGTCAGCGCCTCGCGGCCGGCCTGGTAGTTCGGCGCCATCAGGGCGACGCGCTTGTAGCCTTTCTGCTGGGCGTACTTGCCCATGGCCTCGTGCTGCTGATCGTTTTGCCAGGACGTGGAGAAATACAGCGGCGAGCACATGTCGCCGGCGATCTGGCTGGGGCCGGCATTGTTCACGAGCAGGACGGTGCCGCTGTTGACGATCTCGCGGTAGACCGCCATCAGTACGTTCGAGAAGCTCAGGCCGGTGATGACCTGGACGCGGTCGCGTTCGATCAGCTTCTTGGCGGCCTGGCGGCCCATCTCGGGCTTGAGCTGGTCGTCTTCCTGGATGATCTTGACCGCCTGCCCGCCCAGTTTGCCGCCGGCGGCTTCTACGCCCAGCATGAAACCGTCGTACTGGTCCTGGCCCAGCGTGCCACCGGGCCCGGACATCGTGGCCAGGAAGCCGATCTTGATGTCGGCGTGCGCGGCGGCGGTGACGCCGAACGCGAGGCAAAGGCTGGCCACCAGGGCCGGGACGGGGCGCTGCAAAGTCATGGACGATTCCTTGGACTTACGTTTTAAGTTTAAAGTAATTTTTGGAATTCGAAACGAAATTCGTGTTCGTCTTCCGGCGCCGCGCGGCGGATGTGGCCGGCGGTGGGGGCGGGGAAGTGGGCGGGCAGGACCAGCGTGCCGTCGCGGGCACAGGCTTCCAGCAGCGATTGCCGGGTGCGGCGGGCGTGTTCGGGGTCGGCGCAGAAGCGCGTGCTCCACTGGGGGTAGCAGCACTGCAGCGGGTGGTGGAAGGCGTCGCCGGTCAGCAGGATGCGTTGGTCCGCCCCCTGGATCTCGACCGCCACGTGGCCGGGCGTATGCCCGGGCGCGGGGACGAGGCGGATGGCTTCGTCGATGCGATGGTCCATGTCCACCAGGTCGGCCAGGCCGGCCTCGAACACGGGCAGGACCGAGTCGCCCACGTAGTCGCCGGTGCGCACGAGGCCGGGGTGGCCCTCGTGTTCCTTCCAGTAGGCCCATTCCTCGTGGGTGAAGAGGTAGCGCGCGTTGGGGAAGGTGGGCACCCAGGCCCCATCCACCCGCCGCGTGTGCCAGCCGACGTGGTCGACATGCAGGTGGGTGGACACGACCACGTCGATGTCCTCGGGGCGCACGCCGGTTGCTTCCAGGCGATCCAGCCAGCCCCAGTGCTGCTGGTCGAAATCGGCGCGTACCCGCGCCTTGCAGTCGCCCACGCAGGTGTCCACCAGGATCAGGCGGCCGCGGCTTTTCAGCAGGAAGGACTGGATGGAGATGACCAGCCGGTCGGAGGCCGGGTCGTAGAACCGCGGGGCCAGCCAGTCCAGGTTGGCCTGGATGGCCTCGGGGGTCGAATCGGGGAAGATCTCGGCGGGTCGAAGCAGCGGGCCTTCGGCCTCGACGATGCGGGTGAGTTCGACCCCGCCGAAGTCGAACCGTGCCGTCATGCGGTGCCCGGGATGTGCTTGCCGGGATGCACCGTGCCGCACGAGGGGCAGCGGCGCTTGTCTTCGCTGGCGTAGAAAGCCTCGAACAGCGGCGGCAGGTCGGTCACGATGCTCTTGAGCTGGACCTCGACGCGATGCACCAGGTGTCCGCAATGCAGGCAGTACCACTCGAAGCCGTCCAGCAGGCCTTCGGGGCGCTGGCGTTCGATGACGAGACAGGCACTGCCGGTCTCGGGGCGCTGGGGGGAGTGGCGCAGGTGCGGAGGCAAGAGGAAGATGTCGCCTTCCTTCAGGTCCACGCGCTCTTCCTTGCCTTCCACCCAGAGCTTCAGGTAGGCGTTGCCGCGGATCTGGTAGAAGAACTCTTCCAGCGGGTCGTCATGGTAGTCGGTGCGGTGGTTGGGGCCGCCGACCACGGT
This sequence comes from Burkholderiales bacterium 67-32, assembly GCA_001898625.1. Classification (GTDB taxonomy): domain Bacteria; phylum Pseudomonadota; class Gammaproteobacteria; order Burkholderiales; family Burkholderiaceae_B; genus Pigmentiphaga. The sequence continues at coordinate 36,965 of MKUP01000026.1, forward strand.
GACGATGAAATCGGAGTCCTGCCAGATCTGCTGATTGCCGACCGGCGGCTTGAGCAGATGGGCGTTGTCGTCGATCCATTTCTGGAAATTGAGCGGAAGACCGTATTTGTACATGGTGCTCTCGTTGGGTCGGTAGGTCTGCGCCCGCGGAGCGGGCTCCCGCGCCGGGAGAAGGCAGTCGTGGCCTATCCTAGGCTAATTGCAGTCTATGTGAGCCAGGTGCCCGGCGAGAAATAGAAGTTGGCGCCCGGGGTATGCGTATTGGCTATGGCTCATCCAGGCCCCGCGTCTCGAGGGAAGCGTCAGGAGGTGGCGGCGCGCCGGGTGTCGCAGATGCGGTGCAGGTATTCGATCAGGTGCTGGCTGGCGGGTGTGAGCTGCCGGTTCGCCCGCACCGAGTAGCCCACGCGTCCGAACAGACCGAATTCGGCCAGCGGCAGGAGCTTGAGCAGCCCATGGTCGAGGAACTGCGCGGCGGCGTCCTGCGGCATCAGGGCGATGGCCTCGCCGCGCAGCAGGATGCCCAGGTTGGTCAGCAGCGACAGGGATTCGATGTGGCGAGGCGGGATGCCCAGCCCGGTGCGGTGGAAGGTCTGCTCCACCGCGGAGCGCAGCGGCGATTCGGCGGAGGGCAGGATCCAGGGCAGATCCATCAACTGGCCCAGTTCCAGGTTTTCCGCGTGCGCCAGCGGGTGATGGGCGCCGACGACGGCATGCAGTTTTTCTTCGTACAGCGTGTGGTGGGTGAGCGGATAGGCATAGCCCAGCGCGATGTCGCGCTCGGGCAGGCGTCCCACCACGATGTCGAGGTCGCCCGTGGCCAGTGCCGGAAAGAGCTGCGACGAAGGGCCCTCGGAGACGGTGACGCGGATGCCCGGGTGCTCCTGCATCAGCATCGAGATCGCCTCGGGCAACAGCTTGGCCGACGCGGCGATCAGGGTGCCGACGATGACGTGCCCGCTTTCCCCCGTCAGCGCCGCATTGAGCTCGTCGGTCATGTAGCGCAGCTCGGCCATCAGCGTCTTGACCCGCCGTCCCAGCAGGTGCGCCAGATCGGTCGGGACCACGCCGCGGTTGGACCGCTCGAACAGCGGCGCGCCCACGAACTTCTCCAGCTCGTAGATGGCCTTGGTGACGCTGGGCTGCGTCAGGTTCAGCTCATTGGCCGCGCGCGACAGCGACCGGCGCTCGAGCACCCGCTCGAAGATCTGCAATTGGTGCAGCTTGAGCTTATGCCCCAGCGCGTTGGGAGTCAGACGAAAATTGGACATGGCGGCCGCAGGGGACAATCCCCTGCGATTATCGCCCATTCCTACTCTTACAGCTTCACGCAGACGTTGGTCGGCTCGGTATAGAAATGCAGCGAGTGGCGGCCGCCTTCACGCCCGATGCCCGACAGGCCGCTGCCGCCGAACGGCGTGCGCAGGTCGCGCAGGAACCAGCAGTTCACCCACGCCAGGCCCACCTGCATGGCCTGGGCCACGCGATGGCCACGGGTCAGGTTGGTGGTCCAGACGGCCGCCGCCAGCCCGTAGTGGGTGTCGTTGGCGAGCCGGATGGCTTCTTCCTCGGTATCGAAGGGAGCGATGTGGCAGACCGGGCCGAATACTTCTTCCTTGATGCAGCGGGCGGTCTCGGGCAGGCCGGTCCAGATGGTCGGCTGGATGTAGGCGCCCTGGTCGCGTTCGTCGCCGAAGGTCGGCACGCCGCCGCCGGTGACCACGGTGGCGCCTTCCTCGACCGCCAGGCGCAGGTAGGACAGCACCTTCTCGCGATGCTCGTGCGACACCAGCGGACCCATGGTGGTGGCGGCGTCCATGGGGCGGCCCAGCACCAGCTTCTCGGCTTCCAGCTTCAGCGCGGCGACGAAGCGGTCGTAGATCGGCCGCTGGACGTAGACGCGCTCGGTGCACAGGCAGACCTGGCCGCAGTTGGCGAAGACGGAGCGGGCCACGCCGGCGACGGCCGCGTCGAAGTCGGCGTCTTCGAATACCAGCGCGGCGTTCTTGCCGCCCAGTTCGAACGACACCGGTTTCACGCCCGGCGCGACCGCCTTCATGATGGTGCTGCCGGTGGCCGATTCGCCGGTGAAGGTAATGCCGTCGATGTCCGGGTGGGTGGTGATGAATTCACCGGCCGAGTTCGGTCCGAAGCCATGGACCACGTTGAACACGCCGGCGGGCAGGCCGACCTCGGCCGCCACTTCGGCCAGCAGGGTGGCGGTGGAGGGCGTGACCTCGGAAGGCTTGGCCACCACGGTGTTGCCGAAGGCCAGCGCGGGCGCGACCTTCCAGGTGAACAGCAGTAGCGGCAGGTTCCACGGCGAGATGACGCCCACCACGCCCAGCGGCTTGCGGTAGGCGTAGTTCAGCGCCTGGCGTCCGTCGGGGGTGTCGGTCATGAAGCTTTCCATGTCCAGCGTGCGGGCGATCTCGGCGAAGGCGCGGAAGTTGGCCGCGCCGCGCGGGATGTCGATCTGGTTGGCCCAGCCCACGGGCTTGCCCGTGTCGCCGATCTCGGCCGCCAGGAAGTCGTCGAAGCGGCGTTCGATGCCGTCGGCCAGCGCGACCAGGTAGTCGGTGCGCTGGTTGACCGGCAGGGCGGCCCAGGCCGGCAGGGCCTGGCGCGCCGCCGCCACCGCGGCGTTCACCTGGTCGCGGCTGGCTTCATGCACGCGCGCCACCAGTTCCCCGTTGGCGGGGTTGAGTTTGTCGAAGGTGCGGATGCCGTCTTCGAAGCGGCCGCCGATGAAGTTGCGCAGGGTTTTGACCGACATGGTGCTGGGTTCCGTTGAGGGTATAGTACGTATACGTCATAATATAGTGGAAACCAGCGCGATCGGTCCATCCCCCCGGGGCATAACAACTTCGGCGCCAGCCATAACCGGTTCGAAGAATCGCCAGGGGGCCCGGCTGCCGGGCGCGCGACATCAGTTAAGATCTCAAGTCCGCTCCGGCTCGCCATCATGAATCGACCTTCTGCCCTGCGACGCCCGCCCGCCGCGCCGTCCCCCGAACCGGAAACCGTGCCCTGCACGCAGGCCGTGCGGGCGTTCGAGCTGACGGACGTCGTGTCGCACCTGCTGCGGCGCGCGCATTTCCGGGCCGAGGCGCTGTTCATGCAGACCTTCCACGACGAGGACCTGACGCCGCGCCAGAAGGCGCTGCTGATCACCGTCTGCAAGCATCCCGGCGCCACGCAGAACCAGTTGGCCGAGGACATCGCGCTGGACCGCAATTCGCTGGCCGACATGATCAACCGCCTGGTGCGCAAGGGCTATCTGCGGCGTCGGCGCTCGGCCGACGACAAGCGCGCCTATGCCGTGACCATCACCCAGGCGGGCGTGGACGTGCTGGAACGCGTGCTGCCCCGCGACAAGGAAGTCGAGGAGGCCATCATCGCGGCCCTCCCGCCCGAGTACCGGGCGCTGTTCGTCAAATGCCTCAAATTGATGGCGGGGGTGGGGCCATGAGCCGCCGCCATTGTCCGGGCACAGGTTTCTCCCGTATATTCGTACGTATACGGCATAAAGGTGTTTTTCTCTTTTCTTCAACTTCCAAACAGGACTACCCATGGGGCAGATAGGACAAGGGGGCGTCGCCGCCGAGGCGATCGCCGGGCTTGCGCAGCGCCTGCGCAGTGCTCATGAAAGCCGCGTCGCGATCGATCCGATCCGCGATCAGTTGCCGGCAGGCGACTTGGACGCCGCGTATGCGGTGCAGCAGGCCAATACCGACCACTGGGTCAAGCAGGGCCGCCGGCTGGTGGGCCGCAAGATCGGCCTGACGTCCAAGGCGGTGCAGGCGCAACTGGGCGTGGACCAGCCCGACTACGGCATGCTGTTTGCCGACATGTCGGTGTGCGACGGCGAGGAAGTGCCGCTGTCCAGCCTGATCCAGCCCAAGGTCGAAGCCGAGATCGCCTTCGTCATGGAGCGCGACCTGGTCCAGCCCATGGCCACCATGGCTGAACTGATCTCGGCCGTCGCCTATGCCGTGCCGGCCATCGAGATCGTCGACAGCCGTATCGCCAACTGGAAGATCAGCATCGTCGACACGATCGCCGACAACGCTTCGTCGGGCCTGTTCGTGCTGGGCAACCGGCCGGTCACGCTGGGCGACTTCGACGCCCGCCTGTGCGGCATGGTCATGGAGCGCAACGGCGATCAGGTCTCGATCGGCGCCGGCGCCGCGTGCCTGGGCCACCCGCTGAACGCCGCCCTGTGGCTGGCGCGCAAGATGGCCGAGCGTGGCAATCCGCTGCGTGCCGGCGACGTCGTGCTGAGCGGTGCGCTGGGCCCCATGGTCGCGGTGCAGGGAGAGGAAATTCTGGAAGCGCGCATCGCCGGACTGGGCTCGGTGCGCGCGGTGTTTGGCGCCAAGGAGCAAGCATGAGCGGTCCGCTGTTGTCCCTACCCGAAGTGGCCCGCGAGCTGGACGAAGCCGCCAGCACGCCGAGCGCCGCCGAACAGTTCGTGGAGCGCCGTCCGCTCACGCTGGCCGAAGCCTACGAAGTGCAGCGCATGCTGATCCAGCGCCGCGTCGACCGCGGCCATCGCCGCATCGGCATGAAGATGGGCTTCACCAGCCGCGCCAAGATGGTCCAGATGGGCGTGCACGACATGATCTGGGGCCGCCTGACGCATGACATGCGCGTGGACGAGGGCGGCGAACTGAAGCTGTCGACCCGCGTGCATCCGCGCGTCGAGCCCGAGATCGCCTTCCTGCTGCGCAAGCCGCTGTCGGGCATGGTGTCGCCGATCGAGGCGCTGGACGCCGTCGAGGCCATCGCGCCCGCGCTCGAGATCATCGACTCGCGCTACAAGGCCTTCAAGTTCTCGCTGGAAGACGTGGTGGCGGACAATGCCTCGTCGTCGGGCGTGGTGCTGGGTGCCTGGCACAAGCCCAGCGTCGACTTCTCCAACCTGGGCCTGATCATGTCGTGCAACGGCAAGGCCCAACAGGTCGGCACCACCGCCGCCATCCTGGGCCATCCCGTGCGTTCGCTGGTCGCGGCCGCGCGCCTGGTGGCGCAGGCGGGCGAGATCCTGCCCGAGGGCTCCATCGTGATGGCCGGCGGCGCCAGCGCCGCCGAGGCCCTCGTGGCCGGTACCTGGGTCGAGCTCGAGATGCAGAATCTCGGCCGCGTGGGCTTCCACGTCACGGCCTGAGGCGGCTCCCGGCCGCCGCCGGGCAGCCCCGACCGGGGCTGCCCGATGCCCTGGCCCGCGCCCTCCGGGCGTATGGCCAGGAGCTATATTCCTAGCGTTTTTATATAACTTCACGTTATATGAATATGGGGACTTGGTCTGAGCCAGCCCCTGGCCAGGTCTTAAAATTCTCACGATGCCCACCCCCTGCGCACCGCGCGCAACCATCATGAGAATCCTTGCCATTCTTTCCGCCTGGCTGATCGCCTTTGCCGCGCAAGCCGGCGCCCAGGCCGCCACGTCTCCCATCCTGTCGCCAGACGAACTGAAGGCGGTGCTGTCCTCGCCCTCGGTCACGGTCATCGATATCCGTCCGCCTGCCGACTATCTGCAAGGCCACATCCCCGGCGCCCTGTCCGCCCCCTATGGCTCGTGGCGGGGTCCGGCCAACAGCCCCGGCACGCTGCCGCCGCTGGACAAGCTGACCGCGCAGGTGCGCAAGCTCGGGCTGACACCCGAGCGCCATGCGGTGGTGGTGTCCTCGGGCGCGGACGTGACCGACTTCGGCGCCGCCGCCCGCGTGTACTGGACGCTCAAGTACCTGGGCCTGACCCAGCTGTCCATCCTGAATGGCGGCGTGCAGGCCTGGCAGCAGGCGCAGCAGTCCCTGAGCCAGGATGCGCCGGCCCAGCCCGCGCCCAGCCGCTACGAACCTCGGCTGAACACCGCCATCAAGGCCACCCAGGCCGATGTGCTGGCGGGCACGAACGGCGGCGATACCCGGCTGATCGACGCGCGGCCCAAGAACTTCTTCGAAGGCCTGGTCAAGGCGCCGACGGCCTCGGTGCCCGGTACCATCCATGGCGCCCGGAACGTTCCGCACAGCGTCTGGTTCGCCCCCGGCAGCACGCGGATCGTCTCGGCCGCCGAGGCCCGCGCCATTGCCGCCAAGGAGTTCCCGGACGCGGGCGGCGACAACATCGCGTTCTGCAACACCGGCCACTGGGCCGCCACCGACTGGTTCGCGCTGTCGGAGCTGGCGGGCCTGCCGAACGTGCGCATGTACCCGGAATCCCTGGCCGACTGGACCAACGCCGACCAGGCCCTGCCCATGGACAACGCGCCGGGCCGGGCCAGCCAGATCTCGGAAAAATTCAAGAAGTTGTTCGGCAACTCGTAACGCGGCAGAGGAATCTCCCTGATGCAAACGACGCTTTCCCAGGCGGGCGCGCCCGCTGTTTCGTCCCCCGCTTCCCCTGCGCTTGGCCAGGCGCGCTGGCCGCTGACCGCCGCCATCGTGCTGGCCGTGCTGGCGCTGGCCTGGTTCGTGACCGTGCGCCAGTCGGTGCTGTTCGTCATCGGCATCGGCATGGGCGGCCTGCTGGCCGGCGCGCGCTTCGGTTTCACCACCGGCTGGCGCCGGCTGATCGAGGCCCGCGATGCCAGCGGTGTGTTCGCGCAGATCGTGCTGCTGGCCGTGGCGGCGGCCATTTCCATTCCGCTCCTGGCGAAGTTTCCCGGCGATCTGGCCGCGGCCCTGGGGCCTCCCAGCATCAGCCTGCTGATCGGCGCCTTCGTGTTCGGCATCACGATGCAGATCGCCGATGGCTGCGGCTCGGGCACGCTGTACAAGGCCGGGCTGGGCATTCCGCTGAACATGGGCGTGCTGCCGCTGTTCGCGCTGGGCAGCTTCCTGGGATCGGTGCACCTGCACGGCTGGTTGTCGCTGGGCGCCGTCGCACCGGTCAGCCTGGTTCGCGACTGGGGGGCGGGCGGCGCGCTGGCGCTGACCTTCGCCGGCCTGGCCGTTTTCGGCCTGGCGGCCTGGATCTGGAGCCGCAAGGGCGGCGCGGCCGCGTCATCCTCGCCATGGAACCGCAAGCTGCTGCTGGCCGGCATCGGCCTGGCCCTGCTGGCCGTGGCCAACCTGGTGGTGGCCGGCCAGCCCTGGGGCGTGGTCTACGGTTTCGGCCTGTGGGCAGCCAAGGTGGCGACGGCGGCCGGCGTATTCGATCCCGCCGCCAACCCCTTCTGGGGGCAGGCGGTCAACCTGCGCACGCTGGACCAGAGCGTGTTCCTGGACGTCACCTCCATCACCAACATCGGCATCATGGCCGGCGCGCTGTGGATCGCCGCGCGCAAGCCGTCCAGCGGCAAGCCGTTGACCGGCCGCCAGTGGGCGGCCGTGCTGGTCGCGGGTTTCCTGCTGGGCTACAGCTCGCGGCTGGCGTTCGGCTGCAACGTGGGAGCCATGGTCAGCGGCATTTCCACGGGCAGCCTGCACGGCTGGATCTGGGTCGTGCTGGCGTTCGCCGGTTCGCTGATCGGCGTGCGCTTGCGCCGCCGCCTCGGCGTTTGAACGGGAGGACACGGACATGACTTCCCGTACTTGCGCCATCCTGCTGTTCTGGGCCGTGCTGATCGTCTTCTTCGCCTGGGACTGGACCCACGCCAGCCCGGTCAACCACCGGAAGGAACCCGCCATCCTGGCCATAGGCTCGGGACAGGCGCCCAGCGGGGGACACTGCTCGGCGTTCTGATCCGCACCCGTTCGGGTTTCCTATGTGCAACAGTCATGCATATGCAATAGAGTTGCACTAACTTCGGATTTGAGCAAGAATGCCGCTCGCGGCTTGGCAAGGGTGCCTTGCCGGTCGCCAGCGGCATTTTTGCGCCATTCATGAAGAAGGAACCGTGATGTTGGGAAGGCTGAACCCCCTCGTATTGGCATTGATGAGTGTTTCCTGGGGCCTGCCCGCGGCCGCCTGGGCGCAGGCCGCGTCCCCCACCGAGCCCGCGCCGCAGACCTTGAAGGAAGTCACCGTGTCCGCCACGCCCCTGTCGCGCAGCGAACAGGACCTGGCGGCACCGGTCACCGTGCTGGACGAGAACGACTTGCTGACCAAGCGTGCCGCCACGCTGGGCGAGACGCTGGAGCAGGAGCCGGGCATCACCTCGTCGCATTTCGGCGCGGGCGCCAGCCGCCCCATCATCCGGGGCATGGACGGCGCGCGTGTCAAGATCGTGTCCGACGGCGCCGAAGTCCAGGATGCCTCCACCATCAGTCCCGACCACGCGGTGGGACTGGAACCCATGCTGTCCCAGCGCGTGGAAGTGCTGCGCGGGCCGGCGGCGCTGCTGTACGGCGGCGGGGCGGTGGGCGGCGTGGTCAACGTGCTCGACAACAAGATCCCCACCGAGATGCCCGAGAACGCCGTGGAAGGCAGCGTGGAGCTGCGCGGCGCGACCGGTCCGCGCGAGACGTCGGGCGCGTTCGAGCTGACCACCGGCGGCAAGGGCCTGGTCTTCCATGCCGAAGGGCTCAAGCGCAACGCCAACGACTACAAGGTGGGCCGCGGCTGGGCCGGCGGCAACCGGGTGGACGGCTCGTACAACCATACCGAGACCGGCAGCGTGGGGCTGTCGTGGGTGGGCGACCGCGGCTACATCGGACTGGCCTACACCAGCCAGCGCAACCGCTACGGCCTGCCGGGCCATGACCACGCCTACGAGGGCTGCCACGCGCACGGTACGCATCTGCATTGCCCCGACGACGGCCATGGCCACGGCGACGACGATGGCCACGATCATGACCATGGCGCGGATGGCGACAGCCACGGCGTGCCTTTCGTGAAGCTGCGCAGCCAGCGGTGGGATGTGCGCGGCGAGCTGCGCGATCCCTTCGCCGGTTTCACCCGGCTGCGCGTGCGCGCCGGCTTCACCGATTACCAGCATGACGAGATCGAGGGCGACACGGTCGCCACCACCTTCAAGAACAAGGCGCACGACGGCCGCGTGGAACTGGAGCACGCGCCCATAGGCGGGCTGCGGGGCGTGATCGGCGCGCAGACGACGCGCCGCGCCTTCAGCGCCCTGGGCGAAGAGGCCTACGTGCAGCCCACCGTGACGCGCAACAACGGCCTGTTCGCGCTCGAGGAATATACGGTGGGCGACTGGCGCTTCGAGGGTGGGCTGCGGCACGAATGGCAGCGCATCGACGTGCAGGGCGGCGCGCCCGATACCCGGCATCGCGGCACCTCGGTGTCGGCGGGAGCCGTCTGGAAATTCGCGCCGCAGTATTCGCTGGGTGTGTCGGCGTCGCGCTCGCATCGCCTGCCGACCGCCGAGGAACTCTATGCCAACGGCCTGCACCTGGCCACCTCCACCTACGAGATCGGCAACGCCAACCTGAAGAAGGAAACGTCCAACAACATCGACCTCACGCTGCGCAAGTTCGCCGGACCCACTACGTTCTCGGTCTCGGTGTTCCACAACAAGATGGACAACTTCATCTATGGCCGCACGCTGGACGTCTACCAGAACCTGCAATTGCTGGAGTACACGCAGCACGATGCCACCTTCACCGGGCTGGAGGCCAAGGTGCGCCACCAGATCGACCGCATCTTCGCTGTCTCGCTGATGGGCGACTACGTGCGCGCGAAACTGGACGGCGGCGGCAATCTGCCGCGCATCCCGGCCTACCGGATCGGCACGCGGCTCGACGCGCGCTGGCAGGCCTGGAGCGGTGATGTCGAATTGTCGTACGTGGGGCGTCAGGACAAGGTGGCCGAGTTCGAGACCGAGACGGCCGGCTACACGATGCTCAACCTTGGCGCCGCCTACGAAGGCCGCATGAGCGGCACCCGTTACCAGATCTACGTCCGGGCCAACAACCTCACCAACAAGCTTGCCTACCGGCATACGTCGTTCATCAAGAATGCCGCGCCGCTGATGGGCCGGAACATCGTCATGGGCGTGCGGCTGACGTTCTGATTGTTACAGCGGTGACTGGGGGCGCGGCCTATCCTGGGTGAAGGTTTCACTCGAGAAAGGAGAGCGATATGGAGCAGGCCGTCAAGCCGCAGGCCCCCAGTGCCGAGAAGTTTTCCATCGATGTGGAGGCCATCCGCGCCCGGGCGCGCAAGCACCTGGACGAGGGCGCGGTGACCCAGGACTACGGCGCCAATCGCGGCGTCGTGCTCGAGATGCTGAACGAGGCACTGGCCACGGAGCTGGTCTGTGTGCTGCGCTACAAGCGCCACTATTTCATGGCGCGCGGCATCCACGCCGATCCGGTCGCGGCCGAGTTCGCCGAGCACGCGACCCAGGAACAGCAGCACGCGGACCAGATCGCCCAGCGCATCGTGCAATTGGGCGGCGAGCCGGATTTTTCGCCCGACAGCCTGTCCGAGCGCAGCCATTCCCAATACGTGGAAGCCGGTACGCTGGAAAGCATGATCAAGGAGAACCTGGTGGCCGAGCGCATCGCCATCGACAGCTATCGGGCCATGGTCCGCTACCTCGGGGACAAGGATCCGACCACGCGCCGCATGCTGGAGGAAATCCTGGCGGTCGAGGAAGAGCACGCGGACGACATGTCCGACCTGCTCGCGCGCGGCTAGCCCCGAGGTTGGTCCTTAAGCGGCGGGTGGCTCGTGGGCCGCTCCCGCCCGCGGGGGCGGCGGCGCCAGCGAAGCCGATGGCGCGCCGAACAGATAGCCCTGCGCGTATTGCGCGCCCAGCGCCGCGAGGCGGGCCAGGCTGGCTTCGTCCTCGACGCGCTTGAACACTACCTGGCACGAAAGTCCTGCCGCCGTCTCCAGCAGCGGGGGCAGTTCACGTTCGGGATCGGCCACGGTGCGCGGGTCCAGCTTGATGACTTCCGGCGCATGCAGGTGCAGCAGCGATTGCGCCTCGCCCACGTTGTTGGCGTGTACGCCCGACAGGAAGCCCGCCTTCTTGTAGTTGCCCAGGATCATGCCGGCCAGCAGCACGTCCTGCGCGGCCTCGGCCGGCAATTGCAGCACGATGCGTGAAGGCGGGATGCCCAGCGCCTCGACCATGCGGCGGAATGCCTGTCCATGGTCATGGGTGATGGCGGCCAGCAGCCGGCCATGGACGCGCAAGTACAGGGGATGGGCGGCGTCCGCCTTGGAGAAATAATTCAGCGTGTGGACCAGGCGGCACAGCCGGTCCAGCCGCACCAGCGTGGCGTCGTCGGCCGCCCGTGAAAACAGGCCCCAGGGGCTGATGACGTCGCCGTCGGTCGCGTGCGAACGGGCGTAGGCGTCATAGCCGGCCACCGTCCGCGTATCGATCCTGACCACCGGCTGGAAGCCGCTGGCCAGCTCGAACTCGTAGAACCTGCCGAGGACGGTGCCGTCGGGCGCCAGGCGCAGCGACGCATGCAGGTCGGGCTGGCTGGAGAGTTTTTCTATCAGTGTCCGGATTGCCGCATAGGCCACGGAAAGCTCCTGAAGGGGACGCAAGGAAGATTCCCGAGCGTACCGCCGATCACCATAACGCCAAACGATTGTTTTGCTGATCGGATATTCCTTCTGGTTCTGAAGGCTCAATAGCGTTGGCCGAGCTGCAATTCCTCCAGCAGCCGCCCGTAGAGCGCATGGCGCTGGGGCGCGATCCGGCCGGCCTCCAGGGCTTCCAGCACGGCGCATCCCGGTTCGTGGATGTGGGTGCAGTTGTAGAAACGGCAGTGGCCCAGGTAGGGCGAGAACTCGGGGAAGCCCTTCACGATCTGGGCGCCGTCCAGGTGCTGCAGGCCGAAGGCCTGGAATCCCGGCGAGTCGATCAGGTCGGCTCCGGTGGCGAGCGTGGCGGGCAGGTGATACAGGCGCGTGCTGGTGGTCGTGTGCTTGCCGGCGCCCAGCGCCTGCGAGTGTTCCTGGGTGGCGGCCAAGGCATCGGGGACCAGGGCGTTGAGCAGCGTGGATTTGCCCATGCCGCTCTGGCCCAGCAGCAGGCTGGCCTGGCCGGCCAGCCTGGGCGCCAGCGCGGCCCGGGTGGCGGCGGTATCGCGCGCGCTGAGTTCCAGTACCGGCACGCCGAGTGCCTGGATGGGCGCCAGCTTGCGGCGGGCGGCCGGGAGGCCGGCGGTGCGGTCGACCTTGTTCAGGATGACTACGGGGGAGATGTCGGCATTGAAGGCGCCGACCAGGGCGCGGCCCACCAGTTCGTCGGAGAAGTCGGGTTCGGTGGCCACGACGATGAGCAATTGGTCGACGTTGGCGGCGAACTGCTTGGTCCGCATCTCGTCCGACCGGTAGAGCAGGTTGCGGCGCGGCAGCACCGACTGGATGGCGCCTTCGGCCGGCCCCTCGGGTGCGACCTCGACCCGGTCGCCCACGGCGGCCGTACCTTTCTTGCCGCGCGGGTAGCATTGGCGGGTCGAGCCGTCATCGCATTCGACCGTGAAGTGGCGCCCGAAGGCAGCCACGACACGGCCCTGCAGGCCGGTACCCGGAGCGCGCCGCGGCGGCTTCATGATTCGTAGCGCGCGTCTATCTTGGCCGCACAGATGAAATCGTTGATGGAAATGCCGCCTATCTCGTGCGTGGTGTAGTGCACGCGTACCCGCCCGGGTCCGACCAGCATCTCGGGGTGGTGGTTCTCCTGGCCGGCGACCTCGGCGACGGCGTTCACGAAGGCGATGGTCCCGGCATAGTCGGCGAATTCGTAGTCGCGTTCCAGGACCTCGCCGTGTCGCGCCCAGATGGGCAGCACATGGATCTGCTCGTCGATGTGGGCCGAGCTCATCGGCGCCCGGTTCTTCATGGGCACGCAGCGGCCCGAGCGCAGCTGTTCGATACTCAATACGCGTTTCATGCCGGCTCCTGGAGGCGGTCGGGTGGGGCCGCATGCGGCGCGGCGGCTCGCAGCCGGCCTATGCGTATGCCGGCGGGCGGGTGCGAATCGTAGAAGGCCGAATGCACGGGGTCGGGGGTCAGGGTGGCGGCATTGTCGTCGTAGAGCTTGACCAGCGCCGAGACGAGGTTCGCGGGATCGGTCTGCTCGCTGGCGAAGCGATCCGCCTCGAACTCGTGCTTGCGCGAGTACCAGCTCGCGAGCGGAATGAAGGCGAAGGTGAAGACCGGCGCCACGAGGAAGAACAGGATCAGGGCCAGGCCGTCGTTGTGCCCGCCCAGCAGGGGCGCGGTGCCCAGACCGGTGTAGAACCACACCTGCCGGGACAGCCAGCCCAGCAGGGCGAAGAACACCAGCGACACGCCAAAGCTGAAAGCCAGGCGCTTGAGGATGTGCCGGTGCTTGAAGTGGCCGAGCTCGTGCGCCAGCACGGCCTCGATTTCCTCGGGAGCCAGGCGGGCCAGCAGGGTGTCGAAGAAGACGATGCGCTTGCTCTTGCCGAAGCCGGTGAAATAGGCGTTGCCGTGCGCCGACCGCTTGGAGCCGTCCATGACGAAGAGCCCGTTCAGGGCGAAGCCGGTGCGGCGCGCCAGCGCCTGGATGCGCTCGGCCAGCGCCTGGTCGGCCAGCGGCGTGAACTTGTTGAACAGCGGCGCGATGACGGTGGGAAACAGCAGCATGACCGAAAGGTTGAAGACGATCCACAGGCCCCAGCCCCACAGCCACCAGTAGGTACCGGCACCCGCCATGAGCCACAGCAGGGCCGACAGCAGCGGCAGCCCGAACACCACGGCCAGCGCGAGACCCTTCATGGTATCGGCAGCGAACAGCCGCAAGGTCATCCGGTTGAACCCGAACCTGGCTTCCAGCACGAACTGGCGCCACAGGGTGAAGGGAAGAGCCAGCAGCGAGAGCAGGACGGCGGCCATCGCGACCAGCAGCAACTGGCGGACGAAGTCGGACGAGGCCAGCGAGGCGGCCAGCTCGTTCAGGGCCTGGAGTCCGCCCAGCAGCGTCAGGCCGATCAGCACCGCCGTATCGAACAGCAGCGCGACGATGTCGAAACGGATGCGGGCGATGGTGTAGTCGGCCGCCCGTCTGTGGCTGGTTTCCCCGATGCGGTCGGCGAATTCGGCGGGGACGCGATCGCGATGCAGCGCGACGTGGCGGGTCTGGCGGGTAGACAGCCACAGCCGGGTAGCGACGCCGGTCAGCAGCATCAGGACGAACAGCAGGGTAAACACGATGACGGCTCGTAGTCGGGGCATACGCGCAAGCCCCGATGGATCCCGACGCGGGTTCGGAAAGCGGAGGCGCCAGCCTGTGAGAAAATTGGCATTTGTGCCCGCGCCGCCGTCATGGCGCCGCGCGCGCGATCATGCATAGTTCCGGAGCACCGATTATATGGCGTTGAACGAAAATCACCTGGTTTGGCTCGACATGGAAATGACGGGCCTGGATCCGGAAAAGGAAAAGATCATCGAAGTCGCGGTGGTCGTGACCGACGCCCAGCTCGAGGTGGTGGCCGAAGGGCCGGTCCTGGTCGTGCACCAGTCCGACGAATTGCTCGACGGCATGGACAACTGGAACAAGGCCACCCACGGCCGCAGCGGGCTGATCGACAAAGTGAAGGCTTCCTCGCTGGCCGAAGCCCAGGCCGAGGACATCCTGCTGGAGTTCCTGGGCCAGTATGTGCCGGCCGGCAAGTCGCCGCTGTGCGGCAACACCATCGGCCAGGACCGCCGCTTCATGGTCCGCTACATGCCCCGGCTCGAGGCCTTCTTCCACTACCGCAACCTGGACGTCAGCACGCTGAAAGAGCTCTGCCGCCGCTGGAAGCCCGAGATCTACAAAGGGTTCGAGAAAAAAAGCCGGCACGAGGCGCTGGCCGACATCTACGAGTCCATCGACGAGCTCAAGTACTACCGCGAGCACTTCCTGCGCGTCTAGTCCCTAGGGTTGTGGCTGCGGTACCGCGGGGCCGGCCGGACGCCGGGCGGCCACCCGCCAGTAGAAGTACTGCAGCATGAGCGACGAGATCGCCATGCTGAAGGTCGCCATCAGCCACATGGTCCCGGCGCCCGTGGGCGCGCCGGGCATCAGCACCGCGACCAGTCCGCCCAGCGCGCCCGCGCCCGGGCCGAATGCCAGCCACCATCCTCCCAGCAGGCCGATGCCCCACAGCGCGCCGGCCTGGATCAGCATGGGCCCGACCGCCATCTTGTAGGCGCGCAGCAGGTAGCTGGTCATGCACTGCAGCGAATCGAACAGATGGAAGAAGGCCAGCATGCCCAGAAGGCCGAGCGCGACGACACCGACCTCGGCATCGCTGGTGTAGGCCTGGACGATGGGGCCGCGCGCCAGGATCACGACCGCGATCGTCAGCAGGGCGCCGGTGGTGCTGATCATCAGTCCGGCCGAACCCGTACGCCGCGCGCGCAGCGGGTCTCCCGAACCGATGGCCTGCGCCGTGAGCGCACCGGTCGATACCCCCAGCGCCAGCGGCATCATGAAGCACAGCGCGACCAGGTTGGCCATGATCTGGTGCCCGCCGGTGGCGTAGATGCCCTCGCGCGCCACCAGCAGCGCCATGAAGGTGAAGGACGTGACCTCGATCAGGTAGGAGCCGCCCATCGGTAGGCCCAGCCGCAGCAGTTCTCCCAGCGTTTTCCTGTCCGGGCGGCCGATGCGCAGGCCGAATTGCCGGTAGAACGGGTCGCGGCGCAGGATGAGGACGCTCAGGCCCACGCTGATCCAGAACACCAGCGCGGTGGACAGCCCCGCGCCCACGGCGCCCAGCGCGGGCAGGCCGAACTTGCCGTAGATGAAGAGCCAGTTGAACAGTACCTTGAAGCCTATGCCCGCGATGTTGATCATCATCACGACCTTGGGCCGCGATACCGCGGTGTTCAGGGCGTAGACCGTGCGGAAGACCAGCGCGGCGGGCAGGGCGACGATCAGCATGGCCAGATAGCCGCGCACCTGGTCGCGTACGGCCGGGTCGACGTTGCCGGACATCGCCAGCCAGGTGTCCGGAAACAGCATCGCCAGTCCGCCCACCACCGACAGGCCCAGCGACAGCCAGACCGCCTGGCCCCAGGCGCGGCCGATCTCGGCCAGCCGGCGGCCGCCGAAGTGCTGGGCGGCGATCGGGATCAGCGCGTGCAGTACGCCGGTCAGGCCGATGAACACGGTGACGTAGATGGACACCGCCAGCGCCATGGCGGCCAGCGCCACGGGCGACGCATGGCCCGTCATCGCGGTGTCGAGTACGCCGAAGGCCATGCTGGCCCACTGGCCGACCAGGACCGGCCAGCCCTGTTGCAGGATGCGGCGCAGGGTCGCGCCCCAACTGGAAGGGGGCGCGAGCCCGGTATCGGTCACGGGGCGGGGCGTCCGGCCGGGACCGGGCGCAACAGGATGAAGTACTCGAGCAGTTGCGGGGCGCGGCGGAATTCCGCCGCGCGGGTTCCTTCCCACAGCACGCGGCTGCCGGCGTACTCGCCGCGCTGGAGCGCGTTCCGCAGCACGCTGGCGTTGCCTTGCAGCAGGACGAGGGGGCAGTCGCCGGACAGCTCGAAGCGCAGGTTGTCGAAGACCGCGAACGAGGCGCGCTGGGACAGTCCCAGGCCGGAGCTGCGCACGCACTCCTGCCGGCCGGTGCGGGCCCGCTCGGCGGCCAGTGCATGGGCCATGCCGTTCGAGACTTCTCGGTAGCTCTTGTTGTAGTTGATCGAGGGCAGCCACAGCGTCATGATCAGCAGCCAGCAGGCGACCACGCCCCCCGCCGACAGCACCGTCCCGCGCCACAGTCCGGTGGGACGCGAGCGGAAGCGCCAGATGATCAGCGCGATCCAGGCCACGCTGGCCACCACCGCGGCGGTGAAGGCGAACAGCGAGAAATCGGCGTCGAAGCCCGGGGTCTGGCGCGCGATGTTGCGGGCGATCTTGGGCGGCACGCCGGTCATGATGGCGATCCATCCCATCCAGACCACGCAGGCCGCTGCCGAGAACACCATGACGGCGAACCAGTCCAGGGCATTGATCAGGCCCCGCCGCAGCGTGGGCAGCGCGAGCGCGGCCAGCATCGCGCAGGGGATGACCAGCGCCAGGTATTCCGCGTCGATCGGCTCGCGGGTGGCCAACAGCATGGCCAGGCCCGCCAGCATCAGGGCCACCGGGATCTGTACGTGGGGCGAGCGCAGGTAGCCGCGCCACCGCCACAGCGCGAGCAGCGCCAGCGGACCGGTGGGCCACAGGAACCAGGGCATGTTGCGCAGCACGTCCGACAGCCCGCGCGGCGTCAGCATGCCGAACACGCTGGCGTTCCAGTGCCACCAGCCGCTCATCCAGTAGGGGTGGAGCTGGGCCGTGGGGATCCACCAGGCCAGCGACAGCGCCACGCCGAGCGGCAGGCTCAGGAGCGCGATCCAGCGTACCGCCGGCCGCAGCGCCAGGCAGGTGCCGGCCAGGACGGTGATGGCCAGCAGTTGCGGCATGACGGCGGGGAAGCCGCGCGCCAGGAATGCGCCGCCCAGCGCCAAGCCCAGGGTCAGCGCACCGCAGCGCGGGTGATCGAGCATGCGGGCGAGCGAATAGAAGGCGAGCGCGTGGAAGGCGAGGGCGGCTGGTTCGGCGGATGTTTCGTGGGATCGCCAGAGGATGCCCAGGGTGGCCAGGAACAGAAGCAGCGCGGCGTCGGCCAGCATGCGGCCGTAGTCGCGCGGTTCCGGCTGGCCGCCGAACGGCAGTGCCAGCGGCTGGGCCTCGGCCCGCCGCCCGAGCAGGTAGGCGCCGTACCAGAGGCTGCTGCTGGCGATGCCGAACCAGATCAGGTTGGGGACGCGCGCCGCCAGGATATGGCCCAGCAGCGGCGAAAAGATGGCCATGCACAGCGCGCCCATCCACGTCGCCAGCGGGCCTTCCTGCGATACCGCCACGCCGGCCGCCTCGGGCGCCAGCCATTGCGCCCAGCCGCCGTCGTAGGCGGTCCACATCTGGGCCAGGCCGATGACGTCCTCGCTCTTCCAGGGCTCGCGCATGACCAGGCCGGTCACGATGTACAGCAGGCACAGGCCCAGCAGGCCCCAGCGCGGGAGCTTCGTGGCCGCGAGCGCGGTCAGCCGAGCGGGGGTGGGCGGCAGGATGGACGTATGGAAGGGGGACGGGAATCGGTGGGGCATCGAACCGCTGGGATTACCTAACAGGCGACAAGACGGATTCTAGTGTCCCGGCAAGCCGCGACACGCAAAAAAAGGCGGAATGCGAGGCCGGATTGCAAGCAATTGCAGCCAAGGGGCGGATTTCCGCGCCGCGGGCTCCGGCCGGGCGCCCGGGAAAGGGTCGACCACAGAAAAAAGGCAGCCCGCAGGCTGCCTTTTTCGTGGCGCGGGACGGAGCGATCAGGCGGACGTCTTGCCGGCGCCGGTGGTGCGGGCGAAACGGGCGCGGAACTTCTCGACGCGGCCGGTTTCGACGATGCGGGTTTGCGCGCCGGTGTAGAAGGGGTGCGATTCCGAGGTCACGTCGCACTTGAACAGCGGATAGGTCTTGCCATCGAGTTCGATGGTTTCACGCGAGTTCAGGGTCGAGCGGGTGATGAACTTGTTGCCCGTCTGCAGATCCTGGAACACGACGTCGCGGTATTCGGGGTGGATGCCTTCTTTCATGGTCTTCCTTGGGAGTATGCGGGTCGCCAGCCGGGACGAAGGTTTGCGCCTTGAAGGGCGGTTTTTCCTTAGGGGCGGCTTCCGTGATGACTTGCTGGACGGAGCGCCGGTCCGACAACGTGCCCAATTTCTAGAGCTAAGCCTTGAATTATCGCGGGATTCCCGGATTTGTGCAATCAGTACGACGTTTTGGCGCGTTTTGCACTTCAAAAACATCACTTGGCAGAGCAACCCCCCCGCCAGCCCGGTAGTTGCCAGGATGCGGTGGATCCGGCTCCGCCGGTCCACCCGCATCGCCCCCCGGGGGGCGCGCGAAGCGCGTAGGGGGGGGCCTACTTCTTCATCATGTCGAAGAATTCGCCGTTGTTCTTCGTCGAACGCATCTTGTCCAGGATGAACTCCATGGACTGGATCTCGTCCATGTCGAAGATGAACTTGCGCAGTACCCACACCTTCTGCAGCACGTCCGGCTTGATCAGCAGCTCTTCGCGGCGCGTGCCGGACTTGTTCAGGTTGATGGCGGGGTAGACGCGCTTCTCGGCCAGGCGGCGTTCCAGGTGGACTTCGCTGTTGCCCGTGCCCTTGAATTCTTCGTAGATCACGTCGTCCATGCGGCTGCCCGTTTCGATCAGGGCGGTGCCGATGATGGTGAGCGAGCCGCCTTCCTCGATGTTGCGGGCCGCGCCGAAGAAGCGCTTGGGGCGTTGCAGGGCGTTGGCGTCGACGCCGCCGGTCAGCACCTTGCCGGAGGCGGGCACCACGGTGTTGTAGGCGCGGGCCAGGCGGGTGATGGAGTCGAGCAGGATGACGACGTCATGCTTGAGTTCGACCAGGCGCTTGGCCTTTTCGATGACCATCTCGGCCACTTGCACGTGCCGGGTGGCGGGTTCGTCGAAGGTGGAGGCGACCACTTCGCCGCGCACCGAGCGCTGCATTTCGGTCACTTCTTCCGGACGTTCGTCGATCATCAGGACGATCATCGTGACGTCGGGGTGGTTGGCGGTGATGGCATGCGCGATGTGCTGCATCATCACCGTCTTGCCGGATTTCGGGCTTGCCACCAGCAGGCCGCGCTGGCCTTTGCCGATGGGGGCGAAGATGTCCATGATCCGGCCGGTCAGGTTTTCTTCGCTCTTGATGTCGCGTTCGAGGCGCAGCGGCTTGTTCGGGTGCAGCGGCGTCAGGTTCTCGAACATGATGCGGTGCTTCATGCTCTCGGGCGCCTGGCCGTTGACCTTGTCCACCTTCACCAGGGCGAAGTAGCGTTCTCCGTCCTTGGGGGTGCGGACCTCGCCCTCGATGGAGTCGCCGGTATGCAGGTTGAAGCGCCGGATCTGGGAAGGCGATATGTAGATGTCGTCGGTGCTGGCGAGGTAGGACGTTTCGGGCGAACGCAGGAAGCCGAAACCGTCGGGCAGCACTTCCAGCACGCCATCGCCGAAGATCGGCTCGCCCTGCTTGGCGCGCCGCTTCATGATGGCAAACATCAGCTCCTGCTTGCGCAGGCGGCTGGCATTCTCGATCTCGAGCGTGGCGGCCATTTCCAGCAGTTGCGAAACGTGCAGCGCCTTCAGTTCATTGAGATGCATCTCGGGTAAAGCTCCGGGGGGAGTTCTTGGTGGTGACACGTCCTCGCAGGAGGACTTTGCGCAGAGAGTCTGTTGCTCTTGGGGCGGAGGGCTGGATCCCGAGGCCGGGGCGCGCCGCCGGTGCGCAAGGAGAGGGCGTGGTAAAGGTTGATCGGAAAGGACCGGCTCTGGGCCGGTCCGTGTGTTGCTACCTGTTTACAGCGAGCTGTCCAGGAAGGCGGTGAGCTGCGACTTCGACAGCGCGCCGACCTTGGTGGCCACGACCTGGCCGTTCTTGAACAGCATCAGGGTCGGAATGCCGCGGATGCCGTACTTGGCGGCCGTGGCGTTGTTGTCGTCGACGTTCAGCTTGGCGACCGTCAGCTTGCCTTTGTACTGGGACGCGGCCTCTTCCAGGATGGGGGCGATCATCTTGCAGGGACCGCACCATTCTGCCCAGTAATCGACCAGGACAGGCTCATTGGCTTGAAGTACGTCGGCATCGAAGCTGGAGTCGCTCACGTGCTTGATCGCGTCGCTCATGGTTTTCCTTCTGGAGGTGTGCGCAAAGCGCAGGAAGAGTGGTGCAGTGCGCGGTAAACGGATATGTGATTCGTTAGCTATATGCGGGCGCGTGTGCTTGGATTCCAGACCCCTGAGGGGAATTTTTTTATATGCGCGGATCCTGACGGGAGTACCCCTGGGCGATGCGTGGGAAGCGCGAAACGCGAGGGGAGCGGGGCAGGTAGGCGCCGGAATCGGTCGGCGTAGAGCCCGAGATGAACCAATGGTAACCGCAAAAAAGCGGTTTTTCCAAGTGCCTGCCCGGGTAGTGTGGTTTTTAGCGCCCAGGGCAAGGGAAATTGGGTGGCGAGCCTGACTTCGGCACTGACGGTTTACAGCTATGGCTGCTTCGTTCCCGACCTGACCAGGTTCACCGCTCCGCCATGCGAAGGGGCCCGCCAATAAAAATTATAGCACCCCCCCTACGCCCTTCGGGCGCCCCCCCAGGGGGGCGGCACTGGCGGACCGGCAAAGCCGGATCCGCTGTGCCCTGGGTCTAGGGCCGGTTTCTTGGGTTGGGGCATCGATGCTTCGCTGGCAGCAGCGGTAGATGGGTGCCTCAAATCAGGGCAAAGGGGTTAGGCCCAGGATGCGGTGGATCCGGCTTTGCCGGTCCACCCGCATCGCCCCCTTGAGGGGGCGCGCGTCAGCGCGTAGGGGGTGGGTTTCCCCATCGCCCGAAGGGCGTAGGGGGGTACAATACTTTTTATGACATATCTGGTGCTGGCTCGTAAGTGGCGGCCGCGTTCATTCGATACGCTGGTCGGACAAGAACACGTGGTGCGTGCGTTGACGCACGCGCTTTCCACGCAGCGCCTGCATCACGCCTGGTTGTTCACCGGGACGCGCGGGGTGGGCAAGACCACGTTGTCGCGCATCCTGGCGAAATCGCTCAATTGCGAGACCGGTATCACGGCCACGCCGTGCGGCCAGTGCCGGGCGTGCACCGAGATCGACGCCGGCCGCTTCGTCGACTACCTCGAACTCGACGCCGCGTCGAACCGGGGCGTGGACGAGATGACGCAGTTGCTCGAACAGGCGGTCTATTCGCCTACTTCCGGCCGCTTCAAGGTCTACATGATCGACGAAGTGCACATGCTGACCGGGCATGCGTTCAACGCCATGCTCAAGACGCTGGAAGAGCCGCCGCCCCACGTCAAGTTCATCCTGGCCACCACCGATCCGCAGAAGATTCCGGTCACGGTGCTGAGCCGCTGCCTGCAGTTCAACCTCAAGCAGATGCCGCCGGAGGCCATCGTCGGCCACCTCGAGCATGTGCTGGCGGATGAACAACTGCCGTTCGAAATCCCGGCCCTGCGCCTGATCGGCCAGGCGGCGCGCGGCTCCATGCGGGACGCCCTGTCGCTGACCGACCAGGCCATCGCCTACAGCGCCGGCAATCTGTCGGAAGAGGCCGTGCGCGGCATGCTGGGCACGATCGACCAGCGCCACCTGGTACGCCTGCTGGACGCGATCCGCGCGGCGGATGGCGCCGGGGTGGTGGGCGTGGCCGACGAACTGGCGGCGCGCAGCCTGTCGTATGCCGGGGCGCTGGCCGACCTGGCGGTGATGCTGTCGCGCATGGGCATGGCCCAGCGCGTGCCGGGCGCGGTGTCCGAAGAGGATCCGCTGGCGGCGGACATCCAGCGGCTGGCGGGCGAGTTCTCCGCCGACGAGATCCAGTTGTTCTATTCCATCGCCGTGCACAGCCGCGCCGAACTGGCGCTGGCGCCCGACGAATACGCCGGTTTCGTGATGGCCTGCCTGCGCATGCTGGCATTCACCGCCGAACCGCAGGGGGCCTCCCAGGAAGCCCCCGCGCCGGCCCCGCGATCCGCCGCCTTGAAGGCGGCGCCCGCGATGGCCGCGTCGATGCCCGCTCCGGCCCCTGCCCCGGTACCGCCGGCGGCGCGTGCTCCCGCACCCGCCGCGCCTGCGCCCGCGCCGGCCCGTGCGTCGGCAGCGGCCGAGGCGCTGGCCGCCGCCCGCAACATGTCGATGGCCGGCAACAAGCGTGCGCCGGTATCGGCGCCCGTCCGGCCCGCCGGCAACACGGCGCGGACCGCGCCGGCACCGGCGCCGGCCTCGCCCCCGGATGGGGCGGGTTCCGACGAAGACGGGCCGCCTGCCTGGCACTCGGAAATCGAGGCCGGACTGCGGGACGACGAGGTCGCGGCTTCGCGTCCAGCTTCGGGCTCGGGCCGGGACGAGGGGGCGCCCGTGGTGCGGGAGGCGCCTGCCGTGCCGGCCCCGCCTGTGCGCCAGCCCGAGCCCCCTCGCGGTGAAGATACGGCGGGGTCGGCCGGTAGTCCCATTGCATTGAACGAGCCGTGGCCCGTGTTGGCGGCGCGGCTGCCCATCAAGGGCATCGCCGCCCAGCTCGCGCAGCAAAGCGAGTGGGTGGGCGTCGAAGGCGGCACCGTGGTGCTGAAGGTCGCGACCCGCGGGCTGGCCGAAGGCGTGGGGGTCGAGCGCCTGCGCGTCGTGCTCGAGCAGCATTTCGGCGTGCCCGTGCGGCTGCGCTTCGAGATCGGCCAGACCGGCGACGCCACCGCCTTCGCGGTGGCCGAGTCCGAGCGCCAGGCGCGCCAGGCCGAGGCCGAGCGCGCGATCATGGCCGACCCCTTCGTGCGTGAATTACTCGACAATTTCGGCGGCCAGATCGTGCCCGATTCGATCCGCCCGGTATCTTCCGAATCCAAACAAGGAACCCAGCCATGATGAAAGGACAGCTTGCCGGCCTGATGCGCCAGGCGCAGCAGATGCAGGAAAACATGAAGAAGGCGCAGGAAGCGCTGGCCGACATACTCGTCGAGGGCGTGTCGGGCGGCGGCCTGGTCAAGGTGACCATGTCCTGCCGCAACGACGTCAAGCGCGTCGCCATCGATCCCAGCCTGCTGGCCGACGACAAGGACATGCTGGAAGACCTGGTGGCCGCCGCGCTTAACGACGCGCTGCGCAAGGCCGAGGCCACGAGCCAGGAAAAGATGTCCGCGCTGACCGCCGGCCTGCCCCTGCCTCCGGGCATGAAGCTGCCTTTCTAAGCGGGACGCTCATGGCAGGCGATCGATTCGTCGGGCCGGCGCCGCTGTCGGTGCTGGTCGATGCCCTCAAGCGCCTGCCCGGGGTGGGCGCCAAGTCGGCGCAGCGCATGGCTTACCACCTGTTGCAGCACGACCCGCACGGCGCCCGCATGCTGGGCCAGGCCCTGGGCGACGCCGTCGACCGGCTGCGCCATTGCGCGCGCTGCAATACCTTCACCGAATCCGAGATCTGCGAGACCTGCGCCAGCCCGCGCCGCGACGCCAGCCTGCTGTGCGTGGTCGAGACGCCGGCCGACCAGAACATGATCGAGGCCAGCCACAGCTACAACGGGCTGTATTTCGTCCTGATGGGCAGGCTGTCCCCGCTCGAGGGGGTTGGGCCGCACGAGATCGGTTTCGATCGCCTGCTCGAGCGCGCCACCGACGGCCAGGTCAGGGAAGTCATCCTGGCCACCAATTTCACGACCGAAGGCGAGACCACCGCCCACTACCTTGCCGAGCTGCTGCGCGCGCAGGGGCTGGGCGTGACCCGGCTGGCGCGCGGCGTGCCCGCCGGCAGCGAGCTGGAATACGTCGACGCCGGCACCATCGCCTGGGCGCTGATGGACCGCCGCGCGCCGTAGGCGCGCCGTTCCGTTTCAGTAGTGCGGAGGGATCTCGTCGCGCAGGGATGCCGGCGCGGCTGGCCCCTGCGTGCTCTGTTCCCGGACCCGGGCCAGTTCGCGCGCCAGCGCATCGATCTGTTGCTGCTGCCGGTAGACCAGTTCGTTCAGTTGCTCGACCAGGTCTTCCATGAAGGCGAGCTTGATCTCGACTTCCATCAGTCGCTGGGGGGCGGGTGTGTCAGGCATGTGGGGCTGTCGTCAATAGGCCTTGCTGTCGTGGACGACCAGGCGCAAGGTCAGGAAAAGAATCTGGATGTCCAGCCAGGGCGACCAGTGCTGGATGTAGTAGCGATCGTACTCCACCCGCTTCATCATCTTGTCCAGCGTGTCGGTTTCGCCGCGCAGGCCGTTGACCTGCGCCCAGCCGGTGATGCCCGGCTTGACCGTGTGGCGCAGCATGTAGCCGCGTATCTGCTGCCGATAGAACTCGTTGTGTTCCGCGGCGTGGGGGCGTGGGCCGACCAGGCTCATGCTGCCGTTGAAGACGTTGAACAACTGGGGCAGCTCGTCCAGCGACGTGCGGCGCAGGATCCGGCCCACGGGCGTGATGCGCGGGTCGCCGCGGGTGGCCTGGCGGATCTTGCCGGGGTCGGGCTGGTGCGTGTACATGGACCGGAACTTCATGACCTGTATCGGCTCGCCGTCCAGGCCGTAGCGGGTCTGGCGGAACAGGATGGGACCGGGCGAACTGAACCGCACGAGCGCCGCGATCACCAGCATGGGGATGCCCGCCGCGAGCAGCATCAGGCTGGCGAACAGCAGGTCCATGCAGCGCTTGATGCCTCGTGCGATGCCCAGGATCTGGGTGTCGTGCAGGCGCAGCAGGGGCACGCCCGCCATGTTGCTGATGCTGACCTCGAAGTCCCCCAGCGCGGGTGATTCCGGGATCAGGTAGATGGCCGATGTCGAGTCGCCCAACTGATTCATGATGGGTTGGGCATAGGGTGTCTTCATCAGCGTCATGCTGATGAAGGCGACGTTGGATTTCTGCTCTTTCAGGTGTTCGACGGCCTGGGGCAGATCGCCCAGGTAGGGCAGGGAGTCCAGCGGTTCCTGCTGCGGGGTGTCGTCGAAGTAGCCGTCCACGAGGATGCCCATGGCCGGCGAGCGGCGCAGCCGGATGGCCAGGGTCTGGGCCTGGAAGCCCGGCATGATGAAGATGGCGCGCCGGACGTACTGGCTGGCGCCGTACAGGTGCTGCGCGCTGAGCCGCATCAGCGCCAGGCCCGGCAGCAGCACCA
Source organism: Burkholderiales bacterium 67-32 (assembly GCA_001898625.1). GTDB lineage: Bacteria > Pseudomonadota > Gammaproteobacteria > Burkholderiales > Burkholderiaceae_B > Pigmentiphaga. Next base: position 62,527 of record MKUP01000026.1, read on the forward strand.
CGGGCGTCAGGAAGGCCCACGCCTGCAGGATTTCCCGGCCCAGGTTGCGGTGCTCGATGGGCAGCAGGATGAAGGCGAGCAGCGTCACCATGACCACCTGCGACCAGGTCAGGATGGCGCGCCACAGCATGAAGGCCATGGTCCGCGTGCTCAGCAGTTGTTCGAAGCGGTAATAGGCGATGCCGGTGGCCAGCGCGATGACCAGCAGCAGGGCGCCGTCCTCGTTCGAGGGTTGGCGTCCGAAATAGACGCTGGTGGCGGCATGGCAGAGCAGCGCGATCACGGCTGCTCCGACGGCGGCCATGCTGTAGAACATGCGCTGGTGGGAGGGGAGGCGGCTGGTGGCCATGAGGTTTCCTGTCAGCGTCCGCGAACGCCGGAGCGATATTCCCGCCAGCAGATGGCGAAGAACCGGGGGTCTTCCTTCAGATAGCGCCGCCACAGCCTGCCGGGATTGCTGAGCAGGCGCCAGAGCCATTCCATGCCCATCCGCTGGACCAGGCGCGGCGCGCGCCGTTGCAGGCCGATGGCGAATTCCATGGCCGCCCCCACGCACAGCACCAGCCCGTGGGGCAGCGTGGCGGCATAGCGGCCGGCCCAGGTCTCCTGCTTGGGCATGCCCAGGCAGACGAAGACGAGGTCGGGCGCCAGGGCACGGATGCGGTCGGCGGCTTCGCGCCCTTCGTCGCCGAGCGGGTCGAACCGCATCGACGGCGTCATCACGGTGACGTCGATGCCGGGATAGGTGGCGGCGAACCGGCTTTCCAGCATGGGGCCGTCGCCCGGCATGCCACCCAGGATGGCGATCTTCCAGCCATGCGCGACCGCCTGCCGGCAGAGCGCCACGAACAGGTCCGAGCCCGTCACGCGCTCGGGCAGCGGACGGCCCAGCAGGCGGCTGGCCCAGACGATGGGCATGCCGTCGGCGAACAGGTACTCGGCCTGGCGGTAGATGGGCTGGAGATCGGGCTGCTTGTCCAGGCGCACCACGTGGTCGACATTGGGGGTCGACACGATGCCCGCCGGTCCGCGCCGGCTGGCGACGGCGTCGGTCAGGATCGCGACGGCCTCGGAGAAGGTCGCCGCGATGATATCCAGGTCGAAAAGCCGCATCCGGACGATATCGGGCTGGGCAGGGTGTGTAGGCATGTCGAAATGGAGGACGGGCGTGGTGAGCGGGGCAGAAGGAATGCCGGCAGAATGCTACAAAAAATTGCGCCTGTTATTTCCCGGCTTGGAGTTGTTTGCTGTTCCTTTGCCACGCTGTTCTGCGAGAATGTCGCACCCGCGGTCCGTCCCTGATCCCCCTCTATAATCGGCGTGATGATTTTAGCGGGCGTTTCCGTGACTTCAATGGAGTGGTTTTGAGGCAATTACGCATATGTCTGCCCAGGATGCTGGTGGCGCTGGTGGCGTGGCTGGCGCTTGGTGCCGCCTACGCCGCCGATGAGATGCCTCATCCCGGCCGTCTGGCGCCGGCAACCATCGTTCCCTCCGAAGTCGAGGGGGGCGCCGTCGCTACCGTGGGGCCGGGCGACACGCTGTACCTCACCGTCTATGGCCAGCCCGAACTGGCCGCCCAGGTCACCCTCGACGTCCGCGGACACATCGTGGTTCCCTTCCTGGGCGACATGGCCGTCGGGGGCGAGGCGCCCTCGGCCATCGCCAAGCGGATCGCCGACGGACTGCGCCAGCGCGGATACCTGAACGATCCCCAAGTGGCGATCGAGGTGCTGCGGGTACGCAGCCGCATGGCGTCCATTCTCGGCAGCGTCGCCAAGCCTGGCCGTTATCCGATCGAGGGCAGCCTGACGCTGCTGGAGTTGCTGGCCCAGGCCGGCGGCCTGAAGGACAACGCCGACGACGTGGCCGTCGTCCTGCGCAAGGACGTCCAGGCTCAGGGCGGCCAGCGCCGCATGGAGTTGCTGATTGGCAACAAAAGCCTGCCCGAGCGTCCCGTCGAAGACCTGTCGTTGCAGGCTGGCGACGTCGTCTACGTGCCGCAGGCCAAGGTTTTCTACATCTACGGCGAAGTCACGCGGGGGGGCGCCTATCCCATGGAGCGGGGCCTGAACGTGATGCGCGCGCTGTCGCTGGCCGGCGGGTTGACGCAGCGGGCTTCCGAGCGCCGCATCAGCATCAGCCGGCCGGATCCCGACACGGGCGAGCAACGCAAGCAGCGCGTCAACCTGGACGATCCGGTTGCCGCCGGCGACGTCATCTACGTCGACGAACGCTTCTTCTAGCCGGAGCGGGCGTGCGCGCGCACCAGCGTTCCTCTGTCTGGCAGCCGGCGATACCGCTGGCGGCAGTCGTGTTGATGTGTGCTGCCCGGCCCGCGGGTGCCGCGCAGCCCGGCGCCGATGCGATGATCGACGCGGTCATCGCCAGGACGGTGGGGGCCGTGGCGTCCAAACCCGCCGAGCCGCCCGCTCCTGCGGCGCCGGCGCTTTCCCAGGGCGCGCGCGCGGATGCCGGCCAAGGGCCTTTGACGCGGCGCGGCCTGGGCGCGGGGTCGCCGGTCTTTCCTGAAGGCATCGAATACTCGGTGCAGATCTCGCGCGTGATCCAGCAGGTCAGCAATCCCTATCGCCTGCCGGACACGGCGGGGGACCGGCGGCACAGTGATCTTGCGGTGGGCGACGAGGTGCGCGCGGCCGCCATCATTCCCCTGGCGTCCGAGCGTACGCGGCTCCTGGCCTCGGCGGCCTTCGGCAATGTCGACTACCGGGACCAGGGGCAGCTCGACCACCATCCCCACGCGCTCAAGACCACCTTGCAGTGGCGCGCGGGGGACCTGCTGCAGGGCAGCGCCTCGGTTTCCGACCGGGTCCGGCTCAACCGCTACATGGCCAGCAGTTGGCCCGAGCGCGACCTGCTCAAGCAGCGGGTGTACAACGCCGACGTCGGCCTGCGCGTGACCGAGTCGCTGACCCTGCCGATCCTGAGCGTGTCGCGCACGTCCTCGCGCAACGAGTTCGCGCTGAACCAGCAGCTGTACAACAGGGACGACAGCCAGGTGCAGATCGCCGCGCGCCTGATGGGGCGGGACAATTCCTACGTGATGGCCGGCGTGTCGCGGGTACGCAGCAGCTATCCCGATCGCACGCCGCTGCAGATACAGCAGTTGGACCGGGCCTACACCGACACCGAATTCTTCCTGAACAGCATCTGGCACTACAGCGCCAGGACGGCCCTCGAGGGCTACGCGGGCTGGCGCCAGCGGCGGTACTCGACGCTGACCGACCGCAACGTGGATCTCGTTACCGCCGAGCTGCGCGGCTACTGGGACTACTCGGTGAAGACCGCTTTCCACGTCCACCTGTGGCACCGGCCGTTCGGCAACGAGGAAGATCCTTCCACCCTGTACTCCACCTTGACCGGCGGCCGGGTGACCATGCGCTGGCAGGCGGGCGAGAAGACCTGGCTGTCGCTGAACGTCGTGCGCGAGCGGCAGAAGAACTATCGCATCGGTGCGGGCGGCACGTCCGAGACGATGAGCTGGCGCGTGGGGCCGCGCCTGGAGTGGCAGATGAACCCGCGTGTCCTGCTGACCCTGGACGGCTGGCGCGAGCGCGTCAGCGGGGCGGGGTATCCGGGCTACGGCGGCACGGTGGTCCGCGCCGGCGTGACCTTGATGTACGACAATGGCTCGCCGCGCCCGTCGCGCCTGTACATGCGCGAGGAGTGCGACGCACCCCGCTACCTGGATACCCGGATGTGCGACCAATGACGATTTCCTTCCCCTGAGGCCCACCATGTTGCTCGACGCCAATGCGCTGCCGCAGGATGCCCGGCTGCACGCGGACATCTGTATCGTGGGGGCCGGCGCGGCCGGCATCGCCATGGCGCTGTCGCTGGCCGATTCCGGCCTGGATGTGATCGTGCTGGAGGCGGGCGGCCAGGAGCCCGAGCCGCGCACGCAGGCCTTGTACGAGGGTACGGTCGAGGACGCCGCGCTGCACAGTCCGCTCGATCGCTACCGCCAGCGCGAACTGGGCGGCTCGACCACGATCTGGGGCGGGCGCTGCATGCCCCTGGATCCCATCGATTTCGAGGCCCGCCCGTACATCTCCGGCAGCGGCTGGCCCATCGGCGCCGAGGACCTGGCTCCCTATTATCCGGCGGCCAATGCCTGGTGCGAGGCCGGCGACTATGCCTACACGATAGCCGAAGCGTTCGCGGGGCCACGCCGGCCCATGCTGGACGGCTTCGACGAAAGCCATTTCTCCACCCATACGCTGGAGCGCTTCAGTTGTCCCACGAATTTCGGCGGACGCTACCTCCAGCGTTTGCGGGCGGCGCCGGACCTGCGCGTCGTCCTGCACGCGAACGTGACCCGGCTGGAGCTGGACGAGGCCGGCGAGGCGATCCGTCACGTGGAATTCAAGACACTGGACGGCAAGATCTTCGTCGTATCGGCGGACAGCGTGGTGCTGGCCGCGGGCGGCCTGGAGGTGGTCCGGCTGCTGCTGAACAGTCCCGGCCGCACGGGACGGGGCCTAGGCAACGCGCACGACGTCGTGGGCCGCTACTACATGTGTCACCTGGCAGGCACCATAGGGAACCTCGTGCTGGCGCCGCCCCATCGCGCCTGGCACGGCTACGACGTCGCCGACGACGGCACGTATTGCCGGCGGCGGCTGGCGCTGCGGCCCGGCGTCCAGCGCGAGCAGGGCATCGGCAATTTCGTCGCCCGGCTGCATCACCCCAGGATCACCGATCCTGCGCACGGAACCGCCATCCTGTCGCTGCTGTTCCTGGCCCGGGCTTTCGTGCCCTACGAGTACGCCAAGCGCCTGCACGGCGACGAGCGGGTCACCATGGGAGCCTGGCTGCGGCATGGCGTGAACGTGCTGCGGGGCGCGCCGTCGGTGGTGGGTTTCCTGTGGCACTGGCTGCGCGACAGGACCCTGGCCGCCCGCAAGTTTCCGTCCATCATCGTCTACCCCCGGACCGAGCGCTACAGCCTGGATTTCCATGCCGAGCAGGAACCCAATCGGGACAGCCGGGTAAGCCTGGGAGCGTCCGTCGATGAACTGGGCATGCGGCGGCTGCACGTCGATTGGCACTACACGCGCCAGGACGTGGCGACGGTGCAGAAGTCCCTGGCCTTGCTGGCGGCCGATGTCCGGGGTTCGGGCATAGGCGAATTCGATTACGATCCCGGCGAAGTCGAGCGGGAAATGACGCGCTACGGCGCCTACGGCGGCCACCACATCGGCACGGCGCGCATGGGCGACGATCCGCGCACCAGCGTGGTCGACAGGAACTGCCGCGTCCACGAGGTGCGGAACCTGTACGTGGCCGGGGCGGCGGTGTTCCCGACGTCCAGCCAGGCCAATCCCACCTTGACCCTCGTCGCGCTGGCGCTGCGCCTGGCGCGGCACCTGCAGGTCCGGCATGCCGGCGGCGAGCCGGCCGACCCTGGGAGTCCCGCATGAAGACCCGTGTCCTGATCCTGGGCGCCACCGGCTATGTCGGCCGGCGGCTTGCCGCCGCGCTGCATGCCTCCGATTGGGCCGAGCCCGTGGCCGCGACGCGCCGCAAACCGGTCGTCGGGGGAGATATCGAGACCGTCTTCTGCGAGGCCACGGATACTGTGTCCCTGACCCAGGCCGCGGCCGGCGTGGATGCCTTGGTCAATTGCGTGGCGGGCAGCGCCGACACGATGGTGGCCACCGCGCGCGCGATGGCCGAGGTCCAGGCCTCGCGCTCGCGGCCGCTGCGCATCGTGCACTTCAGTTCCATGGCGGTCTATGGCGACGCCGTCGGCAAGGTGGACGAGGATCACCCCTTCGCCAGCCTGCCGGCCCAGTCCTACGGCGGTGCCAAGATCCAGGCGGAGGCGCTGCTGGCGGATGTGCTCCAGGTCGGCATCCTGCGGCCCGGTTGCATCTACGGCGCGGGCAGTCCGCAATGGACCGAGCGCATCGTGCGCCTGCTGCGAGCCCGTCGCCTGGGCGACCTGGGGCCGGCCGGCGACGGATGTAGCAACCTCGTCCATGTCGACGACGTCGTGGCCGCGGCCACCGCGGTGCTGCAACGGGGCGCGGACGGCGCGTTCAACCTCGCGATGGCCGGCGCTCCCAGCTGGAACGTCTATTTCATGCGCCTGGCGCGCGCCATGGGCGCGGTGCCGGTGCGGCGCATGACCGCCCGGCGGCTCAAGCTGGAAGGCAAGGTGCTGGCGCCGCCCTTGAAAATTCTGGAGATCGCCGGCGGCAAGGCCGGCCTGCGCGGCCTGCCGCCCGTGATTTCGCCCGCGCTGCTGCGGCTATGGCAGCAGGACATCCGCCTGGACGTGCGGCGCGCGGAGCAGGTACTCGGCATGCAATGGACAACCCTCGAGGCCGGCCTGGCGGAATCCCTGGCGAGCCGGTCCGGGCAATCGGAAGAAGCGAGGAACTGACGTGGCCTATCCCTACCGCGTGGCGGTGCAGATCAGCATGTACCCGATGGACGTGCGCCACGCCCGGCACCTGCTGGCCCACCAATTGCGGGTGTGGGGGCCGATGGTCGACCGTTTCGTCGTCACCATCGACGTGCACCGCAGCCGCGCGGGACGGTATCGTGGCGCCGGCTTCGACGAGAACCTTGCGGCCCTGCGCGCCATCGTCGACGAACTGCGGACCCAGGATCCGCGGGTGTCCTGGCACGAGGTCGACTATCGCCCGGAAGCCCGCCGGGAAGTGGCCAACACCTATTTCGGCCGGGACGACATCCCGGTCAAGGCCTGGGACGGCGGACCGTTCTACGCTTATTTCCACGGCCTGCTGGAGGCGCGGGCGCGGTACGTGGTCCATTTCGACGGCGACATGCTGTTCGGTGGCGCGAGCCGGCAGTGGGTCGAGGAAGCGGTGCGCCTGCTCAATGGCGATGCCGACGTGCTGCTCGCGAGTCCGCTGCCGGGGCCGCCCAGGGAGGATGGGCGGATCTTCGGCCACGGGGCCGGCGTCGAACGCCTGGACCGGCCGGAGCTGGGGCTCGCCTACCGGTTCCAGCACGCCAGCACTCGCGTGTTCGTGATCGACCAGCAGAAGCTGCGCGAGAAGGTCGGGGTCCTGCCGTTGACGCCGCCGGTGCTGGCCAGCCGGATCAAGTCGCATCTGCTGGGCAACCCGCCCATCGCGCGCGAGGCCGAGGTCATCCTGGGCGAAGTGCTGCGCGAGCACGGCCTGTACCGGGTGGATTTCCTGGGGACGGCGCCGGGCATGTGGTCGCTGCATCCTCCCTACCGCAGCGACGAGTTCTATCGGCGGTTGCCGGAACTGATCGCCGCGGTGGAGTCGGGCGACGTGCCCGAGGCCCAGCGCGGCGACTACGACATGAACGACAGCATGATCGACTGGAGCGTGCAGCGCCAGGCCAACCGTCGTTCCCGCCGCCTGTGGCGGCTGCTGAAGGACCGCCTCAACCTGTCGTAGCGCGGGTGGCCGGCAGCCGCCGACGCGCGAACCGCTGCCCCAGCGGCCGTTCGACCAACTGGTGGCAGGCGAGCCCGGCCAGGGTGGAGACGGCGAGCGCGACCAGGCAGAAGGTGGCCATGCCCGCCGTCGTGCCGCCCAGGCCGGCCTTGCGCCAGGCCTGCGACAGGGCCGACAGCACCAGCGGGTGGATCAAGTACAGCGAATACGAGGCGTCGCCGATCCGATGCAGCAGCGGCCATGCCGGGGTGCGGCGCGCACGTTCGATCGCCAGGGCCCCGGCCACGATCAGGATCGAAGGCAGCCCCGCCTGCAACAGGCGCGACGTGCCGGCGGGCCAGGCGCCCGATCCGGCCAGCAGCGCGAGGCCGGCCAACACCAGCAGCCAACCCGCCGCGTTGTGTGACGGCCACCGGCCGCCGGCATAGACCCGGCCCAGCATCATGCCGGCCAGGAATTCCAGCATGATGTCCGACGTATAGAAGCCCGCCGCGGGCGAGGCCGGCCGCAGCCACCAGCCCACCGCCGCGAGCGCCGCCAGCACGAGGCCCGTGGCGGCCAGTCGGCGCCGTTCGGGCAGCAGCAGGGCGAGGCCGAACACGAGATAGAAGAACATCTCGTAGTTCAGCGTCCAACCCGGGACGAGCACGGGCTCCACATGGCCCGCCGGCGATGGCCAGGCGATGAAGGCATACGAGGCCAGCACGTGTGGCAGGTCGAAGCGAGCGGACTGCAGCAGATGCGGCGCCGCCAGCATGATCGCTACGACGACGGAGGTGATCAGCCAGTACAGCGGCGCGATGCGGACGATGCGCCGGCGGTAGAAGTCCATGGGCGTGATCGGGCGGCCCGCGGTCGTGGTCCACATGATGAAGCCGCTGATCACGAAAAAGATGTCGACGCCGTTGGACAGCCAGTCGGGCCAGGCGCCCTCGTAGCCCATGCGGGCCAGCTGCGGATGCAGGTGGAAGACGACGACCATCAGCGCCGCGATCGCCCGCAAGTGCTGGATGGAGCGGATTTCCATGTTCAGTTCCTTCTTGCGTCCGGTCCGGCGGCGCGCGGTGCGGGCAGCAGCAGGGCGCGCAGCGGCGCGACGCGGCCGGCCGCGGCGAAAAACAGGGTGGGTACCGCCAGTCCCGCCAGCCAGGCCAGCAGGGCCGCGCCGGCGGTGCCCAGAGCGGGATGAAGTGCCTGCCAGGCCGCGGTCTGTACGGGCTGGTGGAAGATCAGGATGAACAGCGAGGCCTTGCCCAGGTAGCCGAGCATCGGGCCCAGCCAGCGCGCCGGGGCCAGGGCGCGGGCCACGGCCAGTGCGCCGGCGATGCCGACCAGGGCCGCTACCGTGGACAGCAGCGGATCGTCGTAGCGCCGCAGGTTCAGGTCGAGCGAGGCGGGCACCAGGGTATGCCAGGCCAGGAACACGATGGGGGCTGTCCAGCACGCGATGCGTACCGCCCGGCCGGTGTCGGCCAGCACGTGGCGGCGCAAGGCGTAGCCGAGCAGCATGAAGAAGCAGCCTATGGGCAGCAGGTCGACGCTGAAGGGTAGGCCGCGCACGACGATCTGCTGGCCGAACAACGATACGGGCAGGTCCCAGGCCTGCGGGACGGCCAGCGCGCCGCCCCAGGCCAGCGCCAGCAGCAGCGCCGTGCGCATCGCCGCGTGCTCGGCCACCGCGCGCCGCTGGATCAGCCAGTAGGTCGCCAGCATGACCAGCCACACATAGGGCAGGAACCACATCGGAATCCAGGTCAGCGTCTCGCCGTTGCCGTACAGCATGGCGGCGGCACGGTCGATGAAGCGCTGGCCGCGCAGCGCCACCGCCGCCACGGCCAGCACCAGCAGCACCGTGAAATATGGCTTGAGCAGGGCCTGGGCCCGGCCCGCCGCGAACGCCGGCCACGCGCGTCCCGGACGCAGCAGGACGCCCGACAGGAACAGGAAGATGGGCAGGTGGAACGAGGTGATGATGTCGAGCAGCCGGGGGCGCGAGTCGAACAGCCACCAGCCGTGGCCCAGGACCACCAGCGCGATGCCTATCCCCTTGGCGACGTCGATGTGCGCGTGGCGCGGCGGCTGGGGCACGGTCGGGTCAGCCATGCTGACGGGTCCTTGCCCGCTTGAACCGTTGCCAGCCCGCGCGCCAGTCTTCGTAGGGTGTCAGCAGTTGCGCCAGGAAGGCCGCCACTCCGGCCGTGCCGTCCACCGTGATCCGGGGCAACTGCCAAGCGTCGTCCCCCGGCCGCGCGCGCCCACGCTGGATGGTGGTCGCATTGCGATAGCCCGCCTCGCGCGCCAGCTCGACGTGGTGTTCGTCGTAGCGCCCATAGGGGAAGCAGAAGGCATCCACGGGCTGGTCCGTCATGGCCTGCAGCAGTTGGCGTGACCAGGCGATCTGCGCTCGTGCCTGTTCCGGTTCCTGCCGGGTCAGATCCACGTGATCGGTCGTGTGCGAGCCGATCTCCTGGCCGGCCGCGGCCCATTGCCGCAGTTCGCCGGCCGACATCAGCGGCACCTGCCGGATGCCGTGCGCGGCGTCCCAGTCGTTCGTCCCACCCACGCGGTTGGCCACCACGTAGTTGGTCGCGCTGAACCCGACATCGCGCAGCACGGGCAGCGCGTGGCGCAGCACGTTCAGATAGCCGTCGTCGAAAGTGATCCCGAACACCCGGCCCCGCCGTTCGCCCGATAGGTAGGGTTGCAGGTCCCGCATCGACAGGCCGCGATAGCCCAGCCTGTGCATCCAGCGCATCTGCGCGGCGAACGCGGCCGGCGTGACCGTCAGATGCCGGAACGGCGTGCCCGCGGGCGGCATCGCGTCGATCTGGTGGTACATCAGGATGGGGATGGCCCGGGTCACGGCAAGGCCTCCCGCGTGCCGGCCGCCGTCTCGGCGCGGCGTATCTCGGCTCGCGTGCAGACCAGGACGGCGGTGATGTAGAACAGTTCGCCGCACAGGACGCCGAACGGCGCGCCGGTCGCGCCCCAGCGCAGCATCGCCGCATGGCAGATGGCCAGCGACAGCAGCGCCGATCCCAGCGTGATCGCGGTCAGCAGGCGCAGCCGTTGCCGCAGCAACAACAGGAGCATCAGCGGATCCCGCAGCGACATGACCAGGAACACGGCCGCCCATAGCTGGAACAGGACGTCGCGCTGCGCGAAATCCTTGCGCATCAGGTCGATGAAGATCCAGTCGCGCAGCAGCCAGGCCATGCCCAGGTAGACCAGCGTCATCGCCCCCAGGATGGCGGAGAACAGCGCGAGGCGCCGGAAGGTCGCGCGCGGCCCGAGTTCGTGCAGCCAGCCCGAGGCGATGGGTGTCAATTGCCTCTGCACACCGGCCGTCACCAGGTTCACGGGCATCATGACGAGCCGGGACGCGGCCAGGGCGGCCACGGCCGTCAGGTCCAGCGTGGCCGCGGCCAGGAAGCTGTAGCCCTGGTTGAACAGCCAATAGATGACGCCGCCCGAGGCCGCCCAGAAGCCGACGTGGGCGATCTCGCGCATGCGGCCCGGCGGGGCGCCGGCATCCATGTCGTCGCGCAGTGCGCGGCGCAGCAGCCTGCCGCATGCCAGCGCGGACAGCGCGGCGCCGCCCAGCGCGATCGTGGCGGCGATGGGCTGGTGCATGGCCAGCAGGCCCCCGGCGATCAGGCCCGCCACGTAGACGGTGTCGGCGGCCAGGACCGCGTGCGGCCGTTGGTAGACGAGCAGGATGCCGCGGAAATATTCCCGATAGGTCGCGGCGGCCAGCAGGGCCACCGCCGCGATGCAGACGGGCAGGGCGTCGGGCTGCAGCGCGTCCATCGCCCAGGCCAGCCCGATGGCGGCCAGCGCCACGGCGCTGCCGGCCAGGGTCCAGCGCCGCTGGTCCCGCCACAGGCCGCCTATCCACGACCGGCGCGCGTCGGCGTCCAGGCCGGGCAGGCGTATCACCAGCGGCGTCGAGATGAAGGTGCCTTGCAGTGTGGTGGCGAGCATCATGCCGTTGAAGGCCAGCACGTAGTACCCGTATTGGGTCTCGCTGGCATAACGGATCAGGATCAGGCCGACCAGGAAGTTGGCGCCGGACAGCAGCGCCTGGTCGACGATCGAGCTGCCGAACAGCCGTACCAGCCGGGAAGAGAACGGCGAGCCCGTCATCGCCCGTCGCGCCGGGTCTTGACCCAGCCCTGTTCCCCGCGCCGCCGCAGCAGCGCATGGAGTTTCCACAGCACGAAGAACGGCGCGCGCGCCAGGTCGAGCAGCGCCCGCGGGCCCAGCGGTCCCAGTTGCCAGCCGCGCAGGATGTGCGCGCCCAGGATGATGCCCATCAGGACCGCCCAGCCCGCCCAGGCCCAGGCGGCGGGCGTGACCAGCGCGGCCAGCAGCGCGAGCACCAGCAGGGCGCCGATTTCCAGCGCGACGTAGCCGATGGGCAGGGTCAGCAGGTCCAGCGCGAGATCCATGCAGATGCGGTCCGGCCGCGTCAGTCCGGCGCGCAGCAGCCTGCCGGTGTAGATCCGGATGACCGCGAAGCGGCCGCCTTCCCAGCGCTGGCGCTGCGAGACGGAGGCCGATCCCGAGGCCACCAGTTCGGCGTCGGCGTGGGCCTCGTCCACGTACCAGACGCGGATGCCTTCCAGGCCCAGGACGATTCCCTGTTCCAGGTCCTCGGTCAGCGAGACCGAGCGGAACGGGTGGTCGCGCAGCAGCGCATGGGTGAAGCCCATGCCATTGCCGCGCAGGCCGCAGGAGACGCGCAGCCGTTCCCGGGCGCGGCCGCGGACCGCGTGGAAGGCGCCGTAGGCGATGGTGATGATGCGCGTGCGCCAGGAGTCGTCGGGATTCAGCACGCCGTAGTTGGCTTGCAGGGCCTGTGCGCCTTGCTCGATGCGCGCGGCGAAGGCCGACAGGAAATTGGGCGAGACCACCGTGTCGGCATCGACCACGGCGATGGCGTCCGCCCATTGTCCGGCTGCGCTGTGGGCGATGCCATGGGCCAGCGCATAGCCCTTGCCGCGCAGCGTCTCGTCGCGGCGCTCGATGACCGTGGCGCCCGCGGCCGCGGCCAGTTGCGCGGTGTCGTCGGCGCAGTTGTCGGCGATCACGACGACGCGCATGCGGTCGGCGGGCCAGTCGATCTGCCGCAGGCTGGCGACCGTGCGCTCGATCACGGCGGCCTCGTTGTGGGCGGGGACCAGGATGTCGAAACGCAGCGAGCGCGATGCCGGCTGCGGCGTCGGCGCGCGCCACGACAACAGTGTCATCAGGCCCAGGTAGAGGCAGGAAATGGTGGCCGGAACGGCCGCCAGGCAAAGCAGGAAATAGATCAGTCCCACGGATGGATCCTCAGGCATATTCGCGATAATGCCAGCCCGCGAGCACGGACAGCTTGCCGGCATTCGCGCAGGCGCGCGCGAGCCAGTGCGCGCTGCGGTGCAGGCCGGTGGGCAGCGTGACCAGGGCAAGCAGCAGCGCGGCCAGCGCCTGCGCCAGCGCGCGGGCAAAGAACAGCAGCTTGTGCGCGAGTCCCGGGCCGCCGAGCTTGCCTTCCAGGAAGTGGCGGGCATAGTCCTGGCCCCCGCGCAAGGCGCGCGCCAGGATCCATTTCAGGCGCAGGCGGGACGGCACCACGTCCTCGGTGGCCACCGCCTCGTCGCTCCAGACGATCCGGGCGCCCTGGCCGACCAGCCGCATCAGCAGGTCGCCGTCCTCGCCGCCGGTCAGCCCGAACGAGGGATCGAACGGCCCCGCCGCCTCCTGGCCGGCCAGCCACCGCGCCGCGATCAGGGCGTTGCCGATGCGCATGACGTTCAGCGGCACGACCGAGCCCGTCGCCATCCGGGGGCCGTCGTAGAACCCGCCACGCCGGATCCAGGCCGGTGCGTCCGTGGGCACGATCGGCACCACGGGGGCCAGCACGCCATCGGCGGCATGGTCCAGCGCGGCGGCGTACAGCGCCTGCAGCCACGTCGCGCCCACGCGCTCGTCGTCGTCGACGAAGGCCAGCCAGTCCGCGCGCGCCTGGGCCACGCAGCGGTTGCGGGTCAGCGAGATGTTCTTTTCCGGCTGGATGTCGTAGATCAGGGGCGCCGGAAACGTCGCCCGGCGAGCCTCGACCACGGCGCGCGCGCTGCCGGCCGGATCGTTGTCCACCACGACCACCTGGCCCGGCCCGAGCGTCTGCCCGGCAAGGTCGCCCAGCAACGCGTCCAGGCGCTCGGCGCGCCGATAGGTGGCGATGCAGACCGCGATGCGGGGCGGCTCATTCATGCTGGACTCCGGTGCGGCGGGCCGAGCCGCCGCGGACATAGGCCTTGCCCAGGAACAGCAGCCGCGTGATGCCCCAGCGGTCGAGCACGATCTCCAGCAGGATGGGCAGCAGGATGCCGGAGGCCAGGCCGCAGGCGAACAGCACCACTGGTTCGTGCACGTTCAGGTGAGTGAGCAGGATGCGGCAGCCGGCGGTGCCGAACACATGGAACAGGTAGATGGAATAGGAGTAGCCGCCTATGCGCACCAGCGGCTTCCATTGCCAGGCGATCGAATACAGGAAGGCGATGCTGACGGCCGAGTACAACTGCCCCGACAGGGCGTCGGCTGACAGGTGCGGGACGTTCCAGCCGGCCAGGCTGGCCTGGTGCCAGACGAGGCAGGCGAGCAGGGCGGCGGCCGCGCAGGGCAGCCAGTAGCGCGGCAGCGAGGCGGGCGCGTCCAGGCCCGGCGTGCGGCGCAGCGCGACGCCCAGCAGGAAGTAGGGCAGCAGGTAGAACGCGCCGTTGATCGAGAACGGATCGGTGGCGAACCGGATGTGCGGCAGGATCAGGAAGGCCAGCAGCGTGGCCGTCCAGAGCCAGCGGCGATTGCGGCCGGCCCCGGAGACGTCCAGGGCGTAGATGATGATGAAGATCAGGAACAGGGCCTGCAGGAACCAGAAGTGGTCGTAGGCGTAGAACATGAACCGGAACCACGAGCCGCCGTGTTCGACGTTGACCTCGCCGACATGGCGCTGCACGTACTGGTAGACCTGTCCCACCATCAGCAGCGGCAGCAGCAGCCGCCGCACCTTGCCGCGGAAGAAGGGCACGAAATCGCCGGCCTGGGCGGGCCGGCGCATGGCATAGACGTAGCCGGACAGGAAGGTGAACAGCGGCATGCGCAGGTACACCAGGCTGTCGGAGAACCACCGCAGCCACGCGTCATCCGGCAGGCGCAGGCCGCGTACGTCGTCGCCGATCACGTGGTAGGCGACCAGCAGGATGCAGGCCAGGCCACGCAGGGTCTCGATGCGCAGGTCGCGTGAATTCATGGACGGGTCTCCTGTCCGGCGGTGCCACGGACGATCTCGAACCACGGGCTGGATTGTTCGGGCGCGGCGTACAGGTTCACGCGCACGGTCTGGTTTCCGGAAGCCTCCGTGGGCAGGGGCGCCATGCGTTGCCCCGCGCCATCCAGCGGGTGGACGGCGACCGGACGGCCCAGCGTGGCGATCTCGAGTTCCAGGGGATGGCGGGCAAGCCAGGTGGGGCCGGGAGTGGCGCGGGGCGCCGACGGGCCCGCCGCGCCCGCATCGGGTTCGAGCGTGATCCACCCCGGCTTGCCCGGGTAAGGGATCACGCGCTTGGGACGCGCAGGCTGGGAGCCCGGCTGTCTGCCGGCGGTGGCGCTGCCCACGGTCAGCAGCATGTGGCCGGACTCGGCCAGGGCGTGTCCATCCAGGGGCGTCAGCAGCAGCGACAGCGGGGCCGTGGGACCGGTAGGCCGAACCGAATTGCCCGCGGCGGACAGGCGGCCGGCCAGCGGGCCGAACACGCCCCAGGCCTGGGGCGTATCGACGATGACGAGTCCTTGCGCCGGATCGTGGCGCACCTGTCCATCGGGCGTGGCCTGCTCCGGGGGCGGAGGGGGCGTCCAGGACGCATCGTCGGCGCCCGGCGCCTGGGCCAGCCGGAACGACCACGCATGCGCGGGAACGACGGACAGCCGGCGCTCGACGCTGCGTTCGAGCGCGTCGGCCGAGGCCGACTGCGCGATGTCCAGCGCGGCGGATTCGGGCAGTGGAAGGTCGAGGTTGCGCGCCAGGGGACGGACGTATGCCGAGCGGAACAACTGCGCGCTTTGTCCGGCCAGGGCCAGCTTGCCCCAGTCTCCCGCCAGCGAGAAACGTGTCGGCCCCTCCGGCGGCGGCCATTGGTCCGCGTAGTCGAAGAAGAACAGCCCGTCCCAGTCCTGCAGCGAAGCGAGGGTCGCCATGATGGGGAGTATCGCGGAGCCGCCGGGGTTGGGATAGGGCTGATTGTATTCGCTGACGACGAAGGGTTTGTGGGCGTCGCGCCGCAGCGACAGGGCCAGCAGGCGGGACAGTTCGGACGAGCCCGACGCGCTCGCGGCCGTCATGCGCCAGTCGTCCGCCCGGTCTTGCGCGCCGCCGGCGATGGGATGGGCGACGTACACGTGCTCATCCACGTAGTCCATGTCCCGCTGCGAGAAGAGATTCATGATGCCGCCGAACGCTATCTGCGTGCCGGTGACGGGCACGCGCGGGTCGGTTTCCTCGTGCACCACCCGACGCAGCCTGACGAAATAGGCGGCGTCGGTGTCGGCCAGGAATTGGACGAAATCGCGCTTTTTGCGGGGAGCCTCGACGCGCCCCTGTGCGCGGTCGACGCCCAGCCGCCGCAGCATCCGGTCCATGCGCTGGGCAGCGAGGTCCAACGGTCCGTCCGGGCCGTCCTCGTCCTCCGGCGCCGGCAGGGCGCCGGCCCAGGCGGTGCCCGGGCAATGGATCCAGGCGCGGCAAGCGGCCTCGACCGACCCGTGGCGTTCCACCAGCCATGCCTGCCAGCGGCGCTCCAGCTCGGGAGCATAGTGGCGCTGCCTCGCCTCGGCCCAGGCGCCGCGCCGGGTCCACGACCACAGCAGCGAAGCCTCGTTGTTGATCTCCACCATGGCCAGGCCGGGATGGTTTTTCAGGCCCAGGCGCCGGATCAATTGGCGCGCATAGGCCTCCTGGCGGTCGACCAGGGCGGAGGTGTACACGTGCAGCGGCGAGGCGATCGAGGTCGAGTCCCGGCCGGCGTCCAGGCGCGGCAGGCCGTCCACCGCGGGCCGGAACCGGTAGCCCACGTGCAGGTTCAGGTTCACGTACAGCCCTTCGCGCGTCAGGGCCTCGATCAAGGCCCGCAGCCGTGCCACCGCCTCGGTGTGGAAGCTCGGGTGGGGGCCGGCGGTCAGGATGCCGATGGGCGCGCCGTCGGGGCCGGACGGCAGCGAGTCCAGGTGGTGCAGGCGGACCGCGTTGAATCCCAGCTTGCGCAGCCGCCGCGCCAGCGCGGGGGCCTGGTCGGCGGGCGGAAAGTTGGCGCCGAAGCTCAGGTTGATGCCGAACAGGCGGACCCGGCGGTCGTCCCCCGTGTCCGGGATGCCGTCGGCGCCGACGGCATAGAAATGGCCCTGCCGGGCGACGATGCGGTCGGCGCCGGACAGCGGTCGGTCGAGGGCGGATTGGTCGGGCGCGCCGCCCAGGCGATCCTCGTCGATCGTGTAGGGATAGGGTGCCGAGGCTGCCACCCGGGCGGCGGTGGGCGCCGGCGCGAAGGCGCACAGGCCGGCTGCCACCAGCCAGGCCCCCAGGCGCGGCGCCGTCATGGCGTGTCCCGGCGGGCAAGCTGGAGCCGCGCCGACACGGTGACGGACGAGAAGATCAGCACCATGTTCTGGAGCGAGACGTCCCGCAGGAACTGGCTTTCCGAGAAATTGCTGATGACCATCAGCACCAGGATGGAAAGATGCAGGGCCGCTTCGTCGCGATCGACCCGCATCAGCAGGAACAGCGACACCAGGTGCCACAGCAGCAGCCCGATGAAAAGCACGAGGCCGACGATGCCGATCTCGTTCAACAGGTCGATGTAGCCGTTGTGCCCGTGGGAGGGCATCCAGCCGAACTCGTCGGCGATGAACTGGGCCGGCCCGCCTTCCCCGATCCAGAAGGCGCCGTAGCCGATGCCGAAGGTCAGGTGCTGCCGGGCTGCGACCAGCACCAGCCGCCAGATCTCGGTGCGGCCGGTCAGGTCGGGGCTCTTGTTGAGCAGCGTGGCGATCGGCGAGATCACGTCCTGCCACGTGGGCAGGCGCCCGGTCGCGATGTAGAAGACGTAGGTCAGCGCCACCAGCAGCGACAGCCCCACCAGCGAGGCGATCAGGCCGGCATGGCTGTCCCGCACCCAACGCTGGCGCAGCGCGAGATAGATGGCGATGCCGACCACCGTCACCACCATGGACGTCGTGCTCTTGGACATGAACAGCACGAAGAGGCTGAACAGCGTGGCCGCCACCGTGCGGCCCAGGGGCAGGCGCCGTTCCATGCATTCGCGCAGCCACAGCATCACGCACAGCCCGGCCACCGCGCCCAGCAGATTCTTCTGCCACATGATGCCGCGCCAGGCGCCGTCCAGGAACAGGTCGACGCCGATATGGGGCAGCGCCACCGCGACGAAGGCGGACACCAGGACCAGCGCCGACAGCGTGCCCAGCAGGGCGTGGGAGAACTGGCGCGGCCTCGCGATCGGGGGCGAGATGACGATGCCCGTCAGCAGCAGCCCGCCCAGCAGGATGACCCGTTTGACCGTGACGTTGGGGGCCGGCGACCACGCGATCGAGGCCGCGCAGTAGATCAGCAGCAGGATCAGGAACGGATTCATGCGCCGGAAGATGCCCAGCGCCTCGGCGGGATGCCGGTAGGCCAGCCAGCCGGCGGTCAGGAAGATGGTGCCGAACTGGATCTGCCGCAGCAGCGAGCCTTCCGCGATCTGGTGCCCCGCCTCGGGGCCGAGTTCGCCCATCTGGAAGGTCGTCGGCACCAGCGAGCAGATGAAGCAGAGCGCGACCAGCGCGCCGATCAGGAAGTGATCGAGGCGCCGCGCCGAGGCCGGGCCGTCCAACTCATGCACTCCGCGAACGAAGTCCCGGTTTTCGTCCCGAAGCCCCCCGGGCACCCGCGAATTCGTTGTAGACCGCGCCCAGGATCTCGACGCCGGCGCTGCGCAACTGGTCCGTGGCTGCGCGCATGGCCTTGAGCGAGCTGCGGTGCTGGCGTGCCAGGAGTACGCACGCGCCCACCTGACCGGCGATGATCTGCGCGTCGGCGGACAGCGTCGCCGACGGCGTGTCGACGACGAAGGCGTCGATGCGCTGGTCGAGTTCGTGCATCAGTTGCCGCAGGGCCGACGTGCCCAGGATCTCGGTCGGATTGGGCGGACGCGGTCCGCGATCGATGACCTGCAGGAACGGGAAGTCGGGCAGCGGCGGGCTGGCCTCGACCACAGAACGGCCAGCCAGCATGGTGGACAGTCCCGCCGCCTGCTGTACGCCCAGCAGGCTGGGGCGGTCCGGGCCCCGCATGTCGGCGTCGATGTAGAGCGTGCGCAGGCCGGCCTGGGAAAAGGCGATGGCCAGGCTGGCGGCCAGGTAGCTCTTGCCTTCGCCGTCATCCGGGCTGACCACGGCGAAGGCGATCCGGCGTTGGTCGCCGAAATGCAGCGACAACTGGGTGCGGATCCGCCGGATGGCCTCGGCCTCCGGGCCGAAGGGCGCGTGGGCGATGGACAGCATCGGCGAGACGCCGGACTGCGGCGAAGCCGAGATCGCGTAGCGGAATTGCTGGGCCAGTACGGTCCGTATCTGTTCCTCGGTCAGCAGGCCGAGCCGGATCGCGGCTTCGCCGAAGCGCAGCCCCTGTTCGGCCTGGACCGCGGCGATGCGCGTCGCCTGTTCCGGGGTCAGCAGGCCGGCCTGCTGGAGCAGCTCTCCCAGGCGGCCGTAGTCGTTGGAAATGGGAGGCGTCATGCTTGGGCTCCGATGGTGCCGAGCACGGGCAGCCCGAGATCGTGAGTGAGGTCGTCCTCGCAGCGGACGCGGCGCAGCGCCAGTTCCAGCGCCAGCGCCAGCATCAGTCCCAGGACCAGGCCGACCGGCACGCCCAGGGCCATGGACCGCAGCAGGCCGGGGTTGGACGGAGCGCTGGGCGCTTCGGCCTGGCGCAACACGGTCGCGCCGGGCAGGGTGATGCTGCTGGCCATCAGCAGCGAGTCGTACTTCTGCACGGCGGCGTTGTAGACCTGCTGGGCGCCCGCCAACTGCTGGCGGTACGACGCCATCCGGTCGCGGTATTGCATCAGGTCGAAGACTTTCTTGCGCTGTTCCTCGATGGCGCCTTGCAGCGAGGTTTCCTGCAGGGCCACCCGGGACGAATCGCTGGCCTGGCGGTCCACCGCCGCGCGCGATTCGCGGGCCAGTTGGCCGCTCAGGTTCTGCTGCTCCTGGTGCAGGCTCTTGACCGTCGGATGGTTGACGCCCAGGGTGGCCTGCACTTCCAGCAGCCGCTGGTTGACGGCGTTCAGGCGGTCCTTCAGGGCGTTGATGACCGGCAGGCTGCCGATCTCGGGGATCTCGTCGGGACGCATGCCGTTCCTGATCATGGCCTGCGTGGTCTGGCGCTGCGCCGCGGCCTGCTGGCGCTGGGCCTGGTATTCGGCCAGTTCGCCCAGCATCTGCCGCAGCCGCTGTTCCTCCAGGCTTTCCGAGTTGGGCAGGTCGATGACGCCGGTCTCGCGCTGGTAGGCGCTGAGTTTTTCCTGGATCGCGTCCACTTGTCCGCGCAACTGCTCCAGTTGCGCGGTGTATTGCTCGGTGCGCGAACGGGCGGCCTGGTTGGCGATTCCCTGGCTCAGGGCGATATAGGCGTCGACCACCGCCTGGGCGTGGATGCGGGCCGATTCCGCGTTCCGGTCGGTGTACGAAATTTCCAGCACCCGGCTGCCGCGCTTGTTGGCAACCTCGGTATTCTTGATGATCCGGGTGATCAGGCCGTCGCGCGCCCTGGCCTCGCCCACCTTGCCCGCCGCTTCGCGGAAATCGGCGCTCTCGTCCAGGTGCAGCTGGTCCACCACCTTCTCGGCGATGGCCCGGCTCTTGAGCATGTCGATCTGGGTCTGGAGATAGCTGTCGTCGAGCAGCGCGGAGAAGTTGCGGCCGGCGATGGGGTCGTTCTCGCGGTAGTCGACGTAGATGCTGGCCGTGGCCGACCACTTGGAGGCTTGCAGCAGCGAGATCGCCGCCGTCGCCACCAGGCAGGCGGCGGTGACGGCCGCGACCAGGGGCGCGCGGGCCCGCAGCATCGCGGCGATCTGCCGGACGGACAGGAGAGGAGAGGGGGCGGATGGCGAGATCAAGTGTTTCCCTGGATAGCTGGCGGCCGGGGTGCCTGGCTGGCGCCGGCAAGACGGCTGGCCGCCGAATTGTGCCATCGAAGTCCGGTAGGCGGCATCCGGCGTTTATCCTTGTTTGACGGCATGCGCCGGCTCAGGCCGCTTCCAGCAGCCCGTCCAGCTTGCGCGCATCGGCCACGAACGCCCGTATACCCTCGGCCAGCTTGTCCGTGGCCATCGCGTTCTCGTTCAGCGCGAAGCGGAAATCGGCCTCGCCCAGCGGCACACCGGGCGGCACGGTGCTGCCCGGTGGCGTCAATTGCCGGGGCACTCCGCCCTCGGCCGCCTGCAACTGGCCCAGCAGTTCGGGGCTGATGGTCAGCAGGTCGCAGCCGGCCAGTGCCAGGATCTGCCCGACGTTGCGGAAGCTGGCGCCCATGATCTCGGTCGGGACGCCGGCGCGCTTGTAGTGCTCGTAGATGTGCCGGACCGACTGCACGCCGGGATCGGCGCTGCCGGCATTGGCCGCCTCGTCCCAGGCCGCGCCCTGGTTTTTCTTGTACCAGTCGTAGATGCGGCCGACGAAGGGCGAGATCAGCTGTACGTGCGCCTCGGCGCAGGCGATGGCTTGCTCCAGCGAGAACAGCAGGGTCATGTTGCAGCGCACACCCTCGCTTTGCAGCACGCGCGCGGCCTGGATGCCTTCCCAGGTCGAAGCGATCTTGATCAGTACCCGTTCACGGGGGATGCCGGCGGCGGCGTACAGCGCCATGATGGCGCGGGCGCGCTCGACCGTGGCGCGGGTGTCGAAGGACAGGCGGGCATCGACTTCGGTGGAGACCCGGCCCGGCACGATGTCCAGGATGGCCTGGCCGAAGGCCACCAGCAGGCGGTCCATCCGCTCGGCCGTGGAAGCGCCCGCATGGTCCCGCACCACCCGGTCCAGCAGGGGCCGGTATTCGCTCTTCTGCACCGCCTTCAGGATCAGGGACGGGTTGGTCGTGGCGTCGGTGGGACGGAACGCCCGCATGGCTTCGAAGTCGCCCGTGTCGGCGACGACGGCGGAATGCTGGCGCAGGGCTTCGAGCTGATTGGACACGGTTCCTCCGTATAACAGGTTCTATAAGCTATAATTGTAAGGTTTGACGTTCAAATTTCACGTCCTCCCCTTAGCGCGTACCCCGATCCCCGCTGCTGATTCGTACAACCGCGTGCTGCAAAGTCATCTGTTGCAGCCGTAGCCGTCGAAGGCCTGGTGCCGCCACACGATTCGCCGTCCCGTGCCCGTTTTCGGGGCCCGCAGGGCGGCGGCGAGTGGCGGGTTGGCACCGCGCCAGGCCCGCGCAGGAAGCTGCGCAAGAATGGCTGACCGGGTTGTGCCGCCCGACACCTTGCGGCGCCTGTTGGCGTACCCTCGGGAGGAGGACTCCATTCGGAGATTCTCTCTTGTTGCCGTCTCTCTTTCCCGAGACTACCCCCGCAATACTGGCGCTTGCCGACGGCACGATCTTTCGTGGCACGTCCATCGGGGCGCCTGGCCATGCAGTGGGCGAGGTCGTGTTCAATACCGCCATCACAGGGTACCAGGAGATCGTTACCGATCCCAGCTACAGCCGCCAGATCGTAACGCTCACCTATCCCCACATCGGCAATACCGGCATCAACGACGAGGACCGCGAGGCCGCCAAGGTCCACGTGGCGGGCCTGGTCGTGCGCGACTATTCGCTGGTCGTGTCGAACTTCCGCTCGCAGCGCTCGCTGTCCGACTACCTCGTCCAGCAGAACGTCGTGGGCATCGCCGGCATCGACACCCGCAAGCTTACCCGGATCCTGCGCGACAAGGGCGCCCAGAACGGCTGCGTGTACGCCGGCAGCGACGAACAGGAAGCCCTGCGCCTGGCGCGCGAGTTCCCGGGCATGTCGGGCCTGGACCTGGCCAAGGTCGTGTCGGTGGACAAGGCCGCCGAGTGGACCGAAGGCATCTGGCGCCTGGGCGACGGCCACGCGCCGAAGGGCGATGGCCGCTTCCATGTCGTCGCCTATGACTTCGGCGTGAAGTGGAACATCCTGCGCCTGCTGGTGGACCGGGGCTGCCGCGTCACCCTCGTGCCGGCGCAGACCACGGCGGCCGAGGTGCTGGCCCTGAATCCCGACGGCGTGTTCCTGTCCAACGGCCCGGGCGATCCCGAGCCCTGCGATTACGCCATCGAGGCCACCCGCGTCTTCTTCGAGCGCCGGATCCCGGTGTTCGGCATCTGCCTGGGGCACCAGCTCATGGGCCTGGCGCTGAACGCCAAGACGCTGAAGATGAAGCTGGGCCACCACGGCGCCAACCATCCGGTCAAGGACGTCGCCACCGGCCGGGTCTTCATCACCAGCCAGAACCACGGTTTCGCCGTCGATCCCGAGACCCTGCCTGCCAATACGCGCGTCACGCACGTGTCGCTGTTCGACGGCTCGCTGCAGGGCTTCGAGTTGACCGACCGGCCGGCGTTCTGCTTCCAGGGCCACCCCGAGGCCAGCCCGGGACCCCACGATATCGTTGTGCTGTTCGATCGGTTCGTGCAGCTGATGCAAAACAGCAAGCAACAAGGTTAAGCCGCGCCATGCCCAAGCGTACAGACATTCAAACCATCCTCATCATCGGCGCCGGTCCGATCGTCATCGGCCAGGCGTGCGAGTTCGACTACTCGGGCGCGCAGGCCTGCAAGGCGCTGAAGGACGAGGGCTACAAGGTGGTCCTGGTCAACAGCAACCCGGCCACGATCATGACGGACCCGGAAACGGCCGACGTCACCTATATCGAGCCCATCACCTGGCAGGTGGTCGAAAAGATCATCGAGAAAGAGCGCCCCGACGCGCTGCTGCCCACCATGGGCGGGCAGACCGCGCTCAATTGCGCGCTGGACCTCGACAAGCACGGCGTGCTGGCCAAGTACGGCGTGGAACTGATCGGCGCCAACGCCCATGCGATCGAGAAGGCCGAGGATCGCCAGAAGTTCAAGAACGCGATGACCAGCATCGGCCTGGAGTCGGCCAAGTCGGGCGTCGCGCACACCATGGACGAAGCCTGGGACATGCAGCGCCGCATCGCCGAGCAGACCGGCACCAGCGGCTTCCCGGTCGTGATCCGGCCCAGCTTCACGCTGGGCGGCACGGGCGGCGGCATCGCCTATAACGCCGAGGAATTCGAGACCATCTGCCGCCGCGGCCTGGAGGCCTCGCCCACCAGCGAGCTCCTGATCGAGGAATCGCTGGTCGGCTGGAAGGAATTCGAGATGGAAGTCGTGCGCGACAAGGCCGACAACTGCATCATCGTCTGCTCCATCGAGAACCTGGACCCCATGGGCATCCACACCGGCGACTCGATCACGGTCGCTCCGGCGCAGACGCTGACCGACAAGGAATACCAGTTGATGCGCAACGCCTCGATCGCGGTGCTGCGCGAGATCGGCGTGGACACCGGCGGTTCGAACGTGCAGTTCGCGGTCAACCCGGCCAACGGCCGCATGATCGTGATCGAGATGAACCCGCGCGTGTCGCGGTCGTCGGCGCTGGCCTCGAAGGCCACGGGCTTCCCCATCGCCAAGGTGGCGGCCCGGCTGGCGGTCGGCTACACGCTGGACGAACTGCGCAATGACATCACCGGCGGCGCGACGCCCGCGTCGTTCGAGCCCACCATCGATTACGTGGTCACCAAGGTGCCGCGTTTCGCGTTCGAGAAATTCCCGCAGACCGACGCCCACCTGACCACGCAGATGAAGTCCGTGGGCGAGGTGATGGCCATCGGCCGTACCTTCCAGGAGTCGTTCCAGAAGGCACTGCGCGGCCTGGAAGTGGGCGTGGACGGCCTGAACCAGAAGACCACCGACCGCGAGCGCATCGAGGTCGAACTGGGCGAGCCCGGTCCCGAGCGGATCTGGTACGTGGGCGATGCCTTCGCCCAGGGTTTCTCGCTCGAGGAAGTGCAGCAGCTCACCCATATCGATCCGTGGTTCCTGGCGCAGATCAAGGAAATCGTCGACATCGAGCTGGCGCTCGAAAAAAAGACGCTGGCCGATCTCGACCGCAATACTTTCTGGAAGCTCAAGCGCAAGGGCTTCTCCGACCGCCGCCTGGCCTATCTGCTGGACACCACCGAAACCGAGGTGCGCAAGCTGCGCCACCAGTACGACGTGCGTCCGGTCTACAAGCGCGTGGACACCTGCGCGGCCGAGTTCGCCACCCATACGGCGTACATGTACTCGACCTACGAGGAAGAGTGCGAGGCCAACCCTACCGACAAGAAGAAGATCATCGTGCTGGGCGGCGGACCGAACCGCATCGGCCAGGGCATCGAGTTCGACTACTGCTGCGTGCATGCCGCGATGGCGCTGCGCGAGGACGGGTTCGAGACCATCATGGTCAATTGCAACCCGGAAACGGTCTCGACCGACTACGACACCTCCGACCGGCTGTATTTCGAGCCGCTCACGCTGGAGGACGTGCTCGAGATCGTCGACAAGGAAAAGCCGGTCGGCATGATCGTCCAGTACGGCGGCCAGACGCCGCTGAAGCTGGCCAAGGCGCTGGAAGCCAACGGCGTGCCGATCATCGGCACCAGCCCGGAATCCATCGATATTGCCGAGGACCGCGAGCGCTTCCAGAAGCTGCTGCACAAGCTCGGCCTGCGCCAGCCGCCCAACCGCACGGCGCGCACCGAGGCCGAGGCCCTGGCGCATGCCCAGGAGATCGGCTATCCGCTGGTGGTGCGTCCCAGCTACGTGCTGGGCGGCCGCGCGATGGAAATCGTGCACGAGCAGAAGGACCTCGAGCGCTACATGCGCGAAGCGGTCAAGGTCAGCAATGACTCGCCCGTGCTGCTGGACCGCTTCCTGAACGACGCCATCGAAGTCGACGTGGATTGCCTGTCCGACGGCAAGCGGGTCTTCATCGGCGGCGTGATGGAACACATCGAACAGGCCGGCGTGCACTCGGGCGATTCGGCCTGCTGCCTGCCGCCTTACTCGCTGTCGGCCGAGCTGATCGAGGAGATCAAGCGCCAGACCGGCCTGATGGCCCGCGCGCTGAACGTGGTCGGCCTGATGAACGTGCAGTTCGCGATCCAGCAGGGTACCGTCTACGTGCTGGAAGTGAACCCGCGCGCCTCGCGTACCGCGCCCTACGTCTCGAAGGCGACCTCGCTGCCGCTGGCCAAGATCGGCGCCCGCGCGATGGCCGGCCGTTCGCTCGACGACCAGGGCCTGGGCGAGGAAATCGTGCCCAAGTACTTCTCGGTCAAGGAAGCGGTGTTCCCGTTCGTCAAGTTCCCGGGCGTGGACACCATCCTCGGGCCCGAGATGAAGTCCACCGGCGAGGTGATGGGCGTGGGCGACAGCTTCGGCGAAGCCTTCGTGAAGTCGCAGCTCGCGGCCAGCGTGCGGCTGCCGGAAAGCGGCACCGCCTTCATCAGCGTCAAGAACGAGGACAAGGGCAAGGTCATCGCGGTTGCGCGCGGCCTGCACGGCCTGGGCTTTTCGCTGGTCGCCACGCGCGGCACGGCGGCCGCCATCGAGGCCGCCGGCATCCCGGTGAAGGTCGTCAACAAGGTCACCGAAGGCCGGCCCAACATCGTCGACATGGTCAAGAACGGCGAAGTCGCGCTGGTGATCAACACCGTGGAAGAGCGCCGCAACGCGATCGCCGATTCGCGGGCCATCCGGACCTCGGCGCTGGCCTCGCGCGTCACCTACTACACGACGGTGGCGGGTGCCTGGGCGGCGGTCGAGGGCATGCAGTACATGCGCCAGGGCGCCGGCCTGCAGGTGTATTCGCTGCAGGAGCTGCACCGCTCGGTGGCGTAACCGCCCACCGGCGGCGCCTGCCCCGGATCAGAGCCTGGTCTCGGGCGGGCGGGGCTGCTCATCCCCATCCTCGGGGGTGAGCGGCCGGTTCCCCGACGTCCATTTCTGCAGTAGCTGATGGGCGGTCTGGCGGCCTCCCAGCCCGAACGCCAGGGCGCACGCCACCGCCGCGGCGCCCAGGATCAGCCCGAAAGCCAGGTTCACGATTTCATTGGCCAGCCCCATGAAGCGCAGGCCTATGGCCACGGCCAGCGCGATGACGGCGTACTTCAGGATGGAGGGCAGGCCGCTCTCGCCAACGGAGTCGCCCACGATGCGCGCGACGATGCGCCCCATGATGACGCCCACCAGGATGATGACGCTGCCGAAGACGACCTGGCCGCCCAGTTCGGTGACCTGCGTCAGCATCACCGCCACGGCGTCGAAGGCCAGCAGGCTGGCCGCCTCGACTGCCGCGAACAGCATGATGGCCACCAGGGCGATCAGGGCCGCGACCGAGGACGGCCGGGTCGTCGGGCTGAAGGCGCCAAGGCTGCCCAGGGCCCGGTCGAAGCCCAGCGAAGCCAGGGTGCTGGCCACCAGCTGGCGCACCCACTGGGCGATGACGAAGGCAATGGCCAGGAGCAGCGCGGCGGCCACCACGCGCGGAATCGCCGCCAGCACGGTCTGGAGCACCGCGACGGCGGGATCGGCGATCGAGGAAATGCCCAGGGTCTGCAAGGCCGCGATCGACACGGGAATGATGATCAGCGTGAAGACGACGGCGCCGCACACGCGTACCAGCGAATCCGCGCACTGGCCGTCGCCGGCCGGCTTGTCGGCCGACTGGCACAGGCCCAGCCGGGATCCGATGCGTTCGAAGTTGATCGCCCCCAGCGCCGCCTCGACGATGTTGCGGACGATCTTGGCGAAGATCAGCCCGACGCAGAAGATCAGCGCCGCACCCACGAGTTGAGGCGCGTAGGCGAAGACCTGATTGGTCAGCACATGGATGGGGGACATCGCCTGATCGAGTCCCAGCGGCTGCATGGCGACGATCAGTCCCACCAGCCAGACGATCCAGTAGGCCAGCGTGCCCAGGGAGGTGGCCAGGGTCTCTCCTGAGCGGTTGGTCGAACGGGTGAGGACGGGCAGGGCGCCGACGCCCCGTACGACGGCCCATTTCACGCCGCGTGCGATGAAGTGGGTAGCGATCAGGATGACGATGGCGATCAGGATGCGCAGCCCCCAGACCGTGACTTGATCGCTCACATAGCTCATGCGTGGTGCGTTCTCGAACATGGCAATCCCCCGAATTGGATGTGACGTGTAGGCAGAAACCGCGACTCAGGATAGAGCAGGAGGGGCAAGAATGCTTGTGTCGGAGCGTGACAAGCAGGCGAAAGCCCGGTCATGTTTTCTTTTTGCAAGGGTTAACCCTTGGTTTTCAAACGGTAAAGTTTGCCCGACGGCGCTTGCTTGTTCTCGTAAGTTTTTAGACAATCACCATTGATCACCCCGGTTCCTGATCGAGCCGGGGTTTTATTTTTCACTTTCACCATTCCTGGCCGCGCTCACGGCGCGGCGGGCGCCAGCTTGCGCTTTCGCGGGGATGGGAAATCCAACAGACGTAAAGGAAGTACACATGGCTGCCATTCCGCTGACCTTGCGCGGGGCCGAGCGCCTGAAGCAGGAGCTGCATCGACTGAAGACGGTGGAGCGCCCCGCCGTGATCACCGCGATTTCCGATGCCCGTGCCCAGGGAGACCTGTCCGAGAACGCCGAATATGATGCCGCCAAGGAAAAGCAGGGCTTCATCGAAGGGCGTATCCAGGAGCTCGAGGCCAAACTGTCGAATGCGCAGATCATCGACCCGGTCGAGCTCAACGCGGACGGCCGTATCGTATTCGGCGCGACGGTCGACCTCGAGGACCTGGAATCCAGCGAGCGCGTCACCTACCAGGTGGTGGGCGACGACGAGGCCGACATCCGGTCCAACCTGATCTCGGTATCCAGCCCCATCGCCCGGGCGCTGATCGGCAAGTCGGCCGGCGACGTGGCCGAGGTGCAGGCGCCGTCAGGCATCCGGGAGTATGAGGTTTTGGACGTCCGGTATATATAGTCTCCCCCCCCTACGCGCTGACGCGCGCCCCCCCAGGGGGGCGATGCGGGTGGACCGGCAAAGCCGGATCCACCGCATCCTGGATCGGACAGGGCGACGGGTCCTGGTTGAATGTGATTTCTGCCCTGGAGGCTGATTGATGGCTACGGTGGTGCGGCTGTTGGCGGCGCTGTGGTGTGGGGCGCTTTGGACGATCGGGCTGCTGGTGGTGCCGCTGTTGTTTTCGCAGCTCGAACCCATGCGCGCGGCGGCGACGGCGGGGTCGTTGTTCCGCTTGCTGGCCTATGGCGGACTGGTGGTGGCGCTGTTGGTGCTGCTGCTGGACCGGCTGGGGCGTGGGTTGCCGCTGGGAGCGGCTGGGCGCCGCACCGTGCTGGTCATGGCCGTGGGAGTGGGGTTGGGGTATTTCGGCACCCGGCCCGTGATGGACTACGGGCGGGCCTTGATCGCCGCCGGCCAGGCCGTACCCGCCTGGGCGGATTTCGGGACCTGGCACGGGGTGTCGAGCGTGCTTTACTTCTTGGTGGCGGTCCTGGGCTTGCGGCTGGTGGTGGTCGTGCGTTGACCGCCTTCGGCCGGCCGGCTACGGGCGCCGGCGCGCAGCGACAGTGCGCTGCCCGCCCGCTTGGCCGCCGGCTTGCCGGCGGCGGTCTTGCGGGCCGCGCCGAGCGTGGAGCTCAGGCCCGAAGGCCGGCGGGCCGGCGTGGTGCGCGCGGCGCCCCGGCGCGAACCGGTTTCCTCGTGGGTGGAAGGCCGCTGGCGCTTGTCCGTGCCCAGGTAGCGTTCCCGGGCGGTCATGGCGCTGTCGTCGCGTTCCGCGCGTTCCTGGCGTTCCGCCCGGGTACGGGCAGGTGCCGCGGGCTTGCCGGCCACCGCCAGCTTCTTGGGCAGGTGGGCTTCGTTGGCCTTGCGCGCGCCGGTACCCAGCGTGGATACGTCCGACTTGGACTTGCGGGCGCCCAGCAGGTCGGCCGCGTCGGGATCGCGCTCGGTCGGGCGGTACAGGATGAAGACCTTGCCCAGGTGATGGACAGGCGCGCAGGAAAGCTCGCCGCAGATCTGGTAGAGCAGTTCGTCTCGCGTGGCGCGGTCTTCGCCGCCGGCGCGGACCTTGATCAGGCCGTGCGCCGAGAGGTTGCGGTCGATTTCCTGCAGGACGGCTTCGCTCAGGCCCTTGTCGCCGATGAGGACGACCGGTTTGAGCGGGTGGGCAGCGGCCCGGAGGGCGCTGCGCATTGTCGAATTGATGTCTAGGACTGGCATGACGAGATTGTACGGGAGCCGGGCCAACGGCGCGATGGCCAGTCCGCAGTATGCTCCGGATAGCGCGGCGATGCCGCATTGATTTGAATCGATACCGACCCGGATGACCGGGCAGATATGGCCAAGAACAAGTTTTCGAAGAACTGGTTGCACCAGCACATCAACGATCCCTACGTGAAGCTCGCGCAGCAGAAGGGATACCGTGCCCGGGCCGCCTTCAAGCTGACCGAGATCCTGGACACCGAGAAGCTCATGCGGCCGGGCGACGTGGTCATCGACCTCGGCTCGGCGCCCGGCAGCTGGTCCCAGGTCGCCCGCGAGCGCCTGGCCGGCCCGCAGGGTACGATACGGGGACGGATCATTGCGCTGGACCTGCTTCCCATGGAGCCCGTGGCCGGGGTGGAGTTCATCCAGGGCGACTTCCGCGAGGAAGAGGTGCTGCGCCAGCTCGAGGCCCTGCTGGGCAGTCAGCCGGTGGACCTTGTAATTTCCGACATGGCCCCCAATCTATCGGGGGTCGGTGCGGCGGACTCGGCGCGTATCCAGCATGTGTGCGATCTGGCACGGGAATTCTCGCAAGAGCACCTCAAGCCCGACGGGGCGCTGATCGTGAAGGCTTTTCACGGCAGCGGCTTTTCCCAGATCGTGCAGAGTTTCAAGCAGACTTTCCGCAGGGTGGTGGAACGCAAGCCCAAGGCGTCGCGGGACAAATCCTCCGAGACCTTTCTCGTGGGGGTAGGGCTGAAGAATCCCGGCGGCCGACAATAGTAGAATCGGACTTAGTGTCCGATCGGGCCGGGCATTTCCCGGCAGGTCGACCGATCGGCAATCAAGTAGGAGATCGACCTTGAACAATATGTTCTCCAAAGTCGCGGTCTGGATGGTGATCGCATTCGTCCTGTTTACGGTCTTCAAGCAGTTCGAGGGCCGTACCCGTCCGCAGGACACCGTGTCCTACTCCCAGTTCATGGAGGAGGCCAAGGCCGGGCGCATTCAGAAAGTCGACATCCAGGGCGACGTGCTGGGCGTCACGCCTACCGACGGCCGTCCCTACAGCATCACGTCCCCCGGCGATCTCTGGCTGGTCAGCGACCTGATGAAGTACGGCGTCCAGGTATCGGGCAAGGCCAAGGAAGAGCCCTCGCTCTTCATGAGCATCTTCGTCTCGTGGTTCCCGATGCTGCTGCTGATCGGCGTCTGGATATTCTTCATGCGCCAGATGCAGGGCGGCGGGCGCGGCGGCGCGTTCAACTTCGGCAAGTCGCGCGCGCGCATGCTGGACGAGAACTCCAACACGGTCACCTTCGCCGACGTCGCGGGCTGCGACGAGGCCAAGGAAGACGTCCAGGAACTGGTCGATTTCCTGCGCGACCCCTCGAAATTCCAGAAGCTGGGCGGCCGCATTCCGCGCGGCGTGCTGATGGTGGGTTCGCCCGGTACCGGCAAGACGCTGCTGGCGCGCGCCATCGCTGGCGAGGCCAAGGTGCCTTTCTTCAGCATCTCGGGTTCGGATTTCGTCGAAATGTTCGTCGGCGTGGGTGCGGCCCGCGTGCGCGACATGTTCGAGAACGCCAAGAAACATGCCCCCTGCATCATCTTCATCGATGAAATCGACGCGGTCGGCCGCCAGCGCGGCGCCGGCCTGGGCGGCGGCAACGACGAGCGCGAGCAGACCCTGAACCAGATGCTGGTGGAAATGGACGGCTTCGAGACCGGCCAGGGCATCATCGTGATCGCCGCCACCAACCGGCCCGACGTGCTCGACCCCGCGCTGCTGCGCCCGGGCCGCTTCGACCGCCAGGTCGTGGTGCCGCTGCCCGACATCCGCGGCCGCGAGCAGATCCTGAAGGTCCACATGCGCAAGGTGCCGGTGTCGTCCGACGTCGACGCGACCATCCTGGCCCGCGGCACGCCCGGTTTCTCGGGCGCCGACCTGGCCAACCTCGTGAACGAGGCCGCGCTGTTCGCCGCCCGTCGCAGCGGCCGCACGGTGGACATGCTGGACTTCGAGAAGGCCAAGGACAAGATCATCATGGGCGCCGAGCGCCGCTCCATCGTCATGCCCGAGGAAGAGCGCCGCAACACCGCCTATCACGAGTCCGGCCACGCCATCGTCGCCAAGATGCTGCCCAAGACCGACCCGGTGCACAAGGTCACGATCATCCCGCGCGGCCGTGCGCTGGGCGTGACCATGCAGTTGCCCGAGGGCGATCGCTACAGCATGGACAAGGACCGCATGTTGAACACCATCGCGGTGCTGTTCGGCGGCCGCATCGCCGAAGAAGTGTTCATGAACCAGATGACCACCGGCGCCTCGAACGACTTCGAACGGGCGACCCAGATCGCGCGTGACATGGTCACCCGCTACGGCATGACCGACTCGCTGGGCCCCATGGTTTATGCCGAGAACGAAGGCGAGGTGTTCCTGGGCCGCAGCATCACCAAGACGACCCAGGTGTCCGAGGCGACCATGCAGAAGGTCGACGGCGAGATCCGCCGCATCATCGACGAGCAGTACACGGTGGCTCGCAAGATCCTGGAGGACAACCGCGACAAGGTCGAGGTCATGACCCGCGCGCTGCTCGAATGGGAAACCATCGACGCCGACCAGATCAACGACATCGTCGACGGACGCCCGCCGCGGCCGCCCAAGGCCTCGGATTCGGCCGGCGCACCGCCCAACACGCCGCCCAGCACCGGCGGTGTCGCGCAGAACGCGACGGCGCCGGCGTAGAGGTCCCCCCCTACGCGCTTCGCGCGCCCCCCAGGGGGCGGCACTGGCGGACCGGCGGAGCCGGATCCGCTGTGCCCTGGGGGCAATTGGTTGGTGGAGGGCGGCGTTTTTGCCGCCCTTTGTTGTTTTATGGCGTAAGCATGCATGCAGGATTCCGTGCCAATTCATTCTGATACGCCGCCTCGGCTTCAGTGCGGTCGTTTTTCTCTTGAATTTTCCCGGCCGTTGGTCATGGGGATCATCAACGTCACGCCGGATTCGTTTTCCGATGGGGGGAAGGCTCTGGCGTTGGACGCGGGGATCGCGCATGCGCGGCAGTTGGTCGCGGAAGGGGCCGACATGCTGGATATCGGGGGCGAGTCGACGCGGCCGGGGGCGGCGCCGGTGGCGTTGGAGGACGAGCTGGCTCGGTTGTTGCCGTTGATCGAGGCGCTGCGGGAATGCGGGGTGCCGTTGTCGGTGGATACCTTCAAGCCGGCGGTGATGCGGGCGGTGCTGGATGCGGGCGCCGACATGATCAACGACATCTACGGTTTTCGGCAGCCGGGCGCCATCGAGGCGGTGGCGCGGGGCGCGAGCGGTTTGTGCCTGATGCACATGCAGGGCGAGCCGCGCACCATGCAGCAGGCGCCGTCCTATCACGACGTGGTCGGCGACGTGGCCGCTTTCCTGCGCGAGCACGCGGAGCGCCTGGTGGCGGCGGGCGTGGCCCGCGAGCGGATTTGTCTGGACCCGGGGTTCGGCTTTGGCAAGACCACCGCCCACAACTACCAGCTCATGCGTAGTTTGCCCACTATCGGGGCGCTGGGATATCCGCTACTAATCGGAGTGTCCCGCAAGACCATGATTGGGGCGGTGACCGGCAGGCCCGTGGGGGAACGGGTGGCCGGCAGTGTCGCGGCGGCGCTGGCCGCGGTGGAGCGCGGGGCGGCCATCGTCCGTGTCCACGACGTCGCGGCCACGGTGGACGCCCTGAAGGTCTGGCAAGCGGTGCGGGCCTGGAACGAATGATGGCCGCGCGCTTCTCGCGCGGACAAGAACAACAAGCAGGGGGCCATCCAAGATGGTGGGACGACGCAAATATTTCGGTACCGACGGCATTCGAGGCAAGGTCGGATCAAAGGTCATCAACGCGGAGTTCGCACTGCGCCTTGGCTACGCAGCAGGGCGCGTGCTGACGGCGGAGCATCGCGAGGGCGGGCGGCCGGTCGTTTTGATCGGGAAGGACACGCGCATCTCCGGCTATATGCTGGAATCAGCGCTCGAGGCGGGGCTGTCCGCGGCGGGCATCGACGTCCTCCTGGCCGGGCCCATGCCCACGCCGGCCATCGCCTACTTGACGCGGGCGCTGCGCCTGTCGGCCGGCATCGTGATCAGCGCCTCGCACAATCCTTATTTCGACAACGGCATCAAGTTCTTCTCGGCCACCGGCATGAAGCTGGCCGACGAGGTCGAGCTGCGCATCGAGGCCGAGCTGGGCGAACCGGTCGGCTGCGTGTCGTCCGGCAAGCTGGGCCGCGCCAAGCGCCTGACGGATGCCGCGGGCCGCTACATCGAGTTCTGCAAGAGCGGTTTTCCCAACGATCTCGACCTGACGGACATGCGGCTGGTGATCGACGCCGCCCATGGCGCCGCCTACCACGTGGCGCCCGCCGTGTTCGAGGAACTGGGCGCCACCGTGACCTGCATAGGCTGTGCGCCCAACGGGATGAACATCAACGACGGCGTCGGCGCCACGCACCTGGATGCGCTGGCCGAGGCGGTGCAGGCGCAGAAGGCCGAGCTGGGCATCGCGCTGGACGGCGATGCCGATCGCGTGCTGATGGTCGATGGCGACGGCAGGCGCTACAACGGCGACGAGCTGCTGTATGCCATCGTGGCGGATCGCCTGCTGGCCGGGCCGGTGGCGGGCGTGGTCGGCACGCAGATGACCAATCTTGCCTTCGAACACCGGATGCGCGACCTGGGCGTGCCCTTTGCGCGGGCCGCCGTGGGCGACCGCTACGTGCTGGCGATGCTGCGCAAGAAGGGCTGGCTGTATGGCGGCGAAAGCTCCGGCCATGTGCTGTGCCTGGATCGCCATACGACGGGGGACGGCACCATGGCCGCGCTCCAGGTGCTGGCGGCGATGCGCCGCCAGGGCAAGTCGCTGGCTCAGTTGCTGGAACCGCTGCGGCTGTATCCTCAGAAACTGGTCAACGTACCGCTCGCGCCAGGCGTGGATTGGCACGAGCATGCCGGCCTGGCCCAGGCCAGGGAAGAGGTTGAACGGCGGCTGGATGGGCAGGGGCGGGTACTGATCCGTGCCTCGGGCACCGAGCCCAAGCTGCGCCTGATGGTCGAGGCGGCCGACGAGGCGCTGGTCGACGACTGCCTGGCCCTCCTGTCCGCCAGTCTCGCCTAGCTTGGGCGGCGGGGCGCCCCTGTCAAGCCTCAGTCATGCCCCGCGGGCACAATCGGGAACTTCGATTATGACCATGCAAGCATCGTCCATGAACCTGATTCTCTGGCGCCACGCCGAGGCCGAAGACGGCCCGAACGACCTGCAGCGCGCCTTGACGCGGCGCGGGCACAAGCAGGCCGAGGCCGTCGCGGCGTGGCTTCGGGCCCATGCCCCTGCCGATCTGATGGTCATGGCCAGCCCCGCGGTACGCACACGCCAGACCGCCGATGTCCTGGGCTGCGACTACACCGTCGTGCCGGACCTGGCGCCCGAGGCCTCGCCGGCCCACGTCCTGGCCGCCACAGGCTGGCCCCTGTCGCCGCGGTCGGTCCTGGTCGTAGGCCACCAGCCGACGCTGGGCCGCGTGGCCAGCACCCTGCTGGCCGGCGAAGACCTGCCTTGGAGCCTGAAGAAGGGCGGCCTCTGGTGGCTGGCACGCCGCCAGCGGGACGAGGACTTCCAGGTCGTCATCCGCGCCGTCATCAATCCCGAATTCGTCTGACGGAAAGCCCACCCCCTACCCGCTTCCGCGGGCCCCCTCAAGGGGGCGATGCGGGTGGACCGGCGGAGCCGGATCCACCGCATCCTGGGTCTAGTGGGACCTTCTTGGGTCGTGGCACGGTTGCTATCGCTGGCAGCCAGCGGTAGCAACCGTGCTTCAGTCCAAGATGGTTTCCCTAGACCCAGGAAACCGCGGATCTGGCTTTGCCAGTCCGCCGGTTTCGCCCCCTGGGGGGCGCGCGAAGCGCGTAGGGGGGGACTCCATTCGTAAGCAGGCGTTTCCGGCGGGACACGGGTATTCGGGTCACGGGTATCGTTTGATTCATGGTACCGTCATTATTCTGTCAATGACGTGAAACGCTAAGCACCGACACTCGACTTACCTGTCAAGGAGTGTGCATATGCTCGAATTCACCCGCATCGAAGCGCGTCGCGGCCTGGCCGACGAACTTCATGGCGGTGTCCAGACCCCCGGCCTGGCAGTGGGGTTGGCGCGTTCCTGGGAAGAGGTCAGGCAAGCCCAGCGCCTGCGCTACGAGGTGTTCACCGAAGACATGGGGGCCGTGTTCCCGACCGCCATGGACGGCATCGACGAGGACCAGTTCGATGCCTGGTGCGAACACCTCATCGTGCGCGAACTGGATACCGACCGGGTCGTGGGAACCTACCGCATCCTGGGGCCCGATCAGGCCCGCCACGCCGGCGGCTATTACTCCGAATCCGAGTTCGACCTGTCCGGCCTGGGAGCCATCCGCAGCGAGCTGGTCGAATTCGGACGCTCCTGCACCCACCGCGACTACCGCAGCGGAGCCGTGATCATGCTGCTGTGGTCGGGGCTGGCGGAGTTCCTGCGCCGCACCGGCAAACGCTATGTGTTCGGCTGCGCCAGTGTCAGCCTGCGCGACGACGGCGCGACCGCCGCGGGGGTGTACCGCTCGGTGGCGGCCGACATCGAACAGGCCCGCGATCTGCGCGTGCAGCCGCTGCACCGGCTGCCCGTCGAGCGCCTGGACTGCAATCTGCCGACCCGCGTACCGCCGCTGATCAAGGGCTACCTGAAAGTGGGCGCCCGCGTGTGCGGCGAGCCTGCCTGGGATGCCGATTTCAACACGGCCGATTTCCCCATGCTGCTATCCATCGACGCGCTGGACGACCGCTACCGCCGGCACTTCGGGCTGGAATCCCAGGTCTCGAGGCGCTCGTGAGGTCCGCGGCGTCGCCTGGCCGCCGCCTGGCGGCCGCGTTCCCGCGCCCGTCGGGAACGCGGCGCAGGCGCCTGCGGTTGACGCGGCGGCTGCGCCGCACCGGGGTGAAGGTATTGCGCCGGCTGACCCGGCGCCTGCGTTCAGAGCTCAAGCAGCTCGAACGTGAATCCCACCTTGCGCCATTCTGATTCCTCGGCGCGCAACGTGAAGTCGGTCAACGGGTGGGCACTCATCCAGGCCGCGTCGGTTTTGACGATGATGGACGATCCCTTGACCGATACCTTGACGGGCGGCGCGGTGATGTCCTCGCGCCGCCGGTAGAGGATGGCCGCCAGGCGCAGGCACAGGATGGCGATCCACTGCTCGTGGTGGTTGACCAGATGCTGGAGCTTGGCCAGTTTGCCCTGGTGGCCCAGCGCCAGGAGCGCGAGCAGCGTCTGGTCCTGGCGCGAGAAGCCCGGCATGTCGGCGTGCTCCAGGATGTAGGCCGAGTGCCGGTGATAGGTGTTGTGGGCGATGGACAGGCCGATCTCGTGCAGCTCGGCGGCCCAGCCCAGCACCCGGGTCAATTCCTGGTGTTCGTCGGCGGGCATGGGCACCAGTTGCTTGAACAGTTCCAGCGCTGTCTGCCGCACGCGAGCGGCCTGGGCGCGGTCCACCTTGTAGCGGCTCATGAACTGGCGCACCGTGTCGTCGCGCTTGTCCAGCGAGGCGTCGCGGCCGGCCAGGTCGTACAGCACGCCCACGCGCAGCGCGCCGTCGGCCGTGCGCATCACGTCCAGGCCCAGTTCGTCGAAGATCGCGCTCATGATGGCCAGGCCGCCCGGCAGCACCGAGATGCGGTCCGGCTTGATGCCCGCCAACTGTGCGCGTTCGACCGTGCCCGCCTTGATCAGCTTGTCCTTGAGCTTGTCCATGCCGCGCCGGGTGATGCCCGATTCCGAAAAGCCGGATTCGGTCAGGATCGCGCCCAGCGCCTTGCTGGTGCCCGACGAGCCGTAGGCTTCCTGCCATCCGGCCTTGCGATACTGTTTGGCGATGACCTCGATCTCGCG
Source organism: Burkholderiales bacterium 67-32 (assembly GCA_001898625.1). GTDB lineage: Bacteria > Pseudomonadota > Gammaproteobacteria > Burkholderiales > Burkholderiaceae_B > Pigmentiphaga. Next base: position 100,289 of record MKUP01000026.1, read on the forward strand.
GCGGGCGGCCATTTCGGCCTGCTTCATGGCGTGGGCGTCGATGATGCCGTCGGGAAAGTAGGCGCGGCTGAAGCTTACGCATCCCATGTACAGCGATTCCATCAGCTCGGGCTCGAAGCGCCGGCCGACGATGAACTCGGTCGAGCCGCCGCCGATGTCGACCACCAGCCGCTTGGCCGGCGAGGGCGGCAGCGAGTGCGAGACGCCGGAGAAGATCAGGCGCGCTTCCTCGCGGCCGGCGATGACCTCGATGGGAAAGCCCAGGGCTTCTTCCGCCTGGGGCAGGAATTCGGTGACGTTGCGCGCCACGCGGAACGTGTTGGTGGCCACCGCCCGCACGCGTTCCGGATGGAAGCTGCGCAGGCGTTCGCCAAAGCGGCTCAGTACCTGCAGGGCGAAGTCGGTGGTCGAACTGTCCAGCGTCTTGTCGGCTTGCAGGCCGGCGGCCAGCCGCACGGTTTCCTTGAGCCGGTCGACCGGGTAGATCTGGATGGTTCCGCCTTCGTCGACCACGCGGCCGATGACCAGACGGAAACTGTTGGAGCCAAGATCGACGGCGGCGAGCAATTGATTCATGGAATGGAAAGTTGGGATACGAACTGCAAGAATAAGGCGCTTCAATGACAGAATGGTTGCACTGTCATAAGGTAGTCATCATTTTGACGCAAAAATAACCCTCCCTGCTTAGTCCCCCATTTTTGCGGATATCCCATGGTTGCCAGATTGCCTGCCAAAGACCTGTTCCTGAATCGCGAGCTGGCCTTGCTCAAGTTCAACGAACGGGTGCTGGCCCTGGCCGAGGACGACCGGGCGCCCCTGCTCGAACGGTTGCGCTTCCTGTGCATCGTGGCGTCGAACCTGGACGAATTCTTCGAGATCCGCGTGGCCAGCCTGCACGAGCAGGTGCGGCAGAACCCCGGCGCGCGCGGGCTGGACGGCCGGACCCCGGCCGAGGTCGTGCAGCGCGTGTCCGAGGCCGCGCATGCGCTGGTCGAACGCCAATACGCCCTGCTCAATCGCGAGGTGCTGCCGCGCCTGCAGGCCGAGGGCATCGTGCTGCACATGGCGCAGAGCTGGACCCCGGCGCAGCGGGCGTGGGCCCACGAGGTTTTCCGGCTGGACGTCATGCCGCTCCTGACGCCCATCGGGCTCGATCCGGCGCATCCGTTCCCGCGCGTGTTCAACAAGAGCCTGAACTTCGCCGTCCAGCTGTCGGGCCGCGATGCCTTCGGCCGCAATGCCGCCATTGCCATCGTGCAGGCGCCGCGCGCGCTGCCGCGCCTGACCCAGATGCCGCCCGAGCTGTCCGGCCACCCGCACGGCTACGTCATGCTGACTTCGTTCATGCAAGCCTTCGTGGGCGACCTGTTCCCCGGCATGACGGTGGACGGCTGCTATCAGTGGCGCCTGACGCGCAACAGCGACCTGTTCGTCGACGACGAGGAAATCACCAATCTGCGCCAGGCCCTGCAAGGGGAGCTGACCCAGCGGCACTTCGGCGACGGCGTCCGGCTGGAGCTGGCCGACTCCAGCCCGCCGGAACTCGAGAGCTTCCTGCTCAAGGAGTTCTCGCTCACGCCGGCCGACGCCTACCGGGTGGATGGCCCGGTCAACCTGGCGCGGCTGATGCAACTGGTGAATGGCATCAACCGTCCGGAACTGAAGTTCCCGCCGTTCCGCGCGGCCCTGCCGGCGCCGTTCGACCGCAGCAACCTGACGCCCGACGAACTCTTCAAGGCCATCTCCGCGCAGGACCAACTGCTGCACCATCCCTACCAGTCGTTCCAGCCCGTCATCGATTTCCTGACCGCGGCGGCGGCCGATCCCAGCGTGGTCGCCATCAAGCAGACCATCTACCGCACCGGCGAGGACTCCGAGCTGATGCGTCTCCTGCTGGCGGCCGCGCGTTCGGGCAAGGAAGTGACGGTGGTGGTGGAACTGATGGCCCGCTTCGACGAGCAGACCAACATCAACTGGGCCGCGCGCCTGGAAGAGGTGGGGGCGCACGTGGTCTACGGCGTGGTGGGCCACAAGACCCACGCCAAGATGGCCCTGGTGCTGCGCCACGAACGCGGCCGCATCCGTCGCTATGGACACCTGGGCACCGGCAACTACCATCCCAGCACGGCGCGCCTGTACACCGATTTCGGCCTGTTCACCGCCGACCCGCGCATGTGCGAGGACATGGAGCAGATCTTCTCGCAACTGACCGGACTGGGCGCGCGCCGCCACCTGAAGTGCCTGCTGCAGGCGCCGTTCTCGCTGCACGAGACCATGGTGGCGCTGGTCCGCCGCGAGGCGCGCCACGCGCGCGCGGGCAAGCCGGCGCGGATCATGGCCAAGATGAACTCGCTGCTCGAGCCCTCGGTGATCGAGGAGCTGTACAAGGCCAGCCGCGCGGGCGTGCGCATCGACCTGGTGGTGCGGGGCGTGTGCACCTTGCGCGCCGGGGTCCCGGGGCTGTCGGACAACATCACCGTGCGCTCCATCGTCGGCCGCTTCCTCGAACACTCGCGGGTGTTCTATTTCCTGAACGGCGGCCAGGAGATGGTCTACCTGGCCTCGGCCGACTGGATGGACCGGAATTTCTTCCGCCGCGTCGAAGTCGCCTTCCCCGTCTTCGATCCGGCCTTAAAGAAGCGGGTGATCGACGAATCCTTCACCTTCGCGCTGCGCGACAACCAACTGGCCTGGCAGCAGCAGCCTTCTGGGGACTACGTCCGGGTGAAGTCGCGCCGCCGGCCGTTCAACCTCCATGCGCATCTGATGAAGGCGCTGGGCGGTTTCGACGAAACCGCCGATTAGGTCCGGCGCGACCGCAGCAGCGCGGGGGTGAGCACCAGCGTGGCCAGCGCCAGCCCGACGCCCACCATGAAGCTGCCACTGTAGCCCGCCAGCGCGGCCAGGGCCATCAGCGACGAGGACGCGACCATCTCGCCCAGGTCGCGCATGCTCTGCACGGCTGTCATGTCGGTGCCGGCCTGGTCGCGAGCATGGGCGAAGCGCATGGCGGCGGTCATCATCGCGACGGAGGCGCTGCCGGCGCCGAAGCTGGTCAACAGCGTCGCCAGCCAGACCGCCTGGGCGGGCAGCGCGGGCGAGGTCCATGCCAGCACGGTCCAGACGGCTGCCGCCACACCCGCCGAGGCGATGCCGGCGAAGAACACCGGCCAGGTACCCAGCCGCGAGACCAGCCAGGCCCCGCCGCCGCATCCAAGAACGATGGTGACGGCGCCGCCGACCATGCCCACCTGGCCGATCTTCTCGAGCGCCCAGCCCGCATCGACCAGCAGCAGTTTGGACAGTCCGTGGCAGGCCACCACCGTCACGGCGGACAGGAAGGCCGCGGCGACCAGCGCCCAGGCGTGCCGGCCCGAACGCAGGAAGCGCCACAGGCTGGCCTGCTGCGGGCGCAGCCATCGATCGGCCGGCGGCGAGGGTTCGCGCCAGGCCGCGACCAACGCCAGGCTGAGCGCGATGGGCAGGGCCAGGAGCAGCAGCGCGCCGGTCAGGCCGACGCGTGCATAGGCCATCAGGAACACCGGGCCGCCGTAGAAGAAGCCGATCATGGTGCCGGCGACCTGGACCGCGTTGGCGGTGCCCAGGGCGCGGGCCTCGAACCGTTCGGCGACCAGGCCGTCGGTGGCGATGTCCTGCGTGGCGCTGGCCAGCGACGCGGCCACCGAGAGCGCCAGCAGATAGGGCAGGGTGGCCTGCGTGACGCCGATCGCCATGACGCCCAGCAGCAGGATCAGGACCAGCGTCTGCATGGGCAGGATCCAGCTGCGCCGGCGCCCCAGGCGCGGCGACCAATGATTGTCCACGACCGGGGCCCAGCCGCATTTGAGCACCCAGGGCAGGCTCACCAGGGGAAGATAGGCCAGGGCGCCGAGGCTGGCGCCCTGGCCGCGCAGGATGGCCGGCAGCGCTTCCATCGCGAGCCCGAAGGGGATGCCCTGGGAAGCGTACAGGCAGGCGATCATGGGCCATTGCAGCAGCGTGGCGCCGCGCCGTGCCGTCGAGGCGGGGGAAAGGGTGTGCATGTCAGTCTTCCTGGTCGTGGGGGCGGTGCAGGCGGTGTTCGCTGTCGGTGGCGGGGGTGACGAACATCAGGCGGCCCGGCTGGTGTACCTCCAGCCGGTGCCACCATCCTTGGGGAACGACGAGCGATTCCCCGGCGGCGACTTTCAGTTCGCGTTCGTCGCCCGCGTCCGCGGCCAGCACGACACGCAGCGATCCTTCCAGCAGCGTCAGGATCTCGTCGCCGCGCGGATGCCGTTCCCAGTGATTACCGTGGACCGAGGCGGTGTCGGAGATGGGCTTGATGCCCATGATCCAGCCGGCCCGCGGCAGGCCGTCCCGCTGGAACGGCATCAGGCGGACGGTGGCGTTGGCCTGGAGGACGGCCAGCGAGGAGGACAGCGCGAAGAGCCGGGGCAGGCGCGAGGCGTCGCCGGCGGGGGCGGGTAATTTGTGTCGGGTCATGATGGATGACGAAAGGAAAAACGGGCGAGCCGCCACGACAGGGCGCCCGCCAGGATCAGCAGGAGGTCGAAGGCCAGCGCCGGCAGTTCGCCGGCCAGCGGGCGGCCGAACTGCCGCGCCAGGCTGGCGAGGGCCGCCAGCCAGAGCAGCAGGCCTGCAAGCCGCAGCGCGGCCGTGGCGCGCCGGCTGCCGTGTCCCGGCCAGGCGAAGCCGGCGGCGGCCGCCAGCCAGGAGCCCCAGAAGGCCCACGCTTGCAGCGTCGGCCGAGCCGGCAGGGTGTCCGGCGTCAGGCTGGTGACCGCCAGGAGGACGCAGCTTGAAAGCGTCAGCCCCAGGCAGACGCCTTGTGTCGCCCGCCGCGGCCAGGCCAGCGGACGCTCCGGCGTTGCCCGTCGCCGCAGCCAGAGCCAGGTGCCGGAGGCGGCCAGCAGCGCGGCGGCCAGGCCGCCGGCCGCGTGCAGCCAGCGGCTGGCCGAGCCGCCGTATTGCGCGAAGTGCAGGGGCTGGATGGCGATGAACGCCTGGGTCCAGGGGCCGCGCTGCGCCGCGCTGTCGTGGCGCAGCAGCGCGCTGTCGCGCAGGCGGTAGTGGAAGCGCTCGAACACGCCGGTGCTCAACTGGCCGGCGCCATGGCCGCGCAGGGTGGCGTAGGCCTGCGCATCGCCCCAATGCCGGATGGCGACGCTCTCCACCCGGAACCCGGGATGGGCCTGCCGGTGGCGGTCGACCAGGGCGTTCAGGCCGGGCATGGCGGCGGGTTGCCCCAGGGCCGGGAAGGACGTGTCGTCCATCAGCGCCCGCATGACCCGGCGAGGGTCGTCGGGAAAAGCGTGCGGCGCCAGGTTGACGGTCGCCAGCGCCCCCAGGCCCGAGAAGATGCCCGTCACCGCGATCAGCAGCAGGAGCGGCGAGAGCCAGAGCCCCAGCAGTTTGTGGACGTCGAGCGCCAGCGTCCGCGCGTCCGTGCCGATGCGCAGGCGCAGCAGTCCGGAGGCCCGGCGGGGGTGGTTGGCCACGCCGCCCACGATCAGGAAGGCCAGCGCGAAGCCGAACAGGCTCACGATCACCCGCCCCGGAAAGCCCGCGTGCAAGGTGTTGTGCAGCGTGACCAGCAGGTCTGTCGCGCCGCCGTAGGGGGCGGGCATGGGGCTGGCGTCGTCGGCGCGCAGGCGCAGCGGGGATTGGCCGGCGGCCGGCCTGCCGCCGGCGGGGGCCACGATGGCATGGCGCCGCAGGCCGTCCGGCAACTGGATCGTCAAGGAAGCCGTATCGCCGAATCGTGCCTGGCCCGCATGTAGCAGGGCGTCCAGGTCGGGGCGCGGGGTGGGAGCCAGCCGCTCGGATGGCATTTCCCAGTAGCGGACTTCCTGCTTGAGTACGGCGAATACGCCGGTCAGGCAGACCACGAACAGCACCAGGCCCACGACCATGCCGGCCCAGGCGTGGGTGATGGCCACGGCGCGGCGCATGGGCACGGCCGCGCGCATGCCCGAAAACACGCTGCCGCCCAGCAGCAGCAACTGCGCCAGCACGCCGATGAACAGGCCGGCATACAGCCGGTCCAGCGCGTCGTCCAGCGGCGCCCAGCGGGCGATGGCGATCGCCAGTCCGATGGCGGCCGCGGGCGCGGCCAGGACGGCCAGACCCGCGCGCAGGGGCCAGCGCGGAGCCGGCATCCTAGTACTCCATGCGCAGCGTCAGCGCCACGCTGCGGGGCTCGCCGTAGCGGTTGTTCCAACTGGTGCCGGACAGGCTCTGGTAGTAGCGCCTATCGAACAGGTTGTTGACGTGCAGCGCCGCGCTCAGGTGCTTGTTGATGCGATAGCCGATCCGCAGGCTGGCCAGGGCATAGCCGCCCTGGCGCAGGGTCACGCCGCCGGACTGCACGGTGTAGGCGCTTTGCGCCTGGAGGCCCACGCCTGCGCTGAGCCGGCCGTCGTTTCCGGGCAGGACGGTGTTCGCCCAGAGCCTGAAGATGTGCTTGGGCGTGAAGCGGGCGAAGGGCTGTCCCTGCGACTGGGCATCCTTCAGGTACTCCGTGGCGTTGTAGGTATAGCCCAGCGACAGGTCCAGCCCCGGCATGATCCGGCCGTTCACTTCCGCCTCGATCCCGCGGCTCTCGACCTCGCCGCCGGCGATGTAGTAGCAGACCGCGCCCGCGCAAGGATGCGCGGGGTCCGACTGCGCGCGGTTGCGCTGCCGAATGTTGAAGAGGGCCAGGCTGGCATCCAGCCGCCCGTCCAGCAGGCCGCCCTTGATGCCGACCTCCCGGTTGCTGCCCTGGACCGGGTCGAGTATGCCGCCTTCCCAGGTGGTCTGCGTCTGGGGCTGGAAGACCTGCGCGTAGCTGGCGTAGAGCGCCCACTGCGGCGAGATGTCCAGCACCAGGCCGCCATAGGGCGTGAACTCGCTGCTGAGCCGGGAGCTGGCGGAAGAGGTGTTCTGCTTCCAGCGGCTCACCCGCCCTCCCAGGACGAGTTTCAGGGGATCGGCCAGCGAGAACCGGCCCATCGCATAGATGCCCGACTGGACCATGCGCGTCGGTCCGCGCGACGCGTAGGGGCCGACCGCGGGTTCGGGCACGCTGTGCGGATCCCATTTCCAGACGTCCACCGGCACGCCGACCGGCGTCAGGAAGTTGGCGGAGAACTGCTCGGTGCTGGTGCGCAGGTGGTTGACGCCGATCAGCGCTTCGTGCCTGCGGCCGAACAGCGTGAACGGGCCATTCAGATAGCCGTCGGCGCTGGTCTGGCGGTTCTCGAATTCATAGGCGCCACCCATCAGGCGTGGACCGGTGCCCGTCGCGGGGTCGACCGCGCCATTGGCGCCGGCATATTTCAGGTCGGCGTCGCCGCTCAGGTGGTTGACGTTGAGCTTGGCCGTCCAGCCGTTGTCGAACGCATGCTCCAGGCCGGCGAACAGCCGCGTGTTGTCCCAGTTGAAGCGGTCCCAGGCGACATCCAGGTAGGTCGAGCGCGGCAGGCCGATGTCGCGGCCGTCGCGGTAGAAGGGCACCCCGGCCATGTTGGTGATGGAGCGGATGCGCTGGTGATGGACGCCCACGGAAAGCACGGTGTCGGGGCCGAGGTCGAGTTCGGCCGTGCCGTACAGGTTGGTGGATGTCTGGCCGGCCACGTCGTAGAAGAAATCGCGGTCCTCGTGGCTGGCCACCATCCTCGCGCGCAGGCTGCCGCTTTCGTTCACCGGGCCGCCCACGTCCGCCTCGGCGCGGTAGCGGTTCCAACTGCCGGCGGTCAGCCCGCCGCGCGCGCCGAACTGCCGCGGCGCCCGCTTGGGAACGAGGTTGACGGTGGCGGCCGGGTTGCCCGTGCCCTGGAGCAGGCCGTTGGCGCCGCGCAGGATCTCGACCCGTTCGTACATGCCCATGTCCTCCGGCGCGCCGGCCGTCTGGCCCATGAGCACGGGCACGCCGTCCTGCTGGAAGGAGTCGATCTTGAAGCCCCGGGCGTAGTAGCCCGTGGTGAGCTGCTGATAGGGCTGGACGGTGATCCCGGGCGCCTGCTGCAGCACTTCTTCCAGCGTCTGCAGGTTCTGCTGCTGCATGCGCTCGCGGTCGATGACCGTGACCGACTGCGGCGTTTCCTTGGCGGACTGCGACGTCTTGAGCAGCGACGACGGCGTGTCCGCGCTGCCCGTGACGGTGACCGCGGGCAGCGTGCTGGCCGGCGGCTCGGGGGCGGCCTGGGCATGGACACCCGCGCCCGGCAGCATGATGGCCGAGGCGAGGGCGGTGCGGGCCAGGCCGGGGCGGAAGGCGCCCGGCCGGGAATGAAATGGCTTGCGGGTATCCACGAAGACCCTCTCCCTTTTTTGAATTGAGAATCAATCTCATCAATTCTAGGAAGGGAGCCGGGTGCGAATTGGCGATTGCCGGTATCAATCTGGCGGTCGGGCGTATCCGGCGGGGCTAGCGACGCAGTCCACGCGGCGCGATGCCGAAGCGTTTCTGGAAAGCCTTGGAGAAGTGCGAGTCGCTGTAGCCGGCGGCGAACGCGGCCTGGGCCACGGTGCACCGGCCGGCGGCCAGCATGCGATAGGCGAGTTCGAGGCGCTGGTCGCGCACGAACTGATAGACGGTGCAGCCGAACACGGTCCGGAACCCTCGCGTGAGCGTCGTGACGTTCAGGCCGACCTGGCGCCCCAGGGCCGCCAGGCCAGGCGGCTCGGAAAGCTGTTCGAGCAATCGCGCGCGGGCCTCGTGCAGTGCGTCGAGCTGGCGCGGCGACAGCTTGAGCGCATCGGCCTGGGACGGTTCGGCGGCGGGTGCGAGTTCCAGGCCGGCCAGCACGGTGGCGGTCAATTCCAGGGCCTTGCCGGCCAGGTAGAGGTCGCGCAGGTTCCCGCGCAGGGGGCAGGCCAGCAACTGCCGGCCCAGGGCCTGCAGGATCCGGTTGGCCTGCCGGTCGAGGAAGAACGGGGCATCGGCGCCGTTGCGCTGGCGGGCATGCCGGCCGATGTCGAGGTCCAGGCTTCCCTGCAGCGCTTCCTCGGGCATGCGCACGGCCACGTAGCGCAGCGGCGAGGCGGCATGGAAGGCATGGCTGACGGTGAACGGGCTGCGGCTCAGGCTGAGGTGGACCGCGGGTCCCTTCAAGCCCACCTGCCGGTGTTTTTGCATCGAGTAACGCAGTTCCCCGCCCAGCAGCAGGACCAGCTTCAACCCGGCTTCATTCTGCTCGGTAATGGCCTGGTCGTGATCCGCGCGCAATATACCGCCGCTGATGGACAGCGAGGCGGTCATCGCGGGGACATGCCATTGTTCGGGCATCGGAGCGGATATCATGATTTTGAATGAGAATCGTTCTTGATTCTACATGCCCGCTCCATGACCGTCATGTGTTCTGTCATGGTCATGTCATATTTGCTACGTAATCTGACGCCGTCGTGAGCTTTACCTCCCACAAAAGCAGAGGACCTGCAAATGTTCAAACTCGTATTCAAGCAAGTTTCGGTGGGCGTCGTGCTGGGCGTTGCCGCGTTGTCCGCGCAAGCCGCCGATATCACCGGTGCCGGCGCGTCGTTCCCTTACCCCATCTACGCCAAGTGGGCCTCGGACTACAAGGCCGCCACGGGCAACACCGTGAACTACCAGTCCATCGGTTCGGGCGGCGGCCAGAAGCAGATCATCGCCAAGACCGTGGATTTCGGCGCCTCGGATGATCCGATGAGCGGCGACGACCTGGCCAAGAACGGCCTGGTCCAGTTCCCGGCCGTGATCGGCGGCATCGTTCCCGTCGTCAACCTGCAAGGCATCCAGCCCGGCCAACTGAAGTTCACCGGTGCGCTGCTGGCCGACATCTACCTGGGCAAGGTCAAGAAGTGGAACGACGAGGCCATCGCCAAGCTGAACCCCGGCGTGAACCTGCCTGCCGCCGACATCATCGTCGTCCACCGTTCGGACGGCTCGGGCACGACCTTCGGCTGGACCAACTACCTGTCCAAGGTTTCCGCCGACTGGAAGTCGTCCGTGGGTGAGGGCAAGGCCGTCAAGTGGCCCGCCGGCCAGGGTGGCAAGGGCAACGAAGGCGTCGCCAACTACGTCAAGCAGTTCGCCGGCGCCATCGGCTACGTCGAATACGCCTACGCCAAGCAGAACAAGCTGTCGCACGGCCAGGTCCAGAACAAGGACGGCAAGTTCGTCCAGCCGGAAGAGGCCGCCTTCGCCGCCGCCGCCGCGAACGCCGACTGGAAGAGCGCGCCGGGCATGGGCGTGATCCTGAACAACGAGCCGGGCGACAAGAGCTGGCCCATCACCAGCGCCACCTTCATCCTGATGCACAAGGCTCAGGACAAGCCGACGCAAGGTGCCGAAGTCCTGAAGTTCTTCGACTGGGCCTTCAAGAACGGCAAGAAGTCGGCTTCCGAGCTGGACTACGTGGCGCTGCCCGACGCGGTGACGACGCAGATCCGCACGCTGTGGAAGTCCGACATCAAGGACACCAGCGGCAAGTCGCTGTACTGATCTGCCGAGGTGCCATAGTGGCGTGAAACGGGGCCGGGCGGAGTCGTCCGCCCCGTTTTTCGCGTCTTCAGGCCCCCTGGTTCGACCTGTCTCCCTTTCCGGAAACTCCCATGAGCGCGGTCCTTGATAACATTTCGGGCGAGATTCGAGGAAATTCTTCCTCCGAGCCGACTACTACCGGGAATACGCCCCCGATGAAGAAAAACCGTAACGCGGCCATGGACGCGTTGTTCAAGAACCTGACCCGGTTCTTCGCCTTTGCCGTGCTGAGCCTGCTGGCTGCCATCCTGGTGTCGCTGGTCGTGGGCAGCCAGATCACGCTCGAGAAATACGGCATTTCGTTCCTGTGGTCCTCCGAATGGGACCCGGTCAACAATGAATACGGCGCGCTGGTGCCCATCGTCGGCACGCTCGTCACCTCGGCCATCGCGCTCTTGATCGCGGTGCCGGTATCGTTCGGCATCGCGCTGTTCCTGACCGAGCTGTCGCCCACCTGGCTGCGCCGGCCGCTGGGCACCGCGGTCGAAATGCTGGCGGCGATCCCCTCCATCATCTACGGCATGTGGGGTTTGTTCGTCTTCGCCCCGCTGTTCAAGGAATACGTGCAGCCCTTCCTGATCGCCACGCTGGGCAACATCCCGGGCGCGGGCATCCTGTTCCAGGGCCCGGCCTTCGGCATAGGCGTGTTCACCGCCGGCATCATCCTGGCGGTGATGATCATTCCCTTCATCACCGCCGTGATGCGCGATGTGTTCGAACTCGTTCCGGCCATGCTGAAGGAATCGGCCTACGGGCTGGGCGCGACCACCTGGGAGGTCGTCTCCCGCGTGGTGCTGCCGTTCACCAAGGTCGGCGCGGTCGGCGGCATCATGCTGGGACTGGGGCGGGCGCTGGGCGAGACCATGGCCGTGACCTTCGTCATCGGCAACGCCTACCGGCTGTCCGGTTCGCTGTTCGCGCCGGGTAACTCGATCGCTTCGTCGCTGGCCAACGAATTCGCCGAGGCCTCGGACGACGTGCACCTGTCGGCGCTGATCGAGCTGGGCCTGATCCTTTTCCTCATCACCACCATCGTGCTCGCCTGCTCGAAGCTGTTGCTGCTGCGTCTGGCGAAGAGCGAAGGCGCCCGGTCCTAAGGAGCCGCGATGTCCGTCATCACCATGCAGAACACCGTCTACCGCCGCCGCCGGCTGACCAACAAGGTCATGCTGACCCTGTCGGCGGTCGCCCTGGTGTTCGGCCTCTTCTGGCTGTTCTGGATCATCCTGACCCTGCTGTCCAAGGGCGCCGCGGCGATCTCGCCCGCGTTGTTCACCGAGATCACGCCGCCCCCCGGCCAGAGCGGGGGCCTGCTCAACGCGCTGCTGGGCAGCATCATGATGGCCGGCATGGGCACGCTGATCGGCACGCCCATCGGCATCCTGGCCGGCACCTACCTGGCCGAGTACGGCCAGCGAGGCTGGCTGGCCCCGGCCACGCGCTTCATCAACGACGTGCTGCTGTCGGCGCCGTCGATCGTGATCGGCCTGTTCATCTACACCGTGTTCGTCGCGCGCATCCAGCATTTCTCGGGCTGGGCGGGCACGCTGGCCCTGGCCGTGATCGTGATCCCGGTCGTGGTCCGCACCACCGACGACATGCTCAAGCTGGTGCCCAACAGCCTGCGCGAGGCTTGCATCGCGCTGGGCTGCCCGCACTGGAAGATGATCACCATGGTGTGCTATCGCGCCGCGCGCTCGGGCATCGTCACCGGCATCCTGCTGGCCGTGGCCCGCATCGCCGGCGAGACCGCGCCGCTGCTGTTCACCGCGCTGAACAACCAGTTCCTGTCGTTCAACATGAACGCCCCCATGGCCAACCTGCCCGTCACCATCTTCCAGTTCGCGATGAGCCCCTTCGCCGACTGGCAGCGCCTGGCCTGGGCCGGCGCGACGCTGATCACGCTGCTGGTCCTGGCCATCAACATCATTGCTCGCATCATGTTCCGCAAACAGGCCGCCTGACGCCCGCGACAAATCGGACACGCCATGGAAAACATCGCCAACATTTCGAATCCCAAGCTGGAAGTCAAGAACCTGAACTTCTACTACGGGAAATTCCACGCCCTGCGCAACGTCAGCATGCAGATCCCCGAGAAGCAGGTCACGGCCTTCATCGGCCCCTCGGGCTGCGGCAAGTCGACGCTGCTGCGCACCTTCAACCGCATGTTCGAGCTCTATCCCGAGCAGCGCGCCGAAGGCCAGATCAACATGGACGGCGAGAACCTGCTGACTTCGAAGATGGACATCTCGCTGATCCGCGCCAAGGTCGGCATGGTGTTCCAGAAGCCCACCCCGTTCCCGATGAGCATCTACGACAACATCGCCTTCGGCGTGCGTCTGTTCGAGAACCTGAGCAAGGGCGAGATGGACGAGCGCGTGGAATGGGCGCTGACCAAGGCCGCGCTGTGGGAAGAGGCCAAGAACAAGCTGCACCAGAGCGGCCACAGCCTGTCGGGCGGGCAGCAGCAGCGCCTGTGCATCGCGCGCGGCATCGCCATCAAGCCCGAGGTCCTGCTGCTGGACGAACCCTGCTCGGCGCTGGATCCGATCTCCACGGCCAAGATCGAAGAACTGATCGCTGAACTGAAGAACGACTATACGGTGGTCATCGTCACCCACAACATGCAGCAGGCGGCGCGCTGTTCCGACTACACCGCCTACATGTATCTGGGCGAGCTGGTCGAGTTCGGCGTGACGGACCAGATCTTCATCAAGCCGACCAAGAAGGCGACGGAAGACTACATCACCGGCCGCTTCGGCTGAGCCTTCCCGCGTGCGCGCCGGCATCCGGTTACGGTGCCGGTCGCGCCCGGCGGGCCGATGGGGTACATTCGGGAACGAGAATGTACAAGAAACTCATCGTCCTCGTTGCCGCCCTGGCCGGCCTCCTTGGCGTCCTGAACGCCTCCGCGCAATATTCCGTCCAGGCCGTCCCCAACCCGAAGAGTCAGGGCAGCGACCACTACGTCAGCGACCCGGACGGCAGGCTGAGCGGCGATGCCGTCGCGAAACTGGACGCGATCAGCGCCGGCATCGAACGGAACAACGGCAGCGAGTTCGCCATCGTGGTCGTGGGCGACTACCAGGGGGCCAGCGATTTCAGCTTCGCGCTGGATCTGTTTAACCACTGGGGCATCGGCAAGCAGGGCAGCGACAACGGCCTGCTGCTGTTCCTGGGCATGGACCGGCGGGAGTATCGCTTTATCACCGGTTATGGGCTGGAGGGCATTTTTCCCGATGCCTTGCTCAAGCAGATCGGCGAAACCTACCTGGTTCCCTATCTGAAGGCCGGCAATACCGACATGGCCGTGCTGGCCACTGCGAAGGCGATCGAAAGCGTATTCCTGTCGCCCAGCCATGTCCTGGAACTGACGAACCTCAAGGCGTATCAGCCCACCTTCTGGAACCGCCACGCCGTGGCGCTGGAACGGGCGGTCTGGGTGCTGGCGATATTCGCCGCCGGGTTCGGCTGGATCAGCCTGGCGCGCAGGCGCGTCCTGAAGAAATTCGGCATCAAGCGCACGCGCTACCGTGGCCATGCTTTCTGGTTCGCCCTGTTCTTCTTCCTGCTGCTCCTGTTCCTGAGCCTGTTCGTATTCGTGATCCTGGAGATCGTGGAGCGCGTGTACCGGGTCGACAACCTGCCGTACTTTCTGGCCGTGTTCGGGACCTTCGTGCTCCTGTTCCATTACTCCGGATCGGTGCAGTTCCTCAAGAAAAGCACCAAGGATCCGAAAACCGGCCTGGACATGGGCGTCGCGTTCACGCGCCTGGCCCTGGTGCCGCTACTGCTGTCGCCGCTGTCCTACAAGGCCTACTACGATCTTGGGAGAAACAGCAAGCGTGCCCGCCTGCGGGATACCCCGCCGGCCGGCACGGGGAAATGGTCCCGCTTGAATCGCGATGCGCTCAAGCCCGCGAAACTCAATGCGTATCTGAGCCGGCAGCAACTGGCGGAAGAAAAGCTGGGCGCCAAGTCCTACGAGATCTGGCTGAACGAGGAAACCGGCCGGACGCACATCGCCGCTTTCGACGGCGAGAAGATCTCGAAATACGAGGTTTGCCCGAAATGCCATGGACAGACCCTGGCGCCTCCCGCCATCAAGGTTCGCCAGCGGGCGACCCGGACCTCGACCGGGGTGGGAGAGCGCATGCGGACGTGCGCCTTCTGCAATCACGCCGTATCTCTGGGCATGGTGACGCTGGCCGCACTGGCCAGCCGCAGCAGCTCCGGTTCCGGTTCGGGAGGCGGGGGCGGCAGTTCCGGGGGCGGTAGTTCGGGAAGCAGTTTCGGGGGCGGGTCCAGCGGAGGGGGCGGCGCGGGCGGCCGGTGGTAGCCGCCCTTGCGCACCTGCTAGTACGACAGCGTATCCAGGCTGATCCAGCCCCGGACGTCGACGATACCCACGCGGGCGTGGGCGCCCGAGGGCAATGAGTCGCGCGTGCCACGGGAGATCCGCTGCTTGTCGGTGACCGGTACGAAAGGCACCGCCGCACTGGCTAGCGGCGCGATCCAGTGGCCCAGATCGTTCTCGTCCTGGACCAACCAGAGCGGCTGTACCGAGGCCTGCTCGGGCACGCCCTGCGGGCGCGCTACGCCTGCGGAGTCGTTGTTGCCCAGGGCATTCAGGAACCCGGTGATGCGCAGCACGCCGGATTCCGCGGCATCCGACACGATCAGCAGGCCCCGCTGCAGGCGGCGTTCGTCGTCGGCGGGGAGGTCGTCGTCGGGGGCGTCGTTGCGCAGGGTGACAGGGATCAGGAAGTTCTCGGGGGAGTCGATCGCGAAGCGTATGCCGTCCGGCAGCGCGGAGAAGTAGACGGGCGTGCCGGCGTCGTCCAGGTGGAACCAGCCTTGCATGAAGGACGTATCGACAAGATGGTCGACGGTGCTGTCCGTCAGCGGCTTGATGGCGGTGATCCAGCCGGCGGCGTTCTGGACCGCGGCGAAGTCCTGGGCCACGAGCGCGCGGTCCACGGCGTTCAACGGTGCCTGGACCGAGGTCGGCGCCTGCGGGGTGCCGTCGTGCCAGTCGATGACGCCTATGGTGGGCAGGGGCAGCCGGGTGTTGTCGGTGCCGATGTCGGAGTGTTGCCGGATGAAGCCGCGCTGGGTCTCGGAGACGAAGGACAGCGAAGTGTAGGTCTTCGTGTCGGTCGAGGTCTCGGCCACGCGCTGCGGCAGGTAGAAGGTCAGGCCCGAGAGGTTGGAGAAGGCTTCCGTGTGTTTCTGATGGACCACCGCCTGTTCCAGGGCCTGCGTCAGCCGTTCCCGCTGTCCGTCGGCCAGCCTGAGGCTGCCCCAGTCGAACATGCGCAGGTCGACCAGCTCCGTCGGCCCGGGGGACAAGAGGACGGAGCCGAAGATGAAGGCCTTGGCGCGCGCTTCGGCGATGTCGATCCAGGTCTGCACCGGATCGGCGGCCAGTTGCCCGTTCAGCGTGGCGGCAATGTCGGCCAGCGCCGCGCCCACGCCGTCTATCCGGCCGAGGTCGATCAGCGACAGCGTGGCCTCGGCGTTGGGGTCGTCCTTCAACTGCTTGGCGATGAAGGCGTCGACGATGGTGCGGCCGAAGGCCGCGGTGCTGTCGGTGGGGGAGCGGGTCAGGTGCGACAGCAGCGCGGCCCAGTCCTGGCCGGCGCCGGGTTCGAGTTCCTGCGACCCGATCATGTAGTTAGCGTAGGGAGCGAGGGCCTGGGCGACTTCGACCGAGCCCATCAGGCAGGCGTCGAAGCCGACCAGCGCGAGCTTGCGCCCGGCGGCCTGCGTGGCGGGGGCGATGGCGCTGCGTATGTCGTCCAGCGACAGGGAATGGTGGGTGAACGGATCGGACCCTATGCCGCGGTTGGGGCCGCCGCCGTGGTCCCACAGGACCAGCATGGTCCGCTCGGCCGGGTAGGTCTTCATGCCCCAGGACACGAAGTCCTGCAAGGTCTGGGCGCGGCCCATGTCCACTTCGCCCAGGTCGTCCAGCACGTCGACCTGCTGGCCGCGCACGCGCTTGCGCTGGACGGTGCGCCAGCCATCCTTGTCGGCGGCGCCGGTGGTCAGCACGACGTTCACCCGGTCGCTGGGCGCGATGCTCCGCATTTCGTCGATGTTGCCCGTGGCCGAGCCGTCGTCGCTTTCGAGATTGGTGCCCATCATGTAGACGAGCAGGGTGACGTCGGCCTTGGCGGCAGGCTGGCTGCCGGACCCGCCGCAACTGACGACGAGCAAGGCCAGCGCGGCAACGGCGAAGACTGATCGCAGGCGGGCCGCGAAGATGCGGAAGGCCGGGAAATCAGGGGCGGACATGCGACTATCCTCTTATTGATTGTTTTGGAAGCATCTTGTAACACTATCCGAAGCAATCAGCGAGGCCTCAGCGCCTCGGGCGCGGCGCCTGCGCCATCGATTCCCGCGCGTAGGCCACGAACGAGGCCAGGTAGTCGATCGAGGCATCGGCCTCGCGGGTGCCCAGGAAGATCTGCTTGGCGATACCGTCCCTGCCCAGCTTCACGCTGGCCACGGGCATGCGGTCGGCGTATTCTTCGGCCAGCCAGCGCGGCAAGGCCGCTACGCCGCGGTTGCTGGCGACCATCTGCAACATGATGTCCGTCGTCTCGATGGTCTTGTGGCGGCGCGGCGCGACGCCGGCGGGGCGCAGGAACTGGTTGTAGATGTCCAGGCGATCGGTCTCGACCGGATAGGTGATCAGGGTCTCGTCCACCAGTTGCTCGGGCTTGACGTAGCGCTGCGCGGCGAAGGGATGGGCGTCCGCCACGACCAGCACCTGCTCGTAGTCGAACACCGGATCGAACCGCAGGCCGGGCCGCTTCAGCGGGTCGGGCGTGACGAGGATGTCGATGTCGTAGCCGAACAGGGCGCCTATGCCGCCGAACTGGAAGCGCTGCTTGACGTCCACGTCCACGTCGGGCCAGCGCGCCAGGTAGGGCGAGACCACCTTGAGCAGCCACTGGTAGCACGGATGGCATTCCATGCCGATGCGCAGGGTGCCACGTTCGCCTGCCGCGTACTGCTTCATGCGCGACTCGGCGTGCTCGAACTGTGGCAGCAGTCGCTCGGCCAGCGAGAGCAGGTACTGGCCGGCCTGGGTCAGCCGCAGGCTGCGGCCTTCGCGGTCCCAGATGGGTGTGCCGAGCTGCTGTTCGATCTTCTTGACGGTATGGCTGAGCGCGGACTGCGTCAGATGCAGGGTGCCCGCGGCGGCGGTCAGCGATCCCTGGCGGTCGACTTCCCGGATGATGACGAGGTGGATGCGGTCGAGCATGGGGCGGTATCCGGCAGTTAATGAATAAATATAATGGGTAAATGAAATAATGCCATTTTATTTCATTGATCGATGTCCCTATCATGACTGCCTCCCCGCGTTGTTTCGCGTACTCATTCATCGGATGGCAGGTCACATGGTCACCACTCACAATCTCGGTTTTCCGCGCATAGGCGCCAAGCGCGAGCTCAAATTCGGGCTCGAGCGCTACTGGAAGGGCGAATCCTCGCGCGACGAGCTGAAGGCGCTCGGCGCCCAGTTGCGCGAGTTGAACTGGGCCAGCCAGAAGAACCTGGACCTGGCGCCGGTGGGCGATTTCGCGTTCTACGACCAGGTGCTCGACATGAGCTTCACGCTGGGCAACCTGCCCGCGCGCGTGGAAGGTTTCCATGGCGATGCGCTGGACAATTACTTCCGCGTGGCGCGCGGCCGCTCGGCCGAATCCGCGGACGCGCACGCCGCCTGCTGCGGCGGGGTGGCCGCCGGCGAAATGACGAAGTGGTTCGACACGAATTACCACTACATCGTCCCCGAATTCACGGCCGACACGACGTTCACGCTGGATGCCTCGCGCTACATCGAACAACTGGCCGAGGCCCGCGCGCAGGGCGTGAAGGCCAAGCCGGTCGTCATCGGCCCCGTCACCTACCTGTGGCTGGGCAAGGCCAAGGACGACTCCGACAAGCTTGCGCTGCTGCCGCGCCTCTTGCCGGCCTACGTCGAGCTGCTGGCCACGCTGGCCGCCCAGGGGGCCGAATGGGTGCAGATCGACGAGCCGGTACTGGTCACCGAACTGGCCCCGGCCTGGCGCGAGGCCTTCCGCACCGCCTACGCCGCGTTCGCGGGCGGCCCGGCGAAGCTGTTGCTGGCCACGTACTTCGGCCAGCTCCAGGAGAACCTGCCGCTGGTGTGCGAGCTGCCCGTGCAGGGCGTGCACCTGGACGCGGTCAACGCGCGAGGGGAAGTCGAGCCGCTGATCGCCGGCCTGCCGGCCGATCGCGTGGTGTCGCTGGGCGTGATCAATGGCCGCAACATCTGGAAGACCGACCTGAACGGCGTGCTGGACTGGCTGGTGCCGGTGGCCGCGCAACTGGGCGAGCGCCTGTGGATCGCGCCGTCGTGCTCGCTGCTGCACGTGCCGGTGGACCTGGACAGCGAACAGAAACTGGATCCCGAGGTCAAGCCGTGGCTGGCCTTCGCGTTGCAGAAGCTGGACGAATTGAAGGTGTTGGCCGTCGCGTTGCGCGAGGGGCGCATCGCCGCGCAGGAGGAGTTGTTCGCCAATCGCGCCGCGATCGAGGCACGGCGCGCGTCGCCGCGCGTGAACAACCCGGCCGTCAAGGAGGCCGTCGCGCGCCTGACCGCGGAAATGGGCCGTCGCCAGCATGCCTATGCCGAGCGGGCCGCGAAGCAGGCCGCGCTGTTGAAGCTGCCGGCCTTCCCGACCACCACGATCGGTTCGTTCCCGCAGACCGCCGAGATCCGCCATGCGCGCAGCCAGTACAAGGCCGGCGCGCTGGACGAGGCCGGCTACCTGGCCGCCATGCGGGCCGAGATCGGCCGCAGCGTGCGCGAACAGGAAGCCCTGGGACTGGACGTGCTGGTGCACGGCGAAGCCGAGCGCAACGACATGGTCGAGTACTTCGGCGAACAGCTCGAAGGCTATGTGTTCAGCCAGTTCGGCTGGGTCCAGTCGTACGGATCCCGCTGCGTGAAGCCGCCTATCCTGTTCGGCGACATCAGCCGCCCGGACCCGATGACCGTCGCCTGGATCAAGTACGCGCAGTCGCTGACCGACAAGCCGATGAAGGGCATGGTGACCGGACCGGTCACCATCCTGAACTGGTCCTTCGTGCGCGACGACCAGCCGCGCTCGGTCTCGTGCCACCAGCTCGCGCTGGCCATCCGCGCCGAGGTCCTGGACCTGGAGCGCGCGGGTATCAGCGTGATCCAGATCGACGAGGCCGCGCTGCGCGAAGGCTTGCCGCTGCGCCGCGCGCAATGGCAGGAATACCTGGACTGGGCCGTGGAGTCGTTCCGCATTACCGCCAACGGCGTGCGCGACGAAACCCAGATCCACACGCACATGTGCTATTCGGAGTTCAACGACATCATCCAGGCCATCGCCGACATGGATGCGGACGTGATCACCATCGAGACCTCGCGGTCGGATATGGAACTGCTGGATGCGTTCGACGACTTCAAGTACCCGAACGAGATCGGGCCGGGGGTCTACGACATCCACTCGCCCAACATCCCGACCGAGTCGCACATCGTGCAACTGATGCGCAAGGCGGCCGAGCGCGTGCCGGCCGAGCGCCTGTGGGTCAATCCGGACTGCGGCCTGAAGACGCGCCAGTGGGCCGAGGTCATCCCGGCGCTGACCAACATGGTGGCCGCGGCCCGCACGCTGCGTAGCCAAGCGAGGTAAGCACATGAGCCTGCCCTTGAACCCTCCGTTCCGCGCCGATCACGTCGGCAGCTTCCTGCGTCCGGCCTACCTGATCGAGGCGCGCGACCGCCATGCCAAAGGCGAGATCACGGCCGAGGAACTTCGGCGCGTCGAAGACCGCGCCATCGCCGAGATCGTCAAGTTCCAGGAAGACGTCGGCTTGAAGAGCATCACCGACGGCGAGTTCCGCCGGACCTATTTCCACGTCGATTTCCTGCGCCGGCTGGGCGGCGTGTCCAGCGGCGAGCCGGTCGCGGTGCAGCGGCCCGACGGCAAGACCGAACTCGCGCCGCCCGTCATTACGGTGGTCGACAAGGTGCGCCACGTGGCCGACATCCAGCGCGCCGACTTCGAATACCTGCAAAGCCAGTTGGCGCCCGGCAGCGTCGGCAAGGTGGCGATCCCGTCGCCGACCATGCTGCACTTTCGCGGCGGCCGCGCTGGCATCAGCGCCCGGCACTATCCCGAACTCGACCCCGATTTCTACGACGACGTCGCGCGCGCCTACGGCGACGAACTGAAGTCGCTGGCGGCGGCCGGCTGCCGCTACGTGCAGCTCGACGACACCAACCTGGCCTACCTGTGCGACGCCCGCATGCGCGCCGCAGCCTCCGGCCGGGGCGACGATCCCGACGAGCTGCCGCACCGCTACGCCCGGTTCATCAACAAGGTGGCGGCGCACAAGCCCGAAGGCATGGTCCTGGCCATCCACCTGTGCCGGGGCAACTTCAAGAGCACCTTCGCCGCCAGCGGCGGCTACGAACCGGTGGCCGAGGCCCTGCTGGCCGAGATGAACGTCGACGCCTACTTCCTGGAATACGACGACGACCGCAGCGGCGACTTCCGCCCCCTGCGTTTCCTGCCCAAAGGCAAGATCGCCGTGCTTGGCCTGGTCAGCACCAAGTTCGGCGAACTGGAGTCCAAGGACGACCTGAAACGCCGCATCGACGAAGCCGCGCGCCATGCCCCGCTGGAGCAGCTCGCGTTGTCGCCGCAGTGCGGTTTCGCCAGCACCGTGCACGGCAACGACATCGCCGTGGCGGCCCAGCGCGACAAGCTCAGGCTGGTGCTGGATACGGCGCGCGACGTGTGGGGCGACCACTGACGGCCAGGGCCGGACCGGGGCATTCCATGACGACTTCGCCACCGCGGCAAACGCTGCCCCTGCCTGGCGGCCACGACAAGGTCCTGCTGCATTCCTGCTGCGCCCCGTGTTCGGGCGAAGTCATGGAGGCCATGCTTGCGTCGGGCATCGCCTACACCATCTTCTTCTACAACCCGAACATCCATCCGCGCAAGGAATACGACCTGCGCAAGGACGAGAACATCCGCTTCGCGGAGAAGTTCGGCGTGCCTTTCATCGATGCCGACTACGACCGCGACGACTGGTTCGCGCGGGCGCGCGGCATGGAGCACGAGCCGGAGCGCGGCATACGCTGCACCATGTGTTTCGACATGCGTTTCGAGCGGACGGCGCTGTACGCGCATGAGCACGGCTTTCCGGTGATGACCAGTTCCCTGGGCATCTCGCGCTGGAAGAACATGCAGCAGATCAATGACTGCGGGCATCGCGCGGCTGCGCGCTATCCCGGCCTGGCGTACTGGGACTACAACTGGCGCAAGGCAGGCGGGTCGGCGCGGATGATCGAGATCAGCAAGCGGGAGGCGTTCTACCAGCAGGAGTATTGCGGATGCGTCTATTCCCTGCGGGATACGAATCTGCACAGGAAGGCGAATCAGCGGGCGCCGATACGGATCGGGGTCTTGTATTACGGGCGGCCCGATCCCGACGGGGAGGCCCAGGACGGCTGAGACAGCGGCCCCGGGCCGCCGCGACCATCGCCCCGGCGCGAATCGGCCGGCAATACATGTTCGATTCAGGCCAACGTAAGGATATGAGTCCGAGAATGGACTCCATAAGTTCAAAAGGAGACATCATCATGTCTCGATATCTACTGCGGGCCTTACCCGCTTTGGCGTTTGTCCTGTGCTCCGGCGCGTCGGCCGCCACCCCGGCTCCGACCATCGTCCTGGGGGCCTCCATCCAGCTCACCGGCCCCGTCGCCAACACCGGACGCTACTACCGCGATGCCTACCAGATCGCGGTCGATCAGATCAACGCCGCCGGCGGCGTGAAGATCGGCGGTGTGCCCCACAAGCTGGCGCTCAAGATCTATGACAACCAGTCCGACGTGAACCTGAGCGTGCGCCAATATACGCAGCTCGTCACCCAAGACAAGGTCAACCTGCTGCTGGGCCCCTTCGCCAGCAACTTCGCACTGGCCGACTCCGCCGTCGCGGAAAAATACAAGGTACCCATGGTGCAGGGCGGCGGCGCGTCGGACCAGATTTTCTCGCGCAAATTCAAATACATATTCGGCACCTTGGCGCCCGCCAGCAATTACTTCGGCAGCACGGTCGACATGCTCAAGGCGCTCAAGCCGGTGCCGGCCAGCGTGGCGCTGCTGTATGCGGACGACGCGTTCGATGTCTCGGTCGCCCAGGGCACGCGTCCGCTGCTGAAATCCGCGGGGCTGCAGGTGGCGATGGACGAGCGCTACAGCACCAACGCTACGGACTTCGCCTCGCTCCTGTCGCAGATCAAGAGCAAGAAGGTGGACGCGGTCCTGGTGGCCGGGCACGAGACGGAGATCCTGAATTTCGTGCGGCAGGCCAAGAGCCTCGCCGTCGCGCCCAAGTTGTACTCGTTCACGGTCGGCGTTCCGTCGGAGGACTTCCGCAAGGCGCTTGGGGCCGATGCGGACTACGCCTTCGGCATGACGGCGTGGCTCCCGTCCGCGGCACTGAAGGACCGCTGGTTCGGCGATGCCGAGCAGTTCGCCCAGGCCTACAAGACGAAGTATGGCTATGACCCGGACTACCACGCGGCCTCGGGCGTGGCCGACGTCCAGGCCCTGGTCCAGGCCATGGAAAGCGCCGGCAGCCTGAATCCGCAGAAAGTGCGCGACGCCCTGGCCAAGACCCGCTTCGACAGCCTGTATGGTCCCATCGCCTTCAACGCCCAGGGGCAGATCGATTTGCCGCAGGTGGTGATCCAGGTCCAGGGCGACAAGCTGGCCGAGGTCTATGGCGCCAAGGGTTTCATCACGCAGCCCAAGTATCCGATGCCGGCCTGGGACGAGCGCTAAGGGGTTCGGGCGTCTAGGGGACACGCGATGGACCTGCTTGCGCAAATCCTGGTCAACGGCCTCCTGCTCGGGGGGCTGTATGCGGTGATGGCGCAGGGGCTGGCGCTGGTGTGGGGCGTGCTGAACATCGTCAACCTTGCGCATGGCGCGTTCATCATGCTGGGCGCCTACACGTCCTGGTATCTGTACACGGACCTTGGCGTGGATCCGTTCCTGGGGTTGCCGATCACGGCCGCGGCCATGTTCGTACTCGGCTACGCCTTGCAGCGCGGGCTGTTGAACCTGGTGGTGCGGGCGCCCATGTTCAATACGCTGCTCATCACCTTCGGCCTGGAGGTCGTGCTGACCTACCTGGCGCAACTGGCCTTCTCGGCGGACTTCCGCACGATCAATCCTCCGTATGCGGGCAACAGCTACGCGCTCGGTCCCGTGACCCTGCCCATGGCGCGGCTGGCCGCCTTCGGCGTGGCGGTGGCGCTGACACTGGGCATGTGGCTGTTCCTGCTGCACAGCCGGCTGGGCCGCGCCATCCGCGCCACCGCGCAGAACCTGGTGGCGGCGCGACTCTATGGCGTGGAGCCGCGTCATCTCTATGCCGTCACGTTCGGACTGGGCCTCGCGCTGGCCGGCGCGGCCGGCGGCCTGTACGGAACGGTCTCGCAGATCAATCCCTACATCGGGGCCACGCTGACCGCGAAGTGCTTCGCCATTTCCATCATCGGCGGATTGGACAATCCGCTGGGGGTCCTGGTCGGCGGGTTGTTCCTGGGCATCATCGAATCGCTCACCACGCTGTACGTGGGGCCGACGTTCGCCGACGTCGCCAGCTTCGGCATCCTGGTGCTGGTGCTGTTCCTGCGGCCCAGCGGCCTCCTTGGCAGAGCGGCATGAACACCCGGCGCGCGATCCTGGCACTGGTCGCGCTGGTGGCGTTGGCCGGCGTGCCCTGGTACGGCTCGGACGTACTGGTGCAGTTCGGCATCAACACGCTGTTGCTGGCCGTGTTGGCCCAGGGCTGGAACATCATCGGCGGGTATGCCGGCTATGCGTCCTTCGGCAATTCGGTGTTCTATGGCCTGGGTAGCTATGGCGTAGCCATCGCCATGGTGCAGTGGGAATTGCCCTTCGCGGCAGGACTGGCGCTGGGCGTGGTGTTCGCGGTGGCCTTCGCGCTGCTGCTGGGCATGCCGGTGCTGCGCCTGCGCGGCCACTACTTTGCCATCGCCACGCTCGCACTGGCGCAAGTTATGACGGCCATCGTTTCCAACATCGAACTGGCCGGCCAGAACATCGGGCTGGTCCTGCCGCCGCTGAACAACGACCCGCTGTTCTACGAATTGTCGCTGGGGCTGCTGGCGCTGGCCACGCTGACCGTCGCGTGGCTGACGCGCAGCAAATTCGGTTTCGGCCTGATCGCGATCCGGGAGAACGAAGAGGGCGCGGCCGTCATGGGCGTGAACACCACCCTCTACAAAGTGGCGGCGTTCGCGCTGTCGGGCGTGTTCAGCGCGCTGGCCGGCGGTATCCATGCCTACTGGATCACGTTCCTGGATCCGGAAAGCGCTTTCGACATCAGCCTGAACGTCAAGATGATCATCATGGCCGTGTTCGGCGGTGCGGGCACGGTGCTCGGTCCCGTCGTCGGCGCCTTTTCCCTGTCGGCCATATCCGAGTTGCTGTCCAGCGAAATCACCAGCGTCGCGGGCCTGTTTTTCGGCATGGTCATCGTCGCGGCGGTGGTGCTGATGCCTCGCGGGTTGGCCGATGTGCTGCGCCGCTACCGTAAATCGGGATGGCGCTACTTCATCGAAAACATCCGGATGCACAGGCTATGACCGCCATCCTGGAAATCCGCAACGTCACGCGGCGCTTCGCCGGACTGGTGGCCGTGAACCAGGTCAGCTTCACGCTGGGCGAAGGAGAGATCCTTGGCTTGATAGGACCGAATGGCGCCGGCAAGACCACCTTGGTCAGCCTGATCAGCGGTACGCTCGCCCCCACGACGGGCGACATCCTGTACCAGGGCAAGCCGATCGGCCATCTGCCTGCCTACCGCCGGGCTCGCCAGGGCATCGGCCGGACGTTCCAGATCATGCGTCCCTTCCCGGGATTGTCCGTGCTGGACAACGTCGCGGTGGGAGCGTTGTTCGGTCGCGATGGCGGCCAGCCCGACCTGGCCAAGGCCCGCGAGCAGGCCCGCGCCTGCCTGGATTTCGTCGGCCTGGGCCGTGCGGCGGGCCAGCGGGCCGACGAACTGGGCGGCCCTGGCCGCAAGCGGCTCGAACTGGCGAAGGCCCTGGCCATGCAGCCCCGGGTCTTGCTTTGCGATGAAGTCATGGCCGGACTGAACCTGGTCGAGATCGACGAGGTCATCGAGGTGATCCGCAAGGTGCGCGCCACCGGCATCAGCGTGCTGGTCATCGAACACGTCATCAAAGCCATCAAGAGCCTGTCGGACCGGCTGCTCGTGCTGCACCACGGTGAAAAGATCGCCGACGGGGCGCCCGCCGAGGTGCTGGCCAACGCCGAGGTGGTGCAGGCTTATCTGGGCAAGCAGCGCGCATGAGCGAGCCCGCAGAACCCCTCCTGATCGTCGAAGGTCTGAGCGCTGGCTATGACGAGCTGCCGGTGCTGCACGACATCAGCCTCGAAGTGCGGCGCGCCGAGATCGTGGCGCTGGTCGGCAGCAACGGCGCGGGCAAGACCACGCTGCTCAGGGCGCTCTCGCGCGTCCTGCCCAGCACCGGCAGCATCATCATGAACGGTCACCCGCTGGCCGGGGCCGAGCCCGACCAGGCCTTCGCTTGCGGGATGGTGCAGGTACCCGAAGGCCGGCAGCTATTCGACCGCATGACGGTCCAGGACAATCTGCTGATGGGCGCCTATCGGCGCAAGGCCAAGGCCGACATCGCGCGCGACCTGGACAAGGTCTACGGATTATTTCCGCGGCTGTCGGACAGACGCGGGCAACTGGCCGGCAGCATGTCCGGCGGCGAGCAGCAGATGTGCGCCATGGCCCGCGCGCTGATGGCCGCGCCGGTGCTGATGATGATCGACGAAATGAGCCTGGGCCTCGCGCCGGTGGTGGTCGAGCAGTTGATGAGCGTATTGGCCGACATCCAGCGCGAGGGGGTGACGACGTTGCTGGTCGAGCAGGACATCCACCTGGCTTTGTCGACGGCTGATCGCGGCTATGTCATGGAGACGGGGCGGATTGTGCATAGCGGTTCCGCCAAGTCGCTGTTGACGGACGAGAAAGTCCGGCGGGCCTATCTGGGGGTTTGAGGGCGGGCCCGATGGCTGAGGCCCGCAAAGAGAAAAGGGCTAGCTGAAAAATCAGCTAGCCCTTTTGATTCATATGGTCGGGGCGGCGGGATTCGAACTCGCGACCCTCTGCTCCCAAAGCAGATGCGCTACCAGGCTGCGCTACGCCCCGACGGACCCGCATTGTATCTCAAACTCGATCGTCATTTTTATTGCTAAATCCAGCACTTCAATGGCCGCCAGCCCGTACCCTGGGAGTCCAAAGAGGCATGGTGGGTAAGGATGGACAGGGCGGCTGGTTTGTCCGAAAAAAGACTACAAATTTCGGACGGAGATGACAGATGAACGATCTCAAGGCTCAGATCCTAGCCCACATGGACGCGGCCGCGCCCGGCCAAGTGTGGGCGCCGGCCGACTTTGCGGAGCGGCGACACTTGTCGTTGCGTTCATGTCCTTCTGGACATGACGAACGACGACAAAAAGCCCGCTGAGTAGGTTGACTTGCGGGCTTTAGGCACAGCTCTTGCGAACTTGGCAGACTTACCATGTTTTCTACGTCTTTTGCACAAGATCCCGTGCTCGGTGATCGCGGAGCCAGTCCCGCAAGGCGTCATTCATCCGGGACTGCCAGCCAGGCCCGCTGGACTTGAACGCGTCCACGACCTCCTGATCGTAGCGGACCGTGAGCTGGACTTTCGTTTGGGCCGCGCGCGGGCGGCCCACTTTCCGCAGTTGCTTGAACTCCTGTTCGCCTAGCTCGTAGGTATCAGGGTCGGCGGCGATGCCGGCGTTGATCGCCGCATCCTCTTCTGGGGTGGGCATGATGAGCCCTTTCTTAAGCTTCGGCATAAGCCTTCACCTCCCTGGAGTTCGCCTTGCGCAGGCTGATTACATGCATCACATCGCCACGCTGCGTGAACACGGCACAAAACAGGCGTTGCTCGATAACCGCATACCCGATCTCTCGGACTTCGCCATAGTCGTGCCGGGTATCAGGTTTCGACATCACTTCGGGCCAATCGATCCGGGTGGCGAGCGCCAGGGACACACCATGCTTGCGCTGGTTGATTTGGTCCTTGGCAGGATCGAATGTGATTTCCATTTAATTATTGTAGCTACGAAATTAGGGGGTGGCAATCTATTTTTGTAGCTGCAGGAACTACCCTTCCACAATCAGCAGCCCCGACTCGCCTTGTACCTGATGCCCGGTTCCCTCATTGCCCCGCCGGGCCGGAACGGCCGGCGCGCCGGGGTAATATCTTTCCATGCGGGCCAAGCCGCGTCCATCCGTCGGATGGGGCGCGGCGGCAGAATGGCCAAGGAGAGCTTCATGAACGAACAAGGGACCCTGGATCGCCTGGAACCGGGGATGGTGATTCCTTACGGCGGTAACCGGTATACGCGCGTGGACGCGGAGCTGGCGCGCGTCTTCCAGGCGGGCGACCGTCTGCTGGTGGTGCAGGAAAGCGGGGCGCTGCTGCGGATTCCGGGGCAGGTGGACGAGGTCGTCCGCGCCCGGGTGGGCGAGGCGCGCGAGGCCTTCGAGGCGCTGGCGCAGGTGCAGCCGGGCGCGGTGGACCGGTTCTACGAGACCTTTGCCGACGCGCTGGAGCGCGACGAGGTCTGGGCGCAGGTGGTGGCGGCCAACGACGAGGATCTGCGGCGTGCCCAGCAGCGGGGCCGTTCGACGACGCGGCTCAGGGTATCGGACAAGATGCGCGCCGCGATGATCGAGGGGCTGCGGGTTTGGCCGGGCCTGGCGGCGCAGGATGACCGGGTGCTGGGCCGGGTGGACCATGGCGATTGGCAGGTGGACGTGCTGCGGGTGCCGCTGGGCGTGGTGGCCTTCGTGTTCGAGGGCCGGCCGAACGTGCTGGTGGATGCCTGCGGTGTGCTGGCCAGCGGCAATACGGCGGTGCTGCGGATAGGCAGCGATGCGCTGGGCACGGCCAGCGCGCTGTTGCGTGGCGCGCTGCGGCCGTCGCTGGAGGCGGCGGGGTTGCCGCAGGGGGCGGTCAGTCTGGTGGAGGTCGAGGACCGCGCCGCGGGTTGGGCGATGTTCAGCGACAACCGGCTGGCGCTGGCGGTGGCGCGCGGGTCGGGCACGGCGGTGATGCAACTGAGCAGCGTGGCGCGGCAGGCCGGCGTGCCGGTCAGCGCGCACGGCACGGGCGGTGCCTGGCTGGTGGCGGATCCCAGTGCGGACGGCGAGCGTTTCGAGCGCGCGGTGCGTCATTCGCTGGACCGCAAGGTCTGCAATACGCTGAACGTGTGCTGCATCGTGCGCGAGCGGGTGGCGGACCTGATGCCGCGTTTCCTGCGTGCCATCGACGAGGCGGGGGCGGCCCTGGCCGGGGCGCCGCGCCTGCATGTCACGCCTTCGGCACAGTCTGTCGTGCCGGCGGAGCTGTTCGAGCGCCGCACGCTGGTCCGCCGCGCGCAAGGCGATGTGGACGAGCCCTATGCCAGCCTCTTGCCCGAAGCCCGGTTGGGGCAGGAATGGGAATGGGAAGAGACGCCGGAGCTGTCGCTGGTGGTAGTGGAGTCGGTGGACGAGGCGGTGGCGCTGTTCAACCGCTACAGCCCCCGTTTCGTGGCCAGCCTGATCGCCAGCGATCCGCAGGCGCACCAGCGTTTCCGGCTGCGCATCGATGCGCCGTTCGTGGGCGATGGTTTCACGCGGTGGGTGGATGGGCAGTATGCGCTGGGCAAGCCGGAGCTGGGGCTGTCGAACTGGGAGCACGGCCGTCTGCTGGGCCGAGGGGGCGTGCTGACGGGCGCCGACCTGGCCGCGGTGCGGCTGGTGGCGACCACCGCGCAGGAACAGCATCGCTAGATCGCTGTGTCCAAACGTTCCCTGGATGCTGTCGCCGTCGCGATGCTCGTGCTGCTCTGCGCGAGCTGGGGCGGGCAGCAGGTCGCGGTCAAGATCGCGCTGCCCGATTTTCCGCCTTTCCTGCAGATGGGCATACGCTCGGCGGGCGCCGGCCTGCTGGTACTGGTCTATTGCCTGGCCACGGGGCGGGGCAGGCTGTTCGCGCGCGATGGCACGCTGTGGCTGGGCTTGTTCTCCGGGCTGCTGTTCTCCAGCGAGTTCGTGCTCTTGTACCTGGGCCTGCAATGGACCGACGCCAGCCGTACCGCGCTGTTCCTGTACACGGCGCCGTTCTTCGTGGCGCTGGGGGCGACCTGGCTGCTGCCGTCGGAGCGCCTGCGCTGGCCGCAGTGGGCGGGGCTGGGCCTGTCGTTCTGTGGAACCGCCCTGGTGATGATGGGGGTTCCACGCGCGGCCACTTCGCCGCATGCCTGGCTGGGCGATCTGATGATCATCGGGGCGGCGGTGTTCTGGGCCGCGACGACGCTGGGCATCAAGGCGACGCGCCTGGCCACGGCGCCGCCCGAGAAGGTGCTGCTGTATCAGTTGGCGATGTCGGCCGTGATCGGGCTCGGCGCCGGCATGGCCACCGGCGAATCGGTGCGCGGGCTGAACCTGGGGTCGGTGCTGGCGCTGACCTATCAGACGGTGTGGATCGCGGCCACGACCTTCCTGCTCTGGCTGCGGCTGTTGACGCTGTATCCGGCCAGCACGCTGCAGGCGGGGACGTCGATGTCGCCGCTGTTCGGCGTGGCCGCCGCGGCGCTGATCCTGCATGAACCGGTCGGGCCGATGTTCCTGCTGGCCGTGGCGCTGGTGGTGTCGGGGCTGGTGCTGGTGAACCGCCGGCGCTAGAGCCTAGCCGCCGGCTGCGCCCTGTGTGTTGACGTACAGGGCGTAGATGGACGTGCTGGCGGCCATGAACAGGCGGTTGCGGTGCCGGCCGCCGAAGCACAGGTTGGCGCAGCGCTCGGGAAGCGCGATGTGGCCGATGGCCTCGCCGTCCGGCGCGAACACGCGCACGCCGTCCAGTTCGTCGCTGCCCATGCCCCAGCCGCACCACAGGTTGCCGTTCACGTCCACGCGCAGGCCGTCGGGCGTGCCTGGTCCGGCATCGATGACGGCGCGCTGGTTGGACAGTTTCCTGTCGCCCGCCGTGACGTCGAAGGCCAGGATGCGGCGAGGCTTGGCACGAGACTCCACCACGTACAGCACGGATTCGTCGGGCGAGAAGGCCAGGCCGTTGGGGCTGGCTATGTCGCCGGCCACGACCTCGGCCAGGCCGGTGGCGGGGTCGAGCCGGTAGAGGTTGGACGGCAGTTCCTGCCGGGCGGGAAGCCCCTGGTAGTAGCCGGCGATGCCGAAGGGCGGATCGGAGAACCAGACCGTGCCGTCGGATTTGACGATGACGTCGTTGGGCGAGTTCAGCGGCTTGCCGTCGTGGCGGTCCATCAGCACGGTGACGGCGCCGTCGTGCTCGGTGCGGGTCACCCGGCGGCCGCTGTGCTCGCAGGTGACCAGGCGGCCCTGCCGGTCGCGGGTCATGCCGTTGGCGTGGCCGGACGGCGAGCGGAAGACGCTGACCGCGCCGCTGATCTCGTCCCAGCGCATGACCCGGTCATTGGGGATGTCGCTCCAGAGCAGGTAGCGGCCGTCGCCGAACCAGACGGGCCCTTCGTTCCAGCGGCAACCGGTGGCCAGGCGCTCGACCGCGGCCGACGGCAGCCGGTATGACTCGAACCGGGGGTCGAACGCGCGGACGGCGGGGTCGGGATAGCGCTGCGATGCTTGCCACATGGTGCCTCCTGGAGCGGGGCGCAGGTGGGGCGCGCCCGGACGCTTCGATTGTCGGTGATCGGAGCGCGGGCCGCCAGTCCGCCGCCATGGCGGGGGCCTTTTGCTAGGCGCGAGCGCGGCGCCGTTCCAGCCAGGCCCCCAGCTCGCCTATGATGCCGCGCCGGAACGCCAGCACGCAGACGACGAAGATCAGGCCCGTGACGATGGTGACCGCGTCGCCCAGGTTGCCGAACCACGCGAGGCCGGTCGTGTCCGCCAGCGCGCTGCCCCATTCGCCTATCTTGTTCTCGACCAGGACGATGATGAGCGCGCCCACCATGGGGCCGGTCAAGGTGCCCATGCCGCCCACCAGGGTCATGAGGATGACGAGGCCGGACATCTGCCAGACCACATCGCTGAGCGTGGCCGAGATGAACACCACCGATTTCGTCGCCCCCGCCAGGCCGGTCAGCGCGGCGGACAGCACGAAGGCCAGCAGCTTGTAGCGGTTGACGTCGTAACCCAGCGAGATGGCGCGCGCCTCGTTCTCGCGTATGGCTTTGAGGACCTGTCCGAAGGGCGACTGCACCGTGCGATAGATCAGGAAGACGCCGAACAGGAAGATCGCCAGCACGACGTAGTACAGCGCCATGTCGTTGCCCAGGTCGATGTGGCCCAGCAGCGTCCCGCGCGGGATGGCCTGCAGGCCGTCCTCGCCGCCGGTGAAGGGCGCCTGCAGGTAGAAGAAGTAGAGCATCTGCGCGACGGCCAGCGTGATCATCGCGAAATAGATGCCGCTGCGCCGGATGGCTAGCCCGCCCATGACCAGCCCGATCGCCGCCGCGACCGCCACGCCGAACAGGATGCCCAGCTCGGTGGGCAGTCCCCAGGTCTTGAGCGCATAGCCGGTGGCGTAGGCCGCGCTGCCCAGGAAGGCGGCGTGCCCGAACGACAGCAGCCCGGTGTAGCCCAGCAGCAGGTTGAACGCGCACGCGAACAGCGCATAGCACATCAGCTTCATCGCGAAGATGGGATAGACACCGAGGTAGGGCAGCACGCCCAGCCCCAGCGCCAGTGCCAGGCAGCCGGCGAGATGTCGGTTCATGTGGCTTTTCCAAACAGGCCGGCCGGCCGCGCGAGCAGCACGAGGGCCATCAGCACGAAGACGACGGTGTTCGACGCCTCGGGATAGAACACCTTGGTGAAGCCTTCGATCACGCCCAGGCCCAGTCCGGTCAGGATGGAGCCCATGATGGACCCCATGCCGCCGATGACCACCACCGCGAAGACGACGATGATCAGGTTCGAACCCATCAGCGGCGAGACCTGTTGCACGGGTGCGGCCAGCACGCCCGCGAAGGCGGCCAGCGCCACGCCGAAGGCGTAGGTCAGTGTCACCATGCGCGGGACGTTGACGCCGAAGGCCTCTACCAGCCGCGGGTTCTCGGTGCCCGCGCGCAGGTAAGCGCCCAGGCGCGTGCGTTCGATCACGTACCAGGTCGCCAGGCACACCGCCAGCGACGCCAGCACGATCCAGGCGCGGTAGTTGGGCAGGATCATGAAGCCCAGGTCGGTGGCGCCCTGCAGCAGGTCCGGCACGGGATAGGACTGCCCCGAGACCCCGTAGAAGCTGCGGAACAGTCCCTCGATCAGCAGCGTCAGGCCGAAGGTCAGCAGCAGGCTGTAGACGTGGTCGAGCTTGTAGAGCCAGCGCAGCATCGTGCGCTCGATCACGATGCCCAGCAGGGCGACCGCCAGCGGCGCCAGCACCAGCATCCACCAGTAGCTGAGCCCCAGGTACTGCAGGCCCAGCCAGGCCAGGAAGGCGCCGACCATGTACAAGGCCCCGTGCGCGAAGTTGATGACGTTGAGCAGGCCGAAGATGACGGCCAGACCCAGCGACAGCACCGCGTAGAAGGAGCCGTTGACGAGCCCGAGCAGCAACTGCCCGAGCATCGCCTGCAGCGGGACGCCGAAGATCATCATGACTTCTTCAGGAGCGGGCACTTGGACTCGGCGGGGGTGGTGTAGACCTTGTCGCCGGGCAGCTTCTGCGCCACCTTGTAGTAGTCCCAGGGGCCCTTGGACTCCTTGGGCGTCTTCACCTGGAACAGGTACATGTCGTAGATCATGCGGCCGTCCGCGCGCACGTAGCCGTCATGGGCGAACATGTCATTGATCTTGTTCGACTTGAACCATTTCATGATGGTGTCGGGATCGTCGGTGCCCGTGGCCTTGACCGCCTTCAGGTAGAAGGACGCGGCCGAGTAGTCGGCCGCCTGCAGCGACGAGGGCTTGCGCTTGAGCTTCTGTTCGAACTTGGACGCCCAGGCGCGCGACTCGTTGTTCTGGTCCCAGTACCAGCCGTCGGTCAGGTAGAGCCCCTGCGTGGCGGCCAGCCCCAGCGTATGGATGTCGTTGATGAACACCAGCAGGCCGGCGATCTTCATGGTCTTGGTGACGCCGAATTCCGCCGCCGCCTTGGTGGCGTTGATGAAGTCGCCACCCGCATTCGCCATGCCCAGGATCTGCGCCTTGGAGGCCTGGGCCTGCAACAGGAAGGACGAGAAGTCCGAGGCCGCGAGGGGATGGCGGATCGAACCCACCACCGTGCCGCCGGCGGCCTTGACCACCGCGCTGGTGTCGGCTTCCAGCGAATGGCCGAAGGCGTAGTCGGCGGTCAGGAAGAACCAGCTCTTGCCGCCCTGGGCCACCACCGCCGATCCGGTGCCGCGCGCCAGCGCGACGGTGTCGTAGGCGTAGTGGACGATGTAGGGCGAGCAGTCCTCGTTGGTCAGGCGCGACGAGCCCGCGCCGATGACGACGTAGGGGATCTTCTTTTCGGTGGCCACCTTGGCCATGGCCAGCGCGGTCGAGGAGTTGGTGCCGCCGATCAGGAGGTCCAGCCCCTGCTGGTCTATCCATTCGCGGGCGCGGGCCGAGGCGATGTCGGGCTTGTTCTGGTGGTCGGCGTACAGGACCTCGATCTTCTTGCCGTTGATCTGGCCGCCGGCGTCGGCCACGGCCATGCGGATGGCGTCAGCCCCCGCCGGGCCGTCGATGTCGGCATAGACGCTCGAGCCGTCGGTGATGAAACCTATCTTGATGACGTCGCCGGAAATCTTCGGCGCCTGCGCCAACGTCGGCGCGGTGGATCCCAGAACCAAACCGGCCGTGATGGCCGCTGCAAGGGCTTGCTTCTTCATGCGCGTCTCCTAAGAGGTACTCCTCATACGCCAAGCAGTTCGTGCAGGGTGTCCTGCTTGGCGGCCAGATCCGACGATGCGAAGGCTTCGATCACGCGGCCGTGTTCCATGACGTAGAAGCGGTCGGCCAGCGGCGCGGCGAAGCGGAAGTTCTGTTCCACCATGACGATGGTGTAGTCGCGGGCCTTCAGGGCCCGGATCATGCGTGCCAGGGCCTGCACGATGACGGGCGCCAGCCCTTCGGAGATTTCGTCCAGCAGCAGGAGGTCGGCGCCGGTGCGCAGTATCCGGGCCACCGCCAGCATCTGCTGCTCGCCGCCGGACAGCCGCGTGCCGGGGGAATGCCGGCGCTCGCGCAGGTTGGGGAACATCTCGTAGATTTCCTCGACCGACATGGCCCGTTCGCCGGTGCCGCGCAGGGGAGGGGGGAGCATCAGGTTTTCCTCGCAGGACAGCGAGGCGAAGATGCCGCGCTCCTCGGGGCAGTAACCCACGCCCAGATGGGCGATGCGGTGCGTGGGCAGGCCGATGGATTCCACACCGCCTATGCGCACCGACCCGCGGCGCGCGCCAGTCAGGCCCAGGATGGCGCGCAGCGTCGTGGTGCGGCCCGCGCCGTTGCGGCCCAGCAGCGTGACGACCTCGCCGCGCGCGACGTCCAGGTCCACGCCGTGCAGGATGTGCGATTCTCCGTACCAGGCATGCAGGTCCCGGATTTCCAGCGCCGGACCGTTCATGCGTGGGCTCCCTGGAGTTCGCCTTCCACCGTGCCCATGTAGGCCTGCATGACTTCCGGGTTGCGGGACACGGCTTCGTAGGCGCCTTCGGCCAGCACCATGCCGCGCGCCAGGACCGTGATGGTGCTGGCGATGGAGGACACGACCTTCATGTTGTGCTCCACCATCAGGATGGTGCGGCCCGCGCCGACTTTTCTGATCAGTTGCGTGACGCGGTCCACGTCCTCGTGGCCCATGCCCTGCGTGGGTTCGTCCAGCAGCATCAGCTCCGGTTCCATGGCCAGCGTGGTGGCGATTTCCAGCGCGCGCTTGCGCCCGTAGGGCAGTTCCACCGCCGGGGTCGCGGCGAATTCGGCCAGCCCCACTTCGTCCAGCAGTTCCATGGCGCGCGGATTCAGGCGGTCCAGCAGCGAGACGCTGCGCCAGAACTGGAAGGTGCCGCCTTCGCGCCGCTGCAGTCCGATGCGGACATTCTCCAGGGCGGTCAGGTGCGGGAAGATGGCGGAGATCTGGAACGACCGGATGATTCCGCGCCGGGCGACCTGAGCCGGTGCCTCGCGGGTAATGTCGGTGCCGTTGAAGAAAATACGCCCGGAGGTGGGCGTCAGGAATTTCGTGAGCAGGTTGAAGCAGGTGGTCTTGCCGGCGCCGTTGGGCCCGATGAGGGCATGGATGCTGCCGCGCGCCACGCGCAGGTTCACATCCTTGACTGCGACGAATCCCTTGAAGGCCTTGCTGAGGTCCCGGGTTTCGAGGATGAGGTCGCTCATGGTTTCCCGTATCAGGCTATGTCGCATATGCCTGCTGCATTGTGTCGCAAATCCTTCTCTTGGGGACCTAGGTGTTTGCCCGGGACAAATGAACGGGCGGCCGACAGCAAGGTGGTAAACTTCCGCGCTTCGGGGCGGCGGTAGCTCAATTGGATAGAGCACAGGCCTTCTAAGCCTGGGGTTACGGGTTCGATTCCTGTCCGCCGCGCCAGCCCGCACGCATTTCCCTTTCCCCCGCCAGATCCGCCTCTTGCGAAACATCCTTCCGTCGTGGCCACGGAGGATGCGCCCTGGACTCGATGGGGAGCGAGGGTGGTCCTGCAAGTGGTAATCCCAAGGGAAATCCGCAAGCCAGATGGGTACGCTAGGCGTGGGACGGTGGTTGAACTTTCTCCGCCGTGGCATTGCCTCATGGGTGTACCGTCTGCAGGAGACTTCTATGTCAGAAGGCGCAGGAGAGCACTACAAGGGTTATTACATACGCACCGTGGCGCGCGCGGTCAATCATCCCCGGGACGGCATGACGTCGCTGTTCGAGGGGGCCGCCACGGTATCGCTGGATCCAGGGTCGCAGTACCACCCCATTCCCCCCGACCAGCACCTGGGAGATGACCAGGTGTTCGGCACCGAGTTCGAAGCCCACCGCTACGCCGAGAAAGCCGCCAGGCGCTACATCGACAAGCTCGAAAAAGGAAAGTAGCGCGAGGCCGGATGCGTCCGGCTCTTCCCTATCCCTGCTTTCCAGGACGCCGGCCAGGGCATGGGCCATGGCCGGCCGGGACGTGTCGCCCGAGCTTCTTACTGGCCGGACTTCTGTTGCTGCTGACCGGGTTTTTGCTGCTGGCCGGTCTGCTGCCGTTGCTGCTGTTCCTGCTGCTGTTGCCCCTGCCCGCGCTGCTGGCCTTGCTGCATGTCGGGGTGCGGCGAGGACGTCCCCTTCTGTCCTTGCTGGTTGCCCGTTTGCTGCTGACTTTGCTGCGGGTTCTGGGCGCGCTGGCCGGCTTGCGTCTGCTGGCCGGGGGACGGTTGCTTCTGCTGATTCATGAGCCTACTCCTTGATTATGGATGCGGGTAAGGGCGCAAATGCCCGCCGGTGGTGGGCGCGTGACGCCGCTTTGATTTATCCGCAATTCCTGTTCCGCGACCGGCAGGCCACGCCGCGGATTATTGAAGAGGCCGTGGAAGAGGCCGTGCATGTAATTATTGGATGAGGTGCTTGTAAATTTTTCTCGGCCACAAATACATGGGGACATTTTTCTCGTAGGTATTTTCCTCATGCGGGAAAACGATAGGTTTGGGGCATTGATTTCGCTAAATCTACGCGTTAACCCTGGAAAAATTAGTTGATTTCGTCCACTTTGTTGCCGATGTGCCGCGCTATTTCTGGGAATCCGGCTTGCAGGGGGTATATCCCCGCATTTACGCAGGGATATATGGGGAAAGAAAAATTCATATAAGACACCGCGTACTCGGCAATATGCTTGTATCCGAACGAAACGAAAACGAGTTGACTAAGCGCACGATGCGCCGCATAGTCATTTTCGAGGTGTCAGGCTAGGGTTCTCTCGGTTGGGTCGGCAAGTCGGCTTTCCATTTGGGCACGCCCCGTTCTTGATCCCGGTTAAGTGATTATCGCGGTACGCACATATTCAAAGTCAAAGAGGGAAATGCATCATGGCGACAGGCATCGTTAAATGGTTCAACGACGACAAGGGGTACGGGTTCATCATGCCGGATGATGGGGGGAAGGATTTGTTCGCCCACTTCTCGGAAATCCAGGCCGAAGGCCGCAAGACGCTGTACGAAAACCAGAAGGTGAGCTTTGAGGCCGTGCAGGGTCCGAAGGGCCCGCAGGCTTCCAAGATCCGCATCCTGTAAGCCGTTCGTCCCAGCCTGACAAAACGCCCCTGCCATGCAGGGGCGTTTTGTTTTGGGTCGAGGATGGGAGTGGGCAATAAAAAATCCCCAAGGGCCGCTTGGCCTGGGGATCGGTGCCGTGCCTTGGTCGGCGCGGGGTACTGAATGCGGGGTGGGGTGGCTGATGGGACTCGAACCCACGACAACCGGAATCACAATCCGGGACTCTACCAACTGAGCTACAGCCACCACTGACAACGCCTGATTGGAAGACCCGGTTGGAAGACCAGGTTGGAAGCCCGATCAAGCGAGACCGCTATTCTAGCGAATTTCTGGCGATTACGCGAATCGGGCCAGGGCGCTAGCGTTCCAGCCTGACCTCGAAGTAGGCCGTGTCGGTTTCGCCCAGCGCCGCGAAGCCTTCCTGGGCCGCCTTGACGGCCGCGCGTTGCCAGCGCTGCGCCAACGACTTGTCCTCTTCCGAGACCTCGTCCAGCGATTCCTCGGCCCAGCTCCAGGCCTTGTAGGCGGCGGCGAGGCCTTCGGTGCCGCCCAGCGCCTTTTCCAGGGTGCGGGCGTAGCGGCGTTCGGCCTGGAGCCGCAGTTCCTCGGGCAGTTGGGGGTAGTCTTGCAAGGTGACGGTATACATGGTTTTTCGACGGATACTGTATGTATATACAGTATCCGTCGAAAATCATGACGAAATCAAGAGGCTCGCGCAACGGGTCTCGTGGCCGCCACGGGAATAGGGGTTGCTCGCCCCGGGATACGCCGCATTCGCGGCGTTTTTTTCAGGAGAGTAACCATGCAGATCGCAGAAATCATGACCCGCGACGTCGCCTTCCTGTCGGCCGACGAACCCGTCCAGCGCGCGGCGCAATTGATGGCCGACCTGGACATCGGCTCGGTTCCCGTTTGCGATGGCCGCCGGCTGGTGGGCGTCGTGACGGACCGGGACATCGCGGTGCGTTGCACCGCGGTCGGCGCGCCGGCCTCGGCACGGGTCAGGGAGGCCATGACGCCCCATGTGAGCTGGTGCTATGCCGACGAGGATGCCGAGACGGTCAAGGCCAAGATGCGGGACGAGCAGATACGCCGCCTGCCCATTCTGGGCACGAACAATGAGTTGGTCGGTGTCGTCTCGCTGGGGGACCTGGCCACCCGGGCCGGGGGAACGGACGATGCGCTGGCGGGCATTTCAGAGCCCGCGCGTGCGTCGGGGGAGTCGTTTCGCTAGGCCGATCGATGCCTGGCAAGGCCCCGGCCGGATGGCCGGGGCCGGGGGATCACGAGCTTCCGGGGCTCGTCTGTACCGCTTCTTCGTGGGAAGGGCTCTGGGCCTGGACCTGCGACTCCGCCGCGCGGCGCTGGCGGTGAGCGTGGCTCAGGGCGCCCGCGGCCCGGGCTTCCTCCGAATTGAATTCGTGGGCGTTGCCCGATTGGTGGGCGGCGCGGCCCCCCTCGGCGGAAATGGCCCGCTGTTTCTGCGGATCCATGGCGGCAAAGCCCCGGGGGCGCTTCTGGCTCGTAAGCGTAGGCATGAAGTTCTCCAAGATAGGGAATGGTTCTGCTGACGAGCCCGCGGGGTCGCAATCCCCGTGCCAGCCTGCTTGGGCTGCGCAGCCCGGCGGTATCGGGCCCTGGCCCGGCCGGGCGCCACGGCGGCGGGCAGGATTTACACGCAGTCTTGGCGATTTATGCATGCGCGGGAGCGCGCGCCTGGAATGGCGCGCGCCGCCACGAGATCAGTGCTGCCCGGTCGTGTCGGATCCGGTTTCCTCGGTCTGGCACAGGGTGGCGATGACGTTCTGCCAGCCCTTCTTGAACGAGGGGTGGGCCTCGTTCAGCGTGGGCTCCACCTGTTGCGCGATGGCCTGCATCACCTGGCGCAGCTGTTCTGCGTTCGGATGGGCCGAAATCAGCATGCTCACGACGTTCTGCAAGGCGGTGAGTTGTCCCTTCATGAATTCAGGGTCGGTCACGTTGGCTCCTTCTACGGCTTGTTCTGGGGAATTTGCAAGGCTCGGATCGAGTCCAACCGGCATGTTAACGGTTCCCTGCCTAGGGTGTTTCAACAAGGGTTTTCGCCAACCTCGGGATAGGTAGATATCCCAGTATGGTGGCGCTGACATCGAGGCCCGGTTGGTCTACGATGGGCGCACGCTGGAGGGCCGTATTCATGGCAACAATGGTGATTGATCGTAAGAAGCTGGTGTGTTTTGTCGTAGCGGCCACTGACCCGGCCGGCGAATCGCGTTGGTGTGCGCTCAACGAGGATCGTGAGTGGCTGACCAACCTGGGCGCCGAACCCGCGGCCGCGGCCGAAAAGGCCGGCGTCTATTGCTGCAACCCCAGCCCCGAAGTGCGGCGTGCCGCCGCTGAAGCCCTGGGGGTCGACCCCGGCGCCGAATTCGTCGTCCATCGATTGTTCCAATCGTCGGACAGCGACGAATGCGCCGAGGTCATCGCCCGCAAGGTCGCGCGGCTGCACTGACCTGCTAGGCGTGCCGGTTGGCTGCCCGGGTGCGGGCGGCCTTCTTGGCGGCTGCCGAGCGTCCGGCCGCGCCCTTGGTGCGAGCCGCTTTCTTGGCCGCGGCCGACCTGTCCGCCGCGCTGCGGCGCTTGGCCGCCGTCTTGGCATGAGCGGCCAGGGCGCTTTTCGACGCTCCCGACTTGCTTTCCCGTTTTAGCGCGGTCTTGGTCGCGCGCGAGCGCGTGGCCGATTTTTTGTGCGGGGCCTGCTCGCCCTTGCGCACGTCCTGTTCGGCCTTGGCCCGGGTCTTCGCGCTGGCGCGGCCCGGCTTGGGAGCGGGCAGGTCCACGCCGGATCGGCGGGCTTCCGACAGGCCGATGGCGATGGCTTGCTTGGCCGAGCGGACGCCGTGCCGGCCTTCGCGCACGTGGTGGATCTGTTCCTTGACGAATTCGCCGGCCTGGGTCGACGCGGACTTGCCCTGGCGCTTGTCCTGCTTCGCTTTCTCGATGGTCTTGCGTTCAGGCATGATGGCTCTCCTTGCGGAAAGCCCATGTGCAGCAACCCTCGTGCCTACGGTACGCGTCTAGCTGGCGCGGCCCGGCGCCCCTGTCAGCACGCAGTCGGCCACGGTGGGCATGCCGTTCTGCAGCGTGGCGCGCTCGCATTCCAGGTAGACCTTGAAGCCGCGGGGCAGCGTGTCCAGCGCTACCTGCTCGGGGCAGGCGCGCCCGCCATCGCAGGCGGGGTCGGACTTCAGCCAGACCCGCACCGGGTGGGCCGGATCGGCCGCCTTCAGGTCGAGTTGCAGTTCGCCGGCACCGACGATGTGCACCTTCTGCAAGCGTCCCGTCACGATGAAGGGGCCTTGGCGGTATTTGTCCAGCGCGC
Organism: Burkholderiales bacterium 67-32; assembly: GCA_001898625.1. Taxonomy (GTDB): domain Bacteria; phylum Pseudomonadota; class Gammaproteobacteria; order Burkholderiales; family Burkholderiaceae_B; genus Pigmentiphaga. The sequence continues at coordinate 141,522 of MKUP01000026.1, forward strand.
GCGGGTCGCGGGCGGCGAAGTCGACATAAACCAGCTCGGCGTCGTAGCGGGGCGGGCCATCGGCCGAGGCCGCCGGCGCGGCGGAAGGGAGAGGATCCGGAGGGGACTTGGAGCAGGCGTACAGGGAGACCAGTGCAAGGACGAGGAGCGGCAAACGGCGATACATGGAATGTCCTGTGGACGGGAAACGCGGCGTTTCCCGGAAGGCGCTCGTCCGCGTCGGGACGGCCCTAAGGCGTAGTGTAAACGGTCGCGCGGGCCGCCGGCTTGCCGGGCGGGCTGGCCAGCGACGTGCCGGTGGGCGCGGCGTTGCTGCGGGCGCGGCCGGCGGGCAGGACCGGCGCGACCTCCGGGCGGACTTCCGTCAGGCTGTTTTGCAGCATGTAGTCGTTCATTTCCTTCCAGCCGGTGAAAATGGCGGCCTTGGACATGTGCGGATTGAACGTGTAGCAATCTTCCAACGCCCGGCCCGCTTGGCGGCAGGCGCTGCCGATGGCGCGCCCTTCGGAATCCTTCCTGGCCTCGATCTGCGAGACGGGCTGCAGTCCCAGATAATCGCAGCCGGCCGCCGCCAGCAGGGCGCACGCAGCCAGCAGCCGGCATCCTGCGCGCAGCGTGCGGCGGGCCGGCGGGATTGCGGAAGGACGGGGAAGCAAGGTTCGCGGGCTCATGAACACCTTATCGGACGGGGGCGGGCGGAACTGTAGGGCGAACTCAATTTGCTCGCCGCGATGCCGATAAACGGGGCATGACCGGCCATATCCCCTCCCATCTTCCCCCCGACGGCACACCCGGCGACCTGACCGCCGAGGACTTGGACGCCCTGGCCCGATCGCCGCTGTTCGCCGGTTGCACGGCCGACCAGCGCGACCTGGTCCGGGCGTTCGCCTTCGCCACCCACCTGGCCCATGGCGCGATCCTGCTGCAGCCGGGCGAGCCCAATCACCACGTCTACGTGCTGGTCGAAGGGCAACTGGCCGCTTTCCTCGACGCCGACCTGCAAAAGCGGATGGCGCGTTTCGTCCCGGGCGACGGCCTGGGCGAGCATGCGCTGGTCGGGCCCGAAGGCGGGACCGTGTACGTGGCCGTGCAATGGCCCGCGCGGCTGGTGGCGCTGGAGGCGAGGCGGCTGCGCGCGGTGATGGAAACCGTGCCGCGTATCGCGCTGAACGCCCTGGACATGCTGAGTGCCAGGCTGCGGGCCGCCAACCTGCGCCACGACCCGTGCGAGACCGCCGCCGGCATCGACTTCATGGCCAGTCACGATGCCGTCACGGGACTCTACAACCGCCGGTGGATGGCCACGGCCTATTTCGCCGAGATGGCTCGCGCCGGGCAGGAGGGCGAATCGCTGTGCCTGGCGCTGATCGACATCGACCGTTTCGACCGCCTGAATCAGGCGTTGGGCCGCGCCGCGGGCGATGCTATCCTGCGCCAGTTGGCCGATCTGACAAGGAATCTGCTGCCGTCGCTCGACATGCTGGCGCGGGTGGGCGGCGATCGCTTCGCCGTGCTCGTTCCGGCTTCGCTGGCGGAGACGCTCGCCATGTGCGAACGCCTGCGCCTGCACGTCGGCGGACGCCAGTTCGCGCTGCGGGGCAGCCTGGGCACGCAGATCACCCTGTCGGCCGGCGTGGTCCAGGCACAGGGGGATTTCGAGGCGACGCTGTCCAGGGCGCAGGCGGCACTGGAGCGCGCCAAGGAACGGGGCCGCAATACGGTCGAACCTCCGCCGGGCTGAATCGTTTCTTCCTAAACCGCCGTGCCCCCCAAGGAGGGTTCCATGGATAGCCCGGGTACCGAATTCGACAGTCTCCTGCCGCCCTTCAGCCTGAACCGGCGCGGTTTTCTCACCACCACGCTGGCCGGCGGTTTCACGCTGGCCGCGGGGCCCGTCATGGCCCAGACGGTGGTCCGCACCGATACGAACGGCCTGGTCGCGGGCGAGGTCAGGATTCCCGTGCGCGACGGCGAGATCCCCGCCTACCGGGCGGCGCCGGCCGGCAAGAAGAATGTGCCGGTGGTCTTGGTGGTGCAGGAGATCTTCGGCGTGCACGAGTACATCCGCGACGTCTGCCGCCGTTGGGCCAAGGCCGGCTACCTGGCGGTCGCGCCCGAGCTGTACGCGCGCCAGGGCGATCCGTCCAAGTACACCGAGATCGCCAAGCTGTCCGCCGAAGTGGTCAGCAAGGTGCCCGACGACCAGGTCCTGGCCGATCTCGACGCCACCGCGCGCTGGGCCGCCGCGCATGGCGGCAGCCGTTCCCGGCTGGGTGTGACGGGCTTCTGCTGGGGCGGGCGCATCGTCTGGCTGTACGCCGCCCATAATCCCGCGGTGAAAGCCGGCGTTGCCTGGTACGGGAAACTGGTCGGCGATCCCACGGCCCTGCAGCCGCTCAACCCTGTCGACATCGCCGCGCAGGTGAAGGCGCCGGTGCTGGGTCTCTATGGCGGCCAGGATGCGGGTATTCCGCTGACGTCCATCAATGCCATGAAGGACGCCCTGGCCAAGGGCGGCCCGGCTGCCCGCGAGTCGAGCTTCGCGCTGTTCCGCGACGCGCCCCACGGATTCCACGCCGACTACCGGCCAAGCTATCGCGAAGCCGATGCGAAGGAAGGCTGGCGGCTGGCCCGGGACTGGTTCGCGCGGCATCTGTGAGCGCGGTTCCCCCGATCTCCCGGCCGGCGGAGCATCCACCGTTGTGGCTGGTCCTGGATGCCTGCGTGCTGATGTCCAGCATCCTGCGGCCGCTGTTCCTGGATCTGGCCCAGTCCGGCTGGTTCCGGCCGGTCTGGAGCGAGCGCATCGGATTGGAATGGCGGCGCAACGCGGCCCGCATCTGGGAGGTCGCGCCGGCGGTGCTTGAAGAGGAGTGGACCGCCATGGGCCGCCGCTTTCCCGAGGCCGACGCCGGCGATGTCTCCGCCTACGAGGTGGGCCTGCACTACAGCGATCCCAAGGACAGGCACGTGGTCGCCGCGGGACTGGCCAGCCGTGCCCGCAACCCCTCGGCCGTGCGTCCCGACGTGTGCGTGCTGACCTGGAACCTGAAGGATTTCAACCGTTCGGAATTGCGCCGCCTGGACGTGTCCGTCAGGGATCCGGATCGGCAACTGGCGGCCTGGGTGGACGAAGACCGGTCCGGTCTCGTGGCCGCGCTGCGGCGCTTGCCGGACTACGCCCGGATCCTGGGCCGCGAGGAATCGCCGGCCGCCATCCTGCGGCGCGAACGCCTGTTCCGCACGGCAAGGCTGCTGGCCGACGACATCGGTTCGTAAAACTCCGGAAGTTACGTATACTTCTGTTTCTGCAACTGAGTTTCACGAGCATCCCGTGACCTTAACCTACATCCTGCTCGCCACGCTGGCGAGCGGTGTCCTGTCGGTGGTCGTTGCCGGCTGGCTGGCCTTCCGGTATTTCGCCCGCTTTCTTCACCAGATGATCAGCTTTTCGGTCGGGGTCATGCTGTCGGTGGCGCTGCTGCACACGCTGCCCGAGGCGTTCGAGTCCGAGGCCGACACGCGCGTGCTGTTCGCGCTACTGCTGGCGGGACTGCTGGGTTTCTTCATGCTCGAGAAGCTGGCGGTCCTGCGCCACAACCACCATCACGAGCACGACGGCCATGGGCATCCGCCGGGGCACGATGCCCACGAGGCGGGGCGCGGCGGGATGGCCGTGCTGGTGGGCGACGGGCTGCACAATTTCTGCGATGGCATCGTCATCGCCGCCGCCTTCCTGGCCGACCCCATGCTGGGGCTGCTGACCACGCTGACCATCGCCGCGCACGAGATCCCGCAGGAACTGGGCGATTTCATCGTGCTGGTCAATGCCGGCTTCACCCGCAGGAAGGCGCTGCTGTTCAACGTGCTGTCGAGCATGACCGCCATCGCCGGCGGGCTGGTCGGCTATTACCTGCTGGCAGGCTCCAAGCAGTGGGTGCCGTATGTGCTGACCCTGGCGGCCAGCAGTTTCCTGTACATCGCGGTGGCGGACCTGATGCCGCAGATGCAGCGCCGCACCACGGTGCGCGAGAGCCTGCCGCAATTCGTGCTGATCGCGGCCGGCGTGCTGGCGATCTATGCCGTCAATTCCGTGTTCCACCGCCATGCCCATGGGCCGGCGGCGGGGCAGTCCGTCGAGGCGGCCGTCACGGCCGAGCCTGCTTCCCCGCCTTCGCCGCTCGCTCGCTGAGCGCTATTCCGGCGTACCGGCGGCCCCGGGGGCGCCGGCCGCCGCGACCGGCGCCGGGGCCGTGCCGCCGGGCGTGCTCAGCACTTCCGGCGCGGCATAGGCCGCCGATGCCACCAGATGGCTGTTGATGCGGCGCAGGTCGCGCAGCACGTCCAGGTGCAGGGCGCTGGTTTCGGTGGTGTCGACCCGGCCGCTGCGCAGGCGCTCGAAATGGGTCTGCGTGGCCTGGCCCTCCATGCCGCGGAAGGTTTCCTTCTCGGCCGCGAGCAGCCGCGCGGCACGCGCGTCGGCCGTCACGAACAGCGAGGCGGCCAGGCGCAGGTTCGCTTCCAGCCGCCCATGCATGTCGTCGAGTTCGCGCCGCCCCTCGGGCGAGAAGGCGAGCCCGCGCTTGGTCAGCTTGCTGATGTCGTTCAGCAGGTTTTTGTCGACCACGTCGCCGGCGTGTTCCAGGTTAGTGATGAAGGTCAGGATCTCGTCGGCCCGGCGCCGGTCTTCGCGCGTCAGTTCGTCGGGATCCAGGCCCGCGATGTAGGTCTTGATCGCGCCGTTCAGGCGATCGAGCACGTCGTCCAGGCGCCGCGCTTCGGCGACGCGCTTGCGGTCGCCGGTGGCGAGCGCCTGGCGCGAATGGTGCAGCATGGTCTGCAAGGTATCCGCCATGCGCAGCGATTCGCGCGCCGCGTTGCCGAGTGCCACCACCGGCAGGTCGCGCGCGGCGCTGTCCAGGTACAGGGGCCGCCCCGGATCGGCGGCGGGGTTGGCCGGCAGCCAGCGGCGCAGCAGCGCGGCATACGGGGTCAGCAGCGGCAGGAAGAGGACGGCCAGCGCCAGGTTGAAGGCCGTGTGGAAGTTGGCCACGGCGCGCGCGTTGTCCCCCGCCAGCTGGGTCATCCAGGGATGGATGTAGTGCAGCAGGGCCAGCCCGATCAGCACCCCCACCACGCGGTTCAGCAGATTGCCCACGGGCAGCCGGCGGGCCTGGGGATCGTCCTTGGCGGAGCCTTCGAGCAGCGGATTGATCGCCGTGCCCAGGTTGGCGCCCAGCACCAGCGCGAAGGCGACGCTGACGGGCAGCAGTCCCTGGGCCGAGAAGGACATGACCAGGACCACGATCGCCACGCTGGAATGCGCGGCCCAGGCCAGCACGGCGGCCAGCAGGATCGCCAGTCCGGGCTGGCCCGACAGCGCCTCCAGCGCCGAGCGCAGGGCCGGCAGGTCGCGGTAGGGTTCGAGCTGCGCGAGCAGCAGGTGCAGGGACAGCAGCAGCAGGCCCAGGCCGATGAAGACCCGTCCGAAGTCGCGCACGTGGGTGGCGTTGCCGCGGCGGAACATGACCACGCCGATCAGCACCAGGATGGGCGCGATGCGTGAGATGTCGAACGACAGTACCTGGACGATGAGGGTGGTGCCGACGTTGGCGCCCAGCATGGCGGCCAGCGCGGGCACCAGGCCCACCAGGCCGTTGGCGGCAAAGCCCGCCACGATCAGGCCGGTGGCGGTGCTGCTTTGCAGGATGGCCGTCACGCCCAGGCCGGCGAAGAAGGCGTACACGCGATTGCCCAGCGCCACCCCCAACGTGGTGCGCAGGCGCGGACCGAAGGCCCGCTGGATGCCGGTCTGCACCATGTGTACGCCCCACAGCAGCAGGGCCACGAAACCGGCGATATCGAAGAGCGTGAGATAGGCGTTCATGACGTTCAGCGGCCGTCCGGGGGCCGGTGCACGTCGTGCGTGACGAACGGATGTTCGGCGTTGGGTACCTCGAGCCAGGACGGGTGTTCAAGTGTACGGCGTATGTCGGCCAGGCCCCCGCTCCAGCGTTCTTCCATGCCCAGCCGGCCGAACTGGTAGTCCTTGTAGGGGGCCTCGCATTTCTCGCCGCGGTAGATCAGGTGCAGCACGTTGATGCGCCGATCACTGGCGAGCTCGCGCGCCCGCTTCATCCAGGGCTCGCGGCCGTGCCCGGCCGGCATGTGCTTGAGCAGCTCGCGCAGCAGGCCGCGGTATTCCTGGACTTCGCGCATGTAGTCGGTCACCAGGCGCGTGCGGCTGGAATACTGGATGTCCTTCTGGCGGATGGGCACTTCGCTCAGGTTCCCGGGCAACTGGCCGTGCGCGCTCCACAGGTCGACCTGGAAGACCAGCGAATAGCGGCGCGGGCTCGATTGCAGGATCTGGTAGAGCGGCGTGTTCGAGACGACGCCGCCGTCCCAGTAGTATTCGCCGTCGATCTCGACCGGCGCGAAGCCGGGCGGCAGGGCGGCCGAGGCCATGATGTGGTCGGCCGTCAGCACCCGGGAGGTGTTGTCGAAATAGGCGAAGTTGCCGGTGCGGACGTTGACGGCGCCCACCGAGATGCGGGTCCCGCCGTTGTTGAGCCGGTCGAAGTCGACGAACTCTTCCAGCGTGCGCTTGAGCGGCGTGCTGTCGTAGACGCTGGCGGTGCCGGGGTCGTGCTGCGTCGGCCACGAGGGCACCAGCCTGGGCACGAAGAAGCCGTTCTGTCCTTCCAGCACGGCGCGCCAGGCTTCCCAGGCGCTGAGCGCGGCGCCGGCCGGACCGGGAAGACGGGCCAGCGCATCGCGCAGCGCGTCGACCGGCGTGGGCGGCAGCAGCGGCGGACGGCAGATGTGGTCCCAGAACCGCTGCAATTGTTCGACCCGGCGCTCGGGCGGGTTGCCGGCGATGACGGCGGCGTTGATCGCGCCGATCGAAATGCCGGCGATCCAGTCCGGATGCAGCCCTGCCTCGGCCAGGCCTTCATAGACGCCGCCCTGGTAGGAGCCCAGCGCGCCGCCTCCCTGCAGGACGAGCGCGACGGTGTCGTAGCCGAGTTCATCGCGTCGAGATTGGGGGGCCACCATCTATTGCATGTACCAGCCGTGGCTGACGACGAACGACTGTCCGGTGAAGGCCGCCGTGGGGAAGGTGGCCAGGAACAGTACGGTCTGCGCGACGTCCTGCAGGGTGGTGAACTCGCCGTCCACGGTGTTGCCCAGCATGACCTTCTTGATCACTTCGTCCTCCGGGATGCCGAGTTCGCGGGCCTGCTCGGGGATCTGCTTTTCCACCAGCGGCGTGCGCACGAAGCCGGGGCAGACCACGTGCGATCGCACGTTGTGCCGGGCGCCTTCCTTGGCCAGCACGCGGGCCAGGCCGAGCAGGCCGTGCTTGGCGGTGACGTAGGCCGACTTCAGCGGCGAGGCCTCGTGCGAATGCACCGATCCGGTATAGATGACGATGCCGCCGCGATCGTCGCGGTACATGTGCTTGAGGGCCGCCTTGGTGGTCAGGAAGGCGCCGTCGACGTGGATGGCCATGACCTTCTTCCAGTCGGCGTACGCGAACTGGTCGATGGGATTGACGACCTGGATGCCGGCGTTGGACACCAGGATGTCCACGCTGCCGAAGGTGTCGACCACCAGTTGGGTGCCGCGCTCGACCGCCGCTTCGTCGGTCACGTCGAAGTCCACCGCCATCGCCTGGCAGCCCTTGAGCTTGAGTTCGTCGACCACCGCCTGGGCGGCCTTCAGATTGATGTCCGCGATGGCGACGGCGGCGCCCGCCGCGGCCAGCGTGTCGGCGATTTCCTTGCCGATGCCGCTGGCGGCGCCGGTGACGAGAGCGACTTTTCCATGGAGCTGCATGTTGGATCCCTTGGTATGCGCGTGGGTGGGAAGCGGTCAGGCCAGCAGCGCCGAGGCCAGCAACTGGTAGCTGCGGACCCGGTATGCGTGGCTGTGGATCTGGGAATTGATCATGACTTCGTCGGCCTGCGTGGCCCGGGCCAGTGCGCCGATCGAGCCGGCCAGCGTCTCGGGTGCGCCGATGTGGATGCGGGTGCGGTTGTACTGGCGCAGCGCCTCTTCGTCGGGCTGGTAGGCGTAGGCCAGGGCCTCCTCGACGCTGGGCAGCGGGGTGCGGGTGCGGCCGCTGCGCGTGCGCATCATGCTGAGGTCGGCGGTCGAGGCCAGGCGCTCGGCTTCGTCGGCGGTGGGCGCGCAGACGGCCGACACCGCCAGGATGGCGCGCGGCTCGTGGCCGAACGGCGACGCGCGGAATTCCTCGCGATAGAGCCGCATCGCCGCATGGGCGTTCTCGGGCACGATATGGTGGGCGTAGGCGAAGCCGAAGCCGTTGGCGGCGGCCACGCGCGCGCCGAACAGGCTGGAGCCGAGTATCCAGATGGGCGGGCAGGGCACGCCCACGGGCGTGGCGCGCACCCGTGCATGGGGGTGGTCGGACGGCATCACGTCCTTCAGGTAGCCGACCAGGTCGGCCAGTTGCTGCGGGAATTCATCGGCATCGGCATGGCCGCGGCGCAGCGCGCTGGCGGTCACGGGGTCGGTGCCGGGCGCGCGCCCCAGGCCCAGGTCGATCCGGCCCGGGAACATCGCTTCCAGCACGCGGAAGGTCTCGGCCACCTTCAGCGGGCTGTGATTGGGCAGCATGATGCCGCCCGACCCCACGCGCAGCCGGGTGGTGGCGCCGGCGATCCGGCAGATCAGCAGTTCCGGCGCCGAGCACGCCAGCATGCCCGTGTTGTGGTGTTCCGCCAGCCAGTAGCGGTGGTAGCCGGCGGCCTCGGCCTGGCGCGCGAGGTCCACGCTGTTGGACAGCGCATCGGTGGCCGTGTAGCCGGCGGGAATGGGGCTCAGGTCGAGGACGGACAGCTTCAGAGACATGGGAGGGGAGGACGGCCGTTAACGCATCAAGTGTGAACCCGACGGCGTTTTGCTGCAACCCAGCATGACCGGCGGGGAAGGTTCGGCGCGGCGCCCGGCGGCTCAGGTCCGCCGGGCCAGCACCAGCGTGCGCCAGGTCGAAACCAGTCCCGCCGCTGCGATCAGCACCATGCCGGCCCAGCCCAGCATGTCGGGATGATCGTCCCAGAACAGGAAGCCGAGCAGGACCGAGAACGGGATGGTGCTGTACTGGAGCACCGAGGACAGGGCGGCCGATCCGCGGCTGAACGCCCGCGTCATCGCGAACTGCCCCAGCAGCCCGCTGATGCCGACGCCCAGCAGTGTGAACCAGCCATAGAGCGAGGGCGGCTGCCAGCCGGTGACCGAGGTGGCGACGCCGCCCGTCAGGCAGGACGACAGCGCGAAGAACAGCACGATGCGCCATTCGGGCTCGCCGGACTGGCCCAGCGAGCGCACCTGCATCACGGCGATCGCGGTCAGGCTGCCGGCGGTCAGGCCCAGCAGGGCCGCCAGCCATTGCGAGTGATCCAGGGTGGGGCGCAGGATCGCGATCACACCGATGAAGCCGATCACGACCGCGAGCGTGCGCAGCCGGTCGGTCAGGTCGTGCTGGCGCCAGATCATCCAGCCGGCGATGAACAGCGGCGAGGTGTAGTTCAGGGTGATCGCGGTCGCCAGCGGCAGCCGGCCCATGGCGAAGAACGACAGCCAGATCGACCCCACCCCGGCGACGTTGCGCATGATGTGCAGCCGCCAGGTCGGCGGGATCACGACGCGCCGGGTGGCCCAGGCCCAGGCCAGGATGCCCGCCGCCGTGGGCAGCCCCCGGAACAGGATGATCTGCCCCAGGCTGGCCTCTTCCGAGGCGAATTTCACGAACATGGCCATGATCGCGAACATCAGCGAAGCGAAAAGCATCCAGAGGGCTTGCATGGAGGGAGGGCGGCGATGAGGTGGCCTCGATTGTAGCTTCTGGGGTTAACCCCAGTATTCACCTTGAAATCATCGTCCCGGCTACCATATAGCCCCAACCGGGAAACGGGTATCGTCCCTCTCGCCGTTCTGCGGCGGCCGGAGGGAACTTCCCGATGCCTGTTGCCGTCACATTCGGCGCCGCGCGGGGCGGTTCCCGGTGGCCGAGGGGAAAACCCGCCCCCGGACAAAACATCAAAGGTTTTCGGAGCTTTCTGCCCTCATGAAACGCATCGTGCTATTTCTGGCGACCAACGTCGCGGTCATGCTGGTCCTGACGGCGACGCTGAGTCTGCTCGGCGTCAACCGTTTTCTGACCGCGAACGGCCTGGACATCCAGGCGCTGGCCATCTTCTCGCTCGTCGTCGGTTTCACCGGTTCCATCATCTCGCTCCTGATGAGCAAGCCGATGGCCAAGTGGAGCACCGGCGCCCGGGTCATCGACCCCAACGCGCCCAACGGCGCCGAGGAGCAATGGCTGGTCGACACCGTGCACCAACTGGCCGACCGCGCCGGCATCGGCCGCCCCGAGGTCGCCATCTACGAGGGCGAGCCCAACGCGTTCGCCACCGGCGCCTTCAAGAACGACGCGCTGGTCGCGGTGTCTACCGGTCTGCTGCGGGGCATGACCGAGGAAGAAGTCAGTGCCGTCCTGGGCCACGAAGTGGCGCACATCGCCAATGGCGACATGATCACGCTGACCCTGATCCAGGGCGTGGTCAACACCTTCGTGGTATTCATGGCGCGCGTCGTCGGCTACGTGGTCGATCGGATGGTGCTCAAGAACGAACGTGGTGGCGGCATCGGCTACTTCGCCACCGTCATCGTCTGTGAACTGGTGTTCGGCATCCTGGCCTCCGTCATCGTCGCCTGGTTCTCGCGCCAGCGCGAATACCGCGCGGACGCCGGCTCGGCCTACCTGCTGGGCTCGCGCGAACCGATGATCCGCGCCCTGGCCCGCCTGGGCGGCATGGAACCGGGCGACCTGCCCAAGAGCTTCGAGGCCTCCGGCATCGCCGGCGGCGGCAAGGGCTTCGGCGCGCTGTTCGCGTCCCACCCCCCCATCGAGCAGCGCATCCGCGCCCTGATGAACGCAAAAGGGTAGAGGGGGTATAGCCCCCCCCTACGCCCTGCGGGCGCCCCCCAGGGGGCGATGCGGGTGGACCGGCGGAGCCGGATCCACCGCATCCTGGGGTACCAAGCGGCTGGCGGGGGCTGGGGGTTTGGCTGGTCGCTGGTTGGAATGAGAAAACGGCTTCGCTTTTTTGAGCGAAGCCGTTTTTCGTTTTTATTGCGTGCGCGTCAGCGCATAGGGGGCTCTATCGAGGGTTGTTTTTCACCCGCAGGTCGTTGCGGACGCTTTGGACGCCTTCGACGCCACGGGCGACTTCCACGGCGCGGGTGGCCTCGGCTTGGGAGTTGACGAAGCCGGAGAGCTGGACGGTGCGGCGGAAGGTTTCGACGTTGACGTCGATGGCGCTGACGTCCTTGGCCGAGACCAGGGCGGCCTTCACCTTGGCGGTAATGGCGGCGTCGCTGGCGTATTCACCCGCGGATTGCTGGGTGCGGGTGGCGGCGCAGCCGCCCATGACCGTGGCGGTACCGATGATGCCGGCGACGAGCAGGGTACGAACGTTCATGGTTTTTCTCCTTGGGCGTGAATCATTTTCGGAACAGGCCGCTCAGCAGCGACAGGACCGCAAGCACGATGAAAATGAAGAACAATATCTTCGCGATCGACGCGGCACCGGCGGCGATGCCGCCGAATCCCAGGACCGCCGCGATGATGGCGATGACGAAAAATACGACTGCATAATGCAGCATGCTTTTCTCCCGTCTTTTTTTACCTATGGCGAAAATCCGGCCTATATGCATCGGGCCTGGCTTTCGTTTTAAAAGCTACGCGCCGGCTCCCGCGTTGACAAGGCGGCAGTGTGTATATTTGTAATGATTGGCATGCTGCCGAGTCACCGTGTATTTATTACAGATCGGTGGGTATTGCCTTCAAACACCTCATGAGCGACGGGGGCTTGCGGCGATTGAAAAAAAGAAAAGCGCCCATGAAGGGCGCTTTGATGGGCAGTCGGACAAAAGTTACGTCTTTACATATCTTCCGGTTCGTTCATTACCTTCCGATACCACTCATGGAAGTGCTGCATGCCGTCTTCCATGGGGGATTGGTAGGGGCCGGCCTCGTTGGTGCCGCGTTCCATTAATGCCTTGCGGCCGGCATCCATGCGTTCGGCAATCTCGTCGTCCTCGACGGCGGTTTCCATATAGGCCGCCTGCTGGGCCTCGACAAAATCCCGTTCGAAATGGACGATTTCCTCGGGATAATAGAATTCGACGATATTGACCGTTTCCTGCGGGCTCTTGGGATAGAGCGTCGACAATACCAGCGTGTGCGGATACAGCTCGATCATGTGGGTCGGAAAATGGGTGACCCAGATCGCCCCGAATTCCGGCGCGCTGCCATTGCGGTAGGCCAGCAGGGCATCGTGCCAGCGCTGGTAGACGCCCGAACCGGGGTGCGCCAGCGCGTTGTGCACGCCGACCCGCTGCAGGCTGTAGTAGTCGCCGAATTCCCAGCTCAGATCGTCGCAGGTGACGAAACGGCCCAGGCCGGGGTGGAACGGGCCGACGTGGTAGTCCTCGAGGTAGACCTCGATGAACGTCTTCCAGTTGTAGTTGCACTGGTGCACCTGCACCCGGTCCAGGACGTAGTCGCTGAAGTCGAACTCGGGCCTGCCGTCCAGGGCGGCAAGCTCGGTGGCGATTTGACGGCCGCCTGCGCGGGGCGACTCGAACAGCGAGCCGTTCCATTCCTGCAGCGCGAAGCGCTGCAGGTCCAGGCCCGGCGTTTCGCTGAACAGCGGGGCGCCGATCAGCTTGCCGCGGGCGTCGTAGGTCCAGCGGTGCAGGGGGCAGACGATGTTGCCCGGGCGGCCCAGGTTGCCGCTGCAATGCGCGGCCTGCCGTTCGCCGCCGGCCGGATGCTTGCCCAGCATCAGCGCCTGCCGGTGACGGCATACGTTGGACAGCAGCTCGACGCCGGCATGGTTGCGCACCAGCACCCGGCCGTCGTTTTCCTGGATCAGGGTACGGTAGTCCCCGACTTCGGGGACGCCTTTCTGGTGGCCCACGTACATGGGGGCCTGGCCAAAGACGTTTTGCATTTCGCGCGCGAAGCGCGCTTCATCGAAATAGGCACTGACTGGGAGCTGCGCTCGGCTCGCCGCCACGTGTGCCACGCGACCGATATCGGTCATGACTTCCCTCCGCGAGAGTTGTGAAGCCAGTCCCCCTCGCTGCGAAACCACCCCTTACGCGACCTGGAGCGGTGTTTTTGGACTTCGCAGATGGTACTGGCGCGAAGAAAATGATCTGCCCGATCAAGCCGGCTATTGTACCCCGGACGGCCGTGCAAGTCCCCGCCGCCGCCCCGCCTGACCTTGCCTGCGGCGGGGGTGGAATCCCGGCATCCCGTACAATTCCGGGTTCGATGCCGTGACGAGATCCAGGAGGCTTGATTGGCCGACAAATTCGTGAATGTTCCCGATGCACAGGGCGACGCCCCCGCGCAGGCCCTGCCTCAGGACTTCGAGGCCGCCCTGGGCGAGCTCGAGGCGCTGGTGGCGATGATGGAGGACGGTTCCATGCCGCTGGAGTCCTCGCTGGCCGCCTACCGGCGCGGTGTCGACCTGGTGCGGGTCTGCCAGGACAGACTGGCGCGCGCCGAGCAGCAGGTCCGGGTCCTCGAGGGAGAATTGCTGCGTCCCTTCGAAGAGGCCGGGGACTGACTTGATGGCTGGCAGTCGCGAAGATTTTTCCGCCTGGATGGCGGCGTGCGGGGTGCGCGCCGAACAGGCGTTGGCGCGCTTGTTGCCCGCCCAGGACACCGAGCCGCGGACGCTGCATGGCGCCATGCGGTATGCGGTGCTGGGCGGTGGCAAGCGCGTGCGCCCCATGTTGACCTATGCCGCGGGCGAAGCCTGCGCGGCATCCGGCGCCGGCAGCGAGGCGGCGCTGGACGCCGCCGCCGCCGCGGTCGAACTGATCCACGCCTACTCCCTGGTGCACGACGACATGCCGTGCATGGACGACGACGTCCTGCGCCGCGGCCGCCCGACCGTGCACGTGGAGTTCGGCCAGGCCACGGCGCTGCTGGTGGGCGATGCCTTGCAGGCCCTGGCGTTCGAAGTCCTGGCGGGTATGCCGATCGCCCCCGGCCTGACCGTGCAGGCGGTGCAGGTGCTGGCGACGGCGGCCGGCAGCCTGGGCATGGCCGGCGGCCAGGCCATCGACCTGGCCAGCGTCGGCAAGCCGCTGAACCGGGATCAGCTCGAAGCCATGCACCGGCTCAAGACCGGGGCGCTGCTGCGCGCCAGCGCCGCCCTGGGCGGCATCGTGGTGGGCGCGAGCTCGGTCCAGCGCGCGGCACTCGACGGCTACGCGCAGGCGGTGGGGCTGGCGTTCCAGGTGGTCGATGACATCCTCGATGTCACGGCCGATTCGGCGCGCCTGGGCAAGACGGCCGGCAAGGATGCGGCCGCCGACAAGCCAACCTATGTATCCATACTGGGCCTGGACGAGGCCCGGACCCTGGCGGAGCGTCTGCGCCAGGCCGCGCACGAGGCCATCGCTCCGCTGGGAGCGGGCGGTGCGCGCCTGGCCGCGCTGGCCGATTTCATCGTGCTGCGCGACCGCTGAACGGAGATACCGAAACATGCCCACCGAAATGCTCGACCGCATCGAATCTCCGGCCGACCTGAAAAAACTGGACCGCTGCCAACTGTCGGCGCTGGCCGATGAACTGCGCGCCTTCGTGCTGGAGTCGGTGTCCCGCACCGGCGGCCACTTGTCCTCGAATCTGGGCACGGTCGAACTGACCCTGGCGCTGCACTACGTCTTCGATACCCCCGACGATCGCATCGTCTGGGACGTGGGGCACCAGACCTATCCGCACAAGATCCTGACGGGCCGGCGCGCCGGCATGGCGACCCTGCGGCAGCAGGACGGCATTTCCGGTTTTCCCCGGCGCAGCGAGTCCGACTACGACGCCTTCGGCACCGCGCATTCGTCCACCTCCATCTCGGCCGCGCTGGGCATGGCGGCGGCGGCCCGCTACGCCGGCATCGACCGCAAGCACATCGCCGTGATCGGCGATGGCGCGATGTCCGCCGGCATGGCCTTCGAGGCGCTGAACAACGGCGGCGTCATGCCCGACGTGGACCTGCTGGTGATCCTGAACGACAACGACATGTCGATCTCGCCGCCGGTCGGTGCGTTGAACCGCTACCTCGCGCGCCTGATGTCGGGCAGGTTCTACGCCGCCGCGCGCAACGTGGGCAAGGCGGTGCTGTCGCATGTGCCGCCCGTGTTCGAACTGGCGCGCCGCATCGAGGAGCACGCCAAGGGCATGGTCACGCCCGCCACGATGTTCGAGGAGCTGGGCTTCAACTATGTCGGCCCCATCGACGGACATGACCTCGATTCGCTGATCCCCACGCTGCAGAACATGCGCAAGCTGTCCGGCCCGCGCTTCCTGCACGTCGTCACCCGCAAGGGGCAGGGATACAAGCTGGCCGAGGCCGATCCCATCCTGTACCACGGACCGGGCAAGTTCGATCCCGCGGTGGGCATCAGCAAGCCGTCCACGCCGCCCAGGAAGACCTTCACCCAGGTGTTCGGCGACTGGCTGTGCGACATGGCGGCCGAGGACACGCGCCTGATCGGCATCACGCCGGCCATGCGCGAGGGCAGTGGCCTGGTGGAGTTCGAGCGGCGCTTTCCCGATCGCTACTTCGACGTGGGCATCGCCGAGCAGCACGCGGTGACCTTCGCGGGCGGGCTCGCCTGCGAAGGGCTCAAGCCGGTGGTGGCCATCTACTCCACCTTCCTGCAGCGGGGCTACGACCAATTGATCCACGACGTCGCGCTCCAGGACCTGGACGTGACCTTCGCGCTCGATCGCGCCGGCCTCGTGGGCGCGGATGGCGCCACGCACGCCGGCAACTACGACATCGCCTTCGTGCGCTGCATCCCCAACATGGTGGTGGCCACGCCCTCGGACGAGGCCGAATGCAGGCTGCTGCTGTCGACCTGTTATCAGCATCCCGGACCCGCCACGGTCCGCTATCCGCGCGGTGCGGGCCGGGGGGCGGCGCCAGCGGCGAACCTCGACACCGTTGCCCTGGGCAAGGGCGTCGTGCGGCGCGAAAGCGGCCGCGCGCAGCCCGGCGGCAAGGCGGGCGTCGCGATCCTCGCGTTCGGCACGCTGGCCGTGCCCGCGTTGCAGGCGGGGTTGGCGCTGGATGCCACGGTGGTGGACATGCGCTTCGTCAAGCCCATCGACCGCGAGCTCATCCTCGACCTGGCGGCGCGGCATGCGGCGCTGGTGACGGTGGAAGAGGGCAGCATCATGGGCGGCGCCGGCAGCGCCGTCTGCGAGGTGCTGAGCGAGGCTGGTGTGACCGTGTCCGTGATGCAGCTCGGCCTGCCCGACCGCTTCATCGACCACGGCGACCAGGCCGCGCTGCTGGCGGGCCTGGGGCTCGACGCGGCGGGCATCGAAGCTTCCGTGCGCGGGCGGTTTCCCGATCAGGTGAGTTGATCCCCCCCGAATGCGGGAAGCGCCCGCTTTCCGTATCGAGCGCGCCACGCATGACCGAGGGTTAGCCCCGTAGGTGCCGCACCACGACAGGCGCAGAATTACTTTTGCTGAAGCGCTTTGCGAAGCGTTGCAATCGCGTCCAGTAAAAGTGATGTAAAAGCGGTAGATATAACGCGCTGTCGTGGGGAGTATGCGTCAATGCCCGCACCTCTGAGATCCCCCAATCCGTCGGCGTCCTTGACGACGCTGCGCGAGATCCTCGGCTACAACGTACGAGCGTTCCGGGTCGCGCAGAAGATGTCGCAGGAGCAGCTCGGGTTTGCCGCCCACCTCGACCGGACCTTTGTCAGTCAGGTCGAGCGGGCACGCGTCAACATCTCGGTCGACAACATCGAGAAGCTGGCCAAGGCGCTCGAACTCGATCCCGCCATGCTGTTCAAACGCCCCGTGCTTTGAGTCCCGGCGGGGCATTCATGATCGTTCCGCGAGCAGGACCGCTCAGTCCCTGAAGTTCTCGAAGCCCAGGGGCAGGTCGGTCACGTCCTTCTTGAGCAGCGCGATGGCGCTTTGCAGGTCATCGCGCTTGGCGCCCTGCACGCGCACGGTGTCGCCCTGGATGCTGGACTGGACCTTCATCTTGCTGTTCTTGATCAGGGCAACGATCTTCTTGGCCGCGTCCTGGGGTACGCCGTTGCGCACCGTCAGCACCTGTTTGACCTTGTCGCCGCCCATCTTCTCGACCTTGCCGTGATCCAGGAAGCGCACGTCCACGCTGCGCTTGGTCATCTTGTTCAGCAGCACGTCCCGCACCTGGTTCAGCTGGAAGTCGCTGTCGGCATAGGCCGTGAGTTCCTTGTCGGTCTGTTCGACACGGGCGTCCGAGCCCTTGAAGTCGAAGCGGGTGGTGATTTCCTTGTTGGTCTGCTCGACGGCATTGCGCAGTTCGACCAGGTTGGGTTTGCAGACGACATCGAATGTAGGCATGAGTGGGCTCCTTGCATGCGGCTTGCGGCCTATCTTGGAATAGGGGAATTGTAGTCAAGTAAGATGGCGGGGCCGCGGGAAATCCGTCCCGCCGCGCTTGTTCGTCCTGCCTGGTGCCCAAGATTGGCTGTTGCTCCTGATTCCGGCGCTCGCGCGGGCCTCGTGCCCGGCGCCTGCGATTTATCGTCCCTCAACACTCTGGGGTTGGCCAGTTCGGCGCCGGCCTGCGTCACGCTGCGCAGCCCCGACGAGCTGCCGGCGCTGGCCAGCCTGGCGCGTTCCCGCGACGCGGGGCTCCTGGTGCTGGGCGGCGGAAGCAATCTGGTCCTGCCGCCCCGGGTGCGCGGCCTGGTGGCGCGGATGGCACTGCGCGGCATCCGGCTGTTGGCCGAGGACGACGAGTCCCGCGTGGTCGAAGCCGCGGCGGGCGAAAACTGGCACGACTTCGTTACCTATTGTGTCGGGCAAGGCTGGGGCGGACTGGAAAACCTCGCGCTCATTCCCGGCACCGTCGGCGCGGCGCCGGTGCAGAACATAGGTGCCTATGGTGTCGAACTGCGCGACCGCTTCGCCGGCCTGACGGCCTACGACCTGTTGCGCGGCGCCTGGGTGGAGATGGACGCTGCGCAATGCGCGTTCGCCTACCGGGACAGCGTCTTCAAGCGCGAACCCGGGCGCTGGGTCATCACCGCCGTGCGGCTACGCTTGTCCCGGCGGTGGACGCCCGTGCTGGACTATCCCGATCTGCGGCGGCACGAGAGCCTGACGGGCTCACCCACGGCGCGCGATGTCTACGAGGCGGTCTGCGCGATCCGGCGGGCCAAGCTGCCGGATCCGGCCGTGCTGGGCAATGCCGGCAGCTTCTTCAAGAATCCCGTGGTGCCGGCCGCGCTGTACGAGCGGCTGCGCGCCTGCTTTCCCGGCCTGGTGGCCTACCCACAAGAGGACGGCGGCTACAAGCTGGCCGCCGGGTGGCTGATCGACCAATGCGGCTGGAAGGGGCGCCGCATGGGGCCGGTGGGGGTGCACGAGCGCCAGGCGCTGGTGCTGGTCAATCATGGGGGCGCGCAATCGGGCGACGTGCTGGCGCTGGCGCAGGCCGTGCGGCGCGACGTGCGCGAACGCTACGGCCTGGAGCTGGAGATCGAGCCGGTCGTGGTGCCGGGCATCGATTCCTAGGCCGCTTCCTGCAACGCGGCGTGCTGCCGGACGAAGCGCAGCAGTAGTTCGCGGGCCTCGGGCGCGGGCCGCAGACGGGCGCTCAGTGCCTGGACGTCGAAGCCTTCCTCGCCCAGCCTGGGGCCGAAGTGTGTGAGATAGGTCCCCATGATGCGGGGGCAGAACTCCGGATGGTACTGGCTGGAAATCACGCCATCGCCGTATCGCACGATCTGGTGCGCGTCGTGCTCGGAGCGCGCCAGCACGGTAGCGCCGGCCGGTATTTCCATCACGCTCTGCTGGTGGATCAGGTGCGCCGGAAAGTGCGAGGGCAGCCCCGCCAGTAGGGGGACGTCGCCGGCGGCGGGCAGCAGTTCGACCGTCTGGGTGCCCACTTCACGGCCGCGAGGATGGAAATCGACCCGGCCGCCCAGCGCGTGGGCCAGTAATTGGTGTCCGTAGCAGATACCCAGGATGGGCAGGCCCAGGTCCACCGCCCGCCGTATCCAGTCGGCCGTGCGCTCGCTCCAGTCGGCCAGGTCGGTGACCATGGCGGGCGAGCCGGTGATGATGGCGGCGCGATAGCTCGAGGGGGGGCGTAACTGGGCCCCCTGGTGCACGGCCACGATCTCGATGTCTCCGGCGCGCAGCCCGGCCGCTTCGCGGATCATGCAGCTGAAGGTGCCGTGCCGGTTGGACACCGGTTCGGGCGGGAGTCCGGTCTGAATGATGACCAGGGGCGGTTGGGCGTTCTCGTTCATGGCGCTCGAAAAACAAATCGGCGGCCCGAGGGCCGCCGACGGTGGGTCAACGCCAGCCCGTTTCCGGGCTGGTGCTGGGCACGGGTTCGGACGGTTGGTTCATCCGCGCTTGCGACGGGCGTTTTCCGCGATGCGCATGCGCAGGGCGTTCAGCTTGATGAAGCCGCCGGCATCCGCCTGGTCGTAGGCGCCGCCGTCGTCGTCGAAGGTCGCGATGGTCTGGTCGAACAGCGTGTTCTTCGAATCGCGAGCGATGGTGTAGACGTTGCCCTTGTATAGCTTCAGGCGCACCCATCCGTTCACGGCCTGCTGGGTATGGTCGATCAGCACCTGCAGCGCCTTGCGCTCGGGGCTCCACCAGTAGCCGTTGTAGATCAGGCTGGCGTAGCGCGGCATCAGGTCGTCCTTGAGGTGGGCGACTTCGCGGTCCAGCGTGATGGATTCCATCGCGCGGTGGGCGCGCAGCATGATCGTGCCTCCCGGAGTTTCGTAGCAGCCGCGGGACTTCATGCCGACGTAGCGGTTTTCCACCAGGTCCAGGCGTCCGATGCCGTGCTTGCCGCCCAGCTTGTTCAGCTCGGTCAGCACTTCGGCGGGCGTCATCCGCTTGCCGTTCAGGGCGACGATATCGCCGTGCTCGAATTCGACGTCCAGGTATTCGGGGGCATCGGGCGCGGCTTCCGGGGCCACGGTCCAGCGCCACATGGATTCCTCGGCCTCGGCCTTCGGGTCTTCCAGGTGGCGGCCTTCGTAGCTGATGTGCAGCAGGTTGGCGTCCATCGAGTAGGGCGCGCCGCCCTGCTTGTGCTTCATCTCGATGGGGATGCCGGCTTTTTCGGCGTAGGCCAGCAGCTTCTCGCGCGAGAGCAGGTCCCATTCGCGCCACGGGGCGACGACCTTGATGCCCGGCTCGAGCGCGTAGTAGCCCAGTTCGAAGCGGACCTGGTCGTTGCCTTTGCCGGTGGCGCCATGGGAGACGGAGTCGGCCTTGACCTCGCGCGCGATCTCGATCTGGCGCTTGGCGATCAGCGGGCGGGCGATGGAGGTGCCCAGCAGGTACTCGCCTTCGTAGATGGTGTTGGCGCGGAACATCGGGAAGACGAAGTCGCGGACGAATTCCTCGCGCAGGTCGTCGATGTAGATGTTTTCCGGCTTGATGCCGAACTTCAGGGCCTTGGCGCGTGCCGGCTCGAGCTCTTCACCCTGGCCGATGTCGGCGGTGAAGGTGACGATTTCGCACTGATACGTGTCCTGAAGCCATTTCAGGATCACGGATGTGTCAAGACCGCCCGAATAGGCAAGTACGACCTTCTTTACTTCGCTCATTGATGTTCCCAGGGCATGGACGGCCCGCGCTTGGGCGGTGCAGCTTTCTGGCCGGTCAGGTCACCGGATATGGAGGCGCACCCAAGGGGCGCTCCGTGCCATATGCGCGGGATCGTGCAATCGCCCCCCGGCCTAACAGGGACGACCGTCCATTGTACCACCGCCTATAGCTTGCCTAGAAGGAGAAATTCCATCAGAGCTTTCTGGACGTGCATGCGGTTTTCGGCTTCGTCCCAGACCACGCTCTGGGGGCCGTCGATGACGTCGGCGGTGACTTCCTCGCCGCGGTGCGCGGGCAGGCAGTGCATGAAGACCGCGCCGGGGTCGGCCACGGCCATCATGTCGCTGTCGACGCACCAGTCGGCGAAGGCGGCGCGGCGTTCCTCGTTCTCGGCTTCGAAGCCCATGCTGGTCCAGACGTCGGTGGTGACCAGGTGGGCGCCCTGGCAGGCTTCCATGGGGTCGGCGAACTGCTTGAGCCGTTCGGCGTCGATGACGCCCGCGCGTTCGGGTTCGAGTTCGTAGCCGGGCGGGGTCGAGACGTGGAGGTTGAAGTCCAGCAACTCGGCGGCCTGCAGCCAGGTGTTGCACATGTTGTTGGAGTCGCCCACCCAGGCCACGGTCTTGCCCTGGATCGAGCCGCAGTGCTCGATGTAGGTGAAGATGTCGGCCAGGATCTGGCAGGGGTGGAACTCGTTGGTCAGGCCGTTGATGATGGGCACGCGCGAGTAGGCGGCGAAGCGCTCGATCTTGGTCTGTTCGAAGGTGCGGATCATGATCAGGTCGACCATCCGGGAGATGACCTGGGCCGAATCCTCGACCGGTTCGGAGCGGCCGAGCTGGGAGTCGCCCGTGGTCAGGTGGATGACCGAGCCGCCCATCTGGTACATGCCGGCTTCGAACGAGACGCGGGTGCGGGTGCTGGCCTTCTCGAACACCATGGCGAGGGTGCGGTCGCTCAGGGTGAAATGCGGCTCGTAGTTCTTGAACTTGCGCTTGATCAGCGCGGCGCGGCTGAACAGGTATTCGATTTCCTCGCGCGTGAAGTCGTTGAACTGGAGGAAATGGCGCAGGGGAGGGTTGGTCTTCGAGTTTTGCTGGGGAGTTGCGTTCATACGACGCCTCTGACAGAGAGTTGCCGAATCGGCGGGCGGTGCCGTGGCGCCGCGGGCCATCGACTCATCGGCTCGTTTCGCGGAAAGGATCAATGATACCCGAGGCATTGTTACAAGCCGCGGGAGCCCCGAGATGGTGCGCGATCGCGTCGGCGACGAGGTCGGCGTGGGTTTGCGCCAGGTCATGATTTCCGCCGGGAACGATCTGTAGCCGTGCCCGGGGGAGCAGCGACGCCAGACGCTGCCCGACGGCGAGGGGGCTGATGGGATCCCGGTCGCCCCAGAGCAGGAGCGTGGGGGCCGTGATCGACGGAAGGCGTGCCGACAGGTCCTCCTGCGGATCGGCGATCCATCGGGCCGCCCCGGGGTAGGCGAGGAAATAGTCGGCGCGCCAATCGGTGCCGCCGAGGTCCGCGACGGGAACGCCGCCCGACGTGGCGGCCAGGACCAGGCGGTTGACCCGGGTGGGCGCCGCGAGCGCCAGGCGGATCGCGACCAGGCCGCCCATGGATTGCGCGACGATGTCGACCGGTTCGGTCATGTGGCGCAAGGCCAGGCGCACGAGGTCGTCGATCCCGTTCACGCCGGGGTGGGCGGGCTCGTTTCCCAGTCCTGGCCATGCCAGCAGGGTTCCGTCCCGCCCGAGGCGGTCGGCGACGGGTTGCCAGAACGAGGCGCTTCCCCCGGCACCGGGAAGAAAGAGGATTTTGGCGGTCTGGGTGGTCATGGTGGGGATGCCGGAAATCGTGTCGCGCGCTGTGCGCCGTTCAGTGTGCGGGTAGAGGGCGGGTGGGTCGATAAGCTACAATGCCGAGCTTCTCTGGCGGGGCGTAACCCCGCCCGTCGCGAGTCCTGCCGGACCCTATCGGGCCTTGCCGGGCCCGCGTCGAGTCCCGCGCCGCCGCGCGGGGCGGTCCGGTCGGCGCATGCAACACCTGTGTGCAACAGGCCGGGCTCAAGATCCATCGGGTTCACGAGACCCATTTCACCGCGGACATCCTCCCGCAGACAACGACGATGGCTGAAAGCGTCAGGCAGTTCATTATCCAGGGTATCACTTCAGGTGGCAGCAAGTTCCGCCCCAGCGATTGGGCCGAACGCCTGGCCGGCGTCATGTCGCCCTTTCGGCCCAAGGGGAGCGTGGCGAGCCCCTTCACCTATTCCCCTTACGTCGTGCCCACCTTCATCGACGGTGTCAAATGCGTGGTGGTCGATGAACGGTTGCGGGCGCTCGAGCCCCTGGCCTGGCAGTTCGTGAACGATTTCGCGCGCGACAATGATTTGCGCACGGTCGAGGCCTGTCTGATTCCCGACGCGCCGGGCAAGCCGAAGCAGCCCTGAAGGGCTGATCGAGCCAGCGCTCCTGCGGGTGGGTTCACCTATTGCGAAACGTATGGACGAACAAAAGCCAGCCTGGCAGGAGGGAATCCTGCCAGGCTGGCTTCTTGCTCGCGCGCGGCGCTAGACCGCGCAGCGGAGTCAGATCAGGCCAGGGCCTTGACGGCGGCGGCCAGGCGGCTCTTGTGGCGAGCGGCCTTGTTCTTGTGGATGATCTTCTTGTCCGCGACGCGGTCGATGACGCTGGTGGCTTTCTGCAGCACTTCCGTGGCGGCGGTCTTGTCGCCGGCTTCCACGGCCTGGCGCACGCGCTTGATCGACGTGCGCAGCATCGAACGCAGGCTGGAGTTGTGCTTGTTGCGGACCACTGCTTGGCGGGCGCGCTTGCGTGCTTGGGCGGTATTAGCCATGGAAATTCCGTATCTGGTAGGGCGAAGTCACGACTTGTATGCTATACGCGGCGGCAGGAGCTTCGCAAAGCCAAAGACTATAGCCCCAAATGGCCGTAAAATCAAATACTTCGTGGCCAGGTCCCCGTAAAACCACGAGCAAGGCAACCATACTCGCGCGGCGCCCCGCGTACAAGGTCATCCATGAATTTGCTGCGCGCCGCGGCCACCATCAGTAGTTATACCCTGTTGTCCCGCATTACCGGCCTGGTGCGCGACGTGCTGATCGCCCGGGCCTTCGGCGCCGGCAGCCTGACCGATGCGTTCTGGGTGGCTTTCCGCATTCCCAACCTGCTGCGGCGCCTGTTCGCCGAGGGCGCGTTCTCGCAGGCCTTCGTGCCCATCCTGGGAGAGGCACGGAACCGTCATGCGCCGGAGGACACCCGCCGCCTGCTGGACCATGTCGCCTCGCTGCTGACCTTCGCGCTGATGGCGGTGACCGCCGTGGGCGTGATCGCGGCGCCCTGGGTGGTCAGCGCGATGGGCAGCGGGCTGAGGGGCGCGGAGCGCGCGGCCGATTTCCAGGCGGCGGTCTGGATGACCCGCGTCATGTTTCCCTACATCTTGTGCATGTCGCTGGTGGCCTTCGCCTCGGGCGTGCTCAATACCTGGCGGCATTTCGGCGTGCCGGCGTTCACGCCGGTGCTGCTGAACCTGTCCATGATCGCCGCCAGCCTGTGGCTCGCCCCGCATCTGGAGGTGCCGCTCTATGCGCTGGCGGTGGGCGTGATGGCCGGCGGCGTGGCGCAACTGGCGATGCAGTTCGCCGCCCTGGCGCGGCTGGGCCTGTGCCCCCGCATCGGGCTCGGGCTGCGCGCGGCCTGGGCGGACCCCTATGTGCGGCGCATCCTGCGGCAGATGTTGCCGGCCATCGTGGGCGTCTCGGTGGCCCAGGTATCGCTGCTGATCAATACCAACATCGCGACCTGGCTGGCTCCCGGCAGCGTCACCTGGCTGTCCTTCGCCGACCGGCTGATGGAGTTTCCGACCGCGCTGCTGGGCATCGCGCTGAGCACCGTGTTGCTGCCCAACCTGTCGCAGGCGCACGCCGCCGGCCACGCCGAGGAATACAGCGCGCTGCTGGACTGGGGGCTGCGCCTGACACTGCTGCTGGGCCTGCCCGCCTGCCTGGGGATGGCGCTGATGTCCACGGCCCTGGTCAGCACGCTGTTCCACTACGGTGCCTTTACCGCCGCCGACGTTGCCCAGACCCGGATGGCGGTGGTGGCTTATGCGGTGGGCCTGATCGGGCTCCTGTCCGTGAAAATCCTGGCGCCCGGCTTCTACGCCAGGCAAGATATCCGCACGCCGGTCAAGATCGCGCTGGTGGTGCTGGTGGCCACGCAGTGCCTGAACCTGGTGTTCGTGCCGTGGCTGCATCATGCCGGGCTGGCCTTGTCCATCGGCCTGGGGGCCTGCATCAACGCGCTGGCCCTGCTGACAGGCCTGCGCCGCCGCGGCGTTTACCGGCCGGCGGCCGGGTGGGGCGGTTTCCTGGCACGGCTGGCGGGAGCGCTGGCGGCCATGGGCCTGGCGCTGTGGCTGGCCGAGCAGCGCGTGGATTGGCTGGGCCTGCAAACCCACGCCTGGCTGCGGGTAGGGCTGTTGCTGGGCGTGATAAGCGGCGCCGCCGTGGTCTATTTCGGCGTGCTGTTCGCGCTGGGTTTCCGGCCGCGCGATTTCCGGCGCCGCACGGCGCCGCCCAGGGAATAGGAAGCACCGACAACCCGGAGCACCGATGCGATGCCTGACGCGCCCATCAACCGCACCAGCGAATTCCTTCCGCGCACCGCGTTCTGGATACGCGATCAGGCTACGTCGGTCGGGCAGCCGCCACTGCACAAGCACGAGTATTTCCAGATCTATGTGAACCTGGCCGGCCGCACTGAGCATGTGCTGGGCGCGACGGTGCGGCCCATCCTGCCGGGCACACTCAGCTTCATCATGCCGCTGCGCGTGCACTGCATCCGGCACGTCGAACCGGCGGAGTTTTTCGTCATCAATTTCCGCCGCGATTTCCTGCGGCCGGAATCGCGCATCGACTTGCTGGAACTGGAAGATGTCTCGGTCGACGAGATGCCCGAGCTCGCGCCCTTCCTGTACCAGGAGCACCTGGATTTCGAACTCGGCGCCGACGAACTGGCCGAGGTGCGCCGCCTGTGCCAGCGCATGCAGGCCGAACATGGCCGGGGCGGTTTCTATGCCACCGAGTTCATCCGCGCCGATCTGTTCCGCCTGATCGGCCTGGTGTGCCGCCGGCACCAGGAGGATCTTCAGGCCCTGGCCCGGACCTCGATGCTGCAGGGCAGCCGCCGGGCATCGCTGGCGCGCGTGAGCCGCTTCATGCGGGAACACCTGGCCGAGCCCATCACGCTGGCGGACGCGGCGGCGGCCGCGTACCTGTCGACCCACTACCTGGCGCACCTGCTCAAGCGGGAGACGGGCCGGACCTTTACCGAGATCCTGGCCGACCAGCGCATGGATCTCGCGTGCCGGATGCTGGCGGGGTCGTCGCGCCCGATTGCCGAGATCGCGGCCAGCGTGGGCTTTCCCGACGAGGCGTACTTTGCCCGGCGTTTCCGCCAGTTGCGCGGCGTGACGCCCAGCGCCTACCGCAGCCAGGCCGCGGGCCGGGAGAACCCGGCCGAGGCCTGGCAAGAGACCTGATTTTGTCCAAATAGTCGCCAATCCCGTCCATGGCCGCAGGCGTCCGCGCTTCCTATACTTTTCTGCATGCGCGGGGCGTGCGGGGGCACGCGGTTCGCGTCACCGGAAAAGGGAGGGCGCCATGTATCGACCGTTACGCCGGCTGGGATTTGCCGCGTGCCTGTGGGCATGCGCGATGGGGGCCGCTGCGGCCGACGCGGACTATCCGTCCCGCGCGGTGCGCATGGTGGTGCCTTATGTCGTGGGGGGCAGCACCGATCTGCTGGGCCGCCAGTTCGCGCAGCGGCTGAGTACCGCCCTGGGCCAGCAGGTGTTCGTCGAGAACCAGGGCGGCGCCGGCAGCACGATAGGCACCGCCACGGTGGCCCGGGCGCAGCCGGATGGCTACACCATCGGTCTCCTGGACACCGCCTTCGCCATCAATCCCAGCCTGTACGCCAAGCTGCCCTATGACAGCCTGAAGGACTTCGACTTCCTGTCGGTGGTCGCCACTGCGACCGGCGTGCTGGTGGTCAATGCCAAGCGGGTCAAGGCGCGCACGCTGCAGGAACTGGTGGCCGAGGCCAAGGCCAGGCCCGACCAGCTCAGCTTCGCCTCCGCCGGCGCGGGCACGGTCGTCCATCTGCATGGCGAGACCTTCAAGACCGCCGCGGGCATCAAGCTGCTGCACGTGCCCTACAAAGGCGCGGGGCCGGCGATCGCCGACCTCCTGGGTGGGCAGGTGGACATGATGTTCAACCTGCCGGCACTGGTCGCGCCGCAGGTCAAGAGCGGCGTGCTGGCTCCGATCGCGGTGACCGGCGACAAGCGCTCGCCGATGTTCCCCGATACCCCGTCCTTCGCCGAAGCCGGCTATCCAGGCGTCGATGCCGTGTCGTTGTGGGTGGTGGCCGCGCCCAAGGGCTTGCCCGCCGCCGTCCACGACAAGCTGGTGGCCGCCATCGGGCAGGCCATGGACGGACCGGAGATGCAGGCGAAGCTGGCCGAGAGTTCGTTCGAGCGCACGGTGGTGCCGTATCCGCGCAGCGTGGATTTCGTGCGCGAGCAGATGGCCAAGTTCGCCGCCGCGGTCAAGGCTTCCGGCGCGACGGTGAACTGATGCGTATCGTCAATATCATCGAGCGCACGGTCGCGCTGGAATCCCGCCTGTCCAACGCCCGCTCCGACTTCAGCCAGATGACCGCCACGGTGGTCGCGGTGGTGTCGGACGTGATCCGCGATGGGCGTCCCCTGGTGGGGTTCGCGTTCAATTCCTTTGGCCGCTATGCCTGCGGCGAGCAGATCCGCGACCGGATCGCGCCGCGTATCCTGGGCGCCGAGCCGGACAGCCTGCTGGACGCGACGGGGCGCAATTTCGATCCCGCGGCGATCCTGGCCTGCGGGCAGCGGCGCGAGCGCCGCGGCGGCTACGCGGAGCGCGCCATTCCCATGGGCACGGTGGACGTGGCCGTATGGGACCTGGTGGCCAAGGTCGAAGGCAAGCCGCTGCACACCGTGCTGGCCGAGCGCCATGGCGGTGGCCGGGCGCGCACGCATGCGCCGGTATATGTCGGCGGCGGCTGGTACTTCCCGGGGCAGACCGCGCGCGACTTGAAGGACGAGATGATCCGGTACCGCGACGCCGGCTACCGGATGGTGAAGATGAAGATCGGCGGCCTGTCCGCGGCCGAGGACTGCCGGCGCATCGAGGCGGTGCTGAGCGAGATGGGCGACGGCCGGGCCCTGGCCGTGGACGCGAGCTGCGCGTTCGGCCGCGACACCGCGCTGGACTATGCCCGGGCCATCGCGCCCTACGGCCTGCGCTGGTTCGAGGAGCCCTGCGATTTCCTGGAGTACGGCATCTATGCCGACCTG
The DNA here is from genome assembly GCA_001898625.1 of Burkholderiales bacterium 67-32. Lineage (GTDB taxonomy): Bacteria > Pseudomonadota > Gammaproteobacteria > Burkholderiales > Burkholderiaceae_B > Pigmentiphaga. Next base: position 169,660 of record MKUP01000026.1, read on the forward strand.
GCCCGTGCCTACGAGGGGCCTCTGGCCACCGGCGAGAACATGGCCTGCGGCAAGGAACTGGACCACTTCCTGTCCTACGCGGGCTTTCGCCCGGATCGCGACATCATCCAGCTCGATCCGCCGCTGTCCTTCGGCATCACCGAATACCTGAACGTGCTGGCGGTGGCCGGCAGGCACGGCTTCGCCCGTTCCGCGATGTATCCCCACGGCGGCAACCTGATGTGCCTGCACCTGGTCGGCGGCCTGGGGCTGGGGGGATGCGAGTCCTACCCCGACACGTTCGGCATCTTCAGCGGCTTTGGCCAGGAGGTTGCCATCGCCGATGGGCAGGCCACGCTGCCGCAGTCGCCGGGCATAGGCTTCGAGCGCCAGCCCGGCCTGTACGCCGTGATGAAGGACATGGTTGGATTCTGACACCGAGAAAGGAATGAACATGAAGATAGGACGCATGGCCACCGTGGCCGGCGCGCACGTATGCGCGATCGACGGGGATCGCGTCGTCGACCTGGCACTGGCCGCCTGCGCGGCGGGCCGCGAATGGATGGCGCCGCTGTTCCACGACCTGCGGCTGTTCCTGGCGGCGGGCGACATGGCCCGCGAGGCGGCGGCCAGCCTGGCCGCGTCCGGGCCAGCCGTGCCGCTGGAGTCGGTGCGTCTCCTGGCGCCCATCGAAGCGGGATCGAAGATCCTCGCGCACGTCGTCAATTACTTCGACCATGGCGCCGAGGGCAAGCTCACGCCGCCCGAGCAGCCGTTCTTCTTCACCAAGCTGCCCGGCACGGTGGTGGCTCCCGGCGACCCGATCGGCGGCCACGATTTCTCGCGCAAGATGGACTACGAGGCGGAACTGGCGGTCGTGATCGGCCGGGAAGGGCGCGACATCGCCGAAGACGACGCCTACGACCACGTGGCGGGCTACACCGTCTGCAACGACGTGAGCTATCGCGAGCTGCAGGCCAACGAGGCGGCGCCCACCCTGACCGGCCGCTATGGCCAGAACTGGCTGCAGGGCAAGAGCCTGGACCGTTCCTGCCCGCTGGGGCCGGCCATCGCGCTGGCGCGGGACATCCCCCGGCCGTATCCGCTGCGCATCCTGTGCCGGGTCAATGGCGAGATCCGGCAGGATGCGTCCACCGAGCAGATGATCTTCAAGATCCCGGCGCTGGTCGCCCACATTTCGCGCGCGATGACGCTGCGGCCGGGCGACGTCATCGCCACCGGCACGCCCGCGGGCTGCGGGGTGGCCGACGGCCGCTACTTGCGGCCGGGCGACGTCGTCGAGTGCGAGATCGAGAGGGTGGGAAGCCTGCGCAATACGGTGCTGGCGGCGGGCCGGGCCTGAGCGGCCCGGCCACCCCCCCTTGCCGGGGGGGGCTGGCCGCTAGAGCAGCGGCACCAGCAGCAGCGCGACGAGGTTGACGATCTTGATCAGCGGATTCACCGCGGGGCCGGCCGTGTCCTTGTAGGGGTCGCCCACGGTGTCGCCGGTGACGGCGGCCTTGTGGGCCTCGGAGCCCTTGCCGCCGTGGTGGCCTTCTTCGATGTATTTCTTGGCGTTGTCCCAGGCGCCGCCGCCGGTGCACATCGAGATGGCGACGAACAGTCCGGTGACGATGGCGCCCATCAGCATGCCGCCCAGCGCCATGCGCGCCGACTCGCCGCCCATCAGCACGCCGATGATCACGGCCAGCACGATGGGGACCACCACGGGCAGCGCCGAGGGCACCATCATTTCCTTGATGGCGGCCTTGGTCAGCATGTCCACGGCCTTGCCGTACTCGGGCTTGGCGGTGCCTTCCATGATGCCGGGGATCTCGGTGAACTGGCGCCGGACCTCGACCACCACCGATCCCGCCGCGCGGCCCACGGCCTCCATCGCCATCGCCGCGAACAGGAACGGGATGAGGCCGCCCACGAACAGGCCGATGATGACGGCCGGCTCGGCCAGCGAGAAATCGACGTTCTTGCCGAGGTGGTCGAGCGCGTGGGTGAAGTCGGCGAACAGCACCAGCGCCGCCAGGCCGGCCGAGCCGATGGCATAGCCCTTGGTGACCGCCTTGGTGGTGTTGCCCACCGCGTCCAGCGGATCGGTGATGTTGCGCACCGATTCGGGCATCTGCGCCATTTCGGCGATGCCGCCGGCGTTGTCGGTGATGGGGCCGTAGGCGTCCAGTGCGACGATGATGCCGGCCATGGACAGCATGGCGGTGGCCGCGACGGCGATGCCGTACAGGCCCGCCAGCGTATAGGCGGCGTAGATGGCCAGGCAGACCAGGATCACGGGCGCGGCGGTGGACTTCATCGAGACCGCCAGGCCGGCGATGATGTTGGTGCCGTGTCCGGTGGTCGAGGCCTGCGCCACGTAGCGCACCGGCTTGTATTCGGTGCCGGTGTAGTACTCGGTGATCCAGACGATCAGGCCGGTCAGCACCAGGCCCACCACCGTGCAGCCGTAGAGCCGGCCCAGGCTGTTGCCGTCGTCCAGCGGGGTGCCGGCGAAGACCCAGGCCGTCAGCGGATAGAACGCCACCAGCGCCAGGATGCCCGCCACCGCGAGGCCGCGGTACAGCGCGGTCATGATGCGCTTGCCGGGGCTGGCCTTGACCGCCATGCAGCCCAGGATGGACGCGATGATGGAGAAGCCGCCCAGGACCAGCGGGTAGATGACCGCCTGCAGCGGCGCCACCTCGATCACCAGCGACCCCAGCAGCATGGTGGCGACGATGGTGACGGCATAGGTCTCGAACAGGTCGGCCGCCATGCCGGCGCAGTCGCCCACGTTGTCGCCGACGTTGTCGGCGATGACGGCGGGGTTGCGCGGATCGTCTTCAGGGATGCCGGCCTCGACCTTGCCCACCAGGTCGGCGCCCACGTCGGCGCCTTTGGTGAAGATGCCGCCGCCGAGGCGGGCGAAGATGGAAATCAGCGACGAACCGAAGGCCAGGCCGATCAGCGGCTGCAACTGCTCGTGCAGCCCGGCGCCGTCGGCGCCCGACAGGTTAGTGCCCAGCAATACCCACAGCAGCACGGTGATGCCGGTCAGCCCCAGGCCCACCACCAGCATGCCGGTGATGGCGCCGCCGCGGAAGGCGACGGTCAGGGCTTCGTTCAAGCCCCGCGTGGCAGCCTGGGCGGTACGCACGTTGGCGCGCACCGAGACGTTCATGCCTATGAAGCCCGCGGCGCCGGAAAGCACGGCGCCCACTGCGAAGCCCAGCGCGCACGGCCAACCCAGGCCGGGCACGAGGCCGATGACGATGAACAGCACCACGCCGACGATGGCGATGGTCGTGTACTGACGGGCGAGATAGGCTTGAGCGCCCTGCTGCACGGCCGTCGCGATTTCCACCATGCGGGTGTTCCCGCTTTCCTGCTTGAGAATCCAGAAGGTGGAAATCGCGCCGAACGCGACGGCCAGAAGGCCGCATACGAGCGCAAAGGACAGACCGGTTGCCATGCAACTCCTCCTTTTGTTCAACTACGAAAGTTTCAAAAACTACCGAGCAAACAAAAACAGTGAAGCAGTGACCGCACCCGCCCTACCCAGCCCCAACCCAGGAAACCGCGGATCTGGCTCCGCCAGTCCGCCAGTTTCGCCCCCTGGGGGGCGCGCGTAAGCGCGTACGGGGGGCTTTATTTCAGCGCATCGAACAGGCGGGTCTTGATCTCGTCGACCGAGCCGACACCCGAGATCTTGCGGTAGCGGGGCGCCTTCGCATCGCCTTGGGCGGCCCATTGCGAGTAATAGTCGACCAGCGGCCGGGTCTGCTGGCGATAGACCTCGAGACGCTTGCGGACGGTCTCTTCCTTGTCGTCGTCGCGCTGGACGAGCGGTTCGCCCGTGACGTCGTCGACGCCGGCGTTCTTGGGCGGGTTGAAGCGCAGGTGGTAGGTGCGGCCGCTGGCCAGGTGCACGCGGCGGCCGCTCATGCGTTCGATGATCTCTTCCTCGGGTACGTCCACTTCGATCACGAAGTCCAGCGGCACGCCGGCCGAGCGCAGCGCCTCGGCCTGGGGAATCGTGCGGGGAAATCCATCGAACAGGTAGCCGTTGGCGCAGTCCGCTTCCTTCAGCCTGTCCTGGACGAGGCCGATGATGATGTCGTCGGAGACCAGTCCGCCGGCATCCATGACTTTCTTGGCTTCGATGCCCAGGGGCGTGCCGGCCTTGACCGCGGCTCGCAGCATGTCGCCGGTGGAAATCTGGGGAATGCCGTAGCGGTCCTTGAGGAACGCGGCCTGGGTGCCTTTGCCGGCGCCGGGCGCTCCGAGCAAGATTAGACGCATTGATGCTTCCTGATTGAGTTGGTGTTCTTGGCCTGCGGCGCTACCGGCGCACACACCGCTGGCCCGGCCCATCAGGGTCCAGGCCGCGAGCTTGTCGCCGGGATGGTGATGAAGGCCGATGCGCTGCGGCATGCGGTCGATGTCGGTATGCCGACCCCCCTATGGCCGCGTGTTTCAGGCACGAGTGCCCCCAAACTTACCTCAAGCGCGCGGCGCCGGTCAAATCAGTCTTGGGCGGCCACCAGCCGCCGCACGAATTCGAGATCGGCGGCCGTGTCGACGCCGGGCGCGGGGGCCTGCGGCGTGACGTGGACCTGGATGGCGTAACCGTGCTCGAGCGCACGCAATTGCTCGAGCGACTCCCAGCGCTCCAGGCGGCCCTGGGGCAGCGTGGGAAAGCGGCGCAGGAAGCCGACGCGGTAGGCGTAGAGCCCGATGTGGCGCAGGGCGGGCAGGCCGGGCGCGAACACGCGCTCGCCGCTGGCCAGCGCATCGCGGGCCCAGGGGATGGGGGCGCGCGAGAAATACAGCGCATGGCCGTCGGCGCCGCAGACGACCTTCACGAAGTTGGGGTTGAACAACTCGTCGGCGGTGTCGATGGGATGCGCCGCCGTGGCGATGGCCGCCGCGCTGTGTCGGTCCAGCGTCTGGGCCACGTGGGCGACCAGCGCAGGATCGATCAGGGGCTCGTCGCCCTGGATGTTGACCACGATCTGCGTGTCGTCGAGTTCGAGCGCTTCGCAGGCCTCGGCCAGCCGGTCGGTGCCGGTCGGGTGGTCGACGCGGGTCATCAGGCTGTCGAAGCCGTGGGCGCGGACGGCGTCGCGGATGGCGGCGTCGTCGGTCGCCACCAGGATGCGCGATGCGCCGCTGGCCTGCGCCTGCCGCGCGACGCGGACGATCATGGGGACGCCGCCGATGTCCGCCAGCATCTTGCCCGGCAGGCGCGTGGAAGCGGCGCGCGCCGGGATGATGGCGGTGAAGTCGGCCGGATCAGGCATGGGGCGCCTCGGCGGCCGGGGCATTGGTCTCGTCCTGCCAAGGCTGGGCTTCGGATTCGAGCATGACCGGGATGCCGTCGCGGATGGGAAAGCTCAGTCGGTCGGTGCGGCAGCCCAGCAAGTGCGCGGCGCGGTCGTGGCGCAGCGGGCCCTTGCAGAGCGGGCAGACCAGGATGTCAAGCAGGCGTATGTCCATGGAGTCGGGTTTCCAGCCAGTCGAAGAACGCGGGGTCGGACAAATGCGCCGAAACCGTGACGGCCCACACGCGCGGGTCGTCCACAGCCGGACATTTTACGGCGTCCTTGTCGGTGACGAGTATGAGATCGGCCTCGATCGCGGCGAACGGCGAGCGGGCGTAATCGTAGTGGTCGGGCAGGCCCAGCGTGGTGTCCAGCCGGAGGCCGGCGCGGCGCAGCGTGGCGAAGAAACGCTCGGGGTTGCCGATGCCCGCCACGGCGGCGATGCGGGACATCGAGGCCAGTTCCGCCAGCGGCAGGTGTTTGCCGTCGGCCACGCGCCAGGCGCCGTCGATGACGAGATCCATGTCCACCGCGCGCACGCCGTCCGGCGCGGCGGGCACGGTGCCGGGCGTGCCGCCGCTGCGATTGGTGACGATCGCGTCCACGTCGCGCAGGCGCGAGGCCGGTTCGCGCAGCGGGCCGGCGGGCAGCAGCCGGCCGTTGCCGATGCCGCGTTCGTCCTGCACCACGATCTCCAGGTCGCGGGCCAGTGCCAGGTGCTGCAGGCCGTCGTCGGACAGGATCACGTCGACATGGGGGTGCGCCGCCAGCAGCGCGCGGGCGGCGTCGGCGCGGCGGGGGTGGACCGCCACCGGAACGTCCGCCTGGTGCGCGATCAAGGCGGGTTCGTCGCCGAAGTCCGCGGGGTCCAGTCGGCCGCAGCCCACCAGCGGGGAGGGGCCGACCCGCACGCCATAGCCGCGGCTGATCACGCCAGGATGGCGGCCGCGCGCCCGCAGCGCGCGCGCCGCGGCCACGATGAAGGGGGTCTTGCCGGTGCCGCCGACATAGATGTTGCCGACCACGATGACCGGCACGCCCACCCGCTCGGTCCGCCGCCAGCCCGCCCGGTAGGCGAGGCGCTTGGCGGCCACGGCAAAGGCGGCCAGCAGGGACAAGGGGGCAAGCAGCCACGACAGCCATCCGCCCGCCTGCCACTGGCGTTGCAGCACGGCGCGCAGGGCCGGGCCCGGCATCATCTGCCCGATCCCGCGGGCGCGGCCTGCGTGGTGAAGCCTATGCGCGAGATGCCGGCCCGTCCCGCCGCCTCCATGGCCCGCACCACGGCCTGGTGGGTGGCGGCGGCATCGGCGTCGATCACCAGCGAGGGATCGTCCCGTCCGGCCGCCGCCTTGCGCAGCGCCTCGGACAACTGGTCGGCGTCGGCGATGGGCAGGGCCTTGCCGTTGAGCGCGTAGCGGCCGTCGGCGGCGACCGTGACGGTCAGCCCCGCGGCCGCCTCGGCGGACTGGGCGGCGGCGTCGGGCAGGCGCACGGACAACTGGCTGAAGCGCGAGAAAGACGTGCTGGCGGCCAGGAAGATCAGGATGACCAGCAGGACGTCGATCAGCGGGATCAGGTTGATGTCGGGTTCGTCGGTCTCGAGGTGGCGGCGGAAGTTCATGGCTGGGCGCCGGGCGGCATCACTCGGCTTGCAGGCTGTCGGCCAGGCGGGCGGCGGCCCGTTCCAGGTCGTGCAGGCTGTCGTTGATGCGGGCGCGGAAATAGCGGTAGAAGATCATGGCGGGGATGGCGATGAAGATGCCGAGCCCCGTGTTGTACAGTGCGACCGAGATGCCGTGCGCCAGTTGCGCGGGGTCGCTGCCGGCCGGCGCGTACGAGCCGAAGATCTCGATCATGCCGACCACGGTGCCGAACAGGCCCATCAGCGGCGCCACCGCGGCGATGGTGCCGATCGCGCCGACGTAGCGGTTCAGGTTGTGCGCGACCGTCTCGCCCGATTGCTCGAGCGCGTCCTTGAGCGCGGTGCGCGAGCGGTGGGCGTTGCGCAGTCCGGTGGCCAGGATGCGGCCCAGCGGCGAATCGGCTTCGAGCCGGGTCACGATTTCGGGGGTGATGCGCCGTTTCTGCACCAGGGACAGGACGTCTTCCAGCAACCTGGGCGGGGCGATCCTGCTACGACGCAGGGCAAGCAGGCGTTCGACGATGAGCGTCAGCGCGATGAACGAAGTGGCGATCAGCGGCCAGATGGGCCAGCCGGCCTCGCGGACGATGGCGAGCAAGAAACCTCTCCTTTTCGATGAAGGCGAGAATGTACGGGCGCGGGCGGACAAGGGCAAGTCGCCGGCCGGAAAGTATCCACAGAATCTGTGGATAATTATGTGTGTAACTTGGCCCGGGGCCACGGAATATGCGGTTCTTGCTAGGATGCCCGCTTTTGATTCAGTGGCTGGTGAAGTCAAAAAATCAATCAAATCAATGGCTTATAAGAAAATAATGCCGTCTGTGACAGAGAAATTACTTGACAACCATAGTTTTCAAGCCTGTGGAAAGCTTCTTGCCTGGAAACCCTCATGAACTCTGGTTTTGCGTCCGCACATGACGATTTTTCGCGGGGGATACTGACTATCTCCCAGCTAAACCGCGCGGTGGCGGGCTTGTTGGAGCGCAACATTCCCCTGGTGTGGGTGCGGGGAGAGGTGTCGAACTTCACCGCGGCGGCTTCCGGCCATTGGTATTTCACGCTCAAGGACGGCGGCGCCGCCGCGCGCGGCGTCATGTTTCGCGGGCGTGCCATGCTGGTGGGCTTCACGCCCCGGGAAGGCGACCGCATCGAGGTCCGGGCCCGGGTGTCGTTGTACGAACCGCGCGGCGACTACCAATTGCAGGTCGAGGCCATGCGCCGGGCCGGCCAGGGCGATCTGTTCGAAGCCTTCCTGCGGCTGAAGGAAAAGCTGTCGGCCGAAGGACTGTTCGATCCGGCCCGCAAGCGTACGCCCGTGGCCGTGCCGCGCGCGCTGGGCATCGTCACCTCGCTGCAGGCGGCGGCGCTGCGCGACGTGCTGACGGCGCTGGCGCGGCGGGTGCCGCACGCCAGGGTGGTGATCTACCCGGCGCCGGTCCAGGGCGACGAGGCCGGCTCCAGGCTGGCGCAGGCGATCGCGCTGGCGAACAAGCGCGCCGAGGTCGATACCCTGCTGCTGGTGCGGGGCGGCGGCAGCATCGAGGACCTGTGGGCGTTCAACCATGAAGGGCTGGCGCGGGCCATCGTCGCCAGCGCGATTCCCGTCATCAGCGGCGTCGGCCACGAGACCGACTTCACCATCGCCGATTTCGCCGCCGACCTGCGGGCGCCCACGCCCACGGCGGCCGCCGAGCTGGCGGGCCTGCCGCGCGAACAGTGGCTGGCGCGCCTGCGCCAGGCGGCCCAGGACCTGCGGCGGGCGCAGCGGCGGCGTGTCGAGCAGGCCGGGCAGCGGCTCGACCGCGCGGCGGCGCAGCTGATTTCCCCGCGCGAACGCCTGGCGCGCCAGCAAGAACGGCTGGCCGCGTTGGTGCGCAGCCTGGACGCGGCCTGGAGCGGTACCCAGCGCGACCGCGAGGCCGAGGTCGGCCTGTTGCGGCAGCGGCTGATCGCCCAGTTGCCCGATCCGACGCGGCTGTCGGCGCGGGTGGACGACCTGGCGCGGCGCGTGCGGCAGTGCCAGGCGTACCAGCTCGCCCGCCTGCAACAGCGGCTGGCCTCGCATGCCGCGCATCTGCGGGCGCTCGGGCCCGAGCAGACGCTGGCGCGCGGCTATGCCATCGTGCGCGACGAGCAGGGCGGCATCGTGCGGCAGGCACGCAGCTTGCAAGCCGGCGCGAGGCTCGACCTCAGCTTCGCCGAAGGCGCGGCCCAGGCCTCGGTGACGGCGGTCGAGGCCGACCGCGGGCTGGTGTGACAGCCCGGATCCGCGCGGCAGCCGGGGCATGACATGACTGCGTCGCCCTGGCGCGTTAACCTTGCGTGACGCGGGGACTTCCGGGCCAAGCGGCATACTTGCCGATAAAATGCCCCCGCAAACCTCCCAACCAGAAGCAGGAGCTCAGATGGAACACACTCTTCCGCAATTGCCGTATCCCCAGGACGCCTTGGCCCCCACCATCTCCAAGGAAACGCTGGAGTACCACCACGGCAAGCATCACCAGACCTACGTCACCAATCTGAACAACCTCATCAAGGGCACCGAGTTCGAAAACGCCTCGCTCGAGGACATCGTCAAGAAGTCGTCCGGTGGCATCTACAACAACGCCGCCCAGCACTGGAACCACTCCTTCTACTGGAACTGCCTGACGCCCAAGAGCACGCCGCCCGCCGGCAAGCTGGGCGACGCCATCAATGCCAAGTGGGGCAGCTTCGACGCCTTCAAGGACACGTTCAACAAGCAGGCCGCCGCCAACTTCGGTTCGGGCTGGACCTGGCTGGTCAAGAAGGCCGATGGCTCGATCGACATCGTCAACACCGGCGCCGCGGGCAACCCGCTGACCACCGGCGACACCCCGCTGCTGACCTGTGATGTGTGGGAACACGCCTACTACATCGATTACCGCAATGCCCGTCCGAAGTACCTCGAGAGCTTCTGGGGCATCGTGAACTGGGAATTCGTGGCCAAGAACCTGGGCTGATTCCCGGCGCGGCCCCGCGGGCCCGCCGTATGACGCGCGCTGTCGCAAGCTTCGGCTTGAATGCATAGCGCGCGTTTTTCATTGTTTCAACATGAAAGCTCGACGCTCAGTGCCCTGGCGCGACCAGGCCTCCATCACCGTGCGACGCAAGGGACGGCAGGTCCTGCGGGTATCGCGCAAGACCTTTCGCTACGCGCTCGTCCTGTGCGGGGCGGCGGTCGTGGCCTTGCTGTCGCTGGCGTTCGCCTGGCTGGCCGAGATCGCGCTGGAGTGGAACCGCCACTGGACCTCGGCCGCCCCGTGGGCCGCGCTGGTGGTCATACCGCTGGCGATGGCGGGCCTGCGCTGGCTGACCCTGCGGCTCGCGCCGATGGCGCGGGGCAGCGGCATTCCCCAGGTCATCGCGGCCACCTCCATCCCGGCATCCATCGCCTCCTCGGGGCTGGTGTCGCTGCGGCAGGCGCTCTGGAAGATTCCGTTGACCGCCGTGGCGCTGCTGGCCGGCGCCTCGGTGGGGCGCGAAGGACCTTCGGTGCAGGTGGGCGCGGCGGCCATGCTGGCCTGGGGCCGGTTCTGGCAGGAGCGTATAGGCGTCAAGCTGGAGTTCCGGGCGAACGAACTGATTGCCGCGGGCGCCGCCGGCGGCCTGGCCGCGGCATTCAACACGCCGTTGGCCGGCGTGGTGTTCGCCATCGAGGAACTGGGGCGGGGCGCCGCCGTGCGCTGGAACCGCCTGGCGCTGTCGGGCGTGCTGGCGTCGGGTTTCATCGCGCTGGCCATCGCCGGCAACAATCCTTATTTCCATGCCGCCGCGGCGGCCGGGTTCGCCCAGGGCTCGTGGGGCTGGACCCTGGCCAGCGGCGTGTTGAACGGCGCCATGGGCGGGCTGTTCGCCGCCACGATGGTGCGGGGCGTGACCGGGCTGGCCCCCGCGCGGTGGCGTCCCTGGCTGCAGCGCCATCCGGTGCGGGTGGCCTTCCTGTGTGGCCTGGTCGTGGCGGTGCTGGGCTGCCTGACGGGAGGCGACACCTACGGCACGGGCTATGAACAGACCGCCGCCCTGCTGAACGGCCATCCCGTCGAGAGCGCCTGGTTCGGGATCGCCAAGTGGGTGGCGACCGTGGCCTCGTACGTGTGCGGCATTCCCGGCGGCATTTTCACGCCGTCCCTGGCCATAGGCGCCGGCATGGGCGAACACATCGTGCAGTTGGCCGGACCCGCCGCCGATCCGCGCACGCTGGCGCTGGTGTCGATGGCGGCTTTCCTGGCGGCCGCCACCCAGGCGCCCATCACGGCCAGCGTGATCGTCATGGAGATGACGCGCAGCCAGGACCTGATGTTCCACCTGCTCATGGCCACGCTCGTCGCGTCGCTGGTGTCCCGGCAGTTCTGCCCGCGGCCGTTCTACCACGCGATGGCGCTGCGCTTTCACAAGGAAGTCATGCACCCTCACCATCGGCCATCCGCCGGGCCGGCAAGCGCCGCGCCGCCAAGTGGTGCCCAAATGTAATTTTGTGAAGCCCATGCTTCACAATAGGCGGGCTCTCACCCTCTAATAGCGCTACGGAAAGCACGCACGAAGGCGTGTCCGGGGGATTTCATGGCAGACAAGAAAAAGGCGGCGGCCTGGGCCGCGGGCGTGGTATTGCTGGCCGCGGTGGTGGGCGGCGCATGGTGGGCGGGAAAGCAGTCCGGCGGCGGGGGCGGCGAGCCGCCAGCGTCCGAACTGGTCGGCAGTGCCGATCCCTTCACATTGCTCGAATGCCGGACGCGCCTGTTCGATGAATCGCTGGCGCTGGCCGTCACGTTCTCGCAGCCGCTCGACCGCCGCCAGTCGCTGGGCAAGCTGCTGCAGGTGGTCGACCTGGGCGCCGTCTCAGGCGATGACGAGGCAGCCAAGACCCTGGGCAAGCCGCAGCCCGGCCAGGCCCTGCCGGAAGGCAAGCCGGTGGCGGGCGACTGGTCGCTGGGCGACAACCCGCGCGTCGCCTATTTCCCCTACATCCAGCCGAACCGCCGCTATGCGATCGCCGTGCCCGAGTCGGTCCAGGGCGCGGGCGGGCAGGCGCTGCCCGAGGCCTTCGGCTGCGAGGTGGCCAGCGAGGCCATGCCGCCGTCCTTCTATTTCGCCAGCCGCGGCGTGGTGCTGCCCGCGGGCCAGAACGGCGGGCTGCCGGTGGTCACGGTCAATACGCCCGAGATCGACGTCCAGTTCCTGCGCATCAATCCCGCGCAATTTCCCCGGTTTTTCGAACAGGTGCTGGGCGTGCGCCGGCCCGTCGCCAAGACCGACCCGGATGCCGAGGACGACAACGACGAAGACGACGAGTGGCGCTACAGCGGCAACCGCAGCCTGAAGGGCACGGTGGGAAGCTGGGACCTGGATCGCCTGAAGGACGTGACGCGCAGCGTCTATGCCGGCCGCTTCCTGACCGACGACAAGGCCAACCGCCGCCACGTCACCTTCCTGCCGGTCGAGGGCATCAAGGAACTGAAGGACCCGGGGATCTACGTGGCCGTGATGAGCCAGCCCGGACGTTTCCGCGACGAATACCAGGTCACCTATTTCTACGTCAGCGACATCGGCCTGCACACGCGGCGCTACGCCGGCCAGCTCGATGCGTTCGCGACCTCGCTCAAGAGCGGCAAGGCGATGGACGACGTCGAGTTCGAACTGCTGGACGGCAACGCGAAGTCGCTGGGCCGCGCCAAGGCCGACGGGCAGGGGCGCGCCGTGTTCACCGGCAGCTTCGAGGCCGCGCGCATCCTGCTCGCGCGCCGGGGCGCGGAGCTGTCCGTGGTGGCGCTGGCCGAGCCGGCGCTGGACTTGTCCGAATTCGACGTGGGCGGCTATCCGTCCCGCGACAACAAGCTGTTCGTCTATGCCGGCCGCGATCTCTACCGGCCGGGCGAGCGCTTCGACGTTTCCGTGCTGGTGCGCGACGCCGACGGACGGGCCGTGCAGGCCGCGCCGGTCACGGCCACGCTGAAGCGGCCGGACGGCCGTACCGTACGCACCGCCTTGTGGCGATCCGACGCGCAGGTGCCGGGCTATGTCCGCCAGGCCATTGAGCTGCCGGCCGACGCGCAGACGGGTACCTGGCTGCTCGAGACGCGCCTGGACCCGGCGGCCCGCATGGCCGATGCGTCGTGGAAATTCCAGGTGGAAGAGTTCCTGCCCGAGCGCATGAAGCTGGACCTGACGTCGCGCGAAGGCGTGCTGGAGGCCGGCCGGCCACTGAATGTGAAGGTGCAGGGCGACTATCTGTACGGCGCGCCCGCGGCCGGCAACCGGCTGCTGGGCACGGTGTCCATCGATCGCGACCGCTACGCGCTGCCGCAGCAATGGCCGGGTTTCCTGTTCGGCGATTTCGCCGACGACGACCGCAAGCAGCGGCGCGACCTGGACGAGACCACGCTGGACGACAAGGGCGCAGCGGCGGTTGCCGTGCCGGTGGACGTGTCTGGCACCGCCTCGCCCATGAAGGTGAAGGCAAGCTTCAGCCTGCTGGAGTCGGGCGGCCGTCCCGTCGTGCGTTCCATCGAGCGCAGCGTCTGGCCGGCGCCGGCACTGATCGGCGTGCGTCCGCTGTTCGACCGCGACGTCGCGCGCGAGGGCACGATGGCCGAATTCGAGGCGGTGCGCGCGGACCCGAAGGGCAAGGTCGTGCCGCTCAAGCAGGCGCAGTTGCGCGTGTATCGCGAGGAGCGGGTGTACTACTGGCGCTTCGACGACCAGCGCGGCTGGAACAGCGGGTTCACCGAAACCGAGGAACTGGTCGAGTCGCGCGTGCTGGCGCTGCCCGATCGCGTGAAGTTCGGGGTGCCGGTCAAGTGGGGCCGCTACCGGCTGGAGCTGAGCGATCCGGAAAACGGCGACACGCTGCGCTACCGCTTCTATGCCGGCTGGGGGGCGCAGGATGCCGAGGAAATGGGCAACCGGCCAGACCGGGTGCAGCTCAAGCTGGACCACGCGCCGGTGCGCGAGGGCGAGACGGTCAAGCTGTCGATCACGCCGCCCCATGACGGCGAGGCGCTGATCGCGGTCGAGGGCGGCACCATGCTGTGGAGCCAGCGCACCAGCGTGAAGGCGTCGGGGTCCACGGTCGAGATTCCCATCGGCAAGGACTGGAGCCGCCACGACCTGTACGTGTCGGTCACCGTGTTCCGGCCCGGCAGCCAGGGTGATCGCGTCACGCCGGCGCGCGCGCTGGGCCTGGTCTACCTGCCGCTGTCGCGCGACGATCGCAAGCTGGCCGTGGAGCTGGCCGCGCCGCCCAAGGTGCTGCCCGAGAAGCGGACCACCGTGAAGGTCAAGGTGGGCAACGCGGGGCAGGGCCAGCAGGCGTACGTGACGCTGTCCGCGGTCGACGTGGGCATCCTGAACATCACGCGCTACGCGACGCCCGATCCCTTCGATTTCTTCTTCGGCAAGCATCGCTATGCGCCGGAGCTGCTGGACCTGTACGGCAAGCTGATCGAGAAGATGGAGGGCACGCAGGGCAAGCTGAAATGGGGTGGGGACGCCGCGATGCGCGACACCCGCAGCATGCCGGTGAAGGTACGGCTGGTGGACCTGTTCAGCGGCCCGGTGCGGCTGGACGAACAGGGCGAGGCGCAGATTCCGCTCGACCTGCCTGATTTCAACGGCACGCTGCGCCTGATGGCCTCGGCCTTCACGCCCGACCGCTTCGGCAACGCGCAGGCGGAGATGGTGGTGGCCGCGCCGGTGGTGGCCGAGTTGTCGACGCCGCGCTTCATCAGCCCGGGCGACGAGGCCGCGATCGCGCTGGACGTGACCAACCTGAGCGGCGCGCCGCAGACGCTGACGGTGAACCTGGAGGGCCTGGACCCGGTGCGGATACGGGGCGGGTCGCAAAGCGTGAACCTGGCCAACCAGCAGCGCGCCACCCTGCGCTTCGTGGCCGAGGCCACCGGCGCCTACGGACTGGGCCGGCTGCGATTGACGGTCGACGGCCAGGGAGGCGCGAACCCGATCCGCATCGTGCGCGAGTCGCTGTTGCAGGTCCAGCCGCCGGTCGCGGCGACGCGCGACGTGCGCCGCGTCAGGCTGGGGCAGGGCGAGAGCCTGAAGCTGGAGTCCAGCTGGATCGCCAAGCTCTATCCGGACTCGGCCAGCGCCAGCGTGGCGATTTCCAACAAGCCGCCGTTCAACGTGAAGCGCCTGGTGCAGGGGCTGCTGGACTATCCGTATGGCTGCCTGGAGCAGACCGCCAGCGCGGCCTATCCCCATGTGTTCATCGGCGAGGACGAGGCGCGCGCCTGGGGCCTGACGCCGCGCACGCGAGCCGAACGCGAACGCATGATCGAAGGCGCGGTCGGCCGCATCGCCGGCATGCAGAAGGCCGGCGGCGGCTTTGCGCTGTGGGGCGACGGCGCCCAGGAGATCTGGCTGTCGGCCTATGTGACGGGCTTCCTGCAGGATGCGCGCACGGCCGGCTTCAACGTGCCCGATCTGGTATCGCGCCGCGCCTCCGACTGGCTGCTGGCCCAGTTGCAGCAATCGTCGGCCAACTTCCCCAGTCTGCCGCAGAACCTGCTGGCCCAGCTTGCCGCCGGCCCCGGCCAGCGGCTGCGCGACAACGACTACAACCTGCTGCGCGACAGCCACCGCCGCTTCGCCGAGCTGGCCAACGCGGCCTATGTGCTGGCACGCGAGCAGAAGGCGCCGCTGTCCACGCTGCGGGTGCTGTACGACAACTACCGCGACCGGTCGCGCTCGCCGCTGCCCCTGGTGCATCTGGGCATCGCGCTGAAACTGATGGGCGACGAGA
This sequence comes from Burkholderiales bacterium 67-32, assembly GCA_001898625.1. Classification (GTDB taxonomy): domain Bacteria; phylum Pseudomonadota; class Gammaproteobacteria; order Burkholderiales; family Burkholderiaceae_B; genus Pigmentiphaga. The sequence continues at coordinate 185,390 of MKUP01000026.1, forward strand.
CGCGCGCGCGGTCGGCCTTCGACGAGGCGATGACGCGCGGCTACGGCATAGACGCCAACCGCTACGGCGGCTACGGCGAATGGCTGGGCGACTACGGCTCGGCGCTGCGCGACTACGCGATGTCCTACGCGCTGATGATGCAGCACCAGATCGACCATCCGCGGCGCGAGGCCCTGCTGGGCGACGTGGCGGGACGCCTGGGCAGCCGCAGCTATCTGTCCACCCAGGAGCAGTTGGCGCTGTTCCTGGCCGCGCGGGCGGCGGGCGGCGTGGCCGGGGCGCAATGGACGGCGATGCTGCGTACGGCCCAGGGCGAGCAGCAGCTCAGCTCGCGCGACACCGAGGCGCGCAGCTTCACGGCCGAGCAGTTGGCCGGCGGCGTGGACATCGTCAACACGCAGGCCGATCCGCTGTTCGTCGAGGTGGACGTGCAGGGCTACCCGCGCCAGGCCGAGGCGCCGCGCGCCTCGGGCGTCACGATCGCGCGCAGTTGGTACGAGTCGGATGGGCGGCCGTGGAACGGCCGGCCGCTGCGGACCGGCGAAATGCTGATCGTCAAGCTGGACGTCGCTTCCGACCGCCGCATCGAGGATGCGCTGGTGGTGGACCGGGTGCCGGCCGGGCTCGAGGTCGAGAACATGAACCTGAGCCAGGGGCCGGACATGGCGGACTGGAAGGTCGGCGGCGTGCAGGTGTCCGAGGCGCTGAACGATACGCGCATCAAGCACCGCGAGTATCGCGACGACCGCTATGTCGCGGCAGTGGGCATACAGGGGCCGGTCACCGTGTTCTATCGCGTGCGGGTGGTCACGCCGGGCCGCTTCGTCGTGCCGGCGCCGGTGGTCGAGGACATGTACCGTCCCGAGATCCGGGCGGTGGGGGCGTCTTCCGGCCCGCTGGTGGTCAACGACCCGCGCGGAGGCGCGCGCTGAGGCGGCGCTGGATCGCCGCCGCGGCGGCGGGGGCGGTTGCGCTGGGGGCGCTGTGGGCGGCGGACCGGATGCACCCGCTGCCGGCCCAGGCCTTCCGGCCGGCCGATGGGGGGCTGGTGGTCACATCGGCCGACGGCAGCCCCTTGCGCACCTATCCGAGCGAGGACGGCATCTGGCGCTATCCCGTCTCGCCCGAGGACGTGTCCCCGCTGTATCTGCAGGCGCTGCTGACCTACGAGGACCGCTGGTTCTACTGGCACTGGGGCATCAACCCCTACGCCATGGCGCGCGCGGCCTGGCAGTGGGCGACTTCGGGCCGTATCGTCTCGGGCGGTTCCACCCTGACCATGCAGGTCGCGCGCATGATCGATCCGGCGCTGCGTGGCGCACCGCGCAGCATGGGCACCAAGCTGCGCCAGATGGCGCGGGCGGCGCAGTTGGAATGGCATTTGTCCAAGCGCGACATCCTGACCCTGTACCTGAATCACGCGCCCATGGGCGGCATCGTCGAAGGCGTGGAGATGGCCAGCCGCGCCTATCTGGGCAAGCCATCGCGCCAACTGAGCCATGCCGAGGCCGCGCTGCTGACGGCGCTGCCTCAGGCTCCGTCCCGGCTGCGCCCCGACCGCGTGCCCGAGGCGGCCCGGGCCGCGCGCGACAAGGTCCTCGCCCGCCTGGCCGAGCGCGGCCGCTGGAGCGCCGAGGTGGCCGCGGATGCGCGCATCGAACGCGTGATCGCGCAGCCGTTGCGCGGCCACTGGCTGGCGCCGCTGGCCGCCGAACGCCTGCGGCAGCGGCCGCAGCAGGGGGCCGCCGCGGCCCGCCGCGTGGTGCGGTCGACCCTGGATGCCGAATGGCAGTCCATCGTCGAGGACATGCTGCTGGATCGCGTGGACACGCTGCCGCCCAAGGTGTCCATGGCGGTGCTGGTGATGGACAACGACAGCCTGGAGGCGCGTGTCTACGCGGGGTCGGCCGATTTCTCCGACGCCCGCCGGGCGGCCCACGTGGACATGGTCCGGGGCGTGCGCTCGCCGGGTTCCACGCTCAAGCCCTTTCTATACGCGATGGCGCTGGACGAGGGCATGATCCATTCCGAGAGCCTGCTGGTCGATGCGCCGCAGACCTTCGGCGGCTACCGGCCGGGCAACTTCCAGGCGTCCTTCTCGGGCGCGGTCAGCGTGTCCGAGGCCTTGCAGCGTTCGCTCAACGTGCCCGCGGTCGACCTGCTCGATCGCATCGGCCCGGCGCGTTTCGCGTCGGCGCTGCGCGCGGGCGGTCTGCGCCTGCGCATTCCGGCGGGCGCGGCCCCGAACCTGAGCCTGATCCTGGGAGGGGCCGGCACCACGCTGGAGGAACTCGTGGGCGCCTACCGCGCCTTGGCGCGCGGCGGCATGGCCGGCCGCGTGCGGCTGACCGCCGACGAGCCGCGCGTCGAGTCCCGCATCATGAGCGAGGGCGCGGCCTTCATCGTGCGCGACATCCTGGAGAGCGGCGGCCGGCCCGATCGGCCGTTCTACGCCGGCGGCCGGGGGCTGGCCTGGAAGACCGGCACGAGCTTCGGCTTTCGCGACGCCTGGGCCGTGGGCGTGACCGATGCCTGGACGCTGGGCGTCTGGGTGGGCCGGCCCGACGGCACGCCCAATCCCGGCTTCTTCGGCGCCAACGTCGCCGCGCCGCTGCTGCAGGATCTGGTGGCGGCGCTGCCGGCGGCCGCGCCCGTTCCCCGCGTGCCGCCCGCCTCGGTGCGCGCGCAGTCCGTCTGCTGGCCGCTGGGGCTGCGGGCCGACAGCACGCCCGAGGGCATGTGCCTGCAACGCCGCCAGGCATGGTCGCTGGACGATGCCGTGCCGCCCACGCTGCCCGATCGCGGAACGCAGGGCGGGCTGGTGGAGACGATCTGGATCGACCCCGGCTCGGGAATGCGCACGGATCCCGGCTGCCGCGTGCCGGGTACGCCCAGGCAGGTCGCGCGCTGGCCGCTGGCCCTGCAGCCGTGGGCGGAGGCGGGGATGCTGCCCGGAGCCGGCGTGGCGCGCTGGCACCCCGCGTGCCGGGCGGCCTCGCACGCGGGCGCGGGCGTGCGGCTCGAAGGCCTGGATACGGGCGCGATCCTGCGCCCGGTGCCGGGACGCGACCGGATCGACGTGCAGTTGCGGGCGCTGGGCGGCGACGGCGCGCTGTGGTGGATGCTGGATGGCAAGCCGGTCCGCCGCACCGATGGCGCCAGTCCGGTCTCGCTGCGTTTCATCCGCAACGGCGCGCACACCGTCACGGTGATGGACGAGGGCGGCCGCTATGACAGTGTGCGCTTCACCGTGCGCGGACTGCCGGAACACGTTCGGAATGACGGCCCGGGAGGCTTATGATGACTCTGGCCTCTTGCCCCCCGTGCATAATCGATGTTTAATATTCGAACAATAGTTCGCGTATAGAACTTTTCCGTTTTGCAATCAGGTACGCCACCTGCGTCCCCCCGGACGGCAGGCATCGTGCGGAGACATAGATGATCAACAAAATCGTGGCTTCGGTGGCCGAAGCGCTGGCCGGCGTCAAGGACGGCTCCACCATATTGGTAGGCGGATTCGGTACGGCCGGCCTGCCCAACGCGCTGATCGACGGGCTGATCGAGCAGGGCGCCAAGGATCTCGTGGTGGTGAACAACAACGCCGGCAATGGCTATACGGGCCTGGCCGCGCTGCTGCAGACCGGGCGCGTGCGCAAGGTGATCTGCTCGTTCCCGCGCCAGACCGACTCCTACGTGTTCGACGAACTCTATCGCGCCAAGAAGATCGAGCTGGAGCTCGTACCCCAGGGTAACCTGGCCGAGCGCATCCGCGCCGCGGGCGCGGGCGTGGGCGCCTTCTACACGCCCACCGGCTTCGGCACGCTGCTGGCCGAAGGCAAGGAAGCGCGGCACATCAACGGCCGCGACTATGTGCTGGAATACCCCATCCACGGTGACGTGGCGCTGATCTCGGCCTACAAGGGCGATCGCTGGGGCAACCTGACCTATCGCAAGACCGCGCGCAACTTCGGGCCCATCATGGCGACCGCCGCCAAGATGGCCATCGCCCAGGTGCACGAAACCGTCGAACTGGGCGAACTCGATCCGGAAGCGGTCGTGACGCCCGGCATTTTCGTCAAGCGCGTAGTGGCCGTCGGGGCCCAAGCCAACGCCCAACAGGCCGCCTGAGGAACACGCACATGAACAAGATGAATCGAGACCAGATGGCCCAGCGCGTGGCGCGCGACATTCCCGAGGGCGCGTACGTGAACCTGGGCATCGGCCTGCCCACCCTGGTGGCCAACCATCTGCCGGCGGACCGCGAGGTCCTGCTGCACACCGAGAACGGCCTCCTGGGCATGGGCCCCGCGCCCGAGAAAGGCCAGGAGGACTGGGACCTGATCAACGCCGGCAAGCAGCCGGTCACCGCGCTGCCCGGCGCCGCCTATTTCCACCACGCCGATTCCTTCGCGATGATGCGCGGCGGCCACCTGGACATCTGCGTGCTGGGCGCTTTCCAGGTATCGGTCAAGGGCGACCTGGCGAACTGGCACACCGGCGCGCCGGACGCCATCCCCGCCGTGGGCGGCGCCATGGACCTGGCCATCGGCGCCAAGCAGGTGTTCGTGATGATGGACCTGCTGACCAAGACGGGTTCGAGCAAGTTGGTGGAAACCTGCTCCTATCCGCTGACCGGCGTCGGCTGCGTGAGCCGCGTCTATTCCGACCTGGCCGTGTTCGACATCAAGAAGGACGGCGTCTACGCCAGCGACGTGGTCGACGGGCTGTCGTTCGACGAACTGCAGCGCCTGTGCGGCGTGCCGCTGCGCCAGGGCTGACGCCATGAACGCCTTCGTCTACAACGCCAACGCCGCCCGCGTGGTGTTCGGCGCGGGCTCCCTGCAGCACCTGGAGCGGGAGATCGGGCTGCTGGGCGCGCAACGGGCGTTGGTGTTGTCCACGCCGGGCCAGCGCAAGCTGGCCGAGCGCGTGGCCGCCCTGCTGGGGGCGAAGGCGGCGGGCATCTTCGACGGGGCGGTCATGCATGTGCCCATCGAAGCGGCCCGCCAGGCGCGCGACGAGGCGCGCCGGCTGGACGCCGATTGCGCCGTCGCCATCGGCGGCGGCTCCACGGTGGGGCTGGGCAAGGCCATCGCGCTCGAGTCCGGACTGCCCATCCTGGCCATTCCCACCACTTATGCCGGTTCCGAGATGACGCCGATCTACGGCATCACCGAAGGCGGCCTGAAAAAAACGGGCAAGGACGCGCGCGTACTGCCGCGGACCGTGATCTACGATCCCGAGCTGTCGACGGGGCTGCCGGTGGGGCTGTCGGTCACCAGCGCGATGAATGCCATGGCGCATGCCGCCGAGGGCCTGTATGCGCAGGACAGCAACCCCATCATGTCGCTGATGGCCGAGGAAGGGCTGGCGGCCATCGCCCGCGCGCTACCGGGCATCGTGCGCCAGGCCGGCGACATCGAGGCCCGCTCGCAGGCGCTGTATGGCGCCTGGCTGTGCGGCACGGTGCTGGGCAACGTCGGCATGGCCCTGCACCACAAGCTTTGCCATACGCTGGGCGGCAGCTTCAACCTGCCGCACGCCGAATGCCATACCATCGTGCTGCCGCATGCGATGGCCTACAACGCCCCGGCCGTGCCGGACGCCATGGCGCGCATCGCGCGCGCCATCGGTGCCCAGGACGCGGCGGCGGGGCTCCACGACCTTGCCCGCGACAACGGCGCCCCCGTTGCCCTGCGGGATCTAGGCATGCCGGAGGCCGATCTTGATCGCGCCGCCGACATCGCGGTGTCCAATCCCTATTGGAACCCGCGTCCCATCGAGCGCACGGCCATCCGCGCGCTGCTGCAGAACGCCTGGGCGGGTGTACGCCCGGTCACCAACGTCAGTCGCAACCCCTAGAACAGCTTTATCCCCCATCCGAGACAGAACATGACTACACACGCCTTCATCTGCGACGCGATCCGTACCCCCATTGGCCGCTATGGCGGCGCCCTGGCATCGGTGCGCACCGACGACCTCGCGGCGATCCCGCTCAAGGCCCTGATGGAACGCAACCCCCGCCTGGACTGGGCCGCCGTCACCGACATCATCTTCGGCTGCGCCAACCAGGCCGGCGAGGACAACCGCAACGTCGCCCACATGGCCTCGCTGCTGGCCGGCCTGCCGCTGGAACTGCCGGGATCGACCGTCAACCGCCTGTGCGGTTCGGGCCTGGACGCGGTCGGCACCGCCGCGCGCGCGATCAAGTCGGGCGAGGCCGGACTGATGCTGGCCGGCGGCGTCGAGAGCATGAGCCGCGCCCCGTTCGTGATGGGCAAGGCCGAGTCGGCTTTCTCGCGCAGCGCGCAGATCCACGACACCACCATCGGCTGGCGCTTCGTCAACAAGCTGATGAAGCAGATGTACGGCGTGGATTCCATGCCCGAGACGGCCGAGAACGTCGCCACCGACTACAAGATCGAGCGCGAGGCCCAGGACCGCATGGCGCTGGCCAGCCAGGCCAAGGCCGCCGCGGCCCAGAAGTCGGGTGTCTTCGACGCCGAGATCACCCCCGTCACGATTCCCCAACGCAAGGGCGACCCCGTCGTCGTGACCAAGGACGAGCATCCGCGCGAGACCAGCATGGAAGCGCTGGGCCGCCTGAAGGGCGTGGTCCGTCCCGACGGCACGGTCACCGCCGGCAACGCCTCGGGCGTGAACGACGGCGCCTGCGCGCTGTTGTTGGCCAGCGAGGCCGAGGCGGGCCGCCACGGCCTGACGCCGCGCGCCCGCGTGGTGGGCATGGCCACCGCGGGCGTGCCGCCCCGCATCATGGGCATGGGCCCGGCCCCCGCCACCCGCAAGGTGCTGGCACTGACAGGCCTGAGCCTGGACCAGATCGACGTGATCGAGCTGAACGAAGCGTTCGCCGCGCAAGGCCTGGCGGTGCTTCGCGACCTCGGCCTGGCCGACGACGATGCGCGCGTGAATCCCAACGGCGGCGCGATCGCGCTGGGCCACCCGCTGGGCGCCAGCGGCGCGCGGCTGGCCACGACGGCGATCAACCAGCTGCACCGCACCGGCGGCCGCTACGCGCTGTGCACGATGTGCATCGGCGTGGGCCAGGGTATTGCCGTCATTCTCGAACGGGTCTGATCCCGGCACTGGCGCCGCTCATGCGGCGCCAGGTATCGATGCCCCGCGGCGCACGCCCCGGGGCATCGTCGTTTCAGCCCAGCATGCCCACGGTCACGCGGCCGGCGTAGCCCTGGCCCGGATTGCCTTTCATCGCGACGGTCTGCGCGGCGATCTCGGCCGGCGAGTTGTCGCTGAAGATGCCGTCCTTTTCCAGGCTGATGCGCGCGTAGGCATGCAGGCTGGAGTCGTAGCCGCGGGCCTCGCCGTAGACCGCGCCGCAGGCGTCCCGCGGCAGCACCAGCTGGGACGTCAGGTACTTGCGGTCGTAGCGCGGGGCGCCGTCCGTGGTGGGGTAGACCTCCAGGTGCAGGTGCGGATAGCGGCCAGGGTAGCAGCCCGGGAAGATGGTCTGGAAGCTGACCTCGCCATGGGCGTCGGTCACCTGCACGCCGCGCAGGAAATTCTCGTCGCGCAGTTCGCGGGTGTACAGCGAATAGCCGCCGTCGCGCGTGCAATGCCACAGATAGACCGCCCGGCCCGGCAGCGGCGCGCAGCCGGTGCTGACGTCGACCAGCCTGATCGTCAATTGCAGCGGCACGCCCTGGGTGGTGCCGGTGGGGCCACCGAAGCTGGCGCGCAGATCGCTGCGCACGACGCCGGACGAGGCCAGGACATTGGCCGCGCTGCTGGTGGGGCCGCCGCCGTTGGCGGGATAGGGGCCGGCGGTTTCCTCCGGCAGCGCGATGCAGGCGCCCGGGGACGAGGCGTCGCCGGCGTGCGCCAGGCCCGGCAGGCCAAGCGCCGCGGCGCCCGCGCCCAGCATGCGGGTCAGCGCGAGCCGGCGGGCCGGCAGGCGGGCCATCCGGAGCAGGTCGCGTTCCAGTTCGGTTCGGGGAAGCGCCGGTTGCGGTTCTGTCATGTGTCTTCCATCGCGGGTCGCCTTGCCGGGCGAAGGGAGGAGCAGGAGCCGCACGTGGCGGCGCCGCTATGGTACTTCGGCGCGCAGGCCCGCGACATGAGCGTTTCGCAAGCAGACGCAACCGGGCTCGGGGTGTGAACAGGCCCTAGTTGGCCCACTTGCGGTCGAAGTCCATCTTGCGGAAGTGTTCCACCATGAAATCGATGAACGTGCGCGTCTTGGCCGGCAGGTACTGCCGGTGCGGGTAGGCCAGGTTGATGGTCAGGCGCGGCAGGTCCCAGTCGTCCAGCACCGGCACCAGCCGTCCGGCCACGATGTCGTCGTAGATGATGTACTTGGGCTGGACCAGGATGCCCAGGCCCTCGCGCGCGGCGGTGCACAGCACCTGGCCGTCGTTGGCTTCCAGCACGCCCTTCACCGGCAGCACGCGGACGTCGTCCGCGCGCGAGAAGCGCAGTTCGTCGTAGCGGTTGGAGTAGGTGTAGAGCAGCAGCCTGTGGCTGGCCAGCTCGTCGATGGTGCGCGGCGTACCGTGGCGGTGCAGGTAGCCGGGCGAGGCGGCCAGGATGCGCCGTGTCTCGGCCAGCCGCCGGATGGTCAGGTTGGAGTCGGATTCGTATTCGCGCGTGCGCACCGCCAGGTCGATGCCGTTGTCGATCAGGTCGTAGTAGCGGTTGGCGGTGATCACGTGGACGTTCACGTTGGGAAAGCGGCGGTTGTACTCGGGCAGCAGCGGTGCGATGTGGCGCATCGCGAACGACAGCGACGAGGTGACGCGCAGGTCGCCCACCGGGTTGAGCACCGTGGCGTTGACGGCGGACTCGGCTTCCTGCATCTCGCCCAGGATGTTCTTGCTGCGCCGGTAGAACTCCTGCCCGACCTCGGTCAGGTACAGGCGCCGGGTGTTGCGCTCGACCAGCCGGGCCGACAGGCGCTGTTCCAGCGTGGCCAGGTGCCGGCTCGCGGCGGCCGTCGACAGGCCGGCGGCTTCGGCGGCGCGGGTCAGGCTGCCGAGTTCCGCGATGTGGACGAACAGCTCCAGTTCGCGCCAGCGGTCCATGCTTCTTCCTCGATTATTAGCAGAATTGCAAAAGTGATTTCCGTTTGCCGGGGCTATACCGGCGTTTTTCGTCCGTGCTGCGCACTTATAATCCGGGCCTCACGACTATTCCGCCCAATCGGAGCTCTTCATGGCCATCATTTCGCAGGAAGCCCTGGACCAGTTGTTCACGTCCGCCCGCACGCAGAACGGCTGGCTGGACAAGCCGGTGTCCGACGAGCAACTCAAGCAAGTCTACGACATTGCGAAAATGGGGCCGACCTCGATGAACTGCCAGCCGATGCGCGTGGTGTTCCTGCGCACGCAGGAAGCCAAGGAACGGCTCGTGCCCGCGCTCAGCCCGGGCAACCTGGACAAGGTCAAGGCCGCGCCGGTCACGGCCATCATCGCCACCGACACGCGCTTCTACGAGTTCATGCCGCAGCTCTGGTTCCGCGAGGGCGCCAAGGAAATGTTCGAGGGCAATGCCGCGCTGGCCGCCGCCACCGCCGCCCGCAACGGTACGCTGCAGGGTGCCTATTTCATCATCGCCGCCCGTGCCATCGGCCTCGATTGCGGCCCGATGAGCGGCTTCGACATCGCCAAGGTCAACGCCGAGTTCTTCCCCGACGGCCGCCTGACCGCCAACTTCATCTGCTCGCTGGGCTACGGCGACACGTCCAAGCTGTTCGACCGCCAGCAGCGCCTGTCCTTCGAGCAGGTCGCCACGCTGCTCTGATCCTCCCCGGCCCGCCGTCCGGTCCGGGCTGCTGCCGGGACCGGACGGCGTCGGGATCGAGCCTATTGCTGTTCGATGCCCGCTTTCTGCATGACCGTGCGCCACCGTTCGATCTCGGCGCCGACGTGGCTGGTCATCGCCTGCGGCGTGGAGGCTTCCGGCAGGCAGGCCGCCGCCAGCGTCTGCTTGCGGACGTTCTCGTCGGCCAGCACCCGGCGCACCGCCTGATTCATCTTGTCGACGATGGCGGCGGACGTGCCGGCCGGGAAGGCCAGTCCGTACCAGGTCGTCACGTCGTAGCCGGCCACGCCCGACTCCAGCGCCGTGGGCGTCTGGGGCAGGCCCTCGTAGCGCCGCGGCGAGGTCACCGCCAGCGGCTTGAGTTCCCCGGCGCGGATGTGGCCCAGCAGGGGCGAGGCCACGTCCACCAGCAGCTCCACCTCGCCGCTCAACACGGCGGCCACCGCGTTCGGCGTGCCCTTGTAGGGAACATGGACGATGTCGATGCCGCTGACCTGGCGCAGCAGTTCGCCGGCGAAGTGCTGCGTGCTGCCGATGCCGACGCTCGCGTAGTTCAGTTTCCCGGGTTGAGCCCTGGCCAGCTTGACCAGGCCGGCGATGTCGGTGGCCGGGAAGTTCTTGCCGGCCGCCACCACCAGAGGCTGGGCGCACAGCATGGAGGCCGGCGCGAAATCCTTGACCGAATCGAAGGGCAGCTTGCGGTAGATCGCCGCCGAGACCGCATGGCCGTTGTTCATGACGAAGACCGTGTGGCCGTCCGGCGCGGCGCGCGCCACCGTGCCCGCGGCCAGGGTGCCGCCGGCGCCGGGCTTGTTCTCCACTACGATGGGCTGGCCCAGGATTTCCGCCAGCGGCTGGGCCACCATCCGGGCGATGATGTCGGTGCCCCCGCCGGGCGCGAAGCCCACCACCATGCGCACGGGCCGGCTGGGCCAGTCCTGGGCGGCCGCGGGCAGGGCCAGAGTCATGGCGAGCGCGCACAGCAGCGCGCCCGGCCGTTTCGGGTCGGTATGGAACATGGATAGTCTCCTGTGTGCTTCTTATTGTGGTTCGCCGCCGGCCCGAGGGCGGCGGCAAGCTTGCCCGCGAGGCCTCAGGGCCGCGCGGATCCCGCCAGCCAGGCCTTGCCGCGAGCGTACAGCGCCTGGACTTCCTGGCCGTGCAGGCCGGGCATGGTGGTCTTGACGTCCATGCCTATCTTGACCTGCAGATAGGCGAGATGGCGGTAGCCCTCGGGGAAGCGGGCCAGCAGCGCCGCATCCAGTTCCGGGCGGGCGGCCGGGTCCACCGGGTCCATCCGGTCCTTTTCGTAGATCGGCTGTCGTTCGACCATGCCCCAGCGGCCGCCGCGCTTTTCCAGGAAATCGTAGAAGCGGCCGGTGCACACCACGTCGCACAGCACGCCGTCCACGGTGGCGCGCTGGGAAATGGTCATCTTGGTCTGGACGACGGCCCGGTCGCCCTCGCGATCGATGGTCATGCCGCCCAGGAAGTGCAGGATGTTGACGCCGCGTTCCATGCCTTCCCGGCTCTGCCGGATGAATTCGGTGGCCGAGGCCTGGCACCAGGTCGCGTTCATGCGGCCGTCGTCGTGCCAGACGGTGGCGAAGCGTTCCCAGTCGCCGGCGTCGCGCCACAGCGCCCAGTTCTCCACCAGTTCGCGTAGGGCGAGTTTTTCTTGGTCGTACATGTCTCCTCCAGTCAGGGAAATCAGGGGGCGGATCCGGACGCCGGATTCAGCACGAAGTCGAAGTCCAGGGTGTAGAAGGGCTGTGCGCTGACGCCACCGTCGGGCGTGGGGCCGGATTCGTGCCGCACCCATTGCGCGATCAGCGACGAGCGCACGCCGAACACCGCGTCCGAATCCAGGTATTGGTCGCCGTCGCGGAACACGTGGGTGACCAGGGTCTCGTAGCCCTCGGCCCGGATCATGAAATGCAGGTGGGCCGGCCGCCAGGGATGGCGGCCCAGCGCGGCCAGCATGCGGCCGACCGGGCCGTCGTGGGGGATGGGATAGGCCTCGGCCAGGATGGAGCGGAAATGGAAGCTGCCGTCAGGCGCGGCATGGATGCGGCCCCGGCCCCGGTGCGTGGGGTCGTCCGGGTTCTGCACGTCGTAGAAGCCTTCGGCGTCCGCCTGCCAGACCTCCATTTCCGCGCCGCCCACCGGCGTGCCGTCCACGCCGCGGACCGTACCGCGCACGAAGCACGGATCGCCCTTGGCGCCGTTGGCGATGTCGTCGCCCAGCGCGTACTCGGGGGCGCCTTCGACGAAGAAGGGGCCGAATACCGTGGCTTCCGTACAGGCGGGGGGCTTGCGGTGGTTCATCGCCGTCACCAGCGTCGACAGGCCGAGCGTGTCGGACAGCAGGATGAACTCCTGGCGCTTGTCGTCGGTGATGTGGCCCGTGGCGGTCAGGAATTCGATGCCCGCGGCCCATTCCGCTTCCGTCAGCTTCACCTCGCGGGCGAATTCGTGCAGGTGCTGCACGAGGCTGGTCATGATCTCTTTGAGACGGGCGTCGGGCGCCTGGGCGTGCCGGGCCAGGACGGCCTGGGTGATGGTGTCTTCGTTCAGGTTGCGCAAGGCGTGGTCTCCTGGATGCTGATGTCTTCCGCCTGCCGTGGGCGTGCTCAGGCCGGCTACTGTAGACGTGGCCGGGGGCGATTGAAATGGAAAAATCGGAAAAGAGTTTTACGCCAGGCGCAAGGCTGGGCGGGGACGGCGCCAGGAGCGGCGCCGGAGGGCTGGACGGGAAGGCGGCTTAGCGGGCGCCAGGTATGCCTTCCAGGCGCGAGCCGGCCTTCAGCCCGCGCTTGGCGAACCAGCCGCGTTCCATTTCCAGTGCGTAGCGCACGGGCTGGACGGCGCAGTGGCTGTCTTCCGTCTTGGGGGCCATGTCTTCGATATTCGCGATGGTGCCGTCATCGGCGATGAAGGCCACCGACAGCGGGATCAGCGTGTTTCGCATCCACATGCACTGGGTGCCGGGCATCTCGAAAATGAAGAGCATGCCCTGGTTGGGGCCCAGCTGTTCGCGGAACATCAGGCCGCGCTCGCGGGTGGGCGGGGTGCTGGCGACCTCGGCGTGGATGAGGTGCATGCCGGCCCGCAGCGTCTGCACGGGCAGCGTGGCCTGCGCCGAGGCGGCCGGGGCCAGGAGGGCGGCGGTAAGGCAGGCGCCTGCGCCGGCAGCCAGGCGCGGCAGGAAGGAACGGATGCGGGTCATGACGTCGGCTGGGAGCGGAAAAGGGTACAGGTGGACCGCCGCGGGGCGAGGCCGCCGCGGGAGGCTCCCGGCGAGGGTAGCATGACCTGGCCCACGACAAGGTTAAAGGCGCGTCGGGCCGGCGCTAAAGGCAGAATACAGGGCCCGCCGGAGCGGATGGTTCGGCGGGCCGCGAGCGGTTCAGGCGGCGGAGCCGCGGCGGATCAGGCCGCCGCCTCGCTGATGTTCAGCGCCTGCTTGCCCTTGGGGCCTTGGGCGGCCTCGAAGGTGACCTTCTGGCCTTCTTTCAGGGTCTTGAAGCCGTTCATCTGGATGGAGGAGAAATGGGCGAACAGGTCGTCGCCGCCATCGTCGGGCGTGATGAACCCGAAGCCCTTGGCGTCATTGAACCATTTGACGGTGCCGCTACCCCTCTTGCCTTCGTTGATATCGCTGGACATGACGTAATGCCTTCTTGTAGTCGGTTACAACATATGCGAGGCGCACTCCCCCGGTGCCGTAGGCAAACGATTGTGCGCTTCGCAGGTGCGAGTTTTGGTGGGTTTGCTACTTCCGGGGCTTGATAAATCAGGCTCCGGACATCAGATAATGGGAAAGATGTCACGCTGCGTCAAGCTCGGGATGGCCCGGGCATATAGGAGTATGCTGACGGCTTGCGGGGCACTTTCAAGTGGATAGAATAGGCGCATGGGCACCGGGTTCGATTCTCAACCGGATCAGACAACGCTGCTTGAGCGGGAACCGTCGAAGACCAAACCACCTCCAATGTTCACGGTGGTGTTGTTGAACGATGATTTCACGCCGATGGAGTTCGTTGTGCTGGTATTGGAGAAATTTTTCAGCAAGGGGCGAGAGCAGGCCACCCAGATCATGCTCAAGGTGCATCACGAGGGTCGCGGCGTCTGCGGGGTCTATCCGCGGGACATTGCCAGGACCAAGATCGACCAGGTAAGCCGTTTTTCTCGGCAGAACCAGCATCCGCTTCAGTGCATCATGGAGGAAGCGTGATTTCTCAAGAATTGGAAGTTAGCCTTCACATGGCGTTCGTCGAGGCCCGTCAGGCTCGGCACGAATTCATCACGGTAGAGCATCTGCTGCTCTCGCTGCTCGACAATCCGTCGGCGGCCGAGGTGCTGCGCGCTTGCGCCGCCAACCTGGACGACCTGCGCCGCAACCTGCGCAATTTCGTCAACGACAACACGCCCGTCATCCCGGGCACGGAAGAAGCGGACACCCAGCCCACGCTGGGTTTCCAGCGCGTCATCCAGCGCGCGATCATGCACGTGCAGTCCACGGGCAACGGCAAGAAGGAAGTGGCCGGCTCGAACGTGCTGGTCGCCATCTTCGGCGAAAAGGATTCCCACGCGGTCTACTACCTGCACCAGCAGGGCATCACCCGCCTGGACGTGGTCAACTTCATGTCCCACGGCATCACCAAGCAGCCGCAGCTGGAAGCCTCCAGCACGCCCAAGGAACCCGAGGCGGAAGCCGAGGCCGAGGCCAAGCAGTCGCCGCTGGACCAGTACACCCAGAATCTGAACGTGGCCGCCAAGGCCGGCAAGATCGACCCCCTCATCGGCCGCGACAGCGAGGTCGAGCGGGTCATCCAGGTGCTGTGCCGCCGCCGCAAGAACAACCCGCTGCTGGTGGGCGAGGCCGGCGTGGGCAAGACCGCCATCGCCGAGGGCCTGGCATGGCGCATCACCGAAGGCGCCGTGCCCGACGTGCTGGCCGACGCCTGCGTCTATTCCCTGGACATGGGCGCGCTGCTGGCGGGCACCAAGTACCGCGGCGACTTCGAACAGCGCCTGAAGGCGGTGCTCAAGCAGCTCAAGGAAAGCCCCAAGGCGGTGCTGTTCATCGACGAGATCCATACGCTCATCGGCGCCGGTGCGGCATCGGGCGGCACGCTGGATGCGTCCAACCTGCTCAAGCCGGCCCTGTCCTCGGGCCAGTTGAAGTGCATAGGCGCGACCACCTATACCGAATACCGGGGCATCTTCGAGAAGGACCACGCGTTGTCGCGGCGCTTCCAGAAGATCGACGTCAACGAACCCAGCGTCGAGCAGACCGTGCAGATCCTGCGCGGCCTGAAGCAGCGGTTCGAGGACCACCACAGCGTCAAGTATTCGTCGGCGGCGCTGTCGGCGGCGGCCGAACTGTCGGCCAAGTTCATCAACGACCGCCACCTGCCGGACAAGGCCATCGACGTCATCGACGAGGCCGGCGCGGCCCAGCGCATCCTGCCCAAGTCGCGGCAGAAGAAAGTCATCGGCAAGGCCGAGATCGAGGACATCGTGTCCAAGATCGCCCGGATCCCGCCGCAGTCCGTCTCCAGCGACGATCGCAGCAAGCTGGCCACGCTCGAGCGCGACCTGAAGGCCGTGGTGTTCGGCCAGGACGCCGCCATCGATGCGCTGTCCGCGTCCATCAAGATGGCGCGCTCGGGGCTGGGCAAGCCCGACAAGCCCATCGGCGCCTTTCTGTTCTCCGGGCCCACGGGCGTCGGCAAGACGGAAGTGGCCAAGCAACTGGCCTTCATCCTGGGCATCGAGCTGCTGCGCTTCGACATGTCCGAGTACATGGAGCGCCATGCGGTGTCGCGCCTGATCGGTGCTCCGCCGGGATACGTGGGCTTCGACCAGGGCGGCCTCCTGACCGAGGCCATCGCCAAGAAGCCGCACTGCGTGCTGCTGCTGGACGAGATCGAGAAGGCCCACCCCGAGGTCTTCAACATCCTCCTGCAGGTGATGGACCACGGAACGCTGACGGACAACAACGGCCGCAAGGCGGATTTCCGCAACGTCATCATCATCATGACGACCAACGCCGGTGCCGAAACCCTGCAGAAGAACGTGATCGGTTTCTCCGGCGCGCGCGAGCAGGGCGACGAGATGGCGGAAATCAAGCGCATGTTCACGCCCGAGTTCCGCAACCGCCTGGATTCGACCATTTCGTTCAAGGCCCTGAACGAAGAGATCATCCTGCGCGTGGTCGACAAGTTCCTGATGCAGTTGGAAGAGCAACTGCACGAGAAGCGCGTCGAGGTCATCTTCACCGATGCCCTGCGCACCTACCTGGGCAAGAAGGGCTTCGATCCGCTGATGGGCGCGCGTCCCATGCAGCGCCTGATCCAGGACACCATCCGCCGCGCGCTGGCCGACGAACTGTTGTTCGGCAAGCTGGTCAGCGGGGGCAGGGTGACCGTGGACATGGTCGACGACGAGATCAAGCTCAACTTCGACGACACGCCGCCCAAGGCGGCGCCGCAGCCGGAGGTGGAACTGGCTGATTAGGCCCCCCGTACGCGCTTCGCGCGCCCCCCAGGGGGCGATGCGGGTGGACCGGCGGAGCCGGATCCACCGCATCCTGGGTCTTTGGGCCCCCGGCTGTCGGGGGCCTTTGTTGTTTGTGGGGGAGGGTTCTGGGTGGGGGGTATCTATTAGGGTAAATCTGGGGTATTATTGCTGTACTGCACAAATCACGCCACCGCCCTGTCGGGCACCGGTGTGGCCTTCATGCAGACGATCGGTAACCAAGATGGGTTGACCGAAAACTGCATCGTCTCTGACCTCGTTTTTCCCTTTGCGTTGCGCGCACGGTGATATCGGTCGGCGCCGATGATCCGTCCGGAGCGGCCGTGTCCGTCTCTGCAGCGTAGCGCCAGCTTTCCAGGCTCGATGAATCCGGCACCGTCCTTTGGCGGGGCCATGGCCGCGTTTTTGCGCGTCCCGGGGACGTCCCGCGGGGGAAGGCTTGCGTTGCGCATACGTAACGTAAGGAATGAATATGTCTTTCACTGAACTCGGTCTTGCCCCCGCCATCGTCGGCGCGCTGACCGAAGCCGGCTTCGCGGAGCCCACGCCGGTCCAGGCCCGGGCCATCCCGCTGGCACTGGAAGGGCACGACCTGATGGTGTCGTCCCAGACCGGCAGCGGCAAGACCGCCGCCTTCATGCTGCCGGCCTTGAACAAGCAGGTCGAGACCTCGCCGCTGCGCACGCCCGGCGTGCGCGTGCTGGTGCTGACTCCCACGCGCGAACTGGCCCAGCAGGTCTCGGATGCCACTCGTACCTACGGCAAGGCGCTGGGCTGGCTGCGCACGGCCACGGTCGTCGGCGGCATGCCCTATGGTGCCCAGCTGAAGGCGCTGTCGCGCCGTGTCGACGTGCTGGTCGCGACCCCGGGTCGTCTGCTGGACCACGTGCAATCCGGCAAGGTGAACCTGTCCGAAGTCGAGGTGCTGGTGCTGGACGAGGCCGACCGCATGCTGGACATGGGCTTCATCGATGACATCGAAGCCATCGTGGCGCGCACGCCCGCCACCCGCCAGACGCTGCTGTTCTCGGCCACGCTGGACGGCTCGGTGGCCCGCATGGCCGCCAAGATGATGCGCGATCCCCAGCGCATCGAGATCGCCAGCCAGAAGGAAAAGCACGCCAACATCACCCAGTCGCTGCTGTACGCGGACGACATGGATCACAAGATGCGCCTGCTGGACCACCTGCTGCGCGACGCCAACATCCAGCAAGCCATCGTCTTCACCTCGACCAAGCGCGCGGCCGACGAACTGGCCGACACGCTGGCTGACCAGGGCTTCGCCGCCGAAGCCCTGCATGGCGACATGAACCAGCGCCAGCGTACCCGTACGCTGGGCAACATGCAGCGCGGCCGGGTGCAGATCCTCGTCGCCACGGACGTGGCGGCACGGGGCATCGACGTGCAAGGCATCAGCCACGTCGTCAATTTCGACCTGCCCATGCAGGCCGAGGACTACGTGCACCGCATCGGCCGTACCGGCCGCGCGGGCCGCGATGGCCTGGCGTTCACGCTGGCCGCGCATGGCGAGCGTCACAAGGTCCGTTCCATCGAACGCTATACCGACCAGAGCATCCCGGTCCAGGTCATCCCCGGACTCGAGCCCCAGCGCGCGCCGCGGCCCGGTTCCGACCGTCCGCGCCGCGGTGGCCCTGGCGGCTCCGGCGGCAAGCCTGGCTGGCGCCAGGGCGGCCGTGGTGGCTACCAGAACCGCGAAGGCGGCCAGCGGCAGTACGAAGGCCGGGGCAATTTCGATCGCAACCGCGACGAGCGTCCTGCTTTCGGCGACCGTCCGCGCGGCGACCGCCAGGAGCGCCGCTACGGCGACGCGCCCCAGGGCCAGGGCGAACGCCAGGGCTACGGCGAGCGCCGGCACGAACCGCGTTTCCAGGACGACCGCCGCGAGCGTTCGCCTGAAGGCCAGGGCTACGCGGCCCGGCCGCGTGGCGACCGTCCGCAGGGCGAGCGCACCTGGGGCGATCGTCCCCAGGGCCGTCCCGAAGGCGACCGCCGCGAGCGTCCGGCCCAGGCCTGGGCCGACCGCCCCCGCGCGGCTCGTCCGGAAGGCGATCGTCGCGACGCCCCCGCGCGCCGCTTCGACTCCCGTCGTCGCGCCGCCTGACGGCATCCCGCGCGGCGGCTAGCCGCCCGCATCCAGGGGCTTGCTGCACGCAACCCCTGGTCCCGACGCCCCCGACTGCGGTTCGATCCGCACGCGGGGGCGTTTTCACGTCCATGCCATCGCGCTCAGATCATTCGCCTTCAATTGATTTGAATTGAAATATTATTAAGAGATATGATTTGCCCTGGTATTACCCGGGCAGCTCATGACTCGTTTTCTTCTCGCGATGTGGACGGCGGTAGGGTTGGCAGGCATCGCGCCTCCCGCGGGCGCGGCCGATGCCGCCACCGGGGCCGCGGCCCAGCCCGACAGCCTGCAGCGCGCCGTCCAGGCCGGCCGGCTGCGCATCGGCTACGCGAACGAAGCGCCGTTCGCCTACATGGACAGCCGGGCGGGCCGATTGACCGGCGAAGCCCCGGAGATCGCCCGCGTGATCCTCGGGCGGCTGGGCATAGGCGAGGTCGAGGGCGTGCTGACCGAGTTCGGCGCGCTGATCCCGGGCCTCCTGGCCGGCCGTTTCGACATGATCGCCGCCGGCATGTACGTGCTGCCCGACCGGTGCCGCCAGATTGCCTTTTCCAATCCCACCTATGGCGTAGGCGACGGGTTTCTCCAGCGTACGGACAATCCCCGTGAATTGCATGGCTATGCTGACGTGGCGGCCGATCCGGCGGCCCGCGTGGGCGTGGTGGTCGGGGCGGTGCAGAATGACTACGCCGCGCGCGCGGGCGTGCCGCCGTCACAGGTCGTGGTGTTTCCCGACGTGGTCAGCGCCGTCGAGGGCGTGGTGGCGGGGCGGGCGGATGTCTATGCCGCGACGGCCCTGACCCTGAACTATGTGCTGACCAAGGTGCCGGACTGGCAGATCGACAAGGTCGCCCGGTTCGTCCAGCCTAGCGAGAACGGCGAGGCGGTGCGGGGATACGGCGCCTTCGGCTTCCGCAAGGGCGACACGGCGCTGCGCGAGGCCTTCGACCGCGAGCTGGCGCATTTCATCGGGACGCCGGAGCACCAGCTCCTGGTCGAGCCCTTCGGCTTCACCGGGACCGAACTGCCGGGCGATGCCACCGCGGCGCAATTGTGCGGGCAGGCGCCCGCCACGGTCGCCCCGGCTGCCGATCCGTCATGATCGACATCCAGGAGCTGTTGCCGCCCCTGCTGCGCGGCCTGTGGGTTACCTTGCAGCTCACCGCCGGCGCCGCGGTGCTGGCGGTGCCGGCAGCGCTGCTGGCCGGTCTGGGGCGCATGTCGCGGCGGCCTTATCTGTCGTGGCCGGCTGCCTGTTACGTGGAGGTGTTCCGCGGGACCTCGGCGCTGGTGCAGCTGTTCTGGGTGTACTACGTGCTGCCGCTGCTGGGCCTGCGGCTGCCGGCGGTCTGGGCGGGCATTCTGGTCCTGGGCCTGCACACCGGCGCCTATGGCGCGGAGGTCGTACGCGGCGCGATCACCAACGTGCCCAAGGGGCAGGCCGAGGCCGCGGTGGCGCTGAACATGACGCCGCTGGCCACGCTGTGGCGCATCCTGGTGCCTCAGGCCGTGCCGCTGATGCTGCCGCCGGCGGGCAACCTGTTGATAGAACTGCTCAAGAACACGGCGCTGGTGTCGCTGATCACCATCACCGACCTGACCTTCAGCGCGCAACTGCTGCGCAGCGAGACCTTCCGCACCGTGGAGGTGTTCAGCATCGCGCTGCTCATGTATTTTGCCGCCGCCCAGGTGTTGAACGGCGGCATGCGGCTGCTGGAACGGCGCGCCGCGCGCCATCGGGAACGGGCATGACCGCGGCCGCCAGCCAGCCGTTGTTCGACTGGGCGTACGCCCGTGCCGTGCTGCCCACCTTGCTGGAGGGCCTGGCGATTACCGTACAGGCCACGCTGCTGGGCATGGTGCTGGCCGTGACGCTGGGGCTGGTGCTGGCGCTGATGCGGCGGGCGCCGCTGCGGCCCGTGGCCTGGGGCGCGGCGCTGGTCATCGAGTTCGTGCGCAGCACGCCGCTGCTGATGCAGCTGTTCTTCCTGTTCTACGTGCTGCCGGTCACGGGCGTGCGGTTCTCGCCGCTGGCCACCGGCGTGCTGGGGCTGGGCGTGCATTACGCCGCCTATTGCGCCGAGGTGTACCGGGCCGGCCTGGACAGCGTGCCGCGCGGCCAGTGGGAGGCGGCGCTGGCGCTCAACCTGGGCCGCTGGCGGACGCTGCGGGACGTCATCCTGCCCCAGGCGATCCCGCCCATCGTGCCGGCGCTGGGCAATTACTTCGTCGCCATGTTCAAGGACACGCCGCTGTTGTCGGCCATCACCGTGGTGGAACTGCTCCAGGCAAGCAAGATCGCCGGCTCGGCCACGTTCCGCTATACCGAGCCGCTCACGCTGGTGGGGCTGATCTTCCTGGCGTTGAGCCTGGCGGCGGCCTGGGGCGTGAGGCGCCTGGGCGCCCGGCTGCGCTAGGGCGACGACATGAAGGAGGAAGCATGAGCGCCAGTGTCACGTTGGAACATGTCCGCAAGCGCTACGGCGACGTCGAGGTGCTGCGGGGTATCGATCTGCACATTCCGGCTGGCCAGACGGTCGCGCTGATCGGCCCGTCGGGGTCGGGCAAGTCCACGCTGCTGCGCCTGCTGATGACGCTGGAGCAGCCCGATGCCGGCCGCGTGCTGATCGACGGCGTATCCATGTGGACCGAGCAGCGGGGCGGCCAGGAGCTCCCGGCCCGTGCCGCCCACCTGCGCGGGGTGCGGGGCCGGATAGGCATGGTGTTCCAGCATTTCAACCTGTTTCCCCACATGACGGCGCTGCGCAACGTGGCCGAGGCGCCCAGGCACGTGCTGGGGCTGGGCCGGGAGGAGGCCGAGCAGCGGGCGCGCGAGTACCTGGACATGGTGGGGCTGGGGGACAAGCTGGACCAGTATCCGGGCAAGCTTTCCGGGGGCCAGAAGCAGCGCGTCGGCATCGCCCGCGCACTGGCCATGCGGCCCGAGGTCATGCTGTTCGACGAGGTGACCTCGGCGCTGGACCCGGAACTGGTGGGCGGCGTGCTGGAGATCATGCGGGAGTTGTCCGCGCGGCGCACCATGACGATGGTCATCGTGACGCACCAGATGAAGTTCGCCGAGTGCAGCTCGGACCGCACGCTCTTCTTCGAGGGCGGCCGCATCGTCGAGGATGGCCCGTCCGCCCAGGTGTTCGGCCATCCGGTCGAGGCGCGTACGCGCCAGTTCCTGGAGGCCGTCATCGAGGCCTGAGACGGTGGGCCCCGGCCGGGGCAACGAAGGGTAGACTATGGGAGCACGGCGGCGCGCATGCGCGCCGCATCCTCATCAATCTGGAATAGTCAGCCGCCATGCGTTGCCTGGTCATCGAAGACGAAGTCGATACTTCGCGCTATATCTGCAACGGCCTGAAAGAGGCCGGCCACGAGGTGGCGGCCTGCCGCGACAGCGCCGACGGGCTCAATCGCGCCATGACCGAAGCCTGGGACGTCATCATCCTGGACCGCATGCTGCCCAATGACGGGGACGGCCTGTCCATCCTGACCACGCTGCGGGGCATAGGCAAGACCACGCCGGTGCTGATCCTGAGCGCGCTGGCGGGGCTGGACGAGCGGGTCAGGGGGCTGCGCGGAGGCTGCGACGACTATCTGACCAAGCCGTTCGCGTTCTCCGAGCTGGCGGCCCGGGTCGAGGCCCTCTACCGCCGGGCCAGCGCGCGCGACGACGTGCGCGAACTGCGCATCGCCAATCTCCGGGCCGACCTGACCAAGCGTACTGTCGAGCGCGACGGCAAGACCATCACGCTGCAGCCGCGCGAGTTCCGCCTGCTGGTCTACCTGCTGTTGAACCAGGAGCAGGTCGTGACCCGCACCATGCTGCTGGAGGCGGTCTGGGACTATCGCTTCGATCCGCAGACCAACGTGATCGACGTGCAGATCAGCCGCCTGCGCAACAAGATCGACAACGGCTTCGCACCCCCGCTGATCCATACCGTGCGCGGGGTGGGGTACATGATCTCGGCGGCGCCGCGTTGAGTACGGCCGACGACGACTATCCCGGCCGCCAGACCGGGCCGCTGGCCTTCGTCCGGCGCCTGTGGCAGTCGGTCGCGTTCCGGCTCGCGCTGGGCTATGGCGTGTCGGTGGTGCTGTTCATGATGGTGCTGCTGTCGGTGCTGTACGTGCAGACCATCGGCGTGCTGCAGAACCGCATCGACCGGCAACTGGTGTCGGCCAGCCATCGGATGACCAGCCATTTCGAGGCCTACGGGCTGGAGCGGCTGGCCGACGACATCACCGAGACCTTGACCGACGGCGTCAACTCCGACACCGAGGTCTACCTGCTGGCCACCGCGGCGGGCAAGAAGATGGCCGGCAACATCGCCGTTTCCCGCGACCTGCTCAAGCCCACCTTCGGGATCGTGGAAAAACAGGTGCTGCGGGATGGACGCATCTCCTACAGCCGGTTCCGCACGGAGCTGCTGGCCGACGGATCCGTCCTGCTGGTCGGCCGCGACATGCGCGACCAGAAAGACCTCGAGCAACTGGTGGGCAACGCGCTGATGGCGGCGGCGGTGGTTTCGGTGCTGCTGGCCATCATCGGCGCCATCGTGTTCCGCGACCAGCTCGAGAGCCGGGTCGGCGCAATCCGCCGCACCGCCGCCCAGATCGAAGCCGGCGACCTGACGCAGCGCATCCCGGTGTCCGGCAAGGACGACGAGTTCGCGCGCCTGAGCCACGACATCAACCTGATGCTGGACCGGATCGAGATCCTGATGGATGGCGTGCGGCACGTCTCCAACACCATCGCCCACAACCTGCGCACGCCGCTGTCGCGCATCCGCGCCAAGCTGGAGGTGGCCAGCCGCCCGGGCACGGATCCGGCGCAGGTGGCCCAGGCCACGACTTTCGCCATCCGCGAGATCGAGGAACTCACCATCGTCTTCGACAAGCTGCTGCAGATCGCTGAAGCGGAGTCGGGCGCGCGGCGCCAGGCTTTCCAACCGGTATCCTTGAATGACATAGTTGCCGACGTGGTGGAGCTGTACGAGCCGGTGGCCGAGGAAAAGGGCGTGGAACTGCGCGTGCGCATGGGTGAGGACGTCACGGCGGCGGGCGACCGGGACCTGCTGGCCAGCGCGGTGGCCAACCTGCTGGACAACGCGATCAAGTACGCCGGCAGTCCCGCCCGCGTCACGGTCAGCACGCGGCGCGACGGCGACACGGTTTCGCTGGTGGTGCAGGACAATGGGCCGGGCATCCAGGCCATCGAGCGCTCCAAGGTAGGGACCCGGTTCTTCCGGTTGAACCGCCGCGTACCGGGCTACGGCCTGGGGCTGGCCAGCGTGACGGCCATCGCCAGTCTCCACAACGCGTCGCTGGATCTGGACGACGCCGCCCCCGGCCTGGTGGCCCGTATCACGCTGCCCAGGCTGGGGAACATGACAAAACGGTAATGTTTCGGCCATGCTTTCCCGCCCACCCGGTCGCTAACATCTCGCGATCCGGATTTCGAGTACGTTGCGCCGTGGGACGCGCCGCCGACCGATCCGGGCCGTAAAATCGTCAAAGGGTTCTCATGCCGCGTTTTGCCCGTTTTGTCGCTGTCAGCTGTCTGCTTGCCCTGGCGGCATGCTCGGACAAGCAGGAAGTTCCCCCGGCTCCCACCGAAAGCGCCGCGCCGCTCGCGCCCGGTCAGGTCCGCGTCAAGCCCGCTTCGCTCAAATACATGGAAATCCAGGAAATGGGGACCCAGGGCGCGGTGCATGTCGTCTGGGCGCCGGCCCGGGTGGCTTTCCGCGAGGAACAGGTGGCCGAAGTGGTGGCGCCGGCATCCGGCCGCATCCTCCAGGTCCAGGCCCAGGTGGGCGACGTGGTCAAGGCCGGGACGCCGCTGGCGACGCTGTCCAGCCCGGACGCCTCGCGCGTGCGTGCCGACTACGCCAATGCCCAGGTCGAACTGCGGGTGGCGCAGGCCGAAGCCAAGCGGCAGCGGCTGATGATGGAGAAAGGCATCGGCATCGAGGCCGAACTGGTCGTGGCCGAGGCCAAGCTGCAGGAAGCCCAGCACAACGCCGACGTGGCGTCGCGGGCGGCCAGTTTCCTGGGCGGCGGCGGCAGCGACACCCTGCTGCTGCGCGCGCCGCGCGCCGGCGTGGTCATCAACCGCAACACCACGCCCGGCGCGTCGGTGGGACCCGACTCCGGATCGCTGTTCACGGTGGGCGACCCGACCGCGCTGTGGATCAACGCCGACGTCTTCGAAAGCGATCTCAGCACCATCGCCCAGGGCGCGCCGGTGCAGGTCGTGGTGCCCTCGCTCGACCGGCCCCTGGCGGGCAAGGTGCTGCGGGTGGGCTCGGCCCTGAACGCCCAGACCCGCCGCGGGCAGGTCTTCATCACGCTGGACGGCTCCAATCCCAACCTGCGCGCCGGCATGCTGGCCCGGGCCGGCATCCAGAGCCGCGCCGCCGAAGGGCTGTCGGTGCCCGTCACCTCGGTGTTGATCAAGGACGGCCAGCGTTCCATTGTGTTCGTACAGGTCTCGGACAACGTCTTCGAGGCGCGTACCGTATCGCTGGGCCAGCCGTCCAACGGCTACATCCCCGTGTTGTCGGGCATCCAGCCGGGCGACAAGGTGGTCACGAAGGGCAGCCTGCTGCTCGACGGCGCCGCCAACCAACTGCTGTAAGGATCGGCCATGCGTTCACTTATCGCGCTGGTGGTCCATCGCCGCCTGGTGGCCCTGACCGCGACGCTGATTGTCGCCATTTACGGCGTCTATGCCTTCCTGAACACTGCCATCGAGGCCTATCCAGACGTCACCAACGTCCAGGTGGGCATCATCTCGCTCGCTCCCGGCCTGGCGCCGGAAGAGGTCGAGCGGCAGGTGACGTTCCCGCTCGAACGGGCCCTGAACGGCACGCCCGGGCTGGTGTCGCTGCGGTCCGAGAGCTATTTCGGGCTGTCGATGATCACCATGGTCTTCAACGACCAGACCAAGAGCTTCGATGCGCGGGTGCAGGTCACCCAGCGGCTGCCGTCGGCCAACCTGCCCGACGGCGTGACGCCGGAGATGGCGCCCGACAACACACCGCTCGGCAAGATCTTCTATTACCGGCTCAACAGCGACCGCCACACGCTGGCCCAACTGCGTTCCGAGCAGGAATGGACGGTGGCCCGGGTCCTCAAGCAGATCCAGGGCGTGGCCGACGTGGTCAGCATGGGGGGCTTCGTCAAGGAATTCCACATCGAGGTGGATCCGGCCAAGCTGATGGCGCACAACCTGACGCTGGACCAGGTGGTCGAGGCCGTCTCGAAGTCCAACCAGAACGTGGGCGGCGGGCTGCTGCGCCGCGGCGAGCAATCGCTGATCATCCGCGGCATCGGCCTCTTGCGTACGCCGCGCGACATCGAGACCATCGTGCTGGACGTGCACAACAACACGCCGGTCCGCGTCAAGGACGTGGCCCGCGTGGTGCAGTCCTATACGCCGCGCCAGGGCTCGGTGGGGATGAACGACGAGGACGACATCGTCGAAGGCATCGTGCTGCTCAAGCGCGACGAGAATCCGAGCAAGGTGCTGGACCAGGTCCACGCCAAGGTGGACGAGATCAACGCCCACATGCTGCCCACGGGCATGCACATCGAGCCCAGCTACGACCGTTCGCACCTGGTCGGCCACACGCTGCATACGGTCTATCACAACCTGCTGTTCGGCGCGACGCTGATCGTGGGCGTGCTGTGGCTGTTCCTGCGCAGCCTGCGCGGCTCGCTCATCGTCGCGGTGGTCATTCCGCTGTCGCTGCTGGTGGCGTTCATCGGCCTGCATTTCCTGGGCATGCCGGCCAACCTTATCTCCATGGGCGCGATCGACTTCGGCATCATCGTCGACGGCGCGGTGGTGCTGACCGAGGCCATCATCCACAAGGCCAGGTTGCGAAAACCCGCTTCGCGGCGCGACATGTTCGAGCTGATCATCGAAGCCGCCATGTCGGTGGCCAAGCCGACGCTGTTCGCGATGGCCATCGTGATCGCGGCGCTGATTCCCGTGTTCTCGCTGGAAAGCATCGAAGGGCGCATCTTCCGCCCGCTGGCCATGACCTACACCTTCGCGCTGGTCGGCGCGCTGGTGTTCGCGCTGACGCTGGTGCCCGCGCTGTGCGCGCTGCTGCTGCGGCCCAAGGATGTGGTGGCGCCCGAGCCGGCGGTCTTCCTGCGCATGCACCATGTCTATTCCGGCTGGATCGCGCGCGTGCTGGAAAGCGCGCGCAACCGGCGCAAGGTGTTCGCCGTGTCCATGGTGGCGCTGCTGCTGGCCCTGTATGCAGGTTCGCACCTGGGCACCGAGTTCCTGCCCGAACTGGACGAAGGCGACGCCTACGTGCTGGTGCAGATGCCGCCGTCGATTTCGCTGGAGAAGGGCCAGGAACTGCTGCGCACCATACGCATGCGGCTCAAGGAGGTGCCAGAGGCCATCTCCGTCACCAGCGAGCAGGGGCGGCCGGAGGATGGGACCGACAACGAGACCATCAACGTCGCCAAGGTGCTGGTACGGCTGAAAGAGCGGGCCCAGTGGCGCAAGGGCCTGACCAAGGAGGAACTGGTGGCCCAGATGCGCCAGTCCCTGTCCGATCTGCCGGGCGTGCAGTTCAACTTCGCCCAGCCCATCCGCGACAGCGTCGAGGAATCGACTTCGGGCGCGCGCGGCCACGTGGTGCTGAAGGTGTTCGGCGCTGAGATCGAGACCATGCGGGGCATCCTGCAGCAGACCAAGGAGGCGGTTGGCGGCATCGACGGTGTGGTCGACCTGGACTTGTACCGCGACGCTCCCGCTCCGCAACTGCACATCGAGTTCAACCGCGAAGCGTTGGCCCGCTACGGTATTTCCATGGAAGTGGCCGACACCGCGGTCGAGACCGCATTGGCCGGCAAGGTGGTCACCACCGCCTGGGAAGGCGAACGCAGTGTGCCCGTGCGGGTGCGCCTGCCGTTCGAGGACCGCATGGACGAGGCGCGCATCCGCGAAATCCAGGTCTCCGCGCCCGACGGCACCTTCGTGCCGCTGCACGCGCTGGCGGACATCAGTTTCAAGGTGGGCAACTCTTCGATCTTCCGCGAGGGCAACGCCCGTTACATGGCGCTGAAGTTCAACGTCCAGGGGCGGGATATGGGCTCCGTCGTGAAGGACGCCATCGCCGCCTTCAACAAGAACGTGAAGATGCCAGAGGGCTATATCGCCCAGTGGGGCGGCCAGTGGGAGAACCAGCAGCGCGCCTCGGAACGCCTGAAGATCGTCGTGCCGCTGTCGCTGCTGGTGGTGTTCGTCCTGTTGTTCAGCGCGCTGGGTAGCGCCCGCAGCGCGTCCATCATCCTGCTGACCGCGCCGTTCGTGATGATAGGCGGCATCGTCGCGCTGCACCTGACCGGCATCGACTTGTCCATCAGCGCGGCGATCGGCTTCATCGCGCTGCTGGGACAGGTGGCGCTGGCCGGCCTCTTGGTCCTGAGCGCCGTCGAGAACCTGCGGCGCGAAGGCGTGGCGCTGGTTCCCGCGCTGATCGAGGGGGCCGCCGAACGCATGCGCTCCATCCTGATGGTGGCGCTGCTGGGCCTGATCGGCCTGTTGCCCATGGCCTTGTCCACCGGCGTGGGCAGCGAGACCCAGCGTCCGTTCGCTTCCGTGGTGGTAGGGGGCATGGCGGTGCTGCCGCTGGTGGCGCTGTTCGTCCTGCCTGTGCTGTATGCCTGGCTGGGGCCCCGGCGCATGCTGACCGCCGAGGAGCGCGACGCGGCAACTTTGGACAACGATCATGCGTAAGTATCTAGGAATCCTGCTGGTCGCGCTGTGCCTGCCGGCGGCGCGGGCCGCCGATCTTCCCCCGGCGCTGGGCACCGAGGTGTCGCTGCCCCAGTTGCTGGAGCTGGTCAAGACCTCCAGCCCCGCGCTGCAGGCCGAGCGTACGCAGGTGGCGATGGCCGAGGCCGACCTGATGACGGCCCAGACCTTCTCCAACCCCAGCGTGGGCTATACCCACAAGCGGGGCGAGAAGGAAACCACGATCTCGCAGGACATCCCGATCTTCGGCCAGCGCGGCGTTCGCATCGAGAGTGCCAAGAGCGGGGTCGAGGCAGCCCGGGCGCAACTGCGCCTGATCTATGCCCAGGCCTTGCAGGATGCGGCGCGGGACTTCATGTCGCTGCTGGTGTCGCAGGAGCGCGAGAAGCGCTGGCTGGACGCCAAGGACGACCTGGAAGGCGCCTTTCGCATCGTGCAGGGGCAGGTCCAGGCGGGTGCCCGCAGCCGCTACGACCTGACCCGGCTCGAGGTGGAGCGGGCTTCGCTGGACGCGCAACTGGCCCAGGCCCAGGCCGAGACGCTGCAGGCGTCGGCCCGCGTGGCGGCCAGCGTCGGCGCGCCGGCATGGCGGCCGCGCGCGGCCGGTTCCATCGTCTCGCACTGGACGGCGCTGAACTTCGACGCCATCTGGCCGCAGGCGCAGAACCGCCTGCCGACGGTGCGGGCGGCGCTGGCCCAGCAGGCCTTCGCCGAGAAGCAGTTGGAAGCCGAACGGCGCCAGGCCTATCCCACGCCCACCTTCATGGTCGGCCGGCTGAACAACAGCGAAGGCCGCAGCACCGAATACGGCGTATCGGTGGCCATTCCGCTGTTCGACCGCAACCAGGGCCCCATCGCGCGCGCCGCCGCCGAGGCCGACGGCATGCGCCTGCGCAGCCGCGCCATCGTCGTGGCCGCTGAAAGCGAGCTGCGCCGCGCCACCGAGCAGCTCAGCCGCCGCCAGCAACTGGCCGACCGTTTCGAGAAGGAAGGCCTGTCCATGATCCCGCGCCTGCGGCAGATGGCACAGGATTCCTACACGCTGGGCCGGGGCAGCATCCTCGACCTGGTCGATGCGATCCAGGCCGTGGCCGAGAAGAAGAACACCTACCTGGACCTGCTCGAGGCCGTGATGCAGGCGGAAGTGGACGTGCGCATCGCCTCGGGGGAACTGGGAGCGGATCTGCTCGAATGACCCGGGAATGACCGCCGCCGGCCCCCCCCTGGCGGCGTAAACTAGCGAACATGGCCGGCCCCACCGCGTGGGTTTTTTCCGGCCGGTTCTGATTCCGGGGGTTCAAATGAAATCATGGGCATTGCGCGGCTTCCTGCTGGCCGGGCTGGCGCTGACGTCGGCAGCGAGAGCGGATATCACCGTCGGCATTGACCTCGCCACTACCGGCCCGGCGGCGGCGATCGGCATCCCCTCCAAGAACGTGGTCATGATGTGGCCGCCCACGCTGGGAGGCGAGAAGGCCAACTACATCATCCTGGACGACGCGTCCGACCCCACCAACACCGTCACCAACGTGCGCAAGCTCACATCCGAGCAGCACATCGACGTCCTGGTCGGCCCCAACACCACGCCGGCCGCGCTGGCGGTGCTGGACGTGATCGCCGAAAGCAGGACGCCCATGGTGGCCCTGGCGGCCAACGCCTCCATCATCGAACCCCACGCCGACGCCAAGCGCAAATGGGCGTTCAAGATGCCGCAGAACGATTCGCTCATGGCCAGCGCCATCGTCGGACACATGGCCCGCGCCGGGGTGAAGACGGTCGGCTTCATCGGCTTCAACGATTCCTACGGCGAGAGCTGGTGGAACGAGTTCTCGCCGCTGGCGCAGAAAGCCGGCATCAAGATCGTCGCCAACGAACGCTACAACCGCACCGACACCTCGGTAACCGGGCAGGTGCTCAAGCTGATGGTGGCCAAGCCCGATGCCATCCTGGTGGCCGCCTCGTCCACGCCGGCACTGCTGCCGCAGAAGACGCTGGTGGACCGCGGCTATCGAGGCAAGCTTTATCAGACCCACGGCATCGCCACGCCCGAGTTCCTGCGCCTGGGCGGCAAGGCGGTGGAAGGCACGCTGTTCCCGACCGGCCCCGGTGTGGTGGCGCACGGCCTGCCCGCCTCGCATCCGGTCAAGAAGGTGGCCACCGAGTTCGTCGACCGCTATGAAGCCAAGTTCGGCGCCGGCTCGGTCACCCAGTTCGCGGGGGATGCCTGGGGTGCCTGGATGCTGCTGAACGATGCCGTCGGGCGCGCGCTGAAGACCGGCGCCAAGCCGGGTACGCCGGCGTTCCGCGCCGCGCTGCGCGACGCGATCGAGTCGACCTCCAACCTGACCGTGCCCAACGGCGTGCTGAACATCTCGGCCAGCGACCACCAGGGCTTCGACGAGCGTTCGCGGGTCATGGGTATCGTGCGCGACGGCAAGTTCGCGTACGAGGGCGAAGGCAAGAGCAAGTAGGCGCGGTAGGGAGCGGCGCCCGACGGCGCGCCGCTCGTCAAGGCAATCATGCAGTGAACCGCAGTTCCGGATGCAATCCCGCCCGTGCCGCCAACGTCAACAACATATCGAGGCTGAAATCCTCAATCTTGCCCTTGATCAGCCGAGAAACGCGCGGTTGGGTAATTCCAAGATGGCGAGCGGCCTCGGCCTGCGTCCAGCCTTGCTCTTTGAGACGCTGCGCCGTGCGAATCATCACCTCGGCGCGCAGCTTCATGACTTCGGCTTGAGCAGGATCGAAGCCCAGATCAATGAAGACGTTGCCACTGCTTTCGGTGATGGTGATGTCTTGCTTGTTCATTTCAGTGCTCCGATCAGTTTCCTGTAGCGGGCAGCCGCCAGGCCCAGGTCCGGTTTCGGCGTTTTCTGGGTCTTTTTCTGGAAAGCGTGCAGCACGTAGATCGCATCGGCGAACTTGGCGACGTAGATTACGCGGAAGGCGCCACTGGCATCCCGATAACGTATTTCGTATGCTCCCGCGCCCACATCGGGCATGGGTTTGAAGTCCGCTGGCTCTGCGCCGTACTGCACGGCCATTAGCTCAAGGCCCAACGCATGTCTCGCGTCCACGGGCATCTCGCGTAGATCCCTTTGGGTGGAATCAACGAACCTGAGAGGCTTCATCGCTCAAATTATGCTTGTATTTGCATAAATATGCAAATTCTTGAATGGCCAGGAAGGATGGTGCGCATCCCTGGGATGGAGTGTTCAGATATAGCGTCACATCGAAGTTTTTCAAAGTCCGACTAGGCTCAATGGAACACTCTTCTTGGGAGAGGGGCGGATCTGAGATGGGTTTATATATCCAATAAAATTGTCGACAATAATAAAGAAGGCAATTATAGTGAGCTGAATTTCACCGATCCCAGGAGACGGCATGAGCTGGCGGGCGGAGGCGGACGAGATCCGGCGCAGGCGGGAATTGGCGCGGGCATGTGGCGGCGAGGCGTCGGTGGCGCGCCAGCACGAGGCCGGCAAGCTGACGGTGCGCGAGCGCATCGACAAGCTGCTGGATGCCGGTTCGTTCCAGGAGGTGGGGCAATTGGCCGGGCGGGCGGTCTATACGGAAGGCAAGCTGACCGGCTTCGAACCGGCGCCTTACGTCATGGGCCTGGGACGCATCTCCGACCGGCCCGTGGCGGTGGGGGGCGAGGACTACACCATCCGCGCCGGTACCGGCTTCGGCAGCGACCGCCGCAAGGGCGGGCAGGGCGGTTTTGTCGAGGACCTGGCCTTCCACTACCGGATTCCGCTGGTCAATCTGATCGACGGCACCGGCGGCACCGTCAACACGGTCAAGCGCAAGGGCTACTCGGTCACGCCGGGCTACGGCCAGGACGGCTTCGAGCGTTCGGCCTCGCTGATGGGCATGGTGCCCGTGGTGAGCGCGGTCATGGGCACGGTGGCGGGCGGCCCGGCGGGGCGCGCCATGCTGGCCCACTGGACTGTCATGGTGCGCGACAGCAGCCAGATATTCGCGGCCGGCCCGCCGGTGGTCGAGCGCGCCTTCGGCGTCAAGCTGCACAAGAACGACCTGGGCGGCGCCAAGATCGCCGCCGACACCGCCGGTACGATCGACAATGTGGCACCGGACGAGGAAACCTGCCTGGCGCAGATCCGGCGCTTCCTGTCGTACATGCCGCAGAATGCCTGGGAATTGCCGCCCGTGCTGATGTCGGGCGATCCCGTGGACCGCTGCGAGGACGCTCTGGTCGACATCGTGCCCCGTTCCGAGCGCCAGGCCTACAACATGAAGAAGCTGGTGGGCATGGTCGTGGACCGCGGGTCGGAGTTCGAGATCCAGCCGGGCTTCGGCCGGGCCGTCATCACGATGCTGGCGCGCATGAACGGCAAGGTCGTGGGCGTGGTGGCGAACAACCCCATGTTCGGCGGCATCGTCGACGTGAAGGCGGCGCGCAAGCAGACGCATTTCATCGACCTGTGCGACGCCTTCAACATCCCGCTGATCTTCTTCGTCGACGTGCCGGGCCTGCTGATCGGGGTCGAGTCCGAATCCGAGGCGATCATGCGCTTCGGCATCCAGCAGCGCTACGTGCTGGCGCAGGCCACGGTGCCGATCTACACGGTGCTGGTGCGCAAGTGCTTCGGCGTCGCGGGCGGCAGCGTGATCGACCGCTCCGGGCTGAACTTCAAGATCGCCTGGCCGTCCGCCAGTTGGGGCTCGCTGCCCATCGAAGGGGGCGTCAAGGCGGCCTACCGCGCCGACATCCAGGGCGCTGCCGATCCGGCCGCGCGCGAAGCCGAGATCGAGGCCGAACTGCGGGCGCTGTCCTCGCCGTTCCGCACCGCCGAGGCCTTCGCGGTCGAAGACCTGATCGATCCCCGCGAGACGCGGCCCTACCTGTGCCAGTTCATCGACGCGGCGCAAGGCCGGCTGGGTACCACACTGGGGCCCAAGCTGCGCGCGGGAGTGCGCCCGTGACACCGGCTCGGCCCGCGCCGCCCGACACTAGCCGCGCCGCGGCGTTCCTGCAGGCCTTCGAAGAGGACCGCGGCACGCCCATCGCGTTCTGGTGGGTGTTCGCCGGGCCGTCCAACACGCTGACGCTGCCCGAGCAGATCGCGGCCAGCGTCGGCGACCGCATCATCTCGCATGCCATCGCTCCGGGCGAATGGATACGCGAGCAGGAGATCGGCCAGCAGTTCGGCGTCAGCCGCAGTCCGGTGCGCGAGGCCATGCGCCTGCTGGAGCGCGAGGGCGTGGTGCGCATACACGCCAGGCGGGGCGCCCGCGCGACCGTCCTGGCGCAGAAGGAAATCAAGGACCTGTTCGAGGTGCGCGCCAGCCTGGTGCGCCTGGTCGGACGCCGTGCCGCCGAGCACCGCCCCGAGCGGCTGCTGGAGCTGCTGGAGATCGGCTTCGGCACCCTGGGCGAGACGGCCGACGATCCGGCCTCCGCGCGCCGCTACGGCGAGACCGCGGCCCAGATGACCCTGCTGTGCGCGGCGCTGTGCGGCAACGACCGCCTGTTTCCGCTGATCGCCTCGCTGTCCATGCAGATGCTGCGCTACACCAGCCTGGGGCTGAAGTCCCGGGAGCGGCGCCGCCGTTCCATCGTCCTGTGGCGCGGCGCCATCGATGCCATCCGGCGCGGCGATGCCGACGCCGTCGAACAGTTTTTCGCCAGTCGCCTGGAAGAGAACTGGCGGGAGATCCGCCGTTTGTTGGAGACCGAAGTGATCGCGTAGAACACATTCCCGTCAGGAGGGAAGCATGGAGACTATCTATCAGGGCCGCCGCCGCGCCGTTGCCGCGCTGGGGGCGGGCATGGGGGGATTGCTGCTGGGCGCGGCGACGCGTCCGGCGTGGGCCGCCTGGCGGCCGGACCAGACCGTGGAGTTCGTCGTGCCGGCCGGACCAGGCGGCGCGCTGGACCAGACCGGCCGGGCGATGAAGCAGTTCTACGACGAAAGCCACGTGCCGGGCGGCAAGACCTTCCTGGTCACCAACAAGCCGGGGGCGAACGGCAAGATCGCCTTCGAGGTGTTGTTGCAGAAACGGGCCGATCCGCACTACCTGTCGATCAATTCCCACGGCTACATCTCGAGCTACCTGACGGGCAACCTCGACATCCTGCCCCATCGCGACCTGACCCCCATCGCCGTGATCCAGGACGAGTTCGTGGTGGCGGCGGTGCGCACGGAGTCGCCCGTGCAGTCCGCGGCCGACCTGGCCGAGCGGCTGCGCAAGGATCCCACCAGCCAGCGCATAGGCGTGGCCACCAGCATCGGCAACCACATCCACATCGGCACGGCCAAGGCCCTGGGCGCGGCGGGCGTGGACGTGCGCAAGCTCGTGGTGGCGCCGTTCAAGTCCTCGGCCGAGTCCATGGTGGCGCTGGTGGGTGGCCACCTGGACGTGGTGGCCGCGACCACGCCCAACGTCATCGCGCTGAAGAAGGCCGGCAAGATCCGCGTGCTGGCGGTCAGTGCGGGCCAGCGGCTGGGCGGCCAGTTCGCCGACGTGCCGACGTGGAAGGAGCAGGGCATCGATTCGACCTTCAGCTCGGCCATGGGCATCGTCGCCGCCAAGGGCATCTCCGAGGACCAGATCCAGTTCTGGGAAGACATGTGCCGGCGCATGAGCCAGTCGCCGATGTGGGAGCAACTGGCCGAGACCAACCAGAGCCGGCCCAATTTCATGGGACACCGCGACGCGGCGCGGTTCTACGAAGAGGAGTACCAGGGCATGCGCGAAATCGTTGCCAAGCTGGGCCTGCTGGGGGCGGGTAAATGAGCAATGCCAGGCTGACCGGTCATCCCGGCCCGCTGAGCGGCTACAAGGCGATCGAGATCTGCTCCACGGTGGCCGGTCCCGCGTGCGGGCGCATCCTGGCGGATTTCGGCGCGGACGTCATCAAGATCGAACCGCCCAGTGGCGATCCGCTGCGCAACATGGGCAAGCACGTGGGCGACGTGTCGCTGTACGCCGCCACGGCGCTGCGCAACAAGCGCGCGATGGTGATCGACCTGAAGACCGACGAAGGCCGGGACCTGGTGCGCCGGCTGGCGGCCAAGACCGACGTGCTGGTCGAAAACTACCGGCCCGGCGTGATGGAGCGGCTGGGGCTGGGCTACGAGGACTTGTCGCGCGACAATCCGGGCCTGGTCATGGTGCGCATCAGCGGCTACGGCCAGACCGGGCCCTACCGGATGCGGCCCGGCTACGGTGCGATCTGCGAAGCCATGGCCGGTGTGCGCCACCTGACCGGCGATCCCGACCGGCCCCCGGCGCGCGTGGCGGTGGCCACGACCGATTACCTGTCGGCGGTCCATGCCGCGTTCGGCACGGTATCGGCGCTGCTGAACCGGACCCGCACGGGCAAGGGCCAGGTGGTGGACGTGGCGCTGTACGAGACGGCGTTCACGCAGATGGAAGTCTACGTGCCCGCGTTCAAGACCTTGAACCTGATACCCAAGCGGGTGGGGCCCAACCTGCCCAACATGGCGCCCAACAGCCTGTATCCCACCCGCGACGGCGGCTATGTGCTGATCGCCGCCAACAGCAATCCCACTTTCGAGCGGCTGATCGCGGTCATGGGCCGTCCCGAGCTGATCGATGACCCGCGCATGAGTTCGATCCGCACGCGCGGATCGAACATACCCTATTGCAACAGCGTCGTCAGCGAATGGACGCTGCAGCACGACGGCAGCGAGATCGAGCGCATGCTGCTCGAGGCGGAAGTGCCCGTGTCGCGGGTCTACACGATGGCCGATATCTTCGAGGATCCGCAATTCGCCGCGCGCGGCATGCTGCCGGAAATTCCGCATCCCGAGCTGGGCTCGCTGCATCATCCCGGCATCGTGCCCAGGCTGAGCGACACCCCCGGACAGATCATGCACACCGGTCCGGACCTGGGCCAGGATACGCGGCAGGTGCTGGCCGACGAACTGCAACTGTCGCCGCGCGAGATCGATGCCCTGGTCGAGCGCGGCATCGTGGCCTGCGGCGAACCCAAGGCGCCGGCATGAGGAGCGACCGCCATGTTCCATAAGGTGCTGGTGGCCAATCGCGGCGCGGTCGCGGCCCGCGTGCTGCGCGCGCTCAAGCAGCTCGGCATCCGGACCGTTGCCGTGTATTCCGAGGCGGATCGCGATCTGCCCTATCTGGCGTGCGCCGACGAGGCGCACGCGATCGGGCCCGCGGATGCGCGCGCCAGCTACTTGAACCAGGACGCGCTGCTCGCGGTGCTGGCCGAGACGCGGGCCGACGGCCTGCATCCCGGCTATGGATTCCTGTCCGAGAATGCTGGCTTCGCGCGCCGCGTGGCCGGGCAGGGCGCGGGCTTTATCGGGCCGGGCGCGGACTGGATCGAGGCCATGGGACACAAGACCCGGGCCCGTGACCTGATGGCCGCGCGCGGCATGCCGCTGGGGCCCAGCTCCGGGCTGCTGGACGACGATGCCGCGGCGACCCTGGCGGCCGCGCGGCGCATCGGCTATCCGGTATTGGTCAAGCCCGCCGGCGGCGGAGGCGGCATAGGGATGCTGGCCGCGCACGACGACGCACAGTTGCTGGCTGCCGTCGCGCAGGCGCGTTCGCTGTCCCAGCGCAGCTTCGGCTGCGCCGATCTCTATCTGGAACGGCTGGTCGAGCGGCCCCGGCACATCGAGTTCCAGGTACTGGCCGACCGGCACGGCAACGTGCGGCATCTGTACGAGCGGGAATGCTCGGTCCAGCGGCGCCATCAGAAGGTCGTGGAAGAAGCGTCGGCGCCGGGCCTGCCGCGCGCCGCGCTGGATGCGGCGGCCGATCGCGTCACCCGCATCCTGGCCGACATGCGCTACGACGTGATCGGCACGGTCGAGACCCTGTACGACGGCGCGGGAGGCTTCAACTTCCTGGAGATGAACACCCGGCTGCAGGTCGAGCACGCGGTCACCGAGGCGGTCACCGGCATCGACCTCGTGCAGGCCCAGGTGCGGCTGGCCTGGGGCGAGCGGCTGGATGCGGTGCTGCCGTCCTCGATCGGCCTGAACGGCCACGCGATCGAGGCGCGCATCTATGCCGAGGACCCGATGCGTTTTCTGCCTTCGCCAGGACTGCTGGCCGGGCTGGAATGGCCGTCCGGCCCCGGCATACGGGTGGAGACCGGTTATGCGCAGGGCAGCCGCGTCACGCCGTACTACGACCCCATGATCGCCAAGCTCATCGTGCATGCCGAGGATCGCCCGCGCGCGCTGGCCGCGCTGGAGGAGGCCCTGCGCGCCACGGTGGTCGAAGGAGTCAAGACCAACATTCCGTTCGTGCTCGCGCTGCTGCGCAACGAACGGTTCGTCAACGCGGACATCGACACCGGCCTGGCGGCCGAGGTCGTGCGGGACATGAAGACGGCCGCCGCGGCGAACGCCGCCTAAGGCCGACGGACATAGACAGGGGAGGCGCCATGGCGCGTATCGAAGTGCAATCCGAAATCACCGGCACCGTGTGGAAGGTCGAGACTGCCGTGGGAGCGAACGTGGCAGCGGAGGCGGCGCTGCTGATCGTGGAGTCCATGAAGATGGAGATCCCCGTCCCGGCGCCCGCCGCCGGGACGGTATTGGAGCTGCGGGTGGGCGAGGGCGACCCGGTCGAGGAGGGCCAGGTCGTGGCCGTCATCGAGGGCTAGCGGCCGCCGCCAGGCGCAGCGCATAGTCGCGCACGTCGGCGGGCCAGTCGCGCAGCAGCGCCGCGTAGCGTTCGCCGTCGCCCGCGAACAGCGCGCGGGCGGCTTCCTCGAACCCGGGCAGGTCGCCCGCCATGGCGGACATGAAGTGGTAGGCCGCCTCGCGCGCGCGCCGCTGACCATCCTGGTCCGCGTGGGCGCGGCGGGCTTCCTCCACCAGCTTGCGCAGCGCCACCGAGGCGCCGCCGGGCTGGGCATTGAGCCATTCCCAGTGGCGCGGCAGTAGCGTGACCTCGCGCGCGACCACGCCCAGCCTGGGCCGCCCCTTGCCCCGGGGCGCCGAGGGTTCCTCGGCGGCCGTGGCTTCATCGGGGGCGGCGGACGGTGGTGGGCCCAGGCGTGCCAGTACCTCGCGTTCCGAGCCACGCGTGTCGATGTCGAAGGATTTCCCGGTCGCGTCGTCGAAGATGAGAATCGGCGCGTGGTCCGGCGCACGCGCGGCACGCCGCACGGCCAGCGCGACGTCGCGCAAGAGGCCGCTCGCGAGCAGGCGATGGCCGCCGAAGGCGGTGCAGGTCAGGGCAGTCATGGCATTCACCACAAGAAAGAAAGTGGTGTTAATTTACCCGGATAAAAATAGAATTTCAATATTACCCGGGCAAAATTTATAGCTATGTGGATGCCCCGCAACGGCGGCTTCAGGTGTAGCCCGATGCCGCGGGATTAGCCGCGTCGCCGTGCGCTCGCGCGAGTTCCTGCCGCGTACCCGCCTGGAGCAGCGCGCTGTCCTTGGCGATGGTGATGAAGCCGAATCCCTGGTCGGCATAGCGGCGTCCCGAGGCACCTCCGGAGCACTGGATGCCGGCCACGAGACCATGGTGGCGGCAGGCCTCGAGGATGGCCGCGACCGCGTCGGCATGTTCCTTTTCCGGCTTGTCCAGGTCGGGCTCCAGCCCGAGACCCAGCGCCAGGTCGGCGGGGCCGACGTAGATGCCGTCCAGGCCGGGCGTGGCGACGATGGCTTCCAGGTTGTCGAGCCCGCGGCGGCTTTCGATCATCACGAAGCACATGGGCTCGTCGCCCAGCGTGGCCGTATCGCGCGCCTGCCGCACCAGCGCCGAACGGATGGGACCGTAGGAGCGGATGCCGGCGGGCGGGTAGCGGCAGGCCGCGACCGCGGCGGCCGCCTGCTCGGGCGTTTCGCACATCGGAACGATTACGGCCTGCGCGCCGGCATCCAGCGCCTTGGCGATCATCCAGTCGGTCGAGGCGGGCACCCGCGTCACGGGGATGCCGCCGGCGCGTTCGATGGCGGTGAACATGGGCGTGACGTCGGCATAGTCGATCAGGCCGTGCTGCTGGTCCACGCAGACGTAGTCCAGTCCTCCCGCGGCCAGGAGTTCCGCGCCGAAGGCGCAAGGTAGGGCACACCATCCGCCGAACACGGTTCGCTTCTCGGCGATCGCTAAGCGCAGGATTTTGGACATGACTGCCTCCCGTTGGGGGTTTTCACGCATGGGCGTGGATTCGAACGAAAAGTGATTGACAAAGATTCTGGCTGCCAACAGACTAAAAGTGTATCCACTTTTTCACGGCAGAGATAGTGTCAAAGGCAAGCATGAGCAGGACACCAGAGATCGATGTTGGGGACTACGTCCGCGAGATACCCGGGCAGCAGTTCCTGGTTCGCACCGAGGCATACACGGACGAGGACGTCTTCGAGCTGGAGATGACGCACATCTTCGAGCGGACCTGGATCTACGTCGGACACGAAACCGAGTTTGCGTCGGCCGGCAGTTTCAAGACCGCCTACGCCGGGCGCCAGCCCATCGTCGTGATCCGCGACAAGGAAGGGAAGATCGGCGCCTTCTTCAACCGATGCATGCACCGCGGCGCGACGCTGCTGCGCGAGCCGCAAGGCGTCGTGCAGGAAATGCGGTGCCCGTACCACGGCTGGGTCTTCGACCTGGCGGGCAGGACGCGCCTGGTGTCCGAGCGGGGCGACCCCGGCGGCTACGGCGCCAACTTCATCGAGCCGGAAGGCCTGCTGCGCGTGCCGCGCCTGGAAAGCTACCGCGGCCTCCTGTTCGTGTCGCTCGACGCCGGCATCGAGCCGCTGGCGTCCTACCTGGGCGAGCTCAAGGCCGTCATCGACGCCAAGCTGGATCTCTCGCCGGTGGGCCGCATCGTGATCGCCTCCAAGCCCTACGTCTGTCGATACAAGGGCAACTGGAAGCTGCAGACCGAGAACATCGTCGACGCCTATCACTTCATGCATACCCACGGCGCCTTCGTGAAGCTGCAGGCGAAGTACGGCGACAGCACCGGCGACTTCGGCGTGCACAAGGGGCGCAGTTCGCGCGAGATGCGGGAGCAGCGCTTTCGCGGCGAGACCTGGTCCTGCCGGCAAGGGCATGGCTTCGCGCGGGTGCCGGCGGCCGATCCGGGCTATCTGCTCGATGGCGAATTCGGACGCATGTATCGCGAACTGCTGGACAAGCATGGCGAAGCGGCGTTCGCGGGCATCACCGCCAAGGCGACCTCCACCGTATTCCCCAGCATGGGCATGATCCACCAGCAGATCCGGGTCTGGCGGCCGATCTCGGTCGACGAGACCGAGGTGCTGATCTATCCGTACGAAATCGAAGGCGCGCCCGATGCATTCAACGCCGGCATGCTGCGCAGCCAGGAGCGGTTCTATGGACCGTCGGGATTCGGCATGGCCGACGATACCGAGATATTCGCCCGCGTGACGCAGGGCCTGCGCGCCAGCAGCGTGGAGTGGCTGGTGTTCGACCGCGGCATGGACAGCGACGAGAGGACCGCGAGCGGCGACTACCGCGGCCTGCCGTCCAGCGAAGCGCCGCAGCGCGCCCTGTGGCGGGCCTGGGAAAACATGATGCGGCAGGCATCGAAGCACGCTTGAGGCGGGAATCGAGTATGGAAAGCGCAATGTTGCAAGACATCACCCAGTTCATCTATCGCGAAGCCCGGTTGCTGGACGACCGGCGGTTCGACGATTGGCTGAGCCTGTTCGACGACGACGGCCTCTACATCGTGCCCCTGGTGGACGAAGCGCCGCCGGGGCGGCAGGCCGCCATCGTCAACGACGAC
Source organism: Burkholderiales bacterium 67-32 (assembly GCA_001898625.1). GTDB lineage: Bacteria > Pseudomonadota > Gammaproteobacteria > Burkholderiales > Burkholderiaceae_B > Pigmentiphaga. The sequence continues at coordinate 226,430 of MKUP01000026.1, forward strand.
AGGATGGCCCGCGAGGAGCGCGTGTATCACCTGGTCAATCACTGGTTTCCGGCGCAGCAGCCGCCGTCGCGCACGCTGCACTTCGTCTCGAACGTGGTGGCCGACGAACGCGGCGACCTCTGGTCCGTATCCAGCAGCCAGTTGATCCACGAGACCCGCGGCGGCGACTGGACCCAGGTCGGCCTGGGCGAGAAGAACGCCATCGTGGCCCGCGTCGATTATCTCCTGCGCCGCGGCGACAGGGGATTTCGGATCCACGAGAAACGCGTCCACCTGCTCGACCGCGCCGGCTGGCAGGGCAATCTCGCCTTCATCTATTGATACACAGGGAGTACGGCACATGAAGTTGGTCAGGTACGGCGCGCAAGGGTGCGAGCGGCCGGGATTGCTGGACGGGCAGGGCGGGCTGAGGGATTTGTCCGGACTATTGCGGGACATCGATCCGCGGGCCATGGCGCGCGGTCTCCAGGACAGCCTGGGCGCGATCGATGCCGGGCGTCTGCCCAGGGTCGACGGGACGCCGCGCCTGGGATCGCCGCTGGCACGGCCGGGCAAGATCATCGCCATCGGCCTGAACTACGTCGACCATGCCAAGGAATCGGGCATGGCGATTCCCGCCGAGCCCGTGGTCTTCATGAAGGCGCCGTCGACGCTTTCCGGACCGTACGACGATGTGCCCAAGCCGGCGAAGGCCGAGAAGATGGATTGGGAGGTCGAGCTGGGCATCGTCATCGGCAAGCCTTGCCGCGACGTGTCCGAGCTCGATGCGGCCGGCAATATTTTCGGCTACGTACTGGTGAACGACCTGTCCGACCGCGCCTTCCAGCTCGAGCGCGGCGGCCAGTGGGACAAGGGCAAGAGCTTCGATCGTTTCTGCCCCGTCGGCCCCTATCTGGTGACGCACGACGAGATCGCCGACGTGCATGCGCTCGACATCTGGCTTTCGGTGGACGGCGAGCGGGTGCAACAGAGCAACACCCGCCAGATGATCTTCAAGTGCCCGGCCATCGTCAGTTACCTGAGCCAGTGCATGACCCTGGAGCCGGGCGACCTGGTCATCACCGGCACGCCGGCGGGCGTCGGCCTGGGCATGAAGCCCCCACGCTACCTGCGGGGCGGCGAGCTGGTCGAACTGGGCATCGCCGGCCTGGGCACGCAGAAGTACCGCATCACCCGCTGATCCACCGTCAACCCTTTCCCCACAGGAATTCCGCATGCCCGCTGTTTCTCCCAACGATGCGTTTCTTGACCACCTGGCCGCGTTCTGCATCCGGGCCCGCCGCTTCGAGATCGATGCCGTCTGCCGCGACGCCGTCAGGAAGATCGTGCTGGACTCGTTCGGTGTCGTGCTGGGTGCGCTGGACCACCGCGCCGCCCAGCGTGCGCGCACATTTGCCGCCTGTTTCCCGGTGCCCGAAGGCGGGGCCAGGCTGTGGGGAAGCGGCGAACGCGTCGGCATCGAACACGCCGCGCTGCTCAACAGCCCGCCGCTGCGCGCCTACGATTTCAACGACTTCTATCTGGGCCGCCTGGGCGGCGCGCATCCCAGCGACATCCTGACCGGTGTGATCGCGGTGGCGGAGTCGGCCGGCGCGGGCGGCCTGGACGTGGCGCGGGCCCTGTGCCTGGGTTACGAGATGATCGTGGCCATGAGCGACTACATCGATCCCGACCGGGCCGGCTGGGACTACCCGTGCCTGACCGCGCTGGGTGCCACGGCCGCGATCGGCGACATGCTGGAACTCGATCATGCGCAGTTCCGGCAGGCATTCTCGATCACCGTGAACGCGAACTATCCGTCGCTGGAAGCGGAGTCGTCCGAGTTCGACGCGCATGGCGAGCTGACCATGTGGAAACGCTTCAACGGCGGCGACGGCGTCCGGCACGCGATCTACGCCTGCTACCTGGCCAAGTGCGGCGTGGAGGGCGTGGTTCGTCCCTTCGAGGGGAAGTTCGGCTATCTCGCCAAACTGCAAGCCACCGCCGACGAGGCCGCGCAGGCCGCGCAGCGCATCCAGGGCATCGAACGCTTCGAGGGCATCGCCCGCGGCAGCTTCAAGCGCTGGCCGGTCGGGTCTCGCGGGCAGAGCGCCATCCAGTCGGCGCTGCGCGCGCGTGCCGCCTGGCAGGACGCGGGCCGGTCGCCCGACGCGATCGCCAGGGTGACGGTGCATGCCGATCCCGGTGTGTATCGCCACCTGTACGAGATCCGCGTCGATCCGCTCGCGCCCCGCACGCGCGAGGCCGCCGACCATTCCCTGCCCTACATCGTCGCGGCCGCGCTGGTTCAGGGCGGCATCAGTCCCGCCAGCTTCGAGGCGCCGCTGCGCGAATCGCCCGGGTTGCGCCGGCTGCTGGATGGCCGCATCGAGGTGGTGCAGGCCGGGTCGGCCTCGCCGTCCAACCTGTTGTCGGAAGTGGTGATCGAGGACGAGGCCGGCAATCGCTGGAGCGGTGGCCGCGAGGCCGCGCCCGGGTCGGCCGGCGTGCCAATCTCGTTCGACACCCTGGTCGAGAAGTTCAAGGAGAACCTGGGCGCGGACCGGGCCGGGCGGGCCAACGCCTTGATCTCGGCCGTCGCGCATCTCGATGCCTGCGTCGACATACGGAAACTGGTGGACGAGACGATGGCCTGAAAGCCATCGCCTCTGGATGCCGCGCGGGCCATGCGCCCGCCGGTGGATGTGCCGTGTAGAGCTTCTATGAGAGGTCCTTGCCATGCTTACCCGTTCAGTCTGGAAATTCCTGCTTGTTCTCTTCTGTGCCGCGAGTTCGTCTCCGGCACTGGCCGACGACTTCCCCAACAAGGCCGTGCGGTTCATCGTGCCCTTTTCGCAGGGCACGGGGCCTGACCGCCTGGCCCGCCTGGTCGGGGAAGAATTGACGAAGGTCTGGAAAGTCCCGGTCGTGGTGGAGAACCGCCTCGGGGCGTCGGGCCACGTGGGGGCCCAGGTCCTGGCCCAGTCGCAGCCCGACGGCTATACCGTCGGCGTCATGGGCAGCAACATCTCGGTGACCGCTCATCTGATGAAGTCCGAGACCTTCGTGCCCATGCGCGACCTCCAGCCTCTCGTGATCGCCGGCTACGGCGACATGACGCTGGTGGTGTCGGGCAAGTCGCGCTTCAATACGCTGACGGAGTTCCTGGACTATGCCAAGGCCAACCGCGGCAAGGTGGCGTTCGCCAGCGCCGGCATCGGTTCGCCCTCGCACATCTTCATCGCCCAGTTGCAGCAGAAGACGGGCACCGAGTTCCTGCACGTGCCGTACAAGGGTACGGCACCGGCCGTGACCGACCTGATCGGCGGCCAGGTCGAGGCCTTCTTCATCGCTACCCATACCGTCAAACCCTATCTGGCCTCGGGCCAGTTGAAGGCGCTGGGCGTGGGGGCCGAGCAGCGTAATTCCCACGCGCCCGAGATCCCTTCCTTCGCCGAACTGGGCGTGAAGGACTTCTCGACCGAGGCCTGGTACGGCTTCATGCTGCCGACCGGCGTTCCCGCGCCGATCGCCGAGAAGCTGTACCGCGACATCCATGCGATCGTCAGCAACGAGCCGGTGCGCGGCCAGCTCGACAAGTTCGGCCTGACGATGCGGCCGTCCACGACCGCCGAGATGCGGGAGTTCGTCAGCAAGGAATTCCGGCGCTACGGCGAAGTCATCGCGCAATACAACATCAAGGCAGAGGAGTAAGGCGATGCGGGCTGGTGCGCAGCAATTTCCCACGGTGATCGACGTCACCGGCATGTCGGTGCTGGTGGTGGGGGCGGAGGGCGGCGTGGGTCCCGCCGTGGTCGACGGCTTCGATGCCCATGGGGCCCGGGTCCATGCCGGGTACCTGGCGGCGTCCGGCGCCAGCGCGGACAGGCCGGGCGAGCGCGTGCCCGCCGACGCGGATCCGGCCGCGATCCGCGCTTTCCTGGATCGGGTGGAGGCCGCCAATGGTCCGCTCGATGCCGTGATCTTCGTCTCGCCGCCGGTCTCGGTGGGCAAGGCGCTGGACGTCGATCCGGCGCTGTACGCCCAGGTCGCGCGCGACGAACTGGTCCTGCCCGTGCTGTTGCTGCGCGATGCCGCCGCCCGGATGGCGTCGCGCGGCTTCGGGCGCCTGCTGTCGTTCTGCTCGATGTCGGGCAAGACCGGTGCCCATCCGGGAGTCAGTCCCTATGCCGCGGCCAAGGGCGGCCTGATCGCGTTCAGCCGTTCGCTGGCAGCCGAACTGGCACCACAGGGCGTCACGGTCAATGCCATCGCCACCGCGCTGTTCGACGTCCAGGTGACCAAGACGGGGGAAGACCTGGAGCACGTGCTCAAGGGAATCCCGGTCGGACGAGTGGGGCGCTCGCAAGAGGCCGCCGCGGCCGCCTTGTTCCTGGCCTCGCGCCTGTCCGGCTACATCACCGGGGAAACGTTGAACATGTCGGGCGGGCGCTTCATGGATTGAACGTCGTCCCGGATTACAGGCGCACGCGCAGGACCGCCACCGCGTTCTGCATGAAGACCGGCGTGTAGTCCGGGTCGATCAGTTTGATCGAGGCCGTGGCCGAGCGCACGAGCTGCAGGGTCTGGATACGCTGCGCCGCCTGGATGTCTTCGGCTTCGTAGGCGTGCAGCAGCCCGGCATGGTCGCCCAGGTCGTCGGCGAAGAGCGCGGGCGATGTCTGTTCGAGCGAGTAGCGCGCGCGTTCGGTCCGGTGCCAGTACTCGTCCAGCTTGTCGATGTACATCCTGCCCGCCGGCCGGTTCAGGCGGCGGTGGAAATCCAGGTGCAGGTCGCGCCAGTGGCTGGATTGCTCGTCGTCCTGGCGCGACATCCGGTCCACGACCTTCTTGCAGGCGGCCAGTTCGGCGCGGCTCAGGCGGCCCATGGAGACCTGGGTGGCGATGGCCTGGCAAGCGATCCACAGTCCGTAGATCTGATCGACTTCCTCGGCCGTGAGCTGGGTGACCGTCATCCGGTACTTGAAGCGCGCCTCGGCCAGTCCGTCGGCCTGGAGCATGCGCAGCGCTTCGCGCACCGGCGTGCGGCTGACGCCATATTTCTGGGAAATATGAACCTGGTTCAGCTCATGGCCGGGTTGGAACTCGCCCTGGAAAATGCGTTTGCGCAGCGCCTCGTAGATGCGCACCGCCTCGAGATCCGTCTCGGCCCCTTCGCTGTCGGTCTTCGCCATGGACGCGCGGTCAATGCTTGCCGGTGCTTCCGAAGCCGCCCGCGCCGCGGTCGGATTCCGTGAAGTCGTCCACCACGTTGAAGCTCACCTGGGCAACCGGCACGATGATCATCTGCGCCAGGCGCTCCATGGGCTGGAGCACGAAGGCTTCCTGGCCGCGGTTCCAGGTCGAGACCATCAGCTGGCCCTGGTAGTCGGAATCGATCAACCCGACCAGGTTGCCCAGCACGATGCCGTGCTTGTGGCCCAGGCCCGAGCGCGGCAGGATCATCGCGGCGTAGCCGGGGTCGGCGATGTGGATGGCCAGGCCCGTCGGCACCAGCACGGTCTGGCCGGGCTGGATCGTCTGCGGAGCTTCCAGGCAGGCGCGCAGGTCCAGGCCCGCGGAGCCCGGGGTGGCGTAGGCGGGCAGGTAGTCGCGCATACGCGCATCGAGGATCTTCAGGTCTACGGATTTCATGCGTTGCGGTGGGATGAACGTTGATTGCGGGTGGGAGGCACGAAGGGCGGCAGCGTCGTGCCGGGTATGCCCTGGGCGCCGCGCAACGTCTGGCGGCCCCGGCGGAACAGGGAACGCGCGACGAAGAACAGGATGATGGTGCGGACGATATTGAAGGGTTCGAGCGGATCGTGGTCCATCAGCGCCGAAGCGATGCTGCCGATGGTCAGGAAGCCGAACAGCACGCCCAGCAGGATCTGCACGGCGCCCTTGACCGCGTTGTTGCCCTGGGCCGCCAGCGTGGCGTGCGAGGCCGGTTCGCTGACGCCGGCCGGCATGTTGGCCGAGGGGGCCGACGGCGCTGTAGGGGCGGATGGGATGCCGGTGCCGGCGGTGTATTGCTGGCCAGGGCTGCGCGTATCCTTCTGCGCGCCCGGTAGCCGCAGCGCCGAGCGGAAGCCGCCCGTGCCGGTCTTGAGCAGGCCTTGTTCACCTGGCGTGCCGGCGCCGCGGTTGACCATTTTGTCGATGTAGGCGGCGTAGTCGCCGTTTGGGGGTTCCGCGTCGAAGGGCATGACGGTCCTCCTCGGATCGTTCACGAGCCGGCGCGCCGGCTGATTTCTGCCACCAGCTGTCGCGCGGCCGCGAGCTTGGACAGGCGGGCCAGCGGATGTTCGCCGGCATCGTCGTACAGTACCAGGGTGGTGTCGTCGCGGCCCAGCACGTCCTGGGCCAGGTTGCCCACCAGCAGCGGCACGCGCTTGCGCGCGCGCTTCTCGGTGGCGTGGCGGGCCAGGTCCTCGGTCTCGGCAGCGAAGCCCACGCAATAGGGGGGGCGGGGCAGGGCCGCCACGGTGCCCAGGATGTCGGGGTTCTGCACGAATTCCAGCGCCGGTGGCCCGCCGTCGGTTTTCTTCAGCTTGCTGGCGCTGACTTCCTTGACCCGCCAGTCCGCCACCGCCGCGACAGCCACGAAGATGTCGGCATCCGGCACGCCCGCCATCACGGCATCGAGCATGTCGCGCGCGGTCATCACGTCGACCCGGCGCACCCCGCGCGGCGCGGCCAGCGCGGTGGGGCCGGACACCAGCGTGACCCCGGCGCCGGCCTCGCGCGCCGCGCGCGCGATGGCATAGCCCATCTTGCCCGAGGATACGTTGGTCAGCACCCGCACCGGGTCGATGGGCTCGGACGTGGGGCCGGCCGTGACCAGCACCCGCTTGCCGGCCAATACCTTGGGCTGGAAGTGGGCGATCAGGTCTTCAAGGATCTCGTGCGGTTCCAGCATGCGGCCGGAACCGACTTCGCCGCAGGCCTGGTCGCCTTCGGCCGGGCCCAGCAGCGTGACGCCGTCGGCGCGCAACTGCGCGGCGTTGCGCTGGGTGGCCGGATTGGCCCACATCTCGCGGTTCATCGCCGGCACCACCAACAGCGGGCAGGCGCGAGCCACGCACAGCGTGGTCAGCAGGTCGTCGGCCATGCCGTGCGCCAGCTTGGCCAGGAAATCGGTGCTGGCGGGCGCGATCAGCACCGCGTCCGCCCCGCGTGTCAGGTTGATGTGCGCCATGTTGTTGGGCATGCGCGCGTCCCACTGGTCCACGTAGACCGGCCGGCCCGACAGCGCCTGCATCGTGACCGGCGTGACGAAATGCGTCGCGGCCTCGGTCATGACTACGTCCACCGTGGCGCCGCGCTCGGTCAGGCGCCGCACCAGCTCGCAGATCTTGTAGCAGGCGATGCCGCCGGTCATACCGAGGACGAGGCGCTTGTTGGCGAGGTCGGACATGGGGCCGGACTGGGGAGATTGGAATGGTTCATTATACGGCCCCACTTCGCCGCGCCTTCCCCTGCACGCAGGAGCCTGTGAGGTTCCTTTTAGCGTGGACAGGCCCTCTTCGAACCTGGACACTACACGCCTCTCCTGGCAAAATAGGGCTAAATTTAGCCCTATTTAGGAGGCGACATGGAAGAGATCCATAGCTTGCTGACCGTCAGCATCTCCGAGTTCAAACAGAACCCTGGCAAGGTGGTCGAAGAGGCCCATGGGCAGCCGGTGGCCGTGCTCAACCATAATCGCCCTGCCTTCTACACAGTCTCCCCGGAGCTCATGGCGCAAATGGCCGAGCTATACGACGAACGCCAACTCGAATCCTTGGTGCGCTCGCGCCTGAAGTCCCTCGACCAGGCCGTCGAAGTCAGCCTCGACGACCTGTAAATGTCGTACAAACTATTCTTCCTGCCTGAGGCTAGGCAAGAGTGGGATGGGTTGGATGGTTCGCTCAAGACTCTGTTCAAAGCCGCGTTGAAAAAGCGGCTGGAGACTCCACGGCTACCAGGCTCACAACTTCGCCCGCCCTTGGTCGATTGCTACAAGATCAAGCTACGCGGCGTCGGCTACAGATTGGTCTATTTGGTGCGGGACGAGGCGACCCCACCAGACATTGTCGTTCTGGTTGTGGGGCGCCGAGATGGTGGGATCTACGAAGCCGCGGCCGAAATGCTGGAGTCAGGCCGCAACCTCCTTTAGTACAGGGCTAGGCCAAGTTCATTGCGCAGAGGAAGGTTTCTTCCTGACTTCATCGACGATCAGCAGCACCGCGCCGACCGTGATGGCCGAGTCCGCCAGATTGAAGGCGGGGAAGAACCAGTCGCCGTAGTGCACCAGCACGAAGTCGATGACGTGGCCGTGGATGAAGCGGTCGATCACGTTGCCCAGGGCGCCACCCAGGATCAGGGTCAGCGCCCATGAGAACAGCCGCTGGTGGCCGTGGCGGGACAGCATCCAGACGATGAAACCGGAGACCCCGAGCGCCAGGATGGTGAAGAACCAGCGCTGCCAGCCGTCGGCGCCTGCCAGGAAGCTGAAGGCCGCGCCGCGGTTGTACAGCAGGGTGAAGTCCAGCACCGGCAGCAGCGGCAGCCGCTCGCCATAGGCGAACAGCTTGTCCACCGCGACCTTGGTGATCTGGTCGGCGACGATGATGAGCGCGGCGATGGCCAGCCAGGCCGCCAGCCGGGAACGCGGGGCGGGCGTACCCATCAGGCGAACTCGCGCGGCTCGCCCGTGCCCTCGAGGTTGGCGACGCAGCGGCCGCAGATCTCGGGCTGTTCGGGATCGACGCCCACGTCCTCGCGCCAATGCCAGCAGCGCTCGCACTTCTTGTGGCCGGAGGGGGCGACGTCGATCCGCAGGTCGCCCTCGGCGGCATGCAGACCCACGCGCGAGACGATCAGCACGAAGCGCAGGTCCTCGCCCAGGCTGGCAAGCAGCGTGTAATCGGCGGCCGGCGCATGGATGTCGATCTCGGCCTGCAGTGAGGAGCCGATGCCGCCCGCCGCGCGGACTTCTTCCAGCTTCTTGGTGACTTCCCCGCGCAGGTGGCGCAGGCGGCCCCATTTCTCGAGCAGGGCCCCGGCGTCCGGCTGGGCCGGCACGGCGTGGAAGGTTTCCGTGAAGAGGGTGAGCGAACCTTGTTTGACCAGCGCCCAGGCTTCCTCGGCGGTGAACGACAGGATGGGCGCCATCAGCTTGAGCAGCGCCTGCGTGACGTGCCAGAGCGCGGTCTGCGCCGACCGCCGGGCCACGCTGCCGGGGGCGGTGGTGTAGAGGCGGTCCTTCAGTATGTCGAGGTAGAACGCGCCCAGGTCCTCGGAGCAGAAGGTCTGCAGCCGCGCCGTGGCCGGGTGGAATTCATAGCGGTCGTACAGCGCCGTGATCTCTTCCTGCAGGCGGGCGGTCATGGCCAGCGCGTAGCGGTCGATCTCGAACATCTGCGCGTCGGGCACGGCCTGGGTGGCGATGTCGAAGTCGCTCAGGTTGGCCAGCAGGAAGCGCAGCGTGTTGCGGATGCGGCGATACGATTCCACCACGCGCTTGAGGATCTCGTCCGAGATCGACAACTCGCCCGAGTAATCGGTGCTGGCGATCCACAGGCGCAGGATCTCGGCGCCCAGCGTGTCGGAGATTTTCTGCGGCGCCAGCGTGTTGCCGAGCGACTTGCTCATCTTGCGGCCCTGTCCGTCCACGGTGAAGCCGTGGGTCAGCAGGGCCTTGTAGGGCGGCGTACCGTTCAGCATGCAGCTGGTCAGCAGCGACGAGTGGAACCAGCCGCGGTGCTGGTCCGAACCTTCCAGGTACAGGTCGGCCGGCCAGGCGCCGTCGGCAGCGTGCGAGCCGCGCAGCACGGTCTGGTGGGTGGTGCCGGAGTCGAACCAGACGTCCAGCGTGTCGCGGTTCTTCTCGTACAGGCCGGCCTCGTCGCCCAGCAGCTCGCGCGGATCCAGCGATTGCCAGGCCTCGATACCGCCCTGTTCGATGCGCTGCGCGACCTGTTCGATCAGCTCGGGCGTGCGGGGGTGCAGTTCGCCCGTTTCGCGGTGCACGAAGAAGGCCATGGGAACGCCCCACTGGCGCTGGCGCGACAGCGTCCAGTCGGGCCGGTTGGCGATCATGGCATGCAGCCGCGCCTTGCCCCAGGACGGGTAAAAGCGGGTCGCTTCTATGCCTTCCAGCGCGCGTTCGCGCAGCGTGCCGCCGCCTTCGGCGGGGAGGATGTCCATGCCGGCGAACCATTGGCTGGTCGCGCGGTAGATGATGGGCGTCTTGTGGCGCCAGCAGTGCATGTAGCTGTGGCGCAGCTTCTCGACCTTGAGCAGCGTGCCGGCTTCCTCCAGCGCGGCGACGATCTTCGGATTGGCATCCCAGATGGTCAGGCCGCCGAACAGCGGCAGCGTCGAGGCGTAGCGGCCATCGCCCATGACCGGGCTGATGATGTCCGCGTCCGGCATGCCGTTGCTCTTGCAGGAGATGAAGTCCTCGATGCCGTAGGCCGGCGCCGAGTGCACGATGCCGGTACCGGTGTCCAGGGTCACGTAGTCGCCCAGGTAGACGGGCGACAGCCGGTCGTAGCCCGGGTCCTTGCGGGCCAGCGGGTGGTGGAAGGCAATGTGGTCCAGCGCCAGGCCCTTGCAGGTGGCGACGATCTCGCCTTCCAGGTCCCAGGCCTGCAGGCAGGTCTCGACGCGCTCGCGGGCGAGGATCAGCAGCGTACCCCAGGCCTGCGGCGTCTTCACGCGCACCAGCGCATAGTCGATTTCGGGGTGGACGTTCAGCGCCTGGTTGGACGGGATGGTCCACGGCGTGGTGGTCCAGATGACGATGGCGCCTTCCTCGTCGATCGAGGGCAGCCCGAAGGCCTTGGCCAGCGCAGGGCGATCGGCGAAGGGGAAGGCCACGTCGATGGCGGGGTCGGTGCGGTCGGCGTACTCGACCTCGGCTTCGGCCAGCGCCGAGCCGCAGTCGAAGCACCAGTTCACCGGCTTCAGGCCGCGGAAGACGAAGCCTTTTTCAAGAATGGTGCCCAGCGCGCGCAGCTCGTCGGCCTCGTTGCGCGGGTTCATGGTCAGGTAGGGGTGATCCCAGTCGCCCAGCACGCCCAGGCGCTTGAAGTCCTTGCGCTGCCGGTCGATCTGCTCGGTCGCGTAGGCGCGCGCCTTGGACTGCACCTCGGCCACCGGCAGCCCCTTGCCGTATTTCTTCTCGATCTGGATCTCGATGGGCATGCCGTGGCAGTCCCAGCCCGGCACGTAGGGCGCATCGAAGCCGGCCAGCGTGCGGCTCTTGACGATGATGTCCTTCAGGATCTTGTTGACCGCGTGCCCCAGGTGGATGTCGCCGTTGGCGTAGGGCGGGCCGTCATGCAGCACGAAACGCGGCCGACCGGCGCTGGCCGCGCGGATGGCCTGGTACAGGTGCTTCTCTTCCCAGGCCGCGACCCAGCCGGGCTCGCGCTTGGCGAGATCGCCGCGCATGGGGAACGGAGTATCGGGAAGGTTGAGAGTTTTCTTGTAGTCCATGGAAAAACAGGATTTTGCACATCGGCCCCGTCCGCGGGGCAGGCAAGCTTCACATTCAAATATCGTAGGCCACGGAAGGCGGGAAGAACCCAATTCTTTGCCAGCCAAGGCAGTTTCCAGGATGCGGTGGATCCGGCTCCGCCGGTCCACCCGCATCGCCCCCTGGGGGGCGCGCGCAAGCGCGTAGGGGGGGACCTAACTACTAATTCGATCCGTCGCGGAGGTGGCCAGGTCGGCCTGGCCCAGATGGCTGGACGCGAAATAAGCGCGAGCCTGGCGCGCGTCGTCCTCGATCGCCGCTTTCAGGGTCGGCAGATCGACGAATTTTTCTTCGTCGCGCAGTTTCTTCAGGAATTCCACCTGCACGAGTTTACCGTATGCGTTGCTGCTGAAATCGAAGACGTGGACTTCCAGCAGGACCCGGCCGCTGTCGTCGACCGTGGGGCGCACCCCCAGGCTGGCCACGCCGGGCAACGGTTCGGGGGCCAGTCCGTGCACCTGCACCACGAAGATGCCGGACAGGGCCGGGCAACGGCGCGAGACGCGCAGGTTCAGGGTGGGAAAGCCCAGCGTGCGGCCCAGTTTCTGGCCGTGGATGACGTGGCCGCTGACGCTGTAGGGGTGGCCCAGCAGTTCGGCGGCGCGGTCCAGGTCGCCGACCGCCAGGGCCGTACGGACGGCGGAGCTGGAGATGCGCTGGCCCTGGTCGGTGACCGACTCCATGGATTCGACCTCGAAGCCATGATGTGCGGCGCTGGCGCGCAGCAGGGCGATGTCGCCGGTGCGGTGGGCGCCGAAGCGGAAGTCGTCTCCCACCAGCAGCCACTTCACGTGCAGGCCCTCGATCAGCAACTGGTCGATGAAGGCCTGGGCCGGCATCGAGGCCAGGCGCGCATTGAAGCGTTCCACCACCACGTGCTGCATGCCGTAGCGGGCCAGCGCGCACAGCTCGTCGCGCAATCCGGCGATGCGGGTGGGGGCCAGTTCGGGGCGCTTGTGCAGTTCGGCGAAGAATTCGCGGGGATGGGGCTCGAAGGTCATGACCGTCGGCACCAGTCCACGGGCCTGGGCCGCCTCGCGCACCCGGGCCAGGATGGCCTGGTGGCCGCGGTGCACGCCGTCGAAATTGCCGATCGCCAGCGCGCACGGACGGCGCAGCGAGGGCGGCGGCAGGCCCCGGAAGATGCGCAGGGCGGACGGCGAAGCGGATGAGGCGGACGGATTCAAGCCGGTGGCAAAGCGGAAGCTGGGAGGTCTAATTCTAGCTGCCCGGGGGCAGGTCCTTGATTATAGGCGCGTCGTCGGCGGGCCGCGCGCCGCGCAGATTGACCACCACGCCCCGCAGGTGGTCGCGCATGGCGTCGGCCGCGTCCCGATTGCGGCCGGCCTCGATCAGATCGAGGATGTGCAGGTGCTCCCGCGCCTGGCGGTAATAGCGCTGGCGGTCGACCATGGCGCGGTATACCAGCAGCCGGCGCACCTTGTTGACCCGTCTGAGGACGTCGCTGAAGAAGGGGTTCTGCGACGCCTCGGCCAGGGTTTCGTGGAATTTCACGGCGTGTTCGTAGAGTTCGTCGGCCGTCATGGTCTCGGCGCCGCCGGCCAGAATCTGGCCTTCCACTTCCCGCAGCCGGGCGGCCGCCTCGGGGCTGAGGTGAAAGCTCGACTCCAGCAGGCTGGCCGGTTCGATCGCCAGCCGCAGGCTGTAGGTCTGCTCCAGCGCTTCGGGCGTGCGCAGAATGGGCGAGAAGGTCCAGCCGTAGCCGATCCGCCGTTCCGCCCAGCCTTCGCGCGAGATCTTGCGCAGCAGTTCGCTCAACTGCCGGTGCGTGAGCCGGTAGGTCTGGCGCAGGTAGGTCTCGGTCACGCGGTCCTTGAGGTGGCCGCGCAGCCTGTCTTCGGCGATCTGGAAGTAGACGCGGGTCAGTTCCGGCTGGGTGCTCAGGCCGAGTTGTTCGGGGGCCGCCAGTTCGGCGTCGGAAAGGAAATAGCCGCGATTGGCCTCGTGGCGCAGCACGCCTTTGTCGGCCAGCAGTTGCAGGGCCTGGCTGACGGTCCATCGCGATACGCCGAAATGGTCTCCCAGCGACTGGGCCGTGAGGTGCGTGCCGGCCGGTAGTCCCTCGGCGTTGGCGTGGGCGAGGATGCGGCCGGCCAGCTCGGGCACGACGGCTTTTCGGGATTCGCTGCGCGGACGTGGGGCGGTCGACATGTTCCGGAGTGGGGGGGGCTGACAGCGTGTCGGGGAAAAGCAGGGGCTGCGCGCCGCGCGTGTGGCGCGCAGCCGAAATGTTAGCGGTTTTCCGCCACGGCCTCGTCTCCTTGCGGTTTTTCTTTATTGCAGTTTTATGCATAAATATGCAATCATCGCTCCGGCAGACAAAGACCGAGGTGGGGCAACGCACCCTGCCGCCCGAATGGCGCCCCGTCGCCGTTCATCCAGGAGACACATCATGAAAATCCCCCTACGTACGATCCAGACCCTGTTCGCCGCGGTCGTGCTGACGGCAGGGGCCTCGGCCCATGCCCAGGCCTATCCCAGCCGGCCCGTGAGCCTGGTTACGCCATTCCCGCCGGGTGGCGCGGCCGACGTCGTGATCCGTCTGATGGCCCAGGAACTGGGCAAGGAGATGGACGCTACATTCATCGTCGACAACCGCGCGGGCGCGGGTGGCGCCATCGGCACCAGCTATGTGGCGCGCGCCAATCCGGACGGCTATACCTTGCTGCTGACCTCGTCCAGCACCATGTCGATCAACCCGCACCTGACGGCCAAGCGGCCATACGACCCGTTCACCAGCTTCACGCCCATCTCCCTGGTCGGCTACGCCACCAACGAACTGGTGGTGACGGGCACGCTGCCGTACAAGAGCGTTGGCGACGTCATCGCCGCCGCCAAGGCCGCGCCGGGCAAGATCGCGTTCGGCTCCAATGGGGTCGGTACGCTCAGCCACCTGATGGGCGAAATGTTCATGCAGCAGGCGGGCGTGAAAATGCTGCACGTGCCCTACAAGGGCGCGGCGCCGGCCGTGGCCGATACCGCCGCGGGCCAGGTCTCGGTGCTGTTTTCCAACTACGCCAGCGTGGCGCCCATGGTCAAGTCGGGCAAGCTGCACGGCCTGGCCATCACCAGCCTGAAACCGACGCCCCTGGCGCCGGGACTGCCGACCATCGCCGAGTCCGGCCTGCCGGGCTTCGAGGCCAACCAGTGGTGGGGCCTGTGGGGGCCGGCCGGCCTGCCCAAGGAAATCGTCGACAAGCTCAATGCCGCGGCGACCAAGATCCTGACCAGCCCCGACGCCATCAAGCGTTTCAATGCCGAGGGGGTGGAGCTGCTGAGCGGCACGCCGGCCGACCTGACGGCGTACCTGCGCGCCGACTACGAGCGCTGGGGCGCGGTGGTCAAGGCCGCCGGCATCACGCCAGAATGATCGCCCGCGCCGCCCCTTTCCCGTCCTGCCGCCTGAAGCCCTTGCCATGAACCCAGCCCAATCCTTACCCATTGCCGTCACCGACGAGCTGGCGCAGTTCGCCGCCGCGCTCGACTGGGAGGCGGTGCCGCCGCATGTCCAGGCCATCATGCCGGTGCTGATGATCGACATGTTCCGCGCGGCCGCGGTGGGAAGCGACAAGCCCTGGACGCGTGCCGTCGGGCAGGCCTTTGGTTCGGCCTCCGGCACCGACTGCGCCAGCCTGCTGTACGCGGGCCGGCGGGTCGAGGCCGGCCGCGCCGCCTTCATCAACGGCACGGCCGCCGGCGGCCTGGATTGGGACGATTCCCACGTCGCTGCCATCATCCATCCGGGCGTATGTATCTGGCCGGCGGCGCTGGCCGCGGCCGAGATCGCCGGCGCCAGCGGCCGCGAGCTGCTGACCGCGGTGCTGGCCGGCTACGAGGTGGCCATCCGTGTCGGCATGTCGATCCAGCCCGAGCATTCGCTGCGCGGCTTCCAGGGTACGCCCACCTGCGGCGCGCTGGGCGCGGCCGTTGCCTGCGCGCGCCTGTTCCGGCTGCCGGCCGAGCGCCTGCGCGATGCGCTGGGCATCGCCGCCACCTTCGCCTGCGGTCTGTCGCAGTTTTTCGTGTCGGGGTCCGACATCAAGCGCTTCCATGCCGGCAAGGCGGCCGCCAACGGTATCGAGGCCGCGCTGCTGGCACGCGCCGGGCTGACCGGTCCGCGCGATGCCATCGAGGGCAGCCAGGGGTTCGGACGGGCCTTTTCCGACCGCTTCGATCCGTCCACGGCGGTCAAGGATCTCGGCCGGCATTTCCCCACCGAATGGGTCTCGCTCAAGCCGCATGCCGGCAGCGTGCGCATGCAGGCGGCGATCGAAGGCGCGGCGATGCTGGCGCGCGCCGGCGCGCGGATCGAACAGGTGGCCTCGATGGAACTGGGCGTGCATGGCGCGATGATGAGCAAGCTGGCGGCCAGCCGGCCGGTCGACTATCAGCAGGCGCAACTGAGCACGCCGTTCGCCGCGGCGATGGCCGTGGCGCTGGCCCCTGGGCGCGAAGGTCCGCTGGCGCTGTCGGTCGACGATTTCGAGCAATACCTGGACGATCCGGCCATCCGCGATCTGTCAGCGCGCACCCGGTGCGTGGTCGATGCCAGGGTCGAGGCCTTGACGACGGCCGAGGCGGTGCCGGCGCGCGTCACCATCACGATGAAGGACGGCAGCCGCGTCGAGCAATTCGTCGAGTACCCGAAGGGTTGCCCGCAGAATCCCATCACGGCCGACGAAGTGATGCAGCGGTTTGCCGCCATCGCCGTGCCGCGGTTCGGCGCCGGTCCGGTCGATGCCTGGCTCGAACAGGCCCGCCACCCCGAGCGGCTGGCGTCGGTGGCGACGTTGTTCTCATTGCATGGATGAATCCGGAGCGATCATGGAAAAGCAGGCCCCGACCCTGGAGCTGGCATCATTCGCCGCCGCGCTGACTTACGGGCGGCTGCCGGCGTCGCTGAGGTCCGCCCTGTTCGAATTCACGCTCGACTACCTGCGTGTCGCCTCGCTGGGCGAACGCATGCCCTGGAGCCAGTGGGCGCGCGACTACGTCCGGCAGAACGGTGGTCCGGGCAGGGCGCCGGTGTTGTTTTCCGCCGGACGCACGGATCCGGCCAGCGCGGCTTTCCTGAACACGGTCTATGCCGGCAGCATCGATGCCGACGACACGCACGTCGGTGCGATGCTGCATCCCGGCTGCATCGTCTTTTCGGCGGCTCTGGCCATCGGCCAGAGCCGGGGGCTTGCGGGCGAGCGGGTGCTGGCGGCCGTGGTCGCGGGCTACGAGGCGATGATCCGCATCGCGCTGTGCATCCAGCCCAGTCATTTCAAGCGAGGTTTCCAAAGCACGGCCACCTGCGGCGTGTTCGGCTCGGCGGTCGCGGCATCGGCCTTGCTGTTTCCTGGCGATGCGCGCCGCATTGCCCAGGCGATGGGCCTGGCGGCGTCGTTCAGCGGCGGGCTGGTGCAGTTCTTCCATTCGGGATCGACGGTCAAGCGCATCCATGCCGCCCAGGCGGCGCGCTCCGGCGTCCACGCCGCTTTGCTGGTGGAGGCGGGTTTTTCGGGGCCGGTGGACATCCTGGAAGGGCAGGATGGCTTTGCTCGCGCGTATGCCGATCAGGTCGATTTCGCACCGCTGTCCGACCGGCTCGGCGCCTTCTATCGGATGACCGAGGTATCGATCAAGCCGCATGCGTGCAGCGCCCGCGTGCTGGCGGCGGTCGAAGCGGCGGTGGACCTGTGCCGCGAGCATGACATCGCGGCTGGCGACATCGAGGCCATCACGCTGGGCATTCCGCGTGTCATCCAGGGCAGGCTGACCGGCAATGCGCCGGCCAGCCTGCAAGGCGCGCAGATGAGTGCCCCGTTCAGCGTGGCGCTGGCGATCCGCAAGCAGATCCGCAGCGACGTGTATGCGCTGAACGTTGACGATTTCGAGGCCGGCCTGGAAGACCCTGTCGTGATGGCGTTGGCCGCCAAGGTCGAGTGCGTGCTCGACGACGAGGCCGAGCGCGCCAGCACGGCCGAATCGGTCGGGGCTCGCGTGACGCTGGTCCTGCGCGATGGCCGGCGTCTCAGCCGTTTCGTCGCGGCACCGAAGGGCTCGGCGTCGCGGCCCTATTCGCAAGCGGATCACGTGGCGCGCGCCCGCACCGAACTGGCGCGGCGTTATGCGGCGCCCGAGGTCGACCGGCTGGTCGACCTGGCGCACGCCTTGCCGCAGGCGGCCGACGTCGGTGTGCTGGCGCCGCTGCCCGGTGGGAGACCGTAGGGAGCCAGGGAGAGGGACGCTTCAGGACAGCGCGGCCTGATCGGCCACACGGCCGCTGGACGTGATCTCTTGTAGCCAGTCGCAGAACGCGATGATGGCCGGCGACTGGTCGCCCGAGTCCTGGTAGGTCGCGTAATAGCCGGCATTGCGCCGCAATACGTGATCGAATGGCATGACCAGCCGGCCGTTGCGCAACTCGTCATGGACGAACGCCCGCTGCGTGATGGCGATGCCCATGCCGGCAAGCGCGGCTTCGACCATGACGCTCGCTTCTTCGAAAGAGCGCTCCTTGTCCGGCGTAAAGCAACGGACACCGGCGCTTTCCAGCCAGTCCGGCCAGTCGTGGCGGCGCATGCTGTGGTGCAGCAGCGGGGCGCTGCGCAAAACGTCGACCCCCGACCGGCCGTCGCCGAGCAACTGCGGGCTGCAAACCGGTATGAGTTCGTCGGGTAGCAGCGGGACGCTGTGGACATTGCGCCACTTGCCGTGGCCGTAGCGGATGCGGACGTCGGCGAAATCGTGTTCGAAACGGACGCGCTCATTGGCGGCGATCAGGCGCACCTCGATCTCGGGATGCAGCAGGTGAAAGCGCGGCAGGTACGGAATCAGCCAGTGGATCATGAAGGCCGTATAGGCGCGCACCGCCAAAGTCGTGTGAGTGCGCTGCTCGAGCAGGTCGTCGAGCGCGTCGCCGAGACGCGCGAATGCATCGGTGACCGCATGCGCGAACTGTTGGTTGACGCGGTCGATCGCCAGACTGCCGGGGAGGCGCTCGAACAGGGGAAAGCCCAGGTATTCCTCCAGCGAGCTGACCGAGCGGCTGACTGCGCCTTGCGTGACCGAGAGTTCTTCGGCTGCCTTGGTGAAGCTCAGATGCCTGGCTGTCGCCTCGAACGCCCGCAAGGGGTTGAGGGGGGGTAGGCGACGGTGGGGTTTTCGCATGCGCGATTCGTCCATCTCGATTCCCGTTGGATCGCGCGCCCTTGGGAATCCGCGGGGCGCGGGTGCGAAGCGATGGTCTGCGCGGGCGTGGGAGCATGCGCCGGCGTATGAGCAGAGTTCGGGCTGCCTGGCCAAAAACTCGTTTGAATGCAGCGGTATCGGCCCGATACATTGTGCTTCGTACTATATATCACCCCGGGGTCCGCGGGCCCGTTCAACATGAGCCAAGAAATTTCCATCACGTGCGACAGCCACGTGTCCACGTTGACGATGCGCCGGCCGCCGAACAATTTCATTGACGAGAGCCTGGCCGGCCAACTGGCGGATGCACTTGAATCGCTCGATCGCGATCCCGCCTGCCGCTGTGTCGTTCTTGCCGCCGAAGGCAAACACTTCTGCGCGGGCGCCGACCTGGCCGGACGTCTCGCCAGGGGCGACACCCAGGCGGCGGGCGGCAGCCGGCACCTTCCGCATTTGTACGACCACGGCGGCCGGCTGGCTGGCCTGCGCAAGCCGTTGGTGGCGGCGATCCAGGGGGCCGCGGTCGGCGCGGGATTGGGCTTGGCGCTGTTGGCCGATTTCCGCGTCGCCTGTCCGCAGGCCCGGTTCAGCGCCAATTTCGCGCGCCAAGGCTACCACCCGGGTTTTGGCTTGACGTACACGCTGCCGCGATTGATCGGGGTGCAGCATGCCGCATGGATGTTCTATTCCGGGGCTCGCGTGAGTGGCGACGACGCCCTGGGCATGGGGTTGACCGACCGGCTGGTCCCGGCCGATGCGCTGCTGGAGACGGCATGGCAGATGGCTGCCGAGATTGCCCGCTCCGGACCGGCCGCGGTGCAGGAGACTCGCGCAAGCCTGCGCGGCGACTTCCACCTGCAATGCGTCGAGGCGATGGCCAGGGAACGGGAAGTGCAGGATGCGCTTCGGCGGACCGACGACTATCGAGAGGGCGTGACCGCCATGAAGGAGCGCCGTGAACCCGTTTTCAGGGGGCCGTGAACGTCTCGCCCCCGCTTGCCGAGTTTTCTGTCGAACGTCCAGGAAGAGCATGACTACATCGAATGACATCATTCAGACCCGCATCGACGATCGCGGTGCCGCCGGCCGTGTCGCCTATGTCACGGTAAACAATCCCGAGCGACGCAACACCCTCGGCATGCCGGGCAAGACTGCGATCGCCGAAACCTTTCGGCAGCTGGCGAAGGATGATGGGCTGAGGGTGGCGGTGATTACCGGCGCAGGCGATAAATCGTTCATCGCGGGTGCCGACATTGCCGAGATGAGAGATCTCGGCGCCGACGAGGCGCTGCGGGAGCACACGCTGACTCATGTCGCCAACGAATCGATCCGGGCGCTCCCGGTCCCGGTGATCGCCCGCGTCAACGGCTGGTGCCTGGGGTTCGGGATGGAGTTGGCGGCGGCCTGTGACATGCGCATCGGTGTCGATACGTCGAAATTCGGCATGCCGGAAGTCCGCGTCGGCATTCCCTCGGGGATGGAGGCAAATCTCTTGCCCGCGCTGATCGGCTGGGGCAAGACCATGGAGCTGATTTTCACCGGCGACATCATCGATGCCCAGGAGGCTTACCGGATCGGTTTTCTGCAGAAACTGATCGCGTCCTCGGAGCTGGACGCGGCCGTTGAAAAAATGGTGAGTTCCATCCTGCTGGGGGGGCCGCGTGCCATCCGGCTGCAAAAGCCGCTGACGCGCGACTGGGAGCGGATGTCGGTCACCGACGGCATCTGGCAGGGCATCCGCGCCTGCGTGGCCGCGCGGGATACCGATGAACCGAAGCGCATGATGCAGGCATTCATGGACCGCAAGCACAACACGCCTGCACAGAGGGGATGACGTCATGGATATGACCAAACTGCTGTCCGTGCTGTTGCCGGGCCTGCTCTGCGCGACGTCCTTCGAGGCTGTCGCCCAGGCCTATCCGAACCGGCCCATACGCCTGGTGGTGGGCTACGCGCCAGGCGGAGGCACCGATTCGCTTGCCCGGGTATTCGCGGACAAGATTTCCCAGGGGCTGGGCCAGCCTGTCATCGTGGACAATCGTCCAGGGGCCGCGGGCAACATTGCCAGCGACTACGTCGTGCGTGCCGCGCCCGACGGCTATACGATCCTCATGGGAAACGTCGGTCCGATGGCGGTCAATCCTTATCTATACAAGTTGTCGTTCGATCCGATGCGCGACCTGGCGCCGGTCACGCTGCTGGCGACCGCGCCGCTGTTGGTGGTGGTCAATCCGAAACTCCCGGTACAGACGCTGCAGGACCTGGTCGCTCTGGCTCGCCGGCAGCCCGGCAGGCTGAGCTATTCGTCCGCCGGGGTCGGATCGTCGAACCATCTTGCCGGTGCATTGTTCAACATCGAGGCGGGAACCGACATCGTCCACGTTCCCTACAAGGGCGCGGCGCCCGCCGTGACGGACTTGATCTCCGGCCAGGTGCAACTGTCTTTCCAGACCCTGCCGTCGGTCGGGAGCAACGTGAAGGCCAACATGCTGAGGGCGCTGGCGGTGACCAGCGCGACGCGATCTTCCGCGTATCCCGAAGTCCCGACCGCCGCCGAGGCCGGCCTGAACAATTTCGAGGTCAGCGCCTGGTATAGCATCGTCGTGCCGGCCGGCACGCCGCGTCCCATCATCGACCGTCTACATGACGAGTTCGTCAAGGCGCTGAATCAGAAAGAAGTCGTCGAAAAGCTCCGGACCGAGGGGGCGGTGCCGGCGGGAACCACGCCGGAACAGTTCGGCGAGTTCATGCGGGCCGAGTCCGGGAAATGGGGCCGGGTTGTCAAAATCTCTGGCATGAAGGCGGATTGAATGTATCTCCTGGAACATGACGCCAAGTGGCTGCTCGAGTCGGCGTCGGTGAATGTGCCGCCCGGCACGTTGCTGGAGCAGGGAGGCACCCTGGATTTGTCCGCGCTGCCCGAGGGGCCGTGGATGGTCAAGGGGCAGGTCGCCGCGGGCGGCCGAGGCAAGGCGGGATTGGTCCGGAAGGCGGCGACGGTGGACGAGGTGGCGCGCTGCAGCGAGGCGATGTTCGGCACCCTGCTCAAGGGCAAGCGGGTCGAGGCCGTGCGCGTCGAACGACAGGTCGCCGCTGTCGCCGAGGTCTATATCGCCTTGATGGTAGACGCCGCAGCGGGCGGCGTGAGGGTGATCGTCTCGGAGCAGGGAGGCATGGAGATCGAGTCCGTTGCGCCGCAGGATCTGCGCTCGGAAACGGTGGCTGCCGACGCTCCCGCGGTCGTTGCCTGCGTCGAGCGGTTGGTCCGGGGCATGGCGGCTGCCAAGGCCGCGGCGCTGGCGGAGGCAGCGCGAAAGCTGGCGGCGCTGTTTTTCCAGAGCGAAGCGTTGCTGGTCGAGATCAATCCGTTGTTCGTCATGGCGGACGGCGGTTGGGTCGCCGCCGACGCCAAGATCGTGACCGATGACAACGCGCTCGCCCGCCAGTCGGGGTTGCAGCGGTTGCTGGGCGCCCGCGCCGCGGCCTATCCCGAGGCCTGGCTCAAGCAGGAGCATGGTTTTGACTACGTCGTCGTCGATCCCGAAGGGCAAATCGGCCTGCTTACCACCGGCGCGGGTCTTTCCATGATGCTGATCGACGAGTTGCGCGCCGATGGACTGCGTCCTTACAACTTTCTCGACATCCGCACCGGCGGCTTTCGCGGCGATCCGGCGCGCCTCGTGTCGGTGCTGGGGTGGCTCGGCGAGGCACCGTCGGTGAAGGCTGTCCTGATCAATATATTCGCCGGGATTACCGATCTGGGCGAGTTCGCCGCGCTGCTGCTCGACGCTCTCCGGCAAGCGCCCGCGCTGCGGGTGCCGATGGTCGCCAGGCTGGTCGGCACCAACCTCGAGGCCGCGCAAGTCTTGCTCGCACAGGCGGGCATCCCGATCTATACCGAACTCGATCCGGCCATCGCACATCTGCGCAGACATCTCGAATCATGCTGATCAATCCACGCATAGACCATCGTACCCCCATCATCGTCTACGGCATGTCGGGGCGGGCGGGCAGCATGCACACCCGCTTGATGCGCCGCTACGGTACGCGCATCGTCGCGGGCGTGTCGTCCCGGCCAACGGCCGACGAGGTCGATGGCATCCCGTTGTTCGCCGACTGCCGGAGCGCGGTGGCGGCGACCGGCGCCAGCACTTGTGTGGCGTTTGTCGGCGCCTATCACTTGCTGAACGCGATCGAGGAAATGGTAGCCAGCGGCATCCGCTATCTGGTGACACCCACCGAAGGCCTGCCGGTGCACGATGCATTGCGCGCCAGGCAGCTATCGGCCGCTGCGGGTGTCCTGTGGATAGGCGCATCGACGCCGGGCATCGCCGTCGCGGGTGAAGCCAAGCTCGGTTTCCTGCCCGATGCCTCGCTGCGGCCGGGCCGGCTGGGGCTGATGTCGAAGTCCGGCACGCTGTCGTACGAGGCCGGCTACAGGCTTGCCCAACGCGGTGTGGGAACCTCGGTATGGGTAGGGGTGGGCGGCGATCCGGTGAAAGGCCTGCGCTATGCCGACCTGGTGCCGTTCTACGCCGCGGACGAAGGTACGGACAGCCTGCTGATCATCGGTGAAATCGGCGGGCATGAGGAAGAGGAGCTCGCGGCGTCCTTGCTGAGCCACGGTTTCGTCAAGCCGGTCTATGCGCTCATTGCCGGCCGCACGGCGCCGGAAGGCGTGGCGATGGGGCACGCGGGGGCGCTGGTACATGGGAATCACGGGACCTTCCAGGCAAAGAAGGCGGCACTGGAAAGCGCCGGCGTCCTCGTGTTCGATTCCTTGGCGGGGATGGTGGATACCATCTCGGCGGCCAGTCTCCCCGCCGGCGCATCTGCTACGTGAGGATCGACGGCAGCGAGGGCGGTGATGCCGTTCGGCGCTACAGATTCTCCGAGACGAAATCGAGGAAAGCGCGCGTCTTCGCGGGCATGAGCCGGGTCGCCGTCAGCGCGTAGGCCGAAACCGGTGGCGCGCTCCAGTCGTCCAGCACGCGTACCAGCCGGCCTTCCTGCACGTCCTGCCGGCACAGCTTCTCGGGAAGGATGGCGAGGCCGCCGCCGGCCTGCACCACCCGGCGAATGATGCCGACGCTGTTGAACGACATGGTGCCGCCGACCACGGCCTCGGCGCGCCGGCGGCCGCTGCGCAGCCGCCAGACGCCCTGGTTGCCGACGTGGTCGATGCGAGTGCCGAGGACACAGGTGTGGGCCGACAGGTCCGCCGGAGCGGCCGGTTCGCCGTGCGCCGCGAGATAGGCCGGCGATGCGTAGACATACATCGGGATGTCGGCGAGCTTCCTGGCCGTCAGGCCGGAGTCGGCCGGTTCGCCGAAACAGATCGCGATGTCGCAGTTTTCGCTGATAGGGTCGACCGGCCGCATGGTGAAGTCGAAATCCATGTGCAGTTCCGGGTGTTTCGCGGCGAACGCGGGCAAGTTGTCGATCAGGCGCAAGGCGAAGCTGGTGGGGATCGCCACGCGCAGGTGTCCCTGTACGCGATGCCGGGCGCTGAGCAATTCGTCGTGGGTGGCTTCCAGTCCTTCGAGCAGCGCGCGGCACGACGCGAAATAGTTCATGCCTTCCTCGGTCAACTGGACGATGCGCGTGGAGCGCTTGAGCAGGCGTAGCCCCACGTCCCGCTCCAGCTCGCGGATGCGCCGCGAGACGGTGGACTTGGGTAGATCCAGCGCGGTTGCCGCCTTGGTGAAACTCCTGGCCTTGGCCACTTCGACGAAGACCGCGACATTGCGCAGCAGTTCGGGTTTCATCGGCGCTCCTGGATTGTGCCGTGGGTGGAACAATTATTTCCAAAATACCTGATTGAATCAATCCTCCGATTCGCCGAATATCTGCGCCATACCTATGGCCGCACCCCGACGGCGCACAAGGAGACACCCCATGAGTTTTCGCAGAGCGTGGCTCGCACTCGCCGCCCTGGCGGCCGTGCTGCCGGCCGTGGCTTCGGCCCAGGCCTATCCCTCGCGCCTGGTGCGCATCGTCATCGGCGTCCCGCCTGCCGGCGTGCAGGATTTGCTGGCGCGCGGCGTGGCCGAGCGGCTGTCCAAGGCCTGGGGCCAACCGGTCATCGTCGAGAACCGGCCCGGCGCTACCGGCAGCATCGCCGGCAACCAGGTCGCCAAGGCCGAGCCGGACGGCTATTCCATCCTGATGAGTACGGCCAACAACATGGAGGCCGCGCCGCTGCTGCAGAAGAACCTGCCGTTCGACCCGGTCAAGGACTTCATCCCGGTAGTGGGGCTGGCCCAGGTCCGGTCGGTGGTCTCCATCAGCAACGGCATTCCCGCCGGCAACGTCAAGGAACTCGCCGCGCTGGCGCACAAGCAGCCTGGCGCGCTCAACTATGGAAGCTGGGGCGTCGGCAGCGTCGCCCATCTCGATGCCGCCGCCTTCGCCAAGGGTATCGATGCCGAGTTCTCGCACATTCCGTACAAGGGCGGCAACGAACTCATGCTGGCGTTGGCGTCCAACCAGGTGCAGATGGCGGTGACCACCGTCAGCACCGCGCTGCCGCTGGCCAGGCAGGGCCGCATCAAGACGATCGCCTATACCGGCAACCAGCGGTCCAAGCTGCTGCCCGACGTGCCGACACTGGTCGAGCTGGGCTACAGCTTCGACCGCCCGAGCGGGGTGTTCTCGTTCTACCTGCCCGCGGGCACGCCCAAGGCAATCGTCGACAAGCTCGCCGATGACACCGCCAGGATCGTTGACGCGCCGGCGTTCGCCGAAGAGTTCCTCGACATCAACGGCATGGAAGCCTATTCCTATCGCGGCGCCGAACTGGCGAAGCAACTGGAAGCCTCGCGCAAGAACTACCTCGCGCGCATGAAAGACCTCAAGATCGATTGAAGAGAGCACGCCCGCAATGAGCCCCCTTTCCGAGTCCGCGGCGCAATCGTCGCTGCGGGTCGCCGTCGACATCGGCGGCACGTTCACCGACCTGGCCGCGGTCGACCCGCGTACCGGCGAGCGCTGGTTCGCCAAGGCGTCGACCACGCCCGACGATCCTTCGCGCGGCATCCGCGACTGCCTGGCCAAGCTGGGCAGGTCGCCCGAGGAGTTCGAGATATTCGTGCACGGCACCACGCTGGTCATCAATGCCTGCCTGGAGAAGAAAGGCGCGCGCACGGCCCTGATCACCACCGACGGCTTTCGCGACGTCCTGGAGATCGGCCGGGGCAATCGCACCGAGTCGTTCAATTACCTCTTCAAGCGCCATGAGCCCTTCGTGCCGCGCGAATTCCGGCTCGAAGCGAACGAGCGGATGGGCGCCGACGGCAATGCCGTCGTGCCGCTCGACGAGGCGCAACTGCGCGAGGTGCTGGCCGAGGCCCGGGGCAAGGGTGCCGAGGCCATCGCCATCTGTTTCCTGCATTCCTATCGCAACCCCGAGCACGAACGGCGCGCGGCCGAGATCGCTGCCGAGTGCGGCGATTGGTTCGTGACGGCATCGCATACGCTGTCGCAGGAGTATCGCGAGTACGAACGCACGTCCACGGTCGTGCTCAACGCCTTCGTCGGACCCAAGGTCAGCACCTACCTGGGCAAGCTCGAGACGCTGCTGGCCGAAAGCGGCTTCAAGGGCCGGTTTTTCCTGATGGAGTCGAACGGCGGCGTAGCCGACGTCGCGACCGTCAAGCGCCTGCCCGTGCTGCTGATGGAGTCGGGGCCGGTCGGCGGGATAGCCGGCGCGATCAAGCTTGGCGAAAAGCTGGGGCAGCGCAATCTGATCACTTTCGACATGGGCGGCACGACGGCCAAGAGCGCGCTCGTGCAGGATGGCGTGGTCAGCTTCGATTCGCTGTACTACGTGGATGGATTCGAGCACGGCTATCCGCTGCAGACCTCGGTGGTCGACATGGTCGAGGTGGGAGCCGGCGGCGGCAGCATCGCGGCGATCGACGAACTGGGCGCGTTGCGAGTCGGGCCGCGCAGCGCCGGCGCCTATCCGGGGCCGGCTGCCTATGGCCTGGGCAACGACCAGCCCACCGTCACCGATGCCAACATCGCACTCGGACGGTTGGATCCCACGCGCTTTCTGGGTGGGGAGATGAAGATCGACGGCGACCTGTCCATGAAGGCGCTCCGGAACCTGGGCGCGAAGCTGGGGTACGACGCCCGCACGATGGCCGCGGGCATCATCCGGATCGCCAACGTGACGATGTCGGGAGCGTTGCGCCGCGTCTCGATCGAGCGCGGCAAGGATCCGCGCGACTTCACCCTGGTGGCCTGTGGCGGCAACGGACCGCTGCATGCCGCCGAGCTGGCCGAGGAACTGGGCATCCGGACCCTGCTGATTCCCAGCATGCCCGCGCACTTCTCGGCGTTCGGCATGCTGTACGCCGATGCCCGCTACGATGCCTCGCGCACGTGGACCTGTGACCTGCCCGAGCAGGGGCCGGAGGTTCCCGGCCTGGCCGATGTGCTGCGCACGCTCGAGCAGGGCCTGGCCGGCACCGTGGCCGAGAAGCTCGGGGCGTCGCGCGAACTGCGGTTCGAGAACTATGCCGAGATGCGCTATCGCGGCCAGGACCAGACCGTCAAGGTGCGGCTGCTGGATGACCTGAGCCCGGCGGCCCTCCAGCGCGGCTTCGACCGGATCTACGCGGAACGCTACGGCCACGTCAGTCCCATCCCGGTGCAGATCGTATCGCTGCGCGTGAGCTGCCAGGCGGCGCTGGGGAATGGGCAGGATGCCAGCGTGCCGTCGGCGCGCGCGCACGAGGCCTCTACCTCGCGCCAGGTCTATTCGACCAAGGCCGGCGACTTCCAGATCTATGCCGTGCACCGCCGTGGCGGCATGGCCCGTGGCGCATCCTATCCGGGACCTTGCCTGGTCGAGGACCACGCGACCACCACGCACGTGCCGCAGGGGTGGGACGTCAGGCTGCTCGAGGACGACGTGCTGGAGATGACATGGAGCGAATGAGATCCGCGCGACACGGGTGCAGGGAACTGCCATGAAGATCGCCAAATACGGAAGCGGCCGTATCGCCGCCGTCGTCGGGGAACGGCTCATCGACCTGAACCGTGCCCGCTCGGTCCAGTTGCGGGGGGCCGACCAGGGCGGGGTGCCGGCCGATCTGCTCGATTTCATCAAGGCGGGGCCGGCGGCGCTCGACGCGGCGTACGCGGCCGTGGACTTCGTGCTGGCCGAAGGGCCGGCGCCGCGCGCCACGGCGGACGGGCCGCTGGTCATGGACCTGGCGGCCACGCCATTGCTGGCTCCGCTGCCCAGCCTCGGCTCCAAGCTGATCTGCATGGGCCGCAACTTCGCCGGGCACAGCAAGGCGGCGCAGAAAGCCAATGCCGAACGCGCCGCGGCGGGCGACACGCGGCCGCAGATGCGGGCCAGTGCCCAGATTCCCAAGCGGCCGGCCGGGTTCATCAAGTTCGCCGACACCGTGGTTGGGCCCGGCGCGCCGGTCGTCTACCCGTCGCGCACCCGCAAGCTGGACTACGAGGTCGAGATCGCCCTCATCGTCGGTACGCAGGGCAAGGACATCCCGCGCGAGCAGGCGATGCGCCACGCCTTCGGCTACACGGTGTTCTGCGACTACAGCGCGCGCGACCAGAACAGCGACCTCGAAGACATGAACTGGGTGCGGCATCACAAGAACTTCGATTGCGCCGCGTCGATGGGGCCATGGATCGTGACGGCCGACGAGCCGCTGGATCCGCACGACGTGGCGATTCGCACCTGGGTCAACGGCGAGCTGCGGCAGGACGGCACCACGGCCGACATGATCTACGACTTCGCCCGCATCATCGAGTACTACTCGGTGGACCAGACGCTCTATCCCGGCGATCTGTTCGCTTCCGGTACGTGCGAGGGCACGGGCATGGAGAAGACGGACGGCTCCTGGTTCCTGCGGCCCGGCGACCGCATCGAGTTCGAAATCCCCCAGATCGGGCGCTACGGCAACCCGATCGTCGCGAAACCTCCAGCAGGGAGCCCCGCATGACCGCCATGCACAAGCCGCGCACCGGACCGGGCGCGCGCCGCGTCGATCCGATCACCCTCGAAGTCATCCGCTATTCGCTGGTGGCGATGATGGACGAGACCGAGGCTAATCTGACGCGTACCGCGTTTTCCACGATCATTCGCGAGTTCAAGGACTACAGCGTCGGCCTGGTGACGGCCAGGGGCGAGACGATCGCCCAGGGCCGCGGCAGCATTCCCTCGTTCGTGGCCGACCTGGGCACGCCCGTGCTCGACGGCGTGGCCATGTGGGGCGACGACCTGCACGACGGCGATTATCTGATCAACAACCACGCGGGCGTCTGCGGCCAGCACCTGAACAACGTCGTGATGTACACCCCGATCTTCGATGGCGGGCGCATCATCGCCTTCTCGGCGTTGCGCACGCACTGGCCGGACGTCGGCGGCGGCTTCCAGGCGCGGCCGGCTACCGAGATCTACCAGGAAGGCATCCAGTTCCGCAACGCCAAGATCTACAAGAACGGCAAGATCGACGTCGAGCTCGAGCGCATCATCCGCTACAACACCCGGCACTCGGACGAGACCTTCGGCGACCTGGAAGCGCAGATCTCGGGCTGCCAACTGGCCAAGCGCCGCTTCGAGGAACTGGTCGCGCGCTACGGCTGGGATCAGGTCGAGGCGGCGATCCACGAGTGCTGGGACCAGTCCGAGCGCTACGTGCGCCAGCGCATCCGCCAGATTCCCAACGGCCGCTACTACGCCGAGTCTTTCCTGGACGGCGACGGCATCACCGATGACCCGGTGCCGATCCGCGTCACGGTGGAGGTCGAGGACGAGGACATCACGGTCGATCTGACCGGCATGCCGTCGCAGGTGGCGGGGCCGCTGAACTCGGGGGCCACGGGAGGGGGCGAGAGCGCCGCCAAGGTCGCCTTCAAGGGCGCGGTGGCGCCTTTCCTGCTCCCTAACGAGGGCGAGTTCCGGCCGCTGAAGATCGCGCTCAAGCCCGGCACGCTGGTCAGCGCTTCGGAAGACGCGGCGATGGGACTCTGGTCGACGCCGATCAAGACGATCATCGACGTCATCCTGAAGGCGTTCTCGCAGGCCATTCCGAACGAGATCCCGGCGGGCAACAACGCGCAGTACGGGCGTGGGCGCGTGCGCGCGCGCTACGCCGGCACGCGCCAGTTCTGGCAGGGCGGCGGCAATACGCTGGGCGGCTGGGGCGCGTACTGGGGCGGCGATGGCCAGTCCGCGTTGCACACCACCACCCACGGCGATTGCCGGCGCGTGCCGATCGAAGTGGAGGAAAGCGAGGGCCTGGGCCTGGTCAGGCGCTTCGAGTTGGTGACCGATTCCGGCGGGGCCGGACGCTGGCGCGGCGGGCTGGGGACCCGCATGGAAGTGGTGACGCCGACGCCCGCCATGGCGACGCTGGATTTCGATCGCAGCAAGTTCCCGCCCTGGGGCCTGTTCGGCGGCAAGGATGGCATGCCCGGCCATGGCGAGATCCACAAGCCGGGCGAGGACCGGCCCATCACCGGGACGCGGGTGGCGGTGCAGGTTCCGGCCGGGACCCGGGTTTGCGCGGCCAACAACGGCGGCGGCGGCTGGGGGGACCCGCTGGAACGCGAACTGCCGGCCGTCGAATGGGACGTGCGGCAGGGCTATGTCTCGCGCGAGGCGGCGGTCCGCGACTATGGCGTTGTGTTCGGCGCCGATGGCGCGATCGATGTGCCGGCGACCGAGCGGAACCGCGCCGCACACAAGGAGGCCGCCGCGGGCTGATGCCGCTACGCCGTATCAGCGCATGGCGGAAAACGCCGTCGGAACCAGGATCTGGTTGGAAATGGCGGCGACGATGGGGCCGTTCTTTTCGGTCTCGGCCTTGGCCGCGAGCCATTCGGGATCGCTCGCGAAGGCGTTCCATTTGTGTTCTCGCTCCGCCAGGTTTTCCCATTCCAGCAGGTAGTAGAGGTCCTGGTTGTCCTGGCCGATGTAGACGGTCCAGAAGCCGGCCTGGCGGATGCCGTGCCGTTTCCAGAGCGAGAGCGTGGTGGTTTCGAAGCGCCGGGCGACATCCGCAAGGCGGCCGGGCATACAGCGGTAGATGCGAAGTTCATGCAGCATGGCTATTCTCTTTGGGAGTGGTCTGCGGCCGGGTTCAGCGGCGGGAATCGGGAGGCTTCGGTGCCACGAAAGGATACCTCGCTCTGCCTTTGGCCTCCGTGGCCGATCCGTTCTCGCCGCTGCGCACGAATTGGCGGGAGGCGTCCCGGCGTGGCTCGTAGTCCCAGGGGGGGAACTGCCCGGCCTGGCGGGTGCGCTGGATGAACAATCTCTGTCCGGCGCTCGTCACCATGTCTTTCGCCAGCCGGGCGGTATCCCAATGGCCATGCACCAGCGCATGCAGTTCCTGCTCGATGCGCAGGGTTTCGCCACGGCCCGCAAGATTTCGCGTCTCGCCGGGATCGTCCTCCACCTGGAACAACTGGGGAGGGTCGCTTTCCGCGTAGATGTATTTCCACGGACCGCGGCGTACCATCAGGCAGGGGCCCAGCGCGCCGTCGGCATTCATTTCCGCGAATACCGGGCGATCGGGGCGGGGGCGCTGGCGGCCTTCCAGCCAGGGCAGCAGGCTTTCGCCTTCCATGTCCGACGCCGGTTGCAGGTCCCGGCCTCCTCCCAGGTCCATCAACGTGGGCAGCAGGTCCAGCAGCGACACCGGATCGCGGACCCGTCCTGGCAACTGTCCCGGCGTGGCGACGATCAAGGGGATGCGGACCGCGCCTTCGAGCAGCGTCCATTTGTACCAGAGCCCTCGCTCGCCCAGCATGTCGCCATGATCGGAAGTGAACACCACCACGGTGTCGTCTTCCAGGTCCATGTCGCGCAACGCCTGCAGGATGCGGCCGACCTGGTCGTCGACGTAGCTGATCATGGCGTAGTAGGCATGACGCGAGCGCCGGACGTCTTCGGCGTCGACGCGGTACTCGTCGAAACGGTAGATCTCCCGCAGCCGGCGGCTGTGCGGATCGTCCTGTGCAGGGGGCGGTGGCGGCACCCGTGGAGCGTCGATGTCCGCGGGGTCGTACCGGTTCCAGTATTCGTCGGTGATGACGTAGGGATTGTGCGGGTGGGTGAACGACACGGTGAAGAAGAAGGGCCGGCCGGCCGGGTTGCGTCCGTAGTCGTAGATGCGCTGGATTGCCCGGGCCGCGACCTCGTCGTCATAGTCCAATTGGAGGCTGCGTCGGCAGGTTCCGGACTCCACGACGCTGCGCAGGTTCAGGCCCGTGGCTGCCACGGGAATCATCAGCCGCCAGTCCGGGGTCCAGCCGAAATCCGAGGGGTAGATGTCGGTTGTCAGCCGCTCCTGGTAGCCGTGTAGCTGGTCGGGTCCGATGAAGTGCATCTTGCCCGCCAGACTGGTGTGATAGCCGAGCGCGCTCAGGTAATAGGCGACGGTGGGCGCGCTGGATGGAAACTCGCAGGCATTGTCGTAAACCCCGAGCCTGGACGGCAGCCGTCCGGTGAGCATGGACGCGCGAGAGGGCGCGCAGACGGGGAAGTTGCAATAGCAGTTCTCGAACACCGTGCCGCGCGCGGCGAGCGTATCGAGATGAGGCGTCCGGCAGACGCGGTTGCCATACGCGCGCAGCGCGAAGGCGGTCAATTGATCTGCCATGATGTGAAGGATATTCGGCCTGCCGTTCATTCCCGCCTCGTTGTCGTTCTGGTTGCCCATGGTCGTACCTGTGCGACGGTCAGTCGGCGCTGGCGCCGGAATTGCGCACGACCGCCGACCATACTTTCAGTTCGCTGCCGATGAACTTGCCGAACTCCGCTTGCGACATGAGGCGCCGTTCCAGCCCCGTCGCGGCCAGGCGTTGCGACGCTTCGTCCGACATCATGGTGTCGCGCACCGCGCGCTCCAGGGTGTCCAGCACGGCGGGGGGCGTGCCGCGTGGCGCGAGCAGGCCGAACCATGCCGCTACGTCGAACGGTTTCACGCCGGCCTCTTCCATCGTCTTGACGCCGGGCAGGGATGCCAGCCGGCTGGACGTCGTCACGGCCAGTGCCTGCAGCTTGCCAGCCTTGATGTGCGGCAGGACCGACGAAATGCCATTGAACATCAGGTCGGTCTGTCCGCCGAGCAGGTCCGTGGTCGCCGGGGCGATCCCCTGGTAGGGCACGTGGACGAGATCGATCCCGGCCGCCGCTTTGAACAGTTCGCCTGCCAGGTGGTTGGCCGATCCGACACCTCCCGAGGCGTACGTCAAGGCAGGTTTGCGCGTCCTGGCCATGTCGATCAGCCCGGCAACGCTGTCGGCGCCCAGTCCCGGACGGGTTACCAGGACCAGCGGGCTGGTAGCCAGCAGCGCCACAGGGGAGAAGTCCTTGATCGGATCGAAGCCCGGGTTCTTGTACAGCGAGGGATTGACGGCGAACGGCCCGATGTAGCCGATGACGAGCGTGTAGCCATCCGCGTCGGCCCGCGCGGCCTGCGCCGTGCCGATGTTGCCGCCGCCTCCCGGCTTGTTTTCCACGATCACCGTGGCCTTCAGCCGGCTCGCCAGGCCGTGGGCGACCAGGCGGCCCAGGATGTCGGCCGGCCCGCCAGCCGCGAAGGGCACGACGATCTTCACGGGACGATCCGGATAGGCGCTCGAAGCGACGCCGCAGAGACCCAGCATGGCTGCCGCGCCGAGGCCGGCGGTCCGCAGGACGCGCGCGAGATTCGTTCTTTGCATGGTTTGCTCCTTTGTCCTGCGTCGAACCGGTCGATGCCGGGCGATCATGTGGCCAGTTGCGTGACGAACTTCGGGGTCAGGTAGGCGGACAAGCCTTCGGTCCCGCCTTCCGAGCCGTAGCCGCTTTCGCGGACACCGCCGAACGGCGCTTCCGCGATCGAGATCGCCAGATGGTTGATGCCGACCATGCCGGCCGACAGGCCGCGCGATACCGCCGCCGCGGTACGTGGCGATTCCGTGAAGGCATATGCCGCGAGGCCGTACGGCAGGCCGTTGGCACGGGCAAGCGCCTCGTCCAGCGTATCGAACGCCGTCACGGGAGCGATGGGGCCGAATGTTTCGTCGCGCATCGCTGCCGCGTGATCCGGCATTCCGCTCAGCACGGTGGGTTCGAAGAAAAAGCCGGGCCGATCGGGTTGCCGTCCTCCTGTTTCCAGGCGGCCTCCGGCCTGCAACGCATCCTGCACATAGTGCCGCATCGCCGCCAGCCGGCGCGGGTTGGCCAGCGGCCCCATCGTCGTGGCGGTATCCAGTCCGTCGCCCAGGACGAGGGCCCGGGCGGCCTTGGCCATCTCGGCGGCGAAGTGTTCGGCCACACTACGCTGGACGTAGAACCGCGACGGCGCCACGCAGACCTGGCCCGCATTCCGGAATCGCCCGGCGGCGCTGACCTGCGCGGCGCGCTCTATATCGGCGTCGTCGAAGACCAGGACCGGGGCATGGCCGCCAAGCTCGAGCGTGCAGCGTTTCAGTCCGTTCGAGGCCGCGAGCTGTGCCAGATGCTTGCCCACCGGTATCGATCCGGTGAACGTGATCTTGCGTATGGGTGAACTGCGGACGAGGAATTCCGATATCTCGGCCGGCACGCCGAAGATCACGTTCAGCACGCCGGGAGGCAGGCCGGCGTCGACGCAGGCGCGCGCCAGTTCGAGCGCGGTCGCCGGTGTTTCCTCCGACGGCTTGATGACCAGCGTGCAGCCCGCGGCCAGCGCGCCGGCGATCTTGCGGGCAGGTGTCAGTGCCGGGAAATTCCATGGCGTGAATGCCGCGACGGGGCCGATCGGCTCGTGATGCACGGCCTGGGTCACGTCCCGGGCCCGTGCGGGAATGATCCGTCCATACAGGCGCCGCGTTTCCTCGGCATACCATTCGAAAACCTCGATCGCCGCCGTCAGCTCGGCCTGGGCCTCGGCCAGCGGCTTGCCTTGTTCGAGCGTGAGCGTGCGGGCGATCGTGGCGCTGCGCTCTTCCAGCAGCCGGGCTGCCCGCAGCAGCACTTGCCGCCGGTCGCGGGCCGGCGTGGCCGACCAGGCGCCGAAGGCCCGTTCCGCCGCCGCGACGGCCCGCCCCAGGTCGTCGGGCGAGGCATGCGGCAGGCGTCCCAGGCCGTTGCCGGTAGCCGGGTTTACGACGGTTTCGCCATGGCGGCCGCTGCCGAGCCACTGGCCGTCGATGAGCAGGCCGAGGTGGTCGAAGGCGGATGCGGCGTTCTGGTTGTCGGTAAGCATGGAAAACTCCTGTCGAGGGGAGGTCAGGTCAGGCCGCCGGAACGAGGCCGTGTTGGGCAAGGCGCCATAGCAGCAGATCGAATCGGTCTTGGCCGAAGAAGGGTTCGCCCTGGAAGACGAACAGCGGCACTCCCCAATGTCCCGCCGAGTGCTGGTCGCGCTGGTTCGCCTGTGCGGCTTCCTCACGCGTTTGCGGATCGGCGGCAATCGCCCGCTCCATGTCGGCCAGGTCCAGGCCCGCCCGCCGCGCTGCCTGCGCAAGATGATCGCCCCGGTCCCAGCCGTCGACGCTGCCGTCCCACAGCAGCCGGCTTACCTGCACGATGAAGGGCAGCGCCTTGCCGCGCCGCTGTGCCTCGATGCCAAGGAGAGTCAGGCGCCGGATGTAGGGCTGATCGTGCGCGATCTCGAGCGTGCGCGGCTCCTGCACGATCGGATCGGGCTCCGGGCGGCGGAATGGCATGCCAAGGAAAGCCGCGACGCGTGCCGAGTCGGCGAGAAAGTACGGACGCGCCAGTGCGTGCTGTCTGCTGAAGTGCTCCGGATAGCGGATGGCCAGCGGGTAGACGATCTTGACGTTGCACCGCACGCCGTGGTCGCGTGCCAGCGCTTCGACGCGTGGTAGTACCAGGTAGCTGTAGGGACTGCGGAACGACCAGTACAGGTCGATGGGCGGGTTGATGGCCATGGCTGCCTCTTGTCATCGCTGCTGTCACGCGGGGACGGCGTGGGAATGACGGCAAGAGTAAAGATGGCCGTGATTACCGTAAAATTTCTTTTTTGGTCAATTTGATCTATTTTTTGATATCAATTGCGATGGCCACGTCTCCACATCCCCACTGGTTGCTGCGCAGCCGGCTCAAGATGCGCCAGATCCTGTTGCTTGCCACACTGGGCGACCTCGGGAACCTGCGCCGTGCTGCAGCCCAGCTGGGAATGACCCAGCCGGCCGCCACCAAGCTGCTGCATGAATTGGAATCGGCAATGGGTGTGTCGCTCTTCGAGCGTTCGAGGCGGGGCATGGCGCCCACCCTCTACGGCGATGCCATGATCCGGCATGCACGTGGCCTGCTTGCGGATCTCGATGCCGCGCGCGAGGAATTGGACGCGCTCGCAGCAGGCGCGGCGGGTACCCTCACGGTAGGCACCATGACGTCCACTTCGTCCGAACTCGTGCCGCGTGCCGTGGCCGCGCTGCTCGAGCGGCATCCCGGCGTGCGGGTGTCGCTCGTCGAGGGCGTCCACGACATGCTGATGGCGGCGCTCGCCCGAGGCGAACTCGACCTGGTGCTGGGGCGGGTCATGGGCGGGGCCGCGATGGACGATCTCGATCTCGAACTGCTCTACGAGGACGAGTTCCTGGTCGTCTGTGGTCCGCGCCATCCGCTTCTGAAGACGCGCGAGATACGGCTCGCCGACCTGACCGACCAGCGCTGGATTCTCCCGCATGCCAGTGCGCCGCTGCGCCAGCGGCTGGATATCCTGTTCATGGAGCAGGCGGGCGCGCGTCCGCGCCATGCCGTCGAATCCGTGTCGGTCCTGACCAACCTCGCGCTCTTGCAGGAAAGCGCAACGCTCGCGGTCATGCCGGCCGATATCGTCAGACAGTTCTCGGGCAGCGGGCTGGTGCGGGCTTTGCCCGTTCCGCTGCCTGGGCTGTTCGGTCCGGTGGCGCTCATCACCCGCGCCGAGAGGCGGCGCTCGCCGGTGGTTGAGGCCTTCATCGACGACTTGAGGCGGTTGGCGGCCCGTCCGGATCGCCGCCTGCCGCAAACCACCGGTCGCCGCCGGGCCCGATGATACAATCCGCCGGTGAAAGCCTCTCATTTTTCCCCGGCCCGCCGGTGCCGTTTCGTCATCCTGATTTCCGGCCGTGGCAGCAACATGCAATCCATCGCGCAGGCCTGCCGCGATCAGGGCTGGCCCGCCGAGGTGGCCGCCGTGATCGCCAACCGCGAACAGGCCTCCGGCCTCGAATGGGCCGCCGGACTGGACATCCCCACTCGAGTGGTGCCCCATCGCGACCATCCCGACCGTGCCTCGTTCGACGCCGCGCTGGCGCGCGAGATCGACACCTTCGAGCCCGACTACGTACTGCTGGCCGGTTTCATGCGCATTCTCACCGACGATTTCGTGCGGCATTATGCCGGCAGGCTGGTCAATATCCATCCGTCGCTGCTGCCGCTGTTTCCGGGCTTGGCCACCCACCGGCAGGCGCTGGAAGCGGGGGTGGGGGTCCACGGCTGCACCGTGCATTTCGTCACGCCGGTGCTGGATCATGGCCCCATGATCGCCCAGGGCGTGGTGCCGGTGCGCGCGGGCGACACCGAAGACACCCTGGCTGAACGCGTGCTGTCCATCGAACACGTGGTTTATCCGGCCGTGGCGTCCTGGCTGGCGCATGGGCGGGTAGGGTTGGAAGACGGCAAGGTCACGGTGGACGGCGTGGCCGACCGAGCGTTCGGCCTGGCGACGCAGACGGCAGTTTCGCGGGGAGACGAGGCATGACATCCGAACGTTCCGGTTCTTCATCCCGGCCGGCGCAGGGCGCGCGACGCTCCGGCGGCCAGCAGGTCCGGCCCGGCGCGCGGCGTCCCGCCCCGGCGGGCACCAATCCCGTCGCCCAGCGCATCGAGCAGGTGCGCTCCGCGCTGGGCGAGATCCTGCAATGGTCCGGCCCGGCCGACCAGGTGCTGTCCCGCTGGTTCCGCGACCACCCCAAGCTGGGCGGGCGCGATCGCGGCGTGGTGGCCGAGGCGGTCTACGACGTGCTGCGCCACCTGCGGCGCTACCGCAACGTGGCCGAGGGCGGACGGGGCGCCGCCACGCGCCGTCTGGCCATCCTGGGCCTGGCGTCCACGCTCGGCCGGGAAGGGGTCCTGCCGGTTCTCGATGCCGATGAAGCGGATTGGCTGCGTCGCGTGTCCGCCATCGACCAGGCGGCACTGCCGCGCGAGATTCGCCTGAGCATTCCCGACTGGCTGTCCGAGGCACTGGCCATCGAAGCGGACAGCGACAGCCTGCTGGCCGCGCTCAATCGCGCCGCGCCGCTGGACATCCGCGTCAACCCGATGAAGGCCGACCGCGAGACCATCCTGGCCGAACTGCGGGCGGGCGTGGCCTCCGACATGGCCGAACCGACGCCGTATTCGCCGTTCGGTATCCGGCTGCAGGGCCGTCCGGCGCTGACCCGATGGGGGCGTTTCGAGGACGGCAGCATCGAGGTCCAGGACGAAGGCAGCCAGTTGCTCGCGCTGCTGGTCGCTCCCCGGCGCGGGGAAATGGTCATCGATTTCTGCGCGGGCGCCGGCGGCAAGACGCTGCTGCTGGGGGCGTTGATGCGTTCGACCGGGCGGCTGTACGCCCTGGACGTCTCGCACACGCGCCTGGCGCGCTTCAAGCCCCGCCTGGCGCGCAGCGGCCTGTCCAACGTCGTGCCGGTGGTGATCGCCAACGAGAACGACGCCCGCGTCAAGCGCCTGGCGCGCAAGGCGCACCGGGTACTGGTGGATGCGCCGTGCAGCGGGACCGGGACGCTGCGGCGCAATCCCGACCTGAAATGGCGCCAGAGCCCGGAAAGCGTGTCCGACCTGTGCGCGCTCCAGCGCAGCATCCTGGCGTCGGCGGCACGCTGCGTGGCCCCCGGCGGCCGGCTGGTCTATGCGACTTGCAGCATCCTGCGGGTCGAGAACGAAGGGCAGGTCGAGGCTTTCCTGGCGGCCCATCCCGAATTCGAACTGCTGTCGGCCCCCGAGCTGTTGGCCGATCGGGCCGGGGCGTTGTCGCTGCCCGGACCCTATTTGAAACTGCGTCCCGACGTGCACGCGACCGACGGTTTCTTTGCCGCGGTGTTTCAACGGCGCCACGGTCCGGCCGTTGCCCAGGCCGCCGCGGCCGAGGCCGAATTGCCCGAGCCGGATGCGCAAGCGGCTGGCCTGGACGATGAAATCGAGGCTCCGGACGCGGAACCTGCGCGGGACGAGGCAGCCGGATCGGCCAAGAACCTTGGGGAAGGGGATCTATAACCCTGTTATGATTAGGGTTATCCCCCTCTTTGAAAAGGGTCGTCCCGCCCCAAGATTCGCGTTATCGTGTCGGGCGCATGGCAGAGGGCCGGATTCCAGGCTTTTTCGCCATCCGGTCGCGGGTTTCCCCTGGGGAACTGCCACCGTCGTCCGGTTTCTAAGACCTTGGTCCCGCTGGCCCCACCGGCGGCCAGGATCGATGGGTTCTGTTTCTTCGAGGCGCGAGGCGCCTCCCGCGCCGGCACTGCCGCCGGCCTGCCTGTGAGGTGATATGGATTTTGTGCTTTCGTTCTTGTCCGATGGTCTGCTTGGCGCGTCGTGGTGGCAGATCGTCGCCTTCACCCTGGTAGTCACTCATATCACCATTCTTGGCGTCACGATCTACCTGCACCGCAGCCAGGCGCACCGCGGGCTGGACCTGCATCCGGCCATCGCGCATTTCTTCCGTTTCTGGCTGTGGCTGACGACCGGCATGGTCACCAAGGAATGGGTGGCGATCCACCGCAAGCACCACGCCCGCTGCGAGCGTGAAGGAGATCCCCATTCGCCCATGGTCTACGGCATCGGCAAGGTGTTCTTCCAGGGCGCTGAACTGTATCGCGACGAGGCGACCAACCGCGAGACGATGGACAAGTTCGGCCACGGCACGCCCAACGACTGGGTCGAGCGCAACATCTATTCGCGTTTCGGCTGGCAGGGTGTGGGTGTGATGATGGTGATCGATGTTGCGCTGTTCGGCGCGATCGGCCTGACCGTCTGGGCGGTGCAGATGATCTGGATCCCGTTCTGGGCGGCCGGCGTGGTCAACGGCATCGGCCATTTCTGGGGCTATCGCAACTACGCCAGCCCGGATGCCAGCCGCAACGTCTTCCCGTGGGGCATCGTCATCGGCGGCGAGGAACTGCACAACAACCACCACGCCTACGCGTCGTCGGCTCGTTTCTCCACCAAGTGGTACGAGTTCGACATCGGCTGGGGTTATATCCGGGCCCTGGAGATCCTGCGCCTGGCCAAGGTCAAGAAGGTCGCGCCCAAGGTGCGGCTGGCGCACGGCAAGCCGGTTGACCTGGAAACCCTGCAGGCCGTCATCACGCACCGCTACGAGATCATGGCGCGCTACGCCGACCTGCTCAAGCATGCCTGCCGCGACGAGATCGTCCGCTTGAAGGCTGCCAAGGAATCGCATCTGCAGTGGAAGCTGCTGCGGCGCTCCAAGGCCCTCTTGCACCGCGCCGACGACGAGTCGCTGACGGATTCGCACCGCTCCGCGCTGAACACTTTGTTGGCCGACCACCG
Organism: Burkholderiales bacterium 67-32; assembly: GCA_001898625.1. Classification (GTDB taxonomy): domain Bacteria; phylum Pseudomonadota; class Gammaproteobacteria; order Burkholderiales; family Burkholderiaceae_B; genus Pigmentiphaga. The sequence goes on from MKUP01000026.1 coordinate 266,683, forward strand.
CTCGTTGGCCATCCTGGTCGAGATGCGGCGCGAACTGGTTGCCATCTGGGAGCGCTCCAGCGCATCCAGCGAACAACTGCTGCGCGACCTGCAGGACTGGTGCAACCGCGCCCAGCAAAGCGGCATCGCGCGGCTCGAAGAGTTCTCGGCCAGGCTGCGCAGCTACGCGACCTGAGCCCGCTGATAGGACACGAGAAAAAAGGAGCCACGGCTCCTTTTTTCTTGGGTGGCCCAGTGGTGCGAAAGGTCAGCCGCGGGTCGGTGCCCCGTCCTGCCGGCGGTGGCCGCTCAGTTCGGCGCCGGCGTTGGCCGGCAGTTCACGGCACTGGGTGACGGCCAGCACGCCCAGCAGGCCCATGGCGGCAAAGGCCATGGTGAAGTCCGTCAGTTGCACGGCCGCATGGCCCAGCGTACGCATGGAGGTGTCCAGCACCAGCGCGGCCAGGCCGATGCCCAGTGCCGCCGTCATCTGCTGGTTGGTGCTGGCCAGGCTTGTCGCCGCGCTCATGCGGGGCTGCGGCACGTCGGCGTAGACGATGGTGCCGTAGGCGTTGAACTGCAGCGACCGCGCCAGGCCGCCCAGGAGCAGCAGCAGGTAGATCGCCGCCAGCGGCCATTCCGGCCGGAAGGCGCCGCACAGGCCCAGCAGCACCGCCGACAGCAGGCCGTTCCAGATCATGACCCGCCGGTAGCCGAAGGCCCGCAGGAAGCGCACCGAGATCGCCTTCATCACCAGGCCGCCGACGGCGCCGGCAAAGGTGATGGCGCCGCTCTCGGCGGCCGACAGGCCAAAACCCAGTTGCAGCATCAGTGGCATCAGGAAGGGGAAGGAGCCGTAGGCCACCCGGTACAGGAAGCCGCCACGCATCGCCACGCGAAAGGTGGCGATGCGCATCAGGCTGAAGTCCAGCACCGGATCGGCATGCCGGCGGCTGTGCCAGGCGTAGGCCAGCGCGCAGGCGGCCGCGGCACCCAGCAGGAGCAGCGCCGTCGGGGACAGGCCGCCGTGGCCCAGTCCTTCCAGCCCGACGATCAGGCAGGCCAGGGTGGCGGCCGCCAGGACGAAGCCCAGGTAGTCGAACGACGAGGGCGGCGCGTCGCTGCGGATGTCGGGGATATAGGTGGTGGCGAGCGCGATGCCGGCCAATCCGATGGGTACGTTGATGAAGAAGATCCAGTGCCAGGACAGGTAGGTGGTCAGGAAGCCGCCGATCAGGGGGCCGACGGCGGGGCCGATCATCGCGGGAAACAGCACCCAGGACATGGCCGAGACCAACTGGGATTTCTCCACCGTGCGCAGCAGCACCAGCCGGCCCACCGGCACCATCATCGCGCCGCTGGCGCCCTGCAGCAGCCGCGCGCCGATCAGCCACGGCAGGTTCTGCGCGAAGCCGCACAGCACGGAGCTGACGACGAACAGCGTGATCGCGCCGCGGAAGGTGTTGCGCGTGCCGAAGCGGTCGGCGATCTTGCCGCTGATGGGAATGAAGGCCGCCAAGCTCAGCAGGTAGGCGGTCATGGCGAAGTTCATGCGGACCGGATCGGTGCCCAGCGACTGCGCCATGGCCGGCAGCGCGGTCGAGATGATGGTGGAGTCCAGTTGCTCCATGAAGAACGCGCTGGCGACGATCAGCGCGATGATCCGGTAGCTGCCCTGGCGGGACGTGGCATGACCCATGAAGCCGTGGTCTCTGTGCAATGAGTGGAACGCCCGCGCGGAATCGGGCGGGGAAGGGCGCGGCGGTGGCGGCCGCGCAAGCCCGCGATTTTAGTCCTTCGCGCGCGAACCTGCGGCGCTTCCCGCATGCGTGGCGGCGGCCTGCTCGCCGTAGGTCCGGACGGCATCGACCAGCGCCCGCACGCAGGCGGGCAGGGCCTCGAGTTCGCGCACCAGCAGGTCGCGTTCGCGCACGGCCCACGGTTCGTCCAGTTCCACGATGGACAGTTCCATGGTGCGCCGGTGGCGGCGCGCCGCCGACTCCGGGATCACGCCTATGCCGACGTTCGCCTCCACCATCCGGCAGATGGCTTCGAAGCTCGATACCTGGATGCGCAGGATGAGCCCCGCGCCCCGGTTCTCGACCTGTTCCCGCAGGAAGGTCAGCATGGTGCTGCCCTCGTGCAGGCTGATGTGGGGGTAGCGCAGGGTATCGTCCAGGGTGACCCGGCCTCGCGCGGCCAGCGGGTGGGCGGTCGGAACGGCCAGCACCAGCCGGTCGGTGCTGAAGTGCAGGCGTTCCAGGCCGGGGGCGTTGATGGGGCCGGCGGTGATGCCGAGGTCGGTCGAGCCGTCCATCACCCCGCGGACGATGTCGCGGGTCAGCCGTTCCTGGAGATCCACCGTCACGCCTGGCCGGCCGGCCAGGAAGCGCGCCAGGATCTCGGGCATGAACTCGGTGACCGCGGTGGTGTTGGCGAAGATGCGGATATGGCCGGTGGTGCCGGTGCCGCCATCGGCGAAATCGTTCTTCAGGGAATCGACCTGCCGCATGACCTGGCGGGCGTGTTCCAGCAGTCGCCGGCCAGCGGGCGTCAGCTCCACCCCGCGGCTGTTCCGGTACAGCAGGCGGGCGTCGAGCCGGATTTCCAGCGACTTGATGCGGGTGCTGGCCGCGGTCAGCGAAAGGTGGGCGCGCCGCGCGCCCTGTGTCAGGCTGGGAGCTTCGGCCACATGGATGAAAAGCCTGAGGTCGGCCAGGTCGAGATGCATGGCGGCGGGGGCGGGGGAAAGCGTCCACCTTACCTGATCCCTTCCGTTTTGGCGAAGACTGGATAACGAAAATCAAAATTTACAGAAGGCTGGCGCGGGCGCATGCTGGCGGCATTTCCACGCAAGGCGGCGCCCGCGAGCGGTCCGCAAGGAGCAAGCATGAGCCAGGACCAGGCTCCATCCCCACGAGACTGGATCGGGCGCACCGAGACCTCGGCCGACCAGATCACGAGCAATCTGGCGCGGCGCATCGCCGCCACCCTGGGGCAGCCGGCGCCCGAAGCGGGCGGCGGGCTGCCCGAACTGTGGCACTGGGCCTATTTCCAGGAGCCGCTGGACGCGGCCGGACTCGGCGCCGACGGGCATCCCGCGCGCGGCGGTTTCCTGCCGCCCGCCGAGCGGCGCAATCGCATGTGGGCCGGCGGCCGGCTGGCGTTCCACCAGCCTCTGGTGGTGGGCGAGGACGCCACGCGCCATTCGACTATCCTGTCGGTGGAAGAGAAGGCGGGCCGCACCGGTTCCCTGCTGTTCGTGACCGTGCGCCACGACTACGCGCAGCGCGGCGTCCTGGCCGTGCGCGAGGAACAGGACATCGTCTATCGCGAGCCATCCCCGCTGCGCACCGCCGACCCGGAACCCCTGCCGCCGTCCGGCTGGTCGGAAACCATCGTGCCCACGCCGACCCTGCTGTTCCGGTATTCGGCGGTCACCTTCAACGGCCATCGCATCCACTACGACTGGCCTTATGCCACCGCCGAGGAAGGCTACGCCGGCCTGGTGGTGCACGGCCCCCTGATCGCGACGCTGCTGGTGAGGGCCTTCGTGCGCGCCCATCCGTCGCTGCGGCCGACGTATTTTTCCTATCGGGGCGTGCGGCCCCTGATCGCGCCCACGCCTTTCGAGGCGGCGGGACGGATGACCGGCGAGGGCGTGGCCCAGGTATGGGCCGGCAATGCGCAGGGCGGGATCCAGCGCGGCGAACTGCGCTACGTGCAGAGATAACAACGGCGGCCCGCGCACAGGCGCACGGCCACCTGTCCATCGGAGACGGCATGGAAGAGTATGACGACATCCGCCAGGGCGTGCGCGCCCTGTGCGCCCACTATGACGCCGCCTACTGGCGCGGAGTGGACGAGGCCCGGGGCTTCCCCGAGGCGTTCGTCCGCGCATTGACCGAGGCCGGATGGCTGGGGGCGATGATCCCCGCCGAGTACGGCGGATCGGGCCTGGGGCTGTCCGAAGCCTCGGTGATCCTGGAGGAAGTCAACCGCTGCGGCGGCAACTCGGGGACCGTGCACGGACAGATGTACAACCTGTTCACGCTGGTGCGCCACGGGTCGCAGGCGCAGAAAGATCATTTCTTGCCGCGCCTGGCCAGCGGCGAGCTGCGCCTGCAATCCATGGGCGTGACCGAACCGACCACCGGTACCGACACCACCCGGATCAAGACCACCGCCGTGCGGCGCGGCGACCGCTATGTGGTCAACGGGCAGAAGGTCTGGATCTCGCGCGTGCAGCACTCCGACCTCATGATCCTGCTGGCTCGCACCACACCCCTGGCCGAGGTCGCCAAGAAGACCGAGGGCATGTCCATCTTCCTGGTTGACCTGCGCGAGGCGATCGGGCATGGCATGGAGGTGCGCCCCATCGCCAACATGGTCAACCACGAGACCAACGAACTGTTCTTCGACAACCTGGAACTGCCGGTCGATAGCCTGATCGGCGAGGAAGGCAAAGGTTTTCGCTACATCCTGGACGGGCTCAACGCCGAGCGCACGCTGATCGCCGCTGAATGCATCGGCGACGGCCGCTGGTTCATCGAGCGCGCGCGCAGCTATGCCGGCGAGCGGCAGGTGTTCGGCCGCCCGATCGGCCAGAACCAGGGCGTGCAGTTTCCCATTGCCGAGGCCCACATCGAGGTCGAGGCCGCCGACCTGATGCGCTGGCGCGCCTGTCGCGAATACGACGGCGGCGTTCACGCGGGCGCCAGCGCCAACATGGCCAAGTACCTGGCCGCCAAGGCTTCGTGGGAGGCGGCCAATGTCTGCCTGCAGACGCACGGCGGCTTCGGTTTCGCCTGCGAATACGACGTCGAGCGCAAGTTCCGCGAGACGCGCCTCTACCAGGTGGCGCCGATCTCGACCAATCTCATTCTTTCCTATGTGGCCGAGCACCTGTTGGGGCTGCCGCGTTCTTTCTGAGGCGTTTCCATGGACAAGACCAGCCTGGCGCGGGACGGCGCCACCGGCGCCCTGTGCGAATTCGTGGCGGCGCTGCGTTTCGAGGACCTGCCCCCGGCGTTGGTGGACCGGACCGAGGACCTGTTCCTGGACTGGGTGGCGTCGGCCCTGGCCGGGAAGGGCGGGCATCCGGTGCCGCTGTTCGAGCGCTATGCCGCCGCGATGGGGCCGGCGCAGGGGCGCTGCGCGATCCTGACCAACCGGCGGACCACGTCGGCGCATTTCGCCGCGCTGGTCAACGGCGCGGCCTCGCACCTGGTCGAGCAGGACGACCTGCACAACAGTTCGGTGCTGCATCCGGCCACCGTGGTGTTTCCCGCCGTCTTCGCCGCGGCGCAGGACCTGGGCAAGTCGGGCAGCGAGATGCTGGTGGCCGCGGTGGCCGGCTATGAGGCCGGCGTGCGCATCGGCGAATTCCTGGGCCGTTCGCATTACCGCATCTTCCATACGACGGGCACCGTGGGTACGCTGGCGGCCGCGGCCGGCGTGGCCAGACTGCTGGGGCAGGACGCGCGGACGCTGGCGCATACGCTGGGGTCGGCCGGAACCCAGGCCTCCGGCCTGTGGGAGTTCCTGCGCGAGGCAGCGGACTCCAAGCAGCTCCATACCGGCCAGGCGGCCGCGAACGGCCTCCTGGCCGCCTACCTGGCGCAGGATGGTCTGACGGGCGCGCATGGCGTGCTTGAAGGCCGGCAGGGCATGGCGGCGGGCATGTCCTCGGACGCGGATCCGAGCCGGCTTGGCGATCGCCTGGGCCAGCGCTGGGCCACGCTGGAAACATCATTCAAGTTCCATGCCTCGTGCCGCCACACCCATCCGGCCGCCGATGCGCTGTTGCACCTGATGCGCACCGAAGGCATCACCCACGGCGACATCGCCGCCATCCGCGCCCGGGTGCATCGGGCCGCCATCGACGTGCTGGGCAACGTGGACGAACCCAGCACCGTGCACCAGGCCAAGTTCTCGATGGGAGCGGTGCTGGGCCTGATCGCGGTCCATGGCCGCGCCGGCCTGGAGGAGTTCCGCGACCATGCGCTGAGCGATTCCGCGGTGGCGGGCATCCGCCGGCGCACGACCATGGTGCTGGACGACGAGGTCGACCGCGCCTATCCCGCCCGCTGGCTGGGGCGCGTCGAGGTGGATACGCGCGACGGCCGGCGCCTGGCGGCGGCCATCGACAGTCCCAAGGGCGACCCGGACAACACCTTGTCGCGCCCCGAGCTGGAAACCAAGCTGCGGCGCCTGGCGGCCTTCTCCGGCGCCGCGACGCCGGCGCAGATCGATGCATGGATTCCGCGCCTGTGGAACCTGCGGCACGCGCGCGACCTGTCCGATTTCATGCCGGAGGAGTCATGAGCCCATCCCTTTCATCGACCGCGCCGCGCCCGCTGGACGGCGTGACCGTGCTGAGCCTCGAACACGCCATCGCAGCGCCGTTCTGCACACGGCAACTGGCCGACCTGGGCGCGCGCGTGATCAAGATCGAACGCCCCGGGACGGGAGATTTCGCGCGCGGCTACGACGAGCGCGTGCGCGGGCTGTCGTCCCACTTCGTCTGGACCAACCGGTCGAAGGAAAGCCTGGCGCTGGACCTCAAGCAGGACGGCGCGCGCGAGGTGCTGGAGCGGCTGCTGCCGCGCGTGGACGTTTTGGTGCAGAACCTGGCGCCCGGCGCCGCCGACAGGCTGGGGCTGTCGTTCGAGGCGCTGCATGCGCGCCATCCCGGGCTGATCGTCTGCGACATCTCGGGCTATGGCGATAGCGGCCCGTATCGCGACAAGAAGGCCTACGACCTGCTGATACAAAGCGAGGGCGGCTTCCTGTCGGTCACGGGCACGCCCGGCGAACCGTCCAAGGCCGGCGCCTCGGTGGCCGACATCGCCGCCGGCATGTACGCCTATTCCAACATCCTGGCCGCGCTGCTGCTGCGGGCCACGACGGGGAAGGGCAGCCGCGTCGACGTCTCCATGCTCGAGAGCATGGTCGAGTGGATGGGCTATCCCATGTACTACGCGTTCGACGGCGCGGCCCCGCCGCCGCGCTCGGGCGCCTCGCACGCGACCATCTATCCCTACGGTCCGTTTCCCGCGGGCGATGGCGGCACCGTGATGCTCGGCCTGCAGAACGAACGCGAATGGCGCGTCTTCTGCGAACGGGTGCTGGCCCGGCCCGACCTCGCTGGCGATCCCCGCTTCGACGCCAACTCGCGGCGCACCGAAAACCGGGCCGCGTTGCGCGAGATCATCGTGGAGGTTTTTGCCGGCCTGACCACCGACCAGGTCATGGCGGCGCTGGACGAAGCCCAGATCGCCAACGCCCGCGTCAACGACATGGCGGGCGTCTGGGCTCACCCGCAACTGGCGGCCCGCCAGCGCTGGACCCGGGTCGACAGTCCGGCAGGTTCGCTGCCCGCGCTGCTGCCGCCGGGCACGGGCGGCGCCTACGACGCCCGCATGGATCCGGTTCCGGCCCTGGGCGAACACACGGCGGCCATTCTGGCCGAACTCGGCTACGGCGAGGCAGACGTCCAGGCCTTGCGCGCCGCCCGGGCGGTGGGCGCATGATGCGCGTGCGCTCCGCCCTGTTCGTGCCGGGGGACCGGCCCGAGCGGCTGCCCAAGGCGCTGGCCAGCGGCGCGGATGCTGTCATCGTGGACCTCGAGGACGCGGTCGAACCCGGTGCCAAGGATGCCGCGCGTGCGGCCGTGGCGGGATCCCTGCGAGGCTGCGGGGACCGGTCGGTGGTGGTGCGCGTCAATGCGGTCCAGACGATTTATTTCGACGAAGACATCGCGCTGTGCGCCGGCAGTCCCGCGGTGGCCGCGGTGATGCTGCCCAAGGCGGAGTCGGCGGCGGACGTGGTCCGCGCGGCGGCGTCCGGCAGGCCCGTGTGGCCGCTGGTCGAAAGCGCGCGCGGCGTGCTGGCGCTGGAGGCCATCGCCGGCGCGCCGGCGGTGGGGCGCCTGGTGTTCGGCAGCCTGGATTTCGCGCTGGACCTCGACCTGGATCCGCTGTCGACCGCGGGCCGTGCGGTCCTGGACGATGCCCGGCACCGCATGCTGCTCCATGCGCGCGCCGCGGACCTGCCCGCGCCGCTCGATGGCGTGCACCCGCAACTGGACGACATCGACGGCCTGCGCGCCGAAGCCGCGCGGGCGCGCGCGGCGGGCATGGGCGGCATGCTGTGCGTGCACCCCATGCAGGTGGCCGCGATCAACGAGGTATTCAGTCCTTCGGCGGCGGAACTGGCATGGGCTCGCCGCGTCGTCGAGGCGGCGGCAGGGCAGAGAGGGGCGTTCCGGTTGGACGGGAGAATGGTCGATGCGCCGGTGCTGGCGAAGGCCCGGCGGACGGTGGAGGCCGCCGGCGGGGCATAGCGGCGCGCGTTTGCCGCAGGCAAAGAAAAACCCCGCCTGGGCGGGGTTTTTTCGCAAAACCGAGCCGATTACTTCAGCTTGGTTTCCTTGTAGTCCACGTGCTTGCGCGCGACCGGATCGAACTTCTTGATCAGCATCTTTTCCGGGGTGGTGCGCTTGTTCTTGGTCGTGGTGTAGAAATGCCCGGTTCCGGCGGTGGATTCGAGCTTGATCTTTTCGCGAATACCTTTGGTGGCCATGATGTGCTCCTGTGGATCCGGTGATTAAACGGCTTCGCCGCGAGCGCGCAGATCGGCCAGGACGGCTTCGATGCCGTTCTTGTCGATGGTGCGCAGGGCGTTGGTGCTGACACGCAGGCGAACCCAGCGGTTTTCGCTTTCGACCCAGAACCTGCGGTATTGCAGGTTCGGCAGGAACCGACGCTTGGTCTTGTTGTTGGCGTGGGAAACGTTGTTGCCCGTGATCGGACCCTTACCGGTTACTTGACATACTCGTGCCATGGCGACACCTCTTCTACTATTTCGTGAATTCGGGAGACGGATCCGGGGACCGGCAATGCCGGATAGTGCCCCGAAGTTCTGGCGCGGCTTGGCAGGATGGATGCCGACCCGGTTCGCACGGGTTCTCAAGGCACCCCGGCGCAGTGCCAGAATGCGTTGAAAACGTGCGCTAAAAACATCCCGAGCCAGGTTTGCCAGGTTCGAAACGTTCCATTTTCCGGGGCGAGTTTTCTCGCGGACCAAGGGTAACGCCGTAAAGCTCGCAAGAATAGCATGAAAGCCGCCGTTTTTTCAAGCCGTTGTTTGTGGCGCAGCTTGTTTTCCTGCGGAACGGCCACCGGATTCTACGGCATCGGACCGCCGAAAATGCGAGCAGGCCGCTCGCTAACCCTATGTTGACTGATCGATCAGTCAGGGCCTAGGCTAGCGCATCCCTACCCAGGAAGCGCGCCTTGACCGACCAGAACGCCCGAACCGCCATCCTCGACGCCGCCGAAGGGGTGTTCGCCGCCCATGGCTTCGATGGCACCAGCATGCGGCAGATCGCCAATGAGGCGGGCGTGGCCCAGGCATTGCTGCACTACCACTTCGGTACCAAGGAAAAGCTGTACGAGGCGATGTTCGCGCGCCGCTCCGATGCCATCAACGCCGTGCGCGCGGCCGCGCTGGACCGGCTGTTCGGGCCGGACGGGCAGGGCCGGCCCACGCTGGGCGATCTGCTGGAGGCCTTGTTCCGGCCCACGGTGGAATTCGGCCACGAGGGGCCCGCGGGCAACCTGTTCTCGCGCGTGCTGGCGGCCACGGCCAATGCCGAGGACGAGCGTTCGCGCACGCTGATCGGCGCCCACTACGACGCGATCGCCCGCCGTTTCATCGACGCCTTCCGCCGCATCCTGCCCCCGTTGCAGCAGGACGACGCGGTGTGGTCCTACATGTTCGCCATCGGCGTGGGCATGACCATGATGGCCGCCACCGGCCGGGCCGGGCGCCTGTCGGACGGCGCCTGTGACGACAGCGACGTCGATGCCGTCATGGCCCGCCTGGTGCCTTTCATCAGCGCCGGCATCGAGGCGCTGGCGGCCGATCGCGCCGCTGGCGGTTCGGGCCGACCTCCCGTTTTTCCCCCGCGCTCCGGTTCTGGAGCCGGCTGATTCCCCGGGGCCCAGCCCCGACCGAGAGAACCGGGCCGCCATGAGCCCGGCCCCCTGACAAGGAGACATGCATGCGTATTCTGCCGGCCGCATTGGCCGCTTTGCTGGCCACCGCCACGATGGCGGTACAGGCCAAGACCATTACCGTGACGCTGGTCAACGGCCACCCGCCGGTGTTCCGCTGGGTCAAGCACCTGCAGGAGTCCTTCGTGCCAGCGGTGAACAAGGCGCTGGAAGGCTCGGACATCAAGCTCGAATGGAAGCAGCAGTACGGCGGCGCGCTGGCCAAGGTGGGCGAGGAGCTGGAGGCGGCCCAGGACGGCGTGGCCGACATCGCGCTGGTGCCCACGATCTTCGAGCCGGCCAAGCTGCCGCTGCAGAACGTCACCTACTACACGCCCTTCGTCTCGGACGATCCCGGCCTGGTGACCCAGGCGGTGCAGGACGTGCAGCGCAAGATACCGGCGATGATGAAGGCCTGGGAGGCGAACGACGTCGTCTACATCGGCGGCGGCTTCGGGCTGGACGACTACCTGCTGTTCACGAAATTTCCGGTCAAGAGCCTGGCCGATCTCAAGGGCCGCAAGATCGGCACGCCGGGCACGTCGATCAACTGGATGAAAGGCACCGGCGCAGTAGGCGTCGCGGGCAACCTGACCGAGTACTACAACTCGCTGCAGACCGGCCTTTACGACGGCGTGGTCACCTTCGCCACCGCGGCCCTGCCGGCCAAGATCCAGGAGGTCGCGCCCTACATCACGCAGATCGGCTACGGCGCCCAGTACTCGGGCGGCATCGCGGCCAACAAGGACTGGTACGACGCCCAGCCGGAAGCCCTGAAGAAAGCATTGAAAGCGGGCGCCGACGCGTTCGAGAAGGCCTATACCGACGACCTGCGCAAGGCCACCCGCGCCGCGCTGGACGAACTGGTCGCCAAGGGCGGCAAGCTCAATCCGGATTCGGCCAGCCTGCGGGGCGCCTACGCCAAGGTGCTGGAGGATCCGACCAAGAGCTGGATCGCCGAGCTGCACAAGAAAAAGCTGCCGGCCAAGGAGGTGCTGGACGCCTACATGAAGGAAGTGCGGGCCGCCGGCGCCAAGCCGGTGCGCGACTGGGATCGGAACTGAACCGGGCGGCGAGGTCATCCATGTCTGAAGTCCCCACCACTGGCGAGGGAGATTTCCTCCCTGCGGCCGACCACCCGCTGCTGCGCATCCTGGATGCCTGCACCGCGGTCCTGAACGCGATCGGCACGCTGCTGATCGTGGGCGTGATGGTCGCCATCAACGCCGACATCGTCGGCCGCTCCTTCTTCGGCCATCCCATCTCGGGCGTGCCCGAGTTGGTCAGCATGTCCATCGTCGCCATCGTCTTCCTGCAGGTCGCCCATTCGCTGCGGCTAGGCGGGCTGACGCGGGCGGAGGTGCTGCTGGACAAGCTGCCGCCGCGCGGGCGGGCCGGGCTGGAAGCCCTGTACTGCCTGATCGGCGCCGCGTTCTGCGCGGTGCTGCTCAACGGTCTCGTGCCGCTGTTCGAGCGGGCCTGGACGCGCGATCTGTTCGTGGGCGCGATCGGCGATTTCACCGCGCCGATCTGGCCGGTGCGGCTGATCATGCTGGTGGGGACGGCGGCGCTGGGCCTGCAGTTCCTGGCCCGGGCGGTGCGCGCGCTGTGCGCGGCCGCGACGACGCACGGCCGGGCCGTGCAGGCGGGGGCATGACCATCATGAGCGATCTGGTCATCGGCGCGCTGGCGCTGTTCGGGATGGTGGGGCTGATCTACGCCGGCATGCACGTCGCGATCGCGCTGGCCGTCTGTTCCTTCCTGGGCGTGCTGGCGATCAAGGGCAGCTTCCTGATCACCGGCCGCATGCTGGCGCTGGCCGCCACCGAGTCCATCGACTCCTACATCTTCGGCGTGGTGCCGCTATTCGTGCTGATGGGCTTCGTCGTGTCGCAGGCCGACATCGGCCGCGACGCGTTCGACGTCGCCAACCGCATGCTGGGCCGCATCAAGGGCGGCCTGGGCATCGCCACCGTGGGCGCCAACGCGATCTTCGCCGCCATTACCGGCATCTCGATCGCGTCGGCCGCCGTGTTTACCCGGGTGGCCGTGCCCGAAATGCTGCGGCATGGCTACACCAAGCGTTTCGCCTACGGCATCGTCGCGGGCAGCTCGGTGCTGGGCATGCTGATCCCGCCCAGCCTGCTGCTCATCCTGTATGGGATCCTGACCGAGCAGTCGGTGGGCGACCTGTTCCTGGCCGGCGTGGTGCCGGGCATCGTGCTGGCCATCGCCTTCGGCCTGGGCGTCTACTGGCTGGCCCGCAATCGCCCGGATTTTGCCGGTTCCAGCATTTCCGAGGACGTCGTGCCGTTGTCCATCGCCGCGATGGGACGCAAGGCGCTGCCCATCGTGCTGCTGATCGGCCTCGTGCTGGGCGGCATCTACGGCGGTTTCTTCACGCCTACCGAGGCCGGCGCCGTCGGCGCGCTGGGCGCGATCGTGATCGGCCTGTTCCGGCGCGCGCTGCCGCCCGGGCGCATCTGGCGGGTGTTGACCGACACCGGCCAGGTTACCGCCGCCATCTGTTTCCTGATCATCGCGGCCAGCATGTATTCGCGCATGCTGTCGCTGAGCGGCCTGCCGGAGTTCCTGACCGCGGCCCTCGCGGCCAGCGACATCGGCTACTGGGGCATCATCATTGCCTACGTGCTGCTGATCGTCGCGATGGGGACCATCCTCGACAGTTCGTCCATCCTGCTGATCGTGGTGCCGCTGTTCTATCCGATCATGAAGGCCTTCGGCATCGATCCCATCTGGTTCGGCATCGTCACCGTGATCGCCGTCGAGGTCGGCCTGCTGACGCCACCGTTCGGGCTCTCGGTCTACGTCATCAAGGGGACCTCGCCCGACCGCACATTGAAACTGGGCGAGATCTTCCACGGCGCCCTGCCGTTCGCCGCCATCATGCTGGCGGTGCTCGCCCTGATCCTGGTATTTCCGTGGCTGGCCACCGGCCTGCTCGGACGCTGAACGAAGGAGTCCATCATGCCTCGACGTTTCGTCGATCTTTCCGTCGCCCTCGACGACCGCATCGCTTCCGATCCGCCCGGCCACCTGCCGCAGATCGCCTATCTCGACCATCGTTCGACCGCCGCCGACATGGCGTCCTTCTTTCCCGGGCTGGACGTGGCCGACCTGCCGGGCGGCGAGGGGTGGGCCATCGAGCGCTTGAACGTCTCGACCCACAACGGCACGCACCTGGATGCACCGTACCACTTCCACTCGACCATGGATGGCGGCGAGCGCGCCATCACCATCGACGAGGTGCCGCTGGAGTGGTGTTTCAGCCGTGGCGTGAAGCTGGATTTCCGCCACCTGCCCGATGGCCACGTGGTCACGCCCGGGGAAGTCGAGGCCGAACTGGCCCGCATCGGGCACGTGCTTGAACCCTACGACATCGTGCTGGTGAACACGGCGGCCGGCGCGCGCTACGGCCAGCCCGACTACGTGTCGGCCGGCTGCGGCATGGGCATGGAGGCCACGCTGTACCTGACCGAGCGCGGCGTGCGCGTGACCGGCACCGACGGCTGGAGCTGGGACGCGCCGTTCGTGCACACGGCCAAGCGCTTCGCCGAAAGCCCGGACCCCTCCATGATCTGGGAGGGCCACCGTGCCGGCATGGCCCGGGCCTATTGCCACCTGGAGAAGCTGGGCAACCTGGACAGCCTGCCGCCGCACGGATTCACCGTCTCGTGCTTCCCCTACAAGATCCGTGGCGCCTCGGCCGGGTTCACCCGCGCCGTGGCCATTTTCGAAGACTGAATCCGGAGCCTGCGATGAACGACCCCCAAGCCAAGCCCGTCAAGCCCGCCAAGCAAGCCGCGCCCAAGATCATCATCACCTGCGCGGTCACGGGCGGCATCCATACGCCCACCATGTCCGAGGCGCTGCCGTACCGCCCCGAAGACATCGCCGCCCAATCCATCGCCGCGGCCGAGGCCGGCGCGGCCATCCTGCACCTGCATGCGCGCGATCCGAAGGACGGCCGGCCCACGCCCGATCCGGCCGTGTTCATGCAGTTCCTGCCGCAGATCAAGGCAGCCACCGACGCGGTCATCAACGTCACCACCGGCGGCGGCCTGAACATGACGGTGGAGCAGCGCCTGGCCGCGCCGCTGCTGGCCAAACCCGAGATGTGCTCGCTCAACATGGGGTCGATGAACTTCGGCATCTATCCCATGGCCGATCGCTACAAGCAGTGGAAGTTCGATTGGGAAGAGAGCTACCTGCGCAATACCGACGACTTCATCTTCCGCAACACCTTCCGCGACATCGAGCGCATCCTGAAAATGCTGGGCGAGGAGCACGGCACCCGCTTCGAGCACGAGTGCTACGACGTCGGCCACCTGTACAACGTCGCGCACTTCGTCGACCGCGGCCTGCTCAAGCCGCCGTTCTTCATCCAGATGATCTTCGGCATCCTGGGCGGCATCGGCGCCGAACTGGACAACCTGATGTTCATGAAACGCACGGCCGACCGGTTGTTCGGCAACGACTACCGCTGGTCGGTGCTGGCCGCCGGCCGCCACCAGATGAACTTCGCCACGCAGGCGGCCCTGCTGGGCGGCAGCGTGCGGGTGGGGCTGGAGGACAGCCTGTACATCGGCAAGGGCCAGTTGGCGGCGTCGAACGCCGACCAGGTCGCCAAGGTGCGCCGCATCCTGGAGGAAATGGGGCACGAGATCGCGACGCCGGACGAGGCCCGCGCCATGCTGGCGCTCAAGGGCGCGGACCGGGTCGGGTTCTGAGCGCGGCCATGGGGGGCACTTCCAATCCGCTGGACGGCTTCGTCGTCGATCCGGCCGCCATCGCCTATGCGGGGCAGGGGCTGCAACGCCCCGAATGCATCCTGGCCGAGCGCGACGGTTCGCTGTGGGCCGCCGACGCGCGTGGCGGCGTGGTCCACATCCGGCCCGACGGCAGCCAGCGGTTGGTCACGCAGCAGGCCGACACGCATTTCAGCCGGGCCGCCGACGACGCCACCCGCTTCGTCGCGGGCACCCTGCCCAACGGCCTGGCCTTCGCCCGCGACGGCGACATCGTCATCTCCAATTTCGGCACCGACCGGCTGGAGTTGATGACGCGCGAGGGCCAAAGCCGCGTGTTGGCCGACACCGTGGACGGCCAGCCCATCGGCAAGGTCAACTTCGTGCTGCGCGACAGCCGCGACCGGCTGTGGCTGACCATTTCCACCCGCATCAGGAACTGGATGCAGGCCATGGATCCCAAGGTGGCCGATGGCTATATCGCCTTGTACGAGCATGGCCGGCTGCGCATCGTGGCCGACGGCTTCCACTTCACCAACGAGATCCGGCTCGACGCGCGCGAGGAATGGCTGTACGTGGCCGAGACCTGCGCGCGGCGCGTCTCGCGCCTGCGGGTGGCGCCCGACGGCAGCCTGTCGGACCGGGAAGTGTTCGGTCCCGCCGACCATGGCGCCTTCATCGACGGCATCGCGTTCGATGCCCACGGCAACCTGTGGGGCACACATGTGATGACGGACAGGATCTTCGCGATCACGCCGGAAGGGGAATTGCGGATCGTGCTGGACGACGATGGCGGCAGCGCCGCGGGGAAGGCGCTGATGGCGGCGTTCGAGCGCGGCGAGGCGACGCCGGAGCTGATGCTGGCGTGCGGGGGGACGATCGCGCCGTGGTTCGCGAGCGTGACGTTCGGGGGAGCGGACCTGCGGACGGTTTATGTCGGGAGCTTGCGGGGCGAGCGGATTCCGTATTTTCGGGCTCCCGTGGCGGGGTTGCCCATGGTGCATTGGTAATGCCTACACCACCCCGCGTTCCGCCAGCGACGTCGTCTGTCCGCCCGCCACGATGATGTGGTCGAGCAGGCGCACGTCCACCAGCGCGAGCGCGGCGCGGACGTGGCGGGTGAGGTGTTCGTCGGCCTGGCTGGGCTCGGCGTTGCCGGAGGGGTGGTTGTGGGCGAGGATGACCGAGGCGGCGTGGTGGCGCAGCGCGGCGCGGACGATTTCGCGCGGGTAGATGGTGGCCTGGGACAGGGTGCCCTGGGACAGGATTTCGCTGGTGATGAGGCAGTTGCGCGCGTCCAGGTACAGCGCCATGCAGCACTCGATGCGGCGATGGGCCAGGGTGGCGGCGCAGTAGCGGCGGACGTGGTCGGGGCGGGAAAGCGCGTCGCCGCGGTGGATTTCCTCGGCCAGCTCGCGCCGGGCGAGTTCCAGGATGGCCTGCAGTTGCGCGGCCTTGACTTCCCCCAGGCCGGGCACGCCGCGCAGTTCGTCGCGCGAGGCGCCGAACAGGCCGCGCAGGCCGCCGAACCGCGCCAGCAGGCAGCGGCCCAGTTCGAGGGCGTTGCAGCCGTGGGTGCCGGTGCGCAGCAGCACGGCCAGCAGTTCGGCGTCGGTCAGCACCGTGGGGCCGTGGCGCAGCAGGCGCTCGCGGGGGCGTTCTTCGGGGGGCAGGGCGGCCTGGAGAGTGGAAAGGGCGGTCGACATGGCGGCGGGACGGGTAAAATCGGTTCTTTGGCGCACAGCATCGACACGGTGACACACTTTGGCTGCATCTTCTTCCCCCACGCCCCTCGTTGTCCGTGAGGACTCCTACGTAACCCTGCACTACCGCATTTCGCTGGCCTCGGGCGAGGGCGCGGGCGGCGTTTTCGTCGATACCTTCACCGGCCGTCCGGCCACGCTGCAGCTGGGCTCGGGCCAGTGGGCGCCAGGCATGGAGGCGGCGCTGGTCGGCCACGGCGAAGGCGAGAGCTTCAGCTTCACTCTCGCTCCCGCGCAGGCCTACGGCGACCGCAATCCCGAGCTGATCCAGCGCGTGACCCTGGCGATGCTGCGCGAGCACGCGGGCGACGAGACCTTCGAGCCGGGCGACCTGGTCGAATTCGCCGCGCCCAACGGCGGCCGGTATTCGGGTGTGTTCAAGGAGCAGGGCGAAGACTACGCGCTGTTCGATTTCAACCATCCGCTGGCAGGCTCGGCGCTGAAGGTGGATGTGTCCATACTCGGAGTGATGTGATGGCGCAGGCGCCCATGGAAGTGGTCCTGGCCCAGCCGCGCGGCTTCTGCGCCGGGGTCGACCGGGCCATCGAGATCGTCGAGCGGGCCTTGCAGATCTACGGCGCGCCCATCTACGTGCGGCACGAGATCGTCCACAACCGCTATGTGGTCGAGGACCTGCGCGCCAAGGGCGCCATCTTCATCCAGGAGCTGGACGAGGCGCCGGCCGGTTCGACGGTGGTGTTCTCGGCCCATGGCGTGTCCAAGGCGGTGCGCCACGAGGCCGAGCAGCGCGGCCTGCTGGTGTACGACGCCACTTGTCCCCTGGTGACCAAGGTCCACGTCGAGGTGGCCAAGATGCGTGCCGCCGGCAACGAAATCGTCATGATCGGCCACAAGGGGCACCCCGAGGTCGAGGGCACGCTGGGGCAGTCCGAGGCGGGCATGTACCTGGTCGAGACGGTCGAGGACGTGGCCGCGCTGGCCGTGGCCGATCCGGGCCGGCTGGCCTACGTAACCCAGACCACGCTGTCGGTGGACGACGCGGCGCAGGTCGCGGCGGCGCTCAAGGCCCGGTTCCCGAACATCGCCGAGCCCAAGAAAAGCGACATCTGCTATGCCACGCAGAACCGCCAGGACGCGGTCAAGGTCATGGCGCCCGAGTGCGACCTGGTGCTGGTGGTGGGCAGCGTCAATAGCTCCAATTCCAACCGCCTGCGCGAGGTGGCCGAGCGCAAGGGCGTGGCCGCCTACCTGATCGACGGTGCCGGCGACATCGACCCGGCCTGGCTGGAGGGGCGCCGGCGCGTGGGCGTCACGGCGGGCGCCTCGGCGCCCGATGTGCTGGTGCAGCAGGTCATTGCCCGCCTGAAGGAGCTGGGGGCCGCGTCGGTGCGTACCCTGGCCGGCGCCGAGGAAGGCATTGCCTTCCCGCTGCCCAAGGGCCTGTCCAAGAACGTCCGCCTGTAGCCCCACGGAGCCCCCATGCGTCTCTACAGCTATTTCCGCAGTTCCGCCGCCTATCGCGTACGCACCGCGCTGGCCCTGAAGGGGCTGCCGTACGACTACCTGGCGGTGCACCTGCTCAAGGACGGCGGCCAGCAGCTGCAGCCGGATTTTCGCCGCCTGAGCCCGGATGCCCTGGTACCGGTGCTCGAGGACGACGGCCACGTGCTGACCCAGTCGCTGGCCATCATCGAATACCTGGAAGAGACGCACCCCGCGCCGGCGCTGCTGCCGGCCACCCCTCCCGAGCGCGCCCGCGTGCGGGCGCTGGCGTTGAACATCGCTTGCGACATCCATCCGCTGAACAACCTGCGCGTGCTGAAGTACCTCAAGAGCCCCCTGGGCATCGACCAGCAGGAGCGCGACGAATGGTATCGGCATTGGGTGGAGGGCGGTCTGGCCGCCCTTGAACGCATGCTGGCCGGCTCGCCCTATACGGGGCTGTGCTGCCACGGCGACCAGCCGACGGTGGCCGACCTGTGCCTGGTGCCGCAGGTCTACAACGCCCGGCGTCTGAAGGCGAACCTGGAGGGAATGCCGACGGTGGTGCGGATCGCCGACCATTGCGCCGAGCTGCCCGCGTTCCAGGCCGCCCATCCCGATGCGCAGCCGGACGCAGAATAGGATTTGAATATGCGCGCAAAGTTTTGCTAGAATAGCGGGCTCGCTTGAAGCCTTAAGGCTTTAGCCAAGGTTACGCCGGCATAGCTCAGTTGGTAGAGCAGCGCATTCGTAATGCGAAGGTCGGGGGTTCGACTCCTCTTGCCGGCACCATCAAAAAAGGGACAGCCCATCGGGCTGTCCCTTTTTCTTTGCCATCGACGTCTTTCACGGCGAAGGCTCCTCGTCGTCCTGGTCGTTCATGGCCCGCAGATCGCAGGTCAATTGCCCCATCCTGTCCGCGATGGCGCGGAGCTGCGCCGGCGACAGGACCATGTGGGCGGCCAGGCGGAACAGGTACAGATGCGCGAACAGGGTGGGAATCGTCTCGTCCGTCCAGCCCGACCAGACGTCCTGGAGCGGGTCGTCCCGCGGGGGCGGGGTGTCGCCGGATTCGGGAGTGGTCCGGTCCGCGCCGGGCGGGCGCCTCATGTCCGCTGCCGCGAGGCAGCCGGCGGCACGGGCGTCAGGCAGTGCCGGCAGGCCAGGGAACCAGGAGAGACATAACGCCCGCATCGTAGGCAAAGCGTGCCTCCGCGCCGGGCGATTTCCGCCAGACGCCGCGCCCGGCGGCGGTGCCGGACGATCAGTGTGATGCATATAGCACATATCAGGACAAGCAAAGCCGCGAAAAGAAGATCCATTTGCCCCTCAAATTCCGAATTTCGATTGAGGGTGGATAATATCCACATTTTGTTACTGCAGGTTTCATTTCAGGGTCGATTTCTTGTCCGAGTTCCGGCATGGACCGTCTCGCGGCCAGTGGGCGTGCCATCGGATTGATCCAGGTCAAGCCCGGCGCGACCGCGTCGGGCTTGCTCCGGCCCGCTTCATGGCACGATGGGTTCTCTCCTCCAACAATGATGGAATGCCAGCATGGGTACCGATACTTGCAGCATCTTGCTTGCCACCGATTTGAGTGCCCGCGGCGACCGGGCCCTGGACCGCGCGATCGAGATCGCCCGCCAGAGGCGTTGCAAACTCGTCGTGCTTCACGTCATCGAGGAGTCGCCGCTGGTCGAGCGGCTGATGGCGCGCGGCAATCGTGACGCGGATAGGGCGACGGCCGAGCGCGCCCTGCGCGACATCGTGGGTGAGGTGGACGTGCCGATGGAGCTGGTGCTGGAGACCGGCAATCCCGTCGAGGTGATCCAGCGTACCGCCCGCGGCCGGCAATGCGACCTGATCGTGACCGGCGTGGCCCGCGACGAGACGCTAGGCCGGGTGCTGCTCGGGTCCACGGTCGAGAAGCTGGCGCGCGAGTCGACGCTGCCCATCCTGATCGTGAAGAAGCGTCCGCATCGCACGTACCAGCACATCGTCGCGGCCACGGATTTCTCCGAGGGTTCCCGGCAGGCGATGAACGCGGCGCGGGCGTTTTTCCCCGGCGCGCAAATGACGCTGTTCCACGCCTACCCCACGCTGAAGGCCGATCCGGACCTGGCGGAGGTCGAGGCGGCGCGGCGCGCGGCCGAACGCCTGGCCGACGGCTTCATCGCCAACAACCTGCCCCAGGCGGGGCAGGCGGGCACGCGGCTGGTCCTGGAGCACGGCCTGCCTGAAGGCGTGGTGCCGGACTATGTGCGCAGCCATCCGACCGACCTGCTGGTGGTGGGCACGCATGGCCTGACGGGGCTGCTGCGGACCGCGATCGGCAGCGTGGCGGAGCGGCTCATCTACCTGACGCCCTGCGATGCCCTGATCGTGCGGACGATGGAGCGCTGAAGCCGGGCGGCATGCCGGGATCCCGGTTCCGGCATGTCGTTGTTCGTTGTTGTTACCTAACTGCGAATAAGTCGCATTTGTGATATCGTAGCGATCTTCACGGTCAGCTACGCGATTCATTCGAATGAGTGCCACCTTGCATTGGAATACGCCGGCCCCCGTCGGGCTGCGCGTCGGCGCTGGCGCCGCGGTGGTGCTTCTGCATGTGGCGGTGGTTGGCGCGATACTGGTGGCCAGGTCCGAGCCACAGATCGCCAAGCCGGTCGAGACGGTCGAGGTCCGGTTCGTCGAGATCGCGCCCCAGGTACAGGTGGCCGCCGCACCGCCCGCACCCACGCCTCCCGCACCGAAGCCCGAACCCAAACCCGTTCCTCCCAAGCCCACCCCCAAGCCCGTTCCCAAGCCGCCGCCGCCCAAGCCGGCTCCCCCTCCGCCCGAACCGGCTCCCCCCTCCGAAACCGCCTTGTCGCAGCCCGCTCCGGAACCGGCGCCCGCACCCGCGCCCGCGCCGGCCGTGTCGCAGCCGCCCAGCGGCAAGCCCGAGCCGTCCGACCGTACGGCCGCGCCGCAGGCGCCGGTTTCCAACGAGCCCAAGCTGGTCGGCCGCATCGAATACCTCGGGGCGCCGCCCATGCCGGAGTACCCGCGCACCTCCAAGCGCCTGGGTGAGGAAGGCAAGGTGCTGGTGCGGCTGCTGATCAATACCCGCGGGCTGGTGGACAAGGCGACGCTGGAGAAGTCCTCGGGATTCAACCGACTGGACGAGGCGGCGCTGGAAGCTGCCCGGCGCGGCCGCTTCAAACCGTATACCGAAAACGGCATGGCGATCGCCGCGATCGCCATCGTGCCGTTCGATTTCACTCTCAGGAACTGACATGAACGAGACCCCGAGCCTGGGCTTTGCGCACTTCGTCTCTCAGACCGACGGTCTGGGCAAGGCGCTGTTCTTCATCCTGGTACTGATGTCGCTCGCGACCTGGTACCTGATCGTCGTCAAGGCCATCGCGAACATGCGTTCGCGGCGGCAGGGCGAGACCTTCCTGCAGCATTTCTGGAACGCGACCTCGCTCGAGGCCGTGGACCGCGAAATCACCACGCACGGTGCCAACGATCCGTTCTCGCACCTGACCAGCCATGCCCTGTACGCCCGCCTGCACCATGCGAAGTTCGGCGCGGCCAAGCTGGAAGAGGCGGGATCGCAGTCCGATTTCGTCACGCGCACCATGCGCAAGGTCATCGACGAGGAAACCGCCAAGCTCGAGAACGGCCTGACGCTGCTGGCCTCGGTGGGCTCGACCGCTCCCTTCGTCGGACTGTTCGGCACGGTGTGGGGCGTCTACCACGCGCTGGTTTCAATCGGCCAGGGCGGCGCGGCCACCATCGACCGCATCGCCGGCCCGGTGGGCGAGGCGCTGATCATGACCGGCCTGGGCCTGGCGGTCGCCATTCCCGCGGTGCTGGCCTACAACTTCTTCACGCGCAGCAACCGTGTCCTGCTGGCGCGCCTGGACGCCTTCGCCCACGACCTGTTCGCGTTCCTGACCACCGGCCAGCAGATCGTCACGGACGGCAACGTGCGCGCGCTGAAGGCCAAGGCGGGCGAATAAGACTAGGAGTCTTCCATGGCTTTCGGCAGTTTCAACAGCGGTCGCGGCGCGGGCGCGCCGCAATCCGAGATCAACATGGTGCCGCTCATCGACGTGATGCTGGTGCTGCTGGTCATCTTCATCATCACGGCGCCGCTGCTGTCCCACGCGGTGCGCATCGACGTGCCGCAGGCGACCTCGGCGCCGGTCGATTCCGACCCGGCCAAGATCGACCTGGCGATCGACGCCAGCGGCAAGGTGTTCTGGAACGATGCCGAGGTGACGCTGGAGGATCTTCCCGCCCGCTTCGCCAGCGTGTCCAAGGACACGCCGCAGCCCGAGCTGCACCTGCGCGCGGACAAGAACACCCGCTACGAGATCCTAGCGCAAGTCATGGCCGACGCGTCCCGCTCGGGAATGAAGCGCATCGGCTTCGTCAGCACGCCGGAGCCGCCGCCGGCGGCCAAGTAGGGGAACCGGGGGAAACCCGGCGCCTGGGCCTAGCTTTCGGCGGCGCCTGGGTTTACCCTAGCGGCTTCCCCTTTCTCGCTGCGCCGCTTCGCCGGCGCTTTGTCATATGCGTGTATTGGTCATCGAAGACGACGCCACCCTGGGGGGCGCCCTGGCCGAGTTCCTGGGCGACCAGGGCTACGCCGTCGATCTCGTTTCCAGCGGCGAGCGTGCCTCGGCCGCGTTGTCCAGCCAGGGCTACGACCTGGTGCTGCTCGACTTGAACCTGCCGGGCGAAGACGGCCTGACGGTGCTGCGGCGGCTGCGGGCCAACGAAAATCCGGTGCCGGTCGTGATCCTGACCGCGCGCGACGCGCTGGAAGACCGGGTCGCCGGCCTGGATGCCGGCGCCGACGACTACGTCACCAAGCCCTTCGAGCTGCCCGAGCTGGCGGCGCGAGTGCGGGCCCAGATACGGCGGCGCGCGGGCCAGGTCAATCCGATCATGGAAGTCGGCGCACTGAGCTTCGATACGATAGGGCGCGAACTGCGGGTCAGCGGCGAACGCGTCGCGCTGTCGGTGCGCGAACTGTCCGTGCTGGAGATGCTGATGGCGCGCGCCGGCCGCGTCGTGACCAAGCGGCAGATCGTCAATTCGCTGTCGGCCTGGGATGCCGATTTCAGCGAGAACGCCGTCGAGGTCTACGTCTACCGCTTGCGCAAGCGGCTCGAAAAGGCGGGGGTCAGCATCCAGACGGTACGCGGGTTCGGCTATCTGCTGGAGTCCGATGCCGTCGCGCAATGAGGCCCGGCCCGCTCCGGAGACCCGGGTCCTGCACCGGCGCTCGCTGGCCTGGCACCTGCTGGTACGGCTGCTGCCCGCTGTGCTGCTGCTGGCCACGATGGACAGCATCATCACCTATGTCCTGACCCGCAAGCTCAATACGCAGTCTCACGACCGCGCGCTGATCGATACCACCCGTGCGCTGGCGCGCCAGGTCGTCATGACGCCCGAAGGGCCGCAGCTCGATCCGGCCTGGAACACCACCCGCTTCCTGACCACGGATCCCGACGAGCGGACCTATTTCCGCATCAGCGTCGATGGCGAGATCATCGCGGGAACGGGCGTGCTGCCTTCGCCGCCCATGGTGGACGATCCGGACAGCGCCGCGGGCGACGAGGTCGAGCCGCTCGCGCTGCTCGACCGCATCAACAAGGCCGTGCCGACGATCTACGATTCGCTCGTGGAAGGCCTGCCGGTGCGCGCGGTGGCGCTGGACTTCAGCGTCGACGACTACCTGGTCGAAGTGGCGATGGCCGAGACCCTGAACACCCGCAGCCGCTTCATCGAGGAGATCCTGTCGGTGCTCGTGGCGGGCCAGCTGTTGCTGATCGCGCTGCTGGGCTTCGTCATCGTGACCGCCGTGCGCTCGGGGCTGGAGTCGGTCAGCAAGTTGTCGGACGAGATCGAGAGCCGCAGCATCGACGACCTGCAGCCCATAGGCGGCGACGACGTGCCGAGCGAACTGACGCCGCTGATCGCCAAGACGAATTCGCTGCTGGGTCGGCTGGACGAGGCGGTGGCGGCGCAGCGCCGCTTCATCGGTCATGCGGCGCACCAGCTGCGTACGCCGCTCAGCGGACTCAAGCTGGAGTCCGAGCTGATGCTGGCGCGTCCGGTGCCGGACGACGTGCGCCAGCGCGCCGAGCGGATCAAGGCCGCCGCCGACCGCATGATCCGGGTCGGCGAACAATTGCTGGTGCTGGCGCGCATCGATGCCAACGTGCGTCCGCGCGACACTTTCGCCCGCATCGATCTGACCGAGTTGACGCGCGAGTGCGGCGCGCGCTGGGTGCCGGCGGCGCGCCATGCCCAGGTAGAGATCGTGCTGATCGCGCCCGACGAGGCCGTCTGGGTGGATGGCGACGCGGTGCTGCTTGACCAGTTGCTGGGCAACCTGATCGACAACGCCATCCGCTACCACGGCGGCCCGGGAGAGATCGTGCTGCGCGTGAACGATTCGCCGCCCAGCCTGGTCGTGGAGGACGACGGGCCGGGCATCGCGGCCGAGGACCGGGCGCGGGTCTTCGATGCCTTCTACCGGGCGAAGAATTCGCAGGCCGGGGGCTCGGGGCTGGGACTGGCCATCGTCAAAGAGATCGCCGAGGCGCACGGCGCGCACTGGGATCTGCGCAGCCGCCCCGAGTTCGCGGGTACCCGCATCAGCCTGGTGTTTCCGGGGCCGCGCATCGGCGCGCACCTGAGCCGGGTGCGCAGCGAACCGCGGCAGCCGGATTGGTAGACCTGCGGCGGACTGTTCACGTCAGCGTATGACGGCGGTCTTGAAGTAGGGTACCGCGATGCCCACGATGCGTTCCATGGGGCCGGCCAGCACGCTGAGGGTCAGCCACAGCAGCAGCAGTCCCGCCAGCAGCGTGACCGCGAAGCCGAGGTTGAAGATGTTGAGCTGCGGGGCGCTGCGCGAGACGAATCCCAGCGCGATGTTGATGGACAGGACCGCGGCCAGTACCGGCAGCGCGATCTGCAGCCCGCCCGCGAAGACGATGGTGCCCAGGTTGGCCAGCCGCATCCAGTCCAGGTTGTCCAGCGGATGCGGCGAAACGGGGATGATGCGGAAGCTGTCGCCCAGGGTCAGCAGCAGCGTCAGGTGGCCGTCGGTGGCCAGGAAGGCGAGCATGGCCGACAGCATCAGGAAGTTGGCCAGCAGCGGCGAGGGCGCGCCGCGCTGCGGGTCCAGGAAGGACGCGAAGCCCAGGCCCATCTGCAATCCCACCAGGTCGCCGGCCAGCTCGAAGGCGGCGAAGACCGCGCGCAGACCGAAGCCCATGGCCGCGCCCACGATGATCTGCTGCAGGAGCAGCAGCAGGCCGGCACCGGAGAATGCGTCCACTGGCGTGGCGGGCACGGCGGGGGCGACCAGGAAGGAGATCAGGAGCGCCAGGCCGACCTTGACCCGCTGGGGTACGGCGCGATGTCCGAATATCGGCGCGGTCTGCACCAGCGCCAGAGTGCGCACGAAGGGCCACAGCAGCGCCGCGATCGCGGCGTGGATGTCGGCGTCGGTGAAGCTGAGCACGCCCTAGGGCCTAGCCGAGCATGAAGGGGATGTTCTCGAACAGACGCCGGATGTAGTCGGTCATCATCGACAGCATCCATGGGCCCGCGATCAGCGCGGCGGCGAAGATGGCGACCAGCTTGGGGACGAAGGACAGGGTCATTTCGTTGATCTGGGTCGCGGCCTGCAGCACGCTGATGACCAGGCCCACGACCAGGGCCGACAGCAGCAGCGGTGCGGCAAGATAGAGGGCGATCTGCACCGCCTCTTGCGCCAGGGTCAGGATGCCGGCGGTACTGTTCATGAAAGGCCCTTGGTCAGGCGCGCGGAACGCGGGGGGAGGGGGGTCATCGGAAGCTGGCCACCAGGCTGCCGATCAGCAGGTTCCAGCCGTCGGCCAGGACGAAGAGCATGAGCTTGAAAGGCAGCGAAATCAGCACCGGCGACAGCATCATCATGCCCATGGACATCAGCACGCTGGAGACGACCAGGTCGATGACCAGGAAGGGCAGGAAGACCATGAAGCCGATCTGGAAGGCCGTCTTCAGCTCGCTGGTCACGAAGGCGGGCACCACCACGCGCAGCGGCAACTGGGCCGCCTCGGTTACCGGCGGCGTGCCAGCCAGGCGCATGAACAGTGCCAGGTCGGACTCCCGGGTCTGCCTGAGCATGAAATCCTTCATTGGCCCCTGGGCCTTGTCCACGGCTTCCCGGAAATCGATCTGCTTGCTGTCGAAGGGCTGGTAGGCCTCGGTATAGACCTTGTCGAACGTGGGCGTCATGATGAACAGGGTCATGAACAGCGCCAGCCCGATCAGCACCATGTTGGGCGGCGAGCCCTGCAGGCCCAGTGCGCTGCGCAGCAGCGAGAGCACGATGATGATCCGCGTGAAGCTGGTCATCATCAGCAGCACGGCGGGCAGGAAGCTCAGCGCCGACAGTACCAGCAGCGTCTGCAGCGACAGCGACCAGGTGGTGCCGCCGCCCGGGCCGGGGCTGCTGGTCAGGGCCGGGATGCCGGCTTCCTGCGCATGGACGCCGCCGGCGGCCAGCAGCAGGAGCAGGGCGATGGGAAACAGAAGCGCGCGCATCATTGCTTGCCGAAGCGGGCCAGGAGCGTGCGGAAGTCGGGCAGCGGGGCGGCCGCGGCGGATTCCGCGGGGGGCGCGTCGTCGGGGCGCGGCAGCACGGCCAGCGGCCGGACATTGCCGGCCGAGACGCCGGCAACGATCCATTGGCCGGCGACTTCGACCACGACCACGCGTTCGCGCGGCCCGACCATCAACTGGCCGCGCAGACGCAGCGGATTGGCGCCACCGGCCTGGGGCCGCTGCACGCGCCGCAGCAGCCACGCGCAGGCCATGATCAGCGCCAGGACGGCGATCAGCGCCAGCACGGTCTGCAGGGTGGAACCGGGGGAAATCATGGGGCGGCTAGCGGTTGAGGCGGCGCAGCCGCTCGGACGGCGTGACGATGTCGGTCAGCCGGATGCCGAATTTGTCGTTGACCACGACCACCTCGCCCTGGGCGATCAGGCAGCCGTTGACCATCACGTCCATGGGCTCGCCGGCCAGGCCGTCGAGTTCCACCACCGATCCCTGCGCCAGTTGCAGGATCTGCTTGATGGGGATGCGGGTGCGGCCCAGTTCCACGGTCAGGGTGACCGGGATGTCCATGATGATTTCGATGTCGTTGACCGTCCTGGACGTCTCGCCGCCGGGGGTGAACTGCTCGAACAGTTCGTCGGCGGGCCGTGCCGCGGCGCTGGCCTCCGACTGCTCGGCCAGCGCCGCGGCCCAGTCGTCGTCGGCGGTGGCGCCGGGCGACTCGGGCAGGTGTTCAGGATCCGCTTCCATTCTCATCTCCTAACTGGTTTTCCGATTGCAGGGTGGCCAGCACCTTGCCGATGCGGATCGCGTACTGCCCGTTGCTGACGCCGATCTTGCAGTCGAATATGGGCACGCCGTCGACGTAGGCGGGCAGCGTGGGGGCGATGTCGATCGGGATGACGTCGCCCTTCTGCATGTTCAGCAGGTCGCGCAACACCAATTCGCTCTGGGCCAGGTTGACCACCATCTCGACGTCGGCCAGCTGGATCTGCTTGGAGAGCATGCGCAGCCAGCGCTTGTCGGGTTCCATCTGGTCGCCCTGGACGGGGCTGTACAGCGCATCGCGGATGGGCTCGACCGATGCGTACGGAAAACAGATGTGCAGGTCGCCGCCGGACGAGCCGAATTCGATCGAGAAGGTCGAGCAGACGACGATCTCGGACGGCGTGGCGATGTTGGCGAACTGCGTGTGCATTTCGGCGCGCTGGTACTCGAAGTGCATGGGGTGGACGGCGGCCCACGCCTTGGCGTATTCGTCCAGCACCACCGCCAGCATGCGCTGGATGATGCGCTGCTCGGTGGCGGTGAAATCGCGCCCTTCGACGCGGGTGTGATAGCGGCCGTCGCCGCCGAACAGGTTGTCGATGACCGAGAACACCAGCCGCGGCTCGAAGATGAACAGGGCATTGCCCCGCAGGGGCTTGAGCGAAACGATGTTCAGGTTGGTCGGGACGACGATGTTGCGCAGGAACTCGCTGTACTTGACCAGCCGCACCGGGCCGACCGAGATCTCGGGGTTGCGCCGCAGGAAGTTGAACAGGCCCACGCGCAGCAGGCGGCCGAAGCGATCGTGGATGATCTCGAGCGACGGCATGCGGCCGCGCACGATACGCTCCTGCTTGGCCAGGTTGTAGGGGCGTATGCCCGCTGGCTCTTCTTCCTTGGGCAGCTCGTCGTGCTCGCCCGTGACGCCTCGCAACAGGGCGTCGACTTCGTCTTGCGACAGAAATTCACCGGCCATCGTGGGCGCTCCGGGCGGCGTCGTGGGAGGGCGTCATCGGTGTCACGGCGCAACGGGACCTACTGGATCACGAAACTGGAGAAATGCGCGGCGTATACATTGGAGCGGAACTCCGGCGCAATGTACTTCCGGGCGATGTCGACGACCTGCGTGGCCAGGGCCTGCTTGCCCTTCAGGCTGAGCAGTTCGTCGGCGGTCTTGGAGCTCAGCAGCAGCAGGATGTCGCTGCGGATGGGCGGAACGACCGCGTTCAGGGCGGCACCCGCCTTGGCGTCGCCCACCTCGATCACGATTCCCACCTGCGCGAAGCGGTCGTTGTCGCGCTCGGCCAGGTTGGCCGTGAACAGGTCCAACGCCGTGAAGACGCGCTTGCCCGAGTTCGCGGACGCGGCGGCGGGGGCCGGTGCCATGGGAGGCCTGGGTTGGGTCGGGTCGTCGTCTTCTTGCAATCCGGGATAGCTGTAGGTCTCGAAGTTGGCCAGTTGCTTGTTGTGGACGAGCAGCAGCGCGGCCATGGCCGCGATCACGACCAGCAGTACGAGTCCGCCCAGCACGAACAGCCAGGTGCGGGGGCGTTTCACAGGGACAATGGCCTCGGCCATGAACAACATCTCCGGAGTCGGTGGGAAAGGGCAGCGAACTGCCCCGAGGTCGCATTATCCAGACACGGATCGGCAACGATCGGTGGAACAGCAGGGGAAATCCCGCGGTTGGCCGGCCGGCCCGCGTCGGCGTCATGCGTACAGGTCGATCATGCCATTGCCCGACGAGGCGCCGCGGACGGCGGGGGCAGGCGGGCCCGCGCCAGGGCCGGAGGCGTCGGTGCCGGCGGAGGGGGCGCGGTCCGCTGGCGCCTCGCGTCCGGCGAACTGTCGAGCGGCCAGGAAGCCGCTCTGCTGTTCGCTGCCGACCGAGGCCTGGCCCAGGCTCAGCCCGTTGGCGGCCAGCACGTCCTTGAGGCCGGCCAGCGAGTTTTCCAGCGCCTGGCGCGTCGACTCGTGGTTGCTTCCGAACACCACGCTGGCGGCGTCGCCGTCCAGGCGCAGGTGGATCGTGATGGGACCCAGCACCTCGGGATCGACGCGCAGCTGCGCGGTTTGCAGAGGACCTGCGGCCATCCAGCGCAAGGCCGTGTCGATGCGGTCCTGCAAGGCGCCGGCATGCAGCGGCACCGGCGCGCCCGGCACGGTGGGCGCTTCGCCGCGGACCGAAGGCACCGGCGCGTGATGGGACGGCTGGGTGTTGACCGGGACCGTGGCGGACGCCTGCAGCACCGCGGCGGGATCGGCGGATGCCTTGGGGGCGGCGGGTTCCACGGCGGCAGGCTCGGAGGACGCCAGTGGCTGGACGCGAGGCACGGACGCTGTCCGGTCCGCGCGCCGGCCGGCGGCATCCGGGGCCGTGCCGGCGGCGGGCGTTGCGGCGGCGGGGCGCGCGGTCACGCCGGCAGCCGGGTTCGTCGCCAGGGCGACGGCATCCTGTTCGGCCACGGCGGGGTGCGGGGCGGCGGGATCCGCCTGCGTCGCGGCTGCCGGCGCGGCGCCCGGGGCCAGAGCATCGCCGGCATCGGCGGCGCCGTCCGGCGCAAGAGCCGTGTCTACGGACGGCGTCGCGGGCGGCGCGAGGTAGCCGGCCCACTGCGACAGCCACGGCAGGTCCGGCGCAATCGTGGGGTCGGCGTCGTCCTGGCTGCAGGGAGCGTCGGGATCCGCCGCTTCGGTTTGCGCCGGAATGTCCGTCTTGGTGGGTTCCGGGGCCTGGGACGCCGCCGCGAGCATGTCTTCGAACGGACGTTCGGCCGACACGCCGTCGCCGGATCCGGCCGGAGCGGGCGAGGGCGGAACCGCGGGCTGGGCGAACGAGACGGGAAGCGCGTTCATATTGCATATCCCGTTGGCGTGCCGAAATGCCGGCGGCTGGCGAATTCGTCGATCTGCTTCTGCATGCGCCTGGCCTCGGTCGATTCCTGGCGCTGGGTTTCCCGCTGGGCCAGGATCTCCAGGGACTTGAGCTTGCGTTCCTCGTCGAAGAACGCCGCCCGGGTCGCGTTCATGTGGCCGGCGCAGCGTTCGACCTCCTGCGCCTGCTGTTCGACGGCCTCGGTCAGTTGCTGGATGAAGCGGGCGTAGTTGCCCACCAGCGTGCCGTCCAGGCCGATGCCGGTCTGGTTGCGCATGCGCGACTCGTAGTCCGACCGGTAGTTCTCGATCAGTACCAGGCGCTCGCGGGCGCGCGAGTGTGCCGCGGCGGCCTGGGCGAACTCCTGGGCGGCCTTGTTCTTGCGGCCTTCCGCAAGTTCGATCAGCGTGGCGAGCGTGGTGGTGGACGTCATGGCGGGCCTCTGGGCGCGGATCAGGTGCCGGCGCCGAAGTGTTCGGCGATGGCGGTCATCAGGGTCAGGCTGTCGGTATAGGGGGCGCGGTCCTGCATGTCCTGCTGCAGGAAATTGCCGATGGTGGCGTGCGCGGCGATGGCCTGGTCGAGTTCGGGGTCGGTGCCCGGCACGTAGGCGCCCACCTGGATCAGGTCGCGCGAGCGCTGGTAGCGGGAGAACAGCTTTTTCAGCGTGCGCGCGTGGCGTTGCTGCTGGGCGTCGACGATGTTGTGCATGGCCCGTGAGATCGATTGCTCGATGTCGATCGCGGGATAGTGGCCGGTGTCGGCCAGCGACCGGTCGAGCACGATGTGGCCGTCCAGGATGGCGCGGGCCGAATCGGCGATCGGGTCCTGCTGGTCGTCGCCTTCGGTCAGTACCGTGTAGAAGGCGGTGATCGAGCCGGCGCCGTGCGTGCCGTTGCCCGCGCGTTCGACCAGCGCGGGCAGCTTGGCGAACACCGACGGCGGGTAGCCCTTGGTGGCGGGCGGCTCGCCGATGGCCAGCGCGATCTCGCGCTGCGCCATCGCGTAGCGCGTGAGCGAATCCATGATCAGCAGCACGTTCTTGCCCTGGTCGCGGAAATGCTCGGCCAGCACCGTGGCGTAGGCCGCGCCCTGCAGGCGCATCAGCGGCGCGGCATCGGCGGGCGCCGCGACCACGACCGAGCGCGCCAGTCCTTCCGGGCCGAGGATGTGGTCGATGAATTCCTTGACCTCGCGGCCGCGTTCGCCGATCAGGCCCACCACGGTCACGTCGGCCTCGGTGTAGCGCGCCATCATGCCCAGCAGCACGCTCTTGCCGACACCGGAGCCGGCGAACAGGCCCATGCGCTGCCCGCGCCCCACCGTCAGCATGGCATTGATGGCACGCACGCCCACGTCCAGCGGCCGTTCGATGGGCTGGCGCTCGATGGGATTGACCGGGCGCGCGGCCAGCGGCGCGCGCCGGGTGGAGGTGATCGGGCCGAGCCGGTCGAGCGGGCGCCCGGCGCCGTCCACCACGCGCCCCAGCAGCGCGTCGCCGACGGGCAGGTGCTTGGTGATTTCCTCGGCCGGGAGGTCCTGTCCGGCGGCGTCGTCGGCCGGCGGATACGAGGGGGCGGGACGCTGCGGCTCCAGCGGCATGACCAGCGAACCCGCCGTCAGGCCGTGCACCTCGCTGGAGGGCATCAGGAACAGGCGCTCGCCGTTGAAGCCCACCACTTCGGCCTCGGCGGCGCGGTCGTGGGCCTGCATGATCCGACAGGTGCTGCCCACCGGCAGCTTCAGCCCCACGGCCTCCATGACCAGGCCGGCCACGCGCGTCAGGCGCCCCGATGCGGCCACGGGCGCCGCCGTGCGCACACGGGCGGTGCAGCCTTGGACGAAGCGGGCCAGGCTGGCGGTGGCGTCATGCACGCTCGTCGCTCCACGGGCTGTCCTGGCCCAGCGTGGCCAGGGTGCGCTTCCAGCGCGTGGCCAGGGTCGCGTCGATATCGGATTGCTGGGTGGATATCCGGCAGCCGCCGGCCTCGACGCCGGCGTCCTCGACGATTTTCCATTGCCCCATTTCGAGTTCCTCGCCCAGGTGGGCGCGCACCCGTTGCACGTCGGACGGGTGCAGCAGCAGTTGCTTGCCGGTTTCGCCGCCGATGAGCTGGTTGAAGGCGTCGCGCACCACCGCCAGGATCACGTTGTTGTCCAGGGCCAGTTCGCGCTGGATGACCTGGCGCGCGATCTCGGCCGCCAGTTCCAGCAGTTGGGGGGCCAGGTCGGTCTCGAAGCGGTCGAACACGTCCGAGGCGGCCCGCGCCATTGCCTGCAATTGCTCGGCCTCGCGCCGGGCCGCGGCGCTGCCGTGGTCGTAGCCCGCCGCATAGCCTTCGTCGAAGGCCGCCGCCTTGATGCGTTCGGCCTCGGCTGGATCGACGGCCGGTAGCGGGCCGGTGGGCGGCGGGGCCGCTTCGGCCATGGCGGGTGCCGGCGTCGCGGTCTCGCGCGGCACGGCCTCCTTGCGCGCGCGGCGGTCGGTCTCTTGCCGGGCGGCGGCCAGCGCCGTTTCGATCGCGTGCTTTTCCTCCGGCGTCTGCGGCCGGCGGCGGGCCTCGCCCTGCATGGACGCATCGCCGAAGGTGTCCAGGCGCCAGACGGGCAGATTGCGGCCCTCGTCGGCGCGCAGGATGCGGCGGGCGCCCAGCGGCGGCTCAGACATACTGTTCCTCGCCCATGCCGTTGATGGCCAGGTCGCCGGACTCGGTCAGGCGGCGCGCGACCTTCAGGATTTCCTTCTGCTGCGCCTCGACCTCGGAAATCTTGACCGGGCCGCGCACGTCGAGATCCTCGCGCAGCTGCTGCGCGGCGCGTGCCGGCATGCAGCGGAACACCTTGGCGCGCAACTCGGTGCTGGCACCCTTGAGCGCGAGAATGAGCGAGTCGGGCGTGACCTCGCGCAGCAGCAGCTGCATGCCGCGGTCGTCGGCGTCGATGAGGTTCTCGAAGGTGAACATTTCGTCGATGATGCGCTGCGCCAGTTCCGTGTCGACCTGCTTGACGATGGACAGGATCTGGTGCTCGGACGACGAGCCCACGTAGTTGAGGATGTCGGCCGCGGTCTTGACCCCGCCCAGCTTGCGGCGCTTGATCTGCTCGTTGCCCGAGAGCATCTTCAGCAGCACGTCGTTCAGCTCGCGCAGCGCGGCCGGCTGGATGCCGTCCAGCGTGGCGATGCGCAGCAGCACGTCGGCGCGCACGCGCTCGGTCAGATAGTTGACCACCGCGGCGGACTGGTCGGCCTCCAGGTGCACCAGGATCGATGCGATGATCTGGGGATGCTCGTGGCGGATCAGCTCGGCCACGCTGGCCGGGTCCATCCATTTCAGGCTTTCGATGCCCGAGGTGTCGCCGGTGTGCAGGATGCGATCCAGCAGGAACCCGGCCTTGTCCGCGCCCAGCGCCTTGGTCAGCACGCTGCGCAGATAGGCGTCGGCATCGGCGCCCAGTCCCGTGTGCGCACCGATGTCCGTCTCGAAGCGCCGGATCACGAGGTCCATGGCCTCGCGCGCGATCCCCTGCATCCCGGCCATCGCCGTACCCAGTTTCTGCACTTCGCGCGGCGACAGATACTTCAGCACCTCGGCCGCTTCTTCCTCCCCCAGCGACAACAGCAGGATCGCCCCATCGGCAACCCCCTGGTCGGGTTCGGTATTGACTACGTTCATCATGACTCGACAACTTCCTCTGCACCCCCCAGACCCAGGATGCGGAGGATCCGGCTCCGCCGGTCCACCCGCGTCGCCCCCTGGGGGGCGCGCGAAGCGCGTAGGGGGGGGCTATACATCGTTCACCCACTGTCGGATCACCGTGGCCACGACCTGTGGGTTCTCCCGAGCGAAGCGGCGGACCTTGTCCAGCGGGTCTTCCGGCTGTTCCTCGGCGGCTTCGGCGGGTGCCTCGGCCATCATTGCGGGGCCGGCGGCCGTCAAGGCGGGTTCGGGCGGCGGCGCAGGCGCGGTCAGTTGCTTGATGGCGGGGCGGATCACGCCGATGATCAGGTACAGCACCGCCAGCGCAAGGACCAGCGCCACGCCTATGTCGCGTGCCAGGTTGACGAACTCCGGCTGCTGCCAGAATGCCGGCTCGGACACGGCTTCGGCGGCGGCTTCGTTGAACGGGATGCTGATGACCGATACCGAGTCGCGGCGCTGCGCATCGAAGCCGACGGCCTCGGTGACCAGCGCCTTGATCTGCGCCAGTTCGGCATCGCTGAGCGGCGTGCTGACCGGCTGGCCCTTGACCATGCTGGTGCGGTGGTTGACCACCACGGCGGCCGACAGGCGCTTGACGCGGCCCACGGGCTCGCGCACGTAGCGCACGGTCTTGTCGAGCTCGTAGTTGGTGGTGTCCGCCCGCTTCACGTTCTGCGCGGGAGGCTGGGCCTGCGCGCCGGGCGCGGGCGGGTTGGTGGCGGCGCCGCCGGTGGTGGGGGCGATGGCGACTCCCGGCGGCGTGTTGCTGAGCGTGCCCGGCACGCCGCCGTCCATGCCCAGCGCCGGTTCGTGCGACTCCGAACTCTGCCGGCTGCGGATGGCCGCCTGGTCGGGCGAGGCGCCGTTGGGGCGATAGATCTCGTCGGTTTGCTCGTGCCGGCTGAAGTCCAGGTCGATCGCGACCTGCGCGCGCAGGTTCTGGGCGCCGACGATGGGCGAGATTAGCTCGGAGATGCGGCGGGTGTACTGGCGCTCCAGCGTGCGCAGATACTCGAGCTGGGTGGCGTCCAGGCCGTTCGGGTCGGTGTCGTTGGCCGAGAGCAGGGTGCCGGTCTGGTCCACCACGCTGACCGCGCCGGGCGCCAGTTCGGGCACCGACGAGGAAACCAGGTGGACGATGCCGGCGACCTGGCCGCGTTCCAGCACCCGGCCGGGCAGCATCTGCACCAGCACCGACGCGGTGGGCCGGTTCTGCTCCCGCATGAAGATGCTGGGCTTGGGAATGGCCAGGTGGACCCGTGCGCTCTTGACGGTGCCCAGGCTCTGGATGGAGCGGGCCAGTTCGCCTTCCAGCGCGCGCTGATAGTTGACCTGCTCCTGGAACTGGGTGAGGCCCAGGCGGCTGTTGTCCATCAGCTCGAAGCCGACGTTGCCGGCGCGGGGCAGTCCCTGCGAGGCCAGGCGCAGCCGCACTTCGTGGACCTGGGTGGGCGGCACCAGGATGACGCTGCCGCCGTCGGCGACGCGGTAGGGGATTTTCTGTTGTTGCAACGCGGCGACGATGGTTCCGCCGTCCTGGTCGGACAAGCCGCTGAACAGGACGCGGTACTCCGGGTCGCGGCTCCACAGCAGCGCGGCGACCACGACGGCCACGAGCATGGGGATGCCGATCAGCAAGGCAAGCCTGTGGCGCGCGGGCAGCCTGCCGAACGCCTCCAGGAGCTTGTTACCGCGTGATGCCCCGGCGGCGGGTTGATTCTGCGTGTCGTCGGCCATGTAATGAAGCGGGGCGTTGAATACCAAACAAGAAGAAGGGGCGCCGGAACGTCCCATTTCCCAGGGCTTGTATTATTTGATGCAGAATGTCACAACCAAGGAAGGAATAGACGGGTTTTGCCCCGGTACTTCCCGGTCTGGATCCTTCCCGCCGCGGCTACTATCCCAGGCTCCACAGAATCGCCCACGGGAAACCGCATATGGACCGCATCCAGGACGTGCTCGCCTCTTCCGCCGGGCAGGCCGGCTCGACCGGCATGGCGCGCGCCGCGCAGATGCTGGCGCGGCCCGATGCCCTGCTGGGCGGCGGCGCGGCCGCCGGCGCGGCGCCGGCATCGTTCGCCAACGTGCTGGTCGATGCGATCCAGGGCGTGCAGCGTGCCCAGTCCGAGGCCAGCGCCGTCCAGAAGGCCTACCAGCAGGGCGATCCCGAAGTCGGCCTGGAAACCACGATGATCGCGATGAACAAGGCCAGCCTGTCGTTCCAGATGCTGGCGCAGGCGCGCAACCGCGTGATCGCGGCCTACAACGAAGTCATGAACATGCCGGTTTGAGCGGGAACGGGCCCTAGCGTCCGTCCGGACCGACGCCCGCGGCTGCGCCGGCTTCCTCGTCCTGCCTGTACACCCACGCCAGTACCTCCGCCACCGCCACGTACAGCGAGGGCGGGATGCGGGCATCCAGGTCCACCTTCATCAGCAGATCGATCAGCTCGCGCGAGCTGTGCACGAACACGCCCGCTTCCTTGGCGCGGCGCAGGATTTCCTCGGCGATCGCGCCGCTGCCCTTGGCCACCACGATGGGCGTCTTGCGTTCCTTTTCGTAGCGCAGCGCCACCGCCTGGATGCGCTTGGGGTCGAGCGGGTCGTCGGCGGGCGGATCGGCGGGGAGTTGGATCATGTGCGGGCCGGCGAGCGGGACGCCGTGGCGATCTTGAGGTCGGACATGCGCAGACCCTGGCCATCGAGCGCCTGCTGCAGGTCCAGGCCGCCGGCGGTCAGGCGGGCTTGCAGATCGCGCAGGCGCTGGCCGCGCAGCGTCCGGGTGTCGGGCTGGATGGCGACGCGGGTGTCGGTGCCGTCCAGCCCGACGTCCACCTGCATGGTGCCCAGGTGGCGGGTCTGGACCGAAATGCGGACACGCCAGGTCCGCGGCAGCCCGGCGTCGGCGCCCTTGCCTTCGTCCGGCTCGATCTCCAGGGTGAAAGGCTGTTCCGCCCAGGCACCCTGCAGGAACAGGCGGCCGCTGGCCAGCGCGGCGATCTGGTCATGCACGACCTGGCGCACGTCGGACGGGATGGCGGCCAGGGCCGCCTGCAGGCCCTTGGCCGCGCTCTGTTCGGGCGTGGCGGGTTCGGCCGCGGGCGCCGGGGCGCCGGCCGGGGGAGCCGGGTCGCGGACCTGGGGCGCGGGCGAGAGCGCTGCCTGCGGCTCGGCGCGCAGCGCCTCGATGGGCAGGCGCCCCTCGCGCCACTCCTGCAGATGGGCTTCGTAGAACAGGCCGGACTGCTGCACGGCCTGCCGGATCTGGCGCGCGGCTTCGTCCGGCAGCGTGCCGGCCGGAATGCGCAAGGCGTCCAGGGGCACGCTGCGCTGCGTGCCGCCCGTCTCGTCGACCAGCGCGAGCAGCAGGCGGGCCGAGCCGCTCAGCATCACCTTGGTGTCGCCGGTCTCGAGCTTGAGCTCGGCCAGCGACGGCATGGGGACCGGCGAGATTCCGCGCACCGCGCGCGTGGCCACGTCCGGCGAGGCCGCTTCGGCATCGGCGGTGGCGGGCGCCAGGAGGCCTTGTCCGCGACCGCCGCCTTCGCCGGGCGAGCGTGGGCCGCCGATCCGGCCGCCGTCCTGGCCGTGCAGGAAGGTGCGGTCGTCCAGCAGCCGCAGCACCACGGTCACGCCCGGGCTCAGCGCCTGGCGGGTATTGATCAGGTAGGGCTTGCCGGCGATGTTGACCAGCGCCTCGGTGTCGCTGTTGGCCTGGAGCACGGTCGCCCGCACCAGCCCGTGCGGCAGTCCCGCCGTGCCCGGGGGCCGCGCGCTGCCCGCCGCGTTGCCGCCGGACACGTTCAAGAGCCGCGCCAGCACCGCCTCGCGGGCATCCTCGCGATAGCGTTCCCAGCTTTGGGTGGGGGAGACGCCGCTGACCGGCTGCGTCTGGCGGGTATCCGCTACCAAGCACCTGCCCCTTCAGCGGTACATCTGCACGCCGAAGGCGTGGCGCCGGGGCCGCAGTATCTGTTCCAGCTCCCGCATCCACGGTTCGGCAATGTTGCGCGTGGCGGCGTCGTTGGCAAGGATTTCGCGTATCAGTTGCATGCAGGTTTCGCGCTCGGCGGGCGGGCAGGTCTCGATGGGGCAGCGCCGCAATTGTCCCACGAGCTCGGCGCACGCCGATTCGCTCGCCGTGACGGCATCCCAGTCGCCCCGTTGCGCGGCGGCCAGCATCGCGCGACTGATCTCGGCCAACCGGCCATACAGCGCGGGCAGTTGCGCGGGTTCGGGCGCCATGACGGAGTCCTCGCTCGCCATCGTCAGGCGGCAACCTGGCTGTCGGCCTGGATCGACGCCCAGGCTTCGCGCAGTCCATCCAGCAGGCGGACGCTTTCCATGATGGGGGCGGGATCGTTGTCGATGCCGGCCTGCATCGTACGCCTCAGCATGTAGTCGTACAGGGCGTTCAACTGGTTGGCGAGGTCGCCGCCGGCCTTGTGGTCCAGGCTGGCGCGCAGTCCTTCGTCCAGGATGCGCGTGGCGCGGCTGAGCGCCCGGGTCTTGCCCAGGGGGTCGTTGGCCTCGATGCAGCCGATGGCCTTGCGCAGCGATTCCAGCGCGCCGTCGTACAACATCAGGATCAGCGCGTGCGGACTGGAGCTGGATACCCCGGTCTCCACTCCGACACTGACATAGGCCCTGGCCCCGAAATTTCCGAATCC
Source organism: Burkholderiales bacterium 67-32 (assembly GCA_001898625.1). Taxonomy (GTDB): domain Bacteria; phylum Pseudomonadota; class Gammaproteobacteria; order Burkholderiales; family Burkholderiaceae_B; genus Pigmentiphaga. Next base: position 305,333 of record MKUP01000026.1, read on the forward strand.
CGACACGTGCGACTCCTGCTGAACGCGTAGCGGCATGCCGCATGCACGGCAGCCCTGACGGATTTAACGGCCTGGCGCGACGGACCTAAAGCGGGAATTGGCGTGGCAAAACCGCGGAGTTCCCCCTTGCGCGCCGGCCGCGTTACTTGTTGAGGTTCTTCAGCGCCTCGATCTGCTGGGTCAGGAAGCTGCCGGTGTTGTTGAGCTGGGTCAGCATCGAATCCAGCGCCGTGAACTGCCGGCGGTAGCGCGCCTCGATCTGTTCCAGGCGGTTGCTCATCTGATTCTGCTGGGTCTCCAGCGTCTTGATCGTGCTCTTCAAGCCGTCGGTGCGGCTGTCGATCACGCCCTTGCTGTCGGTATAAGGCGACAGTTGGGCGGTGAAGCGTTCGACCAGGCTTTGCGAGCCTTCGCCAAAAGGCTGGGGCGTGAACAGCTTGGACACGGCGTTCGGGTCGGCGGCCATGGCCTTGTTGAACTTGTCGGTGTCCAGCGTCAGCGCGCCGTCCTGGTCGAAGCCCACGCCCAGCGAGGCCAGCGTCGTGTAGGCGCCGGTGGCGCCCTGCATGGGCGAGAAAACTTCATTGCGCATGCGCGAGGTCAGGTCGCGCACCAGGCCGTCGCCCGCCAGCGGCCCGGTGGCGCCGGCCTTGCCCCGGGTTTCGCTGGGCGCGTTCGCCGACAGCGCCGCGGCCACGTTCAGGAAGGAGTTGTAAGCGGTGACCAGCGATTGCAGCGCCGCCGCGCCGCCGCTGGGCGACGGGTTGGTGGCGATGGTCGTGGTGCCGGATTTCTGCAGTGTGATCGTCACGCCGTCGAGCACCGAGGTGACGGTGTTTGTGGCGCTGGTGACTTCCATGCCGTCCAGCTTGAACTGCGCGTCGGCGCCGGCCTGCAGCCGGCTCATGCCGGCGGGCGAGCCGCCGCTGGAATAGGACGGGGCGGTGGCCGGGTCATAGTCGAAGAAGTCCAGCGAGCGGGTGCCGCCGGTGCCCGAATCCGAGCTGGTGACCTGGAAGGCGTTGGCCGCGCCGGTGGTGGTGGACGTGAGCACCAGCCGCGATCCGCTGTCGTCGGTGACCAGCGAGGCGGTGACGCCGAGTTCCGCCTTGTTGATGGCGTCGCGCAGGCCGGACATCGTATTGTTGGTGGCATCGATGACGACGGACTTGGCTTCGGCCTCGCCGGCGACGAAGCTGCCGTTCTCGACCTTGCCCAACGTGAAGGTCAGGGTGCCGGTGTTCAATTGCGCATCGCTCGCCAGCGCGCCGCTGACGGCTTTCTCGGCCTGGGCCAGCGAGGTGACGTCGAGTTTGTGGCTGATCTTGCCGGCCTTGTTGTCGGCCGTGATGAAGGCGACCGAGGAGTCCGACGAGCTGCCGACCAGGCCGGTGAATTTTTCCGGCGTCAGGCCCGAGGCGGCCGTCAGCAGCGAAGACAGCGAACTCTTGAGCTGGCCCAGGGCCGAGATCTTGGTCTGGGCCGAGGTGGCCTGGGCCTGCAGCTTGGTGAGCGGCACCTTCTCGGCCGCCATCAGGTTGCTCAGCAGGGTGGACAGTTCGAGGCCGGAGCCCACGCCAAGGGCGGATCCTACGCTAGCCATGGAGTATTCCTGGTATCGGGTTGGCGGGCGGGTTCAGGCCTTGCGGCTGAACAGGGCGCCCTTGATCTGGTCCAGCGAGCGGCTGAGCGCCAGCGCTTCCTCGGACGGGATCTGCCGGATCACGTCCTGGGTGTCGCCGTCGACCACCTTGACCACGACCTTGCCGCTGTCGTCGTCGATGCTGAACGTCAGGTTGTGGGCCGCCAGCGGGACGAAGCGGTTGAAGGCGTCGACCGCGGCCCGCAGTTCCCCCACGTCCGGTACCTGGGCCGTCGCCGGCAGCGACGGATCGAGCAGATTGGTCGAGCCAGCGGGCGCGATGGGCCGGGCGGCCGACGCGGCGGCGGCCGGCAGGCTGCGCAGGTCGGCGGCGGTATCGATGGCGTTGATGCTCATGAAGGTTCCGTGGCGGTAGGGGTGGGGCAATACGTGGATTAACGGGCCAGGGAGGGGAAACTTGAGTAGGAAGGCCTGGCAAAAAAAATCCCCACCCCGGCGCAAGTCGGGGTGGGGACGGTCCGCCGGAACGACTCCGGCGGAAATGCCGCAATGCTTAGCCGCGGAGCAGCGTCAGCACGTTGTTGGGCAGCGAGTTGGCTTGCGCCAGCATGGCGGTGCCGGCCTGCTGCAGGATCTGGCCGCGGGTGAGCGAGGCGGTTTCCGAGGCGAAGTCGGCGTCCTGGATGCGGCTGCGCGACGAGGACAGGTTCTCCGAGGTGGTTTCCAGGCTGGAGACGACCGAGGTGAAGCGGTTCTGGATCGCGCCCAGCGAGGCACGCGCGTCGCTGACCGTGGACAGGGCGGCGTCCAGGGCGGACAGGGCGTTGGAGGCGCCGGCGACGGTCGAGATGTCGATGGCGTTCAGCGCGGTGCCGGTCTGGGTGATCGTGCCGGCCAGCGCGAAGGCGCCGGTGCTGCTGATCGAGCCGGTCACGCCGGTGGGGGCCTTGTACGAGACGTTCAGCGAAGCGCCCGTGGTGCCGGCGGCGGCCAGGCCGAAGTCGGACAGCGTGGTGGCGACGGCGGTACCCAGCGTGAGGGCGCCGATCGTGACGTTGCGGCCGTCGGCGGCTTCGAGCTTCAGGCCCGACCCGGTGTCGGTGGCGCGTACGCCGGTGGTGGCCGATTGCGCGTTGATCGCGGTCAGGGCATTTTCGCGGTTGGTCGCGGCGTTGGTGGTGGCGGTCAGGTTAATCGTCAGGCCGTTCAGCGTGAAGCTGGCGGTGCCGGCGGTCGTGGTCGTGACGGTCGACGTGCCCGCGACTTCCGTGGCGTTCGCGGTGACGTTCAGGCCGGCGATGCCTTGCGTATTCATGGCATTGGCGATGGCCTTGGCATCGTTGGCGATGCTGCCCAGGGCGAACGTGCCGGCCGAGCCGATGGTGACGGACTGCGCCGCGGCGGTGTCGCTGGCGGTGCCGATCGACAGGTTGGTCGCGTTGAAGCCGTTGTACCGGCCCAGCGTCGAGGCCTTGGCGTCGGCGATGTTGCTGATGGTGATGGTCTGTCCGGCATTGGCGCCGACCTGGAACTTCTGGGAGGCGAACGAGCCGTCCAGCAGCTTGGTGCCGTTGAAGTCGGTGTCGCGGGCGACGCGGTCGATTTCGGCGGTCAGTTCGGCCACTTCCTTCTGCAGCGAGGCGCGGTCGTCGGCCGAGTTGGTCGAGTTGGACGACTGCACGGCCAGCGTGCGGATGCGCTGCAGGTTGGTGCCGATCTGGCTCAGCGCGCCTTCGGCGGTCTGCGCCAGCGAGATGCCGTCGTTGGCGTTGCGCACGGCCTGGTTCAGGCCGTTGATCTGCGTGCTCATGCGCTCGGAAATGGCCAGGCCGGCGGCGTCGTCCTTGGCGCTGTTGATGCGTAGGCCGGTCGACAGGCGCTGCAGGGCGGTGTTGACGGCGCTCTGCGAGCTGTTCAGGTTGCGCTGCGCGTTCAGCGAAGCGATGTTGGTGTTGATGACTTGTGCCATGACCTATCTCCGTGAGGGTGAGTCACATGGTGTTTCAGGGAGGGGCCCTGGGGGCCCGACGATGCATCCGCGGCTGGAGGTCCTTCCGCAATTGCGCCAGGGCCATCGCAGGCTGCATGCAGTGCCAGCGTGGCCGCGTTGAGGCAATTAACGGGGCGGCGATTTGAAAACTTTAGGAAGGGAAGGCGGCAGGATGGAAAAAATACCGCTAAAGTTTCGCCGCGGCGGTCCGATTGTGGGCGCCGCCAGGGCGAGCTTCAGGCCGGCGTTTCCAGCGTGAAGTAGAAGGTCGCGCCTTGTCCGGGCGCGCTTTCGGCCCAGATCTGTCCGCCATGGCGGTTGATGATGCGGCGGACGGTGGCCAGGCCGACGCCCGTGCCGGGAAAGTCGCTGGCGCGATGGAAGCGCTGGAAGGCGCCGAACATGCGTTCGGCGTTCTGCGCGTCGAAGCCGGCGCCGTTGTCGCGCACGAAATAGATGGTGCTGTTGCCGCGCAGCAGGCTGCCGAACTGGATGTGCGCCTCGGCGCGTTCGCCGGTGAATTTCCAGGCATTGCCCAGCAGGTTGTCCAGCACGATGCGCATCAGTCCGGCATCGCATTCGGCCAGGGCCGAGGTGGGCAGTTCTTCCTCGACCTGGCGGTCGGGCTGGCTGCGGCGCAGGTTGGCCAGGGCTTCGCGCGCGAGGGCGGCCAGGTCCACCTGGGCCTTGAGCAAGCTGCTCTGGTTGATGCGGGCGAGCTGCAGCAGGTCGCCGATCAGGTTTTCCATGCGCTGCGCGTTGTCCACGATGTGCCGCAGGTGCTTGGAGTCGGTCTCGTCCGCCTGGCCGGCCAGCCCGCGCTCGAGCAGCCCGGCGAAGCCCGCGATCTGCCGCAGCGGCGCGCGCAGGTCGTGGGAGACGGAGTACGAGAAGGCTTCCAATTCCTCGTTGATCACGCTCAGCAGGTGGGTGCGCTGGGCCACCCGCTTTTCGAGTTCGTTCTGGATGCGGCGCGCGGCCTCCTGCTGCTCCATGTGCTGCGTGATGTCCTGGGCGTAGCCGGAGACGGCGATCGATTCGCCCTCGTCGTTGCACAGGCAGCTCATCTGGATCTCGAACCAGCGTGGTTCGCCGTTCACCGTCCAGATCTGCTCGAAGCGCTTGCGTGCGCGGGATTCGAGCAATTGCCGGTGGCGCAGCGCGTGGACGCGCGCGATCGAGGGCGGCATGAGTTCTTCCATGGCCTTGCCCAGGCAGTCCGCCGCCCGGGGGAGGCCGAGCATGTCGGCGTAGGCTTGGGAGACGTATCGGTACCGGCCGTCCCGATCCACGACCCAGGTGGCGACGGGGAGCGATTCCAGCGCGGCTTCCAGCAGGGCATGGTCGTTTCCGGCCAAACTCGTTGCTTGCTGGATTGGTGGAATCGCGTTTCGCATTTGCGTGTTTAAATGAAACAAGTGATACAGAATTTGTAAGAAAAATTCTTACACACGAAGTTTACCTAAGCAGACGCGAAATCCAGCGGGGTTCCGATGCCAATTTGGTAACAAGTGTCCAATAATTTACATATTGAATTGGTCCCTGTGTCAAAGGAAAAAGCTTGGCCGGGGTGCTCTGTTTTTCCATCCCGTTTGCGGGATTACCCTGAAAGGAATCGCGATGACTCAAGTTTGCGACGTGGTCGATGTGGATGTGTCGGCTCCCCAGGCCGAATCTTCCTCCATGTCCCGGCTGAGCGAAGAGATCCGCGATGCCAACCTGACTTACCTGATGCTGGCCCAGCAGATGCTGCGCGTCGATCGCAGCGAGGCGCTCTACCGTCTGGGCATCACCAGCGAGGTGGCCGACATCCTTTCGTCGCTGACCACGGCCCAGTTGCTGAAGATCGCCGGCTCGAGCATGCTGCTCGCCCGCTTCCGCTTCGACGACTCGCTGGTCTGGAATCTGCTGTCCTCGCCCAAGCGCGACGACGTTTCCCCCCGCATCCATGCCGCCATCCTGATGGCCGGACGCACCGCCGCGATGGCCGCTTCCTGAGCCGCGTCATGTCCTGCAGCAGTATCCGGGGGCCGCATGGTCCGCGCTAAGAGTGTCCTGTCCGAGGCGCGCCAGATCGAGATCGCCTCCGAATTGATCCGCCTCGATGCCCGCCTGCAGGTGCTCGAGGCGGAAGTCCAGTTGTCGCGCGAGCGTCTGCTGCGCCTGTACCGCGAAATCCGCGGAAAATCGCCGCCCAAGGGCATGCTGCCGTTCTCCACGGACTGGTTCATGACCTGGCAGCCCAACATCCATGCCTCGCTGTTCATGAACATCCACCGCCATCAGGTGGGCCTGGACGACGCGACGGCGGTCGAGGCGCTGATCCGCGCCTATCGCCTGTACCGGGAGCAGATCGGCCAGCTGGGCCTGCCCGAGGTCCTGTCGATCACGCGGGCCTGGCGCCTGACGCGGTTCTTCGATGCCGGCATGCTGGGCATGACGGCCTGCACCAGTTGCGGCGGCGAATTCGTCACCCATACTTTCGAACTGGCTCATCAGTACGTCTGCGGGCTTTGCCACATGCCGTCTCGAGCCGGCAAGACCCGGCGCACGGCCAACGCGGCGGAAGTCGCCAAGGCCGCACCCCGCTGATGTGGGCCACGAGAGCTTCCGCTCTCAAGTTTTGTTTTTGCCGGTCGAAAACCCGTTCATGGCTTCGCGCAATGTGCCACCGAAGCCCGATTGCCCCACGCACGTCAGTCCCCCAGATTCCTGGCCCGGCAAGGCCCCGATGCTCCGCATCGAGCCCCCCTGCCCAGACCCAGGATGCGGAGGATCCGGCTCCGCCGGTCCACCCGCATCGCCCCCTGGGGGGCGCGCGAAGCGCGTAGGGGGGGACCTCATCCAATGCTTGTCATCATCGGCTACATCATCGTTGGGGCGTCCGTGCTGGGGGGGTATGCCATGCATGGCGGCTCGCTGGGCGCGCTGTTCCAGCCGTTCGAACTGATCATCATCGCTGGCGCGGCCTTCGGTGCGTTCGTGTGCGGCAATTCCAGCAAGGTGGTGCGGGCGACCTTGCGGGCATTGCCGACCACGCTGCACGGCTCGCGTTTCACCAAGCAGCGCTACCTCGACCTGCTGGCGCTGTTGTACGAGATCCTCAACCGGGTGCGGCGCGAGGGCCTGATGTCCATCGAGGCCGACGTCGAAGAGCCCCACAACAGCCCGCTGTTCCAGAAATATCCCGCGCTGGTGGCCGACGAGCACCTGGTCGAGTTCGTGACCGACTACCTGCGGCTGATGGTCAGCGGCAACCTGAATCCGCTGGAGCTGGAAGCCCTGATGGACCAGGAAATCGACACCCATCATCAGGAAGCCAGTGTGCCGGCGCACGCCATCCAGCGCATCGCCGATGGCCTGCCGGCCTTCGGCATCGTCGCCGCGGTCATGGGCGTGGTCAACGTGATGGGATCGGTGGGCGAGCCGCCAGCCGTGCTGGGCGCCAAGATCGGGGCGGCGCTGGTCGGCACCTTCGTCGGCATCCTGCTCGCCTACGGCATCGTCGGGCCGCTGGCCTCGGTGCTGGAGCAGAAGGTAAGCGAAAGCAGCAAGCAGCTCGAATGCATCAAGGTCGCCCTGCTGGCGAGCCTGAACGGCTATGCGCCCGCGCTGGCCGTGGAGTTCGGCCGCAAGGTGCTGTTCTCGACCGAGCGTCCCACGTTCGGCGAGCTGGAAGATACGGTGCGGGGCAAGTCCGCGGCGTGACGGCACGGTAGGGGAGTCGCGATCATGGCAGGCAAGGACGGCGTGGCGCCGATCATCATCAGGCGGTCCCGCAAGCGGGCCGGCAAGCCCCATGGCGCGGGCATGTGGAAGATCGCCTATGCCGACTTCGTTACCGCCATGATGGCCTTCTTCCTGCTGATGTGGCTGCTGACGACGTCCGCCCAGGCGGACCTGGACGGCATTTCCGAATACTTTCGCACGCCGCTGCGCGTGGCGGTCACGTCGGGCAGCGTGGCGGGCGACCCGGTCAGCGTGCTGACGGGCGGCCAGCACATGAGCCCCCGCATCACGCCCCAGCGCCGCGCCAGCGACGAGGAACAGGAAGCTCGTGAACGCCGCAAGCTCGAAGGCCTGAAGTCCGAGCTCGAGAGCCTGATCTTCACGCAGCCCACGTTGACGCAGTTCAAGGACCAGATCCTGCTGGACTTCACCGACGAAGGGCTGAGGATCCAGATCGTGGACGAGAAGAACCGGCCCATGTTCGATACCGGCAAGACCGTGCTGAAGGACTACAGCCGCGTCATCCTGGACGAACTGGCCCGCGTGCTGAACGGCGTCGAGAACAAGATCTCGATTTCCGGCCACACCGATTCGACGCCGTATGCCGGCGGCAACGGCGGCTACAGCAATTGGGAACTGTCCGCCGATCGCGCCAATGCGGCACGGCGCGAGATGCTTACGGCGGGGATGCAGGAGGGCAAGGCGCTGCGCGTGGTGGGGCTGTCGGATTCCGTGCCGTTCAACCGCGCCGACGTGAAGGCGGCCGAGAACCGGCGCATCAGCATCGTGGTGCTGAACAAGCGCAGCGAGGAATTCCTCAAGAAAGGCGGCGTTTATGTCGATGTACCTGCCATTCCCGGCAGCTTGAGCGACAGGACGCCGCTGCGGGTGTCCGCTCTCGAATCGCAATGATCACTGGGCCGGCTTGGACCGGCTGGTATGGAGGATGCTATGGGTGCCGGTGACAATCGGTTGATGGAAATGGTGGACGAGAAGGCCCGGCTGGCCGGTTCCAACAAGATGGAGCTGCTGCTGTTCTCGCTGGGCGGCAGCGAGGTCTTCGGCATCAACGTGTTCAAGGTGCGCGAGGTCTGCGAGACGATCCCGATCACCCGGACGCCGAACGTGCCGCGCGGGGTGGAAGGCATCATTTCGCTGCGCGGCGCTATCCTGCCCGTTATCGACCTGGCCACCACCATCAACATGCAGGTCGACGCGCCGCGCACCAAGCTGCTGATCACCGAGTTCTCCAGCCATACGCAGGCCTTCCTGGTGGCCGACGTGGACCGCATCGTGCGGATCGACTGGGACAAGGTCAAGTCGCCGCAGTCCATGCCCTCGAACAACACTTCGTTCATGACGGCGCTGACCGAGCTGGCCGACGGCAAGCTGGTGTCCATCCTGGACGTCGAGCAGATCCTGGCCTCGGTCATCGGCGAGGACAAGATCCCGTCGGAGATCCAGCAGGTCGACGCCGACATCAAGGCGAACGTATTTTTCGCCGACGATTCCTCGCTGGCGCGCAAGAAGATCACCGAAGTGCTGGACCGCATGGGGCTGCCGCACCAGCATGCCACCAACGGTGCGGACGCCTGGGACAAGCTCAAGGGCATCGCGGCTCGGGCCGAGGCCGAGAAGCTGCCGCTCGATCTGATGCTGGGAATGATCCTGGTCGACGCCGAGATGCCCGAGATGGACGGCTACGTGCTGACCCGCCACATCAAGTCGGATCCCCGCTTCGCGAAGATTCCCGTCGTGATGCATTCGTCGCTGTCGTCGGTCGCGAACAAGAAGCTCGGGCAGCAGGTGGGCGTCGATGCCTATGTCGCGAAATTCCACCCCTCGGAACTGGCTAGTATGATCGCCGCTCAACTCACACACATCAAGGCCAGAAAGGGAGCAAATGAAGCCTGACGATTTGAAGTTCCTTATCGTCGACGATTTTTCGACGATGCGGCGCATCGTCCGCAATCTCTTGAAGGAACTCGGCTACAACAACGCCGACGAGGCCGAGGACGGCCAGATCGCATTGAGCAAGCTGCGCAGCGGCCTGTTCAATTTCGTGGTCAGCGACATCAACATGCCGAACATGAACGGCTTCGAGCTGCTGCGCGAGATCCGCGCCGACGACCAGCTCAAGAAGCTGCCCGTTCTGCTGGTGACCGCCGAGGCCAAGAAGGAAGACATCGTGCTGGCCGCCCAGATCGGGGCGAACGGCTACATCGTCAAGCCCTTCACCAAGGCGACGCTGGAAGAGAAGCTGACCAAGATCGTGCAGAAAATGAGCGGGAGCACGTAAATGGCCCATACCGGCGATACCGAAGACCTCGAAGCGCTGTTCGACCAGATCTCGTCCGAAACCCTGGCCCGGCTCGATGCCGAGCCGGCGCCCGACGCGGCCCCGGCCGTGCAGGCCGCCGAGAGCGGGGGCGAGGCGGCGTCCGAGCAGTCGCCGGAGTTCTACCAGCGGGTCGGCATGCTGACCCGGCAACTGCACGACGCGCTGCGCGAGCTAGGCTACCACCAGAAGGTGGAGCAGGCCGTCCATTCGCTGCCCGATACGCGCCAGCGCCTGGACTACATCGCGCGGCTGACCGGCCAGGCCGCCGAGCGCGCGCTGTCCAACGTCGAGAAGGGGCAGGAGATCCAGGACGGTGTCGAGCAGGAAGGCGCGCGCCTGAGCGGGAAGTGGCGCGAACTGTACGAGCGCAGGCTGGGCGTCGACGACTTCAAGCAGGTGGCGGCCGATACCAACGCGTTCCTGGACCGCACGCAGGAAGACGCGCGCGCCACCCAGGCGCTGCTGACCGACATCATGATGGCCCAGGATTTCCATGACCTGACCGGCCAGGTCATTCAGAAAGTGCTCAAGCTCGCCCAGGACTTCGAGGACGAACTGGTCAAGCTGCTGATCGAGAGCACGCCTGCGGACAAACGCAATGCCGCGCAAAGCGAATGGATGAACGGCCCCGTCATCGATGCCTCCAGCCGCGACGACGTGGTGGCCAACCAGGCGCAGGTCGACGACCTGCTGGAAAGCCTGGGCTTTTGAGCGAGTAAACGAGTGTCAGCCTTCTCCGACATGCAGGACCTGCTTGCCGACTTCCTGACCGAGGCCTCGGACCTGCTCGACGACGTCGACATCGGCCTGGTCGAGCTGGAACAGCGCCCCAACGACGCCGGCCTGCTCAACCAGGTGTTCCGCGGCTTCCATACGGTCAAGGGCGGCGCCGGGTTCCTCGAGGCGACGCCGCTGGTGGAGCTGTGCCACCGGGGCGAGAACCTGCTGGACCTGCTGCGCGGCGGCTCGTTGCGCATCACGCCGGAAATCATGGACGTGATCCTGGCGGCGACCGGCGAAGTGCGGCGCATGTTCTCGGAAATGGAGCGCGGTGCGATGCCCGAGGCGGCGCCCGCCGGGCTGCTGCTCGCGCTCGAGGCCGCAGCCAAGGGCGAGGCCGTCGACACCAGTACGCTGCGGGCGGAGTCCCTGCCGGCTGCCGCGGCAGCCGAGGCCTCGCGCGTACTGGCCCATGCCGCGGCGCCCGCCGCTCGGGCGGACGGCGAGCCGGACTGGCTGGGATACTACCGCGCCGCGTTCGGCGACCCGCCTGGGATGAGGGCCGAGGCCGCCCCGGTTGTCCGGGATGCGGGTGTGCCCGCGGCCGCACCGTCGCGGCCCTATCGTCCCGAGATGCTGGCTCCCGTGGGCGGCGCGCAGGCCGTGGCCAAGGACGCGACGATACGCGTGGACACGGCGCGCTTCGACCAGATCCTGAACCTGTCGGGCGAGATCGGCCTGACCAAGAACCGTCTGTCCTGCCTGCGCGACGCGCTCCTGGGCGCCAGCCGCCGGGACGACGCGGCGGCCGAGACGCTGGATGCGGTCTTCAGTCAGTTGGACACGCTGGTTTCCGACCTGCAGTCGGCCGTCATGATGGCGCGCATGCAGCCGGTCGGCCGAGTGTTCCAGAAGTACTCCCGCCTGGCGCGCGACCTGGCCCGCCAACTGGGCAAGGACGTGGAGCTGAACATCACCGGCGGCGAGACCGAGGTCGACAAGACCATCCTGGACGAGCTGAACGATCCGCTGGTCCACCTGATCCGCAACGCCGTCGATCACGGCATCGAAACCATGGTCGAGCGCCGCTCGGTCGGCAAGCCCGCACGCGGCACGGTGCATCTGTCGGCCCGCCAGACGGGCGACTCCATCGTGATCGAAGTATCGGACGATGGCCGCGGCATGGATCCCGACGTCATCCGCCGCAAGGCCATCGAGAAGGGCGTCATCTGCGCGGAAGACGCCGCCGTGCTGGACAACGCCCATTGCCTGCAACTGATCTTCCTGCCAGGGTTCTCCACCCGCAGCGAGGTCAGTGACCTGTCGGGGCGCGGCGTCGGCATGGACGTGGTCAAGACCAACATCGAGAAGCTCAAGGGGCAGATCGACATCCAGTCCGCGCCGGGCATGGGCTCGCACATCGTGATCTCGCTGCCGCTGACGCTGGCCATCCTGCCCGTGCTGATGCTCAAGCTGGTCGACCAGCCCTACGCCATCCCGCTGTCCGTCGTGCGCGAGATCATCCCGCTGCGCCAGGAGGAAATGCACACGGTGGGCAGCAACCAGGCGCTGACCATACGTGGCGAGATCCTGCCCGTCATCGACCTGGCCGTCCTGCTCGGACGCCAGCGCGAGGAACCGCCGTCGCTGGCCGTCGTCCTGGCTTATGGTGAACGCCAACTGGTCCTGGGCGTGGACGGCTTCATCGGCCAGGACGAGGTCATGATCAAACCGCTGGAGGGCATCCATCCCAAGGGCGTGGCCGGTGCCACCCTGTCCGGCGACGGTACGCTGGTGCTGGTTCTGGAGATGAAACAACTGCTGGAAGGGGTGTTTTGACCCCCTGGCGCCGGCAGGCCCGCCCCGGGCGGGAGTAGCGGCTCTTTCCGGTGTCTGTTTCGGGCTTTGCCCGGGCAGGCCTTCGCGATAATCCATACGCCTACATGGCTGGGGCGGCGCGCGTTCGCCTGGCCGGCGTAAGGTCGCCGGAGCGCGGATAGCGCGCCGGTGTTCGTCGATATCCGGAATACCGTGGCAGATAACCAGGAAAGCGGCCAGGAAAAAACCCTGGCGCCATCCCAGCGGCGGCTGGACCAGGCCCGCGAGGAAGGGCGCGTCGCGCGTTCGCGCGACCTGTCGGGCGCCGTGGCGACCTTCGCCTGCGTGGCAGCGCTGGCCTTGGCGGGGGCGGGCATCGCCGACCGCGCGATGACCTGGATGAAGACTGCCTTCACCACGGCGGCGGCCACGGCCGCCACCACGCGCGACGATGCCATGCTGCTCAAGTCGCTGAACGAAGCCCTGGCCGATGCGCTGCTGGCGATCTCCCCCATCCTGGCCGCCGGCATGGCCGCGGGCATCCTGGGTTCGATCGGCTTGGGCGGACTGGTGCTGTCCGGCAAGGCGCTGGGCCCCGATTTCAGCCGGTTGTCGCCGCTCAAGGGCTTCGGCCGCATCTTTTCCCTGGCCGGGCTGGGCGAGCTGGGCAAATCCATCCTCAAGGTCCTGGTACTGGGCGGCGTGGCCGGCATGCTGGTCTGGCACGGCGCCCAGGGCTGGCTGGCGCTGGTCCTGCCGTCGCCGCCGCGAGCCCTGGCCGAACTGGGCGGGATGCTGTCCAATCATGCGCTGGTGCTGGCCGGCGCGCTGTTCGTGATCGCGGCGGCCGACGTGCCGCTGCAGTGGTGGAACCACCACAAGAACCTGCGCATGACCTTCGAGGAGGCCAAGCAGGAGAACAAGGAAACCGAGGGCGATCCCCATGTGAAGGGTCGCATCCGCCAGTTGCAGCGCGACCGGGCGCGCTCGCGCATGATGCAGTCGGTGCCCTCGGCCGACGTGGTGGTGACCAACCCGACCCACTATGCGGTCGCGCTGAAGTACGACGACAAGCGGATGGGTGCGCCGCGCGTGGTGGCCAAGGGTGCGGACGCGGTTGCCGCGCGGATCCGCGAACTGGCCGGACAGCACAAGGTGGCCGTGCTGGAGAGTCCCAGGCTGGCCCGGGCCTTGTATCGCCATGCCGACATCGACCAGGAGGTCCCGGTGGCGCTGTACCGTGCCGTGGCCCAGGTGCTGGCCCACGTCTATCAGCTGCGGGACTACGTGTCCGGGCCGCCTCCCGAGCTGCAGCCGGTCGAGATCCCGGCGGGATGGGACCCGCTGGATGATGCGCCGCTGCGCCGCGGAGGCCGGGCATGAGCGGTCGCAGCCTGAAGCTGGGAGGGCTGGAGTTCAATTCGGCGCAGTTGCGCGAACTGGGCATGCCGGCCTTCATCCTGCTCGTGCTGGGGATGATGCTGCTGCCCCTGCCGCCGCTGATGCTGGACTTGCTGTTCACCTTCAACATCGCGATCTCGCTGCTGGTGCTGATGGTGGCCACTTACACGAAGCGGCCGCTGGACTTCGCGGTTTTTCCCAGCGTGATCCTGGTCACCACGCTGCTGCGCCTGTCGCTGAACGTGGCGTCCACGCGGGTGGTGCTGTTGCACGGGCACAGCGGTCCCGACGCCGCGGGCAAGGTGATCGAGGCCTTCGGGCAGTTCCTGGTGGGCGGCAACTTTGCCGTGGGCGTGGTCGTGTTCCTGGTGCTGGTCATCATCAACTTCGTCGTGGTCACCAAGGGCGCGGGCCGCATCGCCGAGGTCTCGGCCCGGTTCACGCTGGATGCCATGCCGGGCAAGCAGATGGCGATCGACGCCGACCTGAACGCCGGGCTGATCGACGAGGCCACCGCCCGCAAGCGCCGTACCGACGTGGCACAGGAGGCCGATTTCTACGGCGCGATGGACGGCGCCTCGAAGTTCGTGCGCGGAGATGCCATCGCCGGCATCCTGATCCTGTTCGTGAACATCATCGGCGGACTGTTGATCGGCGTGGGCCAGCATGATCTGAGCTTCGCGGAAGCCGGACGCGCCTACGTGCTGTTGTCCATCGGCGACGGCCTGGTCGCGCAGGTGCCGGCGCTGCTGGTCTCCATCGCCGCCGGCCTGATCGTGTCCCGGGTGGGCGAGGGCGAGGACATCGGCACCGAGGTGGGCAAGCAGTTGCTCGGCACGCCGCAGGCGATCGCCCTGTCGGCCGCGATCATCGGCATGCTGGGCCTGGTGCCGGGCATGCCCAATCTGGCGTTCCTGACCCTGGCGGCGGGCCTGGGCGGCTTGTCCTGGCGCGTGGCGCGGCAGCGCCGGCGCCAGGCCGAGACGGCCGCCGCGCCGCCCGTGGTGGACGAGCCGGCCGAGGCGCAAGAGGCCAGCTGGGACGACGTCACCCAGGTCGATACGGTGGGACTGGAGGTCGGCTACCGGCTCATTCCGCTGGTGGACAAGACCGGCGACGGCGACCTGCTGAAACGCATCAAGGCCCTGCGCAAGAAGTTCGCCCAGGACGTCGGCTTCCTACCGGCGGCGGTACATATCCGCGACAACCTCGAGCTGCGTCCCGGGGGCTACCGCATCACCCTCAAGGGCGTGGCGATCGGCGAGGGCGAGGTGCAGACCGGTGGCTTCCTGGCCATCAATCCTGGCCGCGTGACGCGCGAAATCCCGGGCTCGCCCACGCGGGACCCGGCGTTCGGGCTGCCGGCGCTGTGGATCGAGGCCACCGCGCGCGAGGCGGCGCAGGCGGCCGGCTATACCGTGGTCGACATCGGCACCGTCATCGCCACCCATCTTTCCCATCTCCTGCACAACCATGCCGCGGATCTGCTGGGCCGCGCCGAGCTGCAGGCGCTGTGCGACCACTTCACGCGCGGTACGCCCAAGCTGCTGGAAGACCTGGTGCCCAAGCTGATCTCGATGGCCACGCTGCAGCGGGTCCTGCAATCGCTGCTGGACGAAGGGGTGCACATCCGCGACTTCGGCACCATCGTCGAGACCTTGTCCGAGCACGCGGTCCATACCCAGGATCCGGTCGAGCTGGTGGGCGCCGTGCGGGTTGCGCTGGGGCGCGCCATCACCCAGGGCATTTTCGGCGCCAACGGCGAAGTCGACGTGCTGGCGCTGGACCCCGAGCTGGAACGCATACTCCAGACCATCAGTTCCAAGGCGGGCGAGATCGGCGCCATCGAACCCGGCCTGGCCGAGCGCCTGCTGAGCGAAGCCGCGGCCGCGGTCGAGAAGATGGATGCCGTGGGCAAGCCCGCCGCGCTGCTCGTACCCGACCGCCTGCGCCTGGCGCTGGCGCGCTTCTTCCGCCGTTCCGTGCCGCGCCTGAAGGTGCTGGCGCATTCCGAAATTCCCGAGTCCCGCCTGATCCGCGTCGCGTTGACGCTGGGAGGGCGTTGAGCATGTCCATTCCTTCTAGCCTCCAGGTGCCCGCCCCATGAAGTTCCGCAAATTCATCGCTGCCTCCACGCGGGATTGCCTGCGCATGATGCGCGAGGCGCTGGGTGCCGATGCCATGATCGTGTCGACCCGGCGCACCACGGCGGGGGTCGAGGTGGTCGGCATCCGCGCGCAGGACATGCCCACGGCCGACGAAGTCGGGGGCGAAGTGGCCCAGGCGGCCGTCGCTTCCGCGCCGGTGGCCGACGCTCCCCGGGAGGAGCCGGCGGTCCGGCCGGCCCTGTGGGACGACATGGAAGACGAATCCGTGCGCCTGTCGCCGGCGGCCCGCGTGCTGGCGCTGCATGACGAGACGGCCGAGCGCGAGGCTCCGGTTGTCCAGGTGCCACCGGAAGCCGCCGCATCGGAACCGCCGCGCGCCGAGTGGCCGCGTTTGAAGGAAGGGCAGATTTCGCATCTGGTACGCGCGGGCGGCGACTATGCCGATCCGGCGCATGCCATGGCGGTGGCCGCCGCCGACGGCGGCGCGGACAAGCCCGTGCTGCGCCTGGGCGTGAGCCGCCCGCCCGCGGACAAGCGCGCCGCCCCGCGCACAGGCGGGCCCGCCGAGCGTCCGGCCAAGCCCGCCGGGCCGACCGCGCCCGCCAGGCCGGCGACACCCGCCGCGGTGACGGCCCGGCTGGACGAGCAGGATCGCGCCGAGCTGGCGAGCCGGGTAGCCGATCCCATCGTCAGCGAGATGCGGTCCATGCGCGACTGGCTGGCTCACCAGATGGATGCGATGGCCTGGCGCGACAGCACCCAGCGCCATCCGCTGCGCCGCGAATTGTGGCGGCGCATGGTCGATTGCGGTTTCACGCCGGAACTGGCGCGCAGCGTTGCCTCGCGCCTGCCGGCCACGCATGGGGTGGACGAGGTCGATCGGTGGCTGGCCGAGGTGCTGGTTCGCAACCTGGCCTGCGTCGACGCCGAGGCCAGCATCGTCGCCCAAGGCGGGCGCTATGCCATCGTCGGCCCCACGGGCGTGGGCAAGACGACCACCACTGCCAAGATCGCCGCCCACTGCGTGGTCAGGTACGGCGCCGGCGCGCTGGGGCTGATCTCGACCGACCAGAACCGCATCGGCGCGGTGGACCAGCTCCATACCTTCGGTCGCATCCTCGGCGTGGAGGTCTATGCCGCGAAGGGCGCGAGCGACCTCGATGTCCTGCTGGCCAGCATGACGGACCGCAAGCTGGTGCTGATCGACACGGCGGGCGTGAGCCAGCGTGATACGCAGATGGCGCGCCACCTGCAGGCCATCTCCGGGGAAGGCGTCAAGCGGCTGCTGGTGATACCCGGCGGTTCGCATGCCGAGCAGGCCGAGGACATCGTGAACGGCTACTCGGCCGGCGGACTGGCGGGCATGGTGGTGTCCAAGCTGGACGAGGCCGTGCGCCTGGGCGGCGTACTGGACGCGGCCATCCGCCATCGCGTGCCGCTGCACTACATGACCAATGGCCAGCGCGTGCCCGAGGACATCCATGTCGCCAACGCGCGGCTGCTGGTGCACCGGGCGCTGCGCGTGCGCAATGCGCCGGTGTTCGCGCTGGAGGCCGAGGAGCTCGACTGGGCGTGCGCGCCCGCGGTGCCGGCGATGGAGCCCGCGCCGTCGCAGCCGGCGCAGGCCTGAGCATGAGGCCCATGTATTTGTGTATTTCCGCTCCGAATTTTCGCGAGAGATGAATGTATACGCGTGAAGGAACCCTGGCGCGCGAGTCGAACGTCGAACAGTACGTGCCCATGGTGCGCCGCATGGCCCATCACATGGTGGCGCGGCTGCCCGCCAGCGTACAGATCGAGGACCTGATCCAGGCCGGCATGCTGGGCCTGCTGGATGCGCTCGGCCGCTTCGAGGAAGGACTGGGCGCGCAGTTCGAGACCTACGCCACCCAGCGCATACGCGGCGCGATGCTGGATGAACTGCGCCGGGGTGACTGGCTGCCGCGCAGCGTTCGGCAGGTCCAGCGCAAGATCGAGGCGGCCATGCATCGCAGCGAGCAGAAGCTGGGCCGCTCGCCCACCGACACCGAGATGGCGGCCGAACTCGAGGTGGAGCTGGGCGAATACCAGCAGATGCTGGCCGATGCCCGGGGCGTGCAGCTGTTCCATTACGAAGACCTGGACAGCGGCGAGGACACCGATGACTACCTGGACCGGCACATGCCGGCCGACGGCGCGGGCGACCCTCAGGCCAGGCTGTCGGACCGCCGTTTCCGCGAAGCCGTGGTCCACGGCATCGAGCGCCTGCCCGAGCGAGAGAAGCTGGTAATGGGTATGTACTACGAGCAGGACATGAACTTCAAGGAGATCGCCGCGGTGCTGGGCGTGACCGAATCGCGGATCTGCCAGCTGCATTCGCAGGCGGTGTCGCGTCTGCGAACACGCCTGAAGGAGTGGGGGCGCTAGCCGCCGGCGTGCAGCCGGTCAGCGCGACAACTGGCCGGAGGCGGAGTAGGACAGATCGGCGCCGCTGATGCGCGCCAGCGCCGCGTAGCGGGCCGAGGCCGATACGGTATTGAGCGTGGACAGTTCCACGCCGATCTTCAGCGGATGCGCCGCTTCGGCCAGGCGTTCACGCCAGGCCTGACGCACTTCCGGCTGTGCCGATTGCAGGCCGGGCAGGGCGCGCGGGATCGCGCGCTGCACTTCGAGCACGCACAGGCTCAGGTCCTGGGTGGCGGCATCGATGCGTTGGGTGTCCGAGCCGGCGACGGCCTGTGCCAGCGTCTTGCCGGCGGCGCTGCAGCGTTCGACGATTTGCGAGAATTCCTCGGGAGTCATGACTGGCGCGCCAGGCCGCTTTCGATTTCCAGCAGGCGGTCGGCCACGACCTCGGCGTTCACGGTGAATTCGCCGTTGCGGATGGCCTGCTTGATGCGCTCGACGTTCTCGGCATTGAAGGGGGCTTCGCCCGCCGACAACTGGCTGGTGGCCAGGGCCGACAGCTGGACCTGGTCGAGTTCCGATCCGCCCGCAGACGCCGGGGCGGGCGTAGCGGGGCGGGCTTCCGTGCCCTGGGCGGGGCGGGAAACCTTGATTGAATCGGGACCCTTTTGCGTGATCTTCACGTTCACTCCATCTTGCTGCCGCTGTGGGGTGGTCCAGCCAACCCCGGCAGATGAGGCAATTATCGGCGCCTGCGCGCCGAACTTTAGCATCGGCGCGCCGGGCGTGGGCGTATTGCGCTACAGGATGTAAGCAGTGCGTGGCGATCCGGACGGCAGGCCCTAGAGGTTGACCTCGATTTCCCGGTCTTCGCGCAGGATGCCCGCCACCGTGCGGCCCGAGTCGAGCTGGACGCGCGCCGTCTGGCCCGGGCTGGCCGGGTTCAGCATCCGGCCGGTGGCCTTGATGACGAAGCCGGCGCCGTTCAGCACCACCTGGACGGGATCGCCCGGCCCCAGGTGGGCGCGCGACTGCACGGCGGTGGGCGGGATGGGTTCGCCCGCCTTGAGCGGGCGCGTGACGGTCGAGCCTTCGAGTTGGCGCGGATCGGTGGCGACGCCCCGGGGCCAGGCGGCCACGTTCACCTCGGCCAGCGACCAGTCGCTTTCGCGCAGCACGGTCCCAGCGGGCAGGGGGCGGCTGGGAACCGGTACGGGCACGAGCAGCGCCACTTCGGCCGGGATGCGGATCTGCCAGGGCTGGTGCGTACAGCGCAGGCCGATGGAGGTCTTGCCGGTGGGCCGGCCGCCGGCAGGCAGGAAGACCTGCGGCGCGCAGGGAGCCTGGGCGATGCGTTCGGCGGCCTGCTCCTGGATGTGGATGTCCAAGCGGCCTCCCAGCGTGGCGGCCGCGGCGGCGGCGCGCGCTTCCAGCAATTGCCGGCCGCGTTCGAGCAGGTCGGCGGTGGATGGCGAGGGGGCGGGCGTGTCCGCCCAGGCGGGAAGCTGCGCCAGGGCGGCCAGCAGGAGCGTCGCGGCGGCCGCGCGGCCGGACCGTTTCATGGAGCGGATCTCCGGGATTCTCGAGGGACGCGACACTCTATCGCGCCCCGGGGGAGCGGAAGGTGAAAACAAGGATGAAAAAGAGGTCCTACTCCGCCTTTCTTCGTGGCAGGGAATCCGAATAATGGCAAGACCTGCGAAAAGGCCCGGCGCCCGCACGCAAGTACAGGAGGTCATGTGATCAGCCGCATCGGCGACGAATTGATGTTCAACGCGCAAGCCCTGGAGCTGCGCGCCCGCCGCCAGGAGGTCCTGGCGGCCAACCTGGCCAATGCCGAGACGCCCAACTACAAGTCGCGGGACTTCGATTTCGGCACCGCGCTGCGGGCCGCCACGGGCGCGCCCGCGCCGGATGCCGCGCAGGCGCCGCTGCGGATGTCGGCCACGGATGCCCGGCATCTGCGGGGCGATGCCGGGGACGGCCTGCCGGTGGCATTGAAGTACCGCACGCCCGCACAGGCCTCGATCGACGGCAACACCGTCGATCCCGACCTGGAGCGCACGCGGTTCGCCGACAACGCGCTGCGCTACGACGCCGCGCTGCGCATGCTGAACGGGCAGATACAAACGCTCCAGCGCGCGATCCAGAACAACTGAACGAGGCTGCATCCCCATGTCCATGAGCAAGGCATTCGAGATCGCCGGTTCGGCGCTGACCGCCAACAGCCAGCGCCTGAGCGCGGTGGCCAGCAACCTCGCCAACGCCGAGAGCGTGAGCGGCCCGGACGGCCAGGTCTACCGCGGCCGCAAGGTGGTGTTCGAGTCCTATCTCGTGCCGGGCGCGGTGGCCGGCGGCAACGGCGTGCGCGTGCGCGAGGTGCTGACCGATCCTTCGCCGCCCAAGCGCATCTACGATCCGAAGCACCCCATGGCCGATGCCGAGGGGTACATCAGCATGCCCAACGTCGAAGTCGTCGATGAAATGGTCGACATGATCGCCGCCTCGCGCGCCTACCAGACCAACGTCGAGGTTATGAACACCGCCAAGACCTTGATGCAGAAAACACTGACCCTGGGCACCTAGGCCCAGAAGCCGGGCCGCCCCGGGAACGGGTGGCCTCTAGCAAGGAATCCGCATGGCCGTTTCCAACGTCAACAGCAACACCGGGGCCGGCGCCTCGGGCAGCTCCCTGGCCGCCTCGTCCGCCGAGGAGCTGTCCAACCGCTTCCTGACCATGCTCACCGCGCAGATGCGCAACCAGGACCCGCTCAATCCGCTCGACAACGCCGAGCTGACCTCGCAACTGGCCCAGATCAGCACCGTCACAGGTATCAGCCAGCTCAACACGACCATGCAGTGGCTGGGCTACAGCATGGGCAGCCTGCAGGCCACCCAGGCGGCGTCGCTGATCGGCCGCAAGGTCATGCTGTCGGGCGACGGGATGACCCTGGCCGAGGGCAAGGCCGAAGGCGGCTATGTGCTGACCATCCCGGTCGAGGGCGCCGAACTGGTCGTGAAGAACGCCGATGGCGTCGAGGTCGCGCGCAAGACGCTGGCCGGCGTCGATGCCGGCGTGCATGCCTTCACCTGGGACGGCAAGAACGCGAAGGGCGAGACGCTGCCCGATGGCGACTACAAGTTCGAGGTGCAGGTCGGGCAGGGCACCCAGGTGGGCAACGCCCCGCCGCTGAGCGTGACCCAGATCACGTCGGTGCGGCCGTCCTCGGGCTCGACTACGGTCGTCGACGCCAAGGGCAATCTCGTCAACCTGTCCGACGTCTACCAGGTCTGGTAGCGCCTTGCGTCCCGCCCCGATTTCCCGGATACCGAACCAGATAGTGCAAGGAACCCTGCGATGAGCTTCCAACAGGCATTGAGCGGCCTGAACGCCGCCGGCAAGAACCTCGACGTGATCGGCAACAACGTCGCCAACGCCAACACCGTGGGCTTCAAGGCCGCGCGGGCCGAATTCGCCGACGTCTATGCGTCGACGGTGCTCGGCACCTATTCCAACAACATCGGTATCGGTACCAAGCTCAATTCCGTCACGCAAATGTTCACCCAGGGCGCGATCTCGGTCACGTCCAATCCGTTCGACGTCGCCATCTCGGGAGAAGGCTTCTTCCGCATGGACAACGCCGGGTCCATCGTCTATTCGCGCAACGGCCAGTTCCACCTGGACGCCAACGGCTACGTGGTCAACGCCAACGGCCTGCGCCTGACGGGCTATGTCGCCGACGCCAACGGCAACATCAACACCGCCCAGCCCCAGCCGCTGCGGTTGACGGTCAGCTCCATCGAGGCGCGCGGCACTTCCGAGGTGACGCAGGGCGCGGTGCTCGATTCCCGGGCCGACGCGATCGATCGCACCGCCCATCCATTCAGCCCCGACGACTCGAATACCTATACCCACGCCACGTCCATCGCGGTCTACGACTCGCTGGGCAACACGCACACCCTGTCCACGTTCTACGTGAAGCGCGCGCCGGGCCAGTGGGAGGTGTATACCGCGCTGAACGGCAAGGTGACCAACCCGGATACCGACGGCGACGGTGCCCCGGACGGCGCTCCGCTGGTGTTCGACGCGTCGGGCAAGATCGACCTGGCCGCCTCGAACAACGGCGTGTTCCAGGTCGACGTCGATGCCGCGACGCTGGGCACGGGCGCGACCGGTCTGAGCATCAACTACAACATGGCGGCCACCTCGCAGACCGGTCAGGCGTTCAGCAACGAATTGCAGCGCCAGGACGGCTACACCTCGGGCCGCCTGACCAGTTTCACGATCGACGAGAGCGGCATCCTGAAGGCCAACTACTCCAACCAGCAGTCGCGGGCACAAGGCCAGATCACGCTGGTGTCCTTCGTCAATCCGCAGGGCCTGGTCTCGGCGGGCAGCAATAACTTCCTGGAAACGATCCTGTCCGGCGGTCCGCGCATCGGCGTACCGGGTTCGAGCAACTTCGGCACCGTGACCTCGGGCGCGCTGGAAGACGCCAACGTCGACCTGACCGGTGAACTGGTGAACATGATCACCGCCCAGCGGGTCTACCAGGCCAACGCGCAGACGATCAAGACCCAGGATTCGTTGATGCAGACCCTGGTCAACATGCGCTGATGGACAGGGCTCTTTACATTGCCGCGACCGGCGCTCGTGAACTGATGCGGCGCCAGGATGTGCAGACCAACAATCTGTCGAACGCGCTGACGCCGGGGTTTCGCGCGGAGATCGCGGCCCAGCGGACGGCGCCCGTGGTCGGCGGGCCTGGCTTGCGGACGCGCGCCTATGCGGTCGAGTCGACGCCGGGCGCCGATATGTCGGCCGGCGCGATGATGGCGACCGGGCGCGAACTGGATGTCGCGATTCAGGGCGAGGGCTGGTTCGCCGTGCGCACCGCGGACGGCGGCGAGGCCTATACCCGCGCCGGCGGCTTCCAGACCACGCCGGACGGCATGCTGGTCGACGTGGCCGGGCGCCCGGTGCTGGATCCCAACGGCGAACCCATCCTGGTTCCGCCCGACACCAAGGTGCAGGTCAATACCGACGGGTCGATCTCCTCCGTCCCCGAGGTCGACCGGGTGCAGGCCGCGCAGATCGCCAACCTCAAGCTGGTGAACCCGCCGGGGAACACGCTGGCGCGTGGCGCGGACGGTCTTTTCCGCCTGCGCCAGGGCGGCATCGCGCCGGCGGCCGACGGGGTACGCGTGGCGGGCGGCATGCTCGAGGGCAGCAACGTGAACGCGGTGGAAACCATGGTGGGCATGATCGCCGCGGCGCGTCACTACGACGTGCAGATACAGCTCATGCAGAACACCGACCAGAACCAGCGGTCGGCCACCCAGATACTGAGCATGACCTGACCGCGGGCCCGGCCCGGCGGCGATGGAATTTTGCGTAGTGCGGCGCATGCCGCGATAAGGATCAAGCACCATGATGCGTTCTCTCTGGATCGCGAAGACCGGCCTGGATGCGCAGCAGACCCAGCTGGACGTCATCTCGAACAACCTTGCCAACGTCAGCACCAATGGCTACAAGCGTTCGCGCGCGGTGTTCGAGGACCTGCTCTACCAGACCATGCGGCCGGCCGGCACGCAAACCACGCAGCAGAACCAGGTGCCCGCGGGGCTGACGCTGGGAACGGGTTCGCGGCCCGTGGCCACGGTGCGCAACTATGCGCAAGGCGCCCTGCAGCAGACCAGCAGCAGCTTCGACCTGTCGGTCAACGGCGCCGGCTTCTTCCAGGTGCAGCTGCCCGACGGCACGCTGGCCTATACGCGCGACGGCAGCTTCCAGATCGACAGCCAGGGGCAGCTCGTGACCAACAACGGCTTGGTCATCGATCCGGGCATCGTGGTGCCGGAAGGCGTGAAGGAGGTCGCCATCGGCCAGGACGGCGTGGTGACGGCGACGGTGGCGGGCCAGACCCAGCCGGTCCAGCTGGGCCAGCTGCAGCTGGCGACCTTCATCAACCCGCCGGGCCTGCAGCCGCTGGGCCAGAACCTATTCGGCGAGACCGCGGCCTCGGGCGTGCCGGTGGTCAACGTGCCCGGCTTGAATGGGGCGGGGCTGATCAACCAGGGCTACGTCGAGGCGTCCAACGTCAACGTGGTCGAGGAACTGGTCGGCATGATCCAGACCCAGCGCGCGTACGAAATCAACTCCCGGGCCATCACCACGGCCGACCAGATGCTCCAGCGCATCTCGCAGCTCTGAGGGCGGCCGGGATGAAGCAAGCGTTCAGGCGGCGTGTCCGTGGCGCCAGGGCCGTCGCCGGGATGACGATCCTGGCGGGGCTGGCCGCCTGCGCCACGCCCAAGGTCGACATCGACGGGCCGACCACGGCCCGGCCGCTGGATCCCGTGGCCTACAACGCGAACCGCCGGCCCACCGGCGGCATATTCGGCAGCGCGCCCGGCTATCGTCCGCTGTTCGAGGACGTGCGGGCGCGCAATATCGGCGACACGCTGGTCGTGCGTCTGGAAGAACACATCAATTCGTCCCAGCGCAACAACACCTCGGCGCAGCGGTCGGCCTCGGCCTCGGCGGGGATTCCGTCCATCAACAAGCTGCCCGGCTCCGGCATCCTGCGCGGCCTGGGCGTGCAGGGCGAAAGCGAGAACCGCTTCAACGCCCGTGGCGAGACCGGCGCCACCAACATCCTGTCGGGCACCATTACCGTGACCGTGGTCGAGGTGCTGGCCAACGGCAACATGCGCGTCTCGGGCGAAAAGCAGATCGGTACCAATCGCGAGACCGAGCGCGTGCGCTTCTCCGGCGTGGTCAACCCGACCCACATCGTCGGCGGCAACTCGGTCAGCTCGACCCAGGTCGCCGACGCGCGCATCGAATACCGGGGGCAGGGCGCGATCGACGAGGCCCAGACGGTGGGCTGGCTATCGCGCTTCTTCTACTCGTTCCTGCCGTTCTGAGCGCGCGCACCATGAACCGTCATTCGTTCTCCGCCGCCTGCCTGCGCCTTGCCGTGGCGATGCTGTGCGCGCTGCTCGTGCCCGTGGCCCAGGCCGCCCGGGTCAAGGACCTGGCCAATGTCCAGGGTGTGCGCAACAACCAGTTGGTGGGCTACGGCCTGGTCGTGGGCCTGGACGGCACGGGCGACCAGACCACGCAGACCCCGTTCACGACCCAGTCGCTGATGTCCATGTTGTCCAATCTGGGCATCAACGTGCCGCCCGGCACGCGGCTGCAGCTCAAGAACGTGGCGGCGGTGATGGTGACCACCATGCTGCCGCCGTTCTCGCAGCCTGGCCAGCAGGTCGACGTGACGGTCAGTTCCATGGGCAACGCCAAGTCCCTGCGGGGCGGCACGCTGCTGCTGACGCCGCTCAAGGGGCTGGACGGGCAGGTCTATGCGATGGCGCAGGGCAGCGTGTCGGTGGGCGGCGCGGGTGCGTCGGCGGCGGGCAGCCGGGCGCAGATCAATCACCTGAGCGCGGGCCGCATCCCCGCCGGCGCCACGGTGGAGCGGGACGTGCCGACGCCGTTTTCCGACGACGGCGCGCTTAGGCTGGAACTGACGACCGCTGATTTCTCGACGGCGCGTTCGATGGTCGAGACCATCAACCGCCGCATCGGTCCCGGCACCGCGACCGCGCTCGACGGCCGCGTGATCGAACTGCGCGCGCCCTCGTCGCCCGATGCCCGGGTTGCCTTCATGGCGCAGATCGAGGACCTGGAAGTGGCGGGCAGCCGTGCGCCGGCGCGAGTGGTCATCAATGCGCGCACGGGTTCGGTCGTGATGAACCAGAGCGTGCGCCTGGCGCCGGTGGCCGTCGCGCACGGCAACCTGAGCGTCACGGTCAGCTCGGCGCCGGTGGTCAGCCAGCCGGCGCCTTTCTCGGGCGGACAGACGGTGGTGACCGAACGCGCCGACATCGAGATCAGGCAGAGCGGCGGCGCCATCGTGCACCTGGATGGCGGCGCCCAGCTGGCGGAGGTGGTCAAGGCGCTGAACCTGCTCGGCGCCACGCCGCAGGACCTCATCTCCATCCTGCAGGCGCTCAAGACCGCGGGTGCGTTGACCGCCGAACTGGAGATCATCTGATGACCAAGATGGACAGCGCGATGCAGCGGGGCGGCATGGCGATCGATGCCCGCTCGCTGGAAAACCTGAAGCTGCAGGCGCGGCGCGACCAGGCGGGAACCGTCAGGCAGGCAGCCCGCCAGTTCGAGGCGCAGTTCGCCCAGATGCTGCTGTCGCAGATGCGGCAGACGTCGCTGGCGGGCGACGGTCCGCTGGCCCAGGCCCTGAACAGCCCGGCCTCGCAGACCTGGCGAGGGATGCTGGACCAGCAGATGGCGCAGAAGCTGGCCGGCGTTCAGGATGCAGGCAGCGGCCCCGCGCCGGCGCGCAGCGGCCTGGGGCTGGCCGACATGCTGGAGAAGCAACTGACCCGTAACACCGTGTCGCCGGAGTCCCTGCGCCGCGCCGGGCTGCCGCTGTCCATGTCCACGCTGGAGCTGGCGCGGGGCCGGACCACCGGCACCCCCACCACGGCCACCAGCGGCATGATAGGCGGCATGGACGCCGCGGCGCTGGCGGGCGGATCGACCCCCGCGCGCCGCATCCAGAACGGCCGGTTCGGCACCCAGCCCGTCTATGCGCCGCCCGCGGCGGCCAGCGCCAAACCGGCGGCCGAGACGCGCGCCGCGCCCGCCTCCGCGGAGGAAATACGCGCCGAGTTCCTGGGCAAGTTCCTGCCCGCGGCCAAGCGCGCGGAGGCCGCGACGGGCATCCCGGCCGCCTACATCCTGGGCCAGGCCGCCCTGGAGTCCGGCTGGGGACGGCGCGAGATCCGCGGTGCCCAGGGCGAACCCAGCCACAACCTGTTCGGGATCAAGGCGACGGGCTGGGACGGCCGCACCGTGCGCACCCGCACGACCGAATACCGCAACGGCACGCCGGAGCGCGTAACCGCCGAGTTCCGCGCCTACGATTCCTACGAACAGGCGTTCGAGGACTACGCGCGCCTGCTGGCGTCGAATCCTCGCTATGCCAAGGTGCTGCAATCGGCCGGCAATGCCGAACAGTTCGCGCAGGGCCTGCAGCGGGCCGGCTATGCGACCGATCCCAGGTATGCCGAGAAGCTGGGCAGCACCATCCGGCGCGCCATGCAGATCGTCGTCTAGCGGCGGATCCGCCTCGAACCGGGCAAAAGCCCGCCGGCATGCTCAAGCTTGGGCGCCGGCGTCCGTTAAGAGAGACATCAGCCGTGCAAGGCGCCGCCGCGCACGCCAGGCAGTCCGCATGAAACCATGACCACGAACATCGCCAATATCGCATTGACCGGATTGCGCGCCGCCCAGGCCGGGCTGGCCGTCACCGCCAACAACATCTCCAACCAGGGGACGCCCGGGTATTCGCGCCAGCAGGCGGTGCTGCAGTCGGCCATGTCGAACTTCAGCGGCGCCGGCTATTTCGGGCAGGGCGTGGACGTCGTCACGGTCCAGCGGGCCTACAGCGATTTCCTGTCCAGCCAGGCCAGCCAGTCGGCATCGTCGCTCAGCTATCTCTCCACCTATTCGGACCAGATGAGCGGCCTGATCAACCGGCTCGGTTCGGTGGATACCGGCATCAACCAGAGCCTGAACGCGCTGTACTCGGCCATGGGCCGCTTCAGCCAGAATCCCGCCGAGACCGCCTCGCGCCAGGCCGCGCTGGCGGCGGCGCAATCGACGGCGGCGCGTTTCCGCGCCATCAGCGAGGACCTGTCCACCCTGAGCCAGGGCATCGACAACCAGGCCAGCGCCACGGTGGGGCAGATCAACCAACTGGTGCAGAGCATCGCTGCTTACAACGCCAAGATCGGCGACGCCTATGGAACCAGCCAGGGGCAGGCGCCCAACGCCCTGCTGGACCAGCGCGACGTGCTGGTGCGCGAACTGGGCAAGCTGACGGGCATCACCACCAGCACCCAGGGCACGAGCGTCAACGTCTACCTGACCAATGGCCAGCCGCTGGTCATGGAGCAGGTGGCCTCGCAGTTGAAGATCGACACCCGCGACCCGAATTCGCCCACCGGCACCAGCCTGTCGCTGACCGTCGGCAGCCATGCCATGCAGCTCAACCAGGGCGACATCAACGGCGGCCAACTGGGCGCGCTGCTGCAATTCCGGGACAACGAGCTTGCCCAGGCCCAGTCCGAACTGGGGCGCCTGGCCATCGCCATGGCGGCGGCCTACAACCAGCAGCAGCAATTCGGCCTGGACAGCAACGGGCAGCCGGGCCAGGCCCTGTTCCGCATCGGCAATCCCGTGGCCGTGGGCCAGCGGGGCAACACCGGCGATGCGCGGCTGGCGGTGGGTATCGCCGACACGCGCTCGCTGACCGGCAGCGATTACCAGTTGACCCGGGTGGGCAGCGAGTACGTCGTGACCCGGCTGGATGACGGTACCGAGCTGGGCCCCTTCTCGTCGCTGCCGCAGAACGTGGACGGCTTGACCATCGGCCTGGCCGATGGCGACCTGGCCGACGGCGACACCTTCACGATCAAGGTCGCCAGCCAGGCCGCGTCGGGTGTCGAAGTGACGCTGGCCGATCCGGGCAAGCTGGCTGCCGCCGCCCCCATGGGCCTCGTGACGGCGGACACCAACACCGGCACGGCGCAGGCATCGCGCCTGCGTTCGGCCGAGTCGGGCAGCCCCGACTACGGCACCTCGGTTACCGTTCGCTTCACGTCCGCCACGGGCTACGAGCTGCTGGGCGAGGACGGCACCGTCCTGTCGACGGGCTCCCTGCAACCGCCGCAGCAGACCATTTCCTACAACGGCTGGGCCTTCGACCTGGCCGGTATCCCGGCCGCCGGGGACACCATCACCGTCAAGGCCGATCCGGGCGCGCCCGCGGGCGACAACCGCAACGCGCTGGCCATGGCCGGGCTGGGGACCACCCGGATCGCCGGGGGCAGCACGCTGACCGATGCCTACGCCGGGCTGATTTCCCAGGTCGGCACGCGCGCGGCCTCGCTCAACATCAGCAAGGCCGCGCAGCAGACCGCTTTCGACCAGGCGGTGGCCAGCGAACAGTCGCTGTCGGGCGTGAACCTGGACGAAGAGGGCGCCAACCTGCTGCGCTACCAGCAGGCCTACGCGGCCGCCGGCAAGGTGCTGGGCATGTCTTCCGAGTTGTTCGACCAGTTGCTCGCCGCCATCCATTAACGATACGCCTACGGACCGCCATGAGAGTCAGCACCAACCAGTTCTACGACAACAGCATCCGGGCCATCAACAGCCAGCAGAGCGCGCTGCTGCAGGTCTCGCAGCAGCTGTCCGCTCAGCGCAAGCTGCTCAGCCCGTCCGACGACCCGGTCGCGGCCGGCCGTGAAGTGGCGCTGGACGCCACGCTCAAGGCCAACGAACAGATGCTGAAGAACCAGGCGGACGCCAAGGGCCTGCTCGAAGGCACCGAGAACTATCTCGTGGAGGCTGGCAATACCCTGCAACAGGCGCTGACCCGCATCGTGCAGGCGGGCGGGGGCGGGCTGAACGAGGAAAACCGGCAATCCATCCTGGCCGACCTCAAAGGGCTGCGCGACCAGTTGATGAGCGTGGCCAATACCCAGGACGAGAACGGCAACTACGTCTTCGCCGGCTACCAGCGCGACAGCCAGCCCTTCGTACGCAACGCCTCGGGCGTGGTCTACCAGGGCGACGCCGGCGTGCGCCAGAGCCAGATCGGCCCCAACCGCGTGATCGACGTCAGCTTCAGCGGCAGCTACCTGTTCGGCGACATCCCCACCGGCCGCAACGGACTCGATGCCAGCGCCGGCAGTGGCAACACCGGCAGCGCCACGCTGACCTCCAGCACCGTCACCGACCGCCAGGCCTGGTCGGCAGCGGCGGCCTACGGTCCGTACACCATCGAATTCGGCGCCGATGGCGCCTATACCGTCTCGGACAAGGACGGGGCCGAGGTCGGCACCGGCACCCTGGGCGAGGACGGCCAGGCGATAGACATCGCCGGCGTGCAGATCGGCTTTGGCGGCCGTCCCGCCGAAGGCGACAAGCTGAGCTTCGGCCCGTCGCGTTCGCAAAGCGTGTTCGATACGCTGGACCAGGCCATCGCCGCCCTGGGGCAGCCCGCGTCCGAGACCGAGTCCGTTTCGCGCGCCAACGCGCTGTACGAGGTCAACCTGAACCTGAACTCGGCGCTGAACCGGCTGCTCGAGGCCCGCTCGTCCATCGGCAGCCGCCTGACCGAGATCGAGGCGGCCACCACCGCGGGAGAAACCCGCGGCACCCAGATTACCGGCGAGATCTCGCGGGTGGTGGGATCGGACCTGGAAACCATGACGGAGCTGACCGGCGAGCTGGCCAAACGCACGTACACTGTGCAGGCCGCGCAGCAGACCTATACGCAGATCGCCCGGATGTCCATTTTCAATTTCCTGTAAACAGGAAGGCTCCGGCGGCGGACGGATGCGAGGGTGCCGCCGGCGCGTTTACCTGGCCCCACCGGATGTTTCATGTCGCAGGAACCGTTCAACATTCTCGTCGTCGACGACGAGCCGCTCAACCTGGAAATCATTTCCGAGCACCTGTCCGATCCCCGCTATCGGCTCCGGTGCGTGCAGGACGGCATCCAGGCCTGGGACGTGCTGCAGGAAGCGGGCGTCGACTATGACCTGATCGTGCTCGACCGGATGATGCCGGGGCTGGACGGCATTGAGCTCCTGACCCGGATACGCGCGGATCGCCGCCTGGCAGACATCCCGGTCATCATGCAGACCGCCGCCTCGCGCCCGGCCGACGTGCTCGAAGGCATACACCGGGGCGCCTACTACTATCTGACCAAGCCGTACGAGCACGACATGCTGATCGCGGTCGTCAGCGCGGCCATCGAATTCCGCGCGCGGCAGAAGGGCCTGCGCCGGCGCCTGTCGGACGTGCACGATGTGTTCGCTCATATGCGGCAGGCCAACTTCGGCTTCGTGTCCCTGGCCGAGGCCCGGCAACTGGCCTTCTTCCTGGCCAAGCTCTGTCCCGCGCCCGAGGTGGCGGTGATCGGGCTGGCCGAATTGATGGTCAACGCGATCGAGCACGGTAACCTGGAAATCGGCTTCGTGGACAAGGGGCGCCTGAGCATGGAGGGCCGCTGGGCCGCGGAAATCCAGCGGCGGCTGTCCCTGGCCCCGTATCGGGATCGCATCGCCAGCGTCAGCTTCGAACGCGAACCCGACTGCATCCGTTTCCGCGTCAAGGACCAGGGGCCTGGCTTCGACTGGCGGAGCTACCTGGAGATTTCTCCCGACCGGGCCTTCGACATGCACGGACGGGGGATCGCGATGGCCCGCGCCCTGACCTTCAAGGACCTGACCTACATCGACAACGGCCGGGAAGCCGTGGGAACGATCGCTCTGGAATGATGCCGTGGGCGCGCAAGCGCCCACGGCATCATTCCACCAGCTTGTGCTTCAGCGCGTAGTGGGTCAGCTCGGCGTTGTTCTTGAGCTTCATTTTCTCGAGCAGGCGCGCGCGGTAGACCGATACGGTCTTGGGCGACAGCGAGATTTCCTCGGCGATCTGGGTCAGGGTGCGGCCCGAGGCGATCATCACCATGGTCTGGTATTCGCGGTCGGACAGCAGTTCGTGCGGCGGGCGCTCGTCGCCTTGGCTGAGGTGGGTGGCCAGTTGTTCGGCCAGTTCCGGGGTGATGTATTTCTTGCCGCGCGCGACGGTGCGGATGGCCGCGATCACGGTCTCGGGCGGCGAGTTCTTGTGCAGGTAGCCGGCCGCGCCGGCCTTGACGCTGCGTACCGCGTACTGGTCCTCGGGATACATGCTGAGCATGAGCACGGCGATGCGCGGCCAGCGTTCGCGCACCTGCTTGAGTCCTTCGAGCCCGTTCTTGCCGGGCATGGAAATGTCCATCAGCACGACGTCGGCCTCGGTCTTGCGCAGCACGTCGAGCAGGTCGCCGCAATCGGCCGCTTCTCCCACCACCGAGATGCCTTCCTCGGCCTGCGCGATCTGCCGCAGGCCCGAGCGCACGATGGCGTGATCGTCGGCGAGCACCAGACGGATCATTCCTGATCCTCCGGTTCGTGGTGGGAGGACTTGCCTCCCGGCAGGGACAGGGTGGGGGGATTCAACGGTATCGAAATCATGAGTGTGGTTCCTCGGAAAGGCGGCGTGCCCGCCTGGGGCGAGCCGCCTATGTCCATCCAGCCGCCCAGGCCGTGGACGCGTTCCATCATGCCGCGCAGGCCGAACGAGGTGCGCTTGCGCAGCGCGTCGGACGACAGGCCGATGCCGTTGTCGCGGACTTCCAGGCTGAGCGTGCTGTCGTCGGCGAAGAGGTCGACGTCCACGCGCGTGGCCTGCGCATGCTTGAACACGTTGGTCAGGGCTTCCTGGAAGATGCGGAAGACGGCGATGGATTGTTCCAGTTCGAGTGCCAGGTCGTCCTGGTTGGTATGGACGTTGACGGTGATGCCCGTGTGCTGCGCGAAATCGCGCGCCTGCCATTCGATCGCGGCGACGATGCCGAAATCGAGCACTGGCGGCCGCATGGCACGGGCGATGCGGGAAATGGCCTCGCCCAGCGAGGCGACCATCTGTTCGGCTTCGTCCAGCAACTGCGCCGTTTCCTTTTCGCGGGAGCGGCGGCGGGCCAGCGCGAGATCGGCGCGTATGCGCGTGACCAGGGCGCCCAGGTCGTCGTGGATCTCGCGCGCGAGTTCGGCCCGTTCGTTCTCACGGACGCGTTCGGTGTGGCGGGAAAGTTCGCGCAGCTGGCTTTCGGAACGACTGAGCTCCGCCTGCGCGTGGGCCAGGTGGGTGACGTCGGACAGCGCGACCACGCAGCCCGAGGGCGGCGAGCCGCTGAGCGGGCTGGCCGACACCAGCAGCTCGCGGTTCTCTCCCTTGGTTTCTATGCTGAACGGCAGGCCGCGTACTTCGGTGCCGTCCAGCGCGGGTGCGATCAGCGTCAGCAGTTTCCAGGTGTCGGGCTGGGAGGGCAGGGCGAACGAACGGGACAGCGTGTCGGCCGAGCCCAGTCCGGTCAGGTCCTCGCAGGCCGGGCTCCACATGGTGACGGTGCGCTCGCGCGAGATGGCGAACAGGGCGACCGGCGTGGCCGAGAAGACGGCGTTCAACTGGTCGTGGGCAGAGGCCAGCGCCGTCTCGGCCCGCTGCCGTTGATCGCGGGTCTGTACTTCGCGCAGGCCGCGTTCCAGCGCAGGGGGAAGCCGGCGCATGTTGTTCTTCATCACGTAGTCGTCGGCGCCGGCCCGCATTGCCTCGACCGCGGTTTCTTCGCCGATGGCGCCGGACACGATCAGGAAGGGGCCGCGGAAACCCACTTCCTTGGCCACTTTCAGCGCGCGCAGGCCGCTGAAGGTGGGCAGCGAGTGATCGCTGATGATGGCATCCCACGCGCGCTCGGCCAGGGCCTGCCGCATGGTGGTTTCCGTATCGACGCATTGGGCGGTGACGTTCAGCCCCGCGTCGACCAGCACGGCGCGCATCAGCGTGAAATCGGCAAGCGAATCCTCGATGAACAGGATGGCGAGCTGGGCCGCCTCGCGCGCGTCGGCGCCCAGGCCGGCCGAAGCCTGGCCGGGCGCCGTCGTCATGAAGCGAGGCAGGCCGGCCGATGCGGGGCTGGCGTTCTGCACGGAGACGGGGCCGCGATTGAACATTGCTTAATGAATCAGTGACTGTTGCCGATAATCCCGTCAATGATAGCGTGGGGGCATTTCCTTTAGGGCCAAGCGTGACATCCAGAACCAGCCTCCTGGCCATGACCGACGCCATGCCGGCCATGGCCGACTCCCTCGTCGGCTCCGAATTCGCCTTCAGCGGCCAGGATTTCGACCGGATACGGACCCTGTTGCGGCAGCACACCGGCATTTCGCTGTCGGACGCCAAGCGCAGCATGGTCTACAGCCGGCTGGCCCGGCGGCTGCGCGCCACCGGCCGGCCGTCTTTCAGCGCCTACCTCGAGGGCCTGCGCGCCGGCGCGCCCGAATGGGAGTACTTCGTCAACGCGCTGACCACCAACCTCACATATTTCTACCGCGAGAACCACCATTTCCAGATCCTGGCCGCCTACCTGAAGCGGCTGGCCGCCGAGCGTCCGGGCCAGACGCTGCAGCTTTGGTGCGCGGCCGCCTCCACGGGCGAGGAAGCCTGGACCCTGGCCATCACGGCCGCCGAGGTGTTCGGCACCCTGACGCCGCCGGTGCGTATCCTGGCGACCGACCTGGATACCCACGTGCTGGCTACCGCCCGGCAGGCCGTGTACCGGCGCGACCAGTTGGCCAAGGTGCCCGACCAGCAGGCGCGCCGCTATTTCGTCGAGGAGGCCGAGGGCCAGTACGGCGTGCGGCCCGAGCTGCGCGCGCTGGTGAATTTTCGCCAACTGAACCTGCTGGACCCCGTGTGGCCGGTGCGCGGGCCGCTCGACGCGGTATTCTGCCGCAATGTCCTGATCTACTTCGACCGGCCCACCCAGTTGCGGGTCGTCGAACGCATGGCCGGGCTGATGTCGCCCGGGGCTCTGCTGTTCGTCGGCCACTCCGAGAGTTTCTCCCAGGGGCAGCAGCGCTTCGTGCTCCAGGGGCGTACCGTCTACGCCAGGCAGCCGGGCTGAGCGCATCCATGACCGACGAGCAATTCCGGCCCGCCGACGGCCGTTCCGCTACGCCATCCCGATACGACCGCAGGCTGCTGGTCGCCATCGGCGCTTCGACCGGCGGCACCGAGGCGCTGCGCGAACTGCTGGAGGCACTTCCTGCCGACCTGCCGCCCATCGTCATCACCCAGCACATGCCGCCCGGCTTCACGCGCAGCTTCGCCGAGCGCCTGGACAAGCATACGCCGCTGCATGTGAAGGAAGCGGAACACAACGAACGGTTGTATCCGGGGCACGTCTACGTGGCCCCGGGGAACGCCCACCTGTCGGTGCGGCCGCTGCCGCTCCTGGGCTACCACGCGCAATTGTCCGAAGGCGAACCGGTCAACCGCCACCGTCCTTCGGTCGAGGTCCTGTTCCTGTCGGCCGCCCGCGCGGCCGGGGCGGGCACCGTGGCCATCATGCTGACCGGCATGGGCAAGGACGGCGCGCGGGCCATGCTGACGCTGCGCGAGGCGGGCGCCTACAACCTCGCCCAGGACGAAGCCTCCAGCGTGGTCTTCGGCATGCCCCGCGAAGCCATCGCGCTGGGCGCCGTCCACGAGATCGTCCCGTTGCCCCAGATGGCCCAACGCCTGGTCCTCGCCGTAGAAGCCAAAAACAAGGCCATCAACGGCTCCTGAAGACGCTTACTAAAACAGAACGGCCCCATACGAGGCCGTTCCAGCAGTTACCTGGGCGCCGCGGATCCGGCTTTGCCGGTCCGCCAGCGCCGCCCCCTTGAGGGGGCGCCCGAAGGGCGTAGGGGGTGGGCTTCCCTTCAGCGCGTAGGGGGGGGGCTCAACCCCAGGACATCCTGCATGTCATACAGCCCCGCCGGCTTGTCCGCCAGATAGCGGGCGGCGCGCAGGCTGCCTTCGGCGTAGTTGACGCGGCTGTTCGACCGATGGGTGACCTCGATGCGCTCGCCCGGGCCGCAGAAGAAGACCGTGTGGTCGCCCACCACGTCGCCGCCGCGGGCGGAGGAAAAGCCGATGGTGCCGTGCTTGCGGGCGCCGGTGTCGCCGTGGCGGGCCCATTCGGCCACCTCGGACAGCGGCTTGCCCCAGGCCTGCGCCACGGTCTCGCCCATTTTCAGCGCGGTGCCCGAGGGCGCATCCACCTTGTGCTTATGGTGGACCTCGAACACTTCCACGTCGTAGTCCTCCTTCAGGATGCGGGCGGCGATGTCCAGCAGCTTGAGGGTGACGTTCACGCCCACGCTCATGTTGGGCGCGAAGACCACGCCCACCTTGTCGGCGGCCGCGGCGATCGCGGCCTTGCCGGCGTCGTCGAAGCCGGTGGTGCCAATCACCAGCTTGACGCCGTGGCGCCGGCAGGCTTCCAGGTGGGCCAGCGTGGCTTCGGGGCGGGTGAAGTCGATCAGGCAGTCGGCCTGCGCAAGGGCGTCGAGATCGTCGGTGATCATGACCTTGCTTTGCTTGCCCAGGAACTCGGCGGCATCGTGGCCGATGGCGGGGCTGCCGGCGCGGTCCAGCGCGACGGCGAGTTCCAGGTCGGGGGCGGCGAGCACGGCTTCGATCAGCATGTGGCCCATGCGGCCGGTAGCCCCGGCAATGGCGATACGCATCGAGGTCATTCCTTGGTATTCGTGGCGGGTTGAGCGGGGGCCGCGTCGCCGGCGGGCGCCGTGGCGGGAGGAGCGACCGGCGCGACGGGCGTGGCGACGGCGGGCGCCGAGCCGGGGTCCAGGCTGGGGGAGGCGGCATTGCCTTCGACCGTCAGCGGAGCCGCGTTCGGGGCTTGCTGGGCCGGCTGCGTGGCGGCGCCCAGGGCCTTGCGCGTATCCTTCTGCTGGAACGGCTGGCGGGCGGGCTGTTCATCGCCGGTCCAGCGCTCGAGCCGGTCGTTGGCGAAATAGACGGTGAAGCGCCGTTCCTCGGTCTGCCCGTGGCCGGGCGTGAACAGGTACGGATAGTCCCAGCGGTCCGAATGGAAAATGCTGGTCAGGGTGGGGCTGCCCAGGGCGAAACGCACCTGTTCGCGGGTCATGCCGGGGCGCAGCAGTTCCACTTGTTCCTGGGTCAGCCAGTTGCCTTGCTGGACGTCGGCCCGGTAGGGCTTGACGAAGTTCGGGACATAGTTGTTGACCGAGCTGCATGCCGCCAGGCCCAGCAGCGCGGCCGGGGCCAGCCGCCGCAGGGTGCCGGCTTGGCCGTGGATGAAGGAAATCAGAGCGTTTGGCACAGATCCGCACTCGTCTTGATTGGGGAAACCGTTATCATAAAGCCCTCGGGGAATGCCTGGGCTTTTCCGGAGCTTTCCCGGCACTGCCGGGCGGCTGCCGCGGGACGGGCAACGGGTGCACCGGGCCGTGTCGTTTCGCCGCTTGCCATGCCGGGGCCGCGCCTTGCGGGCGCAGCGTACCCGATGGCTGACTGGGCCTCAAGATCCAGCACCCACGCCGGATCCTGCCGTTTCGCAGGGTTCGACACACGAAACCGCTTTCAGAAAGGACCATCATGACAGATCAAAGCGAACTCAAAAGTATAGGCCTGAAAGCGACCTTCCCCCGGCTCAAGATCCTGGATGTCTTTCGCAAAGCCGAAGTGCGCCACATGAGCGCCGAGGACGTCTACCGGGCCCTGATCGGCGAAAGCGTCGAGATCGGGCTGGCCACGGTCTATCGGGTGCTGACGCAGTTCGAGCAGGCCGGGCTGCTGGTCCGCAGCCAGTTCGACAGCGGCAAGGCCGTGTTCGAGCTGAACGAGGGCGACCACCACGACCACCTGGTCTGCACCAATTGCGGCAAGGTCGAGGAGTTCTTCGACGCGGAAATCGAGAAGCGCCAGCAGAAGATCGCCAAGGACCACAATTTCGTGTTGACCGGGCACGCGCTGTCGCTCTATGGCATCTGCCAGAACTGCGCCAAGAGCCGCTAAGCGGCCGCAAGGGGCGGGCCGGCGGCCCGCCTCAGTTGTTGCCTATCATTTCCCGCGCATGCTTGCGCGTCGTGGCGGTGATTGCTATGCCACCCAGCATCCGGGCGATTTCGTCCACCCGTCCCCCCCTGTCCAACTGATTGACTGTGGAGATCGCCGCGCCTTTCTCCTGGCGCTTGTCGACCCGCAGGTGCGTGTTGCCGCAGGCGGCCACCTGGGGCAGGTGGGTGACGCACAATACTTGATGCAAACTCCCTAGTTCGCGCAGCAACCGGCCGACGACCTCGGCCACCGCGCCGCCTATGCCCGTGTCGACCTCGTCGAAGATCAGGGTCGGGACCCGCGCGGCGCGGCTGGCGATGACCGACAGGGCCAGCGAGATCCGCGCCAGCTCGCCCCCCGAGGCCACCTTGGCCAGCGGGCGGGGCGTGGTGCCGGCGTGGCCGGCGACGCGGAATTCGATGGCCTCGGCTCCGTGGACGCCGGGATCGGCCGCCTCGAGCGCGACCTCGAAGCGCCCGCCGCCCATGGCCAGCGTCTGCATGGCCTGGGTCACCGCCTTGGACAGCGAACCCGCCGCCTTCTTGCGGGCCCGCCCGAGCTTGCCGGCCGCGGCGTCGTAGGCCGCCTTGGCGGCCTCGACCTTGGTGCGCAGGGCCTGGACGTCCTCGGCTTCCTTCAGGGTTTCCAGTTGCGCCAGCAGCGTGGCGTGGCGTTCGACCAGTTCCTCGGGTTGCAGGCGGAACTTGCGGGCGGTGTCGAACACCGCCTGCAGGCGTCCCTCGACCTCGCCCAGGCGCTGCGGATCCAGTTCCAGGCGCCCCAGGTAGCTGTTCAGGTCGGAGACGGCTTCCTGGAGCGCGATGCGGGCCGATTCCAGCGCCTCGGACACCGGCGCCAGCGCCGCGTCGTGCGCGGCCAACTGGCCGATGCGCTGAGAGGCGGCGGCCAGGCGGGCATGGGCGGCGTCATCGTCCTCTTCCAGGGCCGCGATGGTCTGGCTGGCACCGTCGATGAGCGATTGGGCATGGGCCAGCCTGCCGTGCTCGGCCTGGAGGTGGTCCCATTCGCCGTCCTGCAGCGCCAGCCGGTCGAGTTCGTCGGCCTGCCATTGCAGGCGCTCGCGTTCCTGCTGCAGCGAAGCCGCGTCGCGCTCCACCGCTTCGAGCTTGCGCGCAAGTTCGCGCCAGGCCTTCCAGGCCTGGGCCGTGTCGCGCCGCAGCCCGCCATGGTCGCCGTGGTCGTCCAGCATGTCGCGCTGGGAATCGGTCTTGAGCAGGCTCTGGTGCGCGTGCTGCCCATGGATGTCGACCAGGTGTTCGCCCAGTTCGCGCAACTGGGTCAGCGTGGCGGGCACGCCGTTGATGTAGCCGCGGCTGCGCCCCTGGGTGTCGATGACCCGCCGCAGCACCAGGCTGTCGGTATCCAGTTCGCGCTCGGCCAGCCAGTCCAGCAGTGCCGGCGGTACGTCGAACACCGCGCTGACCTCGGCCCGGCTGGCGCCTTCCCGCAGCACGGAGGCATCGGCGCGTTCGCCCAGGGCCAGGGCCAGGGCGTCGATCAGGATCGACTTGCCGGCGCCCGTTTCACCGGAGAAGACGGTGAAGCCTGGGCCGAATTCGACCTCGGTCTGGTCGACGATCACGAAATCGTTGATGTGCAGGGCGCGCAGCATACGAATGGAGCCGGTGAAAGGGGCGGGGAAGGGCTAGTCGATCGCGGTGCCGGAAATCTGGTTCCAGTGCAGCTTGCGCCGCAGGGTGGAAAAATAACTGTATCCGGCCGGGTGAAGAAAGCGGATGGTATGTTCGGCGCGTTTCACCAGGACGCGGTCGCCTTCCTGCAGCGACGACCAGCTCTGCATGTCGAAGTGCACGCTGGCGCTTTCGTCGCGGCCGCCGGGAGAGCGGGTGAGGGTGATGTCTATCGTGCAGTCGTCCGGGATCGCGATCGGCCGGTTGGACAGCGCCTGCGGCGCCACCGGCACCAGCACCAGCCCGCGCAGCGACGGATGCAGGATGGGGCCGTTGGCCGACAGCGCATAGGCCGTCGATCCCGTGGGCGTGGCGATGATCAGGCCGTCGGCGCGCTGCTTGGACATGTACAGCCCGTCCACCTGCACGGTGACTTCCAGCATGCCGCCCAGGCCGGCGCGGCTCAGTACCACGTCGTTCAGCGCCAGCGCCGACACCAGCGTGGTCTCGCCGCGGATGACGCTGCAGGCCAGCAGGGTGCGGGTTTCCGACTCGAACTGGCCGTCGAGGATGCCGGCGATGGCGGTGCCGGCGTCCTCGATGGGGACGTCGGTGATGAACCCCAGCCGGCCGTGGTTGATGCCCACCACGGGCACGTCCCAGGGCGCCAACTGCCGCGCCACCCCCAGCATCGTGCCGTCGCCCCCCATGACGATGGCCAGCGACGCGCGCTGCCCGATCTCGTCGACGGTGGCCGCGGGGTAGTCCAGGACGCCGATATTGGTGGCGGTGTCCTTCTCGAACACGACCTCGCGCCCGGCATCGCGCAGCATCTGCGCGACCGCGCGCAACGGCGCGGCGATGCCGGTATCGTGGTATTTGCCGACGAGGGCGACGATGGGAAAATGCATGCAGGCATTATATGAGGGGAGACCTCCCAACGGGGCCCCATGTGGTCCTTTTTGCCATTCCCAACACTCAATCCGTTCACCCACCTTGAACGCCGTTCCTCTAAAGAACTCCAGCCCCTAGCAGCCCGGTAGTTGCCAGGGCACAGCGGATCCGGCTCCGCCGGTCCGCCAGTGCCGCCCCCCTGGGGGGGCGCGCGTAGCGCGTAGGGGGGGTACAATTGGCTATGGACGATCGCGCACGTACATTGTTGAAAGCTCTCATCGAGCGTTACATCACAGACGGACAACCTGTCGGTTCGCGCACGCTCTCCAAGGTCTTCGACCTGTCGCCGGCCACGATACGCAACGTCATGGCCGATCTCGAAGACCATGGCCTGATCCACAGCCCCCATACCTCCGCCGGCCGCGTCCCCACCCCCCGGGGCTACCGGATGTTCGTCGACTCGCTGCTGACGGTGCAGCCCTACGAAGTCTCCGAGGCGACCCACATCCAGACCCTGCTGCCTTCGGCCGAACCCCAGCGCGTCATCGCGGCCGCGGCCTCGCTGCTGTCCAAGCTGACCCAGTTCGCCGGCGTGGTGATGTCGCCCAAGCGCAGCCAGATGTTCCGGCAGATCGAATTCATCCGGCTGTCCGACACGCGTGTGCTGTTGATCATCGTGACGCCAGAAGGCGATGTGCAGAACCGCATGCTGATGGTCCAGCGCGACTATTCCTCCGCCGAGCTGACCGAGGCGGCCAATTTCTTCAACCAGCATTTCAGTGGCAAGTCGTTCGAGGGCGTCCGCCAGATCCTCCAGCAGGAATTGAGCCAGCTGCGCGAGGACATCTCCAGGCTGATGGAACTGGCGGTGGACGCCAGCGCCGAGGCCGCCACCGAGGACGACAGCGTCGTCATCTCGGGCGAATTGAACCTGCTGGGCGTCTCCGACATCACGGCCGACATGGACAAGCTGCGCCGCATGTTCGAACTGTTCGAGAAGAAGACCGACCTGATGCAGCTGCTCGACGTGTCCAGCCGCGCGCATGGCGTCCAGATCTACATCGGCGGCGACTCGCAGCTCGTGCCGGTGGAAGAGGTCAGCGTCATCACGGCGCCCTACGGGGTGGACGGCAAGGTCGTCGGGACCCTGGGTGTGATCGGCCCGACGCGGATGTCGTACGAGCGGGTGATTCCCATTGTCGACATCACCGCGCGGCTGCTGTCGAACGCGTTGAGCCACCATTGAGCCGGCGTCCGCCGGCAGCGGCGGACGGCCCTCCCGCCCGCCGCCGTTTCCCCTGTCATTCCT
Source organism: Burkholderiales bacterium 67-32 (assembly GCA_001898625.1). Classification (GTDB taxonomy): domain Bacteria; phylum Pseudomonadota; class Gammaproteobacteria; order Burkholderiales; family Burkholderiaceae_B; genus Pigmentiphaga. The sequence continues at coordinate 346,865 of MKUP01000026.1, forward strand.
GAGTCCGGAAAACGCCACGCATGCGCTTCCTTCCCGAGCCGTCGCCGTCCTCCCCGCATCCCACCCGCACCGGCCTGCTGCTGGTCAACCTGGGTACGCCCGACGCGCCCACCGCCTCCGCCGTGCGCCGCTACTTGGCCGAGTTCCTGTCCGATCCCCGCGTGGTCGAGATTCCCCGCCTGATCTGGCTGCCCATCCTGTATGGCCTGGTCCTGACGCTGCGGCCCCGCGACGCGGCGGCGCGCTACGCCTCGGTGTGGACGCCCGAAGGTTCCCCGCTGCTCGTCTGGAGCCGCCGCCAGGCCGAGGGGCTGACGCGCGCGCTGTCCGACCGGGGCCTGGGCGTGGAAGTGGCGCTGGCCATGCGCTACGGCAATCCGTCGCTCGAGGCGGCCATCGCCACGCTGCGCGAGACCGGCTGCGAGCGCATCCTGGTCCTGCCGCTCTATCCGCAGTACGCGGCCAGCACGACCGCGGCCGTATCCGACGCCGTGGGCGCTTGCCTGGCCCGGCTGCGCAACGTGCCCGAGGTCCGGTACGTGCGCGACTTCCATGCCGATCCGGGCTACATCGAGGCGATGGCCGCCCGCATCCTGGATTTCTGGCGCGACAACGGCCGGGGCCAGAAGCTGGTGTTGAGCTTCCACGGCCTGCCCAAGCGTTCCATCGCGCTGGGGGATCCCTATCACGCGCAGTGCCTGGAGACCGGCCGCCTGCTGGCCGAGCGGCTGGGCCTGTACGCCGAGCAGGTCGAAGTGACCTTCCAGAGCCGCTTCGGGGCGGCCGAGTGGCTCCAGCCGTATACTGAACCCCGGTTGAAGGAACTGGCCAAGAGCGGCGTGTCCGACGTGGACGTGTTCTGCCCCGGCTTCGTCGCCGACTGCATCGAGACCCTGGAAGAGATCGCGATGCAGGGCAAGGAAGCATTCCTGCTGGCGGGGGGCCGGCAGCTACGCTACATCGACGCGCTGAACGATTCCGCCGCCTGGGTGGAGGGCCTGGCCAACCTGGCCGAGCGCCACATGCAAGGCTGGATCACCCGCCCCGCGGCCCGCCAGCCGGCCGACGCGGCGCACGCAGCCGTCTTGTTGCAACGCAAAAACGACCAGGTACCGGCCACGGACCAGTAACGGGATGGAAGAACTACGTATCGATAAATGGCTGTGGGCGGCGCGGTTCTACAAGACCCGCACGCTGGCCCAGGAGGCGGTCGAGGCCGGGCAGGTGAAAGTGTCCGGCGAACGGGTCAAGCCCTCGCGCGCCGTGCGCCCCGGCGACATCCTGCTGATCCGCGCCGGAGAACAGGATTGGGAGGTCCTGGTCCGCGCCCTGTCCACCCAGCGCGGCCCCGCCGTTTTCGCGCGCACCCTGTACGACGAAACCCAGCAAGGCCTCAAACGCCGCCTGGAAGCCATCGAACTACGCCGCCAGAACGCCGACCCCGCCGCCAGCCTGAAAGGCCGCCCCACCAAGCAAGACCGCCGCAAGATCGAAAAGTGGCTCCCCAATTGAGGATCCCCCCTACGCCCTTCGGGCGCCCCCCAGGGGGCGAAACTGGCGGACTGGAAGGGAAGCCCACCCCCTGGAAGGGAAGCCCACCCCCAGGCGGCCTTTGGCCGCTCCCCCTCAAGGGGGCGATGCGGGTGGACCGGCAAAGCCGGATCCACCGCATCCTGGGTCTAGTGGGACCATCTTGGGTCGTGGCACGGTTGCTATCGCTGGCTGCCAGCGGTAGCAACCGTGCTTCAGTCCAAGATCGTTTCCCTAGACCCAGGAAACCGCGGATCCGGCTTTGCCGGTCCGCCGGTTTCGCCCCCTGGGGGGCGCGCGTCAGCGCGTAGGGGGGGGATATACTTGAAAGCGCGGATTTAGTCCCCATTTCGGACATAGAGTTCCAGCAAGTCGCTGATTTATTTTGGTTTTTCATGGAGGCATCAATGTCGGCTGAGCACAAGCCTGGCGATCAACCCAATCTGGATCCCGAAAACGTGAACCCGAACTCGGCGGAAACGCCCGAGGCCGCGGGCAGCGAGGATCCCATCGTCGCGCTGCAGGCCCAGCTGGCCGCGGCCCAGGCCGAGGCCAAGGACAATTACGATGCCATGCTGCGCGCCCGCGCCGAGGCGGACAATGTCCGCCGGCGTGCCCAGGAGGAAGTCTCCAAGGCGCAGAAGTTCGGTATCGAGGCATTCGCGGAAAACCTGTTGCCGGTGAAAGACAGCCTGGAGGCCGCCCTGGCCCAGGAAAACCAGTCCATCGACACCCTGCGCGAAGGCGTGGACGTCACCCTCAAGCAACTGGTCGGCGCCTTCGAGCGCAACAAGTTGGTCGAGATCGCCCCGGTTCCGGGCGACAAATTCAACCCGCACCACCATCAGGCCATCGCGTCGGTTCCGTCGGACGAACCGGCCAACACGGTCCTGCAGACCCTGCAGAAGGGTTATCTGATCGTCGATCGAGTACTGCGTCCGGCACTGGTAACGGTCGCGGCCGCCAAATAAGGCCCGCCGCGATCGAAAGAAGCTATCGCAGGCATTGAAATAACGAAATCTCCACCTATTTATTGATCAAGCGAATTTTTCTGATCTTTTTCAGGAACAAGGATTATGGGCAAAATCATAGGCATCGACCTGGGCACCACCAATAGCTGCGTCGCAGTGATGGAAGGCCCGCAGGTCAAGATCATCGAAAACGCCGAAGGCGCCCGCACCACCCCCTCGATCGTCGCCTACATGGAAGACGGCGAGATCCTGGTCGGCGCGCCGGCCAAGCGCCAGGCGGTCACCAATCCCAGGAACACCCTGTACGCCGTCAAGCGCCTGATCGGCCGCAAGTTCGACGAAAAGGCCGTGCAGAAGGACATCGACCTGATGCCCTACAGCATCGTCAAGGCCGACAACGGCGACGCCTGGGTGCAGGTGCGCGACAAGAAGCTGGCGCCCCCGCAGGTGTCGGCCGAAGTGCTGCGCAAGATGAAGAAGACCGCCGAGGACTACTTGGGCGAGGAAGTGACCGAAGCCGTGATCACGGTGCCGGCCTATTTCAACGACAGCCAGCGCCAGGCGACCAAGGACGCCGGCCGCATCGCCGGCCTGGACGTCAAGCGCATCATCAACGAGCCCACCGCGGCCGCGCTGGCGTTCGGCCTGGACAAGTCGGAAAAGGGCGACCGCAAGATCGCCGTGTATGACCTGGGCGGCGGCACGTTCGACGTGTCCATCATCGAGATCGCCGACGTCGATGGCGAAAAGCAGTTCGAGGTGCTGTCCACCAACGGCGACACCTTCCTGGGCGGCGAAGACTTCGACCAGGTGCTGATCAACTACATCATCGGCGAGTTCAAGAAAGAACAAGGCGTGGACCTGTCCAAGGACGTCCTGGCCCTGCAGCGCCTGAAGGAAGCTGCTGAAAAGGCCAAGATCGAACTGTCGTCGGCCACCCAAACCGAGATCAACCTGCCGTACATCACGGCCGATGCCTCCGGTCCCAAGCACCTGAACCTGAAGATCACCCGCGCCAAGCTGGAAGCGCTGGTCGAAGACCTGATCAACCGCACGATCGAGCCCTGCCGCACCGCCATCAAGGATGCCGGCGTCAAGGTCTCGGACATCGACGACGTGATCCTGGTCGGCGGCATGACGCGCATGCCCAAGGTGCAGGAGAAGGTCAAGGAGTTCTTCGGCAAGGATCCGCGCAAGGACGTGAACCCCGACGAGGCCGTCGCCGCCGGTGCCGCTATCCAGGGCTCCGTGCTGTCGGGCGACCGCAAGGACGTGCTGCTGCTGGACGTGACTCCCCTGTCCCTGGGTATCGAAACCCTGGGCGGCGTCATGACCAAGATGATCAAGAAGAACACCACCATCCCGACCAAGTTCTCGCAGGTGTTCTCCACCGCCGACGACAACCAGCCGGCCGTGACCATCAAGGTGTTCCAGGGCGAGCGTGAAATCGCCGCCGGCAACAAGGGCCTGGGCGAATTCAACCTCGAAGGCATCCCGCCGTCGCCGCGCGGCACGCCGCAGATCGAGGTCACCTTCGACATCGACGCCAACGGCATCCTGCACGTGTCGGCCAAGGACAAGGGCACAGGCAAGGAAAACAAGATCACGATCAAGGCCAACTCCGGCCTGACCGAGGCCGAAGTCGAACGCATGGTCCGCGATGCCGAGGCCAACGCCGACGAGGACAAGCGCGTGGCCGAACTGGCGCAGTCGCGCAACCAGGCCGACGCCCTGGTCCACGCCACCCGCAAGTCGCTGGAAGAGTACGGCGACAAGCTCGAGGCGTCCGAGAAGGAATCCATCGAGGCCGCCATCAAGGATCTCGAGGACGTCCTGAAGGAAGGCGACAAGGAAACCATCGACGCCAAGGTCGAGGCCCTGTCCAAGGCTTCGCAGAAGCTTGGCGAAAAGATGTACGCCGACATGCAGGCGCAGGCCCAGGCCGCCGGTGCGGCGGGTGCGGCTCCCGGCGGTGACGCCGGCGGCGCCAAGGCCGACGACAACGTCGTCGATGCCGACTTCAAGGAAGTCAAGCGGGACGACAAGTAAGCAGTACCCGCGGAGCGGCCTACAATGTGGGCCGCTCCGCTTTTCGTCTTGACTGCGCCGCCGGCTTCCCGCCACCACCGGTGCAGGGTTTGGGTAGGCCTCCTGGCTGCCCCACGAAGCCAGGGGGCCTACCCAAACCCGTCAATAGCACACAACCGCTATTCACCAGAGATATTGCCGGCCTCCTGAAAACAGGCCACCGAAGAAAGAACCATGTCCACCAAACGCGATCTGTATGAAGTCCTCGGCGTTGCCCGCACCGCTACCGAGGAAGAAATCAAGAAGGCCTACCGCAAGCTGGCCATGAAATACCACCCCGACCGCAACCCCGACTCCAAGGAAGCGGAAGAGAAGTTCAAAGAGGTCAAGTACGCCTACGAGATCCTCTGCGAAGCCGAGAAGCGCGACGCCTACGACCGCTACGGCCATGCCGGCGTCGACGCGACGGCCGCCGGCGGCATGGGCGGTGGGGCGGGTGGTTTTGCCGACGCGTTCGGCGACATCTTCGGCGAGATCTTCGGCGGTGGCCGCCAGCGCGGCGGCGCCCAGATGTACCGCGGCGCCGACTTGAAATACAGCATGGAGATCACGCTGGAGCAGGCCGCCACCGGCTTCGACACCGAGATCCGCGTGCCCAGTTGGGACAACTGCGACACTTGCCACGGCTCCGGCGCCAAGCCCGGCACCCAGCCCAAGACCTGCCACACCTGCGGCGGCACCGGCGCGGTGCGCATGCAGCAGGGCTTCTTCAGCGTGCAGCAGACCTGCCCGACCTGCCACGGCACCGGCAAGGTCATCCCCGATCCCTGCACGGCCTGCGACGGCGTCGGCAAGGTCCGCCGCAACAAGACCCTCCAGGTCAAGATTCCCGCCGGCATCGACGACGGCATGCGCATCCGCTCGTCCGGCAACGGCGAGCCCGGCGTCAACGGCGGCCCCTCGGGCGACCTGTACGTCGAAATCCACATCAAGCAGCACGGCATCTTCCAGCGCGACGGCGACGACCTGCACTGCGAACTGACCATCCCCTTCACCACCGCGGCGCTGGGCGGCGACCTGGAAGTGCCCACGCTGGGCGGACGCGGCGAGATCAGCATTCCCGAAGGCACGCAGTCGGGCAAGGTCTTCCGCCTGCGCGGCAAGGGCATACGTGGCGTGCGCTCCAGCTATCCGGGCGACCTTTATTGCCACGTCGTGCTCGAGACCCCGGTGCGCCTGAACGACAGGCAGAGGCAGATGCTGCGCGACTTCGAGGCCTCGCTGAGCGAAGGCGGCGACAAGCATTCGCCGCAGAGCAAGTCGTGGACGGATCGGGTGAAGGAGTTCTTCAGCTGATCGCGGCATCCGCCGCGAAGACATTCTGCCCGTAGACTTTCGCCCGGCGGGCATCTTCGAGGTGCTTGCGCATCAGGCCGGCGGCCTCGATCAAGTCCTGTTGCTCGATTGCCGCCAGGATGCCCAGATGCTCCCGTGCCTGGGTCTGGCGGGCCGGGCGCATCGCGGCCTGGCGGTATTCGACCAGGCGCCTCAACTGATTCAGGCGCTGTACGGTCTGCAGGGCGAAACGATTGCCGGACCACTGTGCCAGCGTTTCGTGAAAACGGCAGTTCGCCTCGAACAGCTCGATGGCTGTCATGGACTGGTAGCCGCCGTCGACGATGAGTTGCTGTTCGCGCCGTAGGGCGGCCAACTGCGTGCGGTCGGCCGAGAACCAAGGGCTCATCAGGGCCGCCGGTTCGATGGATTGGCGGAATAGATAGCTTTCTTCATAGGCCTGGGGCGAGTCGATCATGGGCAGGAATTCCCAGCCGCTGCCTACGCGCTGTTCGGCCCAGCCTTCCTTGGCGATGCGCGAGAGGACCTTGCGCAGGGTGCTGCGGGCAACCCCGAACATCCGCATGAGCTGGGCCTCGTTCACCTCGTCGGGCAGTCCGCCCGATTGCCTGGCCTGCGCGATCTGGTGATAGAGCGGGTCGTCCGGTTCGGCCAGCAGGGTTCCCGCCACGTCATCCAGGTCCTTGGCGTCGCGCGCCAGGACGAAGCGGCGGTTGCTGTCCTGCCGGACGACGCCCAGGGTGGCCAGGTGGCGCAGCGCCACCTGGACCGGGCTGCGGGACGTGCCGATGGCCTGGGCCAGGGACACTTCGGGCATGGCATCGCCCGCCACGCGATTTTCCCGCCGCACCAGCGCCATGATCTCGCGCACCACGCGGGCCTGTACGGCGGTCAGGTCTTTGGCTTTTTCCATGTGCGCTAGTTTAGCCGGGAGCATCGCCCGTCCCGGCCGCCGGGCGATGCCTCAATCGATCTTGAGATGGAACCGGGAAATCAGCGCGGACATTTTCCCGGACTCCTTGGCGATCAGTTCGCGCAGCGCCTCCGGACCCTGGCCGACCGCGGTGGTCATGCCCTCGGCGAAGCGCTGCCGCACGTCCGGCTCGGCCAATGCTCGCCGGGTGGCCTGGTCGACGATGTTGATCCGGCTGCGTGGAGTGCCCTTGGGTGCGACCAAGCCCATCCACGAGACGAATTCGTAGCCGGCCACGCCGCTTTCAGCCACGGTGGGCACCTGGGGCAGCGCGGCGCTGCGGGTACTGCCCGTAGTTGCGAGCGCGCGCAGCTTGCCGGCCCGGATGTGCGGCAGGGCCGCGAGGGGGAACGCGACGACGGTCGAGATTTCTCCTCCGAGCGCGCCTATCATGGCGGGACCGCCGCCGCGGTAGGGCACATGCACGAGATTCACGCCGGCCATGGATTTCAGCATTTCTCCGGCCAGATGATTGGCGCTGCCGTTGCCGGCCGTGCCGTAGGTGAAGGCGCCGGGGCGGCGCCGAGCCTGTTCCAGCAATTCGGCCAGGTTGTTGGCGGGCACGGACGGGTGCGCGCAGATGATCAGATCGATGGATGTCATCAGGCTGACCGGCTCCAGTTCGGCTACCTGGTACCCAGGATCCTTGTAGAGAAAAGGATTGATGGCCATGGTGCTCTGGTTGACGAAGGTCAGCGTGTAGCCGTCGGAAGGCGCGCGGGCGCCGGCGGCTGTGCCGATGTTGCCCGCCGCGCCGGCGCGGTTGTCGATGATCAGCGATTGCCCTAGCTCCTGCCGCCAGTGGGGTTGCAGCAAGCGGCAGACGGCGTCGGCATCGCCGCCGACCGGCTGCGGCACGAGGAGTGTGATGGCCTTGTCGGGATACTTGTCGTTGGCCCGCGCCAGACCGGAGAGCCCGGCCAGTGCCGCCATGCCGGTCAACGCGCGCAGGGCCCGGCGCCTGCCTCGAGTGTCGATGTTCATGTTTGTCTCCTTCACGATCTGCTTGGAATGGGATGCGGTATGGACCGGAGGTCAGGCCTGCGGGGGCGTGTCGACGTAGTCACGCCAGACCCGGGGCAGAATGCCGCCGTGCCGCCAGTACTCGACGTCTTCGGTTGTGTCCAGCCTGACGATCAGCGGCACGGTGGTCATCCCGCCGGCCTCGCGGTGGATGACGGCGCGCACGCGTGCGCCGACGCCCAGTTCGTCGGACAGGCCGAGGATGTCGATGCGTTCGGAGCCGTCCAGGGCCAGCGATTCGGCCGTCGTGCCAGCTTCGAATTGCAGCGGCAGGACACCCATGCCGACCAGGTTGGTGCGATGGATGCGCTCGAAGCTCTCGGCAATCACGGTCTTGACGCCCAGCAGCGCGACGCCTTTCGCGGCCCAGTCGCGGGATGAGCCGCAGCCGTAGTTGCGGCCGGCAATGACGGTCAGCGGCACGCCGCGGCGCAGGTACGCTTGCGCCGCTTCGAAGATGCGCATCGGGGTGCCCTCGGGCATCAGACGCGTGTGGCCGCCCTCGACGCCCGGCACGATGCGGTTGCGCAGGCGGATGTTGGCGAAGGTCGCGCGCACCGCCACGTCATGGTTGCCGCGCCGCGTGGTGTAGTTGTTGAAGTCGGCCTTTTGTACGCCCTGGCCGAGCAGGAAATCCGCCGCCGGCGTGCCTAGGCTGATGGCGCCGGAAGGGGAAATATGATCGGTGGTAACCGAGTCTCCCAGGATGGCCAGCGGCCGCATGCCCAGAATGTCCGTGACGGGAGGCGGGCGGCGGCTCAATCCGTCGAAGTAGGGCGGCCGGCGGATATACGTGCTGTCTGCCTGCCACGCGAATCGTTCGCCGGGTTCCCCCGCCAGGGCATCCCAGGCGGGGCCGCCGTCGAACAGGTCGGCATACTTGGCGCGGAAGAGGTCCGGCTCGTAGGCGTTGTCCACGGCCTCGGCGATTTCGGCCGCGGTCGGCCAGATGTCGCGCAGATAGACCGGCGAGCCGCTGCTGCTGGTACCGATGGGGTCGCGGGTGATGTCGAGCATCAGGCTGCCGGTCAAGGCATACGCCACCACCAACGCCGGCGATCCCAGGTAGGCAGCGCGCACGTTGGGGTGGATGCGGCCTTCGAAGTTGCGGTTGCCCGAGAGCACGGCGGTGGCGACCAGCTTCTCGTGTTCGATCGCCTCGGCAATGGCTTCCGGCAATGGACCCGAACCGCCGTTGCAAGTGGTGCATCCGAAGCCCGCAACCTGGAAACCCAGGCTGTCCAGGGCGTCCTGCAAGCCCGCTTTTTCGAGCACGGCGGCAGTAACCTGGCTGCCGGGCACGAGAGAGGTCTTGACCCAGGGCTGACTGCGCAAGCCAAGGGCGACAGCCTTCCTGGCCACGAGGCCGGCCGCCATCATGTTGACGGGGTTGGCCGTATTGGTGCAACTGGTGATGGCGGCGATGACCACGGCGCCGTCATGCAGCGAGAAGCCGGCATCGCGCACCGGCACACGGCGGTCCGCATCGGCGGGCACGCCGGCAATGTCGAGGTGGTGCTGCCGGAATGCGCGGCCGGCTTCCTCCAGCGCGACGCGATCCTCGGGGTTGCGGGGGCCGGCCAGGCACGGGGTGATGGCATCCAGGTCGAGCGTGACGACGGCATCGAACTCGGGAGCGGGGGTATCCGCGTCGCGCCACAGTTTCTGCGCCTTGGCATAGGCCTCGACCAGGGTGATTCGATCGTCTTCGCGGCCCGTCATGCGCAGGTAGGCGAGGGTGCGTTGGTCGATGGGGAAGTACACGGCGGTCGCGCCATACTCCGGCGCCATGTTCGCGATCATGCCGCGGTCCCCCAGCGACAGGGTTTCCAGTCCTTCGCCGAAAAACTCCACGAACTTGCCGACTACGCCGATCTCGCGCATCTTCTGGGTGATGGTCAGAACGAGGTCGGTTGGCAGCACGCCCTCGCGCAGCCTGCCGCGCACTTCGATGCCGACCACTTCCGGCAAGGCCAGGGACACGGGCTTGCCCACCATGACCGCTTCGGCTTCGATGCCGCCTACTCCCCAGCCCAGCACGCCCAGGCCATTGATCATGGGGGTGTGGCTGTCGGTGCCGACACAGGTATCGGGAATCGCCAGCTCGCCATCCGGCAAGGTTTCCGTCCTTACCACCTGGCCGATATGCTCGAGATGGAGCTGGTGCATGATGCCCTTGCCGGGCGGGACGATGCGCACGCCCTCGAAGCTGCTGCTGCACCAGCGCAGGAAGGCGAAGCGCTCGCCGTTGCGCTGGTACTCGCGCTCCAGGTTGACCTGGCTGGCATCGGCGCTGGCCCAGCGATCCACCTGCAGCGAATGGTCGATGATGACATCCACCGGTACCTTGGGGTGGACGGCGGCCGGGGTCACTCCGGCGTCGGCGACGGCGTCGCGCAGGCCGGCCATGTCCACCAGCATGACCTGCCCGAGAATGTCCTGGCCGAAGACGCGTGCGGGATGGAAGCTCAGGCCGCCGCCCGTTTCGCGCTTGAGCAGGACGTCGATTTCCGCGCGCGTATCCGAGCCCTGGCGGGCCTGGCGCAGCAGATTCTCCAGCAGGATGCGCAGGGAAAAGGGCAGTCGGTCCACGCCGGGGATGTCCGCAACGGGAACATAGTGGATCTTGCGGCCGGGCAGCGGTAATAGAGGAAGGTCGGTCATGGTGCGGGTTTCAGCGTGATTTCAGGGCGCGGGTGACGCGGCGGATTCATGCGTTGCGTTTGAGCCTGCGCAGCAGCAGGGGCAGGACCAGCGCGGCTGCCGCCAGGGCGATGAGCGTGGCCGAGGTCGGTGTCGACACCAGGATCATCGGGTTGCCTTCGCCGATGGCCAGGGCACGCCGCAGTTGGGTTTCCGCCATGGGGCCGAGGATCAGGCCGATCAGGACCGGCGCGATGGGGAAGTCGTAGACCCGCATGACGTAGCCCATCAGACCGATGC
>MKUP01000027.1:0-253787 GCA_001898625.1 Burkholderiales bacterium 67-32
TGGACGGACGTCTGTGAAAGTAGGTCATTGTCAGGCTATCTACACCCAAAACCCCCGACCGGTAACCCGGCCGGGGGTTTTGTCTTTTACGGCCACGCGTTTCGCGTAGTGTCTTCCCATCTTTTTTCCTGTGATGCGGCGTTCTTTGGCCCGCCGGGGAACGGCTGCGCCTTTTTCCCGGTCAAGAAATGATCGCGGACAAGGAGAACGACATGAAATCAGTGCGCTGGATGGCCGGATGGGCCGTGGCTCTTGGCATCACCATGGTCGCCACATCGGTGGCCCAGCCTGTGCGGCCGGGGAAGGACGTACCCGTGGTTCGCGCGGCGTTGCCCGCCGGGGTGCAGTTGTCCACCTGGGCCGAGGGCCTGGAGCATCCCTGGGGCCTCGCGCTGTTGCCTCAAGGAGGCGCCCTGGTGACCGAACGACCCGGGCGCTTGCGTGTGGTGTCGGGGCAGGGACAGGTCTCGGCGCCCGTGGCGGGCGTGCCCAAGGTGGATGCCCGTGGCCAGGGCGGCTTGTTGGACGTGGTGCTGCACCCGGACTTCGCGCGCAACGGCTTTGTGTACCTGAGCTATGCCGAAGCGGGCGAGGGGGGGAACAGTACCGCGGTAGCCCGCGGCAGGCTGGTGCAGGAAGGTGGCCAGTGGCGCTTTGCCGACTCCCGGGTCATCTTCCGCCAGTCTCCCAAGTTCGCCAGCACGCTGCACTTCGGTTCCCGCCTGGTCTTTGCGCGCGACGGCAAGCTGTTCATTACGCTGGGCGAACGCTCGAGCCGCCAGACCCGTCCGGACGCCCAAGGCTTGAACACGCATCATGGCAAGGTCGTCCGGGTCAACGACGATGGCAGCGTGCCGCGCGACAACCCGTTCGCTGGCGACAAGGGGGCGTTGCCCGAGATCTGGTCGTTGGGCCATCGCAATCCCCAGGGTGCGGCACTGAACCCAGGTACCGGTGAATTGTGGATGGTCGAGCATGGTCCGCAGGGCGGCGACGAGTTGAACGTCGTGCGAGCCGGCAAGAATTACGGCTGGCCCCTGTACACGTACGGCGAAGAATATGGCGGCGGCCGGATCGGGCAGGAGGCGTCGCAGCCGGGTTTCGAGCCGCCCTTGTACAGCTGGGTGCCGTCGGTGTCGCCGAGCGGGCTGGCGTTCTACACCAGCCAGGCCATTCCCTCGTGGACGGGCAGCCTGTTCACCGGCGCCTTGAGCGGGCAGGCGCTGATACGCTTGCAGTTGGACGGTGGGAAAGTCGTGCGTGAAGAGCGTCTGCTGACCGATCTGGGCAGCCGGATCCGCGATGTCGTGATGGGGGCGTCGGGAGAGTTGTACCTGCTGACCGATGCCAGGCAGGGGAAGATTCTGGTCCTGCGCGGCGCGGGCGCCGGAGGCTCGTAGGCCGGGCGGGGCCGGGCCTGCGATGCGCCCGGACCGCATGGGCCGGGCGCTGGCGGGAGCCCCGTCGGACGGGGCCGCCTGCTTATTTCAGGTGCGCGTTGACGATCTTGGTCAGCTCGAACATGTCGACGCTGGGCTTGCCGAACAGCTCCTTGAGCTTGGCGTCGCCGTTGATGTTGCGCTTGGCCTTGGGATCCTGCAGCTTGTGCTTCTTGATGTATTCCCAGATCTTGCGCGTGACTTCGGTGCGCGGCAGCGGGGCCGGGCCGATGACGGCAGCCAGCGTGGCGCTGGGGGTCATGGGCTTGAGGAAGGCGGCGTTGACCTTGCGGGGAGCCTTGGTCGCGGCCTTCTTGGCCGGAGCGGCCTTCTTGGCGGCCGGGGCTTTCTTAGCCGGAGCGGCTTTCTTGGCGGGCGCGGCTTTCTTCGCCGGCGCCTTCTTGGCTGTGGCCATGCTGTACTCCTAAAAAGGGGTTCAATCGTCAGATCGTTGGCAGGGCCACACCGCAGTGCGCGAGAGGCAAACTCCAGAACTGCGGAATAACCCCGCGAGCGCAGCATATCGCCTTGCTGGGCAAAGCCACAACAAAATTCCAACAGAAACGGCGTTTCCCCGGGGTTTTAGACGGGGATGCAACGCTTGGCGGGCCGCTATGGCCGGTAGAATGGACACATTGCCGTCTACGCCCTTGCCGGGATGCGCCCGCCAATGTTTGCATTTGTTCCGTTTCGTATCCGGTCGTCCGCTTTGTTGCTGGCTTTCGCGGCGCTGCTCGCGGGCTGTGCCGGCCCCGCTCCCGAGCGGCTGGAACAGGCGGAACCGGCCCACGGCGCCGCGGCGCTGATGCTGTCGCAATCGTCCTCGGCCGTGGGCGAGGTCCCGGCGGGATGGCGGCCCTGGATCATCCGGCCCGACAAGACCAAGACCCGCTACCAGGTCGCCCGCGCCAGCGTGGGCGGGCACGAGCGTCCGGTGCTGCATGCCGTGGCGGAATCGGCCGCGAGCGGGATGTGGGTGCCGGTGCACCTGCCGGTCGCGCAGGCCCCGTATGTGCGCTGGTCCTGGCGTACCGACGCGATGATCGAGCGGGCCAACAGTTCCCGTCCCGAGACCGAGGACGCGCCCGCGCGCCTCGTGCTGGCCTTTGACGGCGACTGGCGCAAGCTGCCGCTGCGCGACCAGATGCTGGCCGAGACCGCGCGCATGCTGCTGGGGCGCGAGGTGCCCTACGCCACCCTGATCTACACCTGGGATGCCGGCAAGCCGGTGGGCGCCAACCTGGCCAATGCCCACACGTCCCGCATCCGCCTGAAAGTGGTGGAGTCCGGTCCCGAGCGCACGGGCCGCTGGCTGGACTACGAGCGCAACTATGTGCAGGACTACATCGAGCTGTTCGGAGAGGAGCCCGGCACGCTGATCGGCGTGGGGGTCATGACCGACTCGGACAACACCCGGGGCTACGCCGAAAGCTGGTATGGCGACATTCAGCTTTTGACACCAAGTCGTACCGCGCTGGGGGAACTCCCGGACGGACCGGTTATCGATTGACATTCGGGCCGCCGAGCGGCCGCAGGACCGGAGAGCAGGAATGGATGCTGGGGTGGCGTTGCGTTCGCCGCTGGAAGCCATACGCAAATTTCACGATGATCTGACGCTGCTGCGGCGCGACCTGCACGCGCATCCCGAGCTAGGATTCGAAGAGGTACGCACTTCGGGCATCGTCGCCAAGGCGCTCGAACTGCTGGGCGTGGAGGTGCACCGGAACATTGGCAAGACCGGGCTGGTCGGCATCATCCACGGCCGGCGCTGCGACAGCGGCCGCATGATCGGCCTGCGGGCCGACATGGACGCGTTGCCGATGGCCGAGGACAACGCCTTCGCGCACCGTTCCAGCAAGCCGGGCATGATGCACGGCTGCGGCCACGACGGCCACACCACCATCCTGCTGGGCGCGGCGCGCTATCTGTCCCGGACGCGCAATTTCGACGGCACCGCGGTGCTGATCTTCCAGCCGGCCGAGGAAGGGCTGGGCGGGGCCCGCGCCATGATGGACGATGGGCTGTTCGATACCTATCCTTGTAACGAAATCTACGCGCTCCACAACTGGCCGGGATTGCCGGCCGGCAAGGTCGGCATCAATCCCGGACCGATGATGGCCGCGTCCGACCGCTTCGAGATCGTCATCGAGGGCAAGGGCGGCCATGGCGCGCATCCCTACCAGACGATCGACCCGGTCGTGGTGGCGGGCCAGATCATCACCGCGACACAGTCCATCGTTTCGCGCAACGTCAATCCGCTGGACTCCGCGGTGGTGTCCATCTGTTCGGTGCAGGCCGGCAACCCCGGTGCGATGAGTGTGATCCCGCGCGAGGCGCGCCTGGTGGGCACGGTGCGGACCTTCCGCCGCACGGTACAGGAGATGGTCGAGAACCGGTTGCGGGACCTGTCCTCGTCGATCGCGGCGGCGTTCGGAGCCAAGGCCACGCTCAAGTACGACCGCATCTATCCGGCCACCATCAATACGCCGAGGGAAGCCAATTTCGTGGCCGACGTGGCGACCGCGATGCTGGGCAAGGAGAACGTCATCCGCGACCTGACGCCGTCGATGGGGGCCGAGGATTTCTCGTTCATGCTGCAAGGACGGCCGGGCGCCTATTTCCGGCTGGGACAGGGCGGCGCGGAGCAGGGCTGCTTCCTGCACAGCAGCAACTACGATTTCAACGACGCGGTGATCCCCCTGGGTGCGGGCATCATGGCCTCGTTGGTCGAACGCAGTATGCCGGTCGTGGACTGAACCCGCCCGAGGGGGCGGGTTTGCACCAGCCTTGCTTTCAATTGCTTTAGAAATAAAATTTGTATACCTAAAGCAAAATGGGAGAGTGGCATGGCGAACGACGAACGCGCGGCGGTGCTCGCCGGCACCAGCGGTCCGGGCCGGCGGGATTTCCTGCGCGGCGCGATGGCGGCGGCGGTGGCGGGAACCGGTGCCACCCTGGTGGGCCCGGCGCGGGCCCAGGCGGAAGGCACACGGGCGCCGAGCCGCGAATTCCTGATCTCCGGCGGCCACGTGCTGTCGATGGACCGGAGCGTGGGTGACCTGCCCGAGGGGGACGTCCACGTGCGCGACGGCGCCATCGTCGCGGTGGGCCGCAAGCTGTCCGTGCCCGGTGCGCAGGTCATCGACGCGCGCGGGATGATCGTCATGCCCGGCTTCGTCGATGCCCACTCCCATCTGTGGAATGCCTTCCTGCGTGGTTCGGTGCGGGGCGACGATCCCCAGCGCGGCTATTTCCCGACGACCAATCGCGCCGCGCCGCTGTGCACGCCGGACGACGCCTTCCATTCGGTCCGGTTCGGGCTGATGCAGGAGTTGCTGTCGGGCGTGACCTGCCTGAACAATTTCTCGCACAACACGCGGTCCGTCGCGCATGCCGATGCCGAGATCCGCGCGGCGCTGGACGTCGGGGCCCGCACCCGCTTCTCCTACGGCACGCCCGGCCGGGGCGAGCGCCTGGACCTGGCCGGTGTCAAGGCGACGCTGGCGAACTGGGGCCGCGCGGACCCCAGGCTGAAGCTGGGCGTCAACCTGCAACTGCCGTCGCCGGCGGTGCTGAAGGCCGGCGGCAGCGACGATACCTTCGTCGGCGAGGTGAGAGCGTCGAGGGAACTGGGGCTGCCGATCTCGCTGCACTACGGCGACACGGCGCACGGGCTCGTGGGGTTGATGGATCGAAGCAACCTGCTGGGACCGGACATCCTGATGATCCACACCCAGGGGTTTACCGCCGCCGAGCGCGAGCTGATGGTGAGAAAGCAGGTGCAGTTCAGCATGTCGCCGGCCATCGAGATCCCGTATTCGACGGTGCGAAACGGCTACATCCAGTTCGCGGAGCTGGAGGCACTGGGGGCCAGCCTGAGTCTGTCGGTCGATGCGTCCAGCGCGCTGGCGACGGGCGATTTCTTCACCGTCATGCGGGCGCTGCTGTGGGCCCACAAGCAGCGCGCCGACGTGGACCGCAAGCTCGAACCGCGCCGCATCGTCGAGATCGCCACGCTGGGCGGGGCGAAGGCGCTGGGGATGGACGACGCCATCGGGTCGCTGTCGGCCGGCAAGCAGGCCGACATCATCCTGGTCCGCAAGAACGACATCAACATGGCCCCGGTGATCGACCCGTACTACTCGTTGGTCTATTCGGGCATGCCCGCCAACGTCGATACCGTGATGGTGGGGGGACGCGTGCTGCTGCGGGGCGGGCGGCACGCGACGCTGGACGTCCAGGAGGTCGCGGACCTGGCCGCGCGGGCCGGGAGCCGGATGCACGAGCGGCTCGAGGGCATCATCTCGAACCGGAAAGAGAACCTGGGCGACCTGAACCGGAAAGGATGAGCGGGAACGCGCGCGGGCGCGGGGGTTGGCGCGGGGCCGGGTTCGGGCCGTAAAATGAAGGCAACCTAGCCGGCGCGCGCGGCATACGCGTGCGCGCTGGCCGACCTTCCGATACGCCCCTTGGCCGCATCCATGACCCTTTCCACGCTGACCATCACCCGCCCCGACGACTGGCACCTGCACCTGCGCGACGGCGAGGCGCTCGAGGCCGTCGCCGCCCATTCCGCGCGCCAGTTCGCCCGGGCCATCATCATGCCCAACCTGAAGCCGCCGGTCACGACCACGTCCCAGGCGCTGGCGTATCGGGACCGCATCCTGGCGGCTCTCGGCAAGCGCGGCATCGGGCCGGAGGCGTTCACGCCGCTGATGACGCTGTACCTGACCGACAATACCGAGCCCGAGGAAATCCAGCGCGCGCGCGAGTCGGGCGCGGTCCATGCGGTCAAACTGTATCCGGCTGGCGCGACGACGAACTCGGATGCCGGCGTGACGGACCTGCTGGGCCGCTGCGCCAAGGTGCTGGAGACCATGGAGAAGGTGGGCATGCCGCTGCTGACCCATGGCGAAGCCACCGACCCCGCCATCGACGTGTTCGACCGCGAGCAGGTCTTCATCGATCGGGTCATGATTCCCCTGCGCCGCGCCTTCCCGGCGCTGAAGGTGGTGTTCGAGCACATCACCACGGCCGATGCCGCGCAGTATGTGCGCGATGCCGAGGGTCCGATCGCCGCCACCCTCACGCCCCAGCACCTGCTGTACAACCGCAATGCCCTGTTCCAGGGCGGCATGCGCCCGCACTGGTACTGCCTGCCGGTGCTCAAGCGCGAGACGCACCGCCAGGCCCTGGTGGAAGTCGCCACCAGCGGCAGTCCGCGCTTCTTCCTGGGTACCGACAGCGCGCCGCACGCGCGCGGCCTGAAGGAACACGCCTGCGGCTGCGCCGGCTGCTTCACGGGGCTGCACGCGATGGAGCTGTACGCGAAGGCCTTCGACGACGCCGGCAGGCTGGACGCGCTGGAGGGCTTCGCCAGTTTCCACGGACCCGATTTCTACGGCCTGCCGCGCAATACCGGCACGCTGACGCTGGTGCGCGAGTCTTTCCGCATTCCTGACGAACTGTCGTTCGGCCAACAGACCATCGTGCCGCTGGCCAGCGGGGAGACCTTGCCGTGGCGGGTCTCGATCTGACCCACATCGACTGGGGCCAGCCCTGGTTCGCCGGCATCGCCCACAAGGGCGAGCTGCTGGCGCCCACGGGCGGTGAGCCCTTGTGCGATAGCTTGAACCGGCTGCTCACGGCCGGCGAGGGCGGCCACGGCACGCGCGGGCGCATGCGGGTGGCCTCGGGCAAGCCGCTGCTGTTCGTGCCGCAATCCGACCTGCCCGAGGGCCGGGCCTACGAGGCGCACATTCACCAGACCGGCCGCATTCCCACGCGGGACAACCTGCACGATCTCTTTAACGGGCTGGCGTGGTTCGCCTTTCCGCAGGCGAAGGCGCGGCTGAACGCGATGCAGGCGCGCGCGCTGAAGAAGGCGTCTGCCGACGAGGGCCGGGGGCCCTTGCGGGACGCCGTGACCATCTTCGACGAGAACGGGCTGGTGCTGGCCTGCTCCAGCGACGAACTGGCCCAGGCCTTGCGCCGCTTCGACTGGCGCACGCTGTTCGTCGAGCGCCGCACCGCGACGCTGATGCAGACCGAACCCTGGGCGATCGGCCACGGGCTGCTGGAAAAGCTGGTGCGGCCCTACAAGGCCATTACCGCGCACGCGCTGATCGTGCCGGTCGACGACTCGTATTTCCGGGCTTCCCCCCAGCAGCGGCGCACCACCATCGACCGACTCGTGGCCGACTGGCTGGACAACTGGCCTTTCTTCACCGCGCGCGACCTGTGCCCGCTGCCGGTGCTGGGTCTGCCCGGCTGGTGGCCCGACAACACGTCGCCGGGGTTTTACGACGATACCGAGGTTTTCCGCCCCGGCCGTACCCGTCAGCGGTAAAATAGACGCGCAGAGCAGATCAGGCAGTCGCGGTGCCTTCGGGCATCGAGGAAGGTCCGGACTCCACAGGACAGGATGGCGGCTAACGGCCGTCCGGCGATCGCTGGGGCGCAAGCCCGGGCGCGAAGCCGAGGAATAGGGCCACAGAGACGAGTCTGCGGCGAGGGCGGACGATGTTCGCACCGGTACGGCCACTCCGTACCGTTCGCACGGGCAACCGTGCGAGTCGCGGCAGGGTGAAACGCGGCAACCTCCATCCGGAGCAACACCAAATAGGCATGCGCGCGGCTTCGGCCGCAATAGGGCGGTCCGCCCGAGCATGCGGGTAGGTGGCTAGAGCCGTCCGGCAACGGCCGGCCCAGAGGAATGACTGCCCGCGGGCGACGCCCGTGTACAGAATCCGGCCTATCGATCTGCTTTGCCTTGATTCGCAGGCGCCTTCCCATGTGCGGAAGAGCCCAGGGCGGGAGTGCCGGCTCTCATGCCGGCCGCCAGAAAAGGGACCATCTCGCGCAGCGCCCGGTCGAATTCCTGGCCGTTGCTGGCGCCGCCGGAGAGCACCTCCAGCCGACCGGTGTCGGCGAGCACGTACTGATAAGTGCCCAGCACGAAAATGAAACGCCAGGCGACCTGCTCGGGCTCGAGTTCCGGGAGGCTGGCCGCCAATGCCTGGACGAAGCGGTGCGACGATGCGTCGTAGAGCGTCCTGCGGAGCTTGCCGCCGAAGCGGCTGCCGTCGAGTTGCAGGTGCGCCTGCATGCGCAGGAAGTTGCGCCCGCCCGGCCCGCTCATGGCCAGGCGCACCGCCGGCACCAGGAAGATCTCGATCAACCGCTCCAACGGTATCGCGCCGCCGGCATGTGCCGCCTCTTCTTCATCAAGCAGGCGCATGCGTTCATC
Source organism: Burkholderiales bacterium 67-32 (assembly GCA_001898625.1). Taxonomy (GTDB): domain Bacteria; phylum Pseudomonadota; class Gammaproteobacteria; order Burkholderiales; family Burkholderiaceae_B; genus Pigmentiphaga. Next base: position 8,689 of record MKUP01000027.1, read on the forward strand.
GACCAATTGCTGGCCATTGCGCATGTAGGCCTCGAAGAACAAGGCTTCCTTGGTCTTGAAGAAGTAATGGATCATGCCCTGGTTGACCCCGGCCAGGTCGGCGACCTTGCGCAGCGAGCAGCCCTCGAAACCGTGTTCGGCGAACAGTTTTTCCGCCGCGCTCAGGATGGCGTCCCGGCCATCGGTCTTGGGGCGGCCTACTTTCCTGGGCGTCGCGGGAGGAGCGGTGACGGTGGCGCGAGAAGGAGTAGCCATGAAGAATTCGGAATGTGCTGGCGGGTTTGGCCACGGGTTGTAGCCGCTTCGGCCCAATGATGCAACGGGCGCCGCCAGGAAGGAAGCGGCGGGCCGGATGCGGACGTTCCCTTGCTTGCACCCTGGCAAAGTCTGATTCTATAATTAGTTATTCGAATAACTAACTAATTATGAAGATGCGGCGCGGCCGCCATTGGGGACTCCATGACTTTGAATTCGCTGCTTCGGTTTTGCGTCGCGTCACTCGTTGCCACGGTTTTCCATGGGCCCGCGCTGGCCCAGTATCCCGAGCGTCCGGTGCACCTGGTCGTGCCCTATCCGCCCGGGGGCGGGACGGACAACATCGCCCGGTTCCTGGCGGACAAACTCGGGCAGCAAATGAACAAGCCGTTCGTAGTGGACAACCGTCCCGGTGCGAACGGCAACATCGGCGCCGATGCCGTGGCCCGGGCGCCGGCCGACGGCTATACCTTGCTGCTGGGAGGCATGGGGCCCCTGGCGGTGAATCCCGGCCTGTACAAGCGGATGCCCTATGACCCGGCGAAAGCCTTCGCGCCCATCGCGGTGGTTTCGTCGGCGCCGCTGGTGCTGGTGGCCGGTCCGTCCGCGCCTCCGGGCGACCTGCGCCAACTCACCCGCTACATGCGCGAGCGTCCCGATACCCTGACCATCGCCAATGCGGGCGAAGGCTCGCCCCACCATATTTGCGCCGGCCTGTTCGTGAAAGCGGCGGGAACATCGGTGGTCCACGTACCGTACAAGGGCGCCGCGCCTGCCGTGACCGATCTCCTGGGCGGCACTGTGCAAGCCTTGTGCGAGAACGTCGGCACGATCAGCCCCTATCTGAAGGACGGCAAGCTGCGTCCGCTGGCCGTTTCCACCCAGCGCCGCACGGCGCTGCTGCCGGACGTGCCCACTTTCGAGGAAGGTGGACTGCCGGGCATCGATTTTTCGCTGTGGTTCATGTTGGTGGCGCCGGCAGGCACGCCCGCCGACGTGGTCGCGCGCCTGAACCGCGAGGTGAACGCGGTCCTGCGCCAGCCCGATGCCATGGCGCGCTTGCGCGACCTGGCCAACGAGCCGGTGGGGGGCTCCGTGCAGGATGCCGCCGATTTCCTGCAGAAGGAAACACAACGCTGGCCCGCTCTGGTCAAGTCCATCGGTTTGAACCAACAGTAAGCCTGTCGACGCCGGGAACACTCCACCCATGCATTACATAGATTTATCCGTGGCCATCGAGAACGGTTTGCAGGTCGACCGGCCGGGCAATGGCCCGCACATCCGCTACCAGCATCACAAGGAAACCTTCGCGGCGCTGGCACAGCCCTTTGCCGGGCTGTCGCCCGAGGATCTGCCCGACGGCGAAGCCTGGGCGGTCGAGCGTCTCGATCTGTCCACCCACAACGGTACGCACATGGATGCTCCCTGGCACTACGCATCCACCATGGATGGCGGCCAGCCCGCCGCGACCATCGACGAGGTTCCGCTGGAGTGGTGCCATCGGCCCGGCGTGAAGCTGGACCTGCGTCACCTGCCCGATGGCCACGTGGCGACCGCCAGCGATGTGGAGGCCGAGCTGCGGCGCATCGGTCACGAGCTTCGGCCCCTGGACATCGTGCTGGTGAATACTGCCGCCGCCGCTCGCTACGGCCAGCCCGACTACCTGGATGCCGGCTGTGGCATGGGGCGCGAAGCCACGCTTTACCTGACCTCCCGCGGTGTGCGGGTCGTGGGCACGGATGCGTGGTCCTGGGATGCGCCTTTCTCCTACACGGCACGACGCTATGCCGCTACCGGCGACGCTTCCCTGATCTGGGAAGGCCACAAGGCCGGACGCATTCAAGGCTATTACCAGATGGAAAAACTGACCAACCTCGACCGCTTGCCGTCCACCGGCTTCCAGGTCATATGCTTTCCCGTGAAAATCCACAAGGCTTCGGCCGGCTGGGTGCGGGCCGTGGCGGTGCTGTCATGAGCCATTCCACCGCGAACGCCGCGCTGCTCGGAACCTGGTACCTGCGCGAAGCCTATGCGGTCGGCCCGCAGGGGCAACGGCTGTTCGACGTGTATGGCCCGCGCCCTTCCGGGATCATCCAGTATGGCGCCGATGGGCGCATGATGGCGCTTATCACGCACGACGGCCGCCAGCGTATTTCCGGCCTTGATCGCCAGGACGCCTCCGAGCGCGAAAGCGCCGTGGCCTACAAGTCGTCCATTGGCTATGCCGGCAGCTACAGCTTCGACGGCGACTGGATCGTGCATCGCATCGACGTGTCCACCTATCCCAACTGGGTCGGGGCCAGGCTGCGCCGCGAGTTCAGACTGGGCGATGGCGTCGTGGAGCTGCTGACCGCACCCCAGCCGCAGAACGGCGTCGAGACCGTCATCAAGCTGGTCTGGCAGCGCGAGCCCATCGGGCTCGATGCCAGGCCCGCTCCTGCTTCTTCCTCCATTGCCCCCGCCACGACATGAGCAAAGCCCCTCGCAAGAAGGTCATCATCACCTGCGCCGTTACGGGTGCGATTCATACGCCCACGATGTCCGACGCGCTGCCGTACACGGCCGAGGACATCGCGCGGCAGGCCATCGAAGCGGCCGAGGCCGGTGCCGCCGTGCTGCACCTGCATGCCCGCCACCCGCAGACCGGAGCGGTTTCGATCGACAGGGAGCACTTCCAGGCGTTCCTGCCCGTCATCCATGCATCCACCAACGCCGTGGTCAACCTTTCCACCGGCGGCAGCCTCACCAATACGGTGGCCGAGCGGATCGCCCCCGCACAGCACTTCTCGCCCGAGATGTGTTCGCTCAACATGGGCAGCATGAACTTCGCCATGCACCCGTTGGCCCAGCGCTACGAGACATGGAAGTTCGATTGGGAGGAGCCCTATCTGCGCGAATCCGACGGCTACATCTTCCGCAACACCTTCCGCGACATCGCCCAGGCCGCGAACGCGCTGGCGTCGCACGGCATCAAGTTCGAGCATGAATGCTACGACGTGGGCCAGCTCTACAACCTCAAGTTCTGCATGGATACCGGGCTTTTCAAGGCGCCGGTCTTCATCCAGTTCGTATTGGGCATTCTGGGCGGGATCGGCGCCGATCTGGACAACCTCACGTTCATGAAGCGCACCGCCGACAAGCTGTTCGGCAAAGACTACCAATGGTCCGTGCTTGGCGCCGGCGCCAGCCAGATGAACCTGGCGGTCGCGGCGGCCGGCATGGGCGGACACGTGCGCGTAGGCCTGGAGGATTCGCTGTTCATCACCCGGGGCAAGCTGGCCACGTCCAATGCCGAGCAGGTGCGCAAGGTAAGGGCGCTGCTGGAAGACCTGGGGCACGAGATCGCTACGCCGGACGAGGCGCGGGCGATACTGGCGCTCAAGGGAAGGGAGCGGGTCGCCTTCGGGTAAGGCCGGGCCGGCGGTTTCCACCCCGGCCGTACGTGTCGCCGGTAGAATACGACGGGCCTTCCCTGGGCCCTTCATGACCGCGACCCTTCCCACTCCAACGGATCTTGCCTTCGAGCTGGCCCCTGTCGGCCTGCTGGTGACGCGCGACCGTGTCATCGAGCGCTGCAACCGGGCGTTCGCGGGCATGTTCGGGTACAGCCGCCAGCAACTGGTGGGCCAGACCACGGAAATGCTGTATCCCTCCCATTCCGAGTACGAGGACATCGGCGCGCGCGGCGTGCGCAGCATGCTGGCCGAGGGCATCCACCGCGACGAGCGCATCATGGTCCATCGCAATGGCGAGCTGTTCTGGTGCGCGGTGTCCGGGCAGCCGGTGGACCCGGCCCAGCCGTATGCCTGCGCCATCTGGGTATTCGAGGACCTGCGCCCGGTGCGGGCGGTCCGCATGGCGCTGACCCCGCGCGAGCGGGAGATTTCGGCCCAGATCCTGGCCGGACGGACCAGCAAGCAGATCGCCAAGGACCTCGCGCTGAGCCCGCGTACGGTCGAGACCTATCGCCTGCGCCTGATGCGCAAGCTCGAGGCCCGGACCGTGGGCGAGCTCATCTCCCGCCTGCTGGGCCTGCCCTAGCGCCCGGCCCCTAGACCGGGATGCGGATGGGGAAGGGCGGCGGCGACGGTACGTGCGGCGCCACGATGCGGTTGCGCAGCGTGCCCAGCCCGCTGACCTCCAGTTCCAGCACGTCGCCGTGCTTCAGGAAGCGGCCCAGCTCGTTGCCGCAGCCGCCGCCCACGGTGCCCGATCCCAGGACCTCGCCCGCGTACAGGGTTTCGTCGGACGACACGTAGGCCAGGATGTCCAGGAAGGTATGGTGCATGTCCCGGGAGTTGCCGCGCGACCATTCCTCGCCGTTGACCCGGGTGACCATGGTCAGCGCCTGGGGATCGGTGATCTCGTCGGCGGTGACCAGCCAGGGGCCCATGGCGTTGCCGGTGTCGAAGTCCTTGCCCTTGGCCGGGCCCAAGCCGCCCTGCATCTCGGTGTACTGGGCGTCGCGCGCCGAGAAATCGTTGAAGATGGTGTAGCCGAAGATGTGGGAGGCGGCCTCGGCCACGGGGATGTCCTTGCCCCCGCGCGAGGTGACCATTCCGATCTCCAGTTCGTAGTCGATGACCTGCGAATACGCCGGCCAGTGCACGTCGGCGCCGTCGCCCACCACGCTGAAGGGATTGCCCTTGTAATAGATGGGGCGTTCGTACCAGACGCGCGGCAGCTCGACCGAGGCCGGGTCCAGCCGCTGCGTGCCGATGCCGAACAGGTGGCGGTTGGCGCGCGATTGCCGGAAGTGCGTCTCGAAACACAGGCAGTCGCGCAGGCGGCGCGGCTGGGGCAGCGGCGCCTGGCGGGCCACGGTCGACACGGCATGGGTGGCGGTGGGGTGCTCGACCAGCCGGCGGGCGTGGTCGAGCGCCGCCGGCCCGGCGTCGATCAGGTCCAGCATGCTGCGGAAATAGGGCGCGGCGTCGGCCGCGGTGAAGTCCGAGATCGTGGTTTCGCCAGGCAGCAGCGCGCCGATGTGCGCCGCGCCGCCGGGGGCGAGGAAGGTGGTCAGTTTCATCAGTGGTTCCCGTCGCAGTGTTCGTGTCCGCAGGCGTGCGGCTTGCGGGCGAAATGGCGTTTGCCCATCAGCGCCAGCATGTCCATGACGTTGGGGGCCGGCAGCGCGCCGCCCGAGATTTCGCGGTAGCAGGCGTAGACATTGACGCACAGCCGTTCGTCCTCGCCCCAGTTCGCCCAGCGGTCCATCGAAATGGCGTCCACCGCCTGTTCGAAGGACATGCCCGCTTCGAGGCAGCGGCGGGACTCGGCCAGCAGGTAGATCAGATAGTCGCGGAATTCCCGCACGCCATCCTTGTCCGTGATCGGGCCATGGCCGGGCACGATGGTCTCGACGTCCCAGTCCAGCATCCGGTCGCAGGCGGCGATCCAGTTCGAGACCGGGCCGGTCCAGATGGCTGGATGGGCGCCGACGAACATGATGTCGCCGGTGAAGACGGTGCGGTCCTGCGGTACGTAGACCAGCACGTCGCCTCGCGTATGGGCCGGGCCGACTTCGATGAGCTGGACTTCCTTGTCGCCGACCTTGAGGTCCATGCGGTGGTCGAAGGTCTCGGTGGGCAGCGTCAGGCGGATGCCGCTGAAGTCGAACCGCGACCCGATCACCTCTTGCCAGAACTTGCCGGCCATGCCCATGCTGGGCCAGTCCTTCTGCCATCCCGCGTATTGTTCGGGCGGGCGGTGCTTCATGTCCTCCACGCAGCCGTTGGAAGCGATGATGCGCGATCCCTCCAGCAACTGGTTGCCGAAGGTGTGGTCGCCGTTGCCGTGGGTGTTGACCAGGGCGCCGATCCGCTTCGCGGCGGGCACGGCGTCGCGCATGCTGGCCAGCATCTCGGACGTCATGGGCAGGTCGAACAGGGTGTCGACCAGCAGCGATTCGCCACCGTCGGAAATCAGCCCGGCGTTGGACCAGCCCCAGCTTCCGTCGGGAACGAGGTAGGCGTGCAGGCCCTTGCCCAGGTCGTGCAAGCCCTTGGTGAAGCGCCATTTGGCGGTCGAGGTCGTCATGTCGTCTCCTTCTGGTTGTTCCGCGTTCTATGTGTATCCACTGGCGGCGGCTCAATCGAGCCGGATGTTGGCGTTGCGGATGACCGCGCCCCATTTGTCGTAGTCGCGCCGCACGATGTCGCGCAGTTCGGCAGGCGTCGATCCTACCGGCTCCAGGCTGGCGGTGGCCAGGCGCTCGCGCACGTCGGGCATGGCCAGCACGCGGGCGACGTCGGCGCTGATCTTTTCCACGACCTCGGGCGGTGTGCCGGCCGTGGCGAACAGGCCGTGCCAGGCGTCGGCCACGTAGCCGGGCACGGTCTCGCCCACCGTCGGCACGTCCGGGATGTTCTCGCTGCGCTTGGCCAGCGTCACCGCCAGCGGCCGTACCTTGCCGTCCCGGGCCGCGGCCACGCCGTTGGTATAGGGCTCCATGGCCAGGTCGATCTGCCCGCTCAGCAGCGCCAGCACCTTGTTGGTGTTCATGGGGACGTGCAGCATGCGGGTGCCGGTCATGCTGGTCAGCAACTCCATCACGATGTGGTTGCCCGAGCCGTTGCCGGCGGAGCCGTAGGTGAGCTTGCCGGGATTCTTCTTCGCATAGGCGACCATCTCGGCGATGTTGGTGACCCCCAGGTCGCTCCGGGCCAGCAGTACGTAGCCCAGGTTGACCATGAGCGACACGGGAGCGAAGCTCTTGAAGGCGTCGTAGCCCAGCTTGCCGTACAGATGGGGGTTGGCGCACAGCACCGAGTTGACGGTATAGAGCAGGGTGTAGCCGTCGGGCTGGGCCTGGGCGACCGCGGTCGCGCCGATGGCGCCGCCCGCGCCCGGACGGTTCTCGACGATCAGGGGCTGGCCCCAGATGTCCCCCAGTTTCTGGCCGACGATGCGCATGACCACATCGGGCGAGGTGCCGGCGGCGAATGGGACGATGACCTTCACCGGCCGGGTGGGGAAGTTTTTCTCCGATCCGTGGGCGGGCCAGGAGGCGGCCAGCGCGAGGGCCAGCGCGGCGCGGCCGAACAAGCGTGCAACAGGGGTCTTCATGTCGTCTCCTTGGGGGGGGCTGGCTCGTTGCGGCCGCCGGCAAGCGCGGCCTTGAGCTCGGTTTTCAGAACCTTGCCGTAGTGGTTCTTGGGCAGTGCATCGACGAAGCGGTAGCGCTTGGGGCGCTTGAAGCGCGCGATCCGGTCCAGGCACAGGCCGTCGAGCGCGGCCGGGTCTGGCCGTTCGCCGTCCCGGGGCACGACGAAGGCCACGACCTCCTCGCCCCATTCCGGGTCGGGTGCGCCGACCACCGCGACCTCGGCCACGCCGGGGTGGGCCAGCAGCACTTCCTCGATCTCGCGCGGGTAGATATTGGAGCCGCCCGAGATGATGACGTCCTTGGAGCGGTCCTTCAGCGTCAGGAAGCCTTCGGCGTCCAGCGCGCCGACGTCGCCGGTCCACAGCCAGCCGCCGCGCAGCGCCCGGGCGCTGGCCTGGGGGTCGCGCCAGTAGCCGGCCATGACCACGTCGCCGCGCACCTGGACCTCGCCGATCTCGCCGTCGGGCAGCGGTTCGCCGTGCTCGTCGGCCACGCGCATCTCCACTTGCGACTGGGCGTAGCCCACCGAGGCCAGGCGCTCCAGCCAGCGCGGATGTCCGCGGTCGGCCAGTTGCTGGCGTGGCAGCGCCGTGATCGTCATGGGCGATTCGCCCTGGCCGTAGATCTGGACGAAGCGGTCGCCCATCACGGCCAAGCCCCGGCGGATGTCCTCCACATACATGGGGCCGCCGCCGTAGACCAGGGTCTTGAAGCCGGACGGGTCGGCGTCCGCCGCCTCGACATGGGCCACCAGCCGCTTGACCATGGTCGGGGCGGCGAACATCGACAGCCGGCCCACGCTCGACGCCAGGCCGGCCAGCTCGGCGGGGTCGAAGCCGCCGGACTCCGGTACCACGTGGCGCGCCGCTGCGGCCATGTGCGGCAGGCTGTACAGCCCCGCGCCGTGGGACATGGGCGCGGCATAGACGGCGGCGTCGGCCGCGTCCACCGGATCGACGTCCGAGAAGTAGCAGGCCGTCATGGCCAGCAGCATCCGGTTCGTCTGCATGACGCCCTTGGGGCGGCCGGTGGTGCCCGAGGTATAGAACAGCCAGGCGAGATCCTCGGGCCGGCGCCGGGCGGGGGGCACGGGGCCGGCGCCCAGGAGGTCCCGGTAGCCGGCGGTGCCGGTCTCGAAGACGTGGCGGATCGCCGGTGCCTCGTCCAGCAGCGGCAGCAGGCTCGTGGCCAGATCGGGGCTGGTGAACAGCGCGCCGGCCCGGGCATGTTCCAGGATGAACAGGGCCTCGCGCGGATGCAGCTTGGCATTGATGGGAACCACGGCCAGCCCGGCCCACCAGGCGCCGTACATGGCCTCCAGGTATTCCGGGCAATTGGCCATGAACAGCGCCACCCGGTCGCCGGGCCCGAGGCCGCGGCGGCGCAGGCCGCCGGCGACGGCCGCCGCGCGCGCGGCCAGCCCGCGGTAGTCGAGCAGCCGCGAGGCCCCGTGGTACAGGGCCGGGCGAGCGCCGTGGGTCCGCGCGGCGCGGACCAGCAATTGAACGACATTCATCGGGCGGGTCCTAAGCGGCGCGTTCCAGCACGCTGACATAGTTGGCGACGACCGAGCCGCCCATGTTGAACACGCCGGCCAGTTCGGCGCCGGGCACCTGGATGTCTCCGGCTTCGCCGCACAACTGCATGGCCGCCATGACGTGCATGGACACGCCGGTGGCACCGACCGGGTGGCCCTTGGCCTTGAGGCCGCCCGACGGGTTGACGGGCAGCGCGCCGCCCGGGGCCACCGTGCCGTCGTCGACGCAGCGGGCGCCCTGGCCGGCCTCGGCCAGCCCCATGGCTTCATAGCTGAGCAGTTCGGCGATGGTGAAGCAGTCGTGGACCTCGGCCAGGTCGAGGTCGTGGATGCCGATGCCGGCTTCGTCCAGCGCGCGCCGCCAGGCCCGCCGGGGACCTTCGAAGGCGACCGGGTCGCGTCGGGACATGGGCAGGAAGTCGTTGACCTGGACGGTGGAACGGAAGCGCACCGCGCGGCGGAAGTCGCGCGCCAGCGGGGCGGCGGCCAGTACCAGCGCGGCGCCGCCGTCGGCGACGGTGGAGCAGTCGGTCTTGCGCAGCGGCGCCGCGATGATGGGATTGCGCTCGGACACCGTATTGCAGAAATCGAAGCCCAAGTCGCGGCGCAGATGGGCGAGCGGGTTGCGGGCACCGTTGGCGTGGTTCTTGGCGGCGATGCGCGCCAGCGTCGCGCCGTGGTCGCCGTGGCGGGCGAAATATTCCCGCGCGATCAGGGCGAAGATGCCGGGAAAGGTCAGGCCGCGCGCGCCTTCCTCGCGATGGTAGCTCGCGCGGGCCAGCGCCGCGGTCACGGCGGGGCCGTCGGCGGCCGTCATCTTCTCGGCTCCCACCACCAGGGCGGTGCGGATCCGGCCCGAGCCGATCGCGTCCAGCGCGGCATGGATGGCGGCCGACCCGGAGGCGCAGGCATTCTCCAGGCGTACGGTGGGCGTGAAGCGGAAGTCGTCGTCGGCGCCGAAGGGCAGGGAGGACGGGAAGCCGTCGGGCACCATGCCGGCGTTGAAGTGGGACACGAATACGGCGTCCACGTCCCGCGCCCGCAGCCCGGCGTCGGCCAGGGCCAGGCGCGCGGATTCGACCATCAACCCCTCGAGGTCGAAGTGGTCCAGGCGGCCGAACGGGGTATGGCCCCATCCCACGATGCAGGGGGTCTCCATGGTGTCTCCTTGGTGGCGCCGGTCCCGGTGGGACGGCGCATGTCGTTATGGAGGCCATTATTTCCAGCCGCGCGGGCCGGGCCTAGTCGTAGGAATACGCTAGTGGCGCACCCGGCCGCGCTGCCGGGCAGCCGCCGGACCCGCGTGGCGCCTGGGCCAGGGGCAGTGTTTTGTTACCTTGTCGCCCCTTTTGTGTCACTCCTCTGGTTTTTCTTCATACGACACCTTCACTTCAAATGCCAATGCACTGATTTCATAGAACATTTCGCAATGTGAAGGTTCGAGGAAGTGTGCCTAAGTCCTTGTTACTAATGAAGAAACTGTGTTCGGGCGGCTTGACCCCGCGTAATCGCTCATTTAGAGTGGGAAATAGTAGAATTTTGTGCAAAAAAGTGGGGTGAAAAGCCGTGTTTCAGGGCAGCAGCGCGCTGACGCTCGATGCGAAGGGAAGGGTGTCCATCCCTACCCGGCATCGTGACGCGCTGATGATGCAGGCCGAAGGCCGGCTGACCCTGACCCGGCACCCCGACGGTTGCCTTCTGATCTACCCCCGTCCCATCTGGGAGGTGAAGCGCGAGCAGATCGCCGCATTTCCGATGCAGGCGCGCGCGCTGCAACGGTTGCTGCTGGGCAACGCCCAGGATGTCGAGCTCGATAGCGCGGGCCGCATCCTGATCGCTCCCGAACTGCGCACCGCCGCCGCCCTGACGCGCGAGGTGATGCTGCTCGGCCTGGGCGCTCACTTCGAGCTGTGGGACGCTGCCGTTCTGGCCCAGCGCGAGCAGGAGATGCTGGCGCAGGGCATGCCCGAAGTCCTGAACCAGTTTTCTTTCTGACGCCGTGACGACCCCATTCCTGCATCGGCCCGTCCTGCTCGAGCCGACGATAGACGCGTTGGCCGTACCCGCCGACGGCGTTGGCGCCGGGGTATGGGTCGACGCCACTTTCGGCCGGGGTGGCCACACGCGCGAACTGCTCGCGCGGCTCGGCCCCGAGGCCAGGCTGGTGGTGTTCGACAAGGATCCGCAGGCCATCTCGGTGGCTCGCGCACTGGCTGAGCAGGACCGCCGGGTGACGGTGGTCCACGAAGGTTTCGGCGGACTGGCCGAGGAAATGTCCCGGCTGGGGATCGCCCGCATCAGCGGCCTGATGATGGACCTGGGTATTTCGTCTCCGCAGATAGACGACGCCGAGCGTGGATTTTCCTTCATGCGCGACGGCCCGCTCGACATGCGGATGGATACGACACGCGGCGAAACCGCCGCGCAATGGCTCGCCCACGCGAGCATCGATGACATGCGGGAGGTCATGGCACGCTATGGTGAAGAACGGTTTGCTTTCCAGATTGCAAAGGCGATTGCAACTGGCCGCGAGAAACGGCCTATCACGACCACAGGCGAGCTTGCCGACATCGTGGCTGGTGCAGTCCGCACGAGGGAGAAGGGCCAGCATCCAGCGACCCGCACCTTTCAAGCTCTACGGATTCACCTCAATCAGGAGCTTGAAGAGCTCCCGCGTGCGCTAGCCGCGGCGCTCGACCTGTTGGCGCCCGGCGGCCGGCTGGCGGTGATCAGCTTCCATTCGCTGGAAGACCGCATCGTCAAGCAGTTCATCGCCGCCGCGGCCCGGCCCGGCGCGGAAACCGCGCGCCTGCCGCTGCGCGAGAGCGAACGGCCGCAGCCGGTGCTGGCCTCGATCGGGCGCATTCTGCCCACCGAGGCCGAGGTCGCCGCCAATCCCCGCGCCCGCTCGGCGGTGCTGCGGGTGGCCGAGCGCACCCACACGGCCCTGCCGGCCGAGGGCGGCAGGGCTTTCGCCAAGACGCCCGAGGCGCCCGCAGCCAAGCGGCGCCCGCCGGCCCGGACGCGCACCCCGCGCGCCCATACTTTCGCCAGCGCATAGGAGGCCGGCATGGGGCGCCTGCTCTTCGTCCTGACGGTGGCCTTGATAGGGTGCGCACTGTCCCTGGTCAGCAGCCAGTACAAGGCGCGCAGCCTGTTCGTCGAACTGGAGCGCGCCCAGGCCGTGGCGCGCGACCTGGACGTGGACTGGCGCCGGCTGCAGCTCGAGCAGACCGACCATGCCAAGCATGCGCTGATCGATAACGTGGCTCGCACCACGCTCAAGATGGAGCCGGTCACGCCCGCGCGCACCATCTACCTGGCGCAATCGCGCGACGCGCAGAGCGGTCCGGCGCTGCTGCCCTATGGTCCGCCGGGCGTGCCCCTGCCGGCCAAGCCGAAAGCGGGAGGTGCGCGATGAAGCGCCGCGTCCGTTTCTCGTCCGAGAATCCTGTCCTGAACCTGAAGCTGCCCGCGTGGCGGTCGCGCTTCGTGCTGTTCATGCTGTTCGCCGGATTCACGGCGCTGGCCGTGCGCGCGCTGTACCTGCAGGGGCTGTCGAACGAATTCCTGCAAAAGCAGGGAGAGTCGCGCTACGCCCGTACGCTGGTGCTGCCGGCCTCCCGCGGGAAGATCACCGACCGCAACGGGGTCGTGGTCGCGTCCAGCGTGCCGGCCCGCGCCGTCTGGGCCATTCCCGAGGACGTCAAGGCGCCTCCGGGCGCGTTGGCCGAACTGGCCAAGCTGCTGGAGATTCCCCTGCGCGACCTGCAGCGCAAGCTGGCCAACGAAGACAAGACCTTCGTCTACCTGAAACGCCAGGTGCCGGTGGACGTGGCCGAGAAAGTGGCGGCGCTGGGCCTGGACGGCATCCACCAGCAGCGGGAGACGCTGCGCTACTACCCCGAGGGCGAGGTGCTCGGCCATGTGCTGGGTTTCACCAACGTCGAGGACCGCGGGCAGGAAGGCATCGAGCTGGCCTACAATTCCCAGTTGGCTGGCCGTGCGGGCAGCCGCCGGGTCATCAAGGACCGCCTGGGCAGGGTGGTCGAGGACGTGCAGGCGGTACGCGCGCCGGCCAATGGTCACGACCTGACCCTTTCCATCGATACCCGGGTGCAGTACCTAGTGTTTTCGCAGTTGCAAGAAGCCGTCGAGCGCCACAAGGCCAAGGGGGGCGCCGCCATCGTGGTGGATACCCGCAGCGGGGAGATCCTCGCCCTGGCGAACATGCCCACCTACAACCCCAATCACCGCGAGACCCTGACCGGTGCGCGCCTGCGCAACCGCGCGCTGACTGATACCTTCGAACCGGGCTCGACCATCAAGCCGTTCTCGATCGCGCTGGCGCTGGACCTGGGGCGGGTGCAGCCCTCGACCGTGGTCGACACCGGCGGCGGCCGCATGACCTTCTACGGACGCACCATTTCGGACACCCATGGCTATGGCAAGCTGGATGTGGCCGGCGTGGTCCAGAAGTCCAGCAACATCGGCACCACCCTGATCTCCCAGCGCATCGAGAACAAGGAGATGTGGGAGAAGTACACGGAACTCGGCCTGGGCCAGGCGCCCAAGCTCGATTTCCCCGGCGCGGTGGCGGGGCGCCTGCGGCCTTATGAAAAATGGAAGCCCATCGAGAAGGCGACCATGTCCTACGGCTACGGCCTGTCGGTGTCGCTGGTGCAGATGGCTCACGCCTACACCGCGTTCGCGCGCGACGGCGACACCGTGCCCCTGACCTTCCTGAAGACCGAGCGCCCACCCGCCGGCACCCGCATCTATTCCTCGAAGACCGCGCGCACCATGCGCCAGATGCTCGAGGCGGTGGTGGGGCCGGGCGGCACGGCCTCGCAGGCGCAGGTCATGGGCTACCGCGTGGCCGGCAAGACCGGCACCGCGCGCAAGATCATCAACGGCGCCTATGCCACCAAGTACGTGGCGTCGTTCTCGGGTTTCGCGCCGGTGTCGAACCCGCGCATCGTCGTGGCGGTCATGATCGACGAGCCCACGGCGGGCAGCATCTACGGCGGCGCGGTGGCCGGACCGGTGTTCTCCAAGATCACCGGCGGGACGCTGCGCATGCTGGGCGTCGAACCCGACGCGCCGTTCAAGTCGCTCGTCATTCCCGAGCATCCGCTGGAGGACAGCCTGTGACGATGGCGACGTCTCCCGCCTCCATCCTGGAGTGGCTGCGCAAGCATGCCTCTCCAGGTTCGCATTTGCGTCTGGACTCCCGGGCGGTGCAGGTGGGCGACATTTTCCTGGCTTATGCGGGCGCCCGCAGCGACGGCCGCGACTTCATCGGCCAGGCGCTCGAGCGCGGGGCGAGCGCGGTGGTGTTCGAGGACACGGCGGCCGACCGCACGGCCGCGCTCAAGCGCAACCTGGCCGAACGGGGCATCCCGGCACTGCCGGCGGTGGGCCTGAAGGCCGCGCTGGGCGTCGTCGCGTCCGGCTGGTACGGCGATCCTTCGCGCGAGATGAAGGTGATCGCCGTGACCGGAACCAACGGCAAGACCTCGTGCGCGCAGTGGATCGCGCGGGCGCTGACCGACGGCGGCATGCCCTGCGGCGTGATCGGCACGCTGGGCATCCAGATCCTCGGACCGGACGGCGGTTCGCGGGCACTGGCCACCGGCCTGACCACGCCGGATGCCGTGGCCCTGCACCGCGCCCTGGCCGACATGCGCCGCGACGGCATCGCGGCGGTGGCGATCGAGGCGTCGTCCATCGGCATCGCCGAAGGGCGGCTGGACGGACTGCACGTCGACATCGCCGCCTTCACCAACCTGACCCGCGACCATCTGGACTATCACCCGGACATGGCCGCCTACGAGGCCGAAAAGGCGCGGCTGTTTTCGTGGCAGGGCGTGGCCGCGGCGGTCGTGAACCAGGATGACGAGGCCGGCCGGCGGCTGCTCGCCACGCTCCAGGCCAGCGGCCGGACCGTGGCGCTGACCGCCTACACGCTGGAGCCGACGGGCGCCGGCGATGCCGCGCCCCGGGTACTGCGGGCGTCCGACCTGCATGCCACCGGCAGCGGCATGGTCTTCACGCTGAATTGGCAGGCCCACGCGGTGCAGATCGCCACGCCGCTGCTGGGCGAGCACAACGTTTCGAACCTGCTCGCGATGGCGGGCGTGTTGCTCGAGCTCGGATGGAGCGTGCAGCGCGTGTCGTCCGCCCTGTCGTCCGCCCTGGCCGCGGCCGGCCGGCTGCAGGCCGTGTCGGCGCCGGGCCGGGCGCCCGGCGAAGGCGGGCCGCTGGTCGTGGTCGATTACGCGCACACCCCGGATGCCCTGGCGCGCGCGCTCGAGGCGCTCGTGCCGGTGGCGCAAACGCGCGGCGGCCGGCGGATATGCGTATTCGGCTGCGGCGGCGACCGCGATCCCGGCAAGCGGCCGCAGATGGCCCAGGTGGCGTGCGCCCATGCCGACCTCGTCGTGGTGACCAGCGACAATCCCCGCAGCGAGCGGCCCCAGGCCATCATCGACCAGATCCTCGCGGGCGTGCCCGCGGGGTGCCCCGTGCGGGTCCAGCCCGATCGCGCGCTTGCCATCCGCGAGGCCGTCCTCCAGGCCGGACCCGACGATATCGTCCTGCTGGCGGGCAAGGGCCATGAGGCCTATCAGGAAATCGACGGCGTCCGCCATCCGTTCTCGGACGTCGAACAGGCCGTGGCTGTCCTGGCCGCCTATCGGGCCGAGCCCGCCTCCGGCGGGCTGATGACGGTGGCCGACGCGGCGCAAGCCATGCGCGGCGTCGTGCATGGCGAGGCCGGCGCCGACCGCGTGGCGTTTTCCCACGTCGGTAGCGACTCGCGCAACGTGGCCGCCGGCGAATTGTTCTTCGCCCTGAGCGGTGAGCGTTTCGATGGCCATGCCTACGTGCGCGCGGCGCACGAGGCCGGCGCGGCGGCGGCCGTGGTGCAGCGTCCGGTCGACGGCGCCGGGATGCCGCAGATCGTGGTGGCCGACACCCGCCGCGCCCTGGGCGACCTGGCGGCTGCCTGGCGCGGACGGTTCGCGATCCCGGTGGTGGGCGTGACCGGCAGCAACGGCAAGACCACGACCAAGGAAATGATCGCCGCCATCTTCGCCGCGCGCCATGGCGCCGACGGCCGGCTGGCGACGCAGGGCAACCTGAACAACGAGATCGGCGTGCCGCTCACGCTGATGCGGCTGCGCGATGCGCATCGCTGCGCCGTCATCGAACTGGGCATGAATCATCCGGGCGAGATCGCCGAGCTGTCGCGCATCGCCGCTCCTACCGTCGCGCTGGTCAACAACGCCCAGCGCGAGCACCAGGAGTTCATGCACACGGTGGAGGCCGTCGCGCGCGAGAACGGCGCCGTCATCTCGGCCCTGGCGGCCGATGGCGTCGCGGTGTTCCCCGGCGACGACCCCTATACCTCAGTCTGGACCGAACTGGCCGGCACGCGCCGCTGCCTGCGCTTCGGTCTGTCGGGCGAGGTCGAGGTCACGGCCGCGGACCTGCGGCTGGATGCCTTCGAGACCCGCTTCCAGCTGCGCACGCCCGACGGCCAGGCCGAGGTGGCGCTGGCCGCGGCCGGCCTGCACAACGTACGCAATGCCCTGGCCGCCGCCGCCTGCGCGCTGGCGGCGGGCATGGACCTGGAGGTCATCGCCCGTGGCCTGGCCGAGTTCGCGCCGGTCAAGGGCCGTATGCAGCGGCACCGCCTGGCCGGCGGCGCGCTGCTGATCGACGATACCTACAACGCCAACCCCGACTCGGTGCGCGCTGCGATCGACGTGCTGGCCGCGCTGCCGCGGCCGCGCGTGCTGGTGCTGGGCGACATGGGCGAGGTGGGCGACCAGGGCCCGGCCATGCATGCCGAGGTCGGCGCCTATGCCAGGGAACGCGGCATCGACGCGCTGTTCGCGCTGGGCGAGGCGACGCGCGACTCCGTCCAGGCGTTCGGCGCCGGCGGCATGCATGCCGGCGCGGTCGAGCAGGTGGCGCCCGCCGTGATGGCGGCCAGCCCGGCGTCGGTATTGGTGAAGGGCTCGCGTTTCATGCGCATGGAGCGGGTGGTGCAGGCGTTGCAGGCCGGCCCCCCGTCGGATCATTCTTCTATTGGTAATAAGCATGCTGCTTGAACTGGCCCAGTGGTTATCCGAGGATTACCGGGCTTTCTCGGTGTTCAGCTACATCACGTTGCGCGCGGTGCTCGCGTGCGCCACGTCGCTGCTCATCGGCCTGATGGCGGGCCCCTGGGTGATCCGCAAGCTCACCGCTCTCAAGATCGGCCAGGCCGTCCGCACCTACGGCCCGGAAACCCACCTGATCAAGAGCGGCACGCCCACCATGGGCGGCGCGCTGATCCTGATCTCCATCGGCGTGTCGACGCTGCTGTGGGCCGACTGGAGCAACCGTTTCGTCTGGGTCGTGCTGCTGGTCACCTTCGGCTTCGGCTGGATAGGCTGGTCGGACGACTACCGCAAGGTCGTGCGCCGGGATCCGGAAGGCATGCCAGCCCGCGAGAAATTCTTCTGGCAGACGCTGATCGGGCTGGTTGCGTCGGTGTACCTGGCCTTCGCCATTTCGGCGCCGGACGCCGGCGGCACCTGGTCGCTGTTCGTCGACTGGATTTCGGGCGGTTTCGGCTACCACCTGCCGCCGCGCGCCGACCTGATCGTGCCCTTCTTCAAGAGCGTGAGCTATCCGCTGGGCGTGATCGGCTTCATCGCACTGACCTGGGCGGTGATCGTCGGCAGCAGCAACGCGGTCAACCTGACCGACGGGCTGGACGGCCTGGCCATCATGCCCACGGTGCTGGTGGGCACGGCGCTGGGCGTGTTCGCCTACGTCGTGGGCCGCGTCGACTATTCCCGCTACCTGCTGTTTCCCTACATCCCGGGCGCGTCCGAACTGATGGTGATCTGCGCCGCGCTGGGCGGCGCGGGGCTGGCCTTCCTGTGGTTCAACGCCTATCCGGCCCAGGTCTTCATGGGCGACGTCGGCGCGCTGGCGCTGGGCGGCGCGCTGGGCACCATGGCGGTGATCGTGCGGCAGGAAATCGTGCTGTTCATCATGGGCGGCGTGTTCGTGGTCGAGACGCTGTCGGTCATCCTGCAGGTGAGCTGGTTCAAGTACACCAAGAAACGCTACGGCCAGGGCCGGCGGATATTCAAGATGGCGCCGCTGCACCATCACTTCGAGGTCAGCGGCTGGAAGGAAACCCAGGTCGTCGTCCGGTTCTGGATCATCACCATGATGCTGGTGCTGATCGGACTGGCGACGTTGAAGTTGCGTTGAACCGTGTCGGACGAATCGCTGAACATGCAAACCCCCGTTGAAACCGCCGCGCAAGCGCCGTTCACCCTGGTCCTGGGCCTGGGCGAGTCGGGCGCGGCCGCCGTGCGCTGGTGCGCGCGGGCGGACGGGGGCCTGCGCGTGGCCGACTCGCGCGCCGAGCCGGCCGGCCTGCAGGCCCTGCGGGAAGCGGCGCCGCATGCCGAGTTCCGCCTGGGCGCGGACGCCATGCGGGCCAGCGGCGGTGCGAGCGCCTTCGATCCCGCCCTGCTGGAAGGCGTCGAGCGCGTCGTCATCAGTCCGGGCCTGCCGCCGCATGCGGCGCCCGCGGGCGATCTGGTCGGCGCCGCGCGCGAGCGCGGGATTCCGGTCATCGGCGAGATCGAGCTGTTCGCGCTGGCCCTGGCCGAACTGGCCGCCACCCGCTCGTATGCGCCGCGCGTGCTGGCCGTGACCGGCACCAACGGCAAGACGACCGTCTGCGCGCTGACGGGGCATCTGGTCGAAGCCGCCGGCCGTTCGGTGGCCTTGGCGGGCAACATCAGCCCGGCCGCGCTGACCGCGCTGATCGCCGCGCTGGACGAGGACCGCCTGCCTGATGTCTGGGTGCTGGAGTTGTCCAGCTTCCAACTGGAAACCACGCACAGCCTGAGGCCCGACGCGGGCGCGGTGCTGAACCTGACCCAGGACCACCTGGACTGGCACGGCGACATGCGCGCCTATGGCGCCGCCAAGGCGCGGCTGCTCGCGGCTTCGTCCGTGGCCGTGGTCAACCGCGATGATGCCCAGGTGGCGGCCATGGTCGAGCGGCTGGACGCCGAGCACGTGCGCAGCTTCGGGCGCGAGGCGCCGGTGGCAACGGGCGACCTGGGGCTGGACCACAGCCACGGCGTGGCCTGGCTGGCCGAAGCGGCGGCCGAGGATTTCGACGCGCCGCCGCCCAAGCGCAAGAAGGGCGAGATCGTGACCCGTCCCGACGGACGGGTGAACCGCCTGATGCCGGTCGATGCGTTGTTGATCCGGGGCCTGCACAACGCCCTGAACGTCCAGGCGGCGCTGCTGCTGGCGCGCAGCTTGGGACTGCCCTGGGCGCCGCTGCTGCGTGCGGTGCGCGAGTACCGGGGCGAGCCGCACCGCGTGGAATTCGTGCGTGGCATTGCCGGCGTCGACTTCATCGACGACAGCAAGGGCACCAACGTGGGCGCGACTGTCGCCGCGCTGGAAGGCCTGGGGCAGCGCAGCGTGCTGATCGCCGGCGGTGTCGGCAAGGGGCAGGACTTCTCGCCGCTGGCCCGCGCCGTGGCCCTGCATGCGCGCGCCGTGGTCCTGATCGGCCGCGACGGGCCGCTGATCGCCGAGGCGCTGAAGGATACCGGCGTGCCGCTGGCCACCGGGCAGGACCTGGGCGCCGCCGTGCGCACCGCCCTGGACCTGGCGCAGCCGGGTGATGCCGTGCTGCTGTCGCCGGCCTGCGCCAGCTTCGACATGTTCCGCGACTACAAGCACCGCGCCGACCAGTTCGTCGACGCCGTGCAGACGCTCGCGGCCGACAGGGGGGAGGTGTAGCCCGATGAGCCTGTTCGCCGAACTGACCGGTAGCGTCAACGCCGTGCGGCCCAGCCGCACGCGGATGCTGAACTACGACGCCGCGCTCGTCACCTCGGCCCTGTCGCTGCTGCTGATCGGGCTGGTCATGGTGTATTCCGCGTCGGTCACGCTGTCCGATTCGCCCAAGTTCGCCAACTACGGCAACTACTATTTCCTGGTCCGCCATGCGCTGTACCTGACGCTGGGGGTGGTGGTGGCCGCGGCCACGTTCACGATCCGCATGGACGTGTGGCAGAAGTTCTCGATGCCCGTGTTCGGCGTGGCGCTGTTCCTGCTGGTGGCTGTGCTGATTCCCGGCATCGGCAAGGAAGTGAACGGCTCGCATCGCTGGCTGCCGCTGGGCTTCGTCAACTTCCAGCCTTCCGAGCTGATGAAGCTGGCCGTGCTGATCTACGCCGCCGACTACACCGTGCGCAAGCAGGCCTACATGCAGAATTTCGTGCGCGGCTTCCTGCCCATGGCCTGCGCGATGGCGGCCACGGGCCTCTTGCTGCTGCTCGAGCCCGACCTGGGCGCCTTCGTGGTCATCGTCGCCATCTCGATGGGCATCCTGTTCCTGGGCGGCATCAACGGCAAGCTGTTCGGCGGCCTGACCGCCGTGCTGGTGTCGACCTTCCTGCTGCTGATCTGGGCCGCGCCCTGGCGGCGCGAGCGGCTGTTCGCCTACCTGGATCCCTGGACCGAGGTCAATGCGCTCGGCAAGGCCTACCAGCTGTCGCATTCGCTGATCGCCTTCGGCCGCGGCGAGTGGTTCGGCGTGGGGCTGGGCGCCAGCGTGGAGAAGCTGCACTACCTGCCGGAGGCGCACACCGACTTCCTGCTGGCCGTGATCGGCGAGGAACTGGGTTTCGTCGGCGTGCTGGTCGTGATCACGCTGTTCTTCGTGATCGTGCGCCGGGGCTTCGAGATCGGCCGCCAGGCCATCGCCATGGACCGTGTGTTCAGCGGCCTCGTCGCCAAGGGCGTGGTGCTGTGGATAGGGGTGCAGGCGCTGATCAACATGGGCGTGAACCTGGGCCTCTTGCCGACCAAGGGCCTGACGCTGCCTTTCATGAGCTTCGGCGGGTCGGGCATCATCGCCAACATGGCGGCGCTGGCCATACTGATGCGCGTGGACTACGAGAACCGCATCCTGATGCGCGGAGGGCGGCTATGAATGCGCCGCGCACGCTGATGGTCATGGCCGGCGGCACCGGCGGCCACATCATGCCGGGGCTGGCGGTGGCCGGCGCGCTGCGCGCGCGCGGCTGGAACGTGGTCTGGATGGGCAATCCGGACGCCATGGAAGGCCGCCTCGTGCCGCCCCAGGGCATCCCGATGGCGCCCGTGCGTTTCTCCGGCGTGCGGGGCAAGGGGCCGGCCACGCTGCTCAAGCTGCCGTTCACGCTGGCCCGTGCCGCGGCCCAGGCGCTGTCGGCGCTGCGTCGCCATCGTCCCGACGTGGTGCTCGGCATGGGCGGCTACGTGGCGCTGCCCGGCGGCTTGATGGCGCGCCTGCGCGGCACGCCGCTGGTGGTGCACGAACAGAATTCCGTGGCCGGCATGACCAATCGCGTGCTGGCGCGCTGGGCCAGCAAGGTGCTGACCGCCTTTCCCGGCGCCTTGCCAGGGGAACTGACCGGCAATCCCGTCCGGCCCGAGGTGGCCGCCGTGGCGCCGCCGGCCGAGCGCTTCGCCGGCCACGCCGGTCCGCTGCGCCTGCTGGTCGTGGGCGGCAGCCTGGGCGCGCAGGCGCTCAACGGCACCGTGCCCGCCGCCCTGGCGATGCTGCCGGCGGATGCGCGTCCGCAGGTGGTGCACCAGGCGGGCGAAAAACACATCGAGGAACTGCGCACGGCATATGCCCGGGCGGGGGTGGACGCCGACTGCCGCGCGTTCATCGCCGACATGGCGTCCGCCTATGCCGACGCCGACCTGGTCATCTGCCGGTCCGGCGCGATGACGGTGGCCGAGGTCAGCGCGGCGGGCGTGGCGGCCCTGTTCGTGCCGTTCCCCCACGCGGTGGACGATCACCAGACCACCAATGCCAAGTATCTGAGCGATGCGCAGGCCGGATGGCTGCAGCCGCAATCGGCCCTGACGGCCGACTGGCTGGCCGGCTGGCTGCGCCAACGCACACGGGCCGAACTGGCCGAAACCGCGACCCGCGCGCGAGCGCTGGCGCATCCGCTCGCCACCGAGCGGATCGCCGACATCTGCGAGGCGGCGGCGCGACGCTGACACATCATGAGACATCGAATCCGACACATCCATTTCGTTGGCATAGGCGGCTCCGGCATGAGCGGGATCGCCGAGGTGCTGTTGAACCTCGGCTACCGCATCAGCGGCTCCGACCTGGCCGACAGCGCGACCACCCGCCGGCTGGCGGAGCTGGGCGCGCACATCACGCAGGGCCATAGCGCCGACAACGTCGAGGGCGTGGACGCCATCGTCACGTCGACCGCGGTCGCGGGCAACAACCCGGAAGTGATCGCCGCGCGCAACAAGCGCATCCCGGTCGTGCCGCGCGCGGTCATGCTGGCCGAGCTGATGCGCCTGAAGCGTGGCATCGCGGTGGCGGGCACGCACGGCAAGACCACCACCACCAGCCTGATCGCCAGCGTGCTGGCGGCCGGCGGGCTGGATCCGACCTTCGTCATCGGCGGCCGCCTGAATTCGGCGGGCGCCAATGCCAAGCTGGGGCAGGGCGAGTTCATTGTGGTCGAAGCCGACGAGTCGGACGCCTCGTTCCTGAACCTGCTGCCGGTCATGTCGGTGATCACCAACATCGACGCCGACCACATGGATACCTACGGCCACGATTTCGCGCGGCTCAAGAGCGCGTTCGTGGAGTTCACGCAGCGGATGCCGTTCTACGGCACCGCGGTGCTGTGCATCGACGACGCCAGCGTGCGCGAGATCCTGCCCTTCGTGTCGCGGCCGGTCACGACTTACGGCTTTTCCGCCGATGCCCAGGTGCGGGCGACCGAGGTTCATGCCGACGGCCCGCGCATGTGCTTTACCGTCAGGCGGCGCGACCGGCAGGTCGAGCTGCCGCCGCTGGACATCACCCTGAACCTGCCCGGCGAGCACAACGTTCGCAACGCGCTGGCCACCATCGCGGTGGCGACCGAACTGGGCGTGCCGGACGACGCCATCCGCGAGGCGCTGGCGGCGTTCAAGGGCGTCAATCGCCGCTTCACGCAGGCGGGCGTGTTCCCGGTGAAGGCCGAACATGGCGGCGGCAGCTTCACGCTGATCGACGACTACGGCCATCACCCCGTGGAAATGGCCGCCACGCTGGCGGCGGCGCGCGGCGCCTATCCGCGGCAGCGCATCGTGCTGGCGTTCCAGCCCCATCGTTACACACGCACACGGGATTGCTTCGAGGATTTCGTCAAAGTGCTGGGTACGGCCGATGCCCTGCTGCTGGCCGAGGTCTACGCCGCGGGTGAACCTCCCATCGTGGCGGCGGATGGCCGCTCGTTGGCCCGCGCCGTGCGCGTGGCCGGAAAGGTCGAGCCGGTGTTCGTCGAGGACATCGCCGACATGCCGCAGGCCATCGCGGATTTCGCGCGCGACAGCGACGTCGTCATCGCGATGGGCGCCGGCTCCATCGGAAGCATGCCGGCAAGAATGGGAGCGCTGTTCGCTCCGGTATCGGATCAGGAAGGGACACGGCAATGAGCGCGCAATTCGGCAAGGTCGGGGTGTTGTACGGAGGGAAGTCCGCCGAGCGCGACGTGTCCATCATGTCGGGTACCGGCGTGCACAAGGCCCTGCGCAGCGCGGGCGTCGAGGCGCACCTGTTCGATACCGGCGTGCGCTCGTTGGCCGAGCTGGCCGAGGAACGCTTCGACCGCGTTTTCATCGCCCTGCACGGACGCTACGGCGAGGACGGCACGATCCAGGGCGCGCTCGAACTGCTGCGCGTGCCGTATACCGGCAGCGGGCCGCTGGCCTCCGCGCTGGCCATGGACAAGACCATGACCAAGCGCATCTGGGTCCACGAAGGTCTGCCCACGCCGCGCTTCGAGACCCTGGACCGCCGGTCCGATCTGGCCGCGGTGGCCGCGCGTCTGGGCCTGCCGCTGATCGTCAAGCCGCCGCACGAAGGCTCCACCATAGGCGTGACCAAGGTCACGGACCTGGCCGGCATGCGCGCGGCCTACGACCTGGCGGCCGAGTACGACGAGCACGTCCTGGGCGAGGCCTTCATCCAGGGACGCGAGCTGACCGTGGCCGTGCTGGGGACCGGCGCTTCGGCGCGGGCCCTGCCGGTGGTCGAGATCGTGGCGCCCGAAGGCAACTACGACTACGAACACAAGTATTTCACCGACGACACCCGCTACCTCTGCCCCGCGCAGCTGCCGCCCGCGGTCACGCAGCGCGTCCAGGACATCAGCGAGGCCGCGTACCGCGTCCTGGGCTGTGAAGGCTGGGGACGGGTGGACGTGATGCTGGACGCCGACAACCAACCCTATCTGCTGGAGGTCAATACCTCGCCCGGCATGACCGGCCATTCCCTGGTGCCGATGGCGGCTGCCGCCGACGGCATGAACTATGAAACCCTGTGCGTGGAGATCCTGAAGGATGCCCGCTGCAAGGTTTCAGGCCGGTCTTCGTAAGAGATTGAATCGGACGCTCTGTGTGGAACGACTCCCGTACCCTGAACCTCATCGCCAATACCCTGTACCTCGCCGCGGCGCTGGTGCTGGCGGCGTGCGCGCTGCTGTGGCTGGCGCAGCGACCGGTGTTCGCGTTGCAGACGATCTGGATCGAAGCCGAGGACGGCACGCTCCAGCATGTGACTCCGGCCAGCGTGCATCCGGCCATCTCCGGCCGGCTGACGGGCAACTTCTTTACCGCCAACCTGGAGCAGATGCGCCAGGTGTTCGAGACGGTTCCCTGGGTGCGGCAGGCGTCGCTGCGCAGGCAATGGCCCAATTCGCTGGTCGTGACCATCCAGGAGCACCAGCCGCTGGGGCTGTGGAACGAGAACCGCTTGCTCAACACCTACGGCGAATCGTTCACCGCCAACCTGGGCGAGGCCGAGGACGACCGGCAACTGCCGATCTTCGGCGGCCCGGAAGGTTCGGAGAAACTGGTGGCCCAGCGCTACGCCGAACTGACGCGCTGGTTCGCGCCGGTCAAGCTCGATCCGCTGCGGGTGGTGCTGACGCAGCGCTACGCCTGGCAGGTGGAACTGTCCAACGGCGCGATCATCGACCTGGGGCGCGAGCCGACCACCGCGCCCGGCACGGACACCGCATCGCTGGAATCCCGCGTGCAGCGCTTCGTGCAGGCGATTCCGGTGATCGAGTCGCGTATCGGCAAGCTGGAACATGCGGACCTGCGCTATCCGAACGGCTTTGCGGTCACCACCGCCCGGCCGCCGGCCAGCGCCAAACCGAATCCAAGGAAACCTGCATCAACCATGCAACCTAACCAGAAAAGACCATGACTCGTGAAACCAAGGATCTGATCGTTGCCCTCGACATCGGCACCAGCAAGGTGGTGGCGGTCGTGGCCGAGATGCTGCCTGAAGGGCGCTTCGAAGTGCTCGGTCTCGGGCAGCATGAGTCGCGCGGCATGCGCAAGGGCGTGGTCGTCAACATCGAGACCACGGTCAACTCCATCCAGCGCGCGCTGGAGGAGGCCGAGCTCATGGCCGACTGCAAGATCCGGGACGTCTTCACGGGTATCGCCGGCAGCCACATCCGCAGCTTCAATTCGAGCGGCATGGTGGCGATCAAGGACAAGGAAGTCACCGCCACCGACGTGGCGCGGGTCATCGAGACTGCCAAGGCCATTAACATCCCGACCGACCAGCAGGTGCTGCACGTGCTGACGCAGGAGTTCATCGTCGACGGCCAGGAGGACATCCGCGAGCCCATCGGCATGAGCGGGATCCGCCTGGAAGTGCGGGTGCACATCGTGACCGGCGCGGTCAGCGCGGCCCAGAACATCGTCAAGTGCGTGCGCCGCTGCGGTCTGGAAGTACAGGACCTGATCCTGCAGCCGCTGGCCTCGAGCCTGGCCTGCCTGACGCCAGACGAAAAGGAACTGGGCGTGGCGCTGGTGGACATCGGCGGCGGCACGACCGACATCGCCATCTTCACCGGCGGCGCGATCCGCCACACCGCGGTCATTCCGATTGCCGGCGATCAGATCACCGGCGACGTCGCCGCGGCGCTGCGCACGCCCACGCCGGATGCCGAGGAGATCAAGCTGCGCTACGGCGTGGCCAAGCAGGTGCTGGCCAGCCCCGACGAACGCATCGAGGTGCCCGGGCTGGGCGACCGCGGGCCGCGCCAGTTGTCGCGCCAGGCGCTGGGCGCCGTGATCGAGCCGCGGGTCGAGGAACTGTTCACCTTCGTGCAGCAGGTGATCCGCGAGTCGGGTTACGACGAGCTGCTGTCGTCGGGCATCGTGCTGACCGGCGGCACCTCGCAGATGCCCGGCGTGGTGGAGCTGGCCGAGGACATCTTCCTGAAGCCCGTGCGCCTGGGCGTGCCCGAGTACACCGGCAGCCTGGCGGACGTGGTCCGCAGCCCGCGCTTCTCGACCGTGATGGGTCTTTTGGCCGAGGCCCGGCTGCAGCGCGTGCGCGGCCGCAAGGTGGCGCAGCAGACCGGAAATGTCACACAGGTTTTCTCTCGTATGAAAGAGTGGTTCCTGGGGAATTTTTGAAGCGATCCCCCGTCGCATACGTTGCCCGAATCGTGCAGTCCTTCGCAGTCCGATGAAGCAGTGCCCGTTCTTTGAGTCCGTGCAGTTGCAGGTCCAGAGTATCCAGTAGTCCGTTCAAACCAGTTTTTTATTTGAGTCGAGGAGGTGCGTGACCGGGGAAGGTGAAACGTGAAGCGCGATCCCAAGGCGGGGTCAGTCAGATGGTCGATTCCGACCCGATCACATTTCACATTTCACATTTCCCAGCCGCCACTTATCCGCCAGAACCCCCGGAGGTCATTATGAAATTCGAAATGCTAGACACCGATACCCGTGGAACGGTCATCAAGGTGGTGGGTGTGGGCGGCGCCGGCGGCAACGCCGTTGCTCACATGATCCGTCGTGGCGTGCAGGGCGTGGACTTCATCTGCGCCAACACCGACATGCAGGCACTGTCGCACACCAATGCGCCGGTGCAGATCCGCCTGGGCCGCAGCGGCCTGGGCGCCGGCGCCAAGCCCGAGCAGGGCCGTGCCGCCGCCGAGACCGCTCGCGAAGAGATCCGCGACGCGCTGCAGGGTGCCAACATGGTGTTCATCACCGCCGGCATGGGCGGCGGCACCGGTACCGGTGCCGGCCCCGTGGTGGCCGAGGTCGCCAAGGAACTCGGCATCCTGACGGTGGCCGTGGTGACCAAGCCCTTCAACTTCGAAGGCAGCAAGCGCATGCGCATGGCCGAGGAGGGCATCGACGCCCTGACGGAGCACGTGCATTCGCTGATCGTCGTGCTGAACGAGAACCTGTATGAACTGCTGGGCGAAGACGCCACGCAGGAAGACTGCTTCAAGTCCGCCGACGACATCCTGCACAACGCCTGCGCCGGTATCGCCGAGATCATCAACGTGGACGGCAACGTCAACGTCGACTTCGAAGACGTCAAGACCATCATGAGCGAGCAGGGCAAGGCCATGATGGGCACCGGCATCGCGAGCGGCGTCGACCGCGCCCGCGTGGCTTCGGAGCAGGCCATCGCGTGCCCGCTGCTGGAAGGCATCGACCTGAACGGCGCCCGCGGCGTGCTGGTCAACATCACCGCCAGCCGTTCGCTGAAGATGCGCGAGACCCGCGAGATCATGGACACCATCCGCAGCTACGCCGCGGAAGATGCCACCGTGATCTTCGGCGTGTCGTACGACGATGCGATGGGCGAAGACCTGCGCGTGACCGTGGTCGCGACCGGCCTGGGCCGCACCAAGGCCAAGCCGCAACTGGTGCAGAACACCATGCAGCAACTGCGCACGGGCACGGACAATGTCCCGGCCTACAACGCCCAGGCGGGTGGCACCAACTACCACGACTACGACACGCCCACGGTCTTCCGCAACCCGCGGGATGCGTCGATGCGCGTGCAGGCGCTGGAAAGCTCGGGCATGGAGCACCTGGACATCCCGGCCTTCCTGCGCAAGCAGGCGGACTGACAGGCCGATAGACCCCCTCTGCGCGCTGACGCGTTCCCCCAGGAAACCGCGGATCTGGCTTAGCCAGTCCGCCGGTTTCGCCCCCTGGGGGGCGCGCGTAGCGCGTAGGGGGGGTATTTTTATTTGTTGCTTTGCTTGGGAGGGTGGCGGCGGGGGCCTATACTGCCCATCCGGTGTTTTTCCCTTCCATACAAGGAGTCTTCCATGACCATCAAAGTAGGCGATCGCGTCCCCGACGGTACCCTGACCGAGTTCATCGCCGTGGAGACCGAGGGCTGCTCGCTCGGCCCCAACGCGTTCCAGGTCGCGGATCTGGCCAAGGGCAAAAAGATTGCCGTGTTTGCCGTGCCGGGCGCCTTCACGCCCACCTGCTCGGCCAAGCACGTGCCCAGCTACCTGCAGAACCATGACGCCTTGAAGGCCAAGGGCGTGGACGAAATCTGGTGCGTGGCCACCAACGACGCGTTCGTGATGGGTGCCTGGGCCAAGGACCAGGGCAGCCAGGGCAAGGTCCGCATGCTGGCCGACGGTTCGGCCAAGTGGACCAAGGCGCTGGGCCTGGAGTTCGACCTGACCGAGCGCGGCATGGGCGTGCGTTCGCAGCGCTATTCCATGCTGCTGGACGACGGCGCCGTCAAGGTGCTGAACGTCGAGGCCCCCGGCAAGTACGAAATCAGCGACGCGGAAACCCTGCTCAAGCAGCTGTAATTCCGTTTCCGGCACGGCCGCGGCGGAGTGTGCGCGGCCGTATCGGAACCTGTGGCGGCCCACCCGCTCTAACACGGAAACGTTACAATCTAGTATTAACCCGGATTTCTAGCCGCCATGCTTTGCCAGCGCACAATAAAAAGCGTCACTCGAACCACCGGGGTCGGTCTGCATTCCGGGCGGCGCGTCGAGATCACGCTGCGCCCGGCGGCACCCAATACCGGCATCGTCTTCCACCGCATCGACCTGCCCGAACCCGTCGACCTGCCCGCGTCCGCGATGGCGGTCGGGGACACGCGCATGGCGTCGGTGCTGCAGAAGGGCGACGTGCGGGTCTCCACCGTCGAACACCTGATGTCCGCCTGCGCGGGCCTGGGCATCGACAACCTGCACGTGGACCTGACGGCCGAGGAAGTGCCCATCATGGACGGCAGCGCGGGCACCTTCGTGTTCCTGCTGCAATCGGCGGGCATCGAGGAACAGAACGCGGCCAAGGAATTCATCCGGGTGCTGGAACCGGTCGAAGTGCGCGAGGGCGAAGGCGCCTCCGCCAAATGGGCCCGGCTCGAACCCTACGACGGCTTTTCGCTGGCCTTCTCCATCGACTTCCACCATCCGGCCATCGACGCCACGTCGAACTTCGCCGAGATCGACTTCGCCAAGCATTCCTACATCAAGGAAATCGCGCGCGCCCGCACCTTCGGTTTCATGCAGGACGTGGAGAATCTCCGCGCCGCGGGCCTGGCGCGCGGCGGCAGCCTGGACAACGCCATCGTGATGGACGAATTCCGCGTCCTGAACAGCGACGGGCTCCGCTACGACGACGAGTTCGTCAAGCACAAGATCCTGGACGCCATCGGCGACCTGTACCTGGTGGGCAAGCCCCTGATCGCCCGCTACGTGGCCCACAAGTCGGGCCACGGCATGAACAACCAGCTCGTGCGCGCCCTGCTGGAGCGCCGCGCCGCCTGGGAACTCGCCACCTTCGAATCGAAGTCGGTCGCCCCCCAAGCCTTCCGCGAAGACTGGGTGATGGTGTGACCCCCGGTTGAGGCGGGGTCAACTGCGGATCTTCATTATCTGGCGTAGTCGTGCCAGGGCTTGGGTGCCCTGTTCGGTGGCCTGGCGCGCCTGAGCCCGCGGGGCCGGGCGGGACAATTCGGTCTCTTCCAGGCGGGTAAGCGTTGCTTGAACGCGGACGGCGATTCCGTTAACCTGCCACCCTTGCTTTTCCAAGGCGGCCACCAGCCGGGGCGCCAACTGGCGCAGTTTGGCCGAATGGGCCGCGGCCGGTACGCCCAGCGTCAATTGGCCATCCTCGAAACGCAGCACGTGGCAGGATGAGCCCAGGGGCGCGGGCAGGGCGGCGCAGACCTGGCGTTGCAGGTCCAGCAGGCGGCGGGCGGTGCCCAGCAGGCTGGCACCCTTGCCGTCGCGTCCCAGGCACGCCAGCGTGGCGGTGTATTGCGCGGGATCTGCCTGGGTCTGCGGCTTGCGCCGCTTCCGGAAGGGCGCGGCGGGCCGGGTACGAAAAGTTTCGATCACGAACTCCCTGGAGTCTCGGGAACATTCAAGAGGATACGGGGCGCCGAGCAAGGCGCGTCTCTCACGCCAGGAGGCACGTTCCGTGCAGATCATCATAGTGCATCCGCGCCTGTCCGAGGCGAGGACGCTGACCATAACGCCCCGTTTCGCCGCGGGGATGATCGCCGCAATCGGTGCCGCCCTGATTCTCGGGGCCGTACTGTTGAATTACGCCGCGTCCGGCATCTCCTGGCCCTGGAGCGGTTCCGGCCAGTCCGAGCGCGCGCGCGAGGAAGCCCGCCAGCAGGCGGTGCTGCGCGAGAACATCAACCTGCTCGCCAAGCGCGTGGGTGAAATGCAGGCCAAGCTGATGCAGCTCGATGCGCTGGGCGAGCGCGTCGCCGGCCTGGCGGGCGTATCCCCGGCGTTTTCCGCCAAGGGCGTGCCGGGCCGCGGCGGGCTGCTGGTATCGCCGCAGCCCATGTCCCCCCAGGACGTCAGCTCCGAACTCGATCATCTCGAAGCCCAACTGGCCGAGCGCTCCGACTACCTGAGCGTCCTGGACGCGCAATTGACGACCCTGTCGGTGCGCAAGGCCATGACGCCCACCGTCATGCCCGTCACGCAGGGGTACAACGGCTCCTCGTTCGGCTGGCGGGTCGATCCCTTCACCGGTACGCGCTCCCTGCACGAGGGAGTGGATTTCGCCGCGCCGTCGGGCACCTCCATCGTGGCCGCGGCGGGCGGCGTCGTGCAGGTGGCCGAATTCCATTCCGGCTACGGCTACATGATAGACATCGACCACGGCAACGACCTGGTCACCCGCTATGCCCATGCGTCGAAGCTGCTGGTCAAGCCGGGCGACCTGGTCAAGCGCGGCCAGCGCATCGCCGCCGTCGGCAGCACCGGCCGCTCCACCGGTTCGCACCTGCACTTCGAAGTGCGGCTGGGCGGCGTCGCGGTCAACCCCAACAACTTCCTGACCCACGGCCCCGGCAAACAGCCCGTCGAACCGTTCTCCAAGGTCGTCACCCTTCCGGCCCCCGGTCCTCTGGACTAGAAAGAGGCCCCCCAACGCGCTTACGCGCGCCCTGGATGGTGAGCCCCCAGCCGCTACGCGGCAGCCCCCCGAGGGGGCCAGGGCCCGCCTTGGGGCGGCCCGGCGCCGGGCCCAGGGGGCGAAACCGGCGGACTGGCGGAGCCAGATCCGCGGTTTCCTGGGTCTGGTACCAGCCTCTTGGCAGGTCGCACGGTTGCTATCGCTGGCTGCCAGCGATAGCAACCGTGCCTCCCCCCAAGATAACGGTACTAGACCCAGGATGCGGTGGATCCGGCTTTGCCGGTCCACCCGCATCGCCCCCTTGAGGGGGGCGCCCGAAGGGCGTGGGGGTGGGCTTCCCTTCCGGTCCACCCGCATCGCCCCCTGGGGGGCGCCCGAAGGGCGTAGGGGGGGGACCATAATCGGCTGAGACCTCCCGCAGGCAGCGCATCAGGCGTTCGCTGGCCGGGGACAGCGCGCGCTGCTTGCTCCAGGTCAGGCCGATGGGGCGCAGCAGGCCGGGGAGTTCCAGCGGCAGGATGGCCAGCATGCCTAGGTCGCTGTAGTGGCGCGCCGCGACGCGGGACAGCAGGCCGACGGCCCGGGTGGACTGGAGGTAGGTGGCGATGACCGGGACCGACAGGGTTTCGATGTAGTCGCTGGGCATGGCGATGTCGTGTTCCTGGAATACGGCCTCCAGTGGCTCCCTGGGCAGGGACGCGACCGGCGGCAGGATCCAGGGGTAGGGGGCCAGGTCGCGCCAGTGCAGGGACGCGGTGCCGGCCAAGGGGTGCTGGCGGCCCACCACGACCATGCTCGATCCTTCGAACAGAGGCGCTTCCTCGAAATCGGCGGAAGGCCAACTGGACAGGCGGCCGACCAGGACGTCCAGATGGCCGCGCCGCAACTGCGGCAGCAGCGTGGCCATCGAACCTTCCTGTACGTGCACCGTGGTCGTGGGCGAGACCCGCTTGAGGGCGGCCAGGGCCTGGGGGACCAGCGCCGAGGTCATCGCGGGCATGGCGCCCAGCGCGGCGCGGCCGGACGCGCCGGACAGCAGCGCGCGCAGTTCGTCGCGTGTCTGGGCCAGGGTGTTGAGCATCACGCGGGCCTGGCGGATCAGGCATTCGCCGTAGACGTTGGGCTGCACGCCCCGGGCTGTCCGGTCGAACAGCTTGAAGCCCAGGCCCTTCTCCAGCTCGGACAGGGCCAGCGACACCGCCGGCTGGGTGATGTTGAGGCTGGCGGCGACTTTGCCCAGGTTGCGCAGGTCATCCAGCGCCACCAGCAATTGAAGGTGGCGCGGCTTGAGGTTGGCGCGGATGTACCAGTCGAGTCTCGCCATAGCGGATTTCTCCGGAATTTCATAAGTGAATGCTTATGATAAGCGCCGGATTATTAAGTGGTTTGCTTATGTTGATGCGGGCATGATGGGCGCCTTCGATCAGGAGTCCCCGTGTCTCATCCCAAGCCGACATCGATCATCGATCTTCATACCCACGTCATCGCCGCGGATCAGCAGGCCTATCCGCTGGCGCCGCTGTCCGGCCGGCAGTCGGACTGGTCGCGCGAGCGGCCGGTCACGCGCGAGGCCATGCTGGCGGCCATGGACGAGGCAGGCATCGCGCAGGTCGCGCTGGTGCAGGCTTCCACCTGCTATGGCCACGACAGCAGCTATGTCGCGGATTCCGTCGCCGCCCGGCCGGACCGTTTCATCGGCGTCTATTCGATCGGCCTAGCCGAGCCCGACGCCGCCGAGCGCATCGCCTACTGGCACGGCCGCGGGCTGCAGGGCATGCGGGTGTTCATCGCCGGCCACACCGCCGCCGACCACGCCGCGCGGCTGGACGACCCGCTGGGCTTTCCCGCCTGGGAGCGGGCACAGGAGCTGGACATCCCCGTGTGCGTGCAATTGCGGGCCGACGGCCTGCCGCAGCTGGAGAACATCCTGCGGCGCTTCCCGCGCGTGCGGGTGCTGCTGGACCATTTCGCCCGGCCCCGGCTGGACGACGGCCCGCCCTATGCGGCGGCGGCCAGCCTGTTCGCGCTGGCGGACCATCCCACGCTGTTCTTCAAGTTCACCACCCACAACGTCCGGGAGGCCCGCGAAGGGGCGGCCACGCAGGCCAGCTTCCTGCGGCGCGCGATCGACGCGTTCGGCGTTCGCCGCATCGCCTGGGGATCGAATTTCCCGGCGTCGGCGGGCAGCCTGGCCAGCCTGCTGGGCGAGGCGCTGGAGGCCACCGTCTCGCTGTCCGGCGAAGAACGGGAATGGATTTTCCATCGTACGGCCCGGGCCCTGTATCCCGCGTTGGACGCCGTATCGGCAAGGGGAGTGTGATGGGTTCGACGACGCTGCGTACCCTGCTGGGTGATTATCCGAACACGCTGGCCTTGAAGCGGGGCGAGATCGCATCGGCGTCCGTCGGTTTCGAGTTTGATCCGGTCAAGACCGCCAACCGGGCGTTCAAGCGCGTGGTGCGCGAGGGCGCCTTCGACGTGGCGGAACTGGCGCTGGTGACCTTCCTGCAGGCCAAGGCCTATGGCAAGCCCCTGGTGCTGATGCCGGCCGTGGTGGGGGCGGGCCGCTACCAGCACCACTGCCTGGTCCACAACGTCGAGCGCGGCCGCCTGCGGGTGGCGGAGCTGGCCGGCAAGCGCATCGGGATCCGGGCCTACGCCCAGACCACGGTGGCCTGGGTGCGGGGCATCCTGGCCGACGACTATGGGGTGGACCTGAACGGCATACGCTGGGTGACGTTCGAGGACGGGCACCTGGCCGAATTTGCCGATCCGCCCGGGGTGACGCGAGCCGAAGGCCGGAACATGGTGGAGATGCTGCTGGCGGGGGAACTGGACGCCGCCATCATCGGCACGGACCTGCCCGACGATCCGCGCCTGGCGCCGGTGCTGCCCGATCCCCATGCGGCCGCCGCCGCCTGGGGCGCCCGGCACGCCATGGTGCCCATCAACCATATGGTGGCCGTGGACCGGACGTGGTGCGAGACGCGCCCGGAGGTGGTCCGCGAGGTCTACCGGCTGCTGCAGGAAAGCAAGGCCGCGGCCCGGCGGGATGCCAGCGGGCCGGATCTGACGCCGTTCGGTGTGGAGCCCAACCGCCATGCGCTCGAGCTGATCATCCATTACGCCTATGACCAGAAACTGATTCCGCGCCGCTATGCCGTCGACGAGCTGTTCGACGACGTGACCCGCGTGCTGTGACCGGTGCCGGCCACAGGGCCGGCCCGCAAAGACAATCGCGGCGGCGGGGGCCGTCGCCTTTATTCCCAGGAGACAACATGAAATGGTTCGCAATCCTGGCCGCCTGCGTGGCGGCCGCCGTTCCCACGCTTCCCGCGCAGGCCCAGGTGGGCGGCCAGGTCACGCGCATCGTCGTGCCGTTCGCGGCGGGCGGGGCCCGGGAACTGCTGGCGCGCACGTTCTACCAGGAACTGGGCCAGCAACTGGGCCAGACCATCATCATCGAAAGCCGGCCCGGCGCGGGCGGCGCCATCGGGACGTCCAACGTCGGACGGGCCGATCCGGACGGGCGCACGCTGCTCATGGCCGCGTCCAGCCACTTCGTCACGGCCGAGCTGGGCGCCAAGCCGCACTATGACCCGATCAAGGATTTCACCCCGGTGGCCAACATCGGCACCCAGAGCTACGTGCTGATGATCAGCAGTGCGCTGCCGGCCAAGAACGTGGCCGAATTCGTCGCTTATGCCAAGAAGCGTCCGGGCGATCTGAACTACGGATCGGCCGGCATTGGCAGCTCCACCCATCTGGCCATGGCCTATTTCCTGAGCACGGCCGGGCTGGACATGCTGCACATCCCCTACAAATCCACCCAGGAAGCGGCCAATGACGTGGCCGGCGGGCGGGCGCAGGCGGTGATCGTGCCCAATGCCGGTGTCGGCGCTTATTTGCAGGACTCCAGGCTGCGCATCATCGGCGTGACCTCGCGCCAGCCCTCGCCGCTGTTGCCCGGCGTACCGCCCATCGCCCAGGCCGGACTGCCTTCCTACGTGTTCGAGTCGTGGTTCGGCCTGCTGGCGCCCGCCGCCACCCCCGCGCCGGTGGTCCAGCGCATCAACGCCGCGGTGACGAAGGTGCTGGAGATGCCGGCCATCAAGGAGCGCCTGGCCACCCAGGGCGTGGCGCCGGATGCCATGAATGTCGATGAATTTGGCAAACTGTTCGTCCAGGACAGGCAACTGATGG
Source organism: Burkholderiales bacterium 67-32 (assembly GCA_001898625.1). GTDB lineage: Bacteria > Pseudomonadota > Gammaproteobacteria > Burkholderiales > Burkholderiaceae_B > Pigmentiphaga. Next base: position 44,097 of record MKUP01000027.1, read on the forward strand.
CCCGTATCGTCAAGGAGGCCAAGCTCACCCGGGATTGACCCGGACCGGTCCCGGCGGGGGCGGGCGCCGTCCCCGGGCCGGGCCAGCCGCCGGGGCGGCGGCCGGGCGGGGAGGTCCATGCGGACGGGGCGCGTGATTCAACGTCCTCCCACGGTGCTAAACTGGCTGGCTTATCCCCTATCCCGGCTGGGATGTCAGGCCACGGCCCGGCCCCGGTTGCTTGCAAATATCGCGCATGGTTTCCTCTCTGCTCAAGAAAATTTTCGGCAGCCGCAATGACCGGCTGCTGAAGCAGTACGGCAAGTTGGTCTCTCGGATCAACGCGCTGGAGTCCCAGACCGCCGCACTCAGCGACGAGCAACTCACGGCCCGCACGCAAGAGTTCAAGCAACGCTACCAGAACGGCGAGTCGCTCGACGACCTCCTGCCCGAGGCTTTCGCCGTCGTGCGCGAAGGCGGCAAGCGGGTACTGGCCATGCGCCACTTCGACGTCCAGTTGCTGGGCGGCATCGTGCTGCACAGCGGCCGTATCGCCGAAATGCGCACGGGGGAGGGCAAGACCCTCGTGGCGACGCTGCCGACCTACCTGAACGCCATCGCCGGCAAGGGCGTGCACGTGGTGACGGTCAACGATTACCTGGCGCAGCGGGACGCGGCCTGGATGGGCCGCCTGTACAAGTTCCTGGGCCTGTCGGTGGGCGTGGTGATCTCGCAGCAGCCCAACGAGGAAAAGATCGAGGCCTACCGGGCCGACATCACCTACGGCACCAACAACGAATTCGGCTTCGACTACCTGCGCGACAACATGGAATACCGCGTGGAGGACCGCCGCCAGCGCGCGCTGTTCTACGCGGTGGTCGACGAGGTCGATTCCATCCTGATCGACGAGGCGCGCACGCCGCTGATCATCTCGGGCCAGGCCGAAGACCACACCGAGATGTACATCCGGATGAACGCGGTGCCGCCGCTGCTGACCCGGATGGCGTCCGAGCCCAAGTCCAACGAGCCAGAGCCCGAGGGCGATTTCTGGGTGGACGAGAAAAGCCACCAGGTCTACCTGTCGGAAGCCGGCCACGAGAAGGCCGAGCAGATCCTGGAACGCCAGGGCCTGCTGCCCGAGGGCGAGTCGCTGTACGAGCCGCGCCACATCAGCCTGATGCACCACCTGATGGCGGCGCTGCGGGCGCACAACCTGTTCTTCCGCGACCAGCACTACGTCGTGCAGAACAACGAAGTGGTCATCGTCGACGAATTCACCGGCCGCCTGATGGTGGGCCGCCGCTGGTCCGACGGCCTGCACCAGGCGGTCGAGGCCAAGGAAGGCGTGAAGATCCAGAACGAGAACCAGACGCTGGCCTCGATCACCTTCCAGAACTACTTCCGGATGTACGAGAAGCTGGCCGGCATGACCGGCACGGCCGACACCGAAGCCTACGAGTTCCAGGAAATCTACCGCCTCGAGACCGTGATCATGCCGACCAACCGGCCCATGATCCGCGTCGACCAGAACGACCAGGTCTTCAAGACCGACCCGGAAAAGTACAACGCCATCCTGGAAGACATCCGCGACTGCCAGAAGCGCGGCCAGCCGGTGCTGGTGGGGACCACCAGCATCGAGAACTCCGAGCTGCTGTCGGCCATGCTGGTGAAGGCCGGCTTGAAGCACGAGGTGCTCAACGCCAAGCAGCATGCGCGCGAAGCCGAGATCGTGGCCGAGGCCGGCAAGCCTGGCCACATCACCATCGCCACCAACATGGCGGGCCGCGGCACCGACATCGTGCTGGGCGGCAGCGTCGACAAGCAGGTCGACCTGATCCGCGCCGACGATGCGCTGTCCGAGACCGAGAAGGACCTCCGCATCGCCCGCGTGCGCGATGAATGGAAGCCGCTGAACGAGCAGGTCAAGGCCGCCGGCGGCCTGCGCATCATCGGCACCGAGCGCCACGAATCGCGTCGTATCGACAACCAGCTGCGCGGCCGCGCCGGCCGCCAGGGCGATCCGGGTTCGTCGCGCTTCTACCTGTCGCTGGAAGATTCGCTGATGCGCATCTTCGCCGGCGACCGCGTGCGCGCCATCATGGAGCGCCTCAAGCTGCCCGAGGGCGAGCCCATCGAGGCCGGCATGGTCACCCGTTCCATCGAGTCGGCCCAGCGCAAGGTCGAGGCCCGCAACTTCGACATCCGCAAGCAATTGCTGGAATACGACGACGTCGCCAACGACCAGCGCAAGGTCATCTACACCCAGCGCAACGAAGTCCTGGAAGCTCCCTCCATCGCCGACGTGGTCGCCAACCTGCGCGTCGCCACCTTCACCGAGACCTTCCGCAGCTATGTGCCCGAAGACTCGGTCGAGGAACAATGGGACGTGCCCGGCCTGCAGAAGGCGCTGGAGCTCGAATGGCAGGTCGAGTTGCCGCTGGCCGACATGGTGGAAGCAGAGCCCAACCTGACCGACGACGACCTGCTCGAGCGTGTGCTCAAGGCCTCGGCCGACGCCTACGACGCCAAGGTGACCCTGGTGGGCACCGAGATGTGGGGCCAGTTCGAGCGCTCCATCCTGCTGCAGTCCATCGACACGCACTGGCGCGAGCACCTGGCCATGCTGGACCACCTGCGCCAGGGCATCCACCTGCGCGGCTACGCCCAGAAGAACCCCAAGCAGGAATACAAGCGCGAAGCCTTCGAGCTGTTCTCCAACATGCTGGACCGTATCCGCAACGACGTCGTCAAGGTGCTGATGACCGTGCGCGTGCAGTCGGCCGAGCAGGTGGAACAGGTCGAGCAGGAAGCCGCCCTGCCGCACGTGCAGAACGTGCAGTACCACCACTCCGACTACGACGAAGCCCTGGCCGCCGCCAATGCGCCCGCGGGCTCCGGACAGGAGCCGGTGCGCAACGTGCTGCCCAAGGTCGGGCGCAACGATCCCTGCCCCTGCGGCAGCGGCAAGAAGTACAAGCAGTGCCACGGCCGGCTCGCCTGACGGGGCGTTCCGAAACGTGATGTGAAAAGACCGGCGCTTGCCGGTCTTTTCATTTGAAGGTTCACACGATGGCGCGGGACGGACGACGGTGGTCCTCGTTGAGCAGCGCCGCGATCTGTCGCAGGGCCTGCCCGAGTTCCTCCTGGTTTCTCGCGCCGCCTATGGACAGGCGAACGGCGTCGCCGGTGCTGGTCTGCACGCTGAATGCATCCGAGCCCGCCACGATGATCCCGCGTTGCTCCAGCGCGTTGGCGAATACCTGTGTGTTCCAGTTGCCGGGCAACGGCAGCCAGACATGCAGTCCCGTGGGGGGGGCCTGAGCGGTCCCGGGTAGCAGGGCGCGCGCCAGAGCCTGGCGCGCGCGCGCTTCGCGCTGGATGTCCTGCACGATCTGCCTGGCGGCGCCGCTGCGTATCCATTGCTCGCCCAGGGCCAGCAACAGCGACGAGCATCCCATGCTGGATGCCCGGAGGCTGTCTTGCACTCCGGCCCCGCTATCCTCGGCGGGCGGAACGATGAAAGATACCCGCAGGCTGGGCCACAGGCATTTCGACAGCGAGGCCAGGTAGTAGGTCGCCTGGCCGCCGGTGAAGGTGGCGAGCGGCGGCGGGGCGTCGTGCAGCAGGTAACGGTAGGGGTCGTCCTCGATCAGGGTGAGTCCCCGCTTTTGCAGCACGGCGGCGACATCTCGGCGGCGCTGCTCGGGCATCGTGCGCGTGGTCGGGTTGTGCAGCGTCGGATTCAGATAAACCACCCGGGCGCCGGTGTTCCGGTGCTGCCTGTCGATGGCGTCCGGCAGCACGCCGTCCGCATCGCTTTCCACCGCCTGCACGCGCAGGTCCAGCTGGCTGGCGGCCAGCAGGAAGCCGGGGTAGGTCAGGGGTTCGCACAGAACGGTGTCGCCCGCGCGGGCCACCGTCAGCAGCACGCTGAAGATCGCCGCCTGCGTGCCGGCGCATACCAGCAGAGGGCGGCTGGCCAAGGCGCCCAGTGCCGGGCCGAGCCATGCCTGTCCGGCCTGCATGGCCGAGACGTTCGTCGCGTCGTTCTGATAGACGGACAGGGCCTCGATGCCTTGCCGGTCCAGGATGTCGGCGACGCCGTTCCGCACGCGATCGGCCAGTTCTCCACCGGCGGGCTGAGGCGGAATGTTCATCGACAGGTCCACCCGGCTGCCTGGATGGGGACTGCCGCCACCCGCCAGCACGTACGAGCCGCGTCCGCTGAACGAGGCGATCAATCCCCGATTGCGGGCTTCGGTGTAGGCGCGGGTCACGGTGGTCAGGTCGATACCCAGCTCGGACGCCAGCCACCGTTGCGGAGGGATCTGGTCGCCCGAGGCCAGTTCTCCCGTCCGTATGGCCTGCGCCAGTTGCCCCACGATCTGCTGGTAGCGAGGGCCGGCTCCCGGGGTCAATGGCTTGAGCCACCCGGCGCGGATGGACTCATGCGGTGGAGTTGGCTTGCGCATTGTCTATCCATACAAAATGAACTATATTGTCCATGCAATATATAATAAAATCCATACAGTGTAAATATGTATGGATAAATCGCCAGGCAGGAGGAGGCAGGCCAACCACCGACCATCAGGTGCAGTCCCATGCTCTCGTTCACCGCCCTGGACATCGCCCGGATCCAATTCGGATTCACGATAACTTTCCACATCGTCTTTCCCGCCATCACGATCGGCCTGGCGAGCTACCTGGCCATTCTCGAAGGGCTATGGCTGTGGAAGAAGAACGAGGTCCACCGGACGCTCTACCATTTCTGGACGAAGATCTTCGCCGTCAACTTCGGCATGGGCGTGGTGTCCGGCCTGGTCATGGCCTACCAGTTCGGCACGAACTGGAGCCGCTACTCGGAGTTTGCCGGCAGCATCACCGGCCCGCTGCTGACCTATGAAGTCCTGACCGCCTTCTTCCTCGAGGCGGGCTTCCTGGGGGTGATGCTGTTCGGCTGGAACAAGGTCGGGCCACGTCTGCACTACTTCGCCACCGTCATGGTCGCGATCGGTACGCTGGTGTCGGCCACCTGGATCCTGGCCTCCAACAGCTGGATGCACACGCCCGCCGGCCATGCCGTGGTGGATGGCGTCGTCGTGCCGGTGGACTGGATGGCCGTCATTTTCAATCCATCGTTTCCCTACCGCCTGGCGCACATGGTGGTGGCGGCGGTACTGTCCACGGCCCTGTTCGTCGGGGCGTCCGGGGCATGGCACCTTCTGCGCGGGCGGCGCGAGCCGGCGATCCGCAAGATGTTCTCGATGGCGATGTGGACATTGTTCGTCGCCGCGCCGCTGCAAGTGGCCGTGGGCGACCTGCATGGTCTGAACACGCTCGAACACCAGCCCGCGAAGATCGCCGCGATGGAAGGCCATTGGGAGAACGTGCCGGGACAGGGCGTGCCGCTGGTGCTCTTCGGCTGGCCGGACATGGACGCGGAGACGACGCGCCACCGGATAGAGATTCCCCGCCTCGGGGGGCTGATCCTGACACATGACTGGAATGGCCAGTATCCGGGTCTGAAGGAATTCCCACGCGAGGACCGGCCGAATGCGGCTGTGGTGTTCTGGACCTTCCGCGTCATGGTGGGCCTGGGCATGTTGATGATCGTCCTGGCCCTGTGGAGCGCTTGGTTTCATTGGCGGGGGTGCGCGCATGAGTCCCGCGCGCTGCACCGCTTCGCGTTGCTGATGGGGCCGTCGGGCCTGGTTGCCCTGCTGGCCGGCTGGTACACGACGGAGATCGGCCGGCAGCCCTGGGTGGTCTACGGCCTGATGCGGACCCGCGATGCAGTGTCGCTGCATTCAGAGTTGACGCTGTCCATCGCGTTCGCGGTGCTGGTGGCGATGTACGTCGTGGTGTTCGGGACCGGCATTGTCTACGTGCTCAAGCTGGTGGGGCGCGGCCCCGGCCCGCACGGCCTGCCGCCCGGCGGCGACTCTCCGAACCAGCGGCCCGCGCGCCCCCTGTCCGCGGCGACGGAGCTGCTGGATTCCCCTTCTTCATTCCAGCATTGAAAGGCGTGCAATGGGTATCGATCTTCCCCTGATCTGGATGCTGATCATCGGCTTTGGCGTCATGATGTACGTCGTCATGGACGGTTTTGATCTCGGCATCGGCATTCTTTTTCCCTTCATTTCGGACCGGGCCCACCGCGATGCGATGGTCAATACCGTCGCGCCCGTATGGGACGGCAACGAAACCTGGCTGGTGCTTGGCGGGGCCGGGTTGATGGCGGCCTTTCCCAAGGCCTACGCCATCCTGCTCAGCGCCTTCTACATTCCGGTCCTGCTGATGCTGCTGGGACTGATTTGGCGCGGGGTCTCGTTCGAGTTCCGCTTCAAGGCCGACGATGCCCATAAACCGTTCTGGGACAAGGCGTTCATGACCGGTTCGTTCGCCGCGGCCTTTTTCCAGGGTGTGATACTGGGGGCCTACATCGACGGTGCGTCCGTAATGGCCGCGGCGCAGGGGACGGGCGATTCGATGGCATGGCTCACGCCTTTCTCGCTCTTTACCGGAGCCGGCGTGGTCGCGGCCTATGCCCTGCTGGGCGCGACCTGGCTCGTACTGAAAACGGAGGGGGAGCTCCAGCGCCGGATGATCCGCGTCACTCACCCTATCATGATCGCCATCCTGGTGGCCATCCTGGTCGTCGGCATCTGGACGCCCATCAACCATCCCGCCATTGCTGGCCGCTGGTTCAGCCTGCCCAACTTCTGGTTCTTCGTGCCCGTGCCGGCGCTGGTCGTGCTGGCCGCCGCCGGCATCTTCCGATCGCTTGGGCGCGACCCGCATGCCGGGCCGTTCATTTGGTCACTGCTGCTGGTGTTCCTGGGCTACTCGGGTTTCGTGATCAGCATCTGGCCGCACATCGTGCCGCCTTCCCTGTCGATCTGGGAGGCCGCCGGCCCGCCCCAGAGCCTGGGCTTCACGCTGGTGGGTGCGCTGCTCATCATTCCGATGATCCTGGGCTATTCGGCCTGGGCCTACTACGTCTTCCGAGGCAAGGTGAAGGTGGGTGAGGAGTACCACTGATGGACGAGCGCGTATCGGACACCCCATCTTCCCTGTCGCGGCGGCTGGGATGGCTAGTCCTGATCTGGGTGTGCAGCGTCGCCGCGCTGGCGGTGGCCGCGCTGGCCATGCGTCTCCTGATGCGCATGGCCGGGCTGGCGGCGTGAGCGTGCGCAGGTCACGCCACTTCGAACATGGCCTCGATCTCGACCACTACCCCGTGCGGCATGCTGTTCACGCCCACGGCCGTGCGCGTATGGGCGCCGGCTTCCCCGAATATCTCCACCATCAGGTCCGAGGCCCCGTTCACCACCTCGGCGATGCGCACGAAATCCGGTGTGGCGGCGACGAAGCCGCGCAGGTTGACCACCGAGACGATGTCGTCCAGGCCGTTGGGCAGGGCGGCGCGGGCCTGGGCCAGCACGTTCAGGGCGCTGGCGCGCGCGGCCTGCTGGGCCTGGGCCAGGTCCAGGGTGTCGCCCACGCGGCCGACGTGGCGCAGCTCGCCGTTCACGCTGGGCAACTGGCCCGAGACGAACAGCAGGTTGCCCAGTTTGCGCGCCATGCGGATGCGGGCGGCGCGGGCCGCGGGCGCGGGCGGCAGGACGATGCCCAGGGCCGACAGGCGGGCGTCGATGGGGCTTGGCATGGGGGACTCCCGATGATGACAAAGAAAGCCATTCTCCCGCCCGGGGCCATGGAGCGGGCTGATTTTTCGCGCCGGGGCCATAACCATCCGGTTGGAACCACGGGCGAAACTGGAATGCGGCCGAGGCCAGGGGCTCCGTATCATGGCCGTTTCGACAAGGAGCGCGCATGCTGTACATCATCTATCAGGAAGACCGGGACGACGGCGCGGCGGAGATCCGCAAGCAGGTCAAGCCCGCGCATCTGGACTACCTGGCCAGCTTCGAGTCCAAGCTGGTGCTGGGCGGGGCCATGCTGGCCGAGGACGGCGTCGGGCGCACGGGCAGCGTACTGATCCTGAACGTGGGCAGCCTGGCCGAGGCCGAAGCGTTTTCGCGCGACGAGCCGTTCCGCAAGGCCGGGCTGTTCAAAAGCGTGAAGATCTCGCGCATGCGGCGCGGGCAATGGAATCCGGCGGCCGCGCCCGCCTCCGCCGAGGGCAACTGACCGGCGTCAGGCCGCCGGCGGGCGGTGGTAGAGTTCGCCGGCGGCCTGCTTGAGGTTGTCCACCATGCGCAGCGCGGCGGCCGACAGGCTGTTGTGGGCGTGAGTGATGATGCCCACGGGCAGGGCGGGATAGCCGATGTCGACCGGTAGCTTGGCCAGGATGCCTTGCTCGATGTCGGCCTGGACGATCTGCCAGGGCAGCGCGGCCACGATGTTCCGTTGCAGCAGCAGCGCGCGTATCAGCGGGAACGACAGGGTTTCGACGATGCGGGCGGGCAGGTCCAGCCCCTCGCGCGCGAAGAACATATGGATGGGCGTGCGCGCCACGCTGCTCGCGTGCGGCATGACCCATTCCTGCGCGGCCAGATCCGCGGGCGTGGGCGAGGCCTTGTCCGCCAGCGGGTTCTGGCGTCCCGCCACCAGCACGATGGGTTCGAAGTACAGGGGGATCTGCCGGATCTGTCCGTGGCCGTCCTGCTCGGACATGCGCCCCACGACGATGTCGATCTCTCCCGCCTGCAATCCGCTCAGCAGCCTTTCCTTGCTGCCGTCCACCACCGACACGCGCGTGGCGTCGCCGTCGGCGAAGAACAGCGACAGCGCGCGCGGCAACAGCGTGGGCAGCGCCACCATGTAGCTGCCTATGGCCAGTTTGCCGGCGGCGCCCTGGCGCAGGGCGGTCAGTTCTTCGGCCGCGCGCTTGAGTTCCGCGTGCAGCGAATGGGCGTAGCGCAGCACGTGGCTGCCGAACACCGTGGGTACGACGCCCTTGGCCGTGCGATCCAGCAGCCGCTCGCCCAGCAGCGTCTCCAGTTCATGGATGGTCTTGGATACCGCGGGTTGGGACATGTGCAGCGTTTCCGCGGCGCGCGACAGCGCACCGCATTCGGCCACGGTCTTGAACATCAGCAGATGGCGCAGCTTGACCTGGGTGGTCAGCACGCGCTCGATCGATCGCTCGGCTTCCATGGATGGACCTCGACGGCAGGAAGGAGAGGGGGGCCGGCCCATAACCATTTGGTTTGCCCGGCCGCCCGAATGCGAATGATCGCACGGCCGGGCCGCTGATAGAGTGGCCGCATCCCTGCTACACCGGAGAATGTCTTGAAGATCACCGCTTTCGCCCTTGAACACCTGAGTCTGCCCGACGAGGATCCCAACTGGAAATTCGCGGGCCAGGCCTATCCGACCAATGACGCCGTCCTCCTGACCCTGACGGCCGAGGACGGCACGCAGGGCTGGGGCTATGCCGCGGCTTTTCCCCACCTGGCCGCGACGGCGCTGGGGGTGGAAGGCGCCTTGCAGCGCATCTGCCCGGCGCTGGTCGGCCAGGATGCGATGGCGATCGAGGCGAATCTCGTGCGCGTGCAGGCCGCGCTGGTGGGCAACAACCCCGCCAAGGCGGCCATCGACTGCGCGCTGCACGACCTGAAGGCGCGCCTCCTGGGCGTGCCGCTGTACGAACTGCTGGGCGGCAAGACCACCGACCGCATTGCGATCTGCCGCATGCTGGGGCTGAAGACGCCGCCCGAGATGGCCGAGCGCGCGCAGCGCCTGGTGGACCAGGGCTACCGCCACCTGAAGCTCAAGGTGGGCGGTTCCGTGCGCGAAGACATCGAGCGCCTGCGGGCGGTGCGGCGCCAGGTCGGCGACACGGTGAGGCTGGTGGCCGATCCCAACCAGTCCTATCGGGCCAAGGATGCGATCGTGTTCGCGCAGCGGGCCATCGAGTTCGACGTGGACATCATCGAGCAGCCGGTGCGGGCCGACGATCTGGACGGGTTGCAGGAAGTCACGCGCGCCTCCAGCATCGCCATCGAGGCCGACGAGAGCGCCTACGATGCTTCGTCGACCTACCGGCTGGCCGCCAGCCGCTCGATCAACGCGGTCAGCCTGAAGGTGCCCAAGATGGGCGGGCTGCGCGCCGTGCAGACGGCCGCGCGCATCTGCGAGGTGGCGCATCTGGGATGCCGGATGGGCGCCAACGTCGGCAGCCAACTGCTGGCCGCCCATGCCCTGCACCTGGCGGTGGCGCTGCCCAACATCACCTATGCCTGCGAGCTGGCCGAGTTCCAGAAGCTGCTGAACGATCCGTTCGAAGGCCTGAAGGTCGTGGACGGCCATCTCCACGTTCCGGAAGGTCCGGGCGTGGGCGTCGTCCGCCGCGCGTCCTGAGCGCGTCCGTCCACACATTTTTTTTCAAGGAACGTCCATGGAATTCCCCATGCTTCCCCGCCGTCCCCTCCTGCAATCCGCGCTGTTCGTGCTGGCCGCGACGCTGGCCGCAAATGCCGCCGCCCAGCCGCTGCCGCGCCAGATCCGCATGGTCGTGCCGTTCTCGCCCGGCGGCCCGGCCGACCTGATCGCGCGCAAGTTGTCCGAGCGCCTGGGGCCGCAACTGGAGGCGACCGTGATCATCGACAATCGTCCCGGCGCCAATGGCACGATAGGCGTGCAGGCGGTGGCCAAGGCCGCGCCCGATGGCGGGACCCTGCTGTTCGCGACCTCGGGCATGTTGACCATCAGCCCCGTCCTGTACAAGGACCTGAACTACGACCCGCTGAAAGACCTGAGCCCGATCGGCCGGGTAGTGGCCAACGGCACCGCCTTGCTCGTGGGCAAGCAACTGCCGGCCAACGACATGAAGGAATTCGTCGCCTACGCGCGCCAGTCCACGAATCCCGTTCCGATCGGCTCGGCCGGGACGGGCAACATCACCCACCTGTACATGGAGCTGATGAAGGACGCCACGCGCGGCAACTTCGTCCACGTGCCTTACAAGGGCGTGGCTCCCGCGCTGACCGACGTCATGGGCGGCCAGATCGCCGGCGTGTTCGTCGACCTGCCGGCGGCGCTGCCTCTGCTCAAGGGCGGGAAGGTCAAGGCCCTGGGGCTGGTGGGCACGGAGCGCAGCCCGTCGGCGCCCGAGATTCCCACCATCGCCGAGCAGGGCTATCCGGGGGTGGACGGCGTGAGCTGGTTCGGTGTGCTCGCGCCCGCCGGCATGGCCGCCGACAAGGTGCAGGCCATCCACGCGGGTATCGCCCGGGTATTGGCCGATCCGGCCATGATCGAGAACCTGAAAGAGATCGGCTCGGTGCCCGCCCTGAACCAGCCGGCGCAGATGACCACGCTGATGCGTGACGAGCAGGCGCGCTGGGCGCGGCTGATCAAGGCGCGCAACATCCAGGTCGACTAGGCCTGTGGCGGGCGGCCCCTTGGGGTCGCCCGGACCGCTTTCAATTGCCGGTGTTCTTGTCCGCGGCGCCGTGCTTGGCGCGGACCTTGGCCACGTGGTCGGTCAGCAACTGCCTGGCCAGTTCGCCGTCGCGCGCCACGATGGCCGCCAGCATCTTGCGGTGCCGCTGCACCAGCCGCTTGCCCACCGCCGGCGTCGTGTACGGATTGACCGAGCGGTACAGCACGTACGAGATCGCCTTCATGATCGACGACAGGAACTGGTTGTGCGAGGCGTCGACGATGGACTGGTGGAAGGCCAGCGAGGCGGTGGTCAGTTTCTCCGGCGTGAAATCCTCCGGCGAGGACACCAGTTCCTCGACCCGCGCCAGGCACGCTTCCATCTTGGCGATGTCGTCGGCGTTCGCGAGCTGGGCCGCGATCTCGGCGGCGCTGGCCTCGATGATGAGCTGAGCGTCGAAGACCTCGTCCGAGCCGACGCCGATCAGCTTGAGCTGGATGGCCAGCGCCTCGACCACTGGCGCGTCGTTGCCGTTGGCGATGCGCGTGCCGCCGCCCGCGCCCGTGCGCACGTCCACCACGCCCAGCGCCTGCAGGCGCCCCATGGCTTCGCGGATGGGCAGGCGGCTGACCTGGAACTGCTCGGCCAGATCGTTCTCGGATCCCAGGAAGTCGCCGGGTTGCAGCTTGCCGTCCAGCACGGCTTCCTTGATCTGTTTTTCAACGCGCATGGCCGTGGATTCGGTGCGCCCGGCGCGCCACACAGGTAGATCGGCTCTCGTACGTGCCATTTTTTCTATTCCACCGTTCATAAGTCGCAGACTATATGAGCAATTATATCCGCTCTCATGACCTCGGGCCCCTGCCGCGATCCGGCGACCCGGGCTCAGTATAAACACTAAAAAACCCGCTCATCTCATCAAAAAACATTACGGAATCAATGCGTTAAGACGGCCTGCCCGGTCCGCGCGCGTATCGGGCCGCGAGGGCGCGGCCTTGACACTCCTGGTGATCACTCATACAGTATGACTATTAAAATAACTTACCAGAAAACGGGCAAATGGAGACACATCGATACGGCTCGAGGGGCGCGGCATGGCGCGCATAGTCCTCGGGCTGGGAACCTCGCACGGGCCGCAGCTTTCCACGCCTCCCGACAAATGGCGCCTGCGGGTGGAAGCGGACCGGGCGGAGGCGGCGCATCCCTATCGCGGCGCCACCTACGGCTTCGACGAACTGGCCGCGATGCGGGCGGCGGAAGGCCTGGACGAACGCGTCACGCCTGATGCCATGGCCCGCCATGCGCAGCGCTGCGCAGAGGCGGTCGAATCACTGGCCGCGCGATTGCAGGAAGCCCACGTGGACGTGGCCATCATCGTCGGCAACGACCAGCGCGAAGTGTTCAGCGCGCGCCTGACGCCCGCGCTGTGGATGTATGCGGGTGCCGAGATCGCCGACGAGCCCGTGCACCCCGAGCGCCTGGCGAAATTGTCGCCGGCCATCGCCATTTCGGCAACGGCCATCAAGCCCGCCGTGTCTTCGCGTTATCCGGGCCACCCGCAATTGGCGGCCCACCTGGGCACCGCGCTGGCCGACGCCGGCTTCGACCTGGCGCAGTCCGACGAGATGCCGCAGCGCGGACCCGGCCCGGCCACGGGCATGCCGCATGCCTTCGGCTTCGTCTACCAGCGACTGATGAAAGGCAGCGTATTGCCGCACGTGCCGTTCATGCTCAACACCTTCTATCCGCCCAACCAGCCGCGCGCCGGCCGCTGCATGGACTTCGGCCGGGCCCTGGCCCAGGCAGTGGCCGCGTGGCCGCAGGCGCTGCGCGTAGCGCTGATCGCCTCCGGGGGGCTGAGCCACTTCGTCATCGACGAGACCTTCGACCGCGCCTTGCTGGATGCCATGCGGCGGCGCGACGAAGAGTGGTTGCGCGGCATCGACGAGGCGACCCTGCAATCGGGCACGTCCGAGTGCAAGAACTGGCTGCCCGTGGCCGCGGCGTGCGCCGAGGCCGGGCTGGAGATGGAACTGGTGGATTACGTGCCGTGCTACCGCTCGCAGGCGGGCACCGGCACGGCCATGGCATTCGCGGCCTGGCGATAAGGCCGCGGCAAAGGAGCAAGAAGTGCTGTCCAGGAAAGACAACGACATGCTGACACAGGTGGGGCCGGGAACGCCCATGGGCGAGCTGTTCCGCCGGTTCTGGCTGCCGGCCCTGCTGGAAGAGGAACTGCCCGAGCCCGACGGCGCGCCCGTCAGGCTGCGGCTGCTGGGCGAGGACCTGGTGGCGTTCCGCGACACCAGCGGCCGGGTCGGGCTGGTGGATGCCTATTGCGCGCACCGCCGCGCGGGGCTCTATTACGGCCGCAACGAAGAGAACGGCCTGCGCTGTGTCTACCACGGCTGGAAGTTCGACGTGGAGGGCCGCTGCGTGGACATGCCGTCCGAGCCGCACGAGACCAACTACAAGGACCGCGTGCGGATCACGGCCTATCCCACGGCCATACGCGGTGGCGTCGTCTGGACCTACATGGGGCCCAAGGGCACCGAGGGGCCGCTGCCGGAATTCGAATGGTCGGAGTTGCCCGTCGCGCAGCGTACGGCCACCAAGCGCCTGCAGCGCTGCAACTGGGCGCAGGCGGTGGAAGGCGGCATCGATTCGAGCCACATCTCCTTCCTGCACAGCCGCAAGGAAGGCACGGACTCCGGGCCGCGCAATCCCTATCACCAGAGCGACCGGCATCCGGTGTTCGAAGTGAGCGAAAGCGAGGCCGGGCTGGTGATCGCCGCCCGCCGCAACGCCGAGCCCGGCCATTACTACTGGCGTGTCACGCAGTTCCTGCTGCCGTTCTACACGATGATCCCGCCGGTGGGGGCGTTCAAGGAATCCAGCCGCGAGCCCTACGACGGCCATGCATGGGTGCCGATCGACGACCACACGACCTGGACCTGGTCATTCAGCGCCAGCCCGGCGCGCCCGTACTCCGACGAGGAGCGCGAGACGCGCGGCGGGCGCAACGGCTTCTGGGGGCCGGTCGACGAGGCCTACCTGCCCCTGCTGAGCGCCGACAACGACTACGGCATCGACCGCGAAAAGCAGCGCAACGACAACTTCACCGGCATCACCGGCATTCCCAACCAGGATGCCGCCGTGCAGGAAAGCATGGGCGCGCTGGTCGACCGTTCCAAGGAAAACCTCGGCCATTCGGACCGCGGCATCGTGAACTTCCGCCGTCTCATGCTGCGCTTGGCCAAGGCGCTGGCGGCCGGCGAGGTGCCCGAGGCCGCGCGGCGCGGCGACCTGTACCGCGTCCGCTCGGCGTCGGTGGTGCTGCCGGCCGACGTGCCGGTCGAGACCGGCGCAGCCGGATTGCTGAAGGCGGCGCCCGCTCCGGCGGACCGCTGACACGCCAACAAGGAGGAGACACTATGCAAGGCAAGAGATTCGCCACGATGCTGGCCACCTGTATGCTGGCCTGCACGGCCGGCGCGGCCTACGCGCAGAAAGCCAAGAACACGCTGCGCATCGGACTGGTCGAACCCATCTCCAGCATGATCCTGTACGACGGCCCCAATCCCGAGGTGGGCATGTTCTCGCGCGGGCTGTTCGATCCGCTGCTGTGCTTCGACAATCGCACCGGCAAGTTCGCGCCCAATCTCGCCAGCTCCTGGAAATGGCTGGACGACCAGACGCTGGAACTGAAGCTGCACACCGGCGTGAAGTTCCACGACGGCTCGGCCTTCGATGCCGACGACGTCATCTATACCTTCGGCTGGCTGACCGATCCCAACAACGGCCTGCGCTTCGCCGAGAACTACGCGCCGTTCAAGCGCGCCGAGAAGATCGACCAGTACACGGTTCGCATCCACACCAACGGTCCGGCGCCCACGGCCATGCTGCGGCTGGCCTACTCCACGCCCATCGTGCCGTCCGACCTGCACGGCAAGTACCAGAACAAGGGCGATTTCGGCCGCAAGACCCCGATCGGTACCGGACCGTTCAAGGTCGAGAGCTTCACGACCGACCGGATCGTACTCGTGCGCAATCCCGACTACACGCACGGCACGCCGTGCAAGCCGGCGGCGCGGGTGGCGCGGGTCGAGGCCGTGCCCATGCCGGACACGCAGACCCAGATCGCCAACCTGGCGACCGGCAACATCGATTTCATCAAGGTGTCGGACAAGGCCCAGGCCGACATGCTGGCCAAGCAGCCTACCCTGAAGATGAGCGCTAACGAGGGCCTGACCTTCCAGTTCATGGCCATCGATTCGGCCGGCCGCTCGGGCAACGCCGCGTTGTCGAACCTGAAGGTCAGGCAGGCGATGGCGATGGCGGTCAATCGCACGCTGGTGGCGCGCAGCGTCACGCCGGGAGGCGATGCCGTGTTGGTGCCTGACGCGCTGTGCCTGCCCATCCACCGCGCCTGCGCCTACTCGACCAAGCCCCCGGCCTATGATCCGGAGGCCGCCAGGAAGCTGCTGGCCGAGGCCGGCTACCCCAAGGGCTTCGACGTCGAACTGACCGCGACACCCGGGTCCACCGGGCTGGCCGAGGCGGTGGCGGGCGAACTGCGCAAGGTCGGCATCCGGGCCAAGGTCGATCGCATCACCTTCGCCGGATATCGCGAGAAACAGCGCCAGGGCAAGCAGCAGGTGCTGGTCAGCCTGTGGACCTCGGGCGGCCTGCCGGACGCCTCGTCGCCGGTCCAGTTCCTGTTCGCGCCGGGTGCGCGCGACTACTGGCACGACAAGCAGATCCAGGCCTGGATGAAGGAGGGCATGGCCACCACCGACGAAGAGCGCCGCGAAGCCATCTACAAGAAGGCCTACGACCGGGTCAACGAACAGGCGTACGTGGTGCCGCTGTCGACCAAGCCCGACGTGTTCATCCACAACCGCGACCTGGTGCTGGACAAGACCTCGGGCGGCGTCTACGGGCTCGATTTCTACGAAGTCCACTGGAAGTGAGGACGGCATGCTCCAGTTCTTCATCCGCAGGCTGGGCGTCTCGCTGCTGGTGGCCATCACCGTCTCGGTGATCGGCTTCGCCCTGCTGCGATTGTCCGGCGACCTGGCCTCGGCGCTGGCGGGCGAAACCGCCACGCCCGAGGAGATCGCCCGCGTGGCCGGCATGTACGGCCTCGACCGTCCGCTGTACGTCCAGTATTTCGACTGGGTGTGGGGCGCGCTGCACGGCGATCTCGGCACCTCGCTGTTCTCGCGCACGCCCGTGCTGGAACTGATCGTCGATCACCTGGGCGTGACCATCGCGCTGGCGCTGTGCTCGCTGCTGCTGTCGCTGCTCGTCGCCATCCCGCTGGGCGTGGTGGCGGCCATGCGGCCCAACACCTGGGTGGACCGGACTGCGCTGGCGCTGGCTGTGTTCGGCCAGGCCATTCCCAACTTCTGGTTCGCGCTGATCCTGATCTTCGTGTTCGCCGTGAAGCTGCAATGGGCGCCGGTCTCGGGATCGGACACCTGGGTGCACTTCATCCTGCCCACCCTCACGCTGGGGCTGGGGACCATGCCAGCCAAGATGCGGCTGACGCGCACCGGCATGATCGATGCGTTGTCCTCGGACTTCGTCCGCACGGCGCGCGCCAAGGGGTTGTCGGCCCGGTCGGTGCTGTTCAAGCACGCGCTGCGCACGGCCATCCTGCCGGTGGTGTCGGTGTCGGCCGTGTCGCTGGGCTTTTTGCTGGGCGGCTCGGTCATCGTCGAATCCGTGTTCGGCCTGAACGGCATCGGCCAGCTGGCCTTCCAGTCCATCAGCCAGATCGACTTCCCGGTGGTGCAGTCCATCCTGGTCTTCCTGGCGTTCTGCTACATCTTCCTGACGATGCTGGCGGACCTGATCAACGCGCGCCTGGATCCGAGGATCAAGCTATGAGCACAGTCATGGACGCAAACCTGGCGGACGCGCGGGCGGCGCGCAAGGATCCGGCTTCGCCTCGGGCCATCATGCGGCGGCGCGCCCGCTCGCACGTCGGCTTCCTGATCGGCGCGGGCATCATGCTGGCGGCCGTGCTGGTCGCGGTATGCGCGCCGTGGCTGGCGCCCTACGATCCCTATGCGCAGGATCTTTCCAAGACGCTCGTCGATCCGGTCTGGACCACGGGTTCCTGGGACTACATATTGGGCACGGACGCGCTGGGCCGGGACTACCTGAGCCGCCTGATCTACGGCGCCAGGGTGTCCTTGACCGTAGGTTTCGGCGCCGCCGCCATCGCCGGGGTCATCGGCTCGCTGCTGGGCCTGGTGGGCGGCTATTTCGGCGGCCGGGTCGACACCTTCGTGGTGTACGTGCTGAACGTCAAGCTGGCGCTGCCCAGCGTGCTGATCGCCCTGTCGCTGGTCTCCATCGTGGGCGGATCGATCACGGCCATGGTGGTCATCCTGGGCCTTTTGACCTGGGACCGCTACACCGTGGTCACGCGCAGCGTCGTGCAGCAGATGCGCAGCAACGAGTTCATCCACGCGGCGCGGGCCATCGGCGCCTCGCATACGCGGGTGCTGTTCCGCGAGGTCCTGCCCAATGTCATGAACCAGATCATCGTCGTGGCCAGCCTGGAGATCGCCATCGTCATCCTGATCGAAGCGGCGCTGTCCTTCCTCGGCCTGGGGGTGCAGCCGCCCACGCCGTCCTGGGGCCTGATGGTCTCGGAAGGGCGCGCCATGATGTTCTTCAAGCCTTATCTGATCGTGCTGCCCGGCATGGCGATCTTCCTGCTGGTCATGGCGATCAACCTGGCGGGCGACGGACTGCGCGACATCACGGCGCCGGAGGGCAGGGCATGAGCGCGCATTCGCAACCCCTGCTGCAGGTCGACGGCCTGTCGGTCGAAATGGACGTGGCGGCTGGCCAGCTGCGCGCGGTCAGCGACGTCAGCTTCGAGGTCGGGTCGGGCCGGACTTTTTGCCTGGTGGGCGAGTCGGGCTGCGGCAAGACCATGACCTCGCTGGCGCTGATGCAACTGCTGCCCCGCAAGGCGCGACTGTCGGCGCGGCGCATCCTGTTCGAGGGACGCGACCTGGCGCGGATGCCGCCGCGCGAGGTCGCGCGGCTGCGCGGAGACCGGATGGGCATGATCTTCCAGGATCCCATGACGGCGCTCAATCCCGTCTACACCATCGGCGACCAACTGGCCGAGGTCTACGTGCGCCATCGGCGCGCCAGCCGCAAGCAGGCGCGCGAGCGGGCGGTCGAGCTGCTCGAGCGCGTCGGCATCATGTCGGCGGGACAGCGGTTGGCGCAGTATCCGCATCAGTTGTCCGGCGGCCTGCGGCAGCGGGTCATGATCGCCATGACGCTGATGTGCGAGCCTTCGCTGGTGATCGCCGACGAACCCACGACTGCGCTGGACGTGACTGTGCAGGTGCAGATCCTGCAACTGCTCAAGAAACTGCAGGCCGAGATGGGCATGGCCATCATCCTGATCACCCACAACCTGGGCGTGGTGGCGCGCATGGCCGACGACGTGGCCGTCATGTACGGCGGGCGCATCGTGGAGTCCGGCTCGCCGGCGCAGGTCTTCGGCCGCGCCAGCCATCCCTATACGCGCGGGCTCATGGCCTGCATGCCCACGCGGGGCGAGGCGGGCCCCGGCCAGCGCCTGGGCTCCATACCGGGCACGGTGCCCTCGCTGGTGGGCGAACTCCAGGGCTGTGCGTTCCGCAATCGCTGTGCCCATGCGGGAGATGACTGCGGGCACGGCGTCATCGCGATGCGGGATGCCGGTGGGGGGCACCACTACCGCTGCGTCCTGGCCGCCGGGGCCGAAAGCGGACGCCATGCCGTACAGGAGGCGCTGCAATGAACACGGTTTCCCTGGATACCGCGCGTCCCGCCGTGGCCGCGGGCAAGGCCCCGGTGTTGTCGGTGGAGCATCTGTGCAAGACCTATCCGGTGGGCGGCGGTCTGTTCAAGGCGCCCCGTCCGCTGCGCGCGGTGGACGACGTCTGCCTGACGGTGCAGCGGGGCGAGACGCTGGGCATCGTGGGCGAATCGGGCAGCGGCAAGACCACGCTGAGCTGGATGATGCTGGGCCTGCTGCGGCCCAGTTCGGGCGAGATGGCGGTGGAGGGCCGCCCGATCGCCTCGTTCGACCGGCTGGAGATCGCCCGCAAGATCCAGCCCATCTTCCAGGATCCCTATTCGTCGCTCAATCCCCGCCAGACCATAGGCGAGATCGTCGGCGCGCCGCTGGCCGTGCACCGGGTCGGCGACGCCGCCCAGCGCGCGCGGCTGGTGCGCGAGATCATGGACAAGGTCGGCCTGCCTGCGCGCTTCGCCCATGCCTACCCCAGCCAGATGTCGGGCGGGCAGCGCCAGCGCGTGGCCATCGCCCGCGCCCTGGTGCTCAAGCCCGAGATCGTGGTGTGCGACGAACCGACATCGGCGCTGGACGTTTCGGTGCAGGCGCAGATCCTGAACCTGCTCAAGGACCTGCGCCAGGAACTGGGGCTGACTTACGTCTTCGTGAGCCATGACCTGGGGGTCGTCGAATACATCTCGGACCGGGTCGCCGTCATGTACATGGGGCGGGTAGTGGAAACCGGCAAGGCCTCGCGCCTGATGTCCGCGCCGCGCCATCCGTACACCCAGGCGCTGATGGGGTCCATCCTGACGCCGGATCCGGCGCTGGGGCTGCCCGAGCTGCACCTGGGCCGGGGTTTTCCGGATCCGCTGAACGCGCCGTCGGGATGCCACTTCCACCCCCGCTGCCCGGAGGCCGCCGATATCTGCCGCACGACGGCGCCGTCCCAGCGCCACGACGAACAGGGCATGGTGGAGTGCCACCTGCGGGGCGGCGCGCCCGCGCAGGTCATTTCCTGGAAGACGGGCACCTAGATCATTTCCACAGCATCTTTTCCATCACTCACGCGGAGTCACATCATGGGTCATTCTCAGGCAGCGGCGGCGAACGCCCCCGGCCTTTCCCGGTTCGGCGAGTTCTTCCACACCATAGACGGCAAGGCGGAAAGCAGCGGCGCGCATTTCGACGTCGTCAATCCCTCCACGGGCCAGCCCTTCGCCCGCTGTCCCGACGCCTCGCGCGCGCAGCTCGACAGCGCGGTGGCGGCGGCCCGCCGGGCGTTCGTGCCATGGCGCGAGCTGTCGTTCGCCCAGCGCCGCGACTACCTGCTCAAGCTGGGGCAGGCGCTCAAGGAGTCGATCGAGGAGCTGGCGCCCCTGCTGACCTCGGAACAAGGCAAGCCGCTGGCGCGCGCCCGCGAGGAACTGAACCGGGCGGTGGCGCAGTTCGACCTGCTGTCGCGCATCGAGATCAAGCCGGAGGTGCTGCGCGACGACGCCCAGGGCCGTACCGAGCTGCGCTATCGCCCGCTGGGCGTCGTGGGCGCGATCACGCCCTGGAACGTGCCCATCGTGCTGGCCGTGCCCAAGATCACGCAGGCGCTGTACGTGGGCGATA
Organism: Burkholderiales bacterium 67-32; assembly: GCA_001898625.1. GTDB lineage: Bacteria > Pseudomonadota > Gammaproteobacteria > Burkholderiales > Burkholderiaceae_B > Pigmentiphaga. The sequence continues at coordinate 64,868 of MKUP01000027.1, forward strand.
CCGTGGTCGTCAAGCCTTCGCCGTACACGCCGCTGACCACGTTGAAGCTGGGCGAGCTGGCCCAGCGGGTGCTGCCGCCCGGCGTGCTGAACGTGGTGGCGGGCGGCAACGATCTGGGCCAGTGGATCACCGAGCATCCTGGCATCGACAAGATCTCGTTCACCGGCTCGGTGCCCACCGGCAAGCGCGTTCTGGCCAGCGCCGCCGGCACGCTCAAGCGGGTGACGCTGGAGTTGGGCGGCAACGATGCGGCCATCGTGCTCGACGACGTCAAGCCGGCGGAAGTCGCGCCGCGCCTGTTCCAGGCGGCGTTCGTCAACAGCGGCCAGGTGTGCATGGCCATCAAGCGCCTGTACGTGCACGACAGCATCTACGACGCCATGTGCGACGAGTTGGCCGCACTGGCCCGCAAGGCGCGCGTGGGCGACGGTTTCGATCCGGATGTGACGATGGGACCGGTGCAGAACAAGATGCAGTACGAGCGGGTGCTGGGCATCCTGGATGACACCCGGCAGACCGGCGCGCGCATCCTGGCCGGCGGCCAGGCCCGTCCCGGCGACGGATATTTCATCGAACCCACCATCGTCGCCGATATCGCCGAGGGTACGCGCCTGGTGGACGAGGAACCCTTCGGCCCGGTGCTGCCCGTGATCCGCTACACCGACGTCGACGACGCTATCCGGCGCGCCAACGACACGCGCTTCGGGCTGGGCGGCTCGATATGGACCAACGACCTGGAGCGCGGCGAAGCGCTGGCCTCGCGGCTGGAAGCAGGCACGACCTGGGTCAACCAGCACGTCGGCACCGAGCCGGGCGTGCCCTTCGGCGGCTGCAAGGAATCGGGCCTCGGGCGGGAATACTCGGAGCTGGGCCTGAAGGGCTACATGGAGGCGCAAGTGGTCAAGGTAGCCCGCGCTGGCTGACGGGGAAACGCAGGCCGGAGGCGGGGTTGGGCCCCGCGGCCGGCGTGTACAATTTTGCATCCACTTTTCCCATGCTCCGCCTCATGACCGATTCCAAGCGCACCAGGCAAGGCCGCGCGGACGCCGAGACCGCATCGGCCACGCCCGCGTGGGAACCGGTCCACATCGAGACGCTGTCCAACCAGCTCATCCAGCAGATCCGCGACTCCTTCCTGGCCGGCCGGCTCAAGACGGGCGACTACCTGGGCAGCGAGCGTTCGCTGGCCGAGCAGTTCGGCGTCTCGCGGGTGGCCATCCGGGACACGCTGCGTTCGCTGGTGGCCATCGGCCTGATCGAGGTGCGCACCGGCAAGGCGGGTGGCGCCTGGATCGCCGCCGGCAACATCTCGCACTACGCCGATCTGCTGTCCATCCAGTTGCGGATGATGGGAGTGACCGAACTGGAGATGGTCGACGCCCAGGCGGCCATCGAGATCCAGGCGACCGAGCTTGCCGTGCTGCATGCCGGTCCGGACGACCTGGCGCGGCTGGAGGAGTTCGTCGCGCGCCTGCGCGCCTCGATGAACGAGCCGGAAGTGTTCACCGGCCTGGCGATGGATTTCCACGCCCTGGTGGTGCAGGCCTCGAAGAACCGCGCGTTGTCCGCGCAGTTCCTGGCCATCCGGCAGATCCTGCAATCGAACTACAGCCTGCACGCGCGGCAGGACCGGGCCGAGCGTACGGTGGCATTCGCCCAGAAGATGCTGGCGCATTTCCGCGCGCGGGACGCGGTGGCGGCACGCAACGAGATGGCCGCGCGCCTGGCCCACATCCGCACGGCGACACTGGACCTGACCGGCGCCTATTGGCTGGAGCCCGAACCGCAGGCGGCCCTGGCGCCGGTACCGGCGCCGCGCCGCGCGCGCCGAGCCTGATCCCTCCGCCTACATCCCCACCCATACCCGGCCGGCATCGACCTTCGTGGCGAAGGTCCGCACGCCTTTCTTGCAGGGCGCGGACAGCGCCTGCCCGGTCCGGATGTCGAATCTGCCGAAGTGCAGCGGGCACTGCACGGTGCCGTTCTTGACGTAGCCGTCGGACAGGCGCGAACGCATGTGCGTACAGATGTCCGACGTGGCGTGATAGCCGTCGTCCAGGCGGAAGAGCGCCAACTCCAGCCCTCCCGTTTCCACGTGCAGCACTCCGCCGGTCTCCAGGTCGTTCGCGCCGCATACCGGATGCCAGGACAGCGCCTGGTCGGCTTCGGTCTCCATTGCCGCAATACGCGCTTGCATGTTCCACCTTCTTCGTCGGTTATCGATGGGCTTTCTTTTCTTCGTATGGTAGCATGGTAAAACAGTATGCGTGTTTGTGGGCGCAAGAAAAACGTCCGTAGAGAGGAGAGCATCGTGTCAGGATTCGCAGACTATCCGGGAGACCAGGTGCGGGCCAAGGTCCGCCATCCCATCATCGACAGCGACGCGCACATCATCGAGTGCGAATTCGTGCTGAACGACTACGTCAAGGAGATCGGCGGCGCCGAACTGATGGAGCGGTCGCGCCAGCGCGGCCGCAAGGGGCCGGCGTTCTCCGACAACGCCACCAAGGGCCTGTGGTGGGGCGCGCCTTCGGGCAGGAACACCAGCGATCGCGCCATGGCCATGCTGCCCAAGTACTTCCGGTCGCAGATGGACCGCGCGGGGCTGGACTTCGCCCACATGCTGACCACCAACGGCATAGGCGGCCTGTACATCCCCGACGACGAACTGCGCCAAGTCCGCTGCCGCGCGCTCAACACCATGTATGCGGACATGTTCAAGGACGTGGGCGACCGCATCCGTCCGGTGGCCGTCATTCCCACCTATACGCCAGAGGAAGCCATACGCGAGCTGGACCACGCGGTGCTCGAACTGGGGCACAAGGCGGTGATGATAGGCACGGAGATCCGCGCGCCGCATCCCGACGTCGCCGCGGCCGCGCCGGAACTGGCGGCGCATGCGCAGAAGGTGACCTCCATCGCCATCGACAGCCCGCACGACTACGATCCGTTCTGGCGCCGATGCGTCGAACTGGGCGTGGCGCCGCTGTGCCACACCTCGGCCCACGGCGCCCGCACGCGCAATTCGCCCACGAACTACGTTTTCAACCACCTGGGCAGTTTCGCGTCGGGTTCCGAATATTTCTGTCGCTCGCTGTTCCTGGGCGGCGTGACGAATCGCTTCCCCACGCTGAAGTTCGGTTTCCTGGAGTGCGGGGCGGGTTGGGCATTGACCCTGTTGAACGACATCGTCGAGCACTGGGAGAAGCGCAACGTGCGCTATCTGCAAAGCAGCCTGGACCCGGACAAGCTGGATATCGCGCTGATGACCGAGCTGTTCGAGAAGTTCGGCGACGCGCGCCACACGGCGGAACGCTTTCTGCAGAATCCCCATCACGGACTGGCCAGGCCCGGGCGGCCGGCGCTGTTCGACGAGTTCGGCGCGGCCGGCATGACCGAGGTGCGCGACCTGCGCCGGTTGTTCTGCGACAACTTCTATTTCGGCTGCGAGGCCGACGACCGGATGCTGTCGGTGGCGTTCAGCCGGCGCCTGAACCCGGTGGGGGCGACGTTGAAGGCCATGTTCGGATCCGACATCGGGCACTGGGACGTGATGGATGCGCGCAGCATCCTGTCCGAAGCCTACAACCTGATCCAGGCCGAGCTGATCACGGAAGAGGATTTCAAGGCGCTGACCTTCGACAACTGCGCGGAAATGATGCTGTCGATGAATCCCGCCTATTTCGACGGGACGGTCATCCAGGACGCGGCGCACGCATTCCTGCGGGAGCGCACGCCGGCGGCGGCCTGATCCGCCGGCGCTCCGGACGCGGTCCGGAGCGCGCCGTGTTCAGGCCAGCGCCGCCAGGCGCTCGCGCCAGCGCGGCAGCACCTCGGGGTTGCGCACGTGCAGCGGCGTTTCCCCCCGCAGCGCGCGCAGGGTGTTTTCCAGCGCGACCCCGGGCATGCGGGCATACAGCTCTTCGGAATGGCCGACGACGTGGCCGGTGCCTATCACCGCCGGGTGCCTGCGCAGCGCATCGTCCGCCGGCAGCGGTTCGGTCTCCCAGGTATCGATGGCGGCGCCCGAGAGCCGTCCCGACTCCAGCGCGGCCAGCAGCGCCGCCTCGTCCACGCAGCCGCCGCGGCCGACGTTGATCAGGCTGGCGCCGGCTTTCATCTTCGCGATCGCGGCCGCGTCGATCAGATGATGGGTTTCCCGGGTCAGCGTGACGAGGACGACGGTTGTATCGGACTCCTCCAGCAAGGTGTCCAGCGATACCAGTTCGGCGCCGTGGTCCCGGACCACGTCGGCCTGCATGTAGGGGTCGGCGACGAGAATGCGGCAGCCCCAGGGTGCCAGCATCCGGGCAACGGTGCGGCCGATATTGCCGAAGCCCACCAGGCCAACCGTGGAGCCATGCACCATGCCGCCCAGCGGCGCGGGGCGCCAGACGCCGTCGGCCAGCGTACGCATCTTCGCCAGCAGCCGCTTGCGCAGCGCCGCGATCAGCATGACCGAAGCCTCGGCCATGCCGACGAAGTTCTCGGCTGCGGCGCCGTGCGCCACCACGATGCCGAGTTCGGTGGCCCGGGCGACGTCGATGTGCTCGGTGCCGATGATGGGGGAGGTGACCACCTTCAGCCGAGGCGAAGCCTCCAGCACTTCCGCCGGAATGCGGATGCCGTTGAACATGCCGACGTAGGCGTCGGCCTCGGGACAGAAGCGGGCCATGAGCTCCGGGGTCCAGTGCCGCGCCTCCAGCGGCAGCCGGCTGACCGCGCAGCCCGCCGATGCCAGCAGGTCGGCCAGGCTTTCGTAGGGCCCCAGGCGGGCCGAGATGACCACGTTGTATGCCATTGCTTTGCTCCTCTCTTCCGGTTGCCAATCGTTTTATACAGCTATACCATTATACTAATTATTTGGTAATACCAAATAAGCAAACCCCCGGTAGGAGAGAGACATGAGCAAGAAAGACATTGCTTCGCTGGTGGACGACCGTCCCGAGGACGGCGTCTTCCGCCTGCATCGCAGCGTGTTCAGCGACCCCGAGATCTTCGAGATGGAAATGAAGTACATCTTCGAGCGGAACTGGGTCTTCCTGGGCCTGGACTCGCAGGTTCCCCATCCCCACGACTACATGACGACGACGGTGGGCCGCCATCCGGTCGTTGTCATGCGCGATGGGGAAGGAAACCTGAATGCCTTCATCAACAGCTGTCCGCACAAGGGGGCCAAGCTGTGCCACCTTGCGCAGGGCAACCGCAAGATCCACGTTTGCCAATACCACAGCTGGTCGTTCGACAGCGCGGGCCGGATACGGGGGTTGAAGTTCAAGGACGACGGCCAGTACAGCCCCGCCTTCGACGACGACAGCCACGACCTGGCGGCGCTGCCGCGCTTCGAGGTCTACCGGGGCTTCATGTTCGGCGCCCTGTCCGCCGACGTCCTGCCGCTGTCCGAGTACCTGGGCGAGGCCAGGACCTTCATCGACATCGCGGTCGACACCAGTCCGCGGGGCCTGGAGCTGGTACCGGGCGTGGTCGGCTTCACCTTCGAAGGCAACTGGAAGCTGCAACTGGAGAACTGCTCGGACCAGTATCACTTCACCTCCACCCACCCGTCCTATCTCAAGGTGCTGGACCGGCGCGCCGAGAAGGGCTGGGAAGGCACCGTGCGCGCCAACGTGCGGGGGCGGGGCGGGCGCAAGGCCATGCAGTTTCCGGCCGACGGGCTCGAGCACATCGCCGGCGGCTCCACCTCGTTCGAGCACGGCCACAACCTGAACTGGAACCGGCGCACCGTCAACGATAGCCATCCGCTGTTCGAGCGCGCGGAGGAACTCAAGGAACGGTTTGGCGAAGCCCGGCGGGACTGGATGTTCAACACCCGCAACCTGACGTTGTTCCCCAATGTGCAGGTGGCCGAGAACGCCTCCAGCCAGTTGCGCATCATCCGGCCGATCTCGGTGGACAAGACCGAGATGCTGACCTACTGCATCGCCCCGGTCGGCGAAAGCGCCGCGGCGCGGGCCCAGCGCATCCGGCAGTACGAGGACTTCTTCAATCCCAGCGGCCTGGCCACGCCCGACGACACCATCAACTATGAAGACTGCCAGGACGGCCACCTGAATCCGGTCGCCCCCTGGCTGCAAGGCCATGCGCGCGGCATGATGCTCGCCGGTCCCGACGGCGATCCGTTCATCGACCGGCTGGGCGTCAAGGCCTTGTCGTCGGTCATCGGCGGCGTGGAACTGGGCGACGAGACCATCTTCCACACCTATTACCGTTCCTGGCGGGCCTTGCTGCAGGCGGGCCAGCGCGCCGACGAGGCCGCCGCACGCAGCCAGCCCGCCCCCGTATCCGCCCGCCTCGTGGAGACCGTACGATGAACCAAGCCCTGACGCCTGCCCACGCGGCGGAATACCTGTACCGCGAGGCCCACCTGCTGGACCGGCAGCGCTTTGACGAGTGGGTCGACCTGTACACCGGCGACGCGGTCTACTGGATCCCGGCCTGGAAGAGCGAGCACCAGCCCACGGAGAATCCCGAGACCGAGCTGTCCCTGGTGTATTGCGCGTCGCGCAATGCGCTGGTGGACCGCGTCTGGCGCCTGACCTCGAACCTGTCGGTCGCCTCGATGCCGCTGGCGCGCACGGCCCACGCCGTGTCCAACGTCATCGTCGAACAGGCCGGCGACGATACGATGGATCTGCGGTCGAGCTGGACCTCGCATGTCTACAATCCCAAGTACAAGTCGCAGCACGTCTATTTCGGATCGTACGAGCACCGGCTCCGGCGCGTGGACGAGGGCTGGAAGATCGCGCGCAAGAAGATCACGTTGATGAACGACTTCATCCCCACGGTCCTGGACTTGTACATGGTGTGAGCGCAAGCAGGCGGGAATCCCCCGGATGCCCGCCGATCACCGCGCGGCCGCATAGCGCGGCGCGACGGTGCCGCTGGACAGGTGGCTGGCCATGGCTTGGCGCGCGGCTTCGTAGGCATTCCACTTCTCGCCGTCTTGCAGCGAAGGGATGGTCACTTTCTCGCCGCGCTCGAAACCCAGCAAAGCGGCCTCGACCAGGTCTTCGGCACGCATGACGATGCGCGGGTCCAGTTGCTCGACCGGCAGGCCGCCGATGGCCCAGAAGTCGGTGGCCGTGGCTCCGGGCAGCACTGCCTGCACCTGCACGCCCTTGTCGGCCAGCTCGTGCTGCAGCGACTGGCTGAAAGCCAGCACGAAAGCCTTGCTGGCACCATAGACGCCGTTCAGGACCTCTGGCGCGAGAGCGACGATGGACGCGATATTGATGATCGCGCCCCGGCCACGCGCCACGAAACCCGGCACCGCGGCGTAGGCCAACCGCATCGGCGCGGTGGCGTTCAACTCGACCATGCGGGTCATCCGCTCCACGTCGGTTTGCAGCAACTGCGTATGCGTGCCGATGCCCGCGTTGTTCACGAGCAGGGTAATGCTGGCATCCCGGCGCAACGAGTCTTCCACCCGGGCCAGCTCGGAGCGGTCGTTCAGGTCGGCCGGCAGCACCTCCACCGAGCGGCCGGTACGGGTACTGATATCGCGGGCCAGCGCATTCAGCCGCTCGCGATTGCGGGCAACCAGAATCAGGTCGTAGCCGCGCCGTGCCAACCGGTCGGCGTACAGTGCGCCGATGCCGCTGGAGGCGCCGGTGATGAGCGCGGTGCCGGGGTGGGGGTGTTGTGCCATGGTGAAACTCCTTGGGTTGACAGTAGGTCGACGGGGTCGATGCTGCGCTTGCCGAGAGGTGTCGTAAATGACGTATATAGTTATGAATCAGGACATACGCATCAAGGACGGACTCCATGCATCGCGTCGGTTACGTGTTGCCCGAGGGCTTCCAGGTCATGGGCCTGGGTACTCAGGCCGTGTTCGAATTCGCCAACCTGGTGGCGGGTGAGCCTTTCTATGCCGTGGAAAACTACGCGCTGGACGGTACGGTGCGCGCGTCGACCGGTCTGACGGTTCAGGCGCGCGCATTCACCGCGCGCAGCCACGCCGATACCTGGCTGGTGGCCGGCGTCATCTCTCCGCTCGAGACTCCCGTGGCGTCCGGACTGCTACAGCCGCTGAGGAAGATCGCCGCGCGTGCGCGACGCATCGCCGGCTTGTGTACCGGTGCTTTCGTGCTGGCCGACGCGGGTTTGCTCGATGGGAGGCGCGCGACCACGCATTGGTACTGGGCCGAGGCATTGCAACAGCGCCATCCTCGCGTCCAGATCGAGGCCGACCGCATCTATATCGCGGATGGAGCCATGTGGACTTCCGCCGGCATGACCGCGGAGCTGGACTTGGCGCTGGCGATGGTGGAGAAGGACCTGGGGGCCGAGGCGGCGCGCTCGGTCGCGCATCGGCTGGTCATGCATCAGCGCCGCTCCGGAGGGCAGTCGCAGCATTCAGAGATGCTCAAGCTCGCTCCCAAATCCGATCGCATCCAGCGAGCGTTAGAGCATGCGCGGCGCAACCTTTCGCACTCGCTGAGTGTGGAGGAGTTGGCCGACGCCGCCAGCCTGAGTCCGCGCCAGTTCAGCCGGGTGTTCACGGCCGAGACCGGTCAGTCGCCGGCCAAGGCCATCGAGGGGTTGCGGCTCGAGGCTGCTCGACTGATGATCGAAGGCAGCCGGCATCCGCTCGAGGTCGTTGCCAGGGAGACCGGGTTTCGCGACCGGCGCCACATGCGCGAGGCTTTCATGCGGGGCTTCGGCCTGCCTCCCCAGGCTGTTCGGCGCGAAGCCCGCGCAGCGTCGTGAGTCATCCGCCGGCCTCAGAAGCGGTGCATGATCCCTATGCCCACGAGCTGCGGATCGGCGCCCACCGGCAGGCCGGACGGCGCCGAACTCATGTTGTTGCCGTTCCAGTCCAGGTTGTAGTTCCTGTCGTTCAGAATCTTCTGGTAGTTGACGTACAGGTTGGTGCGCTTGGACAAGAGGTAGCGGAAGGCCAACAGGTAGCCGTGGGCACCCGTGTCGTCACAGCGCGAGGCCACGTTGCAGCCGCTGATGTTGGCCAGGTGCATGTACTCGGCGATGAAGTGGTAGCGCTTGCCTTCGCCGAAATACTGCGACATGCCCAGGACCAGGCCGCGCTGCCGCAGCTTGTGGGCGCTGGGGTCGGCGGTGGCGCCCACGTTGAGCGAGGCGCCGCCGTTGGTGACCTGGCTTTGCAGCAGGATCAGGCTGACCTGGCCCGAGTCCGAATACGAATAGCGCAGCCTGAGCTTGTGTCCCTCGCTCTGGCCCTGGGTGCCGGCAGGCAGCGCTCCGCTGGGCGCCGTCAGCTCGTTGCCGCGGTTGCGGGCATAGTCGTAGCCGTAGCCGAAGGGGCCCTTGGTGCCTTGCAGGGTCACGGCCCACAGCGAGCCGTTGTTGCGGGTGGTCGGAGTGATCGTTTCCCGGTTGGTGGTGGAGGCCCCGACGATGACCTCGAACAGGCCGAACAGGCGCGGGGAGATGTACTTGACCGTGTCATTCACGCGGACCACGCCCACCGCCATGCCGCGTCCGATTCCCCCGCTCTGCACGCCGAAGCCGCTGGAAACCCAGTCCGAGCCGGTCTGGTTGATGTAGGGGCTGGTCCAGAACAGGTCCTGCCGGCCGAAGCGCAGCGTGCCCAGCGCGTCGCTCTTCAGGCCGACGTACGTGGTGCGCGAGCCCAGGGTGCCGGTGGACGTGTTCGGCCTGCCGTTGGGGCCGATGTTGCCGCCGTTGTCCATGTTGAAGCCGCCTTCGATGACGAAGTGCGCGCTCAAGCCGTTGCCCAGCGATTCCGTGCCCCGGAAGCCCAGGCGCGATCCCGCGTCGTACAGGCGGCGCACGCGGGGGATGTCCGAGGCGGGGCCGGCGGTGGCTCCGGCCGCCTTGTACATGTCCAGGCCCACCGAGGCCTTGCCGTAGATCTGCACGCCGCTGCCGCCTGCCGCCTGGGCATGCGCCTGGCCGATGCATGCCGCGGCCAGGGCGGCCACGGTACAGGACAGATGCAGGCGATTGCCGTTACGGCCACGATCCGGTTTCATCATTGTCTCCTCCTTTTTTGATATTACTGTATGCGTGTTATTGTTTTGCGCATACTGTATGAGTTAAAGAAGGAGGTGTCAACGAAGAAAAACCCGGTCATGCCGGGTTTTCTCTGGCGGGCGCGCGAGCAGGCTAGCGCGTCTGGACATCCTCGTCGCTCAGGCCCATCGCCTGGCGGTACGCGGCCTTGACCTCGTCCGGCTGGCCGGCCTGGAACGGATAGTCGGCCAAGTGCTTGCCGAGTATGGGATGCGCCAGAAGTTGCTCGCGGGTCAGGCCCTCGGTGAACAGGTGGCGCGCGGCGATGGGCAGCTCGATGCATTCGTTGGCGGCCGGGTCGCGGATCAGTCCGCTGGGATCGCGCCCGTCGGCCACGGCGTCCATGTCCTCGCCGAAGCGCTTGCGCAGCATGGCGATGCCACGGTCGCTGGAGGCCAGGTTCTCCTTGGTGCGGTCGGCCACCGTGCCTTGTCCGACCCAGGCCACGAAGTCCTGGTTCATGACGTGGCTGGAGATCCAGCGGCCGGTGTCGGGGTCCATCACGGGCCCGTGCCAGGCCGGGATGGGGCCTTGTTCATAGGGGTCCTGTTCCTTGGGGACGCGCGAGAACGCCCAGGCGATGCTGAGCGTATTTTCGTCGTCGATGGGGATGCGCCACTCGATGTGGTCGCCCAGGCAGAAGGCCTGCGGCCACAGGCAGACGCGGCCCACGGTCCACAGCGGATGGCGTTCGCTGGTGTCCTCGCGCAGCCGCTTGTAGATGATGCCGTAGTCGAATTCCTCGAAATCCACCTTGACGTGCGTGGGGGAGTAGGGGCCGGTCTCTCCCTTCAGTCGGATGCTCCAGTTCGAGTGCATCCATTCGAAGTGCACCGGGTCGATGGAGTTCTCCTGGCATTGCAGCCAGTTGCAGGGGATCTCGGAGATGACGATCTGCGCGAAGCCGTTCTTCCAGGTGAAGGGTTCCCAGTTGGGAACCAGCGGCGCGGGCTGCGGGCCGAGATAGGCCCACAGCATGCCGGCCTTCTGTTCCACGGGGTAGGCGGTGATGCGCAAGCGTTCTTTCATGCGCGCGTGCGGAGCCGCGATGTCCTCGTAGGGCTGCTCGGTACAGCGTCCGTCGCGGTCGAACAGCCAGCCGTGGTAGTTGCAGCGCAGGCCCGACTGCTCGACGAAGCCGTAGGACAGGTCCGCGCGGCGATGGGCGCAGCGCCGGTCGATCAGGCCAAAGTTGCCGCCCAGGTCCTTGTACAGAACGAGATCTTCCCCCAGCAGCCGGATGGGCTTGGTGTCCATCTTGTCGAATTCGCTGACCGCCGCGATGGGGTGCCAGTAGCGCCTCAGCAATTCCCCCATGGGGGTGCCGGGCCCCACCTGGGTCAATTGGCGGTTCTTCGCTTCGCTAAGCATGTGTCGTCTCCCTCTGCGTCCGGCGACCACCATGCGGGTCTGCCTGCAAGTCGTTCATTGTTGGTGAATCAAGTCTGCTATTTAACATACAGTATGCGTGTTAGGGCGTTCGTGTCAAGTTGGAACGGCGCGGACTGTCGTGGCGCACAAGCGTGTCTGGCGATGTTCCTCGGGAAATCCCTGGCCATGATTATAGACTTAATCTATATAATGGTATTACAGTTAGTGCAAATGAAGATCGCGACCACTCACTCGAAGCCAGGAACCAAAATGAGACAAGACCAAGCGAATGCCGCCCCCCAGGACGGCGAAGTCATTCCGGCGCAATCGGTAGGCGAGGCCTACCTGGCGCTGCTCAAGCAACGCGGGATCGACTACTTCTACGTCGGCGCCGGCACGGATACGGTGTCCATCGTCGAGGCCTACGCCCGAGCGGACCAGTCCGGCATCGCTTTTCCGACGCCCGTGCTGTGTACGCACGAGAACCTGGCCGTGGGCATGGCGCATGGCTACTACATGATTTCGCAGAAGCCCCAGGTCGTGATGCTGCACGTCAGCGTGGGCGCGGCCAATGCGGTGTGCGGAATCATGAACGCCTCGCGCAGCCAGGTTCCGATGCTGTTCACGGCCGGCCGTACGCCCCTGTTCCAGGACGGCAAGCGCGGTTCGCGCAATGGCGAGATCCATTGGGCGCAGGAAATGCTCGACCAGGGCGGCATGGTGCGCGAGCTGGTCAAGTGGGACTATGAGCTGCGGGACGGCTGCAACATGGAGCAGGTGGTCGACCGCGCCATCGGCATCAGCATGGCCGAGCCGCGCGGCCCCGTCTATCTGATGCTGCCGCGCGAGATCCTGGCTCAGGAAGTGGACGGCTTCCGGCCGTCCAAGCCCGTGGCCATCCCCGCGCCGCCCCATCCGGACGTCCAGGCCGTGCGCGAACTCGCCCGGCGGATCGCCGCGGCCAGCCATCCGGTCATCGTCACCACCGCCAGCGGCGCGGATCCGGAAACCGTGGGCCTGCTGGTCAAGCTGGCAGAGCGCTTCGGCGTGGGCGTGGCCGAGGCCAAGGCCCGCCACACCAATTTTCCGTCCAGCCACGCGCTGCACCTGGGGCACGATGCGGACGCGGTCTTCGCCCAGGCTGACGCGCTGCTGTTCCTGGAGACCGATGTGCCCTGGATCCCGGGCAAGACGCGGCCGCGCGACGAGGCCTTCGTCGCCCATGCCGGCACCGATCCGTTGTTCAACCGCTACGCGGTGCGCAGCTTCCGCTCCGATCTGACGCTGACGACCAACGCCCGCGCGTTGATCGAGGCGCTGCATGCGGCGCTGGAAGAGCTGGGCGCGGCCGCTGGCGCGGCCGCCCGCCGGACCGCCCTGGAAGCGTCGGCCGCCGCCACGCGGCAGGCCGCGGCCGGCGTGATGCAGCGCGTGCTGGCCAAGGACGGCCCCATCACCAAGTTGTTCCTGACGCACTGCCTGGACGAGGTGCGCCCGCAGGACGCGATCCTCGTCAACGAGTATTCGGCCATCCGGCCGCAGATGGGCTTCGACGAGCCCGGCACCTACTTCGGCAATCCGTCCGCCGCGGGTCTGGGCTGGGGCCTGCCTGCCGCGCTGGGGGCGCAGCAGGCGGCACCCGACAAGACCGTCATCTGCGTGGTGGGCGACGGCGCGTACATCTTCGCCAACCCGGCTGCCTGCCACCATGCCGCCGCGGCGCACAAGCTGCCGGTGCTGACCGTGGTGTTCAACAATGCCCGCTGGGAAGCGGTGTATCGGTCGACGCTCACGGTGTATCCCGGCACGCATGCCGCCCGCTACGCGGAGGAGCATGAGACCAGGACCGGTCCGCTGTCGTCGCTGGATCCGGTGCCGGACTTCGAGAAGTACGCCGAGGCCTCAGGCGGCTGGGCCGAGCGCGTGACGCGCCGCGAAGACCTGGTTCCGGCGCTGAGACGTGCGCTGGAAGTGGTCACCAAGGAAAAGCGCCACGCGCTGTTGAACGTGATCGCCGCCTGATCCGGGGACCCGTACCGTGAGCGCCAGCCTTGACGTGCACATCCGCGCCATTCGCTACGAAGCGCAGGGCATTCTTTCGTACGAACTGCGGCCGCCGCCGGACCAGGGCGGCGCGGAGCTGCCGCCCTTCACCGCGGGCGCCCATGTCGACGTCCACCTGCGGGACGGCATGGTGCGCAGCTATTCCCTGCTCAACGACGATGCCGAGCGCGGACGCTATGTCATCGCCGTGAACAAGGATCCCGCCGGCCGAGGCGGATCGCGCTACATGCACGAAGCCTTGAAGGTCGGCGACAGCCTGGCGATCAGCGCGCCGCGCAACCACTTTGCCCTGGACGAAGGGGCCCGGCATTCGATCATGATCGCCGGGGGCATAGGCATTACGCCGCTGTGGTCCATGGTCCAGAAGCTCGAGCGCCTGGGCCGTTCGTGGGAGCTCCACTACAGCGCGCGGACCCGCCAGCATGCCGCGCTGCTGGACCGGCTGGAGCAATTGCCGGCGGACGCGCGGCGGCGCGTGCACGTCAATTTCGACCACGAGCCGGGCGCGCGGATGCTGGACCTCGCGGCCATCGTATCCGCGGCGGCGCCGGATGCGCATTTCTATTGCTGCGGTCCCGCCGGCATGCTGCGGGCCTTCGAAGCGGCCACCGCGTGCCGCGACGCGGGCTTCGTCCATCTGGAGCACTTCGGCGCCGACGCCGCGCCGGCGCCGGCACAGGGCGCATTCACGGTCCATCTGGCGAAGGCCGGCCGCGACGTGGCGGTGCCGGCCGGCTCCTCCATCCTCGACGCCTTGCTCGCGGCCGGCGTGGACGTGGGCCATTCCTGCCTGGAAGGGGTGTGCGGCAGCTGCGAGGTGGCGGTGCTGGAAGGCGTGCCGGAACATCGCGACCTGGTCCTGACCCGGGCCGAGAAGGCCGGCAACCGGAGCATCATGGTCTGCTGCTCCGGCTGCAAGGGCGAGCGCCTGGTCCTGGATCTTTGACCGGGGCGCCGCCCCGCCGGCTTCAACCGCCCGCCAGCCGCTTTTCCACCAGGCCCTGCACCGCCTTGTCGTAGCCCGCCGCGAATTCCGCGAACACCGGGTCCGATTCCATCGTCTTCCACCAGCGCGCGATCCGACCCGTGCCCGCGGTCGGATCCGCGAGCCCGAACATGGGCGCGGCCACGCGGCGGATCTGGACCATGGGCGGCAGCAGCGCGCAGTCGGCCAGGGACGGCTGCGCGCTGGCGGCATACGGCGCATCGGCCATGTGGCGCTCGACATGGGCCAGCCCCGCAGCCAGGCCTTCGAGCGCCGCCGCGCGGGCCTTCAGGTCGGCGTCGGCCGCGCCCACCTGCCGCATCAGCGTGGTGCTGTGCGCCGCGGCATACAGGTCGTAGACGCGCGCGATGAGACGCGCCCGCGCCTTGTCCTGTGGCGTGCCCGGCAGCCCGGGGCGCTCCGGATGCATGTCCTCCAGGTAGTCGCAGATGACGCTCGATTCGGGCAGCGACTGGCCGTCGTCCGTTTGCAGCACCGGTATCTTGCCGATCGGATTGATGGCCTTGAACTCCGGCGAATGCAGGCCGCCGGGTGGCGACTCGCGCGTCAGGTCCAGGCCCTTGAGCCGCGCGAACAGCATGACGCGGGCGGTATAGGGCGAAGGGGGAAAACCGATGAGTTTCATGAAGTCTCCTTGGGTGGGCGAGTGGTGCAAGGCTTGCACCATTGTGTATATAGTAATACAGTATGCGTAATTAAGAATCCAAGTCAAGGCAAGGGACAGCCATGCATATCGAGTCGGTGTCGTGCATCGACGACCTGCGGCGCGCCGCGCTGGCGCGGATCCCGCGATTTGCCTACACCTTCCTGGCCGGCGGTGCCGGCAACGACGCCGGGGTGCGCCGCAACGAGGAAGCGCTGGCACGCCTGCTGTTCGCGCCGCGCGGCATGGCGACGGGACGGGTGGACACGAGCGTGCGGCTGTTCGGCCGCGTCTATGCGCAGCCCTTCGGCTTCGCGCCGGTCGGCATGGCCAACCTGGCCTGGGCCGGATGCGATCTCATGCTGGCCGAGACGGCCCAGCGTGAATCGTTGCCTTATGTGATCAGCACGGCCGCGTCCACCGAGCTGGAGGAACTGGCCGGGCACGCGCCCGACAGCTGCTGGTTCCAGCTCTACATGCTGCGCGACGATGAACTGAACTTCGCGCTGCTGGATCGGGTGGCGGCGGCGGGTATCGAGGTCCTGGTCGTGACTGTGGATACCCCGGTGCGCTCGCGGCGCAACGGTTCCATACGCGAGCGCTTCGAGCAGCCGTTCCAGCCGCATCCCCGCTTCGTGCTGGACGTGGCGCGGCATCCGCGCTGGGCCCTGCGCACGGCGCGCGCCGGCATGCCCAACCTGATGAATTATTCGCGCTATGTGGAAGGCGGCGACATCCACCGGGTGGCCGCTTTCATGAAGGCGCAGTCGCGCGGCGGAGTGAGCTGGGACGACATCGCCATGCTGCGCCGGAAGTGGAAGGGGCCGCTGGTGATCAAGGGCATCCTGGATGCCGGCGATGCTTCGCGCGCGGCCCGGGAGGGCGCCGATGCCGTCTGGGTATCCAACCACGGCGGCCGGCAGCTCGAATCCGCGCCGGCCTCCATTGCGGTACTGCCGGCGGTAAAAGAGGCGGTGGGGGCGCTGCCGGTGCTGTTCGACAGCGGCGTGCGCGGCGGCGAGGACATCGTCAAGGCCGGCGCGCTGGGCGCCGCGATGGCCTTCTGCGGGCGCGCGCCCATCTTCGGCGCGGCGGCATTCGGCGCCGCCGGCGTGGCCAAGGCGCACGCGGTACTGGCCGACGAGGTACGGACGACGCTGGCGCAGATCGGCTGCCGCCGCTTCGGGGATTTGTCGCCGGCTTTCATCCACCGCGGCGAACCCGCGCAGGGCGAGCCCGCCGTGGCGGCCCGCGCGGCCTGACGGGCCTCCCACGAGACCGTGGATTATTCCGGGCTGATGCCTTCGGCCTTGATGACCTGCTTCCAGCGATCGAATTCGGAGCGGGTGAGACGGCCCAGGTCCTCGGGCGGGCCCAGGACCACGTTGAAGCCTGTATCGGCCAGCGCGGTGCGCATCGCCGGCGCATCGAAGATGGCCTTCAGCTCGCGGTTGAGCCGAGCCACGACGGGCGCCGGCGTGCCCGCGGGCGCGTACAACCCGACCCAGACCGCGAGCCGGTAGCCGGGATAGCCCAGTTCCTCCAGAGTGGGCACGTCGGCCATCAGCGGCGAGCGCGCGCCGCCCGTCTGCGCGATGGCCTTGAGCTTGCCGGAGGCCACCAGCGGCCGCGCCGCCTCGATGGGCGCGATCATCATGGTCACGCTGCCCTGGACCACGTCCATGATCGCGGTGTTCAGGCCGCTGGCGGGGATGTGGCGCATCTTCACCCCCACCATGTTCTGCAGCACGGTCGTGTACAGGTGGGCGGTGGAAGCGATGCCCGGCGAGGCATAGGACGCATCGTCGGGGCGGGCCTTGAGCAGGGCCACCAGTTCCTTGAAGTTGCCGGCCGGCGTGTTCGCGCCGGTGACGACGACCTGGGCGCTTTCGGCGATCTGGCCCACGGGCACGAAGCTCTTGACCGGATCGTAGGGCGTGGGGCGGAAAGCGGGCGTGATGACCAGCGTGGTGGGACCGACCATGAGCGTGTGGCCGTCCGGCGCGGCGCCGGCGGCATAGGCCGTACCGATGATGCCGCTGGCGCCCGAGCGGTTCTCGACGTAGGTGTTCTGCCCCAGCCGCTGCGACAGTTGTTCGGCCGCGCGCCGGGCGATGGCGTCCGCGCTGGTGCCCGGGCTGTAGGGAACGACGATCTTGACCGCGCGGCGGGGGTAGGGCGACGAGGCGGCCGGGTCGGACTGCGCCTGGACGCCGGTGCAACAGACGAGCAGCCCGACCGCGAGCGGCAGTCCGGCTGAAAACGGGAACGCGTGAATCATGGCTGTCTCCATATCGGGTGGGGCCGGCTTTCTGTGCGCCGGGCTCTATATATAATATATAATATATATAAATCTTGAAAAGAGAAAGCGTGATGCGCACGTGACGGAGCCCGCGACCTTTTGACAAAGGCCGCGGGCGGGTCCGGAGAAAAGTGAGTGCGTCAGTCCTCGCGCGAGGCGGGGTCCGCTTCCTGGGACAGCGTCCTGGCGCGCTGGTAGGCCAGCCGTTCCTGCATGAGCCGGGCCGCTTCCACGCCGTTGCCGGACTCGATGGCCTCGAGCAGCAGCTTGTGGTGGCGCACGATGCGGACCGCCGAGGCCGAGGTCAGGTTGGGGCGCAGCACCGGTTCGAGCACGAAGCTCAGGGCATGGAACTGGGCCAGCAGGATGCGGCTGTGGGAGGCGCGCACGATGGCTTCGTGAAAGCGCATGGCCGCATCGGCGAAGCGGTCGAGTTCGTTCTTCAGCGAAGACAGTTCGGCCAGGACGGCGCGCAGATGTTCCAGGTCGGGTTCGTCGCGCCGTTCGGCCGCCAGCCTGGCGGCCATTTCCTCGATCGCCATCTGGGCGTCGAATACTTCGCCCGAGGTGATGCCGATGAGCTTCAGGTGGATGGCGAGCGCGTCGGCCAGCCGGTCCGGGTTGCCCTGGGCGACCCAGACGCCGCCGCGGGCGCCCATGCGGATCTCGACGACGCCGAGGCCTTCCAGGGTGCGCAGGGCATCGCGCGCCGCCATGCGGCTGACGCCGAACTGCTCGGACAGCGCGGCTTCGCTGCCCAGGAATTGCCCGGCGACGATTTCCCGGTTCAGGACCGCCGCCCGTATCTGCGCCACGATTCCGCCCGACAGCGTGGTGTTGGGGACGGCTGCCCACGAGGGGGGCGACGAAAGGGACTTGCTGGCCAATCCGGTTCCTTTGAGCGCAAAGCGTGATGGCGGTGGACCGCATTATAGGGCGCCATGCCTTGCCTCGTTTAAGTATGATATATAATATAGATAAGCCGTGGAGCCTCGCGCTCTTCCTTTCGATCCTTAGACACTGGCTGATCATGCTGAACCAAGAGAAGAACGAGTTGCTGACCCGCGTGGGACGGGGCACGCCCATGGGGGACCTGCTGCGGCGCTACTGGATGCCGATCGCGGGTGTCACGGAGTTCGACCGCCGCGCCACCAAGCCCATGCGCCTGTTCGGCGAAGACCTGGTGCTTTATCGCGACCTGGAAGGCAATTGGGGGCTGGTCGATCGCCATTGCCCCCACCGCCGGGCAGACCTCGCCTACGGCTTCCCGGAATCCGAGGGCCTGCGCTGCAACTACCACGGGTGGCGCTTCGGCGCGGACGGCTCCTGCCTGGAGCAGCCCTACGAGGACGTCGCGCACCCCGAGGCCCGGATGAAG
Source organism: Burkholderiales bacterium 67-32 (assembly GCA_001898625.1). GTDB lineage: Bacteria > Pseudomonadota > Gammaproteobacteria > Burkholderiales > Burkholderiaceae_B > Pigmentiphaga. The sequence continues at coordinate 83,667 of MKUP01000027.1, forward strand.
GACCGCATCCGGATCACGGCCTATCCCGTGCAGGAAAAGGCGGGCCTCCTATGGGCCTACATGGGGCCGGCGCCCGCGCCGCTCGTGCCGGACTGGGAAGCCTTTTCCTGGCCCAACGGCTTTCGCCAGATCGTCATTTCGGAGATCCCCTGCAACTGGTTCCAGTGCCAGGAAAACTCCATCGATCCGGTGCACTTCGAATGGATGCACAACAACTGGAGCCTGCGCCAGCAGGGCGTGCTGCAACCCTATTCGCCCGCGCACAAGGAGATCGGCTTCGAGGAGTTCGAGCACGGTTTCCTGTACCGGCGGGTCCGGGGCAACGGCAGGAAGGAGGATCCGATGTGGGCGGTGGGGCGCGTGTGCCTGTGGCCCAACGCCGTCTTCCTGGGCGACCACTTCGAATGGCGCGTACCCATCGACGACGAGAACACGCTCAGCGTGTGCTGGTCCTACACCCGCGTTCCCCGTGAAAGCGAGCCCTACGTGCAGGCGTCCATTCCCGCCTGGCACGGTCCCATCCGCGACGAGCACGGCGACTGGATCTCGTCGCACGTGATGAACCAGGACTTCGTGGCCTGGGTGGGGCAGGGGCGGATCGCCGACCGCAGCCTGGAAAACCTGAGCGCCAGCGACCGGGGCATCACCATGATCCGCAAGAAATTCTTCGAGGAACTGGACGCCGTGGCGGCGGGCGCCGACCCGAAGGGGGTGCTGCGCGATCCGGACCGGAACCACGAGGTGGAACTGCCGCTGGCCTTTCGCGAAATCCTGACCGGCGGCATGCCGCTGGCGGAACTGAAGGCCCATCCGATATTCGGCCGGCACCTGCACGACTATGTCTTCCAGGCTGGCCAGCCCGAGCCGGTGGCGCGCGCCTATCGCGAGGCCATGGGGCTGGAGGAAGGCGGGGGCCACTGAGCCCTGGTCCAAACGCGGTGGATATGTATAATACTGTATGAGTGTTATAGCGAGGATGGAGGAGACCCACCCATGATCATCGATTGCCATGCCCACGTAAGCGCGCCCACGGAACTGTGGGCCTACAAGGCGAGCCTGCTCGCCAGCCGCGGCAGCCACGGCCGCGGCAAGGTGAAAGTCACGGACGACGAGATCCGGGCCGCCGCCAACAAGGCCGAGACCTGGCCGATGGGGCACCTGGACTACCTGAAGAAGCACGGCACCGACCTGCAACTGGTGTCGCCCCGGCCTTTCCAGTTGATGCAGTCCGAGCGTCCGGCGCGGATCATCGACTGGTTCACGGAAGAGTGCAACAACATCATCTACCGGCAGACCCAGCTTTTTCCGGAGACCTTCGCCGGCGTGGCGGGTCTGCCTCAGGTGGCGGGCGAGCCGGTCGAGCGGGTGCTGCCCGAGCTGGAGCGCTGCATCCGCGAACTGGGTTTCGGCGGCTGCCTGCTGAACCCCGATCCGTTCGAGAACGGCTCGGAAGAGGCGCCGCCGCTGGGCGACCGCTACTGGTATCCGCTGTACGAGAAGCTGTGCGAGCTGGACGTGCCGGCGCACATCCATGGCACGGGCTCGCGTTCCGAGCGGGTGCCGTATTCGCTGCACTTCATCAATGAAGAAACGGTGGCGGTGTTCGGCCTGCTGAACTCCAACGTCTACAAGGACTTCCCCGACCTGAAGGTGGTGGTGAGCCACGGCGGCGGCGCCATCCCCTATCAGCTGGGCCGCTTCCAGGCGCCCTCGCTGCGGCGGCCGGAAGGCGACCGCTTCACGGACCGCATGGAAAAGCTCTACTTCGACACGGTGCTGTATACCGAAGAGGCGCTGCGTCTGCTGATCAAGACGGTGGGCGTGGATCGTTGTCTGTTCGGCACGGAATGCCCGGGGGTAGGGTCGTCGGTGAACCCGGCCACCGGCCGGTCGATGGACGACGTCAAGCCCATGATCGAGGGCTTCGACTGGCTGAGCGCGTCCGACAAGAAGAAGATCTTCGAGGACAACGCCCGCAAGGTCTTCAAGCTGCGGCAGTAGGAACCAGGACGGGGCCGCCGCCGGCGCGCCCCGCGCCCGAAGGGACGGACATGAGCACGACCGCCATCGCGCCCGCGCTGCGCACCCCCGTATCGCTGCTGACGGGTTTCCTGGGCAGTGGCAAGACCACGCTGCTGGGTCGCCTGATCCGCCATCCGGGCGTGGCCGACACCGCGGTCATCATCAACGAGTTCGGCCAGATCGGCCTGGACCATCACCTGGTCGAGGCCGTCAGCGGCGAGGCCGTGCTGCTGGCCAGCGGCTGCGTCTGCTGCACGATACGCGACGACCTGGCCGCCACGCTGTGCGAACTGCACGACAAGCGCGAACGGGGCGAGATCCCGGCCTTTCGCCGGGTCGTGATCGAAACCACCGGACTGGCCGATCCCGCGCCCATCATCCACTCGCTGCTCAAGCATGCCGATGTCCGCCGGTTGTATGCGCTGGACAGCGTCATCTCGACCATCGATGCCGTCAACGGGGAGGCCCAGCTCGATCGCCAGCCCGAATCCGTGAAGCAGGCGGCGGTGGCCGACCGGCTGGTGCTGACCAAGACCGACCTGGCGGACGAGGCCCGGACCGAGGCGCTGCTGCGGCGGCTGGCGCAACTGAACCCCGAGGCCGACGTAGTGCGCGCCGACCGCGGCGAGGTGGATCCGGCGCGCCTGTTCGAGGTGGACGCGCTGCCGCGGCACCGCGCGGCCGAATCCGGCGATGGGCCGGAATCGGGCGACTACCTGGCCGACTCCATGCGCCACGTCTGCGGCCCGGACTGCGGCCATGCGGGCAGGCCGGGCCGGCACGACGCCGGCATACGCACGCATGCCTTCCGTTTCGCGCAGCCCCTGGACTGGGAGCGCGTCAGCGCCTGGCTGGGCGGGCTGGCCTATTTCCATGGCGATGCCCTGCTGCGGATGAAGGGCCTGCTGAATCTGCGGAACGAAAGCGCGCCGGTTGCCGTGCACGCGGTGCAGCACCTGTTCCACGATCCCGTCACGTTGGCGCGGTGGCCCGACGAGGATCGCGATTCCCGCCTGGTGTTCATCACCCAGGGCCTGGACCGGGAGGTGATCGCCGATGCGCTCGCCCTGGCCATGGCCGAGGATTGACCATGACAACGTATCGAACGCACGCCGTGATCCAAGGAGAAGAAAATGGCTGAGGTAGTGTGCGCGCTGGCGTGCTCGCACGGCCCCCTGCTGGCGACGCCGCCGGACATGTGGGACCTGCGCGCGGGCGCCGACCGCGAAAACAAGCGGCATTGGTATCGCGGCAGGCAGATGGACTATGCCGCGCTGCTGGCCGAACGGCAGCCGGGTTTCCACGACGAGGCCGGCCTGCCGCAGCGGCAGGTGCGCTACGACGCCTGCCAGCGAGCGCTGGACGAGATGGCGCGGCGCTTCCGCGCCGCGCGGGCGGACGTGGCCATCATCCTGGGCAACGACCAGCGCGAGGTCTTCCGCGAGGACCTGACCGCCGGTTTCACCATTTATGCCGGTGACGAGATCCCCAACACCCCCTTGTCCGAAGAGCAGGTCCGGCGCCTGCCGCCCGGCGTCGCGGTGGCCGAGGAAGGCCACTGCCCGCCGGGGGGCGCGGTTTATCCGGGCGACAAGCGGACCGCCGAGAGCCTGGTGCAGACGCTGGTGGCCGAGTCCTTCGACGTGGCGGTCTCGTACCGGCTGCCCGGCGGCGTGGACCGCCAGCACGGCATCCCCCACGCCTTCGGCTTCATCTACCGCCGCATCATGGAAGACGCGCCGCCGCCGTCGGTGCCCGTCTTCACCAACGTGGGCGTACCGCCCAACCGGCCGCTCACGCGGCGCTGCCTGCAGATGGGGCACGCGCTGGCCAAGGGCATCGCGGCGCTGCCGTCCGATCTGCGGGTGGCCATCGTGGCCTCGGGCGGCTTCACCCATTTCGTCGTGGACGAGGAACTGGACCGCCGGATCCTGGACGCCATGCGCCGGGGCGACGAGGCGGCGCTGGCCGCGGTGCCCGAGTCGCATTTCGAGGGCAATACCTGCGAGATCAAGAGCTGGTATCCGCTGGTGGCGGCCATGAACGACCTGGGCCGCAAGATGGAAGTGATCGACTACGTGCCGTGCTACCGGACCGAGGCCGGGACGGGCAGCGGCATGGCCTTCGCGTCGTGGCAGTGACGCGGCGCAAGAACCAAGGGAATGCAAGACATGGATAGCAAGGACATCGTGCGGCGCATGCAGCGCATCGACAGCTGCGCCTTTTCGGATGCGCTGGACAAGCTGGGATTGAAAGGGACGGTGACGGGCCTGCCCCGGCGCGCCGCGAGTCGCCGCATCGCCGGGCGGGTGGTGACGCTCAAGCTGGTCGAGGCATCGCAGGCGCCCCGCCACGACGGGCCGCCCCGGCATCTGGGCACGACCGCCATCGAGTCGGCCGAGCCGGGCGACATCGTCGTCGTCGAGCAGCGCACGGGCGTGGACGCGGGGTCGTGGGGCGGCATCCTGTCGCTGGGCGCGAAGCTGCGCGGCCTGGCGGGCGTGATCGCCGACGGTCCGGTGCGCGACGCCGACGAGGCGCACGAGTACGACTTCCCCATTTATGCGCGCGCCACCACCGCGTTCACCGCGCGCGGCCGCGTGGCCGAGGCGGGCACCAACGTGCCGGTGCGGATCGGCGACGTGACCGTCGAGGCCGGCGACTACGCGGTCGCCGACAGCAGCGGCGCGGTGTTCATTCCCGCCGCCCAGGCCGAGGCCGTGCTGCGCGTGGCCGAGGAGATCGCCGCGCGCGAGGCCGCCATGGCCCGGGCGCTGATGGCCGGCCGCCGCATTACCGACGTGATGGGCGCCAACTACGAGAACATGCTGGCCCGCTGAGCGCGGACCGGCAACCAGGAACAACCGGAGAAGACATGGACAAGAACGTAGAACGCATCGCCAGGCTGGATACCGCCACGCTGAGCGACGCGCTGGACCGGCTGGGCATCCCGGGCCAGTGCCATGGCATCAAGCCCCGCACCGCGGGCTTTCGCCTGGCGGGGCGTGCCTTCACCATCCTGTATGGCCCCGCCTCCACGCCGCCGGGCACGGTGGGCGACTTCATCGACGACGTGCCCGACGGCCACGTCGTCGTGCTGGACAACGGCGGGCGGGTGGACTGCACCGTGTGGGGCGACATCATGACCGAGATCGCCCATCGCCGGAAACTGGGCGGCACCGTGATCGACGGCATCTGCCGCGACGTGTCGCTGTGCATGGACCTGGGCTACCCGGTCTTCAGCCGCGACCACTGGATGCGCACCGGCAAGGATCGCGTGCAGGTCGAGGCCACCAACGTGCCGGTCAACATCGGCAATGCCCGCGTCGCGCCGGGCGACCTGCTGCGCGGCGACGCCGACGGACTGATCGTGGTGCCGCAGGCGCACGAGGAAGCCGTGCTGGCGGCGGCCGAGGAAATCGAGAAGGTGGAGGACCGCATCCGCGAGGCGGTGCGGGGCGGCATGCGCCTGGACGACGCGCGGCGCGAGTTCGGTTACCACACCCTGCAGACGAGGAAGAAATGAGCCAGAGCCGTTTTCCGTTCATGTCGCTGCCCACCGTGACGGTGGACATCGAGCGGCCCAGCCCGGCCCAGCTGGAGCAGGCCTCGGCGCTGCCCAGTTCGACCCTGCACGAAGCCGCCGGCAAGATCGGCGCGCTGCCGTCGGCGATCAAGCCGGTCCATCCCTCGTTCCGCATCTGCGGCGCCGCCGTGACGGTGCAGTCGCCGCCGGCCGACAACCTGTGGCTGCATCGCGCCATCGTCGCCGCCCGGCCGGGCGACGTGCTGGTGGTCCACGTCGGCGGGCATTACGAGGCGGGCTACTGGGGCGAGGTCATGTCGCAGGCGGCCCGCGCCCGCGGCCTGGCGGGGCTGGTCATCGACGGCTGCGTGCGCGATGGCGCCATCCTGGAACGCTTCGGCTTTCCCGTCTTCGCGCGCGGCCTGTGCATACGGGGCACGGGCAAGGACTTCGATGCGCGCGGCTGGATCAACGCGCCGACGCTGTTCGGTGACGTGACCGTGCAGCCGGGCGACCTGATCGTCGGCGACACCGACGGCGTCGTCGCCATCCCCCGGGCCCGCGTCGACGAGGTCCTGGCCAAGGCCCGCCAGCGCGAGGAGGATGAAGCCCGCATCATCGAGCGCCTGGCGGCAGGTGAAAACTCCCTGGACATCTATAACTGGAACCGGTGACCAGCTATAGGAGGAAGAGCGTCGCCAGGCCCAGGAAGATAAAGAACCCCATGGTGTCGGTCGCGAAGGTCAGCAGGACCGAGGAGCCGATGGCCGGGTCCTTGCCGAAGCGGCTGCGGGTCAGGGGGACCAGCATGCCTATGCAGGCGCCGACCAGCAGGTTCAGGACCATGGCGGCCATCATGACCAGGCCGAGCGAATAGCGGCCGGAGATCGCCCAGGCGAACAGGGCGGCCACCGCGCCGCCGCCCAATCCGACCGTCAGTGCGATTTCCAGTTCGCGGCGTACCAGCTTGCCGACGTTGGCCGCGTTGATGCGGCCCACCGCCAGCGCCCGGATGATCAGGGTCATGGTCTGGTTGCCCGAGTTGCCGCCGATGCCGGCGACGATGGACATCAGGAAGGCCAGGATGACGATGTGGCCCACGGTGTCCTCGAAGCGCGAGGCGACGAAGGCGGCGGTCGAGGCGGTGCACAGGTTGACCAGCAGCCAGGGCGCGCGGTTGCGGATGGCCTGCGGGATGGGCGCGAAGATGTCCTCTTCCTGCAGACCGGCCTTGGACAGCGCCTGCTCGTCCGAGGCCTCGCGGATCACGTCCACCACCTCGTTCACGGTCACGCGCCCGATCAGGCGGCCCACGGCGTCCACCACCGGCGCCGACACCAGGTCGTAGCGCTCGAACGCGGCGGCGGCCTCGTCGGCCTCGTCCAGCGGCGCCAGGGTCAGGATTTCGGTTTCCATGACGTCGACCACCTGCGTGTCGGGGTCGCTGACGATGAGGCGGTTGATGGCCAGGCTGCCCATCAGCTTGTCGTGCCGGTCGACCACGAAGATCTGGTCGGTGTGGTCGGGCAGTTCCTGCAGGCGCCGCAGGTAGCGCAGCACCACTTCCAGCGTGACGTCGTTGCGCACGCGGACCATCTCGAAGTCCATGATGGCCCCGACCGAATCCTCGGGGTAGCTCATGACTTCGGTCAGGCGCGCGCGTTCCTCGTCGGTCAGGCCCTTCTGGACCTCGGCCACCACCTCGGGCGGCAGGTCGGGGGCCAGGTCGGCCAGCTCGTCGGCCTCGAGGTTCTCGGTCGCGGCGACCAGTTCCTCCTGGTCCATGGTCGAGATGAGCGACTCGCGGACCCAGTCGGCCACTTCGAGCAGGATCTCGCCGGCCCGTTCGGGGCGGACCAACTGCCAGACTGCCTGCCGGTCTTCCTTGGGCAGCGATTCGAGGATGAAGGCGATGTCGGCCGGATGCAGGTCCTCGAGCAGCGCGCCGAGTTCGGCGTCATGCTGGCGATGGACCAGGGCCTCGACCAGCGGGGCGCGGGTATCGCCGGCTTCCTGCCGGTGGACCAGTTCTTCGACCAGGTGCTGGCGTCGCAGCAGTTCCTGGACATGCTCCAGGGCTTCCTGGGCATCTTCGGGCTCGAGCCGGTTGCGCTCGAGGGATTTGAGTTGGGTTGCTTGTTCGACCATCGCGCGGGAAAACACAAGACGGCCCCGCACGGGCCTTGGGTCTGGCGCCTGACGCGGGCGGACTCAGATGGGGCTCGAACGGAGGCCGGGGAACAAAAGGCCGGCTGGTAGTAAGGGTCTAGGTCGTGGCTGTGAGGCCATACCGGGAAAGCAGCACGCATGCACTGCGAAGTTGACGACGCCGCAATTGTACGCGCGCCACATGACATTCGTCCGCGCGGCCCCGCCGGTTGGCGCGCTTGGTTGCAATTGCGTCACGGAATGGCCGCGCCCGGCATCCAGCGCAGCAGGCGGTCGGTGCGCGAGGCGAGATAGGCCGAGCCCCGGTTCTTGTCGTAGAAACGGGGGCGGGGCAGCATGGAAGCCAGCCGCGCGGCCTGGTAGGACGACAGGTTGGCGGCCGAGGTATTGAAATAGTGGCGTGCCGCGGCCTCGGCGCCGAAGACGCCCTCGCCCCACTCGGCGATGTTCAGGTACAGCTCCAGGATGCGCTGCTTGGTCATGACCAGCTCGATCATGTAGGTGATGACCACTTCCTGGCCCTTGCGCAGGTAGTTGCGGGAGTTGGACAGGAACAGGTTCTTGGCGACTTGCTGGGTGATGGTGGAGCCGCCGCGCATGGGCCGCGAAGGCGGCTTGCGGCCGCGCGCCATCGCGCGTTCGGTCGCTTCGGCCAACTGGCGGTTGTGGTCGTAGGCCTTCTCGACCGCGTTCCAGTCTATGCCGCCATGTTCCAGGAAATTGGCGTCCTCGGCGGCCACGGCGGCGCGCTTGAGGTTGTTGCTGATGCGGCCGTAGTCCGCCCACTGGTAGCTCAGGCGCCGGTGGGGATCGCGCTCCTGCAAGCGCGACAGCTCGCTGCGCATGACCGAGGTCGTGCCCGGCGGCATATAGGCATACCAGAGCACCCAGCCGAACAGCCAGACCTGATATAGCAGCACCAGCGCCACCGCGGCCAGCACCAGGCGCATGGCCATGCCCGTGGCACGGACGGCCAGCGAGCGGCGGCGGATGGGGCGCGCGGGGCGGCGGGGAGGCATGTCAGGACGATAGCAGCTGGCGCAGCGCGGCCAGCACCGGCGCCGGATCGGGCCGCACGCCGCGCCAGATGTGGAAGCTCTCGGCTGCCTGGCCGACCAGCATGCCCAGGCCGTCGGCGGTGGCCGAGGCGCCGTCGGCCACCGCCTGGCGTAGGAAGGCGGTGGGGCGGGCGGCGTACATCAGGTCGTAGGCCATCGCGCCCGGGGCGTAGGCGCCGGCGGGCAGGGGCGGGGCCTGGTCGTCCAGGCTGCTGGCGGTGGCGTTGATCACGAGGTCCCAGCCACCGCTGGCCGGCAGGTCGGCATAGCCGCTGCCTCGCAGCGTGGCCTGCCCGGCCGGGAACGCGGCCGCCAGTTCCTCGGCGCGGGCCGCCGTGCGGTTGGCGATGTCGATGCGGGCGCAGCCGGCCTCGATCAGCGGCAGCAGGATGCCGCGCGCGGCGCCGCCAGCCCCGGCCAGCAGCACGCGCGCACCGGCCAGGCGCGCGCCCAGCCGCCGCAGGTCGGCGATCAGGCCGACGCCGTCGGTATTGCAGCCGTGCAGCCGTCCGTCGGCCATCCACAGCGTGTTGACCGCCCCGGCCGCCATGGCGCGGGGGCTCAGGTGGGCGCGGGCCAGTTCGAAGGCCTGCAGCTTGAAGGGGACGGTCACGTTCAGCCCGCCGCCGCCCGCCGCGAAGAATCCGGCCACCTGGGCGGCGAAGTCGTCGACGGGCGCGCAGATGGCCTCGTAGGTGAGGTCCTGGCCGGTCTGCTGGGCGAACCGCGCGTGTATCCAGGGCGATTTGCTGTGGGCAACGGGGTTGCCGATGACGGCGTAGCGGGTGGGAGCGGAGGACATCAGCCGGGTTTCGCGAGTAGCTTGTCGTTGGTGAAGTACCAGGTGCGCGTGATGGCCAGTACGTCGGTGTCGCGCGCGACCTGGGGCGGAAACGGAGCGAACGGCGTGGCCAGCGCGACGATGCGCCTGGCCGCGTCGTTGAGTATTTTATGTTCCGAAGGCTTGTCGATGTCCATGCGTTCGACGGTGCCGTCGCTGCGTATATATACCGTCATGCGCAGGGAGCCGTACACCTTGCCGCGGGCCGCCGCCGGATAGTTCTGGTTGCCCAGCGTCTCGACCCGCTGCCGCCATTGCTCGACGTACACCGCGAAGCGGTATTCCGAGGTGGACGGGGCGAAGAAGTGCCGGCGCGGGCGCTTGTTGTAATCGTCGACGCGCTGGGAGATCTCGGCGAACTGGCGGGCGAGCTGCTCCGCCCGGACCTGGGTGGGATTGCGCTCGGCGGCGGGGGCGCCCAGCGGGCCGGGAGGCGTGGGTGCCTGGCCGTGGTCGCGCGACAGCGAGGCGGTCAGGCGGCGCTGCTCGGCTTCCAGCGCGGCCTGGCGCTGCTGCAGTTCGGCCAGCAGCTTGCCGTCGCGGCTGGCGGCCGCGTGCGGCACCGGCGCCTTGGCATGCCCGGACGCGGCATCGCCGCCGCCATCGCTGGCGACCTGGGCCCGCAGTTGGGCCTGGGCCGGGGCGTGGCCGGTGCCGGCGTTGAGCAGCACCACTTCCAGTCCGTCGTCGCGCTCGGGGCGCGTGGGCCGGGGCGCGGTGAAATGCAGCGCGAACAGGATGAGGTGGGCGAACAGCGAGATCGCCAGGGCACTCATCAGATAACGCCGGTCGGGGCGGGTGGTCCAGTCCTCGGCCAGTTGGTCGAGGACGCGCGCGCCGGCGCGCCGAAGCCGGCGCGGCAGCGGATCCTGCGTGGAAGAAGGCCGGGGGCCGGAGGCCGCGGGCTTGCCGTCAGGGGGGAGGGGGGGGGCGGGGGGATGCGACACCCCGCGATTGTAAAGCGTCAGGCGGGAGCGGATGGCCGCACGGCGTAGCGCGGCGGGCGGCCCGCAAGGCCGTCTTCCAGGCTCTCGAGCATCATGTCGAGCTGCACCAGGATGGCGGCGGGCGAGCGGCCCGAGATGTGGGGCGTCAGCACGACGTTGTCCATGCCCGCCAGCTCGGCCAGCAGCGCGGCGGGCGGCTCGGGCTCTTCCTCGAGCACGTCCAGGCCGGCGCCGGCCAGTTGTCCGGCGCGCAGCGCCTCCAGCAGGTCGTCGGTCTTGAGCACCGATCCGCGCGCGACGTTGATGACGACGCCGCCGGGCCCCAGAGCCTGGAACATCTCGCGGTTCAACAGGTGGCGCGTGCGCGGGCCGCCAGGGCAGCAGGCGAACAGGAAATCGCTGTTGCGGGCGAGTTCCAGCGGGTCGGCGTAGTAGGTCCCCGGCGCGCCGGGCTTGGGGGACGGGTTGTGGTAGCCGATGTCGGCCCCGCAGGCGGCGGCGCGGTCGGCCACCATCCGGCCGATCTGGCCCAGGCCGATGACGCCCACCCGGGACTTGTTCAGGCTGGGGCGGGGCGCGCGCAGCGAGGTCCAGGCTTCGCCGCGGGCCAGCCGGTTGCCCAGGGCGCGCAGGCCGCGCGCGACCGCGAGGGCGAGGCCGATCGCATGGTCGGCCACCGTGGCGGCATTGGCGCCGGGGGCGTTCGTGACCACGATGCCCCGGGCATGGGCGCCGGCGATGTCGATGTTCTCGGTGCCCGCGCCCATGGAACAGATCACGCGCAGCCGGGGCAGCTTGTCCATTTGCGCGGCGGTCAGGCCGATCGATCCATTGGTGACCACCGCTTCGACGTCGGCGGTGGCGCCGTCGCCGAAGTCCGATGCGCTTTCGTGCAGGTGATAGTGGCGCGCGATACCGTCGCGCAGCGCGGGCGGCAGGGGAATGGTGGTCAGGACGTGTCGGGTCATGGGGGGTTCCAGGGATGGGCGGTGCGCCGCGCGCGGCGCATGGGGACCGTTTCAGCCGGCCGGCTTGACTTCCTTCACGGCGCCCTTCCAGCCATTTTCCGTGATGTCGAAGACCGTGCCGTCCGGCATCCGGTATTTGACCTCATAAAACACGTTGGGGTCGGTTTCCTTGCGGCCGGTCAGGTAGGTGCCGCCGGCTTCGGTGATGCGCTTCTCGGCGGCTTCCAGGTCGTCGACCCACATGCCGAAGTGGATCACGCCGCGCACGTCCTTCAGGCCCGCGTAGCCGGGCACGGTCTCGTTGGCGAAGTTCAGCAGCGCCACGTTCATGACGCCGTCCGTCATGTAGACGCCCCGCATGGCCTTGCCGGCGCGCGTCATGCCAAAGGCTTTTTCGAAGAATTGGGCGGCGGCTTCGGGATCTTCCACCGAGAGGGCGATGTGCCTGAGTTTTTCCATGAGTGCTCCTGGTCGTTCAAGGGATCAAAAATGGGGCTTCCCATTTTTTGGTGTTCCATTCTATATTACAGGTATACCAAAATTAGAAAAGGATTTTTGTTGTTGGTTTATTGAATACCTAAAATTGATTTGGCATGTAAGTTGCATCGAATGTCTCCGTGTGACCCGGCGCCTCGGGCGAGTGCGTCATGGGCCACCCCACCAATCTGGAGCTCGGAATGAAAAAGCAACGCAGGTCTTGCATGAAGGCGGGGGCCGTGGCCCTGGCCATGGCGGCATCGGGGGCGGCGTTCACGGCCGGCGCGGCCGCACCCTCCTGGCCGGTGCGGCCGATCACCATCGTGGTGCCCTATGCACCGGGCGGCAACACCGATCTGATGGCGCGCCTGATCGGCGATCAGCTCGCCAAGGCCCTGCACGTGCCGGTGGTGGTCGACAACAAGGCGGGGGCGGCGGGCCTGATCGCGGCGGAGTACGTGGCGCGTTCGCCGGCCGACGGCTACACCTTGTTCATGGGCACGCTCACGCAGATATCCACGGCGCCGTTCACCAACAAGATCCGCTATGACCCGGTGAAGGACTTCGTGCCCATCGCCAACGTGGGCGGCAATCCGTTCGTGATCACGGTCAACGCGCGCGTGCCGGCACGGGACGTGCAGGAACTGATCGCCTATGCCAAGAAGAATCCCGGCAAGCTCAACATGGGGAACGCCGGCGTGGGCGGGCTGACGCACCTGTCGGCCCTGGTCTTCGCCAAGTACACGGGCATCGACGTGGTGGAAGTGCCGTACAAGGGGGCGTCGCTGGCGCTGGGCGACGTGGTGGCCGGCCAGATCGACATGTATTCCGGCAACCTGTCCGAGGTCGTACCCTATGCCCGCGATCCGCGCGTGCGGCTGCTGGGCGTGTCCAGCAGGAACCGGGTCAAGCAGCTGCCGGACGTGCCGGCGCTGGCCGAATCGGTGTCAGGCATTCCGGAGGTCGAGACCTGGAACGGGCTGCTGGGGCCTGCCGGGATGCCGGCGGAGGCCGTGGACCGGATCGCCGGCGCGGTGCTGGCGGCCCTGGCCGAGCCCGCCTTCCGCAAGAAGCTGGAAGATGCCGGCATCACCCCGTTGCCCGAAGCCAAGGAGCAGTTCGCCCAGCGCATCCGGCGCGACATCGAAGTGTGGAAGCCGATGATCGAAATGGCCGGCATCAAACCCGAATAACCCAGGAGGAGGATCATCATGCAAGCAGACAAGCAGCGCGTTCTCATTGTCGGGGCCGGCCCCGTGGGCATGGTGTGCGCGCTGGCGCTGAACCGGCAGGGCATACCGGTGACCGTGTTCGAGCAGGAGCCAGGCCCGGTCAAGGACCAGCGCGCCGCGTCCATCCACCCGACCACGCTGGAAATGCTGGATGAACTGGACGTGACCCGGACCATCGTGCCGCGCGGTCTGGTTTCCGAGACCTACCAGTACCACGACCGGGTCAGCGGGAAGCTGATCGCGGAGTTCGACCTGCGCGGGATGGCGGATGTCTTCCGCTTCCCCTTCGTGCTGCAGTACGAGCAGTACAAGCTGACGGGCGATATCGCGCAGCAGTATGCCGACGAGTCGGATTTCGACGTACGCTACGGGCATGCGGTCGAGCAGGTCGAGGAGCATGCCGACCACGTCGAGATCATGGCCCGGGGGCCCGACGGCATCCGGCGCTATCGCGGCGCCTACCTGATCGGCGCCGACGGCGGTCGCAGCACGGTGCGCAAGGCGGCCGGCATCCCGTTCGAAGGCTTCACCTACCAGGAACGTTTCATCAAGATCGCCACCAGCTTCGATTTCCAGGGGGCCCATCCTGACTACGCCTATCGCAACTATTTCTCCGACCCGGACGAGTGGTGCAACCTGTTCAAGGTCAGGGGCGAGGCCGGGGAAGGGCTATGGCGTGCCATCTTCCCGACCCGCGTGGACGAGTCCGAGGAAGAGGCGCTGAGCGAGCGGGGGGTCGAGGCCAGGCTGCAGAAGTTCTTTCCCAAGGCCGGGCGCTATGAGGTCGCCTATTGCAACGTGTACGGCGTGAACCAGCGCGTGGCGCAGACCTTCCGGCGCGGCCGGCTGCTGTTGGCCGGCGACGCCGCGCACGTCAACAATCCCATCGGCGGCATGGGCATGAACGGCGGCATCCACGACGCCATCAACCTGGCCGGCAAGCTGGGCTCGGTGCTGCGGGGGGCGGACGACGCGCTCCTGGATCAGTACAGCCGCCAGCGGCGCCATGCCGCGGTGGCCTTCGTGCAGGCGCAGACCATCGCCAACAAGAAAATGCTGGAAGAAAAAGACGAGCCCAGCCGCCAGAAGAAATTCGAAGAGCTGGCTCGCATCGCGGAGGATCCGGCGGGCGCGCGGCAGTACATGCGCCGCGCCTCGCTGCTGGAGAGCCTGGAAACCGCCAATGCCATCACCTGAGGACACCATGATCGATCCCACCCGCACGCTGGGCAGCCTGCCGCCCGAGCAGGCCGCCGAACTCGAGCGCGCCGGCCCTATCTGGGGCACCGACATCAATCGCTTCCGCGACCTGGTCGTCAAGCTGTATTCGCCGCTGGTCGCGGCGGCGCCCAAGGATGGGATCGCCGTCGCGCGCGACCTGCCCTACGGGGACAGCGCGCGCCAGGTGCTGGACATCTTCACGCCCGACGGCGCGCGCGATGCCGATGTCGTGGTCTTCGTTCACGGCGGCGCTTTCATCCGCGGGTCCAAGAGCTCCAACGGCCATATCTACGACAACGTGTCGTACTGGTTCGCGCGCCAGGGCATGGTGGCGATCAACATGGAATACCGCCTGGCGGGCGAGGCACCGTTCCCGGGTGGCGCCGACGACGTGGCCGCCGCCGTGCGCTGGCTGGCGGAGCACGTGTCCGCCTACGGCGGCAATCCGCGCCGCATGTTCCTGATCGGACACTCGGCGGGCGGCACCCACGTGGCCACCTATTGCTTCGATCCTCGCCGGGGCTACCGGCCCGATCCCGGCGTGCTGGGCGCGGTACTGGTCAGCGCGCGGCTGCGGGCCGACACGCTGCCGGGCAATCCCAACGCCCGGGCGGTCGAGGCCTACTTCGGCACCGATCCGGCCCGCCACGAAGCCGACTCGCCCATGGCCTACGCCGCCGAGGCGGATCTGCCGGTGATGATCGCCATCGCGCAATACGAGAATCCCTACCTGGACCTGTACGGGTTGGAGTTCTGCCAGCGCGTGGCCCGCGCGCGCGGCCATGTTCCCCGCTTCGTGCAGATGATGCGGCACAACCACACGTCCATCGTGGCCCATTTCGACAGCGGCGAGGAAACGCTGGGTCGCGAGATCCTGGACTTCTTCCGCGGCATCGCCTGATTTTCCCTTCTTCGAGGTTCCCATGAGTGATTCCGCCACGCTTGCCACCCGCGCCCAGCCGCTGGGCAAGTATCCCCACTACAAGACGATGGGCGACAGCATCTACCTGTCGGGCATCAGCGCCCGGCTGCCCGACGGCTCCATCGCCGGCACCACCCGCCATGCCGACGGCAGCGTGACGCGCGACATCGAGGTCCAGACCCGGGTGGTGATCGAAAATGTGCGGGCCACGCTGGCCGAGGCCGGGGCGACCCTGGCCGATTGCATCGACATCCTGGTATTCCTGACCGATATGAAGGACTTCCCGAAATACAATGCGGTCTACGGCGAGTATTTCGATGCAGGCGGCCCCACCCGCACCACGGTGGCGGTCAGCGAGCTTCCGCGTCCCGACATGATCGTCGAGATGAAAGTGGTGGCATGCCGGCCCCGGCCGTGACCGCATGCGGCCTACTGACCAATCGGGTAGTCATGTCCACGATTTCTTCCAAGATCTCCAAGCAACTGGCTGAACAAATCATCGACGGCACCTATCCGCCGGGCACCAAGCTCGAGGAACGGTCGCTGGCCGAGAAGTTCAACGTGTCCCGTACGCCCATCCGCGAGGCCCTGCGCGAGCTGGGCAGCCGGGGACTGGTGGAGGTGATGCCGCGCCGGGGCGTGGTGGTCGCCTCCATCGGCGTCAAGGAACTGGCCAAGCTGCTGGAGGCCGATTGCGAGCTGGAGGCGCTGTGCGCGCGCCGCGCCGCCGAATGCATGACGGCCATGGAGAAGAAGGAGCTCGAATTCATCTACGAACAGAGCGCCGAGTTCGCCCGGAACGAGGATCTTGCCGGCTATCTGAACAACAACCGCCAGTTCCATGCGCAGATCCTGGCCGGCGCCCACAACGAGGTGCTGGCTTCGATGGTGGCCGACCTGCGCGAGCGGCTGGCGCCGTTCCGCCAGGCCCAGGCCCACGTGAACGACCGGCTGTCGGTGTCGCACGACGAGCACGAGCCCATCGTCAAGGCCATCCTGGGCGGCGACTGCGAGGCGGCGTACAACGCCATGCGCAGCCACCATGCCCGCCTCAGCAATCACGTGCTGAGGCTGATCCGTTCGCGCCAGGACGAGGACGCCTGAGCCCGCGGAGCCGGCCGGCGGCTGCCGCGGCCAGGGGGCCTCAGGCCCCTTCTTCCGGCTTCGGCCCGTCGTCCGGGGCGGGTGAGCCCGCGTCGTCCAGGCGCAGGTCGGTGGCGTCGGGGCCGTCCGCCGCGTCCGTCTCGGCGATTTCCACCGCGGCTTCGGCCGTTGCCGGCTCGTCCTCGATGTCCTCGGTTTCCCCCTGCGCATCCACCACGTCCAGGAAGCGGCAGTCCAGGCTCAGGTCGAGCTCGTCGTCGCCCATGACTTCCAGCAGGACGTGCCGGCCGCGCTCCAGTTCCGGCAGCGTGCCCACGCGGGTGTAGAAGGGCGCGTCCTTCAACCTGACCAGGTCCTCGCGCAGGACCACGGCCTCGATCCGGCGCAGGCCCTGCTGCTTGACCCAGCGCAGGCACCAGAAGCGTTCCATGGCCTGCTGGAAATCGGCATAGGCGCCATACTTGGCCTCGAAGGCGCTGATGACAGCGTACAGGTCGGCCTCGCGCGGCTTGAAGGGGGCGACCAGGCGGGCCGATACGCCGTGCTCGATGGCGGCGATCAACTGGCCCTGGTTGACCAGGTCCACATAGCGCCGCAGCGGCGACGTGCACCAGGCGTACTGCGGCACGCCTATCGAGTCGTGGGGCGCCGCGGCGGTCCCCATCCGTACCCGGCCCATCTGCTGCGAGCGGTAGATGCCCGGCACCCCGCAGGACGACAGCAGTCCGCCCCAGAGGTTGTTGGCCAGGATCATGTACTCGGCCACCAGCCGGTCCAGCGGCGCGTTGCGCTTGCGCTGCTCGATGCGCACGTGGGCCGATTCGGGGTGGTCGGCGTCGCCGTCCACGTAGAAGCTGAAATCGACCCGGTTGTTCGACTCGGGCTTGCCGCGGACTTCGTCGCGGCGCCGGGACAGGGCCTTGGCCAGCCGCCACAGCGGACGGAAGACGTGGCCGTAGGGCAGCTCGGCGGCGGGGTCGTCCAGTTGCTCTTCGCCGACCTGGTCGTCCAGCGTGTTGTGGCGCAGGTTCTCGCGCACGACGATGCGCTCGAGGCGCGACTCGTGCGACAGGATCTCGCCGGTGTCGGGATGGGCGACGACGTACAGCGACAGGGCGGGCACGGGCCGCCCGGCATCCAGCGAGAAGGCGGCGATCACCTCGTCGGGCTGCATCGGGATCTTGGCGCCCGGCATGTAGACGGTGGACATGCGCGCGCGGGCCAGCGCGTCCAGGTCGCTGTCGCGCGTGACGGCCAGGGCCGGGGCGGCGATGTGGATGCCGACCCGAAGCGTGCCGTCGTCCAGCGCTTGTACCGACAGCGCATCGTCGATCTCGGTGGTCGTGATGTCGTCCACCGAATAGGCTTCGACGTCGGCCAGCGGCAGTTCGCGCGTGACGGCGGGCACCTCGGCCGGGGCGAAGCCCGTGCCGCGCGGGAATTGCTGGGTGTAGAAGCGGCGCTTGTGGATGGCGATCGCGCTGGGGAAGGCACCCAGGTTCATCAGCAGCCGTTCGGGACGCATCTGCAGCTGGGTGCAGGCGGCGTCCAGCGCCTTCCATTCCAGGGTGTTCTTGTCGGGCTTGAACAGCAGGGTCTCGGCCTGCCGGGCCAGCGGCTCGGGCAGGGTGCCGGCCTTGATCTCGTCCACCCAGGCCTGCTGCTGTTCGGCCTGGCGCTTCTTCTTTTCCAGGGCGGCCAGTGCGGCCGCCAGGATGTCGGGCGGGGCGGGACGGTACTTGCCCTTGCCGCGGCGGTGGAAATAGACCGGGGCGCCGTGCACGCGCAGCAGCATGGCGGCCTGTTCCACCGGGGTGGGCGGGTGGCCGTAGTATTCCTCGGCCAGCACGGGGATGTCGAAGTCGTCCTTGGGCGCGCATGCCCACAGGAATTCCAGGTCCAGGTCCTGCGAGGACGCGTCGGCCTCCTTCAGCAGGGCCTCGGGCGATGGCTGCTCGAAACGCACGATGACCGCGGATTTCTTGATCTTGCTGCGCTTGCCGCTGGCCGCCTCGACCTGCAGGCTGGTGTCGGTTTCGCTCAGGACAGTGGCGGCCTTGAATCCGCCGTCATCCTCGTAGAGGACATGCATCGTGTGTTTACCCAGGGAGTGATTCGTCGTCTGCCGCGGCGTCGGCGAAAGCCAGGACGCCGGGCAGGTAATGCTCGAAGTCGGAGATACCGTGGTCGCCGCCTTCGATGATGTGCTGCCGCGCGCCCGCATAGTGGTCGCGCATTTCGCGCCAATCCAGCACTTCATCGCCGGTGGCCGCCAATAGATAGTAGCGGGAGGGACGGGTGATGTGCGCGACGGCGTAGGCGCGCAGCTCGTCCACGTGGCCGGCCGTGAAGAGGAATGGCTGGCCGTCGTGGTAGGACAGGTGTTCGCCCACCTGCGTGGCCAGGTCGCGCGGCGCATGCACGGCCGGGTTGAGCAGCGCGGCGCGGCAGCCCAGCCGTTCGGCCAGCCAGGTGGCGTAGTAACCGCCCAGCGAGGATCCGACCAGGGTCAGTTCCTGCCCGTTCGCCCGGGCATGGCGCTGCATGTCGCGCGCCAGCGGCTCGGCCAGTTCCATGGTTTCCCGAGGGCTGGCCGGCAATTGCGGGCAGGCCCATTCGCGCCGGCGCCCGCGCTCGGCCATGGCCTGGGCCAGGAGCCGCGCCTTGGTCGAGGCGGGCGAGGACCGGAACCCATGCAGGTAGAGGATCATCATGCGGACCCGGCGCCGGAAGCGCGCTCGCGCAGCGCCCGCAGCAGCTTGTCGTGCACGCCGCCGAAGCCGCCGTTGCTCATCACCACGACGTGGTCGCCGGGGCGCGCGGCGGCGGCAATGGCCGCGACCATGGCCGGCAGGTCCGACCAGCCGCTGGCCCGGCCGCCCAGCGGCGCCAGGGCCTCGGCCGGGTCCCAGCCCAGCGCGTGCTTGCCGTCCTGGGTGCCGAAGCAGAACACCAGGTCGGCGTCCTGCAGCGAACCGGGAAGCTGGGCTTTCATGGCACCCAGCTTCATGGTGTTCGAGCGGGGTTCCAGCACGGCCAGGATGCGCTCGCCCGGTACCCGGGCGCGCAGGCCGGCCAGGGTGGTGGCGATGGCGGTGGGGTGGTGGGCGAAGTCGTCGTAGACCCGCACGCCGTCCACGGTGCCGCGCAGTTCCATGCGGCGCTTGACCCCCGCGAAGCGGCTCAGGGCCGCCACGGCGTCAGCCGGGGCGACACCCGCGTGCTCAGCCGCGGCGATGGCCGCCAGGGCGTTCATCCGGTTGTGTTCGCCGCTCAGCGTCCAGGCCACGCGGCCCGCGGACGTGCCCCGGTGGATGACTTCGAAGGTGCCCGAGGCGTCCTCCGGGCCCGCCTGCCAGTTGCCTTCGGCGCCGAACGTGACCGTTTCCGACCAGCATCCACGCGCCAGCACCCGGTCGATGGCGGGCGTGCGGGTGGGGGCGACGACCCGCCCCTGGCTGGGGATGGTCCGCACCAGATGGTGGAATTGGGTTTCGATCGCAGCCAGATCCGGGAAGATGTCGGCGTGATCGTATTCCAGGTTGTTCAGGATGGCGGTGCGAGGCCGGTAGTGGACGAATTTCGAGCGCTTGTCGAAGAAGGCCGTGTCGTACTCGTCGGCCTCGATCGCGAACACCGGCCGCGCGGCGCCCCGGCCGGGCAGGAGGCGCGCCGACACGCCGAAGTCCTGCGGCACGCCGCCCACCAGGAAGGACGGCTGCAATCCGGCCGATTCCAGGATCCAGGCCAGCATCGACGTCGTGGTCGTCTTGCCGTGCGTGCCGGCCACGGCCAGCACATGGTGGCCGGGCAGGACGTGCTCGCCCAGCCATTGCGGGCCGGACGTGTAGGGCAGGCCCTCGTTCAGGATGGCTTCCATCAGCGGGTTGCCGCGGCTCACCACGTTGCCGACCACGAACAGGTCCGGCCGCAGCGCCGTCTGGCTGGCGTCGAAGCCTTCGATGAGTTCGATGCCCTGTTCCATGAGCTGGGTGCTCATGGGCGGGTAGACGCCGGCGTCGCAGCCGGTGACGCGGTGCCCGGCCGCCCGCGCGATCAGCGCCAGGCCGCCCATGAAGGTGCCGCAGATGCCGAGTATGTGTAGATGCATGGTTGCCTGCTTCCGGTCGGGGTATGGATTGTAGACGCCCGGGCCGGTCCGCCGCGGGCCGGGGCGGGGACGAAGTATGATGTCGGGGTCACCTCCTCGGAGCAATCATGTCGTTTTCTTCTTTGCGCCAGGAAATCGCCGCCGCCGCGGCCCGGATGATCGCCGAGGACGGGCTGGACTACAGCACGGCCAAGCGCAAGGCGGTCAAGCAACTGGTGGGGGCGGGCAGCCTGCCCCGCGGCGACGTACTGCCGGACAATGACGAAATAGAGAGCGAGGTCCGCGAATATCAGGCCTTGTTCATGGGGGACACCCAGCCCGCGCGCCTGGCACGGCTGCGGCGGGTGGCGCTGTCGGTCATGGACCTGCTGGAACGATTCCAGCCCTACCTGGTCGGTCCTGTCTGGAACGGCACCGCGGGCGAGCATTCCGACATCGCCCTGCAGTGCTTCGCCGACTCATCCAAGGAAGTCGAGATATTCCTCCTGAACCGTGGCATCAAATACGAAGTGGGCGAGCGCCCGGATTTCCGCGGCCGCGGCAAGGTCGAGGCCCTGTACTTCCTCTGGCAGGAGGAAGGTGTCATGTTGAGCATCTATGATGGCCTGGCGCTGCGTGGCGCCTTGAAGCCGGGCCCGGACGGCCGTGCCGAGCGCGGCGACGCGCGGGCCGTGGCCCGGCTGCTGGACGACGTCGAGGGGCGGGTGCAGGGGGAAACGGCATGAGCGAATTTTCTCGCCGCCGGCTGTTGGCATACGGCGGCACGGGCGTCGCGGCGGCCCTGGTGGGCGGCGGCGTGGCCTGGTGGCGCCTGGCGCCCACCGCCGCGTCCGACCGTGCGGTGAACATCCTGTATGCGCAGACGCTGGAGGGGCTGGACGGCCGTTCCTATCCGTTCCAGCAATGGCGGGGACAGCGCTTGGTGGTGAATTTCTGGGCGACCTGGTGCCCGCCCTGCGTGGACGAGATGCCTGAACTGGACATGCTGCACAAGGAATTCGTCAATACGGCGCAGTTTGTCGGGATCGGCATCGATTCGGCCGCCAACATGCAGAAATTCGTCGAAAAAGTGCCCGTGGGTTATCCTTTGCTGATCGCCGGCAATGTCGGTACGGAACTGGCGCGCGAGCTGGGCAATGCCAGCGGCGGCTTGCCGTATACGGTAGTGATCGACGAAAAAGGGGGAGTAATCCATCAGTATTCCGGCCGGATCAAGCCCGACACCCTGCGGGGCGTGCTCAAGCCTGCCTGAATGCCGTCCGGATCCCCCGGGCATCCCCGGGGCGGGATGTTCCCGACATAGGCAGAATCGTCGAATTCGTTACAATTGATAGACAATATGGCGTGTTTTGCGTAAAAATCGCGCCCTTCCGTATCGCATCGCAGGCATATGGCCCATCGCATCCTGGTTTTGCACGGCCCGAATCTGAATCTGCTCGGCACGCGCGAGCCTGGTATCTATGGTGCGACGACGCTGGCCGACATCGATGCCCGGCTGCTGGCCCTGGCACAGCAGCACGGCGCATCGCTCGCCTCGTTCCAGAGCAACCACGAAGGTGCGCTGGTCGACCGCATTCAGGCGGCCGCGGGCGAAGGTGTCGATTTCATCGTGATCAATCCGGCGGCCTACACGCACACCAGCGTGGCGGTCAGGGATGCGCTTGCGGCGGTAGCGGTGCCGTTCATCGAAGTCCATTTGTCGAACGTGCACAAGCGGGAAGCCTTCAGGCACCGTTCTTATTTTTCCGACCTGGCCGTGGGCGTGATCGCCGGGCTGGGCGTCGATGGCTATGAAGCGGCCGTGCGCTACGCGCTGTCGCATTGAAGAAAATTACGGGGAAGCCCCATGGATCTTAGAAAACTGAAAACCTTGATCGACCTGGTTGCCGAGTCCGGCATCGCCGAGCTCGAGATCACCGAGGGCGAAGGCAAGGTGCGCATCGTCAAGTTCGCGCAGGGTGGCCAGTTCACCGCCGCGCCGGGGGTCCAGGCCTACCAGGTCATGCCGCAGGCCGCGGCCACGCCGGCTCCGGCCGCCGAAGCCGCGCCCGCCCCGGCGCCCGTCGTGGCCCAGGGCCACATCGTCAAGTCGCCCATGGTCGGCACCTTCTACCGTGCGCCCAACCCCGGCGCCGCGGCGTTCGTGGACGTCGGCCAGGCGGTCAAGGAAGGCGATCCCCTGTGCATCATCGAGGCCATGAAGCTGCTCAACGAGATCGAGGCGGACAAGGCCGGCACCATCAAGGAAATCCTGGTCGAGAACGGCCAGCCGGTCGAATTCGGCCAACCTCTGTTCGTGATCGGCTGACCGGTCGACACCATGCGCATCGACACCTTGCCCGTTGATGCGCTCCACACCGTGTTATCAGTCGGGCGCAGGGACCGGCGCGCCAGTCCCGGCAAGGCATCGTCCGCCGCGACGCCGCCGGAGGAAACCGTCCCGACCAGCCGTCCGACTTTTTCAGGACATTCGTTCATGTTTGAAAAGATCCTGATCGCGAATCGCGGGGAAATCGCCCTGCGCATCCAGCGCGCCTGCCGCGAGCTGGGGATCAAGAGCGTGGTCGTGCACTCCGAGGCCGACCGCGAGGCGAAGTACGTCAAGCTGGCCGACGAGTCGGTCTGCATCGGGCCCGCGCCCTCGCGCGAGAGCTACCTGAACATGCCGGCCATCATCTCGGCGGCCGAAGTGACCGACGCCGAGGCCATCCACCCGGGTTACGGCTTCCTGTCCGAGAATGCCGATTTCGCCGAGCGGGTCGAGAAAAGCGGCTTCGTGTTCATCGGCCCCAAGCCCGAGTCCATCCGCATGATGGGCGACAAGGTCAGCGCCAAGCAGGCCATGATCGCGGCCGGAGTTCCTGTGGTGCCCGGTTCCGACGGCGCGCTGCCCGAGGACTCCAAGGAAATCATCCAGACCGCCCGCAAGGTCGGCTATCCGGTCATCATCAAGGCCGCCGGCGGCGGTGGCGGCCGGGGCATGCGCGTGGTCCACACCGAGGCCGCGCTGCTCAACGCCGTGACCATGACACGGTCCGAAGCCGCGGCCGCGTTCAACAATCCCGACGTGTACATGGAGAAGTTCCTCGAGAATCCCCGCCACGTCGAGATCCAGATCCTGGCCGACGGCCAGCGCAGCGCGATCTGGCTGGGCGAGCGCGACTGCTCGATGCAGCGCCGCCACCAGAAGATCATCGAGGAAGCGCCGGCGCCGCACATCCCGCGCCGGCTGATCGACCGCATCGGCGACCGCTGCGCCGATGCCTGCCGCAAGATCGGCTATCGCGGCGCGGGCACGTTCGAGTTCCTGTACGAGAACGGCGAGTTCTATTTCATCGAAATGAACACCCGCATCCAGGTCGAGCACCCGGTTACCGAGGCGATCACCGGCGTGGACCTGGTGCAGGAGCAGATCCGTATCGCCGCCGGCGAGAAGCTGCGGCTGCGCCAGCGCGACGTCGTGTTCCGCGGCCATGCCATCGAATGCCGGATCAACGCCGAGGATCCGTTCCGCTTCACCCCCAGCCCGGGCCGCATCACCAACTGGCACGTCCCCGGGGGCCCCGGCATCCGCGTCGACTCGCACGTCTACAACGGCTATTTCGTGCCGCCGAACTACGATTCCATGATCGCCAAGGTCATCGCCTACGGCGATACGCGCGACCAGGCGCTGGCGCGCATGCGCATCGCCCTGTCGGAAATGGCGGTCGACGGCATTTCGACCAACATCGCGCTGCATCGCGAACTGCTCCAGGATGCCCGCTTCATCGAAGGCGGAACCAACATCCATTATCTGGAGCATCGCCTGTCCCAGCGTCCGGACTGAAGGTAGCGAGTCCGTATGCGCGAACTGGTGTTCGACTGCCCCGAGCAATTGGCCGAGCCGCTGTCCGACGCGCTGCTGGAAGCGGGCGTGTTGTCGGTGTCGGTCGAGGATGCCGACTTCGGCACCGAGGCCGAGCGGCCCTTGTTCGGTGAACCCGGCCTCGAACCGGAAACCCAGGCGTGGTCGCGCAATCGCGTCGTGGCGCTGCTGCCCGACGGCGAGGATCCGGCCCAACTGCTGGCGGTCGCCTGCGCGGCCTGCGGCATCGACGAACTCCCCGTCTGGCAATTGCGCGACGTGCCGGATGCCGACTGGGTCCGCCTGACGCAGTCGCAGTTCGAGCCCATCGAGGTCGATGCCCGTATCTGGATCGTGCCGACCTGGCACGAAGTGCCGGATCGTCCGGGCACCATCTCCATCCGCCTGGACCCGGGCCTGGCCTTCGGTACCGGCAGCCATCCCACCACCCATCTGTGCCTGGCCTGGCTGGCCGCCAACCTGCAGGCCGGCCGCAGCGTACTGGACTACGGCTGCGGGTCGGGCATCCTGGCGATTGCCGCGCGCAAGCTCGGTGCCGGCGAAACCGTGGGCATCGACATCGACCCGCAGGCGGTCCAGTCCGCCCAGGCCAACGCCCAGGCCAACGAGGTCGAGGTCCTGACCGGCCTGCCCGACGTGCGCCAGGGCTGGCGCGCCGACGTGGTGGTCGCCAACATCCTGTCCAATCCGCTCAAGGTGCTCGCGCCCATGTTGTGCGACCGCGTGCTGCCGGGCGGCGACCTGATCCTGTCGGGCGTGCTCGAGCGGCAGGCCGACGAAGTCGCGCAGGCGTACGCGCCGTGGATCGCGATGAAGGTCTGGCGCGCGCTGGACGGCTGGGTCTGCCTGCACGGGCAGCGTCCCGCCTGACGGACGCCCGGCATGACGCTCGCCACTCGCTGCCCCCAGTGCGCCACAGCGTTCCGGGTGGCTCCCGACCAGATCAAGCTGCGCGGCGGCTGGGTGCGGTGCGGGGTCTGCAATGAAGTCTTCGATAGCAGCCAGAGCCTGATCGAGCTGGACCCGGCCGGAGGCACGCCGCGCCCGGTGGCCGCCGGTCCGGCCTCGCTGTCCGAGGCGCCGGCCGAGCCGCACGTGCTGCGTCGGCGCGGGGAAGGGCTGACCGCACCCGCGCAGGATGGCGAAGAGCCGTCTTTCGCACCGGAATCCGCGCCGCCGTTTTTCGCGTTGCCGGACGTCGTCGGCAACGAATCCGTCGACCCGCCTACCCGTGCGCCATCGCCGTCCGGGGTCGAGTCCTCTTCGGTTTCGGGCGACGTCGCGCCGCCGCTTGCTTCGGACGAGGGCCTGCCTTCGGTGCTGCGATCCCGCCGCCCCGCGCCGGCCGGCCTGCCGGACGAAGCCCGGGCCGAGCCGGAGGTGGAGGCCGAGCGGCAACCCGCCGCCGATAACCTGCATGCTCCCATCGTGAGCGAGTCCCGTCCACGCGCGCAGGAACCGCGAAGCGACGAGGCGCCCGATTTCCTCGACCAGGACGTCCGCCGGCGCCGTCGGCGTGCCCTGTGGCTGTGGAGCCTGGCCGCGCTGATCGCGCTGCTGGTCCTGCTGGCGCAGGCGGCGTGGATCTTCCGTGCCGAGATCGCGACCCGCGTGCCCATGCTCCGGCCCGGCATGGAACGGCTGTGCCAGCGGTGGCAGTGCACCGTGGGCTATCCCCGCGCGCCCGAACTGCTGGTCATCGAATCTTCGTCCGTCGAGCCCTGGTCGCCCGAGTCGCCGGGATTCGCGCCGCCGATCGCCGACATGGCCGAGTCGGCGCCGGGCGAATCCTCGGAAGTCGTCCTGCCGACGCGCCAACTGGCGCTGCGGATGGTGCTGCGCAACCGCGCCACGTTCCCGCAGTCCTGGCCCGCCATCGAACTGTCGTTGATGGACCTGTCCGACGCGGTAGCCGCCCGCCGGGTGCTGCTGCCGTCGGTCTATCTGTCGCCCCGCGATTTCGCCCAGCCCCTGGGGCCGCTCCAGGAGCGGGTCCTGCGGATTCCCATCGAAACCATCGACGCCCACGCCACCGGCTACCGCGTCGCCATCTTCTATCCGTGACCGCCATGGCCCATCCCGAAACCGCTCCCGTCATCATCTGCGGCTCCGTTGCGTTCGATACGATCATGGTGTTCGAAGGCAAGTTCCAGGAACACATCTTGCCGGAGCAGGTCCACGCGCTCAGCGTCTCCTTCCTGGTGCCGTCCATGCGCAAGGAGTACGGCGGTTGCGCGGGCAACATCGCCTACAACATGCGGCTGCTGGGCGGTACGCCCGTGCCGGTGGCCACCGTGGGCGAGGACGCGGGCGACTACCTGCGCCGCATGCGCGAGCAAGGCACCAACGTCGACTGGGTCAAGGTCGTTCCCGACACCTTCACCGCGCAGTGTTTCATCACGACCGACCTGGCGGACAACCAGATCACCGCTTTCCACCCCGGCGCCATGTCGGCGGCGGCCACCAACGACCTGACCGGGGCGCCCGGCGTCTGGGGCATCGTCGCGCCCGACGCGAAGGACGGCATGTTCGCGCATGCCCGGCGGCTGCATGCGCAAGGCATTCCCTTCATCTTCGATCTGGGCCAGGCCATGCCGCTGTTCAGCGGCGAGGACCTGGAGGAAATGCTGGCGCTCGCGCAAGTGCTGACGGTCAACGACTACGAGGCCCATGTGGTCGAGCAGCGCACGGGCCGCAGCATGGCCGACATCGCCGCCGGCCTGCAGGCAGCCATCGTGACCCGGGGCGAGAAGGGCTCGACGCTGCTGACCGGCGGCCAGGAGATCCAGATCGATCCCGTCAAGGCCGAGGCGGTGGTGGATCCCACCGGCTGCGGCGATGCCTACCGGGCCGGCCTGCTGTACGGGCTGACGGTGGGATGGCGCTGGGAAGACTGCTGCAAGCTGGCCAGCCTGATGGGTGCGATCAAGATCGCCTGGCGGGGCCCGCAGAACCACCAGATCAGCCGCGAAGAGATCTCGTCGCGCCTGGAGCGCAGCTACGGACTCTCGTTGCCCCAGGGCTGACGCGCCCATCGCGGTCATGGTTTGAAACAACCTGGCCGGTCCGGGGCAGGCGCCCAAGGGCCGGGGGGCGAACCGACAGGGTATAAATCCAGTCCAAGACCTTTGTTTCATACCAAGAAGAGGGCGCTGCGGCGTTTCTCCGCTTTTCCATCAGGATGGCTCTATGAATCCAAGCAATTCGTCTCTTTCCCTGGCTGCCGGACGCGGGCGCGTGCTGGCCGTGGCCGCCGCGCTGTCCGCGCTGGCGCTTCTGGCCGGATGCGCGACGGGCAGCAACTCGGCGTCGGTCTATGACCGCAACCAGGCGCAGCGCGAGCAGGTGGTGCGCATGGGGACGGTGGAGTCGGTGCGGCGCGTCACGATCGACCGCGGCCAGACCGGCGTGGGCACGGCCGGCGGCGCCATCGTCGGCGGCGTGGCGGGCAGCAGCATAGGCGGGGGCCGCGGCCAGATCATCACGTCGGTGCTGGGCGCGATCGCCGGCGGCATCGCCGGGCAAGCCGTGGAAGGCGGCATGTCCAAGCGCGACGGCCTGGAAATCACCGTTCGCTTCCAGAACGGAGAAATGCGCTCCATCGTGCAGGAAGCCGACGAGATGTTCTATGTCGGGGATCGTGTGCGCGTGCTGAGCGGAACCGGCGCCACCCGCGTCACGCATCTGTAAGGCAGAGAGGCCAGGCGCCGCTTGCCTGGCGGCGCTTCAGCGATGCCGGCGTGGGCCTTGAGCCCGCCTGGCATCACAGCCCGAAGATGGGCAGGCCGATGCGGGACAGCACCATCAGCGCGATCTGCGTCAGCAGGAACAGGACTAGCGGCGACAGGTCCAGGCTTCCCAGCGAAGGCAGCACGCGCCGGATCGGATCCAGCAGCGGCGCCGTCAGCGCGTGAAGGACCGGCATGGCCGGCGCGCTGGGATTGACCCACGACAGGATCACCATCAGCAGCGTGACCCACATCACCAGGTTGATGGACCACTTCAGCATCAGCATCAGCGCGATCCACAGCCCCTCGGGCAGCATGGAAAGCGGATTGCCGCCCGCCACCAGCATGATGGCCACCAGATAGACCAGCGCCGTCAACCAGGCCGCCACCAGGCTGGCCCAATCCACGCCACCCCGCCCCCCCAGCACCCGCCGCAGCGGAATCACCACCCAGTCGGTGACCTGGAACACGGTCCGCGAAATAGGGTTGTACGGCGGCATCCGCACGAACTGCAGCCACAGCCGCAGCAGCAGCACGGCCCCGTAAAGGGTGAAAACGACGTTGAGCAGAAAACGGGCGATATCGCCAACCATGGGAACTCCGAATGCCTGCACGACTTATTCAGCAGGCTGTAAGCAAAAGATTATAGCTCCCTGCACAAGTCTCCCACCGACCCAGGATGCGGTGGATCCGGCTTTGCCGGTCCACCCGCATCGCCCCCTGGGGGGGCGCGCGAAGCGCGTAGGGGGGACTAAAAAACCCCGCCAAAGCTTGCACCTTGGCGGGGTTTGAACCAGAGCGCAAGGCGCTCCGATTAGGGCTTACGGGCGGCTGCCCGTAGGGAAGGGCCAAGCAGCGGCAGGGTTGAGCGCCGTTTTCGCGCCCGGCGCAGCCGCGGTCGAGGGCGCAGGGGCAGGCTTTTTGGCAGCAGGCTTCTTGGGAGCCGCCTTTTTGGCCGCAGGCTTCTTGGCAGCAGGCTTCTTGGCAGCAGGCTTCTTGGCGGCAGCTTTCTTGGCCGGGGCCTTCTTGGCTGCAACCTTCTTCACTGCGGCTTTCTTGGCCGGGGCCTTCTTGGCCGCAACCTTCTTCACTGCGGCTTTCTTGGCCGGGGCCTTCTTGGCCGCAACCTTCTTCACTGCGGCTTTCTTGGCCGGAGCCTTCTTGGCCGCGACCTTCTTCACTGCGGCTTTCTTGGCCGGGGCCTTCTTGGCCGCGACCTTCTTCACCGCGGCTTTCTTGGCCGGAGCCTTCTTCGCCGCAACCTTCTTCACTGCCGCCTTCTTGGCCGGGGCTTTCTTAGCCGGGGCTTTCTTGGCTACCGCTTTCTTCGCGGCCTTCTTGGCTGTCGCCATGGTCTGCTCCTTTACGAGACGTTCAGGGACCCAGAACACGAACCCGCTCGGACCATCCTCACGGGCTATTCATCGGCGCAAACCCTGCTGGTGAACGAAACCTCAACAGCGGAATCAGTTTGCGCTAATGAATGCTTTACACAGCCATTCGACATACCCCGCACCGTGTGCGACCCATGTCGAATGACTTGGCAGGCGGTTTCCCGCCTGCCGGATGACACCTCCGTTTGCCCGGCCGCCCATGCTTCGTCTTCGACAAAGCAACAGGCGCAGGGGCCGGATGGTGCGCTGGGCGAGGGGGCCTGCCCCAACCGCCGCGTCTGAACTCATCCGGGCCCTGCCGGGCGCCCGAGGGCGCCTGATCCTGTCTACGTGCGGTCTAGTCCCAGCTCAGCGCTCCGCCGGTCTGGTACTCGATCACACGCGTTTCAAAGAAATTGCGTTCTTTCTTCAAGTCGATCATTTCCGCCATCCACGGGAAGGGGTTTTCTTCCTGGGGGTACAGCGGCTCGATGCCGATCTGCTGGCAGCGGCGGTTGGCGATGAAGCGCAGATACGATTTGAACATCGGCGCATTCAGGCCCAGCACGCCACGCGGCATGGTGTCTTCGGCGTAAGCGTATTCGAGTTCGACCGCCTTGCGGAAGAGGCCGCGGATTTCCTCGCGGAATTCCGGCGTCCACAGATGCGGGTTCTCGAGCTTGATCGTGTTGATGAGGTCGATGCCGAAATTGCAGTGCATGGACTCGTCCCGCAGGATGTACATGTACTGCTCGGCCGCGCCGGTCATCTTGTTCTGCCGGCCCAGCGCCAGGATCTGGGTGAAGCCGACGTAGAAGAACAGGCCTTCCATCAGGCATGCGAAGACGATCAGCGACTTCAGCAGGGTCTGGTCGGCCTCCGGCGTGCCCGTCTTGAAGTTCGGGTCGGCGATGGCGTCGATGAAGGGGATCAGGAATTCGTCCTTGGCGCGGATGGACGGAACTTCATTGTAGGCATTGAAGATTTCCGACTCGTCCAGGTCCAGGCTTTCGACGATGTACTGGTAGGCGTGGGTGTGGATCGCTTCCTCGAAAGCCTGGCGCAGCAGGAACTGCCGGCACTCCGGGGCGGTGATGTGGCGATACGTGCCCAGCACGATGTTGTTCGCGGCGAGCGAGTCGGCCGTGACGAAGAACCCCAGGTTGCGCTTGATGATGCGGCGCTCGTCCTCGGTCAGGCCCTCGGGGTTCTTCCACAGCGCGATGTCGCGCGACATGTTGATTTCCTGCGGCATCCAGTGGTTGGCGCAGGTGGCCAGGTATTTTTCCCAAGCCCACTTGTACTTGAACGGGACCAGCTGGTTGACGTCCGTCTGGCCGTTGATGATGCGCTTGTCCGCGATGTTGACGCGGCTTGAGGAGGCGCCGCCGGACGCGGCAGCGCCCGAGGCCAGCGCGACCTCGTCGAACGCGCCGGCGTGTTCGCGCGGCGCGGCGGCGCCCACCGGCTGCAGGGCCGGCGTGGCGGAGGGGGTGGATACTTCTTCGTCCCAAGACAACATAGATCGACTCCGGTGTTCAGCGGGGGTTATTGGCAGGCTTCGCACTCTTCGAAGCCAGGGTCACCCGGCTTCATGGTGCATACCGCCCCGACGATTTCCGGTTCCGGAAGGTTGGTACCCGACGCGGACATTCCCGCATTGGACGATGCCGTGGGCACGGCGTTCAATTCGCCGCCGCGTCCGGTCGATTTTTCTGCGCTGGTCGCACCCAGGGTGCGCAGGTAGTAGGTGGTCTTCAGGCCGCGCTGCCAAGCCAGCTTGTAGGTCTCGTCCAGCTTCTTGCCCGATGCGCCCGCCATATAGATATTGAGCGATTGCGACTGGTCGATCCACTTCTGGCGGCGCGCCGCGCATTCCACGAGCCAACGGGGCTCTACCTCGAAGGCCGTCGCATACAGCTTGCGCAGCTCGGGAGGCACCCGGTCGATCTTGGCGAGACTGCCATCGAAGTACTTCAGGTCCGCGATCATCACCTCGTCCCACAGCCCGAGTTTCTTGAGATCACGTACCAAGTAATCGTTGACGATCGTGAATTCGCCGGAGAGATTCGATTTGACGTACAAGTTCTGATAAGTCGGTTCAATGCACGCAGATACGCCAATGATATTGGAAATCGTCGCCGTCGGGGCAATAGCGATGCAGTTGGAATTGCGCATGCCGTGCAGTTTGATGCGCTCGCGCAACGCATTCCAGTCCATCGACGCGCTTTCGTCGATGTCGACGTAGCCTCCGCGCTCGTCGCGCAGCAGCTTGATGGAGTCCTGCGGAAGAATGCCGCGGTCCCACAGCGAGCCTTCGAACGACGTGTAGCGGCCACGCTCTTCGGCCAGTTCGGTCGACGCGAGGTAGGCGTAGTAGCACACCGCTTCCATCGAGCGGTCGGCGAATTCGATGGCGGCATCCGACGCGTAGGGCACGCGCATGATGTGCAGCGCGTCCTGGAAGCCCATGATGCCCATACCGACGGGGCGATGGCGCAGGTTGGAGTTGCGGGCCTTGTCGACGGCGTAATAGTTGATGTCGATCACGTTGTCGAGCATGCGCATGGCGACGTGGACCGTGCTGCGCAGCTTGTCGTGGTCGAGCTCGACCGTGCCGTCGGCGTTGGTCTTCAGGTGCGCGACGAGGTTGATCGAGCCGAGGTTGCAGACCGCGATCTCGGATTCGTTGGTGTTCAGCGTGATTTCCGTGCACAGGTTGGAGCTGTGGACGACGCCGACGTGCTGCTGGGGAGAGCGGATGTTGCAAGGATCCTTGAACGTGATCCATGGATGGCCGGTCTCGAACAGCATCGACAGCATCTTGCGCCATAGCGACGTGGCCGGGATCTTCTTGAACAGTTTCAGTTCGCCGCTGGCGACCTTGGCCTCATAGCCCAGGTAGGCCTTCTCGAATTCCTTGCCGACCTTGTCGTGCAGGTCGGGGCAGTCGGACGGCGAGAACAGGGTCCATTCGGCGTTGTCCATGACCCGCTTCATGAACAGGTCGGGGATCCAGTTGGCCGTGTTCATGTCGTGGGTGCGGCGGCGTTCGTCGCCGGTGTTCTTGCGCAGTTCGAGGAATTCCTCGATGTCCAGGTGCCACGTCTCGAGGTACGTGCACACGGCACCCTTGCGCTTGCCGCCCTGGTTGACCGCCACCGCGGTGTCGTTGACCACTTTCAGGAAGGGGACGACGCCCTGGCTTTCGCCGTTGGTGCCCTTGATGTGGCTGCGCAGCGCGCGCACGGGGGTCCAGTCGTTGCCCAGGCCGCCGGCGTACTTGGCCAGCAGCGCGTTTTCCTTGATGGCGTCGTAGATGCTCTCCAGGCTGTCGGCCACCGTGGTCAGGTAGCACGACGACAGCTGCGAGTGCAGGGTGCCGGCGTTGAACAGGGTCGGCGTCGAGCTCATGAAGTCGAACGACGACAGGATGTTGTAGAACTCGATGGCGCGGGCTTCGCGGTCGGTTTCTTCCAGGGCCAGGCCCATCGCGACACGCATGAAGAAGGCCTGCGGCAGCTCGATCCGGGTGCCCTTGATGTGCAGGAAGTAGCGGTCGTACAGGGTCTGCAGGCCCAGGTAGGTGAACTGCAGGTCGCGCGTATCCTTCAGCGCCGCCCCCAGGCGCGCGAGGTCGTAGGTGGCCAGCTTGGCGTCAAGCAGGCCGCCTTCGATGCCGCGAGCGATGAACTGCGGGAAATATTCGGCGTAACGCGTGGCCATGGCAGCTTGTTCGACCTCTTCGCCCAGCACTTCCTTGCGGATGGTGTGCAGCAAGAGACGTGCCGTGACGGTGCTGTAGGCCGGGTCCTTTTCCAGCTGCGAGCGCGCGGCCAGGATGGCGGACTTGAAGATTTCGTCGGTGGAGACGCCGTCGTACAGGTTCTTGACGGTTTCCTTGAAGATGCCCTCGGCCGAGGCGAATTCCTCCAGGCCCGAGCACGCGGCCTGGATGATGGCCTGCAGGTGCTGGGGGTCGAGCGGGATGCGCAGGCCGTTCTCGGTGACGTGCACGACGGCCTGGTCGGGCGAGGTGTGCATCAGCGCGCGCTGCTGGGAGCGTTTTTCACGGTACAGCACGTAGGCGCGCGCGACGTCGTGCTCGCCGGAGCGCATCAGGGCCAGTTCGACCTGGTCCTGGATGTCTTCGATATGGACGGTGCCGCCGCTGGGCTGGCGGCGGATCAGCGCGTGGACGACCTGTTTGGTCAGCCCTTCGACGAGCTCGCGCACACGCGCGGAAGCAGCGCCCTGGCCACCGTTGACGGCCAGGAAGGCCTTGGTCAGCGCGATGGAAATCTTGCCGGGTTCGAATCCGACCACGGCGCCGTTGCGCCGGATGACCTTATGGTCGGAATACGCGGTCTGGTCGGCTTCGGTCTGTGCGGGCTTGGAAGCTAGCGGCGCAGCGGTCGATTGGGCCGAGGGAGTCGAGAGTTGCATAAGGCCTCCTGGATGCATGAAGGCGCGGGGGGCCGCGCCGGTACTCGGTGTTCTGGGATTTGCAGCGAAATAATTCTGGATTACAAGGGCGTCAGGCCGCGCCGGAGCGCGGCTTGGGGCCTAACGACGAAGCGCGGAGCGGCATGGGCCGCCGCACATCCGGGCTGGTATGGATAAGCCATGTTTTCCCCCTCCCTTGCAGCGCGGGCACTACATCTAGTGGTGTGTGACCGGCAAGGCACTAATTCTAGGGGGGTGCAGATTGTACGGCAAGTGTCAAAATGTTGCTGGCGGAGAGAATCCGGCGCTCACATAGGTAATCCGGGCTCTATTTGTTAGACAGCTAGCAATCATGCGTGTTTCACGCGGAAAGGTGCACGAGGCAGGCGTGAAATGCGGCGTTTGCAGCGCGTGAAACAGAGCGGGTGCGGGTTGAGCCTGGGCGGGCCGGGGTTGGCGAGGGCGAGATTCTACAGGAGGGGCAGGGCGGTCCAGCCGGTATCGCGGCCATACCGGCCCCAGTCGAAGGCGGGACCGGGGTCGGTCTTGCGGCCGGGGGCGATGTGTTCGTGGCCGCGGACGGCTTGCAGGGGGTGGCGGGCGCGCAGGGCGGGGGTGAGCCAGGCCAGGGCGCGGTACTGGGCGTCGGTGAAGGGCAAGGTGTCGCAGCCTTCGAGTTCGATGCCGATGGAGAAGTCGTTGCAGCGCTCGCGGCCGGCGTAGCAGGAGACGCCGGCGTGCCAGGCCCGCTGGTCGGTGCTGGCGAACTGGACGATGACGCCGCCGCGGTCGATCAGGAAGTGGGCCGAGACCTTCAGGCCGCGCAGGCAGTCGAACCAGGGGTGGGCGTCGCAGTCGAGGGTATTGGTGAACAGGGCCTCGACGTAGGGGCCGCCGAATTCGCCGGGCGGCAGGCTGATGTTGTGCAGGACCAGCAGCGAGACTTCCGTGCCGGCCGGCCGTTCGTCGGTGTTGGGGGAGGGGACGCGGCGCACGGCGGGGTGGTCGATCCAGCCCCGGTCGTCCAGCCGCGCGGCGGTGTTCATTTGCCGGGGCCCTTCAGCGAATGGGCCAGGCTGCAATAGTTATAGCCCTTGCGCCGCACGGCTTCGGACGGCGGCAGGTGGATGCCGCAGTGGGCGCAGCGCACCATGCCGTCGGCCGGGAAGCGGCTGGCGTCGGCGCGGCGCGATTCGCGGCGGTGGCCCTTGACGGCGCTGCGGGCGGCGATGCGGGCCACGAGCAGCGCGGCCACGATGACGAACACCCAGAAAAGTAGCTTGCCCATGGTGGTTGGGGGTCCTGGTTTCTAGCGGTGCAGGATGAACTCGAGCACGAACCGGGTGCCGGTGTAGGCCAGCAGCAGGAAGGCGAAGCCCACCAGCGTCCAGCGCAGCGCGATGCGGCCGCGCCAGCCCCAGACCTGGCGGCCCAGCAGCAGCAGGCCGAAGGTCAGCCACGAGAGCAGGGTGAAGACGGTCTTGTGGTCCAGCGGCAGGGCGGTGCCGGACAGCGACTCGGAAATGACGATGCCGCTGATGACGGCCAGGGTCAGCAGCACGAAGCCGATCCAGATCAGCCGGAACAGCAGGCGCTCGAGCACCAGCAGGGGCGGCACGGCATCGAACAGACGGGCGTAGACCCGGGCCGAATGCCGGGGCTGGGGCGGATTGCTGGCCGAGATGTCGTGCAGGCGCCGGTCGGCCGAGGCCATCAGCAGCGCGTGCAGGGCGGCGATGGTGATCATGCTGTAGGCGGCCAGCGCGATGGCCAGGTGCACCCGTAGCCAGCCGCTGTCGGCGTGGGCGATGACGCGGCCCTCGGGAAAGACCACGGGCAGCACGGTGCCGATCACGCCCAGCGGCATCAACCAGAGCCGCAGGCCGCCGATCGCGACCCACAGGCTTTCGGCCCAGAAGACGACCAGGCCCAGCCACAG
The DNA here is from genome assembly GCA_001898625.1 of Burkholderiales bacterium 67-32. Classification (GTDB taxonomy): domain Bacteria; phylum Pseudomonadota; class Gammaproteobacteria; order Burkholderiales; family Burkholderiaceae_B; genus Pigmentiphaga. Next base: position 119,616 of record MKUP01000027.1, read on the forward strand.
CGCGGCCGAGATGCCCAGGGCGAAGCCCAGTTTCAGATTGCCGTCCCCCAGCATGGCCTGCTGGACCGCAAGGCCGTGCACGATCAGCACCAGCGCCAGCCCCAGGCGCTCGGCGGAGCCGGTCCGGGGTTCAGGGTGCGACGAGACGGCTCGCCACGCGAGTACCGTCAACAAGGCGTAACCGGCCGCGGCCAGTGCGTGCAATACAATTCCCATATCCATGGAAGTGTAAGCGAATCCCATTCATGCTCGATAACCTTACCGCTCGCCTGTCGCGCGTCGTCAAGACCCTGAAGGGGGAAGCGCGCCTGACCGAGGCGAATACGCAGGAAATGCTGCGCGAAGTCCGTCTGGCGCTGCTGGAAGCCGACGTGTCCCTGCCGGTCGTGCGCGAGTTCGTCGCGCGGGTCAAGGAAAAGGCGCTGGGCGAGGACGTCACGGGCAGCCTGACGCCGGGCCAGGCCCTGGTGGGGGTGGTCCACAAGGAGCTGACCGCCCTCATGGGCGGCGACCTCGGGCCCCACGCCAGCGAGCTGTCGCTGGCCCAGCAGCCGCCGGCCGTGATCCTGATGGCGGGCCTGCAGGGGTCGGGCAAGACCACCACCACCGGCAAGCTGGCCCGCTGGCTGGCCGAAGGCGGCCATGTCCAGAACGGCCGCAAGACGGGCAAGAAGAAGGTGCTGGTGGTCAGCGCCGACGTCTACCGTCCCGCCGCCATCGAACAGTTGAAGACCGTGGCCGCGCAGGCCGGCGTCGATTTCCTGCCCTCGTCCACCGACCAGGCGCCCGAGGCCATCGCTCGCAGCGCGCTCGACCATGCCCGCAAGCACCATTACGACGTGCTGATCGTCGATACGGCCGGCCGCCTGGGCATCGACGAGGCGCTGATGAACGAGATCCGCGCGCTGCATGCCCTGCTCGACCCGATCGAGACCCTGTTCGTGGTCGACGCGATGCTGGGCCAGGACGCGGTCAACGTCGCCAAGGCCTTCAACGATGCCCTGCCGCTGACCGGCGTGGTCCTGACCAAGCTGGATGGCGATGCGCGCGGCGGCGCGGCGCTGTCGGTGCGCCACGTGACCGGCAAGCCGCTCAAGTTCGTCGGCGTGTCCGAGAAGCTGTCCGGCCTTGAGCCCTTCCATCCCGAGCGCATGGCGCAGCGGGTGCTGGGCATGGGCGACATCCTGTCGCTGGTGGAAGAGGCGCAGCGCGCGATCGACGTGGACGAGGCGCAGAAGCTGGCCGCCAAGCTCAAGTCGGGCGACAAGTTCGACCTGAACGATTTCCGCGCCCAGATCGCGCAGATGAAGAACCTGGGCGACATGGGCTCGTTGCTGGAGAAGCTGCCGGCGCAGTTCTCGCAGGCGGCTTCGCAAATCGACAGCAAGCAGGCCGGCAAGCAGATCCGCCGCATGGAGGGCATCCTGAACTCCATGACCGCGCTCGAGCGTGCCAAGCCCGAGCTGATCAAGGCCTCGCGCAAGCGCCGCATCGCCACCGGCGCCGGCGTGCAGGTGCAGGAGGTCAACCGCATGCTGTCGCAGTTCGAACAGATGCAGGCCATGATGAAGCAGATGAAGAAGGGCGGCATGGCCAAGATGATGCGCGCCATGGGCGGCATGAAGGCGCTGCGCGGCATGAAGGGCTTGCCTGGACTCAAGTAAAGCCCCGACAATCGCGGTTCCGTGGTCCCGTCTCCAGGAACGATGAGCGTAGCTCCGCAGCCAGGCCGTCTAGTGTGGGATGCCGCAACCGGGGCCGGCCGCCTGTCGGTCGAAGGCGACTGGACGCTGGCGGGCTTCGATGCCCTGCGCCGCGAGGTGGCCCGCTTCGATGCGGGCGGCCGGGTGCGCGCGCTGGATCTCAGCCGGCTGGGGGCACTGGATACCGCGGGCGCGTCGCTGCTGGTCGACCTGCTGGGCGCCGAGCGCCTGCCCGGGCTCCTGGCCACCGGGCCCCAGGTGGACGCCTCGCGCCGCGCGCTGCTCGACACCATCATCCGCGCCCAGGGCGCGGTCCAGCAATGCAAGCCGCCCGAGCCGCCTTCGCCGGTGGCCGAACTGCTGTGCCATGTGGGCGAGGCCGCCGAGCAGTTCTGGAAGCACGCCGTGGGCCTGTGCGGGTTCATCGGCCTGACGCTCGAAGGCCTGGGCCGTTCGCTGTTGCGTCCGCGTTCGTGGCGGATCACGGCCACCGTCGCCCAGATCGAGCAGATCGGGCTGAACGCCGTCCCCATCGTCGCCCTGCTGACCTTCCTGGTCGGCGCCGTCGTGGCCTTCCTGGGCGCCACGGTGCTGAGGGACTTCGGCGCCACGCTGTATACGATCAACCTGGTCGGCTTCGCCTTCCTGCGCGAATTCGCGGTGCTGTTGACCGCCATCCTGATGGCGGGCCGGACCGCCAGTGCCTTCACCGCGCAGATCGGTTCGATGAAGGCCAACGAGGAAATCGACGCCATCCGCGCGCTGGGCCTGGACCCCATCAACATGCTGGTGTTGCCGCGCGTGCTGGCCATGCTGGTGTCGCTGCCGCTTCTGACCTTCATGTCCATGCTGACCGGCATCGCGGGCGGCATGGTGGTTTGCGCCTGGAGCCTGGACATCCCGCCGTCGCTGTTCCTGTCCACGCTGCGCGAGAGCCTGGACGTGAGGCATTTCTACGTGGGCATCGCCAAGGCGCCCATCCTGGCCTTCATCATCGCGGTGATCGGCTGCCTGGAAGGCTTCAAGGTCAGCGGCAGCGCCCAGTCCGTCGGCGAGCACACCACCTCCAGCGTGGTGCAGGCGATCTTCATGGTGATCCTGATCGACGCGCTGGCGGCGCTGTTCTTCATGGAGATGGGATGGTGACGGCCGACGAACCCATCGTGCGCGTGCGCGGGCTGGTCAACCGTTTCGGGTCCCAGACCGTGCACGAGGGGCTGGACCTGGACATCCGCCGGGGCGAGATCCTGGGCGTGGTGGGCGGCTCGGGCTCGGGCAAGTCGGTGCTGCTGCGTTCGATCGTGGGGCTGCGGCGGCCGACCGCCGGCAGTGTGCAGGTATTCGGCCAGGTACTGGACGAGCTGTCCCCCGAGATGCGCTCGCGCCAGGAGCGCCGGATGGGCGTGCTGTTCCAGCGCGGCGCGCTGTTCTCCTCGCTGTCGGTGACCGAAAACGCGGCGCTGCCGCTGATCGAGCACGCGGGCCTGGCCCGGCCCGAGGCCGAGCGGCTGGCGCGGCTCAAGCTGGCGTTGGCGGGCCTGCCGGTCGAGGCCGGCGCCAAGTCCCCGGCCTCGCTGTCGGGCGGCATGGTCAAGCGGGCGGCGCTGGCGCGCGCCCTGGCGCTGGATCCCGACCTGCTGTTCCTGGACGAGCCCACGGCGGGGCTGGATCCGATCGGCGCAGCCGCCTTCGACGACCTGATCCGCACCTTGCGCGATGCGCTGGGGTTGACTGTGTTCCTGGTCACGCACGATCTGGACACGCTCTACGCCATCTGCGACCGGGTGGCGGTGCTGTCGCAGCGCAAGGTGCTGGTGGTGGACCGGCTGGAGGTGGTGGAGCGGGTCGACGATCCGTGGGTGCAGGAATATTTCCAGGGGCCGCGCGGACGCGCGGCGTCGCGGGCGGCCGAACGGTCGCGCAAGGAGGAGTAGATGGAAACCCGGGCGCATCATGTCGTGATCGGCCTGTTCCTCGTCATCGCGGTGACGGGAGCCCTGCTGTTCGCGCTGTGGCTGGCCAAAAGCCATTCGGACGCCAGCGTGGCGCAGTTCGACATCGTATTCAACGAAGCGGTCAACGGGCTGTCCGAGGGCAGCGCCGTCATGTACAGCGGCATCAAGGTCGGCGACGTGGCGCGGCTGCGGCTCGACCCCGTGGACCCGCGCAAGGTGGTGGCGCGGATCCGGATCGCCAGCGACGTGCCGGTCAAGGAGGACACGGTGGCGCGCCTGCGCCTGACCGGCGTGACGGGCACCTCGGTGATCCAGCTCGGCAGCGGCACGCCGGAAAGCCCGCGCCTCCTGCCCAAGGGTGACGAGGTGCCGGTCATCGTGGCCCTGCCGTCGCCGATCACCCAGTTGCTGGCGGGCGGCGAGGACCTGATGCTGAACATCAACGAAATGGTCGCCAGCGCGCGCCAGATCATGTCGCCCCAGAATGCCCAGCAGATCAGCCGCATCCTGGAGCACCTCGAGGAAAGCACGGCCGAGCTGGCCGCGCAGCGGGAGGGGTTTGCGAAGCTGAGCGGGCAACTGGGCGAGATCGGCCGGCAGACATCCGAGGCGCTGGCCAAGGCCAACTCGCTGATGACGCATACCGACGAATTGGTGGGCTCGCAGGGCAAGGAGACCATGCAGAGCGCCCAGCAGGCCATGAGTTCGCTGGCGCGCGCCAGCGACAGCATAGACCGGCTGGTGCAGGAGAATCGCGGCTCGCTGGGCAGCGGCGCCCAGAGCCTGAGCGAATTGGGCGGCGCGCTGCGCGAGATGCAGGCGACGATGGCATCGCTGCGGGCCATCACCCGCCGCCTGGAGGACAATCCGGCCGATTACCTGCTGGGCCGCGAACAACCCAAGGAGTTCACCCCATGAGACGCGCGGGCGCAATCATCCGTTGGGCGGGCATGTCGCTGGCGGTGCTGGCTTCGGCGTGCACGCTGCTGCCGGAACAGAAGACGGTCGACATCTACCGGCTGCCGGCCGCGCAGGCGGCGGCTTCTCCGGGAGGGCAGGCCCAGGCCTGGTCGCTGCGCATACGCAGCCCCCATGCCAATGCCGTGCTGGACGGCGCGCGCATCGCCGTCATCGTCCAGGGCGACCAGATCAGTACCTATGGCGGGGCGCGCTGGACCGACGCGCCGCCGACGCTGGTGCGCAGCCGCCTGGCGCAGGCCTTCAGGCTGGACGGCCGCGTGGCCTCGGTGTCGACCACCGACAGCAACGTGCGCGCGGACCTGGAGCTGGACAGCGACCTGCGTGCCTTCCAGAGCGAATACCGCGGCGCGGCGCCCTATGCGGTCGTCAGCCTGGATGCGCGCCTGATCTCGACCTCGACGCGGCGCGTAGTGGCCTCGCGTAGCTTCGAGATCGCGCAGCCGGCCGGCGGCGTCGAGGTGCCGGCCGTGGTGTCGGCCTTCGGCCTGGCCTCCGACGCGCTGGCCGCGCAGGTGGTCCAGTGGGTGGTGGAGCAGGGCGCCGCCGTTCAGTCCAGCAAGTCGGAGTAGTCGCCCCGTTCGTAGCCCTCGGTCGCCTTCCAGGGGAGGGCGGCCGGCGCGGGCACGGCGGTGGCCGTGATCCGGTTGACCGACAGGCCGTGCGGCCCGCGGGTCTCCACGCGGCGGGCGTACTGCCCCTTCACGTCCCAGTCCACGGTGATCAGCGATTCGCCGCGCGCCAGCCGATAACGCTGTACGCCCTTGGCGGGCGCGCCGTCGGGCTGCATGCGCTTCAGGCTGGCCGGATCGACCACCCCGTAGGTGATGTCCCAGGACCCGTTGTAGCCGACGTTGCCGTAGTTGGCCTCGTCGATCTCGAGCACCTTGCGCTGCTTGCGCAGCACCATGCGCACGTCCACCTTGCCGGCGGCGTCCCGCTGCAGCCACAGGGGCGAGCCCACCGTGTCGGCGTGGGCATGGCCGGCGTGCGGCTCGGGTCCGCCCTGCTCGTGCGCTTCGTGGCCGTGTTCGTCGCTGGCGCGCAGCGTGGCGGGGAAGTCCCGCTCGATCCACACCGTTCCCGCGCGGCGCACCATCAGGTCGGCGTAGCGGCTTTCCCGCTGCACGCCATCACGGCCGGTGGACGAGGCGTAGCGCTCGATGCGCAGGTTCAGGTCGGGCGCCGCCTGGGCCGGCTGCGCCGTCGCCTGTTGGGCGACGGCGGGGCCCAGGGGCAGCAGGGCCGCGAGGCACCAAGCCATCCGTTTCATCGCAGACTCCCGCCCGTGCATCACAGACCGGCCGCTTCGCGGACCTTGCCGAACACCTTGGTGTTGTCCAGCGTGCCCTTGAAGACCTTCGAGCCGGCGCCGCCCGCGAACAGCATCACGTCGCCGCCGCCGTGGGTCTCGGCACCAGGCGTGCCCAGCACGATGCCCACTTCCTGCAGGAAGTTGTCGTCGAAGGTGTTGACGCCGCTCAGGTCGTCGCGCGAGGCGCCGCGGGCCGGCGCGATCCAGGGTTTGTTGCCGTCTTCCGGGTTGACCTGGCTGGAGCCACTGCCGTTGGGACGGCCGCCGTTGCCGAACACCAGCGTGGTGTAGGGCTTGCCGTCGGCCGCCAGGGCGGTCTTGTTGTCGCCGTAGCCCTTGACCGTGCCCAGGATGGGGTTGCCGATCCTGGGGTAGCCGTTGAACGCGATGGCGTGGTCATGGTCGGCCGTGACCACCACCAGCGTGTTCTTCAGGCCCGGATCCTTCTTTTCCATGTAGTCCAGCGCGGTCTGGATGGCGGTGTCGAAGGCCAGGGTGTCTTCCAGCGCGCGCTTGGCGTTGGTGCCGTGCAGGGCGTGGTCGATGCGGCCGCCTTCCACCATCAGGAAGAAGCCCTTGTCGTTCTTGCTGAGCACGCCCAGCGCCTTCTCGGTCATCTCGGCCAGGCTGGGCTGGTCGTAGGCCAGGTCCGGCTTGACGCGGTCCAGCTCATAGGCCATTTCGCTTTGCGAGAACAGGCCCAGCAGCTTGGTGGTGGAGCCGACGTTCAGTGCGCGCAGCTTGGTGCCGGTGTCGACGTAGGCATAGCCCTTGGCCTGGAAGGCCGAGACCAGGTTGACGTTGTCGGTGCGCTTGCTGCTGGGGTTGACGGACTTGGGCAGGTAGTTGCGCTGTCCGCCGCCCATCAGCACGTCGATGCCGTCGAGCAGCTTGGCGTTGTAGCGCGCATGGCCCGGCGTGGACTGCTCGGCAATGGTGTTGTAGGCATTGCGGTTGCAGACGTGGGCGTAGGTGGCGGCCGGCGTGGCGTGGCCGACGCGGGTGGTCGAGACGGCGCCCACCGAGCGGCCCTTGGCCTTGGACAGCTCCAGCAGCGTCTCGGCCGGCGTGCCGTTGGTGGCGGGGCAGGTGGTGTCCTCGCCGCTGATGTACTGGTTGCCCGAGGCGTCCACCGCCGCCGTGTCGGACGACATGGAGATCACTTCGTTGCGCATCTTCACGCCGGTCATGTAGGCCGCCATGGAGGGCGCGCTGTCGGTGGTCTGGCCGTCCAGCGAGAAGGTCTTGACGCGCGCGGCGTAGGGCAGCGACTGCATCGTCAGCTTGGCGCGCTCGGGGCTGACCAGTGAGTCGGGCTTGGCGGCGAGCTGCTTTTCGCCCTTGTAGATGCGCGCGGCGGTCACGGTGACCGGGCCCATGCCGTCGCCCAGGAAGAAGATGACGTTCTTGGCTTCGCCGGCGGCGTGGGCGAGGTTGGCGCCCGCCAGCAGCGGCAGGGCGAGCAGGGCGGCAAGGTGGGTCTTGCGGAAATTGCGGTTCATGGTCGTATCCTTAGGCTGTATCGGGTCGATGTGCGGATCCGTCGTCCATCAAAGCTCGACCGCCTTGCGGATCAGGCCGAATACGTCGGTATTGGTGATCACGCCCGAGAACTTGTCGGCACCCAGGCCGGTGGCGCCCAGGAACACGTCGGCGCCGCCGTGCGTTTCCGAGTCGCTGGCCGGGTCCATCGGGATCACGGCTTCCTGCAGGTAGTTCTTGTCTTCCAGCGCGGTGTCGTCGATCGGGCCGCGAGTCGCCAGGCGCTTGGGGCCGTTACCGAAACCGATGATGGTGTACGGATTGCCGTCCACGTCCTTGCTGGGCGTGGCGGGGCCGACGTAGTTCTTGACCAGGCCCAGCACGCCGGGCTTGCCCGGCTCGGTCTTGCCGGTGCGGGCGGCGTAGCCGTTCATCTGCAGCGTGTGGTCGTGGTCGGCGGTGACGACGATCAGCGTGTTCTTCAGGCCCGGATCGGTCTTCTGCATCTTGTCCAGCGCCAGCTTGATGGCGTCGTCGAAAGCCACCGTGTCCTGCAGCGCGCGGCGCGCGTTGGTGGCGTGCAGGGCGTGGTCGATACGGCCGCCTTCCACCATCAGGAAGAAGCCCTTCTTCTTGGCGGCCAGCGCGTCGATGGCCTTGCCGGTCATCTCGGCCAGGCTGGGTTCCTTGGCGGCGTCGCGGTCCAGGTCGTAGGCCATGTGGCTCTTCGTGAAGAGGCCGGCGATCCGGGTGCCGTCCACCGGCAGCTTGTCGAAGTCGGCCTTGTTCGCGGCGTAGCTGTACTTGGCCTTCAGCTCGTTGACGAGGTTGCGCTTGTCGTTGCGCTTGCCGCCGTCTTCCTTGGGAACGAAGTAGTCCGTGCCGCCGCCGAAGATCACGTCCACGCCGTCGCCCAGGCGGGCGTTGAAGCCGGCGCCGCCGGGCACCAGGGCCGCGGCGATGGTGTTCTCGGCATCGCGGTGGCAGACGTGGGAATAGGTGGCCGCGGGCGTCGCGTGCGTGATGCGGGTGGTGGTGACCACGCCCGTGCCGTAGCCCTTGGCCTTCATCAATTCGAGCAGGGTGTCGACCGGGGCGCCGTTGCCGCTCGGGCAGGTGGCGTCGTAGTTCGTGTGGTACGGCTTGCCGCTGGCGTCGGTCGCCTTGGTGGCGGCGCTCATGGACACCACTTCGTTGTTCATCTTCACGCCCGTCATGTAGGCGGACATGGACGGCGCGCTGTCCGTCACCTGGGCGTCGTTCGAGTAGGTGTGGACGAAGGCCGTTTCCGGCAGGGTGTCGATGGTCAGGCTGCCGTCTTCGCCCACCTTGTAGATGCGGGCGGCGGTCAGGGTCGTGATGCCCATGCCGTCGCCCAGGAAGAACAGGACGTTCTTGGGCGTCTGCGCCACGGGCGGCGTCGTGCCGTTGTTGTCGTCATCGCTGGAACATGCCGTGACCAGGCAGGTCACGGCCAGAGCGCACAGGATTGTCTTGGCGCGGATCATAGAGGTTCTCCCCAGTAACCAGCCGCGGAGTCTGGGGCGGGAACGTTTCACCATGATGAAAAGCGGCGGCCGCATGCCGATGCCGGTCATCCGCGTCGGGATTGTGGGCATCCCTTTTTGTGGATACTATCAACTACATGGTTGATTTAATCAATCATATGCAGGCGCCCGTCAGCGGCGCCGATGACCACATGGCCAAGGAGACGTTCGATGATCGTTCTGGAAAGGGTGGGGCGCAGGATCGGAGGGGTGTTCTGCATGGCGGCCGCGGCGTGGACGGGAGGCGGTGCCTGGGCCGCCGAACCGCCCGCGGCGGGATTTCCGGGGCGCACGGTCCAGGTGATCGTGCCCTATCCGCCGGGCGGCCTGACCGACGGGCTGGTCAGGCAACTGGCGGCCGAGCTGGGCCAGGCATGGAAGCAGAGTGTGGTCGTCGAAAACCGGGGAGGCGGCGGCACGACCATAGGCACCGCGCAGGTCGCCCGCGCCCAGCCCGATGGCCACACCCTGCTGTTCACCAGCACGGGCCTGGTCACCAACCAGATTCTGATGAAGTCGCTGCCCTACGAGCCGGACGCGCTGTCGCCCGTGGCGATGGGCGGTACCGCGCCCAACGTGCTGTACGTGCGGCCGGGCTTACCGGTCCAGTCGGTGGCCGAGCTGGTGGCCTACGCGAAGGCGCGGCCCGGCGAGGTGAAGTTCGCCTCGACCGGCAACGGCTCGAGTCCGCACCTGACCGCCGAGCTGCTTGCTTCCCGCGCGGGCATCTCCATCCTGCACGTGCCCTACAAGGGGGCGGGGCCGGCCCTGACCGACCTGCTGGCGGGCCACGTCGATGCCATGTTCCATTTTCCCGCTTCGCTTGCCCTGGCGAAGCAGGGCAAGCTGCGCGCGCTGGCGGTGGCCGCCGACGAGCGCCTGGCTGACGCGCCGGACCTGCCCACGGTGGTGCAGGCGGGCGTGCCGGGCGTGGTGTCCGGGAGCTGGTTCGGGTTCTTCGTGCCGTCCGCCACGCCGGCGGCGATCCAGGACAGGATCCATCGCGACGTGGCGCAGGCCCTGCAGGCGCCGGCGGTGCGGCGCTACATGCAGGAATCGGGGCTGGTGTCTCCACCCATGTCGCGCGCCCAGTTCTCGGCCTTCATCGCGCACGAGCGCGACAAGTGGGCCGAGGTCATCCGGACGCGCAACATCCGGCTGGAATAGCCGCGGTCAGTTGGCTGCTGCCAGCCGGGCCAGGGTGGCGGCGAGCGCCTCGCCCGCGGGGATCTTGGCGGCGGCTTCGTCGCCGCGTCCCTGCAGTTCGATCTGCCCGTCCTTCAGGCCGCGGTCGCCGATGGTGACGCGGACCGGTACGCCGATCAGTTCCCAGTCGGCGAACATCACGCCCGGGCGCTCGTCGCGGTCGTCCAGGACCGCGTCGACGCCTGCTTCCTTCAGGCCTTCGTAGAGCTTGGTCGCGGCGTCGCGCACCGCCTCGCTCTTGCCCCAGCCGACCGGGCAGACGACCACTTCGAACGGCGCCAGCGCGCGCGGCCAGATGATGCCGCGCCCGTCGTGGTGCTGCTCGATCGCGGCGCCCAGCAGGCGCGTGACGCCTATGCCGTAGCAGCCCATCTGCAGCAGCGCGGGCTTGCCGGTTTCGTCCAGGTAGGTGGCCTTGAGCGCCTCGGAATACTTGGTGCCCAGGAAGAACACGTGGCCGACCTCGATCCCGCGCTGGATCGCCAGCGGGCCGCTGCCGTCCGGCGACGGGTCCCCGTCGACGACGTTGCGCAGGTCGGCCACCAGGTCGGGCTCGGGCAGGTCGCGTCCCCAGTTCACGCCCACGTAGTGGTGGTCGGCCTGGTTGGCGCCCGTGACGAAGTCGTGCAGGTTGGCGACGGTGCGGTCGGCCACCACCTTGACGGGCTTGGCGGTGCCCACGGGCCCGATGAAGCCGGGCACGCAGCCGAAGTGCTCGACGATCTCGGCATCGGTGGCGAAGCGGTAGCCGTGGTCCAGGCCGGGAATCTTGCTGGCCTTGATCTCGTTCAGTTCGTGGTCGGCACGCAGCAGCAGCAGCCAGATCTGGACCGGCTTGCCGGCTTCGTCCGGCTCGACCGCCAGCGCGAGAGACTTCACGTGGCTGGCCAGCGGCAGGCCCAGCAGCTCGGCCACGGCCTCGCACTTGGTGGCGCCGGGGGTGGGGGTCTTCTCCAGCGCCAGGCCGGGCGCGGCGCGCTGGGCGACCAGGCAGGGCGCTTCGGCCAGCTCGATGTTGGCGGCGTACTGGTTGGCCGGGTTGTAGACGATGAGGTCCTCGCCGGTGTCGGCGATGACTTGGAACTCATGGCTGCGCGTCCCGCCGATGGAGCCGGTGTCGGCCGCCACGGCGCGGAAGGTCAGGCCCATGCGGGCGAAGATGCGCATGTACGCGTCGTACATGGCGTCGTAGCTCTTCTGGGCGCCGGCCTCGTCGCGATCGAAGGAATAGGCGTCCTTCATCGTGAACTCGCGGCCGCGCATGACGCCGAAGCGCGGCCTGCGCTCGTCGCGGAACTTGGTCTGGATGTGGTAGAAATTCTTGGGAAGCTGGCGCCAGCTGTGGATCTCGTTGCGGGCGATGTCGGTGATGACTTCTTCCGAGGTCGGCTGCAGCACGAAATCGCGGCCGTGGCGGTCCTTCATGCGCAGCAGCTCGGGGCCGTACTGCTCCCAGCGGCCCGATTCCATCCACAGCTCGGCGGGCTGCACGACCGGCATCAGCAGCTCGAGCGCGCCGGCGCGGTTCATTTCCTCGCGGATGATGGCCTCGACCTTGCGGATGACCCGCAGGCCGATGGGCATGTAGGTATAGATGCCGCCGGCCAGCTTGCGGATCATGCCCGCGCGGGTCATGAGCTGGTGGCTGACGATCTCGGCGTCGGACGGTGCTTCCTTGAGGGTGCCGATATGGAACTGCGATGCGCGCATTGCGGTGCTCACGTGGATGGATACGAGTTTGGCCCCCCTGGGCCTATAATTGACTCAATTGTATGAGAATCGCTGGGGTGGCTCATGCTGGATCGTGAAGGTTACCGTCCCAACGTCGGCATCATCCTCGTCAACCAGAAGAACGAGGTCTTCTGGGGCAAGCGCGTCAACGAACATTCCTGGCAGTTTCCGCAGGGCGGCATCAAGCATGGTGAGAGCCCTGTCCAGGCGATGTTCCGCGAGCTCCACGAAGAAGTGGGCCTGCGGCCCGAGCATGTCCGCATATTGGGTAGAACACGCGACTGGTTGCGCTATAACGTGCCCGAACACTTCGTCAGGCGTGAATGGCGCGGGCACTACAAAGGTCAGAAGCAGATCTGGTTCCTGCTTCGCATGCAGGGACGCGATTGCGACGTCTGCCTGCGGGCCTCGTCGCATCCGGAATTCGATGCGTGGCGCTGGAGTTCCTACTGGGTCCCGCTCGAATCGGTCATCGAATTCAAGCGCGACGTGTATACGCTGGCCCTGAACGAACTCGCGGTCGTGCTCTTTCGCCGCAACCACGAGACCCGGTACCTGCGGCAGCACATCGGTTCGCACCGGCGCGGCCAGGGCGAACCGGCGTCCCTGTCCAAGGAAGCGCCCGAGATCTGAGCGTCCGTGCCCCCTTCGCGGGGGTTCGGGTATCGTGTCGGGTGCAATCTGTATATGGAAAAGACTTATGCCTAGTCAGTTCGCCGGGGCGCGCCCCGCCCGCCGGGCCCTGCGCGCCGCCGCCTGGGCCGGCGCCGGATGCCTGGCCCTGTTTCTCGCCGCCTGCGGCAGCCAGCCGCGAGGCGAGGGCAATTACCTGCTGGACGACATCGATGCCCAGCGCACCCTGCCCGACGCCGGCTGGGATGCCTTGAAGTCGGAGCTGCCGCCGGTGCCCACCGAGGCCGACGTGCTGCCGGTGGAAAACCTGTCGCGCAACGAGCGCTTCCGCTTCGGCGTGGATCCGCGCTCCATCCAGATCGCCCCGGGCCTGATCGTGCGCTATACGCTGCGCGCGGTCAGCGACATGGGGGCCGAGAACATCTCGTACGAATCGGTCCGCTGCGGCACGCGCGAGTGGCGCACCGTGGCCCTGTACCGGCCCGGCGCCGGCTGGCAGCGCCCGGTGCACGACGAATGGCGCCCCCTGCTGCCCAATACGATCCAGCATCTGCTGCGCAACGGCGTGCTGTGCTCGGGGGGCGGCCCGGCCGGCGCCAAGGCGTCGGACCTGGTCTACCGCGTACGCAACTGGGAGCGCTACGCCGACGCCATGGCCGGCCGCAATACGCAGTAGCAGCGGATTCGCGGCACGGGCAAAAACAAAAACGCACAGCCTCGGCTGTGCGTTTTGCGTGCCTGACTACAGGCTTGTTGACCAGATCAATGGTCGGGGCGAGAGGATTCGAACCTCCGACTCCTGCGTCCCGAACGCAGTACTCTACCAGGCTGAGCTACGCCCCGACTTGTCGGTCCGGCCTGCCGGATACGGGCTTACAACTTGCCCGGCAGACCGTTTTTCTTTTCAGCGATCTCGGTTGATCGCGAAAGCGCAGAATTCTAGCAGAGAATCCCGGAAAGCGGAAACGGGGTAGCTGGATATCGCCGCGATCGCCGCATCCGCCTCGATCCGGGCGCGGGCGCGGGTGTAGTCCAGCGCGTCCGATTCCCGGATGGCGGTGGCGACGGCGACGAAATCGCCTTCGCCGTTTTCGATGGCGGTGCGCACCAGCGCCTGCTGCGTCGGCGTGCCCACATCCAGCAGGCGGATCAGCGGCAGCGTGGGCTTGCCCTCGCGCAGGTCGTCGCCCAGGTTCTTGCCCAGTGCCTCGGCCTCGCCGCTGTAGTCGAGCACGTCGTCGATCAACTGGAATGCCGTGCCGGCGCGGCGGCCGTACTCGGCCGCCGCGGCTTCCTGCTCGGGCGTGGCGCCCGCCAGCACCGCGGCCAACTGGGCCGAGGCCTCGAACAGCCGGGCGGTCTTGTAGCGCACCACCTGCAGGTAGCGTTCCTCGGTTACCAGCGGGTCGTGCACGTTCAGCAGTTGCAGGACCTCACCCTCGGCGATGACGTTGGTGGCGTCGGCCAGGATCTGCATGACGCGGACCGAGCCGGTCTCGACCATCATCTGGAACGAGCGGGAATGCAGGAAGTCGCCCACCAGCACGCTGGCGGCGTTGCCGAACACGGCGTTGGCTGTGGCGCGGCCCCGCCGCAGCGCCGATTCGTCGACCACGTCGTCATGCAGCAGCGTGGCCGTATGGATGAATTCCACCACCGCCGCCAGCAAGTGATGTTGCTGCCCCTCGTAACCCAGCGCCCGGGCGACCATCAGCAGCAGGGCGGGACGCATCCTCTTGCCGCCCGCGCCGATGATGTAATCGGCAATGGTGCGGATGAGCGGGACGTCGGAGTCGAGTCGTGCCCGGATGACGGCATCGACGCGCTGCATGTCGTCGGCGATGGGGGCGAACAGGGTCGGCAGGCTCAAGAGGAATCCGTGGGTAGACTGGCCGTTGCCGGCCAGGTGTGCAACAAAAGCCGAGATGCAACAACCGGCGGCATGGCGTGACTGGAGGCCCGCGAGCGGGCGGCGGCGCCCGAAAGCGCCTTGGCAACGAAATTATACCGGGGCTGTGCGCGGGACGATGCCGGGATTGACGCTCCGGCACAACTCCGGTTATAGTCTATGGTTCGACCCCTATTGGGGCTCGAGCTTTGAACAACCCAAGAGGTCATCCCATGTACGCGGTCATAAAAACCGGCGGAAAGCAGTATCGCGTTGCCGCTGGCGAAAAGCTGAAAATAGAACAGATACCGGCAGACATTGGGCAAGAGATCACGCTGGACCAGGTCCTGGCAGTGGGCGAAGGCGATCAACTCAAGATCGGCGCGCCTCTTCTGTCCGGTGCCGTGGTCACGGCCAAGGTTCTTGCACACGGTCGCCACGACAAGGTCCGCATCTTCAAGATGCGTCGGCGCAAGCACTACCAGAAGCGCCAAGGCCACCGTCAAAACTACACCGAAATCCAGATCGGCACCATTTCCGCCTGATGGGAGCCCGGCGCGGCCGGGCACCGGAATGTAGGCAAGAATCGGTAACGAACACGCAGGAGTGCAAACATGGCACAGAAAAAGGGCGGCGGTTCCACACGGAACGGCCGCGACTCAGAAGCGAAACGCCTGGGCGTCAAGGCCTACGGCGGTGAATTGATCCCGGCTGGCTCGATCATCGTGCGCCAGCGCGGCACCCGTTTCCACCCCGGCGTCAACGTCGGCGTGGGCAAGGACCACACCCTGTTCGCGCTGGTCGACGGCCGCGTGCAGTTCGCGGTCAAGGGCGCTCTGCGCAAGCACACCGTCTCGATCGATCCTGTGTAAGGGTCTCCCCCCTACGCGCTACGCGCGCCCCCCAGGGGGCGGCACTGGCGGACCGGCGGAGCCGGATCCGCTGTGCCCTGGAACTGGGGTCGGCTTCGTAGGGGAGTTCGAATAGGCAGTGGCGAGGGCTTTCGCGCTTCGCCAAAATAGCGCCGCCGCGCGATGTTACGCGTGGAGGCGTTTTTTATTATCATCGCAAGTTCTGCTTGCAAGGACTCTCAAGTCCCGCCCGAACGTGCCGGCGCCCCATCTCTGGGCGCCGTGGATCCGGTCCCGCCGGTTCGCCAGCGCCACCCTCTCTTGACGGGGGAACGGCCGTAGGCCGCAAGGGGGTGGGCTTCCCTTTATGAAATTCGTAGACGAAGCCACGATAGAGGTAGTTGCCGGCAAGGGCGGCAATGGCGTGGCGAGCTTTCGCCGCGAGAAATTCATTCCCTTCGGCGGACCCGATGGCGGGGATGGCGGGCGGGGCGGCAGTGTGTACGCCGTGGCCGACCGCAACATCAATACGCTGATCGACTACCGCTACGCCCGCCTGCATCGCGCCCAGGGCGGTGAGCAGGGCAGCGGTTCCGATCGCTATGGTGCCGGCGGCAGCGACATCACGCTGCGCATGCCGGTGGGCACCATGGTGTACGACGCCGAGACCAACGAGTTGCTGTTCGACCTGGCCACGAATGGCCAGAAAGTCGTGCTGGCCGCTGGCGGTAACGGTGGCCTGGGCAACCTGCACTTCAAGTCCAGCACCAACCGCGCGCCGCGGCAGTTCACCCACGGGCGTCCGGGCGAGCAGCGCAAGCTGCGGCTGGAGCTGAAGGTACTGGCCGACGTCGGCCTGCTGGGCATGCCCAACGCCGGCAAGTCCACGCTGATCCGCAAGCTGTCGAACGCCCGGCCCAAGGTGGCCGATTATCCGTTCACGACCTTGCATCCGAACCTGGGCGTGGTGCGTACCGACGCCGAACGCAGCTTCGTGATCGCCGACATTCCCGGGCTGATCGAGGGCGCGTCCGAGGGGGCCGGGCTGGGGCACCAGTTCCTGCGCCACCTGTCGCGCACGCGCCTGCTGCTGCATCTGGTGGACGTGGCGCCGATGGATCCCACGGTGGACCCCGTGCACGAGGCGCGTGCCATCGTCGAGGAATTGCGCCGCTACGACCCGGCCTTGTACGAGAAACCGCGCTGGTTGGTGCTCAACAAGGTCGACATGGTGGACGATCCGCAGGGCCTGAAAGAGGCGTTCTGCCTGGAGTTCGGCTGGGACGGCCCGGTATTCTGCATTTCCGCGCTGGCCGGCGACGGCACCCAGGAACTGGCCTGGGCCGTCCAGAACTGGCTGGACGAGCAGCGCGAGGCCGAGCAGGCCTTCGACGAGGACCGGCGCTTCGTCGAGGCCCAGGCGCCCGCGCCCAAGCCGGCGCCTGTCCGCCGTCGTCGTCCGCGTCGCGCGCCGGCCGACGGAGGTGACGCGGGCGCCCAGACTCCCGAGGATGCTCCTGACACCGACGGCGGCGATGCCGGCGGAGAGGGGGGCGATGGCGGTGGCGACGGCGATTGAGTTCCACGATGAATAGCACTTCCGTGATCGCCGCCGCCCGGCGGCTCGTGATCAAAGTAGGTTCCTCGCTGGTCACCGACGAAGGACGGGGCCTGGACCGGCGCGCGCTGCTGCGCTGGGCCGGGCAGATCGCGCACCTGCGCGCGCTGGGCAAGGAAGTCGTTCTCGTGTCCAGCGGCGCCATCGCGGAAGGCATGCTGCGCCTGGGCTGGGACAAGCGGCCCACCCTGGTGCCTGAACTGCAGGCGGCCGCGGCCGTCGGCCAGATGGGCCTGGCGCAGGCCTACGAAAGCGTGTTCGCCGAACATGCGCTGCATACCGCGCAGATCCTGCTCACCCATGAAGACCTGTCGGACCGCACGCGCTACCTGAACGCGCGGTCGACGCTGTTCACGCTGCTGCGCCTGGGCGTCGTGCCCATCATCAACGAGAACGACACGGTGGTCACCGATGAGATCAAGTTCGGCGACAACGACACCCTGGGCGCGCTCGTGACCAACCTGATCGAGGCCGACGCGCTGATCATCCTGACCGACCAGGCCGGCTTGTATTCGGCCGATCCGCGCAGGAATCCCGACGCGAAGTTCGTGTCGCACGCGCGCGCGGGCGAGCCGGAGCTGGAGTCCATGGCCGGCGGCGCGGGCAGCAGCCTGGGCAAGGGCGGGATGCTGACCAAGATACTGGCCGCCAAGCGGGCGGCGGGCAGCGGCGCGCATACCGTAATCGCGTCGGGCCGCGAGCCGGACGTGCTGGTGCGGCTGGCCGGCGGAATCTGCATAGGGACCGAGCTACGCGCCTCGCTGCCGCTGCTGTCGGCGCGCAAGCAGTGGATCGCCGATCACCTGCAACTGCGCGGCCGCGTCACCGTCGACGAAGGCGCCGCCCTGGCGCTGACCCGCGACCACAAGAGCCTGCTGTCCATCGGTGTGACGGCGGTCGAGGGCGAGTTCGAGCGCGGCGACGTCGTGGCCTGCGTGGACGCCTCCGGCAGGGAGCTGGCGCGCGGGCTGATCAATTATTCCTCCGGCGCCACCCGCCGCATCATGCGCCAGCCCTCGAGCCAGATCGAGGCGCTGCTGGGCAGCATGGAAGAGCCCGAGCTCATGCATCGGGACAACATGGTCATCCGCTGAAGACGGTTTCGGCCGTTCGACTTCGTCAAGCTGTTGCGATGCCCACCGGATCCTGCCAAATGGGCAAGTCCTGCCAGTCGGCAGGAAAATCCATGCTGGCGACAGAAATGCCATGTCGAACGATGAGGTCTTTCAAGCGAATTCGCCAGTGATGATCGGGCGCGATCACGTCCATGCAATACGCAAGGATGACCAGCGCGTTGTAGAGCTTGCGGGAGCCCGCGTTGAACTGCGTTCCCAGTCCTGCCGGCTTGCTGCGCGGCGACAGCGGAGTGATGGTGAACTCGCGATTCCACAAGCGGCTGTGGTGAGCGCAGGTATTACGCACCAGCGAAAGGTGCCGTAGCCAGGATTCAAGCACCTTCTCGTCCACGCCATACGCCCCAGCGATGGCGCGACGCGTAGCCATAGGCTTGAGGTT
Source organism: Burkholderiales bacterium 67-32 (assembly GCA_001898625.1). Lineage (GTDB taxonomy): Bacteria > Pseudomonadota > Gammaproteobacteria > Burkholderiales > Burkholderiaceae_B > Pigmentiphaga. The sequence continues at coordinate 138,038 of MKUP01000027.1, forward strand.
GTTGTACCAACGCGAAAGCTGGCCCAGCGACATGACCTCGCACACCGCCCACACTGGCGGCAACGCCTCGGCATAGGTGCTTTGCAGATGCCTGATGAAAGCTTCGTCGGAGCGGGCGACCTCCTGGCACAGTTTGTCGAGATTGATGCGCCAGAGATGAGGCTTGAAAGCCAGAGTCTGATCCAGGTGTGCATGGGGGCCATGATGGTGGGCCAGTTGGTAGGCCCACTGGCTGCGTACCGATACTTCCACGCGTTCGATGGCGTCTAGCGCCAGCAGGCGCAGTTCACGGTCGAACACGTAGAGATTCAGGACCTGCGAAAAAAGGGTGCCAGGACGAAAGGTGTGCGCGGCGTGATCCGCCTCGAACGGCAGCCAATAGGCGCCCAGGCGGTAGTAGTTGATGTGTTGCAAGTAGAATGCGGCGGCAGTTGGGTCATCGATCACCATGCCGCGCTGTTGCAGTTGTGCGACCTGCTGAGGGTAGGTTGTGGCCGGCTTGGTGAAAGGGCGCGTCACGGCGTAACCCTGCTGGCCCGATTGTTTGTCCGGTGCTGCCTTGCTGATTCCGGACGCACAAAAAAGTAACCCGCCGGTTTGAGGATACGCTTGCGCGCATAGCCTTGGCGGGTTTTGTTACCTGGAAGTATACAGCTGTTCATGTGGGGGAGTTCGCAGGCAAGACACATCGGCTTACAAATATATCAATCGCTGATGATTCTTGCCGCCACCTCTTCACGCCGGGGTCCGGGATGACGCGGCGATGGACGCCGGGCCCGTCTTCCTGTTATTTTGTGTACGCTGTACACATCTCTGCTTCCCTCCATCCCGCCATGCCGCACGCCGGCATGAGGAGCTCATCCGTGAATGTCGACCTCGACCGCCGCAAACGCTGGCTGGCCTTGATGGTGCTGTGCCTGGGCGTGCTGATGATCGTGCTCGACACGACCATCGTGAACGTGGCGCTGCCCTCGATCCGCGACGACCTGAAATTCTCCGAGACCGCGCTGGTCTGGGTGGTCAACGCCTACATGCTGACCTTCGGCGGTTTCCTGCTGCTGGGCGGGCGGCTGGGCGATCTGTACGGACACCGGCGGCTGTTCGTCGCCGGCATCGCGTTGTTCACCGCGGCGTCGCTGGCCTGCGGGCTGGCCCAGTCCCAGGCCGTGCTGGTGGCGGCGCGCGCGGTGCAGGGCCTGGGCGGCGCGGTGGTCTCCGCGGTGTCGCTGTCTCTGATCATGATGCTGTTTCCGGAGCAGGAGGATCGCGCCAAGGCCATGGGCGTCTACGGCTTCGTGTGCGCGGGGGGCGGCAGCATAGGCGTGCTGCTGGGGGGCTTCCTGACCAGCGTGCTCAGCTGGCACTGGATCTTCCTGGTCAACCTGCCCATAGGCGCGGCCGTCTACGGCCTGTGCATGGCGCTGCTGCCGGCCAAGGGCGGGCAGCCGGGCGAGCGGCTGGACATGGCCGGCGCGGCGGCGATCACCGCCTCGCTGATGCTGGCCGTGTATGCCGTGGTCAACGGCAACGAGCGCGGCTGGATCTCGTTCCACACGCTGGGCTTGCTGGGTGCCGCCGCCGTGCTGCTGGCGGCCTTCCTGGCCATCGAGTCCCGCGTGCGCGCGCCGTTGATGCCCCTGGGGCTGTTCCGGCTGCGCAACGTTGCCACGGCCAACGCGGCCGGCGTGCTGTGGGCCGCCGCCATGTTCGCCGCCTTCTTCATTTCCGCGCTGTACCTGCAAGTGGTGCTGGGCTACAGCCCCATGCAGGTGGGGCTGGCCTTCCTGCCGGCCAACATCATCATGGCGGTATTCTCGCTCGGCCTGTCGGCGCGGCTGGTGATGCGCTTCGGCATCCGGCTGCCGCTGGCCTGTGGGCTGGCGGTGGCGTCGGTGGGGCTGGCGCTGTTCGCGCGGGCACCGATCCAGGGCAGCTTTCTGGTCGATGTACTGCCCGCCATGTCGCTGCTGGGCCTGGGCGCGGGCATCGCGTTCAACCCCATGCTGCTGGCAGCCATGAACGACGTGGATCCTCGCGATGCCGGCCTGGCCTCGGGCGTGGTGAATACCTCGTTCATGATGGGCGGCGCGCTGGGCCTGGCCGTGCTGGCCAGCCTGGCGGCGGCGCGGACGAGCTTCATGCTGGAGCGGGGCGCCGCCCAGGTTGCCGCGCTGAACGGCGGCTACCAACTGGCCTTCGCCCTGGGGGCGGCATGCGGCGCGGTGGCCGCGGTCCTGTGCGCGATGTTGCTGCGCTCGCCCGCGGCGGAGCGGGCGGCCGATTCGGCGCCGGCGGCGTAGCCACGCAGGGGAAAAGGCGAGGAGCGGCCCGGCCGGGCCAGGTGCGCGCGGGCGGCGCTCGCGCTACCATCTGCCTGCGTCTTGGCCGACGCGTCCACGCAACGCAGGTTTCACCAGGTCTCCTCCGTATGCGCTATATCCTTTCGCTGGACCAGGGCACGACCAGTTCGCGCGCCCTGTTGATCGATCATGCCGGGCAGATCGTCGCCGTCGCCCAGAAGGAGTTCCCCCAGTTGTTCCCCCGTCCGGGCTGGGTCGAGCACGACCCCGAGGACATCTGGCAATCGCAACTGGCCGTGGCCCGGGCCTGCCTGGCGCGGGCGCCCACCTCGCTGGTGGGCAACGGTTATTCGCGCGCGCCCGCCATCGCGATCGGCATCACCAACCAGCGCGAGACCACGGTGCTGTGGGACCGCATCACCGGCAAGCCCGTGGCCCGCGCCATCGTCTGGCAGGACCGCCGTACGGCCGAGCGCTGCGACCAGTTGCGCCGGGAGGGACATGAGGCGCTGATCCAGCGCAAGACCGGACTGGTGCTGGATGCGTATTTTTCCGCCACCAAGCTGCAGTGGCTGCTGGACCACGTGCCGGGGGCCCGGCAGCGCGCGCGCAACGGCGAACTGGCGTTCGGCACCGTCGATGCCTGGCTGATCTGGAAGCTGACCAACGGCCGCGTGCATGCGACCGATGCCAGCAATGCCTCGCGCACGCTGCTGTTCGACATCCATCGCATGGCCTGGGACGAGGAACTGCTGGACCTGTTCGACATCCCGGCCAGTGTGCTGCCCGCCGTGGTGCCCTCGTGCGCGGTGCTGGGCGAGACCGACCCGGACCTGTTCGGCGCGGCCGTGCCGATCGCCGGCGTGGCGGGCGACCAGCAGGCGGCCACGTTCGGGCAGGCCTGCTTCGAACCCGGCATGGTCAAGAACACCTATGGCACCGGCTGCTTCATGCTGATGAACACGGGCACCGTGCCCATGCCCAGCCAGAACAAGCTGGTAGCCACGGTCGGCTGGCAGGGGCCGGCCGCGGCCGAGCCGACGACGCGCACCGCGTATTGCCTGGAGGCGTCGGTCTTCATGGCGGGGGCCACCATCCAGTGGCTGCGCGACGGCCTGAAGATGATCGCCAGCGCGCCCGAGGTTGAACCGCTGGCCGCCAGCGTGGCCGATTCGGGCGACGTCTACCTGGTGCCGGCCTTCACCGGACTCGGGGCGCCGGACTGGGACGCCTATGCGCGCGGCACGCTGATCGGCCTGACGCGAGGTACGACCCGCGGCCACATCGCCCGCGCGGCGCTGGAGTCGATCGCGTTGCAGGCCACTGATGCGCTGACCGCGATGATGGGGGATTCCAGCCTGGCTATCCGGGAGCTGCGGGTGGACGGCGGCGCCTGCGGCAACGACCTGCTGATGCAGATGCAGGCCGATTTCCTGGGGGTGCCGGTGGTGCGGCCCCAGGTCACGGAGACCACGGCGCTGGGCGCGGCCTACCTGGCGGGCCTGGCCACGGGGTTCTGGGCCGACGGGGCCGAGATCGCCTCGCAATGGGCGCTGGACCGGCGCTTCGAGCCCTCGATGTCCGAGACCGCTCGCCGCGCCAAGGTCGAACGCTGGCGCGAGGCCGTCGCGCGCTCCCGTGCGTGGGCCCGGACTTGACCACGTCCACGCAGGCGCCGTTGCGCACCGACCGGGCCGACTTGCTGGCCCGGCTGGCCGAACCCGGGGATTACGACGTGGCGGTGATAGGCGGCGGCGCCACCGGCCTGGGCGTGGCGCTGGATGCGGTCACGCGGGGCTTGCGCGTGGTGCTGGTCGAGGCCCACGACTTCGCCAAGGGTACGTCCTCGCGCGCGACCAAGCTCGTGCATGGCGGCGTGCGCTACCTGGAGCAGCGCAATTTCCCGCTGGTGCGCGAGGCCCTGCGCGAACGGCAGATCCTGCTGCGCAACGCGCCGCACCTGGCGCAGCCGCTGGCCTTCGTCGTCCCCGCCTATCGGTTCTGGGAAAGACCGTACTACGGAACGGGCCTGGTCCTGTACGACGTGCTGGCCGGCAAGGCCGGCCTGGGGCGTACGCGCTGGCTGGACTCGCGGGCCATCACGGCCCGCCAGCCCGGGCTGCGGACGCAGGGGCTGCGCGGCGGCATCGAATACTGGGACGGCCAGTTCGACGATGCACGGCTGGCCATCGCGCTGGCGCGCACCGCGGCGCGGGCCGGCGCGCTGCTGGTCAACCATTGCGCCGCTGTCGGCCTGATCCGCGAGCAGGGCAGGGTGGCCGGTGTGCGCTGCGAAGACCGCGAGACGGGCCGTTCGTATGCCTTGCGCGCGGCCTGCGTGGTGAATGCCGCGGGCATCTGGGTCGACGCCGTGCGGCGCCTGGACACCCGCGTGGAGGCCGCCGAAGACACCATCCTGTTCAGCCAGGGCGCGCACGTGGTCGTATCGCGCGACTTCCTGCCCGGGGACCGGGCGCTGCTGGTGCCCCGCACGCGCGACGGCCGGGTGCTGTTCGCGCTGCCCTGGATGGGCAGGACCGTCATCGGCACCACCGACACGCCCCGGCCCAGCCAGGAACTGGAGCCGCGACCGCTGGCCGAGGAAGTGGACTTCCTGCTGGGCGAGGCCGGCCGCTACCTGGCACGCGCGCCGGGCGCCGGCGACGTCTCCAGCGCCTGGGCGGGCCTGCGTCCGCTGGTGCGCCCGCCGGGGCACGCCAGCACCAAGGACGTCAGCCGCGAGCACGTGGTGCGGGTCGAGGACGACGGACTGGTCACCGTGGCCGGCGGCAAGTGGACCACGTATCGGGCCATGGCCCAGGACACGGTGGATGCCTGCCTGGACGCCGGCCTGCTGAAATCCGCCGGCCCCTGCGCGACGGCCGACCATCCGCTGGTGGGGGCCGAGCCGGGCAGGCACAGCATCGGCGATGCCCCGGGCCTGTGGGGGTATGGCAGCGAACGGGATGCGGTGCTTGCCCTGCCGGGCGCCGACCGAGAGCTGGGCGGCGGACTGACCGAGGCCATGGTCCGCTTTGCCGCGCGCCACGAGTACGCGCGCACGGTCGAGGACGTGCTGGCGCGCCGCTCGCGCCTGCTGTTCCTGGACGCCCGCCTGGCGCGGGAGCTGGCGAACGAAGTGGGAAGGCTGCTGGCGGAGGAGACCGGCCTCGACGCGGGCGCCGGGGCGTTCCGCGAACTGGCGGACAGTTATTTGCGCTGGCCGGCCGACGCGTCCTCGTCGGGCACCACCAGCTTCTCCAGGTAGGCCAGGTCCTCGCGCAGCAGCCGCAGGGATTCCTTGACGTCGGGTACCCGCGCCCGACGCGACTCGTCGCGCCGCAGGGCATGGATGGCCATGTCGGCGATGGCTTCGGCCACTTCCTGCTGGCCCAGGCGCCCGCTGGGCTTGAACCACCACGCGGTCCAGTTGCACATGCCGATCAGCCCGAAGGCCGCGACGTGGGGATCGGCCATGCGGAAATGGCCGAGCTGGATGCCGCGCTCGATGATGCCGCTGAAGTCCGCCAGCACGCTGCGGCGCGCCGTGTGCATCGAGGCGCGCTGGCGCTGCGTGAGGTCCGATTCGTTGCGGTCGGCGACGCGGAACTCGGCCGGACGCGACAGGATGAGATTGGCGTAGTCGGTGACCAGCTCCCGCAGAGCCTCGGCCGGATCGCGGTCCTGGCGGGAGACGGCGGCGTTGGCCAGCTCCCGGGCCGAGGTCAGGATTTCCTCGGTCAGCGCTCGCAGGATCGCGTCCTTGTTCTTGAAATAGTAGTAGACGGCGGTACGGCTCAGGCCCAGCGATTCGGCGATGTCCTGCATGCTGGTGCCGCCCGTGCCGCGTTCGATGAAGAGCTTGGCCGCGGCGTCCAGGATGGCGCCGCGCAGGACTTCCCCTTTCATCGTTGCCTTGGTGGGAAGCTCGTTCACGGATAGGGACTTTCCAGGATATGGGGCCGGAACGGGTGCCGGCCCAGGAGCCGATTATGGCATGTCGAAACCCCGTCTTCCCAGGGAAAACGGGCGCGGCGGCGAGTTTTTTTGACACTTCTGTCTGAATTTCAACGTGTATTGACAGTTAAGTCAAAAAATAGTCGAATGTGACAAAAGACGGTTGCATCAGCCGTCCGCGTCATCAGGAGACCCATCGTGAGCACCGGCGCCAACGCCCCCCAGCACGTCACCGCAGGCTTCTTGAACACCGACTGGAACCCCCGCGATCTTCCGGCCGGAGCCTCCACCCGCAACGTCGTCCTGCGCACCGATGACGACGCCGCCACGACGGGTTCGCTCTACCTGCCCGCGGGCCCCCGGCCCCGGACTGTCGTGTGCGTGATGCACCCGCGCGAATTCATGGCCTGCCACTACCTCATTCCCGACATCGTCGGCGCCGGCTACGCGGCCTGGTCGCAAGGCGCGCGTGCGGTCGGCAACGACCTGCGCCTGGAGCACGAGACCGCGCTGCACGACGTGGCCGCCGGCCTGGCTTTCCTGCGCGGACAGGGGTTCGAGCACATCGTGCTGCTGGGTAATTCGGGTGGAGCGGGCCTGTATTCCTTCTACGTCCAGCAGTCGTCGCTGCCGGCCGCCGAACGCATCGCCCGTACGCCGGGTGGCAAGCCTTCGGGACTGGCCGGGCTGGACATGCCCCAGGTCCAGGGGCTGGTGTTGGTGGGACCGCATCCGGGGCAGGGCGCGTTGCTGATGAACTGCATCGATCCCTCGGTACTGGAGGAAGGGGACGCGCTGTCGGTCGACCCCGCCCTGGATCCGCTGAATCCCGAGAACGGCTACCGCCCCGGCGGCCAGGCGCGCTATGCGCCCGGGTTCGTCGCGCGCTATCGGCAGGCGCAGCGAGACCGGGTCGAGCGGCTGGACGTTCTGGCGCGGCAGTCGATCGCGCAGCGGCTGGGCGCGCGCAAGGCGCTCAAGGGCTGCGAGGACGCGTCCCAGGCCGAGCGCCGCGTGGCCGCCCATACACCCGTGATGACGGTCTGGCGCACGGATGCCGACCTGCGCTGCCTGGACCTCAGCCTGGATCCGTCGGATCGGCATCCCGGTTCGCTGTGGGGCCGCGATCCCTATGCCTCGAATTACGGCGCCGTCGGTTTCGCGCGCTTCTGCACGCCCGAGAGCTGGCTGTCGACCTGGTCCGGCCTGTCGTCCAACGCCAGCCTGGCCCCCGCCGCGGACGCCATCGTCCAGCCCACCCTGATCATCGAATACACGGGCGACCAGGCCTGCTTCCCGGGCGACGTGCGCGCCATCCACGACGCCCTGGCCACAGCCGACAAGCGCCATCTGCGGGTGCGCGGCGACCACCATGGCCGCGCGCTGGCCGACGGCGAGGAGCCGGGCCGCTACGAGGCCGGCCGCCGACTGGCAGCCTGGCTGCGCGAGCGTTTCGCGTACTGACCATCATCCATATGCAAGGGGAAACGACATGAGCAGCCTGAACGCCAGCGCCATGCTGGAAGGCACGACGACAGCGGCCGCTCCCGAAGCGCCGTCCGCCCACGGGCTCGCGCTGCGGGGCGTCGACCACACCGCGCGGCCCACCTGGAAGCTGCGCGAGACCGTGGCGTTCTACCGGGACATCCTGGGCCTGCCCCTGATCCACGTGATCTCGGCGCGCGGCTGGGGCCCGGCCACGCACCCGGACTTCCTGCATTTCTTCTTCGACAGCGGAAACGGCAGCACCATCGCCTTCTTCTATTACCTGGGCTCGGAGCCGCCAGCGGCCATGCGCGACCGGCCGCCCATGGCGCCCGTGCCCGACGACCACGTGTTCGACGCCACTCACACCGCGTGGCTGGTCGAGGGGCAGGATGAGCTGCGGGCCTGGAAGAAGAAGCTGGAGGATGCCGGCCTGCAGGTGTCGGTCGAGACCACGCACGAGGTGATCGAGTCGATCTACGTGCGCGATCCGAACGGCTACTTCATCGAGTTCACCCGCAAGCTTCGTCCGCTGACCCAGGTAGATGCCCTGGACGGACGACTGACGCTGCAGGCCGCGCTCGAAGCCGAGGACGAGGCCCGGGTCGGACAGCGGCGCGTATCGGACATCGCCGAGATCTGGTCGCGCAAGGCCCGGCTGGTGGCCGAGCACGTGCGGCCCGGCCCGGCGCAGGCGTCGCCGGCGGTGCGCATCTTCGTGCCCCGGGTGCGCGAGTTCGCCGCCATCGTCGACGATGCGCGCGGCCGCGGCGACTGCCGCGTCGAGACCCTGGGCGACTACGACCGCATCGAAAGCGACGGTCCCATCGAGTTCCGCCGCAAGACGCTGGGGCTCAAACCCGCCATCTGGTATGGCCTGTTCACCGGCGGCGTGCAGGGCCGCATCGAAACGCTGGACCGGGATTGCGTCCGCATCGTTCCAGAGGCCGCCTGAGGTCCGGGCGGAGGAGACCATCATGCAAGACATACGGCACCCGATAGAAGGGGTCATCTACCATCCGGCCGAGCGCGCCGTGTCCTACCTGGACAGCGGCGCGTGGATGCGGTCCTCGGTCGGCGATGCCCTGCGCGCCACCGCGCGGCGCTTGCCCGGCAAGGCGGCGTTCATTACGGACGAAGGCAGCCTGAGCTTCCAGGAACTGGACGAACAATCAGAACGGCTGGGGGCGGCGCTGCTGGAGACGGGCCTTGCGCCCGGCGATCGCGCGATCTTCCAGATGGGTACCACGCTGGAAACCGTGCTGGCGCTGGCGGCCTGCTACAAGGCCGGGATCGTGCCCGTCTGCTCGCTGCCGCAGCATCGCGAACTGGAGATCGGCCAGTTGATCCGGCAGTCGACGGCGCGCGCCTATTTCGTGCAGGCCGATTTCCATCCCAGCTTCGACCTCGCGGCCTTTGCACGCAAGATGGCCGAGGGCAGCGACACGCTGCGCCACCTGATCGTCGCCCGCGGGCCGGCGGGCGAGGGCGGCCTGGCCCTGCGCGACCTGATCGCCGGCATGCCGCTCGAGGCCGCGCGCCGGCGTCTGGCCGAGGCGCCCCCGGGGCTGGGCGACGTGCTGAGCTTCCAGCTCTCGGGCGGTACGACGGGGATGCCCAAGATCATCCCGCGCTTCCACGCCGAATACCTCGGCCATGCGCTGGCCTGCGCGGGCATGTACAAGCTGCGCGAGGACGACCGCTTCATGTGGGCGCTGCCGCTGCTGCACAACGCGGCCCAGGTGTACGTGCTGATCCCCGTGTTCGCCATGGGCGTGTCCGCCGTGCTCATGCCCAAGCTGGACCTCGTCCGCATGCTGGAGCTGATCGAGGAACACCGGGTCACCCGCGCCGTCTCCATCGGCCCCATCGCGCCGCAGCTCATGACCTATCCGGACCTGGCCCGGCACGACCTGTCGGCGCTGCGCCTGTTCATCACCATGAGCCGCGCCGACCGCCTGGAGGCGCACCTGGGCGTGCCGTGTTCCAACCTGTTCGGCATCACCGAGGGACTGCTGCTGGGTTCCCCGCCCGACGCACCGCAGGCCCGGCGTTTTAAGACCCAGGGCTGCTCCGGCTGCCCGCAGGACGAACTGCGCCTGCTGGAGCCCGATTCGGAAAAGCCGGTGGCGCCCGGACAGATGGGCGAGTTGTGTTTCCGCGGCCCCGCCACGCTGCCGGGCTTCTTCAACGCGCCCGAGGCGAACGCCCAGGCCTACACCTCGGACGGCTTCTATCGCACCGGCGACATGATGAGCGCCCACGTGGTGGAGGGTGTCACCTGCTATGCCTTCGAAGGCCGCCTGCGCGACAACATCAACCGCGGTGGCGAGAAGATCGGCTGCGAGGAAGTCGAGGGCCTGGTGGGCTCGCACCCGGCCGTGGCCGAGGCGCGGCTGGTGGCCATGCCCGATCCCGTCTATGGCGAGAAAGGCTGCATCTACATCGTGCCGCGCCCCGGACAGGCCGCGCCGCAGGTGAAGGAACTGGCGGACTTCCTGGTCGCCCAGGGCCTGGCCAAGTACAAGTGCCCGGAGCGCGTCGAAGTGATCGATGCCTTCCCGGTGACCAAGGTGGGCAAGCTGGACAAGCCCGCGCTCAAGCGCATGATCGCCGAGACGCTGGCGGGCGAAGCCGGCGCTGGTGGGCAGGATCCCAAGCCTGGGAGACCGGCATGACCAGCACCGAGCATGTGATCTCGACCGCGCCCTTCGTCGTGCGCCGCCGCGTCAAATGGGGCGACTGCGACCCCGCCGGCGTGGTCTATACGGTGACCTTCGGCGAATACGTCATCTCCGCCGTCGAACTGTTCTACGGCATGCTGTTCGATGCCACGCCCCAGCGCATCAAGGACGAACTCGGCTTCGGCACGCCCAGCCGCGCGCTGTCCTTCGACTTCCGCGCCTCGCTGTGGCCGGACGACGAGTTCGACATGCGCGTGACCGTGGAAGCCATCCGTCGGCACACCTACGCGCTCGACATCACCGCCACCACGGCGGCCGGGCAGACCGCCTTCATCGCCAAGCTGACCCCTATCTGCGTCGCCCGCGGCGAACGCCGGGCCATCCCCGTGCCCGACGTGCTGCGCGACGCCTTGTCCTCGTACCAGACCGCCTGCGGCGCCGCCGCGGCGGCAGGGAGCCTCGCATCATGAAAATCGCCGTCATCGGCGCCGGCCCCGCCGGCCTGTACTTCTCGCTGCTGGCCAAGAAGCACGACCCGTCGCACCAGATCCAGGTCTACGAACAGAATCCCGCCGGTGCCACCTACGGCTGGGGCGTCGTGTTTTCGGACGTCGGCCTGTCTTTCCTGCAGGAGGCCGATCCCGAGTTCTTCAAGGCCTTCGTGGCCCACCACGAACGCTGCGACTACATGGAGATCGTCCATCGCGGCACCCACGTCCAGGTCCATGGCAACCACTTCTCGCGCACCGCCCGCATCGACATGCTTCGCGTGCTGGAAGACGCCTGCCGGCGCGAAGGCGTGAAGATCGAATACAACCGCCGGATCGACGACGTGTCCGCGCTGGCGCGCGAGGTCGACCTGGTGGTGGCGGCCGACGGCGGCAACAGCGCCGTGCGCAAGCAATTCGCCGACCACTTCCAGCCCAGCTTCGAGAAACGCCGCAACAAATTCGCCTGGTACGGCACCCGCCAGCGCTTCCACCCGGTCTCGCTCATCTTTCGCGAGACGCCGCACGGCGTGTTCATCGCCCACAGCTACCAGTACAGCCCCGAACTGAGTACCTTCCTGGTCGAGGTTGACCCCGACACCTGGCAGCGCGCCGGCCTGCACGAAGCCAGCGAGGACGAGAGCCGCCGCTACTGCGCCGACGTGTTCCGCCCCGAACTGGGCGGCAACGAACTCCTGACCAATCGCTCGCTCTGGTTCGAGGCCAACATCGTCCGCAACGAACGCTGGACCTGCGGCAACATCGTGCTGCTGGGCGACGCGCTGCGCACCGTGCACTTCTCGCTGGGCTCCGGCACGCGCATGGCCATGCAGGACGCCATCGCCCTGCACCAGGGCCTGGTGCGCCACCCCGGCGACCTCCAGGCCGCCTTCGCCGCCTTCGAGACCCAGCGCCGGCCCGCCTCGTCCAGCTTCCAGAACGCCGCCGCGCGCAGCCTGGACTGGTACGAGAACGTCGCCGACAAGATGCCCCTGGATCCTGTCTCGTTCGCCTACGACTACATGCGGCGCACCGGCCAGGTCAGCCATGAAGACCTGAAACAGCGCGACCCCCATTTCGCCGCCGCCTGCGAGGCGTTGTCCTGCCACCAACGGGCGCCCGCCACCGCCTGATACCCACACCAACGAAGCAAACCACGAGGAGACATCATGAAAACCATCCTGCGCGGCGCCGCCGCCCTAGCCCTGGCCCTGAGCGCCGGCCATGCCGGTGCCCAGGCTCCCGCCTATCCCGCCAAGCCCGTGCGGGTCGTTTTGCCCTACTCGGTCGGCAGCGGTCCCGACGCCGTTACCCGCCTGGTCGGCGAAAAACTGTCCAAGGCCTGGGGCCAGCCCCTTATCGTCGAGAACAAGCCGGGTGCCAACGGCTGGCTCGCCATCGGCGACGTCAAGCGCGCCGCGCCCGACGGCCTGTCCCTGGTCGTGGTCGACAACACCCACATGACCCTGCACCCGCACCTGTACAAGAAACTGCCGTTCGACCCGGTCGCCGACTTCGAGCCCGCCTCGCCCGTCTACACCACCAACTTCTTCATCGTCGTCTCGGCCAAGTCCCCCTGGAACAACGTCGCCGACCTCATCGCCGACGCCAAGGCCAAGGGCGGCAACCAGACCTACGGCACCTGGGGTCTGGGCAGCGTCGCCCACATCGGCGCCTCCATGTTCCAGACCCAGACCGGCACCCACATGACCCACGTGCCCTTCAAGGAACTGCCCCAGCTCTACACCGCCGTCGCCACCGGCGAAGTCGACTGGGCCTTCGGCACCGCCGCCACCGTGGCCCAGCTCTACCAGGCCAAGAAGGTCAAGCTGCTGGCGCTGGCCGCGCCCAGGCGCCTGGCCCTGTACTCCGGCGTGCCCACCGTTTCGGAGGCCGGCGGCCCGGCCAACTTCGAACTCAAGACCTGGGTCGCCCTGTTCGCGCCCAAGGGCACTCCGAAGGCCGCCATCGACGCCATCAACAGCGGCGTCGCCAAGGCCGTGGCCGAACCCGACGTGCGCAAACAGTTCGACACCTTCGGCTTCGAAGCCTGGCCCGCCTCGGCGGCCGACCTGGCCCAGGCCGTCAAGGCCGATACCCAGCGCTTCGAGTCGGTGGTCAAGATGGCTAATATCACGCTGGACTGATCGGGCTGGAGGCGCCATGGCCTGCCGCCCCTGCCGTGGGCGGCGGGCTTAGTCTTCGTAGCCGTTCGGGTTTCGGGATTGCCAGCGCCAGCCGTCCGCGCACATGTCTTCGAGAGTGCGGGTGGCTTTCCAGCCGAGGAGGGCTTCGGCGGTGGAAGGGTCGGCCCAGCATTCGGCGATGTCGCCGGGGCGGCGGGGCTGGAATTCGTAGGGTATCTTCCGACCGCTGATCGCACTGAAGGTGTTCAGCAGTTCCAGCACGCTGGTGCCGCGGCCCGTACCCAGGTTGACCGCGGCAAAGCCCCCGGTCGTTCCTCGGGCGTGCTCAAGCGCCTTGACGTGGCCGACGGCCAGGTCCAGGACATGGATATAGTCGCGCACCCCGGTTCCGTCCACGGTGGGGTAGTCGTTGCCGAAGATGTTCAGATGGGATCGTTTACCAACGGCGACTTGGGTGATGAACGGAAAAAGATTGTTGGGGATGCCCTGGGGGGCTTCGCCCAGCATCCCACTGGGATGGGCGCCGATCGGGTTGAAGTATCGCAGGCAGATGGCTCGTCGCGCGGGAAGCGTCGCGCACCAGTCGCGCAGGACCTGCTCCACCATGGCCTTCGTCTGGCCATACGGATTTATCGGAGCGATCGGATGCATTTCGGTGTACGGCTGTTCGCGCGGAATACCGTAAACCGTTGCGGATGAACTGAAGACGATGGTGTGGACCTGTGCCTGGTCCATCGCTTGCAGCAGGGTTAGCGTACCGGCGACGTTGGTCTGGTAGTAGTCCAAAGGCGCGGCGACGGATTCGCCCACCGCTTTCAGGCCGGCAAAGTGCACCACTCCCTGGATGGGGGCTCCGTGTGCCTTGGTCTGGTGGAATACTGTGTCCAGCAGGGCCGCATCCCTGATGTCTCCTTCGATGACCTCGAGAGCATGACCGGTCAGCGATTCGACACGCTTGAGTGCATGCGCCGAACCGTTCGAAAAATTATCAAGAACGATCGGGCGATAGCCGGCTTGGATGAGCTCGATCAGGGTATGGGACCCGATGTAGCCGGCACCGCCGGTGACGAGCAGGGTCGGGCTGGGAGCGAGCGGCAAGGAGTGACCTCGAAGGCTGGATGACATGGCGCCAACCATACCGGACGGGCGCGTGGGCATTGTAACGAAAAGCGCGGGTATTCCCGTGGATGAGCGAGGTGGCCGGGTTAAACTGCGGCTTCGCCGTTGGCCGGCACCGTGTCGGGCTTTTTTCTTCGTCTTCTAGGACTATTGCCAGATGGGTCTTGTTCCAATCATCCTCTCCGGAGGCAAGGGTACGCGCCTGTGGCCGGTATCTCGGGAACTGCATCCCAAGCCTTTCATTCGTTTGGCGGACGGCGAAAGTTTTCTTCAGAAAGCATATCGGCGTGCCATCGGGCTCGACGGCGTCTCCAGGGTCGTCACGGTCACGAACCGGGCGCTGTCGTTCAAGACAATGGACGAATACCGGGCACTGGGTCAGTCCCAGATCGAATGTGGGATGCTCCTCGAGCCCGAGGGGCGCAATACCGCGCCCGCCTTTGCCGCCGCGGTAGCTGCCGTCTCCCGGCGTTTCGGACCGCAGGAAGTGTTGCTGTTTCTTACCGCTGATCACCTGATCCAGGATTTTCCTGCGTTCAGGCAAGCCGTGGAGCAAGCGGTGCAATTGGCGGAAGCGGGCAGGATCGTGACCTTTGGGATTCGCCCCGAGTCTCCAGAGATCGGGTACGGCTACATCGAGGCCTCCGGAACGGATGTCTTGCGATTCGTGGAAAAACCGTCGCTCGACCGTGCGCAGGAGTTTCTCGCCAGCGGCCGTTATCTGTGGAACTCAGGCATGTTCTGTGTGCGTGCGGACGTGGCCGAGGAAGAGCTGAAGCAGCATGCTCCCGACGCGTGGCAGGCCGCCGAGCAGAGCCTGGCGGCGGGGCGCGCGCTCGAAGGCCAGCAAGAATGGCAGGTCATGCTGGACGAGAAGGCTTTTGCTTTTGCTCCCGATATTTCGGTGGACCATGCGCTCATGGAAAAAACGGGACGGGCCTCGGTCGTGTCCTGCGACATCGGCTGGAGCGACATCGGCTCCTGGGCCGCGTTCGGCAATTTGTTCCCGAGCGATGGAAAGGGAAACCAGATCGACGGCGACGTCATCGCGGTTGATACCGAGAACTGCTATGTGCATAGTGATGCCAGGGTGGTCGGTACGATAGGCCTCAAGGATCTCGTCATCGTCGATACACCCGATGCCCTGCTGGTCGCGCGCAAGGACAAATTGCAGAATATCAAGAGTGTCGTCGCCCAGCTTAAGGAGCGAGGCGACGATGCCTACCAGGTCCATCGCACCGTCCATCGGCCCTGGGGCTCTTATACGGTTCTGGAAGAAGCCGAGCGCTTTAAGATCAAGCGCATCGTCGTGCATGCGGGGCAATCGCTCTCGCTGCAGATGCACCATCATCGAAGTGAACACTGGATCGTCGTGAGTGGTGTTGCGCGCGTCACCAACGGCGAAGACACGTTCCTGGTGAACAGCAACGAATCCACTTATATTCCCGCAGGCCACAAGCATCGGCTGGAAAATCCGGGCATTATCGATCTCGTGATGATCGAGGTTCAGAGCGGTGAATACCTGGGAGAGGACGATATCGTCCGGTTTGCCGACATCTACGGTCGCAATTGACTACTCGCTTATCTCGAATACTCGTCAAGGTTCCAAATGTTTTTTCATAGCATGCGGCATGAGCTCGTCGAGACAGTCCGCAAGCCCCACCTATGGGCGCTGCTCGCCTGGTACGACATCAAACAGCGCTATCGGCGCTCGGTGCTTGGCCCGTTCTGGTTCACGATCAGCACTGCGATCCTGATTGGCACGCTGGGCCTCTTGTGGGCCACGCTTTTCAAGATGAACCTGCACGAATATCTGCCGTATTTCGCGGCAGGCAACGTGATCTGGACTTTCATCGCCATGCAGTTGAACGAGGCGACGACAGGCTTCACCCAGTTCGAAAGCCTCATCAAACAGACGCGGCTGCCGTATCCGTCCTATGTGTTGCGGCTACTTTGTCGCAACTTCATCATCTTTCTCCACAACTTCATCATCGTTATCGTGGTGGTGACTTTCGTGGGCAATGGCTGGGGGTGGGTATCCCTGCTTGCCATACCCGGTTTCCTCTGCCTGGCTGCCATCACGCTGAACGTGTCGTTCGCCTTCGCCATCATCTGCACCCGGTATCGCGACATGATTCCCGTCGTGCAGAACCTGGTCACGGTCGCCTACTTCCTGACGCCCATCATGTGGCAGTCCAGCACGCTTCCGCCCCAGCATCAATGGGTTGCCGAGCTCAATCCAGTCAGTCATCTGCTCGATGTGGCTCGCATGCCGTTGCTGGGGGAGGTCCCCTCCATGGTGAGTTGGATGACGGCCCTGGGACTTTGGTTGGTGTCCGCGGGATGCGCATGCTGGCTGTTTGCGCGTACGCGGCATCGTGTCGCTTATTGGATCTAGCATGTCAGCACACATTCGCGCCGAAAATCTGTCGGTCGAATTTCCGATCTACAACGCCTCGCACCGCTCGCTGAAGAAGGCGATCATCAGTGCAAGCACCGGCGGCAGGATCGCATCCGATGCCGGCCATCGAATCTCCGTTCGCGCTATCGATGGCCTGAACCTCGATATTCGTCCTGGTGACCGGGTTGGACTGCTCGGACACAACGGAGCCGGCAAGACCACGCTGCTGCGTGTACTTTCGGGGGTCTATCCGCCGTCATCCGGCTCGCTTTCCGTTCAGGGAAGAGTGGTGGCGCTTACCGATATCGCCCTGGGCATCGACGGCGAATCGACCGGGTTCGAGAATATCGTGCTCCGTGGCGTGATCATGGGACTGTCCCCCAAGGAGATCGCCGACAAGATGGATGAGATAGCCGAGTTCAGCGAGCTTGGCGAGTATCTCAACATGCCCGTCCGGACGTATTCCAGCGGCATGCAACTGCGGTTGGCTTTCTCGGTTTCGACCTGCATGACCGCCGACATCGTGTTGATGGACGAATGGTTGTCCGTGGGCGATGCGCAATTCAATGCCAAGGCCTCGCAGCGGCTGGAGTCGATCGTGGCGAAATCGTCCATCCTGGTGATCGCGTCGCACGACCGTGGCACCATCGAGCGGTTGTGCAACCGGACGATCATGCTGGAACACGGCAAAGTCGTGGAGCAGACCTGAGCGGGCGGGGTGCCCGCTGTTCTCAGGTTGCAGCCCGCATGCGCTCGCGATAGTACGCTTCCAGCCGCTCCACCATCAGGTCGGCCGTATAGTCGGTCTCGTATTTTCGCCGCGCGGCCAGGGACAGGCTCGCGCGTAACGGCCCGTCGTCGACGGCCCGTTTCAGGGCAGCCTCCAGAGCCTGTGCATCGCCGGGCGTGAAAAGCAGCCCGTTCTCGCCGTCCGTGATGATTTCCTTGACTCCGCCCACGTCCGGCCCGATTACCGTCTTCGCGAAGACGGAAGCTTCCACGAAGATCAGGCCGAAAGATTCATACCGGCTCGGTGCCACGAAAATATCGCAGGCCTGGTAGGCTTGCTCGAGAGCCTCGGCCGATATCGGACCTGTGAAGCAGACTCTGTCCAGCCAGGGGGCGTCCGCATGCCGGGATTCGAATTCGCCCTTGTAGTCTTTTTCTCCGGCAACGGGCCGGTTCTCGCCCACCAGAGTGAAGGTCAGCTCGGGACGGGCTGCGGCCAGACCGGGAATCGCCTCCAGCAGCAGGTCGATGCCTTTGCGGTACTCGAAGCGGCCGACGTACAGCACGTTGAGTTGGCCGGGGGATATGGCAGGGGCTGAGCCCGGGCTGGCATCGCCCAGGCCGTGCGGCACGACCGTCGCTCCTGCTGCCGCCAGACCGTAGCAGCTCTGAATATCCGCTAGCACGGAATGGCTGTTGGCCAACAGGGGAACCTCGCTTCGAAGAACCTGGCGTTCGGCGGCAATCATCTTGTCCACCAGCGTTGATCGTATGGTCGCGTTGCGTTGCCATTCAGGTTTGTGCGGCAGGGCCAGCCCATAAGTGGTGTGTAGGCTCATCACGGTCTTGAATTGGCCGCTGGTTGCGCACGCCAGACCTTCCAGGTCCCAGATGGGGAACGAGATCAAGTCGAGGCCGCGGTGTGCGGCAATGCGCAACGCTTCGTTGTAGACAGCATAGCAGCCTGCCCGGATGTCATCGGGGAGGTCGGGCAGGGACGGGTTTGCCTGCGTCGTGAACGTCGGGGCCGATATTCGGTGCACCCACACGTTGTTCACCACGTCCACGGTAGGATCCTGTCCCTCCGCCACGCGGGTGATGACGCTTACCTCGTGGCCGCGCCGGGCCAGGCCTTCCGCAACCAGTCTTGTCCAGACCGCGATTCCGCCCACGGCTCCGTCTAGATACTCCCGTGAGATCAATGCCAACCGGAGCCGTTCTCCCGGTTGCAGGATGGCTGGAAAGGGCTTGAACGTGAGAGGCGTGGAGGGACGGTATCGGGCGAGCGTGTGTTGGCCTTCCGGATGCTGCCCGGCATCTTCCATGCCATCCTCCACCCCTTTCTCCAGTTCCTGGATCAGGCGGTCGCGCGTGGCCGCGTCGATCTGGCCGGCCAGGTGCAGCGTGCGCATGTCCCCGCTCGTTTCAGCTTGGTACGAGGCCACACGTTGCCTGGCAGCCGCCTCGTCGCCGGGCAGCGCGAACTTCATGCAGAAATAGGCCTTGCTCCGGGCAGGATAGTACAGGCTGGTCGGCAACCGTTCGGCGTTGCGCAAATGACTGGCCGCATACTTGTGCAGGACCTGGGCAGCCCCCGCCATTTCGAGGTCGTAGCCTGCTTCGACCACCCGCAGACAGACGTCGGTCTCGTCCAGGAAATAGGCGTACTCTTCATCGAAGCCGCCTATTTCCTCCAGCACCGAGCGCCGGAAGCTGGAGTTGCAGCCGGTCAGGCTGAAATATCGCCGCGTACCAGGCCGATGGACGGCCTGAGCGACTTCGGGGTTGGGGAAGCCTTGGTTGTCGCCGTAGCGGTCGCAGACCACGACCTGGGCCTGGAACAGAAGGCCGGTGTGGTTGCGGATGAAGCCGCCGACTCCCCCTACGTCGGGCCTGCGGTATCCGCGTACCAGCTTGTCCAGCCAATCGGGTTCCGGGATGCCGTCGTCGTCCAGGAACGCCACGATGTCGCCCGAAGCTTGAGCGATACCGATGTTCCTGGCCTTGGAAAGATTAGTGATGTCGCAATGCGTAAGCTTGATGTCCGGCAGGTACGCGGCAAGCATCTCTTCCGAACCGTCGGTGCAGGGTCCCAGCACCACCACGACCTCGAATTCGGAGTATCGCAGATACTTGAGAGCCTCGAGCGTGACGCGCAGTGCTTCCTTTCGGTTGTAGGTACAGATGACAACCGATGCTCTCACCGAGGATGCTCCGTGTCTTGCTGCCCGGCGTCCGTAGCCGACGCGCCGTCGGTCTTCGAGGCCAACTGCGTTTTCAGCTGTGCAATTTGTGCCCGCAGGTCGTCCTGTTCGCGTTTCAGATCGACGATGCAGGCCCGCAGGGAATTGATGTCTTCCAGCAGGTACATCTGGCTGCGACTGTAGCGCAACCACGAATGCATCCGCTTTGCCGTACGGTGGATACCGGGCGTGACCAAGCCCGAGCGCAGGCAGGCCCGATAGGCTTTTTCGAGGATTTGGATCATTTCGACGTTTATCTAAGGCGCCTGAGCAGGCGAACCGCTTTTCCGGCGATGGTGCGTGCAGCGGTCAGAACGGGGCCGACGACGGGCAGATCATACAGGCCCAGGTACATTTTCCAAATGCGATAGCCCTTGGACAGCTGGAAGTCCAACGGCTCGAAAGGAGAGGTACGCAGGGCGTCCAGGCCGGCGCGCTGGTCCGCCTCTTCGGCGTATTTGAGCAGGCGTTTCCGGAGATGCTGGACTTCCTCCTGCAAGGCCCGTATTTCTTCATCACGAGGCACAGGGCTTGCGGACGGGGAATGAGACATGGAATTGAGAGTCATCGTTGCGATAGCGGTAAGCCTGTTCAATTGCCCGTTGGCCTGAAAATCGAAGCGACGCGTTGGCGATGCGCTTCCTCCGAATGCCGTTCTTCTATCAGACGTTGGGCATTGCGAATAAGAGGCTGCGGCTGGATGCTGCCATTGGCAATAGCGGCCAGAGCATCAGCATAGTGTTCGATCAACACTTCATCGTCCGCCTCATGTGCAATGAGGACGCCGGTCTGAGGTGTGATGACTTCCCGCAGGCCGCCCACGTCGGGCGCGACAACAAGCATGCTACAGGAAAGAGCCTCCAGCACCACGTTGGGGAGCCCATCATAGGACGACGTGTACAGGAACAGGTCATACTGGTTATAGGGGAGGCTGCTGAATCCGCGGAATGCTCCTCGGTAGCGGACAGGCCCGTCACGGCTTACGCCAGCGGGCATGGAGTAGCCGAACACCGAGCTACCGTACATGTCTATGGATGCCTTCACACCACGTTCTTCCAGCTTTTGTGCGATCCTGGGGACCAGGTCGGGCCTTTTCTGGGTATCGATACGGGAAGCCCACAAGATGCGCAAAGGCCTGGAGCCAGGCGAGTACGGTAGCCGTGGGACCGATTCCGCCGGGGGAGGTACCGGGGCATAGAGCGTCTCGGCCTTCGCCGGCGCCAGATGCACCATTTTTCCAAGATCCTCGAGGATTCGAGCATGGTCCGAGATGACCCAGCCTATCCCGTTCAGCGCTTCTGAAAGGAAATTTAGCGAACTGCCGTAGGTAAAGTGTAATTGCTGGTGAGGCAGCGTTTCCGCACAAAAATAATAGTAGGCAATCCGATTTTCCGGAAGTGCGCGGTAATAGCGAAGCAGGAAATCAATGGCGAAGCCGGGCCCGTTGGTATGGAGCCTTGCGCGAGGAGCGGAGGATTGAATGAGGCGAAGCAGGAGTGGGCCAAGGTCTTTGACACCATGCCTGTCCGCCAATTCTCGCAGGTCCAGGAATTCGACATTGGCTGGTAGTTGATCCACGCCCTCATGTTGCTCGAATTCTTGTCCCGTCATGATCAAAACTCGTTGCGCCACGTTCGTCGCAAGCAGGGATTTCGAGACCTCGAGGAGAAATTTTTCGGCTCCGCCATTCGACAGGAAAGGCAGGAAAACGATATCGTCGTAGATGCCGCCGTTCAGTTTCTCGAGCGCCTCGAAATAGGCAGAAGCGAGACCAAGTGCCTGCTGACAGGGCCAACCGACGTTGGACCCCATGGACATGTATTTCAGGTGTTCGAAATCGATACCAAACTCGATCTGGTTTGCCGCATAAACCAGCTCAAGAAAAGCCTGGGAATTCATGCAGTACAGGCGAGTACCTTCGGGTGTATATTTCGGCACCTTGGGCGATTTGCGAGCGGCATCATGGGAAACCCGCAATCCCGTCAGGAAATGGTCGGCTGAAAAATACTTGGAGTAAGGACAAAGCTTGTCATGTCCTTCCTGAGCCATAATGCTGGTCGAGCGTTGGCGATAGAAAAGGATGGTGTTGGCCGCCGTTCGGAATTCATACCCCGCGGCAACGGCCTCACAGTTGAAATGCCAGTCTTCGTAGGCAAAAAAGCGAGTTGCCTTCGTATCCACGTAACGGATGTCCTGAGCAAGCTCTCGAGGAAAAAAGACCCTAGAGCAAAACGGGTGGTATCCGAAAAATGCAAGCTTGGAAACGCGGTCGGTACCGAAGTACTGCCAGAGATGATACCGAGTGCCAAAGGCGTAAAGAAATTCGGGGACAATGATGGTACGAGGATTCCGTTCGGCTTCCTCCATCATCGCCGAAAAAAAATTGAATGAAACGAGGTCGTCGCCATCTGCAGTGGCAATATATCTGCCGCGTGAAGCCGCGATTCCCGAATTCCGAGCGGGACCCAGCGAGCCGTGCGATACCTCGAGAGTGCGAATTTCGCCCATCCCGCTGAAATCCATGGCTGCGATCTTGGCTGCAGTTTCCGGGGTGGCGTTGTCGAGCACGATGACGAGTTCAGCGCTCAGCCCGTCGGCGCGTGCATAGGCCACGGCTTCGCGCAAGGAAGCGATCGTCCGGTCAAGGAAGCGTGCCTCGTCATGAAGATTGAGTACGATCGAAATGTCGATGCTGGGCAGGGCAGGGGAAGACAATGGGGATTCCCGCGATTGGACCTTGGCAAGCCGGTGAATATATCACTCGGTATCGCCGGGATAGTGGGACATTGTCGGGCGATTGGATAACGGAGTCGATGCAGATTGCGACAAAAGGTGAGCATCGTTCCGGTGGATATCGATCGCGTCTGGGGGAACGGGATTGGCGCTTTCCATTGCAAGATGTGAGTGCTTACAAGATTCCATGAGCTTGCTCCCATACGCGAATGGCAAGCTCTGCGGCTTAGTCATCGCAGATGGCGCCGTATAGCTCCGATGAACCGTTTGGATCTTGTCTTGGCCTGGCGAAGCAGCAGGTATACGAAATGTTCGGTCTGCCGAGGCTCGCTGATGGCTTCAGGCGCTTCCGGTGGTGGAACGACAACAGGTGCCTTGACGGGAGGCATCGGGCTGATGTGTGCGGTCAGGCTCAACAATATGTTCGCATCGAGCGGTGATAAGCCATTCAGACTGTGTACGAGGTGCCGGCGTTTCAGGAAGGAGGCGGTTTCTTCCCCGCCGCCCGGAGTCGGCACTAGATGCCCCGGCTGGGGAATCAGCGAAAAGCGTTGCTTCTTCCACGCCAGCCGGGTGTAGGTGGCCATTCCATTCCAAGTGTTCGGGTCCAGATCATTCCAGCCGCCCGAGTCTTCCCATGCAGCCGTTCGGACCATAGCGCTGGTTGCCATGTACTGATCTTCCCTGAGTGCCAGCGCGCGCGCTTCCGGAATGCCCAAAGATTTTCGTGTCTTGCTTTCCGTCGGCACGCCGCCAGACCGGGGAAAGCACGCAGGTTCGATTGCGTTCAAGGCGAAGCCGGTTGCAGCGATCAATTCCGGGTCGGTGGACAGTGCGTTCCAACCGTCCTCGAGCGTGCGAGGCAAGAGTGTGGCGCCATCATCCAGAAAGAAGGCGAATTTGGTCTGTACCTGCTGCAGGCCGGTATCCCGCGGTCCGAGATTATCGATGGCATGCAGATGCAGCGTGATCTCCTGGTCCGAATTTTTTTCATCCAATGCCCATGCCTCCAGTGCTGCGGCGGCCAGTTCATCCGATCGTCTTCCGACCAGAATCACTCGGGCAGGCTTCAGCCGCGAGCGGCGAATGGATAGCATGAAGTCGTCCAGTTGATCGAGCGTCCGATTGCCGGCAAAGGCGACGACGGTGACTGCCGGCGATGGCAGCTCTACAGAGCGAGGCCATTCGGGGTTGCGCGACGAAGCATCATTACGTCCCCACCACACATTGACTTCACGCTGACGTTGCCGGAGACGGTCGCGCGCCTGGCCGACCTGGACCTGGTGCTCCCTGGGCGATAGCCGGAGGACATCTTCGATCTTGCGGGCCAGGGCCTGGGGAGTAGGATCGCAGAAAAAGCGCGAGACATAGTCCGGGTCGTCCACGACCTCTATCACCCCGCCGGTGTTGTAAGCGACCAGCCGCGCACCAAGCAGCAATTGCTCCAGCACTACGTAGGAGAAGCTCTCTCCTCGCGACGGGACGATGAATAGCGTGTCTTCGAGATGTTGGCCGATGTACTCCAGCAATTGCTGATGCGAGAGGTGAGTCCAGCTGTAGCTGGCGACGTCGCTCAAAGTCGCCGCGTCTTCACCGGAAGGAACGCCGGGAGCTAGCGAGATGACCTCTTGTACTTGCCCGGGCGAGAGGAGTCTCATCGCCCGGACGAAATCCGCCCATCCCTTCAACTGCAGGTATTTCCCTATGAAGGCGATGCGCCTGATGGCCCCGTAGTCAACCGGCCTATCGTCCGGCAGCAAAGAGAGGTCGAAGGGAAGGCGGACGATGGTCTGGTTCGCGACCTCATAGCCGTATTCCTCCTGCATGAGATGCTGGCCCAGGTATCTGGAGGGGGCGTAGCAACTGTCCGCATGTTTGAAGATGTAGCTGTCTCTGATTGCCAGTGACGCTTCGAAGGGAGAATAATTTGTTGCCCCTTCATCGCGGAAACCATACTTCAGATAATCAATGGCCCCATGCATGAAAATGCGCAAGTGCAGCCAGGACGGGAGCATGCCCGTGCGCTTGGCCTGTACGATCCGGAACAGGATGGATTGGTAGTCCTGCGCCTCGACAAGCGATACGTTGGGCAGCAGGTACAGCGCATTGCGCAATACTTCCAGCGAATCGTGGCCAAGGTGGAAGTCCTCAAAACTGACATCCGCGAGCGATCGGGGGGCCAACGTTCTTCGGTCCAGGTCGATGGGCTCTGCCCGGGCATCACACATCAAGACGGCGGCTCGCGGGTCGAGGAGCTTGATGTTCCGGACGTAAGTGCCTATCCCGCCGGCAGGCCCCAGTCCTGCATCCTCCGTCGTCAAGAGCAGCCAATCCGCCGTGGCCAGTCGCCTGTCCCATCCATGGTCCTCGAGATAGGCGGCGTAGTCGTGAAGCGTCAGAGTGGCAGCCATCCAGCAGTCGTCCCCGACCTGTAGGGGAAAGCCGCCGGCCGCCAGAAAGTTGGAGAATGCTTCCCGGGACCAATGCCTGAATCGTCCCGGCACGTCTTCATGCACGAACATGACCGTACCGCTACGTGCAAGGCAGACGCGCTTGAGCGCGGCGAGCAGCGGGCGGGGGTCGGCAAGATCTGACAGGAATTGCGATCCGAGGACCCAGAGCGTGTCGTGTTGATCGTATGCCCGAACGAACGCGTCGACCTGGCCGCTCCAGTTGTCTACGAGCCAGTCGGCAGGCAGGGACCCTGCCGCGAAGGCTTCCAGGGGACGGAGGATGCCTGCCTGATCGGAGCAAGGTTTGGACAAATGACCCAAGACGATGGCGGAGCGATAGGGCGAACCCCGGAGCGTCTCTTTCAGCCGGTCCGCATCGATAGGCCTGAGTTGGTCCGTGGAGACGTCCGGCGCTGATAGCGGAACGGGTTGTGCGCCAAACTCGGAAAACGCACTGGTTAGATGTAGATTCATCTTTCTTCCGCAGATCGGTTCGATTCTTCGGCGGGCCGGCCATACCTTCGAAGTATTCGAGGGGCTGCTAGCGATCCGGGAATTGTAGGGGGAGTTCGGGACGAAACAATGTTGCTGATGATCGGGGCGGTGCTATCGGTTTCCGTTCTCAGGGACCAAGCGTCCCTCCCTTGCTGGCCCCGCGAGCTAGTGTGTATCGTACCGTTCGCGGTAGGCCGCTTGCTTTTGACGAGTTTCGACTCGCCGAGGCCTCCGGGAAGAGGCGGAAAGGGTCTAGAGTGGAAAACCTGAGAAAACTTACTGCTGGCGAACGCGCTGCGCTGGAGAAAATGGCGGGTCGGCTTCCCATGGATGCAGGATGTCAATTGCTGAAAGACGTTGACGTTTGTTCCGTCGCAGCACAAACAGCAGACGGTTCCCTTATCCGGTTTGATCTACCAGCTTATCCACGTCCTACGTGCGCGGGGCAACATGCTTACGCGATAGAAGGCGTGGTGACCAACCTCGATCAAGCGGAGATAACTGTCTGCATATACGCGGATGTTAAGGATCGATTGTTGGAGCTGGAGCTAATCAAGTGGGAAGACACTCCCATCCTGGGCCCTGATTGGGGAACTTTCAGGGTTGCGTGGTAGGTGCTGTCCTGGCAGGTGGCATTGATCGCGTACTGGATATGCTTTCCTGTCGCTGATGAAAATTTCCTAAGGTTTACCATGTCGCGTTTCCGCTTCAAGGATGATCTTTCTGGTGCAGAAAGACTCCTGTACAAAAAAATCCACTTGATTAGCGCAGCGTTGGGCTTGGGAGCGCTCGCCTTGATATTCGTTGATTTGGTCTGGCTTCGCAGGATTGGGATCGCTGGAGGAATTTTCTGTTTTCTTGTCTCCACCGTCTTCAGCAACGCTCGGCATTTCAGCGTTCGGGTCATTTGGTCGAGATGGGCTCGATGTGACAACGGCTAAATGGAAGCTAGGCTGAGCACGATTCGCTACGCTCCGTAGGCTTAGGAAACGATTGATGAACAGAGCTATACATGTCGAATCGATTCAAATGTCCTAGAATATGGAGGAAGCTCAGCCGGGCAGAGTCAAATCTTGTCTCTCGGCTATGGCGGGGGGAGGGCGCTGCGCCCGGCGAGGCTGTCGCGGAACTGCTAGCATGCAATCGTGGCTATGGATATTGCTTGAGGCTATGCCGGCCGGATCAAATTGCTGTCGAGCGGCAAGGTCATGAGGCTTCTGTATTCGTAGGCGACGCTGTCGACCATGATCACGTTATGGTGCAGGCTGTCCTGATTGTCGGGGTGGATTCCTATCCATTAGAACTGGAAGTTTTTCGCCAAGACGGAAAACCTCTATGCACTCCTTTGGAGATGTTGGAGTTTAACTTAGTAAGGGAAGATTGATTGATGGTGATGCCTTTTCCCGTCAAATGACCTTTACCAAACGACTCCAGCATTTCAGCGGGGATCGCCGGCAGATCCCCGGCGGGGACTTCGGTTTGCGAGGCATGCACACTCCTTGAGCGCATGTTATGCCCTAAACACGAAATTCCTGACAGGCCCGTCCAAGCTGAAGCCACCTTTTGACTAAGTCTTACCTTCAGCTCCGCCCATATACGCAAGCTCTTGATGCCGCTAGCTACTCTCAGGTTGGGTGACATCGATCGCGTACTGGGTGCCGGTTGGGGCTAAACATGTCGACGCCGTACTTGGCGAACGTGATCTTGCAGGGCTAAAACTGGCCGGCCTTACCACCCAAATGCTGCGACGGATTTGCGATTCATTGCGATCCATCGCTGCATCGCCGGCTGCCTTGTTATTTCTCACCGGCATCGGTCTGCCCCCGCCTGAACAACCGCACCACCCACTGCCCAAAATCATCCACAAACAAAAACACCACCGGTATCACCAACAAGCTCAAAAACGTCGACGTGATCAACCCCCCCAGCACCGCGATCGCCATCGGCGACCGGAAGCTCGGATCCGCGGCCCCGTAACCGATCGCGATCGGCAGCATCCCCGCGCCCATCGCCATGGTGGTCATGATGATGGGTCGGGCCCGTTTGTGGCAGGCATCCACCAGCGCATCCCAGCGGCTCATGCCCGGCACCGCCGGCCGTACGTCGGTGGCGGGGTGTCCCCGCCGCGCCAGGATGGCGTATTCGACGAGCAGGATGGAGTTCTTGGTGGCGATGCCCATCAGCATGACCAGGCCGATCAGCGAAGGCATGGAGAAGCTCTTGTGCGCGATGAGCAGGCCGACGAAGGCGCCTCCCAGTGACAGGGGCAGGGCGGCCAGGATGGTGACGGGGTGCAGGAAGTGCTTGAACAGCAGCACCAGCACGACGTAGATGCACAGCACGCCGGTCAGCATGGCCAGGCCGAAGCTCTGGAACAGTTCGCCCATGACTTCGGCGTCGCCCACGGTGGCCTGGCGCACGCCGGGCGGCAGGTTCTTGATGGTGGGCAGGTCGGCCACGCGCTGGGCGACTTCGCCCAGGTCCATGCCGGCCAGTTCGATCTCGAAGTTGATGTTGCGCGAGCGGTCGTAGCGGTCGATGACGGAAGGTCCGGCCGAGAAGTCCAGGGTGGCGACTTGTTCGAGCAGGACGGGGCCGCGGGTGCCGGGCACGGACAGGCGGCCGAGCAGGGACAGGTTTTCGCGCGCGGCTTCGTCCAGGCGCACGACGATGGGGACCTGGCGCTGTGACAGGTTGAGCTTGGGCAGCGAGATGTCGTAGTCGCCGACGGTGGCGATGCGCAGGGTGTCGGCGATGGCGCTGCTGGTGACGCCCAGGTCGGCGGCGCGGGCGAAGTCGGGGCGCACGGCGATCTCGGGGCGGATGAGGCTGGCGGTGGACGAGATGTTGCCCAGGCCCGGTATGGTGCGCAGCTCCTTGGAAACGGCCAGGGCGGTCTGGTTCAGCGCGTTGGGGTCGTCGCCGGTCAGCACGAGCACGTATTTGTTGTTGGACCCGCCCAGGCCGACGCGGCTGCGCATGCCCGGGATCTCGTCCAGGGCGGCGCGCATCTCTTCTTCGATGCCCTGTTTCTTGGGCCGGTCTTCGCGCGGGTCGAGCTGTATGGTCAGGGTGGCCTTGCGGACCTCGGCCGCGCCGGACATGGCGAAGGGGTCGCCACCGGCGGTGCCACCGCCGATGGTGGTGTAGACGCTGCGCACGTGCGGTACCTTGGCCAGTCGCAGGCGCACGAGTTCGGCGGTGTCCAGGGTCTGGGCCAGGGTGGAGCCGGGCGGTAGCTCGACCACGACCTGGGTCTGGGAGTTGTCGTCGGCGGGCATGAAGCCGGCGGGCAGCAGCGGGATCATGCCGATCGACAGGATGAAGAACACGGCGGCGCCGAGCACGGTCAGCCAGCGGTGGCGCAGGCAGGCGGCGACCCAGCGCATGTAGGTCTGCAGCCAGCGCGGTTCCTTGCCCGCGTGCACGATGGGCTTGAGCAGGTAGGCGGCCATCATGGGCGTGAGCACGCGCGCGACGATGAGCGAGGCGAACACGGCCAGCGAAGCGGTCCAGCCGAATTGCTTGAAGAAGCGTCCGGCCACGCCGCTCATGAAGGCGGTGGGCAGGAAGACGGCAATCAGGGTGAAGGTGGTGGCGACCACCGCCAGCCCGATTTCGTCGGCGGCTTCCATGGCGGCCTGGTAGGGGCTCTTGCCCATGCGCAGGTGGCGCACGATGTTCTCGACCTCGACGATGGCGTCGTCGACCAGGATGCCGATGACCAGCGACAGCGCCAGCAGGGTGATGACGTTGATCGAGAATCCCAGGAGGTACATGCCGGCGAAGGCAGGGATGACCGACAGCGGCAGCGCGACGGCGGAGATCATCGTGGCGCGCCAGTCGCGCAGGAACAGCCAGACGACCAGCACGGCCAGCAGCGCGCCTTCGTACAAGAGGCGCATGGAGCCGTCGTATTCCTCCTGGACCGGGGTGACGAAGTTGAAGGACTCGGTGATCTGCAGGTCGGCGTGCTGGGCCTTGAGCTCGTCCAGGGCACGCTGGACGCCCGCGGCTACGTCGAGTTCGCTGGCGCCGCGGCTGCGGGCGACCTCGAAGCCGACGACGGGCTGGCCGTCGAGCAGGGCGGCGGAGCGGCGTTCGGCGATGGTGTCGGTCACCGAGGCGACGTCGGACAGCCGGATGGGTCGGCCGTCGCTCAGGACCAGCCGCAGGCTGGCGAGCTCTTCGGCGGTGCCCACGGTGGCCAGGGTGCGCACGGGCTGTTCGGAGTCGCCGATGTCGGTGCGGCCGCCGGAGCTCTCGCGCTGCACCTGGCGCAGCTGGCGCGAGATGTCGGCGGCGGAGGCGCCCAGGGCCTGGAGCCGTTGGGGATCGAGCGCGATGCGTATCTCGCGGGTCACGCCGCCCACACGGTTGACCGCGCCCACGCCGGGCACGTTCAGCAGCTTGCGGGCGACGTCGTTGTCGACCAGCCAGGACAGCGCCTCGTCGTCCATGCTGCTGGCGCGCACGGTGAAGGCCAGCACGGGCTGGCCGGCCAGGTCGACCTTGTTGATGATGGGGTCGCGCAGGTCGGCGGGCATGTCGGCGCGCACGCGGGACACGGCGGAGCGGACGTCGTCCACCGCTTCCTGCAGGGGCTTCTCGAGTTCGAACTCGGCGGTCAGGCTGACGCTGCCGTCCTGGATCTTGGTGTAGACGTGCTTGAGGCCCTGCAAGGTGGCGATGGAGTTCTCCAGCTTGCGGGCGACGTCGTTCTCCAGCTGGCCGGGCGAGGCTCCGGGCAGCGCGGCCGTGACCATGACCATGGGCAGGTCGATGTCGGGGAAGTTCTGCACCTTCATGGCGCTGAACGACAGCAGGCCGGCGAAGGTCAGCAGCACGAACAGCATGACCGACGGAATGGGGTTGCGTATGGACCAGGTCGAGACGTTCATCGCGTCGGCTCTCAGCGCGTCACGGCGGTGGCGGGGGTGGCCGCGGGAGCGGGCGTGTCGACCACGCGCACCAGGTCGCCGTCGGTCAGGAAGCCGGCGCCGCGCACGGCGACGCGGTCGGTGGACGCGAGGCCGTCCAGCACCTCGACGCGGTCGCCGTCGCGCCGGCCGGCCTGGATCTTGCGCTGGGTAACGCGGTTGTCCGCGTCCACGACGAAGACGTAATTGAAGGCCTCGCGCATGACCACGGCCTGCTGCGGCACGGTCAGCCCCTGTGCGGCGCCCAGCTCGAACTCGCCGCGCGCGAACATGCCGGCCTTGGCCGAGGAGTTTGGCGCGCCGGCGGTGGGCAGGTCGACGTAGACCAGGGTGTTGCGCGTCTGCGGATCGACGGTGGGGCCGACGGTGCGGACCTTGCCCTGCAGGCGCTCGCCGCTGGCCGCGACGACGGTGACGGGATCGCCCACGCGCACGCGGCCGACCTCGGCGGAGGTGACCTCGCCGCGCCATTCCAGGCGGCTCCTGCGGATCATGCGGAAGAGTTCGGTGCCGGCGCTCACGACCGCGCCCACCGTGGCGGTGCGCGACGAGATGACGCCGCTGTCGGGCGCGCGGACCTGCGTGAATTTCAGGCGCAGCTCCTGCGCGGCCAGGCTGGCGCGGGCGGATTCCACACGCGCCTGGGCGGTCTGGCCGCCGGTCACGTACTGGTTGATCTGCGATTCGCTCAGCGCGCCGGAGGCCTTCAGGGACTGGGCCCGTTCGGCGTTGGCGCGCGCCTCGGCGGCGCTGGCCTCGGCCTCGGCCAGCGCGGCGCGGGCCTGGGCGATGTCCGCGCGCACGGTTTCCTGCGCGAAGGTGGCCAGTACCTGGCCGGCCTTGACTGTATCGCCCACGTTGACCAGGACGTCCTGCAGGCGCAGGCCGCCGATCTCGGCGCCCAGGCTGGCTTCCTGCCAGGCCATGATGTTGCCGTTGGCCTGCAGGGCGACGCGCAGGGACTGCATCCGCGGCTGGGCGACGGTGACGGTCAGGGCCGGCCGGATGGCTGGCGTGGCGCCGGTGTCGGCGGCGCGCAGGGCGGGGGCGAGGAAGGCTCCGGTCAGGATGGCGCCGAGCACGGCGGCGGCGATGAGAGGGCGTAGCGGCATGGACGGGATCATGGTTGGGGTGGGGCCGGGGCCTGGAGAGGCCCTGCGGCGACGCGGTTCGTGAGGTATTCCGTCAGGAGGGATGGGTGGCCGGCGCGGTGGATGCCGCGGGCGGCGTGTCCGGCGGCATGGGCGCTTCCTGGCTCCAGCCGCCGCCCGCCGCGCGGTACAGCGCGATCCAGGCCGCCATGCGTTCGCGCTCCAGCGCGGACTGGGTGGTGCGGGCCGTCAGCAGCATGCGCCGCGATTCCTCCAGTTCCAGCAGGCTGGCCAGGCCGCCACGATAGCGCTGCTCGGTGGCCTCGAACGAGGCCTGGTAGCCCTCGACCGCGGCGCGGGCGTCGGTGGTGCGCGCGGCCGTGCTTTCCAGGTTGACCAGGGCTTGCTCCACTTCGCGCACGGCCTGGCGCGCCGTGGCGCGGTACTGGGTGACGGCTTCGTCGTAGCGGGCCTGGGCGGCGTCGATGTCGGCGCGGTGGCGGCCGCCGTCGAACAGCGGCAGCGTCACCGCCAGCGGGCCGATGGACCAGGTCGAGACGTCGACATTCGTGCCGCGCGCCCTGAACGAGGCCGCGCCCACGCTGCCGGCCAGCGTCAGGCGTGGGTAGCGCTTGGCCTGCGCGCTGCCGACCTCGGCGCTGGCCGCCGCCACGTTGCGGTCGGCGTTGAACAGGTCGGGGCGCTGTGCCAGCACGGCGGCGGGTAGGTGGTCGATGGCGAACAAGGTGTCGGACGGAGGCTGCGCCGGCGCGGCCAGGCGAGCCCGCAGCGTGGGTTCGTCCAGCGCGGTCAGCGCCACCAGCGCCTTGACGCTGATGTCGCACGCGGCGCGCTGCTGGCGGGCGCGGGCGGCGGCCTCGGCGCTGCTGGCGCGCGCCAGCGCGGCGTTGGCGGTGGACTGGAAACCCGCGCGCATGGCGAGGTCGGTCAGGCGCGAGCTTTCCGCGCGCGAAGCCGCATCCGATTCCTGGATGGCGAGCTCACGGCGGCAACTACGGAAGTTGTTCAGTTCGTTGGCCACTTCGGCAGCCACCGAGGTGCGCGCGTCGTGCCACTGCGCCTGCGCACCCTCCAGGCGGGCCTGCGCGGCGTCGCGCGTGGCGGAGTTGGCGCCGAACAGGTCGATCTCCCACGAGGCCTGCAGGCCGGCCTGGTTCTGCGTGGCGACGCCGCCCGCGATCTGGGAAAAGCCGCGGCTGGTCTGGGCCGTGGCATCCAGCGTGGGTCCCAGCGCGGCGCCGGACGACACGCGGGTGGCCCGGGCCTGCAGGAAGCGCGAGCGGGCGGTGCCCACGGTCGGGCTGGCCGTCTGCGCCGCTTCGATCAGTCCGGGCAGGGCCGGGTCGCCGGCCTGTTGCCACCATTCCAGCAGACGCTGCTGGCTGGAGTGGTGAGGCAGGGCGGGTTCGGCGGCCGCGGCGGCGGGCAGCGGAGCCTGCCAGCCGGCCGGCGTGGCCAGCGGCACGGACGGCGCGGGAGGTTGCAGGCTGCAGCCCGCAATCAGCAGCAGTGGGGCCAGGCCCAGGCCGAGCAGGGCGGGGCGGGGAAACGAGGAAGTAAAGGACTTGGCGCGAGCGAGAGGCATGCTGGAGGGCGGATGCCGGCGGGATCACCGTCGGTCCGCACAGTTAAGGGGCATGGACGACTCGATAGCGTAATCGAAAAGATATTAGGAAGTCGTGAATATCGAGAATATTTCTCGATACGGAAGAGACACGGGGCAAGCCAGGGGGCCCGCCCCGCGCGCCGCCTACCGGGACAGCGAGGCCAGGTCGTAGCCCGCCACGCGCTTGTAGCCGTTGGAAATGGCGGCCAACTCCTCCTGACTGATGACGTCGCCGATGTGGCGGAAGGGGCGATCGCCCGTGCGTTCGTAGACTTCCTTCAGGATGGCGTCGGGAGGTGTCTTGCGGTTGGTCAGCACGATATCCGTCGTGGCGGGACGGCGCTGCGATTCATATCGGCCCAGCGCGGCCGGCACGTCCGGCTCCGCCTCCAGCGCGGCGGCCAGGGCGCGCGCGTCCAGGATGGCCTGGCCCGCGCCGTTCGAGCCGCGCGGGACCATGGGGTGCGCCGCGTCGCCCAGCAGCGTGACCCGGCCCTGCGTCCACC
Source organism: Burkholderiales bacterium 67-32 (assembly GCA_001898625.1). Classification (GTDB taxonomy): domain Bacteria; phylum Pseudomonadota; class Gammaproteobacteria; order Burkholderiales; family Burkholderiaceae_B; genus Pigmentiphaga. Next base: position 171,436 of record MKUP01000027.1, read on the forward strand.
AGGGCAGCGGGTCCTGGTCCACCATGGGGAATTCCAGCAGAACGTCCGCGGCCCGGATCATGGCGGGCACGTCCAGCCAGTCGAAGCGCCAGTCCTCGAAGACGTCGATGAAGTCCTCCAGCCGGCCGCGGCGGTTCCAGTCGCGGCGCTCGTAGCGGGGCGTCGTCACTTCGGCCACCCAGTTGATCAACTGGCGTCCCTCGGCGTCGAGCGCGTTGCGGATCGGGTAGATGACCATCTTGCCCGGCGTCAGCCAGCCGCCCCGGACATAGGTCGCGCCGTCGAAGTAGGGCTTCCAGCGGGTGACGCCGCGCCACATGTTGACGCCGGAGTAGACCGGTTCGCCTTCGCCGGGGTGCAGTTGCTTGCGGATCACCGAGTGCAGGCCGTCGCACGCGATCAGCGCATCGGCCGTGCGGGGCGCGAGAGGGTTGCCCGCGGGATCGACGAACGAGGCGGTGACGCCGCGCGGCGTCTGCGTGAAGCCCGTGCAGCGATGGCCCGCGACGATACGGTCCGCGCCCAGGCGCTCGCGGCAGGCCTCGAGCAGGATCCTCTGCAGGTCCCCGCGATGGACCTGGAATTGCGGCCACTCGTAGCCCGCCTGCCGGCCGGTCGACTCGGAATAGACGTGCTGCCCGAAGCGGTTGAAGAAGGTGGTGGTCGTGGTGGTGACGGCCACCCGCGCCAGCGCCTCGTTCAGGCCGAGCTCGCCCAGGACCCGGGTCGAGTGCGGCAGCAGGCTCACGCCCACGCCCAGCGCCTGGATTTCCGGCGCGGCCTCGAACACTCGGGCGGCAATGCCCACCTTGTGCAGCGACAGCGCCAGGGTCAGGCCGCCTATGCCGCCGCCCACGATCATGACTTCCATGAAGACTCCTCTTGGTGTTGTTGGGATATGCGGTGCTATTGGGACGCCAGGCCAGCCTGGCGGATGACGCCGGCCCAGCGCTTGAGGTCGTCCCGCGTCAGCCGGGCCAGATCGTCCGGCGTGCCGCCGCTGGGCTGCAGGCCCTGCATGGACAGGCTCTTGACCACGTCGGGCATCTTCAGGATCTGCGTGACCTCGGCGTTCACCTTGTCGACGATGGAAGGGGGCGTGCCGGCGGGCAGGTAGAGGCCGTACCACATGTCGACGTCGACGTCGGCGATGCCGGAGGCCTCGGCCAGCGAGGGAATGTCGGGCGTCACGGCGGTGCGCCGCGTGCCGCCGGCGGCCAGCATCTGCATCTTGCCGGCACGCGCGAATTGCAGCGCCTGGTGGACGGGAACGAAGGCCAGGTCCACCTGGCCCGACAGCACGTCGTTGACCAGCCCGCCCGAGCCCTTGTAGGGCACGTGGACCACGTCGATGCCGGCGCGCTGCTTGACCAGCTCCATGGCCAGGTGATGCGGCGTGCCGGGGCCGGGCGAGCCGTAGTTGAGCTTGTGCGGTTGCTTCCTGGCCAGTTCGATCAGCTGGGGCACCGATTTGGCCGGGAAGTCCGGGCGGGTCACGAGGGCGAGGCTGCCAATGGCGATGGGCATCACCGGCGCGAAGTCCTTCACCGGATCGAAGGTGACGCCCTGCATGAAGCTCGGCGTCATGATGATGGTGTTGGCCGTCATCAGGTAGGTGTAACCGTCGGGCGCGGCGCGGGCGGCCAGGTCGGTGCCGATGTTGCCGCTGGCGCCGGGGCGGTTCTCGACCACCGCGGCGTACTGCCAGGCCTCGGACAGTTTCTGGCCTATGGTCCGGCCCAGCACGTCGATGCCGCCGCCGGCGGAGAACGGCACGATGATGCGGATGGGACGCGTGGGATAGGACTCGTCCGCGTGGGCCGCGCAGGCGACCAGCGCCAGCAGCCAGGCACTACAGAACGAGCGACGGGAGAAGCAGCGACGGATGGGCATATCGACCTCTCTGGTGGGACAGGAACGATCGCCATTCAATACGAGCTTTATACGCGAGTGAAATATGAATAAAGTATGAATTGATCAGGTATCCGCATCAATGCACCGACATGAACATCTCCCACCGCCAGCTCAAGGCCTTCCTGCTGCTGGCCCAGCAGCGGAATTTCTCGCGCGCGGCCGAGCAGTTGCACATCGCCCAGTCGGGCCTGAGCCTGATGATCCGCGAACTGGAAGGGCAACTGGGTTTTCGCCTGTTCGACCGCACCACGCGGCAGGTCACGCTCACGCAGTTCGGCGCCGAGTTCCGCGCCGTGGCCGAGCAGAACGTCAAGCGGATCGAGGAGGTCGTCGAGCAGGTGGGGAGGTCGGCGCAGCGCGCCAATACCACGCTGTCGGTCGGCGCGCCGCCGCTGACCTGTTCCTATCTGCTGCCTTCGGTCGTGGCGGCTTTCGAGCAGCGCCATCCGGGCGTGCGGCTCACCATCGTGGACACCGACCTGCCTTCGGTGTCCAGCATGGTGCGGGCCGGGCACCTGGACGTCGGGCTGGGCATGTTCATCAAGGCGGCGCCGGGCCTGCTGCGCCAGCCGCTGTTCCATTTCTCGCTGGTGGCGGCCAGCGCCGCGCCCAGGTTCCAACTGGCGCGGTCGCCCCGTGCGTGGAGCGCGCTGGCGGGCGAGCCCTTCATCAACCTGCCCTTCGACAACCCCTTGCAGCAGTTGATCGACAAGAACCTGGCCCTGGTCGGCCATGAGGCTCCGCCGCGCTTCGTGGTGAATTTCATCGAAACCCAGATCGGCCTGGCCGAGGCCGGGCGCGGCATCGCCATCCTGCCCTCGACCGCCGTTCCCGCCTGCCGGGGACGCGGCATCCGGCTCGAGCCGCTGGGCTCGCCCCTGGTCGAGCTGGAGTTCTACGAACTGCGCGACCGGGGGCGCAAGCTGCCGCCGTGCGCCGACGATTTCTGCGATCTCTTGAAGCGTTCCATCCCGCGCGCGGTGCGGGGCGGATAGGGCGCCGACAAAAGAAAAACCCGGGCCGTTTCCGGTCCGGGTTTTTTCCAGCGTACGCCCAGGGGGTTCTGGGCGCGTGCGGGAGCGCGCAAGGCGCTCCCACCACCGACTTAGAACATGTGACGCAGGCCGACGCCGAACTGGCGGGTGGTCTTGTCGCCGGTCGTGACGGCGCTGCCGTAGTGACCAACGTTGTCCATGTTGCTGAAGAAGGCGTAGGCGTTGGTACGACGCGACAGCGGGTAGGTGTAGCCGACGCTGAAGCCTTCGATGTCCCAGTCCTTGGCCTTCTGGTACGAACCGAACAGCGAGCCGGTGCCGACGGGAGCCGACGCGCCGACCATGTACGACAGGGTCTTCTTGGCGAAGCGGCCGTTCCAGCCCGGGATGTCGCCAACGTTGACCGCGACGTTGCGCTGGTCGGCGATGGCGGCGTGCAGCTTGACCACGCCGAAGTCATAGGTACCGCCCAACTGGGTCGAACGGCCGACGTTGCCGCCGGTCGAGGGCTCGACCTGGTCGTAGGTCAGGGCGACTTCGATGGGACCGTTGGCGTAGCGCAGGCCCGAGGTGATCGCGCGGTTGTTGGTGCCGGCGACGGGGCTTTCGTTGCTCGAACGGTTGAAGCTGTAGCCGATGGCGCCTTGCAGGCCGTTCCAGGTCGGCGAGAAGTACATCACGCTGTTGCTGTTGCGGACCTGGTTGGCGGCGATGAAGGTCGAGCCCATGCCGGCCTGGCGGAAGGTCGTGCCGAACGGATCGATATTGGTGAAGAATTGCGAGCCCAGGATGAACTGGCGGCCCAGACGGACCTCACCCAGCGTGTTGGACGACAGGCCCACCCACGACTGGCGGTTGAACAGACCCGACTGCGACGAGGTGCCGTCGTCGGCGTTGATGCCGGCTTCCAGCAGGAAGTTGGCCTTCAGGCCGTTGCCCAGGTCTTCCGTGCCGCGCAGGCCGAAGCGCGATTCGCTCTGCAGGCCGCTGTCCAGCGCGTTGCGGGCCTTCATGCCCTCGGTCTTGGAATACAGGTAGCCCATATCCATGATGCCGTACAGGGTGACCGAGCTTTGCGCGTGCGCGGTACCAGCCATGCCAGCCAGGACGGCGGCAGCGATCAGGGTCTTTTTCATTCGTACATCTCCATGATTGATCTGGCTGTCGCGGCAGGCGGGGGGTGCGAGGTGCCGGATGGCGTGCGCGGATCCATCGTCGGGTATCCGTTTGCCGCGGGAAAACCAGAGCTTCCTGGTAGGAAGTTGGTCATATTGCAGCAAAGAATGCGGGTTACTACCAAGCCGGAAGGCTTATGAGGGCCGGGTTTTTACTTATTCTTACGGCTTTCGTTGTTTTCGCGCAAAAAACCAACGAAAAAGCCCGTCTTCGGCCGAACCGAAGACGGGAAAACACTCACTGCTGAAGTAAGCACTTCGAAACATGGGCCGGGGGGGAGACCGGCCCAGGGTGGAGCAGGGCTTAGAACTTGTGCTGCAGGCCGATGGCGATTTCGCGCTTGTCGCCCAGGGCCTTGTTGTCCGTGCGGACGATCACGTCGGTGTACTGGTTGAACAGCGCGTAGATCGTGGTGCGCTTGGACAGCGTGTAGTTGTAGCCGATGGCGTAGCCGTTGATGGCGGAGTCGGCGCGGCCGGCGTTGATGTTGGCCTTGTCGTTGCGCTGGTAGCTGGCGAACACGGAGTGCGCGCCGAACGGCACGGTCACGCCCACCAGGTACGAGTTTTCCTTCTTGGCGCTCGACTTGTAGCCCGAGTTCTGCAGGCGGCCGTAGCCGGCGTGCAGCTTGGCCACGCCGAAGTCGTAGGTGGCGCCCAGCTGGATGTTCTTCAGATCGGAACCGCCCACGCCCGCACCGGGGGCCAGGTCGGCGGCATTCTTTTGCTCGTAGGTCAGGACGGCCAGCAGGGGGCCGTTCTGGTAGCGCAGACCCAGCGAATAGGCGGCGTTGTCGGCGTCGTTGCCGGTGGTTTCGCTGCCGTTGGCGTTGAAGCTGTAGCCGGCGCCGACCTGGAAGCCGCTGAACTTGGGCGACAGGTAGAACGCGCTGTTGCTCAGGCGGTCATCGATGCCGTTGACGTTGAAAATGGTCTTGCTCTGGGCTTGCGAGTAGGCGTTGCCGAAGGGGTTGATGGCGCCGCGGAACCAGTTGAAGCCCAGGGAGTCCTGGCGGCCCAGGCGGACTTCACCGAAGTTGCCCGACACGCCCACCCACGCGGCGCGGTCGAACAGCTGGCCACTGGCGCTCTGGATGCCGGTGTCGGCCTTGAAGCCGCTTTCCAACTGGAAGTTGGCCTTCAGGCCGTTGCCCAGGTCTTCCACACCACGCAGGCCGAAGCGCGAGCTGCCGGCGATACCGCTTTCCAGCCCGTTGGTGGCGGATTGGCCGTCCTGCTTGCTGTTCATGAATCCCATGTCGACGATACCGTACAGCGTCACGCTCTGGGCTTGCGCGGTGCCGGCGAAGCCAGCCAGCAGCGCGGCGGCGATGAGGGTCTTTTTCAATTGAGAACTCCAGATGGATTTGTGTGATGTGGCACGAGGATGTTGCTCAAGTGCTCGGACGAGAGGATGACGACCCAACATGAGGCGAAAATGACAGCGGGGTTGCGTCGCCCCGGATGTTGTTCAAGAACAACGAATCGGGGATTGCCTATACTGGAATCTGTTCGTGTCGCTGTCCGGCCGTGTCCGGACCGGAGGTCGCAAATGTCGGGAACCGCATCCTTTCGCCGTATTTCCCTACTGGATCGGGTGCTATCCGAGGCGGATCGCGCCGTGCGCGTGCTGACGGGCTCGGTGTCGGCGCAGCGCCCGAATCCGGCGGGGCGCCCGGCCGCCGTGGCCGAGGGCGCCTCCGAGGCGGCTTCCAGCACCGAACTGACGGAGTCCGAGCGCAAGCACGCGGCCGGCCTGATGCGGGTCAATCACGTGGGGGAGGTCTGCGCCCAGGCCCTGTACCGGGGGCAGGCGCTGGTCTGCGCCAAGCCGGATACGCGCCAGGTGTTCCTGGACGCGGCGGCCGAGGAGACCGATCACCTGGCCTGGCTGGACGACCGCCTGCGCGAACTGCGTTCGCACTCCAGCCTGTTGAATCCGTTCTGGTATGCGGGGGCCTTCGGGCTGGGCATGCTGGCGGGCAAGGCGGGTGATGCCTGGAACCTGGGTTTCATGGCGGAAACCGAGAGGCAGGTGGAGCGCCACCTGGACGGACACCTGGGTACGCTGCCGGCCAACGATGCGCGTTCACGCGCCATCGTCGAGCGCATGGCCGCCGACGAGCGCCAGCACCGGGTGACGGCGGAGCAGCGCGGCGGCGCCGAGCTGCCCGCGCCGGTGCGGGCAGCGATGCGGTGCGGGTCCAAGGTCATGACCTCCACCGCCTATTACCTCTGAGTCTGGCCCGCCTCAGTCGGCCTCGACGATCTCCACCGACCAGGTCAGTTCAGCCATCTTTTCCAGCATGGCCGAGGCCGAGCAGTACTTCTCGTGGGAAAGCTGCACCGCCCGTTCCACCGCGGCGGGCGGAAGGTTCTTGCCCGTGACGGAGAAGGCGAAATGGATCTTGGTGAAGACCTTGGGATCCGTGTCGGCCCGCTCGGCCTTGAGCGCCACCGTGCAGCCGCGCACGGCGTGGCGGCCGCGCTTCAGGATCAGGACGACGTCGTAGGCCGTACAGCCGCCGGTGCCGGCCAGCACCAGCTCCATCGGCCGGGGCGCGAGGTTGTTGCCTCCGCCGTCCGGCGCGCCGTCCATGACGGCGACGTGCCCGCTGCCCGTCTGGGCGGTGAACAGCATGCCCTGGGGGCCGCCCCAGCTTACGATGCATTCCATGATATTCCCTCGTGCTGCGATAGAAAGTTGGCCACAACACGATGATAGCGGGTGGAGGCGGGTTTCGCGGCGGGTGAGAGGGCTGGTGATGCTGCAATGCAGCGAAAACTGCGACAAATGGTCGCGCCCCCCCGCCAAGCCATTCCCGGGCCCGATTTTTGGTCAGCGGTGTTGCGGAGTGGAGGGATGGTTTGTGTTTAAGTGGTTGATTTAACGTGATTTTTTTGTCCGCGCTCGCATCGGTTTTTGTACGTAGGCAACAACCCTAGGAGGTTCTTGCATCGCACAAAACATCTCTCTATAATTGACCTAACGGATGACGCTTTGTATGTCGACACGGCCTCAGGCCCCTCGGCATCGTCGGATAGCCCCGCAAAGCCCATCTACCGGTGTCTCCTCCACCCTCCTCCTTTGGTGGATTAGCCCGAAGCCGCAAGGCTTCGGGCTTTTTTTTGCCCGGTTCTTGCTGCCATGCATCAAAATAGGAAGAAAAGGCAGGCCAAGACATGGCAGAGCACGTCCAGTTCGGCAAAAAAGAGAACGGGAAGAAGCGCAAGATGGCGCTAAATGAATAATTAACCTGTTGATATAAAAAGAATTTTTGCCTGTTGAAATTTGAAACCGTATTGTGGTGAACAGGTCAAAAAACTTCTTGCAACGCACAAACCGCTTCCCTATAATGGGTTCAACGGATGTCGCTTTGTATGCCGATACGGCCCCAGGCCCCTCGGTATCGTCGGATAGCCCCGCAAAGCCCATTCTCCGGTGTCTCCTCCACCCTCCTCCTTTGGTGGATTAGCCCGAAGCCGCAAGGCTTCGGGCTTTTTTTTTGCCTCCAGGGGATTCAGCGCATCATCGTGCCGCCGCCCGTGGAGCCGCCATAGCCGCCCCCGGTCGAACCGCCGCCTTGCATCAGCGCGCCGTAGCGCTGCATCAGGGCGGGGTCCTGTTGAACGGCCGCATTGATGGCGTTGAATTCCCGCACGGTCAGCCCCTCGCTCCAGACCGCCTGGGCCTTGCGGCCGTTGGCTTCGTCGAAGGTGGCGTTGGTGGGCTCGCCGGTCGGGGTGCTGGAGGCGGTCGCTCCGGCCTCCGGCGAGACCGCGTTCACCTTCCTGGCCGCGTTGGCGAAGCGCTGCAACTGGTCGTCGGTGACCGATTGCGGCGACATCGTCGAGGCCTGCTGGGTGGGCATGTCGCGCTGGGGAGCCGCGCAGGCTGCCAGTCCCGCAGCCACGGCGCCGGCGGCCAGCATCGTCTTGATCGTTTTCATCGGACGGATCTCCATAGGGCTCTGTGAACGGATTAGTGTCTGCCCTAACGTCGCGCCGGGATCTTTTCTTATGTGTGGATGTTTATCAAAGCATGAAGCGCGGGCTGGGCGACACAGGGGAAGCGGGCGATGGCGTCGGATATCGTTACAGCTGTGCCGGGCGGGGTGCGAGCCGCCGCGGGGCGCAGGCCCGTGGTCTTTGACTTTCAGGGCCGATCCGGGTTATCATCTTCTGCTTACCTTTTTCCGTACCTGCAATTGACAATGCCGGGGCGGGATCTGGGTGATACGCCGTCAGGAAGCCCGCAGTGGGCTTTACGGGCACCAGATATGTCACAGAGATCATCATGAAAACCTTCGTTGCGAAACCGCATGAAGTGACGCGTGACTGGTACGTGATTGACGCCAAGGGCAAAGTCCTAGGTCGTGTGGCCAGCGAAGTCGCACACCGTTTGCGCGGTAAACACAAGCCTGAATTCACGCCTCACGTCGATACCGGCGACTACATCGTCATCATCAACGCCGCCGATATCGTCGTTACCGGCAACAAGGCGCAGGACAAGCGCTACTACCGTCACTCGGGCTATCCCGGCGGTATCACCGAAACCACGTTCCTGAAGATGCAGCAGCGTTTTCCTGGTCGTGCGATCCAGAAGGCCGTCAAGGGCATGCTGCCCAAGGGTCCCCTGGGCTACGCCATGATCAAGAAGCTGAAGGTGTACGCAGGATCCGAACATCCGCACACCGCTCAGCAGCCCAAGCTGCTGGACATCTGAGGAGCCGCGCATGATCGGTAACTGGAATTATGGAACCGGCCGCCGCAAGACCTCGGTGGCGCGCGTGTTCCTGAAGAAAGGCTCGGGCAAGATCACCGTCAACGGCAAGCCCGTCGACGAGTACTTCGCTCGCGAGACTGGCCGCATGATCGTTCGCCAGCCGCTGGAACTGACCGGCCACCTGGAGAGCTTCGACTTCCACGTCAACGTCGACGGTGGTGGCGTGACCGGGCAGGCCGGCGCGGTGCGCCACGGCATCACCCGCGCGCTGATCGACTACGACGCGACCCTCAAGCCCGCGCTGTCGCAAGCCGGCTTCGTCACCCGCGATGCCCGCGAGGTCGAGCGCAAGAAGGTCGGTCTGCACAAGGCGCGACGTCGCAAGCAGTTCAGCAAGCGCTGATCGGCTTCGATCCCCCTCGTCCCGTTCCGGCTCCGGCCGGCGGGCGGGAAAAAAAGGCCGCAGCGATGCGGCCTTTTTTTTGCCTTGAGCGGCGTGTCGGCCGGTGGGTCGTCACATCGATGCTGCCGAGCGTGGGGTATTCTTACTCATCATCTGTCGTAGGGCACCGTCCCGCTTTCCCGGGCCGGGAGGCGCAAGGGACTCCAGGAGATTGCAATGGCCAAGATCAAGGTAGGTATCGTCGGCGGCACGGGCTACACCGGCGTGGAGCTGCTGCGCCTGTTGTCGCAGCACCCGAACGCCGAGCTGACGGCGATCACCTCGCGCAAGGAAGACGGCATGCCGGTCGCCGATATGTACTCCAATCTGCGCGGCAAGGTGGACCTGGCGTTCTCCTCGCCCGACAAGGCGCGGCTGAACGAGTGCGACGTGGTGTTCTTCGCGACGCCTCATGGCGTGGCCATGGCGCAGGCGCAGGAACTGCTGGCCGCCGGCGTCAAGATCATCGACCTGGCCGCCGATTTCCGTCTGCAGGATCAGGCCTCGTTCGAGAAGTGGTACAAGATGCCGCACGCCTGCCCCGACGTGCTGCGGGAATCGGTTTACGGCCTGGTCGAATTGAACCGCGAGAAGATCCGCGGCGCGCGGGTCGTGGGCAACCCCGGCTGCTATCCGACCACCGTGCTGCTGGGCCTGGCGCCGCTGCTGGAAGGCCGGGCCGGGACCTCGCCGCTGGTGGATGCCTCCACGCTCATCGCCGACTGCAAGTCGGGCGTGACCGGCGCCGGACGCAAGGCCGAACTGCACATTCTGTTCTCGGAAGCCAGCGACAACTTCAAGGCCTACGGCGTGTCGGGCCATCGCCACCATCCCGAGATCGTCGAGCACCTGCAGGCGCTGCACGGCGGACCGGTGGCGCTGACTTTCGTGCCGCACCTGACTCCCATGGTGCGCGGCATGCACTCGACCATCTACGCCCGCATCGACCCCAAGGCGCGCGACGTCGATTTCCAGAAGCTGTTCGAGCAGCGCTACGCCAATGAGCCGTTCGTGGATGTGATGCCCGCTGGCAGCACGCCCGAGACCCGCTCGGTGCGCGCCTCCAACATGATCCGGATCGCCGTCCACCGGCCCGGCAACGGCGACCAACTGGTCGTGCTAGTGGTGCAGGACAACCTGGTGAAGGGTGCATCCGGCCAGGCCGTGCAGAACATGAACCTGATGTTCGGGTTGCCCGAGGATGCCGGGCTCGGCCAGGTGGCGGTGCTGCCCTGATGAAGCGCAGGCCGCTGTTTCCGGCGCTGGTGCCGCGCAGGCTGCGGCGTGGCGCGGCGGCGGGCGCGCGGACCGATGCGGCGGGCCTGCCGGTCGCCTCGCCGTGGCGGGTCGTGGTCCTGGTGCTGCTGCTGGCGCTGGGTGCGGCCCTGGGAACGGGGTTGTACGAGTCGGCCCGGCGGATGTTCGGCGGGCCGCAGATCTCGGCGGCCGAGCTGGCGCAGTTGCGCGCCGAGCACCAGCGCCTGATCGCCGATAACGAGCGCTTGCAGGGCAGCCTAGCGGCCGTGGAAAGCCGTCTCGAGATCGAACGCGCGGCCAAGGACCAATTCGCGGCCGATTTGCGGGCAGCGCAAAAGGAAATGGGCGACATGCGCAATGACCTGGCTTTTTTCGACCAGCTCATTCCCATGGATCCGCGCCAGGCCCAGGTCAACATCCGTTCGGCGGAACTGGAGCGGCAGGGCGAGCTGCTGCGATACCGGGTCCTGCTGATGCGCGGTGGACGGCCTTCGGGCGAATTCAACGGCCGCCTGCAATTCTCGGCCTCCGGCGTGCGCGCGGGCACCGCCACCACGATAGACTTGCATCCGTTCTCGGTGCCGATCGAGGCGCTCGCGGGGGATGCCGCTCCCGTGGTCCAGCCGACCGCCGATCCGCTGGCCGTGCGGTTTCGGCAGTATCAGCGCGCCGAGGGGTCGCTTGCGGTTCCGGCCGGTTTCGTGGTGCGCAGCGTGACGGTGCGCGTGGTCGAGGGGGGCGTGGTGCGTTCGCAAAGCACCGTCAATCTGCCGGCCTGAGGCCGTGGGCTTGAACCTTGGCGGTGCGCCCGCATCTAAGCGGTATGGCCGCCCACGGGGCGGGCAGGCGCCGCCTTATAGTGTCCCTGGCGGCGCCGGGGTTGAAATCAGGCGCCAATAGCGGTTGAATTACCCATTAACCAGACGATTTACAGCGCATGCGCGGCACGGGCCGCGCGTACGCGTAGGCAAGGAGCAGTCATGAACGCAGCAGTCGAACAAGCCAGCCTCGAAGCCCCGCCGATGGGCCTCGTCTTCACCGATGCAGCGGCCGCCAAGGTCAAGGAGCTGATCGACGAAGAAGGCAACTCGGCGCTCAAGCTGCGTGTGTTCGTGCAAGGAGGCGGCTGTTCCGGCTTCCAGTACGGCTTCACCTTCGATGAAGACGTCAACGAGGACGACACGCAACTGGACAAGAACGGCGTGCAACTGCTGATCGACTCCATGAGCTTCCAGTACCTGGCCGGCGCCGAGATCGACTACAAGGAAGGCCTGGAAGGCGCGCAGTTCGTCATCAAGAACCCGAACGCCACGTCCACCTGCGGCTGCGGGTCGTCGTTCTCGGTCTAGGCCCAGGCGCCGGGCGGGCCCCTGCAGGGGCCGTGCCCGCTCCGTCCTTTCCTCCAGGGCGCCCTCGCGCAAGCCAGGGCGCTTTTTTCGTTTTCGCTCCTGACCGGTCCACCCGGCGCGCTTCATGGCTCTCATCGCTCTGACCGACATCGAACTGGCCTACGGCCATGTCCCCCTCCTGCACCACGCCAGCTTTTCGGTGGAGGCCGGCGAGCGGGTGGGGCTGATCGGCCGCAACGGCACCGGCAAGTCGTCGCTGCTCAAGCTGCTGGATGGCCGCTCCCTGCCCGATGACGGCCTCATCTCGCGGCAGGACGGGCTGAAGGCCGCCACGGTGGAGCAGGAACCGGTGTTCGACGAGTCGGGCACGGTGTTCGATGCCGTCAGCGAGGGCCTGGCCAAGGGGCGCGACCTGCTGCGCGCCTACCAGCGCCTGACCCACGACCTGGCGGAAACGAGTGGTGGGGCGGACCACGACGCGCTGCTGGCCCGGCTGCAATCGCTGCAGGCGGACCTGGAGGCGCACGACGGCTGGACGGTGCAGGCGCGTGTCGAGGCCATGCTGGCCCGGCTGAACCTGCCCGCCGACGCGCCGGTGGCGGGCTTGTCGGGCGGCACGCGCAAGCGTGTGGCGCTGGCCCGGGCGTTGCTGGGCGACCCCGACCTGCTGCTGCTGGACGAGCCGACCAACCACCTGGATTTCCAGGCCATCGCCTGGCTCGAGGAACTGCTCAAGGGCTTCGCGGGCAGCATCGTGTTCATCACCCACGACCGCCGCTTCCTGGATGCCGTCGCCACCCGCATCGTCGAGCTCGATCGCGGCGAGCTCGCCAGTTTTCCGGGATCCTTCTCCACCTACCAGATGCGCAAGGCCGAGATGCTGGAGGCCGAGCGGCTGGAGCAGGCGCGTTTCGACAAGCTCCTGGCCCAGGAAGAGGTGTGGATACGCAAGGGCGTCGAGGCGCGCCGCACGCGCAGCGTCGGGCGGGTCAAGCGGCTGGAGCAACTGCGCGTGCAGCGGGCCGAGCGGCGCGAGCGCATGGGCAAGGTCACGATAGATGTGGCCGAGGGACAGCGGTCCGGCAAGCTGGTGGCCGAGCTGACCGAGGTGTCGAAATCGTTCGGCGACAAGGCCGTCATCCGCTCGTACTCGACCACGGTCATGCGCGGCGACCGCATCGGCTTGATCGGGCCCAACGGCGCGGGCAAGACCACGCTGCTCAAGCTCATCCTGGGCGAACTGGCGCCGGACACGGGCTCGGTCAGGCAGGGCACCAACCTGTCGGTGGCCTATTTCGACCAGATGCGCAGCCAGCTGGACGAGGACATGGCCTTGGCCGACGTCATCAGTCCGGGCAGCGAGTGGATAGAAATCAACGGCCAGCGCAAGCACGTGATGAGCTACCTGGGCGATTTCCTGTTCGCGCCCGAGCGGGCACGTTCGCCGGTCAAGAGCCTGTCGGGCGGCGAGCGCGCCAGGCTGCTGCTGGCGCGGCTGTTCGCGCGGCCGGCCAACGTGCTGGTGTTGGACGAGCCCACCAACGACCTCGATATCGAGACGCTGGAGCTGCTGGAGGAACTGCTGCAGGATTACTCGGGCACGGTCTTCCTGGTCAGCCACGACCGCATGTTCCTGGATAACGTCGTGACGCAGACCATCGCCTACGAAGGCGACGCGCGCTGGCGCGACTACGTGGGCGGCTACGACGACTGGGCGACGCAGCGCGCCAGGGGGGAGGAGGCCCGGTCGGCCGCGGCCAGGCCGGTGCGCGAGACCGCGCGCGACGACGAACCCCCGGCTCCCGCGCCGGAGAAGACCGCGCCGGCCAAGCCCGGCCGTTCGCGCTTGAGTTCCTGGGAAGCGAAGGAGCTGGAAGGCCTGCCCGATGCCATCGCGGCGCTGGAGGCCGAGCAGCAGGAACTGAACGGGAAGCTGGCCGACGGAGCCATCTATCGGGACGATCCCGCTGGCGCGGCCGCCATCCAGCAGCGCCTGGCGGCGATCGAGGACGAGCTCATGGCCAGGCTCGAACGCTGGGAACTGCTGGAAAGCAAACGGGGCTGACTCCGGCCCTTCAGCGGCCCGCGCCGGCGGGCCGCGTGACCAGCTTCATGGCCTGCCGGATCGCCGTGGGTTCGTAGGTGGGGTCGATGTTTCCCATCACCGTCAGCGCGATGCGGGACAACTGCCGGCTCATGATCTGGATCGCCCGGTCCTGGTCCCGCACCGCGTAGGCGTCGACCAGCGCGCTGTGTTCTTCTTCCGATGCCAGCCAGGAATAGGGCTGCTGCTGCCCCATGAACGACTTGCGGGCGCGCTCGGAGTTGGTGCGGCAATTTTCGTAGGCGGTCACGATGTGATCGCCCGCGTGCATGATCAGCAACTTGTGGAACTCGATGTGCCGGTGTGCCCAGTCGCCCGCCGGCTGGCTGCCGTTCATGGCCTCGAGCGCCGCGCGGATGCGCGCGATGTCGTCCGCGTCCAGGCGCGGCACGGTCAGCGAGATGCCCAGGCAGGCCATCAGCAGCCACATGGCGTAGACCGAATCGATTTCCTCGGGCGTGATGGGGACGACCCGGATCCGGTGCTGGAAATTGACCTCGACCAGGCCTTCCGCCTGGAGCATGCGCAGCGCTTCCCGCACGGGCGTGCGGCTGACGCTCAGCCGCTTGGCGATGTGCACCTGGTTCAGCATGGAGCCAGCCGGGATGCTGCCGTCCAGGATGTCGTGGCGCAAACGTTCGTAGACGTCGTGCAGGTCCCCGCGCGAAGCGCGGGGCTGGGCGGGCGGCGGGGGAAGCCCGGCAAGGGGGCCGTCCTGGTCGCTCTGGTGCAGCGCCGCGTCGCTGCCGGTCGAGTCGTGGGTCACTGAGTCACCCTGTGGGTCCGATGATGCCTGGAGAGAGTCTTGGTATGCGCTTGTGCTTCAGACAGTATCACATCTACAAAAAGCCAAAAATGTATTCATTTTTATTGTTCTTGATTGGATAGGACGATGAATAAAGCAGTTATTGCGGGGAATTTTTGGTGTTTACCCTATATTTTTGAGAAAAATGTATCCTTTTTTGGAGGTTGATGTAATTCTAGTGCATCCATTTCAAGGGGGTGGCGATGAGCGCAGCAGGGGTCTTACGCGAGGCATGGCGAGCCGGGAAGCCGGTGTTCGGCGGCTGGGCGGTGCTGCCCACGCCGTTCTCCGTGGAGCTGATCGCGCAGCAGGGCGTGGGGTATGTCTGCGTCGACCAGCAGCATGGACTGATCGACTATGCGCAAACCCTCGACATGTATCGCGCCGCCGAGGGGCGGGGTGTGGTGCCGTTGACGCGCGTGCCGGCCAACGAGGGATGGATGATAGGCAAGGCGCTGGACGCGGGCGCCCAGGGCGTCATCGTGCCGCTGGTCAACAGCCGCGAGGAAGCCGCCGCGGCCGTCCGGGCGTGTCGCTATCCGCCTTCGGGGATACGGTCCTACGGTCCCATCCGCGCCGCGCTGGTCAGCGCCACGCGCGATACCCAGGCCCTGGGCAACGCCGTGCTGTGCTTCGTCATGGTCGAGACCCGCGAGGCACTGGACAACATCGACGAGATCGCGTCCACGCCGGGCCTGGACGGCATCTACATCGGCCCCGCCGACCTCGCCCTGGGGCTGGGACTGCCGCCTGACCTGGACAAGACCGAAGCCGAGCACGTCGCCGCGGTCGAACGGATCTTCCAGGCCTGCCGCCGGCACGGCATCGTCGCCGGGATCCAGTGCGCCACCGGGGCATCCGGCCGCTCCTACGCCGAACGCGGGTTCGGCCTGATCACCGTCATCAAGGACTCCGCCCTGCTGCAGGCCGGCGCGCGCCAGGAAATCCGCGCGGCGCTGGGCGAGGCGCAAGGGGCCGCCAAGGCCCAGGGCTATACCTGACCCCGGCATCGGTCCGGATTCTTGGAGAAAGGCAGAGTGACAACGACTTCCGATCGCATGCTGCGGGCCCTGGCTGCGTTCTCCCGGCACGCGGCGCTGGAATGCGGCGCGCCGGCGGACCGCGCGGTGAAGGCCGCGCTGCTGGATACGCTGGCCGTGGCGCTGGGCGCCCTGACGCACCCCGCCGCCGTGGCGGCCCGGCGCTACGCGCGCCATGCCATCGTGGCCAAGGGCGCGACGATATGGGGCACGGGCGAATGCGTCACCGCCGAGGCCGCGGCGCTGGTGAACGGCGTGCCGCTGCGGGCCTATGACTACAACGATCTGTACATCGGCAAATCGGGCGGCCATCCCAGCGACATGATCCCGGGGCTGATGGCCCTGGCGCAATGGCGCGGCATCGACGGCAAGGGGCTGATCGGCGCCATCGCGCTGGGCTACGAAGTCGCGGTGGCGCTGTTCGACGGCCTGCGCCTGCGCAACGGCGGCCTGGACTACCCCAACATCGTGGCCATCGCCTGCACCTGCGCGGCGGCCCGCATGCTGGACTTGTCGGAAGAACAGACCGCCGACGCCCTGGCGATCACCGTGATTCCCCATGCCGCCAGCCTGGAGGTCGAGTCCAACGACCTGAACCGGCGCGGCGACCTGACCATGTGGAAGCGCTTCAACGGCAGCGACGCCGTCAGGCAGTCGGTGTATGCCTGCCTGCTCGCGGAAGCGGGCGCCGAAGGCGCGGTCCGGCCGTTCGAGGGCAAATACGGTTTCCTGGCCCGTCTCGACCTGGCCGAGGAAGACCACGAGGCGCTGCTGCGCCGCCTGGATCCCGCGCTACCCTTGTCGGCCGTCGAACGAGTGACCTACAAGCTGTGGCCGGTCGGGTCGCGCGGGCAGAGCGCCATTCAGGCCGCGCTCGAGGCGCGGCGCCGGATTCCCGATCCCGCGCGGATCGCCGGCATCCGCGTGCTGGCCGACGAGGGCGTGGTCGACCACCTGGTCAGCCAGCGGGCGGACCCGTGGCATCCGGTGTCGCGCGAGACGGCCGATCATTCGCTGCCCTGCATCGTCGCGATGGCGCTGCTCGACGGCCGGGTGGATACGGGCACCTTCGACAGGGAACGGGCCATGCGTCCCGACGTGCGGACGCTGCTCAACGACAGGCTCGTGGTCGAGCCGTCCGCCGAGCTGGGCGGCGGCGCGGCCGCGGGATTCCTGGCGCGGGTGGAGGTCACGCTCGACACCGGCGAGGTGATCGCGGGCGAGGCGGGGCCGCCGCCCGGGCACAGGCTCAAGCCTTTCTCCGATGCCGACTTCGAGGAAAAGCTGCGCGTCAACGTCGAGCCGGTCATGGGCGCCCAGCGCACCCGGGACATCCTGGAGGCGGTCCGCGCGCTGGACGCGGCGGCCAGCCTCCAGCCGCTGTGCGCCTTGCTGGGCGCCGGCGCGAAGGGCGTGGAGGCGCCATGACGCCAGGCGTCGTCATCGTCGGCGCCGGCCATGCGGGGGCGCGCTGCGCCCATGCCTTGCGCCAGGCGGGCTACGCCGGATCGGTCACGCTGCTGGGCGACGAGGGCGCCGAGCCCTACGAGCGGCCGCCGCTATCCAAGTCGTTCCTGCTGGAGGACGGCCGCCTGGCGCCGATCGCGCCCGCGGCCAGCTATGCGGCCGCCGGCATCGTCCTGCGGCCGTCGGCCCGGGCCATTGCCATCGATCCGGCCGCGCGCCGCGTGGATCTTGCCGATGGCGCGTCCATCGACTACCGCCACCTGGTGCTGGCGACCGGCTCCGTGGCGCGGATGCCGGCTTTCACCGGCCTTGAGCCGGGCGACGTGCTGGCGCTGCGCAACGCGGCCGACGCCGCGCGCCTCAGGAAAGTATTGCGTCCCGGACAACGCGTGCTGCTGATCGGTGGCGGCTTCGTGGGGCTGGAGGTGGCCGCGTCCGCCACCCGCCTGGGGTGCCGCGTGACGGTGGTGGAGAAACAGCCGCGGCTCCTGCCGCGCGCCGTCAGTGCGTGGGCGGCCGAGCGCGTGCTCGCGCTGCATGCCGGCCAGGGCGTGGAAGTGCGTTTGGGCCGCGCGCCTGTGGATATCGTGCGCGCGGGGCCGGCCTTCCGGTACGTGCTGGACGACGGTACGCAGGGCGAGGCGGACGTGGTGCTGGCCGGCATGGGCGC
The DNA here is from genome assembly GCA_001898625.1 of Burkholderiales bacterium 67-32. GTDB lineage: Bacteria > Pseudomonadota > Gammaproteobacteria > Burkholderiales > Burkholderiaceae_B > Pigmentiphaga. The sequence goes on from MKUP01000027.1 coordinate 189,380, forward strand.
GATGCCCGACGTGGCGCTGGCCGAGCGCGCGGGCCTGGCCATGAACCCGCCGCCCGTGCACGGCGTCCTGGTGGACGCGGCGTGCCGGACATCGGCGCAAGGCATCCATGCGATCGGCGACATCGCCGCGCCGCGCGATGCGAGCGGGGGCTGCCGGATCCGCCTGGAGTCCTGGGAGAACGCCGAGCGCCAGGCCGCGCGGGCTGCCGCCGCCATCGTCCGAGCCGAGCAGGGCGACGAGCCGTCGCCGGCGGAAGCTGCCGCTGACGAGGCGCCGTGGTTCTGGACCGACCAGTTCGACATGAACCTGCAGATCGTGGGCTGGCCGGCAGGCGCCACCCGGTACGTCGCGCGCGAGGCCGGCGCGGGCAAGGCGGTGGGTTTCCACTTCGATGCGGCCGGCGTGCTGGTCGGGGCGGAGTTGTTCAACAGTGGCCGGGACCGCCGTATCGTGCGCCAGCTCGTGGCCGCCGGCCGGGGCGTGGCCGCCGCGGAACTGGCGGACCCGGCGGTGCCGCTGGCGACGGCGCTGCGCAATGCCCAGCAGCGCGGCCCGGCCGCGGCGCCGAACGATTCCCGGTCTTAGACGGAGCCTTCATGGTCTGGTGCCAGACGATCAAGTTCGAGGACGTACCCGAGGGCGATGCCGTCTCGGTGTGCGTCGAGGGCGAGCCCCTCGCACTGTACAAGCTGGACGGCCGCGTCCATGCCACGCACGACATCTGCACGCACGCGAAGGCGCACCTGGCGGAGGGCTTCGTCAGCGGCGACTGCGTGGAGTGCCCCTTGCACGAAGGCGTGTTCCACATTCCCACCGGCCGCCCGGTCTCGGGCCCGGTCAGCATTCCGATCCAGGTGTATCCGGTACGTATCGAGGAAGGCATGGTGCTGGTCGACGTGCCTCCCTCGGGCTGACGCCCGCGCTGGCGTCCTGCAGCAAAGCGCGGGGGAGCGTCTTCCGCGTCCGTCCATATCTTGGGAGAGTCAAATGCGTATCACGTCGTGTGCTGTGCTCCTGGCCTTTGGCTGCGTATCGACCGCCGTGGCAGCGGCCGACGCGGCGGTCGATTTCCCGTCCAAACCCTTGCGCTTCATCGTTCCCTTCACCCCGGGAACCGGCATGGACAACATCGCCAGGCTGGTCGGCGAAAAGCTGTTCGAAAGCTGGAAGCAGCCCGTCATCGTCGAGAACAAGACCGGCCTGGCCGGCCACCTGGGCGCCGAACAGGTGGCGCGCGCGGCGCCCGATGGCTACACACTGGTGGTGACCGCCAGCAATCTGGTCATCACGTCCATCCTGTACCCCTCGCCGACCTTCAACCCGATGAAGGACCTGACGCCGGTGATGATCGCCGCGCGCGGAACCAACTCGCTGGCGGTGAATCCCGGCAAGGGCTACCGGACCATGGCGGACCTGGTGGCGGCGGCCAAGGCCAATCCCGGCAAGATCAATTTCGCGTCAGCGGGCGTCGGATCGCCGTCGCACATCCTGCTGGCCGAGTTCGAGGACGCCACGCATACCTCGTTCCTGCACGTGCCCTACAAAGGCACCGCGCCCGGCGTCAACGACGTGATCGCGGGGCACGTGGACGCCATGTTCGTCGCCACCCATACGCTGCGGCCCTTCATCGAGTCCGGCCAACTGCGCAACCTGGGCGTATCGAGTTCCGAGCGCCAGCGCAGCGCGCCCGGCGTTCCGTCGTTCGAGGAACTGGGGATCCGGCCGGGTATGCCCGCCTGGTACGGCTTCCTGGCGCCCAAGGGGACGCCAACTGCCGTCATCGACAAGCTCAACAAGGAGATGACGCGCATCCTGGAGCTGCCCGACGTCAAGTCGGCCCTCGAGAAAACCGGGCTGGACGTGAAGCCGTCCTCGCCGCAGGCGTTGCAGGAGTTGATGGACATGCAACTGGCCCGTTTCACCGACATCATCCGCAAGAACAACATCACGGCCAACTGAGCCGGGAGGACGCCGCCATGGATGACACGTTCAAATGCGATGTGCCCGGCGATCCGGAGGAGTTCGCGGGCTCGGCCGTCGTCCTGGTGGGCGGCGCACTGGGGTCGGGGCCGGAACTGCTGAGGGCCTTCGCGGCGCGCGGCGCCAAGGTCGCGATCGGCGTGACCTCGGCCGAGGACGCGGCCCACGCGGCATCGGTGGCGCGCGCCTACGGCGTCGCCTGCCTGCCGGTGGACACGGATGACGAGGCCGAGGTCGAACGCTTCTTCGATGCCTGCATGGAGCGGCTCGGCGGGTTGGACATTCTCGTGAACGTGGCCGCGCCGGTCAGCACTGCGGATGCGCTGGACATCCATGCGGCGCGCTACCGCGACGTGATCGAGCGGGAACTGGTGGGCCCCATCCTGTGCATACAGGCCGCGGCGCGCCGGATGAAGGAGCGCGGCGGCGGCCGCATCGTGTCCTTTTCCTCGATGTCGGGCAAGACCGGGGTGCACCGGCACGTGGCGCCCTATGCGGCGGCCAAGGGCGGGCTGATCGCCTATTCGCGGGTGATGGCGGCGGAGCTGGCGCCCCACGGCGTGACGGTCAACGTGATCGCCACGTCCCTGTTCGACGTGCAGGTGGCGGGCGCCAGCGAGGCCCGCATGCAGGAAGTGGTCAAAGGTATTCCCGTCGGCCGTGTGGGCCGGTCCATCGAGGCGGCGCACGCGGTGTTCTACCTGGCCTCGCGCCATGGCGCGTACGTGACGGGCGAAACGTTGAACCTGTCGGGCGGCAGGTTCATGGATTAGTGGTTGGAGGATAGGAATCGATATGTCTGCGATGTTTGCAAGAGAGCATGAAGGCGGGGAGGCCGGCCTGGATCCGTCGTCGCTGATCTGGCAGGACGAACGCCATTTCCGCGTACACACGCGCGCCTATACCGATCAGGCGGTGTTCGACGCCGAGATGGCGCGCGTCTTCTCGAAGGTCTGGGTCTATGTCGGCCACGAAAGCGAGATCCCCAATCCGGGCGATTTCAAGACGGCCTACATCGGCACGCAGCCCGTCATCGTCTCGCGCGCGGCCGACGGCACGGTGCACGTGCTGGTCAATCGCTGCGTGCACCGCGGCGCGGTGATCGCGCGCGAGACCCGCGGCACGGTGCGCGATTTCACCTGCCCGTACCACGGCTGGGTATTCGGCCTGGACGGCAAACTGCTGGCGGTGTCCGAACGCAACGACTCGGGCGGCTATGCCCCCGACTTCGACGCGCCCGAGGGCCTGCACCGGGTGCCGAAGGTCGATGCCTACCGGGGGTTGATCTTCGCCAACCTGGATCCGGACGCCGTCGATCTGGACACCTACCTCGGGCGTGCCAAGAAGACCATAGACCGCAAGTTCGGCCGCTCGCCCGCGGGGCGCATCGCGCTGCGCGGCAAGCCGTTCGTCATGCGCTACCAGGGCAACTGGAAATTCCAGATCGAGAACATCGTCGATGCCTACCACTTCCTGCACACGCACAAGGGCTTCGTCGCCCTGCAGGCCAAGTACGGCGAAAGCACCGGCGACTACGGCGCGCACAAGGGCGGCTCGGCCAAGGCCATGCGCCAGATCCGGTTCAAGGGGGCGAGCTGGGCGCTGCGCCACGGCCATGCCCAGTTGGAGAATTCCGGCACGGCCGATCCCGAGGCCTTGCTGAACGGACCGCACCGCGCCTACTACGAGGCCCTGCGGGACATCCACGGCGAAGAGGAATTCGCGTTCGTGGTCGGGCGCATGTCGGGCACGATCTTTCCCAACCTGGGTCTCATCCACCAGCAGATCCGCACCTGGCGCCCGATCGCGCCGGACCTGACCGAGGTCACCATCTACCTCTACGACCTGGTCGATGCGCCGCACGAGTTCAACGAGGGATGGATGCGCAGCCAGGAGCGCTTCTACGGGCCGGCCGGCCACGGTATGGCCGATGACGTGGACATCTTCGCGCGCAACCAGCAGGGGCTGGCGGGTAGCGCGGTGGATTGGCTGGTGCTGGAGCGCGGGCTGCAGACGGACGAGAAGCTGGCGAGCGGCGACATCAAGGGCCTGCCGGCCAGCGAGGCCCCCCAGCGCGCGCTGTGGCTGGCGTGGAAGCAACTGATGGCGCGACGCTGAGGAGACCGGGCGCATGCATTTCCCCACTACATTGACCCGCGCGGATGCGGAAACCCTGCTGATACACGAAGCGGACCTGCTCGACACCCGACAGTTGGACGACTGGCTCAAGCTCTTTGCCGACGACGGGCTGTACTGGATACCGCTGGACCCGGCCGAGGAGCCGGGCCAGAACGCCGCCATCGTCTACGACGACACGCTGCGCCGGGAAGAGCGGGTCTATCACCTGCTGCACGTGGACTTTCCCGCGCAGTCGCCGCCGTCGCGCACCCTGCACCTGATCGGCAACGTGCGCGTGCAGGAGCACGCCCAAGGCTTCCTGGTGAAATCCAACCAGGTGATCTACGAGATGCGTACCGGCGACAGCGCGCAGGTCGGCATCGGCGAGATCCAGCCGCTGGTGACGATGATGGAGCACATCTGCCGCCCGACCGCCGAGGGCATGCGGATCGTCCGCAAGACCATCATGCTGATGAACCACGATGCGTGGCTGGGCAACCTGACCTTCCTGCTATGACGCGGGATTCGGGCCGTCGTCCAGGCCCAGTTCCCGGAGTATCTCTTCCGTGTGTTGCCCGAGTCCCGGCGCGCCCCGCCGGTACGACGGCGGCGTGGCGCTCCAGCGCGCGGGAAAGCCCGGCATGCGCAGTTGCCCTTGCGTGGGGTGCGGTGCGGAGATGAAGAAGTCCACCGCCGCCAGGTGCGGGTCGTTTACCAGGTCGGCGATGTCCCGCACCGGCGCCGCCGGCACCTCGGCTTCTTCCAGCAGCGCCAGCCAGCGCGCGGTGGTGTCGCCGGCGAACAGCTCCCGCAACTGGCGGTCTACGGCCTGCGCCTCGCGGGCGCGCGCGGCGCGGGTGGCGAACGAGGGATGGGCCAGCAGGTCGGCCCGGCCCGCCGCGTCGAGGAACTTGCGCCACTGGCGGTCGGTGTTGATGGCGGCGCACAGGTGGCCGTCCGCCGTGCGGAAGTAGGTGCGCTGGCCGTTCAGGTAGCGGTCGTATCCGGGCGCCGATTCGGGCGGATCGAAGACGCTGCCTATCATGTGGTCGGCCAGCACCAGTTGCGCGATCACTTCGAACATCGGGATTTCCAGCTTCTGCCCCGTGCCGTCGCGGGTGACGGCGGCCAGCGCGGCGCCGATGCAGAACGCGGCATAGAGGCCGGCGTAGCGGTCGGCCAGTGGAAACGGACACGACTGCGGCATGCCGTCGCGCTCGCGCGCCCGGGCTGCCGCCAGCCCGGTCATGGCCTGGATCACTTCGTCGAATGCCGGCCGTCCGGCATAGGGGCCGTCCTCGCCGAAGCCCGAGCAGCTCACGTAGACCACCTTGGGATTCACGCGCCGGATGCTGTCGTAGTCCAGGCCCAGGCGCTCCAGCGCCTGCGGGCGCATGTTGCTGACGAACGCGTCGCACCAGGCGATCAGCCGCTCCAGCACCCGCCGCGATGTCTCCTGCTTCAGGTCCAGCGCCATGCTGCGCTTGTTGCGGTTCAACTGCAGGAAGGAGGGACCCATGTCGTTCGTGCGGCGCGGTCCCACGGCTCGCATGGGGTCGCCCTCCGGTGCCTCCAGCTTGATGACGTCGGCGCCGTGGTCGGCCAGCATCTGGGTGCAGAAGGGCCCCAGGATGACCCAGGTCAGATCCAGGACCTTGACGCCGGCCAGCGGGCCGCTGCGCGGCGTGTCTGCGAGTGTCAACTATGTCTCCTGCTTCGGGTGCGTATCAGGATTTGCCCAGGGCCAGGAAGCGCGTACGCGCCGCCTGGAATTCGTCTTCCAGCCAATCCACGACCTGCGCGACCGGCGCGATGTCCCGCACGGCGCCCAGCCCCTGGCCCGCCGACCAGACGTCTTTCCACCGCCGGGTTTCCTTGCTGCGGCCGCTGTCGTAGACGCGCTCCTTGGGCGAGGGCAGATTGGCCGGATCCAGGCCGCACTGCGCCAGCGAGGGCACCAGCCAGGAGGCCGGCGTGCCGGTGATGGCGTCGCTAACGATCAGGTCACCGATGCCACAGTCGGCGACCATGCGCTTGTGCGCCTCGGCGGCGATGCTTTCCTTGGTCGCCAGGAAGCGTGTGCCCATGTAGACGAAGTCCGCGCCGGCCGCCAGCGCGCCGGCGATGCCCCAGCCGTCGGCGATGCCGCCGCCCGCGACGATGTAGCCGTCGAAGCAGGCGCGCACCGCGGACACGAAGGCGAACGGCGACAACTGCCCCGTGTGTCCGCCCGCACCGGCGCAGACGCAGACCAGGCCGTCCACCCCGGCCTCGGCGGCCTTGCGCGCCAGCCGCAGGTCGATGACGTCGGCGAACACCAGGCCGCCGTAGCCGTGCACGGTTTCCATGACCGGGCGCGGGCTGCCCAGCGAGGTGATGACGATGGGCGGGCGAAAGCGCCGGACCTGTTCCAGGTCGCCGGGCAGACGGGTATTGGTGGAATGCGTGATCAGGTTCGCCGCCCAGGGCAGCGCGCCGGACGTGCCATGGGAGCCCAGGGCGTCGCTGATCCGTCGCAGCCAATCGCCGTAGTCCTCGCTGGTGCGGACGTTGTTGTTGGGAAAGGCGCCGATGATGCCGGCCCGGGCGGCGGCGATGACCAGTTCCGGTCCGGACACCAGGAACATGGGGGCGGCGAAGACCGGAAGGCGTAGACCTGCGAGGAAGCTCATGGTGCTCCTGGACTGGCGTGGCGTGTCCGGGCTGGGATCGCCCCGGTCTGGTCGATGGAAGTCTTGTCTGAAATGTATGTACTTTTATTTTTATGGTCAATATTTATCGGCAAATTCTAGGTATTTAACCTAGGATTTATCTTAATTGGCTTTTAAAAATGTATTCATTTTAAGGGCCGGGCGAACAAAGTCCGGGGGGCATGGCAAGCAAGCGGAGGGGAGAGAAGCCGCCGGAGGCAGTGCGAGGCGGCCTACGCGGGGTAGTAGGCGCCCAGCACGCGGGGGCCGGCCGCGCCGGTCACGGGGGGCAGGTTGCCGGGCAGGCCGGCAACGTGGCGATGGGCCAGCCAGGCGAAGGCCAGCGCCTCCATCTGCTGGGCCGGCACGCCGGCGTCGTCGCTGGGCGCCACGGGGCAGGGCAAGGCGTCGGCCAGGGCCCGCATCAGGCCGCCGTTGCGCGCGCCGCCGCCGCAGACCCAGGCCTGTTGGCAGGCGGGCAACTGGCGGTGGATCTCGCGCGCCACCGTCTCGACGGTCAAGGCCTGCAGCGTGGCCTGCACGTCGGCCGGGGCCAGCGTGCCGTGGCGGGCCTGCCAGGCCTGCAAACGCTGGTCCAGCCACGCGGCGTTGAACAGGTCGCGCCCCGTGGACTTGGGCGGCGGCGCCGCCAGCCACGGTTCGGAGGCAATGAGTTCCGCCAGCAGGTCCGGCCGCGCGGTACCGGAGGCGGCGTAGCGGCCGTCTTCATCGTAGTCCCGGCCGGTGTGCCGGGCGCACCAGGCGTCCAGCAGCAGGTTGGCGGGGCCGGTGTCGTAGCCCACGACCCCGGCGGGCGATAGCAGCGTGACGTTGGCGATGCCGCCCAGGTTGACCACGGCCTGCGGCCGGTCGGTGCCGAACACCGCCGCGTGGAAGGCCGGCGCCAGCGGGGCGCCATGGCCGCCCGCGGCCACGTCGCGGCTGCGCAGGTCGGCCACGACCGCGATGCCGGCCAATTCGGCCAACCGGGCGGGGGCGTTCAATTGCACGGTATAGCCGGCATCGGGACGATGGCGGATAGTCTGGCCGTGGGCGCCGATCGCGCGGACTTGCGCGGGGTCCAGGCCGGCCCGTGCCAGCAGTTCGGCGACGACCCGGGCATACAGGTCCGCCAGGGCCAGTCCCGCCTGCGACATCCTGTGGATTTCGTCCGGGCCCGGCGTGTTCAGGGCCAGCAGTTCGGCGCGCAAGGCCTGCGGCATGGCGACGTCGGCGTGCGCCAGGATGCGGGGGCGGCCGCCGTCGAATACGGCGGCCACGCCGTCCACACCGTCCAGGCTGGTTCCCGACATCAGGCCGATGTACGGTTCCGCCCCGGGCATGGCGGGCGCCTTACTGGCTGGCCAGCGACGTGTCGCCCGCCGGCATGCTGTAGTCCTTCAACTGGGCGAGCAGCGACATCTGGTGGCGCAGCGGGTCGGTCTGCTGCTTGAACAGGGCGAGGCCGCGGGCATTGAGCTCGGGGGCCTGCGGCAGGGCGACGGTGAGCGGGTCGACCGGCTTGCCGGCGATGCGGAACTCGTAGTGCAGGTGCGGGCCGGTGGCCCAGCCGGTCGAACCGACGCGGCCGATGAACTGGCCCTGGCTGATGCGGGCGCCCTTGGACAGGCCCGGCGCGAACGCGCTCATGTGGGCGTACAGCGTGGAGTACTGGCCGTGGTGGCGGACCACGACCACGTTGCCGTAGCCGTTCTGCTTGCCGATGAAGTCGATGGTGCCGTCGGCGGTGCTGCGGATGGGCGTGCCGGTGGGCGCGCCGTAGTCCACGCCCTTGTGTTCGCGCCAGGTCTTCAGGATGGGGTGGAAGCGGCGCGAGAAGCCGGAGGTGACCCGGGTGAATTCCATGGGCGCGCGCAGGAAGGCCTTGCGCAGGCTCTTGCCGTCGAACGTGTAGTAGCCGCCGCTGACGCCCGACTGCTGGTCGAACCAGATGGCCTGGTAGGGCGTGCCCTTGTTGACGAACTCGAGCGCGATGACCTTGCCGGCCCGCACGTAGTTGCCCTGGTGCGTATAGGTTTCGTAGACCACGTTGAAGTGGTCGCCGCGGCGCAGGTCGCGGTGGAAGTCGATGTCGCCCGACAGGATCTCGGCGATCTGGGTGGCGACGCTGTCGGGGATGTTGGCGGCGTCGGTGGCGCCGAACAGCGAACTGTAGATCTCGCCGTGGGCGATGCGGGTCTCGCGTTCGGTGTCGAGTTGCACGTCGCGGGCGGACAGGCCCTGCGCCGAGCGCTCGATCTGCAGCATGCGCGAGACGACCTTGTCGCCGGACTCGGCGCCCGGGGTGTGGATGTAGCGCAGCCAGCGGACCTCGCCCAGCGCGTCGGTGGACGCCTGGACCACGCGGCCGGGGTAGAGCTGGTAGAAGCTGCGGGCGTCGGGTGAGGTGCGGATGAAGCGTTCGAGCTCGGGGTCGTCCACGCCCAGGCGGTTCAGCAGCGTGGCGACCGAGTCGCCGCGCTGGACGCGTTCCTCGCGGATGAAGTCCGGCGCCTTGGCCTCCTGCTCGGCAACCTGCCCGGACAGGTCCGGCAGGGCCAGCGACTCGACGATGCGGGTCGTGGGCAGCATGGAGGCGTCGGGTGCCAGAGGCGCGACGCCGATGGCGGCGGCGGTGACGAACAGGCCGGCGGCGCCGGTGCCGATGACGATGCGGCGTTTCTGCGGCGACGAGGTGATGGTCAGGGTGGCGGGATGGGAGGTGATGCGGGAGAGGGTTTGTTGCACCGCTGCGGCGATGCGCTTGAGCATCGCGCCGGCGATGCCGGAAAACTTACGGTTCATGCGGCCTGGCCCCTGGGGTCGGTTGGGCTAGAATTGCTTCGGAGTGCGGGTCCGGAGCGCGGCGTGTCTCGGGTTCCGTTGTATTGCCGCAACTTTGTTGCGAAGCACAAATAGCGTCGCTGGGCTCGATTCATGAACCGAACCCGCGCCTTCATATTTGTAACAACGGAGTGTCGCCGAAACGGGCCGAGTATATAGAAACTCCCCCAGGCCTGCCAATACGATTGTTTACACTTGACACACTTTCCAGAGCTGTCCGCGCCATGACCGAAACGAAACCCGACTCGTCCTCATCCCTTCCCTCTGGCACGCCCGGGGCGGCGGTGACATATCCGGTTACACCGGAGGTCGAGCGGGACCTGGCCATTGTGCGCCGCGGCTGCGACGAACTGCTGGTCGAGGCCGAATTCGCGCGCAAGCTGGCCCGCAGCCGGGCCACGGGCGTGCCGCTGCGCATCAAGCTCGGCCTGGATCCCACGGCGCCCGACATCCACCTGGGCCACACGGTCGTCCTGAACAAGATGCGCCAGCTGCAGGAGCTGGGCCACACGGTCATCTTCCTGATCGGCGACTTCACCTCGATGATCGGCGATCCCAGTGGCCGCAACGCCACCCGCCCGCCGCTGACGCGCGAGCAGATCGAGGCCAATGCCAAGACCTATTACGCCCAGGCCAGCCTGGTGCTGGACCCGGCCCGCACCGAGGTTCGCTACAACTCCGAATGGTGCGACCCGCTGGGCGCGCGCGGCATGATCCAGCTGGCCTCGCGCTACACCGTGGCCCGCATGCTGGAACGCGAGGACTTCACCAAGCGCTTCAAGGGCGGCGTGCCCATCTCGGTCCACGAGTTCCTGTACCCGCTGATGCAGGGCTACGACTCGGTGGCGCTGAAGTCGGACCTGGAACTGGGCGGCACCGACCAGAAATTCAACCTGCTGGTGGGACGCGAGCTGCAGAAGGAGTATGGCCAGGAGCCCCAGTGCATCCTGACCATGCCGCTCCTGGAAGGGACGGACGGCGTCGAGAAGATGTCCAAGTCCAAGAACAACTACATCGGCATCTCCGAGGCGCCCGAATCGATGTTCGGCAAGCTCATGTCGATTTCCGACACGCTGATGTGGCGCTACTACGAACTGCTGTCGTTCCGCTCGCTGGAGGACATCGCCGGCCTCAAGCGCGAGGCCGAGGGCGGCCGCAATCCGCGCGACATCAAGGTGATGCTGGCGCAGGAAATCGTTACACGTTTTCACTCGGCCGCCGCCGCCGAGCAGGCGCTGGCGGACTTCGAGGCCCGCTTCAAGCAGAAGGCCATCCCCGACCAGATGCCCGAGGTCTCGCTCGCGGGCGCGCCCCTGGGCATTCTGCAGCTGCTGCGCGAGGCGGGGCTGTGCGCCTCGGCGTCCGAGGCCCAGCGCAATATCGAACAGGGGGGCGTACGCATCGATGCGGTCAAGGTCGAGGACAAGGGCCTGAAGCTGGATGCCGGCACCTACGTCGTACAAGTTGGTAAACGAAAGTTCGCCCGCGTCACGGTACGATGAGGGTCCGGAGTCCAGGTAGACGATTTTTAGGAGTATCGCGATGAAGCTCTGGAGCAATTCCTTCATGGATGGCGAACCCATCCCCGCGCGTTATGCCTTCGGCAAGATCGACCCCAAGACCCAGGTGACGCTGTCCGACAACGTCAATCCCCACCTGGCCTGGAACGACGTGCCCGCCGGCACGCAATCGTTCGCGATCATTTGCCATGACTACGATGTGCCCAGCAAGGGCGACGACGTCAACCAGGCCGGCAAGCAGGTGCCGGCCGACCTGCCGCGCGTGGACTTCTTCCACTGGGTGCTGGTGGACGTGCCGGCCGGCAAGACCGAGATCGAGGAAGGCGAGTTCTGCAACGGCGTGACGCCGCGCGGCAAGGCCGGCCCGATGGCCCCCGGCGACACCCGCCAGGGCGTCAACGACTACACCGGATGGTTCGCGGCCGACCACGACATGAGCGGCGACTACTACGGCTACGACGGTCCGTGCCCGCCGTGGAACGATTCCATCATCCACCATTACGTGTTCACGGTGTATGCGCTGGACGTGCCCAGGGTGGACGTCGACGGCAAGTTCGGCGGCACCGACGTGCGCCGCGCGATCGACAAGCACGTGCTGGGGCAGGCGGCCATCACCGGCACCTACACGTTGAATCCGGCCCTGGCGCCGCGCCGGATCGCGCCCAATGACTGAGCTCTGGCTGATCCGGCACGGCGAGACCGAATGGAACCGGTTGCGCCGGGTGCAGGGGACGCTCGACATCGGCCTGAACGCGCTCGGCCGCGCCCAGGCCGAGCAGGTCGCCGCCCGGTTCCGGCCCGGGCGCGACCGCGTGCATGCCATCTATAGCAGCGATCTCGCGCGGGCCCACGACACCGCGCGCCCCACCGCCGCCCGGCTGGGGCTGGACGTGCGGCTCGATGCCGGCCTGCGCGAACGCAAGTACGGTGTCTTCGAGGGGCTCAGCTTCGACGAGCTGGCCGAGCGCCATCCCCAGGCCGCGGTGGCCGTGCGCGAACGGCACCCGGACTACGAACTGGACGGCGGCGAGTCGCTGCGCCAGTTCCACCAGCGGGTGGTGGCCGCGCTGGACCGCATCGCCGCCGCCAACAAAGGCGAGCGCGTGCTGGTGTTCACCCACAGCGGCGTGCTGGACACCGCCTATCGCCACGCCGAAGGGCTGTCGCTGCGGGCCGAGCGCCGGCACACGCTGCACAACGTCAGTATCAACCGCCTGCTGATCGCCGACGCGCAATGGCGGGTCGACGGCTGGGGCGACGTGGCCCATCTGGAAGGCGCCGGACAGGACGCCTGGGAAGAGCCGGCCGACGCGGCCTAGCGGCCCTCCAGGCCAGCCCGCTCGCCGTGGATCTCAAGCAACTCGAATATTTCGTGAGCGTGGCCGAACTGGGCGGTTTCACGCGGGCTTCCATCGCGCTCGACATCGCGCAGCCCGCGCTGAGCCGGCAGGTGCGCCAGCTCGAGATCGAGCTGGGGCAGAGCCTGCTCAGGCGCACCGGACGCGGCGTGGTGCCTACCGAGGCAGGCAAGATGCTGCTCGAACACGGACGGGGCATCCTGCACCAGGTCGCGCGCACGCGCGAGGAGCTTGGGCGGTTGCGCGGCGCCCTGGCCGGCCGGGTGGCGATCGGCCTGCCGCCCCGCTTCGCCAAGATGCTGACCGTGCCGCTGACCCGTGCCGTGCGGGCGCAACTGCCCGAGGCGGCGCTGTCCATTTCCGAAAGTCTTTCGACAGGCCTGCAGGAATCGCTGCAAAGCGGCCGGCTGGACATCGCCCTGTTGTACAACCCGGCGCCGTCGCCCGACATCGACAGCGTCGTGCTGCTGGAAGAGGACTTCTACCTGGTCACCCGCCGCGGCGGGCGGGCGCGCAAGTCGGTCAGCGTGCGCGAACTGGCCGACGAGCCCCTGGTGATTCCGACCCGGCCCAACACCATACGCATGCTGGTCGAGGCTGAACTGGCCAACATCGGGCTGCATCCGCGCATCGCCATGGAGATAGACGGGGTGGCGGCCATGCTCGATCTGGTCGCCGAGGGCGTGGGGGCCGCGGTGCTGTCGGTCAATGCCGTGCGCACGTCCGGCCGCGAGGAAGTGTTCCGCGCGGTGCCCATCGTCAAGCCGCGCCTGCGCAGCAAGCTGGCGCTGGCGGTCAGCGCGCAGCGGCCCGCCACGCGCACGCAGCAGGCCATGCAGGACATCATCCGCGAACTGGTGCTGGGCCTGGGCATGTAGCGGCGCGCGCCCGGCGCAGCCATTCCAGGCCGGCCGAGGTGCCGCCCGGCTGCCCGCCCAGCCGGGGGTGGTATTCGCAGCCGACCCAGCCGTCATAGCCCAGTTCGTCCATCAGTCCGAACAGATAGGGATAGTTGATTTCGCCGGTATCGGGCTCGTGGCGGTCCGGCACGCCCGCGATCTGCACATGGCCGACGTGCCCCGTGGGCAGGTAGCCGCGCAGCCGGGCGGCCAGGTCGCCTTCCACGATCTGGCAGTGATAGAGATCCATCTGGATCTTCAGGTGGGGCGAGCCCACTTCCCGGACGATCCCGTGGGCCTGCTCCTGGCGGGTCAGGAAGAAGCCGGGCACGTCGCGGGGGTTGATCGGCTCGATCAGCACCGTACGCCCGTCGCGCGCGGCCAGGTCCGCGGCCCAGGCAAGGTTCTCGACGTAGGTCGCGTGCAGGGTCGCGGGATCCGCCTCTGCGGGCATCCGGCCGGGCATGACGTGCAGGCTGCCGCAATCGAGCGCCGCGGCATAGTCGAGCGCGCGCAGGAAGCTGTCGCGAAATTCGCGCCGCCGGCCGGGCAGGCAGGCGATCCCGCGTTCCTCCGGGTGCGACCTGGGCGTGGCGTTAAAGAACACCAGATGCAGGCCGTGATCGCGCAGGCGGGCCGCCAGGTCCGCCTTGGGATGGTCATAGGGGAAGAAGAACTCGACCGCCGTGAACCCGTCCCGCATCGCGCAGCCGAACCGCTCCAGGAAGGGGCGGTCGGGGTAGAGCATGGAAAGGTTGGCGGCGAAGCGCGGCATGTCCTGTTGCTCCGTGGGGCGTTCAGACCGGGGTCAAAACCTGTCCGGTGCGGAAGTAGGCGTCCAGGTTGTCGCACACCAGCCGCTCCATGTCGGCGCGCGATTCGCGCGTGAAGCCGGCGATGTGCGACAGCGCGACGACCTGGTCCATCTCCAGCAGGGCCGGCGGCACGTCGGGCTCGTGTTCGAACACGTCCAGCCCCGCGCCGCCCAGGCGGCCCTCCTGCAAGGCCCGCACCAGTGCCGCTTCGTCGACCACGCTGCCGCGCGCGATGTTGACCAGGATACCCCGCGGGCCCAGCGCCTCCATGACTTCGGCATTCACCAGGTGGCGGGTGGCGGGGCCGCCCGGGCAGGCGACGATCAGGAAGTCGGCCCATCGGGCCAGTTCCACCAGCGAGGGTTCGTGTTCGTGCGGGGTGCCCGCGACCGGCCGGCGTGTGTGATAGCGCACCGCCATGTCGAAGCCGGCCGCGCGGCGCGCGACGGCCTGGCCGATGCCGCCGAAGCCCAGGAGGCCCATGTTCTTGCCGTGGACGCGCGTCATCAGCGGGCGCTGGCCGGTCTTCCAGCCGCCGGCCCGCACGAAGCGGTCGGTGGTGGACAGGCCGCGCGCCACGTCTATCGCCAGGCCCATCGCCAGGTCGGCGACACAGCCGTCCAGGACGCGCGGCGTGTTGCTGATCTGCATGCCGAGGCGTTTGGCGGTCTCGACGTCGATCTTGTCGTAGCCCACGCCGAAGTTGGCGATGACGCGGGCATGGGGCACGGCGTTCAGGATGTCGGCACCGCAGGCATCGCGCACGTGCACGGCGATGCCTTCGAACGCCGGGCCGTGTTCGGCCAGGAAAGCGGCGCGATCGGGCTGCTTCCACAGCGGGGCGATGTCGTAGTCGCGCGCCAGCCGTTCATCGGCGGGCGCGGTGATGGGGCCTATCTGCAGGATGCGGTGTTTCATCGTGGGACTCCTGGCGTCAATCGCGATAGCTCGTGTCGCGGCGGTCCAGCATCCGCAGCAGCGCCGGCCATTCGCGTTCGCCGTGGGGGGGGTGGGTGCCATCCGGATTGGGGGTGGGCGCTTGGCGTAGCTGCTGGTAGGCGCGCTCGGTCACGGCCGGCGCCGGCATGTGCAGGGGGCTGCCGGCCGACAGCGTCAGCAACTGCGTCTGGCACGCCCGTTCGAGCCGCTGCATGTTGACGAAGGCTTCGGCCACGGTCCGGCCCACGGCGAGCAGCCCGTGATTGCGCAGGATCATGACGTCGCGGTCGGCCAGGTTGGCGGCCAGCCGCTGGCGCTCGTCCACGTCCACCGCCACGCCTTCGAAGTCGTGGTAGCCCACGCCGCCGGCGAAACGCATCGCGGTCTGGTTCAGCGGCAACAGGCCGCATTGCAGGGCCGATACCGCCATGCCCGCGGGCGTGTGGGTATGCAGGACGCAGGCCACGTCCGGCCGCGCGCCATGGATGGCGCTGTGGATCACGTAGCCAGGCAGGTTGATCGTGTACTGCGCGTTGGGGTTGTGGATCACCTTGCCCGCCAGGTCGACCTTGATCAGGCACGACGCCGTGATTTCCTCGTACATCATGCCGAACGGGTTGATCAGGAAATGCTCGTCGTCGCCCGGGACCCGCGCCGAGATGTGGTTGAGGATCATGTCGCTCATGCCGAACAGGTCTATCAGCCGGTAGCAGGCGGCCAGGTCAGTCCTCGTTCGTCTTTCCGCGTCGGAGATGGCGGCGGTCGTTTCTTGCGACGCCGAAGGCGCCGTGCTGCGGTGGGTCATGACGGTTCCGTTTGCCTGGTCTGGTTTCATTGCTTCTCGATGCCGGCTTCCTCGATGACGACCCGCCACTTGGCGGCGTCTTTCCGGAAGACCTCCTTGAGCGCTTCCGGCGTGCTGCCGCGCGGTTCTATGCCCAGCGCGATGAAGCGCTGGCGCACGTCCGGCGACTGCAGGGCCTTGCCGATTTCCTGGTTGAGCTTGCGCACGACGGCGGGCGGCGTGCCGGCGGGGGCGACGATGCCGTTCCAGGAGTCCGATTCGTACCTGGACAGGGCCGGAATGCCGCTTTCCGCGATCGTGGGCACGTCGGGCAGAAACCCTATCCGCGTGGAGCCTGTGGTCGCGATGGCCCGCAGCGAGCCTCCGCGGATCTGGCCCAGGGCGCCGGTGACGGTTTCCATGCCCACCTGGACATTGCGGCCGCGCAGCGCGGCGATGACGTCGCCGGTGGACTTGAACGGGACGATGGGGACGTCCAGCCCCGCCATGGTCGCGAACAGGCGCGCCGACAGATGCTGGGCGCTGCCGACGCTGATCGTGCCGATGTTGAAGTGCGCCGGATCGCGGCGGGCGGCGGCGACGACGTCGTCGACGGTCTTGAGCGGGCTGTCCTTGTCGGCCACCAGCAGGAAATGGAAGGTGCCGATGGTGGAGATCATCGAGAAGCTGTCCACCGGATCGTAGGGCAGCGACTTGAACAGATAGGGGCTGAACGCGTTCTGTCCGCTGACCAGCAGCAGGGTGTACCCGTCCGGCGCGGCGCGGGCGACCATCGATGCCGCCGTGATGCCGCCGGCGCCGGGCGCGTTCTCGACCACGACGCTCTGGCCCAGCGACTCGGCCATCTTCTGCGCCAGGGTGCGGACCACGGTGTCGCCCAGTCCGCCTGGGCCGAAGCCGACGACGATCCTGACCGGCTTCTGCGGAAAGGCCTGGGGCCACGCGGCTGGCGAGGCCAGGAGGGTGGCGAGCGCGAGCAGCAAGGGGGAAAGGAACCCGCGCCGGGGCGGGCGGTGGTGGCGGTCCATGATGTCTCCTGGTGGTCCGGCAGTGTCGTCCTGCCTGGAAGAGCATTGTGGTCAGTCGCGGCTCCGGCCGATACTGCTCCAGGTGGACAACTGTTATGCCGTTTTGATATGGGTGGGGTCCGCCTAGGGGTTTCCGCCGTCCGTCCGGCCCGGGGCGATGGGCTATGCTTGGCCTCCGCCCCACGTACGTTCCAGACATGACGACCTCTACTTCCCGTACCGTTTCCCGCTCCACCCGCCGCCGCCTGCTGGCCGCCGCCCCGGCGCTCGGCCTGGCCGCCGCTGCCGCGCCCAATGCCTGGGCCCAGGGCCGCAAGCGGGTGACTCGCATCATCGTGCCGTTCGCGCCGGGAGGCGGGAACGACGTGTTCGCGCGCCAGCTCGCGTTCAGCCTGAATGCGATGACCCAGAAGGACGTCATCGTCGAGAACAAGCCGGGCGCCGGCGGCAACCTCGGCACGGAACTGGTGGTGCGCGCGGCGGCCGACAGCAACACCTTCCTGCTCGGCCATACGGGCACGATCGCCATCAACCCCGCGCTCTACAAGAACCTGGCGTTCAACGCCTCCACCGACCTGCAGCCGGTCGCGATGTTCGCGTCGTCGGCATTGCTGCTGGTCGTGCCGGCCGCTTCGCCCGTCAAGAGCGTCGCGCAACTGGTCGACACGCTCAAGGCCAAGAATGCCGACCTGACCTATGCGTCCAGCGGCGCCGGCACGGGCGGCCACCTGACGGCGGAAATGTTCCTGCATGCGCTGGGCGCGCGCGCCGTCCATGCGCCGTACAAGGGCACGGCGCCGGCGTTGGCCGACGTGGCCGGCGGCCAGGTGGATTTCAGCTTCAGCGTGATCCCGGCCGCCATGGCGCTGGTCAAAGCGGGCAAGCTGCGGGCCTTGGCGGTCACGAGCGCGAAGCGGCTGGCACTGCTGCAGGACGTGCCGACCGTGGCCGAGTCCGGTGTCCCGGCGCTGGCTGGTTTCGAGAGCACGCTGACCTACGGCATCCTGGCCCCCAAGGGTGTGCCGCAGGCGGACGTGGCGCAACTGGGTGCGGAGATCCTGAAGGCGGCGTCGACGCCCGAGTTCCAGTCCAAGCTCGGCATCGAGGGCGCCGAGCCGCTGCTGGGCGGCGCGGCCGACTACGCCCGCAAGGTCCAGGAAGAAAGCCGCAAGTGGTCCGAGGTGGTGAAGTTCTCGGGGGCGTCGGTCTAGGCCTGCGGGGGCGCGGTGATGTAGGTCCCGCGCCCGCTTGCGATCAGCTTGCCGTCCTGCAGTATCTGCGCCTCGCACACCGAGAATTGGCGTCCATGCTTGATGACCTGGCCTCTTGCGATCAGGTCCCCGGGCTTGGCCAGGCGATGGTAGTCGACGCGCAGGTCGATGGTGGGCACGCCGTGGCCGATGCGGCGGACCAGCGCGAAGTCGGCGGCGAAGTCGATCAGCGAGGCCAGGATCCCGCCGTGGGTCTGCATCAGCCGGGTGCTGGCCACCCATTCCTCGCGCCAGGTGGCGCTGACCTCGATGCTGTCTTCTTCCAGCGCCAGCACCTTCAGGCCCAGCCACTGTAGGTAAGGGCCGCGCGAGACCAGCGCTTGCAATTCTTCCAGCGTCATAGGGTTCTCCATGCCAGATGGCACGGCGGCCGGGCCGCCGTGCGGGGTCAGGCGCCGACCGGGCGGGCCTGTTCGCTCAGTTCGCGCGCCCGGGCCTCGAGCGCCTTGCGGTCGATCTTGCCGACGCCGTTCAGCGGCAGCGCGTCGACGAAGATCACCCGGCGCGGATACTGGTAGGGCGGCGCATTCTCCAGCGAGTGCGCCTTGACCGTCTCGGCGGTGAGCGGCGAGCCGGCGCGCTTGACGATGAAGGCATAGGGGATGCGATGCTTGATCTCGTCGGGCACCGGCACCACGATGGCCTGGTCGATGTCGGGATGGCGCTCGAGCATCAGCTCGACGTCGCCCGGGTAGATGTTGTGTCCGCTGGAGACGAACATGTCGTCGGCCCGTCCGACGAAGTAGTACCAGCCGTCTTCGTCGCGCCGCAGCACGTCGCCGGTGTCGAACCAGCCGTCCTTCATGCGGCGGGCCATTTCCTCGGGGTTGTTGTAGTAGCCGTTCATCATGCCCGGCCCCTGCACGTACAGCGTGCCGAAGTCGCCGTCGCCGGCATCGCCGACCAGCCGGAAGCGGTTGCCGGCCACCGGCCAGCCCACCGAATGGCGGGGGCGCGGCTTGCCCTGCGGGTGCGGGCCGAACAGCGCGGCGCTGGTCTCGGTGGTGCCGAAGATGGTGACGATCTCGGCGCGCGGAAACATGCGCGCGACCTCGTCGATCAGCACGTCCGAGGCCGGCGCGCCGCCCATGGTGGCGAGCCGCACGAAGGAATAGTCCTGGCCTTCGATCAGGTCGCGCTGCTGCAGGATCATCGCGAAGATGGTCGGCACGCCCGACAGCACGGTCACGCGGTGGCGGGTGATGGCCTCGATGTAGCGCCGGGGTTCGAACTTGCGCATCAGGATCACGGCCGAGCCGCCCACCAGCACGCACTTGATCGAGTTCATCGCGTGCTTGTGGTAGAGGGGCGCCGCGACGATCATGCGGTCGGTGGCGCAGAAACCGCGGTCGTGCGAAATGGTCTCGGCCACCCAGGTATGGGCGCGGTGGGACAGCAGCGCGCCCTTGGGGCGGCCGGTCGAGCCGGAGGTATAGGGCTGGAAGGCCACGTCGTCGTAGGCGGGCGCGTAGGGTTCGAACGGACCCGGATCCTTGAAGGCTTCGTAGGGACGCTGCCCGTCCGCGTCGACATCGACACAGGGCGTATCGTCCGGCAGGTTGGCCCGCAGCGCGCCGTCGCAGAACACCAGGCGCACCTGGGCGTCGCGCACCACCCATTCGACGGTGGCCTTGGGCTGCAGGATGCCGATGGGCACCGGGATGATGCCCGCCCGCATGGCGCCGAAGAAGATTTCCAGGAACTCCAGGCGGTTCGAGCACAGGATGCCGACGCGTTCGCCGGGCGCCAGGCCGTGGCGGCGCAGTCCGCGCGCGATGGCGTCGCACGAGGCGTGGAAGGTTGGATAGTCCACCTCGCGCGGGTGGTCCGGGTCCGACAGGTCGATGACGGCGGGACGTGCGTCGTTGCGGAATTCGCTGCCGATGCAGCCGAGGTTCTTGATGGATGGGCTCATGGGTTCACGATCACCTTTCCGAAGATGCGGCGGTTCTCGAGCAGGCCGACGCCTTCGGCGGCGCGTTCGAGTGGGAGGATGGTCTCGATGACGGGGGCGAGCCGGCCCTCGGCGACATAGGCCAGGCAGGCCTCGATGTCGCTCGGCAGGTAGGCGCGCGAGCCGATGATGTCGATCTCGCGGTGCCACACGTAGCGGATGTCGATGGGGCAAAGATGGCCGGCGGTCGAGCCGCAGGTCAGGATGCGGCCGTTGACCGCCATGCACCGCTGCGTGGGAATCCAGGTGTCGCCGCCGGTGAAATTGATGGCGACGTCGACCCCCTTCTTGCCGGAAGCGGCCCAGACCGGTTTGGAAAAATCGGGATGCTCGGCGTAGTTGACGATGTGGTCGGCGCCCAGCTCGAGCAGCTTGCGGCCCTTTTCTTCGCTGCTGGTGCAGGCGATGACTTCGGCGCCGGCCATCTTGGCGAACTGCACGCAGGAAACGCCCACGCCGCCGCTGGCGCCCAGCACCAGCACTTTTTCGCCCGCCTGGATCCGGCCGCGCGTGAACAGCATGCGGTGCGACGTACCGTAGGCGATGGGCAGGGCGGCCGCTTCGTCGAAGCCCACGCCCTCGGGAATCTCGATCAACTGGCGCTGGTCCACCGCGATGTATTCGCACAGTCCGCCGTTGCCGTGCTCGCCCAGCACGCCGCCTTCGGGAAAGCGCGGGAACAGCGCCACGCGCTTGCCCACCCAGTGCTGCGGCACGCCTTCGCCCACATCGGTCACGATGCCGGCGATGTCGCCGCCGGGGATGCGCGGCATGGTCGTGTGCAGGTCGGGCATGCCGCGCAGCACGAACACGTCCATGTAGTTCAGTCCGCAGGCCTTGACCTGCACCAGCGCCTGGCCCGCCGCGGGACGCGGCACCGGCCATCGCTCCAGCTTCAACTGCTCCAGGCCACCGTGCTCGTTGAGCGCGATCACTCTCATCGTCGTAGTCATAGATCCCTTGCGTGGTAAGTGGCGCACCGGCACTGCGCCCGATGCGCGGATGGCGAAGGAATCGTAAGAGTCGACTTTGATCAATACAAATTACTAGTTTTGGTGGATTGTTCGTCGCGGCCGATAGATGGCGCGCCGCGGTCCCGGGCAGGAGGCTGCCGGAGATCTATCGGCAAAAGTGAAGAATGGACAAAAACGAATTGTTTGTGCTGATGAAAGCCTCGAACTTAGGATGCCCTTGCCTGTCCGGCATGCCGCCACGATGCGGAGCCGGCGGGCATTGCCGGTGCTTCGCTGCATACGGTCCCTTGTTCATTCAACCAGACAGGGAGTATCCATGTCGGCCGATTCCTTCGCCGAAAACTGGCCCGAGATCGCCGTTCGCGCGCTCAAGGCCAACGACGTCAGGCTCGTGGCCTATGTGCCGGACAACGTCCTGGCGCCCTTGATCCGGCTGGTCCACGACGATCCGTATTTCACCGTGGTCTGTCCCGCCCGCGAAGAAGAGGCCGTGGGCATCGTGGCCGGCGCCTACATGGCGGGCACGCGCGGCATCGTCCTGATGCAGACCAGCGGTTTCGCCACCCTGCCCAATGTGCTGGCCTCGCTTCTGAGCCCCTATCGCATACCGGTGCCGATGATGATTTCCGAGCGCGGCGCGGTCGGCGATTTCCAGCTCGGCCAGGCCATGGTGTGCCGCACGATGCGGCCGGTACTGACCGCTCTGGGCATCCCGCATTTCGCCATCGAGCGGCGCGACGACGTGGAATTCGTCGTGGGCAGCATGATCGGCCAGGCCTTTGCCACGCATGAACCGGCCGCGATGATCCTGTCGCCGCTGCTGACCAAGAAACCCGTCCCGACTGCCGCTCACGCGGCGGCGCGCTGAAGGAGACACCCATGCCGGACAGTGAACTGAGATCGGTCTCCCGCGCCAGCGCCAAGGTCATGAATCGCGCCGATCTGACACGCAGGCTGGTGGCCCGGCTCGAGCGGGAAGAGGCCGTCATCGGCGGTATAGGCAACAGCAACTTCGATCTGTGGGCCAGCGGCCAGCGGCCACAGAACTTCTACATGCTGGGCAGCATGGGGTTGGCCATTCCCATCGCGCTCGGCGTGGCCATGGCCCAGCCGGCGCGCCGCGTATTCGCGCTGGAGGGCGACGGTTCGCTGCTGATGGAGCTCGGGGCGCTGGGAACCGTTGCGGCGCAGGCGCCGCGCAACCTGGCCATCGTCGTCTGGGACAACGGTATGTACCAGATCACCGGATCGCAGAAGACGCTGACGTCATCGACGGTGGACCTGATCGGGGTGGCGCGCGCGGCCGGCCTGGCGCGCAGTTCGTGGGCGCTGGACGAGGCGCATTTCGAGTCCCTGGTGGAGCAGGCGTTGGACGGCGACGGACCGTGGGTCATCGGCGCGCGCATCGACGGCGAAAAACCGGCCGGTACGACCGAGCGCGATCCCGCCAAGATCCGCCTGCGTTTCATGCAAGGCCTGGGCGTGGCGGCCTGAAGGAGCGAGACGATGTCCAGACTGCTGATCAATGGCCGTTGGGTGGATGGCGAATCCTCCCAGCCGCTCACAGACAAATACGCGGGCCGCGTCTACGGCGAGATGGCCGTGGCGTCGAGCGCCCAGATCGACGAGGCGATCGGCGCCGCCCGGCGCGCCGCCGATACCGTGCGCATGGAACCGTATGCGCGCTACCAGGCCCTGACCGGCGCGGCCCGCATCATCGAGAGCCGCATGCGGCAGTTCGTCGACCTGCTGCGCGACGAGGCCGGTTTCACCCGCGCCGATAGCGAGAACGAGGTGCGGCGCTGTGCCCAGACCCTGGAGCTGTCGGGCGAAGAAGCCAAGCGGCTGGTGGGCGACCTGATTCCCATGGCGGCCGGCCGCGGGGTCAAGGACCGCCTGGGGTTCACCGTGCGGGCCCCGCTCGGGGTGATCTGCGCCATCACGCCGTTCAATTCGCCGCTCAATACGCTGGCCCACAAGGTGGGGCCGGCGCTGGCCGGGGGCAATTCGGTGATCATCAAGCCTTCGACCTTCACGCCGCTGGCGGCGGTGGAGCTGTGCAAGGCGCTGATCGACGCCGGCGTGCCGGGCGAACTGCTGACCCTGCTGCACGGACCGGGGGGCTCGCTCGGCCGGCAACTGCTGGCCGATCCCCGCATCGCGTACTACGCCTTCACCGGCAGCACGCAGGTGGGGCGCGAGATCCAGCAGGCCGCCGGCCTGCGCGGCACGCAGCTCGAGCTGGGCAGCATCGCCAGCACGATCGTGTGCCACGACGCCGATATCGAAATGGCGATCCCCAAGATCATCAATGCGGGCTTCCGCAAGGCGGGCCAGGTCTGCACCTCGGTGCAGCGGCTGTTCGTCGACCGGCGCATCGCGCCGGCCTTCGTGCCGCGCCTGGTGGAGGCCGTGCGGGCAACGCCGGTCGGCGATCCGGCCGATCCGCGCACCGTCATCGGTCCGATGATCAGCGAGCATCACGCTCGGCGCGCGGCGTCGTGGGTGGACGAGGCCGTGAGCCAGGGCGCGCGCCTGCTGACCGGCGGCACGCTGCGCGGCCGGGTGTTCGAGCCGACGGTCCTGCAGGACGTGCGCAGCGACATGCGGGTGGTGTGCGAGGAAATCTTTGCGCCGGTGCTGTCCATCATCGAGTTCGACGACATCGCCGAGGCGGTGGCCGGCGCCAACGCCAGCGACTTCGGCCTGGCGGCAGGCCTGTTCACGGCCGACCTGCATACGGCGCTGCGCACCGCGCTGGCTTTGCGCTTCGGCGGCGTGCACATCAACGAAGCCTCCAGCGCGCGGGTCGACGCCATGCCCTTCGGCGGCGTCAAGGACAGCGGCCACGGCCGCGAAGGGCCGGGCTACGCCATCCGGGAAATGACCGAGGAGCGGTTGATCACCATCGCCTACTAGCCGCGTGCGCGGGACGGCTTCGATTCAAACTGAATGGGATAGAGAGAGCGTGAACACATCTGCTGCAGGCTCCAGTACCTTGCGCGTCGCCGTGGATATCGGCGGGACCTTCACGGACGGCGTGGCAACCCTGTATCCGCAGGGCCGGATCTGGGTCGGCAAGACGCCGACCACGCCGTCGGACCCCGGCGAAGCGGTCTCCACCGTCATCGGCGATCTGCTGCGGCAGGTCGCCGGCTCGATGGGCGGGGCGGCGCCGCAGTTGGGCGAGGTATTGCATGGCACGACGCTGGTCACCAATACCCTGATCGAGCGCAAGGGCGCCGCCACCGGCCTGATCACCACCGCCGGCATGCGCGATGCGCTCGACATCGGGCGCGAGTGGCGCTATGACCCCTACGACCTGGACATCGTCCTGCCCCAGCCGCTGGTGCCGCCGGAGTGCCGTGCCGAAGTGGCCGAACGGCTGGGCGCGCATGGCGACGTGCTCGAGCCGCTGGACGACGCGGATGTCGCGGCGGCGATCCAGGCGCTGGCGGACGCGGGCGTGGCGTCGGTCGCGGTGTCGCTCTTGCATGCCTATATGGACGACAGCCACGAGCGGCGCATCGAAGCGGCCATCAAGCAGCGCCTGCCCGGCATGGCGGTGTCGACCTCGTCGTCGCTGGCGCGCGAGATCGGCGAGTTCGAACGGACTTCCACCACGACCGCCAACGCCTACGTCAAGCCGGTGGTGGCCGATTACCTGCGCCAGCTCGAGGCGCGCATCGGCGACATCCGCCGCGGCATTCCGCTGCGCGTGATGGTGTCCAGCGGGGGCTTCACCTCCGCCCAGGCGGGCGCCGAGTCGCCGATCATGCTGCTGGAGTCCGGACCCGCCGCGGGGGTGCTGTCCGCGCTCAACACCGCGCGGGAGAACGACGTGGACCAGGTGCTGGCCTTCGACATGGGTGGCACCACGGCCAAGGCCTGCGTCGCCATCGACGGCGAGGCGCCGGTCGCCCACAGTTTCGAATGCGCGCGCGTGGAGCGCTTCAAGCGCGGGTCGGGGCTGCCCATCCTCATTCCCAGCATCGAGCTGATCGAGATCGGCGCAGGCGGCGGTTCGATCGCCTATTGCAACCGGCTGGGCCTGCTCAACGTCGGCCCGGAGTCGTCGGGGTCGGTGCCCGGACCGGTGTGCTACGGCCGCGGCGGCGCGCAGCCGACGGTGACCGACGCCGACCTGCTGCTGGGCTATCTGAACCCGGCCAACTTCCTGGGCGGCGAGATGGCGCTGGATCTGGACGCGACCCGCGCGGCCATGGCCCGGCTCGGCCAGCAACTGGAGATGCCCGCCGAGAGTGTGGCCTGGGGCATTTGCAACATGGTCAACGAGAACATGGCCAGCGCGGCCCGCATCCACATCGCCGAGACCGGCCACGATCCGCGCGACCTGTCCATGGTGGCGACGGGCGGCGCGGGCCCGGTGCACGCGGTGGACGTGGCGCGCAAGCTGCGCATCCCGCGCGTGCTCGTGCCCATCGCCGCGGGCGCCGGGTCGTGCCTGGGCATGCTGGCGGCGCCGGCGCGCGTGGACCGCGCCTGGTCCAGTCCGCAACTGCTGGCCGAGACCGACTGGAGCCAGGTCGCGCGCGTGCTGAGCGAACTCAAGCAAGAGGGCGAGGCCGAGCTGGCTTCGGTGGGGGCCAGCGATGTCGAGTGGCGCATCGGCGCCGACATGCGCTACTACGGCCAGGGGGCCGAGGTGCCCGTCTCGATTCCCTATGCCGAGGTCGACGCCGGCACCGGCGCGCGCGTGCTCGCCGCGTTCGAAGAGCAATACCAGCGCCTGTACGGCCGCCTGGTGCCGAATGCCCGGCCGCAGGTCACGACCTGGCGCCTGGTCGGCAAGGCGCGCACCGAGGGCAGCCATTTCGAGTGGGGCGACACGCGCACCAGCGGCGGCGCGCCGGCCGGCTCGCGGCCTGTCTACCTGCCGCTGCGGCGGGCGTACGGCGAGGTGCCGGTGCATGACCGCTATTCGCTGCCGGCGGGCATCACCCTGCAGGGCCCGCTGATCCTGGAAGAGCGCGAATCCACCCTGGTCGTCGCGGTGGCGGCCGACGTGACCATTCTTCCGGACCTGACCGTATCCGTGACCATCAAGGAATTCGAATAATGGACAAGACTTCCTCGCGGCGGCGTCCGGCCGCCCGGCAGACGAGCTTCGACGCGGTCGAACTGGAGATCCTGTGGAAACGGCTCATCAGTGTCGTCGACGAAGCCGCCGCCGCATTCGTGCGTACCTGCTTTTCCACGCTGGTCAGGGACGGCAACGATTTCGCCATCGTGCTGACCGATGCCCAGGGACGTTCGCTGGCGCAATCGGCCATGAGCCTGCCCGGCTTCATCGGCTGCCTGCCGGCGACGGTGCGCCATTTCCTGGACAAGTATCCGGCCGACACGATCAAGCCGGGCGATGTCTTCATCACCAACGATCCGTGGAAGGGGTCGGGCCACGTGCACGACGTCACCACTGTCACGCCGATTTTTTTCGAGGGCCGGCTGGTGGCTTTCGGCGCGGTGGTCTCGCACCTGCCCGACATCGGCGGCAAGCTGCGCAGCAACAGCAGCCGCGAGATCTACGAAGAAGGCCTGCAGATTCCGTTGATGAAGCTGCTCGACGACGGCAAGCCCAACGAGGTGCTGATCGAGATGATCACCCAGAACATCCGCGTGCCGGAGCAGGGCATGGGCGACATCTGGGCCCAGGTGTCGGCGTGCCGGATGATGGCCGACCGCCTCAAGGGACCGCTGGAGACGGTGGACCTCGAGGCGTTGGGCGCGGAAGTGCGCAGGCGTTCGGAAGAGGCCATGCGCGAGGCCATCCGCGCCTTGCCCGACGGCGTCTACCACTCGACCGTGCAGCATGACGGTTTCGAGGAACCCATCGTCATCCGCTGCCAGTTGACCGTGGCCGGCGACCGCATCGACATCGATTATGCGGGGACGTCCGCGCAGTTGCCGCGCGCCCTGAACGTGGTGCCGATCTACGTGTTCGCCTACACCGTGTACGGCCTGAAGGCCTTGCTGTGCGCGGACATCCCGAACAACGAAGGCAGCTTCCTGCCCATCACGACCCAGGCGCCGCTCGGTTCGCTGCTGAATCCGACCTATCCCGCGGCGTCGGGCGGTCGCAGCGCCATCGGCCATCTGTTGCCGGGCGCCGTCTTCAAGGCGCTGGCCGAGGTGCTGCCCGAAAAGGTCTGGGCCTCGGGGTCGCCGAATTCGTCGATGACCATGTCGGGCGAGTACCGGGGCAAACGCTACGCCGTCGTCAACTTCCTGAACGCGGGACAGGGCGCCAACGCGCGCCGGCCCGGATTCTCGGCGCTGAGCTTCCCGGCCAACCTGGGCAATACTCCGGTCGAGATGATGGAGACCTTGGCGCCGATCCGTGTGCTGCGGCGCGAGATCCGCCGTGGCAGCGGCGGCGAAGGACGCCAGCCGGGCGGCTGCGGCATCCGCTTCGAGTACGAATTGCTGCCCGATGCGCCGGATGCGGCGGCGTCATTCCTGATGACCCAGCTCAAGTCCGCGCCCGCCGGGCTGGCCGGCGGCGGCGCGGGCCAGCCCGGACGCCTGGCCATCAACGGCGAGACTGTCGATCCCACCGAGCCGCGCGTGTTGCGCGCCGGCGACCGCGTGTTGATGGAGACCGCAGGCGGCGGCGCCTATGGATCACTGGAGAAGAAAGCATGAATGACATGACACGCATCGATCAGAACGCGCGGCGCAGCCGGGCGCTGGTTCACCACGGCATTGCCTACCTGTCGGGCCAGGTGCCCGACGACCGCTCGCAGGACATCGCCGACCAGACCCGCCAGGTATTGGCCAAGGTGGACGAATTGCTCGGGCAGGCGGGGACCGACAAGAGCCGGATGCTGAGCGCGCAGATCTGGTTGAAGACGATGGACGATTTTGCGGCGATGAACGCGGTGTGGGATGCCTGGGTCGTGCCCGGGCAGACCCCCACTCGTTGTTGCGGCAAGGTCGAACTGAATGACCCGGCATGCCGAGTCGAGATCGTGGTGGTGGCCGCCGTCTGAGGCAGGTTGCAGGACGGAGGAGGCGACATCCCGTAGTTCCCTAAACACGTGAGGCTGAGATGATCGAGAGAAGCTCTGGCAGGTGTTGTAAGGTGAAGTCGCCATCCACGCGGGCCGGGTGGGCCGTGGCCGGGATGGCCATGGTGTGCGCGGCCTGGGTGACGCCCTCCGCGGCGGTGGCCGACGAGTTTCCCAGCAAGCCGATCCGGCTGGTGATTCCGTATGCGACCGGTGGCGTATCCGATTCGATCGGACGGGTGCTGGCCAAATCCATGAGCGACGCGCTGGGGCAGTCGGTGGTCGCGGAAAACCGCGGCGGCGGGGGTGGCACGATAGGCGCCGCGGTGGTGGCGGCCGCGCCGCCCGACGGCTACACGATCCTGTTGACCAGTCCGCCCATGGTCGTGGTGGCGCCCGTGCTGCTCAAGAACCTTTCCTACCATGCGATCGACGATTTCACCGCGATCGGCACGCTGGTGACCACGCCCAACATCCTGGCGGTCAACAACGACCTGCCGGTGAAGTCCCTGGCCGACATGGCCAGCTATGCCAAGGGCGAAGGCCGGAACAAGCTGAGCTTCGCCTCGGCCGGGCCGGGCAGCACCGGCCACCTGTCGGGACAGATCCTGCAGAACGCGATGAACATCACCATGACCCACGTGCCGTACAAGTCGTCGGGGCTGGCCTTTCCCGACGTGATCTCGGGACGGGTGTCGATGGTGTTCGATTCGCTGCCCTCCACCATAGGCTACGTGCGCGCGGGGCAAGTGCGTCCGCTGGTGGTGATGTCCAAGGAGCGCTCCTCGATATTGCCCGACGTGCCTACCGCCATCGAAGCGGGCTACCCCTCGGCCACGATGAATTTCTGGATGGGTATAGAAGGGCCGGCCCACATGCCGCCCGCCGTCGTGGAGAAGCTCAATGCGGCCATCCACAAGGCGGTGCAGTCGCCGGAGATGCGCAAGCAGCTCGCCACGCTGGGCGCGGAACCCTATCTGATCAGCTCCACGGAGTTTGCACAGTTGCGTCGCCAGGATGCCGCGACTTACCGTAAGCTCGTCAAGGACATGGGACTGGAGCGCGACTGATGACCGACAAGGATACGAGCGGCTCGTCCGCGGCGGCGGCAAAGGGGGTTGGGGCGCGCCTGCGCCGCCGGGAGGACTGGCGCCACCTGCGTGGGCGTGGGCAGTTCGTCGGCGACATCCGCGTGCCGGGCATGTTGGAGGTCGCGTTCGTGCGCAGTGCCAGTGCCCACGGCATCGTGCGCGACATCGTCATTCCCGACGAGTACCGGGACCAGGTGTTCACCGCCCGGGACTTTCCCGGCGTCAAGCCCATCGTGGCGGTGCCCAAGATCGACGGCTTCAAGTATTCCGAGCATCCGGCGCTGGCCACCGATCGCGTCCGCTTCGCCGGCGAGCCGGTGGCGATGGCGATCGCCCCCACGCGGGCGATGGCCGAGGACATCGCCGACTCGGTGTTCGTCGACATCGAGGAGTTGCCGGCCGTGGTCGACACCGTGGCGGCCACGCTGCCCGGCGCGCCCCTGATCCGCGAGGAGTGGGGCGACAACGTGTACGTCGCGCGCGACGCCGAGTTCGGCGACCTGGCGGCCGCGCGGCGCGAGGCCGCGGTGGTGATCGAGCGCGAATACCGGATGAACCGCCAGTCCGCCGTGCCGCTGGAAGGACGCGCGATCCTGGCGGTGTGGGACGACCGGCTGGACGAGTTGTGCGTCTACACGGGCAGCCAGTCGCCGCACCAGACGCGGGTCGGCATGGCGCAGGTGCTGGGTATCGAGGAGCGGCGGCTGCGGCTGATCTCGCCCGACATGGGCGGCGGCTTCGGTGCCAAGCGCGTCCTGTATCCGGAAGAGCTGATGGTGGCGGCGCTGGCGCTCAAGCTGAAGCGGCCGGTCCGCTGGCTGGACGACAAGCGGGAGCACTTGCTGAGCGCCATCCATTGCCGCGAGCATCATCACAAGGTGAAGGCCTACGCCGACGCACGCGGCCGCATCCTGGGCCTGGACGTGGAGGTCTACGTGGACGCCGGAGCTTATTCGCACTGGCCCAACAGCCCCTTCATGGAGACGGGCATGGTCGCCAAGAACATTCCCGGCCCCTATGACGTGCCCAGCTATCGCTGCCGCAGCTACACCGTGGCCACCAACAAGTCGCCCATAGGCGCGTATCGCGGCGTGGCGCGCCCGGCGGCCTGTTTCACCATCGAGCGCACCATCGACGAGATCGCCCACGCCGTGGGCCGCGAGCCCTGGGAGGTGCGTGTGGAGAACATGGTGCCCGAGCACGCCATGCCGTACCGGTCCATCACCAACCTGATCTTCGACACCGGCAACTACGGTGAGTCGGTGCGGCGCGCCGCCGGGTTGATCGAACTGGCCGGGGTGCGGGCGCGCCAGAAGCAGGGCGAGGCCGACGGCCGGTTGATCGGCGTGGGCTTTGCGGCGTTCACCGAGCAGACCGCGCACGGCTGCGGCGAATGGGTCTCGCGCGGTACGCCGGTGATCCCGGGCTACGAATCGGCCACGGCGCGGATGATGCCCGACGGATCGCTGATGCTGATGGTGGGCATCGTGTCGCACGGGCAGGGCCTGGAGACGGCCTTGTCGCAGATCGCCCACCAGGAACTGAGCATAGACCCGGCCCATGTGTCGGTCCGGCATGGCGACACGCAGGTCTCGCCGTTCGGCATGGGGACCTTCGCTTCGCGTAGCATGGTCATGTCTGGGGGCGCGGTGGCCCGGGCGTGCCGGCTGCTGCGCGCGAAGATGGCGGCCATCGCCGCGTACGCCCTGAAGTGCGAAGCCGAGGCGCTGCGCTTCGAGGACGAACGCGTGCACGGGCCCGAAGGGTCGATGGGCTTCGACGAGATCGGCCGCATCGCGCACCTGCGGCAGGAGGCGCTGCCGCCGGGCATGGAGCCCCTGCTCGACGTGACGACGACCTACGAGCCGCAGGTGGATACCGGCGTGTTCACCTACGCGACGCATGCGGCGGTGGTGGCCGTGGACCCGGACACCGGCAAGGTCGACCTGCTCGACTACGCCTGCGTCGAGGACTGCGGCACCGTGGTCAATCCCATGATCGTCGATGGCCAGATCATCGGCGGCATCGTGCAGGGCATAGGCACGGCGCTGTACGAAGAGATCCCCTATGACGAGAACGGGCAGCCGCTGGCCACGACGCTGGGCGATTACCTGATGCCGGGTGCGCCGGAGGCGCCGCCCATCAAGATCGGCCACATGGTGACGCCTACGCCGCATACCGAGTACGGCATGAAAGGCATGGGCGAGGGCGGCGCGATCCCGCCGCCGGCCGCGATCGCCAACGCGGTGCGCGATGCGCTGCGCGGCCTGGGCGCCGAGTTGAACGAAACGCCCATGACGCCGCAGCGCGTGCGGGCCGCCATCGTCGCGGCCGCCGAAGGCGTGTCGCGCACAACCCGTGTGCATCGCGAAGGCGAGGTGTTGCAATGAAGGCCGCGCCGTTTTCCTATCGCCGCGCCGCGACCCTGGACGAGGCGCTGGCGGCCGGCGGCGAGAGCTCCCGCTTCCTGGCCGGCGGCCAGTCGCTGGTGCCCATGATGAACCTGCGCCTGACGCTGGCCGACACGATGATCGACATCTCCGGGCTGGCCGAGCTGCGGCGCAGCGCGGGCGAGGGCGATCGCGTGTTCATCGGCGCGGGCGTCACGCACGCCATGATCGAGGACGGCAGGATCGAGGATCCGTCGCGCGGCTACCTGCGGCACGTGGCCGGCGGCATTGCCTTTCGTTCGGTGCGCAACCGCGGCACGCTGGGTGGCAGCCTGGCCCACGCCGATCCCGCGGCGGACTGGCCCACGGCACTGCTGGCGCTGGGGGCCGAGGCCGTCATCCGCAGCGCCGGCGGCGAGCGCCGGCTGCCGCTGGCGCGATTCCAGCTCGGATTGATGGAGACCGCGCTGCGGCCGGACGAGATCCTCGTCGGCGTGACCGTGCCCGCGCTGTCCGATCTGGCCCGGTGGAGCTATCAGAAGTTCTGCCGGAAGTCGGGCGAGTTCGCCCATTCCATCGCGGCCGTCGTACGCGATCCGGTGCGGGAACTGGCCGAGGTGGTGCTGGGTGCGGCGGGAGACAAGCCGTGCCGGCTGGGGCGCGTGTCGGCGCTGCTGGCCGAAGGGGGGCGGGTGGATCCGCAACAGCTCGGGCAGGTGGTGGACGAGGACGTACGGGACACCACGGGGCTGGCCGCGTCGTCCTACGAATTCCATCTGCATCGGACCATGGTCGTGCGCGCCTGCGCGCGCTTGCAGGAGCAGACATGAAGCTTGCATTGACAGTGAACGGCGCGCCGGTGGCGGGCGAGATCGAGGACCGCATGACGCTGGCCGACTTCGTCCGCGACCACTGCGGGCTGACCGGCACCCATCTCGGCTGCGAACACGGCGTGTGCGGCGCCTGTTCGGTGCTGGTGGACGGCGAACCCGTGCGGGCATGCATCACGCTGGCGGCCGCGGTCGACGGCCGGGCGGTGACGACCATCGAAGGCTTCGAGGACGATGCCGCGATGGCGGTCATCCGCGAATGCTTTTCCGAGGCGCATGGGCTGCAATGCGGCTTTTGCACGCCCGGCATGGTCATCATGGTGCGCGATGCGCTGGCGCGCGGCTGCTGCGGATCGGAACACCAGATCCGCGACCAGTTGGCCGGGAACCTGTGCCGTTGCACCGGCTATGCCGGCATCGTCAAGGCCACCGAAATGGCGCGCGACCGGCTGGCCAAGGCCGGTTGAACCCGAAACTCCTTCAAGGACATTCCATTCATGAACATCACCGGAGAACGGCAACTGGCCGTCGATCGGCAAACCGCCTGGGAAAGCCTGTTCGATCCGGCCATCCTGCAGCAGTGCATACCCGGCTGCGTATCGGTCGAACGCGAGGACGAGACCCGCTACCGGGCCGTGGTCGTGATGGCCATCGGCCCCGTCAAGGCGCGGTTCTCAGGGACCTTCACCATCGCCGACGCGCAGGCGCCGGCGCGCTGCCGGCTGGTGTTCGAGGGCAGCGGCGGGGCGGCGGGCCTGGCAAAAGGCGGCGCCGATGTGGTGCTGGACCCCGCTGACGGCGGTACGCGCCTGGCCTATGATGCCCAGGCTCAGGTCGCAGGCAAGTTGGCCCAGGTGGGGGCAAGATTGATCGAAGGCGTCGCCAGGAAGCTCGCGGGAGAATTCTTCGATCGCTTCGAGACGGCGGTCACGGCGGGCCAGACCTGATCCGCCCACGCCGCACGGCGGGAGCCCGGCGCGCATACCGCGCTGCAACACGTCCAGGGTTGTTCGAGCGGTGTCTTTCGAAGGCTCGCAATCATGAGAAAGATTTCCCTGCGTCACCTGCGGTGTTTCGTCGCCATTGCCGAAACCGGTTCGTTCACGCTGGCAGCCGCGCGGCTGTTTCATACGCAATCGTCCCTGACCGCCACCATCCAGCAGTTCGAGGAAGCGGTCGGGTTGAAACTGTTCGACCGCACGACGCGGCGCGTGGTCCTGACCGACGATGCCGTCCGCTTCAAGGCCGTGGCCGAGCGCATCCTGCGGGACTTCGACAGCGCCATCGGGGATCTCCAGGCCATCGCCAAGAGCCAGCGGGGGCATGTGCGCATCGCCGCCGCGCCGTCGATGATCATGCACATCCTGACCCCCGCCCTGGCCGCGTTTCGGCGGGCCTATCCCGCCATCACCGTGTCGGTGCGCGACGGCGGATCGGACAAGATCGAGCGGGCCGTGCTCGACGGCGACGTCGATTTCGGCCTGTGCAGCCGCCTCAACAACTATCCCGAACTCAATTACGTGCCCATGCTGGCCGACCCGTTCGGTGTGATCTTTCCCAACGACCATCCCTTGGCCTGTACCAATGGGCCGATCAAGTGGTCGGACCTGGCGCAGTACGACTACATCGGGCTGACGGGGGACACGGGCATCGGCGCCTTCCTGGAGAACTACCCGGAACTGGGCCTGCACGGACGCGCCCAACTGCACGACAACGTGTCCAGCACCCATTCCCTTTACGCCATGCTGGGCCTGGGAGGGAAAATCTCGGTGGTGCCCGCGCTGGCCGCCCAGGCGGGACCGCTCAACGAACTCAAGTTCCGGGAGTTGTGCGAACCCCGCATTTCGCGGGAAATATGCCTGGCGACCCGCCATCTGCGCTCTTTTTCGGTCAACACCCGCCGTATTCTCGAGGTGTTGATGACTACCATCCAGGATGCGGGCAACCTGAGCGGTGTCGAGGTGATCCTAGACCAGCGGTGGTCCGCGCCCGAGACCTGGGAGGGCCAGCCCGCGCGCGGGCAGCCCGACGCGCGGCAGCTGATGGAGCTTTAGGGAACCGGGTTCAGCACCTGCCCGGTGCGGAAATACGCATCCAGGTTGTCGCACACGCGGGCTTCCATGTCCGCCCGCGATTCGCGGGTGAAGCCGGCGATGTGCGAGACGGCGACCACGTTGTCCATCTCCAGCAGGGCCTGGGGCACGTCGGGCTCGTTCTCGAACACGTCCAGGCCCGCGCCGCCCAGGCGGCCGGCCTGTAGCGCCTGGACCAGCGCGGCCTCGTCGACCACGCTGCCGCGCGCGATGTTGACCAGGATGCCGGACGGGCCCAGCGCCTCCATGACTTCGGCGTTGACCAGGTGGCGGGTGGCCGCGCCGCCGGGGCAGGCCACCACCAGGAAATCGGCCCATCGGGCCAGTTCGACCAGCGAGGGTTCGTGCCGGTGGGGGGAACCCGCGACCGGCCGGCGCGTGTGGTAGCGCACGTCCATGTCGAAGCCGGCGGCGCGCCGGCCGATGGCCTGGCCGATGCCGCCGAAGCCCAGCAGGCCCATGTTCTTGCCGTGGACGCGCGTCATCAGCGGGCGCTGGCCCGTTTTCCAGCCGCCCGCCCGCACGAAGCGGGTGGCGACGGAAATGCCGCGTGCCGCGTCGATGGCCAGCCCCATGGCCAGGTCGGCGACGCAGCCGTCCAGCACTTCCGGGGTGTTGCTGATCTGCATGCCCTGGCGCTTGGCGGTGTCGATGTCGATCCGGTCGTAGCCCACGCCGAAATTGGCGATGACGCGGGCCTTGGGCAGGGCCGCCAGGATATCGGCGCCGCAGGCATCCCGCACGTGGATCGCGATGCCCTCGAACCCGGCGCCGTGCTCGGCCAGGAAGGCGGCGGCGTCCGGCTGCTTCCACAGGGGCGCCACGTCGTAGTCGCGCGCCAGGCGGGCGTCGACGGCGGGCGTGATGGAGGCAATCTGCAGAATGCGGTGCTTCATCGGGATGAGTCCTGGAAGTCGGTTTTCGGTCGCGCTCAGGCTGCCACGATAGCCCATGTTGCGCCGCCGCGCAGACCGGTGCCGGGGCATGCCAGTCTGGGGTAAACTAGTTCTTGCCTTCACCCTGCGTGACTGGCGACTCTAGGCCTGGGGCCTAGGTGGGTTTACCACAAGGAAGCGCAGGGTTCCGGCGGTTCGGTTCGTCCCATCCGGGGCGCGGCCGCGCCGCCCGCCGTTCGCCTGGGCAGCCGTTAGGCAGATTCGTAGATCGCGTCACGCCGTCTTTCGTATCGGCTGCCCTGCCGCGCAGGTGCAGCAGGGCGATGTGGCGCGGTTTCCGTCATATCGGCTGGCCGTCGCATTGAACCCGTCGGTTGGCCCCCCGTTCTGCACAGGAAGGAAACCGTCATGTTCGACCGCAACCGCACCATCGCCCAGGCCGATCCCGAACTCTGGTCCGCCATCGAGCTGGAAAACCAGCGGCAGGAACAGCACATCGAGCTGATCGCCTCGGAAAACTACGCCAGCCCCGCCGTCATGCAGGCCCAGGGCACGCAGCTCACCAACAAGTACGCCGAAGGCTATCCCGGCAAGCGCTATTACGGCGGCTGCGAATTCGTCGACATCGTCGAGCAGCTGGCCATCGACCGCGCCAAGCAGATCTTCGGTGCCGACGCCGTGAACGTGCAGCCCAATTCGGGTTCGCAGGCCAACCAGGGCGTGTACATGGCCGTGCTCAAGCCCGGCGACACCGTGCTGGGCATGAGCCTGGCCGAGGGTGGCCACCTGACGCACGGTTCGCCGGTCAACGCCTCGGGCAAGCTGTATAACTTCCTGTCCTATGGCCTGAACGCCCAGGAAGAAATCGATTACGACCAGGTCGCGCGCCTGGCCGCCGAGCACAAGCCCAAGCTGATCGTGGCCGGCGCCTCGGCCTATGCGCTGCGCATCGACTTCGCCCGTTTCGCCGAGATCGCCAAGGCCAACGGCGCGCTGTTCATGGTGGACATCGCCCACTACGCCGGCCTGGTCGCCGGCGGCGCCTATCCCAACCCGGTTCCGCACGCCGATTTCGTCACCTCGACCACGCACAAGTCGCTGCGCGGCCCGCGCGGCGGCCTGATCATGTGCAAGGCCGAGTTCGAGAAGGCCGTCAATTCCGCCATCTTCCCGGGCATCCAGGGTGGTCCGCTCGAGCACGTCATCGCCGCCAAGGCCGTGGCCTTCAAGGAAGCGCTGGATCCCTCGTTCAAGCAGTACGCCGCCCAGGTCGTGGCCAACGCCAAGGTGATGGCCGAGACGCTGGTCGAGCGCGGCCTGCGCATCGTGTCGGGACGCACCGAAAGCCACGTCATGCTGGTGGACCTGCGCGCCAAGGGCATCACGGGCAAGGACGCCGAGCTGGCGCTGGGCCAGGCCCACATCACGGTCAATAAGAACGCCATCCCGAACGATCCGGAGAAGCCCTTCGTGACCAGCGGCGTGCGTGTCGGCTCGCCGGCCATGACCACGCGCGGCTTCAAGGAAGACGAGACCCGCCTGACCGCCAACCTCATCGCCGACGTGCTGGACAACCCGCGCGACGAGGCCAACATCGCGGCCGTGCGTGAGCGCGTCAACGCCCTGACCGCGAAGTTCCCGGTCTACGGTGGATAGAAAACCCACCTGACGGAGCTCGGCGCATGAAGTGTCCTTTCTGTCGCCATGACGACACCCAGGTGATGGACACCCGGGTGTTGGAAGAAGGCAGCGCCATTCGCCGGCGCCGCCGCTGCACGCATTGCGATCGGCGCTTCACCACCTACGAGCGGGTGGAGCTGTCGTTGCCGGCGGTGGTCAAGCGCAATGGCAGCCGGTCGGAGTACGACCAGGGCAAGCTGCGCGGCAGCCTGATGCTGGCGCTGCGCAAGCGGGCCGTCAGTGCCGACGCGGTGGAAGCCGCCGTCACCCGCATCGAGGAAGCCCTGATGACCAGCGGCCTGCGCGAGGTACCGTCCGAGCGCGTGGGCGAACTGGTCATGCAGGAGCTCAAGAAGCTCGACAAGATCGCCTACATCCGCTTTGCCTCGGTCTACAAGAGCTTCGAGGACGTGGACGAGTTCACCGACGTCGTGCGCGAGATCCAGGGGCCGCGGCCTCCCGCCGCGAAGTCCTGATCGCCGATGAGCGCCGACCCGACCGAACGTCCCGAGGATGCCGCCTGGATGGGGCGCGCGCTGTCGCTGGCCGACGGCGTCATGTACACGACTTCGCCGAATCCCCGCGTGGGTTGCGTCATCGTGCGCGACGGCCAGGTCCTGGGCGAGGGCGCGACCCAGCCCGTGGGCGGGCCGCATGCCGAGGTGCGGGCGCTGCGCGACGCGCAGGCGCGCGGCCTGTCGGTCGAAGGCGCCACTGTCTACGTCACGTTGGAGCCGTGCAGCCACCATGGCCGCACGCCGCCCTGCGTCGATGCGCTCGTCGCCGCCGCGCCGGCGCGGGTCGTCGTGGCGACGGGCGATCCCAATCCGCGCGTCAACGGCGAGGGCCTGGCGCGGCTGCGCGCCGCGGGCATCGCCGTCACCGCGGGCGTGTGCCTGGACGAGGCGCTGGCGCTGAACGTCGGCTTCGTCTCCCGCATGAGCCGCGGCACGCCCTGGCTCTGGGCCAAGATGGCGGCGTCGCTGGACGGGCGCAGCGCGCTGCCCAACGGCCGGTCGCAATGGATCACCGGCGAGGCCGCGCGGGCCGACGGCCACCATTGGCGCGCGCGCAGTTGCGCCGTATTGACCGGTATCGGCACCGTGCTGGCCGACGATCCGCGCCTGGACGTGCGCCATGTGGCGACCACGCGCCCGCCGCGCAAGATCGTGCTGGATACGCATCTGCGCATGCCGGCCGACGCGCGCCTGCTCGATGGCACCGAAACCTGGATCTTCACCGCGCGCGAAGATGCCGGCCGGGCCGCCGAACTGGCGGCGCGCAATGCGCGGGTCATTGGCCTGCCCGACCCGGATGGCCGCGTCGACCTGCCCGGCGTCATGCGCTGGCTGGGGCGGCACGACATCAACGAAGTCCATGCCGAGGCCGGTGCGGTGCTGACCGGCGCCTTGCTCGAGGCCGGCTGCGTGGACGAACTGCTGGTCTACATGGCGCCCATGCTGCTGGGCGAGGGCGCCGGCATGGCGCGCCTGCCGCTGATCGAGGACCTGGACCAGGCGCGCCGTTTCCATTTCGTGGACGTGCGCGGGCTGGGCCCGGACGTCCGGCTGCGGGCGCAGGACCCGCAGCGGCTGGCGGCCGCCCGCGCGGCCGCCACACCCGCGCGGCGGCCCTGAGCCGCCACGCTCAGGGGGCCGTCCGGCTGCCCAGCGTGCGTGACAGTTCGGCGGCTTCCCGCACCACCAGTTCTCCGAATTCCTCGATGCGGCCGGCGGGCAGCCGCGCGCTGGGGCCGAACACGCCCAGCGAGCCGGCCACCTGGCCGCTGCGGTCGAAGAACGGCGCGGCGATCGCCACCGCCCCCTGTATCAGTTCGTCCTTGCTGACGGCATAGCCCCGTCGCTTCACCAGGTCCAGGTCTTCGGCCGGCCGCGCGATGTCCAGGCCGCGCTCGGCCGCGTAGCGGCGGCGGTCCTCGTCGCCCTGTCCGATGCTGGCCAGGATGGCCCGGCCGCTGGCGCCCACCGAGATCCGCTCGCGATAGCCGATGCCGCGCTTGAAGCTCAGGGGCTGGGGGCTGGGCAGTTCGGCGATGCAGAGCCGGTCGCCGCCTTGCAGCACGAACAGGGCGACCGTCTCGCCGGTCTGCTCGCGCAGCCGCTGCATCGGCGGCGTGGCCAGCGAGCTGAGGTCCAGGCTGGAGGTCCAGACGTGGGCGAGCTGGCCCACCGACGGCCCCAGGCGGAATTTCTGCGGATCCCCCTCCGACACCACGAAGCCGCATTGCTCCAGCGTGTACAGCAGGCGGTACAGCGTGGGGCGGCTCAGGTCCACGCGCTTGAGCAACTGCCCCACCGTCAGCTCGTAGTCCGTGGCCGTGAAGGCCAGCAGGATCTCCAGGGCCCGGTCCACGGCCCGCACGCTTTCGCCCGGTTTCTCGGTTTCCGCCACGCCTTTCCTCGTTCGTCTCTGTCCATCGAGCCCGACATCGTAGCCGAGCCGCCGCCGGGTTCCGTTACCGCCTGCCCGTTGACAATCTGTTTTATGTCCGTAGAATGGACTCAATTATCATAGAACGGACAAACCATGCAGGAGGCAGTGGAGTCATGAACAAGGAAACCTCGGAAATCCTGGTGCGCACGGGCCCGGGCACGCCCATGGGCAATCTGCTGCGGCGCTACTGGGTCCCCATCCTGAAAGCGAGCGAGATCGCCGAACCCGACTGTCCGCCGGTGCGGGTCCAGATCATGGGCGAGAAGCTGCTGGCATTCCGCGACAGCAGCGGGCAGGTGGGGCTGATCGACGAGTTCTGTTCGCACCGCGGCGTGTCGCTGTACTTCGGCCGCAACGAAGAGGACGGCATCCGCTGCGCCTATCACGGCCTGAAGTTCAACCGCCTGGGCGAATGCGTGGATGTGCCGTCGGCGCCGCAAAGCTGCAGCCGCATGGGCATCAAGGCCTATCCGTGCATCGAGCGCGGTTCCGTCGTCTGGGCCTACATGGGGCCGCCCGAGACCCAGCCCAGCCTGCCCGAGGTGGAGTGGTGCGGCCTGCCGGAAAGCCATATCTACGTGTCCAGGCGGTTGCAGGAATCCAATTACCTGCAGGCCATGGAAGGCGGCATCGACACCAGCCACGTGTCGTACGTGCACCGCTACGAGGTCGATGTCGATCCGCTGCATCAGGGCACCAAGGCCAACGACTACATCAAGGCCGACGGCAACGTCGTGTTCGACATCGAGAAGAACGCGTTCGGCCTGTCGCTGTACGGCCGCCGCAACGGCGAACCGGATTCGTATTACTGGCGCGTCACCCAGTGGCTGTTCCCGTGGTTCACGCTGATCCCGCCATTCGGCGAACACGCGCTGGGCGGCCATGTCTGGGTGCCCATCGACGACCACAGTTGCTGGGCCTGGAGCATCAATTTCCACCCTGGCAAGCCGCTGTCCGGGCAGGAGCGCGCGGACCTGGACGCGGGCCGGGGCATTCACGCGCCCTGCGATCCCGTCACTTTCCGTCCGCTTGCCAACAAGGACAACGACTATCTGATCGATCGCGTGGCGCAGAAGGAGAAGCGCGCGTACAGCGGCGTGTTCGGCTTCGCCATGCAGGATGCGTCGCTGCAGGAAAGCATGGGACCCATCCAGAACCACGAGGCCGAACGGCTGTTGCCCACGGATCGCGCCATCGTCATGGCGCGCCGCATGCTGCACGAGGCCGTCGTGGGCCTGGCCAACGGTTCGGAGCCGCCGGCGCTGGACGGTGCGGCGCAGCGCGTGCGCGCCGCCGGCGTCCTGCTGGACCGTGCCGCCGATCCGATGGAGTGGGCCAAGAAACACCTGGCGGACGGCCTGAACGAGCCGGTCTACAGCGTGTAGCCATGCGGCCAGGGCTTCGGCCGGCCGCTTCAAGAACGAGAGGGTAAGGAGACTTTCCATGCAAGCATTGCTACGCAAGGCGGCCTGCGCGCTGGCCGCCTGTTCCATGGCGCAGGCGGCCGTGGCCGCCGAGGAATGGGCGCCCACCAAGCCGGTGCGCATCATCGTGCCCATCGTGGGCAGCACCAACGACGTGCTGGGGCGGCTGGTCGCGTCCAAGCTCGAAGGCATACTCGGGCAGCCCGTCATCGTCGAGAACAAGCCGGGCGCCGGCGGCAACATCGGCGCCGACCTGGTGGCCAAGTCGCCGCCGGACGGCTACACGCTGCTGGTGGGCTACAACGGGCCCATCGCCATCAACAAGACGCTGTTCGACAACATGCCCTACGATCCC
Organism: Burkholderiales bacterium 67-32; assembly: GCA_001898625.1. Taxonomy (GTDB): domain Bacteria; phylum Pseudomonadota; class Gammaproteobacteria; order Burkholderiales; family Burkholderiaceae_B; genus Pigmentiphaga. Next base: position 230,817 of record MKUP01000027.1, read on the forward strand.
GTGACCGACCTGGCGCCGATCACGCTCGCGGTCAGTTCGCCGCAGTACCTGGTGGTCAACCCCGGGTTGCCGGTCAAGAGCGTGGCCGATCTGGTGGCCTGGTCCAAGGCCCATCCGGGCAAGCTGTCGTACGGGTCGGTGGCCACGGGCAGCGCTTCGCACCTGACCATGGAAATGCTGAACGAAGCCTCGGGGCTGGGCGCCACGCACGTGCCCTATCGTGGCGCCTCGCCGGCCCTGGTCGACCTGGTGGCGGGCAACGTGCAGGCGGCCTTCATGGTGCCCGGCAACGTCCAGCAGTACGTGAAGGAAGGGCGGCTCAAGCTGTTGGCCTCGACGGGCGAGAAGCGGTTTTCCAGCACGCCCGGCATCCCGACCATGATCGAGTCGGGCTATCCCCATTTCGTCGCCACGTCGTGGATAGGCTTCCTGGCGCCGGCCGGCACGCCGCGCCCCATCATCGACCGCTACAACAAGGAGATCGTGAAGATCCTGCACATGCCCGACGTGCAGCAGAAGCTGCGCGACATGGAGTTCGAGGTCGTGGCCAACACGCCTGAACAGTTCGGCGCGTGGATACGGACCGAAGTGGAACGCTGGGGCAAGGTCATCAAGGCCACCGGCGCGAAGGCGGGATAGGTCATGGCCAGACTTGCCGAACGCAGGGCCCTGATCACCGGCGGTGCCGCGGGCATAGGCGCCGCCATCGGGCGGATCTTCTGCCAGGAAGGCGCGGCGGTGCTGCTGGTGGACCGCGATGCCGACGCGCTGGCGCGCACCGCCGCGGTGCTGCGCGAGCAGCACCCGGGTGCCCGGATCGAATGCCTGGCCGCCGACGTGGCCGACGAGGACGCGGCGCTGAGCGCGGCCGCGCTGGCCCGGCGGGCCTGGGGCGGGCTGGACGTCCTGGTCTGCAACGCCGCCATGCGCAACTATTCGCCCCTGTCCGAAGCCCGGCCCGAGGAATGGCGGGCCATGGTGGACGTCAACCTGATCGGCACGGCCAACTACTGCCGTGCCGCGCTGCCCGCGCTGCGCGAGTCGGGCCAGGGGAGCCTGGTGATCGTGTCGTCGTGCTACGCGGTGACCGGCCGGGCGGGCATGGGCATCTACGACGCGACCAAGGCCGGCCTGCTGGCGATGACCCGCACGCTGGCGTTCGAGGAAGCGCCGCACGGCGTGCGCGTCAACGCCGTGTGCCCGGGGTCGACGCTGACCGAGTTCCACGTGGGCCGGGCCCGGGCGCGCGGCAAGGCGGTTGAACAGCTCAAGGGCGAGCGCAGCGATACGTCGCTGCTGGGCCGCTGGGCAGCGCCCGACGAGATCGCCTGGCCGGTGCTGTGGCTGGCCTCGGACGAAGCCTCGTTCATGACCGGCACCCACGTGCTGGTCGATGGAGGGCTGTCGGCGATGTGATGCGCAAGATGCGCACTATCGGCCTGTTTTCTTTATGATGTCCCCATCAGGCGTGGCCGGCGGGGGGTGCCCGGCCACGCCGTACTTTTCGGGGGGACGGGATCCGTGCATGCGTCGACGTCCAGGGGCGGGCGGTTCCGCCCAGGCCGGGGTGAACAGCGGCGGTGGAAAGTGCGCGGGGCGCTGGCCTGGCTGGCCGTCGTCCTGCACACGGGCGCGGCGGCCCAGGTGCTGCCCGCCCTGAGCTTCCAGGCGGCGCAGCAGCAGGTGCTGACGCGGTCCGACAAGCTGGGCGCGGCGCGGGCAGCGGTCGAAAGCAAGGAACTCCAGTTGGAAGGCGTGCGCAACCTGGGCGGGCCTTCGCTCAGCGTGTCCGCGTCCCACCTCCGCTACGAGGCCAACGCCAATCTCAGCCTGTCGGGGCTGAACAACATCGGCATTCCGCTGCCCCTGCCTTCCAACGTGGAGCTGGAACGGCGCGGCTCCCTGACCAACAAATCCCTGATCGGCATCTGGCCGCTCTATCTGGGCGGGGCCACCGACGCGGCGCGCGGCCTGGTCCATGCCCAGGCCGACGAGGCGCGCGCGGACGCGACCCAGGCCGGCTACGAAGTGCAGACCACGCTGGCCAAGCGCTATTTCGCCGCGCAGCTCGCCGCCCGCGCCTGGGACCTGCGCCGCGAGGCCCTGCGCGCCATCGGCGAGCACGACCGCGCGGCCGAACGCATGATGGCCGAAGGCACGATTGCCCGCGTCGATCGATTGCGGGCTCGCGTTGCGCTGGAGGATGCGCGGCGCGAGGAGCGCAAGGCGCAGGACACGCTGGAACTGGCGCAGGTCGCGCTGGGCCGCACGCTGCGCATGGACGAGGCGGTGCGGCCTTCGACACCGCTGTTCATCCTGACCCAGGCGATCGAACCGCTGCCGTATTTCCTGGAAGCCGCGATGCACGGCCATCCCGCGCTGGGCAAGGTCGCGGCCAAGGAAGAACAGGCGCGCCAGCTGCATGCGGTGGAGACCGCCACGCGGCGCCCGCAGGTGTTCGCGTTCGGCGGGCACCAGATCCGCAGCGAGAACGGCAGCTGGCTGGTGGGCGTGGGCGTGCGCTGGACGCTGTGGGACTCGCTGGACCGGCCCTCGCTGGACGCCGCCAGCGACAAGACCATCCTGCAGGCCCAACTGACCGAGGCCCAGGCGCGGCAGGACATCAGCCTGCTGGTGGAAAGCAAGTGGCGCGCGGTGGACCAGGCGCGCCGCCAGTTCCTCGCGACCGCCGCCAGCGTGGAGCTGGCCGACGAGGTGGTGCGCCTGCGCACCAGTGGCCTGCGCGAAGGCGTCAGCACCGCCACCGACCTGATCGATGCCGAGACCAACCGCGCCAAGGTGCAGACCGAAAGGGCGCAGGCCGCCTACGACTACATCCAGTCCCTGGCCGAGCTGCTGGAGGCCAGCGGGCTGGGCGGCGAGCTGACGCGCTACATCGAACGGGCGGACGTGCGCCTGCCGCTGGCGGCCGTGGTCGCCGACCCCGCCCGCAGCCCCTGACGACAACGAGACCGAGCTGCCATGAGCGCAAAAAAATCCACTCTCGCCATCGCCGCTGCCGGCGTGCTGGCGCTGGCCGTCGTCGCCTACGGCTTCTGGCGCGCGTCGAGCCCCGCGCCCGAGCAGTTCCAGGGCTACATGGAAGCCCAGGAAACCGACATCGCCGCCAAGATATCGGCGCGCGTGGCCGAGGTGGCGGTGAAGGAAGGCGACCGCGTGGAGCGCGGTTCGCTGCTGGTGCGCCTGGACAGTCCCGAGGTCGCGGCCAAGATGGCCCAGGTCCAGGGGGCGCTGGCGGCGGCGCGGGCGGTGCAGGCCAAGGCCGATCGCGGTGCCCGCCCGCAGGAGATCACGATGGCGCAACTGAACTGGCAGCGCGCGCAGGCGGCGGCCGATCTGGCCGAGGTCTCGTTCCGCCGCGTGGACAACCTCGCGCGCGAAGGGCTGGTGGCCGAGCAGAAGCGCGACGAGGCGCGCGCCAACTACCACGCCTCGCGAGATGCGGCGCTGGCGGCGCGGGCGCAGTATCAGCTCGCGCTGGACGGCGCGCGGCCCGAGGACAAGGAGGCCGCGGCGGGCCAGGCGCAGCAGGTGGCCGGCGCGCTGGCCGAGGTCGAGGCGGCCGAGGCCGAGGTCAATCTGAAAAGCCCCGTGGCCGGCGAGATCACCAAGGTCTATGCCAAGGTCGGCGAGCTGTCGCCGCAGGGCGTGGCGGTGGCCACCGTGGTCGACCTGACCGACCAGTGGGTCGCCATCAACGTGCGCGAGGACCGGCTTTCGCGCTTCGCCGTCGGGTCGAGCTTCGAGGCCGAACTGCCGGCACTGGACCGGCGCCGCGCGAATTTCAAGGTCTATTACGTGGCCGTACTGCCCGACTTCGCTACTTGGCGCACCACGCGCGCCAGCCAGGGGTTCGACGTCCGTACCTTCGAAGTCCGGGCCCGTCCGGAAGCGCCGATCGATGGGGCGCGGCCGGGCATGAGCGTCCTGGTCAGGTGAGCGTTTGAGCGCGCCCGCGAACCGGGAAGCGCCGCGGTCCGGCACCTTCCTGCGCGCGGCGGGCCGGGAGGCCGCATGGCTGCGCCGGCATCCGCGCGAACTGGCCATGATCAGCTGGGTGCCGCTGCTGGCCGTGCTGCTGCTGTGGTGGATGTTCTCGGCGGGCATCCCCACGCGCCTGCCCATCGCCATCGTGGACGACGACCACTCGGCCCTGTCGCGCCAGCTCGCGCGCATGCTGGAGGCGGCGCCGGGCCTGCGCATCGCGCGGCGCGACGCCAACCTGGCCGAAGCGCGGGCCGGCATGGAACGGGGCGACATCTATGCGGTGGTGGCGATCGAGCGCGACTTCTCCCGCGACATCAAGCGCGGGGCGAGCGGCCACGTCACGCTGTACCACAACGCCCAGTTCTACACGGTGTCGGGCCTGGTCCTGCGCGACGTGCAGACCGTGGCCATGACGCTGTCGGCCGGCGTCGAGATGGCCGCGCGCAATCGCCGCGGCGAGCCGGCGCAGGCGGTGGCGGTCAGCGCCGAGCCGATCCGGCCCAGTTCGCTGGCCTTGTTCAACCCCAGCCTCAACTACGAACAATTCCTGGCGGCCGCGCTGATCCCCGCGCTGCTGCACATCCTGGGCATGACGGCCGGCGCCTGGGCCGTGGGCCGGGAGATCCGCGACCGCACGGTGGGCGCCTGGCTCGCCGATGCCACGGGTGCCGGGGTCGATTCCGGCGGCGGCGTGCGCGTCGCGGTGGGGCCGGCCCTGGCCGCGCTGGCCGGCAAGCTCGCGTGGCCATGGGTGGGCTTGTCCGCCGTGGGCCTGGCGGCGCTGCTGTGGCTGACCTGGGGGCGGGGCTGGCATCCGCCCGGCAGCCTGCCGTGGGTGGCCGTGGCCCTGGTGGCTTTCATTGCCCTGTCGATCGCGATGGGCGCGGTCGCGGCGCTGGCGACGCGCTCCCTGCGCACGGCGCTGTCGCTGGCCGGCATCGTGACCGCGCCGGCCTTCGCCTTCAGCGGCATGGGTTTTCCGCTGGCCGCCATGCCGGCCGGCGCGCGTGCCTGGGCGCTGGCGTTGCCCTATACCCATTACATACGGCTGCAGGTGGAGCAGTTGCAGATGGCGGCGCCCCTGCGCCATTCGCTGCCGACCTTCGTGCTGATGCCGGTGGCCACGGCGCTGCTCGCGCTGGCGGGCGCGTGGCTGTTGTGCCGCGTGGCGGCCGAGCCCGCGTGCTGGGGGGGCCGATGATGGCCGCGCGCGGCTGGGCCGCCGCCTGGCGGGACACCCTGGCGGAACTGCTGCGCGACAAGGGTGCGCTGCTGCTGATCGTGCTGGCGCCGGTTTTCTACGGCTTCTTCTATCCCTGGCCCTATGCCACCGAAGTCCTGCAACGCGTGCCGGTGGCCATCGTGGACCTGGACCACTCCAGCCTGTCGCGCCAGATCGTGCGCTACGCCGATGCCAGCCCGGACCTACGCGTGGCGATGGTGACCGGCGATGAGGAAACCGCCAGGCAGGCGATGTGGCGTGGCGAGATCGAAGGCTACGCGCTGCTGACCCGGGACCTCAAGCGCAACGTGCTGCGCGGCCGGCCGGCGCCGGTCGTGGTCAGCACCAACGGCAGCTACGCGCTCTACAACAAGGCGGTGATGACCGGCTTCACGGCCGTGGTCGGCACGGTGTCGGCCGGCATCGAGATCGCGCAGCGCACCGCGCGCGGCCAGGGGCGGGCCCAGGCCATGGCCGGCCGCAGCCCGGTCGGCGTCAGCGCGGTCGCCCTCTACAACCCCACCGGCGGCTATGGCAGCTACGTCGTGCCGGCGGTGGCGCTGATCATCATGCAGCAGACGCTGCTGATGGGGGTCGCGATGCTGGCCGGCACCTGGGCCGAGGCCGGTCGCCTGCGGGCATCGGCCTCGGTCTGGCTGGGGCGCGTGCTGGCCTTCTCCACCGCCGGCCTGTTCGCGGGGCTGGTCTACTTCGGCTGGATATTCTGGCTGCAGGACTACCCGCGCGGCGGCAATCCGCTGGGGGCGCTGGTGCTGCTGCTGTGCTATGCCCCGGCGATCAGCGTGGCGGGGGCGCTGCTGGGCGCCTGGCTCAAGGACCGCGAGCAGGCGTTGCAGGCATGGCTGTTCACGTCGCTGCCCATCGCTTTCCTGTCCGGCTTCGCGTGGCCGGTGGAGAGCCTGCCGCCGGTGCTGCAGGCGGCGCGCTGGATCTTTCCCAGCACCGCCGGCATCGATGCTTCGCTCAGGCTGAACCAGATGGGGGCGCCGCTGGCCGACGTGGCGGGGTCGCTGTCGTGGCTGGCGGCCTGGGCGCTGGCGGGCTTTGCCGCGCTGGCCTGGTGGATGCGTCCCCGGGAGCCGGGGACGCTCCGTGGGGACGTCAGATCTGCGTGATGAACTTGGTCACGAGATAGCCGTCGAAGGTCTCGATGCCGCCTTCGCTGCCTATGCCCGAGTCCTTCACGCCGCCGAAGGGCGTCTCGGCCAGGGCGACGCCGAAGTGGTTGATGTTGACCATCCCGGCTTCCAGGCCGTTGGACACGGCGGTCGCGGTTTTCAGCGAGTTCGTGAATACATACGAGGCCAGGCCGAAGGGCAGGCTGTTGGCGCGCTTGAGCACTTCGTCGGTGGTCTTGAACCGCGTGACCGGGGCGATGGGGCCGAAGGGTTCCTCGGTCATCAGCTTGGAATCGTCGGGGATGTCGGTCACGACGGCGGGCGAGAAGAAGTTGCCTTTTTCGCCCATGCGCGAGCCGCCCGTCACGATACGGCCGCCGCGTTGGCTGGCGTCGTCCAGGAAGGTTTCCATGGCCATCAGCCGGCGCTCGTGGGCCAGCGGACCCATTTCCACGCCCTTGCCCAGGCCGTCGCCGACCTTGATGGAGGCGATGGTATCGGCGAAGCGCGCCACGAACTTGTCATAGGCCTTTTCCTGGACGTAGAAGCGGGTGGGCGAGATGCACACCTGGCCGGCGTTGCGGATCTTCATGCGCGCCAGCATCTCGGCCGCCGGCTCGACGTCGGCGTCGTCGAACACCAGTACCGGCGAGTGGCCGCCCAGCTCCATGGTGGTGCGTTTCATGTGGGCACCGGCCAGCGCCGACAACTGCTTGCCCACCGGCACCGAGCCGGTGAACGAGATCTTGCGCACGATGGGCGATTCGATCAGGTAGCTGGAGATCTCGCTGGGCACGCCCCAGACGATGTTCAGCACGCCCGGGGGCAGGCCGGCGTCATGGAACAGTTGGGCCATGGCGACCACCGCGCTGGGCGTGTCTTCCGGACCCTTCAGGATGATGGTGCAGCCGGCCGCGACGGCCGCCGAGACCTTGCGGATGGCCTGGTTGAACGGGAAGTTCCAGGGCGTGAACGCGGCGCAGACGCCCACCGGCTCGCGTACGACGAACTGGCGCACGGCGGGGTTGCGGGGCGGGATCACGCGGCCGTAGATGCGGCGGCATTCCTCGGCGTGCCATTCGGCGTGTTCGGAGCAGGTCATGATCTCGGCCACGGCCTCGGCCAGCGGCTTGCCCTGGTCCAGCGTCAAGTTGTGTCCGATCTGCTGGGCACGCTCGCGCGCCAGTTCGGCCACCTTGCGCAGGATGCGCGAACGCTCCAGGGGCGAGGTCTTCTTCCAGCTTTCGAAGGCCCGCTGGGCAGCCGCCAGGGCGCGGTCGAGATCCGCGCGCGAGGCGTGCGGCAGCTTGCCGAGCACTTCCCCGGTGGCGGGATTGACGACGTCCTGCTCGCGCCGGTCGCCGCCTTGGATGAATTCGCCATCGATGTAAAGGGCGAGGTCCTGATACATGCCAGTCTCCTGAGGTCGGAGTCCGGAACGTTCCGGACTCCGGAAGCCAAATGCAACTCCATAGACTAGCATGGCCGGGTGATTTTCCGCATGCGCCGCCCGCCCCGCATGCTATCTTCTGGGTACTTTTCCCCTTACCCCGAACCTTGCGTATCCCCCGCGGCATGCCGGCAGGACGAGACCCGAAAACACCGCCCGGCGACAGCCCCCGCTACCGCCAGATCCTGGATGCGCTGCTGGCCCGCATCGAGCACGGCATTTATCCGGTGGGCGGCCATGTCCCCACCGAAGGCGAGCTGTGCCGCGAGTTCGAGGCCAGCCGCTACACGATACGCGCCGCGCTGGCCCATCTGGTCGAGCATGGCATGGTCGAACGCCGCCCGGGCATCGGGACGGTGGTGCTGGCATCGCGGTCGCGGCGGGCCTACCAGCAGTCGATCGCCTCGCTGTCCGACCTGTTCCAGTACGCGCTGGACACCCATGTGGAGATCCGCGGCTCGAACCTGGTGGCGCTGGACGCGGCCACCGCGGCCATGCTGGGCGCGCGCGAGGGCGACCGCTGGTTGCAGGTGGACAGCGTGCGCTGGACCGAGCGGGGCGGCGCGCCCATCTGCTGCACCAGTTCCTTCCTGCCCGAGCGGTTGGCGTGGATAGGGCCCGAGCTGCCCGGCTGCGTGGGGCCTTTCTATGCCCATATCGAGGCCCGCGCGGGCGAGCCCATCGTGCGCGCTACGCAGGAGATCCGCGCCGAGCCCATGCCGGCCCATCTGCGGCCGCTGCTGGATGAGCGCCGCGAGGCGATTGCGCTGTGCCTGATCCGCCATTATTTCTCGGCGGCGGGCAGCGTCATCTGTTCGTTCAACTGGCATCCGGCGGCCAGCTTCAGCTACCGGATGGAGATCGAGCGCCGGGGTTAGGGCCTACATGATGGCCGGCTTGTCCACGTGCGGCGCGCGGGCGCCTTCGGCGGCCAGTTCGGCCGGCAGCGATTCGTTCCACAGTCGCGCTGTGTAGCGTTCGCCGGTGCGGCCGTTGGAGGCGTCCGAGCATAGCCACAGGATGCCGCGCCGCATGATGGAGGCGGGCAGCAGGCTGCCGTCGGCGCCTTTCCTGTTGGGGCCGCCGGGCAGGAAGTCGGTGTCGGCGGCGCCGCCGGGCAGGTAGACGTTCACGTCCACGCCGGTGCCTTCCAGGTCCTGGGACCAGATGCGCGAGGCGGCCTCCAGCGCGGCCTTGCTCGGTCCGTAGGGCGAATAGCCCCGGCGCACCATGGTCTGGTCGCTGGTCGAGACGTTGATGATCTTGCCGAAGCCCTGGGCCACCATCAGGGGCGCGGCGGCGCGCGCCATGTTGAAGGCGCCGTTGATGTTGGTGTCGATGATGGCGCGCCAGGCCTGCGGGTCGGTCTGCCAGAAGCGCGCGGGCTCGGTGGTGAAGGTGCCGCTGATGACGCCCATGCCTATGCCCGCATTGTTCACCAGCACGTGCAGAGCGCCGAAATGGTCGCGGATCTCGGCCACCGCACGCGCGCAGTGTTCGAAGCGCGTGACGTCGGCGACGATGGCGAACATGCGTCCGATGCCGGCCGTGGCCTGGGCCTGCGCCATGGTCTCGTGCATGGCGTCCGAGGCGTGGGCGCCGGTGATCGCGACCCGGGCGCCCGCCGCCACCAGCGCCAGCGCCATTTCGCGTCCCAGTCCGCGCGTGCCGCCCGTGACCAGTACGACGCGGTCGCGCAGGGATGCCGTGTAATCTGCCGTCATGACGTTCGCTCCTGGAAGAGGCGCCCATTCGGCCGCACCGCCCGGTGCCCGTATCGCGCCGCGTATGTCCCAGTGTAGCGGCTTGATGGGCGGGCCGGGGCAGCCGGCTGCCCCGGGATGCCAGTTTGTCCGGACAAAGCTATACTTTTCCCGACCACAGATACCAGGAGACCCGGCATGGACGGCCACGTGGAGATCATCGACGTCGCGCCGCGCGACGGCATCCAGAACGAGCGCGTGCTGCTGCCCGCGGCGGACAAGATCGAACTGATCCGGCGCATCGCCGATGCCGGCGGCAGGCGGATCGAGGCGACCAGCTTCGTCAATCCGAAGCGGGTGCCGCAGATGGCCGATGCCGAGGCCGTCATGGCAGGCATCGAGCGCCGTCCGGGCCTGTCGCTGATCGGTCTGGTGCTCAACGAGCCCGGCCTGGCGCGCGCGCGGGCGGCCGGCTGCGACGAGGCCAACGTGGTGGTGGTGGCCAGCGAGACCTTCTCGCGCAAGAACCAGGGCGCGGGTGTGGCCGACGTGGTCGCGGCCGCCTCGGCCATCCTGGCGGGCGCGCGGGCGGCCGGCATGCGGACGTCCGTCACCGTCGGCGCCGCCTTCGGCTGCCCCTTCGAGGGCGAGGTGCCCGCGCAGCGGGTGCTGGCCCTGGTGGAGTCGCTGCTGCCGGCACGGCCGGACGAGATCGCGCTGGCCGACACCATAGGCTGCGGCGTGCCCAGCCAGGTGCGCGAGCTGCTGGCCGGTACGCGCGCGCTGGCGCCGCAGGCGCGCCTGCGCTGCCATTTCCACAATACGCGCAATACCGGCATCGCCAATGTGCTGGCGGCGCTGGAGGCCGGCGTGGATGCCCTGGACGCCAGCACGGGCGGTTTCGGCGGCTGCCCCTTTGCCCCGGCGGCCACCGGCAACATCGCTACCGAGGACGTCGTCTATATGCTGGAGCGCATGGGCATGGCCACCGGCATCGACCTGGACGCCGTGCTGCGGACGGCGGAATGGCTGGGCGAGCGGCTGCAGCGGCCCGCCATAGGTGGCGTCAGCCGCGCCGGCCGCTTCCCGTCCCCGGCTGTGCAGGCCTGCGCGTAGCGGCCACGGCCCGGGCCTGGACTATCATGACGTGCTGAGAATGACGTGGAGTGGCAACGACGATGGACAACGTCGATCTGGACGTCCTGCGGCGCCTGGCCCAGTGGCGGCGGGAAGGGCACAAGGTCGTGCTGGGCACGGTGACGCGTACCTGGGGCTCGGCGCCCCGGCCCATCGGCGCGATGGTGGCCGTGCGCGGCGATGGCTCGATCGCCGGCTCGGTGTCGGGCGGCTGTATCGAGGACGACCTGTCGGACAAGGCGCGCACGGGCGCATGGCCCACGGACGCGCCCAGCGTGGTGCGCTACGGTGTTTCCGCCGAGGAGGCCACGCGCTTCGGCCTGCCCTGTGGCGGCACGCTGGAACTGGTCCTGGAGCCGGTGGCCGACCACAGCGGGGTGGAAGACCTGCTGACCGAGCTGACCCAGGGCCACCGGGTGCTGCGCCGGCTGGACCTGGCCACCGGTCGTGCCGCGCTGGAAACCGCCAGCGACCGCGCCGATACGCTGTCGCTGACCGCCTCGGAGCTGGCAGCCACCCACGGACCGAGCTGGCGGCTGCTGATCATCGGCGCGGGGCAGATGTCGCAGTACCTGGCGCAGATGGCGCTGGCGCTGGACTACGAGGTCATCGTCTGCGATCCGCGCGAGGAATACTCGCAGGGCTGGGAGGTGCCGGGCGCGAACCTGGTGACCACCATGCCCGACGACACCGTCACCGAGATGCGTCCCGACCGCCACACGGCCATTGTCGCGCTGACCCACGATCCCAAGCTGGACGACCTGGCGCTGCTGGAGGCGCTCAAGTCCGAGGCCTTCTACGTCGGCGCGATCGGATCGCGGGCCAATCAGGCCAAGCGCCGAGAGCGGCTGGTGGAATTCGACCTGACCCCGGACGAGGTGGCCCGGCTGCATGGTCCGGTGGGCCTGCGCATCGGGGCGCGCACGCCGCCCGAGATCGCCGTGGCCATCCTGGCCCAGATGACGGCCGAGCGATACGGTTTTCGCAAGCTCGAATTCGAGGCTCCGGACGCCGGCGCGTAAACTATCGCGCCCTGTCGTTTTCCGGATTCTCGCCGTGCCCGCCGCCGTCAACATCGCCGCCTACCGTTTCCTGACCCTGGACGACCTGCCCGCGCTGCAAGCCGCGGCGCGGGACCGGGCGCTGGCGTGCGGGCTGAAGGGCACGGTGCTGCTGGCGCAGGAGGGCATCAACCTGTTCCTGGCCGGCACGCGCCAGGGCATCGACGCCTGGCTGGACTGGCTGCGCCACGGCGCGGCCTTCGGCGGGCGGCTGGCCGACATCGAGGTCAAGGAAAGCCTGTCCGCCCAGGTGCCGTTCCGCAAGCTGCTGGTGAAGATCAAGCGCGAGATCATCCGCATGGACCACCCGGCCATCCGGCCCGAGGCGGGACGGGCGCCGTCGGTCGAGGCCCGCACCCTGGCTCGCTGGCTGCGGCAGGGCCGCGACGACGAGGGGCGGGAGGTCGTCATGCTGGACACCCGCAATGCCTTCGAAGTGGACCACGGTACCTTCCGGGGTGCGATCGACTGGCGGATTTCCCGTTTCACGCAATTCCCGGCGGCGGTGCAGGCGAACCGGGACCAATTGGCCGGCAAGACCGTGGTGAGCTTCTGCACCGGCGGCATCCGCTGCGAGAAGGCGGCCATCTACATGGAACAGGCCGGCATCGAGCACATCTACCAGCTCGAGGGCGGGATCCTGAAATATTTCGAGGAAACCGGCGGGGAAGGCTACGACGGCGAGTGCTTCGTGTTCGACGGGCGCGAGTCGCTGGATCCCGCCCTGCGGCCCCGGCTGGACGGGCAGGACGATCCGTCTCCGGCGTCCTAGGCCAGGGGGCGCGCCGGCCCCCGTATTGTCCCGGCATCCGGGTAAAATACCCGGTTTCCCGTACCGGTCCGACCGCTCGCGCCGCCTCCGGTACAGCCACGCAACCCGCGCCGGACGATCCTCATGTCTGCATTCATTTCCCCCGTTCCCGCCCCCAGCGGGTCCTCCGCCATCTCGTCGGTGCCGGAAATCGTGGCCGAGCTGCGCGCCGGCCGCATGGTCATCCTGGTCGACGAGGAGGACCGCGAGAACGAAGGCGATCTCGTCATGGCGGCCGAGTTCGTCACGCCCGAGGCCATCAATTTCATGGCCCGCTACGGACGCGGCCTGATCTGCCTGACGCTGACGGAGGACCGCTGCCGCCAGTTGAACCTGCCGCTCATGGTGTCGGCCAACGGCACCAAGCACGGCACCAATTTCACCGTTTCCATCGAGGCCGCCCAGGGCGTGACCACCGGCATCTCGGCCGCCGACCGCGCCCGTACCGTGCAGGCCGCCGTGGCGCGCGAGGCCAAGCCGTCCGACCTGGTGCAGCCTGGCCATATCTTCCCGCTGAAGGCCGCGCGCGGCGGCGTGCTGGCGCGCGCCGGCCACACCGAGGCCGGCTGCGACCTGACCGCCATGGCCGGGCTCACGCCCGCCTCGGTCATCTGCGAAGTGCTCAAGGACGACGGGTCCATGGCGCGGCTGCCCGACCTGATCGAGTTCTCGCGCCAGCACGACGTCAAGATCGGCACCATCGCCGACCTGATCCAGTATCGCAGCGAGCACGAATCGCTGGTGCAGCGCGTGGCCGAGCGGCCGATCCGCACGGCGCACGGCATCTTCCGCGCCGTGATGTACCGCGACACGCCCAGCGGCGCGCCCCACCTCGCGCTGGTCCATGGCGACATCCATCCCGAGCGCGAGACCCTGGTGCGCGTGCACGAGCCCACCTCGCTGCTGGACGTGCTGGAGGTCGCCCGCAGCACGCACAGCTGGAGCGTGCCCAGCGCCCTGGAAGCCATCTCCCAGGCCGAATCCGGCGTGGTCATCCTGCTCAACTGCGACGGCACGGCCAGCGACCTGGCGGTGGAGTTCCAGCAACTGATCGACCAGGACCGCACCGGCGCGGCCTGCGGCGACGCGCCGCCCCGCATGGATCTTCGCACCTACGGCGTGGGCGCGCAGATCCTGAAGGACCTCAACGTCGGCAGCATGAAGCTGCTGGCGCGGCCGGTCCGCATGCCCAGCATGACCGGCTTTTCCCTTACCGTGACCGGCTACGAGGCCGGCCATGACCACCCCCCCACCAAGGACGGCGCCCCATCATGAACCCCTATACCATGACTCCCGATCTGAATGGCGAAGGGCTGCATATCTGCATCGTGCGCTCCCGCTTCAACGAGAACATCGGCGAACAGCAACTGCAGGCCTGCCTGGAAGAACTCGGCAAGCTGGGCGTGGACGAGCGCGACATCATGGTCGTGTCGGTGCCCGGCGCGCTTGAACTGGGCGTGACCCTGGCCCAGCTCGCCCATACCGGCGAGTTCGACGGATTGATCGCGCTGGGCGCGGTGATCCGCGGCGAGACCTACCACTTCGAAGTGGTCAGCAATGAAAGCGCGGCGGCCATCAGCCGCGTCGCGCTCGAGACCGGCATCCCCGTCGCCAACGGCGTGCTCACCACGGAAACGGAAGAGCAGGCCTTGGAGCGCGCCGCGACCAAGGGCCGCGATTGCGCCCAGACCGCCGTCGAGATGGCCAATCTGCTGGCCACCCTCGAGCCCGAAGAAGAGGACGACGAGGACGAGGACGACGAAGATTTCGACGATGAGGAAGAACAGGATGACTGAAGCCAGCCGCCAGAACGCGCGCAGCGCGCGCCGCCGCGCGCGCGAGTTCGCCCTGCAAGGGGTGTACGAGTGGCTGCTCAAGGGAGGCGATGCCGGCGAGATGGGCGAGATCGATGCCCACATGCAGGACGACGAAGGTTTCGCCGAAGCCGACCTGGGCCATTACAAGGCGCTGCTGTACGGCGCCGCCCGCGACGCGGCCGCGCTGCGCGAACGCTTCGCGCCCTTCCTCGACCGCCAGGTCGGGGAGCTGTCGCCAGTCGAGCACGGCATCCTGCTGATCGGCACCTACGAGCTGCAGAACCACGTCGAGATCCCGTACAAGGTCGTCATCAACGAGGCCGTCGAACTCGCCAAGTCCTTCGGCGGCACCGATGGCTTCAAGTTCGTCAACGGCGTGCTGGACAAGCTCGCGGCCGAAGTCCGCGCCGCCGAGGTCCAGGCCGGCCGTCGGGGTTGACCGTGCCTGGCGCGGGCCGGGGGATCTGGCATGAGTGGTGAGTTCGAACTCATTCGCCGGCATTTCACCCGGACGGCGCCGGTAGGCATGCTGGGGGTGGGCGACGATTGCGCGTTGCTCGCGCCCTCGGCCGAGGCCACGGCGGTCAGCACCGACCTGCTGGTGGAAGGGCGCCATTTCTTTTCCGACGTCGATCCGCGCGCGCTGGGCCACAAGTCGCTGGCCGTGAACCTGTCCGACCTTGCCGCCATGGGCGCGAAGCCGACGGCCTTCGTGCTGGGGCTGGCGCTGCCGCGCGTGGATGACGCCTGGCTGTCGGCCTATGCGGGCGGCCTGTTCGCGCTGGCCGACGCCCATGGCTGTCCCCTGGTGGGGGGCGACACCACCCGCAGCGACGCGGGCACGACCCTGTCCATCACCGTCTTCGGCAGCGTACCGGCCCAGGCGGCGCTGTGCCGCTCGGGCGCCCGGCCCGGCGACGACATCTGGGTGTCGGGCACGCTGGGCGACGCCGACCTCGCGCTGCGCCTGCTGCTGGGCGAGCGGGAGGTGCCGGTGGCGGACCGGGCGGCGGTGCTGGCGGCGACCCGCCGTGCGCTCGAATGGCCCGAGCCCCGCGTGGCGCTGGGGCTGGCGCTGCGTGGCCTGGCCAGCGCGGCGATCGACATCTCGGACGGCTTGCTGCAGGACCTCGGCCACATCCTGGCCGCCAGTGGATGCGGCGCCCGGCTGTGCGCCGACGACGTGCCGGTATCGCCCGCCGTGGCGGCCCTGCCGGTCCCCTGGCGCAGACGCTGTGCGCTGGGCGGCGGCGATGCCTATGAATTGTGTTTCACCGCGCCGGCGGACGCCCGCGCCAGCGTGGCCGACGCGGCCGCGCGCGCGGGCGTCGCGGCCACCCGCATCGGCGCGGTGCACGCTGGCGCCGGCCTGCGAGTGGTGGATGCCGGCGGCAGCCCGGTGCCGGACCTGCCTCGCGCGGGCTTCGATCATTTCCCGTCGCCGGCCGGCCCGGCGGCGGGGCTCTTGCCTGAGACGACATGACCGATATTTCTTCCGCCGGCACGGTGCCGGCGAGTCCTAGCTTCGCCTGGATGCGCGCGCGCCTGTCGCGCACCATCGCCTTCGGCCTGGGCAGCGGTTTGATCCGCCCCGCGCCGGGCACCTGGGGGACGCTGCTGGCCTGGGCGCTGTGGCAGCCTTTGACGATGGCGCTGGGCGCGCCGCTGCATCAGGCCGTTTTCCTGGTGGTGGCGTTCGTGGTGGGTATCTGGGCCTGCGACCGCACGGGGCGCGACCTGGGCGTGCCCGATCATGGCGGCATGGTATGGGACGAGATGGTCGCCTTCTGGACCGTGTTGTGGCTGATCCCGGACTCCGTGGTGTCGCAGGCCTTCGGCTTCCTGCTGTTCCGGCTGTTCGACATCCTCAAGCCGCCCCCTATCGGCCATTTCGACCGCCGGCTCAAGAACGGCCTGGGGGTGATGTGGGACGACCTGATCGCCGCGTTCTACGCGCTCTTGGTCTGCGCGCTGTACTGGCGTATCGTCGCTCAGATCTGACCGGAGAGATCGACATGTTCGACCAGGAATCGCTGGATCTGTCTGCCGCACTGGGCGAAGCCCTGCAGCCGACGGGCTGGATGCTGGCCGCCGCCGAGTCCTGCACCGGCGGGCTGGTGGCGGGGCTGGTCACCGCCGTGGCCGGCTCCAGCGCCTGGTTCGACCGGGGGTTCGTCACTTACACCAACGCGGCCAAGGTGGCCGAGCTGGGCGTGCGGGAAGGCACGCTGGCCGCGCACGGCGCGGTCAGCGAACAGACCGCGGGCGAGATGGCGGCCGGGGCATTGAAGGCGGCGCGGGCGCACATGGCGGTATCGACGACCGGCATCGCCGGCCCCGGCGGCGCGACGCCGGGCAAGCCGGTCGGCATGGTGTGCTTCGGCTGGGCGTGGACGACGCCCGAGGGCGTGCGGGTGCGCACGGCCACGCATCTGCTGGCCGGGGACCGCGCCGCCGTACGCATGCAGGCGGTGAGGATCGCGCTGCGCGGCGTACTGGAAGTGCGGGCGCTCGCGGCCGACCCGCTTCAGAACGAGTAGGCCAGGCCCACGCTGCCGAAGGCGGCGGTCTTGCGTTCGACGATCGGGCTGTCGGCCGCGTCGCCCATCAGGGTCTGGACGCCCAGCAGCGTGACGACGCGCCAGCGCTGGTCCAGCCGGTAGGTCCAGAGCGCGAAGGCCGAGCCCGAGCGCAGGCCCGACGACGGCCGGTAGGACGCAAGCCCCGCACCGCTGTGCGCGGCCTGCTCGGGCGTTACGCCGAACCAGGTCTGCATGTGGTCGCGGTTGCCCCATTCCAGGCCGGCGCCGACCTGCACGTCGTGCTTGCCGCCCTGCCAGATGGCGTACGAGCCGCGCACGGCCAGGGTGCCGCCGTAGCCGCTCTTGGCCGCCTGGGTGTAGGCCAGCGACGCGCGCCACCGCCCGGGTGCCCAGTCGGCGAATACGCCATACTGGGCATGGGCATCGATGTCGCCCAGGCCGGACAGCCGGTCGGACCGGCTTTCCTTGCGGCCCAGGCCGAAGCCGGCGCGCACGCCCACGTTCAGGCCGGGCGCGATTTCCGTCTTCAACCCCAGCCCGGGCAGGCCCTGGCTGTTCGAGATGAAGAAGGGGCCGCGCTGGAAATTGAGAATGGGCGCGGGCAGCACGCGATAGCTGTCGGCGCCGGGATAGGCCGGGACGACGGCGAGGCCGCCGCCCACGAGGTCCTGCCCGACGGCGGGCTGCATGGCGCCCAGCAGGAAGCAAAGGCAGAGGCTGCGCGGATCCTGGATCATGTAGCTGGCTCCTGGAACCTGCCGCCGCGGGCGGTTCCGAATGGGGATGTGAAGGCGGCGGCCAGCCCGGCCCGGGCATGAGCGCGAGCCAGCCGCCACCGTGAATTCTGGGCGGAGCGGTTTAAGAACTTTTTAAAATCGGGCGACGATACTGGCCTTTGCCAGCCCATGCGGCCACGCGCGCCGCTCCTCCGAACCACCGGGACACCGATCTTGCGCATCCTGCTCGTAGAAGACGACGCCATGCTTGCCGACGCGCTCGTCACCGCGCTGCGCCAGCACGACACCGTGGTCGAATGGGCCAGCGACGCCGCGGCGGCGCGGCTGACGCTGATCGACCACGATTATGCGGCGGTCCTGCTCGACCTTGGACTGCCCGGCGGCTCCGGGCTGAGTGTGCTGGCCGCCATGCGCGCCCGCTACGACACGACGCCGGTCATCATCATGACCGCGCGCGACCGCCTGAGCGACCGCATAGGCGGCCTGGACGCGGGCGCCGACGATTATCTGGTCAAGCCGTTCCAGGTCGACGAGCTGCGGGCCCGGCTGCGCGCGGTGCTGCGCCGCAGCCTGGGGCGCGTGGCCCCGGTGCTGCGCAGTGGCGACGTGGAGCTCGATCCGGCCTCGCGCGCGGTCGCCTGCCGCGGCCAGCCGGTCGCGCTCAGCGCGCACGAATACCGGACGCTGCTGGCGCTGATGGAAAGGGCGGGCAAGGCCCTGTCCCGCACGGCGCTGGAGGAGGCGGTCTACGGCAGCGACGGCGTGATCGAAAGCAACACGGTGGCGGTGTACGTCCATCAGTTGCGCCGCAAGCTGGGCGAAGACCTGATCGAGACCGTGCACGGCTACGGCTACCGGCTGCGGGAGACGCGATGAGATCGCTGCGCTCGCGCCTGTTGACGGGCATCGTCGCGACCATGCTGCTGACCTGGGCGGGATTGTTCCTGTGGTATCGGGCCGAGGTCACGCGCGAATGGAGCGGAGAATGGGACGCTGCACTGCGCGAGGTGGCGAATCTGACCCTGCTGTCCCTGCCCGTCGGCCTTGAGAACAACGTCGCGGACCGCGGTTTTTCGCTGCCCGGCGAACAGCGGCTGGACACCTCCCAGCTCCAGATGACCTTCCAGGTCTGGAACCTCGCGACCGGCCGCAGCGTCCTGCATTCCCCGACCTCGCCCGGCCAGCCCATCGTGCCGGACATGCGCGAAGGCTACGCCACCATCATGGTGGGCGGCGAGCCCTGGCGCGTCTATGCGGTCTCGGACGCCAGCAACCGGATACAGGTGCAGGTGGGCAAACCGCAGTCGCTGCTGCGCAAGGAACTGCATGACCGTCTGACCCGCGGGCTGCTGTTCGTCGGTTTTCTGGCCTGCGTGCTGGCCTGCGTCGTCGGCTGCGTGGTCCAGTGGTCGGTCTTTCCCGTCACGCGGTTATCGCGTCGCATCCTGCAGCGCCGTCCCACCGATCTGCAGCCGTTGCCGGCGAAGGAACTGCCGGTCGAGCTGCGTCCGCTGGTCGAGTCGTTCAACGGCCTGCTCGGACGGCTGGACGAGACCATGCAGAACGAGCGGCGCTTCCTGGTCGATGCCGCGCACGAGTTGCGAACGCCGCTCGCGGTGCTGACGGTGCAGACCGAGAATGCCCTGGGGTGCCAGGACCCCGTGCAACTGCGAGCGGAACTGGGCAAACTGCTGGCGACCACCCAGCGCAGCGCGCGGCTGTCCGAGCAGTTGCTGGACATGGCCCGGCTCGATGCCAACGGTTTCGGCGAGGACGACGTGGAGCTGCACACCGTGGTGTCGGTGATCGCGCGGGATTTCGAGACCAGTGCCGCCGAGCGCGGCCAGCGCATCAGCCTGGACACGGAAGCCTGCCTGGTGCGTGGCCGGGTCGATCCGCTGGGCATCCTGGTGCGCAATCTGGTCGACAACGCGGTGCGCTACGGCGGCCGTGGCGCGCATATCGCCGTGGCGTGCCGGCGCGAGGCCGACGGCGTGCTGCTCACGGTGGCCGACGATGGCCCCGGCGTACCCGAGTCCGAATACCGGCGCATCTTCGACCGCTTCTACCGCGTGATGGGCACCACCGAACGCGGTAGCGGCATCGGCCTGTCGCTGGTCGCGCAGATCGCCGAATCGCACGCCGCCTCCATCCACGTGGGCACCGGTATGCACGGACGCGGCCTGGGCGTGCGGATACGCTTCCCGTCCCCGCAGGCGGCCTGAGCCGGAGCGTTCTTCAGGCTGGTGGCGAGGCGCGCCGGGTTTCGTCCGCGCGGGCTTCGGCCAGTATCCAGTCGCGGAACGTGCACAGGTGCGCGTCGTATTGCAGCCGCTCCGGATAGATCAGGTAGAAGGCGTTGTCGATGGGAACGCGCAGGCCGAAGGGGGCGACCAGCCTGCCCGACGCCAGGTCGTCGGCCACCAGCGCATGCTGGCCCATGGCCACGCCCAGGCCTTCCAGCGCCGCCTGGTAGGCCAGGCTGACGCTCTCGAAGGTCAACCCGCGGTCCGGGTCGATGTCACCCGCGCCCGCGGCCTGCAGCCAGGTCGGCCAATAGTCCGGCCGCGCCACCGATTGCAGCAGCGTGTACCGGCCCAGGTCGCCCGGATGGACGAGCGGGGCGCGGCCCTCCAGCAGGCGCGGGCTGCACACCGGCAACAGCTCGATGCCGACCAGGAAGCGGGAGATCACGCCCGGCCAGTCGCCGCGGCCCATGCGGATGGCGACGTCGGCGTCGTGCTCGGTGAAGTCCACCGGCTTGAGCGAGGTGGTGAAGATGGCGTCGCGGCCCGGATGGGCGGCGTGGAACGCGGGCAGGCGCGGTACCAGCCAGCGCATCGCGAAGGTCATCGGACACCAGATGTGCAGCGGTTTGTCGCGCACTCCCTGCATGGCGCGCTGGGTGGCCTCGCCTATGCTGTCGAACACGTCGTTCAGGTCGTCCAGGTAGCGTCGGCCGACGGCGGTCAGGCGCACTTCGCGGTTGACCCGCTCGAACAACCGGGCTCCCAGGAATTCCTCCAGGACCATGACCTGTCGGCTGACGGCGCCGGGCGTGACGTGCAGTTCGCGCGCGGCGCGCGTGAAGCTCAGGTGGCGCGCCGCCACCTCGAAGGTGCGCAGCGGGTTCAGCGGGGGCAGGCGAGTGGCCATTTTCTATGAGTAAAAGTCAATCGTATTGACTATAAATCGATTGATGCACATTGGGAAAGCGATGAGAATTTTTCACATATGAAGACCGCCGCCGCGGATGGGCCGCAGGCGGCGGCGCGCCTCATTCCTCACGGAGACCACGCATGACCAAGACGCTGCTGGGCAAGATCGCCCCCGAACGGGTAAAGAGCCTCGACATCGAGCGCCCGCCCCAGGACCTGATCGATGGCTTCAAGGCGCTGGGGGATGCCTCCGGCATCGTGTCGGACGTCATGGACCACCTGGGCATCGCCGGGACGCTGCCCGGCTCGCTGCTCCGGCCCACCATTCCCGGCGCCACCATCGTCGGCCCGGCCATGACCCTGCGCAACACGGTCCTGACCGGCCACCCCATCGACAACGCGCGCGCCCACCGCAACGGCATGGCCGAGATCGAAGCCCACAACATCGCGGAACAAGGCGACGTACTGGTGATCGAGGGCGTGCCGGGCCTGTCGAACATGGGTGGCATCTCGGCTCAGGTGGCCAAGCGCCAGGGCGAGATCGGCGCCATCGTGTCGGGCGGGGTGCGCGACGTCGCGCACTCGCGCCGTGTCGGCTTCCCGGTCTGGGCCACCGAGGTCTCGCCCATCACCGGCAAGTGGCGCATCGAGACGATCGAGATCAACGGCCCGGTCCAGATCGAGGGCATACGCGTCAATCCCGGCGACCTCGTGGTGGCCGACGACACCGGCGTCTGCTTCATTCCGCGCGACCGCGCCCGCGAAGTGCTGGAGCTGTCGCGCAAGCGCGCCGCCGCCGAAGACGCGCGCTGCGACGCCATCGACCGCGGCGTTGCCATCCGCGACCTGCCGTCGGCCAGCTGAGATGCAAACACATCCTTCCCCGCGCGGACGGCTGGCGCTCGCCTGCGCCGTCGCCGCCACCCTGTCCAGCGCCGGCGCCTGGGCTGCCCAGGACTATCCCACCCAGCCCATCCGCCTGATCGTGCCCTTCGCGCCCGGCGGCGGCACCGACATGATCGCGCGCGTCGTGGGCAAGAAGCTGGGCGAACGGCTGGGCCAGCCCGTCATCGTGGACAACCGCCCCGGCGCCAGCGGCATCATCGGCGCCGAGGTCGTGGCCCGCTCCGCCCCGGACGGCTACACGTTGTTGATGGCCACGACCGCCATCAGCTCGAACGGCAGCCTGTACAACACGATTTCGTACGACCTGAAGAAGGACTTCGCGCCCGTCTCGCAACTGGCCAACGCGCCCGCCGTGCTGGTGGTGAATCCCGGCATGCCGGTGTCGTCGCTGCAGGAGCTGATCCGCTATGCCCGCGAGCGGCCGGGGCAGGTCAACTACGCTTCCTATGGCGTGGGCACGGCGCCCCATCTGGTGGCCGAACTATTCCAGCAAAGCAGCGGCACCAAGCTCTACCACGTGCCGTACAAGGGCGGTGGCCCCGCCGTGCTGGCGACCCTGTCGGGCGAGACCCGGCTGCTGTTCCCCAGCCTGGTGCCGGTGATGAACCACATCCGCAACGGCAAGCTGCGGGCGCTGGCCGTGGCCTCGGACAAGCGTTCCCCCAGCCTGCCCGACGTGCCCACCTTCCGCGAGGCCGGGATGGAGTTCGAGACCGGTACCTGGTTCGGCATCGTGGCGCGCGGCGGTACGCCGGCGCCCATCGTGGCACGGCTGCACAAGGAAATCGTCGCGCTGCTGAATGATGCCGATGTGCGCAAGTCGATCTCGGACGAAGGGGCCGAGGTCGTGCCCAGCCCCACGCCGGAGGCCTTCGGCAAGCTGATCCAGGCCGAGGCCGAACGCTGGGCCAAGGTGGTCCGCACGGCCGACATCAAGATCGAGAAGTGAGGAAGGGGCGGCCCTGGCCGCCCCCGGTTGGCGGCTAGCCCCGGCGGGGGCGGAAGCCGTTGATGGCGTCGCGGGTCTCGCGCGCCACGCGCGCCGCGGCCTCGCGCCAGTCGTCGCCGCCGCTGGCGTACAGGATGGCGCGTGACGAGTTGATCATCATGCCGGTGCCCGCGGCATTGCATCCCGCTTCCACCGTGGCCTGCACGTCGCCGCCCTGGGCGCCCACGCCGGGCACCAGCAGTGGCATGTCGGCGCCGATGCGGGCGCGCACCGCCGCCAGTTCGGCGGGGAAGGTGGCGCCCACCACCAGGCCGAGCTGGCCGTGGCGGT
>MKUP01000027.1:253798-345796 GCA_001898625.1 Burkholderiales bacterium 67-32
CGAACCGCCAGGGTTGGAGGTGCGGCACAGCACGATCACGCCGCGGTCCGGCCAGGCGAAATAGGGTTCGATCGAGTCCGAGCCCATGTAGGGGCTGACGGTGACGGCATCGGCGCCGTAGCGCTCGAAGGCCTCGGCGGCGTACTGTTCGGCCGTGGAGCCGATGTCGCCGCGCTTGGCGTCCAGCACCAGCGGGATGTCGGGGTGGTGTTCCTTGATGTGCCGGCACAGCGCCTCGAGTTGGTCCTCGGCGCGGCGGGCGGCGAAATAGGCGATCTGGGGCTTGAACGCGCACGCGTAGGGCGCGGTGATGTCGGTGATGGCCCGGCAGAAGTCGAAGATGCGGTCGGCCCGTCCGCGCAGTTCAGCGGGAAAGCGGGCGGGATCCGGGTCCAGGCCGACGGTCAGCAGGGAGTCGGACGCGGCCCAGGCCTGCGTCAGTTTACGGGTGAAAGACATGGTGCAAGGGGAACGGAGTCGATCCGCCATTGTAGGATCATCCGGAAGCGGGCGCGAAACGGCTCGCCTCCCCAAGCCGGTCCTAGGCCAGCAGCCGGCCCGCCAGTACGTGTATCCAGAGCCCCGCCGAGAACAGCAGAGACAGCATCACGGCCGCGCTGCCCAGGTCCTTGGCACGGCCCAGCAGCGGGTGGGTTTCCACCGACAGGGCGTCGGCCAGCGCCTCCACCGCGGAATTGAGCAATTCCACCACCAGCACCAGCAGCATGCTGAACAGCAGCAGCAGGACTTCGGTGGTGTCGCGGCCCAGCCAGACCGCCGCCGGCACCAGGATGATGACCAGCGCGACTTCCTGGCGGAACGCGGCCTCGTATTTGAGCGCGGCGCCCAGGCCCTGCAGCGAATAGCGCCAGGCGCGGAAGACCCGCTGGAGGCCGCCGGTGCTCTTGTAGGGAGAATGCTGTTGATCGGTCATCGGAACGGGGTAGGGAAGGGTCGGCCGCAGGATACAGCGAAACGCGTCCGCGGCGCATGCTTCGGGTTTGCAACAATGGTCGGAGCCGGACGCCGATGTTGACATAGAGCCCGCTGGAAGATTCCCCACTGATACAAGAAGGAGACGCACCCATGAGGCATTTCCCGTCATCGGCCCGGGCGGCCTGCCTGGCCACTCTGGTTTCCCTGGTGTCCGCCGGTCCCGCCGCCGCGGCCTCGTATCCGGACAAGCCGGTACGCGTGGTGGTCGGTTTCTCGGCCGGCGGCACCACCGACGTCGCGGCCCGCATCATCGCCAAGGAACTCGGCGAAGACCTGGGCCAGAGCTTCGTGGTCGAGAATAAGCCCGGGGCCGGCAGCAACATCGGCGCCGAACTGGTCGCCCGTGCCAAGCCCGACGGCTACACGCTGTACATGGTGGCCGTCACCAGCACCATCAACCAGACCCTGTACAAGAACCTGAGCTTCGACATCGTCAAGGATTTCGCGCCCATCGCGCTGGTCATCAAGGTGCCCAACATCCTGGTGGTCAATCCGTCGCTGCCGGTCAAGAACGTCAAGGAACTGGTGGCCTACGTCAAGGCGCATCCGGACAAGCTCTCGTATGCGTCGTCGGGCAGCGGCACGTCCATCCACATGGCCGGCGAACTGTTCAAGCTGCGGGCCGGCGTGGACATTCCCCATATTCCGTACAAGGGCAGCGCTCCCGCCCTGACCGACCTGATCGGCAACCAGGTGCAGCTGATGTTCGACAACATGCCCTCGGCCTGGCCGCACGTGCAGGCCGGCAAGCTGCGCGCGCTGGCGGTCACCACGGCCGAGCGCTCGGCCACCGCGCCCGAGCTGCCGACCATGATGGAATCAGGCTACGACAAGTTCGACGTGTCGTCGTGGTTCGGGCTGATCGCGCCCAAGGGCACGCCGCCCGACGTCATCGCCAAGGTCAACGCCTCCGTGCAGAAGGCGCTGGCCAAGCCGGACGTGCAGCAGCGCTTCAAGGACCTGGGCGCCGTCACGGCCAAGACCACGCCGGAGCAGTTCGGCGCCTTTATCAAGGACGAAGTCGATACCTGGGCAACGGTGGTCAAGGCCTCCGGCGCCAAGGTCGAGTAGCCGCGCCGTCCGCCCGCGGCGTCAGCGCGCCGCGGGGGCTTCCCAGATCGTGGTCTCGCCGCCCAGGGGGCGTTGCAGCGAACGCTCCGGGATTTCCCAGACGATCAGGCGGGGAGGCGTGTCGCGGAATTCCTCGCTCTTGAAATAGGCTTGCGCGGCGCCGGCGAATTCGCCGCCGTCGCGGGCGAAATTGACCACGCGGGTCTGCATCGCGGCCTCCAGGAACGGGACGAAGTTCGAGTTGCGCGAGTAGGACGTGCCGATCAGGGCCACCCGAGGCAGGTCCGCGTCGCCGAACAGATCGTCCTCGCTGGCCGGGGCGGCGGTGTCCGCCACCGGTGCGAAGGCCGTGCGCGGCTCCTGGTCCAGGGCCGGCAGCAGCGAGACTGGTAGCCATTCTATGCCGGCCAGCCGGATCAGGTCGCCCTCCAGCGCTTGCGGCTGGCCCCGCGTCACCGCATAGGCCTGGTGCGGTTGCAGCGCCTGGTCGGCCGAGGGCAGCGCGCGCGCCGCCGCGGCGATGGCGCCGGCCGCCGCTTCCGCGCCGGCTTCGTTCCAGTGGGTGTCGGTGCGCAGGAAACCCGGCACGGGCAGCTTGAGCAGCGCGGACTCCAGGTCCACGGTCCGTACGCCGCTGGCTCGCAGGAGGCCGTTCCACTCGCGCAGGCGCTCGTCCAGCGCGGCCGGGCGATAGACGCCGCAGCGTTCGGCGGCCGCGATGCGGCTCTTGTCGGGCACCGTGGCCACGAGCAGTTCGATGCCGCGCGCGGCCAGCCGCGTCCGCAGGTCGGCGACTTCCCGGGCGCGCGCCCGCAGGGCATCGTCGCCGCCGGCATGCGGCTCCAGTTCGTCGGCCAGGAACAGCCAGTCCGGGCAGCCCTGGCGCACGCGCGGGCCCAGGTCGCCCACGGCCAGCCAGCTCGCGCCGCGTTCCAGGCTGGCCGAGCCGGAGGGCAGCGGCGTCTTGGCCAGGGTGTCGGCGATCTCGGCGGTGACCCGTCCGTTCAGGAAGCCGGACCAATCGGGCGCGGTGCGGGTCAGGGGCAGTTGCTCGACCAGCAGTCCGTAGCCGTTGGACAGCAGGCCCGCCGCCAGGACGGCGGCCATGACGCAGCCCGCGAGCGCGTAGCGGGGGCCGGAGCGGGAAGAGGTCTTGTCCATCAGAACTGGAAGTACAGGAAGGGGACCGCGCCGCGGCTGGCGATCAGCGAGAAACCCAGCAGGAAGCCGGCCACCGGCCAGGCGCCGTCCCAGGCGCGCATCAGCGCCGGCCGGCCGCCGCGAGCCAGCCAGGCGTCCACCGCCGGATACACGATGCACAGCACGCCCAGGACCATGGCCATCAGGTGGGCGGGGCGAAGCTGGACGCGCAGGGCATCGCCCAGCGCGTAGCCGTTCAGGCCGAACTGGCCGGCATACATGTCCAGGGCCGAGCCGAAGGAGTGCGCCCGGAACAGCGTCCAGGCCAGCATGACGAACAGCAGGGTCAGCACCCGCGACAGCACGGCGGGCGGCTCGGGCAGCGACGCATGGCCCCACAGCCGGGTGCCGGCCAGGGCCAGGCCGTGGGCGATGCCCCACAGCAGGTAGTTCCAGTTGTCGCCGCCGTGCCAGAGGCCGGCGATGGCCATGGTCAGCAGCAGGTTGACGTAGGTGCGCACCTCGCCCTTGCGGTTGCCGCCCAGTGGGATGTAGAGGTAGTCGCGCAGCCAGCTCGACAGCGACAGGTGCCAGCGGCGCCAGAAGTCCTGGATGCTGGTGGCCAGGTAGGGGTGGTTGAAGTTCTCGGGAAAATGGAAGCCCAGCATCAGGCCCAGGCCGATGGCCATGGCGCTATAGCCGGCGAAGTCGAAGAACAGCTGCAGGCTGTAGGCGAAGCAGCCCAGCCACGCGTCCAGGAAGGTGGGGGCGGACAGCGAGAAGGCGGTCTGCACCAGGGGCGACAGCGTGTCGGCGATCAGCACCTTCATGCCGAAGCCGATCATGAAGCGGCGCGCGCCCTGCGTGAACTGGGGCCAGTCGACGGTACG
Source organism: Burkholderiales bacterium 67-32 (assembly GCA_001898625.1). Taxonomy (GTDB): domain Bacteria; phylum Pseudomonadota; class Gammaproteobacteria; order Burkholderiales; family Burkholderiaceae_B; genus Pigmentiphaga. Next base: position 257,896 of record MKUP01000027.1, read on the forward strand.
CTCGCGCAACTCGCGCGCGACCCAGTCGTAGCGGATGATGGGGCCGGCGATCAGGTGCACGAACATGGCCTGGTAGGCGCCGAAGTTCACCAGGCTGCGGTCGGCCTGCACGACGCGGCGTTGCACGTCGATCAGGTAGGAAATCGACTGCAGCACGATGAAGGACAGGCCGATGGGCAGCACGATCTTCTGCCAGGGAACGGGCATCGCGCCGCTCCACGACAGCACCTGGTTGAAGGTCTCGACCAGGATGTTGGCGTACTTGTACCAGCACAGCACGGACAGGTTGATCGCGATGAACGCCGCCAGCATCAGCATGCGCTGGCGCTCGGTGCGGGTGCTGTCTATGGCCATGCCGCCTATCCAGCCGACCAGGATGAGCGCGATGAACAGCAACAGCAGCAGCGGGCTCCACCAGCCGTAGAAGATCCAACTGGAGAACATCAGTACGGCATTGCGCCAGGACGCCGGCACGGCCGCGTAGACGAGCAGGAACAGCGGCAGGAACAGCGTGAGGAATTCCAGCGACGCAAAGACCATGGGGACGACCTGTGGGGGAACTCGGGAAGCGGCGTCAGCGGGTCAGTGCGTCGTCGGCGAACAGCGTGCGGGGGCCCTGGGGGCCGGGGACGACCAGGACCGTATAGCGCTGGCCGGCCTCGAGCGCGCCCAGGTCGCGGGCCGCGCCTTGCGGCTTGCCGTCGCAGGTCAGTTCCACCGACACCGCCACGGGGTTGATCAGGCGGCGTTTGGTCTGGCCCTGGCCGACGTTCTCGAAGATGCCGACGTTGCGGCCGGCCGTGCGCAGCCCGGCCTGTCGGCAGGCAGGATCGGCGTTGTAGAGCGCCAGCGAGGCGCGCATGGCGTTGAAGTCGTCGGGGGATTCCTTGATGACCACGGTCGCTTTCTTGTCCAGTGCGACGACGGTGGCGAACTCGCCGGGCTTGACCGTGACCGACACCGGCAGGTTCTGGCCGCCCCCGGTCAGGGTGCCCTTGACCGGCTTGCTGGCGGCCACCGGCATGAAGCCGGAAGCGGGCTTGTCCGCCGGCAGCGACAGCGTCGCGCTGGAGCCGGCGGCCTGGACCTCCAGCGGCCCGGACGTGGCGTTGACGAAGCGCACGAAGGCCGAATCCTCGGCGGGGCCCGTCGGATAGAGCGCAATGCCGGCCGCGTGCGCGCTCAGCGCGGGCAGGCAGGCCAGTGCCGCGATCAGGGTGGGTTTCATTTACCGTTGGCTCCCTTGGTTGCCGGCGGGCTGGCCAGCGCCTGCGTGATGGCCGAGCCCCACGCGTTGTAGCCGGCCTGCGTGAAGTGCTGGCCGTCCACCGTGGCCCATTGTCCGGGCTTGGCGAATTTCAGCGAGTCGATGTATTGGCAGGGCGGCACATTGGCTTCCAGGAACTTCGACATCAGCTGGACGCGGGGGTAGGTCTTGCCGTACTTGCCGCCTTCGCTGCCCCAGGCCGGCCCCACCCATGCGCACTTGGTGTTGGTGGAGGAAATGGCCTTGACCAGCGAGGTCGTTTGTTGCCAGGCCCAGGTCTTGGGGAAGTCCGGCTTGGTATAGGCGGCCATCGTGTCGCCGAAGACCAGGACGACGAGGTCGGGCTTTTCCTTGGCGATCAATTGCGAAATGGGTTCGGTCACGGCGGCCTTGCCCTTGACGACCGCCTTGGCGCTGCCGATGCGCTCGGCGCCGCCGCAGGAGCCGGGCGTGGCGGTCAGCCACTCGGCGGGCGTCGAGCCGCACACGCCTATGGTGTGCACGCTCTTTGCCCCCTGCCGGAGCAGGCCGTCATGCAGCGACCCGATCAGGTAGGACGGGGTGGCCAGGTGGCTGTCGCCGATGATGAGGATCGTCAGGCCAGCGATCAATGAAACCATTTCGTACTCCGGTGATGCCTACAGCAGTAAGGTGATGCGGTTACTCGCTCGCGTAGGGCGAAGCGAAGGGAGGTACCGGCATGGGGACCGGCCCCGTTTGCCGCTCGAGAGCATAGCGTACGTAGACGCCTCCCCTGTATTGCCGATAGTCGCGTGCGTTGTCGATGCTGAAATTGCCGCCCAGGAACCACTTGGGCGCGAGCTGGTATTCGGCGGCCAGCGCGAGGCCGTAGCCGATGCCGGTCTTGCTCTGGCCGGCGTAGCTGGCCTGCGTGCCATAGGCCGCGGCGATGGCTTCGGCCTGGGCCTGGCGGGCCGGATCCGAGAAGTAGTTCGCGGCGTCCTGCTTGATGTGCTGCACGCCGATCGCGCCCTTGATCTGGTAGCTGAAGCGGCCCTGGCGCTCCGCCCACGCCAGCGGCACGCTGAGCGCGACGAAGCGCTGCGGGCTGAAGTAGCCGCCGTTGCCCACCGTGTAGTAGCCCTGGTTCTTGTCGTAGCCGAAGACGGTCAGGTCCAGGCCCGAGGTGAGGGTGCGGTTGGGTTCGCGGATGAGCTGCGTATAGAAACCCGCGCCGCCCGAGAGCCGGCTGTTCGACTGCACGTTGTGGCCGTTCAGGCTGTGCCAGCCCAGGCTGCCGTAGAAACCGTAGCCATCGTAGTTCAGGCCGCCGCGCAGGCGTCCGCCCGTGGCCGTCACGCCGCCCCAGCTTTCGCCGGTCCGGCTGTCGCGCGCGCCTGCGTAGGAAAGAACCGTATCGGTGACCGCGCGGCGCGAGGCTTCCACGCCATAGGACAGGCGCGGGCCGTCCTCGTTGGCGACTTCGCCGTCGAAGCGGGCGCCGCCCACGATGTTCTGGTAGCGGAAACCGAAGGGCGTGACGCCCAGATCCAGCTTCAGTCCCGACAACTGGTAGCCCACCGCGACGCCCACGCCGCTGGCGTTCTGCGAGCCGGGCGCGCCGACGGCGCCCTGCTGCTGGGCATTCGCGGCGGCGGGGCCGCCGCCGAACTGGCTGCTGGTCGCGAAATCGCCGCCGACCGAGCCGGCGCGCAGCGTGACCGGGGTGGCCTGGACATAGGCGCGGCCGTCGCCGACGGGGAAGTCCACCGTGACCGGCGTTTCCACGTCCAGCATGCGGCCCATGCCGCCGGCGCCGTTGTGCTGGCGCATGGTCGTGCCGACGGTGATGGTTGCGCTGCGGGCCTGCTGGATCGCGTCCAGTTCTTCTTCCAGCGTTTTGGGCGCCGCAGGCGCGGCCGAGGCCGAGGCCTTGGCCAGGTTGGCCTGCGAGCCATCGGGCCGGCGGAAGGGGGACGGCGGCAGGGTGGGCGCGGGCTCGAGGCCGATCACCGGGTCGGGGATGGCTCCGGGCGAGGGCGGCGGGACGGTGCCCGGAGGCGGCGCCGATACCGTGGCGACGAAAGGTGCCTGTACGGTCGCGGACTCCAGGTCCGCGCGGACCGACGAGACGACCGGCGCCGGCTCCTTGCTGGACGACGCGCGTGCCACCGGCAGAGGGGCGGCCAGCGCCGCGGGCGCGGGTGCGGCCGTGGCGCGTCCGCCGTCTCCGCGTGCCGCCGCGGCGTAGGCGGCGGGCGCGGTAACCTGGGAGCCGAAGACGGGGCCGCCGTAGGAGACGGTCGCCGTGTCCGCCGGCGCCGTGCCCGCCAATCGCTGGGCCGGCGGATTGCTGCGGACCTGGCCGGGGAGGCTGGCGAAGGGATTGTCGTCGTTGGCCCGGGGGGCCGGCGCCGCCGCCGTCGTCTGCTGGGCAGCCGGAACCTTGGCCGCGGCCTGCGCGGCCAGGGCCGCCTTCAGGTATTCCGCCGCCTTGCCGCTCTTGCCCATGCTGTTGTAGACCCGGCCGACCGAGGCGAGCACCGTCGGGTTGTTGGGTTGCAGGCTGACGGCCTTGGCCAGCGCCGCTTCGGCGTAGTCGGTATTCCTGGCCTGTACCGCGGTCTGGGCGGCGGCGGTCAGCAGTTCGGCATTGTCCGGATCCTTCTCCAGCAACTGCCGGTGCAGGGCCAGCGCCTTGGCGCCGTCGCCGGCGGCCGAGTACATGCGCGCCAGCGCCCCCACGACCAGCGGGTCGTTGGGATACTTCGCCAGCATCGGCGCCAGCACGTCGTAGGCGTCGGCGATGCGGCCGCGCTGGCGCAGCGCCTCGGCCTGGCGCACGGTATAGAGTTTGCGCAGGTCCTCGAAACTGCGGGTCTGGCGGTCGTTCAGCGTCTGCGTCTGCAATTGCCGCAGGATGCCCGCGGCCTCGGCGTCCTGGTCGGTCTTGAGCAGCACGACCGTGTATTGCAGCAGCAGGTCGTTCTCGGGGGTGGGCGTGCGGGCCATCGCCTGGCGCAACAGGCTCAGGGCATGCATGTTGTCGCCGGCGTCGATGTAAGCCGCCGCGAGCGAGCCGACCTGTCCCGGATTCTGCGCCGCCTCGGTTTCCAACTGCGCGAGGATGGCCTTGGCCTGGTCCGGCTTGCCGGCCCGCGCGAGCGTGACGGCCTGCGACATCTGGTACTGGGTCCAGGCGAGTTTCTGCAGGTCGATGACTTCCTTGGTCCTGTTGCGCGCCGGGATCTTGTCCAGCGTCTTGAGCGCCGCGTCCCAGTCCTGGACTTCGGCGGACAACAGGGCGCTGGCCTGCAGCGCGCCAGGGTCGTCGGGGTTGGTCAGCAGCAGGCCGTCGACCACGCCCCGCGCTTCGGCGATGCTGCCCGTCTTCAGGTACAGGCGCGCCAGTTCCAGGCGTAGCCAGGCATCGTCGGGATTGGCGCGCATGCCGTCTTCCAGCAGCCGTCGCGCGGCGGCGTAGTCGCCCCGTTCGCTCGCCTTGCGGGCATCGCTGCGTGCCTGGGTGGCGCGCAATTGGCCGACGCTGCCTATCTTCTGCTGGTCGGCCGGGCTCAGTTGCGAGACCAGCCGCAGCGCTTCCTCCATGCGGTCGGTCTGCGCCAGCACGTTCACCAGGCCTTGCAGAGCGGAAAGGTTGTCCTTGTCGCGCGCCAGCACGCCGCGGAATATTTTCTCCGCCTGGGGGTATTGGCCGCGCTCGGCCAGCACGCCGCCCAGCGCGACCTCGGCCGTCCGGTCGTTCTGCGACAGTTTGACGGCCTGTTCCAACTGCTGCTGCGCCTTCTCCAGTTCACCGGCCTGGCGCGCGCGTTCGGCGCTGGCGTTGAGCGACCAGTATCGGGCGACGCCCAGCACCTGTTGCCAGCCGCCGCGCGAACGCGGCTGCCGTGTGGCGCGCGTGAGGAATTCCACGGCTTCGTCGGGACGCTCCTGCTTGAGGCGCAGGACGCCCATGCCACCCAGCGCGTCGGCGTGGTTGGGATTGGCCTGGAGCAGCGCGGTGAGGTCCGCTTCGGCGCTGTCGAGGTTGCCGCCTTCCAGTTCCTTGAATGCGCGGCTCAGCTGTGTGTCTTGCGGCGAGGGCGCGGAGCGTGCCGCGGTGCCGCCTCCGCCCCTGCGTGTGCGGCTGTATTGCTGGCGGATCTCGGTGTCGTCCGGATGGGCCTTCAGGTAGGCCTCGAACAGGGGGGCGTCGGCGGGGCGGGGGTCGCCGTACCAGGTCAACGCCGCTCGCCAGCTTTCGTCGGCGTCGCCGCCGACGTCCTGGCGGGACGACAGCCTGGCCAGGCGGCGGATGCCCTCGGCCCGGGTACTTTCCTTGCGGGTCAGCAGCTTGGCCAGCGCGAGCGAGACCTGGATGTTGTCGGGGCTTTCGCGTTGCAGCCGTTCCAGGCCCTGGCGCGCCTCGTCCCAGCCGTCGTTGGTGTAGCCAAGGTAGCCGTAGTATTCCTGCGCGATCCGGCCTTGCGGCGTCTTGCCGCCGAACACGGTCCGGTACTGCGCCACGGCCTTGTCGATCTCGCCCGAACTGGCCAGCAGCCGGGCTTGTTCGAGCGCTTTCGGATTGTCGCCGGCGCGCAGGTTGATCTCCTGCTCCAGCCGCGCCGCGTCGACATCGGCCGCGCCCGATGCGCGCAGCTGCGCCAGGTATTCCCGGGCACGGGCGGGCCGGTTGGCCTTCAATTCGAGCAGGCCCAGGTTGTACAGCGCCTCGGTGTTCTTGGGATCCGCCTGCAGCAGGCGTCCCCAGGCTTCCGCGGCGCGTGCGTCGTTGTTGCGGGACTGCCAGTAGCGGCCCTGTTCGAGCAGCGAGGAGGTCGTGGCCGTGGGGGTCTGCGCCGGGGCGGCGGGCTGGGTCTGCGCGTTCAGGCTCGGGGAAATGGCAAGCGCGGCCAGCAGGCCGGCCGTCAGGAAACCACCTCCCGCACGGCCCGGGCTTGGAGTGGCCCGGTGCCGGGGCGCTAGCGAGCGACGGTGGGCGGACATGTTTTCTCCCAGGATAGTTGCACTTGTCCAGTGCTCAGGAATCGATAACGTTCTTCGGCCCAGCCCAAGCCGAACAGGCTGAGCACGACGTCGTAGTACGGGGGCTGGCGGCCGGGACCTGTCGTGCGAAGGCTGTCGTCCAGCAGGGCCTGGGCGCGGCGCCGCTGCAGGTCGGCCAGCCAGGGCTGTTTCTTGGCCGTGAAGTACGGCACCAGCGCCGACGAGAAGCCGAACGGGCCGGTGCCTTCGGTCTGGCCGGTCATGGCGCGCACGCGCTCGGGCGGCGCGCCGGCGCTCGCGGTCGCGGTGGCCATGCCGGTCAGGGCCTGCAGCATCGGGGCGGCCAGCGGATCGTTGGTGTGGGCCATGCCGGCCCACAGGTAGGTACGGATGGCGTCGTAGCTGCCCAGGTCGCCCTTGATGGGGTCGACCACGAACAGGCCGCTGGCGGGCGAGGCGCCGCGATAGGCGACCCAGTCGGCCACGTAACCCTTGGGGCTGACGGCGGCCAGCAGGGCCGCCGTGTTGTCGGCGATCCGGGCCCAGGGACCCGACGGCGAAACCGTGGCCAGCCGGCGCAGCAGCGGCAGCGGCAGGTAGCTGGGATTGATCTGCCAGAGCGAGTCCGGCCGCGCGAAGCTGCGGCGGCCGGGAAGCAGCATGGGCCCGAGGCCGGGCAGCTCGACGGTCTCCTCGGCCTCGATGCGGGCCAGGAGGGCCCGCGCGTCGCGCAGGTAGTCGTCGCGGCGCCATCTCTCGCCGGCCTCGAACAGCGCATACGCGAACCAGAGGTCGGCGTCCGAGGCGGAGTTGTCGTCCAGCACGCCCCAGGTGCCGTCTTCGCGCTTGCCCCAGTACCACGCGGGCAGCCGGGCGCCGATGTCGCCGCCGGCCAGGTTGTCGACGGCCCAGCGCCACATCCTGTCGAAGGCGGCCGGATCGTTGGCGACCAGGGCGAAGAACATGCCGTAGGATTGCCCTTCGGACGAAGAGTGCAGGCGCGGCGTGCTGGCGTCCAGTACCCGGCCGTCGGGCTGGATGAAGTGCGTCCCGAATGCCTGCCACAGCGGCCACGCTGGCGCGCACGCGTCCGGGCCGGCCGCGCGGGCGGCCGCCGGCCCGGCCAGCGCGAACGACAGCGCCGCCGCCATGGCGGCCAGGCGCCATGATGGCCGCCCGATAGCTGGGTACGCCTTCATCTGGCCACCGGCATCGCTCAGGCGTTCAGGCGGCGGGCCGCCCGGGCGCGAAGCGCGATGTAGACCAGGATGCCGAGCAAGCCGATGCCGAGCACCGCAAGCAGCAGCAGGATCCAGGGCTGGCGGGCAGCGTACCACTGGATGCTCTTGAAGAAGCCCAGCGATCCCACGTAGTAGGTCGGGCCCGAGACCAGCGAGTCGACCTGCTTGCCGCGCACGACGGACACGCTGCCCTGGATGAACTCGGTCCGGTCCTCGCCGATCAGCGCATCCACGGCTTCGGCCAGGCCTTCGGGACGGGTGGCCGAGATCGCGACCACGCTGCGGCCGCTGCGCAGGGGCGATTCGAAGCCCGCGAACACCACGCTGGCGCCGTCGGTGGTGAAGGACAGCGAATTACGCGCCTTGCCGGTGTCCTCGCGCGGGTTGGGAACGACCCAGTTCCAGGCCTGGTAGACCCAGTCCGACAGGCTGAAGCGGCGGCTGCCCTCGGCCAGCGAGACGGGCAACTGGCTGCTCCACTGCTTGAGCAGGGGCTGGTTGTCGCCCGAGGCGATCACCAGCAGGTCCTTGTCGGCCAGGCCGGAGACCTGCTCGGCGCGCGCGACCGTGACGTTCAGCGCGGGATAGCCGGTCGATTCCGACAGGCGGCCCAGCACGCCCAGATAGGCGCTGTATTCGGCCGTGCCCGCGCTGTCCGGGAGGATGATCGCGGTCTGCGACAGGTCGGCCATCCGGGTGAACGGGAAGCCGCTGTTGTGGAACACGGCCAGGTCGGGTAGGGCCATGTAGTGCTTGAAGCCGGAGATGTCGATGGTGGAATCCGGTTCGATCGCGCCGCGGACGTTGTCGATGATCACGTCACGGCACTGGCCTTCCTTGATGTAGTCGTACTGGTAGCGGAACTGCAGCCGCGAGCGCGGCGGCATCAGCTGCAGCGGCAGCTCCATCTGCGCCCGCACGGGAATGCTGCTGTCCGTCTGGAGCTTGGCCAGCAGGCCTTCGCCGCCGTTCAGGCGTTCGATCGACGGCAGCGGGAACGACTTCACCAGTTGGTCGTTCACGCCGAGGGTCATGGTCGAGCTGGTCGACAATTGCTGGGGCGTATAGCGATACCGCAGGTCCAGTGGAATGCCGCTCTCGCGCCAGCCGAACAGATCGGGCGGCAAGCGCAGATCGACCGGAATGGTGGGAGGCGCGAAGCCCGAGACGTTCAGGCTGGTGGGCGGCACCAGTTCGCCGAACTTGACCGGACGGTCGCTGCGCAGCCAGTTGGGCGCGTCATAGGGCTTGCGCGGTTCGAGTTCCGCCAGTTGCGTGATGACCGCGCGCTGGCCGGTCAGCGCCTTGCTGCCCGTGACCACGGCCTGGGCGGCGCGCTTGAGTTCCTTGGCATCGCGGCCGCCCAGCACCAGCAGCTTGCCGTACATGTCGTTGGGGTTGGGGATCAGGGTGACGCTCGGCCCGCTGGGGGCGGGCAGGTCGAGCCCGCCCGAGCGCAGCTCGCCGGTGGTCAGCAGGATGGCGTTGCCCTTGGCGGGCAACTGGTTGACGGCGGTCGGGAAGCGCGCGCCGCGGTAGCTCGCCAGCGCCCCGAACCACGACGACAGGATGCCGGCCGCCTCCAGGGTGGTGTTGTCTGGCGCGGCGGCGAATACGAAGGGCAGCGCCAGCGGCCGGCTGTCGCGCCGGTCGAAGAAGGGCAGCGGCAGGATGGACAGGTCGTTGGCCAGCACCAGCGGCGTGACCGTGAGTTCCAGCGTGCTGCGGTTGCTGATATTGGCCCACAGGCTCGAGTGCAGGGGATCCTCGCACTCCATGGTGTAGTGGCCGATGAGCTGCACGTTCAGATTGTTGAACTGCGTGACGAGCTGCGAAGGCAGGTTGACCACCGTTTCCTTGGGCTCGCCCGCGCTTTCCTTGGGCACCGGCACCGAGGCCGCGACTTCGCCGTTGACCAGCACGTTGATGTGCGACAGGTCGGCCAGCAGCGCGGGCGAATAGGTGTAGCGCAGGCGCAGTTGCGCCGAGGACACGACCTCGTCGGCGCGGATGTCGAAGGGCAGGCTGAAGCTGCCTTCCACCCCGCGGATCACCATGGGCGTGCCCGCGCCGAGCTGCTTGAGCGTGACGCCATAGGTACGGCCACCCGACACCAGTTGCTCGGGCTTGGCGGGCGCCTCGCCGCCGGCCGGGGCCGGCTGGGTGGCGGCCTGCAGCGGCAGCGAGTTCAGCAGCAGCGCGGCGGCCAGCATCGCCGCGAGCGGCCTGGCCGACGGCGCATAGGCGCGCTTGCGCGGAAGATTTCTGGTTGTTGTCATCGATTCTTCATCCTGGTTTGGATAGGACGGGCTTGCAGCCGGGCGCGCAGGGCCTGGCCTCCGTGTAGGGCGAGTTGCTTCATGCCGAGCACACCGATGCGCACGACCTCGCGCAGGCCGACCAGCGGCGCGTCCGGCGTGTTCTGGCCCCAGTTCTCGGCCCAGGTGTCGGCGCGCGCGAATGTCATCTCGGCCATTTCCACCTGCTGTTGCAGCGTCAGCGATTCGAAGCGCAGGCCCAGGTGGTGGTCGGTCGAGAACACGATGGTGGCGGGAAAGATCCGCTGCTCGGTGCCGCGGAACAGGGCCACGTGCAGTTCCTGCCCGATCTCCAGCCGTTCCAGTTCCGGCGGCAGCTGGATGCCCAGGCCGGTCGCGGAATAGTCGGTAGTGCTGCACGCGACGGTCTTGCCGTTCGGCAGACGCAGCATGGCCGGGATCTGCGCGGCAACGCGGGGCTGCGAGCGGAACTGCCGTTCCTCGCGGGCGACGGCGATGCTCGCGCTGGTGATGATGATGTTGTAGAGAGTCCAGGCCAGGTTGATTGCCAGGGTGAACAGGCCGCCCGAGTCATAATCGACGACGGCCAGCGAGATCAGGCCAGCGATCAGGCCGGCGATGTTCAGGGCCAGCAGCACGAGGTAGGGCTTGGCCATGTCCCAGTCGAACCAGGCCTGGCCCTGGGCGCCGCCCTTGGCCGTGACGTTGAACTTGCCCAGCTTGGGGTTGATCAGGGCCAGCAGTGCCGGCCGCATGATGTACCACGCCAGCACCGATTCGTAGACCTCGTTCCAGAACGAGTGGCGGAAGCGCCCCTGCATCCGCGAACTGGTCAGGTTGGCGTGGATCAGATGGGGGAAGGCATACAGCGTGATCATCAGCGCCGATGCCTGGAACACGTGCGCGCCGAAGAACAGGAAGGCCAGCGGCGCGGTCAGGAACACCAGTCGCGGCAGGCCGTAGAAGAAGTGCAGCATGGCGTTCAGGTAGCACATGCGCTGGCTCAGGCTCAGCCCCTTGCCGAACAGCGGGTTGTCGACGCGGAAGATCTGCGCCATGCCGCGCGCCCAGCGCACGCGCTGGCCGATGTGGCGGGACAGGTTTTCCGTCGCCAGGCCGGCCGCCTGCGGGACGGCCAGGTAGGCCGTGTTGTAGCCGGCGCGGTTCAGCTTGAGGGCCGTATGGGCGTCCTCGGTCACCGTCTCGGTGGCGATGCCGCCCACTTCCTCGAGCTGGCTGCGGCGCAGGACCGCGCACGAGCCGCAGAAGAACGCCGCGTTCCAGAGGTCGTTGCCGTCCTGGACCAGGCCGTAGAACAGCTCGCCTTCGTTGGGTACCGCGCGGAAGGTGTGCAGGTTCTTCTCGAACGGATCGGCCGAGAAGAAATAGTGGGGCGTCTGCAGCATCGCCAGCTTCGGATCCTTCAGGAACCAGCCTATGCAGACCTGCAGGAAGGAGCGGGTGGGGATGTGGTCGCAGTCGAACACGGCCACGTACTCGCTGCTGGTCAGCTCCAGCGCCGCGTTCAGGTTGCCGGCCTTGGCCGATTCGTTGTTGCTGCGCGCGATGTAGCCCACGCCCAATTCGGAGCAGAAGTCCTGGAACTCCTTGCGGCGGCCGTCGTCCAGCACGAAGATGTGCAGGCGGTCGGCCGGCCAGTCCAGCGACACGGCGGTCAGCACCGACTGCTTCACCACGTCCAGCGGCTCGTTGTAGGTCGGGATCAGGATGTCCACCGAGGGCCAGGTCGCCGGGTCGGCGGGCATCGCGGCCGGCAGCCGGCGCAGCGGCCAGATGGTCTGCAGATAGCCCAGCAGCAGCACCGACAGGGCGTAGATCTCGGCCAGCAGCAGGCCATAGCCGAAGGCGATGTCCAGCCAGGTCTGGAAGTCCAGCGTCGAGGTCAAACGCCAGTACATGTAGCGCAGCGACATCGTCGCCGACAGCAGCACCATCAGTACCGTCGGCAGGCGTCCCGCGACGTTGCGCAGCACCAGCGCGGCCACCAGGGCCGCCAGGGACACCAGCAGCTGCGGCAGCGCTTCCAGGGGGGCGGTGATGACGACGGCAAGGCTGAAGCAGGCCACGGCGGCCAGCACGATCCGGACGAGCCGGTGGCTCCACAGCGGCAGGGCGGCCAGGCGGTCGGCGCGTGCGTCGGCTGGCGCCTGGTGGGAGGTGGGGACGGCTGGCGGCAGCGGACTCACGCCGGTCTCCTGCGGGGCTGGCTCGGCTTCATGGATCAGTTCCTGAGCAGGCGCTGGAACAGCGCGGGCATCGCTCGGGGATCCGGCCGGCCATCGTCGGCGTAGCCGCGCAGGCGTGCGAAGATCCCCGCGACAGGCTCGTCCGCGTCCGCGGACGGGGCCGGCGGGGGCGAAGCCGGGACCGGCGCGGCGGCCTGCGCCGGGACGGGTTGGCCGGCGTCCGGGCTCGCGGCCGGCTCCTGCGTCACGGGCGTCTCATCGGCGGCGTGGAAGCGGGTGGGTGGGACGTACACGGTGGGCGGCTCCGCCGCCTGTTCGCCCGCGTCGCTGCCGATGGCTGGCACCGTGCGGCGCTGGGCCAGGGCGGGCCAGCGGCTCACGGCGGGCAGCGCCGGTGGCGTGGCGGGCTGGGGCGTATCCCCCGCCTCGGGATGATTGGTCGTATCCATGGCCACCTCAGGCCGCGGCGGGCGATCCCAGGCGCAAGCCTATGCCGCTGATGCCGTCGAAGTCGGAAATCTGGGAAACGCGCAGCCTGTCGCCGGCGCCCAACTGCTCGAACCACTGCTGGTAGACGCCCTCCAGGAACGAGGGCGTCCAGTCCAGGGCCTCACGTCCCAGGGCGGCCTCGAGGGGGGCGCAATAGTGCTGCAGGCGCAGGTGGTCGGTCTGATCGGTGATCTCGACCCAGCCCCAGTCCAGGCGCGTCCAGATCTGGCTCATGGCCAGCTGGATGTCGTCCAGGGTCGTGCAGGCCGGCACGGGCAGCTCGCGCCCGAAGCGGCCGCCCACGCGGCGCATGAAGGTGCGCAATTCGGCGGCCGAGAATTTTTCGGCCAGTTCCTGCCCGGTCGAGAGCAGGAAGACCTTCCACTGCGCCGCGACCTGGCGGCCGGAAAGATAGCTGATGACGGAAGAAGTAGCGTCCATGGGAGTCCTTGTCATGGGTAATCGTTTCGTCCGCACGTGCCAATGCACGACGCTTCCGGACGCGAGTGCGAACGGAATGCGAAGGAATACGGATACGGGTAACGGCGCCCCCGAGGGGCGGGACAAGGCCTCAGTGGGCCGGGGGGATTCGCTTCATAGGGTCTTACGCCCATTCTGGCAAGGCGGAGCTACGTGTTTCCGGCACGTATTCTTGAAGCATGACCTTGCGTCTTGAGGTCTTCCCCAGGGTAAATCAGGGGAGACAGTCGGAATTTAGCCTAGATGCATGACCCACGCAATGTTTTGTTGCGTTGGTTTCATCCTTGTTTATGTTGTTCATCTGCATCATATGAAGACCCCCGCCGAGGGGCGGGTGCATCGTGGAACGACAGTTCCACGCCGACGCGGACACCCTGTTGCACACGGCTGATGGCGTGCCTGAGCAGGGCCCGGTAGTGGCCGCCGCCGCCCCGCGCCGGCCGGGCCGCCGTGGCGATGATGGCCGCGTCGCCGAGCCCGAGCGGCAGCACCATGGGACGCGATTGCATGCGTGGCCGTTGCTCCGTCATCACGAATTCGCCGCCCTGGAAGTCCCGGCCCGCCTCGGACAACAGTGCCACGACCTGCAGCGGAAACACGTGTTCGCCGTCGTTGCGCTGGTGCAGCGGCACGTGATCGCCCGCGCGCAGCCGGCTCAGGTACGACTGCGGCCAGCCCTGTCCCGCGCGCCGGTTGCGCTGGAGGAACGCATCCAGGCTCCCGGGATAGCTGCCGTCGCTGCCCAGCAGCGCGTTCCAGCGGTTGGCGATGACGGCCAGGCGGGGATAGAACGTGGCGCGCCACTCGGCCCACGGCGCCGGCAGTGGCTGGCCGAAATGCAACCATTCCCCGTGGCCGGGCTTGCCGAACGCCGGCGCGGCTGGCATGGCCGCCGTCCGGCGGGCCAGGTCGCGTGCGGCCTCCGGGGCCAGCAGGCCCGGCAGCAGCGCCTGGCCTTCCTGGTCCAGCCGGTCGGCAATGTCGGTCCAGTCCAGACGGTCGATGGCGGCGATGGATGCATGCATGGATGCGGCCCCGGGTCAGAACCCGGGAAGCGCCGCGGTTTCCGCGGCGGCGGACTGCGGGAGGATCGCTTTCTCGTGTTCCAGCAGCCAGCGCTTGCGGGGCAGGCCCCAGGCATAGCCCTTGAGATCGCCGCTGCTGGCGATGACCCGATGGCACGGCACGATGAGGGCGATGGGATTGGCGCCGTTGGCCGCGCCGATCGCGATGGCCGCGCGCGGATCGTCGAAGCCCAGTTCCCGGGCCAGTTTGCCATAGCTCGTGGTCGTGCCGGCCGGGATGCCGCGCAGCGCGGCCCAGACCCGGCGCTGCAGCGGCGAGCCGGCCGTTTCCGTCGGCAGGGCGTCGAGCGCGTCCAGCGCGCCCGCGAAATACCGGGCCAGGGCCTGCGCGATTCCGGCGGGCGCGGGGGCCTCGGTCAGCTCGACACTGCCGTAGTGTTCGCGCAAGCCCCGATGCAGGTGCGCTTCATGGTCGGCGAAATCCAGCGCGCGCACGATCCGCCGCGCGTCCGTGACGAGCAGCATGCCGCCCATGGGCGACTCGATGCGGCTCAGGAAAAACCGGGAAGAGGGGGTGTTCATGGCGCAGCACTCGCTTCGTTGAAGGTGAGGCCAGTGTAGGAACACGGGCGCGGCCCGGCACTCCGCTCCTTGCGGTCGAATTCGCGGGATGGCTGGGCGCCGTCAGTCCGGGTGGGGGCTCGGGCGAAGACGGCTGAACCGCTGTTCGGTGACTCTCGCCCCCCATTGTTCGCCTTCCGACTCTTGTACCAGGCGAAAGCCGAACGACTCATACAAATGGCGCGCCGCGTCCAGGCCCTTGAACGTCCAAAGACAGGTCTCCTGGAAACGGTCGTCCACGAACCGCATCGCGCGAGACATCAGCTCCCGTCCGACTCCCGTGCCGCGCAGCGTGTCATCGACGATGAACCACCGCAGATGGGCGATGCCCGACGCCGGATTGCCGTCGATGGCCAGGGAGGCCAGGGTGCGGCCGTTCTCCACATGAAGCCACAGGGCCTTGCCGTCGCCGGGCAGCGCTTGCGCAAAAGCGGCCAGTTCCGTGGCCACCTTGTTCTCGAAGAAGACGCCGAAGCCCCAATGCTCCGAATAGAAGCGCGCGTGAAGGCTGGCGACATCGCCGATGCAGCCTGGGTGGTAGCCTTCGTGGATGCCGCTGAAGTCGTTCCTGGCCGGCGTGCCGGCGCCCTGGGCCAGGGCATCCGCATACTGGGCCAGCGCGCGGACGAGGGCCTGCTGGTCGGCCGGAACGATGCGCTGCAGCGCATCCGACACCTGGGCCGTGGCGAACCGGTCGATCTTCCGGCGCAGCGCCTGCCCCGCGGGAGTCAGGTGCAGCGCCGCCGAGCGTCCGTCATCTTCGGCGGCCTGGCGCCGGAGCAGGCCGCCCGCCTCGAGCCGGGCCAACTGGCGGCTCGTGTTCGACTTGTCCAGTTTCAGGAGATGGCCGAGATCCTTTGCATGGATCCCGGGCGCGGCGCCGATTTCAAGAATGGCGTGGACCGCCGACGGCGCCAGATCCGTGTCCGCCAGCGTGGTGCGCATGAAACCGAGTTCCCGGACCAGCTTGCGGGAGAACTCGCGGAGCTCCTGGATGACCGAGTCCGCGGGAAGAGGGGGCGCTGCCATGGGTTCCATGGATTCTTGTTCCGGAGTTGCGTAGCGCAACAAATATAGTTGCGCTACGCAACACGGTCAAGAGGCCTGGGGCGGAGGTCAATTCGAGTTGAACTTGCCCTCGAGGGTGTATTTCCGTTTCGGGATCTTCTCGCGCGCCTCGTTATTGGATCCTGAAACGAAGATGACGTTGATGGAGTCGATGGGCTCCAGTTGGATCGAATAGGCGTCGCCGACCTCACTGGTGTCGGTGGCTTCGACAATGATGGCCTGGGCGAGCCCGGAGTAGCCCGCGCCTTGTTTCATGACAAGCGTGTAGTTGATTCGATTCCGGTCCTCGTCGACGCCGGAGGCTTGCCAGAGCGGCTCGGGGATCTGGTAGTTCCTGTGGGTGATCAGCTCGACGATCAGGCTTGGGGTGCAATCGTTGACGGCAAGCGGCTCGCCCTTGAACCGGGCCGTGTCGATGCGTACCGTGAACTTGCGGCTTCCCCCGTCGTCGCGATTGACGAACGAGCAATACGTCGCGCCGGACGCGGTGCCGCAAGACAGCACGGCCGCCCCGAGCAGGGCGAGCCGGGCGAGGCGCCGACGATGGAAGATCCTGCTGTCCGAGTCCATGGCGGCGCGGCCCTTGTTAGTATGTCCACACCTCATGGTATGAACCGCCATCCGGCGAGTCATCCTCCAAATGTGGTAGTCCCCGCCGAAACGAAAAAACCCGCGAGCGCGGACGCTCGCGGGTTTCGAAGCAGCGTCCCGGGCGGACCCGGGACCAGCGGCAGGGCTTCTTAGAAGTCCATGCCGCCCATACCGCCCATGCCACCCATGCCGCCGGGGGCGGGAGCAGCGGGCTTGTCTTCGACCAGCTCGACCACGGTGGCTTCCGTCGTCAGCAGCAGCGAAGCGACCGAGGCGGCGTTCTGCAGGGCGGTGCGGGTGACCTTGGTGGGGTCCAGCACGCCGGCTTCGACCATGTCGCCGTATTCGCCGGTGGCGGCGTTGTAGCCGTAGTTGCCCTTGCCGTTCAGCACGTTGTTGACGATGACGCTGGGCTCGTCGCCGGCGTTGGCGACGATGGTGCGCAGCGGCTCTTCAATGGCGCGCAGGACGATCTTGATGCCGGCGTCCTGGTCGGCGTTGGCACCCTTGGTGTCCTTGATGGCTTGCTTGGCACGCAGCAGGGCCACGCCGCCTCCGGGCACCACGCCTTCTTCCACCGCGGCACGCGTGGCGTGCAGGGCGTCTTCGACGCGAGCCTTCTTTTCCTTCATTTCGACTTCGGTGGCAGCGCCGACCTTGATCACGGCAACACCGCCGGCCAGCTTGGCCACGCGCTCTTGCAGTTTTTCACGGTCGTAGTCCGAGGTCGCTTCTTCGATCTGGGTGCGGATCTGCTTGACGCGGGCCTCGATGGCCTTGCTGTCGCCGGCGCCGTCGATGATCGTGGTGTTTTCCTTGGCCACTTCGATGCGCTTGGCCTGGCCCAGCTCTTGCAGGGTGGCCTTTTCCAGCGACAGGCCGGTCTCTTCCGAGATCACGGTGCCGCCGGTCAGGATGGCGATGTCTTCCAGCATGGCCTTGCGGCGGTCGCCGAAGCCCGGAGCCTTGACGGCGGTGGTCTTCAGGATGCCACGGATGTTGTTGACGACCAGGGTGGCCAGGGCTTCGCCATCGACGTCTTCAGCGATGATCAGCAGCGGGCGGCTCGACTTGGCGACTTGTTCCAGGACGGGCAGCAGTTCGCGGATGTTGCTGATCTTCTTGTCGTGGATCAGGACGTAGGGATCGTCCAGGGCCGCGACTTGCTTGTCGGGGTTGTTGATGAAGTAGGGCGACAGGTAGCCGCGGTCGAATTGCATGCCTTCGACGACGTCCAGTTCGTTTTCCAGCGACTTGCCGTCTTCGACGGTGATGACGCCTTCCTTGCCCACTTTTTCCATCGCGTCGGCGATGATCTGGCCGATCGACGAATCGCTGTTGGCCGAGATCGAGCCGACCTGGGCGATTTCCTTGCTCGACGAGCAGGGCTTGCTGATCTTCTTCAGTTCTTCGATGGCGGCGGCGACGGCCTTGTCGATGCCGCGCTTCAGGTCCATCGGGTTCAGGCCGGCGGTCACGTACTTCTGGCCTTCGTGCACGATGGCCTGGGCCAGCACGGTGGCGGTGGTGGTGCCGTCACCGGCGTTGTCGCTGGTCTTGGAAGCCACTTCCTTGACGAGCTGGGCGCCCAGGTTCTCGAACTTGTCCTTCAGTTCGATTTCCTTGGCGACGGACACGCCGTCCTTGGTGACGGTGGGGGCGCCGAAGGAGCGCTCCAGAACCACGTTGCGGCCCTTGGGACCGAGGGTGACCTTGACGGCGTTGGCGAGGACGTTCACGCCGCGGACGACGCGGGCGCGGGCGTCATCACCGAACTGGACTTGTTTGGCAGCCATTTACGAAATTCCTTGGATAGTGTGTTGAATGCTGGGGGATCGGACAGCGGGCCGCGAGGCTTACTGGATCACCGCCAGGATTTCTTCTTCACGGATGACGAGCAGTTCGTCGCCGTCGACCTTCACGGCCTGGCCGGCGTACTTGCCGAACAGGACCTTGTCGCCGACCTTGACGTCGACCGGCAGCACTTTGCCGTCTTCGGTCTTCTTGCCCGGGCCGACGGCCAGCACTTCGCCTTGGTCGGGCTTTTCGGCCGCGCTGTCGGGGATGACGATGCCGGACGCGGTTTTACGCTCGTTGTCCAGGCGCTTGACGATCACGCGATCGTGCAGGGGACGGAGGGCCATACAAACTCCTGATGTTCGAAGTTGACGTCTATTTGTCAGAAAAAGAGGCTGGAAAGCCGCATTTGGCCGATGCCACGCCGTAACGCGGCACCTCGGCCGGTTGCCGGAGGCCTGGACGCCGCGTGGGCGGCGTTGTTAGCACTCTCTGCAATCGAGTGCTAATTATAGGGATGGCATGGAGGGCTTTCAAGGGGGGTGGGTATTCGGGAGAGCCCTTACCCGGACCTTCTTGTCCCATGGGCATTGCGGTCCGATGTTCCGCCCTGCGAATAAAGCCCGCGGGACATACTTGCCGCCTCACGGATTCATGGGCACGGAAGGGGCAATGGGGGTCAATTGGAACGAGGGCATGATGCGCTGGGCACCTCATGTCGATGCGGCCGGCCGGGTCTATCCACTGACTCACCTGCATCCTTTCCGGTATGAGTTGCCCATCAGCGACCAGAGGCGCGTCGAAATCCGCGTGGCATTCGCCATGCACTGTTTCACGCGCGCGCGTGCAGGGAGTGGTGGCCATTCACAGCTTTATAAGGATGAGCGCGAAACGCGCTGCTTCTGTCCCGGTCGTTATGCTTTGTCCCCACGATTGCCGACGATTGCGCGTGAATTGGCCACTCGCAGGTGCGGCTACGCCAAGAATGAGAACTATGTGACGGTAGACGTGCCTGTCACTGAGGGGAAGACCGCGCTGTATGGCGTGTTTTTCAACGTCCTCAGGGTCAAGGATTCAGCCGGTCCGGCAGTGTTGCTGACCATCCAGAGCGCCTATGAACTGGCCTTGAGCCGGCAATTGTCCATGCGGGGCTCCATCAAGTTCACACGGCTGGTCGAACTGACGCTGCAGGGCGTCAAGCCTCGGCCTCCCAGGAGCTGAAAAAGCGAAGGCCCCCGAAGGGGCCCCGTAGTCTGGCTGTCTGTTGCCTCCGCTTTTGGCGGAACCGCTTGCGCGGCAGTCAACGCTTTTGCCCTTAGGCTCACCAGCTATTGCGTTGTCGTCATTATTGCTCGAATTCGAGCAATGGGCAATCGTCCGTGCGAGCCCGCCCCGCCTCAAGCCCCGCTACGCGAGGTCATTCGCGTGGCGGCCGCCAGGAAGCGCGAGAACCAGGATTGCTGGATCGGGTGGATGACCGCGCGCAAGGCGCGGCTGTAGTCCAGCGTCAGGCCGGGGGTCCAGGCCATGATCTGGGCGCGCTGGCGCACCTGCGCGGCGATCCACAGTTCGGGCATCAACAGGGTGCGCAGCACCTGCCGCACGCTCCGGCTGCGGTCGTCCAGCACGCCGTCCAGCGCGGACTCCAAGGCATACGAAACCGAGCTGGAGCAGTTGCGCCGCGTGAGGTTGTAGATCTCCTGCCCGCGGTAGCGCAGCCAGAAGGCCTCGAGCTTCTGGTGGTCGTAGCGGTCGAATTTGACCTGCCAGTTCGACGGACACCAGGCCTTGGACTCGGTCGCGTAGTCGGGTTGGAACTTGCCCGGGACGTCGTTTTCCTTGACCGCTTTCAACAGATTGAAGAACTCGGACGGCGAGCGGTCGATGTCCACCGCGGGATACAGGCTGATGTAGGTTGACGGCGGCACTTCCATGGCGGCGTGCCCGGTCGAGATCACGCCCTGTACGTCGACGGCGGCGATGTAGCGGTTGAACACCGGCCGCGAAACGGTCTTGTCCTTGGCCGAGCCCTCCGGCGTCCAGACGTGGACGGTCAAGGGACCGCCGGGGGCCGGCTGCCGCGCGGGCGGCGGCGCATCGGCGTTCGTCCCGCGCAGGTCCACGGGCGCCAGCAGGTCGAACATGGACGACTGCTCGCTCAGTTTCCGGGCCCTGGCAGCCACCCGCATGGTGTTGAGGCCGGCGACCAGCATGGTGATGCCGATGAAGTACGAGACGGTGCCGGCATAGTGGGTGGGGTAGGGCTGGAACAGGAACAGGCCGAACAGGACCTGGGCGCAGCCGCCCGCCGCGGACAGGCGCCAGCGGTCGTAGCGCAGCACCCAGGCCGAGGCGACCTGGAAGACGCCCAGCACGAAGTAGGTCAGGCCCAGGATGATGGCCAGCAGCAGGTTGCTGATGGAGCCACCGGCCAGGATCAGCAGGGCGACCAGCAGGAAGATGCCGCCCTTGAAGGCCAGCACCGCCTTCTGGGCGCCCAGGCCGCTGCCGGCGACCGTCAGCGTGACCAGGCTTTCCACCAGCAGCAGCGCGCCGAAGAGCGTCAGCGGGAAGTAGCGCACGCCGTCCACGGCGTCCAGGACGATGACCGCGCCCAGGGCGGCCCAGACGAGGCCGACCAGGATGAGCAAATGGATGTTCCTGCGGACGAAGCCGGCGCCGAACAGAAGCAGGGCGAGCTGGATCATGGGTTCCCTTATGCGCCGTGGTGCGCCGTGGGCAGCCGCCAGCTGCCGATGATGAAGGCGCCGTCGGGCCCCATCATGGCCCCCCGGTTCAGGTCGATGACGGTGGTCCACTGGTCGGGCGCGGTCGCCAGGCGGAACGGGAACGGGCGGTCCAGCCCGGGCGTCCCGTCGGTGGCGCGCAGGCGTTCCCGCAGGCCCTGACGGTCGTCCGGATGGACCTGCCGCAGCACTTCGTCCAGCGTCCCGGGGCCGGGGCGGTCGTCGGGCGGCGCATCCCAGACGATGGTGCCCGAGGCGAGATCCAGCCGGTACAGGGTCTCGCGGCCGTCGGCGCTGGCGGTGCGCTGGCGCAGGATGCCGCGGGTGAGCATTCGCACGAAGACCTGCAGCATGGCGACCGAGACCAGATAGCACTGGACCAGCAGCAGGGGTTCGCCCGGCAGGAAGCCGCGCAGGAAGAAGGGGCCGCGCCCGGCGTTGGAGTGGTAGATGACGATGGCCGCCATGGTCAGCACGGCCAGCGAGCCCATGCGGTTGCCGCCGCCGAGCGTCGCCACGGTGGCCAGCGCCAGCGGGATGCAGGCCAGTCCCATCAGCAGCGGTGCCTGGGACGTGGACGGGCGATGCACGCCGAACACGTACCAGGTCATGGCCGCCAGCAGCAGCCAGGCGGCGATGCCCACGATGCGGCCGATCGGCCCGGGCGGAGCCTCGACCGTGCGAAAGCCCATGAATCCCATCAGCACCGAGACGCCGAACAGCACGCCGGTCACGGTGGCCGCCCACCATATCCAGGCCAGGTCGGAGACGGCTTCCCACAAGATTTCGTGCTTGATCAGCGCCAGGCCCGCGCTGCCGGCCACCGCGGCGAGGGCGCTGACCACGAAGGTGACGGCCACCCATCCGAGCACCGCGTGCAGGTCGTCCCGGCCCTGGGCGTAGCGCTGCGAGAGCCAGGCGATGCCGAGCGTGGAGACGAGCGACAGGCCGGCGAGCCAGGCCGAGGGGACCAGGGGATGGCCGGTCAGCGCGGACAGGCCGAGGTCGGCGGCGAACAGCGCGGCGACCAGGGGGGCCCAGGCGGCGCGCGGCATGGCGAAGAAGGCGGCCACGGCGACGCCGGCCGGGAACCAGACGAAGGAGACCTGGGTGACGGGGTCGTCCAGAGCGAACGACAGATGGGCGCAGGCTACATAGAGTGCGGCCCAGAGCGCGATGCGTCCAAGCAGGCTGGCGAAAGGCATGGCGGTTCCCGGTGATTGTTCTTGTGGCCGTCGAAGCGGCTTTGCCCAGGCGGAAGTATAAGGAAAAAAGATGACACGGCCGTTCAACGGCCGGGGTTTTCCACCTTCTGCAATTCATGGTTGCCGGCCAGCGGGCCCTGGGGACGCGTGCCGTCCATGTAAAGCTGGATGAGCCGTCCCTCGGCCACGAAATACTGCCGTCCGTCCCCGGCCTGGTCCAGGGTGATGCGTGTGCCGTCGGGCTGCCACGTGAAGCTGCCCTCCACGCGGTCGGCGCGCGGTTGGCGGTCGAGATACTGGGTCTCCAACTCGTAGCGGCCATCCTGGCGCAGTGTGAGCCGGGTCCGGATGCCCGGGCAGTCGGCGCAGGGAAGCGTGCCCTCGTAGACGCCATTCCAGTCCAGCGCGTTGCGGGCGTTGTGCCCGTCCGCGACGGGAGCGGCGGCGGGCGTGTCGTGTTCCCTGGGCGGCGCGTCGCAGCCGGCGATGAGCACGGCGGCAAGGCACGCGAAGGCGGCGGTCTTCATGATGGCTGCTCCGGTTGCCGGCGCTCGCGCGGGGCGCGGCGCTTCCCGCCAACGGTAGCAGGCGACGGCGCCCGCGCCGGCAACCGGATGTAAGGGGGCTCAGAACAGCGAGCGTTCCAGGGCGTGGTCCTTGGCGTCGGGGTCGAGCACCGCCTGGTTCCGGCCGCGCGACTTGGCCGCATACAGCGCCGCGTCGGCGCGGCTGATCAGTTCCTCCAGCGAGGTGCCGGAATGCGGGAAGACCGCGATCCCCGCCGAGGCGCCGACCTTGGGCGAGACGCCCGGATAAGGTTCGGACAGCACCGCCACCAGGCTGTTGGCCACGGTCTCCGCGGCGGCGGGGCCGGCGCCGTCCAGCAGTACCATGAACTCGTCGCCGCCGTAGCGCGCGACCACGTCGGAATGGCGGATGGCGTCGGCCATGCGGCGTGCGGCGATCTGCAGCACGGTGTCGCCCGTGCCGTGGCCGTGGACGTCGTTGACGGTCTTGAAATGATCGAGGTCGATGGCCACCAGCGCGAGCGACGCCTGGGACCGCTGCGCGGCCGCGATCGCGCGGCGGGCCAGTTCCGCGAACAGGACCCGGTTGCTCAATTGGGTGAGCGGGTCGTAGTAGGCAAGCTGGCGCGCGTGCTCGAGCGTGTCGGCGGCATGCTCGATGGCCTCGGCCACCGCCGCCGTTTCCTTGAAGTGCGGCGGCGCCACGCCGATGCGATGGCCGGCGCCCAGCGCCAGGGCGGGTTCCACGAGGTTGCCCACCGCCTGTTCGATACGGCGCGCCAATCGATAGGCCAGGCCCAGGCCGAGCAGGATGGCCAGCAGACCGCCGCCGGCCACCCAGGTCATGGAGCGATAGAGATCGGCCGTGAACGCGGCGGTGGGGGCGCCGACGACGACGACCCACGGTGTCGTGGCCAGATGGCTGAACGCCGTCAATACCGGGATGCCTTCCTTGGTCAGGCTGGGCAGCGTGCCTTCATGCTGGCGCTGGACCGCGTCGGCCAGCGACGGCACGGCCCGTTCGCCGACGAAGCGCGTTTCTTCGCGCGTGCGGCCGAGTATGGTGGCGTCGCGGTCGAGCAGGGCCGCCACCCAGCCCTCGTCCAGCGCATGGCGGTTCATCAGGGCGCCCAGGCGGTCCGAGCTGAGGTCGGCGAACAGCAGGTAGCGGGCTTCCCCCTCGATCATGACCGGTACGCCCACGATGATGATGAGCCCGCGTCCGTGCTGCGGCGGCCCCAGCCTCGCCACCATGGGATGGCTGCCGCCGCTGGAGACGTGCGGCAGGTCCGGCAGCCGGGCGCGCGGCGGGAGCGTGCCGGGTGGGGCCGTGGAGGTATCGAGCACCTCGTTGCCGCGCAGGTCGGTCAGGACGTAGCGATCGATGTCCTGGTACTTGAGCGCCTCGATGGCCCGCTGTTGGAACGATGCCAGGTCGGCGCGAACCAGGTCGCTGGATCCGGCCAGCACGCGCAGGCCGGCACCGATGCCTTCAAGTTCCTGGTCCAGGTCGGCGGCCAGGCTGCGGGCGGTCAGGACGGTGGTTTCGTAGATGCGGGTCTTGCGCAGCGCGTAGGTCTCGTACACCGCGAGGCCTGCGACCAGCGTGGCGGGAAGCGTGCAGACGACGACCAGGGCGAGCAGGCCGATGCGTATCGAGATCGTTCCGCCGCGCCGGGCATGGCCGGCCGGCGTGTCGGATGAAGGGGACGGCGCTGGAACGGATGTCATCTGTCATGGAGCGGGACTGCGTGGCCCGCTGCCTTGTTTTTGCCCAGCCTAACATGCGAGCATCCGTTGCGAAATCCGGGCGGGCCTCAGGCGCCCAGGCCGTGCAGCCACAGACGCAGTCCGTCCCAGGTACGGCCGAACCACGATGCTGCCTGCACCGGCTGGAGGGCGACCAGCGGCAGGCGCCGGGCCGGTTCGCCCTCCACGCGCACTTCGAGTTCGCCCACGCGCTGTCCCGCCGCCAGCGGCGCGATCAGCGGCGAGGCCGGATGCAGGGTGCGTTCGATCCGTGCGCCCGGGCGTACGGTGATGTAGGTATCGCGCTGGAAGCCCATCGGCACGGTCGAGCGGGCGCCCTTCCAGACGCGCGGCGAGCCGACCGGGTCCCCGCCCGCATAGAGCCGCACCGTTTCGAAATTGCGGAAGCCCCATTCCAGCAGTTCGCGGCTCTGCCGGGTGCGGTCGCGGTCCGAGGCGGTGCCGACGACGACCGAGACCAGCCGCCGCTGGACGTTGCCGCTGGCGCGCCGGGCGGTCGCCACGAGGCTGTATCCGGCCGACTCCGTGTGGCCGGTCTTCATGCCGTCCACGCTGGCGTCCAGCCACAGCAGCCGATTGCGGTTGGGCTGCGTGATGCGGTTGTAGGTGTATTGCCGCGTGGCGTCGTAGGTGCCGGCCAGGTCGGGGAAGTCGCGCACGATCCGGACCGCCAGCACGGACAGGTCGCGCGCGGTCGAATACGTTTGCGGGTCGGGCAGGCCGTGCGGGTTGGAGAAGCGGGTCGAGGCCAGGCCCATTTCCCCGGCCTCCTGGTTCATGCGCGCGACGAAGGCCTCGACCGACCCGGCGACGCCCTCGGCCAGCGCGATCGCGGCGTCGTTGCCCGACTGCACCAGCAGCCCGTACAGCAGCTCGTCGATGGTGACCTGCTTGCCGGGTTCGAGGAACATGCGGGAGCTGCCCGGCGCCACCTTCCAAGCCCGCGTCGAGACCGTGACCCGCGTGTCGCGGGCCACGGCGTGGTCGCGCAGCGCCTGGAACACGACGTAGGCCGTCATCATCTTGGTGAGCGAGGCCGGCTCGATGCGCTTGTCCGGGTCGTGCGCGCCCAGCACCTGGCCGCTGGTCGCATCCAGGAGCAGCCAGGCGCGGGCGGACAGGGCGGGGGCGGGAACGGCGGCGGATGCGGGCTGGGCGTGGGCGGTGGCGGTGCAAAGGGCGCAGGCCAGCGCCGCCGCCATCTTCGATATGGGCATGTCTTAACGGATGTCGTGAGTGGGGGGGCGACCGGCGTCCGCGTTCCATCGGAAATAGGCCATGCGATCGCGCTCTTCAGCCAGGCGCAGCGCCCGCAGCCGCAAGAGATCCTTGCGGCCTACGAGGCCCACCAGCTTTCCGCCGGCGCGGTCGACGATGGGTACGCGCCCCACGCCCGCGAGCGCCATGCGGTCGGCCAACTGGCTGGCGAGTTCGTCCGGATAGGCGACCAGAAGTTCCCGGTCGGCCAGCAGTTCGCCCATGGGCTGATCGCGGTCTTCCTGTTCGACTGTCCAGGCCAGGCTGTCGGCGCGCGTGACTTCGCCCACCACCACGCCTTGCGCGTCGACCACGGGATAGCTGGTGTGGCGGCGCTCCAGCGTCGTGAAATGCTCGACGGCCTGGCCTACCGTCATCGACGCCGGCAGCGTTTCCACCTGCCGCGTCATCAGGTCGGCCACCCGCACGAGATCGAACGGATCCACGTGGTATTCGCGGGTGACGTGGTGGCCGCGGCGGGCGATCTTCTCGGTCAGGATGGAGCGCTTGAGCAGCAGCACCGTCACGCCGTAGGCGAACGCGCAGGCGGTGAGCACGGGCACCATCACGCCGAAGTTGCCGGTCAGCTCCACGGCGAACAGCGTGGCGGTGAGCGGCGCGCGCATGGTGCCGCCCATCATCGCCGCCATGCCCAGCAGGGCCCAGAAACCAGGCGCGGCTTCCGGCATGAAAGGCGCCGCCAGGGCGCCCAGCGCGCCGCCGAAGATCAGCAGCGGGGCCAGCACGCCGCCCGAGGTGCCCGAACCCAGCGCCACGGCCCAGATGACGACCTTGACCGCCAGCAGGAGCAGCACCGCGTGCAGCGCCAGGTCGCCGGCCAGCAGGTGGCGGATGTTGTCGTAGCCCACGCCCAGCGCGGCCGGTTCGATCAGGCCGCCCAGCCCGATGACGAGCCCGCCGATGGCGGGCCACCACATCCAGTGGAAGGGGAGCTTGGCGAAGCCGTCCTCGGCGGCGTAGACCAGTGTCGTCAGCACGCCCGACCCCAGGCCGGCGACGATGCCGAGCGCGGCGAAGGCCACCACGTGCGCGGCCGAGACGTCGACCGAACCGGCGTAGGGGAACAGCGGCGCGCCGCCCATCACGAGCGGGCGGACGGCGGCGGCGACCACCGCGGCCACCGCTACCGGCAGGAAGCTGCGGGGCTTCCATTCGAACAGCAGCAGTTCCACCGCCAGCAGCAGCGCGGCCACGGGCGTGCCGAAGATGGCCGTCATGCCCGCCGCGGCGCCGGCCACCAGCAGCGTCTTGCGCTCGGCCGAACTCATGTGGACCATCTGCGCCAGCAGCGAGCCGATGGCGCCGCCGGTCATGATGATCGGCCCTTCGGCGCCGAACGGGCCGCCGGTGCCGATCGACACCGCCGACGACAGGGGCTTGAGCACCGCCACCTTGGGCTGGATGCGGCTGCGGCCGATCAGGATGGCTTCCATGGCTTCGGGGATGCCGTGGCCGCGGATCTTCTCCGAACCGTAGCGCGCCATGAAACCGATGATGAGGCAGCCGATCACCGGCACGAACACGGTGGTCCAGCCCAGCGGCGTGCCGGCGATGGGCAGGTCTTCGAGCGACAGGCGGCCGTAGTAGGCGAGATTGGTGCACAGCGTGATCAGCCGCAGCAGCAGCCATGCGGCGCCGACGCTGCACAGGCCGATGACCGCGGCCAGGGCCATGAGCAGCAGGACTCGGCGGTCGGTCGTGAAATCGCCGAGCCGGGAAGAAGGAACGGAATGAGACATGATGAAGGGGGGGAAGGGAAGAGGCGCCCCGGACATGAGGCCGCCATATATATCGTACCACGACATATATTAGAATGTCCGGGTGAAGAAGACCGCTTCCCCGTCGCGCGCCGCGCGACCCAGCCTGTCGCCCGCCGACTATGCGCTGCTGGCCGAGTTCCGCTACGCCCTGCGCCGCTTCATCGCGTTCAGCGAGGACGCCGCGCATGCGATCGGCCTGGCGCCGCAGCAGCATCAGGCGCTGCTCGCCATCAAGGGCGCGCCGGGACGCGATGGGCTGTACGTGGGAGAGATCGCCGATCGCCTGCTGATCAGGCCGCATTCGGCCGCCGAGCTGGCCGGGCGGCTGGTGCGCATGGACCTGGTCGCGCGCATGGCGGATCCCGAAGACGGCCGCAAGGTGCGGCTGGTGCTGACGGCACATGCCGAGCAACTGTTGGAGGAGCTGTCGGCGGCGCACCTGGAGGAACTGCGGGCGATCAAGCCGCTGCTGACGCGGCTGCTCGCGCGCTTCGACGACGGCGAAACGGGCTGAACGCCCCCGCCCGTCAATCCTTGGCGGACGTGCGGCGCAGCCGCCGGATGCCGGCGTGTCCCAGGACGAAATCCATGAAGGCCTGGGCCGCCGGCGAGACCGCCACGGTGGCGCGATGCACGATCGACACCTCGCGCCGCACGACCGGGTCCTGCAGCGGTTTCCAGGCGATGACCCGCGGGTCGGCCAGCGCGGTAGCGTAGCCGGGCACGATGCCCACCCCTTGTCCGGCCGACACCAATCCAATCAGCGTGCCGACGTAGGTCGCTTCCCCCGCCGGATCGAGCGTCATGCCCGCCGCGTTGCAGCCCCGCTCGGCCAGTTCGCGGAACACGCTGCCGCGCGGCAGCGTCAGTACGCGTTCCCGTTCCAGGCGGCCCCAGGGCAAGCGCCGCGCGCGGGCGAACGGATGGTCCACCGGAAATATCGCGACCAGCGACTCCTCGAACAACTGTGTGTGCTGCAACTCGGCCTCGGTGCGCCGGAAGGTTCCTATGCCGAGGTCGGCCGCGCCGCTGCGGACCTGCGGCAGCACCTCGTCGGGCAGTGAATCCTTCAAGACGAGTTCGATGCCGGGGTGGCCGGCCCTGAAGTCCGCGACCAGCGGCGGCAGCAGCGTGCCGGACAGCACCAGCGGCGCGGCCACGACCACGCGCCCGCGCTGGTGCGCCACCCATTGGTCGACGTTGGCGATGGCGTGGCCGATGTCGTCCAGGATACGCTCGGCGCTGGCCAGGAATTCCCGGCCGACGGCAGTGACGCTGACGCTGCGCGTGGTGCGGTCGACCAGCCGCGTGCCCAGTCCCGTCTCCAGTTCGCGGACCAGCAGGCTGAGCGCCGACTGCGTGACGTGCATCGCGTGGGCAGCCTTGGTGAAGCTGCCCAGCCGCGAGACCAGCACGAAGGCCTGCAACTGACGCACGGTCAAATTCATGAGATCAGCTCATTTCTGGATAAGAAATATTCGTTTGAATTATAAGTGAGCCGATCGTGTAATACGGCCATCCATCATGAGAGCGGCCGGGCGGACCGGCCCCAGTCCAGGGAGACACGATGAATCACCGTACATGGCTGGCCGCGTTCTGCGTGGCAGCATCCGCGTGCGTGCCGGCGGCGGCCGGCGCGCAGGACAAGTATCCTTCCCAGCCCATCCGGATCCTGGTCGGCTTTCCGCCGGGCAGCTCCACCGACGTGGGTACGCGCCTGATCGCCGGCAAGCTGGCGGCGGAGCTGGGCCAGAGCGTCGTGGTCGAGAACCGGCCGGGCGCGAGCAGCGACATCGCGGCGCGCGCCGCCGCCAATGCGCCCGCCGACGGCTACACGCTGTTCGTCGTCACCATCGCCAACGCCATCAATTCGAGTTCGCGCAACCCCGACCTGGTGGACGTGGTCAAGAGCTTCGCCCCGGTGGGGCTGGTGGGCAACGTGCCCAACGTGCTGGTCGCTCACCCGTCCCGCAACCTGAAGTCGGTGGACGACCTGATCCGCGCGGCCAAGGCCCGGCCCGGCGGCATTACGTTCGCCTCGTCGGGCAACGGCACCTCGCCGCATCTGGCGGGAGAACTGTTCGCCAGCAAGGCCGGGGTGCAGTTGCTGCACGTGCCCTATCGGGGCAGTTCGCCGGCCATGGCCGATCTCCTGGGCGGCCAGGTCGCCATCATGTTCGCGCCCGCGTCCACCGCGCTGCCGCACATCCAGTCCGGCAAGCTGGTGGCGCTGGCGGCGGCCAGCAAGGACCGCATCGCCGCGCTGCCCGACCTGAAGACCTTGTCGGAACTGGGGCTGAAGGACTTCGACACCTCGGTCTGGTTCGGTCTGGCGGCGCCGGCGGGGACTCCCGATGCGGTCAGGCGGCGGCTGTCGGCGGCCATCCAGTCCGCGCTGGATACGCCTGACCTGCGGGCACAGTTCCGCGCGCAAGGCATCGAACCGTTCAAGGCCGGTCCCGAGGAAACCGCCCGCTACATCCGGGCCGAGGTCGACAAGTGGGCCGAGGTCATGCAGGCGGCGGGCGTCAAGCTGGAATAGCCCCAAGCGGGCCTCATCATCACCACAGGAGCAAGACAAGCATGGCAAGAATCCAACTGGCCGAATGCCGGGAATTCATGCGCGCGGCGCAGGAAAAGGCGCTGGAGATGGGCGTGCCGGTGTCGATCGCGGTTGTCAGCGCCGAAGGGCACCTGATCGCGCTCGAGCGCATGGACGACGCGGGTTTCATCACCCCCGACACGGCGCGCGGCAAGGCCTATACCGTGGCCGCGTTCCGCTCCATGAGCCCACGCTTCCAGGATGGGCTGATCATCCAGCAGTGGTTCAAGGAGCGCAATCCGCAGATGCTGATGAACGCCTCGGTGTTCACCAACGGCCAGGTCGTGGCCTCGGGCGGATGCGCCCCGGTGTTCAAGGGCGACGAGATGGTCGGCGCCTACGGCATCAGCGGCGCGACCTCGGACCAGGACGAAGTCATCGGCCGCTACGCGCGCGAGAAGGCCGGCTGGGCGCACAAGCCCGCCACCGACGACACGCCGGAGGACGTGAAGCGGCACGTCAACGAGATCTACGCCAAGGTGGGCCTGGGCGACCGCGCCCTGTAGGCAGGCGCCGCCGCGTCCGCCTTCAGGTCCGGCGGGCGCGCAGCGCGGCTTCCAGCCCGCCGGGGAGCGCGGCCGGCTCCGGCAGGTGCAGCATGAGGTTGAGGTATTTCCACGTCGAGCGCGAATGCTCGATCATCAGCGCCTGCGCGCGCGTTCCTTCCCGGTTCTCGATGGCATCGACGATGTTGCGGTGCTGCTCCTGCGCGCCGCGCAGGATGTCGCGCACGCTGGCCTCGGCCGACGCGGGAACGTTGGTGAACGAATTGTTGACCGAGAAGGGAATGGCCACCAGCCGCTCGAGCGCCCGGGCCACCATGGGGCTTTGCGCGGCGCCGCAGATCAGGTCATGCAGCCGGTCGTTCAGGACGACATAGTCGTTTTGCCGCCCGGCGACATCGGACGATCCCACCACCGCATCCAGTTCTTCCAGGCATTCGTGCATGGCTTTGAGGACGCGCGCCGGTGCGCCTTTTTCAGCGGCCATGCGCGCCGCCATGCCCTCGAGCGTGCCGCGGATCGAGATCGCGTCGAACACGTCGTCTTCCGTGAAGCTGGACACCACATAGCCGCCCGAGGGCTGGAGGGAGATCAGTCCTTCCTCGCTGATGCGCTGCATGGCGGCGCGGGCCGGCGTGCGCGACACGCCGAAGGCGTCGACCAGTGCCTGTTCCAGCACCCGGTCGCCGGGTTTGAGCTTGCCTTGAACGATCAGGCCACGTAGTCCGTAGACGGCTCTTTCGGTTTGCGACAGGTTGGGATCGATGTCCATGTGAGAGCGGAAGGCAGGGAAGCGGCAATTATGGTGCAGAACCTTCATTTCTCGTTCTTCGAATACGTTACGTATACGAAAATAGGGGTTTATGCGTAATAAATAAGCAAAAAATTGTCTTATTCAAATTTTACGTATACGCTGATTGGAAAATAAAGAACGTGATCCCGTAAAAAAATTTCCCCATCGTCCGCCGAAGGAGGCGAAATGTTCGTCAAGAATGCCTGGTACGTTGCCGCCTGGGCGAGCGAGGTGCAAGCCGCGCCCTTTCCCCGCACCCTGTGCGGTGTTCCCGTCGTACTGTTCCGGGATCCGGGCACGGGCAAGGTGGCTGCCTTGCTCGACCGGTGCTGCCACCGCGGCACGCCCCTGCGGTTCGGCCAGGTCGTGCCGGAAGGCCTGGAGTGCGGCTATCACGGCATGGTGTTCGACGCGGCTGGCGCCTGTGTCCGGATTCCCGGCCAGGCCTCGATCCCGCCCAAGGCCAGGGTGCAGTCGTTTCCGGTAGTCGAGCAGGACGAGCTCGTGTGGATATGGATGGGCGAGCCGGAGCAGGCCGATCCCACCCGCATCGTCTCCTACCCCTTCCACAACGATCACGCCGCCTGGCCGCACAAGTGCCAGGTCTATCACGTCAAGGCCAGCTCCATGCTGCTGGTGGACAACCTGATGGACCTGACCCACCTGGCTTTCGTCCACAAGAACACCATAGGCGGCAATCCGAAGGCCCATGTCGAGGCCAGGATGACCGTTACGCCCACCGACGACGGCCTGCACTTCATCCGCTGGCTGATGGACTCCGCGCCGCCTCCCACCTACACCAAGGCGGTCTCCCTGGCCGACCGCATCGACCGGTGGATGGAGTTCCAGTACATCGCGCCGGGCGCGGTACTGCAATGGACCGGCGGCATAGACAGCGGCAAGGGCGCGGTGGAAAACCGCGACCAGCCGGGCTTCTCGCTGCGCATCTTCCACGGGCTGACGCCCGAAACCGAGACCACCTGCTTCTATTTCTGGTCGGCGGCCAACGGCTACCGGCAGGACGACCCCGCTGCGACCGACGCGCTGTTCCACGAGATTGACACGGCCTTCCGCGAGGACAAGGCCATCGTCGAGGCCCAGCAGGCCATGCTGGCCGACCGCGGCGAACAGGGCCTGATCGACATCGTCTCGGATGCGGCCCGGATCCACATGCGGCGCGCGGTCAAGCGGATGATCGCGGCGGAAACCCAGGCCGAAGCCGGCCACACTCCAGGAGCAGGAGCATGACCATGCACGTATCGCGATCCCTCGTTCTGGCCGCGCTGTTCGCCTGTGGCGCCGCCGCGGCGGCGCCGGTGAAGATCGGTTTCCTGTCGACCTTTTCGGGCCCGGGCGCGGCGCTGGGCGCCGACCAGTACGACGGCTTCATGCTGGCCGTGGACCAGGAGAACGGCCGGCTGGGCGGCGTCGAGGTCAAGGTCCTGCGCGAGGACGACGAAATGAAGCCGGAGAAGGGCGTGCAGATCGCACGCCAGCTACTGGTGCGGGACCAGGTCCCCATCGTGACCGGCATCGTGTTCTCGAACGTCATGATGGCCGTGCATCGGCCCATCACGTCTGGCAAGGTCTTCCTGGTCGGCTCCAACGCCGGCCCGACGCCGATCACGGGGAAGGGCTGTTCGCCCTTTTTCTTCTCCACGTCGTGGAACAACGATCAGCTGCACGAAGCGGCCGGCGAGCTGGTCAACCGCATGGGCTTCAAACGGGTCTATCTGCTGGCGCCCAACTACCAGGCGGGCAAGGACGCCATGGAAGGGTTCAAGCGCACCTACAAGGGCGAGATCCTGGGCGAGGCCTTCAGCCGGGTGAACCAGCCGGACTATTCGGTGGAGATCTCCAACCTGGCCGCGGCCAAGCCGGATGCGATCTATACGTTCTACCCGGGCGGCATGGGAGTGAACTTCACCAAGCAGTATCAGCAGGCCGGCCTGATGACGAAGATCCCGATGATCTCGGTCTCGACCATCGATGGCTCCACGCTGCCGGCCCTGGGTGATCTGGCGTTGGGCGCGGTCACGAGTTCCCCCTATGCGCCGGACCTGGACAATGCGGCGAACCGCGAGTTCGTGGAGGCCTTTCGCAAGAAATACCGCCGCGAGCCGTCGCTGTATGCGGCCCAGTCCTACGATGCCGCGCGCCTGATCGCCTCGGCGCTGCGGCGTACGGGCGGCAATGTCGACGACAAGGCGGCGTTTCGCGCGGCGTTGAAGGCGGCGGACTTCCAGTCGGTGCGCGGGTACTTCGCGTTCAACACCAACCAGTTCCCGATCTCGCCGTTCTATCGCGTGGACGTGGTCAAGGGCCAGGACGGGACGGCCGCGCTTGCCAGCAAGGGCGTCATCTTCGAACGCAGCCGCGACTCCTTCGCACAGGAGTGCCGGATGGATTGAATCGCTCAGCCGGCTGACATCCGCATGTCGTTGACTATCGATCGGAACACTTGTTAACGTAGGCCCCGCACGACCCTCGTGCGGCCTTCCTCGCGCACCCGCTCTTTCCGCCTTGCCGTTCCGCCCAGCCGGCCCATGGCCGTCGACGACGTCTGGAGGTACCGCGGTGAGTTACCTGATCGATCGCCTCAAGTATTTCAGCCGGGTCAAGCAATCGTTCTCCGGCGGCCACGGCGCCGTCGTCCAGGAGGACCGGTCCTGGGAGAATGCCTACCGGGACCGCTGGCAGCACGACAAGATCGTGCGCTCGACCCACGGCGTCAACTGCACCGGCTCCTGTTCGTGGAAGATCTACGTCAAGGGCGGCATCGTTACCTGGGAAACTCAGCAGACCGACTATCCGCGCACGCGGCCGGACATGCCCAATCATGAACCGCGCGGTTGTTCGCGCGGCGCGTCGTATTCCTGGTATCTGTACAGCGCCAACCGCCTCAAGTACCCCATGCTGCGCGGCCGCCTGGCCCGCATGTGGCGCGAGGCGCGCAAGACCATGGCGCCGATGCAGGCCTGGGAACACATCTGCACCACGCCGGCGCTGGCGGCGGAGTACAAGTCCATGCGCGGCATGGGCGGGTTCGTGCGCACGACCTGGGACGAGGCCAATGAACTGGTGGCCGCCGCCAACGCGTATACCGTCAAGCGCTACGGTCCCGACCGGGTGGTCGGATTCTCGCCCATTCCGGCGATGTCCATGGTGTCCTTCGCGGCCGGCAGCCGTTATCTCTCGCTGCTGGGCGGCACCATCCTGAGCTTCTACGACTGGTATTGCGACCTGCCGCCGTCCAGTCCCCAGACCTGGGGCGAGCAGACCGACGTGGCCGAGTCCGCGGACTGGTTCAACTCCAGCTTCATCATGATGTGGGGCTCGAACGTGCCGCAGACGCGCACGCCCGACGCCCACTTCATGGTCGAGGCACGCTACCGCGGCGCCAAGATCGTGTCGATCTTCCCGGACTACGCGGAAGGCTCGAAGTTCGGCGACATCTGGCTGCATCCCAAGCAGGGGACCGATGCCGCGCTGGCGCTGGCGATGGGGCACGTCATCCTCAAGGAATTCCACCTGGGCGGCAAGAGCGAGTATTTCCGCGAGTACTGCCGCCGGTATTCCGACATGCCCTTCCTGGTCTGCCTGGAGCGCCACGGCGACCGCTACGTGGCCGGGCGCTTCCTGCGGGCGGCGGACCTGCCCGACGCACTGGGCCAGGGCAATCATCCGGACTGGAAGACGGTCGCCATCGACGAACACTCGGGGCGGCTGGTCGCGCCGCTGGGCTCGGTGGGCTTTCGCTGGGGCCAGAAGGAAGGGGGCGACCAGGGCAAGTGGAACCTGGAGTCCCGCGATGCCTCGGGCAGCGACGTCAGCCTGCGCCTGTCGCTGGTCGGCAGCCACGACGAGGTGGTGCCGG
Organism: Burkholderiales bacterium 67-32; assembly: GCA_001898625.1. GTDB lineage: Bacteria > Pseudomonadota > Gammaproteobacteria > Burkholderiales > Burkholderiaceae_B > Pigmentiphaga. The sequence continues at coordinate 292,994 of MKUP01000027.1, forward strand.
TGGCCTTCCCCTATTTCGGCGGGGCCCAGCACGACTATTTCCAGGGCACCGACCACGACGAGGTGCTGGTGCGCAACATGGCGGCGCGGCGGGTGGCGACCCGCGAGGGCGAGGCGCTGGTGGTCACGGTGTACGACCTGCTGATGGCCAACTACGGGCTGGACCGCGGCTTGGGCGGCGGCAACGTGGCGGTGTCCTACGACGACGACGTGCCCGGCACGCCGGCCTGGCAGGAGCGCATCACCGGCGTGCGGCGCGACGACGTCGTCACGGTCGCGCGCCAGTTCGCTGACAACGCCGACAAGACGCAAGGCCGGTCCATGGTGATCCTGGGCGCGGGCCTGAACCACTGGTACCACATGGACATGGCCTACCGCGGCATCATCAACCTGGTGGTGATGTGCGGCTGCGTGGGCAAGTCGGGCGGCGGCTGGTGCCACTACGTCGGGCAGGAAAAGCTGCGGCCGCAGACGGGCTGGACCACCGTCGCTTTTGGGCTGGACTGGGCCCGCCCGCCGCGGCACATGAACGGTACCTCATTCTTCTACGCGCACACCGACCAGTGGCGCTACGAGAAGCTGAAAGTGCAGGATCTCCTGTCGCCACTGGCCGACGCGGCGCAGTTCCAGGGGGCCATGATCGACTTCAACGTGCGCGCCGAACGCATGGGCTGGCTGCCGTCCGCGCCGCAGTTGCAGACCAATCCGCTCGAGGTCGTCCGGGCCGCGCGCGAAGCCGGGCAGGAGCCCGCGGCCTATGCGGTGCAGGCGCTGCGCGAGGGGCGGCTGAAGATGTCCTGCGAGGATCCCGACCATCCCGACAACTTCCCGCGCAACCTGTTCGTCTGGCGCTCCAATCTGCTGGGGTCCTCGGGTAAGGGGCACGAGTATTTCCTCAAGCACCTGCTGGGTGCGCGCCACGGCGTGCAGGGCAAGGACCTGGGCGAGACCGGCCAGCAGAAGCCCGACGAGGTGGCCTGGCGCGACGAGGCACCCCAGGGCAAGCTCGACCTGCTGGTCACGCTGGACTTCCGCATGTCCACCACCTGCATGTATTCCGACGTGGTGCTGCCCACCGCCACCTGGTACGAGAAGAACGATCTGAACACCTCGGACATGCACCCCTTCATCCACCCGCTGTCGGCGGCGGTGGATCCGGTCTGGGAATCGCGTAGCGACTGGGAGATCTACAAGGGCATCGCCGCGGCCTTCTCGCGCATCGCGCGGGACGAGCTGCCGGCCGCGCAGGACCTGGTGCTGACGCCGCTGCAGCACGACACGCCGGGAGAACTGGGCGACCCCTACGGCGTGCGCGACTGGAAGCGCGGCGAGACCGAGCCCGTGCCGGGCAAGACGATGCCGTCGATGACCGTGGTCGAGCGCAACTATCCCGAGCTGTACCGCCAGTTCACCTCGCTCGGCCCGCTGACGCGCAAGCTCGGCGTGGGCGGCAAGGGCATCTCGTGGAGCGCGGACAGCGAGTGCGACCTGCTCGCGCAACTGAACTACGCGGTGGACGAAAGCGGTCCCAGCCACGGCTTGCCGCGCCTGGACACGGACATCGACGCGGCCGAGGCCATCTTGACCCTGGCCCCGGAGACCAATGGCCATGTGGCCGTCAAGGCCTGGGAGGCGCTGTCCGCCGTCACGGGGCGCGACCACACCCACCTGGCGGCTCCGCGCGAGCACGAGAAGATCCGCTATCGCGACATCCAGGCGCAGCCGCGCAAGATCATCTCGTCGCCGACGTGGTCGGGCGTGGAGTCCGACCACGTGAGCTACAACGCCGGCTACACCAACGTGCACGAGCTCATACCCTGGCGCACGCTCACGGGCCGGCAGCAGCTCTACCAGGACCATGTGTGGATGCGCGCCTTCGGCGAAGCCATGTGTACCTATCGTCCGCCCGTGGACACCGGCTCCATCCGGCCCATGCTGGAGGCCCCGCGCGATAACGGCAATCCGCAGCTGGTGCTGAACTTCCTGACTCCGCACCAGAAATGGGGCATCCATTCGACCTATACCGACAACCTGCTCATGCTGACGCTGTCGCGGGGCGGCCCCATCCTCTGGATGTCCGAGATCGACGCGGCCAAGGCCGGCATCGCCGACAACGACTGGATCGAGGCGTACAACGTCAACGGCGCGCTGGTGGCGCGCGCGGTGGTCAGTCAGCGCGTGCCGCAGGGGATGACGATGATGTATCACGCCCAGGAGAAGATCGTGAACACGCCGGGGTCGGAGATCACCGGCACCCGCGGCGGCATCCACAATTCGGTGACGCGGATCGTGCTCAAGCCCACGCACATGATAGGCGGGTACGCCCACCTTTCGTACGGCCTGAACTACTACGGCACGGTGGGCTCGAACCGCGACGAATTCGTGATCGTCCGCAGGATGGCCAAGGTCGACTGGCTCGACACGCCGGCCGCGGCCCAGGCAACCCGCTAGAGACCGGGAGACGACGATGAAGATCCGCGCGCAGATCGCGATGGTGCTGAACCTGGACAAGTGCATCGGCTGCCATACCTGTTCGGTCACCTGCAAGAACGTCTGGACCTCGCGCCAGGGGGTGGAGTACGCCTGGTTCAACAATGTCGAGACCAAGCCCGGCGTCGGCTTTCCCAAGGACTGGGAGAACCAGAAGCGCTGGAACGGCGGATGGCGGCGCCGAGCGGACGGCAGGATAGAGCCGCGCCAGGGCGGCAGGCTCAAGCTGCTGGCGAACATCTTCGCCAATCCCAACCTGCCCGAGATCGACGACTACTACGAACCCTTCACCTTCGACTACGACCATTTGCAGTCGGCGCCGGAACAGCAGGCCGCCCCCACCGCCAGGCCGCGCTCGCTCATCACCGGGCAGCGCATGGACAAGATCGAGTGGGGACCCAATTGGGAGGAGATCCTGGGCGGGGAATTCTCCAAGCGATCCCAGGACTACAACTTCGAGGACGTCCAGAAAGAGATCTACGGACAGTTCGAGAACACCTTCATGATGTATCTGCCACGCCTGTGCGAGCACTGCCTGAACCCCAGCTGCGTGGCGAGCTGTCCGTCGGGCTCGATCTACAAGCGCGAGGAGGACGGCGTGGTGCTGATCGACCAGGACAAGTGCCGCGGCTGGCGCATGTGCGTGTCGGGCTGTCCGTACAAGAAGATCTACTACAACTGGCACAGCGGCAAGGCCGAGAAGTGCATCTTCTGCTATCCGCGCATCGAGGCGGGCCAGCCTACCGTCTGTTCGGAAACCTGCGTGGGGCGGATCCGCTACCTGGGGGTGCTGCTGTACGACGCCGACCGCATCGAGCAGGCGGCGGCGGTCGAGAACGAGAAGGATCTGTACCAGGCGCAACTGGATGTGTTCGTCGATCCGCACGACCCGGCCGTCGCCGCCCAGGCGCTGGCTGACGGGGTTCCGCAGTCCTGGCTGGACGCGGCGCGCGTGTCGCCGACCTACAAGATGGCGGTGGAGTGGAAGATCGCGTTCCCGCTGCACCCGGAGTACCGCACGCTGCCCATGGTCTGGTACGTGCCGCCGCTTTCGCCCATCCAGTCCGCCGCCCACAGCGGCCAGATCGGCTCCTTCGGCGAGCTGCCCGACGTGAAGTCGCTGCGCATCCCGCTGCGCTATCTGGCCAACATGCTGACGGCCGGCGACGAGGCGCCGGTGGCCCTGGCGCTGGAGCGCCTGCTGGCGATGCGCGCCTTCATGCGGGCGCGCACGGTGGACCGGCAGGAGCGGCGCGACATCCTGGACCAGGTCGGCCTGAGCCTGGCCCAGGTCGAGGACATGTACCGCTATCTCGCCATCGCCAACTACGAGGACCGCTTCGTCATCCCCACCGCCCACCGCGAATACGCCGAGAACGCCTTCGACCTGAAGGGCTCCTGCGGCTTCACCTTCGGCGACGGCTGTTCGAACGGCGTCTCGCAGACCTCGCTGTTCGGCGCGCCGCCGCGCGACCGCGCGGAGCAGCCGGTGACGTTCATGGAAGTACAGCGCAGCCGATGAGCTATACCGTGCTTTCCGCCCTGCTGGCCTATCCCGACGCCGAGATGGTGGCGGCGCTGCCCGAGCTGCGGTCGGCGCTGGCGCCGGCCGACGCCGCCACGCTGGCGCCGCTGTTCGCGATGATGGAAGGCAAGCCCGACCTGATCGCGCTGCAGGAAGAATACGTGGCGACCTTCGACCGGCGCCCAGCCCACTCGCTGCATCTGTTCGAGCATGTCCACGGCGAATCGCGCGACCGTGGGCAGGCCATGGTGAACCTGCGCGAGGAATACCTGCGGCATGGCCTCGAACCCCGGCCGGGGGAACTGCCGGACTACGTGCCGATGTTCCTGGAGTTCCTGGGCCAGTTGCCCGCGCCGCAGGCGGCGGCGCTGTTGGGCGATGCCATCCACGTGCTGGCCCGCATCGGTGAAAAGCTCGACGCCGCGGGCAGCCCGTACGCCCGGCCCTTCGACGTGCTGCGGCGCCTGACCGACGTCCAACCCCAGGCCTTGCCCGAGCCACCCGAGGGCGACATGGAGGAAGGCATGGTCACGTTCGGGCCCGGTGCCGGCATGACCGAACCGGTCCTGCGCGCGCATGGCCAGCCGCAGCCGGTGCGCTTCCACGCGACCGATCCGCGGCGCGCGGCGGCCGGACCAAGCAAGGGAGGAAACCATGGGTGACTATCTGCACCATTTCTTCTTCGCCATCTATCCGTACATCGCGCTGGCGATCTTCCTGCTGGGCAGCCTGGCCCGGTTCGAGCGCGGGCAGTACACGTGGAAGAGCGACTCCAGCCAGTTGCTCAAGCGCGGTACCCTGCGCTGGGGCAGCAATCTCTTCCACATCGGCATCATCTCGCTGTTCTTCACGCACCTGGTCGGCCTCCTGACGCCGCCCGCCGTCTACCATGCGATGGGCATTTCCACCGGATTCAAGCAGACGATGGCGATCGTCGTGGGCGCCATCCTGGGGCTGGTCTGCCTGGCGGGGCTGTTGCTGCTGATCTGGCGGCGCTGGTCCGAGCCTCGCATCGCGGCGACCTCGCGCTTCTCGGACTGGCTGACCCTGGTCTGGATACTGATCGTCCTGGTGCTGGGTCTCTTGTCGATCCTGACCTCGATGCAGCACAAGGACGGCGCGGTCATGATCGCGCTGGGCGAGTGGGCGCAGCGCATCGTGACCTTCCGCGGCGGCGCCGCCGAGGCCATGGCGGGCACGCCCGTCATCTACCACGTGCACATGGTGTTGGGCATGACGCTGTTCGCGATCTTCCCGTTCACGCGGCTGGTGCACGTGTGGAGCGGATTCGGCTCGGTCGCCTACCTGGGGCGGGCCTGGCAACTGGTGCGGCCGCGCGGATAAGGGGACGGCATGATATCGGTCAACGGCGTCGTCATCGACGAGGCACGCTTGGCGTCGGAGGCCCAGCGTCACCAGGAGGCCGTCGATCCCATGGAAAGCGCCGCGCAGGAACTGGTGCTGCGGGAACTGCTGGCCCAGCGGGCCCGCGCGCTGGGCGTGGGCACGGAAGGCGACGAGGCGGTACGGGCGGTGCTGGCGGCGGAGGTGCGCACGCCCAGCGCCGACGAAGCCGCCTGCCGCCGCTACTACGACATGCACGGCGAGCGCTTCGTGGTCGACGCGTGGGTCGAGGTCGAACATATCCTGTTCCAGCTGACACCCCGCATCCGCGCGCCGATGCTGCGCCATCGGGCCGGCGAGATCCTGCAAGCCCTGGCGCAGGCGGGCCCGGCGGCCTTCGCCGACATGGCGCGGCAATATTCCAACTGCCCCTCGGCCGCCGCCGGCGGCGGGCTGGGCATGGTGCGGCGCGGCGAAACGGTGCCCGAGTTCGAAGCCGAGGTGTTCGCCATGCCGGCGCATACGCTGCGCGACCGGCTGGTCGAGACCCGGTACGGCTTCCACATCGTCCGTACCGGCGCCCGGGACCCGGGCCGCACACTGGCCTTCGAGGAGGCGCACGCGCGCATCGCCGAGTGGCTGCAGGCCGCCAGCGAGCGCCGCGCCACCCACCAGTACCTGCAATGGCTCGTGGGCCAGGCCGACATCAAGGGGTTGGACATGCAGGGGGCGGATTCGCCGCTGCTGCAATAGCGCGTGGTTCGAACGCAGGCGCCGGACGGGGCGGGCCGTCGATCGGGAGAATGCTCATGACGACTCCATTCAGGGCGTACTCGGTGCTGTATGCCAGCACCCTGGCCTTCATGGTGTGTTTCGTGGTGTGGATGATGTTCGGCGTGCTGGGCATACAGATACGCGAGGAACTGGGCCTGGATGCCTTCCGCTTCGGCTTGCTCACCTCCACGCCCGTGCTGACCGGCGCGGTGTTCCGCCTGCCGCTGGGAATATGGACCGACCGGTTCGGCGGGCGCATCGTCATGACCGTGCTGCTGCTGGTCTGCGCGGTTCCGGTCTACCTCGTCAGCTATGCGCAGCAGCTCTGGCAGTTCCTGGCCATCGGGCTGTTCCTGGGGCTGGTGGGCGCTTCGTTCGCGGTGGGCACGCCCTATGTGGCGCGCTTTTTCCCGCCCGAGCGGCGCGGCTTCGCGATGGGCTTCTTCGGCGCCGGCACGGTCGGGGCCGCGGTGAACCTGTTCCTGACGCCGGTGCTGCTGGAACTCTACGGCTGGCGTACGGTGCCGCGGATCTATGCCGTCGCGCTGCTGGCCACCGCCGCGATCTTCTGGCTGGCCGCCGCACCCGACCCGGGCGCGGGCAAGAAGGGCGCGGGCATGCGCGAGTCGATGGCCGTGCTCAGGAATCCCAAGGTCTGGAAGTACTGCCAGTATTACTCGATCACCTTCGGCGGCTTCACGGCGCTGTCGCTATGGATCCCGCAGTATTTCAAGGCCGAGTACGGCTTGTCGCTGGCCATGGCGGCGGGGCTGGCGGCCGGGTTCTCGCTGCCCGGTTCGGTGCTGCGCGCGGTCGGCGGCGTACTGGCCGACCGCTTCGGCGCCCACAACACGACCTGGTGGTGCCTGTGGGTGGCCTGGGTCTGCCTGTTCCTGCTGTCCTATCCCGACACCACGTTGGTGATCAAGACCATCGACGGTACCGCGAACCTGCACATCTACCTGCCCATGTGGGCGTTCACCGCGCTGCTGTTCGTGCTGGGCATGGTGTTCGCGTTCGGCATGGCCTCCACCTTCAAGTACGTGGCCGACGACTTCCCCGAGAACATGGGGCTGGTGTCGGGCGTTGTCGGGCTGGCCGGCGGCCTGGGCGGCTTCCTGCTGCCGCTCATGTTCGGCTTCCTGGCCGATCTTCTGGAGGTGCGCTCGAGTTGCTTCATGCTGCTCTACGGCGTGGTCTGGGTATCGCTGATCATCATGTACCTGTCCGAGGTCCGGCGGGTGCAGATCTCGGGCGAGGTCGTCGGCGCGGCGCCGTCCCGGTAGGCGCCGCGTCCGGTCAGGAGGTGGCCGTGCGTGGTTCGCGCGCCGCCTCGCGTTCCCGCTCCGCCATGCGCGCCAGCACCTGGCGCGTCAGCAGCGAGCCGGCATCGAAGGGCACGCTGACGGCCCCATGGGCCACCGCGCCGTCCCGCAGGCGGTCGTGCAAGGCCTGCTGCGCTTCCAGCGCGATCACGTCCTGGTCCGCCACTTCCCGCGCACCGCGGTCCATGCGTTCGAGCGTGGCCGGATCCACGCCTTCCCATTCCAGGGACACCCACGACCAGTAGTGCGTAGCGCCGCAGCCGTCGGGCGTCATGAAGTGGGTGGTCGAGAAGGGGTAGCGTCGCTCCGGGGCCTGCGAGGCCCAGACGGCCTGGCGGATGCAGACGGCGGAGGGCGCGCGGAATTCGAAGCGCTGGTCATGGTCCATGGGCGCGCCCAGGGGCAGCCCCATCACGTCCGACCACAGTGGCGGCGTGCTGGATTCGCGCATGACGCGCGTGCTGACCACCGTGTCGCCGTGCTCGCGCGCGCGGGGGATGACCCGGGCCAACTCGGGGTGCCCCTGCTGGTCGTGATGGACGTAGGGCACATGCGAGAAGTCCAGCAGGTTCTCGATCAGCAATTGGTAGTGCGCGCGCAGGTGGGCGTAGTACGAGACCTTGGCCGACCCGTCCAGCCATGGACAGTCGGGGATGAGCGAGGGATCGGCAAGCGCGGGATCGCCGGGCCATATCCACAGCATGTCGTGGCGTTCGGCCAGGGGAAAGCGCTGGACGCGCGCGTCGCGCGGGATGCGCGGGGACGAGGGGATGTGGACGCACTCGCCGCTGCTGGCGAACGTGAAGCCATGGTAGCCGCAGCGGATGTCGTCGCCGACCAGGGCGCTGCGCGACAGGGGAAATTGCCGATGCGCGCAGGCATCGAGCAGGGCGACGGGCTCGCCGGCCTCGGTCCGATACAGCACGACGGGCGTGCCCAGCAGATGGCGTCCCAGCAGCGTTCGGCCGACCTCGGCCGAGGTGGCGGCGGCATACCAGGCGTTACGGATGAGAGGCGAAGTGGACGGCGCGGACATGGCGGTGTTTCCGTGAACGGGGGAAAGCCATCACGCTACCGGCGCGCCGCCGCCGCGGCCAACGAATAGTGGAAATACCCCGCATTCCCGCTGCAAATGCCGGCGCTTACGCAGGCGCTGCGCCGCCGTCCTGGAACAGGTCGGCGATGGTCCGGCGCAGCCAGGCGTGGCCCAGGTCGCGGTGGAAGCGTTCGTGCCACTGCTGCGTGATGTCCACCAGCGGCGCGTCGAACGGCAGCGGCAGGAAGCGCACGCCGGGGCTGCCCGCGCAGGCCTGCGCCAGGCTGGCGGGAACGGCCACCAGCATGTCGGTGCCGGCGATGATCTCCGGCAGGCCCAGGCCATGGGTGACCTGCAGCACCACCTGGCGGCGCAGGTTGTGTTCGGAGAACAGCTTGTCGATGACGTCCTCGAAGAACGCGTGGCTGCCCACGGCCGGGCGGTACACCACGTGCGGTGCGTGCATGTACTGCGCCAGCGTCATCGGGGCCTGTATGGCGGGATGGTCGGCGGCCGCCATGCAGACGTAGTGGTCGCTGAACAGTTTCTGGCGGTAGAAGCCCGCCTGGAAATGCAGGAAGAAGCCGAGTGCGAGATCGATCTCGCCCGCCGCCATCAGCCGCGGCGCGTCGCGGGGGGAGGCCTGCAGGGTGACGAGCTGTATCCCCGGCGCCTCGCGCCGCAGCCGCCCCAGCAGCCGAGGCAGGAAGACGCGCTGGCCGGTGTCGCTGGCGTACAGGACGTACTGGCGCTGGGACGCGGCCGGCAGGAAATCCTCGCGGTCGTCGAGGGCCTGCCGGATCCTGTCCAGGCCCTCCCGCAGGGACGGCGCCAGGCGTTCGGCCATTGGCGTCGGGCTCATGCCCTGCGGTGTCTTGATGAACAAGGGGTCGTCGAAGGCGGCGCGCAGCCGGCGCAGTCCGTTGCTGACCGCCGACTGCGTCAGGCCCAGTTCTTCGCCGGCCAGGGTGGTGCTGCCGGTGCGCAGCACCGCGTCGAAGACGAGCAGCAGGTTCAGGTCCAGTGTGTTCAGGTTCATGGCCCGGCGGCTGCCTTCAGGGCATGCCCGCCGTCAACGCATGGTACATCCATCGTGATAGGCGTCCTGGACGCCCTTCATCGGGGTTTCCACCGTCTTGAGGGCGACCTGGTTTTCGCCATCGCGCACGACCTGGAACACGTGCAGGTCCTGGATGGGGAAATGGTTGTTGCCGAACTTGAAGTTGCCGCGCACCGAGTCGAAGCGGGCCGCCTTCAGCGCCGCCATGAAGGCGGGCTTGTCCGCGACGTTGCCCTTGACCGCGCCGATCGCTGCATCCAGCAGCCGGGCCGCGTCGTAGCTGGTGGCGGCGTATTCCGACGGGGTGCGGCCATAGGCGGCTTCGAAGGCGGACACGAAGCGGCGGTTCGCCTCGGCCGGCAGGTCGGGGCCCCAGGTGCTGCCCAGCAGGACGCCCAACGCCGCTTCGCGCAGCGCGGGCAGCGACACGCCGTCGACCACCGCGACGGACATCAGCGGGGTGCGCTCGGCCAGCCCCAACTGGCGGTACTGGCGGACGAAGTTCACGCCTGGGCTGCCGGGGTAGAACGCAAAGACGGCATCGGGTTTGTGGGCCGCGACGCGCGACAGCTCGGCCGAGAAGTCGAACTGGTCGAGCGGCGTATGGATCTCCTCCACGACCTCGTTCTTGAAATAGCGCCGGAAACCGGCCAGCACGTCCTTGCCCGCCTGGTAGTTGGGCGCCATCATCACGACGCGCTGGTAGCCCCGCTGGGTCGCGTACTTGCCCAGCACCTCGGCCTGCTGGTCGCCCTGGCGCGACACGATGAACTGGTAGGGCGAGCACTTGTCGCCGGCGATCGGCGAAGGCCCGGCGTTGGTGCCGATGACGAAGACCTCGCGCCGCGTGGCCAGCGGCTGTACCGACATCATGATGTTCGAGAACGTAATGCCGGCGATGATGGGCACCTTCTCCTTCTCGATCAGCTTGCGCGCGACCTGGACCGCCACGTCGGGCTTGAGCTGCGTGTCCTCCCGCAGCACTTCCACGGGGACGCCGCCCAGTTTGCCGCCGGCCTGCCGGATGCCCAGCATGAAGCCGTCGTACATGTCCTGGCCGAGGCCGGCCTGGGGGCCGGAGAACTCGCCCAGGAACCCGATCTTGACGGGCGTCTGGGCGAAGGCGGGCAGGGTACAGGCGGCGGCCAGCAGCGCGGCGGCCGGAAGGGCTTTCAGGGGCATCATCGTCTCCATCGTTCTGGGCGGCTCGCGGCCGTTCTGCCGGGGCCCGCGTGGCGGGACACTGGCCAGGAGACGGTATCACCCGGGTCCGGGCGGAATCTAACGAATAGCGTAAATACCCGGCATTTACCGGCGAAATGCGCGCAGCGCCGGCACGCCTATCCGCGAGCCAGCAGCGCCGCCAACTGCTCGTGCAACTGCTGCAGTTTCGTCCGTTCGACCAGCAGGAGCCCGCGGGTCTCGATGCCATCCCCGGCCTCCTGGCGCGGGGTCGCGGGCTGCCCCGACGCGGCTTCTTCCCGCGCCAGCATGGCCTGGGAATGGGTGGTCAGTTGCGCGACGCATTCGAGGAACACGCCGCGCCGGGCGGCGGGCAGTCCGTCCAGCCATTCGGTGTTGCGCTCGACCGCGTCGGCGTGGATGCGCGCGTGCATGTCGGCGCCCTGCGGCGTCAGGAGCAGATAGAACGAACGCTTGTCGGCGGGGTCGTCGCAGCGTTCGAGCAATCCCCGCTCTTCCAGCCGGGCGACCAGGCGGCTGCCGTGGCTCTTGTCCAGTCCGAGTTCGGCGCACAGACGGCGCAGCGAAATGGGCGCCTGCGCGCCGACGATGCCCAGGACATGGCACTCGACGCTGCGCAGGCCGAAGCGGCGCTGGTGCCGCAGTTCGTTGCGGCTGGCCACGAGCGCGGCCAGCATCTCGAGCTGGAATGCCGGCAGGGTCTTGAAGGACGCGAGCTTCTTCTTGGCGGCGGGCATGGTGCGGGTAGGGGGGGGAGAAACGCCAATGATAGGGGGTAGCCGCGCAACGCGGACCGATTTTGCATGTCGTTGACAATGCAATGATATGGCATTAATTTTAATATCGTTGCGTATGTATATAAAAGGGCCGACGCGACACCATCGCGTTCCAGGCCCGGAGGAGACGACCATGTCCTGTATTCGCCGTACGTGGCAAGCCCCTGTCCGCCTGGCAGCGCGGGGGCTCGCCGCCGCCACGCTGGCCTGGTTCGCGGCCGCCACCGTCCATGCCCAGCCATCGGACGCCAGGGGTTTCCCCTCGCGTCCCGTGCGCATCATTCCCTACGGACCGGGCGGCAGCCCGATCGACCTGGTGGCCCGGGCCTATGCCGAACAACTGCGGCAGGCCTGGGGGCAGCCCGTCGTGGTGGATCCCAAGCCGGGGGCCAGCGGCATCCTCGCCGCGGACGCGGTCGCCAAGGCGCCGCCGGACGGCTACACGCTGCTCATCACCTTGCAGACCACGCACATCAACAATCCCATTCTTCACGACAAGCTGCCCTACGACGCGGCGAGGGATTTCCAGCCGCTGTCCCAGCTCGCGATCGGCTCCGGTCCGGTGCTGGTGGCCGCCGCTTCGGCGCCGTACTCGAATCTGGCCGAACTGGCGGACTATGCCAGGAAGCATCCGAGCCTGACCTACGGCACTTGGGGCGCCGGCACGATCGCCCATCTGTTCGGCGAACTGCTCAGGCGCCAGGCCATTCCCGGCCTGATACACGTGCCCTACAAGACCGAATCCATCGCGCACCAGGACATGGAGGCAGGGCGGCTGGACCTGGCCTGGGCCAATCCGGGCACCGCCCGCACCATGTCGCAGGCGGGGAAGATGAAAGTCCTGGGTGTGCCGGGGCGGCAGCGCGCGCCCATTCTCGCGGCCGTTCCCACGTTTCTCGAACAAGGTTTCAAGGGCTTCGAGCTCGAAGGCTGGATAGGCGCCTACGCGCCCGCCGGCATCCCGCCCGCGTTGCGCGACAAGCTCGTGGCCAGCCTGCAGGCGGCCACCCGCGCGGACGATGTGCGCACCCGCATCGTCGACATCGGATTCCAGCCGGTGGCCAACCGGCCCGACGAGTTCACGGCCAATGCCCGCGCCGACTACGCCCGCTTCAAGCAACTGGTGGACGCCGCCGGCGTGACGCTGAAGAACTGAACCCAGGACACGAGGACGAGGAACCATGACGACCACGACATTGCCGGACGCCGGCACCGCCTACGAGCGCAAGCCCGCCACCTACAACGCCACGCTGACGCAGGTCGGGCGCGGCACACCCATGGGCGAACTGCTGCGCCGCTACTGGCATCCGATCGGCGTGTCGGCCGACGCGGGCGAGGTGCCGCGCAAGGTGCGCGTGCTGGGCGAGGACCTGATCCTGTTCCGCGATGGCCAGGGTCGGCCCGGCCTGCTGTATCCGCACTGCGCCCACCGCGGCACCTCGCTGTACTACGGCCGTGTCGAAGACGGCGGCATACGCTGCTGCTACCACGGCTGGCTGTTCGACGTGCAAGGCCATTGCACCGACCAGCCCTGCGAGCCGCAGGGCGGCCTGTCGCGCGACCGCATCCGCCAGCCGTGGTATCCCGTCGAGGAACGCTATGGCCTGATCTTCGCCTACCTGGGGCCGTCCGCCAGGAAGCCGGTCCTGCCGCGCTACGCGGCGCTGGAGGACTTGTCCGAGGGTGAGTTCATCGAGGCCAACGACCAGAGCATAGGCGGAGGCGGGCCGCAGATCATCCCATGCAACTGGCTCCAGCATTTCGAGAACGTGGTCGATCCCTTCCACGTCGCGATCCTGCATTCGAGCTTCAGCGGCACGCAGTTCGTGCCGCAGATGGGCGTCATGCCCGAGGTCACGTTCGACTACACGGACGCCGGCGTCAGCGCCACGGCGGTGCGCCGGCTGGACGACGGCAAGACGCTGCGCCGCGTGGGCGAGGCCGCGCTGCCGACCCTGCGGGTGATACCCAGCCCCCGGCTGGCCTACTACGGTACCGTGGAATCGCTGGGCTGGGTGCTGCCCATCGACGACACCAGTTTCCGGATCTACACGGCGGGCCGGGTGCGCCGCGAAGGCGACATCGCGCGTTCGCGCTCGCGCATGAACGGCAAGCTCTGGGAGGAACTGACCGAGGAAGAGCACCAGCGCATGCCGGGCGACTACGAAGCGCAGGTCAGCCAGGGCGCGATCGCCTGGCATTCGGAGGAAAACCTGGCGACGTCGGATCGCGGCCTGGTCCTGCTGCGGCGCATGTTCAAGCAGCAACTGGAGATCGTGGCGGCCGGCGGCGATCCCGTCGGGGTGGGTTTCGACCGCGCCGCGCCGCCTATCGTTTTCGCGGCGGGAAATTTCCTGGAATAGCGGTTGTCGTTCTTTCTTCCAGCACCCGCAGGATCTCGCCCCGCACCCAGGTATGCAGGGGCGAAGTGTGCTGCCGCTTGGACCACACCATGAAGAACTCGATGTCGCGCAGCGGCTCGGGCAGCTCGATCGAGGCCAGCGGGAAGTGCCGCTGGTGCACCTCGGCCACGCAGGCGGGAAGGGTGGTGGCGTAGTCGGTTTCCAGCAGCACGTAGGGCGTGATGCCGAAGCCCGACAGATAGGCCGAGAACGCCAGGTCGCGGTGGCGCGGCTTGAGCAGCCGGTCGAAGTTGGTGGGACGCCCGTACATCTGCGCGAACGCGAACCACTTGATGCGTTCCAGGTCGTCCAGCGACAGGCGCTTGCGCCGGGCCATGGGGTGCGCGGCCGACAGCAGGCAGACCCGGCGGTCGGCGAACAGCCGCATGGCGTGGAAGCGCCGGGGGACCTCGCTGAACAGGCCGATGGCGATGTCCATGCGTTCGGCATCCAGGTCGTCCGGGATGAAGTCGCCGTGCACGGACTGGAAGCGCACCACCAGGCGCGGCGCCGCCGCGCGCAGGCGCTGCAGCAGCGGCGCGCCCAGCAGCAGTTCGATATGGGCGCCGGTGCCGATGTTGACGGTGCCGGTGGCGCCGGCGGGATCGAAGGCCTCGGGCGGGCTCAGCGCGTGTTCGATCCGGTCCAGCGCGTCGCGCACCACGGCATGAAGTTCCAGCGCGCGCTCGGTGGGCGTGAAGCGGCCCTTGGTCACCACCAGCAGCGGATCGTCCAGGGTGCGCCGCAGCCGGGCCAGCTCGCGGCTGATGGCCGGCTGGGTCTTGTGCAGCAGCGCGGCCGCCGCGGTGGCGCTGCGCGTTTTCATGAGCGCGTCGAAGGTCAGCAGCGCGTTCATGTCCATCCGGCGCAGGTTGGGCAGCTTCGCGCGGTCGGCGGGGGTATGTCTAGTGGTCATGATGGGGAAAGACTATAGCAATAATGGTATGGATGTCTTGCGATCCCGGCATTGGCCCGGCGGGCCGGGGGCTGGATATAGTGCCCGGCATCCGGCCGTCCACAGGCCCATACAGGAGACATCGATGCATTCCATTCCGCACGGGCGCGCCCGCCGCTGGACCGCGGCGCTGGCCGCGGGCCTTGCCGCCATGGCCGCATGCGGCGGCGCCATCGCCGCCGACTTCCCCGCCAAGCCCATCACCGTGGTCGTGCCTTATCCGCCAGGCGGCACGCCGGACATCCTGGCGCGGGTGCTGGGCGAGACCCTGTCCAAGACACTGGGCCAGCCCCTGATCGTCGAGAACCGTGTCGGCGCCAGCGGCAACATCGGCGGCCAGGCCGTGGCGCGGGCCGAGCCGAACGGCTATACGTTGCTGATGTGCGCGTTCGGCTGCGCGGTCGCGCCGTCGCTGTACACGCCGGCCCCCTATGACGTGGTCAAGGACTTCGCGCCGGTGGCCATGATAGGCACCGTGCCCAGCGTGCTGGTCGTCAATCCCGGCGTGTCGGCCAAGTCGGTGGCCGAGTTGATCGCCTACGCCAAGGCCAATCCCGGCAAGCTCAACTCCGCTTCGTCCGGCATCGGCACCTCGGCCCACCTGGCGACGGAATTGCTCAACACCAAGGCCGGCATCCATCTCACGCACATCCCGTATAAGGGGGCCGGCCAGGTCGCGGCTGATCTGCTGGGCGGCCAGGTCGACATGTATTTCGACAACCTGCCCGCATCGCTGCCCAGCATCCGCTCGGGCAAGCTGCGCGCGCTGGCGGTGGCCAGCCAGAAGCGTTCGCCGTCGATTCCCGACGTGCCGACCTTCGCCGAGGCGGGCGTGCCCGATTTCCTGATCACCCCGTGGTTCGGCATCATGGCGCCGGCGCGCACGCCCGAGGCCGTGCTGGAGCGCTTGAACCAGGCCTTCGTGGCGGCTCTGAAGGCGCCGGACGTGCAGACGCGGATGCAGCAACTGGGCGTGGACGTCGCGCCGGGCTCGCGGCAGGCCCTGGCCCGGTTCATCGCAGGCGAGAACGAGAAGTGGAAAGCCATCATCCAGGCCAACAAGATCCGCGCCGAATGAGCAGGGAGCCAGCCGCCGGCGATGCCCGGCCCGGGCGCGCCGGCCCCTTGCGGCTGCGCGACATGGGCGCCTTCCACGTCGGTGGGCGCGAGATCGAACTGCGGGGCCTGCCGCCGCGCGAGCTGCTGATGGCCGAGGGCGGGCAGCCCGTGCGGGTGGACCCCAACGGCCACTACCGGGTCGAGCAGATGTACGCGCAATATTTCCTGGCCGACCCTGCCCCTGATCGTCCGCCCATCCTGTTCTGGCACGGCGGCGGCATGACGGGCACGGCCTGGGAGACCACGCCGGACGGCCGGCCCGGCTGGCTGCACTACTTCGTGCGGCGTGGCTGGGACTGTTATCTGTGCGATGCGGTCGAGCGCGGCCGCTCGGGTTTCGCCCGCGTGCCCGAGGTCTGGCCAGAGACACCCGTCATCCAGACCGCCGAGGACATCTACGAGCGGTTCCGCATCGGCCAGCCCGGCAAGGCCGGGCAGCGGTCGTCGCAGCCCTATGCGAACACGCGCTTTCCGGTCGAGGCTTTCGACAGCCTGGTGCGCCAGATGGTGCCGCGCTGGACCCGCACCGACGCGGCCGTGCTGGCCGGCTACCTGGCGCTGCTGGAGAAGACCGGCCCGGCCATCGTGGTCTGCCATTCCCAGGCGGGCGTGTTCGGCCTGCGCGCGGCGCACGCGCGTCCCGATCTGGTGCGGGCCGTGGTGGCGCTGGAGCCGGCCAGCATCCCCACTCTGGAGGCGCATCGTCCCTACCGCGTTCCCACGCTGGTCGTGATGGGCGACAACATGGATACCGATCCGCGCTGGCCGCGCATGCGCGCCCGCATCCACGACTTCGCGGCCGCCCACGGCGACGTGCGCCTGATGTCCCTGCCCGAACTGGGCATCGCGGGCAATTCGCACATGCTGATGATGGACCGCAACAGCCTGGACATCGCGGACCTCGTGCATGACTGGCTGGTCGGGCCGGGTGTTTCCCCTGTCCTTGTCTAGGAGGACAGACAGGCGGGCCGGCCGCCCTTAGCATGCCTCCCATGTCTTGAGACGTTCGACGTGGGGAAGATCATGCTGGAGTCGGTGTCGGCAACCGCCGCGGTAGTGCAGGGAGCATCCGGAAGCGTCATGGCCGATCACCGGACGCCGCTGGTCCGGCGGTGCTGGTACGTGGCCGGGCGGGGCGACGAGTTCACCCGGCAGTTGCGCGAGCGCAGCCTGCTGGGCGAGAGCGTCGTGCTGTATCGCACCGAGGCGGGCCGGCCCGTCGTGTTGCAGAACCGGTGTCCGCACCGTTCGTTCCCGCTGGCCAAGGGAAGCCTGGAAGCGGATGCCGTCCGCTGCGGCTATCACGGACTCGCGTTCGACAGCGGCGGCAAGTGCGTCGACATCCCTTCGCAGGAGGTCATCCCGCCACGGCTCGCCATCCGTTCGTATCCCGCCGTGGAACGCGGTCCCTTCGTCTGGGTATGGATGGGCGATCCCGCCGACGCCGATCCCGGGCTCGTTCCGGCGACGCCCTGGCTGGCCAGCCAGGACTGGACCTACGCGTCCAACTATGTGTTCCTGGGGGCCAACTACGTCGGCCTGCACGAGAATCTGCTCGACCTGACGCACTTCACCTATCTGCATCCCACCACGCTGGGCACGCCGGAATACGCGCGCGCGCCGTTCCAGGTCGAGGCCGGGAGCGAGACGGTCCGCATCAGCCGGCTGGTGCCGGAGTGCGACGTGCCGGCCATCTACCGGACGACGGGCATGCGCGGGAAGATGTCGCGCCATACGGTGTCCGAGTTCCTGACGCCCGCGCTGCATCATGCCTCGGCGGTGCTGCGCGACCTGGAGGCCGACGGCGTCTACACCGTCTACATCTCCCATTTCGTGACGCCGGCGGACCAGGACCGCACGCACTACTGGTTCACGTTCGCGCGCGATTTCCAGATCGCCGACCAGGCGATTACCGAGTTCACGGAGCGGTCCGCCCTGCATGCCTTCAACGAGGACGTCGATGCGCTGCAGGAGATCGCCCGCATGCACGGAAGCGGTCCGGACGCGAAGCGGGAGATCAGCCTGAAGAGCGACCAGGCGGGCGTGGCGGCGCGGCGCATCCTGCGATCGCTGGCCGACCGGGAAGCCGGGCCGGCGTGAGATTTCGCGCGGCGGAATGCCGCGGCGCCGCGGTTTCCACGGACCGGCGCACTGTTTATCTTGAGCGAGAAACAGCCAGAAGGGGAAAGCCATGAACGAACGTTCTGCGCCGGCGGGAGCGCCGGCCGGGAACGGCATGCTGGTGTGCGTCTCGCACTCGCCCATCATCATGATACGCAGCCGGCCGCCGGCACAGGAGGAAGACATGCTCGACCTCTACGCGCGATGCCGCGAGGAGATCCGGCGTTTTTCCCCGGAACTGGTCGTGGTCTTCGGCACCGACCACTACGCCGGCTTCCACCTGAACATGATGCCGCCGTATTGCCTGGGCTTGGCCGCCGAGGCGGTGGACGACGTGGGAGGGTTCGGCGGGCGGCTGGACGTGCCGGCGGAGGTGGCCCGCGACGTGGCGGAAACGCTGTACGACGAGGGCTTCGACATCGCGGTCTCGCACCGGATGACCGTGGACCACGGGTTCTCGCAGCCCCTGCACCGCCTGCTTGGGGCGCTGGATGCGTTGCCCACGCTGCCCGTGTTCGTCAATGCGATGGCGCCGCCCCTGCCCAGGTTCGGCCGCACGCGGCGCCTGGGCGAGGTGCTCGGACGCGGGCTTGGCCGCCTGGGCAAGCGGATCCTTTTCATCGGCTCCGGCGGGTTGTCCCATCATCCCACCCGCTACTACCCCGCCGTCGGCGAGGCCGCCCCCGAGGTGGCCGCCTGGCAGATGGAGGCGGAGCGGGGCGGGACGTGGAGCCGCGACGAGTGGTTCGACCGATTGCGCGCCATGCACGTGGAAGGCGCGGACATGCTGGCGGACGGACGCCGGACGCGCGAAGACATCCGCCTGAACCCCGGCTTCGACGAGGCCTTCATGGACATGACCCGCCGCCTGGATTTCGCCGAAACCGATCGATGGCAGGCCGGCCCGACCATACGGCAGGCGGGCATCGGCGCGATGGAGTTGCAGACCTGGGTGGCGGCGGCCCAGGCCTACAAGGAAATGGATGGGCGGGCGCCCCACGCCTCGCTCTATGTGCCGGCGCTGGAATACGGCGTGGGCTATGGCATGGCCGTGGCGGGAGGCGCCCGGTAGAGGCGGTCCCGTCAACAACAGGAAGGAGACAAGGAATGACCCGATCGATCGTGAAGTGGGCGGTGTCGCTCGCCCTGGGCGTGCTCATCCAGGCTCCAGCCTGGGCCCAGGCCTATCCCCAGCGTCCGGTGCGCTGGATCGTTCCCTATCCGGCCGGAGGCGGCTCGGACGTGATCGCGCGCCTGCTGGCCACCGTCATGAAGGACGAGCTGGGCCAGCCGCTGGTGGTGGAGAACCGGCCCGGGGCCGGCACCATCATCGGGGCCCAGGAAACGGCGGCGGCGCAGGCCGACGGCTATACCATCCTGTCGGCCGACGCCGGGACACTGGCCTACAACCCCACCCTGTACAGCCGGCTTCCCTACGACGCGGAAAAAAGCTTCACCTACGTGGGCGCGTTCGTGCGCACGCCCATGGCGCTGGTCGCGCGCCCCGGCCTGCGGGTGGCCTCGCTGAAGGAACTGATCGCCGATGCGCGGCAGCATCCGGGCAAGTACACCTATGCCTCGGCGGGTCCCGGGTCGCCGCACCAACTGGCCATGGAGATGTTCCAGCAGCGCACCGGCGTCCGGTTCGTGCACGTGCCCTACAAGGGCGGCGCGCCGGCGATGCAGGACGTGATGGCGGGACAGGTGGACCTGATGATGCTGGACGTGCCCGGCGGCATCGCGCAGATGAAGGCGGGCAGGGTGCAGTTGCTGGGCCTGGCGATGCCCGGCCGCATGCCGCAGCTGCCCGACCTGCCCACCTTGTCCGAACTGGGGCTGGACGACTTCGTGGCCTTCTCGTGGCAGGGCATCGTCGTGCCGGCTGCGACGCCGGCGCCGGTCGTGGCGAGGCTGGAGGCGGCGCTGGCGAAGGCCTTGGCCAGCCCCGTCGTCAAGCAGCGCCTGTTCGACATCGGCGCGGATCCCATGAGCCTCGCGGGGCCGGAGTTCGCGGCGTACGCGCGCACCGAGCGCAGGAAGTGGGGGCAGGTCATCCAGGTCGCCAACATCCGCCTGGATTAGGATGGAGCCTGCGGGCAGGCGTGGCCCGCGATCCATTCCTCTTTCGACGGGAGCCGCGGCCATGGATTTCTGGGAAGTCAGCGCGAGAGCAACGCCCCGCTTGGACGCCGGCATGCTGGACGTGGTGGATGCGATCGGCACGCGGGACGCGAGCGGCCTGGCGCGTACCCTGCTGCAAGGCATGGGTGCGCCGCTGCATGCCACGTACTGTTCCGTCTTCCACTATCGGTCGGCATCCTCGGTACGCCTGGTCTCGGGCTCGGGCTGGGACGACGCTGGCGTGGCCGTGGCCAACGCGCTGCCCTACATCGACGACGGCATCTTCAATCAGGACACCAACCGCCGGATCCTGGACGACCGGCGGCTGGACGGCGGCGCGGCATCGTTCATCCATCACCAGACCCTGGCCGACATCGGTTCGTCCGCCTACCGCGTGCTGTACACCAACGCGGCCCTGGTCGATCGGGTCTCCGTCATGCACCGCATGCCGGCCGGCTCGTGGCTGGCCATCAATTTCTACCGCCAGCGCGCGGGCGAAGCGCGGGGCAGGCGGGCTTTCGGCCAGTTGTTCCCGCTCGCCCCGTTCCTGGCGCGCGCCGTGGCCAAGCATATCGCCCTGACCGGCGCGCCGGACGAGGCATCGCCCGAGCCGGACGGGCAGGCCCTGGAGGCCGACGTGGCGCGGCGCTATCCCGCCTGTCCGCGGCGGGAGCGCCAGGTCATGCTGGGGCTGCTGCGCGGCTGGACGACCGATGGCATCGCCTGCCACCTGGAGCTGTCGGCGACGACGGTCGTCACCTACAAGCAGCGCCTGTTCCGCCGCCTGGGGATCCATACCCGCGCCCAGTTGTTCGCGCTGTTCCTGGAGGAGGGGAAGCGCGCCGTTGGTTGACGAGGTTGCGACAAAAATGCCCTCGTTCTTGACGCCAGGGCGTCCCGAATCGAGGGCATTCAGGGCCCGCCTGTCGGCGGGCCGTTCGCGACGGCTGGGGTCAGACGTCGAAGAACACCGTTTCCTTGCCGCCGTCGGGCGTGTCCTGGATGCGGATGTCGAAGCGGTACACCACCTTGCCGTCGCGCTCCTCGCGCTTGGCGATCAGCGTGTCGCGGCGGATTGCCCACTCGATGCCGTTGATGATGGGATCCTTGCCGTTGGCTTCCTGCTCGTCCTCGAAGTAGACGCGGGTATGCAGGCCGAGGTTGACGCCGCGCGCGAACAGGATCAGGCAGATGTGCGGAGCCTGCATCGTGCCGGGCTTGGCGCCGGGGACGGCGCCGGGCTTGATGGTCTCGAAGCTGTAGAAGCCGGTGTCGAAGTCGGCGCCGGTGCGGCCCCAGCCACGGAAGGCGGGGTCGATGGGCTTGTCCTGCGTGTCGGCCGGATGGGCGTACTTGCCGGCGGCGTTGGCCTGCCAGATCTCGACCAGCACGTCGCGCAGCACGGTGCCGCTGCCGTCGTACACCTGGCCTTCGAGGCGGATGCGCTCGCCCTTGGTCTCGGGCTTGACCAGCTTGTCGTCGAAGTTGTTCTCGAAGATGTCGAAGCCGGCCTGCTTGGGCGCGAGGCCGATGTGCACGTACGGGCCGCCCGTTTGCGAGGCGGTTTCAGGAAGGAAGGTGATTTGGGTGCTCATGGTCCTGCCCTCGATCAATTTTCAAACCAGGTGGCGGTGCGGCCGCGCACCGTGATGTCGAAGCGGTAGCAGCGGCTGTCCAGCGCGATGAAGTTGCCGATGTCCTGCATGGCGATCAGGCCGCGGACCTGCTCTTCGTTGGTGATGGTCTTGAGGATGGGGCAGTGCGGGATGAGCGTGTCGCCTTCGAAGTACTGCTGCGTGATCAGGCGCTGGGCCCAGCCGTCGGCCAGGATGGAGAAGTGGATGTGCGAGGGGCGCCAATCGTTGATGCGGTTGCGCCAGGGGTAGGGGCCGGGCTTGATGGTACGGAACATGTAGTAGCCGTTCTCGTCCGTCAGCATGCGTCCACAGCCGCCGAAGTTGGGGTCCAGGCTGCCGATGTAGGTGTCGTTCTTGTGGCGGTAGCGGCCGCTGGCATTGGCCTGCCACACTTCGATCAGGGCGTTCTTGACGGGGCGGCCGAACTGGTCGCGCAGGAAGCCGTGGACGATGACGCGTTCGCCGATGGGCAGGCCATCCTTGGCGAAGTTGGTGATCAGGTCGTTGTCCTTGGGGCCCAGTTCCTGGGGCTGGAAGACGGGCGAGGTGATCTCGGACAGCGTGCCGACGTTGGAGATCAGGGCCTTGCGCGGCGAGCGCAGTACGCTGGTCTTGTAGCCGGGGGTGAAGGCGGGCGGATGCGCGTCGCTGTCGCGCTGCACGAAGACGCCGGTCGTCGAGGGAGGCAGAAGGGGATTGCTCATGTCTCTGTACCGTTGGTGGGAATGTTCGCAGGGGCCACTGTAGTCACGCACCGGTCCAGGGGCAAGTGAAGAATCTGCCTCCGTGATATAACGACCAGGAATATCTCAAGGGCCGCTAGCCGTCAGGCGGGATCCCAGCCCAGGTCTTCGCACGCGGCCCGCCAGCGCACGGCCACACCGCGCACCGTATCGGCCATGTCGCCGGCCAGCGGCCGGCTGGTGCCGGGCTGCGCCTGGGTGAAGAGTCCGACCGCCTCGGTCGCAGCCCCGGGTACGCGGCGCGCCACCAGCACGCCCTGTTCGAGGTCGGCCTTGACGGTGCTGAGCGAGGCGAACCACAGGGCATCGCTGTTCAGGGCCAGATTGCGCGCCAAGGGGATGGCCAGGGTTTCCAGGCGGTCATGGCTGGTGCCGGATCGCAACTGGCCCAGGAAGCTGTCGGCGGCCTGGTAGATGCTGGTGCCGGGCAGGGGCAGGATCACGGGGTGGGCGGGTGCCTGCCAGGCCGGCCATTCGGTGCGCGCCAGCGGGTGCTCCGGCCGCATGGCCACGACCAGCGGTTCGCTCCACAGCGGCTCGAAGCGCAGTTCCAGCATGTGGTCGGGTTCGGCCAGCCGGCCCACGACCACGTCGAGTTCGCCCTGCCGCAGCCGCGCCAGCAGTTCCGGATTCATGCCGGTCTCCAGGCGTACCGGGCCGTGGCGCCCGCGCGCGCGCCAACTGCGAAGGATCTCGTGCGGCAGGTCCACCGCCAGCGAGGGCAGTACGCCCAGCTTGACGGCATCGCCCTCCGGATCGCGCGCTTCGCCCAGCGCCATCTCCAATGCCATCACGCCCTGGCGGGCATGTTGCACGAAGGCCATGCCCGCGGGTGTGAGGGCGACGCCGTGGCGCTGGCGGACCACCAGCGGCTTGCCGACGATCTCTTCCAGCTCCTTGATGATCTTGCTGACGGCGGGCTGGGTAATGGACAGGAACTCGGCCGCGGCACGCATGTTGCCGTGCTGCGCGGTGGCGAGCAGGCAGCGGATGTGTTGCAGGCGGATGCGGTTGAGTTGCGGCGAGGTCATGCGGGCGGGCACCGTAAAGCCGTGATGGTACGGACTTCCGGTGCCGCGGGCCAGCCGTCGCGGCCGCCTATGGCCCTTTCGGCAGCGTGTACGCGATCACGTAATCCCCGCGGTCGGGCGACTGCCGCGCGCCGCCGGCCGAGATCACGACGAACTGCCGGCCGCTCTCGGGCGACATGTAGGTCATGGGCGTGGCCTGCGCCCCCACCGGGAGCCGGCCCTTCCACAACTCCTTGCCGGTCAGGACGTCGATCGCGCGCAGGTAGTAGTCCTGCGTGCCGGCGTAGAACACCAGGCCCGATGCGGTCGTCAGCGGTCCGCCCAGCGTCGGCATGCCGATGGGGATCTGCAGGCCGGTCTTCATGCCGAGCGGCCCGGTGTCCTGCAGGGTGCTCATCGGCGCCTGCCAGACGATCTTGCGGGTCTTCAGGTCGACGGCGGTCATGGTGCCGTAGGGCGGCGCGTGGCAGGGCACGCCCAGCGGCGACATGAAGCCGTTCTTCGATATGCCGTACGGGGTGCCTTCCTGCGGCGCATAGCCTTCGTGCACCGAGGCGGCCTTGGTCGGATCCGGCGTTTCGTCGCGCGGGATCAGGCGGGCCCATTGCGGCATCCGGATGTCGTTGATCACCAGGTAGTCGAGCGAGGGCACGACCGAGACGCCGCCCCAGTTCATGCCGCCGTAGTAGCCGGGGTAGATCAGCGTGCGGCGGTCGGTGCGCAGCGGGGTGAAGTCGCCTTCGTAGCGCATCTTGCGGAACTCGATGCGGCACCACAACTGGTCGAAGAAGGTGGCGCCCCACATGCTGGCTTCAGTGAAGGGCGTGGTCCCGATGCCGGGCATGCCGACCGAGTAGGGCTGCGTGGGCGAGGTCCAGTCGCCTTCTTGCGCGCCCTGCGGCACGGGGACTTCCTTGACCTCGGCCAGCGGCGTGCCGTCGCGCCGGTCCAGGAGGAATATCTGGCCGCGCTTGGTGGCCTGGATCAGGGCGGGGACCGTGCCGCCCTTGCCGTCGGGCAGGTCGTGCAGCGTGGGCGGCGTGCCCACGTCATAGTCCCAGAGGTCATGGTGGGTGGTCTGGAATTTCCAGCGCTCGCGGCCGGTCTCGATGTCCAGCGCGACGATGGACGAGGCGTATTCCTCGGCAGCCTTGCTGCGGTGGGCGCCCCAGAAGTCGGGCGGCGAATTGCCGGTGGGCAGGTACAGCAGGCCGAGCTTGTCGTCATAGGCGGGCGTGGACCAGACGTTGGGCGTGCCGCGCGTATACGAGCCGCCTTCGGGCGGCAGCTTGGTGATGGCGGGATTGCCCAGGTCCCACGCCCAGACGAGTTCGCCGTTCTTGGCGCTGAAGGCGCGCACCGCGCCCGAGGGTTCGTCCACCGCGCGGTTGTCGTAGACCCACCCGCCGATGATGATGAGATCGCGCGCGACCGTGGGCGCGGAAGTCTGGAAGTAGTAACCGGGCTTGACCTCGCCCATGCCGGCCTTGAGGTCCACCGTGCCCTGGTTGCCGAAGGACGCGCATGGCCTGCCGGTCCTGGCGTCGAGCTGGATCAGGCGGGCGTCGATGGTGCTGAGCACGACGCGTTGGCGGCAGGCGGCGTCGGCGGCGGCATCCGTCATCGAGGCGCCGGCGTCGTAGTAGCTCACGCCGCGGCAGCGCTGCCAGACCGGCGAGCTGGCCTTGGGATCGAACTTCCAGCGCTGCTCGCCGGTTTCCGCGTTCAGCGCGAAGACCTGGTTGTGCGGTGTGCACAGGTACACCGTGTCGCCCACCTGCAGCGGCGTGTTCTGGTCCTCGGCGCCGTTGATGGCCGGTTCGCCGGTACGGAAGGTCCATGCGACCTGGAGGTTGGCGACGTTGCTCTTGTCGATCTGGGTGAAGGGCGCGTAGCGGGTGCCCGCCGCGTCCCGTCCGTAGTGGTCCCAGTCGCCGCCCGAGGCGGCCGCCGGCACGGCGGTGGGGGTGTCGCCCGTGGCGCCGACGGGGAAGTGAGGCTGGAACATCTGGAAGCCGAAGCCGGCCAGCGCCAGCACGCACAGCACGGCCAGCGAGTAGGCGCCTTTGTTGCCGCCCGGCGCGCCCAGGGGACGCAGCAGCGGATGCAGTAGCGCGGCCACCAGCGCCAGCACGATCATGCCGACCAACCGCGGCACCAGTTGCCAGAAGTCCGGTCCGACTTCCCAGAAGGACCAGATCAGCGTGCCGACGAATACCAGCGCGAACAGCCAGGCTCCGGTGCGCGAACCGCGGGCATAGCCCAGGCCGGACAGGACCAGCCCCACGCCGGCGATCAGGTAGTACCACGAGCCGCCCAGCGACACGAGGCGCACGCCACCGGCGCCGAGCACGAGGCCGATCAGGATGAGCACGATGCCGAAGATCAAGAGCGGAATGCGGCCCCGGCGGTGGGAGGGATAGGTGGAAGGATCGGTCATGGATTTCTCCGAAGGTGGGGCCTTCCGCGAGCGCAAAGCGAGGGCATGACACGGGCGCCGCCCGGCGAGGGGGGCCTTGCGCAGCAGCACGGGGCGGGCTGCGTCGTTGTTCTGTAGTTAGAACATAACCCTTAGATGCGTAACGGTGTGTGACGTAAAGTTGCCGTGATGCGCAAGAATTAAGGGTTAACCCGTAATTTATCCGTACGAAAAGCGTAGAATAGGCGGCCATTCCGATAGGTCCCCCATGCCCAAACATGCCCTGACCATCGTGCTGGCGCTGCTGACCATGGTCGGACCGCTGGGCATCGATGCCTATTTGCCGTCGTTCCACGCGATCGGCGCCACCTTCGACGCGTCGCCGCTGGCGGTGCAGCAGACCCTGAGCCTGTACATCGCGGGCATGAGCGTCATGACCCTGTTCTACGGCACCTTGTCGGATTCGTTCGGCCGGCGGCCGGTCATGCTGGTATCGCTGGTGCTGTTCACGCTGACCTCGATCCTGGCCGCGCTGGCCACCAGCATCGGCATGCTGGTGGCCGTGCGTGTGCTGCAGGGGCTGTGCGCGGGCGCCGGCATGGTCATCGCGCGCGCCATGGTGCAGGACAAGTTCCAGGGCGGCGAAGCGCAGCGGATGATGGCCATGATCACCATGGTGTTCGGCGTGGCGCCCGCGCTGGCGCCGGTCCTGGGCGGCTGGCTGCAGGCCACGCTCGGATGGCGGTCGGTGTTCTGGGCACTGGCCTTGTTCGGCGCCGGCCTGTGGGCGGTCAGCCGGCAGGTCTTGCGCGAGACGCTGCCGCCGGCCGGGCGCACGCCGTTCGATCTGCGCAGCATCGCCGCCAACTACCGGCGCTCGATGGCCAGCCCCCGGTTCATGCTGATGTCCGCCGGGATCGGGTTGGCATTCTGTGGGCTGCCCTTGTATGTGGGGTCGGCCGCGGCCTACATCATGGACATCCTGCACCTGCCCGAGACCGCGTTCGCGTGGCTGTTCGTACCCATGGTCGGCGGCCTGATGCTGGGCTCGGCCATGGCGAGCCGCTATGCGCATCGCATCCCGGCCGAACGCATGGTCCGGCTGGGGTTCCTGGTCATGGGGTTCGGCGTCGTGCTGTCGGTGATCTATACGAGCCTGTTCACGGCGGCCGTGCCGTATGCGGTGCTGCCCTTCGTGTTCTATACCTTCGGCCTGTCGCTGGCCTCGCCCAGCATGACGGTGATCGCGCTCAGCATCTTCCCCGAGATGCGTGGGCTCGCGGCCTCGATGCAGGGCTTCATCCAGATGGCGTTGTTCGCGCTGGTTTCGGGTCTGGTCGCGCCCATGGTGTTCGGCAGCGCGGCGGGCCTAGCCTGGACCCATGCCCTGCTGCTGGCGGCGGGGCTGGGGTTCTGGGAGGCAGGCGGCCGGGCGCGGGCCGCCGGGCCGCGGGCCTGACCCGGTTTCAGACCTGGCGGCGCAGCACGTCCAGGAAGCTGCCCGCGGCGGCTGGCAGCGACCGGCCGCCGCGCGTCAGGATGCCTATCTCTCGCGAGACACCGGGTCCGGCCATCGGGATGGCGGCCAGCGTCGACATGTCGATCAGCCGAAGCGCCAGCCGCGGAATGGCGGCGATGCCCAGGCCCGCCGCCACCATGGCACCCACGACCGAGATGTTGGCGCATTCATAGCGCGCCTGGATGGACAGGCCGCATTGCGCCATGACCCGGTCGGCGATCTGGCGGATGCTGCTGGCCGGCCCGCTGGCGACCAGCGGCCGTTCGGCCAGTACCGACCAGGACACCCGCCGGCGTGAGGCCAGGGGGTCGCCGAGGCTGCACACGCAGACGAATTCGTCGCTGATCAGCGGTTCGAACGCCAGTCCATCCTGCCGTGGCGGCGCGACCGAAATGGCGAAATCCGCGCTGCCGTCCAGGACCCGCGTCCGCACGAATTCCGCCGACACCGGTTCGAGCGCGATCGTTACGCGCGGATGGGTGTCCTGGAACACCGACATGGCGCGGGGCAGCAGCGCCGCGGCGGCGGACGGCAGGCAGGCGATGGCGATGCGGCCGCGGCGGCCGGCCACGAACTCGGACAGGTCGCTGAGCGAGTCGTGGAATTCGCCCACGATGCGGCGGGCGATGGGCAGCAGTTCCTCGCCCTCGCGGGTCAGCTCCACGCGCCGCGTGTTGCGGTCGAACAGGCGGGCGTCGAGCTTGTGTTCGGCGGACTGGACGGACCGGCTCAGCGCCGGCTGCGAGACGTGGACGCGTTCGGCGGCCAGGCGGAAATTGCGCAGCTCGGCCACGGCCAGGAAGGCCTCCAGTTCATGCACGGTCAGGGTCGATCGCATGCGGCGCCATCAATGATGAAAATGCATTAAATCAATATGATAAATGCACTTCTCATATCAGAGTCGTCTCCCTACACTGCTTTGAAAAACCCGGAGACGCCATGAAAACCCGCCTGATCCCGTTTGCCGTGCTCGCATGCTCGCTGGCCGGTCCCGCCTCGGCCCAGTCCTATCCCTCGCAACCGATACGCATGGTGGTGCCGTTCGCCGCCGGCAGCGGCACCGACCAGGTGGCCCGCGTGCTGGGCCAGGCCATGACGGCGGCGGCCAACGTCACGGTGGTGATCGAGAACAAGCCCGGCGCCAATGGCTTCATCGCGGCCCAGGCGGTCGCGTCGGCCGCGCCCGACGGCTACACGATGCTGCTGACGACCAATACCACGCACGCGGCCAACCAGCATCTGTTCAAGCACCTGCCCTACGACCCGGTCAAGGACTACACCCCGGTCGCGCTGCTGCGCAAGGGCTACCAGATCATGGTGGTGCGCGCCGATTTCCCGACGCGCAACGTGGCCGATTTCATCGCGCTCGCGCGTAAGCAGCCGGGCAAGCTCAACTTCGGCAGCGGCAGTTCGTCCAGCCAGGTGGCGGGCGAGCTGTTCAAGCAGATGGCCAATGTCGAGCTGACCCACGTGCCCTACAAGAGCAACCCGCAGGCGTTGAACGATCTCATGGGCGGCCAGATCGACGTGGTGTTCGTCGATACGAGTTCGGCGATCACGCTGGTGCAAGGCGGCAAGCTGCGCGCCCTGGCCGCCACCAGCCCGGTCCGCCTGTCCATGCTGCCGGATGTGCCGACGCTGGACCAGGCCGGGCTCAAGGGCTACGAGATGTCGTACTGGACCGCCGCCTATCTGCCGCGCGGCGCGTCCAAAGAGGCCACGGCCACGCTCAACAAGCTGTTGATCGACGCCGTGCGTTCCCCCGAGATGGCGCAGTTGATGGCCAAGACGGGCACCGAGGTCTCCATCGGCTCGCCGGTCGAGCTGGCCGCCTTCCAGGCGGCGGAGTCCGACAAATGGGCCCGCATCATCCGCGCGGCCAACATCCAGCCGGAGTGAACCCATGACCAAGACGCGCGTGCGCATAGGCGCCGGTGCGGGATTTTCCGACGACCGGTTCGAGCCGGCACTCGAGCTGGCCGAGCGCGGCGAGCTGGACTACCTGGTCTTCGAGTGCCTGGCCGAACGGACCATTGCGCGCGAGACGCTGTCCCGGATCAAGGATCCCGAGACGGGCTACACGCCCTACATGCGGGATCGCCTGCGCATGGTGCTGCCCGCGTGCATGCAGGCGGGCATACGCATCGTCACCAACATGGGCGCGGCCAATCCGCTGGGCGCGGCGCGCGTCATCCGGCGCGACGCGCTGTCGCTGGGGTTGCCGCCGCCGGTGGTGGCGGCGGTGGTGGGCGACGATGTGACCGAGATCGTGCGCGCGCATCCCGAGCTGCGGCTGCTGGATACCGGCGAGCCCGTGGAAACGCTGCTGCCGCGCATGGCCGCCGCCAATGCCTACCTGGGCGCGGACATCGTGCGCGAGGCGCTGGCCCGCGATGCGCAGATCGTGGTGACGGGGCGCGTGGCCGATCCGTCGATGTTCGTGGGCTGCATGCTGCATGGACTGGGGTGGTCCTATGACGACTATCCCCGCCTGGCCGCCGGTACCTTCACGGGCCACCTGCTGGAGTGCGCGGCGCAAGTCACCGGAGGCTGTTTCGCCGACCCCGGGAAGAAGGACGTGCCGGACATGGCCCGCATCGGCTTTCCCTACGCCGACGTCGATGCCGACGGTTCGGTCCGGCTCGGCAAGGTCGCAGGCTCGGGCGGCCGCCTGGACGTGGCGACCTGCACCGAGCAGGCGCTGTACGAGATCCACGACCCGGCCCGCTACATCACGCCCGACTGCGTGCTGGACATCACCGAGGCCGAGTTCGAGCAGTTGGGGCTCGACCGCGTCGGCTTCCGGGGTACGCGCGCGGCGGCGCGCACCGACACCTACAAGGTCGTGGTGGGCTACCACGACGGCTGGATAGGCGAGGGCGAGGTCGGCTATGCCGGCCCCAACGCGCTGGCCCGGGCGCGCCTGTCCGAGCAGATCGTGCGCGAGCGGCTGAAGCTGCGCGGATTCTCGTATCCGGAAATCCGGGTGGACTACATAGGCATGAGCAGCCTGCACGGCATGGGCGCGGGACGCCCCGAGCCCTACGAGGTGAGGCTGCGCGTGGCGGCGCGCAGTCCGGACAAGAAGGCCGCGCAGGCGGTGGGATTCGAGATGCGCACGCTCAACGTCAACGGCCCGGCGGGAGGCGGCGGCACGCTGGAGGCGCTGCGCGAGGTGATCGGCGTGCGTTCGCTGCTGCTGCCGCGCCACCTGGTCCATCCCGAGGTCGTCATCGAGGAGCGGCCGTGAACGAACAGAACAGAAGGAGCGTCCCGTGAGCACCAAGGTCCACGAACTGGCCCACTCGCGCGCCGGCGACAAGGGCAATACCTCGAACGTCTCGGTCATCGCCTACGATCAGCCGGCCTGGGACATTCTGCGCCGCGAACTGACCGAGGAGCGTGTCATGCGCGCCTACGCGCACCTGGCCAGCGGGCCGGTCACGCGCTATGAACTGCCGCGCCTGCGCGCGCTGAACTTCGTCATCGAAGGAGCGCTGGGCGGGGGCGTGACGATCTCGCTGGCGCGCGATGCGCACGGCAAGACGCTGTCCTATCTGATGCTGGACATCGATCTGCCGGTGTAAGGGGAAACGGCCTTCAGTGATTGATGGCCGTGATCTTCACTTCGTTGCGCTTGCCCACGCCGCCGAACCAGATCTCGCCCGAGCCGATGGAGATGCCCTGCCAGTTGGCAAAGAGCTCGGGATAGGTCTGGCGGGACACGGCATCCCTGACCTTGGGCGTGATGAGGCGGTCGTAGTCGGCAATGAAGTGCTCGGCATCGCGCAGGGTCGCCGCCTTGCCATCGAGCCGGGTCCGGAACGGATAGTCGGCCATCGCGGCGACCGCCGCCTTGTCCCCGGCCGCGACGGCCTGCTTCAGCTTGTCGAAGAAGCCGCGATAGGACGCGTGTTCGCCGAACAGCGTGTCGAGCCGCGCATCCATGTCGGCCGCGGTCTGCGCCTGTGCGGCGCCGGTGCCAAGGGCGATGAAAGCCGCCAGGCATGCACCCAGCAGTTGCCGCGTCACCGTCTTTCGTTTTCCGTCTTGCATGGCAGCGTCCAGGAGGAAGGGGGGCTCAGGCCGCGCGGGCCTGGGCCGCGGGCTGGGCCAGGGCCCGGTGCACACGGGCCAGGACTTCGGGGTCGTCCAGCAATCGCATGCGCTTGAGATCCGGCAGGCGCTCGGGATGTGCCTCCAATACCTCGTCGACCAACTGCGTCCGTGCCGCCTCGATCAGCGGGTGGCCGGGAAGATGGCGGCCGGTGGCGAAGGCCCGGGCCAGCGCGTTGGTGGCCGGATCCGTCAGCGCATCCATGAAGCCGGGGGCGGGGCGAGCCTGGTTTTCCTCGTTGTAGCGCGCGGTGTCGTGCAGTTCGCGCGGCGGCGACGTTTCTTCGGGGATGCAGAACAGCCCGTCGTCGAAGGCGCCGCGTCCCAGGCTGACCCGGCTGGACATCACCGACAGCGGGATGGCCAGCAGCAGCGACGCCAGGATGGGGATCATCCACCACAGGAAGTTCGGATTCAGCCAGGCGACCAGCAGGCCCCAGCACACGCCCAGCAGCGTCTGCAGGCCGTGGCGCCGGAAGGCTTCGCGCCAGGGCGTCTCGTTGTTGGCGCGGGCCGGCGATTTCCACTGCACCTTCCAGCCCAGGAACGCCGCCACGACGAAGCGGGTGTGGAACAGCATGCGGATCGGCGCCAGCAGCATGGAGAACAGTACTTCCAGCAGCATGGACCACAGGAGTTTGCCGGACCCCGCGTAGCCGCGCGCCCCTTTCACCCACGCCAGCAGCACACTCAGTATCTTGGGCAGGAAGAGCAGCACCGCCGTGGTCGAGAACAGCGCGATGGCTTCCTCGGGATGCCATTGCGGCCAGATCGGGAACAACTGGTGCGGCGTCACGAAATACTGCGGCTCGGTCAGCGTGTGGACCGCCAGCAGCGCGGTGGACAGCGCCAGGAACAGGAACCACAGCGGCGCCGACAGGTAGGACATGACGCCGGTCAGGAACACGGCGCGGTGCACGGGGTGCAGGCCCTTGATCAGGAACAGCCGGAAGTTCATCAGGTTGCCCTGGCACCAGCGCTGGTCGCGCTGCAATTCGTCCAGCAGGTTGGGGGGCAGTTCCTCGTAGCTGCCCGGCAGGTCGTAGGCGATCCAGACGCCCCAGCCCGCGCGCCGCATCAGCGCGGCCTCGACGAAGTCGTGCGACAGGATGGCACCGGCGAAGCTGCCCTTGCCGGGCAGAGGGGCTAGCGCGCAATGCTGGATGAAGGGCTCGAGGCGGATGATGGCGTTGTGGCCCCAGTAGTGGGATTCGCCCAGTTGCCAGAAATGCAGGCCGGCCGTGAAGAGCGGGCCGTAGACCCGGGTGGCGAACTGCTGCACGCGCGCGTACAGGCTGTCCATGCCCGAGGCGCGCGGCGCGCTCTGGATGATGCCGGCCTCGGGGTTGGCGTCCATCAGCACCACCAGGCGCTTGAGGCATTCGCCGCTCATTACGCTGTCGGCGTCCAGTACGACCATGTAGTCGTACTCGCCGCCCCAGCGCCGGCAGAAATCGTCGATGTTGCCGCTCTTGCGCTTGACGCGCCGCCGGCGCCGCCGGTAGTGGATGCGGCCGAAGCCTTCGACCGTCTTGCACAGCTCGACCCAGGCGCGCTGTTCCTGCACGCAGTTGTCCGGCTTGTAGCTGTCGCTCAGGATGAAGAAGTCGAACTTGTCCAGGACGCCGGCCCGCGCGACCGATTCGTAGGTCGCGCGCAGTCCGGCGAACACCCGGCCCACGTCCTCGTTGCAGATGGGCATGACGAGGGCGGTGCGGGTGTCGGCCGAGATGGGTACGCCTTCGGCCACGGTGGCCGAGATGCTGTAGCGGTCGCGCCCCATCAGCAATTGCAGGAAGCCCATCAGCGCGGTCCAGAAACCGGCCGAGACCCAGCAGAACAGCAGCGCGAACAGCAGCAGGATCGCTACTTCCAGGATCTGTCCGCCCTGGTAGGGAAGGACGGCCTTCATGTACCAGGTGGCGACGGCGGTCTGCGCTACCACGGCCACCAGCAGGGTCAGCCGGCGCAGCCTGCCGGCGATCTTCCAGCGCGGCTCGGGCGGGCGCGCCAGCCGTTCGGCGCGCGTCTTGTGCATCTGTCCCTGCACGCGGCGCCAGCCGCGCACGAAGGGATTGGTGACCCAGGGTTCGGGCACCATGGACGAGCGCTTGATGGCCGGCGCGGTCTGTATGCACACGCGTCCGGCTTCGTCGCGGTGGACGATGCCGTATTCGTCCAGTTCGGGGCCGTAGGCCTCCAGCAGGGTCTGTTCCTGGTTTTCGGCCTCGCCCGTGCGCAGGGCGTCTTCTTCGATCGCTGCGGACATGGGATCACTCACCCGTTTCATAGCCCGGAAGCTGGTAGCTCCAGGTCTCGGAGACGGGGTTCTGCCCGTTGACCAGCCCGGCCCGCATCTCGACCGGCTTGGCCGGATCCTTGACCTTGATCCGCAGCGTGACGCGCCAGCCGCCGGTGACCGGGTTGCGGCGCAGGCTGTTCTCGAGCACGTCGGCGTTGCCGCCGGTGGAGAAGTTCAGCGAGACCGGCAGCGGCGGGTCCTTGGGCTTGGCCGGTGCCGGGGCGGAGAAGTCGATCAGGAACGCGGTGCTGCCGTCGGGGCGGCGGATCAGGTCCGTGCCGCGCGTCTCGCCCACCGAGCGCCGCGTCTGCAGGACGCGGGCCAGCTTGGGATCCTGCAGCCCGGCCTCGTTGCGCGTCCAGCGCAGCGTGTAGTTCATTTCCAGCGCCGTGCCGGGCTTGGGCTGGTGCTCGGGCACCCAGAACGCGACGATGTTGTCGTTGGTTTCATCCGCGGTCGGGATCTCGACCAGCTCCACCCGGCCCTTGCCCCAGTTGCCCGTGGGTTCGACCCAGAGGGTGGGACGCAAGTCGTAGCGGTCGTCCAGGTCCTCGTACTGGCGGAAGTCCCGGGCCCGCTGCTGCAGGCCGAAACCGCGCGGATTCTCGACCATGAACGAGCTGTTGGCCAGGCGGCGCGGGTTGTTCAGCGGCCGCCAGAGCCATTCGCCGTTGCCGGCGTGGAAGGCCAGGCCGTCGGAGTCGTGCAGCTCGGGCCGGTAGTTGGCGCTGCCCGAAGGCTGTGTCGCGCCATAGAGATACATGCTGGCCATGCTGGCGATGCCGAGCTTGGCGACCGGGGCGCGCAGGTAGACGCGCGACCGGACCTCGACCAGGGAGTCCTCGCCCGGCGTGATGGTGAACCGGTAGGCGCCGGTGGCGCGGGGCGAGTCCAGCAGGGCGTAGATCACGACGTGCTTGTCGCTATTGGCCGGGCGGGCGATCCAGAACTCGCGGAAGCGGGGAAATTCCTCGCCCGAGGGCACGGCGGTGTCGATGGCCAGGCCGCGGGCCGAGACGCCGTAGACCTGGCCCTTGCCGACCACGCGGAAGTAGCTGGCGCCGAGGAAGGAGGCGAGTTCGTCGTCGCGCTTGGCCGGGTCGTTCAGCGGATAGAGGATGCGGAAGCCGGCGAAGCCCAGGCCGCGCAGCAGCTTGGGATCGACCTGGCGGGGGCCGAAGTCGAAGTCGGCGGGATCGTATTTGATCTCGCGGACGCCTTCGGCATCGATCTCGTTGATCTTGACCGGCAGGTCGAAGGCCATGCCCGGGTGATGGAAGGCGATCTGGAACGCGGTACGGCCGTCGGCCCACAGATACTTGTCGCGCTTGGGCTGGATCTGCTGGTATTCGGCGTACTTGAGGTCGCGCAGCTCCTTGGGGAGCTGGCTCGTGGGCGCCTTGTATTTCTCGCCGGAGAGTTCCTTGGCGCGGCGGGCGACATCGAAGAAATCGAAGGCGCTGGCGGGGGCGGCGGCCAGGAGGCCGGCCGACAAGGCCAGGGCGGAGAGAAGCATGCGGGCGGCAAGCGAGCGCACCCTTGCGGAAGAAAGGGAGTTGTCAGTCACGGATCTTGGACGTCCGGCGTGGCCTGGAGTGCTGAAACGGAGATTCTAGAGGGTATGGCCGCCCCCAGGGGGCTCCGGCGGCATACATGTACTACTGGATGTAGCCATGCGGCGCCAACCGGACCAGAATGGACGCCATTTTCACCAAATTGGTTCCCCGGGGCCCGGGTTTGGGGCGCGTTCCTAGCGCCCCGATGCGGTCCCTTCCCGCCGAGGGTCGGCGCCGGCCCGCAGCAGTCCGTTGCTCAGGACCTCGATGCCGTGCAAGCCGCTGGGCATGGCCGAGACGGCCACGGGGTGTCCCATGGCGCGCAGGGCGGGGACCAGGCTTTCCAGCCGGGGGTCGCTTTCCAACTCGGTGGCGTGATTGCGGCTGCCGTAGTGCGGCAGGTCGATGGCGGTCTGGATGTCCAGGCCCCAGGTCAGGTTGGCCAACAGCGTCTGGGCCACGTAGTTGGCGATCGCGCTGCCGCCCGGCGAGCCCGCCACCAGCCGCAGCCGTGGGGCTTCGCCGTCGGCGCGCAGCACGATGGTGGGCGCCATGGTGCTGCGCGGGCGCTTGCCCGGCTCGACCCGATTGGCCACCGGCACGCCGTGGTCGTCGCGCGGCGACAGCGCGAAGTCGGTCAATTCATTGTTGAGCAGGAAACCGCCCACGAAGATCTTGCTGCCGAAGGCCTGCTCGATCGTGGACGTCATGGCCACGGCGTTCCCCTGAGCGTCCACGATGGACAGGTGGGTGGTCGAGGGCAGCGCGGGCGTGTCGTCGACGCCATGGCGGGCCAGCGCGCCGCGCACGGGTTCGCCCGGCGCGGCGCGGCCCATCGAGC
The DNA here is from genome assembly GCA_001898625.1 of Burkholderiales bacterium 67-32. Lineage (GTDB taxonomy): Bacteria > Pseudomonadota > Gammaproteobacteria > Burkholderiales > Burkholderiaceae_B > Pigmentiphaga. The sequence goes on from MKUP01000027.1 coordinate 329,408, forward strand.
GGTCGGCCGAGATCAGCGCCGCGCGCCGGGCCAGGTAGGCCGGGTCCAGCAGGGCGGCCACCGGCACGTCCACGAAATCCGGGTCGGCGACGTAGCGGTCGCGATCGGCATAGGCCAGCCGTCCCGCCTCGGAGAAGTAATGCACCGCGGCGAGCGATTCGGGCCGGGCCTGGGCGATGGGCGTGGCGTCCAGCACGGCGAGCATCTGCAGCACGGCCAGTCCCCCGGAGCCGGGCGGCGGCGCGCCGCACACCACATAGGTCCGGTAGGGGCCGCACAGCGCGGGGCGTTCGCGCGCCTGGTAGCGCGCCAGGTCCTCGGCCGACAGGTCGCCGGGACGCGCATGGGCGCGTACCGCCTCGACCATGGCGCGCGCCAGCGGCCCGCGGTAGAAGGCGTCGGCGCCCTCGCGGGCGATGCGCGTCATCGTGCGGGCGAGTTCGGGGTTGCGCAGCCGCTCGCCCTCGCGCAGGGCCGAGCCGTCGGCGTGGAAGAAATACGCGCGGGCGGCGGGCTGGGCGGCCAGCCGCTCGTTGTCGCGCAGCAGCGCGGCCAGGCGCTGCGAGACCGGGAAACCGTGCCGCGCGCGGTCGATGGCATCGTCGAACAGCGACGGCCAGGGCAGCTTGCCGTGCTGGCGGTGCGCCAGTTCCAGCGCCCGCAGCAGACCCGGGACGCCGACCGACTTGCCGCTGTCGACTGCAAGGGCGAAGCGCATGGGCCGGCCGCCTTGCAGGAAGCGTTCATCGTTCGCCGCGGCGGGTGCCGTCTCGCGGCCATCGAAGACCGTGACCCGGTCCCGGCGGGCATCGTAGTGGACCAGAAAGGCCCCGCCCCCGAGTCCCGAGGATTGCGGCTCGACCAGGCCCAGCATCATCTGCGCGGCGATGGCGGCATCGACCGCGCTGCCGCCGCGCTCGAGCACGCGGTAGGCGGCCTGGGTGGCGAGCGGGTGGGCGGTGGCCGCCATGAAGTGGCGGCTCATGACGGCCTGCTTGGGCTGGTAGGCGGTCTGCGCCTCGGGGTTGGCGTCGACGCCCGGGTCGGGCGCGGCGGCCCGGACGGCCGTGGCGAGCGCGGCGCAGGCCAGCCAGAGCAGGCGCGATGCGCGGACGAGCGATGTCATGGATGAAGCTTCCTTGCGATGGCCTTGGGCCGGCCAGACCGCGACCTTACCATCGGCAGGGGCAAAGCGGCTTACACTTGGACACCCGTCCTTCCCCCGGTTCCATGACGACGCCCCATCCCCGCGTGCTCATCGTCGAAGACGACATGACGATCTCGGCCAACCTGTGCGCCTATTTCGAGGCCAAGGGCTACGTCGTCGACGTCGCCTACGACGGACCGTCCGCGTTGTACCGGCTCGGGGCCGACGCGTTCGATGCCGTCCTGCTCGACATCGGCCTGCCCGGGCTGGATGGGGTCACGGTGCTGCATCGGCTGCGCGCGGAACTGCACCAGGCCACGCCCGTGCTGCTGCTGACGGCGCGCGACGAACTGCAGCAGAAGCTCGACGCCTTTGCCCATGGCGCCGACGACTACGTCACCAAGCCCTACGCGCTGGCCGAGGTCGAGGCGCGCGTGCGGGCCTTGCTCAACCGCGCCTCGGGCCAGGTCGCCAATCCGGTGCGGCGCTTCGGCGCGCTGTCCTACGACGCCCGCACCCGCGAAGTGCGCGTGGCGGAGCGGCCGGTGCGGCTCACGCCCAAGGCCGGCCGCATCGTCGAGGTGTTGATCCGCGATCCCGGCCGGGTGGTGTCGCGCGCCGACCTGGAGAGCGCCCTCTGGGGCACCGACGTGCCGGAAAAGGATGCCCTGCGCAGCCAGATCCATCTGTTACGCAAGGCCTTGTCCGAAGCGGGCTTCGACGGGCTGGAAACGGTGCACGGCGTGGGGTATCGCCTGGCCGGCGGACCGGGGCACGATTGATGGCCGGTCCCGCCACGCTCAAGCAGCGGGTCATCTGGGCGCTGACGCTCGCCATCGCCCTGTTCGTGGCGGTGCAGGCCATCGTCGCCTACCTGGTGCTGGACCAGCAGGAAGACCGCATCGTCGACCAGATCGTGCTGACCGAGGCCGAGCGTCTCGTGCACCGCCTCGAGGCCGGCGAAATGGTCTGGACCAGGGGCGACATCCTGCTCGGCCCCAGCCTGCACGCCTGGGTGGGGACGAACGGCGACGTGCCGCGCGTGCTGGCCCGGCTGGGGCCGGGACAGTACCAGCTCAACACCGAGGGCCAGGTCTGGCACGTGGCGGTGGCCGACTCGGCGAAAGGGCGGGTGTACCTGCGCTACGACGCGACCGACAACGAGCACCGGGTCTACGAGTTCGGCGCCATCCTGCTGGGACTCTGGCTGGCCTGCACGCTGCTGGGATATTGGACCGCCCGGGCGCTGGCCGGCCGCGTGGTCGGCTCGATGGTGGAAGTGACCGATCGCATCGAGTCGTGGGCGCCCGGCAGCCCCGGCATGAAGGTCGTGCGCAGCGACGAGGCGGGCCGCCTGATCGAGGCCTTCAACCGCATGCAGGACAAGGTGGACCAGTCCATCGCCCAGGAGCGCGAGTTCTCGGCCAACCTCAGCCACGAGATCCGCACGCCGCTGACCAGCATCCGGACAGACGCCGAGTTGATCGCGCTGGAGTCCGAGCCGGCTCCGCAGACGGGGCTGCGCCTGACGCGCATCGTGAACGCGGTGGACGAGATCGCCTCCACGCTGGAGACGGCGCGCGCCATCAGCAGCGCGCAGGCGGGGCCGCGCACCGAGGTCGCGCTTCGGGCCTGTCTGGACGACGCTTGGAGCGGCCTGGCCGAGCGCGCGCACCGCGCGGGGCTGCTCCTGGTCAACGAGGTGCCCGAGACGGCCGTGGCCACGCTGGACCGCTACGGCCTCTTGATCGTGCTGCGCAACCTGGTGCGCAATGCCATCGACCATGCGGCACCTGCTACGCTGACCGCGAACTGGACCGGCGAATGCCTTGCCCTGGCGGACAATGGCCCCGGCATTCTCGCCGCCGACCTGCCGTTCGTGTTCGAGCGCTACTACAGCGGCCGCCTGCGCGACAGCCAGGCGCCCGTGGCCGGCGACGCGGGTGTCCAGCGGGGACTCGGGCTGGCGATCGCCAAGCGGGTGTGCGACATCCAGGGCTGGCGGCTTAGCGTGACGTCCAGCACCGACGAACTGCACCGGGGCACCCGCTTCCTGCTGTGCTTCGGGGAAGGGGCGACCCTGGTGGTGTCCTAGGCGCCCAGCGCCTTGGCGTGGAAGGCCAGGTGGTCTTCCATGAACGTCGAGATGAAGTAGTAACCGTGGTCGTAGCCCGCGTGGCGGCGCAGCTCCAGCGGCTGGCCGGCGTCGCGGCAGGCGGCCTCGAAGGCCTCGGGCCGCAGCTGCGGTTCCAGGAACTGGTCGGCCAGCCCCTGATCGACCAGGATGCCGCCGGGGAAAGGCTGGCGCGCGGCCCGCATCAGCTCGGTCGCGTCGTACTGCTTCCAGGTTTCACGGTCGGGACCGAGATAGTTGCCGAAGGCCTTGTGGCCCCACGGGCAGTCGACCGGATGGGCGATGGGAGCGAAGGCCGATACCGAGCGGAACTTGCCCGGATTGCGCAGGGCCAGCACCAGTGCGCCATGGCCGCCCATGGAGTGGCCGAAGATGCCGGCGCGCGCGGGGTCGCCCGGCAGTTCGGAGGTCACCAGCCCGAAGAGTTCGTCCACGATGTAGCTGTACATCCGGTAGTGGCGATTCCAGGGCGCTTGGGTTGCGTCCAGGTAGAAGCCGGCGCCGGCGCCGAAATCCCAGCTGTCGGTCTCGCCCGGCAGGCCCGCGCCGCGCGGGCTGGTGTCCGGCGTCACCAGCATGATGCCGTGCTGCTGCGCGAACCGCTGCGCGCCGGCCTTGATCATGAAGGTTTCCTCGGTGCAGGTCAGGCCGGCCAGGTAGAACAGCACCGGTACGGGCCCGGCTTCGGCGTGCGTGGGCAGGAAGACCGAGAAGCGCATCGGCAGGCCGATGGTGGAGGAGTCGTGGCGGTAGAAGCGCTGCTGGCCGCCGAAGCACTGGTGCAGGCTGATCAGTTCGGGCATGTGGAATCCTTGCGGCCGTCCGGCGCGGTGGCCGGCGGCGGGGCGATGAATCTTTCGGGATTGCCCGGGGCCGCGGCCAGCGGAAGCCGCTGGCTTGCACCCCGGCCCGCGAGGCTAACAGGAATCTTCGCCCATCGACAAGCCAGCCATCGGCGTGGGCTGGCTTCTTCCGCCTGGACCGGTCAGGCCGTTTCCCAGCCGTAGAGCCTGGCCGGCGTGGTGGCAAGGATCTGCCGCTGCAGCGAGGCATCGGGTACCCAGGACGTGAACAGCTTGAACAGGTCGGCCGAGCTGTTTTCCTGGAACGACAGGTGGGGATAGTCGCTGCCCCAGATCAGGTGGTCCGGCGCGGCCTCCAGCAGCGCATGGACCAGGGGGGCGATGTCGCCGAAGCCGGGAGTCTTCGAGATGCGATAGCTGCCCGTGAGCTTGATGAAGCAAAGGCCATCGCCGTGGCGCAGGAAATCCAGCAAGGCCTGGAAGCCCGGTGCCTGGACACCGTCGGCGGCCAGGTTCATGCCCAGGTGCGCGACGGTGAAGGGCAGCCGGAGCGAGGCCATGGTGGGCAGCAGTTCCTGTGTCAACCAGCCGGGGCCAAGGAAGTCGATCTGCCAGCCGTTGGCCGCGCAGCGGGCCTCCCAGCGCCGGATGCGCGGGATGAGGGCGTCGGCCAGGCCGGCGGCCGGCTGCGCGATGGGATTGACGTTGATCCGTATGCCTCGCACGCCCAACTGGTGGAGGTCGGCCAGTTGTTCGTCCGGAGCATCGTCCGGCAGGTCCACGATGCCGCGGCAGTCGGGGCCCATGCGGCGCATGGCTTCCAGCATGCAGCGGTTGTCCTGGCCGTAGGCGCTGGGCTGTACGAAGACGTAGCGGGAGAAGCCTAGTGCCCGCGCCTCGGCAAGATAGTCCTCCAGGTCCGCCTGCGGCGGGTCGTAGCGCAGCTTGCCGGCGTACGGATAGCGGTCCGCTGGGCCGAAGACATGGAAATGGGTATCGCAGGCGTGGGGAATGGTCATGAGTCAGGAGGGGATCGAAGAGGAAGGCGGCTGCGCCAGGGCCTGGCGGATGTCCGCCGCGTCCTTGCGCGCGGCTGCCATGAGATAGGTCACGTCGCTGCCGGCGATCAGGAAGCTGGCGCCCAGCGCCACCAATCGTTTTTGCAGCGCGAGGTCGCCACGGATGCCGCCTATGCCCAGGGTCTTGCCGTGTCGGTGGCAGGCCGCGGCGACGGTCTCATAGGCCTTGAACAGGTCGGGATGGTGCAGTTGTCCAGGAATGCCCATGGCGGTGCAGAGATCGTTGGAGCCGATCAGCAGCATGTCCACGCCGTCCACGGCGGCGATCTCGTCGGCGCGGGAAATCGCTCCGGGCGATTCCAGCATCATGATCATCAGCGTTTCGGCGTTGGTGCGCGCGGTCAGGCTGGCGGCGTCCTGCGGCCGGTAGAGCGTCCCGAGCGTGGGGCCCATGACCGAGCGGGTGCCGGCCGGGGGATAGCGGCCCGCCTGCGCGGCCGTCCGGGCCTGGTCCGCCGATTCGATACCGGGCAGCAGCACGCCCTGGGCGCCGCCGTCCAGCACGCGCTGCATGAGGTCCATGTCCAGGCCCGGCAGGCGGACCAGCGGCGCGATGCCGGCCGCCAGCGCGCCGGTGCACAGGGCCGAGACGGCATCGAGTCCTATCGTGCTGTGCTGCATGTCGACGTAGATGGCGTCGAAGCCGCAGGCGGCCGCCATCATGGAGATGTCGGCGGTCCTGGCCTGCCGGAGCGCCATGCACAGCGCGAGCTCCTGGCGCCGCATCCTGTCCTTCAGCGGCGATGTCTGGGCATTCGTCATCATTGGGCCTCGATGTGCGCGCGGGCGATGACATCCTTCCAGGTGGCGATCTCGTCCGCCACGCGCTGCCGGAATGCCGCGGCCGGTGCCACGACGGTCGTCACGCCGGCGGCCGCGAAGGTCTTGGCCACTCGGTCGGTCTTGACCGCCTTGCCGACTTCCTGGTTCATGCGTTCGACGATGGCGGCGGGCACGGCGGCGGGCGCCATCACGCCGAACCAATACATCATGCCGTATTCCGGATAGCCGGCTTCGGCGAAGGTGGGGACGTCCGGCAGCATGGGGTTGCGCTGCTTGCCGCTGACAGCCAGCGCGAACAGGCGCTTGCCATTGATGTGCTGGACCGTGGAGCCCACGCTGCCGATGCCGACGTCGATGCGGTCGGCGGCGATTTCGGTCATGGCTTCGGCGACTCCCTTGAAGGGTACGTGGACCATCTTCAGGCCATTCTGCAGGAGGAAGGCCTCCATCGCCAGATGGGCCGACGATCCCTGGCCGCCCGAGCCGAAGTTCAAGGTGCCGGGGTTCTTGCGGGCAAACTCGACCGTGTCGCGCAGCGTGCGCGTCTTCAAGCCGTTGCGCGCGGCCAGGACGGCGGGGGCGTCGGCGACCAGGGCCACCTGGGCGATGTCGGAGGAAGGGTGGTAGGGCAGCGATTTGTACAAGGCCGCCGAGACCGCGAAGGAGTTGTCGGTGAGCAGGAAGGTATAGCCGTCGGGCGCGGCTTTGGCGACCGCGTCGGTGCCGATGGTGCTACCCGCGCCGCCGCGGTTCTCGATGACGAACGGCTGTCCCAACTGGTTGCCCAGCTCCACCGCGACGGCACGGGCCGCAGTGTCGGTGAACGATCCGGGGGCGAAGGGAACGATGATCTTCACCGGTCTGGCGGGCCAGGGCGCCTGGGCCCATGAAAGATTACCGAACTGTAGAATGAATAGAAGGAATGCGACGGCCGCTTTGTTCATGGGCGTGGGTCTCCGTGAGTCGTTCTTGGGGGCGTGCGATGCGCGCCGTGCCGGCTGGCAGGCCAGGGTGTGCGCCCTTTCGGTACGGCCGGTGAAGAGGGAGGGCGGCCTGTCGTATTCTTCGCCGGATTCTTGCATGGAATCGTTAATTTGTACATCAATATGAGAAACTTTCGTTTTTTGGCGGTCCCGCGGAAGGCAGAGAGGTCATGAGCAGTCTGGACAAGATGTTGAGCCTGCTGGATGTGTTCACGCCCGCGGCGCCGGTATGGACGACGGAGGACCTGATCCGCTATTCCGGGGCGCCAGCCTCGACCTGCTACCGCTATCTCAAGACGCTGCATTCGGTGGGCTTGCTGGCTCGGGTGGCCAACGGTTCCTATGTGCTGGGCCCGCGCATTCCGGAAATGGACCGGACGATGAGACTGTGCGATCCGGTCTACATCGCCGGCTCGCCCGTGATCCAGCAACTGACCGAGGAGACGGGGCACAGCTCGCTGCTGTGCATCCTGTTCAGCGAGTCCATCATGTGCGTGCAGCAGGCGCTGGGCAAGCATGCACCGCCCGAGCTGTTCAGCCGGGGGCAGCGCCGTCCGCTGGTGGCGGGGGCGTCAGCCAAGATCATCCTGGCCTATCTGCCGCTGCACCAGTTGCGGGTGATCTTCACCAAGCATCGCAAGAGCATCGCCGCGGTGGGACTGGGCGCGGACTGGGAGCGTTTCAAGCAGGCGCTCAAGCAGATACGCCAGGCCGAATACGCGATGACCACGGGCGAGTACAACGCGGGCATCGTGTCCATCGCCGCGCCCCTGTTCAATGGCGCGGGCGACGTGCTGGGCAGCCTGGCGGTCGCCGCGTCCACGTCGCATGTGGACCCGGTGGCGTTCGGCGCCATCGCGGACCGCGTGATCGAGGCGGGACGAGAGGTGTCGCGGCGGATCGCCTGCGCGCCCAACGTCGTCGCGCTACCGGCCAGGGCCGTGGGGTGAGCAGGCGCTAGGGCCGGCGCTTCGGCGGAAGCGGCGTGGGCGTGCCGTCGGGCAGCGGAATGCGCGCGGTGTTCAGGACCATGGCCAGGAGGCCGTAGTAGCCGCAAAGCGCCAGCAGGTCCAGGACGCCCTGCCTGCCGTAGCGTTGCAGGATGGCGTCGTAGGCGCGCTGGCCCGGTTCGCCATCGCGCAGCAACTCGGAGCAGAAGTCGCAGGCGTCCCGTTGTTCGTCCGGCATGCCGGGCAGCGGCTGTCCGTGGGCGATGGCATCGATGACGGCGGGGTCCAGAGCCGTCGTGTTCAGCGCGATGCGCCGGTGGGCGAACCATTCGTACTGGCAGTCCCAGTGCCGGGCGGTGATGAGCACCGCAAGCTCGATCAACTCGGGCGGCAGCCCCGTGCCGAACCGCAGGTGTTCGCCCAGTTGCTGGAGGTGGTCGGCCAGGTCCGGATGATGCAGCAGCGCCAGGAACGGGCCCTTGACTTCGCCGCGGGGGCCGGATGCGATGCTGGCCGCCACCTCCTGCTGGCGCGGATCCATCTGTTCGGGGGGGATGCGGGGAAAGCGCGGTTCTTGCATGGCTCAATTCCTGACGGTGATGGAGTGGGCCGGGCGGTCGGGGGGAATGTCCGCCACGCGCCAGTGCAGGGCGCGGATCTCGCCGAATTCGTGCGGCAGGCGCTCCCACCGTTCGCCGCCGTCGACGCTGCGGAACAATTGGCCGAGGTTGGTGCAGGCGAACAGCAGCATCGGATCGGACGGATGTGTCGCGACGCACCACAGGGTGCTGTTGAACCGGCCCGGCAGCGGCACCGCGTGCCAGGTGTCGCCATGGTCCGTGCTGCGCATCAGGCAGGCATCGCTGCCCGGGGGGCCGTTGCCGTTGGTCAGGAACACGATGCGATCGGTGTCCGCGCGGGGCACCACGGCGCGGGTGTATTGCCACGGGGAATCGAGCTGCTGGTACGTCCAGTGTCCGCCGTCGTCATCGCTGCGGTGCAGGCCGCGATTGGTGGTGGCCAGGATCGTGCGCGTTCCGCCGGGCTTTCTCAGCACCGCGATGCCGTGGACGTCCAGCGATACCAGTCCCTCGTTCCTGGCCACCCAGGTGCGGCCGCGGTCGCCGCTGCGATAAATGCCGCCGATCTCGATCGTGGCCCAGAGCACGTCGGGCTCGACGGGGTCGACCAGGATCTGGGTGACGCGTGTCGGGCCCTGGTTGATGGGGGAGAAGGTGGCCGCGCCGGGCAGCTCGAATGCCTGCCACGATGCGCCGCCGTCTTCCGAGCAATAGACCGCGGCGGGTCGCCCGCCGGCGTAGATGACGGCGGGATCGGCGGGCGACTGGGCCAGCGCCCAGACGTCGTCCAGCGGTGACGGCACGGCGGTCCAGCGGGTCGTCGATTCGTCCCAGCGGTAGATGCCCATGTCGGTCCCCGCATGCAGGATGTCCGGCCTCGTGGGATGGCTGCTGAACGTCCAGACGCGGGCCTCGAGATACATGCCCGAATGGCTGTTGGGGTGAAGCCAGGTTTCGCCCCGGTCTTCGCTGAACCAGGCGGAGTGGCCGGCCGTGCCCGCATAGATTTCGATACGCCTCGACATCCCCGTTTGCCTCCTCGATGAACCAGATTCGCAGTATATCTTTTCCGTAAAAATATACTACTATGTAAGAAATTTTTATTATTCGGAGGCGGCGATGAAACGGATTCTGGCAGTCATGGCGCTCATGGTGGTAACCGGCGCGCCCGCGCTGGCGGCCTACCCCGAGCGTCCGGTGCGCATCATCATCGGCTTTCCTCCCGGCGGGGCGATCGATACCATCGCCCGGCTGATGGGGCCGCCGCTGGCCGAGCGGCTGGGCCAGCCCGTGGTGATCGAGAACAAGCCCGGCGCCGGCGGCGTGGTGGCCGCGCAGGGGGTGGCCAGGGCCGACGCCGACGGCTATACCGTGCTGATGGGAACGATGGGCAACCTGAGCATCACGCCGGTGCTGACGAAAGATCTCAGCTACGACATGGAGAAAGACTTCGCCCCGGTCACCGTGGTCGCCTCCTCGGGGTTCGTGCTGTACGTGAACCCCGCGTTCCCGGCCCGGACCGTGGGCGAACTGATCGCCTATGCCAAGGCAAACCCCGGCAAGGTCAATTTCTCGTCCAGCGGCAACGGCGGGCTGCCGCACATGGCGGGGGAGCTGTTCAATTCCGCCACCGGTCTGAAGCTGACGCACGTTCCCTACAAGGGCAGCACGCCCAGCGTCAACGATGTGATCGCCGGGCAGGTGCAGATGACCTTCGAGGCGACGGCCATCGGCCTGCCGTTCGTCCAGGCCGGGCGCCTGCGCGTGCTGGCCACCACCGGCGACCAGCGGCTGGCCGTCTTTCCCGACGCGCCGACCGTGGCCGAGACCCTGCCGGGCTTCAGCGTCACCAACTGGTTCGGCATGGTGGTGCCGGCCCGGACGCCGCAGGACAGGATCGACCGCCTGCAAAAGGAAATCGCCGTCGTGCTGGCTCGCCCGGAAATCAAGGAGCGCCTGGATGCGTTGGGGGTCGCCGTGGTGGCCAATCCGCCGGCGGCGGCTGGGCGCTTCATGCAGGAGGAGCGCGCGCGCTGGGCGAAAGTGATCCGGGATGCGAACATCACGGCGAACTGACCGGAATCCGGAGGAGCACCGCGCAGCCGCCCTCGAAAGGGCGGGCGCGGCGCGATCATGAACGTTTCGTTTCCATGGGGTAGTGCCGCATGATGAATGGCGCCGAGTCGCTTGTCAGAACCCTTCTCGCGTCCAACGTGGACGTCTGTTTCGCCAATCCCGGGACGTCGGAGATGCATTTCGTCGCGGCGCTCGACCGGGTGCCCGGCATGCGCTGCGTGCTGGGCCTGTTCGAGGGCGTGGTAACGGGCGCGGCCGACGGTTATGCGCGCATGGCGGGGCGGCCCGCCTCGACCCTGCTGCACCTGGGCCCCGGCCTGACCAATGGCATGGCCAACCTGCACAATGCGCGCAAGGCCCGGTCGTCCATCGTCAATATCGTGGGCGAACACGCGAGCGATCACCTGCAATACGAAAGCCCGCTGCGCAGCGATGTTCCCGGCGCGGCGGCCCTGGCTTCCGACTGGTGGCGGGTGGGCGGCGCGGGACACGGCATCGCCCGCGACGCCGCCGACGCCGTGACCGCCGCGCGCAGCCAGGATGGGCAGATCGCGACGCTCATCCTGCCCGCGGATACCGCCTGGAGTCCCGGCGGCGAACCGGTGGCGGCCGCCGAGCCGCCTGCCCTGGCGCGGGCGTCGGCCGAAGGGATGCGCCGGGCCGTCGAGGCCCTGCGTTCCGGTCGGCGCTGCGCCCTGCTGGTGACCGGCCGTGCGCTGGAAGAGGCCGGCCTGCCCGTGGTGGCCAGGCTGGCCGGCGCCGGCATCCGCGTCATGGCCTCGCAGTCGAACCGCCGTGTCGCGCGAGGCCGCGGCCGGCTGGTGGTTCCGCGGGTGCCGTTCGCCGTGGACCAGGGCGTGGCGGGGCTGGCGGGGCTGGAAGTATTGATCCTGGCGGGCAGCCATCCGCCCGCGGCGTTCTTTGGCTACCCGGGCAAGCCGCGCATGCTGACGCCCGCGGGCTGCGAGATCCAGGCCTTGGTCGAGCCGGGCGGTGACGTCCTACATGCGCTGGCGTGGCTGGCCGACGAACTGGGGCTGCCGGGTATGGCCCCGCTGGTCCCGGCGGCCGAGGCGCCCACGCTGCCCGCCGATGGCCCGCTCGATGCCGACAACGTCATGCAGACGATGGCGGCGATGCTGCCCGAGCACGCCATCCTGTGCGACGAGTCCGTGTCGTCGGGCCGTTCGCTGTTCCGCTTCACCGACGGCGCGGCACCGCACGATTACCTGCAGATCACCGGCGGCGCCATCGGCTCGGGGCTGCCGATGGCGACGGGAGCGAGCGTGGCCTGCCCGGACCGCAAGGTGGTCTGCTTCGAGGGCGACGGCAGCGGCATGTACACGCTCCAGGCGCTGTGGACGCAGGCACGCGAGCGGCTGGACGTGGTGACCATCATCCTGGCCAATCGCAGCTACCGGATCCTGCAGGGCGAATTGAAGGGCGTAGGCATCGACCAGCCCGGGGAACAGGCGCACAGGATGCTGGACCTCGTCGGTCCCGAGCTGGACTGGGTGGCGCTGGCGCGCGGGCAAGGCGTCGATGCGGTTGCGGTGGACACCGTCTCGGGCCTGGCGGATGCCTTCCGCGGCGCGTGCGCCCGGCGCGGTCCGTTCCTGATCGAGGCGCGCATACCCTGATGTCGCGGTCCCCGCCGCGCCGTCAGCGCAGCGGGGAGTGGGGGGCGGCCAGCATCAGGCTCGACTCGATGCGATCGACCAGATCGCCATGCCGCGCAAGGAAGGCGCGCCATCGGTCCTGGGCCAGCGACGCGGCCAGGCGCGCGCCGACGTCGCGGTAGGCCAGGATCTGCACGACTTCGTTCAGCCGCCCGGCCAGCGTGGTCCAGATGCCCACGGAAACGACCGTCTCGGCATCGGGGTGCGTGTCGCGCAGCAGGGCCGCGAATTCGGCGGCCTTGCCCACCTTGGTGCGGATGAGCCGCGTCTCGTAGACGTTGTGGTCCGTGCCCGCCGGCCGCGCCATCGGCGCAACGGCCTCCATCAGCCGGATCTCCTGCTCCTGCATCAGCGGATGCACCTTGGCCACGTAGTCGTCGCGCCATGCCGGCAGGGCGGCGAGCCGGGCGCGCACGGCCTGCCGTGCCTGCAGATCGTCGTGCTGCCACAGATTGAAGACGCGATGGGCCGAGCCGATCTCGCCGAACCAGAAGCCGAGCAGTCTGCCGTAGGCGTCGCCGCGTACGGGGACGGCGACTTCCTCGGCCAGCCGAAGGTATTCGGCCAGACCGCCGGGGGCGACGGTGTAGATGCGCAGTTCGTCGATGGGCATGGCAGCGTCGCTCCTCTCGTTTATTGACAAAGTTTCCCAAATTATAAGATAATTTTTTGAAACAGAGACAAGCTGACTCATGACCGCACTCTTTTCTCCGCTCGTGCTGGGTGGCATGGAGCTTCCCAACCGGATCGCCGTGTCGCCCATGGCCCAGTACAGCAGCGCGCCGGACGGCTGTGCCAGCGACTGGCATCTGGTTCACCTGGGACAACTGTCGTACTCGGGCGCGGGACTGGTCATGACCGAAGCCACCGCGGTCGAGCCCGATGGCCGAGGGTCCCTGCAATGCCTGGGCCTGTATGGCGACGCGCAGGAACAGGCGCTCGGCCGGGTGGTCGATTTCTGCCGGCAGTGGGGCGGCGCCCGCCTGGGCGTCCAGTTGTCGCACACCGGGCGCAAGGGCTCCGTGCGCCTGCCCTGGGCGGGGCGCGGGCCGCTGCCGGTCGAGGAAGGCGGTTGGCATGTCGAGGCGCCGTCCGCGCTGGCCGCCGATGACGGCGGGCCGGTTCCCGCCGAACTCGACGAAGCCGGACTGCGGCGTATCGGGCAGGCATTCGTGTCGGCCGCCCGGCGCGCGGTGCGTGTCGGCTTCGACGTGGTCGAGCTGCATGCCGCGCATGGCTACCTGTTGCATCAGTTCCTGTCGCCCCTGTCGAACCGGCGTGACGACGGCTACGGTGGCGATGCCCAGCGCCGCATGCGCTTTCCGCTCGAAGTCGCGCAGGCCGTCAGGGCCGCCGTCCCGTCCGACCGGGCGATGGGCGTGCGGATCAGCGCCAGCGACTGGGCCGAAGGCGGCTTCGGGCTGGACGAGGCGGTGGCCTTCGCCGGAGCCCTGAAGTCCATCGGATGCGACTACGTCTGCGTGTCCAGCGGCGGCCTGGTCGGGCACCAGCAGATCCGGGTCGTGCCGGAGTACCAGGTGCCGTTCGCCAGCGAGGTCCGCCAGCGGACGGGCATGGCGACCCGTGCGGTAGGCATGATCGCGCTGGCGCAGCAAGCCGACGCCATCGTGCGGTCCGGCCGTGCCGACTTCGTCGCCCTGGGACGGGCGATGCTCGATGACCCTCGCTGGGGGTGGCACGCGGCCGAAGTCCTGGGCGCCGCGGTCGCCTACCCCAAACCTTATGCGCGCGCCGCCAGCGCCGCCTGGCCCGGCGCCAGGCTGGTCAGGCCGGGCGCCGCTTGAAAGCCGCAATGCGGCGGCGCACATCGGGCGCGGGCCGCGAACATGGAGATTCCGCCTATGGATGCGCATGCCTCGTCCGCGCCGTTGAAAGTCGGGTTGATGGTGCCGGCGAACAACACCACGATGGAAAAGGAACTGACCGCCTGGCTGCCGGACGGGTCGCGCTGCGTGACCTTGCGCATCCCGCGCGGCGCGGGTCTGCTGACCCGGGAAACCCTGCCGCCCTACAAGGCCAGTGCGCTGGAGCTGGCGGCAACTTTTCCCGGGGACATCGACGTGGTGGCGTACGGCTGCACGGCGGCAGGCTTCATCGCCGGACCCCAGGGCGAAGCGCAGTTGGCCGGAGAATTGGCCGCGATCACGGGCAAGCCGGTGGTCACCACCGCGCGGTCGATGGTGGCGGCGCTGCAAGCGGCCGGCGCTCGTCACATCGCGCTGGTCACACCCTATAGCGACGAGGTCAACCGCAACCTGGGCCTCTTCCTGGCCGAGGGCGGCATCGAGGCGCGCCGCGTCAGCAGTCTGGCCGCAGCCGACGTGGAAGCGTTGGGGCGCATCACCGCGTCGGAGGTAGCGACACTGGCCCGAAGCACCATGGATGACAGCTGCGACGCGCTATTCATCGCCTGCTCGCAACTGCCCACCTACGAGATCCTGGATTCCCTGCAGGCGGAGCTTGGCCGGCCCGCCTGGTCGTCGATCAAGGCCACCGCATGGCGGGCCTTGCAAGCCGTGGCGCAGGCGGCACGCCGGTAGAAAACCGGCGGTACAGAACAGAAGATTCATCGAGACAGCCGCGATCGCGCCCGGCGCCGACGCGGACCACAAGGAGGACATCATGAAAAGAGGCATCAGGCAGTCGGCCGCGACCGTCTTCGCGGGCATGCTGGCATTCGCTGCGGGCGGGGCCGGCGCGCAGAGCTATCCCACCCAGCCGATCCGGCTCATTGTTCCCTACAGCACCGGCGGCGTCACAGACATCACCGCACGATTGGTCGCGCCGTATGTTTCCGAGGCGCTGGGCCAGCAACTGGTGATCGAGAACCGCAGCGGCGGTGCATCGATTCCGGGGTCCGAGGCGGTTGCGCGGGCGGAGCCGGACGGCTACACGCTGCTGCTGACCTCGACCGCGCTGGCGGCCAATCCCGTGCTGTTCAAGAAGCTGCCGTTCGATGCGCGCAAGGATCTCGCGCCAATCAGCCTGCTGGCCACCGTGCCCACGGTGCTGGTCGTGCCGACCGCGCTGCCGGCCAGGAACCTGAAGGAGTTCATCGCGCTGGCGAAGTCCCGCCCGGGAGGCCTGGACTACGGGTCGGCCGGCTATGGCAGCGGCAACCACCTGACGACCGAAGTGTTCAAGAGCGCGGCCGGCATCGACGCGCAGCACATTCCCTACAAGGGCGGCGGCGCGGTCATGACGGACTTGGTCGGCGGCCAGGTGTCGTTCGTGTTCGCGGTGCTGCCTACCGCGTACCCCTTCATCACCAGTGGCAAGCTGCGCGCGTTGGCGGTCAGCGGCGCCACGCGCAATCCCGCGCTGCCGGACGTGCCCACGGTGGCGGAGGCCGCGGGGCTGCCCGGCTTCAGCATCCAGGAATGGATAGGCATCTTCGCGCCTGCCGGCACGCCGCGCGCGATCGTCGACCGGGTCAATGCCGCGACCGTCAAGGCGCTGCGCAATCCGGAGCTCATCGGCAAGCTGAACGGCCTGGGGCTCGAAGCGCGGGGCGGTCCGCCCGAGGTGCTCAGGGATTACTTCACCGAAGAGAGCGACCGATGGGTGGCGCTGGCCAAGAAGGTAAAACTGGACAAGGTCGAATGAGCGCCGCACCTTCTCCGGCGCAGGCGCCCGCCGCCGAAGCCCGCGTCCGCGAACTGGCGGAGTTCCTGTGGGAGCAGTCGCCCGGCCATTTCGGCGGCGCGCTGTCCAAGATCCTGGTCAGCGCGCAGACGCCGGGGGCCCGCTACCTGGACCTGCGGCTGTCGAGCTACGAACCCATGGCCTATGTGCAAAGCCACGTGCACGACGAGAAGGAGCAGGTCTATTACTTCGTCGATGGCGAGGGGCTGCTCGAGCTGGGGCGGGAGCGGCAGGTCGTGCGCGCGGGCAGCTTCGTCCTCATTCCGCCCGGCGTGCCGCACGCGCTGCACAATACCGGGCTGGGGAACCTCGTCTTCCTGGTCATCACGACCCCTACCGGGGCGCGCTGACTCAGTACAGCACGACGGATCGTATCGACTCGCCGTTCTTCATGAGGTCGAACCCCTCGTTGATGCGTTCGAGTGGCAGGGTATGAGTGATGAGCTCGTCGATCTTGATCTTGCCATCCATGTACCAGTCGACGATGGTGGGGACGTCGGTGCGTCCG
>MKUP01000028.1 GCA_001898625.1 Burkholderiales bacterium 67-32
CCGCCCCCCGTGGTCGTGATCGTCTCGACCAGGCTGCTCGTGCCGACGTAGGTATAGGTCGTGTCATAAACCTGGGTGCCCGGGCCGACCGACACCCGCGCCCGGCTCAGGCGCGTGTCCCCCGCGGCAAAATAGGTATACGTGACCTGCAGGGTGGTCACGTCCGTGATCCCGTCCGCCCCCTTGGCCACGGTCTTGAGCTGGGAGAGCCGGTCGGTGGCGTCGTAGACCAGCAGCGTCTTTTCGCCCCCCTGCGTGCGCACCTCCGCCAGCAAGCCCTTGGTGTTGTAGACATAGCTGCGGACGTTCCCGTCCGTATCCTGGCCGGAAATGATCCGGCCAGCCTGCGCATGGTCATAGACCTCGCTTTGCCGGCCGGAGCCCTGCGTCCACGTCCAGGTCTGAGTCGCCGCCGCAAAGACCAGGGAATCGTACGCCCCCGCCCCATCCGTGGTCTCGTAGCGCTGCCGCGCCGCCACATAGCGATACAGCGTCTCCGTACCGTCCCAGTCGACGCGCTTGACCGTGCTACCCGCGGTATTGACCGTGCCCGTCAGGCCCGTGATCCGGCGGGTATCGCCCGTCCGCCAGTCCGGCCCCACCCCCGTGCCCAGGCTGTTATACGAACGGTACACCGCCGCATCCGGCCCTTGCCCCACCAGCCATTGGTCCTGCGCACCGATCACGAGGTTGCCGTTGGCCGCGTTCACATAGGCCTGGTCCCGCCCTCGACCGAGCTGCGCCTGGCCGAGCTGCCCCAGCCCCCCCAGCACCAGCCCCGACCCTGCCTGGACGCCCAACCCGCTACCCGTGACGATCGCTACCATCGCTTTTCCTCGATCCGAGAACCGGCCGGCAACATGCCCGCTTCTCCTCAAATCAAGTTATCCAGCGATTGCGAAAAAAGTTTAGGCGGTTGGGTTGGGGTATGTACCTAGGCCCACTGCACTCGCCAACGATTGACGTTGCGGGCGCCGTGTTTCATCATTCTCCTACAATTCACTAAAAGGTGAATTAGGCGCGAATGACAAGGTTCGGTCTTCGCGCCGCACCGGTTGCATGCGTATAAAGACACCGCACCAGGAGACAACCATGAACTTCGTCCGCGCCGCAGCACTCGCTCCGGTATCGTGCCTGATCGCCCTGGCCCATGCGCCGGCCGGCGCCCAGGATGCCGCCTACCCCACCAAGCCCATCCGCGTGATCGTGCCGTTCACGGCCGGCAGCACGACAGACATCATCGCCCGCGCCATCAGCGACAAGCTCGGCGCCAGCCTGGGCCAGCCGGTGGTGGTCGAGAACCGCGCCGGGGCCGGCGGCACCATAGGCGCGGCCCAGGTCGCCCAGGCCGCGCCCGACGGCTACACGATCCTGATCCATTCCTCGTCGCATACGGTCAATCCGTCCACCTTCGCCAAGTTGCCGTTCGACACGGTGAAGGACTTCGCGGGCGTGACGCCGATCTCGACGCTGCCCAACGTGCTGGTGATCGCGCCGTCCAAGAACATCAAGTCGCTGTCGCAATTGCTGTCCACCGCGCGCAGCCGCCCGGGCACGCTCAACTACGCGTCGTCGGGTACCGGCAGCGCCACGCACCTGAACGCCGAGCGCTTCCGGCTGCAGGCCAAGATCGACGCCACGCACATTCCTTTCAAGGGTTCGCCCGAGGCCGTGTCCGAGGTCATCAGCGGCCGGGTCGACTACTACTTCTCGCCCGTGGCGCCGGTCATCGGCCAGATCAAGGAAGGCCACCTGGTGCCGCTTGCGGTGGGATCGCCGCGCCGCTCCAGCATCCTGCCCGACGTGCCGACCACGGCGGAAGCGGGCGTGCCAGGGTCCGAGTTCAACTTCTGGATAGGCATGATGGTGCCGTCCAAGACGCCGCGCCCCATCGTCAACAAGCTGCAGGCCGAGGTCGCCAAGGCCCTGGCCACGGAAGAGGTCAAGACGCGCTTCGCCGCAGTGGGCGCCGATGCCTTCGTGCTGGCGCCCGAGAAGTTCGATGCCTACATCAAGGATGAAATCGAGTCGAACGCGCAACTCGTGAAGGCGGCGGGCATCGAGCCGATGTAAGAGGTGGGTCAGGCGGTGGCCGGGTGCGGCCAGAGCGCGGCGCGGTCGATGTCCCGCAGCGTGCGGCAGCCCGCCAGGGCCATCGCGATCTCGAGCTCGGTGCGCAGCATGTGCAGGACGTGGATGACTCCCACCGCGCCGGCCGCCGCCAATCCGTGCATGTAGCCGCGGCCCACCATGACGGCGGTGGCGCCCAGCGCCAGCGCCTTGAAGACGTCGGTGCCGCGCCGGATGCCGCCATCCATCAGGATGGGGAGGCGGCCGCCCACTTCCGCCGCGATCCAGGGCAGTGCCTCCAGCGTGGCGGGCAGGGTGTCCAGGCCGCGGCCGCCGTGATTGGACACGACGATGGCGGCGGCGCCGGCCTCGATCGCCAGCCGGGCATCGGCCGGCGCCAGGATGCCCTTGAGCACCAGGGGCAGCCGGGTGGCCGAGCGCAGCCAGGCGATGTCGTCCCACGACGGCGCGCCATCGAGCGTGCCGCTGCCGAAGATGGCGCTTTCCCCGGCCCGCGCCACCGCGCCCGCCATGGGGCGCATGCCCCGCAGGTTGACGGCCTCGACATCCGGCGGCAGGCCGAAGCCCAGCCGCTGTTCGCGGTTGCGCACGCCGTTGACGGGCGCATCCACCGTGACCACCAGCGCGCGATAGCCGGCGGCCTCGGCGCGCCGGACCAGCCGCAGGGTGTCGTCGCGCTCGCGCTGGAAATAGAGCTGGAACCACAGCGGCGCTTCGGCCGTGCGCGCCATGTCCTCGAGTCCGACACTCGATTGCGTGCTGGCCACCATCACCGTCTTCATGGCGGATGCCGCCAGCACGCTGGCCAGTTCGCCCTGTGGGTGGACCAGTTTCTGGTAGGCCACCGGGGCGAGCAGGATGGGGAAGGGCAACGGCGTGCCCAGCAGCTCGAGTCCGGTGCCGCCGCCCGTCAGGTCGCGCAGCACGCGGGGCTGTATGCGTACGCGCGCGTAGGCCTCGCGGTTGGCGCGCAGCGTGTGTTCGTCGGCCGCGCCGCCCGACAGGTAGGCCCAGGCGGCATCGCTCATGCGCTCTCGCGCGTAGTCCTCGTAGTCGGCCACGGCGGCGATCTGCGGGGGGATCTGCGTCAGGGGAGGCAGGGGCATGTCGGCTCCGGGCGCCCGCTCAGGTCTGCGACCATTGCCGCAACAGGTTGTGATAGATGCCCGTCAACTGGACCACGGCATCGCTGCCCGGAACTTCCCGCGACAGCTGCTGGATGGCCGTGTCCATGCGGTACAGCGTTTCGCGCCGGGTTTCGTCGCCCACCAGGCTCTGCACCCAGAAGAAGGCCGAGACACGGGCGCCGCGAGTAACGGGGGTGACCCGGTGCAGGCTGGTGCCGGGATAGAGCACGAGGTGGCCGGCGGGCAGCTTGACGCGGTGGGCCCCGTAGGTGTCCTCGACCACCAGCTCGCCGCCGTCGTAGTCTTCCGGCGGAGTCAGGAACAGGGTGGCCGAGATGTCGGTGCGCACACGGTGGGCGCTGCCGGGCAGGCTGCGGATGGCGTTGTCGATGTGGTTGCCGTAGTTGCCGCCGCCTTCGTAGCGGTTGAAGGCGGGCGGCAGCACCTTGAGCGGCAGCGTGGCGGAAATGAACAGCGGGTTGGCGCCCAGCGCATCCAGGACCAGGTTGCCCAGTTGCGCGCCCAGCGGGTCGTCGGCGGCCAGTTGCTGGTTGTGCTTGGCCTGGACCGCCATGTGCCCGGCCGTGGCGCGGCCATCGACCCAGGCGGCACCCGCCAGCGCCTGCCGGCAGTGCGCCACCTGCTCGGCCGTCAGCACGTCGGGAAGGGTCAACATCATGGCGGAGTATCCTCGTGAGTATCCCGGCAAGTTTACCCTTGCCGCCCAACCAGGAGCCCCGCATGGCCGCCGATATGCCCGATCTGCAATCCCTCTGGATGCCTTTCACCGCCAATCGCCAGTTCAAGGCCGCGCCCCGGCTGCTGGTGTCGGCCAAGGGCATGTACTACACCGATGCCGATGGCCACCGGCTCCTGGACGGCACGGCCGGCTTGTGGTGCTGCAACGCCGGGCATGGGCGCGAGGAGATCATCGAAGCCGTGCATGCGCAGATGCGCACGCTGGACTATGCACCGCCTTTCCAGATGGGGCATCCGCTGGCTTTCGAGGCGGCGCGGCGGCTGGCCGCGCTGATGCCGGCGGGCCTGGACCGCATCTTCTTCACGAACTCGGGGTCCGAGTCGGTCGACACCGCGCTCAAGATCGTGCTGGCCTACCACCGCGCGCGCGGCGAAGGCCAGCGCATGCGTTTCATCGGCCGCGAGCGGGGTTATCACGGCGTGGGGTTCGGCGGCATGTCGGTGGGCGGCATCGGCACCAACCGCAAGGCCTATGCGGGCAACCTGATGCCGGGCGTGGATCACCTGCCGGCCACGCTGAACATCGCCGAGGCGGCGTATTCGCGCGGGCAGCCGGCCTGGGGCGCGCACCTGGCCGAAGAACTGGAACGGCTGCTGGCCTTGCACGATCCTTCCACGGTGGCGGGGGTCATCGTCGAGCCCATGGCCGGTTCGGCGGGCGTGATCGTGCCGCCGGTCGGCTACCTGGAACGCCTGCGCGAGCTGTGCACGCGCCACGGCATACCGCTGATCTTCGATGAAGTGATCACAGCCTTCGGCCGGCTGGGCGCGGCCACCGCGGCGCAGCGCTTCGGGGTGACGCCGGATCTGCTGACGATGGCCAAGGGCGTCAACAATGCCGCCATCCCCATGGGCGCGGTAGCAGTGTCGCGGGAGATCCACGACACGATCATGGCGGCGGGGCCGGGCAACGCGATCGAGCTTTTCCACGGCTACACCTATTCGGGACATCCCGCCGCGGCGGCGGCCGCGGTGGCCACGCTCGACCTGTACGAGAAGGAAGGGCTGTTCGCGCGGGCGGCAAGGCTGGAGCCGGTATTCGAGTCGGCGGTGCATGGCCTGCGGGGAGCGCCGCACGTGAAGGACATCCGCAACATCGGGATGGCGGCCGCGATCGAACTCGAGCCGCGCGCCGGACAGCCGGGCGCACGCGCCTACGAGGCGTTCCTGGCCTGCCTGAAGGCAGGCGTGCTCGTGCGCTTCACCGGCGACATCCTGGCCTTCTCGCCCCCGCTCATCATCGACGAAGAGCAGATAGGCGCGCTGTTTTCCGTGGTGAAGACCGCGCTGAATTCCCTGGACTAACCAGGGCGCCGCGGATCCGGCTTTGCCGGTCCGCCAGCGCCGCCCCCTGGGGGGCGCCCGCAAGGGCGTAGGGGGGGCTAACTACTCTCTAGCTATAGTCGGGTTGCTTGGCCGGCACAGCTTGCTGGAACGCCGGCTGCTGCTGGCAGTGCTCGTACACCGCCATCACGCGGGGGTAGGCCGCGGTGTCGCAGCCCATGCGCTGGGCGTTGCCGACCTGGGGAACCAGGCAGCAATCGGCCAGCGTGGGAGCGTTGCCGAAGCAGTACGGGCCGGAGCCGTGCGCCTGCAACAAGCGTTCGACGGCGGCCAGGCCGTCCTGGATCCAGTGGTCGTACCAGGCTTTCTTCTGTTCCTCGGTGACGCCGATGACGTCGGTGAGGTACTTCAGGATGCGCAGGTTGTTGACCGGATGGATGTCGCAGGCGATGGCCAGGGCCACTTCCAGCACGCGGGCGCGCTGCATCGTGTCCTGGGGGATCAGGCGCGGCTCGGGGTAGGTGGCGTCGAGGTAGTCGAGGATGGCCAGCGACTGCCCCAGTTGCACCTCGCCGTCGACCAGCAGCGGGACGTTGGCCGAGGGGTTCCTGGCCACGTAGTCCGCCGCGCGGTGTTCCAGCTTGCGGATGTTGACGCCGTGGTACTCGTAGGCCAGGCCCTTGAGCGCCAGCGCGATGCGGACCCGGTACGAGGTCGAACTGTTGAAGAAACTGTAGAGTTCCATGTCGGCTCGTCCGGCCTCAGACCACGCGGACCTTCAGTTCGCCCAGGCCGGCCACGCCGCCTTCCATCAGGTCGCCCTTGACCACGGGGCCCACGCCTTCGGGGGTGCCCGTGAAAATCAGGTCGCCCGGTTCCAGGCGGAAGTACTTGGACAGGTAGGCCACCGTTTCCGCGATCGACCAGATCAGCTTGGAGGTGTCGCTGCGCTGCTTGTCCTGGCCGTTGACCTTGAGCCACAGCTCGGCCTTGTCCATGTCGCCGACGTCGGCGGCCCTGTGCAGGGGCGCGGTGGGCGCGCCCTGGTCGAAGGCCTTGCCGAGTTCCCAGGGGCGGCCGACTTCGCGCATCTTGATCTGCAGGTCGCGGCGGGTCATGTCCAGGCCGACGGCGTAGCCCCAGACGTGGTCCAGCGCCTGTTCGACGGCGATGTTGGAACCGGCCTTGCCGATGGCGGCGACCAGTTCGATCTCGTAGTGGAAGTTCGAGGTTTCGGACGGGTAGGGCAGGTCCAGGGTCGTGCCATAGGGCACGGCCACCACGGCGTCGGCCGGCTTGCAGAAGAAGAACGGCGGTTCGCGGTCGGGGTCGAAGCCCATTTCGCGCGCGTGGGCGGCGTAGTTGCGGCCGACGCAGTAGACGCGGCGCACGGGGAATTGTTCGTTGCTGCCGACGACGGGCAGCGCGGTGACCGCTTCGGGTTGGAAGACGTACGACATGGGCGGGTAACCTTTGGTGGAGGGATGGAAAAAGGATCAGGCGATGCGCTCTTCGCGCAGCAGCCCCAGCGCGGCCTGCACCGGACGATCAGAATAGCTGAAGAGCACCGCGTCTTCGAGCGCGGCCAGTTGCACCGGCTTCCACGGCGGGACGGAGAACACGTCGCGCGGCCCGAACTGGAAGACGTCGTCGCCGATGCGCACGCTGCCCTGGCCTTCGACCACGCTGAACACGGTGGAGTCCGAGGTGCGGTAGGTCTTGCCCTGGAAGCCGGCCGGCAGCCACTGCATGAAGGTCGCCATGGTGGGCATGGGGTAGCCGCCGGTGGCCGGGTTCACGTAGCGCAGCTTGACGCCGTCCCAGGGGTCGAGTTCGCCGCGGCGCGCCAACTGGTCGAGGGCCTCGCGCGAGCGTTCGTAGGGATAGTTGAAGATGGGCGAGGACGTGCCGCTGAAGGTGTGGCGCACCGGCGCCATGTTGTGGCCGTAGCGGGCGAAGCTGTCGCCCTCGGGGCGCATGACGGGCTGCGAGGCCTCGGGATAGTTTTCGGCGAAGCCGGCGTCCAGCGAGCGCAGCAGCGGGATGTCCAGGCCGTCGAGCCACACCACCGGCTCGCCGCCTTCGGCCTCGGTGGGGTTGCCGTGGTCGTGCCAGGTCCAGGACGGCGTGATGATGAAATCACCGGGATGCATGGTGGTGCGTTCGCCGTTGACCGCCGTGTAGGCGCCCTTGCCTTCGACGATGAAGCGCAGGGCGGACTGGGTATGGCGGTGGCTGGGGGCGATCTCGCCGGGCAGGATCAGCTGCAGGCCCGCGTAGAGCGTCTGGGTGATGGCCGACTGGCCTTTCAGGCCGGGGTTCTCCAGGATCAGTACCCGGCGCACGGCTTCCTCGGCGCTGATGATGGAGCCCGATTCCATGACGTCGGCGCGCAGCTTCTCGTATTTCCAGATCGCGGGCACGCATTGCGGCTGCGGCTGGGGCGGGACGAGGGTGTGCAGGGATTCCCAGAGGGGGCTCAGGTTCTTCTGCGCGATGCGGTCGTAGTAATCGCGGCGCGCGGCATCGGGAGCGGTCTTGTCGAGCATGGATGTCTCCGTGTCTGGCGGAATGGTGCGGAGTGCCCCCGCAGCCGTGGTTTCGGCCATTGTATGCGTCGAGGTATGCAAAACGATATGAAATTATCTTATCAACCATATCAATAAAAATATGGCTTGAGGGAGGAGAGCCTGCTCATCCATGCACCAACCGGAAGGCCGGGACTAGAATCGTCGATGATGCCGACCAGCGTGAGCCCCCTATGACCTATTGTGTGGCGACGCGCGTGGACCAGGGCCTGGTGTTCCTGGCGGATACGCGTACCAACGCGGGCGTGGACCACGTCAGCACCTTCCGCAAGATGACCGTGTTCGAGCAGCCCGGCGAGCGCGTCATGGTGCTGCTGACCGCCGGCAACCTGGCGTTGACCCAGTCGGTCGCGCAGCTCCTGTCACAGCCGTCCGACCCGGACCTGCTCACGCCATGGAACGTGCCCAACATGTTCGAGGCAGCCTGCCTGGTGGGGCGGGCGGTGCGCGAAGTCCATCGGATGCACGGTGGCGCGCTGAACGATTTCAACATCGAGTTCAATTGCAGCTTCCTGCTGGGCGGCCAGATCCGGGGGCAGCCCATGCGGCTGTTCCAGGTCTACGCGGCGGGCAATTTCATCGAGGCCTCGACCATGAGCCCGTACTTCCAGATCGGCGAGGCCAAGTACGGCAAGCCCATCCTGGACCGCGTGCTGACGCCGTCGATGCCGCTGGACGAGGCGGCCAAGTGCGCGCTGATCTCGATGGACTCCACGCTGCGCTCCAACGTGTCGGTCGGCCTGCCGCTGGACCTGCTGGTGTACGAGAAGGACAGCCTGCGCGTGACCAAGTTCGCGCTGATCGACCACGACAATGACTACTTCAGGATGATCCATTCGTCGTGGGGCGAGCGGCTCCGGCAGGTGTTCGCCGAGATCCCCGACCCGCAGTGGGCGCCGGTCTCGGCGCTACCCCTGGGCAAATCGCCGATGCGTTCCGAACCGCCGCTGGCGGCGGGGCACGGTCCCTACAAGTCGGTGCACGAGCCTGCCTCGGCGCAGACCCTGGCGCAGGCGCAGGGCGGGCAGGCCGAGCCGGATTAGCGGGGAACCGGCCTTAGCCGATGGGCGTCAGCGCGTTCTCCAGCGCCTGGGCGGTCAGCGGCCGCGAGAACCAGAATCCCTGTGCTTCGTCGCAGCCCAGTTCGCCCAGCCGGCGGGCGTGGGCGGCGGTCTCCACGCCTTCGGCGGTGACCTTGATGCCCAGCGCGTGGGCCATGCCGATGATGGCGCTGATGATCGCGTCGCCGTTCTTGACCGACGAGATCGCCCGCACCAGCGAACGGTCGATCTTGATGCGGTTGACCGGGAAGCGCGCCAGGTAGGCGAAGCTGGAATAGCCGGTGCCGAAGTCGTCGATCGCGATGGCCACGCCCAGCTTGCGCAGGCTTTGCAGCGTATCCGAGACCTGGCGGGTGTTGTCCAGCAGCAGTCCTTCGGTGATCTCCAGTTCGAGGCAGCCCGGCGGCAGGTGCCAGCGTTCGAGGGCGGAGGCGACCACGCCGTACAGCTTGCGGTCGCGCAGCTGGGTGGGAGAAATGTTGATGGCCATGCACGGTGACTGGCCGAACTTGGCATGCAGGCGCACCGCCTGCTGGCAAGCGGTATCGATTACCCATGCCCCCAGTTCGTCCATCAGGCCCAGGTCTTCGGCCATGGGGACGAATTCGGAGGGGCCCACGGCGCCGAGCCGGGGATGCTGCCAGCGCAGCAGGGTCTCGGTACGGGTGATGTGGCCGGTGCCCAGATCGACCTGGGGCTGGTAGGCCAGCGAGAACTGGCGGGTTTCCACCGCCTCGCGCAGCAGGGTTTCGAGATGATTGCGGCGCGCCGACTGCGTCTGCATGCCGAAGTCGAAATGCCGGGCGGTACCGCCGCCGCTGCGGCTGGCCGCGTGCAGGGCCAGCAGGGCGCGCTGCAGCAGCGCCCGGGCATCGTTGCCGGCGGTGGGATGGGAGCTGACCCCGATGCTGGCGGTGACGTGCAGGGTCGCCGAGGCGAACGGGATGGGCCGCGAGACTTCCGCCAGCAGCGCGGTCTCGCGCTCGGCGGACAACGTGTTGCGGCCGGTGGAGATCATGACGAACAGCGAACCGCGCATCAGCCCGAGCACGTGCTCGTCGCCGCACAGGCGCTTCAGGCGGGCCGCCACCTGCTTGATGGCGGTGTCGGCGGCGGCATGGCCGAGGGTGTCGCGCAGCTTGCGCAGGTTGTCCAGTTCCAGCAGCACCAGCAGGACCGGATCGCTGCCGGTTTTCGCGCGCTCCAGCGCCAGCCCCAGGCGCTCTTCCAGCAACTCCTGGTTGGGCAGGCCCGTCAGCGGATCGTGGTGCAGCAGGTGCCAGAGTTGCAGGCCATTGCGCGGGCGGCGGGAGTTGTCGAAGACCGTGCCCACGTAGCCGGCGGTCTGGCCGTCGGCCTGGGTCAGCCGGCTCAGGGCCAGCGTGACGGTGACGCGGGCGCCGTTGCGGCGCATGTAGGTCCAGTCGGCTTCCGCGCCCTGGCTGGCGATCATTTCGGAATCGGGATGCAGGCCGACGATGTCACGCACCGGGGGCGAGGCCAGTTCGCCCTGGCGCAGGGCCAGTTCGGACGGGTCGTGAAGGGCGTCGAAGCGCAGCTTGCCGACCAACTGGCCGGCGGAATAGCCGGTGATGCGCTCGTAGGCGGGATTCACCATGGTGAACACGCCATGCGCATCGCACATGAATATGCCGCAAGGAGCCGACTGCATCGCCAGTTGATAGGCGGTGGCGGTCCATTGCTGAGCGGACCACGCCGTCGTGGCGCCCGCATCGTTGTGCACGGTCTCATTCCTCCACGACCAGGACATTCTGCCGTGCCGGCCCCGCCGGCACGGCATCTATTGAATCACAAGCGGCCAGGGCGCGGCAGGCGATGATGGCGCTGCGCCACGACTTTTCAGGGATCTCCCTGAGTGGCGCTTTCCGGGCTGTCGACTTTTTTTGCCGCCGGGCCGCCCCAAGGCAAAAAGCACCCCCTCGGGGGGCAGCGCCGCCGCGTAGCGGCAAGCGTGGGGGCATTTTTTGCCGCCGGGCCGCCCCAAGGCAAAAAACGCCCCCTCGTAGCGGCTTTTTTTGTAACCGTGGCCGCGGGAAGGCCGGCACGGCCTCAGGCTTTCAGCCGGGCATCCATCGTGATCTGCGCGTTCAGCAGCTTGGACACCGGGCAGCCCGCCTTGGCCGCGTTGGCGGCCGCCTCGAAGGCGGCCCGGGCGGCGCCGGGAATGGCGGCCTCCACGTCCAGGTGCACCGCCGTGATCGAGAAGCCGTCGCCGACCTTGTCCAGCGTGACCGTGGCGGTGGTCGCTATGTTTTCCGCGGTCATGCCCGCCTTGCCCAGCTCGGCGGACAAGGCCATCGAGAAGCAGCCGGCATGGGCCGCGCCTATCAATTCCTCGGGGTTGGTGCCCTTGCCGCCCTCGAAGCGGGTATGGAAGCTGTACGGGGTTTGCGACAGCACGCCGCTCTCGGTGCTGAGCGTGCCCTTGCCGTCCTTGATGCCGCCTTTCCAGACGGCCGAAGCCGATTTCTTCATGAACGCCTCCTGCTTGACAGAGCCACCCAGCTTAACGCCGGGCGGCCGGCGCGGGCCGGGAGGGAATCGCAAGCGGCTGTAACGCCTCGGCGCGCGGGGCGGTCAAACTACAATCCACGCGATGCACGGGACACGAACGGACATGACGCGGCACGTCGCGGCGGACACGCGGGCCGTCGTGCCGCTGCGCGTGCTGCGCGCGGTCGCCGCGGTGGCGCAGGCCGGCGGCGTGACCCCGGCCGCGCTGGCGCTGCACCAGTCCGCCTCGTCCGTGACCCGCGCCGTCCAGGAGGCGGAGTCGCTGCTGGGCATACGCCTGTTCGACCGCGGCGCGCGGGGCATGGCCGCCACGCCGGCGGGCGAGGTGCTGGCGCTGCGGGTTGCGCGCGCAATGGCCTTGCTGCGCGCGGCCGCGGAAGGATTGCGGCTGCGCGGCGCGCCGGCTTCGGTCATGGCGCTGCCGCGATTGGTCGGCGATACCTCGCTGGCGGCGCTGGCCCTGCGCGCCGACCATGCCACCGAAGGCGCCGCCGCGGATGCGCTGGGCATTTCCCAGTCGGCGCTGCATCAGGCGCTGCGCCGGCTCGAACACCTGGCCAAGCTGCCGCTGTTCGAGCGCACGCGGGTCGGTACGCGGCTGAACGAATCGGGCCGCTGGCTGCTGCTGCACGCGCGCCGGGCGGTGGCCGAGATCCGTATCGGCCACGAGGAACTGGCGCGCTGGCGAGGCCTGGGCGGGCGTCGCGTATCGATAGGCTCGCTGCCCATGACGGGCGACGTGCTGGTGCCGCGCGCGGCCGCGCTCGCGATCGGCGCCGAGTCCGATATTTCCCTGACCATCAAGGGCGGCACCTACGAAGCGCTGACCGAGATGCTGCGCGCCGCCGACATCGATTTCATGGTCGGTCCCCTGCGCGGAGCCGCGCTGGCCGCCGACTTCGTCGAAGAGGTGTTGTTCATCGATCGCTTCGTCGCGGTCGTGCGGGCCGGCCATCCGCTGCTGGCGCGCCGCCGGCGCCCCTCGCTGCGCCAGCTGGCGACCTATCCCTGGGTCGGGCCCCTGCCCGGCACGCCTGCGCAGCGGGTGTTCGACCACCTGTTCGCGCAGGCGGGCATCCCCATGCCCGGCGTTTCCATGCAGGCCCACAGCACGGCGGTGGTGCGGTCGGTCCTGCTGTCGGGCGACCACGTGGCGCTGGTCTCGCCGCTGCAGGTCAGGGCGGAGGTGGCGGCCGGCCTGCTGGTCCATGCATGCGGTCCCCTGGCCGGCACGGAGCGCGGCATCGGCATCACCCAGCGGCGCGACGCCCTGGCGTCGTCGGCCTGCCTGGCCGCCATGGCGGCCTTGCGCCAGGCGGCGGCCGAGGCCATTGTCATGCCCATCGATAAGTAGAACGCAACGCAGGCTCCCCAACACGCAAGGCTGGGCCCGCATCGGCACGGGCGCAGTTCGTATACTGCCCGGCAAGGAAAACCTCCGGCGCTGCGTGGCGGCTTCACGCGGTGCACGGTCGGTGGAAACGACAAGAAAACAGGGGAGACCACGACATGTGGAATAGCTTGCGCGCAACGATTTTTCTGACGGTCCCGGCCATCATGGCCTGCGCGGCCACCAGCGCGGTCCACGCGCAGGATGCCGCCGCCAGTTATCCCAATCGGCCGTTGCGTCTGGTGGTGCCTTTCACGCCGGGTGGTTCCACCGACATTCTGGGGCGCACCATCGGCCAGCAACTGAACCAGGCCTGGGGCCAGGCCGTGGTGGTCGAGAACGTGCCGGGTGCCGGCGGCAGCATCGGCGCGGACAAGGTCGCCAAGGCGCCCGCCGATGGCTACACGCTGTTGATGGGCCACATCGGCACGCTGGCCGTGACTCCTTCGCTGTACACCAAGCTGCCTTATGACCCGCTCAAGGCCTTCGCCGCCGTAGCCTGGGTGGCGCGCGTTCCCAACGTGCTGGTGGTGCATCCCTCGGTCCAGGCGAAGAGCCTGCGGGAACTGGTCGCCTATGCCAAGGCCCATCCCGACGCGATCAACTACGGATCCGGCGGCAACGGCAGCGCCGCCCACATCGCCACCGAATACCTCAAGCTGCAAAGCGGGGCGAGCATGCAGCACGTGCCCTACAAGGGCACCGCGCCGGCGGTCAACGATCTCGTCGCCGGCCACATCAAGGTCATGTTCACCGGCGTGCCCGCGGTGATCGCGCAGATCAAGGCCGGCCAGCTGCGGCCGATCGCGGTATCCTCGCCCCAGCGCGTCAAGATGCTGCCCGACGTGCCCACCGTGGCCGAGAGCGGCTATCCGGGCTTCGAGGCGGACCAGTGGTATGGCGTGGTCGCGCCGGCGGGTACGCCGCGCGAAGTGGTGGCCAAGCTGAACAAGCAGATCAACCAGTCCTTGTCGTCGCCCGAGATCGAGCAACGCCTGGCCAGCGAAGGCGCCGAGGCCACGCCCAACCCGCCCGAGGTCTTTGCCAAGCTGATCAACGCCGAGATCGCCCGCTGGCGGCCGGTGATCGAGAAGGGCGGTGTCAAGGTGGATTGAGCGTTCTTTCCGCCACGGTTGGACCAAGGGCCCGGCGTGTTTGCGCCGGGCCCTTGTTGCGTTGCCGATACGCCTGGCGTCACCCCGTTGTCACCCGATGCTGCGGGACCCGCGATAGATCGGCCCGGGACGCGGATCTGCCCACGCGGCGGTGGAAAGGGTTACATCTGAGAAGGTAAAACATTCGCGAAAATCGGCAGGCAGCGAAGGCCATGGATTAAGCTTTGCCCAACCTCATTTCAATTGGAGGGCATGATGCTCGAGTGGCTTCGTAGGTGGGTACTGAGTCACGCCCCGACCCCGGAAAGAGAAGCGGAGAAGGCGCTGAACGAGGCGCGGCTGGCGCTGTATCGCGCCGAGCAGCGGGTTCGCGATGCGATCATGTACGCGGAGTACTACCGCGAGCGGGTCAGCTTTCTGAAGCGGGTCAAGGAAGAAGGCATCGAGAACGTGACCGACGTGCGGGCCATGCGTCCGTATGCGGGGCAGGCCGGGAGTTCGCAGGCGACGCTGCGGCTGCATCCGAAGGCGGTCACGAACGAGTAGTCGCGTATTTTGCCTTGAGGCGGCCCGGCGGCAAAAAAAAGCCTCCGCTAGGGAGGCTTGCATTGCAACTATCCGAGGATAGTTGGTAGGGTGGGAGGGACTCGAACCCTCGACTCTCTGATTAAAAGTCAGATACTCTAACCAACTGAGTTACCACCCCACGTACTCACGGAGTTCGCTGCTCGATCAACTGAGCTTGCGACCCGAAGCCCAAAATTATGGCAACCTGAAGACGCTTTGTCAAATGAAAAGGGCCGGTATATCCGGCCCTTTTCATTTTTGAACGGGTATCGCGTCACTTCAGGAGTTCGAGACGATCCTTCGCGGTCTGCGCGGCGGGTACGCCCGGATAGTCGCGCACGATGCGTTCGAGCGTGGTGCGCGCGCCGCGCCGGTCGTTCAGTTCGACCTGGCTGCCGGCGATGACCAGCAGCGCGTCGGGCGCGCGGACGTTGGTGGGGAAATTCTTGACCAGCGCCTGCTGCTGCGTGATGGCCGCCTTGTAGTCCTTGAGCGCGTAGTGGCTGCTGCCGACGTAGAACTGCGCGGCGGGCGCGTACGGGCTCTGGGGGTACTGGCGGACGAAGTTCGACAGGGCGGGAATGGCGTCGGCGTAGTTGCCGTTGCGGAACAGGTCGATGGCGGCGTCATAGGCGCGCTTTTCGTCGGCGCCCACGGTGGCCTGCTGCCCGTCGATCGAGGCGGTCTGGGGCTCGAGGCGCTTGAGGCGCGTGTCGACGTCCAGGTAGATGTCTTTCTGGGCCTGCTGGGTGTCGGCCACCTGCTTGGTCAGGATTTCGATCTGACCGCGCAGGCGGGCGATTTCCTGCTGCAACTGCTCGATCTGCGATGCAAGCTGCAACTGGCTGCGCTGGCTCTGGGCCAGGTCGTCGGTCAGCTTGCGGCCTTGCTGATCAGAGCGCTCGCGCACTTCCTTGCGCAGGTCGATGATGGCCTGGCGCGCCTCGTCGTCGGAGAACAGGGCCGCGTGGGCCGAGAAACCCGTCAAGCTGGCGCCGATGCAGGCGGTGGCGGCCAGCAGCCGGAGGCGGGAAGTGCGGAGCGTCATGAGGGTGGATCCTTAGCGGTAGGCGATGTCGGCGCGGCGGTTCTCGGCGCGCGAGGCTTCGTCCGTGCCGGTGGACTTGAGCTTTTCCTTGCCGAAGCTGATGGCTTCGACCTGGTCGTCGCGCACGCCCAGCAGCACCATCATGCGGCGCACGGCTTCGGAGCGGCGCTGGCCCAGGGCCAGGTTGTACTCGCTGCTGCCGACGTCGTCGGTATTGCCCTCGATCACGACCTTGCGGTTGCGGTTGTTGTTCAGGAAGCGCGAGTGGTTCTCGACGATGGGACGGTACTGGTCCTTGACCACGTAGCTGTCGAAGTCGAAGTACACCGAGCGCTGGGCCAGCACGCCCTTGGGATCGTTCAGGGGATCCAGGCCTTGCTGGGTGGTGTCGACACGGGCGACGCCGTTGGGATTGGCGCCGGTGTTCTGGCCGGAGCGGTCTTCGACCGGGACGTTGCTGCTCTCATCGAGCTTGACGGGGCTGCTGCAAGCCGAGACTACCGCGACAACGCTCGCCACGACGAACATTTTGAATGCACGAGTAGACATGATTTTTCCTTGGGTTCCGAGGGACGATAGTGGGTTGGAAAAGACGATGACCAGACCGAAACGTGATCCTAAAGTGTCACATGAGCCCCACGGCGCGCAAGGTTGCAAGACGTGACAACGATGCGGCGCCGCGACAGCGGGGCCCGTTCAGGTAATCAATTGTTCAGGAAAGGCCCCCAGGTGGGTTCGCGTACGTCGCCGTTGAGTACCGACAGTGTCTGGGTAATGCGACCGTCGCTCGAAACCGCAGCCAGCACGCCACGGCCGGACTGCGATGTTGCATAGAGAATCATCTTTCCGTTGGGAGCAAAGCTGGGGGATTCGTCCCGGCCGCCGTTGGTGAGAACGAGCTCATTACCGGTGGCGAGGTCTAGGGAAGCTATCTGGAAGCCGGCGCGGCGGGTGACGTACAGCAAGGTTTTGCCATCAGGCGACAACTGGGGAGAAATATTGTAAGTCCCTTTGAACGTGACGCGCTCGACTTGATTGCCATCCAGGTTCAGACGATAGATCTGCGGGCTGCCGCCGCGGTCGCTGGTGAAGAGAATGGCGCGGCCGTCGGGCGTGAAAACGGGCTCGGTATCGATGCCTGGGGACTGGGTCAGCCGCCGCAGGCCCGAGCCGTCGGCGTTCAGCATGTACAGCTGGGACAGGCCGTCGCGGGTCAAAACGACCGCCAGGCGGTTGCCATCGGGCGCCCAGGCGGGGGCGCTGTTGTTGCCCTTGAAATTGGCAACCGGTACCCGTTGGCCCGTGGTGATAGTGTGCACATACACAACAGGCTTGCGCGATTCGAAGCTCACATAGGCCAGGCGGGTGCCGTCGGGCGACCAGGCGGGCGAGATGATGGGCTCGCGCGAGCGCAGGGCGGTCTGGGCGTTCTGGCCGTCGGCGTCGGCGATCTGCAGTTCGTAGATGTTGTCGCGCTTGAGCACGTAGGCGATGCGTGTTGCGAAAATGCCACGATCACCGGTCAGCTTCTCGTAGATGCGGTCGGCGATCTGGTGCGCGGTGCGGCGCATCTCGTTCGCGCCAGAAGCGAAGGCCACGCCGTCGATCTGGGCCTGCTTGACCGTGTCGGCCAGGCGATAGCGCACGTCGTAGCGGCCATCGCCGGTGCGCTGCACGCTACCCACGGCCAGCGCGTCGGCGCCGCGGGTCTTCCAGGCGGCAAAGCCGATGACGGCCGAGTCCGACAGTGGGGTGTCCCCGGCATCGATGATGCGGAACAGGCCGGTGCGGTTCAGGTCGGCGCGGATGATTTCCGCGATCGCCTTGCCCTGCGGGTCGGCCGATTCGAAGTTGGCGATGGCCACCGGATACTGGTTGGCGCCGGCGCCCGAGATCTGGACGGTCAGCTGGGCGCGGGCCGGAGCGGAGCCCAGGGCGAAAGCCGTCGCGGCCAGCGCCGCGGCGCATTGCAGGAGCCGCCGTCCTAGCCGGGTGCCGAGGTCACGCAGGCGAGCGCTGCCGGACAGGGCGGACGAGGGGGGGAAAGCGGGATTTGCAAATGTCATCAGTCGAACATCCGATATTGAACTTCTATGTTGGACTCGTACCGGCCGGAAGACGGCCGCGGGAAGGGGTCGCAACGCCGGATACCGGTCTCGACCGCGCGATCGAAAGCCGGTGAACCCGAAGAACGGACGAGGCGCGGCGCGCCCGCCTGTTCCCCGGTGGGTAGCAACTGGACCCGGAACACGGCCGTGGGGTTCCCGTCGGAGGAACTGCCACTTGCACTATAAATGACTCCGGGTTTGATGCAAGCGCGCACCAGGTCCGCATAGCCGGGATCGCCCCCGCCGCCGCCCGCCTGGTTGCGGCTGGCGGTGCCGCCCTCGCGGCCGCCTTCCAGGCCGGCCGCGCGCGCGGTGTCGTTGCGGAAGGCCTCGCGCAGCTTGCGGTCGCGCTCGGCCTGGGCCTTCTTGTCGGCAGCCGCCTTCTTGTCGGCGGCGGCTTTGTCGGCCGCGGCTTTCTTCTCGGCCGCGGCCTTGTCGGCGGCCAACTGGTCGGCCTTCTTCTTGTCGGCCTCGCGTTGTTCGGCTTCCTTCTTTTCTTGCGCGCGCTTGTCGGCCAGCTTCTTTTCTTCCAGCTTCTGCAGGTCGCGCTTGCGCTCGGCCTCGCGCTCTTCTGCCTCGCGGCGCTTCTTTTCCTGCTCGATGGCGATGTCGGGCTTCTCCTGCGTCACCTTGGGTTCGGGCGGAGGGGGCGGCGGTGGCGGAGGCTTGACCGGCTCGGGTTCCGGTTCGGGCGTGGGAGTGGGC
This sequence comes from Burkholderiales bacterium 67-32, assembly GCA_001898625.1. Classification (GTDB taxonomy): domain Bacteria; phylum Pseudomonadota; class Gammaproteobacteria; order Burkholderiales; family Burkholderiaceae_B; genus Pigmentiphaga. Next base: position 18,379 of record MKUP01000028.1, read on the forward strand.
GGTTCGGGCTGGTTGGGCGAGGGCAGCGCCGTCCACAGTTCGGCCTGGACCGGTCCCGGCGAGCGCCGGTTCCAGTCCAGGCTGAAGATCAGGGCGGCGGCCAGCAGCAGGTGCATCAGCACCGCCAGGCCGAAGGATTTCCATTTGCCGGGTTCCGGCGGTCGTCGGAGAGGTCGGTTGGATCGGTCGTTGGGCGCCATGGGCAATCAGGAGCCTTGTTGCTTGACCAGCAGGCCGACCCGCTTGACGCCCTGGCGCTGCAGGTCGTCCATGACTTTCAGCACGGACTCGTATTGGGCCTTGCGGTCGGCGGAGATGACGACGGGCTGGTCGGGGTGTTCGGACTGGCGTTCGCGCGCGAGGCGGGCGAGGTCGTTGCGCGGGACGGCGTGCGGCGTGCTGTCGCCGCGTTCGCGGTCGCGGATGGTGACGTTGCCGTCGGCGGCCAGGATGATCTCGAGCGGCTTGACCGGTACCTGCGAGGCCTTGCCCACCGTGGGCAGGTCGATCAGGCCCGGCGACATCATGGGCGCGGTGACCATGAAGATCACCAGCAGCACCAGCATGACGTCGATATACGGGACGACGTTGATCTCGTTCATGGAGCGGCGCCCACCTCGGCCGCCGCGGTTGCTGGAGCGGTTCGAGGGCATCAGCGCACCTGTCGTTGCAGGATGTTCAGGAACTCGTCGATGAAGCTGTCGAAGCGGATGGACAGCCGGTCGATGTCGTGCGAGAACCGGTTGTAGGCGACCACCGCGGGAATGGCGGCGAACAGGCCGATGGCCGTGGCCACCAGCGCTTCGGCGATGCCGGGCGCGACGCTGGCCAGGGTGGCCTGTTCGACGTTGGCCAGGCCGCGGAAGGCGTGCATGATGCCCCAGACCGTGCCGAACAGGCCGACGTAGGGGCTGACCGAGCCGGTGGAGGCCAGGAAGGCGAGGTGGGATTCGAGCGAGTCCATCTCGCGCTGGTAGGCGGCGCGCATGGCGCGGCGGGAGCCGTCCAGCAGCGTGTTGACGTCGCTCAGCTTGCTCTGGCGGCCTTTGACGAATTCGGCCATGCCGGCCTCGAAGATGCGAGCCAGCGCGCCCTGTTCGCCGCGCCGGGTGGTGACCGCCTGGTGCAGCATGTTCAGGTCGCCCCCGGACCAGAAGTCGGCTTCGAAGCGCTCGGTCTGCTGCTTGGCGCGCTTGATGGCGAAGTGCTTGCGGAAGATGTAGGTCCAGGACATCAGCGAAACGATGGCAAGGATGGCCATCACGCACTGGACGGTAAAGCTTGCCTGGGTGATCAGGGACAGGATGGACATGTCCTGGTTGACGTTCATGCAGAGTCCTTTGGGGGGCGAAAGAGGATGCCTGAAGGGTTGATGTCGGGGTTAATCGGTTGCGGGTTCGGCCGCGAGCGGCGCGAGCGCCCGGACGAGATCGGGGGGCAGCGCGCGCGGACGCAGCGTCGTGCGATCGACGCATCCTACCTGGACCTTGCCGGTCGCGAGCAGTTCATCGCCGCGTTCGCAGAACTGCAGGAAATCGATGGACGCCTTGCCCAGGCGGGAGACCTGGCTGCGTATCGTCAGGTTGTCGTCCAGGGCGGCCGGCCGCCGGTACTGGGTATCGATGCCGCGCACGACGAATATGCAGCCGGTCCGGTCCGCCAGCGCGCGCTGCTCGACGCCCAGCGCGCGCAGCCATTCGGTGCGGGCGCGTTCGAAGAACTTCAGGTAGTTGGCGTAGTAGACCACGCCGCCGGCGTCGGTATCTTCGTAGTAGACCCGGATCGGAAACCGGAAGCCTTCACTGGCGGGTTGGAGCACGAGGCGGAACCTTGGACGAGTCGAGCGGGTTGGGAGCCGATGAGGCCCTGGAGCGAAATTGTAAACAACCCGCCGGCCCGGGGCATCCGGACGCCATCCGGGTATTGTGCCAAATGTGACGGCTTGTAAAGCGGGAAACTTTAGCGCGCCCGGACCGTCAGACGCCAGGAAGCGTTGATTGCAAGCCTGTGCGGCTTCGGGTGCGTGGGTGGCGCCGTCCGGGTTATCGACGCTTCCACCCTTTTATGGGTCGGACGATTTTGCTCCGTGCTGTCATGGCCGCGTCATCGGCGCCGTTCATGATCTCGTCCGACTTGATGTCAACTGTGCCCTGCACAGTCGAGCCCGTGACCTGGGGGATGCTCAGCACGGGCTTTTCCTTTTGGCGAGCCCGGCATGGGCGCTGCGCCGGCGAGATGCCCGCCGCATCGGGAACTTTCCCTGCCCAGCGGGCATTCATCCCAGAGGGCGGTTTCCCCGACAGCCCGATTGACGAGCCTCCATGTCAAGCCCCATCTCACGTTCTCCCAGTCCTGTTGCCGGCGATGCGCTGGCGTCCACGCCGGCTACGCCCGAGCGGCAACCGGTGGGGGAGCCGGCCCCTGGGCCAGGGGCGCCTCTGATGTCGGCAGCAGATGGACGCATAACGGCCGAGCTGGCCCGGGCAAGAGCGCTCCGCAACTTGATGCAGCAGCAGGCCACCGTCAGGGGGGCCGAGAATATCGTGCAGCATGAGACTGTCAGCGACGAGGCGATGGCCCGTGTACGCGCTCTGGTCGCGCGGGGGGCCGTCGATCTTGCTCCAGGCGATGGCCATGAAGGGGCCGGTGCCGAGGGCATGAATCCGGCGATCCCCTACGTAGTGGAGGCGCGCAAGCGCCTGCTGCGGCTGGAGGACCCGCCCGCCACGCGGCGAGAGTGCGACGAACTGCGCGAGCAATTGGAGCTGTGTCATCTCGATCCGGCGTCCTATGGCATCGGAGAGACTGCCTTGCAGGCCCAGACATACCGGGCGTATGTGGAAGCCCTGGTATGGGCGGCGTATGACAGCAACTCGTCCTTCGAGGATGTCCCCTTCGCGGACGACCTGCTTCCCCCTCAGGTGCCGGATCGGCAAGCCCGGGCGTTGGACGAACTCGGATTTTCCGGCATCGATGTCATTCATATCGGCTCCAGCGGAATCCGGAATCTGGACAGCACAGTGGCACTGAGTCCCGTCCTGCTTTCACAGGCGTTCGGCGTGAACCATATCGCCGGTATCGCCATACGGCCGGACGGCCACGCCACCCTGGCGGTGATGGATCGGTACATCCGGGAGCTGACCAGGCTCGGTCATGGGATGCAGGACATCGCCTATGTCGCGGGAGAGTTCGAAGGGGTCAGGAACTTGCAGGCGGTGCTCAGGTTGACCGACCGGCTTCGGGAGCTGGGATTCCGTCATGGCCAGATCGCGAACATGGCCGCGCGCTTTCGTGGAGACCGCAACCTGGAGCAGGTGGTTGCCGAACCCACGATCGCGCTGTTGAAGCAAGGTTTTCCCGTGGACGGTATCGAACGCGTGGCCGCGCAATTTCACGGAAACAAGAACGTGGAGAAGCTGGCCGAATCATATGCCGATCTGCGCGCTCTCGATTTTTCCGAGGCCGACATCATCGGCATCGGGGGGCAAGTGCGCGGCGACCGGAATCTGGAGCAGACGTACAAATGCGCTCCCAGGCTGCGCGAGCACGGCTTCACGACGGCGCAGATCGCCACGATGGCGCAACAGCAAGGCGGATATCAAATCGTGAAGAAGATGGTTGAACTGGCGCCTGCGTTCGAGCGGCTGGGCATTCTTCCGGACAAGCTTTCAGCGGTCGCCGCGCATCCCGAGGGGGAACGGAACCTGGAGCGGATGCATCAACTCGCCGGCAGGCTCCGGGAACTGGGCTTTTCCCTGGAAGATATCGTTCGCGTTGCGAGCTTTCCCGAGGGAGACCAAAACCTGCAGATGATGTCCGAGGTCGCTCCCCGCCTTGCCGGGCATGGGCTGTCCAACGATGACATCGTGCGTATCGCGGCGTTCTTCGGTGGGTATGACAACCTGTCCGCGACCGACAGGCTGGCTTCGCGGCTGCTCGGGCTGGGGATGAGCCGTGGCCAGATCGTCGAGCTGGCCGCCGCCTTCGAGGGGGATTTCGCGTTGCGGGCAAGCCTGCCGGACGACGATCCGTCGTGGCAATAGCCCCGTGCTACGCGAACAGATCGCCCCCGCCCGCCTGCGCCGGTGGCGTCAGGCCCAGGTGGCGATACGTACCCTGCGTGGCGATCCGGCCGCGCGGCGTGCGCTGCACGTAGCCGTGCTGGATCAGGTAGGGCTCGATCACGTCCTCGATGGTGTCGCGTTCTTCGCCGATGGCGGCGGACAGGCTGTCCAGGCCCACGGGGCCGCCGTCGAACTTGTAGACGATGGCTTCCAGCAGCTTGCGGTCCATGATGTCCAGCCCGGCCGGGTCGACGTCCAGCATGGACAGGGCGGCGTGGGCGACTTCGCCGGTGATGTGGCCGCCGGCCTTGACCTCGGCGTAGTCGCGCACCCGGCGCAGCAGCCGGTTGGCGATGCGGGGCGTGCCGCGCGAACGGCGCGCGATCTCGCGGGCGCCGTCCTCGGCGATGGCGGCCTTGAGCAGGCCGGCGCTGCGAGTCACGATGGAGGACAGTTCGTCGGCGGTATAGAACTCCAGGCGCGCGATGATGCCGAAGCGGTCGCGCAGCGGGTTGGTCAGCATGCCCGCGCGGGTGGTGGCGCCGACCAGCGTGAAGGGTTGCAGGTCGAGTTTGACGCTGCGGGCGGCGGGGCCTTCGCCGATCAGGATGTCGATCTGGAAGTCTTCCAGCGCGGGATAGAGAATTTCCTCGACCACCGGCGACAGGCGGTGGATTTCGTCGATGAAGAGGACGTCGTTGCGTTCCAGATTGGTCAGCAGCGCCGCGAGGTCGCCCGGCCGCTCCAGCACCGGGCCCGAGGTCTGGCGCAGCTGGACGCCCATTTCGCGCGCGACGATGTGGGCCAGCGTGGTCTTGCCCAGGCCCGGCGGGCCGAACAGCAGGACGTGGTCCAGCGATTCCTGGCGCTTGCGCGCGGCGGCGATGAAGATCTCGAGCTGTTCGCGGATGCGGCGCTGGCCGACGTATTCGTCGAGCGCCTTGGGGCGCAGCGCGCGTTCGATGGCCTCTTCGTTGGGGGACGAGGCGCGCGGAGAGATCACCCGCATGTCGGGGGCGTCGTCTCGGATGGAAAGCTTGTCGGGCTGGATCGCCATGGGGGTATTCTGCCTTGAACTGCTGGTATGTTAGCCCGTTCCGCGTCGGGCCGCGGCCGCCGGCGCCGGGTCAGTAGTCCAGCCGCCCGTACAGCTCGCCGAAGGGCACCATGACGTGTTCGCGATAGGACGGGCGCTGCTGCAGCCGCTGGTACCAGGCCTGGACGTGGGGCACGTCGGGCCGGGCGATGTCCAGGCCGAAATAGCGGTACAGCGCCGTGCCGGCGGGGATGTCGGCCAGGGTCAGTTGTTCGCCGCCCAGAAAAGGCTGGTTCGCCAGCCGCGCATCCAGCAGGCGGAAATAACCGGCGCATTCCTCGACGTGGGCGCGGATGCGATCGGGATCGCGCAACGGTTCGGGCGTCCGGTAGTAGCCCCAGAACACGCCGGTCAGGAAGGCGGGTTGCAGCGAGGTGTGCGCCCAGTCCATCCAGCGTTCGGCCTGCGAGCGGGCGGCTGGGTCGGTCGGCCAGAAGTCCGGGGCGCCGTGGCGGGCGGCCAGGTAGCGCAGGATGGTGTGGGATTCCCAGACCACGGTGCCGTCGTCGTCGATGACCGGCACCCTGCCGTGGGGGTTCAGGGCGCGGAATTCCGGCGTGTCGACCAGGCCGTGCTCGCCGCCGGCGGGGATGTGTTCGTAGGCCAGGCCCAGTTCGCTCGCGAACCAGAGCACCTTCTGCACATTGAACGAACTGCGCCGTCCCCAGATCCTGAGCATGCGGCCTCCGTCGGCGCGCCTAGCGTGCCAGCGCCTTGAGCGCCAGCTTGATGCCTTCCGAGACGCCCACGCCGGCAGGCAGGTTCTTCACCGAGGCCACGGCCTCGCGTTCGGAATAGCCCAGCGCCACCAGGGCGTTGAGGATGTCGGTCTGGCCGTTGGCGACCACATGGCCGGCCGCGGTGCCCAGATCGGCGCCCAGCTTGCCCTTGAGTTCCAGCAGCAGCCGTTCGGCGGTCTTCTTGCCGATGCCCGGCACGCGGGTCAGGCGGCCGGCCTCCTGCAGGGTGACGGCCTGCGACAGCTCGGCCACCGTCATGCCCGACAGCACGGCCAGCGCGATCTTGGCGCCCACGCCGCTGACCTTGATGAGCTCGCGGAAGGTGACGCGTTCGGCCGCGGTGCCGAAGCCGTACAGCACGTGGGCATCCTCGCGTATGGCCAGATGGGTGAGCAGCGTCACCCGGGCCCCGAGTTCGGGCAGGGAATACAGCGTGCTCATCGGCACGTCCAGCTCATAGCCCACGCCGTTCACGTCCAGGCAGACGGTGGGCGGTTGTTTCTCGACCAGCGTTCCGGTCAGGCGTCCGATCATGAGTTCACCTTGGCGACTTGTGTTCGCGCGTCATACTAATCTTCCGGCCCGCAGCCGGGTGCCGCGGCGGGCGAATGCGGGATGGTCGCCATGCTCCCGCAGGCGGTCGGCCATGGGCGAGACGTGCGCATGGCAGATGGCGCAGGCCAGCGCGTCGGCGGCGTCGGCCGCGGGGGCGCCGTCCAGCGACAGCAGGTGTTGCACCATGGATTGCACCTGGGTCTTGGCGGCCCGTCCCGTGCCAACCACCGACTTCTTGATCTGCAAGGCAGTGTATTCGTGCACCAGCAGCCCGGTGTCGGCTAGCGCGCACAGCGCCGCGCCGCGCGCCTGGCCCAGCAGCAGCGTCGAGGCGGGGTTGGCGTTGACGAAGACCTTCTCGACGGCGGCGAAGTCGGGCGCGGTGTCGCGCACGACCTGCCGCAGGTTGTCCAGGATGATCTTGAGCCGCGCCGACAGGTCGTCGTCGGCGGGTACCACGATGGTCCCGCTGGCGACGTAGCGCAGCCGCGGGCCATCCGATTCGATCACGCCGAAACCCGTACGCCGCAAGCCGGGATCCACGCCAAGAATACGCACGATATCAGCCCCTATCCAGGGCGCCGCGGATCCGGCTCCGCCGGTCCGCCAGCGCCGCCCCCTTGAGGGGGCGCCCGGAGGGCGTAGGGGGTGCTCTCATCAGTGGCGGAAGTGGCGGGTGCCCGTGAGCACCATCGCGATGCCGCGTTCGTCCGCCGCCGCGATGACCTCCGCGTCCCGCATGCTGCCGCCGGGCTGGATGACGCAGCTCGCGCCCGCGTCGACGACGACGTCCAGGCCGTCGCGGAACGGGAAGAAGGCATCGGACGCCACGGCCGAACCCTTGAGCGACAGGCCGGCGTTCTCGGCCTTGATCGAGGCGATGCGCGCGGAGTCGACGCGGCTCATCTGGCCGGCGCCCACGCCCAGTGTCATACCGCCGCCCACGAACACGATGGCGTTGGACTTGACGAACTTGGCCACCTTCCACGCGAACAGCAGGTCGTCCATCTGGGCTTCGGTGGGTGCGACCTTGGTGACGACCTTGAGCTGGTCGCGCGCGACGTTGAACGAGTCGGGCTGCTGCACCAGCCAGCCGCCGCCCACGCGCTTGACGTCGAAGGCGTTCACGCCGTCGCCCATCGGGATCTCGAGCAGCCGCACGTTCTGCTTGGCGGCGAAGATCTCCAGCGCGCCGGCCTCGTAGGCGGGGGCCAGCAGGACTTCGACGAACTGCTTGCTGACAGCCTGCGCGGTGGCGGCGTCCACCGGACGGTTGAAGGCGATGATGCCGCCGAAGGCGGACGTGGGGTCGGTCTTGAACGCCTGCTGGTAGGCATGGAGCGCGTCGGTCGACACCGCCACGCCGCACGGGTTGGCGTGCTTGACGATGACGCAGGCCGGCGCATCGAAGGTGCGCACGCATTCCCAGGCGGCATCGGCGTCGGCGATGTTGTTGTAGGACAGTTCCTTGCCCTGCAACTGGCGGTAGTTGGCCAGCAGGCCGGCGGCCGGCGCGGTGTCGCGATAGAAGGCCGCGGACTGGTGCGGGTTCTCGCCGTAGCGCATGGCCTGGCTCTTGGTGGCCTGGAAGCTCAGGATCTCGGGGTAGGCCTCGCGCGCGGGCACGGCCTCCTGGGCCGGGGCGTCGGTCAGGCTGGTCAGGTAGTTGGCGATCGCGCCGTCGTACGAGGCGGTATGGGCGAACACCTTCTTGGCCAGGTTCAGGCGCAGGGCGTAGGACGTGGCGCCGGTGGCGTCCATTTCCTTCAACACCTGGGCGTAGTCGGCCGGATCGATGACGACCGTGACGCCACCGGCTTCCGTGCCGTGGTTCTTGGCCGCCGCGCGCAGCATGGCGGGCCCGCCGATGTCGATGTTCTCGACGGCGTCGGCGAAGGTGCAGTCGGGCTTGGCGACGGTCTCGCGGAAGGGGTAGAGGTTCACCACCAGCAGGTCGATGCGGCCGATGCCGTGACCGGCGATGGCGTCCAGGTGGGCCTGGGCGTCGCGGCGGGCCAGCAGGCCGCCGTGGATCTTCGGATGCAGCGTCTTGACGCGGCCGTCCATCATCTCGGGAAAGCCGGTGTAGTCGGAGACTTCCTGCACGGGCAGGCCGGCCTGGGCCAGGAGCTTGGCCGTGCCGCCGGTGGACAGCAGTTGCACGCCGCGGTCGTGCAAGGCCCTGGCGAAGTCGACGATGCCGGATTTGTCGGAAACGGAAAGAAGCGCGCGTTCGATTTTCATGGGTGTGGGGCAGAATGGCGTGCCAGGGCGGGCACGGGACAATGGGGATGGAGGAGCCGCGTCAGACCTTGATCTGGTAGTGGTCGAGCTTCTTGCGCAGGGTGTTGCGGTTGATGCCCAGCATCTCGGCGGCGCGCGATTGGTTGCGGTCGGCCTTCTCCAGCACGACCTCCAGCATGGGACGCTCGACGGCCGTCAGCACCATGTCCCAGATGCCGCTGGTCGTCTCGCCTTCGAGATCCTTGAAATAGCGGTCCAGGGTGTGGCGTACGCACTCTTCAAGCGTATGTTCTTTCATGGGTTGTTTCCTTGATGCGCGGCCTAGGCGGCCAGCCGCGAGGCTGGCGTGTCGATCGGGTGATCGAACCAGTCGGCCACCGCCTGCCATTGATCGCGCGTGTTTTCTATCAAATTCAGTTGCGCACAGAACTGCGGCCCTCCCGGCAGCGAGCCCAGATACCAGCCGATATGCTTGCGCGCGGTTCGCACGCCCGTGTATTCGCCGTAGAAACGGTAGTGGTCGTCGAGGTGCTGCAGCAGCAGTTCGCGCATCTCCGCCTGTGTGGGAGCGGGCAGGCGGGTTCCGGTGCGCAGGTAATGGTCGATTTCCCGGAACAGCCAGGGCCGGCCCTGGGCCGCCCGGCCGATCATGACGGCGTCGGCGCCGGTGGCGTCGAGCACGCGGCGCGCCTTCTCGGGCGAGTCGATGTCGCCGTTGGCGATGACGGGAATGGCGAGTTCGGCCTTGACCGCGGCGATGGTCTCGTATTCCGCCTCGCCCATGTAGAGGTCCTCGCGGGTGCGGCCGTGCAGGGCCAGGGCCGCGATGCCGATGTCCTGCGCGCGCCGCGCCACCCGCAGTACGTTGCGGTCGGCCCGGCGCCAGCCGGTGCGGGTCTTGAGCGTGACGGGCACGCCCAGCGGCTCGCAGGCACGCACGACGGCGTCCAGGATGCGCGCGACCAGTTCCTCGTCGCGCAGCAGGGCCGAGCCGGCGGCCACGTTGCAGACCTTCTTGGCCGGACAGCCCATGTTGATGTCGATGATGCGGGCGCCTTTGCCGACGTTGAAGACGGCGGCCTGCGCCATCATGTCGGGGTCGCTGCCGGCGATCTGCACGGCGATGGGATCGCTCTCGCCTTCATGGTCCAGGCGGCGCGAGGTCTTGACGCTGTTCCACAGTCGGGGATTGCTGGCGGCCATCTCGGACACGGCATGGCCGGCGCCCAGCCGCTTGCACAGCTGGCGGAACGGACGATCCGTCACGCCCGCCATGGGAGCGACGAAAACGTTGTTCGGAAGGTCGTAGGGGCCGATGCGCATGACTGAATGCGCCGTCAGCCCTGTTCATGGGGGATGCGGCGCGTGGGCAAAAATGTCCGAGGAAGGCGGGGATTGTACCGCTGTCGGGGCGCCGCGGCGATCAGGTCCGCAGTCCCTCCATCAATTGTCGCGCCAGCGGTCCGCGCAGCGTGCGCGACATGTCCAGGCCCAGCAGGGCCAGGCCGCAGGCATGCTCGACGGGGGCCAGGCCGGTCGCGAAGATGCGCGGCATGAAATCGGTCAGGCCGCTGGTCAGCCAGCGGTCGGCCCCGCGGGCGCGGGCGTAGGCCGCCAGCAGTGGGGCGGCGCTGGCGGACGGATCGCGCAGCAGGGGGGCGAGGCTTTCGGCCAGCCGCGCGGCGTCGCGCAGGCCGAGATTCATGCCCTGGCCGGCCACGGGGTGCAGGGTCTGGGCGGCATTGCCGATGGCGACGGCGTTGCCGTCGACCACGTGGCGGCGCAGGTTGATGCCCAGGGGATAGCGGTGGCGCGGGCCGGCGGCGGCGAAGCTACCCAGCCGGGTGCCGAAGGTCTGCCCCAGGGCGTCGGCGAAGGCGCTGTCGTCCAGCGCCGCCAGGCGCTCGGCATGGCCGGGGCGGCAGCACCATACCAGGGCGTAGCGGCCGGCGTCATGGGCGGGGCCGGCGGGATAGGGCAGCAGGGCCAGGGGCCCCTCGGGGGTGAAGCGTTCCCAGGCCCAGCCCGGGCGCGGGCGGCCGGCGCGGACGATGGCCAGGATGGCATGCTGGCGGTAGTCGCGGTGCAGGTCGTTGCGGGCCTGGTGGTCGAAGGTACCGCCTTCGGCGTGGACGCAGGCCCGGGCGGTCCATTCCAGACCGTCCTGGCCGACCACGGCGGCGTCGCCTTCCTGGCGCAGGATGGCGGCGGGCTCGCCCGCGCGGACGGTGATGCCCGACAGCGCCAGCGCGGCGTCCAGGGCCTCGACGATGGCCGGATAGGGCACGACCGTGCCCAGCGCCGGCACGCCGAAATCGCCGTGCGAGATATGGGTGCGGCCCAGGCGGCCCTTCTGCGAGACGTGGACGTGCAGGATGTCGGCGCCGCCGTCCGGCCAGGCGCCCAGCGACGCCAGCAGCACCCGGCTGCCATGGTTGAGCGCCATCGAGCGCGGATCGGCCGCCGCGCTGGCGGGAGCGACGGCGGGACGCCGGGGCCGGCACAGCACGATGCGTTCGGGCCGGGCGGTCGCGCGGGCCAGGAGCAGCGCCAGCGTGGCCCCGACGGGGCCGCCGCCCAGGATGGTGACGTCTGCTTGCATGCCCGCGTCAGCCCCGCATCAGGGCTTCGATCTCGTCGGCGGCAACGGGCACGCCGCGGGTGATCAGCTCGCAGCCGGACGCGGTCACGACGGCATCGTCCTCGATGCGGATGCCGATGTCCCAGAACCGTTCGGGCACGTCGGCCGCGGGGCGGACGTAGATGCCGGGTTCGATGGTGAGCACCATGCCTGGCCGCAGCTCGCGCCACGGACGGGGCTCGTCCGCGGACGACGCCGCGCCCGGTTCGCGGTAGTCGCCCACGTCGTGCACGTCCATGCCCAGCCAGTGGCCGGTGCGGTGCATGTAGAAGCGGGCATATTGCTGGGACTCCAGCACGCCGTCCAGCGTGCCCGTCAGCAGTCCTTCGTCGATCATGCCCTGCGCCAGTACGCGGACCGCGGCGTCGTGGCCCTCGTTCCAGCGTGCGCCGGGGCGGGTCAGGGCGGTGGCGGCGTTCTGCGCTTCCTGCACCAGGTCGTACAGTGCGCGCTGCGGACCGCTGAAGCGGCCGTTGACGGGGAAGGTGCGGGTGATGTCCGAGGCGTAGCCGTCCAGTTCGCAGCCGGCGTCGATCAGCAGCAGGTCGCCGTCCTTCAGTTCGGTATCCCCGGCGCGGTAGTGCAGCACGCAGGCGTTGTGGCCGGTGGCGACGATGGAGTTGTAGGCCACGGCCTGCGAGCCGTGGCGGCGGAATTCGTGCAGCAGCTCGGCTTCGATCTCGTATTCGCGCAGGCCCGGCCGCGACGTCCGCATGGCGCGCACGTGGGCGCCCGCCGAGATGGCGCCGGCGCGGCGCATGGTCTCGATCTCGAAGGTGTCCTTGACCAGGCGCATTTCCGCCAGGATGGCCCGCAGGTCGTAGCTGCTGGCAGGCGCTGTGGCGCCGGACCGGCCCATGGCGCGCACGCGGTCCAGCCAGCCGCGCAGGTGGGTATCGAACAGGCGGTCGCTGCCCATGGGCACGAACAGCGCCGGCTGGTCGGCGATGAGCTTGGGCAGTTCGTCGGCCAGCGCCTCGACCGGCAGCGCGCGGTCGAAGCCGAATTGTTCGGCGGCCGCGTCGGGGCCGATCCGGTAGCCGTCCCAGATCTCGCGTTCCAGGTTCTTGCCGCGGCAGAACAGGATGCTGCGGTCTTCGGCGCCCGCGATCAGGACCAGCCAGGCCTCGGGTTCGGGAAAACCGGTCAGGTAGAAGAAGTCGCTGTCGAAGCGGAACGGGAACTCGGCGTCGCGATTGCGGACGAGTTCACGCGAGGTGGGCAGGATCGCGATGCCGCCGCCGCGGGCATGCATGGTGTCCAGCACGCGCCGGCGGCGCGCGGCGAAAGGGGCGAGGTCCGGGGCGGGAATGCTCATGGCGATGGATCCGTGCGCGGGAATGACCAGGGTTTATTGTAGGCTGGCATCGAGTTCGGCCAGGCGCTGCGGCGTGCCCACGTCGGTCCAGCGGCCGCCGTGATGCATGCCGCCGACCTGGTCGCGGGCCATGGCGGCGCGCAGCAGGGGCGCCAGCCTGGCCGGCTCGCCCGCCGGCAGGCCGGCGAACAGCTCGGGTTGGTAGACGCCGATGCCGGCGAAGGTCAGCCGGGGCTCGCCGTCCTGGACCAGGCCGGACGGCGCCAGGCGGAAATCGCCCGTGGGGTGGTGGGCGGGATTGTCGACCAGCACCAGCCAGGCCAGGCGGCCCTGCCGCGGCAGGTCGCTGGCGGCAGCCAGGGCCAGGGCCGGATCCCAGTCGGTCCAGATATCGCCGTTGATCACCAGGAAGGGCTCGCCGCCCAGCAGGGGCAGGGCCTGGCGGATGCCGCCGGCCGTCTCCAGCGCGGTGGCCTCCGCCGAGTAGCGCAGGCGCACGTTCCACTGCGAGCCGTCGCCCAGCGCTTCCTCGATGCGGGCGCCCAGCCAGGCATGGTTGACGACGATGTCGCGCACCCCCGCCCGCGCCAGCCGGTCGATGTGCCAGACGATCAGCGGCTTGCCGCCGGCCGGCAGCAGCGGTTTGGGCACGCTGTCGGTCAGCGGCCGCATGCGTTCGCCGCGGCCGGCCGCCAGGATCATGGCGCGCATCAGAAGGTGTACCCGGTGGCGGACGTTTGCCCGTCCAGCTTGTCCAGCAGCTTCATCAGCGGTTTGAAGGCCAGGTAGCGGCTGGCCACCTGCCGGACGTAAGTGTTCACGCGCGGTATGTGGTCCAGGTAGCCGAGCTTGCCGTCGCGGTGGGCCAGGCGGGCGAAGACGCCCAGGATGCGCAGGTTGCGCTGCAGCCCCATCCATTCGTAGGCGCAATGGAAATCGGCGAAGTCGGCGGCCACCGGCAGGCCGGCCTTGCGCGCCATCTCCCAGTAGCGGATGCCCCAGTCGAGCTGCTGGGGCTCGTCCCAGGTGGTACGGGCGTCGGTCAGGACCGAGGCCAGGTCGTAGGTGATGGGGCCCACCACCGCGTCCTGGAAGTCGATGACGCCGGGATTGGGGCCGTAGTCCGGTCCGCCCGCCGGCAGGTCGGTCAGCATCAGGTTGGGCGAGTGGTAGTCGCGGTGTACCAGGACGAAAGGCTGGGCCAGGTTGGCGTCGATCAGCGTCTCGAACACGGCATCGAGCGTGGCCCGGTCGGCCGCGTCCAGGGGCTGGTCGCGGTAGCGCGCGGCGTACCAGTCGGGAAACAGCTCGAGCTCCGTCGCCAGGCGGGCCTTGTCATAGCGCACCAGGCCGGTGGTTGCGCTTTGTTGCAACTTCACCAGCGCCGCCAGCGCGTCCATATAGATGCGGTGCGTGTCGTGCGGGGTGGGCGTGCCCCGCAGGTAGTCGACGTAGGTGCTGCGCCCCAGGTCCGACAGCAGCAGGAAGCCCTGGCCCAGGTCCTGCGCCAGCACGCGCGGCACGTGCACGCCGGCGGCGTGCAGCAGTCCGGCCACGTGCAGGAAGGGGCGGCAGTCCTCCTTGTCGGGCGGGGCGTCCATCACGACCGCGGTGCCCGGGCCCATGGCGACCCGGAAATACCGCCGGAAGCTGGCGTCGCTGGAGGCTGGCTGGAGGGTGGAAGGGTCGAGCTGGAGCTGCCGGGGAAGGCTGGACAGCCAGGCGGCGACCTGGGTTCGCCTGGGGTCGGCGCCGGCCTGGCCGGCGGCTTGATCGGGGATGGCATTCATGCCTCCTATAATACCGACCGATATCGGTTCCCGGAACGAACCCGGCCCTCCTTTTCGGCGGGGCCCGGCGCCCCCGCCGAAAGCCGCGGGCCGCTATCTTTTTTACCGCGCGCGGCCGTCGGCTCGCGTATTCTTCGACTTTCCGTTTTTTCATTCCTCGAGGCCCGTGCGATTGATCCGGTGGTTCAGCCTGTTTGCAGCATTTGCGGTAGCGCCGCTGGCCTATGCGCAAGACGGTCCGTCCGAATCCCAGGCCGGCGCCGGGCCGGTATCCGGCCCTGGCCTGCGCCTTTCGCCGGGCCTGCGCCAGCACACCTATGATCCCGACCAGTTGCCGGTGTTCATGCAGGCCGACACGCTCACGGCCGAGGACCAGGACAAGCTCCGGCTGGAAGGCAGCGCGCAGGTGCGGCGCCAGGACACGATCCTGAAGGGCGACTCCATCGAGTACGACCAGGTCGAGGACGAACTGGAAGCGCTGGGCAACGTGCGGCTGCTCCGCGACGGCAACCTGCTGACGGGCCCCCGGCTCAAGCTCAACATGAGCAGCGGCACGGGCGAGATCGACAACGCCCGGTTTTTCTTCGGACTCAACGGCGGCAGCGGCTCGGCCGAGCGCATCCGCATGCTGGGACAGAACCGGGTGCATGCCGACAGGGTGCGCTATACGGGCTGCGCCTGCGAGAAGCCTGACTGGGAACTGCGCGCCCGGAGCGCCGACTTCGACTACGACGCCGGCAAGGGCGTGGGCTATGGCGGTGTGCTCTATTTCAAGAACTTCCCCATCCTGGCCTCGCCGGTCATCTCCTTCCCGCTGAACAACGAGCGCAAGTCGGGCTTCCTGTCGCCCACGTTCGGCCTGACCAGCAAGAGCGGTCCGGAATTCTCGATTCCGTACTACTTCAACATCGCGCCCAACCGCGATGCCACGCTGACCCCGAAATTCATGCTCCGGCGCGGCTTGCAGCTGTCGAGCGAGTTCCGCTACCTGGAGCCCTCGTTCAGCGGCGTGACGCGGCTGGCCTATCTGCCCGACGACCGGGTGGCGCAGCGCGACCGTTATCTGTTCAGCTCGCAGCACCGGCAGCAACTGACGCCCAACCTGGGATTCAACTGGAACGTCTCCAAGGCGTCGGACGACGCCTATTTCCGCGACCTGTCCGTGCTGGGCACGGGCCTGGCCTCGACCGCGACGCTGGAACGTTCGTTCTCGCTGAACTGGCAGCAGGGGTACTGGGAAGCCTATGGCCGCGTGATCAGCTACCAGACGCTGCAGGATCCGCTGGCGCCCATCGTGCCGCCGTACGGCCGCGAGCCGCAACTGCACCTGACCGGCCAGCGCTACGACTGGAACGGCTTCGACGTGCGGATGGACGCGGACGCCACGCGCTTTCGCAGCAATACGCTGGTGAACGGTTCGCGCGCCTACGCCTATCCGTCGGTGTCGTATCCCATCATCCGGCCGGGCGGTTTCTTCATTCCCAAGATCGGCATCCACTCCACCCGCTACAACACGGATTCCTATCAGGGCGCGGCGTCCTACACCGCCAACCGTACCGTGCCCATCATGTCGCTGGACACCGGCCTGATCTTCGAGCGCGACAGCACGCTGCTCGGCAAGGAGGCCCGCCAGACCCTGGAACCGCGCCTCTACTACCTGCGCGTGCCGTATCGCAATCAGTCGAACCTGCCCATCTACGACACGGCGCTGGCGGACTTCAATTTCGCGCAGATCTTCTCCGAGAACCTCTATTCGGGCTGGGACCGGATCGCCGAGGCCAACCAGTTGACCGCGGCGCTGACCACGCGCTGGCTCGACCCCAAGACCGGCGTGGAGCGCGCGCGCATCATGGGTGCCCAGCGGCTGTACTTCAGCGACCAGCGGGTCACGCTGCCGGGCGAGGAGCCCAGTTCCGACGGCCGTTCCGACTTCCTGGTGTCGGTCTACGGCGCGCTGACGTCCACGCTTAGCGGCGAGACGACGGTGCAATACAATCCCAAGATCGAGCGCGTGACCCGGTCCACGATCGGCGCGCGATGGAGCCCGCAGCGCCTCAGCACGGTATCGCTGGCCTACCGCTACAAGCGCGAGACGGTCAGCGTGCCGGGGCAGGAGTTGATCGACATCGCCTTCCAGTGGCCGCTTGCGCCCCGTTGGTTCGGCATCGGGCGCATCAACTATTCGTTGATCGAGAACCGGATCGCCGAAGCGGTGGCCGGGATCGAATACAACGGCGGGTGTTGCTGGGCTTTCCGCCTGGTCGGCCAGCGCTACGCGGTGGCCAAGGACAACGCCACGACCGCGATGTTCTTCCAGCTCGAGCTGACCGGATTCGGCGGCATCGGGGCGAGCCCGATGACGACGCTGCGCCGGAGCATCCCGGGTTATCAGGTAATCAACCCGCCGCCTGAGAAAGGGACGGTGTTCGAAAGGTACGAATGATGGTTTCCAAGGTATTGCCCAGAATGACGAAAGCGGCCCACGGCGTCGCCCTTTGCTGCCTGGCCGCTTTGGCGGGCGGGTCGGCGGTGGCTCAGGGGCTGCGCATGCCCGGCGACCTCGGCGGCTCGCCGGGCGGCAACGGTCCGACCCTGCTCGGACCGCAGTCCGCGCCGCCCGCCAGCCAGGCTCCTCTGATCCCGGCGGCGCCGGTGGCCCCGACTGCCCCGGCTGCGCAGGCGCCGCGCAGCACCAGCGGTTCGCGCATCCAGTTGGGCGACAACATCGTCGCCGTGGTCAACACCGACGTCATCACCCGCCGCGAACTCGACGCCCGTGTGCACGCCGCCCAGGCCACGCTGGCGCGCCAGCAGATCGCGCCGCCGGACGCGGCCACGCTGGAGCGGCAGGTGCTGGAACGCATGGTCGTCGAGAAGACCCAGTTGCAGGAGGCTGCGCAGACCGGCATCCGCATCGACGACCTGCAGCTCGACCGCGCCATCAGCAGGATTGCCCAGCAGAACAACGTGTCGGTTTCGCAGATGCGCGACCAGATCGAGCGCGATGGCCTGCCGTTCTCGATCTATCGTGACGACCTGCGGCAGGAAATCACGCTGATGCGCCTGCGCGAACGCGCGGTCGACAGCCAGATCCAGATCTCCGAACCCGAGATCGATGCCTATCTGTCCGAACAGCACGAAGCCGCGCCTTCGGACCTGGGGCTGGCCCAGATCCTGGTGCGCGTGCCCGAGGGCAGTTCGTCCGACATGGTGGCGCGCCTGCGCCGCAAGGCCGAGACCTTGCTCCAGCAGGCCCGCGGCGGCGCCGATTTCGCCCAGTTGGCGGCCTCGTCCTCCGACGGCGAGGAAGCGCTGCGCGGCGGCGACCTGGGGTCCCGTCCCACCGACCGCTGGCCGTCGATGTTCGTCGACGCGGTGGCGCAGCTGAGTCCGGGCGGCATCAGCGAGATCATCCAGAGCGGCAACGGTTTCCACATCATCAAGCTGGTCGAGCGCAAGTCGTCCGGGGGCGCCAGCGGCAATGTCGGTGCGATGCCCGTGCGGCAGACGCATGCCCGCCACATCCTGATACGGCCCACCGAGGTGCTGACCGCCGAACAGGCGCGCGAACGCCTGGCCAACATCCGCCAGCGCATCGTGCAGGGCGGGTCGAGCTTCGCCGACATGGCCCGTCAGTATTCCAACGACGCTTCGGCGCCGCAGGGCGGCGATCTGGGCTGGCTGTCGCCCCAGGAAACCGTGCCGGAGTTCGAGCGCGCCATGGATGCGCTGCAGCCCGGCCAGGTGAGCGAGCCCGTGCAGTCGCCGTTCGGCTGGCACCTGATCCAGGTCGTCGAGCGCCGTACGCAGGACGTCGGCCGCGAGCGGCAGCGTGCCGAGGCGCGCCAGACGCTGTTCCAGCGCAAGCTGGACCAGGCGTACGAGGATTGGGCGCGGCAGCTGCGGGACAAGGCCTACGTCGAATTGAGGTTGAACCCCCCCCCTACGCCCTGACGGGCGCCCCCCTAGGGGGGCGGCACTGGCGGACCGGCGGAGCCGGATCCGCTGTGCCCTGGGGTACTACCCGGCTGGTGGGGGACGGCGTTTTGGGCGCCGTTTTTTGTTTTTTGAGGCTGGTCGTTGGGCTGGCGGATGAGTGAGATGAGTGCGATTCGCAGGCTGGTCTTGACGACCGGCGAACCGGCGGGGATCGGGCCTGAGTTGTCGGTCGCGGCCGCGGCTTGGTTCGCGGGGGAGCGCGGGGCGGGGCGGGTGCCGGCGGATGTGGAACTGGTGCTGGTGGGGGATCGCGATCTGCTGGTACAGCGAGGCGGGCGGGATGCCGCGGCGTTGGCGGGGGTGGGGGTGCATCATGTGCCGTTGCGCGTGCCGTCCGAGCCGGGCAGGCTGGAGGTGGCCAATGGGCGCTACGTGCTCGACACGCTGGATGCCGCCATCGCCATGGTGGCCGATGGCCGGGCGCTAGCCATCGTCACGGCGCCGGTCCACAAGGGCGTGATCAACGATGCCGGCGTGGCCTTCTCGGGGCATACCGAATATTTGCAGGAGCGGGCGGGCGTCGACAAGGTCGTGATGATGCTGGCCGGCGGCGGCCTGCGGGTGGCGCTGGCGACCACGCACCTGCCGCTGCGGGCGGTGCCCGATGCGGTCACCGCGCAGACGCTGGACCAGGTGCTGCGCATCCTGGATGCCGACCTGCGCCGACGCTTCGGGCTGGCGCACCCGCGCATCGCCGTGTGCGGCCTGAATCCGCATGCGGGCGAGGGCGGGCACCTGGGGCGGGAAGAAATCGAAGTGATCGAGCCGGCCATCGCGCGGGCCCGTGCCGCCGGCATCGATGCGCGCGGGCCGCTGCCCGCCGACACGTTGTTCGTGCCCGCGCATGTCGCGCAGTTCGACGCGGCGCTGGCCATGTTCCATGACCAGGGCCTGCCCGTGCTCAAGCACGCGAGTTTCGGACACGGCGTCAACATCACCCTGGGCCTGCCCTATGTGCGGACCTCGGTGGACCACGGCACCGCGCTCGACCTGGCCGGAACGGGCAAGGCCGATCCCGGCAGTTTGCAGGAGGCCATCGTCACGGCCCTCCAGATGATAAGAACCGGCACCCAGGCGGATGCCGGCTCCGGAGTTTCCGCATGAAACATCAGGCGCGCAAGCGCTTCGGCCAGCACTTCCTGGTCGACGAAAGCATCACCGATTCCATCGTCCGCGCGGTGAATCCGCACCGGTCCGACAACGTGGTCGAGATCGGCCCCGGCCTGTCGGCGCTGACCCGGCCGCTGCTGGACAAGCTCGATTGCCTGAAAGTCGTCGAGATCGACCGCGACCTGGCGGCGCGCCTGCGGCGCCAGTATGCGCCCGAGCGCTTGCAGGTGACCGAGGCCGACGTGCTGACCGTGGATTTCGCGCCGTTCGGCGGGGAGCTGCGCGTGGTGGGCAACCTGCCCTACAACATTTCCAGCCCGCTGCTGTTCCACCTGATGGCCTACGCCGATCAGGTGCGCGACCAGCATTTCATGCTGCAGCGGGAAGTCATCGACCGCATGGTGGCCCGGCCGGGCGATTCCGACTACGGACGCCTGTCGGTCATGCTGCAATCGCGCTACGACATGGAAAAGCTGTTCGACGTGCCGCCGGAGGCCTTCGATCCGCCGCCGCGTGTGGTCTCCGCCGTCGTGCGCATGATTCCGCTGCCGGCCGACCGTCCACGCGCGCGCAGCGAGGAAGCCCTGTCGGCCACCGTGGCCCGGGCGTTCGCCCAGCGCCGCAAGATGCTGCGGCGGGGCCTGGGCGACTGGGCGGCGTTGGTGCCCTGGCAGCAACTGGGGATACCGGAAACCGCGCGCGCCGAGGAGTTGTCGGTGGCGCAGTTCATCGCCATGGCCGACGCGCTGCACGAGGCCGGCGTGGTCTGACCGCGCGGGCCTCGCGCGATAGGCGCGTCATTCGGGCTGGATACCCGCCTTGGCGACGATGCCGCGGTAGGTGTCCACGCTGCCGGCCAGCAGCGATGCGAATTTCTCCGGCGAGGGATGCGCCTCGACCTCGAAGCCCGCGGTCTCCAGGCGTTCCTGCAGGTCCGGCGAGGCCAGGGCCTGTTCGATGCCACTGCGCAGTTTCTCGACCACGGCGGGTGGCATGCCGGCGGGGCCGAGCAATCCCACCCAGGTATCGGGTACGGCGAAACCGGGCAGGCCGGCCTGGGCCAGCGTGGGTACGTCGGGCGCGGCCTTGGCCCGTTCGGCCTGCAACACGCCCAGCAGGCGCAGCTTGCCCGCCTTCACGTGCGGCAGGACGTTGGAAAGAACCAGGATGCCAACCGGCACCTGTCCGCCCACCACGTCGTTGAGCGCCGGTGCGCCGCCCTTGTAGGGCACGTGGATCATGTCTATGCCGGTCGAGGCCTTGAGCAGTTCGCCGCCCAGTTGCTGGGACGAACCGACGCCCGACGTCCCGTACGAGAGCTTGCCGGGCCGCGCCTTGGCGTAGGCCAGGAACTCCTTCAGGTCTTTCACGGGTAGTTTGGCGTTGACCACCATGGCCTGCGGCGCCGTGCCTATCATCGCTACCGGCGTGAAATCCTTGACCGGGTCGTAGGGCACGTTGCGCGAGAAGAACGGCAGCGTATTGTGCGGCGGTCCGAGTTGCATCAGCAGCGTGTAGCCGTCCGGGGCGGCCCGCGCCACCAGTTCGGAGCCGATCATGCTGTTGGCGCCGGCTCGGTTGTCGACGATGAAGGTCTGGCCCAGTGCCTCGCCCAGCTTCTGGGCCACGGACCGGGCGACCGTGTCCGCGGCGCCGCCCACTGCGAAAGGCACGACTACCCGGACCGGACGATCGGGATAAGTGCCGGCCAGTGCCGGCAAGGGCATCAGGCACAGGGCGGCCAGCGCCCGCCTCATGGGGTTCATGGTGTCTCCTTGGTGTTCGTGGTCGCGGCCGCGCGAGGGGGCGGCCGTCGCCGTGTCAGGCTTCTGAGGGGAAGCGCTCGGAATAGGGAATGAAGCCGATGCGGTGTTCGTTGACCCAGCGGGCCAGTTCGTCGTGCCGGGGGAACCAGACGCCGGGATGGGAGGCGATGTAGCCCAGCACCTCGTCCAGCATCGCGCTGATCAGCGGCCGTCCGCCGAAGTGGCCGTGCACGGTGATGTTGATGAACGCGTTGGGTTCCTTGCGATACAGGAAATCGAAGGTGTCGCGGTAGCACTGGAAGAAATCGCGCGGGGCGGCGCGCAGCACCCGGTTGTCGGCGAAATCGCTGTGCGGGATGGCGACCATGCCGCCGTGCCGGGTCTGGATCTGGCAGGGCAGGTCCAGGTAGTTGTAGTCGCCGTGCCAGAGCATGCCTTCCTCGGCCAGCAGGTCCGCGGTCCGTTCGGTGGTCGCGATGGTGGAGCTCAGCCAGCCTTGGGGCCGCACGCCGGAGGTGCGCTGCAGGATGTCCAGGCTCTTGCGGATCAGGGCGCGTTCCTCCGGCTCGCTCAGGCCGGGCAGCACTTCATCCTGCGCGTAGTTGTGTCCGGCGAGTTCGAAGCCCTGGCCGACGATGGCATGGATGACCTCAGGGAACAGTTCGGCCACCCGCGCATTGACGCAGAACGTGGCGGGCAGGCCGCGATCGCGCGCCAGCCGCATCAGCCGGTAGGCGCCGGCCCGCGCGCCGTATTCCGACCAGGTGATGCCGGCCAGGTCCTTCGCGCCCGGCCTGGGGGGACTCGTCATGGGCGAGTAGGGCGGGGCCTTGCCCTCGGACCAGCTTTCGACCAGGAAGGTCAGCGCTACGACGATGCGCGCGCCGCCCGGCCACATGGATGTGGGAGTGGACATGAAGTCTCCGGTTGACGTTGCCCACGGTCTGGCCGTGGCGATGCCGTCCACTATCCTTGCTTCCCAGTCTTTTAACAATTTTAACTTTTTTAATTAAAATTAAGTATTACTGGAAAGCGGCCTTTCTTCCATGCCCGATGCGTTCAAGATCCCCCAGCTTCGTCAGTTCGTCATCGCCGCCACGCGGCAGAGCCTGCGGGCCGCGGCCGAGGATACCCACCGCACCCAGGCCGCCGTTACGCTGGCCATGCAGAACCTCGAAGCCCAGATAGGCGGCAACCTGTTCGAGCACGGGCACCAGGCTCGCCTCACGCCGCTGGGCGAATCCGTGCTGCCGCTGTTGCGCGAGCTGGTGGCGCTGCACGACCGCGTGCAGAACGAGGTCGGCCTGCTGGCCGCGGGCGAACAGGGGTCGATCGCGCTGGCCGTCATGCCGTCGCTGGCGGAGGAATGGCTGCCGTTGCTGTTGCGGCGCTTCGCCGTGGACTATCCCGGCGTCAGCCTGAAGATCGCCGACGTGTCCTCGCCCCAGGTCGGCCCCATGGTGGCCAGCGGCGAGGCCCAGCTCGGTATCGCCGGCGTGGGCACGGATCTCGCGGGTCTGCACTGCATACCCGTGGCCCAGGACACGTTCGGCGTCGTCTGCCGCCACGACCATCCCATCGCGGGGCGCGGGCGGTCGGTACCCTGGCGGGTACTGGAAGGCGAATCCATCATCGAGAACACCACCTTCCACGCACTGCGCGAGCATCGCATGGCGGCGTTGTTGCAGCGGCCCCACCTGGTTATCAAGAACCGCACGTCGCTGATCGCCGCCGTGAAGGCGGGCCTGGGCATCACCGTGCTGCCGACGCTGGCGCGGCCGGCGGTGGAACATGATCTGGCGTTCGTGCCGTTGACGGCTCCGCGCATCGAGCGCCGTGTCGGCGTGCTGCACGGCGCGGGCCGGTCATTGTCGCCGGCGGCGGCGCACATGCTGGCGCTGATGCTCGATTCGCTGCGGGCGTTCGCGCACGGCAAGGGCGCGCGGCCGATCGATCAGCCGAAGAACCAGTAGCACACGCCTATGGCGGCCAGCACGCCGGCCAGGTCGGCCAAGAGCGCGCAGCCCACCGCGTGCCGCGTGCGCTGGATGCCGACCGCGCCGAAGTACACGGCCACGACGTAGAAGGTGGTTTCCGTACTGCCCTGTATGGTGGCCGACAGCAGCGCGGGGAAACTGTCCACGCCGTGGTTCTGCATGGTCTCTATCATCAGCGCGCGCGCCGCGCTGCCCGAGAAGGGCTTGACCAGCGCGGTCGGCAGGGCGTCCACGAAACGGGTGTCGAAACCCAGCCACTGGATCGCCAGGCGCAGGCCGTCCAGCACGAAGTCGAGCGCGCCCGAGGCCCGCAGCACGCCGATCGCGCACAGCATGGCGACCAGATAGGGCAGCAGCCCCTTGGCCACGTCGAAGCCGTCCTTGGCGCCTTCGATGAAGCTTTCGTAGACGGGGACCTTGCGGATCGCGGCCACGACCAGGAAGAACAGGATCAGCGCGAACAGCGTCAGGTTGCCCAGCAGCGAGGACAGCGCGCCCAGCGCCGCCACCGACAGCGTGGACAGGAAGGCCATGAAGCCGCCCAGCAGCAGCGCGGTGCCGCCGACCCAGGCCAGCACCACGGGATCCCAGACCCGCAGGCGCTGCACCGCCGCCACGCACAGGAAGCCGGCCAGCGTCGAGGCGCTGGTGGCCAGCAGGATGGGCAGGAAGACCAGGGTGGGGTCGGCCGCGCCCTGTTGCGCGCGGTACATGAAAATGGTGACTGGCAGCAGCGTCAGCGACGAGGCGTTGAGCACCAGGAACAGGATCTGCGCGTTGCTGGCCGTGGTGGTGCTGGGATTGAGCGTTTGCAGCGATTTCATCGCCCGCAGGCCGATGGGCGTGGCGGCGTTGTCCAGGCCCAGCACGTTGGCGGCGAAATTCAGCGTGATCAGGCCGATGGCGGGATGGCCGCGCGGCACCTCGGGCATGAGCCGCGCGAACAGCGGCCCCAGGATCCGCGCCAGCGCATCGACCAGTCCGGCCTGCTCGGCGATCTTCAGGAAGCCCAGCCACAGCGCGATGGTGCCGAACAGCAGCACCATGACTTCCACCGACAGCTTGGCCATCGAGAACAGCGAGGCGACCATGGCCTGGAAGACCGATGGGTCGTGGGCGATGCCCCAGCGCGCCAGGGCGGCGGCCGCCGCGGCGATGAAAAATCCCAGCCAGAGTTTATTCAGCATGCGCGACAGGAGTGGGGGAAGGCGCCGGCCCGGCGAGCGCGGCAGTCCGCTGATTGTAGCGATTCGCCTGGCGGTCAGCGTCGTCGGGCGTAGGCCGCCGGCGTCATGCCGTTCCAGCGCTGGAAGGCGCGCGCGAAGGCCTTGTCCGATTCGTAGCCGACGGCGGCGGCGACCGCGTCCAGGGTCAGAGCGGGATCCTTGAGCTTCTCGGCGGCCACCGCCATGCGGTACGAGGTCAGGTACTGCATGGGCGTCATGCCGACCAGTTGCCGGAAGCGCTCGCTGAACACGGTGCGCGAAAGATAGCAGGCCGACGCCAGCAAGGCGACGGTCCAGGGGCGCTCGGGATGGTCGTGGATGGCCAGCATGGCGCGGGCGATGCCCTGGTCCGCCATGCCGCGCAGCATGCCGGCGCGGCGTTCGGCCGACGCGCGCAGATGTTCCCCCAGGATGTGCACCAGCAGCAGGTCGGCCATGCGCGCGGTGGCAAGTTGCCAGCCCGGCGGCTGCAGCAGCGATTGGTCGACCAGCGAGGCCATCGTCTGCGCCAGCGCCGCGGTCACCGGCGTCTCGCGCTGGCGGATCACGATCAACCGGGGCAGGGTGTCGACCAGCGTGCCAGGCCCGCTGTCCGGCATCCACAGGTGGAGCGAGAACATGCCGGTGACCGGCCCGTCGCCGCCGTGCGAGAACACGATGGGCCGCTCGCCGTGGGCGCCGACCTGGTGCGCCGCGATCAGCGGCTGGAACGGACGCGCGGGCAGCCCCGGCGCTGACGAGATGGTGTGGGCGTCGCCATGGGGCAGCATCAGGATGTCGCCGGCTTCGATCCGCTGCGGCGCGTCCTGGCCGATGGCGATCCAGTAGGAGGTGTCGGTCGCCATCCTGATCAGCGCGCCCTCCACGCCGTCCGATCGCAGGGCCCAGGGCGCGGACAGCGCGAAGCGGGCCGTCACCGCGCGATCGGATCGCCAGTGGGCCAGCAGACGGCTGAGGAGGTCACCGGAGGCGTGCATGCGGGATCGGAGGTCTGGGCGGAGCCGCGTGGCGGATTTCCGGACGCCTGGTGCCCGGATCCGGCGTCCCGAGGGTTGAGGAGGATGCCGGCGGCATCGACACTTACGGCATCGACACGGAGATTATCATGCCTCGAATCGACCACGCCCTGATCGTCGGCGCCGGCATCGCCGGCTGTTCGGCCGCGATCGCGCTCGCGCAGCAGGGCATGCGCGTGACCCTGGTGGAAAAGCAGCGGGCCTGGCAGTTCCAGAGCTCGGGCCTGTTCATCTACAGCAACGGCCTGCGCGCGCTGCGTGAGATCGGCGTGCTTGCACAGATCCTCCAGGCGGGATTCGCCGTGCCGGGCGGGCGCAACCGCTACTTCGGCCCGGATGGCTCGTTCATCGTCGAGACCGTCTATCCGTCGCTGGACGGGCTGCCCGCCATCCTGGGGATCAAGCGCGCTGAGCTCCATCGCATCCTGGCGGCTCGCATCGAGGAACTGGGCGTCGTGCTCAAGCTCGGCACCACGGTGGCAAGCCTGCCGTCCGGCCAGGACGACGGACCGATGCGCGTGGCCCTGTCGGACGGCACGCACGTCGTTTGCGATCTCGTCATCGGCGCCGACGGCATCCGCTCCCAGGTACGGGCCGACGCGTTTCCGGAACTGGTGCCGGGCTATTCGGGCTTCGGCGTCTGGCGCAGCGTGCACGACCGCCCGCGGGACCTCGACGCCAAGATCATGATGATGGGCACGGGCAAGCGCCTGGGCATCATGCCCATCAGCGACGAGAAGCTTTACCTGTTCGGCGTGATGCTCGAACCCCAGGACTCCTGGTACGAGCGCGCCGAGTGGCCGGCGCTGATGCGCGAGCGCTTCGCCGAGTTCAGGGGCCCGGCTGCGCCCTTCCTGGATCAACTGGGCGAAGGCGCCGAAGTGCTCTACACCGGCGTGGAGGAGGTGATCGCCCCCTTGCCCTGGCACCGCGGGCGGGTCCTGCTGATCGGCGACGCCGCCCACGCGTCGACGCCATTCATGGGGCAGGGCGGCGCGATGGCGCTCGAGGATGCGGTCGTGCTGGCCGAGGCGCTGGGGTCGGAAGCGACGCTCGACCAGGCTTTGCTGGCATTCGGCCGGCGCCGCCATCCCATGTGCAGGCTGGTGCAGGACGTCTCGCGGCAGGTGGGGCAGGCCGGCGCGCTGGAGGACGCCGAGGGATGCGCGCGCCGCGACGAGGCGTTGCGGCGGGAAGGGCAGGCGAAGGTGGATGGCTTCTTCGCCGAACTGGAGCGACTGCGCGCGGCGGGCCGGTAGCGGCCGCCGCGATAGAGCGTCAGTCCTTGTGGGTGTTGGCCTGGATGAACTCGATCTTGTAGCCGTCCGGGTCCTCGACGAAGGCGATGACCGTGGTGCCGTGCTTCATGGGGCCGGCCTCGCGCGTGACCTTGCCGCCCAGTTCGCGCACGCGGTCACAGGCGGCATAGGCGTCGTCCACCGCCACCGCGATGTGGCCGTAGCCGGTGCCGAGGTCGTACTTCTCCACGCCCCAGTTGTGCGTGAGTTCGAGCACGGTGCCGTCTTTTTCGTCTTCATAGCCGACGAAGGCCAGTGTGAACTTGCCGTCGGGGTAGTCCTTGCTGCGCAGCAGGCGCATACCCAGGACCTTGGTGTAGAAGTCGATCGAGCGCTGCATGTCGCCGACGCGGAGCATGGTGTGGAGTAGTCGCATGGGTTACCTCGCTAATCGTGGGAAGGGGAACTCGGCCCCCTAGTGTAAACAGGCCTAGTCGAACCGCGGCAGGCTGCCCGGATCGTGGCGCCGCAAGGTATCGCGGGCGTCTTCGAAGCCGGGCATCAACTGGCCGACCTCGGCCCAGAAGCCCGGGCCGTGGTTCATCTCGCGCAGGTGCGCCAGCTCGTGCGCGATGACGTAGTCGATGATGCCGACCGGAAAATGGATCAGGCGCCAGTTCAGCAGGATGTTGCCCTCGCTGGTGCACGATCCCCAGCGCGTGGCGGCCGACGACAGCCGCCAGCGGTTGATGGTCAGGCCGGTGCGGGCCAGGAAGTCCAGCAGGCGGACGTCGAACAGGACGCGGGCGCGGCCCTGCAGCCAGGCCTGGACGGTGTCGCGGATGCGGGCCGCCGTCGCGTCGGATGGCAGGCCCAGCCAGAGCACGTCGCCGTCGGCGGGCGCGTCGAGGTCGGCCGTGGCCAGCGCCGTGTCGCGTTGCGCGTCCAGGCGCATGACGATGCGGCGGCCCAGATAGGGCAGGTCGCCGCCGTCTTCCCAGCGGGTCTGGTTCAGCGCCAGGCGTTCCCGGCGCAACTGCCATTCGTGCAGCTTGGACAGGATCCAGCGCGCCTTCTCGCGGACCGCGCCGTCGATCTCGGCCAGGCCGACCCAGCGCGGCGCGGTCACGCGCAGGCCGTCGTCGCCGATCAGGAAGCCGATGGTGCGGCGGCGCGAGCGTTGCAGGACGAAGCGTATCCGCTGTCCCTCGGCCACCACCTCGTGCCAGCGCGCGCCAGGCGGCAGTTGCAAGGCGGGGGCCGTAGGCGGCGCGGCGGGCGCGCGGACGGCGGGCGGCGGTGGCGCCGGAACGGCCACGGCCTGGGGCGGCTCGGCGAACAAATCGAGCTGCGCGGAATGGGGACCGGTCTCCCGCCGCGGAGCCGGGGGCGTGCCGGTGTCGGAAGCGGGGCGTGTGGCCATGGAGGCTAGCCGGCGGCGCGTTCGGCGCCCCGGGTATCCGGATAGCGCTCGGGGTTGAGCTGGCGCATCTCGGCCTCGATCCAGTCCTCGACACGGCGGTTGATCTCGTCGGCGGTCAGGCCCTGCGGATCGATAGGCGGGCCGATGGAGACGGTGATCAAGCCGGGACGCTTGACGAAGGCCTTGCGCGGCCAGCACTCGCCCGCGTTATGGGCGATTGGCACGACCAGCGCGCCGGTGCGCGCGGCCAGGCGCGCGCCGCCGCTCTTGTACTTGCCCTTCTTGCCCGGGGCGATGCGGGTGCCTTCCGGAAACATGATCATCCAGCGGCCCGCGGCCAGGCGTTCGCGGCCTTGCGCCACGACCTGCTCGAAGGCGTCGCTGCCCTTCTTGCGGTCGATCGCGATCATGCGCAGCCCCGCGAGGCCCCAGCCGAAGAACGGCACCCAGTTCAGTTCGCGCTTGTACACGTAGCAGACTTCGCGCGGCATCCAGGCGGGCAGGAACATGGTTTCCCAGGTCGATTGGTGCTTGGGCAGCAGGATGGCCGGCTGGTCGGGAAGATTGTCCCAGCCCTTGACGCGCCAGCGCATGCCGACGATCCAGCGGCCGCCCCAGATCATCAGGCGCGGCCATCCTATCGTGAACCGGTAGCGCCACCGCAGGGGCAGGGGGAGCCATAGCACGCAGATGATGGCGTAGGGAATGACCGTGGCGATGAGGAAGATCGAGAACAGCAGCGAGCGAAGCCAGCGCATCAGTGTTCCTCGGCCTGGACAGCGGTTTCGAGCGCGTCGGCGACTTCGCCCAGGTCGTTCCAGACCACCGTTCCGGGCGGCAACTGGCCCTTGGCGAGGGTCTTGGCCCCATTGCCGGTCAGCACCAGCCAGGGTGTGCAACCGGCGGCCGCGGCGGCTTCCAGGTCGCGGGCCGAGTCGCCCACCGAGGGCACGCCGTGCAGGTCGGATTCGAAGCGCCGGGCGATCTCGCGATACAGGCCGGGCAGCGGCTTGCGGCAGTCGCAGCCTTCGTCCGGCGCGTGCGGACAGATGAAGATGGCGTCGATGGCGCCGCCATGCTTGGCCAGCGCCGAGCGCAGCTTCGCATGGATGGCGTTCAGCGTGGCCGCGTCGAACAGGCCGCGGCCCAGGCCCGACTGGTTGGTGGCGATCACGACGCGATAGCCGGCCTGGTTGATCCGGGCGATGGCTTCGAGCGCGCCGGGCAGCGGAATCCACTCGTCCGGCGATTTGACGAAGTCGGGGCTGTCCTGGTTGATGACGCCGTCGCGGTCCAGGACCACCAGCTTGGGGCGGGCAGGAGTGGTGGGCATGTCAAGCTGCAGCCAGACGAGAGAGATCGGCCACGTGGTTCATCACGCGATGCAGCTCGGCCAGCAGCGCCAGGCGGTTGGCCCGCACGGCGGGGTCCTCGGCCATGACCATGACGTCGGCGAAGAAGGCGTCGACCGGCTCGCGGGCCTGCGACAGCACCGTCAGGGCGCCGGCGAAGTCGCCCTGCGCGAACTTGCCTTCGGCCTGCGGCCGCAGCGTGCGCACGGCTTGCGCCAGCGCCCGTTCGGCCGGTTCCTTGAGCAGGGCTTCGTCGACCGCGCCGGGTTCGCCTTCGACCTTCTTGAGCAGGTTGCCGATGCGCTTGTTGGCGGCCGCCAGCGCGGCGGCCTCGGGCAGCGCCGAGAAGGCGACCACCGCGCGCACCCGCGCCGGCACCTGGGCCAGGGGCGGCATCACGGCGACCACGGCATCGACCGCGGCACGGTCGAACTGGCCGGCCAACTGGTTGCGGTAGCGCTCGAACACGAAGGCGCGGACCTCGTCGAGCTGAGCAGTCGTGGGCGGGGTCGCGAAGGTTTCCGCCGCCCGTGCCAGCAGGCCGTCCAGCGTGAGCCCGGTGCCATCGGCGGACAGGCGTCCACCCGCGTCGAGCTGCTCGAACGCGCTGATCAGCCCCAGCGCCGCGCGGCGCAGGCCGTAGGGATCCTTGTCGCCGGTGGGCACCAGGCCGATGCTCCAGATGCCCAGCAGCGTTTCCGCGCGTTCGGCCACGAACAGCGCGGCCGCCGTGGCGCCGTCGGCGTCGACGGGTTGCTCCAGGCGGATGCGGTATTGCTGGCGGATGGCTTCGACCACGTCGGGCGCTTCGCCGTCGGCCTCCGCGTAGTAGGCACCCATGACGCCTTGCAGCTCGGGGAACTCGCCCACCATGCCGGTGACGAGGTCGGCCTTGGCCAGCAGGGCGGCGCGGTCCGCGCGCTCGGGATCGGCGCTGATCGCGCCCGCTACCCAGCGCGCCAGCGCGCGCACGCGCTGCGCACGTTCGAGCTGGGTGCCGAGCTTGTTGTGATAGACGATGGTGCCGAGCTGTTCGACCCGGCCGGCCAGCGGCACCTTCTTGTCGGTCTCGAAGAAGAAGCGCGCATCGGCCAGGCGCGGCCGGACGACCCGCTGGTTGCCTTCGACGATGTTGGACGGGTTGGCCAGGGCCATGTTGCTGACGATCAGGAAGCGATGCGTCAGCTTGCCGGTGGCCGCGTCGAACAGCGGGAAGTACTTCTGGTTCAGCCGCATCGTCAGGATCAGGCATTCCTGGGGCACGGCAAGGAACTCGGATTCGAATTCGCCCACGTAGACCGTGGGGTACTCGACCAGCGCGCAGACCTCGTCCAGCAGCGCGGCCACGTCGGCCTCGTCGCCCAGCGACGCTTGCAGGCGCGCGGCCTGGTCGCGCAACTGGCGCTCGATGGCGGCGCGGCGCTGGTCGAACGAGGCGATCACGCGGCCCGGTTCGTGCAGCAGCGCTTCATAGGCGTCGGCCGAGGGCAGCTCGATCGTCGCCTGCGACTGGAAACGATGGCCGCGCGTATTGCGGCCGGCGCGCAGGCCGAGCGCGGAGATGTCGACCACCGTGTCGCCGTGCAGTGCGACCAGGCCGTGCGCGGGGCGCACGAAGCGGACGGTGGTGACGCCGTCGGCCAACTGATAGCTCATGACCTTGGGGATGGGCAGCTTGCCCAGCGTGTCTTCCAGCGCCGCCTGCAGGGCGGGTGCCAGCGCCGCGCCCTTGGCGATGCCGCGGTAGACCAGTTGTTCGTTCTTGCCGTCCGACTCGCGCGCGAGCCCGGAGACATCGACGCCTTCCAGGCCCTTGGCCGCGAGCTTCTTTTGCAGCGCTGGCGTGGGCTGGCCATTGGCGTCCAGCCCTACGCTCACGGGCATGAGTTTTTCGGAGAACTCGCTGTCGGCCCCTTGCGGCAGCACGGCCGACAGGCGTACGGCCAGTCGCCGCGGGGTGGCATAGGCGGTGGTGGTGCTGCCGTCGGCCAGCAGGCCCCGGTTCTTGAGGCCGGCGGCGATGCCTTCGGCGAAAGCCTGTCCCAGGCGGTTCAGCGCCTTGGGCGGGAGTTCCTCGGTGAACAGTTCCAGCAGGAGGGGTTGAGCGGCCGGCATTTACGCGGCCTCCTTGCGTGCAAGCATGGGAAAGCCCAGTCGTTCTCGTGATTCGTAGTACGCCTGCGCGATGGCGCGCGACAGGTTGCGGATGCGGCCGATGTAGGCGGCGCGCTCGGTGACGCTGATCGCGCCCCGGGCATCGAGCATGTTGAAGGTGTGGGCTGCCTTGAGCACCATTTCGTAGGCCGGCAGCGCCAGCGGCACTTCCACCAGGCGCTTGGCCTGGGCCTCGTAGTCGTTGAAATGGCGGAACAGGGTCTCGGCCGACGAATGCTCGAAGTTGTAGGTGGACTGCTCGACTTCGTTCTGGTGGTAGACGTCGCCGTAGGTGACGCGCGTGCCGTCCGGCGCCTCGGTCCAGACCAGGTCGTAGACGCTCTCCACGCCTTGCAGGTACATGGCCAGGCGTTCCAGGCCGTAAGTGATCTCGCCCATGATGGGCTTGCAGTCGATGCCGCCGACCTGCTGGAAATAGGTGAACTGCGTCACTTCCATGCCGTTGAGCCAGACCTCCCAGCCCAGGCCCCAGGCGCCCAGCGTGGGGTTTTCCCAGTCGTCCTCGACGAAGCGGATGTCGTGTTCCTGGGGATCGATGCCCAGTGCCTGCAGCGAACCGATGTAGAGGTCGAGGATGTTCGGGGGCGAAGGCTTGAGCACCACCTGGTACTGGTAGTAGTGCTGCAGGCGGTTGGGGTTCTCGCCGTAGCGGCCGTCCTTGGGGCGGCGCGAGGGCTGTACGTAGGCCGCGCGCCACGGTTCGGGGCCGAGCGCCCGCAGGAACGTGGCGGTGTGCGACGTACCGGCACCGACTTCCATGTCGTAGGACTGCAGGAGGGCGCAGCCTTGCTGGCTCCAGTATTCCTGGAGTCGGAGAATGATTTGTTGAAATGTCAGCATGGTGTTGGAGTAGATGCGGCCGCGGGCGGCCTTGCGGCACGGCCAAACCCTGGATTTTAACTGGCCCGGGCGAAATGCGGATGGGTGGCGCCCCGGGGCGCTGCGGCGTATCAGTCCACGCGACGGATCCGCAGCCAGCCCAGCACCGCCAGCAAGGCCGCGACGATGAACAGGATGGGCACGTTGCCGGTGCGGGCGTAGGGCGTGAGCCCCGTGGTGCCCTGCACCGTCGCGTCCAGCGCGCCGGCGGTGTGCGGCGGCAGCTCGCCCACCACCTGCGCCCGTTCGTCCACCACCGCCGTCATGCCGGTGTTGGTGGCGCGCAGCATGGGGCGCCCGGTCTCGCGCACCCGCATGCGCGACATCTGCAGGTGCTGGGGCAGCGCCAGCGAATTGCCGAACCAGGCCAGATTGCTGACGTTGGCGAGAATGGTGGCGCCAGGATCGGTCGGACCGGGACGGACCGCGGGCAGCAGTTCCTCGCCGAACACGTCTTCGTAGCAGATGTTCATCGCGATGTACTGGCCGCCGATGTCGAACGGTTTCTGCCGCTCCCGGCCCCGGTCGAAGTCGCCCAGCGGCATGACCATTTCATCCACGAACCAGCGGAAGCCGGGGGGTACGAACTCGCCGAAGGGGACGAGGTGGCGCTTGTCGTAGCGGTGTTCGACGCGGCCGGCGACCAGTTGCTCCGGCGAGCTATGGCCGTTCAGCGAGATGACGCTGTTGTAGTAGTAGTCGCGGTCGGGATGGATGTCGCGCATGGCCACGCCCAGCGCGAACGTGCCGCCGCGCAGCGCGGCGCTGTCCACCCATTCCTTCCAGGCTGCGGCGCTGAGCTGGTCCTGGAACACCGGCACGGCGGTCTCGGGCAGCAGCGTGAGGGCGATGGGCTTGCCGTCCGCCCGCGGCGCCTCGGCCAGGTCGCGGTGCCGGTCCATGCCCTGCCAGATCTGCGTCGGGTCGAATTTGTCGGAAAGCGGGATGTTGGCCTGCACCAACCGGACGGTCAGCGGCGAACCATAGGGGCGCACCCAGTTCCAGGCTGCGCCCGCCATGCCGACGACCAGTGCGGCCAGCGCCGCCGCGGGCGCGCGCCATCCCGGGAGCAGCGCGGCCGCGATGCCGGCGCCGCTGCGTTCGGCCACGGCGCTTGCTGCCCAGACCAGCCCCGAGGCGGTCAGCGCGGCGGTGAAGGCCACGCCGTAGACGCCCAGCAGCGGCGCCCAGCCTTGCAGGGGGCCGTCGACGTGGGCATAGCCGATGTTGAGCCAGGGAAAACCGGTGAACAGGACGCCGCGCAGCCACTCCGAACCGGTCCAGGCCGCCGCCATCGACAGCACGCAGGTCAGCGGCGAGGCGAGCCGGGCCGGGCCGTCCGCGGAGGTTGGCCGCTGCGACAGCCACCACGCCACGCCGGTGGCCAGCGCGGGATACAGCGACAGATAGGCGGCCAGGAGGCCCACACCCAGCGCCGCGAGCGGCGCCGCCATGAAGGCGTAGACGTGCAGGCTGATGTAGATCCAGGACACGCCGACCAGGAAGGTGCCGGCGCCGAAGGCCGCGCCGGTCCAGATGGCGCCCCGCAGGTTCGTGGCGCGCCAGGTCAGCCAGCTCATGCCGCCGAAGGTGGACAGCTGCAGCACCGGCAGGAACCAGGCGGGGAACGGGGTGGGCGCGAAGGCCAACCCCTGCAGCATGCCGAGGATCAGCGCTCCGGCCAGCGCGGCATAGGGCATGGGCACGGGCGGGCTCAGCCTTGGTTGGGTAGCGGGGCTGCCGGCGCGGCGCCGGCCGCCAGGCGGGAGACGCGCAGCCAGAGCGCGCGGCGGGCATCGGCGCGGATCACGTCGATGCGCAGGTCGTCGCGTTCGATGCGGTCGCCGCGCCGGGGGATGCGGCCCAGGATGCCGGCCATCCAGCCGCCCACGGTGTCGTATTCGTCGTCGTCCAGCGACGAGCCGAAGGTCTCGTTGAAACGGCGGATGTTGGTCAGCGCCATGACCCGCCAGCGATTCTTGCCGTCGGGGAAGATGGACTGCTCGACCGCGGCGTCGTCGAATTCGTCCTCGATCTCGCCCACGATCTGCTCGAGCACGTCCTCGATGGTGATCAGGCCGGCGGTGCCGCCGTGCTCGTCGACGACGATGGCGATATGGTTGCGGTTGCTGCGGAATTCGCGCAGCAGCACGTTCAGGCGCTTGGATTCGGGGATGAAGACCGCCGGCCGCAGCAGCGTGCGCAGGTCGAGCTCGCGGTCGATCATGTAGCGCAGCAGGTCCTTGGCCAGCAGGATGCCGATGACGTTGTCGCGGCTGTCCTCGAACACCGGGAAGCGCGAATGCGCGGTCTCGATGATGGTGGGCAGCAGGGCGTCGATCGGCTGCGAGACCTCGAGCATGTCCATGCGCGAGCGCGGGATCATGATGTCGCCCGCGGTGAGCTCGGAAACCGCCAGCACGCCCTCGATCATGGACAATGCCTCGGCGTCGAGCAGGTCGCGGCTGTAGGCGGCCTCGAGCACGGCCTTGAGGTCCTCGCGGTCTTCCGGTTCGCGATGGATCAGCGCCGAAAGCCGTTCGAAGAAGGTTCTGGGAGGTTGTTTGGGCGTACGCGAAACGTACGCCGGACTAGGGGAGGTGTCTGACATCGTCCAATAGGACAAGTGTTTCAAAAGTTTAGGATACCCGATACGGGTCGGGTATTGCCATCTCGGCCAGGATTCGGGTCTCCAGGGCCTCCATTTGCCGGGCGTCGCGGTCGTTCAGGTGGTCGTAGCCCAGGGAATGCAGCACACCATGGACCACCAGATGGGCGGCGTGATGCAAAAACAGCTTTTTCTGCGCCCGGGCCTCGGACGCCAGCACCGGCAGGCACAGCACGATGTCGCCGCCCACGACGCCGTCAGGATCCGCGCCGTACTCGAAGGTCAGCACGTTGGTGGCGTAGTCGCGCTGGCGGAAATCGCGGTTCAGCCGCCGGCCCTCGGCGGCGCCCACCAGCCGCAGGGTCAGGGCGACCCCCGCCACGTCGGCCAGTTCTGGAGCCCGCAGCGCCTGGGCCACCCAGCGCCGCAGCCGCCAGCGCGGCAGCCGGGCCTCTTCCTGCCCGTACTGGATGGCCAGGGACAGCGCCGGCGCCGCGGGGGCGTCAGCGGCCCGGGGCATGCTGCTGGCCATGTTTCTCGTAGGCGTCGACGATGCGCGCCACCAGCGGATGCCGTACGACGTCGCCGCTGGTGAACTGGGTGAACGACAGGCCCTGCACCGAGGCCAGCACCTGCGAGGCGTCCAGCAGGCCGCTGCGCTGGCCCTTGGGCAGGTCCACCTGCGACGGGTCGCCGGTGATGACCGCCTTGCTGCCGAAGCCGATGCGGGTCAGGAACATCTTCATCTGCTCGGGCGTGGTGTTCTGCGCCTCGTCCAGGATCACGAAAGCATGGTTCAGCGTGCGGCCGCGCATGTAGGCTAGCGGTGCGATTTCGATGGTCTGCTTCTCGAACAGCTTGGTCACGCGTTCGAAGCCGATCAGGTCGTACAGCGCGTCGTACAGCGGGCGCAGGTAGGGGTCGACCTTCTGCGTCAGGTCGCCCGGCAGGAAGCCCAGCCGCTCGCCCGCTTCGACCGCGGGCCGCGTCAGCACGATGCGGCGCACCGACTCGCGCTCCAGCGCGTCGACCGCGCAGGCCACCGCCAGATAGGTCTTGCCGGTGCCGGCCGGGCCCATGCCGAAGGAAATGTCGTGCGCCAGGATGTTGCGCAGGTAGTCGCGCTGGCGCGGCGTGCGCCCGCGCAGGTCCTGCCGGCGCGGCAGGCGCAGCACCACCTCGGCCTCGCCCGGGGCGCCCTGCGGCGGCGTGTCCTCGTCGGTGTCGTGGGCGGCGGTCATCGCCCCCAGTTCGACCAGGTTCAACTGCAACTGGTCCACCGACAGCGGCTGGTCCGCGTGTTCGTACAGGTATTGCAGCGCCGCCGAGGCCGCGTCGGCGCGTTCGCCTTCCAGCGTGATCCGGTGGCCGCGGCGCGCCAGCTCGACGCCATAGGCGGCTGCCAGCTGGCGCAGGTTCTCGTCCAGCGGGCCGCAAAGATTCGACAGCCGGGCATTGTCGTCGCCCAACGAGACGACGACCGGCGCGGTGCGGCGGTGGGAAGCGCGGGAGGCGGCCGTCATGCGGACACGCCCCCGGCCGTCTCGCGCGTCACGACTTCGCCGCGCAGCGTGTGCGACAGCGCCGTGGTGATGCGGATATCGGCCACCTGGCCGACCAGCCGCGCGGGCGCGGGGAAATTCACGATACGGTTGTTCTCGGTACGGCCCATCAGTTCGTTGGGATCCTTGCGCGACGGGCCTTCGACGATGACCCGCTGCGTGGTGCCGACCATGCCCTGGCTGATGGCCGCGGCCTGGTCGTTGATCAGTGCCTGCAGGCGTTGCAGGCGCGCCAGCTTGACGGTTTGCGGCGTGTCGTCGGCCAGGTCGGCCGCCGGCGTGCCGGGGCGGCGCGAATAGACGAACGAGAACGACGTGTCGAAGCCGACTTCGTCGATCAGCCGCATGGTCTTCTCGAAGTCCTCTTCGGTTTCGCCGGGAAAGCCCACGATGAAGTCCGACGACAGCGACAGGCCGGGCCGGGCGGCGCGCAGCTTGCGCACGATGGACTTGAACTCCAGCGCCGTGTAGCCGCGCTTCATCGCCGCCAGCACGCGATCGCTGCCCGCCTGCACCGGCAGGTGCAGGAAGGACACGAGCTTGGGCAGCCGCGCGTAGGCCTCGATCAGCCGCGGCGTCATTTCCTTGGGATGCGAGGTGGTGTAGCGGATGCGCTCGATGCCGGGGATGTCGTGCACGTATTCCAGCAGCAGCGCGAAATCGGCGATCTCGGCCGAGTCGCCCATGCTGCCGCGGTAGGCGTTGACGTTCTGCCCCAGCAGCGTCACTTCCTTGACGCCCTGGTCCGCCAGGTCGGCGATCTCGGTCAGGACGTCCTCGAACGGGCGCGAGACTTCCTCGCCGCGGGTATAGGGCACGACGCAGAAGCTGCAGTATTTGCTGCAGCCTTCCATGATCGACACGAAGGCCGTGGAGCCTTCCACCCGGGCCGGCG
This sequence comes from Burkholderiales bacterium 67-32, assembly GCA_001898625.1. Lineage (GTDB taxonomy): Bacteria > Pseudomonadota > Gammaproteobacteria > Burkholderiales > Burkholderiaceae_B > Pigmentiphaga. Next base: position 56,073 of record MKUP01000028.1, read on the forward strand.
GCAGGTAGTCGAACTTCTCGATTTCGGGGAAGCTGATGTCCACCTGCGACACGCCCGAGGCGCGCCGCCTGGCGATCAGTTCGGGCAGCCGGTGCAGCGTCTGCGGGCCGAACACCACGTCGACGTAGGGCGCGCGCGCGACGATGGCATCGCCTTCCTGACTCGCCACGCAGCCGCCCACGCCTATGACCAGGTCGGGCTTTTCGCGTTTGAGCATCTTCGCGCGGCCAAGGTCGGAGAAGACCTTTTCCTGTGCCTTCTCGCGCACCGAACAGGTGTTGAAGAGGATGATGTCCGCGTCTTCGGGGCGGTCGGTGATTTCCAGCGGCTGGTCGGCGTTCAGGACGTCCACCATTTTGTCCGAGTCGTACTCGTTCATCTGGCAGCCGAAGGTGCGGATGTACAGCTTGCGGGGAGTGGGATGGCTCATGTGGATTGCCGTGACGGGGTTATAGCCCGGGGGCAGAAAGGCGGAACAGGACATTTTAACAGAGGGGCGGGGTTGGCCGGACGCCACGCGGCCGCCGTGTTCAGGTCTCTGTCAGTCCCTCCGGGCTAGACTGAAGCCTCAGATGATTGCTTTGCCGCTACGGGCGCCGGCGGAATCCGCAGATCCCCAGCGCCTGGCAGGGTTGTTATCCGACACCGATACCGCGCTTCCCCCGCGAGCATATTGAGGCGCGGCATTGTGTGCTCCCTATTGGCCCGACAGTTTACTGTCGGGCCATTTTTTTGCGTGGATTTTGCGTGGACGCCCGGGTTCATGGATAATGTTTGAATAAGAAACATTCTCGTTTGAGTGCCGGTGGGCACCATGAGGGCGGCCATGACTGCGGTGAAAGCGCCGGTGCAGCACACCGTTGAAACCTTGTATTGCGATCATCACGCCTGGCTGCGCGAATGGCTGCGCAAGCGGTTGGGGCATGCGGGCGACGCGGCCGATCTCGCGCAGGATACCTTCGTCCGCCTGTTGCGCACCTGCCGCCTGCCGGAGCGCCGGGATCCTCGCGATTTCCTGGTGCACGTGGCCAAGGGGCTCGTCGTCGATCTGTTCCGGCGCCGCTCCATCGAACGGCTCTATCTGGAAGCGCTGGCCAGCCGTCCTGCCGATGCGGCGCCTTCCGCGGAACAGCAGGCGCTCTGGATCGAAGCGCTGGTGCGGGTGGATGCGATGCTCGACGGGCTCGGGCCCAAGGTCAAGCAGGTGTTCATCCTGTCCCAGGTCGATGGATTGCCCTATGCCGAGATTGCGAGGCAGCAGGGTATTTCGCTGCGGTCGGTCAACAACTACATGGCGCGCGCCGTCGAACACTGCGTGCTGTTGCGCATGCGGCAGCACGATGGTTGAACCGCGGCCATGAGCCGGCTCGCCCACGAACTGTCCGCCGACGACGCGGCCGCCCTGCGGCAGGCGGCCGTCTGGTATGCGCGCCTGTGCTCGGGCAGCGCCGGCGATGACGACCGGCGCGAATGGGCGCTATGGCATGCGGCAAGCGAGCGGCACCGCCGGGCGTGGCAGCAGGTGGACGGCTTGCGGGACCAGTTGCAGGCCCTGCCTGGCGGTGTTTCGGGGCAGACCCTGCGCGCGGCCGCGCGGCGGCGTCGTGTCGTACTGCGCGGCCTGTTGCTGATGGGCGGGGCGGGCGGCGCCGCCTGGTGGGTGCAGCGGCAGGTGCCGTGGCTGGACGTGACGGCCGACCTGCGCACCGCGACCGCCGAGCGCTTGCGCCGGACGCTGCCAGACGGCAGCACGCTGGTGCTCAATGCCCGCAGCGCGGTCGATGTGGTGTTCACGCCGCGGCGACGCCTGCTCCGGCTCAGGGCCGGCGAGATCCTGGTCGAGACCGCCGCGGCTGCGGCAAGCATGCCGAAGTGGGTGGTCGAGACGCCGTTCGGCACGGTCACGGCGCTGGGTACACGGTTTACGGTGGGGATCGATGGCGACGGTGCGCGGGTGCAGGTGCTGGACAAGGCGGTGCGCGTGGCGCCGGCCGGCGGCGACCGTACCCAGGTGTTGTCGGCCGGGGAAGGGCTGCGTTTCACGCGCGATGGCTGGGACGCGCCGGCCCGTATCGCCGGGGAGCCGGCGGCCTGGGTGGACGGGCGGTTGGTGGCGGTCGACATGCCGCTGGCGGAGTGGGTCGCAGCGTTCGGCAGATATCGCCATGGTCATATCGGATGCAGCCCGGAACTCGCGGACATGAAAGTGTCGGGGGTGTTTCCGCTGGACGACGCCGAGCGTGCGTTGGCGGTGCTGGGGCATGCGTTTCCGATACGGGTGGTCAGGCGTACGCGGTACTGGGTGAGCATCCAGCCGCGCTGGCGCAACGGCTCCGCGGGAGCCTAGGACGGTCGCCCTCCGGCACGAAAGAATTTTTCCCTGCCTTGCACTTTTCGTCGGCCTCGTGCGGCTCCCAATCAGGAACCAACCCAGCTCTCGAGGCCAAGATGCCATCTTTCAGAAACACCCGCCGCGCGCCCGCCGCGCGTCGCTCCCGTTTGTGCCGCGCCATGTTCTGCGGCGCCTTGCTGGCAGGCACCGCCCCCGGGCCGTTCATGCCTGTGGCCGTCGCGGCCGACGCCGTCATGGCGTTTCGCATTGCGCCGGGCGACCTGACGCTGGCGGTGAACCAGTACGCGCAGGCGGCGGGTATCGCGCTGTCTTTCGATGCCAGCCTGACCCGGGGAATCGTATCGCCGGGACTGCAGGGCAGCCATACCGTCGATGCGGGCTTCGAGCGTCTGCTGGCGGGAACGGGATTGCGGGCGGTCAACCAGGGGGGCGGCAACTACACATTGAAGCCGGTGGCGTCGGTGCAGGTCCGGGACGCGCAGGGCGGCCAGGTGCTGGCGCCGGTGATCGTGGTCGGCGACGTGTCCCAGGACATCGGTACGGCCGGGTATGTGGCCCGCCGCAGCAGCGTGGGCACCAAGACCGATACGCCGCTGGTCGAGACGCCGCAGTCCATCGCCGTGGTGACGCGGGAACAGATGCGGGACCTGGGGGCCCAGTCCCTGGGCGACGCGGTGCAGTACACGCCGGGGGTCGTGGTGCAGGAGGGGTTCAATCGCACGGACGATCCCTTCATGGTTCGAGGCTTCGACGTACGGACCAATCCCGGCGTCATGTTCCGGGATGGCCTCAAGCTGCCCCTGCCGCACTACAGCGCGATGGCCGAGCCCTATGGGCTGGAGCGCCTCGAGATCCTGAAGGGGCCGGCCTCGGTCCTGTACGGCCAGGCCTCTCCCGGCGGCGTCATCAATGCGATCAGCAAGCGGCCGTCCAGGGCCGCTTCCCGCGAGCTCGAAGCCAGTGTGGGGTCGAACCAGCGGCGCCAACTGGCCGGCGATTTCACAGGCCCGCTGGACAAGGACGGGCAGTGGACGTATCGCATCACCGGGCTGGTGCGCGACAGCGACACCATGATCCGGCACACGCCCGATGATCGCGTCTACCTGGCCCCGGCGCTGACGTGGCGGCCGTCGGCCGATACCTCGCTGACCCTGCTTGCGACCCACATGCGCAACAAGACGGTGAACAACGCCGGGTATCCCGTCGAGGGGACGGTCAAGCCCAATCCGAACGGCAGGATTCCGTCCGACGTCTTCATCGGCGAGCCGGGCTGGAGCAAGTGGGACCAAAGCACCTCGACCGCGGGCTATCTGTTCGAACATCGCATCGACCAGACGTGGACCTTCCGCCAGAACTTCCTGTACGCCACGTCCGACAACGACGTGAACCACGCCTACTGGTGGACCTGGAAGCCGGGCCAGCGCGTGATCGAGCGCGGCGCCTATGCCCGCCGCGACCAGGCGCACGGGCTGACCGTCGACAACCAGTTGAACGCGCGGTTCACGGCCGGACGCGTGGAACACAATGTGCTGGTCGGACTGGACTACACCCGCAAGTCGCTCGACCGAGTACAGCGAGCCGGCTACGACAATCTCGATCCGCTGGATCTCTATACGCCCACGTACGGTTCCACGGTGACCCTGCCCGCCGCGCCGGACACCTCGACGCTGGAGCGCCAGAGCCAGGTCGGCATCTATGCGCAGAACCAGATGAAGTTGGACCGCCGCTGGGTGCTCGTCCTGAGCGGCCGCTACGACAAGGCGTCGGTCGACCTGCACAACCGCCTGAGCGGCGCGACCACCGAAACCGATGCCCACGCCTGGACCGGTCGCGCGGGCCTGGTCTACCTGGCCGACAACGGCCTCGCGCCCTACGTCAGCTACGCCACCTCGTTCCAGCCCCAGTCCGGCACCACCGCGCCGGCGCGCGGCGGCGCCATGTTCGAGCCGACCCGGGGCAAGCAGTGGGAGGCGGGCGTGCGCTATGCGCCGGCCGAGTCCGATACGGTGCTGACGGGCGCCGTGTTCGACATCACCCGCACCAACGTCCCGACGACGGATCCAGCCAACCCCGCGTACAGCATCCAGGCCGGCGAAGTGCGGTCCCGCGGCGTGGAGCTGGCGGCCAACGCCACCCTGTCCGCCGGCCTCAGCCTGATGGCCGCCTACACCTATACCGACGCGGAAGTCACCCGCAGCAAGGGCGCCGACCTCGGCCGCCGGCCCGCCGCCGTGCCGCGCCACATGGTGTCGACGTGGCTCGACTACGCCATGGGCGGCCCGCTGGCCGGCATGAGCATCGGCGCCGGCGTGCGCTACCTGGGGAGGACGGTCAATTCCGCCGACACGGCGCAGGTGCCCGCCTATGTTCTGGTCGATCTCGGCCTGCGCTACGACCTGGGCGCCGCCTTCCCGGGTGCGCAGGGATGGAACCTGCGTGTGTCCGTGCAGAACCTGCTGGACAAGGACTACGTGGCGAGCTGCACCTATGCGTGCTTCTACGGGGCGCGGCGCACGGTGGCGCTGACGGCGGGGTACCGCTGGTAAGGGCTTGACGGGCGGTCGTTTGCGGAATTTTTTGGATTCTGTATATAATCGCGGTCTTAGCTTTTGGCGCATTAGCTCAGCCGGTTAGAGCGACGGAATCATAATCCGCAGGTCCCCTGTTCGAATCAGGGATGCGCCACCAAGAATTCACAAGGGTGCCCACGTAAGTGGGCACTTTTGTTTTCAGCTCCAATTGGACGTTTTATTGGACAGCGTTCAATATCCAGTGGCACATACAGTGCTGGGTATGCATCCAGTTCAGCCGACGGATAGCGAAATGCGATTCGGCTCCACCGTGCCGCGCTAGCGCGTCTTCACGTACTTTTCAGTCGTCATTATCGACTCGTGACCACAGAGTACTTGGATGGCCGTCAGCTTTTCTCCCGCCAGCCACATGTCGGTGGCGCCTTTCCCTTTCAGATCGTATAGGGCGAAGCTTTCGCTAAGCTCCCCAGTCTTCGCCGCAACTGCTACGTAGCGACGGAGCATGGCCGAAAGCTCGTCGTAGGTGTGCTGCTCGCCCTTGCGCGTGTGAAGGAGCGGCATGCCGGGCCTGTGGCTACCGTTGCGTTGGGTCGGCCAGGATGGTATCGATTTTCGGTGTAATTAGGATGTCGACAATCGTGCCAGTTTTTGCCTAGTCGCTCCGGATCACCCGTCGTATGTTTCCGTCGGGCTCTCGCTTACGAACAATGTTCTTGGGGCTCCATTCGATGATGTCCTCGGGGCGCTGTAGCGTCCGGTATCCGGAGAGCGTGTGAGTGGCGATCCGACGCACGCGTGAGCGGCCAGACAGCAAGCCAAGCTGCCGGTGTTACCCGGGGTCGTTTGGGAGGGCGTTCGAGCAGCAAGGCCTGGCGCGGCTGGGGTACTGTGGCGTCTGAGTCCGGCCACAAAGAACCCCGTCGGAGCGGTGTCGCATCTCGTCTAGACGTTTGGAAAACTGGGCAAGCTCGGCACAGGGAGCCTGGCCCGCAATGCAAGATTACTCAGCAATTCACGCCAAAAGTTCCAGGCATGGAACGCCACGAGCTTTTTCTGAAAAATCTCCAGCACCTTATCTTCCACTTGGTCAGGATTTATTGCCGAGAGATATTCCACGACAAACTGGGCGTGGATGGTTCCGATCTGATGCTCTTCTGGAATTGACTGACCTTCCGGGACGGCGCCCGCTTCGGTCGTACGGGCGATAGTCGTCTCCGTGGAAAACACAAAGCGATAGAGATACTGAATCTGCGCGCCTTCCGGTAGATTTTCGGGTGTCAAAAACTCCGGACCGGACACTACCCAGTTGAACCGGGAGTACGACTCAAGGTTCGGGTTCCTGCGCACGTCGTAGTTAGGATTGTGGCTCGCAAGAAGTGTTCTCGGAAACACATCCGCAAAGGCCATCGATTCGACGAAGTTCTTTAATCGGTCACCGAGTCCATCGGTGTTGGACTTCGCTTGCGTCTTCTTAGACATCAGCAGCGATCCGATCAACAAAGAATTTGCTCATGGAGTCCACTTCAATCGGCTCACTTTGTGCCTTGCATTTGTTCTCGCGCTGAATTGACCCAGTCGTAGACTCAATAATATTGGAAGCCAACGCTTTGAAAGTATGCAACGTGTCCATGTGAGAAGAGTGGCTATACGTACTGTAAAAGACACAATCCTGCATCTCGCGCCCCGTCTCGGGAAGCGCCTTCTCTCCCTGTTCGTGTTCCTGACCAAACGAGGGTACGGCCAACGCGCTTGGTCTAAGATCCTCATGTTCCTGCAGGAACTTCGAGAACGGCACAAACTTCACCAGCAGAGCAACATCGAATTCATGCGCCAATTTTTCCAGAGTCGCCAGGCTGGCCTTTCCGTAGCTAGGATCTTCCAGCCGAGCAATAGCTGACTGACCGCCTGCGTTGATGCGGCGAGCAAGTTGCTCCTGTGTCAGGCCACGAGACTCCCTGAGGGCTTTAATTTGAAAGGCAATACCCTGTTCTAGGTGTGCCTTTACGTAGGCGTCACGATAAGGCTTGCGCGCCAGTTTCTTGAACTTGTCGGGCAGGCTCATGCTAAGAGTTCCATTTGAAGGGCTTGGACTGATCTGGACGGCTGGCGATTTCTTCGCGACGGCGGGTTGCTATTCCATGCCAATCGCGTGGCAATAGCTGCCCCTTCTCCGTGGCCCACAGCAGCACGGTGAAGGTATTTTGTCCTGGGCCGAAATAGCCTATCGGCCGTTGTTGCACGCGGTCCGACATGAATCGGATCTCGAAAAAATCGTTGTACCCATTCGGGCGAGTAAGCTTCGCGGCCTTTGGGCGCCGCCATTCTTCGCGCTGTCGCGCACAGAGGTATTCCATGTGTACGTCGAAGGCCGCTTGCAGTTCCATGCTGCCTCCGTCGTACGTGTCTTGGACCTCTGACCTGCCTGCTCGGTTCACATACGCGCAAATCTTCCACATTACATTATCACATATTTGTTATGTTCTGCTTGCTGTGGCTGATCCACGTCACTCCAGCACCCACTTACCTGTCATGGAACCTCAGAACGTGACGCTGCCGTGGATCTGAAAGACGCGGCGCACCACTAATCCGTCCCTATGGCTCCACCTTGGGCCACGGCTTCACCGCCAACACCCACAGGCCGACTAGGTTGGCAACAGGCACGAGTGCCAACAGCACCCACCAGCGGGAATGCCCAGTCCGCTGAAGGATCTTGGCCACGGGGAACATCACCAGCAGCAGTACGATCAGCGGGACGATCGAGAGAAGGGTGTCAGAGTCGTTCATGTAGTTTCCTTATGGAGACGGAGCGCGGACGCGATGTTACTTACTCTTTTCTGCTATGGCCCAGCAGTTGGCTGTGTCATATCTAGTGCGTGCAAATGATTGCTGTAACCCTGCCTCAGTCACCCATTTTTCGGGTGCCAGCAACATGCCGTTCGCGTCCCGTTTGATGATGTCATCGGAAGCATCGGACGTTATCGCCTCAAAAAGCCGACCGATGATGAAGTCGTCTGATGGTCCGCCGCCGCCAACGATCCATCCGACAATCATTGGAACGTTCTCATCGGCGTCTTTCTTGGTCAGCCTCTTTTCGTGAACCGCTCTCAAGAACACTCGACCCGCATCGATTCCATAGGCATAAAGCGCCTTCTGTTCTTGCTGCTTCTTGGCTAGACTTGCGTACTGCCCACACTGAAAAGCAAGAAGCATCGTTCTTGCCTGAATTCCTGGCGTCATATCTGCAGCCACCACAGGTGCCGCACCGCCACCGCATAGGGCAGCAGCAATTAAAAACATCCAGCGCATTCTCTTCTCCTGCGTCGGCGGCATGCGCGCGGCGCTACTTTCAAGTTCTCATCTGTTGGCGCCAATGCTGTGGTTCAATGCCCTCTGGTAGTGCCCATAAGCCGAGCCGCTTCGTCCTCGCCAAGTCTTGCATATCTACCAGCGCCTTTTCTACGATGAATTTGGGATACACACAAGCGTGTCCGGAACGAAGCATTGCCTTCTGAGCGCTTCCTTTGTCATCCGTGTCCCCGAGCGTCCGGCCGTAGCGGTCGGTCCCTTGCGCCGTGAGCTTCACAATGGCATCCATGAGGCATTGCTTGCGGAGAAAGTCTCTGGGCGATGCCGCCGGCCTGGTTGATCTCTGGGGCATCGATACGTTCCAGGCGGATAGGGACAGTCTCTTGCTGTTCTGGACACCTCAGTCGCATCGTGTCGCTATCGTGCACAGAGGAGACGACATACGCCCGCCCCTGAGCGAGGTCTGCGAATGCTATGAACGCCAGGCAGGCAAGGGCGCGTAGACTGAAACGCGGACCCATGGGATTCACTGCCCTAGCGAGGGCTCGATTCGATCATCGAGCTTCGGGGCTGGTTTGGGTTTGATGAGTTCGTCGATGGGCCATTTCGAAAAGGCGAACGCCCAATAGCCGATCAAGTTGAATCCTGGCAGTAGAACTGCGAAGGCCCACAATCTGGAATGCCCTGTGCGCTTCAGGATTTGGCTCGCTGGAGCGCAGACGACGATCACATAGACGATCACGGCTATAGCCGCCAAAAGCCCGTCACTCATGTCATCCCCCACCGTGTGCAATGTTGTAGTTCGTTTTTTTTATTGTCACACAAAACTCAAATTGTTACATCGGCGCATTTTGGGGAGCCTAGAGATGAAGCAGTGCAGACGTCTGCACTGCCGCACTACCCCGCGTGCGAGGGCAGGGGCGGACAACAAGAAGCCCAGCTCAGGGACTGGGCTGCTGAAGGCTAGTGCCTGCGGTCTCTATTCAACCCCTACTAGCGTATACGCGGGCACTTCGGTTTTTTTACCTCGTCGCAATAAGCGCGTGCCTTGACTCGCACTCTTGCTGGCGTGCTGATCGAAAGGCGCTGAACTGTCGCCGTATTTTTTGGAGAATCGGATTGTGGTTTTGCTCGCTCTTGTGCGCAAGATGCGCCTGCCCCGCTACCCCCAAGACTGAGGCGTGGTGCGGGCCGTTTTGTTTTCAGCGCTTGGCCTGCCGCATCGCGCTACTTCCTTCGGTAGCTCTTGTTCCCGCTGTCCGAGAGGCAGTACACCCCGCCGCGCGGTCCCGTGCAGTACGTCCCGTTTCTGCAATTGCACGATCCGTCCGCGGCCGGCGCGGCCCGTTTTGGCGCCGCCATCAGTCCCTGCCTACCGCCGAAGGTCGCCTGGCAGGACTTCTTCGAGGCGCTGATCGAGCCGTCGTTGCAGATGAAGGTGTCGCCGTCGCACTGGGCGATGCCGCCTTTGCGGCCGGAGCATGGCTGGTTCGCGGCGTCTGCCGCGGGCCAGGCCAGCAGGCTGCCGATGGCCAAGGCGACGCATGCGATCTGTTTCATGCGCGGCTGGGGTCTGCTCATTCCGGCAACCGCGCCGGAAGCACCAGCAACAGCCGCGCGCCATCCTCCCCCAGCGTGAACTCGACATGTCCGCCAAGCTCCCGAGCCCGGCGGCGCATGTTGCGCAGCCCGTTCCCCGCGCCGGCCTGGAGCGGCCGGCCGCCATCGTTGAACACCGATAGCGCCGCCATTCCGTCCTCGGTCGTCCTGCCTTCGATAGCCAGGCGGCGCGCAGGCCCGTGCCGGATGGCGTTGGTGACGGCTTCCTGCAGGATGCGCAGCACGGACAGGGCGTTCTGGGGCGTGACGCCGGTCACGGCGGGAAGTTTCTCGGTGGACCAGTGGAATTCGATGCCCAGGCGCCGCAGTTGCGGTTCGAGCCGCTCGCGGAAGGCCGCCAGGGCTACGCCCAGGTCGCCGTCGCCCAGGTCCAGGGAATGGACCACCAGCCGCAGGTCGTCGAGCGCCGCCCGAGCCGCCCGCTCGATGGCCTGGCCGCCTTCCTGGTTGCGTTCGGAAAGAGCGATGATCGTGACGAGGTGCCCGCTCATGCCGTCGTGCAGGTCCCGCATCAGGCGCTGGCGCTCCTGTTCGCGCACCATCTGGCTGGCGTGGACCTTTTCCTTTTCGTGCAGCAGCCCCAGTTCAGCTTCCCGCGTCGTCAGTTTCTGCCGGAGCGTATCGTTGGCGCGGTCCAGGCTGTTGAGGCTGCGGGCCAGCCGGCCCATCAGGATGACCATGATGGCCAGCAGCATCAAGGTGCGCGCGTACGAGGCGAGCAGGAAAGGATCGTCGTAGCGTCCGGTCACGACAAGGATGTCGTGGACCCCGAACCATACCGTCAGCACGCAGGGCACCACCATGATGGCGGCATCCCAGTTCCTGCTCTGCGCGAACTGATGCGCCAGGATGCCCGCGGCGACGACGTAGGCGGACAGTGTGATGCAGGCGCTCAGGAACCCGATCACCGGAAAGGGAACCAGCCCGGTCTGCCCCAGGATCAGAAGGAACGCGGGAACGGCGATGACGGCCGGGAGTAATTGCCTGGGGCGCCGCCGCCCCACGATTGCCAGGGCCATGCCGATCGCCATCAGGCCGACGGCGGACACAAGCGAGATAGACTGGAATTGTTCCAGGGTGCCCAGCGCGGCGTGCGGCGATTGGGTAAGAACGATCAGGATGCTGGTGATCGACATCGCGGCCAGCCATCCGAATACCGGATCGTGCCGGCGGGCGGTCCAGATGCTGGCAATGCCTATCGTCAAGGCGATGTGCAGGGCGAAGGTCATGGCGCGGACTTCCTCGATCAGGAAGTTCGACAACTGGTACGCAGGCATGACCGCGGCGGCCGTCCCCACGCTGACCTGGGACAGGCGGCCCGGCAGCCACCCGATCTTGCGGGTCTGTCGCAGCAGGATTTCGTTGTCGCCCGGCTGGATCGCGCCGTCGGGAATCCGCGCCAGGAAGGAATAGCCGCTGGTGGGCGCCGACCATACGGTGTCCGGCGCCGCGTCGGCTCTCCGGCCGTTCACCCAGGCTTCGACATGGTGGCGGACGGCGGGAATGAACAGGAACATCGACTCGACGGGTACGTCCGGGAGGTGGAAGGACAGGCGATAGCTGCCGGTCGTGAGCTCGTAGGGCGTCCCGGGCATCCAGTCGTGCGGCAGGGAGACCGCTTGTTCCGGGCTTTCTCCTTCCTGGATGAAATGGGCCTCGGTGATCGCCAGGGCACCGTGCGGCGGGGAAGTATCCACGAGATAGGGCAGCGCGCCGATCACGATCGTCAGGGTGATCAGGAAAATCCAGGCGAGCAGTTTTCCATGATCGTGCGATAAGCGTGCGCGCATCCCCGTCACAGTTTGATGAGTCCGAGTCTCGATGCTTCGAAGACGGCCTCGGAACGGTTGGTGGCTTGCAGCTTGCGGTAGATGTTGCGGATGTGGACGGGAACGGTCTGCCGGGAAATGGCGAGTTTGTCGGCCAGTTCGCCATAGGTGAAGCCCTTGGCGATGCCCCACAGGATGTCCATCTCGCGTTCGGTCAGGGAGGGTTTGTCCGCGGCCTTCTCCGTATCGCTGGCAACCTGCCCCTGTTCGGCCAGGCGGCGAACCAGGACGCGGGCGATGCGCGAGGAAATGGGCGAGCGGCCGGCCATGACGTCCCGGATCGCGTCGAGCAGGTCGATGGAGTCGGCATCCTTGAGCAGGTAGCCGGCCGCGCCTGCCTCGATCGCGTCGAGGACCGAGCGTTCGTCCGCGAGGATGGAAATGACCATCGCTTCGGCCTTGGGCTGCCGCTTGGCCAGGAAACGGATGGCGTCGATGCCGCTGCCGTCCGGCAGGTTGATGTCGGTGATCAGGAGGTCGATCTCGTTGGCCCCGATGGCGATCAGGGTTTCCTCGAGGTTGGCGCAAGCCGCGCACAGGTCCGCTTCGGGCCACTCGCCGATGATGCGGGCGAGGCGCTCGCGTATGGGCCCATCGTCTTCGGTCAGCAGAATCCTGAGCGGACCCTTCGTCATTGCAGATCTCCTGGCCGCACTGCCGCCGCGGCCGTCCCATCGGCCCATGGCGAGTGCGTATTTCTCGATTGAGCAAGTATCGCAGAGGGCGCCGCGCCGACCATACCATGTACATGGTATTCAACCGGCGGCCCAGGCGTGACTAAGATGCGCCCATCGCGGGCGATCGACTGCGCGAGTCCTGGGGGAATACCAATGAGAACACACATCCAGCGCCTGGTGGCGATGGGAGCCGCCGTCATCACCGGGCTGTCCGCCTGCGGTGGCGGATCGTCCGGCGGCGGGGACGGGCAGGCCGAGGGGCCGGGCACCAATCCGCCCAATATCCTGTTCGTCGTGATGGACGACGTGGGCATCGACCAGATGGCCGCCTTCGGCTATGGCGGCGCCACCGCGCCCAGCATGCCCAACATCGGCGCGGTCGCCTCGGCCGGCGTGCGCTTCCGCAACACCTGGTCGATGCCCGAGTGCTCGCCGGGCCGCGCCGCCTTTTTCCTGGGCCGCTACCCGACCCGCACCCGCATCTACCAGGCCATCGGGCCCAACGATCTGGCCAATTCGCAGGTGTCGCCGTTTGATGTGACCGTGCCCAAGCTGCTCAAGCAGGCCAACTACCAAAGCGCGATGTTCGGCAAGTTCCACCTGGCCGGCCCCGAGAACAACGAGGCCGGCAACGCCACGCCCAGCGTGCTGGGCTGGGACCACTTCCACGGCTGGATCGGCGGCCTGCCCGGTTCGATCGACTCGACCGCGGGCGGCATCGCGGCCGAGAAGACCTATGCCTGCGGCTTCGTCCCGGGCAAGGCCGCCGGCGGCACGGACACGGGGGCCTGCTACCAGGCCGACAACAGCTGCACGACGATCAGCCGCACCTCGCCCTCGCAGGACGCGGCCGGCCTGCAATGCCTGTCCGCGGGCGGCATCTTCGTGCCCGACCAGAGCTGCGGCAAGGCGCCGGCCTCGCTGAATTTCGAGCGCGAGAACGCCTATTACGTGTCGCCGCTGGTGATCATCGACGACGGCAAGGTCACCGAATTCCCGCTGAGCGACCCGCGCTCGCGCGGCTATCGCACGCGCATCGAGACCGATGCCGCGATCGACTGGATCAAGTCGCGTCCGTCCTCGCGGCCGTGGATGGCCACCGTCGCCTATAGCGCGGCCCATACGCCCTGGCAGCAGCCGCCCCGCGGCCTCGTGCCGGTCAGCGGCAATGCGGCGGCCGACGGCTGGGACTGCAACGGCTCGCTCACGGGCCGCCTCATCCAGGACCAGATGACCGAGGCCATGGACTCCGAATTCGGCCGCCTGCTGGTGGAAACCGGGCTGGCGCGGCGCGGCGACGACGGCCGGTTGCAGTACGACCCGAAGGCCGCCAACACGGTGATCGTGATCGTCGGCGACAACGGTTCGCTGGGCTCGGCGGTCAAGCTGCCGTTCAGCGGGTCGCAGGCCAAGGGCACGGCCTACCAGACCGGCGTCTGGGATCCGCTCATCATCGCCGGCCCGCAGGTCGCCCAGCCCGACCGTGAAGTCGATCACATGGTCAACATGGTGGATCTGTTCCAGTTCTTCGGCGAGGTGGCCGGCATCGACGCGCACGCGGCGGTGCCGCGCACGATCGACTCGGTGGCCATCCTGCCCTATCTGACCCACCCCGACCAACCCAGCCTGCGCACCGTCAACTTCACCATCGGCGGCTACAACCAGCAGGCCGACGGCGGCCGCAACGGCGCTTGCGTGATCAATACGAGCTGCACCCAGATCCCGGTTTCCAAGAGCGTGTGCGAGGACAACCAGGGCATATGGTGGGGCGCCGGCTACGACGATCCCTCGGTGGTGCCCAATGGCGGCGCCGGCTACGGCTCGTGCTGGAGCGTCAACCAGGCGCTGTACAAGGCCGACCGCGATCAGCTCGAAATCCTGCCCGAGATTTCGGCCGCGATCCGCGACGACCGCTACAAGCTGGTCCGCAACACTCGCCAGGCCTATGACAGTGCCAGTGACAGCGGCACCTCGGTCGTTACCGAGGAGCTGTACGAGGTCGACCAGGCCGTACCCACGCCGCTGCTGGACACGCCTGACCGCGACCTGCTGGTGGCCCCGACCGCCGAAGTCAACACCGCCTACGCCAACCTGCGCGCCAAGCTCGACGAGATGCTCGCCGCCGATCCGGACTGCCCGGGCGACGGCAACCGCGACGGCGTGGTCGATGCCGAAGATCTCTCCAACTGGAGCCGGCTCGCCCGGGACTGGGGCTTGTCCAGCGTCTACGACTTCGTGATCGCCAACGTGCTCGATGGGCGCACCAACGACGCCGACGGCCGGATCGTTCAGAACAACCTGGGCAAGACCTGCCCCAAGAGCCATGGCATCTACTGATCCGAAGAACGGCCGCCGGCGCCTGCTGGCCGGCGGGCTGGCCCTGGCGGCCGCGGGCACCGGCGCCGCCGGCGTCGTGGGCTGGCAGGCCTGGCGCAGCCGCCCCGCGCACAAGCCGCGCATCCTGCTCGGCGATGGTGTCAAGACGCCCAAGGACATGGCCTGGGTGGCGGGCGGCGCGTTCCTGATGGGCAGCGACCACAAGTTGGCCTATCCCAACGAACGTCCGACGCACGAGGTACGCGTACCGGGTTTCTGGATGGACGTCACGCACGTCACCAACGACCAGTTCGCGCGCTTCGTCCAGGACACCGGCTACGTCACCACCGCGGAACAGAAGCCGGACTGGGACAGCGTGCGCGTGCAACTGCCGCCCGGTACGCCGCGTCCGCCCGCCGATGTGCTGGTGCCCGGGGCCATGGTGTTCGTCGGCACCGACATGCCGGTGCGCCTGGACGATTACTCACGCTGGTGGCGCTACATGCCGGGCGCGGACTGGCGCCATCCCCAGGGGCCGGGCAGTTCCATCGAAGGCAAGGGCGGCCATCCGGTCGTCCAGGTCAGCCATCCCGACGCGCTGGCGTATGCCAAGTGGGCGGGCAAGCGCCTGCCCACCGAGGCCGAATGGGAGTTCGCCGCGCGCGGCGGCCTGGAGCAGGCCACCTACGGCTGGGGCGACGAGTCCCTGGTGGACGGCGCGCGCCAGGCCAATTACTGGGATGTGCGCGAGCGCCGCTTTCCCGTGGTCAGCCCGCGCGCGGGCGGGGCGGCCGGCACGGTCGAGGCCGGCACCTTCCCGCCCAATGGCTATGGGCTGCTGGACATGACCGGCAACGCCTGGCAGTGGGTGGCCGACTGGTATCGCGCGGACTACTTCGCCCAGCAGGCCAGGCTGCCGGCCCACCCCATCGACAACCCCAAGGGGCCGGCCGATTCCTACGACCCGGGCGAGCCCGGCGTTCCGCTCGATGCGCCCAAACGGGTCATCCGCGGCGGCTCGTTCCTGTGCAACGAAGACTATTGCCTGTCGTACCGGCCCAGCGCCCGGCGCGGCTCCGACCCCTACAGCCCCATGTCCCACCTGGGATTCCGGCTGGTCAGGACTTGAAAGGAAGAGCAAGCATGAAAACGATACCGCGCGGTAAACCGATCATCCTGTGCGCCGCGGCCGCGGCCGCATCCGCGCTGCTGCTGTCGAGCTGCTCGGACGACAGCGGCGCCAAACCCCCGCCGCAGGCGGAGCAAAAGCCCAACATCCTGTTCATCGTGATCGACGACTTCGGTCTCGATCAACTGACGTCCTACGGCTACGGCGGCGCCGTGCCGCCCAAGACACCCAACCTGACGGCCATCGCCAAGGCGGGCCTGCAGTTCCGCAATGCCTGGGCCATGCCCACCTGCACCCCGACCCGCGCCACCTACTTCACGGGCCGCTACCCGTCCAGCACCAACATCCTGAACGCGGTGGTGTCCACCGATCTGGCCAATTCCGAGATTTCGCCCTACGAGGTCACGCTGCCCAAGCTCCTGCGCACCCAGGGCTATACCAGCGCGCTGATCGGCAAGATGCACCTGACCGGGTCCGACCTGGACACTGCCGCCAACCTGCCCTATGGCCACCAGACCATGTGGAAGCTGGGCTGGGACTACTTCGACGGCTATCTGGACGGCGCTCCCTATCCGATCGACACGCGGGCGGGCCTGGCCACCGTGGACGAAGGCACCTACAAGTGCGGTTTCGTGTCGAATACGACGATGGACCCGGTCAATGGCGCCGATGGCGGCGCGTGCTATTTCGCGACTGGCAATTGCGAGTCCATCGACCGCAGCAGCGACATCGTCACGCCGGGCCGCAGTTGCATGGAGCGCGGCGGGATCTTCGATCCCGGCCAGTCTTGCCAGACCACCCGGCCCGGCTATATCGACTTCAGCAAGCAGAACGGCTACTACACCGGCGAATTCATCCAGAGCTGGGCCGACGGCAGTTCGCGCAAGGTCACGGCCACCGACCCGTCCGCGCGCGGCTATCGCAGCACCATGGAGACCGACCGCGCCGTAGCCTGGGCCAAGGGGCAGTCCAAGGACACGCCCTGGATGATGTCGGTCGGCTATTCCGCCATCCACGCTCCGCTGCAAGTGCCGCCGCTGTCGCTGGTCTCGGCATCCACGCCGGGCCGCAACGACAACCTGCTGTGCTCGCCCGCCAGCGATATCGAAGGCGTGCCGGGCCAGGTCACGGCCCTGGTCGATGACCACATCGTCACCAACCTGATGGTGGAGGCCATGGACAAGGAAATCGGCCGCCTGCTGGTCGAATTGAAACTTGCCACCTGGAACGACGACGGCACGCTGAACTACCAGCCGGAAAAAACCAACACGGTGGTGGTCGTCACGGGCGACAACGGTACCTACGTCAACAGCGTGAAGTTCACCGCGCCGGGCCGCTTCGACCCCACCCGCGCCAAGGGCTTCCCCTACCAGACCGGCGTGTCGGTGCCGCTGCTGGTGGCCGGGCCGATCGTCAAGGAGCCGGGCCGGGAAGTGCCGCACCAGGTCAGTTCGCCCGACCTGTACCAGTTGTTCGCGGAAATCGCCGGGGCCGACGTCAAGGCGAATGTGCCGGCCGACCGCCCGGTCGATGCCCAGCCCATGCTGGCCTATTTGAGCAACGCCGACCAAAGCGCCATCCGCGCCCTGAATTTTTCCGAAATGGGCACCAACTTCACCAACCCGGCCACGGACATCACGCCCCAGCCCTGCGTGGTGGAAGGTGCCCAGGTCTGCTTCACGATCTTCCCGAACAAGGCCTTGTGCGAAGACCAGAGCGGCGTCTGGTATGGCGCCGACTCCGGGCTGGCGGGTGTGCCCGCGGAAGGCTTCAGCCAATGCGGCCAGGTGCTGTCCTACCGCAAGGCCCTGGAGGCGGACGATCCGGTGGACATCCTGCCCGACTCGCAAAAGGCCGTCAGCGATGGCAGCTACAAGCTGGTGCGCGTGAACCGCAAGACCTACACGATGGATACCGCCAATCCGGTCAACTCGACGTACGTGGAGAACCGGAACACCGACGAGCTCTACCGGATCGACATGGCCGTTCCCAACCCCACGCTGGACCGGAGCGGCAGCGCTATCGCCACGGGTTCGCCCACCATTACCGCCGCGCTGGATGACGGACCGCAACGCGCCTACGCCACGCTCAAGGCCGAAATGGATACGCGCGACCGGGTGGCGGACTACACCTACAACTATGACACGCAGAACTGCCCGGGAGACGGCAACCGCGATGGCGTGGTCGACCAGAAGGATCTGGACAACTGGACGGAGCTCAGCCAACTGAACCTGCACAATGGCGTCGCCCAATCCAGCTGGTACGACTTCAACCATGATGGCAAGACCGATGCCGCCGATCGCGCCATCATCCAGACCAACCTGGGCAAGTCCTGCAAGCTGAGCGTGGCCGGCTGAGCGGGGGAGGGCCTGCTGTTGGAATGAAGAGGGGCTTGACGGGCAACCGTCACGCCCCTCTTCGTTTTCAATACCCCGCCTTGGCGCAAGGCGCTTCCAACGGGATCGTCAAGGCCTGTATACGAACCGGGCCATCTCCGGCTGCTCGACCCAGCCCTGCTTGGCATAGAACCCCCGCTGGTACGAGGCCCGTTCCCGGTTGTTCACCAGCGTCAGCCGCTTGCAGCCGCGCTGCCTGGCCGCCTGGGCGACGGCGTCGAGCAATTGCCGGCCCAGGCCGGCGCCGCGCTGCGTATCCGCGATGAAGAGTTCGCTGACGTAGCCTTCCCAGCCCCGTTGCACGGCGCAGGGGAACCAGTGCACGGCACAGTAGGCGCAGAGGCCGGTAGCGGGCGAGACGCCGACCAGGATGGCCTGCCGGTCGGAGGCGAGCGCGGCATCGAGCAGGGCCCGGAGTTCGGCCTGTTGCGGCGCGCCGTCGTCGCCGTCGTCGAGGTAGGCGTCAAACCATCCCATGGCCCGGAACAGGGCGGCGATGTCGGTGGCGTCTTCGGGCGTTGCCGGCCTGATGGTGACTTCCATGTGTCCCCCGCGTTCAATGGCTGCAATCGGCCATTATTCCGCAACGGCGGGCCCGACGGGCAGCGGGGCGGGCAGGCGCAGGACGTCCTCCGCCAGCCAGAGGGCGCTGGCGCGCGCCCGTTCGGCCACCATGGGCGGCGGCAGGTTGACGTAGTCGTCGTTGAAGACTTCGAAGCTGTAGTCGCCGCGGTAGCCGAGCGCGTCCAGGCGCAGCACGAGTTCGGACAGTTCGTGGCTGTGCACGCCTTCGCCGGGAAAGACGCGGAACGAGCGCGCCGTGGCCTTGCGTTCTTCGAACGAGGCGGTGTGCTGCCACATGAAGTCGGACAGTTGCACGAGAAAGATTTTTTCGGCGACCAGCTCGTCCAGCCGCGCGAGCGGGGTGGCGCTGGCGAACAGGTGGTAGGCGTCGATGCCTAGGCCGAGGTTGGGGCAGTCGGCGCGGCAGACGATGTCCCAGGCATCGGGGAATTCATTGATCGTACGGCCCCAGGACAAGGCCTCGTAGGCGATGCGTATTCCCAGCGGCAGCGCCAGCATGGCGAGTTTGCGCAAGTCGCGCGCCAGGTGTTCCCGGTCCTCCGAGGCGTGGGGCGACGTGGATGAGCAGACCAGCAGGACATCGCCGCCCAGGCCGGCGCACAGCCGCAGCATGGCCTTGGCGATCTCGATCTTGTAGGCGTGCAGCGGGGCCGGCAGCCCTTCGAAATCGCGCAGCACCTGGAATCCTGTCGTGCGCAGGCCGCTGGCCCGCACGGCGGCCTGCGCGGCGTCCACGCCTTGCGGGTGGCCGCACAGATCGTCCGATTTCAGCATGACCTGGGAAAAACCCGCTGCTTTCATCACGGCCAGCTTGGTCTCGAGCGGACCCGCCAGCGTGATGGTGTCCATGCCGAAACTGGAGAGGGGGGACGAGGTCACGGCCGGTCGTCTCCGATGCTGCGCACCAGTTCGAACATCACCGACCCCAGGTAGGTCCTGGTCACCGCGCCGCATGCGCTGGGCTGCACGCCGCCGGCCTGCAGGAATTCGACGCCGCGTTCCTGGAACTGCCGGACGGCCGCCGGGACGTCGGGGACGCCGATTCCGATGCGCTGGAACATTTCTCTTTCCGAGGAAACGAGCTGGCGCGGTTCGACCAGTTGGATCATGAATCCGGCTCCCGCCGGGGAGGCGGGGCTGCGCAGCAGCGTGCCGCGTGGCAGCACGCCGAAGCGTTCGCCGCCGGCCAGTTCGCGGAAGGCGAAGAGTTCGCGGTAGAACGCGGTCCAATCGGCGCTGCGGTCCACGCCCACGTATTGGACGATGCCGAACCAGTGCGCGCCGGCAATCGCCGGGGGATGGCGTTGCGCCGTGGGCAGCGGCAGGAAATCGACGTCGTAGATCGAGACGTCGCGCCAGCGGTCGACGAAGTAGATGCGGCTGCCACCGACGCCGTGCACCGCGGGGATGTTGAGCTCCATGGCGCCAGGGTGCGGGGACGTCCCCCAGGCGCCGCGTTCGATCACATGGTCGCTCGCGGCTTGCGCGTCGCCCACGCGGAGCGCGATGGCCGCGATGCGGGGTTCATCGTCGTGCGGCATGCCGGTCGTGGCCGTGGCGTTGACGACGAGGTTCATGTCGCCCTGGCGATAGAGCGCGACTTCCCGGGAGCGATGCATCGCCACGAGTTCGAAGCCCATCATGGCCAGTACCCGGCCGAGCGCCTGCGGCCGGCTGGCGGCGAATTCGATGAACTCCACGCCCTGGATGCCGAGCGGATTGGCCGCATCCGTCGAGAAGGGCGGGATCGGTTCGCGCGAACCGGCACGACCGGGAGACGTGCTCATTTGGGTCCTCCGCTGTCAGTATTGCAGGCGCGCCGATTGCTTCAGTTCATCGGCGGTGGCGGTGCCGAATCCGAAGAACTCCAGGTAGGCCGGGATCATCTCGAACAGCATGTCGGTCCCGACCTGGACCGTGCAGCCCTTGGCCCGCGCGGCTTGCAGCAAGGGGGTGTATTCGGCCTTCATCACCACGTCGGCCACCAGGGTGGTCGAAGCAATGCGCGCCACGTCGAAGGGCAGGGGGTCGGATGCGCGCATGCCCAGGGGCGTGGCGTTGACGACCAGGTCGTAGCCTTCGGGACCGGCCGGTCCGGTCTCGACGCGCAGGCTGCCATGGTGCTCGCGCAGCCGATCCGCGACGGCCTCGACGACCGGCCGGCGGGTATCGTCCAGCGCCAGCTCCCGGACCCGGGCCGCCGCCAGCGCCGCGGCAATCGCGGAGCCGACACCGCCCGCGCCCTTGACCAGGACGCGGGCCGACTCCAGCTTCAAGCCCTTGCGCCGTACCGCGCGCACGAAGCCCTCGCCGTCGAACTGTTCGCCCAGCAGGCTTCCGTCCGCGCGCTTGAGCACGGCGTTGCAGGCGCCCGCGATGCGCGCGGACGGGGCGATCTCATCGACCAGGGCGAGGGTCGTCACCTTGTGGGGCATGGTGACGAGGGCGCCGCGGATATTCGTCAGCCGGAACAGCGCGCCGAAGAATGCGGCGTAGTGCGCATCTTCTATTCCCATGGGCACCACCGCGGCATCGATGCCATGGGCCTCGAACCACGGGTTGTAGATCATCGGCGACTTGAAGGTCTCGGTCGGGAAGCCCAGGTGCGCGATCAATTCGGTCCGGCCGGAAAGGGCGGGCATGCTATTGCTCCTGCAAGACGGCCTGGTACGGATCGGGCTGGCGGCCCGAGGGACCGAGGCGTTCGACGATGACCCGTTCCAGGCCCGGTCCGAATTCGAACGGCGGGACGTATGAGGCGCTGACCGGCACATTGCTGTAGCCGCAGGTCAGGCCGGCGGTCAGGCCGTAGGTCGTCCACGTGTGGGGCGCGTCGACGTGGCCGCGCGGCTGGCCATCGAGGAACAGCGTGAACTGTCCGCCGTCGCGGCCGTTTCGCGCGTAGGCGACCGCCACCGTGCGGGTGGAGGCGTCCAACGGCGCCTCCAGTACATGCGAGGTGTGCTCCGCGTAGATGTATTCGAAGCGGACCCGGCCGGCGTCGCAGAACAGGGCGAAGCCGCCGAAGCGGTTGCCGCATGCGAGGATCACGCCCCGCGCCTGGCCGGCGGCGCCGGGCGCGAGTTCGGCCGCGATGCGGTAGTCGCAATCGTTGATGGCCGGCACCATGAGGCGGTCGACGCGCGCCATGCCGGGCCGGTATTCGTAGCGGCTGGGCGCGGTTTCGTTCATCCAGTCATAGGCCCGCTCGGTCTCGCGGTCGTCCAGGGGCAGGACGCCGTAGGTCTCGGCCTCGCGCCACCACAGCTCCACCAGGCGCTGGAGATGATCGGGCCGGCTGGCGGCCTGGTCGCGGATTTCGGAGAAATCGCTTTCCAGGTGATAGAGCTCCCATTTGTCGGCGTCGAAGTCCTCGCCCTTGGCGTGGCGCGCCACGGCTTTCCAGCCCTGGTGCCAGATGGCGCGGTCGCCGACGATCTCGAAATACTGCGTTTGCTTGCGCGTGGCCGCCTGCGCATCGTCGAAGGTGTAGGCCATACTGATGCCGTGCAGGGGCAGTTGGCGCACGCCGCGATAGACGCTGGGCGCCTCGATGCCCAGGACGTCGAGCAGGGTGGGTACGACGTCGATGACGTGGTGGTACTGGGTGCGGATGCCGCCGGGGCGGATGCGGTCGGGCCAATGGACGATCAGCGGCGCGCGTATGCCGCCGCCGTGCGTGTCTTTCTTGAACCACTTCAAGGGCGTGTTCGAGACCTGGGCCCAGCCCATCGGGTAGTGCGGGAAGGAATGTTCGGAGCCGATGGAGTCGAGCCGCGCCAGCCCGTAGCCGGTGGTCTCCTTTTCGGTCAGCATGTGCTTGCGGATGCTGACCGCGCCGGTCGCGCCGCCTTCGCCGCTGGCGCCGTTGTCGGACAGCAGGACGATCGCGGTGTTGTCCAGTTGCCCGATTTGCGCCAGGTAGTCCACGACCCGGCCGATCTGGGCGTCGGTATGCTCCATGAAGGCCGCGTAGGTTTCCTGCAGCCGTGCCGCTACCTGCCGCTCGTCGCCGCCGAGCGTCTCCCACGCTTCTATGCCGGGGTTGCGCGGCGCGATGTTCGTGTCGGCGGGAACGATGCCCAGCGCTTTCTGTTTCTCCAGCCGGGCGGCGCGGACGGCATCCCAGCCGGCATCGTAGCGGCCCGCGTAGCGGCGGATGTAGTCGTCGGGAACATGGTGCGGCCAGTGCGCGGCGCCGAACGCCAGGTACTGGAAGAACGGCCGATCCTGGGCGGAGCCGACGTGATCGCGGATCTGCGCGATGGCCCGGTCGACCAGGTCCTCGCTCAGGTGATAGCCCGGCCGCGGCGTGTGTCGGACGGGGTGGTTGTCTTCGTGCAGGTCGGGGTTCCAGTGGTCGACGTAGCCGCCCAGGAATCCGTACCAGCGGGCGAATCCCCGGCCCAGCGGCCATTGGTCGTGCGGGCCGGCCGAATGGTAGTTGGCCAGGTTGGTCAGGTGCCACTTGCCGATCGCATAGGCGCCGTAGCCGTGGTCGGCCAGGATTTCAGCCACCGTCGCGGCGCGCCGGGAGATCCGGCCCTCGTATCCGGGAAAGCCGTTGGACCATTCGGCAATGGCACCAACGCCGACGGCATGCGCGTTGCGGCCGGTCAGCAGGCAGGCCCGCGTGGGCGAGCACATCGCCGTGACGTGGAAGTTGTTGTAGCGTACGCCGCCCGCGGCCAGGGCGTCCATGCGCGGCGTGGCGATTTCCGAGCCATAGCAGCCCAGGTCGGAGAACCCCACGTCGTCCAGCACGATGAACAGCACGTTGGGGGCGTCCGGGCGAGGCGCGCGCCGGGGCTCGCGCCAGGGCGTCGATTCGCGGTAGGTGCGGCCGATGACTCCCTGGAACAGGTCGTCGCCGCCGGTATCGGAGGGAGTCATGAGGTCATTCCGTCTGCAGGCCGAGCTGGCGGATCACGTCGCTCCAGCGGCGGGTCTCCGCCTCGATGAAGCGGCCGAACGCGGCTGGGCCGCTATCCATCCGTTCTGCCGTCAACGCGCCCAGCCGCTGCGTGACCTCCGGAACGGCCAGCGACGCGCTGAGGGCGCGGTGCAGCTTGTCCACCACGGGCTGAGGCGTCCCGCGCGGGGCCAGCACGCCGTACCAGACCGAGGCGGAGAACTCCGGCAGCACCGTTTCCGCGACGGTCGGAACCTCGGGCAGGAGCGGGGAGCGCTGGGCGCCCATGACGGCCAGGGCGCGCAGCTTGCCGCTTTGCAGGAACGGCAGCACGACCGCGGCGGCGTCCGAATCGCAATCGATCTCGCCGCCCAGCAGCGCCGTGATGGCGGGCGCCGACCCCTTGTAGGGGACGGCGGCGATGTCGAGCTTGAGCTTCGACTTCATCAGTTCGAAGGCGAGGTTGGTGACCGTCGCGCCGCCTCCGCCGCCCGCGCAGTTGAGCCGGCCGGGATGCTGGCGCGCATCGTCCACCAGATCCTGGAGGGTCCGGTACTTGGATTGCGCGTTGACGGCGATGACGATGGGCAGCGTGGTCAGGCCGATGATCGGCGTGAAATCGCCGACGGGATCGAACGCAAGCTTGGAATAGAGGGCTTTCATCCCCGCATGGCCGGCCGTGACGAACAGCAGGGTGTGGCCGTCGGCATCGGCCTTGGTCACCGCGGCGGCGGCGATGCTTCCGCCCGCGCCGGCGCGGTTGTCCACGATCATGGGCTGTCCGAGCCGCCGGGCCGTTTCCTGGGTCAGTATCCGCGCCACGACGTCGGCGCCGCCGCCGGGCGCGAAGGGCACGACCAGCGTGACGGGGCGGGTGGGAAAGGATTGCGCCGCGGCGGCGCCGGCCGCCATGACGAGCACGCAGGCGGACAGGGCCTGCGCGCAGGGGGCAAGGGGGAATTTCACGGGTGTCTCCTGCAATGGCCGCCGAGGACGGCATGCCTTGGTTGTCCGCTAATGTAGACAAGCGAGGGCGATGCAAGGAAGTGTTGATTTTCGATCGCCCGATGCATAATTCACATCATGACCGAACCGACGCTTCCTTCAGGCGGCCGCCTGCTGCGGCGCGCCCACCTGCTGGGCGATTTCCTGGCCGTGGCCGATGCCGGCGGGATCCGCCCCGCGGCCGACCGGCTGCATATCAGCCAATCCGCGTTGACGCGGCGCATCCAGGACCTCGAGGATGACCTGGGCGTGGCGCTGTTCGAGCGGTCGCCGGCCGGCATGCGGCTCACAGCCTTCGGCCACGCGCTGCTGCATCACGCGCGCATCATCGATGTGACCTGCGCCTATGCCGCCAGCGAGATCGGCGATCTCCTGGGCGGCGGGGCTGGAGAACTGCGCATCGCCGCCGGGCCCGCCTGGGGCTACGTGGCCGTGCCGGACGCCATCGCGGCGGTCCAGCGGCGCTTTCCCCGGGTACGGGTCGAACTCGTGAACCGCATGAACGAGTTCACCTTGCCCATGCTCGCGTCCGGCCGCCTGGACGCCGTGCTGGGCGGGCTGCCCGAGCGGCGCCAGCGAGATCCGGAGCTGGTCTACGAGGAACTGCTCGACATCCACTATCTGATCTTCGCCGGCAGGCAGCATCCGCTGCACGCCGCGGAGCAGGTCGGCCCCGGGGAGGTCGGCCGGGAAGCCTGGATCGGATTCAACGAAGCGGTCACCGGCCGTGCCTTTTTCTCGGCGTGGTTCGAACAGGCGAACGTGACGCCTCCCATCTCGTCGTTCGAGACCCAGTCGGTCCAGTCGGGGTTTCGGCTCATGCAGCGGGGCAACTACCTGATGCTCCTGCCTTCGACGCTGATTTCGCTGGCGCAGGAGTACGGCATCGCGCCGCTGCGCAGCGGCCCTCCCATAGGCAGCTACGTCTCCGGCATGATGTACCGGGCGTCGGCGCTGAGGCTGCGGGCATTCGCGGCGTTCCGGGAGGAAGTACTGCGCCTGACCGCGGCCTGATCACGCCGGCTGCCGACACTCAGAGCGTCCTTGGCCACCTTCCACGGTTCTTGCGCTGCTGGCCGGCCAGCGGCGGCAGATCGAAGGGATGTTCTTCGTCGAACGCCGCGTCGTAGGGCGTCCTGATGAGTCCGGCCAGCTTGTAGGGCGGCGAGGGCAAGGACTCGAAGCGCTGGCCCGTGCGGACCAGGCGGTTCATCTTGTCGGCGTTGTACAGGCGCCAGCCGGGTGGATCGCCGGAGCGGCCGTCGAGCTGCCAGGCGATCACGATCAGCGTGCCGTCGGTGGTGGCGCCCAGGCAGTGGGGGTGGGCTACGCGCGTGGCGCCGTGGTAGTGGAACTGGAGTTCGGACCGGACGGCGATGGCGGCGGACAAGAGGGAGCAGCGGGTATCGTTGTGCATCGCATTTCAAGGTAATCCTGGTGGATTCGCTTGATGGTAGCGCCTGAAAAACCAGACCGCCAGAAAAATGTTGCGATGCACAAATGCGGGTCGGAACGCACCACGAAAGCGCGTTCGGGACCCTGTTCTGGTGCCTTGCCGATCAGAGTTCGACCAGCTTGCGGTTGGCGGCACCCGGCAGCGTGGCGAGGCTCTTGCCCAGCGACGCGCGATAGCCGCGGGCATGGACCGTGTCGACGTATTGCCAATCGGCGCGGATGCGTTCGGGCGTGACGGTCAGGACCATGTAGCCGCGCAGGCTGGTGTCGGCGTACTTCAGGCTGCCCGCCCACTTGTTGCCCGCGGGCAAGGTGGAGAGGTTGGCCAGGCCCGTCAACAGCGCGGCCAGTTGAGCCGGCGGCACGCCGTCGCCCAGGTACTCCTCGAAGCCGGGCGAGGTGACCGACGACGCGGCGAACTCCACGCCCACGGCGTTCCCGTCCTTGTCGCGCAGGTCGCTGGCCCAGGCGTTGTGCGTGTCCCCGGCCAGCACGACCAGATTCTTGTCCAACTGGCGCGCCATGCCCAGCACCGTCTCGCGCGCGGCCCAGTAGCCGTCCCAGGAATCGAGGTTGTAGGGGATGCTGGGCATGGCGAGGATGGCGCGTTCCTGCGCGGTCAGGGTCGGATCGCCGGCCTGCTGCCGGGCAACCAGCCGGGCGTAGGCGGCGGGATCCATCGCGAACTGGGCGGGGATCTCGACGTCGCCCAACTGACCGGTGGAGGCCAGCAGGCCCAGCAGGACCGGCATGGGCAGGTGCACCGGCCCCATCAGCACCTGCTGGCCCAGGACCTGCCAGGTCGCCTTCGATGCCGTCATGCGGTCGCGCAGCCAGGTGGTCTGGGCCTGCCCCATCAATTGCCGGCCGGGTGCGGCGACGTCGGCGGTGAACGCGGCGGCGAACTGCGCGAGCCCGGCGGCGGGATCGGGGTTGCCGAGCAGCGCGCCGAAGTAGCTGGTGTAGGACAGTTGTTTGGCGCGGGCCAGGACGCGCGTGTCGAGCATGTGGAGCGACAGCAGGTCGCCGAACTCGAAGCCGCGGTAGATGACGTTCGGCGCCGACTGTGGCCGAGTGGGCAGCCACTCGTGGTAGGCGCGCACCGCGGCCGCCTTGCGCAGCGCGAAGTCGCCCTCGGTGTCGGGCTGGTGGTTCTCGGCGCCGTTTTCCCAGGTGTCGTTGGCGATTTCGTGATCGTCCCAGACAGCGATGAAGGGCAGCGCGGCGTGCACGGCCTGCAGGTCGGGGTCACTGCGGTACTGGGCGTAGCGGCGGCGGTAGTCGGCCAGCGAGACGATCTCGTTGGCCGGTTCGGATGGCCGGCCCATGGCCTGGGCCTGTTCCGACGCGTAGCCGTCGCGGCCGTATTCATAGATGTAGTCGCCCAGGTGGACGGCGGCATCCAGGTCGCCGCGCTTGGCGGCCTCGGCATAGACGTGGAAATAGCCGGCGGGGTAGTTGGAACAGGAGAACACCACCAGCTTGACCTGCTTGACCGAGCCGGTGGGCAGGGTACGGGTGCGGCCGATGCCGGAGACCTTGTCTTCATGCTTGAAGCGGTACCAGTAGGCCGTGCCCGCTGCCAGGCCCGTGACGTCGACCTTGACGGTGTGGTCCTGGTCGGCGCGGGCACTGGCCGACCCGCTCTTGGCGATGTTCTTGAAGGCCTCGTCCGTGGCCATTTCCCATTTGATGTCGACGTCGCCGCCCTCGGCCGGGACGGCGCGGGTCCAGATGACGACGCGGTCTGCCAGCGGATCGCCGCTGGCCACGCCATGGGTGAAGCTGACATCGACGGGATGGTCGTCGTCGCCGCCGCCACAGGCGGCCAGGGCCAGGGAGGAGGCGGCACCGGCGCCGCTCAGGGCGACGCCGCGCAGGAAGCGGCGGCGGGCAAGGGTATCGGTCATGTTCGTCGTGTTCGCGTGGGGGAGACGCCGGGGAGGCTACCGGCCACGGGTGACAACGAAGTGAACGATCAGCTAGGCCACGGCCGGAGCCGGTTCTCCCAGCACGCGCTGGACAAGCCCGCGCAGCCAGATGCTCTTGGGGTCGTCGTGGAAGCGCCGGTGCCAGTATTGCTTGAGGTCGTAGCGGCGGATGGGGAAGGGTGGTTCGATGATGCGCGCGTTGGCGCTGCGCACGTGCAGTTCGGCCACCGCGCGCGGCAGCACGACGATGAGGTCGCTGTCGTTGATCAGCGTGCCCAGGCTCATGTAGTGCGAGGTGTGCAGGGCGATCTTGCGCTCGATGCCGCGGGCGGCCAGTTCCTGCTCGAACATTTCCTGGCTGCGCCCGTCGTCGCGCACCAGCACGTGGTCCATGCCCAGGAATTCGTCCAGCGTCATGCGCGGACCGGGCAGCGGATGGGCCTGGCGCACGAGACAGGTCAGGTCGTGCGAATACAGCCGCTGCTGGAAAATGAAGTGGGATTGCAGGTCGGGAAAATAGCCCAGCACCGAATCGACGCGGCCTTCGTACAGGGCGCCTTCCAGCTCGGCCGGCAGCAGGCCGATGGTGCGCAGGCGTGCGCCGGGCGCCTCGGCGCGGATGCGCCGGTAGAGGGCCGGCAGGAAGACCGCCTCGCCGATCTCGCTCATGCACAGCGTCAGCTCGCCGTCGAAGCGGGCCGGCGAGAACTCGGGGTTGGGCAGGATCTCGTGGTCGATGACCTGGATGACCTCGCGCGTGCGGGCAATGATGTGCTGGGCGCGCGGCGTGGCTTCCATGCGGGAGCCGCGACGCACGAACAACTGGTCGCCCAGGGATCCGCGCAGGCGCGACAGCGCGGCGCTGGCGGCCGGCTGGCTCATGGCGAGGCGCTGCGCGGCGGTACTGACGCTGCCGGTGTCGTAGATGGCAACCAGCACCCGCAGCAGGTTGAGGTCGGTCTTCATGCGGCGGATATTATCTGAAAATCAAATAGTCAATATAGAAAATATTTGCTATTGAAATTCTGCTGGCACCGTTAGATTGCTGGCTGAGCCCCGGTTCGGGGTCATCCAAGAACGAGGCGCCACGCGCCGACAGGAGACGATGCATGCAAGCAAGATATCCGCTGGCCGCGGCGCTGGCCTGGGCGTGCCTGGCCTCGGGGGCGCAGGCCCAGGTCAGGATCGGTTTCATGGGAGAGCTGTCCGGTCCGCAGGCGATGCTGGGCCAGGACATGTACGACGGCTTCATGCTGGCGGTGGAACAGGAGGGCGGCAAGCTGGGCGGTATTCCTGTCGCCATCGTGCGCCGGGACAGCCAGCTCAAGCCCGAGGTCGCCACGCAGATCGCCGACGAATTGATCGAGCGCGAGAAAGTGGCGCTGGTGGCCGGCATGACCTTCTCGAATGTGGCGATGGCCGTGACCCGCAAGTTCGCCGCGGCGCAGGTGTTCATGGTGTCGGGCAACGCTGGGCCGTCGCCGATGGCCGGGTCCGCCTGTACGCCCTTCTTCTTTTCGGCGGCCAAGCAGAACGACCAGTTCGCCGAGGCCAGCGGTACCTATGCCAGGCAGCAGGGCTATGCGCGCGTGATCGCGCTCGCGCCCAACTATCAGGCCGGCAAGGACTTCGTGGCCGGCTTCAAGCGCAACTATGGCCAGCCGCTGGCCGACGAGATCTACACCCCGCTGGCCCAGCTGGATTTCGCGGCCGAGATCACCCGCATCGCGGCCGCGCGGCCGGATGCAGTCTATGCCTTCTACCCCGGCGCCAACGGCGTGGCCTTCGTGCGCGCTTATGGCCAGGCGGGCTTGCTGGGCAAGATCCCGCTGCTGACCAACGCGGCGGCCGATGGCACCAACCTGCCCGCGCTCAAGGAAGCCGCGCTGGGCGTGTTCAACAGCAGCAACTGGGGGCCGGATTTGTCCAATGCCGAGAACCGGCAGTTCGTCGCCGCCTTCGAGGCGAAGTACGGCCGCATTCCGTCCGAGTACGCGGCGCAGTCCTACGACTCCGCCCGCCTGATCGGCTCGGCGCTGAAGGCCACCGGCGGCAAGGTGGACAACAAGCAGGCCTTGGGCAAGGCCTTGCGCGCGGCTGACTTCAAGTCGGTGCGCGGCAACTTCCGCTTCAACACCAACAACTATCCGATCCAGGATTTCTACATGTTCGTGGCCGCGCGTGACGCCCAGGGGCGCGTCAGCCTGAAGACCGTGTCCAAGCCCTTGTCCGACGCCAAGGACAGTTTCCACGCGCAATGCCGCATGTCGTGAGGATGGCATGGAGTTCCTGAGGAATTGCTGGTACATGGCGGGTTGGAGCGAGGAGCTCCCCGCCGGGACGCTGTTGCCGCGCACCTTCCTGGAGCAGCCGGTCGTGCTGTTCCGCCGCGAGGATGGCGCGCCCGTCGCCCTGCTGGACCGCTGCCCGCACCGCGTGGCGCCGCTCAGCCGCGGCACGCTGGTGGAAGGCACGCTGCGCTGCATCTATCACGGCCTGCGCTTCGATGCCGACGGGCGCTGCGTCGAGAACCCGCACGGCGCCATCCCGGCCAAGGCCGGCGTGCCGGCCTTTCCGATGGCCGAGCGCGACGGTGTGCTGTGGATCTGGATGGGGGCGCCGGACGCCGCCGACGCCGCCCGCGTGCCCGACCTGGGCCACATGGCGCGGGTGCCCGCCACGGCGCAGTCGCGCGGTGCCATGCCGTCCGCCTGCCACTACCAATTGATCGTCGACAACGTCGCCGATCTCAGCCATGTCGAGTACCTGCACGCGACCACGCTGGGCGGCGGAGCCTTCGTCGAGAATCGCCCCGTCGTGTCCGAGCAGGGCACCGAGGTGGTCATCGAATT
This sequence comes from Burkholderiales bacterium 67-32, assembly GCA_001898625.1. Lineage (GTDB taxonomy): Bacteria > Pseudomonadota > Gammaproteobacteria > Burkholderiales > Burkholderiaceae_B > Pigmentiphaga. The sequence goes on from MKUP01000028.1 coordinate 86,970, forward strand.
GCGCAGCCAGGGGCAGCCGGCCCCGCCAGTCTACGACCGCTTCCTGCCACAGCCCGGCGTGCCGGTGGACTTCATCAACCGCGTGACCTGGTGTCCCGCCGGACTGCTCAAGCTGGACATCAGCGTCACGCCCATGGATGCGCCGCCGGAGCAGGGCCTGCACACCTTCAACGCCCACATCGTCACGCCCGAGACGCGCACGTCGTCCCACTATTGGTATTGGCTGACGCGCGAATACCGGCAGGACGACGAGGACATGACCCGGCTGCGGCATGCGCTGATGACGCGCGTCTTCGTCGAGGAGGACAAGCCCGTCATCGAGGCGCAGCAGCGGTTGCTGGGGACTGCCGACCTGTTCGACGCCCAGCCGGTGCTGCTGGCCACCGATACGGGCTCGATCCGCATACGCCGCGTCCTCAGGCAACTGCTCGCGCAGGAAGGCGGCCCGGCGGCCTGAGCGCCGCGGTGTCGCACCGGAGGAACGGTCCGCCCGGCTCATTGCAACATCGCCCGGCCCGCGCCGCGCCTGGAGTTTCGGGCCGCGGGCCGGTGCGCCCATACGTTTGATTACGTATGTAGCAATGTATCAATATTGCCGCGGTGTACAGTCAGCTTGCCGAAAGCCAAGTGTGCTCGCCCACCCCTTGCGGGGTGGCACAGGAGGCGGCGAGTTAGAAGGAAACGACATCATGATCAAGAAGACGCTGGTGATTGCGATGGCCTGTGCCGGCCTCGCGCTGGGCGCTGCGGCCCAGGCCAAGGGCGACCGTTGGGATCGTGGCCATGGCCACGGCCACTACGACAAGCACGACCGCGGCGATCATCGCCGCTGGGACGATCGCCGCCGCGACCGCGACTACCGCCATGGCTATCACGACGGTTATCGCGATGCGCCGCGCGTCGTCCATCGCGGCTGGAGTCCGCCCCCGCCGCACCGCTGGGCGCGCGGCGACCGCCTGCCCAACTACCATCGCGGCGGTTATTATGTCGTGAACGACTGGCACTCCCGTCGGCTCTATCGGCCGCAGCCGGGCTACCAGTGGGTGCAGATGGGGTCCGAGTACCTGCTGGTCGCGATCGCGTCCGGCGTGATCGCCAGCATCATCCTCAACAACTGACCACCCCTGTCCGCAAGGACATTGGAGCGGGATTCCATGTCCATGCGGCATACGCGCCTCGCGGCGCGCGTGGCGGTCCTGGCGCTGGCGGCGGCGACGCCGCTGTCGGCGCAGACCATCCTCCACACGGAAAAATCGGCCTTCGAGGACATTGTCGTCTACGAGTCCCGGGGCGAGCGCTGCATGAAGTTCGGCAGCGTGCAGGCGCCCGGGCGCCAGACCTGCCAGTTGCCGGCGCGGCCCGAGGAACTGCTGTTCGACTACACCCGGATGATGATGGCCTCGCTGTACCTGCGTCCGGATCCGCGCCGCATCCTGGTGATCGGCCTGGGCGGCGGCAGCCTGCCCATGGCGCTGGCCAGGGTCGTGCCCCAGGCCCGCATCGACGTGGTCGAGATCGATCCTTCCGTAGCCCGCGTGGCCGAGCGTTTCTTCGGCTTCCGGACCGGGCCGTCCATGCGGGTGGACGTGGCCGACGGGCGTGCTTTCGTGCAGGCGGCGGCCCGGCGCGGCGACCGCTACGACATCGTCATGCTCGATGCATTCGACGAAACCTACATCCCCAGGCACCTGTCGACCGTGGAGTTCATCCGCGAGGTGCGATCCATCCTGCGGCCCGATGGCGTGCTGGCGGCGAACACGTTCGCGTCCAGCGGTTCGTACGCGAACGAATCGGCGACCTATGCCGAGGTGTTCGGGGCGTTCTACAACCTGCGCAGCGCCAATCGGGTCGTGCTGGCCTCGGCCGGCGCGCTGCCCGGCCAGGATGAAGTGGCGGCGCGGGCCCGCGCGCTGCAACCGGCCCTGGCCCCGATGGGCATCGACGCCGAGCGTCTGCTGCCGATGTTCTCGACCCGCCCCGACTGGCCGCAGGACGCGCGGCCGCTGCGCGACTGACGAGGCAAGGCCGCGCGATCAGCGCAGCAGCGACGCTGGATCCTCGCGGTGCAGCCGGCGGACCGCGAACAGTCCCGAGATCAGTGCGATCGCCATGACGAGGATGGCGCATATGGCGGCCACCACGGGCGTCATGCGCACCGGCACGTTTTGCCCGCGCGCGATCGTCAGCAGCACGACGCACAGGATGGCGGCCAGCGCGGTGCCGGTCACGCCCACGCCGAACGCCTGCTTCAGCACCACCGTGCGCAGCGACGAGGCGCTGACACCCATGGCCTTGAGCGTGGCGTAGGCGCGCATGGAGCCGGCGATGGCGGCGATCAGGGTCTGGCTGGTGATGGCGGCGCCCGCCAGGAACACCACGCCGGCCAGGAACAGCACGCCGGCGCCGGCGCCCGTTTGCAGCAGCCAGTACAGTTGCGTCTTCTTGGAGAATTCCTTGCTGCTCCAGACTTCGTAGGCGCCGAAGCTGCGCTGGTTCGCGATCCGTTCGCGCACCGCTTCTGCTTCCGACGGGTTGCGCACCTTGGCGACGAAGTAGGTGGGCAGGTCGCCTTCGTCTGGCGTGCTGACCAGCCGGGCGGTGTCGGACGAGGCCAGCACGTTGGCGCCGTCCAGCGCGCGCAGGCCGCTGATGACGCCGATGACGCGCACGGGATGGCCGTTGAGCGTGGCCTGTCCGCCTTGACGCGTGCCCAGCTTGTGCAGGTCGGCGCGGTCCACGACGATGGTGCCGATCTCAGCCAGGCGCTCGCGCAGCTCGGGCGACAGCAGCCGCGAAAAGAGCATGCCGCCAGGCCGGACGTCCACGCCCGAGACGGCTACGCTCATGCCGCCATGCACCTCGGGACTGCGCCATTCGGCCGAGCGCAGGTAGAAGGGCTCCACCGCCGCGATGCCGCGGTCCATGCGCAGGGGCATCTCGATGTCGGGGTTCAGCGGCAGGCCCTGGTCGATGCTTTGCGTACCGGGCGAGCCTATCCAGATGTCGGCGTCCGACGCGGTGATGTAGACCGCCGCGTTGCCGAAGATGCCCAGCACCAGGCTGGCCTGGGCCAGCAGCAGCAGGCCCGAGAAGGCCACCGCCACCACCGCGGGCAGGAAACGCGGCCATTCGTGGATGAGAGTCTTGCGTGCGAGCATGTCAGTTGTTGTGGGGGGCTGCGGCGGTGGACGACGGTTCTTCGCCGCGCCAGGCCGGGGCGCCGCCCACGGCCTTGTGCAGCGAGATGAACGCGAGGTCTTCCGCCAGCGTGGTGGCCGACAGCGCGAGTTGGGCCTGGATGCGGCGCGAGGCGAGGTCGGCGTTGTCGAATTCGCTCGACAGCTTCGAGGCCGCCAGGCGGCCGGCGTGGTCGGCGGCCCGGCCGATCGCCCGCAGCGCGAGCTCCTCGGCTTCACGGCGCTGCCGGTACTGGTCGAGTTCGATCAGCGCGGACTCGGCTTCCGACAACCCTTCCAGTACCGCCTGCCGGTAGGCCAGCAAGGCGGCATCGAGTTCGTCGCCGCGCGCATGCGCGGCGGCCTGCCGCTGGCCCCAGTCGAACAGGGGAATGTCGATCAGCGGCCCCAGCGAGAAGATGGTCTGGGTATAGGTGGGTGTGTTGCGCCGGTTGAAGTTGTTGGCGAAGTTACTGGCAACCGTCAGCGAACCGCCTATGCCCAGGCGGGGATAGAGGTCGGCCCGGGCGATGCCCAGGGCGCCCGCGGCATCCAGCACGCGTGCCTGGGCCATCTGGACGTCGGGGCGGGTGCGCAGCATGTCGGCGGGCGTGCTGGTGATCGCGGCCAGCGCGGGAGGGCTGACGGCGGGGGCGGGCATGCGGAGCCAGGCAGGGTCCGGCTCGTGGCGGCCGAGCAGCACGGCCAGCTTGAGCGCGCTCTGCCTGACAGCCAGGCCGGGGTCGGCCAGGGATGCGCGCGCCTGCTCCAGCGCGGCCTGCGTCCGCTCGACGTCCACCCGCGATGCGAGGCGTGTACGTTCCCGCAGCGAGATCAATTGCACCTGGCGTTCCTGAAGAGTGACCGCTTCCTTCAGTAGCTGCTGCCGGGCCTGAGCGCTGCGCAGTTCGCGCCAGGCGCGCACGACTTCGGCGGCGACGCTGACGCGCGCGCCCTGCAAGGTGGCGGCCGCCGCATCCACGCTGGCGCGTGCCTGGCGCTCGGCACCCTCGCTCCGGCCGAACAGTCCGAATTCCCAGGTGGCGTCGAACCCCGCCTGGAAGTACGAACTGCTGGCGTCGGCCGCCACGGCATCGCGTGTGCGAAAGCCCAGGTTGGGCAGGTAGGGTGCGTTGGCCACGTCGTGCAGCTTGCGCGCGGCCTGCAGGCGGGCGTGCGCCTCGGCGATGGTCAGGTTGCCGGCCAGAGCCTGTTCCACCAGTCCGTCGAGCTGCGGGTCGGCGAAGGCCTTCCACCATTCGGCGGGCGCGGGCGCCGTGGCACCCGGCGCGGCGTTGCTCCATTGCGCGGGAACGTCGGCCTGCAGGTCCGGGGTCGGAACGCTCACGCATCCAGCCAGTGCGGCGGCCGCCAGGAGCAGCGTCCACCGGAGGCCGGGGCGGGAAGGAGGGGACTGCGGAAAACGGGAAAAGGGCATGACCAGGCGCGCAGAGGAGCTGTGGAGCGTGGAGGCGGTACGCGGCCCCGGCGACGAGGGGGCAAATCGCAACAGGCGTGATCTTACTGTCTGTTGGGCATTGGGCGCGAGCGGGAAGATGCCGTGCGCCGGGCAGGCTATAATTTCCGCGCAGGAATGCCTAGCCAAATGGTAATGGAAATGTCCACCATCACCGTTTACCCTATGCGCCTCTTGCAACAGGCGCAGCCCACCGGCCGTGTCGACAATGGCGGGCCACGGCTTTTCTGCGATACTGCGCAACGGCGGAGGGTCGGGAAGGTCGCCAGGGACTTTCCGGTGTGCTTCCCAGAACGATAAGCGGTGGGCGCTCAGCCCACAAGACCCGCGGCCGCAACTGATTTCCCCGAGGTTTCCCTTAATGAGCTCCGAATCCCAACTGCTTGCCGACGAAGCGCAATATTGCTCGTTCGGCGATACCGTCCATTACGTCAATCCGCCGAAGATCTTCGATCGCTGCGAAGGCAGCTACATGTACGATGCCCAGGGCACGCAGTACCTGGACCTGCAGATGTGGTATTCGGCCGTCAACTTCGGCTATGGCAACCAGCGCCTGAACAACGTGCTCAAGAAGCAGCTGGACGTGCTGCCGCAGGTCGCCAGCCAGTACCTGCACCCGACCAAGATCGAGCTGTCCAAGATCATCGCGCAGGACGCCGAGCGCAAGTTCGGCTACAAGGGCCGCGTGCACTTCAACGTGGGCGGCTCGCAGTCCGTCGAGGATTCGCTCAAGCTGGTGCGCAACGCCACGGAAGGCAAGAGCCTGATGTTCGCTTTCGAGGGCGGCTACCACGGCCGGACCCTGGGCGCTTCGGCTATCACCTCCAGCTACCGCTACCGCCGCCGCTACGGCCACTTCGGCGAGCGTGCCCACTTCGTGCCGTTCCCGTATCCGTTCCGCCGTCCGCGCGGCATGACGTCCGAGGAATACGGCGAACATTGCGTGGCCGGTTTCGCCCGCCTGTTCGAGACCGAATACAACGGCGTCTGGGATCCGAAGGTGGGGCAGGCCGAATACGCCGCGTTCTACGTCGAGGCCATCCAGGGGACCGGCGGCTATGTCGTGCCCCCGCCCAATTTCTTCAAGGGCCTGAAGAAGGTGCTGGACCAGTACGGCATCCTGCTGGTGGTCGATGAAATCCAGATGGGTTTCTACCGTACCGGCAAGCTCTGGGCCATCGAGCACTTCGGCGTCAAGCCCGACGTGCTGGTCTTCGGCAAGGCGCTCACGAACGGCCTGAATCCGCTGGCCGGCCTGTGGGCGCGCGAAGAACTGATCAACCCCACCGTGTTCCCGCCGGGATCGACCCACTCGACCTTCGCGTCCAATCCGCTCGGCACCGCCGTCGGCCTGGAAACGATGAAGATGCTGGCCGAGGTCGACTACGAAGCCATGGTGATGGCCAGCGGCAAGCATTTCCTGGAAGGCCTGAAGGATCTGCAGAAGCGCCATCGCGAGATAGGCGACGTCGATGGCCTGGGCCTGGCCCTGCGCGCCGAGATCTGCACCGAGGACGGCTTCACGCCCAACAAGGCGCTGCTGGACCGGATGGTCGACATCGGCCTGTCCGGCGATCTGGACTACAAGGGCAAGAAGATGGGCCTGGTCCTGGACGTCGGCGGCTACTACAAGAACGTCATCACGTTCGCGCCTTCGCTGCACATCACGCCGGAAGAGATCGACCAGGGACTGGAACTGCTCGACCAGTTGCTGACTCGTGCAAAGAACGGCGGTTGAGGTTGCCGGTCCGGGGGCAACCCCGGACTTCCTGCGGCCGTACTTGAACAGATTGGAACCCGAGGGGCTGGTGGGCCATTTCCTGGCTTGCCCGCCCCAAGGTTTTTCTGCGTGGGTGACCGCCAGCGGCGGTCCGATGTTCCGCGCCCGCTTCGATCTGCTGACCACCGCCGACGACGGCGCCAAGCGCCTGGTCCGGCGCCTGCCGGGCTTTCGCTTCTGGAAGGGCCTGCTGCAGCCGCGCACCGCGTTCGTCGGCACGACCGTCTCGGAATACGCGCTGTTGGCCACGGGCACGGATCCCGCGCGCCTGGCCGCGCAACTGAAGGCCGAGTACGGCGGCCAGCAGCCGTTCCTGATCGTCAAGGACCTGCCGCAGGATTCGCCGCTGCTGAGCGCTGAAGAAAATGACTACGCCGCCGTGCTGGCCCGGGCCTGCCAGGCCGAAGGCTTCGTGCTGGTGGAAGGCCAGGCGCTGGCCTACGTACCCATCGATTTCGCCAGCCTGGATGCCTATCTCGAACGAGTGTCCTATTCGCGGCGCAAGAACATCCGCCGCAAGCTGCGCTCGCGCGCGGGGCTGGACATCGAGCGGGTCAGGGCCGGCGATGCCCGGTTCGCGCGGCCCGAGGTGCTGCGCGAGTTCTACGCGCTGTACCGGAACGTCTACGACCAGAGCGAGATGCACTTCGACCTGCTGACCGAAGACTTCTTCCAGCGGGTCCTGCAGGATGGCGAGAGCGGCGGGATCGTCTTCGTGTACCGCCGCGAAGGCCGGATGATCGGCTACAACATCTGCTTCGAGTGCGACGGCAACCTGGTCGACAAGTACATCGGGTTCCAGTATCCCGACGCGCGCGACAACAACCTGTATTTCGTCAGCTGGATGGTCAACCTCGAATATGCGCTGGAGCGCGGCTTGCGCCACTACATCGCTGGCTGGACCGATCCCGAGGTGAAGTCCTACCTGGGGGCGTCGTTCACGTTCACCCGGCACGCGGTCTACATCCGCAATCCCTTGCTGCGGGCCGTGCTCAAGCGCTTCGCGGGGCGCTTCGAGGGCGACCGCACGTGGAGCGAGGGCGAGAAGCCATGAGTGCCGCTCCGCTCGTGCTCGACTTCGACGATGCCTGCGGCGAGGTGGAGGGCGCCACGGTGCTGCCGCTGCAGTCCTGGCAGGAGTCCGTGCGCTTCGGCTGCTCGCTGGCCACGTTCCGCGCGCTGCGGCGCGAGCTGGATGGAACCATGCCGGCACACCATGGCACGGTGCTGATGGGCAGCGGGGATTTCCACCACCTGAGCTGGCCCCTGATCGAGCGCATGCGCGCGCGCGGGCCGTTTCGCGTGGTGGTGTTCGACAATCATCCGGACAACATGCGCTATCTGTTCGGCATCCACTGCGGGTCGTGGGTGCGCAAGGTGGCCGCGTTGCCCTTCGTGTCGCACGTCCATGTGATCGGGATCACCTCGGGCGACGTGGGCTGGTCGCACAGCTGGGAAAACTATCTGCGCCCGCTGGCGGGCGGCAAGCTCAGCTATTGGTGCATGAACGTGGATGCCGGCTGGGCGCGGCTGCTGGGCCTGGGCGGCGCGGTGCGCAGCTTCGACGGCCCGGAGGCGCTCATGGAGGCGGTGCTGCCCGTGCTGGCGGCCTCGTCCGAGCCCACCTACGTTTCGATCGACAAGGATGTGTTCCATCCCGAGGTGGCCCGCACCAACTGGGACCAGGGCATCCTGCGCGAGGAGCACGTGGCCCGGGCGCTCGGGGCGCTGTCGGGCCGCGTGATCGGCAGCGACATCACGGGGGAGGTCTCGCTGTACGAGTACCGCGCCTGGTGGAAGCGGTGGCTGAGCGCCGCCGACGGCCAGGAGGCGCCTTCGGCGGAACTCCTGGCCCGCTGGCAGGCCCAGCAGCATGCGCTCAATGCGCGATTGATTGCCCGGCTGGCTGCCGCATCGCCGCACTGATCGCGCAATCGGCGGCGATGCGCTGCTCGATGTGGGCCAGCGCTTCCTCCACCTGATCCACCAGGATCAGGCACAGGTCGCCCGCCCCGAGTTCATCCATGGCCGTGTCGATGGCCAGGAACTCGCCCCGGATCTCCCGCACGTCCTGCGCACGGGTCGCGCCCGCCAGTCCCTGGCGTAGCAGCGCGAGCACCTCGCCGTCCTCGCGGCCGCGCTGGCATTGGTCTTCGTACAGCACGACCTGGTCGAAGGCGGTGCCCAGGATCTCGGTTTGGCGGCAGATATCCACGTCGCGGCGGTCGCCCGCCCCGCTGATGACCACCGAACGCCGCTTGGCGGGCATGCGCTCGATCGCGCGCACCAGCGCCTGGATGGCGTCGGGGTTGTGGCCGTAGTCGGCGAAGATCGTGGCGCCGCGGAATTCGAAGCGGTTGAAGCGGCCGGGCGCGGTCTGGGCGTCGTTCACGAAGCTGGCCAGGCCGCGGCGGATGACTTGCCAGTCCAGCCCCAGGGCCCAGGCGGCGGCGATGGCCGCCATCGCGTTCTCGACCTGGAAGTCGATCGCGCCGTCGTAGGTCAGGGGAATGTCGGCCAGCGCGATGCGCTGTTCCTCGGCGCCGCGTGCCGCGACGATGGCCTGGCCGTCGCGGTAGACCACGCGCTGGTTTTTGGCGCGCTGGGTGGTGATCAGCGTGTGCTGGCGGTCGTTCGAGAAGAAGATTACCGAGCCGGGGCAGCTGTCGGCCATGTTGGCGACGTTGGGGTCGGTAGCGTTGAGCACGGCGGTGCCGGTGGGCGCCACGTTCTCGACGATCACCCGCTTGACCACCGCGAGATCCTCGACCGTGCTGATGAAGTTCAGGCCCAGGTGGTCGCCCATGCCGATGTTGGTCACCACGGCCACGTCGCAGCGGTCGAAGCCCAGGCCCTCGCGCAGGATGCCGCCGCGCGCCGTCTCGAACACGGCCGCGTCGACGTCGGGGTGCAGCAGCACGTTGCGCGCGCTGCGCGGTCCGCTGCAGTCGCCCACGTCGATGCGCTGCTGGCCGATGTAGACGCCGTCGGAATTGGTCATGCCGACCAGGTGCCCGTTGACGCCCTGCAGGTGGGCGATCAGGCGCACGGTCGTGGTCTTGCCGTTGGTGCCGGCCACCGCGACCACGGGGATGCGGCCGTCGTCCTCGGGCGCGAACATGTCGGCGATGACGGCTTCGCCCACGGCGCGCGGCTTGCCGTACGACGGCGCGAGGTGCATGCGCAGGCCCGGCGCGGCGTTGACTTCGACGATGGCGCCGCCCTGGCTTTCCAGCGGCTTGATGACGGTGCCGGCCACGATGTCCACGCCGCAGATGTCCAGGCCCACCGTGCGCGCCGCCGCGATGGCATGGGCGGCGAATTCGGGATGGACTTCGTCGGTGACGTCGGTGGCGGTGCCGCCGGTGCTCAGGTTGGCGTTGTTGCGCAGGATGACCAGGGCGCCCTTGGGGGGGATGGAATCCGGGGTGTAGCCCGTCTTGGCCAGGGTCGCGATGGCGATGTCGTCCAGGCGGATCTTGGTCAGGCTGGTGGCGTGGCCCTCGCCGCGGCGGGGATCCTTGTTCACTTCTTCCACCAGTTCGCGGATGGTGTGCACGGCGTCGCCGAACACCTGCGGCGGATCGCGCCGCGAGGCCGCGACCAGGGTGTTGCCGACCACCAGCAGGCGGAAGTCGTGGCCGGGGATGTAGCGTTCGACCAGAACGGCCGATCCGTATTTCTCGGCCACGGCATAGGCCGCCAGGATCTGCTCGTGCGTCGAGATGTTGACCGCGACGCCCTTGCCCTGGTTGCCGTCGCGCGGCTTGACCACCACGGGCGCGCCGATTTCCTGCGCCGCCGCCCAGGCGTCCTCGGCGTCCTCGACCGGACGGCCCTCGGGAACCGGGACGCCGGCGGCATGCAGCAGGGTCTTGGTCAGTTCCTTGTCCTGGGCGATGGCTTCGGCGATGGCGCTGCTGCGGTCCATCTCGGCCGCCTGGATGCGTCGCTGTTTCTTGCCCCAGCCGAACTGGATCAGGCTGCCCTGCGTCAGGCGGCGGTACGGGATGCCGCGCTGGACCCCCGCCTGCACGATGGAGCCGGTGCTGGGGCCGATGCGGACGTCCTCGTCCAGGTCGCGCAGTTGCGCCAGCGCGGCATCGAGGTCGAAGGGCGTGTCATGCTCGGCGGCCTGGCACAGTTCGAGCGCGAACTTCAGGGCCAGCCTGCCGACGTCTTCCTCGGTGTATTCGACCACGACCTGATAGATGCCGGCCTCCAGCGTGGGGACGGTGCGCACGAAGGTGACCGGGCAGCCGGCCTGCGATTGCAGCCCCAGCGTGGCCAGCCCGAGCGCGCGGGCCATGGAGACGGAACGCTCCTGGCCCGCCGGCTGCAACAGGCCGATGGCGGGAAAGCGGGCGCGCAGGCGCGCCTCGAAGCCGGGGATGCCGGCGATGGCGCGCTCGGCGTCGGTGCACGAGACGATCGTCTCGAGCGCGGTGCGTCGGCTCCACAGATTGGGGCCGCGCAGCGCACGGATACGTGAGACTTCCATGATGTTTTCCTGTGCGTTTCCCAGGCTTTCAGGCCGTGGCGGCCGCGGGGGCCGGCATGCCGTAGGTTTCGATCCCGGCGCGGATGCAATCCTGCGGCAGGTCCAGCGCCCAGCCCGCGGCCACGGCGGCCAGGACGCTTTCGATCGGCAGGCCCGGCTGTCCGGCCAGGCAGGGCACGGAGGCGAGGGGAGCCAAGAGGGTTTCGTTCGCGCCATGGGCGAGCACGACGGCATCGCCGCGCACGAAGACCGCGCGCTTGCCGGCGGCCAGGTGTTCGGCGATGCGGGGCAGCTTGCCGTCGCGCGCGAAGAACATCACGTCGCCGTCGCACAGGCGGGCCATGTCGGCGACCAGTTCGTCGGCGGCATGGAGCACGGCGCAGCCGCCGGGCAGCACGACGTCGACCTGGGTGCGCAGCACGTTGAAGATCTGCTGCGGTTCGACGATGGACAGGTCGGGGTGGGTCTGCGCAGGATCGAGGTTGGTGACGACGCCGACCTGGCAGCGGTCGTAGGCCAGGCCTTGGGTCAGGATGGCGCGGGCGCCGTTCTCGATCGCGGCCGCTTCCATCATGGGATTCATCAGCGCGCGCTGAACGGCGTTCCAGCCGGCGGGGGCGCGGTCGACCTGCCGGTGGTCGAAGTACAGGCCCTGGCTGGACGCCGTGGCCACGCGGCGGCCCGACAGCCGCAGGAATTGGCCGACCAGGTGGACCACGCCGGCCATGCCGTGGCTGCCGGACACGCCCACCAGCGGGATGCGGCCTTCGCCGCCGTTGGGGAACAGGTGATCGACGATGGCGCGGCCCACGGGGCGGGGCTTGCCGTCGGCGGGTTTCAGGTGCATCAGCAGGCCGGGGCCGGCATTGACCTCGACGATGGCGCCGCCCTGTTCCTCGAGCGGTCGAGAGATGTCCTCGACCACCAGGTCCACGCCGGCGATGTCCAGGCCGACGATGCGCGCCGCGAGCCGCACGTGCGCCGCGACCGAGGGATGGACCTCGTCGGTCACGTCGAAGGCGACGTTGCCGTTGCGCTGGATCAGGACTTCCTCGCCGGCGGGCGGGATGGAGTCGCCGTCATAGCCCTGGCGTTTGAGTTCGATGCGGGCGGCGGAGTCCAGCGCGACCAGGTTCAGCGGATGCTCCTCGGTGTTGCCGCGGCGTGGATCCGAGTTGAGCTGGCTGCCGATCAGTTGCTGGATCGTGGAGCGGCCGTCGCCGACGACCGAGGCGGTCTTGCCGCGCGCCGCGGCCACCATCCGGTCGCCCACCACCAGCAGGCGGTGTTCGTTGCCGGGCACGCAGCGCTCGACGATCACGCCGCTGCCTTCGCCGCTGGCCACGCCGAACGCGGTCTCGATGGCCTCGCGCGTGCGCAGGTCCAGGAACACGCCGCGGCCGTGGTTGCCGTCGCTGGGCTTGACCACCACCGGCAGGCCGATCTCCTGGGCGGCTTCCCACGCATCGTCCTTGCTCTCCACCGCGCGGCCCTGGGGCACGGGCACGCCGCAGGCCTGCAGCAGGCTCTTGGTCAGGTCCTTGTCGCAGGCGATGCCTTCGGCCACGGCGCTGGTGCGGTCGGTCTCGGCGGTCCAGATGCGGTGCTGCGCGGCGCCGTAGCCGAACTGCACCAGGTTGCCCTGGTTGAGGCGGATATAGGGAATGCGGCGGTCCTCGGCGGCCTGCACGATGCTGGCGGTGCTGGGGCCCAGCCAGTGTTCGTTGACGAGGTCGCGCAGGGCCTCGATGGCCGCGGGCACGTCGTAGGGGCGGTCTTCGATGGCGGCCATGACGAGGTCGCGCGCGGTATGGAGCGCGGCGCGCGTGACCTCTTCCTGGTAGGCGCTGACGATCACGCGGTAGACGCCGCGCGTGGACGTCTCGCGCGCCTTGCCGAAGCCGCCGGGCAGCCCGGCCAGGTTCTGCAGTTCCAGCGTGACGTGTTCCAGGATGTGGCCCGGCCACGTGCCCTCGCGCACGCGGCGCAGGAAACCGCCGCGTTCGTCGTAGCTGCACCGGTGCTCGATCAGCGTCGGCAGCCAGGCCTCCAGCCGTTCGTAGAAGCCCGGAATCAGGTTGGACGGGAAGTCCTCGAGTTCCCCGATGTCCACCCAGGCCTCGAGGACGGGCGGATAAGTCCACATGCTGGGTCCGCGCAGGGACAGCACATCGAGGAATTCAATGTGTTTGCGTTTCATGACGAAAATGGGTCTGGGGCGGGGCGCACGGCGCGGGACGGAAAACCGGGGCGTGCAGGCGGCGCGGACAGGCTGAGAAGTTGGGACGAGGGTCCGGGTGGAACGATGCGAGCTGGGTGTACGCTCTCGGGGCGTACTCGAGTCAATCCGATGACAATCGTAGATGAGCGGAAATGTATTGCCCCCTTGCCTGACAGGCAAGATGGAATACACGGTTTAGGGAATCCCCTAGATGCGACGCTACAACGCATCGGTTTCTCGAACAACGGAAGTTGGTGGGAACTATAATACTTACGTGAGGCTGACATATTTCCATGAATTAGAAATAGTTACAAATACTATGTTGCTTATTTGGGGCACCGCCCGCCGATGACTGCCGCGTCTCATCCGTTGTCTTCCTTGCCCGATGCCTGGCGTGGCCAGGCCGCTCCACCGCTGGCCGAGGGCGAAACCGTCTGCGCCTGGCTGGAACTGGATCTGGATACAGAATTGCGCTATGCCCGGGGCGCGCTGGTGCTGACCGAGACCCGGCTGCTGGCGGCCTCGGCCGACGCGCCGGGATGGCGCGATTGGCCGCTGCGCGAGGGGATGCGGCTGGCGCTGTCCGACCACGCGGGCGTGGTCGCGGCCGAGTTGGTGGACGCCAGGGCGCGGCTGGCCCTGTGGCGGACGACCATGGCCCACCATGCCGGCGCGGTCCGGCTGGCCGACCAGTTCGAGCGCCAGTTGGCGGCGTTGACGCAGGGCGGCGTGGCGGCCCGCCTGGCGCCTGCCTGCCCCCGTTGCCATGCGCCGCTGCCGGAAGGCGAGCAGGATTGCCCGGCCTGCGAGGCCGAGGCGCCGGTCGAGAACCGCGGCTGGGCCTTGTTGCGGCTGCGCCGGTTCGCCCGTCCCTATCGCGGTAAGCTGCTGCTCGGCTTCATCCTGACGGTCCTGTCCACCGCCGCGACGCTGGTGCCGCCTTACCTGACCATGCCGCTGATGGACGATGTGCTGATCCCGTTCCAGAACGGCAAGCCCATCGACTACGACCTGGCCGCGCTCTACCTGTCCGGGCTACTGGGCGCGGCGCTGGTGGCCTGGGTGCTGGGCTGGTCGCGGACCTATATCCTCGCCTGGGTCAGCGAACGCATCGGCGCCGACCTGCGCACCAGCGCCTATGAACACCTGCAGCAGCTTTCCCTGGAGTACTTCGGCGGCAAGCGCACGGGCGACCTCATGGCGCGCATCGGCAACGAGACCGACCGCATCTGCGTCTTCCTGTCGCTGCACCTGCTGGACTTCGCCACCGACGTCCTGATGATCCTGATGACGGCCGGCATCCTGGTCTCCATCGATCCCTGGCTGGCGCTGGCCACGCTGCTGCCGCTGCCCTTCATCGCCTGGCTCATCCACCTGGTGCGCGACAAGCTGCGCCACGGGTTCGAGAAGGTGGACCGCAACTGGGCCGAGATCACCAACGTGCTGGCCGACACCATCCCGGGCATCCGCGTGGTCAAGGCCTTCGCCCAGGAGAAGCGCGAGGTGGCGCGCTTTCGCGAGGCCAACAACCACAACCTCGCGGTCAACGACAAGGTCAACACCACGTGGTCGATGTTCTCGCCCACGGTCATCCTGCTGACCGAGGTCGGCCTGCTGGTGGTCTGGATATTCGGCATCTGGCAGATCGCCAACCACCATATCTCGGTGGGTGTGCTGGCCGCCTTCCTGGCCTACATCAGCCGCTTCTACCTGCGGCTCGATTCCATGAGCCGCATCGTCTCGGTCACGCAGAAGGCGGCGGCGGGCGCCAAGCGCATCTTCGACATCCTGGACCGCGTCTCCAGCGTGCCCGAACCGGCCCATCCGGTTCCCATCGGCCGGCTGGAGGGCCGCATCCAGATCCGCGAGGCCACCTTCCGCTACGGCACGCGTGCCGTGCTGCGCGGCATAGACCTCGACATCCAGCCGGGCGAGATGATCGGCCTGGTGGGGCACAGCGGCTCGGGCAAGAGCACGCTGGTCAACCTGATCTGCCGCTTCTACGACGTCGCGCAGGGCTCGATCAAGGTGGACGGCGTCGACATCCGCGCACTGTCCATTCCCGGGTACCGGCGCAACATCGGCGTGGTGCTGCAGGAGCCGTTCCTGTTCTTCGGGACGGTGGCCGAGAACATCGCCTACGGCAAGCCCGAGGCCACGCGCGAGGAGATCGTGGCCGCCGCGCGCGCGGCCCACGCGCACGAGTTCATCCTGCGCCTGCCGCACGGCTACGATTCGCTGGTGGGCGAACGCGGGCAGGCGCTGTCGGGCGGCGAGCGCCAGCGCATCTCCATCGCCCGCGCGCTGCTGATCGATCCGCGCATCCTGATCCTGGACGAGGCGACTTCCTCGGTCGACACCTCGACCGAACAGGAGATCCAGAAGGCGCTCGACAACCTGGTGCAGGGGCGCACCACCATCGCCGTGGCTCACCGGCTCAGCACCCTGCGGCGCGCCGACCGGCTGGTGGTGCTGGATCGCGGCCGCATCGTCGAGCAGGGGCGCCACGAAGACCTGATCGCCAAGGGCGGCGCCTACTATCGCCTGCACCAGGCGCAGACCCGGCAGCTCGATCCTCCCGGCAGCGACAGCACCTGGGACGGCGACGACGAGGAGCAGGCATGAGCAGCACCTTCTTCCCCTATACGTTGAGCCGCAATGCGTACGGCCGGCTGATCTGCACCCCCACCGACGGCGGGCCGGCCGAGGAAGTGACGCCCGTGCGCGCCTTCCCCATCGATACCGAGTCCGAGGACATCTCGCTGGTCGGCCCGGGTGGGCACGAAGTGGCGTGGATCTCCCGCCTGGCGGACCTGCCGCCCGAGGCGCGGGAAATGGTGCGCGAAGAACTCGGCCACCGCGAATTCATGCCCGAGATCCAGCGCATCGTGCAGGTGGCGAGCTACGTCACGCCCACGACCTGGACCGTCCGGACCAGCCGCGGCGAAGCCCGGCTGTGGCTCAAGAGCGAACAGGACATCCGGCGCATTTCCCAGTCCAAGCTCCTGATCTCGGACGGCCACGGCATCCACTTCCTGATACGCGACCTGGAACGCCTGGACCGCGCCAGCCGCCGCATCCTGGACCGCTTTCTCTGAGTTCCGGCACGCCCCTCCCGGGGCGCGTCAGGACGCCAGGATCCCGCAGATCGCTTCGAACCGCTCATCGTCCAGCCAGTGGCTGTTGGTGATCGACAGCGCGCGCGCCGCGAAATCACGGGCATGGGGCACCGGCGCGTCGGCGACGATGGGGCGCAGGTAGCCGTAGTCGGGCAGGGTGTGCACGAACAGGGGGCCCACGCCCAGTCCCGCGCCCCATAGCCGGTCCAGCGCGCGCCGCCGCGACGGCGCGTCGGGCAGCAACAGCATGAAGAATGGCCAGACGCCGTCGCCGCCGGCGATGTCCTGCATCACCCGTACCCCGGGCAGGTCTTGCAGCCGCCCCAGGCGCCGCTGCGCGCGCGCCCGGGCTTCGTCCAGGAACGCCGGCAGGCGGCGGGCCGCCCGCGCGCCCACGCCGCGGCGCCAGCGGCCGACCCGATGGATGGGGATGTCGAGCGAGAAATCGTCGCCGGCGGCCCGCACGGGATCGCCGGCGCGCAAGGCCGCGCGCTGCGGGTTGCCGTAGGCCAGGCGCATGCCGCGCGGCCCGTACAGCAGCGCGTAGGCCAGGAGTTCCAGGCTGCGGCGCGCCTCCCATCCCGGCCGGCTGCCGACGGTGCGCGCGCTGGTGGCGCGCAATTCGTCGCGCAGCGCGGGATCGCGCGCCAGCAGCAGGCCGCCTTCGTAGATGCTCAGGCCCTTGCCGGCGGCCAGGCTGAAGAAGCCGATGTCGCCGTCCAGGCCGACGCTGCGTCCGTTGCGCCGGGCCCCCAGCGCCTGTGCCGCATCCTCGATGACGGCCGCGCCGCAGCGGGCGGCGCAGCGCAGCGCGGTGGCGGTGTCGGCCACGCGTCCGGCCAGGTGGGTGACCACGATGGCCAGCGTATCGTCGTCGCAGGCCGCTTCGAGCGCGGCCGGGTCGAGGTCGAAATGGCCGGGGGCGAGGTCGCACAGCTTCATGCGCAGTCCGCAGTGATGGACCGCCAGCGCGACCAGCGGGCAGGTGTAGGCGGGCAGGATGACGGTCTTGCGCGGGCTGCGCCGGGCCAGCGTCAGCAGCGAGACGACCAGGCTGGAGGTGCCGGAGCATTCCAGTTGCAAGGCGTCGACGCCCAGCCAGGACGCGATGCGCGCCTCCAGGTCGGCGGGGCCGCCGGGCAAGAGATCGTTCCAGCGCAGCGGCAGGCCCGCCGTGGGCGGGATGTCGCGCCCACGGGCGCCGGCTGCGAGCCTAGGCGTCGGCACGGCCGGACTCCGGATGGAGGGGCCGCGATTCGCTGGCCTCGCCGAAGGCCAGGCAGACGATGCCGCCGATGATCAGCAGCGCGCCCAGCATCTGGTTGGTGGTGATGTGTTCGTCGAACAGCCAGACCGACACCAGCATGACGGTCACGACTTCGAGGTGGGAGGCGGCGAAGGCCGGCCCGATGGGCGCGCGCTTGAGCAGCGACATCCAGGTGAAGAAGGCGCCGATGTAACCGACGAAAGCGCCATAGATCCACGGTTGGCCGAACACCCGCATGAGCCAGTCCAGGTCGGCCGCCAGCGGCATCGCATGATTGGCGGCGTACTTGAAGCTGATCTGCGCCAGCGTGTCGAAGGCCATCAGCAGGCCGAAGCCGATCAGGTAGAAGCGGCGCATCACGGTATCCCCACGACCGCCACGCCGGCGGCGATCAGCGCGATGCCGGCCACCCGCAGCGGTGTCAGGCGTTCGTTGAACAGGAAGCGGCCGGCGATCATGATGGCGACGATGTTGATCGAGCCCAGCAGTACGCCCTCGGACAGCGGCACCAGCGACAGGAAGGCCAGCCAGACGACGAATTCCAGGATATAGCAGGCGATCCCTATCCAGATCCAGGGTCGCCGCGCCAGCTCGCGCCAGTAGCGCAGGCCGCTGCCGTCGGTGGGCGTGGAGGCGGCCGCCTTGAAGGCGAGCTGGCCGCCGGTGTCGACCAGGACGTTCAGCGTCCAGAGCAGGGCGACGAGCGGTGTCATCGCGCCGCCTGCGGTGCGGCGCCTTCGCGCTGCGCGGCGATCTCGGAGAAGAACTCGGCCGACTCGCGTATGACTTCGCGGCGCTCGCGGTCCACCGTGATCATGTGATAGCTGTCGTGCAGCAGTACCAGCTTGGAGGGGCCGCTGACGCGTTCCATGACCAGGTGGGCGTTGCCGACGCTGGCCATGTCGTCCTCGGCGGCGTGCATGACCAGGCAGGGCGCGCGCACCTGGCGCAGTTGGCGGCGCACCGTGGCCGACAGATCGATGAGCTCGGTCAGCGAGGACCAGGGGTTGCCGGGCAGGCCGGCGTCGGCGCTGTCGCCGCCCAGCATGCTGGAGGACACCGCCGCGCGCAGCCGTTCGTCTTTCAGGCCGTAGGGGGGCTCTTCGTCGAACGTCTTGTCCTGGAACAGGTTGAAGCGCTTGAACCACGGCAGCAGGAACGACAGGCGCCAGTACCAGGGGATGTTCCAGCCGTCGTAGCGGAAGGTGGCGCCGTAGACGCCGACACCGGCGATGTCGTCGGGCCGGTCGGCCGCGGCCTTCAGGGCCAGCACCGCGCCCATCGACAGGCCGGCGACGAAGCAATGGTCGACGTCGCGGCGCAGGCGGTCGACGCCCTCTAGCACGCTGGCGTACCAATCCTTCCAGCCGGTGCGGACGAGATCGTCGAGGTCGCCGCAATGGCCCGCCAGCTGCATGCCGTAGACCGTGAAGCCGGCCCGGTGCAGGCCCTTGCCGACGGTACGCATTTCATTGGGGGTGCCGGTCAGGCCATGGATGAGCAGCACGCCCGCGCGGCCGCCTTCGAAATAGAAATCCGCGGATTTGATCATGAGGTGAAGAATGGACCGCCCGGGGTTCAGGCGGTGCTGGCTGCTGCCGGCGCGATCGTGAAGCCGCGCGGAGGTTGCGCGATGGCGTGCAACTGGCCTTTCAGGATGAAGTCGAGCGCATTGCGGGCCTCGTCGAAGCCGGCAATGGGAATGTGCACCAGGCCGTGTTCGCGGCAGTAGTCGATCAGGCGGTGCTTGGCCAGCACGAAATCGACCGTGCCCGACACGCAGAAGTCCGAGGCGCCGTCGCCCACGTACAGGATCTTCTCGTGCAGGCCGCGCACGCCCGAGCCGTAGGAGCACTTGCAGGTGCCGCTGGCCTTGCGGCAGGCGGCGTCGGCGTAGGGGAAGGTCAGCCGCCAGCTGCGCGGGCCGGCCTGTTCGAAGCGGTTGGCCACCACGGGCAGGTCAGCCAGCCCATGGCGTTCCATGATGGCCGTGATTACGCCGGCCAGGCCGTCGCTGACGATGTGCACCGGCGTGCCGAGGCGGCGCGCCTGGGCCACGAATTCGGGGAAGGCCGGGTCGATCTCGATGTTCGCCACCAGGGCGTCCAGTTCTTCCTTGCTTGCGTCCAGCAGCGCGATTTGCTTGGCCATGCACTCGCGCGAGCCGATTTCCCCCCGTTCCCACGCGTCTTCCAGCTCTTGCCATCCCGGCCGGCCGAAATGTTCAAGCAGGGTGTCGGTGACATCCTGCTTGGAAATGGTGCCGTCGAAGTCGCACAACACGATCCATTCGGATCCGGGTTGTTCATCGGCGGCGTACTGACTGAGCAACATGGCAAGCCTTTAGGGAAGGAAGCGGACCAGCACGCGCTGGCCGACACGCAACTTTTCGGGGTTTTCGATCGACAGCAGGCTTTCGACGCCGCGGCGGCTGATCCGCTCCTGCGGGTCGTCGCCGGGCGACATGAGCTGGAACACGCTGCCTATGCGTTCCAGGCGCGCCGGGATGGGGGTGCCGCCGGGGGCGGATTCTTCCACGATCTCGGCCTGCATGCCGGTTTTCAGCGCCGCGACGTAGGCTTCGTTCACCTCGGCGCGGACGATCAGGCGCCGCTTGGGCAGCAGGCGCAGCATTTCGGTCTGGGCAGTGACCGCGTTGCCGACCTGCACCTCCAGGCCGACGACCTCGCCATCCACGGGCGAGCGGACCTGCTGGCGCTCCAGCGTCCATTGCGCAGCCCGCAATTTCTGGCGCGCGACGTCCACCGCCGCCTGGGCCGCCAAGGCCTCGGCCTCGGCCTGGGCCACGGCGTTGCGCGCATCGTCGGCCGCCTGGCCGTCGATGGCGCCGCCGGCGGCGGCCTCGGCCAGCCGCTGGGCGCGCTGTTTCAGTCCGGGCAGGCGGCTGCGCAGCACACGCTCTTGGGCTTGCGTCTGACGCAATTCCGCATCGGCCGCATCGACGGCCAGCTGGGCCGCCGCCGGATTGAACTCGATCAGCGCCTGGCCCTTCTTGACCTGGTCGCCGTCGTGCACCGCCACCCGCGCGACGGTGCCGTCCACGGCCGCGCCCACGCGCACCAGACCGCCTTCGACGTCCACGCGTCCGCGCGCGACGGCGGCGTAGGGCGGCTGGTCGGCCACGGGGGCTTGCGCCTGTTGCTGGCGGGAACACGAGGCCAGCAGCACGCCGCCGGTCAGCGCGGCCAGGATTCCAAGGCGAAGAGTAGTGAAAAGCTTAGGCACGAGCTCGAGAGTTCCTAGGTTTCGGCGACCAGCGCACCGGTGCGCCTGTCGTCCAGGATGCGCCCATCTTCCATGGTCAGGACGCGGTCGGCATGGCTGATCAGGCGCGGATCGTGGCTGACGCACAACACCGTGGCGCCGTGGCGCTTGGCGATGCGGTGCAGGATGTCGATGACTTTCATGCCGTTGCCGGCGTCCAGCGCGCTGGTCGGTTCGTCCGCAAAGAGCAGTTCGGGTTCCTTGGCGAGCGCGCGGGCGATGGCCACGCGCTGCTGTTCGCCGCCCGAGAGGCCCGACGGCCGCTGGCGGGCTCGTCCGCTCATGCCCACTTCTTCGAGGGCGGCCCAGGCCTGTTCCTCGGCCTGCGGCTTGGACAGGCCCACGTAGCGCAGGGGCAGGACGACCTGTTCGACAGCCGTCAGCGCGGGAAAGAGGTTGAAGCCCTGGAAGACGAAGCCGGTATGCATCAGCCGGAAACGTTCAAGCTCTTGAAGCTGTAACAGGCCGAGATCCTGGCCCAGGGCGCGCACCATGCCGGCATCCGGACGCAGCATGCCGCTGAGTATGGCCAGCAGGGTGCTCTTGCCGCAGCCCGATGGCCCAGAAATCAATGTCAGTTCGCCGGGCATGATGCTAACCGACAAATCTCGCAAAATGCGCTCGCGAACATTACCGGATAGAAAGGATTTGCTGAGGGACTCGGCGACGAGACTCGGTGTGTTCCCTGAGGGATTCCCCGATGTGCGGCCTGTGGCCTGGGGCTCGGTCGCCCGCATGGCAACGTCTCCAACTGGCTGAAAAAACAAAACCCGGCAAGGCCGGGATTGTAACGCTTGGTACGATAACCCAAGTCTTGCGATCGTGGGAAGCCTTGCAACAACCCGCCTTGGAGCGGGTTGTTGCAAACACGCCGAATCAGTCCTCCAGGCGGTTGTCCTTGGTTTCCCGGACGAACAGGGTGCCGATGACCAGGCTCATCACGGCGACGATGATGGGGTACCACAACCCGTTATAGATATTGCCGGTGGCCGCCACGATGGCGAAGGCGGTGGTGGGCAGAAAGCCGCCGAACCAGCCGTTGCCGATGTGGTAGGGCAGGCTCATCGAGGTGTAGCGGATGCGGGTGGGGAACATTTCGACCAGCATGGCCGCGATGGGGCCGTAGACCATGGTGACCAGGATCACCAGCAGTGTCAGCAGCAGCACCAGCATGGTCTTGTTGACCTGGGCCGGGTCGGCCTTGGCGGGGTAGCCGTGGTTGCGGATTTCCGAGGTCAGCCGGGCCTTGAGCTCGTCGCCGCGGGTCTTGAACTCGGCCGCCGCCAGGCCCGCGCCTTCGAAGGACTCGATCGTGGTGTCGCCCACCTTGACCTTGGCCACGGATCCCGCCGGGGCCGCCTCGTTGCTGTAGTTCACCGAGTTCGAGGCCAGGAAGGACTTGACCTGGTCGCAGGAGCTGACGAACTTGGCGGTGCCCACGGGGTTGAACTGGAACGAGCAGGTCTTGGGGTCGGCCACGACCACCACCGGCGCCTTGGCCTGCGCCGCTTCCAGCGCCGGGTTGGCGTAGTGCGTGATGGCCTTGAACAACGGGAAGTAGGCGAGGGCGGCGATCAGGCAGCCGGCCATGATGATGGGCTTGCGGCCTATCCTGTCCGACAGCGAGCCGAAGATCAGGAAGAAGGGCGTGCCGATCAGCAGGGCCAGGGCGATCAGGATGTTGGCCGTGGTGGCGTCTACCTTCAGAGTCTGGGTCAGGAAGAACAGCGAATAGAACTGTCCCGTGTACCAGACCACGGCCTGGCCGGCGGTCAGGCCCAGCAGCGCCAGCAGGACCACCTTCAGGTTGCTCCACCGGCCGAAGGACTCGGTCAGCGGCGCCTTCGATTCCTTGCCCTCGGCCTTCATGCGCTGGAAGGCGGGCGACTCGTTCAGCTTGAGCCGGATCCAGACCGAAATCGCCAGCAGGAAGATGGAGACCAGGAACGGGATGCGCCATCCCCAAGCGGCGAAGGCTTCTTCACCGGTGGCGTTGCGCACGCCCAGGATCACCAGCAGGGACAGGAACAGGCCCAGGGTGGCCGTGGTCTGGATCCAACTGGTGTAGGCGCCGCGCTTGCCCTGCGGGGCATGCTCGGCCACGTAGGTGGCCGCGCCGCCGTACTCGCCGCCCAGCGCCAGGCCTTGTGCCAGCCGCAGGATGATGAGAATGACGGGTGCCGCGATGCCGATGGAGGCGTACGAGGGCAGTATCCCGACGATGAAGGTCGACAGGCCCATGATCAGGATGGTGATCAGGAAGGTGTACTTGCGCCCGACCATGTCTCCCAGCCGGCCGAACACCAGGGCCCCGAACGGCCGGACCGCGAAGCCCGCCGCGAATGCCAGCAGCGCGAAGATGAAGGCCGCGGTGTCGTTGACCCCCGAGAAGAACTGTTTGGCGATGATGGCGGCCAGCGAGCCGTAAAGATAGAAGTCGTACCACTCGAAAACCGTGCCTAGCGACGAGGCGAAGATCACGCGCCGCTCTTCCTTGGTCATGGGACGCGCGGCCGGAGTCGGCGCCCCTGAACTGCTGACGGTGGTGCTCATGAAGGAATGTCTCCTGGGTGGGCCTGCTGTAAAGGAGTAATAGTTGGAACGGCAGACTGGCCCTCGGCCACGGGCGCCTCGGGCTTGAAACCAGAGTAGAAACAGTTACTGACGCGGCACTGACAAGTTGCTGACGGGGAACTGAATTTTCACGAACCGGTGATATGGCCGGGTTTCGGACGCGCTGGCGTGGCGGCGGCGAGACGCCGCCGGCGGAGTCAGGGGGCGGGCGGGACGCTCGGCCGCAGGTGCCCGACCAGCCAGTCCACCAGCGCGGCGACGCGGGCGACGTGCTGCCTGCGCCGCGGGACGTAGGCCTTGAACCACGTTTCCTGGAGCGGGAATTCGTCCAGCACCGTCTCCAGCGTGCCGGCCTCCAGCGCCGGGCGCGCGACGTAGGCGGGCAGGGCGGCGATGCCCAGTTCCGACAGGGCGGCGTCCCGCAGCGTGAGGTTGTCGTCGGCCACCAGCCGGGGCGGGATGTCCAAACTGATGCCGCCACGGGCGCTGCGGAAGTGCCAGGCGCGGCCGGATGGCTTGAAGACGAGGCAGGCGTGTTCGGTCAGGGCCTGGGGGTGGCGGGGCCGGCCGTGGCGGGCGAGATAGCCGGGCGCCGCGCACAGCACGGCGTCCACCGGGCACAGCGGGATCTCGACCACGCCTTCGTAGCTGGCCGGCCGGCCGCTGATGGCCAGGTCGTAGTCCCGCTCGGCGGGGTTGGTCGAGTGGTCGACCAGCGAGATCTCCATCGTGATGCCGTCGTGCCGCCGCAGGAAGGCATTGAAGAGGGGGCCCAACTGGACCGTGGTCAACGTGGTCGGCGTCGCCACCCGCAGGTGGCCCACCAGCTTGGAGGCATCTCGCTCCACGCTCTGCACCAGGTCCTCGAAGCTGGCCACCAGCACGCCGGCGCGGGCGTGCAGTTTCTCGCCGGCTTCGGTCAGGCGCACCGTGCGGGTGGTGCGGTCGAACAGCCGCGCGCCCACGGTGGTTTCCAACTGGCGGATGCGCTTGGCCACCACCGAGGGCACGACGTCCATCTGCCGGGCCGCCTCGGAGAAGCCGCCGCAGGCGACGACGGTGGTGAAGGTGCGTAGTTGCGTGATGGCGTCCAATTTATTCCTGATCGAGCTTACTGATAGCTATTTTTTGAACAAATATTCGCCATTATTCCTTAATAAAATGCCTTCCCACAATGGGCCGCAAGCGACGACCCACCGTACCCACGAAGAGGAGACAAGACATGTCCAAATCGCTGATCGTGCGCATGCTGGCCGCTGCCGCCCTGACCGCGGCATCGACCGCCGTCGCCGCCGCGCCGGGCTATCCGGCCCGGCCGGTCAAGATCGTGACGCCGTTCGCCGTGGGCCAGGGGCCCGACGTGCTGCTGCGTATCGTCGCCGAGAAGCTGACCGCCACGCTGGGGCAGCAGGTGATCGTGGAGAACCGGCCCGGCGCCAGCGGCTTCCTGGCGTTCGAAGCCGGCCGGCGCGCCGCGCCCGACGGCTACACGCTGGTCCACATGGACAGCTACCACGTGGGCACCCAGCCTTACCTGTTCGCCAGGCTGCCCTACGACGTGCGCAAGGATTTCGATCCGGTCACGCCGCTGGTCCGCAACTACTTCTTCGTCGTGGTGCCCGCCGGTTCGCCATGGCGGACGATGGGCGACCTGATCGCCGCGGCCAAGGCCAGGCCCGGCGGCGTCTCGTACGGATCCTGGGGCGTGGCCAGTCCTGCGCACCTGGGTGGGCTGCTGCTGGAGGCTGCCACCGGCACGAGCATGATGCACGTGCCCTACAAGGAGTCAGCCCAGTTGTTCCAGTCGGTGGCCGTGGGCGACGTGAACTGGACACTGGGATCGCCCGTTTCGGCCGGGCCCGTGTACCAGTCCGGCAAGGTGCGCTTCCTGGCCGTGGCGGCGCCCCAGCGCCTGCCGGGCTACGCCGAGGTGCCCACCGTGGCGCAGGCCGGCGGTCCGGCCAACTTCGAGGTCGGCGGCTGGAACGGCCTGTTCGCGCCCAAGGGCACGCCCGCCGGGATCGTGCAGCGGCTGAACGAAGGCATCGCCGCCGCGCTGAAGGCGCCCGACGTGCAAGAGAAACTGGCCACCTTCACCTACGAGGCCTATGCCATGCCGCCGCGCGACATGGCACGGCTGGTGGACGAGGAAATCGCCAAGTGGGGGCCGATCATCAAGGGCGCCGATATCCACCTGGATTGACGCCGCACGGGAGCACAGTCGTGGCAAGCAAGCACATCGAGGTCGTGGTGGCCGGAGTCCGGCCGCTGACGCCGCGCATCAAGGAATATCTGTTGGCCTCGGTCGATGGCCGGCCGCTGCCGCGCTACGAGCCGGGGGCGCATGTGGCGCTGCACATGGCGTCGCGGGACCGGGGGCCCATCGTCCGGCACTATTCGCTGATAGGCGGACTGGCCGGGCGGGACGATCCGCGGCACGTCTATCGCATCGCCGTGCAAAGAGAGGACCGGGCGCGCGGTTCGGCCTTCATCCACGACACCTTCGCGCCGGGCACGCGCCTGCGCGTCGCCGCGCCGGTCAACAATTTTCCGCTGGACCGGCGTGATGCCTGCACTCTGCTCATCGCCGGCGGCATAGGCGTGACGCCCATCGTGTCCATGGCGCGCAGCCTGGCCCGACGGGGCTGTCGGTACAGCGTCGTGTACGCCGGCCGCGATCCGGCCGCGATGGCCTATCGCGACATGCTGGAAGAGGTGGCCGGCGACCGCGTCCGTTTCCACTACAGCGACGAGGCGGGCGTGCTGGACCTGCGCGGCCTGCTGGCGTCGCAGCCCGACGGGACGCGCGTGTACGTGTGCGGCCCCGCGCCCATGATCGCCGCCACCCACGATGCGGGTGCCGCGCTGGGATGGGACCCCGGCCGCGTGCGCAGCGAAGTGTTCACCGCCGGCCCCACGGGCGACGAAACGGCTTTCGAGGTCGAGCTGCGCCGCTCGGGCAGGACCGTGCGGGTCGGACCCGACGCCAGCATCCTGGATGCGCTGCGCCTGGCCGACGTGCCCGTGCTGTGGGACTGCGCGCGCGGCGAATGCGGCCTGTGCCCGCTGCCCGTCGTCTCGGCCGACGGCCCCATCGATCATCGCGATCGCTATCTGAGCGCAGAAGAGCGTGCCGCGGGCGAGACCTTGTGCATCTGCGTGTCGCGCATCCGCGGCACGCGCCTGGTGCTGGACGCCTGACCATTCCGAGCCATTCCTGCAGGAGCGTGCCATCATGAACCGCATCGCCGATCCCATACCCGAACTCCGGGGCGATTTCTCCTTCGAGCCCGGCGGCTTCGCCGACCACGCCACGCCGCTGGTGCGCAACTGCTGGTACGTGGCGGGTCTGTCCGGCGAAATCACCCGGGAGCTGAGCAGCCGGCGTTTCCTGGGCGTGGACGTGGCCCTGTACCGTACACAGGCCGGCGAGCCGGTGGCGGTTCGCAACCGGTGTCCGCACCGTTCCTTTCCGCTGGCCAAGGGCCGCCTGGACGGCGACGAGCTGATGTGCGGCTATCACGGCATGCGCTTCGATCCGTCGGGCCGCTGCGTGAAGATGCCGGCCATGCCGCTGGTCCCTACCCATGCCCAGGTGCGCAGCTTTCCCATCGTCGAACGCGCGCCGCTGGTCTGGATCTGGATGGGCGATCCCGACCATGCCGATCCGGCCCTGATCCCGGACACGAGCTGGCTGGCCAGCCCGGCGTGGAAGAGCGTGGGCGGGGCCTTCCACATGAAGGCCGACTACGTGTCCATGCACGAGAACCTGCTGGACCAGACCCACTTCCCCTTCCTGCATCCGGGCGCCATCGGCACGCCGGAGTATGCGCGCAGCAAGCTGGACGTTCGCCAGGAAGGAGACGTGGTCACCATCAACCGCGCGCTGAAGAACTCGCCGCCGCCCGACGTCTACGGTGTGCCCACCGGCCTGACCGGCAAGCCGGTGGATCGCTATTCGGAAGCGCGTTTCGCCTCGCCCGGCCTGCACGTCGCCTTCGCCCGCATCGTCGACAACCACGATGCCGGCGGCGTGCCGCGCACTTATCGCTTCAACATCACCCACGCCTTCACGCCCGAGACCAACGGCAGCATCCACTACTGGTGGTTCAACAGCCGCGACTCCAACCTGGATGATCCCGCCGCCGACGCCTACCTGCACGAGGCGTCGTCCAAGGCCTACCTCGAGGACGTGGACGCGCTGGAGTGGATACTGGACGTGGTGACGCGCGACGCCGAGCCGCAGTTCGACCTGAATTTCGCGCCCGACAAGCCAGGGTTGCTGATGCGCCGTGCGCTGCATGACATGGCGGCGCGGGAGGCGGGGCTGGATTTCTGAGTGGGCGCCGGCCTCAGGCCGGCGGGAAGCGCACGCTGATGCGCGTGCCGGGCATGCCGGCGGCCGTGTCTTGCGGGTTGTCGGCGATCGCCAGAACGGCGCCGTGCCGCTGGGCGATCTCGCGCACGATGGCCAGGCCCAGGCCGCTGCCTTCGGCGTTGGATCCCAGGATCCGGTAGAAGCGGTCGAACACCAGTTCGCGTTCCTCGGGCGGGATGCCCGGGCCGGAGTCCTCGACGTCCAGCGTCGCGCCCGCGCCGGTCGCCGCCACGCGTACGGTCACGGTGCCGCCGCCCGGGGTGTAGCGCAGCGCGTTGTCGATCAGGTTGTTGACCAGTTCGGCCAGGAGCAGGGCATTGCCGGCCACTGGAACCGGCGTTTCCGGGCCTTCCAGGCCCAGGTCTATCCCGCGCTCCATCGCTTCGTGCACCCAGTTCTGCGTCTGGTCGCTGGCGATGGCCAGCAGGTCGACGCGGGCGGAGACGTCCACGGGGCTGCCCTTGTCCTCGGCGCGCGCCAGCGCGAGCAACTGGTTCACCAGGCGCGTGGCCCGCTCGGCACCCGAGATCAGGTGCCTGAGGCTGGCCTCCATGTCTTCCGGACTGGCGTTGCGCAGCGCCAGCTCGGCCTGCGTGCGTATGCCGGCAAGCGGTGTCTTCAACTGGTGCGCCGCGTCGGCGACGAAACGCTTCTGCGCGTCGACGTTGGCCGACAGGCGCTGCAGCAGCTCGTTCATCGCGCCGACCAGCGGCGCGATCTCCTGCGGCACCTCGCGATCGTCGATGGGCGAGAGGTCGTCCGGCCGCCGCGCGCGCAGCCGCGCCTGCAGCCGACCCAGCGGGGCGATGCCGCGCGACAGGCCGAACCACACCAGCACCACGGCCAGCGGCAGCACCACGAATTGCGGCAACACCACGCCCTTGATGATTTCGTTGGCCAGCTGCGAGCGCTTCTCCAGCGTCTCTGCCACCTGCACCAACGCCGGCTGCCCGCCCGGGATCGTGGGCAGTGATACCCAGGTGTAGGCCACGCGCACCGCGAAGCCGCGCATCACGTCGTCGCGGTACTGGACGATGCCGGGCAGCGGGCGCTCCAGGGGCGGTTGCGGCAATTCCCGGTCGCCGCCCAGGTATTCGCCGCGGCTGCCCAGCACGAGGTAGAACACGCTGTCGGTCTCGTCGGCGCGCAGCATCTCGCGCGCCGAGACCGGCAGTTGCAGCCGGGCCCGGCCGTTGACGTCCTTGATCTGCTGGGCCAGGGCCAGCACGTTGTTGGCCAGGCTGCGGTCGTAGGGCGCGACCGAGATGGATTGCGCGACCACGTAGGTGATGGCGACGCTGATCGGCCACAGCAGGAAGAGGGGGACCAGCATCCAGTCCAGGATCTCGCCGAACAGCGAGCGCGCCGGCCGTTCGACGGCGGGGATGGGCTGCGGCCCCTGGTGGTCGTCGTCCATGCTCCCGGAACCGGGTCAGGCCGCGCCGTGCTGGGCGCCGGGCTCGCGTTCCAGGCAGTATCCCAGCCCGCGCACGGTGGCGATCTTGACGCCGCCGGGTTCCAGCTTCTTGCGCAGCCGGTGCACGTAGACCTCGATGGCGTTGGTGCTGACTTCCTCGCCCCATTCGCACAGATGGTCCACCAACTGCTTCTTGCTGACCATGCGGCCGCTGCGCGACAGCAGGACTTCCAGCAGGCTGACTTCGCGCGCGGACAACTCGACGATCTGCTCGTCGATGGTCACCACCCGGCCGACCTGGTCGAAGGCCAGGCGGCCGTGGCGCAGCACCGCCGGGCCGCCGCCCGCGCCGCGTCGCGTCAGCGCGCGGACCCGGGCCTCGAGCTCGGACAGCGCGAAGGGCTTGGCCATGTAGTCGTCGGCGCCCAGGTCCAGTCCCTTGACGCGCTGCTCCACGCTGTCGGCGGCGGTCAGGATCAGGACCGGCATGTGCGAGTTGCGCGACCGCAGCCGGCGCAGGACCTCGGTGCCCGAGAGCCGGGGCAGGCCGATGTCCAGGATCAGCAGGTCGAAGGGTTGCGCCGCCAGCGCGGAGTCCGCCTCGAGTCCGTCGTGGACGGCATCGACGGCGTAGCCGTTCTGGCGCAGGGAGCGGGACAGGCCGTCGGCAAGGATGTTGTCGTCTTCGGCGATGAGGATGCGCATGGGGGAATTGTAGCTTCGGGTAATGCATCGAGGGGCCCCGACGCATTGTCCCCCAGGCGCGCGTCCCCGTCACTATCGCTATTCGATCTGATACATCCCCGTGCGGCGCGTGGCGTCGGCCCAGTAGGCGGTTTCCTTGTCCACGAAGCGGCCGAATTCCTGGGGCGTCATGGGCTCCACGGCCTCCAGGCCGAGCTGGGGCAGCTTGGCGACGATATCGGGGTTCTGCAGCACCGCCCGCACGTCGGCG
Organism: Burkholderiales bacterium 67-32; assembly: GCA_001898625.1. Lineage (GTDB taxonomy): Bacteria > Pseudomonadota > Gammaproteobacteria > Burkholderiales > Burkholderiaceae_B > Pigmentiphaga. The sequence goes on from MKUP01000028.1 coordinate 117,120, forward strand.
ACGATGCGCGCCATGGTGGCGGGGGGCGTGGCCTTGGGCGCGAACATGCCGTACCAGGCGCGTCCCGGCAGGCCGGCCAGGCCTGCCCTGCTGGCCAGCGGCACGTCCGGCATGATGGTGGAGGGCGTGTCGCTGCTGGTGATGGCGATGGCCCGGACCCGGCCCGATTTCACCTGGGGCATGGCGCTGGGCAGGGCGTCGATCATCAGCTTGATCGAGCCGCCGATCAGGTCCGTGAACGCCGGCGGGCTGCCCTTGTAGGGCACGTGGACGATGTCCACGCCCGCCAGCTGCTTGAAGACCTCCATGCTGAGATGGCTGGTGGAGCCCGTGCCCGGCGATCCGTAGCTGAATTTGCCGGGATTGGCCTTCAACTGGGCGATGACTTCGGACAGCGTGGTGGCCGGGAACTGCGCGTTCACCACCATGAGCATGTCGGTGCCGGCCAGCAGGGCGACGGGCTGGAAGTCGCGCCCTACGTCGTAGGGCAGGTGCTTGTACAGGTTGGGATTGATCACGACGGGTGAGTTGGAGGTGACCAGCAGCGTGTACCCGTCGCCCTCGGCCCGCGCCACTTCCTGCAGCGCGATGGAGCCGTTGGCGCCGGCGCGGTTCTCCACCACCACCGGCTGCCCCCACTTCTGCGCCAGCTTGTCGCCGATGGCGCGGGCGAGGATGTCCGACCCCTGTCCGGGCGGGAAGGGGATGATCACGCGCACCCGCTTGTTGGGGAACGTCTGGTCGGCAAGGGCGGGTTGGCTGGCCAGGCCCACGGCCAGGCAGAGCAGCAAAAGCAGTTTGTTCATGGGAAGGGTCTCCTCGGGAATAGTGCCATTGGTTGGCTTTTCTGTTTCCGGATTTTGATATATTGTTATAACAAACTCAAGATGTCCTTTTCCAACATTGTCCGGGGAGCTTCATGTCGCTACTTCACGGGTTCCGCATTCTTGCCGTCGAGCAGTACGGCGCGGCGCCTTTCGGCACCCAGTTGCTGGCCGCGTTGGGGGCCGAGATCATCAAGGTCGAGCAGGCCGCGCAAGGGGGGGACGTGTCGCGGCTGGTCGGGCCGCATTTCCTGGCCGGCCTGCCCGACAGCGCGCAGAGCCTGTTCTTCCAGAGCCTGAACCAGGGCAAGAAAAGCATCACGCTGAACCTCGCCCATCCCGAGGGGCGGGCGGTGTTCCGCAAGCTGGCGGCCACGGCGCACGGTGTGGTCGACAACCTGCGCGGCGACGTCGCGGGCAAGCTGGGCCTGACCTACGAAGATCTGAAGGACGTCAATCCGGCGGTGGTCTGCGCCCACATATCGGCCTATGGCAGGACCGGCGAACGCGCGGCCTGGCCGGGCTACGACTACCTGATGCAGGCCGAGGCGGGCTATTTCTCGCTGACCGGCGAACCGGACACGGCGCCGTCGCGCATGGGGCTGTCGCTGGTCGACTACATGACCGGCGTGATGATGTCGGTGGGGCTGCTCGGCGGCATGCTGGAGGCCGCGCGCAGTGGCAAGGGATGCGACGTGGATACCAGCCTGTACGACGTCGCGCTGTTCAACCTCAATTACGTGGCGGCGTGGTACCTGAACGGCGCCGCCGAGACCGACCGCCAGCCCCGTTCCGGGCACCCCTCGCTCACGCCGTGCCAGCTCTATCGCACCGGCGACGGCTGGATCTACCTGATGTGCAACAAGGAAAAATTCTGGCGCAACCTGTGCGAGCGGATCGGGCGGCCGGAATGGATCGCGGATGCGCGCTTCGTCGACTTCGGCGCCCGGGGCCGGCATCGCGAGGAACTGACCCGCCTGCTGGACGAGGCGCTGTCGGCCCGCACCACGGCCGAGTGGATGCAGCATTTCGCCGGCACGGTGCCCGCCGCGCCCGTGTGGTCCGTGGGGCAGGCGCTGGATGCGCCCCTGGCGCAGGCCGACGGCAGGATTCGCCGCGTCGACCTGGCGGGCGGCGGCGCGCTGCGGGTGCTCGACAGCCCGCTGCGCACGTCGCGGCCGGCGGTGGCCGTCGGACCCGCGCCGGCCATGGGCGCCGATACCCGCGAGCTGCTGGCTGGCATCGGGATCGACGAAGAGGAGCAAGGTAGACTAAGGACCCTTGGTGTTCTCTGACGTGTCGCCTCATGTTCCAGCGCAGTGCCGGTTCGCAGTACAAGCTGTTGGCCCAGACCTTGATCCGGCGGATCCGCGATGGCGAGTATCCGCCCGGCAGCATGCTGCCCACCGAGAACGAACTGGGACAGCAGTTCAACGTCAGCCGCATCACCGTGCGCGGAGCCTTGCGCGAACTGGAGGTGCAGGGGCTGGTCAGCCGCCGGCCCGGCATCGGGACCCGCGTGGAGTCGGCGCAGCCCTCGGGCAATTTCGTGCACGTGGGCAACACGGTGGACGACATCCTGCGCTTCACCCGCGGCTTTCGCTTCCATACCCTGAACATCCGCGAGGTCGACGGCGACGAGGGCTCGGCCCGCGCGCTGCGGCTGCCCGCCGGCCAGCGCTTCATCCGGGTGACCGGACTGCGCCAGGCCGAGGGCGCGCCGCCGGTCGTCTACAGCGAACACCACATCCCGCCGCTGTACGCGGACGCGCTCGAGCAACTGGACGGCTACCGGGCCTCGGTTGCCGAATGGCTGGCCGAGCGGCGCGGCGACCGGGTGTGCGAAATCCGCCAGGAAATCGACGCCGTCCGGCTGACCCGGGCGCAGGCCGAGTTGCTGCAGACCCGCTTCAGCACGCCGACCCTGCGCACGCGCACCTGGTACTACGGCACCAAGAAAGACCTGATCGTCGCCTCGGTGGGGCTCTTCCCCGAAGGGCGGCACCTGTTCAGCACCGTGATGCGGCGAGAGCCGATCGGCTGATCCGATCGCGCGGGCCGCGACCTTGTCCCGGAGAGCCCGCGTGACCCACCCCGTCGTTCCTTCCACCTTCCTGTTCTGTCCCGGCAACCGGCCCGACCGCTACGACAAGGCGCTGCGCGGCGGCGCGCCGGGCGTCATCATCGATCTCGAGGATGCCGTGCCGGCGGCCGACAAGGCCGCCGCCCGGCGCGACGCGCTGGCCTGGCTGGCGGCGCTGCCCCCGGCCGGCCCGGGGGCGCCCATGGTGGCGCTGCGGGTTTCTTCCCCGCAGACGTCCGCGGGCCTGGAGGATCTTTACGCGCTGGCCCATGCGGGCGCCTTGCCCGCCCTGGATCTGGTGGCCGTTCCCAAGGCCGAGGACGCGTCCGAACTGCGCATGGTCCACACGCATGCGGCCGCGGCCAACCCCGCGCTGCGATTGATGGCGCTGGTGGAGTCGGCGCGGGGCGTGCGCCGCGCGGCCGACATCGCCCATGCCGGCCCGTGGCTGGTGGCGATGGCCTTCGGGGCCGCGGACTTCAGCGTCGAGACCGGTGCGGACAACGCCTGGGACGCGCTGGCCTACGTGCGCGGGCGCCTCATGTTCGAGACCGCCGGCAGCGGCGTGCCCATGCTGGACGTGCCGCACATCGCCATCGACGACGACGCCGGCCTGCGTGCCGACTGCGAGCGGGCGCGTGCCATGGGCTTCTCCGGCAAGCTCGCCATCCATCCGCGCCAGTGGCCCATCATCGTCCAGGCCTTCGAGCCCGATCCGCGCCGGCTGGCGTGGGCGAGCGAAGTGGCCGCGGCCTACGAACGCGCCGGCCGCCGCGCCTGCGCGGTGGGGGCCACCATGGTGGACGAGCCCGTCTACCAGAGCGCCCTGCGCATCCTGCGGCGTGCCGCCGCCCCCAGCCCATCCGCCGTTGGAGACCATCATGCATAGTTCCTACTACCACCTGGGCGACGGCCTGTATGCCGAACGCTTCGGCCTGGGCTTCGAGCACTTGTCGGCCGGACAGTGTTTCGTCCATCGGCCGGGCATCACGTTCTCGCAGCAGGACAACGTGGCCGAGGCCCTGGATTCCATCAATTCCGCCATGGTCCACTACGACGACTGCTACGCCGGGCTGACGGACTGGAAGCGGCCCCTGATGGTCAGCACGCTGACCCTGCAGCGGCTGATCGGCATGACGTCCAAGACCTTCGGCCGGCGCCGCCGCATCGTGTCCATGTCCAGCATCGCGCTGACCCGGCCCATGTTCGGCGGCGATACCCTGTATGTCGAGACCGAAGTGCTGGCCACCGAGCCGGTGGACGCGCACCTGGGCCGCGCCAGCCTGCTCACGCGCGGCTACAACCAGCGCGGCGAGCAGGTGGCCGAACTGCGCTACGTGGTCGAGCTGTGGCATGGCGCGGCGGGGCCCGACGTGATCGCGGGCGCCGCGGCCGCGGACGAAGCGCGTTTCCTGTCGCATGCCGCGCGCGAGGACGGTGCCTGGGTCGAGCAGACGGGCCTGTTCTTCGAGGACCTGCGGCAGGGGGAAACCTTCGTCCACAGCCCGCGCAAGACCCTGCTGGCCGAGGAGTCCACGCTGCACGCGCTGCGCGCCATGGAGTGGCAGCCGCAAAGCCACGATCACGCTTTTGCGCAGGCGCTGGGGCTGCCGGGGCCGGTCGTGCCGCAGACCTGGGGGATAGGCGTGGCCGTGGCGCTGTCCACGCGCACCTTCGGCCGGGTCACCGTCAACCTCGGATGGACCGACGTGGAGTTCGGCGCCGACCTGATGCCGGGGGACACGCTGGAGGCGCGTTCCACGGTCGAGGGCACGCGCCTGTCCGGTTCGCGGCCCGACCAGGGCGTGGTGACGGTGCTGACCGAGGCGCGCAACCAGCGGGGGGAGATGATCAACCGCTACCGTCGCGCGCTGATGGTGTATCGGCGGGGGGCCAACCCCTATGCCAGGGCGGGGTACTAAGGCCGCATGTCGTCGAGGGTCTGCCCGGGCGCCAGCCGTGGCCGGCGCGCGAGTTCCGCTTGCGGGACGCCGGATTCGTAGGCGCGGATCAGCGCTTCCGGATCGAGCTTGACGCCCACCGGGTTCACGGCGAAGTCCTCGCCATGGAAGAAGGCCGCGGCCTCTTCCTTGGTGTGGAAGTTGTCGACCTGCAGCTCGATCTGCGTGCCGTCGGGGTCGCGGTAGTAGAACGAGATGGTCGGCCCGTGGTTGATCGTCCAGTAGGGCCGTATGCCGGCGTGTTTCAGGCGCAGGTAGGTCGACAGCAGGGCCCGCAGCGTGGGATAGGCGTAGGCCAGGTGATGCAGTCCCCAGCTTCCGGAGCGCGGCGGCTGCAGGTCCGGGACATGCCGGATCGCCAGCCTGTGGTGTTCGTCGTCATAGGTGAGGAAGCACAGGCCGTGGCGGTCGTAGACCACCTGTGCGTTCAGGACGGTCAGGTACCAGTTCCTGACCGCCTCGTAGTTCGCGGTCTGCAGGACGAAGTGCGCGAAGAGCGAGGGCGAGTGGGCATCCGGTTCCACCCTGGCGCGGGCATCGGGCGTCATGTTCGTATCCGTCATGGTGTCGATCCTCGTCAGCGCAGGACGCGTTGGTCGCTCAGGTCTTTCGCGCCCACCGTCTCGGCCATCCACGCGCCGGTCATTTCGAGGACCGGCAGATCCGCCAGCGCATTGACGATGTGATACATCGTCGGCAACTGTTCCCAGGTCGAACGCACGAATGCCAGGCGGCTGGTGCCGCGCCGGAACGAGCGGTGGCGCATGGGGCTGCCGCCCGAGGGCGAAATCACCATTTCGCTGACCGATGGGGCCGCGCCCGAGATGGCGGGCAGGTAGCGGTAGTGCAGGACGCCGTCGGTGGCGGGGGCGGCTGGGGGCTGGGCATCCTCGAGTCCGCCGATTTCCATGCGCAGGAATTCGTGGCCGTCCCAACTGGCCGCATAGCAGTGCGAGCCGCGCAGGACGCGCGGCTCGGGCAGTTCGCAATAAAGCTTGGCGTATCCCAGTTCCTCGCGGCCGGTGATGATGGGTTCGGGACGGTTTTCCCACAGGACGGAAAGAAAGGGCCCGCGCGCGGTTTCTTCCCGGCCGCGGTAGCGCACGGGAAACCTGACGCCCAGCAGGTTGTAGCCGCGCCCGGCCAGCCATTCCAGTTCGCGCAGCATGGTGTGCTCGACGGTGACGATGGGGGCGCCGTCGAGTTCGCAGTCCGGGGGCAGCAGGGCTTCCAGGCGCGCACGCTCGGTCAGGAAGCTGACCGCGGCGGACGTGCGGGGGGCGCGGCTCATGTCGAAGGACCGGCCGTCGGGGCCCTGCCGGGGACCGGCGCTGGGACCGAAGACGACGGGCATGCGGTGGCGGCCAGCGTGGGGATCGAAAGTCATGGTTGTTTCTCGGTGGAAGGCGGAGGTTGCAAGAATGGCTCGGAAGGGGCGAGACCGTCCAGGAAGGCGGCCAGTTCGCGCGTGACGGCCTCGGGTTGTTCCAGCGGCGCGGAATGGCCCGCCTGCGGCAGGGCGACCAGCCGGACATCCGGGGTCTGCCCAAGGTACGCGCGGGCCAGCGCGAGGGGGCTGATCTCGTCGTCCGCGCCCCACAGCAGCAGGGTTGGCGCGGCCAGGTCGCCCAGGGCGGAGACGAGGTCTTCATAGCTCAGGCCCAGCCTGACCGCCAGTGCGAGCGCGGCCGGGTCGTGGCGGGCGAACACCTGCCGCGCGGCCGCGATGCGTCCGGGATGGACGGCCCGGGCATGGGGACTGAACATGCGGTCCGCGATCGACCGGAACAACTGTTCGCGGTCGGCGGGGCTGCCGTGCGCGAGCGTATCGCAGGCCTGCTCCATCCGGCCGCGGGCTTCGCTCGCCGGCGCGTGAGGCGTCGCGTTCATGACCACGAGCGCGGCGACCCGCTCGGGGTGAGCCAGGGCGGTCCGAGTGAAGACGGCGCCCCCCTGGCTCAGTCCCACCAGGATGGCCCGCTCCGCACCCAGCGCGGGAATCAGGGCGGCAACGTCCTCCACCAGATCGGTGACGGTCCATCCTTGCGGCCGCCAGCCGCTGTCCCCGTGGCCGGGCCAGTCGAGGCGCACGCAGCGGAAGCGATCTGCCAGCGCCTCCGCCTGCCGGGCGAACATGGCGCGATCGAAATACAGTCCGTGGCCGAAAAGAACCAACGGCCCCGCGCCCGATTCCTCGTAGGCGTAGACGGTGCCGCGGATGTCCAGGCGGCGGATCATGGCAGGGGGGCCGCCACGCGGCCCGTCAGCACGTCGAGCAGGGCGGGGGGCAGCGATTCGCCGCGCCAGGCGACATGCTGATCGGGCCGGATCAGGGCCAGCGGCGCGCCGTAGACCCGGGCCAGTTCCGCATCGGGCATCCGCAGGTGGTGCAGCGGCAGGCCGGCCCCGGTGGCCAGAAGCGCCGCGGCCTGCCCGGCCTGGGGCGCGGGAGCCATGTCCAGCAGTGTGTATTCCGGGCCGAACCGATCGTAGAGCGGCGTGCCGTCCGCCAGGCGCCACATGGGCGCGCGATGGCCCGGAGCGGCATGGGGCGGGTAGCGGGTCGAGTCGTAGGCCGGGCCGGGCGTGGGCTCGGTCCGGACGATGGGCGAGGCGGTGTAGCGCTGGTCCAGCACCGTGCCGTCCGACCACCACTGCGGCTCCAGGTCGCGCGCGACCGGTGCGCTCAGCGCCTCGCGCCGGTTGCGGGCCCCGGGGCCGGTATCCACGGCCTGCATGACCGCCGACAGCCGCTCGAAGGTCGAGCGCAGCCGTTCGTAGTTGGCATGGGCTTCCTGTGAGGTGCGCTGCACGATGGGCCGGCGTTCGGGGTCGTAGCTGCGCAGGATGGCTTCGTCCGCCCATCCCCGCAGCACGTGCGCCAGTTTCCATCCCAGGTTGACCGCGTCGCCCACGCCGAGATTGAGGTTGTGTCCGCCCAGGGGCGGGATCAGGTGCGCCGCGTCGCCCGCGAGGAAGACGGGGCCGTCGCGGAAGCGCTGCGCGAGCAGTTCGAAATAGGAAAAGGGATAGGTCCGTTCCAGCGTGAAGGAGAGGCCGGGGCCGATCAGGCGGCGGATCACCGCGTGGGCGTCGATGTCTTCGCCGGTTCCGGGGGGAGGGCGATAGGTGAATTCCCAGCGGTCGCCGCAGATCAGCCGCGCGGTGCCGGGCACCTCGGGGCTGGCGCTGAAATACATGACCGAGTCGGCGATGCCGCGGTCGCGCATCGCCGCCAGCAGGTCGGGGGCATGGAAAAACATGGAGACCTGGCGCGACAGGGCGCCGGCGCCTTCGTACGGAATCCCGGCGGCGCCGCGCACCAGGCTGCGGCCGCCGTCGCAGCCGATCAGGTAGCGCGCCTCCAGTACCCGCGTTTGCCGCGTGCGGGTCTCCTCGATCGTGACGGCGACGCGGCCGCCGTCACGTACCTCGACCGCCGTGGCCCGCGACGAGAACGCGATGCGGGCGCCCAGTTCGCGCGCCTTGTCCAGCAGCAGCTCCTGCACCTGGCCCTGCGCGACCCACAGCGCATCCTCGGCCGCGTCGTCCAGCACCCGGTGCCAGCCCAGTCCTTCCGCACGCACGCAGGCGAATTGCGTGCCGCCCAGTCCGTCGACGAAGGTGACGTGCGAAGGCCAGCCCGCCGGTACGTGGTTGATGGCCTTCAGGCGCCCGGCCAGGCCCCAGCGGCGCATGTGTTCCATGGTGCGCTTGTTCATGTTCATGGCCCGGGTCCACCAGTGCCCGACGGCATCGATCTCGTCGATGACCTGGCATGGAATGCCCCGCAGGCCCAACTCGACGGCGACGGCCAGCCCGACGGGGCCGGCCCCGACCACCAGTACATCGGGGCCGGCCGCCATGGCTGGGGAGTGGGGAAAAGGGGGCTGCGTCATGGTCGTCTCCTGCTTGCGGGCGCTGTCATTGTTTTCCTTTATATTCCTAATTAAGGAATTTGTAGCGCAATTCTTGGCATGATCGAAATCATTGTCAATAGTCTTTGTCAGTCGGATCCATGGAATCAATCCTGTGTTTGCTTCGGGTCTGCGATTCGTGGAAATTCCTGTTGTTATTTCCTAAAAAAGGAAATAAATTATGCGAACAACGACAGGGAGACATCCATGCATGCAACGAACGCCGCCGTGGCGGACCTGGGCCGGCGCCGCTGGTGGAAGGTGTCGGGGCGCCTGGCGCGCCGGTTCCTGCCCGGCGCCCTGCTGGCCCTGGCGGGCGCGCACGCCGCGCTTGCCGCGGAGTTCCCGGACCGGCCCATCACCATCATTTCTCCCTTCGCGCCGGGCGGCGCCGATCTGTTCCTGCGCATCGTGGCGCCGAAACTGGGCGAGCAACTGGGCCAGCCGGTCGTCATCGAGAACGTCCCCGGCGCCGGTGGCATCCTGGGGGCGGAGCGGGTGATGCACGCGCAGCCGGATGGCTACACGCTGCTGTTCGCGCCGTCCAGCGTGACGGTCACTGCGAAGTTCCTGTCGGCCAACGTGCGCTTCGACATCCTGAAGGACTTCACGCCGATCAGCCTGATGCACGAGACGCCCCAGGTGTTGTTCGTGCCGGGCGACCTGCCGGTCAATTCGGTGGCCGAGCTGATCGCCTACGCCAAGCAGCGGCCGGGCAAGCTGGCTTATGGCAGCGCGGGCATCGGCTCGGTCATGCAGTTCAACGCCGAGCTGTTCAAGATGGAGTCCGGCGCGGACATCCTGCATGTGCCCTTCAAGGGCATCAGTCCCATGAATACCGAGATCCTGGGCGGCCGCGTGGCCATGGGCTTCTCCACCCTGGCCTCGGTGGCGCCTTTCATGAAGACGGGCAAGCTCAAGGTGCTGGCCGCGCTCGATGCCAAGCGCCTGCCGTTCCTGCCCGATACGCCGGCCATCACCGAGACGCTGCCGGGCTTTCGCACGGTGGGTACCTGGTCCTCGCTGCTGGGCCCCGCGGGCATGCCCAAGGCCATCCAGGAGCGCCTGACGCGGGCGATGAGCGCCGTGCTGGCGCAGCCCGACGTCAAGCGGTCGTACGACCTGAACTACGGCCTGATCATTGCCGGCTCGCCGGCCGACCTGACGCGGCGCCTGCAGAGCGAAATCGCGCAGACCACGCGCATCGCCGACGCGGCGGGCATCCGTGCGGAATAGCGGCCGCGGCGGGGGGAGGCACGGGCCGCGCGAGGGCGGAACGGGTGGGGGGGCGTGCGATAATCCGTCCCGGATCGAACCGGGTGGCGGGCATGGCGCGCATGGCAAAGGAAAATTCGGAGTCCGGCGGGGAGCGCAAGCGCGGCAAGGGGCGGCCCTCGGGCGCGGAGGCCGCCGTCGGCCGCAACCGCATCCTCGAACTGACCGCGGAATTCCTGAAGACCCATCCGGTTTCCGAACTGAGCACGGTCAACATCGCCAAGGTCGCCGGCGTCGATCCGGCGCTGGTGCGCTACTACTTCGGATCCAAGAACGGCCTGCTGGCCGAGCTCATCTCCAAGTCCACCGGCGAGCGTACCGCGCTGAGCCTGCGCTACTTGTCCGATGCCGGGACGGCGGACAAGAAGCTCAAGCAGCGCGTGCGGTCGGTCCTGCAGGCCAACGTCGACAGCCCCTATTACCACGAGGTGATGGTGGCCCGCATCTTCAATGCCGACGACGACGCGGCCCGGGCGATCCTGAACGATCTGGCCCAGCGCGGCCTCTACCTGGCCGAGAAGTTCATGGCGGACGGCGAGCGCAGCGGCGAGTTGCGGGCGGTCGACCCCGCCTTCTTCCACATGCTGGTGGTAGGGGCCTGCTCCTTCTTCGTGACGGGCCGGCCGCTGCAGGAAGCCATGCGCGGGCGCAAGGTCAACGACCGGACCCTGGATGCCTTCGCCGAGTTCTTCGTCGACGTCGTGCTGAACGGACTCAAGCCCCGGCCCTGACGGGCACGTCACTGGAGGGCAATCCATGCTGAACGAGGGAATACCGGGCTGGCGCGCGCTGTGCCCGTGCTGCGTCGATTTCCATGCGCACTTCATCCAGCGCGAGGTCTTCGAGCTGGCGCAGCCGCACAGCGTGTCCAGTTGCTTTGGGCAGCGGCCGCTGTCGGCCGACAATCCGCGCTTCCTGGGCATGCTGGACCCGCAGCGGCAGGTCGACGACATGGCGGCGCGCGGCATCGATCGCCACGTGATTTCGTCGGCCGACGTCGTGGCGTCCCGGGCCTGGGCCGAGCCCGCCGAGGAGGCGCGGCAGGCCCGGCTGGTCAACGACATGGCGGCCGATTGGGTGCGCCGGTTCCCGGACCGGTTCGTGGGAACGTTCGTGCTGCCCCTGGGCGACATGGCGCTCGCCCTGCGCGAGATGGAGCGCGCGGTGGCGATGGGGCTGCGTGTGGCCAATCTGCCCAGCAACCATCGCGGCGGCTACCTGGGCGAGGCCCGCTACGAGGAAATGTGGAGTGCGATCGAAGAAAAGGCGCTGGTCGCCTTCATCCACCCCGACGGGGTCCGCGACCCGTGGTTCCAGGGCTACGCGCTCTGGAACTCGATCGGCCAGTCCATCGAGGAGGTGAAGGTCATGTCCTCGCTGATCTACGAAGGCGTCATGGAGCGGCATCCGGCGCTGCGCATCGTCATGGCCCACGGGGGCGGGTACATGCCCTATTACACGGGGCGGCTGGACCGCAATGCGACATACCGGCCGGACACCATGCGTAACCTGAGCAAGCCGCCCAGCCACTACCTGCAGCACTTCCACTACGATAGCTGCGTGTACGACCCGCACACGCTGGCGCTGCTGGTGCGCTGCGTGGGGGCGGACCGCATCGTCCTGGGCGGGGACTACCCCTTCGGCGACGCCGACCCGGTGGGTGGGCTGTCGGCGCTGGAGCCGGGGCAGCGGGCGGCGATCGCCGGGGGCAATGCCGTCCGGCTGCTGGATGGTGGGCGCGAGGCCTGAGGAAAAGGCAGGGCGGTGCGGGTGGGGCGTTGTTTATTGCACGTGGAGCTTGCGGTCCCATACTGTTTTTTTATACAGTATCGGGCAGTGCCATAATTCGCGCATCAACCCAAGGATCCCAGAATGGACGACACCAAAGCTTCCAAGGCCGCAGCCGCTGCCCAGAACGAAAAGACCAAGGCCCTGGCCGCCGCGCTGTCCCAGATCGAAAAGCAGTTCGGCAAGGGCTCGGTCATGCGTTATGGCGACAACGAGGTCGAGCACGACATCCAGGTCGTCTCCACCGGTTCGCTCGGCCTGGACATCGCCCTGGGCGTCGGCGGCCTGCCGCGCGGCCGGGTCGTCGAGATCTACGGCCCGGAATCGTCGGGCAAGACCACGCTCACGCTGCAAGTCGTCGCCGAAATGCAGAAGCTGGGCGGCGCCTGCGCCTTCATCGACGCCGAGCACGCGCTCGACGTCCAGTACGCCTCCAAGCTGGGCGTGAACCTGACCGACCTGCTGATCTCGCAGCCCGACACCGGCGAACAGGCCCTGGAAATCACCGATGCGCTGGTGCGCTCGGGCGCGGTCGACCTGATCGTCATCGACTCGGTCGCGGCGCTGGTTCCCAAGGCCGAAATCGAAGGCGAAATGGGCGATTCCCTGCCCGGCCTGCAGGCCCGCCTGATGAGCCAGGCGCTGCGCAAGCTGACCGCCTCGATCAAGCGCACCAACTGCATGGTCATCTTCATCAACCAGATCCGGATGAAGATCGGTGTCATGTTCGGCAACCCGGAAACCACCACCGGCGGCAACGCGCTGAAGTTCTACGCCTCGGTCCGCCTCGACATCCGCCGCACCGGCTCCATCAAGAAGGGCGACGAGGTCATCGGCAACGAGACCCGCGTCAAGGTCGTCAAGAACAAGGTATCGCCGCCGTTCAAGAGCGCGGAATTCGACATCATGTACGGCGCCGGCATCTCGCGCGAAGGCGAAATCCTGGACCTGGGCGTGCAGGCAGGCATCGTCGAGAAGTCCGGTTCGTGGTTCAGCTATAACGGCGAGCGCATTGGCCAGGGTAAGGACAACGCCCGCGAGTTCCTGAAGGAACGCGTGGAAATGGCCATCGAGATCGAGAACCGCGTGCGCGACAACCTGGGCGTGGTCGCCCGGGTCGCCGGCGCCGGCAAAGTGACCGAAGCCGAACAGCTTGGAGACGAGTGACGACGGCAAGCCCGCTTCCGGCCCTTCGTTGAAGGCCCGGGCGGTGGGCTATCTGTCCCGGCGCGAACACAGCCGCCTGGAACTGGGCCGCAAGCTTGCCCGTTTCGGGGAAGAGGACGAGGTTCGCGCCGTGCTCGACAGCCTGGAAAAGGAAGGCTGGCTGTCCACCGAGCGTTATGCGCAGAGCGTGGTGCACCGGCTGGCCGCCAAGCAGGGCACCCTGCGCATCATGCATGAGCTGCGCCAACATGGTGTGGCGGACACGCAGATCGCCGAGTTGCGGGGCACGCTCGAAACCACCGAGCTGGCCCGGGCGCGCGAGGTGTGGCGCAAGCGTTTCGGCACGCTGCCCGCCGATGCCGGCCAGCGTGCCAAGCAGGTACGCTTCCTGATGTCCCGGGGCTTCGGCCAGGGCACCATCAGGCAGGTGTTGCGGGGCGTCGATCTTGACGACCTGGATCAAGACTAGGCCGCTTTCCCGAACCCCCGTACACTTTCCGCATCCGTTTTCGCCGCGAGGCCGTCATGCGCGCATTGTTGCTGGCCCTGTGCCTGAGTGTGTCCAGCCTGTGGGCCTGCGCCCAGCCCGCTCCGCAGGCGGGCGACGTGATCACGCTGGAGGGACGCATCGTGCTCAAGGGCAACGAGCCTTTCGTCGTGGCCGTGCTCGAGTCGGGCGACCGGCAATGGGACCTGCGCGGCCTGACCCGGCAGCAGATGCAGGACCTGCAATCGCGCACCGTCACGGTCACCGGCACGGTGGCCCGTTCCGCCGGCGAGGCCGGCGGCGGGATGCCGGCGCAGTTGCAGGTGCAGTCCATCCGCTAGCCTGCGTGCCATGGTATGTTGCGCAAAAGCTTCTTCTGCGGGGGCAAGATGAATCGCGATACCGTGGGTACCATCCGGACACTGGCCGGGATCTCGTTGGCGGCACTGCTGGCCTCCTGTGGAGGCGGTGGGGGCGGCGAGGTTTCCGGATCGGGTGTGTTGTCGGTGGCGTGCAGCGGCGCGCAATGCGGCGCTTCAGACGCCCAGACCTATCGCGGCAGCGGCGTCGGCGTCTGGCGCTACGACAATAGCGGTTCGAGTTCGGGCACGTCCGTGCCGATCACCCTCAACGGCGTCAGCGGCCGCACCGTCACCCTGGTCTTCACCAACGTGTCCGACCGCGATGCCGGTATGGCCTCGGTCAGCACATCCGTCGCGGACCGGCCCGCCACCGCGTCGAAAGTGGAAGCCCCGTCCGATCCGGATCACCTGCCGGGCGTCAACCAGATCCCCGCGCACATCCGCGACTACCAGCCGCCGGTCGATCGCGCGTCCCAGCCGCAAGCCTCGGCGAGGCAAGGGCCTGCCGCCGCGGTGCGCGCCGCCGTCGAAGGCGATACGCGGGAATGGCAGGACAGCGGCGGTACGCGGTTCCAGGCCACGCTGGCCCGCCGCTGGGCGGCCACCGACGGGCGCTGGCTGAACATCTGGGTGCAGGACGGCGAGCGGTCCGCCGCGAAGGTGAGCGAGGCCCTGCTGGACAGCCTCAAGAGCCGGTTCTCGTCGAACCAGGATTCCGTCTATCCCATCGTGACCGATCTCGCGGGCGCGCCCTGGGGCGCCACCGTCGGCAGCGGCTATATCGGCGCTGACCAGGACCTGCACATCGTGCTGTCCAACATCACGCCCGACGGCAAGGCCTGGGGCGTGATCGGCTATTTCTTCAGCGCCAATGCCTTCCTGAAGAGCTACGAGGGGCTCAGCAACGAGGCGGTGGTGCTGTTCCTGGACACCGAGACCATGTACCTGGGCGGCCAGGCGGGCCGGAACACCGGCTATACGACGCTGGCGCACGAGATGACCCACATGGTCAATTTCTACCAGCGCGCCGCGCGCACGGGCGTGAGTCCGGACAACCGGTTCGCGGTCTGGCTGGAAGAGACCACGGCATTGATGATGGAAGACCTGGCTTCGGGCCGGGTGGTGCCGGGCTTCAACCCGTTGCGGGATGGGGACTACGGCAACTGGCTCCACCAGAGCCAGAACTGCGATTACATCCGGGGCTGGGACGCCAGCGTGTCCTCCAGCTGTTTCTCGTATCCCATCGCGGCCAACTACGGCGGCTACCTGTTGCGGCAATACGGCACGGATTTCTACCGCAGCCTGCTGCGCGGCACCTCATCCACCGATTCGTTCACGCTGCTCGACCAGGCAGTCAGGCAGGCGGGCGGCGCGGGCGCGCGCCCGGCCTTGCGCGACTGGGGCGCGGCGCTGGCCCTGTTGCCCGCGTCGCCGCCGGCCGGGTTCGGTTATCCGCGCCGCACGCAGGGCGGCTACGACCTGCCCGCCATCAACGGTCCCGATTACGCCTCGCTGCGCACGCTGCCGTCCAGTTCGCCGTCCACGCTCAAGGCCTCGGGCCATTTCCCGGTGGTGCGCCGGCCGTCGGGCGCGTCGTACTCGGAAACCGTGGCGGTGCCGGCGGGTTCGGCCCTGACCGTCGTCGTCCAGTAGATCAGGACCCGGGGGCTGCCTGGCGCTCGGCGCGGGGCGCCCGGATGCCGGTCAGGTTCCGGAAGGTCAGTTCGCGCGCGATGTCCAGGAAGTTCAGGATGTAGGGCGCGTCCTGGTCCTCGACCCGCACGCCCGCGTACAGCGTGCGCCAGACGCCTTCCGCGCCCAGGCGGCAGGCATGCAGCAGACCCTGGTCCAGGTATTCGGTCAGCGCCCAGTTGGGGATGGCCGTCACGCCGCGGCCGCTCGCCACGAGCTGGATGATCATGGGCGTGAGCTCGGTGGTGCGGATTTCCGCGGGCTCGACGTCGGCAGGGTCCAGGAAGGCGGTGAAGATGTCCAGCCGGTCCCGCTCGACGGGGTAGGTGATCAGCGTCTGTTCCGCCAGTTGCGCCGGCTCCAGGGTCTTGAACGCCGCCAGCGGACTGTTGCGCGCCACGGCCAGCACCAGTTCGTAGCGGAACAATGGCACGTAGCGCACCGCGTCCAGGCGGATGGGGTCGGACGTGATCACCAGGTCCAGGTCGCCGCGCACCAGCGCCGGCAGCGGCGCGAAGGAAAAGGCCGCGGACAGGTCCAGGACGACCTCGGGCCATTGCTCGCGGAACACGTCCAGCGCCGGCATCAGCCACTGGAAGCAGGAATGGCATTCGATGGCCAGGTGCAGGCGGCCGGTGCGTCCCGCCGCCAGGCGTGCCAGTTCCCGTTCGGCGGCGCGCATGCGGGGCAGGACGTCGTCGGCCAGGGCCAGCACGCGCAGGCCGGCCGTGGTGAAGCGCAGCGGGCGCGTGCGCCGGTTGAGCAACTGCGTGCCCAGGCGTTCTTCCAGTTCGCGCAACTGGTGCGACAGCGCGGACTGCGTGACGTGCAGGCGCTCGGACGCTTCGACCAGGCTGCCGCCCTCGCGTATGGCGACCAGGGTTTCGAGGTGGCGGATGTCTATCATGGTGCCATCATAACTTGAGAAAAACTCATACTAGTTATGTGGAACTTGATTTTGATTCAAGCGGCCCGCCTTGCACAATGCCGTGTTTCATAGATTGAGTCGGACGCGACACGGACATGGCTACTCTGCACAACCTGGGCTTTCCCCGCATCGGCGTGCGCCGCGAACTCAAGCGCGCCCTGGAAAGCCATTGGGCCGGGCTGTCCACGCAAGAGGAGCTGGAGCAGGCGGGACGCGCGCTGCGCGCCCGCCATTGGGCGGTCCAGGCCGCGGCCGGAGTGGATCTGGTGCCGGTGGGCGACTTCGCCTGGTACGACCACATGCTGGAGTGGTCGGCCACGCTGGGCGCGGTGCCCGCGCGTTTCGGCCAGGCCGGCGACGCGCCCGTGGCGCTGGACACCGTGTTCCGGATGGCCCGGGGCAGCGCGCCGGGCGGCGCCCCGGCGGCGGCGTGCGAGATGACCAAGTGGTTCGACACGAACTATCACTACCTGGTGCCGGAACTGCACCCGGGGCAGCGTTTCCGCATCGCCCGCGACACCTTGTTCGACCAGGTGCGCGAGGCGCAGGCGCTGGGCCATGCGGCCAAGCCCGTCATTCCCGGTCCGCTGACCTGGCTGTGGCTGGGCAAGGGCGAGGCCTATCGCGGCGCGGGCGACCCGGGCAAGCTGGCGCTGCTGGCGGCCCTGTTGCCGGTCTATGAAGAAGTGCTGGCGCGGCTGGCCGGCCTGGGCGTGCGCTGGGTGCAGATCGACGAGCCCGTCCTGGTGCTGGACCTGCCCGCTGCCTGGCGCGAGGCCTTTGCCGCGGTGTACGAGCGGCTGGCCGGCGCGCCGGTGTCCATCCTGCTGGCCACGTATTTCGGAGCGCTGGACGACAATCTGCCGGTGGTCCAGGCGTTGCCCGTGGCCGGGCTGCACGTCGATCTGGCGCGCGCACCGGAGCAACTGGCGGCCGTGGCCGACGGGCTGCGGGCCGGCCAGGTGCTGTCGGCCGGCGTGATCGACGGCCGCAACGTCTGGCGCGCCGACCTGGACGCCTGGCGCGCGCGGCTGGCGCCGTACGCCGCATCCCTGGGCGAACGCTTGTGGCTGGCGCCGTCGTGCTCGCTGCTGCATGTGCCGATGGACCTGTCGGCCGAGGACCAACTGGACGACGAACTCAAGAGCTGGCTCAGCTTCGCCCACCAGAAGCTGGACGAGTTGTCGCTGCTGGGCCGGGCCCTCGCGCTGGGCGAGGCCGCGGACGGCGTGGCCGGGGTGGCCGATGCGCTGGCCGTGCAGCGCCGCGCCCTGCGCACGCGCGCCGAATCGCGGCGCATCCACCTGCCGGCGGTCCAGGCCGCCCTGCGCGACGCCGCCGGGCTGGCGCGTGGCCGCTCGCCCTTTGCGCAACGGATCGCCGCCCAGCAGACGCGGCTGCGGCTGCCGGCGTTTCCCACCACCACCATCGGTTCGTTCCCCCAGACCCCGGAGATCCGGACGCTGCGCCGCGACTGGCGCGCCGGGGCGCTGGGCGACGCGGCGTACGAAAAGGCCATCCGCCAGGAGATCGCCGACAGCATCGCCTTCCAGGAACGGGTGGGGCTGGACGTGCTGGTGCACGGCGAAGCCGAGCGCAACGACATGGTCGAGTACTTCGGCGAGCTCCTGGCGGGCTTCGCCTTCACGCAGAACGGCTGGGTACAGAGCTACGGTTCGCGCTGCGTGAAGCCGCCCGTCCTGTTCGGCGACATCGCGCGCCCGGCGCCCATGACGGTCGGCTGGACGGCGTACGCCCAGTCGCTGACGGAGCGGCCGGTGAAGGGTATGCTGACAGGGCCGGTGACCCTGCTCCAGTGGTCCTTCGTGCGCGACGACCAGCCGCGCAGCATGACCTGCCGGCAATTGGCGCTGGCGCTGCGCGGCGAGGCGCTGGACCTGGAGGCGGCCGGCATAGGCGTGATCCAGATCGACGAGCCGGCCTTCCGCGAAGGCCTGCCGCTGCGGCGGGCGCAGTGGGCCGGCTACCTTGAGTGGGCGGTCGACAGCTTCCGGCTCTGCACGGCCGGTGTGCGCGACGACACCCAGATCCATACCCACATGTGCTATTCCGAGTTCAACGACATCATCGAATCCATCGCGGCGCTGGACGCGGACGTCATCACCATCGAGACCTCGCGCTCGAACATGGAGCTGCTCGGGGCCTTCGAGGATTTCCGCTATCCCAATGACATCGGGCCCGGCGTCTACGACATCCATTCGCCCAACGTGCCCGAGGTCGAGGGGATGGTCGGGCTGATCCGCCGGGCGGCCGAGCGCCTGCCCGGTGAGCGCCTGTGGGTCAATCCCGACTGTGGGCTCAAGACCCGGGCCTGGCCCGAGGCCGAGGCGGCGCTGCTGAAAATGGTGGCGGCGGCGCGCGCGCTGCGGCAGGACCGCCCTGCCGCGGCATAGAAGGGCCGGCAGGCGGGGGTGCTATACTCTCTGGGTTTTATCGCCCGCCCATTGCCTCCCGGCCACGCCCGGAATCTGCCGGCGCCCCCGATGCAATCGGCACCTTAGCGCATGCCCGTAACCGCCAATCGCCTCGCTATGCGACAGCCCGCGACTTTGCTCGTCCAGAGTACAGGTCCGTGGGCTTTTGTTTGCCCGGCCGCGGCTACGCCTGGGCTATCCCCATCCGTATCCAGGCGCATGACCCGTCATGGCGCTGGTCTTTTCCAACCGATCATTCAACGTCTACCCGACAGCGAAGGCTCCGCATGAAAATCCACGAGTATCAGGGCAAAGAGCTTCTGAAGAAATTTGGCGTCACCGTTCCGCGCGGCATCCCCGTGTTCTCGGTGGACGAGGCCGTCAAGGCCGCTGAACAACTGGGCGGCCCGGTGTGGGTCGTCAAGGCCCAGATCCACGCGGGCGGCCGCGGCAAGGGCGGCGGTGTCAAGCTGGGCCGTTCCATCGAGGAAGTGCGCACGCTGGCCGGCCAGATCCTGGGCATGCAGCTGATCACGCACCAGACCGGCCCGGAAGGCCAGAAGGTCCGCCGCCTGCTGGTCGAGGAAGGCGCCGACATCAAGAAGGAACTGTACGTCGGTATCGTGACCGACCGCAGCTCGCAGCGCGTCTGCGTGATGGCCTCGAGCGAAGGCGGCATGGAGATCGAAGAGGTCGCCCACGCCACCCCCGAGAAGATCCTGAAGGTGTTCGTCGATCCCGCCAAGGGCCTGAGCACCGATGAAGCCTCGCAACTGGCGCGCGGCATCGGCGTTCCCGAAGGTTCGATCGCCGACGCGGCCGACCAGATCCAGAAGCTGTACACCTGCTACGTCGAAACCGACGCCGACCTGGCCGAGATCAACCCCCTGATCGTCACCGGCTCGGGCAAGATCATCGCCCTGGACGCCAAGTTCAACTTCGATTCGAACGCGCTGTACCGCCACCCCGAGATCGTGGCCTACCGCGACACCGATGAAGAGGATCCCGCCGAAATCGAAGCCAGCCAGTTCGGCCTGGCCTACATCCAGCTCGACGGCAACATCGGCTGCCTGGTGAACGGCGCCGGCCTGGCCATGGCCACCATGGACACCATCAAGCTGTTCGGCGGCGAGCCGGCCAACTTCCTGGACGTCGGCGGCGGCGCCACGGCCGAGAAGGTGACCGAAGCCTTCAAGATCATGCTGAAGAACCCCGGCCTGAAGGCCATCCTGGTCAACATCTTCGGCGGCATCATGCGCTGCGATGTCATCGCCGAAGGCGTGATCGCCGCGTGCAAGGCCGTCAGCCTGAGCGTGCCGCTGGTCGTGCGCATGAAGGGCACCAACGAGGAACTCGGCAAGAAAATGCTGGCCGATTCCGGTCTGCCCATCATCAGCGCCGACACGATGGCCGAAGCCGCCACCAAAGTCGTGGCCGCCGCCAAGTAAGCGCACGAGCGCACAGCACAGGATATTAAGGACTCGAAATGTCGATTCTGATCAACAAAGATACCAAGGTCGTCACGCAAGGGATCACCGGCAAGACCGGCCAGTTCCACACCCGCATGTGCCGCGAATACGCCAACGGCAAGAACTGCTTCGTGGCCGGCGTGAACCCCAAGAAGGCCGGTGAGGACTTCGAAGGCGTGCCCATCTACGCCAACGTTTCCGAAGCCAAGGCCGCCACCGGCGCCAACGTGTCGGTCATCTACGTGCCGCCCGCGGGCGCCGCCGCCGCCATCTGGGAAGCCGTCGAGGCCGACCTGGACCTGGCCATCTGCATCACCGAGGGCATCCCCGTCCGCGACATGCTGGAAGTCCGCAACCGCATGCGCGCCGAAAACAAGCGCACGCTGCTGCTCGGACCCAACTGCCCCGGCCTGATCACCCCCGACGAAATCAAGATCGGCATCATGCCCGGCCACATCCACCGCAAGGGCCGCATCGGCATCGTCAGCCGCTCGGGCACGCTGACGTACGAAGCCGTGGGCCAGGTCACGGAACTGGGCCTGGGCCAGTCGAGCGCCGTCGGCATTGGTGGCGATCCCATCAACGGCCTCAAGCACATCGACGTGCTGAAGATGTTCAATGACGATCCCGACACCGACGCCGTCATCATGATCGGCGAGATCGGCGGCCCGGACGAAGTGAACGCCGCGCAGTGGGCCAAGGACAACATGAAGAAGCCGGTGGTCGGCTTCATCGCGGGTGTCACGGCTCCTGCCGGCAAGCGCATGGGCCACGCCGGCGCGCTCATCTCGGGCGGCGCCGACACGGCCGAGGCCAAGCTGGAGATCATGGAAGCTTGCGGCATCAAGACGACCAAGAACCCGTCCGAGATGGGTAAACTGCTCAAGTCCGTGCTGTAATAAAAAGAGCTTGACGGGCGCGGCCAGACTGACCGCGCCCGTTGGCATTTCAGGAGATAGGTGTGGAATTCGGATCAGCGGCCTTCATACTGGCCCTCATACAAATCATCTGGGTGAACATCCTGTTGTCGGGGGACAACGCGGTGGTCATCGCGCTGGCGGCTCGTTCGCTGCCGGCCCATCAACAAAAGAAAGCAATCGTGATCGGCTCTGCGGCCGCCATCGTGATGCGGATCGTCCTGACGCTGGTTGCGGCCCAATTGCTGCAACTGCCCTGGCTGAAGCTCATCGGCTCGCTGCTGCTGCTGTACATCGGTATTTCGCTGTTGTTGCCGGAAGGTGAAGAGGGCGAGGGCAAGCTGGCCAAGGACGGCCTGATGGCCGCCATCCGCACCATCCTGATCGCCGACCTGGTCATGAGCCTGGACAACGTGATTGCCGTGGCGGCCGCCGCCATGGGCAATACCGTGCTCCTGGTTCTGGGCCTGGCCATCAGCATCCCGCTGGTGATCTTCGGCAGCACGCTGCTGCTGAAGGTCATCGAGCGCTTCCCGCTGATCGTCTGGCTGGGCGCCGCCCTGCTGGGCTTCATCGCGGGCGAGCTGTTCGTCAATGATCCGGCGCTGCACACCGAGGCCATCGAAGCCTCGATGGGCCTGACGCACCATGCCGCGGAAATCGGCGCGGGCATCCTGGGCGCCGTTATCGTGCTGGTGGTGGGCAAGGTGATGATGTCGCGGCGCCGGTCGAGCGATCAGCCTGCCTGACGGGCCGTCGCGCTTGCAGTCGTAGTGCGCCGGCCTGGCATCGGGATGCCAGGCCGGTTTCGTCTTCGAGGGGGGAAGCCTCCGGGCATGCGGGTGCCTGGGTGCGTCTCCCGGAAGATGCTGTGAATTCAAAAAACAGGGAAGAGTGCATCTTCCAGACAGGAAGATTCGCTCGTCCGGATCTGGCTTAGGGAGCTACACGTGCTTGAATTTCTCCAGACGCTCAGCTGGGCGGCCGTATTTCAAATCATTCTGATCGACATCCTGCTGGGCGGGGACAACGCGGTGGTCATCGCGCTGGCCTGCCGCAACCTGCCTGCCAAGCGGCGGATGCAGGGGATCCTGTGGGGGACGGCGGGCGCCATCGTGCTGCGCGTCGTGCTCATCGCCTTCGCGGTCACGATGCTGCAGATTCCATTCCTGAAGATCGTAGGCGGCGTACTGCTGTTCTGGATCGGCATCAAGCTGCTGGTGCCCGAGGATGAGTCGCACGAGGGCATCGAGGGCGGCGCCACGCTGCTGGGTGCGATCAAGACCATCATCGTCGCCGACTTCGTCATGAGCCTGGACAACGTCATCGCCATCGCGGGCGCGGCCCAGCAGGCGGAGGAATCCCACCAGATCGGCCTGGTCATCTTCGGCCTGCTGGTCAGCGTGCCCATCATCATCTGGGGCAGCACCCTGGTCCTGAAGCTGATCGACCGCTTCCCGGTCGTGGTGACGCTGGGCGGCGCGCTGCTGGGTTGGATTGCCGGCGGCATGCTGGCGACCGACGTCGCGGTCCAGTCCCATGTGATCCAGCCCAGTTCGCTGGCGGCCTACAACACGCAGATCACCTATGCCGCGGAAATCCTGGGCGCGCTGATCGTCGTCGGGGTGGGCATGTGGTTGGCCCGCCGCAAGAAGGCGCAGCAGCCGGCCAGTCACGCCTGATCGGAGCGCGGGGCCGCGAGGCCCGGCCTCGCACGCCCTGCTTCGGCAGGGCGTTGTCGTTTGTGGACGTCATTCGTCGAAGGGCCGCTTGCCCAGCGCATCGACGACATGGTCCACGAAGGCCGTGATGCGCGAGGCGAGGGCGGTGTTACGGTAGTAGACCGCGTTGATTGCTTGGCGCACGTCCAGCGTCTGCCGGGGAAACAGGGGCACCAGCCGCCCCTGGCGGCGGTCGTCGCCCGTCATGAAATCCGACAGGCAGACGATGCCCAGGCCCGCCAGAGCCATGTGCCGCAGCGTTTCCCCGCTGGACGAGGCGATCGTCGGCCGGATGCGCAGGGTATTGCCGTCCGTGTCACGCAGCGGCCAGTCGTTCAGGGTCTCGGGCTGGGTGAAGCCCAGCAGCGTGTGCTGTCCGAACTGGCCCGGATCGGCCGGCGCACCGTGGCGTTCCAGGTAGGCGGGACTGGCGAGCACGCGTATGCGGCTGGTGCCCACGGGGCGGGCGTGCAGGGTGGAGTCCTTCAGGGTGCCGATGCGGAAGGCCACGTCGGTGCGCTTTTCGATCAGGTCGACGATGCCTTCGTTCGAGTTCAGCTCCAGCTCCACCTTGGGGTAGCGGGCGCGAAAGCCGTCCAGCAGCGGCACGAGGACATGCAGCGTGAACGGCGTGGAGGCATCCACCCGTAGCCGCCCGGCCGGGTGCAGGCGCCGGGCCGCCATCTGCTCCTCAGCTTCATCGACCGAGGCCAGGATGGCGCGCGCATGGTGCAGGAAGGTCGAGCCTTCCTCGGTCAGCTCCAGCCGCCGGGTCGTGCGGCGTAGCAAGGTGGTCTGGAGTTTTTCCTCCAGCCGGCCGAGCGTGCGGCTGGTGGCGGAGATGGTCAGTCCGAGCACTTCCGAGGCCGCCGTGATCGAGCCCGCATCCACGACGGCCACGAAGGCCTGCAACTCGTCCAGGGTGGTTTTCATTGTTGAATTCAAATCAAATGATATTGGTCGATATGGGGCTTAATTTGCAAATATAAACCCGGCACACTGACCGCATCCATAGAAAACCGCCCCAGGATGGCTGCCATGTCTCCCGCTTTCAACGATCCCAAGCCAGCCGCGGTGAAATCCACCGCGGCCCTGTTCGCCCTGGCCATCGGCGCCTTCGCCATCGGCACGACCGAGTTCACTCCCATGGGCCTGTTGCCCGTGATCGCCGACGGGGTGCAGGTCGATATTCCCACCGCCGGCATGCTGGTGTCGGCCTACGCCGTCGGCGTGATGGTCGGCGCGCCGGTGATGACGCTGCTGTTCAGCCGCTTCGGCAAGCGCGCCGCGCTGATGCTGCTGATGCTGATCTTCACCGTCGGCAACCTGCTGTCGGCGTTTGCGCCGGGTTATGCGACCCTGCTCCTGTCGCGCCTCGTCACCAGCCTCAATCACGGCGCCTTCTTCGGCATCGGGGCGGTGGTGGCCGCCAGCGTCGTGTCCAAGGAGAAGCAGGCCAGCGCGATCGCGGCGATGTTCATGGGCCTGACCGTGGCCAACATCGGCGGCGTGCCGGCGGCGACCTGGATCGGGCAACAGGTGGGATGGCGCGTCGCTTTCGGCGGGACCGCCGTGCTGGGCCTGATCACCATCGCCGCGCTGTGGCTGGCCCTGCCCAAGGGCGAGCCGGGCACGCGTCCGGACGTGCGCCGCGAACTGGCCGTGCTGACGCGTCCCGAAGTCCTGCTGGCCATGGGCACCACCGTGCTGGGCGCGGGCGCGATGTTCGCGCTCTACACCTACGTGGCGCCCGTGCTGGCCGATCTCACCCATGCCAGCCCGGGCTTCGTGGCGTTCGCGCTGGTGTTGATCGGCATCGGCTTCACGCTGGGCAATACCCTGGGCGGCCGCCTGGCGGATTGGTCGCTGGATGGCGCGACCAAGCTCATCCTGGCCGCGCTCGCCATCATCATGGCCGTGCTGCCGCTGGTCCTGACCACCCACGTCGGCGCGGCCATCGGGCTGGTGGTCTGGGGCGCCGCCGCCTTCGGCATCGTGCCGCCGGTGCAGATGCGCGTCATGCAGGCGGCGGCCCAGGCGCCGGGCCTGGCCTCGTCCGTCAATGTCGGCGCGTTCAACCTCGGCAACGCGCTGGGCGCGGCC
Organism: Burkholderiales bacterium 67-32; assembly: GCA_001898625.1. GTDB lineage: Bacteria > Pseudomonadota > Gammaproteobacteria > Burkholderiales > Burkholderiaceae_B > Pigmentiphaga. Next base: position 142,249 of record MKUP01000028.1, read on the forward strand.
CTGGGCAGCGTGGTCATCGGCCAGGGGCTGGGCTATGCCGCCGTGCCCCTGGCGGGCGCGGCGCTTGCCGCCGGCGGCCTGGGGCTGGTCTGGCTGGGCAATGCCGGCCGGCGCCGCGTGCCGGCGTGAAACACGCTAACCTAGTGCCCCGTCGGATTTCGACGTATGTTTTTTATTGCCGCCCCTGCGGGGTGGCGCCAGAGGATGGAATGAAGAGCTTGCAGAAAGGATTGACGCTGATGAAGATGCTGGTGCTGATCGGCGCCGTCGGCGTGGCGATCGCGATCGCGGCGTCCTACCTGCGCTAGGGGGAGCAGGCCCCGGCCGCCCGGGGCTACCGCCCGCGGTGGCCCAGCGCCAGCGACAACTCCCGCGCCGCGCGCACCACGGCGGGGATCACGGTCCCGGCCACGACCTCGTCGGTGAAGGTGTAGATCATCGAGGTCGCGTTCAGTCCCGCCACCACGTCTCCCTGGGCGTTCAGGACCGGCGCGGCGATCGAACGCACGCCGCGGTGGAATTCCTCGTCGTTGTAGACGTAGCCGCGTTCGTGCGCGGTATCCAGCAGCGCGCGGAAGGCGGCGGGGTCCACTGTGGATTTTTCGGTCAGGGCGGGTATGGGCGCGCTGTCCAGGATGCGGGCGATGTCCGCCTGGGGCTTGTAGGCGAGCAGGATCCGTCCGATCGAGGACGAGTGCGGGGGCATGCGCGACCCGACGTGGATGTCGATCGAGGTCGGCAGCGGAATGCGGGCCTGCGCCACGTAGACCAGCTCGTCGCGGTCCAGGATGGCCATGTGCACGGAAGCGCCGACCTCGGTGCGCAGCCGGTTCATGATCGGCTGCGCCAATTCGACCAGGGGCAGGCGGTTCAGATAGGCGAAGCCGAGCTTCATCGCATGCGCGGTCAGGCGATAGCGCCGGCCGACTTCCTCGCGTTCCAGGAAGCCCAGTTTCTCCAGCGTGTGCACGAAACGGTAAGGCTTGCTGCGGCTCCAGCCCAGGCGCTGCGCGAGTTCGGTCAGGGTCAGCGAGGGCTGCTCGCAATCGAAGGCCTCGAGCACGGACAGGCCCTGGGCGAGCGCGTCGACCCAGTAGGGATCCTTGCGGGGAGCGGAAGCGTTGTCGGGCGTGTCGTCGCCGTCGTCGGTGGCCGGCAGCTGGGATTCGGTCATAGGGGCAGATAGGGCGGGGCGCAAGGCGAAGCGTCTTGCGCCCCGTCATTTTATAGTCTGCGCAGCCCTATCCGGTCGATCAGCAGCTTTTCCTTCTGCATGGTGTCCGCGGCGAAGCGGGTGAACTGTTCGCTGCTCAGGTAGGCGGGCTCGAGGTCGTACTGCTTGAGCGCGGCGCGATAGTTGTCCATCTCCATGGACTGCTTGAAGGCGTCGTGCAGGATGCGGACCACGCCCGGATCGGTGTCACGCGGGGCCGCCAGCCCGAAGGGGGCGTTCTGCACGATGTCGTAGCCGAGTTCCTTGAGCGTGGGCGCCGCCGAAAAGCGCGCGCTGCGCGCTTCGCCGCCGGTGGCGAGCAGGCGCAATTGCCCCGACTCGACGTACTGCGCCCAGCTGGGGCCGTCGGCGAGCGACATGATGTGGCCCCCCAGCAGCGCAGCCAGCGCCTCGGCGCCGCCCTTATAGGGCACGTGGTTGAACTTCACGCCGGCCTGGAAGGCCAGGTCTTCCATGGTCAGGTGGGGCGAGGACAGCGTGCCCGGCGTGCCGTAGGTCATGGTGCCGGGATTGGCCTTGGCGTAGGCGATGTAGTCCGCCACGGTCCTGATGGGCGAGGAAGCCGGCACCACGAGACCGAAGGGGTAGGCCGCCAGGCCGATGATGTATTTCAGGTCCTTGAGCGGGTCCCAGGCGGTCTTGACCAGATAGGGCGAGCGGAACACCGATACCGCGATCTGCGCGATGGTGTAGCCGTCGGGCGTGGTGGTCTGCATCATCTGGGCGGGAATCACCATTCCGGCGCCCGGCTTGTTCTCGACCACGACCGGCTGCTTCAGGATGGCGGCCGCGTTCTGCGCCAGGACGCGGAACGCGACGTCGGTGGCGCCGCCGGGCGCGAAGCCGACCAGCATGCGGATGGGGCGCGAGGGGAAGCCGGGCTGGGCGCGCGTGGCCGGGGCCGCGCCGGCGCCCGCCGCCGCGATCATGGTGCCGAGGAAATGTCGTCTTTGCATGGAAGGACTCCGCTGGAAAGTGAAGGGTTCAGTGCGCCCGCTCGGGCAGGGGTTCGGTCCAGGCGTCGTAGCCGTAGACCCAGTCGGCGTTCGTGTCCGAGCGAAGCCAGTCGTTCTGCAGCGAGCCGCGCTGGATGCGGCTGGCGCGTTCCAGCCGAGCCTGTTCGTAGCGCAGCAGGGCGGCGGGCACGTCGTCTCGGGCCTCGCCCAGGCAGCGGCTCAGCACCGCGGCGTCTTCCAGGCCCATGGCGGCGCCCTGCGCCATGAAGGGCAGCATGGCGTGGCAGGCGTCGCCCAGCAGGGTGACGCGGCCATGGGTCCAGCGGGCCATGGGATCGCGCGCGTAAAGCGCGGTCTTGAGGACGACGTCGCAGCCTTCCAGAATGGCCAGCGCTTCCTCGTGGAAGCCGGCGTACGCGCGCAGCAGTTCGTCCTTGTGCCCCTGGATGGACCAGGACTCGTGCGTCCATTCGGTCTCGGGCACGGTGGCGAACACGAACAGTTCGCGCTGGCCGCGGTCGATCAGGAAGGTGAAGATCTGGCTGGACGCATCCGGCCCCCACCACTTGGTCGTGGGGGTCAGGTCGTAGCGGCCGAGCGGCGCGGTGGGCACGATGGCGCGGAACGCCACCTTGCCGGTGAAGCGGGGGGCCTCGGGGCCGGCGATGGCTTCGCGCACCACCGAATGGATGCCGTCGCAGCCGACCACGGCGCGCGCGGCCACGCGCGACCCATCGGCCAGTTCCAGCCAGGCATGATGCTCGTCCTGGCCGACGCTGGCCACCTTGGCGCCCAGGTGGACCGAGTTGGCGGGCAGGGACGTTTCCAGCGCCGACAGCAGGTCGGCGCGGTGGATGGTCAGTTGGGGCGCGCCGTAGCGCCGTTCGCCCTGGGCGTGCAATTCCAGCCGCGAGGTTTCCTGGCCGCTGTCCCACAGCCGGCTGACCCGGCAGGTGGGTTCGTAGGCGGTGGCGCGCAGCACCGCGCCCACGTCCAGCCCGTCCAGTACCTTGACCGCATTGGGCGTCAGGTTGATACCCGCGCCCACGCGCCCGAACCTGGGGGCCTGTTCGTAGACGCCCACTTTGTATCCCGCGCGATGCAGGGCGATGGCGGCGGCCATGCCGCCTATGCCCGCCCCGATGATCGCGATGTCGACTTCCGTCATGCTTCCATCCTGATTGTTTTGTATAAGAAAACTTTTTTTGAATATAAAACTTAGAGGCGGGTGGAAGCAATAGGGGGAAGCCACGAAGGCGCAGGCAGGCGCATGCGCCGGGACGCGGCGCATGTCGGGAAAGAGAGGGGGAGGGAAAAGAGGCGGACCGGAGGGCGGTCCGCCTGGCCGCCAGGGGTCAGCCGGTGTTGCGCAGGCCCGCGGCGATGCCGTTGATGGTCAGGTGGATGCCGTTCTGGGTCCGGCCGGCCGGATCCGCCTTGGCGCGTCCCGCCTTGCCGAGAGTGGCGCGATAGCGGCGGATCAGCTCGATCTGCACGTGGTTGAGCGGATCGATGTAGGCGATGCGGTCGCGGATCGAGCGCGCCAGCGAAGGATTGTCGGCCAGCAGCTGGCGCTGGCCGGTTATCAGCTTCAGCGCGCTCATGGTGCGCTTCCATTCGTCGCTGATCGCGCCGAAGATGCGCTTGCGTAGCGCGGTGTCAGGCACCAGTTGGGCATAGCGCGAGGCGATGACCAGGTCGGTCTTGGCCAGCACCATTTCCATGTTGGACAGCAGCGTGCGGAAGAACGGCCAGTCGCGCGCCATGGCCTGCAGGTGCTCGGTGCGCTCGCGCTTGGTGCCTTCGCCGTGGCGCAGGTAGTCGTCGATGGCCGCGCCCATGCCGTACCAGCCCGGCAGCAGCAGCCGGCACTGGCCCCACGAGAAGCCCCAGGGAATGGCGCGCAGGTCCTCGATGCGTCCGGTGGATTTGCGCGCCGCCGGGCGCGAGCCGATGTTCAGGCCGGCGATCTCGGAGATTGGCGTCGAGGCGAAGAAGTAGTCGGCGAACCCCGGCGTCTCGTAGACCAGGGCCCGATAGCTGCGCATGGCGGTGGCCGACAGGCGGTCCATGGTCTGCCCGTAGCTGGCGAACAGCGCGTCTTCGGCCGAGGCGCTTTCGGTGTGGTCGGCCAGGCTGGCTTCCAGCGTGGCGGCGGTCAGCAGTTCGAGATGCCAGCGGCCGATGTCGGCGTCCTTGTACTTGCTCTGGATGACCTCGCCCTGTTCGGTCAGCCGGATCTGGCCGGCCACGGTGCCGGGCGGCTGGGCCAGGATGGCGTCGAAGCTCGAACCGCCGCCCCGGCCCACGGTGCCGCCGCGGCCGTGGAACAGGCGCAGCCTGACCTTGCGGGTCTGGAAGACTTCGACCAGCGCGCGTTCGGCCTGGTACAGGGACCAGTTCGACGTCAGGAAGCCACCGTCCTTGTTGCTGTCGGAATAGCCCAGCATGACTTCCTGCACGCCGCGCTGGGCATGGCGCACGCGCGCCTTGACCTCGGGCAGGTCGAGGAACTGCGCCATGATGGCGGGGCCGTTGGCCAGATCGGGAATGGTCTCGAACAGCGGCACCACCATCAACCCTTCGCCGTCGGCGGGAACGTGGCCGTTCGTAGCGCCGCCTCCCGGCGCGATCAGGCCGGTTTCCTGCTGCAGCACCAGCACTTCCAGCAGGTCGCTGACCGTTTCCGTGTGCGACACGATGGCGTGGTGCACGGCCTGCGCGCCCAGGCGCTGGCGGGCGCTGGCGGCGGCCCGGAATATCTCCAGTTCTCGGGTCGTTTCCTCGCTGTAGCGCAGCCAGGGCGAGACCAGCGGGCGGACCTCCTTCAACTCGCGCCGCAGCAGTTCGATGCGGGCGGCTTCGTCCAGGCTGGCGTAGTCGGCCTCGACGCCGGCGCGCGCGAACAGCTCGGCCACCGTGCGTTCATGCACGTCGGAACTCTGGCGCAGGTCGATCGTGGCCAGGTGGAAGCCGAACACGTCCACCGCCTGGCGCAGCGCCGACAGGCGCAGCCGGGCGATGGGCGAGGCGTGGTGGCCGTTGAGCGAATCGGCGATCACCGCCAGGTCGGCGGCGAACTCGGCGGGTTCGGCATAGGGTAGGGCAGGCGGGGCTTCGCGGCGGGCCAGGTCGCGGCCGGTCAGCACGCGCGCCGATGCCGCCAGGCGGGCGTAGATGCCGACCAAGGCGCGCCGGTAGGGCTCGTCGCGGCGGTGTTCGGAAAGGTCGCCGCCTTGTTCGGCCAGCGCGGCCAGCGCGTGCGAGGCGGGCGTCAGCAGCGCGCTCAGGGACAGTTCGGCGCCCAGCGCGTGGGTCTCGTCCAGGTAGTACTCGAAGGCCGTGGTGCTCTGGCGCAGCAGCGCCAGGTTCAGCGTCTCGGCATCGACGTTGGGATTGCCGTCGCGGTCGCCGCCTATCCAGCTGCCCATGCGCAGGAAGGATTTGAGCGGCGTGGGGTGCGGGCCGAACGGATCGGCCGGCTCGCGGCCGAGCAGGCGCGAAAGATGGCCGTACAGCTGCGGGATGACGGACAGGAAGGTGCTGCGGTAGTAGGACAGCGCGTTCTCGATCTCGTCGGCCACGGTCAGCCGGGAGTTGCGCAGCATGCGCGTCTGCCACAGCGTGGTGATGCGGCCCAGCAGGGCCAGGGTCTGTTCGAAGGATTCGTCCGTGGTGCGCGGGTCGTCGCGCTCCTGCAGCAGATGGGCGATTTCCTTGTGCACGTCCAGCGTGCTCTTGCGCTGCACCTCGGTGGGGTGGGCCGTCAGGACCGGCGAGATCAGCGTTTCGTCCAGCAACTGGCGCATGCGCGCGTTGCCGATGCCGGCCGCCCGCAGCCGGATCACGGCGTCCTGCAGGCTGCCGCGCGCGGGGGCGTCCTGCTGCAGCAGGGTGGCGCGGCGGCGCCGATTCTGGTCGCGGTCTTCGGCGATGTTGGCCAGGTGCAGGTAGTAGGTGAAGGCGCGGACCACGGAATTGGTCTCGTCGGCCGCCAACAGCTTGAGGCGCTTCTCCAGCGCGCGGCCGTCGGTGGCATTGCCGTCGCGGCGAAAGCGCACCGCGGTGCGGCGCACGGTCTCGATGGTGTCGAAGACGCCCGCGCCTTCGCTGGCGCGGATTACGTCGCCCAGGAGGCGGCCCAGCAGTCGGATGTCGTTGCGAAGAGGTAGGTCGGGATCTTGAAGCGATGAGGTCATGGAGCGTCGCGCGTGTTGTCGTTGGAGTCGGCTGCTGCAAATGCTTGGAGACGGGCCCGAAAGGCAAAAGAACGCGGTACGGGCGCCTCGAAAGCATGCCATGAAAAACGGGCCCATATCGAATACTTCTATAATCCCGAAGGGGGGCGCCGCGAGAGCGGAAGCCTGTCCGCACCGCAATCGAGATCCCCGCATTTTGAAAAACGATCGTTTGATCATCGCCACGCGCGAAAGCCAGCTGGCGCTTTGGCAGGCCGAACATGTACAGGCGCGGCTGCGCGCGCTGTATCCGCAGTGCTCCGTCGAACTGCTGGGCATGACCACCCGCGGCGACCGCATCCTGGACCGCACGCTGTCCAAGGTCGGCGGCAAGGGCCTGTTCGTCAAGGAACTGGAAACCGCCCTGCAGGACGGCCGGGCCGACCTGGCCGTGCATTCGCTCAAGGACGTGCCGGTGGACCTGGCGCCGGAGTTCGCGCTGTCCACCATCATGGAACGCGAGGATCCGCGCGACGCCCTGGTGTCGGCGCGCTACGCGGAGCTGGCCGACATGCCCGCCGGCGCGGTCATCGGCACCTCCAGCCTGCGCCGCGAGTCGCAGATCCGGGCCCGCCATCCGCACCTGCAGGTGCGGCCGCTGCGCGGCAACCTGCAGACCCGCCTGGCCAAGCTCGATCGCGGCGAATACGACGCCATCGTGCTGGCGGCCGCGGGCCTGCGCAGGCTGGGCCTGGGCGACCGCATCCGGACTCTGCTGGCGCCCGAGGACAGCCTGCCGGCCGCCGGGCAGGGCGCCCTGGGCATCGAGATCCGCGCCGACCGCCAGGACCTGCGCGCCGTGCTCGCGCCGTTGTCCCATGCCGCCACGACCGCCGAGGCCCTTGCCGAGCGCGCCGTGTCGCGGCGCCTGGGCGGCTCCTGTCAGGTGCCGCTGGCCGCCTACGCGCAGGCGCAAGGCGAGTTGCTGCGCCTGCGGGCCCTGGTCGCGACGCCCGACGGCGCGCGCATCGTCCGCGCCGAGCGCACCGGTACCGCGCGGGACGCCGAGGCCCTGGGCCTGGCCGTGGCCGAAGAACTCCTCGCGGCCGGCGCGGCCGATATCCTCGCTACGCTGGGCTGAGCCGCGATGCCGGCCCAGCCATCCGCGCCGGTACCCGGGCGCACCGTCATCCTGACCCGCCCCGCCGGCCAGAACGACGGCCTGGCGCGGGCGCTCGCGGCGCGCGGATGGCGGCCGCTGGACCTGCCGGCGCTGCGGCTGACTCCCGAGGCCGGTCCGGTGCCCGATCCCGCGGCCTTCGACCTCGTCGTCTTCGTCAGCGGTAATGCGGTGCGGATGTTCCTGGACGCGTGGCGCGAGGCCGCCGGCCCGGACCGGGCCTGGCCCGCCGCCGTGGCCGCCGCGGTCGTCGGACCCGCCAGTGCGCGGGCGCTGCGCGAGCATCCGGCCTTCGGCCAGGAGCCGCGGCTGGTGCAGCCCGCCCCCGACAGTCCGCATTTCGATTCCGAGGCGCTGTGGGCCATCCTGTCCGCCGCGCCGCTGCCGTCCCGGGTGCTGATCGTGCGCGGCGGCCGGGGCGAACAGGGCAGCGGCCGCGACTGGCTGGCCGGCCGCCTGCGCGAGGCCGGCGCCGGCGTCACCCTGCACCGCGCCTACCGGCGGATACCCGAGGCCTGGACGCCGGCCCAGGCGGGCGCCCTACGCGAACTGGCGCGCGCGGGCGCGCCCGCCGCCTGGCTGCTGACCAGCACCGAGGGCGTGGACGCGGTGCGCGGGCAACTCTCCCCCCTGGGATTGCTGGGCTGGTGGGCCGATTGTCGTCTCGTTGCAACCCATCCACGGATCGCCCGGCATCTAATAACGGTGATCGCCGAAGCACTGCCCGCTCGCGACCATCCTCCAATGTTACAAACTTGCGCGCCCCGGGATGAGGACATCCTGGCCGCGATAGAATCGGTGTCATGACTGCATCCGAGAACGCATCTCCCGCATCCGCGCAGGGTCCTGCGCCCAACGATACCCGTTCCGCCCCCGAACGCGCCGGCCGTGCCCCCAAGGGCAGGACGTCCAGCCGGTCCTTCCCCTGGCTGGGTACGGTGCTCGCCTTCGCGTTGATCGTGATCGTGGTGCTGGCGGCCGCGCTGTGGCGCCAGCAGCAACTGGTCGATGCCATCGGCCGCGAATCGGCGCGCCGCTTCAACGAGATCGATTCCTTCTCCCGCGATGCCCAGGCGCGCGCCCGCCAGGCCCTGTCCATTGCCCAGGGCAATACCGACAAGCTGGCCGTGCTCGAATCCAAGGTGCTCGAGTCGCAAAGCCAGCAGGCCGCGCTGGAACAGCTCTACCAGGAGCTGTCGCGCGGCGAGGACGAATGGACGCTGATCGAGGTCGAGCAGGCCTTGTCCATCGCCGCCCAGCAACTGCAACTGGCCGGCAACGTGCAGAACTCCATCGCCGCACTGCAGGTGGCCGACGCCCGGCTCGCGCGCGCCGATCGGCCCCAGTTCACCGCGGTGCGCCGCGCCATCGCGCAGGACCTCGAGCGGCTGCGCGGGCTGCCGTCGGTGGACGTGTCCGGCCTGGTGGTCAAGATCGACCAGTTGATCGGGCTGCTGGACCGCCTGCCGCTGCTGGCCAGCGTGCAGCCGGCCCATGAAGCCGACGGCCAGGCCGCGCCGGCCGCTGCCGACGCCGGGCAGGCGCCGGCCGCCGACGCGCCCTGGTGGAAGCGGGCCATCGCGTGGTGGGGACCGCTGCGGGACGGCTTCCTGGGCGACATGCGCGACCTGATCAGCATCCGCCGCATCGACAAGCCCGATGCCCTACTGGTGTCCCCGGAGCAGGGCGCCATGGTGCGCGAGAACCTCAAGCTCCGGCTGCTCAATGCCCGCCTGGCCCTGCTGTCCCGGCAGGAGCATGCCTGGCGCGCCGACCTGGACGCGGTCGGCCAGGCCCTGCCCGCCTATTTCGATGCGAACGCGCCGGCCACGCGCAACGCCCAGACGCTGCTGCGGCAGATCCGCGAGACCGACATCTCGATCGAGCTGCCGAACCTCAATGACAGCCTGGCCGCGGTGCGCTCGGTGCTGCCGCGCAATGCCGTCCCCGGCGCGCAGAGGTAAGGCATGCGCACCTGGTTCTGGACCCTGTTGCTGCTGGTGGCCGCCGTCGGGCTGGCGGTCGGACTGCGTTATCACTCCGGCAACGTCGCGTTGCTGCTGCCGCCCTACCGGGTCGAGCTGTCCGCCAGCCTGGCCGCGCTGATCCTGGTCGCGCTGTTCGCGGTGCTGTACGCCGCGCTGCGCGCCATCTCCTGGACCCTGGACCTGCCCGTGCGGGTGCGCCGCTGGCGCGCGCGCCGCGCGCTGACGCAGCAGCAGGAACTGCTCGAGCGCGGCTGGATCAACCTCCTGGAAGGCCGCTATGCCAAGGCCGAGGCCGACATGAGCAATGTGGCCGGACAGACCGACGTGCCGTCGCGCCGCGTCCTGGCCAACCTGTCGGCCGCCCGCGCGGCGCATGCCATGCAGGAATTCGCCCGCCGCGACCTGCTGCTGGCGCAGGCCCGCGAGGCTGCCGAAGCCGATGCCGGACTCAAGCCCGCCGTCGTCCTGGTCGAGGCCGACATGCTGCTCGACCAGCAGCGGCCGGAGGAAGCGCTGGCGCTGCTGTCGCAGCTGCACGAGGGCGGTCCCAAGCACATGCATTCGCTGCGGCTGACCCTGCGCGCCCATCGCGACCTGGGGCACTGGGCCGAGGTCCTGAAGCTGGCGCGCACGCTGTCCAAGCGCAATGCCCTGCATCCGGCCGCCGCCACGCGCATGATCGCCACCGCCGCGGCCGAACTGCTGCGGTCGGCCAGCGATGCCGCCACGCGGCGCGCAATCTGGAAAGACCTGAAGGACGACGAGCGTATCCTGCCCGAGGTGGCGCAGGCCGGCGCCGCGGTGTTCGAGGCCGACGGCGACGAGGTGCGCACCCGCCGCATCCTCGAGACCGCGCTCGACGCCCAGCTCAGCCCGGTCCTGCTGCAGGCGTATGCCCGCTGCAGTCCCGAACACATACCCCCGCGGCTGGAGAAGGCCGAAAGCTGGCTGCGCCAGCATCCCAATGATCCCGACCTGCTGCAGGCGCTGGGCACGCTGTGCCTGTGCGGCCGCCTGTGGGGCCCGGCGCAGCGCTATCTCGAACGCAGCCTGAGCGAGCGCGACGACCCGCGCACGCATGCGCTGCTGGCCAGCCTGTACGATCGCACCGACCGTGCGGTCGAAGCCGTACGGCACTGGCGCCTGGCTACCGAAGCGGTGATCGGCCTGCCGGTCCTGAAAGCCGACGAAGCCGTCCTGTTCGGCCCCGCCGCCGCGCGTCCCCAGTTCGAGAGCGAAGAGGACGTGGCGCCCGATCGCGCGGCCGGCCTCTAGCGGCGGTCTTTTTTTCGATGTCGTGCCGGCCCCGGGCCGGTCCACCTGTTTTTACCAACCTTCCAGGCAGTTATGAATCTCGATCGAGTCGGTCCCGGCAAAAAGGCGCCGGAAGAATTCAACGTCATCATTGAGATCCCGATGAACGCGGATCCGATCAAGTACGAAGTCGACAAGGAAACCGGAGCCCTGTTCGTCGATCGCTTCATGATGACCGCCATGCACTACCCGTGCAATTACGGCTACGTGCCGCAGACCCTGTCCGACGACGGCGACCCCGTCGACGTGCTGGTCATCACTCCCCATCCGGTCACCGTCGGCGCCGTCGTGCGCTGCCGCCCCATCGGCATCCTGAACATGGACGACGAAGCGGGTGGCGACGCCAAGCTGCTGGCCGTGCCCGTGGACAAGGTCCTGCCCATCTACCGCCACTGGCAGAAGCCGGAAGACCTGCAGCCCGAGTACCTGCTGCGCATCCAGCATTTCTTCGAGCACTACAAGGATCTGGAAAAGGGCAAGTGGGTCAAGATCAAGGGCTGGGACGGCCCCGAGGCCGCCCGCCAGGAGATCGTCGGCAGCATCGAGCGCTACCAGCAGGCCGGCAAGTAAGACGACGCTTGCGTCCAAGCGAAAAGACCTCCCCGCGGGAGGTCTTTTTCGTTTCACCGTTCGGTCATGGCAACAGGCACGATGACTTCCACGTGCAATCCGGATTGTCCTGAGACGTCGGCGTACCCAAGTCGAATTTCCGCGCCGATGCGGTCGGCGATCGCCCGGACGATTGCCAGGCCCAGGCCCGAGCCGATCTGCTCGTTGCCCAGCATGCGGTAGAACGGATCGAACACGCGTGTCCGTTCGTCTGGCGGAATGCCGGGTCCGGTGTCCCGGATGCGCAGCACGATATGTGCTTGCGCCAGGCATACGGAAAGATCGACCCGGCCGCCGGCGGGTGTGTAGCGGATGGCGTTGTCGACCAGGTTCTTGACCAGGGCCACCAGATCCCGTTCATTCATCCATAGCTGGGCGTCCTGTCGGCCCTCGACCCCGATGTCGATGCGTTTGGCTTGCGCCAGGGGTATCAGGTCTTCCAGGACATGGCGGTAGACGGCCTGGATGGATACCGGCGCCGTTGGCCGTTCGGCGGACGACTGCGTCCTGGCCAGGCCCAGCAGTTGATCAAGCAGCTTTCTGCCGCGCTCGATGCCTTGGCGCAGCACGGCCAGCCGCTCGTGTGCCGCGGCGGACATCTCCGTCTCCGACAGCCGCTCCGCCTGGAGCGACAGCGCGGTCAGCGGCGAACGCAGTTCGTGGGCCGCATCCGCGACGAAGCGGCGTTGAGCGTCCATGGACTGGGCCACACGGCCAAGAAGGCGGTTGATGGCAACGACGAACGGGCGTATTTCGGCGGGAACGCCGCGATCGTCGATGGCGTGCAGCGCTTGTTCGGAGCGTTGGTCGATATCCCGGGACAGGGCGGCGATGGGACGGAACATCTTGCGTATCAGGTCGGCCACGATCAGCAGCAGTACCGGGATCAGAATGAGCAGCGGCATCACGGTGCGCCAGGCGCTGTCGCGGGCGATCTCGTTGCGGAACCCGGCCTCCTGGGCGACCGCGATCCGCTCGCCGCCGGACGTGGTCTTGACCAGGACGCGGAATGTCTCGCCACCGATCTTCAGCATTTGCAGGCCGTCCGGCAGTGTGGCGGGCAGGGAAAGGAAGGTGCCCGCGGCCGTGTCGACGGACGACGCGGGCGATTCGGCCAGGCGCTGGACGAATACCTGCGATTCTTCGTCGCCGCCTCCGGGGCGCAAGGTCGGAGGCAGGTGCCGCGAATCGGTGAGCTGGGCCACCTGGCGCAGTACGTCGTCCTGTAGTTCATGAGCCTCTGCGAAAGCGGAGACGAACGAGAAGATGCCCGCCACGGCGGCCGCCGCGAGAATCGCCAGCGACAACGTGAACGACAGTTTGCGCTGGACCGATGCGTTCAGGCGTTTTTGGAAACCATCCATCCCACACCTCGGACGTTCTTGATAACCTCGTTGCCCAGTTTGCGCCGCAGCGCGTGGATCAGGTACTCGACGGCATTGCTTTCGACTTCTTCGCCCCAGCCGTAGATGCGGTCCTCCAGCTCGGTGCGCGACAGGATGGCGCCGGGCCGTTGCAGGAGGGCCTGGAGCAGCGAGAACTCGCGGTTGGACAGGCGGGCCGGCGGACCCCCGTGGACGCTGGCTTCCTTCGTCGCAGGATCGAGCACCACCTCGCCATTGCCGAGCACCGGCGCGGCGCTGCCGCTCTTGCGGCGCAGCACGGCCCGCATGCGGGCCAGCAGCTCCGCCATCTCGAAGGGTTTGAGCACATAGTCGTCGGCGCCGCCGTCCAGGCCGCGCAATCGATCATCGAGCCCGTCGCGCGCGGTAATGACGAGCAAGGGAACCGGGTTGCCCCGGGAGCGTATGCTGGCCAGCACTTCCTGCCCGTCCCGGCCGGGCAGGCCCAGATCGAGGAGGACCAGATCGTAGTGTTGGCTGCCCAGCGCCACGAGAGCGGCTTGTCCGTCTTTCACCCAGTCCGCGGCATGGGATGCATCCCTCAATGCGTCCTGGATCGCTGCTCCGATCATTGGATCATCTTCGGCAAGCAATATCCGCATCGTTTCTCTCCAACCCGTGTCTATTCGTCCCGGGCCGCCGTGGACCGTCGCATGAAGGCGTCTTCCGCCAATTTACGCCAGTTGTCAGTGGGCCATCCTGGCCGCCCGCTGTTTGAACAGCACGATGGCGACCAGCATGAAGGCCATCAGCGCGGCCGACGCGGAATACCGGCTCAGGGCCAGGCCTCCCGCATTCAGCGGTTTGTCCAGGAAGTCCCCCACCACGGCGCCCAGCGGGCGGGTCAGGATGAAGGCGGCCCAGAACAGCGCCGTGCGCGAGATGCGGGTCCATTGGCAGGCGGCCACCACCAAGGCCAGCAGCCCGCCGAACAACAGGGCCGCGCCGGTGTAGCCCAAGCCTGCCGTGTCGGCGGTCCAGTCGCCCAGTGCCGTGCCCAGGGTCTGGGAGAACATGATGGTCACCCAGTAGAAGGCCTCGGCCCGGGGCGAACTGACGGTGTCCACTGATACCGAACCCAGGGTACGGTGCCAGATCCAGAGGGAGCCCAGCAGCAGGGCCAGAAGCAGGCTGGAGCCGCCGGCGTAGCCGATGCCGAGCGAGCGGTCGGTGAAGTCGGCCAGCGTCGTGCCGACCGTGGTGGTGGCGATGATGGTGGTCCAGTACAGGAAGGGGTGAAACGCCCTGGCCCTGATCTGTGCGGCAACGGCGGCCAGGAAGACGGCCGCGAATATGGCCGTGCCGGCCAGGTAGCCCAGGTTCATGGACATGGAAACGGCGTCGCCGCCGGTCTCTCCCAGCGTGGTGGCCGCGATCTTGATGAGCCAGAAGCCCAGGGTGACTTCGGGGACCTTGGCCAGTGTTCGTTCTGCGGAGTGTGTCATCGAGGATCGATCCGACTGAGTCATTCAAGGGGTTGAGCGCGACGGCTGGCGTTCATGCCGATCTGTGCCGTGGCCACCAGCAGCACGATCACTGAAAGAAACAGCGAGCTCGTCCACAGGGTTCCCAGGCCCAGGCCGCCATCGGCGCGGGTCTGCGTAAGCAGGTCGCCAAGGGAGGCGCCGAAGGGGCGTGTCAGGATGTAGCCGATCCAAAAGGTCGATACCGCGCTGCCGCCCAGCCGCCAGACGCCGTAGGTCAGGGCAATCAGCGCGCCGAATACCGCGGCGCCCCCGGCGAAACCAAGACCCAGCGCTTCGGCCGCCAGGTCGCCGGCAGCCGTCCCCAGGGCGAAGGTGCACAGGATCGCGGCCCAATAGAACGACTCGCGGCGCCGCGTCGCGATGTCATGGATGGACAAGGTGTGCTCGGTCCGATGCCAAGCCTGGAAAATCGCCGCGAGCATGACCGCGAACACCGAGGTGCTGAGATACAGGCTGACACCCAGGCCATCGGTCAGCAGGTCGGTGATCTGGGTACCGACCACACTGACCAACACCACGCTCAGCCAGTAGATCCACGGGGTGTAGCGGCGGGTGCGCAACTGCAGGAACAAGGCAATGGCGAGCAGTATCACCGTGAACACGGTGGTCGCGCCCAGGCCCCAACCCGCGTCGAATGCCAGGAAGTCCGCGCCGGTTTCGCCCACCGTGGTGGACATGATCTTGATGATCCAGAAGGTCAGGGTAACTGCCGGGACCTTGTTGAGCCAGCCGGTGTCCTGGGTCGTGGGCAATGTGCGCATGCGGCTCTCCAGCCGAGTTCAGAGGGGGTGCGTGAAGTCTGGCTGGAGAGACTTAGCCCAGGCTTAGGGCTTGCTGTGTTCAGCGGGCGCGACGCACGATCCCTTGTGCCGCCAGTTCCTCGATGCGCTGGGGCGACAGCCCGGCCAGCGTTTCCAGGATTTCCTGCGTGTGGGCGCCGGGGAGCGGCGCCGGCGTGTCGTAGCCGGCCTGGCCGGCGCTGAACTTGATGGGGAAGCCGGGCGCGCTGGCGGCCATGTCGGTACCGGTCATGGGGTTGTGCACCGGGACCACCATGCCGCGCTCGCGCAGTTGCCGCCATTGCATGACCTCGTCGATGCTGCGGACCGGGCTGCACGGCACCTTGGCCATGTGCAGGGTCTGGACGATGTCCTGGGTGGCGCGCGCCTCGGTCCAGGCGGACACGATGGCGTCGACCTGCGCGTTGTGGGCGATGCGCCAGCCCAGGTCGTTCATCCGCGCATCGCCCGTCAGGTCGTGCCGGTCCATCGCGCCCAGCAGGGCGGTCCAGTCGGTGGCGGTGGCCGCGCCCAGCACCACCCAGCCATCGCGCGAGCGGTAGACGTTGAAGGGCGAGAACCGCATGATGCGGCTGCCCTGGCGGTGGGGCAGGCCCAGCCGCTCGTAGCAGTCGAAGGGTTCGTCGAACATCAGCGAGAACAGGCAGTCGGCCATCGAGACGTCCACCGCCTGGCCGCGTCCCGTGCGCTGGCGGTGCAGCAGGGCGGCCAGGATGCCGGACGCGGCGAACACGCCGGCGATGGCGTCGGACAGCGGCGAGCCGGTCTTGACCGGGGGGCCGCCGGCTTCGCCGGTCACGCTCATCAGACCCACCGCCGCCTGCACCATCAGGTCGTAGGCCTTGAGATGGCGGTCGGAACCGGTCGAGCCATATCCCGTCAGGGAGCAATAGACGATGCCGGGATTGACCGCCGCCAGCGCGTCATAGCCCACCCCCAGCCGGTCCGCCACGCCCGCGCTGAAGTTGTCGATCACGACGTCGGCGCCGGCCACCAGGCGTAGGAACACTTCGCGGCCCGCTTCCGACTTCAGGTCCAGCATGACCGATTGCTTGCCGCGCGCGCGTTTCAGGTAGGCCAGGCCCATGTCGGCGTCCGATGTCCGCTGGAAGGACACGCCGCCGGGGCCGGCGTAGGGGGGAGAAAACGCGGTGGGGTCGCCCGTGGCGGGATCGTCGATCTTCACGACCTGCGCGCCCATGCCCGCGAGGAACAGGGTGGCCTGCGGACCCGAGAAAAAGCGGGTCAGGTCCAATACGAGGGTCCCGGACAATATCTTCTGCATGGTCTGGTTCATTCCGTGGCTTGGCGGGCAAGTCTAAGCAGAACCGGCGACGCGGGCGTCATAGGACTTTGCGCGGGGGACATATCCCGCCGCTATGGGACCTCCGTGGCCGCCAGCATCGTCGCGCCGGGCCAGCCGCCCGCCGCGACGATGTCCCGCACCAGCTCGGGGATCAGCGCGGCCACGCTTTCCGCGGCGGAGCCCATGGCGACGATGTCCGGGCTGCACAGCGAGAGCCGCCGCAGGATGGGCGGGGCGCCCACCGACAGCGCCGACAGCCGGTCGCGCGCGCCTGCGCCGACCAGCGAGGACAGCGACAGGATGGTGGCGGCCTGGCCGCGTTCGACGATGGCCTGGATGGTGGACAGCGAATCGAGTTCGGCCATGACCTGGGTGGCCAGCCCGCGCGCGGCGAACACCTGGTCGATCAACTGGCGGGTGATGTTGGCGCGGCCGGGCAGCACCAGCCGCATCGCCGCTGCATCCTCCAGGCTGACGCGGCCGCCGCGGGCGCCGGGCGCGGGCGTGGCCGACAGCAGGAACAGTTCTTCCTCGACCAGCGGGACCCGGTGGATGTGGGGAAGGTCGCCGCCCTCGCGCGCGGCCGCGCCTGGCGGCGGAGCCGGTTCGAACAGCAGCGACATCTCCAGGCGGCCGTTGCCCACCAGTTCGCGCAGGTGGCCGCTCAGGCTCTCGACCAGGCTGAGCTGGATGTCGGGATAGCGCTGCTGCACGGCGGCGATGAGCGGGCCGGCCAGCACGTTGGCGGCGCTGGTGGGCATGCCCACCGACACCGGGCCGCCCGGCAGGGCGCCGGCATGGGCGACGTCGCGGCGCAGGCGATCGACCTGCCGCAGCACCGCCTGGGCATGCAGGTACAGCGTCTGGCCGCCGGCGGTGGGTGTGACGCCGCGCACGCTGCGCGCCAGCAGCCGCACGCCCAGCTCGGATTCCAGGTTCGCCAGTTGCGCGCTCAGGGCCGGCTGCGCGATGTGCAGATCCTTGGCCGCGCGGGACACGCTGCCCAGTTCGACGATGCGGACGAAGTACCGTAACTGCCTCAGCTCCATGTTCTTCTCTCGTGCTCGCGGCGGAACACTGTAGACCATAGGTTCCGCGTATACCGGGATCGCAATGTCCTATTATTCCCGACGCATCGATGTCCCTACCATGGCTTCCCATTCCCGGCGAAGCCGCGCAAGGGCACGGACATCATGATCGACCTCTACTTCTGGACCACTCCCAACGCCTACAAGGTCTCGATCCTGCTGGAGGAACTGGCGCAGCCCTATCGCGTCGTGCCGGTGCACATCGGCAAGGGCGAACAGTTCGACCCCGCCTTCCTGGCCATCAGCCCCAACAACAAGGTGCCCGCCATCGTCGACCAGGACGGCCCGGGCGGGCGGCCGCTGGCGATGTTCGAATCGGGCGCGATCATGATGTATCTGGCCGAGAAGTTCGCCAGCCCCCTGCTGCCCGCGGATCCGGTCGGACGCTACGCCAC
Organism: Burkholderiales bacterium 67-32; assembly: GCA_001898625.1. GTDB lineage: Bacteria > Pseudomonadota > Gammaproteobacteria > Burkholderiales > Burkholderiaceae_B > Pigmentiphaga. The sequence continues at coordinate 160,187 of MKUP01000028.1, forward strand.
CGTGCAGTGGCTGATGTTCCAGATGGGCGGCGTCGGCCCCATGCTGGGCCAGGCGCATCACTTCCGCAAGTACGCGCCCGAGACCATTCCCTACGCGGTGGAGCGCTACACCAGCGAGGCGCATCGCCTCTACGGCGTGATCGACCGCCGCCTGGGCGAGGCCGAGTACCTGGCCGGCGATGCCTACACGCTGGCCGACATCGCCACCTATCCTTGGCTGCGGCCCTACAAGTGGCAAGGTCAGGACATCGACGCCTGGCCCAATCTGAAACGCTGGTACGCGGCGGTTCGCGCCCGCCCGGCCGTGCAGCGCGGACTCGCGGTGCTGGCAGGAAAGGTGGACCGCAGCGGCACCCCGCCCGAGGGCGAGCGTTGGAACAACCTGTTCGGCGGCGCCCAGTTCGGCGCGCGCCGGGCCTGAGAACCGTCACAACGAAGGAGTCCCATGTCCGCCGCTTTGCCCATGCTCAAGGGATACCGCGTCCTGGATATGACGCAGATCGTGGCCGGGCCGACCTGCTCGCGCATCATGGCCGAGCTCGGCGCCGACGTCATCAAGCTCGAACTCGCGCCCTTCGGCGACCGCACCCGCGTAGGCGGACTGCGTTCGCGCGATCCGCTGCACAAGAATTCCAGCCGCAGCACCTACTATTTCCAGCACAACCATTCCAAGCGCAGCCTGGCGGTGGACATGAAGCATCCGCGCGGCGTGGTGCTGATCAAGGCGCTGGCCGCGCGCTGCGACGTGCTGGTCGAGAACTTCAGCCCGGGCGTCATGGAGCGCGCGGGGCTGTCCTACGAGGTGCTGCGCGAAGCGAACCCGGGCCTGGTCATGTGCTCGATCTCGCTGGCGGGCCAGCGTGGACCGCTGAGCCGCAAGCCCGGCTACGACTACGTCGCTCAGGCCTATGCCGGGGTCACCGACCTGATCGGCGACCCGGAGGGCGATCCCGCGATGATCACGATGGCCGTGGGCGATACGGCCACGGGGCTGACGGCGGCGATGGCCGTGGGCTATGCGCTGCTGCATCGCGAACGCACCGGGGAAGGCCAGCACGTCGAGGCCTCGCTGCTGGACACCTATTTCCAGATGCACGAGGTGGCGCTGCCCCGCGTGTCGCTGCGTCCCGGCTACACGCCGCGCCGCACCGGCTCGCAGCATCCCGACGGCGGCCCGACCGGCCTGTTCCGCTGCGGCGACGGCCGCTACATCGCCCTGGCCACGCTGCCCCACCAGTGGGAGGCGCTGGCCCGCGCGCTGGACATGCCCGGACTGCTGGCCGATCCGCGCTTCGCCACGGCGGCCCTGCGGCGCGACAACAACGCGGCGCTCAAGACCTTGCTGGAAGAGTGGCTGGCGCGCTTCGATTCCAGCGAGGCGGCCATCGCCGCGCTGGAGGCGCATCGCATTCCCTGCGCGCCCGTGCTGACGCTGAACGAGGCGATGGCGCACCCGCATCTGCGCGAGCGCGGCACCGTGCGGCGCGTGCATGACGAGGTGCTGGGCGATTTCGACATCCCCGGGCTGCCGGTCCGGTTTTCCGCCTGGGAGCCGGCGCGCGAATTGCGGGCCGATGCCCTGGGCGAGCACAACGAAGACGTGTTGAGCGAAGTGCTCGGGTTCGGGCCCGAGGACATCGAGGCGCTCTACGCGGAAGAGGTCCTGGTACAGGACAGGCTGATCGCGCGCGGCAGACGCGGGACGGCCTGACGAGTCATCCATCCAAGGAGGAGGCATCATGCGGACATTCATGCTTGCGGCGGCAGTGGCCGTGGCGGCCGGGCCGGTATCGGCGCAGACCTTTCCGGTACGGCCCATCACGGTGATCGTGCCGTTCTCGGCCGGCGGCCCGACGGACGTGGTCGCGCGGCACCTGGCGCTGGCCATGGGCGCCAACCTGGGGCAGACGGTGGTGGTGGACAACCGGCCCAGCTCGGGCGGCATCGTCGGCGCGGAAGCGCTGCTGCGTGCCGCGCCCGACGGCTACACGCTGATGATCCACAACATCGGCATGTCCACCGTGAAGGCCCTGTCCCCGGAGATCAAGTTCGATCCGTCGCGGGACTTCGGCTACGTGGGCGAAGTGGTCGACGTGCCCATGACCCTGGTCGGCAAGAAGGACCTGCCGGCCAGGAATTTCCAGGAACTCTCGGCCTACCTGAAGAGCCAGGGTTCGCGCATCAATCTCAGCAACGCCGGTATCGGCACCGCGTCGCATCTATGCGGGCTGATGCTGATGACACGCCTGAACGTGGCCCTGACGACCGTTCCGTACAAGGGCGCCGCGCCGGCCATGACCGATCTGCAGGGCGGCCAGGTCGACCTGCTGTGCGACCAGATCACGACCACCCAGCAACCCATTCTGACGAACCGCGTGCAGGCCTACGGCAGCACCACGGCGGTCCGCCTGCCTTCGCTGCCGGAACTGCCGACGCTGAGCGAGCAGGGCCTGTCCGGCTTCGAGGTCACCGTCTGGCACGGCCTCTACGCGCCGCGCGCGACGCCGCCAGCCGTGATCGGCCGGCTGCAGCAGGCCTTGCAGGCGGCCCAGTCTGATCCAACCTTCGTCGACAGCATGAAGAAACTGGGGGCCATGCCCGTGGGGGCTGGGCGGGCGACGCCCGCCGCGCTCGAGCAGAAGCTCAAGAGCCAGGTGGCCACGTGGACACCGCTCATCCAGCAGTCGCAGGGATTGGTGCAATAGCACGGACGCGGGTTTTTTCTGGAGCAAGACGCAATGAAGATAGAGATGTACTGGGACGTGGGCAGCACCAATACCTATTTCGCCATCAAGCTGATCAAGCCATTGCTGGCGCGCTACGGCGCCGAACTGGTACTGCACCCGTTCAACCTGGGTTACGTGTTCCGCAGCAACAGCTATGAGCTGATGAAGGAACCCAAGGCGAAGCTGCGCAACCGCAAGCGCGACTTGATGCGCTGGGCCGAGAAGTACGGCCTGCCGTTCCAGATGCCGCGCGAGTTCCCGATCAAGTCCAGCCGCGTCCTGCGTGGATCGCTGGCCATGCGTCGCCACGGCAAGGAGCTGGAGTTCGTCGAGCGGGTCATGGAGCGTTACTGGGAGCAGGGCGATGCCAGCATCGCCGAGTATGCCGGCCTGCGCCCCATCGCCCAGGCGCTGGGGGTGGATCCGGACGAGTTCGAGCGCCTGAGCGCCTCGGACGAGATCGCCGGGGAACTGGCCCGCAGCACCAACGAAGGCATCGCGCGCGAGGTGTTCGGCGTGCCGATGATCATCGTGGGCGACGAGCTGTTCTGGGGCAAGGACCGGATGGAATTCGTCGAGGACGAACTGCGGCGCCGGCAGGTCCGCGCGGCCTGAAAGATCGAGCTAGGCGCGTTTCTGTTCAGCCAGGCAATGCGGGCAGTAGCGGGCGTGCGGCTTCAGGTAGCGGTCGCATTCCAGGCACAGCGATCCCCCTCGCAGTTGGATCTCCCGCAGGCGCCGCCGCTTGCGCAAGGACGATCGGAACTTGAGCAAGCCCAGCAGGAAGGCGACCGCGAGCGAGCTGTAGGCGAGGGTGGTCATGGCACCTCGAAAGCGAGGAATAGGGACCGTTTATTCTATGTTTTCCATGTTGCATTCTGTAAACATTTCCGCAATGTAATGTTGCGGTGGTGTTTTACATACAGATACAGGTTGGCCGGGCCCCGCGCCGCGGGTTTACGCGGAATGCGATTCGTGGGGAAGGGTAAAGCGTAGGGTGGCGCCTTTGCCGGGCTCGCCGTGGGCGACGATGCGTCCCCCATGGCGTTCGACGATGCGGCGGCAATGCGCCAGCCCCACGCCGGTGCCGTCGAAATCCCGGTTGGAGTGCAGCCGGCTGAACATGGTGAAGAGCTTGCCCGCCTGCCGCATGTCGAAGCCGGCGCCGTTGTCGCGCACGTTGATGGCGACGGTCTGCTCGTATTCGTCGGCCCAGACCTCGATCCGCGCGTTCGGGGTGTAGCGGGTGAACTTGACCGCGTTGTCCAGCAGATTGACCATGACCAGCCGGATCAGGTGAGGATCGGCGAACACGCGCGGCAGCGTGTCGATGCGCCACGAGACCGGCCGCTCGCCCACGCTGGCGGCCAGTTCCGACTGGATTTCCTGCACCATGGTGCCCAGCGGCCATAGCGAGGGCACGATGCCGGCGCGCCCCAGCCGCGACAGTTCCAGCAGGGCGTCGATGGTGCGGTTCATGCGTTCCGCGGTGGTCAGGAGCGCCGACAGCATGGGCTTGATGTCGCTGCCCGGTAGGCCGGTCTTGCGCAGCATGATGTCGGCGGCCGACATGATCTGGCGGGCCGGCGCGCGCAGGTCGTGGCTGACCGAACTGGTGAAGGCTTCCAGCTCGGCCGTGCGCTCGGCCACGCGCAGCTCCAGGGTTTCGTTCAGCTGCCGGATCTTGTCCTCGGCCAGCCGGTGTTCCGTGACGTCGACGCAGAACAATTCGACCCGCTGCTTGCCGTCCCGGGTGACGCTGATCGCGGCCAGCTCGACGTCGCGCTTCTGGCCGTCCAGCGCCACCAGCCGGTAGGGCCGGAACTCGGCGAAACCCGGCGCCTGGGCGAGTTCCTCGATGCGGCGGCGGACCTTCTCGCGGTCCTTGTCGACGATGAAATCCGAGAACGGCCGTCCGATGGCGCGGCCCGACCAGTCCGCCGACAGCATGAGCAGCGCCGCGGGATTGGCATAGATCAGCAGGCCGTCGACCTGGGTCAGGATGCCGATGGGGGCATGCTCGATGACGGCCTTATACATCGATTCGCGTTCGATCAGACCGTGCTTGGCGCGCACCGCGTCGGTCACGTCGACCAGCATCATCAGCGTGGCCTGGGTGCCCGCATCCGTGTCGGCGTGGGGTGAGAGGAAGACGTCGAATTCGCGCTTGACGTTATCGGGCGTGGTGAACGGCAGCCGGAAGCTCGCGGCCTTGCCCTGCGCGGCCTGTTCCAGGTGGGGTGCGTACAGCGAGGCCGCGCGGCGCGGCCACAGCTCGCGCAGGGTGCGCCCCAGCGCGACGGCGGCAGGCTTGTCGATCAGGGCCAGATAGGGACCGTTGGCATAGGCCAGCGAGCCGTCGGCGCCGGTGATCGCCATGGCGTGGGGCAGCAGGTCCAGCAGCGGCTCCAGGTGCGTGGCCGGCTGCGCGGGACGGTCGAGGGCGGCTTGCGCCGCCAGCCGCTGGGCCGCCGCCTGCGATGCCGACAGGCAGAGATGGACCACGGCGACGGACAGCAGCGTGGTCACGGCGAACAGCGGTGCTACCGGGACATCGGGCAGGCGCCAGACCAGCGGCAGCGGTCCGATCATCCAGCTCCAGAAATCCAGCAGCGACGTGAAGACCACCGAGGCGGCCGAGAGCAGCGTCGATTCTCGCAGGGGCAGCACGATGACGCCCGCGACCAGCGCGGAGATCAACGGAAGGGCGATGGGCCATTGCAGGCCGCCGGTGACCGCACAGGCAAGCAGCGCCAGCGCGGAACATCCGTATATCAGGCCTCGTCCACGGACGGGAAGGCGGACCTGGGCGGGGGCAACGGCTCCGGCGTCGCCTGCCAGGGCGCTTGCTCGGTCAGCCGACATTGGAGCTTGGTATCAATTGAAATAAAGGGTTACTTGTGGCAGCCGCGCCGGATTGTACCGGCTTCCCCCCGGACTGGGAATCATCGGCTCCAAGCCAGAACCAATTGGATCACTCCGCCGGGTCGGTCAGGCGGGTCTCGATGTTGGCCAGCACGCGCGCCGAGGCGCCCTTGGCCTCGAGCGCGAACAGCAGCAGCGAGTGGGCGGTGACCTGGTAGACGTCTCCCGCGTTGAATACCGGCAGGTCCTCGCGCACCGGCATGTTGGTGTCCAGCAGACAGGTCCAGGCATCGGGGCCGGGCACGTCCGGCAGCGTGAAGTTGACGGTATCGTGATGGGCGTTGAACACCAGCAGCAGGGTTGCGTCCGAGGCCGGCCGCTTGATGCCCGAGGCCTGGGCGCGGCCGTCGATCAGCATGCCGAAGCAGCGCATCGATTCGTCGGCCCATTGTCCGCCGGTCAGCGGCGTGGCCGAGGGCGAGAGCCAGCGCACGTCGGTGACATCCAGGGCCTCGTTGTACTCGCCCGTCAGGAAGCGGTTGCGCCGCAGGACCGGCAGGCGCCGGCGCAGGTACAGGAGCTTGCGCACGAACTCCTGCAGCGCGCGGCCGTCGTCGTCGATGCCCTCCCAGTCCACCCAGCTGATCTCGTTGTCCTGGCAGTAGGCGTTGTTGTTGCCCTGCTGGGTGCGGCCGGACTCGTCGCCGGCCAGCATCATGGGCGTGCCCTGCGACAGCAGCAGGGTCGCCAGCATGTTGCGTTTCTGGCGCTCGCGCAGCGCCCGGATGCCCGGATCGTCGGTGGGGCCCTCGGCGCCGCAGTTCCACGAGCGGTTGTCCGAGTGTCCGTCGCGGTTGTCCTCGCCGTTGGCTTCGTTGTGCTTGTCGTTGTAGGACACCAGGTCGTTCAGCGTGAAGCCGTCGTGCGCGGTGATGAAGTTCACGCTGGCCCAGGGCTTGCGTCCGCGCCGGTTGAAGCGGTCGCCCGAGGCGGTGATGCGGGTGGCGAAGTCGGCGGCCGTGCCCGCGTCGCCCTTCCAGAAGCCGCGCACGGTGTCGCGGAAACGGTCGTTCCATTCGGCCCAGCCCGGAGGAAAGCCGCCGACCTGGTAGCCGCCCGGTCCGCAGTCCCAAGGCTCGGCGATGAGCTTGACGCTGGACAGGATGGGATCCTGGCGGCAACTGTCGAGAAAGCCGCCGCCTTCGTCGAAGCCGTGGTCCTCGCGCCCCAGTATGGTGGCCAGGTCGAAGCGGAAGCCGTCCACCTTCATTTCCGTGACCCAGTAGCGCAGGCTGTCCGTCACCATCTGCAGCGTGCGCGGATGGCTCAGGTTCAGGGTGTTGCCGGTGCCCGTGTCGTTGATGTAGTAGCGGGCCTGCCCGGGCAGCAGGCGATAGTACGAGGCGTTGTCGATGCCCTTGAAGGACAGTGTCGGACCCAGTTCGTTGCCCTCGGCCGTGTGGTTGTAGACCACGTCCATGAGGACTTCCAGGCCGGCATCGTGGAAGCGGTCCACCATGCCCTTGAATTCCTGCACGGCCTCGCTGGCGAAATAGCGCGGATCGGGTGCGAAGAAGCCCAGCGTGTTGTAGCCCCAGTAGTTGGTCAGGCCCTTCTCGAGCAGGTGGTTGTCGTTGACGAAGGTATGCACCGGCAGCAGTTCCACCGACGTCACGCCCAGGCCCCGCAGGTAGGCGATGACCTCCGGGTGTTGCAGCCCGGCCAGGGTTCCGCGCAACTCGCGCGGCACGTCCGGATGCCGCCGGGTGTAGCCCGCCGCGTGCATCTCGTACACGACGGTCAGGTCCCAGGGCACGAGCAGCCGTTCGGGGCGGCTGCCCGATGCCGAATCGACCACGATGCACTTGGGGACGAAGGGCGCGCTGTCGCGCTCGTCGAAGGACAGGTCCGCGTCCGGATCGCCCACGCGGTAGCCGAACACTTCCGGCGACCACTTCAACTGGCCCGCGTGCGCCTTGGCGTAGGGGTCCAGCAGCAGCTTGTTGGGGTTGAAGCGATGCCCTTCGTCGGGGACATAAGGGCCGTGCACGCGGTAGCCGTACAACGTACCCGGTTTCAGGCCGTGCAGGTAGCCGTGCCAGATTTCGTCGGTGAATTCGGGCAGCTCTATCCGTTCGGTCTCGTGGCCCTGGGCGTCGAACAGACAGAGCTCTACCTTGGTGGCGTGGGCCGAGAACAGCGCGAAATTGGTGCCCCGTCCGTCCCAGGTCGCGCCCAGGGGATAGGGATGGCCTTCGGCAAGTCGATGGAGTCCGTTCGCCATGCTGCTGCTTCCGCTACGAGACGGGCCATAGCATGCAACAGGCGGGCGCCCAAGTGTCCTACGCGAGGTAAAAGAAGTAAGCGGACCGGAGGCCCTAGGCGTGGAAACGTTCCGCCGTCAGCCCGTCCAGGTCGATGGCGGGTTGCCGGCCCGCCACGATGTCCGCCACGATGCGCGAGGTGCCGCAGGATTGCGTCCAGCCGTTCGAGCCGTGGCCGCTGTTCAGGAACAGGTTGTTCCAGCGCGTGCGGCCCAGGATGGGCGGGCCGTCCGGCGTCATGGGCCGCAGGCCGGCCCAGAACTCCACCTGGTCCCAATCCAGTCCGCGCGGAAACAGTTCGCCCACGACGTCGATCAGCAGCTTCCTGCGCGCCGGATTCAGGCCCAGCCCGTATCCGGTCAGCTCGGCCATGCCGGCGGCCCGTATGCGGTTGCCCAGGCGCGAGATCATGATCTTGTTGTGCTCATCCATGACCGCCATGCGCGGGACCGCGTCGGGGTCGGACACGGGCACGGTGATGGAATAGCCCTTGAGCGGATAGACCGGCAGGTTCAGGCCCAGCGGCCGCACCAGGAACGGCGCGTGGCTGCCCAGTGCGACGACATAGGCGTCGGCGCGCAGCAGGCCCTGCGACGTGCGGACGGCGCCGATGGTGTCGCCTTCGCGCTCCAGCGCGTCGATGCGCACGCCGTAGCGGAAATCGACGCCGCGCTGCTGCAGGAATGCGGCCAGCCCTTGCGAGAACTTGTAGCTGTCGCCCGAGGCATCCGCGGGCATGTGCAGGGCGCCCGCCACCGTGGCGCGGCTGTGCGCCATGGCCGGTTCGAGCGCGCTGATGTCGGCGGCGTCCAGGATGCGCCAGGGTACGCCGTATTCCTCGAGAGCCTTGGCCGACAGGCGGCCCAGGTCGAGTTCGGCGGGCGTGCGGAAGATCTGCAGCGTGCCGCCTTCATGGAAGTCGAACGACGGCAGGTCCTCGCCGCTGGCGATCTCGCGCAGGCATTGCAGGCTGTAGTGCGCCACGCGCTGCATGCGCAGCTTGTTGACGCGGAAGCGCTCGGCATTGCAGTTGCGCATCCATTGCAGCACCCAGGCCACCTTGCGGGGCTCGGGCAGCGGCGAGAACCGGATGGGGGAATCGCGCTGGACCGACAGCTTCAGCACCTTGGAGATCATGCCCGGCGCGGCCCAGGGGCCGGCGAAGCTGGGACACAATCCGCCCGCGTTGCCGTAGCTGGTTTCCCGGCCGGGGCCGGGCTGGCGCTCGACCACGGTGACTTCGTGACCGTCCTTCCACAGGTAGTAGGCGGTCGCGACGCCGACCACGCCGGCGCCCAGCACGAGTACTTTCATGAACCTTGCCGCTTATTCGACCGTGATCTTGGCCGCGTCGATGATCTTCTGGTAGCGCGCCATTTCCGAGTCGATGTACTTGGCGAAGTCGGCCGAGTTCTTGTAGGCCGATTCGAAGCCCAGTGACGCCAGGCGTGCCTTCATCTCGGTCGAGGCCATGATCTTGGCCGAGGCGGCGTCCAGCTTCTTCAGGATGGGGGCCGGCACCTTGGAGGGCGCCCACAGGCCATACCACGAATAGAACTCGAAGTCCTTGAAGCCGGCTTCGCGCATGGTGGGCACGTCGGGCAGCAGCGGGCTGCGCTCGCGGCCGGTCACGGCCAGGGCGCGCAGCTTGCCGGCCTTCACGTGCGGCAGCGACGACAGCATGGGATCCATCATGGCCGACACCTGGCCGCCCACGAGATCCTGCAGCGCCGGCGCGGCACCCTTGTACAGCACGATGGGGATGTCGCCGGTCAGGTGGGTGTCATGCAGGAACAGCGCTGAACTCAGGTGGCCGGCCGAGCCGAAGCCGCTGGTCGCGAAGGTGTACTTGGTGGGATTGGCCTTCAGGACGGAGACGAATTCCTGGACGCTGTGGGCCGGGACCTGGGGATGCACGCTGAAGATCAGCGCACCCTGGGCCAGCATGCTGACGGGGGCGAAGTCCTTGACCGCGTCGAACTTGATGTCCTTCTTGTACAGCAGCGGATTGATGGAGTGGATGGAGGCGTTGAAGTACAGCGTGTAGCCGTCCGGCTCGGCGCGCGCGACATAGGCGGCGCCGATCATGCCCGAGGCGCCGGCGCGGTTCTCGACCACGATGGATTGCTTGAGTTCGTCCTTGAGCTTCTCGGCGAACAGGCGGGCGGTGTTGTCGACCGCGCCGCCCGGCGCGTGCGGGACGACGATGGTGATCGGGCGGGTCGGATAGTCGCTCTGCGCGTAGGCAGGGCTGGTCAGGGCTGCGGCACCGGCCAGGCCGGCAACGGCCAGGGAAGTGTGCAGGAAAGTGCGGCGGGTCGTACGGTTCATGATTTCCCCATATTCGAAAAACAGAATTGTCTCCGTTTTCTATATATTTTGCGGTTATTAGAAAATGCTCCGGCCTTCCCCTGTCGGGGCGGGTCGGAACCCGCGCGTCCTGGGCCGTTCCGCGTGCGGAACGGCACGGACGCCTTGTTGTTCTCCTGTTTTCCTTCTTACTCCCGGATCGTCGTCCGGGTGTCCATCAGAACGTGCCGGGGTAGCCGCCGCCGTCGATCAGGAGGCTCTGGCCCGTGATGTAGCCCGTGTGCGCCGAGCACACGAAGGCGCACAGCGCGCCCAGTTCCTCGGCCCGCCCGTAGCGGCCGGCGGGGTTGTTGCTGCCGCGTTCTTCCCAGAGCTGGTCGAAGGTCTTGCCGGTGTCCTCCAGCATGCCCTCGATGTGGCGGCGCTGGGCGTCGGTGGCGAACACGCCCGGCAGCAGGTTGTTGATCGTGACGTTGTGGCGCACCGTCTGGCGCGCCAGTCCCGCCACGAAACCCACCAGGCCCGAGCGCGCGCCGTTGGACAGGCCCAGTTCGATCTGCGGCGTCTTCACGCTGCGCGACACGATGTTGACGATGCGGCCGAACTTGCGTTCGACCATGCCGTCCACCGTGCGGCGGATCATCTCGATCGGGCCCAGCATCATCGAGTCCAGCGCCTGGTGCCAGTCGTCCAGCGTCCAGGTGCGGAAGTCGCCGGGCTCGGGGCCGTCGGCATTGTTGACCAGGATGTCCGGAGCGGGGCAGGCGGCCAGCGCCGCGTCGCGTCCCGCTTCGGTCGTGATGTTGGCGACCACGTAGCGCACCGGCGTGCCGGTCTGCGCCGTGATCTCCGCCGCCGCCTTCTCCAGCGTGGCCTGGGTGCGCGCCGCGATGGTCACGAGCACGCCTTCCTGCGACAGTTGGAGCGCGCAGGCGCGCCCCATGCCGCGGCTGCCGCCGAATACCAGCGCGCTTCTGCCTTGGATGCCGAGGTCCATGAGTCGCGTCCGTCCGTCAGGCCGACTTCAGCTCGGGCGAGCTCCAGCCGTATTTCTTGTCCAGTTCGAGCTCGCGCACCACGCGCAAGCCCTTCTGCAGCGCCTCGGGGGCGAGGCTCTTGAGCGGCTTGCGCAGCTCGCCGGCGGGCAGGCCCACGGCCTTCATCAGCGACTTGATCGCCACCGGGTTGATGGCCGAGTACGAGAAGTGCAGCATGGGCAGCATGTGCAGGTACATGTCGCGGAAGCTTTCGGATACTTCCGGCGTCTTCCAGGGCTTGGAGATCGTGGCGATCTCGGCCGGGGCGATGTTACCCGTCATGTTGGCGGTGCCGTGGCCGCCCAGGCTCATGGTGGGGACGACCAGGCCCAGGTTGGGCGAGTCGCAGCACATCACGGCCACGTCGGGACGGGCGCGCAGCACCTGCGCGACCTGGCCCACGCGGGTGGTCGATTCCTTGTGCACGACGTAGTTGGGGTGCTTGAAGATGCGCAGCAGGTTGTCCCAGTGCAGATCGGTCTTCACGCGCGGCGGGTTGTTGTAGATGCCCAGCGGCAGGTCGGTGGCGTCGGCCACTTCCAGGAAGTAGTCCTCGATGTCCGACTCGGGACCGCAGATGTAGGCCGGCGCGGCCAGGATGGCGCCGTCCGCGCCGTTGGCGTGGGCGAAGCGCAGGTAGTCGATGGTGGTGTCGGTGTTGTTGCCGGTGCAGCCGTAGAAGAACTTCATCTTGCCGTTCTTCATCTTGGCCGTTTCGGCGATGATCTGCTGGCGCTCCTGCTGCGACAGCATCGAGACTTCGCCCGTCGAGCCCATGATCAGCACGGCGGAGGTGCCGTTGTCCTCATGGAACTTGAGCAGGGTGCGGAAGCCTTCGAAATCGACGCTGCCGTCTTGATTGAAAGGAGTGATCAGGGCAACGAACGACCCTTCGATTTTCATCTTAGCCATGGCGATTCCACCGATTGATTAACTGTTACATGATACTCCGCGGGGAAACCCTCGTTCCCCGCGCGATACCTGGGTTTCCCGGTCAGGCCCGGCGCGCGACGGGGGCTGAATCGATTTCGGCCAACGCCGCGAAGCCACCCTCCAGGTCGGCGATCAGGTCGGCCGGATCCTCCAGGCCGACGTGCAGCCGCAGCGCCTGGCCGGTGTACGGCCACTTGGCGGTGGTGCGGTCGCCCGACGGGTTGAAGGGAATGACCAGGCTTTCGTAGCCGCCCCACGACACGCCGATGCCGAACAGTTGCAGGCTGTCGATGAAGGCTTCCACCGCGGCCGGCGAGGCGGGCTTGAGCACCACCGCGAACAGTCCGGCCGCGCCCAGGAAATCGCGTTTCCACAGCGCGTGGCCGGGATGGCTGGGCAGCGCGGGGTGCAGCACCTTCTCCACCTCGGGCCGGGTCTCGAGCCACGAGGCCACCTCGACGCCCGACTTCCAGTGCTGCTGCAAGCGCACGTTCATGGTACGCAGGCCGCGCAAGGCGAGATAGACGTCGTCGGGGCCGGCGGTCTGGCCCAGGTCCTGGGTGGTGCGCTTGATCAGCGGCCAGGTTTCCTCGGTGCAGGTGACGATGCCCAGCATGGCGTCGGAATGGCCGACGATGTACTTGGTCGCGGCCTGGATGGAGACGTCCACGCCATGCTCGAAGGGCTTGAAGAACAGCGGCGTGCCCCAGGTGTTGTCCATGACCACCTTGGCGCCGTGGCGATGGGCCACGGCCGCGATGGCGGGAATGTCCTGCATCTCGAAGGTCTCGGACCCGGGCGACTCGACGTAGACCACGCGGGTGTTGGGCCGCATGCTGGCTTCGATGCCGCCGCCCGAGGTCGGGTCGTAGATGGTGACTTCCACGCCGAAGCGGCCGAGCACGCGGGTCAGGAAGGTCCGGGTGGGAGAATAGGCGCTGTCGGTCAGCAGCACGTGGTCGCCGGCGGCCAGCAGGGCGGTCAGCGCGGTGGCGCAGGCGGCCAGCCCCGACGGGAACACCTGCGAGCGGTAGCCGCCTTCCAGTTCGGCGATGGCTTCTTCCAGCGCGTGATGGGTGGGCGTGCCGAAGCGGCCGTAGGTGGTGGCGCCCGGCTCGTCGGCGGCGCGCCGCTTCTTCTTTTCTTCCCATTCGGCCATCGACCCGTGAAGGATGGTCGACCCGCGGAAGATCGGAGTGTTCACGAGTCCGGCGAAACGCTCGGGGTGCCTGCCGGCGGTAACCAGCCTGGTCTTCTCTTTCATTGCTGCTGTTGTCCTCGAATACACAGACGGCGCCGGTGGCGCCGGATCCCGTCCGCGATACGGTCGGGCATGGAGAAAGTGTAGGGGGGATGGTGATTAAATTTTTTTCCTTATTGACACCGGTTTGTCAAAAAATGGGAAAATTATTTATCCTTTAGTCTCTAGAATAGTGATTGATTCCCCATGGATAAAAAAGACAGCAATATTCTTTCTATCCTCCAGGAAGACGCCACGCTCTCGGTCAACGAGATCGCCGAGCGGGTCAGCCTGTCTCCCACCGCGTGCTGGAAACGGATCCAGCGCCTGACGCAGGAAGGCGTGATCCGCAAGCAGGTGTGCCTGCTCGACAACCGCAAGCTGGGCGTGGGAGTGACCGTGTTCGTGGCCGTCAAGACCAACCACCACGACCTGCAATGGCTGCAGAAATTCGCCGCCGGGGTGCGCGACATGCCCGAGGTGGTCGAGTTCTACCGCATGAGCGGCGAGATCGATTACCTGCTCAAGGTTGTGGTTCCTGACATCCAGGGCTTCGACATGGTGTACAAGAAACTCATACAGGTCGTGGAACTCTTCGACGTCAGCTCGAGTTTCGCGATGGAAGAACTGAAATACACGACGGCGCTGCCGTTGGACTACGCTTGATCCCTGCCGAGACCGCCATGGCCGTAGATGTCAAACGCTTTCCGTCCCTGTCCCACTGGGGCGCCTTTACCGCGGTCGTCGCCGACGGCCGCCTGCAGGCCTGCGAGCCGTTCGCGCTCGATCCTGCGCCGTCGCCCATCCTGCAATCCATGCCTGGCATGGTCCACTCGCCCCTGCGCATCGCCCGTCCCGCCGTGCGCGAAGGCTGGCTGCGCGACCGCGAGCGGGCCGACCGCGCCGCGCGCGGCAGCGACCGTTTCGTGGAAGTGGAATGGGACGTGGCCCTGAAACTGGTGGCCGACGAGCTGGCGCGGGTGCGCGCCACGCATGGCGATGCCTCGATCTTCGGCGGCTCCTACGGCTGGTCCTCGGCCGGCCGCCTGCACCATGCGCGCACGCAGACCCACCGTTTCCTGAACGCGGGCGGCGGCTGCGTCAACCAGGCCGGCAACTACAGCTGGGGCGCGGCGCAGTTCCTGCTGCCGCACGTCATCGGCACCTATTCGCCCGTAACCGGGCGCGTCACCGACTGGAACAGCGTGGCCGCGCACACCCGGCTGTTCGTGGCCTTTGGCGGGATACCACTGCGCAATACCCAGATCACCTCGGGCGGCGCCGGCGAGCATTCCGCGCCGCGCTGGCTGGCCCGCGCGCGCGAGGCGGGTGTCGAGTTCGTGGTCGTCAGCCCCACGCGGGGCGACGTGCCGGAAGGCATCGACGCGCGCTGGATTCCCATCCGCCCGAACACGGACGCGGCCCTGATGCTGGCCATGGTCCACGTGCTGCTGACCGAGGACCGGCACGCCGCCGACTTCGTGCAGACCCACTGCGCCGGCTTCGACCGCTTCGCCGACTACGTCCTGGGCAAGACCGACGGCCAGGCCAAGAGCCCTGAATGGGCGCAAGAGCTGTGCGGCGTGCCGGCGGCCGACATACGCGCCCTGGCGCGGCGCGCCGCCGACACGCGCACCATGCTGACCTGCACCTGGTCCCTGCAACGCGCGCACCGCGGCGAGCAACCCTATTGGGCGGCCATCGCGCTGGCCTCTGCGCTGGGCCAGATCGGCCTGCCCGGCGGCGGCTTCGCCTTCGGCCATGGCTCCATGAACGGCGTCGGCAATCCGCGGCCGGCCGCCGCTTCGCCCGAGATGTCCTCGGGCGCGAATCCCATCGGGCGCTCGATACCCGTGGCGCGCATCGCCGACATGCTGCTGCAGCCGGGCGAGCCCTTCGAGTTCAACGGCCGCAGCGACGTCTATCCCGACATCCAGATGATCTACTGGGCGGGCGGCAATCCCTTCCATCACCACCAGGACCTGAACCGCCTGGTGCGCGCCTGGAACAAGCCGCAGACCATCGTCGTGCACGACAGTTGGTGGACGCCCACCGCGCGCCGCGCCGACATCGTGCTGCCGGCGACCACCACGCTCGAACGCAACGATATCGGCGGTTCCTCGCGCGACCGCTTCGTGCTGGCCATGCACCAGGCGCTGGCGCCGCATGAGCAAAGCCGCAACGACTTCGACATCTACCGCGAACTGGCGGCCATGGGCGGCTACGAGCAGGCCTTCACCGGCGGCCGCGACGAGTTCCAGTGGATACGCCACATCTATGACGGCATGGCCGCGGGATGGCGCGAATCGGGGTTCGACGCACCCGGCTTCGACGACTTCTGGCGCGCCGGCCACCTGGAACTGCCCGAGCCGACGCGCGAGTTCGTGCTGTTCGAGGACTTCCGCCGCGACCCCGCCGCCCACCCGCTCAAGACGCCGTCGGGCCGCATAGAAATCTATTCCGAACGCATCGCCGGCTTCGGCTACGACGACTGCCCGCCCCATCCGGCCTGGGTGCCGCCGGCCGAATGGCTGGGCGCCGACCTGGCCGCGCGCTTCCCGCTGCACCTGGTCACTTCGCAGCCGGGCGACAAGCTGCACTCGCAGCTGGACGCCGGCATCGTGTCCACCGCCAACAAGCTGCACGGGCGCGAACGCGTCCGGATGGCGGCCGAGGACGCGGCGATGCGCGGGATCCAGGACGGCGACCTCGTCAAGGTCTACAACGATCGCGGCGCCTGCATCGCGGCGGTGTCGGTGCAGGACGGCGTGATGCCCGCCGTGGCCATCATGTCCACCGGTGCATGGTTCGACCCGTTGGACGCGGCGCTGGAGCGCCACGGCAATCCCAACGTACTGACGCTGGACGCGGGCACGTCGCGCCTGGCCCAGGCGCCCAGCGCGCTGTCGGCGCTGGTGGAGATTCGCAAGTGGGAAGGCGAGGCGCCGCGGGTTGAGGCGTTCGAGGTACCGGCGATCAGCGCCCGGGCTGCGTGACCGGTCCGGCGGCCAGCACGGCCTTGCGGCGCGAATACAGGAAATACACCGCGAGGCCCGCCAGCACCCAGACGCAGAAGGCCAGCCAGGTGACCCGGTCCAGGTGCGCGATCAGGAAGACGCAGCATGCCACCGCCGCGAGCGGGACGTAGGGGACGCCGGGGCAGCGGAAGCCGCGCTGCAGGTCCGGATGGGTCCGGCGCAGCACGATGACCGCCAGCGAGATCAGCGCGAAGGCGGTCAGCGTGCCGATGTTGATCAGCTCGGCCAGCACGGCCAGGGGGACGAGCCCGGCGATCAGCGCGAAGGCCAGTCCGACGGACCATGTCAGCGTGAAGGGCGTCGCGTGGCGCGGATGCAGGCTGGCCAGCCGTTGCGGCAACAGGCCGTCGCGGGCCATGGCGTAGAGGATGCGCGTCAGGCCGTAGCTCATGACGAGGATGACCGTCGTCATGCCCAGGATGGCGCCCAGGTCCACCACGCCGGCCAGGCCCGTCTGCCCCGTGCGCTGCAAGGCCAGCGACACCGGGTGGTCGGAGTTGGCGGCGAAGTCCTGGTAGGGCACGATGCCGGTCATAACCAGGGTCACGAGCACGTACAGCACGGTGCAGATCAGGAGCGAGCCCAGGATGCCGAGCGGCAGCGAACGCTGCGGATTCCTGACTTCCTCGGCCGAGGACGCGACCGCGTCGAAGCCGATGAACGCATAGAACATCAGGGCCGCGCCAGCATAGACGCCGCTCATGCCGTAGGGCATGAAGGGCGTCCAGTTCTCGGTCCGCACGTGGGTGGCGCCGGCGGCGATGAATAGCACGACCACCAGGATCTTGATCACCACCATCGCGTTGTTGACGCGCTTGGACTGGCGGATGCCGAGCGAGAGCAGGGCGGTGATGGCGGCCAGGACCAGGAAGGCGGGCAGGTTGAACAGCGAGGCGCTGCCGGCCACCGCGCCCGGCGCGGCGCGCAGCGCCTCGGGCAGGTGCAGGCCGAAGCCGGCGATCAGCGATTGCAGGTAGCCGGACCAGCCGGCCGCGACGGCCGAGGCCGCCAGGCCGAACTCCAGTATCAGTATCCAGCCGATCAGCCAGGCCGGCAGCTCGCCCAGCGTGGCGTAGACATAGGTGTAGACCGAGCCGGATACCGGCAGCGAGGACGAGAACTCGGCATAGGACAGCGCCGAGAAAAAGCAGGCGATGGCCGCCAGGACGAAGGATAGCGACAGGGCGGGGCCGGCGATCAGGCTGCCGGTGCCGGTCAGGATGAAGATGCCCGAGCCGACGACCGCGCCCACGCCCAGCATGACGAGATCGAAGGTGGACAAGCTCTTGCGCAGGCCGGCCGTCTGGCGCTGCGCCATCATGCTGTCTATGCTCTTGACGCGGAACAGGTCCATGGGCACCCCGCTGGATGTGGTGTCGGCGCGTTCTCGCTCGGTCCGTTGCCCGCATTCTCACACAGGTGTCCTGGCGAGGCGATTCTTGTCCCGGGGGCCTTTCTGCTGGTACAGTAGCGGGCTTGCGTCCCTGTAGTTCAATGGATAGAACAGGTTCCTCCTAAGAATCAGATCCAGGTTCGATTCCTGGTGGGGACGCCACCCGCCGCCTTCCCCCTCCGTAGTTCCTTCCCGCTGTCATTCCCTTGCCTGCACGGCATCCGGCTTGCCCGCCGATGGCGCGCCCAGGTTCGATATGCCAAAGACATTCGCGCGATTGAGCCGGGCGAATTCGGCATGCAGCAGGTCCTGCACCGCGTCGTAGGCCGCCGGGCTGTCCCGCTCGATGCGGCGTGCCAATACCAGCATGCGGTTCAACTGCACGCCGGTGATTTCCGAGCCGGTCACCCGGCCCGCGGCGACCAGGTCCTTGAAGACCGAGATCGGCATGATGGTGGCCCAGCGGCCCCGGCAGACCAGTTCCCGGATGGCATCGACCGAGTCGATCTCGGCTTCCAATCGCAGGTCCACGCCCAGCGGCATCAATTGCCTGTCCACGATGTCGCGGTGCAGGGAGGTCATCAGGAGCGGCATGCGATGCAGCTGCGTGGCCGGTATGACGGGCCCCAGGCCCAGCGCGACGTTGGCGATCAGCGCGAAGGGTTCGCCCAGCAGCGGCTGCAGGGCCAGCGAGCCGCCCGGGCTGGGGTTGGTGACCACGGCCATGTCGACCACCCCGCGTTCCACCCATTCCAGCAGCGAGGGCGTGAAGGCCTCGCGCACCTTGATGCGGATGCCGTCCAGGCCCCGCCGCGACTGTTCGAACAGGCCCGGCACCAGCACCGCGGCCAGGGTGGGCGAGATGCCGATGGTGACCGTGGTGGCGGCGCTGGCCGGGCGCTGCGTCATTTGCCGGCGCAGCCGGGCCGCCTCGGCCAGCATGCGCTGCGAGGATTCGTACAGCGTCAGCCCGGCGGCCGTCAGCCGCACGCCGCGCGTGCCCCGTATCAGCAGGGGCTGGCCCATTTCCCGTTCCAGCTCGCGGAGTTGGCGGCTGAGCGCGGGCTGGGCGATGGAGATGGCCTGGGCGGCCGCGCTCAGGCTGCCGGCATCGACGATGGCGACGAAGTACCGCAACGTGCGCAAATTCATGGCTAACCCGAAGAATCCATATCAAGATGATATGGCCTGGAGCGAATTCTGTATTGGATTTCCACCCTGGCGCTCTCTAGCATTGGCCGTCAACGCGCTGTGGCATGGACGGACATGGGTGTAGATAACAATTCGATATCGGTTTCGCTGGAACAACTGGAGCGATTCATCGCCGCGGCGCTGCGGCGGGCGGGGCTGCCCGAGGGCGATGCCGCCACCGTGGCGGGCCTGATGGCACAGGCCGACCTGCAAGGTTCGGACGGCCACGGTGTCATCCGCCTGCCTCAATACATACGACGGATCCGGTCGGGCGGCATCAACGTGCGGCCCGACATCCAGGTGGTGGCCGACATGCCGGGCATGGCCATCGTGGACGGCGACAATGGCATGGGCCACCTGGTGGTGTCGCGCGCGACCGGAATCGCCATCGACAAAGCCAGGACCCAGGGCGCGGCCTGGGTCGGCACGCGCCGCAGCAACCATGCCGGCCCCGCTTCGCTGTACTCGGCCATGCCGCTGAGGCACGACATGATCGGCATCTATTTCGCCGTGGGCAACGCCAATCACCTGCCGCCCTGGGGCGGCACCGACATGCTGCTGTCGACCAATCCCATCTCGGTCGGCGTGCCGGCGGGCGACGAGCCGCCGGTGGTGCTGGACATGGCGACCACGGTCGCGGCCTATGGCAAGGTCAAGGCCAAGGCCAAGCGCGGCGAGATGATGCCCGAGGGATGGATGATCGACCGCGAGGGCCGGCCGCTGCTCGATCCCACGCGTTCGGACGACGGTTTCCTGATGCCCATAGGCGGCCACAAGGGCTACGGCCTGGCCCTGATCGTGGGCCTGCTGGCCGGCACGCTGAACGGCGCCGCGATGGGGCGGGACGTCATCGACTTCAACAAGGACCACGTCACGCCGACCAATACCGGACAGGCCATACTGGTCCTGAACCTGGCCGCCTTCGGGCCGGTCGGAGGCTTCAAGGAGGCGGTCGACCGGCTGGTGGGAGACCTGCGCGGCAGTGCCCGCATGCCCGGTACCGATCGCATCTGGATGCCCGGAGAACAAAGCCACGCGCGCCGCCAGCACTACCGCGAAACGGGCATTCCCGTTTCCCGCGGTGTGGCGGCCGAACTGGACCAACTGGCCAGGGAACTGGAGATCCCGCCCCTGGCCTAGCCGACCGCAGATTCGTTCCCAGACATCACCCGCACAGACGGGGGAGGAGACAGACATGAAGTCCATCATCGCAAGCATGGGCATGGCGTTGCTGGTCTGCGCGGGCACCCCCGCGCGGGCCGCCGACACCTATCCCGCCAAGCCCGTCCGCATGGTGATCCCGCTGGCCGCGGGGTCCGCGGTGGACAAGGCGGTCCGGATCGTGGTCCAGAAGATGTCCGAGGACCTGGGCCAGCCCTTCGTGGTCGAGAACATTCCCGGCTCGTCGGGACTGATCGGCGCGGACAGGGTCGCCAAGGCCGCGCCGGACGGCTACACGCTGGGGGGCTTCAACGACAGCATCCTCACCATGATTCCGCACATCTATCCCAACATGCCGTGGCATCCCCTGAAGGACTTCGATCCGGTCTCGCTGGTGGCGACGGTCGAGTGGGGGTTGGTGGTGCCGGCCGATTCCCCCTACAAGACGGCGGCCGATTTCATCGCCGATGCGCGCGCGAATCCCGGCCGCATCAACTACAGCTCGGGCGGCAACGGGAGTCCGCAGCACATCGCGATGGCGCTGTTCGCCCGCAAGGCCGGCCTGGACATCGTGCACGTGCCCTACAAGGGCGCGACGCCCGGCGCCGTCGCGGTGGCGGGCAAGGAAGTGCAGGCGGGATTCCAGGGGTTGGGGACGGTGGCGGGGCTGATCCAGGGCGGGAAGGTGAAGCTGCTCGCGGTGTCCACGAAGGAACCGCTGGCGCAATTCCCCGGGGTGCCGACGGTGGACACCTCCGGCCTGCCCGGATTCTTCTTCGATTCGTGGGCCACGATCGTCGCGCCGCACGGGACACCCCGGCCCATCGTCGATCGCCTGCACCAGAGCGTGGTGAAGGCCCTCGCAGCGGCCGACGTGAAGGCGCAACTGGCGCCGCTGGGCATGACGCTGCGCGGCATCGGTCCCGATGAATTCGGGGCCGCCACCCGAAGCAATTTCGACCTGTACCAGCAACTGATCCGCGACGGCAACATCCAGTCCAACTGAGGCCAAGGAACCCACGATGAACGTCACGCCATCCCGGGCCGTCCTGCTCAAGGCCGATGAATTGCCCGTCCACGACCGGGGTGGCGGCGCGCGCACCACGCCGCTGGTCGGCCGCCAGGTCGGCGCCCAGGGCTTCCTGACCGGCTACACCGAATTCGCGGCCGGTGCGCAGATTCCCTTCCACTTCCACAACTGCGAAGAAAGCGTCGTGCTGATCGAGGGCGAGGCCATGCTCGACATCGACGGCGAATCCCATCCGCTCAAGGCGCACGACGCCACCTACATTCCGCCGGGCGTGCCGTACCGTTTCCGCAACCTGTCGGCGACGCGGCCGATGAAGATCCTGTGGATCTACGGCTCGCCGGACGCCACCCGCAGCCTGGTGGAAACCGGCGAGACCCGGCCGATCGCGGCCGAGCACGGCAAGTAGCGGCCGGCGGGATCAGGCCGCCGCGCGTGCCTCGGCCGACAGCCGCACCTCCTCGGTGGTCGCCCGCCGCAGTTCGCGCCGCTGCGCCAGGTCGAAGCGCCGGCCGCGATGCAGGGTGGCGGTGTTGTCCCACATGACCAGGTCGCCCACGCGCCAATGATGGCGGTAGACGAACTCGCGCTGGGTCGCGTGTTCGAGCAGGTCGAGCAGCAGCATGCGGCCCTCGGCCACGGTCATGCCCACGACTTCGCAGGCATGGATGCCGACGAACAGGATCTTGCGGCCGGAGCGTGGATCGGTCTGCACCAGCGGCCAGCGCACGGCGGGCAGGGCGTCGCGCTGGGCCTGGGTGTACTCGGTGTCGCCCAGCAGGAAGCGTGAGTGCAGCGCGTAGTGCACGGCCTGGAGATCGCCGATGGCGGCTTTCATGCCGTCAGGCAAATGATCGTAGGCGGCGCGCAGGTCGGCGAACTCCGTCTGGCCGCCGTCCTGCGGCACCACCACCGCCGACAGCATCGAATACTTGGCCCGCGGGCGCTGGAACGAACTGTCGCTGTGCCAGAGCTGGTTGGCGATGTTGCCGACGATCTTGGCATGGTCGCGGCCGGCGACCGAACCGTCGACGGTAACGTTCGAGATGTCGGCCAGCTCCGCATGGTCGAAGCGGTGCGCGCCGCCCTTGACCTTGCGCAGTCCCAGGTCCAGCGGGCCGAAGCCCTGGGCGAAACGGATCTGTTGGTCCTGGTCCAGCGGCTGGTTGCGGAACACCAGCACGGCGTAGTCGTCCATCGCCTGCTCGATGGTGCGGACGGCGGCCGCATCCAGCGGCCGGGTCAGGTCCAGTCCCGAGGCTTCGGCGACGAAGCCGGGGGTCAGGGGCGTGAGTGAAAGTGCCATGGTGCGAGTCTCTCCTTGTCGGGGTTCATTCGATCTTGATGCCGGCGGTCTTGACCACCTTGGCCCACTTGTCGATCTCCGTATCGATCAGCGCGGCGTATTGCTCGGGTGTCGAACCCACGGGTTCCATGCCCAACTGCTGCATCCGCGCGGCCAGGTCCGGCGCCTTCACGATGCGGCCGATGTCCGCGCCCACGCGCCGCCGCAGGTCGGCGGGCACCCCCGCGGGTTCGACGATGCCTATGGTGCTCATGGCCGCGAATCCCGGCACGGTCTCGGCGATCAGGGGGATGTCGGGGTGGCTGGCGGCCCGCTTGGGGCTGGCGAGCGCGATCAGCTTGAGCCGCTTGTCCTCGACGTAGGGCATGGCCGAGAACATCACGTCGAACAGCAGCGGCACGCGGCCGCCCACCACGTCCTGCTGCGCCGGGCTGCTGCCCTTGTACGGCACGTGCACCAGTTCGATGCCCGCCATGTGGGCCAGCAATTCGCCGGCCAGGTGCGTGCCCGTGCCCACGCCGGGCGTGGCGTAGCTCAGCTTGCCCGGGTTCTTCCGCGCATAGGCGATCAGCTCGGGCACGGTGTCGACCGGCAGCGAGGGATGCGCGAACAGGCCGAAGTGCGTCAGCGCGACCTGCGAGACGGCGGCCAGGTCCTTGCGCGTGTCGTAGGGCAGCGAGGGCTGCACGCTGGGGTTGATCATCAGCGCGCTGATGGCCATGCCCAGCGTGTAACCGTCGGCGGGCGCCTTGGCGACCGTGTTGGTGCCGGTGATGGTGCCGCCACCCGGTTTGTAGTCGACCACGACCGGCTGCTGCCAGGCGGCCTGCATCTTCTCGGCCAGCATGCGGGCGATCGTGTCGGTGGGGCCACCCGGCGCGAACGGCACGATGAGCTTGACGGGGCGGTTGGGCCAGGCCTCGCCCTGCGCGGCCGAGAGGCGGGGCGCGGCCGCGGCGGCGAGCAGGGCGGCCAGCGCGGTGCGCCGCCCCGGGTGGGAAGGAAAGTCGGACATGCGTGTCTCCTTGTGTTTTCTGGTTGTGGATGGGCGATGGCCTTACGCGGACGAGGCGGCCATTCGTTTGCGTGGAACGGGTGGCGCGGCGGCCGTCAGCGCGGGGCCGCAGATGCCGCCGATCTCGTCGGCGAAGTCGGCCGCCGCGCGCAGCAGCCGCGGAATGACGAGGTCGTGCAGTTTGTCGGGCGTGATCAGGAACGAGGGGCCGCCGCAGTTGATCGCGAAGACTTCGCCGCTGGGCGCCCGCACCGGCGTGGCGACGGCATTGATCTGCGCATGCCATTCGCCCTGCGAGGCCGCGTAGCCCAGCCGGCGCGCCTTGCGCAGCGCGGCGTCCAGGCGCGAGGCGGTCACCGTGCTGCCGGCGGCCAGTGTGTCGGCGCCGACGGTGGCGCAGGTCAGCGGATCCACGCCCGCCAGCCAGGCCCGCCCCAGCGCCGAACTCGCCAGCGACATGCGGGTGCCGACGTCGGCACCCAGGAAGGCGACGGCCGACCGGGCGCGCGCCGCCTCGACCACCAGGATGTCGGTGCCGTCGCGCAGGCCCAGGAAGGCCGAGGCGCCGCAGGTCTCGGCCAGCGCCACGAGGTGCGGCCGCGCCAGGCGGCGGGCGTCGATCGCGCCCAGGAAGGATTGAGCCAGGCGCACCACGCCGGCGGCGAGTTCGTATTTGTCGGAGTCCGGACAGGGGCGCAACTGGCCCAGCGCGACCAGTGTGGAGATCAGTCGGTAGGCGGTGGGGCGGGGAATGCCGGTGGCCTCGGCGATGTCGCCGTTGCCCAGTGGTCCCGGGGCGCGGGCGAAGCAGTCGAGCACGGCGAATCCGCGTTCCAGGGCGGTGACATTGGCGGGCGGCTTGGTGCGGCGGCGCATGGCGTGAGCGATATCCGGGTGGGCGGCCCGGGATGGCCGCCGTCGGAAATCACTCTAGGATCGCCGCCAGTCGAAAACAACCATTTCCAAAAACCATTTTCATTTTTCCGCTTTTGGATGCGGAGCGGGCCCCTCAGGCCGGCGGCTCGGTGCTCAGCAGCGCCTCCTCGATCGCGGCGGGCGTGAGGTCCGGCGCCAGCTTGCCGACGAACTCGTACAGGTGGCGCGGCCAGTACGCGCCGCGCCGGGCCAGCGCGTAGACGATGCTGGTCGGGAACAGGTGGTCCACCGGGCGGGCGTCGAGCTTGCGGTCGCGCGTGCGGGAGTAGGCGATCAGCGGGATCACGGCCAGGCCCACGCCGGTGGCGGCATAGCTCTTCATGATTTCCACGTCGGTGCCGCGCATGGCGATCTTGGGCGACAGGCCGGCGGCGGCGAAGGCTTCATTCACCCGCCGGCCGATGGCGTGCTGTTCGCTGTAGGTGATGAGCGGGTGGCGGGCGATGGCTTCCAGTGTCAAGGGCGAGGCCTCGAATACCGGGTGGCCACGTTCGCCGATCAGCACGTGCTTGAGCTTGTAGCAGGGAATGGTGGCCAGCGAGGGCGGCAGGATCTGCGGCGTGGTGGACAGGCCCAGATCGACCTCGCCGGTGGCGACCAGGTCGGCGATTTCGGACGGCGTGGCCTGGACCAGGTGCAGGCCTACGCCCGGATGGCGCCGGGTGAATCCCGGCACGATGTCCTGCAGCGCATAGCGCGCGTGCGTATGCGTGGTGGCGATGGCCAGCCGGCCGCCGGCCTCGCGCCGGTGGTCGGCCACGATCAGCGAGATGTCGTCGGTCGCTGCCAGGATGCCGCGCATGCATTGCAGCACCTGCCGGCCGACGTCGGTCAGCCCCAGGATGCGGCTCTTGGCGCGTATCAACAGTGCGACGCCCAGGCTGTCCTCCAGTTGGCCGACCTGTTTGCTGACGGCCGACTGGGTGGTGTGCAGGGCTCGCGCCGCCCGCGACACGCTCATGTCATGGTCGACGACGGCGCAGAAGGCCCGGATCTGCTGGAGTTTCATCGGGGTATTCCAGGAATACGTTTCCAAAATGGAATAGACATCCGCAATTTATCATTTCTCGGAAACAAGGGGCGGGTCTACGATGGGCCCCGTACAAGAGAACTCCAGCGAGACACCATCGTGACCTCCGACACCACGCCCGCGGCACTCGACGCGTTGCAAGCCTGGGTGGGCCGCAGCGAGACGAACGCCGACGTCGTCACCTCCCAACTGGCCGAACGCCTGTCGGCCACCATTGAATCCACGCGCGGCGCCGCCTTCGCCCGCGGCGCCGAATTCCCGCAGATGTGGTACAGCGTGCTTTTCCCGCGCGTCGTGCCGCGCTCCCAGCTCGGCCGCGACGGCCACCCGGCGCTGGGCGATTTCCTGCCGCCCGTGCCGCTGCCCAAGCGCATGTTCGCCGGCAAGCGCATCGAGTTCGTCGCCCCCATCCGCATCGGCGACGAGCTGGAGCGGGTATCCACCATCGCCTCGATCACGCCCAAGCAGGGCAGTTCGGGGCCGCTGGTGTTCGTGACCGTGCGCCACGTCGTCAGCAACGCCGCCGGCACCGTGGTGATCGAGGAGCAGGACGTCGTCTATCGCGACAGCACCCTGGCCAAGGACGGCGGCGCGGCCAAGGCTGTCGCCGCGCCCGCCTTCGAGGCCCTGCACCGGTCCGGCACCATCGTGGCCGATGCCGTGATGATCTTCCGCTACAGCGCCCTGTGCTTCAACGGCCACCGCATCCACTACGACCAGCCCTACGCCACGCAGGTGGAAGGCTATCCCGGCCTGGTGGTCAACGGCGGCCTGGGGGCGCTGTGCGCCGCCGAGCATCTGCACGAGGCCTGGGGCGGCGCGCGCCTGTCGCGACTGACCACCCGCAATACCTCGCCGCTGTTCGAGGGCGTGCCCTTCCGCATCGAGAGCCGCGTGGGCGCGGAGCCCGGCGCGATCGAGTTCCGCGTCGTGACCGAGGCGGGCAAGACCACGCTGCAAGGCTCGGCCACGAAGGAGGCGGCATGATGGCCTCCGTTTCCCCGCAAGCGGGGCATGCGCCGCTGGAAGGCCTGCGCATCGTCGACCTGACGCAGGTGGTGGTGGGGCCCTATGCGACGCAGTTCCTCGCGGACTTCGGCGCCGAGGTCATCAAGATCGAGCATCCCTCGGGCGATCTGGCGCGCTGGATAGGCGGGCGTTCTCCCACGCCCGGCATGGCGGCGAAATACCTGCACCTGAACCGCAACAAGAAGAGCCTGGCGCTGGACCTGAAGAAGCCCGGCGCGCTCGATGCCCTGAAGAAGCTGATCGCGTCGGCCGACGTGGTGGTGCACAACATGCGGCCGCCGGCGGCGGCGCGCCTGGGGCTGTCGGCCGAGGACCTGATCCGGATCAAGCCCGACCTGATCTATTGCAGCGTGGTGGGTTTCGGCCAGGAAGGGCGTTATCGCGACAAGCCGGCCTACGATTCCATCATCCAGGGCGCCTCGGGCCTGGCGGCGATCAACAACGGCGGCGACGGCCAGCCGCGCTTCGTGCCCATGGTCATCGCCGACCGCACCGTTGGCGTGATGGTGGCCAACAGCATCCTGATGGCGGTGGTGCAGCGGCTGCGGCACGGCGGCCCCCAGGTGGTGGAGGTGCCCATGTTCGAGAGCATGACCGCCTTCGTGCTGGCCGAGCACATGTTCCTGAAGACCTTCGATCCGCCGCTGGGCGCCACCGGCGACTCGCGCCTGCTGGACCCCAACTCGCGGCCCGTGCGCACCGCCGACGGCTATCTGTGCGTGACCGCCAACACCGACGCGCAGGTGTTCGCGATGTTCGACGCGATGGGCCGGCCCGAGTTGCGGACCGATCCGCGCTTCGCCGAGAAGCGCGCCCGCTTCGAGAACATCGGCGAGATGTTCCGCATCCGCAACGAGGTGTTCGCGACGCGGACCACGGCCGAGTGGCTGGAGATCCTGGAAGCCGCCGACATCCCCGCGATGCCGCTGCACACGCTGGATTCGGTGCTGGACGATCCGCACCTGGCCGACACCGGGCTGTTCCAGAAGATCGAGCACCCCACCGAAGGCACGATCACCAATCTGCGCAATCCGGTCCGCTTCTCGACCTACGAACCGGCGCTCAAGTGGCCCGCGCCGCATATCGGCGAGCACAGCATCGAACTGCTGCGCGACGCCGGACTGGGCGACGAGGACATCCAGGCCATGGTGGCGAGCGGCGCGACGGTCGACCATGCCGCCGCCCAGGAGGCAGCACGATGACGAGCATGGCCGAACAAGCCAGGCAGCGCGAGCTGCCAGTCTGGCGATCGCTGCTGTACGTGCCGGCGAACGTGCCGCGCTTCATCGAGAAGGCGCACACACGCGGCGCCGACGCCATCCTGCTGGACCTCGAGGACAGCGTGCCGGCTTCCGAGAAGGCCGCGGCGCGCGAGGCGGTCGCGGCCGCCGCCGCGCAGGTGCGGCGTGGCGGGGCCGACGTGCTGGTGCGCGTGAACCGTCCGCTCAGCCTGTGCGTGCGCGACGTCGAGGCCAGTGTGGGCGCGGACGTGGACGGGATCGCCATCACCAAGGTGGACGGCCCGTCGCACGTGCGGCTGCTGGATGAACTGGTGACCGAGCTGGAAGCGGACCGCGGCCTGGCCATGGGGCGCACACGGTTCCTGGTCATGATCGAGACGCCCGAGGCGTTCGAGCAGATGACCGACATCGCCCGCGCCTCGCCGCGGGTGGCGGCCATCAATATAGGCGGCGAGGACTTTGCCCTGAACGGCGGCTTCGAGCCCACCGACGAGGCGCTGCTGATGCCCAAGCAGCGGATGATCCTGGCGGCGCGCGCCGCCGGCGTCATGCCGCTGGGCTACATCGGCACCGTGGCCGATTTTTCCGACTGGGACCGGTTCCGGACCATGGTCAGGCGCTCGCGCCAGTTCGGTTTCGACGGCGCGAGCTGCGTGCATCCGGGGCAGGTCGCCATCGTCAACGAGGAGTACGGGCCGCGGCCCGAGGACATCGCGCATGCCGTGCGAGTCATCGAGGCGGCGGAGCAGGCGCAGGCCGAAGGCCGCGCGTCGTTCCAGCTGGACGGCAGGATGATCGACATTCCGGTCATCGAACGGGCCCGAAGGCTGATCGCGCGCCAGCGGCGCATCGAGGCCCGGGGCGCCCGTCCCTGAGCCACGGGGCGACGGGCTTCAGGGTCCGCCGCCCACATATCAATATACATAGGAGACCCATCGTCATGTTCAAGCAAGTCCTTACCTCGGCCATCGTCTGCGCCGCTTTCGCCGCTCCGCTGCACGCGGCCGACAACTACCCGTCCCGGCCCATCACCCTGGTCGTTCCGTTCACGCCGGGCGGCAGCACCGACATCATCGCGCGCGTCATGAGCAAGCAACTGGGCGCGGCGCTGGGCCAGCCCATCGTCGTCGAGAACAAACCCGGCGCGGGCGGCATCGTGGGTACCCAATACGCCAAGTCGCAGCCGGCCGACGGCTACACGTTGATCATGGGCGCCATCGGCACCTTCGGCGCCAACGCTACGCTGTACCGCCGCCTGCCCTACGATCCGGTCAAGGAT
The DNA here is from genome assembly GCA_001898625.1 of Burkholderiales bacterium 67-32. GTDB lineage: Bacteria > Pseudomonadota > Gammaproteobacteria > Burkholderiales > Burkholderiaceae_B > Pigmentiphaga. The sequence continues at coordinate 189,268 of MKUP01000028.1, forward strand.
TTCGCCCCGATCTCGCTGGTGGCCGGCGTGCCCAACGTGCTGGCGGTCAATCCGTCCAAGCTGGACGTGCGTACGGTGGACGAGCTGATCAAGGCCGTGCGCGCCAAGCCCAATGGCTACGACTACGCCTCGGGCGGCAACGGCAGCGCGGCCCACCTGGCTACCGAATACTTCAAGCTCAAGGCCAATATCCAGATCCAGCACGTGCCCTACAAGGGAACGGCGCCGGCGCTGAACGATCTGGTCGGTGGCGTGACCTCGATGGTGCTGACCGGCTACCCGCCGCTCTCGCCGTTCTTCCAGGCCGGCCGACTGCGCCCCATCGCCGTGGCCACCGCCAAGCGCCTGCCGCAACTGCCCGACGTGCCGACCATCAGCGAGACCAAGGGCCTCGAAGGCTTCGAGGCCAGCCAGTGGTATGGCCTCTTGACCATCGCCGGCACGCCCAAGCCCATCGTGGATCGCCTGAACAAGGAAATCGTGGCGGCGCTGAATAATCCGGAGACCCTGGAGCAGTTCCGCAAGGAAGGGCTGGAGCCGATGTCCAACACGCCCGAGGAATTCGCCCAGTACATCAAGGACCAGATCCAGCTCTGGCGGCCGGTCATCCAGAAGGCCAACATCATCATCGATTGATGGCCCGCGGCGGCCCGGACATTTCTCCGGGCCGCTGGCCCTGCGCTATTGCTTGAGGTTGAGCTTGGGCACCAGGGTCTTGAAGGCCTGGCCCTGCCTGGCCACGTCGGACGAGAACTCCGACAGGTCGGCGTAGGCCGGCGTCAGGTTCTGCTTGCGCATGGTGGTCTGGAACTCGGTCGACTGCGACAGGGTCCGGGCCGCCACGCGCCATTTCTCCACCGCCTCGGCGGGGGTGCCCTTGGGAACCCCCACGCCGCGCCAGACGCTGAACAGCAGGTCGTGGCCCAGTTCCTTGAACGTCGGGACCTGGCCCAGCGTCTCGATCCGTTTCTCCGACATCACCGCGAGCGTGCGCAGCTTGCCGGTCTCCACATGCTGGCGCAGTTCCGCGTAGGCCACCGTGGTGGCCTGCACGTCGCCCGACAACAGGCCCATGATGGCCGGCGCCGACCCCTGGTAGGGGACGTGCGTGAACGCGATGCCCGCCGATTCGCCCAGCGCCGCGGCGGCCATGTGGGGCACCGTGCCGTTGCCGGCGTTCGAGATCGCGACGCGGCCCGGATTGGCCTTGGCGTAGGCCAGGAATTCCTGGATGGTCTGCCACGGCGCGTCGGCGCGGACCGTGATCGACGAAGGGTCGTCGGTGAAGCGGGCGATGGGCTGGAATTCATCCACGGTGGTCTTGCCTATGCCCATCAGCGGTACGACCAGCATCTCCGGCGTCATGAGGACCAGCCGGTAGCCGTCGGCCGGGCCGGTGGCCACGTACGACCAGCCGATCGAGCCGCTGGCCCCGGGTTTGTTGACCACGTAGACGGTCTGCGGAAAGATGGGGCGTACCGCGTCGGCGATGGCGCGAGCGGTGTTGTCGCTGCCGCCGCCGGGCTGGTAGGCGACGACGAGTTCCACGGGCTTGGCCGGATAGCCGGCGGCCCAGGACGAAGCCAGCGCGGACAGGCTGGCGAGCGAGGCGCAAAGCAGGCGGGCGAGGTTCATGGTGCGGTCCTTCTGCTGTGGGTAAGCCCCCGGTGGCGCCTGGCGCCGAGGGGGCAGGGGGTCAGTAGTCGTATCCCAGCCGGCGCAGGCCGGCCTGGGTCTCGCGGACGATGGCGATGGTGCGTTCCCGTTCGGCGCCCGACAACAACAGCCGGGGCGGCTTGACGGTTTCCGCGGTGCCGTCGATCAGGTGTTCGGCCAGCTTGATGTGCTGCACCAGCTTGGCCACGGTATCCAGGTGATAGAGCGGCGTCAGCACGCGGTACAGTTCGCGCGCCTTGTCGAAGTCGCCGGCGGCGGCCAGCGCCAGCAGGTCCACGGATTCGCGCGGCACCGCGTTGGCCATGCCCGACACCCAGCACCGCACGCCCAGCGCGGCGCTCTCGACCACCAGGTCGTCGACGCCGCACACCACGGCCAGGCGGTCGCCGAAGCGGGTGAGGAGATCGGTGACGCGCGTGGTGTCGTAGGACTCTTCCTTGAGCGCGACGATGGTCGGCTCTTCCAGCAGGCGGGCCACCACGTCGGGCGTGAGGTCCACGCCGTAGCCGCGGGGATTGTTGTAGAGCAGGATGGGTAGCGGCGAGGCCTGCGCCACCGTGCGGTAGAAGGCCACCGTTTCGTCGTCGTCCGACTTGTAGGTCAGGCCGGGGAACACCATCAGGCCGTCCACGCCCAGCGCATGCGCATCGCGGGCGAAGGCCGCGGCCCGCTCGGTGCTGGTCTCGGCCACGCCGGACAGCACCGGCACGCGGCCTTTCACGGTGTCCAGCGCGATGCGCAGCACTTCCTGTTTTTCCTGGGGCGACAACTGGGCATTCTCGCCCACCATGCCCATCATCAGTACGCCGTTCACGCCACGGGCGATCAGGCGTTCCAGGCCGGCGCGGATGGCGTCGGCATCCAATGAGTAGTCGGGTTTGAGCTTGGTCGTGACGGCGGGAAACACGCCTTGCCATCGGATCGTCATGCGGGCACTCCTTGGTATCTGCAGTAAGGATATTGACTACTTTATATTGGATCCAATTTAAAAGTCCATGAAAAACGGCCAGGTAGGCCGTTGTCAGCCCGGCTTGTCGCCGCCGGTAGCTGTTGGATAGTGGATCCAATATACTGCCATTAAAACCCCAAGTCCGCGGCGCGTCTGTCGGGGTTTACCTGGACCCCGCCATTCTTTCCTTCGCCATGCCCAGAAACGATCTTTCCCCGTCTTCCCCTGTCTCCACCGGCAACAATCGGCTGGTGCGCCGGACCACGTCCGAACTGGTGGCCGAGGCGCTGCGCGACCGCATCCTGTCGGGCGCGATCCCGCCCGGTTCGCCGCTGCGCCAGGAGTCGCTGGCCGACGAGCTGGGCGTGAGCCGGATCCCGGTCCGCGAGGCCATCCGGCAGCTCAGCGCCGAGGGGCTGGTGGATGCCATTCCCCATCGCGGGGCCTTCGCCTCCATGCTGTCGCGCGCCGAGGTCGAGGAATTGTTCGACATCCGCCTGCGCCTGGAGCCCTGGCTGATCCACGAGGCGGCCACGCGGATCTCGGAAGAGGAACTGGCGCTGGCCGAGCAATGCGTGGCGCGCATGGACACCGCGGGGCCCGACCAGTGGGGCCAGTTGAACTGGCAATTGCACGAAGGGCTGTACCGGGCGGCCCAGCGGCCCGCCGCCCTGGCCATCGTGCGCGGCCTGCACGAGAAGTCCGAACGCTATTTCCGCTTCCAGGTGGTCAACGCCCCGATCCGGCAGCAGGCGCACCAGGAGCACCTGGCCCTGGTCGCGCTGTGCCGCGACCGGCGGGCCGACGAGGCCCAATCGGTGCTGGAGCGCCACATCGGCGACGCCGCGGGGCAGATCCTGGCCATCGTCGAACGCCTGCTGGACCAGGCGCCGGGCCGCGATACGGCGTAGCGGGAGCGGTGCGACTACAATGCGCAGGCCGTGGCCGGTCGCGCACGCACCGGCCCCGCGGTTTCCACCGTCCAGTCCTTCATGCCGTCCCAGCCTCTTTCTTCATCGATCCCGTCGTCCCGCTCAGGAAACATCGTCGTCTGCGCGTCGCTCGTGCTGCTGTTCGCGATGGGCGTGCGCGCGACCTTCGGCCTGTTCATGCAGCCCATGGGGCTGGTCCACGGCTGGGGGCGCGACGTGTTTTCGCTCGCCTTCGCCATCCAGAACCTGGTGTGGGGCGTCTCGGCCATCCTGATGGGATCGGTGGCCGACAAATGGGGCTCGGGCCGGACCATCGTCGCGTCGGCGCTGCTGTGCGCGATGGGCCTGATCGGCACGCGCTACGCCGGTTCCGAGGCCATGCTGTACCTGTGCGCCGGCGTGCTGGTCGGGCTGGGGCAGGCCGGCACGACGTTCGCCGTGCTGCTGCCGGTGGTGGCGCGCGCCGTACCGCCCGAGGGCCGCAGCACCGCGATGGGCATCGCCAGCGCGGGCGGGTCCATGGGGCAGTTCGTGGTCGTGCCCGCCGGACAATTGCTGATCGATCACGTCGACTGGACCGGTGCGCTGTGGGTGCTGTCGGCGCTGATGCTGCTGGCGCTGCCCCTGGCCACGCGCCTGACGGGCAAGCCGGCGCATGTGGCCGGCGCCCAGTCGCTGGGCGCGGCGGTGCGCCAGGCCATGGGGCACGGCTCCTACCACTTCCTGTTCTGGAGCTATGCGGTCTGCGGCTTCCACACGGCCTTCATCACGCTGCATCTGCCCGCCTTCGTGGTGGACGGCGGCCTGAAAGCCTCGGACGGCGCGCTGGCCATCGCGCTCATCGGCCTGTTCAACGTGTTCGGCTCGTACTGGGCCGGCCGCATGGGCGGCCGCCACAGCAAGAAGCACCTGCTGGCGCTGCTGTACGCGACGCGCTCGGCGGCGATCATGCTGCTGATCCTCTTGCCGCTGACGCCGGCGGTGCTGTACGCCTTCTCGGCGCTGATCGGTCTGGTCTGGCTGGGAACGGTGCCGCTGACCACCGCGCTGGTGGGACATATCTACGGCATGCGCTATGCCTCGACCCTGACGGGCATCGTATTCTTCGGCCACCAGATCGGCAGTTTCGTGGGGGTCTGGCTGGGCGGCAAGCTGTATGTCGCCACCGGCAGCTACGATGTGGTCTGGTGGATCTCGGTCGCGCTGGGCCTGGTCGCCGCGGTGCTGTGCATGCCCGTGCGCGAGCGCGCATTGGTGCCGGCATGAGTCCCGCCGGAAATAGGAGCGACGTCCATGGCCGATTCCAGCCAGCAGGAGCAAGCCAGGAGGTGCGGGCGCGCCTGGCGGACAGTCCTTGTCTACGCTTTGCTTGGCGCCGTGCTTGCGGTAGCCTTCGTGGGCTATTTGCGCCCGCAACTCGTCGTCGGATGGGAAGGGCTCATGGCCCTGTGCGGTTTTTGAATGCCGCCCGCCGGGGAAGGGATGGGTGCCCAAAAAATGGGCGCCCCAGTCCGACCCGCATGGTTAGGCCCTCCATCCGTAAAATACCCTTCATTTTCCACAGTCGCTGGGGATAACTTGGCCACTCGCTACAACGAAGCTTCCATCCGGGTGCTGAAGGGGCTGGAGCCCGTCAAGCAGCGCCCGGGCATGTACACCCGAACCGAAAACCCCCTGCACGTCGTGCAGGAGGTGATCGACAACGGCGCCGACGAGGCGCTGGCCGGCTACGGCAAACATCTGCAGGTCACCCTGCACACCGACGGCAGCGTGACCGTCGAGGACGACGGCCGCGGCATTCCCGTCGGCCTGCATCCCGAGGAGAACGCGCCGGTCGTCGAGCTGGTCTTCACCCGCCTGCACGCGGGCGGCAAGTTCGACAAGCAGGGCGGCGGCGCCTATTCGTTCTCCGGCGGCTTGCACGGCGTCGGCGTCTCGGTCACCAACGCGCTGTCCTCGCGCATGGAGGTCACGGTCTGGCGCGACGGCGCGGCCCACCGGCTGGTGTTCCAGCACGGCGACGTGGTCGAGGAACTGGCGCAGGTTTCCGAGCCCACGCGCAAGAAGAGCGGCACGCGCGTGCGCTGCTGGCCGGATCCCAAGTATTTCGACAGCGGCGCGATCCCCATGGGCGAGCTGTCGCGCCTCCTGCGCAGCAAGGCCGTGCTACTGCCCGGCGTGAAGGTCACGCTGCGGGTCGAGAAGACCGGCGAGACCCAGACCTGGCTGTACGAGCAGGGCCTGCGCGGCTATCTGACCGAGACGCTGGCCGGCGCCGAACTGCTCATCCCCCTGTTCGAGGGCGAGCAGTATGCCGGCGGCGACAACGAGAACTTCGCCGAGGGCGAGGGCGCGCAGTGGGTGGTGGCCTGGACCGAGGACGGCAACGTCGTGCGCGAGTCCTACGTCAACCTGATCCCGACGCCGGCGGGTGGCACGCACGAGGCCGGGCTGCGCGACGGCCTGTTCAACGCGGTCAAGGGCTTCGTCGAACTGCACAACCTCAGCCCCAAGGGCGTCAAGCTGCTGCCCGAGGACGTGTTCGCGCGCGCCAGCTTCGTGCTGTCGGCCAAGGTGCTCGATCCGCAGTTCCAGGGCCAGATCAAGGAACGCTTGAACAGCCGCGACGCGGTGCGCCTGGTGGGCGGCTTCTCGAAGCCGGCGCTGGAGCTGTGGCTGAACTCCCATGTCGAATACGGCAAGAAACTGGCCGAGCTGGTCATCCGCCAGGCGCAGTCGCGCGTGCGGGCCACGCAGAAGGTCGAGAAGCGCAAGAGCTCCGGCGTGGCGGTGCTGCCCGGCAAGCTGACCGATTGCGAAAGCAGCGATGCCACCCGCACCGAGGTCTTCCTGGTCGAGGGCGACTCGGCCGGCGGCTCGGCCAAGATGGGCCGCGACAAGGAGTTCCAGGCCATCCTGCCGCTGCGCGGCAAGGTGCTCAACGCCTGGGAGGTCGAGCGCGACCGCCTGTTCGCCAACAACGAGATCCACGACATCGCGGTGGCGATCGGCGTCGACCCCCACGGGGCGAACGACGATCCCGACCTGTCGGGCCTGCGCTATGGACGCGTCTGCATCCTGTCCGACGCGGACGTGGATGGATCGCACATCCAGGTGCTGCTCCTGACGCTGTTCCTGCGGCATTTCCCCAAGCTGGTCGAGGCCGGGAACGTGTACGTGGCGCGCCCGCCGCTGTTCCGCGTGGACGTGCCGGCGCAGGGCAAGCGCCCGCCGCGCAAGCTCTATTGCCTGGACCAGGGCGAGCTGACCGCGGTCGAGGACAAGCTGCGCAAGGAAGGGGTGCGCGAAGGGTCCTGGAGCATCAGCCGCTTCAAGGGCCTGGGCGAAATGAGCCCCGAGCAGCTTTGGGAAACCACGATGAACCCCGACACCCGCCGCCTGCTGCCGATCACCTACGGCGAACTTGGCGCGGACGAGACCACGCGCATGTTCGACATGCTGATGGGCAAGGGTGAGGCCGCGCAGCGGCGCTCGTGGCTGGAAGAGAAAGGCGACCTCGCCGAGGTGGATATTTGATGACGGACGAACAACAACCCGGCCTGTTCGAGCGGCCGGGCGGCGATGCCGCGATCACGCTGGCGCGCTATGCGGAACAGGCTTACCTGGATTACGCGGTATCGGTGGTCAAGGGCCGGGCGCTGCCCGACGTCAGCGATGGCCAGAAGCCCGTGCAGCGGCGCATCCTGTACGCGATGCAGGCCATGGGGCTGGGTTCCAACGCCAAGCCGGTGAAGTCGGCCCGTGTCGTGGGCGACGTGCTGGGCAAATACCATCCTCACGGCGACCAGGCCGCCTATGACGCGCTGGTGCGCATGGCGCAGTCGTTCTCGCTGCGCTATCCGCTCATCGACGGACAGGGCAACTTCGGCTCGCGCGATGGCGACGGTGCCGCGGCCATGCGCTACACCGAGGCGCGGCTCACGCCCATCGCCCGGCTGTTGCTGGATGAGCTGGACGAGGGCACGGTCGACTTCATTCCCAACTACGACGGGTCGTACCAGGAGCCCAGGCAGTTGCCCGCGCGCCTGCCCGTGGTGTTGCTGAACGGCGCCTCGGGCATCGCGGTCGGCATGGCCACCGAGATTCCGCCGCACAACCTGCGCGAAGTGGCGCAGGCCGCGGTGGCGCTGTTGAAGAATCCGAAGATCACCGACGACGAACTCTACGGCCTGCTGCCCGGGCCCGATTATCCCGGCGGCGGCCAGATCATCACGCCGCGGTCGGAGATCGCCCAGATCCTCAGTACCGGCCGCGGCTCGATCAAGGTCCGCGCGCGCTGGAAGTTCGAGGAAATGGCCCGCGGCCAATGGCAACTGGTGGTCACCGAGCTGCCGCCCTCGACCTCCGGCCAGAAGGTGTTGGAAGAGATCGAGGAACTCACGAATCCCAAGGTGAAGGCGGGCAAGAAGAGCCTCTCGAACGAACAGCAGCAGACCAAGGCGGCCCTGCTCGGCCTGCTGGACGCGGTGCGCGACGAGTCGGGCAAGGACGCGGCGGTGCGGCTGGTGTTCGAGCCCAAGACCTCGCGCGTGGACCGCGACGAGTTCGTCAACACGCTGCTGGCCCACACGTCCATGGAAAGCAGCGCGCCCATCAACCTGGTGGCGGTCGGTAACGATGGACGGCCGCGCCAGAAGTCCATGCGCGAGATCCTGGACGAGTGGCTGGCCTTCCGCACCCAGACCGTCACGCGCCGTTCGCGCCATCGCCTGGACAAGGTGCTGGACCGCATCCATGTGCTGGAAGGCCGGATGGTGGTCTACCTGAACGTGGATGCCGTGATCAAGGTCATCCGCGAGTCGGACGAGCCCCGGCCCGCGCTGATGCAGGCCTTCAACCTGACCGAACGCCAGGCCGAGGACATCCTGGAGATGCGCCTGCGGCAACTGGCTCGCCTGGAAGGCTTCAAGATCGAGCAGGAGCTCAAGAACCTGCAGGAAGAGCAGGGCAAGCTCGAGGAACTGCTGGCCAATCCGGCTTCGCTCAAGCGCCTGATCGTCAAGGAGATCGAAGCCGACGCCAAGCAGTACGGCGACGATCGCCGCACCCTGATCGAGGCGGCCGAGCGCGCCACCGTCGAAGCCAAGGTCATCGACGAGCCGGTCACCGTCATCGTGTCGCAGAAGGGCTGGCTGCGGGCCCGCCAGGGCCACGGCCACGATGCCAGCCTGTTCACGTTCAAGGCGGGCGACGCGCTCTACGGCGCGTTCGAATGCCGGACCACCGATACGCTGATCGCGCTGGGCGGCAATGGCCGCGTCTACTCGGTGGCCGTCAGCGCGCTGCCGTCGGCGCGCGGCGACGGCGTGCCGGTGACCACGCTGATCGACCTGGAAGCCGGGTCCCGCATCCTGCACATGATCGCGGCGGCGCCCGAGAGCCGCTGGCTGCTGGCCACCGAGCGCGGCGTCGGCTTCGTCACCCGCCTGGGCGACATGGGCACGCGCCAGCGCGGCGGCAAGCAGTTCATGACGCTGGACGAAGGCGACATCCCGCTGCGGCCCGTGCCGGTGTTCGACGGCGCGGACTCGCTGGCGCTGCTGACCGACAAGGGCCGCTTCCTGGTGTTCGGCCTGGCCGAGGTCAAGGCCTTGTCGTCGGGCGGCCGCGGCACGGCGCTGATGGACATCGATCCCAAGGACACGCTGGCCCAGGTGGTGCCGGTCGGGCCGGCGGGGCTTCGGATCACGGGCATCTACCGCAACAAGCCGCACGAAGAGATCCTGTCCGGCAGCGGGCTGACGGTCTACGTCGGCAAGCGGGCACGCAAGGGCCGGCTGCTGGATGCCAAGCCCAAGCAGCCCGTGTTGTCGCCGGTGCTGTAGCGCCATGATGCGGCGGGGAGTGGCGGCGTTCCTGGCGGCCTGCTCGGTGGCGGGGTGCTCCCCCGTCAACCCGTATTACGATGCCACCCAGCCGCACCATACCCCGCAGGGGTTTCGCAACCTGTATTCATTTGCCCATCCGGGCACGCTGGACTTCTGGCGCTGGCAGTTCGACCGATGGGCGCAGGGCCTGCCGCCGCCTCCGACGGAGTCCCTGGCTCCGGTCGTGGCGGACACCGCGTGGTTGAAGGAGCCCTCGTCCGACGTTCGGGTCAGCTGGGTCGGGCATTCCACCTTGCTGGTGCAACTGGGCAATTTCAACCTGTTGACCGACCCGGTGTTCTCCGAGCGCGCCTCGCCCTTCGGATTCATGGGGCCCAGGCGCCACCAGCCTCCCGGCATCGCGCTGGCCGACCTGCCGCACATCGATGCCGTGGTGATCTCGCACAACCACTACGACCATCTGGATTTCGAATCGGTCAAGGCGCTGGCTGCCCAGCCCGGCGGTCCGCCCGTTTTCATGGTGCCCCTGGGCGTGGACGTCTGGTTCCGCCAGAACGTGCCCGAGGTTACCGACTTGCGGCCGCTGGACTGGTGGGGCCAGACGGTGGTGGGCGACGCCATCCTGACGCTGTTGCCGGTGCAGCACTGGAGCGCCCGTACGCCCTTCGACCGGAACGTCTCGCTATGGGGCGCCTGGGCGGTCCGGACGCGCGAGCCCGCGTTCAATTTCCTGTTCGGCGGCGATTTCGGCTATTCCAAGGACATCGCCACCATAGGCGAGCGCATGGGGCCCTTCGATCTGGCCGCGCTGCCGATAGGCGCCTATGCGCCGCGCTGGTTCATGCGCGGCCACCACATGAATCCCACCGAGGCCGTGCAGGCGCACCGGGAACTGGGCGCCAGGGCCTCCGTGGCCATCCACTGGGGCACGTTCGAGCTGACCGACGAGGCACTGGACCAGCCGCCCCGGGACCTGGCGCGGGCCCGCCGCTACGCGGGCGTCGCCACCGACGAGTTCTTCGTGATGCGCCACGGCGAGAGCCGCATCTGGCGCGACGGCCGCTGGCTGATCCGCGCTCCGACTGATTGACCCCCCCTACGCGCTTACGCGCGCCCCCCAGGGGGCGATGCGGGTGGACCGGCGGAGCCGGATCCACCGCATCCTGGGTCTGCGGGGTTGTCTTTGTGCGGGGTGCCGGGTTCTTGCGCGATGTCGGTGGGGTGAATGTTGTGCGGAATCGGCATTTGTCTTGATTTGGTCATTGATGCGCTGTATAAAAAACCAGTGAAAGATAGCGATAGGCAATCCATTTAGGAGAAAACTGTGGCTCATCTGGTTCTCGCGCTCGATGTCGCCGGCACGCCGGTGCATTGGGTCGACATCGAAAAAGCCATCTGCCTGCACGTGGCGGGAAGGGTGGCGTGGGAACTGGGGGATACCACCGTCACCTATCGCGGGGGCACGAACCGGCTGACCGGGCTCGTCTCCACCGTCAGCACCGCCAGCATCATCGCCGTGCGCGGCCGCGAGTTCCGCGGCGACCGCTCCGCCTCCATCAGCATCAGCCGCGAGCGCCTGTTCTCGCGCGACATGCATGTCTGCGCCTACTGCGGCGGCTGTTTCCCCGAGTTCGAACTGACCATCGAGCACGTCCGCCCCGAGTCGCGCGGCGGCGCCAATACCTGGGAAAACGTGGTCACGGCCTGCCGCTCGTGCAATCAGCGCAAGGGCAACCGGACTCCCGAGCAGGCCGGCATGCCGCTGCTCTACCTGCCGTACCGGCCCAACCGCTGGGAAGGCATGATCCTGCGCAATCGCCGCATCCTGGCGGACCAGATGGAATTCCTGCTGGCCGGCGTACCCATTACAAGTAGGTTAGGACCCCCCCCTACGCGCTGACGCGCGCCCAGAATGGTGTGCCCCCAGCCGCTACGCGGCAGCCCCCCAAGGGGGCCGGGACCCGCCTTGGGGCGGCCCGGCGCCGGGTCCCGGGGGGCGATGCGGGTAGACCGGCAAAGCCGGATCCACCGCATCCTGGGTCTGGGTGGGGGCTGTTATGCTTGAAAAAGGTGCACGCGGCCTTATCTAGGCCGCGTGAGCTTTTTGCTCCAATCGAACAACTTCCTTTCGTCAACCGCCATGCTTGGCGCACCTGAACCATGCGCGCCGGGATGGGTTTTGTTATTGCCATGAGTCAGACCAACACCTCCGAAACCCTGGGCTTCCAGACCGAAGTCAAGCAGTTGCTGCACCTGATGATCCACTCGCTGTACAGCAACAAGGAAATCTTCCTGCGCGAGCTGGTCTCCAATGCGTCCGATGCCTGCGACAAGCTGCGTTTCGAGGCCATCGACCGGCCGGAGCTGCTGGAGGGCGATGGCGAGACGGCCATCCGCGTGGGCTTCGACAAGGCCGCGCGGACCATCACGATTTCCGACAACGGCATAGGCATGACGCGGGACGAGGCCATTGCCAACCTGGGCACCATCGCCCGCTCGGGCACGCGCGAGTTCTTCCAGCAACTGACCGGCGACAAGCAGAAGGATGCGCAACTGATCGGCCAGTTCGGGGTGGGGTTCTATTCGTCGTTCATCGTCGCGCAGAAGGTCACCGTCATCAGCCGCCGCGCGGGCCTGCCGGCGGACCAGGCGATACGCTGGGAATCGGCCGGCGACGGCGAGTTCACCATCTCGGCGGCCGAGAAGGCCGGGCGCGGCACGGACATCATCCTGACGCTGCGCGAGGACGAGGACGACTTCCTGTCGTCGTGGAAACTGCGCGATATCCTGCGGCGCTATTCGGACCACATCTCCGTTCCCATCCTGATGAAGAAAGAGGAGTGGGACGCCGAGAAATCCGAGCAGGTCACGCGCGACGAGGACGAGACTGTCAACCAGGCCAGCGCCCTGTGGACGCGCAGCAAGTCCGAGATCACCGACGAGCAGTACGCCGAGTTCTACAAGCACGTGGCGCACGACTTCGAGGAACCGCTGGCCTGGAGCCACAACCGGGTCGAAGGCCGCAGCGAATACACGCAACTGCTGTACGTGCCCCGGCGCGCGCCGTTCGACATGTGGGACCGCAACAAGAAGCACGGAGTCAAGCTGTACGTGAAGCGCGTCTTCATCATGGACGACGCCGAGCAACTGCTGCCCGGCTACCTGCGCTTCGTGCGCGGCGTCATCGACTCGGCCGACCTGCCGCTGAACGTGTCGCGCGAGATCCTGCAGGAAAGCCGCGACGTGCGCGCCATCCGCGAAGGCAGTGCCAAGCGCGTGCTGAGCCTGCTGGAAGACCTGGCGGAGAATCGCAAGGACGACTACGCGACGTTCTGGACCGAGTTCGGCCAGGTGTTGAAGGAAGGCGTGGGCGAGGACGCGGCCAACCTGGAACGCATCCTGAAGCTGCTGCGCTTCGCGTCCACGCAGGACGGAACCCCCGCGCAGACGGTGTCGCTGGCCGACTACGTGGCCCGCATGAAGGAAGGCCAGGACAAGATCTACTACGTCACGGCCGAGACCTTCGCCGCGGCCAGCAGCAGCCCGCACCTGGAAATCTTCCGCAAGAAGGGCATCGAGGTCCTGCTGCTGACCGACCGCGTCGATGAATGGATGCTGTCCTTCGTCAACGAGTTCGACGGCAAGCCGCTGATCTCCATCGCCAAGGGCGGCCTGGACCTGGGCGCGCTGGCCGACGAGGAAGAGAAGAAGCAGCAGGACGAGGTCTCGGAAGAACTGAAGCCGGTGGTCGAGCGGCTGAAGGCCGCGCTGGGCGAGGCGGTCAAGGACGTGCGCGTGACCTTCCGCCTGGTCGATTCCCCCGCCTGCGTGGTGGTGGACCAGCAGGACATGAGCCAGCACCTGCAACGCCTGCTCAAGGCGGCCGGACAGGCCGCGCCCGAGTCGCGCCCCATCCTGGAGATCAACCCGGGCCATCCGCTGATCGCGCGCGTGCGGCAGGCCAGCGACGCCGACTTCGGACCCTGGGCCCGGCTGCTGTTGGACCAGGCCCTGCTGGCCGAGGGCGCGGCGCTGGAGGATCCGGCCGCGTTCGTGCGCAGCATGAACAACCTGTTGCTGAGCCAGGCCTCTTGAACCGCCGGGCGCAACAGTCCGGGCCGGACCGGCGGCGGGCCGCCGGTCCCAGCGAGCTCGACGAGCCAACGTTCTCGGAAGAACAGGGCGTTCGCTACCTGCATTTCGGCAGCCCCTGGATCCAGGGCGCGATGCGGATACGCAGCCCGTTCACGCTGGAGCTGGAGTACACGCGCCAGATGATGGCGTGGCTGCTGTTTCTCGATCCGCCCGAGGCCGGCGGCGAGCAGGCCATCGGCACCTTGGGGCTGGGCGCGGGATCCCTGACGCGCTTCTGCCTGAAGCACACCGACAGCCTGGTGCATGCGGTGGAATGGAATCCCAGCGTGACCGCCGCCTGCCGCGCCTACTTCCGCCTGCCGGCCGACAACGAACGTTTCATGGTGACCCATGACGACGCGGGCGCGTGGGTGGAGGACATCGCCAACCGCGGCAGTTGCCGCGCCTTGATGGTGGACTTGTACGACCATGCCGCGCGCGGCCCGGTGCGCGATTCCGTGGAGTTCTATCGCGGTTGCCGGCGGGTGGTCAGCGCCAATGCCAGCCAGGCCGGCATTGTGGTCGTCAACCTGTTCGGCGCGCACGACAGCTACGAACACAACCACCGCAACCTGGACGAGGCGTTCGAGGGGCGCGTGGCGGTCCTGCCGGAAATCGAGGAAGGAAACCGGGTGGCGATCGCCCTGGCCGGCCCGGCCTTGCGCATCGACGCGCAGGCGCTGCTGGCCCGTGCCGACGAGGTCGAGCACCGCTACGGCCTGCCGGCGCGCAAATGGGCACGTTCGCTGGTACCGGAGCTGGCGCGGTTGTGAGCGCCGCGGCGCCGCCCCAGCTCAGCGGTTTTCCTCCGGTCCTGGCGCCCGACGCCAGGACACTGCTGCTGGGCAGTTTCCCGGGCGTGGCTTCGCTGGACATGGGCCAGTACTACGCCCATCCGCGCAACCAGTTCTGGCGCCTGCTGGGCGCCTGCCTGGAGATCGAGGCACTGCACCTGATGCCCTACGAGGAACGCCTGCGCGTCGCCGTGCGGCACCGCGTGGGCATCTGGGACGTCGTCGCCCGTTGCAGGCGCCAGGGCAGTCTCGATGCCGCCGTGACCGAAGCCGAGGCCAATCCGCTCGCCGCCTACCTGAAGGAGCATGCGCCCCGGCTCGAATGCATAGGTTTCAACGGCGGCCTGTCCTGGAAGCTGGGCCATCACCTGGCCGACTACGGCTACCGCGTGTTCCGGCTGCCTTCTTCGTCGCCGGCTGCCGCGGCGCATAGCTTCGAGCAGAAGCTGGAGCAATGGCGGCCCCTGTTCGCATGTCGGTCGTGATCTCCTGCTGCAACAGGTCGTCCGTCAGGTGGCGGATCTCCTGGATCAGGGCCTTGCTGGCGGTCGACAGCATGGTGTCGCGCCGGTAGGCGATGCCTATCATGTGCGTGCTCAGCAGCTTCCTGCCCACCGCCGGCTGGAGTGGCAGCTCCACGATGTTCCCGGTATGTTTCTCCAGGCGTGCGGAGTCGTAGCGGGCCAGGCCGATGCAATCGCTGGCCACCAGCGTCGAGCGGAAGAAATAGAAGGAATCGGTGCGGATCACGCTGTTGGCGAAGGGCGTGCCCTGCGCGCGCATCATCTGCCTGAGCGTGACTTCCAACTGCGAGCATTCCGACAGCACCAGCCAGGGGTAGTCGGCCAGGTGGGTGCCGGTGCCGTCGAAGGTTTCCAGTACCGGATGGTCGGCCCGCACGAACAGCGCGGTGCGGTCGGGGAAGAGGGGTTCGGACACCAGCTCGTCGGCGTATTCGTCGTCCTCGATGCCGACGATGACGAAGTCCAGGTCGCCGCGCAGCAGCGGGCCCAGCATGCTGCTGCGATGGCCGAACCGATAGTTCACCGTCAGCCGCCGCGCGCGCTGCGTCAGGTTCAAGGTGGCCTTGGGCAGGATCTGGTTCTGCAGCAGGCCGGGCACCACGCCCACGTTGACCTCGCCCATCGAGACGTCGCGCAGCGCGCGTGCTTCGTTTTCCAGCTTGCGGAACTCGGCGTCGACCAGCTTGGCGCGGGTATAGATGGTTTCGCCGAAGGAGGTCAGGCTCACGCCGCGCGCGTTGCGGGTGAACAGCTCCACACCCAGGGCCTCTTCCAGGTCTTGCAGGTCCTTGGTCAGCGACGGTTGCGAGACGTTCAGGTGGGTGGCCGCCTTGTTGATGCTGCCGAGTTCGGCGATGGCCAGGAAGCGTTTGAGGGTGCGCAGGTTCATGGTGCCAGCATATCAATATTTCCGATATCTGGTAGAGAAAATTGTATTTGTTGTCTATAGCTAGCCTACGTATTCTGTCGCCCATGACGAGAGCCCGCCGCGCGCGGGCGCCAGAACACGAAAGGCCGGGCCGCCGCCGCCCGGCAGGAGGGAGAGACAGCAATGAGCGCGCAACTCAGGGAAGAGCGGGGCGTCCGCCTGCGGACCGCCATGGAACAGGCAGGCCTGGATCTGCTGGTGGTGACGGGTAATGCCTGGCGCAGCGACTATCTGCGCTACGCGCTGGACGTGACGCCCATGGAGGGCCAGGCCGTGGCCTTCGTCACCGCCAACGATGCCTGGCTGATGGTCGAGACGCCGGCCGAGGCCGAGCGTATCGCGGCCGAGCAACCCGGCTTGAAGGTGGAGTGGCGCGCCGACCTGTTGGCCCGCGTACGGCAGGCGCTGGATGCCGCCCGGCCCGAACGCACCGGCCTCGCGCCCGCGCATTCGACGCCGGCGCTGTTGGCGCGCAGCGCCGCGGGCGCGGGCATGCAGGCGGCCACCGCCCTGCTCGACGGTCTGATGGTGCGCAAGACCGCCGCCGAGGCCGACCGGGTCGAGCAGGCGGTGCGCCTGGCCGACGAAGGCTACGAGGTCTTCCGCGCGGCCGCCCGGGTGGGCAGGCGCGAATTCGAGCTGGTGGGTGAACTCGAGGCCTGGCTGCGGACCCAGGGCTGTCCGGAGAATTTCATGATCATGGGATCGGGCGGCAAGGAAGTCCGCACCATGCGTCCGCCGGGCGAGCGCCAACTGGCCGCGGGCGACCTGGTCACGACCGAGCTCACGCCCTGCCTGGACGGGTACTACGCGCAGATCTGCCGCACCCTGGTACTGGGCACGCCCACGCGCGAGCAGCTCGATTCCTACCAGGTGTTCATGGACGCGCTGGAGGCGGGCATCGCCGCGGTGAAGCCGGGCAATACCCATGGCGACGTGGCGCGCGCGCAGAACGACATCTTCCGCCGCCATGGCCTGGGCGAATACGTGACCTCCAAGTACACCCGCGTGCGCGGCCACGGCATGGGGCTCTACGTCGACGGCCCGCACGTGCTGGAAGACGTCGACCTGGTGCTGGAGCCCGACATGACCCTGGTCGTCCATCCCAACACCTACCACCCGGTGGCTGGCTACATCGTGCTGGGCGACACCGTGCGCGTGACCGCCGGCGGCTGCAAGGTGCTGACCCGCACGCCGCGCGAGCTGCGCAGCGCCCCGGCCGGCCTGGCCTGATTCGGTATTCACAGAAGGATTCGTTTATGCGTCGCGGACTCATGAGCTGGTCGCGGGAAGAATTGCCGGCCTCGGTGCTGGACGAGCGCGTGGCACGCCTGCGGGCGGGAATGAAGCACGAGGGCCTGGCGGCCGTGCTGGCCTACACCTCGTTCGCCGAGCCGGCCGCCGTGCACTGGCTGACCAATTTCACGCCGTACTGGAGCGAGGCCATGCTGCTGGTGCTGCCTGACGAGGCGCCGATCCTGCTGGCGTCGCTCACGCCGCGCGTGCACGGCTGGATACGCGAAGTCTCGCATCTGGGCGAGGTCGTATCCGCGCCCCGGCTCGCCCAGGGCGTGCTCGACATGCTGGCCGGCAAGGGCGTGCAGCCCGGCGCGCGCCTGGGCGTGGTCGGCCTGGACAGCCTGCCGGCTGCGGTGGCCCTGCCGCTGATGAAGACCTGGGGAGCCGCGGCCATCGTCGATGCCGCACCCATGTTCGCCGCGGTGCGCCAGCCTTGTGGCAAGGAAGAACTGGCGCTGGCCAGCCGCGCGCTGGCCATCGCCCGGCGCGCCGTGGCCGAGGTGCCGGACGATGTTCGGAACACCTCCGCGCTGGCGGCCGCCATCGAGGCCAGCGCCCGCGCCGCCGGCGCCGAGGAAGTGCTCTATCGCGTCGCGCCCGATCTGTCGCGCGGCGGCGCGCTGGGCCGGCTGGAAGGAGAGTTTCCGCTGGGCGCGGCCTATGCCCTGGAACTGTCGGTGGCCTACAAGGGCCATTGGATCCGCCTGGGCGGTAGCCAGGCCCGCGGCGCCGCGCCCGCGGGTTGGGACGCGGCCGGGGCCTGGTTCGACGACAGCCTGTCGCGCCTGGCCGGACGCGGCGCCGACGGGCTGCCCGCCGCGCCGGCCGGCGCGTCGCGCTGGTCGCTGGAGTTGTGCACGGGCGTGCAGCCCCTGAGCCTGGCGCGCACCCATGAGCGGGAATTCGTGTCCCTGCCGCCCGGCAGCCTGGCGGTGTTTTCCGCCCACGCCGAGCTGGAGGGCGGCCACTGGTACCGGAGCGCGCCACTGACGCTGGGCGGCGGCGGGCAGCGCGGACAAGTGCTGCGCGGCTGACGCGCGGCCCCGGACAAACACGGCGCATGGACGCGCCGATACACAAGGAGACAACACTCATGTCCAAGCACATCGTGCGGCGGCTGCTGGCGGCCGCATCGCTGGCCCTGCCCTGTGCCGCGATGGCGGCCGGCTATCCCGACCGGGTGATCAAGGTGGTCGTGCCGGTGCCGGCCGGCGGCGCGGCCGATACCCTGGCCCGCCTGGCCGGCGAGGGGATACAGAAGAAATGGGGCCAGCCTGTGGTGGTGGAGAACCGCGCCGGCGCCAACGGCAACATCGGCGGCGAGGCGGTCTATCGCGCGGAGCCCGACGGCTACACCTTCCTGGTGTCGCCGCCCACGGCGATCGCGATCAACCAGAGCTTCTACAAGAAGCTCGCCTACGACCCGAACCGCTTCGTGCCGGTGTCCATCATCGCCGCCAACCCCAACGTGCTGCTGGTCAATCCCAAGGTGCCGGCGAAGACGCTGAAGGAACTGATCGCCTATGCCAAGGCCCATCCGGGCAAGCTCAACTTCGCCTCGGGCGGCACCGGCTCCACGCCGCACCTGGCGGGCGAGCTGCTGAAGATGACGGCCGGCATCGACATGGTCCACATTCCCTACAAGGGGGGCCCGCCCGCCTATGCCGACCTGATCGCCGGACAGGTCGAAGTGATGTTCCAGGGCCTGGCCACCGCCTTGCCGCAGATCCGCGAAGGCAAGCTGCGCGTGCTGGCCATCGGCAGCGAAAAGCGCCATCCGGCCCTGCCGGACGTGCCCACGCTGAACGAGACCATGCCCGGCTTCATCTCGGTGTCGTGGACCGGCATGGTGGCGCCGCCGGGCACGCCGGCCGACATCGTTGCCAAGGTCTCGGCGGCGATACGCGAGGAACTGATGGTCAATGGCGCAGGCAAGGACATCAAGGGCCTGGATGCGCGCGACCTGATCGCCAGCACCCCGGCCGAGGCCGACCGTTTCATCAAGGAAGAAGTGGCCCGCTGGGGCAAGGTGATTCATTCGACCGGCATCAGCATCGACTGAGCCCGGTTCTTACAGGAGATTGTTCATGCGTGCAGCCATCACCGGACCGGCCACCTGGCGCGGCCCGGAAATCAAGGACAGCAAGGCCTGGGTCTACGAATTCACTCCGGCCGAGATCGACGAGATCGACGCCGCGCTGCGCAACGTACGCGCGCGGGGCAAGCTCATCTCGACCATGACGCGCGAGGATTTTCCGCTGCCGACGGTATCGAAGGTGGTAGCCCATACCCGCGAGCAGATCGAGAACGGCCTGGGCCTGCAACTGCTGCGCGGCATCCAGGCCGAGCGCTACGGCAAGGACGACCTGCGCATCATCTACTGGGGCATCGGCCAGCACATGGGCACGGCCGTCTCGCAAAGCGCCAAGGGCGACATCCTGGGCGACGTGCGCAACCTGGGCATCGACATCAACAGCCCGCAGGGCCGCGGCTATACGTCGAACCAGAAGCTGACCTACCACACCGATTCCTGCGACGTGGTGGCGCTGTTCGTGCTGCGCACCGCGCGCAGCGGCGGACTGAGCATGATCGCCAGCTCGCAGGCCATCCACAACGAGATCCTGAAGCAGCGTCCCGACCTGCTCGACGTGCTGTACCAGCCGTTCCACTGGAGCTGGCAGGGGCAGGAAGAACCCGGGCAACAGCCGTACTACCAGCAGCCCGTGTTCTCGATGCACGAAGGCAAGTTCTCGTGCCGCTACGTGCGCACGCACATCCGTTCGGCCCAGCGCTTTCCCGACGTGCCGCGCCTGACGCCCATCCAGGAGGAAGCGCTGGATTTCCTCGACAGCCTGTCGGGCAGCACCGACTTCCATTTCTCGATGATGTTCCAGCCGGGCGACCTGCAATTCCTGAACAACCACATGATGCTGCATTCGCGCACCGCGTTCGAGGACTTCGACGAACCGGAGAAAAGGCGACACCTGCTGCGCATGTGGCTGTCGGTGCCCAACAGCCGCGCCCTGAGCCCGGCCCTGGACACCATCTACCGCGACCAGCGCGCGGGCGCGGTGCGGGGTGGTTTCCCGTCGCGCACGGGCAAGCTGATCTACGAAACCGTCGGCAGCATCGAGTAAGGCGGAGGGCCTATGTTGTACGAAGCTGAACGGGGCCGTATCAAGCTGGCGTTGGTCGGCGACATGATGTTGTCCCGGGCCTTGAAGCCGTATGCCGAAGACGACTATCTGGCGCTGGTTGATCTGCTGCGGGACGCCGACGCCAGTTTCGGCAACCTGGAGACCACCGTGCGCGAGGCCGGCGAAGGCGTGCCCAACTTCACGCAGGGCACGCCGATGAGCACCGCGCCGGCCTTGCTGGAAGACCTGAAGTGGATGGGGCTGGATATCGTGTCCATCGCCAACAACCATGCGACCGACTACGGCGTGTCGGGGGTGCTGGCCAGCCTGGCGCATCTGGATCGCGCCGGCATTCCGTACTCCGGCGCGGGCCGTACGCTGACCGAGGCGCGCCGGCCGGGCTACCTGGAAACGAACGCGGGCCGCGTCGGCCTGGTCTCGGCCACGTCGTTCTACCGGCCCTGGAACCGGGCGGCCGATGCGCGCTCAGACAGCGCCGGCCGTCCGGGCATCAATCCCCTGGGGTTCACGACGTCTTATACGGTGGACGATGAATCGCTGGCGGCGCTCCAGCGCATCAGCGACGAGCTGGGCATGGCGCAGGAACAGGTGCGGCATCGCTCGCAGTTCTACGCGCCGCACGAGGTGCCCAGGAACGACGACGACAGCGTGGCCCTGCTGGGGGCGAAGTTCCGCCGGGGCAAGGGTTTCGCCGTGTCCACCAAGGTCGATGCCAAGGATGCCGAAGCCAATCTGCGCTTCATCCGCGAAGCGCGCAAGCAGTCGGACTGGGTGGTCTTTTCCTTCCACTGCCACGAGTTCGGCAGCGCGGGCAAGCGCACCGCGCCCACCGACGTGGAACTGGAAGAGTCCGCGCAGTTCGCCATCGAATTCGCCCGCGCGGCCGTGGACGCCGGCGCCCACGTGGTGGCGGGCCACGGCCCGCACCTCACCATGGGCGTCGAGGTCTACCAGGGCGCGCCCATTTTCCACAGCCTGGGCAACTTCATTTTCCAGAACGAAACCATCAACGCCTTTCCCGCCGAGGCCTACGGCCGGTTCGGGCTGGATGCGGCCGCCACGCCTTCCGAGTTCCTGGACGCGCGCACCGGCAACGACAGCCGGGGTTTCCCGGCCACGCGCGAGTTCTGGGAAGGTTGCCTGGCCACCTGCCAGTTCGAGGCCGGCAAGCTGGCCTCGGTCAGCCTGTATCCCATCGACATGGGGTTCGGACGGCCACGGGGCCAGCGCGGCCGCCCGGTGCTGGCCCGCGGCGAGGACGCGCATCGCATCCTGGCGCGCGTCGCCCGGCTGTCCCGCCCCTTCGGCACCCGCCTGGACATCGAGGGGGACGTCGGCGTCCTGCGCCTGCCATGAAGCGCCTGGCCATCCTGGACGACTATCTGCACCTGGCGCTGCGCTCGGCCGACTGGTCGGTGCTGGAAAGGCAGTGCCGCATCGACGTGATCGACCGCCAATTGGCGGTGCCGGACGAGGCGGCCGAGGTGCTCGCGCCCTATCACATCCTCTGCCACCTGCGTGAGCGCACGCCCATGCCGCGCGCGCTGCTGGAGCGGCTGCCCAACCTCGAATTCATGACCGTGACGGGCAAGGCCCATCGCACGCTGGACCTGCGGGCGGCGACCGAGCGCGGCATCGTCGTGTCTCACGTGTCCTCGGCCGTCCACGGATCCAACGCGACGCCCGAATTGGCCTGGGGACTGATACTGGCCACCGCCCGCCACATCGCCTACGAGGACCGCGGCGTGCGCGAGGGGGCCTGGCAGCGCACCGCCGGCATGCTGCTGGACGGCAAGACCCTGGGGCTGCTGGGGCTGGGGCGGGTGGGCCAGCGCATGGCCGCCATCGGCCAGGCTTTCGGCATGCGGGTCGTGGCCTGGAGCCCCAACCTGACCGACGAAGCAGCCGCCGCGTTCAAGGTCCAGCGCGTGGACAAGGACGCGCTGTTCGCGCAGTCGGACGTGCTCAGCATCCACGTGGTCCTGAGCGAGCGGTCGCGCCATCTGGTCGGCCGGCGCGAACTGGCGCTGATGAAACCGGATGCGCTGCTGGTCAACACCGCCCGGGGACCGATCGTGGACGAGGCGGCGCTGGTCGAGGCGCTGGCGCAGGGCCGGCTGGGCGGCGCGGGGCTGGACGTTTTCGAGACCGAGCCGCTGCCGGCCGGCCATCCGCTGACCCGGCTGGACAATGTGGTGCTGACGCCGCACCTGGGCTATGCCACGCGCGAGACGATCGCGGGCTTCTACCAGGCCAGCGTGGCGGGGGTGCAGGCCTACCTGGCGGGCGCGCCCGTCGGCGTGCGCGAGCCCTGACCGGCACGGTCCGGCGGCAGGTCGCGCGGCGGGTGGCCGTCGTACACCGGCAGGAACTGCCGGGGGATCGGCCCCTTGTTGCGCCCGCCCTGCTCGTGCTGTTCCCAGGCGTGGGCCAGGATGCCCACCGAGCGGGACAGGCAGAACAGGCCGCGCGCCAGCTCGGCCGGAAAGCCCAGCTCGGCGTAGACGACCGCGGTGGCGCCGTCGATGTTCATGGGCAGGCGGCGCCCCTTGCGCGCCTGAAGCTCCGCCTCCACCGCCCGCGCGATGGCGACGTGGCGGCCCGCGATCACCCCTTGCCCGACGGCTTCGTCCATCAGCGCCATCAGGCGGACGGCGCGCGGATCGATGGGATGGAAGCGATGGCCGAATCCCGGTACGTACTTGCCGCGGCGGGCGATGCAGGCGTCCAGGCCGGTGCGCACGGCGCTGGCCAGGTCCATGCCGGCGTCGAGGTGCCGCGCGATGTCGCCGTACAGCTCGACCGCCTGTTCGCCCGCGCCGCCGTGCACGTCACCGAGCACGTTGACCGCCGAGCCCATGGCGTTGTTCAGCCCGACCCCGCAGGTCATCGCCATGCGCGAGATGGCGATGCTGGGCGCCTGCGGACCATGGTCCACCGCCGCCATCAGCGCCGCGTCCAGCAGGGCGCCTTGCCCGGCCCCGGGCAGTTCGCCGCGCAGCATGAGCCAGATCATTTCCGCGAAGCCCAGGTTGCCGATCAGGTCCTGCACGGCATAGCCGCGATAGCGGATGCTGCCGGGCCGCATGTCGATGATGCCGGTGCGCCACCATTGGCCGCAGGCCTGTCCTTCGTCGTCGGTGTGGTCGTTCATATCGCCCCCTCGGTTTTCAGCACGGCGATCTCGTCGTCCGTATAGCCCAGTTGCGCCAGCAGCGCCACGGTGTCCTGTCCCAGTTCGGGCGGCGGCGCATCGACCGCCGGCGCCTGCCCGTCGATCTTGTATCCCCCGCGCACGACCGCGATGTCGCGCTCCGCGCCGGGCACCTGCGTGAAGCGGCCGATCAGGCCGCGGTCGCGTATCTGCGGATGCGCCAGGATCTCGTCCACCTGGTAAACAGGCCCGGCGGGAATGCCCCGCTCGGCCAGCAGGGGCCACCAGTCGTCCGCGGGGCGGGCGGCCAGGGCCTGTTCCAACTCCGCCTTGAGCTGGTCGCGATGGGCGAGGCGCGCCTGCCGGCCGGCGTAGCGGCTGTCGCGCGCCAGCTCGGGCCGGCCCACGGCCTGGCACAGGGCTTCGAACTGTTCCTGCTTGTTGGCGGCGATGTTCAGCAGTCCACGGCCTGTCTTGAACGTGCCCGAGGGGCTGGCGGTGAAGTTCTCGTTGCCCAGCGGGCGGGGTTTGTGTCCGGCGTTCAGGTAGTTGGACACCACCCATCCCATGGTCGAGATGACCGATTCCAGCATGGAGACGTCGATGAAGCGCGCCTCGGTGCGGGCGCCGTCGGCCAGTTCGGCGGCGATCGCGAAGGCCGCCGTCATGCCGCCTATGGTGTCGCCGATGGGATAGCCGACGCGGTAGGGCGCGGTCCGCTCGTCGCCCGTAATGCTCATCGTGCCGGACATGCCCTGGATGATCTGGTCGTAGGCGGGCAGGGCGCTCAGGGGACCGTCCTGGCCAAAACCCGAGATGGCGCAATAGACCAGGCGCGGCCGGTGTTGGCGCAGCACGTCGAAGCCCAGCCCCAGGCGGTCCATGACGCCCGGGCGAAAGTTCTCCACCACGACGTCGGCGGTCGCCACCAGCCGCAGGAAGGCCTCCTTGCCCCGCCGGTGTTTCAGGTTGACGGTGATCGAGCGCTTGCCCGCGTTCTGAGCCAGGAAGGACAAGCCCATGCCGCGCCGGTTCAGCTCGGGGTCGGCCCCGAGCTGGCGGGCGAGGTCGCCGGAACCGGGCACTTCCACCTTGATGACGTCCGCGCCCATCAGCGCCAGTTGCTGGCAGCAGAACGGTCCCGCCAGCACATTGGTCAGGTCGAGGACGCGCAGGGATTGCAGTGGCTTGCTCATGGGCGTGTCACTTGATCTGGATGTTGGCGTCCTTGATGATTCCGGACCACTTGGCGGAATCGCCGGCGATGGTGTCGGTGAACTCCTGCACCGTTCCTCCCAGCACCACGTTGCCCTCGTCCATGATCTTGCGCTGCAGGTCCTGGCTTCTGAGCACCTCGTTCACCGCCTTGTTGACGGCGTCGATGGCCGCCTGCGGCGTGCCGGCCGGCATCAGCAGGCCGGTCTTGGAGGCGGCCTCGAAGCCCGGCAGCGTATCGGCCAGCGGCGGGACGGCGGGCAACTGCGGGATGGGCTTGAGCGTGGTGATGGCCAGCATCCGCACCTTGGGGTTGTCGACCTGCGACATGGCCGCGGGGGTCGAGGCGAAGAAGATGTCCACCTGGCCGCCCAGCAGGTCGTTCATGGCGGGCGCCGCGCCCTTGTAGGGCACGTGAAGGACGTCGATGCCGGCTTCGTGGGCGAAGTAGCGGCCGGTGATGTCGCCCACCGTGCCGGTGCCCGCGTTGCCCACCGAGAGCTTGCCGGGATGTGCCTTGGCGAACTTCACCAGGTCGGCCACCGACTTGTACGGCTTGTCGGCGCTGACCACCAGGACCATGGGCTGCGACGCCACCGACACGACGGGGGCGAAGTCCTTGGCGACGTTGTAGGAAACGTTGGTGTACAGGTAGGGGTTGATGGACAGGTTGGAGGTCTGCCCCAGGGCCAGGTTGTAGCCGTTGGCGGGCGCGCGGGCCAGGGCGCCCAGGCCGACCATGCCGCCGGCGCCGGGCCGGTTCTCCACGATCACGTTCCACTTGTACTTTTCCGTCAGGGCCGCGGCGACGAAGCGGGCCATGGTGTCGGTGCCGCCCCCCGGCGGGAAGGGCACGACCAGTTTCAGGAGCTGGTTGGGATAGGCGTCGGCGGCCCGCGCGGCGGACCCCGCCGCCAGCGCGCATACGGCCATGGCGGCTGCGGCGGCGTAGTGTCGATAGCGATTCATGGTTGTCTCCTCGTATTGTTTATATCGGAAAAAAACGGGTTGCTACACGGGCAAGCCCTTGGCTCGCAGGACGGCGTCGAATCGCTCGGGATCCGACGTGCCATGCTCGTTGGAACGCCGGATGGCGTCTTCGCGCTGCAGGTGCGCCTGTACGCGCGGCAGCAGCGCCTCCGCTTCGTGGGCGGGAATGCAGATGACGCCGTCGGCGTCGCCCATGACCAGGTCGCCGGGCAGGACCGCCAGCCCCGCGCAGGCGATGGGCGCGTTGACGCGGCCCGGGCCTTCCTTGCTGGGACCGCGATGGGTATGCCCCCGCGCGAACACCGGCATGCGTCCGTCCGCCCACTCGACCAGATCGCGGATGGCGCCGTCGATGACGAAGCCGCCGATGCGGCGGGCCAGGGCCGTGGTGCGCATCAGGCCGCCGATCAAGGCCTGGGTCAGGTCGCCGCCGCCGTCGACCACGATGATGTCGCCGGACCGGGCCATCATCAGGGCCTTGTGGATCATCAGGTTGTCGCCGGGGCGTACCTGCACGGTCAACGCGGGACCGCAAAGGCTCAGGCGCAAATTCTCGTGATAGGCCTTCAGGCCCATGGCGCCCAGCGATCGCCCCATGCAGTCGCCGGCCACCGCCACCGGGACGTCGGAAAACCGGGCAATCAGCCCGGGGTCCAGGTGGCGCGGCATTTCCTCGATGCTGTAGCCGGGCGGCCACGTCTTATTGCCGGACATGCTTGTCTCCTTGGTGGGTGTTCGACAGGTCGGTGAGGTTCACGACGCAGCCCTCGGGCAGGACGCCCCGGGCGAGATAGTCCAGGACGTTGCGGGCCGCGTCTCGCGCCATGGCGGCCAGCGCCGCCGGCGTCGAGGCGCCGACGTGGGGGGTCAGCACCACGTTGGGCAGGCGCCGCAGCGGGTTGTCCTGCGCCATGGGCTCGACGGCCAGGGTGTCCAGGCCCGCGGCATGCAGGCGGCCGTGGGCCAGGGCGTCGACCAGCGCCGCCTCGTCCACGACTTCGCCGCGTGCCGTGTTGATCAGGATCGCGCCCTCGGGTAGCCGGGCCAGTTGTTCGGCGCCGATGAAGGCGCGGGTCGCGGGGGTCAGGGGGACATGAAGGCTGAGCACGTCCGACGCCCGCAGGAGTTCATCCAGGTCGGGCAGCATCGCCACGCCGTCGTCCGGCGCCGGCCGGACATGCGGGTCGTAGGCCAGCACGCGCATGCCCAGGGCCGAGCCGTAGGCGGCGACCAGGCGGGCGACCTGTCCATAGCCGACCAGGCCCAGGGTCCGGCCGCGCAGTTCGACGCCGGTCTGCAACCGGGTCCAGCGTCCGGCGCGCATCTCGGCGTCCATGTGCGCGATGCCGCGCGCGGCCGCCAGCATCAGGCCCAGTGTCAATTCGGCCACCGAGCGGGCATTGGCGCCGGGCGTCACCATGACGGGGATGCCGCGGGACGTGCAGGCCCGCACGTCGATATTGCTCACGCCCACGCCGTGCTTGGACACGACCTTCAGCGTGGGGCAGGCCGCGATCGCACTGGCCGGCAGGTCGACGGTGCGGGAGATCACCGCGTCCACGGGCTCGCTGGCCAGCACTGCCTGGACCTCCTCGACACAGCCGGCGCGGTTCATGAACAGGACACGGCACCCCGCCTGCTCGAGGAGCCGCCGGCCGGCGGGGCTCAGGGTGGTGGCGGTGACGAAAACGGTGTGGGACATGGGGCGCGTCTCGATGTGGCTCAGGCTGAGCTTTCGCGCCATTACATCCGAGCGTAATATGAATATCTATTCGATAATTTTGATTGATCGATTCCCTTGGGGAATGAATTGAACATCGAGATCCGGGACCTGCGCTACTTCGAAGTCATCGCCGAACTGGGCCACCTGGGCCAGGCGTCCGAGGTCCTGCACCGCAGCCAGCCGGCGCTGACCAAGTGTGTGCAGCGCCTGGAGGAAGAACTGGGCGCGGACCTGTTCGAGCGCAAGGGGCGGGGCCTGGTGCTGACCGCGGTGGGCAAGGAGTTCTACCTGCGGGCGCGGAAAATCCGCGAGACCAACGACCGCACCCTGAGCGACATGAAGGATTTCGTGGCGGGCTCGGCGGGCAAGGTCCGCGTGGGCTGCGGCCCCATCACCGCCGACTACCTGCTGCCCAAGCTCTGCAATCTGGCGCTGCGCCACCTTCCCAAGGTGTCGCTGGAAATCATGATCGGGACCAGCTACTTCCTGAAGGAGCAGATACGCGAAGAGCGCCTGGACATGATCGTGGGCGTCATCGAGAACGACAGCGAATTCGCCTGCCGCGGCTTCATCGACGATACCGTGGTGGTTGCCGCGCGCGAGCACCACCCCATCTTCGAATTGCGCGCGCCGCGCCTGCGCGACCTCGAGGGCTATCACTGGATCCTGCCCACGCCGCCGGTGTCCAGCCGGAAATGGCTGGACAGCGCCTTCGCGGCGCGCGGCCTGCCCAAGCCCACGCCGCACATCGAAACCAACTCCCTGCCGTCCATCCACGACCTGATCGGTTCGACCGACCTGCTGTGCTTCCTGTCCAGGCTGACGCTGGAGCATCCGAAGACGCGGGGCATGCTGCGGGAGGTCCCGATGAAGGAAACGACCATGACCCGGCAGCTCGGCATCACCTACCCCCACGGGCCGCTCACGCCCGCCACGCAGCGGCTCATCGACCTGCTCGACCGGCTGGCCTCGGAGTGACCGCCGGGGCCGGCCACCTGTCTACAATGCGAGGTCGAAGGTTCACGCAAAGGCGGGCATCGCGATGTCGCAGTACTCATTGATCGGCAACCTGGTCGTGCTGCGGCCCCTGGCGCGCGAGGATGCCGCGGCGCTGGTGGCGGCGGCGCGGGACCGGGACGCGTGGCGCACCCTCTACACGCAGATCCCCGCCGAGCCGGCCGCGGCCGAAGCCTATATCGAGGCCGCGCTGCGCGCCCGCGATGCAGGCGAGTCCATGCCCTTCGCCACCACCCTGCGCGAGGATGGCCGGGTGGTCGGCTCGACCCGCTATTGCCGCATCGAGCCCGCGCATCGCAAGCGGGAGATCGGCTACACCTGGATAGGCGGTTCATGGCAGCGGACCTTCGTCAACACCGAGGCCAAGTACCTGATGCTGCGCCATGCCTTCGAGGGGCTGGGCTGCCAGCGCGTGCAGTTGCAGACCGACGAACTGAACCAGCAGTCCCGCCGCGCCATCGAGCGGCTGGGCGCCCGGCTGGAAGGCATCCTGCGCAACGACCGTATCATGCCCGATGGGCGCAGGCGGCATTCGGCCATGTACAGCATCGTCGACGAGGAATGGCCGCGGGTGCGCGCCGGGCTCGAAGCCGCGATGCGCGAGCGGGGTCTCGAGCCCGCGATGGAAGTGGCGGGCTAGGGGACTATTCGACCAGCAGCTTGCGCCGCCTCAGGATGTCCTGGATCTGGCCCAGGCGGCTTGCCGGATCGTCGTCGGCCAGCAGGTGCCGCTGTTGCGGCGGCAGCAGCGGCAGCATTTCCGCCCAGCGGTTCGCCACCCACGCGCATTCGTCCAGCCGGAAGGGAGGCGCGATCGGCAGGTCGGCGCGGGGGCCGTGGTGCTGCTGGATGTCGGCGATCAGGCGGCCCAGCGTATTGGCCGCGGGTTGCAGGGCATCCGGTACGGGGACCACGGGATCGTCGGCCAGCGGCTCGGCCTGCCCGACCCAGAGACCGTACTTGCGCTGTTCGCTCGACACCAGGCGAAAGCGCGTCGTTCCCACGCAGCGCAGTTGCAGCAGGCCCGGCATGGGCGCGTCCCACTGTTCTATCTTCGCCATGGTGCCGAAGTCGGCCAGGACCTCCTGGCCTTCGGGCGTGCGGACCTCGTGGCCGGCCAGGAGCGGCACGACGCCGAACGGGGTCTGGTCGGCGATGCACTGCTTGATCATGTCGAGGTAGCGGATCTCGAAGATGCGCAAGTGCAGCACGCCCTCGGGATACAGCGCCCGGCTGAGCGGAAAGAGCGGGGTCGTGTTCATGGCGGGTAGGCGGTTGGTTGCCTCAACCCGCAGGATAGCGCGAGGCGCCCGCCGCCGCGCGTAACAAGGCAATACGGGCTAGGTGATGCTCCCGGGGGCAGGCGCCCGATTGAGCAACTGGGCCTGCATCACGGGCGCCGACCAGGAATGCAATGGGAGCACAAGTCGTTTATTTCGTGCCACGCAACCGCAGAGCATTGAAGATCACCGAAGCCGAGCTCAGACTCATCGCCAATGCCGCGATCATTGGCGACAGGAGCCAGCCAGTGAACGGATACAGAATTCCGGCGGCAATCGGTACGCCAATACCGTTGTAGACGAAGGCAAACATCAGGTTCTGCCGCATATTGCGCACCGTATCGATGGAGAGCTCGCGCGACGCTGCGATGCCGCGCAGGTCGCCCTTGATCAGCGTGATCTGACTGCTGTTCATCGCTACGTCAGTGCCCGTGCCCATGGCGACCCCGACGTCGGACTTTGCCAACGCGGGGGCGTCATTGATGCCGTCTCCCGCCATGGCAACTACATGGCCTTCTTTCTGCAGCCGCGCTACCAGCGCCAGCTTGTCGGCGGGCTTGACCTCGCCATGAACTTCATCGATACCCAGCTTGGCCCCTACGGCCTTGGCGGTGGTGAGGCCGTCTCCAGTCGCCATCACGATGCGCAGGCCGCTGGCGTGCAGGGTTCGGATGGCGTCGGGCGTGCTGGCCTTGATGGGGTCGGTTACCGCCAGAATGCCCGCGAACTGTCCGTCGACAGCCAGGTGCATGATGCTGGCGCCTTCACCGCGCAGGCGTTCTCCGTCAGCCCGCAGGGACGAAACCGCCACACCTTCCTGCTCCATCAAGGCCGTGTTGCCCAATGCCAGCCGCCGTCCCTCGACCGTGCCGCGCACGCCGATGCCGCTGCCCGACTCGAAATCGGCCGGCTTGGCCAGCGGCAGGCCCCTGGCCCGCGCTGCGCTGACAATCGCATTTGCCAGCGGGTGTTCGCTGCCCTGGTCCAGACTGGCTGCGAGCCTCAGAACCTCATCGGGCGTGAAGCCGGGCGCCGCAACGGCGGTGTCGAACGCGGGTCTGCCTTCCGTCAGGGTGCCGGTCTTGTCCACGATGAGGGTGTCCACCTCGCGCATCTTCTCGATGGCACCGGCATCGCGGAACAGCACCCCCTGCGTGGCGGCGCGGCCGGTGGCCACCATCACCGACATGGGGGTGGCCAGGCCCAGAGCACAGGGACAGGCGATGATCAGCACCGCCACGGCATTGATCAGCCCGAACACCCAGCTCGGCTCCGGCCCGAACAGACCCCAGGCCAGAAAGGTAGCGATGGCGATCAGCACCACCACCACGACGAACTTGCCCGCCACCACGTCGGCCATGCGCTGCATGGGAGCCTTGGAGCGCTGGGCCGAGGCGACCATCTGCACGATCTGCGACAGCATGGTGGCCGCGCCGATTTTCTCGGACCGCATGATCAGCGCGCCGCTGGTGTTCAGCGTGGCCCCAATCAACGGGGCACCGGCACCCTTGGTCACTGGCACTGGTTCGCCGGTCAGCATGGATTCATCGACCGCGCTGCTGCCTTCGGTAACGATGCCATCGACCGGAATTTTCTCGCCGGGGCGCACACGCAGCAGGTCGCCGACATGAACATGATTGAGCGGCACATCCTCTTCGCTGCCGTCCGCGTTGATGCGCCGCGCAGTCTTTGGCGCCAGGCCCAGCAGGGACTTGATGGCCGCCGAGGTCTGGGAGCGTGCCTTCAACTCAATAAGTTGGCCCATCATGGTCAGGGAAATGATGACCACCGCCGCCTCGAAGTACACGGCCACGCGGCCCATGGACATGAATGAGTCGGGGAAAGCGCCCGGCGCCACCGTGGCGACCACGCTGTAGACGAAGGCGGCGCCCGAGCCCAGGGCGATCAAGGTCCACATGTTCGGGCTGCGGTGGATGATCGATTGCCAGCCCCGCACGAAGAAGGGCCAGCCAGTCCATAACACCACGGGCAGCGACAGCACGAATTCGACCCAGGTCTGGGTGGCCATGGCGAACCAGCCCAGACGATGGCCGAGCATGGCCAGGACGGTCACGATCAGAGTGAGGGGCAGCGTCCACCAAAAGCGGCGCTGAAAATCGATCAGCTCGCTGTTGTCTTCCTCGGCCAGCGGAATGATCGGCTCCAGCGTCATGCCGCACTTGGGACAATTGCCGGGGTGGTCCTGCCTCACCTCGGGGTGCATGGGACAGGTGTAGATGGTACCGGCCGACGCATCACTCCGTTCTTCAGACAGATGATGGTCATGGCGATGCGAATTCATGCTGTTCCCCTCACGCCAAATCAGGGCTTTATGCTCCGCCTTGACACTATGGGAATGTCAAGTATTTTGTGCGTGATCCGAGTACAGGATTGCATTGAGCACCTGCAAATTGCTCAGCCGAAATGCATGCAATTTTTATTCGTTAGCGTCAACACGAACCTAGTCCAGCGGAACAACCGCCTGGTCCGCACAGGCCCACAGCAATTCGTCCACCCGTCCCTGCGGCAGCCTCATGTCCGGATCGATGTCCGACAAGGGGCGCAGCACGAAGGCGCGCTGGTGCATGCGGGGGTGGGGCAGGGTCAGCCGTGGCGTGTCCAGGTGCTGGCCGTCGTATGCCAGCAGGTCCAGGTCCAGGGTGCGCGGGGCGTTGTGATAGGGGCGTTGGCGGCCGTGGCGCTGTTCGATGTCCTGGAGCAGGTCCAGCAGCGCCAACGGGGACAGCGTGGTGCGCAGGCGCACGACGGCATTGACGTAGTCCGGGCCGCTGGAGTCGATCGGCCCGGTGCGATAGAAGCGCGAGAGCGCGTCCTGTCGTACCTGGGGATGGGCGGCCAGCGCGGCCAGCGCCTCGCGCAGGGTGGTGGCCGGGTCGCCCAGGTTGGCGCCCAATCCCACCCAGGCCATCCGCCAGGTGGGTGCGTTCATCCGGCTACCGGGGTGCCGTCGTCCGGGCCGCCCTCGGCGGGGCCTCCGCGCGAACGGCCGCTGCGCCGGCGGCGCTTGCGGGGAGCCGTGGCTTCTCCGGCTGCGCGCGGCTGGCGGGCCAGGTCTTCCAGCATCTCGGCGCGTGCCGCGTCGCTGGCGTCGGCCAGGTCCATCCACCATTGCGCCAGGGCGCTATCGACCTCGCCGGCGGCGGCGCGCAATTGCAGGAAGTCGCAGGCGGCGCGAAAGCGCGGCTGTTCGAGCATGCGCCAGGCGCCCTTGCTCTGGCGCCGTTCGAAGCGCGGCTGCATGAACCAGATCTCGCGCATGTCGGACACGAAGCGGCGCTGGATGGCGAGCTTCTCGGTCTGGTCGTCCAGCACGGAATCCACGGCCATGCCCAGGGCGGGCATGGGCAGTTCGCCGTCGGCGCGGTATTGCTGCCAGCGGTGGTTCACCTGCTGCCACAGCAGCGCGGCGAACAGGAAGCTGGGGCTGACCGACTTGCCGCTGCGCACGCGCACGTCGGTGCGCTCCAGGGCCAGCTTGACGAAGCGTTCGCCCCCGGGCTGTTCCAGCACCACGTCCAGCAGCGGCAGCAGGCCCTTGTGCAGGCCTTCGGCGCGCAGCCGGCGCAGGCAGTCCAGCGCGTGGCCGCAGGTCAGCATCTTCAGCATCTCGTCGAACAGCCGCGAGGCGGGCACGTTCTCGATCAGGTGAGCCATCTCGCGGATGGGCGCGAGCGTGGACGGCGCGATGGTGAAGCCCAGCTTGGCGGCGAAGCGCATGCCGCGCAGCATGCGGACCGGGTCCTCGCGGTAGCGCTTGGAGGCGTCGCCGATGATGCTGACGGTTTTTTTCTTCAGGTCGGCCACGCCGTCGTGATAGTCGATGACGATCTCGGTGGCCGGGTCGTAGTACAGCGCGTTCAGCGTGAAGTCCCGGCGCGCGGCGTCTTCCTCCAGCGTGCCGAAGACGTTGTCGCGCAGGATGCGGCCATGTTCGTCGGTGGTTTGTTCGTCCGAGCCCGAGGCGCGGAAGGTGGAGGTCTCGATGATCTCCTGGCCGAA
Organism: Burkholderiales bacterium 67-32; assembly: GCA_001898625.1. Lineage (GTDB taxonomy): Bacteria > Pseudomonadota > Gammaproteobacteria > Burkholderiales > Burkholderiaceae_B > Pigmentiphaga. The sequence goes on from MKUP01000028.1 coordinate 222,911, forward strand.
CACCACGTGTACCAGGCGGAAGCGGCGGCCGATGATGCGGGCGCGGCGGAACAGCGGCTGTATCTGTTCCGGCGTGGCGTTGGTGGCCACGTCGAAGTCCTTGGGCTGGGCACCCACGATCAGGTCGCGCACGGCGCCGCCGACGATGTAGGCCTCGAAGCCGTTCTCGTGCAGCACGTCGCAGACCTTGATCGCATGGCGCGAGACCAGCCGGCGGTCGATGCCGTGCTTGGCCTGGGGCACGCGCAGGGGCGCATGCCGCTTGACGCTCAGGATGGGGCGCGCCGCGCGGGGAGTGAAGAGCTTGCTGATGAGCTTCTTGATCATGCGAACAGGTCCGTAATGCGCCAGCCTCGTTCGCGCGCCAGTTCGCGCAGCGCGGCGGATGGGTTGGCGGCGATCGGGTCGGTCACCGCTTCGAGCAGCGGGACGTCGTTCATCGAGTCGCTATAGAAGAAAGACTGCCGAAAATCCGACAACTGCCAGCCGTGGCTGGCCAGCCAGTGGTTGACGCGCACCACCTTGCCTTCGCGGAAGCACGGCGTGCCCTGGATGCGGCCGGTGTAGCGGCCGGCGGCGTATTCCGGCTCGGTGCCCAGCAGCACGGGAATGCCGAAGGCACGCGCGATGGGGGCGGTCACGAAGGTATTGGTCGAGGTGGCGATGGCGCACAGGTCGCCCGCTTCCAGGTGTTCGCGCACCAGCGCGATGGCTTGGGCGGAGATGGCCGGGCGGATCACCTCGGCCATGAAGTCCTCGTGCCAGCGGGCCAGGTCGTAGGGCGTGTTGCGGGCCAGCAGGCCCAGCATGAACTCGGCCGACTCCATCGCGGTCAGCTTGCCGGCGTCGTAGCGCTGCATCAGCTCTTCGTTCCGGGCGCAGGCGGCGGCGGGGTCGCCGACGTGGCCGGCGCGGGCGAGGAAATCGGCCCACCGGTAGTCGCTGTCGAGCGGCAGCAGGGTGTGGTCCAGGTCGAACAGGGCGAGGCGGGTGGGCGGCGCTTGGGTGGGGGTCATGACAACGAAGAATACGACTGAATGGAGGACGGTTGGGGCTGTTCGGCCAGCATGGCGCGCAACAGCGGCAGCGTGATCGGGCGCTTGGCAGCCAGCGAATAGCGGTCCAGGGCGTCGAGCAGGGCGGCCAGTTGGCGCATGTCCCGCTCGTAATGGGTAAGAATCCAGTTCACCACCTCGGGCGCGAGCTGCAGCCCGCGGCTGGCGGCCTGGCGGATCAGGGCGTCGGTCTTCTCGGCATCGGACAGCACCTCCAGCCGGAAGACCAGGTCCCAGCCCAGACGGGTGCGCAGGTCCTCGCGGATCTCGAGCTGGCCCGGGGCGCGTTCGCCGGCCACGATCAGCGACAGGGCGATGTCGGTGGCCGAGGTCTCGCGCCAGCGGTTGTACAGCGAGAACACGCACGCCAGCCGGGGTTCGTCCAGCAGGTGCAGGTCGTCGATGGCGATCAGCGCCGGGCGGACGTCGGATTCCTCGGGCTGGGCCAGGCGGCGGTAGGCCGAGACGGGGCTGTGGCTGTCCAGGTAGACCGCGCCGGGCCGGTCGGACAGCGCCCGCAACAGATGGGTGCGGCCGCAGCCGGCGGGGCCCCAGAGGTAGACGGCGCGGCCGGGCGCCAGCGCGCGCAGGCTCGCCAGGGCCTCGGTATTGGGGCCCGCGACATAGTTTTCCAGGGACGGAGCCGGCGCGGCAAGAACGTCGAGTAGCAACTGCTTCATGGGGTGCGGCTAAGAGACCCGCAGCGTCGGACGATCATGGCGTTGGGTGGCGACAGGTCGGGCCGGGCAAGGCTGCGCAGGCAGAAAAGGAACGCGGAGCGCGGCAGGTACCACCGGGAGTTGCCCCGATGTAAACCCCTGTCCGCTGCATGGGAATACCAATCATCGTAAAATTATAGCTTTCAGGCGGTCCCGGCTGGTTTTTTTGCCGCGAAAGCCCGCGTCCATCCACTTTTCGGTCCATCCCATGTCCGCACAACAACCCAGCGCTTCCTCTCTAACCTACCGCGACGCGGGGGTCGACATCGACGCCGGCGATGCCCTGGTCGAGCGCATCAAGCCCCTTGCCAAGCGCACCATGCGCGAAGGAGTGCTGGCCGGCATTGGCGGATTCGGGGCCTTGTTCGAGGTGCCCAAGAAGTACCGCGAGCCCGTGCTGGTGTCGGGCACCGACGGCGTGGGCACCAAGCTGCGCCTGGCGTTCTCGTGGAACAAGCACGACACCGTGGGCATCGACCTGGTGGCCATGAGCGTGAACGACATCCTGGTGCAGGGCGCCGAGCCGCTGTTCTTCCTGGACTACTTCGCCTGCGGCCGCCTGTCGGTGGACACCGCCGCCACGGTCGTCGGCGGCATCGCGCAGGGCTGCGAACTGGCCGGCTGCGCGCTGATCGGCGGCGAAACCGCCGAGATGCCCGGCATGTACCCCGACGGCGAATACGACCTGGCCGGCTTCGCCGTCGGCGCGGTCGAGAAGTCGCAGGCCATCGACGGTAGCTGCATCCAGCCCGGCGACGCCGTGCTGGGCCTGGCCTCCAGCGGCGCGCATTCCAACGGCTATTCGCTGGTGCGCAAGATCATCGAACGCGCCGGCGCCACGCCGGACCAGGACTTTCACGGCCAACCCCTGCGCGACGTCGTCATGGCGCCCACGCGCATCTACGTCAAACAGGTGCTGGCGGCCATCGCCAAGCACGAGATCAAGGGCCTGGCCCACATCACCGGCGGCGGCCTGCTGGACAACGTGCCGCGCATCCTGCGCCCCGGCCTGGCCGCGCGCCTGCACCGCGATGCGTGGAAGCTGCCCGAGCTGTTCACGTGGCTGCAACGCGAAGGCCAGGTGGCCGACACCGAAATGCACCGCGTCTTCAACTGCGGCATAGGCATGGTGATCGTGGTCTCCGCCGACCAGGCCGACGCCGTTGCCGCCACCCTGCGCGAACAGGGCGAAACCGTCTACCGCCTGGGAGAAATCGTCGAGCAACAACCCGGCGCCGCCCAAACAGAAGTGATCTGATAGACCCGGGATGCGGTGGATCCGGCTCCGCCGGTCCACCCGCATCGCCCCCTTGAGGGGGCGCCCGAAGGGCGTAGGGGGTGGGCTTCCCTTCAGCGCGTAGGGGGGAGATCTTTTAGTGCATTGAGCAGCGCATCGCATTCGGCATCGGTGCCGACCGTGATGCGCAGGTACTGGTCGATGCGCGGCTGCTTGAAATGCCGTACCAGCACCTTGCGTTCGCGCAGCGCCTTCAGCAGGGCCGCGCCGTCGTGCCCGGGGTGGCGCGCGAAGACGAAGTTGGCGGCCGACGGCAGCACCTCGAAACCCAGTTCTTCGAGCTTGGCGGTCAAGCGCACGCGCGAAGCGATGACGGCCTGGCGGGTACGGTCGAAATAGGCGGTGTCTTCCATGGCCGCGGTCGCGCCGGCCATGGCCAGGCGGTCGAGCGGATAGGAGTTGAAGCTGCTCTTGACCCGTTCCAGCCCCTCGATCAGGTGCGGCTGGCCGATGGCGTAGCCGACCCGCAGGCCCGCCAGCGAGCGCGCCTTGGACAGCGTCTGCACCACCAGCAGGTTGGGGTGGGCCGCCACCAGCGAGACCGCCGACGTGCCGCCGAAATCGACGTAGGCTTCGTCCACCACGACGACCGAGTCCGGATTCGCCTTCAGCAGCGCCTCGATGTCCTCCAGGGGCAGCAGGCGACCGGTGGGGGCGTTCGGATTGGGGAAGATGATCCCGCCGTTCGGCTGGCCGTAGTCCTGCACGCGCAGGGACAGGTCGTCGGCCAGCGGCACGGTGCGGTAGTCGATACCGTACAGGCCGCAGTAGACCGGGTAGAAGCTGTAGGTCACGTCCGGGAACAGCAGCGGCAGGTCGTGCTTGAGCAGGCCGACGAACACGTGGGCCAGCACCTCGTCCGAACTGTTGCCGACGAAGACGTGGTCGGCCTGCACGCCATGGAAGCGTGCCACCGCCGCCTTGAACACACTGGCGTCGGGGTCGGGATAGCGCCGCAGCGTCTCGTTGGTGGCCTGGCGTATGGCTTCCAGGGCACGCGGCGAGGGCGGATACGGGTTCTCGTTCGTGTTGAGTTTGACGAGTCCGTCTATCTGCGGTTGTTCGCCGGGGACATAGGGCGTCAGTTGTTGAGTGACGCGGCTCCAGTACCTGTTCATGAATCTGTCGTCGAAAGCGCAAAGCGCGGCAACGGGCCGCGCACGCATCCAGCATAGCAGGGCCGGCGCCCCGGCGCACGCCGCGGCAGGCGGGGCGTGGCGCGGATGCGCCGTCAGCGTGGATCGCCGGTTGCTTCCCGTGACGCATCCAGCGTGGCGGCCGCCGCGTCGACCACGCGCGCCGTGCTGTCCGGCGCCAGGCAGTCCACCACCAGCCGGTCGGGCAGCGCGCGCAGCCAGGTGATCTGGCGCTTGGCCAGTTGCCGGGTGGCGGCGATCGCCTGGCCCCGCATTTCGGCGCCGTGGACTTCTCCGGCCAGATAGCCCCAGACCTGGCGGTAACCCACGCACCGTATGGACGGCAGGTCGGGGCTCAGGTCGCCGCGCGCCCGCAGGCGGCGCACCTCGTCCAACAGGCCGGCTTCGAGCATGGCGTCGAAGCGCTGCTCGATGCGGACATGCAGGCCGGCGCGATCCGACGGCTCCAGGCTGAGGTTGACGTAGCGCAGCCCGGTGTCGGCCGGCGCGGCCTGGCCGGTCAGCAGGGCCGACATGGGGCGGCCGGTCAGCGCATGGATCTCCAGCGCGCGCTGGATGCGCTGGCTGTCGTTGGGCGAGAGCCGCGCGGCGGTGGCCGGGTCGACGCGCGCCAGTTCGGCATGCATGGCCGGCCAGCCGATGCCGGCGGCGCGGGCGTTCAATTGCGCGCGCAGGACGGCGTCCGCCTGCGGCAGGTTGTCCAGGCCCTCGCGCAGCGCCTTGAAATACATCATGGTGCCGCCGGCCAGCAGCGGGATGCGGCCCCGGGCGCGAATGTCGGCGATCAGGCGCAGGGTCTCGGCGCGGAACTGGCCGGCGGAGAAACTTTCGGCGGGATCGCGGATGTCCAGCAGGTGCTGCGGTACGCGCAGGCGCTCCTCCTGGCTGGGCTTGGCCGTGCCGATGTCCATGCCGCGATAGATGGTGGCGGAGTCGACGTTGACGATCTCGAGCGGCCAGCGGTCGGCCAGCGCCAGCGTGGCCGCGCTCTTGCCGGCGGCGGTGGGGCCCATCAGGCACAGGATGGGAAGGGGGCTGCGGTCGGCCATCTTCGGTGCGGACTCAGCGCCCGCGCAGGAACAGGCGGTCGAGATCGCCCACGCTGAGCTGCACCCAGGTCGGACGGCCGTGGTTGCACTGGTCGGCGCGTTCGGTCGCTTCCATCTGCCGCAGCAGGCCGTTCATCTCGTCATGGTTGAGCCGGCGGTTGGCGCGCACCGCGCCATGGCAGGCCATGGTCGCCAGCAGTTCGTTGCGCTGCTCGGTCAGCAGGCGCGACGCGCCCACCTCGGCGAAGTCGCGCAGCACTTCGCGCGCCAGGGTCTCGATGTCGGCCTGGGCGAGCGGCGCGGGAACGGCGCGTACGGCGACCGAGGCCGGTCCGGCCGGCCGCAGTTCGAAGCCGAGGTCGGACAGGGCGTCCTGCTGTTCCTCGACCAGCGCGACGTCGCTTTCCGAGGCCCGGAACACGACCGGCACCAGCAGGTTCTGCCGCGGCATCTCGCGCGCGTCCAGCGCGTTCTTGAGCTGTTCGTACACGATGCGTTCATGGGCCGCGTGCATGTCGATCACGACCAGCCCGTGGGCGTTCTGGGCCAGTACGTAGATCCCGTGCAACTGGGCGATCGCCATGCCGAGCGGCAGGTCGGTGCCGTCCGGCAGCGGGCGGGGGCGGGCGCCGGCCAGGGCCTGGGCCATGCCCGCGGCACTGGACGAGGCGGCGGGGGCGGGCGCCAGAGGCTCGTGCAGGGCCAGGATGCGCGCGCCCAGCTCAGGCCGATAGGCGGACGGGGCATCCTGCAGCCGGAACGGCAACTGCGAAGACGAGGCCAGCGCGGGAGCCACGGGGCGCGTGAAGCCCGGTTCGGACGAGGCGGTCATGGGTGGAGCGTTTGCGCCGTCGATACGACTCAGGGTGGCCGGCGCGGGCATGCCGTCGGCCAGGATCGCCTCGGACGGCACCGCCTGGGCGGCGGCCGCGTCCACGCCGGTCGCCGCGCCCGCGGCATGGGCCAGGGTCTGGCCGATGATCTGCGTCACGAAGCGGTGTACCGCGCCGCTTTCGCGAAAGCGCACCTCGTGCTTGGCCGGATGCACGTTGACGTCGACCGCCGCCGGGTCCAGGTCCAGGAACAGCACGTAGGCCGGCTGCCGGTCGCCGTGCAGCACGTCGGCATAGGAGGCGCGCATGGCGTGGCTGACCGTGCGGTCGCGAACGAAGCGGCCGTTGACGTACAGGTACTGGCGGTCGGCGCGGGCGCGCGAGGCGGTGGGGCGCGAGACGACGCCATGCAGGCGGATCGCGCCGGCGTCGGCCTGCACCGGCAGGCCGCCCTGGCCGAATTCCGCGCCCAGCACGTCATGGATGCGGCGCACCGGGTCGGCGGGCAGGTGCTGCTGGTAGGCCCGGTCGTGGTGGAACAGGCGGAAGGCGATATGGCAGTGCGCCAGCGCGATGCGCTGGAAGGCCTCCACGCAATGGCCGAATTCCGTGGCTTCCGATTTGAGGAACTTGCGCCGGGCCGGCACCAGGTCGAACAACTGGCGCACGTCCACCGTTGTGCCCGGGGGGCCGGAAGCCGGCGAGACCTGGCCGTCTTCCCATTGCCAGGCATGGTCGGCGCTGGCCGTGCGCGAAATCAAGGTGAGCCGGGCGACGGACGCGATCGAGGCCAGGGCCTCGCCGCGGAACCCCATCGAGGCCACCGATTCGAGTTCGTTCAGCGACCGGATCTTGCTGGTGGCGTGGCGGGCGATGGCCAGCGGCAGCTCGTCGGGAGGAATGCCGCCGCCGTCGTCGCTGACGGCGATCCGCCGGATACCCCCACCCTCGAGCCGCACGTCGACCGCGCGCGCGCCGGCGTCGATGGCGTTCTCCATCAATTCCTTGAGGACCGAGGCAGGGCGCTCGATGACTTCACCCGCCGCGATCTGGCTGATCAGGAGGTCGGGGAGCTGGGCGATGGGGCGACGTTCGGACATGGCCGGATTATAGTGGCCCCTCTTGGGCGCGGGGATCCTGTCATGCTTTGACATGCGCGGAAACGCCTGCGTCGGCTATAGTGCCCGCTCGCCTTTTTCCTCGTCCCCTACCTCCGGCTTCCCATGCTCGAATTCCTGCAGATGTTGATCCATATCGACCAGACCCTGGGCGTATGGGTCGCGCAATATGGCGCCTGGATCTACCTCATCCTGTTCCTGATCGTCTTCGCCGAGACCGGCCTGGTCGTCCTGCCCTTCCTGCCGGGCGATTCGCTGCTGTTCATCGCCGGCGCTTTCGCCGCCACCGGCAGCATGCACCCCGGGCTGCTGATCGCGCTGCTGCTCGTCGCGGCGGTCTCGGGCAACACCGTCAACTACTACGTGGGCCGTTACATCGGCCCCCGCGTCTTCTCGCAGAACATCCGCTTCCTGGACCGCGCGGCCCTGATCAAGACCCACGCCTTCTACGAGAAACACGGCGGCAAGACTCTGATCATCGCCCGCTTCCTGCCGGTGGTCCGAACCTTCGCTCCCTTCGTCGCCGGCGTCGGCTACATGACCGTCGGCCGCTTCCAGTTCTTCAACATCATCGGCGCGCTGCTGTGGGTGCTGCTGCTCGTCCTGGCCGGCTACTTCTTCGGCAACCTGCCCCTGGTACGCGAACACCTGAACACCATCGTCCTGATAGGCCTCGCCGCCGCCATCGTCCCGGTAGTCCTGGGCGGCCTGTGGAAATTGATAGGCGGTCTGAGATCCAAACGCGCCTGAAAACGCAAAAAAGAAAACGGCCTCACACGAGGCCGTTTTTTTGTAAAGAACCCACCCCTCCACCAGCCCAGTGCCTCGCACTGAGACGCCCCCCCAAAGACCCAGGGCACAGCGGATCCGGCTCCGCCGGTCCGCCAGTGCCGCCCCCTGGGGGGCGCGCGAAGCGCGTAGGGGGGATCCCCTACGTCAGTTTGTTCTTCGACAGTGGCGGGTTCTTCGCGAAATAGCGCTGGATGCCCTGCATGATGGCGGTCGCCATGCTGCTCTGGTAGGACACGTCCGACAGGCGCTTTTCCTCTTCCGGATTGCTGATGAACGCGGTCTCGACCAGGATGGACGGGATGTCGGGAGCCTTCAGCACGGCGAAGCCGGCCTGTTCGACCCGCGGCTTGTGCAGGCGGTTGATGTTGGACAGTTCGTCCAGCACCGCGCGGCCCAACTTGAGCGAATCGTTGATCTGGGCCGTGGTCGACAGGTCCAGCAGCACCCGGGCGATCTGCTTGTCGTGCGAGCCGATGTTGACGCCACCGATCAGGTCCGAAGCGTTTTCCTTGGCAGCCAGCCAGCGCGCCGCGCTGCTGCTGGCCCCGCGCTCGGACAGCGCGAATACCGACGAACCGCGCGCATCCGGTTTGATCCAGGCGTCGGCGTGCACCGACACGAACAGGTCGGCCTGCACGCGCCGCGCCTTGGCGACGCGCACGTGCAGCGGCACGAAGTAGTCGCCGTCGCGGGTCAGCATGGCGCGCATGTTGGGCTGCTGGTCGATCATGGCCTTGAGCCCGCGCGCGATCCGCAGCACGACGTCCTTTTCCCGCGTGCCGCCGCGTCCGATGGCTCCCGGGTCCTCGCCGCCATGGCCGGGATCCAGGGCCACGGTGATCATGCGCGCGACCGCCGGCGCGGGATCGGAGCGGCGGCGGATGGCGGGCGCCTCGGGCGCCGCCTCCGGGATGGGCGCGCCGTTGGCGCTCGCGCCGGTGCCTGGCGCGGGGATGTTGTCACGCTCGGCCTGCAGGCTGTCCAGTATCTGCGCCATCGGGTCGCTGCTGCCCTTGTTCGCCAGCGCGACCAGGGGATCCTGGGCCACCTTGGGATACAGATCGAGCACGAGGCGGTGCCTGTATTCACCCACGGGCTTGAGGCTGAAGACCTGGGGGATGGTCTCCTGCTTCAGGTCCAGCACCAGCCGCACCACGTTGGGCCGGTTCTGCCCGACGCGCACGCTGGCGATGTAGGGATCGTCCGGCCGGACCTTGGACACCAGGTCGCGCAGCGCGGCGTTCATCTCCACGCCTTCGATATCCAGGACCACGCGGTCCGGATTGTCGAGCACGAAGTGTTCGGTCTTGAGTTCGGCGTCCAGCTCCAGCGTGAGCCGGGTGTAGTCGGGGGCGGGCCACAGGCGTACCGCGACCAGCTCGGCGGCGCGGGTGGCCGTCGGGACCAGGGGCACCACCAGGGTGGCGGCCAGGCCGGCCACCAGCCGGCGGCGGGAGATGCCGCGCGGCGCGAGCACTCCCTGGGCCTGGGCATAGGACAGGGCCGGTGTGCCGGCCGGAAGGTCGGGATCGGGTTCTAGCTCGTCGCGTCGGGAAAAAGTGTGTTCAGCCATGCCTGCCCTTTTGCGGTGTGGGCATCGAGCGTCACCCCGCGTCCTGCGCCTTCATAAGACAGCGCGATGTCCAGGTCCGGGACCGGGAGCGCACCGCCTGCGCGTTCCGCCCATTCGATGAGCACGAGGGCGTCATCGCGCAGGGCGTCCCGGAATCCGGCGTCGAGCCACTCGCGTGGATCGGTAAAACGATAAAAATCAAAGTGATAGCAGTATAAGTTCGAAACTTTGTAAGGTTCAACTAGCGTGAACGTCGGACTTTTGATTCGACCTGTAACGCCGACTCCGCGCAACAGTGCCCGGGCGAAGCTGGTTTTGCCGGCGCCGAGGTCGCCATGGAGGTGGATGCGGCCCCCGTTGGCGACCAGCGGAACCATCCGGGCGGCCAGGGCTTCGGTGGCGGATTCGTCGGGCAGATGGGCGTGGCGGGAGTCGGACATGGCGGGATGAAGGGCAGGGTTCATGGGCATGGGCTACCATGACAGTATGTCAGCGTCGCCCCCGTTTGCCCCCGTTTCCACCCAGGACGGACCCGACCTGGCCGCGCTGGCCGAGACCATACGCGGCTGGGGCCGGGAGCTGGGTTTTTCCGCGGTGGGATTCGCCGACCTCGACCTGGACGAGGCTGGCCAGCGGCTGGCCGCCTGGGTGGCCGAGGGCATGCATGGCGAGATGGATTATATGGAGCGCCACCTGCCGCTGCGGCAGGATCCCGCCCAATTGGTCTCGGGAGCCCGCTCGGCCATCATGGTGCGCATGGACTACGCCCCGCTGGACGGACCCGCGCTGGCGGCGCGCCAGCGCCAGGCCCTGGACGCGGGCGACCGGGCGGTCGTCGCCACCTACGCCCTCGGCCGGGACTACCACAAGGTCCTGCGGCAGCGCCTGCAGCGGCTGGCGGATCGCATCGCCGGGCATGTCGGCCCCTTCGGCTACCGCGTCTTCACCGATTCCGCGCCGGTCATGGAAGTGGAGCTGGCGCGCAAGGCCGGGCTGGGGTGGCGCGGCAAGCATACGCTGTTGCTGTCGCGCGACGGGAGCTGGTTCTTCCTGGGCGAAATCCTGACCGACCTGCCCCTGCCGGCCGACCGCCTGGAGACGCCGCATTGCGGGCAATGCCGCCGCTGCATCGACGCCTGTCCGACCGGCGCCATCGTGGCGCCTTACGTGGTGGACGCCCGGCGCTGCATCTCCTACCTGACCATCGAGCTCAAGGGCAGCATCCCCGAGGCGCTGCGGCAGGCCATCGGCACGCGCGTATATGGCTGCGACGACTGCCAGACCGCCTGTCCCTGGAACAAGTACGCGCGCGCCTGCGCCGAGGGGGATTTCGCGCCGCGCCACGGACTGGACACGGCATCGCTGCTCGACCTGTTTGCCTGGACCGAGCGGGATTTCGACGAACGCACCCAGGGCAGCGCGATCCGCCGCATCGGCTACGAGCGGTGGCTGCGGAACCTGGCGGTGGCACTGGGCAACGCGCCGGCCTCGGGCGAGGCGCGCGCCGCGCTGCGCGAGCGGGCCGATCACCCCAGCGAGCTGGTCCGGGAGCACGTGCGCTGGGCGCTGGCGTGCCAGAGTCGGGGAAAACGAGAGGTTTGACATGCACAGCGTGTCAAACCTGTTTGCTATTCTTTTGACCAAGCCCGCTTGAGCCATGAGGTCAAGACAGTACTAGAAGGGCGCAGCATCGAGACCGGCGCACAGACGCCCGCGCATCGTTGCGGCGCGGGCCGATTCCGTGAAGGACCATCCACAAGAGGAGTACGCATGAAAGCAGCAAGAATCGCCGCTTCGCTGGCGGGGCTGACCGTTTCCGCCACCATGCTAGCCGTGCCCGGCTTGGCCGCCGCCCAGTCGTCCTATCCCAACAAACCCGTACGTGTCATCGTGCCGTTCGCGCCGGGAGGCTCGACGGACATCATCGCCCGGCTCGTGGGCGAGCGCATGGGCCGCGAACTCGGCCAGCCCTTCGTGATCGAGAACCGCGGTGGCGGCGGCGGGGCCATCGGCGCCGGCGAAGCCGCGCGTGCCGCGCCGGACGGCTACACCCTGAGCATCGCCACGGTATCCACGATGGCGATCAACCCCGCGTGCAACCCCAAGCTGGGCTACGATCCGCTCAAGGATTTCCAGCCGGTCACGAACTTCGCCCACACGGCCAACGTGCTGGCCGTCAACCCCAAGGTTCCGGCCAACGACTTCAAGTCCTTCCTGGAACTGGCCAAGAAGGAACCCGGCAAGTTCTCGTTCGCCACCTCGGGGACTTGCAGTATCAACCACTTCCTGGGTGAGCTCTTCCAACTGGGTACGGGCGCCAAGATCGTCCACATTCCCTACCGCGGTTCGGGACCGGCCATCGCCGACGTGGTCGGCGGCCAGGTGCAGATGCTGTTCGACAACCTGCCTTCGTCCATGCCCAACATCCAGGCCGGCAAGCTCAAGGCCCTGGCGGTCGCGTGGGACAAGCGGGTGGACGGCCTGCCCGACGTGCCCACGTTCAAGGAGTTGGGCCTGCCGCTGATGAACGATCCGGCCTGGTACGGCCTGCTGGCTCCCGCCGGTACGCCCACCGACATCATCAACAAGCTGCGCGACGCCGCGGTGAAGGTGCTGTCCGATCCGCAGGTGAAGGACACCTTGTCCAAGCAGGGCGCCGCCGCCGTCGGCAACACGCCCGCCGAATTCCGCACCGAGATCGAGAAGGAGCTGAACAAGGCGAAGGACGTGGTGAAGAAGCAGAACATCAAATTGGAGTAGGTGGAGTAGGCCCCCCCCTACGCGCTTCGCGCGCCCCCCAGGGGGCGATGCGGGTGGACCGGCAGAGCCGGATCCACCGCATCCTGGGGTACAACCAGGCTGGCGGAGGACGGGTGTTCTTGCCTCTTGTCAGCACAAATGAGAACGGCCTTGCATCAGATGATGCAAGGCCGTTCCCGTATTCGCGGTCGTCCCAGACCCAGGGCACAGCGGATCCGGCTTTGCCGGTCCGCCAGTGCCGCCCCCTGGGGGGCGCCCGAAGGGCGTAGGGGGTGGGTTTCCCTTCCGGTCCGCCAGTGCCGCCCCCTGGGGGGCGCCCGAAGGGCGTAGGGGGGATCAAATACCTCTGGCCATGGCGGCGGCCAGGATGGGGAGGGCTAGCCAGCCCAGGAATTGGAGGCGGATGGCCTTGCGGACTTTGCCGATGTCGGTGGGCGATGGCTGGAAGGCGGGGTCGTTGCGGGCTTGTTGGCGCCAGCGCAGGTAGTTGATGGTGGGCAGGGCCGAGATGGCGCCCACGGCCAGGAAGACTGCGATCTTGGCCCAGAAGACGGGGTTGTCCAGGTAGAAGGCCGCGCCCTTGGGGCCCCAGGCGACGCGGGCTGCGCCGATGGCCAGGATCAGCATGGCCAGGCTGCCGTACCAGGCGTCGGTCTTGCCGAGCAGAGCCAAGGGAATGGTCGAACGGGCCGGGTTGAGGAGCGTCCATTGCATGGCCAGTGCCGCGGCCATGCCCAGGAAACAGAGGTGGTGCATCCACGCGAGAATGAAGTCGGCGATCATGGTCTTGACGCTGTCTAGATAAAGAAACGCCACGATAGCTTCCGATGTTTACACTGTCAAGAAAAAATCCGATCATGCCAGCTGCCAATTTGACGGCGTAAAGATTTCTTTGCGAAGATGGCGCATGCGAGCTGATCTTCCCTCGGGCGGCAAGCGCCCCCGTCGCACCGTTGCCCGCCAGGCGGGTTCCTATCACCACGGCGATTTGCGCCAGGCGTTGCTCGATGCGGCGCGATCCCTGCTCGACGAGCGCGGCCTCGAAGGTTTCACGCTGCGCGAATGCGCGCGCCGCGCCGGGGTCTCCCATGCGGCGCCCGCGCATCATTTCGGCGATGCCGCCGGGCTGCTGACGGCCTTTGCCGCCGCGGGTTTCCGGCAGTTGTCAGCCATGATGCAGGCCTATCGCGCCAAGGCGACCGCCTCGCCGCAGGCCCAGTTGCGGGCCGTGGGGTTGGCCTATATCGATTTCGCCATCGGCCATCGCGCCCAGTTCCAGTTGATGTTCCGCTACGACCGCTTGTCGCCGGGCGATGCTGGATTGGAGCAGGCGGGCAGCGAGGCCGCCGGTCATTTGTCCACCACCTTGGCCGGCGCGCTGGCTGAACGGGGGTTGGACGGGCAGGGCCAGGATTTCGAGCGCCGGCTGCTGCTGGCCTGGTCGGCCGTCCACGGTTTCGCGACCCTGCTGCTCGAAGGCCGGCTCGACGGCTGGCGCGGCCGGCAGTCGGTGCCCGCGTTCGCGTCCCGGACCGGCGACGACGTGCTGGCTGTCCTGGAGGTGGCCCTGCTCGCCCCGCCCGGCGCCAGCGCGGGGCGGCGGCGCCGGGGGCGCGCGGCATGAGCGCGGCGCGGGATGGCCGGACCCGGTCCAGGCAGGGGGTGGTGCGCCCGGGCGACGATCCCGGCATCGCGGCCTTCCTCGAAGCGATGTGGCTGGAGGACGGGCTGTCCGACAACACCCTGCGCGCCTATCGCCAGGACTTGTCGGCCTTCGACGCCTGGCTGAAAGAAAAGCGTGCCTCGGCCCTGGACCGCGCCCAGGCGCACGACATCGAGGCGTGGTTCGCGGCGGTCCATCACCAGAGCAAGGCCACTACCGCCAACCGGCGGCTGGCGACGCTGCGCCGCTATTTCCAATGGGCCCTGCGCCTGCACCGCGTGCAGGCCGATCCCTGCCTGACGCTGCGTGCCGCCAAGCAGCCGCCCCGCCTACCCAAGACGCTGTCCGAGGCCCAGGTCGAGGCCCTGCTGGGCGCGCCGGACCTCGACACCGACCTGGGGCTGCGCGACCGCGCCATGCTGGAAACGCTGTACGCCACGGGCCTGCGCGTGTCCGAGCTGGTCGACCTGAAGTCCCTGGACGTCGGCTTGAACGAAGGCGTGGTGCGCGTGGTCATGGGCAAGGGCGGCAAGGACCGGCTCGTGCCGCTGGGCGCGGAGGCGGCGCACTGGATCACGCGCTACCTGGAGGAGTCGCGTCCCGCGCTGCTGGGCGGCAAGGTCAGCGACGCGCTGTTCGTGACCGCCCGCGCCACCGCCATGACCCGGCAGAGCTTCTGGCTCATCGTCAAGAAATACGCGCTGCGGGCGGGCATACGCGCGGCCCTGTCGCCGCACGTGCTGCGGCACGCCTTCGCCACGCACCTGCTCAATCATGGCGCCGACCTGAGAGTGGTGCAGATGCTGCTGGGGCATGCCGACATCTCCACCACGCAGATCTATACGCACATCGCGCGCGAGCGCCTTAAACTGCTGCACGCGCGGCATCACCCGCGAGGTTGAGGCCGCCCTTCATCATGAGCAAAGCCAGACACGTTTCAGAGACTCCCGCCACGCAATTCCTGCGCAAACACGGCGTTGCCTTCACCGAACACGCCTACGACTACGTCGAGCACGGCGGCACCTCGGAATCGGCGCGCCAACTGGGCGAGGACGAGCATGCTGTGGTCAAGACCCTGATCATGGAGGACGAGGCCGCGCGGCCGCTGGTCATCCTGATGCATGGGGACAAGGAGGTATCGACCAAGAACCTGGCGCGGCAGATCGGCGTCAAGAAGGTGGTGCCCTGCAAACCGGAGGTGGCCCAGCGGCATTCGGGCTACCAAGTGGGCGGCACCTCGCCCTTCGGGACCCGCAAGGCCATGCCGGTGTACGTGGAAGGCAGTGTGCTCGACCTGCCGCGCATCCTCATCAACGGCGGCCGCCGAGGGTATCTCGTGGGCATGGCCCCTGGCGAACTGGTCCGACTGCTGAAGGCGGTTCCCGTCGCCGCCGCGCTGTGACGGACGCGGGCGCGGCGGATTTCGTGCGTTTGCAGCGGGACAGTGTCTTGCCCAACCGGTAGAATCGCCGCCTGTCATGCCATCGTCACCGTGACGTGGCCACATAGGCCCAAGGGTTCCCCATTCATGATCACCGTCGCCGCCGCCGTCATCGCCTATCTGATCGGTTCCATCTCGTTCGCCGTGGTCGTGAGCCGGGTGATGGGGCTCGACGATCCGCGCACCTACGGCTCGGGCAATCCGGGCGCCACCAACGTGCTGCGTTCGGGCAGCAAGGCCGCCGCGATCCTGACGCTGGTCGGCGATGCCTTCAAGGGCTGGGTGGCGGTATGGCTGGCCCAGGTCTATGCGTATCGGCTCGGCTTGGGCGAAACCACGATCGCGGTGGTGGCGCTGGCGGTATTCCTGGGCCACCTGTACCCGGTGTTTTTCCGGTTCAAGGGCGGCAAGGGCGTGGCAACCGCACTGGGCGTGCTGGTGGGCCTGCAGCCCTGGCTGGGCGTGGCCACGCTGGCGACCTGGCTGATCGTGGCGTTGTTCTTCCGCTATTCGTCGCTGGCCGCCATCGTCGCGGCCGTTTTCGCACCCGTCTACTACGTGTTCGGCCACGGCGTGGCCTGGACCGCCGACTCCCGGATCGGCACCGCCATCGGCCTGATGGCGCTGATGCTGCTCTACCGCCATCGGCAGAATATCTCCAAGCTGATGGCCGGCAAGGAAAGCAAGCTCGGGAAGAGGAGTCCCCCCCCTACGCGCTGACGCGCGCCCCCCAGGGGGCGATGCGGGTGGACCGGCGGAGCCGGATCCACCGCATCCTGGGTCTGGTACCGTTATCTTGGGTAGGGGGGGCGGTGCTTCGTGGCTGCTTGCTAGGCGGCGTCTAGTGGCCACCGGGGTTGGACCGTGAAGCCTGTGTGGCGCTCGCTGGGGTTGGCCAGGCCGGTTTGCAGGCGCAGGGCGCCGGCGAAGGCGATCATGGCGCCGTTGTCGGTGCAGAGTTCCAGCGGCGGAAAGAAGGCTTGCGCGCGCAGGCGCGCGAGGTGGGTGGCCAGGCGTTCGCGCAGCAGCCGGTTGGCGCCCACGCCGCCGGCGACGACCAGGCGCTTCAGGCCGGTGGCCTCGAGGGCCTTGGCGGCCTTGGCGACCAGGACCGAGACGATGGCGTCCTGCGTGGCCGCGGCCAGGTCGGCGCGGGCTTGCGCGTCGTCGGGGTCCAGGGCCTTCATGCGGGTCAGCACGGCGGTCTTCAGGCCGCTGAAGCTGAAATCCAGGTCGGGGCTGTGCAGTTTGGGGCGGGGCAGGTCGAAGCGGTCGGCGCGGCCGGATTCGGCCAGCCGGGATAGCGCCGGTCCGCCGGGATATCCCAGGCCCAGCAGCTTCGCGGTCTTGTCGAACGCCTCGCCGGCGGCATCGTCCAGGGTTTCGCCCAGCAATTCATAGCGTCCCACGCCGTCCACCCGCATGAGTTGGGTGTGCCCGCCGGAGACCAGCAGCGCGACGAAGGGGAATTCGGGCCGGGGCGTCGCCAGCAGCGGCGACAGCAGGTGGCCTTCCAGGTGATGGATGGCGATGGAGGGCAGGTCGCGGGCCCAGGCGATGGCTTGCGCCACGCTGGCGCCCACCAGCAGCGCGCCGGCCAGGCCGGGCCCGGCGGTGTAGGCGACGGCGTCAACGTCGTCCAGGGTCAGGCCGGCGTCGTTCAGGGCCTGCCGCGTCAGGGGCAGTACCCGCCGCACATGGTCGCGGGAGGCCAGCTCCGGCACCACGCCGCCGTAGGCCTGGTGCATCTCGACCTGCGAATACAGCGCGTGGGCGAGCAGGCCGCGTTCGGCGCTGACGACGGCGACGCCGGTTTCGTCGCAGGAGCTTTCGAAGCCGAGGACAATCATTGAAAAATGCGCGCGGACGCGATTATGATCAGAGTTAACCCTAGCGGCAGTGTAGCACCGAGGCTGCGGAAGGGTTGGCAATATGGAAAAGGATCTGCTATATTGGCAGGCTTGATCAACCCCTTGCAACCCCGAGGCAATCGTTACATGCCGACAATTCGCGTTAAAGAAAATGAGCCGTTTGAGGTCGCCCTGCGTCGTTTCAAGCGCACCATTGAAAAGACTGGCTTGCTGACCGAACTGCGCTCGCGCGAGTTTTACGAAAAGCCCACGGCCGAGCGCAAGCGCAAGCATGCCGCCGCCGTCAAGCGCCACTACAAGCGCATCCGCAGCCAGCAGCTGCCCAAGCGCCTGTACTGATTGCTGCCGCGCCCTTGGCGCGACGTAAGCTTTCCGGTAGTTTCGCAAAGTTGTTGTCAGAGCCGCTACGGCACCAGCCGGGCGGCTTTTGGCGTTTTTACCGTTATCCTCTGTCCTGGCTCGCGTCCGTCGTGGCGCCCGGCTTCTCTCTTATCGCGGAATCCCTCCATGAGCGCAGATACCCTCAAAGCCCGCCTGTCCGATGAAATCAAGAACGCGATGCGCGCCAAGGCGACCGAGCGCCTCGGGACCCTGCGGCTGCTGTCGGCCGCGGTCAAGCAAAAGGAAGTCGACGAGCGCCGCGAGCTGGCGGATGCCGACATCGTCGCCATCGCCGAGAAGCAGGTGAAGCAGCGCCGCGAGTCGATCGCCTCGTTCGAGCAGGCCGGCCGGACCGAATCGGCCGAGCAGGAGCGCGCGGAAATCGCGGTCCTGCAGGAGTTCCTGCCGCAGGCCGCGCCTCAGGAAGAGATCGATGCGGTGGTCGAGGCCGCCGTGGCCGAGGTCTCGGCGCAGGGTGTGACCGGCGGCGCGGCCATGGGCAAGGTGATGGGACTGGTCAAGCCCAAGCTGGCCGGGCGCGCGGACATGGCCGAAGTGTCCAAGCTGATCAAGGCCCGCCTGGGTTGAGCCGGCGGTCCGTGCGTTTTCCTTTCGCGCCGCGCGCATGATCCCCGAGTCATTCATCCAGGATCTGCTGGCCCGGGTCGACATCGTCGATGTCGTGGGCCAGCACGTGCAGTTGCGCAAAGCGGGTGCCAACCTGCTGGGATTGTGCCCCTTCCACGGGGAAAAATCGCCATCCTTCACGGTCAGTCCCACCAAGCAGTTCTATCACTGCTTCGGTTGCGGCGCCCATGGCACGGCCATCCGCTTCCTGATGGAGCACACCGGCGCCGGCTTTCCCGAAGCGGTGCGGTCGCTGGCCGGCATGGTGGGCATGTCGGTGCCCGAGGAAGAGCGCAGCCCCCGCCAACGGGCCGCGCGCCAGCAGCGCGAGGCCGTGGTGTCGCGCCACAGCCAGGTGCTGGAAACCGCCAATACCTGGTACCGGCAGCAGTTGCGCGGTGCCGGCGCCGCCGTGGCCTACCTGAAAGGGCGCGGCGTGTCCGGCGAGATCGCGGCCCGTTTCGGGCTGGGCTGGGCCGGCGGCGAGCGCCAGGGCCTGTCCGCGGTCTTGCCCACCTACGACGATCCGCTGCTGGTCGAGGCAGGACTGGTCATCCTGAGCGAAGATGGCCGACGTTACGACCGGTTCCGCGAGCGCGTCACGTTTCCCATCCGGAATGCCCGGGGCCACCTGATCGGCTTCGGGGGGCGCATCATCGGCAAGGGCGAGCCCAAATACCTCAATTCGCCCGAAACCCCCATCTTCTCGAAGGGATCCGAGCTGTACGGGCTATGGGAAGCGCGCCAGGCCATCCGCAAGGAAGGCATGGTGGTGGTGGTCGAGGGCTACATGGATGTCGTGGCGCTGGCGCAGCTCGGCATCGAGTGCGGCGTGGCTACGCTGGGTACGGCGACGACGCCCGTGCACGTGCAAAAGCTGCTGCGCGCCAGCGACAGCGTGATTTTCAGCTTCGATGGCGACAAGGCCGGGCGCAAGGCGGCCTGGCGTGCGCTGGAGGCTTGCCTGCCGTTGTTGCGCGACGACATCTCGATCCGCTTCCTTTTCCTGCCGGACGAGCACGATCCCGACTCGTACGTGCGCGAATTCGGCGCCGAGCGTTTCCGTAAGGCCCTGCGCGAGGCGATGCCCCTGTCCCAGTTCATGCTGGGCGAACTGGCCGAACGGCACCAGATGGACGAGGCCGAGGGCCGGGCGCGCTGCGTGCATGACGCCAAGCCGCTGCTCCAGGCCATGCCGGCCGGCGCGCTGCGCATGCAGGTGCAGCGGGAACTGGCGCAGCTGACCCGGCTGACCACGGAGGAACTGGGCCAGTTGGTTCCGTTGCAGGACGTGCCCAGCGGGCCGCTGGTGCAGACGCCGGCCCAGATGCGGGGAACTTCCCCAGCGCCGGGGCGCTCAGAGTCTAATAATGGCGTGCAGGGTAGTGCCGAAGCCCCCGATTGGGTGCCCGACCACGAACCGCCTGACGACCATTTTTACGAACCTGCCCCGGATTTTCACGGGCGGCCCGCCGGGCCGGCCGCGGGCGGCGGGTTCCGGCCGGGGCGCTTCAAGAGCGGGCGCTTCCGGGATCGCGACGGTCGCTACGGCGACGAGCGGCCGCAGGGCTACACGGGCCCGCGGGCCAGGGTAACCCCGATAGCGGGGCGATTGCTTCAGCTGCTGCTGACGCATCCCGGCCTGGTCCGGCACATGGGCGAAGATGCCGAACATTTGCTGGAGGCCAACCAGGGATACGAATCGGTCAAGGCGCTGCTGGCGCTGGTGCGCGAAACGGGCGCCCAGCACGCGGGCGCGCTGTTGCAGGCTGCCGAAGGCAGCGCGTTGTCGCAGACTCTTGTGATGGCGTCGACGGCCACCATCTATGAAGAAGAGTTGCCGGATCCCGACGCGGAATTGCATGACGCGCTGCGTATGGTGGCCCTGCATGCCGCCATTGCCGAACAGCAGCAACTGGCCGCCTCGGGCCTGAAAGATGCGCAGGACAAGGAACGCTACCTCGCCTTGACCGAAAGAATCCTAGGGTTGAAGAAGCCGAGAGTGGTAGAATAGAGGGTTTACCGTAGGTTAGATCGGGAGAATTTTTTCCCGTTTTCTGGTATGGATTTTGCTTGGCGCGATCTTTGCCAGGGGCCGTTACCGGATGCGCGAGAGCCGAGATCGGTGCACACGTGCCGACCCGCGGGTTGGGGGCTGGAGCAATCCAGCCACCGGATGAAATATTAGGAGTGGTTGACCGACCATGGCGAAAACGACAGGCAAGACGCTGACTGTGAACAAATCCAAAGCCGAAGGGCAAGACCAGGCCAAGGAGAAGGCTGCGTCCAAGACGGCGGCCGCCAGCGGCGTCAGGGTGACGGTCAAGTCGGCTGGCAGGGCCCGCACCAAGCTGTTGGACCCGCAAGCCGCCGCCCAGGCGGCTGATGCTGATTTCGACGCCGTGACGGCCGAGCCCGCCGAGAAGGCCAAGCCCGCCGCCAAGGCGGCCAAGAAGGCCGGCAAGACGGCGGCCAAGACCGCGACCGCCGCCGACAAGAAGAACGCCGAGAAGAAGCTGGCCGAACTGCTGGCCAAGCCGACGGGCCGTCGGCCGGGCCGTCCGCCCAAGGACGCCAAGCCGGCCGAGTCTTCCGGTGGGGATTTCGATGACGGGGGCGATAACGACGGTGATGCCGAGCCTATCCCCGAGATCAAGATCCCCAAGGGCCGGGGCAAGCGCAGCAAGGCCGATCCCAAGGACCTGATCGCCCGCGGACCGGTAACGCCCGAGGAATACGAGGCGCGCCGCAACCGCCTGAAGCTGCTGATCAAGCTCGGCAAGGACCGTGGCTACCTGACCTATGGCGAGATCAACGACCATCTGCCCGACGACCTGGTCGACGCCGAAGCCATCGACGGCATCATCAGCACCTTCAACGACATGGGCATCTCGGTCTACGACCAGGCGCCCGATGCCGAGACGCTGCTGCTGAACGAGAACGCCCCGGTCGCCTCGTCCGACGACGACGCCGAGGAAGAAGCGGAAGCCGCGCTGTCCACGGTCGATTCCGACTTCGGTCGCACCACCGATCCCGTGCGCATGTACATGCGCGAGATGGGGTCGGTCGAGCTCTTGACCCGCGAAGGGGAAATCGAGATCGCCAAGCGCATCGAGGACGGCCTCAAGCACATGGTGATGGCGATCTCCGCCTGCCCGACCACGATCAACGAGATCCTGGAGAGCGCCGACCGCGTCCGCGCGTCCGAGATCCAGATCGACGAGATCGTCGACGGCCTGATCGACCCCAATGACGGCGAGGAATATGCCGGTTCGGGCGTCACCTCGTCGTCCGACGATGACGACGAAGAGGGCGAGGACGCTCCCGCCGGCGGCATGAGCAGCAAGCAGGTCGAAGAGCTGCGCGTGAAGTCGCTGGAGAAGTTCGACAGCGTCAAGCGCTGGTTCGACAGGATGCGCCAGGCCTACGAGCGCGAAGGCTACAAGTCGGAAGCCTACATCACCGCCCAGGAAACCATCCTGGAAGAGATGATGGGCATCCGCTTCACCGCGAAGATGGTCGAGCGCCTGGCCGACACGCTGCGTGCGCAGGTCGAGGAAGTCCGCAAGCTCGAGCGCGCGATCATGCAGATCTGTGTGGACCGTGCCGGCATGCCGCGCACGCACTTCATCAAGGCCTTCCCGGGGCATGAGACCAACCTGGAATGGGTGCTTGGGGAGGTCAACGCCGCCCACGGTTATTCCGAGACGCTGTCGCGCCAGATCCCGGCCATCCAGGAACTGCAGCAGAAGCTGATCGACCTGCAGGCCCGCGTGGTGCTGCCGCTGAAGGACCTGAAGGACGTCAACAAGCAGATGGCGACCGGCGAGGCCAAGGCCCGCAAGGCCAAGCGCGAGATGACCGAGGCCAACCTGCGCCTGGTGATCTCGATCGCCAAGAAGTACACGAACCGCGGCCTGCAGTTCCTGGACCTGATCCAGGAAGGCAACATCGGCCTGATGAAGGCGGTGGACAAGTTCGAATACCGTCGCGGCTACAAGTTCTCGACCTACGCCACGTGGTGGATCCGGCAGGCCATCACCCGTTCGATCGCCGATCAGGCGCGCACCATCCGTATCCCGGTGCACATGATCGAGACGATCAACAAGATGAACCGGATCAGCCGGCAGATCCTGCAGGAAACCGGCGCCGAGCCGGATCCCGCCACGCTGGCGCAGAAGATGGACATGCCGGAGGACAAGATCCGCAAGATCCTGAAGATCGCCAAGGAACCGATCTCGATGGAGACCCCCATCGGCGACGACGACGATTCGCACCTGGGCGACTTCATCGAGGACACCGCTACGCTGGCGCCCTCGGATGCCGCGCTGCACGGTTCGATGCGCAACGTCGTCAAGGAAGTGCTGGATTCGCTGACGCCGCGCGAGGCCAAGGTGCTGCGCATGCGTTTCGGTATCGAGATGAGCACCGACCAGACGCTGGAAGAGGTGGGCAAGCAGTTCGACGTGACGCGCGAGCGCATCCGCCAGATAGAAGCCAAGGCGCTGCGCAAGCTGCGCCATCCGAGCCGGGCGGACAAGCTCAAGAGCTTCCTGGAAGGGCAGTAACAAGCCTTGTAGCAACGCCCGCCAAGGGAAATCCCTGCCTGCGCATGAGTGCCGGCAGGGATTTTTTTTCTTCTGATATCAACCAACCGGATGGTTGACTCGGGGAAAATTGCGGGTATCATGAGCGCGTATCCAACGGGTGTTTCAAGCCAAAGCGGAGTGCGTTGCCATGAAACTCGAAAGACTGTTTGCGATCGTGGTCTGCCTCTCGATGTTCGTTGTCGGGATGCGGGATGTGCCCGCCCAGGAAGGGCGGAAGGTATTGCGTGTCATCAGCGGCGACGTGACCGAGCTGGATCCCACTCAGGGCAGCAACCGGGTGTCGCGCGTCTATTCGCAAATGGTTTTCGACACGCTGTTCGCGCTCGACGGCAAGCTGGTTGCCAAGCCAATGATGGTGGAGAAGTACACCGTCAGCGGTGACGGCCTGACGCGCGACTACACCTTGCGCGCGAACCTGAAATTCCACGACGGATCGCCGGTGACCGCGCGCGACGTGGTGGCTTCGGTGAAGCGCTGGGCCGACAACACGGCCATCGGCGCGCAGCTCAAGTCGCGGCTGGCGTCGCTGACCGCCGTCAACGACCGCGACTTCCGGCTGGTCCTGAAAGAGCCGTTCGGGTTCGTGGAGTTCCTGCTGGCCGGAGCGGGCTCGCCCATTCCGGGCATCATGCGGGAGAAGGACGCTGCGCGCCCCTACAACACGCCGATGCCGCTTCCCGTGGTCGGGTCGGGGCCGTTCACGTACGTCGATACCGAGAGGGTGGAAGGCAGCCGGGTGGTGTTCGCGCGCAACGCCGCCTACCTGTCCCGCAGCGAGCCGGCCGACGGCCTGGCGGGGGCCCGGGTCGTCAAGGTCGACCAGGTCCGCTGGATCATCATGCCGGATGCGACGACGGCGTCGAACGCGCTGGCGGCGGGCGAGGCCGATCTGTGGGCTGAGGCGGATCCGGACCAGATCGCGTTCCTGAAGCAGCGTGGGCTCAGGCTTAGTCCCAACGGGCTTCCCTTCGTCGAGTTCGTGCGTCCCAATTTCCAGCTCCCGCCGTTCAACGATGTCAGGGCGCGCCAGGCGCTCGCGCTGCTGGTCGATCAGGATGAAATCATGCCCGCCGTGGCGGGCGACGCGGACTGGAAGCCGTGCCATTCGTTCAGCGTGTGCGGCACCGCCTTCGGCACGGAGGCAGGATCCAAGCCGTTTCTTAAGCAGAACGTGCAGCGGGCCAGGAGCCTGCTGGCCGAGGCGGGATACAAGGGGGAAACGATCGTGCTGCTGAGTCTTCCCGCCGGTCCGAACATGGCCGTCGCGCAAGTGCTGGCCCAGCGCCTGAAGGAGGCCGGCGTCAAAGTCGATCTCCAGGTAACGGATCTTCCCACGCTTTTGCAGCGCGTCCGGGCCAAGGGCCAGCCGCCGGGCAAGGGCGGCTATCACCTGTTTCCGTACAACGCCACGGGCAGCATCTGGTTCCACCCGCTGACCAATGCCGCGCTCGACATGTCCTGCGGCGGACACAACTGGCCCGGTTTTCCCTGCGACGAGGCCGGCGAGCGCCTGCGCCAGCGTGTCCTGCGTGCCTTGACGCCGGCCGAGCAACAGGAAGCGTTCGAAGCCCTGCAGGAGCACATGTGGCAATTCCTGCCCTACGTGCCGGTGGGGCAGTGGGATGTCGTCAGCGCCTATCGGCCCAACATCACTGGCCTGCTGTCCGCGTACGTCCAGCCCTACTGGAACGTCGAGAAGCGCTGAGCGTGTCCGGAAGGCTCATTCCCTAGGAGAGGTCCATGCAGAGTCGTCAGGTAAGTCCCGAGGAAATGCGAAAGCGGGTGGCTGTCTTCAGCGAGCTCCAGTCCAGCACCATGCCGCTGATCGATGCGGCCAGGCCCGAGTTCCAGCGCGAACTCCTGAGCATCATCGGCCAGGGCGTGGCCGAGGACGGCGCCATCGTTCCGCCCATCACGGATGTCGAGGGCTTCCATCTGTCCATCGTCCGGGTCGAAGCCGGGAAGGGCAGCGCGCTTCACAAGCACCGGACCGTGGAGGTGTTCATGCCCCTGAACGGCCGGTTCTCGGTGCAATGGGGGGGCCAGGGCGAGCACGAGATCTTTCTCGATCAGTATGACGTCATCTCGCTTCCGGTCGGGGTGCTGCGCGGATTCCGCAACGAGAGTCCCGGCCAGGCGCTGCTGCTGGTCATCATCGGCGGCGACGACCCGGGCAGCGTGGAGTGGATAGACGAGGTGATGGACGCGGCGCGCCGCAAGGGCTTCGGCCTGGACGAGCGGGGCAAGATCACCACCCGTTCCGCGGTCGAGGGAGGCTGAGCCGGCCATGCGACAGGACGAACTTTGCGGATTGTCCGCGACGCGTCTGGCGGCTCTTATTGCGTCGCGCCAGGTTTCGCCGGTCGAGGTGACCGGCGCGGTGCTCGATCGCATCGATCGGGTCAATCCACGGATCAATGCGTTCGCGCTGGTGTTGCGGGAAGAGGCGCAACGCGCGGCCCGCGAGGCCGAGCGGCGGGTGATGGCGGGCGAGGCGCTCGGCCCGCTGCACGGGGTGCCCGTGACGGTCAAGGACAACGTCGCGGTAGCCGGCGTGCCGTTGGGCAACGGATCCATCGCCGTGGCGCCAGCCATCCCGGTAAAGGATGCCATGGCGGTCGAGCGGGTGCGGGCCGCGGGCGCGATCCTGATCGGCAAGACGACCCTGCCGGAGTTCGCGCACAAGATGGTGACCGAGAGCCCGGCGACCGGGGTGACGCGCAATCCCTGGAACCTGGACCACACGCCGGGAGGATCGAGCGGCGGGGCCGGAGCGGCCCTGGCCGCGGGCATGGGGCCGCTGGCGATCGCCACCGATGGCGGGGGTTCGATCCGCTGTCCATCCGCATGGAATGGCGTGGTCGGCATGAAGCCGACCCTGGGGCGCGTGCCGATCGAGGCGGTGGCCGACGGCTTCGGGAATTTCGCCTACATCGGGCCCATGGCACGCACCACGCAGGACGCCGCGCTGCTGCTGTCGGTAATGCAGGGGCCGTCCGCCGCCGATCCGTTCTCGAGCCGGGGCGCGCCGCCTGCGTGGTCCGACGGAATCCGTGGGCTGCGGGTAGGCTGGATCGAGCACTTCGGCGAATATCGAACCGATCCGGAGGTGCTGCGGATCACGTCGGCCGCCGTGTCCCGCCTTTCGGATCGCGGGGCGAGCGTCGAAAGCCTGCGCGAGGCCTGCTTCGATGGCCTTTATCCCTTGTATGCGACGCTTGCCAGCACGCATCGCGCCGGGCGGTATGGGGCTCTTTTCGATGCCGCGCCGGACAAGATGACGCCCACGCTGCGCGCGGGTATCGCGCAAGGCCGCGGCTGGTCGGCACTCGAATTCCTGGCCGCCTGCGATCGGCGCACCGCGCTTTTCCGGTCGGTGCAGGCCATCTTCGAACGCTTCGACGTATTGGCCATGCCGACGACGACCGTCGCGGCCCCCCATCTGGACACCATCGATCCGGGGTATCCGGGGGCGTATCCGCAGTGGGCGGCGGCGCTGCATCCGTTCAACCTGACAGGCCATCCCGCGCTTTCCTCGCCCGTGGGATTCACCGGGACGGGACTGCCCGTGGGGCTGCAACTCGTGGGGCCATGGGACGCCGAGCAGCGCCTGTTCATGCTGTCCCAGGCGCTGGAGCAGGACCTGGGCCTGTCGGGAGGCATCGCGAACCTGGAGGATGCGCCATGCTAGGTTTCATCGTCCGCCGGACTCTGTCGACCCTGCCCGTCATGGGCGTGGTCGCGCTGCTGGTGTTCAGCCTGATGTACCTGGCGCCGGGGGATCCGGCATTGCTGATCGCCGGCGACCATGCCAGCCAGGAGGAACTGGACCGTATCCGCATCTCCCTGGGACTGGACGAGCCGTTTCCCATCCGCTTCGCCACCTGGGTCTGGCAGCTTCTGCACGGCGCGTTGGGGACGTCGATCTTCACCAACCTGCCGGTGGGCACACTGCTGCTGGAACGGATGGAACCGACCGTGTCCCTGATGGCCGTGACGCTGGTCATCGCCACCAGCGCGGGGGTGCCGCTGGGGATCGCCGCCGCGGCCAGGGCCGATTCCTGGGTCGACCGCCTGGTCATGACGGGAGCCGTGTTCGGATTCTCCGTGCCGGTGTTCGTCCTGGGTTATGTGCTGGCCTACGTGTTCGGGCTGCAACTGGGGATCCTGCCGGTGCAGGGGTACCGGGCATTCTCGGAGGGGGGGGGGCCCTGGCTGCGCAGTGTGCTACTGCCTTCGTTCGCGCTCAGCGGCGTCTATGTCGCCATCATCGCGCGCACGACGCGCGCCGCGCTGCTGGACGTCCTGCAACAGGGCTACATCCGCACCGCGCGCGCCAAGGGGGTCGGCCGGGTTCGCATCCTTTACGTCCATGCCTTGAAGAATGCCGCCCTGCCCATCGTCACCGTCATCGGCATCGGCATGGCATTGCTGGTCAGCGGCGCGGTCGTGACCGAGAGCGTGTTCGCCATTCCCGGCCTGGGCCGGCTGACCGCCGATGCCATCCTGCGCCGCGACTATCCCGTCATCCAGGGCGTGGTGCTGCTGTTCTCGTTTACCTACGTGATGGTCAATCTGCTGATCGACCTCGTCTACATCCTGATCGATCCGAGGGTGCGGCTGTGAATGCCCATGCAACCACGACGTTTTCCACGGAGCTTGCTCCGCCCGCGGCCCGGCCGCTGCCGGACCTGTTTCCCGAGGCGCGCCCCGCCGGGGGCGTTTCCGGGTTCGTCCGCCGTCATCCGACCATGGTGATCGGCGGCCTCCTGCTCCTGCTGATGATCCTGGTCGCGGTCTTCGCCCCCTGGCTGACGGCGCGGGACCCGGCATCCGTCGCGCCGGCGCTGCGCAAGCTGGAGCCTTCGGCGCGCTTCTGGTTCGGGACCGACATCCTGGGCCGCGACCTGTATTCGCGCGTGCTGTTCGGCGCCCGGGTGTCCCTGGTCGTGGGCTTCGCGGTGGCGCTGTTCTCCTGTCTGATCGGCCTGGCGATCGGCCTGGTCTCCGGTTACGTCCGATGGGCGGACAACGTCGTGATGCGGGTGATGGACGGCATGATGTCGATTCCGCCCATCCTTCTGGCGATCGCGCTGATGGCGCTGACGCAGGCCAGCATCGGCAACGTCATCCTGGCCATTACCGTGACCGAGATTCCCCGTGTCGCGAGGGTAGTGCGCGGGATCGTGATCTCGCTGCGGGAGCAGCCTTTCGTCGAGGCCGCCATCGCTTCGGGAACCCGGGCGCCGACGATCATGGTCCGACACATTCTGCCCAACGTCATGGGGCCGCTGATCGTGCAGGCAACCTTCATCTGCGCCAGCGCCATCCTGATCGAAGCCGCGCTGTCGTTCCTGGGCGCAGGCACGCCGTCCAACATCCCGTCATGGGGGAACATCATGGCCGAAGGCCGGAGCATCTGGCAGGTCAAGCCGTACATCGTCTTCTTTCCCGCCTTGTTCCTGAGCGTGACCGTTCTCGCGATGAACATGCTGGGCGATGGCGTCAGGGATCTCCTGGATCCGAGGATGAACGAACATGTATGAGGACGCGAGCGTGTCCGCCGCCCCCTTGCTGGACGTCGAGGACCTGCAGACGCAGTTCCTTGCCCGCGACGGCATCGGCCGCGCCGTGAACGGCATCAGCTTCCAGGTGGCCGAGGGGGAAACCGTGGCCATCGTGGGAGAAAGCGGCAGCGGCAAGTCGGTGACCGCGATGTCCATCATGCGGCTGCTGCCCACCCGCACGACGCGCGTGGCCGGCAAGGTCCGCCTGCTGGGCCGGGACCTGATGGGGCTGGCGGAGGAGGACATGCGGACCATCCGCGGAAACGTCCTCAGCATGATTTTTCAGGATCCCATGTCCAGCCTGAATCCGGTGCTGACCGTCGGCCAGCAGATCGGCGAGGCGTTGGCGCTTCATGCGGGACTGCGCGGCCGGGCGGCGCAGGACAGGGCGGTGGCGATGCTGGAGCGGGTCGGTATTCCCGAGCCGCGGCGCCGTGTCCGGCAATACCCTCACGAATTGTCGGGCGGCATGTGCCAGCGGGTCATGATCGCGATGGCCCTGGCGTGCGAGCCGCGGCTCCTGATCGCCGACGAACCGACGACCGCGCTGGACGTGACGATCCAGGCGCAGATCCTCGACCTGGTCAAGGACTTGACGCGCCGGACCGGCGCGGCCGTGGTGCTCATCACGCACGATCTCGGGGTGGTGTGGGAAGTGGCGCAGCGCGTGCTGGTGATGTATGCGGGACGGGTGGTCGAGGAAGCGCCCGTCGCGCAGGTGTTTCGAGAGCCGCTGCATCCCTATACGCGCGGTCTGCTGGGCGCCGTGCCCACGCTGGATGCCCAGGCGCGCGGGACCGGCGGCCGGCTGGCGGAGATCCCGGGAACCGTGCCCAGCATCAAGGAACGTATCGATGGCTGTGCGTTCGCGGGTCGGTGCGCCCTGGCCACGGATCTTTGCCGGGCGGTGGTCCCGGCCTTGCAGATCAAGTCGCCGGGACATCGCGTGGCCTGCCATCGGGTCGAAGTAGAAGAGGGAGCTTGCTCATGAACGCGCCGCTGTTGAACGTCATGGGACTGAAGAAATACTACGCGGTCGGATCCCGGTTTCCGGGGGCGCGTCCCAGGCAGCTTCGTGCCGTGGATGACGTGTCATTCAGCATCGGCCATGGCGAGACCCTGTCGCTCGTCGGCGAGAGCGGCTGCGGCAAGTCTTCGGTCGGGCGGTCCATCCTGGGGCTGTTTCCCATCACGGACGGTCGCATCGAGCTCGACGGAACGAGGATAGACCGGTTGTCGCCCGAAGCCTTTCGTCCCGTCCGCAAGAAATTGCAGGT
The DNA here is from genome assembly GCA_001898625.1 of Burkholderiales bacterium 67-32. Taxonomy (GTDB): domain Bacteria; phylum Pseudomonadota; class Gammaproteobacteria; order Burkholderiales; family Burkholderiaceae_B; genus Pigmentiphaga. Next base: position 252,701 of record MKUP01000028.1, read on the forward strand.
GGTGTTCCAGGATCCCTTCTCGTCGCTGAACCCCAGGATGAAGGTCCGGGACATCGTGGCCGAGCCCCTGCGCAATTTCCGGCCGGATCTTTCCAGGACGCAGATCGACCGCAAGGTCGGGGACGTCCTGGAACAGGTCGGCCTGCCGCGCGATGCCATCGGCCGGTGGCCGCACGAGTTCAGCGGGGGGCAGCGCCAGCGTATCGGCATCGCCCGGGCCCTGTCGGCCGAGCCGGAGCTCATCGTGTGCGACGAGGCCGTGTCGGCGCTGGACGTGTCGGTCAAGGCCCAGATCGTCAACCTGTTGCAGGACCTGCAGCGGGAGCTCGGGCTGGCCTTGCTGTTCATCAGCCACGATCTGGGCATCGTCGCCCACATGACCCATCGCGTGGCGGTGATGTACCTGGGCAAGATCGTGGAGATCGGTACACGCCAGGAGGTGTTCTTCCAGACCCGGCATCCCTATACGAAGGCCCTGCTGTCGTCGGTGCCGTCGATGAAGGCCCGCGGCGCCGAGAGCCGGCGCATCATCCTGGCCGGCGATGTTCCCAGTCCGGTCAATCCTCCGCCGGGCTGCCGCTTCCATGCCAGATGCCCGTCCGCGATGGACCGCTGCAAGGTCGAAGAGCCGCCCCTGGTGTCCCATGGGGACGGGCATGTGTCGGCCTGCCACTTGAACGATACGAACGGAGAGCCCGCACGATGATCCATCATGTTCCCGCCTCGCCCGAGAATGTCCGGGTCGGCATGTTCGATGCCGGCTTCGAGCCCATCCTGACGGTCGAGTCCGGCGATACGGTCAGGGTGGAGACCGTGTCCGGCAAGGCCTCGCTGTTTCCGCCGCCCGGGTCGGGGATGAGCGTGCCGGCGGCGCTGCGCCGCATCGCCGAGGCGAACCTGCCCATGATGGCTCCGCACATCCTGACGGGGCCGATCGGCATCGCGGGCGCCGAGCCGGGGGACATGCTGGAGGTCAGGATAGACGCGGTGGAGCTGGGTTCGGATTGGGGGTATAACTACATCCGCCCGCTGGCGGGGACGCTGCCCGAGGATTTTCCCGACCTGACGGCAGCCACGATCCCCATCGATCGCGCGGCCCGCCGCGCGCGCCTCGCATGGGGCATGACGCTGCCGGTCGCTCCCTTCTTCGGTGTCATGGGCGTTGCGCCGCCCCCTTCATATGCCTGTATTTCTTCGAAAGAACCGCGTGTTCATGGCGGCAACATGGACAACAAGGAACTGGTGGCCGGGAGCACGCTGTTTTTGCCCGTCCATGTCGCCGGCGCGCTTTTTTCCGTGGGCGACGGCCATGCGTTGCAGGGAGATGGCGAGGTATGCGTCACCGCGCTCGAGACCTGCCTGGACGGCGAGTTCACGCTTGCCGTCCACAAGGGGGGCGGAGCCGCCGACCCCAGGCTCCGTTTTCCGCGCGCGGAAACGCCGACGCACTACATCAGCATGGGGTTCCATGAAAGTCTCGACCAGGCCCTGAAGCAGGCGCTGCGCGAGATGATCGACTTCATCTGCGCTCGAACCGATCTTGCGCGCGCCCACGCCTACCAGTTGTGTTCGCTTGCCGTCGACTTCCACGTGACGCAGTCGGTGAACGGAGAGAAAGGCGTGCATGGGATGCTCCGCAGGGAAATACTGGACTGACCGGGGCCCGCTCCACTTTTTTCAGGAAGCTTCAAATTGACAGTTCGCAGTCCCGACAAGAAAGACAAGCCGGCCTTCTTCATTTCGGCGACGAGGCGGCCGAGCCGCTCCAACGGCGCCCGGGATCCGGAGCGTACGCGGCAGAACCTGCTGGATGCGGCCTACCGGGAGTTCTCCCATAGCGGATACCACGGCGCCAGCGTCGAGCAGATCTGCACCCGGGCGGGGGTCAGCAAGCAGATCCTGTCCCATCATTTCGGCTCGAAGGAAAACGCCTACCTGGCGGTGCTCGAGGCGGCCTATACGGCGTTCCGGTCCAACGACCCTAAGCTCGAGTTGAACGCCGCCGACCCGCGCGCTGCGCTGCGCGATTTCGTCCTGTTCACGTTCGACCACGTCCGCCACAACCGGGATTTCGTCAACCTGCTCAGCGGCGAGAACGTGAACAAGGGCAGGATCATCCGCAAGTCGGAGCGCCTGAAATCGATCTACGATCCCATGATCCATCGCATCGGCACGCTGCTGCGGGCGGGGGCCGAGGCCGGGCTGTTCCGGCCCGGGCTGGACGCGCGCCAGGTCTATATCAGCATCAATGCCTTGTGCTTTTTCAGCATTTCCAATTGCCACACGCTGTCGGCGGTGCTGGGTACCGATCTGGCGGACGATGCGGCACTGGACGAGCGCCGAGAACACGTCGTCGATTTCGTGATGGCCGCCATCACCGCGTGAAGCGCTTGGGCGGCGCAGCCGCCTCGCCCTCCAGCCCATGCTGCGCCCGGTACTGGGCAGCCTGGGTGGCCAGCCACTGCGTGAACAGGTGCAGGGGCTCGTGGTCGGCCTTCCACTCGGGCAGGACCAGGTAGTAGTTCTTGTCCCGCACCGATTCGCGCTCGCAGGCGACGATCAGCCGGCCCGATTCGAGTTCCTGCTCGACGATCAGCCGTGGCACCAGGGCGATGCCCTGGCCGTGCACGGCGGCTTCCACCAGCATCGAGAACAATTCGTAGCGCGGGCCGCCCAGGTCGTGCGGATGGCTGACGTTCTGCGCGGCGAACCATTGCCGCCAGGCATAAGGGCGCGTGCTTTGCTGCAGCAGCCGGTAGGCCGAGAACTGCCCGGGCATGATGCGCTTGCGCACGCCCAGCAGCCTGGGGGAGCACACGGGCACCAGTTTCTCGGGCATCAGGAAGACCGCCTCGGTGCCCGGCCAGGGCCCGTCGCCGGCGTAGATGGCGGCGTCGAAGGGGGTGCCCTCGAACAGGAAGGGCCGGCTTTGCGGAGTGATGTTCAGGACGATGTTGGGGGCCTGGCGCTCGAAATCGGCCAGGCGCGGCAGCAGCCAGCGGGTGGCGAACGTGGGCACGGACGCCAGTTCCAGTACACCGCCTTCGCCGCGCCGGGCCATCAGATCCAGGGTGTCGCGCTCGACCTCGTCCAGGCGGCGCGCCACGGATTCGCCGTAGGTCTGGCCGGCCTGGGTCAGGGTGACGCCGCGCCGGGTGCGGCGGAACAGCTTCAGGCCCAGGAAGGACTCCAGGCCGGCGATCTGCCGGCATACGGCGCTCTGGGTCAGGGCCAGCTCGGTCGCGGCCTTGGTGAAACTCTGGTGGCGCGCGGCCGCTTCGAAGGCGGCCAGGGCGGCGGTGCTGGGCAGTTTGCGGCGCATAAGTGGGGCCCGGGATCGGAAGGTTCTACTTTAACAAGTGCGGAAAACGCACAGGTAAGTGAAAAGAACTCGTTTGGCGCAGCGGCCGAATCCGTATATCTTGCAGGAAATTCGCCGGGAGGACACGGATTCTCCTGTTTCCCCAACTACTCGCGAGACATGACTCTTATGCACAAGCCTGCACAATTCAACTGGGCCGACCCCTTGCTGCTCGACCAGCAACTGACCGACGACGAACGCATGGTGCGGGAAGCGGCGGCGGCGTACTGCCAGGACAAGCTGATGCCGCGCGTGCTGGAGTCGTTCCGCAACGAGCGCACCGATGCCGCCATCTTCCGCGAGATGGGCGAGCTGGGCCTGCTGGGACCCACGATTCCCGAGCAATACGGCGGTCCGGGCCTGAGCTACGTCTGCTACGGCCTGATCGCGCGCGAGGTCGAGCGCGTGGATTCCGGCTACCGCTCGATGATGAGCGTGCAGTCCTCGCTGGTCATGGTCCCCATCCATGAATTCGGTACCGAGGCGCAAAAGCAGAAATACCTGCCCAAGCTGGCCACCGGCGAGCTGATCGGCTGCTTCGGCCTGACCGAGCCCAACCACGGCTCGGATCCCGGCTCCATGGTCACCCGCGCCACCAAGGTGGACGGCGGCTACCGCCTGAGCGGCGCCAAGATGTGGATCACCAATTCGCCCATCGCCGATGTGTTCGTGGTCTGGGCCAAGCTCAAGGACGAGGACGGCAAGGACAACATCCGCGGCTTCATCCTGGAGAAGGGCTGGAAGGGCCTGTCGGCGCCGGCCATCCACGGCAAGGTCGGCCTGCGCACGTCCATCACCGGCGAGATCGTCATGGACGAGGTCTTCGTGCCGGAAGAGAACTACATGCCCAGCGTGGCTGGCCTGAAGGGTCCGTTCACCTGCCTGAACTCGGCCCGCTACGGCATCGCCTGGGGCGCGCTGGGCGCCGCCGAATACTGCTGGCACACCGCCCGCCAGTACGTGCTGGACCGCAAGCAGTTCGGCCGCCCGCTGGCCGCCAACCAGTTGGTGCAGAAGAAGCTGGCCGACATGCAGACCGAGATCACGCTGGGCCTGCAAGGCTGCCTGCAACTGGGCCGGATGAAGGACGCCGGGACGGCGGCGGTGGAGATCACCTCCATCATGAAGCGCAACTCCTGCGGCAAGTCGTTGGACATCGCCCGCGTCGCCCGCGACATGCTGGGCGGCAACGGGATTTCCGACGAGTTCGGCGTGATCCGCCACGTCGTCAACCTCGAGGTGGTCAACACCTACGAAGGCACGCACGACGTCCATGCGCTGATCCTGGGCCGCGCCCAGACGGGCATCCAGGCGTTCTGCTAAGCATCACGAGGCGCCGGGCGGCGCCTCTTTCAGCTTGCGCCACAGCGTGGCGGGGCTGATGCCCAGTATCCGGCACGCCGCCGCGCGGTCGCCGTGGCAGGCGTCCAGCACGCGGCGCGCGTGGGCCGCCTGGCTGGCCCGGGCAATCTCGTCCAGCGATGCGAAGGCGGCCCCTTCCGGACCGTCGGACGCCGCCTCGTCCGTGCCGCCGTACAGCTCGGGCACGGTGATTTCCAGTTCCAGCTCCAGTTCCTTGCGGCCGATCTTGCGGCCCGCGTGCGAGACGGCCACCCGCTCCAGCACGTTTTCCATCTCGCGCAGATTGCCGGGCCAGGCGTAGTTCGCGCACAGCGATCGGACGAAGGCCGGTAGGCGCACGGGCCGCGCCATGCCCAGCCGCCGCTGCGCGCGGGCGTAGAGTTCCTCGGCCAGTTCGTCGATGTCGCCTTCGCGTTCGCGCAGCGGCGGCATGGCGATGCGCAGGATGTTCAGGCGGTAGAACAGGTCCTGCCGGAAGTCGCCGGCGCGCACCATGGCCTGCAGGTCGCGGTGGGTGGCGGCGACCACCCGCACGTTGACCGCCACCGGTTCCAGCGCACCCACCGGCAGCACCTGTCGTTCCTGCAGCACGCGCAGCAGGCGCACCTGCAGCGCCAGCGGCATGTCGCCGATCTCGTCCAGGAACAGGGTGCCGTTGTGGGCGGCTTCGAACAGGCCGGTCTTGCCGCCCTTGCGGGCGCCGGTGAAGGCGCCTTCCTCGTAGCCGAACAGTTCGCTTTCCAGCAGGGGTTCGGGGAAGGCGGCGCAGTTGATGGCGACGAAGGGGAAGTCGCGGCGGGGGCTGGCGCGGTGCATGCCTTGCGCCAGCACTTCCTTGCCGGTGCCGCTTTCGCCCTCGATCAGCACCGTGGAGCTGACGCCGGCGTACAGCCGCGCCAGCTCGCGCACCCGCTGCATGGGCCCCGAGCTGCCGAGCAGGTCGTCCAGGTCGTAGCGCGTGCCGGATGGCCGCGCCGGCGCGCCGGTACGCAGGTTGCGGTCCACCCGCTGGATGGCCTGGGCGTCCTGCGCCGTGACCACCGCGCCCAGCAGTTCGCCGCCGCTCAGGATGGGGATGCGGTTCAGGATCAGCACCTTGTCGCGCACCTTCTGAATGGTCTCCAGTTCCTTCTGTCCGTGGCGCAGGGGGCCGTCGAGCGAGATCGCCGGCGCGGCTTCCTCCAGCGGCCGGCCGATGGCCTGCTCGCGCCGCAGGCCCAGCAGGCGCTCCATGGGCGGATTGAGCGACTGGATGCGGCCCTCGGCGTCCACCGCGGCCACGCCTTCGTTCAGGTGGGACAGCACCGTGTTCAGGTATTCGCGGCGGCGCTGCTCGATGCGGGTGAGCCGGGCCGCCTCGATGGCGTCTTCCATCGCGACCCGGATCGAATTGCTGGAGTACAGGAAGACGCCGGCCAGGCCCTGCTGTTCGGCCAGGTCCGAGACCAGCCCGGGGCCGACGATGACTTCCAGCCCGGCGCGCTTGAGTGCCTTGACCTGCGTGGCGGCATCCTCGGTCGTGACGTAGCTGTGGCTGGGAAAGTCCAGCCCGAAGGCCTGCTTGAAGGCTTCGGCCTCGGGAAAGGTGGAGGCGTGCGTGACCAGGGCCAGGCGGCTGGACAATTGCCTGGCGGTGGTCAGGGCATGCATGACGTCGAAGCCCGTGACCTTGATCAGGATGACCGGCACGTCCACGTGCTGGCGCAGGTAGGCGCCGTTCGAGCCGCCCGCGACCACCGCGTCGACCAGCCCCTGGCGCGCGGCTTCGTTGATCGAGCGGGCCGCCGTCTCGAAGCCTTCGTCGACGATGCGGAAATCGGCCTGCCCGGCGTAGGCGGGGGCCAGTTCGGCGAAAGCGCGGGAGACGCGGCTGATACCCATGGTCCAGATGACGGGCCGGGACGGGGGGCGAGCGGGAAGGGCGGCTGGGATGTCCATGGCAAATCCTGATTGCAGATTTGATTATAGCGATTTCAAATATGAAATGAATCTGGCGGTCGGAGCGAGACGGCAAGCGCGGGAACGCAGGGGGCCGCCACGAGGGAAGCCTTTGCCCACGCGGCCTGGCGCGGGGCAGGGCGGCGCGGGACCCCGCATGGCACGGTCTTTGCAGTAAGCTGAGTTTTCACCTAGTCCGAGTCATCGCCATGACCTCCTCACGACCCGCCTCGCCCGGCGCCCGCTTCCGCCAGGCCCTGCGCGAAGAACACCCCCTGCAGATCATCGGCGCCATCAACGCCAACCATGCCTTGCTGGCCAAGCGCGCGGGGTTTCGCGCCGTCTACGTGTCGGGCGGCGGCGTGGCCGCCGGCTCGCTGGGCATGCCCGACCTGGGCATCAACACGCTGGACGACGTGCTGATCGACGTGCGCCGCATCACCGACGTGTGCGACCTGCCGCTGATGGTGGACATCGACACCGGCTTCGGCCCGTCTGCCTTCAACATCGCGCGTTCGGTCAAGAGCCTGATCAAGGCCGGCGCGGCCGCCTGCCACATCGAGGACCAGGTCGGCGCCAAGCGCTGCGGCCACCGCCCGGGCAAGGAAATCGTCTCGGCCTCGGAAATGGTGGACCGCGTCAAGGCGGCGGCCGATGCCAAGACTGATCCCGACTTCTTCCTGGTGGCGCGCACCGACGCCATCGCGGTGGAAGGGCTGGACGCCGCCATCGAGCGAGCCCAGGCCTGCGTGGAAGCGGGCGCCGACGGCATCTTCGCCGAGGCCGCCTACGACCTGCCCACCTACCGCAAGTTCGTCGACGCGGTGAAGGTGCCGGTGCTGGCCAACATCACCGAGTTCGGACAGACGCCGCTGTTCACGGTGGAGGAACTCGGCAGCGCCGACGTGTCCATGGTGCTGTACCCGCTGTCCGCCTTCCGCGCCATGAACAAGGCCGCGGAAACGGTCTACACGGCCATTCGCCGCGACGGGCACCAGAAGAACGTGATCGACATGATGCAGACGCGCGAGGAGTTGTACGATCGCATTGGCTATCACGCGTTCGAACAGCATTTGGATGCGTTGTTCAAAAAAGGGGGTCCCAAGACGTAGTACCTCCTACGCGCTGACGCGTCCCCCCCCAGGGCGCCGCGGATCCGGCTTTGCCGGTCCGCCAGCGCCGCCCCCTTGAGGGGGAGCGGCCGAAGGCCGCCAGGGGGTGGACCTCAACAGTAGTAACAACTGCCAAATGGAGCGAGTGAGACGATGAGCGCAACAGTATCGAATCAGAAAGACCAGCCGGCCGCGGGTCCGAAGCCGAAGAAATCGGTGGCCCTGTCGGGTGTGATGGCGGGCAATACCGCCTTGTGCACGGTGGGCCGCAGCGGCAACGACCTGCACTATCGCGGCTACGACATCCTGGATATCGCCGATGAGTGCGAGTTCGAGGAAATCGCCTATCTGCTGGTGCACGGCAAGCTGCCCAACCGCAACGAGCTGGCGGCCTACAAGACCAAGCTGAAGGCGCTGCGCGGGCTGCCCGCGAACGTGAAGGCGGCGCTCGAATGGCTGCCCGCGGCCAGCCATCCCATGGACGTGATGCGCACCGGCGTGTCGGCCCTGGGCTGCGTGCTGCCCGAGAAAGACGACCACAACCTGCCCGGCGCGCGCGACATCGCCGACCGGCTCATGGCCTCGCTGGGATCGATGCTGCTGTACTGGTACCACTACAGCCATCGCGGCGAGCGCATCGACGTCGACACCGACGACGACAGCATAGGCGGGCACTTCCTGCACCTGCTGCACGGCAAGCCGGCGCCCGCCTCGTGGGTGCGGGCCATGCACACCTCGCTGAACCTGTACGCCGAACACGAGTTCAACGCCTCCACCTTCACCGCCCGCGTCATCGCCGGCACCGGCTCGGACATGTATTCGGCCCTGACCGGCGCCATCGGCGCGCTGCGCGGACCCAAGCATGGCGGCGCCAACGAAGTCGCCTTCGAGGTCCAGAGCCGCTACGACACGCCCGACGAGGCCGAGGCCGACATCCGCCGCCGCGTCGAGAACAAGGAAGTGGTGATCGGCTTCGGTCACCCCGTCTACACCGTGTCCGACCCGCGCAACCAGGTCATCAAGAGCGTGTCGCACCGCTTGTCCAAGGAGTCCGGCAACATGCGGCTGTACGAGATCGCCGAACGCCTGGAGTCGGTGATGTGGAACGCCAAGAAGATGTTCCCCAACCTCGACTGGTTCAGCGCCGTCAGCTACCACGAGATGGGCGTCCCCACCGCCATGTTCACCCCGCTGTTCGTGATCGCCCGCACCGCGGGCTGGTCGGCCCACATCATCGAACAGCGCATCGACAACAAGATCATCCGCCCCAGCGCCAACTACACCGGCCCCGAAGACCGCAAGTTCGTGCCGCTGGCCAAGCGCAAGTAAGCCGTTTCGAACAACCACCTTTCATCAACCAAACCCAGTCCGTGCCGAGCCGCCCGACCCAGGGCACAGCGGATCCGGCTCCGCCGGTCCGCCAGTGCCGCCCCCTGGGGGGGCGCGCGAAGCGCGTAGGGGGGGAATCCATGTCTTCCGCTATTTCCACTGTCCGTCCCAAACCCGACCAGGTGCTGGTCGACATCGTCGACTACGTCCTGAAAAAGCGCATCACCAGCAAGCTGGCCTACGAGACCGCGCGCAACTGCCTGATCGACACCCTGGGCTGCGGCCTGGAGGCGTTGGAGTATCCGGCCTGCACCAAGCTGCTCGGACCCATCGTGCCCGGCACCGTCGTGCCCAACGGCGCCAAGGTGCCCGGCACCCAGTTCCAGCTCGATCCCGTGCAGGCGGCCTTCAACATTGGCACCATCATCCGCTGGCTGGACTTCAACGACACCTGGCTGGCCGCCGAATGGGGCCATCCCTCGGACAACCTGGGCGGCATCCTGGCCACGGCCGACTGGCTGTCGCGCCAGGCCGTTGCCGCGGGCAAGAAACCGCTGACCATGCGTGACGTCCTGACCGCCATGATCAAGGCCCACGAGATCCAGGGCTGCATCGCGTTGGAGAACTCCTTCAACCGCGTCGGCCTGGACCACGTCGTGCTGGTCAAGGTCGCCTCCACCGCCGTGGTCGGCCAGATGATGGGCCTGACCCGCGATGAACTGATCAACGCCGTGTCGCTGGCCTGGGTCGACGGCCAGAGCCTGCGCACCTATCGCCACGCGCCCAACACCGGCTCGAGGAAGAGCTGGGCCGCCGGCGACGCCACCAGCCGCGCCGTGCGCCTGGCGCTGATCGCGCGCACCGGCGAAATGGGCTACCCCTCGGTGCTGAGCGCCAAGACCTGGGGCTTCTACGACGTTCTGTTCAAGGGCCAGCCCTTCAAGTTCCAGCGCCCCTACGGCAGCTACGTGATGGAGAACGTGCTGTTCAAGATCTCCTTCCCGGCCGAGTTCCACTCGCAGACCGCCGTCGAATGCGCGATGGACCTCCACAAGCAGTTGCAGAAGCAGGGCCGCAGCGCGGATGACATCAAGAAGATCACCATCCGCACCCACGAGGCCTGCATCCGCATCATCGACAAGAAGGGCCCGCTGGACAATCCCGCCGACCGCGACCACTGCATCCAGTACATGGTGGCCGTGCCCATCCTGTTCGGCCGGCTGACCGCCGGCGACTACGAGGACGAGATCGCCAAGGACCCGCGCATCGACCAACTGCGCGACAAGATCGTCTGCGTCGAGGACCCCGCCTTCACCAAGGACTACCACGACCCCGAAAAGCGCTCCATCGCCAACGCGCTGACCGTGGAATTCAAGGACGGCAAGAAACTCAAGGAAATCGTCTGCGAATACCCCATCGGCCACAAGCGCCGCCGCAAGGACGGCATCCCGCTGCTGGAAGCCAAGTTCCGGACCAACCTGGCCCGCCGCTTCCCGACCAAGCAGCAGGACTCCATCCTGGGCGTGTCGCTGGACCAGGAGGCGCTGGAAGCCATGCCGGTGCATGAGTACGTGGATCTGTACGTGATCTGACCGGTCCCAGGTCGCGGGCGCAACTCGGTGTAGAATTGCGCCCTCGGGCCTCTAGCTCATGCCTGGTTAGAGCAGCGGACTCATAATCCGTTGGTGCTCGGTTCGACTCCGAGGAGGCCCACCAAAGAATTACTTAGGTATCAAGCACTTAACGCCACCCTTGCCGGTGGCGTTTCTTTTTTGTGCGATGCTGTTTGACCAAAAATTGACATTCTCCGCGTACGCGGCCAGGTGCGCGTACTCCTGCACCATTTCGATCCGCTCCCAGCCGCCTCGCTCTTTGAGGGCCATGAGCGGCGTACCGCGCTGAACGTGCCAGGCGGCTCGTGGCCCACGGCCGTGGTGGTCGTGCCGATGGTCCTGCGCGGTCGCGGCGGGGCATCTTCCGTTCCTTGAGCTCCGGGCGCTTCGAGGTGGTGCCGGCCGGCTGTTGCGGCACCGTGGTCCAAGACCTGGGCCTCCAGGATATCGGCCGGCGGACGGCATGGAGTCTATGGCACGCTACGTGTTTCTTGATTCAGGCGGCAAGCGTTGTTTGGGCTTATGATCGCGCTCATATAGCAGTTATCCCGACCGGGCTTCCGGGGTATGTGCGACTCTAACGAGAATGCTAGGAGAGCGTTATGGAAGTACGGATGACGCTAGAAGCTATCGCTAGCCGTGGCACTGATTCTGCGGCCTTCGGCGTTACGATCGACAGCAAGGACTATGCGGTTGTGATCACGCGAACCGCGTTAGACCTGCTGGATCCTCTTGGCGGGAGCTTTGAAGAGAAAAAAACGCGTCTGCAGATCGTCTTAAGGAGGCAATCCTGGCGAAGTCTTGTGCGTTTAATAGCAACACAGTCATTCTGGACTCTCGAGACATTCAGTAGGGCAGTCGCCATGGCGATGACTTTCAGCACTCAATCCCTTCCCGCAGGGGCGAACCTACATGCCGTATCCTGGGCACAGAATTTTTGACCATGCTCGACGGCCCCCATAACTCTTCCTGCTGGCGTGAACGGATTTCTTCGCTGGAGGGTGGGCTGTTGCTTCTCTATGTCGTGCTGATCGCATTGATCGCACTGTGGTTCGGTGGCTGTTGGCTGTGGGACTACATCAGCGCCACCACGATCGACTAGTGATGCGGTTTCAGCGGTGATGCGCTGCATAGCGGCTTCGATTGCTGCGTCCCATTCAAGGGCGGTTGGAGGCCTGGTTTCACCGACTACGTTTGGGAGCGTCGCGGGCAATAGCCTGCTTGAACTCGTCGTTCTCGGCGATCATGGCTTCACTCCAGGCCCGATGCCGTGTCGCATTCAGTGTATCCCCATTGGCGGTCGGTGCCTGTTGGCTAGCCGAAGAGGAGTGCGCCAAGCTGTTGGCATAGCCTGGCGGGTGCGGTTCAAGTGTCGTGCGAGGTAGAGGATGACCACGAAGTTCAACTGGTGGGCGCTTGGTATAGGGCTTGAGGCGGCGCTACTTGCCTTGGTGCCGACGATGCTGCTGCTCCCCCTTCTGCCAATTGTGGCAACCTCAGTGGTTCTCGGCGTCTATACCTTGTTCGGGGCTGGCGACGAAGACCCGAGGTCCGTTGCCATCCTCGTCTTGACAGCTGTGGCCGCGACTTGGTCACTAATCCAATATTGGATTCTGGCGGTGGCGACTGCGAAGGGGTGCCAGTACCGATTCGGGTTTAGCTTTTGGCTTGCCGCCATCGGTTCGACCGCACTGATGGTCACGTTTAGGGAGGGGGGGCTATTCGGGCTCCCTACGGCGATCGGAGCGGTGCATTTCACCGCGATTCAGTTGCTTTGGCGCCGGAGGGAAGCAATGGCCCAAGCTGATTCGTCTTGATCCCACCGAGCAAGAAACCCTGTTCGGCTGAGATGTGGTGCGTGTACAGGCGCAACACTCCGCGCGCGATCAGTATAGGGATCCTCTAGAAAGACTTTGGCTCAGGTGGAGCGGCGACGGATACTTTGAGGAGGTGCAATGGCGAATGGTGATTCCCACAGACTTGCAGTGCTTATCGACGCAGACAATGCATCCTCAAAGATGTTGAAGGCCCTGCTAGAGGAAGTTGCGAAGTACGGTACTGCCACAGTCAAGAGGGCTTATGGTGACTGGACTACGCAAAATCTTGTCGGCTGGAAGGATCAACTTCACCGCCATGCGGTTCAGCCGATTCAGCAGTTCGCATATACCCAGGGAAAAAACTCGACCGATTCGGCGTTCATTATCGATGCGATGGATTTGCTCTACGCAGGCAATGTCGATGGCTTTTGTCTGGTGTCGTCGGATAGTGACTTCACTAGGTTGGCGACCAGGTTGAGGGAAGCTGGGAAGATGGTCTACGGACTAGGAGAGAAAAAGACGCCGAAGGCTTTCATTGCTGCGTGCGACAAATTCATCTTCTTCGAGGTGTTGCAGGGGTCGCCAGAAGCGATCCCTCAAGCCGAAGAGAGCGGGGCACCTGACCTGAAACTCTTGCTCACCCAAGCGATTCAGAGTACTGCCCGCGAAACTGGTTGGGCGTCGTTGGCTGCTGTCGGTAGCTACATTGGCAAGAACAACGCGTCCTTTGATCCCCGAAACTACGGCTTTCCTAAGCTAGGTGAGCTGGTGCGGGGGCAGCCTTATATCGAGGTCAACGAAACGGGTGAACCTGGCGGTATGACCCATCTGCACGTTCGCATTCGCTAATGGCAGTCATCGGGGCTCCGGCGCTGAGGGGCGGAATGCTGGCTTTGTTGTGTCGGGCAGCCAGCGGCCCCGCATCGGCAGCCTATCCCGGTTTCGCCATGGCGGAGGCGGGTACTGTCTTTTGGGCCGGCCAACATCACTATACCGGCGCGCCTCCAACCTACCGCTGAGCCAGATACCACGCCACCAGCGCATTGGCATGCCCATGCCCCATCTGATGCTCCGACTTCAAATGCGCCACCAGCTCCATGTGCTTGAGCGGCCCAGCCTTCTTGAGCACCTGCATCCAATGCTCGATGGGTTCGCCGTACTTCTTCTCGATCGAAGGGAAGTAAGACGCCGGACCGGTGACTTTTTCTTGGGTTGCCATATTGACCTCGGTAGGATGTGTCGAGAGCCGGCCAGCCTGTGAGGCGACCGGTGCCACCGGTACGACGAATGAAGGCGGCCGGAATCGACAGCTTATAGGGCCGATTCCGCGTCCTGGCTCCTGTAGCCTCGCGCCAGCCATCCTGCGGCCAACTCATCCCCACTCAGCGCCGGCGAAAAATAAAACCCCTGTCCCAAGGTAAACCCGATCTCCCGCAACTGGTTCCGCTGGGTCTCGGTCTCGATGCCTTCGGCCACCATGTCCAGGTGCATCGCGCTTCCCAATCCGTAGATCGCCTGGCAGACGATTTCCGCATCGTCGCTGGCGCCCAGATCGTCGATGACGCTCTTGTCGATCTTGATGCAGTCGAACGGCAGGGCTTTCAGGTGGCCGATGTTCGAGGCGCCACTGCCGAAATCGTCCAGGGACAGCGGGAAGCCCAGGGCCTTGAGGCGGTTGAGTACGTTGATGGACAGGTTGGGGTTCGTCATGACGGAGGATTCCGTCAGTTCGAACTCGATCTGCGAGGGGCTCAGGCCGTGGTCCAGCACGCAGCGCAATGATTTCTCGGGAAAGTCGTCGTCCAGCAGTTGTTTCGCGGAAAGGTTGACGGCCGTTACCGGCGGGGTGAAGCCGCGCCGGCGCCACGCGACGAGTTGGCGGCAGGTTTCCTGGAGCACCCAGTCACCCAGCGGGACGATCAGGCCGGAGCTTTCGGCCACGGGAATGAACTCGTCGGGAGCCACCTTGCCCAAGGCGGGCGAATGCCAGCGGCATAGTGCCTCGACGCCGTGGAGCTTGCCGGTGTCCAGGTGGACCTTGGGCTGGTATTGCAGAAGGAATTCGTTGCCGGTCTCGACCGCGCGCCGCAGCTCCACCTCCAGCTTCATGGGGCGGACGGCTTGTACGACGGTATTTTCGTCGTAGACCTGCAGCCGGTTTTCTCCCAGCGTGATGGAGCGCGCCAGGGCCTGGTTGCCGTGCGCGATGAGTGTCTCCAGGGCATCGTGGTCGCCCGAGGACGAGCTGATGCCTATGTTCAGGCTCAGGTGCAGGTCGCGGCCATGGGAGTGGAAGGGGCGACGGAAGGCGGCGAAGACGTCGTCGACCAGCGTGACGGTCTCGTCCAGGGGATCGGCCATGACGAACAGGCCGAAGGTGCCGTCGTCGAAGCGTGCCAGGGTGGGGTTCTTCACCACGACCTCGAGCCTGCGGGCCGCGTCGGTCAGCAGGGATTCGGACAGGCGCGGGCCCAGCGTCACGCTGACGTTGCGCAGCCGGCGGATGGAGATGAGCAGCACGGCGATCTTGTCGTCGGACCCAGCGAGTTTTCGAAGCGCGGCATCCAGTTCGAGCCAGAAGCCGGCCCGGTTCAGGAGGCCGGAGGCGCGATCCCGGACCAGCAGCGTCCTGACCAGGTCCTGCTGTTCGTTGAGTTTGAGGCCCAGGTTGGTCTTCTGCTGGATGAGTATCAGCATGCCCCCCGCGATCATGGTTACGCAGAACTGGGAGAGCGGCATGACGATCAGCAGCGATCCGTGTACCTGGGCCAGCCACAGCGCGCCGGCCTGGTTCAGCGAGGCCCAGGCGCCCATCGTGGCGAGGGCGCGCGCCGAGACCGCGCCGGGCTCGGGCACCAGGGTACGCCAGCGCGCCAGGGCGACGATGCCGAGGAAGATGGTGGCCAGGACGGCCACGCCTATGGGCGCCGCGGGGCCGCCTATCCAGAGGCGGGTGATGGCGCCGATGGCCAGGGACACGACCGCGGGGATGGGGCCGCCGAAAAGGTAGGCCAGCACCAGGATGGCGCCCCGCATGTCGGCAATCGTGTGTTGGCCGTGGTGGACCGAGGACATCATGGCCAGCCACATCGCGGCGCCGAACAGCACCGACATGTGGAGGTTCCCCTGCCTGCCGCCGGGCAGCCATGCCCTGAGCGCGACGTAGACCGACGTCAGCGCGATCGGAGTCAAGGCGGACAAAAGTAGGGGGAACAGGGTGTTCATACGTTCCCGCGCGGAAGGTGCGACTCCTCACCCTTCGCGCGGCGGATTACGGTCTGGCCTCAAAAGTGTAATCGCATAATCGATCCTGGACGTGGTGGAACGGTATTGTCAGGAACCCTTATCTTGGTCCCCCCTGGACGCCGGTTTCCTTCCTCCACAGGTCGTCCCGCGGCATGCTGGGATTGGCCGGCCGCCGGTCGTAGTAGGGAATCAGCGGTACGTACAGGCCGTAGAGGCGGCGCAGCTCGCCGATGGGTTCGTCGTGTTCGTCCACCCGCAGGTCGACCCAGGCGTAGGATTTCCTGTTGTGCACCAGTAGCGCGGCGGAGTGCTGGCCGGCCACCTGGCCGCCGGCGTCGCGCGCCGCTTCCAGCACGCAAACCAGGCGGTCGGCCAGCTCCAGGTCGGCGTGCCGCTCGAAGGCGTCGGACATGGCGGTGAGTGTGCGCTCGCTGGTCAGGCGGTTGCCCAGCACGGCATAGTCCTGTTTGGCGATGTGGCCCTTCCAGTCTTCGTTGTCCTGGCCGGTTACGGCGGCGGTCCGGCCGTCCTTGTCGATGACGGCGATCTGCCGCCAGGCGATGTTGTCTTCCCCGTCGCTTTCGATGATGTCGTTCAGCACTTTCCGGGCGGAATAGCCCTGTTCCAGCAGCGACAGGCCCAGCAGTCCCAGGCGGGGGTCGCCGTTGGCCTGCACGACGAGCCCGCCGATGCCGGGCCGCAGGAACGGGCACTTGGCGCCGATGGCCATGGGGCGCGTGGCGATGGCGATGCCGAACATGCCTGTGCGCGGGCAGCGGGCGATCACGGAAAACGTCATGGATACCTCCTTGGGGATGGGGTGGTGGCTAGTCGACCTTGACGTTGGCCGCCTTGATGATGGCGGCCCACTTGGGGATCTCGGCGCGCAGGTAGGCATCGAACTGTTCGGGACCGGCGCCGATGATCTCGGCGCCGAAGCCGTCCATGCGCGTCTTGATGTCGGGCGAGGCGAGCGCCGCGGCGATGTCCTTGTGCAGCCGTTCGATGATGGGCTTGGGCGTGCCGGCCGGCGCGAAGATGCCGAACCAGACAGCCACGTCGTAGCCGGGCAGGCCCGCCTCGGCCACCGTGGGCAGGTCGGGCAGCGACGCCGACCGCTTGGTGCCCGCCACCGCCAGCGCGCGCAGGCGGCCGGCCTGGATGTGGGGCAGCAGGGCGGGCGGGTTCTCGAAGGCCATCTGCACCTGGCCGGACAGGAGGTCGTTCAATGCCGGGCCCGTGCCCTTGTAGGGGACGTGGACGATGTCGACGTGGGCCAGGTACTTGAAGAGTTCTCCGAACAGGTGCTGCGAGGACCCGTTGCCGGTGGACGAGAAGTTGAGCTGGCGGGGATGGGCCTTGGCGTAGTCGATCAGCTCGGGCACCGACCGTATCGGCAGCGAGGGGTGGACCACGAGGATGTTGGGCACCACGGCGGCCAGCGTGACGGGGGCGAAGTCGCGCATGGGGTCGTAGGGCAGCCGGGGATACAGGCCCGGCGCGATGGAGTGGGTGGGTGAGCTGCCCATGACCAGGGTGTAGCCGTCGGCGGGGGCCTTGGCCACGTAGTCCGAGCCGATGGTGCCGGCCGCGCCGGGGCGGTTTTCCACGACCACGGGCTGGCCCAGCGATTCGGTCAGCTTCTGCGCCAGCGCCCGGCAGAAGATGTCGTTGGCGCCGCCGGGCGCCCAGGGGCTGACCAGCTTGACCGGTCGCGCCGGATAGTCCTGCGCGACCGCTTGACCGCTTCCCGCGGCGACCCCCAGCAACAGGTAGCGGGACCACTTCGACAACTTGCTTTTCCATCTGCTCGAGCGCATGGCGTGTCCTTAGAAAGACGACGAGGAATCAGTTGCCGGCTCCCGCCTTGGGATAGAGGGTGGCCGTGTATCGGTAGCGTTCCGGGTGGTAGACCGCATCGACGATCTCCACCGGCCGGTTCTGCGCGTCGTAGTAGATGCGGGTGGCGCGCAGCACCGGCGTGTTGCGGGAGATGCCCAGGCGGGCGGCGATCTCGCCGGTGGCCGCCAGGGGCTCGACGAGCTGGTCGGCGTGGTCGATGCGGACGTTCAGGTGGGTCTGGAGGTATTTGACCGGCGGCAGCGGGCCGGCCACTTCGGCGGCGCCTATGCCGTTAGCCACGTGCTCGGCGAAGTAGAAATGGGCGTAGTCCAGCGGTTCGCCGGGCGCCACGTGGTTGACCGCGCGCACGCATTTCCATTTCTGCGTGCCCAGGCCGAACAGTTCGCGCAGCCTGGCCGGCAGGGGCGTCCAGGTCTCGTCCACGACGCTGACCTGGTTGCGCGGCAGGACCTCGTCGATCACGCCGACCAAGGTCACGTCCTTGGTGGCCCGGCGCGGATCGCTGACGAAGGTGCCTACGCCGCGGCGGCGGACGATCAGGTGGCGGGCCAGCAGTTCCTCGACAGCCTTGCGGATGGTGATGCGGCTGACGCCGAATTCGCGGCACAGGCTGTCTTCCGGAGGCAGGGCATCTCCGGGAACGAGCTGGCCGCTGGCGATGCGCTGGATGAGGTGCTCGGCCACCTGCCGGTACAGCGGTGCGCCGCCTTCGGTCAGCAGCGGGTTGGGAAGGTTCATGCGTGGGTCATGCCGTCATGATGTGCTGGCATAATGACGTCATGACATCATGATGTCAAGTGGGGCGAACGCCGACGGTTTCATGCGAGGAGGCGGCATGAAAGAATAGCCATGCCGGTCTTTGTCGAGGCCGAGGCATGGACTCTCTGGATACTCTTTCACCATGAACAAGGTTTGCATCTTCGGCGCCGGGGCGGTGGGCGGATACATGGCGGCTCATCTCGCGCGGGCCGGCGTCGACGTGTCGGTCGTCGCCCGTGGCGAACACCTGGCGGCCATCCGCCGCGACGGCCTGCGGTTCATCGGCCACGATGGCGAGTTCACCGTACGGGTGGCGGCCAGCGATCGTCCCGCCGACCTGGGGCCGCAGGACCTGGTCATCTCCACGCTCAAGGCCCACGGCCTGCCGCCGGCGGCGTCATCGATGCGGGCCCTGCTGGGACCCGATACGCCCGTGGTCTTCGCCGTGAACGGCATTCCGTGGTGGTACCTGGCGGATCTGCGCGGCGGCGATTCATCGGCGTCCCGGCTCGATCCCGACGGTACGCTGGCGCGCGAGCTGGGCCTGGCGCGGACGCTGGGCTGCGTGATCCGTTCGCCCAACGAGGTCGTCGCGCCGGGCGTGGTGCGCAACAATTCGCGCGCCAGCAGTTTCGTGGTGGGCGAGCCCGGCGGCGCGCTGTCGCCGCGGCTGGAGCGGGTGGTGGCGCTGATGCGGCGCGGGCTGCCGGGCGCGGCGGCCACCCTGGACATCGGCCGGGAGATCTGGGGCAAGCTCTTGCTCAACGTCCCCAGTTCGCTGCTGTCCAGCCTGACCCAGTCGCCATCGTCGGGCCTGTTGGCGGATCCCGCCACGCGCGAGCTGTATGCGCGCCTTGCCCGGGAGACGTGCGCGGTGGCGGCCCGCTACGGCGTCGACATGGAGTTCGACCTGGCGGGGCAGGTGGCGGCCACGGGATCGAACCCGCATCCGCCGTCCATGCTGCAGGACCTGCTGGCCGGACGTCCGCTGGAGCTGGACGCGCAGTTGTTCGCGGTCCAGGACCTGGCCCGGTCGGCCTGCGTGGACACGCCCATGCTGGACGTGATGCTGCCCCTGCTGGCGCACCGCGCGCACGCGCGCGGTTGACGGGAACGCCCGCCTATCTGGCCGCCGGCCGGCCGTAGAGCCGTCCCACCAGTTGCGCCACCTTGGCGATGACCTGGTCTTTGACCTCGTCCGAGACCCGCGTGCTGGCGACGTAGACCGACATCAGGATCGCGGGCCGTCCGGGCGGCCAGGCAAGCCCGATGTCGTTGGCGCCCACCTTGGAATAGGTGCCAGTCTTCTCGCCGATGCGCCAGCCTGCCGGTATCCCCGCGCGCAGCCGCTTGTCGCCCGTCGTATTGCCGACCAGCCACGCCTGCAGGCGTTCGCGCGACGCGGGCGACAGGGTCTCGCCCACCGTCAGCCTGCCCAGTGTGCGCGTGATGGCGTGGGGCGTGGTCGTGTCGAGCATGCCGGTGGCATGGGGCACGTTCAGCTCGGGTTCGTAGCGGTCGCAGCGCGTGACGCCGTCGCCCAGGCTGCGGATGAAGCGTGTCAGCGCCTCCGGCCCGCCGAAGCTGCGCAGGATGAGATTGGCGGCGGTGTTGTCGCTGGTGGTCACGGTGGCATGGCAAAGCTCGGCCAGGGTCATGCCGCGATCGCCGACGTGTTTCCCGGTCACGGGCGACCAATTGACGAGGTCCTGCCGGGTGTAGCGGATCCGCCGGTCCAGCGAGTCTTCGCCCCGGTCATGCCGGGCCAGCACGAATCCGGCGGCGAGCAGCTTGAAGGTACTGAGCATCTGGAAGCGTTCGTCGGCGCGGCGGCCGAGTTCCTCGCCGGAGGCGGTGTCGACGATGCACACGCCCAGCCGTCCGTCGGCCAGCCGTTCCAGGCGTGCCAGCTCGTCCAGGGCGGCGTTGCGCGCCGAGACCGGCAGGGTGCCCGCCGGTTGGCCGGCCCAGGCGCCGCGGGTGCCGCAGGCGAGGCTGGAAAGGACGAGGGCGTGGAACGAGCGGCGTGTGGTCAAGGACGTTTCCTCCAAGGCAGGGACTGACTGCCCGCGCGGCGCGCGGGGCCGTATTCTAGCCTCGGCGGCGGACCGGCCCGGGCGTTAAGCTATTCGACATCCCAAATCCGTAATATGACGGTACTTCCCGCGATAGGCCCGCCATGCCACAGACCTTGCCGCCCGTTTCCGCCGACAGTGGTTCCCCGCTTCCTTCCGTGCTCCAGATCTTTCTTGCTTTCACCAAGATCGGCCTGACCAGCTTCGGCGGCGGGCTGAGCGGCTGGATGCTGCGGGAATTCGTGCAGCGCCGGAACTGGTTGTCGGAGGCCGAGTTCCTGAGCGGCCTCGCGCTGGCCCAGGCTTTCCCGGGCGTCAACGTGGTCAATCTGGCGATCTGGGTCGGCTTCCGGCTGCGAGGCGGCGTGGGTGCGCTGGCCGGCGCGTTGGGGCTGGTGGTGCCCGCCATGGTGCTGGCGCTGGTGGTGGTGGCCGCGTTCGCGACGATGGCGAAGTCCGATTCGGTGCATCTGGCGCTGGCGGGCGTGGCGGCCGCGGCGGTGGGGCTGTCGCTGCAGACGGGGCTGCGGGCGGCACGCCGGGCGGCGCGGGGCGTGCCCGCGCTGGCCGTGATGGTCGTCACCTTCGTGGCGATTTTCCTGCTGAGGCTGCCGCTGCTGTGGGTGGTCGGCGCGATGGCGCCGCTGTCCATCGGGCTGGCCTATCTGCGCCTGCGCGCCGGTGAGCAGGCATGAGGTTCGCGCAACTGCTGGAAGTTGTCCTGGTTTTCGCGCCGCTGTCCTTCCTGACGGTGGGGGGCGGGCAGAGCATCGTGGCCGACATCCATCGGCAGTCGGTGGACGTCTATGGCTGGGTGACGAATCCGCAGTTCATGGATCTGTATGCCCTGTCGCGCATCATTCCCGGGCCCGGCGCGCTGCTGGTGACGCTGGTGGGATGGCAGGCGGCGGGGTTGGCGGGCGCGCTGATGGCGTCGGCCGCGATCTTCATTCCGAGTTCGCTGCTGGTCTATGCGCTGGCGCACCTGTGGACCCGGTTCAAGGGCACGCGATGCATACGCGCGATCGAGGCGGGCCTGGTGCCGGTGGCGGCGGGCATGGTTCTGGCTGCTTCGTGCACCGTGCTGCGCGCCGCCGAGGGCGGCGCCTGGGCCTGGGGCGTGGCGGCCGCCTCGACGCTGACGCTGATGTACACGCGGCTCAGCCCGTTCCTGATGCTGGGGATAGGCGCCGCGGTGTTCCTGGTGGCGCTGGGTTGACGTGTGATGAGGGGGCGGACGTCGCCCCAAGGAGCCGAAGGTGGAAGATTGGACGTTGCAGGCAAGAGGTTGGGTCAATGAACGCAATTTCGAGATCGATACCTCGCCGGGCGAGGAAGGCTACCGGTTCCAGGTGCGGGTGCTGGGCTTTCCGCTGATGCGGGACAGCGAGGTCTTCGCTTCCGCCGACGACGCCCGCGCGGGTGCGGTGGCGTTCCTGGAGCGGCAGTTCCAGGCCCCGGTCGAGCTGGAGTGAATCAGTCCGGATAGCCCTGCCGGACCGAGCGGATGAAGCCGCGCACGGCGTCGTCGTAGGCGGCGCCGCTGCGGCTGGCGCCCGAATGCGACGCGCCTTCCAGCCAGACCAGTTGCTTGCGCGGCGATTGCCGTGCCGCCGCCAGCAGCGCCTCGCTCATGGCGGGCGGGACGACCCGGTCCGCGGTCCCGTGCAGCAGCAGGAGCGGCGTGCGCAGTTTTCCAATGGCGTCGCGCGAATCGAAGGGCTGGGTGACCAACAGGCCGAAACCGGGAATGCCGGCCCAGCGCGTGGTGGCGATCATGTCGCGGATGCTGGTGAAGGTCGCTTCGACGATCAGGCCGGCTACCGGTATCGGCGGGTCGATACGCGCCATCAGGTCGATCGCGATGGCGCCGCCCAGGCTGTGGCCGTAGACGAAACGGCGGGCGGGATCGGGTTGGAGCCGGGCCAGTTCGCGCAGGGCTGCCTGGGCGTCCTGCCGCACGCTCGCCTGGGACGGTAGCCGGGGCGACGAGGCGCCGAAACCGCGATAGTCGATGGCGAGCATCGAATAGCCCAGCCCGGCCCAATGGTCCATGCGGAACGCGCTGCCGTTCAGGTTCCAGCGCGAGCCGTGCAAGTACAGCACGGTGGGGGCGTCGGGATCGGGATGTCGCCAGTACCAGGCGCGCAGGGTGTCGCCGCCAGGCATGGGCAGGTCGTACACTTCGGTGCCGGCCGGCGGGTCGCGCCACCACGAGCGTTCGCCCAGTTCGATCGAAAAGATCATCCCGCGCTGCCAGCGGTCGAGCGCGACATAGCCCGCGCAGGCAAGCGCGAGCACGCAGGCGAAGGCGGCAATACGGCGGATCCACATGCTCATTCCGAGCGCCGGACCCGCCGGAGGTTCCCGCATCGAGCGGGGAAGCCGGTCAATCGGCCTGGATGCCGAATTCCTTGACGACCTTGCCGAAGAACGCGTATTCGTCGGACGTCAGCTTGCCCAGGGCCTCGGGCGTGCTGGGCTTGGCGAATGCGCCGAAGACGCGCATCTTGGCGACCACGTCGGGCATTTGCAGGATTTCGGCCATGTGCCCGTTCAGCGTGCGCACGACCTCGGCCGGCGTGCCCTTGGGCGCGTACAGGCCCTGCCAGGCGGCGATGTTGATGTTCTTGTATCCCAGTTCGGCCATCGACGGCGCGTCCGGGGCAAGCGGGGTGCGTTCCGCCGCGCCGTTGGCCAGGATGTGGATCTTGCCCGAGGCGAGGTAGGGCTCCACCGGGCCGTAGGTCATCCAGCTCAGCGCCACGTGTCCGCCCAGCAGATCGTTGACGGCGGGCGCGACGCCCTTGTAGGGGACGTGGGTGATCTTGACGCCGGCGGCCTGGTTGAAAAGTTCGCCCAGGATATGCATGGGCGAGCCCGAGCCGGGGCTGGCGTAGGTCAGGGCCTTGCCGGCCTTGACGTCCTTCAGGACCTGGGCGACCGAGGTGTAGCCCGAGGCTTGGCCGGCCACCAGCAGCAGGGGCTGGGACGCGGTCTGGGTGATGGGCGCGAAGTCGCGGGCGGGGTTGTAAGTGTCGGCCGAATTGGTCTTGACCACGTGGGTGGCCATCGAGAAGGTGCTGGGGGCCAGCAGCAGCGTGTAGCCGTCGGGCTTGGCGCGCGCGACGTAGTTGCTGCCGATGATGCCGCTCGCGCCGGCGCGGTTCTCGACGATCACGGGCTGGCCCAGGCGCTGCGTCAGTTTTTCGCCGAACAGGCGGGCCATGGCGTCGGTGTCGCCGCCGGCGCCATAGGCGACGACGATGGTGATGGGCTTGGCCGGATAGTCGGCCGCCATCGCGGAAAAGGACGTGGAGAGCGCGCCGGCGGTCGCCAGCGCGGCAGCCAGCGCGAACGTGGCGCGCCTGCCGGATTGGAGTTGCGTAAACATCATGATGACCATCTGCATAGAAAGGAGAGTGGCCGACAGGCGGGGACGGGGCTCGTGGCCCAGCCGGGGGACCGGCCGGCGGCGCATGCGCGTGCATGCGTGGCGAGGTTATACCGCAGCCGTTCGCAGCGCGGCTCCCCGCTTCGTCTCTTCCAGGGAAAGCGATAGGTTGGGTGCCCGCAACATGCCAGGGGTGAAACGCCTGTGAAACGCGCGGGCGGGGTCGCGTGTAAAAATTGCCGGTGGCGTAGACTGGCTGCTCCGCTTGGCCGCAGGAGGCACGATGGAGACAGGCATGGGTACGGGGTACCGGCGCTACGTGGCATCGCTGGCGCTGGTGTTTGCGGCGATCTGGGTGGCGCTGGCCATCGATCCGCTCGACCGTTCGGATTGGGCGCTGGA
This sequence comes from Burkholderiales bacterium 67-32, assembly GCA_001898625.1. Classification (GTDB taxonomy): domain Bacteria; phylum Pseudomonadota; class Gammaproteobacteria; order Burkholderiales; family Burkholderiaceae_B; genus Pigmentiphaga. Next base: position 276,972 of record MKUP01000028.1, read on the forward strand.
GAACGTGCTGGTGATCGGATTTTGCGCCGGCCTCGCCGCGAGCTGGCGGCATTTCCGGTTTTCGCGTCTGTCGTACACGCTGATCTTCGTCTTCCTGTGCCTGCATGCGATCGGCGCGCACTACACCTACGCGAAAGTGCCCTACGACGCATGGTGGCAGGCGCTGGCCGGCCGCAGCTTCAACAGCCTGTGGGGCTGGGAGCGCAACAACTTCGACCGCGTGGTGCATTTTTCGTATGGGCTGCTGCTGGCCTATCCGATACGCGAGGTCTTCCTGCGGGTGGCCGATGCCCGGGGATTTTGGGGTTATTTCCTGCCGCTGGAATTCACCCTCGCGACTTCCGCCATGTTCGAGCTGTTCGAGTGGGTGGCGGCCGAGGTCTTCGGCGGCGACCTGGGCGTGGCCTATCTGGGCACCCAGGGCGATGTCTGGGACGCGCACAAGGACATGGCCCTGGCCGCCTGCGGCGCCGTGGTGGCGATGCTTGCCGCGGCCGCCGTGAACCGCTGGCTGCAGCGGGATTTTTCGCGGGAATGGGCGGACAGCCTGCGGGTCAAGGACCCGCGTCCCTATGGCGAGGAGGAAATCGCCCGCATGATCCGGCGGGTGCAGGAGTAGCGCGGGCGGGCGCCGCGGGCTTCGGCCCGCGGCGGATCCGGCTCAGGCTTCGCGTTTGATCCGGCGCAGCAGCAGGGGTAGCACCAGCGCGGCCGCGGCCAGCGCGAGCAGCGTGGCCGAGGTCGGCGTCGAGACCAGGATCATCGGATTGCCCTCGCCCACGGCCAGGGCGCGCCGCAGCTGGGTTTCCGCCATGGGCCCGAGGATCAGGCCGATCAGGACCGGCGCGATGGGGAAGTCGTAGACCCGCATGACGTAGCCCATCAGACCGATGCCGAACATCATCGCCA
>MKUP01000029.1 GCA_001898625.1 Burkholderiales bacterium 67-32
TGCCCGTGAAGTTCACGGGCGATTCGGCGATCACCAAGTCGAACTCGGTGCCCTTCAGCACAGGGGCGGCACCGCGCGTCGCGGAGCCTTGCTGGGCAAATGCCTTGAACGCCGGCGTGGACAGCCCAGCGAGAACGCCGCCGGCGGCTAACCCTTGGACGAAACGCCGACGAGAAAGGCCCTGTGTGGGCACGATAAAAAAGGGTGAACGAGGCGGCATGGCCTGAAATCCTCCATAGATGACTCGAAAGTCGTTCTAAACGCCACCCCATCCTGAGCGGCACAGTTCGACGCAATGCAGGTCATGCTATGGGTTGGTCACTTTCCACCGAATGACCATTGAATTACATTCATGTAATGTTCGTGTCATGTTCGTGGAAGCTGGCAACCAGTAAATTGCTGATTGAAAGTGGATGAATGCGTACATCGTGAGCGGCTATTTTTCTGCGCCGCAGCGATTTCATGGGACATGCGATGAAACTGCTGGTCGTTGAAGACGAGAACAAGACGGCGGATTACGTCCGCCAGGGTCTCATGGAGGCGGGATTCGTCGTGGATCTGGCGCGCAACGGATTGGACGGACACCACCTGGCCATGGGCGAGACATACGATCTGGTGGTCTTGGATGTCATGTTGCCGGATGTCGACGGCTGGCGCATCGTGCGTGCCCTTCGAGATGCCGGTAGACAGGTTCCTGTGCTCTTTCTGACGGCGCGTGGCGGTGTGGACGACCGTGTCAAGGGATTGGAACTGGGAGCGGACGACTACCTCGTCAAGCCATTCGCGTTCTCTGAGTTGCTGGCGCGGGTGCGGACGCTGCTGCGACGCGGAAGCGCTCCGAGCCAGCCTGATCGCATCCAGGTTGCCGATTTGGTACTGGACTTGGCGCGCCGACGTGCAACGCGCGCTGGCCAACGCATCAATCTCACCAGCAAGGAGTTCGCGTTGCTTGAGCTCCTGGCCCGTCGCAAGGGGGAGGTCCTTCCACGTTCTCTGATCGCGTCGCAGGTATGGGACATGAATTTCGACAGCGACAGCAACGTCATCGATGTAGCCATCCGCCGTCTACGCGCGAAGATAGACGATGCGTTCAATCCGAAGCTCATCCACACCGTGCGTGGAATGGGATACACGCTCGATGCGCCCGATGATGCCCCTGCGCCATAAGCCGCGGCAAAGCCGTCCAGCGTCGCTTGCATTAAGGGTCACGGCCCTGGTTGGTATTGCCACGACCTTGGTGTTTCTTGTGTTCAATTGGGTCATTCTCCGGTCGTTGGAGCACCACTTTGCTCAACAGGATGCCCACGAACTGGAGGCAGTGACAACCGCTTTGGCTCAGCCCTTGCACCAGCTTGCAAGTGACATCGCAAGCGACGAGCTAAAGCAACACTTGGCCAACGCAGTCGCAGGACATCATGGGATGACCTACGGCGTCTACGATGGGTCTGGCAATAGCATCTATGCCACGCCCGGTCCTGACCTTTCGAAACTTGCCAGTAGCAAAAAGTTGATCAACCGCATCACCGCTGACGATTTGACCGTGTGGCAGGAGGATCAGAGGTCATATCGAGGTGTGGTGCTACAACTGCCTGCTGACGATTCAGCGGCGCCCGGCTACCGCATCGTCGCCGCCATGGACATCGGCTTTCATCTCGACTTCCTGGCGGAGTTCAAGCGCATGCTCTGGTGGGCAACCGGCTTGGTCATGTGTCTAGCGCTCGGTGTGGCTTGGCTGGCGGTGCAGTGGGGCCACCTGCCGATTCGCAAGGTCAATGACGAGATTCGGGCGATTCGCTCTTCAAAGCTGGATGTGAGGTTGGATCCTCGGGATGTGCCGATCGAACTGGCTGAACTGGTATTTGCCTTCAACGATATGTTGGCGAGAATCGAGGAAGGCTTCACCCGGCTATCACACTTTTCCGCAGACATCGCGCACGAGTTGCGCACGCCCGTCACCAACCTGGTCACGCAGACTCACGTGGCGCTTGGCCAGCCGCGCAGCAACGAGGAATACAGAGAAATCCTCTATTCAAATTTGGAAGAGTTTGATCGGATGGGACGCATGATTGGTGACATGCTGTTTCTTGCCCAAACGGAAAATGATCCCCGCAACTTGCGTCTGTCTACCATTGATCTGTCCGAATTGGTGCGGAGTCTGTTCGACTATTTCGAGGCGCTGGCAGAAGATAGCGGCATTACGCTTGGTGTTAAAGGGGCGATCGGCAGCATAGCGGCGGATCGGGAAATGCTCACCCGGGCGCTGAACAATCTTCTCTCGAATGCAATTCGACACACGCCTCGCGGCAAGAGCATCACGGTCTTGCTTTCGCAGGATGAGCAGTGGACAACGATCAGTGTGGTCAATCCCGGTGAGAGAATTCCTGAGCGCGATCTACCAAAGCTCTTCAACCGCTTCTACCGAGTTGATCCGGCACGGCAACGAAATACGGCGGGCGCCGGTCTTGGCCTTGCCATCGTGAAATCGATTGCGGAGGCACATGGTGGCTCCGTTGCCGTGACCTCCAGTGAGCTTGTCACCAGGTTTGACTTGGTATTGCCCCATCTGCGGCAGTAGTCCGAGGGCGCTGCGGTCTGTCCAGCCAACTGGCGTATCTCTTTGCCTGATTCTGGGATCTACCCGGCCGGCCACGTTGCTACGCGAGCGGGACATTTTTTCTCCGTGACTGCCACGTGCCCAGTCCTAGCGGCAGGCGCCGACATCATGCGCTTGTGTATCCCATCGCTACGTCCACACCGCACGCGAGGGCCTTTGCTCGGCCGCGATCCGGTCACAGTTCCGGACACCGTTCGTAGATAGCCTCCGATCGGTGCCGAACGTCTGCCTGCTCGGCACATCTGTCGCGCGCTCACTTGGCGGTGTGCGCTGAGCCCCTGAGGTGAGCTGGTCTGCTGGTTCGCTGCGCGGGGTATGTACCCCGTAGCTGGGTACAGAGAGTCTTTTTGATCAAGATCAAGGTACTGCCTTCACCTCAGCTCTATGCTGAGCTTAACAAGCCACATTTGGCACGGGTCGATCATGCTCAGAAACTATCGAGGACTTTTTAGCGGGGCCATGGAAATCTCCGGTGTTCAGCCCCATTCTTCTGGCATACCTGTTTTATGGATGGGCCTGATCAGCGCCCTGCACGGCACTCGAATGCGGGAATCTCGCCAATCGACAAGGGTCAACTTCACGAAGGAGCATCGCCATGAATATTCCGCCCGATCGAAGTAAGAGCACAGGAAACGGCCCGAACTGGTCTCGCATCAACCAGTGGCTGCTGTGGCTCGGCCTCGCCGCCGCCGTTGCCTGGATGTTCTACCGCCACAACGCCCATCTTCTGCAACTGCTTCCCTTCCTCTTCATCCTCGCCTGTCCGTTGATGCACATCTTCGGCCATGGCAGTCACGGCGCACATGGCGGTCATGACCATCAAGATCAGCCGCCTCGGGGCGATGAAGGGGGTTCGCCTGCGCGCCAATCAGACGACCGGAGCCGCCCGAAATCCGTCGACCAGTCCGGGCACCACCACTGAAACCACCGGAGCATCATCATGGAAACCATCGAACTCAAGGTTGCCGGCATGACCTGCGCCTCCTGCGCGAACTCGGTCAGCAAGGCGCTCAAGCGCGTAGCTGGTGTGCAAGACGTGCATGTCGATCTCGCTCGCGGCGCAGCGAGTGTCACCGGCGACCAGACGGCCCAGAAGACGCCTGAGCTGATCGCGGCCTTAGCTGCCGCGGGCTACGAGGCATCCGCTGATTCCTCGCCGGGCATTGCGGCGGGTGCCGGTGCCTCCCATGCGCCGGCCGCTGCCCGTTCAAAGGGGCATGGCGGCTGCTGCTGCCGCTGATCGACGCCATGGACGCACGCACGAACTCCCAGGGTATCGCCGCCGCACCGCTTGGGCTCTTTGCTGCCTACTGGGGCGACATGCTGTGGCGGACCGTCGCGTCCGGCGAAGCGCTGAGACAGCGCGCCAACAACATGACCGAACACGAAGCGGCGGGTATGCCGCCGCTGCTCCACTTCGAGTCAGAGCAGGTGGCTGACGGCCACGACTTGCAACCGGCGAGCAACTACCGGCTCCTGCGTGTCACTCGCTGTGGCACCGACGCCTTGGAGAAGCATGTGCGCAAAGGCGCCGCGCCGGTGCTGGTGGTCGATCCACGCGCCGGCCACGGCCCTGGCATTGGCGGCTTCAAACGCGATTCTGAAGTTGGCATGGCACTGCTCGAAGGCCATCCCGTGTACTTCGTAGTGTTCGATCCGGAGCCCGTCGAGGGCCAGACCATGGGCGCAGTCGTCCAGACCCTGGCCACATTCATCGACATGGTGGCCAAGCGCCACCGAGGCAAGGCCCCGATCGTCTACGGCAACTGCCAAGGCGGTTGGGCGATCACGCTGGCGCTGTCGCACTGCGAGCACCGTGCCGCCTTGGCAGTGCTCAATGGCTCGCCGCTGTCGTACTGGGCAGGCGAGAGAGGCATCAACCCCATGCGGCTGCTCGGTGGGTTCACGGGCGGCATCTGGCCGGCGCACTGGGCGTCGGACCTCGGCGCCGGGCGATTCGACGGTGCCTGGCTGGTCCAGAACTTCGAGGCGTTGCGGCCCGAGGGCGTGTTCAAGAAATACGACACGCTCTTCGCGCAGCCGGAGACTGAGCGCGATCGCTTCCTGGAGTTCGAGCGTTGGTGGAATGGCTTCTACCAGCTTGCCCGCGAGGAAATGTTGTCGATCGCAGGCGATCTTTTCGTAGGTAATCACCTGGAGAGCGGCGAGGTCGTGGTCGATGGCCACTGCCGCGCGGATCTCAGCCGCATTGGCGCACCGCTGGTGGTCTTTTGCTCCAACGGCGACAACATCACACCGCCCCACCAGGCGCTCGGCTGGCTCAAAGCGGTATATCCGACGACCGCAGACCTGGTGGCGGCGGGCCAGCGCGTGGTGTACCTGCTGCACCAACATGTTGGCCACCTTGGCATCTTCGTTTCCGCGGGGGTGGCGCGACGCGAGCACCGCGCCATCTTGCATCATGCCGAATCTATCCAGGCACTCAAGCCTGGACTCTACGAGATGGTTCTGGAGGACAGCGCCTCTTCGGAGTCGGCCGCCGCTGCGCAGTTCCAGCCGCGGCGGCTGGAAGACCTGCCTTACGACGCCAACCCGGCGGGGTTCGACAAGGTCGAAGCACTCTCGGAGATCACCGAGCGCTTCTATTCGCAGTGGGTGTCGCCGTGGGTCCGCTTCGCCGTCACCCCCGACTCGGCTCGTGAACTTCGCGCGCTGCACCCCATGCGCGTCAGTCGCAAGGTCTGGTCCGAGCAGGTGACCCCGGCCCTGGCGCTGCTGCCATGGGTGCAACGATGGCTTGAGCAGTGGAGTGCGCAGGATCCCCATCGGGTCGAAAATCCTTGGTATCAGCTTGAGCGAACTGGTGCAGACGCGATTGGGCAGGCCATGGAATCATGGCGCAAGAGCCGGGACCTGTGGGCTGAGCTTGTGTTCGAGCAGGCCTATGCCAACTGAACGACCCTCCACTGTGACTGCAAAAAGAGACGCTCACGGGTCGCAAGCAGCACGCTCCTTGTCGGAGGCGATGCGCCTGCCACGGCCGATTTCGCTTTTCAGCGTCGTCCAGGCACGGATCAAAGTTGGATTCTCCCGTATCACCACGCCAGCAACGGCGCTACAGCATCGGAAGCATGGGCCTGATCGGCGGCCTCGCGTGCTGCTAGCGCCGAGCGAAACTTGGCAATTCGATCTGATGAACGTTGCCAATGGCGGCGACGTCGGCACTGACCGGCGCTGACGGAGCTCCGACATGCGCGTCCTCGCCATCAATGCCGGCAGTGCGACCCTGAAGTTCGGAGTTTTCGAGTCGGCTCGTACCTTGCCATTGATCGACTCGGCGATTGATCATCCTGCGGTGGATGCTGCGACCTTCGAGGAGATCGAGCGGCACTTGCACAGGGCGGGTGTCACAACGCTCGATGGCATTGGTCACCGCGTCGCACACGGTGGCCCACTGTTGAGCAACGCGGTGCTCGTGGATGAAGAAGTCGAACGCGAGATCGGCAAGGCTTCGGCTCTGGCGCCGCATCACAATCCTGCCGCATTGGCCGGCATACGCCTGACCCGTGAGCGTTGGCCCGGCGTGCGCCACGTCGCGGTCTTCGACACCGCTTTCCATGACGACATGCCCGAATACGCCCATTCCTATGCTGTTCCGCCATCGTGGCGCGCGGCAGGGGTACGGAGGTACGGCTTCCATGGCCTGTCCCACCAGGGTGTACTGGCCGCCGTCAGCACCGAGCTGAAACGGCCGCCGTCAGAACTTCGTATCGTGAGCTGCCACATTGGAAGCGGCGCCAGCGTCTGCGCGATCGATCGCGGAAGGTCGGTCGATACATCTATGGGAATGACCGCGCTTGAAGGTCTTGTGATGGGCACGCGCTGTGGAGACCTCGACCCTGGCGTACCCGGCTTCGTCGCACGCGCACTGGGTTTGACGTTGGCGCAGATCGAGGCGGCGCTTTACAGCGACAGTGGACTCAAAGGATTGTCGGGTGAGAGTTCGGACCTGCGGATTGTGGAGAAGCGCGCGGGAGAAGGAGTCGCAGCCGCCCAACTGGCAATGCAGGTTCACGCGTACCGCGTGCGCAAATACATCGGCGCCTACGCCGCCGCGATGGGCGGTTGCGATGCTGTGGCCTTCACTGGCGGAGCTGGAGAAAATTCGGCCGCGTTGCGTCGGCGCATCGTTGATGGCCTGGAGTTCATCGGCCTGGAACTAGACGAAGAGCGCAATCGCGCCTACTCGCCCAACACTGAAGTCGCCCAGTTGCAGTCATCCCGATCCGCCGTCGCCGTGCTGGTGGTTCAAGCACGCGAGCAGTTAGCGATCGCGCGTGAGACGTTCCGAGCGCTGAATGACCAGGCAAGTGGTTTGGTATAGGCAATGAACTGGGACAAGACCACGATAAGTCTTCCTCCGGGCCGGGAGCCACGCCCGTTGATGCTCGCGCCGATGATGGTCCAGTTGCCCATCCAACCGCACGTTGAAGGAAGAAACGGAGCGGTTCAGACACCGGGCCCTTGACCCATGTGCAGCACCTGGGTTCAAACTCGCTCGAAAGTGAAGGGATTCAAGACAACCTTGCTGGAGGATGGTGATGCAACTCATTGAATGCGCCAAGGCGGCAGGCGTCACACCGGACACGTTGCGTCACTACCTTCGGGTGGGGCTTGTGGTGCCCGATGGCCGGGGCACGAACGGCTACCGCGCATTCTCGGATCGAAGCGTCGCCCGGGTTCGTTTCATACGCAATGCATTGGCCCTCGGCTTCACGCTCAAGGACGCTGCAGAGTTTGTCGAGATGAGCCAGCGCGGTGCATCGCCTTGTCCGCGCGCGCGGGCGCTGCTGAGCGAACGGCTTGACGAGCAGGCCCGGCGGCTGAAGGAGGCGACAGATTTGCATCGCCGCATGCAGCAGGCAGAGCGCGACTGGAAGCGGCTGCCGGACGGCGTCCCGGATGGCCATTCCGTCTGCGGTTTGATCGAAGGAGCGGATGCGGACGTTCAGCGCAATTCGGTGCGCGCGAAGTCCCGTCGTGTACGCGCATGAATCGCTCTGATCATCGTCGACATTCCCCGGCATCACGACGCTCTACGTACATGCGGTGCAGCGGTTGTGGTCGTGCCGATCACGCCAGCGCCAAGTATGAGTCGTCTATCCACTTCGCAGCATCCGCTGCACACGAGCGAGCGAGGCGCCCCCAAAGAGCCACCTCACGACACGGGATCGAACCGTATCGCCCGACGGATATGCCGCCGCGCTACGGATCTTGCGCCGGCTGCTGGCCGGCATCGAGCGCCCGCCGGCGTTGCGTCTGGGCGATATGCTCTTGCACGAGCTCGAATCGCACCCGGAATACACCCTGATCATCCGTGACCCGGGTCTGCTGCGTCGCTTGGTCCTGCGCCCGGATCCGCTGCTGCTGGCGGAAGCCTATTTCCGCGGCACCATCGACATTGAGGGAGACCTGTACACCGCGCTCGGGCTCAAGGCGCATTTCGAGAGGTTTTCGCTCTCTTGGCGCGACAAACTGGCCCTGTTGCGCGACGCACTGCTGCTGCGCGTGTCCGACCAGGACGGGTTGAAGCCCTCGCGGAGTCTGGCCTCGCGCGTCGCACGTCGCTTCTCCCATCGCCATTCGCGTCAAACCGATCAGGCCGCGATCTCCTTTCACTACGATGTGTCCAACGCGTTCTATGGACTCTGGCTCGATGCCGAGAGGGTCTACTCATGTGGCTATTTCAAGGCGACGGATGACACGCTGGACCAGGCTCAGCGCAACAAGCTGGAGCACATCTGCCGCAAGCTGCGCCTGCAGCGAGGCGAACGCCTGCTCGACATCGGCTGCGGCTGGGGCGCGCTCGTGTGCTGGGCGGCAAGAGAACATGGCGTCCGTGCGCACGGCATCACGCTCAGCCAACAGCAACTCGAATACGCGCGCGAGCGCATCCGCTCGGAGGGCCTGCAGGATCTCGTCACCGTTGAACTGCGCGACTACCGTGACCTCGAAGGCACGGCCGTTTTCGACAAGGTGTCAAGCATTGGCATGTTCGAGCACGTGGGACTCGCGAACCTACCGGCCTACTACGCGGTGGTCCAGCGGGTTTTGCGGCCAGGAGGACTCTTCCTCAACCACGGGATCACCCATGACGAGGAGGGCTGGAGCCGAACCGTCGCGACCGAGTTCATCAACCGCTACGTCTTCCCCGACGGCGAATTGGACTGCGTCAGCAATATCCAGCTAGGGATGGAGCGCTCCGGCTTCGAGATCCATGACGTCGAAGGTCTTCGACCCCACTACGCGCTGACCTTGCGTCATTGGGTCCAGCGACTCGAAGCGCGCCGGGAGGAGGCCTTGCGGGAGGTCGATGAGGTGACCTTCCGCATCTGGCGCTTGTACATGGCGGCGTGTGCACTGGAATTCGAGGCCGGGGGGACTGGGATCTACCAGATCGTCGCGTCCAAACGCGACGGCGGAAGCTGGCCCGTGCCCTTGACCCGCTCTGATCTTTATGGATAACACAGCCATGAACGCTAGATGGCCGTGCCGCTGGCGCGCGAAAGACGATCACAGACGCCAGCCTTCCCAATCTCGCCGTCGCGCTTACCTGCGTGCCGGCTCTCAAGGACTTTCCACATGAACCACGAGCTTCCCTGGGTCGCCGAGCGCGTCCGCGTGTTCCGCGAGTCTGATCCCGAGTTCGCCCGCTGGGCGCGCGGCCACGGCCCCATCACCCACAACGATCTCACGCAACTGCGAGTCCACGATCTCGCACAGGTGCTGGTTGCCGAAGGCAAGGCGAGCGACACAACCGCGGTGTATCGCACGCTCTGGTCGGCGGACCGCCTGGCCGTGGCAGGCATGTGGTTGACGGTTCACATGACCTATGCCGACCGGGTCTATCCCGATGGCCGGGAGATGAGAGCCGAGGATTTCAAGGAGACGCCGGAGGGGCATACCGGTGGGGCGCTGAACATCGTGCCGGCCTATGTCGGCTACCTGGCCGCGAACGCGCTCAGTGGGTTGACGCGTGGCTGGTTGATGGGCCAGGGCCATTGCGTCGCGGGCATCGATGCCTGCAACCTTCTGGTGGGCAACATGACGCCGCGCCACGCCGAGAGATACGACCGCAGCGAAAGCGGCCTCACGCGCTTTGCCCGGGATTTCTATAGCTACGCGATCGACGCACAGGGGCGTCCCGCCTCGCCGCTGGGCAGCCACGTCGGCCCGAATACGGCAGGCGGTCTGTCCGAGGGCGGCTATCTCGGCTTTGCCGAACTGCAGTACGTGCACATGCCCTTGCCCGGCGAGCGGCTGGTGGTGTTCCTCAGCGACGGCGCTTTCGAGGAGCAGCGTGGCAGTGACTGGGCGCCGCGCTGGTGGCGGGCAGAAGACAGCGGCTTCGTGGCACCGTTCATGATCCTCAACGGTCGCCGCATCGAACAGCGCAGCACCATGCAGCAGCAGGGGGGCCGAGAATGGTTCCACCAGCATCTGCGGCTGAACGGCTTCGACCCGATGGAGATCGACGGCACCGACCCCGCCGCGTTCGCCTGGGCCGTTCACGCGATGGAGGAGCGGTTGTCGGCCTGCGCGGCTGGAGTTTCGCAGGGCACCGTTCAGTACCCGGTACCCCTCCACTACACCATCGCCGAAGCGCCCAAGGGATTCGGCTTCCCCGGTGCTGGAACCAATGCCGCGCACAACCTGCCGCTGGAGGGGAACCCCCGGGTCGACCAGATAGCGCTTCAGCAGTTCAACGAGGGTGCTCGCGCTCTCTTCGTGCCGTCGCACGAACTCGACGAAGCGGTCGCACTACTGCGCCGGCACGAAGTGCAGCATCGTCCCCTGGAGCGGGACCATGCCCTGGCGCACCGCCAGGTGGCGGCCCCCAGACTTCCGGTTCCGCAGTGGCATGTTGCGGGCCAGGGCGAGGTCTCGCCAATGGCGGCACTCGACGGAGCCTTCGCGGCCCTCGTCCAAGCCAACCCACAGCTGCGTCCGCGGGTAGGCAATCCGGACGAGCTGCGCAGCAACCGCATGGGCCAGACATTGGACCTGCTCAAACACCGCGTCTTCACGCCCGAACCGGGCCTGGCGGAGGCCGTCGATGGCGCCGTGATCACGGCGCTCAACGAAGAAGCGGTGGTCAGCGCGGCGCTGGGCAACAAGGGCGGCATCAACTTGGTCGTCTCTTACGAGGCATTTGCCGTCAAGATGCTGGGCGCGCTGCGCCAGGAAATCCTGTTCGCGCGACATCAGGCGCAGGCAGGCACACCACCCGGATGGCTGTCGGTGGTCACGGTTGCGACGTCCCACACCTGGGAGAACGGCAAGAACGAGCAGTCGCACCAGGATCCGACGCTGGCCGAAGCGCTGTTGGGCGAAATGTCCGACACCTCGCGCGTGTTGTTCCCGGTCGATGCCAACAGTGCCGTTGCGGCGCTGCGCGCGGCCTACGCCTCGCATGGCCAGTTCTGGACGCTGGTCGTTCCCAAGCGGGCCGTCGCCAGCCAGTTGAGTGCCGAGCAGGCCGAACGCTTGGTCGATCAGGGTGGTTGGGTGGTGAAGCCCTGCGACGCCCCCGACGTGTTGCTGGTTGCCATCGGCGCATACCAGCTACAGCAGGCCCTGCTTGCGGCGCGGCGCCTCGAAGCCGCTGGACATCGGACCGCAGTGACCTGCGTCATCGAGCCGGGCCGCTTCAGAGCACCCCGCGACGAACGCGAGCAGGACTTTGTGGCCGGCGACCAGGCCTTGCGCGCCCTGTTCCCGGAGACTGCCGCCGTGCGCGTCATCGTCTCGCACATGCGACCCGAGCCGACGCTGGGCCTGATGCGTCGGATCGATACAGGGGCGCGGCAGACCCGTGCCTTGGGCTACCAGGCGCGCGGCGGGACACTCGATGTGGCCGGCATGCTGTTCGCGAACCGTTGCACGTGGGCGCACGTCGCGGCGGAGGCGGCTCAAGGGCTCGGTGTCGATCCGCAGAGCTTGCTGAGCGCCGAGGAGTGGGCGGCCGTGCAGGGGCGTGGCGACCCGCGCGTCATCACGGTCTCGGCTTAACCCCCTTCCAGCACGACCCACGACCGGACGCTGATTGCGCCGACGCACTCTGCTCTTCATGTGCGTTGCCAGGTCGCACTGGGTTCGGATGTCTGACGAATGGCTGTGGGACCGATGGCCACGTCGCGCCTGAATGTCGTCCTCCCGTGCCAAGTAGCACTTCCTTGTCCGGGCGTTCAGCGCGAGGCGTCAACCATTTTCCCGCGCTGGAGAGGGGATTTGCCAGGCGAAAGCATCCGCGCAATCGCCAACTGAATCGCCCGTCTGCGCGCCTCGTGCTCCTGCGAATCCCTCGCCGCCGGTGCCATGCACCACGTTTGCACGATCGTCGCTACCAGTCGCACGATCTCATCAGGCGTGAAAGCCGCGGTGATGCGTCCTTCCGCCTGGGCAGCGGTGATGGCCGCATGTTTGGCTTCCAGTACGCTGTGACCGGCGGGGAGCAGGAGCACTTCTTGGCCTCGCTCCAGGTGGAACCAGGTCATGAGCCGCCATAGGTGCGGCCGCTCGGTGAGCAAATCGTAGGTGCGCCCCGCATAGCCGGGAAGATCGTCCGCATCGAAGCGCTCGTCCTGCGCCGCGGCGAGGATTTCCCGGCTGAGCACGGCGTCGAAGAGAGCCTCCTTGTCCCCGAAATGGACATAAAGCATCGGCTTGCTGATACCTGCAGCCGCCGCGATCCGGTCAATTCGTGCCCCCGCCAGCCCGTTCTCGGCAAATTCCCCCAGCGCAGCATCCAGCAGCATTTGCTGGGTCTCGGCGGGACGTCTCTTGGCCATGGGCCGTTACTCCTCAACAACATTTCACCCGAGCGCCCATCATCGCTTGACACGGGTGCCATCAACTTACAAACTAGTTGGTAAGTAAACCACAGGAGTGCATTTATGTCCAGACATTGGTTCCTCACCGGCGCATCCAGCGGCATCGGTCGCCATCTTGCCGAAATCATCCTGGCTTCGGGGGATGACCTCACGGCCACCGTCAGGCGTCCCGAGACGCTCGACGACCTGGCAGCACGCTACGGTGACCAGCTCGTTGTCGAACGGCTCGACGTGACCGTGAAGGGGGACATCGCACCCGTGGTCCAGCGCGCCGAGGCCCGCCGCCCGGTCGATGTCCTGGTCAACAACGCCGGCGGCGGCATCATCGGCGCCACCGAAGAGTTTTCCGACGCGGACATCGAAGGGCAGATCAGCCTCAACCTGCTGGCGCCGGTGCACGTCACGCGGGCCTTCATTCCCGCCATGCGCACACGGCGAGCCGGTCGGATCATCCAAATCTCCAGCGCCAGTGGCCAAGGCTCCCTGCCGACCAGCAGTCTTTACCACGCCGCGAAATGGGGTCTGGAAGGCTTCAGCGAATGCCTTCGCCAGGAACTGGAGGGGTTTGGGGTCTTCGTCACACTCATTGAACCGGGCGGCGCACGCACGAGCTTCAGCCGCAATTTGCAGTACGCGCTGGCGAACCCCGCCTATCAGGACACGCCTGCTGGACAGATTCGCGCGATGTTCGAGAACGCGGGTGACGAGTTGTACACGCTCGATCCGCAGAAGATCGCGCACCGGATCTTCGACACGGCCACGAGCGAGAAGCCACCGCTTCGGGTGGCGCTGGGCGGTGACGCCTTCGGCGTCATCCAGGCGGCGCTCAAGGGCAGGCTGTCTGCTCTTGAAGCGCAGGAGAGTCTGGCGCGATCGGTGGCCTTCGATAGCTGATCGCTGTTTCAGGTCAAGCCCAGGGCGACGGCAAAGCCAGCAGCAGCCATGGCCGCGTACGACGGCAGCACTCTCCATGCGAGCGCCCTACCGGCCAGCGACATCAACAGGACAAGTTTGGTGACCTGATTGACGGATGCGGCGATGAACAAGGCCAGGGTGGCCGAAGCGGCGGTGACGGCGCCCTCGGTCACCAGGCGGCCAATCGAGAGCGTGATCGCATCGACGTCCACCAGACCCGAGGCAGCGGCGGTCAGCATGACGCCAGCATCCCCGAAGCGATCGGCAAGAAAGCGGCCTGCCAGCATCACCGCGGCCAGGAAGGCTGCGAACTGGAGCGCGGAGCGCAGCTGCAATGGGTTGCCAAGCTGAAGTTCGGGCAAGTCGTCGGCGGGCGACCGCGCCGCCAGGAACGTCCCCAGAACACCGCCAGCCACGGCCATGGCCACGAAGATGACCACCGGGTCCCAGCCGATGCCGGGGGCTGCGATGGCGACGAGAGCCGCCATGCGCGCAAACATGGCTGCGCAGGCGAGCGCCGCCCCCGCCGCTGCCAGTGGACGCCAGCCTGGCGTCTGCCCGGCCCAGCGCGCCAACGTGGCCGTGGTGGCGGTGCTCGACACGATCCCGCCGAGCAGCGCTGTGAATACCAGCCCTCGTTTCCTGCCGAGCGAGCGCATCAGGACGAACCCAGCGAACGACAGCACTGCCAGCAGGACAACGGCCCACCAAAGGCGATAGGGATTCAACGCCTCATAGGGGCCAAAGCCACGATCAGGGAGTACGGGCAGTACGACCACGCTGATCAACAGCAACTGCGTGCCGCTGCTGATCTCCGCCTCGGACAGCTTGCCGACGCCGGCGTGCAAGAGCTGCTTGAAACGCAGCAGCGCCAGCACGACCACGGCGGCGACCGCCGAAACGTGCCAAGCGCCACTGGTCGCCAGCGCCCCGATGGCGAAAGTCGCAAGGGCGGCGACGGACGTGGTCAGTCCCATCACGGCATGCATATGCGCCGTCACCAGGTAGCCCACCAACAGATACACCCCGACGAGTACGAGCAGCGCGATGAGCATGCCGGCTCCCCAGCGCTGGGCCAGCAGCCCGCCAAGGCCGCCGAGCAGGCCGATCAGCGCAAAGGTGCGAACGCCCGCGACGCGATGTCCCTCGGGCCGCTCGCGTTGCTGCCATCCCCGTTCCAGGCCGATCAGAAGTCCCGAAGCGAGTGCCAGCCCGAGCCCGACCAGCGCGGGATCATCGAATTCACTCATCGTCTAACCTGGACGCGGTCACGGATGAAATCACGCTGCAGTCCCAGCGAAGCATCGGTGCGCGCCATCGACACCTGGAGATCGGTCTCGATGCCGCTCAAGGCGCGAATGGCATCGATGGTCTCGGGGATTACGATCGCCTGGTTGAAGACCTGGTAGGTGTAGTACGCCTGATCGCCATCGACCGAAAGCACGTCCTCCCACAACGCGACCTCCCACAGGTCGCCGCGCGGGCGGCCGAGATCGGCCATCAGTTCCACCGTGCTGTTGAGGGCCACGAGACCATCCGAGGATCGCACGAACGCGATCCGTGGCGCAGCGCGAAAGGCAGCCAGCACCTCGTCGCGCGTGGCCGGCCTCGTCAGTTCGACCCACCAGGTGTGCAGGTGGCTGCTGTTGTGCGGCGCCTTGACCGCGATCGTGACGACGTCCAGGTCCGGGATCACAGTGCGCGCGTCCGGTCCCTGATGGCTGGGGATCGTCTTCTCCGGCACGAGCGTGTTGATGATGCCCTCCGCATGCGCCTCCCACGGGTCGGAAGCCCGGCGGATCAGCGTCCCGCGGGCTCGCTTGAGCAGGCCCGCTGTCCGAAGCGCCCCCAGGGTGCGCACGATCGACGTCGTGTTGCAGGACACCACCCGGGTGGAGGTGCGGCCGATCGCGGTTGCGTAGTTCTCCTGCGCGACGAACGAATGACCGGTCAACGCGTGGGACTCGCCGCCATGGAAGATGGACTTCACACCGGCAGCGTCGTACGCCCTCTTGTTGACCGCGGCGACTTTCTTGGGTGTGCAATCGACCACGACGTCCGCGTTGGCGAGCAGGTCGGCCAGATCACCCGCGACAGGAAGCCCCGCAGCACGCATCGATTGTGCGGCTTCAGCGGTCGCCGCGTAAATCGGGAAAGCGCGCTGCGCGGCCACCTGCAGGCGATAGTCGTGCACCACATCCGCGACGCCGGCTAGCGCCATGTCCTCCTGGAGTGCGACCGCATCCGCCACCCGCTTGCCGATCACACCGTATCCGTTCACCGCCACTCTGACCTTGTTCATGCCTGACTCCTTGCTTGATGAGGCGCCTCAGCCGCGGCTGCGCGCGATGGAAAACGTGAACCGGATCGCCAGCGCATAGCCCAGCAGCGCGAGTACCGGCATGTCGCCCCAGCGCGGGCCCACGCCGTGCTGCATCAACAAGCTCGATGCGATGTACAGGCCGAGCGTCACGAGCGCCAGCGCGACGCGACGGCCGAGGCGGTCGATCCCGCTCAGCATCCTGGCATCCGGCTTGATCGACAGTTGCAGCAGGTCACCCTGCCGCAAGACGCTGTGCAGACGCCGCGCCATCAGGGAGGGCAGGGCGTGGGCCGCGTTCCCCAGTTCATATGGCAGACGCTGCGATGCCGCAGACTTGGGCTCGTCGAAGACGCCCGTGGTCGTGTGGCGAGAGATGGCTTCGATGATGGAAAACTCGGGTGCCAGCAGGCGCACCGTCCCTTCGAGCAACAACAGGGTACGCGTGAGCACGAGGAGGTCCCTGGGCAGCCGGACTTCCTGGGTCCGGCCCGCCGCCACGAGCTGCGCGAGAGCACCTGAGAGCGACCAGTCCTTCAGCGGCCTCTGTGCGCAGTCTGCGACCAGGGCACGCACGACAGGCACGAACACGGCCCGATCGGTGCCGTCGCCGAGCAGGCCCAGGTCGAGCCAGGCATCGACCACCCATTCGGCATCCTGCTCGACGAAGGCCAGGGCGAACGCCACCAGCGCCCGCCGCATGTTGCCGTCGACCCGGCCCACGATGCCGAAGTCGTGCAGGCAGATGCGGCCATCGTCCATCACGAAGACGTTGCCGGGATGGGGGTCGCCGTGGAAGAAGCCATCGCGGAAGATCTGGGCGACGTAGCTGTCCACGAGTTTGCCCGCGGCCGCCACCGCGGTGGGCGAAGGCAGACCGTGCAGGTGAGCTCCGTGGCTGAACTGCTGGACCATGACGGTCGGCGTGCACAGGCCGTCCACCACGTCGGGGATCACGATGTCGGCAGAGCCGCGCCAGGCGTCGGCGAAACGTCGCACGGAAGCTGCCTCGCGCGACAAATCCATCTCGTAGCGGAAGTTGGCCGCAACCTCGTCCACGATGGCTGCCAGCCCCCAGCGACGCAGCGAGGGCACGAGCCCCTGCATGACCAGGACGATGCGGCGCAGGATGCGCATGTCGGTCTCGGCCTGCTCGGCCGCGCCAGGGCGGCGGATCTTCACCACCACTTCCGTCCCGTCCGGCAGGGCTGCACGATGAATCTGGGCGATCGAGGCCGCGGCGAGCGCGTGCATGTCGAAGCGTGCGAAGACCTGCTGCCATGGGCGGCCGAGCGCCGCCTCGACCTCCTGGACCGCCTGCTCGGGAGGAAACGGCGCCACATTGGCCTGCAGGCTGGCCAGAGCCTCTTGCGCATCGGGCGTCAGAATGTCGGCCCGCAGGCTGAGATGCTGGCCCAGCTTCACGAAGGTCGTGCCCAATCGCTGCAGCACTTCGGCGAAGCGGTCGGCCGCCCGGTGGGTATCGCAGCGCATCAGGCCCCGGTGCCAGGCCACCCAGAGCAGGAACCCGCTCAGGGCCATAGCGATCTGCGTGGCCCGGCGCAGCGCCGAGCGTTGCGTTGGGCGGCCCGCAAGACGCACGGTGGAAACGGGGCGGTTCGGTCGCGTCATGGCTCATCCAACCTGTTGCGCAGGCGGCCCGCATGCCAGGCTGCGATGTTCGAGATGGTCTCGTCGAGGATGCGCGCGATCGCCTCCGACGTATTGAACCCGACATGCGGTGTCACGAGCACACGCGGATGCGTCAGCAGTGGGCTGGATGCCGACCAGCCGGTATCGCAACCCAGTCCGCCGCAGCCCGTGGGCACTTCGGGAGACAGATCCCCTTCCTGTTCCAGCACGTCCAGACCTGCTGCGGCGACGGTACCTGCCTCCAGTGCGTGCAGCAGGGCGGCCTCGTCGATGAGCGCACCCCGTGCCGTGTTGATCAGTACCATGCCCGGTTTCATGCGCGCGAAGGCCTGGCCATCGAGAAGGTGGTGCGTGGCCTGCGTGGCCGGAACATGAAGGCTCAGAACATCGCTGCTTTGCAGGATCTGCTCCCACGTCACCACGCGGACGCCGGCGATGGGTGCTGCCGTGATGTCGAGCGATTGGGCGAGGGCCGGGTCGTAAGCGAGAACTTCCATGCCGAACCCCAGGGCGATACGGGCCACGTGGCGCCCGATCCGGCCCAGCCCGACGATGCCCAGCGTCTTTCCTTCCAGCTCGAAGCCGGTGAGGCCGCGGTAAGCGAAAGAACCTTGGCGCGCCCGCTCGTGGGCTTGTGTCAGATGGCGAGCCACGCCCAGCAGCAGCGCGAAGGCATGTTCGGCGACGCTGGCAGACCCATAGTCCGGCACGTGGCACACGGCAATGCCGCGTCGGCGGCAAGCCTGCAGGTCGATGTGATCGAAGCCCGCGGAGCGCGTTGCCACGAGCCGCACGCGCGGCAGCAACCGGAGCACCGATTCGTCAACGCGCGTGCGCACGAAGACGCACAGCACCTCGGTGTCTTCATCGCCGACATCGGATACCACCAGGCGTTCGTTCTGGACGAAGTGCGCGTGCCAGTGGGTCGGAAGCCGTTGCTGCAGCGCGGCCTGGTCCGCCGGTGCGATGTCGGAGAACAGAACGGACAGACGGTTTTGTGCGGTCATGAGCCCTCCTCGATTACCCGGTGCAGGGACAGGATGCAGAACGCGGCGATGAAGTGCCCGGTCTTGGTGCCTTGCGCGAGTTCCGCTTGCGCGAACACCGTCGGCAGCCGGCCGGCGACCGCATCGCGCATGGTCTCGAATCCGTCGAGCAACTGAACCGTGAAGAACGCCGCGCAGCGCATCGGGCCCTGCGTGCGGCCGCAGTCCGCGTAGGCCAGTGCGGGCTTGAATCTGGCCGGAGGATTCGTCATGGCACGGCCAGCCTCGCTCGGGGCTCACGGAACCGCCACAGCACGATGAAGCTGAGCCCAGCGGCAAAGAAGCACCACACCGAGATGAACCAGGTTGCATAGAACATGTAGGCGGCGATTGCGGAGACAAAGGCGGCCACCCCAAAAGCCGCCACGCGCCGGTGGCTAGAAACCATCAGGCTTGCGCAGGTGCCGATCAGATACAGGGCCATCTTGGTCATCACGTAGAAGTGCGGAGAGTCGTAGAGGATGTGCTGGCCGACCACGCGGGCCGTGATGGGCAGCTTCACCAGCATCGCCAGCAGGTACAGACCGACGAGCGCGCCCGCGACTGCAATGGCCACCAGAACCCGACGGCGCCAACGGACGCTCTCCAGCGCCAGCGCAGCCAGCGGGACGTAGATCGGCCACAGGACGTGCGAGAAGAACGAGTAGAGATGCGTCAGCGCCACGTTCAGCAAGGGCGCGCGGTCGGGGAACGTCAGCCACAGCGTGCCTTCGAGCAGTTGCTGGACCCCGAACAGCAGCGGGATGGCGGCATACGGCAGTTCGCGCCGTGAGCGGGCCCGGCGCATGGTGACGGTCCCCAGGCCCAGCAGAACCGCTGCGGCCGTGAAACTGGCGGGTGCGGAAAAGCACATGGGCAGTCATCTCCCCTCGATCGTGAGCGTCATGACGAGCGTGGCGCAGCGGCTCATGGCGCGCCGGCTTCCATCAGTTCCTGCACCGCTGTCGCCAGCGGTGCCACCACGCTGATGCCGTTGGAGACATGCGGCACGGTGTCGCAGGTCACCACCCGCTGGGGCCCTGCCGCAAGAAGTGCGTGGTACGCGTCGGCGGCGAACAGGGCGTGCACCCCGATGCACACCGGTGGCGGCAATCCCACGCTGCGCACACTGGCGATTGCCTGGATCATCGTGCGCGCGCTGGACACGATGTCATCGATGAGCACGGGCTGGCGGTCTGCCAGGGCCGCGGTGTCGGGAAGGCTGACCTCCACGTCCTTGTCGCCCCGGCGGATCTTCTGCAACACCGTGAACGGCGCGCCAGCCAAGCGCGCGACTTCCTGGACCCATTGCTCGCTTTCCGCATCGGGTCCGATCAACACGGGACGGTCCACATGGGCTGCGACCCAGGCCGCGATGGCGGGCGCGGACTGGACCACACGGGTCGGCACCCGGTAGACCTCGCCGAGCGAGCGGTAGCGGTGCAGATGGGGATCGACGGTGACGATACCGTCGAACACCGTCGACACCAGCGCAGCAAACGTGCGGGACGTGATGGCTTCGCCCGTGTTGAAGCGCCGGTCCTGACGCAGGTACGCCAGGTACGGGGCAGCCAGCAACACGCGGGTGGCGCCGAGGTCGCGCGCTGCGTCCGCGGCGAACAACAAGGGCAGCGCCTTGGCGTCCGGCTGTGCCAGGCTGGCCACGATCACGACGGTGCGGCCGGTGACGTCGGCGTCCAGCCGCACCAGCGACTCGCCGTCCGGGAACCGGTGCAGTTGCAGGGCAGCCCGCTGCGCGCCCAACGCCCGGATCAGTCCATCGGCGAAGTCTTCGTCGCCCGGCAGGTGAAAAACGAGAGGTTTCATAGGTTCTCCGAAATCTGGAAGATCGGTGGGCGCGAGCGGACGAACTGCAGCGCATAGGCCAGCTCGCCCGGCGCCTGGGCGTGCAGCGTGAAGAGCGGCTGTCCCGCTTCGACCTGGTCGCCCAGGCGCGCATGCACGTCGATGCCGGCGGCAGCGGCGGTCGGTGCTCCGGCGAGCTTGGCCGCCCGCGCGAGCAGCCGGTTGTCGATTCGGGAGACCCGTCCCGTGGACGGCGATGCGACGGTGTGCCGATGCGTTGCCACCGGGATGCTGCGCAGGCCGCCCTGCTCAGCGCAGATCGCCTGGAACGTGGCCCAGGCGCGGCCGTCGGCCAGCACCTGCGTGGCGAGCGTCAGGCCGCCGCCGGCGGGCGCTGCACCGCCCATTTCGAGGATGTCCGCCGCCAGCCGCAACGCTCGCTCCCGCAGGTCGGCCGGGGCCTCGGGCGTCCCTTGTAGGACGGCCAGCACGTCGCGGGCCTCCAGTGCCGGGCCGATCCCGCGGCCGACCGGCTGCTCACCATCGGTGACGCGCAAGGCCACGTGCAGGCCGATGGCGCTGCCCACCTCCTGCAGGCGCCGACCGAGCGCCGCCGCGGCCTGCGCGCTGCGCACTTTGGCGGTGGCACCCACGGGCAGGTCGATCAGCACATGGGTCGAGCCCGCAGCGGCCTTCTTGGACAGGACCGAGGCGACGAGCTGGCCCTCGCTGTCCAGGTCCAGCGGCCGCTCGACGCGGATGAGGATGTCGTCGGCGGGGCTGAGCCGTACCGAGCCGCCCCAGACGATGCAGCCGCCCGTGCGTTCGACCACGCGCCGCATGCTCCGCACATCCAGGTTCACCGGCGCCAGCACCTCCATTGTGTCGGCCGTCCCGGCCGGCGAGGTGATGGCGCGCGAGGAGGTCTTGGGCATCGTGAGGCCGCAGGCGGCCACGATGGGCACCACGAGCAGGGTCGTGCGGTTGCCGGGCAGGCCGCCGACGCAATGCTTGTCCACCACCAGCGGGCGCCCCCAATCGATGCGGTCACCGACGCCAATCATGGCTTTCGTGAGCGAGACGGTCTCCGCGAGGTCCAGGCGATCGCCGGCGCAGGCGGTGATGAAGGTGGCCAGATGCAGGTCAGAGTAATGGCCCGCCGCGACGTCGGAGATGATGGCGCTGAACTCGGCATCGCCCAGGGCATTGCCGTAGACCTTGGCTCGGACATGGCTGAGCGAATCCAGCGGCGGTGCATGGGTCACCGTGACCAGCTGGCCCGGCTGCGCCCCCAGCGACGCCCATGCCGATTCGGACAGGCCAGCGACGTTCTCGGCCAGCCAATCCCCATCGACGACGCTGAGCGTCGCCACGATGCTGCGGCGGCCGGCCGTCAGCTGCACGCGCGCCTGGGTCGTGAAACCCTCCGACCGGCAGACAGGGCAGTCGCGCCGCATGTAGACCACCGGCTCCTGATGGGTGTCGATGCCGGTGCGCCACGCCTGCAGCGTGTTCACGCCATCCTCTCCGGTGCCGGTGCCGGTGCCGGTGCCGGTCTCGTGCAGGTGCGCCGTCATACCAGATCCACCGTCTGCAGGTACTCGGGCACGGCAACCGACCAGCCCAGTTCATGGTCGATCCGCGCGCGCAGCGCATCGGCCGCCTCCGGCTCGCCGTGGGTCACGAAGGTTCGGCGCGGTGTTTGCGTGAAGCCGCGCATCCACGCGAGGATCTCGTCGGCATCGGCGTGGGCGGAAAGGTTGTCGAGCGAGGCCACCTCGGCGCGGATCGGCACGTCCTGGCCATGGATGCGGACGGTGGACGCGCCGTGCACGATCGCGGCGCCACGGGTGCCGCCCGCCTGGTAGCCGGCGAACAGGATGGTGTTGCGATGGTCGGGCGCGAATGACTTGAGGTGGTGCACCACGCGTCCTCCCGTGGCCATGCCACTGGCGGAGATGATGACCATCGGTCCACGACCGGCGCTGAGCGCCTTGGACTCCTCGACCTTGTTGACGATCTTCGCGGCATGGCACATGCCCTCGCATTCCTCGGGCGAGAGCCGGTGCTCGTCGCGATGGGCGTGGTACAGCCGTGTGGCATCGATGGCCATCGGGCTGTCCAGGTACACGGGCAGGTGCTGGTGGATGCGCCCTTGCTTCTTGAGCTGGTAGATGCCGTACATCAGGCTCTGCGCTCGGCCGACAGCGAACGCTGGGATGACCACGACCCCTCCACGGGCGGCCGTCTTGTTGATGACAGTCTCCAGCTGCGCCAGTGCGTCGGACGCTTCATGCTTGCGGTTGCCGTAGGTGGATTCCACCAGCAGGTAGTCGGCGCCGGGGACCTGCACCGGCGGGCGCAGCACCGGGTCGTTGGGCCGGCCGATGTCGCCGGAGAAGAGCACGGATCGCCGGCCGTCGTTGAGGTGCACGAAGGCCGAGCCGAGCATGTGCCCGGAAGGCGTCAACCGCGCGGTGAGTCCGGGCAGCGCCTCGAAGTCCTGAGAGAACGGACGTGGCGCGAACAGCTTCAGGCAGCGCTCGGCGTCCTCACGGGTGTACAGCGGCAGCGCGGGCTGGTGTTTGGAGAAACCGTGCCGGTTGGCGAACTTCGCCTCTTCCTCCTGCAGATGGCCGCTGTCGGTGAGCAGGATCTTGCACAGCTCGTGCGTCGCGGACGTGCAGTAAACCCGGCCGCGAAAGCCTTGTCGCGCCAGCAGTGGCAGGTAGCCGCTGTGGTCGATGTGGGCGTGGGTGAGCACGACCGCGTCGACGGTCTTGGGCGCGACCGGCAGCGGCTCCCAGTTGCGCAGGCGCAGCTGCTTGAATCCCTGGAACAGGCCGCAGTCCACCAGAATGGTCGCGTCGCCATGGCGCAGCAGGTATTTGGAACCGGTCACGGTGCCGGTGGCACCCAGAAATTGAAGTTGCATGGTAGGTCTCCAAGGATGTTGTCGTTCAAAGAAGGACCGGCCGATCCGGCAACTCGTTGCCGTGGTCCGCGCCCCGCGGAAAGTGCTGCACCAGCAGGTGGCTGACGGCCACGATGCCTTCCAGGGCTCCGGCCTCGAAGCGTCCCTGCGCAAACTGGGCTTCCATGCGCTGGCACACAGCCGACCACCTTTCGGCACCGCAACAGGCATGGATGCCGCGATCGGCCACGATCTCCACGGCCCGGTCGGCCAGCAGCACGTAGATCAGGACGCCGCTGTTGTGCGCCGTATCCCACACACCCAGGCGTGCGAACAGGTCCAGCGCCCGCTCGCCCGGCGATTGGTTGCGCCACAGTGGCGATCCGTCCAGCGCACCCTCGACCACGAAGCGCAGCTGGCCCCCATGCTGGAACTCTCCCGTGCGGATGGCCTGCTCGATCGCATCCAGCGCGCACGGGGGGAAGGCGCGGCGGACTGCGCGATCCGTGGTCGCAAGGTGGCGAAGAAGTCGTTGCATGTTCATCTCACCACCGTCCTGACGCGCCGCCGCCACCGAAGCCGCCGCCGCCGCCGCGGAATCCACCGCCACCACCGCCCAATCCTCCGCCCGGCCAGCCGCCTCCCCGGTGGCGCCCGTGCATGCCGCCGTGGCCACCCATGCCGATGCCCAGCAGCGTGACGAGGAATCCCGCCAGTCCAGCCACCGCGGCCACCGCGAAGGTGCCCACCAACAGCCACGCAGCGGCACCCAGCACGCCAGCCGTGACCAGGGAGCCTGGAAGGCGGCCGAGGGCGTTGCGTAGCACTCCGCCCAGCATCAGGGCCGCGACGAACAGGAAGGGCCAGGCCTGCCCGATGTCGTTGGTCTGCCCCTGCCGCCGTGGGTCCGCCGCAGGCAGGGCCTCGCCATCGATCACCCGCATGATCTGTTCGGCGCCTGCGGCGATGCCGCCGTCGAAATCGCCCTGGCGCAGGCGCGGCGTGATCACCTCGTCGATGATGCGCCGCGATACCACGTCGCTCAGCGCACCCTCGATGCCGTATCCGACTTCGATGCGCACGGTGCGGTCGTCCTTGGCCACCAGGAGCAACGCGCCGTCGTCCACCTTGCGACGGCCGAGCTTCCATTGCTCTACCACCCGCAGGGCGTACTGCTCGACGGGTTCGGGCCGCGTCGAGCGGACCATCAGCACGGCGATCTGCACGCCCTTGCGTTGCTCGAAGGCCCGAAGCTGCGCATCCAGCGCGGCGACACGATCGGCGGCGAGCGTTCCCGTGAGATCGGTGACGCGCGCCTGCAGCGGAGGAACGGCGACCAACTCCTGCGCGGACGCGACCGAAAGGAACAGGCTCAGCAGCAGCCAGGCCAGAGCGTGGGCCAGCCGAAGAGGGGCCGCCGGAGAGAGCACCACTGTTCTGGGCGTTCTCATGTCAGGGGCGCGCCGCCGGCGCCGAGGCGCCGAAATCGACCTGTGGCGGCGCCGCCATGGCCTTCTCGTCGGCGACCGAGAAATTGGGCTTGACGACGTAGCTGAACAGCTTGGCCGTGATGTTGGTCGGGAAGCTGCGCGTGAGCACGTTGTAATCCTGCACCGCCTTCACGTAGCGCCCACGCGCCACGGTGATGCGGTTCTCCGTGCCCTCAAGTTGGGCACGCAGGTCTTGAAAAGCCTGGTTCGCCTTGAGTTGCGGGTAGTTCTCGCTCACCACCAGCAGCCGGCTCAGCGCGCCGGACAGTTCGCTCTGTGCCGCCTGGAACTTCTGGAACGCCTCGGGGTTGTTGACGAGTTCCGGCGTGGCCTGGATCGAGGTCGCCTTCGCGCGGGCCTCGACCACCCGGGTCAGCGTCTCCTGCTCGAAGTTGGTCTCGCCCTTGACGGTCGCGACGATGTTGGGGATCAGGTCGGCGCGCCGCTGGTACTGGTTCAGCACCTCGGACCAGGCGGACTTGGTCTGCTCGTCCAGCCGCTGGAAGTCGTTGTAGCCGCATCCGCTCAGCGACAGGGCAAGCGCTGCGAGCAGGGACATCAGGATCAGTCTCATGGTTCGGTTTCCGTGGAAGTGAGAAAAGTGCGGGACGGTGAAGCGCTCACCAGGACGGGGTTGGCTGGCCACCAATGCCGCGGAATGAGCAGCAGCGCGAGGGTGGCGGCCAGTGGAATCGACAGCCACGCAAAGGTGCTCTGCATCACAGCGCCGAATAGCCATCCGGTGGCGGCCGATCCCAGTGTTTGTCCGAGGCCGGCTGCCGCGGCGAGCCCTCCCATCGCGATACCGAGCCGCCGCGCCGAGGTGCCGGCAGCGAGGTAGGCCAGGGTGGGGAGCACGAGACCCGTGCCCGCAGCCGTGAAACTCACGCCGACGTACAGCCACATCTCGCTGCCATGGCGGGCCAGCATCAGGAGCCCGGCGATGCCCAGGACCATGCCGCAGGCCAGTACGCGGCGTGGGTCGGCGCGCTCCAGCAGGCCGGTGAAGAACAGCACCGCGTTGACGCCCAGCATCACCAGACTGCACTCGGCGAACATCAACGACACCTCTCGGGAGGAGAGATCGGGGTGGCGCTGGCCCTGCAGCACGATGCCGAGTTCAAAGCCGGCAAGCACGAACATGACCACACCGTTGAGAATCCAGAGCGCCAGGGAGCGGCTCCGGGGTGCTCCGTCGTGATCGGCTGCGTCCGCCTCTCCAAGGGAGTAAGGTGCGGGAAGCGTTGCGGCCAGGCCCAGCATCATCAGCGCGCCGAGCGCGGCCGAGAGTGCGATCACGAGCGTGGTCGATGAGCCCTGTACCAGCACGCTCAAGAAGCCCAGGCCGACAAGCCGTTCTGCAGCGGCGTTCAGGCCGGGGCCGAACAGGAACCCGAGCAGCGACATCGCACCCAGCCATGCAAAGCGCCTGGCGCGAATCGATTCTGGGGTGTACTGCGCGACGAGCGCCGGCACCACCGGCACGACCGCGGCCACAAAAAAGCCCGTCGCGCCGCGCAGCGCATAGATGCCGACCACGCCCAGGGACTCGGGGCGCAGCAGCGGGAGCAGGCTGGCCACGTAGCCGATCAGGCCCACCAGCAACACGCGGGCACGCCCCAGCCTGTCCGCCAGCATGCCCCACAGGGGCGCACCCAGCAGGATGCCCGCCGTGTAGATGCCGCTGAGGTAGCCGACATGGCGCGCAAGCGCCGCAGGATCCGCGTCGCCCATCAAGGGCCGCAGCCAGTCGGGGATCAAGGGCATCAGTGCCCCATATCCGGCCGAGACGACGAATACGGCCGCAGCGAGCCAACCCAGCTGCGCGACGCCGAGGTCTTGCTGGCGGGTGGGCCCGGATTCGCGCGGTGATCGCATGGCGCGGCTCTCTACCATGGTGGCCCGCCGCTCAGGCTGACGCGGCCGCTGGGACACTGGCACGCGACGTCACGCGCTTGATCCCCGGCAGGCGCGTGCGCTTGAGCATCAGCGCATTGATCGCGACGATCGCGGAGCTGCCCGACATGGACAATGCAGCGACCTCGGGCGACAAGGTGAACGGATACAGCACCCCGGCCGCCAGCGGGAAGGCGATCACGTTGTAGGCCACGGCCCACCAGAGGTTCTGGTGCATCTTGCGCAGCGTCGCCCGGGACAGTTCGATGGCCCCGACCACGTCGTAGGGGTCACTCTTCATCAACACCACCTGGGCGCTTTCCATCGCAACGTCCGTCCCCGCGCCAATCGCAAAGCCCACGTCGGCCTGCGTCAGCGCCGGAGCGTCGTTGATGCCGTCGCCGACCATGCCGACCTTGTGACCCTGCTGCTGCAGTTCCTTGATCTTGGAGGCCTTCTGCCCGGGCAACACATCCGCAAGCACGATGTCGATGCCCAGTTCCTTGCCGATGCGCTCGGCGGTCGCCTGGTTGTCGCCGGTCAGCATCGCGACCTTCACGCCGCGTGCCTGCAGCTTGGCGATCGTCTCGCGCGAGGTCGGCCGCACGGCATCGGCGATCGCGATGAGGCCGATCAGCCGGCCACCGCGCGCGACGTGGACCACAGTGCGCCCCCCGCCTTGCAGCCGCGCCGCCTCGCTGGCAAGGGGAGCCAGATCCACCTGTTCCGACTGCATCAGCAGCCGGTTGCCCAGGAGCACCGTCTCGCCCCCGATAGTGGCCCGTGCGCCTTGCCCATCGATGTTGGTGAAGTTCTCGGTGACCTCCGTCGGCATGTCTCCCGCACGCTTGAGCACTGCGAGCGCGAGGGGGTGCTCGGAGAACTTCTCCACCGCGGCGGCCGTCGCCAGAAGCCGCGTCTCCTCGACACCGGGCGCGGCCACCATCTCGACGACATCGGGCTGCCCCAGTGTCAAGGTGCCGGTCTTGTCGAACACCACGACCGTCAACTTGGTGGCGTTCTCCAATGCGGCCGCATTCTTGAAGAGAATGCCGTTCATTGCGCCCAGCCCGGTCCCGACCATGATGGCCATCGGGGTGGCCAGCCCCAGCGCATCAGGGCATGCGATCACGAACACGGTGATGGTCAAGGTGAGTGCGAACAGTAATGTCTGTCCCATCACCCAGTACCAGACGCTGAAGGTCAGCAGGCCAATCACGATCGCCGCCAGCACCAGCCACTGGGATGCGTGGTCGGCCAGCAGCTGGCCGGGGGCCTTCGAGTTCTGGGCCTCCTGGACCAGCTTGACAATCTGCGCCAAGGCCGTGTCCGCGCCGACCTTCGTGGCCTTGTAGCGAAAGCTCCCGCTCTTGTTGATGCTGGCGCCTACGACGGTGCTGCCCACGCCCTTCTTGACCGGCATGGACTCGCCCGTCAGCATCGACTCGTCCACTTGCGACGCGCCCTCGACGATCTCGCCATCCACCGGGATCTTGTCGCCGGGCTTGATCACGACCAGTTCCCCGGCTGCAACCTCGGCGGTCGGTACCTTGGTCTCCACCCCGTTGCGCACGACCGTGGCCATGGGTGGGGCGAGATCCATCAACGCGCGAATCGCGTCGGATGCGCCCGCGCGGGCGCGCATCTCCAGCCAGTGCCCCAGCAGGATGAAGACCAGCAGCACCGATGCCGCTTCATAGAACACCTCACCCTCGTAGAAGAAGGTCGCGCCGATGCTGAACAGGTAGCCGGTGCCCACCGACAGCACGACCAACGTGGCCATGTTGGCGACGCCGTTGCGCAGCGCGCGCCACGCCGCCACGTAGAAAGGCCAACCTGGATAGATGATCGCGGCACTTGCGAGGAAGAAAAGAAAGAGCTTGTCGTCCAGCCCGAACGGCGTCTGGAAGTCGCCGAACATCTTCCCCATCGGGGAATAGAAGAACACGGGAATGGCGAAGACCAGGGCCACGAAGAAGCGATTGCGCATGTCCCGAGCCATGTCCTGCATCGAGCCCGACCCGTGGCCCATGTCGTGCATCATGTCGTCCATCGCAGGGTCGCCTGCGTGGGCCTGGTGCGCAGCATGGGCGGCGGGCGTCGTGGCCGCAGCCTTCGCGCGTGCGGCCGTGGCGGGGGCATGCGCGTGGTGCCCCTCATGCCCCATCTCTTGCGCCTGACGTGCGGGTGCGCCGTGATGGCCGTGCACCGCATGGCTGGGGTCGGCAGAGACGCCAGCGGCGGGCGCGCACACGTGCTTGGGCGTCTGCTCGCCACGGCAGTGATAGCCGCATTCGGCGATGCGCTGGCGCAGATCCTCGACACTGAGTTGTCCCTCATCGAGATGGACCGTTGCGCTTCCCGCAACATAGTTGACATCTGCATGATGGACGCCGGGAAGCTGCAGCAGCTTGCGGCGTACTCCCTCCGCGCTCAGGCTCGATACGAGCCCTCCGACTTCAACGTTGATCGACTTCATGGCTGTTCTTCCTGTTCGCTGTGTTCGTGGTCTCAACGAGCGAGTCGGCCCGAGTCCAGGCAGTCCTGCGAGAACTCGAAGACGATCTCCCGGTCGGGAGCGATGACCTTGTGCTTCTTGCCGGCGTAATGCAGCCGGGAGAGGATGTCTCTGATCAGGTTGAGCCTCGCCAACCGTTTGTTGTCGGCGTGCACGACAGACCAGGGCGCCGCGGCCGTATGGGTGCGCATGAACATCTCGTCGCGCGCCCGTGTATAGCCGTCCCAGTGCTTCAGCGCGACGGCATCCACCGGGCTCGACTTCCACTGTTTGAGGGGATCACGGCGGCGTTCCCCGAGCCGGCGGCTCTGCTCCTTCTTGCCGATGTCGAGGTAATACTTCAGCAGCTTGATACCGGAGTTGACCAGCATCTCCTCGAACTTGGGCACTGAGTTCATGAATTCCTCGTGCTCCTCGGCGGTACAGAAGCCCATCACCGGTTCCACGCCCGCACGGTTGTACCAACTGCGGTTGAACACCACGAGCTCTTCGCCAACTGGCAGGTGCGGGACGTAGCGCTGGAAGTACCAGCCCGTGCGATCCCGGTCGGAGGGCTTTCCTAGCGCGACGACCCGTGTTTCCCGAGGACTCAGGTGTTCGACCAGCCGCTTGATGCTGCCGTCCTTGCCTGCGCCGTCCCTTCCCTCCAAGAGGATCAGGATACGGTCGTTGCATTTGATGAAATGCCGCTGCAGTTTCACCAGTTCGATCTGCAGCATGTGCAACTGTGCTTCGTAGTCCTCGCGGCCGATCGAGCGTGTCGCTGTCTCGTCGCGCGCTGAGCCGTGGGCAGTGCCGGTGCCGTCCACATCGGCCTTGTGCTTGGCGCCTTTGGCGCCCTTCTTGTTCTTTGCCATGGGTTCTCCGTTAGGTCTGGTCGCAGGCGATCAGCATTGCGTGTGTCGACGCCCGGCGGGGCGCGGCGCTCATGTCCGCATCCGAGCGGGAGCCGCAGCCATCGCCTTGTCCGTAGGCTGCAGCCAGGTACGGTCGATTGATGCGCTGACGCCAGCGGGTCTTCTTCATGTCAGCCTCGCTGGCGCGTGTCCGAGAGGGAGGGAAGGAAGCGCGGCGTGCGCGCGGCATAGGCGTCGAACTCGGCGCCGAACTGCTTGCGCATGTCCTTCTCCTCGTTGACAGCCAGCCTCGAATACATCACGACGAGGAAGGGGAACATCAGCAGCGTCAACAGCGTCGGCCACTGCAGCAGAAAGCCGAAAAGGATCGCCACGAAGGCCACATACTGCGGGTGCCGAATCCTGGCGTATGGGCCGCTCACGGCAAGTTGGGCGTGCCGTTGCGCGTGGTAGAGCACCGTCCAGGCGCTCGACAGAAGCCAGAAGCCGCCCCCGATGAAGATGTAGCTCGCGATATGAAGCGGGCTGAAGTGAGGGTCGCCGCTCTCGCCCAGCAGGGTCGACCAGAGATGGCCGCTGTTGTGCGACAGCAAGTCCAGACTGGGATACTTGGTCTGAAGCCAGCCGGACAGCACGTACAGCGTCAGCGGAAAGCCGTACATCTCGACGAACAAGGCAACAATGAACGCTGCGAATGTCCCGAAGGTTCTCCAGTCGCGCGAGGTCTGCGGTTTGAAGAAGCTGAAGGCGAACATGATGAAGACCGCCGAGTTCACGAGGACGAGCAGCCAAAGCCCATAAGCGGGCGCATCGTGGTTCATTTGCGCTCTCCCGGGTACGGTGGATTCGCCTTGCTACCGTCGCCTGGTACGGCATGGCGATGCATCAGCACATGAGCGATGACGCAAGTCGCCAGGAGGACCAGTGGCAGCGCGGCCAGGTAGTGCCCGCGGTGTTCCGTCAGCAGCATGTAGATGCTCACGGCCAGGAAGACCAGAAAGCCCAGGAACCATCGCGAGCGCGAAAACCTTGGACCGGTGCGGTGAGAAGTTGTCATGGTCGTCCTCCTCACTTCGCCGGCTCAGGCATCCGGTCCATCATCATCTGCATCATGGACTGGCACATGTCCATGCGCATTTCGAGCATTTGCTGCCGCTCAGCTGTCGGCGCCGACTCGGCTCCATCCTTCATTGCGCCCATCATCGCCATGCCAGCCCGCATGGCCTGCATGTGTTCGGCCATGAGCGCCTTGCGCTGCGCAGGCGTCTTCGCAGCCACCATCCGTTCGTGCATGGCCTGCATCGACTTCAGTTGCGCATCCATGCCCTCGGTGGTCGGCGCCCTTGGCGTCTCGGCCGCGGTCGGACTCGCACCTGCGGGGTGATGGGCCTGATGGTTGTCCTGCGCGAACGCAGACAAGGTGACCAGTGCGGCGCCAACGATGGCCGCGATCGAATGCGTGAATTTCATTTCTCTCTCCTTTAGCCGCGGGTGCCTGCCATTGGGGCGAAACCGATGTCGCCGCAAGCGGACAAAGCCCTATGAAAACTCCGTAGTCGGGTACAGAGTCAAGGCTTATGAGTTGTGCGCCGGGTGTGACCGACACGGCAACTCAAAGGAGGCGCTACAGCGCGAGACGCTCGAACAGCAGCCACGACGGCCGCTTGGGAGGTGGTCGCTGGTGACCCCTCGATGGGATGGCTCGCAGAGCCAACGTCGGAGCCAGCAGCTGGTCTCCATAGGCGGGAGGCGCCAAACCGACGAGGTCGAACGCGAAGGTTGGTGCTTTCTGAATGGCGGACTGGTTGACGTCGCCGCAGAGCTTCAGGCACGGGGCCTTCGACGGGTCGTGGGAACCTTCTTCGTGCTCACCATGGAGGCCTTCATGATTTCCATGCCCGGACGATGGGACATGCTCATACCCGACAGCATGCCGATGTTGCTGCGGAGACTCCAGAAGGCAGGCATTGGCCACCCCGGCCCCGAGCGCAAACAGCCATACCCCGAGCACCATCCACGCGATGGCGCGAATCCTGCGGTGGTTGAGAAGTGTGCGCATGTGCGGCCTATTGACCCATTGACACCTGTGATCCTATTCCCAACTGAGCTGCGGGAAATTGATTTGGATCAAATGGAGGCAAGGGTCAACTACGCGGTACTGCGTTATTCTGTGTTGCTCGTGAATAGACAGTGGATCGCTCGATGAACGAAGGTTTGGGTGATTGGATGACGGTTGGCAGGCTGGCGAAGGTCGCTGGCGTCGGCGTGGAGACAATCCGCTACTACCAGGGACGCGGCCTGTTGCCGATCCCGAAGAACGCCGGCAGCTTCCGGCGCTACCCCGCTTCGATGATCCAGCGGATCGGCTTCATCAAGCGCGCTCAGAGCCTTGGGTTCTCGCTGGACGAGGTGAAGTCGCTCTTGGATCTGGAGGATGGGCGGAATCGCCGGGCTATTCAGACGGTGACACGGCGGCGCCTTGACCAGATCGATGAGAAGGTTGGCGACCTTCAGCGCATGCGAGGCGCTCTGAGAGACATGCTGGAGAGGTGCGAAGACACGGGAGAGGCGCTTCCTTGCCCTATCATTGCTGCGCTCATGGGGCCTTTGAATACGTCCGAATGATTGCGCGCTGTGAGGAACAGACGAGACCCAAGGAAAGCGAACGAGGCCTGTCGCACTTCGTTGGTAATGGTCGTGCGGACTGTTCGCTGCACAAAAATGCCGAATGAATTTTCAGCAATCTCACGGCCGACTTAGACGACGTGAACTGCGGCGGTCGGCGTAGCGGATACATCGCCCTACGTCGACCCTGCCGGCGCGATCCACTCAGTCGACTGTCAATCTCACAAGTCCCGCCTATTCTCGCTCAAGGATACGCGCACCGGGCCCCTGGCCCGCGAGTATGTCGCCCGGATTACGCAACGGGCACTCTTTGAGAGAGAGACAACCGCACCCGATACATCCCCCGAGTTCGTCCCGCAGCCGCATCAACTGCGTAATGCGGTCGTCAAGGTCTTCACGCCACCTAGACGCCACACGGCGCCAATGCGCAGCAGTCAGATGAACGCCCGGCTGATACTGCCCGAGAGCGTCGAGCACTTCGTCCAGCGATAGTCCGGCCCGCTGCGCGACTTTGACGATGGCCAGATACCTCAAGATATGGGGCGCGGTGCTGGGGGCACTGATCATGGCGTGCGCCGGTGCGACGGTGCTACTCAACGGCGAGCCCGGCCGCGTGCTGGCGCCCTCGATCGTGCTGGCAATGTGTGTGCTCGCCGGCCTGCTGCACGATGGCGCCCGCACCGTTGGATCCGTTCAGGAGGAAGCTCGACCATGAACGAGCGCAGCCCGCGCATCGCGGCAATCGCATTTCTGCGCAGCCGGCACACTCCGCCAGGGGGAGCCATCCGGTGACCCGGTTGCTTTCTCCGTGCCTGCTGGTTGCCGGTGCCCATGATCCGCTCGGCCGGCGCGTCGTCGAACTGCTGCTGCGCCGCGATGAAACGGAGGTCATCGCCACCAGCCGCCAACCAGTGCACCTTGTGGATCTGGCTGCCCGTGGGGCGCGTATTCGCGGCGCGGATCCCGACGATGCAGCGTCCCTGGATGCCGCCTTCACCGGCGCACACCGCCTGCTGCTCCTGCCGGGCGCTGCCGACGGCTCGTGGTCGCGGCGTCGCCAACTGCAGGCCATGATCGATGCCGCAGCGCGCGTCGGCGTCCGCACCGTGGTGTACGCGGCCCAGATCGAAGTGTTCGACCCCTCGCTGATGACTGTAGCGCGGGAATGCGAGACGGTGGCACAGGCATGCGAGGCTCGCAACCTAGCCTTGTCAGTCTTGCGGGTGAGTTGGCCTATGGAGCGATTGTTTCCGCGGATCATCCTGGCGCTTCGGTGCGGGAAATGGTTTAGCTCAGCGCCGCAAGGCAGACTGCCTTACGTGGCGGGCGAGGACGTGGCGCGCACCGCTGCGGCGGTACTGCGGGCGGACCCTGTTCCGCCCGGAGAGCTGGCGATCACCGGCCCGCAGGCTCTCACCGCCGAGGCGCTGGTGAACAGCATCAATATCATCTTCGGAGCCAGCATCGACCTGGTGCCCGTCAGTGAGGAAGCCCTGGCGCTGCATCTGCAGGTCTCGGGCTTTCCGAAATCCACGGTGCGAGAGGCGCTGATCATCGAAGAGGTGTCCAAACGCGGGCTGGCGCCGTTCTCCGACGGTGTCATCGAGCAGATGACCGGTCAGCCGCCGCGCAGCATCGAGGCGGTGCTGGTCGAACACCGCCTCGATTTGCTGTTGTCCACCAGCACCCCCCGGCTTTGAGACGAGTCGACTTCTTCGACTCTAGAGGCTGCAGGCGTGCTTGCTGCAGTACATGATCCACGCCGAGACGATGATGAAACAACGATCTGTACGAACAGCCACCCCGACGA
>MKUP01000030.1 GCA_001898625.1 Burkholderiales bacterium 67-32
CGTGACTTCCCCGGCCGCCGCGAAGCGCTCGATGTGCACGTTCTGGTAGCCCAGTTCCTTGCAGGCCGCCTCGAAGGCATCCAGCATGGGCGTCGGCCCACAGCAGTAGAAGTGCGTGTCGGCCGGATGGCCGGCCAGCAACTCGCGCAGGTTGGGCGGGCAGCCCGCCTCATCGTCGAAGCGTGTCGTGACCTGGCCGCCCGAGGCCACCAGTTCGTCGACGAAGGCCGCTTCGGTCTTGGTGCGGGCGCAGTAGAGCAGCTCCACCGGATTGGCAATCGCGCGCAGGCGGTTGTACATGCAGAAGATGGGCGTCACGCCGATGCCGCCGGCCAGCAGCACCGACTGCGCCGCCGACTCGTCCAGCTCGAAGTTGTTGCGGGGCGGCGCGATCTTGATGGTCGAGCCCACACGCAGCTGTTCGTGCACGAAGCGCGAACCGCCGCGGCTGTTACGGTCGTTCAGCACGCCCACCACGTAGCGATGCCGCTCTTCGGGCGAATTGAACAGCGAATAGCTGCGCACCAGGCCGTTGGGCAGATGCAGGTCGATGTGGGAGCCCGCGGCGAAGGCAGGCAGTTCCTCGCCCGTGGGCGAGCGGAACTCGACACTGATGATGCCCTGCGCTTCAAGGCGGATGGCGTGAACCAGTACCGTAAGGAGTGAGCTGCTGTTCATGAAAGGGTCGAAAAAAACGGTTATGCGTCGGCACGCAGGGCGATGTCGAGCCGCGCAAACGCATCGATCTCCACGGTCAGTCCGGGAAAAACGAGGCCACGCACCTCGACCAACGTGGAACACGGATAAGGCGACTGGAAGAACTCCTTGCGGGCCCTTCCGACTTCATCCTTGTCCTGAATGTTCGTCACGTAAATCACCAGTTTATAAATATTTTGCACCCCTCCGCCAGCGGCCTCGACCAAAGCTCGGATTTTGCCTAGCACAATCAGGGTTTGTTCGTAGGTGCCGAGGGGCGCGGCGGCCGTCGATTCCGGGTTGGCCGTCATGCCCGACATCGAGATTTCATTGCCCAGGACCAGGCAATTGGACCAGGTGGCCGTCTCGCGCTCGAGCACCGACGGCGCGATGACGCGGCGCGCCGCCGCGCCGCCGCTCACGCCGTCTTCCCTTTCAGTTGCTCGAACTGCTCGGTCGCCAGGTTGCGCAGGTGGCGGCGCAGGCGGACCAGTCCGATGTCGTGCTGGTACAGGTTCTCGCGCTGGTTGGCGTCGGGCTCCATGACTTCCAGCACTTCGCGGTCCTGCTCCAGCACCGCCCAGTGGCGCGCTTCCAGCCGGTTGCGGTACAGGAACTGCCACGCGTGGCGCTGCCAGCCCGAGACCTTGCGGCAGCGCCAGTGGAACACGGCGGCCAGGTTCTCGGAGATCGGGGTGTAGGTACCGACGATGGCGAAGCTGCCGCCGGGGCCGCCGGTGGACGGATACGGAATCTCGAGCCGCAGCCAATGCAGGCCGGTGTTGGCCCACTCGGTCCAGTCGAAGTTCACGCCGCGCTGGCCCTTCTTCTCGAAGACGAAGCCGTGCTCGGTGTCGCGCACGCCGAAATCGGCCACCGAAGAACCTTCGGCCATCGAGTGCGACTGCTTGTGCAGGTAGGTCCCGTGCATCGGGTCCATGACGTTGTCGATGACGTAGCGATAGTCGCCGCGCCATTCGGTGTAGCACAGGAAGGCGGCGTACTCGTCCGAGACCAGTTCTTCCGGCAGCGTGAACTCGGGCGCCTCGTCGACGTTGGTGGCCGAGTTGTACAGGAACACCGCGCCGTTGCGCTCGGCCACGTGGAAGGAACGCGCGGCGCGCTTGCCTTCCAGGCTGCAGCCGGGGCTGCCCGGCACGTTGGTCACCACGCCGTCGGCGCGCACCTGCACGCCGTGGTAGCCGCAGGCGATGCGGTCGCCCAGCAGGATGCCGCGCGACAAGGGCGCGCCGCGGTGCGGGCAATGGTCTTCCAGCGCATACAGCTTGCCGGCCTCGTCGCGCCAGAACACCAGCTTCATGCCCAGGCGACGCAGCGACACGGGCTTGTCGGCGATGAAGTTGGACGGACAGATCGCGTACCAGGTGTCTTTCAGGCCGTTCGCGAGCAGGGTGTCGGGGCTATCGATCTTGATCATGGCGGACTCCTCAGGCGGTCTCGGCCAGGCGGGCCAGTTCGGATTGCAGCAGGTCCTCGGTCCAGGGCACGCCGTTGGGCGCCGGAGGGCCGGCGTGGTTCAGGTATTCGACGATGGGCGCGAGCTCATGCTTGCCCGCCGCGAAGGCGCGCTCGAGCGAATCGCCCAGCAGGCTTTCCCACTCGCTGGGCGTGCGGCGACGTGCCTGATGCGGGTCCAGATAACGGTCTTGTTGCATCATTTACCTCCGTTGCGTACGCGTTCGCGGATGCGTTCGCGAACGGGAACAAAGTCATAAGTGGGATAGCACTCGGTGCGGAATACCCCCCAGGCCGAGCGCTCGAGTTCGACGTTGACCGTGGCCAGCAGATGCGGCGGCACCTCGAGCGTCACGATCTGCCCCAGCCCCATCGCCACGGTCCAGGACACGATCTTCACGCCCTCGGGCGGGAACCGCTCCCACCAGTCGGCTTCCTTCAGCTTGGTCTGGACCGCGTCCAGATTGTTCGACTGATTGTGCTTGAGCAGCACGGTCAACATCACGCTCGCCGGCTCGGCCATGGTCGCCCCTACTTCTTTTCGGTTAAGAACTTGCCATCCGGCGCCTTGGCGTTCTTCTGGCGGCGGGTATTGCCATCCAGGCCGCCATCGATCGCCCATTCGGCGAAAACCGTCGGGCCGGGCTCGAAATCGCGGGCCTCCCATTCGGCATCCAGGTAGTCGTCGTCGGCGTAGTACTCGATCAGGCCACCGCCCGGGAAATTGAAGTACCAGAAGTAGGCCGACGAAATCGGATGCCGGCCCGGGCCGAGCTGCGTGCTCCAGCCATCGCGGGCCATCGCCATGCCGCCGCCGAACACCTCGTGGATGTCGCGCACGGCGAACGCCACGTGGTTCAGGCCGGCGCGCGGCTGCGGCGGCTGCAGCAGGAACAGGTCGTGGTGGCCGCCCTCGGGCGCGCAGCGCAGGAAAGCGCCTTTGCCCGGATAGCGGTCGGAAGCCACGAAACCGAAGTTATCGGTATAGAACTGCTCGCAGGCTTTCACATCCTTGACGAAGAACACCACATGCCCGACTTCGATGGGGGTGGCGCGCTCGTAGATCGGGCTGCGCTCGTTGCGGCGAGCCTTGGTGCCCCAGGTGTTCATGCCCGGGCTGTCGAGATCGAGATCGATCTTGCGGGTGGTCTGGAAACGCACGGCCAAGCCGTTGGGATCGGTACAACCGACCCGGCCGCCTTCGTTCACGTAGCCCGGCTTGTCCTTCAGGCGAGCCGCGAAACGCTCCAGCACTTCGTCGCTGGACACGCCCCACACCACTTCACGCAGCGTCGGGCCGTCCTCGATCGCCGGCGGCAGGCCCGGGAAATCGGTGGTCTTCACGATCACCCGGCATTTGTTCATCGACTCGAACACCAGCGACTTGTCCGTTTCCTCGGCAAGCGTCAGGCCCCAGTCGGACAGGAACTTCCTGCAGGCGGCCAGATCGTCAGCGCCGTAGGTGATTTCGTCTATACCCAATACGTCCATTTGGCTCTCCTACCTCAGTTTGCCCAAGGCAAAGGATTTTGATTCATGCCCCAGTACATGCCCTTCTGTTCCATGTACTGCAGGATGCCGAGTCGGCCCTTCTCGCGGCCGAGGCCGCTGTCGCGCCAGCCGCCGAACGGCGTGGAGATCGAGAAGAACTTGTAGGTGTTGATCCACACCGTACCGGCCTGCACGGCGCGGCCGACGCGCCAGGCGCGCTTGTAGTCGCCCGTCCAGATGCCGGCCGCCAGCGCGTACACGCTGTCGTTGGCCTGCTCGATCAGGTTCTCTTCGTTGTCGAAGGGCATCGCCACCAGCACCGGCCCGAAGATTTCCTCCTGGCTGATGCGCGCCTGGTTGTCCAGGCCCTCGATGATGGTCGGGCGATAGAAATAGCCCTTGTCGTAGATGCCGCCTTCCGGACGCTGGCCGCCGGTGCGGATGCGGCCGCCCTCGGACACGCCCAGTTCGACGTAGCGCTCGATCGACTCGCGATGGCGGCCGGTGATGAGCGGGCCCATCTGGGTGCGCTCGTCGGCGGGGTCGCCCACGCGCAGCGCCGCGGCACGCTGGGTCAGCCGGTCCAGGAACTGCTCATAGATGGACGAGGCGACGAACAGGCGCGACCCGGCGATGCAGGACTCGCCCGACGAACTGAAGATGCCGTACAGCACGCCGTTGACGGCATGGTCCAGGTCGGCGTCCTCGAACACCATGGTGGGCGACTTGCCGCCCAGTTCCAGCGACACCGGCATCATCTTGTCGGCCGCGATGTGGGCGATGTGCCGGCCGGTGGTCGTGCCGCCGGTGAAGGACACCCGCTTGACCAGCGGATGCTTGGTGATGGCGTCGCCGATGACCGAGCCCTTGCCGGGCAGCACGCTGATGATGCCCTTGGGCACGCCGGCTTCCTCGCAGATGGCGGCCAGGTCCAGCGCCATCAGCGGCGTGACTTCGGCGGGCTTGACCACGAGGGCGTTGCCGGCGGCCAGCGCCGGAGCCATCTTCTGGGCCTCGCTGGCGATGGGCGAGTTCCACGGGGTGATGGCGGCCACCACGCCCATGGGGTCGTACACGCTCATGGACATGTAGTCGCCACGCGACGGGGTGATGACTTCCTCCAGCGTCTCGCAGGCGGCGGCGAAGAACTGGAAGGTGCCGGCCGCGCTGGCCACCAGCGCGCGCGTCTCGCTGATGGGCTTGCCGTTGTCCAGGCGCTGGCGCTGGGCCAGGTCTTCGGCGCGCTCGCGGATCAGTTGCGCGATCCGGTACAGCACGGCGGCGCGCTCGTGCGGCTTGCGCTGGGCCCAGCCGCTGGTGCGGAAGGCCTGGTGCGCGCCCTGGATCGCCTCTTCGACGTCATCCAGGCTGGCCGCGTTCAGGTAGGCCACGGGCTCGCCGGTGGCCGGATAGAGCGTGGCGTAGCGTTCGCCGCCGCCCTCGCGCCAGACGCCGGCGACGCAGATGGGAAGGTTCTTGTCGGAGATCAACATGGTTCAGGCTCCCGCCTTGTCGGTCGCGGCCTTGACCGGGGGACCCGCGAACTTGGTGTTGAAGCCGCCGACCGACAGCATGTCGATCTCGACGATGAACGGCCCCTTGGCGGCCAGGCCCTGCTTGAGCGCGCCTTCCAGCTCGTCCAGGTTCCTGACGCGGGCATGGCCCAGGCCCATGGCCTGGGTCAGCAGCGCGTAGTCCGGCGTGTGCAGCTGCACGTAGTGCTTGCGTCCGCCATAGACGGCGTCCTGGATGTTCTTGATGACGCCGTACGCCTGGTCGTTCATCAGGACGATCAGCATGTCGGCCTGCTCCTGCACGGCCGTCGCCAGCTCGCCCAGGTTCAGGATGAAGCCGCCGTCGCCGGCCAGCGTAAAGGTCTTCTTGCCCGAGCCGCTCACGGCCGCGCCCACGGCGGCGCCCACGCCCATGGCCAGGCCCAGGCCGATGCCGCCGCCCAGGGCGTGCACACCGGCCTTGGAATCATGCAGGCACGGCAGGCGGTTGCCCCAGATGCTGTTGGACAGCGTGACGTCGCGCACCCAGTTGAAGGACTCGCCCACCACGGATTGCAGGGTGTCGATGAGCCTGGTGTAGGGGCCGACGTCGTCGCGCAGCTTGGCCATCGCGCCCTGCTTGGCGGACTGGATGTCGTCCAGGAACTTGGGGTCGGCCGACATCTTGCCTTCCAGGCGGTCGGCCAGGCCCTTGAGCGCCAGGGTGGCATCGCCGTTGACGAAGAAATCGGTCGTGTAGGCACGGCCGTCCGCCTGCGAATCGGCATCGATGCGGTAGCGGGTGGCGGGCAGCTTGATCGCGTACTTCAGCGTCTCGTTGCTGCGCAGGCGCGAGCCGACCACGAGCAGCGCGTCCACGGTCTGGTAGAGGTTCTCGACCGGCTTGGCGACCGTGAACGAACCCAGGCAGGCCGGATCGTTTTCCGGGATCACGCCGCGGCCCTGCGTGCTGGTGATCACGCCGAAGCCCATCTTGACCAGGCGGCGGACCTGCTCGCCGGCCTGACGGGCGCCACCGCCCAGCCACAGCAGCGGACGCCTGGCCTGGGCCAGGCGCTGGGCCAGTTCGTCCAGCGCGGCCTCGGACGGCACCAGCGCCGCCACGGGCAGCGGGCTCAGGTCGGCGGGCTCGTCGATCAGGGCGGCCTGCACGTCGATGGGGATCTCGATGCTGACCGGGCCGGTGGGGGCTGTCATGGCGATCTGCACGGCGCGCTTGACGATGCCGATGGCGGTCTCGGGCGTGCGGATGCGGAAGGCGGCCTTGGACACCGCCTGCAGCATGTCGAGCTGGTGGTTGGCTTCGTGGATGAAGCCCAGGTTCTGGTCCAGGTAGGGGCTGTCGATCTGGCCGGTCAGGTGCAGCAGCGGCGTGCCGGCGGTGATGGCCTCGACCATCGAGCCGGCGGCATTGCCGGCGGCGGTGCCGGTGCTGGTCACGGTCACGCCCAGGCCGCCGGTGGTGCGGGCATAGGCATCGGCCATGTTGGTCGCGCCGGCCTCGCCGCGGGCCATGACGAAGCGGATGTTGCCGCGTTCGCCGAAGGCATCCAGGATGGGCATGTTGTGGATCGAGATGACCCCGAATGCCGCCTTGACGCCGCAGTTCTCGAGGAACTGCGCAATGGCTGCGCCGACGGTGATACGGTTGACATTAGGCATGACGGCAAACCCCTCCGGAAATATCGATATGGCTGCCCGTCGTGTAGGAAGACAAGGGCGTGGCAAGGAAGAAAATGGCCCGCGCGGGCTCTTCGGGACGGCCGAGGCGGCCCAGCGGAATCTGTTTTTCGGCGGCGATGCGGCCCGTCCATTGCTCCCAGGTCAGCGCGCGGTCCTTGCGCTCCTCGTAGCGGCGGCGCCATTGGCCCGACTCCACCAGGCCCAGCAGGATGCCGTTCACACGGATATGCTTGGGAGCCAGTTCGAATGCCAGCGAGCGCACCAGGTTGTGGATGCCGGCGCGCGCGGCCGAGGTGGCCACCATGTGCGGTTCGGGTTGGATGGCCAACAGCGAGTTCACGCACACGATCGCGGCATCCTCGCTCAGCTCCAGCTGCGGGATGAAGGCGCGGGTCGGGTTGATGACCGAAAAGAACTTCAATTGGACTTCGTCCAGCCAGGCCGAGTTCTCGGTGCTGGCGAACGTCGACACGCGGCCCTGGCCGGCGTTGTTGACCAGGATGGACGCCGTGCCCAGCTCGCGCTGCACCTGGGCGGCGAAGGCCTCGACCTGTTCGGGCACCAGCACGTCGCAGCGGGCCGCGAGGATGCGGGCGCCGGGAAAGCGGGCCAAGAGGCCTTCCTTGGCCTGGCTGAGCTTGTCCTCGTTGCGGCCGCAGAAGGCGACCGCCGCGCCGGCTTCCAGCAGCAAGCCGACCGTCGCGAGACCGATGCCCGAGGTTCCCCCCGTGACGACGGCGACTTTCCCGTCAAGCTTATACATAGTCATTAGGCAACCATTCCGTTCAGTTTTTCATCGAGACCATAGGCGGCATCCTGCCCACGGTAGTTGAGCAAGGAAGAGAGTTCGGCGGCGTTTTCGCAAACGCTGTCGGCCAGGCGCTCCAGGCGGCCGGCTTCCAGCGGCACGGCGGGCATCGCCACGCCCAGCGCGGCGGCGATGGCCCCGCCCTGCTCGCGCACGGGCGCGGCCAGGGTCGAGATGCCCGATTCGAAGAAACCTTCATGCAGCAGGTAGGGCCGCCGGCGGTCCTCCGCCAGCAGCGCATGCAGTTGCTCCACGGAGCGCGGCGTGAACGCGTTGACAACGGGCAGCGTGCCCTGCGGATACAGCTCGCGCAGTTCGTCCAGGGACATGTCGGCCATCAGCACCCGGCCCAGCACCGTGGCATGGGCGGGCAGGCGGGTGCCGACGTTCACCGAGCTGGCGAGCGGCGTGTTGGCGGCAGCCTTGGCGACGTAGACGATGTCGGCGCCGTCGCGCACCACCAGATGACAGGAAAGATTGAACTCGTTGCGCACCCGCTCCAGCAGGGGTGCCCCCAATTGGGTCAGTTCGAGCGAGGCGAGGTATTCGAAGCCCAGGCGCAGCACGGCCATGCCGAGGGAATAGTCGCGGCCGTTGTCGGCGCGATGGATGAAGCCCATGCGTTCGAGCGTGGCCAGCAGCCGGAATACCGTGGTGCGGGGCACGCCCAGCCGCCGCGCCAGTTCGGGGGCGTTCATGGCGCCCTGCGCCTGGCCGACCTCGCACAGCACGCGCAGGCCGCGCTCCAGGCCGGGAACGACATACTTGTCCTGCGAGGTTTCCTGAGGGGGAAGCGGGTTCACGGCGCGCGCCAGGGTTCGTTCGAGCAGCTAAGGGGATGGGCAGAAATGTCGTTTCAAATATGAACTGACAATCCATACACGGAACAGAACGAAATATAGCCGCTCCGCCCTCCCGTCGACACTAGGGTAAACCCGCAAATCTGGCGTTCAGCGGCCGTCGGCGTCCAGGCCCAGCACGCGCAGCCGCGCGCGCAGCCGCCGTATTTCGTTGCTCATGTCGAGGATCAGGGCCGCCGCGTCCAGGCTGGCGTCGAAATCGCGCTGCAGGTCGCGCGCCGCCAGGGCCTGCCGCAGCGCGGCGCTGTCGAAGCACCAGTCGGCCTGACGGCCGCTGGCCTCGATGATGCCGACCCGGACCAGTTGCAGCACCCAGGCCTCTTCCGCGCCGCAGGCC
This sequence comes from Burkholderiales bacterium 67-32, assembly GCA_001898625.1. GTDB lineage: Bacteria > Pseudomonadota > Gammaproteobacteria > Burkholderiales > Burkholderiaceae_B > Pigmentiphaga. The sequence continues at coordinate 8,866 of MKUP01000030.1, forward strand.
CGGGCCAACTCCCCGGTGCTGAGCGGCTGTTCCTTGCCCACCAAGGTGGCGGTGACGGCAACCGTCTTCATCGTCAGTCTCCCAGGTTCCGGCGCGGGTCGAAGGGCACTTCCTGCGCCAGGTGTCTATAGGCCGCCTTCGCCTTCTCGGTGTCGGCGGGCGGCCAGGCGATCTCCAGCACCAGGTAGAAATCGCCGGCCGGGTCCCCCGGGATGCCCTTGCCCTTCAGGCGCAGCTTGCGGCCGTTGCGCGAGTTCGCCGGCACGTTGACCTCGACCGGTCCGTGCGGCGTGGGCGCCCGCACCGTGGCGCCCAGCGCGGCCTCCCAGGGGGCCACCGGCAGGTCCATGTACAGGTCGCGCCCCTCGACCCGATAGCGCGGGTGAGGCTTGATCCGGACCTCGAGGTAGAGGTCGCCGTTCTCGCCGCCGCCCAGGCCCGGCATGCCCTGCCCCGCCAGCCGGATGAATTGCCCTTCCCGGATCCCGGCCGGGATGCGCACGCTCAGCGTGCGCGTTTGCAGCCGGGGCTGGCCGTTCTCGTCGTGGCCGATGGAGCGCAGCGAGATGTCGCGGGTGGCGCCGTGCAGGGCGTCGTCCAGGTCGATCTCGATGGCGGCGTGGTGGTCCTCGCCCCGGGCCCGCATCTGCGCGCCGCCCGGACGATGGCGCGCGCCGAACAGCGACGAGAAGAACTCGCTGAACGCCGCGTCGTCGTTGGGGCTGGCCCCGCGGAACTCGAACCCGCTGTCCCAGTCGGACGGCGGACGGAAATCGCCGCCGGACGAGACACCGGCCGCCAGATTGTCGTAGGCGGTCCGTTTCTCGGGATCCTTCAGCACCTGGTAGGCCTCGTTGACGTCGCGCATGCGCTGCTCGGCGTCGGCCTCCTTGCTGACGTCCGGATGGTACTTGCGGGCCAGCTTGCGGTAGGCATGCCGGATATCGTCGTCCGACGCCCCCTGCTCGACGCCCAGCGTCGCGTAGTAGTCCTTGAACTCCATAGCCGCGGTCTCGCAAAGTAAAGTGCCGGCCGGCACGTCGCCGGGCCGGCCGAGTATTGCTTTATATGTGGGACACGCCGACCGATTTCAATCGTCCGGGGGCGAAGGAAGGCCTTCGTCCGTTTCCAGTCTAGCAGGGCAGGTCGAACAGTAGAACCTCCGCGTTTTCGCCCTGTTCGACCACGATGCCGGCCTCGTCCCCGACCGCCAGCGCATCGCCGCCGGACAGGCGCTGGCCGTTCACCACCGCCGTTCCCCGCGCGACGTGCACCCAGGCCTGGCGGCCCTCGGCCAGCGCGTGCTCGGCGCGCTCCCCGGCGTCGAACAGCCCGGCGTACAACCGGGCGTCCTGGTGGATGCCCACCGACCCCTGGGCGCCGTCCGGCGACGCCACCAGGCGCAGCCGGCCGCGCTTCTCGGCGGCGGGGAAGTTGCGCTCCTCGTAGCTGGGTTCGACGCCCTTGACGTTCGGCTCGATCCAGATCTGCAGCATGTGGGTGGCGCGGTCCCGCTCGGGGTTGAACTCGGAGTGCATCACCCCGGTACCCGCGCTCATGCGCTGCACGTCGCCGGGACGGATGACCGAGCCGTTGCCCATGCTGTCCTTGTGCTCGATGGCGCCGTCCAGCACATAGGTGATGATTTCCATGTCGCGGTGGCCGTGCATGCCGAAGCCCCGGCCCGCGGCGATGGTGTCGTCGTTGATCACGCGCAGGGGGCCGAAGCCCATGTGCGCGAGGTCGAAGTAGTCGGCGAACGAAAAGGTATGGGCGCTGCGCAGCCAGCCGTGGTCGGCGCGGCCGCGTTCTTCACTGCGTCGAATGGTTTGCATGAGGATTCTCCCGTGTCGGCCCGCCCGGTGGCAGGGCCGTTGTCGATGGATCCATTGTGGGCTACCGGCTCCCCGGTTTGTGCCGTATCCTTTGAGGACATCATTCAAATTCGTTGAACGACTTTTCCCCATGCATGCGCTGTCGCCCGAATCGCTGCAGATGATCGACGCCATCGCGCGCCACGGCAGCTTCGCCAAGGCCGCGCGCGAACTGGGCAAAGTCCCGTCGGCGCTGACCTATTCGGTGCGCCGGATCGAGGACGACCTGGACGCGCTGCTGTTCGACCGCAGCGGCCATCGCGCCCGCCTCACCGCCGCCGGCGAGGAACTGCTGCGCGAAGGCCGCCCCCTGCTGGAGGCCTACGACGCGCTGGCGCAGCGGGTGCGGCGCATCGCCACAGGCTGGGAGACGGAACTGCGCATCGCGGTCAACGCGGCCCTGAACTGCACCGCCCTGTTCGACCTGGCCGAGGATTTCGAGGCCCTGGGCACCGGCACCCGGCTGCGGTTCAGCCACGAGGTGCTGCAGGGCAACTGGGATGCCCTGCTGTCCGGCCGCGCGGACATCGTGATCGGCGCGGACGCCGACGGCGCGCCGGCCGAGGGCTTTCATTCGCGCGCGCTGGGCAACCTGCCCTTCGTGTTCTGCGTCGCGCCCCACCATCCGCTGGCCACGGCGCCGGAGCCGCTGGCCGCCGCCGATATCGACCGCCATACCGCCGCCGTCGTGGCCGATACGTCGCGCCGCCTGCCGGCCGGCACCAAGGGCCTCCTGAGCACCCAGCACACGATCACGCTGCCCAACATGGAACTGAAGGTCCGCGCCCAGGTGCGCGGGCTGGGCTGCGGCTACCTGCCCGAGCCCCTGGCGGCGCCCTACCTGTCCCAGGGCCTGCTGGTGGCGCGCGAGGTCGAGGGCATCGGCCTGAACGAACGGCTGGTCTACGCCTGGCGCGCCCCCGCCGAGGGACAGGCGCTGCAATGGCTGCTGAAACGGCTGCAATCGACGCGGCTGCATGCCGCCCTGCTGTCCCGCGCGCACCCGCAGGCGGCCTCGGCCCGGCGGGCCTCGTGATGGACTACGTCGGCCGCTTCGCCCCCAGCCCCACCGGCCCCCTGCACCAGGGTTCGCTGGTGGCCGCGCTGGCCAGCCACCTGGACGCCCGCGCCCACGGCGGGCGCTGGCTGGTGCGCGTCGAGGACCTGGACGCGCCCCGGGTCGTGGAAGGCGCGGACCACGTCATCCTCGACCAGTTGCGGGCCCTGGGCCTGCACTGGGACGGCGAGATCCTCCACCAGTCCTCGCGCCACCAGGCCTACCGCGAAGCCTTCGATACGCTGCGGCGCCAGGGCATGGTCTATGCCTGCGGCTGCACGCGCAAGGAAATCGCCGACTCCATCCTGAGCTCGCGCGGCTACCTGCCGGCCGGCGAACTGCCCTATCCGGGCACCTGCCGCGACGGGCTGCACGGCAAGCCGGCGCGCGCCTGGCGGCTGCGCGTGCCGCCGGGCACCGTACGCATCGACGATCGATGGATGGGGGTGGTCGAGCAGGACGTGGCGGACGAGGTGGGCGACTTCGTGCTTTTCCGCGCGGACGGGATGTGGGCCTACCAGTTGGCGGTGGTGGTGGACGATGCCGAACAGGGCATCACCGACGTCGTTCGCGGCGAGGACCTGCTCGGCTCCACACCCAGGCAGAAAGTCCTGCAGACACTGCTGGCGCTGCCGGTTCCCCGGTGGATGCACGTGCCGGTGGTGGTCAATGCCGACGGGCAGAAACTGTCGAAGCAGACCGGCGCCGCGGCGATCGATACGCAGCGGCCGCTGGCCGCGTTGCGGGCCGCGTGGCGCCATCTGCAATTCGAACCGCTGCCGGCGGCGGACGTCCCGGCCTTCCTGGCCGAAGCGACGGACCGCTGGGCGCGGCGATGGGAAATAGTCCGGAGATGAGGCCGGGGCGCGGCGGGCGCCCCGACAACGGCCGGCAGGAAGGTCAGTCCTTCTTGCCGCCGCCCAGCAGCACGGCCAGCGGCCGCTTGGCGGACGTGCGAGGCGGCACGGGAGGCGCCTCGCCATGGACCGGCTCGGTGCCGCTCGCGGGCACATAGGGACGGAAGAAGAAATCGTCGACGGGCTTCTTGGCCGGCGATTCATACCGCGGGCGCTCGCCGCGCTCGCCACGATCGCCGCGTCCGGCATGGCTGCGAACCGGGCGTTCGCGCTCACCGCGCGACGATGCCAGCAGCGACGCCGGCAGGTCCAACTGGCCGCGCGGGATCTCGCGCTTGATCAGCTTCTCGACGTCGAGCAGGAAGCGCTCTTCCTCGGGCGCGAACAGCGCGATGGCCTCGCCCGTCGCGCCGGCACGGCCGGTGCGCCCGATGCGGTGCACGTAGTCCTCGGCGTTGTAGGGCAGGTCGTAGTTGATCACGCAGGGCACGCCGGCCACGTCCAGGCCGCGGGCCGCGACGTCGGTCGCCACCAGCACTTCCAGCTCGCCGGCCTTGAAGGCCTCGAGCGCCTTCATGCGATCGGCCTGGGTCTTGTCGCCGTGGATGGACTCGGCGCGCACGCCGTCGCGCTCGAGCAGCCGCGCCAGGCGGGCGGTGCCGATCTTCGTGTTGGAGAACACGATGACCTGCTTCAAGCCGCGCGACTTGACCAGGTGAACGACCGCGGCGCGCTTGGCGTCGCCGCTCAGCTTGTAGGCGATCTGGCTGACGGTGTCGGCCGTGGCGTTGCGCGCCGCGACCTCGATCTCGACCGGCTGCGTCAGATAGGAGCGCGCCAGCTTGCGGATCTCGTTGCTGAAGGTGGCCGAGAACAACAGCGTCTGGCGCTGCTGGGGCAGCAGGCGGATGATGCGTTCCAGGTCCGGCAGGAAGCCCATGTCGAGCATCCGGTCGGCCTCGTCCAGCACCAGCATGCCGACCTGGCCCAGATTGATGGTTTTCTGCTCGACGTGATCGAGCAGGCGTCCCGGCGTCGCGATCAGCACTTCGCAGCCGCGCCGCACTTCTTCCTTCTGGGGGCCGATGTCGACCCCGCCGAAGACCACGGCCGCGCGCAGGGGCGTGAACTGGCTATAGCGCTTGACGTTGTCGGCCACCTGGTCGGCCAGCTCGCGCGTGGGCGTGAGGATCAGCGCGCGGACGGGATGCCGTGCCGGCGATGCGCTGGTGTTGGCCAAAGGCATGAGCCGATGGAGGATGGGGAGAGTGAAAGCCGCGGTCTTGCCGGTTCCGGTTTGCGCTGCGCCCATTACGTCTCGGCCGTTGGTGACGACCGGAATCGCTTGCGCCTGGATAGGCGTCGGAATGGTGTACCCGGTGGCGACGACCGCCTTGAGTATGTCGGGGTGCAGGCCGAAATCGGCAAAAGAACTGGGCCCTGATGCCGCTGTATCTGTCATGGTGGGGGACCACCAATGCCGCAACACGATGATGCGTATCAATAGTCCAGAAAAATCAAAGACTTAGATTTTACCTCAAAAGCCAGCCTGTCAACCAGAAGGAAAAACCGGCGGCGAACCGGCCCGCCGCCCCGGCGCACCATGCTGTAATGGCGGCATCGCCACCCTGCTCTCCGCATGCGTCATGCGCCTGTCCGTCGTCATCATTGCCCGCAACGAGGCCCGCAACCTGGCCGACTGCCTGGAATCGGTCCGCTTCGCCGACGAGATCGTCGTGGTCGATTCAGGCAGCACCGACGAGACGGTGGACATCGCGCGCCGGCATGGCGCCCGGGTCGAGATCACCCCGGACTGGCCGGGCTTCGGGCCGCAGAAGAACCGCGCGCTGGCCCTGGCCACCGGCGACTGGGTCCTGTCGCTGGATGCCGACGAACGGGTGACGCCCGAACTGGCCGCCGCGATCGCCGACGCCCTGCGCACCCCGCGCCACGATGCCTACGACATGCCACGGCTGTCCAGTTTCTGCGGCCGCTTCATCCGGCACAGCGGCTGGTGGCCCGACCGCGTGCTGCGCCTGTTCCGGCGCGGCACGGCCCGCTTCAGCGACGATCTGGTGCACGAAAAGGTGGTCGCCGACGGCGAGGTGGGACACCTGGCGCCGCACCTGCTGCACTACACTTACCCCGACCTGGACAGCGCCATCGCCAAGATGAACCGCTATTCCAGCGACAGCGCGCAGGCGCTGCACGCGCGCGGCAGGCGAACGGGCATGGGCGCCGCCATCGGTCATGGCGCCTGGACCTTCGTGCGGCTGTACGTCTTCAAGCGCGGCTTCCTGGACGGCCGCCACGGGTTCCTGCTCGCGGCCACCGCCGCCGCCGGCAGCTTCTATCGCTACGCGAAGCTCAGCCTGAAATAGGCTCGGCCAACCGGCGAATGCGGCCATGCGCAAGATCATCCACTGCGATTGCGACTGCTTCTACGCATCGATAGAAATGCGCGATGATCCCAGCCTGCTCGGCCGGCCGCTGGCCGTGGGCGGGCGGCCCGAGACCCGGGGCGTGGTGGCCACCTGCAACTACGAGGCGCGCAAGTACGGCATCCATTCGGCCATGTCGTCGGCGCGCGCGGTGCGGCTGTGCCCGGACCTGCTGATCATTCCGCCCAGGATGGAGATGTACCGGGTGGCCTCGGCGCAGATCATGGACATCTATCGCGACTACACCGAACTGGTCGAACCGCTGTCGCTGGACGAGGCCTACCTGGACGTGACCGGCAGCGACCGGCTGCAGGGCAGCGCCACGCGGATCGCCAGCGAGATCCGGCAGCGCGTGGCCCAGGCCGTCGGCATCACCGTCTCGGCCGGCGTGGCGCCCAGCAAGTTCGTGGCCAAGATCGCCAGCGACTGGAACAAGCCCGACGGCCTGTTCGTCGTGCGTCCGCGGGACGTGGACACCTTCGTGGCGGCGCTGCCCGTCTCCAAGCTGCACGGCGTGGGCAAGGTGACCGGCGCGCGGCTCAAGGCGCTGGGCGTCGAGACCTGCGCCGACCTGCGGGCATGGGAACACGACCGGCTGCGCGACGAGTTCGGCGCGTTCGGCGAACGCCTGCACGACCTGTGCCGCGGCATCGACAACCGCGAGGTCTCGCCCACCCGAGAACGCAAGTCGGTCAGCGTGGAGCAGACCTTCGTCACCGACCTGCACACGCTGGAGGCGTGCCAGGAACTCCTGCGCGAGATGCTGGACCAGCTCGACGCACGCGTGCGCCGCGCCGATGCCCAGCACCACATCCAGAAGCTGTTCGTGAAACTGCGCTTCTCGGATTTCAACCGCACCACCGCCGAGGGCGTCGGGGCGGCGCTGGACGAGGAACAGTTCCGCATCCTGCTGGCCACGGCCTTCCGCCGCAACCCGCGCGCCGTGCGGCTGATGGGACTGGGCGTGCGCCTGGGCGCCCCGGGCGGACAGCTCGCGCTGTTCGGCGATCAGCCTACGGTTTCGGAACCCGACACCGTGTAGCCGGCCTCTTCGATCAGCTTGGCGATCCGCGCTGCGTCGTCGGCCTGGTCGACGCGCACCTTCCCGGCACCCAGGTCGACCTCGACATGGGCCTGGGGATAGGCGGACTGCACCGCCTGGGTGACGGACTTGACACAGTGTCCGCAGCTCATTCCCTGCACCTGGAATTCAAACATGGCATGACTCCTTTCTTGATGGTGTAGCCAGTATTCCCCTTCCCACGATGGCAAGGTCAAGCGCCGTTGCGCAGTGCCAACCAACGGGCGGCGCCCTGCCCCGACCAGCGGCCGCTGGCCAGGCAGGCCGTGAGCAGATAGCCGCCGGTGGGTGCCTCCCAATCCAGCATCTCGCCGGCGCAGAAGACGCCAGGCAGCACGCGCAACATGCCGTGTTCGTCCATGCCGTCGAATGCCACGCCGCCGGCGCTGCTGATGGCCTCGGCTATAGGCCGCGGCGCGCGCAGCATCAAGGGCAGCGACTTCACCCACGCGGCCAGCCGGACAGGATCCTGGAAATCGGCGGCCGGCACGATCTCGCGCAGCAGGCCCGCCTTCGCGCCGTCCACCTTGATGCGCGCGCGCAGGTGGTTGGCCATGGATTTGCTGCCCCGCGGCCATGCCAGTTCCTCGGCCACGCGCTCGATGCCGAGCCCGGGCGCCAGGTCGAGCCGCAGTTCGGCACGGCCGTGACGGACGATGGCCTCGCGCAGGCGGGCCGAAGCGGCATAGATCAGGCTGCCCTCGACACCGTAGCCGGATACGACGAACTCCCCGCCGCGCCGCCACTCTCCCCGTTCGTCGGACATGGCGAGCGTGACCGCGCGCACCGGCTGTCCCGCGTAACGCTCGCGGAAGTGCGGGCTCCAGTCGATCTCGAAACCGCAGTTGGCCGGCAGCAGCGGCGCAATGCGTACGCCGCGCCCGGCCAGCCACGGCACCCAGGCCGCGTCCGATCCCAGCCGCGGCCAGCTCGCGCCCCCCAGGGCCAGCACCACCGCATCGTGGCGATGGGCCGCACGACCGGCCGGCGTATTGAAGGCCAGCGCGCCGTCCGCCTCCCACCCTAGCCATCGATGCCGCATGTGCAGGCGCACGCCCCGCCCCCGCAGCCGATGCAGCCACGCGCGCAGCAGCGGCGCGGCCTTCATCTCTTTCGGGAAGATCCGGCCCGACGATCCGACGAAGGTGTCGATGCCCAGGCCATGCACCCAATCGCACACGGCCCGGGCGCCGAACGCCTCGAGCATGGGGGCCAGCGCTCCGGCGCGATCGCCATAGCGGGCCAGGAAGGCCGCCGCCGGTTCGGAGTGCGTGATGTTCAGGCCGCCTATGCCGGCCAGCAGGAACTTGCGGCCCGCCGACGGCATGGCGTCGTAGACATCCACCGCGATGCCGGCCTCGGCCAGGACCTCGGCAGCCATCAGGCCCGCCGGCCCGGCGCCCACCACCGCGGCGCGGCCAGGCGCGGTCAACGACCCGGCCATACGTTCACAGGTTGACGACCCGGCCCATGGCCAGTTTCTCGGGCGAATAATTCAACAGGCGCGACAACTCCATGGCGGTGCTGCGCACCCGGCCGACCAGGTCGTCGATACGCTCGGGCTCGAAGCGCGACGAGGGTATCGTGGCGCCCAGCGCCGCCACGATGCGGCCGGTGGCGTCGCGCACCGGCGCGGCGATGGTCGAGACCCGCGCCTCGAAGAAGGCTTCCTGCAGGACATAGCCGCGTTCGCGGTCCTTCTGCACCAGCTCGTACAAATCCATCACGGTCGTGGGCGTGCTGGATGAGTAGCTTGCCAGGTGTTCCTCGGGGAACAGCTCGCGCAGTTCGTCCAGCGTGAGGTCCTCCAGCAGGACGCGGCCCAGCACCGTGGCGTGCGCGGGCAGCCGCGTGCCAACGTGGACCGAGCTGGTGAAGGGCGTGGGCGCCGACGACTTGGCGACGTAGACGATGGAACGGCCATCGCGCACGACCAGGTTGCACGAGAACCCGATCTCGCCCCGCAGGCGCTCCAGCAGGGGCGCGCCCAGCTCGGTCAGTTCGAGCGAGGCCAGGTATTCGAAACCCAGCCGCAGCACGGCCAGTCCGAGCCGGTAGTCGTGCCCGCCCTCGGCCCGCTGGACGAACCCCATGGACTCCAGGGTCATCAGCAGCCGGAAAACGGTGGAACGCGGCAAGCTGAGGCGGCGCGCCAGTTCGGGCGCCGACAGCTTGCGGTCGACGTGGCTGAATTGTCCCAGCAACAGCAGGCCGCGCTCCAGCGCCGGGACGAGATACTTGTCCTGCGCGACCTCCGAGATGTTCCCTTTGCTCATGGTGTGACCGACTGTCTGATGGCTTGCGGACGGAATGATACCGGTCCCGACAGGCGGTGCCGGCCACGCTGCCCGCTTTTTTCAATTCATCACGAATCCGCCGTTGACCGGAAGAAGCTGGCCGGTGACGAAGCGCGCGAGGTCCGACAGCGCGAACAACACCGATCCGCTCACGTCCTCGGGCACCTGTTCGCGGTGGATCGCACGCTGGTCATGGTAGAGCTGATGCCGCGCCTCGGGCACGTATTCCGTCGCCTCGACCAGGGTCAGCCCCGGCGCAATGGCATTGACGGTGATGTTGTCGGCGCCGAACTCGCGCGCCAGCGACCGCGTCATCGCCGTGACCGCGCCCTTGCTGGCGACGTAGGCCATCAGGTTGGGCGCGCCCCACAGCGCCGTGTCCGACGCCAGGTTGACGATGGCGCCCCGGCCCGAGGCCTTCAGCGCCGCGTGGCAGGCGACGGACATCAGCCAGGTGCCGCGCACGTTGACCTGCATGACCTTGTCCCATACCTCGACCTCGAGCTGGTGCGCGGTGCGCCCGCCCGAGTTGGTGATGGCGGCGTTGTTCACCAGTCCGTCCAGCCCGCCCAGCAGTTCGACGGCGCGCGCCGCGCACCGCTCGACCGATGCCTTGTCGCCCAGGTCGACTTCGATGCCGTGCACCGGAAAACCCCGCGCCTGCAGCGACTCGACCGCCTCTTTCAGCGTGTCGGCCAGGATGTCGGCCATGGCCACCTGCGCGCCGGCCTGGCACAGCGCCACCGCGAACTCGTAGCCCAGCCCGCGCGCCGCGCCTGTCACCAGGATGCGGCGGCCCCGCAGGAGATTACCGATAGTGCTTGAATCCAACATTGCTCCCATTACCCGTGCTCAGACCGTGGTGGTGGCTGCGCGCGGCAGATAGTGAAGTACGCGCTTCTCGGCCCAGACGACGCCCGCGTAGGCGACGATGCCGATCAGCGTAAGCACCGCGATCGTGACGAACACGGCCGAGGTGTTGCCCTGCCCCTCGCCGTCGACCAGCAGGAAGCCCAGGCCCAGGTTGCCCCCGACCAGTTCACCCACGGTCACGCCGATGACGGCCAGCGTCGAGGCGATGCGCAGGCCCGAGAACAGCGCCGGCAGCGCCGACGGGAACTCGACCAGGCGGAAGATCTGCCAGCGGCTGGCGTTGAGCGTGCGGACCAGGTTGACCATGTCCGGGTCCACGGTGCGCACCGCCGACAGCACGTTGATCATGACCGGGAAGAACACGATCAGGATGGCGACCAGGATCTTGGGATAGATGGTGTAGCCCAGCCACATCACGAACAGCGGCGCGAAAGCCACCTTGGGCGCGATCTGCAGCGCCAGGATGTAGGGCGACAGGATGGACTCGGTGGTGGGCGACAGGCCCAGCACCACGCCCACCACCAGGCCCAGCAAGGCCCCCAGGATGAAGCCGACGATCACCTCGAACGCGGTAATGCCGCTGTGCATGAGCAGCTCGCTGGTCTGCCACATGTGGCCGAACTCCTGGACCACGCGGCTGAAGCGGGGCAGGATGAATTCCGGCATCTTGAGCAGGCCGGGACCCCATTCCCAGGCGGCCAGGAACACCAGCAGGACCAGCAGGCTGCCGGCGGCCGTGGCGACCTTGCCCGAGAAGAACGGGCGGGCCGCCGGCCTGGCGGCGCCCGCCGCGGCGGACGCGTTTTCGTTGGATACGGATACAGACATTACCGCTCAACCCCGACGAACTGGTTCGTATAAAGATCGGTCAAGGGCGCGGCCTTGGACACGATGCCTTCCGACACGTAGAACTTCTGCACCTCCGCCAGGCGGGCGGTATCCATCTGGCCCAGCACCTTCTGGTCGGCGTACACGTACTTGTTGTACAGGCGCAGGATGCGCTCGAGCTTCTCTTCCTTGCCCTTGAAGGCCGGCGCGGCCTGGGCATAGGTGGCGGCGGCGCTCTTGGGATCCTTCATCACGTCCTGCATGCCGCGCAGGGTCGCGCGCACCAGGCGCTTGATCAGGTCCGGATTCTTCTTGATCGTCTCGTCCGAGGCGATGATGGCCTGCGCCATGCTGTTGAACGGCTTGTCGACCTTCAGGTACTCGACGTTGCCGTTGGTGGCTTCGTCGGCGTCCACCAGCCAGTCGGGCGTGGCGGCCATGCCCTCGGACTTGCCGGCGGCGAACAACTGCCAGACGCCGGCCGGGCCGGCGGCCTGGATGGACACGTCGTTCTTGCTCAGGTTGTACTTCTTGAGCGTGCCCAGCAGCGCGTAGTAGGTCGTGTCGCTGTACGAGATCACGGTCAGGGTCTTGCCCTTGAGGTCGGGCACCGACTTGATCGGACCATCCTTCTTGACCGCCAGCGCCGACAGCGAGCCGGCGCCCAGCACGGCGACGGCCTTCACCGGCACGCCGTTGGCGCGGACGATGATGGGCGTGTCGCCGATGGCGCCGCCGATCACGGCATTGCCGGCGCCGATCTGCTTGGCGACGTCGACGCCGCCCTTGCCCAGCACGAAGTTGACCTTGATGTTCTCATCGGCGTAGTAGCCGCGCTGCTGCGCGATCATCCACGGGGCGAACGCCGGCAGCGTGGGCGGCGCGGGCAGCAGATAGTTCACTTCCTCGGGCGCGGCGTGGACGGCGAAAGGCGAGGCGACAGCCACGGCGACGGCGGCCAGTTTGAAGCTGAACGAGACCAGAGCTTTTTTCATAGGGCTTCCTGTAAAGAATGGGCGCCCACGGGCGCGGCGTGCGTGATCGGGAGAAATGGACGGCTCAGTGCAGTTCGGCAGTTTCCTTGCCGACCTTCAGCAATTCCATCAGGCGCCCCTGCAACGGGCCGATTTCAGGCAGCTTGCGCCGCTCCAGCGGGTTGTCCCGCATGGGCAGGTCGACGACGATTTCCTCGATGATGGTGCCGGGACGCTCGCTCATGACCAGCAGGCGGTCGGACAGCGCGATGGCTTCCACCAAGTCGTGGGTGATGAACAGCGCCGTCTTGCGCTTCTCGTACACCATCTTGGCCAGGTCCTGCTGCAGCACCATCTTGGTCTGCGCATCCAGCGCCGAAAACGGCTCGTCCAGCAGCAGCACCTGCGGGTCCACGGCCAGCGTGCGGGCCAGCGCGGCACGCTGGCGCATGCCGCCCGACAACTGATAGGGATAGTGTTCCTCGAAGCCTTTCAGGTGGCACTTGGCCAACAGCTCGTCGGCGATCACCTTGCGCTCGCGAGCCGGGGCACCGTCGATCTCCAGGCCCAGCTCGACGTTGGCGCGGATGGTGCGCCAGGGCATCAGCAAGTCCTTCTGCAGCATGAACGCCACCTTGCGCACGGGCTTGGTGACGCGCTCGCCGCCCACGTAGACCTCGCCCTCGCTGGGCAGGTAAAGGCCGGCGCCCATGTTCAGGAGCGTGCTCTTGCCGCAACCCGACGGGCCGATGATGGACACCACCTCGCCGCTGCGTATGCTGAGGTTGACGTCGGTGACCGCCGTGCGGGGTTGCCCCGTCTGGCGGTCCATGAAGCGCTTGCCAACCTTGCGGAACTCGATTTCATTCGTCATGTTGCGGGCCTGTAGGAACCGAAGCGTCGATTCGGCGGCGAGCGGGAGCGGAACCGCCCCATCCCCGCGGTTGCGGGGGGCCGGACACTGCGATAGTGTTATTCGATCGCTGGGCCGGCATCGTTCGTCGTCTTAAATACGAAACCTCATCTCATATACGGAACAATGGCAAAAATATAGCGCCTCGTTTTTGGGGGCGCGACTGGGGTAAACCACTACCGAAGGCCAAGCAAGCACCGGGCCAGGGGGAAGACCGGCCCGTGAGCGACGAACAACGCGCCGTGGCGGTGCAACATCGCACCATCCACGGGCGGGAAACGGGGGAACCCGCACCCGGGCGGTGCGGAGGACAACGCGGCGCGGCCGCGCCGGCTAGCGGATCAGTTCGAGGAATTCAGCCCGCGTCGAGGGATTCTCGCGGAACGCGCCCAGCATGACGGAACTGACCATGGACGAGTTCTGCTTCTCGACCCCGCGCATCATCATGCACATGTGCTGGGCCTCGATGACCACGGCCACGCCCAGGGCATCGGTCACTTTCTGGACGGCCTCGGCGATCTGCAGACAGAGGTTTTCCTGGATCTGGAGGCGCCGGGCGTACATGTCGACGATGCGCGCCACCTTGGACAGGCCGAGCACCTTGCCGTTGGGCAGGTAGGCCACGTGGGCCTTGCCGATGAAGGGCAGCAGGTGGTGCTCGCACAGGGAATACAGCTCGATGTTCTTGACCAGCACCATTTCGTTGGTGTCGGACGAAAACAGGGCGCCGTTGACGATCTCGTCCAGGTTCTGCGTGTAGCCCTGGCACAGGTATTTCATGGCCTTGGCGGCGCGCTTGGGCGTATCGCGCAGGCCCTCCCGGCCCGGGTCCTCGCCGAGCTGTTCGAGTATGGAGGTGTAGTTCTGTTCGAGCGACATGAAGGCTCCCGAGGTATCCGTGGAAACGGCGGCGCTGGACCGGCCGGGCGCGGCGCGAAGGCCCGCGGAAGGCGTGAGGATACCCCATCGCCCCAGGCGGAGCCGGAAAGGCCCTACCTCGATCCCGAATCCGGGCCGCCGCTGCGGCTCAGCAATATTCCCGGGGCAGGCGCGCCACGGCGACCTCCTGCCCGGTCAGGCGCGCGATGCGCCGCACGGCCTCGGCCGGATCGCCGCTGGTCATGAAGGTGACGCCGCCCTCGCCCGCCTCGCGCGCCAGCCCACGGGCCAGCAATTGCCGCTGCAACTGGCGGGCGAAGGGCACGCCGGTTTCCAGCACCGCCACGTCCGGCCCGACGTGGCGCCGGATCGGATCGATCAGGAAGGGAAAATGCGTACAACCCAGGACCAGCACGTCGGCGCCGCGCTCGACCAGCTCCGCCAGCGGCTCGGCCACGAGACGGTCCTGGTCCGGCGTCCAGCCTTCTTCGGCCAGCGACACCCAGCCGGGGCAAGGCTTGAGGAGTACTTCCACGTCCGGCGCCTCGCGCCGGACCAGCGCATGGAAGCGGTCGCTGAGCAGCGTGCCGGTGGTGGCCAGCACGCCGATCACGCCGGAACGCGTCAGGCGGGCCGCCGGCTTGACGGCGGGCTCGATGCCGACGATCGGCAGATCCGGATAGCGGTCACGCAGGGCGTCCACCGCGACCGCCGTGGCCGTATTGCAGGGAATGGCCACCGCCTTGGCCCGGTGCGACAGGAAGAATTCGGCCAGGCGCAGGGCGCGCGACACGACATAGGCCGGCGTTTTCTCTCCATACGGCAAATGGCCGCTATCGGCCACGTACAGGAGGTCTTCGTGCGGCAAGGCCTGCCGGATGGCGCTCAGCACGCTGATGCCGCCCACGCCGGAGTCGAAAATACCTAAGGGTCCGTCGTGAGCGGCGGTGGTCATGGAATGAAAATGCGCGCTAGGAAGCCAGTTTCAGCCCTATGATACCCGCCAGTATCAGCCCCAGGCTGGCCAGGCGCGCCGGGCTGGCGGCCTCGCCGAACAACAGGATGCCCAGCGCCGCGGTACCCACCGCGCCCACGCCCACCCAGATGGCGTAGGCGGTGCCCACCGGCAGCGTGCGCATCGCCAAGCCCAGCAGCGCCATGCTGACGACGATGGCGGCGATGGTGCCCACCGAAGGCCACAATCGCGTGAATCCGTGGGTGTATTTCAAGCCGATCGCCCAGCCGACCTCCATGAGTCCGGCGATGATCAAAAGGGTCCAAGCCATGGTTTTTTCCTCATTGCGGGGCCGTCCCCATTCGTCATGCCAAGCGGGGTCGTCCCCGCCTCGTTGCGTCCCTATTTAAATAGGGAAAAACGCCCAACCACCCCGCTCCGTCCCTTTTTAAAGATCGCACTAAATACGTGCATAAAGTCAGGGGTTACCGACATGATGACGGAAAAACGCGATTACAATGCCGCGTTTTTTCGGTGTAACGCACCACATCAGAGCAATTGCCGCACGCAAAAGGTGCAGCCCTCGATGCCGCTCGCAGCTGATTGCGGCAGGACGACCCCAAGCGCCCGGACATTCAACGGAGCCGATATTGAAACACGCCAGCCTAGACAGCTTTCTCTCGCAGGTCGCCCTGCGCGATCCTCATCAGCCGGAGTTCCTGCAAGCCGTCAAGGAGGTCATGACCAGCCTCTGGCCCTTCCTGCAGAAGCACCCGCGCTACGCCGAGCATGGCCTGCTGGAGCGGTTGGTGGAATCCGAGCGCATCATCCAGTTCCGCGTCTGCTGGGTCGATGACCGGGGCGAGACCCAGGTCAACCGCGGCTTCCGCATCCAGCACAACTCGGCCATCGGCCCCTTCAAGGGCGGCATGCGGCTGCATCCGTCGGTCAACCTGTCCATCCTGCGCTTCCTGGCGTTCGAACAGACCTTCAAGAACTCGCTCACCACCCTGCCCATGGGCGGCGGCAAGGGCGGCTCCGACTTCGACCCCAAGGGCAAGAGCGACGGCGAAGTCATGCGCTTCTGCCAGGCCCTGATGCTGGAACTCTACCGCCACCTCGGCCCCGACACCGACGTGCCGGCCGGCGACATCGGCGTGGGCGCCCGCGAAGTGGGCTTCATGGCCGGCATGATGAAGAAGCTGTCCAACAGCGCCTCGGCGGTGTTCACCGGCAAGGGCCTGGCCTTCGGCGGCAGCCTGATGCGTCCCGAAGCCACCGGCTACGGCACCATCTACTTCGCCGAACAGATGCTGTACCGCAAGAGCCAGAGCTTCGAAGGCAAGTCCGTGTCGGTCTCCGGCTCGGGCAACGTCGCGCAGTACGCCGCCGAGAAGGCGCTGGACCTGGGCGCGAAGGTCGTGACCCTGTCCGACTCCGACGGCACGCTGTACGTGAAGGACGGCATCAGCGTCGACATGCTCAAGGAGATCATGGATCTCAAGAACGTCCAGCGCGGCCGCCTGACCGACTTCGCCTCGCGCAACAAGCTGTCGTTCGAGGCCGGCAAGCGCCCCTGGCACATCCCGGTCGACATCGCCCTGCCCTGCGCCACCCAGAACGAACTCGACCACAAGGACGCCGAGACCCTGGTCGGCAACGGCGTGCTGTGCGTGGCCGAAGGCGCGAACATGCCCTCGACGCTGGAAGCCGTGGACGTCTTCACCCATGCGGGCACCCTGTATGCCCCCGGCAAGGCCAGCAACGCCGGCGGCGTCGCCGTGTCGGGCCTGGAAATGGCGCAGAACTCGCAACGCCTGTCGTGGCACCACGCCGAAGTCGACGAGCGCCTGCGCGCCATCATGAAGGACATCCACGAAAACTGCGTGCGCCACGGCAGCCGCGCCGACGGCTCCACCAACTACGTGGACGGCGCGAACATCGCCGGCTTCGTGAAGGTGGCCGACGCGATGATGGCGCAAGGGGTGTACTAGCCCCCCCCTACGCCCTTACGGGCGCCCCCCAGGGGGCGATGCGCGAGGACCGGCGGAGCCGGATCCTCCGCATCCTGGGTCTAGTACGGATTTCGTAGATTGTGGCGCCGGTGCTTCGCTGGCTACCAACAGTTGGAAATGAAGAAAAAATGGCCTCGCTTCAAAAAGCGAGGCCATTTTGTTTTGCCCCCTACCCAGGGCGCCGCGGATCCGGCTTCGCCGGTCCGCCAGCGCCGCCCCCTGGGGGGCGCCCGCGAGGGCGTAGGGGGGGGCTTTCCTCCCTTAGCCATTCGCGCCAGATGGCTACCAGGAGGGCCATCAGGACGGGGCCGACGAAGAGGCCGACCAGGCCCATGGTTTGTACGCCGCCCACCAGGCCGATGAAGGTGGGCAGGAAGGGGAGCTTGACGGGGCCGCCCACCAGGCGGGGGCGCAGGGTCTTGTCGACGATGAAGAGTTCCAGCGTGCCCCAGGCGAACAGGCCGATGCCGGCGATGAGCTTGCCCGAGCCGATCAGGTACAGCGAGACCATGGTGAAGGCCAGCGGGGCGCCACCGGGGACCAGGGCCATGAAGCCGGTGATCAGGCCCAGCAGGGCCGGCGACGGCACGCCGGCGATCCAGTAGGCGGTGCCCAGCACCACGGCTTCGCCGATGGCGATCAGGCCCATGCCGGTCACGGTCGCGCTGATGGTGGCCGGCACCACGCGCGAGAGGCGGGTCCAGCGCACCGGCAGCACCCGCTCGCCCACGGTGTCGAGCTGGCCGACCATGCGTTCGCCGTCCTTGTAGACGAAGAACAGGATGATCAGCATGAACACCACCGTCAGCGCCAGGTGGAAGACGTTACCCGTGGTGGACAGCACCACGCGGTAGATGTTGCCCAGGTGTTCGCCGCTGACCAGTTGCACCCAGGCGCCCAGCGCGTGCGGCCGCGACAGGTGTTCCTCCCAGTATCCGGCCAGGCGCTCGCCCACCAGCGGCAGGCCCGTCACCCAGTGCGGAACGGCCAGGCCCTCGCGGTTGGCTTCGAGCAGCCAGCGGACGAGGTTGCTGGCCTCCTGGATGGCGTAGGACAGGCCGTAGGCGAACGGCACGATCAGGCCGACCACGATGACCAGCAGCGCGCCAGACGCCGCCAGCGCCGTGCGACCGCCGCAGATGCGGACCCAGCGCCGGTACAGGGGCCAGCTGGCCAGGCCGATGATCAGCGCGGCCAGGCCGGGAACGAGAAACCCGCTGAAGAAGTAGGCGCCGGCCAGCAGCATCAGGATCAGCAGCCAGCGGGCCACGAGGCGGGCGGAAAAGACAGGAAGCGTCATGAATGGTCGCGAGCGGTGAGCCGAGGAACGTCGCCGACAACTGTACCAGCTAGCAAGCGCGTTGCGGGGCGGCTTCGCGAGGGGGCTGCCGCATCATCGCCGGCGGTGGTATGTTCGGGCCCATGCGAACCTTTCTACTGTCGGCGCTGGCCGTCCTGGTTTTCCTGCCCACCACCCTGTGGGCCGCCTTCGCCCTGCGCTATCAGGTGCCCGGCCCACTGCCCCTCAAGATCGCGGCGGCCGTGGCCGGCGCGGCCTTCGGCCTGGGCATGCTATGGCTGACGCTGGCGGGACGGCCCGCATGGGGCGTGGGCCTGTACGTCGTGGGCTTCGGCCTGCTGCTGGCCTGGTGGCATGGCATCGCGCCGTCGAACGACAGGGTCTGGGCCGACGACGTCGCGCAGATGACCACGGGCCAGGTCGACGGCCACATGGTCACGCTGCGCAACGTGCGCAACTTCGACTGGCGCAGCGCGACCGACTACACCCCGCGCTGGGAGACGCGCAGCTACGACCTGACCAAGCTGGCCAGCGTGGACCTGATCCTGTCCTACTGGACCATCGAGGCCATCGCCCACACGCTGGTGTCGTTTGGCTTCGAAGACGGCCGGCAACTGGTGTTCTCGGTCGAGATCCGCAAGGAACGCGACGAGAAATTCTCGTCCATCGGCGGCTTCTTCAAGGAATTCGAGACCAGCGTCGTGGCGGCGGACGAGCGCGACATCGTCCGGGTGCGCACCAACATCCGGGGCGAGGACGACTACCTGTACCGGGTGTCCATGCCGCGCGAGGCCATGATGTCGCTGTTCCTGGCCTATGTGGACGAAGCCAACAAGCTGGTGTCGACGCCGCGCTTCTACCACACCATCACGGCCAACTGCACGACCATCGTCTACCACATGATGACGCGGATCATCCCCGGCCTGCCCATGGACTACCGGCTGGTCCTGGCCGGTTACCTGCCGGGCTACATCTACGACGTGCGCGGGCTGGACACCTCGCACCCGCTGGCGGAACTCAAGCGGCTGGGCCGCATCACGCAGCGGGCGCTGGACGCCGGCGACGATCCAGATTTCCCGGCCGCCATCCGGCGCGGCGTGCCGGGCATCCCGCAGCCCTAGCCGCCCTGCTTGCGCTGGCCGATCACCACGTCGGCCACCATGCGCGGCACCTCGGCGTAGTGCTTGAACTCCATGGTGTACGTGGCACGCCCCTGCGTAAGCGAACGCAGCGTGGTGGAGTAGCCGAACATCTCCGCCAGCGGCACCTCGGCGCGCACCAGCTTGCCGCCTCCGCCGGCAATGTCCTCCATGCCCTGCACCATGCCCCGCCGCGACGACAGGTCGCCCATCACGTTGCCCATGAAGTCCTCGGGCGTCTCGACCTCGACGCTCATCATGGGCTCCAGCAGCACCGGGTTCGCGCGCCGCATGGCTTCCTTGAAGGCCATCGAGCCGGCCATCCGGAACGCGTTCTCGTTCGAGTCCACGTCGTGATAAGAACCGAAGGTCAGCGTGACCTTCACGTCCACCACCGGATAGCCCGCCAGCACGCCCGAACCCAACGTGTCCTGGATGCCCTTGTCGACCGCGGGAATGAACTCGCGCGGCACCACGCCGCCCTTGATGGCGTCGACGAACGCATAGCCCGAGCCGGCCGGCTGCGGCTCCAGCGAGATCACCACGTGGCCGTACTGGCCGCGCCCGCCGGACTGCTTGATGAACTTGCCCTCGACGTCGCGCACCGCCGCGCGCACCGTTTCCCGGTAGGCGACCTGCGGCTTGCCCACCGTGGCCTCGACGCCGAACTCGCGCTTCATGCGATCGACCAGGATCTCCAGGTGCAGCTCGCCCATGCCGGAGATGATGGTCTGGCCCGACTCCTCGTCGGTGCGCACGCGAAAGGACGGATCCTCCTGCGCCAGGCGGTTCAGCGCCATGCCCATCTTTTCCTGGTCGACCTGGGTCTTGGGCTCCACCGCCTGCGAGATGACCGGCTCGGGGAACACCATGCGCTCGAGGATGATGGGATGGTCCGGCTCGCACAGCGTGTCGCCGGTGGTCGCCTCCTTCAGCCCGACCGCGGCCGCGATGTCGCCCGCGTAGACTTCCTTGATCTCGCGGCGCTCGTTGGCGTGCATCTGCACGATGCGGCCCAGCCGCTCGCGCTTTCCCTTGAGCGGATTGAACACCGTGTCGCCCGAGCGCACGATGCCTGAATACACCCGGAAGAAGATCAACTGGCCGACGAAGGGGTCGGTCATGATCTTGAAGGCCAGCGCCGAGAACGGCTCGTCGTCCGAGGGATGGCGTTCGATCTCGCGATCGTGCAGGTCCACGCCCTTGATGGCCGGAACGTCCACCGGCGACGGCAGGTAATCGATGACGGCATCGAGCATGGCCTGCACGCCCTTGTTCTTGAACGCGCTGCCGCACAGCATGGGCACGATCTCGCCCGCCACGGTGCGCTTGCGCAGCCCGCGCCTGATCTCGTCCTCGGTCAGCGTATCGCCGTTCAGGTACTTGTCCATCAACTCGTCGTCGGCTTCGGCCGCCTCGGCCACCATCTTGTCGTGCCACTCGACGGCCGTGGCCTGCAGCCCGGCCGGGATGTCCCGGTACTCGAAGCGCACGCCCTGGCTGGCCTCGTCCCAGATGATGGCCTTCATCTTGACCAGGTCCACCACTCCTTCGAAATGGTCCTCGGCGCCCACCGGGATCTGGATGGGGACGGCCCGTCCCTTCAGGCGGTCGACGATCTGCCGCTGCACGCGGAAAAAGTCCGCGCCGACACGGTCCATCTTGTTGACGAAAGCCATGCGCGGCACATGGTATTTGTTGGCCTGGCGCCAGACGGTCTCGGATTGCGGCTGCACGCCGCCGACCGAGTCATAGACCATGACGGCGCCGTCGAGCACCCGCATGGAGCGTTCGACCTCGATGGTGAAGTCCACGTGCCCCGGAGTGTCGATGATGTTGATCCGATGCTCGGGGTAGTTGCCGGCCATCCCCTTCCAGAACGCCGTGGTGGCGGCGGAGGTGATGGTGATGCCGCGCTCCTGTTCCTGCTCCATCCAGTCCATGGTGGCATTGCCGTCATGGACTTCCCCGATCTTGTGATTGACCCCGGTGTAGAACAGGATGCGCTCGGTCGTCGTGGTCTTGCCGGCGTCGATATGCGCGCTGATGCCGATGTTCCGGTAGCGCTCGATGGGGGTCTTGCGGGTCATGGCTATCTCGTCGAAAGGTTGATGGAACGAAACGCGAGCCGCGCCGGTTCCGGGTAGGAAACGGCGAAGGAGCTAGTTTGCACCGATTCCGGCCGGGCCGGGAGGGGCTACGCGCCACACCCCTGCTGGCAGCCCGGGCATTCCCGCGCGCCTCGTAGTAACCTCGCAGATATGGGCGCGTTTCCTGAAAACAATCCGAAACCGGCAATTCGATCCGCCATGACCGCCACCGACAGACAGCGTGCCATTCCCGCCCTCTACATGCGCGGCGGCACCAGCAAGGGTGTGTTCTTCCTGCCCGCCGACCTTCCCTCCGACCCCGCCGTCCGCGACCGTATCCTGATGCGCGTGATCGGCAGCCCCGACCCCTACGAGAAGCAGATAGACGGCATGGGCGGCGCCACCTCCAGCACCAGCAAGGTGGTCATCGTGGGTCCCAGCACCCGCCCCGACTGCGACGTCGACTACTGGTTCGGCCAGGTCGCCATCGGCCAGCCCGTCATCGACTGGAGCGGCAACTGCGGCAACCTCAGCGCCGCCGTCGGCCCCTTCGCCATCCATCGTGGACTGGTGCGGCCGGCTGGCGACGGCATCGCCGTGGTCCGCATCTGGCAGGCCAACCTGGGCAAGCGCATCATCGCCCACGTGCCCGTGCAGGACGGCCAGGTCCAGGAACTGGGCGGCTTCGAACTGGACGGCGTGACCTTCCCGGCGGCCGAAGTGCGGCTGGAATTCCTGGACCCTGGCGGCGACGACGGCCCCGACGGCGCGATGTTCCCCACCGGCCGCACGGCCGAGGTGTTGACCATTCCCGGAGTGGGGGAAATCCGCGCGACGCTGGTCAACGCCGGCAACCCCACTGTTTTCGTCGCCGCCTCGTCCCTGGGACTGGCCGGCACGGAATTGCAGCCCGATGTGAACAGCCGCGCCGACCTGCTGGCCCGGGTCGAGGCCATCCGCGCCCATGCCGCCGTGGCCATGGGGCTGGCGCCCGACGCCGCCCATGCCACCGCGCACCGCCAACACACGCCCAAGCTCGCCTTCGCCGCCCGGGCCGCGGCCTATACCGCCTCCAGCGGCCGTGCCGTGAACGCCGACGACATCGACCTGAACGTGCGCATCTTTTCCATGGGCAAGCTGCACCACGCCATGACGGGCACCGGCGCGGTCGCGATCGCCGCCACCGCCGCCGTGCCCGGCACGGTGCTGGCCGACGTGCTGGGCGGCGCCCGCGGCGAACTACGCTTCGGCCACCCCTCGGGGACGCTGAAAGTGGGCGCCCAGGCGCACGGCCAGGACGGACGCTGGAGTGTCGCGCGAGTGGCCATGAGCCGCACGGCCCGCCGATTGATGGACGGCGTGGTGCTGGTGCCGCCGTGGGAATGACTTCCCGCCCGCGCGCGTTTGGACGGATACTGTATTCGTAGCGGAACGGCGCCTTGCCGTTCCCGTATTCCACCGCAGCAAGGAGACATGCATGAAGTTCGTCAAGAAAACGGTTGCAGCCCTCGCCATCGCCGTCGTGCCGCTGGCCGGCATCGCGGCCCCCGCCAAGGTCATGGCCCCCGGCGGCCCCGGCGGCGGCTATGACGGCGCCGCGCGCGTGCCGTTGCAGGTCATGCAGCAGACCGGCATCTTCACCGACGGTTTCCAGGTCACCAACAAGGGCGGCGCCGGCGGCACCATCGGCCTGGCCGAGTTCGTGCGCACCGGCAAGGGCGACGACAACGCCATCATGTCCATGGGCGCGATCCTGGTCGGCGCCATCATCACCAACAAGTCCCCCATCACGCTGGACCAGACCGTGCCGCTGGTGCGGCTGACCGACGACGCCGGCGCGATCGTGGTGGCGCCCAACTCGCCCATCAAGACCATCGCCGACGCGCTCCAGGCGATGAAGGCCAACCCCGGCGGCACCGCCGTGGCCGGCGGTTCGATAGGCGGCACCGACCACGTCACCGCGGCGCTGCTGGCCAAGGCGGCCAAGTTCGACCCGACCAAGGTCAACTACCTGCCCTACACCAGCGGCGCGGAAGTCGTCACCTCGCTGGCCAGCGGGCAAGCCAAGATCGGCATCTCGGGCCTGTCCGAATTGAAGACCTTCGTCGACCAGGGCCGCATCCGCATCATCGCGGTCTCCTCCGACAAGCGCCTGCCGGGCGTCGACGCGCCCACGCTCAAGGAAAGCGGTTACGACGTCGTCATCGGCAACTGGCGCGGCATCATCGGCGCGCCCGGCATGAGCAAGGCTGGCCGCGACATGTGGCTGCAGCGCTATGCCAAGCTGCACGCCTCGGCCGAGTGGAAGAAGGCGCTGGCCGATCGCGGCTGGGACGACGCCTATCTGGCCGGCGACGACTTCGCCGCCTTCCTGACCAAGGAAAAGGCGCGCCAGGCCGAAGTGCTGAAGGACGTCGGACTGGTCAAGTAAGGTCCAAGCCAACATAAGAAGGCACGGGGCGCCGCCGCCGGCGCCCATCGGAGACGACACGATGACAACACCCCGAAGGCGCCCCTGGTGGCTGGGCCTGGCCGTCATGATCATAGGCG
>MKUP01000031.1 GCA_001898625.1 Burkholderiales bacterium 67-32
GTATGCCATGTTTCTAATGCCCGGCCACATAAGAAAACAGGGCACATAACGCCCATTATGTTCCGCGCCACATAATGCACCATCATGAGCGCGCCCGCGTTGTGCCGCAGCGCCAGCTTGACGACTTCGCGCGGATAGACCGCCGCCTGCGAAAGCGTGCCGCGAAACGGCTCCAGGTAGTCAATCAGGCGCAGCCGGTTGTCGAGCAGCAGCAGCCCGCAGACTTCGTGCTCCAGGGCTGTCAGGCGCAGCCGCAGGAATGCTTTGGCCTTCTCGGGTTGGCTCAAATCCTCTCCGCGCAGTTCGTCCACCGTGACTAGTTCGCGCGCCACGGCCAGGATCTCCGCCCGTTGGGCGGGGCGCACCGCGCCATCGGGTTCACGCACCAGCAGCGCGCCGGTCGGGGTCGTATCGTCGTCGAGACAAAGGGAATATTGCTGCATGGCAGCCTCCATCGGCATCGGGCGGAATTGCCCGGAACCGAAGGGGGCACGGCGCAGCGCAAGCGATCACAGGGTCGCAGACGGCCGCCAGGCCGCAAGCGCACCGCGCGCCGCCCTTGACCGGCGAGCACGCCGTGGCACCCTGACCGGACAGCAAGGCCGCTCCTTCTCCAACAGCAGATGGTGCCGGTGGTCAGCAAGCGCAGCGCGCAGGCGTCAGCGATGCGCAAGGCGGGCGGTGCCCGTCCCGCAGGGATGAGCGGAAGCGAACCTGGAGAACCGCGCCCCGGCAGTGGCCGGGGGACGCGAAAGCATGTTTATTCTGTCTAGTTGCATCAAGCCGCACGATGGCGCAACAATAAGCACGCGCCGGCAGTCAGCCCCTTTCCGCCTCCACCCGTCCAGGGCATGGAAGACCTGCCATTACCTTTCGCTTCCCCGATTTTTCCTGGGCTGCCGATAGGAACGGAGGCACTTATCCCACGATGCAGCCCGAATCGGAGAAATTCGGATGGACACCCTCACGCTGACAATCCCATCGCGTACTGCGATGGCCCGCAAGCTCGCGGAAGCATTGCGCCCCTATGACGTGGAACTGCGCCACGCCGAAGCGACCCGTGTGTTGGCCGCCGTATTGGACGAGAACGAACACACCCTGGCTGCCAAGCTGGATCAAACCCGTGCTCCTCGTGGCAATCCGACCGAGCAGGCAAGAAGTGGTACGCAGCAGGCGAACTTGCTCCGGGCGCTCGTCAAGGCCGGACTTGAACTCGCGGTATCCGTTCCGGCGATGGGTGGGGCTAGGACATGCGTGGCGACCGCTGAGCAGGCATTGCGCCTGTTGGAAGACAAAGAAACGGTCTATGGTGAGTTGGTCGGCCTGAGCAAACCCGACTACATCGAGTGGCAGGCCAGCGACGGCAGCGTGTATTGCTGCGCCCGCACGAAAGCCGGGAAACGATGCCGCAACGTGGTCAGTGGCGGAACGTGGCTGGAGCCTGCCGCGTGGAAAGCCTTGCAGGACGCGAAGGGCTATTGCGCCATACACGGCGGCTAACGCGGAAGTTCTGGACTGCGATAGCCCACATGGGCTATCGCAGTCTGGCCCCCATTACGAATGGGCTGCCGCCGATTTACCGCTCGATCCGACAGGTTGCCACAGTGCCCGCGTGGTCGCATCTCGATGATCGACACTCAGCACCAGGGCGTTCAAGGGAATGAATTTTTGCTTGCCCTCGGCATCCTGGTAAGGGTTGACGAAACGGATGTCGCGCCCTGCAATCAAAAACAGCCCGGCTTGTCGCAAGTCATTGAGGATGCCGTCAAGCGATTGCGCCAGCTCCGCTTCGGAGCGGCGCTCAATTGGGCCATCCGTGACCGCATCCATCGCCGCGACTTCCAGCCAGTCGATGCAGTTCTGCAATTGGACACGCACATCCGCGGCCAAGGCTGGGGACACGGATGCCCCCACCAATGAACCATAGGTTTGCGCGCCGGTCGCCATGCGCAGCAGCATCTCCCCATTGTCGATCTCGAAGCCCAACGTCCCTTCGGTTTCCTTCAACAAGTCCGGCGGCGTCACGTCTAAGGCCGAGGCCATGTTCAACACCAACTCGGCATCCGCCATTTCATAGTCCCGCAGGCGGAAGATGTCGCGGTACGGCACGCCGATGGCGCGCGCCAACTCCGCGGCGGACAGCTCGCGTTGTTGGAGCTGGGCTTCCAGTTTTTCGTAGTCGACCTTCACCACCCACTCTTTGCTTCCCCTGCCTTGAGCGATGGCTTGGAAGGCGCTGGTAACGGAACCCGGCAACGCACGGCGCCAGCGCAGGAAGCGCTGCAAGTCTTGCTGCGCTTCCTGTTGCGTGTACGGGTCCGTCCGACTACCCGAGCCGGCGCTATCCACCCATACCCGCGTGGCGTCGAGGCTGTCGTTGGCACCGATGAATCGCAATGCGCCATGCGTCTGTTCGACCGATGCGCAGGCAATCGCGTCGAACATCAGAAACAGCTCGCGTTCATCGGAAATGATGCGTTGTAGCGAACCTTTCAGGCTCGTCAATTCCCAGACCGCGTAGTGGCACGGACCGAGCCGTTCCGATACGGACCCACGCAGCACCAGCGCACCAGGCCGCGCCTGCTCGATATTGTCCCTGATGCGAAGCAGGGCCTGCCGCTGTTCCGCTTCGTCAAATGGCGCCACAACAGCCTGCCCGTTCTTATGGGCCTGCCATTTGTTCATCGCCACAATGCTCAACGAGAACCACGGAGCATTGGCCTGGCTAACGTCCAAAACGATGGTTTGCGAGTTGCGTTTGAGTTCGCAAAAAGCGGGTTCCGCGCGTGTGGGGATGAGGTCGATGGTCTGGCGCAACAGAGTCGATACGGCATCCGAGATGGACTCCGACACCGTATGGCCTTGCGTCACGCCTTCCACGACGGTTTGAAGAAAATACACGCGGTCGGTGTGCTGGGTGGAGGCGACTTTCGCGCGCATCCAACTGGCATAGCCTTCGAGCTTGGCGACCAGTTCCAAGACATGCGTGTGCTTCAGTTCGATATGGGCGCTCGCCAAGGCCGTCTTGAGGCTGCGGGCGCGCCGCTTCATGTCGGTAGTGCTGTGCAGATCGGCGGCGTCGAGAATGCGCGCAGCCGTGCCGAGATCGAGCACAAGGTTTCGATCGGCAAGATAGCGGACGAGGATGGTTGCGGAGGATTCCGCGGATGAAGAATGTGGGTGCGCCATAGCGGCCAACTCCGTTGGTTAAGCTCACTTCAGGCTGCGGTGTGGCGTCGCGCGTTACCGGGTCGCCTGATGTGGGCAAACACGGGGTTGTCCAAACTATGGCCGAATGGCCTACACCGGATTTGCCGTACCGCCGAGGCGGCTACGCGACTGACTGGCTCCGGGATGCCTTTTTTTATCTAAGCACACCCCCTCGAAGAAATCAAGCGGTGGCGTGCATCCCGAATACAGGCGCGTGCCAAATGCTAAAAGGCGCCGCACCCGCCATCGGCGGGACGGCGCCTCGGTCGCGTTAGTCCGACGCCGGCGCAACCATCGCTTGCAGCTGATCGAGCACGCCCGGCTCGACGAAGACGCAAGGCTGCTTGTCCGCGATGACCACGTTGAACACCTTTTCTTTTTTACTTCTTCGGCGTTCAAAACCTAGCTAGATTCATTGATACGTACCACATCAATGTCGCCGGTAGTCCTGCGTGCAGTGTAGTAGCGCCCCGTCAACCTGTTCATGTCGCTGTCGGCATCCAGTTCAAGAAATGCCACCCCCTCATGAGGTGAACTGCGATGCTGGTACTGGGCTTGGGGATCGTTGTTGTAGCTGTACCAAATGCGAAAGCGCGAGGTTTCCGAGAATTTTTCAAGCAGTGCGCGCGTGGAATGCGATGTAGATTCTCCGGTCTTTAACGATACGGCCATGGACAGCAAACCTTGGCGGATGGTGATAGTCGTGGGAATGGGAGGTTTCGTTTGGCCAGTCTCAGGGTCAACCCATGTGGAAACTAGGGTTCCTTCCCATGTGCCGTTTAGGTCGGGAAATGCTCTACGCTGAAGCGCAGGAAATCGTCTCCACACCTCCCGCCACGTGGCATTGAAGATAGCCACCAATATGCTGCCCAGGAGAGTCACGACTAGGGATGCAACTTTGCCCACCCCTGGCGTATGCCCGTCGAGCAAGGTATAGACTGCATCGATGGCCCACGCCATCAGCAGCGTGGCTATCACGATGATCGACAGTTGGCGTTGGCGCGGCAGCAAGGACCACATTATAAATTCCCGAGCTGGGCAACTACAGTGTTGGAAAAAGTGAGGGCGTCTTGATGAGTCCATCCTTGATCGGGATGAAAAAGTCGTTTGACGCCGTTGATTTCAGTCATTTGCTCGACGGCCTGAGGGTCAGTCAACAAGGCCTGTAGCCGGTGGGCGATCCGCCGAACACGGCCGTACTGGTCGTCGCCGTCGATAAGAAAGTAGGTATCTTCGACCAAATACACTAGGCATTCGACCAAGAACGACGGGACAGTAACTGTAAGTAGCCCGCGGTCTTTCAGGTCAGAACGAAGCCGTTTAAAAATGCGCACAATACGCTTGAAGCGATGCGCGGTGCGCGCGCGTTTAGCGATGCCGTTGGTATGGTGCTGTTCGGGGAAGTTCAGTGTCCAGCGACCATCTCGGGAAAGAATCGCGACCCCTTCCACTGTCTCGTATCGCATGGCATCGGGTTGCCACCAGACATGGTGTAATCGTATGGCGGGAACGACATCGACTTCCGCGCGACTGCCAGTGATGCCTTTGATGCGCAGCGCCTTTTGTCCAGCGACCATGTTCTGCTGACCAAAGCGTCGCGCCAAATCGACGGTCAACTCCGTGCGCATTCGATCAAATATCTGACCGAAGGTCAAACCATAATCCGAATAGCCCAACACAGCACGGGCACTGTCCTGAACTACATTCGCAGCGTAATCGATCTTGAGGGATCGATGCAGCACGCGAAGATCAATATCGGCTTCGGTCCGAACATTTGTATTGTTGTAGTACGAGCCTTGTTGCAGGATCTGGACTTGCTCCTGCCGAAGCCAGGCGTTGTCGGACAGGGCCGCAATGACATTAGACTGGGCGCGTTCGATCGTTCCAGCTTCGGTTACGCTGGCAGCTCGTTCCCAATGGGAAAATCTGTCATTCCATTCCTGACGGGTCCGGGGGGATATGAGTAACCCTAACAGGCCAGATAGGCCGGGCAACGCATTGTTCGATGGAGGAAATAGACCACTCATGATGCGTTACCCGCCTTATCAGTGTTATGTGCCTAATACATCTGTGCCGCTTCCAAACCGATCATCGCGTTTAGGCATTCGTTGAGCGGAAATATTATTTGGATGATTGACCGGTGCCCGACTTGGGCACGTTGTTGCTTGGCGTCGCTTGTGGGGACTGTCCAGTGGGCGTCTGCGATCCCGAGGGAACGGACGGCATCGTTGCCGCGGGCAGGCCCTTGGTCAACGGAGTGCCGGTGGTGCTGGATACTTTCAGCATTTCCGCACTCGGCAGTCCATCTTGCGTGAACGTATTTTTCCCAGACATATGCGTTGCCTTATCAAGATTGAAGAAGACGAAGAAGAAAGTGAAGATCAAGGCTGCGATAAAGGCCAGTCCTGAGACGGCATTTATATACTTGGTAATCCTGTTGTAGAACGACTGCTTGTCTTGGTACTCGGGCTTTCCGTACTTATAGTATTGCTCAGCGTACTGGATGGACTTGGTTTGCGCCTGGTAGCTTGCCCAAAATGAAAACGTGGTGAGTGCCGTTGCGAGAATAAACAACCCCCAGGACCAATATAGCAACCATCCGGCCGTCGCCTCTCGGATTGGCACAAAGTCCTTCAGAAAGGTCAAGGACAGGGCCAGGCCGCCACTCGAATAGGTCAGAATGGTCTTGTCGAGATTCTCTGAACTCGATAATTGCCGTTTTCGTGCATCCTCGACAAACGCATCGAAATACCGCGTCGCCTGTGCATCACGGTCTTCCTGATCCCGATTTGGGGGAGGCGTTCTTGGTCTGAACCGCGAAAACTGTCCAGGCACTCGGCTTGCCCTAATAAGGCGCTTCCTCATAGGCCACTATTTGTTCGATCCTCCGTTGCCACCGCCGCCTCCAGGCTTCGGAGCGGGAACGCTCGGCATCGTCGACGCCGGAACACCGCCTTTGACGGTCGTCGTTCTGCCAACGTCGCGGGCACCCCCGCCCGGCGTTACCCGAGGGGTAGCAGGGGTGGAACCGCGATTGTTACTATTGCTTCTGGTGGCCATAGTCGCTATCCAATCTCGGGTTAGTACGGGTTAAGAAGACCTGTGGCGATGCCGCTACTATTGCAACATTATCCTACGCAAGCAAAGGTTTTACACTCTGAGCGGTACACAAGGGATTGAGTCTCAAGTGCTTGACCCTTTGCTCAAAATTGAGTAATCTACGAACAGATAGATGTACCGGGGCCTGAAAAGGCGTCTATCTGCCCCCTGGCAACAGGGTCCAGCCGTGCTGGTTTCAAGAGCACCCGCGACACATGAGGCCCCGTTCTGCGGGGCCTCACCTTTTCCAGTTACCGAAAATCTAGCGCCGATGTTGGTGGCTAGGGTCGCGTAACGGTTCCCCTCGGGCCACCTTGGCCGCCATCACTTGAAAGCGAATTCGGCCCTTGCGGTCGTGGGGGATGCCCGGCCCAGGCGATCCCGGCGTGCGGACATAGGCGCTTTCGATCACCATGCGCAGCGTGTTGTCGTCGTGCCGGCGCAGCCGGAAGTAGATCTCGTAGTCCACCGCCACGCCCTGGTCGTCAATCGCGCGAATGACCAGCCAATTGCCCTGGCCGGTGAAGTTGCAGTAGTGCCCGTCCAACGTGCGGACCTGCTCGGGCAGCGATAGCGACCAGCGGTAGCGGTCAAAGCAGAAGGCGCGCGGCACGTCCCGGTGGTCGAGAATCAGGCGCTCATGGCCCAGGGTGTCGAAGTCGAGGGCTTCGCCTTCCTTCGGGCCGAACGACACGCAATGCGAGGTGAACTCCACCTCGATGCGCAGCATCAGGGCAGGGTAGCGTGGCGTTGCCGCGATGGCCAGCTCGAAGCTCGGGCCGCGCATGTGCGTGAGGTCGTAGCGGTTGCCGGCCACCTCGATGAAACCCTGCCTCAAGTAACGAGCCCACCTCATCGCGCGGCGCATCCACGGCGAAGCTCGGGGGCCGGAGTCTTTTCGTTCATTCGCAAAGACGGCATTACGCGGCTTCCAGCTCCAGCTCGGTTTCCTGGGCCGTGGTTGTGGCGTCGGCGCAAGCGTCGGCAGCCGGGGCATCGGGTGCCGACAGCCGCGCCGTTTCCTCGGCGGCGGCGTTTTCGATGAAGTCGGCGACGGTCTGCCAGCCAGCGCGCAACTGCGCTTCGCCTTTGCCGACGTAGTGGCCCAGGGTCACATCGTTGTTGGCGGCATGGTTAATCATCCGCTTGAGCACGCCGCCGGACACAAGCTCCTCGGCAATCGTGGCAAAGGTGGCGCGCATGTCGTGCCCCTGTACGTGCGTGCCGGCGCGCTTGTTGATCCAGGCCAGCACCTTGCGGGCATCTACGATGTCGAACAGCGGGTCTTCGGGCTTGCGGCCCTTGCAGGCTTTTTCGGCGATCGCCAAGGCTTGCCGCGAGAGCAGCAACTGGTGGTCGGTCCGGTTCTTGGTGTCGATCAGCAGGATGCGGCCGGTCTTGAGGTCAACATCGCGTATGCGGATCGGCTCGTATTCGTACTTCTTCGCGCCATGGATCTCCACGCCGCGGCATCCGGTGAGCACTTGGAAGCGGTAATAGTCGGCGCCGATCTGGCGGGGGCATGCGCACGCCGCCAGCCACCAGGCGCCGAGCTTTTCCGCAGGGATCGGCGTCGGGTCGCCCTTCGGCGCGGCGATCACGATACGGTCCCGCCCTGCCGTGGTTTGACTCAACGGGTTGTCGGGGATTGTGATGCCGTGCCAGCGCAGTACCGCGCGCAGGACTTGCATGGCATAGTCGGCCCGCCGCCGGGAACGCTTCAATTGCGTGTTGTAGACATCCCAGATGGCCTTCGCGGTAATTTCCGGCATGGGCGTGTCGGCCAGGGGCACCAGCTCACCGTCAGCGAACTTCCTGCCGTTCTTGCCGACCTTGCCCGGTGCAATCATGTCCAGGTACTCGGACTTCGTGCGCGCCTTGAGCGGCAGGCCGTCCTTGGTCCGGCGCTTCTTCTCGACGTATTCGCGCAAGCCCTCGGCCAGCGTCGGCGCCTTCGTAGCGGCTTGTGCCAGGGCTTCCGCCTCTGCGCGCAGCCGGGCTTCTTCCTCGGCTGGCCAGTCGGTGCCGGCGCGGGCGAGAGCGCGGATGCGCTGGCCTTCCGCGCAGGCGTCAGCCAGCTTGATCTGACCGGGGCCGTCGCCGTATTCCTGGGGCAGCGTGTATTGGCGCTCGTCGTCCGTGCCCTTCACGGTGTAGCGGACCAGGACCGTGCGCAGGCCATCGGGCGCGATGCGGAGCTGCACGCCACGGTCCAGGGTGATCTTGTAAGGCTTGGCCTGGGGCTTGTGGGCCTCGACGGCGCGGGTAGTGAGGGCTGGCATAGAGGAACCTCCTGCCGGGCACGCTGCTGTCCTGCGGCCGTGGTGGCCAGCGGGTCAGCGTCTTCCGTGTCCGACTTGTGTCCGAAAAATCCAAAGACTGAATGCCATTTGATGAGACCATAAAAAACGAAAAACATCAATAACTAATTGATTTTAAAGAGTCTTTTTTGTCGCATGCAGTCTCGGGAAATCTCACTAAAACACGGATTCCGGGGACTCTTAATCCGTAGGTCGAGTGTTCGAGCCACTCACAGCCCACCAGAATTCAGTAAGGAAAAACGCCTTAGCCGCCCTGCGGCCTAGGGCGTTTTTCTTTTGCGGCGTGCTTCTGGACACGACATCGGCACGGTGCCGCGTGTCCAGTATTCTCTACAGCTCTTGGAATGAGCGACGCCGTCGAAAGAACCTCGAAAGAACCGTCATGGCCGTGGCCATGAAGGGCTTTCATTCTTGCAACCACATGTGGTGAAGATATGAACAAGCCTTTCATTTCCCTGTGTCCAGAAATCACTCGGTCAGACGCGCTGATGCTGATGGACTGGTTGGAAGACGAGCGCGTCATCCGCTATCTGAGCGATTCGCGCCACGTCTCCCGGTTCATCGAACAGGTCGTCGGCCGGGTCCAGTTGCCGATCCTGACCCATCTGTTCAACCAGGGCGGCCGATTCTTCATGGCCTACGATCGCCATGACGTGCCGGTGGGGTTCGTGCGCCTCGTCAAGACGGGTCCGGACTGCGAGATCGTCCTGGTCATTGGAAACCGCGACAACTGGGGCCGCAAGCTCGGCGCCAGCGCCATCCACGAAGGCATGAAGCTCGCCTTCCTCGACATGCGGGCCGAGAAACTCATCGCCAAGGTCCATCCGGACAACGAGCGCTCGCTGAAAGCCTTCCTGCGCTGCGGCTTCCTGCTTGAAAGCGAAACGCCGACGATCCAGTCCTTTTCCATGACGTCCGAACGTTATCTGCGGTTGCTGCGCGAAAACGCCGTGGGCGACTCCACCGACATCTACATCACCGAAATCGACAAGGCCCGGCTCAGCAGTCTGATTGCGCTCGAAGAGGGCCCGGCCGTCGTCGACCTCGAGCACGAGATCGAGCGCGCCATCGTCGTCGATCCGCGGCAGGTGGGGCGCAATGTCGTCACGATGAACTCCCGGGCTTTGCTGCATCTGGGCGACCAGGACGTGGAAGTTTCCCTGGTCTACCCTCAGGATGCCGATGGCAGCGCCGGGAAGCTGTCCGTTTGCTCCGACTTCGGCGCCGCGATCCTGGGCTACCGGGAGGGCGATGCCATCGACTGGCGGATTTCGGACCGGACCCGCCGTATCTGCATCGAGAGAGTGCTCTACCAGCCGGAAGCCGCCGGGGATTTCCACCTGTAGGTTCGCGGCGCCGCACCGGCAGCCGACGATCGCGCTAGCCAATTGACGGCTGATGCCGCCGATGCATCACCAGCCACTTGCCCACGGCGATGACCGATAGCGCGGCGACGATCTCCACCGCCAGTTCGACCATCGGGCCGGGCTCGCCTATGTGTTCGAGGACGAAGGTGTCGCTGGTCAGCATGCCGCCGGCGATCCACCCCAGCATGCCCGCGCCCAGCGTGACGATCACGGGGAAGCGGTCTATCAGCTTCAGGACCAGGGTGCTGCCCCAGACGATGACGGGCACGCTGACGCACAGGCCGAAGATCACGTAGTACAACTGATGCCCGAGGTGGGCGCTCTCGGCCGCGCCTGCGATGGCGATGACGTTGTCCAGGCTCATGGCGAAGTCGGCGATGATGATGGTCCGGATCGCGCCGAAGACGGACGTGCCGCCGTCGATGTCGCCGTGCGCGTCCTGGTCCTGGGCCAGCAGCTTGATGCCTATCCACATCAACAGCGCACAGCCCACGATCTTCAGGAAGGGCATGCTCAGCAGCGCCAGCGCGAAGGCGATCAGCAGGACGCGCAGCAGGATGGCGCCCGCGGTGCCCCACAGGATGCCCTTGATCCGTTGCCGGGGAGGCAGGTTGCGGCAGGCCAGGGCGATGACGATGGCATTGTCGCCGCCCAGCAGGATGTCGATCAGGATGATCTGGAAGACGGCGCCCCAATGAAGCGTCTCGATGAGTTCGAACATGAGCCTGCCCCCCGGAAAGAACAAGGAAGGCTGCATCGATACCAGCGGAGGATCCGTTTGCGTAAGGATGAGCTGTTAAACATTCTATTCCTAGAATGTTTTAAACATCCTAATAATGGCACTATTAAAATGGTCACTCCTGCGTCATGGGCGCGGCGATCGTGCCGAAGGGTGTTGTAAAAAAGCCGTTTCCCCACGTCGGACGAGGCGGCCGGCGCTAAGATACGCGCCACCCCCGAACACAAGCGTCGCGTCGAACGCCGGTTCGCCACTCCCATAGGCCATGTCCTCCCCCACCTCCCGCATGCCGCTGATCGATGCGATCAAGGCCGTCGCCTGCCTGGCCATCGTGCTCCATCACCTGGCCTTCTACGGCCCCATGTCCGAGATCGCCCACCCGCTTATGCCGCGCGTGCTGGATGCGCTGATGCACTACGGCAGGATGGCCGTCATGGCGTTCTTCGTGGTGTCGGGATTCCTGGCCGCGCGCGCTTTCGCCCCGGCGGGCGTGTCTCGGGTGGAGCAGCCCCTGGCCGCGATCAAGCGGCGGTATTTCCGGCTGGCGGTGCCCTTCATGGCGGCGCTGGTGCTGGCCATGGCCTGCGCCGCGCTGGCGCGGGCGTGGATGGCGCACGACTCGATCCCGGATACGCCCACGGCGCCGCAATTGGCGGCCCATGTGCTGCTGAGCAATGGCCTCCTGCGCCAGGAGTCGCTGTCGGCGGGCGTCTGGTACGTGGGCATCGATTTCCAGTTGTTCAGCGTCATGGCCCTGCTGCTGGGGCTGTCGCGCTGGATCAGCGTGCGGCGCCCGACCTGGGGATGGCTGGGCGCCGCGGCGATAGGCGGCCTGACGCTGGCGTCGCTGTTCGTCTTCAACCGCAATCCCTATTGGGACGAGACGGCGCTGTATTTTTTCGCCTACTACGGCCTGGGGTGCTGCGCCTATTGGCTGACCGGCCGGCCCAAGGGCGGCCTGTGGCTGCTGGCCATGGCCGGGGTGGTTGCCGCGGCGCTGGTCACGGATTTCCGTGAACGCATCGTGGTGGCGGCGGCCATCATGCTGCTGCTGGGGGCGGCCCGCCAGGCGGGTTGGCTGGAGACGGTGGCGGTGCCGGGATTTCTGAGCCGGCTCGCGCGCATCTCCTATTCGGTGTTCCTGGTGCACTTTCCGCTGTGCCTGGTGGTCAGCGCCCTGGTGTTCCATTTTTTCCCGGAACAGGCTTCGGCCAATGCGCTCGGCATGGGACTGGCGGTGTTCGTCAGCGTGGCCGGCGGCGCCGCCTTCCACCGACTGGTGGAGTGCCGCACGCTGGATCCGATCGTGCGGCGCGCCGTCATGGGGCTCTTTGCAGTGGGCGGCGCGCTGGCTGTCTACTCCCAGGTCTAGGCGCCGGCCGGCGTCCTAGACCAGCCTCGGGCCCCGGTGTTTGTGCCGGGCTTCGGCGGCCGAGGTCAGTCCCGCTTCCTTCTCGAAATCGGCGCCCTGGCTCTGGACCTGGGTGTAGGCGTGCTCGCGGAACAGGTTCTCGGCGCGATCGGCCTGCCCGCTTTCTATGGCGGTGACGATGGCGTGGTGCTGCCGATGGGCGTAGAACAGGAAGTTGAACATCATGTCCCGGCTCTGTGTGTCGAACGCCAGCGTGAGCGGGTCGGTGAACGGCACGATGTTGCAGCGGCTGACCAGGCTGGCCAGCAGGGGCATGTCGGCGCCTTCCAGGATCAGCGTATGGAAGCGCGCGTTCATCTCCGCGTAGCGGATCTCGTCGTCGTCCGATAGCCTGCGTTCGATGAAGATGCGGTCGCCCTGGGCCAGGCAGTCCTTGAGTTCGGCCAGCAGTTCCGCGCTGGCGCCGTTGGTGGCCAGCGCACGCGCCGCCAGCCCCTCCAGCGCGGCGCGCACGTGCAGGGCCTCCGTGCTTTCGCGGGCGGAAAAGGCACGCACCGCGAAGCCCCGGGCGCCGGACGGCACCAGCAGGCCTTCCTGCGCCAGCGCGGGCAGGGCCTGGCGCACGGGCGTGCGCGACGTGCCCAGCCGTTCGGCCAGGTCGGCTTCCCGTACCCGTTCTCCCGGCGCGAGTTCGCCCCGGAGGATCATTTCACGAATATGCAGCATGGTCGTGGTCTGCTGCATGCGTGCTCCCAGAGTGATGATGCGGCTGCCTCGCGGCTGGCGAGGTGGGTGCAAGTATAAGACCCGTTTGGGATCCCGTATTGGATCCCAAACCGGCATCGAACCCCGAAAAAACCCTTTATTGCTTTATTTTGGGATCCCATATAATCTCCGCTACGCATAAAAAGGCTGGTGGCGCATGGCGATGCGGCCGCGCCGCCTTCCTACCAGACGGAGCACGCATCATGGCAAGAATCATCGGTGGCATCGGCAGCTCGCACGTGCCGACCATAGGCGTCGCCTATGACAAGGGCAAGCAGAACGATCCAGCCTGGGCGCCGCTGTTCGACGGCTACAAGCCGGTGGCTGCCTGGCTGGCCGAGAAGCAGGCCGACGTGCTGGTGTTCTTCTACAACGACCACTGCACGACCTTTTTCTTCGACATGTATCCCACGTTCGCGCTGGGGGTGGGAGCAAGCTTTCCCATCGCCGACGAGGGCGCGGGCCTGCGCAACCTGCCCGCCATCCGCGGCAACGTCGATTTCCAGGCCCACATCGCCGAGTCCCTGGTGAACGACGAGTTCGACATCACCGTTTTCCAGGACAAGCCCATCGACCACGGCTGTGCGTCGCCGCTGCCGCTGCTTTGGCCGCACCAGCCCGACTGGCCGGGCACCGTGGTGCCCGTCGCGATCAATGTGCTGCAATATCCGCTGCCCACGGCGCGCCGCTGCTATCGCCTGGGGCAGGCCGTGCGCCGCGCGGTGGAGTCCTATCCTGAAGACCTGAAGGTGGTGGTGGTCGGCACGGGCGGCCTGTCCCACCAGGTCCATGGCGAGCGCACGGGCTTCAACAATACCGAGTGGGACATGGAGTTCCTGCGCCTGCTGGAAGAAGATCCCGAGGCACTGACGCGGATGAAGCACGCCGACTACGTGCGCCTGGGCGGCGCCGAGAGCGTGGAGCAGATCATGTGGCTGTCCATGCGCGGCGCGCTGGGCACCGGCCCGCTGCGCAAGCTGCACCAGAACTACTACCTGGCCACCACCACCGCGATGACCGTGGTGCTGTACGAAGAAGGCGAGCCCGTCGCCCGGCAGGCCGGCCAGGCCGCCGCGGCCGTGGCCTGAGGAGCACGCGATGAATCCGCAACTGGAAGGCATCGAGCAGATCCCCGGCACCTACGCGTTCGACCTGCGCATCAGCAATCGCACGCTGAAGATCAACCGCTTCTTCTGGAACATGATAGGCGCCGACTGGCGCGCGCGCTTCGTCGCCGACGAGGAAGGCACGATGGACGCGGCCGGGCTGACGGAAGAGGAAAAGGCCCTGGTGCGTGCGCGCGACTGGCTGGGCCTTGTGCAGCACGGCGTCAATTTCTTCGTGCTCGAGAAATTCGGCCGGGTCGTCAAGAAGACCAACCTCGAGATCTACGCCATCATGCGGGGCGAGTCCTTCGAGGAGTTCATGAAGACGCGGCTGGTCCCCGACGCTAGGTAGAAGACCCCCCGTACGCGCTTCGCGCGCCCAGCATGGTGAGCCCCCAGCCGCTACGCGGCAGCCCCCCGAGGGGGCCGGGACCCGCCTTGGGGCGGCCCGGCGCCGGGTCCCGTGGGGGCGGCACTGGCGGACCAGCGGAGCCGGATCCACTGTGCCTTAGCTACACCATTACATCGCAACACCACCGACAAAGGGCGCAGCGCGCCAAGGAGAGAGACTATGCGAATCGCGAAACGCGTGGCGGGACTGCTGTGCGCGGCCGCGGCCGTGGCGGCGGCGGGGACGGCCGCTGCGGCGGAAATCAAGGTCGGCCTGTTGAGCCAGTTCTCGGGCGCCTACACCTGGTGGGGCCGGGAGTATCAGCGTGGTGTGGACCTGTATCTGGCCCAGCGCGGCGGCAAGTTCGGCGAGCACACCATCACGGTGCTGTCGCGTGACGAGGCGGGTTCCAATCCCCAGCGCGCGCGCCAACTGTCGCAGGAACTGGTGGTGCGCGACAAGGTGCAGTACCTCATCGGCGGTGTCTTCACGCCCACGGTGCTGGGCGCGGTCGATGTCATCAACCAGACCAAGACGCCCTACGTCATCCTGAACTCCGGCACGTCCAGCGTGACCGACAAGTCGCAATACTATGTGCGCGCCGGCTTCACGCAATGGACGGTCAGCATCCCGCTGGTGCAGTGGGCCTATGACCAGGGCATGAAGAACGCCGTGGTCCTGGCGGCCGACTACGCGCCCGGCCACGACGCGCTGGAAGCCTTCGGCCAGACCTTCACCAAGCTGGGCGGCAAGGTGGTGGGCGAGATCAAGGTGCCCATGGGCACCACCGATTTCTCCAGCTACCTGCAGCGCGTGCGCGATCTCAAGCCGCAGGCCGTGTTCATGTTCATGCCGGTGGGCCCCATGTCGGCCGGCATGATCCGCAGCTTCAAGGAGCGCGAGCTGGACAAGGCCGGCATCACGCTGCTGGTGACCAACGAGGCGCAGGAAGAGGACATCGCCCCCATCGGCGACGCCGCGATTGGCCTGACCTCGGCGCTGCACTATTCGCCCTACCTGGACACGCCCCTGAACAAGGAATTCGTGACCGCCTACAAGGCCAAGTACGGCAAGGACGAGCTGCCCAGCGTCGCGTCGGTGGCGGCCTATGACGGCATGCGGCTGATCGAGCAGATGGTGCGCGCCACCAACGGCGTGAAGGACGGCGACAAGGCCATGGCCGCGATCAAGGGCTACAAGTGGGACAGCCCGCGCGGTCCGGTCAGCATCGATCCGCGCACCCGCGAGATCGTCCAGAACGTCTACATGCGCAAGGTCGAGAAGATCGACGGCAAGCTCGGCAACAAGGTGTTCCACACCTATCCCGCCGTGAAAGACCCCTGGCACGAAATCAACAAGTAATGCCCCGCGCGGACGCGGCCCTGGCGCCGCGTCCGCTCCCTTCCTTCCTCGCGCCGGATGACGCATGACTTCGACGCTCGCCACTTTCCTCAGTCTTGCCGTGGACGGTATCGCCTACGGCATGACGCTGTTCCTCATCTCGGTCGGCCTGACCATCACGCTGGGCGTGATGCGCGTGGTCAACCTGACCCATTCGGCCTTTGCCATGATCGGAGGCTACATCGCGCTCTGGTTCATCCAGCGCGCGGGTGTGCATTTCTTCCTGGCCGTGCCGCTGGCGGTCGTGGCCACCATGGCCATCGGCGCGCTGCTCGAACGCACGCTGTACCGCTGGGTCTACGGTACCCACGGCCTGGGCCAGTTGCTGATGACCATCGGCCTGACCTTCATCATCACGGCCATCGTCAAGAACCTGGCCGGCACGCAGTTGCAGTCCCTGCCGCTGCCGCCTTCGCTGCAGGGCAATTTCAGCGTGGGTCCGCTCACGCTGTCGGTCTATCGCGCCTTCCTGATCGGCGCCAGCGCGGTGGTCGCGTTCGCGCTGTGGCTGGGCATCGAACGCACGGCCTTCGGCGCCCGCCTGCGCGCCGCGGTCGACAACCAGCGCATGGCGCGCTGCGTGGGCATCAACGTGCCGGTGGTGTTCTCGGTCACGTTCGCCATCGGCTGTGGCCTGGCGGCGTTGGGCGGCGCGCTGGGCAGCCCCATGCTGCCGCTGGAGCCGTACTATGGCCTGAAGTACCTGGTCATCGTGCTGATCGTGGTGGCCGTGGGCGGCCTGGGCAGCCTGCGCGGGTCGCTGTACGCGGCCCTGCTGCTGGGCCTGATCGACACGCTGGGGCGCTATTACCTGCCCGCGCTGGGCGCTTTCGTGATCTACCTGGCGGTGCTGGCGATCCTGCTGGTGCGCCCCCGTGGCCTCGTGGCGAACTGATCATGACGACACCTTCCCTGAACTCATCCGTCGCGCGCGCGTTCTCGCGCCATCGCTACAGCCTGCTGGACCTGGTGCTGCTGGGCGCGGCGGTCGCGACCTTCTTCCTGGCCGACCTGTACCTGGCCCTGGCCACCGCCGTGCTGATCATGATCGTGTTCGCGCTGTCGCTGGACATCGCGCAAGGCTACGGCGGCATCGAGACCCTGGGCCACGCGGCTTTTTTCGGCACCGGCGCCTATGCCGCCGGCCTGTACGCCATGCACGTCTCGCCCGAGCCGATCTCGGGCCTGTTCGTGGGCATGGCGGCGGCCGCCGTCGTCGGCTTGCTGTCCGGCCTGGCCGTGCTGCGCACCGCGGGCCTGACCCAGATCATGCTGACCCTGGTCTGCGCGACGCTGCTGCTGGAACTGGCCAACGTGGCCAAGCCGCTCACCATGGGCGACGACGGCCTGACCGGCTATTCGGTCGCGCCGGTGTTGGGCCTGTTCCAGTTCGACATCGAGGGCCGCACCGCCTATTGGTACGCGCTGGCCGTGCTGGTACTGGTCTACGCCTTCTGCAAGTTCCTGGTCAGCTCGCCGCTGGGCCTCACGGCGCAGGGCGTGCGCGAGAACCCGACGCGCATGGCGCTGCTGGGGGTGCCGGTACGCCGGCGCCTGCTGACGCTGTACGCCATCTCGGCCGCGCTGGGCGGCGCCGCGGGCGCGTTGTCGGCGCAGGTCAACAACATCGTCGGGCTGGACAGCCTGGGCTTCACCATGTCGGCCAACGTACTGGTCATGCTGGCGCTGGGCGGCACCGGCCGGCTCTACGGCGCCTTCCTGGGAGCCATCGTCTTCATGCTGCTGGCCGACCGTGCGGCGGCGCTCGACCCGACCAACTGGCTGGCGGCGCTGGGCGTGCTGCTGATCGTCGTCGTGCGCTTCGCGCCCACCGGATTGTCGGGCTGCCTGGCCCGGTGGACGAGCAGGGAGGGCACGCAATGAGCACGCCTCCGCTGCAACTCGTGGGCTTGTGCAAGCAGTACGGCGCGCTGAGCGTGACCCGCGACGTGAACCTGACGCTGGAAGCGGGCGCCCGGCACGCGCTGATCGGCCCCAACGGCGCGGGCAAGAGTACGCTGGTGCATCAGATCACCGGCGTGATCCGGCCCAATGCCGGCAAGGTCCTGCTGGAAGGGCGGGACGTCACCGCCATGCCGGCCGAGAAGCGCGTCAAGCTCGGACTGGCGCGCACCTTCCAGATCAACTCGCTGTTCAACCACCTGACCGTGGCCGAGAACATCGGCCTGGCGCTGTCCGCGCATCGCGGCCTGGATGGACGCATCGGACGGCCGCTGCCGGCGCGCCCGGCGTTCGTCGAGGAAGCCGTGGAGTGCCTGCGCGAACTGGGGCTGCTCGACCTGGCGGGCAAGACGGTGAGCGAGCTGGCCTATGGCCAGCGCCGCCAGATCGAGATCGTGCTGGCCCTGGCGCTCAAGCCCCGGGTGCTGCTGCTGGACGAGCCGGTGGCCGGGGTGCCGTCGACCGAGGGCAAGCGCCTGTTCGAACTGCTGGAGCGCCTGCCGCAGGACGTGGCCGTGCTGGTGATCGAACACGACATGAGCCTGGTGTTCCGCTTCGCGCGGCGCATCACCGTGTTGGTCGAGGGAGCGGTGCTGCTAGACGGCGGCGTGGACGAGGTCCGGACGGATCCGCGCGTGCGCGACGTCTACCTGGGCAAGCGGGGGCATTATGACTGAGCGGGTACTGGAACTGCGCGACCTGAGCGCCGGCTATGGCGAGACCGTGGTGCTGGAGGACGTGTCGCTGCACGTGGACGCCGGCGAGGCGCTGGCGCTGCTGGGCCGCAACGGCGTGGGCAAGACCACGCTGCTGACCACGCTGCTGGGGCTGAACACGGTGCATGGCGGCAGCGTGCGCTACGTGGGCCAGGACATCGCCGCCTGGCCGGCACACGTGCGCGCGCGCAAGGGCCTGGGGCTGGTACCGCAGGAGCGGGAGATCTTCCCGTCGCTGACCGTGCAGGAAAACCTGACCGTGGCCGCGACGGCGGGGACCTGGACCCTGGAGCGGGTGTACGAATTGTTTCCGCGGCTGGCGCAGCGGCGGCGCAACCTGGGCTACCAGTTGTCGGGCGGCGAACAGCAGATGCTGGCGATCGGCCGCGCGCTGATCGGGAACCCCAGGTTGCTGTTGCTGGACGAACCCTTCGAAGGGTTGGCGCCGGTGATCGTCGATGCCCTGGTCGATGCGTTCGGCAAGCTGCGCGAGGGCGGGGCGCTGTCCATCGTGCTGGTCGAGCAGCATGCCGAACTGGCGCTGGACCTGACCGAGCGCGCCGTGGTGCTGGACCGGGGGCGCATCGTCTGGCAGGGTGCCAGCCCGGATCTGCGCGGCGATCCGGAGCGGCTGGCGTCGTTGATAGGTTTGGAGGAAGTGCAATGAGCAGTCTGTCGAATCCGCCCCTGGTGCTGCTGCCGGGCCTGCTGTGCGATTTCGCCGTCTGGGAGGACCAGCGCGCGCGATTCGGCCAGCAGTTCGCATGCCAGGTGCCGGACTACGGAACGCTGGATACGCTCACGGCGATGGCCGAGCACGTGCTGCGGCACGCGCCCGCCGACCGGTTCAACCTGGCCGGCCATTCCATGGGCGGCCGTGTCGCCCTGGAGGTCGCGCGGCTCGCTCCCGAGCGCGTGCTGCGCCTGGCGCTGATGGACACCGGCTACCAGGGCCTGGCCAAGGGCGTGGCGGGCGAATCCGAACGCGCCGGACGCCTGGCGCTGCTCAAGACCGCGCGCGAATCGGGCATGCGCGAGATGGGACGGGTCTGGGCGCGCGGCATGGTGCACCCCGACCGGCTGGACGGGCCGGTGTTCGAAGCCGTGCTCGACATGATCGAGCGCCGCACTCCCGAGGTGTTCGAAGCGCA
Organism: Burkholderiales bacterium 67-32; assembly: GCA_001898625.1. Lineage (GTDB taxonomy): Bacteria > Pseudomonadota > Gammaproteobacteria > Burkholderiales > Burkholderiaceae_B > Pigmentiphaga. The sequence goes on from MKUP01000031.1 coordinate 19,601, forward strand.
GATCCACGCCCTGCTGAACCGGCCCGACGCCTCGGGCCAACTTGCCGGCATCGCCTGCCCGACGCTGGTGCTGTGCGGCCGGCAGGACACCTGGAGCCCCTTGTCGCGCCACGAGACGCTGGCCGCCGCGATTCCAGGATCGACGCTGGTCGCCATCGAGGATTCCGGCCACATGACCACCATGGAACAGCCTGGAGCGGTGAACGAAGCTCTCGCGCAATGGCTGCAGGCGGAGGCCCGCCACTGATTTCGCAACCCTTCGCGCCGGGCCGGCTCGCGGCCCGTGGCGCGAAGTCATCACAGAGGAGACTCACATGTCGTCCAATCGCGGTGTCGTCTACGTAGGTCCCGGCAAGGTCGAGGTGCAAGGGATCGCCTTCCCCGAACTGGTGAATCCGGCCGGCAAGTCCATCGAGCATGGAGTCATCCTCAAGGTTCTTTCCACCAACATCTGCGGCTCGGACCAGCACATGGTGCGCGGCCGGACCACCGCGCCGGCGGGACTGGTGCTGGGCCACGAGATTACCGGCGAGGTGCTCGAGGCCGGACGCGACGTCGAGACCCTGAAGAAGGGCGACATCGTCTCGGTGCCGTTCAACGTGGCGTGCGGCCGCTGCCGGTTGTGCAAGGACCAGCAGACCGGCGTCTGCCTGAACGTGAATCCCTCGCGCGCCGGCGGCGCGTACGGCTACGTGGACATGGGCGGATGGATAGGCGGGCAGGCCGAGTACGTCATGGTGCCGTACGCCGACTTCAACCTGCTCAAATTCCCCGACCGCGACCAGGCCCTGGCCAAGATCCGCGACCTGACCTGCCTGTCGGACATCCTGCCCACCGGCTATCACGGGGCGGTCACGGCGGGTGTGGGGCCGGGCAGCACGGTATACGTGGCGGGGGCCGGCCCGGTCGGCCTCGCGGCCGCCGCCTCGGCCCGCCTGCTGGGCGCGGCGGTGGTCATCGTGGGCGACGTGAATCCCGCGCGGCTGGTGCATGCGCGCAAGGTGGGTTTCGAAACCGTGGACCTGTCGAAGGATGCTCCGCTGGGTGACCAGATCGCGCAGATCCTGGGCGTGCCCGAAGTGGACAGCGCCGTCGACGCGGTGGGCTTCGAGGCCCGCGGCCATGGACACGAGGGCGCCCGCCACGAGGCGCCGGCCACCGTGCTCAATTCGCTGATGGAAGTCACGCGCGCCGCCGGCAAGATCGGCATTCCCGGCCTGTACGTGACGGACGATCCCGGCGGCGTGGACAGGGCCGCCCAACAGGGTTCGCTCAGCATCCGCCTGGGCCTGGGCTGGGCCAAGTCGCACAGCTTCTTCACGGGCCAGACGCCGGTGATGAAGTACAACCGCGCGCTGATGCAGGCCATCCTGTGGGACCGCATCAAGATCGCCGAGATCGTCGGCGTGGAAGTCATCACGCTGGACGAGGCGCCCAAGGGCTATGCGGAGTTCGACGCCGGCGTTCCCAAGAAATTCGTGATCGATCCGCACGGACAGTTGCCGAAGGCCGCTTGATCGAGGCTCGGCGCGGGGAGACCCGCGCCGGGTGTGCTTGGTGAAGATCTGCGCAGCTCAAACCCAATCAGCGCGAAGTTCGACTATCAAAGGCTCAGTTCTTGGCCACTTGATACTTGATGTCTGACGGATCCACAGCGATTACCCCAGACACTGTGCGGATCCAGACCCTCCCTTCTTTTTCCATGACAAGCGAGCCCATCATTTCGAAATCGAAACGAGGGCTGATATATAAAGAGTTGTAAGTGATCTTAGGTTCTTGGGCGATCGCTTCATCCTTTTCTCCAGCGATATACGTCAACAGTGCTTTATAAGCAGCAATGCTGGCTATTTGGAGCTCTGAGGTCTTGGCTTCTGAAAACGCAGAAAGCTCATCCAGGGTATACATTCCGGGCAATTGGTATTGATACCGCCTTGCCCATTTTTTTTGCTCATCCTGTCCCTCGAAAAGAATAACCGACGAGACATGAACGGTTGTTTCATTCGTCTTTGAGATAAATGCAAACGGAGTGACCTTGATGTCACTTTGGGCTCCCGAGGGTTGCAGCGGGAAATTTGTAGAAGATGCTGCCTGTTGCAACTCAGCCTCAGGGTTCAAGGTGATCTTGCCCTTGATTTTTTCCACGTCCCCCATTGTGACGTTTTCGATCATTTTCATATTTGCGGCGACACCCAGCGGCCCCAAGAGCAGCCCCAGGCCAACACCGCCGCCTCCCTGGTTCTGAAAATAAAAAATGGACTGCCCTTCATTTAGGGGCTGAGTCATATGGTCGGTTTTTGTTATGGACTCATTCTTGGCAAGACCGTATTTTTGATTCTGCGACGACATTGGTCGAGCGCCCTGCAAAGACGGGGCGGTTGCGCAACCCGCTAAACCAGCAACGCCAATAACCAAACATGCCACACGTATCGACCACATGAATTTTTTCCTCTTGGTTTGAGAATCGCTGTTTAGCCTCCGTGATTCTTAGGAGGGGGGCTTTCTTACTAACAGATATGGGGGAGAAAGGGTATTGGCATTGGTGTTGACGGAGTTGTGCCTAGACTGATAGTCGGCATGGAGAGAATGGTTTCACTATGAAAAATATCAATGTCATGAAAAAAATTTTGTGCCGGAGCATTTCAATAAATGGTGAACATACCCCTTACTGCTTGAACTGCTACGTCTACGAATGGCCGGGTTGGAGGCAAGGGTAGCCCCCTGATGGAGGCAGAACCAGAGGGGCAGCGACCGCCCGCGCCACTGGTCGGAGGCCATTAGCCGTAATCGCGACAGGCGAACGGCATTCGCACGGGGAACTAGTTGGGGGGAGATTCCCTTCGTTACGATGCCATATTCCACAGCTTGGCCGTTCTGCCGGCGCCAAAACGAAACCGGGATAACCAACCAGCCCCCGCTAAGGTGCTGCAAAGCCTTCATAGATCGTAACGCCTTTCGGCACATCGATTCTGACGGCTTTCATAGTAGTGTTCCCAACTCAGGAGCAAGTGCGCTGTCGATGATTGATTTGGACTTTGCCAGCCCGTTGCGCAGTACCAGCCATAGCAGAGTGACGGCGGCTTCATCAGTGGGAAAGTAGCCTCGTGTCTTGATGATCTTGGGCAATTACGTGTTCAAACTCTCGATGGCGTTGGTTGTACAGACCACCCTGCGAGTTCCAGGTGGGAAGACGAAGAGCAGAGTAACGTGCTCCCTGGCCCGTTGCTTAGTGGCGACTCGAGTGCTTCACACTCCAAGGGCTCTCGGCAAACGCCCGTAGCGCCTGCTGGGAGGCCTGCTCGCTGACGACAATCCACCTAGGATGCTTAGGTCGTCGGTTTCAACAGAACCGGCCGCAGCCTTTTTTCAATCTATAAAGGGTTCTACCAACGCATGCGAGATTCCCACATCCACGAGCGCCTTAAGAGCGCGATCTGATACGACAAGCTGAAGATTGGAAGTCACTCCAAAGTCATCTTGACCTGCGGAGCCTTCTACCTTGAGCCACAAGAATCTAGGTAGTTCGCGATCGGGGTAGAGCTCCCTAAATTGCTCGGACTTGGTGGTTTCAACCTCATCCAGAGTGAAGCCCGACAATTGTGCCTGCTGAAGTTTTTCGGCCATTTTTTCCGACACAATATAGCAAGGCGTGCTTTCAAGGAGCTCATCCCCCATCCAGCCATCGAACTGATAATGGAACTTGTGGATCACCACAGGTTGGCCCGGGGGGCGGGTAAACTCGGTATCGTCCCCCCAACCTCCAGCCACTTCCGGCTCAATAATATGGTAGTTAATCAACGACCGCCTCCTACGGGTGGGTTAAATTGAGAGCCCAGCTTGGCATCGATTTCAGTAGCCTTTTGCAGCAACTGCGCCTTTGTTGGCTGTGTTCCACTCGCGACAAACGGCTTGTAGAAGCGATTCCATTCTAGCCTGATCTGGCTCAAATGAAGGTCGGAATTCAGTGAATTCGGGATGCCTCTCAAGTTCTCTAGAGAGTTGATCTCGGCCTTGCTTACTACCCCCGGAAATTTCGTAAGAACCTGTTGTTCAACAGCATGATGAACAATAACTTGGCCCTTCAGTGTCGGATGGGCGGAAAAGAAAGTTACGCGATAATCGTTCGACGTCGCGGCACCAAATCGTGCTCCTGCACTTTCTATGGCAAGGCCTCTCGCCCCCTTCGCCATACTTCCGAACAACACCAACGCCTTGGCTAATACGATCTCGGGTCCGGCAATCGCTCCCACTGCATCTTGAACACCAAGCGCCAGCTTGTTATGGAGGGAACCATAAAACGGATGAGACTGCGTTGCCGAAACGTTGCCCAAGCGCCCGTTCCATTGAGACAACATAGGCGAGCTTTGGACCACCGCTGGCTGAGCATTCAGTCTGGCACCGGCCTCCAGCGCGCGTACCGCCCCCAATGCCTCCACCGCCGACTGCGCCCCGCCCAGTACAGCTCCTCCTACTGGATCCGCCATTCCAGGAAACGCTATCACCTTAATGGGCGGCATATCAGCAACGCGAACAACCCCGCGTTGATTTTCCATGAACTCCAGCACATCCGACAACGGCCCATTGGTCGCCACCATGGCACGGGGTAATGCGGACTCAGACTCTTTACGCATTTCCCGTGAGATTCGTTGAATTTCTGACGTCACCGGATCAGCCTGGCTTTCGTTATCTCTGGGTTTGATCTGAGACAAATTCTCGGCAAGCGCATTGCCGACAGTTGCACCGATCACATCGAACGCAATATTGCCGATATTCCGGCTTAGACTCTGCCCTCGTACCAGTGCACTAGTCATCCCTGCCGCCAAACCACGCGTCATATACTCCGCGCTACCGTAGCCCTCTGCCCACAAGCCACCTACCTGCTGGGCAACGCCCCCTGCAATGGCTGAAGCGGCTACACCTTTCCAGTCGAAACTGGACTGCAGCCCCGTCACAACCCCGATGCCTTGTGTGGCTACTGATCGCATTCCGCCCAGTGCTACCTGCGTAGCAGTAACGTTGTTCCCGAACGCACTCGCTACCGCCTTGACCAACCCAGCCTGACCAAGCCCGGCTGTTACCCCAGCTCCAACAGCCCCTAGAGCAACACCAGTCCAACTGAACTTATCCTGTACGCCTGTCGCCATTGCCGTGACTTGTCCTGCCAAAGCTCCCACTGCGCCACCGATTGCAGCGGACGCCAAGCTGCCGCCGGCCAACGCCGCTGCACCACTTGCCATGGCGCCAGCCGTTGCTGCGGTCGCTCCAGCTCCCACCGCCATACCTGGTGCGAGCACTGAAGCGGCAAGCCCTGCCGTGTAAATCGTCGCAACCACCGCCACGACCACTGACAGGATCTGCCCCATCCCGCCACACCCACCCCGCCCCGGCGGCGGAGGCGGCTCGGGCAGCGTCGGACTGGTATTCCCCAGCGCCTTGCCCGGGCCATACGGTCGATAGGTCTCCGACGTGTTGTGCACGTTCGTGACTTTGTTCGGCACCCGCAGCACCGTCCCAGCGATCAGGGCATCATCCCCACTGAGTCCGTTCGCATCAGCCAGGACCCACCACAGCGCCGCATCGCCCCATAGCGAGGTCGCAATACTGCGCAGCGTCTCCCCGGTGCGAACCGTGTACGCGCCCGGTGCCGATCCCGGATAGCCGCTGTTGATCGGCATGTAGTTTTCGTCGAAATCCGCGCCGGCCGACGGCTTGAACCGCTTGTAGTAGTCCTCGGCCTTGGTCTGCTCGGGCGTCGTCCGCGACAGTTCCTGGGCGTAGTCCACCCTTTCAACACCATCGTTGCCGACGTTGCCGACGCGGTGTCCCCCCAGGTAGTAGTAGGAGTGCGAACGGTTACCGCGTGCGCTGACCAGTTCCCCCGCCGCGTTGGTCTCGCTGCCCAGATACTCGTCTCGCCGTAGCACTTGTCCATCGCCATCGACCAGGTAACGGAACTCCCGTTTGCCCACCACATCGGTCGCGCTCTTGACGTTGCCGTTTACATCGTAGGTGAACCGTGAAAAAACCGGCGCCCAGCCAGACTGGCCGTTGTCCCCTTGGACCTTGACCTCTTTCTGCTTAGCGCTGTCCCACCATTCATAGGTATAGCTGGTGGTGGTCTTGGCAGAGCCGCCGCCCTCCGACACCACCGTATTCAAGGAACCCTCTCCCGAGTACGTGTAGGTCGTCGTTCGCCCCGTCTGGTTGTCGGTTTCCAGCGTCTGCAATCCATCCGCGTCCCAGGTACGCGTCACATCCGTGCGCACGCTGTTGCTCTCGTTGCGTTCGATATAGCGCACGACACGCCCGGCCGCATCGTTGACCCGCTCGGCCCGCACAACCCCGCCAATGGTCACTGTAGTTAGGTAGCCGTTCGCGTCATAGGCATAGTTCTCGGTATGCGCCGGCGTCTGGCTGTTGCCTGCGTAGATCGCCGATTTGCGCTGGCCTGCCTTGTCGTAGTCGATCAGGACGCCATCCCCGGTCGTGCCCGCCACGATGGTGGTCGACGCTCCGCCCCGCGCCCCGGCCAGTTGTCCCATCGTGACCTTGAACCGGTTCATCGCGTCGTAGGCGTACCAGTAGTCCTGCTCGACGTTGGTGTTGCCCAGGCCGTCCGTGTACTTGCTATAGACGCGGCGGCGGTTGCCCACCGCGTCGTACTCATAGCTGATGTCGTAGTCGCCACCCGAGATGGACGTGACACGATTCAGCGCATCGTATTGGATCACCGCATTTTGAAGCGGCGTTCCGCCGGCGACGGCATACATTTCACGGGTTCGGTTGCCGTCCTTGTCGTACTGATAGGTCGACGTCGTATGGGCACCGTTGTCGGTCACGGACGCCAGCAGGCCATTGCCGTAATACGCGTAGCTGATCGATTGGCCACTGGTGCCCTGCTGGCTACTGATCAGGCCCGCCTTGTTGTAGGTATAGGTGAACTGATGGCCGCCGAAGTCCCGGTGGCTCAGGACCCGGTCGAAGACGTCCAGCTTGTCGGTCGTGTAGAGATTGGCGGCATTCGTCGTTGTTCGCACCCATCCGCCGGCCACCGTGCCGTCGATCCCGACCAGCGTGCTGTCGTAGGTATAGGCGTAGTTCATTGTCGCCCGCCCTTGCGGGGAGACGAAGCGGGTGACGCGGTTGGCTACGTCGTAGTAGGTTTTTGTCCGATTGCCAAGCGCGTCGACGCTGGCAATGCGATATCCCAACTGGTCGTATTCGTAGCGTTCGGTGCTGCGGGCATTGCCCTTGTTGGGATCGACCGGCCGCTCCACCAAGATCAATTGGCCCTGGGCATCGTAGGTATAGTCGGTCCGCCGGTCTTCCTCGTCGATGCTATAGCGGCGGTTGCCAAACACGTCGAAGCCGAATTTCTTAACCCCGAGGTCCGCATGCCACTCCTGGACGACCATGCTCTTGCCGTCGGGCCCCACGCGCCACGCCTGGGTGTTCATGTTGGTATTGGCGTCCCGGACCCCTACCAGTTGGCCGAGCAGGTCGTAGTAGTAATAGGTATCGGGCCGGATGCTGGCCTGCAGGCCGGTGGCGGTCGTGTAGGTGACGTTGGGCTGCTGCCTGCGGGTCAGCAGCCCCATGGTGTTGTAGTACAGGTTGGTGGTCTTGTCCCGACCGTCGGTTTCGGAGGCCACTTCTCCGAAGGCGTTGTACGTCTGCTTGCGCTGGATGGTTGCCGCCAAGTCCACAAAGCCATCCCAGATCCACTGGATCTGGTTGTTCGAAGTACTTGTCGGACTATAGGGCCGGAAGCTTCCACTGTTCCTGACCAGGACAAACGGCTCACTGCTCATCTGGCCGCCCGACACATAGACGTCGTAGTAATACTCGTAGTCCGTGTCCTGCAATGCCTCAAGGGGCTGCCATCTGAATTTGCCGCTTTGATAGTCGATGTATCCGTTATTGTTGGTGATGGTCGTCGACTGAAAATCCCCCTGGCTTCCCTTGGGGCGATAGCGCATTTCTACGTGCGTAACAGCTCCCATGAGAGCTGAATCGTATTGCCCGTCATAGAAATTGAACTCCACCGTGGCGGGAACGGCCTCGCCACTGAACACCACGGAATTCACCGCCCCCAAGGAAAGGCTAGCTTGGCTGCGATAGGATAGGTTGCCGGCGCTGTCCCAAGCCGAGAGTTTCAACTGATAACTCCCCTGCGCAAGCCCCGCGGCAACGTAGTCGAAATAGAACTCGCCGGTTCCAGTCGGTTTGAGACTGATCGTTCCCGTGGCTCCGCCAGCCGCCACATAGGTTACGGATGCGGACGCGATATTGATGGGGAGCCATTTGAAGACAACCGCAGAGCTCTTCGCATGAGCGTACAGAAAGGACGGTTGCTGCCCTGTGATGGCGCCGGTCAACTCACCCAGCGATTGGTCCGTCGTGCTGAACAAGCCGATATCGATGGGCTGCGCCAAGTTCACACCGGACAGGTTCCAGGTCACCTTGCCAAGAACTGACGAGGCATATAGGTTCTGTGAAACCGTGCTGCCATTCGTGTTCTTGTAGGTGACCTTCACGCGATAGGCGTGCTCGGCCGTTGCAGAATCGAGCGACTTACGCAGATCGAAGAAATCGACCGCATCGGCCAGGCGCACGTAGAGGCCCGTTCGGTCCACGCGCCAGCCATTGCCCGTATAGGCCACATTATTCGATCCTGTCACCAAGGACAGGCTAGTGCCTGCGTCCGTCGTGCCCAGCTGCATGTTGTAGAGATTGTGCTGGAGAACGTTGCCTTGGCTATCAACGGACACCAGGAGCAGTTCGTAGCTTCCTCGCGGCAGCGACGCCACATTCGCCCCGATAAAACCCGGTTGCGTTTGCCAGCTTCCCGTCGGTCCGGGCGCACTGTAGTCGTTTGTTGCCAAACGCTGGAACGAACCGCTGGATGTCTTGTAATAAAGAAAACTGCGATCACGACTGGCCGAGGGATGCAGGCGTAATCGAAGCTGGTCTGCAAGAGGTGTGGATGCACTCCCTTGCCCATTCATCAAGATGTTCCCTGTCTGGTACCAAGAATAGCCCTCGCCATCCCATCCGTATACGTATTCGGCCTCCAACGAGACGTTGTGATTTACAACTGCGACCTGGGTTTCCGACGATTGACCACTCGGCGTCAAGAAGACTTTGGTGATGGTAGTTATTTGAGCAGTGGGGATAGCGTTGTAGGCGGAGGCTCCGATTGATCGATTAAAGTTGACAACAAGCTCTCCCCCAGTCCCTGATACAAACCGCTGTTCACTGCCCGTCTGTTGAAAGGGCCCATATGTCGTCGAAAATGTCGCCACGAACTCGACCACGACCCGGACTTGAGCCGAACCGAAGATCTTCGAAAAGTTGGGTAGATTTACCTTGACGGACTGTAGCGTTCCGGTCAACAAAGTCTCATTAGTCTCGCCAGGCCCCCAGCCCTGGAGATAGCCCGAGGTTGTCGTGGTGACCGTCTGACTACCCGCCAATCCAAAGTTGTCCCCCGCCTGCGTCGCCCGATCCGCGCCTGGATTCTGTTGGGCGCCTGTCGAAGCCTGCACGGGAACACCCGCTACCGAACCACCCCCGATCGGAATGATCGTCGAGGCACGCAGCGTCGGAACATCCGCTCGGCCGCTCATCTCCGGCTGGATGACCTTGATGACCTGGTTGCGCTTGTCGTAGAGGCTGACAGTGTTGAATATGTCCGCGTTGGCCATCATGGCTGCCGCATACCCCAGGGGCCGCAGATTGGTCGTCTGCGATTCCCTGATGCGCGTGACGTTGCCGTTCAGGTCGTACTGCAACACCTTGGTGATGCCCTGGCCGGCGTTGGTGCGCCAGACCTTGCCCGCGCTGTCGTAGTCCGCGTATTCCTGCCACGGCGTGGCGGCCACGCCCGCGGTGGCGGCGCTGCGCCGGCCGGTGATCTCGCCGTATTTGCTATACCGGACTTCCTTGACCAGGTTCGTCGTCCAGGTCGTATCGCTGGGCGCCTTCCAGGTCGAGGCGCGCAGCACCTCCCGGTTCATCGCGTCGTACTTGATCAGCTCGGCTTCGTTGCGTACGGCGCCGTCGGCGTCGCTACGATCGATCGATACGCGGGTAATGTTGCCGGTCGCATCGTAGTCGTAGGTTGTCACCACCCCAGCGATGTTCTGCGTCTTGAGCAACCCCGCATCGTAGGTGAAGGTGGAAACCCGGTCCGCTGCGCCTGCGCCCAGCTTGGTTTCCTGCACGACCGCATTCAAGCCGTTGTAGACGTACTGCGTCGTCGCCCGCACCGACTGGTCGCGGTAGTCGACGAAGGTCGCCTGCTGGTTCTGGGTCAGGCGGCCCAGGGTGTCGTAGGTGTAGTCGACCCGATTGCTCCGGGCATCCGTCTGGTAGGCCAGATTCCCCATGGCATCGTAGGCGTACCGGGTCGTCGCGGTCGTGGTACTCGAGGTCAAGCCACCCGTGGCGCTCACGTTCGAATAGACAAAACCCCCTATCCCCTCCGTCAGCTTTCTGCCATTGCGGTCATAGGTGTAGGTCTTGACCCGGTCGCTGGAAGTAACCGTCCACCCGGCGCGCAGCGTCTCCAGGTCGATGTTCTCCGGGGTCTCGGTATTCAGCAACGTGCTCACGTACTGGGTGGCATAGCGCCGCTCCTGCAGCAGGTTGCCCTCGGCATCGTAGGTCCAGGACGTCGCATACGACTCCCCGTCGACCTGGAACACCTTGTTGCCGACCTTGTCGTAGAAGTAGTAGGTGATTCCTCCGCCATTGTTGGCGTTGTAGTTGGCATCCTTCACGCTGACCACGCGCCCCAGCGCGTCGTACCGCGTGATTACTACAGCATCGCCCGTCAAACCCTCCACAATATTCGTGGCCGTGTTGAACCGAGCCCACTGCAACCCCGGCATCCGCGTCTCGATCACCCGGTTCAAGGCATCGTAGGTATAGCGCGTCTCGCGATACGTCTTGTTCGAATCAAGGTTCAGGTCCCCATAAACCCGCTGGACCGCAACGTTTCCGACCTCGTCATAATCCCACTCGGTACGGCCGCCGTCGGCGCGCGTCTCGGTGCGTCGCAGGTTGCGGGCATCGTAGGTCCAGGTCGTGGCGCCCAGGCGCGCGTCCTTGTATTCGATGGTGTTGCCCCGGCCATCGTATTTCCACGTCTCCTTGGGCACGATGTTGGCCGCCGTGCCGGTGCCGTACACATAGGTCGTACGTGCCTGGCCGCGCCGCTCGGTCATCAGGCCGCGCACGTCGTAGATCATGGTCGTCGTGCGCTGCTCGGGCAGCCCCACGGCCTCGATCTTCGAAGTCAGGTTGCCCGCCAGGTCGTAGGCGAACTGGTTCACCACCGCGATCGGGGTCCCGGCCGCGTTCTTGGACGTGACCGGCAGCGTCTCCTTGGTCAGCCGCCCCATCTTGTCGTA
>MKUP01000032.1 GCA_001898625.1 Burkholderiales bacterium 67-32
TCGCACGGCCAAGTACAACCAGTTGCTGCGCATCGAGGAAGACCTGGGCGACGTCGCCCACTATCCCGGCCGCGAGGCTTTCTACAACCTGCGCTGATGCGCGCGGCCGCGCCGCCCGTGCGGCGCGGTCCACGGAAGAGCCTCCATGCGCCTGCTCACGCTGATAATCGCCTTGCTGCTGGTGATGATCCAGTACCCGCTCTGGCTGGGCAAGGGCGGTTGGTTGCGTACTTGGGAACTCGAGCGCCAGCTCGACGCCCAGCGGCATACCAATGACGAGCTGCGCACGCGCAACGTCGCGCTGGACGCCGAAGTGCGCGACTTGAAGAGCGGGACCGACGCCATCGAGGAGCGGGCCCGCTACGAACTCGGCATGCTGCGCCAGAACGAGGCCTTCGTGCAGATCGTCGACACCCCGCCGGCCGGCACCGTGCCGGCCGGTGCAGCCCCGCCGGCGGCCGCTCCCCGCTCGCGTTGACGCCGAGCCTAGGGACCCAGCAGGTCCCGGTTCCTGCCATGCTCGCGCGCCGCCGACTGCATCGGCATGGCGATCTCGCGACGTATCACCAGCAGGCCCGCCGCGCGGGCCTGTTTCACGTAATCATCGGTTTCCGAAGCGTTCGCCAACGACCGCAGCAGGGTACGCATGCCCGGCAGATAGGGGGCGTGCAGATAAGTCAGCCTCAGCACCAGCGTATTGGCGTCGAACAGCGTCTGGCCCGAGCGTGGGCCGATGCCGTCGCGATAGCGCGGAAGATAGACCGTGTCGTGGTGCAGACGCTGGTAGTCGTAGTCGAGTTCGCGTGGTCCGGCCGAACCGTGACGAGCAACGGAAAAATCATGGAAGCTGGCGGAAGCCGGACTGAGCTGCTCGATGCGCGCCATGCGCAGGCCGTGGGTAGCGGACCACGCGCGGAGACGTTCCTGCACCGCTCGCGCCAGCGCGGCGGGGTCGGGGCGGGCTCCCACGCCCAGGGCCGGGGCCAGCGCGCGCTCGAATGCCTGGACCATGACTGATGGGTCGGCGCCCGTGACTGTACCGACGCGGGCCGCTTCGAACAGGGCGTAACCGGCCGCTTGCCGTGTCAGCATCCAGCGGCAGGCCTCGAGCGTCGCGAAGCCCAGGAAGAGCAGCGGCAGTGCGATGACGGTGAATTCCGCCATGGCGGCACCGGCCGAGGGATGGGGAAGACGGGGTCTCATGTCATGGTCCGCGAACGAGCAGCCCCCAGCTTGCAGCCCGGTTGGCAAGGCGTCGATTGTGGCGAATACGTTTCCGCATGCCGGCGATCGCCGCGCGGATCAGCGTTCGCGATGCACGTGGCTCTCCAGGTTCAGTTCCAGCACCTGTCGCCGCAGCCACTGGTTGGCGGGGTCGACGTGGTTGCGGCTGTGCCAGAACTGGCGGACGTTGATCGGCGGGACGGCGAAAGGAAGCCGGGAATAGCCGATTTCACCCGCGCCGCACAATGACAGCGCGATCACGCTGGAAACCGTCACGATGAATGACGAGTCCCGGAGAATTTCCGAGAGCACCAGATAGCTGGGTACTTCTAGCGCGACGTCGCGCATCAGCCCCTGCCTGGCCAGTAGTTGGTCGATGAATTCGTCGGTCTTGCTGGAGGAGACCACCAGATGGCGCCCGGCCAGGTACTCCTCCTGTGTCAGGGCCTGCCGGTCGCGGGGCCGGAATTTCCGGCCGGCCACGCATACATGATGATCGTTGAAGAGGCCTTGTTGGTAGAACCCCGTCTGCAGTTCGTGCAGGTGGCCGATGGCCAGGTCAGCGTCGCCGCTTTCCAGCAGCATCCGGTATTCGCTGCGCTGGACCTTGCCCACCCGTAGCGAGACATGGGGAGCCAACTCGTTCAGGCGCACGGACAGCCTTGGCAGGACCAGGAATTGGGATATGTCGGACATCAATAGTGTGAACGACCGATCCGAGCTGCGCGGATTGAACTGATCGGGATGTGCGAGGCGATTCTTGATGGTGTCCAGCGCCGGCAGGATGGCCTGCGCCAGCGCCTGCGCGCACGGAGTGGGGACCATGCCGCCGCCGGCTCGGACGAAAAGCGGATCGCCGCACTGTTTCCTGAGCCGCTTGAGCATGTTGCTCATAGTGGCTTGGCCGACGTTCAGGCGGCTGCCGGCGCGAGTGACATGGCGTTCGAGCCAGAGCGCCTCGAATGCCAGCAGAAGATTGAGATCGAAATCACTACTATTCATAGGGAACATAATTTACATGTCAGGACCTGGATCGACAAGCCGTTGCCAGCCTCCGTATCGTTCTGCCCTGACGCCGGGTATCCGTCCTGGCCACGACATGAAAGGAAGGCTGTATGAGATTCGAAGTCAGACCGATCCGCGTGGAGTTCGGCGCAGAACTCGAAGGGTTCGATGTCCGTGATCTAGACGAGCAAGACGTCCGGAAACTGGTCGACGTACTAGCGGACAGAGGGGTGGTCGTCGCCAGGAATCAGCGCCTGGCGCCGGACGAGTTCGTTGCGTTGATGCGCCGCCTCGGGCCCCTGGAGTACAGCGTCAGGGACGAATTCCACCTGCCGGAGAATCCCGACGTCTATGTGATCTCCAACATCATGGAGAACGGCAAGTACATCGGGAATCCCTTCGACGGCTTCGGTTGGCATACCGACATGAATTTCTGCGAACGGCCCACCGCGTATACGGCGCTATACGGCCTGGAGGTACCCGAGGAAGGGGCCGACACCCGGTTTTGCAGTGCCTTTCGTGCCTATGACCTCTTGCCGGAGGAAAGACAGGCCTTCCTGCGAGGCATCCAGGTCCGGCACAGCCACGACATGCTGCATGCCACGCGCCGGAATGCTCCGCCCCTGACTGCCGAGCAACGGGCCCGGGCCCCCGACGTGGTGCATCCCCTCGTGCGGACACACCCGCATAGCGGTCGCAGGTGCGTCTATCTCGGACCCAAATGCGCCGTGCCGCTGGGCATGGCGGAAGAAGAGGGGATACGCCTCTTGGATGAATTGCTGGCGCTGGCGACCGATCCCGGGCACGTGTATTCCCATCGATGGCGGGTCCGTGACTTGGTCATCTGGGACAATCGCGGCATGCTTCACTGCGCCACGGAATACGATCGGCAGAAGTACCGGCGTCTGCTGCACCGCGTGACGGTAGGCGGCGAGCGGCCTTTCTGATGGAGCGCAATGCCATGACGACGATACGAATCCTGCGATGTCTTTTCCTCGTGGCGGCGGTCTGTTGTGCCGGCTATGCCGCGGCGCAATCCTATCCCGCCAGGCCCATACGCCTGGTCGTTCCCTATCCCCCCGGCGGACCGACCGATGTAGTGGGCAGGCTGGTGGCCGCCGGGTTGCAGGAGAAGCTGCGCCAGACCGTGGTGGTGGAGAACCGCCCCGGCGCCGCTTCCAACATCGGCGCGGAATATGTGGCGGACGCCGCTCCCGATGGCTATACCGTGCTCTTCGGAACGAACGTGACCTTTGCCGTGAATCCGCACCTGTATGCCGGCCTGCGCTTCAATGCAGCCAGGGATTTCGCACCCATCGCACCGGTGGCGCACACGCCGACCGTTCTGGTCGTGAACATGGGGCTTCCGGTCAGGAGCGTGGCTGAACTCGTGGCCTATGCGCGCGCGCATCCGGGCAAGCTGAAATACGGCTCCTTCGGCAATGGCACTATCGGTCACCTGGCGGGGGTGCAGCTTGCCGCGTTGGCGGGCATCGATATCCTGCACATTCCCTACAAGGGGTCCGCGCAGGCCAACACCGATTTGATCGGCGGCCATATCGACATGGTGTTCGATACGATCGTCACCGGGCTACCCAACGCGAAGGCGGGCAAGGTCCGGGTGCTGGCCGTGACGAGCGCCGGTCGCTCCCCGATCGCCCCAGACCTGCCCAGCCTGTCCGAGACCGTACCGGGCTACGAACAATCGGGCTGGTATGGCGTGGTGGCGCCGAAAGGGACACCGACAGGCATCCTCGACATACTGCACGAGGCGGTACAGGGCGTAGTGGCGCAGCCCGAGGTGCGAGCCCGGCTGCAGTCATTGGGCACGACTCCGATGCTGCTTGGAAGAGACGCGTTTGCCGCCTTTATCCAGGAGGAGGCGGCCAGGTCCGGGCAGATGATCCACCGTTTCGGCGTGCGTCCGGATTAGGCCCGTGGGAGGAGGACCGCGTCAGTGCCGCGCTTCGCTCTGGTGCCGCACCTTGGCCGACGCGTTCGCGAACAGCTCCGCGCAATCGACCGGGTCGAACTCGAAGCTTTTCACGCAGTAATCGCAATTGATCTGGACGCGTCCCTGTTCGGCCAGGATGTCGTCGATTTCTTCCCTGCCCAGGCGCAGCAGCACGTCGGCCACCTTTTCGCGCGAGCAGGTGCAGCGGTAGGACACGGCGGTCGGTTCGAAGGTCCGCAGGGTTTCCTGCCAGTACAGGCGCCGGATCAGCGCGTCGGGCGTCAGCGTGAGCAATTCCTCGGACTTGATCGTCTCGGCCAGGATCTGGGCGCGCTCCCAGGTGTCGTCCGCGACCGAGGCGGGCTCGGACGTCGTCTTGCCGCCGTGGCGAGGCAGTTGTTGCAGCAGCACGCCGGCGGCGCAGCCGGTGTCGGCGGCGAGCCAGATGCGCGTCTGCAGTTGTTCGGAAGCCAGCATGTAGTGCTCCAGCGCCTGGGCCACCGATTCACCCTGCAGGGCGACGATGCCCTGGTAGGGCTGTTGGCCGGGCAGGCGGTCCTGCGGATCCAGCACCACCGAGAAGCGGCCGCCGCCGTGGGGGTTCAGCAGGCTCTGGAAGGTGCCGTCGTCGGGCACCGCGTGGCCTTCGCGCAGCTTGACCGTTGCCCGCATGCCCAGGTCGGCGTGGCATTCCACGACGATCAGGCCGATGGGGCCATCGCCCTGCAATTGCAGCACCACGGTGCCGTTGAACTTGATGTTGGCGGCCAGCAGCGCACTGGCCGCGACGAGTTCGCCGAGCAGCTTCTGGACGGCGGACGGATAGTCGTGCCGCGCCTGGATTTCCTTCCAGGTTTCACGGATGGACACGACTTCGGCCCGGACCGTCTGGTCCTCGAACAGGTATTTCTGGAGTTGATCGGACAAGAAGACTTCCTCGGAAAAAATGGGCGGCTGCGGCGGGCGCCTGGACCGGCCATTCTACAATGCACCCCATGAGTGCTGAATTGGAACTGCGGCAGGCCGCCTGTGCGCTGCTGGTCCTGGATGACCCGGCTGGGAAGGCCGCCGGTACCCGCGAACTGGCGGCCATGTCTGTATATGTGGACGCGGGCCGCGTCTTGCAAGAGCCCGATGGGGTCCCGGGCCGCCCGGCCAAGCCGCCGCTGGTGTCACCGCGCGACGTGCCGGGGCGGGGCGTGGCCTCGGTCCAGGCGCGGGCGGCGCTGCTGCACGCGCTGGCCCACATCGAGTTCAACGCGATCAACCTGGCGCTGGACGCGGTCTGGCGTTTTGCGGACATGCCCCAGGACTACTATCGGGACTGGCTCAAGGTAGCCGGCGAGGAAGCCCTGCATTTCACCCTGCTGGCGGAGCACCTGCGCGTTCTGGGCCACGCCTACGGCGATTTTCCCGCCCACGACGGGCTGTGGCAGATGGCCGAGCGGACCCGGCTCGACGCGCTGGCCCGGATGGCGCTGGTGCCGCGTACGCTGGAGGCGCGGGGCCTGGACGTCAGCCCGGCGATACGCGCCAAGCTGGCGGGCGCGGGGGACGCGGCGGCGGCCGGCATCCTGGACATCATCCTGCGCGACGAGATCGGCCACGTGGCCATCGGCAATCGCTGGTACCGGTACCTGTGCGAGCGCGAGGGCGTGGATCCTGTCGAGCACTATGCGGTGCTGGCCCGGCGCTACGACGCGCCAGGCCAGTTCGGTCCGTTCAATTTCCCCGCCCGCCGGGCGGCGGGCTTTACGGAAGCGGAGCTGCGCTCGCTGGAGCAGTCGGCCATTTCCGGCCGCGATCGTCCTCGATCTGCCTGAGCGCCTGGCGCCGGATCTTGCCCGACGGGGTCAGCGGCAGGGCCTCGACGAACTCGATGTCCTTGGGGGCGCCGTTCTGGCCGAGCTGGGCGCAGGCGTGCGACAGCAGGGCCTCCCGCAGGGCCGCCTCGCGTCCGGCCTTGTCCTGTTCCGGCACGGCCAGGGCGACGACATAGGCCTTGATGCCGCTGCCATCAGGCGTCGGCACGACCACCGCATCGGCCACCTCGGGGTGCTGGGTCAGGCAGTCCTCGATCGGCCCGGGCGCCACCAGGCGGCTGCCGAGCTGGAACATTTCGTCCAGGCGCCCCACGTACCAGAGGTAGCCGTCGGCATCCTGCCGGGCGAGATCGCCCGTGCGATGCCAGGTGCCGCTGACCGGCCGCCCGGTTTCCTCGCCCCGCCAGTAGCCGGCGAAGAACGAGGGATCGGGATGGCCGTGGATGTCGTAGCGGTTGACGGCGATTTCGCCATGTTCGCCGGTGGCGACCGGCCGGCCCAGGGCATCGACGATGGCGATCTGGTGGCCGGGGTAGGGCTTGCCCAGGCTGCCCGCCCGGGCGGGCCATTTCTGGCTGCTCTGGCCGATGACGGTGCCGATCTCGACCTGGCTGAAGGTCTCGTTGGGTTCGACCCCCAGCGCGGTCTTGCACTGCTCGAACAGCGCCGCGCCCAGCGAGGTATCCGTGGCCGTGATGGCGCGCAGGGCCAGCCGGTGGCGCTCGGCGGGCCGGGGCACGGCCTTGAGCAGCCGGCGCAGGTCGCGGGTGGTCAGCGCGACGTTGGTGACGCGGTAGCGTTCCAGCATGGCGAACGTCGCTGCGGGATTCGGTGGCTGGCGCATGGCCACAATGGGTTGGCCGAAATACAGGCCAGGCAGCACCGCGCCGAACAGGCCGTGGGGGCTGCCCCATTCGGAGGCCGTCCACAGGACGTCGGCGGGCTGGGGGAACCAGTTCTGGGCGGCCACGAAGCCGGGCAGGTTGCCGATCAGGGTGGCGTGGGGCAGGACCACGCCCTTGGGCACGCTGCCCGCGCCTGCCGTATAGAGCAGCAGCGCGGGGTCGGAGGCCGAGGTGGGGTGCATGTCGAAGGCACTTTCCTGGCGGGCGAGCAGCGTGCGCCAGGAAAGGACCCGCTCGTCGTCCAGGTCGATGCCGACCGTCTGGCGCAGCAGGGGACAGTGCTCGGTGGCCGGCAGCAGGGCCGCCGCGGCGGTGCCGTCGACGATGGCGATCCGGGCTTCGCTGTCGCGCAGCCGCTGTTCGTAGGTCTGGGCGTTCAGCGCGACCGACAGCGGGACGGTGATGGCGCCCATCTGGTAGACGGCGATATGGGCGACGATGGCTTCGGGACGCTGGGGCAGGGCGATCGCGACGCGGTCGCCGCGCTGCACGCCCATGCGGCGCAGGCCATTGGAGAAGCGGTTGGCGTATTCGTGCAGGCGGCCATAAGTCCAGACTTCGCGCCGTCCTTCGGCATCTTCGGCGTAGATCGCGATGCGGCGGGCATCGGCGCTGGTGACGGTCCAGCGGCGGCAGCAGACATCGGCGATGTTCAGGCGTTGCGGGACCCACCAACGGAACGTGGTGTAGAGTGCCTGGTACTGGTCTTCCATAACCCTCCGCTGGATTCAGGATCTGGTCCGGCCAGGTCGGCGGACGGGGTTCGCTGCGTTATATAGCAATCATTACTGACCTGACCGATAACCGCAATGGCTTTGGTGCTCGCGGCACGAGGGCAAGGTGCCCCGCCGGCCCCGTTTTTCCGCGGGTTTTCCTCCAATTTCCCCTAATTGTCGATAAATGATCATGTACGAGCCGTTTGTAGCCCCGCGATCGGAGTATCTGGATGTTCGGGGTTTGCGTCACCATTTTCGTCATTGGGGCGACAGCGGCGCGCCGGTGCTGCTGGCGCTTCACGGTTGGATGGATTCGTCGGCTTCGTTCCAGTTCGTGGCCGACCGGCTGGCGGGTGATTTCCATGTGGTGGCGCCGGACTGGCGCGGCTTCGGCAGGACGCAGTGGGGCGGGGGCGATTGCTACGAGGTCGGCGAATACCTGGGTGACCTGGACGCGTTCTGCCGTCATCTGTCGCCTTCTTCCCCTGTTTTGCTGTTAGGGCACAGCATGGGCGGCAACATGGCCATGCTGTATGCAGGCGTACGCCCCGAACGTGTGGCGGCGGTGGTCAACCTGGAAGGGATGGGGCTGTCGGCGCAGCCGGCCGATGCGGCGCCAGGCCGGCTGCGCCAATGGATGGACCAGATCGTGGCCGGCGCGCGGCTGGGCGACTACGACAGCCTCGACGCCTATGCGCAGCGCCTGATGCGGGACAATTCCAGGCTGGACGCCGCGAAGGCGTTGTTCCTGGCCCGCGAGAACGGCTGCGCCGAAGGAGAGCGGTGGCGGCTGCGCGCCGACCCCGTCCACAAGATCGTCAATCGTGTCCTTTACCGGCTGGAAGAGGTGCTGGCCTGCTGGCGCGAGATCACGGCGCCGGTGCTGTGGGTGGAGGCGGCCGACAGCGCCGTCCGCAGCCGGGCATTGGCGGAGCCGGGCTACGAGGACAGGCTGGCCTGCGTTGCTTCGCTGCAACGGGCGATGGTCGCCGATGCCGGCCACATGCTGCACCAGGATCGTCCGGCCGAGGTGGCGCAACTCGTAGCAGATTTCCTGGCACGGGTGGCGCCGGTGCCGGGTGGCCGTCCTACAATGGGAACATGGAATCCGTCCTGAACGTCGATCTGCACTGCCACTCCCAGGTGTCGGACGGCATGCTGCCGCCCGCCGAACTGGCGGCGCGCGCGCGCCGCAATGGCGTCGACGTACTGGCGCTGACCGACCACGACGAGATCGGCGGCCTGCACGAGGCCGCGGTGGCCTCGCGGGAACTGGGCATGCGTTTCGTGCCGGGGGTGGAAATATCGGTCACCTGGGCCGGCGAAACGGTTCACATCGTGGGTCTGCGTGTCGATCCCGACGACGCGGTGCTGGTCGAGGGGCTGCGCGACACCCGCTCCGGCCGCGAGCGCCGGGCCCGCGAAATGGCGGCGCAACTGGCGGCGGTCGGCATTCCGGACGCGTTCGAAGGAGCACTGCTCCACGTCGGCAATCCGCAGCTCATCAGCCGCACGCACTTCGCGCGCTTCCTGGTCGAGCGCGGCGTGTGCAAGGACGTGGGCGAGGTCTTCCAGAACTACCTGGTGGAGGGCAAGCCCGGCTACGTACCCATGCGCTGGGCCACGCTGCCCGATGCCGTGGAATGGATACGGGGCGCCGGCGGCGTGGCCGCCATCGCCCATCCGGGCCGTTATCCCTACACGCCGCTGCAGTTCCACGCGCTGTACGATGAATTCCTGCAACTGGGCGGGCGAGGCATCGAGGTCGTCACGGGCAGCCATACGCCCGATCAATACCGCGAATATGCCGAGGTCGCCACCCGCTACGGTTTCCTGGCTTCGCGCGGCTCGGACTTCCACGGCCCCGAGGAAAGCCGGGTCGACCTGGGCTGCCTGCCTCCCTTGCCCGCGCAGCTGACGCCTATCTGGCACGACTGGTTTTGAGTTTCATGAACAAGGCTTTTGTCAAAGAATCCGAGGGCCAGGACGACGACGACCTGCCCGAGCACCTGGCCCTGCCGGCAGGCGTGCGCAACTACATGACGCCCGACGGCTATGCGCGCCTGCGCGGCGAACTGGTCCACCTGATGAACGTGGAGCGGCCGTCGGTGGTCCAGATCGTGTCGTGGGCCGCCTCCAATGGCGACCGTTCCGAGAACGGCGACTACTTGTACGGCAAGAAGCGCCTGCGCGAGATCGACCGCCGCATGCGCTTCCTGACGCGCCGCCTGGATATCGCCGAAGTGGTGGATACCTCCGCCCAGCCCAATCGCGACCAGGTGTTCTTCGGCGCCACGGTCACCTACATGGACCGTGCCGGCGCGGAACATACCGTGACCATCGTGGGTGTGGACGAGGCCGAGCCGCTGCAAGGCCGGATCAGCTGGATCTCGCCCGTGGCGCGCGCCCTGATCAAGGCGCGCGAGGGCGACACGGTCATGCTGCGCACCCCGGCGGGCGTGGATGAACTGGAAATCCTGGAAGTGGGCTACCCGGACCCGGCGCCGCAGTAGCGGGCCGGTCAGCCCTTGACGCGGATGATGCGCTGGACCTGGGGCACGCGCCGCAGGTGGCGAATGACCTGAGCCAGGTGCTGCCGGCTCTCGACCTGGATGGTGAAGTGCACCGCCACGGTGGACGAGGCCTCGTCCTGCATGGAGACGTGGGTGATGTTGGCGTCGGAGGCCGAGATCTCGGCCGCCACGCGGCCCAGCACGCCGCGCTCCTGGCGCAGCACCACGTCGATGCGCACGGTGAAATGGCGCGAGGTCTGGTCGTCCCAGGCCACGTCCAGCCAGCGTTCCGGTTCACGGGCGCGTTGGCGCCGGGCGTTGGGGCAGTCTTCGGTATGAACCACCAGGCCATGGCCCAGGCGCACGTAGGCGACGATGGCATCCCCGGGGATGGGGGTGCAGCAGGGCGCCAGTTGCACCGCCAGGCCTTCGTTGCCCTGGATGCGTATGGGCGTGGCCGTGCCCTGTTCCGTGTAGCGTTCCACCTGTTCGGCGGTGGTCGAGATGGGGTCGCCTTCGGGCATGAAGCGGCGCGCGACCACCGCCGCGAGCCGCTTGCCCAGCCCGATGTCGGCCAGGATTTCGTCGCGCGAGCGCGCGCCGCTGCCGCGCGCCAGCTTGTCCCAGATCGGGTCCGTGCTGTCCGGCATCGGCATGTTCATGGACTTGAGCGCCTGGCCCAGCAGGCGTTCGCCGAAGCTGACGGACTCCTCGTACTTGACCGTGCGCAGGTAGTGGCGGATTTCCGAGCGCGCCTTGCCGGTGCGCACGAAGTTCAGCCACTGGGCATTGGGACGGGAATGCTCGGCGGTGACGATCTCGACCGCGTCGCCGCTCTTGAGCTCGGTGCGCAGCGGCACGAATTCGCTGTTGACCTTGGCGGCTACCGTCTGGTTGCCGACGTCGGTGTGGATGCTGTAGGCGAAGTCGATGGGCGTGGCGCCGCGCGGCAGCGAGATGATCTTGCCGCGGGGCGTGAAGACGTAGACCGCATCGGGGAACAGGTCGACCTTCACGTGCTCCAGGAACTCGCTGCTGTCCCCGGTCTGGCGCTGGATGTCGAGCAGCGACTGCAGCCACTGGTGAGTGCGCTTCTGCAGGTCGTTCAGGTCGACGTCGGAAGTCTTGTACAGCCAGTGCGCCGCCACGCCGCTCTCGGCCACCTGGTTCATGTCGCGCGTGCGGATCTGGAACTCCACTGGCGTTCCGTAGGGGCCCACCAGCGTCGTGTGCAACGACTGGTAGCCGTTGACCTTGGGGATGGCGATGTAGTCCTTGAACTTGCCGGGCACCGGCCGGAACAACTGGTGCAGCGTGCCCAGCGCCAGGTAGCACTCGGGCTGCGAATTGACCACGATGCGAAAGCCGTAGATGTCCAGCACTTCCGAGAACGATTTCTTCTGTTCCAGCATCTTGGTGTAGATGCCGTACAGGTTCTTCTCGCGGCCATTGACCTCGGCCTCGATGCCGGCGGCCGGCAGCGCGGCGCGCACGGCCTCCTGGATCTTGCCCACCAGCTCGCGGCGGTTGCCGCGCGCGGCCAGCACCGCCTTGCGCAGCACCATGTAGCGGTGGTGGTACATCGCCTCGAAGCAGAGTTCCTGCAGTTCGCGGTAGATGATGTTCAGCCCCAGGCGGTGGGCGATGGGCGAATAGATCTCGAGCGTTTCCCGCGCCACGCGGCGGCGCTTCTCGTGGCTGACGGCGCCCAGCGTGCGCATGTTGTGCAGCCGGTCGGCCAGCTTGATCAGGATGACGCGCACGTCGCGCGCCATGGCCAGCAGCATCTTGCGGAAGCTCTCGGCCTGTTGCTCGGCCTTGCTGGCGAACTCCAGCCGGTCCAGCTTGGACAGGCCGTCGACCAGTTCGGCGACCTCGGTGCCGAAGCGTTCGATCAACTCCTGCTTGGTGACGCCCTGGTCTTCCATGACGTCGTGGAGCAGGGCGGCCATCAGCGCCGCCGCGTCCAGTTTCCAGGCGGCGCAGATTTCGGTGACGGCGATGGGGTGCGAAATGTACGGCTCGCCACTGGCGCGGAACTGGCCCAGGTGCGCTTCGTCGGAGAAACGATAGGCTTCGCGCACCCGGCGGACGTCCTCCGGGCTGAGATACTGCGAAATGGTTTCGGCCAGCGGGGCGAACGAGACGCCGGCGGCGGCCGGCGCGGGACTGGCTGAGGCGAGCGCCTGGGAACCGGCGGCGGCAGCAACTGCTATCGGTGTTCCGGAAGTACTCCCGGAACGCGAGGAAGAAACTGGAAATCCCATGGTCGCCTCAGGAGGAGCGCCCCCGGGGGGACCGGGCCGCTCCAGGCATCGCCGGCCTGTGTGCCGGCGGCAAGACCGTCATGGTCTTGGAAATCAGGTGGGGACCTTTTTCAGCATTTCCACCCCGGTCACGCCGGAAGCGACCTCGCGCAGCGCGGTAACGGTCGGCTTGTCCTTGCTATCGAGCTTGGGGGCATGGCCCTGGGCCAGTTGCCGGGCGCGATAGGTCGCCACGAGGGTCAGTTTGAACCGGTTCGGAATTTGCTTCAAGCAGTCTTCTACGGTGATACGTGCCATGAGGGTCCCTGAAAGCTGTGCGTACTGGACGCGAGTCAAAGCGGTGCGGAAGTTTGCGGAATGCCCAGTTGCGAAAACAGGCTGGCATGCCGGGCCGCCTGAGAACGAAAACGCAGCCTGGCGGCGGTAACGATCGTCGTCATGTCGGCCAAGGCTGCGCTAAAGTCTTGATTAATAATAACATATTCGAATTCGGGAGCATGCGCGAACTCGCCCCCCGCCGCCAGCAGCCGCCGCGCGATCACATGGGACTCGTCCTGGCCGCGTTCGTGCAGCCGGGTTTCCAGGGCTTCGATGGACGGCGGAAGGATGAAGATGCCGATGGCTTCAGGGAATTTGGAGCGCACCTGACGGGCTCCCTGCCAATCGATTTCCAGCAGGACGTCGTTGCCGGCCTCGGTCTGGCGCTGAATCCAGCTGCGCGGCGTACCGTAGAAATTCCCGTGCACCTCGGCCCATTCGAGCAGGTCGTCCTCGCGCTGCATCTTCTCGAAGGCGGGGACGGTGACGAAGTGGTATTCCTTGCCGTCGGTTTCACCCGGACGGGGCGGGCGCGTGGTGCAGGAAATCGACAAGCGGATTTCAGGTCTGGCCTTGAGCAGGGCGTTGACCAGGCTGGACTTGCCGGCGCCGCTGGGTGCGACGACCATGAAGACGTTACCGGCGCGTGGAGGCATGAATCAGAGCGGCAAACAAAAAAATATTATATCCCCCCGTTTACCGAGTGACGCAAGAACGCGCTGCCCAGCACCGAGACACCCCCGCGCAGACCCAGGATGCGGTGGATCCGGCTCCGCCGGTCCACCCGCATCGCCCCCCTGGGGGGGCGCGCGTCAGCGCGTAGGGGGGGTATTCATTTTTTGATTATTGGTTTGCAGGGCCTTGATGATGGCGTCCACGCCGCCTTGCGAGCCGATGGAGGCGAACTGGTCACGGTAATTCTGGATGAACCAGACGCCCAGGACGTTCAAGTCGTAGATCTTCCAGCCCTGGGCGCTTTTCTCTAGCCGGTAGTCGACGGGGATGGGGTCGCGCTGGCCGTCGCTGACCGTAGTGCGCACGACGACGTCGGTGGCGCCGGGTTCGGCGCGGAAGGGGCGCATGTCGACGCGGGCCTGCGGGGTGATGGTGGAGACCGAGCCGCCGTAGGTGCGCACCAGCATGTTGCGGAATTCCTTCACGAGCGCCGTGCGCTGCTCGGGCGTGGCCTGGCGCCAATAGCGGCCCACCGCCAGCCGGGTGGTCTTCTCGAAGTCCACGTAGGGCAGGATGAGTTCGTCGACGGCCTGGTTGATTTTCTCGGGCGAGCCGGATTTCAGTTCCTGGTCCTTGCGGATGCGCTCCAGCACGTTGTTGGCCGCCTTCTGGATGATCACGTTGGGCGGATCCTGCGGGTCGGGCGCCTGCGCGCGGGCCTGGCCGGCGGCGAAGAAGGCGAGGGCCAGCGCGGTGGCCCAGCAGGCGAGCCAGGCCAGGCGGTGGCGGGTCGGGGCGAGGGCTTGGAGGGCGAGGCGCGAGTCGAGCATGGGATCTCCCTGGACGGACGGCGAACGGAGGCCGCCGGTATGTATTGGAGGGTACATCACGCCCGGTGTTCCGGACGACTGAAACAGAATGCTGCAAAAACCGGACCGGGCCGATGGCGGCACCTCGCTGTGCTATGTTTTCCGATCATTCCCTTCCCCCTCTCGCGGATTGCGCCATGACCTCGACTTCCCCCCCCGCCATACGGCTCGTCAAGCGCTACGACGTGCGCGATTTCTTCCGGAAGCCGGAACGTTCCAGCTATCGCATTTCGCCCGACGGCCGCCACCTGGCCTTCCTGGCGCCGGCCCAGGGCCGGCAGAACGTGCACGTGCAGGCGCTGGACGAACAAGGCGTTCCCACCGGCCCGGCGCGGGCCCTGACCGGCGAGGCCGAACGGGACGTGGGCGGATTCTTCTGGAAGGGGCCGGGCCACATCCTGTACATCAAGGATTTCGGCGGCGACGAGAACTTCCATCTGCTGTCGGTGCCGCTGGACGGCACGTCCGAGCCGACCGACCTCACGCCCTATGACGGCGTGCGCGCCGACGTGGTGGACGACCTGATCGACGACGACGCCCACGTGCTGCTGTCCCACAACCGGCGGGACCCACAGGTGTTCGACGTGTTCCGCGTCGAAGTGGCCACCGGCAGGGAAGAACTGATCGCGCAGAACCCCGGCAACATCACCGGCTGGGCCACCGACCACGACGGCCGGCTGCGGCTGGCGGTGGCCACGGACGGGGTCAACAACACCTTGCTCTACCGCGACAGCGAGGCCGAGGAATTCCGTCCCATCCTGACCACGGATTTCAAGGAAACCGTCGCGCCGCTGTTCTTCACGTTCGACAACAGGCGCATCTACGTCA
The DNA here is from genome assembly GCA_001898625.1 of Burkholderiales bacterium 67-32. Taxonomy (GTDB): domain Bacteria; phylum Pseudomonadota; class Gammaproteobacteria; order Burkholderiales; family Burkholderiaceae_B; genus Pigmentiphaga. The sequence continues at coordinate 15,098 of MKUP01000032.1, forward strand.
GCTCCAACCGCGGCCGCGACAAGGCCGCGCTGTTCGAATTCGACCCGCATACCGCCCGCGAAGGCGCGCTGATATTCGAGCACCCCGAGGTCGACGTCTCGGGGCTGGCCTATTCGAACCAGCGCAAGGTGCTGACCGAGATCGGCTACGTGACCTGGAAGGCGCAGCGCCAGGTGCTGGATCCGGCCACCGCCGAGATCTACGCCGACCTGGAAAGCCAGCTGCGCGGCTACGAGATCGCGCTGCAAAGCGAGACGCGGGACGAGACCCGCTTCGTCGTGGCGGCCTACAACGACCGCACGCAGGGCGCGCGCTACCTGTACGACGCCGCCTCGCGCAAGCTGACCAAGCTGGGCGAGATCCAGCCGTGGCTGTTGGAACGCGACATGGCACCGATGAAACCGGTGCGCTACACCGCGCGCGACGGCCTGAAGATCGACGGCTACCTGACGCTGCCCGTGGGCGTGACGCCGCGCAAGCTGCCGGTCATCATCCATCCCCATGGCGGGCCGTGGGCGCGCGATACCTGGGGCTACAACCCCGAGGTGCAGTTCCTGGCCAATCGCGGCTATGCCGTGCTGCAGATGAATTTCCGGGGATCCACCGGCTACGGGCGCAAGTTCTGGGAAGCGTCGTTCAGGCAGTGGGGCCGGGCCATGCAGGACGACATCACCGATGGCGTCGAATGGCTCAAGCGCGAGGGCATCGCCGATCCGGCGCGCATCGCCATCTATGGCGGCAGCTACGGCGGCTACGCCACGCTGGCCGGCATCGCGTTCACGCCGGACCTGTACGCCGCGGCCGTGGACTACGTGGGGGTGTCGAACCTGTTCACGTTCATGGACACGATCCCGCCCTACTGGAAGCCTTTCCTGGACTCCATGCACGAGATGGTCGGCGATCCGGAGCGGGACAAGGACATGCTGCACGCGGCGTCGCCGGTCTTCTTCGTCGATCGGATCAAGGCGCCGCTGTTCGTCGCCCAGGGGGCGAAGGACCCGCGGGTCAACAAGGACGAGAGCGACCAGATCGTGGCCGCCTTGCGCGCGCGCGGTGTGGAGGTCGAGTACATGGTCAAGGACAACGAAGGGCACGGCTTTCACAACGAAGAGAACCAGTTCGAGTTCTACGCTGCGATGGAAGCGTTCCTGGCCAAGTACCTGTAAGGCCCTAGTCCAGCAATTCCGCCAGCGCGGCGCGCCACTCGTCGACGTGGCCCAGGTAGCGGCCGGTGTCCAGCACCCGGTAGCGGCCGTTGCGTTCCAGCGCGAAGGTCGGGAAGCCCTGGCCGCCGGCATGGGCGAGCAGGGCGCGGCTTTTGGCGATGTGGTCGCGCGTCGGCTGGCCTTCCCGCGCGGCATAGGCGGCTTCGAAGGCCGGCCGGTCCAAGCCGATGTCGGCCGCCATCTCGGCCAGCACCCCGGCATCGGCGATGCGCCGGCCTTCCACGTAATGGGCGCGTTGCAGGCGGGCCAGCAGGTCGAGGTCGCGTCCTTCTCCGCCCGCGTCGAGCGCGGCCAGGATGGCGGTGATGGGCGGTTCGGAATCGAACACCGCGTCGTGGTCGCGCAGCAGGCCGTCGAAATAGGCTTGCCCGAAAGGCTGGCCGGTCATGGCGGCGATGCGGCGGTCATGGGGCATGACGTAGTTGCGCAGCCGGTCGGTCACGGGCTGGCGATTGCTGCCGGCCATCATGCCGCCGCCGTGCGCGGTCACGGGCAGCAGCCCGCGGGCCGCCGCCAGCAACGGGGCCGAGGCATAACACCAGCCGCAGAAGGGATCGTAGATATAGTGAAGCCTGGTCGTTTCCATGATGGGGGCCAATGGCGTCGGGATTTTGTCAGGTGTCAGGATAATTACAAAAAACGATAGTAAAAACCGTAGAATCAAGAATTATTTGTTGCTGGAACCGGTCAGGTCATGGACAGACTCAGCGCAATGCGCGTATTCGTCGAGGTAGTGGACCGGGGCAGCCAGTCCGCCGCGGCCGAGGCGCTGGAACTGTCGCGGCCGGCCGTGTCACGCTATCTGGCCGAGCTTGAGGAATGGGTGGGCGCCCGGCTGTTGCACCGGACCACGCGCCGGCTGAGCCTGACGCCGCCCGGCGCCGAGATGCTTGCCCGCTGCCGCCAGATGCTGGAACTCGAGGGCGACATGCGCGCCGCCGTGTCCAGCCCGGACAGCGCGCCGCGCGGCGTACTGCGCGTGACGGCCAGTACGTCCTTCGGGCAGGCCCATCTTGCGCCGGCCATCGTCGATTACACCCGCCGGTATCCCGACGTGGCGGTGGACATGGTCATGGCCGACCGCACCGTCAATCTGGTCGACGAACGCATCGACCTCGCGCTGCGCGTCACCAACGACCTCGATCCCAACCTGATCGCGCGCCGGCTGGCGGCATGCCGGTCGGTGCTGTGCGCCTCGCCCGGCTACCTGAGCCAGCACGGCGTACCGGGCAGGCTGGAGGAACTCGGCCTGCACAATTGCCTGACCCATTCGTATACCGGCAAGAGCCTGTGGCATTTCGTCCGCGCCGGCGCGCCGGTGTCGGTCGCGGTGGGCGGAAACATCAGCTCCAACGAAGCCACCACGCTGGTCGAGGCGACGGTGTGCGGAGCCGGGATCGCGATGCTGCCGACCTATGCCGTGGGCGAGCTGGTGCGCGCGGAACGCCTGCGGGTGTTGCTGCCCGAGACGCCGCCGCGCGACATGACCCTGTACGGCGTCTACACCTCGCGCAAGCACATGCCGCCCACGCTGCGCACGCTGCTCGATTTCCTCGCGCAGCGTTTCTCGGACCCGCCGGCCTGGGATACCGAACTGCAGGACACGCTGGCCGCGCAGGCCGCGCGCGGCCTGCGCGGCGTAGACCATCACCAGTAGCCGGTCGTGACCGCGGGGGTGTCCGTGTCCTCCCGTCCCGGGCGGGCGTGGCGGCCGCCGCGGCCGATGCCGTAATAGGCCAGGCCGCAGCTTTCCACGTACTCGGGGTCGTACAGGTTGCGGCCGTCGAAGATCGCGCGGGACTTGAGCTGGCCGGCCAGCCCTCGGAAATCGGGCGACTTGAACTCGCGCCATTCGGTCACCACCGCCAGCACGTCGGCGCCTTCGCAGGCCGCCCGCGCGCTGGGGACGATGACCAGGCCGGGATGATCGACGGCGCGGCGCGCGTTCTCGGCAGCGACCGGATCGTACGCGCGCACGGTCGCGCCGTCGGCCACCAGTTCGCGCACCAGCGCGAGGCTGGGCGCCTCGCGTATGTCGTCGGTGTTGGGTTTGAAGGCCAGGCCCCACAGCGCGATGCAGCGGCCTTGCAGCGACGGGCCGAGGTGCTGGCGTATCTTCGCCGCCATGACGCGCTTCTGTTCCTCGTTCACCCGCTGCACGCTGTCGAGCAGCGGCGTGGATTCGCCGTGGTCGGCCGCCAGCCGGGCCAGCGCCTGGATGTCCTTGGGAAAGCACGAGCCGCCGTAGCCCACGCCCGCGTATAGAAAGTGGTGGCCGATGCGCGGGTCGGCGCCGGCGCCGTGGCGCACGGCCTCGATGTCCGCGCCCACCTTCTCGGCGATCCTGGCCAGCTCGTTCATCAGCGAGATGCGCGTGGCCAGCATGACGTTGGATGCGTACTTGGTGAACTCGGCCGAGCGCACGTCGGTGTGGATCAGGCGGTCGCGGTTGCGGTTGTAGGGCGAGTACAGCGCCGCCATCAGCCGCAGCGCGCGAGCGTCCTCGGTGCCGATGACGATGCGATCGGGGCGCTGGAAGTCGTCGACCGCGCTGCCTTCCTTCAGGAACTCCGGATTGGAGACGATGGAGACGCGCCATGCGGCGCCGCGCTCGCGCAGGGTGTGCTCGATCAGGGCTTGCACGCGGTGGCACGTGCCGACCGGCACGGTCGATTTCACGACGACCACCATGTCGCGCGGGATCGATCGGCCCAGTTCGGCGCTGGCCTCGAGCACGTGGCCCAGGTCCGCCGAGCCGTCTTCGTCGGCCGGCGTGCCGACCGCGATGAAGACGATCTCCGCATCGCGCAGCGCGGCGGGCAGGTCATCGGTGAAAGCCAGGCGCCCGGCCTGCGCGTTGTGCGCGGCCATGTCGGCCAGCCCGGGTTCGAAGAAGGGGACGCCGCCTTCCCGCAGCACGCGCAGGCGTTCGGCATTGCGTTCGACGCAGACGACGCGGTTGCCCACGTCGGCCAGGCAGGCCCCGGTAACCAGGCCGACGTAGCCGGCCCCTATGATCGCGAGATTCATGCCCCGATTTATATCGGGCGCGCATTGCAATCTGCTGACAGAGGCTTGTCATGCCCCCGCAACACAAGGGCTTGCTAGCGGCTGCGCTGGAACCAGAGCATGGACAGCACGCAGGCCAGGGTCAGCAGGACGACCGCGGCCGCGCTCAGCAGGGCGCTGAGTTCTGTTTCCTTGCGCTCCATCGAGAACTTGGCGTTGAGGTTGCGGTACACCGAACTCAGGTCCGCCTCGGAACTGGCCAGGAAGTACTCGCCCCCTGTCATCTGCGCGACCGTGCGCAGCGTGGGCTCGTCCAGCCGGGCGAAGAACGACCAGCCCTCGTCGCCGATGGGCGCGCCCTGCTGGGTGCCGAAGCCCACGGTGTAGACGCGCACGCCCCGCTCGGCGGCCATGCGCGCGGCATCCAGCGGATCCGGGCCCGTGGTGCGCCGGCCGTCGCTCAGCAGGATGATGGTGCCCGAGGTGTATGAACCCGGCAGCACGGGTTGCAGTTCCTTCTGCTTCTTCTTCGCCGCCTCGGCGGCGCCCGCCTGGTCGAGCGGGATGGCGCGCCGTCCCGCTCGGATGGAGGGGGTTTCGAAGATGACCGATTCGAGGTCGATGCCGTCGTCGGGGAACAGCATGGACAAGGCCAGGATCAGCCCGCTGCCGGTGGCGGTGGCGCGCTGCAGCTGGAAGCGATCGATGGCTTCGATCATGTCCTGGCGGTTGTCGGTAGGCGTCTGCACGACCGCGGCGGTGCCGGCGAACGAGACGATGCCCAGCCGCACGTTGGACGGCAGTTCGGAGATGAAGCGCTTGGCCGCCATTTGCGCGGCCACCAACCGGTTGGGGGCGATGTCGGCGGCCTGCATGCTGCGCGAGACGTCCACCGCCAGGACCACGGTGAGGCTGTCCGAGGGCAGGGTGACGGTGGCGGTCGGACGCGCGCACGCCAGCAGCGCCGCCGACATCGCCAGCAGGAACAGCAGCGGCGGAATGTGGCGTCGCAGCCGTTGGCCAGGGCCGATGGCGACCTTGGCGAGGCTCAGGCTGGCATAGCGGATGGCCGCCTTCTTGCGGCGGGCAAGCGCGTACAGGTAGAGGGCTACGAGCAGGGGAACGAGGAGCTGCAGCCAGAGCAGATCGGGCCAGAGAAACCGCATGAGTGCTCCTTGGCGCGCGGGAGTGTGTAACGTTGTCTTTAGTATGCCCACGAACCCTTGCGGCGGTAAAGGTATCTGCCCATGGTCGTCGTTTAAGTGTTACCTTATTTTGGCCGGGCCCTCGTTCGATTGAACCGGGGGCGGTCCGGGTTGTCAGCCCTGAATACCCCAAGGGATTCCGGGCCGCGCCCTGGACGCGCGACCGCATTCCGTGAAGAACGCCAAGCTGGACGGTAGTGATGAAACGGGTTGCCCTATACAGCAGGACCGCCAGGCCCCCTTCGGTCGATGCCGCGCCGAAGGCCGAGGCCGATGCCGCGCGCCGTCCGGGATGGCCCAGACGCCTCCGGGACTGGACGGCCAGACACCGCTCCGCCTTTTTCGGCCTGGCCCTGCTCGCCGTCGCGGGCGGCCTGGTTTTCGTTTTGTTGCAACCTCAACAACGGCAGCTGACCCAGGACGACATCGATTCCGCGGTCCTGCATACCCTGCAGAACAAGACGATGCCCTCGCGGCCGGCCAAGGCGGCCGAGGCCGTGCGCCAGTCGGTGGTGCAGATACGCGGCTACGGCGACGAGGGAGAAGCGGACGACGACGGTGCCAGGAAGGCCAAGCCGGCCGCGCCTCCCGCCAAGCCCAAGGCGGGCGGCAAGTCCAAGGGCAAGGGCAAGGACAGGCAGACGGCCAGGAACGAGGAAGGCAACGCGCCCAGGCATGAAGGCAGCATAGGCTCGGGCGTGGTCATCGTCGACAGCGGCGTGATCCTGACCAATTTCCATGTCATCTCCGGTTCCAAACGCCTGAAGGTCACCTTCTTCGATGGCTACGAGGCCGATGCCGACGTGGTCGCCATCCAGCCGGACAAGGACCTGGCCGTGATCCGCGCCAAGTCCGTGCCCGACGACCTGCCCGCTGCCACGCTGGGGTCCAGCCTGGACCTCGCGCCGGGCGACGAGGTCGTGGCGGTGGGGTTTCCATTCGGCATCGGGCCGTCGGTATCGTCGGGCGTGGTCTCGGGCCTGAACCGCGAGTTCGTCTCGGCCGAAGGGCGGCACGTGCTGACGCGGCTGATCCAGTTCGATGCCGCGGCCAACCCGGGCAACTCCGGCGGGCCGCTGGTGAACATGAACGGCGAGGTCGTCGGCATCGTCACCGCGATCCTCAATCCGACCAATGCCGGCACCTTCGTCGGCATCGGTTTCGCCACCACGATAGAAAGCGCCGGCAGCGCGGTCGGCATGCCTCCCTTCTGACTCTTCACGACAGGACGCCTATGAACGACAAGCCCATGAGTGCCGTAGACAGCGCCAACCTGATGGAACGGCTGCTGTACGAGGTCAAGCGCGTGGTGGTGGGGCAGGACCACTTCCTGGAGCGGGTGCTGGTGGCCATCCTGGCGCAGGGGCACCTGCTGGTGGAGGGCGTGCCGGGCCTGGCCAAGACGCTAACCGTCAACACGCTGGCCAAGACCCTGCGAGGGTCGTTCAAGCGTATCCAGTTCACGCCGGACCTGTTGCCGGCGGACCTGGTGGGTACGCGCATGTACAACCAGCGCACCGGGGATTTCTCCACGGTGCTGGGCCCGGTGTTCGCCAACCTGCTGCTGGCCGACGAGATCAACCGTGCCCCGGCCAAGGTGCAGAGCGCGCTGCTGGAGGTCATGCAGGAGCGGCAGGTCACCATCGCGGGCGAGACCCACAAGGTGCCGACGCCATTCCTCGTGATGGCGACGCAGAACCCGATCGAGACCGAGGGCACCTATCCCTTGCCCGAGGCGCAGGTCGACCGTTTCATGATGAAGGTCATCGTCGGCTATCCCAGCGAGGAAGAGGAGTTCGTCATCGTCGACCGGGTCACGGGGCCGCCGGTGCAGGTGCAGGCGGTCGCGGTCACCGAGCAGATCGCGCAGTTGCAGGCGGAATGCCGCAAGGTGTATGTCGATCCCGGCCTCGTGCAGTACGCGGTGAAGGTGGTGGCCGCCACGCGCCGGCCCGAGGCCTATGGACTGTCCGACCTGTCGCGCTACCTGACCTTCGGCGCGAGCCCGCGCGCCACCATCAATCTCGTCGAAGGCGCGCGCGCGTTGGCCTTCCTGCGTGGGCGGCACTATGCGCTGCCCGAGGACCTGGTCGACCTGATCCCCGACGTGCTGCGGCACCGGCTGGTGCTGTCGTACGAGGCGCTGTCCGACGGACTGGGGTCCGACCAGATCATCACGCGCATCCTCCAGACCCTGCCGGCCCCTGAGCGGCCATTGGACTCGCATGTTCGGGTTGCGGCGGTTCAGTAAGCGGCCGGCCGAGCCGGCCAACGATGCGGCGGCCGCGCCGGCTCCGCCCAGGGCCGACGCCGAGGAACTGCTGCGCCGCCTGGAGTGGACCGTCATCCGTCGGCTGGACGGCGCGCTGCAGGGCGACTATCGCACCTTGTTCCGTGGCTTCGGCCTGGACCTGGCGGACCTGCGCGAATACCAGGCCGGCGACGACGTGCGCCACATCGACTGGAACGTCACGGCGCGCCTGCAATCGCCGCACGTGCGCGAATTCCAGGAGGACCGCGAGGTATCCGCGTGGTTCCTGCTGGACCTGTCGGGTTCGGTCGATTTCGGGTCGGCCGGGGTGCGCAAGCGGGCGGTGCTGACCAGCTTCGTGGCCGTGCTGGCGCGGCTGCTGACGCGCTACGGCAACCGCGTGGGCGCGGTCCTGTACGGCGGCCAGGGCGAGGGCGCGATTCCCGCCCGCACCGGCCGGCGCCACGTGCTGCACGTGCTGGATCGCATCGGCGCGCTGCGGGCCGACGGCAAGTCGGGCGAGACGCGGCTGGGCGACCTGCTGGAGCGTTCGTTGTCGGCCATCGGCAGGCGCTCGGTAGTGTTCGTGGTCTCGGACTTCATCAGCGCCCCGGGCTGGGAGCAGACCCTGGGCGTGCTGGCCCAGCGCCACGAGGTCGTCGCGGTGCGCCTGTACGATCCGCTGGAGCAGGCCTTGCCCGACCTGGGCCTGGTGGTGCTGCAGGATGCCGAGACCGGTGAACAGCTTTTCGTCGACACCCACGACCCGGGCTTCCGGCGGCGCTTCGCCGCCGCCGCCGCGGAGCGCGAGACGGCGCTGCGCAAGGCCCTGGCCGAGGCGGGCGTCGATTGCCTGGAACTCGCCACCGACGAGCGGCTGGACCAGGCGCTGCTGCATTTCATGCGGCTGCGCCGCCGGCGCAGCCAGCTCGTGGGTGGACTGAACGGGCCCTGGGCCCGAGATATCTGAACCGGGAAGCATCTTCATGGAGAACCTGCCCGCCTTGAGTTTCCTGTGGCCCAAGATGCTGTGGCTGCTGGTGCTGATACCGCCGCTGGCGTTCTGCTACTGGCGGCTGGACCGCCTGCGCCGCGGCATGGCCCTGCGCTATCCCGCGCTGGACGTCGTGGGCGCCAGCGCCCGGCCGTCCCGGCTGCGCCGGATCCTGCCGCCGCTGTTGATGTTGCTCGGGCTATGCTCGCTCATCGTCGCGATGGCCCGCCCGCAGGCGCTGATGATGCTGCCGTCGCGGCTGGAGACCGTGGTGCTGGCCATGGACATGTCGGGCAGCATGCGGGCCGACGACATCAAGCCCACCCGCATCTATGCGGCCCAGCGGGCCGCCAAGGAGTTCGTCGACGGCCAGCCCGCCAACGTCAGCGTGTCGGTGGTCGCGGTGGCCGGCGCTGCGGCGGTGGTGCAGTCGCCCACGCGCAAGCGCGAGGACGTGATCGCCGCCATCGAGCGCCTGGAGCCCCAGCGCGGCACGGCGCTCGGCAGCGGCCTGATCATCGCGCTGGCAACGGTGCTGCCCAATGCGGGCATCGACGTCGAGCGCTTTCTGGACGGCGGCAGCGCCCGGGGCCCGGCCGCCGCAGACCTGTCGGCGGCGGGGCGGGGCGACGCGGCGGTCCCGGGCTCGTATCCGTCGGGCGCCATCGTGCTGCTGTCCGACGGCCAGAACAACACGGGGCCCGATGCGCTGAAGGCGGCCGAGGTCGCCGCGGGCCACGGCGTGCGGATATTCACCGTGGGGATCGGGACGCCCGAGGGCACGACGCTGACGACCGACGGCTGGTCCATGCGCGTGCGGCTGGACGAGGACGTGCTCAAGAAGGTGGCCGACATGACCGGCGCGCAGTATTTCCAGGCCCAGGACGCGGGCGAACTCCGGAAGGTGTATCGCTCGCTCAGCGCCCGGCTGGCGTTCGACAAGCGCGACGTGGTCGAGATCACGGCGCTGTTCACCGCGCTGGGCGCCTTGCTGGCGGTGCTGTCGGGGCTGCTGTCGCTGTGGTGGTACGGCCGGGTGCAATAGGCGCGGCAGGGGCGCGGTGTCATGACCACGTCATGTCCGTGTAGCAAAAAGAGGTGTTGGCCCGACCTTTCCAAGCGCCCCATGAGCTACCAGCCGATTTCCGACCACGAAGAACTGATGCACCGCATCCACCGCGACCTGATCGACAGCTACGACGAAGAGCTGGAGATCGAATTCGAGGACCGCGAGTGGGACGCCGAGGGCCAGCCGGCCCGGGTGGAAGAGGACCGCGACGCGCGGCGACGCTACTTCCGCGAGCTGTTCCGGCTCCAGGCCGAACTCGTCAAGCTGCAGGACTGGGTCGTGCATACCCGCCACAAGGTCGTCATCATCTTCGAGGGCCGCGACGCGGCGGGGAAGGGCGGCGTGATCAAGCGCATCACCCAGCGCCTGAATCCCCGCGTGTGCCGCGTGGCAGCGCTGCCCGCGCCCAACGACCGCGAACGCACGCAGTGGTATTTCCAGCGCTACGTGCCGCACCTGCCCGCCGCGGGCGAGATCGTGCTGTTCGACCGCAGCTGGTACAACCGCGCCGGCGTCGAGCGGGTGATGGGCTTCTGCAACGACGACGAATACGAGGAATTCTTCCGCTCGGTGCCCGAGTTCGAAAGAATGCTGGTCCGCTCGGGCATACAACTGGTCAAGTACTGGTTCTCGATCACCGACGACGAGCAGCACCTGCGCTTTCTGGGCCGCATCCACGATCCGCTGAAGCAGTGGAAGCTCAGCCCCATGGACCTGGAGTCGCGCCGGCGCTGGGAGGACTACACGCGTGCGAAAGAGATCATGCTCGAGCGCACGCACATCGACGAGGCGCCGTGGTGGGTGGTGCAGGCCGTGGATAAGAAGAAGGCCCGGCTCAACTGCATCGACCACCTGCTCAGTCTGGTTCCCTATCACGACACCCCCCATTCCCACATCGACCTGCCCCAGCGTGTGCGGCACGAGGACTACATCCGGCTGCCGGTGCCGGACAACATGATGGTGCCCGAGCGCTACTGAGCGGCGGCGCGCGGTTCGCGCTATCCTGGCCTTGGCGGCCCCTTGGGGCCGATGGATGCCAAGGCCATGGACAAGAACAATTTCCTGAAGATGATTGCCGCCGGCCGCGACAGCGCGCTGCTGCGGTTCACGCTGGGCAACCTCTACCTCGAAGAGGACGATGCCGCCGCGGCCGCCGAACACCTGCGGCGCGCGGTCGACCTGGATGCCGGCTATGCCGCCGCGTGGAAGCAACTCGGCAAGGCGCTGCTGGCGCTGGGGCGCGAGGACGAGGCACGCGCCGCCTGGGGCGACGGCATCGCGGCGGCGTCCGCCAAGGGTAGCGTGCAGGCGGTCAAGGAAATGCAGGTGCAGTTGCGGCGGCTGGACAAGAAGCGGCAGCCTTCCTGAGGCGTCTTCCAGCAGGAGCGGGCGCTAGGCCGGTGCGTCGTTCAGCCGTGCGAGTTGCCACAGGGACTCCGCGGCCGGCGCCATGTCGACATGCTGCCGGTACAGGCGGATCTCGGTGGCGACCTGCCACGAGGCATCGCCGGCCTCGACCAGCCGTCCATGGGCCAATGCCGGCGCCGCCAGGCTGCGCGGCAGCCAGGCCACACCCCGGCCTTCCAGGGCCAGGGCTTCCAGCAGCAGGGCATGCGGCGCGGTGAACACCGGGTGCAGCCGCGGGTCGCGCGCCGCGGCGCCCAGGCCGGCGCGCAGGATGCGGCCCAGGCCCGAGGCTTCGGCGTAGGCCAGCAGCGGGATGGGCCCATCCTGTCGCAGGTGATGGCGGGGAGAGCCCGAGGGCGTGGGGGCGCAGACGGGAACCAGCACATCGTCCGCCAGCCGCAGCACCGGACAAGCGGCCTCGTCCAGCCGGCCGGGCAACGCGGGGTGGGCGTGGCACAGCAGGAACTGGACCTTGCGCTGGAGCATCAGTTCCTCGCAGGCGGCCGTGCCGTCGGACATCATCTCCACCGCGCCCAGTTGCAGGCTGGTTTCCAGGCGCGCCAGCCATCCGGGCAGGAAAGACAGCGATAGGGCATGCGTGACCGCGATGCGCAGGCTGGCCACGCTCTGGTCATGCGCCATGCGGGCCTTGATGCGGGCGGCCACCAGCCGGGCCAGCACGTCCTCGACCAGGGGCAGCAGGCGCCGGCCGGCGGGGGTGAGCGTGGCCGGGTGCGCGCCGCGGTCGATCAAGTCGGCGCCCACCCATTCCTCCAGCGCGCGAATGTGCCGGCTGAACGCCGGCTGCGCGATGGCGCGGGCCTCGGCCGCGCGCGAGAAGTTGCCGCTGTCGGCCAGCGCGACGAAATCTTCCAGCCATTCCAGGTCCAGGGGGCGATTGTCCGGTCCCATCGTGGGGTCTCGTCTCCGCGATAGTTGTATGCATTTCGAGTATTGGACGCCACGCGGGCGGCCGGCAATGATGGATTCTACCCACCGCAGCCTCATGGAGACCCGCTTGCCTTCCATCGCCAATTATCGCGGCATCATCCCCGCCATTGCCTGCCCCTTCACCCCGGATCACCGCATCGACGAACCCGTCCTGCGCAAGCTGGCCTCCTGGCTGGCCGGGCACGAGGGGGTCGTGGCGGTCATGACCAACGGCCATACCGGCGAGGTCTTCTCGCTGACCCCCGCGGAGCGGGCCGCCGTGACCCGCATCGTCGCCGACGAACTGCGCGGTCGGCTGCCGGTGATCTCGTCCATCGTCTGCGAAGGCCTGTCCGAGGCCGCCGAGCACGCGCGCGCCGCCGTCGAGGCAGGCGCGGCCGGGCTGGACGTGATGCCGCCCCACCACTGGCTGCGCTTCGGCTTCACGTCCGGCCACGCCTTGCAGTATTTCGACGCCATCCACCGCGCGGCGCCGGGCGCCGACCTGGTCTGCCACGTGTATCCCGCCTGGACGCGCGCGGCGTATTCCTCGGCCCTGCTGGCCGACCTCGCCCGGCTGCCGTACGTGCAGGCCTTCAAGGTCGGGCAGCGCGACATGAACAAGTATGCGCGCGACATCCAGGCCATCCGCGACGTCGACGCCGGGAAGGCCATCCTGACCTGCCACGACGAATATCTGCTGGCTTCCATGGTGCAGGGCGTGGACGGTGCGCTGGTGGGCTTCGCCACCTTCATTCCGCAACTGATCGGCGATCTGTGGCGGGCGGTGCAGGAAGGCGACCTGAAGCGCGCCCAGCGGATCCAGGCCGTCATCACGCCGCTCAAGGATGCCGTGTACGGCGGCGGCGAACCCACCGGCGAGGCCCACGCCCGCATGAAGGCCGGCATGTACCTGGCCGGCGTGCTGGACGACGCCACCGTCCGTCCGCCCACCGAGGCGCCCGATGCCAGGGAAATGGCGGCATTGCGCGCGGCGGTGGAGCAGGCCGGACTGCTGCGGCGCTGATCTGATTACAACCAGACATAGAACAAGACGGAGACAAACATGCAACGCAGACCCTTCTTTGCCGCCGGGCTGGCGGCCGCGGCCCTGTGCGTGGCCGGTGCCGTATCGGCACAGCCGTATCCCGCCCGCGAGGTGCGCATCATCATCCCGTTCCCGCCCGGCGGCACGCTGGACACGGTGGGGCGGCAACTGGCTCAGCGCCTGAGCGAGCAGACCGGCCACGCCTTCGTCGTGGAGAACCGGGCCGGCGGCAATGGCATGATCGGAGCCGCCGCCGTGGCCAAGGCGACGCCCGACGGCTACACGCTGATGTTCAACGCGTCGACGGTGACCACCACGCCGATGACCATGAAGGTCGCGCCGTTCGATATGGAAAAGGATTTCCAGCCGATCTCGCTGGTGGCCCAGGCGCCCCTGTCGGTGGCGGTGAACAAGTCGCTGCCGTTCAACGACATCAAGGGCCTGCTCGACTACGCCAGGCAGAATCCGGGCAAGCTCAGCTTCGCGGTCGGCTCCACCGGATCGGCCGGCCAGCTCGCCACCGAACTACTGCGGCGGGCGGGGCAGATGAACTATCTGATCGTGCCGTACAAGGGATCCGCGCCGGCCTACCAGGACCTGGTGGGCGGACAGATTTCCGGTTTCATCGATCCCATCCTGGGGGCCATGTCCTACCACAAGGGCGGCATGCTCAAGATCCTGGCGGTCACGTCGCGGTCGCGCGTGCCCACGTTGCCCGACGTACCCACCGTGGGCGAGACCGTGCCGGGCTACGAGTTCTACAGTTGGTATGGCCTGTGGGGTCCGGCCAAGCTGCCCATGGACATCGCCCACAAGCTCAACGCCGAGGTCAACAAGGCGCTGGAGGCCGGCATGCGCGAGAAGCTGGAGCAACAGGGGCTGGTGCTGAAAGCGGGTTCCATCGAGGACTTCGCGCGCTTCCAGCAGGAAGACATGGCGCGGTCGAAGCAGATCATCGTCGAGGGCAACATCCGTGCGGAATGAACGCTTCGCTGTCGTGACGGGCAGCAGCGCCGGCATCGGCCGCGCGGTGGCGGCCGCGCTGCTGGAGCAGGGTTGGCAGGTGGTCGGGCTGGACCGCGCGGCGGCGACCCTGGATCATCCGTGCTTCGAAGGCCGATCGGTCGACCTGGAGCAGGCCGATGCCATTGCCGAAGCGCTGCCCGGCCTGCTGGACTGCGATGCGTTGGTCCACGCGGCGGGCATCATGCGGACGGCGCCGCTGGGCAGCCTGGACGGCGTTGCCTTCGAGCTGATGTGGCGGCTGCACGTGGCCGCGGCCAGCCAGCTCGCCGACGGCATGGTACCGGCCATGGCCGCGCGCGGCCGGGGCCGGGTGGTACTGATCGGCAGCCGTGTTTCCCGCGGCATGGCCGGACGCAGCCAATATGCCGCGGTCAAGGCGGCCCTGGTGGCCATGGGACGCAGTTGGGCGGCCGAGGTGGCGGCACGGGGTGTGACGGTGAACGTGGTGTCGCCCGCGGCCACGCGCACGGCCATGCTGGACGACCCCGGCCGCGCCGCCAGCGCGCCGCGCCTGCCGCCCCGGGGCCGTCTGATCGAGCCGGCCGAGGTGGCGGCGCTGGTGGGCTTCCTGCTGTCGGATGCCGCCGCGGCCATCACCGGGCAGGACATCCAGGTCTGCGGGGGCGCGTCGCTGTCGGGGTGAGCGCGAAGGCTGTCACGGGTGCGGAGCCAGCGCGGGCATGACCGGAATGGGCGGCGCGAAGGCCGGCCGCGCGCCGCGTGCCTCCCGCGATGAGGAAAAGAGCGTCGCCGCACCGGGGTCTTTCCCGGATAGGCCGGGCGCCATCCCGCTCGCGTTCAGCAATTGCCGCGCATAGGCCGTGCGCGGTCGTTCGAACAGGGTATCGGCCGCGGCGTGCTCCACCACCCGTCCTTGCCTGAGGACGAGGACTTCGTCGGCCAGCGATCGCATCACCGCCAGGTCGTGGCCGATGAACAGCAGGGTCAGCCCGTGGGCCTCGCGCAGGCGCGCGAGCAGATCCAGGATCTGGTTGCGCACCGTGGCATCCAGGGCCGACACCGGTTCGTCGCAGACCAGGACGCGCGGCCGCATCGCCAGGGCGCGCGCGATGACTACGCGCTGGCGCTGCCCGCCCGAAAGCTGATGCGGAAAGCGCGCCAGCATGTCGCCGGCCAGGCCGACCTCTTCGAGCATGGCGGCGCAGCGGTGCGCCAGGGCTTCGCGCGGCGTGGCGGGTTCGGCCGCCAGTTGTGCCTCGGACAAGGCCTGCAACAGCGTGCGCCGGGGATTGAGGCTGCCCGAGGTGTCCTGGAAGATGTATTGGCAGGCGCGGGCGTAGCGGATGCGCTGGCGCCGGTCCGCCGGATCCATGCCGCACACGCGCACGCTGCCGGCGGCGGGCGGCACCAGGCCCAGCAGGGCTCGGGCAAGGGTGCTCTTGCCCGAGCCGGACTCGCCGGCAATGCCCAGCGTGGCGCCTTCGCGCAGCCGCAGGTCCACGCCCTGCAAGACGCGATGACGGGAACGGGCATGGCCGTAGTCCACGCACAGGTCCTGGGCGTGGACGATGTCCTCGCTTGCGCGCCGCGCGGCGGCGAACCGGGGCAGGGCGCGATGCGTGTGCGCCGCCACCAGCGAGCGCGTGTAGTCGTGCCGGGGAGCGTGCAGCATGACGCCGGCGTCCCCCTCTTCCAGCAGCGATCCATGGCGCATGACGGCGATGCGGTCGGCCATCGCCGCCACGACGTCCAGGTCGTGCGAGATGAACAGCATGGCCATGCCCCGCCTGCGCCGCACGTCCCGCAGCAGGGCCAGTACCTGCGCCTGCGTCGTGACGTCCAGCGCGGTGGTGGGTTCGTCGGCGATCAGCAGTGTGGGTTCGCCGGCCAGGACCATCGCGATCATCGCGCGCTGCTGCTGGCCGCCCGATAGTTCGAAGGGCCGGCGGTCCAGCATGCGAACCGGGTCCGGCAAGCCGACCTCGTGCAGCAGCTCGGCCGCGCGGGTCTGGCGTTCGCGCCGATCGCGGCCCGCCGGCATGGTCTCCACGATCTGCGCGCCCAGGGTCATCAGCGGGTTGAGCGCGCTCATGGGATCCTGGAATACGATGCCGATCTGGCGGCCCCGCACCGTGCGCCATGCCGCCGGGTCCAATGCGGTGAGCTCCCGGCCGCGCAGGCGGATGCTGCCGGCTACATGCGGATGGCCGGGGGCGAGCCCCAGCACGGCCAGCGCGGTCATCGATTTGCCGCTGCCCGATTCGCCGATCAGCCCGAGGGTCTCGCCGTCGCGGATGTCGAGCGAGACGTCGCGCACGACCGGGGTGTCGCCGTAGCTCAGCGTCAGGTTCTGGATGGAAAGAAGAGGCGCTTGCATGGGAGTTCCGTTCAGATGCGGGCTAGGCCTGGCGACGCGCCGTGCGCGGATCGGCCCAGCGGTGCAGGAGGGTCGTGGCGACGTTGACCACGACCACGGAGGTGGCGAGCAGCATGACCGCCGCCTGGATGACGGGATAGTCGCGGCCGCGGATGGCGTCCAGCGTCAGGCTGCCCAGCCCGGGGAGGCCGAACAGCGCCTCCATGGTCAGCGTCCCGCCTATCAGTCCGCCCAGGATGACGCCGGCCAGCGCGATGACGACCGACAGCGAGTTGGGCAGGATGTGCCGCCAGGCGATGCGCCAGGGCGACAAGCCCTTGGCGTGCGCGGTGCGGATGAAGCCGGCCCTGGCCGTTTCGCGCAATTCCTCGTGCAGCGGCTTGGCGATCTGGCCGGCGATGTCCAGGCCCAGGATCAGGACCGGCAGCAGCATCTGACCGCGTATGGGCAGCCAGCCCAGCCAGATGGAAAACGCCAGTATCCCCAGTACGCCGGTACAGAAGGTGGGGACGGCGATGGACCAGACGTTCAGGCTTTCGATCGCCGCGGCCGCCGGGCTGCGCGGCGCGGCCAGCGCCAGCACGGCCAGGCCCATGCCCAGCGCCAGGCCCGCCAGCAGGCTGGCGCCGGCCAGTTTCAGGCTGGCGGGCAGGGCGTGGACCAGCATGTCGGCGACGGGCGTGCCGAAGCGCATGGACAGGCCCAGGTCGCCGCGGAGCGCGGCCCGGGTCCACAGGCCGAATTGCGTGGATAGGCCATCGTCCAGACCGAGGTCGGCGCGCATGGCGGCCAGCGACTGGGTGTCGTAGTCGCCGCGCGCCGCGTAGAAGTCGATGACATCGCCCGGTACCGCCCGCACCAGCAGGAAGATGGCGAACGAGATCACCACGATGTTGAGCAGTTGCCGGAGGAGCTGGAGGGCGGAGGAAGAGAGCAGGGGCATGGTGGTTCGCAGCGGAGGTCAGGCGCGGGCGCCCAGCGGGTCGAAGCGGTCGCGCAGGCGGTTGCCGAGCACGGACAGCGACAGCGTGGTCAGGGCCAGGGCCAGCACGGGCAGCAGCAGCGAGGCCGGCGCCTGCTCGGCATACGAGACCGCCGTCGCGATGATGCGGCCCCAGGTCGGCACGTCCGGCGAGACGCCCAGGCCGAAGAAGCTGAGCACCGATTCGGTGACGATGGCCCGGGGCACGACGATGGCCACCTGTGTGAGCAGCGCGCCGGCGGCATTGGGCAGGACATGGCGCCAGGCGATGGCGGCCGGCGCGATGCCGAGCACGCGCGCGGCGGCCACGTAGCCGGAGGCCATTTCCCGTTCGTACACGGCGCGCGCGACATAGCCAAAAAGCGGCATGAACGCGATGCCCACGGCCAGGATGACCGATAGGGTGCCCACGCCCAGCGACACCATGAGCGCCAGCGACAGCAGGATGGGCGGCAGCGTGCGGATCATGTCGAAGGCGGCGTAGACGGCGCCCCGCGCTGGTCCGCCGGCCACGCATCCCATGAGGCCGAGTCCGGCGCCGCCCAGCAGGGCGATGCCCGCCGAGCAGACGGCCACCAGCAGTGTCAGGCGGGTGCCGGCCACGAGCCGGGCCAGGATGTCGCGCCCGAAGCTGTCGGTGCCCAGCCAGTGGCCGGGGCCGGGCGGCAGGTTGCGGGCCAGCAGGTCCTGGTGGTAGGGGTCCAGGCCGGGCAGCAGCGGCCCGATCGCGGCGGCCGTCAGGGCCACCGCCAGCAGGACCCAGGGAGCCAGGCGGCGGAACGTGCTCATGCCGCCAGCCAGGTCCGCGCCAGTCCGCCGTCGACGCGGTTCTGGCTCCAGGTGTATCCCGTCTCGTAGCCGCGCACCTTGGGCGCCACGCCGATGGCGTCGGCCGCGTGGCCCAGCCCCAGGGTGTAGCGCTTGTCCATGACATGCTTCCAGGCCTGGAGATAGCCTTCGCGGGCCTTCTGCGCGCTGGGCGAAGAGACCGCGGCATTGATCAGCGCGTCGAGCTCCTTGTCCTGGATGCCGCCCCACAGCATGGGGCTGGGGCCGTCGGACAGCAGCCGCGCATAGCGCAGGTAGACATCGGCGCGGGGGCCGGAGTGGAAAGGCGCGAGATCCCAGTCGTATTGTCCGAGCAGACGCTGCGCGCCGATGTCGTCGAGCGCCTGGTGATCGATCTTGAACCCGAGCTGGCGCACCATCTGCACGGCGACCTGCGCGTAGTCGGATTGCCAGGAGACCACTTTCAGCGTTTCCCGGGACGGATCCACGCCGGCGTTCTTGAGCAGCTCGCGCGCGCGGGCCAGATCGGGCTTGGCGTGGGGGTCCCGCTGCTCCAGTTCGCGGTCCCAGAAATAGGTGTTCGGGCGCACGGGCTGGTCGCTGACGACGGCGGTCTTCACCACGAACTTCATGTAGGCCTGCTTGTCGACGGCCAGCGAGATCGCCTCGCGCACACGGGCATCCTGGAGCAGCGGGCGGGGTTTGCGGTTGTTGAAGGACAGGAAGTACCAGGCCGTGTCCTTGAGGAATTGGATGCCCATGCGGTCCTTCGCCAGGCTGTCGAGCTTGTCGTTGCCGACGTAGGCCAGGTGCAGGTCGCCCGCGCGTAGCGACAGGCTGTTGTCGCGGTCGCCGCGCAGGTCGAACTCCACGGCGTCGAGATAGGGCAGGCCCGCTTGCCAGTACTGGTCGAAGGCCGGCGCCTGGAAGCTGACGTCCGGCTGCCAGGTGCCGAACTTGAAGGGACCGGTGCCGATGGGGCGGCGGATGGTCTCGTTCCAGCCTTCCGATTCGGGGGCGACGATCCACAGTTCGGACAGCAGGTTCAGGAAAGGCGCATGGGCGTTGGCAAGTTCCACGCGCAGGACGTCGGGCGAGGGCGTCTCGATGTTGCGGGCCAGCTTCATCGCGCCGGTCAGCCAGCCGCCCTTGACCTTGTCGCGCACCCGCTCGAAGTTCGCCTTGACGTCGGCGGAAGTCATCGCGCGGCCGTTGTGGAAGCGTACGTTCTTGCGCAGGTGGAATGTGTAGGTCCGGCCGTCCGCCGAGGAGTCGATGCGTTCGGCCAGAAAGGGGCGCACCGTGCCGTCGTCGCCGATGCTGGTCAGCGTTTCGGCATAGACCTGTTGCACGGCGATGGAGCCGGCATGGCGGTGCGGGTCGGCGGTGTCCAGGCCCAGCAGCGCCACCTTCAGCGTGCCGCCGCGGCGCGGAGTGGGGGCATTCTGGGCGTGCAGCAGGCCGGGCATGGCAAGGGGGCCGGCGGTGGCGCTCATGGCGAGCAGTTTGAGCAGATCACGTCTTTGCATGGCGAAGTCCTGTGTAGGGAAGCGGGCGCGCTCAGGCGGCCTCGGCAGGGAGAGGAAGGGGCGTGCCGTCCATGTCGCCATGGGGCAGGCCCAGGTGGCGCAGCATGGTGGGCGCGTAGTCGATCAGGGAAACCGGATGCGGGTGGATGCGGCCGTCCGCGTAGCCGCCGCCCTCGACGATGAGGAAGGGCGATTGCTCGAAGCCGCCGAGACCGCCGTGCTGGCCGTGGCCGTCGTAGGACTTGCCCTCGGCCGGATCGGTCGCGATCCAGGTGCTGCCGCGCACGCCATGGGCGTTGGCGTCATCCGCGTGCCGCATTGCGACGGCGATGGTGCAGGTGATCGTGCCGGCGGGCAGGCCCAGATTGGACAGTGCTTCGCCATGGAACACGGCGCCGCACCAGGGCTGGCGCGCGAGATGTTCGAGCAGGGCCGGCACGCGGTCGCGCGCGGCCGCCGAGACGCCGACGATACAGGCGCTGCCGTTGGGGGCGACGACGACATCGCGGCTGCCTGCCGCGGCCTTCAGGCCGGCGGCCACCAGGTTCTGTCCGACGTCGATTTCGCCCACCACGGTTTCCATGCCGTGGTCGGAGCCCACCATCACCAGGGTGTCCTGTCCCGCTTCGCGCAGCGCGGCCACCGTGCGCAGCACGCGCGCCACGCAGGCGTCGGCGTGGCCGATGGCCGCCAGGTGGGCGGGTGAGCCGAGCGCGTGGGCATGGCCCGTGTGGTCGGGCTCGGACAGCCACAGGGTGGCGACGGCCGGCGCGTCGGGCGCCTGGAGGCGCGCGCAGAAGCGTTCGGTCATGGCCGCGTCGCCCTGGGCGCCGGAGGCGATTTCCAGGCCGCGTGCGCCGGTATAGGGCACGCCGCCGGGGCCGTACGAGCCGGCGCGGTGATAGACCTCGCCATGCCCGTCCGGGTCGTGGAAGTAGGCCGCGCCCGCCGAAACGTTGGACATGATGCATGCGCCGCCGTGGGCGGACACGTGCTCGGCCAGCGTGGGCACGTGCAAGGTGCGTCCGGTGAGGGCGCGCAGGCGTTCCCGGAACGCCGGATCTCCCACCGAATGGCAGCGCAGTCCGCCGGGTTCTTCCAGCAGCATGGTGTTGCCCAGCAGTCCGTGCCTGGCCGGCAGGCATCCGGTGGCGATGCTACTGGAGCTGGTGCGGGTGGTAGAGGGAAAGACCCCGCGTACGTTGGCGTACCAGTGGCCTTTCGCCGCCAGGCGGGCCAGCGTTGGAGCGGTCGCCTCGTTGATCAGATCCCTGCGCAGGCTGTCGCAGATGATCAATATGCATCGCTTGTTTGATTCCATAGTGGAAATGATAATTTCCCCGTGTTTATTTTTTATTACAAGCGGATTTTTATTTTATTATAAGTTATTGATTTAAAAGAAAAATAAGGCCATTCTCGATAATGGTTATCGAGAATGGCCAGATAATATATTCATTAATAATTCGAATAATTTTCCGAGTGTTCCGTTAATCCTTTCTTCCGGGTTTCAGCGGTCAGTCACGCCATTGAGCGCGAAGTCGAAAATATCGAAATTGCGCAGTCCGCCCGCCGCCGCGCGCGCGGCGTAGTCGGGTTTGAGCGGGTGTGACAGCAGAAAGGGCACGCGCTGTTCCGAGAACCCCCCGTGCGAGCGCAAGGGGTGATCGCCCACGGTCGACAAGTCGTGTTCGGCGCCGCGCGATCCCAGTACGAAGCTTTCCTCCGACACCACCACGAAATCCGCCTCGCGATCCAGAGGCAGGCCCAGCAGCGCGGCCGCCTGCGCGCCGTCATATACCTCGAGCACACCGGGCAGGGCGGCCGAGGCAAGCATCATCGCTTCGATCGTCGAGGCATCGCGGGCGTAAACGCGCACGAACGAACCCAACGCGCCGTGGTGGCGCACGAAGGGATCGGCGATCGGGCAGATCACGCGCGCGCTGCCGGCGCCGAACCGCTGCTCGAGTTCGTCTTGCAGGAAGATCACATTGGGCTGCCCGCTGGCATCGCTCTTGGACGACATGCCATGGTCCGCCACGCAGCCGACCACCGCGCCTTCGTCCACCAACGCGCGCAGGCGCTGGTCCACGGCGGACAGGAAGGCGTCCGATTCCGGCGTGCCGGGCGCGTGCTTGTGCTGCACATAGTCCGACAGCGACAGGTACAGCAGACGAGCCCGCCCCTGGCGCAGCAGCGCGAGGCCGGCGTCCAGCACGTACAGCGACAGATCGCCCGAGTACATGTCGGGAGCGGGGCGGCCCACCAGCGTTTCGACGTCGGCGATGCCATGCTCGGCTTCAGCGCAGTCCGCGGCCTTTTCCGAGGAAAAGCAGATGCCCCGCATGTTGTGCCCCAGGATGCGGCGCAGTTTGTCCTTGGCGGTGATCGCCGCCGTCGGGACGTCCGCCTGCGACATCAGGCCCAGCAGGGTCTCTCCGCGCAGCAGCGTGGCGTCCGTCACCATGATTTCGCGGCCGGTCTCGCGGTCCAGGTAGTAGTTGCCGCCTATGCCGTGGACCGCCGGCGAAACACCGGTCACGATGGAAACGTTGTTCGGGTTGGTGAAGGAAGGCATGACGCAGTCGGCCACGCCGCCATGGCCCCGCCGGTGGAAATCGGCAATGGTCGGGCAGACGCCGTCGGCGATGCCGCGCGTGATGTATTCGGGGTCGCAGCCGTCGATGCAGATCACGACGGTGGGGCGGGCGGGCAGGCTGTACTGGCGGCCGTGCAACGAGATGGATGGCATGAATCGGCGTTAGGGGTGTATCAGGGAAGCGCCAGCATAGTGTGAGTAAATCAACGTTGCTGTGATAGATTTTCCCCTTGGTGTGATTTTTATTCACGATTTCGGACGTCAAACTGACATCTAGCCATGGTCGCTTCCCGTATTCCCCCCTTGCCGGCCCTGCGGGCCTTCCTGGCTGCCTGCCGCGCCGGCAGCTATACCGCCGCGGCCGAGGAACTGGCGGTCACCCATGGCGCGGTCAGCCGGCAGATCCAGGTGCTGGAGGAATGGCTGGGCCAGAAACTGTTCGAGCGCACGGGCCAGCGCATGACGCCCACGCCCCATGCCCAGGCCTTCGCGCAGGAGGTCGGCGTGGCGTTCGAGCGCATCGAAGAGGCCGCGCGCCGCTATGGCCGGGGCAGCGCCTCGATGCTGCTGCGCGTCAGCGCGCCGGCCACCTTCGCGATGCGCTGGCTGATTCCGCGGCTGCCCGACTTCTATCGCAGGCACCCCGGCACCCTGGTGCAGGTGCAGACTGCCACCACGCAGCAATTGGCGCTGGCCGGCAGCTTCGACGTGGCCATACGCCGCGGGGCGGTCAGCCATGCGCATTTCTCGGCGATGCCGTTCATGGATGAATGGCACGTGCTGGCCGCGGCGCCGGCGCTGCTCGAACGCCAGCCGCTGCGCACGCCGGAGGATCTGGCCGGCCACACGCTGCTCGACACCGAGACGCGGCCGGGCCTGTGGCAGCAATGGTTCAACGCCGCGGGCCATCTGCACGAGCCCCGGTTGCCGCGCCAGCGTTTCGATCACTTCTACGTGACCTACATGGCGCTGATCGACGGACTGGGCATAGGCGTTGTGCCCATGCCGACGCTGGCGCACGACGTCGCGGCGGGCCGGCTGGTCCTGCCGCTTCCCGGCATCCGGACCTCGACCAATCGATATGTCAGCCTGACGCCCGCCGGGGTGCCCAAGACCGCCGTGCATCGCATGTTCGAAACGTGGCTGGCGGAATGCGGCAACCTGGGGAACGACGAAGAGGCCGGGACGCCATAGCGGCCACGGCGGCCGGAGTCAGCCCAGCCGCTCGATCAAGGCCATGGCCGCGGCCGGCGCCTTGGGCTTGAAGCCGTTGATCATGTAGACGAACACCTCGCGCGCCCGCTCGGCCTTGGCGGACGGGGCGGCCAGGCAGGGCAGGTCGGCCGGCGCCTTGCCGCCGGCCCACGCCCGGGCGCGTTCGGCCCAGGCATCGAGATCGGCTGGCGCATAGCCCAGCTTGCGGTCTTCGCGCGCGCTTTGCAGCCGGACGTAGACGAACGGTGCCGTCACGTCGTGCAGGTGCGGCACGCCGTCCTTGTCCGCCACGACCGCCGCCACCTCGTGCCGGCGCAGCAGATCGACGAAGGCCGGTGCCGCGAAGCTCTCGTGCCGGACTTCCACCGCATGGCGCAGCCGCCGGCCCTCGTATTCCGGGGGCAGCAGCGCCAGGAAGGCGGCGAAGTCCTCGGGGTCGAATTTCTTGGTGGGCGGAAACTGCCAGTTGATGGGGCCGAGCTTGTCCTTCAGTTCCACGAGGCCGCTGGCCAGGAACTTGTCGATGGAGGGGCCAGCCTCGGCCAGCACGCGGCGATTGGTGGCGAAGCGCGGGCCCTTCAGTGCGAAGACGAAATCCTCGGGCGTCTCGTCGTGCCAGCGGGCGAAGCTGGCTGGCTTCTGCGTCCCGTAGAACGTGCCGTTGATCTCGATGGAGGTGACGTGGCGGCTGGCGTAGTCCAGTTCCCGGCTTTGCACGAGGCCCTCTGGATAAAAGCTGCCGCGCCAGGGTTCGAATACCCAGCCGCCTATGCCCACGCGTATCGGAGACATGCCTTTGGCCTTGCTCATGCGTCGCTTCTCCATCGCACCGGCCGACCCTACAATGCCGTTCCGGTTTTCGTTTCGCCTCGCCATGCCCCTGGACGCCGAACAACTTGCCGCCTTCCGCCGTCTGGCTGCCGGCCTCGATCGCATCGACGGCGAGGCCTATGCCGCCGCCGGCCGCGATCCGCTCCTGCCTATTCTAGGTCTGGGGCCTGCCGATGCGCCATTGTGTTTCTTCGGCCGCGATCCGGGCGCGGACGAAGTCCGGCACGGGCAACCCTTCGTGGGCAGCTCCGGCCAGTTGCTGCGCGCCGAACTGCACCGCCACCTGGCACCGGACGTGCCGTATTCGTTCGACGAAGGCTTGCGCGTTGGCGCGGGTTTCTTCTGGATCAGCACCGTGCCCTACAAACCCTTGCACAACAAGGCGTGGTCGCCCGCGGTACGGCGGCGTTTCCAGCCGTTGATCCAGCACATGCTGTCGGCGCAGTGGCGCGGCGGCGATGTCATCACCCTGGGCAACGAAGCCTTCGAATGGTTCAGCATCGGCCTGGCGGGCGACGAACTGGCCCTGCGCCTGCACCCCTTGCCGCATCCTTCGCCCGCCAATGCCCGCTGGCGGCCGCATTTCCCCCGGCTGCTCAAAGCCCGGCTGGATGCGCTGCTGCCGTCCGCCTGATGGAGGCCTTGCCATGAACGGACCCGCCATTTCGATCACCTATTGCACGCAGTGCCTGTGGCTGCTGCGCGCGGCGTGGATGGCGCAGGAACTGCTGTCCACGTTCGGCACGGACCTGGGGCAGGTCGCGCTGGTGCCGGGCACGGGCGGGGTCTTCCAGATCCGCTACGACGGCGAACTGATCTGGGACCGCAAGGCCGATGGCGGTTTCCCCGATGCGAAGGTGCTCAAGCAACGGGTGCGTGACCGGTTGGACCCGGGGCGCGACCTCGGGCACGTTGATCGGCCCTAGCGCAGACGCTTCGGAAAGCAGCGCGCGTATTCCTCGCAGCCGGGACAGCCCGGCGCGGGCTGCGGCGTTTCCCCGCGCGTGACCGCCAGATCGTATGCCAGGAATTTCTTCCAGCGCATGTCGCCCGTGTTGCGCTCGGGCAGCCCCGGGAAGTAGCGATGCAGCGCGCGCGTGACGTCGTCGCGCCCGGCCAGCCCCAGGTCGCGCCACAGATGGTCGGGCCGCAGACAGGCGTGGGCGATGATCGTCGCCAGGCAGGCGACGTCGGCGGCGGGAAGCGCGGGGTTGCGCCAGGCCTGCATGTGGGCGCGCAGGTTGCCCGTGAACGCGGTGTCGGCTTCCGGTTGCACCGGCAGCGGGAGAAGGGGGGCACCTGGAAACCAGCGGGCGTACAGCTCCCGTAGCGCTTCCCGCGACAGCCCCAGCAGGGGCAGTTCCCGCCGGACTTCGCGGGCGGCGAGCAGGCGGGCAAAGAGGCGCGCGTCGAAGGCGTCCGGGTGGGCGGCGAAGGAAGCGAGCTGGGCGGTGCGGGCGGCGGGATCAGCGTGCTGGGGCAGGGGTGGAGTCCGGTCGAGCAAGGCATTTGCTCCGATGGAAAGGGGCGGAAAGGAAGTCGCGGAGGCGCGCCGTGGCATTAACGGCTAGGCGGTCCGGGGGGCAGTGCTTATGTCGGGGTCAGCCGGCTGGGTGGGGTTTGACCTTACCACCCAACGCCAGCGAAGCTCGCAGGGTATCGTTGATACGGGTTTGCCAGCCGTCGCCGCTGGCGCGCAAGGCGGCCAGCACGTCGGCATCCAGGCGCAACTTCACTGCTTCTTTCGTCACGGCCTGGGTGCTGCCCACGGGGCGTCCCCGACGTTTGGCGATCTGCACCGGCGTATGCACCTGGGCGAACTTGCCCGCCTTGGCCTCGGCCAGCGATTCGCGCAGCCCAGGCAGCGCCTGGCCGGCGTCGGCCTCGATAGCGGCCGCCACTTTGTCCAAGTTCAGCTTTTTCAGGGTCTTCATGGTCAGCTCCGCTTGATGGCCTTGGCCTTTACGTTGGCGCGCTCGGCCTTGGCGTAAACCATCACCAGCAGCACGATTTCATCATCCACGAGATGGAAGTAGATCACTCTCGCTCCGCCGCGTTTGCCCATCCCTGGGCGCGACCAGCGAACCTTGCGTGCGCCGTCGGCGCCGGGAAGCACGTCGCCGGCGTCTGGGTTCTCGGCAATCCAGTCAATGAAAGCGTGGCGCTCGCCTGCGCCCCAGCCGCAATAGTGGACGGCCAGGCGCTTCATGTGCTTTTCCGGCGACGGGCCCGCTGCCGCTGGCTGGCTGCTTCGGCTTTTTCCATCTGGGCGATGGACTGGCGCTTGAGTACGAACAAATCCTCCAGCTCATTGACCAGCCCGAGCGCCTGCTCCGTGCGAACCAGGGTCTCCAGCGAAGACTGGCCGCTACTTTCCAGCTTGCGCAGTGCGCCCAACGAAAGACCCGCCATCTGCGCCAGCTCGCGCTGGGGCACCCCCTGGGCCAACCGCTGCGCACGCACGCGTTGGCCCAGTACTTGAAGTATTTCGCCAGGGGGAGCTAGATTTAATGCCATTATTATGACTTTTATGTCATGAAATCCTATTTAGGAGCCATTTAAATGGTCTTTATAGGTCGTGACCAGCACGAGGTACGTTGTATCGCGACTGCCCACAGGGCGGTGGACGGAATCAGCCGCGCCCCATGTGCTCACTCGATGTTCTGCACCTGAATATCGATTAATTTTGTGGAAGATCGATATGTGCTTGAGGCTGTTGATTTTGAAAGAGTTTCTCGTACACGTCCTCGGCGAAGTCACCAGCCGAATCGCCCCTTAACTTGGGCTTGAATGATACGGCACGGGGAGGGCGGACCCGGTCTTGGACAATCTCAGCGGCGGTGTCTCTCTGGCGTGGCTGGTCAATGACCGCTGTAGTCGGGCGCGTCGCCTGAACCTTGTGCTTATAGATTTGAGACAGTTGAATGACGACTTGCTTCCAGAAGGCTTCGGCCGCCGATCCCCATTTTTCTTCCATCCCAGACTTGCCTCCAACCGGCTTCGTGCGCCAAGCGCATGTGCTCAGCCTCATTCCGATCTCGAGGTCGACGTTGTGGCGTCAAGTGTCGACAGGCGCATTTCCCGCGCCGGTGAAGCTTTCGCAGAGCATTACAGCGTGGCGGGTTGAGGAGGTGCGGAAGTGGATCGCAGAACGGTGTGGGGAGGGTCTTTGATGTAGTTTCGGCTCCCCGCTCCCGCTAGTTCGAGTGCATCACTCTCAGTTGCTGAGACTCGGCAGCGTGGTCAATGTGGGGATTGTTTGAGCAACCTGGAAAGCCGCTTTGCAGCGAGGCCGTGTGATAACGCGCGAAGCACTGGTCTGGCAGGGGTATCGCTAGCCGCTCAGGCAGTTTTCTCGGCTTGGTCGCGCCTGCGACCCGTCTCATTGATCTTCGAGGCGACCTCGGGGTGCCATTCACCCCGCAGCGACCGTAGATGGTGCCCTCATGCGCCCAGGAGGCGCATCGCTTTCATGGCCCCCTCGAAGCCCAGGATGCTGAGGACTCGCCTGAAGTTGTACGCCAACACGCTCAGGTTCATCTCGGTCGCCACGTTCTGGAAGCCTCGGGTCAGGAAGTGCGTCCAACCCATCCAGTGCTTGAGCGTGCCGAAGACGTGCTCAATGGTGCTCTTGCGCACCGTCATGGCGTTGGGCATGCGGTCCAGCCGTTGCTGGGTCTTGTCCATGACCTCCTCGTGCTCCCATCGCCTGATGCGCCGGTAGAGGACCATCGTGCTAGGTCGCTACGGATTTGGGGCCATCTCAACACTGAGGCAGCGTCGATCCAGGTCAGCGGTGACCAAGCCGCCTCGGTGCTCGCGAAGGAAACGAAAGACACGGAAACCCTCAAGTATGGCCTGCTCCCACATCCAAGGCCTCAAGCTCTCCGCCTCGTAGCCCTTCACCATTTGCCCGATTGTCTTTAGCAGCGCGAAGTCGAGGCTGTCCACGTGTTCGAAGGCTTCGTAGCGAAGGCCGTGGGAAAACACCCAGTTCGAAAGGCCCTCTTCAGTGATCTTCGCGCGCGCCCCGTCCTGTACCTCGTCAATGTCCGGCCGGCTGCGCCGACGAACACCCAGCAGGGTCCGCAACACCGGCGACCAGCCAAGGATTCCGGCGAAGGCCAAGTGAAAGACGTCATGGAAGCGGTAGTCGTCTTCCTCGAAGCTGTTGTCGGTCAACCGATCGCCGATATTGACGTCGTTCATCGACTGATAGGTAAATACTCGCTGCCCCACCTTGAGCTCCTTAAACAGGACTCGCATGACGCGTGGAAACTGTTCACTCGGCAGATCCTTGGCGTCCAGCAAGGGGCCCCACTTCCGTTGGATCGGCCATCGATCCATCAGCTTGTCTAGATTGGCGTGAGCGGCCTCAGCCAAGCTGATATGTGCGTCGGTCGATGCGGACACCAACTGGGAGAGGATGCTGGCCAGGCCGGTCGCCATGGCGTCGGTTCCGACGATGGACTTGTGGCGCGAGACCAATGTTCCGACTGTCCCCGCGAGGGTGAGGAGACTCTCCTGCACCCGCGGGGGGCTAGCAGGGGCATGAAACAGTGATGCCTGAGGCTGGAGGTCTAGCAGCGGACGAACGGCCGCCTCGGGCTCCGGGTATCCGGCCAGAACACCCAGAGACAGGCCGCAGTGGTCCACCACGTTCGCTAAGTACCAGAGGACGTCGCCCGTTTCCTCGATCGAGCTAGAGTTGTAGGCGATGTAGGAACTGCGATCCCGCTGCTTTTTCTTCAGCTCGCTGAGCAGGCTTCCGACCTCACCGAACAGGCCCAGCAGAAGGAACTCGAGCTTCTCGTTGCCCGTCCCGCGGCCGCGGTACGTCTTCACCGCGAAACGCTGGTACTCGATGAGAGTCAACGGGCGCGCATCCGACGCCTCACCCGTGATTCCATCCAATTCGGACCTCAATCCACTGAGCGTTCGCCTGAGGCTTGGAGTTGTCATTCGTCGAACAGGTCACGGCTTTGTTGATCGGACCGTCTCAAGGCACGGTGTGCGAAGCCTACGCCCGCGTCCTTTGTCAGTCCGGGCAAGAACCCGCCGCTTCGAAGTTGCCACTTCGGCGGCAGGTAGATCGGCATCGCTTCTGAAGACGGCTTGTATCGGGCCTTGATGCGTGTTCGCGCGCTCGCCAACTCCGGAAACGCTTCACGACAGTACTTGTCGAGCTCGCAGAACAGTCCTTGGCAGTCGATCGCGTGCAGCGGCCTGCCGAACAGCCCCTCGAAGCGCAGACCCAATCGGGTGAACTCATTGCGTTGCCCGTCGACCATCCACCGAATCGCATCCGAGGGGGAGTAGTCCCCCAGGCTGACGAACGCCTTTCGCAGGCCGCGCAGCGCGCCAGGACCGGCCTGCACGTAATCGTTCTCGTCAAAGCTGACGAGGTCGGAGTAGTTGAGATCGATCGCCGTCTGGTATGCCATGAACGGTCCCATCAAGGGGAAGCTCTGCAGCAGTGACACCAGAGCCTCAAGGCTGGGTGCATCCAGCGCCCGCTCCGCGCAGGCGTTGTCGACAAACATGTGCCGGAACAGTGCCACATGATTGCGGTGCTTTTCGTCAAAGCCGAATGCCTTGGTGGCGCACAGGATGAACGCGCCCGTGTAGAGACCGCCCGTCCTGGCCTTCACCTCGTCCAGCGCTTGCTCGAAGGCACCAGAGTGAAGGTGCTCTAAGCGCGGCGCGCCGCCAAGGATCGCCGACACCTCTCGCCAAGTGCCGATCTTGCTGAAGGTACGGAACGCAACCAGCTGGAAGATCCGGTCGAGCGGCGTCGTCATCGCGTCGGTCCCATACGCGACTTCGCCGATCAGGTACTGCGACACCCTGTCCAGCGCCCGAAACACGTTGCAGAACTTGAATGTTTGCAGGATCGGATCGTCGCTCCACGGCCAGGTCCCGCCGCTCAGACGCGCCTCGAAGGCCGCGTGCCTTCGGGACGCGAAAGTCCAATACAGGTCAAACACCTCTGGGCGCTTCGTAGGCGCCGTACGACGCACCAGATCGTGCGAGACCCGCCTCATGCCTGTCTCAGGAACACGCCAGTGCCGTGCAGGTTGAAGTAGCGAGGGTTGTCCGCGAGCTTTCTTGCGGCGATCCGCTCGCCGACGGTGTCGAGGTATCTGCCATGGCCCGCCCAGTGGTCAAAAATTACGGCTCCACCTACGACAGTTCGCTCAGCCACAACGTTGACGATCGCGGACGCTGACGTGAAGTTGTCCGTGTCTACGAACGACAGAACGAGGTCCTGGTCGGCAAGCCGACGCACTGTATTGACCACGTCCCCTTCTACGATTTCAACGTTGCGTCCGGAGAACACGGCGCGCACGAGGTCGACATTGAGGAAGACGCAGTCGGGATGGTTGTACATGTCTAGCGGGCTACGCCTAGCAGGAAATCCGCCGAAGGTGTCGAAGCCGTACACCTTCCAGGATGCCCCCAGTTCTTCGATGAACCGCGACATGAGCATGGTCGTGCCGCCCTTAAACATGCCGAACTCAGCCACGACGCCCGACAGCCCTTGCCGGTGAGCATTGCGAAGACACTGGTATATGTGCACCAGGCAGTGCGGATAGCCGTTCGCCAGCGACGGAATGAACAGATCCCTGCGGACCCGGTCGAAAATCTCGTCACGAAACTCGAAGTGGGCATAGCCGCCAATGAGCAGCCTTGTCGATGCCGGGAGTCGGTCGGCCACAGCCATAAGAAGTGCTTCCTTCCCAGCGTCCTCCGCGATCACGACAATGTCAGGGCAGCAACTCGATATCTCGTCTAGAGAGCGGGCGGCCGCGACCGGTTGCAGCGAGAAGATCCCTTCGAGCTTGGCCGCACCCGTGACGAAGGCTGGCAGCGCAGCCAGTTCGAAAGCGGCGCTACACCATCCAACGATCGCCACCTTTGCTCCCCCTGACAGGGCAATGATCGCGTCGTTGATTTTCTCTTTGAGTCGCTCGAGGTCGGCAGGCGGCATCGTCGGTTGGGTGTTCTCGCTCATACGAGTCTTTTGAGCGCGGCGGAAAACCGCTTCCCGCCGGACGCGAAATCGATGGGGTCAGCGATCAGTTCGTTGGGGTGCGCGGCGAGTTGCGGCTCCAGCCACGTGAGCAAGGGCTTGGTCTCCTCATCGATGAACACCCGGTAGTCCCGCGCGTTCTTGTCATAGCCCATCGCCTTACGCACAGACTGCGGCATCGCGGGGGCCCGGGTGCCGAAGTAGATAAATCGGTCGGAAAGCAAGACGCGATTGATACGCGTGTCATGCGTCGTGTTGTCCGGGCACTGCTTGCCCGACACGAGGCTGTGCACCGAGTCTTCCTGCTTCCAGTGAGCACGCGGGCCATCACGGTGGTAGATGTTGTCTCCCACCAGCTTCTTGTACGAGCCGTTCCGCTTGGGTCGGCGACTGAGGAAAGTTGGGTCGGCCCAGTATTGATCGAACGTCATCTCGTGCGTCACGACCATCGCGAAAATGCACCTCAGCGCAGGCGGAAGCTTGGAGCCCGTGAAACCCACGATCCAGTCGCCGGGTTGCGCATGCTCTCTGATTTTTGGCTTGCAGCAGGCTAGGCTGCAAAGTCCGCCAAAAGGGTTCGGCGCGAAACCGAGGTCGTAGCTGACCGCGTACAGATACGCTTTCATCAGATCGACCCTAGCAGATGCTGCGCGGCGCAGACCCCATCGGTTCCCGCTCACCACCATCCGGCTTCTCAAACGGTTCCTCGTCGCAGGTACCCTGTATAGCGTCGATGATCTTGTCCGAGTTCCAGGCGACCAGTGCGTCGCCGTACTTCTTGAACGGCTCGGGGATGTCGTTCTCAGTCCCGCCGCGCTCGAACACACCGACGATCCGCTTTCCTTTCTCCTTCGCTGTGTTGATCTCCCAATCCACCCACGGGCGCGTATGAGTGTTCTTGCCAATCAACACGACGACCGTCGACGCCCAGCTCATCTTCATTCGCAAGAGCCGCTTGATCGCGTGGTCGCTGACTAAGCCCCGGTCCAAGCGCGCCTGGTTCGCCGGCTTGGCCCGGATCGAGCTGTTCCGAATCTCGTGACCCGCGCGCGCCAGCATGTTCGTCAAGCGCGTGACCTGCGCATCATCCGCGTGATGATGGCTAATGAAGACGTGAGACCGATTCGCCATATAGGCCCAACCTCCTAGAAGACGACCACACCGAATGAGAGACAGCTACTCGACGGCTGCCCGGGCTTCCCTGCGAGGCAACATCTTTTCGAGTTTTCGGAAACAAAGCCAAGCCCGCGCTCTCGATCGTAAAGATAGCACGCGCCGGCACCATGAGTGTTCGGCAAAACTCGTGCAGTTTCCGTTGCCGGGAAGCTTGAAATGCAGGAGATGACCCGCCTGCACGGCCGATTCCCACGGATTCATCATAAGTTTTGATGATGAGCCGTGACCGAAGTGGCCTGAATCCTGCTGCTCAGATTCGACGCAATTGCCGCGGGCAAGGGAAATTCACCTTACGCTCCTGCAGTGGCTTCAGATCTACTACCGGCAACTCGCCAATCAGACCACCGCCGTGGCGGGCTAGCTTAAACCAAACAGCTTCCGCGAAACCGGGGCGATTTAAAATCCATTTTTTCTTGTTCGCAGGAATGGGCGCTTGAAAGAGCTACGATCAAGGATGCGCGAATTGCCCTTGCAGCCGAGGAGGCTCCTGCCTCCGATCACAGGCCGAAAAGGCGGTGGCGAGTCGCGCGTGTGCTAGATCCAGCGCCCATCGAAAGGTCGAAGAGTCCGAATCGAGCGACGGGGCGCCGTGTACGACCACTGAACGCTTGGTTTGGAATCGAGCAAAAGGCTCGATCCGATCGCAACGAAGGAGAGTTGATTTGTCGAACAAACTGGAGCCAGATCAGGGTGCTGCGCACCAACTGCTGACTGAGATGCGTACGCGGATCGCATTGCAGCCCCTTCCCTATCAGTATGGCGTTGAGGCCCGTGCGCTAGAGAGCCTTTGGGAGTTGTTTGGTCTTGCGCGCGAGGCAATGAAGGCCCACCCGGGCTGCGAGAACTTCGCTCGCATCGCGACATGCATGCTCAATGTGCATATTCGGCCTGTCACCGCAAAGTGGCACCGCGCGCACAAAGCGGGCGTGCTCGACTCGAGGGACGGGGCCAATGAGTTCCGAGCAGAGCTCGCGCTCCTACGAAAGAAGCTCACCGAATTCGCTGCGCAGTTCCAAGTGATGGCGTATGGCACCAGTCAGCCTGATGACGAAGCGCCGCCGGTTGTCTCTGATGGCGAGATTGACGCGTGCTTCAAATCTATGCAGTACGGCGTGGTGCCTTCAGACGCGCAGGCTCTCGCTGATGCCGAGGCGATCAACTCGTCCGAAAGGGGCGAAATTGCGGCTCGGCGCCGCATCTATGGAATCCAGAGGGATGAGCGCCAGGACGCGGTCGGACTTGCCCTGTCAGGGGGAGGCATTCGCTCAGCAACGTTCTGTCTGGGCGTCGTGCAAGTGCTCGCAGAGCGCGGGTTACTCAAGGATGTCGACTACCTGTCTACCGTCTCAGGAGGTGGCTACGTGGGAAGCTTTATCACCTCCCGGGTGGACGGAGCGGCTGGTGTGGGCTCTCTGGGACAGCCCTTCGGACCAGATACTGATGAAGTGAGGCACTTGCGACAGAACGCGAAGTATCTCGCGGCCAAGAATTTCGCGGGTCAATGGGGCATGGTGGCTAGCATGGTTGCGGGACTGCTGTTGAACCTGTCTGGTCCTCTTGCATTGCTGTGCGCGCTCGCCTTGATCACCGCGGCTCGATTCGATGCGAACTGGTTCCTGATCGCCTCCCAGTTGTGCGCAACGGCGAGTTTCGCTCTTCTTTTCACATATGCAGTGGTGCTGCGGTATGAGGCCGCAGCAAGATGGATCAAGAGAATCTTCGCCTTTTTCCTGGCGTTGTCGGTTGGATTTCTCGCAGGATATTGGCTAAGTTTGGCCATCAGCACGCTCGGTTCGATGACTTGGTCGCCCGGCGTCACGGCTGCAGGTGTTGTTGCGATGGTGATTGCCCCCGGGATAGTCGTAGCGCTCATGAGGCTGCCATCCGTTTCGACCACGCGCAAGGTGATTTCGAACGCGCTGCTGTTTGCGGTCGGTTTGCTATTCCCGATTCTTGTTCTGGTCGCTTTTTACGCGCTGCTGCATCTCGCAGTGCTACCACTGGATGTGAGCGCGTCCTTTGGGAACCCGTTGCGGTACATGAGCGGTCACACGACCTTAATCATCGCGCTGGTTGTGTTCGCGCTCGTAGCCGTCGTTTTCGTCGACGTCAATCACACTGGGCTTCACCGACTGTACAGGGATCGGTTGGCAAAGACCTTTATCGATGCTCCTGGGCGAGATCACTTGCCGCTTGAAAGGGTCAATGAGCGCTCAAGAGCGCCCTACCATCTGATCAACGCTACGATCAATCTATCCTCGAGTGAGAACAGAGCGTTTAGGGACCGCCGCGGCGACTTCTTCCTCATGTCCAAGCACTGGATCGGATCGCGGGCTACGGGATACCGTCGTACCTCAGAGTGGAAGAATGGACGTACTCCGCTGTATCTTTCGACCGCGATGGCTGTATCCGGCGCGGCAGCATCACCACAAATGGGACTTTTGTCAAAGCCGGGCTTGGCACCGTTGCTGTCCTTGATGAACGTCCGTCTCAACTATTGGCTCAAGAACCCTGACTACCGATGTACATCCCGGCCTGGCTTCTTGTGCTTGTTGCGAGAGATGTCTGGGGTGGCCATGTCCGCCACGAGCAACTGGTTCAATCTCTCCGACGGAGGTCACATCGAGAATACGGGCGTGTACGAGTTGCTGCGACGCCGGTGCAAATTCATCATTTGCGTGGACGGGGAGGCTGACCCCAAATTCATGTTCGCGGGTCAAATGACTCTGGTGCGCCATGCCCAGATTGACTTGGGCATCAGGCTTGAGCCAAGGCTCGATGAGATTCGATTTAATCCTGAATCGGGCGTCAGTAGATCGCACATCCATCTGTTGCGAGTGCACTATCCAGCCCGCCCCGGTGGTCACGCAGCAGAGATTGGCTTGATGCTCTACCTGAAGCTTTCAGTCACCGGTGACGAAGCGGAACTCCTGAAGCGCTATCGAATGCTCTATCCCGAGTTCCCGCATCAGTCGACAGTCAATCAGTTTTACGATGAAGAGCAGTTCGAGGCATATCGACAACTTGGTGTTCACGTCGCTGAAGGGGCGTTCTCGCCAGCGCTATTGACATCGGGAACGCACCTCACAAGTGTGAGAGATTGGTTTCGGGACCTGGCCGGCAACCTGCTAGAACCGTCGCACATGAAGTAGTACATCACCCCTTACGACGAAGGGCGTAACTTATGCGGACCCGCGCGCCATTGGTCAAACGGCAGGTAGTCTCCGGCATCACGATGAATCCAAAGAGTCGGTGTTGCACTTAGCATTGTGAAGTCAACATACGGGTAAAGGCCGACAAATTCATGGCCGGCATACCCTTCGGACGGGTTGTCCACAATAGGAAGAACAGCCACGTTTCCATTGAATCCATCGAAATACCCAAGTTCCCATGGCATCCAGTTCGAGCGCTTCGCATTGGGCGTGAACAAGTACATCAGAGACGCGGACTGGTCCATGCGTTTTCGCAGTTCAGCAGCTGTCTTTGATGTTACGTTCGTACGATCCAGCATTGGATCATCGATCCAATCTACATAGACTCTTTTCTTCGCATCTTCTAAAAGCAACTTTACGCCGAGCACCAGCTCTTCGTCGACCCGCGCATGTGACAGAAACACGTCGAATGAACCCTCCTTCACAGAAGCGGCTTCCATTACGAGCGAACGAGCGGTCTTGTTGCGTGCGGAGGTCTGCGCCTTAGCGCGCGTACGAACCTGACTCTCAGTTAACAAAGCCATTTACCATCCTCTGATGAGAGCTGTTGCGCGAAAGAGCTGCGACGGGGGAATTAAGCATTGGGAGTTACTCCAGGAGCTAGAGCACTATCTCCCTGCGCAAGCCACAGGACATCTTGCGCGCGCGCAGTGCACATACAGCGAGCCACGTCTCGCCACAGGCCCTACTTCCCCAGGCGGTAGTATAGGCAGTTAAGTTCTTCTATAGCGTCAGCGTGGACGGACGCTTCGGGCGCTCGCCCCCCATTTTTGGATCAGAGGAGCGGACTTGAAAATTTTCGTCATCGGAGGCCTCCCGTCCGACCGGCTGGAGTCTTCTTCGGAGGATCAGAAGACACTTGTACGGACGTGTCATGCGCTGGGCAAGGATCTGGCGCGTGCGGGACATGAAATCTTGTTGTGCAGCCCCTTTGAAGATTCAGCTGACATCCATGTTCTACGCGGGGCCGCTGAACTCGGATGTGATCTTGACAATAAGGTGCGCTTCTTTTTCATGGATTCGCCGCTTGTCAGAGAACGGCTGAATGCGGAAGTGTCCTCGCTTGGGCTCCAAAGCGTGGTTAGAGTGCCCAGTCCACCGCCGCAAACGGAAGATCGACAGGCCCAGCGTTACGCTTGGCTCCTTTGTCAATTGAATGCAATGGAATCCTGCCAAGTAGTCATTGCGCTGGGAGGCAATCCCAGTGGCGCGGCGAACATGCTTTTGCTGCTCGCCGACGGTAAGCAGAAGACAATGCTGCCGCTTCCATTTCTCGGTGGTGCGGCCAAGCTTGCGTTCGATCGCCGTCGATATGAACTCAGAGACCGGCTAGGCGAAACTATTGAGGAACTTCACGGCGAGGCATGTGTTGCAAAGGCTTCCGATCTGGTAGAGGCCATTACAACACCGAGCGGTGCCGGCGGAGTTTCTGAAACTGACTCCCCTTTGTTCTTCATAAGCTATGCGCGAGATCGGCAAGGCGAGGCGGACTTTGTAGAAACACTCCTGCGACGCCGAAACCAGCGTGTGTTCCGAGATGAGTCGGACTTTGGAGCTGGTCACTCGATCCCTACTCTCATTCGCGAGGCAATCTTCGAAGCAGATGTTTTCGTCGTCCTCTGGTCCTCCGCCTATGCATGCAGTCCATGGTGTTTTGACGAGATGGAACTGGCTCTAGACAGGCACGAGGAAGGTAAGCTAAAGCTGTGGATCCTGAGGGTTGACGACACCAGGATCGTGCCGAAGCGCGCTCGCGACCTACTCTTCTATGATTCTTCCAGCCGCGCGGAGGTGGAAGGCCGGATGCTCCAACTTCTCGCGCAGTACGTTCCTGGAGGAGGGTTACTCAAGTGAGCTATCAGTTTGGTCTCGGGTCTCTACTCAGAACGCCTCCTAAACGACGGTGCTTCATCTCATACCACCACGCTGACGAACAGGCT
Source organism: Burkholderiales bacterium 67-32 (assembly GCA_001898625.1). Classification (GTDB taxonomy): domain Bacteria; phylum Pseudomonadota; class Gammaproteobacteria; order Burkholderiales; family Burkholderiaceae_B; genus Pigmentiphaga. The sequence continues at coordinate 52,904 of MKUP01000032.1, forward strand.
GTTCGCAACTTCATTCAAGTGTTCTCAGTAGCCGGAGAAATCTTCAGCCATCGTGCTTTGGGACTGGAGATGGAACCGGACATCGTAAACAGTCACGACACTGATTATGTGATGCGCAGAATACGCGAGCGCTACATGGCCGATACGTCAGTCACGATAGTCATGTTGGGGCAAAGCACTTGGAAACGGCGCTATGTTGACTGGGAAATTGCAGCCTCATTACGAAATGCACCGAATGCACCCGCCAACGGATTGCTTGGCGTCCACCTTCCAGGCTTCTCCAGAGACCTTCACCAATATCCATCCCGGTTCGACGCCAATCTCACACCTCTCGGCTCGGCTCAGGTGGACTGCTATGCGCGATGGATCGACTATCCAGCCAATGACTTCGTTCTTACGGAGGCTATCGAGGCCGCCTTCCAGCGGCGACGCACTCACGCACACTGGATCGCCAATTCTGCCCCCCGCTTCGCGTACAACAGGCAGTGACTCACCAGAAAGACCCAGATAAACCGATCGTAGTTTATCTGCCCGGTCAGGGCGCGGAGCGTATGGTCGCCGCACCACCAACATCCGTGGCACGAATGACAGGTTTCGAATGCGACAGCCGTTCAGCTTTGAACCTCGACCGACCGCAACCAGTCTGAAGCGGTCCGGAGAGCAGATCAGTCTGGCCGTGGCAAAGGGGTCAGTGCCTGCCCCCGAGTCAGTTGCGCAATGAAGTCCGTGAACGGCCCGATCTCGCCATAGGAACTGGCGCGCTCCAGAGTCTGCATGTAGCGCTGCCGCTGCTGCACCGGGATGATGGTCCAGACATAGCCGCCGGTGACGAGCATGGCGTTCATCAGGAAGCGGGCCAGACGGCCGTTGCCATCCATGTAGGGGTGGATGAAGACGAACAGGAAATGCCCGAGGATGGCCCGAACGGCGGGGTGCGGTTCGTTCTCGATGAGTTCGAACAGCACGGGCATGCATTCGCGCACGGCTTCCTTGGCGGGAGGAACATGCAGGGCACCGCGAATGAACACCTGATGGTTGCGCCATCCGGCCAGGTCCGAAGGCTTGAGCAGGCCGGCTTGCACGCTGGGGCTGAAGAGCGCTAGGTACCACGCGCTGAGCGCCTCGCGCAGGCCTTGAAGCCCGGCTTGTTGCGTTTGCTGTTGCAGCGTCTTGGAGATGAAGTCCTTAACGAGTTTGTAGGTCTCGAAATATCCCTTGGCGGCCATGGCGTCACGTTGTTGGCGATCAACGCCTTCCGGGTCCCAGGCGCCGTTGCGGATCTTCTCGATCAAGTCCGCCGTGACGTGATAGCCCTCGATGGACAGCGAGTGATAAGCGTCTGCCACGTAGCGCGCTTCGATGTCCATGAGAACTTGCGCCTCATCGGCGGGCATGGGGCCGGGTACAGGAAAAGCTGTAATGACCGCTTCGCGCATGGCCTCCCAATTCAAGCGCAGGCGTTGCACGTGAGGAGAAACAGGGCGGCTGGTGAGCAGCGGCGGTGGCGGCGCATCGAACGGAGAGACTTCTTGAACCGTGTAGCCGGCGCCGCGCATGGTGCCGGTGATGCTGTTCGCAAAGTCGGCCCGGCTCACCGCGCGAAACGCGCCTGCCAGGCGGCCGGCGATGACGGAGTGGGAGCCGTCGAGCAGTCGCTGCAACAGCGGCGCGGTGTCATCGACCATACCCAGGGCAATGCGTGCGGCCAGAGGCTGTTGCACGAAAAACGTCGGCGATACGGCCACGAGTGCATCCGCGAGATTCACAAGACGGATGCCTTGATCCTCCGCATGAGGCTCGGCGGGCAGGAGTTGGGGCGCTCGATAGAGGAACAAGGAACACCCGTGGGGCAACTGCACCAACTGGTTGTTGCTCGCGACGGACCAGACCTGCAGCTGCCGGGGGAGGGTGCGCTCGCCCGATCTCAGCAATAGGGAGAGCTCGGGGCCTAGGTGCCAAGCTTCTCCGAAACGAGCGTCACAGTAGCCGGCGACGAAGTCGCGCATGCCGGCGAACCAGGCGGCGGTGCTGCCTTCGACGCTGCCGGCGGAGAGATCAGGGCGGGCAGGGAGGTACCAGCCCTTGATGACTTCCTGCAGGTAGCCTGCCTTGCTCAGACGCTCCCGATGGGTGCGCGACAAGGCCGAGCTTTGAACGACGCGTTGGCCGCCGTCCTGTATGGCCTTGAGCTGTTCGAGAGAGGCTGCAAGCTTTTCGTTGGGCGTCGCCATGGTCCGATGGTTGCACTAGCATTGCGGTTTATTATTTCACTACTATTGAGTTAAGTCAATGCACTACTTTTGCGTCTTTCATGTGCACTAATTTCCTGTGACCTCCAGTACTTGAGAGGCACTCGATCTCTGTACGGGCGCCGTGCGGGCGGCAGCGTCGCTCGCGACATCCAACTGCAGGTCACCGGCTGATGCATGGCTTTGCTCCAGCAAATGCAGGTACCCAGCCCACTTGGTAAGTGCCATCCGGCGCTCCAGCAGGTAGTCGTATTGGTTGTAGATCCCCTCCACGGACTGCAGCGCGTGGTTCAGCGCTCGCTCAGCGATGTCGGAGGCGATGCCCATGCGCGCCAGGTGGGTCCGGGCCGTACGCCGCATGTCGTGCACCGTAAAGTGGGCGATCTCCAAGCTCGTCAAGCGCCCCAGCGCGACGTTAAGCGTGTCGGGCGAGACGTGAGGAAAGCGGTTCTTGACGGGCTTGCCCAGCCGCGACCGCACCCGTCGCCGGGCAGGGAAGAGGTATTCGCTGTTTTCCGAGAACACCATGACCTCCTTCAGCCAACCCAATACGACGTCGGGTAGGGGGACGATGATAGGTGCCCGGGTCTTCGTGTCTTCGCTCATCAGCGTCCACTCTGCACGCTCAAGGTTGAAGGCGGATTTCTTGGCGGACAGCAACTCCATCTTGCGCACGCATAGCGCCAAGAGCAGCCACACTGACAGTTCGTTGATCCGTCCGAAGTTCTCCGTCTCGCGCATTGCCGTGGCAAGCACCGCCAGTTGATCGCAGTCGAGCCACCGTGTGCGTGGGCGCTCCGTTCCTCCGGCGTCCAGCAGCGTGAAACCTGTCGTGGGATTGTTCAGCCGGTAGCGCTTGCGGATGGCGAAGTTGAACATCCGGACCATGTACCGAAGCAGATCATTCGCGACGGTCGGGGCTCCCGCCTTCACCGCTCGGTCGAGAATGCGCTCGATGTGTTCCGGCTCCACTTGGTCGACCATCAGGTGTCCGATGATGGGATCGACGTAGCGGATGAAAGAGGATTCGATCCGTTCCGGTTTGGCGTAGTTCGGGACGATGTAGCGCGTGTACCAGACCCTGCGAAGGGCAAGACATGGCCGCTTCCGCTGGTTGACCAGCTTGAAGTGCTGCTTCTCCGCGGCGACATCCACGCCTTGCTGAATCTTCGCCCGATTGTTTCGAGCGAGTTCGCGGGCAGCCTGCAGAGAGATGTCCGGGTATCGCCCGAGCGCCTTCTCCTTGCTCTTGCCCGCGAAGCGGTAACGCAGGATCCAGGATGCCTGGTACTTGCGGGCCGCGGAGGCCGAGGCCACGAAGGTCAGCCCACCTCCGATTCCCTTGTCGACCGAACCGGCGCGCAGCCACGCACGCAGGGTCAGGTCGGTCACGCGTTTTACGGCTTCATAGTTCATCACTGACATCACGCAATCTCCTTTCCAAGTGCTTTGGAACATGGAGTGCGCGCCAGTCAGGCGAACGCGACAAATCGCGTAGAACCAAGCTTGGCGCGGCTCTCCGGGGAGCTTGTGGGGGTCGGTGCGGAAAAACGACAGGGGATCGGGCGCTTAGCCCGAAAAACCCCCACAAACCCCCACAAACAGCATGCACTGGGGTGAGACGCCGTGCGACGGCCTGAACCTACTTACCAACGGGAATCAACGACTTAGGCGGCGGTTTGAGGTGGCATGAGACCACCTGAAAACCTACTCTAAATTTTGCGCCTGTTCCCGCATCTGCTCGATCAACAGTTTCAGATCCATCGCCGCCCGCGTCACTTCCAGCCCGCCCGCCTTGGACCCCAGCGTGTTGGCCTCCCGGTTCATTTCCTGGAACAGGAAGTCCAGCCGCTTGCCGGCACTGCCCTTGTCGGCCTTCTTGCCCGCGCCGCCCTTGCCGATCAACTGCTTGAGCTCGGCCAGGTGCGAATGCAGGCGCGACAGTTCCTCGGCCACGTCGATGCGCAGGCCGAACAGGGTGGCTTCATGGGCCAGGCGTTCGGACAGTTCCTCGCCGCGGATGTTCTGGAAGCCGCCGGGGAAGGCTGCCTCGACCGTGTCGCGCAGCTTGCGCGCGAGCCGTTCGCGGTATTCCTGCACGAGTTGGGGCATGCGCTGTTCGACCTCGCCCACGATGGCCGCGACCGAGTCGGCGCGGTCGGCGATCATGGCGGCCAGGCGTTCGCCTTCGCGGTCGCGCGCTTCCTGCATCTGGGTCAGGGCCTCGCCGGCGGCGCGCAGGGCGGCCTCGCGCCAGGTGTCTTCCGATTCCTCGGCGGCCTGCACGCCGGGCCAGGACAAGAGTTCGGACAGGCGCGGCGGCTGGACGCCCGGGAGCACGGCCTGGACTTTGCGGAACAGCGTGGCGGCCTGTTCCAGGGCGGCGACGTTGATGGATTCGGGGTCGGTGCTGAGGCGGCGCTGGATGGAGGCGCGCACCTCGATCTTGCCGCGCGCCACGGCCTTGGTCAGCAGCTCGCGCAGCGGCGATTCCAGCGCGCGCAGTTCGTCCGGCATGCGGAAATGGAGGTCGAGGAAGCGGCTGTTGACGCTGCGTAGTTCGATGGACACCGAACCGTGGTCGGTGTCGGCGCGCGCGGCGCCGAAAGCGGTCATGCTACGGATCATGGCGAAGGCCTGTCAGGACGTGGGCAAGGCCGACGAGCACGGCGACATGGCCGGTGCGTTTGTCGGCATGAGTCAGCATGATAAATCGCACGGGAGGGTTCGTGGGGCCTTGCCCGTACAATGTCCGCATCCGGCCGCCGCGGCGCGGCCCATGCGTCCTGGGCGCCGGCGCGCCGGTCCGCCCGCCGATCTGGAGTTTTTTTCATGAGCATTGCCCCTTCCGCACTCGCCCGGCCGTCCGGCCGCGGCCTGGCCTCGCTGCGTCCCGTTTCCCTGCAACGCGGCTATACCCGCTATGCCGAAGGTTCGGTGCTGGTGAGCTTTGGCGACACGCAGGTGATCTGTACCGCCAGCGTCGAGGACAAGGTGCCGCCGTTCCTGAAGGGCATGGGGCAGGGCTGGGTCACGGCCGAATACGGCATGCTGCCGCGCGCCACGCATACGCGCGGCGGCCGCGAGGCGGCCAAGGGCAAGCAAACCGGCCGTACGCAGGAAATCCAGCGCCTGATCGGCCGCAGCCTGCGCGCGGTGTTCGACCTGGAAAAACTGGGCGAGCGCACGCTGCACCTGGATTGCGACGTGATCCAGGCCGACGGCGGTACGCGCACGGCCAGCATCACCGGGGCCTTCGTCGCGGCCAGCGATGCGATCGCGCTGCTGATGGCGCGCGGCGCCCTGGCCGCCTCGCCCATCCGCGACCACGTGGCCGCGGTATCGGTGGGCATCTATCAAGGGCAGCCGGTGCTGGACCTGGACTACGCCGAGGATTCGCAGTGCGAGACCGACATGAACGTCGTGATGACGGGCAGCGGCGCCTATGTGGAAGTCCAGGGCACGGCCGAGGGCGTACCGTTCTCGCGCCAGGAAATGGATGCGTTGCTGGGGCTGGCCGAGGCCGGCATCGCCGATCTCGTGCGCCTGCAACGCGAGGCGCTGGCGCAGCCGTATCCGGGCCGTTGATGCCTGGGGGAGCGGAGCGAACGATGGCAAGAAAACTGGTCCTGGCTTCGAACAACGCGGGCAAGCTGCGCGAGTTCTCGTCGCTGCTGGCGCCGCGCGGTTTCGAACTGGTGCCCCAGGGCAGCCTGGGCGTGCCGGAGGCGGAAGAGCCCCATGTCACGTTCATCGAGAACGCGCTGGCCAAGGCTAGGCACGCCAGCCAGCTGACCGGCCTGCCCGCGCTGGCCGACGATTCCGGCGTGTGCGTGACGGCGCTGGGCGGCGAGCCCGGCGTTTATTCGGCGCGCTACGCGGCGCGCAATGGCGGCGAGAAGTCCGATGCCGCCAACAACGCGCTGGTGGTCGAGCGCCTGCGTGGCGCGCAGGACCGCCGGGCCTATTACTACGCCGCGCTGGTACTGGTGCGTTCGGCCAACGATCCCCAGCCCTTGATCGGCGAAGGGCTGTGGTGGGGCGAGATCATCGAGCAGCCGCGCGGCGGTGGCGGCTTCGGCTACGACCCGCATTTCCTGCTGCCCGGCCTGGGCCGTACCGCGGCCGAGCTGTCCGCCGACGAGAAGAACCGCATCAGTCACCGCGCCCAGGCGCTGGCGGTGCTGATGAGCAAGCTGGATACGTTCTGATGGCCCGGTCCATTGCGATCCGGCCGGCGGGGCAGGGGGCGCCCGCGGCGCGCGCGGCCATGCCGTTCGCGCCCGGCCCCAGCCTGCTGACCAGCCTGCCGCCTCTGTCGGTGTATGTGCACGTGCCCTGGTGCGTGCGCAAGTGCCCGTATTGCGATTTCAATTCGCACGCGGCGCCCGATGAGTTGCCGGAGGATCGCTACCTGCAGGCGCTGACCGCCGATCTCGACCAGAGCCTGCCGCAGGTGTGGGGGCGCAAGGTGGTGTCGGTCTTCATCGGTGGCGGAACGCCGAGCCTGTTGTCGGCCGCCACGATGGACGCCATGCTGGCGCTGCTGCGCTCGCGGCTGCCGCTCCTGCCCGACGCCGAGATCACGATGGAAGCCAACCCCGGCACGGTCGAGGCCGGGCGCTTCGCCGACTTCGCGGCCAGCGGGGTCAACCGCATTTCGCTGGGCATACAGAGCTTCGACGACGACCGCCTGCGCGCGCTGGGCCGCATCCACGACGGCCGGGCCGCGCGCGAGGCGATCGCCATCGCGCAGCGCCACGTCGAACGGGTCAACCTGGACCTGATGTTCGCGCTGCCGGGGCAGACCCTGGACGGCTGTCTGGACGATGTCGAGACCGCGCTGTCGTTCGGGACGGAACACCTGTCCCTGTACCACCTGACGCTGGAACCGAACACGGTCTTCGCCAAGTACCCGCCGGAACTGCCCGACGACGATACGGCTTTCGAGATGCAGGACCGGATCGAGGCGCGGCTGGCCGGGGCGGGATACGACCACTACGAGATATCGGCGTACGCGCGGCCCGGCGCCCGCTGCCGCCATAACCTGAACTACTGGGAGTTCGGCGACTATCTCGGCATCGGCCCGGGCGCCCACGGCAAGCTGTCCTTCCACGATCGCATCCTGCGCGAGGCGCGCGTGCGCAATCCCCAGTCCTGGATGGATGCGCTGCTGGACCCGGCGGACGGCGCGACGCACCTGGCGGAATCGCGGCTGGTGGGGCCCGAGGAATTGCCTTTCGAGTTCATGCTGAACGCGCTGCGGCTGGCCGATGGCGTGCCGGCGGCCAGCTTCGCCGAACGGACCGGCCTGAACCTGGCCACCATTGCCCGGCCGCTTGCCCGTGCCGTGGAGCGGGGGCTGCTGGATGAGGATCCGACCCGCATCCGCGCGACGGCGCTGGGCCGGCGCTTCCTGAACGACCTGCAAAGCCTGTTTCTTTGATCTGACGGAAAAGCAGGGCATTGCCCGTAAACGTGCGTGGCGCGCCATTGCGCAGCACATATGCACTTTTATGGTGCAAAATGAGCCTGTTTTCCCTATTCGCACCAATATGGGGAATTCGTCGGTCAGGTTTGCTTCATGGTGGTGCGGGGCCTGACATCTTCGCCTGCCTGCCGATGTGCGAGAATGCCGCGCCGTCCTGCGCAAGCGGGTCGGAAAGCAGCCCCGGCCAATGTTGGCACGGAAACTGCTTTATTTGATGCGCAACCGTTCAGCCCAGATCGCTTCCGGTCGCGCTGTATGCATTATCGAGAACGCTTGAGCCTCCGGGAGCCGGAGGCGGTTACGAGACTATCAGGAGCCCTAATGGCAACGCCCAAAGACGTCCTCAAGATGATTGCGGACAACGAGGTCAAGTTCGTTGACTACCGTTTCACCGATACGCGTGGCAAGGAACAGCACGTGACGGTGCCGTCCCACACCGTGGACGATGACAAGTTCGAAACGGGCCACGCTTTCGACGGCTCCTCGATTGCCGGCTGGAAGGGCATCGAAGCCTCGGACATGCTGCTGATCCCTGAGCCCTCGACCGCCCGCATGGATCCGTTCCGCGAGGAATCGACCCTGATCATGACCTGCGACGTGGTCGAGCCTTCCGACATGAAGGGCTATGACCGCGATCCCCGCTCGCTGGCCAAGCGCGCCGAAGCCTACCTGAAGTCCTCGGGCCTGGGCGACACCGCCTACTTCGGTCCCGAGCCCGAATTCTTCGTGTTCGACGGCGTGACCTGGAACGTCGACATGTCCGGCTGCTTCGTCAAGATCAAGTCGGAAGAGGCCTCGTGGTCCACCGGCATCGACTACGACGGCGGCAACCTGGCTCATCGCCCCTCGGTCAAGGGCGGCTACTTCCCCGTGCCTCCGACCGATTCCTTCCAGGACCTGCGTTCGGAAATGTGCCTGCTGCTCGAACAGCAAGGCGTCGAAGTCGAAGTGCACCACCACGAAGTGGCGGGCCCGGGACAGCTGGAAATCGGCACCAAGTTCGGCACGCTGGTGCAGCGCGCCGACTGGAACCAGATCATGAAGTACACGATCTGGAACGTGGCCGCCGCCTACGGCAAGACCGCCACCTTCATGCCCAAGCCCGTCGTCGGCGACAACGGCTCTGGCATGCACGTCCACCAGTCCATCTGGAAGGATGGCCAGAACCTGTTCGCGGGCAACGGCTACGCCGGCCTGTCCGAATTCGCGCTGTACTACATCGGCGGCATCATCAAGCACGCCCGCGCGCTGAACGCCATCACCAACCCTGGCACGAACTCGTACAAGCGCCTGGTTCCGCATTTCGAAGCTCCGGTCAAGCTGGCCTACTCGGCCCGCAACCGCTCGGCCTCGATCCGCATCCCGTACGTGGCCAACCCGAAGGGCCGCCGCATCGAGACGCGCTTCCCGGATCCGCTGGCCAACCCGTACCTGGCGTTCTCGGCCCTGATGATGGCCGGCCTGGACGGCGTGATGAACAAGATCCACCCTGGTGATCCGGCCGACAAGAACCTGTACGACCTGCCGCCCGAGGAAGACGCGAAGATCCCGACCGTGTGCTCGTCGCTCGACCAGGCGCTGGAAGCCCTGGACAAGGACCGCGAGTTCCTGACGCGCGGCGGTGTGTTCAGCAACGCCATGATCGACGCCTACATCACGCTGAAGATGGATGAAGTCACGCGTTTCCGCGCCACGACCCACCCCGTCGAATTCGACATGTACTACGGCCTCTGATCAGGACCTGATCAGTCGTCAGCAAGGAAAAACGGGGCGTTCGAACGCCCCGTTTTCATTGGACATGACTCATTTGCTTCCAGATCCTTCCTCCTATCCGGTCGACGCCTTCGCCGCGTTCGAGCTGCTGTCCAGCGCCATCCTCGTCATCGACGACGACGGCCTGATCCGCTATGCCAACGCACCGGCCGAGGACTTGTTCGAAGTCTCGGTGCGGCAGTTGTACGCGGTCAAGGCCGGCGACCTGTTCCGCGATGGCGAGCAGTTGCGCCAGTCGCTGGAAGAGGCCCGCCAGCACCTGTTCGCCGACAAGCGGCAGATACTGGAGATCGATCGCCTGGGGCGCGAGCCGACGCAGGTGTCGGTAACCGTGGTCGCGCTGGACGGCCAGCCGTGGCCGGCGCTGATCGAGCTGCGCGAGATCGAGCAGCAACTGAAGGTGGACCGCGAGGAACGCCTGCTGGAACAGGCGCAGGCCAATCGCGAACTGCTGCGCAACCTCGCGCACGAGATCAAGAATCCGCTGGGCGGGCTGCGCGGCGCGGCGCAATTGCTGGAAGCTGAGTTGTCCGATCCCGCGCTGATCGAATACACCCAGGTCATCATCCAGGAGGCCGACCGCCTCCAGACCCTGGTGGATCGCCTGCTGGTGCCGCACCGCGCGCCGCGCATCGTCGGCGACGTCAACATCCACGAGGTTTGCGAGCGCGTGCGGTCGCTGGTGCTGGCCGAGTATCCGAACGGGCTGCGCATCGTGCGCGACTACGACGCGGCGATTCCCGAGTTCCGGGGCGATAAGGCGCAGTTGATCCAGGCCGTCCTGAACGTGGTGCGCAACGCCGCCGAGGCCCTGTCGCCACGCATCGCGGCCGGCGATGCCGAGATCACGCTGCGCACCCGTGTGGCGCGCCAGGTCACCTTGGCCAAGCAGCGTTTCAGGCTGGCACTGGAATTGCATGTGATGGACAACGGCCCGGGGATTCCCCCTGAATTGCTGGACCGGATCTTCCATCCGCTGGTGTCGGGACGTGAGGGCGGCAGCGGACTGGGATTGACCCTGGCTCAGACTTTCGTGCAGCAGCACGAGGGTGTGATCGAATGCGACAGCCGGCCCGGCCTGACCGATTTCCGCCTGCTGTTGCCCTTACCTTGATCGAAGAATTGGATGGATTTTTTTTCCCGAGCGTACCTAGGAAGGCAGCGATGAAACCGATCTGGATCGTAGATGATGACCGTTCGATCCGCTGGGTGCTCGAAAAAGCCTTGGCCCGCGAGAACCTGCCCAGTCGCAGTTTCGGCACGGCGCGCGAGGCCCTGGACGCCCTGAACGACGACGTGCCCCAGGTGCTGGTGACCGACATCCGGATGCCCGGCGCCGGCGGCATCGAACTGCTGCAGGCGGTCAAGCGGCGCTTTCCGGCGCTGCCCGTCATCGTCATGACGGCGTATTCCGACCTGGAGAGCGCGGTGTCGGCCTTCCAGGGCGGCGCCTTCGAGTACCTGCCCAAGCCCTTCGACGTGGACACCGCGACCGAACTGATCCGCCGCGCCGTCGAGGAAAGCCTGCGCGAGGAGGCCTCGGCCGACGAGACCCTGGTCGGCACGCCCGAGATCCTGGGCCAGGCGCCGGCCATGCAGGAAGTGTTCCGCGCCATCGGCCGCCTGTCGCAGTCGCAGGTCACGGTCATGATCACCGGCGAGTCGGGCAGCGGCAAGGAACTGGTGGCGCGTGCACTGCATCGGCACAGTGCCCGGGCCTCCGGCCCCTTCGTGGCGATCAACACCGCCGCGATCCCGCGCGACCTGCTGGAGTCCGAACTGTTCGGCCACGAGCGCGGCGCCTTCACCGGCGCGCAAAGCATGCGCCGCGGCCGCTTCGAGCAGGCCGACGGCGGCACGTTGTTCCTGGACGAGATCGGCGACATGCCCGCCGAGTTGCAGACGCGCCTGTTGCGTGTGCTATCGGACGGTAGCTTCTATCGCGTGGGCGGGCACAGCCCGGTGCACGCCAACGTGCGCGTCATCGCGGCCACGCACCAGCCGCTGGAAGAGCGGGTCAAGCAGGGCTTGTTCCGCGAAGACCTGTTCCACCGGCTCAATGTAATCCGCCTGCGCCTGCCGCCGCTGCGCGAGCGGGCCGAGGACATCCCGCTGCTGGCCCGCCATTTCCTGGCGCGCAGCGCGCGCGACCTGGGCGTCGAGCCCAAGCGCTTCACGCCCGCCGCGCTGGCGGCCTTGTCGCGCTTTCCGTTTCCCGGCAACGTGCGGCAGCTCGAGAACGTCTGCCACTGGCTGACCGTGATGGCGCCGGCGCAGACCGTGGATGTGCAGGATCTGCCGCCCGAACTCCTGGAGAAGATGCCGGCCGAGGGCGATAAAGCGCCGGCACCGGGCGGGGTTGCCGCGACGATGCAGGCGCTGACGCCGGATCGCGGCGTGCTGGCGGCGCCGAACGCCGAAGCGGCGCGCGCCGCCGGCGACGTGGTGGTGGCCGAGCGCCCGAACCCGTGGCTGGGCGGCCTGCAGAGCGACGTCGAACAACGCCTGCAGCGGGGCGAACCCGACATCATGCAGACCCTGACCCGCCAGTTCGAAAGCATGCTGATCTCGACCGCGCTGCGCGCCACCCGGGGCCGCCGGATCGAGGCGGCGCTCAAACTGGGTATCGGGCGCAACACCATCACGCGCAAGATCCAAGACCTGGGCCTGGACGACGATTGACGCCGGCGGCGCCGGGCGGCGTCCTTGCCGTCAGCCCAGCGCCGTGTCCAGCAGCATCATGATGACGAAGCCCACCATCAGGCCGCAGGTGGCGTAGACCTCGTGCCCCTTGCGGTGCGACTCGGGGATGATCTCGTGGCTGATCACGAACAGCATCGCCCCGGCCGCGAAGCCCAGTCCCCAGGGCAGCAGCATCGCGGAGTAGGAGATGACCGAGGCGCCGATGACGGCGGCGATCGGTTCGACCAGCCCCGTCAGCGCGCCCAGCACGAACGCGAAGCCCCTGCTGTAGCCGATGCCCAGCAGTGCGACGGCCACGACCAGTCCTTCGGGCACGTCCTGGATGGAAATGCCGGTGGTGAGCGCCGAGGCGCGCAGCGGGTCGGTGCCGGCGAAGGCCACGCCTATGGCCAGGCCCTCGGGCAGGTTGTGCAGGGCGATGGCGAACACGAACATCCACGTGCGGCGCACGGCCAGGGTCGTGTGCTTGCCTTCCACGCCCTTGATGAAGTGCTCGTGCGGCAGATAGCGTTCCATCGCCAGCAACAGGGCGGCACCCAGCAGGATGGCCCCGCCCATCAGCAGGCCCGCGCCCCAGGAGCCGGCACCCTGCAGCTTCGCCGCTTCTATGCCCGGCACCACCAGCGAAAAAGCGCTGGCCGCCAGCATGACGCCGGCGCCGAAGCCGAACAGGCTGTCCTGCACGCGATCGGACAGGCGCTGGGAGAACAGCACGGGCACGGCCCCCAGCGCTGTTGCGCCGGCGGCCATCATGCCGCCTATCAGGGCTTCCAGCACCACCGGATCGGTGGCCATCCGTACCCACAGCTGCCGTCCGAGCACCGCCAGGCCCAGCAGCACGATGGCGGCGCCCAGGGTCCTGCGCAGCACTTGTCCCGGGGAGGCGGTTCGGTTGGCCGTTGTCATGGGGGCCTCAGCTTTGGGCCTGTCGGTAGCGCCGTTCGACTTCATCCCAATTCACCACGTTGTAGAAGGCGGCAATGTATTCGGGACGCCGGTTCTGGTAGCGCAAATAGTATGCATGCTCCCATACGTCCAGACCCAGTATCGGCGTGTTACCAGCCATGAGCGGGCTGTCCTGGTTGCCCGTGCTTTCCACGGCCAGCTTGCCCTGGGGTGTCAGGCTCAACCATGCCCAGCCGCTGCCGAAGCGCGTCAGCGCGGCTTGCGTGAACGCCTGCTTGAAGGCGTCGAAGCCACCCAACTCGGACTGGATCGCCTGCGCCACCTGGCCGTGCGGCGCGCCGCCGCCCCGGGGCGACATCACGGTCCAGAACAGCGAGTGATTGGCGTGTCCGCCGCCGTTGTTGCGGAGGGTCGTGCGCAGGGCTTCCGGTGCCCGATCGATGCCGGCCACCAGTTCTTCCACGGGCAGTTCCTTCAGCGGCGAGTTCTCCAGCGCGGCGTTCAGGTTGTTGATGTAGGTCTGATGGTGCCTGGTGTAGTGGATCTCCATGGTCTGCGCGTCGATGTGGGGTTCCAGGGCGTCGTAGGCGTAGGGCAGCGGGGGCAGGGCATGGGTCATGAGGCGCTCCATCTCTAGTTTCAGTGATGGTAATGATAATGATTTTTATTCAAAATAAAAACCGAAGAGATGAAAGCGAGACAACAGGCGGGCGCTTCAACCGGCGGGCGCTTGCATGCCTTGCAGTACGCCCACCACCGCGTCAATCAGGAAATCCAGGTCGTCCTGGCCAATGGTGAAGGCCGGCGTCAGGTAGACGATGTTGCCGAAGGGCCGAACCCAGACACCGGCGTCGACCAGCCTGGCCCGCAGCGCATCGCGGTCGAACGGTCCGGCCAGTTCGATCGCGGCGATGGCGCCCAGCACGCGCACGTCGCGCACCCACGGCAGCTCGCGGCAGGGGGCCAGGCCGGCCTCCAGCGCGCGGGACAGGGCCGCTACCTGCCGCAGGCGCGGCTCGCGTTCGAACAGGTCCAGCGAGGCGTTGGCGGCGGCGCAGGCCAGGGCGTTGCCCATGAAGGTGGGGCCGTGCATCAAGGCATGTCCCGGGTCGTCGGACCAGAAACCGTCGAACACGCGCTGGCTGGCCACGGTGGCGGCAAGCGGCAGGGTACCGCCGGTCAGCGCCTTGGACAGCGTGACGATGTCGGGCCGCGCATCGGCCTGCTCGAACGCGAACATCGTGCCGGTGCGGCCAAAGCCGGTGAAGATCTCGTCGTAGATCAGCAGCAGGCCGTGGCGGTCGGCCAGCGCGCGCAGGCGGGCCAGCACTTCGGGCGGGTGCATCAGCATGCCGCCGGCGCCCTGGACCAGCGGCTCGACCAGGATGCCGGCCAGTTCGTGGGCGTGCCGGCCCAGCAGGGCGTCCAGCTCGGCGGCCGAGGCGTCGTCGCGCGGCAGCGGCGCGATCACATGCGCGGTCAAGAGGCCGCGGAACAGGCTGTGCATGCCGTCTTCCGGATCGCAGACCGCCATCGTGCCGAAGGTGTCGCCGTGGTAGCCGCCGCGAAAGGCCAGGAAGTGCGAGCGTTGGCGCTCGCCCTGGTTGAGCCAGAACTGCACGGCCATCTTCATCGCCACCTCGACCGCCACCGAGCCCGAGTCGGTGTAGAACACGCGGTCGAAGCCGGGGCCCAGCAGCGCGCACAGGCGCTGCGCCAGCCGCGCGGCGGGCTCGTGCGTCAGCCCGCCGAACATCACGTGCGGCACCGCATCCAGCTGGTCGCGCACGGCCTGGGCGATGGCGGGATGGTTGTAGCCATGGCAGGCCGTCCACCACGAAGCCACGCCGTCCACCAGGCTGCGGCCGTCGGCCAGTTCGATGCGGCTGCCGTGGGTGCGCACCACCGGCAGCGGCGGCGCGGCGGTTTTCATCTGTGCATAAGGCAGCCAGACGTGGCGGGCGCCGTCGGCGACCCAGGCGGGCGGGGATGTGTGCATGATCGTCCTGCGCCGGCCGCGGCGCCAGGCCGGACCGGTCGTTCCTCTACAATGACACGCATTCTACGGTGCGGGCGTCCTCGGGCGCATCGCCGGACCATGTCCATATTCGATTCCCTGTTTTCCCAAGAGCTCGACCGCGCCGCGCAGCGCCAGACGCGGCGCCGTTTGCGCACTGTCGCCGCGGCGCGCGGCGGGCATGTGACGTTCGACGGCCGCGACGTCGTCGATTTCTCCAGCAACGACTATCTCGGCCTGGCCGGGCATCCCTTGCTGGCCGAGCGCGTGGCCGACTGGACGTCGCGCCATGGCGCCGGCGCGCGCGCCTCGCGCCTGGTGTCGGGCAATCTCGACCTGCACGAAGCCGTCGAAGCCAAGCTGGCCCGCTTCAAGGGGACCGAGGCGGCGCTGCTGTTCGCCTCGGGCTGGCAGGTCAACGCCGCCGTGCTGCCGGCCTTGCTGCGCGTACCGGGCCAGGGCGACCCGCTGGTGTTCTGCGACCGGCTGAACCATGCCAGCCTGCATCACGGCTGCCAGGCCGCGGGCGTGCGGCAGATACGTTTCCGGCACAACGATCTCGACCACCTGGATGCGCTGCTGGCCGAGCGCGCCGGCCAGCCGGGCCCGCGCCTGATTGTGACGGAAAGTGTGTTCAGCATGGACGGCGACCGCACCGACGTGGCCGCGCTGTGCCGGGTGGCCGAACGCCACGGCACCTTCGTCTACCTGGACGAGGCCCATGCGACCGGTGTGCTGGGGCCGCGCGGGGCCGGGCTGGCCAGCCAGGGCGAAGGCAGGGTGGACCTGGCCATGGGCACCTTCAGCAAGGCCATGGGCAGTTTCGGCGCCTACGTGGCGGGGTCGCGGCAATTGTGCGACTACCTCGTGAACACCTGCTCGGGATTCATCTACACCACGGCCTTGCCGCCGCCGGTGCTGGCCGCCATCGATGCCGCGCTCGATCTCGTGCCCGGTATGGACGACGAGCGGCGGAGGCTGGCGGGGCTGGGCGACGGACTGCGGCGAGCGCTGGCGGACCAGGGACTGGAGACGGGTGCCTCGTCGACGCAGATCGTGCCCGCCATCGTGGGCGAGGCAGGTGCGGCGCTGGCCCTGAGCGACGGCCTGCGCGAGCGCGGCCTGCTGGCAGTGGCGATCCGTCCGCCCACGGTACCGATGGGCACGAGCCGGCTGCGGATCGCGCTCAGCGCCGCGCATGATGAAGCGGACGTGGCACGCCTGGCCGGCACCATCGCCGAATTGCGCGCGCGGGCCTCGGGCGCGAACGGAGGCCGGCCATGATCGATGGCGCGCGCTTGCCGCTGGTGTTCCTGCATGGCTGGGGATTCGATGCCTCGGCCTGGGCGCCCATGCGTGCCTACCTGGAGGGCTGGGAGATCCACGCCGACGACGCCGGCTATTTCGGCCGGCGCTCCGCGCCCGAACGTCCCTCTGCCTACGTGGCGGTAGGGCATTCGCTGGGCGCCATGCTCGGCCTGGAAGAAGCGGGCGGTGGCTGCCACGGCCTCGTCCTGATCAACGGCTTTGCGCGTTTCTCGGCCGCCGGCGATTTTCCCGCGGGGGTGGCACCCAGGGTGCTGGACCGCATGCTGACCCGCCTGGCGGCCGATCCCGCCGGCGTGGTGGGCGAGTTCCGCCGGCGCTGCGGCGCCGATGATCCCATCGACGCGGGCTCGCTGGACGGGGCCGCCCTGGCCGCCGGCCTGCGCCATCTGCGCGAAGGCGATGCGCGCGGGGCCTGGGCGGGCCGGCGCGTGCCGGTCCGCATCCTGGCCGGCGATGCCGATCCGGTCGTCACGCCGGCGCTCACGGCGGCCTCGTTCGGCGGCGAGGTCGCCTGGTGCGCCGGCGGCGGGCACCTGCTGCCCTTGACGCACCCCGAGTGGTGCGCCAGCCAGATTCGCGCGTTCGTGCGCGAGCTGGCCGGCGCTCCGGATCCGGCATGACTGGGCGGGTCCATGGGCGGGCCGTGGCCCGCCGCTTCGGCGATGCGGCAGGGCGCTACGAACGGCATGCAGGCTTGCAGCGCGAGGTGGCCGAGGAACTGGCTGCGCGCATCGCCCGCCTGCCGCTGCCGGATCGCCCGCGCATCCTGGAGATAGGTTGCGGCACGGGGTTCCTGGCCGAGGCCCTGGCACGCCGGCTGGGGCCCGCGCAGTGGACGCTGACCGATGTCTCGCCCGCCATGCTGGAGACCGCGCGGCAACGGCTCGCGCTGCCCGGCACTTGCCGTTTCCTGGCCATGGATGGCGAGCATCCCGATGCGGGGCTGGGCGAGTTCGACCTGATCTGTTCCAGCATGGCCGTGCAATGGTTCGGCGATCTGGATGCCGGGCTGGCGCGGCTGGGCGGCCTGCTGGCCGAAGGCGGCTGGATGGCCGTGGCCACGCTGGCCGACGGCACCTTCTCCGAATGGCGGGCCGTGCACGCGAACCACGGCGTGGACGCCGCGGTTCGCGACTATCCCCGTCCGGCGGACATCGGCGTCGCGCTGCCCGGCCTGCGTCGTGTCATGCAGGCCGAACGGCGGGTACAGCCGCATCGCGACGGCATGGCGTTCCTGCGCGGGCTCAAGGCGATAGGCGCGGACGCGCCCGCGCCGGGCCGCCGGCCGTTGCCGCCCGCCATGTTCAAACGGATACTGCGCAGTTTCGATACACAGGGGGCAAGCGTGACCTACCATCTGGCCTACGGCACCTGGAACAAGGGTGAGACGCCGCGCGGCGTGTTCGTGACCGGCACCGATACCGGCATCGGCAAGACGCTGGTGTCGGCCGTGCTGGCGCGCGCCTGGCAGGCCGACTACTGGAAGCCCCTGCAGACCGGCGTGGCGACCGAGCCTGACGACACCGGCACGGTGGCGCGGCTGGCCGATCTTGCGCCCGAGCGCATCCATGCGCCCCACATGGTGCTGCAGGCGCCGTTGTCGCCCTGGGCGGCCGCGCGCGAGGAAGGCGCGGCGCTGGACGCGGCCGACATCGCGCTTCCCATCACGCGAGCGCCGCTGGTGGTGGAGGGCGCCGGCGGGCTGCTGGTTCCCATCGACGACCGGGCGACCATGATCGACCTGATCGCCCGCCTGGGGCTGCCGGTGGTGCTGGTGGCGCGCAGCACGCTGGGCACGCTCAATCACACGCTGCTGTCGCTGGAGGCGCTGCGCGCGCGTGGCATCCTGGTGGCGGGCGTGGTGATGAGCGGCGAGCTCTCGGCGGGCAACCGGCTCGGCATCGAACAGTTCGGCAAGGTCCGTGTGCTGGCCGAGATCCCGCACCTGCCCGCGGTCGATGCCGACGCGGTGGAGGCCCTGGCGCGCGGCATCGAGCCGCTGGAGCGGGTGCTGGAAGCGGCCGCAGCCGCGCGCGTTTGAGGCCGGCCTTCAGCGCCTGCCAGTGTCCTGGCCGTACAGCGTGCGCACGTGCTTGCGCATGTGCTGGAGATAGGCGCTGACCGCCTGCGGCAGGCGCCGGCGGCCCAGCACGCAGACGTCCACGCAGGTCTTGCCCAGGATGGGATGCGACAGCGGGATGCTGACCAGGTCGCCCGCATCCAGTTCATGGTGGATGGACATGTGCGACAGGATGGTGATGCCGCCCTGGTTGCGCGCGTAGTTCCTCATCGCGGCGATGGAGTTGGTCACCATCGCGGGCGCTACCCGCAGGCGTTCGCCCGCGCAGATGGAATCGATCAGCCGGCGTATGCCGAAGTCCGAGGCCGGCAGCGCCGTGCGGTGATTCAGCATCTCGCGCAGCGAGATCGACTTGCGGCGCGCCAGTTCGTGCGTGGGCGCCATCACCGCTTCCAGCGGCGCGGAAATGCGCAGGGCGCATTCGATGGCGTCGTGCGGCGTGGGCGTGAAAGCCAGGCCCAGGTCGGCGTCGCCGCAGCTGACCGCGGCCAGGGTGGTTTCCGTGCCCGCCACCACGATCTCGAAGGTCACGCCGGGATAGCGTTGCTGGAAACTGGCCACGGTCTGCGTGACGAACTCGATCTGACCTTCGGTGGAATACAGCTTCACGTGGCCATTGCGCAGGCCTTTCAATGCCTCGAGTTCGGCCAGCATGCGCCGCTCGCCGTGCAGTACTTCTTCGGCGTAGTGCAGGCAGACTTCTCCGGCGGGCGTCAGGACCACACCGCGGCTGGAGCGGTCCAGCAGCTTGATGCCCAGTTCGCTCTCCAGGCGCTTGATGTGCTTGCTCAGGGCCGATGGGGCGGTGTCGAGCCGTTCGGATGCGCGGCGTATGCCCTTGCATACCGCGACTTCATAGAAGCTGGCCAGATCAGCCTGGTTCATGGATGTTCCCCATACAGGTGTTCTCGATCCGAGAACATAGTGTGCGTGCCCTTCGTCTTGTTGGGGTGGAGGGATCTATCGATAATTTTTCAGCGCCCGGCAAGGCTGACGCCACGGTGGCACAGCAGCCGGCGGTTCGAGCGTTTCCCGCCAGTCATTATCGAGGCCCCTCATGTCCACAAGCAAGATTTTCATGTCCGACGCCGTCGCCAAACCCAAGGCGCCGCTCTCGCACGCGGTCGTCGCCGGCGACTTCGTCTTCGTCTCGGGCACCACGCCCTTCGATGCCAACCGCGCGCTGGCACCGACCTTCTCCGAGCAGATGCACCAGGTGATGAAGAACCTCCAGCAGATCCTGGGCGAATGCGGCAGCTCGCTCGACAAGGTCGTGAAGGCCAACGTGATCCTGACCGACATCAGCCGCTTCAACGAAATGAACGAGATCTATCGCGGCTATTTCCAGGAAGGCAAGTTCCCCGCCCGCACCACGATCGAGGCACCCCTGGCGATCGCCGGGATGATGCTGGAGATCGAGGTCGTGGCGACCCGCTAAGCCGGCTGGCGGCGCGCGGACCGTGCGCGCCGCCGATGCTTCTTTTCCCCTCTCTTCGCTCAAGGTATCGAACATGAAGATGTCGTTGAGTTCATCGCTTTTCGCGCGGCGCACCGCCGGTGCCGTGCTTGCCTGCGCCGCCGCGGTCTGTGCCGCCACTGCCACGGCGGCCGACAACTATCCCAGCCGTCCCATCAAGATCATCGTGCCTTTCGCCGCCGGCGGCGGCAGCGACGTGACGGCGCGGCTGATCGGCAGGAAACTGCAGGAAGTCTATGGCCAGGCCGTGGTGATCGAGAACCAGCCCGGCGCCAGTACGCAGATCGCGACCCGCAACGTGATCCGGTCCGCGCCCGATGGCTACACGCTGCTGCTGGCGACCACCTCGGTCGTCAACAACGCCCACCTGTATCCCAGGCTCGACTACGACGCCATGAAGGAACTGGTGCCGGTGGTGGGCATCGTCGACGTGCCGCCGTTCCTGGCCGTGGGGCCCGGCATCAAGGCGACCAACGTCAAGGATTTCATCACCGAGATCAAGGCTAAGGCCGCCACCGAGAAAGGCGTGACCTTCGGCTCGGCGGGCCCCGGCAGCACCCTGCACCTGGCTTCCGAGTGGCTGGTCAAGCAGCTCGGCATCAAGGCCGTGCATTCGCCCTACAAGGGCAGTGGCCCGGCATCGGTGGCACTGGCCCAAGGCGATATCGATTTCAGCTTCGACAACATCCCGCCGTTGCGCCCCATGGTGGATGCCGGCAAGGTACGTCTGCTGATGGTGGGGGCGCGCAACCGCTTCCCGAGCACGCCGACGCTGCCGACCCTGAAGGAATCGGGACTGCCCGACGAGGAACTGTCGAGCTGGTTCATCCTGATGGCCCCGGCGCAGACCCCGCCCGCCGTGGTGGCGTCCATCAACAGCGAAGTGAACAAGATCCTGAAGAAACCGGACGTGCGCAGTTCGCTGATCGACCTGGGGCTTGCGCCCATGGATACCTCGGTGGACGATCTGAAGAAGCGCATGCGCAATGACTTCAACATGTGGGGCGGCATCATCAAGGATGCCAAAGTGACGCTGGAGTGAGCATGGGGGAAAGCAAGGTCGACGGTGGCTACGCCCATATCGGGCGGCCGCTGGTCCGGGTGGAGGACGCCCGCCACCTGGCCGGCGGGGGCGCCTTCGTGGCGGACATCCAGGTGCCGGGATGCCTGGAAGTGGCGTTCTGCCGCAGCCCGGTGGCCCATGGCCGCCTGAAGGGCGTGACGCTGCCGCCGGAACTGCCGGCCGGTACGTTCTGGACCGCGGCCGACATCGCCGGCCTGGCCTTGCCCATCTACTGCGCGCTGCTGCGCCCGGAGTTCAACGGCGCCCCGTATCCGCTGCTGGCCGACGGCAAGGTGCGCTTCGCCGGCGAGCCCGTGGTGCTGGCGCTGGGCGCGACCCGCGCCGAGGCCGAGGAACGCGCCGAGCAGGTGCAACTGGACATCGAGCCGCTGGCCGCTGTGGTCGATGCCTGGAACGAGGTCGACCACCCGGGCGTGCCGCTGCACGACCACCTGTCCTCCAACCTGGTCATGCGCATCGGCCGCGCGCTGGGCGAGGCGCAGGCCATCATCGACGATCCGGCCGCGCGCGGCCTGCGGCAGGTCACGCGCCGGTTGTCCATGGGCCGGGTGCTGGCCAGTCCGCTGGAGTGCCGGGGCTGCCTGGCCTATCCCGATCCGGCCGGCGGCGTGGTCGTGCACGTGTCCAGCCAGCGGCCGCACCTGATCCGCACCTTCCTGGCCGAACAGATTCCCGGCCTGACCGAGGCCGACATTCGCGTGGTCGTGCCGGACGTGGGCGGAGGCTTCGGCTCCAAGAGCAATCTTTACCCCGAGGAAGTGCTGGTGACCGCGCTGGCGTGGAAGCTGCGGCGGCCGGTGCGCTGGATCGAGGACCGCTACGAGCACTTCGTCGCCAGCAACCACAGCCGGCAGCACGAGCAGCGCATCACCGCCTACTTCGACGACACGGGCAGGATCCATGCGCTGGACGCGCTGGTGGTGGTGGACGCCGGGGCCTATTCGGCCAAGACCTCCACCGGCGCGATCGAGGCCAACATGGCCACCAACGTCATGCTCGGGCCCTACGACATCCGGAACTATCGCTTCGAAGCCGTCAGCATCCATACCAACAAGAGCCCCCTCGGGCCTTACCGTGGCGTGGGCCGGCCGGGCGGCTGCTTCGCGATGGAGCGCATCATCGAGGAGGTCGCCCGCGAACTGGGCGCCGACCCGCTGGACGTGCGCCGGGCCAACCTGATCTCGCCGGCGCAGATGCCCTACGTGTCGGCCACCGGGCTTGCCTACGACTCGGGCAACTACCGCGAGATCGTCGATGCAGCCGGCCGCTTCGTGGCCGAGAACTGGCCGGCCGCGCGGCAGGCCGACGACGGCGCCCGGGTGGGCGTGGGCTATGCGATGCTGGTCGAGCAGGCCGCGCACGGCGCCGAGGAATGGCGCCGTCGGGGCTCGCCGCTGATCTACGGCCACGAGTCGGCGCGCGCCACGCTGAACATGGACGGCACGCTGGTCATCGAGGTCGGCACGCTGTCGCACGGGCAGGGGCATTTCACCAGCCTGGCGCAAATCGCGGCCGAGATCACCACGCTGCCGGTCTCGGCGATACGCATACGCCAGGGCGATACGTCGGCGGCGCCCTACGGCCTGGGCTCGGTCGCCTCGCGTTCCATCGTGATGGCGGGCGGGGCGGTGGCCATGGCCTGCCGCGACATCGTCGGCAAGGCGCGCGCCATCCACGCCGTGCTGCACGAGACGGACGACGCGCAGGTCGAGGTGCGCGACGGCGCCTGCGTCTCGCCGCAGGGCACGACGTCGTTCGGCGACCTGGCCCGCGTCGCCTACGTGGGCGTGAGCAAGCTGCCGCGCTCCATTTCCCCCGGTTTTTCGTTCCAGGCCGACTACCGGCCCAGCGTCGAGACCGGAACGTTTTCCTACACGCTGCATGCCGCGCGTGTCAGCGTCGACCCGGACACCGGCTTCGTCAGGATCCTGGACTACTTGGTGGTGGAGGACTGCGGCACCGTGGTCAACCCCCTGATCCTGGACGGCCAGATACGCGGCGGCGTCGCGCAAGGCATCGGCCAGGCCCTGTATGAAGAAATGATCTACGACAGCAACGGCCAGCCGCAAACGGTGACCTTCGGCGACTACGCCGTGCCCAGCGCGGTCGAGGTGCCACCGATTTCCATCCTGCACTTCAGCACGCCGTCGCCGCATTCCGAGTTCGGCATGAAGGGCATGGGGGAAGGGGGCGCCGTGGCGCCGCCCGCCGCCATCGCCAATGCCGTGCGCGACGCGCTGGCAGAACTGGGTGTGGACGTGTGCCGCACGCCCATCACGCCCGATTACCTGCTGCGCCAGTTGCACGAAGCCGGGCAGGGAGGTGCGCGATGAAGCTACCGCCTTTCGCGCTGCACGTGCCGCGCACGCTGGACGAGGCGCTGGCGCTGCGCGCCGCCCTGGGCAGCGATGCCAAGGTCCTGGCCGGCGGGCAGAGCCTGCTGCCCATGATGCGCTACCGCATGCTGCGTCCCTACGCGCTGATCGACATCACCCGGGTGGAATCGCTGGCGCGCCTGGACACCGCGCCGGCCGTGCGCATCGGCGCGGCCGTCACCCATGCCGACGTCGAGCGGTGTACGCAGGCCGGTGCGCTGTTCGACCTGCTGCGGGCGCATGCCGCCGAAATCGCCTTTCTGCCGGTGCGCGGCCGGGGCACCGTGGTCGGCAGCCTGGTTCACGCCGATCCGGCGGGAGACTGGCCGCTGCTGCTGACCGCGCTCGATGCCACGGTGGAACTGGCCAGCCTGCGGGGGCGGCGTGTCGTTGGCCTGCGCGATTTCATCCGCGGTGCGATGGACAGCGACGTGCAGGTGGACGAGATTGCGCTGGCGGCCGTGCTGCCCGAGCGGGCATCCGGCCTCGTCAGGTGGGGACGCTGCAAGCTCATGCACCGGGCCGGCGAATTTGCCTCGGCCAGCGCATTGGCTCTGCAAGGCGCCGACGGCCAGTGGGCATGCTGGCTGGGCGCGATCGACCCCGGTCCGCTGGCGCTGCCGGCCACGGCGGCACGCCTGCCGGCCGCCGGAGGCCCGACGCCCGCCAGGCGCGACATCGCGGCCTCGGCCCTGGACGAGATCCTGGCCGCCCGGCCCCACATCGATCCGCTGGCGGCATCTCGCCACGCGCAGGCGATGGCCCGGGCGGTCGAACAGGCATGGCAAGGAGTGACTGCATGAACATCACATTGACCGTGAACGGCCGCGAAACCGGACTCGACGTCGAACCCTCCGCGATACTGGCCGACGTGCTGCGCGAGCAGTGCCGGCAGACATCGGTGCACCTGGGCTGCGAGCATGGTGTATGCGGCGCCTGCAATGTCATCGTCGACGGCCAGGTCGTGCGTGCCTGCCTGACCCTGGCCGGTTCGGTGGACGGCTGC
Source organism: Burkholderiales bacterium 67-32 (assembly GCA_001898625.1). Lineage (GTDB taxonomy): Bacteria > Pseudomonadota > Gammaproteobacteria > Burkholderiales > Burkholderiaceae_B > Pigmentiphaga. Next base: position 77,394 of record MKUP01000032.1, read on the forward strand.
TCGGTGACGACGCTGGAGGGGCTGTGCGACGCCACGGCCGACCGGCTGCGCCGCGCCTTCAGCGAACACCATGCCCTGCAATGCGGCTTCTGCACGCCGGGCATGGTCGTGAGCGGATACGACATCGTGCGGCGCGGCCAGTTGCGCGACGAGCCGGCGATCCGCCAGTGCCTGTCCGGCAACATCTGCCGCTGCACGGGCTATCACGGCATCGTCGCGGCGGTCGTCGAAGTTGCCAACGAAGAACCACCCATCACCGAGGTGCAAGCGTGAAATCCTCCAACCCTTACGGCATCGTCGGGGCGGCGATCGTGCCGCATGCGCCGCAGTTCCTTTCCTTGCCCGAGAGCGAGGACCTCGAGCAGGTCGCCCGCGTGCGCCGATCGCTGGAAACCATAGGCGAGCGGCTGCGGGCGCTCGAACCCGATTGCATCGTCATGGTGTCCAACGACCACGGCGACCATTTCGTCACCCACGGCGTGCCGCCGTTCTGCGTGCACGTGGCCGACGAGGCCGACGGCATGCACAAGCATCGCGGCATGTGGGCGATCGACGGCGACACCGGCTACGCCCTGGTCCCGGAAATGGAGCGGGCCGGCTTCGACCTGGCGTTCACGATGAACGCCAAGCTGCAGACGGCCTTCACCATTCCCTACGAATTCATGGGCTTCGGGCGCGACGTGCCGCTGGTGGCCCTGTTCGTCAACGCCTACGTGCCGCCCCAACCTAGCGGGCGCCGCTGCCATGCCTTCGGCGCCGCCCTGCAGACCGCCTTGCAGCGCCTGGGCAAGCGGGCGCTGCTGATCGCCAGCGGCGGCCTGTCGCATTACCCGGGCACGGTGCACTACCCGCATCCCGACCTGGAGACCGACCAGCGCATCTTCGCCGAAATCCAGGCCGGCCACCTGACGCACCTGCTCAGCTACGACGACTGGGAGCTGGACCGCACCGGCAACGTCGAGCTGCGCGCGCCGCTGATCCTGGCCGGGGCACTGGGCGAGAATCGGCCGCCGTTCACGGCGCTGCTGGAGCCGTCGTGGCACCACATCTATGCCTCGGCGGGATGGGACCTGACCGAACCCGCGCCGGCGCGCGACCCGCTGCGCTATCCCGCCATGCCGCCGGCACGGGCCAGACTGGCCGAGGCGGTCCTGACCCTGCGTACGCGGGCCGAGGCGGCGGAACGTTTCCTGGACGACCCCATCGCCTTCTGCCAGCCCTTCCTGCTGGCCGACGACGAACGCGAGGCGCTGTGCGCCATGCAATGGGAAGTCCTGCGTGACCGGTTCAGCATCCATGCCTTGCTGACCTCGGGCGCGGCCATGCAGATCAGCCTGGCCGTCAAGCGTCGCCAGGCCGGATAGAGATTCTTCGCTTCAACATTTTCTTCGGGTATCGGGTATGAAACGCAAAGTAGAAATCGCCGGGGGCGGCATCGCCGGCCTGAGCGCGGGCGCGCTGTTCGCGCGCCGCGGCTGGGAAGTCAACGTCCATGAACAGGGATCCGAGATCCGCGAAGTGGGGGCGGGCATCTATATCAAGAACAACAGCCTGGAAGTGCTGGAGAAGCTGGGCGTGTTGGACCGCATCCGTGGCCAGGGCACGGTGCTCGAGCGCGCGCAGATCCAGTTCGCCGACGGTACGGTCAAGCAGGAGCGGCCGCTGCGGGACAAATCGCGCGTCCATACCTTCGCCCGGCAGGTGCTGATCGAGGGGCTGCGCGACGCGGCGCTGGCAGCCGGCGTGAACATCGTGACCGGCTCGCGCGTCACCGGCGCGCTGCCCGGCAAAGGGCTCCTGACCGCCGACGGTGGGTTGCATGAGGCCGACCTCGTCATCGCGGCCGACGGTGTGCATTCGGCGGTGCGCAACTCGCAGAAGATGGGGGGCGGCTTCACGGAGCTGCCGACCATCATCAACCGCTACCTGATCGAAGGCCGCGCCTTCACGCCCCAGCCCAAGACGGTGGAGCACTGGTCGGGCAACCGGCGCATAGGCGTGACGCCGTCGGGGCCCGACCACACCTATGTCTACATGGTCGCTCCGGCCTGGGACGCCACGGCGGCGCGCTTTCCCATCGACGTCGAGGACTGGAGCCGGCGCTTTCCCAAGATCGCCGACCTGATGGCGGTGCTGCATCCGGCCGAGGGCACGCAATACCACTACGGCCTGGTCAAGTGCCCGAAGTGGAGCGTGGGCAACATCGCCATCCTGGGCGACGCCGCCCACGGTCTGCCGCCGACCTTGGGGCAGGGGGCCGGCCTGACCCTGATGAACGCCTACGCGCTGGCGCACCTGGTGGCCGACGCCGACGACGTCGCCGCCGCGGTGTCGGCCTGGGAGCAGCGCGTGCGCTTCATCAGCGACCGCACGCAGGCCTGGGCCGTGCGCTACGACTGGTTCACGCGGCAGTGGCCGACCTCGCTGGACTTCGCGCGTCCGCTGGTAGCCTGGAGCTTCGGCCAGTTCAAGTGCCTGAACGAAAGGATGCGCGTGGCCGACCGCGGCCTGGCGCAGGCGGGCATAGACATGATGGGAGAGGTGCGGCCATGATCATAGACGGCACCAAGACGCTGGCGGCGCCGCGCGCCCGGGTCTGGGAAGCGCTGGACGACCTGGATTTCCTGCGCCGCACGATTCCCGATTGCCGCGCCATCAGCCGTACCGACGACGGCGGCTACCGGGCCACGATCTCGGCGGGCGTGGGGCCCATACGCGCCAACTTCGACGTGGCTTTCGCCCGCGCGGTCCAGGCGCAGCAGGAGCGCTTCACGTTGACGGGCCAGGGCTCGGCCGGCGTGGCCGGCGCCGCCACCGGCAGCGTGGCCGTGACGCTGGAGGACATCGCCGGCGGCACCTTGCTTGGCTACCGCGCCGAGACCGAGGTGACCGGCAAGGTCGCCCAGTTGGGCGCGCGGATGATAGACGGCGCGGCGCGCAAATTCTCGGAACAGTTCTTCGCCAACGTGCAGCGGGAACTCTCGGGGGCCGGGGCGCAAGCCGCTGCCCCCGCATCCGGGTTCGCGGCCCCGGCCGGGCCGGCGCCCGCGCCATCCGCCGCGCCGGCGGCGGGACGATGGCAGGGCTGGTGGCTGCCCATCGCCTGCGGGGTGGGCTGCTTCGTGGGCACCTTCTGCGCCAATTTGCTGCGATGACCCGCATGCCCAGGCCCGTTCCCCGCGCCACCGTGTTCGGCCGGCGCCGCGCCATCGTCACCGGCCATCACCTGGCCAGCCAGAGCGCGCTGGACACCTTGCGGGCCGGCGGCTCGCTGGTCGATGCGATGATCTCGGCATCGGCCGTCATGGCCGTCGCGCTGCCGCATGCGACCTCGCTGGGCGGGTGCGGCATGATGCTGTATTACGACGCGGCCTCGGGCGCGGTCCAGGCCCTGAACGGCACGGGCCGGGCGCCCGGCCTGGCCCGGCCGGATGCCTTCGGCGACGGCGGCATCGGTCCGCGCGGGCCGTCGACCTGGGTGGTGCCCGGACTCGTGCGTCTGTGGGAGCAGGCGTATCGGCGGCATGGGCGCCTGCCCTGGGCCTCGCTGCTGGAGGACGCCGTGCGCCACGCGGCGGACGGCATAGGCTGCTCCAGCGAAATTCATCGCAACCTCGGGAGCGCCAAGCCGGCGGTGGTCCGCCAGCCCGGCTTCGGTACCCTGTTCGCGCCCGGGGGCCGGCCGCTGGCGGCGGGGGATCTCCTGCGCCAACCCGCGCTGGCCGACACCTTGAAACGTATTGCGCGCGACGGCGCCGACGCTTTCTACGAAGGGCCCATCGCCCGCAGCCTGGACGCCTTCGCGCGGGAGCAGGGCGGCCTACTGCGCCTGGACGACATGCGGATGCAGCGCGCCGACTGGATGCAGCCGGTCGGCCTGGATGTACGGGGCCGGCACATCCACGTCATGCCGCCGAATTCGCTGGGCGTGCTGATGCTGGCCCAATTGGAGGCGCTGGCGCCGTACCTGGACGAGCCGGACGGCCAGCGCGCCTACGCGCAGATCCAGATCGCCCGGCTATGCCTGGAAACCTTCCAGCGCAAGGTGGCCGACCCGGCCGCGACCTGGCCCGCGACCCTGGATCCGGCGCGGGTCGCGCGGCGCCTGGCCAGCGTGGCGGATGCGGCGCCCTCGGGCGCGCGGGATCCCGGCGACACCGCCGGCATCGTGCTGGCGGACGGCCAGGGCAACGCGCTGGCCATGCTGCAAAGCGTGTTCCAGCCTTTCGGCAGCGGCTGCGTGGATCCGCAAACCGGCATCCTGATGAACAACCGCCTGATCGAATTCGATCTCGACCCCGCCAGCCCCAACGTGCTGGGTCCGGGCAAGCGGCCGGTCCACACCCTGAACCCCTACATCGTGATGGAAGGCGGCCGGCCGGCCATGCTGGGCGTATCGCCGGGCGGCGTGAGCCAGACCACGACCGGTGTGCAGGTCATCGCCCACGCCTGCTTCGAGAACATGCCGCTGGCCGGGGCCATCGATGCGCCGCGCTGGAGCATCACGCGCGGCGGCGACATCCTGCTCGAGTCCGGCTTCGAGGCGGGCGTGGCGCAGCGGCTGCGCGAGGCCGGCGTGCCGGTGGAAGAGGATTCCCTGCACGAGTTCTACTTCGGGTCGGCCAAGGCCATCCGCATGCGCTCCGATGGAACGCTGGAGGCGGCAGCCGACCTGCGCCGCCAGGCCTGCGCGCTGGCGGACTAGGCTAGCTCCAGCGTCGCCATCACCGGCGCGTGGTCCGACGGCTGTTCGTTCTTGCGGATCTCGCGTTCGATCACACACTCGCTGCACACGGCCTTCAAGGTGTCCGACAGCAGGATGTGGTCGATGCGCAGGCCGGCATTGCGGCGGAATCCCAACTGCCGGTAGTCCCACCAGCTGAAGGACTTGGGCGGCTGCTCGAACAGCCGGAAGGCGTCGTGCAGGCCCACGTCCAGCAGCGAGCGGAACGCGGCCCGTTCGGGTTCGGACACCAGCACGCTGCCTTCCCACTTCACCGGATCGTGCACGTCGCGATCGTCGGGCGCGACGTTGTAGTCGCCCAGCACCGCCAGGCGCGGATAGCGGTCCAGCTCCTTTTGCAGGCCGTCGCGGAAGGCGGCGAACCATTTCAGCTTGTAGTCGTACTTGTCGCTGTCCACCGACTGCCCGTTGGGGCAATAGGCGCTGATCACGCGTACCTCGCCCGCGGGTGTGTCCAGCGTGGCGGCGATCACGCGCTGCTGCGGGTCCTCGAAACCGTCGATGTTCTTGGCCACGTCCCGGACCGGCTGGCGGGTCAGGATGGCCACGCCGTTATAGGTCTTCTGGCCGGTGAACGCCGCGTGATAGCCGATTTCCTCGAAGGCGCCGACGGGGAACTTGTCGTCGGTCAGCTTGAGTTCCTGCAGGCACAGCGCGTCGACCGGCGTGGCCTGCAGGTAGGCGATGACTTGCGGCAGGCGCACGTTCAGGGAGTTTACGTTCCAGGTGGAGAGTTTCATGGTACGGAGGGACTCTTTTTATTTATTTCCAGTGAGTCAGGCAGGGTGAACAGCCTGGACGACAAGGCGCACGCCCAGCGCCTTGCACACTTTGGCTATGGTATCGAAACGCGGGCTGGCGTCAGCACGCAGGGCTTTGTAGAGGGATTCCCGACCAATGCCGGCGGCCTCGGCGATTTGAGCCATGCCACGCGCGCGCGCCGCGACACCCAGCGCCTGTGCAAGCTCGCCGGCGTCGCCGTCCTCGATCACTTGCGTAAGATAGGCAGCGATGTCCTCGTCGTCGCGCAGGTAGCGAGCGGGGTCGAAGGTAGGCAGTTCGGAAACCTGAATCGTCTTCTTGCTCATGACTGGTTTTCCTCGTTGTTTCTCAGGGCGCGCGCCAACTCCTTGGCGCGTTTGATGTCGCGGCTTTGCGTGGCTTTGGAGCCTCCGCCCAGCATGACGATCAGCACGTCGCCCTGCTCGATGTAGTACATGCGCCAGCCAGGGCCGAAGAACTCGCGCATTTCGTTTACCCCTTCGCCGACCGGCTCCACGTCGCCCAGCAGGCCTCGTGCAGCTTTCTCAAGCCTGCGGATGAGGCGGGCGCGAGTAGCCGGGTCCTTCAGGCTGTCGAACCAGGCATCGAACTCCGGCAGGGGTTTTATCGTGTACATGGGGTATTGTATTCGATCGAATACTCCCCATCAAGAGCAATGAGGTTTCCGGTCCGTTGTGGACGGAGCTTCCGACTGTTCTTCGTGGCCTATTTCGTCACCGCCACCGTCCCCTTCATCAGCGCCGCATGACCCGGGAACGAGCAGAAGAACGCGTAGTTTTCCCCGGCCTTGAGCTTGCTGGTGTCGAAGGTGACGGAATCGGATTCGCCGCCGCCCACCACCTTCGTGTGCGCGATCACGCGCGGATCGTCCGGCTTGAGGTAGTTCTTGTCCAGCCCCGCGGAAATGCCGTCGGCCGCGATGCCCTGCACGTCCGCGGCTTTGCTCAGCACCCAGTTGTGGCCCATGACGTTCTTGGCGAGCTTGCCGGGGTGCGTGAGCTTGACCGTGAACTGCTTGCAGCTTTGCGGCACGTCGATGCTGGTCTTGTCGAATTTCATGGCATCGTTGCCCGCGATCTCCACGTTGCAGGTCGCGGCGAAGGCGGGGCTGGCCAGGGTGGCGGCCAGCAGCAGCGCCGGGGTGGTATGCAGGATCTTCATCAGGTTCTCCTTCAGGAACGTTGGTCGAAACGAGGACGGATCAGCAGCGGGAAGAAGCGCCACAGGTACAGCGCGAACCCCAGGATCCAGGCCGCCGCCGATGCGTGCAGGGCGCCCATGGTCCAGGCCGTGGGCAGCAGCGCGGCCAGGCGCAGCGCCGCCGCCGCGATCACCAGCGCATAGGCCGCCACCATGCTGCGGTCGGTGCGCAGCGGCCGCCCGAGGTGGCCCAGCGCCGTGCGGGTGACCATGCCGATGATCAGCACGGCAAAGCCCGCCGCGCCGATGACGTGCGCCGGCCAGGCCAGGCGCGGGACCCAACCCGCCGCGTGCGCCGCGGCCACCAGCAGGCCGATGCCCAGTGCGGCGTAGCCCACGTACAGGATCCACAGCAGCGGCACGCGCCGAACCGCCCAGGGGCGCCATGCCAGCAGTTGCCAGCAGGTCAGCACACCGGTGGCAGCAAGAGCCAGGCCCGCCCCAGGCATCCAGCCCGCCAGCAGGAGCGCGATCGCCAGCACGCCCGCGCCGAGCTGCCACTGGCCGCTGCGGGTGTGCATGGGGATGTCCAGGCCGGCCACGGCGCGCATCGCGAAGAAGGGGATCACGCGCCGCGCCACCAGCAGCGCGATCACCGCCATGCATAGCAGCCCGAGATTGAAGCGCGCCAGCAGCAGGGCGTAGTCGCCTTGCAGGACCGTATGGAGGTAAAGGACGTTCGCCGCGCCCAGCCCCAGGAGGAGTACGGGTATGCCGTAGTTGCGCTTGCTGCGCGCCTGGTAGATGGAGCGTCCCAGGGCCACGGCGGCGGTGGCGAAGAACAGGGTCTCGCCGCATGCGGCGAGCCAGAAGCCCGCGGTGTCGGGCACCAGGTAGCCGATCCGCGCCAGTAGCCACAGGACCGTCAGCGTGCCCAGGGCCTTGCCGTGCAGCGGGTTGATGCCGGTCCAGTTGGCGCCGGCGGTAAGCAGGAAACCCACGGCAATAGTGGCGATGAAGCCCCAGAGCATTTCATGGGCATGCCAGGCCACGCCGCCCAGCGGCCCGGTCAGGGCCCGCGGCGCATACACCCAGAGCAGGACGGAAATGGCGGCCCACAGGCAGCCCGCCAGATACAGGGGGCGGAAGCCCAGCTCCAGGAAAGCGCGCCACTGCGGAGGCGGCGGGGTGGGTGGCACCGGTTCTTCGACTTCCAGCAGGATGGCCATGGGCCGGCTCCGTGGGGTGGGTGGACGTCTGGCTTGAAGATATATATTAAATGAATCTTATAGGGGGAACCCCAATACCGTTGACGACGCCGGGGATTTTCAACAGGGATCTTGCGAGCGGGCGCGGGCCGATGCATCGGCGGCCGGGCTGGTCCAGGTCCGGTGGTGCCATTCGGAGGGCAGCAGGCCGAAGCGCAGCCGGAACAGCTTGCTGAAGGCCGATTGGTCCGCGAAGCCGCAGCGCCACGACAGCGAGCCGATGTGCAGCCTGGGGCTGCGCTCGATCAAGGCCTTGGCGCGTTGCAGGCGGATTTCGCGCAGCGTTCCCATCACGGTTTCGCCTCGTGATGCGAAGGCCGCGTAAAGGCGGGTGCGCGAGCAGGCGGCGCCACGGGCGACCGCTGCGACGTCGAGGTCGTGGCGGTGGGCCTCGCGTTCCATGAAGCGCAGTGCCGCTGCATGGCGGCCCGCGTTCAGGTCGTCTTCCAGGTCGGATTGTTCCTCGCGCGATCCCTGGCGCCCCAGGTTGCGCAGCATCAGCAGCGCGAGCGAGCGCGTGCCTTCCAGCAGGCTCGCATATTCCACGCCGTCGAGCTTCTGCGGCTGGCGTGTCAGCAGGGCCAGATGATTCAACTGGCTGGCCAGGGCGGGGGCCAGCGCGCAGTGTTCCAGCGGGATGGGCACGTTGCCCGGTTCGCGTCCCAGCGCCGCGCGCACCTCGCCGCGGGGCAGGGCCAGGAATACCTCGCGCGAGCCCTGGCTCCAGCGGTAGTTCCCGATGCGCCAGGGGTCGTACAGGCCCAGGTTGCCCGGGCCGACGCGTTGAGGCTCGCCCGGTGCTGCGTCGCGTATCAGTTCGCCGGCCTGGATCAGTGTGACCACCACCATCTCGGGCGCATGGGCCAGGCGGCGGGACGCCGCCCGCATTTCGTAGGCGGATGAACGCATGGTGCCGAAGATGCAGGTGCTGCTGCGCAAGGTGAGCAGTTCCGCATCCAGCTCGGTACCGGGCGGCGGCGGCAGCATTTCCACCCACTGGTGGGCACGTTCGCGCCAGGCATCGAAACGCAGTCCCGGCTCCACGTCGTGGGAAGACAAATGCTCCGGTACGCAAGGAGGCGGGGTGGTCGGCATGACACAAAATGATACACCTGTGGCGCGCAATGCTACATCCGGGACGATTTCCCGGTACTCGGGACGCTTGCCCCAAACATGTCTGCCTCGCAAAAGAGGCCCTTCTCTAACATCTGCTCATCCTTTCCATGCGAATGACGCGGTATTGCGAATGTCAGGGCGTCGGTTCGTTTCACGGGCCATGGGACCGATTTCTCAGGAGCGGCAGTATGAAAACAAAACGATTTGTCATGTCGGCGCTGGCTTTGGCCTCGGGTGCGATGCTGGCCGGTTGCGGGGGAGACGGGGCCAAGAGCGACGGCGGTTCCGGCACTAGCTACTCGCCCCGTACCTACATGTTGGCGGCCGGGTCGGGGCAGTTGTCGGCCGGCACCGATGGGGCGATCCGGACCCTGACCTTGAAGAACGTCGAGTCCGACGTGCTGTGGTACGTCGGCGGCCAGAGCCTGGAGGTGGGGAAGTCTCCGGTCAAGGATTACACGGGCAGCATCTGGCGGGACGCCTACGGCGGTGTCGATCCCAATGCGACCGTCCAGTTCCAGCTGCCGGGCGGCGGCATGGAAGGCATCTATGCGGCGCTTTCCAAGCCCGCCTACGACGAGAAAACCGGGACGATGACGTTCCAGGCGCAGTTGCAGAACGACACGCTGGACCAGGATGCCGGTGCCGCGCTCGCTTTCGACAATGTCACCGTCAAGGTGCTCAACAACCTGGCGGACGACAAGGAGGTGGCGGAGTACACGCAGTACGCCTCGAAGGCGGCCTTGCAGCTCACCGCCACGGCTGGCCAGTACAAGGTGGTGCTGAGCCAGGCGGGCGAGGACATGTTCCTGGTGGACAACGCCCCGGGCATGTACTCCGAGGCCCGGCCCGTTTCCTATTTCCTGCCGCAGTGGTCCTACGCCTACGGCGAGACGGCGCCAACCGCCACGCTGTTCGGCACCACGGCCAAGGGGGCCCCCAAGCTGTACGCCATGAAACTGTCCAATCCCGCCTATGACGCGGACACCGACGAGATCAGCTACACGGCGACGCTGCAGGGCTCGAATGCGGGCGCGCTGGAAGCCGTCGACGATGCCGTGCTGAGCATCGCCGCAGGCCGCTTCACGCGCTTCCCCATCCCCGGCAAGGGCACCGCCTACCAGGCTTTCGGCCACGGCTACAACCCTTCGCAGGCCAACGATACTTACATCTATTTCGGCAGCGACATCGCGCGCAAGCAGGCAGGATCGCTGTGGGGCAAGCAGTCCTATCTTTCGCAGAGCTGCGGATCCGATTGCCGCGACGACCTGAAGACCATCAAGAGCATGGGGATCAACTTGATCCGGCTCTACGACTGGGATACCCGCAACGACCACAGCCAGTTCCTGGATTATGCGAACAGCCTGAACATCAAGGTCGTCGTGCCGCTCAGCAACTGGATCTCCACGCAGGGCTCGGTCGTCTGGAACAGGGACGTCGGCGCCTATTTCTCCAGCAGGAACTTCGGCAACAAGGCTGGCACCGACTGGCATCCCGCGGTCGCCGGGGTGATCATCTCGAACGAGCTCGATTTCAGTGGCTATCCCGGCAACTACAACACCGCCATCGGTCTGGTCGCGCGCTTCATCGAAGAAGCCGACAAGCGGAAGTTCAGCAAGAGCGTGCCGGTCGGCATGCCGGTGACCTTCGTGCCGCGCGGCGAACCTTACCTGGAAGGGAGGAACATGCCGGGTTGGAACCAGTTCAACCGCCTGCTGACCGATCCCAGGACCGCCAAGTACAGGGACCGCCTCATGCTTGCCCCGCAAACCTACAACAACGAGAACTATCTGCTCAGGGACGCGGAAAGCACGGGCCAGGGCTGGATTCCGGCGACGTACAAGCAGTTCGGCGTGCCTATCCTCTTCACCGAGATCGGCTATAGCCGCGCCAAGCCGGACTACACCGCGAACTATGTCCAGCGGCAGTTGAAAGGAGTGCTGGAGTACCAGAAGAGCCATCCCGGCCAGATTCTCGGCGTTGCCCACTTCCAGTTCGATGACAAGGTCTGGAAGCAGACCAGCAACGATACCGATACGGAAGGGGCGTTCGGGGCCTTCCACCATGGCGATGTAGTCAGGACGCTCCAGACCGTCAGGGCCGACTACGATTTCACCAACGACGAAGCCAAGACGTTCGGCTCGCTGACCATCGACAAGCTGGTCAAGACTTCCGTCTATGACCCGGTGGTCGAAGCCTACAAATAAGCAGCAGGAACCCGCGCGGCGCTTGTAACGGCCGCGCGGTACGTATCGAAACAATCGCGCAATTTACGCACGGCGAGCCCGGGGGCTACCATCCCCGCTCGTCCAGCATCGCCGGACCTTCACGCGTGAACTACGGAGGGGCAGGTGCGCGTCGCATTCGGCAAACTCAGGGCTCGTCTGGCCGCCGGCATCGGTTCGACCATCGCGGTCTGCGCCGCGACGGTCTACGGCATCCTGGGCGCCGCGCCGCTGCCGGCCGTGACCGGGTACACGGCCGGCAGCCGGATCGAGGCCGGGCAATGGCTGGTGATACCCAGGCGGGCCTGGGTCAGCGAAGAAAAGAAAGTCCTGGGCGTCCGGCTGCAGGAAGGTGAACGGGCGCTGGTGGTCGAGGCCGACCTGAGCAACCGCACGCAAGCCTCCACCCGCGACTACGCGAAGCTGCTGAAACTGCAGTCCGTGGGCGGCGTTTCCGTGCCGGATCCCGAGGTGGCGCTGGTACGCGAGGCCCGGCCGCTGCCGCTGCTGCATCCGGGGCTGGCCGAGCGCGTGGCTTTCGTCTGGAAACTGCCGGCCTCGGCCGTGTTGCCCACGAGCCTGGAGGCCGATGTCGTCGCCAAGACCTACAAGCCCGTCGACAATCTCTACGGCACGCCCGGCTGGTTCAACCCGCGCGTGGTGGGACGAATCACGATGGCGGTCGAGATGACGGAAAACCTGGCGGGGCGGGCCTCGTGAGGCGGCCGTTCGCTACCGTGGCCATGGTTGCGATGGCTGCTGCCGTGCTGTTCGCGATGCAGCGCAGTACGCCGCGCTATCAGGACCTGACCGGACCCATCCCGGCCTACGGAAATATTGGGAAGGCGGCGTCCACGCGCCTGTTCGATATCGAGGTCGAGCGCGTGGAGTTCGCGCGGCAACTGGTCGGCAAGCGCTTCGGCGGCGAGACACGGCATGAAAGCGCGGGGGTGTGGGCAATCGTCACGGCGCGGATGGTCGCGCGTTCGCGGTCGGTCAACGTCACGCACGCCGTGTGGGAAGGGCCGACGGGACTGCGCTACGAGTTGTCGGATCGGCCGGAGTTCCTACCGGACCTGCCGCCCCATACGCTCGAGCCAGGCCTGCCGCAGCGTGGCCGCTTCGTCTTCGAGATCCGGCCCGACCAGATTCTGGGCGCTACCTTGCTGGTTTCCGAAGGCCCGTTTCCCCGGCTGGATTCCGAGGCGCATGTCGCGTTGAACGCGCTGCCGACCGCGGCGGACGGCCTGCCGCCGATTGCCGAGGCCTTCGATCTGCAGCAGGCGGGAGGCCGGCCGTGAACGCCCGGGACCCGGCCGCTGCGCGGGACGCTACGGAGCGCCGATGGCGCCGGCACAGCCTGTGGCTGCTGGTGCTCCTCTTGCCCTTGGCCATGGTGGTGGTCATGCATGACAGCGCGCGAACGTGGTGGAGCGGGCGCGCGCTCATCGCGCGCGAGGTTCCCACGGGCGGCGAGGCCGATCTTGGGGGAGCGAGCTGGCGGCTGCGGGCATTGCGGATGGCGCCGCTGCCGGCGGGCAAGCGCATACCGGAAAACGCGATGGGCGTGGTGGCCGAATTTGCCGTGCAGGTGCAGGATGCCGACGTGCGCAAGAACTGGGCGGGCTGCGAGATCGCGCTGGAGGACGGCCAAGGGCGGCGCTGGATGCCGACGCGCGTCTTGCCGCTACCGCGTTCGGAAGCGCGGGAATGCGTGCTGGCCGCGGGGTCGGGGCCCAAGGCTGGCGACACCGTGCGCATTCGCCACGCCTTCCTGGTGCCGCGCGATGCCGCCGCGGCCCTGCGCGCCACGGTGGCGTTGGGACCGCAGCGGCCGCGCTACCTGCGCTTTGCTCAGCCGCCGACGCTGGTGCAATAGGCGCTGGCTTTCAGGCGGGCCGTTCCAGAGGCGCAGTGGGCGCCGACGCCGACTCGCGCCTGGGCCGCGCGAACGCGGTTTCCAGGATCGCCGCCAGAAAGCAGATGCGCAGCGGTTCGATCAGGAGCCCCGTGGATGAGTCGCGGAACGGGCTGCCCAGCAGCAGCGTCAACCCGTGCGCCCAGAGCTGCCAGGCGTCCAGGTCGTGGGGGCCGATCAGCCGCGTCGCGCCTATCCACAGCCAGGCGCTGCCCCAGTCGATCAGCCGGTAGCCGACGATGAGCGTGATCAGCAGCAGGACGCCCGAGTTCAGCGTCAGGCGGATGCCGTTGGCGATGGGCAGGTAGCGTGAACGGTAGCCGCCGATGAAGTGGGCGGCGAAGTCCCGCAGGAATTTCGGTATTGCCCGGTAGCGTTTGCCGAAGCGTTCGATGCGGCGGTGGATGCGCATCAGTTCGGTATCGTCGCGCACGTCGTAGCCGTAGACCAGCGCCGTCATGACCAGCCAGACCACCGGCAGCAAGGCGTAGAAGAACAGGTTCGCCAGCAGTTTGCCGGGCGTCTCGGCAAGCGCTTCCACTGGCACCATCGCCGCCGCCTGCGCGTTCGCCAGCGGCGTGGCCAGGGCATTCAGGAGCGAGGCCAGGTAGTCCCGGATGCCCAGGCCGGTGACCCAGGTCCAGACGTCGTCCTTCCAGCGGCTGATGACGTACAGGCCGATCAGGATCCAGTTCGTCTCGCAGATCACCATGACCACCTGCCACGCCGGCCGTCCGGTGGCATCGCGGCGCCGCTTGGCCAGCTTACGCACCAGCCACGACACCGCGACCGAGACGAACAGCCAGCGCGAATCCAGGGCGTCAAGGATATTGCCATGCGAGCCGAACGGGTCCAGGGACAGCGCCAGGCGCGAGTACTGCCGTACGGTGTCGCCCAGGAAACCCCACGCGGCGTAGTAGGCGAAGAAGGGCAGCAGGGCCACCGTGATGGCCGAAGCCAGCCGGTCCGAGCCGCCGGCGGCCGGCGAGGCCTGGCCACGGGCGGCATCCTGGGCGCTGCGCACGGCGGGCAGGCCGGGCAGCAGCACCTGGAACATCAGCACCGTCACGATCAGGTGCGCCAGCGCCACCAGCGTCAGCACGGCCAGCCCCGCCAGGTGGTTGGCGAAGCCGGTGTGCACGGCCAGCCGCAGCAGCAACTCGTTCGCCAGCACGCCGGCAAGCACCAGGCACATCAGTTGCGGCCAGAAGCGCAGCCACAGGCGGAAGGTCAATGCGAAGGGCGAGGCGATCGATTCCGTCATCCCGGCTCCCCATGGGTGGCACGCGAGCGATCCTAGCAAGCGAGGCGCGCGCGTGCTGTATCTTTTTCCTTCGGAATGCGACCGCCGCCGTACTGGCGTATAACGTCAGGTACGACAAGGCAATGCGCTCGGCCTGGAGACGGGAGCGCCCACAGGTTCAGTCGGTGCGATCATGGCCCTCAGACACGCAAGTCCCCTGGAAGCGATCGACCTGCATGCCAGCGACGAACAGCGGGGAACCCACGCCAGCAGCAGCCTGCTCCGCACGGACGGCTTGCAGCTCATGCAACTGGTGCTCCCCGCGGGACACGAACTGCCGCAGCACCACGTGCCCGGCGAACTGACCATCCAGTGCCTGGCGGGCGAAGCCGTCGTCACCACGCCGCACGGCACCTGTGGACTGGGTCCCGGCCAACTGGTCGCGCTGCTCGGCCAGGAGCCGCACGCGGTGCGGGCGCTGGCCGATACGACGCTGCTGGTCACGCTGGTGCGCAAGCCCGGCGATGCGGGCCCCGGCGCCGCCTAGGGCCTGTGCGAGCCTCCTTTTAGCGGGAACAGGCCCTAACCATCATTCTGGAGAAATCATGGAGCCCAAATCCGATCGCGCATCGCCGGTGTGCTACGCCGAGCAGGCCGATGCCGCGTACATGGGCCAGCTTGCGCGCGAGGAACTGCTGGCGGCGCTGGACGAATTGCTGGAAGCCGAGCGGGCGGGTGCCCGCGTGGCCGAGGAAACCGTGGCGCAATTGCAGGATCCGGCCGAGCGTGCGCTGATGGAGGACATCCGGCAGGACGAAGTGAAATGGTGCGGCATGCTGATCGCCGCCATCAAGTCGCTGGACGCCAAGCCCGGCTCGCGTACGGGCGCCTTCCACGGCAAGGCCATGGCCATCGCCGACCTGCCCGCGCGGATGGCTTTCCTGAATCGCGGCCAGGCCTGGGTGGTCAGGAAGCTGGAAGCGCTGGTGCCCAAGGTCAAGGAGGCCGGCATCCAGGACGATTTGTTGGCGATGCTGGTGGCGCATCGCGAGAATATCGATCGCGTCGAGGTCCGGTTGGCCGTGGCGGGCAAGCCCTGAAGATCGCCGTCTACGCCATCTGCCGCGACGAAGCCGGTTTCGCCGAACGCTTCATGGCGTCTTGCGCGGACGCCGACGTGGTCGTGGTCGCGGACACGGGATCGACCGACGGCGGCATCGAGCGCCTGGAGGCGCTGGGCGCGTGCGTACATCGCTTGTCCATCGAGCCCTGGCGCTTCGACGATGCCCGCAACGCCGCGCTGGCGCTGGTGCCGGGGGAGGTGGACGTGTGCGTGTCGCTGGACCTGGACGAGATCCTTTGCCCGGGCTGGCGGCGGGCCCTGGAGGCCGCCTGGGTGCCGGGCACCACGCGCGCGCACTACGATTTCGTGTCTGCCTTCCATGCGGACGGCAGTCCGGCGATACGCTTCCTGAACAACCGCATCCATGCCCGCCACGGCTACCGGTGGCGCCACGCCTGCCATGAAGGCATCTATCCCGACCGCATCGCCGAGCAAGGCGTGCTCGCGCCCGGCATGCGCGTCGAGCATCATCCGGACAGAGCCAAGCCGCGTGCCTCCTATCTGCCGCTGCTGGCCGCCGCGGCGGCCGAGGAACCCCACGATCCGCGCATGGCGCACTACCATGCGCGCGAGCTGTTCCATGCCGGTCGCCACGAGGAGGCCGCGCGCGAGTTCGAACGCTGTCTGGCTCTGCCGGGCAATCTCTTCCGGCCCGAGCGGTCGGCCGGCATGCTGTACCTGGCCAAGTGCGAGATGCTCCAGGGCGGCGACGGCCTGGACTGGGCGCTGCGCGCCGCGGTCGAGTGCCCAGAGCGCCGCGAGCCGTGGGTCACATTGGCCGACATCCGTTACCGGCGCGGCGAGTGGGCCGAGTGCCGGGCGGCGGCGGTCCGGGGGCTGTCGCTGGCGGGCGAACCCGACGGCTACATGAGCGATCCGGTATGCCACGGCGCGCTACCGCACGATCTTGCGGCCATCGCCAACTGGCGGCTGGGCCGGGCCGGCGAGGCGCTGGCCCACGCCCAGGAGGCCGTGCGGATGGCCCCTGGCGACGAGCGGCTGCGTGCGAACGTGGAGCTGATCCGCCAGACCCTGCGGGAAGGCGGCGTCAGCGCCAATACAGCCGGTCGGGATTGTCCACCAGGACAGCCTGACGCAGTTCGGGCGTTGGCAGCCAGCGCGCCAGATCGTCCAGCAAGCGGCTCGGGCCGATCGGGCGATAAGGGCTGACTTCGTGCGCCGCCTTGCCGGGCGCGCGGGCGGTGTGGGGCCAGTCGCTGCCCCATAGCAGCGCGGACGGGACTTCCCGGCACAGTGCCTGGGCCCAGCGGGCGGCGTCTTCGGGGTCCGCCAACCGATAGGGGGCGGACAGTTTCAGGTGGACGCGCCCCGAGCGCAGCAGGCCGGCCAGGGCCGCGGCGGCCTCGGGCGACCAGGGCGCCATGGCGAAATGGTCCAGGACCACGGGGCAGGGCAGCGCGGCCAGCCGGGGCGCCAGCGCCGCGATCACGTCGTGGGCCGCATACAACTGCACGTGCCAGCCCAGGCCGGCCACCTGCGCGGCGACGGCGGCAAGCGCCCGTTCCGCCGCACCGATGTCGTGCAGGCCGGCGCTTTCCAGGTTGACGCGCACGCCCCGTACGCCGCCGTCGTGCAGCGCCCGCAACCGCGCGGGCGTGAAGCCGGCATCGATCACCGCGATTCCGCGCGCCCGTCCGTCCATGTCCACCAGGGCGTCGAGTAGGCAGCGGTTGTCGGTGCCGTAGACGCTGGGCTGCACGATGACCACGCGCGCCATGCCCGTCTGTTCCAGGTGGCGGCGCAACTGGGCGGCCGAGGCCGGACCCGGCGTGTAGTGGCGGTCCGCGACCATGGGATAGGACGCGGCGGCGCCGATCACGTGGGTATGGCAATCGCACGCCAGGTCCATGCCTAGGCCTCCAGCAGCCGCTTGGCGAAGGCGCGGCCGGTCGCGGCGGTGCCCAGGTTGCCACCCACGTCGCGCGTGGATTCCCCGGCTTCGACGACGGTGGCGGCGGTGCGCGCGATGGCATCGGCCGCGGCGACGTAGGCGGGCTGGTTCGTGCGGCGGCCATGCCAGTCCAGCAACTGGCCGGCCGACAGGATCAGCGAGAACGGATTGGCGATGTCCTGGTCGGCGATGTCGGGCGCCGAGCCGTGCGCGGCCTGGCCCATCGCGTAGCGCGCGCCCATGTTGAGCGAGCCTCCCAGCCCCAGGCTGCCGGACAGTTCGGCGGTCAGGTCCGACAGGATGTCGCCGAACATGTTGGTGGTGACGATGACGTCGAAACGCTGCGGGGCGCGGACTACGTGCGCCATCATCGCATCGACGATGAAATCGTCCACGGTCACGTCGGGGAAGTCCCGGGCGGCCTTGTGGCATTCGTCGATGAACATGCCGTCGCCGATCTTGAGCACGTTGGCCTTGTGGACGATGCTGACGTGCTGGCGCCGCGTGCGCGCCAGTTCGAAGGCGGCGCGGGCGATGCGGGCGCAGCACAGGCGCGTGATGCGGCGCAGGGACACCACCACGTCTTCGGTGATCAGCATTTCGCTGCCGCCCGAGGCGATGTTGCGGTCGGCATAGAAGCCCTCGGTGTTCTCGCGCACGACCACGAGGTCGAAGGCATCGACCTTGTGCGGCACGCCCTGCCAGGTGCGCGACGGGCGGATGTTGGCGTACAGGTCGAGTTCCTTGCGGAAGAACATCGACGGGTTGATCTCGCCCTTGCTTTCGTCCTTGAAGTCGAAGGTCGCCATCGGGCCGAGCATCAGGCCATCGGCGGCGCGGACCTTGTCCAGCAGCGCCTGGGTGACCGTGGCGCCGTGGCGCCGCAGGCTGTCGTGGCCCGCGACGTCGTGCTCCAGGGAAAGCTCGAAACCGAAGCGCTGCGATGCCGCGCGCAACACCTCGATGGTCGCGGCCATGGTCTCGGGGCCGATGCCGTCGCCGGGAAGTACGATGATTTTCATGATGTTCCAGCCAGGAAGGTAAGGGGGGATAGGTCGGTCAGTCGATGCGTGCCTGGGTACTCTTGACCAGGGCCGCGTATTTGTCCATTTCCGCGCGCACGAATTTGCCGAAGCGCTCGGGCGTCATCGGATCGACCGCGCTGCCTTCCGCTTCGAAGCGGCTGCGCAGTTCGGGTTTCTGGGCGATCCGGTTGATGTGCCCGGCCAGCAGCTCGACGATCGCGGGCGGAGTGGAAGCCGGGGCGAAATAGCCGCCCCACAGGCTGAACTCGAAGCCGGGCAGGGTCCGCGCGACGGTCGGCACGCCGGCCAGCGCCGCGACCGGTTCCAGCGACGAGACGGCCAGCGCGCGCACGCGTCCGCCCTGGATGTGCGGCATGATCGACGAGGCGCTGGCGAAGAAGCACTGCACCTGTCCGCCGATGAGGTCCGAGATCGCCTGGCCCGCGCCCTTGTACGGAATGTGCGTCATGTCCGCCTTCGAGCGGGCGGCCATCGAGGCGGCCGCCAGGTGGCCGGGCGTGGCGGTGCCCGACGACGCGTAGGCGACGCTGCCGGGCTTGTTCCGCGCGGCCTGCAACAGTGCCTCGACACTGCCGTAGGGGGAGTTCTGCGGCACGGCGAGCACCAGCGGCGCGTTGCCGACCAGGGCGATCGCGCGCAGGTCCTTGAGCGTGTCGTAGCCGGGGGTCTTCATGGCGAAGCCGTTGATGGCGATTTCGCCGGTCTGGCCCAGCAGCAGCGTATGGCCGTCGGGGTCGGCGCGCACCACCTGCCGGGTGCCCAGCGCGCCGCTGGCGCCGGGCCGGTTCTCGACGATGACGGATTGTCCCAGCGCCTGTCCCAGGTCCTGGGACAGCAGACGGGCGAACACGTCGCCCTGGCCGCCGGGGGCGTAGGGCACGATGACCGTGACGGGCTTGGTCGGATAGGCGCCGGCGGCGCGGCCGGTGCCGCCGGCCGCCAGCATGGCGGTGGCCGTGCCGAGCCGGACGAATTCGCGGCGGGACAAGGAGGAAAAAGCAGTCATGGAAACAGTCTCGTGGTGATTTTCTTGGCCGGCCCGGTCATTGCAACTGCATGCCCGGCTTGGCGACGACGCCGCGCCAGAGCGCCAGTTCCTTGCGCAGTTCCTCGCCGAAGGCGGCGGGGCTGAGCGCCAGCGGCGTCGCGCCTTCGTGGCGCAGCCGCTCCTGCACGGGCGCGGCCGCGGCGGCGGCGATCACCGCCTTGTTCAGCGCCTGCACCACGGCGGGCGGCGTGGCGGCGGGGGCCAGCACGCCCCACCAGGTGGTCACGTCATAGCCTTTTACACCCGCCTCGGCCAGGGTGGGAACCTCGGGAAACAAGGCCGAGCGCTTGTCGCTGGTCACGGCCAGCAGGTTCAGCTTGTTTTCCTTGATGTGCGGCAGGATGGTCGGCACCGTCGCGAAGAACACGTCCACGCGTCCGGCCAGCAGTTCCATGCTGGCCGGGGCGCTGCCCTTGAACGGCACGTGGGTCATGGCCGCGCCGGTCTGCTGGCGGAACAGTTCACCGGCCAGGTGGTTGATGCTGCCCGGGCCGGCCGAGCAGAAGTTCAGGCCCTCGGCGCGGCCGCGGGCGGTGGCCAGCAGTTGCGGCACCGTGGTGGCGCCAAGCTGCTTGCTGGTCACCAGCAGCAGGGGGCCGCGGCCGATCATGGCGACAGGGGCGAAGTCGCGCTCGGGGTCATAAGGCAGCTTGGGCTCGAAGGCCGCGTTGGTGGCGAAGGTCGAGGTCGCGAACAGCACGGTGTAGCCGTCGGGCCGCGCCTTGGCGACCGCGTTGGCACCCATGGAGCCGCCGCCACCGCCGCGGTTTTCCACCACCACGGCCTGGCGCAACTGGTCGCTCATCTGCTTGGCGATGTCGCGGGCGATGCTGTCGGTGCCGCCGCCGGCGGCGAAGGGGACCACGAGGGTGATCGGGCGCTGGGGCCAGGCCTCGCCGGCCTGGGCCGCGGGGGATGCCAGCGCGCAGGCCGCCGCGGCTGCGCCGGCCAGGAGTATGAAGCGTCGCTTCATGGAAGTGCCTCCGAAAATGTTCTGCAAGGCACTCATCGGTGCCTTGCCGGCATCGTCATCCATCCCGTTCCTGCTGTAAATTGCAAAAATCCTTTCAATTGATACGGTAATCGTATGAATTTCGATCTGTCGGACCTGCGGGCCTTCGTGACGGTGGCACAACTGGCCAGCTTCCGCGCCGCGGCCCAGGCCCTGCACGTGTCCCAACCGGCGCTGTCGCGGCGGGTCGACAAGCTGGAACAGGCGCTGGGCATGCGGTTGTTCGAGCGCAGCACCCGCAAGGTCGAACTCAATGCCATGGGCCGGTCGTTCCTGCCGCGCGCCCAGCATGTGCTGTCCGAACTCGAGGGCGCGCTGCTGGGCATGACCGAGCTGTCTGAACGCATACGCGGGCTGGTCACGGTGGCGTGCATCCCGTCGGCCGTGGACAACTTCGTCGCCCGGGCCGCCCGCATCTTCCATACCCGTTTCCCGCGCATCCGGCTGCGGGTGCTGGACCAGCCGGCGCCCGACGTGCTGCTGTCGGTCTCGCGCTCGGACGCCGATTTCGGCATCAGCTACCTCGGCACGCGCGAACCCGACCTGGAGTTCGAGGAACTGGCGAGCGAACCCTTCGTCCTGGCCTGCCGGCCGGACCATCCGCTGGCCCGGCGCCGGCGCGTGCGCTGGGAGGAACTGGCCGAGGTGGAGTGCATCGGCTTGGCGGCAGGCGGCGGCAACCGCCTGCTGATCGACCAGGGGCTGGCCCACCTGGCCGCGCGCCCCAAATGGATAGGCGAGGTGCTGCACGTGCCGGCGCTGCTGAGCCTGATCCAGGCCGGGGTGGGGGTTGGCGCGGTGCCCAAGCACGCGCTGTCCGGCTCGGCGGGCCAGGGATTGGCCAGCGTGGAACTGGTCGAACCCGTGCTGGGCAGGCAGGTCGGCCTCATCTGGCGCCGTGGGCAGCCGGCCGCGCCCGCGGTGCAGGCCTTCCGCGACGTGATCGTTGCCGAGGCGCGGGTACGCAAGGAAGACCGTACCGGAGGAGTATGCTTGGCGGCAGCCGATCGACACAGGGAGGGGACGCCATGAAGTGGCCGAGCCAGCAAGAGCCGAAGAAACCCGCGAATACCCCCGCAGGCAAGGGCGGACTGCCCGACGGCCGCGGCGCGGGCCGCCAGATGTCCATGCCCCCGCGCCGGATGTGGCTGATCTTCCTGGCGGTGCTGCTGGTCAACTACTTCCTGGCGCGCTACTTGTCGGGTGGCGGCGCCGATGCGCCCATCACCGTGCCGTACACGGTCTTCAAGGAAGAGGTCGCCAAGGGCAACGTCACCGCCATCTACAGCCAGGGCGAACGCATCGAGGGCCGCTTCGTCAAGGCCGTCACCTGGCCTACGGCCGCCGCCGAGGCGCCCGCCAAGGCCGGCGCGCGGGCCCAGCAGCCGCGCACGTCCACGACTTTCGAAAGTACGCTGCCGGTATTCGTGGGGCCGGGCTTCGAGCAGTTCCTGATCGACCACAAGGTCGAGATCAGCGCCGAGCCTATCCAGAGCGGCAATTGGCTGACCACGTTGATCTTCGGTTTCGGGCCGGCCATCTTCATCATCGCGTTCTACGTCTGGCTGTACCGGCGGGCCTCGCGGCAGGGCGGCATGGGCGGCAGCATGTTCGGGCTCGGCAAGAGCAAGGCGCGCCGCTATGACCTGGAGGGCGGCGAAAAAGTCACGTTCGAGGACGTGGCCGGCATCGACGAGGCCGAGAACGAACTGGTCGAGGTGGTCGACTTCCTGAAGAATCCCGCCAAGTACACGCGCCTGGGCGGTTCGGCCCCCAAGGGGGTGCTGCTGGTGGGCGCGCCGGGCACCGGCAAGACGCTACTGGCCAAGGCCGTGGCGGGCGAGGCCGGCGTACCGTTCTTTTCGATGAGCGCGGCCGAGTTCGTCGAGATGATCGTGGGCGTGGGCGCGGCGCGGGTGCGCGACCTGTTCAAGCAGGCGCGCGAGCAGGGGCCGTCCATCATCTTCATCGACGAGATCGATTCCATCGGCCGGGCGCGGGGCCAGGTCGCGATAGGCGGCTCCAGCGAGCAGGAGCAGACCCTGAACCAGATCCTGACCGAGATGGACGGGTTCTCGGGACGCGAAGGCGTCATCGTGCTGGCCGCCACCAACCAGCCCGACGTGCTGGACAAGGCCTTGCTGCGGCCGGGCCGCTTCGACCGGCGGGTGGTGGTCAACCTGCCGGACAAGAACGGCCGCGAGGCCATCCTGAAGGTCCACACGCGCAAGACGCCACTGGCGGGGGACGTGAACCTGCCGGAGCTGGCCTCCACCACGCCGGGCCTGTCGGGCGCCGACCTGAAGAACCTGGTGAACGAGGCGGCCCTGCTGGCGGCCCGCCGCGACCAGGACCAGGTGCATCAGAAGGATTTCAACGACGCGCTGGAGAAGATCGTGCTGGGCCCCGAGCGGCCGCTGATCCTGAGCCACGCCGACCGCGAGCGGATTGCCTACCACGAGGGCGGCCATGCCATCCTGGGGCTGCTGGTGCCGGGCGCCGATCCGGTGCACCGGGTCACCATCGTGCCGCGCGGCCAGGCCCTGGGCGTGACCTACCAGCGTCCGCAGACCGACCGCTACAACTATCCCGAAGCCTATCTGCTGGCCCGCATCGTGGGCATGCTGGGCGGCCGGGCGGCCGAGGAAGTGGTCTACGGCACCCGCACCACCGGTGCCGAGAGCGACATCGAGCAGGCATCGAACCTGGCACGCAACATGGTCATGCGCTGGGGCATGAGCGACCGGCTCGGCATGGTGCAGTTGGCGCCGCGCCAGAATCCGTACCTGGGCGGCGCGGGCGGCAGCCTGCCGTACAGCGAGGAAACGGCCCGGGCCGTGGACGACGAGGTGCAGAAGATCATCCACGGCTGCCACGACCGCGCGCTGAGCCTGCTGCGCGAGCACCGCGGCCAGTTGGACGCGCTGGTGCGGGCGCTGCTGGAGCGCGAGACGCTGGACGAGAAGGAGATCCTGGAGGTGACGGGCCTGCCGCCCGCGCCGAGGCTCAACGAGCTGCCCGAAGGGATCCGGCCGCGGGACGACGAGGACAAGCTGCCGCTGCTGTAAGGCCTGTAACGCGGCAGCCGGGTCCGACGCGTGTGCATCACTCCTTCTGGATGCCCGCCTTGGCGATGATCTGCGCCCACTTCTGTGATTCGGCGGCTTGGAAGCGGCGCAGTTCGTCGGGCGTGCTGGTCACCAGTTCGGTGCCGGTCGGCCCGTAGAACTTCGCCGCCGTCGGCGTCTTGGCCGCGGTCACCAGCAACTGGTTCAGGCGGTTCACGATGGCCTGGGAGGTGCCGGCGGGCACGTAGGCCGCGAACCAGTAGGTCGATTCATAGCCGGGCACGCCCGATTCCGCGATGGTCGGCACGTCGGGCGCGAGCGGGCTGCGGGTGGAGGTCGTGACGCCGAGCGCTTTCAGGTTGCCGCTCTTGACCTGGGGCAGGCCGGTCGTCATGTCGGTCCACATGACCTGGATCTGCCCGCCCAGCAGGTCGGTGACGCCCATGGGGTTGCTCCGGTAGGGCACCGACACGATTTCCGTTCCCGTCAATTGCTTGAAGAGTTCTCCGGCCACCCGGCTGGACGAGCTTCCGAAGCCGAACGACAGTTTGCCGGTCTGGGCCTTCGCCAGCGCGATGAACTCCTTCACGTCCTTGGCGGGCAGGCTGGGCGGCACGACCATGATCTGCCCGCCCTTGCCGAGCAGCGTCACCGGTTCGAAGTCCTTGACGGGGTCGTAGGGCAGTTTCTTGAACAGGTGTTCGTTGGCCGCATGGGTGGTGTTGGTCGTGATCAGCACCGTGTAGCCGTCGTTCTTGGCGCGGGCCACGGCCTGGGCGCCGATGAAGGAGTTGGCGCCCGGCTTGTTCTCGATCACCACCGGCTGTCCGCTCGCTTCCGAGACGGCCTGGCCGATCGCTCGCGCGATCTGGTCGGTGGCGCTGGCGGCGGCGAAGGGCACGACGAAGGTGATGGGCTTCTCGGGAAAGGCCTGGGCGCTGGCACCCCAGGCGCCCAGTAGCGCGAGGCTGAGTGTGGCAAGGCGCCGGCGGCGATGGGTGTTCATGATGTCTCCTCCTTATTGTCGATGGAAATGGGAAGCGTCAGTAGCAGGCTGGAAAGCGTCTTCCCGTGCGTGTCGAGGTTCAGCGAATCGTTGACGCCGCCGTCGAGCACATCGTCCAGCACGAAGTTCATGGCCGCCAGGCGCGGCAGCAGGTAGCGCTTGACCTGAGTCGGCGAGCGCGAAGCGAAGAGGCGGGCTACGCGGGCCTCGGTGACCTGGTCGACCAGCAGCGGCCAGTCGGCGGGATCGTAGGCGATGACGCTGATGGAGGCGCGGTTGCCTTTGTCGCCGGTGCGGGCGTGGGCCAGTCTGTGCAGGAGAATCGTGCGGGGGCTCATCGTGTCTTTCATGCGGCGAACTCCCACGTCGGCGCCAGCCACTCGCGCGGTACCAGGCACGAGCCGCTGCCCAGCCGGGGCGTGACGGCCGTGCGCACGCCGCCGCCGCCGGCCGGTCCGCAGGTATACAGAGCCAGCACCTCGCGCGCGACCCGCTCGGCATCCTGGCGGGTCGCGGCTGCCGCCGCGATGCGCAGCCGCAAGTCGTCCGCCGGCGAGGCCGGGACATCCGCCGCGGCCGTCCAGCGCCCCTTGTCGTCGCCGAATACGCTGGCGACGCCGATGAAATCGGCACGCATCTTCAGGTCGCCCAGGCCGAGCGCATGCAGGCGCTTGCGCACGACGTCGGCTGCCAGCGCGGCGCGTGCCGCCGCATTGGGGCCGGCATAGGAGATTTCTCCTTCCGCCAGCCACGGGCCTTCGTAGCAAAGCGTGGCCTTGAGGGTGGCGGGCCGCGCGTGGCCCCGCACGCCGGTGATTTCCACCCGGTCGGCGCCGATCTCGCGCACCTCGGCCTCGGTGATGTCGGCCACCACGTCGGGCGTCAGATAGGCGCCGGGGTCGTGGATCTCGTACAGCAATTGCTCGACGACGGTCCGGCGATCCACGCAGCCGCCTGTGTGCGCGGCCTTCGTGACGACGAAGCGCCCGTTCTCGTGCATCTCGATGATGGGAAAGCCGAGTTCGGCCAGGTCGGGCACGTCCTTGAAGCCGGGATCGGCGAAATAGCCGCCGCATACCTGTCCGCCGCATTCGAGGATGTGTCCGGCCATGGTGCCCGCGGCCAGGCGATCCCAGTCGTCTTCGGGCCAGTCGAAATGGGCCAGCATGGGGCCGAGCGCCAGGGCGGGATCCGCGACCCTGCCGGTCACCACCACCTGCGCGCCGGCCCGCAGCGCCGCGGCGATTTCACGGGCTCCCAGGTAGGCGTTCGCGCTGACAAGGGGGCGTTCGATCGACGATTGGTCGAGCAGCGCGCGCATCTGGCCGGTGGTCAGCGCTGTCAGCAGATCGTCGCCGTTGACGATGGCCACGCGCAGCGCGGGCAGGCCAAGGGATGCGGCCAGCCGTTGCAGTTGCCGCGCCGCGCCGCGGGGGTTGGCCGCGCCGAAGTTGCCGATGATGGGTATGGCGCCGTGCACGCAATCGGCCAGGATGGGAGCGACGAAGTGCTCAAGGGAAGGTTCCCAGCCCGAGTCCGGGTTCTGCCTGCGCTGCAATTGCGCCAGCGCCAGGGTGCGTTCGGCCAAAGTCTCGAAGATCAGGGCGCGAGGGCCGTCGTGCGCAAGCAGGGTACGAACCACGGGGACGGCGGCATCCCAGCGGTCTCCGGAAAAGCCCGCGCCGGCGCCGATGTGCAGGCTGGGCGCGGCGGATGTAGAAGATGAATGCATGCACACCCGGTCATGGTCGTGGAAGTGGGGCCGGATCGGGACCCACGGATGAGCGGCACGATAAAGGTGCGCGGAGTATTCCGGGAAATGGATTATTTGGGATGACTGATTGAAAAATCAGATTACCGGCTCCGGCCGCGCGGGAGCGCCGCCGCGCGCCGGCTTCCCCGCTTTTCCCCGGGCTGCGGCCGGCGCTGCATCATGAAGGCAAGCAGCGCCTGAGCGCCTATGGACAGGCTGCGGTCGCGGCGCCGGATGACGAAGACCTCCCGCGTCAGCCCCGGCGTTTCGACCGGCAGCGCGGTCAGGTCGTCGCTGTCGAAGTGGAACAGCGTCAACGCCGGCACGACGGTGATCCCCAGGCCGGCCCGCACCATGCCGGCCACCGTGCTCAACTGGTCCAGCTCCATCATGCCGTTCATCTTGGCCGGATGGATGGCCGCCTCGATGTGCTGGCGCACGCTGCTGTCCTGGGCCAGATGAATGAAGGGCTCGCCGCTGAGCGCCGGGAGCGTGAGCCGCCGCCGGCGTGACAAGGGATGGTCCTTGCGGCAGACGAGGTAGAAGCCGTCGCGGCAGAACGGTTCGGCCTGCAGGTCCGGCCCGACGGAGCGCATCGAGGCCAGGGCGAAGTCGGCCCGGCCGCTGCGCACGAATTCTATGCAGCTTTCGGACAGGACGTCCGCGACGTCCACCTGGATACCCGGATATTCCTGGTGGAACGCCGCCAGCACCCCGGGCATCCAGCCGGCCGCGAGCGAGGGCAGCGCGGCGACGCCGGCGCGGCCGCGCCGGCCGGTGGCGTGTTCGCCCAGGTCCTCGAGCGCGTCGCGCAGGCTGGCCAGCACGCGCGTGGCGCCTCCCAGGAACAGCCGGCCTTCGGGCGTCAACTCGACGCGGCGCGTGTCGCGATCGAACAGCCGGACGCCCAGCGAGTCTTCCAGCGTGCGGATCAGGCTGCTGAATGCCGATTGGGACAAATGGCATTGCTCGGCGGCGCGCGTGAAGTTCCTGTGCTCGGCCAGGGCCGTGAATGCGCGGACCTGGCGTGTGGAGAGATTCAGATCGGTTATCTGCATATTCGATCACTCCATCAAAAAAAAGCGATGCCCTCGATGATTGGCAAATCTTACTATCCGGTCGCTGTGGGTGACACAAGAACGCTAACGATGATGAGGAGACTCCAATGAAAAGGGCATCATTTGCGCTGACCGGCATATCGCTGGCGGCGGTGCTGGCGGGTTGCGGCGGTGGCGACGGGGGAACGTCGGGCGATGGCGGCCCCATGGCGCCAGGCGAGCCAAGCCTGCAGGTTTCCGTGCTGGGAAACCGCGCCGACCTCGTGTCCGGCGGGCAGGCGCTGGTCGAAGTCAAGGTTCCCGAGGGTTCCTCCACACGCTTCGAACAGATCCGCATGCTGCTCAACGGCAAGGATGTGACCAGCGCGTTCGCCGTGCGCGAGAATGGCCGCTACATGGGGCGGCTGGAGGGGCTGGCCGACGGCGACAACACGCTGGTGGCGCGGACGGACGACGGCGCCACGGCGCATCTCGCGATCAACAACCATCCGAACGGCGGGCCGGTTATCTCCGGCGCCCAGGTCGGCTATTGGGAATGCACCACCAAGGTGGCGGCGCCGACGCCGACCAACCCCGATCTGGGCGCTCCGCTCGACGAGCAGTGCAACATCGCCGCGCCGGTGTTCCGCTACCAGTACCGGACCACGGCCGGGCGGTTCGCGGTCTACGATCCCGCCAATCCGCCGGCCTCGTCGGAGATCGCCAGCGCGACCACCGACGAGGGCAAGACCGTGCCCTACATCGTCCGCATCGAGCGTGGCGTGGTCAACCGCGGCAAGTACGACATCGCCTACCTGGCCAACCCGGCCGATCCGGCCAAGGGCTGGACGCCGTATGCCCGTCCCGCGTCCTGGAACGGCAAGCTGCACTGGAAGTTCGGGTCGGGCTGCGAATACAGCCGCACCCAGGGCAATCCGGGCAACGTCCTGGACGACGTGGCCCTGAGTCGGGGCTTCATGGTGGCTTCGTCCGAGATGACGCAGTACGGCACGCATTGCAATGACATCACGTCGGCCGAAACGGTGATCATGCTCAAGGAATACATCACCGAGAACTACGGCGAGATCCGCTACACCATGGCCGACGGCGATTCCGGCGGTGCGCACCAGCAGCATCTCCATGCCTCGAACTATCCCGGCCTGCTGCAAGGGCTGCTTCCCGGGCAAGGGTGGCAGGACACCTGGACGACCGGCCGGGAGTTCGCCGACTGCGGACTGCTCAAGCGGTTCTACGACGCGCGCAAGACCGCCGGGCTCCCGTTCACGATCATGGAGAAGGCCCACATCAACGGCCACGTTTATGACCAGGTGTGCGAAGGGCCGGCCAATACCAACATGGCCTCGCGCACGCCGTACTATCTCGACCCTGCGGTGGGTGGCGGTGGTTGCGGAACGCACTGGAACGTCTGGTCGGCGGGAAATACCACCGGCATCCGCTGCACGCTACAGGATTTCAACATCGCGGTGTTCGGGCCGCGGGACGCGACCGGCTACGCCAAGACGCCGATCGACAACATCGGCATTCTCTACGGCTTGAAGGCGGTCAACACCGGCAAGGTCTCGCCCGAGCAGTTCGTGATGCTGAACGAACAGGTGGGCGGCTACGACATCAACGGCCAGTGGCAGGCCGCGCGGATGGCGGCCGATCCCGGCGCGGCGGAAATCGCGCACCAGTCGGGGCGCGTCGTGCACGGCCGCTTCCTGGGCGACGTGGCCATCATCCAGTCCATCAACTTCAACGTGCGGGAAGAGCACTACGACTTTCGCGGCTACGTGATCCGCAACCGCATCCTGCGCGAACACGGAGACTACGCGAACCACGTCATCTGGCGCTACAAGTCCACACCGCCCGACTATGCCGCGCGCCGCTTCGACGCGATGAACGAATGGCTGGGCAAAGTCGAGGCCGACACTTCCGGCAAGACGCTGCGGGAAAAGATCATCGCCAACAAGCCGGCCATCGCGGCGGATGCATGCTGGCGCGCCGACGCCGCCACCTGGAGCACCGATCCCGACTACTGCAACACCGGCGCCGATCCGACTTCGGCATCGAGCGTGGCCGGATCGGGAGCGATGGCGGTCTACAGCCCCGAGGTGGATGAGTGGCCTGTCTTCCGGGATACCCGGGTGGCGGCGGGCGAAGGCCTGGCCAGCGACATCATGAAGTGCGCGCTGAAGCCGCTGGCGCGGGCCGACTTTGCGGTGGCCTTCAGCGGATCGCAGTGGGCGCGCCTGCAGGCCGTGTTCCCGCGGGGCGTGTGCGACTATGGCAAGCCCGGCGTCGGCCAGGTCGCGCCCGAACCGTGGCAGAGCTTCATCGACGGCCCCGGAGGCAAGCCGCTGGGCGCCGCGCCGGCGTCGGAGGCGGGCGAGGGGGCCTGATTCCGCCCTGGTTGCCGGTCCTGCGGCCGGCGCTTGACTTTGCCATCATGGGAAGCTTGATACTGCGAAGCATCACCCCAGTATCGCGAGGAAACCATGAGTGCACAGTCAACGCCGGCAGCGGCCGGCCCGGGCGATGCCCCGGTAAGCTGGACCCTGCCCATCGAGGGCATGACCTGCGCCTCGTGCGTCGGGCGGGTCGAGCGTGCCCTGTCGCAGGTGCCCGGCGTGCGGCGCGCGAGCGTCAACCTGGCTACCGAAACGGCCGAGGTCGAGGCCGATGCCCCGGTGGAGGCCGCCACGCTGCGCGCGGCGGTCGAGAAGGCCGGCTATGAGATACCCGCCGGGTCGGTGGACCTGAGCATAGGCGGGATGACCTGCGCCTCGTGCGTGTCGCGGGTGGAGAAGGCCCTGGCCCGGGTGCCGGGCGTGGCCGGCGCCGAGGTCAATCTCGCCACCGAGACCGCCCGGGTCTCGCTCGTCTCCAAGGTCGAGCCGGCGGTGCTGATCGCCGCGGTCGAGAAGGCCGGATACGAGGCGCGCCTTGCCGCCCAGTCCGCGCCCGCCGCTGCTGCTGCGGGACTGCCGACGTGGTGGCCGATCGCCCTGGCGGCGGCGCTTTCCCTGCCGCTGGTCGTGCCCATGCTGCTGATGCCCTTCGGTGTCCATTGGATGCCCAACGGCTGGGTGCAATGGGCGCTGGCGACGCCGGTGCAGTTCTGGCTGGGCGCGCGTTTCTATCGAGGTGCCTGGAAGGCCTTGAAGGCGCGCACCGGCAATATGGACCTGCTGGTGGCGCTGGGTACCAGCGCCGCCTACGGCCTGAGCGTCTACCAACTGCTGCGTCACGGTACTCACGGGGCCACGCATCTGTATTTCGAGGCCTCGGCGGTGGTGATCACGCTGGTCCTGCTGGGTAAGTGGCTGGAGACCCGCGCCAAGCGGCAGACCACCGAGGCGATCCGCGCCCTGAACGCTTTGCGGCCCGAGGTGGCGCGCGTGCGGCGCGAGGGCGGCGAGGTCGAGGTGCCGGTCGCCTCCGTGCATCCCGGCGACCTCGTCGTGGTGCGCCCGGGCGAGCGCGTACCGGTGGACGGCGAAGTGGTCGAGGGCGCCAGCCAGGTCGACGAATCGCTCATCACCGGTGAAAGCCTGCCGGTGGACAAGGAGCACGGCGACCGCGTCACCGGCGGCTCGGTCAATGCGGAAGGCCTGCTGGTGGTCCGTACCACCGCCGTCGGCGCGGAATCCATGCTGGCCCGCATCGTGCGGCTGGTCGAGTCGGCGCAGGCCAAGAAGGCACCCATCCAGCGCCTGGTGGACCGGGTGAGCGAGGTGTTCGTGCCGGTGATCGTCGCCATCGCCGCCGTGACCCTGCTGGCCTGGGGCGGCGCGACCGGCGATTGGGAGCTGGCCATCCTCAATGCGGTGGCGGTCCTGGTCATCGCCTGCCCGTGCGCGCTGGGACTGGCCACGCCCACCGCCATCATGGCCGGGACCGGCGTGGCGGCGCGCCACGGCATCCTGATCAAGGACGCGGAGGCGCTGGAAGTGGCGCACAACGTCAAGGTCGTCGCGTTCGACAAGACGGGCACGCTGACCGAAGGCAAGCCCGAACTGGTCGCCGCCGAACCGGCGCAGGGCGAGCGCCGCGACCTGCTGGCCGCCAGCGCCGCCCTGCAGGCGGGCAGCGAACATCCGCTGGCGCGCGCCGTCATGGCCGAGGCACGCCGCGAGGGCATCACGGTAGCGGCCGCCACCCAGGCGCGGGCGGTGGCCGGGCGCGGCATGGCGGCGTCGGTGGACGGGCGCGAACTGCGCCTGGGCAGCGGCCGCTACATGCAGGAGCTGGGGGTCGAGATCGGGCCGCTGGCGCAGCGCGCCGCGACGCTCCAGGGCGAAGGCCGCACCGTGTCCTGGGTGGCGAGCGTGAGTGGCCCGCCCGTGCTGCTGGGGCTGCTGGCCTTCGGCGATACGCTCAAGCCGACGTCGGAGGCGGCGCTGCAATCCCTGCGCGAGCAAGGCATACGCAGCGTGCTGCTGACCGGCGACAACGCCGGCGCGGCGCGTGCCATCGGCCAGGCGCTGGGCGTGGACGACGTGCGCGCGGAAGTGCTGCCCGAGCACAAGGCCGAAGCCATTGCCGCCCTGCGTGCCGAAGGCCACGTGGTGGCGATGGTGGGCGACGGCATCAACGACGCACCGGCGCTGGCGGCCGCCGACGTGGGGATCGCCATGTCGACCGGCACGGACGTGGCCATGCATGCCGCGGGCGTCACGCTGATGCGTGGCGATCCCGCGCTGGTCGGGGACGCGATCGACATTTCCCGGCGTACCTACGCCAAGATCCGCCAGAACCTGTTCTGGGCCTTCATCTACAACGTGGTCGGCGTGCCGCTGGCGGCCCTGGGCCTGCTCAGCCCGGTGTTGGCCGGCGCGGCGATGGCGCTGAGCAGCGTCAGCGTGGTCTCCAACGCCTTGCTGCTGCGGCGCTGGAAGGGCCGCGCCTGACGGCCCGGGTTCAACATTACACAAACGTAATCTTCGGGTCAGGCTGGGGTGGGGGGCCGCTGGCTAGAGTGGCGGCCTGACCGGATTCATCGGATATCGCATGCACATCAAGACTTCAAGGCGGACATTCGTCACCGCCCTGGCCGCGGGCGGCGCACTGGGCGCGCTGGGACTCTGGCGCAAGCCCGTGTGGGCGGCCATCGGGCCGGGCGATCTCCACGTGCTGACCGGCACCGAGTTCGACCTGCAGATCGGCGAGACGCCGGTGAACTTCACCGGCAGCGCCCGCACCGCGATGACCGTGAACGGCGGTATACCGGGTCCGCTGCTGCGCTGGCGCGAAGGCGACACCGTCACCTTGCGCGTGCGCAACAAGCTGAAGGAGGCCACCTCCATCCACTGGCACGGCATCCTGCTGCCCGCCAACATGGATGGCGTGCCCGGGCTGAGCTTCGAAGGCATCGCGCCCGACGGCATGTACGTCTACACCTTCAAGGTGCGCCAGAACGGCACCTACTGGTACCACAGCCATTCGGGATTCCAGGAGCAGTCGGGCGTCTACGGGCCGCTGATCATCGACGCCAGGGAACCGGAGCCGTTCGCCTACGAGCGCGAATACGTCGTGATGCTGTCGGACTGGACCGACGAGGATCCGGCGCGACTCATGCGCACGCTGAAGAAGCAGTCCGACTACTACAACTTCCACAAGCGCACCGTTGGCGATTTCTTCCGGGATGTCCGGGAGAAGGGCTGGTCGGCCACCCTCGCGGACCGGAAGATGTGGGCCGAGATGCGGATGAACCCGACCGACATCGCCGACGTCGGCGGGTACACCTATACCTACCTGCTGAACGGACAGGCGCCGGACGGCGGCTGGACGGGGCTGTTCAAACCGGGCGAGCGCATCCGCCTGCGTTTCATCAACGGCTCGGCCATGACCTATTTCGACGTGCGCATCCCCGGCCTGAAGATGACCGTGGTGGCGGCCGACGGACAGCACGTCAAGCCCGTCGCGGTGGACGAGTTCCGCATCGCCGTGGCGGAGACCTACGACGTGATCGTCGAGCCTGCCGCGGACGAGGCCTACACCATCTTCGCGCAGTCCATGGACCGCACGGGGTACGCGCGCGGTACGCTGGCCGTGCGCGAAGGTGCGCGGGCGCCGGTACCGGCCCTGGATCCGCGGCCCATCCTGGCCATGGAGGACATGGGCATGGACCACGGCGGCATGGCGGGCATGGACCATGGCAGCATGGCCGGCATGGATCATGGCGCCATGTCCGCCATGCAGTCCCATCCCGCTTCGGAGGCGGGCAACCCCCTGGTGGACATGCAGACGATGAGTCCCACGCCCAAGCTGGACGACCCCGGCATGGGCCTGCGCGACAACGGCCGCCGTGTGCTGGCCTATGCCGACCTGCGCAGCACCTTCGAGGACCCCGACGGGCGCGCGCCGGGCCGGACGATAGAACTGCACCTGACCGGACACATGGAGAAATTCGCCTGGTCGTTCGACGGCATCAAGTTCTCGGACTCCCAGCCCGTGGTGCTGAAGTACGGCGAGCGGGTCAGGATCGTGCTCGTGAACGACACCATGATGACCCATCCCATCCATCTGCATGGACTATGGAGTGACCTGGAAGACGAGAACGGCAATTTCATGGTCCGCAAACACACCATCGACATGCCGCCGGGGTCGCGGCGAAGCTATCGCGTGACCGCCGACGCCCTCGGGCGCTGGGCTTATCACTGCCACCTCCTGTACCACATGGAAGCCGGCATGTTCCGTGAAGTCCGGGTGCAAGAGTAAGGGGCCGGCCATGATCTTTTCAATTCATCGCAACGCGCCGGCGCTGGCCGCCGCGCTCATCGGCCTGACGCTGGCCGGCGCGTCGACCGCGCGGGCCCAGATGCAAGGGATGGACCATTCGCACATGGACCACTCCCAGATGCAGGGCATGGACCATTCCAGCATGCCGGGCATGGACCATTCCAGCATGCCGGGCATGGATCACTCGACCATGCAGAACATGGACCTCGCGCCCATGCAAAGCATGGATCAGGCGCCGATGCAGGGCATGGACGCCGCGCCAACGGAAAGCCGCACGCCCATTCCCCAACTGACCGATGCCGACCGCAAGGCCGCCGCCTTCGATACGGCGGGCCACGCCGTGCACGACAAGGGCATCAATTCCCTGTTCCTGGTGGATCGCCTGGAATGGCAGGACGCGCGCGGCGGCAACGCGCTGAACTGGGATTTCAAGGGCTGGATAGGCGGCGACATCAACCGCCTGTGGCTCAGTTCGGAAGGCGAGCGCTCGGGCGGCAAGCTCCATGAGGCCGAGGTCCAGGCGCTGTGGGGCCGAGCCATCAGTCCCTGGTGGGACGTCGTGGGCGGGGTGCGCCACGACTTCAAGCCAGGTTCGTCGCAAACCTGGGCCGCGGTCGGCCTGCAGGGAATGGCGCTCTACAACTTCGAGGCCTCCGCCATGGTCTTTGCCGGCGAGAACGGGCAGACCGCCGCGCGCCTGAAGGGCGAGTACGACATCCTCTTCACGAACCGGCTCATCCTGCAGCCCGCCGCCGAAGTCAACTTCTTCGGGAAGAACGACCATGGGCGGGGCGTAGGCTCCGGCCTGTCGAGTACCGAGGTGGGCGTCCGCCTGCGATACGAAATCCGCCGCGAGTTCGCCCCTTACATCGGCGTGACCTGGAACCGGACCTACGGGACCACCGCGGACTATGCCCGGGCGCACGGAGAACGCCGCAGCGACACCCGCTTCGTGGTCGGCGTGCGCATGTGGTTCTGATCCTTCTTCATTCTTTTTTCTACCCGTTTCAAGGTCCATCATGTCCAACGCTCGTACCGCCCTGAACGCCGCCTTCCTGACGGCCGGACTGTTTTTCGCCGCCGCGGCCCAGGCCCATCCCGAACTGTTGTCCTCGACCCCGGAGGCCAAGGCCGAGACCACGGCGCCCGCGAGGATAGAACTGCGTTTCTCCGAAGCGCTGGTCACCCAGTTCTCGGGCGCCAGGCTGCTGATGACGGGCATGGCGGGCATGACCCACGCGCCCATGCCGGTGGAAGCCCGGGTCTCGGGCGACGCCGATCCCAAGACGATGCTGATCACCCCGGCCAAGCCGCTGGCGGCCGGCACCTATCGCGTGGAGTGGCGGGCCGTGTCGTCGGATACGCATCCCATCACCGGCAATTTCTCGTTCAGCGTGAAGTAGGCGATGGCCGACGGGCTGGGCGTTGCCGTCCGCTTCGCGCTGTACCTGGACCTGGCGCTGCTTTGCGGCGTGCCGCTGTTCCTGCTGTACAGCTTTCGAAGGGAATGGGAAGAGGGCGAACCCGGCCTGGGGTTCGGCGCCTGGCCGGCCGCCGCCGCGGGCGCCGGGGTCCTGCTTGCCGCGCTGAGCCTGGCGCTGCTGGCGCAGTCCATGAGCGGCGCCGAATCGCTCACAGCGCTGCGATTCCCTATACTCGCCATGGTGGTCGGCGGCACGCACGCGGGGCTGGCCGGCGCGATACGGATAGGCGCGCTGTTGCTGGCCCTGTGGTGCGCGCTGAGAATGAGGCACCGGCGCGTCGCTGGCCTGTGGGCGGTGGCTGGCTGCGCCTTCGTCGCGCTCGCCAGCCTGGCCTGGGGCGGGCATGGCGCCATGGACGAGGGCGTGCAGGGCTACGTGCATCTGTGGGCCGATATCGTCCACTTGCTCGCGGCCGCCGGCTGGGTGGGCGCGTTGGCGGTCTTCGCGAAGATGTCGTGGCCGTCCGCGGGTGCCCCCAGGCGGCAGGTCCGCCTGTTGAGCCGGGGACTGGCGGGCTTCGCGAGCCTGGGCACCGTCATCGTCGCGGCCTTGACGCTCACGGGGGCGGCCAATTATGCGTTCATCGTCGGTCCGAATTTCAACGGCCTGCTGTCCAGCCCCTACGGCCTGCTTCTGTTGGGCAAACTGGGGCTGTTCGCCATGATGCTGGGCCTGGCGGCCGCGAACCGGTTTCGCCTTGCCCCCAGGCTGGAGGCGGCGATCGCCGCGGACCGCCCCGGCGCCGCCCTGGTCCTGCTGCGCCGGAGCGTGGCGCTGGAGGCCGGCGCGGCAACCGCTATCCTGTTGTTGGTGGCGTGGCTGGGAACGCTCGGCCCGCCCACCGGATCTTGAAGGAAACCATGCATGATGCACAAACACGCAAGCCTGTCGCGCCGTACGCTCCTGATCGGGGCGGCCTTGCTTCCACTGGGCGCCTGGGCGCAGAAGACGAACACCGTGGAGGTCTGGAAGACGCCGACTTGCGGATGCTGCAAGGATTGGATCAAACACCTGGGCGACAACGGATTCCAGGTGGTCGCCCACGATGTCGACGATACCTCCGCGGCGCGGCGCCGCCTGGGCATCCCGGACGACAAGGGCTCGTGCCATACGGCCGTGGTGGACGGCTATGCGCTGGAGGGGCACGTGCCCGCGAAGGAAATCAAGCGGCTGCTGCGCGAGCGTCCCTCGGCGATCGGCCTGGCCGTACCCGGTATGCCCCTGGGATCGCCCGGCATGGACGGGCCCGAGTACGGCGGCAGGAAATCCGCCTACGATGTCCTGCTCGTGCGGTCCGGCGGGAGGTCCAGCGTCTATCAGGCCTATCGCTGATGCATGACGGGGCGCCACTATGAAACTACTGGTCGTGGAAGACGAGGCCAAGACGGGGGAGTATCTCCGGCAAGGGCTGACCGAGGCCGGCTTCGTGGTCGACCTGGCGGACAATGGTCTCGACGGCCAGTACCGGGCGTTGAGCGAAGCCTACGACCTGGTGGTGCTCGACGTGATGCTGCCCGACGTGGACGGCTGGCGCATCCTGCAAACCCTGCGTGCGGTCGAGAACAACGTGCCCGTCCTGTTCCTGACCGCGCGCGACAGCGTGGCCGACCGGGTCAAGGGCCTGGAGCTGGGCGCGGATGATTACCTGGTCAAGCCCTTTGCCTTCTCCGAACTGCTGGCCCGCGTGCGGACCCTGCTGCGCCGGGGCAGCGGACAGATCGCCACCGACCGCATCCAGGTCGGCGACCTGGTGCTCGATCTCGTCCGCCGCCGGGCCACGCGCGCCGGCCGGCGCATCAACCTGACGAGCAAGGAGTTCGCGCTGCTGGAACTGTTCGTGCGCCGGCGTGGCGAGGTGCTGCCGCGTTCGCTGATCGCCTCCCAGGTCTGGGACATGAACTTCGACAGCGACACGAACGTCATCGACGTGGCCATACGCCGGCTGCGCGCCAAGATCGACGACGCGTTCGATGCCAAGCTCATCCAGACCGTGCGCGGCATGGGCTACGTTTTCGAAGAACCCGAGGACCAGGGCTGATGCGTCCGTTTTCCCTGACCACGCGGCTGACGACTTTCTTCTCGCTGTCGTCGGCCACCGTGCTGCTGGGACTGGGGGCCTTGATCGCCACCTCGATGGACCAGCACTTCGCGTACGAGGACTTCGCCGTGCTCGAAGAAAAGGCGAACCTGGTCCGCAAGATCGCCCAGGATGCGGCGCCCGACGCGATGCCGATACGCCTGGGCGCGGCGCTCCAGAATCATCCCGGGCTGGTGGCCTTGATCGCGACGGGACAGGGGACCAGCCTGTATGCCACGGACGGCTTCGAGTTCCAGCAGGCCTTGGCCGCGGCGCGCGCCTTGCCGGCCGGGAAGGAAGAATTCACCTGGCGCCAGGACGGAGCCGAGTACCGGGGCCTGCGCACCACGGTAGGCGGGGCGGGGGGCGAGGTCCTGGTCATTGTCGGGCTGGCGACCGAGATTCACGCGCACTTCATGCACGGCTTCCTCCATTCGCTGGTGCTGTACGTGCTGTTGTCCGCGCTCGTGAGCGGCGTGTTCGGCTGGTGGGCGGCCCGCAGCGGACTCGCGCCGCTGCGCACGATGGCCGCCCGGGCCCGTGCCGTCACGGCGCAGAAGCTGGACGAGCGCATGCCCGTGGACGCCGTGCCGCCGGAGATGGCCGATCTGGCATCGACCTTGAACGCCATGCTGGCGCGGCTGCAGGACGATTTCCGCCGGCTGTCGGAGTTTTCGTCCGACCTGGCCCACGAACTGCGCACGCCGCTGACGAACCTGCTGACGCAGACCCATGTGGTGCTCGCGCAGCCCCGCGAGGCCGGGAAGTATCGCGAGATCCTCGCGTCCAACGAAGAGGAGTTGCAGCGCCTGTCGCGCATGGTGTCCGACATGCTGTACCTCGCGAAGATGGAACATGGCATCACCTTGCCCGACGTCGGGGCCATCGCCGTGCAGGACGAGGTCAACGCCTTGTTCGAGTTCTACGAGGCCCTGGCCGAAGACAAGGCCGTGGCGATGCGGTTGACGGGCCGGGGCAGGATCGTGGGCGACCGGCTGATGCTGCGGCGCGCCCTGAGCAACCTGCTGTCGAACGCCTTGCGCCATACCCCGCCGGGCGGGGCGATAGACGTGGTGGTCGCCAGCGAGGCGAAGGCCGTCACGATCGCGGTCGAGAACGATGGCAAGGAAATACCGGCGGAACTGCTTCCCTCGCTGTTCGACCGCTTCTTTCGCGGCGACAAGTCCAGGGCCCGGCCCGACTCGGAAAGCTCGGGCCTGGGGCTGTCGATCACGCGCGCCATCATGGTGGCGCACGGCGGCGACATCACCGCAGGCTCGGCTTCCGGCCGGACCCGGTTCACACTGGTTTTTCCGGCCAGGGACCTGCCGCCGGCGTCATTGGCCCCAGGTGCGAGGGGGCAATGACCACTCACCGTTCTCGAATACCCAGCCGTCCGAGGCGATGAACTTGTCGCTGCGGGCCGAGGGGGTGTTTCGTGCCTTGGGCGCGGCGGGGCGCGCTTCCTTCGATGCGTGGGGCAGGGTGTCCGTATGGACCAGCCTGCCGTCCTTCATGGCGTAGGCGTGGTCCTGGCGGACCCATTCGCCGTTGACGAAGGCCCAGCCGTCCGCGCTGGCCAGCAGAGCGGGAGCGGCGGTTCGCGGTGCGGCGCTGGATATATCCGGACCCGCGGCGTAGGCCGGGGAAGCGCCGCCCACCAGGGCCGCGACGAGGATGACCATCTTGCCGTTC
The DNA here is from genome assembly GCA_001898625.1 of Burkholderiales bacterium 67-32. Lineage (GTDB taxonomy): Bacteria > Pseudomonadota > Gammaproteobacteria > Burkholderiales > Burkholderiaceae_B > Pigmentiphaga. The sequence goes on from MKUP01000032.1 coordinate 116,836, forward strand.
AACATATCGATCTCCAGAAGTGCCGGGCACCGCAGGGTGGCGCCCGGTTGGCTGTGCGTGGGTTTGCACAGGAGCCTTCACTTTAGGAGTCCGGCACGAACAGCAAGATGGCCGGGGAATTACATGTCGGTCATTTCGCGGCGGCGGGTTCGCCCCGCATGATGCGGTCGATCCCGTCCAGTGCCCGCATCGCGGGCAGTACCGAGGCAATGTCGCAGCGGCTGGGCCGGCCTTCGCGCAGCGCGGCGATGAACTCGGTGTCCTGGGCCTCGAAGGCCGGCTGCGCGCCGGGCATTTCCACGACATTGCCGTCGCCGTCGGTCAGTTCGTCGCGGAAAGCGCGGTAGGTGTCTTCTTCGCCGATGTAGCGGTAGAAGCCGCCGAAGGGTCCCTTGTTGTTGAACGACATGGCCATGGTCAGCAGCGTGCCGCGCTTGCGCGAACGCATGGCCACCGTGACGTCCATGGGAATGCCCAGTTCGGGATGGTCGGGGCCGCGCTGGCCCCAGACGTCGAACTCCGACTCGTCCAGCAGCCAGCAGAACAGGTCCACGGTGTGGCAGGCGTGGTGCCAAAGCAGGCTGTCGACCCAGGTGCGCGGCTCGCCGAACATGTTCAGGTTGTTGCGGCGAAAGAAATAGGTTTCGCAGACCAGGTGGTGCAGCGTGAAATCGCCGCTCTGGATGCGTTCGCGCAGGCTGGTGTGCGGCGGCGCGAAGCGGCGGCTGTGCGCGACCATCATGGGGACGCCGGTCTCGGCCTGCACGCGTGCCAGGCGCTCGGTGTCGGCCAGGGTCAGCGCGGCGGGAATCTCGATCAGCATGGGCTTGCCCAGGCGGGCGGCCAGTTCGGCGTGTTCGGCATGCAAGCCCGAGGGCGTGGCCAGCACCACCGCGTCCACGTCGGGACGGGAGAGTGTGGCGGCCAGGTCGTCGCTGCAATCGGGAATGCCGTATTGCGCCGCCAATTGGCGGCCGCGCGTCATGTCGGCCGCAGCCAGGGCCACGATCTTCACGCCCGGCATGGCCGCGAAGATGCGCGCGTGGGTCGAGCCCATGGCGCCTTCGCCGGCGATGCACAGACGGATGGGGGAAGAAGGGGCAGGCATGGGTTGGAATCTCCGGGGCGAAAGGATTGCCGCCGGCGGCGGCAATCTGTTGTTCGGACGCTTCCGGACATTCTAGAGGGACAAACACGGGCGGGCCACCCCAGCGGTGTAGCGCGCGAGCCCGATGCGCGGAGCGTCGATCACTCGACTGTCGCGCCTGAACTCTTGACCACCTTCTGCCATTTCTTCGTTTCTTCGCGTATCAGCGCTCCGAACTCCCGGGGCCCGAGGGCCGTTGCCTCGCCGCCATTTGCCGCGACCCGCTGGCGCACGCCCGGGTCTTCGGCAATGGCCAGCAGCATGGAGGACAGCGATTCGGTGACGGCCTGGGGGGTCTTGCCGGGCGCGACGAAGCCGCTCCATACAGACGACTCGAAACTCGGCAGCCCTTGTTCGGCGATGGTGGGGACATCGGGAAGCAGCGGAGAACGCTGCGCGCCGCTCGTGCCCAGGACCTTCAATTGATTGGCCTTGATCGCCGAGAGCAAGGAACCGTCGATGGCGCGGAACGCCATGTCGATGCGGCCGGCCATCAGATCGGTCTGAACGGTACCGGCGCTCTTGTAAGGCACATGGACGATGTCGATGCCGGCCTCGGATGCGAAGAAGGCGCCGGTGATGTGTCCGGACGTGCCGGAGCCGGACGAGCCGTAGGTCAGTGTGCCGGGCTTGGTTTTCGCCAGCGCGATGAGTTCCTGAACGCTGGTGGCGGGAAACGCGGCGCGGACGACCAGCATGAAGGGCTGGGAGGTGACCATGGCGAGTGGTGCGAAGTCGCCGATCGGGTCATAGGACAGCTTGGAAAACAGAGAGGGGTTGACCGCTAGTGTCGTGACGGAGGCAAAGAGCAGGGTGTAGCCGTTGGGGGCCGATCGAGCCACGGATTCCGCGCCGATGATGGTGCTGCCGCCCGGCTTGTTCTCGATGTACACGGGTTGTCCGGCCGACAGACTCAGCTTCTCCGCGAATATTCTGGCATTGGTGTCGCCGGGGCCGCCCGCGCCTTGCGGGACCACGATCTTGAGCGGATGGTTGGGAAACGTGTCGGCGGTGGCGGCCAAGGGAGCAAGGATGGATACGGCCGCGCAGATTGCCAGTTCGGATAGTCGCTTCATGTGTCACCTCTTCTAGGGAGTGTCGGCAGGGCCGCAGACAGGTTTCTCTACCGGCGTGCCTGATCGGGAAGTCTGAACAGCTTCAATGCGTTGTCGCGCATGATCTTTTTCCTGGAGACGGGGCGCAGGCCCAGGTCGTCCATTTCCCTGACCGCGCGTCCGGGATCGATGACCGGCCAGTCGGTGCCGAACAGGAATTTGTCCTGACCGTACGAGTCGGCGAATTTCACGACGGATGCCGGCCAATGCTTGGGGGCGTAGGCATCCCCCGCCATGTGGATGTTCGGATGCTTCCACGCCATGGCGATCATTTCGTCCGTCCATGGGTAGCCCAGGTGGATGCCGATGAGCTTGAGATCGGGGAAGTCGATCGCGACGCGGTCCAGCATGATGGGTTGGGCGATCGTCGGGAGACGCCGGTCGCGCTGGTAGATCAGGCAGTTTCCCATTTGCATCATGATGGGGATGTCCAGTTCGCAGCAGCGTGCGTAGTACGGGTACATCAAGGCGGCGTCGGGAGCGATGCCGAACCAGTGGGGATAGTAGTGGGCACCGACGAAACCGTATTCCTTGACGGCCACATCCAGTTCGCGCAGCCCCTGGACGCCTCGGGTGGGATCTATGCCGGCGAGTCCCGAGAAGCGGTCCGGATGTTCCAGGCAGATTTCCCTGACCCGTTCATAGGGAATCTCGACGGATCCGCGGATGCGAAGATCCCCCATGCGGACCGCGATCAGCAGCGATCTGTCGATATGCGCGGCATCCATTTTCCGGATGTAGTCGGGAATCTCGATGCCGCGATGGAAGGCGTCGGCTTGCCGCGTCTTGGCACGGAAGGCATCGTCCGTCGCTATCCTGCCCTCCGCGAATTCCCTGGGGGTGAACACATTGACGACGATATCGATCGCGCCGTATTCGGGGGCTGTTTGGCTTTGCTCGCTCATGATTGGCCTGGTGTGGTTGCCGGAGCGCGGAGACCCGCACGCCTGGGACGATTCTTGTGGAATCGCCGGCGCGGCACAATGCAAGAAAACTGAGCGACCCTTGAGAAAAAGTGAGGCTGGGCGCGAGAGTGCTTAGCCGCAGAGTTCCAGCACCGCTTCGTACGATGCCTGCCCCTCTTCCTGGAGCCATTCGAGGAATCTGGAGACCGGACTTCCGGGGTCGTAGGCCGCACCGACGATGGCGCGATATTCCGCGTCGTTCTCCGCTCGATGGTGGGGAAACGGCAGACAGAGCCTTTCCGCCAGCAGGTCGTCAACCAGGATGACGGCGGGCGCGACGGCGATGCCCATCTTGTTGATGCACGCCTGTACGCCGAAATAGAGTTGATCGAAATAGAGGGCGTTGGCGGGCTGCAGGCCTTTCAGGTCCATGTCGTGCAGCAGGTTGGGCCAGGAGTGAGGGGACGTGGCCGTATGGATCAGCGTATGCCGGACCAGGCCGGCAGGTGTGATCGTGGAGATGCCCGGTAGGTCTGGACTGCCGATGGGCATCGACATGGCCGGGAACAAGGATATCGATTGTTGCGACGGCGCCGGCGGGGCGCGGCGTATCGCCACGTCGTAGCTGTCTCGCGAGAAGTCCGCGGGCTCCAGGGACGAACTCAGGCGTATGTAGATGTCGGGGTGTCGGTGGGTGAACCGGTTGAGCCGCGGGATCAGCCAGTGCATGCTGAAGGTGGGCGTGGCGCTGACGTTGAGCGTGGATGTCTGTACGGGCCGCCGCAACAGCGTCACCGCGAGCTCAAGGCGGTCAAACGAGGCGCTGGCCTCCTTGAGAAGTTCGCGCCCTTCGGCGGTGAGGAGGGCTTGCCGCGCCCCGCGCCTGAAAAGGGGAATCCCCAGCCATTCTTCGAGTAGCGCGATCTGTCGGCTGACGGCCCCGTGCGTCACGTGGAGCTCGGCGGCGGCGCGCGCGAAATTTTCGTAACGCGCGGCTACCTCGAAGACCCTCATGGCATTCAGTGGCGGAAGCCTTCTCATCGGGGCAAGAGCCGTGTCGCCTGAATCAGGTTAGGCTGGGCAAGGTCGACTCAGCATGTCTGGCGATCTCTCCCGGAGTCGTGAACCAGACTTTATCACGGTGGTCGGCGATATGCTGCAGGACCCGCCGCAGCTTTCTCAGCCTGTGCGGCTGGCCCGTCAGAAAGGTATGGAAAGACGCGGCATAGACCAGCGGGAAGCGTTGCGAGTCCGCAAGCTGCTCGTCGAAGGCGTCGGTCAGCATGCATTCGAACTCCTCGTCGCTGGCGCCGCGGTTGATATATGCCGGCAGATCGTTCAGCTCCATGGCGGGATAGGGGACGGCCAGGATCGGTCCGTTGTCGGTCTTGAACCAGACCGGCTGTTCGTCGAAATACCAGTCGAGCATATATCGGAACCCGGCTTCCTTGAGCAACTCCGGGGTCCTTGGGCTTTGCGACAGGAAGGGCCCCAGCCATCCGTCAGGCCGCTTGCCTTCCTCCTTGGTAATCCGCCCCACCACGTTGGAAAGCATGGAGCGTTCCGCCGCGGCATCCATGTCGATCTGGCGCTCGGAGTTGGTCCAGCCATGTGCCACCAGTTCGTAGCCGTTCCGGCGGCATGCCGCGAGCACCTCGGGACAGACGTCGTAAACGGACGCGTTGGCGATGATGGTCAGGGGAATGTCGAACTCTTGGAAAAGCCGGAGTATTCGCCAGACGCCCACACGGTTGCCGAAGTCCCGGTAGGCGTAGCCGCGCTGGAAGGGCGGAGAGGGCATCGAGGTGAAGTCGTTGCCGGGGTTGCGGCCGAACTCGAACGCTTCGATGTTCAGCGCGAAATACACGGCAAGCCGTTTGCCGCCGGGCCAGTCATAGTTCGGGCGGCTCTCGATGGGAGAGAACGGATATCTGTCGAGCTTGGTTTCAAAACGCTGCATGGGGATGTGCCTCGTTTGCGGAATCATGCGCGGGCCGGGATGTCGGCCAGCCTGGTGAGCAGTTCGGCGGTCGATGCCACGTCCGCGTACTTTTGCGAAAGATCGAACAGGTTGACCGCGTGCGGCACGGTTCCCCGGTCATAGACGGCATCGTGGGGCACGACGCACCGGTAGTTGTACGAGAACGCATCCACCGCGGTGGCGCGGATGCAGCCCGAGGTCGTGCACCCGGTGATGATCAACGTGTCCACGCCGAGGTCGACTAGGTGGCTCGCCAGCGGCGTGCCGAAGAACGCGCTGGGATGCTTCTTCGGAATGATGAGCTCGTGTTGCCGCGGGGCGGCCTCGCGGACGAACTGATAGCCGGCTTGCGAGATGCCCATGGCCACGGGGATTTTCGCGGCCAGGCGGCCGCCGTCGTAGGGCCGCTTCGGCGCGACGTGGGGAAATATGACGGGATGGCCCATTTGTCGACATGCCGCGATCAGCGAAGCGATGTGCGGGATGGCCTGCCAGGCCGCGTCGCCACAGGCGGTCGGGTACTCCTCGATCGCTTCCATGAGCGGCCGGGCGGCCGTGCCGGTCGTCCGGTACTGGACATCGATGACCAGGAGCGCCAGGCGTGTTCCCATTCCCGATGGATTTCCCCAGCCCGCCGCGCGATAGGCGGCCAGGTCGTTTTCGGGGATGATTCCCTGCCAGATATCTGCCATTTCTTGACTCGATCGCGGCGGGCCGCTCAGCGGAGGCGGGCCGAGCCAACCACGTTGATGGTCTCGCCGGCCTTGGCGACGACGTTGCCTCCGTCATCGATGGACACGACCAGTTCCTCGTTGGGATAGGTGGGCGCGACGAACTTCACCTCGATCTCCCCGCGGCGATGCCAGGCGTCCCCGTACATGCGCGCCGCGAGCTCGGCCGCATACCCCATGACCATGGGACCGTGGGCGAGGGTGTCCTTGTAGCCGCGCTGCCGCGCGTAGTCGATGTCGTAGTGAATGATGTCGTTGTCGCCGTTGAGTACGCCGTACTGATCGATCATTGCTTGGGTGATGAAGATCCGCTTTTCCATGCCTTACTCCGGGAAGTGGCTGACGTTGAGCGCCTGGGCGATCAGGCGGCCTTTCGTGTCCTTGAAATCAGCCGAGAAACTCACGTATCGCTTGTTCCGCTTGACGAATTTCTTCTCGATGCGGCCGGTGCCGATGATGTCGATGCTTTCGTCGGCCCAGATCGGTTCGAAGAAGCGGAACTGGTTGGCTCCCATCACCCCGCCTTGCTGGGGGGGGTACTTGCTGTACAGGACGGCCATGAAATAGACCTGCAGGACCGAAGGCAGTGCCGCCTTGCGGGTTCCCACGTCGTAACCGCCGGCCGAGCCGTCGACCACGCTGGCGTACTCCCGCATGATCTCGGGCGTTACGGTGAAACGTAGGGGCGGCAAGGTGTCGCCAATGACGTAATCCTCGTAGGTGGTGCCGCGCTGCTCGTCTTCACGCGGCTTGATGTCGCTGGGTCTGGTCACTGTCTTCTCCTGTGTAAAGAACCTGCGATTGCACTAACTGATCGATCTGCTCCGGGGTATAGCCGCACAGATCCCGGAAGACACGTCGGGTGGCGCTGCCCAGGGCGGGCGGGTAGTCCAGGGGCTTTTGCCGGTCGTACTTGAACGGGTTGCCCAGGAAGTCCAGGGCATTGCCGGTTTCGGGTTTGCGTACGCTTTCGACCATGTTGCGCAGCCGCGCGAGGGGCTGGCTGACGGCTTCGGCGACGTTCAACACCTTGCCGGCGGGCACGCGTGATTGGAAAAGCAACGTGGCCCAGTGGTCGCTGCTCTGCTTCTGGAAAACCTCGGACAGTTCGGCGATGAGCGCTTCCACGTTCGCCACGCGGCTGCCACGGTCCGCGAACCTGGGGTCGGCCGCGAGGTCGGGCCGCCCGATCACCTCGCATAGCCTGGGCCAGAAATGCTCACCGGTCGGCGATATCGCGAGATAGCCGCCATCGCCGCACAGGAACGCCTCGCTGGGTGCGATCATGGGATTGCGGCTTCCGAGCCGTCCGGGGACATCGCCGGAGATGAAGTGATTCTGGGCTTGCCAGGTCAGCAGCGCGAGCTGGCAGTCGAGCAAGGAGATCTGCGCCAGTGCTCCCTTTCCTTCGCGTGCGCCCTGGTAGAGCACGCCGCAGGCGGCGAGAGCCAGGTACAGGCCGCCCGCCAGATCGGCGATCTGGTAGCCGACCCGGCAGGGTTCGCCCGATGCGGAGCCGGTGATGCTCATGACGCCTCCCAGGGCTTGGACGATCAAGTCGTAGGCAGGAGCCCTGGCATATTCCCCTGAGTCGTGCAGCCCGATGAGCTGGGCCACGCCGATGCGGGGGTTGACCCGCCGCAGGCTGTCGAAGTCAAGGCCCAGCCGGGCGGGGACATCGGGGGCAAACCCATAGATCACGGCATCGCTGATGCGGACCAGGTCATAGAAGGCTTCGCGGCCCCGGGGATGCTTCAGATCGATGCAGACGCTCGATTTGCCCCGATTGACCGAGAGAAAGAAAGAGCTGTCGCCGTCAAAGCGATAGACGGGTACGCCACGCGAGGAGTCCCCGGCGGGGGGTTCTATCTTGATGACCTCCGCGCCGAGTTGCGCGAGCGTCTGTCCCGCAAACGGACCGCCCAAGACCCATGTGAGGTCCAGTATTCGTGCTTGGCTTAACAAGTTGTCCTCGCTGAAATGCCACTATTCGGGTAGTGCCATTCTTGGTCAGCGAGGGCCGGGCCACAATCGACATATTTTTCGCCCAGTATGAAAAAAACTGGTGGCTTGCGTAGGCGATGTTTGTCAGTTGCGGGGTGTTGGTACCTGGAACGCCTTGCAAGGATCTTCGCGCTTCGCGGGCGGGATCACGATGTCGCGGTCGTAGGCCCCGGACGCGGCAGGCTGCTCGGTGTAGCCCACCGACAGGATGGTGCCGGGCTTGAGCCAGCGCGGCACGCCGATGTCGCGACGGACATGGCCGTTGCCGGCCAACAGGACGACAGGCCGTTGGGCGGAAGCGCCGGGCACGCGCGCGGCACCGGCGACCGCGCCGGCCATCACGGCATCGCGCGCGAGCTGGGCCATGGCCATGCCGCCCAGCATGGACGGGGGCAGGGCGCCGCAATGGGCCTCGGCCACTTCCTTGCGCTGCGCCGCCAGCAGGTCGGGCGGGGGCGCGAGCAGGCCGAGCCGGCGCAATTCGTTGGTATCGAACAGGGCCGCGGGGCCTTGCTTCATGACGGTGCCGGCATCGGCCCGCGACAGGTTGGCGGCGACCACGGGCAGCTTCTCGCGCAGCGCCAGTTCCAGCACGGGGCGGTAGTACGCCCAGTCCCAGCCCGTCTTGGCCGGTGCCGCGGCCTGGATCACGCAGTCGGCGGTCGTACAGGTACGCAGGGCCCGATCCAGGTCGGCCTGCCGTTCACGATCGAACTGTTCCATCGCGATGGCCGGCCGCCAGCCCGCGCGCACCGCGCGCGTGAGCGCCTGCAGGCGCAGGCGATGGCCCTGGGCGTTGTCATGGACTTCGCCCAGCAGTACGACCTCGTGGCGCGGCAGCTCGGCCGCGAGCGACGCGACGGCGGCGTCGCGGCTGCCGGGCAGCCACGAGCAGCCGGCCAGCAGCAGGGCCGCGGCGGCGCCGGCCAGCGGTGCGAGCGTGCCGGCCTTCATGCCGCGGGCCGGGGCGTGTCCGGCGCGATGGCGGCCAGTCCGTCGGCCAGCGCCGTCCACGCCGCCAGCTCGGGCTTGCCCGGTTTGCGTTCGCCGAAGAACTGCACGATCAACGAGCCTTCGGCGTCATAGCATTCCAGCGAGGTCACGATGCCGTCGACCGTGGGCTTGCGCACCAGCCAGGCCTCGGTGAAGAGATCCATGCGCAGGTGCAGGTTGAAGCCCGGGTCCAGCACGTTGAGCCAGGGACCCATGGGCGCGATGCGGTGGACCGGTCCGGTGTGGATCTGCACGCATCCGGCATTGCCGACGAAGACCATGATGGACAGGCCCGATCCGGCGGCCGAGTTCAGCACGGCATCCACGGCGCCGATGCCGACCTGCTGCGCGAATTCCGGCGGCGCCAGCCGCAGCGCCTGCGTGCGTTCGACGCCATGCCGCCGCAGCAGGCCGAAGAACTCATGGGTGTCGCGCAGCTCGCGCCATTCCTGGCGGAAGGCATCGACGTCGACGTCCTGGTCGGCCTTGAGCTCGGGCGCGGGCCGCGGCTCCGGCGTGACGGGCTGCGCGCTGTCGGCCTGCGCCGCCAGCAGGGCTTCGAAAGCCGCACGGTCGGTGCCTTCGACCACATAGATCTTGTGCACGGCCTCGCCCTGCTGGTCGAACACCTGCAGGCTGGGGCGCTCGCCGCCCACGGCGTAGGCGTGCCGCCATTGCGACAGGAACAGGCGCAGGTCGATCTCGGGGTTCAGGGCCAGCCCCATCCTGCCTTCTATCTGGACGTGGTCGTAGACCCCGGTCTTCTCGTGGACGGCGGCCTCGTTGCGGGTCAGCGCCAGCAGCGGTCCGGCCGCCTTCAACCCGCCCAGCAGCGCGCTCCAGTCGGGCTTGAGCCGGGTCGAGGACGGGTCGGCGGCGACCAGTTCGCCTTCGCTGGCGCCGATGCTGGCGGCCGCGTCGCGCATGCGCAGCTTGGGCTGCTCGGCCTTGAGGGCCAGGTAACGTTGCCAGAGAGTGGTTGCTGTCATGCCGGAAACCTTGGGTGCGGAGGGAAATGGTTCGTAATGATAATGATTTTTATTAATAAACGTAAGATATGCCCCCGTATGCATCGCGAGAGCGGGGCGGGCAGGTCCGTTCCGCCCTATACTAGAGTGTTTCGTCATTTTCTTTGCGAGTCCCGCCATGCCGCAATACCGTTCCCGTACCTCCACCCATGGCCGCAACATGGCCGGGGCACGTGCGCTATGGCGCGCGACCGGCATGAAGGACGGCGATTTCGGCAAGCCCATCGTCGCGGTCGTCAATTCCTTCACCCAGTTCGTGCCCGGCCACGTGCACCTGAAGGACCTGGGGCAGATGGTCGCCCGCGAGATCGAGGCCGCCGGCGGCGTCGCCAAGGAATTCAACACCATTGCCGTGGACGACGGCATCGCCATGGGGCACGGCGGCATGCTGTATTCGCTGCCCTCGCGCGAACTGATCGCCGACTCGGTCGAATACATGGTGAACGCCCATTGCGCCGACGCCATGGTCTGCATCTCCAACTGCGACAAGATCACCCCGGGGATGCTGATGGCCGCCATGCGGCTCAACATCCCGGCCGTGTTCGTGTCGGGCGGCCCGATGGAAGCGGGCAAGGTCATCGAAGCCTACCACCCCGCCCAGGACGTGAACGGCCAGAAGATCATCAAGGTGGACCTGATCGACGCCATGATCAAGGCCGGCGACCCCAGCGTGTCGGACGAGGACGTCGAGAACTACGAGCGTTCGGCCTGTCCCACGTGCGGTTCGTGCTCGGGCATGTTCACCGCCAACTCCATGAACTGCCTGACCGAGGCCCTGGGCCTGTCGCTGCCGGGCAACGGCACGCTGGTGGCGACCCACGCCGACCGCAAGGACCTGTTCCTGCGCGCCGGGCGCGTGGCGGTCGAACTGTGCCGCCGCTACTACGAACAGGAAGACGCCTCGGTCCTGCCGCGCAACGTCGCCACCAAGGCGGCGTTCACCAACGCGATGGCGCTGGACGTGTCCATGGGCGGCTCGACCAATACCGTGCTGCACCTGCTGGCCGCGGCGCAGGAAGGCGGCGTCGACTTCACGATGAGCGACATCGATCGCATCTCGCGCCACGTGCCCTGCCTGTGCAAGGTCGCGCCCGCCACGCAGCAGTACCACATCGAGGACGTGCACCGCGCCGGCGGCATCATGTCCATCCTGGCCGAGCTCGGCCGGGCGGGCCTGCTGGATACCTCGGTGCCCACCGTGCACAGCAAGACCCTGGGCGAGGCCATCGCCGCGCACGACGTCAAGACGAACGCCGACGAATCCGTCCACGCCTTCTTCCGCGCCGCGCCCGGCGGTGTGCCCACGCAGACGGCCTTCAGCCAGGACAAGCGCTTCGACAAGCTGGACCTGGACCGCGCCGAGGGCTGCATCCGCGACAAGGCTCATGCCTATTCGCAGGACGGCGGCCTGGCCGTGCTGTACGGCAACGTGGCCGAGAAGGGCTGCATCGTCAAGACCGCGGGCGTCGATGAAAGCATTCTGAAGTTCACCGGCAAGGCGCGCGTCTTCGAAAGCCAGGAAGACGCGGTGGACGGCATCCTGGGCGATACCGTGCATGCCGGCGACGTGGTCATCATCCGCTACGAAGGCCCCAAGGGCGGCCCCGGCATGCAGGAAATGCTCTACCCGACCTCGTACATCAAGTCCAAGGGTCTGGGCAAGGCCTGCGCGCTGCTGACCGACGGCCGCTTCTCGGGCGGATCCTCGGGCCTGGTGATCGGCCACGCCTCGCCCGAGGCGGCCGAGGGCGGCGCCATCGGCCTCGTGGAAGAGGGCGACATCATCGAGATCGACATCCCCAACCGCAGCATCAACCTGCGCGTGGACGCCGCCGAGCTGGCCAATCGCCGCCAGGCCATGGACGCCCGTGGCGGCAAGGCCTGGCAGCCGGTTGACCGCCAGCGCGTCGTGACGCAGGCCCTGCAGGCGTATGGAATGATGGCCACGTCCGCTGACCGCGGCGCCGTGCGCGATATTTCGCAATTGGTGCGCCGGCCTTCCTGATCGCGGGGCAGGCAGCCGCGAAACGCCGGAGCGGGACGGTCAGGCCGATCCCCGCCCGGCATTTTCTTCTTTCTGCAGGCGGTTGAGCAGCTTGGCGAATTCGATCACGAGCTTGCGGTGGTGGGTGTCCAGCGCGGCGAAGCTGCGGCGCAGGACCTGTGTGTCGTCGGTATAGGAGGTGTCGTCGCCGTCGCGCAGCGGGGGAGGCGGAGCGGGCTGCACTCGGACATTCTCGATCAGGGCGTAGAGATCCGTCACGCCCACGTTCATGGCCCGGGCGATACTCTCCAGGCGTCCGATGGACGGCTTCTGCTTGCCCGTTTCGATGCGCGACAGATTGCCCGCATCGGTGCCGGCTTCCATGGCGACGGCCTCGAGCTTGAGCCCGAGCTGTTCCCGCATCTGCCTGATCGCCGAGCCTATGTCCATGAGGTGATTGTCCGAACAGCTTGCTTGCTGCGCAAAGCGTACGGCGCAAATTTTTTGGTGTATATTTTGCGTTCAAGGCAAAATAAGGGAGGCCGTACAGGAGGAAAGCGACTATCCAGCTGCTTGCACCATCCTGGAAATTGCGTGCTATGCAAACAACACACCAAGGAGTCGTTGAACTGCTCGTGCTCAGTGGCATCGATCACGAAGGTCATCTCGCCTGGATCTTTGTCCCCAGCGGGTGGGACATCTCCAGGCTGGAGCGCAAATTCCCTTTCTCGGGTCACGCCAGGGCATCGCGTCGTCGTGCGCTGGTCACCGTGCAGATCGCCCGGGAGCTGATGCACCGATACGGAACCAATCCGGTGCTGGAACTCCCGGGCAAGTCCTCGCTCGCCGACCTGCTTTCCGACGACCTCTCGGGCGTCAGAATGCTGATCTCGCGCGATTAGGACTCGGCGGTTTCGGACATGCCGCTATGGCGCAGCAGGGCCTCGATGCTGGGGTCGCGGCCGCGGAACGCCCGGAAGGACTCGATCGCGGGCCGGCTGCCGCCCATTTGCAGGATCTCCCGCAAGAAGCGTTCCCCGACTTCGGGCCTCAGCGTGTCCTCGGTGGCGGCGTCCTCGAAGGCCGCATAGGCATCCGCCGACAGCACCTCGGCCCACTTGTAGCTGTAGTAGCCCGCCGAGTAGCCGCCGGCGAAGATGTGGCTGAAGGTGTTGATCCAGCGTGAGACCTCCGGCTGGGGCAGGACGTGCATGCGGTCGTTCACCGCGCGCGACAGGGCCAGCACGCTTTGCGCGCCGTCCGGGTCGTAGTCGGTGTGCAGGTGCATGTCGGTGGCGGCCAGCACGACCTGGCGCAGCGTCATCAGCCCGCCCTGGAAGTTCTTGGCGGCCACCATCTTGTCGTACAGTGCGCGCGGCAACGGTTCGCCGGTTTCCGCGTGCGCGGTCATCTGCTCCAGCACCGCCCATTCCCAGCAGAAGTTCTCCATGAACTGGCTGGGTAGCTCGACCGCGTCCCATTCCACGCCGTTGATGCCCGATACGCCCAGGTCTTCCATCTGCGTGAGCATGTGATGCAGGCCGTGGCCGCATTCGTGGAACAGGGTGATGACTTCGTCGTGCGTGAACAGCGAGGGCTTGCCGCCGTTGGGCGGCGTGAAGTTGCAGATCAGGTAGGCCACCGGCGTTTGCAACTGGCCGCCGGGGCGGCGGTAGCGGGTGCGGGCGTCGTCCATCCACGCGCCGCCGCGCTTGCCCTCGCGCGCGTACAGGTCCAGGTAGAACTGGGCGAGCAGGGTGCCCGCGGCCGATTCGACACGGAAGAAACGCACGTCGGGATGCCAGGCAGGGGCGCTGTCGGGGCGAATGCGGACTGAGAACAGCGTCTCGATCACCTTGAACAGACCCGTCAGCACCTTGGGCTCGGGGAAGTATTGCTTGACCTCGTTTTCCGAGAAGGCATAGCGCGCCTGGCGCAGTTTCTCGGACGCGTAGGCGATGTCCCAGGGCTCGAGTTCGGCCAGGCCCAGCTTCGCGGCGGCGAATTCCCGCAGTTCGCGCAGGTCGCGCTCGGCGTAGGGATGCGCGCGTTCGGCCAGCTCGGCCAGGAACGTCTGCACCTGCTCGGGCGTGTCGGCCATCTTGGGCACCAGCGATACCTGGCCGTAGTTGGCGTAGCCCAGCAGGCGGGCTTCCTCGCGGCGCAGGCGCAGCAGGTCCAGCATGATGGCCGTGTTGTCCCACTCGGCCTGGCCCTGCCCGTATTCGGGACCCAGCTCCGAGGCGCGCGTCACGTGCGCCTTGTACATGGTCTGGCGCAGCGCGCGGTTGTCGGCGTATTGCAGCACCGGGAAATACGACGGGAAGTGCAGGGTGAACTTCCAGGCGGGCGTGTCGTCCGGGGCTTCGCCTTCCTTGGCCGGTGCCTTCCTGGCGGCCTCGCGCGCCGCTTCCTTCACGTCGTCGGGCAGGCCGGCCAGCTCGGCTTCGTCGCGGACGATCAGCGCGTAGGTGTTGGTGGCGTCCAGCACGTGGTCGGAGAAGGCCTTGGACTGCGTGGCCTGCTGTTCCTGGATCTCGGCGAAGCGCGGCTTGTCGGCCTCGGGCAGCTCGGCGCCGCCCAGGCGAAAGCCGCGCAGCTCGTTCTCGATCAGTTTCTTGCGGGCCGGCGTCTGTTGCTGGAACGCCTTGCTGGCCGCCAGTTTCTTGTAGCGTTCGTATAGCGCCTGGTTCTGGCCCAGGCCGGCCCAGAACTCGGTCACGCGCGGCAGGTTCTCGCCGTAGGCGGCACGCAGCTCCGGCGTGTCGGCCACCGAGTTCAGGTGCCCGACCACGCTCCAGGCCCGCGACAGTCCTTCGGTGCCTTCATCCAGCGTCTCGACCACGCTTTGCCAGGTGGCCGGCGCATCCGCGGCCTGATCGGCCTCCAGCTTGTCCACCGCCTTCTGCGCCCGCTCCATCAGGGCCGTGATGGCGGGGGTGATGTGCTCCGGACGGATGGCATCGAACGGGGCCAGGCCCGACAGGTCCATGAGCGGGTTGCCGGCCAGGGCGGCGGTGGACGGCTGGGAAGCGGATGACGTCATGGGCAGACTCCAGAAAGGCAATGTGTGACCCGGCCCGTCGGGCGCCGTAAGGCGCGCCGCAGGCTCGTATCAGGCATGTGGGGACATTCTCGGCGAAATCCAGGCCGAGAAGGGCGGAGCAGGGCGCTTTCGGCGCGAACCGGCGCTTTTAGCCTTGGCCGGCCACGCGCTCTGCGGATTCCAGTGTGTTGGCCAGCAGCATCGTAATCGTCATGGGGCCGACACCGCCGGGGACCGGGGTGATCCAGCCGGCCACTTCCGAGACGCTGGCGAAATCGACGTCGCCGCACAGTTTGCCGGCCTCGTCGCGGTTGATGCCCACGTCGATCACCACCGCGCCGGGCTTGACCATGTCGCCCGTCAGCGTGTTGCGGCGGCCCACGGCGGCCACCACCACGTCGGCCTGGCGGGTATGGTAGGCGAGGTCGGGCGTACCGCTGTGGCACACCGTGACCGTGGCGTTGGCCTGCAACAGCAGCAGCGCCATCGGCTTGCCCACGGTATTGCTGCGGCCGATCACCACGGCGTGCTTGCCGCGCAGGTCGTAGCCGGTGCTTTCGATCAGCTTCATGCAGCCGTAGGGCGTGCACGGACGGAAACCGTCCAGCCCGGCCATCAGTTCACCGGCGCTCAGCACCGAGTAGCCGTCCACGTCCTTGCGGGTGGAGATGGCCTCGATCACCTTGTGCGGGTCGATGTGCTTGGGCAGGGGCATCTGCACCAGGATGCCGTGGATGGCGGGGTCATGGTTGAGCAGGTCGATGCGGGCCAGCAGCTCGGCCTCGGTCATCGTGGCCTCGTATTTTTCCAGCACCGAATGGAAGCCCGCGTCGTGGCACGCCTTGACCTTGTTGCGCACGTACACGTGCGAGGCCGGGTCCTCGCCCACCAGGATCACCGCCAGGCCGGGACGCGTGCCCTGGCGCGTGAGTTCGGCGGCGCGCTGGGCGATGTCGGAGCGGATCTGCTTGGAGAGTTCGTTGCCGTTGATGAGGCGTGCGGGCATGGCGGTCTGGAGGCAAAGAGGGGTGGAGGAACGAGGGCGCGGACGCCTGGGACATTTTAGCGCACGGGGGAGGAGCGGGCAGGGCGAGATATTCCTGTCTCGCAACGAATAGGCAGATGCTGTTGCCGGAGGCAGCATGCGAAATCAATCCCGGAAGTTTGTGATTTATAAGTTACTATTGCCATGTTCAGTCTGGTTGACGTCCTTCGCTACCAATGTCCCGATGGCAGCGTGCCTTTCGATGATTGGTTGATTCATGTCCGTAGCGATAGAGCGCGGGCACGTATGGCGATACGGGTTCGTCGATTGTCAATGGGAATTTGGGGGGACGTTCGGCCAGTCGGACAGGGTGTCGTGGAACTGCGCGAGGATGAGGGCGCGGGATATCGCCTCTATGTGGGAAGGCATGGTCCTGCTGTTGTCGTCTTGCTGTGCGCGGGCGACAAGCGGACCCAGCAGAAGGACATCTTGCGGGCGCACCGTTTTTGGGCCGATTGGAAACAGAGGAATTCATGAGCACGGCAAAATTCGCGGCATCGGTATCGCACCGGGATGCGCTGATCGCTGAATTGCGCGCGGACCACGACTTCGCCGCCGAGTATCTGAAAGCGGCGTTGGAAGAAATGGAGGATTCCCGGCACCGGGCTGTGGGCTTGCTGGCATTGCGCGATGTGGCCGAGGCCTATGGTGGCCTGGCGGCCGTCGCACGGTCGGCGGGCATCACGCGCGAGGCTCTCTACAGGGCCTTGTCGCCCAACGGCAATCCCACGTTGAAGACCCTCATGGCTGTTCTGGATGCGGTGGGGATGCGTCTTTCGGCGTCGCCTGCGCGGGCCTTGTCCAGATAGCCACTCGTCCTAGTCTGCCGGCGAGGCTTTTTCCGCCGCTTTCATCGCCGCCGCAACGGCCCTGTCCCCATCCCGCCCGGACGCATCCAGGCCCGCCACCACGCCCTGCCGGTCGGCCTCGTTGCGGTTCTGGCTCATTTTCCACTTGGCCTGCAGCCGCGCGATGGGCATTTCCAGCCCGACGATGGCCGACAGCCTTTCTTCCAGGAAGGCGGGCGGCGCGTCGCTCATCTTCCACGGGTCGTCGCGTCCCTGCTCGAACATGCGCGTCAGCCGGCCCACCACGCCCGCCACCCAGCGCGGATCGTCATGCACGATGATCCGTCCATGGGCGTGCACGACGGCGTAGTTGTAGGTGGGCACGACTTCGTGGGTCGTGCGCTTGGTCTCGTACAGGCTGGGCGATACGTAGGCGCTGGGACCCTGGAAGACGGCCAGGCTTTCGGCCTGGGAATCCGCCAACTCCCGCCAGACCGGATTGGTTCGTGCCACGTGGCACAGCAGCGTGCCGTGCGGGCCGCGGTCGGGGTCGAGGATGAAGGGCAGGGGGTTGGCGTCCAGCCCCTGCGGTCCCGCCGTCACGAGCATGCCGAGTGGACAGGTGCGTATCAGGTCGCGGATCCTGTCCGGGTCGGCCTGCTCGAAATGCGGCGGCAAATACATAGTTGGCTGGGTATCGGGCGGCGGGCTATCCCTGCGGCCGATGGTGCAGGGCGACCTTCATCAGATCGGCCACGGTCGTGACCTGCAGCTTTTCCATGATGTTGGCGCGATGCGCCTCGACGGTCTTGATGCTGATGCCCAGGTCGTCGGCGATCTGCTTGTTCAGGCGGCCGGCCACGATGCGTTCCAGCACCTGTTGTTCGCGCACGGTCAGCCGGGCCAGCAGGGCCTCGTGGCCGCGCCGGGTGGCTTCGTCGGCCGCGCGGGAATGGGCCTGTTCCAGCATGTTGGCGATGATCTGGCGCAGGTCCGCTTCGTTGAAGGGCTTTTCCAGGAAATCCACCGCGCCTTTCTTCATGGTGGAGACCGCCATGGGCACGTCGCCGTGGCCGGTGACGAAGACGATGGGCAGGGTGGACTTGCGGGCGAGCAGTTGTTCCTGGAGCTCGAGCCCGGTCATGCCCGGCATCCGCACGTCGGCGATCAGCACGCCGATCACCTCGGGGTCGTACTCGGCCAGGAAACGTTCCGAACTCTCGTAGGCCCGTACCCGGTAACCGTTGGCTTCGAGCAGCCATCGGAGAGAATCTCGCACGGCTTCGTCGTCGTCGACTATGAAGACCGTGCTGGATGGGGGCGTATTGCTCATCAGGTAAGCTCCTTGGGTGCGGATTCCAGTTCGGGGGCGGGTCCGGCGGGCAGGATCGGACGTACCCACGGAAGCGTGAACTTGAAGATCGTGCCTCCGGCGGGATTGGCTTCGGCCCACAGCCGGCCGTGGTGGAATTCGATGATCGTGCGGCAGATGTTCAGGCCCATGCCCATGCCTTCCGACTTGGTGCTGTAGAAAGGCTCGAACAGCCGTTCGGGATCGGCCAGACCATGGCCGGTATCGGTGACTGCCACTTCTACCATGTCCTCGCGCACGTTTGCTTCCACCAACAGTTCCCGCCCGTCCGAATCCTGCATGGCCTCCAGGCCGTTTTTCATCAGATTCAGGGCCACCTGTTCGATCAGGATCGGATCGGCAAGAACGTCCGGCAACTGTTCGGGTATTTTTTGAATGATATCGATCCGCCGGGTCCGGGACTCGATTCCGGCAAAACCGGCCGCATTATCCACGATTGTGGCCAAGCTTACCCGCTGGCGCTTGGGTTCGCTTCGCTTCACGAATTCGCGTATGCGGCGGATGATCATACCTGCACGCTGGGCCTGTGCGGTGGTTTTTTCCAGGGCCGGAAGCAATTTGGCCGGGTCGGTATCGCCGGCGCGTACCAGCGCCACCACGCCCATGCTGTAGTTGTTGATGGCCGTGAGCGGCTGGTTCAGCTCGTGCGCCAGCGACGAGGCCATTTCGCCCATGGTGATCAGGCGGCTGGTGAGCTGGATCTTCTCCTGCTGGGCGCGGGAGGCTTCCTCGGAGGCCCGGCGCTCGGTGATGTCGCGCGCCACCTGCATCCGCACCCGGCGCCCGTCCACCCATTGCAGCATGCGGTGGCGCACCTCGAACCAGCGGTGGGTGGACGAGGAATACACCTCGATCGCTTCATCGGTGAAACGGCCGCGCCGGCCGGCGGACAGTTCGTCGTGCCCGGTAGGCTGCGAGCCCAGCACGCGCCGGTAGGTCTTGTTGGCGAACAGCAGCTCCGAGCCCTTGGGGGTCTCGGCGGTGACCGAGATGGCGTCGTCCAGGCCTTCGAGCACCGTCATGAAGCGTTCGTGGGCGGCGGCCAGGGCCTCGCGGATGCGCTTGGGCTCGGTGATGTCGGTCATGGACGTCATCCAGCCCGTCTGCACGCCGCGCTGGTCGAGCAGGGGCGAGACGTACATCCGCGCAAAGAAGATCGAGCCGTCGCGCCGCTGCGCCTCCATCTCGAAGCCGCTACTGGGGGCGTTGCCCGACAGCAGCATCTCGGTGTTGCGCCACTGGGCGGCGTGGTCGCCCTGGGGCCAATAGGGGTAGGGCGGGGGCCGGCCCAGCAGGTCGGCCTCGTCCCAGCCCATCATCCGGCAGAAGGCCGGGTTCACATAGGTGATGCGGCCTTCCATGTCCAGCACCCGCATGCCGGTCAGCATGGAGTTCTCCATCGCGCGGCGGAAGGCGGTCTCGGCGATCAGGGCCTGCTCGGCCTGGGAGCGGAAGCGGGTGTGGCGCCACAGCGCGAACAGGCTCCATATGATGACCGCCGACAGCGATACGACCACCCAGACCAGCATGGTCTGCGAGGTATCGGTTTGCGTGCGGTAGCCGCGCGCGCTCAGCATCATGCCGTTGCCCGGCGGGTCCAGCGGCACTTCATAGGCGTTGATGGCGCCCTTGTCCGCGCGCGACGACGAGGACACCAGCGGCATCTCGTTGCCGTCCAGGATGGACACCTTGTACTTGTGCTGGGTCTCCTGGGGGATCAGGTGCTGCAGGATGGCGTCCACCGAGTACACCGTGGCCAGCGTGCCCAGGAAGCGTTCGTCCTGGAACACCGGTACGTACAGGTCCAGGTAGACCTCGTTGTACTGGCCGCGATAGGGGCGGGAATAGGCCGGCCGGTGCTCGTCGCGGGCGATCTCGAAGGCGCGGAAGGCCTCCGGCTCGGCCGCGCCGGGGGCGCTCATGCGGAAGGTCTGGCCGGCGCGGCGGTCGGGCGTCGAGATCCAGACCGCCTTGCGCTCGGCGTTGATCCAGGCCACGTGGATGATCTCGGGGTGCTCGACCTGGAGCTCGCGGGCATCGTCCAGGAAGCGGCCCTCGGTCATGTTGGTGCGCACCAGGTCGCGCCCCAGCGCCCCCATGCGGTCGCGCGCCGCCAGCATGCGCAGGCGCATCGATTGCTGTGCCCAGTCGACGTCCCGCACCAGCGTGCCGTAGCGCTGCGCGTCGTCGCGGGCGTCCAGCCACCACAGGATGGAGCCCATGACGCAGACGAACAGCCCCAGCGCGATGGCCGGCGTCAGCCAATACCAGCTACGGCGGCGCAGACGCCCCAGTTCCTTGAACGGGGCGGGAATATTGGAAGGATGAACAGTAGACATGAAGAAAGTTTACGCACAGTGTGGTGCGTTCGGAGGCCCGCTGTTTTATTGCAGCGCAAAATGCTTTTATCCAGGTTTCGTGTTAGATTTCACATTGTGGTAAATGATATCGTAAAGCGAAATTTTTATTGCATGGAAGGCTTCCTGCCTTCTAGAATCGCGCCGGAGTTGCGAGGGCCCTAGTTTTACATAGGCGAAGGCCGCCAACAGCGACTTAACCCTCGGATGGCTACGAGCCGTCCGGATGTCACAGAGACTCAGGAGACAGGCATGTCCGCTCTTCCTCAGGTCGGGGCCGGTATAACCGCCGCCAACGACGAAGATACCCTGGAAACCCAAGAATGGCTCGACGCCCTGGAAGCGGTCCTGGATCGCGAAGGTCCTGAGCGCGCACATTACCTGCTGGAACGCCTGATCGACGTGGCCCGTCGCTCCGGCGCCTACATCCCGTTCTCTCCGAACACCGCCTACGTCAATACCATCCCGCCGCACATGGAGCCGGCGCATCCGGGCAAGCTCGACCTGGAAGCCCGCATCCGCTCGTACATCCGCTGGAACGCCATGGCCATGGTGGTCCGGGCCAACCGCCTGCATCCGGCCGACGGCGGTGACCTGGGCGGCCACATCGCCTCGTTCGCCTCGCTGGCGACCATGATCGAGACCGGCCAGAACCACTTCTGGCACGGCGAAACCGAAAACCGCGGCGGCGACCTGGTCTATTTCCAGGGCCATTCCTCGCCCGGCGTCTACGCCCGCGCCTTCCTCGAAGGCCGGCTGTCGGAAGACCAGCTCAACCATTTCCGCCAGGAAGTCGACGGCAAGGGCCTGTCGTCCTACCCGCATCCGAAGCTGATGCCCGGCTTCTGGCAGTTCCCGACCGTCTCGATGGGCCTGGGCCCCCTGATGGCCATCTACCAGGCCCGTTTCCTGAAATACCTGCACGCCCGCGGCATCGCCGACACCAGCAACCGCAAGGTCTGGGTGTTCTGCGGCGACGGCGAAATGGACGAACCCGAGTCGCTGGGCGCCATCAGCCTGGCCTCGCGCGAGAAGCTCGACAACCTGGTGTTCGTGATCAACTGCAACCTGCAGCGCCTGGACGGCCCGGTGCGCGGCAACGGCAAGATCATCCAGGAACTGGAAGGCGAATTCCGTGGCAGCGGCTGGAACGTCCTCAAGCTGATCTGGGGCGGCTACTGGGATCCGCTGCTGGCGCGCGACAAGGAGGGCATCCTGCGCCAGATCATGGAAGAGACCGTCGACGGCGAATACCAGGCCTACAAGGCCAACGACGGCGCGTTCGTGCGCGAGAAGTTCTTCGGCAAGCACCCCAAGCTGCTGGAGATGGTCAGCCGCATGAGCGACGACGACATCTGGCGCCTGAACCGCGGCGGCCATGATCCGCACAAGGTCTTCGCCGCGTTCGACGCCGCGCAGAAGAGCGAAGGCCGTCCGACCGTCATCCTGGCCAAGACCATCAAGGGCTATGGCATGGGCGCCGCCGGCGAGTCGCGCAACCCCGCGCACCAGCAGAAGAAGCTGGACGACGACATCATCCGCGCCTACCGCGACCGCTTCAACATCCCGGTGCCGGACGACAAGCTGTGCGACCTGCCGTACTTCAAGCCGGCGGACGAATCGCCGGAAATGAAGTACCTGCACGAGCGCCGCGCGGCCCTGGGCGGCTACCTGCCGCACCGCCGCCAGAAGGCCGACGAACACCTGCCCGCGCCGGCGCTGTCGGCGTTCCAGGCCGTGCTCGACCCCACCGCCGAAGGCCGCGAGATCTCGACCACGCAAGCCTTCGTCCGCATCCTGACGCAACTGCTGCGCGACAAGACCCTGGGTCCGCGCGTCGTGCCCATCGTGCCCGATGAATCGCGCACCTTCGGCATGGAAGGCATGTTCCGCCAGATCGGCATCTACGCCCACGAAGGCCAGAAGTACGTGCCCGTGGACAAGGCGCAGGTCATGTACTACCGCGAAGCGGAAGACGGCCAGATCCTGGAAGAGGGCATCAACGAAGCGGGCGCGATGAGCTCCTGGATCGCCGCGGCGACGTCCTACTCGTCGAACAACCGCATCATGGTGCCGTTCTACATCTATTACTCGATGTTCGGCTTCCAGCGCATCGGCGACCTGGCCTGGGCCGCCGGCGACATGCAGGCCCGCGGCTTCATGCTGGGCGGCACCGCCGGCCGCACGACGCTCAACGGCGAAGGCCTGCAGCACGAGGACGGCCACAGCCACCTGATGTCGGCCACCATCCCCAACTGCGTGTCGTACGACCCGACCTTCGCGCACGAACTGGCGGTCATCATCCAGAACGGCCTGAAGCGCATGGTGGAAGACCAGGAAAACGTCTTCTACTACATCACGGTCATGAACGAGAACTATGCCCAGCCCGGCCTGAAGACCGGCGACGAAGCGGGCATCATCCGCGGCATGTACCAGTTGAAGAAGAGCGAGGCCAAGGCCGAGCACCGCGTCCAGCTGCTGGGTTCGGGCACCATCCTGCGCGAAGTCATCGCCGCCCAGGAACTGCTCGAGAAGGACTGGGGCGTGGCCGCCGACATCTGGAGCGTGACCAGCTTCACCGAGCTGCGCCGCAACGGCCTGGACGTCGACCGCCACAACATGCTGCATCCGACGGAAAAGAAGGCCCAGGTCGCCTACGTGACCGAAGCCCTGGAAAAGACCGAAGGCCCCATCGTCGCCTCGACCGACTACATGAAGTCCTTCGCCGACCAGATCCGTCCGTTCATCCCCAAGGGCCGCACCTACAACGTGCTGGGCACCGACGGGTTCGGCCGTTCCGACTTCCGCGCCAAGCTGCGCGAGCACTTCGAGGTGGATCGCCACTTCGTCACGCTGTCCGCCCTGAAGGCGCTGGCCGACGAAGGCAAGATCCCGATGAAGAAGGTGGCCGAGGCCATCAAGAAGTACGGCATCAACCCCGAGAAAGCCAACCCTCAACACGCGTGATCGATGGCCGGGATGGGTAAGATGGGGACTGCCCCTGTCTTGCCCGCCCGGCCGGCGCGCGCCCGCCTGCGGCGGGGGCGCCGGTGGGGTCCGGCTTTCTGGAGACTACAGAATGAGTAATGTGAGCGAGCTGAAAGTCCCCGACATCGGTGATTTCAGCGAAGTCGAAGTGATCGAGATCCTGGTTTCGGTGGGCGACACCATCAAGGCCGAACAAAGCCTGATCACCGTCGAGTCCGACAAGTCCTCCATGGAAATCCCGGCCGCGCAGGGCGGGGTGGTCAAGGCCATCAAGGTCAAGGTGGGCGACAAGGTCAGCGAAGGTACGCCGCTGGTCGAGATCGAGGCCGCCGGCGGCGCCGAGGCGCCCAAGCAGGAAGCGGCGCCGGCCAAGGCCGAAGCGCCGGCCGCGCCTGCGGCCAAGCAGGAAGCCGCGCCCGCGCCCCAGGCCGCGCCGGCCGCCGCGCCAGCCCAGGGCGGTGCCGAGGAAACCGTGGTCGTGCCCGATATCGGCGACTTCAAGGAAGTCGAAGTCATCGAACTGCTGGTCAAGGTGGGCGACAAGGTCTCGGCCGAGCAAAGCCTGATCACCGTCGAGTCCGACAAGTCTTCCATGGAAATCCCGACCTCCACGGCGGGTGAAGTCACCGCCGTGCTGGTCAAGGTGGGCGACAAGGTGTCCATGGGCAGCCAACTCGTCAAGGTCAAGAGCGGTGGCGGTGCCGCCGCCGCTGCGCCGGCCGCCCAGGCCGAGAGCGCCCCGGCGCCCGCTGCGAAGGCCGAGGCGCCCGCCGCCGCGCCGGCTCCGGCCCCTGCGGCCAAGCAGGCGCCCGTGCCGGCCGATCCCGCCGCCGAACACGCGCCTTCCAAGGCCCACGCTTCGCCGTCCGTGCGCAAGTTTGCGCGCGAACTGGGCGTGGACCTGGCCAGGGTGCCCGCCACCGGTCCCAAGGGCCGCATCACGCCCGACGACGTGCGCAACTTCGTCAAGCAGGCCCTGGCCGGCGGCGCCACCGCCGCGGCGCCCGCGGCCGCCGGCGGTTCGGGCTCCGGCCTGGAAGTGCTGGCCTGGCCCAAGGTCGACTTCGCCAAGTTCGGCGAGATCGAAGCCAAGCCGCTGTCGCGCATCAAGAAGATCTCCGGCGCCAACCTGCACCGCAACTGGGTGATGATCCCGCACGTCACCAACAATGAAGATGCGGACATCACCGACCTGGAAGCCTTCCGCGTCCAGCTCAACAAGGAAAACGAGAAATCTGGCGTCAAGGTCACGATGCTCGCGTTCCTGATCAAGGCCGTGGTCTCGGCGCTGAAGAAATTCCCCGAGTTCAATGCCTCGCTGGAAGGCGACAGCCTGATCCTGAAGAAGTACTTCCACATCGGCTTCGCCGCCGATACGCCCAACGGGCTGGTGGTGCCGGTCATCCGCGACGCCGACAAGAAGGGCGTCCTGGACCTGGCCCGCGAGACCACCGAACTGGCCAAGAAGGCGCGCGACGGCAAGCTCTCGCCGTCGGAAATGCAGGGCGGCTGCTTCTCGATCTCGTCGCTGGGCGGCATCGGCGGCACCAGCTTCACGCCCATCATCAACGCGCCCGAAGTGGCCATCCTGGGCGTCAGCCGCTCGGCCATGAAGCCCGTCTGGGACGGCAAGCAGTTCGTGCCGCAACTGACGCTGCCGATGTCGCTGTCGTACGACCATCGCGTCATCGACGGTGCCGCCGGCGCCCGCTTCAACGCCTACCTGGCCTCGGTGCTGGCGGACTACCGCCGCATCCTGCTGTAAGGAGCAACGGATGGCGATAGAACTGAAAGTACCCGACATCGGCGACTTCAAGGAAGTCGAGGTCATCGAAGTGCTGGTGGCCGTGGGCGACACGATCAAGGCCGAGCAAAGCCTGATCACGGTCGAATCCGACAAATCGTCGATGGAGATCCCGGCCTCGCAGGGCGGGGTGGTCAAGGCGATCAAGGTCAAGGTCGGCGACAAGGTCAGCGAAGGAACCGTGCTGCTCGAGATCGACGCCGCCGAAGGCGCTGCCGCCGCCAGCCCGGCGGCCCCGGCCGTGGACACCAAGTCCCGCACCGGCTTCCCCAAGGTCGAACTGGCGCCCGCCGCCATGCACGAACTGGGTGAACCCACCTCCGACAAGCCGGATCCCGATCCCGTCCCGCTGCCCGCTGCCGCTCCGGCCGCCGCCAGCTTCGGCGGCAAGGCCGACCAGAGCTTCGACGTCGTGGTCCTGGGCGCCGGCCCCGGCGGCTACTCCGCCGCCTTCCGCGCCGCCGACCTCGGCCTGAAAGTGGCCCTGATCGAACGCTACGCCACCCTGGGCGGCGTCTGCCTGAACGTCGGCTGCATTCCCTCCAAGGCCCTGCTGCATACCGCTGCCGTGGTCGAGGAAGCCGCCAAGATGGCCGAACACGGCATCACCTTCGGCAAGCCCGAGATCGACCTCACCAAGCTGCGCGCGTTCAAGGACGGCGTCGTCGGCAAGCTGACCGGCGGCCTGGCCGGCATGGCCAAGGCCCGCAAGGTCACGGTGGTGACCGGCGTCGGCGCCTTCGTCGGCCCCAACCACATCGAAGTGCAGGGCAAGGACGGCAAACAGGTCATCCAGTTCGCCAGCGCCGTCATCGCCGCCGGCAGCCAGTCGGTGAAACTGCCGTTCGCCCCCGAAGACGAACGCATCGTCGACTCCACCGGCGCGCTGCTGTTGAAAAGCGTGCCCAAGAAGATGCTCATCATCGGCGGCGGCATCATCGGCCTCGAAATGGGCACGGTGTATTCGACCCTGGGCGCTCGCCTGGACGTCGTCGAAATGCTGGACGGCCTGATGCAGGGCGCCGACCGCGACCTGGTCAAGGTCTGGCAGAAGATGAACGAACACCGCTTCGACAACATCATGTTGAAAACGAAGACGGTGGGCATCGAGGCCAAGAAAGACGGCATCTACGTCACCTTCGAGGGCGAAAAGGCCCCCAAGGAACCCCAGCGCTACGACCTCGTCCTGCAGGCCGTCGGCCGCAGCCCCAACGGCAAGAAGATCGGCGCCGACAAGGCCGGCGTGCAAGTGGGCGACCGCGGATTCATTTCCGTGGATTCCCAGATGCGCACCAACGTGCCGCACATCTACGCCATCGGCGACATCGTCGGCCAACCCATGCTGGCCCACAAGGCCGTGCATGAAGGCCACGTGGCGGCCGAAGCCGCGGCCGGCCAGAAGAGCCACTTCGACGCTACCGTGATCCCGTCCGTGGCCTACACGGATCCGGAAGTCGCGTGGGTGGGCCTGACCGAAGACGAAGCCAAGAAGCAGGGCCGCAAGGTCACCAAGGGCATGTTCCCGTGGGCCGCTTCGGGGCGTGCCATCGCCAATGGGCGCGACGAAGGGTTTACCAAGCTGCTGTTCGATGAAGAGACGCACCGGATCGTGGGCGGCGGCATCGTGGGGACGAATGCCGGTGACATGATTGGCGAGGTCGCCCTGGCGATCGAGATGGGGGCGGATATGGTGGATATCGGGAAGACCATCCATCCTCATCCGACCTTGGGTGAGTCGATCGGGATGGCGGCCGAGGTGGCGGAAGGGGTGTGTACGGATTTGCCGCCGGTTAGGAAGAAATAGGACTAGTTGTAGTCTAAAAAGGGCCGCACTTTGTGCGGCCTTTTTTATTTTGGAGAGTGGGGAAGGGGGCTCTGTTGACTCGGTGAGTTATTGGAGTTACAAAAGTTACTAAAATAACTGGATCGATAGTGCTTTTCATATCCAATATTCGCTGTATACGTTGCGGCACCACGCTGATCTATGAAGCCGAAGGGCATTCGCGCGCATTCAAAGGGGGGCGCTGGCGCTGGACCGTCGCATGTATGCAGGTATCGGCGGTGTCCTTGGTTTGGCTGTGGCGTTGGCGCTTATCAACACTGTTTTGCAGGGTTTTTATTTTGATGGTTTTACCAAGGGACTTATTTGTGCTGGAGGCGGTGCGCTAGCGAGTGGGGGTGGGAGGATGGTGGCATGGTGGAAGTGGCGTTCTTTGTAGAGTGAGTTGGTGACAGTGTTCTTGCTTTTTTTGTAAGTCAACGGTACGGGGTATCGAGCGGGCGGATTTTAGACGCTAGATGCCAAGCTCTTTTTCTTTGGTGGGGGGCTGTAAAAAATCGTTGTCAAACGATAATGGCTGATATCGGCCAAAAGCGGCCATCTCCACGTAAACTATAGCTAATCACTCGGAGCGCGTTGTGTATCCAATACAAATGCAGGACGGCAACCGAGGCATCGGCATGGGTTACGGCCAGTTCTTAGAGATTTTTAATTCAGTCTGCCTCGAGCATATACAGCGTGGTCGGGCCCGGGCATTTGCGTTTGTATTCTACGACATGACGCACGGAGTGGTTCGTGAGGCGCTGAAGAAGGATTACGGTTTTCAGCGACTTCACGATAGAACGGCTAAAGATGTCACGCTCTTTTATTTGCATGCCAATGCAGTAAGCTCGCATTGGCAGAACTTCAATCTGAAATTCATGGAGGCACTCGGGATCGAAGATCAAGCGCAGACTCCGTGCATGGTCTTTTTTCACGTGACCGGCGAAAACATCGAAAACGTGTCGATCTACGCCATTGATGAAAGATCGACAGACCCTGTTCTGATGGTTGCGGAACTCGAGCAGTATGTTGACGAGGCTATCAATAAATTGAACGCTGAAGGAAATTTGTCGGCGCTGACATCAATCGGGAAGTCCTTGGCCTCGTTTGGCAGCCTGATTAGGCTCGCTGAGTTTTTACTAAAGCTTAAGGGAGCAGCATAGCTGCGCGATACTCTTGTACAAAACCAAAATTCGTTTGCGAGTTTGAGGTAAGAAAACAATCGACCGAGTTGCATCTGTTTTCGGTGGAACGTCCACAATGGGTCGGAAGCAGGCGCTTGAGCAAGCCCGCTTCCGGCCATGAAGGGCCATTCAAGGAAAAAGAGTTGTGTCGCTGGAACGGCTACATCAATTCGAAAAATGGACAGACGAGTATGCCGGACATCCGGCATACTGCAATGGTCCTGGACTGCTGATGCTTGTCCGGTGGAGGTTTCCATTTCGCTTTATCTTCTGATTGACGATGAAAATTTGCTTTTCCCGGAAAGGCTTCGATTCGCAATATGGGCGGATTGCCAGTCCGATTCTCCCTGATGGCCGTCTACTGCCGCTCCCGATCCCGGCCGAACATGACAATCTCACGATGAAAGATCTCGAACAGGCCAACGTGGACGTGGACATGGTCGGCCTGATCCATGACCTGTCGGGCGGCCGCTTGTCTATGGAGACCCGTATACATCTGGATCCCGACCTCGCTCGGGCATCAGACCAGCGACTGCCTGGGTGGCGGCCGGCGCTGGGTCAGACCGGTGCGGCGCACGGACATCTAGCCCGTCAAAAATTCGGTGCGGGAGACGTATTCCTGTTCTTCGGGTGGTTCCGAAAAGTCGAACGAGTCGGCGGTCGCTGGCGATATGCGACTTCAGCGCCGAACCTTCACGTAATGTTTGGCTGGCTCGAAGTCGCAGAAGTGCTTCCCATTGTGACTCAACGAGAAGATTGCCTGAGGCGGCATCCGTGGATCGCGGACCATCCTCACGTGGCAAAACCCGACCATTACGACAGCGCTTTGAACAATTTGTATGTCGCCGGTACAGCTTCACGATATGTAAAACGCGCCTCGTTTGGTGCTGGGCAGTTCCCGCAGTTCAAGGACGCTATTCGTCTGACAGCAGCCGGTGGCACGCGGACGCTGTGGCGCCTACCGGGTTGGTTCCTGCCTGACAGCACTCGGCCTCCGCTGTCATACCACCCTGCGGGTTCACGATGGGTGCATGATGACCACGGCGTGCTGTTGCGCTCCGCCGCAAAGGGGCAAGAGTTTGTGCTCGACGCCGACCACTATCCAGAGGCAGAGCCCTGGTTGAGGAACCTGCTGGAGGAAGCTATCTAATGCTCTACTTCGTCTATCTACGTCGACCCTCTCGCGATAGCGATCTACGCCGAGATCCATTCTGGGAATTTGGCAGCTTCGGACAGACTGGCTGTCATGGAACTAACCTGATGCATCCCACCCGAAGTCCGCTGACGACTGGCGATAGGCTCGTTTTTTTGCAGGGCGGCAAGAGCGAAATACGTGTTGTAGGGCTGACGCCACCGATTGCGGTCAAGCGCGGCCAGCAACCGCTCAACGTGACGTGGGACAGGGGCTATAGGCCGTTACCTTATGCGATGGCACCGGTGTTCATGGACAACAGCGGGGATACGGATTTCCCAGCTGCCGCGCGCATTCTCGAAAACACTAATCGAAGCACCAATTGTGCGAAAATGGCGAGTCGCCTTCGTAGTCGCAACTCTCCAGTCGATCGGGACCTGCAGGAGCAACTGCTCAGGTGGTTCTCTCGAGATTCGCTACCAACGATCTCTCATTACCTGGAGGCGATCGATATGGTCGAGTCGAAATGGGTGCAGCACGGTCTTGCTGCGGGATGGGCCTCGACACGGGAAAGGGCACTTCGATTCGCTGAAGCAAGTGGCGTCTATCCAGACGTCAACGAGAGCGACAAACAAGCGCTTCCTATCGCAAAAATCGGCGCTGCCCGAAATAGTTGCAAGGCGGCCGATCCACAACGCAAGAAATTGCGAACTGGGTGCAGGTGAGCAGTTCCGGCGCCAAGCGCAACGTTAAGTGCCCACACATTTCCGAAAGCTCAAAGAACCCGCTGCGCGGTTTGCCTGCGTAGTTTCTAGGGAATGAGAGCACATTGCCTTCTCGGCGCGAACCATAGAGGGTGCAGGATTTCGAAATCGTCGAGTCAGGACATTCGTTCGCCCTTGCAGCAAACCGATATCGTGTCGGTACGGAATCATCGCTTGCGCACTGGGTGACCAACGGGCGCTCTTCTCTGCAGACGACGTACACGCGCAACTGCCGCTTGTGCGTCTTCAGGCGGCCGGGTCCGTAGCGCGGGCACCTAGGAGCACTGCGATGCGAGAAGCTTCTGGGCTCTCATGTAGGCAGGTGAACTCATTTGCGCCCCGCCGTCGGCTCGTTGGTGCCCGCTCCGCAATCAAGACCTGCTTTGAAAAGCGTACGGGGTGACCGGCAGCAATGGGTCGAAAGTAGTCATTGGCAAGGCAGGATTCTGTATTGATCCATGTGTGCTAGAGCGTTCCCCCTTGCTCCTTCAGTAGCGTCCCTACAGGCAAAAACCGTATTACCATTGGCCGGCGTTCATGTATACGATACGCATCGCAGCACCGATCGACCATCAGATGAAAAACTCAGACATTGGAGATTCCTATGAGCGGTTACTACGACTTGAAGCGTAGCGGTGATCAGTACATGTTCAATCTAAAAGCTGGCAACCACGAAACCATTCTTACCAGCGAGCGTTACACCACCAAAGCGAACGCCTTGGGAGGTATTGAGTCGGTGCGGAAGAATTCCCCGAGCGACGCAAGATATCAACGTAAGACGGCATCCGACGGCTCGCCCTATTTCACCTTGACAGGAGCAAACGGGGAGGCCATCGGGCGCAGCGAGATGTACTCGAGCACGGCGGCACGGGATAATGGCATTGAGTCGGTTAAAACCAACGGGCCCACACCCACCGTAAAAGACAATACTTGAGTGGTTGCTGCGGCAGCGTCGACTTCTTTTCATGGAGTCGGCGTTGCCGCAGGGTCGATCTGAGCAAGCGGGTATGGCCGGACTCTGCCGCTCTTGATCACTGTCTTGGCCCAGTGAAATCCTGCTCACGTCATGATCGAGGAGACAGCGTTGAGCACGAAGGGGGAAGAAGACATCAAACGCTGGACGGCCAAGCGCAAAAGCGCGCTGGTGCTGGACATCACAGGGCAAGCCGGACGGAGCTAAACGAGTAGGGAAGCGGAGCGCGAGAAAGGTGCCGATTCTATCTCGGCCCTGTTGCAGCGTTGGAGTGCAATCGCGAGCAGGATCCTGATTGCCGCCGGGTACGAAACGGGCCGCTGTTGAGCCATCCCGCCCGGCCGGCGCAGCCGTCATCGGTGCCGTACCATGAACATGGTATATCCCCGGCGCCACGCCCAGGCTCAAAATGTGCCGAAAGCGCCGCACGCTCCGGCTCGCCGGCAGCGGGCATCGTTCCCGCCACACCATTTTCTGCCAGAGAGCCCCTGCGTGCGTCCAGACAAGATGAATTACGGCATCCATGACACTTGGTCTGGGGCGGCCGGCCTGAATCGGTTCATCGCTCATGCCGCCATGGCGCTGGCGCTGGTGGCATGCGGTGGCGGCGATGACGGTGGTAGTGCCGGCAACGACCCGTCCTACCCCGATCCCAGCGGGGGCCTGGTGTACAGCGA
This sequence comes from Burkholderiales bacterium 67-32, assembly GCA_001898625.1. GTDB lineage: Bacteria > Pseudomonadota > Gammaproteobacteria > Burkholderiales > Burkholderiaceae_B > Pigmentiphaga. The sequence goes on from MKUP01000032.1 coordinate 148,676, forward strand.
ACTCGCCGTGCCGTTGCAGGAGCATCTCGCGGCGGTCAATGACGACCAGGTGCCGAGTTCGCCGGCGCTGGCCACGAATATCGTGCTGGGGGCGGATTTCTACGGCGGGCAGCCGCGCATCATCACGGCCAACTATGGTTTCGACGGCTACATGGGCGTGCCCGGGCTCGTCGGCACCGACAGCGCGGCGCGCCTGGCCGCCCAGGCCCACGGCGTGGCATGGGCGGACCTGGACCCCGCGCTCGATGCGCCTGCCCGCGCCCATTATTCGGCGGTAGGCGTCGCCGCCTTTCGCGCCCTCTATGGTGTGGAGGTGCTGTTGGCGGACACCATCCCGGTGGTGTTCAGCCATCCGGTGCTGCCTGCCTCGGTCAGCCCCGAGGCGTTCCGCATCACGCTCAACGATGGCAGCACGGTCACGCCCATCACCGCCAGCTTCATCCCCAACCTGGAATACAACGAACGGCAGACCGTGGTGCTGACCGGCTACTGGGGCAACCGCGTCGCGCCGGGGCAGCCCGATGCGCAGTATCCGACGCGGGTGGACGTTGTCGACGCCGAGACACCGATGATGTTCATCACGCCCCTGGGCCTGGTGCCGGCGGCGGGGCTGGGCATCGAAAGCGCCAATCCTTATGTGCCGGGCAACGGCCCGCGCGTGGTGGCGGCCAAGCTCAATCTCTATTCGAGCCTGGGCGAGGGTGGCCCGCAGTCCCAGCCCAACTCCAGCGCGAACAGCGGCGAGGATCTGTACGGCGCGCAGGCCGAATACCGTCTGCGTATTTACACCAGCGCGGGTTTCTCGCCCGACGGCATCGGCAGCATCCGGCCGGTCGACTACGAGCGCTTTTTCCTGTTGAAGGCGAAAGACAGATCCGGCGGCGTGGTGGAGCTGACGGAGGCGGGCAAGTCCTATGCGATAGACGGCTACGGCGCGGTGCGCGTGGTCGGGCTGGCGGATACCGGCTTGCAGCAGGAAAGCTACGATGCCGGCTACGTGGAAGACCACGACAATCAGTACGACATCATCTTGTCCGGCGACCTGGCGGCCGTGGCTCGTATTTTCGAGGCCCGGCTGCCCTCGTCGGGCGCGTACGCCGCCGTTTACAACCCCGGCGGGCCGGGCAGCTCGTCGGCCGCCGATTCGTCCGGCGCCGTGTTTACCGTTCCCAGCCAGGACCACGGCGTGGCGGTGACCGATGATCTGGCGGCCGCGTCTTTCGTGTCGTATGTGGAAATCGATGGCGCGGTGGCCCGCGATTCCGCCACCGGCCAGCCGCAGGGCCGGCTGCTGGGTCCGGCGATCATCGACACCAAGACCGGCTACACGGTGAACGCCTACGAGGACCCGGACGGCAAGCGCTTCTTCGCCTCGTTTCCGGTGAGCCCGGCGCGCTGAGGTCCCGGATAGTTCGCCTTAGCCGGCCACCGCTTCCACCTTTCTTCCGGGAAGCGGCCGGAACGCCATCAGGATCGGCATTGCCGCCAGCCCCATGCCCTACGAGCCCACATACATCAGCGTGTAGCTGTCCAGGCGGTCATAGATCAAACCGCCGAGCATCAGAGCCGGATCACTACTGCATATAAATCCAACGCCGCGAGTGCGGTGTTCAGAAACAGCAGCCCGCGCTCGCGTAGTAGGATCGCGTATAGGCCAAGGCAGATATGGCCGGTCAGGAATCCGCCGAATATCAGCGGCGACGATGCGCTCTCTGGTTGTACGGAAATCGCGATAGCCCCGCCGATCAGCAGGAGGTTTGCTATATAAATCGTGAGCTGCGAGGGGCTGGCGAATGTTCGCCGGGGAGCGGTTTTCTCGCCGGCGGCGTGGGCGATCCTCTCGAGTCCGCAATTCGGGCACGGTTCTGGAGGGGCGAGATGAATGGTCTGGGCGGAGGGCGATGCCATGTGTATCCTCAAAGCAGTCGAATAGACAGCGCATGGCCACAGGGCGGTACGCCGTTTTACCTGCATTGAGTGGCGGGAATGCGGACGTCGGTTCCTCCAAGGAGTTCTTGCCAATGAAACCCGCTCAAGCCGATTTCTTTGCCGACCAAGGCTACGTCCGGTTGGAGGGTTTTCATCCGCGCAAGCGGATGATGGCTGTCCGGCAGAAGCTGCTTGATGAGCTCAAACGCGTGTCCGAGGGAAAGGGCATGCCTGCTTTGGTGCGTGGCCTCCCTGTCTTCCAGCAGATCGGCAAGCTGTCTTCGCTGGTCAGGCTGCCCGGCCTGCATGAATCTCTGGTCACGCGGGAATTGCTGGCCGAGGTGGCTCGATTGGCCGGACGAGCGCCGAACCTGGTCCAGGATGTCGAACTGCTGCTGTCGCCGCCCCGTCAAGGCGCCTGGACGCTGCAAGGTTTGAACTGGCATGTGGACGTGGCGGCGAAGCCGCCAGGCCGCTTGCCGGGGATACAGGCATTCTTCCTGCTCGACGACGTGGCCAGCGGTGGTGGGGGAACGCTGACACTGGCCGGATCCCATCGTGTCGATACGCGGCCGGGTGTGTCGTCAGCACAGTTGCGCGGGATATTGAGAACGGCGGAGGATCTGGAGCGCCAGCTTGATGACCTGGGGATCGGGATCGTCGAGATGTCCGGGCGCGCAGGCGATGTCTTTCTCATGGACATGCGCCTGCTGCACACCCCGTCGATCAATTCGACGCAGCAGGTGCGGATGATGGCGACATCTCGCTGTTTCCTCGATACCTGATGCCGTGTGTCTACTCGATCTTGATATTGGCTTTCTGGATCACCTCACCCCAGAGCCGATAGTCGTCCTTGATCATCTTCTCGAACGCAGCAGGCGGTCCGCCGATCTTCTCGGCTCCCAGCGCCGTCAGTCGCTGTTTGAATTCCGGGGTTTCCATCACCTGGTTGATGGCTTGATTCAGTTTGGCGACGATGTGGTCCGGGGTTCCGGTGCGTGCCACGATGCCGAACCATGAGTACAACTCGAAGCCCTTGATGCCCTGTTCATCCAGTGTGGGAACGTCGGGAAATTGAGGGGACCGTTTCAACGCGGTGACGCCCAGGGACCGCAGCCGTCCGGACTTCAGCAGCGGCTGCACCGAGAATTCGATGTCGAAGTGAACCGGCACGTCGCCCGCCACCAGCGCGACGTTGGCCGGTGCAGAACCCCGATAGGGAATGTGCTGCATCTCCACGCCGGTAACCTGCTTGAACCGCTCCGTGCCCAGGTGCGGCATGGTGCCGGATCCCCCCGAGCCGTAGTTCATGCGGCCGCCTTCGCGCTTGGCCAGGGCGATCAGGTCCTGGATACCCTGGCCCGGAAAGTCCGGCGCCACGGCCACCTGGTGCGGGCTGCGGAACACGCCGGCCACGGCGCGGAAGTCGCGCACCGGCTCGAAGCTCATGGAGGGGTAGAGCCATTTGCCGGTGGAGATCACGTTGCTGGCCATCAGCAGCGTGTAGCCGTCGGCGGGCTGGCCCAGCACGACTTCGCTGCCGATGATGGCGCCGGCGCCGGGTTTGTTCTCGACCACGACGGGTTGTCCCAGCACCTTGCCCAGGCCTTCGGCGATGGACCGCGCGGTGGTGTCGGACGGGCCGCCGGCGGGGAAGGGCACGATCAGGCGGATGGGCTTGCCGGGATAGTCTTGCGCCCAGGCGGGGAAGGCGCCGCCGGCCGTGATGGCGATCAGCACGGCCGCGGCCAGGGTCTTGCGTCGAACGATGTTCTGCATGCTTGTCTCCTTTTTCAATCTGTTCAGGCGGGGCGTGCGTCGACCGCGTTTTCATCCGCGTTGGCCACTGCCTCGTCGGCCGATATCAGGGCGCCCTGGCTGCGCAGCACCTGGCGCAGCTTGTCGATCGCGGGGTTCTCCAGCGTGCCCTGGCCGCTGGCCGCCAGGGCGGCGTAGGCGCCGGCGGCATGGCCCAGGCACATGGCGGTGCCCATGTGGCGGGCGCCGCCGTTGGCCTCGCGCGTGGCGGAGATGGCCCGGCCGGTCACGACGATGCCTTCGGTGGATTGGGGCAGCAGGCAGGCCAGGGGGATCTCGAAAGGGGCGGGCGGCATCCACAGGTCGACGCCGGTACCGCCGGCTTCGTGCAGGTCCATGGGGCCGGCGCCCAGGGCGACGGCGTCGGCAAAGCGTTTGCCGCCGACGATGTCGTCGGTCGTCAGGGTGTAGCGGCCGACGATGCGGCGTGTCTCGCGTATGCCCACGCGTTCGGCGATGCCGGCGAGCACGGATTGCTCGAAGCCGGGCACGTGTTCGCGCAGAAAGGGCACGATGGTCTTGATCTGTTGCCGCCCGATCTGTTCGGCCTGGGTTAGCGCCGCGCCGTCCAGCGCGTCGATGCCGTGGATGCGGCTCATCAGGCAGATGGCGTCGGTGTCGCCGGGCGTGCTGCAGAAGGACAGGCTTTCCCAGGCGAGCTGGCCGCGCCGCAGGCCGTCCAGGGCGATGGCGCGTTTGCGCTCGCGCGGGGTGGCGCGGAAGGCGCGCACGTCCACGTTCGACATGCGGAACACCAGGGTCAGCGGCTGGCGCTTGTCGCGCAGTTCGGGTTCTTCGCCAACGCAGGGGACGCCGGCCGCGGCGGCGATGACGGCGTCGCCGGTGGCATCCACCAGCATGCGCGAGCGCAGGGCGCGGCGGCCGGAGACGTTTTCCAGCAGCAGGCCGGCCACGCGGCCGTCTTCCATCAGCGGCCCGACGACGCGTGTGTGCAGGAGCACGTCCACGCCGGCTTCGCGCGCCATGTCGTCGGCCACGATCTTGACGACTTCGGGGTTGAAGGGGAAGTTGGTGATGGTGACGGGGTTGGCGCTGGCCTCGGCCAGGGTGTAGCGGCGAAAGCCGTCGCTGCCGCCGGCGGCTTCGATGCGCTGCGTGAGTTCGAAGCCCAGGCCGCTCACGCAGCGCACGGTGCCGTTGAACAGGCCGATGTACTGCGCGACCATGCCGGAGGTGGCGGTGCCGCCCAGGCAGCCGGCGCGCTCAATCAGCGCCACGCGCGCGCCGCCACGGGCCGCCGCGACGGCGGCAATCAGGCCGGAGGCGCCGCCGCCCGCGACGATGACGTCGTAGCGGTCGAGTACGGGCGTGTTCAGGGTTTCGGTAATGACCGAAGCATTCATGTCGTGTCTCCTTGCGGATCAGAAGGGCAGCGGCTCGGTCCAGCGCAACTGCTTGGGACTCACGCCTTCGCGGACGGCGCGCGCGGCGGCGTGGCCGGCCACTTCGCCGGTCTGGCAGCACCAGGGGAAGTTGCGCATGACCATGAAGAGGGTTTCGAAGGTGAAGGACAGCGAGGCGCCGGTCAGCAAGAGGTTGTCCACTTCCTTGGGCAGGAAGCAGCGGTAGGGCACCTCGAAGCGGTACTTCGTGTACTGGTCCCAGAAGAAGGTCTTGGTCATGGGGTGCGTCACGGCGTCGGGGAAGCGCCGCTGCTCGCGTGCGTCGTCGATGGAGAATACGTATTCGCCCACGGGATGGCGGCCGTCCCGCACGCCCACGTAGCGGCCGACGTGGGAGATGAAGGCGTCCTGGAAGCCCGGTACGTATTTGCGCAGGAAGGCGGCCTCGATGTCGATCAGCCGGCGCAGCTCGCGCTTGGCGCGCGAGGCGTGCTCGGTGTCCTCGTCCATGTGCAGCGCCCACTCGTAGGGCACGTTCTGCCACAGGATGAAGGTGCCCGGGCCCTGGATGGGGCTCATGTCCACCGTCGGGTGGCCGATGTAGTGGTCGCCGTAGACGCCCTGGTCGGCCAGGCGCGGGCGATACAGTTCGGGCGGGATGTCTCCGGCCGCGCGCGCGGCGTTGATCAGCTTGCTCAGCGCCGGGTCGTTCTCGCGCTTCTGGTAGGCGGCGGTCTGGGCGAAGTCGATGCCGCTCATGATCCACAGCAAGCCGCCGGGTATTGGGCGCTCCTGGGCATCCCCGGCCACGGTCTCGGGCTGCCGCCCGCCGCCGCGCACGAAGGGGGCGCCGGCGCGGGCCACCACTTCCGCGGTGCCGCTGCCTTCCACGAAGACGCGGCCCCCGATGGCCTGGCGGCCTTGCACCGTTTCGATGATGGCATGGGTGATGCGGCGCTGATCGCCCTCGGCCTGCATCTCGACGTCCACGAAGGCGGCGCCGTAGATGGCGTGCACCCCGGCCTCGTCCAGCATCCGCAACATGATGTTGCCCGCGGCATCCGGGTTGAAGGAGGCGCGCCGGAAGGGCGATCCCGGCTCCAGGTAGTGGTCGTAGTGGGACAGTGCATTGCCGGCCCAGTCGGGCAGGTCTTGCTCGGTGGCGGTGTAAATGGCGCCGGCCGAGGCGAAGCGCTCCATCAACTCGGTATGGATGCCGCCGACGCCGGTATTGGCGGCGCCCTGGAGCCCGGAGGTATGGACCCCGCCCGGCATGTCGAACTTCTCGACCAGGACCACGCTGCAGCCTTCGCGGCGCGCGCGCAGCGCCGCCGCGAAGCCGCCCGGACCCGCGCCGATGACGACGACGTCGGCTTGCGCCACGATCGGCACGCCCTGGGTGGTGCGGCCCAGGGGCTGGTTGCTACGGCTTTTCACTTCTCGTTCTCCGTTTCACTATTCGGCGGTGATCTTGTTGTCGACGATCACGGGTTTCCAGCGAGCCAGTTCTTCCCGCATGAAGGCCTTGAACTGCGCGGGCGTACCGGGCGCGGGTTCCATCAATTGCTGGCGCAGCAGCTCCACCACCTGGGGCTGGCGCAGCACCTCGCCGATCGACGCGCTGATGCGCGCGGCCAGCGCGGGGGCCATGCCGCCGGGCGCGACGAACCCTATCCAGGCGCTGCCGACGATCTCGGGGTAGAACTCCCGCAGGGTCGGCACCTCGGGCAGCAGCGCCGCGCGCTCGGCGGTGGAGACGGCAATGGGCACCACCTTGTCGCCGCGCACCTGCGCCATCGTGGCCTGGGCGGGCAGGCAGCCCATCTGCACCTCGTTGGTCATCACGGCGGTGGTGGCCTGGACCGCGCCGGCATACATCACCGGAACGATCTGCGCGCCGCTCTTGTTGGCCAGCAGCGTCATGACCAGGTGGCCCAGCGAGCCGTTGCCCACGTACGAGTAGTTGTATTTGCCGGGATTTTTCTTCAGCACGTCGACCAGCTCCGGCACGGTCTTGACGCCCAGCGTCTTGGACGCGATCAGCAGGCAGGGCTGATGCACGCCCAGCGTCAGCGGCGTGAGGTCCTTGTCGGGGTCGTAGGCCATGCTCTTGTAGAGCAGGGAGTTGTGCACCAAGGGGCCGGCGATGCTGACGCCGAAGGTGCTGCCGTCAGGGTGCGCGCGGGCGACCAGGGTGGTGCCTATCATGCCGCCGGCGCCGGGCCGGGAATCGACGATGAAGGGCGTGCCGAATTTCTTCTGCAAACCTTCGGCGACGACGCGCGCCACGGTGTCGGTGGTCGTGCCGGCGCTGAAGGGGTTGATCACCGTGGTGGCGCGGCTGGGCCAATCCTGGGCGGCCGCCACGGTGGCGGTGGCCAGCAGGGCGAGGCAGGTGGTGGCCTGTCGTGTTCTTCTCATGGATGTCTCCTGGGGAATTTCAGGCGGGCAGGTCCTGGGGCGCGACCTGCTCGCGGTGGAAAAGGGCGTGGGCCTGTGCCAGGCGCTGCTGTACTTCCGAGGCGGGAACGGCCGAGGGGCGGCGGCCGCTGGTGGCGGCGATGGCGCCCAGCGTGCCGACCGCTTGCCCCATCGCCATGGAGGTCGCCATGTGGCGCGCGCCGGCCATGGCCTCGCGGGTCGCGCTCAAGGTGCGCCCGCACACCAGCAGGCCTTCCACGTCCACGGGCAGCAGCGCGCGCAGCGGTATCTCGAAGGGCCGGGGCGGAGCATACAGGCGGATGCCGGTGCCGCCCGGCTGGTGGCGGTCCATGGGGCCGGCGCCCAGGGCGACGGAATCCTCGAAGCCACGCGTCTGCATGATGTCCTCTTCGCTCAGCGTGTACCGGCCTTCGATGCGGCGTGTTTCGCGCACGCCCACGCGTTCGGCGACATCGGCCAGGATGGCGTGCTCGAAGCCGGGAATCTCGCGCTGCAGGAAGCCCACGATGCTGGCGATCTGCCGGCGGCCTTCCTGTTCGGCGCGCGAAGCGTCGCGGGCATCCAGCGCGTCGACGTCCTGGATGCGGCTCATCAGGCAGATGGCGTCGGTGCCGCCCGGCGTGCTGACGAAGGACAGGCTTTCCCAGAACAGTTCGCCGCGCCGCAAGCCGTCCAGCACCCGGGCGCGGCGTTCGTCGGAAGGCATCGTCTTGAAGCGCGCCACGTCCACGTTCGACAGCCGGAAGGACAGCGTGCAGGGCTGGCGCTCGCCGCCGTCGTCCTTGGACGGCACGCCGGCGCTGGTGCACACGAGCGCGTCGCCGGAGGCGTCGACCACCACCGGCGCGAGCAAGGCCAGGCGGCCCTGGACGGTCTCGACCGTCACGCCGGTGATGGCGCCGTCCTGCATCAGCGCGCGCGCGAAGCTCGTATGCAGCAGCACCTCCACGCCCGATTCGCCGACCGCGCCGTCGAGCACCCATTTCACCGTTTCGGGATTGAAGGGCAGCACGCGCAGCGGGAACGGCGTGCCGGCGGCCTCGCCCATCACGTAGCGGTGGAAGCCGTCCGAGCCGCCGGCGGCCTGCACGCGCTCGGCCAGCTCGAACGGGATGCCGCCGACCACGCGTGTCTCGCCATGGAAAAAGGCGACCCATTGGGCCACGAGATTGGCGGTGGCGGCGCCGCCCAGGCAGCCGCCGCGCTCGACCAGCAGCGTGCGTGCGCCGGTGCGCGCCGCGGCGATGGCGGCCACGGTGCCGGAGGCGCCGCCGCCGACGACGATGACGTCATAACGGCCCGCGATGGGCGTGTTCAGGGTTTCCTGGATGGTGTTGGATTGCGGCATGCATGTCTCCTGGACACCCTGCGCGGGTGTCTCCTGTCATGCCGTGCAGTGTTGCGCTCAGCGCCGCTTGCCGCCAGACCGTGTTCTCATATGTGAACACTTTTCGCTTCGGCGTATCACGCCCTGTCCATGGCCGCGGTGATTTCCGCGGCGGCGCTGCGCAGGGCCAGCTCCAGCTTCAGCTTGCGCGCGTCGTCCAGGCGGCTGGCCGGCAGGGCAAGGCCCAGGGCCGCCAGCGCGCGCCCGTGCAGGTCCAGGACGGGTACGGCCAGCCCCACGATGCCGACCGTGAATTCGCTGTGGGACCAGCCGACGCCTTCCTCACGGATCTGGTGCAGTTGCCGCCGCAGGACCGCGGCCGAGCGTATCGTCCGCTCGGTGCGCGGTTGCAGCCTGACGCGCTGGAGATAGGCTTCGCGTTCGGCCGGCGGCAGCCACGCCAGCAGCACCTTGCCCGCCGAGCTGGCGTAAAGCGGCTGCATGACGCCCACGTGCACGGAATACAGCACGGCCTTGGGCGACTGCGAGGACGCGATGCGCTCGGCCATGTCATTGCGCAGCACGCTGAGCCCGCCCGATTCCCCGGTGTCGTGCGTGAGCCGCTGCAGCCACGGCTCGCTGGCGCGCAGCAGGTCGCGATTGTGCGCGCCGCGCCGCGCGAGCGCATAGGCGCCTTCGCCCAGCTGGAACTGCTGCGTATCCCGCAATTGCTCGATGTAGCCGCGGCCGACGAGGTTGTGCAGCAGCGCGGTCAGGCTGCTTTTCGGGATGCCGGTGCGCCGCGAGATTTCGGCATGCGTCATGGCGCGTCCCGTGCTGGCCAGCAGCTCCAGCAGATCGAGGACGCGGTCCGCTGATTTGACGCTGGACCGGACGGGGACGGGTTTGCCGCGCGCGGTCGAGGCCACGCGGCGCGGCTTGGACGGGGGGGCGGAGTTCACGTGGGGATTTTAGGGCAGGGGACCGAAGCGCCGCCTGTCAATGCGGTGTCGCTTTGCCAGCCGGCACGCCGAGGCTTGCCGACGGCCTTCCCGTCAGCGTGTCCAGGAATGCATCGAAGTCCGTTGCGCCGCCCGCGGCCGCCAGCACGTAGTCGGCGGATTGCTGCGCCCCCAGGATGCTCAGGTGATTGTCGTCCACCATCAAGGGCACGTGGTCGCTGGTCTGGTAGCTGTCCTTGAACAGCATGGAACGGGTCAGGATGTACAGGTTCGGTTTGTCCTTGGCAAAGTCATCCAGCGCGTGGTGGGCGTCCGCGTTCATCGCGTCGTGAGTGGCGGGCAGCCGGTCCGCGGAAAACTCCAGGCCCAGCAGCAGGCTTCTTTCATAGGCTGAACGGAGGTTCTTGTCGAAGCGTTTCGGAGCTTCCATGATGACGATTTTCCTGTCCAGGCGGTTCATGGATTCCAGCGTCTCCAGCATCGAATCCATGAGCCCCCGCTTGTACACCGGCCCCCAGTTCCCGGCCAGGAGGATGTAGTCGTACCGCGCAAAGTTGTCCTTCACGTAGGCCCTGTCGAGCAGGCACTGTTCGTAGGCCTTGTGCGAGGTCGGGCCGATGAATGCCTTGCCCAGCGTCGGGAAGCACCAGCTCGTGGCGACGACATGCACGTTCAGGTGGAAATGCTTGCCGACCTTGTCCCAGAACGGCAGATTGTGGCCGGCGAAGGAGTCGCCGAACAGCAGCGCGGTCTTGGGGGCGCCGGTTTCGCCGACATGGCAGTCCAGGCCTTGTTCGCCGACTTCCAGTGTCTTGACCGCATCCAGGCTGTAGAAGCACCAGCCGTTGGGGGGCAGCGGCATGGACATCAGCACGGCCTTCTCCGGACTGATTCTTCCAGCCAGCCGCGCCGGAAAGCCTTCCTGGTTCGCCGTGTAGATGCTCGCGGCGGCCAGGCACAGCACGGGCAGGACGATGGCCACGAATTGCCGGGCTTGCGGTTGCCGGGCCAGCGATTGCCGGCTGGTGTTTTCGACCAGCTTCCAGGACAGCCATCCGAGCGCCAGGCTCAGGACGATGGCCGCAGCCGTGGGCACGGCCTGGCCTTGGGTGCCCGTATAGAGCAGCGCCACGCACAGCGGCCAATGCCAGAGGTAGAGCGAATAGGAGGTCTTGCCCAGCCACTGTGCGACCGGTGTCGCGCTGAGCGGGGAGTCGTCGTTCCCGGCCAGGATGACCAGCGCCGTCCCCAGGACGGGAACGATGGCCTTCCATCCCGGCCAGAGATCGGCGCCATCGAACGCGACGATGCTGGACGCGATCAGCAGAAAGCCCAGGATTTCCAGGACCCTGTTACCGGTGCGGACAAGCGTGTTCCTGTCCTGGTGCAGGTAGACCAGGGCGCCCGCCAGCATTTCCCAGGCACGGGTGGGCAGGAGGTAGAAGGCGGCGCTGGCGGCCCGGGGCGTGAAGGCCACGGACAGGAGCAGCGATGCGGCGAACCCGGCCAGGATGGCCAGCCCAAGGAATTTCCTGCCGGGGCGGATTTTCCAGACGAGCAGCAGCGCGAGCGGAAGGGCAAGGCAGAATTGCCACTCCACCGAAAGCGACCAGGTGTGGAGCAGGAGTTTTTCATGGGCCTGGGCGTCGAAGTAGCCGGCTTCGCGCCAGAACTGGACATTCGACAGGAACAGCAGCGCGGCGGCGGCATGGGTGGCCAGTTGCGCGTAGTCCAGGGGGCCGAGGATGAACCCGCCCGCGGCGATCAGTGCCGCGCACAGTACCGCCAGCGCGGGCAGGATCCGCCGGGCGCGGGCAAGGTAGAAATCCAGGACGTCGAATTTCCAGGACGCGGTCCGGCCCGGTTGCTCCATTTTCCCGACGACGATGCCCGTCATCAGGAAGCCGGAAATCACGAAGAAGACGTCGACGCCGACAAAGCCGCCTTCAAAGCCGGGGACGCCGAAGTGATAGAGGACGACGGCAACGACGGCCCAGGCGCGCAGGCCATTGATGTCTTTTCTGAAACGGTTCAAGGCGGTCCCTGGCTGAGCGGATTCGTTTTTCCGCCCGAACTGTACGCGAAATCGGACTCAGGGACCGCGGGGCCGGACGTCAATAGGGTTGCGGCCTGGTGAACAATACCGGCAGGCCCACTTTCGCGGAGGGCAGGGCGGCCTTGAGCGCGCGCAGCGCTTCGACCGCCTGCGCGAAATCGGCATAGGTCGCTACCGTGATGCCCGTGGCCTCGTAGTGCTTGACCGAAACGGGGCGGGGCTGGGTCTGCTCGATCACGGCCTGGACGCCGGCGGATGCCTCGGCCACGACGATCTCGTTGGCGCTCTTGCCGACCACCCCTTGCTCGTTGAGTACCAGGGTGTCCTGGCTGTCGGAATACTGGGGAGGGATCACCCGGATGTGGCTGCCGTCGATGTCGTAGACGGTCAGGGTGCCCCATTGGGCGATCTGCGACTTGGGAAGCTTCTGCCCCGGGGTCAGGGCGAACGCCGCGCCGCTGGCCAGCGCCAGCGACATGCCGATCAGCCCGATGTAGCGTCGAAAATTCTTTTTCATGTCTCAAATTCCTGGAACGGGTGACGGCCCGGCTTATTGGGCGATGATGCGGGCTTCGACGACGAGCCTGAAATTCCGGTCGGAGCCGTCGTCGTTCGTCGAGGGGCAGGGCTCGGACAGGCGCTTGCGGGGGTTGCCGTCGGGATCGCGGTCGGCCACGGTGATCCGCGTGTCGGAGTTGGAAGCGATGGTGAAGAATTCCCAGGCCCCCTGTGCCGCCTCTCCATGGAAAGCATAACTTCCCAGCGTGTAGCGCCGGAATGTGTCCCAGCCGTCCGCCTTGAAGTGGTCGTTGGGCAGCTTCAGCAGGGAAACCGTGCCCGCGGGCGATCTGGCGGCGATGCCCAGCGATCCCAGGCACACCGATTCGCCGGACAACCGGATCTGCAACTGATCCACCGTCTGCGCATCGACCTGGAACTTGCCCAGCGACGTGACGCGCCGGTAGGGGAAGGGGCCGATACGGACGGTCACGTCTTGCAACTGCTCTCGGTCGAAGTCTTCCGCCAGCTCGTTCAACTGCCAGTAGGCCATGGGCTGGAAGTCCGGTATCCGGACGTCGCCGGAACGGCTCAGACCGGGGTTTTCCTTGTACTTCAGCGCCAGGGCCACCGCCTTCGCGGCATCCGGCACGCCGAAGCCATACCAGTTGGAGTACTCGTAGCCCGCGGCGTTCTTCTGCCAGCCCAGGTCCATGGGGAAGGCCGTGGCGCCGTCGCGGATGTCGGCGGGGCTGCCGATCCGGTCGGTGGGCTGGTTGGTGGCGAGGTCCTGCAGGGCACCGAAGGGTTTGTCGCCCCGGAAGGGGATGTGGCGGATGTAGTCGGCATCCACCTTGCGGGCGGAGGCGCGGAAGATGTCGCGTACGTCGCGCCACGTGAGCGCGGGGTTGGCGCTGAGCACCAGGGCGGCCACGCCCGCGAGGGTCGGGGTGGCGGCCGAAGTGCCGTTCATGTAGGTGTAGTCGCAATCGACGTTGTCGGGCTGGCCGTTGCGCACGGTCTGGCCGCGCAGGAAAGGCGTGCCCGCGCCGGCGCGGCTGTAGCCGTGGACGCAGCCGCGCAGGTCCGTCGAGAAGATGGTGGGACCGTCGTCGCCGGCGCCCGCGCCTTCGCCATAGGTGCCCTGGCTGCCGTATTCGCCGCCCATGCCCGTGACCCACACCACCGAGCCCGAGCTGCTGTAGCTGCTGGCGCTGCCCTTGGCGTTCAGGGCCGCGGTGGTGATGATGTTCGGTTCCAGGTTGGTCGTGTCGTTGGTGGGGTTGGTGCAGTCGAAATAGGCGGCCTGGATGCCGCACAGGCCCGGATCGAAGGAGTTCCCGGCGGCCTTGAGGAAGACGGCGCCCTTGCCGCCGCGCAGTTTCTTCAGGCCCCGGATCGCCACGGTGTTGCCGATGCCGGTATCGGATTCATACGGCATCGCGAGCGTGTCCGCGCCGTAGGACGCGTTGAAGACGTCCGCCTTGCTGGACCAGGGCGCGCCGCCGTAGGCTTCGAATATCTTGCCTGGCTTGCTGATGAAGTTGGCGCCGCCGACGTTGGCCAGCGGCGCGATGCCCATGACGCCTTTCCCATTCTGGGCCGCGGCGATGATGCCCGCGACGACGGTGCCGTGCGGTGCGGTGTCGGGGGCGGTCAGGTCGGGATAGGGATCGTCCGTTTCCGTCAGGAAGTTCCACGACATGCTGAAATCGGCGTTGGGCGCCAGGTCTTCGTTGCGCAGGTCGGTGCCGGTATCCAGTACCAGTACGTTCACCCCCTGGCCCTTGATGCCTTGCCGGTGGACCGCCTCGACGTTCAGGTCCAGCCCGCCGCCGAACACGGCGGCGAAGTCCTTGAAGTAGCTGGCGGCGTAGTTCAGCGCCCATTGGAAGGTGTAGAGCGGCTCGGTCTCGCCCGTCTTGCAGGCATAGGGGCCGGTTTCCACGCAGGCCACGGGTTGGTCGCCGTTCGAACCGCTGCCGCCGCAAGCGGCCAGCAGGGCGGCGAGCAGAGGCAGCAGGGCAAAACGCACTGTTCTTATGTTCATGGGTCGTGATAGGGATGATTGCCAGGCCATGGCGGGGGCACATGGAGGAACGTCGCGAACCGACCCTAATATTATGAGTCAAAACATTTCAAATGTGACCATATGATTCTTGATTTCAACGAATCGGTGTGAAGATCCGATGCTTGCCGACATCCTGAATTCGGTTCCGCGCCGCTATCGCCTGCCGGCGGATATGCCCTCGTTGCCCGGCAAGCGCGCCGCCAATCCATCGGCCGCGCTTGCGCTGGCGATCGAGCAGGCTCGCCAGGCGGTCGTGCGTGGGGACCGGCCGGACACGAAGCTGGCACGGGCCTTCACCGAGGCCCTTGCCCGCCTGATCGGCGAAGCGGTGCATCCGGGGACCGGCGACCCGGTCATCCAGGCCATGGTGCTCAGGCATCGCCATGCGCACGTGCGCGAATATGCCTCGCTGGTCGCGCGGGCCGGCCAGGACCGCCGGCAGGTCCGGACGGCGGTCGATGCCGTGGCGCATCCGGCCAGGCTGCAACGCATGCCCGATGGGCCCGTGCGGGAAGCCCTGGCGCAATGGCGCGCCGCCGCGTTT
Organism: Burkholderiales bacterium 67-32; assembly: GCA_001898625.1. Taxonomy (GTDB): domain Bacteria; phylum Pseudomonadota; class Gammaproteobacteria; order Burkholderiales; family Burkholderiaceae_B; genus Pigmentiphaga. The sequence goes on from MKUP01000032.1 coordinate 163,687, forward strand.
CGCGAGTCCTGGCGCGACGTTCACATGGCCCTGCCGCACCTGTTGGCCATGCCGGACATCGCCGGCGGCACGCCATTCCAGACCAGCCTGGCCAGGCTGCTGGACAACCCGGCACTGGCCCGCCTGCAGCGTCTCGACGCCTTGGCCTCGGACGAACTCGTGCGCCACTACCAGGCGCTGTGGGATGGCCATGGACCGCGCCCGGGAAGCGCCGAGGCCGCCGCGCAAGGGGGTGTTTCGCAGCAACGCGGCAAGGCCGTCGAGGCGTCGGCCGCCCGGGCGCTCGGGGCGCTGGCCGAACACCTGGAACGGGAAGCGGGCGCCGGGGCGGCCTACCGGGTGGTGACGTCGATGCGGGTGCCGTCCTCGATACCCGCCAGCCACGAACGCGCCAAGACCGAGTGGGACGCGGTCCTGCTGCGGCGCGCGCCGGACGTGCAGGGCGACCCGGCCTGGGACGTCCGCCTGCTGGTCGAGGCCAAGGCTTCCATCGAAGCCGCGACGACCGACCTGCCGCGGCTGCAGCGCGGCGTGTGTCTGCTGGCGCACGCCGAGGCGGGTGTGGTCTATCCGTTCCAGGCCAGCGAAGGCGTGGTGCGTTTGCGCGGATCGTCGCTGCGCGCGCTGTCCGCCGATGAGGCCGGCCTGGCCCGTTCGGTGCTGTATTGCTGCGACATGCCCGCCGAGCCCACGCCGCGCCTGCTGGGCGCGGCCGGCCGCATGCAGTTGCTGTCGGCGCTGGCCAGCCTGGCGTTCGCCAGCGCGCTGGAGGAAGGGCGCGACGCGGATCCGCGGGAGCTCGAACCGGTCTGGAACGAATTGCTGCATGCGCCGGGCTGGGCGGCGGTGCTGGAGCAGTATCCGAGGCTGCGCCAGGTGCGCGGGCTGATGGTGCACATCGACGATCTGATGGCCGCTCCAAGGAATTTCCTGCCCGGCTGATTTGCCAGATGGCCAGATGAGGCCCGCCATGCGCCAGTCTTCGCCCCTTAATTTACTTATTGGTAAATTAAGGGGCGAAAAAAGAATGCCGGCAGGGGAATGGCAGAGGACTCCGGACTATCGATATCCCCTCATTCCGCCTTGATGCCCACCGTCCGTACCACGGTGTCGAAGCGGGTGATGTCCGCCTTCACCTGTGCACCGAACGTTTCCGGCGTGCCGCCCACCGGTTCCGCGTAGCGGGCGCGCAGTTGTTCGACGACCTCCTTGTTTTGCAGGATCCGGTTGATCTCGCGGTTGAGGGTGGCGACGACCTCGGGCGGGGTGTTTCTGGGAGCGAACATGCCCTGCCACGAACCCGAACTGGCGGTCTGCGGGAAGCCCGCCTCGGCGGCGGTGGGGACGTTGGGCAATTCCGCCAGGCGGCGGCTGCCCGCCACGGCCAGGATCTTGACCTTGCCGGCGGTGACCAGGGCCCGCGCGGCGCCGTAGTCGGGCAGCACGAACTGCACTTCTCCAGAGGCCAGCGCGGTCAGGGCCGGGCCGATGCCCTTGTAGGGGATATGCGTGGCCGTGATTCCCGTGGCGGCCAGGAAGGCCTCGGTGGTGACGTGGGTGATACTGCCGGCTCCCTGGGTCGCATAGTTCAGTTTGCCCGGATTGGACTTGGCGTAGGCCACCATTTCACCGAGGGTGTTGAACGGCGTGCCGGCGTGAGCCGCGAACACGGTCGATCCGACCACCATGTTGATGACGGGCTGGACGTCGTTGGCGGCGTCGAACGACATTTTCATCAAGGCCGGATTGACGGCGTAGCTGGCCGAGGCCACCAGCAGCGTGTAGCCGTCGGGCGGGGAGCGCACGGCGGCTTCCGCGCCCACCACGCCGCCCGCGCCCAGGCGGTTCTCGACGATGAAGGGTTGGCCCAGCGCGGGTGCCAGTTTCTCGGCGACCAGGCGCGCGATGTAGTCGGTGGGGCCGCCGGCGGCGAAGGGCACGATGATGCGCACGGGCTTGGCCGGGTAGGCGCGGGGCGCCTGGGCCATGGCGCCGCACGAGGTGAACGCCGCGGCGGCGATGAACGCCGATGTCAGGATCTTCAAGGTTGTCTCCTCATGGATGGTCATGGACGACGCCTGTCCCGGGGGGAGTGACGGCGGTGCCGCTCGGCGGCGGCTTGAGCCCTCTCTTGGTCGTCTTCCGGCGAAATGTCGCGTTGACACTTCGCGCTCAGTTAATTTACCATGAAGTAAGTTATTCGCCAGAGGTCGGCGAGCGGTATCGTCAGGTTTTTCTCTTTTCCCATGTCCATGGCCCGTACCCGCAATGCAGAAAAAACCCGCCGCGCGATCGTCGACGCGGCCCGCCACGAGTTCTCGCACAAAGGCTTCGCCAGTGCCCGCATGGAGTCGATCGCCCGCGCGGCGGGGGTGACCAAGGAACTGATCTATCACTATTTTCGCGGCAAGGAAGACATCTTCAACGAGGTCCGCGCGTTGCAGCACGCCGATGCGCTTGCGGCCTCCAAGGCCGACGACAGCATGCTGGCGGCGGCCGATCCGCTGGCGCAGCCCGAACTGCTGTTCGTCTGGCGATTCCACCGGGCCTTGAGCAACCTGGAATGGGTCAGGTTCCTGACCTGGGAGGCGGCGCAGGGAGAGGAAACGGGCATTCCCGGCGAGGCCGAGCGAGAGCGCACGATCCAGCGCAGCATCGGAGCGATCAAGGCCGCGCAGGGTGACCATAGGCTGGCCGACGACCTGGATCCCCAACTGCTGCAATTGGCGGTATTCGCGCTGGCGAACTATCCGCTGGCCTATGCGCAGATCACCAGGATGGCGACGGGACGCTCGCCCTCGGACCCTGGGTTTCGCAAGGATTGGGCGGCTTTTCTCGCCAAGCTGGGCCAGAAGCTGCTGGCGGTGCCGCAGGATGGCCCGTCCAGGCCCTCGAACGCATCGGACTGACGACCGGAGACCCGTATGACCGAAAAAATCCTGACCGGGAAGATTGCCCGGGACCGTATCGCCGATCTGGATCCGCCACGGGTACCGGCAGCCATCCTGCAGGGGTTCCGGGATCTGGGCGACGTGGTGAGCGCGGTTTCCGATGCGCTCGACGAGTTGGGCGTGCATGGCCAGGTGGCCGCATCCTTGCTGGCGCCGACCTTGCCCGGCACGAGCGTGGTGGGGTCGGCCCTGACCTTGCTCAACGTGGCCAGGGCGGAGGATCCCCTGGTCTATGTGAAGCAGGGCGACAACCGCATGGGAGAAATGGAGGCGCACAACCTGGCGCGGCCTGGCGACATCCTGGTGATCCAGGGCATCGCGCACGGCTCCAACCTGGGCGGGGTGGGATGCACGATAGGCAAACGCCAAGGGGAACTGGGCGCGATCATCGACGGTGGTATCCGTGACCTGGGGCATTCCCGTTCCATCGGCTATCCGATCTGGGCGTCGCTGCGCACGCCGCTGACCGGCAAGTGGCGGCTGGAGACGATGCGGATCAACGGCCCGGTGGATATCTGCGGCGTGCGGGTCCATCCCGGCGATGTCGTGGTGGCTGACGACAGCGGCGTGTGCTTCATCCCACGCGTCCACGCGCAAGCCGTGCTGGCATTCGCGCGCAGGAAGGCGGACTCGGAGGCCGCGCAATGCGAGCGCGTGGCCGCCGGCGTTTCCGTGCCGGAGCTGGCTGGCGCGAAAGCCGCGCGAACGCCGGCCGCCTGAGTGAACCGGCCGGGCGGAGAACCCGGCAAGATATTTCGAGGAGACAGCAGATGGCCATGACCATGACGGAGAAGCTGCTGGCGCGCGCGTGCGGGCTGGATAGTGTCAAGCCGGGCGACGTGATTTCGCCCGAGCCCGAGTTGGTGATCATGCATGACGGCTACGTCGAGACCGCCCACAAGCAACTGAGCGACATCGGCTACCGGCGCATCACGAACGCCGGACGGGTGATGATCATCACCGATCACAATACGATCCAGACCACCCCGCGCTCGATCGAGCAGAGCCGGGCCAACCGGCGCATCGCGGCCGAGTGGAAGGTGGGGCATTTCTTCGACGTGGGGCGCGGCGGGCACGGGCACATCTATCCGATGGAAGCGGGCATGGTCCGGCCCGGCATGTTCCTGTTCGCCTACGACATGCACTGCACGAATTTCGGCGCGGTCGGAGCGCTGGCGCTGCGTGCCGGGCCGGACGTGCCCATGGTGCTGGCGACCGGCTCGATGTGGACCGTGGTGCCGGAGACCCTGCGTGTCGAGCTGCGCGGCGGGTTCGCGCCGGGCGTGCTGGCGCGCGACCTGGGGTTTCGTTTGTCCGCCGACCTGAGTTCCGGCCGCCACGGACTGGAGTTCGACCATCGCATCGTCGAGTTCGGCGGCGACGCGGTCGAAGCTATGCCGCTGGCCGAGCGCATCGCGCTGTGCAATACCTTGACCGAGATCGGCGTCAGCGGCGTCATCTTTCCGCCGCTGTCGCCGACCGGCGCGCCGCCCGACGGCAGTTGGGTGCGCAGCGACGACGATGCCCGGTTCGAGAGCCGCCTGGAGCTGGACCTGAGCAAGCTCGAGCCCCAGGTCGCGCTGCCGGGTCGCCCCGACAACGCCGTGCCGGTGGGGCAGGCGGCGGGACGCCTCGTCGACCATGCCTACCTGGGATCGTGCGGATCGGGCATGTTCGAGGATTTCGCGCTCGCGGCCGGTATCGTGCGCGGCCGGAAGATCGCGGACCGCGTGCGTCTGTTCGTCGTGCCCGGCACCGTGGAGATCGCGCGCCGCATGGCCGAGCAAGGCATCGGCCAGACTTTCCTCGACGCCGGAGCGATCCTGCTGCCGGCCGGCTGCGGTCCTTGCGCGGGCGGAGTGGGAGCGCCATTGGGCCCGGGCGAGGTGTCGATATCGACGGCCGCCACCAACGGGGTCGGCCGCATGGGGTCGAAGGAAGCGGAATGCTATCTGGGCAGTCCGGCCACCGTGGCCGCGTCGGCGCTGGCTGGCCGCATCGTCGATCCGCGCGCCTGGGCGGGCGCCTTGCAGGCCGATCCGAATTCGACACTGGTTCACTGAGGAGACGACACATGGCCCTGGAAGGCGGTTGGAAGACCCGCGCGCGTTGCCATGTCCTGGGGGATGATGTGCCCCACGACGGCGGCGTCATGCGCTTCGACTTCATTACCGGACGGGTGACCGATCCGGCGTTGCTGATTCCCGAGTTGTTCAACGAAATCGATCCGGATTTGAAGACGCGCATCCGGCCCGGCGATTTCATCGTCGCCGGCAAGAACTTCTTCTGCGGCAAGGCGCACAACAACGGCATGATCGCCATGAAGGCGCTGGGCTTGCGCGTCCTGTGCGAATCGATGCCGTTTCGCTCGTTCCGGGCGGCGATAGGCGTTGCCCTGCCATGCCTGACACAGTGCAAGGGGATACGCGAGTTCGTGCGGGACGGCGATGAACTCGAGGTGGATTTCGAGACCGGCGAAGTCGTCAACCTGACGCGGGGCGAGGCGCGCCGCTACCCCGCCGTGGCGCGCGACATCAAGACGATCGTGGAAGAGGGCGGCATGCAGGGGCTGCTTGCCAAATGGCTGGCGGACCATCCGGAGCTGGCCACGCCGGCCTGATGCCCCGTCGGCATCCACGGGCACCTTGAGCTACTTGTAAGAAGTTGTATATAGTTCAACAGGAACCCCTTTCCTGGGGTATTCCCTAGGACCTTGCGGGTAGCAGGAAGTGTGCGGGATGGATGACGAGGAAAGGAACGGGCGGGCCAAGGTTCCCTTGGGCGGCCTGGACAACCTGATGCTGGACGCGGTGTGCGCGGTGACCGCCGAAGGGCAATGCGTGTCGGTCACCGGGGCGTGCGAACGCATCTTCGGCTATACGCCGGAAGAAATGGCCGGCAAGTACATGCTGGACCTGGTGCATCCGGAGGATCGCGACCGGACCCAGGGCTCCATCGACCGCGTGATGGGCGGCTATCTGCAACGCTATTTCGAGAACCGCTACATCCGCAAGGACGGATCGGTGGTCTATATCAGTTGGTCGGCAGCCTGGTCGGAAGCGCATCAGTTGCGTATCGGCGTGGCGCGCGACATCACCGAGCGCAAGCTCGGCGCCGGCGCGCTGGTCGAGCCGCAACTGCTGCCGGAACATCCGTCATGCTGGCGGTTGTCGGCGCGGCCCCGGCGGCTGGTCTCGTCCAACGGCGTCGTCATTCCCCTGTCCGAGCAGGACCACGTCGTACTGCGGGCGCTGATGAGCGGCGGGCCGTGCGTGACGCGCCGCGCCGTCATCGAGGCGCTGGGGGAGGACTATCTATCGTACGACCAGCGCCGCCTGGACACACAGATGCGGCGCCTGCGCACCAAGGTCATGGAAGCCTGCGGCCAGGCGTTGCCGGTCAGCACGCTGCGGGCCAAGGGCTATCGTTTCTACGAGCAGGCCCGGATCCAGGATTGACGATCCGGCCGAGGCAATGGGCCGAGGATGGCCGCCTGCCTCAGTTGATGGTGATGCCGCTCTTCTCGACCACGTCCCGCCACTTTCGGATCTCCGCGCGGCGGAAGGTCTCGAGTTCGGCGGGGCTGGAGCCGACCAGTTCGGCGCCGATGCCTTCGAGCTTGGCCTTGACGTCCGGATCCTTGAGCACGTCGGCCAGCGCGGCCGACATCTGGTCGATGATGGCCTTGGGGGTGCCGGCGGGCGCGAACACGGCGTTCCACTCGTAGGAGGAGAAGCCGGGCACGCCGGATTCGGCGATGGTGGGAATCTGCGGCAGCACGGTCGAGCGCTTGTCGCCGCCGACCGCGATGGGCCGCAGCTTGCCGTTCTGGATGTGGCTCCACGCAGAACCGAGGCTGGCGAACATGACGGGCACCTGGCCGGACATCACGTCCACCATGGCCGGACCGCCGCCTTTGTAGGCGACGTGGACGAGCGAGGTACCGGCCATGACGTTGAACAGTTCGCCGGCCAGATGCTGCGCCGAACCGGGACCGGCCGAGGCGAAGTAGGCGGGGGTCTTGGACTTGCCGTTGCGGATCAGGTCCTGCACCGAGGACATCGTGCCTTGCGGCGAGGTCACCAGTACGTTGGGCACGCGCAGCAGCAGCGAGACGGAGTCGAAGGCCTTGAGCGTGTCGAAGCTCATCTTGCTCTGCAGCGCGGGGTTTTGCGCGTGGTTGGAGGCATCGAGCATGAAGGTGTAGCCATCGGGGGCGGAGCGGGCCGCCGCGGCGCCGCCGATCATGCCGCCGGCGCCGCCCTTGTTGTCGATGATGACCGACTGGCCGAGCCTGGCCGACAGCTTGGGACCCATGATGCGGGCCACCGTGTCCACCGTGCCGCCGGGCGGATAGGTGACGATCAGGGTGACGGGTTTCTCGGGCCAGGCGGCGTGCGCGGCCGACAAGGGCAGGGCGAAGGCCAGCGTGGCCAGGAAGGGAATACGGATCATGGTGTCTCCTTAGAATGTAAAGCAGCGGCTCGGATTGGCCGCGAGGATGCGCAGGCGTAGATCGATGTCGCCGATCCAGTCGGCGAGTGCCTGATAGGTTTGCGCATAGGTCACGCCGGGGTGCTGGGTATGGGGCCAGTCGCTGCCCCAGACGAGGCGGTCCGGGCCGGCGTGTTCGACCAACAGACGTGCGGCCTGGCGCGCCGCCGGGCCGATCGGCTCGGACCAGTTGCGATAGGCGCCCGAGAGCTTGACCCAGACGCCGTCGTCGCGGGCGGCCTCGAGCAGCCACTGGAAACCGGGGTCGGTCTCGCCCAAGGCCGGGTCAGGCCGGCCGAAGTGGTCCACCATCACGCGGCATTGCGCCGCGCGCAGCGGGCCGACGATGTCGGACAGGCGCGCCGCTTCCACGTGGACTTCGACATGCCAGTCCAGCGCCCGCAGGCAGGCCAGCAAACGGGGCCAGCCGCCCTGATCCAGCATGGGCAGCGGCTGGCCGATCAGGTTCAGCCGGATGCCGGCGATGCCGCCATGCGCCAGCCGCTCCAGGTCGGCGGGCGAGACATGCTCGTCGACCACCGCCACGCCTCGCAGGCGGTTCGGCGCCCGGCGGATGGCGTCGAGCAGGTAGCTGTTGTCCGTGCCCAGGAAGCTGGGCTGGATCAGCACGCCGCCATGCAGCCCATGGGCATCCAGGTGCCCGAGATAGTCTTCCAGCAGGGCATCGGTTGCCGGCGCGTAGCGCCGGCCCGGCGCCAGCGCCAGCGAGCGGGCGAAGACATGGGCGTGGGCATCGATCGGCAGGGGCGTGGGGTCGGCCACGGGGTGTCTCTCCAGTATCGCGTCCGGCTTGGGCAAGGGTGCCGGGTGGGCCGATTCTAGGAAGGCTTGTTATATTTATCTATCCTACAAAGCATGTTTTTGTATAAGGTTTTGTGATGGATATCCGGCGCCTGGAAGAATTCATCGCGGTCCTGGACACAGGCAGCCTGAGCAAGGCGGCCGAGAAGCTGGGCGTGGCCCAGCCGGCCCTGAGCCAGTCGCTGGCACGGCTCGAACGCGAGCTGGGCGTGAAGCTGTTCCAGCGGTCGCGGCGCGGCGCCGAGCCCACGCCGGCGGCGCGGCAGATCGCCGAGGAAGTGCGGCGCGGCGTGTTCCGCATCGTCAACGCCATCGACGCGGCCCAGGCCATCGCGGCGGGGCGGGCGGGGGTGCTGCGCGTCGGCCTGGTCTCCAGCGCGCTGATCGACATCCTGCCGCGCGCCCTGCGCGTCCTGCGCGACGAGGCGCCCGGCCTGCGCATCGCGCTGCGCGAGATGAGCAATGCCGAACAGGCGCAGGCGCTGTCGCGCGGCGAGATCGACGTGGCCCTGGTGCATACGCCGGTGGCCCTGTCCGGCGTCATGCACGAGAAAGTGCTGATGCGCGAACGCCTGGTGGCGGCGGTGCCGCAAGACCTGCTGCCCGGCGGCCAGGACCGGGTGTCGATGGCGGATATTGCCCGCGCCGGCCTGGTGATGTTTCCCCATGCGCAGTTGCCGACCTTCTACGAGGCCGTCATGGACGCGTTCCGCAAAGAGGGCCTGGATGCGGAAATCGTGCAGGAGGCGAACCGGACCCTGACCGTGCTGGCCTGCGTGGCCGGCGGCTGCGGGATCGCGCTCCTGCCCAGCTGGATACGGTCGCTGGATTTCGCCGGCGTGCGGTATTGCGAGGTCGCGGACGGCGCGAGGCTGCCCAGCTTCGATGTCAGCGCGATCTGGCCCAAGCACGCCGTGGCGGGGCTGGCGGACGATTTCGTGCGGGCGTGCGGGGCGGGGCAATGAGCGGCGGGCGGGACGTCACAAAACCGGCCGCTCGTTCGTCCTATCTGCATGGACAAGCACTCATTCCCGGGGCCCGACGCGCTGGCCTCCAGTTTCGCCACCAGCCATGCCGGCGTGGTGGCCTTCATCGCGGTGGCCTCGGAAGGCAGCTTCGCCAAGGCCGGCGGCCGCCTGGGCATCGGCCGGTCGGCGGTCAGCCGCAGCGTGCAGAAGTTGGAAGACCAGTTGGGGGTCCGACTGTTCGTGCGCACGACGCGCAGCACGTCGCTGACGAGGGAAGGGGAGCGGTTCTTCGAGAACTGCCAGCCCGGCGTGGCGCGTATCGCGCAGGCGCTGGACGAGATGCGGGCGCTGCGGGAGGGGCCGCCCTCGGGGCTGCTGCGCATCAGCGCCACGGTGGGTTTCGGCCGCAAGGTCGTCGCACCGCTGCTGAACGGTTTCCGCGCTGCCTATCCGGAGGTGTCGGTCGACCTGCTGCTGGACGACAGGCCCACTGATTTCACGGCGGACCGGGTGGACGTGTCGTTTCGCAATGGCCGAATGGAAGACAGCCAGATCATCGCCCGGCAATTGATTCCCATGCAGATGCTGCTGTGCGCATCGCCCGCCTATGCCGCCGAGCGAGGGGTGCCGCGCGGCATCGATGAGCTGGCCGATCATCGGTGCGTGAATTTCCGCCTGGCCTCCGGACGCGTGGCCGAGTGGGAGTTCCAGGTGGACGGCCAGTTGCGCAAGCTCGCACCGCGGGCGATGCTGGCTTTCAACGATGCCGACCTGGTGCTGCAGGCGGTGCTGGACGGACAGGGGATCGCGCAGATGGCGGGCTATCAGGTCTGTGAACATGTGCGCGCCGGCACGCTGCTGGCCTGCCTGCCGCAGCATGCGCCCGACGGCCGCGGCCATTACCTGTGCTATCTCAGCCGCCAGCACCAGCCGGGACGCATGCGTGCCTTCATCGACTACATGACGGCGCATATCCGCGCGTTGAACCTTCAGTCCAGCTTGGCCCGATCCAGGCCGTAGGCCTTGTCGGCCGAGCCCGGCGTGGTCCGGAAGCCCACGTTCAGGCGGTTCCAGCCGTTGATGGCCATGATCGCGAAGCTCAGGTCGGCGAGTTCCTTTTCCGACAGCTGGGCGCGAACCTGTTCGTAGATGTCGTCGGGCACGCCGTGCTCGGGCAGGCGGGTCAGCACCTCGGTCCAGGCCAGGGCCGCGCGTTCGCGCGGCGAGAACAGCGAGGACTCGCGCCAGATGGCGACGTGGTGCACGCGCAATTCCCGTTCGCCGTCGATCTTGGCTTCCTTCACGTGCATGTCCAGGCAGAAGCCGCAGCCGTTCATCTGCGAGGCGCGGATGTCGATCAGGTGCAGGATCGAGGCTTCGATGGTGCCGGACTTCTTGACCAGCATGCCGAACTCGACGAACTTCTTGAACAGCTCGGGAGACTGGGCGAAGGCGTTGATGCGTTGGGTCATGGTGCTTTCCTCGACGGCTGGTGACGTTGGTTGGGGAACGGTTCCATCGTAGGCTCGGCGGCGGCGGGGCGGTAGCCCCGCGCAGGGGACCGCCGTGTTGCCTGTCCGGCACCAATGACCGGTACACTGCGCGTTGCCGAGTCCCATCGACGACACGTATGCCTGATCCCTCGCCCCGCAAGAAGCCACGAATCAAGCGCTCCGCCGGCCATCCCACGGAGAAGACCATGGTGGGGAAGGCCGCGATCATCGACGCGGCGATCGCGCTGATGAAGACCAAGACGCCGCAGGAACTGAGCGTGCTCGAAATCGCCACGGCCGCCGGCGTCGATCCCGCCTTGATCCGATACTACTTCACCAACAAGCAGGGGCTGATGCGCGCCGCGGCCACGCATATCATGGACCAGCTCCAGGCCAGGAGCCAGGTCATGCTGGGCCAGGATGCGCCGCTGGAAGCGCGGATCCGCAAGCGCCTGGTGCTGCTGATCGAGGCGTTGAAGGACAACCCGCGCTTTCTGCAGCTCGTGCTCAACGAGATCTATAGCCACGTCGACACGCCCGAACGCATCGACACGCTGCAAGGCGTGGCCTCGCGCGGCCTGGCGCTGAGCGAGGCGCTGCTGGTCGGGCGCGAAGGCGACCCGCCGCTCGATGCCATCGACCCGCGTTTCCTGCATGTCGCCTTCCTGGGGCTGTGCACTTTCTTCGTCGATGCCCAGCCCATGCTCAAGGTGTTGTTCAACGGCGAGCAGGGGGCCGAGGACCTGACCGGACGCTACCTGGATTTCGCCACGCGCCTCATCATGCACGGCATCGTGAAGTAGGCGTTTTCGCTAGTCTGAAAATTCTTGACACCTTTTTTCGCGGTCGATAATCTGCTCTCTATTCCTAGTTTTAGGAATAGAAGAAACTCAATGCCAGCGCCGTTTCTGGCCGACTCATCGCGAGGAAGGTATGCCCGAGCAATTCAACGTCCACCTGAGCAGTTGGAAGGGGAACGAACCCAGTCCACACGCGGGCCTGGGCATGGTGGAAGCCCCCGGCGAAGGGGTGAACCTTCGTTGGCAGAGCAGGGAGTCGGCCCCCACCGATTACGAAAACGCGTTGGCCGACGCGATCGAAAGCGCCTACCTGGCCGGCGCCAGGACGTCGCAGCAGTTCGCCGACCACCTGAACACGGCCGGCGTCGCCAACCTGTCGGGACGGGCCTGGAGCGCCGCGAGCCTGGAACAGGAAATGTCCCGCCTCGGCTACTGAGCCACCCACGTTCACCCAAGGAAGCCGCCATGAGCCTGCTGTCCGCCGCAAGAGCCGTCGCCTGTATCGCCGCCGTGTCCCTGATGCTCCCGCAGGCACGGGCGGAAAACCTCCGGGACGTGACCTACCTGCTGCCGGCCCCGCCCAGCCTGCCCGCGTTCGCGCCGTGGATGATCGCGCAGCAGAAGGGCTACTACGCGCAAGAGGGCCTGAAGATCAATTTCGTGGTCGGCAAGGGCGGCGCCGACGTCGCCAAGCAGGTGGGCGCGGGCAATGCGCCGCTGGGCGGCGGCGTGGGCGATACGCCCATCATCGTCCGGCCCAACGGCGTACCGGTCAAGGCGGTCGCGGTGCTGGGCGGGGCCTCGCTGATGCACCTGGCCATCAACCGCGCCGCCGCGCCGGGCGGGATCCCCGACCTGAAAGCCAAGACCATAGGCGCGATGTCCTACGCCGACACGACCTATTACGCGCTGCTGGGCATGCTGCGGGCGAACGGCGTGGCGAAGTCCGCGGTCGACATCCAGGCCAGCGGTCCCTCGGTCTGGCAGCTCTTTGCCGAGCAGAAGATCCCCGCGCTGGCCTCGGTGCCCGAATGGACGGTCAGCGCGCAGGAGGCGGGCGTGAAGGTCGAACTCATTCCGGCGGACCGCTATTTCAAAAGCATGGCCCAGGCCATCCTGGCCTCGGACGAGACCATCAGGAAGGAGCCCGAGCTGATCCGCAAGTTCGTCAAGGCCACGCTGCGCGGCCTGGCCGACATCTCGCGCGATCCGGTCGCGGCCACGGCCGACTACGTCAAGGCGGTCCCGGCGTACCAGGGGCGGGAGAAGTACGTGGAGTCCGTCCTGCGGCTGTACAACGCCACCGTCTATCAAGGCCAGCCCCGTTTGGGCGCCATCGATCCGGACCGCGTCGCCACGCTCCAGGCGTTCTACCTGAACGAAGGCATCATCTCGCGCGCGGTCCCGCTGAACGATTTGTTCACGAACGACTTCGTGCCGGCGAAACAGTAGGAACACACCATGAATCCCATCGTCCAGGACGGCCTGGCCCTTGCCGCAGCGTCCCGCGTGGAAACCGGCCTGCGCAATCTCTGGTATCCCGTCACGCCCAGCTATGCCGTGCGCGACACCCCGCTGGGCATCACCCGGCTTTCCGAGAACATCGTGCTGTGGCGCGACCGCGCCGGCACGGTGCGCGCGGTCGAGGATCGCTGCCCCCATCGCGGCGCCCGCCTGTCGCTGGGCTGGAACCTGGGCGAGCGCATCGCCTGCTGGTACCACGGCGTGGAGGTCGACGGCGAAGGCAAGGTGGCCGACGTGCCGGCGCTGGAAAGCAGCCAGCTCGTGGGCAGGAAATGCCTGCGGTCCTATCCGGTGGCCGAGTACGGCGGCGCCGTCTTCCTGTGGTTCGGGTCCATGGAGCATGGTCAGCCCAGGCCGTTCGCGCTGCCCGAGGAAATGACGAACGACGAGTACTCCGGCTTCCTGTGCATGCAGAACTGGAAGTGCAACTACCGCTACGCCATCGATAACGTGATGGACCTCATGCACGGGACCTACCTGCATTCGAACTCGCATTCGATGGCCGAAGGCGACAAGAAGGCGGAAATGGTCATCCGCCACACCGACTGCGGCCTGGTGTTCGAGAAGGTCGGCCAGCGCGGCGTGAACTTCGACTGGGTCGAGTTCGGCCATACGTCCTCGCTGTGGATCCGCCTGTCGGTTCCCTATCGTCCGCAGTATGGCGGCGGCGAGTTCTTCATCGTGGGCTTCGTCACGCCCGTCGACGACGGCAATTGCCAGGTGTACTTCTGGCGCATCCGCAAGTCCCAGGGCTTCGAGCGCAACGTCTGGCGCTTCCTGTACCGCAACCGCCTGGAAGGCCTGCACTGGGACGTGCTGGAGCAGGATCGCGTGGTCATCGAAAGCCTGGCGCGCCACGCGCGCAGCCAGGAGAACCTCTATTCCCATGATCTCGGTCTCGTGCGGGTAAGGCGCGTGATGGAGAAGCTGGCCAGGGAACAGGTCGAGGCCGAACAGGCCGCGGCCGTCCACTGAACGGCAACGACGAGTAGTCCCCTCGGGCGGGCCTGCCCGATATCCTCCTTTCCTCAGGAACGACCATGAAACTCGGACTTTCAGGGGGGCTCGCGCTCGCCCTCGTTTCCCTGCCTTGCCTGGCCCAGTCGCCCGCCGGCAACGTGACGCTGTACGGCGCCATCGACACCGGCGTCGAGTACATCACTCATGCCAGCGCGAGCGGCGGATCGGGCATGCGCATGCCCACGCTGACCGGCGGACAACTGCCGTCGCGCTGGGGCCTGCGCGGCAGCGAAGACCTCGGCAACGGCTGGCGCGGCATCTTCAACCTGGAAAGCGGCTTCTTCGCCGACTCCGGTTCGTCCGGCCAGGCGGGCCGCCTGTTCGGGCGCACCGCGATCGTCGGCGTCGAGGGGCCGTGGGGCAGCTTCACGCTGGGACGCCAGTCGACCATGCTGACCTGGTCGCTGATGGATGCCGATGTGATCGGACCGTCGGTGTTCAGCATGGCGAGCTTCGACAGCTACATCCCCAACGCGCGCGCCGACAACTCGCTGGCCTACCGCGGCAGGTTCGGCGGCCTGACCGTGGGCGCGACCTATTCCCTGGGCCGCGATACCTCCGCGGCGGGCAATTGCGGCGGCGAGCGTCCCGGAGATGCGCAGGCGTGCCGCGGGTGGTCGGGGCTGCTGAAGTACGACGGCGGCGGCTGGGGCGTGGCGGCCGCCATCGACGAACAGCACGGCGGTCCCGGCGCGGCGCCGGCGGTGGTGGTGCCGGGCGTGGCCGGCGTCGCGATCGCGTCGTCGGACAGCCGCGACCGGCGCTACATGGCCAACGGCTATGTGCACATAGCCGACCTGAAGCTGGGCGCCGGCTGGCTGCATCGCCGCATCGAAGGCAGTGCCGCCGACGCTTCGACCAATCTGTATTTCGTGGGCGCGACCTACCCGATAGGAAGCTGGACCCTGAACGCGCAGGCCTCGCGCATGATCGCCAACGCCTACCAGGCCAAGGGTACGATGCTGGTCGGCCGCGCCAGCTACAGCTTCTCGAAGCGCACCGCCGCCTACGCCATGTTGGCCCACATGGGCAACAGCGGCGCGGGGGCGGTGTTCTCGGTGTCGAGCAGCAGCATCGTGCCGTGGTCGCCCAAGGCGGGGCAGGGGCAGATGGGGGTGATGGTGGGGTTGCGGCATTCGTTCTAGCGGGCGGGACGCAGGTCGCGGGCCCGGCGTCCCGCGGCCTTCAGCAATCCGGTCAACCATAGCGAAAACAGAGCGCTCGCATAGCGAAAAGATTCTGGATGTCCCGGCGGCTCCGTCATCTAATGGCGTGCATCGACCCGACCAGGACGAAGCAATTGATCGATATTTCGCAGCATCCCGACTACGCCTTCTTCCGCGAACGCGGCTTTGCCGTGCGGCTGGGGTTCGGCCGGCGGCCCGCGGTCATGGTGGTGGACCTGACCAACGGTTTCACCGACCCGTCGCGTCCGCTGGGCGCCGATCTCTCGGCCCAGGTCGATGCCACCAACGCCTTGCTGGACGCCGCCGCCGGGAAGGGCGTGCCGGCCATCTTCACCTGCGTGCGGTACGACGATCCGCTCATGCGCGATGCCGGCCTGTGGGCGATCAAGCAGAAGGGATCGATGTCGCTGGCGGCCGAGGGCGATGGCCACCACATCGATGCGCGGTTGCATCGCCGGGAACACGACATCGTGCTGGTCAAGAAGTATGCCTCGTGCTTCTTCGGCACCGACCTCGCGTCCCGCTTGCAGAACCTGGGTGTCGATACGCTGATCCTGACGGGCACCTCGACCAGCGGATGCGTGCGCGCCACCGCGGTGGACGCCTGTCAGTTGGGATTCCGGCCCATGGTGGTGCAGGAGGGCGTGGGGGACCGCTCGGCCGCGGCGCATACGCAAAGCCTGTTCGACCTCGACACCAAGTACGGCGACGTGGTGGGCCTGCAGGAAACGCTGGCCTACCTGCGGGGACTGGCCTAGGCGGGCGGGGCGTCGGGTACGGACCGGAGACTGTCGTATCGGCATGAGATCATGGGGCTTTGCCACGCCTTGCCCGAAGGAGTCCCATGACCAGCATGTTCGCCATCGTCGTTTCCCTGGCGCTGTTGATGTACCTGGCCTACCGCGGCGTTACCGTGCTGCTGCTGGCGCCGCTGATGGGCGCGCTGGCGGTGGTGCTGTCGGGCGATGCCGCGCTGCTGCTGCCCATCTATACCGGCACGTTCATGACCGCCCTGAGCGGCTACGTGTTGCAGTTCCTGCCCATTTTTCTGCTGGGCTCGCTGTTCGGCCAGTTGATGGCCGACTCGGGGGCGGCCAATACGCTGTCGCGCTGGATCGTGGCCAGCGTGGGCGAGAAGCATGCCATCGTCACCGTGGTGCTGGCCTGCGCGCTCCTGACCTATGGCGGCGTGTCGCTGTTCGTCGTGGCCTTCGCGATCTATCCGGTCGCGGTCGACCTGTTCAAGGCGGCGCGGATTCCCAAGCGGCTGATCCCCGCCACGATCGCGCTGGGGGCCTTCACTTTCACCATGACGGCCTTGCCCGGCACGCCCGCCATCCAGAACGCGATTCCCATCCCGTACTTCGGCACCAACGTCTTCGCCGCGCCGGGGCTGGGCATCATCGCGGCCGCGATCATGTTCGGCGGCGGCACCTGGTGGCTGCGCCGCCGCGCCGCGGCCGCCCATGCCGCGGGCGAGGGCTACGGCGACCACGACGACGCGCAGGCGGGCGTGCCCACGGACGCGGAACAGGACGCCCGGTGGTCGGTCATGCCCGTGTCGCTGGCCCTGTTGCCGCTGCTGCTGGTGGTCGGGATCAACGCCCTGTTCACCTATGTCGTGTTCCCGGCGGTGGATTTCTCGTTCCTGGCCCAGCGCTTCCCCGACCTGGCGCCGCAGAAGATCGTTGGCCTGTGGGCGCTGATCATCGCGCTGGCCACGGCCTGCACGGCGCTGGTGCTGCTGAGGCTCAAGCACTGGAGCAACCTGAAGAACACCATCAACCAGGGCGTGTTCGGTTTCATGCTGCCGCTGTTCAACACGGCTTCCGAGGTCGGCTATGGCGCGATCATCGCGGGCCTGGCCGGGTTCGCCATCATCCGCGACGCGGTGCTGAACGTGGCGCCCGGCAATCCGCTGATCTCCGAGGCGGTGGCGATGAACGTGCTGGCGGGCATCACGGGTTCGTCCTCGGGCGGCTTGAGCATCGCCTTGCAGACGCTGGGCCAGGACTACCTGCGCATGGCCCACGAGGCGGGCATCAGCGCCGAGCTGATGCACCGCGTGGCCGTGATGGCCGCCGGCGGCATGGACACCTTGCCGCACTGCGGCGCCATCATCACGCTCCTGGCCATCTGCAAGCTGACGCACCGGCAGTCGTATGGGGATATCGCCGCGGTGACGATCCTTTTTCCGCTGCCGGCGCTGGCCCTGGTCATCGCGCTGGGCACGATGTTCGGCGGGTTCTGAGGAAGGCTCAGAACTTGTACTTCAGGCTGACCGTGACGTTGCGCGGCGCGCCGTAGGTCAGCTGGCTATAGGCCGCGAACATGCCGTAGTACCGCTTGTCGAACAGGTTGTTGATGTTCAACTGCGCGGTCATCTGCTTGTTGATCTCGTAGCGGGCCATCAGGCCGACCAGGGCATAGTCCTTCTGTTCGACTTTCTCGACCACGCCCAGCGGGTTCGTGGCGTGCGTGTAGGTCTTGCCCTGCCAGCTCAGGCCGCCGCCCAGCGTCAACCCGTTCCATGCGCCGGGCAGGCGGTAGGTGGTGAACAGGCGGAACAGCCGGCGCGGATACAGGCTGTTCACGTCCGTGCCGTCGGCGGCCTTGGCCCGGAAATGCGTGTAGCCGGCGCTCAGGTTCCAGTTGGGGGCCAGTTCGCCCGCGACTTCCAGCTCGAAGCCCTTGCTGGTGGCCCCGTCCACGGCGCGGTAGGCCATCTCCGGAGGATTGGTTCCGGGCACCGTGTCCGTGGTCTGTTGCGCCAGGTTGTTCTGCTTGATGTGGAACACGGACGCGGACGCGTTCACCCGGCCATCCAGGAATTCGCCCTTGATGCCGGTTTCCATGGCCTTGCCCTTGACGGGATCGAGGTAGCGCCCGGTGACGTCGCGCGCGTTCTGCGGCAGGAAGATGTTGGTGTAGCTGGCGTAGAGCGAGTACGTGTCGTTCAGGTCGTAGATCACGCCGGCGTAGGGCGTCACCTCGTTGTCGCTCTTGAGCTCGTAGGCGCCGCTGTACGCCACGTCGCCTTTCTTCCGGTAGTTGGTGACCCGGGCGCCGAGGATCACCTTGAGCGGATCGGTCACGTTGAAGCGCGCGACGCCGTAGATGGCCTGCTGGGTGGTCGTGCCGTTCTCGTAGAAGGTGGGGGCGCCCCAGCTGGGTTCCGGGAAGGATCCGTTCCAGGCGTTGAAGTCCGGCGCGAGACCGCCCGCTGGATTGGCCGCGCGGGCATCGGCGTTGAACTTCTGGTTGGCGTAGACGTAGCCGAAGGCCAGTTGATGCTTGCGTCCCAACAGTTCGAAGGGACCGTCGGCCTGCACCGCCACGTCGTCCTGCGTCGTCTTGACGTCATAGGAACCGGCGAAGGTGGTCATGCCCAGCCCGGTCGTCCGGTCGGGCGCGCCCGACAGGTAGAGCAGATAGGAGTCGGCCTTGCGCTCGCTGCGGTTGTAGCTGAGCTTGACCCGCCAGTCGTTGTCGAAGCGGTGCTGGAGCGAGGCGAAATAGGTCTGGTAGGTCGTGTCCCAGCGCGTCCAGTCGGCCGCCGCGCTCTTGGAGCGGTCCCAGTTGGCGGGGGTGCCGTCGCTGTACCATAGCGGCAGTCCCCCCCACATCGGCCCGCGCGCCTTGCTCTTCTGGTAGCTCAGGCCCGCCGTCAGCAGGGTATTGCTGGTCAGGTCGGCTTCCAGCGTGGCGAACAGGGTCTGGTTCTTGTTGCTGAGCCGGTCGACCCAGCTGTCGCGTTCCGCGTGTTCGCCCACCACGCGCAGCCGTACCGTCTTGGCTTCGTTGACCGGCGTGGACAGGTCGACCATGCCGCGGCGCTGGTTCCAACTGCCCAGGTCCAGTTCCGCGGCGCCGGTGAATTCCTTGCTGCTGGCCCGCTTGCGGACCATGTTGATGGCCGCGGAAGGGTTGCCCGAGCCGGTGGTCAGCCCGGTCGCGCCGCGCACGATTTCCACCCGGTCATAGGTGACCAGGCTGCTGAAGATCTCGCCCGAGCTCCAGGGCTGGTCCCAGGTGGTCGGCACGCCGTCGACCATCAGCGCATTGATGTCGAAGCCGCGGGCATTGAACTGGGCGCGATGGGTCTCGTACTGGTTCACAGAAACGCCCGTGGTGTTGTTCAGCACGTCCGTGATGGTCTGCAGTCTCTGGTCTTCGAAACGCTGCTGCGTGACCACGGTCACGGACTGGGGCGTGTCGCGCAGGCTCAGGCCCAGCGGGGTGGCGGTGCGGGAAGGGCCCGTCGTGGTGTACGAGCCGGTGCCTTCGGTGGTAGCGGCGTCTTCGCCCTGGGGAGAGGCGTTCACCGTGATTTCCGGCAGCACGGCTGGCGTTTGTTGCGCCAGGGCGGACAACGGCAGGGCTGCGGCGAGGCACAGGCTGAGTTGCTTGAGTCGAACGGGTACGGTTGGGCGGGCTGCCATTTTCTCCCTCGTGATGGTCGGTTTGAGTTCCCCAATTTATTAAATAATAATTGTTTTCATTTGTACTTATGTTTACTTTTTGTTCGAATGTTTGCTGGAGGCAACAGCGGGGCCTTGGGCGGAGTGCGGCCTGCTAGCTGATGACGCGCCGTTCCCGCAAGGCCTGGATCGCAGCGTCGTCCAGTTCCGCGAGGCCGTGCAGGACCGTGTCCGTGTGCTCGCCCAGGTAGGGCGCACGTACGATGTCCACCTTCGAGCCGGACAGCCGGATGGGCATGCCGACGGTGGCCCACGGGCCGCGCCGGGCGTCGTCGATGGGCACGTACATGCCGCGCTGCCGGACGTGTTCGTTGCCGGCCAACTCGCCCGTGCCCAGTACGGGCCCGCAGGCGACGCCCAGCCTGGTCAGGGCCTCGAACATTTCCGTCTTGGTGTGGCGCCGGGTGACGGACTCGATACAGGACCAGAGTTCGTCCTGGTTGCGATGCCGCGCGGCCGGCGTCGCGAAGCGCAGATCGCGCGCCAGCGCCTCGCCGCCCAGGAAGCGGGCCAGGGGTTCCCAGGTGTCGTCTTGGAGCACGATGTAGAGATAGTCGTTGGGGCCTTCGGGACTGCACCGCACGGTGTTGCCCGGCAGGGCGCCGCCCGAGTGGTTGCCGGCGCGGGGCAGGTCGCCGACGCTGCCGGGCGGGGAGCCGTCCTGCCCGTGGGCCAGCCGCTGGTGGTCGCGCCACTTGATGCGGCCCAGGTTCATGACGGCGTCCATCATGGCGCATTCGACCCGCTGGCCCAGGCCGGTGCGCGTGCGCTGGTGCAGGGCGGCCAGCAGGCCGATGGCCAGGTGCAGGCCGGTGCCCGAGTCGCCGATCTGCGCGCCGCTGACGGTGGGGGTGCCGTCGGCCGTGCCGGTCACGCTCATCGCGCCGCCCATGGCCTGGGCGATGTTCTCGTAGGCCTTGAGGTCCTTGTAGGGGCCGGTGTCGCCGAAGCCCTTGATGGAACCGACGATCAGCCCCGGTTGGGCGGCGTGCAGGGTTTCCCAGCCCAGGCCGAGCCTGTCCATGACGCCGGGCGCGAAATTCTCGACCAGCACGTCGCAGCGTTCGGCCAGCCGCAGCAGCAGTGCCACGCCTTCGGCCTGCTTGAGGTCGATCACCACGGATTGCTTGTTGCAGTTGAGCATCGAGAAATACAGGCTGTCGATGCCGTCGGCGTGTCGCAGGTGGTGGCGCGTGATGTCGCCCTGGGGCGGTTCGACCTTGATGACCTCGGCGCCCAGCCACGCCAGCAACTGGGTCGCGCTCGGGCCCGCCTGGACATGGGTCAGGTCGAGTATCCGGACGCCATGCAGCGATGTCTCCATTCTGGAATCCTTATCCATGGGCCGGGCGAAAAAAAACAGGCCGCAGCCTGTTCGAAGTGTATTGCAGGGCGGTTCGCCTAGCGCGACCCGGTGTAGCGCTCGACGTGTTCGACGAAGCGGGCGGGATCCTCGATCATGGGGAAGTGTCCGCAGCCTTCCATGATGGCCAGGCGATCGGGCGGCAGCGCCTGGCGCAGCGCGTCCAGGCCGTCGCCCACCGGGCCTTTCGAGCCCAGGATCGCGAAGGTGGGCACGCGGGAGCGGGCCAGTCCCTGCGGGGCGTCGTAGCCGCGCAGTCCCCACATCGCGTCCATCATGGCATGCGCGCCGGCCTTGCTGCGGTCGATGTTCCAGCGCTGGTGCAGCGCCGGCGTCAGGTTGCCGACGCGGGCGGCCACGTTATCGAAGGTCTGGATGGGCAGCGCGAAGTTGCTTTCCACATAGGCCCAGCGGTCCGCCCAGGCCTGGGCCGAGCGGATGGGCGTTTCCACCAGGATGACGGCGCGCATCCGCTCCGGATGGTGCTCGGCCAGGGCCAGGCAGATGACGCCGCCTATGGAGGTCCCCAGCACGGTGGCCTGGGCGAGCCCATGCTCGTCCATGAAGGCGGCCACGGCGCGGGCATACATGGGGTAGGTCCAGTGATGGACGAGCGGATCGGAATCCCCCTGGCCGGGCAGGTCGATGGCGTACACGTGGTGGCGCCGGGCCAGGTCTTCGATCACGAACTGGAACTCGAAGACGGAACTGCCGTTGCTGTGCAGGAGGATCAAGGGCTCACCCTGGCCGGCCTCGACGTAATGCAGCCGCGTGTCCCCCAGTGCCGTGAAGCCTTCCTTCCATCGAGGATCCGAACTTCCAACCATATTTGTGCCTGCTCCAGGTCCTTGTCCGCCGGATGCTGGCGGGACGGGTTGATCGTGCGGCCAGTCTAGCGAGCGGGGTCCGGCGCCATCAACGGCGTTGCGGGCGATTTCCCGCGGTCCTGCCAAATATTCCGTATCATGGAAATATTCTTCAAGATAACCCACGAGACATGGCCACGACGAGATCGACGACGCGCATGGAAGGCGCGCAAAGCACCGCCCGCGCGGCACTGCTGCTGCGGACGCTGGCGACCTTCGGCTCCATGGGGGCGCCGCTGATGGACATCAGCCGGCTGACCGACCTGCCCAAGGCCACGGTGCACCGCCTGCTGGCGGCCATGGTGGACGAGCGCCTGGTCGAGCGCCCGGCGGGCACGCGCAACTACCGGCTGGGGCCGGACATCTTCGCTTTCGGCATCGCCGTGCGTTCCTGCTTCGACCTGCAACCGCTGGCCGGCGCGTCCCTGGCCCGTCTGGCCGAAGGGACGGGCACAGCGGCGTATCTGGGCGTGCGCAGCGGCTACGACATGCTGTGCCTGGACAAGCACGTGGCCGTGGCCGACGAGGCCGGCCTGCTGCTGGAGGTGAACGACCGCTGGCCGCTGGGCATAGGCTCGTTCAGCCTGGCCGTGCTGGCCTTCCTGCCCGAGCCGGAAATCCAGGACGTCATCGGCTTCAACCGCCGCCGAGTCCGCCCCGAGGACACCCTGACCTTCGAGCACATCGCCGAGTCCATCGTGAAGACCCGCCGCAACGGCTATGCCCGGCGCACGATGCGCTCGTACAAGGGGAACGCGGGCGTGGCGGTGCCGATACTGGACGAGCGGAGCTATCCCATCGGCTCTTTGTGCGCGGTGGCCGAGGCCAGCCGCATGAAGGGCGGCTACCTGCAGGAACTGGTGGGCAGGCTGCGGCACGAGGCCGCGCTGATCGCCAAGCTGTACGAAAGCGCGCGCCTGCAACAGCAGCAGGAAGAGAAGTGGCGCGTGGCGGTGCGCGGTTCGGGGTCGCGGCACCTGCTCGGGTAGGCGATTCCGGACTTGTCCCATCGTCGTCCATGAATTCCATGATATGGAACCTGGACCGTTCTTTCTGGTGATCCTCCTGCCTATACTGGCGTCCATCAAAACGACAGGAGGAGATCACCATGTCCGTGCACCGCTGGCTCGCGGGATCGATGCTGGCCATCGCGGCAATCGCCGCGCCCTGGGCCGCGCATGCCAACGACACCTACCCGGACCGCCCCGTGCGCCTCGTCGTGCCGTTCGCGCCCGGCGGCTCGAGCGACATCGTCGGACGCGTGTTCGGCGAATACCTGCAGAAGAAGACGGGGCAGCCCGTGGTGGTCGAGAACCGCGCCGGCGCCAACGGCATCATCGGCACGCGCTACGTCAAGGAAGCGGCGCCCGACGGCTATACGCTGGAATTGAGCACCAACACCACGCACGCCGCCAACGTCAGCCTGTACAAGCAGCTTCCCTATGACGCGATGGCGGACTTCGAACACATCGCGCCCTTCGGCCTCTCGGCTTCGGTGGCCATGGTCGGCAAGGAGTCGGGCATCACCTCCGTCCGCCAACTGGCGGACTACGCCAAGGCGCACCCCGACAAAGCCTTCTTCGGCTACTACAACTCCGCCTCGCAGATGTCGGGGGAACTGTTCCGGCTGAAGTCCGGCGCGCCGCTCAAGGGCGTGTCCTACAAATCCATCGGCAACGCCACCTCGGACCTGCTGGGCGGCCACATCCAGGTGATCTTCATGGAGTACCTGCCCGCAGTCGGCCAGATCCCGGGCGGCAAGCTGGTGCCGCTGGGCGTGACGGCCGCCAAGCGCTACGGCGCCTGGCCCGACGTGCCCACCATCGCCGAGACCTACCCGGGATACGAGCTCGACTTCCACCTGGGGCTGGTCGCGCCCAAGGGCACGCCCGCGCCCATCCTCGCCAAGCTGCACGCCTGGATGGACGAGGCCGCCCACGACCCCGCCTTCGTCGCCAAGCTGAACGAACTGGGCATGGAGCCGCTGCCCATGAGCCGGCAGGAATACGTGCGCTTCTCGCGCGAAAAAATCGACTACTGGGCCCGGCAGGTCAAGGCCGCCGGCGTGCCGCCGCAATGACATCGCAACGAGATAGGACATAGACATGCGCCTGGGTTACTTCACGATGCCGCTGCATCCCTTGCATCGCAACCCCACCGAAACCCTGCAGGAAGACCGCGAGGCCATCATCCTGGCCGACAAGCTGGGCTTCTACGACGCCTTCGTGGGCGAGCACCTGACCGACCAGGCCGAGAACGTTACCAACAGCCTGCTGTTCCTGGCGACCCTGATCCCCGTGACCTCGCGGATCAAGCTCGCCTCAGGCACTTCGAATCTTTCGCACTCGCATCCCACGCTGCTGGCCGCCCACGCGGCCATGTTCGACCACCTGGCCAAGGGCCGCTTCATCTTCGGCATCAGCCCCGGCGCGCTGGCGTCCGACGCCGAGGCGCTCGGCATCCTGGACCAGGACCGCAACCGCCTGTTCGCCGAAGCCATCGACGTCATCCTGGCCATTTGGGAAAAGAACGCTCCCTACGACATCGACCTGCCCGACAACCGCTTCAAGGTCACCACGGCCGGCACCTGCGCCTTCGAGATCGGCCGCGGCATCATGCCCAAGCCCTACCAGCGGCCGTATCCCGAGATCGTCGGTACGGTGGTGGCGCCGTTCTCCAAGGGTGTCGTCGCCATGGGCCGGCGCGACTTCCACCCCATGTCGGCCAACTTCCTGCTGTCGCACTGGCTGCGCAGCCACTGGGACAACTACGCCGAGGGCAAGCGCTCGGTGGGCGTGGCGCCCGACGTGGCCGACTGGCGCGTCGCCCGGACCATCTTCGTGGCCGACGACGGCGCCACCGCCCAGGCCTACGGCAAGCACGACGCCAACAGCCCCTACCGGTACTACTACAAGCAGATGTTGACCAAGATGAAGATGTCCAACCGGCACGTCATCTTCAAGAAGCACCGCGACGAGGACGACGGCGCCGTTACCCTGGACCGGCTGGTCGACGAACTGGTGATCGCCGGCACCGTGGACGAAGTCGTGGACCAGATCCTGGCGCTGCGCGAGACCGCGGGCGATTTCGGCGAAATCGTCTACGCCGGGATGGACATGGTGGACAAGAACCTGGCCAACCGGTCGATGGAACTGATGGCCACCGAGGTCATGCCCCGGGTCAACGCCGCCATCGGCGGCCGCTAGCGGAGAGAGGCCATGGCGCTGAGCGCGGAAGAGTTTCGGCGGATGATGCGGCGCTATCCGGCCGCTGTGACCGTCATCACCACCGGCCAGGCGCCTGACCGGGCCGGCATGACGGCCACCGCGGTGATGTCGCTGTCCATGGAGCCGGTGCAACTGGTGTGCGCCATCAACCGGTCCACCTATACGCACGAGCGGCTGGTGCGGCACGGCCGGTTTTGCGTGAATGTGCTGGAGCGCGGGCAGATCGCCGTGGCGAAGCTGTTTTCGGGGCAGGGCGGCATGATGGGCGATGCGCGTTTCGGCGATGAGGCCTGGACCGTCGCGCCGTCGGGCGTTCCCATGCTGAAGGGGGCGGTGCTGGCGTTTGACTGCCACCTGGCGCAGTGCGTGGACGCGGGCACGCACACCCTGGTCATCGGCGAGGTGGAGGCGGGTTGCGGGACGCAGGCCCTGCAACCGCTGCTTTACCTGGACGGAGCGTGGGCGCGGGCGGAGAAGGTGGCCGAGCCGGCTTGAGCGTGGGCGGTCAGACCGGCTCCGGATGCACGTCATGCAGCGACGTACGCCGGAAAATATCGAGCAGTTCAGCGGCGATTTGTTGCTTCGATCCCCCGATGGCCTCGGCAATGCCAATGCGCCGCATGAGGGGCGGCGTTCCCAAGGGCATGACGCGCAGCCCGTACAACTGCGAAAGCCGGGGGTTGCCATCGGGAACGATGGATACCCCCAGGCCGTTCAGGACTAGCAGCTTGATGGCGTCCACGGATTCGACATCCATCGCATCTTTCAACTCCAGTTGGCGGGCCGCCAGGTGTTCTTCGATGTCGCGGCTGACCAGGAAGTTGCTGCCGAACCGGATGTAGGGGAACTCGCGCAGCAGGGCCTCGTCGGTGTGGCCGCGCGCGTGCGGCGGAGCGATCACCACGATGGGCTCCAGCGCGCACATCGTCCATTTCACGCCTTCGAGCTGGGTCCTGGGTTCGCTGATGAACGCGACGTCGATTTCATCGTGTTCGAGCCGTTTGATGAGAAAGGCCGGGCGTCCATACCGCATCCGCACCTGCAGGCGGGGGTAGGCCTTGCGCAGGGCCGCGAGCGAACGCGGGATGATGCTGGTGAGCACGGTGGGGGAGGCGCCGATGCGCAGCACGCCGCTGAAATTGGATGAATCCGCCACCGCGTTGTGCAGTTGGTCATGCAGCCTGAGTATCTCCCTGGCCCGTTCGACGATGACCAGCCCCGCTTCGTTGAGCCGGGCGGGCTTGCGTTTGCGGTCCAGCAACTGGACGCCGAATTCCCGCTCGAGATTGGCCACATGGGCGCTGACCGCGGGTACGGTCAGGAACAGCGCTTCCGAGGCGGCGGTGATGCTGCCGTGATCGGCTATGGAAACCAGAGACCGCAGTTCGCGTGACGACATGGAGGGCTTCTCCGACTGTGCAGGACGGTCCGCAAAGGACGCAGTTACATCCTAACAAAAGAAATCCTTAAGTTTTCCTTCAGAAAATACAGAGAAACCCGCGGGCATCCGATGCTAGGCTGAACGACATAACGAGACCACCCGCGAGGTGCAAGCCATGTCCCCGTTCTTCCGTGCAATCCGATTCCTGTTGGGGCTCGCCGTCCTGTCGGCGTCGACATATGTGCATGCGGCGTATCCCGACCGGCCCGTGCGGCTGATCGTGACGTATCAGGCCGGCGGATCCGCCGACGTCCTGGCGCGCATCTTCGCCAGGTCATTTTCCGACCAATTGGGCCAACCCGTGGTGGTGGAGAACAAGCCGGGCGGCGCGGGCGTCATCGGCATCAGCGCGGTGACCCAGAGCCCCGCGGACGGCAACACGCTGCTGTTCTGTCCGCCCGGTCCGCTGGTGAACCTGCCGTTGATGGGCATGAAACTGCCGTTCGATGTCTACAAGGACCTGACCTACATCACCCTGTTGACCGATACGTCGAAGGTGATCGTCGTTCCCGCGAGCCTGGGCATCAAGACGCTGGAGGAGTTCGTGGCCCATGTGCGCGCGCATCCGGGAAAGCTCTCGTTCGGGTCGGCCGGCACCGGTTCGATGACTCACCTCACGGCCGAGCTCATGATGTCGCTCGCGAAGATCGACATGGTGCACGTGCCCTACAAGAGCGGCTCGCCCATCGTCATGGACATGCTCAACGGCAATCTGCAGATGTTCATCGGCGAGATGCCGAACGTGCTGCCGCAGGTCCGCGCCGGGAAACTGGTGGCGCTGGCCGTCACGGACGCGAAGCGCAGCACCTTCCTGCCGGACGTTCCCACCACGGCGGAGGCGGGATATCCGGAGCTCATCGGCGGCGGCGGCGCCTACGGTTTGTGCGGCCCGGCGAACCTGCCGCCGGCGGTCACCAAGCGTATCCACGAAGCGGCGGTCGAAGCGCTCAAGTCCCCGGGGCTGGTGGAGCTCTTCTCCCAGCAGGGTTCCCGTCCCGAGCAGTCGACCGGCGCGCAGTACATGGACTACATCCGCAGCGAAACGGCGCGGTGGGGCCCGATCATCAAGAGCAGGAACATCTCGTCCACCAACTGAACGGCCGGTCGCGGCCCTTGCAACGGTAAATCACCATGTCGATGACGATCACTCCGCTTTGTGCGGCCCTGGGCGCCGAGGTCCAGGGGCTGGACCTGCGCCAGCCTGTCTCGGACGATCTGCGCGAGCAGCTCCACGATGCGTGGAACCGCCACCTGGTGCTGGTTTTCCGCGACCAGCGGCTCGATGCCGGCCAGTTCCTGGCCGCCAGCCAGATCTTCGGCGGGCTCGACATGCCGCCGGGCGTGCGCTACGGCCGTGTCCATATTCCCGCGCATCCCGAGATCGCGCTGATGTCGAACGAAGAGGAGAACGGCAAGCCCAAGGGATTGCTGGGAAGCTCCGAGCTGGTCTGGCATGCCGACATGACCTTCGACGAGCTGCCGCCCAGGGGCGCCATCCTGTATCCCCTGCGTCTTCCGGAAACGGGAGGCGAAACGTTCTTCTCGAACCTCTATCTCGCGCACGATACCTTGCCGGAGGCGCTGCGGGCGCAGGCCCAGGGGCGGCATGCCTTCCATGACGGATCGCTCAACAGCGCGGGCAAGCCGCGCGCCGATGGCGCCGCGCTGCGCGAGGGGGAACGCCCCCCCGGTGCGGTCCACCCGCTGCTGAGGGTGCATCCGGCCACCGGGCGCTCGGTGGTGTTCCTCGGCCGCCGGCAGAAGTCGTACGTGACGGAGTGGCCCGACGAGCGTGGCGAGGCATTGCTGGACGGGCTTTGGGCGCATGCCACGCAGCCTCAGTTCGTCTACAAGCACGCGTGGCGCATGGGCGACATGCTGATCTGGGACAACCTCGCCACGATGCATCGCCGGGATGCCCTGGATGCGAGCCAGCCGCGCACGCTGTACCGCACGCAGATATCGGGCCGGCAGCCCGTGCGCGCGGCGGCGGAGCCGGCCTGAGGACGCGGCGATGCGCGCGGTTCGTATCGAACGTTTCGGTGGGCCGGACGCCCTGCGGCTGGTGCAGGATCTTCCCGTGCCCGAACCCGGCCCCGGCGAGGTGCGGGTGCGCATGGCCTACGCCGGCGTGAACTACACGGATATCTACCGGCGCGAGGGAGACTACGCGGCATCCGCCACGTATGAATCGCGCCTGCCCCTGACGCTGGGGATCGAGGGGGCCGGGCGCGTCGACGCATTGGGGTCGGACGTTTCGGGTATCGAGCCGGGCGCGCGGGTCGCGTTCACCCGTACCCTGGGCGCCTGGGCCGACCATGCCATCGTTCCCGCGCACCGCCTGGCGCGCGTGCCCGACGGCGTCTCCCTGGCCCGCGCGGCCGCGGGCATGACCAATGCCATGACGGCGCACTATCTGACGACCGAGTTCGGCTTGCGGGCGAACGACTGGTGCCTGGTGCATGCGGGAGCCGGCGGCGTCGGGCAATGGCTCATCCGGCGGGCGAGGGCGCTGGGCGTGAACGTGATCGCGACCGCGGGCAGCGAGGCCAAGGCGCGGATCGCCCGCGACCTGGGCGCCCGGGAAGTGGTCCTGTATCGCGAGGCGGATTTCGTCGCGCAAGCGCGGCGCGCGACCGAAGGGCGAGGGGTCGACGTAGTGTTCGATTCGGTGGGCCGCGATACGCTGGCCGGGTCGCTGCGATCGCTCCGGCGGCGCGGCACATGCGTGCTGTACGGACACGCATCGGGCCGGGTGGATGCGCTGGACACCATGGCGCTGGCGGAGGCCGGATCGGTCTTTCTTACCCGCCCCCATATGTCGGACTACATCGCGACGGCCCAGGAATACGCCTGGCGGGCCGGCGACGTGATGAGCTGGCTGGCGGCCGACGCGGATGCCGGCAGCGCCCCGCGCATCTGGCCGCTGGAGCAGGCTGGGCTGGCGCAGACCGAACAGGCCTCGCGCGCCACGACCGGCAAGGCCATCCTCGCCATCGCGCCTGATCTCGATGGCCCGGTGCCGGAGACCGCAGCATGAAGATAGATGCCATTCATCTTTACCGGCTGTCAATGCCGCTGAAGACGCCGTATGCGGTCTCCCGTAAGGTGTTCCACGAGATCACGCCGATGGTGGCCGAGGTCCGGGGCAGCGAGGGCGGGCAGGGCTGGGGCGAAGCCCTGATCACGCCGGGCTACACCCATGAAAGCGTGGAAGGCGGCTGGGATTTCTGCCGGAACGCGGCGTCGGCGCTGATCGGGATGGATCCGATGGCGGCGCTGGCGATCTTGCGGCGCCAGGTCGACCAGCATCCGTGCGCGGCCAGCACGCTCATCGCGGCATTGGAAATGTTGACGGAACACGAGGCGCTGCGGGTGACGCAAACCGCGAGGATCCCGTTGTTGGCGCCGTGCCACGCGAAGGACCGCGAGGCGTTGAAGGACGAGGTGAACGGGCTGATCGAATCCGGTTTCGCCACGCTCAAGGTCAAGGCCGGCTTCGACGTCGACGGCGACCTGGCGCGTCTTCATGTCATCGCCGACGCGGCGCGGGGCAGAGCGAAGCTGCGCATCGACGCGAACTGCGGTTTTTCGCTGGACGATGCCCGCCGCTACCTGGACGGTTTGCGCGGTGTGCCGGATGTCGAGCTGCTGGAACAGCCTTGCGGCGCGCAGGATTGGGACAGCAACGCCGAAGTGGCGCGCCTCTCGCCGGTGCCCGTGATGCTTGACGAATCGATCTATAGCCTGGCCGACATCGACCGCGCCGCCTCGCTGCCGGGTGTCGGGTTCATCAAATTGAAGATGAAGAAGACCGGCGGCGTCGAACTGCTCTGCCAGGCGCTGGATCACATCCATGCCCGCGGACTTCTGCCCGTGCTGGGGGACGGCGTGTCCACCGAGATCGGATGCTGGGCCGAAGCCTGTGCGTGGCGGGGCCGTGTGCGGCACGCGGGCGAGATGAATGGCTTTGCCAAGACGCGCGAGCGGCTGTTTCAAGCCCCCCTGGCCGTCGAACAAGGCGCGCTGTCGTTGGAGGCCGGAGGGATGCCCGCCATCGACCGCGCGGTCCTGGATGCCCACAAAGTCGGGCAGGAGAACTACACGCTTGCCCGATCCGGTGGGAAACGATGAGATTCCCCAGCCACGCCGGCCTCACGGCCAGGGACGCCGCCGCGGCGCCGTCCGTGTCGGCGCGCGACCTGCATGCCATGCTGACCGATGGACACGAACTCGCGCTGCTGGACGTGCGCGAGACGGGGGTCCACGTTCGCGGCCACATCTTCCACGCCGCCTCCCTGCCGCTGTCCACGCTCGAACTGAGTATCGAACAGGCGCTGCCCTGCATGGCAACGCGCATCGTGCTGGTGGACGACGAGGACGGCCTGGCGGCCGCCGCCTCGCGCCGGCTGTCCAGGATGGGCTATCGCAACGTGGCCGTGCTGGGCGGTGGACAGGCCGGTTGGCGCGCGGCGGGGTTCGCAGAATATTCCGGTCTCCACGTGCCGAGCAAGGCCTTCGGCGAGGTGGTCGAGCACGCCTACGGCACACCGTCCATCACGGCCGAGGAACTCGAGGCGCGACGCGCGAGCGGCGACGTGCTGGTGCTCGACAGCCGCAGCGAGGAAGAGTTTCACGCGATGTCCCTGCCCGGAGCGGCTTCCTGCCCCGGCGGTGAACTCGTCGCCCGGGCGCTGCGCCATGAAGGCCTGCTGGTGGTGAACTGCGCCGGCCGCACGCGTTCGATCATGGGCGCGCAGTCGCTCATCAGCGCCGGCAAGCACGAGGTCCGGGCGTTGCGGAATGGTTTGATGGGGCAGCGCCTGGCCGGCCTGCCATGCCATCATGGCCGCCGCGATACCCACGCCGACCGGCCCGTGGCGGCCGGCGCCGCGCAAGCCGCGGCGCGGCTGGCATCCGCGCTGGACATCGCCGTGATCGGAAGCGAACGGGTGAACGCGTTGCTCGCCGACACGACCCGAACCTGCTATCTGTTCGATGTCCGGCTGCCGGGCGCCTGGCGGGCCGGCACGCTGCCCGGAGCGATCAACACGCCGGGCGGCCAACTGGTACAGCAGACCGACGCTTGCGCACCGGTACGCAATGCGCGCGTCATCGTGTTCGATACCGATGCGGTGCAGGCGCCGATGACGGCCTTCTGGCTGAGCCAGATGGGATGGGAGGTGTACGTCCACCGTGCGCCGGCCGACTCGCTCGCACCGCCTCGGCCGGCGGCACCCGCCGCCGCCGATGACGAGGGGACGCAACTGCCGTTGGCTCCCGCCGTTCGGGTAATCGACGTGGGCGACTCGCGCCAGTACCGGGCGCGCCACCTGCCGGGCGCGGCCTGGACCGTGCGCTCGCGTCTTGCGCAAACACTGGCCGGCATGCCCGCCGGCGCATCCCTGGTCTTTACCTGCGCCGACGGCCGCCTGTCGGCCCTGGCGGCGGCCGATGCCCGTGCCCTGGGCCACGATGCCACCCATTTGCGGGGAGGCGTGCAATCTGTCGGAGCCGCTGGGCTCACCGCGGACGACCCGCGATACCTGACTACGGTGGACGACGTGTGGTATCGGCCCTACGACCGCGATACCGGGGTCGAGGAAGCCATGCGCGAGTACCTGAGCTGGGAAACCGGCCTGCTCGCGCGGGTGATGGCCGACCCCACGGTCCCGTTTCGCCACGAAGCCATCCTGGCCATGGCCGGACTCGATCAGGAGACTTGAGGAGCCATGCCCGATCACGCCCGGGCATGCCGCTGCTCGTGCTCCAGCAACCACTGCTTGCGGGCCAGGCCGCCGCCGTAGCCGGTCAACGCGCCATCCTTGCCCACGACCCGGTGGCAAGGCACGACGATGGCTACCCGGTTGGCGCCATTGGCGCCGGCCACCGCGCGCACGGCCTGCGGTCTGCCCAGTTTCTTCGCCTGTTCAGCGTAGCTGGCGGTGCGGCCATAGGGAATGGCTTGCAGCGCCTGCCACACCGACTGCTGGAACTCGCTGCCCGGTGTGTCCAGCACCAGATCGAACCCCTGCCGCGCGCCCGCGAAGTACTCGCCGATCTCGCGCTCGGCCTGCCGCGTGTGGGTGTTTTCTCCAGCCAGGATGCGCGCCCGCAGCAGCCGTTGCAGATCCTTGAACTCGGTCTCCAGCATCCGGCGGTCGACGAACTCCAGCAGGCAGACGCCGCGCTCGCCGGCGCAGACGAACATCGGCCCCAGCGGCGTGGTGAAACGGTGGATGAGCAGCACGCGCGCCTCGGCCGTGGGCGCGCCGCCGGTCAGCTTCTTGACGGTGTAGCCGAAACCGCTGAGCGAGTCGTAGCCGTTGTCCAGCGCGGCATCGGTCGCACGGCGCCCGGTCTTCAATTCCTCCAGCGCCGTATTGATGCGCAGCGAACGCTGGAACGCCTGGAAGCTCATGCGATGGTGCTGCTGGAACCAGCGCCGGATGCGCTCGGGACTCAGCCCGCGTTGTTTGAGCTGCCAATCGCTCAGCCGCTCCTTGGGATGCTGGCGCACCCAGTCGACAGCCTCGGCCACTTCCGGCGGCGCGGCATGGGCGTTCTCGGTCGGCCGGCATACCTTGCACGGCCGGTAGCCGGCGTCCAGCGCCTCCTTGAAGTCGGTATAGAACACCACGTTCTCGCGCTTGGGCTTGCGTGCCCGGCAGGTGGCGATGCAGAACACGCCGGTGGTTCTTACGCCGACGTAGAAGATGCCGACGTGATCGGCCGCGCGGTCGAGCAGGGCGCGGTAGTAGGTGTCGATTTGCCGGTTGTCGGTGATCAGCATGGTCGGAGGGCGGCTTGTCTGGACAGGGGCCCAGTATGGGTTTCGCCTTGGTGCGTCACAACCGAAAAATGGACGAGTATTTCAGGCTTCGTTGACGAGGCTGTCCATGGCGGCGAGGAGATCCGGGTCGCTTTCGATAGCCTCGCAGACCAGGTCGACCAGATGCTGGTAATCGGGGTCCAGCGCCAGCGAGTCGTCGCCGAACTGATGCTGCAGGATCGTCGCGATCGTGGCGCGGTGAAGCTGGCGCTCCTGGGCGCCGGAGGACTTGAGCTGCTTGATCTTCTGGCCGACGACCTGTTTGAGGTCCTGGGCAGGCGCCTGTGGCGCGGCGGTGCGGCCTTCCGGCTTTTTTGCCGCCGTATCCGCGTTGGCCAGGCGGCGCCGCAGGATGTGCGCGACCTGGTTGAGTTTCGACAACGAGTCCATGGGAAGTCCGGGCGATCAGTGCTTCGTGGCGTTGTCCCAGTAGCCGGATAGTAGCAGATGGGTGGAAGGGCCGGTCTCCTGCTGATCCTGCGGCGGCAGCGCCGCTTTCAGCTTGTCCACGATCAGGCCGATGTCGTGATTCAGTTCAGGATGCTGGGTGTTGAGCTGCATGCCTCGCTGAAGATGGTCCAGGGCGGCCGCCATGTCGTCGTTCAGAAGTGCCATGAGACCGCTGGCGAATACCTTCAGTCCTTCCTGGCTGGCCGGGAAGCCCGCCAGGGGATGCAGCGTGGCGCGCGCCGCTTCCGCGCTGCCGCATGTCAATTGAAGAAGGCCGAGCTGGAAACGATAGATATCCGTTTCCGGGGAAAGTGTCACGGCCTTGATCATTGCCAGTTCCGCTCCAGGATAGTCCTGCTCGCTGGCCTTGACCGATCCGAGCAGAAAATGCAGCCGGGCGTCGGATTCCCAGGTTTCCAAGGCGTCCGTCAAGCGTTCCCGCGCCTTCGGGGAATCCGTGCGTATCGCGTCCAGGATACGGACGAGAGTCTGGTCGTCGCAAAGCAGTCCGGCATTCATGGGTGGCCTTTATCGGGTAATGGATAGCGCGGCGGAGGGCGGGAGGCCCTTTTTCAGCCCGTTCAGGGCGCTGCGGTGGAGTTGGGAGATCCGTCCTTTGGACAGCCCCATGGCGGCGGCAATGCTCTCGAACGCCAGCCCGTAGTAGTAGTGATACAGGATGACGCGTTTCTCATTGGCCGGCAATCGGTCGACCTGGGTACGGAGCTTGTCCTGGCTTTGCTTCCAGGCCGCCGTGCGATAGGCATTCATGTCGCCCTGCGCGGCGTCGGAGGAAACCCACATCCTGGTGTCCTCGAGCATGAACCCGATCGCCATGCCGGTCGCCACGTCGCAAAGCTGCGAGAACGCATCCTTTTTCGATGAGCCCGCCGCCGGGTCCTTCAGGGAGGCGAGGCGGTCCTTCTTGATTCGTGACCGGAGAAAAACTTGCTCCTGGCCGTCCGTAAGGCGGGCGATGCCGCTCAGGATATTGCCCTCGATACGGGCGAAGCTGAATGTCCTGAAGGAGGCTTCCCGGTGCGGGTCGAAGACGTCGATGGCTTCCAGGAGGCCGATGCAGCCCAGTTGATACAGATCCTGGAAGTCGATGTCGTCGTACTGGCGCCTGGCGTAGACGCGTGCGGTAATGGTTTTCGCGTGGGCAAGGTAGTGCAGGAAAACGGCTTCCCGGGCCTCGGACGACCGGGAGAAATGAAACGCCTGCCAGAGGCCGGCCTCCGTGGCCGGAGTCTCGTCGGGAGGGGCAGGCGCGTCGGCGTCCGAGGGCAGGGAGTTCATCGGAAGCTGCCGAGCAGCCCTCTCAGGATCAGGCCCCACCCGTCGATCAGGACGAACATGAGAACCTTCAAGGGGAGCGCGATGGTCGCGGGCGGGACCATCAGCATGCCCAGCGACAGCAGGATGCTCGACACCACCAGATCGATCAGCAGAAAGGGAAGCAGGACGACGAAACCTATCTGGAAGGCCACGCGGAATTCGTTCAGGATGAACGCGGGCGTCAATTGAAACAGGCTGACCTGGTCAGGGCTTTCCGGCAGGGGTTTCTTGGAAAGTTCGTACATCAGCTTGAGATCGTTGTCCCCGATCTGCGCCAGCATGAAATCCCGGACCGGCGCGGAGCCTTTGTCCAGGGCTTCCTGAACCGACATCGTCCCCGCCAGCAGAGGTTGAAGGGCCTGCTGGTTGAGTTTTTCAAGCGGCGTCATCATGACGAAGGCCGTCATGAACAAGGCCAGGCCGATCAGCACGGGAGTCGGCGGCGTCTCCGGCATGCCAAAGGCATGGCGGATCATGGCGAGAACGATCACGATGCGGACGAAGGCCGTCATCGTGACGATGAAAGCGGGCCCCAGGCTGAGAAACGTCAGGAGCAGGACGATGCGTATCGGATCCGACAGGGTACCGGACAACATGTTCGACACCGGGGCCGCCTGGGCTGCGTGGGCAAA
This sequence comes from Burkholderiales bacterium 67-32, assembly GCA_001898625.1. Taxonomy (GTDB): domain Bacteria; phylum Pseudomonadota; class Gammaproteobacteria; order Burkholderiales; family Burkholderiaceae_B; genus Pigmentiphaga. The sequence continues at coordinate 199,576 of MKUP01000032.1, forward strand.
CAGTGGCAAGCCGGCGAGCATGCCCGCCAGGATCAGGATGAGAACGCAGGACCTAGCCGAGCTCATTGGCCGCTCCCTGGTTTTTGCCATCCAGAGGAAGCAACTGGGCCGACCCGCCCATGCCCGCCAGGAGCAGAAACCGCTGGCCGTCGCATTCCAGCAGGTGCAGCCGCTGCCGAGGCCCCAGAGCTAGGGATTCGACCAGTTGCAGGCGTCGCTGCGGCGGCTTGCCGGCCATCCCCGGCCGAAACCGCCGCAGGACGACGAGTCCGATCAGCACGAGAAGGCAGAGCGCGACGCCCAGGCCGAACCGGGCATAGTTGATGGGCGATTCGGGATTGCCCGCCAGCTCCGCATGGGCGGAAGACACGATGGCCAGTTGCGCGGCCACCATGTAAAGCCTGTATCGCTTCAACTAATTCACCACGGACGTGATGCGAAGACCAAAGTTGGCGTCTATGGCCACGATCTCCGCATAGGCCACCACTTTCTGATTGAGGCGCACTTCTATGGGCGAGGTCAGGGCGGTGGACAGGCCAAGCTGACTGCCGGCCCGCAATGCCAGGAGGTCTTTCACTTGAAGCTCGGTGCTTCCGAGGACGGCTTCCAGCGTGACGGGCACGTCGTCGATGATGCTGGCCGGCGGCCCGGAGGCGCCTTGATCCGAAACGGCGGGAGACGGCTCGGGAAAGGCGACGGCGGCAATCGTGGCGAAGGGTTCTGATTTCATGATCGTGATGAAAGACTGTCAATTTCCAACGAGAAGGCGCCGTTGGACTGCTTGATATGTGCAGTACCGAATTCGACCTTTCGTTTTCCCGCAAGGAGCCGAAGGTCCGCGGGTTGTTCCAGGTGTGTATCGAGGCGGATGAGGTCACCCGCCTCGAGGTTTTTCAGTTCTCCCAGCGTGAGGACGGCGGTGCCAAGGCGAGCCTCGATACTGACGGGTAGTCCGCCCAGCACCTCGCGAATCGGCGTGGCTGGCGGTAGCTCGGCGGGAGGCTGCGTTGCGGAAAGCAGTTGCAGGGCCTGTCGAACGCCAAGCTCGAGTTCGATGGAGGCATCACCGCCGGGTAGGCAAAGCCGGAACTGGACGATGCCCGGCAAGCCGGGCGGGGGTGGCGTCTTGCCGCCCAGATGCTGGCGCAGCATTGCCTCGAGGTCGGCGGAAATGGCTGCGCGCAGCACTTCGACGACTTGCCGGGCAAGCTCATGGGCAGGACTGGTGTCCGTATTCAATGCTGTCCGGCAAAGCGCACGGGCCGAGGCTTCGTCGATGCGCAGCCCGAGGGCGGCATGGGGATCCTGCCCCCGATTCGGCGTCGCCGCCGAGTCCGGTAGATAGGTACCTTCTGAAACGACCAGCGTTTCGCGTCCGAACCACCGCTGTTCCCATTCCTCCAGCGCTTTGCTGACAAGACGCCGGAGCTGGTCGAGGTCCTTGGGGCCGAGCGGACGCCAGGGGTAGGCGGCCATGTTATCGACGACCCTGCAGATCGAACAATTGCTGGATCATTTCGTTGGCCATGTTCAAGACCTGCGACGATGCCTGGAAGCCACGCTGGACAAGGATCAGTTCGCCGAATTCACCCGAGAGGTCCACGTTCGAGGCCTCCTGGGATTTGCCGGTCACGGTGCCTACGCCGTCCTGCCCGCTTTGCAGCAGGCGATATCGCGCCTCGTCGGGCGCCTTGAACTGGCTGTTCCCCGCCAGCCGCAATTGGGACGGATCGGAGAAGTCCGCGACGGCAACGACGCCAAGGGAGGTTTTCTGGGCATTGCTGTAATTGATGATCAGTTCGCCGCTTTCATCCACCGAAATGAATGAAATTTCCCCGGTCCCGTAGCCGTCCTTGCTGCCGACTTTCATGCTGGAAGTCGTGCCGGTGGACAGGTGCGTGATGGCGCCGAAGTCGAAGGTGACGGTGTGGGCGGCGGCACCCGAGCCGATGTCGACATCGATGGTTTCGCTGCCGGGCGCGATCAGGCTGCCGATGAACGAAATCTCGAATTCCTTGATCGTGCTTCCCGCGGCATCCTTGACGACGACGTTCCATTTTCCCGGGTGATCCGCGCCCTTGGCGGTGAACGCGACGTCCAGGGTTTTCTTGGCTCCGCTTTCGTCGTAGGTGTCGATGCCGGAAATCGTATGGGTTTCCCCGGTCGAGGAAAGATTGTCGGCAAAACTGATCTTGGTGGTGGCCTGGGGCTTGCTGATAGTCCTGCCATCGATGGAGGCGCCGATGACCCGGCCATCCTTGAGCAGTCCCAGTTGATATCCCGATTCGCGCTCGACGATGGCGCCCGAGGCCGACGGCTGGAAGCGGCCAGTCCGTACATAGACCTGCTCGTTGCCATGGCGCAGGATCAGGAATCCCCGGCCATTGAGCGCAAGATCAAGCTGGTCCTCGGATGGCCGCAGGTCTCCCTGGGAAAAATTGATGCGGGAGTGGGAGTAGGTGACGCCGTTGCCGGACTGGCTGTTTCCTCCCGCCGAGCCCAGGGGAGGGCGATCCAGATAGAACAGTTCGCTGAACCTGGGATCCGACGACTTGAAACCGGCGGTATTCAGATTCGCAACGTTGTTGCTGACGGTCTGCAAACCTTCCGAGTAGGCCTTCAGTCCGCTCAAGCCTGTATAGACGGCATTCAACATGGCAGGTCCTACCTTATCGATTCGATCTGTGACAACAGCACATTGGGAAGGAATTGATCGTCGCCGACCTTCAGGGTCAGTTCAGGCTGGCCGTTCTTGAACGAGATGCTCTGGACGATTCCTGTCTGCGAGCCCGCGGTTCCCGATATGTCGACGGTCTTGCCCAGCAGGCCGATGGCTTGGGTGGAGCCCTGGATGCTCAGCAGCGTGTCGACCTTTTCGCTGATCTGGCGAGACTGCTCCAGCGAGGTGAATTGAGCGAGCTGTGAAATGAACTCGAAATTCTCGACCGGCTTCAAAGGGTCTTGATAGGAAAGCTGGGTCAGGATGATCTGCAGCAGCGATTGCAGGTCCAGCCCGAGGGAGTCGATGCGGGCATTGGTTCCCCCGGCGGGACTGATTGCACTGAGGGCCATGGTTACCTCGAAGCGGGAAGGGGTGGAGAAAATGAAAGCCGTTCGCCGTTCAGATAGGCATAGGCAGGAGCCAGGCCATGCTGGGCGAACGTTTCCTGGAGCATGCGCATCAACACCTGTTTATCGTGCGTACCCAGCAAGCCTTTCAGTTGCACGCTGATGGCAGGGATGTCATCGCCAAGAAAGACGGTCACGACAGGGGTGTCGGAGCTGAGCTTTCGGTCGCGGGCGAAAATGCCTGCCGTTGGCGCGTCCCGGTCGATTTCCGGCAGTTCCTGTCCACGCGAGCGGGTCGGGTCGACGATGCCGGTTTCAGGATGGGGCAAGGCCACATTGTTGTCGACGCGTTGCCTGCCGCCTGCATATGCGTGGGTTGGCGCAACCGCCATTGCCGCATCGGGACGAGACAGGGCGAGCGGTAGAGAGGCTGACGGAGGTGCCGACGGACGCTGGATGCCGGACGAAGGCGGTGCGTCGAGGGACACCGGCACGTCCGGCATCGCGGAGCGTTCATGGCGGCCCGAGGTGGGTCCGTCGAAAGCGACACTCTTGCCGCCGGACTGGTAGACGTCCTGCTCCAACTGCTGCATCGTCTTCTGGAACGAGCCCGCCTCGCCACGCGGCCCATCTGGCGAAAGGGGCTGCCCGCGAATCGTTCCGGACGTCGTGGGGGGCAGGACCATCATGTCGGTTTTCTCCGGTGCACAAGCAACTCTTCCATCGTCATCTGCTGGCGTTCCGCCTGCACCGCGCGGGCACGCTTGCGTTGGCGCTCCAGCAGGCGCTGCGCGGCCTCGGCCTGGGCGACCGAGCGCTTCAGCGATGACGAGTGCGCATCGCGCTCGTCCTGGGCCTGCCGGGACGCCTGCTCCGCGTTCCGTTCGAGATGCATGACGTGGGCGATCGCGGCACGGCCGTTGAGCAATTTGTCGAGCGTGGTGCCTTGGTCCATCGAGGTTTGTGCAAGGGACACATGCGCCGCGGTGGTTTGCCTCGCTTCCGCCAGTTCGCGGTCGGCCTGCGTCACGGCGGCTTGCAGCGCAGCCTGCCGTTGGCGGGACGACGCCAGTTGCAGGTCTCGCAACTGGGCGATGGTCAGGGCGTAGTCCACATTCTTGTGCGATTTCATCGCGCTGCCGGGCTCCCAAGAATGGCGCGCAGTCGGCCGAGGGCTTCCTCGCGATGGGTGGGGACCGAATCCTGCTGTAGGAAGGCAGCCAGTTCGGGACGTATGCGCATGGCTTCGTCGAGCCTGGGATTGCTGCCCGCCGCGTACAGACCGGATTCGATCAACGGCCGGGAGGCTTCGAACAGGGAAAGCGACGCCACGGCATCGCGGGAAAGGGATTGTTCGGCCGCCGAGGTGACGTGCTGGAGCAGCCTGCTGGTGCTGCGGGGGACATGGATGGCCGGAAAGTGCCCCTGCTCGGCCAGTTCGCGCGACAGGACGATATGGCCGTCCAGCAGCGAGCGCATGGTTTCGGACAGGGGGTCGTCCACGTCATCGGTTTCCGCCAGGATGGTCATCAGCGCGGAAATCGCGCTGCCGTCGGCGAACTGGCCGCATCGCTCGACCAGCTTGGGCAGCGCGGCGAATACGCTGGGGGGATAGGCCCGCAGCGTGGGAGGCTCGCCAGCGGCCAGGCCCACTTCGCGCAGCGCCATCGCGAAGCGCGTCACGGAGTCCAGCAGCAGCAGGACATGCCTGCCCCCGGCCCGGAGATGCTCTGCCTGGGCGAGGGCGAACCAGGCCGCCCGCGCCCGCATGATGGCGGGTTCGTCCGAGGTCGACACCACCATTACACTGCGGGCGCGCGCACTGTCGGAAAGCGCTTCGTACCAGAAGTTCTGAGCTTCCCGGCCGCGCTCACCGATCAGGCAGATCACGACGTAGTCCGCGTTGACCTGACGGGCAAGCTGCGTGAGCAGGCTGGTCTTTCCCACGCCGCTGCTGGCGAAGATGCCCGCCCGCTGGCCGATTCCCAAGGTCAGCAGCGTGTCGATGGCGCGTACGCCCGTATGCAAGGGCGCGCGGGGGTTGACGCGGTCCAGCGCCATGCTGGCGGTGCCCATCAGCGGCGCTTCGGAGGCGCCCTGGATCGCCGGCCCCTTGTCCAGCGGGTGTCCCAGTGCATTGACCACTCGCCCGAGCAGGGGGCTCCCGACCGGGACCCGGTTGCCGCGCGGAGCCGCATGGATCCGGTCGCCCGGGGTCAGGCCCAGGGTGTCGGAATACGGCATCAGCGTGATCCGGCCTACTTCGGCGCGGACGACCTCGGCATAGGTTTCGGATTCCCGGCCGGGGCAGACGCACACCGTACCGGTCGGTACGACGGGGCCATCCGCTTCGAAATAGGTGGCCATTACCCTCGAAATCCGTCCGAAGGTCCGCGTGAAGTTTGCGCTTCGAATGAAAGAGACGGCTTGCGAGCGGTCGAGGGCGGCCATGGTCACTTCATTCCTTCCAGCGCCTGGCGCAGACTGGCCACCTGGGTGGCCACGCCGGCGTCGACGCTGCCGGTGGCCAATTGGATTTCGCAGCTACCCGCGGCCAGGCTGGCATCGAATTTCACCTCGATGCCCGCGGGGGCGCTGGCTTGCAGGCCTGCCAGCCATTCTTTCGGGTTCGGCAGCCCGACCGGAGAAAGGACGACCGCGAGGATGTTCTCGTGGCTCAACCGGTCGAGCTGTGTCCTGACGAGGGCGGCCATGGTCTCGGCCTGATAGGACGGAGCCGCAAGCATGGCTTCCAGTGCCGCCGCGGCGATATCCAGCGCCAGGGGCTCGAGCGATTCGAGCTTTTCCGTGAAATCCGAACGTGCCTGGCGTAGGCCGGCATCGAGCTTGTCCGTTGCCGCCTGCCACGCATCGAGGGCCCGTCGCTGGCCTTCGGCGATGCCGTCCTCGTAGCTTTTCGTCCGACTGTCGCGCAAGGCCTGTTCGTGCCTGGCGGTCGATAGGCGCAGAGTCTCCTGCGCCTCGGCCAGCGATCGCCGCAGCGTTTCGTTTTGCTCGAGAGCCGAGGCAAGGGAAGGCCCCGTTGCCGGTGGCGGCTGGGGAACTTCCGTTCCCCGGGCTTGGCTCGGAACGGCGGGGGACTTGCCCACCAGACGAACGCCGCCGGGCTGGGGGGCTGCCAGGGTGGACTGCTTGAGCAGGGCAGGCCGGCGGTTCATGGTTGGCGCCTCAGGAAACGCCGGCATCTGGCGATGAAGGACATCTTTCCGGGAGTGGCCGGGGGCGTCTTGCCGCCATGAGCCAAGGCAGCCTTGAGCAGCGTTTCCGCAGTCTTCGGCGTGATAGGTGGATCCCGTTCCAGATGGATCAGGATGTCCGTCCCGCGGGACAGTTTCATTACCAGGCGGTGGCGCTGGTCCTGGGGTTGATGGGCCAGGCATCGCGCGGCCAGCCAGGGGTCGAGCCGATCCAGTGCCTCGACCATCGAGGCGAGATCATCGGCGGGTTCTTCCGTGGCAATGTCCAGGCCCGCCTTGGCCAGCATGGGGCGAAGGCGCTCGCGTTCGGTTTCCGTCAGCGCCTGGAGGATCTGTTCGCGCTCGATATCGGGCAGGTCGGCGAAGCGCGCCAAGACGCGACGATCGCTCATGGTGGTCATGGCATGGCTCATGGCGATCCGTCCTCCTGGGCCATATGCTTCAACCGGGACACGAAATGCTCTCTTTGGGAAGGAGTCAGTCGTTTCGGCCTGAATGCCCGGATGGCGACGAACAGGAGCAGCAAGAGGAGAAACAGCCCCAGAAGGGCCAGGGGGGCGGGTGCTTCGCCCAGGGCCGGCGGCAGATCGAATGAGGGAGATGCGGCGTTCGTCGACGTGTCCGGCTTGGTGGGAAGGGCGGTGGGATCACCCCTGTCCGCCTGACGGCGGGCCAGGACCGTGACCAGATCCCCACGGCCGGGAACCAGGCCGGCCGCGGTGCTGATCAAGGCTTCCATCTCCTTGGCTTCGGCCGCGGAATGAGGTTCCTGGAGCACCGCCGCGATCGCCAACCTCCGGATTTTCTCGACGCCCGCGTCGGGACCGCCCGCGTCCAGCATGACATCGACGGTGACCGAAACCTTGCGTGGCCCGACGATGGGTTCGAGCGCATTCAGGACCTTGTCCGCATAGAGCTGTTCGAGCTTGAGCTTGGCCTGTAGCCGGGCATCCGCCGCCACGGCCTCCGCATACAAGGGCAGGCTGAGCGACGTGCCCAGTTCGTTGACGACGACCACTTCATCGGCGGTCAGGTCGGGCACGGCAGCCGCGACAAGCCGCTGGATTCCCCGGATGGATGCCGGATCGATATCCTTGCCAGGTTTGAGGGCAATGGCGACCGAGGCTTTTGAGCGGCTGGATGTCTTGCGGAATATCGATGCTTCCGCGATGGCCAGATGCACGCGGGCGGTGTCGATCTCGCTCAGGCTCATGATGGTGCGGGCCAATTCGCCCTGCAGGGCCCGCTGGAAATTCACCCGTTGCGAGAACTCGGTCAGCCCGAGGTCGGAGCTGTTGAAAAGTTCGAAGCCGACCGTTCCCTTGAGCGCGACGTTGTCGCCCAGCACCTTGAGCCGGGTCCTGTACAAGTCGTCGTTGCGTACCAGTACCGTCGCGCCGTCGTCGTCTATCCGGTATGGCGTCTTGCTCGCTTCGAGCTGTTCGACGATAGCCGCGGCATCCTGCGGCTTCAGGCCCGAGAACAACACTTTGTAATCGGGACGAATGACCCAGTAGAGTGCCGCCAGGACGAGAAAAATCGCGACGCCCAGCCCCACGATGGCTAGCGTTCGGTGTCTGGGCGAGAGATTGTTGAGCGAAGAAATGGCCATGTTCGTTCGGGCGCGCTAGAGCTGCATGCGCATGAGTTCCTGGTAGCCCTCGAGCAGGCGATTCCGGACCTGGATCGCCAGTTGAAGGTTCATGCGGGCTTCTTCGAGGGCGAGCATCACCTCGTGGGGCGGGACGCTCTCGCCCACCGCGAACTGCATGGTGGCGGCAGAGGCACTGTTCAGGGATTCGTTCAGCTTTTCCAGGCCTGCAACCATTTGCGAAGCGAACGAAGCTTGTTCACCGGCAACTGGCGCCAGTGTGGGGGCGATGGCCTGGGCGATGGATTCGACGGGGGTGATGGGGGTCATGTCTTGCTGCCCAGCTCCATGGCTTTCAAATACATGTTGCGAGCCGCGTTGAACGACACCACGTTCGCTTCGTAGACACGCAGGGTCTTCACCATCAGGCTCATTTCCGAGGCGTGGTCGATGCCGGGGTAGGCGACGAAGCCGTTCGGGTCGGCGTGGGGGTGGGAAGGCTCGTAGACCAGCCGCGGCGAGACGTTCATCGATTCATAGCCATAGACCCGGACGCCCCGCGAGGATCGAGACGTCTCCGAGGATGACGGACCCTTGTCCACGGGAAAGAGGGAAGGCCCGGACACCAGCCGCATCGGTTGGTAGGGGCGGCCGTCGGGCGTCCGGGTCGTGCCCGCGTTCGCCAGGTTCTGGGCGATGACTTCAAGCCGGCGCCATTCCACGTCCATGGCCGACCTGCTGATCTCGAATATCTGGGTCATCATCGGCCCCGCGTCTCGGTGACCGCGGCGGACCTCATCATCAGGTGCCTGTCCAGCATGGTGACGAGCATGTTGTAGCGCATCGATGTTTCATTGGAGGACGAGACCTCGAGGTCCAGCCGGTTCGAAGTGCCTGATAAAGGATGTTCAAGCTGGATCCGGGGCTGGACCTGTTGCACGGAGGTACGGGCGAGGTCCACCGTCCTGGACCCTTCGATCGCGTGCCGGAGCTCGGATTCGAAGGTGACGCGCTGGGCGCGGAACGAGGGGCTGCCCGCGTTGGCGATGTTGTCCGCGAGAGCCGTCTGGCGCTGGAAGAGCCCATCCAGTGCTTTGGCGGCGACGGCAACGACGAGATCGGAGGCCATGGTGGTGTCTGCCTATTGAATGATGAGATCGGCGTGAAGGGCGCCCGCGGCCTTGATGGCCTGCAGGATCGCTATGGTGTCGCGGGTGCTGACTTTCAGCTTGGCGAGCGTTTGGACCAGGTCGGTAACGGTCGTGCTGCCAAACGTGGCGACCACGTTGGGGTCGCTTTCATCGACCTCGAGGGTGGTGTTGCCGATCACGAGACTGCGGATTTCGGGACTGGTGAAGCTGACAAACCCCGGTTGCGACGCGGAGTACTCCGTTTTCACCGACACCTTGATATCTCCCTGGGAGACCGAGACGGAAGAGATTTGGACGTCTCCGCCCGCGACGACGGTACCCGTGCGTTCGTTCACCACGACACGGGCGGCCCGATCCGGCTGGACCTCCAGGGCTTCGACTTTCGCGAGATACTGATTCAGGCTCGATCCCGAGCCAGGCGCGATGACGTTGACCGTCTTGGCATCGACGGAGTAGGCGGCGCCCGACCCCAGCACTTCGTTGATGCGGGCGGCGATCCGCTCCGCGGTGATCGCGTCCGACTCTTTCAGTACGAATCGCAGGTAGCCGTTGTGCGGCTTGACTTCAGCCTGTACGGGAACCTCTATCGTGCCGCCATCGGGGACCATCCCTGCCGTCGGATGATTCTTCTGCTGGAGATTGCCGTTGGCATCGTATCGATAGCCCCCCACGGAAACAGGGCCTTGCGCCAAGGCATAGATCTTCTTGTCCGGCCCGACCAGCGAAGTCATCATCAGCGTGCCTCCTGTCAGGCTGCGGGCGTCCCCCATCGACGAAACGTTGATGTCTATCTTGTCCCCGGGATTGGCCGTTGGCGGAAGGCGGGCGCTGATCATGACGATCGCCACGTTGCGGCTGTTGACCTGATCCAGCGGGACGTTCAGGTCGAACTGCGACATGGCATTGGACAGGGCCTGCCGCGTGGCCCGGCTGCGCGGCGAGTCTCCGGAGCCGGCCAGGCCGGTGACGAGTCCGTAGCCGACGAGCATGTTGTCGCGCCATCCGTAGAAGCGGCCCAGCTCCTTGATGCGGACGTCCTGGGCCGTCGCGCAGGCGCTCCAGGCGAGCAGCAGCAGACCGAGCAGCTTGCGCATCACCAGAGCCCCAGCCATGCCAGCACGCGCGGGATAAGGCCCGGACGGGAACGGTCGGACAGATAGCCGTCCCCGATGTACTCGATGCTGACGTCGGCAAGCCGGCTCGACAGGACGGTGTTGTTGCTGGCGATGTCCTGCGGTCGCACCCGTCCTTTCAGCTTGATGTTGGTCTTCTCGCCGTTGACGTCGATGCGTTGTTCGCCGGCCACGACGAGATCGCCGTTCGGGAGCACGTCCTGGACGGGTACGCTGAGCTGTGCCAGCAGGCGGCCCGAACGCTGGATCCTGCCCCGGCCGCCGTAGTCATCGCCCACGCCTGCCTGGAAGCCGTTCCGGGCGCCGTTGGTGCGGGAAAAGTCGGTTCTGAGTCCGGCGCTGGTGTTGGTCGACGTGTCCGCGGTGCTGCTGGCGCTGGAGTCTTCATAGACGAGGACAGTCAGCGCGTCGCCGGTGCGCAGAGCCCGCTTGTCCGAGGTCATGGACTGATAGGTGCCCGGATCGAAGAGATCCGCGGCCTGGCACGGGGCTGCCACGGCGAGGAAAAGGGCAAACAAGGTGGCGGATAGTTTCATCGGCCTGCCTCCGGTGTGGATGGAAGAGGGGCTCGCGCGGCGATGATTTCACCCCCTTCTACTTGTACGAAAGACCGTTGTCCGCCGCGACCGTCCTGCAGCGCGACGGCGGGCCGCTCCGCGCGCACCACGCCGATGGACAGCGAGACGCGGACCGGATCCCCTTTCTGGATGGCCGCGACGCTGCCGGGAGGCAGGGGTGCGATCAAGGTGCCGGGTGGGAGTTCTTCGGCCGCCCTCGCGACCCGCAGATCGGCGTCGTATCGGATGTCGACGCGGGGAAGGGCCCGAGGGCAGGCTGCCGGTTCGACCGCGGTGGCGGAAATGGCTTCCCCTTGAGTGACCGTTCTGGTCAGGCGCAGGCAGGCGTCGGTTGACGGAGCGGGGTCCTGCGCCGCAGGCCGGGGAGTGGCCCGGCTCAGCAGTATCCGCTGGTCGGGGGCGTCGTGCAGCCAGTCCGCGAGCGCAGGCATCTGCCTGCGGGCGTTGCCACCCAGCTCGTTGGTGGACACCAGCAGGGGTGTCCGGGCGGGCAGGCGGGCGACGATCAGTTCTCCCGCCCGCTGGCGCAGCGCCGCGGGCAGGCTGTCCAGCCTGGCGACATCCCGCAACCGTACCGATGAGGCTTCCACCCGGGCTTCCCGCAGGAATTGAATGGGGCCTGCCCAGGCAACGGCCGGCGCCGCGCAGCCTGCCGCCGTCATCGCCAGCCAGAGCAGGGCGGACGCGCGCGTCATCGTTTCAAACCATTGACGATGCCCATCAACTCGTCGCCGGCCTGGATGAGTTTGGCGTTCGCGGCATAGGCGCGCTGCATGACCATCATCGATACGATTTCCTCGGTCAGCTCGACGTTCGAGGCTTCGGAGAACCCTTGCGCGAAGTATCCCAGGCCTTCCTCGCCGGCTTCGGCGGTGCCGAGCCCGGCATAGGTATCGTCGAGGCGGTAGATCGCTCCCCCCAGGTTGTGCAGCTTGCGCGTGTCCCGCGGCTGCACCAGTTCGAGCCGCCCCAGGGTCTGCTCGGTCGTGTCCGTTCCGACATAGGCCAGTACTTCGCCCGTGTCCGCGATGCGCAGAGAGGCGGTATCGCGCGGCACGGAGATCATGGTCTTGAGCTGCATGCCGTTTTCCGCCGCCAGGAACCCGTCATCATTGACGCGCAGCGTGCCGCCGCGCCAGAGCAGGTTCTGGCCCGAGGGGCCCAGCAGCTCGATGAAACCCTTGCCGCGTATGGCCAGATCCAGTTCGTTGCCCGTCTGCCTGAGATTGCCCGGGGCGAAGTTCTGGACGGGATCGACCAGCGCAACGCCGGACAAGCCGTGTTCGGAGGGACGGGTTGCCGCCAGTTCCGGGGACGGCGCGGCGATCAGTTCCGCGAAAGACAGCGTGGCGCGCTTGAAGGCCACGGTGTTCATGTTCGCCAGGTTGTGGGCCGTGACGTCCGCGCTGGCCTGCTGCGCGCGCAGGCCGGTTGCGCCTATGTAGAACGCACCGTTCATGGATCAGGCCTCCCCGGGCTGGCGCAAGGCGCGGCCCAGCATGTCATCGTAGGCGTGGACGAGCTTCTGGGCGGTCTCCGCCCGGCGTATGGTCTCCATCAACTGCACCATGTCGGTGGCGCTGGAAACATTGGACGATTCCAGATAGCCCTGGCGGATGACGGGCATGTCGATCTCGACGGGGCGGGCATCGCTTTGGAACAGGCCGCCCAGGGTGCGCTGCAAGCCGTGCTTGTCCTGGAAATCCACGAGCAGGATGCGCGCCGTGGGGCGGCCCGATTCGAGAACCGTGCCATCCGGAGCCAGTTTCCAGTTGGGATCCTGGATCACGACATCCCCCCCGCCGGCGGCCTGGACCGGCCACCCCTGTGGGCTGATCAGGCGGCCGCGTTCATCGATCTGGAACGAGCCGCTGCGCGTATAGGCGGGGCCGGCATCGGTCTGCAACTGGAAAAAACCGGAGCCGGATATCGCCAGATGCGTGGCGCTGGACGAGGGGACCAGCTTTCCGGGAGAAAAGTCCGTGGCATTGGCGCCCACGGGCGTGGCGGGCTGCCTGGCGGAATTGACGCTTCCAGGACCGAGGAAGGTCGAGAAGTGCACCGCTCGCTTGTAGCCAGGGGTGGAAAGATTGGCAATGTTCTGCGCGGCGGTTTCCAGGGCCCGCGACTCGCGGGAGAAAATTCCGCTTGCCATGTCGATCAAGGAGGGCATACGAGGTTCCATCAGTTCACCGCAACGGTTGCAAAGGCCTTGAGGTCGACCGATGGCGGAATCTCGGCCACCGACAGCACTGCCAGCCTGGGGACGGCGCGCCGGCTGAAGCTCTTGAGCTGCCGGCGGATTTCGGGGTTGCACAGCAAGACCGGGGTCAGGCTTTGTCTCATCATGGCTTCCGCATGGCCGATGAGCTTCACGAGAAACGCCTCGGCCGTCTTGGGGTCCAGTACATAGGAGCCGGATCCGTCGCTTGCCCGGATGTTCTGGCTGATGACCGACTCCAGCTTGGATTCGAGCGTCAGCACCGACAGCGTGTTCTGGCGGTCCAGCAAGGGTTCGCAAATCGTATGGCTGAGGCGTTGGCGAACGATCTCGGTCAGCAGCAGGGGATCCTTCTGATGGCGCCCGGCGTCGACCAGGATCTCGCCAATGAGATCGATGTTGCGGATCGAGACGTGTTCGGCCAGCAGGTTCTGAAGAATCCGCTGCACGTCGCTGGTGGCGAGCACCGAGGGGATCAGCTCTTCCAGCAAACCGGGCTGCCGTTCCCGGACGCCCTCCAGCAGACGGACGACTTCGCTGCGCGGCAGCAGGTGGGCAAGGTGATTCTTCAACACTTCGCCCAGGTGCGTGATCATCACCGTGGCCGGGTCCACCGTCGTGAAGCCCCGTTGCCGGGCGCGCGCCACGTCGGCGCTCGTGATCCAGATGGCCGGCAGGCCAAAGGCGGGGTCCCGCGCCTTGATTCCCTGTAGTCCGTCGCCCTGGTCCGAGGCATGGATGGCGAGCGTGCGGTCCGCATGCAGCGTGGCGTGCCCGAACCGGTTGCCGTGAAGAAGAATGACGTACTCGTTCGCGGCGGCCATCGTGCCGGACCGGAAGACGATGGGGGGCAGGGTAAGGCCGTGGTCGGCGGCCAGTTGCGTCCTGAGTGTGGCCGTGCGCTCCGTCAACTGGCTTTCAAGCGGCATCATCGCCTGGGCCAGTACGTCGCCGAAGACCAGTTCGATGGCTGGCACGGGCGGGGACGCGGCGGTTTCGGACGCGGCTTCCGATGGGGGCTCGGCCGAATCCGCGGGGGCGGTCCGGCGGGAGAACCGCAGGACGGTCCAGGTCAGGGCGGCGCCGGCGATCAGGATCAGGATGGGCCACTTGGGCATGCCGGGCAGCGACAGCAGTCCCACCAGCGCCAGCATGACGAGCAACTGGATCTTGGGAAACGACACCAACTGGCGCAAGACTTCCGAACTCAACTGGCGATCGGCCGAAGACCGGGTGACGATGATGCCGGTTGCCACGGAGATGATCAGGGCGGGGACCTGCGTGACGATGCCGTCGCCTATCGTCAACAGCGTGAAGGTCTTGAGGGCCTGGGACCAGCTCATGTTCATCTGCGCGACACCGATCAGCCATCCGCCGGCGATGTTGATGAGGAGGATGATGATGCCGGCGATGGCGTCGCCCTTGACGAACTTGCTGGCGCCGTCCATCGAACCGTAGAAGGCGGCTTCTCTTTCGAGCTCGGTGCGGCGCCGGCGCGCCTCGTCCTGGTCGATGAGGCCCATGTTGAGGTCCGCGTCGATGCTCATCTGCTGGCCGGGCATGGCGTCGAGGACGAATCGGGCGGAAACTTCGGAGACGCGCTGGGCCCCGTTGGTGACGACGACGTACTGAACCACCACCAGTATGAAGAAGACGATCAGGCCGATCAGGAAGTTGCCCTGCACGACGAAGGCGCCGATCGCGCCGATGACCTCGCCGGCATTGGCGTCGGACAGGATCAGGCGGGTCGCGGCGATGTTCAGGGACAGGCGGAACAGGGTCGCGATCAGCAACAGCGACGGAAACGTGGAGAACTCCACCGGCCGCAAGACGTAGAACGTCAGCAGGAGGATGGTCAGCGCGAATGCCACGTTGACGATGATCAACAGGTCGAGCAGCGTGGCCGGAATGGGCGTGAAGAGGATGAGCAGGATCGCCACCACGCCGAAGACCAGGGCCAGGTCGGCGTTCTTGCCCAGGATGTCGCGCAGGGCGTTCATGCTTGCTGTCCTTGTGCCGCCTTGGCCCGGAGCTGCAGATAGATCGAGGACACCGGCCGGTAGAGCGTGGCGGGGATTTCTCCGTCGAGCTTCGCACCGAAGAACAGCTTGCGTGCGAGAGGCTTGTCTTCGACGATGGGGACGCCATAGATGAAGGCCAGGCGGCGCAGGCGTTTCGCCAGGTCTCCCGCGCCTTTCGACACCACGCAGGGGGCCTCGGCGGTGGCCGTGTCGTACTTCAGGGCCACCGCCAGATGCGTCGGATTGGTGATCAGGACGTCGGCCCCCCGGATGTTGCGCATGCCCTGGGTCTTCTTCAGCAACTCCTGTTGAAGCTGTCGCCGGCGTTGCTTGATGCGCGGCTCGCCTTCGCGCTGCTTGATCTCGTCGCGAAGCTCGCGGCGGCTCATGCGCATTTTCCTGGCGTACTGCCGGCGAACGATCAACTGGTCCGCCAGGGCGAACAAGGCCGCGATGCCCGCGAGCCAGAACGCCAGCTTCAGGGCATGGCCGAACAGCTCGTTGAGGATCGTGGTGGTGCTGGCTCCCGCAGGGGGGACGCGCGGCAGCGAATACAGCACGAAGCCGACCGCGCTGGTGTACAGGACGAGCTTGGCGGTGTTTCTCGCGGCTTCGATCAGTACCTGGAAGGAGAACAGCCGTTGCAGGCCTTGAACGGGATTGAGCTTGTCGAAGTTCGGTTTCAGGGCTGCCGGCGCAAACACGACCCCCGCCTGCAGCAAGGCGGCGGCCAGGGCGACGCCGAATATGGTCAGGAGCAGGGGAAGCAGGGCCGAGACCATGCTCGACATGTACATGCCCGCCCAGCGGGTGGCCGATTCCGGCCCGGACAGGAAGGCGGCCTGGGAAAAGGCGCGCTGGGTGGCGATCGCGATGTGCCGGCCCAGGCCTTCTCCTTCGAACCACATGTAGGTGGTAATCGACAGCCCCGCGGCAAACGTGCCCAGATCCTGCCCGCGCGCCACCGTGCCTTTCTTGCGAGCCTGCTGGAGTTTGTAGGGAGTGGCCTCTTCGGTCCGGTTTTGATCCTGCTCGCTCATGGCGACAACCAGAAAGCGGGAAACTCGAGCGCGGCGCGCAGGACCTTCAGCATGGCCGGGGCCATCAGCCCCACGGTCGCGGCCAGGCCGAGCAGGACGATGAGCGTCTTGACCTGGAAGCCCAGGACCAGCATGTTCATCTGCGGCATGGTTCTGGACAGAAAGCCGATGGCGATATCGACGAGGAACAGCGCCGACATGACGACGACCCCCAAGGCCAGGCCCATGGAGAAGACCGTGCTGAAATAGGAAATCAGCGCGTCCGGTTCGGGGGCGGTGAATGGGGCCCCGGGGGGGAGCACCTCGACCAGGCTGGCCAGCAGCCGCAGCAAGTCATGATGCCCGTTGGAGGCAAAGAAAACCATGCCAGCGCCCAACGCGAAGATCGATCCCAGCAGCGGGCTTTGTGTGCGGGTGGCGGGGTCGATGACCATCGCCAGGCCAAACCCCGCCTGGACATCCACGACCCGGCCGACAAAATAGAAAGAGGAAAACGCGGCCTGCAATGAGAATGCAACGACCATGCCGATGAACAGTTCCGCCCCGGCCATGGCGACCAGGCGGGGCAGGGTCGGAATGGCGCCGAGGCCGGATGGAGCCAGGCTGGCGGCAAACCCTATCGATGCCAGGACACGGATCCGGGCGGGAATCCGGAGCAGGGTGAATGGCGGGGCGAATGCCAGAACCGGTCCGATCCGCACCGTCAGCAGCAGGACGGCGGCCAACCAGGCTGCGGACGATTCGATGGCCAAGGTGGTTATCCGAGATTGGGTATCTCTTTGAACATGGACGCCGCGAAATAACCAAGGCGGTTCAGCATCCATGGTCCGGCGATGACCAGCGTCAGGCCCGCTGCGATGAGCTTGGGCACATAGCTCAGGCTCATTTCCTGTAGTTGGGTGATGACCTGGAGCAGGCTGATGACGACGCCGACCCCTAGCGTGACAAACAGTACCGGCGATGCGATGAGAAAGCTGTTCCACAACAGCTGCGTCAACATCTGGAGAGCGGAATCTGGCCCCACGTTGCTACCTGCTTGAAATTATTGAACTGATGTCACCCCGAAGATATTGTGAGCAGGTTTTTGGAAAAAGTAAAATTTCAATTCTTCCTATGCAAAGTATTTCATTGGGGCGGGTTGCGATGACGCCGGGCGAGCAGTTTCGCGATACTGCGACCCCGGAGACTGACCTCCTGGTTCAGCGCGTTTTGCAGCAACTCCCTGGCTGAGTCGGTATTTCCTTCGCTCTCGCTCAGCAAGCTGGCGGCCAAGGCCCCGGACAGGCAGTGCTTGTCCAGGCGCAGCGCGATTTCAGTGTGGCGGCGGGCGGCGTCGCCTTGTCCTTGGTGGAAGCGGACAACGGCGAGGCTGCCATGCGCTTCGGCAAAGGCGGGGCTCAGTTCGACGGCGGTTTCCAGATCCGCCGACGCTTCGGCAAGATTCCCTGCCAGGAAGCAGGCCCATCCGGCCGCGACCCAGCTCCCCGCATGGGTCCGTAGAAGCTGGGCGCCTTGGGTCAGGTTTACTTGCGCGTGGTGCAGGTCTTCTGATTGCAGATAGGCCAGGCCCTTTCCCACCCAGGCTCGGCCATTCTCAGGCGCGGCATCGATCGCGGCCTCGAAACTTTCAAGCGCGTTCGTGACATGGTTTGCGTCCAAGGCAAGATAGCCGTTGACCGTGCGGCTTTCGGCAAGCTCGGGTGCATGCTTGGCATACCGATCGGCCAGGTCGAACCGTTCGGCGTCCAGCGCGATGGAGGCTGCCATTCCGTATAGCTGCGGATCGACCGCCCCGTTTTTCATCAACGACGCCGCAAGGGCAAGCGCTTCGTCCAGTTTGGACTCGTGATGCAGAACCCGTAGCTTCAAGGGGCCAGCGGCGGGGAGGTCGGCAAGTGTCTTGTCATCCAGCAACGATGCCGCTTGCGCGTAGTCGGTCTGCAGGGCGCAGGCATAAGCCAGGTTGAACTTGAGCGTGGTGTCCTGGGGATGCGCCGCCAGCAGCGCCGAGAATTGCCGGGCGGCCTTGTCCACCTCCCCCTGGTGCATCCAGGCCAGTGCCTGGACGTGGCGCAGGGAGTCGGTCGATGTGCGGCCTTCGAGCAGGGCGGCGCAGGTGTCATAGCGGCCCGCGGCGATGGCGGCGTGTGCCGCTTCCTCCCGGAGGCTCGGGTTTTCCGGGTCTTGCGCCAGAAAATTGAGCAGCCGCTCCAGACGCCCGGACGCCTGGCGTTCGCTGTTGAGATCCTGCATCAAATCCGTCTCCTGGTGGTGGCCGCCGTGGGTGTCGAGCCTGCGGAGTATATCCACGACGTGGCGCCGCGCGTCGATGTTCTGCCCGCTTTAAATTCTTCCTAAACTTTTTTCGTAATCGCTGGATAACTTGATTGAGACCGTTCCCCGGGGTTCGTTGTGGAGCGGCAACACAGTCGAGGAAAAGCGATGGTAGCGATCGTCACGGGTAGCGGGTTGGGCGTCCAGGCAGGGTCGGGGCTGGTGCTGGGTGGGCTGGGGCAGCTCGGCCAGGCGCAGCTCGGTCGAGGGCGGGACCAGGCCTATGTGAACGCGGCCAACGGCAACCTCGTGATCGGGGCGCAGGACCAGTGGCTGGTGGGCCAGGGGCCGGATGCGGCGGTGTACCGCGCCTATAACAGCCAGGGCACGGGGGCGGGCACCAATTGGCAGACCGGCGATACCCGGCGCATTACCGGCCTGACCGGCACGGTCAACACGGCGGGCAGCACCGTCAAACGCGTGGACTGGGACGGAACGGAAACCCTCTACCGCTACGTCGTCGCCCGTCAGCGCTATGAAACCAGTGATGGGGCCGGTGCGTACGATGTACTCGTGTTCACCGCTGCGGACCAGCGTTGGACCTGGACGCAGGGCACCGGCCGCCAGAGCGAGGTTTATGACAATGCGCAGGCCGGCCGGATTATTTCCGGCCAGGATGCCGACGGGAACGTCCGCAGCTATGTCTATAACACCAAAGGGCTGTTGGCGGAGGTGCGCACGCAGGGCGGCGAGAAGACGCTGCTGGTCTACGATGCGAGCGATCGGCTGATCCAGCTGAAAACCGTGGCCAAGGGCGCCGACAACGTGACCGATGTCACGACCCTGCAGGTTACCTACAGCTATGGCAGCACGACGGACAAGCGGATCAGCAAGGTGAGTGTATCCGTCGGGCCGAGTACGAAGGTCTACGACACGACTTATACCTACGTCGGCACGAG
>MKUP01000033.1:0-181195 GCA_001898625.1 Burkholderiales bacterium 67-32
AAACGAGATTATGAAGAAGTTTTTTACGTCTGTCAAATCGTCGTTAGCTGCTGTTTACTACGCCGCCACTGCGATTCGTCAGACCCCCGCTGCGTTACCACCTTGCCGCAGGGCTCCTTCTTTTGGTTGGCTGATTCGCTGCGCCCGCTTATGCGTAACCGCTGCTGAAACTGCCTTCCTCACCCTTCGCATCACCCGCTTCGCTGTTCGCGTTGCGTTTGCTGCGTCGAGAAAGAGACTATAGCACGCATTGAAATCGGCACGCAAATCGACCCAGGCTTTCTTGTCAGTTTCGTGACCGAAAACGGGCCTTTTCAGGCCCTGATACAGCGCGCAAAGCGCGCTGTATCGCCATTTGGCGTGAACTAAAAAAATTTTCGAGGCCTTGCCGGGCAGACACCCCCAGGCCTGCTACCTATGCTGGAACGACGGCGGACGCTTGGCGATGAAGGCCTCCATGCCTTCCTTCTGGTCATGCGTGCCGAACAGCGAATGGAACAGGCGTCGCTCGAACTGCATGCCTTCGGCCAGCGGCGTCTCGAAGGCACGGTTCACCGCTTCCTTGGCCATCATGACCGAGGGCAGCGACATCGAGGCAATGACGGTGGCCATTTCGATCGCCTCGTCCAGCAGCTTGTCCGCGGCCACCACGCGCGAGACCAGGCCCGCGCGTTCGGCCTCGGCCGCATCCATCAGGCGGCCGGTCAGCACCAGATCCATGGCCTTGGCCTTGCCCACCGCGCGCGGCAGGCGCTGGGTACCACCGGCGCCGGGGATGATGCCCAGCTTGATCTCGGGCTGTCCGAAGCGCGCCGTCTCGGCCGCCACCAGGATGTCGCACATCATGGCCAGCTCGCAGCCGCCGCCCAGCGCATAGCCGGCCACGGCCGCGATCACGGGCTTGCGGATGCGGCGCAGGGTCTCCCAATTGCGGGTGATGAAGTCCGAGGCGTAGGCCTCTATATAGGAGAGGTCTTTCATCGCGCCGATGTCGGCGCCCGCGGCAAAGGCCTTTTCGCTGCCTGTGATGACCATGGCGCCGATATCGGGATCGGCGTCGAAGGCCAGCAGCGCCGCCCCCAACTCGTCCATCAACGCATCGTTCAGCGCATTGAGCGCCTTGGGGCGATTCAGGGTCAGCAGGCCGACCCGGCCACGATTCTCGACCAAAACCAGAGCTTCGCTCACGACCACACTCCTTCCTATATATATACCGGGCGCGCCGGTGCCGCCTCAAGCATACCCGCACCCCGTGGCGGCCGGCGGCTTGAGTTTCACCCCGCCATGGCGCACCATCTTTGGTTCCATATTTCAAGGAAAGGACATGGCTGGAGGAGCAAGCGGCGGCCGCAGCATCATCGGACTGCTGCTGGCCGCGGGCCGGGGATCGCGTTTTTCAGCGGACGGCAGCGCGAACAAGCTGCTGGCCCGCGTCGACGACCGGCCGGTCTGCGCCGCGGCGGCCCAGGCCCTGCGCGGGGCGCTGCCACGGGTGGCGGCGGCCGTCTCGCCCGCGGCGCCTCTTGTGGGCGATGCGCTGCGGCAGGCCGGGTGCGAGGTCATCGTATGCGACCGTGCCGCCGAAGGCATGGGCGGCACGCTGGCGCAGGCCGTCTCGTGGCTGTCGTCCCGGGAGCAGGCGGCCGGCAACGAGGCGCCCGCCTGGTGCATCATGCCCGCCGATATGCCCTGGGTGCACCCCGATACCGTGGCGGCGCTGCGCGACGCCTGGCTGGCCCTGCCTCCGTCCCGGCGCGAACGCGCGGTGCTCGCGCCCACCTATCGCCAGATGCGCGGCCACCCGGTCCTGCTGGGGCCGGACTGGGCGGCGGCGCTGTCGCAATTGCAGGGCGACGAAGGCGCCCGCGCCCTGATCGCCGGCCAGGTCACCCCCCTGGCCGTGGAAGATCCGGGCTGCGTGCGCGACGTCGATACGCCGGACGACCTGGCGCCAGGCCCGACCCTCCTCGGATGAGGAGCCCCCCCTACGCGCTGACGCGCGCCCCCGAGGGGGCGGCACTGGCGGACCGGCAGAGCCGGATCCGCTGTGCCCTGAGCCGGACACGCCCGCTCGTCGAGTGCGATGGCGCGTAGCGCCATGGATGACTAACATGAAGGAACCTATGCAACGGACCGCCGTTTCCAATCGCCCCGCGCCTCGCCGGCGCGCGTCCCAGCCGGACACGTCCATGACCGAAGCCATCTCCTACCGCCTGGAACTCATCGATCCGGCCGGGCACCGCTGCCGGGTCACGATGTCCATCCCCGACCCCGATCCGACCGGGCAGTGCGTCAGCCTGCCCGCCTGGATACCCGGCAGCTACATGATCCGCGACTTCGCCCGGCAGATAGAAAGCATCGAAGCGCGGGCCTGGGGCCGCAGGATCGAACTGAGCAAGCTGGACAAGCAGACCTGGCAGGCCGCGCCCTGCCGCGGGCCGCTGCAGATCGTCTGCGAGATCTACGCCTGGGACCTGTCGGTGCGCGCCGCGCACCTGGACGAGAGCCACGGGTTCTTCAACGGCACCAGCGTCTTCCTGCGCGCGGCCGGCCACGACGACGTGCCCTGCCTGCTGGAACTGGTGGCGCCACGCGGCCTGGACTGGAAGGTCTACACCAGCCTGCCCGAGGCCGAAGGCCATCCCCAGCGCGCGCCGCGCCACGGCTTCGGCATGTACCGCGCGCCGGACTACGACGCGCTGGCCGACCATCCCATCGAGATGGGTACGCCCCAGGTCGCCAGTTTCGAGGTCTACGGCGCGCGGCACGAGCTGGTCTTCACCGGCGACGTTCCCAACCTCGATCTCGAACGGCTGGTGGCGGACATCCGCAAGATCTGCCAGAAGCAGATCGCCTTCTTCGAACCGCGGACGCGGCGGGCGCCGTTCCTGGACAGCTCGGACCGCTATGTCTTCATGACCATGGTCACCGGCGACGGCTACGGAGGCCTGGAACACCGCTCGTCCACCGCGCTGATGACCTCGCGCTCGGACCTGCCCGTGCGGGAACGGCCCGAGCAGACCGACGGCTACCGCAACTTCCTGGGCCTGGTCAGCCACGAGTATTTCCACACCTGGAACGTCAAGCGCATCAAGCCCGCGGCCTTCGTGCCCTACGACCTGGACCGCGAGAACCATACGCGGCTGCTGTGGCTGTTCGAGGGCTTCACGTCCTATTACGACGATCTGTTCGTGCTGCGGGCCGGCGTGATCACCGAACCGGACTACCTGCGCACGCTGGCCAGGACGGTGTCTCTGGTGCACGCGGCCCCCGGCCGCTTCAAGCAATCGGTGGCGGAAAGTTCGTTCGATGCCTGGACGCGCTACTACCGCCAGGACGAAAACTCGCCCAACGCCATCGTCAGCTACTACACCAAGGGCTCGCTGGTCGCGCTGGGGCTGGACCTGCTGCTGCGGCACGAAACCGACGGACGCCACGGCCTGGACGACGTGATGCGGTTGCTGTGGACGCGTTATGGCCGCGACTTCTACCGGGGCGGCGCGCGCGGCGTCGAGGAAGACGCCATGCCGGACCTGATCCGGGAAGCCACCGGCGTCGATGCGCGCGATTTCCTGCGCCGCCACGCCTACGGCCGCGAGGACGTGCCCTTGGCGGAACTGCTCGCGCAGCACGGCTACGCCCTGACCTGGAAGGCCTCCTCGCCGCTGCCTTCCCTGGGCGTGAAGACCGCGCGCCAGGGAGAAGACCTGCGCCTGGCCACCGTGTACACGCTCGGCCCGGCCCACCGGGCAGGGTTGTCCGCGCAGGACGTGCTGGTGGCCATCGACGGCCTGCGCGTACAGAACGGCAACCTGGACAAGCTCCTGGCGCGCTACCGCCCCGGCGATCTGATCGAGATCCATGCGTTCCGGCGCGACGAACTGCGCCGGTTCACGGTGAAGCTCGAGCCGGCGCCGGAAACGGAGTGCGTGATCGCGGCGGCCTGACCCAGCCGCCGGCCTTCACCAGGCGACGGGCTCCCGCCCCTGCTCCGCCAGCCAGCGGTTGGCGGTTTCGAAATGCCCGCTACCCAAAAACGGTACCGGCGGGCGCCGGGCCGACAGGGGCGAAGGGTGATTGGCCATCAGCACCAGGTGCCTGCCGCCGGGCGGCAGCAGCGCCTGCTTGGCCTGCGCGTGCGCGCCCCACAGCATGAAGGCCTTGGGCGAGGGTTCGCGCGCGATCGCGGCGATGACCGCGTCGGTGAACGCTTCCCAGCCCTGCTTCGCGTGCGAGGCGGGCGCGCCGTCTTCCACTGTCAGCGACGTATTGAGCAGCAGCACGCCCTGCCGGGCCCAGCGCTGCAGATCATTGCCGAAGGCGGTGGGATTGCCGCCGAAGCTGGCCGCGATCTCGTTGAAGATGTTGCGCAGGCTGGGCGGGCGCTTGAAGCCGTCCGGCACCGAGAACGCCAGGCCCTGGGCCTGGCCGGGACCATGGTAGGGATCCTGCCCCAGGATCACGACCCGGGTCGACTCGGGCGTGGCCAGGTCCAGCGCGCGGAACGGCAAGGCCGGATAGATCACCGCGCCCGCTTCCCGGCGCAGGTCGACGAAACGCCGCAGCGCGTCGAACGATGGGCTGGCCAGCGCCCCGGCCAGCCGTTCGCGCCAGGCGGCCGGCAGGTGGTCCACGTGGTTTTGCAGCGGTTCGGCCAGGCGGTTGTCCGGCTCCGCCGCGAACAGATCGGCGGACTCGCCCCGGGCGGTGCTCATGCGAACAGCCGCGCCAGCTCGGCGCCGGGCTCCGGCGCCCGCATGAAGGCCTCGCCCACCAGGAAGGCGTTGACGCCGTATTCGCGCATCTGGCGCACTTCGGACTGGCCCAGGATGCCGCTTTCCGTGACCACGCGCTTGCCGGCCGGGATACGTGGCAGCAGGTCGATCGTGGTCTGCAGCGACACCTCGAAGGTCCGCAGGTTGCGGTTGTTGATGCCGAGCAGGCTGGTCCGCAGTTCCAAGGCCGTGTCCAGCTCGGCCGCGTCATGGACCTCCACCAGCACGTCCATGCCGAGTTCCAGGGCCAGCGCTTCCAGGTCCCGCAACTGCGAGGGCTCCAGCGCGGCCACGATCAGCAGGATGCAGTCGGCGCCCATCGCCCGCGCCTCGACCACCTGATAGGCATCGACGATGAAATCCTTGCGCAGCACGGGCAGCGCGCACGCGGCGCGGGCGCGCCGCAGGTAGTCCTGCGACCCCTGGAAGAACTGCACGTCGGTCAGCACGGACAGGCAGGCCGCGCCATGCGTGGCATACGAGGCCGCGATCTCGCCGGGCTGGAAGTTCTCGCGCAGCAGGCCCTTGGACGGCGAGGCCTTCTTGATCTCGGCGATCACGCCGGAGTGGCCAGCCGCCACCTTGGCCTCGATCGCCTGCGCAAAACCCCGAACGTCCTGCCGGGCCTCGGCTTCGCGCCGCAGGTCGGACTCGCTGCGAAGCAGGCGCGCGGTGGCGACTTCTTCGGCCTTTACTGCCAGTATGCGTTGGAGAATGTCACTCATGACCCACCCATCAAGATTCCTGTGCGAAAACGGCTCATTGCGCCGCCTTCCTGGTGAACGATACGAACTCGTCCAGCCGCGCGCGCGCGGCGCCGCTGGCGATCAACTCGAAGGCCTTGCGTATGCCCTCGGCCACCGATGACACGGTGTTGCCGGCATACATGGCCAGGCCGCCGTTGAGCGCGACGATGTCGCGCGCGGGGCCTGGTACGTTGGACAAGGCTTCCAGCATGAGTTCACGGGATTCGTCGCGATTGGCGACTTTCAGGCTGCGGTTGGACACCATCTGGAGGCCGAAGTCCTCGGGATGGATCTCGTATTCGTGCACTTCACCGTCGCGCAGCTCGCCCACCATCGTGGCCGCCCCCAGCGAGGCCTCGTCCATGCCGTCCTTGCCGTAGACCACCAGCACGTGCTTGGATCCCAGGCGCTGCAACACCCGCACCTGGATACCGACCAGGTCGGGATGGAACACGCCCATGAGCTGGTTGGCGGCGCCGGCCGGATTGGTCAGCGGCCCCAGCAGGTTGAAGATGGTGCGCACCGCCAGTTCCTTGCGGATGGGCGCGATGTTCTTCATGGCCGAGTGGTGGACGGGCGCGAACATGAAGCCGATGCCGGTGGCTTCGATGCATTCGGCCACGGCCGCGGACGGCAGCATGACGTTGGCGCCCAGCGCCTCCAGCACGTCGGCGCTGCCCGACGACGACGAGACCCCGCGATTGCCGTGCTTGGCGATCTTGGCGCCGCCGGCCGCCGCCACGAACATGGCCGCGGTCGAGATGTTGAAGGTATGCGCACCGTCGCCGCCGGTGCCGGCCAGGTCGACCAGGCTGTCGGTATCGGGTACTTTCACGCCGTCGGCGAACTCGCGCATGACCTGCGCGGCCGCGGTGATCTCGCCTATGGTCTCTTTCTTGACCCGCAGGCCCATGATGAGCGCGGCCGCGGTCGCCGGCGACATCTCGCCGCGCATCAGCATACGCATCAGCGACAGCATCTCGTCATGGAATATCTCGCGGTGTTCGATGCAACGCACCAGCGCTTCGGTCGGGGTAATGGACACCATGGACTCCTTGGGAAATCGTTGCCGCTGGTTCATGCGTTCAACTGCAGGAAATTGCGCAGCAAGGCATGGCCGTGCTCGCTCAGGACGGATTCGGGATGGAACTGCACCCCGTAGACGGGAAGGCTGCGGTGGCGCACGCCCATGATCTCCCCGTCGTCGGTCTGCGCCGTCACCTCCAGGCAATCGGGCAGGCTGTCGCGTTCGATGGCGAGCGAGTGGTACCGGGTGACCGTGTAGGGAGACGGCAAGTCCCGGAACACATCGCTGCCCGTATGGGTCATGGCCGACGTCTTGCCGTGCATGATCTGCCGCGCGCGGACGATTTTGCCACCAAACGCCGCACCGATGGACTGGTGGCCCAGGCACACGCCCAGGATGGGCACCTTGCCGGCATAGGCCTGGATGAGCGGCACCGAGATGCCGGCCTCGGCGGGCGAGCACGGTCCGGGCGAGACGCAGATACGCTCGGGCGCCAGCGCCGCGATCTCGTCCAGCGTGATCTGGTCGTTGCGATACACCCGCACGTCCGCGCCGAGTTCGCCGAAGTACTGGACCAGGTTGTAGGTAAAGGAATCGTAATTGTCGAGCATCAGCAGCATGCCGCTCTCCCCGTGGAATCGAACAGGCCAGTGGCCGGGAACATGTCGGCGATCGCGCCGTCCGGGAGCGGGCGCCACCACGCGAGCGACGAGCCACGATGCGCGTGTGCGGGGGTTCGGCTGGCAAGGGGGGGTACTGCTGGATACACGGACAATCTCCTGGATCGGGAGCCGCCGTGCCGGGGGAGCTGTGTGAATTCGCGACCTGCCACCGGTTACGGCGGCAGGGTGCAGTTTTCGAACCGCAACAACGTGCCGCTTCCTAGCGGAAGCGCCACCACTGAGCTGCTTGGTTCGAAACGATGCGGTTCATGTCTTGAAGTGAGTCGGGAGCCGCGGCCATGTGCGCGTTTCAGCTCCAGCGGGAATTCTAGCGCGTCCGCGTTTCGCTTGTCGAACGGAAGAAATGGGGACGGAACATGGCACCCCATATCCGCCCCGTTCCCCTCACAGCCCCAGCGAGCGCCGCTCCGCCGCCGTCAACTGGCTGCGCGCCGCCTCTCCCATGTTGGCGTCGCCCAGCACCTGGATGGCGCTGCCGGACCGGTAGCCTTGCGCCGGGCCCGGCGGGCTGCTCTTGCTTTCCCCGGGCGCGGGCTCGTTGCCGAAGCCTAGCACCCGCACGGAGAAGATCGAGGGCAGGCTGTTGCGAGCGGTCGCGCGGTCGCGCTGGATCACCTCCTGGGCCGCGGTGGCCGCGGAACTGGCCGCCGCGCTGGCGCTGGTCAGCGCCGAGACGTTCACCACCGCGGCCACGGGCAGGCCGGACGCCTTGCCCTGCACCTGGATGTTCTCGGCGTTGACCACCCGCAGCGCGGCCAGATTGACGTTGCCCGACACACGGATGCCGGCCTCGCCCGCGTCGATGGCGCCCAGCGGGGCGATCAGGTCCACGTCGCCCGGCGGCACCTCGGGTATGGGGTTGAGGGTGGCGATGCCCGCCCCGGAACTCGGCGCCTGCGGTGCCAGCATCACGTTGCCGTAGCCGTCGTAGCTGCGCTTGGGCGGCGTGAACAGCACCGTGGTCTTGGCGCCGCGGCCGGCGTTGATGTCGCCCTCCTCCGACCAGGCCAGGATGCCACCGCCGAAGGTCGTCATGACGCGCGACAGGCCGAGCAGCAGCGACTGTTCGCTGAACAGCCGGATGTCGCCCCGGCCCTGGGTCATCACCCCGGCGCCGGCCGGCGGCACCTCGCCCTGCACGCCCACCACGATTTGTCCGCCCGGCGCCAGCATTTCGATGTCGCCGCCGAAATTGGTCCGCACGCCGGCGCCGCCGAACAGGATGATGTCGCCGGGGCGAGCGATCTCGCCGCCCTGCGCGTCGTGGTCGGGGAACAGGGCGGCGATGGCCTGGCGGCCTCGCAGGTAGGAGCCGAAGCGCAGGCCGTCGGCATCGTTGTACTCGCGTCCCCCTTCGCGCAGCTCGGCGAAATAGACTTGCCTGAGGAAAATGCCCTGCTGCTCCGCCGGCAGTTCCGCGAAAACCGCGCGCGCCTCGGCCTCGCCCGGCGCCTCGACGCCGTAGCGTTCCTTGAGCCAGGCAACAAGCTCGGCTTCATACGTCTTCGCGACCTTGCCGGGCTGGTCGGCAAGCGGCATTCCTGTCCGCGCGAGATTGGCCGGATCGAGATAGGCCAGCAGGCTGCCATAGTCCGGCCCCGACGCGCCCGCTCCGGCCTGGAACAGGATCGAAGCGCCCGGACGGGCGTCTCCGGCGACGACGGGACCGATGGAAACGACCGACCCCTTGTCGCCCTGGTAGATGCTCCGGCCCGCGACGAGCGCCAGCGTGCCGGGCCCCGCCACCTGGAAATTGGAATAGATGATGTCGCGGCCGGCCTGGATGAGGGATACGTCGTTGCTGCCGTCGTGCAGGATCAATCCGCCGCGGCCGGCTTCGTTGCTCCAGTCGGTCGCGGGTTCGTCCAGGCCGCCGCTCGCGACGATGTCCCGGCCCGCGCGCATCCACAGCGGTCCCCCGCCGATATAGCCCGTGGCGGTGCCAGCCCAGTCGATCGTGGTCTGTCCCACCCTGGCGTTGATGATGTCGCCGTTCACGGCATAGATCCGCGTGGGACCGGAAATGGATACGCCGCGGGCAATCGTGCGGGTGAGATAGTTGCCGGCGGCATCGTCCTGGTACCGCATGCCGTAGAAGATCGAATCGCGCGCGAGCAGATCGAGCCGCGCGCCGGGCGCGGCCCGTAGCGCCGCCCTGCCGAACACCAGCACATCCCCGCCCGCGGCGACCGCGCTGAGCGCCGGCGGGTAGGCGGTGTCGTAGTACTGGGTCTGGCTTCCGATATCGAAGGTGCTGTTGGACGAGATCGGCACGACCGAACCGCCCGCCGAGAACAGGTCCACTGCGGTCCGGTCCGTCCACAGCGACGCCCCGGTATCCGAAATGGTCGGCACGATGCTGGCCACCCCCGCGGGATCGATCCGGCCGGGGTCCGCGACATGCATGACGACGAGATCGCCCCGGGTCCGGATCGTGGCGCGGCTGTCGCCCAGCGCCAGGAACAGGCCGCTGTCGGGTTTGTAGTTGTAGGGACGCATGGGATCGATCGGGCGCGGATCTTCGTAGCCGAGCGGCGTGCCGTAGCCCGTCTCGTTCACCAGGCCGATGGTCGCGGCAGTGACCGACACGTCGCCACGGACGTTGACCAGCATGCCGCCGCCAGGATTGGCGGGCGCGAAGAACGGCGCCATGTTCAAACGCCCGCCCACGTCCACGACGAGATCCCCGCCCCCGGTCTGCCGCAGCGTGCCGCCCGCATCGGTGTAGCCGCCCCCGCCTATCGTGACCGCCAGGCCGGACGACCGGGTGACCCACAGGCCAAGATTGGGATCGACTTCCATGTTCTGCGGCGTGACCACGCCGGCATCGCCGCCCGCGATCACGTGCACGTTGCCGCCGCCCAGGGTACCGATGCCGGAAAAACCGGCCAGGGTGCTCATCCCCCAGGTATCCGGAAGATAAGCACCGAAATTGATGCCCCATGCGCCGTCCTGCCAGCGCAACCATTCGTTTATGCGCCGATGGTTGGTGTCGAGGTCCGATGCGACGCTGTATCCCTCCAGCGTCCGGCCGGCCTGGACCAGGACATCGCCGCCTCCCTCCGTGAACCGGATGCCGGCGTAGTCCTGCATGCCGGGCAACGCCGTCCCGGCGGTATAGACACCGAACAGCGACTTGTGCCGATAGTCGCGGCCCGCGACCAGATCGAGATAGCCCGTGCCGGTGCGCACGACGCTGATCGCCTCCAGCATCCAGTCGCCGGCGATGTGCTTGTCGTCCATGACCAGATCTCCACCTGCGCCAAGTGTGTGCAGGGGCTTGACCGCCCGTGTGTCGCTGGCGGCAAGATCGGCGCCCGCGACGAATCGCATGGACCAGGAAAGCGAGCCGGGTTCCAGCAGCGAAGACACGGCCCACATCCGCCCCTCGCCACCGTCCGCCCAGTTGTAGTCGTCGTTCGTGGGGGGCGGCGGAGCGAAGCCGTCGTTGATGCTGCCGTTGATCTTCAGGTCGCCGCCGGCGCGCAGGACGAGCACACCCGGCTCGCCGCTCCCCCGGATGCCCGACCCGGCCCGAGGTCCATAGCGATAGCCCGACAGATCGAGGTCACCGTCGGTCGTCAGGTCGCCGTCGCTGGCGATCTCGACGCCGGGCCGCAGATGCAGGGCCGATCCATACGCCGCCAGCCCGCCCAGCCGGGCCTGCAGCGAACCGTTCGCCAGCGCCGCGCTCATGAACGCTTGGCTGTCCGCATGAACGCTGTCCAGATAGGCCTGGTCGACCATGCCCTCCACCGGGACATGGCGACGGAAAGCATTCACGGCGATGCTGGCCGCCCCGCGGATATCGACCCGGCTGGCCGCGTCGATGGCGACGTCGCCGCCGCCCACGCGCGAGGCGTTGAGCTCCAGCCTGCCCCGGTCCACGCCATCGGCCGAACGCAGGTCGATTGCCGCGTCCCGTGCCAGCGTGATCGTGCCGCGGCCGGCCGTCAGCTCGATCGAGGCGCGGTTCGCCGCCGCGATGGGCGCGCCATGGCTGTCGGTCCTCAGCACGGTGCCATGCGCATCGAGCGCCGCGCCCGAGGCCAGCACGAGGTTGTCACGGGCCGACAGGCGGATGCTGCCGACCTGCTCGCCGCTGGCGTCGATCCTGCCGTTCACGGTCAGGCTGCCGCCGTCGACGGCGATCTCGACCGCATGCGCCTTCACTTCGTTGCCGACGACCAGATCGCCCCGCTTGACAGTGAACCGGCGGGCGCCGAAAAAGCCGCTCTCGCTCAGCCGGGTGTTCAAGGCGCCGAAGTCGCCGATCGTATCGGCGGCCAGCGCGAAGCGGCCGTCGGCATACCCTTCGGTCGTGCCGCCGCGCAACGTACCGCCCAGCGCCACCGTCCCGGCGACCGCGGACATCTCGATCGCGCCGGCGTCGTTGCCCCGGGCAGAGACGTCGATGACCGAACCCGCGTCCTGCACGATGCGGCCGGCGCGGCTTTCCATTTCCAGCCTGCCGCCCCAACTGTGCTTGGTCACGTCGTAGAAAGAGACGGACCGGCCGGCCAGATCGACCTGCGCCTGGCTACCCAGCCGGATATCGCCATCGGCCTTCATGACCAGGCGGCCGCTGGGCAGCAGCACCGCCGTATCGAGCGCGAGGGCCGCGCCTTGCAGGCGGATTTCGCCGCCCAGGTCGCCGCCGGCGGCAGGCGCAGCCGCATCGCCCGCCCCGCCGACCGTGATCGCGCCGCCGGCGCCGATGTCGATCATGGCGCCGCTGTCGGCGGTGAACAGCGGCGTGGAAAGGGTGAGATCGCCGCCGCGATAGGAGGAGGCGTCCGTGCCGGAATGGTAGAAGGCGACGCTGCCGCGGTTGTTCGCGGTGATCTTTTCGCTCGCCACCAGGTCGACGCTGGAGAAACCGAGCGCGAGGCGCTTGAGTTCGGCGCTGTTCTGCGTGCGCGCCAAGGGGTCGTAGCCGAAATGGATCTCGCGCGCGGCGAAGGTCAGCCTGCCCGACCCCGTACCCGCCCCGCCGGGCTGCACAGCAGGCGGTTCCAGGCTGACATAGGGATTCTCGACCCGTCCTTCCCCGGTGACCACGCCGTTCCAGACCAAGGTATCCGCCGCGAGCGTGGCCGAGCTGTCCTCGCCCCAGCCGTAGATGGCCGGTGTGTTGAGCACCACCATGGTCTCGGCCGGACCGCCTCCCTGGTTGCGCGCATCCAGCGTGACGTCGCCGTAGAAATTGATCGCGTTGCGCACCGACAGCGACAACCGTTCGAGCGCGGCCAGGTCGGTCGTGGCCGGGTTCAGGAGCCGGTCCAGCGTCGTCTGCGTCAGGTTCCAGCCGGTGCCGAGCACGCCAGCGGCCCGCGCGGCGGCCAGGGACGCCTCCGTGCCGACGTTCACGGCGGGCAGGCTCAAGCCGAGATAGCGCGCGTTCAATTGCGCCAGGCCGAGCGACAGCTTGTCGCTGGCCACGAAGCCTATCGTGCCGCGCGTGCGGAGCACGGCGCCGTCTTCGATGGTGAGCGAACTCGACTCTCCCACCTTGAGCGGCATCGCCGGCAGCAGGTTGAACCAGCCGTTCGCGACCACGAGCATGGAACCGATCGCCTGCTCGTCCGGCGACGTGGCATTCGCGAACACGTAGCCCAGGGTCGAATCCGGCACGGCGAAGGTACTGCGCGTGGTATCCAGGACAGCGCTGTCCTCGATCAGGACGTGCTGGCCCGCGATGACGATCTGCCCGGCCTCGAGCACCGAGCCGGCGCGCACGGCGACCGACTCGTTCCCGTAGCTCTTGTCGAGCGAAAGAAAGCCCCGGCTTTCCCAGAACTCCGCGCCGATGAACAGGGTGCCGGCGTTGAACCGGGACAGGTCCTCGGCATCCAGCGCGGTCATGCCGGGGGTGGCCGCGGCCGTCGACGGCTTGATTTCCAGCGGCTGGAGACTCCGGACCAGCATGGCGCCCGCATAGCTGCCTTCGCCGCCGCCGAACAGGGCGGTGCCGTTGAAATCGATGACGTCGCCGGCCTCTTCGAAGGACAGCACGAGTTGCTTGCCGTCCGTCGGCAGCCGCGCCCGCGTCGTGCCGAAGCGCGCCGCGGTGGCGAGGGCAAAGGCGCTGTAGCTCGATTCGTTGTATTGCGAATGCGCGCGCACCGCCGGCCCCGGCGTCACCACGATCTGGTTCGGCAGGACCGCGCGCACCGGGGTGTTGGCGATGCCCAGATAGCCGTCCGCGACATAGGAACCGTTGCCGGCCGCCACCGTCCCGATCTCGCGCGGCAGGCCGCCGCCGATCTCGACGCGATAGGCGCCCGGCAGCCTGGCGTAGGTCGACGGCAGCAGCGTGTAGGTGCCGGCCGCGAGCCCCGGGATTCCCGCGCCGAGGGTGACTTGCTGACCCGTCGCGGGATTCCCCCAGCCGGCCTCCTGGACGACCGGCGCATAGGCCGACGCGTAGCCCGGCAGGATGGCATAGACCTGGTTGCCGGCGTCGCTGAAACCGAACGCCGGATTGGCGTTGGCGATCGGCGTGCGCAGGATGTCGACCGAACCGCCGCGGCCGGCGACGAAGCCCGCGCCGGCAAGTTCGCCGCCGCCGGACAGGTCCAGCAGGGAACCGGCGCGTGCCTCGAACGTATCCGCCGCGATCTCGATCCGCCCCATCGCGTCGAGATCCATCAGGCCGGGCAGGCTCAGCTCCACGCCGTTGTAATGGTATTTGAGGCCATCGACCGTGCCGCCGTAGGGAATGATCAGGCCCGCGGCGCTGACCGACGTGATGCTGTCTTCCCTCAGGACCACATGGCCGCCGGTCCGGAATCCGTAGAAGCCGAAGCCGCCGCCAACCGCGCCGCCCAGGTTCACGGTGCCGAGCGGCGCACGCACCACGCCCCCTTGATCGACGGTACCGCCGATGAACCCCAGCGCGCCGAACACGGATGACGGCGGCGCCGCGGCATGGCCATTGCCGCGTATCGCAAGGATGCTGTCCGGATGCGGTTGGACGCCCGAACTGGAATCCTGCCGCGCGCCTGCGATGATGGTCGCGGTCGCCCCGGTGACGGGATAGACCTGGCTGGCCGTCAGCGTCACGTCGCCGGCGGAGGCCAGCGAGCCGGTGCGCAGGCGGATATCGCCGCGGCTGTGCAACTGGATGTCCGCGAAGCCCGGCGCTTCGATCGAACGCGTGATGGTGTCGCTATGAGACCCGGGAACATAGGCGATGTCGTATACGTCCGAAGCGCCGAACCGGACCCAGTCCCCGACGTCGATCAGATCGGCCTCCACCGTCAGCCGGCCGGTATTTTCCGCAGCCGGCAGCCAACCGCCCGTTGCCGCGCCGCGCAGGATGGGCTGGATGACGCCGTAGGCACTCGTCTCACGGCGGATCCCGCCGTCCAAGCGCACGACCGGCGCGGCAAGCGAGATACGGGCTTGAGGCGTCGTGTCCGCCACGGAGATCACGCCGCGCTGCAAGGCCAGGCTCAGGCCGAGATCGAGCGAGACATCGCCCTGAAAACGAAGGATGTCCGAACTCCAGAGTGACAGGTGGTCGAACCCGCCCTCCTTGACCTGATCCGCGCCCAGCCAGGCCTGGGCGTAGCCGATGTCCTCGTGGATCTGGCCCGGCTGGAGATCGGCCGGCAGCCGCGACGGCTGCCGCGTCTGCGTGACGGTCAGGACACGCGCCTGCCGGACCGCCTCGACATCGGTGTCGATATGCGGGGCGGATTCGAGGATCACGTGCAGGCTGCCCCCCGCGGCGGCGCTGCCGCCCGACGCGCGCAGCGTGCCGTCCAGGGCCAACCCCGACGAGGAGGCCAGGATGATGGCACCGCCGTGGCCCGGCATGGTACGAAGATCGGAACGCGCGAACGGGCCGGAGCCGGCCGCCAGATCGATCGCCGCGCTTTCCCCGGACGCATCGAGCACGGCGCCGGGACGAACGATCACCAGCGCGGGGGTGATCCCGCCCGGCAGGCCTTTCTGATCCAGCGTGAGGTCGGCGACGCCTATCCTGATCGTCCCGCCGTTCGACACGCTGCCGAAAGGCCGGCCCGCCCCGTCGAGCCCGGTGACCGCGCGCGACGCGACATCGAGCACGGCATGATCGCCGATCCAGATCGAGCGGCCGGGCACGAAGCCCGCGCCCCGCTTCAGGTCGATGCCGTTGTTGATGGCGATGGTGCCTCCCCAGGCGTCGAGCCGGCCGTCTATCGTGACCTGCCCCCCCGCCGAGACCGAGATGGATTGGCCGGGATCGACCTCGATCCGGGCCCCCTTGCCGATGAAGACATCGCCCACGTCGGCGAACGACAGGCTGGCCCCTTTTCTCTGGGTGAAGGCCGCCGCCTGGGGGTCCTCCAGATAAAGGGGCGGTGTCCAGATTTCCAGCGCAGCGGCATGGTCGCCCGTCCGCGCGGCCGGCGCCGCGCCGGTCAGCCGGTAGACCGGCATCTCGACATCCAGCACCGTGCCTTCGGCGATGGTGACCGCATCGCCTTGCAGACTGCCCTTGAAGACATAATGCGAAAACCCCTTGCGGAAGAAATCGGGCGTCAGGTGCAGTTGCCCGTCTTCGGCTTGCGCGTCGGGCCCGGCGATGAGCACCGGCGTTCCGCCCACGCTAAGCGTGCCGCCTCCTTCCACGCCGTAGCCCAGCAGTTCGCCATCGAGCACCAGGCGGCCGGGCAGCGTGGCGCCCGCATTGCTCGGGGCGTTCGCCTGGACGGTGATGTCGCCGCCCTTGCCGCCGCGCCTCTTGCCCGTGGCCAGCAGCGCCGCGCCGGACGACGCGTCGATCCGGGAGCCGGCTGCGAGCGCAACGCCGCCGGTCGAACGCAGCGTAACGCGCCCTCCGTCGACGAACGGCAGCCCGGTGGCGTCCGCGGCGCCCCCCGACTGGTTGATCCACGTGCCGCGCACATCCAGCACCGCCGCCTGCCCCAGGACGATGGACGATGCGCCGTCTTGCAGCAGGACCTTCTGGACATTGCCGGCATCGGCAACGAAAAGGTTGCCGGCCGCGATGCGGCCGCCGCGCGCGACGACGTTCGCGTCCACGGTGATGACGGGCGCGATCAGAGTGAGCGAACCGCCGTCGGCCAGTGCGATGTCGGCATCCAGGACGGTCGACCCCTGGGTGGCCAGGTCGAGGCCTCCCAGCCTCTGCGCGCCCAGACGGCCGGCGTCGAGCCAGAGCGTGCCGGCGCGCTCCGACGGCAGCGCCGCCGAGGCATCCAGCCCATGCGTAACGTCGGCCACGTCGCCGATGCGGATGTCGGTCATGTGGACGTCCATGCGGCCCCGGGCGCCGTAGTCGCCCACCCACAGTTGGCCGGCGCGGGCGACCTGCGTCTGGCCCAGCTTGTAGCTGTCGGCCACCGGATCGCGCCCGCGCGACTGCCGCGCACCGTCGAAGACATCCGCCACGATGTCGCCTTCCAGCACCGCGGTAGGCGCGCTCACGACCAGCCGGCCGGCATCCCTCCCCACGGTGTAGCCGTTCTCCAGCCGCCGCTGCGGCGCGATGATCGGGCTGTAGTAGTCGTCGCTTACCCCCCAACGCTTGTGGTCGAGGTGATAGCCGGTGTACAGGCCGTCGTAGGCCAGGTTGGCCGGCGCATCCTTGAGGCTGTACACCTTGCCGTCCGCGCCCCGCAGCCAGGTCTGGCTGACGTAGCCGGTCTGCACGTCCAGCGTGCCGCCCGCCAGGTTGACGCTCGACCCCGCCTGGGTGACCACTTCGCTGCCGCCCAGGAGGACCGTGCCGCCTTGCGCCGCCCATTCACCCACGCGGTGCCCCTGGTTGCCCAGATAGCCGCCCACTTCGAGCAGGCCGCCGGCCGCATACCAGCGGTCCGACTCGTAGCCGCCGGTGCCGGCCGGCATCAGGATCAGGTCCCGGCGGTCGATCCACACATTCTTGTTCGCCAGCTTGCCGCCGTCCCGGTTCTGCGGCGAGTCGCGCAGCTCGTTACCCTGCACGTTGACCTGGACGTTGTTGCTCTCCATCGCCACGTTCACGCCGACGGCGCCCGAGACGTCGAGCCGGGCCCGATCGGCGACGAACGTGCGCTGCCGGGCATCGACGACTATCTGCCCGCCGGTCGCGAGCGTCAGGCTGTCGCCCTCGAAGACGACGTTGCCGCCCGACACGATTTCGATGCGCGACTGGTCGCGCCGGTCGGACATGCGCGAGTAGTTGTCGAACAGGTTGCCGTTCAGGCGCTGAAGGTCCTGCTCCGCCGATTCCTTGATCAGCGCGTCCCGCTGGCTGTCCAGCGCGGAGGTCTTGCCGTCGTCCTCGATCAGGACGGCGGTGATCGCGTCCTTGCCCAACGCGACCCCGCCGCCGGCGTCGCTGGCTGCATTCAGCAGATGCACGGTACCGCGCGCATTGACCGTCGTCGTCGCCGCCGCCACGCCCTGCTGCCGCACCTGATGGCCGGCCAATGTCACGTCGCCTTCGCGCGCGAGGATCAGGCCGGTGTTCGACACGGCTCCCGACGCGGCCGAGTCCGGCTGCCGGATCACGGCGATCTCGTTGCCCCGTGTGGTGGAATACGTGGTCCCGCCCGCGGCCGTGTCCCCCGCCACCAAGCCCTTGCGGATGACGAAGCTGTCGCCGGCCGCCAGGGCCGCCTGTCCTTGCCGGGTCACGATCTCGCCGGCATTGTCCACTTCCGCGCCCAGCAGCAGGACGTAGCCGCCGCCCTGGGTGACCGACTTCGGCTCGCTGGTCTGGATCAGCGCGCCGCGCTCGACCCGGATGGCGCCGCCCGCCTCGGTGAAAGTGGGCGCGCCGCCCGCGCCGTACAACCCGCCCTGGAACTGGGCGTCGGTCATGGCCGTGGCCGCCGCGACCAGGTTGCGCACGTTCACCTGGGACCCGCCCTCGAACAGGATGCCATTGCGGTTGAGCACGAGTACCGTGCCGTCTGCCTTGATCCGCCCCTGGATCTGGCTGGGCCGCGCGGCCGGATCGTTGACGCGGTTCAACACCGCCCAGTTCTTGTCCTGCTGGAATTCCACCGTCGTCCGGCGGCCGACGTTGAACGTTTCCCAGTTCAGGATCGCCTGGTCCGCCGTCTGCTCGATCGTGACGGTAACGTCGCCGTTCGCCGACACCTGGGTCGGCGCCTTCGCATTGAGCCAGCCCGCCGTCAGCGAATCGGCATCGACTTTCAGTCCGCCTTCGGCCAGGCCATCGGGCACGCCGGCGCGGCCGCGCGCCGCATCGCGCGCCTGCTGCTGCAAGCGTTGCTGGACGACGATGGCCTGGGCGGCGACGCCGAGATTGTCGATCGAACGCTGCAACCTGTCGCGCGCCGCCTGCGACTGCTGCGACGGGTTGCCGAGCGTGTGGGCCGGCAGGCCATTGGGTAAACGCCCGGTGGTGGCGGCGGTGTTCTGCGCCGCGCCCTTGGCCGCGAACCACGCCGGGCTGAATGCCTGTTGCGCCCGCGCCGTGGAGACACCGCCCCCCGCCAGCAACACGGCCGCGATGGCGGCCGCGACCGGACACAGCCGCTGCGGCGCCGCGCCCCCCTCGCGCGAAGGAATGCGGCGAGTCGGCTTGGAACGAGCGGCGGGCGGGCGAGACGTCATGACGGGATCCTGTACTCATGGAAGGGCCGGTCCATCCCGATAAGGGGTCGAACGCCGGCGATGAGAACAAGACGGATCAGCAAGCCCGACCCGCACGGTTTTTTGTAACGCGCGTCAGCCCAGCAGCACGACCCCGGCCGGCAGGCGCGTCACCTTGGCGTCATAGATCTGCTGTATCTGGCGGATCGCCTCGTCCAGGCTGCCGATCAGGAACTGGCCGCTCAGCTTGCGGCCGGCCAGGGCGCTGTCCATCACCATGACGCGTCCGGGCCGATAGCGATTGATCTCCTCCACCGCCTCGCGCAGCGGCGTGGCGCGGAAGACGACGCGCCCCTGCCGCCAGGCATAGTCGATGTCGGGGTCCGACCGCGTCGCCGTCTCGATGCCCCGCTCGTCGTACCAGACCCGTTCATGCCGCGCCAGGTCGACCGATCCGCGCGGATGATCGAGTCTGGCGCTTCCCTCCAGGCAGGTCGCGCAATAGCGCGCGCCGACCCGCCGCACCGCGGCGCTCCCGGGCGCGAACATCAACCGGCCCGGACCGGCCACGAGTTCCACCACGCGCGCGCCGGCGCGCCGCTGCACGGCGATCTCGCCGTCGATCAGCCGGATGCGGTCCACCTCGCCACCGCCGGCGCCGCGTTCGATGTCGATGCTGGTCTGTGTATTGAGCAGCAGCTCCACTTCCTGGCTCAGCGCCAGGCTGGCCTGTTCGCCCGTGCCGGTGCGCTGGTCGGCCGCCATCTCCCGCAAGGAGGGCCATCCATGCAGGGGCGGACGTACCGCCGCGACCACGACCGCCGCGGCACCCGCTGTCGCCGCGCCTCTTAGCACCCAGCGGCGCCGCAGGTCGACCCGGCCGTCGCGCCGCAAAGCGGCGTCCGCGCGCGCGCGGACGCCCGGGAATGTCCGGTCGTAAAGCGCCTGGGCGCCCGCCATGGCGCGCCAGGCCTGTTCGTTGCGTGCCAGCGCCTGCCGATGCGCGGGACTGCGCGCGCACCAGTCCTTGAAGCGCCGTGCATCGCGGCCGCTCGCCTGTCCGCTACGCAGCCGGCGCAGCCACGCCCGGGCCTCCCGGTCGAGGACGGAATCGGCGTGCTCGCCTGCGTGGTCGTCGGAATCCGACATGAGGTCCATCATCGTTGCCCGGATACGCGATCGTATCCGCTCGAAGAACGCGGCTTGCCCCCGTGCAGCCGCTCCATCAGGTATTCGGTGGCCCGCCGGATCTCGAGTTCCACCTTGCGCAGCGAAATACCGTAGCGCGCGGCGAGCTCCTTCTGGGGCACCTGGTCGAAACGCGACGCCATGAAAAGCTGGCGCCGCAGGGGCGGCAAGCGTTCCAACGCCTGGACGACCGCCTCCAGTTCCCTGCGGCCCGCGACGGTCTCCATCGGATCCGGCGTGGCCGCCACTTCCTGCTCGATCAGGAACTCGACGTCCTCTCCGCTCAACAACCGCCGGTCGGAGCGAATGCGGTCGATGGCCAGGTTGAGCGCGGTGCGCAGCACGAAATTGGAAGGATCGCGCACTTTGTCCGCCGAGGCATGGCCCTGCAAGCGCAGGTAGGTGTCCTGCATGACGTCCTCGGCCAACTCCAGCGATCCCACCCGATAGCCGACACGGCGCTTGATGAGATCGTAGTGGTCCAGCAGAAAGCGGATCAGTTCACCGGGCTGAGTCATGCGGGCGCCGCCGGACAGTCCCCGCTTTGCCCGGAAGCGCGGGGCAGGACAAGCAGGGTCAAGGGCTGGGTCACGCCCGATGGGAGCGGCTCGAGCAGCCGGATGCCGAGCAGCCGCGTTTCGACGCGGCGGTCGCGGACGGCATCGCCGGTGGAATGCAGCAGCACTCGCCGCACCGCGCCTTCGGCGCCTATCCAGACCCGCGCCGCCAACCGGTAGTCGCCGGGGGCGGTCAGCGGATCGCCACACAGCGCGCGCCCCACGCTGGCTTGCAGCGCCGCATAGTAGGCAGGCGCGGCCTCCGGCCGGTCCCCCGGAGACGGCCCCTTGGACGCCCGCGGTCCGCCGGCGGCGGCCTCAAGCAACATGAACGCACCCGGCGCCGTCTGCCGGGCGACGATGCCGGTATCCGCCAGCAGTGCGCGCAAGGCCGCTTCCGCCGTGAAGGCGCCTTGCAACGGCCCGGCCTGCCGGCCGGCCGTGATGGCGTCGTCGTACAGCAACGACTGGCCCGTGGTGTGGAAATACTGTTCCAGCGCCTGCCCCAAAGGCTGGCGCTCGATGTCGAAGCGCAGGAGCGGGCCGGGGGGCGGCGCGGCCGCCGCCGGAGCCGCGCCGCACAACAACAGCGACAGCGCCCATCCCGCCAGCAGGAACGGACCGGCGGATGCGGCCCGGTACCGGGATGGAAGGAAAGGGATTGCCATGCATGGGGTCTCGCCCGGAGCGCCCCGCGAAGCGCTCCGGCATCGGAATGAACCCCGGGATGCTGACGGTGATTTGTTTCATGGCGGTGACACGCCGATGGCGGCGGTACCCGCCATCGTGGCAGAAAGCCTAGAACGGCACCCCGTCCAGCCGCCCCATCTTGCCGCTGGCGAAGTCGCGCTTGGCCTGGAGCAGGCGCTCGGGCGTGTCCATCACGAACGGCCCACCGAAGAAAATCTGCCCCTGCGCCGGCGGCCCGCCCAGCAGGGCGACGTCCGCGGGCCCCTGTGCCGTGGCCCGCAGCTCGACCGAATCGCCGGGCGCCAAGACCGCCAGCGCGCCGGCGCCGAGCGTCTTCCCGTCGCCCAGATCCAACTGGCCGTCCAGCACGACCAGGCCCAGTTCCTCTTCCGGCACCGGCAGCACGGTACGCCCTCCCGACGCCAGCCGGACATGCGCCAGCAGCGTGGGCATGGTCGTGGTCATGGGACCGGCATGCCCACCGATGTTGCCCGCGATCACGCGCACGCGCGCGTCGCCCAGTTCGAATTCGGGAATGCTGTCGCGCCGGAAGGACGCATAGGCGGGCTCGATCAGCTTGTGTTCGGGCGGCAGGCTGGTCCAGAGCTGCAGGCCGTGGCGGCCGCCGGCCGGTTGCTCGGCGTGGAGCATGCCCCGGCCGGCCCGTATCCATTGGGCATCGCCCGCGTCCAGACGGTCGCGGAAACCTTCGCTGTCGCGGTGCTCGACTTCACCCTCCAGCAGATAGCTGATCACCTCTATGCCCGCGTGCGGATGCGGCGAATCGCCGATACCGCGCCGGGAGCGATGGCGATAGTGGTCGATGAAAACGAAAGGCCCCAGCGAAATCCGGTCCCGCTGCGGCAGCGCGCGCCACAGCAGCATGTCGCCGTCGTCGATGACGCGCTGCGCGGGCAGCACGGCGGAGATAAGGCGTTCAGTCATGATGAAGGTTCTCCTGTCGTCGTTCAGGCGCCGGCCGCGGCCAGGCCGTCGATCCGCAGCGTCCCGATGGCGCCGTGCACCTCGATCGGTGCGATGTCCTTGCCGTGGACCACCACGCCGCCCGCGATCTCGATTTCGCGCGCCGAACCGCCGGGCTTGACGCTGAGCGCGATGGCCGACAGCTTCACCACCACGCCCTTGACCAGCGAATCGCCGGTACCGCCAAAGGTCTCGATGCCGCGGCGCACCGACAGGCGGCCGATGGGTTGGCTGATCTGGATCCCGACGGCGCCGTCGGCATGCGTGACGAGCCGGTCGAACTCGGCCACGTTGACGGTGCCGTCGTAGACGTTGAAGGCGCGCGCGCCCTGCCCGAAGGTTTCGATGGGCGCGTGCACGCGCAGTTCATTGACCACGCCGAAGTTGACGAAACCGATACCGCTGGGGCCGTACGAGGTCAGCTTTTCCCGCGCGTCCCAGCGATCCACCGTGCCCCAGTTGTCGAGCACCATGTCGTTGACGCCATAGGTCACGACCGGCCCGAGGGTGCGCACCACGTCGACGAAGGCGTTGCTGACGGTGAACACGCCGCCGGTGATCTGGTCGGGCGTGCCGGCGGGAATCCGGCCGTCGCTATAGACCGCGCCGGTTTCCAGCAGGGACGCGACCAGGCGCCCTCCCACGGACATGCCGCTGACGAAGATCCCGCTGCCCAGCACGGGCGCGGTGGGCCGGCCGGCCGACAGTCCGGTCAGGCGCGCGCTGATGGTCACGGCGGGATCGTCCTGCATGTTCCACAGCGTGAAGGCGCCCTGGATCACGTAGACGCCGTAGCCCTGCGGCCGGTCGGCCTGGGCCCGCGCATCGGCCGCGACGATGTCCAGGCCGTCGACCTCGACGTGTCCCGCGCGGACCTTGTCGCGGGCCAGGATCTGCACCTGTCCGACGGCGGTCACCGCCGCGAGGCGGATACGGCCCAGCC
Organism: Burkholderiales bacterium 67-32; assembly: GCA_001898625.1. Classification (GTDB taxonomy): domain Bacteria; phylum Pseudomonadota; class Gammaproteobacteria; order Burkholderiales; family Burkholderiaceae_B; genus Pigmentiphaga. Next base: position 23,156 of record MKUP01000033.1, read on the forward strand.
CGTCCACCCCGGTATCGTTGAAGATGGCTCGCCGGTCGGGCGAGGCTTCGATGCGCAGGTCACGGATCTCGTTGTCCTCGCTCAGCTGCACGCCATCGCTGCCCGCGGCGAAGGCCAGGGTCGCGCCGGCCTCCCCGCCGACCAGGGATTGGCCCGGCAGCAGCCGGATCGAAGGCAGGCCGGACAACGTCCCGCCTATGGCGATGACCCGGCGATCCTCGTCGCGCACGGCGGCTTGAAGTGCTTCGGAGGTAGTGACGAGGGCTTGCGATGCCATGATGGTTCTCCTGTAGGGTTCGAAGGCCGCGGTAGCCGGCCCGACAAGCCCTACTCTAGGCTTGGGGACGATGCCGATGAAGGGGACGGCAGGCACTTCATTTGTGCCCTGCCGGCATCAATCCATGGATCGCGCGGACGAATGCGCGCACAATGCTCGTCGGACGATACGGGGCGAACGGCATGAACGACGCGTCAGGCAAGCTGGACACGGTGGAGATGTTCTGCGCGGCGGCCCGGGCCGGGAGCTTCACCGCGGCCGCGACCGTGCTGGGCACGACGCCTTCGGCGATCAGCAAGGCAGTACGGCGCCTGGAGGACAGGCTGGGCGTCAAGCTGTTCGCGCGAACCACCCGCGCAATCCGGCTGACGGACGATGGGCAGGCCTATTACCGCACGTGCAGCCAGGCGCTGGAAAACATCCACGACATCGAGCGCTCGCTGACGGGACACCGGTTGCCGCGCGGCGAGCTGCGCATCAGCGCCCCCGCGAGCTATGGCGTCAAGCGGCTGATTCCGCTCGTGCCCCGCTACGTGGCGCGCCACCACGGGCAGGTGAAGGTGACCGTCTCGGTCAGCAACGCCGTGGCGGATTTCGTGATGGACGACGTCGACATGGCCATACGCATCGGCGAGGTCGCGGACTCGCGGCTGGTCGCGCGGCCGCTGCACCCGGCCAGCCCGCGCATCGTCGCCTCGCCGGCCTATCTGCGCCGGCACGGCACGCCCGCCACGCCAGAGGACATGGCCAACCACGCCTGCCTGGGATTGATCATGCCCGACAGCGGCCGCACCATGCCCTGGACCTTCGCGCCATCGGCCGATGGCGTGCCCACGCAGGTCCGGCTCCAGCCCGCGATGAACTTCGACCATCCGCTGGGCACGCTGGCCGCCGCGCTGAGCGACGCCGGCCTCGCGCAGTTGCTGGATTTCACCGTCGACGACGACCTGCGCAGCGGCCGCCTGGTCGAGGTCCTGGCGGCGTGGCGGCCGCCGGCCCAGCCCGTCTCCGTCGTCTGGCCCGGTAACCGCCATGTGCCGGCGACGGTGCGCAGCTTCGTGGATTTCCTGGTCGACACCGCCCACGCCTAGCCACCCCTATCAAATCCCTTTATCGCCCACCGCCTCGATTCGATTGGCGCCGATGCCGCGCGTGTTCGCATAATCGTCCCACCTCGATGTCCCGGCGCGGCCGGACGCATCCGGGGCCAACCGGAGATGTGTCGATGCGATTCGCGGTAACAGAGATAGTCGAGAACTTCGTGGGCGAGATCGAGGATTTTCCCTTCGACGCCATCGACCAGGATGCCGTCGCCCAGTTGAAGGCGGCCTGGTTCCGCTACCCGGTCCTGCGCTTTCGCGATGTCCGAATCGGCGACCGGGAACAGGTGGCGTTCAGCCGGGCGCTCGGCCCGGCGGTGTTCCATCCGCGCCAGCTCCAGGAAGGCAGGAATGCCGAGTTCCCCGAGATCCTGGTCATCAGCAACAAGAAGAAGGCCGACGGTACGCCGGCCGGCGATCTCGGCGACGGCGAAGTGCGCTGGCACACGGACACCTGGTTCGTCGAGCAGCCGCCGTCGGCCGCCATCCTGCGCGCGGTCGAACTGCCCGGCCAGGGCGGCAACACCTATTTCGCCAACATGTACGCCGCCTACGAGGGCCTGGACACGGCGATGAAGGCACGCCTGGACGGCCTTGCCATCCATCACCAGTCGGTCATCGACGGACGGGGGGAAGTCCGGCTGGGCAAGACGCCGCCAGTGTCCGACGACTACGCCGCCTGGGCCGGCGTCGATCACCCGCTGGTCCGCCGGCACCCCGGCTCCGGCCGGCCATGCCTGTACCTGGGCGGCGATCGTCCCCACCAGTCCATCCCCGGCATGCCTCAGGACGAAGCGGCGCCGCTGTTGGCGGACCTGTGGGCGGCCGCCACCGATACCCGCCATGTCTGGGCGCAGCAATGGCGGCCGGGCGACATGATGATGTGGGACAACCGCTGCCTGCTGCACAAGCGCGATGCCTTCGACCCGCAGTCCGTGCGGCGCCTGCACCGGACCACCGTCGAAGGCGAGCGGCCCGTCGCCGCGGAGCTGGCCCATGCCTGAGGCCGCCTTCCGCTTCGGCGACATGCCGGCGCCCCTGCCGCCCGAACTGCGCGCGCTGGCGGACGGCCTGGAACCCGCCGCGCTGGGCCACTTGCTGGACGACGGGTTCACCGGACCGCGCCACCGCCATCTGGCCGGCCGCCGCGAACCGTCGTTGGGCATGGTCGTGACCTGCCGCAGCCCCGGCGCCGACAACGCCATCGTGCATCACGCGGTTTCGCGCCTGCGGCCCGGCGACTTCCTGGTCGTTGCCCGCGATGCGGACAGCCCCGAGGCCTGCCTGGGGGGCGGCCTCGCGCTGGCCGCGGAGCGGGCGGGCTGCGCCGGCATACTGGTGGACGGGCCGGTCACGGACGTGCAGGAACTGCGGCAATTGGCCCTGCCCGTCTGGGCCACTGGCCTGACCGCGCTCACCTGCAAGCGGCACTATGAGCGAGGCGAGTTCTGCGTGCCGGTCACGATCGATGGCACGGACATCGTGCCCGGAATGCTCGCGCTGGGCGACGAAAACGGCGTGCTTTTCGTGGACAGCATCCGCCTGCGGGCCTGTGCAGCCGAAGCGAAGGCGCGGCAGGCGGCACAGACCGAACGCTATGCCCGCGTCCGCGCGGGCGCACGCCTGGCCGCGCTCAACGGCACGGACGAGGCGTTCGCGCGGATCCTGGCGGAGGCCGCGCGATGACCCCGTTCTCGCTGGCGCCCGGACGCTACGACGAACTGATAAGGATCCGGCGCGACATCCACCGCCATCCCGAACTCGCGTTCGCGGAACGGCGCACCGCGGCCATCGTCCAGCACGATCTGGCCGGGCTGGGACTCGAACCTATCGGCGGCGTGGCGGGCACCGGCGTCGTCGCGGTGCTGGATACCGGGCGCCCCGGCCGCACGGTCGGGCTGCGCGTCGACATGGACGCCCTGCCCATGACGGAAACCGCCGACGTGCCGTTCAAGTCCGAGGAGCCGGGCGCGGCCCACACCTGTGGCCACGACGTGCACTGCGCCATCGGATTGGGCGCGGCCTCGCTGCTATGCGACCGGCGGGATACCTTGCGCGGCCGCTTCAAGTTCCTGTTCCAGCCCGCCGAGGAGACGCTGGAGGGCGCGCGGGCCATGATCGAGGCCGGCGCGCTCGATGCGCCGGCGGTGGACGTGCTGCTGGGCTGCCACAATTCGCCGCAGTTGGACACAGGCCTGGTCGGCTACCGGCATGGGGCGTCCATGGCCTCGTCCAGCGCCTTCGTCATCGACGTTCGCGGCGCGGCCGGCCATGCCGCCCATCCGCGTTCCGGCGTGGATGCCTTGCAGGCCTTGCCCATGCTGCTGACCGGGCTCAACGCGATCCGCGCGAAGGAAGTCGCCGCCGACCAGCCCCTGATTCTTTCCGTGGGCCGCATCCAGGGCGGACGCGCGCGCAACGTCATCTGCGACGCGGTCACGCTGGAAGGCACCTGCCGGACGCTCGACGACACCGTGCGCGGCGAGGTCGAGGCCGCGCTGCGCCGGCTGGCGCAAGGCACGGCCACCGCGACGCGGACGCAGGTGGACGTGCAATGGCGCACCCTGGCCCCCGCCCTGGTTAACGACCGCGACACCCTGGACCGGGCCATCCGTGCGATCGACCGCTGCCTGGGTGCCGGCGCGCTGGTCGAACTCGATGCGCCGTCGATGGGCGGCGAGGATTTCGCCTGGTACCGGCAGCGCGTGCCCGTGGCGCATCTGCGCATCGGCTCGCGCGCCGCGGAGCGCTCGACACAACTGCACCAAAGCGATTATTTCTGCGATGAACGCGCCATCGAGACCGGGGCACTGGCCCTGGCCTCGGCGGCGGCCGAGCTGGCCGCGCCCTGACGCGACACGGTTCACGCGCATACCTTCCAAGGAAACACCCAATGGAACGACGACGATTCCTCTTCACCCTGGCGGCGGCCGCCGCGGTGCCCGCGGCCCGATCCCAGAACCGGCCTGTCCGCCTGCTGGTCCCCTTCGCACCCGGCGGCGCGACGGACGTCATCGCACGCGAGATCGCCGTGCTGATGGGAAAACACCTGGGCGCCACCGTCGTGGTGGAGAACCGCGGCGGCGCGGGCGGGTCGATCGGCACCTCGGAGGTGGCGCGCGCCGCCCCCGATGGCCACACCCTCGGACTCGCCACGCAATCCACCCATGCGGTCAATCCCGTCGTCTACCGCAAGGTGGGATACGACCCGCTGGCCGACTTCACGCTGCTGGGAGAGATCGCACAAGCGCCCGGCATCCTGCTGGTCAACGCCAAGGTGCCGGCCACGACCCTGGCGCAGTTCGTGCAATATCTGCGCAGCCATCCCGACCAACTGACCTATTCGTCTCCCGGCAACGGCACCATCGGCCACGTCTGGGGCGAACTGTTCAAGCACTCGACCGGCACGACCATGCTGCATGTACCGTACAAGGGCGCCTCGCAGGCCCTGGCCGACCTGGCGGCCGGACAGGTCGACTCGACCTTCACCTCGGTCGCCTCGGCCATGCCGCACCTCAAGAACGGCCGCGTGCGCGCGCTGGCGGTGAGCTGGCCCGGGCGCCTGGACATGCTGCCCGAAGTACCGACCTACGCCGAGGCAGGATGGCCGCAGAACAACCAGCCGACCTGGTACGGCCTGGTGGGACCGGCCGGCCTTGCCGAGGACACCCGGCGCGCGCTGCGGGCCGCCATGCAGGCCGCGCTGGCCGACCCGGGCCTGCAGGCAAAGTACCGCGGCCAAGGCGTGTTTCCCGCCCTGGGCACGCCGGAGCAATTCGCGGCGACCATCCGGCGCGACATGGACAGCGTCGCGGCGATCCGCAAGACGGCCCATATTTCGGTGGACTAGCCGGCGTTTCTGCCCGATCATCGTCTCCGGTTTTCTCTTAGATAGACGATAGATCTTGGCGTTGAAACTCAGGCAGATCGAAGCCTTCCGGGCGGTCATGCGAGAAGGCAGCATGGTGCGGGCCAGCTCGGCGCTGGCCGTCACCCAGCCGGCCGTCAGCTACCTGATCGGATCGCTGGAAAGCGCCGTGGGTTTCGCGCTCTTTCGGCGCGAGAAAGGCAAGCTCATCCCCACGCCCGAGGCGCACCAGTTGATCGACGAAGTCGACCGCCTGTACGAAAGCGTGGACGAGGTCGAGGCGGTGGCGCGCCTGATCGCCAACCACCAGCGCGCGGTGCTGCGCATCCTGCTGACGCCCGCCCTGTCGACCGGCGCCTGCGTCCAGGCCATCGGTCGCTACGCGGCGCGGCATCCGGGCATGCGCCTGGACATCGACACCGCGCACCGGGCGACGATCCTGCGCCGCCTGCTGTCGGGCCACGCCGACCTGGCGGTGCTGTCGCTGCCGGTGGAAACGGACCGGATCGTGGCCACCAGCGTCTTCACGAGCGACCTGGTCTGCGTCCTGCCCGCGCACCACGAGCCGCCCCGGCCGGACACCATCACCCCGGACGACCTGGCGGGCGTTCCGTTGATCGGGCTCAAGCCCAGCGGCGTGATCCGGCCCATCGTCGACCGCTGGTTCTCGGCGGCGGGCGTCAAGCCGAGCTTCGACATCGAAGTGCGCGATGCCTGGACCGCCATCGAGCTCGTGCGCAGCGGCGTGGGCGCCGCCATCGTCGGCCGCATCAGCGTCCCGCCTTTTGGCGCGGATCCGCTGCGCGTGCTGACGCTCGCGCCGGCCGAGCGGATCGAGATCGGCATCGTGTCGCCAGCCTCGCTTCCCGTCCACCGCACGGTCGGCGCCCTGGCGGATTTCCTGCGTACGCAGATGCAGCTCAAACCGTGCGCCGAGTCTTCATCAACATGTCGTAAAGCAACTGCGCCACCGGACTGAGCTGCCTGCCTCGCCGGTGGATCAGGCCGATGTCCCGGCTGACGGCCGGCTCGCGCAAGGGCTTGCTGACCAGGGCCGCATGCCGGCCCTTGGGCATGGCCAATTGCGGCACGACGCCTATACCCACCCCCGCTTCCACCAAGCTGACCAGCGCGGGCACGTGCTGGACCTCGCAGAACCATCGCGGCTGCTGCGCGCTGTGGGCCAGCGCCTGGTCCATCAGGAAGCGGTTGCCGCTGCCCTGGGCCAGCCGGATGAAATGGTGGTCGGCCAGTTGCGCCCAGGTCAGCGTGCGCCGCGCGGCCAGGGGGTGGTCGCGCCGAAGCGCCACCACGAAGGGCTCGTTCAGCAGGGGCTGGTAGGTGATCTCGGCGTCCTGCGTGCCGATGTAGGTCAGGCCGAAATCGGCATCGCCGCGCGCCACCGCGGTCAGGACCTCGGACGATGACTCATCGATGATGCGGATGCGGATGCGCGGGTATTGCTGGTGGTACTGGCGGATGACCTCGGGCAGGAAATAGGCCACCGCCGACGGCACGCAGGCGATGGTCACCTCGCCCGACAGTTTCTCGGCCACGTCCTGGATCCCGATCAGGGCGCTCTCGAGCTCGTTGAGGACGTTTCTTGCGCGCGGCACGAAGCCGCGCCCAATGGTCGTCAGTTGGACCTTGCGCGTGGTCCGCTCGAACAGCTTGACGCCCAGGGCGTCCTCCAGCTTGTCCACCCGCCGGGACAGCGCGGACTGCGACACGTGCAGGGACTCGGAAGCGGCCCGGAAGCTTCCCAGGTCCGCCACGGCAAGAAAGGCGCGCAGATCGGCCAGGTCGAATTTCATGCGTTTTTGTCAATAATCCATCCAATTTTTGCACTTTACTCCTGTTTGACCGTCACCCAAGATGCGCTCCATAGCCCTGCCTTCACGGCAGGCCAGATACGGAGACAAACTTGCCACATTCGATTTCCCGCCACGCCGGCCGGGGGCTGCTTGCCGCCGGCGCGCTGCTGGCCGCCGCATCCCTTTGCCCGGCGCAGGCCGACACCTGGACCCCGGCCAAGCCCATCCGCCTGCTGGTGCCGTATGGCCCCGGCGGCAGCTCGGACGTGATCGCCCGCGCCATCGCCACGGAAATGGCCAAGGGCCTGGGCAAGGCCGTGGTGGTGGAAAACAAGGGGGGCGGCCAGGGCACGATCGCCACGAGCGAAGTGGCGCGGGCCCGGCCCGACGGCTACACCATCGTGCTCGGCCACGTGGGCACGCTGGCGGTCAACCCGGCCATGATGAAAGACCTGCCCTACCGGGTCGACCAGGACTTCGCCCCCATCACGCTGCTGGCACGCCTGCCCATGGTGTTCGCCGTGTCCGACCGGGTGGACGCCGCCGACCTTCCCGCCTTCATTCGGCTGGCCCGCGCCCAGCCCGGCAAGTTCAACTACGGCTCGGCCGGCAACGGCAGCGCCGGGCACCTCGCCTTCGAGATGCTCAAGACCGCGACGAAGACGGCCATCACGCATGTCCCCTACAAGGGCACCGGCGCCCAGGTCGCGGACCTGATCGCCGGCCACATCGACGCCGCGGCCGCCGGCACGCCCGGCCTTCTGCCGCCGTTCCAGGCCGGCCGGATCCGCATTCTTGCCGTGGGCGCCTCGAAGCGGCTGGCCGTGCTGCCGGAGGTCCCCACCGTGGCGGAACTCGGCTACCCGGGCTTCGAGAGCTCCCAATGGTTTGGCCTGCTGGCACCCGCCGGCACGCCCTCGCCCGTAGTGCAGCGCCTGCACGAAGAAGCGCTGAAGGCCCTGCGCTCGCCCTCGGTCCAGCAGCGCCTGCAACACGACTCCAGCGAATCGCTGGGCCAGGGGCCCGCCGAATTCTCGGCCTTCATCCGCAGCGAACAGGCCCGTTGGGGCGACGTGGTCCGCGCCGCCGGCATCTCGGCCGATTGACTCCCTTCCCCTTTTCCCCAAGCAGGAACGCCTCATGCCCTCCACCGTTGTCCCGCCCACGAAATATTCCGAAGCAGAACTGACCCGCCTGGGCATCCTCGCGTTCCGCGCGCTCGGCCTGCCCGAGCAGGACGCCGAGGACGTCGTCCGCGTGCTGGTACTGGCCGACATGTTCGGCCTGTCGACGCACGGCCTGAGCCGCCTCGAATCCTACGGCGACCGCCTGAAGGTCGGCGGCATCGCCGCGCGCGCCCAGGTAACGGTGAACACGGTGGCGCCCGCGCTGCGCCTGGTCGACGGCGGCAACGGCGTCGGCCCGCTGGTCGGCATGCATGCCCTGCGCGCCGCCATGGCGGCCGCGACCGAATGCGGCGTGGGTATCGCGTTCGCCCGCGCCAGCAACCATTTCGGCCCGGTGTCGCCCTACTCGCTGATCGCCGCCCAGAGCGGATTCGCCAGCATCATCGGCAGCAACGCCACCACCACCATCGCCCCCTGGGGCGGCAGCGACGCCAGGCTGGGCAACAGCCCGATCGGATTCGGCGTCCCCAACCCCGGCGGCGATCCCTTCCTGCTCGACATGGCGATGAGCGTCGTCGCCCGCGCCAAGATCCGCCGGGCCCTCAAGCAAGGCCAGTCCATTCCCGATACCTGGGCCACCGACCAGGCCGGCCGCCCCACCACCGACCCGGCCGCCGCGCTGGACGGCTTCCTGCTTCCCATAGGCGGGCACAAGGGCTATGGCCTGGCCCTGATGGTGGACCTGTTCGCCGGCCTGCTGTCCAACGCCGCCTACCTGACCCACGTGAAGTCGTGGGTCGAGGCGCCGGACGAACCGCAGAACCTGGGGCACTTCTTCATCCTCATCGACACGCGCCGGCTCGGCTCCACCGCCTGGCTGGCCGAGCGCATGAACGACTTCGCCGCCATCCTGCACGGCAGCACGCCCATCGACCCCGCCCAGCCCGTCATCGTTCCGGGGGAAATCGAACTGGGCCGGCTGGCGCGCAGCCGTGCGGAAGGCGTCGAACTGGACGCCGACACCGCTGCCCTGCTGGCCGCCTACGCCGCGCCCCGCTAGGCCAGACGACGACAAAACCGAGGAGGAAGACATGAAGACATTGGCAACGCTGGCGATGCTCGCCCTGGCCCTGCCCGGGTACGCGCACGCCGCGGACAAGTACCCGTCCAAGCCCGTACGGATCATCGTGCCCTACGTCGCCGGCGGCGCCGCCGACATCACCACGCGGGTGATCGCCCAGAAGCTCTCGGACCGTCTGGGCGCGAGCTTCGTCGTCGAGAACAAGCCCGGCGCCAACGGCATGATAGGCACGGATTTCGTCGCCAAGGCGAAGCCGGACGGCTATACCCTGCTGGCCGACGCCAGCGGGCCGCTGGTCGTCAACCCGTCCTTGTACGAGAAGGTGCCGTACGACCCGGTGAAAGATCTCGTGCCCGTCAGCCAACTGACCAGCTACCAGTACGCGCTGGTCGTGCCCGCGGCCTCGCCGCTGCGCAGCCTGGACGATCTGGTCCGCGCCGCGCGGGCGCAGCCGGGCAAGCTCAGCTACGGATCCGCCGGCATCGGCGCCGGCGGCCACCTGGCCGGCGAACTGCTGGCGCTGATGAGCAAGACCGAACTCACCCACGTCCCCTACAAGGGCAACGCCCAGGCACTGGCCGACATCCTGGGCGGACAGTTGTCCTTCACCTTCGACACCATCGTGACCGCCGTGCCCCACCTCCGCGGCGGCAAGCTGCGCGCGTTCGCGGTGTCCGGCCCGACCCGCTCGCCCGCGCTGCCCGACGTGCCCACCATGGAAGAACTCGGCTACAAAGGCTTTCACATCACGCAGTTCCAGGGCATGCTTGCTCCCGCCGGCACCGATCCGGCCATCGTGAAAACCCTCAACGACGCGGTGGGCGCCGCCATGCGGGAACCCGACGTGGTCAAGCGCCTGGCCGAGGAAGGCGGCTACGAGATCGTCGCCGGCTCCCCGGCGGATTTCGCCCGGCTGATCACGACCGAACTCGACATGTACCGGCGTCTGATCCACGACGCGAACATCAGGATGCAATGAACATGACCACGATCGATGTCCTGGTCCAGGGCTACCCTGGACGCGCCACCCATCACGGCGGGCTGGGCTGGAGCACGGTGACGCTGGTACGCACCGGCGGCCGCAGCATCCTCGTCGACGTCGGCGCCTTCGGCGCCCGCAAGCCCATCCTGAAGGCACTCACCGAACGCGGCGTGCAGCCGGCCGACGTCACCGACGTGGTCCTGACCCATGCCCACTACGACCATACGGTCAATTTCACGCTGTTTCCATGGGCCACCGTCTGGATCGGCGACGAGGAACTGAGCTGGGCCGCCGCGCAGCCGCCGGGCTTCAACCCCATTCCCGAACTCTACGTGCGCGAGTTGTGCGCCTCGCCGCGCGTGCGGCGGGTGCGCGACGGCGAAACCTTCCTACCCGGGCTGCAGGCCATCGCGGCCCCCGGCCACACGCCCGGCCATCTCCTGTTCTACCTGACCGATACGGAAGAGCCGGTGCTATTCACCGGCGACGCGGCCAAGAACCGCGCCGAACTGCTCAGCATGAACGTGGCGGACACCGACGACGCGCAGGCCAGCGCCCGCAGCCTGGCAAAGATCTGGCAGCTTTGGAAACAGCGGCCCGGCACCTTGCTGGTCCCCGGCCACGACCTGAGCATGCGCCTGGACGCCGAAGGCCGCCCCGTCTATGTGGGCGAACGCGCCGCGGAAATCGGCGCCTGGTTCAGCGAAACGCTGCAACAAACCAGGATCGACCTCTGCTGCGCGCCCCGGCTCGACTTCTCTCAACTCGCGAACGACTGACCATGCCCATCACTCCCGACGTACGCGCCGCCTTCGCGCCCACCGGCGTACTGCGCGCCTCCATCAACATCGGCAATCCCATCCTGGCCTCGCTGGACGCGGGCAGCGACACCCCGCGCGGCGTCTCGGTCGACCTGGCGCGGGAACTGGCGCGCCGGCTGGACCTGCCCATCGAACTGAAGGTGTTCAAGAGCGCCGGCGAATCCGTGCGCGCGGTCACCGACGAAGCGGCCGACGTCGGCTTCTTCGCCATCGACCCCGAGCGCGGCCAGGGCATAGGCTTCACCGCGCCCTACGTGATCATCGAGGGATGTTATCTGGTGCCCGAGGGCTCGCCGCTGCGCAGCAACGACGACGTCGACGCCGAAGGCACCACCGTCGTGGTCGGCCGCGGCAGCGCCTACGACCTGTTCCTGACCCGCGCGCTCCAGCACGCGACGCTGCTGCGCGCCCCCACGTCGCCGTCGGTGGTCGAGGTCTTCGTGAAGGAAGGCGCCGACGTCGCCGCCGGCGTGCGCCAGCAACTGGAGGCCGACATGGCGGCGCGCGGCGGGCTTCGCCTCCTGCCCGGCCGCTTCATGGAGATACGCCAGGCCATGGGTCTGCCCAAGAGCAGGAGCGACGAGGCCGCCCGGTTCCTGCGCGCCTACGTGGAAGTGGCCAAGGCCTCCGGCTTCGTGGCCGAGGCCCTGGAACGCCACCGGATCGAGGGCGTATCGGTGGCGCCGGCGGGCTGACGGGCGGACTCCGCCTCAGACCGGGTCATCCAACCCCAACTGCACCTGCTCCGCCGCCCGCAGCACCGCCCGCGCCTTGGCCTCCGTTTCCGCCCATTCCTTCTCGGGCTCGGAATCGGCCACCACGCCGGCGGCCGCCTGCGCGTACAGCATGCCGTTCTTGATCACGCCGGTGCGGATGGCGATGGCCAGGTCCATCTCGCCGCCGTAGCTCAGGTAGCCCGCCGCCCCGCCGTACACGCAACGCCGCACCGGCTCCAGTTCGTCGATCAGTTCCAGCGCCCGCACCTTGGGCGCGCCGGACAGCGTGCCGGCCGGGAAGGTCGCGCGCAGCACGTCCATCGAGGTCATGCCCTCGCGCAACAGGCCGGTCACATTGGAAACCAGGTGCATGACGTGCGAGTAGCGCTCGATGGCGAGCTGGTCGGTCACCTGCACCGATCCGATCTCGGCGATGCGGCCGACGTCGTTGCGGGCCAGGTCGATCAGCATGACGTGCTCGGCGATCTCCTTGGGATCGGCGCGCAACTCTTCGGCCAGCGCCACGTCTTCCTCGGGCGTGCCGCCGCGCGGGCGGGTGCCGGCCAGCGGCCGGATGGTCACGCGGCTGCGCGCGGCGCCCTGTTCCTGGACCGCCTCCTGGCGCACCAGGATCTCGGGCGACGACCCGACCACATGGAAATCGCCGAAATTCCAGAAATACATGTAGGGAGACGGATTCAGCGAGCGCAGCGCCCGGTACAGCGACAGCGGCGAATCGCGGAAGGGCTTGGCGATGACCTGGCCCACCTGGACCTGCATCAGGTCGCCGGCGGCGATGTATTCCTTGGCCTTGAGCACGGCCGCCAGGTAGTCCGGTTTCTGGAAGTCGCGGCGGGTCTCGGTGACCATGCTGGCCTGGCTGTACGGAATTTCGGCCGGGCGGCGCAGCTGGGTGCGCAGGTCCAGCAGGCGGGTACGGGCGCGGGCATAGGCCTCGCGCTGGCTGGGGTCGGCGTAGACCATCAGGTAGAGCCGCCCGCTCAGGTTGTCGATGATGGCCAGTTCGTCGATCAGCAACAGCAGCAGGTCGGGCACCGGATCGCCCATGCCGGCGGGATCGGGCTTGGTGCAAGGTCCCAGCCGCGGCTCGATGTGGCGGACCATGTCATGGCCGAAGTAGCCGGCCAGGCCACCCACGAAACGGGGCATCCCGGGGCGCAGCGCCACCTTGAAGCGTTTCTGGTATTCGGCGATGAAGGCCAGCGGGTCGCCCTCGTGGCGCTCGACCACCTGGTCGTCGGTCACCACCTCGACGTTGCGGCCGCGCGCCCGGATGAAGGTGCGCGCGGGCAGGCCGATGAAGGAATAGCGCCCGAAGCGCTCGCCGCCCACCACGGACTCCAGCAGGCAGCTCATGGCGCCGCGCCGGGGCCCGCTCTGGGCCAGTTTCAGGTAGAGCCCGAGCGGGGTGTCCAGATCGGCATAGGTTTCGGACACCAGCGGGATGCGGTTGTATCCCTGGGAGGCCAGGGCCTGGAATTCGACTTCGGTCATGCTTGCCTCGTATCGCGTGGAATGTTGCGGTTCCGCCGAAGACCTTGTCCGAAACGCACGAGCAAACATGCCCCGACGGTCCGGCAGGACTCGGGCGGGGAGATTCGTATCGGGATTTGCTAGAGGCCGGTCAGCGCGCTGGTGCTGGCTTACGGCCGGAGAGAATCACCACCACCCGGCAGACGAACGCCACCAGCGCCACCAGGCGCAGGTTTGGACGGACGACCGAGTCATGGCAACCATATGCGGGGAAAGACCCTGGCAGGTAACTGGAGCAACGAACTAGAGCGACGCCGGCGGTACCACCGTGGTCCGGGACAGGACCTGCGACTGGGAAATCCAAAGTGCCGCGTCGACAAGCGTGGAAACTATACCATCGGACTCGATGGCATGCACATCCCGCCCCTCGTTGTAGCCATAGGGCACCAGCAGCACGCGGCAACCGGCCGCCTTGGCCGCCGACGCGTCGTTCATCGAGTCGCCCACCACCACGGCCTCGGCCGGCGTGACACCCAGCAGCTCGCAGGCGTGCAGCACGGGATCGGGATCCGGTTTCTTGCGGGCCACGCTGTCGCCGCTGACCACGGCGTCGAAATAGGCGCGCAGCCCGATCCGCTCCAGCAGCGGGCCGGTGAACTCGGCCGGCTTGTTGGTCACGACCGCGACGCGCAGGCCCTGCGCCTTCATGGCCTGCAGGCCCTCGAGCACGCCCTCGAAGATACGGGCGGTCTCGCCGTTGACCTCCTGGTAGGCCTTGCGGAAGACGTCCAGCGCCTCGGGGAAGCGCTCCTGCTCGGCGCGGCCGTCCAGACTACCCGACAGCGCTCGATGTACCAGGTTCTCCATGCCCTTGCCGACGAAGGTGGCAATGACGTCCTCGCGCAGCGGCACCAGGCCGAACTCGACCCGCATGATGTTCGCGGCACGCGCCAGGTCGGGCACGGAATCCACCAAGGTTCCGTCGAGGTCGATCAGTACGGCGCGAAAACTCATGCTGGCTCCTTGCTTCCCGGGTTCGGGCTCAGGCGTAGGACGCGTCGCCCTTGGCGATCTGCGCACGCATTTCCTTGATGACCGCCGCGTAGTCGGGCTTGCCGAAGATCGCCGACCCGGCGACGAAAGTATCGGCGCCCGCCGCGCGGATCGCGGCGATGTTGTCGGCCTTCACCCCGCCGTCGACCTCCAGCGCGATGGCGCGGCCGGTTTCCGCCTGCCAGCGGTCCAGCCGGGCGCGCGCCTGGCGCAGCTTGTCCAGCGTGGAGGGCAGGAAGCTCTGGCCTCCGAAGCCGGGGTTGACCGACATCAGCAGCACGATGTCCAGCTTGTCCATCACGTAATCCATCCAGTCCAGGGGCGTGGCGGGATTGAACACCAGCCCGGCCTGACAGCCGTGGTCACGGATCAGCGCCAGGGTGCGATCGACGTGGCGCGAGGCCTCGGGATGAAAGGTGATGACGTCGGCGCCGGCCTTGGCGAACATGGGAATCAATGCATCCACCGGCTCCACCATCAGGTGTACGTCGATGGGCACCTGCACGTGGGGGCGGATGGCCTCGCAGACCATGGGGCCGATGGTCAGGTTGGGCACGTAATGGTTGTCCATCACGTCAAAATGTATCCAATCCGCACCGGCGGCCACGACATTGCGCACCTCGTCCCCCAAGCGGGCGAAATCGGCGGATAGAATGCTGGGGGCGATACGCGTGGAAGCGGGCCCGGAAATGGTGAAGGCTGGCATAAGATATTCCGTTTACAGGAGCAAGCCGCGGGACATCCCAGCGGACGCCGAGCCCGCGGATGCCGGCCCGGCCGGATGCCCCCCATTGTAGAAGCTTGTCAGACCCCTATGGCGCACGCATGAAATCTCATGAACTGACGGTTACCGTACAGCCCCGCTACCTGGCCGACCAATCCGATCCGGGCAAGCGGCAGTACGTCTTCGCGTACACCATCCGCATCACCAACAGCGGATCCGAACCCGCCCAACTGATCAGCCGCCACTGGATCATCACCGACGGCAACCAGCAGGAACAGGAAGTCCGGGGCCTGGGAGTGGTAGGCCAGCAGCCCCTGCTGCAGCCTGGCGAAAGCTTCGAATACACCAGCGGCTGCCCGCTCTCGACACCGGTAGGCACCATGCGGGGCACCTATCACTGCGTTGGCGAGAACGGCATGCCCTTCGAGGTCGACATCCCCGAATTCGTCCTGGCCATGCCTCGGACGTTGCACTGATGAGTGAGGCTCCCCCCTACGCGCGGCGCTCTGGAATATGAGACTCCCTACTGCTCCCGGGCATCCCTTTCCGGCTGCGACGATGGGGATCCGGGCTGCGATGGATCCGGCGCGGCCGGAGGATTCCGCCTACCTCGCATGGTCCAGACCACGATGAATACCAGTATGGAAAGCGCCAGGAACGCTTCCAGCAGGAGCAACCACATAATGTCCCTTCGCGAGTTCATTGCCAGAAACTGGCATTGCCGCCAATTTAACCGCTTCCCCCTGTCCGCGCTCGCGCTGGCCGCGGCGGTGGCCGGATGCGCTCAGCCGTCCGGCACGGTGCAGCCCCTGCCGGACGCGGGCACCGCGCCATCCCAGCCCGCCGTGACCGCCCCGCCGGCCACGGCTGCGCCGGCCCCCGTACCCGATAGCGCCCGGCCGCTGCCTGCGCCCGTCCCCCGGCCTGCCAGCAAGCCGGCCCTGCAGAGCAGCAAGCATTTCGTGCGCGGATCCTGGCAACAATTGCCCGGCTGGCGGACCGATACGGTCGAGGCCGTCTGGCGCCCGTTCCTGGCCAACTGCCGGTCCATCATGCTGCGCACCGGCCGACCGGTCTCCAATACCGCCCCGCCCATGGCCGACCCCTATGCCTGGCAGCAGGCATGCGTCGCCGCGCGCGAACTTCCGCCCACACCCTCGGCGGATCAGGTGCGCGCCTTCATGGAGCACTGGCTGCAACCCTGGTCGGTACGCGGCCCGGGCAGCGAAATCGCCGCCGGCCTGGCCACGAGCTACTACGAACCGCTGGTCCACGCCTCGCGCGAGCGCGGCGGCACCTACCAGTGGCCGCTCTACGCGGTCCCGGCCGACCTGCTGACCATCGATCTGGGCGGCCTGTATCCGGAGCTGGTGGGCAAGCGCGTGCGGGGCAAGCTCGACGGCAAGCGCGTCGTCCCCTACGACACCCGCGGCGAGATCGAGCGGCCCGAGCGCCAGCCGCCGGCCATCGTCTGGGTCAACGATCCCGTCGACGCCTTCTTCCTCCAGGTGCAGGGCACGGGCCGCGCAGTACTGGACACCGGCCCCGGCCAGGGCAGCACCATCCGGGTGGCCTATGCCGACCACAACGGCCATCCCTACGTGTCGATCGGCAAGTGGCTGATCGACAAGGGGGAACTGACGCCGGCGCAGGCCTCGATGCAAGGCATACGGGCCTGGGCCCAGCGTAATCCGGCGCGCGTCAAGGAAATGCTCAACGCCAACCCGGCGGTGGTGTTCTTCCGCGAGGAAGCCGTGGCCGACCCGTCCGAGGGCCCGCGCGGCGCCATGGGGCTGCCCCTGACGCCCCATCGCTCGCTGGCCGTGGATCCGTCCATCGTGCCGCTGGGCAGCCCGGTGTTCCTGTCGACCACCCAGCCGGCCTCGCGCCAGCCCATGAACGTCGTGGCCCTGGCCCAGGACACCGGCACGGCCATCAAGGGCCCGGCCCGGGTGGATCTGTTCTGGGGATTCGGCGACGAGGCCGGGGAAATGGCCGGCCGCATGAAGCAGCCGACCCGGCTGTGGGTGCTGTGGCCGAAGAACGAGGGGGTGCCGGCGCCAGCGCGCTAAGCCCTGCGCCGCCGGGCGCGCGCCGGCTGCACGTCGGCACGCAGGCCGCGCGCCTCCTGCTCGAACGCTTCGTACAACCGCTGGGCCGGGACGGTCAGCGGCGCATCCGCCCGCGCCACCAGGTGGATGGTGGTCGCGGGCAGGTCGTCCGCGATGGGCAGGGCCACGAGATTCATCGCCGGACCATGCCGCTGGAAGAACCCCTCGGGCACGACGCCCAGGATGTCCAGGTCCGGCAGTATGGCCAGCAGCGTCGAGAACGACTCGCACTCCAGGCGCACGTCGGGCGCGGGCAGCCCGCGCGACTCGAAGTCCATCCGCCGCGGGTCACCGGGCCCGCCCGCCGGTCCCGTCAGCACCCAGGCCGCCTGGACCAGATCGGCCAGCCGGGTGCGGTCCGCCAGCGGATGGCCGCGGCGGGCGGCGATCAGGTTCCGGCTCGTGAAGATGGGGTGGATCGCCAGGTCGCGCCGCGCGCCTTCCACCGGCAGCGGCCCGATCGCCAGATCCAGTTCCCCGGCGCGCAATTGCGCGAACATGCGCGGATACAGCGTATCGACCAGCCGTATACGCACCTGCGGCCAGCGCGCCCGGAAGCGCGCCAGGGCGCCGGGTCCCAGCAGAATGGCCCCGCCGGGCGACAGGCCCACGGTGACGCTGGCCTGGGCATGCTCGGTGTGCCAGGCGATCTCCTCCCGCGCGCGCCCCAGTTCGCGCATCACGGTGGCGGCGCGGGCAGCCAGCATCTCGCCCGCCGGCGCCAGCCGCACCCCCTTGGCGGTACGCAGTACCAGCGTGGTCCCGAACTCGTCTTCCAGCTGGCGCAGCGACTTGGTCAGGGCCGGCTGCGAGACGTGAAGCATCTCGGCCGAGGCGCGCAGGCTGCCGGTCTGGGCCAGCACGAGCAGGAGCTGCAATTGTTGAAGGCGCATCGTCCGGAGGGTGATAACCCCAAGTAATCGATATCAAAAAAAGCGAAGAGCATGTCCGCGCCGCGAAGCCTAGGATGGCCCGTAACGAGAACGGCCAAACCTTACTCCGGGAGTCGCAATTGTCCAAGCGCGTGAAGAACATTCTCTTCATCATGTGCGACCAGCTCAGGGCCGACTACCTGTCGTGCTACGGGCACAGGCGCCTGATGACCCCCAACCTGGACCGCCTCGCCGCGCGCGGCGTGCTGTTCGAGCGGGCCTATGTGCAGTCGCCGGTCTGCGGCCCCTCGCGCATGAGCTACTACACCGGGCGCTACGTCCAGTCCCATGGCGCGAGCTGGAACTTCGTGCCGCTCAAGGCCGGCGAAATGACCCTGGGCGACCACCTGCGGCCGCTGGGCGTGCGCTCGGTGCTGGTGGGCAAGACCCACATGCGCGCCGATCTTGCCGGCATGTCCCGCCTGGGCATAGACCCGGACTCGACGGTGGGCGTACGCATAGGCGAATGCGGCTTCGACCCCTACGAACGCGACGACGGCATCCACCCCTACTCCGGCCACGATCCGGATCCCGCCTACAACGACTACCTGCGACGCAACGGCTGCGGCGGCGACAACCCCTGGGAAGCCTGGGCCAACACCGGCACCGACAGCGACGGCCAGGCGCGCTCGGGCTGGTTCCTGAAGTACTCGCGGCTGCCCGCGCGCGTACCCGAGCAGCACTCCGAAACCCCTTACATGACCCGGCGGGCCATGGACTTCATGCGGGAAGCGGGCGACCAGCCGTGGTGCCTGCACCTGTCGTACATCAAGCCGCACTGGCCCTACATCGTGCCCGAGCCCTACGCCTCGATGTACGGCCCGCAGGACGTGCCGCCGGTGGTGCGCAGCGAGGCCGAACGCCGCGATCCGCATCCGGTGTACGCCGCCATGATGAAGCACCGCGTGTCGCGCACCTTCTCGCAGGACGGCGTGCGCGAAGCGGTGATCCCCGCCTACATGGGGTTGATCAAACAGATCGACGACCAGATGGGCGTGCTGTTCTCGTTCATGGAGGAAGCGGGCCTGATGGATTCCACCATGATCGTGTTCACCTCCGACCACGGCGACTACCTGGGCGACCACTGGATGGGGGAAAAGGACCTGTTCCACGAACCGGTCATCCGCGTGCCGCTGATCGTCTACGACCCCGACGCCCGCGCCGACGCCACGCGCGGCACCCGCTGCGCCGACCTGGTCGAGGCGGTGGACCTGGCTCCCACTTTCCTCGACGTCTGTGGCGGCGCGCCGGTGCCCCACGTCATGGACGGCCGTTCGCTGCGCCCGCTGCTGTTCGGCCAGCGCCCGGCCGACTGGCGGCGCGAAGTGGTGTGCGAATACGACTACGCCTTCCAGGACGCCCGCATCGAACTGGGCACCGCCCCGCGCGACGCCTGGATGCGCATGATCTTCGACGGACGCTGGAAATACGTGGTGTTCGAGGGCTACCGGCCCATGCTGTTCGACCTCGCTTCCGACCCCGACGAATTCGTGGACCTGGGCGCCTCGCAGGCCCCCGAACACGAACAGGCACGGCAACACCTGCACGAGGCCCTGTTCCGCTGGGCACTGCGGCCCCGCCAGCGCGTGACCGTGCCGGACGCCGCGATCGAATCGGTGGAGGTCCAGCCCCGCATTTCCGAGGGCGGCATCCTGATCGGCTACTGGGACGAGGACGACCTGGCCCGGGCCCGGCAGTCGTTCAAGCCCCGTTTCTCGTCCACCAACCCGCTCGTCAGATCGACCCTCGATCGCCTGACGAGCAAGCAAGGAGTCCCGCAATGAGGAACGAAACGCCCGACATCACCCGCGCCCACACCGGCATCGACGGCGTGTCGTGGAACATCCTCGGTCAGGTGTACGTGCCCAAGCAGATGTCCGAGGACAGCTTCTCGTGGCACGCCACTTTCCCGGTCGAGACCTTCGTGCCACCGCACGTGCACCCCCACCAGGACGAATACATCTTCGTGCTGGCCGGCCGCATCGACCTCATCCTGGACGGCGGCAGGCAGACCGCCGGCGCCGGCGACCTGGTGCGCATGCCGCGCGGCATCCCGCACGCCTTCTACAACAACTCCGGCGCGCCCGCGACGGCGCTGTTCTGGGCCGCCCCCTCCGGCAAGCTGGTCGAGCTCTACCAGCGCATCCACAATATGTCGAACCCCGCCGAGGTCGTGCGGACGGCCCGCGAGTACGACGTCGTCTTCCTGCCCCCGGTCTCGGCCGCCGCCTAAGACCGCCCCGGTTGCCTCTTCCACGGAGTGTCCAGCCATGCCCCTGTTACGTAGCGTATTCGCGGCCCTGCTGACGGCCGCCCTGGCCTCGGGCCCGGCCTGTGCCCAGGACTACCCGTCCCGGCCGATGCGCATCATCGTGCCCCTGCCCCCCGGCAGCCCGCCCGACGTGCTGGCGCGCCTGGTGGGCGAGCGCCTGCAGGCGGCCTGGCATCAGCCTGTGGTGGTCGAGAACCGGCCCGGAGCCACCGGCATGATCGGACTGGCCGCCGTAGCGCAGGCCCAGCCCGACGGCTACACCATGGGCATGATGTTCCTGACCCATACGGTGCTGCCCGCGCTGTTCGGCAAGGTGCCCTACGACACCGCCAACGCCTTCGCGCCCATCTCCAACCTGGTGTGGATCTACAACGTGCTGGCCGTGCCGCAAGGATCGGACATCGCCACGCTGGACCAGTTGATCGCGCGGGCCAAGGGCGCGCGGGGCGCCGTGACGTACGCATCGGGCGGCAACGGTTCTCCCGCGCACCTGATCGGCGAAGGCTTCGCGCAATTCGTCGGCGCGGACATGCTGCACGTGCCCTACAAGGGGCCGGCCGAGGCGGTGCAGGGCCTGCTGTCGGGCGACGTCTCGGCCATGTTCGCGACCTCGTCGGTGGCCGTGCCGCTGGTCAAGGCAGGCAAGCTGCGCGCGCTGGCGGTGACCAGCCCCACGCGCCTGGCCACGCTGCCCGATGTCCCCACGCTGGAGGAAAGCGGCGTGCGCGGCTTCCGGATGAAGGAATGGGAAGGCCTGGTCGCGCCAGCCGGCACGCCGGCCGCGGTAATCGCCAGGTGGCATGACGAGCTGGTCCGTATCATGGCGCAGCCCGACGTGCTCAGGCAGGTCCGCGAACTGGGCATGACGCCCGCCGACCCTCATACGTCGGCCGAATTCGGGACGCTGATCCGGTCCGAGCTGGACACCTGGACCCGGTTCATCGCCAAGGCCGGCCTGCGCCCCAATTGAGCACGAGGGGGGCCGGCCTGGCCTGTGACGCTAGCTGGCCTTGCCCAGGGAGTCGAGCTTCTGGCGCAGCCGTTCGGCGGGAATCGCGCCGCCCACCCGGGTGTCGTCGCCGAAGATGATGGTGGGAGTGCCGGTGACTTGCAGTTTCTTGCCCAGCGCCAGCAATTCCTTGAGCGGCGCATCGCAGGTGCCGGCCTTGGGCGCCTTGCCGTTCAGCATCCATTCGTCCCAGGCCTTGCCCTTGTCCGGCGCGCACCAGACCGCCTGCGACTTGACGGTGGAGTCGGGCGACAGGATGGGATAGAGGAAGGTATAGATGGTGACGTTGTCGATGCCTTCCATCGAACGGCGCAATTGCTTGCAATAGCCGCAGTTGGGGTCCTCGAACAACGCGACGCGCCGCGAACCGTTGCCGCGCACCTGCTTGATGGCCAGGTTCAGCGGCAGTTCGTCGAACTTCACGGCCAGCAATTTTTCCTTGCGCTCGCGCGTGATGTTCTTGCGGGTCGAGGCATCGATCAGGTTGCCGTCCAGCACGAAGCTGACCTTCTCGTCGGTGTAGACCAGCTCGCCGCCGATGCGCACCTCGTACAGGCCGTAGGGGGTGCGGGACACGCCTTCGACGCCCACTTCGCCGAAACGCTGCACGAAGCGCTGCTTGACCGCTTCCTCGGTCGTGGGGGCGCTCTTGTTCGCGGCTTGCGCCCACGCCATGGACACGGGCGCGGCCATGGCCGCGGTCAGCAACAGGGAAGTCAGCATGCGTTTCATTGAATCTCCTAAACGATCGGACCGCGCCCGTCAGGCGCGAGTTCCAGTACCCGAAGCGCCATTGACCAGCATACGCTTGAGCAAAGGCAAGCGGTCCACCAGGTCCAGCCCGGCGTTGCGCAGCCACGCAACCGGCGCCGCCTGGGCGCCGAACAGATGGAACAACCCGTCGGTGACGGCGCGCATGGCCAGCAGCGGCTCCGCGCGCGACCGCTCGTAGCGGCGCAGCAGGCGCGGATCGTCGACGGTACGGAACGGCTCGCGGCCGCCCAGCACGTCGGCCAGCGCCTTCACGTCACCCAGGCCCAGGTTCAGGCCCTGGCCAGCCAGCGGATGCACCACGTGGGCGGCATCACCCAGCAGGACCACGCCCCGGTGGGCGAGCTGGGGGCAGTGTTGCAAGACCAGCGGAAAGCCGAACAGCGGACTGCGCACGCGCAGCGCACCCAGCCGGCCCCCCGTGGCCGCGGCCAACCGGGTCTCCAGTGCCTGCGCTCGGTCCGGTTCGGGCAGCGCCAGCAGGGCCGCGGCCTGTGCGGCCGGCATCGACCATACCATCGAGACCTGCGGCCCGTCCGGGGTGTCGGGCATGGGCAGCAGGGCCAGGATGCCGTCGGGCGTGAACCATTGGCAGGCGCACTCCTGGTGCGGCAGCGCCGCGTCCAGGTGCGCGACGACGCCGGTCGCCCCATAGGCCGATCGCTGGGCTGACAGCCCGGCGGCCTCGCGCAATTTCGAGTCGGCCCCGTCGGCCGCCACCGCCAGCCGCGCCCGCAGGGCCTGGCCGCCGGAGGTCCGCAGGGTCACGCCCTCACCGTCGCCGGCGTCGAGCCCGACGAAATCTTCCGTGGTCCAGCGTATGCCGGACCACTGCACCGCCTGCCGCAGGACCCGCTCCAACTCACGCGATTCGGCGATCCAGGCCAAGTGGTCGCAACCGGCCTGCCACGCCGACAGTCCGAGCCGGCCTGGGCGATCGCCCCAGGCGGGCCGGTCGCCCAGGATTTCCATGCGCCGCACGCCGGTGATGCGCTCGGCCGGCAGGGCATCCCAGATCCCGAGGCCCGCCAGCAGGTCGTGGCTGGCCGGCGACAGCGCATAGACACGCGGATCGAAGTTGTCCGCCTCGGGCGCCGGCAAGGGCGCGCGCGGCCCGAGCAGGCCCACGCGCAGCCCCTGGCGGGCCAGCGCGAGCGCGGCGGCCAGCCCGGCGATACCGGTGCCTACGACGAGGATGTCCGCTTGGGAAGAAGTGGCTTGGGTCATGACGGGAACGACGCTACAGGCGCCAGTGTACAGCGCCGGACTCAGCCTTCCGCCGCCTGGTCCTGCAATTGCCGGTAGTAGTGGGTCAGCACTTCCTGGCCCGTGCGCACGCGGCGGTTGCTGGGGCACGGAAAGCGCAGCACCACGTCGAGCCGCTTGGGATCCACGGGCTCGATCACGGCCAGCGGCTCGCTGGCGGGCAGCGCGATCAGGTAGGCGCCCTCGATGTGCCGAAAATGCACGTCGGCCTGTTCCAGCCAGGGTTCGCACACTTCCCTGCCCGCCCGCAGCAGCCGTTCCTGGGCCGCCGGAATGTCGTCCCCCGGCTCCAGCGGCACCCGCACCGACTCGAGCACGAACGTGCCCATGGCCGAGATCGTGCGCACGGGGTTGAGCAGCAGCATCATGTTGGGAAAGCGGCAGACGCGGCCCGTGACCAGACCCGACGACGTCTGCTCCAGCAGCGCGGTGGTGAACAGGTCGATGGTCAGCACCTCGCCCTTCATGCCGCTGATCTCGATCACATCGCCCACCGCGTAGGTCCGCTGGGTCGCGCGCATCAGCGAGCCCAGGGCGCTCATCACGTATTCCTTGCTGGCGATGGCCACCGCCGCCGCCAACGCCGCCACCGACAGCGCGAAATGGCGCAGCTGGCCGCCCCAGATGAACAGCATCAGCAGCATCGTCACGATGACGATGGAGTTGCGCACGGTCAGGTAGCTGGTGCGGCGTTCTTCGGTCGAGCCCGAACCCTTGCCCCGGTAATAGCGCGTGGTGGCGCGCGTGGCGAACATGGCGGCGAGCAGCACCACCAGCGACACCACGAGCTGGGCGGGAGTGTCGGAGGCGGTGAACCACGCCACCAGCCGGTCCCAGAGCGAAACGATGACATCCATGAAGCGAAAAGGCATGCGCCGGAATGAGCGATCACGCCATTCTACGTTGGCACCGGCCACATGCGCAGTGTATGGTGATGCCTGGGCGCATCGTCGCCCAGGCGGCGCGCCCTGCAAGCGGCGTGCCCCACCCGGGAAGCGGCCGCGCCGCTCTCCCGTGCCAGACCGCGTCTCGCGACGCACTCCCTTCGAGCCCCGCCCCGGCCGTTCGCGGCCACGCAGTAAACGGCGGCGGACTCGTCCAACCCCACTCCGAATGGCAACCCGTCATTGAGGATGTCACGCCGCATGCACGCCATGCGGCCTGGTGCAATAAGGAGAACGCATCGATGTTCAAGACCCGACATATCGCCCCCCTCGCCTTCGCTCTCGCAGCCGCGCCCGCGTGGGCCCAGGCGCCGCTGAAAACCGACGGCAAGTGGCGCGGCTCCATCAACGCGGGTGCCAGTCTGGCTTCCGGCAACACCGACTCCACGTCGTTCAACCTGGGTGCCAACGCGGGTCGAGCCACGGACCGGGACCGCCTGAACTTCACGCTGACCGCGCTCTACGGCACCAAGAAGGAAGACGGCAACAGCACCGAAACCGCCAACCTGCTGCGCATGGGCGGCAAGTACGACCGCGACATCACCGACCGGACCTTCGGCTTCGGCTCGCTGGACATCGAGCACGACAAACTGCAGAAGCTGGACATGCGCGGCGTCGCGGCGGCCGGTGTCGGGCGGCACATCATCAAGACCGAGAAGACGATCTTCGACCTCTTCACCGGCCTGGCCTACAACCACGAGCGCTTCACCACCGAGACCCGCAACTCGACCGAATTGCTGCTGGGGGAAGAATCCACCCACATGATCTCGGACGCGACCTCGCTCAACCAACGCCTGGCGCTCTACCCCAACATCAGCGACGGCGGCGAGTACCGCATCCAGTTCGACGCGGGCATCACCACGTCCATCACGAAGAAGATCGAGCTCAAGGTCACGCTGTCGAACCGCTACATGAGCAATCCGCAGCCGGGGGTGAAGAAGTCGGACACGCTGCTGCTGACCAACATCGGCTACCGCTTTGAATAGCCACATGACGTAAAAAAGCCCGCGGGCGGATGGCCTGCGGGCTACGCGCCGTCCGGGTGGGATGGCGCGGTGCGGGAGGGAATCAGAGACCGCGCTCGTCCAGGGGCGAGGGACTGACGTAGGCCCTGATGGTGTGGTTCAGCACACCGGCGGGTGCCAGGTCATTCAGGTCGAAGGCGCCGCGGATGCCGTTGAACTTCACGGCGAAACTCTTGCCGTTGACGTCGAAGCGCACGGTTTCGCCGTACTGCACATTGATGTAGCGCGTGCCGTCGTTCAACGCGATGGCGCGTTCGGCGCTCTCGACGGTGACCGGCGAACCCAGCAGGTCCGGCCGGGCCGACGCGGCGTGAGCCGAGACGCTTGCCAGGCCGATCAGCGCCGCGGCGACGAAGGAAGAGACTTGGACTTTCATGACGGGAACTCCAGGATCGGGTCAGGCGCGCGGCCTGGCCGGGGATGCGGCCCCGGCCGGCTCGCGGCGTGGCTTACAGATTGTTCGGGTATTCGCCCGGGCCGCCCGCGCGGCGGGCCAGTTCGGCGCGCTTGAGCTCTTCGACCACCTGGGCCCGGCTGACCGGCGCGGCCTGCTGGGCCGTTTCGTAGGGGAAACCTTCCTGGCCGTAGACGATGCCGCCGTTGGCCTTGGCCTCGGCCAGCTCGGCCAGCACTTGCGCGCGGGTCAGTTCATGCGTG
This sequence comes from Burkholderiales bacterium 67-32, assembly GCA_001898625.1. Lineage (GTDB taxonomy): Bacteria > Pseudomonadota > Gammaproteobacteria > Burkholderiales > Burkholderiaceae_B > Pigmentiphaga. The sequence continues at coordinate 49,200 of MKUP01000033.1, forward strand.
GCCGAGATCCCGGGAGGGGGGAAATCGTTGCCGTAGTTGTTGCCCTGGTCGGCATGGGCGGCGGCGCCGATGAGGGAGGCGGCAATCAGGGCGGTATATGCAAAGGTCTTCATGATGAACTCCGTTTTTTCGTTGATCTTTCAGCCTGAATCAAGGGTATGTGCTAATTGCTTGATTGACCGTGTAGGAATATTGCGCCTTTTGAAGGCATAATTGAAATCAATAAGTCGGATTGTTGGCATAAGGATTGGATTATGGTTAGCCGCGTGGACCTGAACCTGCTCCTGACCCTGGAGACCCTGCTCAACGAGTTGAACGTCACCAAGGCGGCGGTCAAGCTCAACAGCAGCCAGCCGGCCGTATCCGCGCAATTGGTGCGGCTGCGGCGCATGTTCGACGACCCCTTGCTGATTCCCGGCGCCCGGGGAATGACGCCCACGCCGCGGGCGCTGGAGCTGGCCCCGCGGCTATCCGAGCTGCTGGACGGCTTCCGGACGCTCGTCCAGCCAGACCACTTCGACCCCGGGACGGCGCAGGGCAGCATCCTGATCGGCACCAACGACGCGACGCAATGCCGGCTGGCCAAGTGGTTCGGCAATCTCGCCAATACGGCGCCGGGCGTGCAGATCGGCTTCGTCACCGCGAATCGCTCGACGGTGCCGGACGTCGAGCAGCACATGGCCTCGGGCCAGGTGGATCTCGTCATCTCGCGCCGCTCGGCCTTTCCCGACCGGCTGCACGTGCGTCCGCTGCACGACGAGACCTTCGTCTGCGCCATGCGCTGGGACCATCCCTACCGGAAGAAGCAACTGACGCTCAAGGACTTCGTCGCCATGCGGCACGTCATCGTGCTGCCCCTGGGCGGGGAGTTCGACGACGTCACCGACGAGATCCTGAAGGAAATGGGCCTGTCGCGGCAGACCGTCGTGTCGGTGCCGAGCTTTCTCGTGGCCGAGCGCGTGCTGCGCAACACGGATTTCGTTTCGGTATTTCCGACCTCGCTGGCGCGCGGCATGATGTCCACGCTCAAGAGCTATCCGCTGCCCTATACGCTGCCCAAGTTCGAGTTCGCGATGGCCTGGCACGTCCGCACGCACCTGAGCCCGCTGCACCGCTGGGTACGGGACCAGATCGCGGAAGAACTGATGGTGGGACGCGAGGAAGACGGCGACCCGATGAGCCAGATCGCCTGGTAGACCACCCCGCGGCGGCGGGGCCTGCCGCTACGCCCGGTAGCGGGCCAGCAACGCCCGCAGCGGCGCCGCGTCGTCCTTGCCGCCCGGCAGGAAGGCCAGCACGTAGCGATCGGGCCGGACCAGCATGGCCTGCGCGCCGGCCTCGGCCATCACCCGCGTCAGGACGCCCTCGCAGTCGCGCACGACCAGGCGCTCCGGCGTCCCGGGCCAGGGAAAGTCGTCCTCGGCGGCCACCAGTTCCACCCGGCGAACGTCCATCGCGGCCATCCAGCTTTCGACTTCCGGATCCAGCGGCTGGCCCGCCCGGCACAGGCAGGCGAAGCCTGGACCGAGCGCCTCGTCCAGCAAGCGCCTGCGCCCTCCGGGCCATTCCACACGGGGCTGTGGCAGCAGTTGTCCCGCCTTGATCGCCGCATCGGGCGCCTGGCAGGGCACGAAGAAACCTTCCCCGAAACGCGGTTTGGGCTTGAACTTGAGTTGCAGTACATAGTCCCGCGCCGGCGGATACAGGCTGCACAGCTTGAGCGCCCATTGCGCGGCCATGGCCTCGAGGCGCGACTTCGGCTGCATGTAGCGGCCGATGCGCATCGCCATCTCGATCAACGCCCAGGCGTGCGGCTTGCGTTCCATCTCGTAGGTATCGAGCAGCACGGAACCGCATCGCCCCTGCACCACGGCATGTAGCTTCCAGGCCAGGTTGGTGGCATCGCGCAGGCCGCTGTTCATGCCCTGGCCCGCGAACGGCGGCGTCAGGTGGGCGGCGTCGCCCGCCAGCAGCACACGCCCCTCGCGCCAGCGTTCGGCCAGGCGGGCATGGAAGGTGTAGACCACCTTGCGGGCAATGGGCAGGCCCTCGTCCAGCGGCTCGCGCTCGCGGATCCAGCCGCGCAGGCGGGCCTCGTCCAGCACGTACTCGGCGGTCTCTCCTTCCTTCAACATGAATTCGTAGCGCACCGTGCCCTGCGGACCCGGCAGGCGGATGGCCGGCCGGACCGGATCGCAGTAGGTGCGGGTATGGCGAAAGGGTGTCTTGCGGTCGAGCAGGTCCACGATCAGCCATTTCTCGGCGAAGGTGTCGCCCGACAACGGAATGCCCAGTTGCTCGCGCACGCCGCTGCGGCCGCCGTCGCACGCGACCAGCCAGTCGCAGCTGAGCGTGACCGGCGTGCCGTCGTGATCGACGTCGAGCACCACCCTGTCGCCGGCCTCCTCGAAGCGCCGCAGCTCGTGCCCGAACCGCGTCTCGACGTGCGGAAAGCGCCGCAAACCGTCGCGCAGTTGCGCCGCCAGCACGGCCTGCCGGAAGGCATTGCGCTTGGGGTAGCCGTATTCGGTCGACTGCGGTTCGATGCGCGCGAACTCGCGCCCCGACCACGAGAAGTAGTGGACCCCGTAGCCCTGGACGATGGACGGCAGGATCTCGTCGATCAGCCCCGCCGACTGGGCGGTCCGCAGGCTCTCGTCGTCGATCGACACGGCGCGGGGTTCGTCCACGGTCGACGCATTGCGTTCCAGCAGCAGCGTACGGACGCCGTAGCCCCCGAGCAGGTTCGCCAGGGTCAAGCCGGTCGGGCCGGCACCAAGGACGATGACCGGATAGTGGGAGGTTGCGTGCATGATTGCTATCTTTTGCTGCGAGCCCGCAGACGTTCGTTTTCGAGAGTCGATTCGATGGAGGACGCGACCGAGAAGACCTTGGACAGCACGGTCTTGCTGCGCGCGGCGGGCAGCCGGGCCAGGGGAATGACGACGCTGAGGCTGCCCAGCACCCGCTGCCCGTCCAGCAGGGCGACGGCCAGTCCCGCCATGCCCGCGTCGACCTCGCTGTGTGTCACGCAGGCCTTCGCCTCGCGCAGCGGCTCCAGCTCGGCCAGGAAGCCTTGCAGGCCGGACGGGAAGCCGGCCGCGACGATGGTCGCGCGGTCGCGGTGCCACAACCGCTCCAGCTCGGCGCGCGGTAGGTGCGCCAGGATGACCTTGGAGGTCGCGCCGCGGTACAAGGGCATCGCGCGGCCGCGTTCATAGCTGACCGGCGTGACCGGGTCCGCAGGCATCTCCTGGTGGATGCACAGGACCTTGTCGCCATGCACACGGCACAGCAGCACGGTGCCGCCCGTCTCGGCCGCCAGCTTGCGCAGCAGCTTGCCGGACGCCTGCAGCAGTGGATCGGCCAGCCGGATCTGGCGGTCCAGCTCGACGATCAGCGGGCCCAGCGCATAGCCCCGGTCGGCCACCCGTTCGAGCAGGCCGGCCTCCTCCAGCGCCTTCAGGTCCCGGTAGATGCTGGCTCGCGACACGCCCAGTTCGTCCATGAGCTGGGCCGGCTTGCGCACCGGGCGGCTGAGATCGAAGGATTCGAGTATGCGCAGCAGGCGTTCGGACACGGCGGCCTCAATCGCGCATGATGGCCTTGCCCCAGAGGTTGAGGGTGCGCTCTTCGTGCACCCACACCCCCGCGGGGCGGTCCGGCGGGCAGATCTCGATCTCGGCCGAGATCTCGGCCAGGTTGCCGTCCGGGTCGCGCACCATGAAGAACACGTCGTTGCCGGGGCCATGGCGGCCGATGCCCCAGACGATGGTCTCGCGGATGGACGCCATGCGGTCGCCCCAGGCCTTCATGTCATCCCACGACGTGGTCTCGAAGGACTGGTGGTCGAAGCAGCGCACGGGGGCGCGGAACAGCGCCAGCGCGTGGTGCAGGCTTTCGGTGCGCAGGAAGCAGGCGCGCAGCACGCCCTCGTCGTCCTGGACGCGGTCCGACAGTGTGAAGCCGAGCACGCCTTCGTAGAAGGCCAGCATGGGCACCGGGTCCAGGGTGCGCAGCGCGAAGTGCTGCAAATGGGCCTCGGGCAGCGCATCGCGCCCCGGCACGCCCGCGGGCGTGCCGGGGCGCAGCGCGAAGACGATCAGGTTGCCGTCGGGGTCGCGCACGGCCAGCGCATCGTCGCACGCCACCGGCAGCGGCGGCACCTCGGCCGTCGCCCGTGCGCCGACGCGCTCCTTGAAGGCCTGCCAGCGCCCGGCATCCGCGAAGCCGAACAGCGCGTGTTCCAGCCGGTTGGCCAGCCCTTCCGACAAGACCAGCGTGCGCCCCGGCGCCGCGCACACCCAGCGGCCGGCCTGCGCGCTGGCGGCCAGTCCGTGGGTGCGGGCATAGAAATCCGCCAGCCGCCGCGGGTCCGGCGAGGTCAAATGCAGATGATGCAGCGATGCGCCCAATTCCATTGTTTCGTTCCACCCATGGCGTTTCATTCCTGTTGGGCGAACTATCCCGCGCCGGGTACCCGGCGTCAACGGAATTTCTCACATACTGAGACGATAGGCGCGGAAGCGGATCCTCAATTTGCAGCGATGCCGCGGGACTCGATCACGCGGGCCCAGCGCGCCAGGTCCGTGCGCACCAGCGCATTCAACTCCTCCGGCGTGCTGATCGCGCCCGTCATGCCCTGGGCCTTCAAGCTCTGCTGCATGTCCGGCTCGGCCAGCGCCGCCTGCATCTGGCGGTGCAGCTTGTCGATGACGGCCGGCGGCGTGCCCGCCGGCGCGAACAGTCCATACCAGAGATCCACGTCGAAGGGCTTGCCCACCGACTCGGCCACCGTCGCCACATTGGGCAGGGCCGCCTGGCGCACCGGGCTCGACACCGCCAGCGCGTGCATCTTGCCGGCCTCGATCTGCGTCAGCGCCGACTGGATGGGGACGAAGCCCACTTCCACCTGCCCACCGGCGATGGCCGTCACGGCCTCGCCCGCCCCTTTGTGGGGAATGTGCATGATGTTCATGCCCGTCGCTTCCTTGAGCAATTCCATGGCCAGGTGCTGCGGCGTGCCGACGCCGGATGACGCGTAGTTGTACTGGCCGGGCGCCTTCGCGGCGGCCGCGACGAACTCCGCGAGGTTGCGGGCCGGCACCTTGCTGGAAGCCACCAGCACCATCGCCCCCTTGAACAGCAGCCCCACGGACGCGAAATCCTTGACCGGGTCGTAGGGCAGGTTCTTGTACAGGCTGGGGTTCATGGCCAGCGTGTTGGCCACTACCAGCAGCGTGTACCCGTCCGGCGCCGACCGCGCGACGAACTCGCTGCCGATGTTGCCGCCCGCGCCGACCTTGTTCTGCACGATGAACGGCGCTTTCATGCCCACGCGCAGCTTCTCGGCCAGCGCCCGCGTGGCGGTGTCTATGCCCGTCCCCGCGCTGTAGGGCATGACCAGGGTCACCGCTCTCGCGGGATAGTCAGCAGGCCCCTGCGCCTGCGCCGGACAGGCCAGCACGGCCGCGATTCCCATCCCCAGGACTGCCACAAGCTTCTTCATGCTCCACCTCTGCTAGACGCCATGCGGCTCCCCTGCGGGCAGCCGGGTGAACTTCGGAAGACACGGCCGGCGGTCCGCCCGGACCGCCGCCGCCAGACGGTACCGCCACTGCCCTGCTCAGACCGGAAACACCAATGAGGCCGGCGCGGGCGTCGGCTCGTCGGCGGGCGCGCGAAGACCGTCAGTCTGCTGTGCCTCGAACGCCGCGGCAATACGCCGCCTGATCCGGATCATGTCGCGGTCCGGACCGAACAGGATCTCGTTCGCGCGGGACTCCACCAGATCGCCCGCCACGCGCGCCATTTCCTTGTCCTCGGCCGCGGTCTTGAGCTGCCTGGGCTTGACCACGCTCTCGAAATGCCGCGCCAGCCGCTCGCGCGCTTCCGGCGTGTCGGCGCGCCATGCCGCATAGCGGAACAGCCGCGTGCGGCGATAGTCGATGGGTACTTGGAACAGCCGCGACACATAGGGCGCCGCGTCGGCCTTGGGCCGCAGCACGTTGGACACCAGGCCCGGCAGATTGAAGCGTTCGCCCTGGATGCTGTCCAGGCCATGGCCGTGGTCCAGCATGTTCCCTTCCAGGTCCACCGAGATGCCGCGCAGGCCGTGGCCGTCGGTCTCGACGATCTTCACCCGCCGGTCTTCCAGCGGCGTCAGCTTCTGCGCCGCGCCGCCTTCCCCGTCTCCCAGGTAGCGGGCCACGGCTTCGTGATATTGCGACTCCATGTGCAGCGTGACGGCGTGATAGGCATCGCTGCCGTCGATCACCAGCAACCAGTTCGCGTCCCACTCTTCGGTGGGCAGCCGGAAATGCACGAAGCGCTCGGGGTGCAGGAGTTCTTCCGGCACGCACGTTTCGATGGGCGGCGCCGGGAAGCGCTCGGTGTCCCCGATGTAGGCCCAGACATAGCCGCCCAGTTCGGCACAGGGATAGGACCGCGCGGCCGCCTTGGCCAATTGGCCGGCGCCGGCTTCGGTGTCCCAGGGAATCAGCGTGCACGCCCCTGCGCCGTCGAAGCGCAGGCCGTGGTAGGCGCACTGCAACTGGCCATCGAGCACCCGGCCGATGGAGAGCTGCACGTACCGGTGCGGGCACCGGTCGAACAGCACGCCGGGCACGCCGGCGCCGTCGCGAAACACCACCAGGTCCTCGTCCAGGCACCGCACGCCGACCGGCTTGCCGGCGGGCAGCTCCTCGCTTTGCATCACGGGATACCAATAGTTCCTCAATCCCCGTTCCAACCCCCGCGGCACGCCGCGGACGAGTTCGGGACCCTCCTGCTTGTCGCTCACCTTCTCCTCCTTGCCCGGCAAGACGCCGGCCAGCTCAATCAATTAGATAGCTAACGTTTTATCAAAAGAAAACTCCGAGGCATTCATGCCAGCATCGCCTGCTCGCATTCCCACGCCCAGGCCAGCAACTGCGCGTCGTCGCCGGGCGCCCCGGTCAATTGCATGCCGATGCCGGGATGCCACGGCACCGGCACCGAAATCGACGGCGCCCCGGCCGCGTTGGCGAACGTCGCGTACAGGGCGCCCGCCCGCGGCGACGCCTGGCAGCCATCGATGCTGGCCGGATACGGTGCATCGAGCGGCCAGGCCAGGCACGGGGAAGCCGGAGACAGCACCACGTCGGCCTCGGCCCAGAGCGCCCGCGTGCGCTGCCGCCAGTCGAGCAGGCGCGCGATCGTGCGGTACACGTCCACGGCCGACGGCTCCGCCGAGCGCCGCGCGAGATCGCGCAAGGCGGCCGGCAGCGCGAACTCGTCCAGGCCCAGTTCCTCGACGGCGGCGCGCACGCCATGCGGAATGATCTCCAGCCAGAAGGCGTCGACCTGCGCGACCGAGTACGGCATCGGCTGCCAGTCGACCCGATGGCCCGCGCGCGCCAGGCGCTCCACGCATTCGTTCAGCGCGGCCGTGACCACGGGCTCCTGGCCCTGGTCGGGCGGCACGATGGCCACGATGCGGGCCCGCCGCGCCTGGGCCCGCTCGCGCAACCAGGTCTCCGGCCGGGCCGCCTGCCCCTGCCCCTGCCCGGGAAAGTATGACGCGCCGGCGGCGATCGTCGTGGCCAGCAGGGCGCAGTCCTCCACCGATCGCGCCATGGGACCCACGACCTGGAAATCCAGGGACGTGCGAGGGAAGCCGGAGGAAGACAGCACCGCGCCGGCCGAGGGCTTGAAACCGACGGTGCCGGTATAGGCCGCCGGCCGCCGTATCGATCCGCCCGCGTCGGTCGCCAGCGCCAGTGCGCCCATGCCCGCCGCCAGCGCGGCGGCTGCACCGCCGCTGGAGCCGCCCGGCGTCATGGCCGGATCCAGGGGGTTGCGCGTCGGGCCGTACACGCCGTTGCCGGTCGTGGCCGCCAGGGCCATGGGCGGGACATTGGTCTTGCCCAGGATGATCGCGCCCGCTTCGCGCACGCGGCCCACCACCGGTTCGTCATGATCGGGAACGAAGGTAGCCAGTGCGTCCACACCCCAGGTCGCCGGCAGCCCCCGCACCCAGAGATTGTCCTTGACCGTCAGCGGGATGCCGTCGAGCACGCCGGCGGGATTGCCCGCCGCGTATCGCCGGTCGGCGGCGCGGGCCTGCGCCAGCAGGGATTCCGCATCGACCTGCGCGACGATGGCATTGAGCGCCGCATTGCACGACCGTATCCGCTCCAGAGCGGACTCGATCAGATCCACGCTGGCCAGTCGGCCGGCCCGCAACAAGGCGGCGCTTTCGCTGGCGCCTGGCGGCCATGGATGATCCTCTGGATGAATCGCGCTCACGGTACCTCCCGGCTCCGATGTTGATTGACACTATACACCAAACAATTTAGATTGCTATCTAATTAATTTCAGGATGGCGCCATGAGTCTTTACGCGGTCCAGAGAGTGATCTTCGAACTCAAGCACGACAAGCCCCGGGCCGCGCTGCTGCGGACGGATCCGCACGCCGCGCTGCGGGATGCCGGCCTGACCGAGGCGGAGCGCGACGCCCTGGCCCGCGGGGACCTGGCCGGGCTTTATCTGATGGGCGTCCATCCCCTGCTGCTCGCGCCGTATTCGCGCATGGCCGGCCTGTCCCGCAACGACTACCAGCGCGCGCTGGCCCCGCTCAAGGGCGCCCGCCGCTTCTCCAGCGACTACCGGCTCGACGGCCACAGCGAGGCTTGAATGGGATCCCTAGAATTCGCCGCGGCGATGAGCCATGCTCCGGGCATCGCCGCCTTCACCCAGGCCGCCCCCGCCGCGCCGCGGCAGGCCTTCCTCGATGCCGCGGCCGCGTTGAAGACGGCTGCCTCCGCGGCCAGGCTGGACGCCATGGTGGTGATCGCGCCCGACCATTTCTCCAACTTCTTCATGGCCAACATGCCCGCCTGCTGTGTCTCGCTGAACGAGCGCTACAGCGGTCCGGTGGAGGACTGGCTGGGCATGCCCAGGATGGACGTTCCCGGCGCGCCGGGCCTGGCGGACCTCATCATGCGACACGCCTACGGCCGGGGCATCGAACCCGCGGGCGCCGCGCAGACCGAGCTGGAACACAGCGTCATCGTTCCGCTCTCGCTGGTCACGCCCGCGTTCGACATCCCCGTGGTCTGGGTCATGATGAACTGCCAGGTCCCGCCGCTGATGTCCCTGCCCCGCTGCCATGAACTGGGCCGCGCCATCCGCGCCGCCATCGATGCCAGCGGCCTGCGCGTGGGTGTGCTGGGTTCGGGCGGACTGTCCCACGCCCCCGGCGCCGCCGAGGCCGATCGGCTGGACGAAGCGTTCGACCGTGAATTCCTGTCCATGCTGGACCGGAACGACCTGGACGGGATCCTGTCCATTCCCGCCGCGCGGCTGGACGAGGCGGGTTTCGGCGCGTGGGAGGTGCGGCTGTGGGTGGCCGCCATGGGCGCGGCCCACGACCGCCGTCCCCGCACGCTGGCCTACGAGCCGATCGAAGCCTGGGATACCGGCTGCGCAGTCGCGATCTTCGACGGAGCCCAACGATGATGCCGCTGCCCACCGTGCGGCTGGCGCTGGGCCTGCGCTCGACGGCGCAAAGCCTGGGCGTCATCGGCCACGATGCCGGCGTCTTCCGCGAACAGGGACTGGACCTGGTCATCGCCCGGGAGGAAACCGCCGGCCCCGAGGGCGTGCGCGGCCTCGTCGCCGGGGAATACGACCTGGCCGAATTCGGCGCCGTGCCGCTGGTGCAGGCGGTCTACGAAGGCCATGATCCGGTCGTCCTGCTGGCAGCCGAGCAGACCAACGCCATGTATCTGCTCGGCGCCGCCCGCATCGGCGCACCGGGCGAACTGGCCGGACAGAAGATCGGCGTGCTCAGCATCGCCGGCCAGACCGGCGTCAGCGCCACCGCCATGCTGGACAAGTGGGCCCTGCCGCGCCAGGACGTGGAACTGGTGGAACTGGGCACCTATCCCGCCATCTATCGCGCCTTGCAGGATGGCCGCATCGCCGCCGGCGTGCTGACCGCCGACTACGGCGTCGCCGGCTCGGTCGCCTTCGGCCTGCACCGCCTGGCCGACCTCGGCCAGGAACTGCGGTTCCAGGGCCCCATCGTCGCCACGACCCGGCGCTACGCGCGGGCGCATCCCGACCGCGTGCAGCGCGCCGTGACCGCCTATGTGCGCACCATCGAACTGTTCGTGGAACAACCGCAGCGGGTCCTGGCCAGCATGCAACGCCACCTGGGATTCCTGGACCACGCGCAGGCATTGGCCGTGCACGACTTCTATTCCCGGCGCTTCCAGCGCCAGCCCCATCCGTCCGCAGCCGGCCTGCAACGGGTCATCGACCTGTATGCCGGCGGCTCGCGCCCGGCGCTCCGGCTGGAAGACGTCTGGGATCGCACGTTTCTGGACCGCAGCCTGTCGGCATGACGGGCACGCGGCCAACCACCCCATCGCAAGGATGACACCATGGATCTGGGAATCGCGGGACGCACGGCATTGATCACGGCTTCGAGCAAGGGCATAGGCAAAGCCTGCGCGATGGAACTGGCCAGCCAGGGCGCCCACATCGTCATGTGCGCGCGCGGACGTCAGCAACTGGAACTGGCCGCCGAGGAAGTCCGGACCGTGGCGCGCGGCGAAGTCACCGCCATCCCGGCGGACCTGACCTCGGCGCAGGACATCGACGCGCTGGTCGAGGCCGCCGAACGGCGACACGGAGGCATCGACATCCTCGTTTCCATCGGCGGCTCGCCCAAGCGCGGCGGCTTCGATGCCATCACCGAACAGGACCTGCGCGACGCCTTCGAGATGTCGGTCATCGCCGCCTTCAGGCTGTTGAACCGCACGCTGCCCGGCATGCGGGCCCGCGGCTGGGGCCGCGTGGTCACCGTGCAGTCCCGGGCGGTGCGCGAACCCATACCCGACCTGGTGACCTCGGTGACCACCCGGCCGGGCGTCAACGGACTGTTCAAGTACCTGTCCAAGGAAGTGGCCGGCGACGGCGTCCTGCTCAACACCATCGTGCCCGGCCGCATCATGACCGATCGCTTCAAGGGCGGCCAGGACCTGGCAGCGGACAGCCAAGCGTACACGGCCGGCAAGCTGGCGGGCATCCCCGTTGGCCGCTTCGGGCAACCCGAGGACATCGCGGGGGCCGTCGCCTTTCTTTGCTCCGAACGCGCCGCCTACATCAACGGCACGGCGCTGCAGGTGGACGGCGGCGTCATCAACGCCATCTGACCCGCGAGGCCCGCGGGCCGGGCATCACTCCCCGGGTCCGATATTGTTCTCGATCCGGCCCAGCACCCGCATGAAGGTCGCGAGGTCGGTCTTGCTGATGCCCTGCAAGGCAACCTCGTTGATGTTCTCGACGCGGGGCAGCAGCACTTCCTCCAGGCTCCTGCCCTTTTCGGTCAAGGCCACCAGCACCTTGCGCTTGTCCTCGGAGTCGGGCTGCAGGGTAACCATCTTCTGCGCCTCGAGCTTGCGCAGCGCCGCCCACGCGGTGGGCTGGGTCAACCCCACCATCTCGGCGATCTCGCGCTGGCTCACGCCGTCCTTTTCCCACAGGGCGCGCAGGAAGAACCACATGCCATACGAGATCCCGGCGCTGTTGATCTGCTGTTCCATGATCGGGCGCAGGCGGCGGAAGGTCCTGCCGAGCAGGAAACCTATGCTGCGATCGATGGGATAGTCTTGAGTGCGCATAGTCGTGAACATCATTGGGCCCAGGCAATGATAGCTCACGCGCTTTCCATCGCTCCCCCTCGAAACGGGCAAACCCCTATATTGGCAGTCCACTGATTGTGAGTACTCTTACAATATGGCCAGCACGCAGGACGACCGAGGCGGCCTGAAAAACGAGGAGACACCATGAACAAGATCTTGCTGGCCGTGGCGCTGGGACTGGCGTGCGCGCAGGTCCAGGCGCAGCCGCAGCCCGTGCGCATCGGCTACGTCAACACCTTCAGCGGCCCCAACAGCTTCATCGGCAACGACCAGAAGGACGGCCTCGAACTGGCGCTCGACCATCTGGGACGCAAGATGGGCGGGCGCCCGGTGCAGGTCATCTACGAAGACGACCAGATGAAACCCGAGACCGGCCGCCAGGCCACGGAAAAGCTGGTCAAGGTCGACAAGGTCGATTTCCTGACGGGCTACAACTGGTCCAATGTCCTCCTGGCCTCGCTCAAGCCCGCCGTGGACGGCAAGGTGTTCCTGGTCAGCGGCAACGCGGGGCCGCACCAGTTGGCCGGCGAAGGCTGTTCGCCATGGCTGTTCTCGGCCTCGTGGCAGAACGACCAGACCGGCATGGCGATGGGCGAGGCCCTCAACAAGCGCGGCGTCAAGCGCCTGTACATGCTGGCGCCCAACTACGCGGCCGGCCGCGACATGGTCAGCGGGGTCAAGCGGACCTTCAAGGGACAGGTCGTGGGCGAGGAATACACGCGCTGGCCCGGCCAGGTCGACTTCTCCACCGAACTGTCGAAGCTGCGCGCGGCCGCGCCCGACGCCGCCTGGATCTTCTATCCCGGCCAGGCCGGCGTGCAGTTCATCCAGCAGTATGCGCAGGCCGGCCTGAAGGACCGCGTTCCCCTCTACAGCATCTTCACCGTCGATGCCCTGACCCTGCCCCAGTTAGGCGCGGCGGCCGACGGCCACATCAGCACGCAGACCTGGGTGCAGGACCTGGACAACCCGCAGAACGCCCGCTTCGTGAAGGACTTCCGCGCCAAGTACAAACGCTACCCCTCGTACTACTCGGCGCAGAACTATGACGCCGCCATGCTGATGGCCAGCGCGGTCGAAGCCGTGAAGGGCGACCTGTCCGACAAGGAGGCCGTCCGCGCCGCGCTGCGCAAGGCGGACTTCCGGTCGGTGCGCGGCAAGTTCAAGTTCAACCACAACCACATCCCGATCGCCGACATCTATCTGCAGAAGGTGGTGGCGGACGACAGCGGCGCCTACACCCAGACCATGCTCGAGGTCGTGCTGAAGGACTCCGTGGATCCCTATCACGACAAGTGCCCGATGCGGTTCTAGACGCCTGGATGGAGCTCGCATGACCCTGTTCCTGGAGCAGACGCTCAACGGCGTCCAACTCGGCCTGCTGCTGTTCCTCATGGCGGCGGGCCTCACCCTGATCTTCGGCATCATGAATTTCATGAACCTCGCCCACGGCTCGCTGTTCATGGCCGGGGCCTACCTGGCCACCAGCCTGATCGCGTGGACCGGCAGCTTCGCGGCGGGACTCGCGCTGGCGGTGGCCGCGACCACCGTGCTCGGCCTGGCCCTGGAGCAGTCCGTGCTCAAGCCCTTCTTCGGCCGGCATCACCTGGACCAGGTGCTGGCCACGTTCGCCCTCATCCTGATCGCCAACGACGCGGTCCGCATGATCTGGGGCGACAGCGGCCTGACCATCGCCGTCCCCGCCGCGCTGGCCGGCCACGTGACGCTGTTCGGGGAAGTGAGCTACCCGGTCTACCGCTGCTTCATCATCGCGCTCGGCCTGGCCGTCGCGGCCATCCTGTACGCCGTGATCCAGCACACCCGCGTAGGCATGATCGTCCGGGCCGGCGCCTCGGATCGGGAAACCGCCAGCGCCCTGGGCGCCAACGTGCCGCTGCTGTTCGCGGCCGTATTCGGCTTCGGCGCGGCGCTGGCCGGGCTGGCCGGCATCGTGGCGGCACCCATCCTGACCGTGCAGAGCGGCATGGGCGACGACATCCTGATCCTGGCGCTGGTGCTGGTCGTCATCGGTGGCATCGGCTCCATACGCGGGGCCTTCGTCGCCGCGCTGCTGGTCGGGCTGGTCGACAGCCTGGGCCGCTCCTACTTCCCCGCGCTGCTGCGGGTGTTCCTCGATCCGGCCACGGCTTCGTCGATCTCGTCGGCCCTGTCCGCCATGCTGGTCTACGTGCTGCTGGCGCTAGTCCTGCTGCTGCGTCCGGGCGGCCTGCTGCCCGTGGGAGGCCGCGCATGAACATCCGCAAGCCTTCCGCCCGCGCCATCGCCGGCCTGGCGCTGTTCGCCGCCCTGCTGGCGGCCCCTCTGGCCGCGCAACTCCTGGACAATGCCCACCTGTTGACCGTGGCCACGAGGATGACCGTCATGGCCATCGCCGCCGTGGGCCTGAGCCTGGTGCTGGGCCTGGGCGGCCTGGTCAGCCTGGGCCACGCCGCCTACCTGGGCGTGGGAGCCTATGCCGTCGGCATCCTCGCCCACCACGGTCATGCGTCGGGCTGGATGCAACTGGCCGTCGCGATGGCGGCCTGCGCCGGCTTCTCGCTGGTCATCGGCGCGCTGTCGCTGCGCACCCGCGGCGTCTATTTCATCATGGTCACGCTGGCCTTCGCGCAAATGCTCTATTTCGTCGGCGTGGGCCTGGCGCCCTACGGCGGCGACGACGGCTTGACCATTTCGTCGCGCAGCGGCTTCGGACCCTGGCTGCCGCTGGAGAATCCCTACGTGTTCCATGTCGTGTGCGTGGCGCTGCTGGCCGGCGTCGCGGCGGCCATCCATGCCATCGGACGCTCGCCCTTCGGGCTGGTGCTCATGGCCTCGGCTTCCAACGAGCGCCGGGTCCGGGCCATCGGCTACCAGGTGTACCGCTACCAGTTGGTGGCCTACGTCGTCTCGGGCATGGTGTGCGGACTGGCCGGTGTGCTGCTCGCCAACCTGAACAACTTCGTCAGCCCGTCGATGATGCATTGGACCCGCTCGGCCGAACTCGTGATCATGATGATCCTGGGCGGCACGGCGACCGCGCTGGGGCCGCTGTTCGGCGCCGCGGCGCTGATCGCCCTCGAAGAGTTCCTATCCGGCCAGACGCACTACTGGCAGGCGGCGCTGGGCGTGCTGCTGCTGGTCGCCATGCGCCTGGCGCGGGGCGGCATCGATGGCCTGCTGGCCGGAGGCTCCCATGGCCGCTGACGTCCTGCTCCAGACCCAGGGCCTGTGCAAGCGCTACGGTGGGCTGCTGGCCACCGACCACGTCGACCTGGACGTGCGCGCCGGCGAGATCCACGCGCTGATCGGCCCCAACGGCGCGGGCAAGAGCACGCTCATCGGCCAGTTGTCCGGCGAGATCCGTCCCGACCGCGGCCACATCCATTTCGCCGGCCGGCCCGTCACCGCGGAGTCGGTGCAGCAGCGCGCGCGCTTGGGCATGGGGCGCTCGTTCCAGATCACCTCCATCTTTCCCGATTTCACCGTCATCGAGAACGTGATGCTGGCGAGCCAAGTCGGCTCCGGCAGCCGCCGCAGGATGTTCGGCAACGTCCGCGCCGACCCGGCGCTGCGCGAGCGGTCCGCTCTCACGCTGCGCGCGGTCGGGCTCGACCCTCATGCCGACCGGCGCGCGGCCGACATCAGCCACGGCGCACAGCGGCAGTTGGAACTGGCGATCGCGCTGGGCTCCTCGCCCAGGCTCCTGCTGCTGGACGAACCCATGGCCGGGCTCGGGCCGGTCGAAAGCCGGCAAATGGTGGACGTGCTGCTCGGCCTGAAAAAGGAAGTGACCATGCTCCTGGTCGAACATGACATGGACGCCGTGTTCATGCTGGCGGACCGCATCTCGGTGCTGGTGTATGGCCGCATCATCGCCACCGGCGCGCCGGACGAGATCCGCGCCAACGCCGACGTGCAACGAGCCTACCTGGGCGAAAGCGGGGGACGGGAATGAGCCTGCTGAAGCTGGACGGCGTACAGACGCGCTACGGGCACAGCCAGGTGCTGTTCGACGTCTCGCTCGACGTGGACGAAGGCGAGGTCGTCGCCCTGCTCGGCCGCAATGGCATGGGCAAGACCACCACGATACGCTCCATCATGTCCCTGACACCTGCCTTCCAGGGCGACATCCGGTTCCGCGACCGCGCCCTGCGGGCGATTCCCGCCCATCGGATCGCGCGGCTGGGTATCGGCCTGGTCCCGGAAGGCCGCCACATCTTTCCCAACCTGAACGTCCGGGAAAACCTGGTGGCGCTGGCCTCCCGCGCGGGCGGCGGCCGGAGCTGGAGCCTGGCGCAGGTCTACGAACTGTTCCCGCGCCTGGCCGAACGAGCCGCGAACATGGGCTGGCAGTTGTCCGGCGGCGAACAGCAGATGCTGGCGATCGGCCGCGCGCTGATGACCTCGCCCCGGCTGCTGGTCCTGGACGAAGCCACGGAAGGCCTGGCCCCGCTGATCCGCGGCGAGATCTGGCGCGTGCTGGACCTGCTCAAGCGGCACGGCCTGGCCATCCTGGTCATCGACAAGAACCTGGACGACGTGCTGCGCATCGCCGACCGCGTCTTCGTCCTGGAGAAGGGCCGGACCGCATGGCACGGCGCCGCGCCCGCCTTCCGCGCCGAACGCGACGTGCAGGCCCGCTATCTGGGTATCTGACTCAATATAATCCCGAGGAGGAGCACCACCCCACATTACGGCAACCGCCGGGCAAGACAGGAAAAGACATCAATGAGCCGAGCGCCACGACGCAGGGAAACCGAGCCCGCCGAGGAATCCCCGTCCGATCTGCACGACCTGCATCGGATGCCCGGCCACCTGATCCGCCGATGCCACCAGATCGTGGTCGGCCTTTTCCTGGAGGATTGCAAGAAGTTCAAGATCACGCCCCGCCAGTTCGCGATCCTGAACGTCCTGTCGTCCCATCCCGGCATCGAGCAGACGACCCTTGCCGGCCTCGTGGCCATGGACCGCAGCACCCTGGGCAGCGTGGTCTATCGCATGGAGAAGGCCGGTCAGGTGTCCCGCGAGGACGACGAGAGCGACCGCCGCATCAAGCGGATGTTCCTGACGCCCGAAGGCAACCGGCTTTACAAGAGTGTGCTGCCGCTGGTCTGGGACTCGCAGAACGAGTTCCTCGAACCGCTCAGCAAGCAGGAGCGCGAGTTCCTGATGGCCTTGCTCGACAAGCTGGCCAACGTCCACAACATGTCCAGCCGCGCCCCGCTGCGCAGCCTGGGCGCGGAGCTGGACTGACGGGGACACGGCCTGTCCGGCGCGAGCCGGGCGGCCATATTGTGAGTGTACTTATTTTATGTGTACTTTCATTTTTGGATGAAGAACGAGGAGGCATCATGGAGACGACCACCCAACCCGCGCCGCGCAAGGAACCGTTCCTGCGCAACTATTGGTACGTAGCCGCCCTGGCCAACGAGGTGCGGCCGGACGCCATCTTTTCCCGCACCCTGTTGAACGAACCGGTAATCTTCTACCGGCGGGCCGACGGCAGCGTGGTGGCGCTGGAGGACCGCTGCTGCCACAAGCACTACCCGCTGCACGGCGGCGAACTGGAGGGCGAATCCATACGCTGCGGCTACCACGGCATGAAGTTCGGACCCGACGGCGTGTGCGTCGAGGTGCCCGGACAGACGACCATTCCCCGCAACTGCCGCGTGCGCAGCTATCCCGTGGTCGAGCGCAACACCTGGATCTGGATATGGATGGGCGACCCGGCCCTGGCCGATCCCTCCGAGATCACGGATTTCGGCTGGCTGGACTCGTCCACGTGGGCGGGCAGGAGCACGGTGTTCCACGTCAAGGCGAGCTATCGACTCATCATCGAGAACCTGCTGGACCTGACCCACCTGTCCTTCGTGCACAAGTCGACCATCGGCAACGCCGCCGTCACCGACAAGGCCGACGTGCAGGTCGAGCGCGGCGACAACGAGGTGAAGATCACGCGCTGGATCATGGACGCCCCGCCGCCCCCGGCCTATGCCGCCTGCGGCGGATTCACCGGCAACATCGATCGCTGGCAGATCATCCACTACGCCCCGCCCGCGTTCTGCCGCCTGTATACGGGCGCCTGCGCGGCCGGCACCGGTGCCCGCGCAGGCAACCGCCAGCAGGAGATGGGCTGGCGCAACCTCAACGCCATCACCCCCGAGACGGAGACCACGTCCCACTACTTCTGGGGCCAGGTGCACAACCACGACATCGACGATCCGGGCATGACCGAACGCGTGTTCAACGGCGTCCACATCGCGTTCCAGGAAGACCACAAGGTGTTCGAGGAACTCCAGCGCAACCTGGACCGGGGCGCCCGCGACATCCCGGAAATCAACACCCGCGCCGACGCCGGCGCCCTGGCCGCGATCCGCATCCTGAACCGCCTGCTGAGCGAACAGGACGCCGGCCACGCCGCCATGGTCCGGCCCAGCGACTACCGCTACGCGCCCCTGACGGATCCGGCGTAGACGGAAAAACGGGAAAGCAAGCCCGGCTGGAGCCCATGCAACGGAATCGGGCGGCGCTTACTCGGCCGTCACGCCGGTCGCCTTGATCACCGCGCCCCATCGAGCGATCTCTTCCTTCATGAAAGCGCTGAACGCTCCGGGAGTGCCCGGGGCGACCTCAAACTGCATCTCCGCGAGCCTGGTCCTCACCTCGGGCATCTGCAGAATCTTCGTCAGCTCTCCGTGGTAGCGCTGGACGACGCTGGACGGCGTTCCGGAACGCACGAGGAATCCGATCCACGCGATGGCTTCGAAATTGTCGAAACCGCTTTCGATCATCGTGGGCACGTCCGGCGTCGCCGCCACACGCTGCCTCCCCGACGACGCGATCAGCCGGAGCCTGCCGCTCGCGACGTAGGGCAAGGCGTTTCCGGGGACAAGAAAAGCCGCCTTCACATTTCCCGCGACGAGATCCGTAAGCGCCGGCCCGGCGCCTCGATACGGGACATGAGTCATCTGCAAGTCGGCCTGGGTGCGGAACATTTCCATCGTGAGGTGCGACGCGCCCCCGGTCCCCACCGATGCATACGGAAAGCCTGGATGGGCCTTGACGTAGGCGACGAAATCCTTGACCGAGTACACGGGCAAGGACGGGTGCACCACGAGATACTGAGACGTCGAAACGCCCATGGTCACCGGAGAGAAATCCCTGACGGGATCGTATGGCAGGTTCTTGAACAAGGTATTGTTCACCACCAACGGGGCATTGACGCCGACCAGCAGCAGGGAGCCGTCCTGCGGGCCCTTGGCGACGTGATCGGTGGCGATGTTCCCTCCCGCTCCAGGCCTGCTATCGACGATGACGGTCGTGGACAGCGCTTGCGCCAACTTTGGTGCGACGAGACGTGCGAGCACGTCCGCGGTGCCACCCGCCATGGGCACGACCACGTTGATCTGCCGGGGAGGAAACACCGGCTGGCTATTCGCTGCGAAACTCGCAAGCAGCGCCGCGAAGAGAAACGATGCAACATCGATCTTGCGCGGGAAAACTGAGTTCATGACGCGACACTCCCTCGTTCTGGACATGCTCGGTGGATACGGTTCTCTTCAGCCCGTGTACGGCTCGTGCTCGAGCGACGTGATGGTCTGGCTGTGCAAGTACTCCCGGATTCCCTGCAAGCCCGACTTTCGACCCATCCCGCTTTGCTTGACACCGCCATAAGGCGCCCGATGGTTGATCGCGAGAATGCCGTGGCTGTTGATCCAGACCTGCCCGGTTTCCATCCGCCGCGCAACGTCCATGGCGTCCCCGGCACTCCGGCTCCAGACCGATCCGCCAAGGCCGAAGCAGGTTGCGTTCGACCTGCTGATCACTTCGTCGACGTCGTCGAATGCGCTGACCGGAATCGCGGGGCAGAACTGCTCTTCCGCCACGAGCCGCGCATCGTCGGTCACATCCGTGACCAGTGTGGGCCGCATGAAATAGCCATCGTCGAATACCTCGGCGTCGGCAATGGTTCCCAGCTCGGACACCCGGGCGCCGCGCGCCGCGGCATCGTGGACCAGTTCTCTTGCACGCACCAGACCGGCCTTGCTGTGCAGCGGGCCGAGCGTCACGTGCGGCAGCAGTCCATCGCCGACGACCAGCCCGTCTATCGCCGCGGAGAATTTATCCAGGAACTCATCCTTGCGAGAACCGTGCACGTAATAACGCTTGATCGCCATGCATATCTGGCCGGACATCATGAATGTCGCCGTCATCATCCGCGCGATCGCGGCCTGATCGAGCACGGCGTCTTTCAGCAGGATGGCGGGGTCGTTGCCCCCCAGTTCGAGCGTCAGGCCCTTGATGGTCTGCGCCGCGTTCGACATGATGTGCCGGGCCGCGGGAATGCTGCCGGTGAAACCGATCTTTCCGACATCTGCGTGTGTCGTGAGCGTATCCCCGATCTCGCCAGGCAGTCCCGTCACGACGTTGATGATGCCTGGCGGCAGGCTGCCTGCGAACCGACGGACGGAATCCGTCAGAGTCAGGGGACAGGATTCCGGCGGTTTCAGGACCACGCCATTCCCGGCAAGAAGCGCGGCAACGACTTGCGTGAACGCCAGAATGTCCGGCGAGTTCCACGGCACAATCGACACGACCACGCCGTAGGGCCGGGATGTCACTATCGTTCGGCCCGTTTCGCACTGGACCTGCTGATCGGCGTCGAGTTCGTCGGCGAACGCGAGCGCCACGCGCTGACGCTTCGGCACGCTGATGAGCTCGGCGCGCGCCTGGGAGAATGGCTTTCCGTTCTCACGAACGAAGACCTCCGCGCGGACATCCACATCGTCTTCCAGCTTCTTCAATCCTGCCTCGAGCGCATGCGCCCGCTGCTTGAAGGAAAGGGCTCCCCAGGCGGGTTGTGCCGTCCTGGCCGCCGCAACGGCGGCGTTGACATGATCCGGGGTACCGCGGACCACCGTACCGACGACTTCCGAAGGTCTGGCGGGATTGCGAACTTCGAGCCGCTCGGAACCGGCGACCTCTTTTCCTCCGATCAGCAGATTGGCGACGATCGGTTCGCGGTTGCGGACTGATTGATTAGGCATCATGGATTCCCGTGTTGATCAAACGCTGTAGACAGGCTGCTCCAGCGAGGTCAATGCCTCCCTGGCCCATTCTTCCGCTTTCGTCCCCCGGTCCAGGAGCACCGAGGCCGCACGCACGCGTTGCGACACCGCATCCAGCGCCGGGGGCTCGTTGCCGGCATCGAGTTCGCGTGCCGCCCGCGCCAACATCCTGCGCGCCATGACGATCGCCCGGTCTGTCGCGACGAGGTGTTCCTTCGAGTAATTCTGGATCGGACCCATGCTTTCCTGCAGCGAGGCGTCCTGCACCGAAAACCCCTCGACCCCGCTGAAAGACATCTTGTTCTTTTGCGCCTGGCGATCGACAAGCCAATCGTTGCCCGGATTCGCCAACGGGACGAACGTGCCCGGGATGTACTTCACGTGGATGCCCTTGCCCTCTTTCATCGCCAGGAGCTCGCTTTCGGGCAAGGGACGGTCCGGAAGGAAATTGATGCTCCATGCCCAGCAGCTTTCATCATCGATGGGAATCCACATGTGGGCGCCCAATGCGTGGGGACCGAACGGTGGAATCAGCGTGAACCAAGGGAATATCCATTGCGTGATGCGCCAGTAGTGCGAGTCTTCTTCGCCGTTGCGTCGGCCGAAGATGGTCAGGCCGTGCCCGGCTTCCTCGATGTCGAATACAGCGTTGGTATCGGCCTTGATGTACTTGTTGGCCTCCGCATGCATGTGCATCGGGTCCTGGTCCAACTCGAACCGATGCACCCAGGACGCATGCGTCGTATCGATGCCGCCTTCCATTGCCTGCAGCCAGCCGCTTTCCTGATAGCGCTTGCTGACGAATCTGTGACTGGCAGGAACCATGCACCATTCCAGCTCCGGCGGCTGGGGCATCAGATCAGGCGGGCCCATGTACGCCCACAGAACGTCGCCGCGCTCGATACACGGGTAGGACTTGATCTGCATCTTTTCGGCAAGATGCGGAACCGAAGGCAGTTCCATGCAGCGTCCGTCGACGCCGAATTTCCAGCCGTGATAAGAGCAGCGGATTCCGCCCTCTTCGTTTCGGCCCAGGAAGAGCGAAACGCCGCGATGCGCGCAGAACTCGTCGACCAACCCGGCCCTGCCCTGCGTATCGCGAAAGGCGATCAGCTTCTCGCCCAGGATCTTCACCCGCACGGGCGGGCAATCAGGCTCCGCGATTTCCGATGCAAGCATCACCGGCACCCAGAATCGGCGCATCAGCTTGCCCATGGGTGTATCGGGGCCCGTGCGAACCAACAGCTCAGCAGTCACCTTGTCCATGAATTCCTCGAAGAGTGGATTGGGGCAGCGGCTTAAGCCGCTTTTATGTATGAACACATACAATAATAGTCATGACCAACAATGACGTCAATCGAATGCCCGACGACTTGAACCCACAAAAAACCCAACTATTACGGGAAATTACTCATCAACACGGATTGCTGGAACTTCCCGATTGACACGATGACAACCCATCCTTATTGTATGTATCAATACATTTATGCGCATGACCGAGTTTTAGGCACCCCTGACAGGAAATCATGACTACGAAGCTACGCGTCACCATCATTGGCGCCGGCCTGGGCGGCCTGGTCGCTGCCATCGCCGCCAAACGAGCCGGACTCGAGGTCCGCGGTTTTGAACAGGCAAGAGCGTTCGGCGAAGTCGGCGCCGGCATCCAGCTTGGGCCGAACGCAGTGAAGGTTCTCAGGGCTCTTGACCTTGAGCACGGCCTGTTCGAGTTCGGCGCCCAGCCTCGGAACCACGTCGCCCGCAGTTGGAAATCCGGGCGCGAACTGTTTCGCTCGCCGACTCGTGATGCGTGCGTAGAACAATTCGGCTCGCCCTTCTTCCAGGTTCAACGTTCGGATCTCCACGAACACCTGCGCAGCGCGCTGCCCGACGACACCTTCCTCCTGAACAAGCAGATGACCGGCTTCACCCAGAACCGGGACTCGGTCGTGGCCCACTTTCGTGATGGAACCGAGGTCGAATCCGACGTCCTCGTCGGAGCGGACGGAATCCATTCCACCGTCCGGAATGAGCTTCTCGGGGCGGAAAAGCCACGCTACACGGGGGTCATCTGCTGGCGCGGCCAGGTGGAAGCCTCTCGCTTGCCGCCCGACCTCATTCCTCCGGACTCGCTGAACTGGATGGGGCCGGGTGGCTGTGTGGTGCACTACTTCGTGCGACCAGGACGGCTGGTGAATTGGATCGCGCATCGGCAGGTCGATGTCTGGGCCGACGAATCGTGGTCCAAGCCTGGCGACAAGCAGGAACTGATGGACGCCTTCACCGGCTGGCATCCGTCGCTGCTACGGATGTTCGAAGCCACGGAAACCTGCTTCAAGTGGGCGCTGCTCGACCGCGATCCGCTGCCGACCTGGACCAAAGACCGGGTCACGCTGCTTGGCGACAGTGCGCATCCCATGCTGCCCTTCTTTGCGCAAGGAGGCGCGATGGCCATGGAGGACGGCTATGTCCTTGCGCGGGCGCTGGCGAGCGGCGCCGACCCGATCGCGGGCCTGCACGCGTATGAAGCCCTGCGAAAAGAAAGGTCCACCCGCGTTCAGCTCAGTTCACGCGCTCGCGCCGATTCGATTCAGACGACCTCGCTGCTGGCCCGGGTCAGGCGCGACGTCGGATTCAAGGTCGATCAGTGGCTGCGTCCCGCCGGCGCCATCCGCCGCGCCGACTGGATCTACGGCTACGATGCCACGGCGGTGCCCCTATGAGCCCGCGCGTGTCGCATTCGAGCGAACTGGTCGAAGTTCCTGAAGGGGACGCGGGCGATGCCATCGTCGCCGCCCTGGCGGCCGGCGGCGTCGACTATGTCTTCTTCACGTCGGGTTCGGAGATCTGCTTCTATCAGGAGGCAATCGCCAAGGCCGCGGCGACCGGCCGTCCGGCGCCAAAACTGATCGTCATGACACACGAGCACGCCAGCTTGAATGCGGCGCTCGGATACAGCGCCGTAACGGGAAAACCCTCCGCGACGGCGGCTCATGTGGACGCCGGGACCTTGCATCATGGCGCGGCGATCCACACAACGATGCATGCGCACCTGCCCATCATCATGACCGCGGGATTCCCCCCAACCAGCGCAACGGGATCCACCCGGGCAGCCAGGAACACCGGCGCGCATCTGTGGCTGCAGGAAACCTTCGACCAGCATTCGGTCGTCCGCCAGTATGTGAAATGGGATCACCATCTGACCGGGCATGACGATCCCGGCCTCCAGGTCAGCCGCGCGATTCAGGTCGCGACGTCCGAACCTTGCGGGCCGGTCTATCTTTCCGTGGCGCCGGAAGTCTCGATGGCGGCGAGGCCGGCGGGCAGATTCCCCAGCGCTCGAGCGTTGGGGTCGGCAACCCCGCCGGCCCCCGATCCGGATGGAATCGAAGAGATCGTCGCAAGAATCCTTGCGGCGGAGCGGCCCTGTCTGATCGTCTCCGGCTCGGGACGCAACCCCGCCACCGTCCCGGAGCTGGTGTCGCTGTGCGAACTGCTGGGGCTGCGCGTCGTTCACGGCGCGACGCAAAGCTATCTGAGCTTCCCGTTGACACACCCGCTGATGCAGGTCGGGTCCGACCTGCGGGACTGCGACGTGATTGTCGTGCTGGAAACCGACGTCCCCTGGATGCCTGGAGGGCAGGCACCGGACCGTGATGCGTGGGTCGCCGTTCTGGGGCTCGATCCCATCAAGGGAAAGATCCCCACCTACGAATTCACCGCCGACATGCGGCTCACCAGCGACTCGTTGCGCGCCATCCGATCCCTTCGGGCGGAGGCGGAAAAAACCATGACACCGCGTGATCACGATCGCGCCGCTCTACGGCGGGATGTCGCCAAACAAGACTCGAATGCGCAAAGAGAGGCCTTGGCGAAACTCGTGCCTCCGATCGAACCCGGCGGACTCCTCCACCCCTTGCATGTCAGCCAGGCACTGGGAGACTTGCTGGGCGGGGACTCGATTGTTTTTGACGACACCCTGCCCCATAACCGGGTCCTCCAGTTTCTTCGCAACGATGCGCCGGGCAGCTTCTTTCACACGCCGGGCACCAGCGGCGGCTGGGCGACCGGCGCCGCATTCGGGGCCAGCCTGGGCGCCCCCGGAAAAGACGTCGTCGCGATAACGGGCGACGGCTTCTACATGTTCTCGACACCGACACCGGCGCTTTGGGCGGGCGTCCGGTACCGAGCGCCGTTCCTGACGGTTGTTTACCAGAACCGAAGCTGGGCGACCGGCACATTGCGGCTGGCTTCCATGTACCCCGATGGCTACGGACTGAAGGCGGACTGCGATGGCGGCTACTTCGACCCTCCCATGGATTTCGCGCTGGAGGCCCGGTCCGCAGGCGCCCACGGAGAGAACGTTCGCGAAGCACAGCAACTCAGGCCTGCGCTGGAACGTGGCCTGAAGGCCATCCGCAGCGGCACGCCCGCGGTGATATCCGTCTGGCTGCCGCGCCACCTGCACGAAGACTAACCCCAACGAATCAGGACTGACATCATGGACGCTTTTCGTCGGCATTCCCTACGCCTGCTGTTCGCGCTTGCGGCCGCTTGCAGCCTCCCCGCGGCCGCCCAGACCTTCCCGTCCCAGCCCATCACGATCATTCTTCCGTACTCGCCCGGCGGCGCCGTGGATGCGATGGCGCGCCTCCTGGCCACAAAGCTCGGAGAACGACTGCGCGTGCCGGTCGTGGTCAAGAACGTGGCGGGTGCGAGCGGGGCCATAGGCATGGCCGAGGTCGCCCGAGCCGCCGGTGATGGCTACACGCTGCTGTACGCCCCCAGCACCATCGCGATTCTTCCCGCGTTCTATCACAAGCTGAGCTTCGATCCGGCAAAGGATCTGGTGCCTGTGAGCCAGTTCCTGGAAGGCACATTGCTGGTCGCGGCGAACCCGGGCACCGGCATCGGGTCGCTGCAGGAACTCATTTCGCGAGCCAAGGCCAAGCCCGGAAAACTCAACTTTGGATCGTCGGGCGTCGCCGATACTCTACAGTTGGGTATCGAGATGCTGAAGGTGGACACGGGAACGGACATGGTGGCCGTGCCCTACAAGGGGCAGGGGCCCATGCTTGTCGCGCTCCTGGCCGGAGAGGTGGATGTAGCGGTCGTATCGGTCCAGCTATCGCTGCCCTACATTCGAAACGGCAAGCTGCGCGCGCTGGCGGTAACCAGCCCGAAACGCTCGCCCGCGCTGCCCGACGTGCCGACCGTGAGCGAAACGGTTCCAGGCTATGAACTCGCCAGTTGGCACGGGGTCTTTGCGCCGGCGAGCACGCCTCGGGACCTCGTGCAGCGCCTCCAGCGCGAGATCGAGGAGATCAGCAAGGACCCCGCGGTCCGGAAAACCGTGGAAGATGCCGGGAACGCAGTGCTGGGAAGCACCTCCGAGGCATTCAGGAAGAAACTCGAGGCTGAGATCGTGAAGTACAAGAATGTGGTCAAGCAGGCTCAGTTGCCGCTCCAGGATTGATCCGGGCCCCACAAGGAGAGCGTCATGAATGAACTCAGGAAAGGGCCGTCGCGGGTGATCGGCCCCGACGAGGGCCAATCCTTCTGGCAGCCCGGCCCCCATCACGGCCACATGACCATCAAGGTCGGGCCGGGCGTCGAGAATGATCCCGATCCGGGATTTGCTTTTGGGACCCAGGTGCTGCCGCCGGGATGCTACGTAAGAGAGCACGGCCACGCGCGAAACACCGAGATTCTCTTCATCTACGAGGGAACGGGAAGCGCGGAGCTCGACGGCGTGCCGCAACGCATCGGGCCCGGCTCGACGATCCTGCTCGGCAAGTATGTCGGCCACACGATCACCAATGACGGCGAGGTCGATATGAAGTTCGCCTGGTTTTTCACGCCCCCCGGCCTGGACGACGTCATTCGCGCCGTGGGCATCCCCAAGTCCGAGGGCGACAGCCCGCCGCAAGACTTCGACCGTCCGGCGAACATGCCGGAAATCCTGAAGGCGGCGGGTTACGCCACCCCCGAAGAGATCGCCGCCGCGGTGCGGGAATGAGCGGCGCCGTCTACGGCAACATGAGCCGCGCGGCCCTGGATGCGGCCTATGACAACCAGGCGGCTCACCCGGACTTCGCGGCGCAAACCGCCATCTGGCGATCCCGGTCCGGCGCGCTGCGTGAAGCGCTCAATCCCCGGCTGAATTTGCGCTATGGCGATCGCCCGCGAGCGGTGCTCGACTACTACCCAGGCGATACGGCCAGGGGCCCCCTGCTCGTCTTCGTGCACGGCGGCTACTGGCAGGGCGGCTCCAAGGAGTCCGTGGGCTTTCTGGCGCGGGGTCCGTTGACCGCGGGATTCTCGGTCGCCTTGCTCGAATACACCATTGCCCCGCAGGCCAGGATCGGCGACATGGTCGGGGAAATAAGAGAAGCCCTGCACTGGCTGCGCTCGCGGGCTGGGCATCTCGGGTTCGACGAGCATCGCATCGTGATGGCCGGACACTCCGCCGGCGCGCATCTGATGTGCAATCTGCTGGGCGAAATACCCGTCGCAGGTGGGCTGGCCATCAGTGGCATCTACGATCTCGAGCCGATCCGGCACTCCTACCTCAACGTGCAGCTCGGCCTGAGCGAGGAAGACGTGCGCGACTTCAGCCCGGTACGGATGCCGCGGCCCGCCGATATCCCGCTTGTGGTGGCGGTAGGGGCGAACGAATTGAGCGAGCTGGTTCGCCAATCCCGCGACTTCTCCGTGGCCTGGAGCACGCCGCTCCTCGAATTGCCCGGGCACGGGCATTTCACGATCCTCGAAGAACTGGCCAGCGACGACGGGAGGTTGTGCCGTGCGCTACGCCGTCTGGCGGACCGGGTCTGAGCCTATAATCTCCGGACAGGAGTAAGCCAGCCCAAGCATGATCCAGTTTCCCGACGATCTTCACGATCTTTCGCATCGCCCCGGTTTCCTTCTCCGCAAGGCGCACCAGGTAGCGGTAGCGATCTTTGGCGAGGAGATCGGCAAGCTGTCGTTGACGCCTCCCCAGCACAACGTGCTATCCGCACTGATGGCCAACCCCGGTTGCCATCAGACCGAGATCGGGCGAATAGTGGGATACGACCGGGCCACGGTCGGCGCCGTGCTGGCCGGGCTGGAGTCGAAGGGCTTCATAGAACGAGGCGACTCGGACAAGGATCGTCGCTTGAAGACCCTGACGCTCACCAAGAAGGGGAGATCTCTCCTGGAAGCGTCCAACGCCGCGCTGGATCAAATCAACCAGCGGATCCTGGAGCCTCTCGCAGAACACGAGCGCCCCATGTTTCTCGCCTTGCTCGCGCGCGTCGCCTTTCCGGCGGGGGCGCCGGCCAGACCGGGTTTGGAAGCCGCTCCGATGCCTCCCCGGCACGGCAACGGGAAAGCGGCCCGAAATTGATATCCGCTGTGGAAAACCACCACAGTTCCGCAGGCAAAGAAATCAGCCCTGACAGATGCTCCGTATTAAAGCCATCTTTCATTCCGCAGATCACATTAAAGCATGCTTTAATTCGGCGTGATGCAATGAAAATGGACTTTAGATGACGCGCAGCACAGGTACTTACGCCATCTCCACAACGCTAGGCGAAGCTGTGCGGGCGTTCGTGCCTCATCCGCTGCCGCCCACAGACCCTCTGCTGGCGTCGGCATCGTTTGCCGACCTCAATCGGCAGGCGGAACTCGCGCTTGCCCGGCTGTCGGGCGTATCAGGGCTGGTTCCCTCGGTGGACTGGCTGCTCTACAGCGCAGTGCGCAAGGAAGCCTTGCTCACTTCGCAGATCGAAGGCACGCAGGCCACCCTGACCGACCTGTTTGACGAAGAAGCGGGCTTCAAGGTCGGTAACACCGACGACGTGGCCGAGGTGACCAATTATCTGCGCGCGTTTCGCTTGGTGCAGGAACAACTGCGTGACCCCAAGGGGCTGCCGATCAGCGCCCGCCTGCTGTGCGAAGCGCACCGGCTGCTACTGGATGGTGTGCGCGGTGCGGGCAAGCAGCCCGGCGAACTGCGACACTCGCAGAACTGGATTGGCGGCACGCGACCGGGCAATGCGGTGTTCGTGCCGCCGCCACCTGAGCGCGTGTCGGAACTGTTGTCGGATCTGGAGCGGTTCGTCCACGAAGCAACGGGGGAACTGCCGCCGCTGGTCAGGATCGCGCTGATCCACGCTCAGTTCGAGACGATCCATCCCTTCCTGGACGGCAACGGGCGCATCGGCCGCCTGTTGATCGCGGCGCTGCTGGAGCACTGGAATTTGCTGGCCGAGCCTTTGATGTACCTCAGCGGCTACCTGAAGCAGCATCAGGCCGAGTATTACCGCCGCCTGTCGGGCATTCGCACCGAGGGTGACTGGGAGTCCTGGGTGTCGTTCTTTCTGGAAGGCGTGGCGGTCGCCGCAGCGCAGGCCGAGCAGAGCATCATCGCCGTCGCCAGCCTGATCGCCGCCGACCGCCGCAAGCTGCTGCAATCGCCCAAGGCCAGTCCGGCCAGCTACAGGTTGTTCGAGTTGCTGCCGATGATGCCGCGCTTCAACGTGGAGCGCGTGCGACAGCAGTTGGATACCACATTCCCGACCGCCAACGCAGCTGTGCAGGTGCTAGAAGCCTTGGGCGTCGTGGTGGAGGTGACTGGGCAGAAGAAGAACCGTAGCTACAGTTATGAGGGCTACGTTGAATTGCTCACGCGTTGAACCTCTGAGCTTGCCCCTGTTCACCGGAACTCATATCGGCGACTGCCACCGAGCACCGATTGTTGGGAGTGCATCTCGGCGGGCTTGGTGAGACGGCCCGATCATGAAAAAACCCTCCGTTTACGGGAGGGTTTTTTCATGAATGCCTTCAAGATGACAGGACAGCCCCGACGGGCCGTCCTTCATCACCTGCCGATCACACGCCGACCGAATCCGCCACATCCTTGAAATCGGGGATCTGGTCGAAGTTCATGTAGCGGTAGATGGTCTTCTCGTGCTCGGCCAGGACGCCGGTCTCGGCCATGTACTCTTCCTTGGTCGGGATGCGGCCCAGGCGCGAGCAGATGGCGGCCAGTTCGGCGGAACCCAGGTATACGAACGAGTTCTTGCCGAGGCGGTTCGGGAAGTTGCGGGTGCTGGTCGACATGACCGTCGCGCCTTCGCGGACCTGCGCCTGGTTGCCCATGCACAGCGAGCAGCCCGGCATTTCCATGCGGGCGCCGGCCGAACCCAGGACGCCGTAGTGGCCTTCCGCGGTCAGTTGCTGCTGGTCCATCTTGGTGGGCGGAGCGACCCACAGCTTGACCGGGATGTCGCGCTTGCCTTCGAGCAGCTTGGACGCCGCGCGGAAGTGGCCGATGTTGGTCATGCAACTGCCGATGAACACTTCGTCGATCTTGGCGCCGGCGACGGCAGACAGCGTCTTGACGTCGTCCGGGTCGTTCGGGCAGGCCACCAGGGGCTCGTGCACGTCGGCCAGGTCGATCTCGATGACGGCGGCGTATTCGGCGTCGGCATCGGGTTGCAGCAGTTCCGGGTTGGCCAGCCAGGCTTCCATCGCCTTGACGCGGCGGCCGATCGAACGCTCGTCTTCATAGCCGTTGGCGATCATCCACTTCAGCAGCGTGATGTTGCTGTTGATGTACTCGATGATCGGTTCCTTGTTCAGGCGCACCGTGCAACCGGCGGCCGAACGCTCGGCGGAAGCGTCGGACAGTTCGAAGGCCTGTTCCACCTTCAGGTCCGGCAGGCCTTCGATTTCGAGGATGCGGCCCGAGAAGATGTTCTTCTTGCCCTGCTTCTCGACGGTCAGCAGGCCTTGCTGGATCGCGTAGTAGGGAATGGCGTTGACCAGGTCGCGCAGCGTGACGCCGGGCTGCAGCTTGCCCTTGAAGCGGACCAGCACCGATTCGGGCATGTCCAGCGGCATGACGCCGGTGGCGGCGGCGAAGGCGACCAGGCCCGAGCCGGCCGGGAAGCTGATGCCGATGGGGAAGCGGGTGTGCGAGTCGCCGCCGGTGCCGACGGTGTCGGGCAGCACCATGCGGTTCAGCCACGAGTGGATGACGCCGTCGCCCGGACGCAGCGAGATGCCGCCGCGATTGCTCATGAACTCGGGCAGCGTGTGGTGGGTCTTGACGTCCACGGGCTTGGGATAGGCGGCGGTGTGGCAGAACGACTGCATCACCAGGTCGGCCGAGAAGCCCAGGCAGGCCAGGTCCTTCAGCTCGTCGCGGGTCATCGGGCCGGTGGTGTCCTGGCTGCCGACCGAGGTCATGCGCGGTTCGCAGTAGGTGCCCGGGCGGATGCCCTTGCCTTCCGGCATGCCGCAGGCGCGGCCGACCATCTTCTGGGCCAGCGTGTAGCCCTTGCCGGTATCGGCCGGGTTGTTGGGCAGGCGGAACAGGGTCGAGGGCGGCAGGCCCAGGGTCTCGCGCGCCTTGGCGGTCAGGCCTCGGCCCACGATCAGCGGAATGCGGCCGCCGGCGCGCACTTCGTCGAACAGCACGTCGGACTTGATCTCGAACTCGGCGATGACTTCGCCGTTCTTGAAGGCCTTGCCTTCATAGGGACGCAGCTCGATGACGTCGCCCATTTCCATCTTGGAGACATCCAGCTCGACCGGCAGCGCGCCCGCATCTTCCATGGTGTTGTAGAAGATGGGAGCGATCTTGCTGCCCAGACAGACGCCGCCGAAGCGCTTGTTCGGCACGAAGGGGATGTCTTCGCCGGTCCACCACAGCACGGAGTTGGTGGCCGACTTGCGCGAGGAACCGGTACCGACCACGTCGCCGACATAGGCGACCGGGTGGCCCTTTTCCTTCAGGTCATTGATGAGCTTGAGCGGACCGACCTTGCCGGGCTCTTGCGGCTCGATGCCCGGACGCGGGTTCTTGAGCATGGCCAGCGCGTGCAGCGGGATGTCGGGGCGGCTCCAGGCGTCGGGCGCCGGCGACAGGTCGTCGGTGTTGGTTTCGCCGGTGACCTTGAACACGGTCAGCGTCAGGCTTTGCGGCACCTCTGGACGGCCGGTGAACCACTCGGCGTCGGCCCAGCTTTGCAGCACGGACTTGGCGTTGGCATTGCCCTTGTCGGCCTTTTCCTTCACGTCGTGGAAGGCGTCGAACATCAGCAGGGTCTTCTTCAGGCCTTCCGCGGCGATGGTGCCGACCTGCGCGTCATCCAGCAGCTCGATCAGCGCGCTGATGTTGTAGCCGCCCAGCATCGTGCCCAGCAGCTCGGTGGCCTTGGCGCGATCGATCAGCGGGCAGGCTTCCTTGCCCAGGGCGACGGCGGCCAGGTAGGACGCCTTGACCTTGGCGGCGTCGTCCACGCCGGCCGGCACGCGGTGGGTCAGCAGATCGACCAGGGTCTGCTCTTCGCCCTTGGGCGGGTTCTTGATCAGCTCGATCAGGTCGGCGGTCTGCTGCGCCGACAGCGGCAGCGGGGGGATGCCAAGCGCGGCCCGCTCGGCAACGTGTTGACGGTAGGATTCAAGCATTGGAGGTGTCCCGGTGTGAAGGGATTGAGGGCGATCGCCGGGATTGTAGGACTAGCGGCGGCGAGCTGCAACTGTCTTATATCTTATATAAGACATACGCACCCCCTCCGTACGGTCGAGCCGAGATAGAATCATTTCCCCGATATTCGGCCACGTGAGGGTAATCGAGATGCATTCAAAGAAACTGAATCTGGATTGCCCCACCGGGGCCCAATCGGCCGGAGCGGCCCCCCCTCTTTCCCCGTCGCGCCGCCACTGGATGCAGTTCGCCGGCGCCGGCGCCCTGCTCCACGCGCTGCCCGGCTGCGGCGGCGGCGACGATCCCGCGCCCGACGCCGGCCGGCTGTCCGAGGCCATCCAGTGGGGACGCGACGCCATCCGCCAGGCCGTGCAAAAGAACCAGGCCACCGCGGTCTCGGTCGCGCTGATGACCAGCGAAGGCGTGATCTGGCAGGAAGCCTTCGGCGTCGCGGATCCGCAGGGCAACGTCGCCGCCACCGTCGACTCCCGCTTCAATATCGGCTCGGTCAGCAAGGTATTGGCCGCGCTGGCCGCCATGGTGCTGTGCGACCGGGGCAAGCTGACGCTGGACGCGCCGATCGCCCGCTATCTGCCCGGCTTCTCGATGCTGTCCAGCGAGTACGGCCAGATCACGCTGCGCCACCTGCTCAGCCATTCGTCCGGGCTGCCCGGTACCAATTGGCGCAACATTTTCGCATTCGAGCCTATCGCCGGCTACGCGCAGGACACCGAGGACGGCCTGGCCTACTTCCATCTGAAGCACCAGCCGGGAGAACTGGCCGTCTATTGCAACGACGGCTTCACGATGGTCGAGAACCTGGTCGCGGCGGTCACGGGCCAGTCGTACGCCGAGTTCGTCCGGCGCGAGATCCTCGAACCCCTGGGCATGGGCCATTCCGCCTACCCCGTGCAGGCCTTTCCCGAAGGCAGTTTCGTGCATCCGGTCTACGAAGGGCGGCGCATGGGGCAGGAATTCGTGTCGGCCTACGCCACCGGCGGCCTGGCCTCCACGCCCGGCGACATGATGCGGCTGGCGAAGATGTTCCTGGACCTGGGCATGTACCAGGGCAAGCGCCTGGTGTCACAGGCGGCCGTCCAGGAAATGGGCAAAGACCAGACCACGAGCCTGCGCATCAATCCCTGTCCCGAATGGCGCTGGGGCCTGGGCTGGGACTCGGCGCGGCAGCCCGGCCTGGACAGTGTTGGCATCAAGGCCTGGCAGAAGAACGGCGGCACGAGCTTCTTCTCGACCGAGTTCTTCGTGCTGCCCGACCAGCGCATGGCCCTGCTGCTCACGGGCGCCGGCACCACCTACGGGCCGCTGCGCATCGCCGAGGGCGTGCTGCTGCGGGCCTTGGCCACCACGCGCGCGATTCCCGCCGTGCCGGCGGCGCTGGAGGGCATCCCCACGGCGGCGGCGCCGTCCATCGACGCCGCCGGGCTGGCGGGCATCTATGCCAATTACGAAGGACCGTTCAAGGTACAGGCCGTCAATGCCGGCACGATCGACGTGCTGCACCGGAAGGCCGGCGCCTGGGAGCCGGTCGCCCCGGGCCTGACCCTGCGCGCCGACGGCTGGTGGTGGAACGACGCACCGTCCGGGAACAGCTACCGCTGGCTGACGCTGGACGGCAAGCACTATATGATCCAGCGCGTGCCGGCCGGCTGGGGGCACTACCGGCTGACCCTGTCCGTAGGCCAGCGCCTGGCACCGCTGCCGCCGCTGTCCGCCACCTGGCGAGCGCGCCTGGGCACGCGCTGGGAACCCACCAACGAATCGCCCGAGTCCGTGGCGCTGGTCCTGGGCGACGGCATCGCCACGCTGAGCGAACTGGCCGAGTTGCCGGGATACGTGACGTGGAACGATGGCCAGTTGCTGCGGCCCGATGGCGACGACCGTGCCAGAATGACGATACAGGTGCCGGTCAATCACGGACGGGACCTGGTCGAGCTCGAGTTCTCGACGGTGGACGGCCAGCCGCAGATGCGGTCGGGGTCGTCGCTCTACCGCCTGCTGGCCGAGGACTGATCCGCGACTCCGCCGCGCATCGATAAGGAATTCCAATTCCTTATCGATACCTCAAGATATTTCAATAGTCGGCAACCCTCTTCGCCCAGACAATCCCGCCGAGCCTCCAATCGACGGGATTCTTATGAAGATACGTGGGAAAGCAAGAGCGGTTCATCTGCTGCCGGCCATTTTCGTCTGCCATGCGGCCGCCGCGCAGGTCACGCTATACGGCGTGGTCGATACCGGCATCATCCAGGACAAGACCGAGGGCAGCCGCGCGCGCTGGGGGCTGGACAACGGCCTGTACATCCCGTCGCGCTTCGGCCTGCGGGGCGTCGAGCGCCTGACCCCGGACATGACGGCATTTTTCGTCCTGGAGAACGGCTTTGCGCCCGACACGGGGCAGGCGACCAACAACGGCCGCCTGTTCGGACGCAACGCCTATGTCGGCCTGCGTTCGGCCGAGTGGGGGGAAATCAGGCTGGGCAGGTCGCTGAACCTGACACAGCTCTGGACGCCGGCTGTCGTCAGCCCCTTCGGACTGGGCATGGGGCGCAACAGCGCGGGCACGACCCTGGCCTTCGACGATGACGCGTTCGGTAACGGCCGCGTCGACAATTCCGTCTATTACCTGTCCCCCATGGCGCGTGGCCTGCAATGGGGCATGGGCTACAGTTTCAACATCGGCACGGCCTTGCCGGGCGCCCCCGCGACGACCGAGGTCGCGGGCGCCGGCGCGAATTCGCGCATGGTCGATGCCGGCCTGCGGTATGTCCAGGGCCCATGGACCGCGATCCTGTCGTACATGCGCACACAGGTGGCCAATGGTGGCAGCCGGCCGTCGTCATTGACGGCAGTGGCCAGCTATGACTTCGGCGCGTTCAGGCTGCACGCCGGCTATGGCCGGCTGCGCGATGCAGTGACCGAACCTTCGGGCAGGGTCATACCGAATCCCGGCTGGCTGACGCCCCAGCGCAAGGACGACCAGGCCTACACACTCGGAATGACGCTGCCGGCCGGCAACGGCAAGTGGATGGCCTCGTATCAACGCACCACGTCGTCCAGAATCGTCTCGTACGGCCTGGGTTATTACCACGGCCTGAGCAAGCGCACCGGCGTCTATGCCTTCGTCAACGGCGGCAAGGGCCGGGACTTCATCCATGACAGCAACGTCTCGCGGCGCCAGTTCGCCGTGGGTGTCTCCCACAGCTTCTAGAACGCCTAGCCTCTCTCCGCCGCCATGACTACACGTCCACTTTTCTTCCTCCCGCCCCTGGCCGCTGCCACCACCCTTTTCGCGCTGGCATGGAGCGTCGGCGCGCAGGCCGCCTGGCCCGAAAAACCGATACGCATCGTGATTCCCTACGCGGCCGGGGGGTCTGCCGACAACGCCTTGCGGAAAATGGCCCCCTTGCTGCAGGGCCGCCTCGGCCAGCCCATCGTCATCGAGAACCGCGCGGGCGCCGCGGGCAACATCGGCGCCCATGAAGTCGCCCGCGCCGCCGCCGACGGCTATACCCTGCTGCTGGGCGCCACGAACAACTTCGCCATCAACCAGTTCGTCTACGCGAACATGGGCTTCGACCCCCGGCAGGCATTCGCGCCCATCACGCGGGTCCTGGACGTGCCGTCGGTGCTGTTCACGAATTCCGCCGTGCCGGCGTCCACCTACGCGGAATTCGCCCGATACGCGGCCAGCCACCGCGGCGATCTGAACTATGGCTCGCCCGGCCTGGGGACCGCACCGCACCTGTCCGGATTCGCCTTGTCCGAAAGCCTGGGCGCCGACATGAGGCACATCGCCTACAAGGGCGCCCCACCGGCCATGATGGGACTCGTGGCCAACGATATCCAGATGTTCCTGGGCAGCTACAGCGCGATGAGCGCGCAACTGGCGGCGGGCAGGGTACGCGCGCTGGCCGTGATGGCGAATGCGCGCCTGCCGGCGCTGCCGGAGGTTCCGACATCCCGCGAAGCTGGCGTGCCGGACGTCGTACTCAGCAACTGGTGGGGGCTGGCCGCCCCGGCGGGAACCCCGGCTCCGGTCATCGAGCGCCTTGCCTCGGAATTCCGGACGGCGCTGTCGGATCCCGGCGTCAAATCCTACTTCGACGCCCAGGGTTTCATCGCCGGCGGCAACACGCCCGCGGCATTCGCCGGCCAGATCGAAAGCGAGGCGCGGATCTGGCGGGACATCGTCGCACGGTCGAAGACGAAACTGGATTGATGCGGTGGGGGATACGCACCAGGCGCGTCTCCCCCACCGCCAGCGCTAGCGGTCCCAGCAGCACAACTCGTGGTACAGGCCGGTCCAGCGCGGCTGGAATTCCGCAGGAGCCGGCATCTCGTCCACGCCCACGGGCCGCCAGTCGATACTGCATGGCGGCTCTCCCGCGGCGGGGGCGACGCTGCGCTCCAGGACGACCAGCCATTCCCCGGCAGCGGCCTGGACGTTCTCGCAGTCATCGGGCCGGAGCACCTGCATGCCCGCCACGGACTCGCGTTCGAACGCCCCCTGCAGGCACGCATCGACCCAGCGCACCGCATCCAGCGGCGCCGTCGCCCCCAGGCGCAGGCAATGGATCTCGTGCACGGCATCGCGCTTGCCACCTACGGCAAGCGGCAAGGTTCTGCGGGCATGCCGCACATACTCCGAACGCTGGACCACGCGGGCTCCCTGTTTGCCCCAGCCGTTCTCCCGGACGACCGAGGCGTCCTTGCGCTGCCGGCTGTCTGAGAACTCCAGGAACTCCGCCTCCGAAGGGAATTCGTACAGGCACAGGTATTCCGGCGCCTGGCCAGACGGGGACGACGATCGGCGGTACAACACCGCGCGCCGCAGCGCGGGATAGCGCAGCAGCATGTTCACGTGGTCGCAATACCACCGGAAGAAGCCGGCATGGTCGCCTCCCGGTGTGATGCTGCCCACGAGCTTGATATAGGTCTGCATGGAATCGGTCGCCATCGGTCAAAGGTCTATGCGCATCAGGTCCCGGGCCAGCCGTAGCGGACCGCGGTAGTGCCGCCTGATGTCGGCCGCCACCTCGTCCAGCAAGTGGGGACCGACCAGTTCCGCGGGCAGATGCATGGCGGCGGCCTTCTTCAGGACGGCGCTCGAGGTGTCGAAGCTGCCGAAATGAGTGGCGACGAGGCTGCGCGCCCCTGCCCTGGCCGCCAGCTCGCCCAGCTCCGACGGACTGGTATGGCCGTAGTGCCCCATGCCCTGGCTGGCGCGGTGCGCGAGTATGGTCTCCGGAAAGGTGCACTCATGGATCAGCAGGTCGGCGCCGCGCGCCAGCTCTTCCATGGCCGCGCACGGCTGCGTGTCTCCGCTGAACGCGACCACCTTGCCTTCGGCTTCGATGCGCACGCCGAAGCATTCGCAAATGTGGTGGGGCAGATGTTCGACATGCGCCGCAATGATGCGCAGTTCGTCGTCTTCGTGCACGATGCCCGGCGCGATCTCGATCACGTCCGGCCTGACCGCATCGATGTTGTTCCTTCGAGCCTGCAAGGACGACCGCGCCTGGAAATCAGCGTCGAAGGCGCCATCCTCGAACAGATGCCGCACAAAGCGCCTTGTCCCCCTGGGACCCAGGACCCGCGGACGGCCCTGGCGATTGAGCAGCCATCCCGAGATCACGAAATTCGGAAAGTCGCTGATGTGATCGTGATGCAGGTGGGTCAGGAAAACCAGTCCGACCTCGGCCGGATTCACGTTGGCGCGGACCATCTGGCGTGTGGCCCCCTCCCCGCAGTCGAACAGATAGTGCCGGCCGGACTCCAGGGACAGCAGGATGGCGGTCTGGCCGCGCTCCGGGTCGGGCAACGCTGCGCCCGTCCCCAGCATGGTGATTTTCATGGTGGGTCGAATCTTCTTTATGCGACCCAGGGCATGGTAGGTAGTTGAGGGATGCCAAACAAATGAAATATCATGATCCTCAGATAACAGCCTGGAATCCCGGAAGCATGTCCACGCCGCTCAACAGACGCCTGCACGCCAAGCTCCGGACCCGGCACATGGAATTGCTCGACGTGCTGGGCGAAACCAGCAACATCCACCAGGCCGCTCCCCGGCTGAACCTGAGCCAGCCCGCCGTCAGCAAACTCCTGCAGGAAATCGAGGATCTGTACGGGGCGCGCCTTTTCGAGCGCCAGCCGCGCGGCCTGCGCGCCACGCCCGTCGGCGAGACCGTCATCCGGTGGGCCCGGCTGTGTCTGCGCAATATCGACGACTCCCTGGCCGAAGCACAGATGGTGGCCGCGGGAGCAACCGGCCGCGTCCGGGTCGGCATTCTGACGGTGGCGATACCGACACTGCTCGACGAAGCCCTCAAGGCCGTCCGAACTCAAGCGAGCGGACTGGTGATCACCGTGACGGAAGGCGGCAACGACCAGATGCTGCCCGCGCTCGCCCGCAATGAACTCGACCTGGTACTGGGCCGGCTGACCTCCGACCTGGCGGACTCGTCCTTCGCCGCCGAACGGCTCTACGACGAATCGGTCAGCCTGGTGGTGCGCAACGACCACCCGCTGGCCGGCAAACGCCGCCTTCGCCTGACGGATCTGAACGGAGCGGACTGGATCCTGCAACCGGAACTGCTTCCCATGCGCCGGGAACTGGAAGCGCTGCTGGCCGATGCCGGGATCGCCAAGCCCCAGCCCCGGTTGGAAACCACATCCGTCCTGCTGATCAGCCTGACCCTCCAGCAGACGGATCTGGTCGCGGTGATGCCCACGAGCGTCGCCAGGCTCTACGAAAGCCAGGGGCTGCTGCGCGTGCTCAAGCTGGAACTGCCCATAGCCCTGCCTCCGATCGGACTGGTCATGCAGGCAGGAACCGTACGTTCGCCCGCCGTCCAACGCTTCATAGACATCGTCCGCCAGACCGCGGCAAGGCTGGATTGAATGGAACTGCGCCAACTCCGCTATTTCGTCCGCGTCGTCGAACTGGGCAGCATGGGCCGCGCCGCGCGCGAACTGGGGCTGGTGCCCTCCGCCCTGAGCCAGCAGATCAGCCGCCTGGAGGGCGAGCTTGCCACGCGCCTCCTGCAGCGCACCGCCACCGGCGTCATCCCCACCGACGCGGGGCTGGCGTTCTGGCGGCAGGCGCAGATGGCGCTGCGGCACGCCGACCAGGCCGTGGTCGCGGCGCGCGAGGCCCGGCTGTCGGGCGCGGTCAGCATAGGCTTCGCGCCGTCGACGGCTTCGCTGCTGGCCCGCCCCTTCATCGCCGCCATGCATGACCGCTACCCCGACGTGCGGCTGCATCTGGTGGAAAGCCTGTCCGGCCATCTGGCCGGCATGCTGAACGCCCGCCTGCTGGATCTGGCCGTGCTGTTCCAGACCGACAGCGGCCGGCACTGGAGCGTCCTGCCGCTGCTGGACGAAAAGCTGTTCGTGGTGGCCCGGCCCGATCTCGTGTCCGACCGCCAGCCCCGCCAGCCGATGACCGTGGCCGAGGCCGCGCGGCTGCCGCTGGCGATGCCCAGCAAGACGCATGGGCTGCGCATCCTGGTCGATGCCGCGTTCGACCGCGCGGGCGTCGAACCGGACATCGCGCTGGAAATCGACGGCCTGACCACGCTGATGGACACCGTGATCGACACCCCTATCGCCACCATCCAGCCCGGCGTCGCCGCCGGCGGGATGCACGAGGGGCGCCTGTGCCTGTATCCGCTGGACGATCCCTACCTGTTCCGGCGCAACGTCGTGACCAGCGTCTCGGACGACGAACTGTCCCCCGCGGCGCTGGCCG
The DNA here is from genome assembly GCA_001898625.1 of Burkholderiales bacterium 67-32. Lineage (GTDB taxonomy): Bacteria > Pseudomonadota > Gammaproteobacteria > Burkholderiales > Burkholderiaceae_B > Pigmentiphaga. The sequence continues at coordinate 89,211 of MKUP01000033.1, forward strand.
CGCGGGTGGTCCTGGCGGACCTGATGCGTACGCTGGTGCGCGACGGCCATTGGCCGGGAGCCACCATTCACGAATCGTGAATACCCATTGCCCGCGCGCCGCCTAGCCCGGCCGGGCCGCTGCGCCTACAGTGATTCCTCACTGATAGGAAAGCGGAATGATAGATGTCCTGGTCATCGGCGGCGGCAACGCCGCCTTGTGCGCGGCCCTGATGGCCCGCGAGGCGGGCGCCAGCGTCATGCTGCTGGAAGCCGCGCCCAAGGAATGGCGCGGCGGCAACTCGCAGCACACGCGCAACCTGCGTTGCATGCACGACGCCCCGGAGGACGTGCTGGTCGACAGCTACCCGGAAGAGGAGTTCTGGCAGGACCTGCTCAAAGTCACCGGCGGCATCACCGATGAAAAGCTGGCGCGCCTGGTCATCCGGGCCTCGTCCAACTGCCGCGACTGGATGCGCAAGCATGGCGTGAACTTCCAGCCCGCGCTGTCCGGAACCCTGCACATCGCCCGCACCAACGCCTTCTTCATGGGCGGCGGACGGGCGCTGGTCAACGCCTACTATCGCAGCGCCGAGAACCTGGGCGTGCAGATCCGCTACGGCACGCCGGTGCATGCGCTGGAACTGGACGGCGACCGCTTCGTGGCGGCGCTGGCCGGCAACGAACGCATACCGGCCCGGGCCTGCGTCATGGCGGCCGGAGGCTTCGAGTCCAACCTGCAATGGATGCGCGAGGCCTGGGGCCAGAACGAACGGGGCGAATGGCCAGCGGACAATTTCCTGGTGCGCGGCACCCGCTACAACCAGGGCGCCCTGTTGAAATCCATGATCGACGCCGGGGCCGACATGATCGGCGATCCCACGCAATCCCACTGCGTCGCCATCGACGCGCGCTCGCCGTTGTACGACGGCGGCATCTGCACCCGCCTGGACTGCGTGTCGCTGGGCATCGTCGTCAATCGCGACGCCCAGCGCTTCTACGACGAAGGCGAGGACTTCTGGCCCAAGCGCTATGCGATCTGGGGCCGCCTGGTCGCCTTCCAGCCGGACCAGATCGCCTATTCCATCATCGACGCCAAGGCGGTCGGACGCTTCATGCCGCCGGTGTTCACCGGCATCCGGGCCGACAGCCTGCCCGAGCTCGCGCGACTGACCGGGCTGGACGAAACCCGCCTGATGCAGACCGTGAGGGAATTCAACGCGGCCTGCCGGGGCGAGCACTTCGACCACACCATCATGGACGACTGCCGCACCGAGGGCATCTCGCCCGTCAAGACACACTGGGCCCGGCCGCTGGATACGCCGCCCTACTTCGCCTATCCGCTGCGGCCGGGCATCACCTTCACCTACCTGGGCACCCGGGTCGACGAGAACGCCGCCGTGCACTTCGGCGGGCAACCCAGTCCGAACCTGTTCTGCGCCGGCGAAATGATGGCCGGCAACGTGCTGGGCAAGGGCTATACGGCCGGCGTCGGCATGTCCATCGGCACGGCCTTCGGCCGCATCGCCGGCACCCGCGCCGCCGAGGCCGCGCGGTCCCCCCGTACTCACGGAGCATCCGATCTTGAAGCAGCTTGAGGACCTCGCGCACGACGCGCAAACCCTGGCGGCCGGCGTACAGGCCGTGCCGGTCCAATGGCGGACCCAGGCCGCCGCGCAAGGCGGCGCCTGTTCGACAACTCTGACCGCCGACGAAAGCGAAGCGGCCCGGGTCCTGCAGATATGCAATGCCTGCCGCTATTGCGAGGGCTTCTGCGCGACGTTCCCGGCCATGATGCGCAGACTGGAATTCGGCAAGGCCGACGTGCACTACCTGGCCAACCTGTGCCACAACTGCGGCGCCTGCCTGCACGCCTGCCAATACGCGCCGCCGAACGAATTCGGCGTCAACGTGCCCCAGGCGATGGCCAAGGTACGCGTGCAGACCTATGGCGACTACGCCTGGCCCGGTGTGCTGGGGCGCCTGTACCGGCACAACGGCGTCACGCTGGCCCTGGCGACGGCGTTCGCGCTGGCGCTGTTCCTGGTGCTGGCCGCCGGCATGAACGGCGGCATCTGGCACGAACCGCTGGCCGGCAACTTCTACGCCATCTTCCCGCACAACCTGCTGGTGGCGCTGTTCGGCACGGTGTTCGTGCTCGCCATCGTCGCGTTGGGGGTGGGCGTGACGCGCTTCTGGCGCAACGTGTCCCCGGGTTCGCCCACCGGTCCGGCCGTGGCCGAGGCCGCGCACGACGCGCTGCGCCTGAAGTACCTGGACGGCGGACACGGCAAGGGCTGCAACGAAGAGAACGACGCGTTCACGCTGGCGCGGCGCCGGTTCCACCACTTCACCTTCTACGGCTTCATGCTGTGCTTCGCCGCCACCTGCGTGGCCACGCTCTACCACTACGCGCTGGGGCTGCACGCGCCGTATGCGTGGACCAGCCTGCCCGTGCTGCTGGGCACCGCGGGCGGCATCGGCCTCTTGATCGGGCCGGCCGGCCTGCTGTGGCTGAACCTGCGCCGCCACCCGGAGCACGGCGATCCCGACCAGCGTCCCATGGACCGCGGCTTCATCTGCCTGCTGTTCCTGACCAGCCTGACCGGCCTCGCGCTGCTGGCCGTGCGCGAGACCAGCGCCATGGGCCTGCTGCTGGCCGTGCACCTGGGCGTGGTGATGGCCCTGTTCCTGACCCTGCCCTACGGCAAGTTCGCGCACGGCATCTATCGATGCGCCGCGCTGCTGAAGTGGAGCATCGAACGGCGCCAGCCGAGCAGCACGCGGCTGACGCCGGATTGAGCCCGCCGCGCGGCTTCAGCCTCGCGCCAGCGGCGGCCCCGCGAACGGCTTGGCGAACGGCCCGATGGCGCGCATGTCGAACTCCACCAGCACGGCCGGCGCATCGCGACCGGCCGCATCGCGCAATACGCGCTCCAGGCCGTCCAGGTCGCGCACCGCGATGTAGTCCATGCCGACCGATTGCGCCAGGGCGCCCAGCTCGAAGCCGTGCAGGTCGCAGTAGTAGCGGCGTCCGCCGTAGTCCGCGTCCTGGAGATTGCGCAGGATGCCGTAGCCGCCGTCGTTCATCACCAACATGACGATGCCGGTCCGCTCCTGGACAGCGGTGGCCAGCTCGCCCAGGTTCAGCATGAACCCACCGTCCCCGGCCAGCAGCCAGGTCTTGCGGTCCGGCCGGCCGGTGGCCGCGCCGATGGCCATGGCCAGCCCCTGGCCTATCCCGCCGCCCACGGCATGGATGCCCTGCCCCGGCGCGAAGACCTGCATCAGGCGATTGCCCCAAGTGCTGTTGGAAATGGTGACGTCGCGCACCCAGCCGAAGTCGCGGCCGCACACGGCCTGCAGCGCGTCGGCGATGCGGTCGTAGGGCGCGATGGCGCCGCGCATCGTGGCCTGGGCGCGCTGCCTGGCGCGCGCGGCCTCGTCCGCCAGGCCGGCATCCGCCCGCATGCGGCCCGCGAGCCGGTCGGCCAGCCTGGCCAGCGTCAGGCGCGCATCGCCCCGCACGAACAAGGCGGTCGGATAGGCGCGCTGCTCGGCCAGCGGATCGGTATCGATCTGGATCAGCCTGCGCGGCAGTTGCAGCGTGTGGGTCAGCGTTTCCGGCACGCGCAGCCGCGAGCCCACGACCAGCATCGCGTCGCAGCTCTGGTAGAAAGCCTCGATCGCGGGCTGGCCGTTGAACGCGCCCAGCGTGCGCGGGTCATCCTCGGGCACCGCGCCCTTGCCCTGCAAGGTGGTCACGGCCACGAAGCCCAGGTCCAGCAGGCGGGCGATCTCGGCGCGGGCATGGCGGGCGCCGCCGCCTATCCACAGGACCGGCCGCCTGGCCTCCGCCAGCAGGTCGGCCATCCGGTCCACGGCCGCGTCGTCGGGCTCGGCCGGCGCCAGGAAAGGCGGCGCCGGCGGCGGCTGCACGTCGACCAGCGCACCCTGCAGGTCGATGGGAATCTCCACGCTGACCGGCCCCGTGGGCGCGGTCAGCGCCAGCCGCACCGCCTCCTGGATCGTAGCCAGGGCCGTCTCGGCCGACCATACGCGCAGCGCCGCCTTGGAGACCGCCTGCAGCATGCCGAGCTGGTCCTTGGCCTCGTGGACATAGGAGCGGCCCCGGTCCAGGTAGGGCAGCGCGACCTGCCCGGTGATGTGCAGCAGCGGCGTGCCCGCGGTCCAGGCCTCGACCAGCGCGCCGGCCGCATTGCCGGCGCCCGTGCCCGTGCTGGTGAAGGCCACGCCCAGCGCGCCCGTGGCGCGCGCGCAGGCGTCGGCCATGCCCACCGCGCCGGCTTCGCCGCGCGCGCCTATGTAGCGGATCCGCCCGTCGCGCCCCAGCGCATCGAGCAGCGGCATGTTGTGGATGGACAGGACACCGTAGGCCTGCCGTACGCCCAGCTCGTGCAGATACTGGACCAGGGCGTCGCCCACGGTGTGCCGGTTGGAAATCGATGCGTTCATGAATGCAGGCCTTCGGTGGCGGATTGAGGAACAGGCGTGGCGCCGCGATGCCCGGTGCCGAGCGCGGCTTCGCGGCCGCCGGCCTGGCGGACCAGTTCGTCCTGGTCGCGCTTGGCGAGCCGGTCGATCTCTTCGGGATAGAGGCGCTCGCACAGCGCGGTGCGCATGGCATGCACGGTGGCGGCCATTTCGGGCCGGGCGGCGAGATCCGTGCGTTCGCGCGGATCGGCCACGATGTCGAACAGCTCGGGGCCGTAGTCCACGTAGTGGTGGTACTTGTAGCGCCCGCGCACGAGGTAGTAGGCGGCACTGGGCGATCCGACGCCGTGGTATTCGCCCAGGACGACGCGATCGGACTCGTCCGCTCCCACGGCCAGGTCCCGCAGCGAACGGCCGGGCAGCCCCGCAGCGGCCGGCGGCAGGCCCATCGCCTGGAGCACGGTGGGATACACGTCCACCAGGCTGGCATCGGTGCGGCACCGGTGTCCGGCCGGCACGCCGGGGCCGGCCAGCACAAGGGGAATGCCGGAAGCCTCGCGATACAGCGTGCCCTTGTTCCACAGGTCGCGGGCGCCCAGGTTGTCGCCATGGTCCGACGCGTAGATCACCGTGGTCCGCACCGACAGCCCGGTCGCCTCCAGCGTGTCGAGCACCGCACCCATCTGCTCGTCCATGAACTCGACCAGCGCGAAGTAGGCCGCCACCGCCAGCCGGACGCGCTCGGGCCCTTCCAGCGCCGCCGCGTGGTCGATGTAGGCCAGCGACCGCCTGACCCAGGGATGGCGCGCGGCGGCCGGCTCCGGCAGGCAGCCGTCGAACAGCGGATCCTCCAGCACCCGGCGCAGGTAGCGCTCCGGCACGACCAGCGGAAAATGCGGCGCGACCATGCCCACGAACAGGGCCCATGGCGCGGAATCGGCCGCATGCGTGCGCAGCCATTCGCTGGCCGTGGCGCCGACCGTGCGATCGTATTCGTTGTAGTGGGACTCGCCCGCGCCCAGGGACTTGAACATGCCCGAAGGCATGGAGCCTGCCGGCAGCGGGTTGCGCACCGAGCCCCAGACCTGGCCGACGCCACCGGGAATGTGCATGGGCAGCCACTGGCGCCGGAAACCGGTGGGGTCCTCGGCGCGGCGGAAATGCAACTTGCCGATGGACTCGGCCACCAATCCGGCCTCGGACACCTCCTGCATCCAGGAGCGCGCGCGGCCGTCGTAGGCGATGGCATTGTCCCAATAGCGGTGGTCGTGCACGTACCGCCCCGTCGCCAGGCTGGCCCGCGCGGGCACGCACAGCGGGCTGGGCGTCCAGGCGCGCTCGAACACCGTGCCCCGGCGCGCCAGCCGATCCAGGTTGGGGGTGCGCACGCAGGGATGGCCGGCGAACCCCGCTATCCAGGGATTGTGCTCGTCGGACAACAGCACCAGGACGTTGGTCCGTTCCGCCATGGCGTCATTTCTCCAGCGAGAAGCCGGTGCGCTTGACCACCGCGGCCCACTTGGCGTCCATCGCGCGCATGGAGGCATCGAGCTCCTGGCTGGACAAGGACAGCGGATCGAGCGACATGCGCTCCAGCCCTTCCCGGTAGACCGGCGCCTGGCAAGCCTTGACCAGAGCCTGGGTCAGGGCCTGCCGGACCGGGGCGGGCACCCCGGCCTGCGTGTACGCGCCATAGAACAGGTCGCTGGCCAGATCGGGGAATCCGGATTCCGCCACCGTGGGGACGTCGGGCATGAAAGGGCTGCGCCGCGTGCCGGTCATCATCAGCACCCGGGCCTTGCCTGACTTGTAGGGCGTGACCAGGTTGGGCAGCGCGGAAATCACGGCAGGCAGGTGGCCGCCGGAGATGTCGTTCAAGGCCTGTGCCCCGCCCCGGTAGGGCACGTGGATCAGCGGCACGCCCGACAGTCGTTCGATCTCGGTGCCGATGAAATGCGGTTCGGTGCCCGCGCCGGGCGTGCCGTAGGACGCCTCGCCCGGGTGGGCCTTGGCCCAGGCCAGGAAATCGGCCATGGTCCGCGCCGGCGCGGCGGCGCCGACCGCGAAACCGAACTGGTAGCCGCACAGCGTGGTCAGGCCGGCAACGTCGCTCATCTTGTAGCCCAGGCCCGCGTTGACGTGCGGCGCGATCGTGAACACGCCGGGCGGGGTGATCAGCACGGCACCGCCGTCGGCGGGCGATCGCAGCAGGGCTTCGACGCCTATCTGCCCGGCGGCGCCGGCGTGGTTCTCGACGATGGCCAGATAGCCGGCGCCGCGCAGTTGGTCGCCGGCCATGCGCGCGGCCACGTCGACCGCGCCGCCGGCAGGCCCCGCCACCAGCAGCCGGAGCCGCGTGACCGGTTGACTGTGTGCCGCGCGGCAAGTCATCATGGATGCCGCTGCAGCACTGAGGAAGTGGCGCCGGGTGAGCATCGTCGTCTCCAAAGCGGGATGGAGCACTCATTCTAGGGACCCCTCCGCCGCCCGGATAATGAAAAGCGCAGTGCCGCCCATAACCCGCGGTTTATGCCCATGAGCGACCTCATCCGCCGACTCACACTGCGTCACCTGCGCCTGCTCGTCATGCTGGGCGAACTCGGCAGCGTCACCCGCACGGCCCAGTTGCTGCACATCACCCAACCGGCCGTCTCCAAGGCCATCCGCGACCTGCGCGACATCCTGCAGGACCCGCTGTTCGAGCCCACGCCCGACGGGCTGGCATGGACGCCGGCCGGCAAGGCCGCCCTGCAGCGGGCGCGCGCGATCCTGCGCAACGTGGAAGACCTGGAACGCGACACCGCCCTGCGCGGCCGCGCCGGCGATGCGCCGCTGGGCCTGGGCCTGACCCGCATCGCCGAAGCGGTGGTGGCGACGGCCCTGCCCTATGCACTGGCCGAACGCGGCGTGCGCGTCAGCCTGCGCCACGGCACGCGCGAACAGATGCACAGCGAACTCGCGGCCAAGTCCATCCACGTGGCGTTCGGGCGCTGCGACGCGGGATTCCGCCTGCCCGACTTCGAATACCACCCGCTGTACACCGAGAGCTATGCGGTCGTGTGCGGCCGCCATCATCCCCTGGCGGGCACGACGGCCAGCCTGGAACAACTGTCGGGTCAGGCCTGGGTGCTGCCGCCACCGGGCACCTTCGCCCACCATCTGGTGGAACAGGCTTTCCTGGCCGAGAACCTGACCCCGCCCGCGCCCGGCATCGTCTCGACGCTGGGGCCGGGCGACGTCCGGCTGGTGGAGACCCAGTCGGTGCTGGCGCTGGCGCCGCGCAGCGAGGCCCGGCGGCTGGTGGAAGCCGGCACGGTGTCCTGCGTGGAAGGGCTGGCGCTGCCGCCGCAGCAGATAGGCGCCATCCTGCTGCGCGCGGGCGAGCGGCACCCGGCCTGCGAACTCGCCATCCAGATGCTGCGCGCCGGCCCCGGCGCCCGGGAACCCTAGACCTGGGTGATGAACTTGGTCACCAGATAGCCGTCGAAGGTCTCGGTGCCGCCCTCGGTTCCCACCCCGCTGTCCTTGATCCCGCCGAAGGGGATTTCCGCCGGCCCCATGCCGAAATGGTTGATGTTCACCATGCCGGCCTCCAGTCCGTCGGCCACGCGCGTAGCCGTCTTCAGCGACTCGGTGAAGACGTACGAGGCCAGGCCGAACGGTAGCGCGTTGGCGCGCCGCAAGGCCTCGTCCTCGGTGTCGAAGGGCACCACCGGCGCCACGGGGCCGAAGGGTTCCTCCTGCATGATGCGCGCATCGTCGGCCAGATCCGTCAGCACCGTCGGGGCGAAGAAGAAGCCCTGCCCGTCACGCCGCGCGCCGCCGGTCACGATGCGGCCGCCCCGGCCCACCGCGTCCTCGACCAACGCCGCCATGGCGGCCACGCGACGGGGATTGGCCAACGGTCCCATCTGCGTCCCCGCTTCCAGGCCGTCGCCCAGCCGGATCTCGGCCATGGCCTGCGCGAAGGCCTCCAGAAAGCGCGGATAGGCCGCCCGCTGGACGTAGAAACGCGTCGGCGACACGCACACCTGGCCAGCATTGCGCAGCTTGAAGCGCGCCAGCATCGCGGCCGCCCGGTCGATGTCGGCATCGGCGAACACCAGGACCGGGGAATGGCCGCCCAGCTCCATCGTCATCCGCTTCATGTGGGCGCCCGCCAGCGCGGCCAGTTGCTTGCCCACCGGCACCGACCCGGTGAAGGAAATCTTGCGCACGGCCGGCGCGGTGATCAGATGGCGGGAAATCGCCGCGGGGTCGCCCCAGACGATGTTGAACACGCCCGGCGGAAAGCCGGCATCGTGGAACAGCTCGGCGATCGCGACCACCGCGCTGGGCGATTCCTCGGGTCCCTTCAGGATCAGCGTGCAGCCGGCCGCCAACGCGGCGGCCACCTTGCGGATGGCCTGCGCGAACGGGAAATTCCACGGCGAGAAAGCCGCGCACACGCCTATCGGCTCGCGCACCACGAACTGCCGCACGTCCGGCTGGCGCGGGGGGATCACTCGGCCGTAGATGCGCCGGCATTCTTCCGCGTGCCACTCCACGTGCTCGGCGCAGGACTCGACCTCGACCAGGGCCTCAGCCAGCGGCTTGCCTTCGTCCAGCGTGATGTCGCGCGCGATCCGGGGGGCTCGTTCACGAACCAGCGCCGCCACCCGCCGCAGCAGGTCGGACCGGGCCAGCGGAGAGGTGCGCCGCCAACCGGGAAAGGCGCGCTCGGCGGCGGCGATGGCACGGTCGAGCTCGGCCGCGCCCACGTGCGGCAGACGGCCGATGACCTGGCCGGTGGCCGGGTTGACCACGTCGCCGCCGGAGCCGCCGGCGCCCTCGAAGAATTCGCCGTCGATGTAGAAAGCCAGCTTGCGGTACATGGCTGCGCTCCTGGTTCCAAGTTCGGTCATTGCGCCGTCACACCCAATTTCTTGATCAGCGGTCCGTACACGGCGGCGTCCCGCTCCATCTCGGCGCGGGTCTGCTCGGGGGCCGGTACGCGGATCTCCACGCCGCGCTTGCCATAGTTGCCGCGCAGCGCCGCATCGTCCATCGCCATGCGGATCTCCTTGTTGATATGCGCGGCCAGGGCATCGGACATGGTTCCCGGCGCGAACACCGAGAACACCGTCGACGGAATGGACCCGGGCTTGCCCCCGGCCTCGGCCAGCGTCGGCACCTCGGGCATGAAGCCGCTGCGCTTGTCCGCCCCGCTCACCAGCACCTTGATCTTGCCGCTCTGCACCTGCTGGCTCATCACCAGGCCGCCCGCCATCAAGGCGTCGACCTCGCCGCCCAGCAGCGCGGTCAGCGCGGGCGCCACGCCCTTGAAGGGCACGTAGGTGAAGTCCACGCCCTCGGAGGCCGCCAGCATGGCCATGCCCAGGTGGGTCACGTGGCCGTTGCCGCCGGTGCCGACGTTGATGCCACCGCGTCCGGCGCGCGCCTTCTCCATGAGGCCCTTGTAGTCGTTCACGCCCAGGCTGCTGCGCACGGCCACGTACAGGTCGATATGGCCGACGTCCGCCACGGGCTTGAGTTCCTTGCGCCAGTCGTAGGGCAGATTGGCGTACAGGAAGGGATTGGCGACCAGCGCCAGCCGGTCGACCATCAGGAGCGCCGAGCCATCGCCCGCCGACTTCGCCACGTTGCCCGCGCCGATGATGGCATTGGCGCCGGGCTTGTTCTCCACCACGAAGACCTTGCCGGTGCGCTTGGCCAACTGGTTGCCCAGGTCGCGGGCCAGCACGTCGGGTTCGGTGCCCGGAGGATAGGGAACGACGATGCGGACCTGCTCGGGCCCCCAGGGCGTTTCGGCCCGGACCGGCAGGCACAGCGTGCAGGCCAGCGCAAGAAAGACGCAAAGAGACTTCAGACTTGCCATGGTGCTCTCCGATGACGACGGGGCCGGACACTCCGGTCCCCAAGAGGAAGCGGGCCTACCAGCGCCCGATGACGATGTTCATCATGCGTTCGTGCGCATGCGTGCGGGCGGCGACCTGCTCGAAGGTCTCGGTGCAGCGGCGCTGGCGGCGCCAGTTCCAGTCGCACAGCGCCTCGCCCATGCGGCGCAGGACCGGCGCGGCCCAGACCTCTTCGGCCAGATCGCGCAATTCGCCGGGGTCTTCCCGCAGGTCGAACAACTGCGGGCGCAAGCCTTGCCAGTACAGGAACTTGTAGCGGCCGTCGGCGAGCATCATGCCGTTGCACTCGGTCACGCCGCGATCCAGGAACAACCGCGCCTCGCGATAGGCGTAGTCCAGGAAACCGACGGCAAACTCGCGCAGGGGCTCGCCCGCCTGTCCGCGCACCCAGGGCAGCAACGACCGCCCCTCGACGCGATGCGCGGGCACGTCCAGACCCAGCGCGTCCAGGATGGTGGGCACGACGTCCACGCATTCGGCCGTCTCAGCCACCGAACGGCCACGTTGTGCATCCGCAGCGGACGACGGGTCGTAGACGATCAGCGGCACGCGCACCGCCCCTTCGAAGAAGTACTCCTTCTCTCCCAGCCAGTGGTCGCCTTGCAGGTCGCCATGGTCGGAACAGAAGACGATCAGCGTGTCGCGCAGACGCCCTGCCTGCTCCAGGTGATCGAGCAGGCGGCCGACGTGGTCGTCGATCTGCTTGACCAGTCCCATGTAGACGGGCCGCACGGCGCGCCAGACCTCGTCCTGCGCGAACGACAGGGATTCCTCGTGGCGCTGGTAGGCGCCGTGCACCGGGTGGGGCCGCTCGCGCTCGGCCTGACCGCGCACCGGGGCGGCGGCATCCTGCGCCGAGTACATGTCGTGGTAAGGCGCGGGTGCCTTGTAGGGCCAGTGCGGTTTGATATAGGACAGGTGCAACACCCATGGCTGCTCGCCCTGCCCCGCGATGAAATCGATCGCCCGGTCGGTCAGATAGGCGGTCTCGGAATCCCGCTCGGCCACCCGCGCCGGCAGGCCCGCGTTGCGCAGCAGCCAGCCCGTGGCGAAGCCGCCGTCCGGGCCCGTGCTGCCGATCACGTCGCGCTCCCAGGGCCGGTCCCGGTCATAGCCATGTTCGATCAGGTAGCGGCGATAGCCGCTGCCCGCGTCCATTTCGAAGTGGCCGTCATAGCGTTCCAGCACCTTGAAGCCGCCTTCCATCAGCCGCTCGCCGGCCGCGCCTTCCGCGGACAGGCCGCGCGCGGCCAGCCCCCGCCGGTCCGGCACGAAATGGGTCTTGCCCAGCAGCCAGCAGTCGCGGCCCGCCTCGGCCAGGTAGTCGCCCAGGCTCCACTCGTCCGCCGGCATCGGCACGCGGTTCCAGGTCACGCGATGCGAGCCGGGATAGCGACCGGTGTAGTACGAGGTGCGGGACGGCCCGCACACCGCGGAGCTGACGTAGGCGCGCTCGAAACGCGCGCCCAGCGCGGCCAGCCGATCGATGTTGGGCGTGCGCAGGGCGCCGCCCCCGCCATAGCAGGACAGGGCATCGGCCCGCAACTGGTCGCACATGATGAACAGCACGTTGCGCGCCGCGGGGGTGAGGGTATCGTTCGGCGCGTTCATGCGGCGGCCTCCAGGACGGGCGTGGCGGATGCCGGCTCGGCCGGAGCCGGCAGGAACTCGGCGACGAAACGCTCCAGCGCGCCATGCATGTCGGCGTGCCTGCCGGCCGCCGCCACATAGCGGTCGGGGCGCAGCAGCACCCAATCGGCGCCCGCCGCCGCGAACCAGCGGTGCAGCGCGTTTTCGGTGTCCTCGAGCAGGCTCATGCCGGCGGGCGACGGCGGACGCACACCCGGCGCGGGACCGCTGCGGGGCAGCGCGACGGCGGCCAGCCGGCAGTCCATGCGCCCCAGCCCCTCGTCCAGCGCCGCCGGCAGCGGCGCTGTCGGCGCGCGCACCAGCAGCGCGAAACCCGGGCCGAGCGCATCGTCCAGTTTCTGGAAATCGCCGCCGTCCTTCTCCACCAGCGGCTGGATAAACATCCGGCCGACCCGCTCGTCGCGCGCCGCCTGGCCGCTGTCCTGCACGACCCCGGCGCGATACCGGGGCATGGGCTTGAACTTCATCTGCAGGACGTAGTCGCGCACCGCCGGTATGCCGCGGATGGCGCCGAAGAACGCGTCGCGCAGCGCGGCCAGCCAGCGGTTGCGCAGCGACAGCACCGCGCCGAACCGGTCGGCCAGGTCGATCATCGCCTTGGCGTGCGCGTGCCGCTCGTCATGGTAGGACTGCAACGCCTCCGGACGCAGGCGGCCGCCGACGATCCACGCGATCTTCCAGGCAAGATTGCAGGCGTCGCGCAGGCCGGCGTTGAGCCCCTGCCCGATCCAGGGCGGCGTGAGGTGCGCTGCGTCGCCCGCCAGACAGACGCGTCCGGTCACGAAGGATCCGGCGATGCGCGAATGATGGGTGTAGACCCGCGCGCGGATCACGTTCAACGCGTCCGGATCCGGCACGTGCGGCGCCAGCAGTTCGCGCACCTTGGCCGGATCGAGGATCTGGCTTTCGTCCTCGCCGTCGAACAGCATGAACTCCCAGCGGCGCAGGCCATACGGCAGCTTCAGGCAAACATAGGGACGCGCGGGCTCGCAATGCAGCGCGGTATAGGGCGCGTCCAGGGGATCCCGGTCGCATTCGATCACCACCCATTTGTGGGCGTGGGTCTGGCCGCCGAAGGGCAGCTTGAGCAGCCCTTCGCGCACGGTGCTGCGGCCGCCGTCGGCGGCCAGCAGGTAGGCGGCGCGTACCTGGCGTTCGGTGCCGTCCGCGCGGCGCAGCGTCGCGGTCACGCCGCCTTCGTCCTGCTCCAGCGCCACCAGTTCGACCCCCAGCTCCAGCGCGACGTGCGGGAAGCGCGACAGGCCGGCGCGCAGGGTCTGCTCGCCCAGCGGCTGCGAGAACAGGTTGCGGCGATACCAGCCGAACTCGCGCGTAGCGGGCAGGATCTCGGCGAAGCATTGCTTGCGCGCGCCATACATGCGCATGGGCACGTTCTGGATCATGTCGCGCAGCATCGCCTCGGCCAGGCCGGCGGCCTGGAAGGTACGCATGGCCTCGTCATCCAGGCCCACCGCGCGCGGATACTCCAGGATCGCCGGGCTGCGATCGACCAACAGCGTGCCGACTCCGTAGGTACCCAGCAGATTGGCCAGCGTCGCGCCCACCGGCCCGGCGCCGACGACCAGCACGGGCACGTCGCAAGACTTGTTCATCCCTGTTCTCCGATGCGCCTCAGGCCTGCGCGAGGATGCGGCTTTCCTGCCGCACCAGCAGGTGCCGGACCGATTTGCGGAAGGCGGCGAACTCGGCGTCCGCGGCCAGCACCGCGCGGCGGCTCGCACGTTCGTCCAGCGATTCGTAGGCCCACAGGAAGACGAGCTGGTTGAGCTCGCCGGTCTCGGACTGGTAGAGGCCGGCCAGGTTGCCGAGGATGCGCGTCTGCAGCGCCCGGGCGGACGGGTTGTAGAGGCGCAGGTATTCCGCGCCGCCGCCCGGCACCAGCGTATAGGTCCGCATTTCCACCATCATGATGTTCATCTCCTCAGGGCGCGGGCGCCGCGCCCAGGAATTCGGTGACCGCCCGCGCGACCCGCTCGGGCTGGTCGTCGTGGACGTAGTGGCCTGCATCGGGGATCTCCCGCCAGGCGATCGCGGGATTGCGCGCTGCCATGGCCTGGGCGGTCGCCACGCTCAGGTAGTCCGACCGGCCGCCGCGCAGGACCAGCGTGGGACAGCGCAGCGCCTGGACCGGCGGCCACAGGTCGACCACCCGTGCCGGGTCCGGATCCAGGCGGGCGGCCTTGATGCCCGCGTGGTCGTAGCGCCAGCGCAGGCGGCCGCCGTCTGGCTCCAGCATGTGGCGCAGCCGGGCCGCGATGGCCTCGGGGGTCACGGTCGGCCGGATCTCGCGCATGAAGGCCTCGGCCGCGCCCCAGTCGGCGAAGGACTCGGGCGTGCGGGACAGCTCGGCGCGGATGCGCCGGGCACCGTCGCTGTCGTCGAAGGCGCCCGGTCCGGCATCCTCGACCACCAGCCTGCGCACCCGGTCCGGGTGGGCGGCGGCGTAGACGATGGCGTTGATGCCGCCCATGGAATGCCCGAGCAGGTCGAAGCGGGACAGCCCCAGTTGCTCGACCACCGCCCGCACGTCCTGGACGTAGGCATCGGTGTAGTAGTTGCGCCCCGGGTCCCAGTCGCTCTGCCCGCGACCGCGATGGTCCAGCGCCAGCACCCGGTAGCCAGGCTGCAACGCGCCGGCCAGTCCCTCGAAGGTGTCGGCGAAGCTGCGTATGCCATGCAGCATCAGTATCGGCCAGCCGCCGGCATCGCCCCAGTCCGCGACGTGCAGGCTGAGGTCTCCACAGCGGACGGTATGGTCGCGGCGGTCCATCTCAGTTCAACCCGTCGCCGACGATCTCACTGGCCTTCAAGCCACCCAGGCGGGCATGCAGCCGGCCGCGCGTGGCGAAGGCAAAGGCGATCAGCACTTCGTCGCGGTTGGGCGCATCGTTGAACAGGGCCGACACCGTGTCGTAGTGCGAGCGCACGTACAGCGCGTCCTTGTGCGCCAGCGGAATGTCGATGACCGTGCCCGGGCCGCCGCGCTTGCCCGTGGACGGCACCCACGACTGGGCGCCGCCCAGCGCGTCGCGCACGGGATTGGCGAACACCGTGGTCAAAAGCGCGTTGCCATGTTCGTATTCGCCGTCCGCGCCCACCAGGCAGGCCTTGCCGTAGCTCTCGATGGGCGTGCCGGCGGCGGCTTCCTGGATGCGGCGGCCGAACTCCGCGCCCAGCAGGTTGGAGGGCTCAATAAAGGCGCCCAGGTTGTCCTCGTGGCGGCCGGCGTAGGGGTTGTGCAGCACCGCGCCCACGACGATCTTGCGCAGCGCGGCGCCATCGGCGGGCATGCCCGATTCGGTGGCCAGCGTGTCCTCGATCTGGAGGTACCACTTGCGGATATGGTAGGGGCCGAAGTTGGGGGATTTCATGATGGGTTCCGTGATTCGATGATGGGTCAGAGCGGCTGCAGATCGATGGGATCGCTGGGCGCGTGATACTGGTGCAGGATGCGCTTGCCCTCTTCGTCGTCGTGCACCGTGTGGCAGAAGAACTCCAGGCGGTGGCCGTCGGGGTCGTGGAAATAGACGCCGTAGCCGACCTTGTGGTCGGTGGTCTTGACCACCTCGACGCCCTTGCGCAGCAGCATCCCGTACAGGCGGCGCAGCTCGTCGACGTCGCCGTCTATCTCCAGGCCGTAGTGCTGCATGTTGATCTGGCCGCGCGACAGCGGCGTGCCGTCCGCGGACTCGGCGCGTATCAGCGCGATGTCGTGATGCTTGACGCCGAACGAGAGAAACACCCACTTCTCGCCGCGCGCGGTCTCGGTCATGCCCAGCACGTCCTCGTACCAGGGGCCCGACTTGAACGGGTCGGCCACGAACAGGGAAAGATGCGTGCGCGTGATCCGGGGCTTGATGTCCTGTGCGATGTGCGACATGGCGGCTCTCCTCAGACGATGGATTGGGGATGCGCGTGCACCGGCGCCACGTGGGGCGTCCACGCGACCGAGGTGATCTCGCTGAAATCGCGCCAGTCCTTGAACCAGCTTCGCCCGCCGTCCATCGAGCGGAACAGGTGGCCGTACTTGGTGCCGGCCAGCACGAAGCACGGATCGGCCGCGTGCGTGCCGAAGGCCCAGAAGGTCGAGTTGGGCGCGGTGTGCAGCAGCGCCCGCTCCCAGGTCGCGCCCCGATCGGCCGAGCGGTAGATATGGCTGCGCGTGCCCGGCGTGCCATCGCCGATGGCCAGCAGCAATGCGCTGCCGTCGGCCAGGGGCTGGGCGGTGCGGGTGTAGTACATGCCGTCGAAGCGCAGGCGCGAGGGTTCGCCCGCCCAGGTCCGCCCGTCGTCGGTGCTGGCATAGACCGTGTTGACCGACAACACCAGCGTCTTCTTCGGCTGCCCGCCCGCGGGTGCAAGAATGGTGACGCCGTGGATGTCGGGATTGGCGATGGCGTCATCGCGCGCGCCTTCCTGGTCGACGCGCGTCCAGGTGTCGCCGCGGTCGCCGCTGCGCCAGGCGCCGCCCTCTTCCACGCCGAACCAGACCTCGCCCGCCACGGCCGGATCCACGCAGATGGCCAGGATGCGGGGCCGGTTCACACCCCGGCAGAACTCCGGGATCTCCGGTGGCAGCCGGGTCCAGCTCGCGCCGCCGTCCAGCGACCGGAACATGGCCGCGCGCGACGGTGCGCCGGTACCCGCATACATCACGGCGGGATCGCGTGGATCGATGGCGAAGGCCCAGACCGTCAAGCCGTCCGCGGGCGAATCGACGCGCGAGAAATGCGCGCCGCCGTCGGTGCTCAGGCAGATGCCGCAGTCGGCGCCGGCGAACACGCGGCTCGGATCGGCCGGATCCACCGCCAGGCAGCGGACCACGCCGTCGAACTCGATGGCTTCCTTCAGACCCAGCCGGTGCCAGCTCGCGCCGTCGTCGACGCTGCGCAATATGCCCTGTCCAGCCGTTCCCACCAGTAGCGTGCCTTGCATAGTGCGTCTCCCGCTCAAAGGAAAATGCCGCGCGTGATGCCGCCGTCCACGCCTATCGACTCGCCGGTGATGGCGGCCGCCCGGGGCGAAGCCAGGAACAGGATGGTGTCGGCGATCTCGGCCGGCGTCAGCGTGCGCCGGATGGGCGTGGCGCGGATGTAGTTGGCCTCGACCTCGTCCACGCTCAGCCCCTGCTTGGCGGCCTCCTTCTCGTACAGCTCGCGGATGTGGGGCGTGTCGACCACGCCGGGATGGATCACGTTGACCGTGATCCCATGGGGCCCGAGCTGGTCCGACAGGGTCTTGGTCATGTGGCAGACGGCCACGTTGCGCATGCCCGAGAGCTGCTTGCTGCCGCGCCCGGTCAGGCCGCCGATGTTGACGATGCGGCCATAGCCGCCGGCCTTCATGTGCCGCGCCGCTTCCTTGGCGCAGCGCATGTAGCCCACGACCTTGATGTTGATGTCCTGCAGCAGCCCCTCGGGATCGGCCAGCTCGATCTCGCTGCGCACCAGCCCGCCCGGATGGGCCGCGCCATTGACCAGGATGTCCAGGCGGCCGAAATGCGCGGCCACGCGGTCCATCATCGCCGCCACCTGCGCGGTGTCGGATACGTCGGCCGCCACCGGCAGCACGTCCACGCCATGCGCGGCGCGGATCTCGCGCGCGGCCGCATCGAGCTGGGCCTGGTTGCGCGAGACGATCGCCACGTTCACGCCTTCGGCCGCCAGGGCCTCGGCGGTCGCCCGCCCTATGCCCAGGCTGCCGCCCGTCACGACCGCCGCGCGGCCTTTCAGTTCCAGTTCCATCATTTCTCCAATGAATCGTTGTCGGCGCGGCCCCGGGGGCCGGCGGCACTACAGTTGCATTTCGATCAGGGTCGGCCCGGGACGCGCGCAGGCGGCGGTGAAGGCCTCGGCCAATTCCTCGGCCGTCTCGACCCGGCTGGACGGCACGCCGTAGCCGTCGGCCAGCCGCGTCCAGTCGATGCGCGGCCGGTCCAGACTGGTCAGCGCCTCGGCCTGCGGACCGGGCTGCTCGCCGCGTGCCAGCTCCTTGCGCAGGATTCCGTACTGGTGATTGGCGGCGATCAGCACGACCACCGGCAGGTTCTCGTGCGCCAGCGACCAGAGCGTCTGCACCGTGTACTGCGTGCTGCCGTCCGACAGCAGCGCCACCACCCGGCGCCCGGGGCTGGCGATCGCCGCGCCCAGTGCCACCGGCAACCCCTGTCCGATCGCACCGCCGGTATTGGTCAGCGCGGTGTGGCGGGCCGAGGCCGCCGAAGCGGCATAGAACGGATAGCCGCAGGTGCCGCCCTCGACCGAGACGATGGCGTCCTCGGGCAGCAGGCGCGCGACCGTGGCCGAAATCGCGGCGGGGGTCAGCCGGCCCTGCTGCGCCGGCAGGGACGCCGGTGCGGCGGCTTCCCAGGCGGGCGCATCCAGCATCCCGGCCAGCGCCTCGAGGTAGTCGGCCACCGGCTCGCCCGGCGCCCCCAGCGGCAGCAGCCGGCCGGGCTCCACCATCTGGCTGGGATGGCCCTCGTAGCCGAAGTAGGTCACGGGCGGCAGCGCGCCGGCCAGCACGACCACGTCCGCTTCGTCCAGCACCGCGCGGGCGGGTTCGGGGAAATAGGGCAGGCGATCGAAATCGGGCAGGCCGCCGCCGCGCTCGGCACGCGACGGGAAGGTCTCGGCATAGGCCGACGCGCCCAGCGCGGCGCACAGCCGGGCGGCGGCACGCTGCCCGCGGGCGCCCAGACCGCTGGCCGGCCCCCCGCCTCCCAGCAGGAACAGGACCTTGCGCGCGGACTTCAGCCGCGCGGCGCACGCCGCCAGGTCGGGAGCGGGCGCCGGTTCCTCGCGGGCATCGGCACCGGCGACTTCATCGCCGCCGGCCTCGCCCACCTGGAAATCGGCCGGGAAAATGACGGTCGCGCCCTGCCCGCCGCGCGCCAGGCTGGCGCGCACGGCGTCCCGCCCGGCCCGCGCGGCGTCCCCCGCGCTGGTTACCCGGTGCACCCAGCCCGACACCGGCCGCGCCAGCGACTCGATGTCGGAGGTCAACGGCGCATCGAACGGCAGATGCCAGCTCATGTGGTCGCCGATCAGGTTGACGATGGGCGTATGGGCGCGCCGGGCGTTGTGCAGGTTGGCGATTCCGTTGGCAAAGCCGGGCCCCAGATGCAGCAGCGTGGCCGCCGGCGCGCCGCGCATGCGGCCGTAGCCGTCGGCGCCGCCGGTGCAGACGTTCTCCTGCAGGCCCAGCACGCAGCGCATGCCGGGCACGGCATCGAACGCCCGCACGATGTCCAGTTCCGTCGTGCCGGGATTGGCGAAACACACCTCCACGCCTTCCACCTGCAAGGCCGCCAGCAAGGCTTGCGCTCCAGTCGTCATGTCGAACTCCTTTTTTTCAGTATTATCGCTATTCGATAAAAACGTAAATTCAATAAAAATATTGACCCCAATATTTCAATAGAAATTTGCTTATTTGATAAATGTGTGTATCCACGCCAGACAGAGAAAGGCCCCGGCTTGCCAAAGCGGCGCCATTGCGGCACCCTGGCGGGCTTCGTTTTCCCCTGCCATCCGCTTCTCATGAACAGCCTTCGCCGCATGCTCGACGTCCTCGACCTCTTCAGGCCCGACCAGCCTGCCGTCGACGTCGACGTGATCTGCAACCAGCTCGGCTACGCGCCCGCCACGGCCTATCGCTACATCCGGGAACTCTGCGCGGTGGGCCTCCTGGTGCGGCTTCCGGGGGGATATGCGCTGGGGCCGCGCGTGATCCAGCTCGATCTGCAGATGCGCGAATACGACCCGATGCTCAACGAGAGCCGAGACCTGATCGAGGCCCTGGGGGAAGAAACGGGCCTGAACGTGCTGCTGAGCGAGCTGTACGGCAGCACGGTCATCACCGTGCACCACCACCCGGGCCGCGACGCCGAGCCGCTGCGTTTCGGCCGCGGCCGCCCCATGGCCCTGCTGCGCAGCGCCACCGCGCGCGTGGTGCTGGCCAGCCTGCCGCCCCGCCAACTGCGCCGCCTGTATGACGAGCACGCGCAGGAAGCGGACATGCAGCGGCTGGGCGCCAGTTGGAAGGACTTCTCGCGCGCCATGCTGGAGATACGGCGCGCGGGATACTGCCTGTCCGTCGGCGACCTCGACCCGGACAAGGCCGGGATCGCCGCCCCCATCTTCGATGAACGCAAGCGGATACTGGGCAGCATCACCGCCGTGGGATCGGTGGACCGCTTCCAGGCGTTCAACGAGGAATACCTGGCCAGGCGCCTGCGCGAGGCCGCCGAGGAAATCACGCGGCGGATCTCGCAGGGCGCGCAGGCCTGAGGCGCTTCGGGCCGCATCTCATTCCAGCCGGATGTTCGCGTCGCGGATCAGCTTGCCCAGCCGCGCCGTCTCGGCCTCGACGCCCGCGTTCACCTGCTCGGGCGTGCTGGGCGCGATCACCAGCCCGCGCGCCGCGAAGGTCGAGACGAAGGCCGGATCCGCCTGTGCCCGCGCGACCGCGGCGTTGATGCCGCGAATCACCTGCGGCGGCGTCCTCGCGGGAGCGAACAGGGTGAAATGGGTGGGGATCAGCAGATCGCCGGGCGCGCCGGCCTCGGCCAGCGTCGGCACGTCGGGCATCAGCGGGGAACGCTTGGCGTTGCCCACGACCAGCCCGCGCAACCGGCCCGAGCGGATGTGCTCGAGCACGGTCTCCGGCCCCGTGACCACGCACGGCACGTCGCCGCCCACCACGGCGGCCGCCGCCGGCACCATGCCCTTGTACGGCACGTCGGTGATCTGCACGCCGTAGTGGCGTTCGATCAGTTCCAGGCTCAGGTGATGCACGCTGCCCTGGCCGCCCGTGGCGACCATCAGCGCTCCCGGGTGCCTGCGGGCGTGGGCGATCATCTCGCTCCAGGTCTTGAACGGCGCATCGGCACGGCAGACGACGGCCAGATCGACGCTGGCGACGTCGGACACGCCAGTCAGGTCCCGCGCGGCGTACGGCAGCTTGGCATAGAGCACCGGATTGACCGACAGCGTCAAGCGGTCGACCAGCAACAAGGTGTTGCCGTTGGCCGCGGCCTTGGCAACCGCGTCGCTGCCGACGATGGCATTGGCGCCGGGCTTGTTCTCGACCACGACGGTCTTGTCCGCCGCGGCGCTCAGCCGCTCGGCCAGGCCGCGGGCCAGCACGTCCGGGGCGCTGCCCGGCGGATAGGGCACGACGATGGAAGCCGTCTGCGCCGGCCATGTCTGGGCTTGTGCGCCGGTCGCGGCAAACAGCAGGACGCCGGCCACGGCAAACACGTGGCGACGCAGCGGGGACGAGGAAACGGGTGCTGCCACGAAAACCTGGTTCATCCAATTCTCCTGGGATACACGTTGCGGACCATGCCCGCGAATGCGAGGCATGGCGCGGGGGAACTACGTTTCAATCGATGACGGGAAGCTGAAGGTAGGCCGGGTATTTGCCACCGGTGTGAAGGACATGGCGGCCCGCGTTGCTGGGCGCCGTGACACCTTTCAGCGCGTCGCCGGCCACGGTCAACCGCAGTTCCTGGCCCGCGCGCCACACCATGCCCGTCGGCGCGATGGCGATGTCCAGCGGCACGACCTGCCCGGCCCGCAGGCGCTCAGGCTTGCGGAAGGCATGGACCGGCATGAAATTCTTGGACCGGCCAGCATCGAGCGCGCGCATCGAGGCCCGCAGCCGGCCACCCGTTTCCCGGTATCCCTCGGCGGTCTCCAGCACTTTCCCGGCGGCGTCGGTCTTCTGCACCGTGGCGAAGAAATCCCCGTCGTCGGCCCCCGCCACCTCGACCCACAGGCGCAGCTTCAGGTATCCGATCAGGCGCGTATCCCGATCGAACCGGTGCACGAACACGGCGGTCCCGGTCTTGGCGTCATAACTCGCCACCGAGGCCGTGCCCACCGGCCCGGGCGACAGCGTGCCCTTGGCCGCGTCCAGGTAGACCTTCCGGTATTGCGTGCCGGGCAGCGGCCAGTCGCTCGCGGGCACGTGCCGTTGATTCCTGCCGCCGGGGTCGAGCACCGTCATCCGGACCCGAGGGGTTCGCTCCCAACCGTTGTCCACCCCTTTCAGATAGCGATCCAGAAAGCGCCGGTAATCCTCCACGTTCTCCGGCGTGTACTGATCGTTCCACAGCCCCTTCTCGGTGATGCGCAGCCACTTGTCGCGCGACGCCACCCGGTGGAAGCCATCCAGCTCGGCGGCCGCGATCTCCAGGCCATAGCTGCCGACCAGATACATCGGGATCTCGATCCGGGACATGTCGGCGATCTTGTCCTCCCAGTAGGCGTTCATGAGCGGATGCCGCTGCGCCGTGACGGACGGCTCCTCGTAGCGATTCGATCCGCGCATGCTCCTGAGCAGGAACGTGTTGAGCCGCGTGTTCGGGATCCCGCCCTTCATGAGGCGGTCGCGGTACAGGTCCGAGATGTGGACGCCGATCGGGGCGATGGCCACCAGGTGCGGGGGCCGCAGCGCGGCGATCTGGTACTGGACCATTCCCAGCCATGAGCTGCCGTGCATCGCGACCTTGCCGTTGCTCCAGGGCTGGCCGGCCGCCCACTCGATGGCCTCGTAGCCGTCGGCCGCGTTCACCTGGCCGAAGGACTGCATGTTCCCTTCCGACATGTCGACCCCGCGCGGATCGACGTTGACCACGGTATAGCCGTGGCAGGACCAGTAGCCGGGATCCGGCGTCTCGAACGCCGCCAGGCCGGAAATCCAGGCCGGATCCAACATCCCCTTGGGGTAGACCCAGGCGGGATCCTGGGGCACGGATTTCGTGTACGGCCCCCAGGCCATGATCGTGGGCAGCCTGCCCTGGCCGGCGGGACGGAACACGTCGGCATAGATCTTCACGCCGTCGCGCAGCGTGATGGCGACGTCCTGGTCCATCTCGATGTCACAGGCCAATGGCAGCGTGGAAGCAAAGAGACGCGTCCCCTTGGCGTAGGTGATCTTCTTCGGATCGAACCCGTGATACTTCCCATAGCAAAGCCCCGACGCACCCGACGCGGCCGGCTGGCAGAAACCATCGCCGGTCTTCAGCGGCGCGCGCTGCGTGAACGTCACGTCCCACTCCTTGGGATACGCGACCGGCAGCTCGGGCCCGGCGCTTCCCGGCGCGGCGTGCGCGACGATGGCCGCCGCACCGGCGAGCCCCGCCGCCAGGATCATGAAAGATCTCTTGAAATGCATGTCTGTCCCCTCTTGTTCTGATCTGGTGTTGGCCGGTGGCCGCGAGCTATCTGCCGTTCATCCCCGCCGGTTCGCCGGCCAGTTCCATCGCGCGATCGACCAGCGCCGTGCAGGCCGAGCGGTTGCCCTCGTGGTAGGAGCTGGCCAGCAGGCGCACCGGGTCTCCCACGTAATAGCGCTCGTATTGCATCTGGCGGCTGGCGAACGCGTCGCCGCACAGATCCCATGCCAGCTTGAAGATGCGGATGCGATCGACCGAACCGGTGGCCGCGCCCTGGTAGTACTTGAGCACGTCGTGCGCGACGGGGCTGCCGAAATCGGACTCGGCCGGCATCATCAGCAGGCCGCCCGCGCCTATCTTCTGCAGGTACTCGACCGCGCGCGGATAGATCGTGGGCAGGAAGGTGCGGATCGCGTGATAGGGCCGCAGGTTGGGGCGCAAGGTGCCGTTGGGCGCCGCTTGCGCTTCCAGTTCGGCGCGCACGATGCAGGACTCGACCATCTCGACCGCGTCCAGGCACTCGCCGATCATGTTCTGCACGTGCAGGTGGATATCGGCATTGATCGCGCGCGCGACGGCGATCATGGCACCGGTCACCAGCTTCAGCTTGACCAGGCCCCGCACCGACGTCTGCTGCGCCGTGAACTGCCGAACCGCCGTCCCGCCGTACATGCCGTTGGACAGCTCCACATCCTGGTTGATGAACACCCGGTCCCAGGGCACCAGCACGTCGTCGAACACCAGCAGGGAATCGGGCTCCTCGAAGCGGCTGGCCAGCGGATGCTCGTAGTGATCCTTGACCAGTCCCTTCTCGAACGGCGGCCGGGCGATCTGGCGCAGGCCCGGCGTCGACAGCGGCAGCGCGAACGCGACCGCGTAGCGTTCGTCGCCCGGCTTGAGCATGGGCAGGCTGTAGATCAGCACCTCGTCGGCGACCGGCCCCATGGTCGCCAGCATGCGGGCGCCCCGCACGATCAGGCCTTCGTCGGTTTCGCGGACCACGCCCAGGTGGAGGTCGGACTGGGCCTGCTCGTGCGAGGCCTTGGACCGGTCGTTCTGCGGTGTGATGAGCGCGTGCGTCAGGAACAGGTCGTTGTCGCGCACGTGCTCGACGTAGCGCACGAGGTTGTCCTCGTACCGCGCGCCGGCCTTGCGGAAATAGTCCCGGCCGTCGAGGAACGCGGCCAGCATGGTGTTCATGAAATCGGGCGAGCGGCCCAGCAGCCCGAAAGTCTGTTCGGCCACGGTTTCGAAGGCCGCCCGCCGGACCCGCAGGTCCTGCTGGGTCTTGGGCACGAGAAAGGCCGTGGCGCAGGACTGCCCGCGGGCATCCGCGGCCGCGGCCAGAACCTTGGCGTGCTGCGGATCCGATTGCAGGTCGTACAGCCGGGCGACCTGCCTGGCGGTACGGCCGAAGGCCGGATGCCGCGTCACATCCTCGATGCGTTGCCCCTCGACCCAGACCTCCCGAGGATGAGACTGCAAATGGTCCAGGTATTCCGATCCGCTGCGCACACCCATCGACGCTCTCCTTGAGCCTTGTTGATTTGTCCGCATCGTAGGACTAACATGTTAACATGTCAATACGTTCTGAAAGGCCATCGACATGTTCTCGTCCGAAGCATTCAAGCGCTGCATGGGCAGTTTTCCCACGGGGGTCGCGGTGGTCACCGCCACCGCGGCGGACGGCACCCCCGTGGGCGTGACGGTCAGTTCCCTGACCTCCGTCTCCCTGACACCGCCCCTGATCCTGTTCTGCCTGAACAAGCACGCGCTGTCCCGCCAAGCCTTCTCGGGCAGCAGGCAATTCCGTGTCCATGTGCTAACGCAGGAGCAGGCCGGCATGGCCGTGCGTTTCGCCAAGCGCGGCGTGGCCAAGTTCGCCGAGCCGGCGGCGCCGCGAGCCGACCGGGAGCCGCCGCGCCTGCCGGATACGCATGCGTCCATGCTTTGCGACACCGCCTGCGAATACGACGCCGGCGACCACGTCATCCTGGTCGGGCACGTGGTGGCGGTGGAGTCCGGCGACGATGCCGATCCGCTTGTCTACTATCGTGGCCGCTTCGGCCGTTTCTCCGGCGACGCGCCCGCCCCGCACGCCTGAGCAGGCGGCGTCATCCGTCATGACCCCGCGGCTATAATGCCCGCCAGCCGCGTCACAGGAAGGCGCAGCACGGCTCCGGAGCTTGCAGTGCCGGGCCTACCCACGAATACGAGATACGCATGGAATCCAGGGGCAAGCAACCGCTCGCGAACCAGGCATACGACTACCTGAAGGCCCAGATGCTCAATGGCGAGCTGCCGGCGGGCGCGCTGGTCGACATCGACGCCGTCCTGGCCGCCATAGGCAGCAGCCGCTTCCCCGTCATGGAAGCGCTCAAGCGCCTGGAAATCGAGAAGTTCGTCGAGATCACGCCCCAGGTGGGCTGCCGCGTGTCCACGCCATCGCTGTCCGACGTCACCGACTTCCTGGGCCTATTCGCGGTGATCGAAGGCTATTTCGCCCGGCTGGCCGCGCAGCGGGCACTGCCCGAGGAGATCGACGAACTGCAGTCGATCAACGACCGGATGAGAAAAGCGTTCAACCGGGCGTCGTCCGCATCGGGAAGGGACGAGGCCTATCGGCTCGGCAATCGGAAATTCCACCTGATGCTGCACACCATCGCACGCGCGACCAACCTGAACGAACTGGCTTTTTCGCTGTGGGACCGGGGCGAGTTCCTGATCAGCGCCGGCGTCGGCACGGTCCGCTTCGGCGAACGGGTGGAAGCCGCGCTGGAGGAACACGACGAGATCATCGAGGCGCTGACGCAGCGGGACGGCGCGACCGCGGGGCGGCTGGCCGAAGCGCATCTGCTCGCCTTCGTCGCGGAAATCGAGGCCCACGCCAGCAAGACCGCGCGCGCCACGCAGGCGGAGCCTTCGGACCGGGCCTGAGGCCGGTCCTCAGGTCGCCAGTTCGTCGGCGATCCTGCCCGCTGCCTGCCTGACCAGCTGCACCACGCGCGGCACGTCCACGACGTCGATGCGCGGCATGTCGATCACCACCGACAAGGCGCCCCAGACGGCGCCATCGGCCTTGGGTATGGGCGCGGCGATGGCGGCCAGTTGCGGTTCCAGCTCGCCCCGCGACACGTAGCAGCCGGCCCGGCGGATCGCGGCGTAGTACTTGCGGAAGGCCGGCCATTCGGTGGGCAGGCCGGCCCGGGCGATGTCCGCCGGATGCGCATCGAACAACTTGCGCAGCTGCGCGGGCGGAAACGACGCCAGGATGACCTTGGGCGCGCCGCCGCTGAACAGCGGGCGAGGCCGCCCCCTTCCGTAGGACAGCGTCGCGGGCGCCTTGCCCATCTCGCGGTGCGTGTCCAGGATCTGCGAACCGAACCAGGCCGAGGTCACGCAATCGAAGCTGGTCTTCTCCACCAGTTCGGCCATGTGGGGAATCGCGACCTGCAACAGCGGATCGGCCCGCCGGATGTAATAGTCCAGCACCACGATGCGCGGGCCCAGCGCATAGCGCGAATCGCCGGCGCGCTGCAGCAGCCCCGCGTCGCCCAGTGTCTTCACGTAGCGATAGCCGGTGGGCAGGGACACGTCCAGCAGCGACGCGATCTCTTCGGCGGTGCGGGTCAGGTGCTCGTCGTCGAACAGGTCCAGCACCCGCAGCATGCGTTCCAGGCTGGTGGCGGATTTTTCTTCCATGCGGTCATCGGGACAGAGCCACCTCGGCCGCCGGCAGGCGGGCCGTGATGCGCTCGAGTTCGTCGGAAGTGCGCGCCACGCCCATCAGGTAGCGGTCGGGACGCAGCACGATGGCCCGCGCATCGTGCGCATCGAGCCAGGCCGCTAGTGTACGGCCCGGACGGTCGAGCACCGCCGCGTCCATCGTACGCCACCGCTCGCGCGTGGCCTCCCCCACCGCGCCCACCACGCCGGACTCGCCGATGATCGCCATGCGGTTGCCCAGCGCCTCGTCCAACAGCCTGCCGTCATCCAGGCGCGGTTGCGGAAAAGGCAGCCCGGCGGGCGCGGCCGCATCGCCCTGGAGTCCCGGCCCCAGGGCGGGCGACGGGAACTCGAAGATCTCCGGTTCGCCGGCCGAGAAGCGCCGGTCGCGTTCGCGGGCCGCGTCGGGATCGGTGGCCTGGATGATGGCCCCCAGGCGCACGGCCAGTTCCACGAAGGCCCGCACATGCGGCGCGCGCTCGGACTCGTAGGAGTCCAGCAGCGAATCTCCCGCCCGCCCGCGCAGCACCGCCTCGAGCTTCCAGGCCAGGTTGGCGGCGTCGCGCATGCCCGCGCACATGCCCTGCCCCAGGAACGGCGGCGTCTGGTGCGCGGAATCGCCGGCCAGCAGCATGCGGCCCTTGCGCCAGCCATGGGCCAGCACGGAGTGGAAGGTATAGACCACGGCACGTTCGAGGTCGGCCTGCTCGGGGGTGACCCAGCGGCTCACGAGCTGCCACAGCGTATCGAGCCGGACCAGGGCCGCGGTGTCGTCCCCCGGCATGACCATGATCTCCCAGCGCCGGCGGCGTCCGACCACGTTGCAATAGGTCATGGGCCGCGAGGGATCGCAGTACTGCACGGTATGCGCCGGCAGGGACGAGCCATCGTCCTTCAGGACCGCGTCGAAGACCAGCCACGGCTGGTGCAGGCCCAAGTCCTCCATCCTGCTGTCCATGGTCTTGCGGACCAGCGACCGGGCGCCGTCGCAGCCGACGACATAGCGGGCGCGCGCGGTGCCGCCTTCGGCCAGGTCCAGTTCGACCCAGTCGCCCCGTTCACGCAAGGCCATCACTTCGCAGCCCAGCCGGACCGCCACGCCGGCGTGGCGGGCAACGCCTTCACGCAGCACGCGCTCCAGTTCGGGCTGGTGGAAGTAGTAGTTGTTGGCGCATCCGTGCGGCCCGTCGTCGGCCGTGCCGCCCCGGATCAGCAGGGTCCGGCCTTCGGCGTTGACGAAATGCATGCCCTGGCTGCCGGGCCGCGCCACCTCCAGCACCGCCTCCCGCAGGCCGGCACTCTGGAAGATGCGCATGACCTCGCCGTCGAAATGAATGGCGCGCGGCAAGGGATAGACCTGGCGTTCCTTGTCCAGCACCAGCACCGACAATCCCGCCTGCCCCAGCAGATTGGCCAGCATGGCCCCCACCGGCCCGTAGCCGACGATCGCCACGTCGGCCGTCATCGATGGACGTTCACGCATGCTGGTCGGCTTCCATGCGGCGGGCAACCTCGGCCTGCCATTGGGCACGCGGCTGAAAGCGGGGATAACGGCGGGCGATGGCCTCTGCCTTGCGCAGGATCTCCTCGTCGCTGTCGCGAAAATCCACCGGTTCGCGCAGCGGCTGCTCGCAGTACCAGTCGGTGTCCATGAACAGTTCCAGCCGGTTGCCCTCCGGATCCCGGCAATAGATGGACACCGCGTTGCCGTGCGTTACGGGCTGGATGTCGTCCACGCCGGCCGCGACCAGGCGCTCGTGGAAACTCCGCAACGTGGACAGGTCGGGGACCCGGAACGAGATCTGGTTCACGACGCTGAACCGCTGGTCCTCGGGACGCCCCGACACCAGAACGATCTGGTGGTGCTCGGCCGGGTCGCGGCTCAGAAAAATGAGGCGGGTATGGCCCAGGTTGCCGCGGTCCGTCTCGGTGAACCGCAGCACGGTCCGGTAGAACTGCGCCATCGCATCGATGTCGCGCGCATACAGCCCCAGATGGCTGAAGGCAAGCGCCAGGCCGGCCTCGGGAGCATGAGAGGGTTGCACTGCCATTTTTCCTCCTTTCGTTCTCTTTTAAAGAGAATAAAAGTTGATTTTTTGGTTGTCGTGTGTTTTTAATATATACGAATTCTCTTATTTTGATAATAGACTTACAAAAATCACGGAACGTGATGATCCCAGGAGACGATCCATGAATTCGCTGTTACGCCGCATCGGCCTGCCCGCCATCGCTCTGGCGGCCTTCGCTTCGGCCAGCGCCCAGGCCGAGGACTACCCCGCCCGGGCGGTGCGCATCATCGCCCCTTTCGCCGCCGGCACCGGGCCCGACGCCAATGCCCGCGAGATCGCGGCCGAGCTGACCAAGGTCCTGGGGCAGAACGTGTTCGTGGACAACCGGCCGGGGGCCTCGGGCATCATCGGCACCGAGGCGGCCGCACGCGCCACGCCCGACGGCTACACCCTATACATCGGCACCACCAGTACGCTGTCGGTCGTGCCGCACCTGTACTCCAAACTGCCCTTCGACGCGGCCAAGGACCTCACGCCGGTCAGCCTGCTCGGCATCTTGAACACCGGCCTGATCGCCACGCCCAAGCTTCCCGCCAACGACGTCCGCGCCCTGCTGGCCCTGATGAAATCCAAGCCCGATGCCGTCAACGTGGCTACACAGGGACCGGGCAGCTACTCCCACCTGTCGGGCGAATGGTTCGGATTCAGCGCGAACACCCGGCTGAATTTCGTGCCGTACAACAGCAACAGCCCCTATGCGGACCTGCTGGCGGGCCAGGTGCAATTGATGTTCGACGGGCTTCCGGCCGCGGCGGGCAACATTCGCGCGGGCAAGCTCAAGCTGCTGGCGATCACGGGCAAGCAGCGGCATCCCACCTTCCCCGACGTGCCGACCTTCGCCGAATCGGGCATCGCCGATTTCGAGCCCATCGCCTGGCAGGGGCTGCTGGCGCCGGCCGGGACCCCCAAGGCCATCGTCGACAAGCTGAGCGAGGCCATGCGCAAGGCCGCGCAGTCGCCGGAGCTGGCGGAGAAATGGCGCTCGTATGGCGGGGAACTGAAGGGGAACACGCCGGCGGAGTTCGCGGCGTTCATCGCGGCCGACCGCGCCAAGTGGGGCGAGGTCGTGCGCAAGGCCAAGGTCAAGCTGGATTGATCCAGGCAGCGGCCAGGTCGCGGGCGGCCCGCGCCAGCAAGGCGGTATCCACCCCCACGGCGACGAAGCTGGCGCCCTGTTCCAGATGTTGCCGGATCGAGGCAGGCTCCGTGGCCAGCGTGCCCACGGCCTTGCCCTGCGCCAGCGCTTCTCGCCTCGCCCGGTCGATGGCCGCGCGCACCTCCGGGTGGCCCGGCTCCCCCAGCCGCCCCATGGACGCGGCCAGGTCGGCCGGACCGATGAAGATACCGTCGACCCCCTCCACCGCGGCGATCTCGGCGACACGATCGACTCCCGCCGCGGTCTCGACCTGAGCCAGCACACATATCTGTGCGTTCGCCGCGTGCAGGTAGTCCGTATAGCGGGCCCAGCGCGAGGACCGCGCGATGGAGCTGCCCACGCCGCGCGTCCCGTGCGGCGGATATCGCGTCGCCGCCACGATCGCGCTCGCCTGGCCGGCGGATTCGACCATGGGAACCAGAAAATTCTGGACGCCGATTTCCAGGTATTGCTTCAACAGCACGGCATCGCCTTCCGGTACGCGGACGACCGGGGCCGGCGAATAGGCCGCCAATACCTGCAACTGCGCCAGGACGGTACGCAGATCGTTGGGACCGTGTTCGCCGTCCAGCAGCAGCCAGTCGAATCCGGCCTGGGCGCAGATCTCGAGGCTGTAGGGATCGCCCATCGCGGCCCACAGGCCGATCAGCCGCCGGCGGTCGGTCAGCGCACGCTTGAAGGCATTCTCAGGCAGATTCATGCCGTGGCCCTCGTCAAGCGAAGCGGAAGCTGATCGACCCCAGCCGCCCGTAGTCAGCATGGAAGGTGTCTCCACGCGCACCCGCCACGGGCCGGGTGAAGGATCCCGCCAGGACGATCTCGCCCTCGGCCAGCGCTTCGTCATGCCGCGCCAATTTGTTGGCCAGCCACGCGATGCCCGTGGCCGGGTGGCCCAGCACGGCGGCGGCGAGCCCCGACTCCTCGATGATTCCGTTCTTGTGCAGCAAGGCGCCGCACCACCTCAGGTCCACGGCATCCGGCCGTACCGGCCGGCCTCCCAACACCACGCCGGCGCTGGCGGCATTGTCCGAAATGGTGTCGAAAACCTTGCGCGGACGGCCCGACTCCCTGTCCATCTGTTCGATGCGCGCATCGATGATCTCGAGCGCAGGTACCACGTAGTCCGCGGCGCGCAGCACGTCGAAAACAGTCACTCCCGGTCCGCGCAGCGGCCGGCCGAGCACGAAGGCCAGCTCGACCTCCACACGCGGCGCGAGAAAGCGGTCATGCGCAATGTCATGGCCCGACTCGTGGAACATGTCGTCCAGCAGGGCGCCATAGTCTGGCTCGTCGATCTGGCTGGACTGCTGCATGGCGCGCGAGGTAAGTCCGATCTTGTGCCCGCGCAGCGTCCGGCCACTCTGCTGCTTCAGGCCCATCCACGCCCGCTGGATGCCATAGCCATCGTCCACAGTCATGTCGGGGTGGCGCAGCGAAAACTGCCGCACCGGCACGCGGCTGAGTTGAGCCGCCTCCAGCTCCACCGCGAGCCGCAATGATGTATCGGGATCCAGCACGGGATTTCCTTGTCGAAGAGTGAATGCGTTTCACGCGAACGGCATGACGGTCATGCCAGGAACGACGTGGCCAGTTGGACGAAGGCTTCCTGCCTCTCGATCTGTACCCAATGGCCGCATTGGCCGAACATGTGCAGATCGGCGCGCGGACACCGTCTGGCAATGCGAAGGCCGCACTCCACGGGCACACGCTGGTCGTCGCGGCCGTGCAGCACCAGGACGGGGGCCTCGATCGACGCCAGGTCCGGCTCCGGAATGCCCTTGACCATCCTGACCTCTCCCGGCTGCCCGGGCTCGGGAAACAGCTTGCGGTAGGCATCCATCCCCCCCGCCAACAGGCTGACCTCATGGCGCAGCCTCACCATCTCGTCGGTAATCACGGAGGGATCGTGGGGGAACGTGCGCAACAGCTCCGCCATGTTCTCCAGTGACGGTTGGTAGTACCAGGACCGCGCCGACGAGGCGCGCTGCTCGAACTCTCCGGCCGGAGTCCCCATGAGCACCATCCGACGGACGCGATGCCCATTGCGCAGCGCCACGGCCAGCGCCAGCGCGCCGCCGAACGAATTGCCCACCAGATCGGCCTGCTGCACGCCCATGGCGTCCATGAATCCCAGCAGATGCTGGACCCACACCTTGATGTTGTACCGCGCACCCGGCTGCCGCTCGGTGAAGCCGAAGCCGACGATATCCGGGACCAGCACCCGGTGCCGGCGCGCGAACGCGGGCATGACGCCATGCCAGTTTTCCCAGCCGCTGACCCCTGCCCCCGAACCGTGCAGGAAAATGACCGGCGGCCCGTCGCCCGCCTCGTGGTAGTTCGTGCGCAATCCGTTGGCCTCGACGGTCTTGCCCACGGCCGGGTGTCTCGCGGAAGTCTCCATGCCCGTTTCCTCAGATCGAGCGGGCGGCCACGCCGCCGTCGCTCATGAATATTTCGCCGGTGACCGCGCGCGCGTTGTCGCGGCTGGCCAGCAGCACATAGAGGCCGGCGTGGTCGCGCGGCCTCTGGGCGAACGCCAGCGGCACCGCCGCCGACACGCGTTGGTCAAAGGCGCGCGGGTCGGCATCGATCTGGCGGTCACCGTGTCCCAGCGTCTGCGTGCCCCGCAGTCCCGTCAGCGTGCCGCCCGGCCCGACGCCGTTCACTCTCACCCTGGGTGCCAGCTCCAGGGCCAACTGACGCACCAGGCCGACCACGGCGTGCTTGCCCATGGTGTAGAGCACGCCTCCGCCCCCCGCATGGAAGCTGGCCACCGAGGCGGTAAAGATCATGCAGCCACCGGCTGCCTCCAGCGCCTCGCGCGCGGCCATGGCCGCGTACAGATAGCCGCGCAGGTTGACCGCGAACAACTCGTCCATCGTCGCCGCCAGAGCCGAGGCCGTATAGCCTCTCAAGGGCCGGCGAAAATCGAACAACCCCGCGTTGCCCACCAGCACGTCCAGCCCGCCGTAGCTCGCCAGCGCGCGTTCGACCGCCCGTTCGTGGACCGCATGGTCGCGCACGTCGCCGATCACCGGTTCGACGCGACTCCCGTGCTCCCGGGCCAACTCGTCCAGGCCAGCCCGGTCGGCATCCACGCACACCACGCCCAGCGCGCCTTCTTCCAGGTAGCGTTCGGCCACCGCGCGGCCGATGCCGCTCGCCGCTCCGGTAATGACCGCGACCTGCCCCGCCAGCCAGCCGCGCGAAGAAAAAGTGCCGCGTTCGGGAGCCCGTGTATTCATAGGAAGACGTTCAGGTTCTTGGCCAGCAGGACGGTCTGCGTGATGACGATCTCGCGCGACGCCAGGCGCAGGCCGCCGTCCTCCACACGCCGCAGCACGTCGTTGCGGCGGCCGGACAACCAGTACTCTTCCGCCTCGCCCCTGCCCCGGCAATTGACGAAGGCGGAGTACACCCGGTATTGGCCGGGCGCATCGGTCAGTTCGACCTCGATATTCGAGATGATGTGGCAGGAGCGGGTCGGCGGATCCTCGGCCCATGCCGTTGGATCGAGAAAGCGGGTCACCCGCCGCCGCATGTTCAACAGGTCGTCATCGAAAAATGCCATGCGCCGGGGATCGAGCCTGGGCTTCTTGTCCCGCCGGTGACGCGACTGGATACCGGGCATCCAATAATGGATATCCTCGGTCATCAGTCCCAGCCACTCCTGGTAGCGTTCGTCGTCCAGCAGGCGGGCCTCGCGATACAGGAACTGCTCCACTTCGAACACCAGGTCCCGCGGCGGCAGCATCGGCGGCGGCAACGCGACCGGCTTGCGCAGGATTGGGGTCTCGCCTAAGTTCACGGGCATGTGCTCAGCTCCTGGATGCGTGCGCACGCTCGTCGCACATCAGCTTCAGCCACTGGCGGTAGAAGGCTCGCTGGTTCGAATCGTTGTACTTGCGCAGATGCACCGCCCCCTTCAACTCGGGATGCTGGATGCTGCTATCCAGGCCCAGCGCGTAGTGCAGCTTCTGGCGCCGGGTCACCACGCCATCGTTGGTCTGCGTCGAGTTCTCCCAGTTGTCGCCATCGTCCATCTCCAAGGTTCCCGACGGCGAGAAAGTCCTCATGACCCCCTTCATGTACAGGCTCTTGAGGCTTTCAGGCGCGGACTTGTTGACCAGCACCCAGGTATGCAGTTCTATTCCCTTCGGTCCCTTGGGATGCCAGGTACGGAAAGTGCTCTGGCCTGGCAGGAAGGACATATGGGGAAACAGGTTGGCCGAGCTGATGGACCCCACCATGCGCGATCGCAGCTTGCCCAGGCGCGCGGCTACTTTCTCCTCGCGTTCGCGCAGGTAGTCGACGATGTCCTGTTCGCCCAGCACCATCGCGTTGCCGACCATGTCGAGACCGAATTGCCAGCCGTGCCCGTTGACGTTGATCTGGTAGCTGTTCTCCTGGTTCGACTTGCCCACGCCCATCCCCAGCATCGCCATCGCGCCCGAGTTGTGCGTCCAGGCGGCGTGATACGAATCGCCGGCGAAGTTCTCCGCCGGGAACTTCCAGTTACAGGCCATGCGCGACTTGATGCTGCCTTCCAGGAACTCCGTACCTTCCTCATCGTTGTCCAGCAACACGTCCAGGTACCAGCGATAGTCGCCCAGGTAGTCCTCCAGGCCGGGCGCCTCCTCGTCGAAGGTCGCGAACACCAGTCCCTTGTAGGATGCGACCCGGGCCCGGTGCAGGCCGAGACCGCCCGGGTCGAAGCCAGGGCAGGTCTGCCGATAGACGTCCTCCTGGGGCAGCGCCACCAGCGCGCCGTCCAGCCCGAAAGTCCAGCCGTGATAGTTGCAGGTGAAGCGCCGGCGATTGCCGGCCTCAGCCAGGCTGATGCGGTTGCCGCGGTGCGTGCAGGAGTTCAGGAAGACGTTGATCGCGCCGTTGCCGTCCCGGGCCACGATCACCCCATCCTCGCCCATGTAGGTGGTCAGGAAGTCGCCGGGTTCCGCGACCTGGCTCTCGTGCGCCACGAACAGCCAGCAACGGGCAAAGATACGCTCGAGCTCCAGCCGGTAGACGGCCTCGTCCCAATACACGCGGCGGTCGATCGCGCCATGTTCCAGATCCACCAGCGCGCGGAGTTCGTCCGGACCGGGTTGAAGAACGTCAGTCGTCATGCTGGCTCCAGGACTTCGGCGAACCCCAGGCCGGTCACCCATTCATCGCCGTGCTCGTAGCACAGCACTCGTCCGGTCCGGCCCGGCAGCGCGCCCATCATGCAAAGAAAGTTTCTAATCTCGAAGGCGCCGTTGCCACCCTGCTCCAGGATCTCGGCATCGCTCATCTCCAGCAGGTCCCGTGGATCGCCGCGCACCACGCAATCGAGCACGCGATGGTCGAACGCCTCGTTCACCCGCCCCATCTGCGGCATGCCGACCCAATGGCTGATACCACCGGAACCGATCACCACGACGCGGTCGTCGGTGTCCCACGCCTCGACCGCCGCGCGCAGGGCACCGCCCAGTTGGTGGGCCCGCCGCAGCGATATCACCGGTTCCACGCCGCTTGCCAGGTAGACCGGTATCACGCCGCGCACCGAGGGATTGACGAGCGCACACACGCGCGCCGGCAGGCCGATCGAGTGGTCCACGCGCAGCACCTTGGCCACGGCCCAGTCGTATCCATGGTCCCGGCCATGGCGCGCGATGTGCTCGGCAAGCGGCGCATGGTTGGGAATCGCGCCCTGGTCGATGCCGGCGAACTTCTCATAGGGTCCGCTGACCTCGCCTATCCCGATCAGATAGCTCGGCAGGCACCCCGGCCCGAACAGCACGTAGTGGTCGGCGCCGACCACGACCACCGCGGTGGCTTCCAGTTCGCCTATGCGGCGCGCAATATCGCCATAGGCCGCCATGACCCGGCGCTGGCCTTCCGTCCAGCGCTCTCTGGGCATGTAGAAGATGCCGGGTTCATGCGGCATGACGAAGCCGCCTACGATGCGTGCCATGCACCCTCCCCCCGCGGTTCGCGCAGTCTCGCCAGATAGGAGGCCCTCGTCCGCGACGGCGCGTTCATCATCCAGTAGCCATAGGTCAGCAATGGGCTGACGCCCTCGCGCTGCAATTGCGCCACGTCGAATTCCGCGACCATCCTGACCTCGGCGGGTTCCAGGCGGTAGCGTGCAAGAAACCCTGCGGCATCTGACGCGAAAGCCTCACGCGCATCGCGGCGCGTTCCCAGGTCGTACAGCACCTGCTCG
The DNA here is from genome assembly GCA_001898625.1 of Burkholderiales bacterium 67-32. Taxonomy (GTDB): domain Bacteria; phylum Pseudomonadota; class Gammaproteobacteria; order Burkholderiales; family Burkholderiaceae_B; genus Pigmentiphaga. Next base: position 125,574 of record MKUP01000033.1, read on the forward strand.
AGCATGTATCCGCTCATGGCCTACTCCGCTTCCACGCCGGCCGCCCGCACGATGACGCCCCAGCGCTCGTTGTCGCGGCGGATGTAATCGGCGAATCCGGCCGGCGACATCTCGCGCGTGACCGCGCCTTCCTGCGCCAGCCTGTCGCGCATGCTCTGTTCCTTCATCGCCTTCGCCAGCGCCGCCCCCAGCGTGGCGATGATGTCGGACGATGTTCCCTTGGGCGCCGACAGCCCGAACCAGGACGTGGCGACCACCTGAGGCAGCCCCTGCTCGGCGAATGAGGGGATGGCGGGCGCCGACGGCGATCGCTGTTCCGATGTCACGCCATAGGCGCGCAATCGTCCGGCGCTTACATGGGGAAGCGTGCCCGGCATACTGCCGAAGTACAGGTTCACCTGGCCCCCCACCACGTCCTGAATGGCCGGAGCTTCTCCACGGTAGGGCACGTCGCGGTACTTGGCGCCGATGGCGTTGAAGAACATCGCGGCCGTCAAATGCGAGAAACCACCCTTGCCGGTAGTCGCGATGGCCGTGCCGGCGGTATCGGCCTTCAGTCTGGAGACCAGTTCGGGCAGGTTGCGTGCGGGATACGACACGGGAGAAACCAGAAGGATGGGCGCCTCGCCGATGAACCCGATCGGAATGAACTCGTCCAGGCGATAAGGGAGCTTCTTGTAGATGTGAGGATTGACCGCGAACGACGTGGCCGTCGCGAGCAGGATGGTGTAGCCATCGTTGGGAGCCCTCGCAGCCGCGTCCACGCCCACGATGGTGGCCGCGCCCGCCCGGTTGTCGACGAATACCTCCTGCCCCAATGCCTCGGCCATGACCTTGGCCACCAGGCGCGCCAGCACGTCGGTGGTGCCCCCCGCCGGATACGGCACGATCAGCCGTATGGGGCGTTCCGGATATTTCGCCCAGCAGGGAAACCCCGCCAAGGCGGCCGACAGGGCCGCCGCGACCGCAATAGTTCGCATCGTCGTCTCCTCGGTGCGTGCTCGTTCAGATGGCCGCCGCCCGCCCGGCCCAATAGGGATCCCGCAACTTGCGCTTCATCAGCTTGCCGGAATCGTCCCGGGGAAGCTGGTCGACGAAGACGAACTCCCGGGGAACCTTGAAGTTCGCCAGCTTGCTCTTCAGAAAACCGCGCAACACGTCTTCCGACAGGATCAGGCCGTCGGACGGCAGCACGAAGGCCACCAGCCTTTCCCCGTACTCGGCATCGGGCACGCCGATCACCGCGCTGTCGGCCACGCTCTCGTGCTCGGCCAGCGCGCATTCGATCTCCGCGGGATAGATATTCACGCCGCCGGAAATGACCATGTCCTTCTTCCGGTCGACCAGGAACAGGTAGCCGTCTTCGTCCAGATAGCCAACGTCGCCGTTGGTGACGAGTCCTTCGCGGTCGACCTGGGCCCGCTGGGCGTCGGCGTTCAGGTAGGTGAAGTTGGGCACACCCTGCAGACCCACGTAGATTTCGCCGATCTGGCCGGCGGCCAGGCGCTCGCCGTTCTCGCCATAGACCCGCAGCTCGCGTCCCGGCCAGGCCTGGCCGAGGGTGCCCGGCCGCGCAAGCCATTCCTCGGACGAACTGCGGCTGGCCATGCCGGTTTCCGTCGCGCCGTAGTACTCGTGGATGACCGGCCCCCACCAATCGATCATCGCCTGCTTGACCTCGCGCGCACAGGGCGCCGCGCCGTGGATCACGAACTCCAGCGAACTCAGGTCGTAGCGCGACTTGACCGCCTCGGGCAGCCGCAGCAACCGCACGAACATGGTGGGAACCAGGTGGAGATGCGTGATGCGTTCGCGCTCGATCAGGGCCAGCAACCCTTCGGCATCGAATCTCGGCATCAGGGCGATGCTTCCGCCCGAATGCAGGACCGACCGGGCATAGGTATTGGGAGCGCTGTGATACATGGGGCCCGCCATGACGGTGCGCACGCCGGGACGCAGATCGAACCACTGCTGCGACAGCGCCGCGAAGCGGCGGGCCGCCTCCGGTTCGAGCGCCGCGCGGCGCACGCCCTTCGGCCGTCCCGTGGTTCCGCTGGTGTAGATGATGCTGCCACGGGTTCCCGCTGCGGAGCGATCCGCCAACTCCTCGTGCGCGGCGATCACCTGCTCCAGGCTTTCCACGCCGCGGGCCACGATACCGCGCGCGGCATCCAGTCCGTAGGCCTGTTGGATCTCGGACGGCGTAGGACTGGCGATGACGCGCACGCCGTGCGGGATCGTAGCGCCCAGGTCCACCAACAGATCAGCGTGGGCCAGCAGCACCGGCGCCGCGGCATCGGCCAGGATGAATCCCACTTCGTCCGCTTTCTGGTGCCAGTTGATGGGTACGGCATAGGCCCCGAGCAGGCTGGCAGCGATCATTGCTTCGAGGAAGCAGAGGTCGTTGCGCATCAGCATCGCAAGCGCATCGCCTTCTCTGACGCCCCCTTCGCGCAGGGCCTGCGCCAAGCGCGCGCCGCGCGACCAGAGCTCGCGCAGCGCAACGCTGCGGTCGCCGATCGACGCGTGACCGGATGCTGGGCCGAATGAGTGATCGGAGCTCTTCATTGCTTCTTGCCTCGGTCTGGATTCCGTTCCATACTGGTCGGTATGGAAGCTACTCTATTGAACGCTCCCATGACCGTCAACCCTGGGAGAAACCCTTGAACTCGCAACTCTCGTCATCGCGCCGCGCGGCTCACCCATGGCGCCTGCGCGTGCCCGCAATGGGATCGCCCATGTTCATCGTTTCCTCGAAGGAACTGGTGGCCGAGCAATGCAAGGCGGGCATCATCGGAGCCTTTCCGTCCTTGAACGCGCGCCCCGAGAGCGAGCTGGCGCCGTGGCTGTCCCACGTGCAGGCAGAGATAGATGAATGGAACCGCGGATCGCCGCCCTGGCCCGCCGCCCCCTACGCGGTCAATCTCATCGTCCATCCCAGCAATCCACGCCTCGCCCACGACCTGGAGATCGTCTGCGAACACGAATCGCCCATCGTCATCACCAGCCTGAATCCCCCCGGTGAAGTGGTCGATCGGGTACACGCCTACGGCGGCATGGTGCTGCACGACGTCTCGACGCTGCGCCATGCGCGCAAGGCCATCGATGCCGGCGTCGATGGTCTCGTCCTCGTTTGCGCGGGCGCGGGCGGACACACCGGCAGCATCAACCCCATGGCGTTCACCGCCGAGGTACGGCGCCTCTTCGATGGACTCATCGTGCTGTCGGGATGCATCGCCGGCGGCCGGCAGGTTCTCGCCGCGCAGGCGATGGGCGCCGACCTGGCCTACATGGGCACCCGCTTCATCGCCTCGCACGAGGCCAACGCCCAGGAGTCCTACAAGAACATGGTGGTGGACGCGACCGCGGCCGACATCGTCTGCAGCACTGCGGTCACGGGGTTGCCAGCCAACTACCTGGTCCGCAGCTTCGAAGCGGCGGGGGTGGACATCGACACGCTGGCCTCTCGCGATCGGCGCAGCTTTTCATTCGGCCAGCGAGCGGACGGCAGCGAAGCCAAGGCCTGGCGCGACGTCTGGAGCGCCGGCCAGGGTGTCGGCGCGGTCACCCACATCGCCTCGACAGCCGCCATCGTCGACGGACTGGCGGCCGAGTATGCCCAGGCGTTGGCGGACCTGCGGCGCCTGGCCGGACAGGTCATTTGACGGGAGACGGGAAGAAGATGGTGTCGAGCGCGGCCTGCCGCATCGCCAGTTTCTGCTTCTCGGGATAGGCGAAGATCAGGCGCAGCCCGGTCGAGAAACTGTAGTGCAGGCAGGCCAGCAGCTCCGGATCGATCTGGGAGCCCATCTCGGCGTACAGGCTGGTCAGGTAGGTCAGCCGCTGCTTGTCGACGTCGGCCACGGCGTTGCGCACGTCGGGATTCGTGCGGGCCCAGTTGCGCACCGCCAATTCGATAGCGCCGCCAAATTCGTCGATGGGCGAATTGGTACCGATGAAAGCGATCAGGCGGATCTTCTCCTGCGGCGACGTGGACGCGCTGTCGACGATCTCGATCACGCGTAGCGTGGCGTGTTGCTTCCACTCCTCGATCAGCGCGAGCAGAAGGTCGTCGCGCGACTCGAAATGCCAGTAGAAGCTGCCTTTGGTCACACCCAGGTCCGTAGCCAGGCGCGGGATCAGCACGGCGTCCACCCCGGATTGCGCCAGCACCCGCAGGCCCGCGCGCACCCAGTCGGCCCGCTGCAGATCGGTCTTGACGCCTCGAGCCGAGGCCGCCCGACGGCCCGGCTTCGGGGCCGCTGTCTTCTCCGGCTCGGCCCGCGGCTTGCGCTTCGTTCCAGTTTCGTTCTTCATATGCAATGAGCCATCCTGATCTTCCCCCGCAAGCGCGACAGGCCGGCTTGCGGGGTATCGGCTCCTATTTTGCAGCATGCCCGCCAGTCTGGGCAGGATTCCCGTCTACTGCCCCTTCAACCCCAGCTTCTTGATCAGCGGTGCCCAGCGCTTGAGCTCGTCGTCCATATAGCGGCGGAACTCCTGCGGCGTCGTGGCGGCGGGCTCCATGTACTGCGTCTGGAGCTTCTTGCCGACCTCGGGGTCCTTCAGCGCGGTGATCAGCGCATCCGACAGCTTCTTCTGGATGTCGGCCGGCACCTTGGACGAGATGACGAAGCCTATCCAGGCTGAGCCCTCGATGCCGGGCACACCGGCCTCGCCCAGAGTCGGGATGTCGGGCAGCAGGGCCGAACGCTTGGACGAGGTCACCGCCAGCGCCTTGAGCCGGCCGTCTTTCACCATGGGCATGACGGCGATGGGCGGCAGCGCGGCGAACTGGGTGTCGCCGGACAGCAGCGAGGTCAGCGCGGCCGGAGACGACGGATAAGGCGCGTGCACTGCCTTGGCGCCGATCTGCTGCAGCATGAGTTCCACCGACAGATGCGAGACCGTGCCGGCACCGGTGGACGGGAAGTTGTACTTGTCCGGGTTCTTCTTGAGCGTATCCAGCAGTTGCGCCACGTTGGTGATGCCCGACGAGGCAGGCACCACGAGCACGTTGGGCTGGTGCACCGCCAGCGTCAGCGGCGCAATGTCCTTGGCGGGATCGTAGGGTAGCGAGTCGAACAGCACCGTGTTGTTGACCAGCGGGCCGGTAATCGATACGCCGAAGGTATAGCCGTCCGGCTGCGCCTTGGCGATGGCGTTGGTGCCGATGTTGCCGCTGGCGCCGGGACGGTTCTCGACCACCACGGTCTGACCCAGCAGGCCGCCCAGGCGGTCGCCCACCACGCGCGCGACCTGGTCGGGGCTGGATCCGGGCCCGAACGGCACGATCAGTTTCAGCGGATGCGCCGGCCAGGCCTGCGCCTGCGCCTGGGCCGCGAGCGGCAGCGCGCAGGCCGCCAGCGCGGCCATCATTCCCCGCGCCGCGGCGCGCTTCCATTCCTTATGCATGTCCGTCCTCCGTAGGGGTCATTCTGTCGTGGTATTTCTGCTCGACGGCGATGAACGCGGCCACCAGCGCACGGTAGCCGGCATCGACCACGTCCTCCAGGCCTTCGAATCCCCGATTATGGCGGGTGGCCAGCGCGCGCACCTTGGCGAACACCTCGGCCTGGCGCGCCGGGGCGCTGACCTGGAAAGCGTCCTGCTTGAAACGCGCGGCATCCTTCACGTACATGGCGCGCTGCGCCAGCAACGCCACGATCTCGTCGTCCAGCCGGTCGATGTTGGCGCGGACCTCGGCCAGCGTCGCGCACAGCGGTCGGTAGGCCGGGTCGGTATAGGCCCGTAGCGGGCGGCCGGTCTGATCAGGCTCCTGCATGCATGTCTCCTTGTCGCGAATACCGCATCGGGCTAGTTCAGTTGCAGCCAGATGCGTCCGCCCTCGACCTTGAGGGGGTAGGCCTTGATGTCCTCGGTCAGCGGCGCGCACATCGCCTTGCCGTTGCGCACGTCGAAGCGGCCCTGGTGCAGCGGGCATTCGATCTCGGCGCCTTCCAGAAAGCCATCGCACAGGCGTGCGTGGCCGTGCGTACAGATGTTGTCGGTAGCGTAGAACTCTCCTTCCACGCTGTACAGCGCCAGGTCCTTGCCCGCCGCCTGCACGCCGATCACGTCGTCTTCCGGCACGTCATCCGTCGCCGCCACATCGGTCCAGTCTGCCATGGTCACCTCAAATCGGATAGATCAGGGAATTGGGAATCATCTCGGTATCGAACACGCACACGCGCGACGCGAACTTCAGCCCCTCGGGGGTGCGCCGGATGCGGTCGATGTAGCGGCCGACGTTGAAGACCGTGGACTCGCCCGTCAGCTTGGTGCGGAACACGGCGTAGTTGGCCTCCACGTGCAGCTCGCCGTCCTCGTCCTTCAGAATGCGGGGCAGGCCGCACACGTGCCGCTGGTAATAGGGATCGTGGAACAGGGTCTCGCTGATGCCGTACACGCGGTCCTTCAGCATGCCCTTGCTGATCAGGTAGAGCGTGGCCAGCGGCAACCCGCGGTCGAAGTTCTCGCGCGGCTGGATCTTGTACTCGCACTCGTCCAGGAAGAAGTCGGGCCACTCCGCCCATTGCCGGCTGTCCACCACCGCCGCGTAGTCGGCATGCAGGCGGACCACTTCCAGGTAGGTCTGCAAATCGTTCATGTTCGTTTCTCCAGGCCCCTCAGACATCCATCACCTTGCGCCAGTATTCGTACATGCCGCGGATCAGCGTCTCGGTCACCATGTGGTCGGTGTTCTCGACGCCGGTCCCGCCCAGCTCCGCCAGGGCGCGGTGGTAGGGCTTCTGCTCGAAGCCGCTCTGCGAGAACTCGATGACCTCGCCGTCGTCGGCCGACACGAAGCCCGCCGGGCCGAACAGGTTGGCCTGGATCAGGCGGCGCTGGATCATCTCCGGCGTGTCGTCGTCAAAGGCGAAGTGCGTCCAGACGAAGTCGAACGAACCGTGCCCGTTCGGCTGTATGTGCCGCGTGGACACGCTGTTGACCTGCTGCTGGAAGATCACGCTGGGGAAGATCGTCATCATCACGGCGGTGGGTTCGCCCCACCACGGCTCGTGGACGATGTCGAGCAGGCGCTTGTCGTTGATCTCCATCGTCTCTTTGAAGCTGGTCACGCCCGCGGTGACCTCGGACTTCACGCCCGCCGAACCGCGCGTGGAAATCATGGCGGCGTGGCGGAACCGGTCGTCCATCTTCAGTTCAGACTTGTTGTCCGCGCGCCAGAGGCCATAGGTGATGAACCAGGTGTGCAGCAGGCCCGGATGGTAAGGGTCCTTGATGTTCTCCTGCATCAGCTTCCAGTTGCCCGGAATGCGCTGGCGGTTGTAGCCCAACAGCTTGAGCTTGCGGCCGTTGAACAGGCGGTCGAAGTAGCCCAGGATGACCGGCCCCAGGAATTCCTCCAGCGACGGCACGTCATGGTCGAACGAGGCGAACACGACGCCGCCGCGGGTGGCGACCTTGAGCTTGTTCAGGTTGTTGTCGGCGGTCTTGAAGTCGGCCGGCATGCCGCCGTTGACCTTGCCGCCCTGCTTGACGCCGCGCCGGAACGGCACGCCCTGCAGGTCGCCCTTGAGCGTGTAGTTCCACTGGTGGTAGGGACAGACGAGTTCCTTGCGGTTGCCGCTGCGCTCGCGGCAGAACTGCATGCCGCGGTGCGCGCAGACGTTCTCGATCACGTGGATGGTCTCGTCCTCGGCGCGGGTCATGATGACCGAGCGCTCGCCCACCGCGGTGCGCTTGAAGTCGCCCGGATTGGGGATCTCGGCCTCCAGGCCGACGTAGTTCCAATGGCCCGAATAGAAGAAGCGCTCAAGCTCCTTCCTGTAGAGCGACTCGTCGGTATAGGCCCAGAACGGGATGCGGCTGGAACCGCTGTCCTTCCATTCGAGTTCGCGCGGGAAAACGGTGGTTTCGCCCATGCTTGCCTCCTTGTCGTGATGGTTGGGATCGCGCGCGGGCGCGGTCAATCGCTGCTTGCGTAGAATGCGTCGGCGTAGACGTGGTCGGCGGACAGTCCCTTGCGCGCCAGTACCAGCGTGGCGGCGTCGACCATGGGCGGCGCCCCGCACAGATAGGCGCGCCAGCCCGACAAACCGGCCCAGTCGGCGTCGACCGCGTCCGTCACCAGGCCGCTGCGGTGCCCCGGCAGTTCGGCCCCGGCCGCCACGACGACGTGCACGTGCAGATTGTCATGCCGGGCCGCCAGCTCGTCGAGCCAGGATTTGCCGTAGACGTCCTGCTCGGAACGCACGCCGAAGTACAGATGGATGTCGTTGCGCATGCCCGCCTCGAGCGCGCCGCGCACGATGGACAGCACCGGCGCCAGCCCGGTCCCGCCGGCCACGCACAGCATCGGACCGGTGTGCTTGCGGCGCAAGTAGGCCGTGCCCAGCGGACCGCTGACGCGCACCTGGTCGCCCACTTTCAGTTGGGTGTCAATGTAGCCCGAGACGCGGCCGTCCGGCACCACGCGCACGTGGAACTCCAGTTCGTTGCCGCTCAGACAAGCCATGGAATACGGCCGGATGTGCTCGGGCGTGAATTGCAGCGTCGCGTACTGGCCGGGCGAGAATTCCAGCGTCTTGGCCGATTGCAGGACCACGCGGCGGATGTCGTGGGTGACGGCCTCGATCCGGGTCACGGAAGTCTTGAGCACCTTGGCCGGATGCACCACGAGTTCGTCGACTTCGGGGATCTCGATGGTGCAGTTGTCCGTCAGCACGCTCATGCAGGCCAGCACATAGCGGCCGTCGTGCGGATTGGTGAGCTTGGCCTCGCGGCCCGACTCCAGCACGCCGCCGTCCAGCACCTTGCATCGACAGGTGCCGCAGCGACCGGCCATGCAGCTGTAGGACACCGGCACGTCGTTGCTGCGCAGCGTCTGCAGCAGGTTCGCGCCCGGCTCCACCGCCAGCGAGCGGCCCATGGGCTGAACGACCAATTCCATGTGTGTCTCGCGTCTTGGAGTAGTTGGTTTCGTCGACGAAAGTATAGGAACGGGTCAATTATTTATATATAGAATATCGTGAATAGACTCAATCACCAGGGTGAATGGTGGCCCCATGGAACTGAAAGACATCGACCTGAACCTGCTGGTCGTCTTCAACCAGATGCTGATGGAACGCAAGGTATCCGGCGCGGCCCAGAAACTCGGGCTGACGCAGCCGGCCGTCAGCAACGCGCTCAACCGGTTGCGCAAGCTGCTGGGCGACGACCTGTTCCTGCGCACCACCCGCGGCATGGAACCCACGCCCTATGCGCGGCAACTGGCCGAGCCGATCGCCTATGCGCTCGGCACCATCCAGGACACGCTGAACTTCCGCAGCAGCTTCGATCCGGCCGGCAGCAACCGCACCTTCACGGTGGGCATGACGGACATCGGCGAGATCTATTTCCTGCCCAGGCTGATGGAGGCCGCTGCCCGGATCGCGCCCGGCGTGTCGATCAACACGGTGCGCAACACCGCGGTCAACCTCAGGGATGAAATGGAAGCCGGCCACGTGGACCTGGCCATCGGGCTGCTGCCGCAGCTCAAGGCCGGTTTCTTCCAGCGCCGGCTGTTCACGCAGCAGTACGTCTGCATGTTCCGGCGCGGCCATGAACTGGACGGCCGCAAACTCACGCTGGATGCGTTCCGCAAGGCCGACCACGTGGTGGCGGTCTCGGCCGGCACCGGGCATGGCATCGTCGATGAGTTCATGAAGAAGAAAGGCGTGCAGCGCAAGGTGCGCCTGACAGTGCCGCACTTCGTGGCGATCGGCCACATCCTGCGGTCGACCGACATGATCGCCACCGTGCCCGAGCGCTACGCGGACGAATGCCTGGAGCCGTTCAACCTGACCGCGGTGAACCATCCGGTGGCGCTGCCCCGGATCGGCATCAATCTATTCTGGCACGCGAAGTTCCATCGCGAGCCCTCCAACCAGTGGCTGCGCGGCCTCATCTTCGACGAGTTCTCGGACAAGTGAGGCCGCGCGTGGCCCGCGCTATTTCCGGGCCGTTTCCACCTTGCCCTGATGGGGGTGGTTGGTGGAGGAGACATCCTGACGGGTCTCTTCATCCTTGTCGCCGCCGTTGAACATCATCAGGAGCTTGACCAGGATGTATATGACGGCCACCGTTGCCGCGATGATGCCGATAAAGACCAGAAATGTTGCCATGGCGAGTCCTCCTATTGAGAACTTCCAGTCTAGTGTCGGCACCTCCGCCGTGACCGTCGCGACGGTTACTATCCGGAAAGGAGCCATTTGGCGCTCACGCCCGTCATACACGCGATTCAGGCGCCAAAGACCATTACGAAGTCGTAATGCCAGGCGCTCGCAGGCGCAGGAAGGGTTTGCTCGACCATGAAAAGCCACGCGCGACACGAGGACCCGGCCGTATCCGGCACACGGCCGCGCATTGCCGTCCTGGGCAGCTTCATGCAGGCCTGCTGCTGGGAAATGGACCGGCTGCCCCGGTTGGGCGAGACCCTGCGGGCCCGCGGCTTCGTCGCCGAGGCGGCGGGCAAGGGCCTGGCCGTGGCGGTGGGATGCCATCGGCTGGGCGCCCGGGTCGACCTGTTGATGGCGGTCGGCAACGATGCCCCGGCCGACCACCTGCTGTCATGGCTGCACGGCGAAGGACTGGACACCCGGCGGGTCCTGCGCTGCAGCCAGCCCTCGGGCCATGGCGCGGGGTTCATCGACGCCAACGGCGACAACCAGATCGTCGTGCATCCCGGTGCCAACGAGGCGCTGGGACCGGACCAGGTCGCCGCGGCCGAAGACGGCATCGCGTCGGCGGCACTGCTCTATGCCCAGCTCGAAGTCCCGCTCGACACGGTGCGCGCCGCGCTGGCGCTGGCACATGCGCACGGGGTCCTGGCCGTGCTGAATCCGTCGCCCTGGCAGACGCTGCCGGACGACGTCCTGGCCTGCACCGACGTGCTGGTCGTCAACGCCGGCGAAGCGCAGGCCCTGCTGGCATGCCCGTTGCCAGCCGGCCGGGACGAGCGGCTGCGCCGGATCGCGGCGGCCCTGCCCACGCTGTGGCGGCGCTGGAGCGGAAGCTGGCTGGTCGTCACGCTGGGAGACCAGGGCAGCGCGGCGTGGCATCGCGACGGCACGCATCATGTGGCCGCGCCCATTCCTATCCCCGCGGTCAAGACCATAGGCGCGGGCGATGCCTTCAGCGCCGGCCTGTGCCGGGCGCTGGCCGGTGGGCGGGATATGGCGGACGCGCTGGAAGCCGCCGGCGCCTGCGGCGCGTGGTCGGTCGCGCACCCAGGCATCCTGGCCTCGCTGCCCGATCGCGACGGGCTCCAGGCCATGCTCAGGACCGGAGCTTGAGCCGGTAGATGTAGGCATCGCCGCGAAACGTGCCTTCCACGTATTCGACCAGCGTATCGCGGACCGAATGGGAGCGCCGCTTCAGCAGCAGACAGGGACCGGGCTGGGAAAAGCCGAAAACCTCGCCTTCCTCCGGCGAGCTGAGCACGGCCTCGACCGACTGGTCGGCCCAGGACAGTTCGATGCCGCAATGTTCGCGCAGGTAGGCGTACGCCGAGCCCTTGCCATCCCATGCCGCCAGCGCCGGCGCGACGGCCAGGTCGTACCACGCGACCTCGCGCGACATGGGCGCGTCGTCGGCCAGGCGCACGCGCACCAGCTTCAGGAACTCGGCGTTCGAGGGCCGCCCGAAGATCGACGCCACCATGCGGTCCTGGACCACGGCGCGCTCCAGCACCCGGGCCGAGGGCTCCAGCCCCAGTTCCCGCATTTCCTCGGTGAAGCCCTTGAGCCGCTGCATGGCGGGCGAAACGCGGGGGGCGGCCTTGACCACGGTACCGCCGCGCCCCTGCGAACTGGCCACCGCCTGGGCGTCGCGCAGGGCGTCATAGCAGCGCTTGATGGTCGTACGGCTGAGGTTCAGCGCCTGGGCCAGCACGCGCTCGGACGGCAGCCCATGGCCGGGCCGCAGCTCGCCGCCGTCTATCAGCGCCTGGATCTGGCGCTGCAACTGGATGTAGTACGGCGTGGTGACGGTGTCGTGCAGGCGCAGCCGCGAAAGCAGCAACTCCAATACCGGGTCGGCCGGGGCGGGAGCTTGCAGGGGCATGGACAGGAAGTGGGCTCGAAGGGGAATATTGTGACGCGCCTTGCAATGGACACAAAAAAAGAATCCAATTACAGGAAAACAAGATACCAAAAATAAATCCATAAGCACAGATCCGATTCATCAGGACGCGCCCATGCCTGTTTTTCGCCGTCCGCCGCGGCGCCTTTCCCGGTCCGTGGCGCCCGCCCTTCTGCGCCTGGCGGCGCTCGGGCTGGTGGCCGCCGCCTCCGCCGTCCACGGCCAGTCGCTCAGATTGGGCGTACTGCCGGTCGAGGGTCCGCTGGAAACGCGCAACGATTGGGTCCCCCTGGTCACGGACCTGTCGCGGGCGCTCGGCCAGCCGGCGCGGCTGCTGGCGCCGACGTCCTATGACGCCATGGCCTCGGCCCTGCGGCGGGGCGACATCGACCTCGCCGTGCTGTCGGGCCAGTTGGCCATCGACGCCGTCACCCGCTATGGCATGACGGTCATTGCCCGCGGGCTGCCCGCCGATTCCGACCGCCATCGCACCGTCCTCATCGCCCGACGCGGCGCCGCGCCCGCCACGCTCGACCAGATGCTGGCCCTGTCGGCCAAGTGGCGCCTGGCGCGGGGCGAGGTGCGGTCCTTCTCCGGCTATCTGGTGCCGCAGCTCCAGTTGTTCCTGCCGCGCGGGCTGCGCATGGAGGCCTTCTTCGCGACCGAGGTCCAGGGCAGCCACCAGACCAACGCGCTGGCGGTCGCCAACGGTGAAGCCGACGTGGGCCTGACCACCGGCTCCGACCTGGCGCGCTTCAAGGAACGTTTTCCGATGGAATACGGCCGGCTGGCCGTGCTGTGGCGATCCGACCCGCTGCCCGCGCCGCTGGTCGTGGCCAGGCGCGCGCTGCCGGAATCCGTACGGGCGCGCCTGGCCGCCCACCTGGTTTCACTGGAACAGACGCGTCCGGGCCAGGAACAACTGGCCCGGCACGATCTCGCCGGATTCGAGCCCGCGGGGGACGCCGCGCTGCTGGACAACGCCAGCCTCGTGTACCGCTTCGACCGGCAAAGCGCGCTGCAGGGCAGTTGGACCGACGAAGCCGCGCGGCAGACGCGGCTGACGCGCATCGAACACGAGTACGCCTCCCTGCGCGCGACGCTGGACCGGCCGTCACGGCGCAAGGCCCAGACGATGTCCGCCGCCGACACGTCGCACTAGGGCCTGTTCACGCTAAAAGGAGCCTCGCACAGGCCCTAGGGCACTGCCCCCGGGTGCCGATTCCTATATAGTCTGTCGGCTTGTAGAACCGATCAGGACGCCGATGGACGAACGAGCGGCCAGGGACGTGGTTCTAGCCCACGCCCTAGAAACCACCGACGACGAACACCAGTTGCTGCGCGCCGAGGATCGCCGCGAGGCCAGCCTGAGCGCCCGCAACCTGTGCGGACTGCAAGGCGGCCGCGACGCCGGGCGGGACCCGGCCGGCAGCTTCCTGCAGACCCGCGCGGCCCTGCTGCTGGACGGACTGGAACGGCGTGCGCCGACGCTCAAGGCCATGCGCCATCCTCCTCGGCTGGCCCCCCTGGCCAGTTGGCTGCTTCCCTTGGCGGCTTTCCTGGCCGGCGCGCTGACCGAGCGCATCGCCAATCCGCACCGCATGGACCTGTTGTCGCCGCCGCTACTGGGCGTGCTGGGCTGGAACCTGCTGATGTACGCGATACTGGCCGCCTCCCTCGTGGTGCCGCCGCTGCGGCAGCGGGGCGCGGCGCTGTTCGCCCGGCCCTGGCTGCCGGAAGGCTGGCGCTGGCGCCCGCGCCGGGGTTCGCCCGCGCTGGCCGCCGCCGGGGCGCGCTTCGCGCTCGACTGGCAGCGGCTGGCGGCGCCGCTGCACCTGGCGCGCGGCAAGCGCATCCTTCATCTTTGCGCCGCGCTGTTCGGCGCCGGCGTCGCCCTGTCGCTGTACGCGCGCGGCCTGACCGTCGAATACCGCGTCGGCTGGGAAAGCACCTTCCTCGATGCCGGCCAGGTGCACGCGATCCTAAGCACGCTGTTCGCGCCCGCGACCTGGCTGTTCCGCCTGCCGGGCTTCACGCCCGCGGAGATCGCCGCGCTGCGGTTCGACGCCCCCGGCTTCGTGGCGGGCGGTGCCCGCTGGGTCCATCTGTACGCGGCACTGCTGGCCATCGTCGTCGTGATTCCCCGCCTGCTGCTGGCGGCGGTGGCGCGCTGGAAGGAAACGCACCTGCGCGCGGACTTTCCCCTGGACATGGGCCTGCCCTACTACCGCAAGCTGCTGGGTTCGCTCAGCCCCGTGCCGCTGCGCCTGCGCGTGATTCCCTACAGCTTCGCCGTCGACGCGGCGCGCGGCCAGGCATTGCAGGCGGTGGCGCGCTCCATGCTGGGCGACACCGCCCAGGCCGCGGTGATGCCCGGCTGGGACTACGGTGCCGACCCGCTGGACATGCCCGCGCCGGACGCGGCGGACGAAGGCGCTACCGTCACCGCCGCGCTGGTGAATCTGTCTGCCACACCCGAAGCCGAGAACCACGGCGCCTTCCTGGATCACCTGGCGCGCGCGCTGCCCGGCAAGATCGTGCTGGCCGTCGACCAGTCGGCCTATGCGGCGCGTCTCGACGGCCAGGCTGGCGCCGATCGCCGCCTGGAAGAACGCCGGCGCCTGTGGCAGGATTTCGGCACCCTGCACAAGGTGCCGGTCACCTTCGTCGATCTGCTCCATCCTCCCGATGCCTGACAAACCCGCCCGCATACAGCTCTGCCTGGTCTCCCACACCAACGCCGGCAAGACGACGCTGGCCCGCACCCTGCTTGGCGCGGACGTGGGCGAGGTCCGCGACGCGGCCCACGTCACGCAGACCGCCGACGCCTATCGCCTGCTCGCGACCGCCGATGGCGACGAACTGTACCTGTGGGATACGCCGGGCTTCGGCGATTCCGCGCGGCTGGCCAAACGGCTGGAGAAGGCGGGCAACCCGGTGGGCTGGTTCCTGACCGAGGTCTGGGACCGGGTCAGCGACCGCGCCTTCTGGCTCAGCCAGCGCGCGCTGCAGGCGGCGCGCGACAACGCCGACGTGGTGCTGTATCTGGTCAATGCCTCGGAGGATCCGCAGGACGCGGGCTATGTCGCGCCCGAGATGCAGATTCTCCAATGGCTGGGCAAGCCCGTCGTGGTACTGCTCAACCAGATGGGTCCGCCTCGCCCCGCCGCCCGCGAACAGGAAGACGTCTCGCGCTGGACGAACCACCTGCGGCCCTATGGCGTGGTGCGCGATGTCGTGCCGCTGGACGCCTTCGCCCGCAGCTGGGTGCACGAACGCGTGCTGTTCGACGCCATCCGCGCCTGCCTGCCGGCTACCGCGCAGCCAGGCGGCGCCCGGCTGGCTGCGGCCTGGGACAAGCGCAATCTCGACCGCTTCCAGCAGTCCATGGACCTGCTCGCCCGCCAGATCGTCGAAGCCGCCCGCGATGCCGAAGCCGTCGGCGATGCCTCGGCGATCCGGTCGGCGCTGGGCACCCTGGGCCTGGCCCGGTCCGCGTCGGAAAGCTCACGCGAGGCGGCCATGGCCGCCATCACCACGCGCCTGTCGCGCGCCGGCGCGCAAACCACCGCCCGGCTGCTGGCGCTGCACGGACTTCAGGGCAGCGCGGCGGCCCCGCTGAACCAGCGGCTGCGCGAGAACTTCGCCTTCAGCGCGCCGGTCGACGTGAAGCAGGCGGGGCTGCTGGGCGCCATCGCGTCGGGCGCCGCCACCGGCGCGTCGGCCGACCTGCTGGCCGGCGGCCTGACCCTGGGCGGCGGCATGCTGGTGGGCGCCGTCGTCGGCGCGGCCACCTTCGCCGGCGCGGCATGGGGGATCAACAAGGCCAAGGGCAACGACCACGCCACGGCCCGCCTGACCGACGAGTTCCTGCACGCGCTGGTGGTGGCGGACCTGCTGCGCTATCTCGCCATCATCCACTTCGGCCGGGGCCGGGGCGACTACGTCGAAGGCGAAGCGCCGGCATTCTGGCGCGACGAGGTCATGGAAGTGGTCCAGGCCCGGGACGCCGCGCTGCAACGCATCTGGACGCGCGCCCGCCAGGAAGCCGAACCGCAGCCCGCGATCGCGGAATTGGCGAAGGTGCTGGAAGACGCCTGCCAGCAGATTCTGCGCAAGCTCTATCCCGCGGCGCTCTCGTCGGCGCGCTGACGCCTCAGATCACGATCAGCCGCAGGTTGCTTTTGCCCTCGCGCAGCGCCTTGGCTGCCTGGTAGGCCGGCGAGGCATACCAGGCCAGCGCCGCCTCCTTGTCCGGGAACTCGATCAGCAGCACGTTGTGGGCCGGCCCGCCTTCCAGGACGACGGGCTCGGCGCCGCGCGCCAGATAGCGCCCGCCATGCGCGGCCACCGCCTCGGCCACCATACGGCCGTACTCGCCCATTTCCGAAGGCTTTAGAATCTTCACCTCGCCGATGACGTAGGCCGCCATGTCCTTTCCTCCCGATTCGTCGATGATCGATCGCCTAGGCCGCGCTCTTCTGCGGCATGATGCGGGCGACGTTGCGCGCCTTCAGTTCGCCGTAGACGAACGGCCGGTCGCGCGGGAAGGACGTCGGCAGGTCCTCGGGCGCGACGTTGGCGGGATCGGGATTGCGGATCAGCGGCTGGATCCACGCGTCGAAGCTGGGATACATGAAGAACGGAATGGAGTAGCGCTCGTTGCCGGAGCGGTTGATCACCCGGTGCACCGCCGACGTGAACACGCCGTCGGTCCAGACCTTCAGCACCTCGCCCACGTTGACCACCAACGTACCCTCGACCGGCGGCACGGCCACCCATTCGCCATCGCGGTTACGCACTTCCAACCCACCGTTCGCATCCTGCGCCAGGATGGTGAAAGCGTTGGTATCGGTGTGTCCGCGCGCGCCCAGGTGCTCGCCCGATTCGTCGGGGCGCTGCGGCGGATAGTGCAGCAGGCGCAGCGAGTTCATGTCCTTGGCGAAGCTGGCCTTCAGCGTACCGGCCGCCAGGCCCAGGCTGAGTTCGAACAGTTCCAGCAGCCGATAGCCCAGGCCATTGATCTTGTCGTAGTACGCCATCATCCGCGGCTTGAGGTCCGGCATGGCCGACGGCCAGGGAATGCGCCCGTGCAGGGGCTTGCCGGCCAGTAGGTCGGGATCGTCGTCGGCCAGCGGACGGCGGATCTGGAAAGCCTCCTGGAGGTTCTCCTTGATGTTCGCGTCGTTGCCCTTGGTCATGCCGTGCAGATAGCCCTGCGCATGGTCGTTGAGCTTGAGCGAGACCTCCATCTTGGCTTCCAGGGGCAGGCGGTGGAAATCCACGGCGGTCTGGAAAACGTCGCGCACGTCCTGTTCGGCCAGGCCGTGATTGCGGACGTAGAAGAAACCCACGGTTCCCGCGGCGGCGGCAATGGCGTCGGCCACTTCGGCGCGGCCGGCCTCATCGCGCCAGGCCGGCCCCAGGTCGACGATCGGCACTTCCGAAAAAACCAGTTTTCTTGCGGTGGGCAGCATGTGCAGTCCTCGTTGAAAATTCCCGGTCAGGCCTCGGGCCGGATGTTTTCCCGGCGGGCCAGTTCGTTCCATTTGACGAATTCGCTGCGGTTCCAGGCGGCGAAGTCCGCGTGGCCGCGTACCGTCACCTCGAAGCCCGCCGTTTGCAGCCGCTGGATGTTCTCGGGCTGCCTGCCGCCCTTGACGATGGCATCGGCCAGCTTGTCGATGTTGGCCTGCGGCGTGCCCACCGGCGCGTAGCCGCCCAGCCATCCCGTCGCGACGAAGTCCTCCATGCCCAGTTCCACCAGGGTCGGCACGTCGGGCAGCGCCTGCGCGCGCCTGGCCCCCGTCACCGCGATCGCGCGCAGCGAGCCGGAGCGCACCAGCGCCGCCACCGACGGCAGGTTGGCGAAGGACACCTGGATGTCGCCGTTCTTCAGGCCGGTGATGATCTCGCCGCTGGAGCGGTACGGGATATGGACGAAATGCGTGCCCGCGCGCTGGTTGAACAGCACCGAGGTGAAATGGGCCAGCGTCCCGACGCCGTTGGAGCCGTAGTTGAGCTTGCCCACGCGCGTCTTGCCGTAGGCCACGAGCTCCGGCAGCGTGCGGGCCTCGACGTCGCGCCCCACCACCAGCACGTTCATCAGCTCGGCCAGTTGCGCCACGGGAACGAAGTTCTCCTGCGGGTTGATGGGCAGGCTGGGGTTCAGGATGGTCGGCAGGATCAGGCCGCCCAGGCCGCCGGACAGCAGCAGGTGGCCGTCGTGCGGCTGCTGCAGGATGTACTGCTGGGCCACGGTGCCTGTGCCGCCGCCCTTGTTCTCGACGATCACAGGCTTGGCGGGAAACTCCTTGGCCAGGATATCCGCCAGCACACGCCCCAGGAGATCGGTAATGCCCCCGGGCGGATACGGTACGACCACCTTCATCAGGCGGTTCGGAAACTCTTCCTGCGCCCATGCCCTGCCCGCGGCCCCAAGGCCCGCGGCCATTCCCAGACGCAGTACATCGCGACGATTCATCGACTCACTCCCATGCAAGCAGACTTCCTGCACAATGCCGGTGCCGCAACCACCAGAACGCGGGACTAAGTTATCGGAGACGCCGGCCTGCCCACAAGCGACGTCTCATCATGAATTCATTAGCAGGATTAATGACATGCGCCGCAAGATCCCCTCGCCCGTCATGCTCCAGGCGTTCGAGCTGTCGGCGCGCACCCTGAGCTTCACGCAGGCGGCGGACTCGCTGAGCCTGACGCAAAGCGCCGTCAGCCACCAGATCCAGGCGCTGGAGGACTTCCTGGGCGTGCGGCTGTTCGAGCGCGTGCGCAAGCGCCTGCAACTGACGTCCGCCGGCGAGATCCTGCTGCTGCGGCTGACGCCGGCGCTCGACGCGCTGGAGTCGGCCATCATCGAAACCGTGTCGACCGAGCCCGCCTCCAGCGTGCTGCGCCTGGGCGTGGTGCCCGCGATCGCCACGCAATGGCTGATCCCGCGCCTGCCCCACTTCCAGCGCGAGTATCCCCGTATCACGCTCACCCTGGTCACGCGGCTGCCGTTCAACTTCCAGAACAACAGCCTGGACGCCGCCATCAACCTGGGCAACACGCGCTGGCCCGGCGCCCGCTCGGATTGGCTGATGGACGAACACATGATCGTGGTCTGTACGCCGGAGATGGCGGCCGACACCCTGCGCTCGCCGGACGACCTGCCGCGCGTACCCATGCTGCAGATGACGTTCCGGCCGCACGCCTGGCACGACTGGCTGGCCGCCAGCGGCCTGCCCGCCGAAGGCACGGCCGGGGGAATGAAATTCGAATCGTTCTCGCTGGTGCTGCGGGCGGCCGTGGCGGGCCTGGGCGCCGCCGTGGTGCCGCGCCTGCTGGTGGAGGAAGAACTGGAAAATGGCCGGCTGGTCTCGCCCTTCGGACCGGTGGTGCGCTCGCCCACCTCGTACTATCTGGTCTACCCGCCGGCGAACGTCACGCTGCCGGCCTTGCAGGCGTTTCGCGGCTGGCTGATGCGGCAGACGGGCGCGCCCGCGGACTGAGCGCGGCTGGCCCGTTACTCCGCCAGGCGGGGCGATCCTTCGGCGGGAACCGGGTCCTCGTCGGCGGCCACCGTCACGACACGGTCCCGCCCCATGGCCTTGGCCGTGTAGAGCGCGGCATCCGCCCGCGCCATCAGGCTGCTCAATTCTTCGCCAGGGCGGTACTGGTCGACCCCCGCGCTGAACGTGACCTTGAGCTTGCGTCCCGGCAGCGCGCTTTCGGCCTGCGCGATCCTGGCGCGCAGCCGGTTCAGCAGCTTGACCGCGTCCCGCATGGTCGTGTCCGGACAAAGGATGGCGAACTCCTCGCCGCCCAGCCGGCCGAACGCGTCGCCGGCGCGCAGATTGCTGGCCACCACGCCGGTGAAATGGGCCAGCACCCGGTCTCCCGCGGCATGCCCATGGGTGTCGTTGATGTTCTTGAAGTGGTCGATGTCGACGATGGCGAACACCAGCGGCCGGCCGGAGCGCGACGCGGTGCGCGCGGCGGCGTCGGCCTGCGCAAGAAAGGCGCGCCGCGCCAGGATGCCGGTCAGTTCGTCCAGGTTGGCCAGGCGTTCGAGCCGGTGGGCCAGGCGGTCATGGGTCAGCAGCACCATGCCGATCGACAGCCAGGGCAGCGCCAGCACGCCCAGCGCCAGGAAAGCGATGTTGACCGGCGTCGATTGCAGCAGCTCCGCCTGCCGGACCCATCCCACGCCATAGGCGAGCCCCCGGCCCACATGGCCGACAGCCCCCAGGCACGCGCCTATGCTGACGAACCAATAAGCGTAGTGCGGACGGGACAGCGGGCGCGCCATGAACACGATCACGGCGACCACGACATAGGCGTAGGTATAGAACGCCGACACCAGCGCGATGCGGGTGCCGATGTCGGGCACCACATAGGTCCAGTAGGCCATGGCCGCCAGCAGCGCCGCCCAGCCCACATATTCCGCGTGGCGCACGGGCTGCATCCCGACGAACTGCCTGCACCCTTGCAGGATGACCAGCATGGCCATGGCCAGCAACTGGTTGGCGACGAGGATGGTCAGCCAGCGCGGGCCGACGCTCTGGAGCAGGAACAGGGCCAGTGCCACGATGGCCATCACGCTGGCGTTGAACCAGCGCCTGACGCCGGGGATGGCGGTGGGCAGCAGCGACCCCAGCACCGCCGTGCTCATGATGGCGGAGAAAATCGTGACGAAGATGACGCTGATGGGGTCTAGCATGGCACGCCGCAGGAATCCGCGCGGCGACCGGAGCCTGCGCGTAAGAGCCGCCCGATGATAAAGCATTTCCGGGCCGGGTCCCTGGCGGGGCCGGAACCTCGCGCCCAGGAAATCCCGCATCGCGTCAGCCCTGCGCGGCCGCCTTGCGGTGGCGCGCCAGGTAGGCCCGATCGTCCAGGCTGGAGAACAGCACCGCCAGCACGATGCCCGCCGCCGCGCCGACGATGGTCTCGAACACGCGCTCGAGCGCCATGTTGCCGGCCATGGCGGGCGCGGCCAGGTGCGTCATCAGGAGGGCCATGGGTGTCACGGTGATCTGTCCCAGCGCATAGTTGTAGCCGATGATGATCTCGGTCACGAACTGGAAGAGCGCGATCAGGCCCACCACGACCCAGAACGAGGGCGACTGCGCCAGGATGGCGCCCGCCACGCAGGCACCGACGATGGTGCCGGTCATCCGTTGCAGCGCGCGGCTCATCGTGATGTGCAGGTGCCCGCCCTGCATGACGGCGGTCGCGCCTATGGCCGCCCACGAAGGATGCTCCCAGCCGGCCGCGTGCGCGACCAGCGCGGCCACGGCGGCGCCCGCGGCGATGCGGCCGGCGGCGATCAGCCGGTGCCGCATGGGGCGGGGAGGATCGCTGGGAAAGGCGCCCGTCGCGGGCTCCTCATGTCTGAGGCGGTCGGTCGGCACGCAGATGATCCAGGCCAGCGCGCCGCCCGCGGCCGTGGCGGCGGCGCGCGCGAAAACCGCCTCCCAGGACCCGACCGCGCCCAGCGCCGCGCCCGCCGCGAACACGATGATGACAGCGCCCGGGCCGCCCAGGCTCCAGCTCGACACCGCGACCGTGGACACCCCCGCCACCAGCGCCAGGACCAGCACCATCGTCGTGGGTGAGGCCCCGGCATGGGCCGCCACCGACGTCACGAAGGTGGCCGCGACCAGCAGGAAGGCGCTCAGGAAGACCATGCGGCGGCGACGGGCGCGCGAGGCATAGCGGCCGAACAGCGAGGCCAGCGCCCCCAGCGCGCCGAAGCCCACCAGTTGCGGCCACGGCGAATAGTGGAAGCACGCCAGGGCCGCGACCACGGCCAGGGTCGCCTGCATCCCGGCCACCACGGCGTTGCGCAGGGACGGCGGCGCGGTCATGGCCAGGCTTTCTTCCAACTGGGCCGGGGTCAGCAGGTAGCGCGCCGCGGTGGCGCGCGTCGTTCCGCGCAGCCGGGCAGGCGCAAGCGGACGGCGATCGTCTTCGTCAATCATGGGTATCCTGAAAAAAAATCGCGCGCTGCGCCGAGCATGCCGGCGCAACGCGTGCGCGCCGGAACGGCGAAAACCGTACCGGCGGAGGTGATGGGGGGGGCCGCGAAAGGGACGGCTCCGCCTGCGCGGCGGAGCGTTCGGCGCGTCGGCGCCTGCGGCGATGCGCAGGCGCGATAAAGGACTATTCTACCTCAAACCAAGGGTTTACCCTAATCATTTCAATCCATCTTGATGTTCGCCGCGTGCACCACCGTCTTCCAGCGCTCGATCTCCTTGCGCTGGAACGCCTTGAAGGCGTCGGGCGCCATGCCGCTGGGATTGGCGCCCTGCGCGATCAGGCGCTTGCGCACGTCGGGCTGCTCGAGAATCGCGGCGACCTCCCGCTGCAAGCGGTTGGCGATGTCCGGCGACGTGCCCGCGGGCGCGAACAGGCCGTACCAGGCATTGGCCTGGTAGTCGGGCACGCCCGATTCGGCCAGTGTAGGCACCGACGGCAGCACCGGACTGCGCTCGCGGTCGCCCACCGCCAGGGCGCGCAGCGAACCGTTCTGGATGTAGGACAGCACCAGCGGCAGGTCGGCGAACATGACCGGGACGCGGCCGCTGATCAGGTCGGGGATCGACCCCGCGCTGCCCTTGTACGGTACATGGACCATGTCCACCTTGGCCAGGTACTTGAACAGTTCGCCGGCCAGGTGCTGGGAAGCGCCGACCCCGCCGGACGCATAGCTGACCTTGCCCGGCCGCTCCTTGAGGTAGGCGATGAGTTCCTTGACGTCGCGCGCGGGCACCGAGGGATGCACGACCAGCACCAGCGACACCGCGGCGACCAGGGTGATCGGCGTAAAGTCCTTCACGGTGTCGTACGGCATGGAGCCGTAGATCAGGCTGTTGGTCGCATGGGTGCCGATGGATCCGATGCCCAGCGAGTAGCCGTCCGGCGCGGCCTTGGCGACGAGATCGGCGCCGATGTTGCCGCCCGCGCCGGCCCGGTTCTCGACCACCACGGGCTGCCCCAGGCGCGTGGCCAGGCCGTCGGCCACGGTACGCCCCAGCATGTCGCTCGACGCCCCGGCGGCGAACGGCACGATCATCTTCAGCGGCCGGTCCGGATAAGCGCCCGCCCAGGCCGCGAAAGCCGCGCAGCCCAGCGACAGGGCCAGGAAAAACTTGGCAAGATAACGATGCATGGTTGGTCTCCTTCCTCGTTGTCGGCAAAACGTCCGGCGCCCCCTCGCTTGTATCCGGAGGGTGGCGCCGGACGGCGCGGCGTTCAATACACGCCGTCGATCACGCCCCCTTGCGCGCGCAGCCTGGCCTGAAGTTCCTTCACCGGCAGGGCGCGCACGTCGGCATCGCCGCGCTCGGCACACATTGCCGCCGCTGTGCCCACGGCCTGGCCCATGGCCATGCAGGGGCCCATGGTACGCGCCGTGCCCATGCCTTCGCGCGTGGCCGACAGGCAGCGGCCCGCGACCATGACGTTCTTCAGTCCCTTGGGCAGCAGGCAGCCGAAGGGGATGTCGTAGGAACCGCCGTTGGCGATGGGAATGCGTATCTGGGTCGTGCCGGACTGGTGGATGTCCACGTGCTGCGCGCCCTTGGCGACGGCGGAGTCCGGCTGCTTGCGGCCCGACACCACGTCTTCCCTGGTCAGCAGGTAGTCGCCCATGACGCGGCGCGTCTCGCGCACGCCCACGCGCGGGGCCAGTCCGGCAAACACCGAGTGCTCGAAGCCGGGCAGGTGGCCCTTGACGAACTCGTAGGTCTGCCAGACCTGCTCCATCAGCGTACCCACGGTGGCGCTGACCGCCGCCGTATCGGTCCCGTCGATGTTGCCTCCGACCCGAGTGGCGTTGACGCAGACTTCCTTGCGAGCGGCGGAGGTCGGCTGGATCATGATCAGCGCGGTGGGCGCCAGGTCGCCGCGGCGGATCGCATCGCCCAGGAAAGGACCTTCGCTCTTGAAGAACACCGAGGGCTGGCCCTGCTTGACCAGCAGGTCCAGCAACTGCTCGTCGGTCTTGTCCCCGCGGATGTAGTCGCTTTCGCCCACCGCCATCGACGCGGGGTTCTCGCGCGCGAAGCGCAGCAGCGTCGCGCTGTCCACGTTGCCCACGCGGAACATCAGCGACACCGGCTGCAGGTCGCCGCTGTCGTCGCTCATCTCGAACGGCGCACCGGCGCGAACCGCCAGGTCGCCATCGCCCGAGCAGTCCAGGAAATGATCCGCCGTCACCAGCGTACGGCCGCTCTTGTTGACCACCACCAGGCCGGTGACCACGCCATCCCGGACCACGACGTCCTCGGCGAACGAATTGACCCAGGCGGTCACGCCATGGCGGTCGAGCACGCGCATCACGGCGATCTTCATGACCTCGGGATCCACGCACACATAGCAGATCAGGCGATGGTCGTGCACCGGGCCGATGAAACCGTTCATGCGCCGGCATTCGTCGAACAATTCGTCGGAGATGCCACCCACCACATATTCGCCGCGCGCGTTCAGCACGCCGTCCAGCGACATGCCGCTGAGCAGTTCCCCGCCCAGGATGGGGTTGGCCTCGATGATGAGCGTCTTGCGGCCGTTCCTGGCCGCCGCCGCCGCGGCCGCGACGCCGGCGGCGCCTCCGCCCAGCACGACGACGTCGTAGTGCGCCTGATTGAGTTGCTGCGCCATCTTCCTGTCTCCCTAGATAGCTGGCTGTGGTGATCCGAAGGAAGAAGCCCTATACTCCATAATATGGAATAAATTTCTTCCTATTTACTCGATTCGAGTTGATCCAGTGTGTTTTATCGAGTAAATCACTGTCAATACGAGTCCATAATATGGAAAATCAAGCCAACCCATCGGGCACACAAAGCATAGAGCGGACCATCCTGGTCCTGAAGAAAGTGGCCGCACGCAACACGGCCGGCATCACGCTGGCCGAGGTGGCGCGCGAGACCGGACTCAAGTCGCCCACGGCCCATCGCATCCTGGCCTGCCTGGTCGAGCAGGGGCTGCTGATGCAGCGGGGAGCCAGACGCGAGTACTTCCTGGGCATGCTGGCCTATGAGCTGGGATTGGCGGCCAATTGCCACTTCAACCTGCGCGAACTGTGCGGCCCGGTGCTGAACCGGCTGGCGCGCGACACCGGCGACACCGTGTTCCTGACCACGCGCAGCGGCACCGACAGCGTGGTGATCGAACGCGCGGAAGGCAGTTATCCGGTCAAGGCCCTGACGCAGATGGTGGGCGAACGGCGCCCGCTGGGCAGCACGGCCGGCGGACTGGCCCTGCTGGCTGCCATGCCCGAGGCCGAGCGCGGCGACGTGATGCGCAGGAACCGGCACCGGCTGAACCGCTACGGAAAACTATCCGAGACCGTGCTCGACCACATGGTCGAACGCGCCTGCCAGTTGGGCTACGCGCTGAACGACGGCGACATCCTGCCCGAGGTGACGGGCCTGGGCGTGGTCGTGCCGACGCTACTGGGCAGCCACTACGCGGCCATCAGCATCGTGGCGCTGAACCATCGGCTGCGGGGGGACAGGCGCGAGGAAGTGGTGGGCATGATGAACGCGGAAGCGGCGAAGCTCGGCGAGACGCTGGCCGATGCCGGCGCGGCGTTCTCGTCCTAGGCCCGGGACGCGATAGAGCGCCGGACGCCGGTGGAGGATAATGGCCCCGACCTCCACCAACCGGTATCCGCGCCCATGACCATCGAGCTCCATGCCTGGAACACGCCCAACGGCCGCAAGATCAGTGTGGCCCTGGAAGAAATGGAACTGCCCTACGAGGTGGTGCCCATCGACATCCGCAACGGGCAGCAGTTCGAGGCGTCCTTCCTGCGCATCAGCCCCAACAACAAGATTCCCGCCATCGTCGACACCGACGGGCCCGGCGGCCAGCCGATCAGCGTGTTCGAATCCGGCGCCATCCTGTTCTACCTGGCGCGCAAGACCGGCAAGTTCCTGCCGGCCGACCTGCGCGCGCAGACCACGGTCATGGAATGGCTGATGTGGCAGATGGGCGGCTTCGGCCCCATCCCCGGGCAGGTCCATCACTTCCGCGCAGTGGCCGACGAGACCGACCGCCGCTACGGCCTGCAGCGGTTCAGCCTCGAAACGCACCGCCTGTACGGCGTGCTGGACGCCCGCCTGGCCTCGGCCGACTACGTGGCGGGCGAATTGTCCATCGCCGACTTCGCCATCCTGGGCTGGGCCTGGCGGCACGAGCGCCATCAGGTCGACCTGGCCACTTATCCGAACGTCGCGCGCTGGTATGCGGCGTTGATGGAACGGCCCGCCGTGCAGCGCGGCTTCGCCAGGAAGCTGGACTGACACGGCCCGCTACACCGCCAGGCGCCCTCCGGCATCCAGTTGCACCAATTCGCCGGTCAGCGCGGCCGGCCCGTGCACCAGCCACCAGACCGCCTCGGCGATCTCGTCCGGCGTCTGCACCGACTTGAGCGGGTTCTTGGCGATCAGCGCGGCGCGCACGGTTTCGTAGCGTTCGCGCCCCATCCCGTTGATCAGCCAGTCGCCCTCGATGAAACCGGGCAACAGCGCGTTGACGCGGACCTCGGGCGCCAGCACGCGCGCGAACGAGAATGTCATGGCGTTCAACGCGCTCTTGGACGCGGCGTAGGCCATGCTCGAACCCGTGCCCCGCAGTCCGCCGACCGAGGACATGTTGACCACCGAGGCATTGCCGGTCCGCCGCAGCAACGCGGCCATGGCCCGGGTGACGACGTAGACGCCCGAGACATTGATGGCGAACACACGCTGGAAGTCGTCGAACGACAGGCCGTCCAGGTTCTTGTGGTCGTTGAAGGTGGTCACGGCCGCATTGTTGACCAGCGCGTCCAGGCGCCCCCAGCGCTGCTCGATGTCGCGCGCCATGGCGCGGCAGGCATCGTCGCTGGTCACGTCGGCGCGGGCCACCAGCACGTCGGCCGCGCCCAGCGCCCGGCACTCGGCCGCCACCTCCTGCGCCGCCGCCTCGTCGCGCGAGTAGTTGACGACGACGCGCCAGCCCTGTTTCGCGAAGAACTTGATGGTGGCCGACCCCGCGCCGTTCCGGCCGGTCGCGCCGGTCACCAGGCAGACTTGCTCCATGCTTTCCCCTTTCATGTCCAGTAAGGCTGGCGCAGTTCGCGCTTGAGCAGCTTGCCCAGCGCCGAGCGCGGCAGCTCGCCGCGATATTCCACGGCGGCCAGCCGTTGCGTCCGCCCCACCTGGCCGTTCACCCACGCGCGCAGCGCCTCCGGATCCAGCGCGCTGCCCGGCTTGAGCACGACCAGCGCCAGCGGCGTCTCGCCCCATTGCTCGCTGGGAATGCCGATGACGGCCACGTCGGCCACCTCGGGATGGGCCGCGGCCACCGCCTCCAGGTCGGTCGCGTAGATGTTGAATCCGCCGGAGATGATCAGGTCCTTCTTGCGGTCGAGCAGGATCAGGAAACCTTCCTCGTCGAAGCGGCCGATGTCGCCGCTACGATGAAAGGCGATGCCCGTTTCGTCGCGCCAGTAGAAGGCCTCGGTGGCCTGCGGCTGCTTGTAGTAGCCGGCCATCATGTACGGCGACCAGCCGACGATCTCGCCGACCTCGCCCTGCGCGAGCACCCGCCCGTCGTCGCCGACGATGCGCATGTCGTGGTCCGGCGCCGGACGGCCGACCGTGCCGAGCTTGTCCGGGAATTCGTGGGCATCTAGCACGCAGCTGCATCCGCCCTCGGTCATACCGTAGATCTCGCGCAGCCCGCCCGGCCACTGCGCCAGGATCTGCGACTTGAGCCGGGCGTCGAGCGGCGCCCCGGTGCATTGCTTGAGCACGAAGGACGACAGATCGGTACGCGCGAAATCGCCGTGCGCGAGCAGGCGCTGATACTGCACGGGCACCAGCATGGTATGGCTGACCCGATGCGCGGCGCACAGCCGCAGGTATTCGGCGGCGTCGAACTTGCGCATCAACACCGTCAGCCCGCCGTTGGCCACGGTAGCCAGCATGGGCTGCAGCGTGGTGTTCGAATACAGCGGGGTCGACAGCAGCATGACGCTGTCCGGCCCCAGCCCGAAGCTGCGGCGGTTGGCCTGCCGCGACCGCATGCCGTGGTGATGCAGGATGCCCTTGGGCTTGCCGGTGGTGCCCGAGCTGTAGATCAGGTTGAAGGCCTGGTCGGCCCGGTAATCGACGGCGGGCGGCTGGCCGCCCTGCGCCAGCCAGTCGTCCCAACCCAGCCAGCCGGGCGCCTGGAAGTCCAGGGCGACGAGGCGCCGCGGAAGCGCGGCCATCAACTCCGCCTCGACGGTCTTCAAGGTCTCTCGGGCATCGGCATCGGCCAGCAGCACCGTGGCGTCCGAATCGCCCAGCATGCCCATCAGGGTCGCCGCGGTCGCCGACGTGGCCAGCGGTACCACGCAGGCGCCTGCCCGCACCACACCGAAGAAGGCCTGGATCGCGCGCAGGCCCGGCGAAGCCAGCAGGGCGACCTTGCCGCCGGGTCCGACATCCATGGCCGCGCACGCGGCCGCGACGCGGTCCGTCTCGCTGGCCAGTCCGGCCCAGTCGATCGCGTCGCCGCCGCAACGAAAGGCGGGCGCGCCGGGCCGCGCGCTCGCGTGGCGGGCGATCAAGGCAGGAAAATCGACGAAGGGCTGCTGCGCTTGCCGCGCCAGGATATCGTGCACGTTCTGGGTCATGGCGGCGTCACTCGTCATAGACCAGCATCAGGAACTCGGCGACCAGCGCCGGGCGTTCCTTGCCTTCGATCTCTATGGTGCAGTCCGACACCACCCGCGTGGCGCCCTCCTGGCCGCCGCCTTCGCCGCGCTCGACCGCCTTGATGCGCTGGCGCAGGCGGATGCGGTCGCCGACCTGGACCGGATTGACGAAGCGGATCCTGTTGGTGCCGTAGTTCAGCCCGCGGCCCCGGTGCGTGATCGCATAGACCGAGCGGACCAGATAGGGGATGAGGGACAAGGTCATGAAACCGTGCGCGATAGTCTTGCCATCCGGCATCTCGCGCCGCGCGCGTTCCACGTCCACGTGCAGCCAATGATCGTCGCCCGAGATCCGGGCAAAATCGTCGATGCGCGACTGATCGATGGCCAGCCAGTCGCTGACCCCTATTTCCTTGCCTATCCACGCCTTCAGATCGGCGGGACGGTCGAGAACCACCATGACGACTCCCTTGAAAAACAAGCTAGGCCGGCGCGCGCGCCGGCACCCTGCCGAGCGACACCAGCGACATCACGGCATCCCCGTCCTGGTTGCGCACGGTGACACGCGTGCGGATCATGCCCATTCCCGGCCGCGACTTCGACCGCACGGTCTCGATCACTTCGCGCTCGACCACCAGCGCATCGCCGGCCTTCACCGGCTTCGTCCACCGCAACTCGTCCAGGCCCATGCCCACCATGGGCGTCTTGCCATAGCCCCCCGCCTGCAGGAAGACGCGCATCGACAGCGCGGCGATCTGCCAGCCGCTGGCGATCAGCGTGCCGAAAGGGCCGGCCCGCGCCGCTTCCGGGTCCAGGTGCATGGGCTGGGGATCGTTGGCGCGGGCGAACGCGATGATCTCTTCCTCGGTGACTACCGTGGGCTCGCTGGTCCAGCGCTCTCCCACCTGGAAATCCTCGAAACAGCGGGCTTCCCCGCCGTTCGCGGCGGACGGGGAGGCATGCATTGCAACAGTCGTCATGTATCAGTTTCCGTAGCCGAGTATGGCCTTCACCTCGAGATACTCCTCGAATCCGAAGACCCCGAATTCGCGTCCGTTGCCGGACTGCTTGTAGCCGCCGAAGGGCAGGCTGCGATCGAACGGCGCGCCGTTCAGATAGACACGGCCGGCGCGTATCGCATTGGCCACGCGCCGTGCCCGCTCCAGATCCGGCGACTGCACGAACCCCGCCAGCCCGAACGGCGTGTCATTGGCGATGGCGATGGCCTCGTCCTCGGTGTCGTAGCTCATGATGGACAGCACCGGGCCGAAGATTTCCTCGCGCGCGATCCGCATGCCGGGCGTGACGTCGCCGAACACCGTCGGCAGCACGTAGTAGCCCCGTTCGAGGCCGGGTGGGCGGCCGGTGCCGCCGGCGACCAGCGTGGCGCCTTCGTCCAGGCCCGACCGGATCAATTGCTGGACCTTGTCGAACTGCGCCTGGCTGACCAGCGGCCCCATCGTGCAAGCCGGGTCCATCGGGTCGCCCAGGCGTATCGCCTCCACCGCCTCGCGCGCCGCCGCGAACACCTCGTCGCGGTGGTCGCGCGGAACCAGCATGCGGGTGGGCGACTGGCAGTTCTGGCCGGCGTTCGTGTTGCACGCGTGCACGCCCGCGATCACCGCTGCCCGGATGTCGGCGTCGGGCAGGATGATGTTGGCGGACTTGCCGCCCAGCTCCTGCGCCACGCGCTTGACGGTGTCGGCCGCCAGCTTGGCCACCTTCACGCCCGCGCCCGTGGAGCCGGTGAACGACACCATGTCGACCTCGGGATGCCCGGCGATCGCCTCGCCCACGGTCGGCCCGTCGCCGTTGACCAGGTTGAAGACGCCGGGCGGCAGCCCGGCCTCGTGCACGATCCGGGCGAACAGCAGCGAACTGAGCGGCGCGATCTCGCTGGGCTTGAGGACGACCGTGCAACCGGTCGCCAACGCCGGCGCCACCTTCGAGGCCACCTGGTTGAGCGGCCAGTTCCAGGGCGTGATCAACCCGCACACGCCGATGGGCTCGCGCCGCACGATGCCGCTGCCCATGCGTTCCTCGAACGGATAGCCGGCCAGCACGCGCAGTGCCTCCTCGAAGTGGAACAGCGCGACGGTGGCCTGGCGCTCGGTCGAGAACGTGATGGGCGCACCCATCTCCAGCGTCATCGCCCGCGCCAGTTCCGGCAGCCGCGCGCGAAAACCCGCGACGATCCGCTCCAGCCAGCCCAGGCGCGCCTCCACGCTGGTCGCGGCATAGGCGGGGAATGCCCGGCGGGCGGCGCGCACGGCCCGGTCCACGTCCCGCGCCGAGCCCAGGCTGATGCGCGCGAAGCTTTCCTCGGTGGCCGGATTGATGACCTCCAGGCTGTTCGGCGCCAGCGGATCCACCCAGGCACCGTCTATATAGAACTTCAACGCCTCCATGGTCATTCGATCGAGATCCGCGCGGACTTGACGACTTCCTGCCACTTCGTCGCCTCGTTCCTCATCAGCTCGCGCAATTGCTCGGGCGTGCCCGACAGCGGCACCATGCCCAGCGAGTTCAGCTTGGCCTTGCCTTCCTGCGACGCCGTGTACTTGTTGATCTCCGCATTGAGCGACGCAACGACCGACTTCGGCAGGCCGGCGGGTCCCACCATGGCGCTCCACACCGTGGCTTCCAGCTTGACGCCCTGTTCGCTGGCCGTCGGCACGTCGGGCAGGCCCGGGAACCGGGTCTTGGACATCACCGCCAGCGCCCTGAGCTTGTTGGCCTGGATATTGGGGATCAGCGACGTCACCGGCGCCACGACCGCCGCGACCGAGCCGCTCATCGCATCCACCATCGCCGGCGAATCGCCCTTGTACGGAACGGGCTGGAGCTTGGCGCCGGTCTGGATGCCGAGATATTCGGTGGCGAGGTGGCCGATGGTGCCGTTGCCCGGATTGGAGACCGTCACCGCGTTGGCGGACGACTTGCTCAAGGCGACGAACTCGGCCAGCGTATTCGCCTTCACCGACGGGTTGACCGCGATCACGACCGGGATTTCACCGACCAATGCGATCGGCGTCAGGTCCTTCTCGGCGTCGAAGGGCATGGGGTGGTAGAGCGACTTGTTGTTGGCCAGCGGGCCGGACGTTCCGATGCCGAGGGTATAGCCGTCCGGCGCGGACTTCGCCACCGCGTCAACGCCGATGTTGCCGCCGGCGCCCGCGCGGTTCTCGGCCACGAACTGCTGGCCGTAGTGCGCGCTCAGGCTCTGTGCCACCTGCCGTCCGACCAGGTCGGAACTGCCGCCGGCGGCGAATGGCATGATCACGCGGACGGGTTTGCTGGGCCAAGGTCCGTCCGCCTGCGCGGCGGCGCCCTGCAGGGCAAGTATCAGCGCGGCCAGTGCGGCGCATGCGCGAGGGGATGCGTAGGGCTTCATCGTTGTCTCCATGTGCTGTGTCCAGCATGTCGAGAAGCCCGCGGGAAGCGGGCTCCGCTTTTTTCGATGAAGGATGCACCCCGGCGTCATTCGCCATCAAGGCGAGTTTTGGGAGTTTTCGACCAGTGAAAAGTTTGAGCGGGCTCAGTTTTCCAGCGGCCCGTGCAAAGCCGTGTACTCCCCGGTCGCTTCCTTGAAAGCGCGGGAAAACGATAGCCCTTCCCGGACCAGCCGGCCCGCGATCCGGTCCCGGCCGGCAATCCAGTCGGCCATGGCCGCGACCCGGTCGAGTCGATGCGCCGGCACACAGGCGATTCCACTCGCATCGCCGACGAGAACGTCCATGGGCTCGACGGAAACCCCGTCGATGACGATCGGGCCGTTGATCCGTTCGATACGGACCCGGGTGCGGCCGGTAACAGCCAAGCCATGGCGGACGTGGATGGGAATGCCGGCCTCTCCCAGCTCATCCACATCGCGCATGCCACCGTCGACCACCCAGGCGGCGACGCCGCGCCGTGCGCTGGCCATCGCGGCGATGCCGCCCGCAAGCGAAACGCGGGCGCCGCCCGCGTCGATCGCGATCACCTGCCCCGCGCCGGCGTGGTCGGCGTATTGCGCGATGTCGAAATCGCCCGGATCATAGGTCCCGAGCGGCCCCGTCGAGGCCTGCACGGTGAAGGCCGGACCCGCGAACGTGCCGCCGGGACGAATGGCGGGCAGCCCGGTAATGGTGCCGGCGACGCCCAGCATGTCCAGCACCGCGCACACGGTGCTGGCGCCGGCGGACCGGAGCCGTTCATGGATGTCGTGCATGGCGTTCTTCTCCTCGGCCATGGCCGTTCAACCCTGAAGTTCCAGCGACGCGCGCACCTTGGCGGTCTGCGCGCGGGCGGCGCCCAGCAGATAGCCGAGGTCGCTGCCGACCACGAAGAAGCGGGCCTGTTCCTCGGTGACGTAGCGCCGGATGAACTCCGGCTCGTAGCACCCGCCCACGCCCAGCACCTTGCCGTGGATCGCGCAGGCGCGCGAGACCTGCGCGATGGCCTGGGCGACGGCCGGCGCGCCCACCTCGCCCGGAATACCCATCTCGGCGGACAGGTCCTGGGTGCCCACGTGAAGAATGTCTATGCCCGGCACGGCGGCGATTTCCTCGCATCGCTCGATGGCCTGGGGCGTCTCCAGCATGACGGCGATCAGCGTCTCGCGGTTCACGAAATCCATCAGCTCGCGAGGATCGTGGCTGGCGAACTCCACATGGGGCAGGCCGTAGGCCATGGAGCGGTGGCCGGCCGGCGCATAGCGGCAGATGTCGACGATGTGCCGCGCCTCGTCGGCGTTCTCCACGTGGGGAAAGACCAGGCCCTGCGCGCCGCTGTCCAGCGCATGGATGGCGTGGACACGCTCCAGGTTGGGCGTGCGTACGATGGGCGCGATGCCCGAGCCCAGGGCGGCCTGGCAGATCTGGCTCACGACGTCGGCCGGCACGGGCGTGTGTTCCGTGTCGATGAACAGGAAATCGTAGCCCGCCGTCTTCATGATACGTGCGATGTCCACGGTGCGGGCCTGGCGGACCGCGACACCCAGGACGGTCTGCGAGGCGGCGAGTTTCTTGACGAGAGGATTGGGAATCATGCTGGCGCTCTTGGAATCCTAAGGTTGGGAAGAATGCTCTCGCGCCGCGCCTAGCGCGCGGTCGCGGACCACGGACAGCCGGTTCTGGGCGCTGAGGTGCTCGATGTCCGTGGGTAGTTCGATCAGGCTCGGCACGCCGGCTGCCAGCGCGCGCCGCAGCGCCGGCGCGAAGTCCTCGTGGCGCAGGACCCGCTCGGCGGCCAGGCCGAAGGAGCGGGCCAGCGCCACGAAGTCGGGATTGCCGATGTCGGTCGCGTAGACCCGCCCGGGAAAGCGCCGCTCCTGGTGGGCGCGGATCGTGCCGTACGAGCCGTTCGCCACGACCACGATGACGATGGCGGCGTTGTACCGGACGGCCGTCTCCAGCTCCTGGACGTTCATCAGGAAGCAGCCGTCGCCCGCCAGGCACACCACCTGACGGCCCGGCTCGTGGATCTTGGCGGCGATGGCCGCGGGCAGGCCGTAGCCCATGGCGCCGTTCAGCGGTGCGAGCTGGCCGCGGAACTGCTTGTATCGGTAGTGCCGGTGCAGCCAGGTCGTGTAGTTGCCAGCGCCGTTGGTCACGATCGCATCCGGCTCGAGCTCCTGGTCCAGCGCCGCCACCACCTGGGCCATGTCCACCGTACCGCCCTCCCGTGTGGGCGCGAGGAAGCGCAGATAGTCGGAGCGGGCCGCCCGGGACCAGTCCCGCCAGGGCGGGGCATCCGGAAACGAAGCTTCGCGAGCCGCCAGCGCCGCGCGCAGGAAGGACTCCGGCGTAGCAGGCACGAGGACGTCGGCCTGGTAGACGTGGCCCAGTTCATCGACGTCGGCATGCACATGGATCATCCGCTGCTTCGGCCGAGGCACGTCGACCAGCCGATAGCCACCGGTCAGGGCTTCCGACAGCCGGCCCCCCAGCACCAGCAGCAGATCGCTGTCGCGCACACGGGCCGCCAGCGCCGGGTTGGTCGACAGCCCCAGATCCCCGGCATAGCTGTCGTGGCGGTTGTCCAGATAGTCCTGGCAGCGGAACTCGGCCACCACGGGCAGTTGCAGGGCGCGCGCGAAATCGGCCAGCGCCCGCGAAGCCTGCGCGCTCCACCCGCCGCCGCCGACGATCAGCAGGGGCTTGCGGCTGCGCGCCAGTTCGCCGTACACCTCGGCCATCGCGGCCGCCGTCGGTTCGATGCCCAGCCGGGACCACGCGCGCGCCGGGGCGACGGGAGCGGGGACGCGCGCTTCGAGCACGTCTTCCGGCAGCGCCAGCACCACCGGACCAGGCCGGCCACCGGCCGCGACCTGGAAGGCGCGCGCGACGATCTCGGGCAGCCGGGCCGGGTCGTCCACCTGGGCCACCCACTTCGCCATGCTTCCGAACATGGTGCGGTAATCGACCTCCTGGAACGCGCCGCGTCCCATGTGCCCCCGCGCGACCTGCCCGACGAACAACACCAGCGGCGTCTCGTCCTCGTGCGCCGTATGCACGGCGATGCTGGCGTGCGTCGCGCCGGGCCCGCGCGTGACGAAGCACACGCCCGGCTTGCCGGTGAGCTTGCCATAGGCCTCGGCCATGTTGGCGGCCGCCGCCTCGTGGCGGCACACGACCAGGCGCAGCCGCTCGCGCTGTTCAAACAGCGCATCCAGGGCGTCCAGATAGCTTTCGCCCGGCACGCAGAAGGCAAGCTCCACCTGCTGCTCGATCAGGCAGCGCACCAGCAGTTCGCCGCCGCTCGGCGATGCCGCCGCGGATTCGTTCATTGCATCCCTCTCCATCAGATATAGGTCCCACCATCGATGACGTGCTTGCGCCCCGTCACATAACCCGCTTGCGCGCCGCACAGGAACGCACAGAAAGCGCCGAGTTCCTGCGGGCGGCCCGGTCGTTGCACGGGAATCGACGCCACGCGGCGCGCGCGCAACTCGTCGGCACCGATTCCCAGGTTGGCGGCCTCCGCCGCCAGGTTGTCGCGCAGCCTTTGCGTCTCGATGCTGTGCGGCAGCAGATGGTTCACCGTCACGCCATGCGGGGCGACCTCGCGCGCCAGCAGGTCGCAGAAAGCAATGAGCGCCGCGCGGGGCGACACCGACAGCGCGAACCCGGAGCGCGGGCTCAGCACCGCGGCGGAAGAGATGTTCACGATGCGGCCAAAGCCCCGCACGCGCATCTCGCCCACGCAGGCGCCGATCAGGGCCACCGGACCATGGAACAGGCTGCTCATGGCCGCTTCCCACGACTCGCCGTCGATGCCCGTCGCGTCATGCCGCACGGGCGGCCCGCCGCCATTGGTGACGAGGATGTCCGGAACGCCGGTGCGGCGCGGCAGCTCGCCGCACACCCGCGGATCCGACAGGTCGGCGACGACGGTCTTCACCGCCGCCCGCGCGCCGGCGATCTGCCGTGCGGCGGCTTCCAGCCTGGCCGGGTCGCGCCCCACGATGGTCACCTCCACGCCTTCGCCGGCCAGCGCCTCGGCGCAGGCCAGCCCGAGGCCGCTGCTGGCCGCGCACACGACGGCGCGGCGCCCTTGAAGACCGAGATCCATGCCTATTCCGCCTTCAGGTTGGCATCCCGGACGATCTGCAGGTATTTGGCCTGCTCCCGCTCCACGAACACACGGGTCTCGTCCGGCGACGCCGGGACCGCCACCGCGCCCACGTCCAGCAACCGCTTGCGCACCGGCTCGGCGGCCAGGATGCGGGCAGATTCGGCGGCCAGGCGCTTGACGACGGGACGCGGCGTGCCCTTGAGCACCGCGATGGTGTTCCACACGCCCACGTCGTAGTCGGCGTAGCCGGACTCCGCGATGGTCGGCAGGTCCGGCAGCGCGGGCAGGCGCTGGGGCGTCGATACGGCCAGGGCCCGCAGCTTGCCGGACTGGATGTACGGCAGGGTCGTCGTCACGGGATCGATCATGAAATCGAGCTGCCCGGCGATCAGGTCGGTGATCGACTGCGAACTGCCCCGATAGGGCACGTGCACGGCCCGGAACCCGGCCCGCGCGGCGAAGATCTCGACCGCCAGATGGGGCGCCGAACCGATGCCCGACGAGCCGTAGGACAGCTTGCCCGGATTCTTCTTCGCGTGCTCCACGAGTTCGGCCACCGTGCGTATCGGCGACTTCGCGTTCACGACCAGCAACTGGGGCACGGTGGTCAGCATGGTCACGTAGTCCAGGTCGCCCGGCGCATAGCGCAGGTTCGGCAGCAGCGCCGGGTTGATGGCCTGGGTGCCTATCGTCGCCAGCATCAGGGTGTAGCCGTCCGGCGCCGCCTGCTTGACCGCATCCATCGCCACCGCGCCGGCCGCGCCCGTCTTGTTCTCCACCACCACCGTCTGCCCCAGCCCCTTGGCCAGTTCGCTGGCATAGATGCGCGCCACCAGATCGGTAACGCCGCCGGCGGAGAAAGGAACGATCAGGCGCAGGGCTCTTTCCGGGTAGTCCTGGGCCTGCGCGGGATGATTGAACACGGCCCATGCGCCAAGCATGACGAGTACCCGGATGAAAGCCATGGCATGTCTCCTGTGCTTTGTGTTGTGGCTCCACTCTACTGGGCCGCACCCCGGCCATGCATACAAGTTCGTATACTTATTATTCATATTCGAATAAGGAGCGCCAGCCGTGAAATTCGGGGAACTCCAGAATGCCGACTTCACCTCGCTGCACTTCTTCGTGCTGGCCGCGCAGGCGGGATCGCTGTCGCGCGGCGCCCTGGGCGCCGGCGTCAGCCAGCCAACGTTCAGCCGCCACGTCCTGAAGCTGGAACGCGAGATGCACACGCGCCTGTTCGAACGAGTGGGCCGGGGCGTGACGCTGACGGCGGCGGGGCGGCGCCTTTACGAGGCCGTGCTGCCGGGCTTCGAACAGCTCTTGAACGGACGCCGGCTTGCCATGGCGGAAGTCGACGACGCCGGCCTGCGCCAGGTCACCATGGGCCTTCCGCCGTCGGTCGCCAACATCCTGGGCCCCCGGCTGCTGGACACCGTGCGGACCACGCTGCCGACGCTGCGCATGCACGTCGTCGAGGGCTTCCATCGGGCCCTGGTCGATTCGCTGCACCGAGGGCACCTCGACTTCGCGCTGCTCTACACGATGATCCCGATCGCGGGCCTGCATGCCGACCCGCTGATGGACGAAGAGCTGTGCCTGGTCATGACCCCCGCGCGCGCCCGCAACAAGAAATCCGTCAGCTTCTCGCAGTTGGGGGACTTTCCCTTGTCCCTGCCCAGCCGCCCCCACGGCC
The DNA here is from genome assembly GCA_001898625.1 of Burkholderiales bacterium 67-32. GTDB lineage: Bacteria > Pseudomonadota > Gammaproteobacteria > Burkholderiales > Burkholderiaceae_B > Pigmentiphaga. Next base: position 163,607 of record MKUP01000033.1, read on the forward strand.
TGCGCGAACTGCTGGAGGACCAGGCGGCGGTACACCGGGTGCGCCTGGACGTGCGCCACGAATTCGACACCTCGCTGACGCTCACCAAGCAGATGCCGATGACCGATCTCGCCTGCACCGTGCTGCCCTTCTCCGGCGTGCACGACGAGGTGGAGGGCGGCCGGCTCGCGGCGCTGCCCATCCGCAAGCCCGACCTGTCGCGCCGGCTCGTCATCGCCTATGCGAACAACCGGTCGATGACGACCGGGCTGTGGCAGTTCCTGCGGATGCTGCGGACGCAATGCGAGACGCTGGTGGCCGATGGCACCTGGAAAGGGGCCCGCATGGTGGTACCCGGGCCGTGACGGCCAACACAGGGAATACCCTTAATTCTCCATGGAATGGAATGAAACCCCGCCCAACGCGCTCTTCTACAACATGATCTCTTCCGCCGAGTCGCGCTACAACCAATGGGTGCGCGAACACTACCGCTTCCTGCTGCGCAGCGCCTGGGCCCTGACCGGTTCGCGGGCGATTGCCGAGGACGTGGTGCAGGACTGCTTCACCAGCGCCTGGCGCTTTCGCGACCAACTGCGCGATCCCGCCATGGCGCGCGCCTGGCTGTTCCAGATCATGCGGCGCCATGCGTTCCGCAATATCGACCCGGCCCACACGGCCGCCCAGGGGGATGGCCAGGTCGAGGAAGAAGCCGATCCCCGCGCCCATGCGCTGGACGAACAACTGGACGTGGTCAAGGCCCTGTCCCGCATCGCCCCCATCCACCGCGAAGTCCTGGTGCTCTATTACTTCGACGACATGCCCACCGCCCTGATGGCCGAAGCGCTGGACATCGCGCCCGGCACCGTGCTGTCGCGCCTGGCGCGCGCCCGCGATGCCCTGAAGGCCGCCCTGCAAGCTCCCCCGCGCCCTGCCGCGCCGGAAACGGCGGCCAGTGTCATACCGCTGCGAAAACAGACCCCATGAATCGCGACGACAGCCCCCAAGATACGGAATTCGACCTGCGCGCCCGCGCCGAGCTGGCCCTGGCGTTCGAGCCTGGCGACCCGCCGGCGCACCTGCTGCGCCATACCCCCTGGCACGCGCGGCGCGGCCTGCGCGGCATGCTGGCCACCCTGCTGGTCGGCTGCTCGGCGGCGGCCGCCGTCTTCGCCATGCGCCCGCCTGAACTCGTGCGCTCCGCCATCGAGCACGAATACTACGAGCGCACGCTGCGCGGCACCTTCATTTCCGCCACCGACATGGCGCGCCACCTGGACCTGCCGCCGCAGCAGCCGCTGCCCGGCTACATCCAGTTGATGCGCCCCTGCGACATCGACCGCGAACGCGCCTACCACCTGACCACCTTCTTCGAGAAGGGCGGCATCGTCACCGTGCTGTCCTTCGAGCAGTTCCAACGCATCCCGGACGGCGAGGGCTGGTGGGCCAACACCTACTGGAAGGTCGTGCGCTCGCACGAAGGCCGTCCGCTGATACTCATCGCCCAGAAAAAGCAGGCCCTGTCCGTGGCCTCGCGCGCGCTGGGGCAGCCCGAAGCCGCCCCCGCCTCCTGACTTCCCGTTCTCGTCCACAACAACAAGGAGAGACCATGCACGACACCACCCCCACCTCCCTGCCCCGCCGCCGGCTGCTCACCGGCGGCGCCACCGCCGTCGCCACCGCGGGACTGGCGGGCCTGCACGGCCAGGCGCTGGCCCAGGCCGCCGCCGCGCCCGCGGCGGCCAAACCCCTGCCCGGCTACGCCGGCTGGAAGAACGCCGATGCCGTCATCGTGCACAGCGGCACCACGATCGAGACCAAGCGCAGCGCCTTCGGCACCAGCGTGGTCACGCCCACCAACCAGCTCTACGTGCGCAACAACCTGCCCACGCCCGCCGACGCCATCGTCGCCGACCGCGACGCCTGGCCATTGCAAGTCTCGGGCGTCAAGCAACCCAGGACCGTCAGCCTGCGCGAACTCAAGACCATGGGGCTGGAAACCGTCACCATGGTGCTGCAATGCTCGGGCAACGGCCGCGGCTTCTTCCCCAGCAAGCCCAGCGGCACCCCTTGGACCGTCGGCGCCGCCGGCTGCGTGACCTGGAGCGGCGTGCCCGTGCGCGACGTCGTCCAGGCCCTGGGCGGCCTGATGGACGGCGTGCCCTACATGACCGGCACCGGCGGCGAAGTGCTGCCGGCCGGCATCGACCCCAAGACCGTCATCGTCGAACGCTCCGTGCCCGTCGCCGCCATGCAGGATGCGATCCTGGCCTGGGAACTGAACGGCGAGCCCATCCCCCTGGCCCACGGCGGCCCGCTGCGCCTGATCGTGCCCGGCTACACCGGCGTCAACAACATCAAGTACATCAAGCAGCTCGCCTTCACGCCCAAGGAAAGCGACGCGCGCATCATGTCGCACGGTTACCGCATGACGCCCCCCGGCGGCAAGGGCGACCCCAGCCAGCCGTCGGTGCAGGAGATGAGCGTCAAGTCCTGGATCAACAGCCCCGTCCCCGAAGACGGCGCCCAGGCGGCCGGCACCGTGCAGATCCACGGCGTGGCCTTCGGCGGCCTGAATGGCATCAAGGGCGTGGAAGTCTCGCTGGACGGCGGCAAGACCTGGCGCGCGGCGCGCCTGGTAGGCCCCGACATGGGCAAGTACGCCTGGCGCCAGTTCGTGCTGCAAGCCACGCTGCCCAAGGGCAAGCACGTGCTGGCCAGCCGCGCCACCGACGACCGGGGCAACGTCCAGCCCGAGACGCGCGGTGAAAACCAGAGCGGCTACAACAACACCAGCTGGGCCGACCACGCCGTCACCGTCACCGTCGCCTAGGCAACGGTAGGCCCGGGGGGCTTCCCCCGGGCATGTCTCCCAACAAACCAATCACTCCCGAAATGAAGAACGTCCTCACCTTCTGTACGCTGGCCTTCTCGGCCCTGGCCGCCACCACGGCGCACGCCGCCGACGACGCCGCCCAAATGGCGCGCGGCAAGAAACTGTTCACCACCGCCACCCCGGCCTGCGCCGTGTGCCACACGCTCAAGGATGCCGGCGCCGAAGGCGCCATCGGCCCCGTGCTAGACGAACTGCAACCCGACGCTCCCCGCGTCGCCCGCGCGCTGCGCGACGGCATCGGCAGCATGCCGTCGTTCAAGGCCACGATGAGCGATGCGGACATCGAGGCGCTGGCGCTGTATGTGAGCAAGGCCAGCCGGGGCAAGTAAGCGGCCCAGGACAAGCAAGCCCTGTCCAACCTGCTCCAAGCCCGGCGCTATTGGGCCCTGTCGTAGCGCCGGCTAATGGTTTCGGCGACGCATACGGGCTTGGACATGCCGTCGCACTCGATACTGGACTCCCAAACCAGCTCGACGACCCTGACGTCAGGCTGGCCCGCCATCGCCGGCAACCGGCGCATATCCTTGAGCTTGATACGCGCCCGCAACATGCTGCCTTGAGGTACGGGTGCCGGGAAACGGACCTTGTTGAGCCCATAGTTGATGCTCATGTCCGAAGGAGGCAGGGCCACCGCCTGGCTCATCAGATCCGGCAAGAGAGAAAGCGTCAGATAGCCGTGCGCAATGGTGGTGCCGAACGCAGATTCCTGGCTTGCCCGCTCCTGATCCACGTGTATCCATTGCTGGTCGCCCGTGGCTTGGGCAAACAGGTCTATGCGCTGCTGGTCCACGCGCACCCACGGACTGATCGCAATCTCCTTTCCTATCTGTTCATGCAGTTCATCGAGCGTCCGGATTGTCCGCATCCTTGTCTCCTGGCAATGAAAAGAGGGGCCATTGGTAAGGCAGCGGCTCCCGCGCCAACAGCCTTCGGGCTGCGTCCGCGTGATAGCTCGTGGAGTAGGCGATGGCCTGCGCCGATGTCTCCGTATCGCACATCGAGTCAAGATCGGCGGAGAGGGACCTGGCCAGGGCCGCCTTGGTCATGGCAAACGCACTGCGCGGCAGCCGGGTCAGCGCCTGTGCGATCATTTCGGCGCGATGGTCAAGCGCGTCGGGCGAAACGACTTCGCTGGCAATGCCCAGTTGCAACGCTTCCTCCGCACCGATTTCGCGGTTCGAATACAGCAGCGCCTTGGCGCGCGTCCATCCCACGATGCGCGGCAGCGTGAACAACGAGCACAGGTCGGGCACCAGGCCGATGCGCAGGAACGACATGGCAAGCCGGACCCGGTCCGTAGCGACCACCAGGTCGGCCGCCAGCACCAGGCTGCAGCCCGCACCATAGGCGCATCCGTCCACCGCCATGACCACCGGCTTGGGGAGTTCCAGCAGGCGGCGCGCGCCGTCCGTGGCGGAAAGAATCCGGTCGCGGCCCGCCTCGGCGTCCAGCTCGCCGGGGCGCATGTCCGCGATGTCGCCCCCGGCACAGAAATGGCCGCCCTCCGCGCGCACCAGCACCGCCCGGACGCACTCGTCGCTCTCGGCGCGATCGAACGATCGCCAGAGTTCGTCGCGCATGGCTCGATTCATGGCATTGCGCTTTTCCGGCCGCGCCAAGGTGATGGACGCAACGTGCCCATCGACGCGATAGTGAACGAATGACTGGTTCATCGGTGGGGGCCTCTCAATCCTCTTGGCGGGACAGCCGCTTCCTGGCGAGCGCGATGAAGCGCTCCCGCAGCCGGGATTCGACGCTGCCATTCCATGCAAGCGCCAGCGTCAAGGTAAGCGGGCCCGCCGGTCCGGCCAACGGCCGGAATGCGACTTGTTTCATCTTGATGTTCTTCGACGAAGAAGGCACGAGCGCCACCCCCATCCCGCTCGATACGAGCATGATCATGCTGGGTATGTCACCCACTTCCTGGACGACGCGGGGATGGAAGCCCGCGTCATTGCAAAGGCGGGTGATGCGGTGCGAGAGCGAGGAGTCCAGGGCGCGGCCGAACGTGATCAACGGTTCGCCGGCCAACCGGGCGATGTCTATCTTTTCGCGCTGGGCCAGCGGGTGGCCCACCGGAAGCGCCACGACCAGGTGTTCCCTGACGAAAGGCAGCAGCTCGATGTCAGGTGAGGCGACGGGCGGCCGCACGATGCCCAGATCCAGTTTTCCCTGAAGGATGGCCTCCACTTGCTGGGGCGTCAGCATGCTGTCGTGCAGCTCCAGCTGGACCTGGGGATACTGGCTGCGGTAGTCGGCGAGCAGCCGCGGCAGTTCGGAGTAAATGGCCGAATTGGTAAAGCCCAGGCTGAGCCTGCCCATCTGCCCCGCGTCGGCGCGTATGGCCGTGTCGCGAGCGCGCTCGGCCGCTCTCAGGATATCCCGGGCTTCGGGAAGAAAGGCGCGGCCGGCGTCCGTCAGTTCCACATGCCGTTTGGTGCGGACGAACAGCGCGACGCCCAGGGATTCCTCCAGAAGCCGGATCTGCCGCGACAACGGCGATTGGGCAATGTGCACACGCTCGGCCGCCCGACCGAAGTGGAGCTCTTCGGCAACGGCAAGAAAATAACGGAGTTGTCTCAAATCCATGGCCGGCGCGGTTCCCGTGAACATTTGCTAGGACGACCACCGCGGCAGGCTTGCTCCCAATGGCAGGGGAGGATTGCTCCAGAAGGCAGGAGTACTCGAGAACCGGGTGATCGGAGCAAGATAATCGAGCTTCCCGAACGGGCTGTCCATCTGCAGCACGTCCGGCTCCAGCGGCGCTGCCGGTGCGCCGCCCTCCACCAGCCCCATGTCCTGGACCCACATGCACGTCCGGGCCAGCGCCAGGCTGACGCGATAACTGCCCCCTTCGGCCGCGCGGCGCCGCAGCGCGGCCAGCACGCCCGCGGCGCCCAGGTAGGCCGTGGTGTAGTCCGCCACCAGGGTGGTGGGCGGCAGGCGAGGAGAATCGGGCCCGCCCTCCACCCAGCTGATGCCCGTCGTCGACTGGGCATTGTGGTCGAATCCCACACGGTGCGCCCATGGCCCACCGGCATCGCCATAGGCGCTCAATTCGACGTAGACCAAGCCGGGATGGCCGGCGATCATGTTTTCGAACGACAGCCCCCGCCGCGCAAGACTGCCGGGGCTGTACGACTGCACGACGACGTCCGCGCCGGCGATCAGTTCGCGGACGGTGGCCTGGTCCCGTGGCGTATCGAGATCGAGGAAGGCACTGCGTTTGCCGAAGCCGGTATCCAGCATGAAGTTCAGCGGATCCGTCTGAGTCGGAGCGGAAATGCGCAGGACGTCGGCACCTTGCTCCGCGAGCGTCCGGGTCAACCCCGGACCGGCAAGAATGTGGCTCAAGTCCAGTACCCTCAGCCCGGCCAACGGCCGCGGACCGGTCGGACGCCACAACCGGGGAGTGCCCCGCGCCGACCGTTCGATATGGACCACGGGGAGTCTCGACAGGGCCCGGGCGTGCGGGTGGGCGCGCCATTCCTCCGGCGAACGGACCAGCGACACCGGCAGGTTGGCCGCGATGCACGCATCCTCGAGCTCCTGGCCGGACCAGGCGGCGACCGCCTGCGCCACCGCATCCCGGTTGTTCGGGGCACCCAACAACGTCAGCAACTCGTTACGCAACTGCGGGCGGGTGAAAACCAGATACACCCACCGGCCGTCCCGCGTCCGGAAATAGCCATTGCCGGGCTCATTGAAGGTGAAATCGAAACCTATCGGATAACCGTTCTGCTTGAGGTATCGCGAAGGGTGCAGCGCATGCGCCGCCCGTCCGATCTCGACGGACACGTCCTGGCCGGCATGCCCCTGTTGCCTGGCCAGACTGGCCAGCGCGATTCCCTGCGCCGCCGCGGCGACCGCCATGGCGCCCGCCAGCCGGTGGGGGCTGTCGATGGCGGGGTCGGCCCCCGTTAGCGACACCTGGCCGCCGGCATCCGTTCGATCCAATCCCAGGACCGCCAGGCATGCGTCCAACTGCGCATCGGCAACCGGGTCGGCGTCGGGGCGCGCTCCCGCCGGAATCCGTTCGGCCCACGAGCTTGATTCGGACATCATGCATTCTCCACGCGGCGATCGCTGTCGTCGCCATATCGCCGCTTCAGCGTGAGCTTGTCGATCTTGCCCGCCCCGTTCTTGGGCAAGTCGTCCACGATGACGACCTTCGTCGGCTGCTTGTAGCGGGCGAGCCTGCCTTGCAGATGGGCCATGATCCGACGTTCGTCCAGGCCACATCCGGGAACGGGGCTGATGACGGCACAGACGGTCTCGCCCCATTTCGGATGCGCAATTCCGATGACGGCGGATTCCAGCACATCCGGGTTCTCGGCCAGTTTGGCTTCGACTTCGGCGGCGTAGATGTTCTCGCCGCCGCTGACGATCATTTCCTTGATGCGTCCGGCCACGGTCAGGAAACCGTCACCGTCCAGCCGCCCCAGGTCGCCCGTTCGAAGCCATCCGTCTTCGAACGCGGCCGCCGATTCGGCGGGCTGGTCCCAATAGCCGAGCATGACGTTGGGGCCCCGCATCTGGATCTCTCCGATCCCGTCGTTGCCGGCGGCCGCGATGCGGACGTCGCCGAACATGGGCGCCTGGCCAGCCGTCATCGCCTTGGCGGCGGGTGCGCCCGGGGCCAGGGCGGTCACCAGCGGCGCAGCCTCGGTCAAGCCATAGCGCTGGATCACGGCGATGCCCCGGTCGTGGTAGCGCTTGATCAATGCATCGGAAACGGGAGCACCCCCTACGATGATGCCGCGCAGGCTGGACAGGTCGGCACGGTGGAAGTCATCCTGTTCCGCAAGGAACTGGTACATGGCCGGTACGCCGGCAATGATGGAGATGCGCTCCGAGGCGATGCGCCCGATGATGCTGCCGGGGTCGAACGATTTCTCCAGGTGGATCGTCGCACCGCGCAAGAAACTTTCCATCACCGTCGAGACCGGGGCCGCGTGGAACAGGGGCGCGGAAACAAGCACCTTGTCGGTAGGCAGCCCACCCTGGATAAGGATGGTGTTGAGGGTATTCCAGAAGATGTTGCCATGGCTCAGCATGACGCCCTTGGGGCGGCCCGTGCTGCCCGAGGTGTAGAGCAGCCAGGCCGGCTCGCCCCATCCGGCCTGCCGATGGCTAGCGCGGGCGTCCGGCGCGGCGGAGCAGGCCTGGGCGAATTCATCGCCGCCTTCCCTGTCCGAACGCAGGAAAAGACTGCAACCGGTCTGCCGCGCCACCTCCGCCTGGATGGGCGAAAATTCCGCGCCATGGATCAGCAGCGTGGCGCTGCAATCCCGTACCATCGCCACCACCTCGGGCGTGCTTAGCCGGAAATTCAGCGGAACGAAGATCGCTCCTATGCTGGCGGCGGCGAACATCGTCACCAGGAAGCGCACGTCGTTGAAATCCAGCAGCGCTACGCGGTCGCCCGGCCGCACCCCCGCCGCGAGCATCCAGGCCGCCAGGCCTTGCGCCATCCGGTGCATGTGTCCATATGTCCAGTTCTCCGTCTCCTCCCCCCTCCCCCAATAGACCACCGACAGGGCATCGGGGCTTCTTTCCGCATGCTTGGCGAGCCAATGCTGGAGATTCGGATCGGGCATCGCCCACGAGTGTTTCATGCTGGCCGGCCTTCCGAGGTACGTGCGGGAAAGCGCCCGTCTGCCGCGAGCAGACCGTCGACCATGGCGAGCGTGCTGCCCAGGTAGGATCCCGGGCTGCACAGCCGTCTGATGCCCTCCTCGCCACCCAGCGCGTCGCGCATATCCGCCTGTCCGGCCAGGATTTCCCAAAGCGGCCGCGCGCTTTCCGCCGCCTGCTTGCAGGCATCGTAGACGCGCTCATGGGCAGCCTGCCGGCCCAATGCTTCGGCGGCGGCCATCATGACGGCTTCCGCCACGATCAGCCCGTCGGTCAGATCCAGGTTCCGGCGCATGCGCGACTTATCGACGGTCAGGCCTTCGAGCATGAAGATCGCGTTCGCGCAGGCGCCCGAGGCCAGAACGAAGCTTTGCGGAATGGCCAGCCATTCCGCTTGCCAGGGGCCGGTCGAACGCTCGAAGTCGTGCACGGCCGCATCGAACATCAGGGCGGCGTTCTGACGTACCGCCTTGGCATTCGCGATGATCACCTCGCACGAAATGGGGTTGCGTTTCTGCGGCATCGTGCTGGATGCGCCCCGGCCGGGAACGAACGGCTCGGCCACTTCGCCGAACTCGTTGGCCATCATGAGCGATACGTCGGTGGCGATCTTGGCGAGCGACCCCGTCAGCAGGGCCAGCAAGCCGACCGCTTCGGCCAGGTTGTCGCGCGCCACGTGCCAGGTGATCGAGGGAATGCCGAGGTCCAGTTCCTCGCACAGTGCGCGCTGGACTTGCAGGCCATGCTCCCCCAGCGATGCGAGCGTACCGGCCGCGCCCGAAAAGGACCCCACCAGCAGCCTGGGCTTGAGTTCCTGCAGCCTGGCCATGTGGCGGTCGAACATCGACAGCCACACCGCCGCCTTGTAGCCGAACGTGATGGGCAGCGCGTGCTGCAAATGCGTGCGCCCCGCCAGCAGCGTCTCGCGATGTTCGCCAGCCATGCGCGCGAGCACGGTCCGAAGCGTGGCGATCTGCTCCTCTGTCAGCCGCAACGCCTGCCGAAGCTGCAGGACCAGCGCGGTGTCCATGATGTCCTGCGTCGTGGCGCCCCAATGCACGTAGCGTCCCGCGTCTCCCGCCGCTTCGGACAATTGCCTGACGAGGGGGAGGATGGGGTAGCCGACGATCAGCGTCTCGCGCGCCAGGCGGTCGACGTCGGCAGTGAAGGCGTCCGCCGCGCGGGTGATGTCGGCGGCCGCTTGGGCGGGGATGATACCGACGCGAGCTTGCGCCCGGGCCAATGCCGCTTCGACCTCTGCGTAGCGGCCGATCAGGGCGTCATCGCAGAAAACCCCACGCATGTCCGCCGTGCCGAACATGTCGCCGAAGATCCGCGAATCGATGGGAGTCGTGTTCATGCTTGTATCTCTATCCATTGTCCGTGGGCCTCAGATCGGATCCCAACTGAATACGTCGGCGGAACGGTCGAGCGCGTAGAAGCCGGAACGCATGGCAGGTATGGCATGCTCGGCGATCGCCTCGGGCGTCCATCCTTCGCTGCGCTGCACCGAGCGAAGCGGACGGTTCTGGCTGATCAGGAAGAGCTCATTGGCGCGCACGGCGAATATCTGCCCGGTCACGTCGCTGGCGGCATCCGAACCCAGATAGACGATCATGGGAGCGATCTTGGCGGTCTCCATGGTCTTGATCTTTTCGACCCGGGCCTGCTCCTGCGGCGTGTCCGCGGGAATGGAGCCGATGAGCCGGCTCCAGGCGAACGGACACACCGCGTTGGCGGTGACGCCGTAGCGCGCCATATCCAAGGCCACCGATTTCGCCAGCGCCACGGCACCCAGCTTGGCCGCCGCATAATTGGCCTGTCCGAAGTTGCCCACCAATGCCGAGGCCGAAGTCATGAATACGTAGCGGCCGCCATTGCGGGCCTTGAAGTGCGGCGCCGCCGCGCGGCTGACGTAGAACGAACCGTTCAGGTGCACGTCGACGACGGCCTTCCATTCCTCCACCGACATCTTGTGGAAGATGCGGTCACGGACGATGCCGGCATTGTTGACCACCACGTCGAGCTGCCCGAAGTGCCGGATCGCCGTGTCCACCATGTTGTGCGCCGAATCCCAATCCGACACCGAGTCGGTATTGGCAATGGCCTCTCCTCCCGCCGCGCCTATCTCACGGACGACCTCGGCGGCCGGGCCGGTGTCGGTCCCGCTGCCGTCCAGCGCCGTGCCCAGGTCGTTGACCACCACTTTCGCACCATGCGCGGCCATGGCCAACGCGATGTCGCGGCCGATACCCCGTCCCGCTCCCGTCACGAGCGCGACTTTTCCATCCAGCATGCCCATTGTTTTTCCTCAGTCTTCAGATGATGTGGCAAGCGGCATCAAAGCGTGCCCGCGCTGCCGAAAAGCGCCGTGCATTGGCTCGACAGCACGGCGCCATTGCCATGCGCCAGGCCGACGTCGCAGGAAGCAACCTGGCGCACGCCGCATTCCCCGCGTATCTGCCGCACAATCTCTATCATGGCGAGCAAGCCGTACATGCCAGGGTGGCAGTACGACAGGCCGCCGCCATTGGTGTTGACGGGCAGGCGCCCGCCCGGAGCGATCGCGCCATCGGCGACGAACGCTCCACCCTCCCCCTTCGCGCAGAAGCCCAGGTCCTCCAGGAACAGGATGGGCGTGATCGTGAAGGCATCGTAGAGCCCGAGCACGTCCACGTCGGCGGGCCCGAACCCGGCCATGGCGAAGGCACTTTGTCCCGATTGGACGGCGCAAGTGGTGGTCAGCTCGGGCATGTTCGAAATCGTGCCGTGCCCCAGTGCTTCGCCCACCCCCAGCACATAGACCGGAGGCTTGCGCAATGAACGGGCGCGCGCAGCCGAAGTCAGCACCATCGCACCGCCGCCATCCAGTACCAGACAGCAATCGCGCACCGTCAGCGGTTCCGAGACCATGCGCGACGACAACACCTGCTCGACGGAGAGCGGCTCTTTCTCCCAGGCCTTGGGGTTCAGGAGCGCCCATTGCCTGGCCGCCACGGCGACTTCCGCGAGATGCCTGCGAGTCGTCCCGTATTCATGCATGTGGCGCGAGGCGGCCAGGGCATAGGCGCTGGCCGGAAGCAGCGGTCTGAACGGATCCTCGTAGGGATTCGGGTCGGGACGAGATGCCGTGGCGCGCGATACCGATCGCTGGGTGCTGCCATAGGCGATCAAGGCGACCTGACAGACGCCGGCTTCGATGGCCCGTACCGCATGGGCCACATGGGACATGAACGACGAACCGCCGATCTGCGTGCCATCGAAGCAGCTCGGCGATATGCCCAGGTACTCCGCCAGCATCATCGGCCCGAACCTGACCTGCGCGCTGGCGACGAACAGGCCGTCCACGTCCCGCAGCGACAAGCCCGCGTCCGCCAGGGCCCGCGTCGTGGCCTGGGCCATCAGATCCAGCGGCGTGGTGCCGGCCGCCATCTGACCGAGATCGGACTCCGCGATGCCGGCTACCGCCACGCGTCCGCGCATCGAACCATTCATGGCTCGCGCTCCTCGCGGGGCGCCGGCGAAGCCGGCTGATCGACGTCGAATACCGGATAAGGCGGGCCTTCATCCGGACGATGGACGCGCATCCGCACGCGCATACCGATCCTGACCTCCGAAGCCGGGGTGCCTTCGACCCGGCTCATCAGCCGGAACCCTTCGTCCATGTCGATGAGCGAGACGTTCAGCGGCGCTTCACCGCGGTAATGAATCGTGGTCATGGCATGGACAGTGCCCGTCCCCGCCGAGATCTCCCATGCCAGGCCGCAGGCGCCCGTACCCGGAGCGGCCACCCGTGGATAGAAAACCGCGCGGCCGGTCTCGGACTCACGCTGGAACGCCAGCTTGCCTTGCTCGAGAAACGCCAGATAACGTCCGTATGGCGATTCTTCGGCCAGGCGATTCAGACTGTCATAGGCGTAGTCGTCTGCTTGGGGTCGGCTCATGCCTGGCCTCCCGCCTTGACGTCCACCGACCGCTGCTTGCGGTCCGCCTCGGTCTGCGCCTTGATCCGCTCACGCGACTCGCGCCATTGCTCGTCTCCCCACTCCATGTAGTGGGTGAAGTACGCGCCTTGCGCCAAGTGGTACGCGCCGTCTATGGCGATGGTCTCGCCGCTCAGCCATTCGCAGCCGTCCGCCATCAGAAAGGCCGCGAGGTTCGCCAGTTCGTGCATCTGGCCGAGCCGCCCCGAGGGGTTGTCCGCGATCTCGCGGGCGTGCGGGTCGCTCCCCGGGCGCAAGCGGGCCGTCGCGCCCTCGGTCGGAAAGATCCCCGGCGCAATCGCGTTGAAGCGAATGCCATGGCGCCCCCACTCGGTGGCCAACGACTTGGTCATGGCATCCACCCCGGCCTTGGACATGGCCGACGGCACGACAAAGGGCGATCCGGTACGCACCCAGGTCGTGACGATGGAAAGCACCGACCCCTTTCTCTTTTGCTCGATCCAGCGCTTGCCGACCGATTGCGTCACATAGAAAGTGCCATGCAGCACGATGTCGGCGATGGCATCGAAACCGTTCGCAGAGAGGTCTTCGGTGCGGCTGACGAAGTTTCCGGCGGCATTGTTGACCAATCCGGTCAGCGGACCGTCTTCCCAGATCCGCGCCACCATCGCGTCGACGGCCTTGGCATCGCGTATGTCCACGGCCAGCGGAACGACCTGCCCTCCGTAGCGCTGTTGCAGTTCATCGGCGGCATCCCGCAGCACGCTCTCGCGCCGGCCGCAGATGTACAGGGTGGCTCCCAGCTCCAGCAGCCGGCCGCCGATCTCCTTGCCTAGGCCGGATCCGCCGCCGGTGACGAGAATCCGATGTCCCTTGAAAATGCCCGGTGCAAACATGTCCTATTCGTTCCTTGGTGAGGCTGAGGCTAGTCTTCCAACAGGCCGAGTTCCTGGATCTTCTGCCGGTAGACGGCGTCCTGCTCGGCGATGAGCCGTTCGAATTCCTGCCTGGTGGATGCATTGAGTTCGAAGCCCGCGGCGCGCGCCGCCTGCGCGACTTCTTTGGCGGCCAGGGCCTTGTTGGTGACCGCGTGCAGGCGATCGGTCACGGCGGGCGACATGCCGGCGGGGCCGAACAATCCGGCCCACGGCACGATGTCCAAGGGAGGAACACCCAGTTCGGCCAACGTGGGGGTGTCGGGCAGCAGCTCCGCGCGCCGCGGTCCCATGACCGCGAGGGCGCGCAATCGGCCGCTTTCCACGTAGGGAATCCCCATGGTCGTTGCGACGATGGCTTGCACGCGTCCAGCCATGATTTCCTGGATGGCGGGCGGCTCTCCCTTGAACGGGACGCGGGTCATCTCCAGTCCCGATTTCTGGCTGAGATGGGCAAAGGCCATCAGGTTGGTATTGGAGCCCGTTCCGTAGTTGTACTGGCCGGGCTTGCGCTTGACCTGGGCGACGAACTCGGCGTAGTTGCGCGCCGGAAAACTGGCGTTCGTGTACAGCAGATAGGTGTAGCGCCCGACGTCGGCGATGGTGGTGAAGTCCCGATGGACTTCATAGGGCGGCTGGCGGCGGATGTGCGGCGCGATGGACAGGTTGCCCGAGGTGGCGAACAGCAGCCGGCAGCCATCGGGCTTTGCCTTGAGCACGTCGAGCGCCGCGATCTGCCCTTCGGCGCCCGGCTTGTTCTCGACAACGATGGCCGTGGCGAGTTGCCTACCCATGTCCTTGGCAAGCGCACGGGCAATCGTATCGGTGGTCGAACCGGCTGGAAACGGCGCGACCAGCGCGATGACGGGGCAGTCCGCCGCTTTCGCGGTAGGAGCGGCGGCGAGCAAGGCCAGGACGGCGCCGCGCGCGAATCGGGCGATGAGCATCGGAAGTTCTCCCTATCGGTCGTTGGTGCCTAGAGCTGTTCGATCTTTGCGCTCTTGACGATGCGCGACCACAACTCGATCTCTTCCTTCTGGCGGGTGCGGAGCGCGGCGGCTCCGCCGCCCGGGACTTCCGCGCCGCGCTCGGTGAAGAACTTGCGGGTGGCGGGATCGTTGGCAATCTTGGCGAACAACTGTTCGAGCTTGGCGAGCCGGGCCGCGGGAACCTGGGCCGGCGCAACGGCTGCCACCCAGGTAGAGGCCACGAAATCGGGAAGACCGGCCTCGGCCGTGGTAGGCACGTTGGGAAGTAGCGCGAGCCGTTCCTTGGAGGCTACGGCCAGCGCCTGGATCGTTCCGCCTTGCACCGACCCCAAAGCGCTCGTCGCATCGATGATCGAGAAATCGACTTCCTTGCCGATAAGCGCATTGAGCGCCGCGCCCACGCCTTTGTACGGAATCGCTCGAGCGGTAAAGGACGCCTTCTCCTGAAGCAATTCGCCCATCAACTGATAGCTCGTCGCACCGGCCGAATAGTTCAACGAGTCGGGTCTGGCGCGGCCTGCCTTCACCAGCGCTTCCATGTTGGCGCGCTCGGAGCCCGCGGGTACGGCGATGACGCTCGGCACCGAGGCCATCATGCCCAATGCCGCCAGATCCTTGAGCGGGTCGTAGGGAAGCGCCCGGTAAAGCGCGGCGTTGGTTGCCAGGATAGAGGTCGTTCCCACCAACATCGTGTAGCCATCGTGCGGCGCGTTCAGCACGGCGCTGACGCCGATGAGCCCGTTTCCGCCCGCCTTGTTCTCCACGACGACCGGCTGGCCCGTCTCCTCGCCCAGCCGCTTGGCGTAATAACGGGCGGCGATGTCGGTGATACTGCCTGGCACGAACGGAACGACGAACTTGATGGCGTGGGAGGGAAAATCATCGGCCGCCGCCGTACCGCATGCCACGCTGGCCGCTATCGCGAATGCAACGACCAGCGTGCGAGAGGGCAAGCCGGCATGTGGGCGTTTGGGAAAAAACATGATCGTCTCCTGTGCGACTGACTATGCCAGCCATGGCCTTGTTGTGAAGCTATGGTAGGAGGACGGTCTATGCTCGTCTAACACTTAAATTCGCACGATTAAGACCTAACGAGTCTTTATTGCCACGACCGGGTCAGCTCATACCCATCCTGGCCCGGCGGACGGAACACTAGTCGTAGTCCTCCAGAAACTCGGCAACCAGCCGCACGAACGCCTGCGTGACCAGCGACCGGGGTTTTCCCGCCGGAAACAGCATCGCGAAGTCATTGAAGAATGCCGGCTCGAACCGGCGCGCCACCAGGCCGCGGCCCGAGAAGTCGTGGGCGGTGACCGGATCGACGATGCTGTAGCCCACGCCTTCGGCCACGAACGCGCACATCGACGCGAACAGCGGTGTCTCGACCTTGATCGACAAGGTGGCGCCGTGTTCGGCGAACAACTCCTGCAGGCGCTGCGTGCGGATGTGGTCGCGCGGCGCGGTCACGATGGGCAATCCGCTCAGGTCGGCCGGGCGAATGACCTCGTTGCCCGCCAGCGGATGCTGCGCGGGCAGGACACAGACACAGCGCAGGCGCAGCTTTTCCGCGTCGACCCAGCCCGGGTCATACGCCGTCTCCGAAAATCCGATGTCGAACTGCTGGGTGGTGACCAGGGTCACGACTGTGGGCGAGCTGCGTGCCTGCAGCGTGACGTTGACGCCGGGATAGTCCCGCAGGAAATGCGCGGCGACGCGCGGCAGGAACTCGAGCGCCAACATGGGAAGCGCCGCGATCCGCAGGCTGCCCGCCTTCGCGTCGCGGATGTCGGCAGCCAGTTGCTCGATGCTGCCCAGCCCCTGAAGCGCGGCCACCACCGCGCCGTGGAGATACTTGGCCTCGTCGGTGGGCTGCAGGCGGCTCTTTTCGCGTACGAACAGGCCAAAGCCGAGGTCGGACTCCAGCCCCGCGATCAGGGTGCTGATGGCGGGCTGCGACAGGCCAAGCCGGACGGCGGCCCCCGTCACGGTTCCCGCGACCATCACTGCGTGGAAAGCTTCGAGCTGACGCACTTTGAACATGGCGGGACAGGGTATAGGTGATTTTTATGGATTCAGAGAAAAACAGGATTGGATCAAGGATTTCGGCATCGCTATGCTGGGGACAGTAGCGCATCCACAGAAATGATAGTGCTCGAAACCGGGGGACGAGTCATGAAACATGCAACAGCGTGGGGCTTGAAGTTCTTTCTGGAGGCATCGATTGCCGCCCTGGCCGGCGCACTGGCCTTCGCACCCGGCGCGCGCGCTGCGGACGACTATCCCAACCGGCCGATCCGCATGCTGGTCGGCTTCTCGGCGGGCGGCGCCACCGACCTGTCAGCGCGCATGATCGCGCTGCAGTTGTCCGAGCGGCTCGGGCAATCGGTCGTCGTGGAGAACCGTCCCGGCGCGGGCGGCAGCATCGCGGCCAGCGCCGTGGCGAAAGCACCCGCCGACGGCTACACCCTTCTGTACACCTCGGCGGCGCACGCGATCAACGCCGCGCTCTACAAGTCGCTGCCCTTCGATCCCGTGGCCGATTTCCAGCCCATCACCACGGTGACCACCACCCTCAATGCGCTGATCGCCCATCCATCCCTGCCCGTGCGCGGCGCCGCCGAGTTCATCTCCTACGCGAAGGCGAACCCGGGCGGCGTCAGCATGGCTTCGACCGGTATCGGGTCGTCCAGCCACATGGCGCAGGTCCTGTTCACCAGCATGGCCGGCATCAAGGTCAACCACGTGCCGTACAAAGGGACGGGCGAAGCCATTCGCGACATCGTTTCCGGAGAGGTCAAGGCCACCCTCGACGCCGTCACCGCCTACCTGCCCTACCTGAGGAACGGCAGCCTCAAGGTGGTCTGCCTGGGCGACGTCCGGCGCAGCACGCTGCTGCCCGATGCGCCCACCTGCGACGAAACGGGCCTGCCCGGCTACGCGGTCAGGAGTTGGCAAGGCGTGCTCACGACGGCCAACGTCCCGCGCAATGTCGTGGACCGGCTCAATCGCGAGATCAACGCGATCCTGAAATCGCCCGAGACGATCCGGCAGATGCAGGCGGCGGGCGCCCGCCCGCTGGGAGGTACGCCGGAAGAGTACGCGGCGATCATCAAGCAGGACATCGCGAAGCTCAAAGAGCTGGTCTCGCTGGCCGGCATCCAGCCGCAATGACACGGGGGCAACCATGAACAAACCGACTCCCACGGCGGGGC
>MKUP01000033.1:181204-211750 GCA_001898625.1 Burkholderiales bacterium 67-32
AGCTTCGTCGACGAATGGGCGCTGACGCCCGCCATGATCGAGATCGGCAAGACCTTGCAGGCACAGGGCGGCTCGCGCCCCGCCATCAAGAAGGCCATGGCCGAACATCTCATCGCCCAGTGCGCGCACGATCCTGAAACACGCGAAACCTATCTTTCGTACTGGCGCCGCTCGGGTGTCACGGCGTGCAACCACACCCTGTATGCGTCCGGTCCACCCGACACCGCGCTGGACGCGACGATCGCCAGCGCGCGGCGCGCCGAAACACTCATGGCCTCGCTGGGCGGGCAGGTGACGCTGGCCACCGATGCCGCGCAACTCGAAGCCGCGCACCGCGACGGCCGGCACGCGGTCATGTACAACCTGCAGAACGCCGAGCCCGTCGGGGCCGACCTCGACCGGGTGGAGATCCTGCACGAACTTGGCGTGCGCAGCATGCAACTCACGTACAACCTGCGTACCCGCTTCGGCGACGGCTGCCTGGAGACGAACGACGGCGGCCTCAGCCGCTTCGGCGCCGCGCTGGTCGAGAGGATGAATGCGCGGCGCATGATGGTCGATCTCTCGCACGCCAGCGCGAACACCGCGCGCGACGCGGTTGCCGCGTCCAAGGCACCGGTCGTGGCCACCCATACCGCCGCCCGCGCGCTCAGCGGCCATCCGCGCGGCCTGCCCGACGATGTCCTGAAAGGCATTGCCAACGGCGGAGGCTACGCCGGCGTGGTGATCCTGCCGGCCTTCATCCTGCCCGCCGAGGGCGACGGCCGTGCCGAAAAATACGGCAAGCCGCGAAACTGGGCCACGCTCGACACTGTCGTCGACCATCTCCAGCACCTGGTGAACGTGATGGGCGAAGACCACGTCGGCCTCGGCACCGATTGGGGCAAGCCCTACTACAACGCGCTGGCCTGGACGCCATCGATGATCAGGCCCGAGAGCGGCAGCTTCAACTGGGTGGGCTGGCGCCCGCAGGACCGCTTCGACCCGAACGCGCAGACCCTGGACCTGGAAACCTGGGACAAGTGGCCCAACCTGACCGCGGCCATGCTGCGCCGAGGCATGGCCGAATCCACCGTCGCCAAGATCATCGGCGCGAACTACTTGCGCGTGTTCCGCGAGATATGCGGATAGCGGCTGCCCCATCACCCGGCCCGGGACAACGCATCGCGGTGATAGGCGCCGGCATCGTCGGCGCTTGTACCGCCCATGCATTGCGCCGCCGTGGCGCCGACGTCGTGCTGATCGACCGTGACGAACCGGGCCGCGGCTGCAGCTTCGGCAACCTGGGCGCGATCAGCATGAGTTCCGTCGCCCCGCTGGCCATGCCCGGCGTCCTGGCCTCGCTGCCAGGCATGCTGCGCGATCCCGAAAGCCCGCTCTTCCTGCCCCTGGCCTACCTGCCTCGCGCGCTACCCTGGCTGCTCAGGTTCCTGGCGTCGGCCCGCGCCACGAAGGTCGCCGAAGCGTCGCGCACGCTGGCACGCCTGCACGCCGGCGCCATCACGGCGCACCAGGCCCTTGCCCGCGAAGTCGGCGTCCCGGAACTCATCCTGCAGCGCGGCCAATTGCACCTTTACCCCGACAGCCGCGCCCAAGCCAAAGATGAAGCCGCGTGGCGGCTGCGTGCCTCGCACGGCCTGCCCTTCACCCTTCTCGACCGCCCAGGCATCCTCGAACTGGAACCCCATGTAGGCGGGCGCTACACCGTCGGCGTGTTCCTGCCCGAGGACGGAACCATCCTCAATCCGCTGCGCTATGTCCAGGCCATCGTACGGGCATTCGCCGCGCGCGGCGGCGAGGTCCGGCGCGACGAGGTGCGGGCGCTCAAGCGCGACGGCGAACGGTGGGAGTTGGTTTCCGGGCGCGGCAGCGAACGCTTTTCCCGGGTCGTCGTGGCCGCCGGCGCGTGGTCGACGCGCCTGCTGGGTCCGCTCGGCATACGACTGCCTCTGGAAAGCCAGCGCGGCTATCACGCACAGTTCTCGGGCTGCGCCGGGCTGGTCTCGCGCTCGGTGGTGCTGGCCGACCGGAAGCTATTCCTTGCCCCCATGGAGGACGGACTGCGGGTAGGCGGCACGGTCGAGATCGCGGGCCTCGACCGCCCCCCGGACATGCGCCGCGCGCACCTGCTCGAACGCATCGTGCGCGAAACCTTCGCCGGCCTGACTGCCGCAACGGCTACGCATTGGATGGGCCATCGTCCCTGCATGCCCGACTCCCTGCCCGTCATCGGCCCAGCCGCCGAGCCCGGCCTCTGGCTGGCCGTGGGACACGGCCATCTCGGCATGACCGACTCGGTCAATACCGCACAGAGGCTCGCCGATGGCATGCTGGGACCTCTGGCCTCGACGTCCTCATTGCCACAACCTGATCAACGTATATAATGAGAATCGTTCTCATCAATTTCCTCCGCACCCGCGCGGGCCCACATGTCCTCCGGCGACACCACCCTCAAATTCCACGCCCTGTACAGCGACCACCACGGCTGGCTGCAGGGCTGGCTGCGCCGGCGCGTGGGCCACGCGGGGGATGCGGCCGATCTGGCGCATGACACCTTCCTGCGCATTCTGCTGACGGGGAGGACACCGGAAGCCGAGCAGTCGCGCGCCCACCTGACACAGGTCGCCAAAGGCCTGGTGATCGACCTTCACCGCCGCCGCCTGGTGGAGGCCGCCTACCTCGACGCCCTGTCGCACCTGCCCCAGGCGCAGACGCCGTCGGCTGAGCAGCGGGCGCTGATCATCGAGGACCTGTTGCTGGTGGACCGCGTGCTGGGTGCCCTGCCGGCGAAGGTGCGCCAAGCGTTCCTGCTGTCGCAACTCGATGGACTGACCTATTCCCAGATCGCCCAGACCCTGGGTATTTCATTCGCCACGGTGCGCAAGTACATGCTGCGGACGGCCCAATCGCTGCACGCGGCCATGCTGGCCTCTGAAGGGGTGAACGGGCGGTGAGCGCCGCGCCTGCTTCGCCGGCCACGGCATCCACCGGCGTCGCCGAGTCTGCGGTGCAGCGGGCGCTGGAATGGCAGGTGACATTCTGGTCGGGCGAAGTCACGCCGCGCGAACGCGCCGCATTCGACCGCTGGCTGGCGCAGGACGCCGACCATGCGCGGGCCTGGAACCAGGTACAGCGCACGGGCCAGCGCGTCCAGTCGCTGACCGGACCGGTGGAAGGCGAGGCGCTGCGCGCGGCGGATGCGGCTCGGCGGACCAGCACCCGCCGCACCCTGCTGCGGACCGTGGGGTTGTTCACGGCGGCCGGCGTGGCCGCTTACACGGCTCGAAACGCGCCGCCGGTCCAATCGATGCTGGCCGAACATCGCACGCGCCGCGGCGAGCGCCGGGACTTGCTGCTGCCCGACGGCACACGACTGGTCCTCGACACCGACAGTGCGATCGACCTGCGATTCACCGCGCAAGCGCGCGACGTGCTCCTGCGCGCGGGCGAAGTCTTCATCGCGACCGCGCCGGACCCGCGCAGCGCCGAGGGACGGCCCTCTCGTCCGTTCTCCGTGCATACGCGGCATGGCGCCGTACAAGCGATCGGCACGCGGTTCGCAGTGCGGCTGTCCGACGAACGATCGATGGTGTCGGTGGACGAAGGCGCGGTGCGGGTCCAGCCGCGCCTGGCCTCCGCCGTGCGGCTTGAAGCGGGGCAGCGTGCCTGGTTCTCCGAAACGGCGGTGGAGCCGCCGACGGCCTCCATTCCCGGGGATCCCGCCTGGACACGTGGTCTGCTGGTTGCCGAACGCATGCGGCTGCGGGATTTCCTGGCCGAGTTGGGACGCTATCGCAGCGGTGTGCTGCGCTGCGACCCGGCCGTGCAGGACCTGATCGTCTCCGGCGTGTACCCGCTCGACGATACCGATCTGGCCCTGTCGACCCTGGCCCATGCGCTGCCGGTGCGTATCGACAGCGTGACGCGATACTGGGTCACGGTGCGCGGGCAGGCGGGCTAGAAGCCGTGCCGGCGCACAGGCCTTCCGGGCCGGGCCGAATTTTTCTTTTAATTGCCGTAGCACTTTTTCCTTTTCGTCCGGGATATCAGGAAAGGCCCTCGCGCAGATACGAGGCCGCCGCGCAACCCACGGAAAGGAAGACCATGCCTTCGCGCACCCGCAGCCGACCCCATACTCCGCCCCCATTCCCGCGTACACCGTTGACACGGGCCGCGTTGATGCTCTGCCTGGCAACAGGCAGCTTGGCGCAGCCTCTCGCCACCCAGGCCCAGACCGCGGCGCAAGGCAACGCGGTACTGCGGCACGAGATTCCCGCGGGCACGCTGGACCAGACGCTCAACCGCTTCGCCGCCACGGCGGGCATCACGCTGTCGATCGACGGGGCGCTCACGGCCGGCAAGACCAGCCGGGGCCTGTCGGGCAATTTCGGCGTGCGTGACGGACTGGCGCACCTGCTGGCCGGCTCAGGGCTGGAGGCGGTGGCCACGGCCGGTGGAGGCTATGTCCTGCGCGCCGCCCCGCTCCAACCTTCGACCAGCGAAACGACGCTGCCGACCATCACCGTGACGGCCCGCAGTGAGTCCGAGGCCGAGCTTCCTCCGCCATACGCCGGCGGACAAGTCGCGCGCGGCAGCCGGCTGGGCCTCCTGGGCAACCAGGACGTGATGGATACGCCCTTCAACGTGGCCAGCTATACCAGCGAGCTGATGCAGAATCAGCAGTCGGCCACGCTGGCCGATGTGCTGGACAACGACCCGGCCGTGCGCATGAGTTCGCGCGGGCGCAATACCAGTGTGGGCGGCGGCGACAATTTCTTCCTGCGCGGTTTCGGGCTTGGCAACCGCGATATTTCGCTCAACGGCCTGTACGGCGTGCTGCCCTATGGCACGCTATCGCTGGAAACGATAGAGCGGGTGGAGGTGCTCAAGGGTCCGAGCGCGCTGTTGACGGGCATGGCCCCCAGTGGCGGCGTGGGCGGGGCCATCAACGTGGTGCCCAAGCGCGCGACCGACGCACCCATCACACGGCTGACGGCCAGCTATGCCTCCGATTCGCTCTGGGGAACGCATGTGGACCTGGGCCGGCGCTTCGGCGAACAGAACCAGTTCGGCGTGCGAGCCAATGGGGTCTATCGCAGCGGAGACACCGCGACGTCGGGACAATCGGTCAAGCTGGGAGCGGCATCGGTGGGCCTGGACTACCGGGGCGAACGGCTTCGTGCCTCGCTGGATCTCGGGTACCAGTCCGACGACGCGCGCGCCGCGTCCGTGGGCTATCGCCTGGCTCCCGCGCTCACGGCCGTGCCCGCCGCACCGAAGACCGGGGCGCGCTTCGCCCAGGACTGGGAACGCCGCAAGTATGTGGACGACTACCAGGTCGCGCAGGCGGAGTTCGACGTCTCGCCCACGCTGATGGTCTACGGCGCCGCGGGCGCGCGCGACCACCGGCACAGCAACTACCGCACCGAATCGCGCATCCTCAACCCGGCGGGTGATCTGTCCACTTCGCCCGTCAATTATCCGGAAACGTCCAAGTCCAAATCGTTCCTGGCGGGCGCCCGGCTGAAGTTCGACGCGCTGAACGCACTGCATGAAGTCAACGTGGCGGTGTCCTCCCTGGACACCACGGCCGGTTATGGCTTCGCGCAGTGGGCGGGCGTTGCCTCCAACCTGTACACCCCCGCCACGATCCCGGACCCGCTGCGTACGGGCGCGCCGTTCGCTGGCTTCCTCGACACCCGCAAGGCCTCCGAGACGCAGTTGTCGTCGGTGGGCATCTCCGACAGCATTTCCTGGAATGACGATACGGTACGTCTCATTCTGGGCATGCGCCGGCAGAAGATCACCGTGGACAACTATGCGGCCACCGCACCGGTGAATCCGCGCACGTCGGGCTATGAACGCACGGTCAACTCGCCCGCTGTCGGCCTGGTCGTCAAACCCTGGAGCAACGTCTCGCTGTATGCCAACTACATCGAAGGACTGAGCCCCGGCGCCACGGCACCGGCCGATGCGGAGAACAGCGGAGAAACCTTCCCGCCGGTAAAGACCAAACAGAAGGAGCTGGGCGCCAAGGTGGACTTCGGACGCGTGATCGGTACGGTGTCCCTGTTCGAACTCAAGCAGCCCAACGCGATCACGGTGCCCGGCAGCACGCCGCTGGCCTATCGCTACGTGATGGACGGCGAGCAGCGCAACCGGGGAGTGGAATTCAGCGCCTTCGGCGAACTGGCGCGCGGCGTGCGGCTGCTGGGGGGCATGACCTACCTGCAGGCCAAGCAGATGCGCACGCAGGGCGGCACCAACGACGGCAAGGACGCCATCGTGGCGCCGCGCTGGATCGCCAACGTCGGCCTGGAGTGGGACGCCCCGTTCCTGCCCGGCCTGACACTGACCACGCGCGTGCTGACTACCGGCAAACAATATGTAAATGCCGCCAACACCCTGCGCCTGCCCGGCTGGACCCGGTGGGACGCCGGCGCGCGCTACCGGACACGGGCACTTGGGTACCCCGTCACCTTGCGCGCGAACGTGTTGAACCTGGCCAACAGCAGCTACTGGGAAGGCAGCGCGGGCTCAGGCGGCATCGTGCTGTCGGCGCCGCGCACGGTGTACCTCTCGGCCACGATCGACTTCTGAGCCCGGCGTGCGTCTACGGCCGGTAATCGCGCGGCTGCACCGCTGGATCGGGCTGGTGACCGCGGGTTTCCTGCTGGTCGCGGGCCTGACCGGTGCGCTGCTAGCCTGGTACGACGAACTGGATGCCTTGCTCGCACCGGGTCTGCTGACGGCGCACCCGTCTCCCGGCGCCACGCAGCCGCTGGACGCCTTGGCGTTGCGTGCGCGGGTGGCGCAGGCGTATCCGCACCGACAGGTCAACCATGTACCGCTGAGCCAGCCTCCAGGTCGATCAGCAGTGTTCTTTGTCGCGCCCGGTCCTGACGACACCGGCAAGCCGGTGGCGCAGGTGCTGGTCCAGCCCTATACCGGCCAGGTACTCGGCGACCGCGTGCTCGGGCAGGCCAAACGTGGCGCCCAGTACGTCATGCCCTTCATCTACCGCCTGCACCATTCGCTGGCGCTGGGCCTGGCCGGCACGCTGATGCTGGGCGCCGCGGCGCTGCTCTGGACGGTGGACTGCTTCTTCGGCCTGTGGCTGACCCTGCCCGCTGCCTCGGGCTCGCAGCGGCGGACCGGCGGCACGGCCGGCAAATCCTGGCCGCGGCGATGGATGCCCGCCTGGTGGGTACGCTGGCATGGCGGCAGCTACAAGCTCACGTTCGACCTGCATCGGTCGGGCGGCCTCTGGATATGGGCCATGCTCTTCGTTCTCGCGTGGAGCAGCGTGGCGTTCAACCTCGCCCCGGTCTACGACGCGGTCATGGCACGCGGCGGCCTGTCGTTCCAGGCCACCGCGCGCTCATTACCGACGCTGGCAGTCCCCCAGGATCAGCCCGGCCTGAGCTGGCAACAGGCACGGGAGACCGGCCGACGATTGATGGAGCAACACGCATCGTCGGAAGGATTCTCCGTGCAGCGCGAAGACCTGCTGTACTACGACCCGCGGCGCGCGCTGTTCAGCTACTACGTGCGCAGCAGCCTGGACGTGCGCGAGCGCGTGGGCCGTACCGTCGTCGCCTTCGATGCCAACACGGGCGAGCTGCGCCTGGCCTGGCTGCCCACCGGCGCCGCCAGCGGCGACACGATCACCAGTTGGCTGGCCGGCCTGCACATGGCTGCGCGGTGGGGTTGGCCGCTTCAGGCGTTCGTTACGTTGGCGGGGCTGATGGTCGCCATGCTGAGCGTGACGGGCGTCCTGATCTGGCGGCGCAAGCGGGTGCCGCGCGGGCGGGCAAAGGCTGATCTCGCGCCTGCCACCATGCGGCCTTAGGCGCTGGCGGTCAGGCTTGCAAGAATGCTTTCGAACGATTCTTCCGCCAAGCCATGCAACTCCGCGGTCGTGCGATTCTGCATGGGATGCGGCACGTAAAGCGACGCCCCTTCAAAACCGATCGCGGCGCATTGCTTGGCAAAGGCATCCCGGAACTCGGTCGTCAGTACGCTCACCCCCGGCAGGCCCCGTTGATCCAGGTCGTTCAGGTCGTGCGTGCTGCACGAGGTGCAAGAACCGCAGTCGGAGAGCGCGATGACCACGAGGTCGCAGTTCTCGGCGATGTCCTGGATCATCGGCACCGGTGCGGTGCGGGTATTGGTCGGTTTCTTGTAGCGGCGGGTGGCCACGCCCACCTCTGCAAAAAGCTGCTCCAGCCTGTCGATGAATTCGTCGCCGCGCATCTTGCCGATATCCATCAAAGCGACGGTCTTGCCTTCCAGCGACACGGGCGGGGCCTTGCGAGGCCGCAGCAGGGACGCCAATTCGGGGGTGGGGTCTCGCAGAACGCTTTCGTACATGGCATTTACTCCTTGATTTCACGGGTGACGGGTTGCGACTCGTCGCGGAAACGGCCGCCGGTCCAGCCGCAGAGAATGGCGGAGAACAGACCCGCCTGGCCGCCAGCCCGGACAATGAGCAGGCCGTCGTCCCAGAACTTCGGCACGCCGCCTTCGTCCTTGCGGCTCGGATGAATGCCTTCGCCGATGCCGTGGGCGCCCTGCACCAGGTCTTCGGCGGGACGCACGCAGGCGGCATGCAGTTCGGCCGTGATGCGCTGGCGGTCCCAGCCGGCGTTCCTGTAGATCTCGTAGTGCTCGGCCGAAAGCACCAGCATGGCGTTGGTGAACTGGGCCAGTTTCGGATGGCCGACAGCCACCAGCGCGGACGCGAACGAGCGGGTCAGTTCCTCCGGCGTGCGCGAACGCTGGTCGATGAAGCCCTGGATGCCGTCGCCCTGAAACAGGGTCACGGCGCTCTTGCCCGGCGCGATGCCGCGCGCAACGGAAAGCGGTTCCCAGCTAGGGTCGGTTTCGTCTTCCGCGAAGCAGAACGTGTACTTGCCTGGGCCGCCCAGCGTTGAGCGGTCCAGTTCGCCGGGAATCCCACCGCCGACGTTGCGGATGATCAGTTGCAGGGCCCGGCCGATGGTCGCATTGGCGCGGTTGCCCTGACCCAGGGCATTGATGCCCCAGTTCATGCCGATGCGCCTGGCGATCGGGCCGTTGACCACCACGATGGGGCCGGAGAAGCAGGTGGTGCACAGCAGGCCGTGCATGGTGAAGACGGGCTCCAGCGCGGTCTCCAGCGCGGCCAGGAGCACGGGCATGTATTCGGGCTTGCAGCCGGCCAGGACGGCGTTGATGGCGACTTTTTCAACGCTGCAGGGTGCCAGGTTGGGCGGTACCAGACCCACGATTTCGTCAGGCCTGCGCGAGGTCCCCGACAGCATGCGCAGGATGCGTGCATCGGTCGGCGGAACCACGGGCAAGCCATCGCTCCAGCCCCGGTCGTAGCAACGCTCGACCGGATCGTCCCAGTGGTCCACCTCGATGCGGCGCGCCTGCAGCCCGGTATCGCCAAAGGCTTCGACCAGGTGCTCGTACACGCCCGGCTCGCGGCTCTTGGAGCCGCATCCAGGTTGCCACGCGGGAAGGCTTGCCCCCAGGTCCGCCTGGCCCGTCAGCGCCTGCCACGCATCGCGCTGCCAGCCGAATTCGCGCCCGACCTCCCTGCCGCCTTCGATTTTGATCAGGGTCGGCACGGTTTCCACGTCGTGCCGGAACGAGGACTCCAGGCGGGTGTCGTCGACGGGCGCAAGCCCTTCATAGAACGCCGGATCGTCCTGTACGAAGACCTTCAGCTTGAGCCCCGCAGAGAGAAGCTGCTGATATACCGGACGCAGCATGGCGCAGGTTTCGCAGGCCTCTTTGACGAAAAGGACGTAGCCGTCCTCCATTGCCTCGTGTGCAAGATGCTTTGACTCTGATATGTCAGACATGGCGACTCCTTGGATGGCACCTCTTCAGTGCCTGTTATTTCGCAAAATCACGTATTGACGGCTCTCAACTGATATACTAGATTCACATCTACCAGACGTCAACAAGCACTGCGCCATGACTCCATCCGACACGACTTTCACCGCCACCCCGCCAGCCTCTCACCAAGGAAAACTGGCGGATTTGATACGTGCCCGCATCGTCAGCGGCGAGCTCAGGCTGGGGCAGATGCTGTCCGACAAGGAATTGGCACTGGAATATCAGATGAGCCGCACGCCCGTGCGCGAGGCACTTCTGGAGTTGCGGTCCGCGGGTCTGGTCGTGAGCTATCCGCAACGCGGCACCTACGTGTTCGACCCCACGCCGAAAGACATCGCCGAGATCTGCCAGATGCGCGGGTTGCTCGAAGCCGGCGCGCTGCGTGTCGCGGCGGCCGCGGGCCTGACGTCCCTGGTGATGGAACTGAACAAGGCGGTCGCGCACATGGCGTTCGCCATCGAGGCGGGCGACTTCCGCATGATCGAGACCTTCGACACCCAGTTCCACGAAACGATGGTGGCGATGTGCGGCAACTCGCGGCTGGTCGCGGCCTATCGGCAAATCTCCGACCAGGTGCGCGTGCTGCGCCATCGCCTGCCCGCCCGCCGCCAGCGGGTCCATGACGCACTTGCCCAACACCGGCGCATCGTCGACCTGCTGACGGCCGAACGGATCGACGATGCCGTCGAGGAAGTGCTCCGCCACGTCGAGCGGGTGCATAACCTGCTGGACCACCCTGAGCTGGCTTCAGGAGCGGAATCCCCCAGCCAACCTTGAAGAGGTCGCCACCATGTCACCGTTCCGCCGCAGCTTCATTCCGCTTCTTGCCGTTGCAGGCCTGTCCGCAGGCACCGCATCGGCGCAGGACACCTATCCGTCGCGTCCCGTACGAATCGTCGTCACGCTCTCCGCCGGAAGCCAGGTCGACATCCTGGCCCGGTTGGTCGGCGAGAAGCTGGGCCAGAGCCTGGGGCAGCCGGTGATCGTGGAAAACCGGCCAGGTGCCGGTGGCACACTGGCGGCAGCGTTCGTGGCCGCTGCCGCGCCCGACGGCTACACGCTGCTGATGACGGCCAATGGACACGCCATCAACCCCGCCCTGTATGACAAGCTGCGCTTCGACACCGCCAAGGACTTCCGGGGCGTCAGCCTGGTCGCGGTCGTGCCCAGTGTGCTGGTCACTTCCCCGAGCGTGCCGGCCAGGAACGTGTCGGAACTGATTTCTCTGCTCAAGGCCAACCCGGGCAAATACAACTATGCCTCGCCCGGCGTAGGGAGTGCCGGCCACATGGCCACCGAACTCTTCAATCTCGATGCCAAGGTCGAAGCGACCCACGTTCCCTACAAGGGCACGCCCGAAGCCTTGACCGACCTCATGGGCGACAACGTCCAGTACTTTTTCGCTCCGCTGGGCGCCACCCTTCCCCTGGTCAACACGGGCAAGGTCAAGGCCCTCGCGGTCAGCACGACGGCGCGTTCGGCCGCGCTTCCCAATACGCCCACCGTCGCGGAATCAGGACTGCCCGGCTTTCAGTACGACTTCTGGTATGGCCTCGTCGCGCCCGCGGCAACCCCGAAACCGATCATCGACCGCCTCGCGTCCGACATCCAGAAGGCACTACAGTCGCAGGACGTGAAGGAGAAGCTTGCCGCCCAGGGCGCAGCCCCCTCCTCCCTGACAGATACGAAATTCGACCAGTTCCTTCGGTCCGAAATCAAGAAGTCCGCGGAACTCGTCCGGATCTCGGGTGCCGCCAACGCCCTGAAGTGACCCGGGAAGCCCCCCCTCACCAACCGAGACACGCCATGGAAAAAAGACACGCCCCCGTCGTCATCCTGGGGGCCGGCCCCGCCGGCTACACGGCAGCCGTCTACGCGGCCCGCGCGAACCTTCGGCCGATGGTCATTACCGGCATGTCCCCCGGCGGCCAGTTGATGACCACCACGGACGTGGACAACTGGCCGGCCGACCACGCCGGCGTGCAAGGGCCGGAACTGATGCAGCGCTTTCTGACGCACGCCGAACGCTTCGGAACCACCATGGCCTACGACCATATCCATGGCGTCGAACTGGGAAGCCGCCCCTTCACCCTGCATGGCGACAACGGCGCCTACACCTGCGACGCGCTGATCCTTGCAACCGGCGCATCGGCGAAATACCTCGGCCTGCCCTCCGAGCAAGCCTTTGCCGGCCGCGGAGTATCGGCTTGCGCGACCTGCGATGGATTCTTCTACAAGGGCGAGGATGTGTGCGTGGTGGGCGGCGGCAATGCCGCCGTGGAAGAAGCCCTCTACCTGTCCGGCATCGCCCGCACGGTAACGCTCATTCATCGCCGGGACAAATTCAGGGCCGAGCCCATCCTGATCGCCAAGCTGCTTGAGAAAGCGGCGAGCGGAAAGATCCGCCTTCAGCTCTTCCAGACCGTCGACGAAATCCTGGGAGACGAGAGCGGCGTGACGGGCGTTCGCATCAAGAGCACCGTGGATGGCAAGACGCAGGAACTGACCCTGAAAGGCTGCTTCATCGCCATCGGGCACCATCCCAACACCGACATCGTTCGCGACCAGCTTGAAACCCGCAACGGCTATGTCGTGACCGGCACATCCCGGCATGGGTTCGCCACCATGACGAGCATCGCCGGCGTATTCGCGGCGGGCGACGTCCAGGATGACATCTACCGCCAAGCCATCACCAGCGCGGGAAGCGGCTGCATGGCCGCGCTCGACGCGCAGCGCTTCCTCGAACTGGAGGGGCCCGGCGGCGTGAGTGAACCGGTCACCATGGCGGCTTGAATCAGTGTGACGCGCCAGGCGCATGCCGCGCGCGCTGGCGCGCATCCTGTGCGGTCTCGACCGCATGCACCGCCCGCTCGAAGACCGCGGCGTCGCCGAGATCCGCGCCTAGCCGCAGCGCCAGGGCCGTAAGTGTTTCCAGCTTGTTGGACGTGCGGTCCAGCAACTCGCCCAGGCTGTTGTACACCCGCTCCGTCGCGCTGAGCGCTGGCTGCGGCAGTGTCGGCTCGTGGTTCATTGTCCTGTTCAGAACGAGACGGTTCACGGCCTCTTGCACGCGGCGAAGGTCCGGCCGTTTCCAGCGTGCCGCGATGTTGTGGTCGGGCCGGACCAGGTACAGGGTGCCGGGATCGGCCGCCATGCGGCCACGCAATATACCGTTCGGATCATGCACCTCCTGGCGGCCCGCAGGCGGCGCATGCTCCGTGACGACGATGACGTCCAGACCGAGTCGTTGCAGCGCTGCCTCTGTCAAACCGGCACCGTCCGCATCCCGGAACCATATGGCACACGGACGGGTCGAGATCGCCCCCAGCAGATGGCCTTGCGGCAGCGTGGACACCTGCAGGTCGGGAAGCACGTCGCCGGGAGCGGGTCCGCCCTTCCATTCGTCACAATCCGGCGTGGACAGGGGAGACTGCCGCAGCGGCACGTAGGCGGCCTGCCGCGGATTGAGCAGGTCTTGCAAAGGCGTGTCGCCAAGCGCCAGCACTAGGGCCGCGTCGCGAGCCTGCCGCATTCCCGCCGAAGGCGGCGTCATGAACGCGGCGTTTCGGTTCGCCGCCGCCGCATTTTCTTCGAAGACCGCGAACCGCTCCTGCGAATACATGTCAAGCAGCGTCTCTGGGGCCGTACCCTGCAACACCTGGGCCAGTTTGACACCGAGATTCCATGCGTCCTCGACGCCCGAATTAAGACCGCGAATGCCGAAGATGGGCATAAGATGAGCCGCGTCGCCGGCAAACAGCACGCGGCCGTGATGGAAGCTGCGCAGCGAACGGCTGTGAACGCGATAGTGACTCACGTCCTCGAGACGCCATGCGGCTTTCTCCCCGATGTAGTCCAGGTGTTGCTGGATGCGTCGGTGCACACGTGTGGGCTCGACGGCGCGCTTCGGGTCTTCTCCCGAGCCCAGTTGATAGTCCAGGCGCCAGATTCCACCCGGCTGGCCATGCATCAATACGCTCAGCCCCGGATTGGAAGGGGGATCGAACCAGCAGCGCCGTTCGGTCGGGGCATCGGTATCCATCTCGATATCGGCGATGACGTAATCCGCTTCGTAGGAAGTCCCCTCCAGCCTGAGCCCCATGGCCGCTCGCACGGCGCTGCGTGCCCCATCGCAGGCGGCGACATGGCTCGCCTGCAACGCGTAGCTACCCTGCGGCGTCTCAACCTCGAGCCGAACCGTGTCGCCTTCCTGGTCCAGACCCGTGAAACGGCTCTGCCAGCGCAGATCGATCAGTGGCGACATCGCTACCCTGGACACCAGGAACTGCTCGGAGTAGCACTGCTGCAGGTTGAGCATCGGACGATGCCGTATCGCCGGGTCGTCAGGCATCTCGAACTGCAGGATGGTCCTCCCGGCGAAAAAGCTGCGCCCGCCCGTCCACCTCTTGCCGGATGCCACCACCGGCGCGGCCGCCCCCAAGGCGTCCCAGATTTCCAGCGTCCGCCGTGAAAGGCCCAGGGCGCGGCTGCCGCCGCAGACGCGATCGTCGTTCTCGAGCACCACGGATCGAACGCCCGCACGCGCCAGCGTCAGCGCCAACGTGAGTCCGACGGGCCCGGCACCCACGATCACGACGGGGTACGGATGCGGCGCCCCCCGGCCGCCGAGTTCCGGCGGAGGGGTGAAAGGATGGGTTGCCAACAGGCCGGCGTCGAGCGGCGGGATCCGATGCGAGTCACCATCCCCGGTGGCGAGGGCGGCATGGGTAGGCTGCGTCATGGGTAGGTTTATGGCTATTAAATATCAAAAATAGATACTATCACTTGTAAATTTAAAACAAAAATACTTTTAGTATCAAATTTCAATACTTAATCCTTAGTCCGACTGCGCGTATGAGCCTCAAGTAAACTGCGGCCATGTCCCAGTTCCAGAAAGTCTTCGACGTGCTCGACCTCTTCACCGAGGAGCGAACCACATTGAGTGCCGAGGAGGTCAGCGATCTGCTGGCGGTTTCTCGACCTACCGCCTTTCGTTACCTGAGATGGCTTACCGAAACGGGCCTGGTATCGCGGTTGTCGGGCCGTTACGCGATCGGCGCCCGGATCATGGAACTGGACTACCGCAGCCGGCGATCGGACCCGCTGCTGCTTGCCGCACGTGATGTCATGGCCCGGCTGACCGAAGAAACCCAATGCTCGGCCATGCTGTCGGGCGTCTTCGGCGATAAGGTGGTGAACATCCATCAGGACGAACATCGAGCGCACGTCTCCGCCAGCTTCGGCAGGGGCCGCGCGCTGCCGCCGTTTCGCGGCGCCGCCTCCAAGGTCGTTCTCGCGCACCTGGGGTCGGCCAGATTGAAGCGGCTCTTCGACGATCACGGACATGAGCCAGACGTGCAGCTCCTGGGGCAGGACTGGCCCGAATTCAGCAAATACTTCCGAGCCATCCGCCAGCGCGGTTTCTATGTCTCGAAAGGCGAGGTCGACAGCGACGTAGCCGGCGTGGCGGCCCCCATCCTCAGCGCCGAGGGCGGGGTGGCGGGTGCCTTGACCCTTCTCCTGCAACTCCCGCACGGCGAATTCCTGGATACGAACCGGCTCGGCAACCTGGTGATGGAGCGTGCGCGCGAGATCTCCGGCCGCCTCACCCAGTCGCCGATGCCAGCGGATGGGGCCGCCTCGGTAGAGACCGCGGCGTAACGGCGGCTCGGCCGGCCCCGGCCAAGCCGCACATCTTTCCAGATCTGGTGCCCTGCACGCAGACGGTCACGTCCTGCGGGACCCGCCTCGTCCTGCGCTCTCGTCCAAGGACCCCTTAGCCCATGCGTCTGCTCACTGCACCGGCCTCGACACCACCAATTAAATATCAAATTTAGATATTTTTTCTTGAAAAAACAAAATTCTTGATGCAATAATCTCATTATTAGAAACTCAAAAGATGCCCGACTGGACCGACTCGGATCCCCAGGCATAGACCTCAACATGATCGACGTCCATCAGCACATCCTCCCCGCCCGGTACGTCCAGGAAGTCGGTGAGGACTACATCACCGCGCAAGGCTCATCGACGCGCCTGCCGCCCTGGAGCGTGGAAGGCGCCCTCCAGGGCATGGACGCGGCGGGCATCCGCACGGCCATCAACTCCATCTCGGCGCCCGGCTTCGCCCCGCTGGCCGCGGCACCGGCCGCCGCACTGGCACGCTGGTGCAACGAGCTTGCCGCGCAGATCGGCGCCGACCACCCGGGACGGTTCGGTTTCTTCGCCGCGCTGCCGTTGCCGGATATCGACGCCAGCCTGCGCGAGGTGGAGCATGGCTTCGACCGCCTGGGCGCGGATGGCGTGTGCGTGCTGACCAATCACGGGGGGCACTACCTCGGATCGCCCCTCTACGACCCCCTGTACGAGGAGCTGGATCGCCGTAGCGCGGTCGTGTTCGTCCATCCCACGACTCCGGCCAGCATGCAATTGGTCGCCGGCCTGTCGCCGTCGACGCTCGAATTTCCGTTCGACACCACCCGCACGGTGGCCGACATCGTGTTCGCCGGCGTCTTGACTCGCTATCCCCGCATCCGCTGGATCTTTTCGCACGCGGGGGGCGCCATTCCCTACCTGGCGGGGCGGGTCGAACTGCTCACCACCAACAAGCCCGCGCTGCGGGAGCGAATCCCGCAAGGTTTCTCGGCGGAACTGCGCAAGCTGTATTTCGATTGCGCCTTGTCCTTGTCGCCGACCACGCTCGACGCGCTCGTCGCCGAGGTCGGGATGGACCGCCTGCTGTTCGGCAGCGACTACCCATTTGGCCCCAAGGACCAGATGACCACCGCGGCGCACGGCCTTGCCTCACTGCCTTGGGACGAGCAGCGCAAGCAGCAACTGCGTTCTGGAAACGCAGCGCAGCTGTTTCCGCGCTGGCGCGCTTGACGCGTCCGGCCTGTCCGGCCGCCGATCACCTCTAAAAAAACCCCGGAGACTCTGATGAATCTGATCTTCAAGATGGCCATGGGCGCGTGTTCCGCGCTGGCCGCATTAGCGGCCGTGGCGCAGCCGGCGCCGAACGATGCCTACGCGACCCAGCCCGTGAAGCTGGTGGTGACCGGCCCTCCGGGATCGGTGCCCGACCTCCTGGGGCGCACCATTGCGCAAAGCCTGGAGGAAGTCCGCGGGGGCACGGCGGTGATCGTCGAGTCCCGGCCCGGTGCCAATGGCGTGGTCGGGGCAAGCCAGGTCGTGCGTGCGCCGGCCGACGGGACCACGCTCCTGCTAGCGTCCGACTCCCTGCTGACCATGCTGCCCTACGTCAACGACAAGCTGCCGTTCCGGCCGCAGGCCGACCTCAAGCCGATCGCCCAGGCGGTCGATGCAGCCGTCGTTCTTGTCGTGCCGCCTCAACTGGGCGTGCGCACCCTCAAGGATTTCGTCGCGAAGGCCAAGGCGGCTCCGGATGGGCTGACTTATGCGTCGCAGGGGCCTGCATCGGTGCACAACCGGTCGATGCTCCGGCTGCAGCAGATGGCGGGCATTCGCCTCCTGCACGTGCCTTACGGCAACAAGTCGCCTCTGGTGGACCTGGCGGGCGGGCAGGTGAACGCAATGTGGTCCGGCATTTCCGGCGCCTATCCCCTCATCCGGCAGGGCAAGCTGATTCCGCTCGCGGTCAGCACCAGCACGCGCGCCAGCATCCTGCCGGAGGTCCCGACCACCGCCGAACTCGGCTATCCGGGGTTCGACCTGAAAAACTGGTTCGGCTTTGTCGCGCCGGCCGCCATGTCGCCCGCAGTGGCGCGCCGCATCGAATCCGACCTGCTGAAGGCCATAGACAAGCCTGCCGTTCGTGAACGTATCTCCGAACTGGGCATGGAGGTACGCGTCGGGACAGCGGACGCGATGGCGAAATTGATCCGTGCGGAATCCGAGAGCAACAAGGCGCTCGTGGCCAGTGGGGTCATCCCCAAGGAGTAATCATGAGCACACTTGAGCAGAAGGACACGACCGCCTCCGGCAAGATCGACCTGCACCATCATTTCAACGCGCCGGGCGGACGCGGCCAGCCTGACTGGACGCCGGAGAAGGCGATCGGCGAGATGGATGCGGCGGGCGTGGAGTTGGCGATGGGGTGGCCCGGACCGGTCGCCGCCGAGACGGTGCAGGCGGCACGTGATCGCGCCCGCATGCTCAACGAGTTCGGCGCCAAGATCGTCCAGGGACGGCGCAAGCGTTTCGGCCTGTTCGCATCGCCGCCCCCGTTGACGGACGTGGACGGCGCGCTGCGCGAGATCGAATACTCGCTCAACGTATTGAAGGCGAACGGCATCGGCTTGATCACCCATTACGGGCGCTCGTGGTTGGGGGATGCGGCCTTCGAACCTGTCTGGAACGAGCTGGACCGCCGCGAGGCCGTGGTGTTCGTGCATCCGCAAGGGTGGGCAGGCGCCTGCGACTGCGGCATCCTCGACTACCAGGCGCCGCATCTAAGCGATGCCTGGCTGGAATATCCCTTCGACACGGCCCGGACGATCCTGCACCTGATGGTGACCGGCACACTGCGCAAGCACCCGCGGATCAAGTTCGTGTTCTGCCACGGTGGAGGCGCCTTCACTCCGTTGATCGCGCGCCTGGAAGGCTTCTCGGGTTGGGTCAAGGTGGGGCCGGAGCGCATGGCCGAACTGTTTCCCGAAGGCATCACCGCCGAGTTCCGCCGCTTGTATTTCGAGTGCGCGCAAGCCTACTCCCCGGAACAGATGGCGCTGCTCATGAGCCGGCTTCCCGTCAGCCAGATCCTGTTCGGCAGCGACTACGACCGGTTCCCGTTGCGGCATGCGGTGGAGCAAATGGATAGGCTCGAGCTGTCGCCGGAGCATCGTGCGGCGATCGAAAGCGGTAATGCCAGGCGGCTGCTGCGGCTCGATTCGGTGGACTCGCCTTGGGTTGCGCAAGCCTGACGGCAAGGCTACGGCTGCCCGTCGACCTCATCAACGCCGTCGAGCGGCGGCATCCAGCTGACACGGCGGCGCGTCCAGATTTGCGTCTGCGGACCACCCACTTGATCTCGCTGCGCCAGGGTGCCGACCCGCAGCGAATAACGCTTCGGCGTACCCGGATCGGTCGCGTAGAGCTGCGTGCCGCAGTGCTCGCAAAAACCCGTGACCCGCCGCGCGCCGCTGTCGGCGGTCTTCACATAGTGGCGCGGCTTGCCTTGCAACAACCGGAACGTCTCGGCCGGCGCGGCGATGTTCGTGCGGAACGCCGAGCCCGACATGATCTGGCAGTCTAAACAATGACAAACCCGCATCGATCCAGGTTGGACCTCGGCCTCGTAGCGGATCGCGCCGCAACGGCATTGCCCCTGTACTTTCATTGCTCTCTCCCATGGCGCTTTGGCGTTTAGGCCATGAAGGAAACGACCAAGCCAACTACTGCACTCCCAACGATAACTTGGATGACCCCGCGTTTATAGCGGAACAACGCCGCTGCCGCCGCTACCACTATGATCGCCGACACCCAGTCGAATCGCCCGGCCAACCCTGCTGGCCATAACACGTGGTAGCCGAAAAACAGTGCCAGATTGATGATGACGCCGACCACCGCGGCCGTTATGGCAACTAGCGGCGCAGTGAAATTCAGGTCCTCTTTGGTTGCCTCCACCACAGGCCCCCCTGCGAGAATGAACACAAATGACGGCAGGAAGGTGAACCACGTAACCAGGGTCGCGCCCAAAGCGCCTGCGATAAACGGGGACGCCGAACCCAGCAATTCATGGAAATAGGCAGCCACAAAGCCCACGAAGGCCACGACCATGATCAGGGGGCCCGGGGTGGTCTCTCCCAATGCCAGTCCATCAATCATTTGGGTAGGGTTAAGCCAAGCGTAGTGCTCCACTGCTCCCTGAAAAATATAAGGCAAGACAGCGTAAGCTCCCCCAAAGGTAAGCAGTGCAGCTTTGGTGAAAAACCAGCCCATCTGCGTATATGCTCCATGCCACCCAAATAACACGGCGAGCACAGCCATCGGCACACCCCACAGGGCAAGGCTGACAATTAGCAGGATGCAGAGCCGCGACCAGCGAAAACGCGCATGTTCGGGCGTCGGAGTGTCATCGTCGATGAGCGCCACAACCCCGCCTTCCTGGGCCGCCGCGTGATGCCCGCTAGCCGTTCGAAATAGCTCCGGCCGCCACCTTCCGCCTAGGTACCCCGTCAATGCCGCAATGGCCACAATAAGCGGAAATGGAACGTTGAGCGCAAAGATGGCGAGAAACGCAGCCCCGGCTATGAGCCAATGCGCGCGGCTCTTCAGGGCTCGGGAGCCAATGCGATGCGCTGCGTGCAACACGATGGCAGTGACTGCAGGTTTGATTCCGTAGAACAAGCCTGCGACCACGGGCAGGTTGCCGTATGCGGCATAGATCCATGACAGCGCGATCAGGATGAGCAAGGAAGGAAGAACGAAAAGAACCCCGGCGGCCACGCCCCCCCATGTACGGTGTAGAAGCCAGCCGATATAGGTTGCCAACTGCTGGGCCTCCGGGCCTGGCAGCAGCATGCAGTAGTTCAACGCGTGAAGAAATCGCCCCTCGCTTATCCAACGTCGGCGTTCAACGAGTTCGGTATGCATGATGGCGATCTGCCCCGCCGGACCGCCGAAGCTGATAAACCCCAGCTTTAACCAAAAGCGCAAAGCGGCGCCCAGCGAAAGCTGGCGCGAAGCGATATCTGAAGGAAAGGATGCTGATGTAGCGGTGTCCACGGATAACTCCGGCTGAGAGTATCAGCACTTGGACGGGACACCGTCTATCTTGGAAGAGCGGGAGGCTGAAATCCCGAGTGAATTCATCTTAGCATGAGGCGATGGGGGTCGCGCGCTCTACACCCGTTTGTCAATGTATTCAGAGAAATGACGGGCGACGATCTCCTCGATACGCGCCACCTGCCCATCGGTGAGTTCCTCGACGAAGCTGCGCTTGCGCTTGGACAGCGAGCCGTAGCCTTGCACGATGATGTCGAACTATGAGAAAAATTCTGCTTATCGGCTCCCGGGGCCTCCTGAGACGGCCGTTCTCGCGCAATCGCGAACTGCGCCATTTCTCAGAAACAATCCGGAACTCCCACTTTCTTAACGGGAAAAAAAACAAAACGGCCTCACAATGGAGGCCGTCAAATCCTTGTGTGCAAGGTGAATTCTTTGGTGGCCTGGGGCGGAATCGAACCACCGACACGCGGATTTTCAATCCGCTGCTCTACCAACTGAGCTACCAGGCCATGTCGCAACGAGCGCTGCAACGAAGCTCCACCGGCTGCGCTTGAATTACGCGCGCCCTGTAAAGAACGCAGGATATTACACACTTTTGGGACCGTTGGCAAAACGCCCCGCCAAATTCCCCCGGTGCCCACCCCTAGCGACCCCACGTCGCACCCCTCCCCCCTCCCTACCCTTTATAATGGCGGGTGGCCCTTCCCATCCGTGGCCTTTTTCCCTTCTGTCCCATGTCCGTCGACGTTCTTACATTCGGCCTGAATCACGTCTCCGCCCCGGTTTCGGTGCGGGAACGGGTGTCGCTGCCGCTGGAGCTGGTCAGCCCGGCGCTGGCGGGGCTGCGGTCGGCGTTCGGCGGGGCGGTGCGCGAGGCGGCCATCCTGTCCACCTGTAATCGCACCGAGATCTACTGTGCGGCCGAACCGGGCGTGGCCGAGCATCTGCCGGCCTGGCTGGCGAGCTATCGCCAGTTCGACGACCGGTCGCTGCAACCCCATCTTTATCGCCACATCCAGCACGACGCCGTCCGGCACGCGTTCCGCGTGGCCAGCGGGCTGGATTCGATGGTGCTGGGCGAGCCGCAAATTCTCGGGCAGATGAAGGACGCGGTGCGCGCCGCCGAGGAAGCCGGGGCGATGGGCACGCTGTTGCACCAGTTGTTCCAGCGCACGTTCTCGGTAGCCAAGGAGGTCCGTTCGCAAACCGCGATCGGCGCGCAGTCGGTGTCGATGGCCGCGGCCGCGGCGCGGCTGGCCGAGCGGGTGTTCGGCGATCTGGCCGAGGTCAATGTGCTGCTGATCGGCGCGGGCGAGATGATCGAGCTCTGTGCGACGCACCTGGCCGCGCATCATCCCAAGAAGATGGTGGTGGCCAATCGCACGGTGGAGCGGGCGGAAACACTGGCCTCGAGGTTCTCGGCCGGCGCGATGCGGTTGTCGGAACTGCCCGAGAAGCTGGCGGATTTCGACGTGGTCGTGTCGAGCACGGCCAGTTCGCTGCCCATCCTGGGGCTGGGCATGGTCGAGCGCGCCACCAAGACCCGCCGCCACCGGCCGATGGTGATGATAGACCTGGCCGTGCCGCGCGACATCGAACCCGAGGTCGGCCGGCTGGACGACGTCTATCTGTATTCGGTGGACGACCTGGGCCGGCTGGTGCAGAACGCGTCGGATGCGCGCAAGGCGGCGGTGGTGCAGGCCGAGGCCATCATCGAAACGCGGGTGCAGAATTTCATGCACTGGATGGACACGCGCTCGGTGGTGCCGGTCATCCGCGACCTGCACCAGGCGGCCGACGCGATGCGGCAGGCCGAGCTGGATCGCGCCCGCAAGGCGCTGGCCCGGGGCGATGCGCCCGAGCAAGTCCTGGAACAATTGGCGCACGGCCTGACGCAAAAGTACCTGCACGGCCCGCTGTCCGCCCTCAACCATAGCGAAGGCGCCGACCGCCAGCAGCTGCTGGCCTGGTTGCCGCGCCTGTTCTCGTCGCGCTCCGAGCGCAACCATTAGCCTTTCATGAAAGCATCGATGCGGGCCCGGCTCGAGCAGTTGTCTCGACGCCTCGCCGAACTGGACGCGTTGCTCGCGGCGCCTGAAACCGCCAGCAACATGGACACCTTCCGCAAGCTGTCGCGCGAGCGCGCGGAGATCGAGCCGGTCGCCAATGGCTTCAAGCAGTACGAAGGCACCGAGGCGGACATCGCGACGGCCCAGGAGATGCTGGGCGATCCCGACATGAAGGCCATGGCCGAGGAAGAGTTGCGCGCGGGCAAGGACCGGCTGGAAGAGCTGGAAGGCGAGCTGCGCATCCTGCTGCTGCCGCGCGATCCCGACGATAGCCGCAGCCTGTTCCTGGAAGTGCGCGCCGGCACCGGCGGCGACGAGAGCGCGCTGTTCGCGGGCGATCTGCTGCGCATGTACACCCGCTTTGCCGAGCGCAATCGCTGGCAGGTGGAAATCATGTCGATGAGCGAATCGGAACTGGGCGGCTACAAGGAAGCGATCGTGCGCATCGCGGGCGATGGCGCCTACGGCAGGCTCAAGTTCGAATCGGGCGGGCACCGCGTGCAGCGGGTCCCGGCCACCGAGACGCAGGGCCGCATCCACACCTCGGCCTGCACGGTGGCGATCATGCCGGAAGCCGACGAAGTGGCCGAGGTGCAGATCAATCCCGCCGACCTGCGCATCGACACCTTCCGCGCCAGCGGCGCGGGCGGGCAGCACATCAACAAGACCGACTCGGCGGTGCGCATCATCCACCTGCCCACCGGCATCGTGGTCGAATGCCAGGACGACCGCTCGCAGCACCGCAACCGCGACAAGGCGATGAAGGTGCTGGCGGCCCGGATCAAGGACAAGGAACAGCGCGAGCGCCACGCCAAGGAAGCCGCGCACCGCAAGAGCCTGGTCGGCTCGGGCGACCGTTCCGAGCGCATCCGCACCTACAACTTCCCGCAGGGCCGGGTGACCGACCACCGCATCAACCTGACGCTGTACAAGCTGCAGAACGTGCTGGACGGCGATCTGGAAGAGCTGATCTCCGCCCTGGCCTCGGAACACCAGGCCGAGCTGCTGGCCGCGCTGGGCGACGACTGAACGCCATGGCCACCGCACGCGAGCTGATCGCCGGCTGCGGCCTGCCGCTGCTGGAGGCCCGCATGCTGCTGGAGCGGGCCCTGGGCGTCGGCCGCGCCTGGCTGATCGCCCACGACGACGAAGCCCTGCCGGGCGACCAGGTCACGGTCTTCCTGGACTGGGCGCGGCGGCGGCGCGACGGCGAACCCATGGCCTACCTGCTGGGCGAGCGCGAGTTCATGGGCCACGATTTCCAGGTGTCGCCGGCGGTGCTGATTCCCCGCCCCGACACCGAGCTGCTGGTGGAAACCGCGCTGGAGCACCTGCGCGGCATCGCCGCCCCCCGGGTACTGGACCTGGGCACCGGCAGCGGCGCCATCGCCGTCTCGATCGCGCTGGCCCGCCCCGATGCGGCGGTCGAGGCCACGGACCTGAGCGCCGACGCGCTGGCGGTGGCCGCCGCCAACGCCCGGCGGCTGGGCGCGGCCGTCGCGTTTCTGCCGGGCGACTGGTACGAGGCCTTGAACGGCGCCGCGCCCGCCCCCACCTATGACGCGATCGTTTCCAATCCGCCCTACATCGCCGCCGCCGATCCGCACCTGTCGCAGGGCGACCTGCGCCACGAACCACCGTTGGCGCTGACCGACCGGGCCGACGGGCTGGCGGCGCTGCGCCAAATCGTCCGGGGCGCCCGGGCCTGGCTCAAACCAGGCGGCGCGCTCTGGATGGAGCACGGCTGGGACCAGGCCGCTCAGGTGCGGGACTTGCTGGACGCCGCCGGATTCGTCCGCGTCGAAAGCCGCCGCGACCTGGCCGGCATCGAGCGGATTTCCGGCGGATACCTATAATCGACATCATCACCTTTCACTCTGTACGAGGATCGCCATGAGCGACGTGCAAGATTTCATCCGGCAAACCGTTACCGACAACCCTGTCGTGCTGTTCATGAAGGGCACCGCCCAGTTCCCGCAATGCGGCTTCTCGGGGCGCGCCATCCAGCTGCTCAAGACCAACGGCGTGCGCCAGCTGGCCACCGTGAACGTGCTGGAAGACGACGCGGTGCGCCAGGGCATCAAGGAATATTCCAACTGGCCCACCATCCCGCAGCTCTACATCAAGGGCGAGTTCATCGGCGGCTCGGACATCCTGGCCGAGCTGCACGAAAGCGGCGAGCTCAAGCAGTTGCTGGCGGACGCCGGCGTCGTGGCCTGAAAAGGAACCGGCCGAGCCATGCGGATCTATCTTGCCGGACCGGACGTGTTCCGGCCCGACGCCCGCGCCCATGGCCAACGGCTGAAGGCTTCCTGCGCCCGGCACGGCTACGAGGGCCTGTTCCCCCTGGATGAGCCGGCGCCGCGCGCCACGCCGCAGGACGCCGCGAGAGGCATCTACCAGGCCAACCTGGCGCTGCTGGAGCGGGCCGACGTGGTCATGGCCAATCTGGCGCCCTTTCGCGGCCAGGAGCCGGACTCGGGCACCGCGTTCGAGATCGGCTATGCCGCCGCGCGAGGCAAGCCCGTCTGGGGCTACGCCGACGATACGCGGCCGATGGCGCGGCGCATCGCCACCGGCACGGACGCCGACGGCAATCCGGTGGACGGCCAGGGCCATCTGGTCGAGAATTTCGGACTGGGCCTGAACCTGATGCTGGCCTGCAGCGTCACCCTGGTCCAGGGCGGCCCCGACGACTGCCTGCAAGCCATCGCCGCGGCGCACGCGGCCTCTCCA
The DNA here is from genome assembly GCA_001898625.1 of Burkholderiales bacterium 67-32. GTDB lineage: Bacteria > Pseudomonadota > Gammaproteobacteria > Burkholderiales > Burkholderiaceae_B > Pigmentiphaga. Next base: position 206,608 of record MKUP01000033.1, read on the forward strand.
TTCCACCAGGAGTCACCATGAATCTCACGCGCAACGCGCTCGCGGCCGTGGCGCTGGCCGCCGCGCTCCATGCCCCGGGCCACGCCGCCGACGCGGCCGCCATCGAGACCGAGACGCAGATGCTCAAGACGCTGCTGACCGCCATCGAGGGCGGCAACTACCAGCAGTTCGTCTCCTCGGGCAGCGCCGATTTCGCCAAGCTGGACCGCGCCCAGTTCGACGCCGTGGCGACGCAACTGGGGCCGCGCCTGCACGCCGGCTACCAGGTCCAGCGCCTGGGCGACTACCGGCAGCAGTCCTACGAATTCTCGCTGTGGAAGATCACCTTCAAGGACGGCGGCGACGACCTGGTCGGCACGCTCAACCTGCAGGGCGGCAAGGTCGGCGGCTTCGTACTGCGCTGATCAGGCGTGCCTGGGCGCGGCCGCGGGCAGCCGCCGCACCCAGAACGCATAAAGAGACAGGGCCGACAGCGTGCACACGGCCATGATGCCGGTGATGGCCCGCGCGCTGTGGCCGTCGTAGAGCAGGGTCACGAGCGACCCCGACAGCGCGCCCACCGCCATCATCACGCAACTGACCACGGCCGAGGCCACACCGGCCACCTCGGGCAGGGGCTCCACCGCCGCGTGCGAGGCATTCGGCGCGATCATGCCGAACGAGAAGGTGTTCAGCATCAAGAGCGGCACCAGCGACCACGCCGACAAGGCATCGGCGAACCCCAGCACCGCCAGCACCACGCTGGTCGAACTCGACAGGACCAGCCCGGTCCACAAGAGCTTGTGGGGCGCGATGCCGCGCGCGTTCAGGCGGCCGTTGATGAGCGAGGCCGCCATGATGCCGAAGGCCGTCATCGCGAACACGGCGCCGAAGGCCTGCGGCGACATGCCCAGCAACTGCATCATCAACAGCGGCGATCCGGTGATGTAGGCGAACTGGCAGCCGAAGGTCAGCGCGTTGACCAGGGTATTGCCCAGCAGGATGGGATTGCCGAGCACCCGCGCATAGGTGCGCAGCAGCGCGCCCACCGAAATGCGCACGGGAGTGGCGCCGGTCGGACGGGTCTCGGTCATGCCCAGGTACACCGCCAGGGTCGTGGCCACGCCCGCCAGGGCCATCACCCAGTAGATCGAGCGCCAGCCGGCGAAGTACATGACCCAGCTGCCCAGCGTGGGCGCGATCATCGGGGCGACGATGCGCATGCTGGCGACGTACGACAGCCGGGCGCGCGCGACGTGGCCCTGGAACAGGTCGCGCACGATGGTCAGCGCCATGACCGAGCCGGCGCCCGCCCCCACCCCTTGCAGCACGCGGAACACCAGCAGCGAGGCCAGGCTGGGCGCCAGCGCGCACGCCGCGCTGGCCAGCGAGAACAGCACGCCGCCGAACAGCACGATGGGACGCCGGCCATAGCGGTCGGCCAGGGGGCCATAGGCCAGCGGCGCGATGGCGAAACCGGCCAGGAACAGACTCAGGGTCAGGGCGGCGCTGGAGGGGGGAACGTGCAGGTCCAGGCCGATGGCCGCCAGGGCGGGCAGCGCCATGTCGGTGGAGAGCGCCGGCAACGCGGACAATGAGGCCAGAAGCAGGACGAATGCCGCGGAGTCGGGACGTATGCGCATGGCCGGCAGTTTACCGCCTTTGCCCCGGCCGGCCCGGCCCCGGATGGGGGCCGGACCATGGCCCGCGTCAGAACGTGATGTTGGCGGCCAGCCAGAACGTGCGGCCCGGCTGGATGGTGCCTCGGGTCGATTGCGAGGAATGGATGTACTCGTTCAGGTACACCGTGTCGCCCGCGCCGTTCACGTAGGACTTGAACTTCATGAAGTCCTTGTCCAGCAGGTTGTAGACCGTACCGGTCAGGGTCACCGTCTTCGAGACCTTGTAGGACCCGCCCAGGTGCAGCAGCGAATAGGCCTTCAGGTCGCCCACCGCCTGCTGGGCCCGCAGGTTGTCGCCGGTGAGCGAACCCGGGTCGCCGTCGAAACGGCGGCTCTTGCCGCGGAGCTCGGCGCGCAGCCACATGGCGAACTTGTCGGTGGCCTGCCAGCGCAGGTTGGCGTTGGCCATGTGCTTGGGCGTGTCGGCCAGCTTTCCGCCGTAGACGCCGCCGTTCTTCACTTCGCTGTCGGTGAAGGTGTAGTTCAGCGCCAGCGTCCAGCGCGGGGCCAGCGGCACGCGGGTGCCCAGCTCCAGGCCGCGCGTGGTGGCCTGCTCCAGGTTGACCTGCTGGCCGAACTCGGCCTGGGTGGGCAGCGCGCCGATCGAGATGCAACCCGGCTGGTTGGGGTTGGCGGCGTAGTCGCAGTTGGGAATGCCCTTAGCCGCGGCGGAGATCTTGTCCTTGAAGCGGTTGTGGAACAACGTCGCGTTGGCGGTCAGACCGGCCAGGTTGTCGTAGTTGACGCCGACCTCGGTGCTGGTGCTGACCTCGGGCTTGAGGTTGGGGTTGCCGATGGTGAGCGTGCGGCCCTGGCCGCTGATGCCGTTGATGCCGTCGTGCAGCTGGTTCAGGCGCGGCGTGCGGTAGCCTCGGCTCACGCCGCCCTTGACCGTCCAGTTGGGCGTGGTGTTCCAGACCAGGTAGCCGCGCGGGCTGAAATGGCCGCCGAAGGCGTCGTGGTGGTCGTAGCGCACGCCGGTGGTCAGGGCCAGGTCCTCGCGCAGGCGCCATTCGTCTTCGGCGAACAGCGACTTGGTGGTCTGCTTGTAGCGCTGGGTGGCCAGGCCGTCCGTCATCTCGGCATCCCAGTACTGGCCGCCCACGGTCACCATGTGCGACTCGCCGATGGCCTTGACCAGCTTGGTGTCGAGCACGACGTTGGTGGTTTCCAGCTTGCGGGGCGCGCCCGGCACCAGCACCGCCGCCAACGGCGAATTGGCCGCGATGTTGGGCACCGTGCGGCCCAGCGTCTCGGTGTTGTTGTACATCAGGCTCGACTGCAGGGTGCCGAAGTCGAACCGGCTGGTGTGGCCGACGGCCACCTGGTCGCGGTTGAAGCGCAGGTCGCGGCTGTAGCCGTTGTAGGTGTTGGTGGACGGGTCGTCCAGCGTGCCGAGCTGGCTCTCGTCGTTGTTGTACCACTGGCGCGAACGGTCGACGTCCAGCCAGAAATCGTGCTGCTTGTTCGGCGTCAGCGAGAGCTTGGCGCCAGCCGTGTAGATCCGCGATTCCACGGGGGCCGGACCGCGCTTGCTGATGCTGCCCGTGCCCTCGGGCAGTTCTATGTCGGTCGCGCCGCGGTTGAAGATGCCGCCGCGCACGGCCAGGCCCAGCGTGTCGGCCACCAGCGGGCCGCTCAGGTAGAAGTTCGCGTTGGAGGTATCGCCGAAGTCGCTGTTCTGCGGAATGCCCTTGTCGAAGGTGACCGAGCCGCCCCAGGCCGTGGCGACCTTCTTGGTGATGATGTTGACCACCCCGCCCATGGCGTCCGAACCGTAGAGGGTGGACATGGGTCCGCGGATGACCTCGATGCGCTCGATGGCCGAGAGCGGCGGCATGAAGCTGGTGCCGGTCTCGCCGAAACCGTTGGGAGTAACGTCGCCGGCGGCATTCTGGCGCCGGCCGTCGATCAGGATCAGCGTGTACTCGCTGGGCAGGCCGCGGATGCTGATGTTCAGGCCACCGGTCTTGCCGGTGTTGCCGCGCACGTCCACCCCTTCGACCTCGCTCAAGGCCTCCGCGAGGTTGTTGTAGCGCTTCTCCTGCAGGGCTTCCTGCCCGATCACGGTGATGCTGGCGGGGGCGTTCTTGATTTCCTGTTCGTATCCCGTCGCGGTCACGACGATGGGCGCGAGTTCGGTCGTGGGTTCCTGCGCCAGGACCTTGCCGGAGGCGAGCGCGGCAAGGACGGCAAGATGGGACGTGGACAGCAGGAAAGGAACGCCCCGGTTGGCTAAAGCCATTCTTGAGATTCTCCAGGTGAAAGGGGGGATCCGCCCCAGGCGCCGCAGAACGCCTTGGACGAATCTGACAGAAAGCTGACTTACAATAAGCTGAAACAAGTGAATAGTAATCATTCTTATCATCGTTTGTCGAATCGAGGCCTCCTCGCCTCGTTTCTGGGCACCCCTGTGGTGCATTGCACAAGATTGGGGTGCGTGCCCGGCGCCATCCGCGCGGTTCCCCGGCGTACGGTCGATGGCATGCCTATTGCTTAATCGATCTGCCGGCCAATGAGGGCCGACAGACAACTCAGCGGTAGGAACAACGGCGTTCCGCGGCGACCAGGCACGGCCTTGTTCGCGCGGAACGCTTTTTTGCCTGGAGCGCCGGATGAAACCCACCCCTACGCATGACTCTCCCCCCGTAGCCGCCACGCCCGACGGCGGGCGGCGCAGGCTGCTGGCCGCCGGTGCCGCCACGGGCCTCATGAGCCTGGTCGATCCGCTGGTGCGCGCCGGTGCCTGGGCGGCGGGCTCGGACGCGCCCGAGAAGGCCGAAGTCAAGATCGGCTTCATCCCGTTGACCGACTGCGCCTCGGTCGTGATGGCATCGACGCTGGGCCTGGACAAGAAGTACGGCGTGAAGATCACGCCGGTGAAGGAAGCGTCGTGGCCCGGCGTGCGGGACAAGCTGGTCAACGGCGAGCTGGACCTGGCCCACGTGCTGTACGGCCTGGTCTACGGCGTGCAGTTGGGCATAGGCGGCCCGCGCAAGGACATGGCCGTGTTGATGAACCTGAACAACAACGGCCAGGCCATCACCATCTCGAACAAGCTTCGGGACAAGGGCGCCCGCGACGGCGCCTCGCTGGCCAAGCTGATGAAAAGCGAGAAGGCCGAGTACACCTTCGCGCAGACCTTCCCGACCGGCACGCACGCGATGTGGATCTATTACTGGCTGGCCACCTACGGCATCAACCCCATGCGCGATGCCAAGGTGATCACGGTGCCGCCGCCGCAGATGGTGGCGAACATGCGGGTGGGCAACATGGATGGCTTCTGCGTGGGCGAACCCTGGAATGCGCGGGCCATCATCGACAAGATCGGCTTTACCGCCACCACCACGCAGGGCATCTGGACCGACCATCCCGAGAAGGTCCTGGGCACGACCGCGGAGTTCGTGCAGCGCTATCCGAACACCGCTCGCGCCGTAACGGCGGCGGTGCTGGAGGCGGGCAAGTTCATCGACGCCTCGGCC
>MKUP01000033.1:211763-506676 GCA_001898625.1 Burkholderiales bacterium 67-32
GGACGTGATCCTGGACCGCATGCTGGGACGCTACTCGGACGGGCTGGGCAAGACCTGGGACGACCCCGACGCCATGAAGTTCTTCAACGACGGCGCCGCCAACTTCCCCTACCTGTCGGACGGCATGTGGTTCCTGACCCAGCACAAGCGCTGGGGCCTGCTCAAGAGCCATCCCGACTATCTCGCGACGGCGCGGCAGGTCAATCGCATCGACGTCTACAAGCAGGCGGCGAGCGCGGCCGGCGTCTCGCTGCCCAAGTCCGAGATGCGTTCGTCCAAGCTGGTCGACGGAGTCGTCTGGGACGGGAAGAACCCCGCCGCCTATGCCGACGGCTTCAAGATCAACGCGGTCTGACCGCCGCCCCAGGAGCCCCGCCATGACCGCCACGGCCCGTACCCTTCCCTCCGGCCCCGCCGCCGCCCCGCCCGTCGCCGAGGTCATCGACCTGCATGTGGCAGCGCCTTCGCCACCGGCCGCCGCGGCACCAACCCGCGCGCCCCTGCTCGCCCGCGTCGACTGGCGCGGCGTCTGGGAAGCCCTGGTCAAGACGGTAGCCGGCCCCTGCCTGGGCTTCGCCCTGCTGATCCTGGTCTGGCAACTGGTGTCCAACGCCATCCCCGAGATTCCCACCCCCGCCGTGACGGGCAAGGCGGCGCTGGCGCTGTTCTCCGACCCTTTCTACGACAACGGCCCGAACGACCAGGGCATAGGCTGGAACCTGCTGTCGTCGCTGCGGCGCGTGGCCATCGGTTTCGGCCTGGCGGCGCTGGTGGGCATTCCGGCCGGCTTCATCATCGGCCGCTTCGCCGCGGTCAGCGCGGTGGTCTCGCCCCTGATCAGCCTGTTGCGCCCGGTCTCGCCGCTGGCGTGGCTGCCGCTGGGCCTGCTGCTGTTCAAGGCGGCCAACCTGGCCGCCATCTGGGCCATCTTCATCTGCTCCATCTGGCCGATGATCATCAACACCGCCGTCGGCGTGACGCGCGTGCCGCAGGACTACATGAACGTGGCGCGGGTGCTGAAACTGTCCGAATGGAAGGTGATGACGCGTGTGCTGCTCCCCGCCGTGCTGCCCTACATGCTGACGGGCGTGCGGCTGTCCATCAGCACCGCGTGGCTGGTGATCGTCGCGGCGGAAATGCTGACCGGCGGCGTGGGCATCGGCTTCTGGCTGTGGGACGAATGGAACAACCTCAAGGTCGAGCACATCGTCATCGCCATCTTCGTGATCGGCATCGTCGGCCTGGTGCTGGAGGCCGTGCTGACCCAACTGGTCAAGCGCTTCACCTACGCCGACTGACATCCCAAGGAATCGCCATGGACAAGTTCCTCAGCATCGAAAACGTGGGCCAGGTCTTCAAGACGCGCAAGGGCAGCTTCGTGGCCCTGCGCGACATCGACCTGACCGTCGCCAAGGGCGAATTCATTTCCCTGATCGGCCATTCGGGCTGCGGCAAGTCGACGCTGCTCAATCTCGTGGCGGGCCTGACGCGGCCGACTTCCGGCGCGCTGATCTGCGCGGGTCGGGAGATCGACGGCCCGGGCCCCGAGCGCGCGGTGGTGTTCCAGAACCACTCGCTCCTGCCCTGGCTGAGCTGCTACAAGAACATCCACCTGGGCGTGGAGCGGGTGTTCGGCGCCACCGAAAGCAAGGCCCGGCTGCGCGAGCGCACGCTGGCCGCGTTGCAACTGGTCGGCCTGGCCCACGCCGAACACAAGCTGCCGCACGAGATCTCGGGCGGCATGAAACAGCGCGTGGGCATCGCCCGCGCGCTGGCGATCGAGCCCGACGTGCTGCTGATGGACGAGCCCTTCGGCGCGCTGGACGCGCTGACCCGCGCGCACCTGCAGGACGAACTGCTGGAGATCGTGGCCAAGACGGGCAGCACGGTGATCATGGTCACCCATGACGTGGACGAAGCGGTGCTGCTGTCGGACCGCATCGTGATGCTGACGAACGGCCCGGCCGCCACCGTGGGCGAAATCCTGGACGTGCGCCTGCCCCGGCCGCGCCGCCGGGTCGAGCTGGCCGACGACGAGCACTACCATGCCTGCCGCACGGCCGTCATCGACTTCCTGTATCGCAAGCAGAGCCATCCCGCGCGCGAGGCGGCCTGACCGTCTTCCCATGCCCCGAGTCCTGCTGGTCAACGACACCGACAAGCCCATCGCCGAACTGCGCGAGGCCTTGCAGCGGGCCGGCTACGAGATCCTGGCCGACGTCGCGCACGCGCGCGCACTGCTGCACGCGGTCGAGACCCAGCGGCCGGACGTGATCCTGATCGATACCGAATCGCCCACTCGCGACACGCTGGAACAACTGGCGGTCATGAACGCCGCGGCGCCACGGCCGGTGGTCATGTTCTCGGACACCGCCGATCAGTCCGTGATCCGGGCCGCGGTGCGCGCCGGGGTCACGACCTACGTGGTCGACGGGATGGCGCCCGCCAAGCTGGCGCCCATCCTGGAAGTGGCCTGTGCCCGCTTCGACGAGGAAGACAAGCTGCGGCGGCGCCTGGCCGAAGTCGAGCAGCAACTGGCCGACCGCAAGGACATCGACCGCGCCAAGGGATGGCTGATGGACCGGCACGGGCTGAGCGAGACCGAGGCGTTCGAACTGCTGCGCGGCCAGGCCATGAAACAAGGCGTCAGGCTGGGCGACGTCGCGCGGCAACTGCTGCCGCCGCCGGGCCAGCCAGGCCCATGAACGGAGCTACCACGATGTCCTCTCCCCCAACGCCGCAGGCGGGCCGCGTGATCGCGGGGTCCGACGCGCCCGAGAAGCCCCAGTTGCGCGTGGGCTTCATCGCGCTGACCGATTGCGCGCCGCTGGTCATCGCCGTGGCGCGGGGCTACGACCGCAAGTACGGGCTGGAACTCGTCCTGCAACGGCAGCCTTCGTGGGCGGCGGTGCGCGACAGGCTGCTGTCGGGCGACCTGGATGCCTCGCACGCGCTGTACGGACTGGGATACGGCATCCAACTGGGGCTGGGCGGCCCGCAGCGGGACATGGCGATGCTGATGTCGCTGAACCAGGGCGGGCAGGCCATCACGCTGTCGCGCGCGCTGGCCTCCCAGGCGCGCGGCGGCGCGGCGCTGGCCCGCTTCATCCACGGGTCCTCCGACCGCCTGACCTTCGCCCATACGTTTCCGACCGGCTCCCACGCCATGCTGCTGTACTACTGGCTGGCCGCGCACGGCATCCATCCGCTGCATGACGTGCGCAGCGCCGTCATCCCGCCGCCCCAGATGGCCGAGGCGCTGCGGCGCGGGGACGTGGACGGCTACTGCGTGGGCGAGCCGTGGAATGCGCTGGCGCAGAGCGAGGGCAAGGGCACCACCGTCGCGCTGACTTCGGAGGTGTGGCCCAACCATCCCGAGAAGGTATTGGCCTGCACCCGCGACTTCGCCGACCGCCATCCGAACACGGCTCGGGCCTTGATCATGACGCTGCTCGAAGCGTGCCGCTACCTGGACGTGCCCGCGCACCGGGAGGAAGCGGCCTCGTGGCTGGCGCTGCCCGATTTCGTCGATGCGCCGCGCGACGTGATCGCCTCGCGCCTGCTGCCGGAGAAGGCGGCGGACGGCAGCGCGCCCGGCATACGCTTCTTCGCCGACGGCGAGGCGAATTTTCCGTATCTGTCGGACGGCATGTGGATGGTCACCCAGTACCGGCGGTGGGGCATGCTGCGCGAGGATCCGGACTACCTGCGCGTCGCGCAGTCCATCAATCGCCTGGACCTGTATCGCGAAGCGGCCGCGCAACTGGGCGTGGCGGTACCCGTCTCCACCATGCGTTCGAGCCGGCTCATCGACGGCCGGATCTGGGACGGCGGCCAGGCCGCGGGCTACGCGCGCGGTTTCGATATCCGGGCCTGACGCCGCTGCGCCCGCGCGCGCGGATCGGGCATGGGCCGCCCCGCCAGGGTGCGGCCCATGCCCCGAATGCACAAGGCCGGTGCACCGCGCCAGGCCTACCCCCTCCATCCGTCCTGCATCCAGCCCGCGCACACGGGGCATCCCTGCTCTTGCGCCGGGCCGGCACGCCCCTTGCTTAATACCGGATACGGCCGCTTGCGCGGCCCGAACCCGGACAACGGCGTCCCCTCGCAGCCCTGCTGCGGCGGGACGCCGTTGTCGCTTCCGGAACAGTCTGACCGAGTCGAACATGATGAACAGATCGAAACTGGTTGTGGTGGGCAACGGCATGGCGGGCATACGCACGCTGGAAGAGCTGCTGGCGCTGGCGCCCGACCGCTACGACATCACGGTCTTCGGCGCCGAGCCGCACCCGAACTACAACCGCATCCTGCTGTCGCCGGTCCTGGCCGGCGAACAGGACTTCCAGGACATCGTGCTCAACCCCTTGTCCTGGTACGAGCAGCACGGCATCGCCCTGCGCACCGGCACGCCGGTCGCGCGCATCGACAGGCGGCGCCGCGTGGTGGTGGCCGCCGACGACACCGAGACCCCCTATGACCGCCTGCTGCTGGCGACCGGGTCCACCCCCTTCATCCTGCCGATTCCGGGCAAAAACCTGGACGGGGTCATTACCTATCGCGACATCCAGGACACGCAGAAGATGATCGCGGCGGCCCGCACCCAGCGCCGCGCGGTCGTGATCGGCGGTGGCCTGCTGGGCCTGGAAGCGGCCAACGGCCTGAAGCTGCGCGGCATGGACGTAAGCGTGGTGCACCTGGGCGACTGGCTGCTGGAGCGCCAGCTCGACCGCACGGCGGGCAAGATGCTGGAGGCCTCGCTGGCCGATCGCGGACTGGATTTCCTGCTGGGCCGCTCGACCAGCGAGATCCTGGGCGACGAGGCCGGCCGCGTGCGCGGCGTGCGCTTCAAGGACGGCTCGAAAATCGACACCGACCTGGTGGTGATGGCCGTGGGCATCCGGCCCAACACGGCGCTGGCCGAAGCGGCCGGCCTACACTGCCGCAACGGCGTCGTCGTCAACGACGTGCTGCAGACCTTCGACCCGCGCATCTACGCGGTGGGCGAATGCGTCAATCATCGCGGCACGGCGTATGGCCTGGTGGCGCCGCTGTTCGAGATGGCCAAGGTGGCCGCCAACCACCTGGCCGAGCTGGGCTACGGTGCGTACAAGGGTTCGGTGCTGTCGACCAAGCTCAAGGTCACGGGCATAGACCTGTTCTCCGCCGGCGACTTCACCGGCGGCTCGGACACCGAGGACATCGTGCTGTCCGACCCGGCCGGCGGCGTCTACAAGCGGCTGGTCATCAAGGACGACAAGCTGGTCGGCGCCTGCCTGTACGGCGACACGGTGGACGGCGCGTGGTACTTCAAGCTCCTGCGGGACGGCCGGGCCATCGGCGAACTGCGCGACCGCCTGATGTTCGGCGAATCGAGCGTGGGCGACGCCGGCGTGCAGGGGCAGAGCCGCGCGGCCGCCATGCAGGACGCCGACGAGGTGTGCGGCTGCAACGGCGTCTGCAAGGGCACCATCGTGCGCGCCATCCAGGACCAGGGCCTGTTCACCGTGGACGACGTCAAGAAGCACACCAAGGCCGCCAGTTCCTGCGGCTCGTGCACCGGCCTGGTGGAACAGATCCTGATGAACACGCTGGGCTCCAACTTCCAGGAGGCCCCCAAGACCAAGGCTGTGTGCGGCTGTACCGATCACAGCCACGCGGCGCTGCGCCAGGCCATACGCGAGCACCGGCTGCTGAGCCACGCCCAGGTCCACGACTTCATGGACTGGCGCACGCCCAACGGCTGCAGCACCTGCCGGCCCGCGATCAACTACTACCTGGTCTCGACCTGGCCGCACGAAGCGGTGGACGACCCGCAAAGCCGCTTCATCAACGAACGCGCGCACGCCAACATCCAGAAGGACGGCACGTTCTCGGTGGTGCCGCAGATGAAGGGCGGCGTGACCAACGCCACCGAGCTGCGCCGCATCGCCGACGTGGCGGACAAATACGCCATTCCCATGGTCAAGGTCACGGGCGGACAGCGCATCGACCTGCTGGGCGTGAAGAAGGAAGACCTGGTGTCCGTCTGGCGCGACCTGGGCATGAACTCCGGCCATGCCTACGGCAAGTCCATCCGCACCGTGAAGACCTGCGTGGGCATGGAGTTCTGCCGCTTCGGCACGCAGAACAGCACGCAGATGGGCATCGAACTGGAGACCATGCTGGCCAACATGTGGAGCCCGCACAAGGTCAAGCTGGCGGTGTCGGGTTGCCCGCGCAACTGCGCCGAGTCCGGCATCAAGGACGTGGGCGTGATCGCGGTCGACAGCGGCTGGGAGATCTATGTGGGCGGCAACGGCGGCATCAAGACCGAGGTGGCGCAGTTCCTGGCCAAGGTCCGGACGCCGGAAGAGGTCAAGGAATATGCCGGCGCCTTCCTGCAGCTCTACCGGGAAGAGGCCTGGTACCTGGACCGGACCGTGCACTACATCGAGCGCGTCGGCCTGGACTACGTCAAGCGCCGGGTGGTCGAGGACGCCGACGGCCGCCGCGCGCTGCACGAGCGCCTGCTGCATGCCTTGCAGGGTCTGCGCGACCCCTGGGCCGAACGGGTGGACGGCAAGGCCGCCCGCGAATACATCCCGCTGAAACTGGTCTCCGAGGAAATCGCATGATGAGCGCCAACGCCGCACACCCCTGGATACGCCTGTGCCGGGTGGACGACATCCCGCGCCTGGGCAGCCGCGTCGTCGAACGCGAGGAAGGCAACCTGGCGGTGTTCCGCACCGCCCAGGACAAGGTCTTCGCGCTGCTGGACCGCTGTCCCCACAAGGCCGGCCCGCTGTCGCAGGGCATCGTGCACGGCGAGTCGGTAACCTGCCCGCTGCACGGCTGGCAGCTCGGGCTGGAGGACGGCCGCGCCCAGGCCCCCGACGAAGGATGCGCGCGGCGCTTCCCCGTGCGCGTGGACGAGGGCGTGGTGTACCTGGGCCTGGATTGAGGGCGGGAGGACGTCATGGACGAGCCACGAACCACCGCGTCGACCTGCTGCTACTGCGGCGTGGGCTGCGGCGTCCTGATCGAAAGCCGGGGCGGCCGCATCACGGGCGTACGCGGCGATCCCGATCATCCCGCCAATGCCGGCAGGCTGTGCTCGAAGGGCTTGTCGCTGGCGCAGACCGCGCACAGCGATGCCGGCCGCGCGCTGCGCCCGGCCTGGCGGCCGCGGCGCGATGCGCCGCTCGCGCCGGTGGACTGGGACACCGCGCTGGACCACGTGGCCACCCGCCTGGCCGACGTCATACGGCGCCACGGCCCCGACGCCGTGGCCTTCTATGTGTCCGGGCAGTTGCTGACCGAGGACTACTACGTCTTCAACAAGCTGGCCAAGGGGCTGGTCGGCACCAACAACATCGACACCAACTCGCGCCTGTGCATGTCCAGCGCCGTGACCGGGTACAAGCTGTCGCTGGGCGCGGACGGGCCGCCCACCTGCTACGAGGACCTGGATCACGCGCACACGGTGCTGATCGCGGGCAGCAACATGGCCTATGCGCATCCCGTGCTGTATCGCCGGCTGGAAGCCGCGCGCGAGGCGCGACCCGGCACGCGCTGGATCGTCGTGGACCCGCGGCGCACCGACACCGCGGCGATGGCCGACCTGCACCTGCCGATCCAGCCGGGCACCGACGTCGCACTGTTCAACGGCATGCTGCACCACCTGATCTGGGAAGGCTGGCTGGACGCCGCGCACATCGCCGGCAGCACCGAAGGCTTCGACGCCGTCAAGCACCTGGTGCGCGACATGCCGCCGTCGGTGGCCGCGGCGCTGTGCGGCATCCGCGAGCGCGACCTGTGCCAGGCAGCGGAATGGTTCGCCCGCAGTCCGGCCACGCTGTCGCTGTACTGCATGGGACTGAACCAATCCAGCCATGGCACGGACAAGAACCTGGCCCTGATCAACCTGCACCTGGCCACTGGCCAGATCGGCCGCGCGGGCGCGGGCCCCTTCTCGCTGACTGGCCAGCCCAACGCCATGGGCGGCCGCGAGGTCGGCGGCATGGCGACCATGCTGGCCGCCCACCGGGACATCGCCAGCGAGGCGGACCGTGCCGAAGTAGCCGCCTTCTGGGGCGTGGACACCGTTTCCGACCGGCCGGGACTGACCGCCGTCGACATGTTCCAGGCCCTGGAGACCGGCAAGGTCAAGGCGATATGGATAGCCTGCACCAACCCGGCCCACTCCCTGCCTGATCTCCCGGCCGTGCGCCGCGCGCTGCGCCAGGCCGAGCTGGTGGTGGTGCAGGAAGCCTATGCCGACACCGACACCGTCGCCTACGCCGACGTGCTGCTGCCGGCTTCGAGCTGGGGCGAGAAGGACGGCACCGTGACCAACTCGGAACGCCGCATCTCGCGCGTGCGGCCCGCCGTGGCGCCTCCGGGCGAGGCCCTTGCCGACTGGCGCATCGCGGCCGAGGTCGGACAACGCATGCAGGCGCTGCTCCGTCCAGGCGTGCCCGACCTGTTCCCCTACCAGGCGCCGCGCGAGATCTTCGACGAACACCGGGCGCTGACCCGCGGCCGCGACCTGGACATCGGCGGCCTGGACTACGGCCTGCTCGAGGCGCGCGGCCCCCAGCAATGGCCTTTCCCCGCCGGCCAGGCCACCGGCCTCGCGCGCCGCTACACCGACGGCCGCTACGCGACCGAGTCCGGACGCGCGCGCTTCCAGCCCGTTTCCTACCAACCCGTAGCGGTGACGACCAGCGCGCGCCATCCCTTCCACCTGACCACGGGCAGGCTGCGCGACCAATGGCACGGCATGAGCCGGACCGGCCGCATCGCCCAGGCCTTCTCGCACGCGCCCGACCCCACGCTGGACATGCATCCGGCCGACGCCTCCCGGCGCGGGTTGTTCGACGGCGACCTGGTGCGCGTGGCCAGCCGCGACGGCGCCATGGTGCTGCCGCTGCGGCTGACGGACGACCTGCCGCCGGGCAGCCTGTTCGCGGCCATGCATTGGAACGCACAGTTCCTGAACAGCGGCGGCATCAACGAAGTCTGCAATGCCGCCGTGGACGACAAGTCCTTCCAGCCCGAGCTCAAGCACAGCGCGGTCCGGGTCGAGAAGGCGGACCTGGGATGGCGGATACGCGCCGCGATCGAGGCCACGGACCAGGAAGACGCGCTGCGGCTGCGCGCCGCGCTGCAGCCCCTGCTGGCACCGTGTGGCTACGCGGCGCTGGGCCTACGCGGCGACGCCTCGCGCTCCGTGCTCGCGCTGACCGCCGCGATGGCGACTCCGGACGAGGCCTGGCTGGACGCGCTGGCCGGCGCGCTGGGCATGGGCGCGAGCCCCGACGTCCTGGAGTACCGCGATCGCGGCCAGGGTGTGCGCAAATGCGCGCGCTGGCAGACCGGACGGCTGCGCGCCTTCATGCTGGCCGGCGACGTAGGTCACGCGGAGCCGCTGATCCAGCACCTGCTGACCGACACGGCATGGAGCGGCTCGCGCCTGCGTGTCTTCACGCCGGACGGCGGCGTGCCCACGCGAGACCGCACCATCTGCCAATGCAAGGGCGTATCCGAATCGGCCATCGCCGCCGCCATCTCGCGCGGAGCCGATGTCGCGGCGCTGAAAGCCACGCTGGGCTGCGGGACGGTGTGCGGATCCTGCGTGCCGGAACTGACCCGCCTGTGCGGGGCCGCGCGGATGTCGGCATGACTCCGCATCGACAAGGACGATGACATGAAGCCAGGACGAGTGATCCTGATGGGTGCCGGCCCCGGCGACCCGGACCTGTTGACCCGCAAGGCGGTCCGCGCCCTGCTGTCGGCCGACGTGCTGCTGCTGGACGAACTGGTGCCGCCCGACATCGCCGAACTCGCGCCGCGGGCACGCGTGCTGCGCGTAGGCAAGCGCGGCGGCTGCCGCTCCACGCCCCAGCCTTTCATCCAGCGGCTGATGCGCCGCTATGCGCTGCAAGGCCGGGCCGTCGTCCGCGTCAAAGGCGGCGAGGCGCTGATGTTCGGACGGGCGGGCGAGGAAATCGCCTTCCTGGAAGCGGCCGGCATCGAGGTGGAACTGATCAACGGCATCAGTTCCGGCATGGCCGCCGCCGCGGCGCTGGGCATCTCGCTCACCCATCGGGACCACTGCCATGGCGTGAGCTTCGTCACCGCCCATACCCAGGACGGCATGCCGCCCGACTGGCAGGCGCTGGCGCGCAGCCGGACCACGCTGGTCATCTACATGGGCATGCGGCGCATCGAAGAAGTTGCGGCCAGCCTGCTGGCGCACCTCCCGGCAAGCACGCCGGCCGCGGTGGTGCAGTGGGCCTCGACACCGCGCGAGACCAGGCTGGTCACCCGGCTGGGCCGGCTCGCGGATGACGCGCGCGAAGCGGGGTTGGGCAGTCCCGCGATCATTCTCGTCGGGGATGCGATCGGGCTGGCTCGCGCCGAGGAACACCGGCGCGAGACTGCGGTCCGGTCAATCGGCGGTCCGGATCCGTCCCGCTTCGACTCGCAGGATGCGGTCGCAGAAATCCAGCGTGCTGGGGCGATGTGAGACCACGATGACCGTGGTCTCGGAAGGCAGCCCCTGGATGACTCCCAGCAGCTCTGCCTCGACGGCTGCATCCAGGGCACTGGTCGGCTCGTCCAGGATCAGCACCTCCTTGCGCTGATAAAGCGCCCGCGCGATGCCCAGCCGCTGGCGCTGGCCGCCCGACAGCCTGACGCCGCCTTCGCCGCAGGGTGTCTCATAACCTCGCGGCAGTTGGTCGATCATGCCGTCCAGGCACGCCCGTCGCGCCGCCCATCGCACCAGGTCCTCGTCGATGGCGGCCGGATCGACGCCGAAGGCGATGTTCTGGCGGATGCTGGCACTGGACAGGAAAATGCTTTGCGGCACGTACGCGATCTTGCGCTGCCACCGTTGCAGCTCCGCCGGCGGCAACGCCCGCCCATCGACCCAAAGCGCACCCGACTGCGGCACCCGCAGGCCCGACAGCAAGTCCAGCAGTGTGCTCTTGCCAGCGCCGCTACCTCCCACCAGACCCACGCGCTCGCCCCGGCGGACCATCAGCGTCTGCCGCTCGATCACCGGTTCGATGCGCCCCGGATGGCAATAGCTGGCCTCGACCAGTCCGAAGCTGTCGTGCAGGCTCAGCGGCCCTTGATCCGGCGGACGATCCGCAGGCAAGGGGGGCAGCGCCTCCAACACGTCCCGCAACACGGGCGCCGCGCCGTTGATGGTGGCCCATCCCGAATAGATCTGGTGCAGCACCGGCAGCAGCCGCTGGGTGGCCAGCACGAACACGCCCAGCACCGGGATGATCATGCCCGAGGGCATGGCCGTGCGCGTCAGCCCGTAGGTCAGCGCGATCACCAGCAACAACCCGATGGTCTCGACCACGTAGCGGCGGGACTGCACCAGCGTATTGCTCTCGGCCTGCGCCTTCCTGAACGCCGCTTCGTACTGGCCATAAGCCTGCACGTAGCTGCGCTGCTGGCCGGACAGCAGCACGTCGCGGATCGCCCCCAGGCTTTCCTGGGCCGCCTGCAGGGCGCGGCCATGGTTGACGGCGATGCGCCGGCCGGCGTCCAGCAGACGGCGCCTGGACAGGGCCGCAATGCCGCCGTAGATCAGCCCGAAGGCCAGCGCCAGCCCGCCGGCGATGGGCGCGCTTACCATCAGCAGGAAAGCGACGATGGCCAGCGCGATGATCGAGGACGTGCAGATCAGGATGCAGGGCACCACGACCTGCGACGCCACGACGGTCACCTTGTACGACAGGATGCTGAGGGTATCGCTGGAATGGCGCTCGGTATGCTCCGGGAATGGCAGGTGCAGCGTGCGGTCCAGGCAAGCCAGCGCCAGATCTTGCCCGATACGCTGGGCCGCATGCTGCAGGCGCGCCACCAGACATACCCGCAGCACCCCCGTGGCCAGGGCAGCCAGCGCCAGCGTGGCCATGCCGGCGCTCAGCACCTGTGCCGGATCCATGGAAGCCAGCGCGGGCACCCAGGTGGTCAGCCGGTCCCACATGGACAGGCCGGCGGGGTCGACCAGCATGATCAGTACCGGGACGACCGAACCGATGGTCAATACCTCGGTGGCCGACACCAGCAAGGCCAGCAGCAGCAGGCGCGCCAGCCTGCGGCGATGCGGGCCGGGCAGCCAGCGCCACAGGCGCTGCGCCAGTTGCAGCGTGCTCTGCGCCGACGCGGACGAATGCGGGTTCATGGCCGGTTTCTGACACTCGCGCGCGCGCTGCGGCTCTCGCGCAGCACGCGCCGGGTCTTGCGCCAGATCAGGCGACAGAAGTTCATCATGCCAGCGGAGGGAAAGTCGATCGATGCCCCGACGCTGGTCCAGAACGGCGCGCCGTTGTGGCGAGCCACCTGCGCGGGCTCGATCAACCGCGTCCTTACCTGTGTTTTCAGGTGATACCGCAGGGGCCTGTGCGCCTCGCGCCCCGGCACGTCCCACGGACCCGGCGCGCGGTAGTACAGCCAGAACGAACCGGGCCGGCCTCGCCGGACACCGGCGGCCAGCGCCGATACGGACTCGCGGTCGAATTCGATGGATGCGGGAGTCTGCTCCGCAAGCACCCGCAGCGCGATCCGCACCGCATCGGGCACCGCGAATTCATTGACGAAAGACAGAAAGCGGCCGGCATCGAGTGCGGGCCGCTGGACCAGGATGGCCAGCGCGTCGACGGCCCAGCGTCCATCGTATTGCACGGACGGCGCCAGCACTCCATGAGCAAGAACGTGCGCCAGGTTGTGCTCGACGCAAGGAATCGTAAAGCGCCCCTTGGCGTGTTCGACGACCCTCGCGTGGGCGCACAGGCGATCGACGCTGGACTGCCTTAGCGCGCAGTTGTGTAGATACCAGTGGACGTCGAACTCGAAGCGCTCCGGGCTGAGCCAGGTAATGGAGCGCAGCGTGTTGCCCTTCCTGGCCATGCCCTGTTCGGCAAAGAACGCCAGGACGTCCTGGGGCCGATGCTGGATGCCATTGAGCAGCAGGTCGATATCGGCCATGGGCCGGCCTCCCAGTCCGTGCAGGCTGGTCAGCGATGCGGCCACCCCCTTCAGGAACACGCATTCGCCCAGCCCCGCCCGCAACAATGCCTGGCGCAGGCGCTGGGCCCGATCCAACAGCAAGTGATTGCGGTACAGAGTGTGCTTGAAGGCTCCGCGCACCCGCGACTCGGCGAAGACACTCAACCCTCCCGCTGGCAACCGTTGCGAGATCCCGGGCAGCATGCGATTTTGCCCATCGGTCAGCGCATCCGCCTGGATCGCCTGTTCCAGCACAGCCAGATCGCGTTCGGCTGGCTGGACCGCGAATGACAACTCCAGCAGCGCTCGCTGGACGGTGGGATCGGCAACCCCGAACAGGGAGATCATGCCAGCCCCCGCTGCCGCTGCAGATGGGCGCGCACCACCGCCAGATAGGCGGCGCTGTGCCCGGACTTGGAAAGTGTGTGGTTCCCGCCATGTATGCGCCTGCGTAGGAACAGCGCGTCGGAACGGGCCCAGCCAGCCTGCGTCGCCATCAGGCGCGAGGCCAGGTCGATGAATTCGCCGCTGACCAGACCGGTGTCGAAATCCCCCACCCGTTCGAGCAGTTCGCGGCGTATCGCGGTGGAGCCACCCAGGACCGCGGCCTGGGGCGGCGGCAGCACGTAGCGCTGGCGCGCCTCTGGCGGCATGTCGGGACTCAGGAAGTGTTCGACCCAACCTGACACGACCGCGACCGACGGCGCCGCCATCAAGTCCAGCACCACGGCCTGCCGGCCCGGCACCCACAGGTCGTCATCGTCCAGGAACTGGATCAGGTCGCCCCGGGCCATCGCCAGCCCTGCGTTGCGGGCGGCGGCCGCGCCACCGTTGCGCGGCAGGCGGCGGTAGCGGATGCGCGGGTCGCCCACCTGTTCCACGATGGCCTGGATGTCGTCGGGAGAGGCATCGTCGACCACGATCACTTCGTCGCCGGGCGCCAGTTCATCCAGCGCCGAGCGCAGCGCCTGGGCGATGTAGGCGGAAGCCTTGTAGGCGGGCATGATCACGCTGGTCTTCATCGGTGGCGCTCCAATTTGGCCTTGATCACGTGCAGCAGTTCGTGGCTGGCGCGCGCGGCGAGGGCGGAAGCATTATGGGCATGCAGGCGCCGGTCCAGCACGATGTCGGGCAGCATGACCTCGGTGCCGCCGGCCTGCCGCGCGCGGGCGAACCAGTCCACGTCGTCGCTGTAGAGGTAGGCCTCGTCCAGCATCCCGATCTGCCGGAAGCGCTCCGTTCTGATCAGCAGGGCGCTGAGCAGATAGCCCGGCTGCGGGCCGTCCTTCCAATGGTCACGGCACCAGGACGGATAGTCGCTTACGCCATCCAGGAAGAACTTCTGCATGCCCAGCACATGGCTCGTGTCCGGACGTTCGGCGAACACCGCTCCCTGCAAGGCCAGCTTGTCGGCCACCCAGCGGTCGTCCTGGTCCAGGAATGCCAGGTACTCATGGCGGGCGCAGCGTATGCCTTCGTTGCGCGCGCCGGCCACGCCCAGGTTGCGTGGCAGCGCGACGTATTCGACGGCGCGGTGGCGTTGCGCCAATTGGCGGCACACGGCATCGCTGCCGTCGGTGGACGCATCGTTGATCAGGCAGACCTGAAACACGCGCGGCGGCGCCGACTGCGCCAGTACGCTGTCGACCGCTTCTTCCACGAAACAGGCGCCGTTGAACACCGGGATCACGACCGAAAGACCGGAAACGACCATCACCTCTCCAAGATTTCCAAAATGCGACGGCTGGCTCCCGACAGGCCCGCCGCCCCGCGGGCGATGGGCACGTCGACATAGGGCACCACCTCGTAGACCCGCTTGGCCATGGCCAGCGAGCGGTCCGCCCAGTAAGGCGCCTGCTGCACGCTGCTCAGCGCGAAATGCATGAACCCGGGCGCCGCGCGGGCCGGTGCCGCGCCCGCTTCCAGCGCCAATCGCAGCCCGGCGATGGCGGCCAGGCGAAAGTTCGGAACCAGCCTGCCGCTCTCGCCCGCGCGGTTGGCCAGCAACACCTGCTTGCCGGTCATGACGTCCACTTCCCAGGGTTCGCCACCCAGGCCGGGACCGCTTGCCAGCGGCGCGCTCGGATGCAGCTTGAGCGTGCGATACACCGTATGGACTTGGCAGGCGCCTCCGCCAGGCGCGAGCACGGCATAGTCGTCGCCCGCCGAACTCATGCCCTGCCTCAGCAGGTTCAGCGTCGTGGTGGATTTGCCCGAGCCGCCCGGCCCCGCCAGCAGCACGCCCCGCCCCTGGGCATCCGCCACGCTGCCGCCATGCGCCAGCCACGCACCCGCCTGCAAGGCCAGAAGATGGACGAAACACTTGAGCGGCGAATAGCGTTCCCAGGGCGGCAGCCGTGCGCAATCCGGGGCATGGAACACGCCCAGGCCGCGCGAGGCGTCGAAAGCCGTGATCAATCCCCGCTCGGGATCCGGCAGCAGCAACTGCTGCGTCGCCCCCTGCCTGGCCGCTTCGAAACAGGCACGGGTCTCTGCGCCCGACAGGTACAGCCTGGGCAGTATGCGCTCATGGCGTCCGTCCAGGCACCAGACCTGGACGACACCGGGCTCGGGGCGGTCCAGCTTCGCTGCCGAGTAGAACGCACGGACGATGTCGGCAAAGCCCGACCGGGCATCCGCGATCACATCGAAGCGAACCGGACCAGCACGGACGGCATGGACGACCCAGTCCCCCTGCACCCGGTCGAACGGCGTCAGCCGGTCAGCCAGTTCATCGAACCATTGCCGGTACGCCATGACCTCAAGCGGGTTTTTGCGGCCAACCCGCCACCACGTCGGTCTCGTGGATCGGGTCCAGCCCCAGGATTTCCTGCATGTCGGCGTAGACCGCCATGGTCAGTTCGGCGGGATCGGCGATCTGGATGGCGGGCACGGCGACATCGGCCGGACTCGGCGCCGCGACCAGTATCTGTTCGTCCAGCGCCTGCCGCACCAGCTTGCCGAGCGCATCGCGTGCGGCCTCGCTCCAGCCGTTGGCGCTGGCCAACTGCTCCGGCGTGACGCCGCTCATCAGGGCCTGCCACACCTCGACCGCCGTGCCCTGGAGGTTGTAGTAATTGCCGACGTCCAGGTTGATCACGATGGTTTCATTGCCGACCACCTCGGCGATGCACGGCGGCGACTGTAGCGTGTACGAGCTGGAGAAATCCATGATGCTGCGCTTTCCAAATACGTGAAGGATCAAACTGCCCGAGGCCCCGCCGCGCGCCGCCTCTGGATCGAGGCATGCAGCACCTGGAACAGCCCCAGGTTGCGCGTCGGAACGCCACGGGTCATGTTGGTTTCGTGGACCCGGTACAGCAGGCCAACCTCCGGCACCCGGTGGATATCGCAGCCGGCGTCCATCAAGCGCAGGAAGAAATCCTGGTCCTCGCTGAAACGCAGGGCCGGATCGAACCGGCCGTGCCGCGCGAAGACCTCCCGCCGAAAGGTACTGGCGCCCAGGTGATGCAAATGGCCGGCTTGCTGGCCGTCGGGAAACCGGAAGCGCGACGCTTGCGCCGCATCCTCGATCAGATATTGCGTCCTGCCCATGATCACGGCGGCATCATGCCGTTCCAGTTCCTGGCAATGCGCATCGAGACGGCCCGCGGGCCATTGGTCGTCATGATCGAGGAACGCGACGAAACGTCCCGCCGCCACCTCCAGCCCCAGATTGCGGGCAGCGGCCGGTCCGACGCCGTCCGACCTCAGGCACAGGCAGGCGTGGTCCTGCAAGAAGGCATCCAGGATCCCGGCCGTGCCATCCGTCGAGCCGTCGTCGATGACGATCAGTTCGTCGACGGCCGACGCATTGCCGACGATGCTGGCCAGGGCCTGCGCCAGAAAGCGTTGCCCGTTCCTGACCGGCACGATGATCGATGCGCGCACGCTTGCCGGGACGGTCATCGCCGGCTCCTGGCTCGCGGCGCAGTTTGCTTGAAAACCACCTGGTTCCCCCCGGTAGCGTGCCGCGCTGCTCCCCCCTGGCGCTAGGCGGCACAGGGCTCGAATCCTAGCATACCGTCATCCCGCCATAAGCCGATAAAAGGCGTCGATTTTCATGACCGGCTCAGCGGCGGCGCCCCTGCATCCAGCCCAGCGTGTCCTCGGTCCGCCCCGAAGGCACGTACTCGGCGCCGACGAAGCCGTCATAGGGCAGTTCGTCCAGCGCGGCGAACACGTTGGCGAAATGGATCTCGCCCGTGCCCGGTTCGTGGCGCCCCGGCGTGTCGGCGAACTGGATATGGCCGATGCGCGCGCAGTGGGTGCGCAGGCTGCGGATCAGGTCGCCCTCCATGATCTGCATGTGATAAAGGTCGTACTGAATGCGCAGGTTGGGATGGCCCGCGCGGTCGATGACGTCGAGCGCGGAGCGCGTGGTGTCGATCAGGTAGCGGGGGCGGTCCACGGTATTGACCGCCTCGGTCACCACGCCCATGCCCAGGTCGCCCAGGACCTGCGCGGCATGGGCCAGGTTGCCGGCCAGCGTGTCCAGGCAGCGCTCGCGTTCGTGCTCGGGCCCGGGGCAGCCAGCCAACACGTTGATGTTGCGGGGCCGCAGCACCTGCGCCACCTTCGCGGCCTGCGCCACCGCTTCGCGGAAGGCGGCCTCCCGCCCCGGCACGCCGGCCAATCCCTGCCCGCCCGTCATCAGGTCACCCGCGGGCACGTTGCACAGCGCCAGATCGACCCCCGCGGCCTGGAGCGCGTCGCGCCACTGCCCGGCCTCGTGGCCATAGGGAAACTGGACCTCGACGGCGTCGAAGCCGGCCCGGCGGGCGGCCGCCGGCCGTTCGAGCTCGGGCGCCTCGAGGAAGAGCATGGACAGGTTGGCCGAGAATCGGATCATGGCGGGGTCAGGTCAGGTTCGATACAAGCGAGGACACGGTCTCAGGACTCCTCGGGGAAGCCGCGCAGGAAGAACCGGCGGGCGCGCCCCAGCAGGAAGTTCAGCACCAGGCCGAGCAGCGAGATCGCGATCAGCGCGACGAACATGTCGACGGTGAGGAAACTGCGCGAGGCGATCACGAGTTGGTGGCCGAGGCCGTCGGTGGACGTGATCATCTCCGCCAGGAACACCACCACGCAGGAAATGACGAGTCCGATGCGACAGCCGGTCAGGATGGACGGCATGGCCGCCGGCAGGACGATGGACGTCACGATGCGCGAGCGGGGTGTGCCGGCGGCCAGCGCCGACCAGATCAGCTTGGGCTCCACCGACCGCGCGCCATGCAGCGTCGCCAGCAGGATGGGGAAGGCGGCGTCGGCCACGACCAGCGCGATCTTGGACGAATGGTCGAAGCCCAGCAGCAGGATGAAGGCCGGATAGAGCGCCACCTTGGGAATCGGGCCCAGCACCCGGACGATGGGCACCACGACCGCGGCGCCGACGCGCGACCGGGCCGCCGCCATGCCCAGGCCGACGCCCAGCACCAGGGCGATGAAAAAGCCCACGAACAGCCGGAACAGGGTGACGCCGACGTCGGACAGGTAGGCCGGCGAGGCCAGTTGCTCGAGCAGCCGCATGACGACGACGTACAGGCTGGGCAGTTGGTTCTCGGTCACCCGGCCCGACATGGCCAGCCCCTGCCACGCGGCCAGGATCAGGATGAGCGGCAGGACGCCGATGAGGGGAGAAATGCGACGGGCCGGCTTCATAGCGCCCCCACGGTGGCATCGGATTGCCGGTCGGCCCAGCGGGTCAACCGCGCGCGCACGGCCTCGAAGCACATGTCGAGCACGATGCCCAGGACGCCGATGACGATGATCATGGCGTACACGGTCTCGTACTGGGCCATGTCCATGGCGTTGAACAGGATGTTGCCCGCGCCGGTCTGGCGCGCGATCATTTCGCTGGTGATCATGGTGATCAGGCCCATCACGATGCCGGTGCGGCAGCCGGTCAGGATCTCCGGCAGCGCGGCCGGCAACACGATCCGGAACATGCGCTGAGCGCCGTTCATGCCCATGGCCGCGGCGGACCACAGCATCTTTTCCTCGACCGCGCGCGCGCCCTGGTAGCTGTGGTACAGCAGGGGCAGGCTGACGCCCAGGAACACGACCAGGATCTTCGAGGCATCGCCCACGCCCAGCCACAGCATGATGAGCGGCATCAGCGCCGCCTTGGGAATGGGATAAACCACCATCAACAGCGGATTCATCAGCGTCTCGACTAGCGGCGAGCGGCCCATCAGGAGGCCGATGGGGCCCGCCACCATCAAGGCAAGCGCGAAGCCGATCAGCATGCGCCGCAGCGAATCCAGGATGTCGAAGGTCGCCTGCGGATCGGCGAAAATGCGCGGCAGTTCGGCCAACGCCTGTGCGGCCGTCGGCAGGCCGGGGTTGTCGTACATGCGCGCGGCAAACTCCCACGCCACCAGCAGCCCCAGGCACACCAGCAGCGCGGAAACGCCCGGCGCTCGCAGCACCTTCTTCACGCCGCTTCCTCCTGCTCGGGCTGGTTGTCGATCATCGCCTCGATGTCGATGACGTATTGCTGGTAGCGCGGATTGAGCAGCAGTTCGGCGCGCACGCGCGGCCGGGGCAGATCGATGTTGACGATTTCCTTGATGCGGCCCGGTGACTTGGTCAGCACCACGACCCGGTCGGACAGATAGACCGCTTCTTCCACGCTGTGGGTAACGAACAGCACGCTCTTGCGGTCGCGTTCCCAGATCTTGAGCAAGTCGTTCTGCAGGCGGTTGCGGGTATGTGCGTCCAGCGCGCCGAACGGTTCGTCCATCAGGAGGACGGCGGGGTTGTAGGCCAGCGTGCGGGCGATGGCCACCCGCTGCTTCATGCCGCCCGACAATTGCTTGGCGTAGAAATTCTCGTAGCCCGACAGGCCCACCATGGCCAGCAGCTCGCGTGCCCGCGCCTCGGCCGGTGCCCGCGCCACGCCCTGCTGGCGCAGGCCGTAGGCGACGTTGCCCAGCACCGTCTTCCATGGATAGAGCGCGAACTCCTGGAACACCGGCCCGCGGTCTGGGCCGGGACCGGTGACCGGCCGGCCGTCGATCTCGACCGAGCCCGAGGTCTGCTTGACGAACCCGCCCACGATGTACAGCAGCGTGGACTTGCCGCAGCCCGAGGGGCCGAGGATGGAGATGAACTCGCCGTCGCGAAGGTCCAGGGAAATGTCGGACAGCGCGACATGCCGCTCGCCCTTGCCGACGGCGAAGACCTGGGAAACGTGCTTGATGGCAATCATGGAAAGGTTCCAGAGCGCGGCCCCGCCTGCGCGGGGCCTGTCCTTGCATCGGCGCCGGGGCGCTACTTGATCGGGGCGTGGATGTCGCCGTTCTTGAACGAGGCCACGTCCACCTTCTGCGACATCAGGCCCGCCTGCGTGAAGCTGTCGAGCAGGCTTTGGATGGCCGGGAAGTTGGGCGCCATACCGGGATCGCGGGCGAAGTCGTTACCCTTGAGCAAATAGGTGTCCAGCACCGGCACCGGCGCCCGGGTCACCTCGGACACGACCTTCAGCGTCTCGGGACGGTTGGCCAGCACCTTGCCCATGGCGGAGGTCAGGTCGCGGATGTAGGCCTTCACCAGCTCGGGGTTCTGGTCCACGAAGTCCTTGCGGCACGCTTCCAGTATGTGCACGAAATTCGGCTGCTGGTCGGCCACCGAGAACAGCTTGCGCAGGCCGCCCTTGGCCTCGGCGCGCGCCGCGAAGGGCTGGTTCAGCACGCCAGCGTCCACGCGGCCCGCACGGATCGCGTCCTCGGACGGCGCGAAGCCTGTCTCTATCATCTTCACGTCGGTCTTGGGGTCGAGGCCGTTCTTCTCCAGCATCTGCACCAGCGGCGCGTAAACGCCCGCCCCCAGCACCGACACGCCGATGCGCTTGCCCTTGAGGTCCTTGACGGACTTGATGGGCGAATCGTCCTTGACGGCCCAGTACACCGAGAAGCTGGTGGGCGTCTCGAACACATGCTGGGCGATGATCGAGGTCTGCACCTTGGCCTCGATCAGGCCTTGCCCGACGGACAACGGCGTCTGCGTACCGCAGTCCACCGCCTTGGCGGCGAAGGCCTGCATGACGGGCGAGGTGCCCTGGAACTGCACCCACTCGATCTTGTACTTCGAGCCCAACTGCGGGAACTCGGCGGGGCGCTTCATCATCCAGTACTTGGCTTCCTCGGCGGGAATCAGCCAGCCCACGCGGATCACCTGCTGCGCGGAAGCGGGAACGGCCCAGGCGGCAACGATGCCGGCGAAAGCGAGTGCTGCGATTCTCTTCATGATGAACTCCTGGCAGATTGATGATCGGATTTCAGTTCCACGATGCTCGGGGGTCATCGACTATCACTGAGCTTGTAGATTTCGAGCGCTTCGGACTCGGGGCCGCGCGTGGCGTTGACCAGCCGGAACATCTGCGAGGCGACGGCGGTCATCGGCACCGGCGTGCCGGTCTGGCGGGCCAGTTCGACCACGCTGTCCAGATCCTTGAGCATCGTATAGGTGTGGCCGATGGGGGGATTATGAATGCCCTGCGCCATGCGCGGCAGGAACAGCTGCAACGGCTTGGAATCGGCGAACCCGCCGGCCAGGGCCTGCGGCAGCAACATCGGGTCGATGCCGGAGTTCGCCGCCAGCCGCGTGGCCTCGGCCAGGATGGCCATGGTGCCGCCGACGATGATCTGGTTGCACAGCTTGGTGGTCTGCCCCGCCCCCAGCGGCCCCATCAGCGTGAAGCGCTGGGCCATGTGCGCCACGTAGGGCCGCACACGGTCGTAGTCTTCCTGGCTGCCGCCCGCCATGATGGCCAGCGAGCCTTCCTCGGCGCCCTTGGTCCCGCCCGACACCGGCGCGTCCATCCAGCCCATACCATTGGCGGCGGCCAGGCGGGCCGCGATGTCGCGCGTGGCGGCCGGCGTGATGGACGAGAAATCGACCACCACCTTGCCCTGGCCGGGCACGGATGCCAGCCCGTTCGCGCCGAACACCACTTCCTCGACCGCGGCGGCGTCGGTCAGGCACATGAAGACGATGTCCGCCTCGCGTGCCACGTCGGCGGGACTGGCCGCCACGCGCGCGCCGGCCGCCCGGGCCGGCTCGGCCTTGGCCGCGGACCGGTTCCAGACGGCCAGCTCGCAGCCCGCCGCACGCAGCCGCAGCGACATGGGCAGGCCCATCAGGCCCATGCCCAGATATCCCAATCGTGCCGTACTACTCATCATGCTTCCTTTATCTCGAATGCGGTGGCGTTCAAACGGAGGGAGTCGCCGGTTCGGGCCACTGCGCGCCGCCGTCATGGGTAACGGCGCCGGTGTCGGCCTGCCCCACGGTCTTGGCGTACTTGGACAGCAGTCCCGCCTTGTGGTTGGGAGGCGGCGGCTGCCAGGCGGCGCGGCGGCGCGCCAGCTCCGCGTCATCCACCAACAGCTCCAGGGTGCGTGCGTCGCCGTCGACGCGGATGCGGTCGCCGTCGCGCACCAGCGCCAGCATGCCGCCCGCGGCCGCCTCGGGCGCGATGTGCCCGACGCAGATGCCGCGCGTGGCGCCCGAGAACCGGCCGTCGGTCAGCAGGGCCACCTTCTCGCCCATCTGCTGGCCGTAGATCAGCGCCGTCACGCCCAGCATCTCGCGCATGCCGGGGCCGCCGGCCGGGCCTTCGTAGCGGATGATGAGCACGTCGCCCTCGGCGTAACGCCGCTGGCTGACGGCCTCGGCGCAGGCGTCCTCGCCGTCGAAGACGCGCGCGGGACCTTCGTGCACGCGCTTGGCCAGACCGGCGACCTTCAGCAGCGCGCCGCTGGGCGCGAGGTTGCCCTTGAGCACCGCCAGGCCGCCGTCGACCAGGATGGGTTGATCGGCCCGGCGCACGACCTTCTCGTCGGGTTCCGGCGCCGCGCCGTGCTCCTCGGCCAGCGTGCGGCCGGTCACGGTGACGCAGCTGCCGTCGATGTGCCCGCTGCGTATCAGCTCGCGTATCAGCACCGACACGCCGCCGATGTCGTAGACGTCCTTGGCCACGTACTTGCCGCCCGGCCGCAGGTCGCCGATGAGCGGCGTGCGCGCGAACACCGCCGCCACGTCGTCCACGTCGAAGGCGATGCCGGCCTCGTTGGCGATCGCGGGGATGTGCAGGGCCGCGTTGGTCGAACCGCCGGTTGCCGCCACCAGCGCACAGGCGTTTTCCAGCGCCTTGCGCGTAACGATGTCGCGCGGCAGCGGCCCCTCGTTCTCGATGATGCGCATGACGATCTGTCCCGCGCGGCGGGCGATGTCCAGGCGCTCGGAGTACACGCCCGGCACCATGGCCGAGTTCGGCACGGTCAGGCCCAGCGCCTCGGCCACCATGGCCATGGTGTTGGCGGTGAACTGGCCGGCGCAGGCACCGATGGTCGGCTTGCAGGCGCGCTCGAGCATCATGACCTTCTCTTCGGTCATCTTGCCCGTCTGCGCCGCGCCCACCGCTTCATAGGCGTCCAGCACCGTGATGTCGCGGCCTTCGAAGCGGCCCGGCAGCGCGCTGCCGCCGTAGACGAACACACCCGGCACGTTGCAGCGGACCAGGCCCATCATCGCGCCGGGCAGGGTCTTGTCGCAGCCGCCGAACGCCACCAGGCCGTCGTGCGCATGGCCGTGCACCACGGCCTCGATGGAATCGGCGATCAGCTCGCGGCTGACCAGCGAGAACTTCATGCCCTCGTGGTTCATGCCTATGCCGTCGGACACCGAAATGGTCGAGAACTCCCGCGGCGTGCCGCCGGCCGAGGCGACGCCCATGCGCGCGGCCTCGACCTGCGGCGCATGGGTCATGTTGCAGGGGCTCAGGTCGCCGCGCATGCTGACGATGCCGACCATGGGCTTGGCGATGTCCTCGTCGTCCAGGCCCGTGGCGCGCATGAAGGCGCGGTGCGGCGTCCGGTCCAGTCCCTCTCGGGTGATGTCGGATCTCAGGCGCTTGGTTTTCATTCTCTTCTACTCCGGATTCTGGGTCTTCGTTGCCGGCCTTATCGGCTCATGGCATCGGGCACGGCGCTGAGCCGGTCGAACACCCAGCTCACGTCGGTCTCGATGAATTTTCGTGCCTGCGCGTAGTCGCCCGCGCGCAGGGCCATCACGGCCGACTCGTGCAGGCGGTCGGCGGCGATGGTGTCGGTATGCAGGAACTCGCGCGTGGCGCGCAGGTAGGCGCCCGATTGCAGCCAGAGGCTGTCTATCATCGCCAGCATGACGGGCGACTGGGCGGCCTGGTAGATGGTGTAGTGGAAGATGCGGTTCTTCTCCAGGCTGTCCACCAGCCCTTCGCGCGAACGGCGCGCCACGGTGATCTCGGCGGCCAGCCGCTCCAGGCCGTCCAATTGGCGGGCGGTCAGCCGCGGCCCCGCCCACTCGGTCACGGTGCCCTCGACCAGCACGCGCGAGCGCCGGATATCGTCCAGCCGCTCGGGCGTGATCAACGGCACGCGTACCGTGCCGCTGCGCATGGGCTCCAGCCCCTGCTGCGCCACCAGTTGCCGCAGCGCCTCCCGCACCGGCATGGTGCTGGTCTCCAGCGCGTTGGCCAGGTCCTGGATGCCGAGCAGCTGGCCGGCGGGATATTCGCCGTGCATCAGCTTGTTGCGCAAGGTCTGGTAGACCGCGTCGGACACCGAGGACCGCACGACGGGTTTGATTTCGCCCAGGGCAGGGAGCATGGCGGCCATCCTAGACGCAATAGAAATCGAGCATGGTGGGAATGACGTCGTTCATCAGCACGACCTTCTTCGCGGCAATGCGCCAACCGTCGCCCTGGGGCCGGAGCAGGTGCTCGTAGCGGCCGAAGAACGTGTGCTGGTCGCGATGCTTGACGTTGTAGACATGGCAGGTCCAGGCCGACTCGACCCGCACCCCGCCCTCGCCGGCCGCCGTCGCCACGCATCCGGTCACGGCATGGCAGGTGCGAGGCATGGGCGTGGACGCGACCGACAGCCCGGACCGCACCCGCCAGACCCGATCCTCCAGGCCGGCGCGCGCGGCGCAATACATCAGCGACAGCTCGCTGTCCGGCGACACCGACAGCCGATGCTCGTCGGTCCAGGCCGGCAGCCAGAAACTCGCGTCCTCGGCATACAGCGCCAGCCAGTCGTCCCAGCGCTGCGCGTCCAGGTGGGCGGCCTCCTGGAACACGACGGCCTGCGCGTCGGCCTGCACTTCCAGCGCCAGCCTGCTCATGCGAGTTTCCTTGACCAATTGCGATACAACGCGTGGAACACGGTCTCGTCGCTCATCTCGAACGGTCCCGAGATCGACGTGTCGGGTGCGATGTCCAGTTCCGCCGCATGGGCGTCGGCCCCCCGCACCACCCGCCCCATGCCGCGCGCATAGCCTTGCTGCCATTCGATCTCGCCGCTTTCGAAGCCGCGCTGGCAGTCTTCGAAGGTGACCGTGTCGTCCGGCGTGGCCAGGCCGCTGGGATTGAAGAAATCCTCGTACTGGCGCAGGCGCTGGCGCCGTTGCTCGGCATCTTCGCCCACCGGCGCCAGGCAATAGGAAGTGATCTCGGTCAGGTCCACCGCCAGCGGGCGGATGACGCGCATCTGCAGGGCCGCGTTGGATGCCAGTTGCAGGTTGGGAAAGACATTGCACTGGCGCGTGCGCAGCATCCACTCGGCGCGCGTGTCGCCCACGCGTGCGCGCAGTTCGGGCAGGCGGGCGTACAAAGGATGGTTCTCCACCGGCGAAGTGGTCCATACCAGCGCATGCCCGTTGGGAAAGCCGAAGGACCCCATCATTTCCTCGCGCTTCTTGCCGCCGGCCTGCCAGATCGCCGCCTCGACGTCGGTGCGCCCCGCCATGCCCGACCGCCGGTCCAGCAGCCTCAGGTAGGACGGATGCGTGGACGTGAAGTGGTAGGCGTCGGTGGAATTCTCCAGTTGCAGCTTCCAGTTGGCGCGATAGGTATAGGTGACCGCGCCGGGCACGATCTCCAGGCCGGCTTCGCTCTGGTCGACCGCCATGTCGATGAAACGCCGGATATCGCCCAGGTGTTCTTCGAGCAGCGGCACCTCGGCCGTCAGGCTGGCAAACAGAAAGCCGCGGTATTCAGCGAAACGGGCCACCGGCTGAAGGTCATGGCTGTCGTCGTCGAAGGCGGCGGGATAGTCGCCCTGAGCCTTGCCCTTGACGCCCAGGTTGCGTCCGTCGCTGCCGTAGGCCCAGCCATGGTAGTGGCAGACATGGGTGCGGCGGTTGCCGCGCCGCTGGTGGCAGACCAAGGCGCCTTTGTGGCGACAGGAATTGTGGAAACAGCGCAGCGCGCCGTCCTGGCCGCGCATGACGACCAGCGGCTGCCGGCCGATGGTGGTCGTGAGGTAGTCCTGCGGATTGGGCACCTGGGAGGCATGGGCGACGAACACCCAACCGCCGTGGAAGAAGCGGTCCATTTCGCGGGCGTAGACGTCGTCGCGGCGGAATACGTCGCGGTGGACGCGGAATACGCCGTCAGCGGGCCTGTCGTCGATGAGGTAGGCGATGTCTGCCGGCATGGGTCCCCCGAGGTGCGCGCCAGAATTCGATCTTGGATATTCGATCTTTGATCAAATCCTAGCAAGCGAGTGCCCATGGGGGCCACGGGGGTTTACCCGTGCCGGGCCACCCCGGGAGAAGGCCCGCGTAAACTGCGTTCACTTTTGCAAAACCGACGACATGAAGAAGATCGCCGCGCTACTGGCCCTGGCCGCCGTGGCGCTATGGGCCGGCAACACCTCGCTGTTCCACGCCCCCCGGGACGGACACCCGCTGCCCCTGGCGCATCGCGGCGTGCACCAGACCTACGCCATGCAGGACCTGGATGCCGACACCTGCACCGCCGCCAGGATCCGGCCGCCCGTGCATGGCTATGTAGAAAACACCCTCGTCTCGATGCGCGCCGCCTTCGATGCCGGCGCGCAAGTGGTCGAACTGGACGTGCATCTGACCCCAGACGGAAAATTCGCGGTCTTCCACGACTGGACGCTGGACTGCCGCACCAACGGCCGAGGCGTCACCCAGGACACCCCCATGACGGTGCTGCGGACCCTGGACATCGGATATGGCTATACCGCCGACGACGGCGCGACCTGGCCGCTGCGGGGGCGAGGCGTGGGCCAGATGCCCGCGCTGGACGACGTCCTGGACGCGTTCCCCGACGGCCGTTTCCTGGTCAACTTCAAGAGCCGGCGGGAAGAGGAAGGCCGGGCCCTGGCGGACATGCTCGCGGTCCATCCCGCCTGGCGCGACGCGGTCATGGGCGTCTACGGCGGCGCCGAGCCCACCCGCGCCAGCATCGCCGGCGTCCCGGGCCTGCGCGGCTACGACCGCGCATCCACGCTGTCATGCCTGCTGCGCTACGAGTTGCAGGGCTGGAGCGGCATCGTGCCCCAGGCCTGCCGCAATACGCTGGTGATCGTGCCGGTCAACTACGGCTGGGCCCTGTGGGGCTGGCCCTATCGTTTCGCCGCCCGCTTGCGCGAGGCGGGCAGCGAGGTCATCGTGATGGGCCCGTATTCGGGCGGCGGCTTCAGCTCGGGCATCGACACGCCGGCGGACCTGGCGCGCGTGCCGGCCCGCTTTCCCGGCCATGTCTGGACGAACCGGATAGAAACGATGGGCGGCCGGATCCGGGCGCATTGACCCGGCCGGGGTATCCTAAGGCATGCCCACCACCGCTTCCGACCATTCCCGCTGCTTCATCGCCCTCGGCCCCGACGACGACACGCGAGCCCGCCTGGCCGCGCTGGGCGCCGGCCTGCCACCGGCGCACCTGCTACCGGCCGACCTGCATCTGACCATCGCTTTTCTGGGCAGCCTGACGCCCGATCACGAGATCCGGCTGCGCGCGGCGCTGGCGCCCCTGGCGCGCGCCCTGCCCGTGCTGGACGGCGAGTCGCTGGAACTGTTGCCGCAGCCGGCCCGGCCGCGCGTGGCGGTGGCCAGCTTCTCGCTGCCCGCGCCGCTGCGCCGGCTGGTCGAGGACACGCAAGGCATCGTGCGTGGCATGGGGCTGCCGGTCGAGGGCCGCCCCTTCCGGCCGCATGTGACGCTGGCCCGCTTCAAGGCGGGCCAGGCCATGCCGGACCTGCCGCGGCCGATGCCGGCGATTCCGACGGCGCGCTTCGACACACTGGGACTGTATGCCTCGGCGCCGGCCGGATCGGAACGGCGCTATGTCGCGCTGTTCCGGTTCGACCTGGCCTGACCGCCGGCCTCAGGCCTGCGCGCTGGGCAGGGGCGAACTTTCCGACAGGCGGATCATCTCCACCGCCAGCGCGGCCACCAGGCGATCCCGCTGGCCGCGGGCCGAGGGCTCGTTCCACAGGTCCTCGACCTCGTGCGGGTCGGTTTCCAGGTCGTAGAACTCGCACACTGCCGGATCGTCCGACAGCGTCAGCCGGTAGCGGCCGTCGAACAGCGTGCGCACCTTGAAGCGGCGCGGCCGTCCGAACGCGTATTGCAGGGGTTCGCTTTCGACCACGATGCCGGCGCGCTCCGGCGCCGGCACGGCTTCGCCGCGGATGGCCGACAGCAGGTTCGCGCCCTGGATGCCGTTGAAGGGCGCCAGGCCGGCACGCGCCAGGATGGTCTGCGCGAGGTCTATCGTGCCCGCCACGCCGTCCACCACCGCGCCGCGCCGCTGCCCGGGCAGTTGCGGGTCGTGCCAGATGAACGGGACCTGGGTCACGCTGCGATAGTGCATCACGCCCTTGAGCGCGATGCCGTGGTCGCCCATCATCTCGCCATGGTCGGAGGTGAAGATGACCACGGTGTCCTCGCGCAGCCCCAGTTCGTCCAGCTTGGCCAGCACCCGGCCAACCGAATCGTCGACCAGGCTGATCGAACCATAGGTCAGCGCGGTCACCTCGCGGCACTCGCGCTCGCTCAGGGCGAACGGTACGTAGGCCTCGCGCGAAGCGCCCGCGCGGGTGCGCTCGTGCACGGCCCGCAGCAGCGCCGGCATGTTCTCCTGGCGGAAGGATGGTGGCAGCGGAATGCCCGCGGGGTCGTACATGTCCCAGTACTTGCCAGGAGGCGTGAACGGATGGTGCGGGTCGGGGAACGAGCACTGGATGAAGAACGGCGCCTCGTCGTCCCGCCCCGCGTGCCGGGCCAGCCATTCGCAGGTCTGTTCGGCCACGTAGGTCGAGGGATACAGCTCCACCGGCATGCGCGTGCGCCAGGCCTGGGGCGAGTCGTAGCGGTCGTCGGGGATGGCGTTCTCGCGGCCGCGCAGGCTGTCCGGATCGGGATGGCGCTCGGCCAGCCAGCGCGCGTAGTCGCCCTGCACGCGGTCGCCGTGCATGGTGCACAGACGCACGTCGTCGAAGCCATAGAACGGCGTCTGCACGTGGAAGGACGGATCGGCCTTCCAGTAGGGCGTCCACTCGTTGTCGTAGTCGCGGCCGCGCCGGTGATGCCGGTGCGCATCCTTCATCGCGTCGGCGGGCGGCGTGCCGCCGTTCAGGTTTTCCCAGCCGCGGATGGGCGGGTTGTTGTAGCCGAAGTTCTGCAGGTGCGACTTGCCGATCAGCGCCGTCGCGTAGCCCGCGTCGCGCAGCAGCTCGACGAAGGTGACGTCTTCGCGCGACAGCGGGATGCCGTTGTGCAGCACCCCGTGCAGCGAGGGCATGCGGCCGGTCATCAGCGTGGCCCGGTTGGACATGCAGGTGGGGCTGGCCACGTAGAACTGCGAGGCCCGCACCCCGTCGCGCGCCAGCGCGTCGAGATGGGGCGTGCGTACGATGGGATTGCCGTAGCACCCTAGATGGTCGGCCCGCTGCTGGTCGGTCATGACCAGCAGGATGTTGGGCCGCTTGGAAACGCGCGGATTCATGCGATCAATCGGCCGAGATGTTGAATTCCTTGACGATCTTGCCGTAGCTCTCGTACTCGGCCCTGGCCATGCGGGCAAGGTCCTCGGACGAGCCGCCCAG
Source organism: Burkholderiales bacterium 67-32 (assembly GCA_001898625.1). Lineage (GTDB taxonomy): Bacteria > Pseudomonadota > Gammaproteobacteria > Burkholderiales > Burkholderiaceae_B > Pigmentiphaga. The sequence continues at coordinate 241,685 of MKUP01000033.1, forward strand.
CGGCACTTCCCACTGCTGCTTGAGCTTGGCGGCGGTGTCCGGCTGGCGCAGCACGGTGTTGAATTCCTGGTTCAGCTTCTCGACCACGGCGGGCGGCGTGCCCTTGGGCGCGAACACGCCGTACCAGGCGCCGGTCGCGGTGTTGGGGTAGCCCTGCTCGGCCAGCGTGGGCAGATCGGGCATCAGGGGCGAACGCTCTTTCTCGGCCATGCCCAGCGCCACCAGGCGGCCGGCGGCGATATGCTGCGCCACCACGCCGATGCTGGCGTAGGTAATCTTCACGTGGCCGCCCAGCACGTCGGCGATCGCGGGCGCCACGCCCTTGTAGGGCACGTGCAGCATGTCCACGCCCGCCGACTTCTTGAACAGTTCGCCGGCGATGTGCATGGGCGAGCCGCTGCCTGGGGTGGCGTAGGCCAGTCCCGGCTGCTTCTTCAGCAGCGCGACCAGCTCCTTGGCATTTTTCACGCCCAGCGACGGGTGGGCCACCATCATCATCGCGCCCTTGGACGGCGCAACGATGGGCACGAAGTCGTTCAACACGTCCAGGTTCACGTTCGCGCCCTTGGGCAGCACGTGGGGAGCGATCAGAAAGGTATTGGGCGCGAACAGCAGCGTATAGCCGTCGGCCGGCGCGCGCGCGACGGCGGAGGCGCCCATCATGCCGCTGACGCCCGGGCGGTTCTCGACGATGACGGACTGGTGCAGGCGCGCGGCCAGCTTCTCGCCCAGCATGCGCGCGCCGATGTCCGGCCCGCCGCCGGCCGGGTAGCCGACGATGATGGTGATGGGCTTGGTGGGGAAGTCGTTCCCTTGCGCGTGCGCGGTCAGCGCGGCAAGCGGCAGACAGCCCAGGGCCAGGGCGAATTTGCGAAGCAATGCGTACATGGAGGCACCTATGAGAATGCGGGGCGGACGACGCCGCGCGGGGCGCGGCCGGCGCCTCCGAACGCGGAGAAGGGCAGATTCTTCCCTGAAAATCCGCCCGCCTCCACCCCAATAACGCCTCATTAGGGCGCAATTCGTCCCGCCTGCCGATAAAATCGGCGTTGCGCGATCGACGGAGAACGAAGTGGATGTATTGAGCGAGGTCCTGTCCGGCTGCCGGGCCGACAGCGCCACGACCGGCCGCTTCACGCTGCATGCCCCGTGGTCGCTGGAATCCACGGGCCTGCAGGGCGCGATGTTCCGCATCGCCCGGGGCGCGCCCTACTGGATACAACCCGAAGGCATGGCGCCCGTGCGGGTGCCCGCCGGCGACCTCGTCGTGTTGCCGCGCGGCGGCCGGCACACCATCTCGTCCGAGCCGGGGCTCGCGCCCGTTCCCTTCGCCGAAGTGCTGGCCGCCCATGGCATGCGCGAACGCGGGGAAAAACCGCTGGTGTTCACGCACGGCGAAGGCGGCACGCCCACCGAACTCTTCACCACCATCGTCGACTATGGCCCCGTCGGCCAGAACACGGTGCTGCGCTTCCTGCCCGGCCTGATCCACCTGCGCGAGGACGACATGAACCTGGCCTCGTGCCTGGCACCGACGATGCGTCTGTTCATCGAGGAAAGCCTGAACCGCGAGCCGGGCTGGAAGCTGTCGGCCGCGCGCATGGGCGACCTGCTGATGGTGCACGTACTGCGCGCCTACCTGCTGCGGCACCGCGACACCGAACCGAACTGGCTGCGCGGCCTGGCCGACCCCAAGATCGCCCAGGCCATCATGCTGATGCACCGCTGGCCCGAGAAGCCCTGGACCCTGCCCGCGCTGGCCGACGAAGTCTGCATGTCGCGCTCGCGCTTCAGCGCGCGCTTCCGGGAACTGGTGGGCGTGTCGCCGATCTCCTACCTGACGGCGCGCCGCATGGAGCGGGCCGCCGAGCGGCTGCGGCTGGGATCGGTGCGCCTGGCCGACGTGGCCGAACTGGTCGGCTACGGCTCGGAGAAGATATTCGCCCGCGCCTTCCGCCGCTGGGCGGGCGTGCCGCCCGGCGAATACGGGCGGCGCGCCGGCTAGGACTACCGCTGGCGGACGATCAGCACGTCGCAGGGCGTGTGCTGGATCAGTTGTTCTGCCACGCTGCCGATGGCCGTGCGCAATATCCCCGTTCGGCCGTGGGTGCCCACCACCAGCAGTTCGGTGGGATGGCGCGCCACGTAGTCGGGCAGCACGTCCTCGGGCAGGCCGTGCTCGATCTTCCACTCGATGTCGGGCCGGTTCAACAGCGCCGCGTTACGCTTCATGAATTCGGCCACCTCGTTGTCGGCCCGCGCCCTTGCCTGTTCCACCACGGCCGCCTCGGCATGGGTCTGGTGGGTGGAGAAGGCATGGAACAACAGCGGGCGCGCATCCGGGAACAGGGTCAGCGCCGCTTGCAAGGCCTGACGCGATCCTTCCGAGAAATCGACGGCGGCGACGAAGTCGCGATAGTCGTGATGCGGGCGTTCGCGCACGACCAGGATGGGCTGCACGGCCTCGCGCGCCAGCTTCTCCACCGTGGTACCCAGCAGCAGGCGGCCCAGGGTCTCGTCGCGGGCCACGCCGGTGACGATGAGATCGCAGTGGCGCGCCTCGGCCGCCTTGCGGATGACTTCGACCGCATGCCCCGTTTCCAGCACCAGTTCGGCCTGGACATCGACGCTGCCCAGTCCGGCCCGGAAGCGCCGCTCGGCGGCGTTGCGGTCCACCACCTGGCTGCGCCGGGCGGTCAGCACGTCGCCCAGCGACGTCTCGTTCACACATACCGCGACCAGTTTGGCGCCGTGCTCGCGCGCCAGTTGTACCGCCCTGTCCTGGGCGCGGTCGCAGCGCGCGCTCAGATCGGTGGCAAGCAGGATGCAGCGCAGGTTTTCGGTGGAGTGTCCTTCCATGCTGATCTCCCTGGTGTGGCGGACGCGGCGGCGCGCGTGAGGCGGCCCGCTGGGCGGGCGAGGATCCGGAGGCGGGACGGGAAAACCGCGGATCGCACGGCACTCCCGTCGGGCCTACGATACCAACGGAAGGCGACCCTGCCAATCACGACGGCGCGCGAGGGGCCTCGCGCTCGACCGTGGCGCAAGCCTCGATGTAGTCCGCCAGCCGCCGCGCCGCCGCCGGCAGCGGCCGCCGGTCGTCATGGGCCAGCCACAATCCCATGGTCATGGGCGGCCCGCCGGGCGACAACTCGGCCAGGAGGCCCGACTCGATGTCCTGCCGGACCGTCCTGGCCAACACGCACCAGATGCCCACGCCCGCCGCCGTCAGTTCCCGCACCATGCCCGACTCGGTGGCGCGCGAGGCCACCGGAGTGCCGGCGATGCCGGCGGCGCGCAGCATGTCGGCCATGTGCATCGAGAAGCCCGAACGATGCGCGGCCCGCACGAACTTGTGCCGCGCCAGTTCCCGCGGCGGCACCGCTTCGCGGCCCGCCAGGGGATGGGAGGGCGCGGCCACCAGCGCGAAACGCTCGACGCCTATGGCCCGGCCCGCCACGCCCTCGGGCGGCCACCGGCTCAGAAAGCAGCCCAGGTCGGCGCTGCCGTCGCGCAACTGCGCGAGGACTTCGTCCAGCGTGCCGGCCACCATGGCCAGTTCATACTCGGGATGCTCGCGGGCGAAACCGGCCAGCGCGGGCGGCAGCACCGAGTTGGCCAACGGCCGCTGGCAGGCGAAGACGATGCGCCGTTCCCCGGCCCGGCGGTCGCCGCCGAGATCCTCGGACAGCCGCGCCGCGTCGTCCAGTACCGCGCGGGCATGCGCCAGTACGCGCTCGCCCGCCTCGGTCAGCGTGGCGCGCCGGCCGCGCTGGCGCAGGAACAGGGCCGCGCCCGCCCGGCGCTCCAGGGCCTGGATATGCTGACTGACCGACGGCTGGGCAATGTCCAGCTGCTGGGCGGCGCCGGCGAAGCTGCCGGTCTCGGCCACCGCCACCAGCACCTCGAGTCCGCGCGGGGACAGGCTGATCATGCATCCTCCGATAGGTCATTACCTATATCTCATATAGGCTACCGGCCCGTTGCCCCGGGCCACCCCGGACGATGATACTGCCTGGCTTCCAGGGCGCCACCCACGGCGCCCCACGATGACAGGAGACATCCATGAAACGTTTGCTGGCTCCCGCGCTGGCCCTCGCGGCGCTGCTGGCCTGCGGAGCGCCCCACGCCCAGCCCCGCCCCGACTTTCCGTCCAAGGGGGTGCACGTCATCAACCCCTTCCCGCCCGGATCGCCCGTCGAGTACATCGGCCGCCTCGTCGCGCAGAACCTGGAGCAGGCCTGGGGCAAGTACGTCGTCGTCGAAAGCCGCTCCGGCGCCGGCGGCACCGTGGGTGCCAACTACGTGGCCAAGGCGGCGCCCGACGGCCACACGCTGCTGGTCACCACGGCCTCGCCCATTTCCTTCGCCGCCGCGCTGTACGAGAAGCTGCCCTACGACCCGGTCAAGGACCTCGCGCCCGTCTGGGGCATCGTCACCCCCGGGCAGGTCGTGGTGGTCAACAGCCAGCTTCCCATCCGCACGCTGGCCGAACTCGTGGCCTACGCCAAGGCCAACCCCGGCAAGCTGTCGTACGCCTCGTCGGGCATAGGCACCGTGCAGCACTTCGGCGGCGAACTGTTCCAGGCCCGCACCGGCACCAAGCTGGTCCACGTCCCCTACCGGGGCGGGGCTCCCGCCGCCACCGACCTGGCCGGCGGCCACGTGCAGGTCATGTTCGACTCGCTCACCAACCAGTTGCGCAACATCGAGTCAGGCAAGGTCCGGCCACTGGCGATCCTGCGCTCGCGACGCGACGGCAAACTGCCCGACGTCCCCACCGCCGCCGAGGCGGGCGTGTCGGGCGTGGAGGTCGTCAACTGGATCAGCCTGTTCGCGCCGGCCGGCACGCCCGCCGACGTGCTGCGCACGCTGCGCCAGACGACAAAGTCCGTCATGGCCACACCCGACAACGTCGCCAAGCTGACCGAGACCTTCGGCGAAGCGCAGGTGCTGGACGGCGAACAGCTCGCGCAGATGATTCCGACCGAAGCCCGCACCTACATCGAGCTGGTCGAGCGCGCCGGCATCCCCAAGCAATGACCGCGGCTCCCGCCGCCCCACGCAGGAACCTCGCATGAAAATCGTCCGCGTCGAAACCATCCTGCTAACCATCGCGCTCAATCGCGACTATGGCGGCAGCGTCTACAGCGTGCCGCGCAAGAACGCCATCATCACCCGCATCCACACCGACGAGGGGCTGGTCGGCCACTGCGTGAACGGCGAAGGCAACTTCGAGGTCCATCGCCAGGCGCGCGACATCGTCGACCAGGAACTGGCGCCGCTGCTGATCGGCCAGGACCCCACCGCCATCGAGACCCTGTGGTCCCGCATGTGGGCGGCCACCCATCGCGGCGGCCGCGACAAGTGGGCGGCGGTGCGCGCCGTGGCATGCGCCGACAGCGCGCTGTGGGACCTGCTGGGCAAGCGCGCCGGACTGCCCCTCTACCAGTTGTGGGGCGGCGCGCGCCATGCGCTGCCCATCGTCGCCATCGGTGGCCAGTACCGCGACGGCTACGCGCCGCAGGACTACGGCGCCGAGATGGAGGAATACCGCGCGCTGGGCCTGGCCGGCTGCAAGTTCAAGGTGGGCGGGCGCGAGGTCGAGGAAGATCTGGCGCGCACCCGCGCCGCGCGGCGCGCGGGCGGCGACGATTTCGTACTGTTCGTCGATGCCAACCGCGCCTGGACCCGCACCCAGGCCCTGGCCTTCTGCCGGCAGGCGGCGGACCTGGACCTGCGCTGGTTCGAGGAGCCCTGCCATTGGGACGACGACCGGCGCGACCTCGCGCTGCTGCGCGCGCAGACGGGCATGCCCATCTGCGCCGGCCAGTCGGAGATCACCACCCAGGACTGCCGCGACCTGATGCTGGACGCCGCCATCGACGTCTGCAACCTGGACGCCAGTTGGGGCGGCGGTCCTACCGCCTGGCTGCGGGTGGCCCGCATGGCGGCCTGCTTCGGCGTGCAGATGGGCCACCACGGCGAGCCCATGGTGGGCTCGCATCTGCTGGCTGCGGTGGAGAACGGTACCTACGTCGAAACCCACCACCCCGACCGCGACCCGATCTTCCACCAGATGGTGATCGGGCGGGGTGCGATAGCGAACGGCCACTATGCCCTGCCGCAGGGGCCGGGCTGGGGCGTGGACTTCGATCCGGAGTTCATCGAGCGGTACCGGACGGACTGACTCGGCCCAACGTGAAATCCGGGAACCGCTTCCGTTCCTGAATTTCACGCCGGCGGCGGCCCCGCTTCCTATGATGCCCTGACCAGAACAGCACATAGGAGACACGTCATGAGCCACACCTCGACCGGCCGGCGCCGCATGCTGGGCCTGCTGGGCGCCACCGCCGCGTCCGGCGCGCTGCCTGGCATCCCCGCCCTGGCATCCGACGCCGGCACCCAAGACTTCCCCACTCGCGCCCTGCGCCTGGTCGTTCCCTTCACGCCGGGCGGCGGCACGAACGTCGTCGGACGCTCCCTGGCCGCCGCCATGTCCGAGGCGCTGGGGCAGTCCATCGTGGTCGACAACCGGCCGGGGGGCGGCACCGTCATCGGCTCGAACATCGTGGCCAAGGCCAAGCCCGACGGCTACACGCTGCTGCTGACGACCACCGCCCTGGCCATCAACGACACGCTGGTCAAGGACCTGCCCTACGACACCGACCGCGACTTCAGCGACATCGGCCTGATCTGCGTCGGGCCGAACGTGCTGGTCACCCATCCGAAAAGCCGCTTCAAGACACTGGACGCGGTCATCCGCTACGCCAAGGCCAATCCGGGCAAGTTGACCTACGGTTCCTCGGGCAACGGCTCGGCCGTCCACCTGGCCGCCGAACTGTTCAAGATGAAGGCCGGCGTCGACCTGACCCACATCCCCTATAAGGGCGCGGCGCAGGCCTACACCGATCTGGTCGGCGGCCGCCTGGACTTCGTTTTCGCCACTGCGGGCGGCGTCGCGAAGTACGTCGAGGAAGGCACGCTGCAAGCCGTCGCGCTGACCTCGCGCGAACGCACGCCGGCCTATCCCGGCATTCCCACCATCGCCGAACTGGTGCCCGGCTATTCGGCCGAGGTCTGGTACGCGATCCTGGCCCCGGCGGGCACGCCGCCCGACATCGTCGCCGCGCTGAACGGCGCCTTGAACAAGGCCGCCAACGATCCCGGCTACAAGTCGCGGGTCTCGGCCGACGGCATGAAGGTGGCAGCCGGCACGCCGCAGGAGATGCGCGCCTTCCGCCAGTCCGAGCAGGCGCGCTGGCGCCAGGTCATCCACGACGGCAAGATCACCACCACTTGAAGGACTGAACATGACGACGAACGGCCAACGGCTGGCTGGCAAGACGGCCATCATCGTGGGCGCGGGACAGCGCCCCGGCACGACGATGGGCAATGGGCGCGCGACCGCGGAGCGCTTCGCGCGGGAAGGTGCCAGGCTTCTGCTGGTGGACATCAACGGCGAGTGGGCGCAGGACACGCTGGCGGCGGTGCGCGCGCTGGGTGCCCCAGCCGAGGTGGCGATTGCCGACATCACCCGCGAGGACGACTGCCGTCAGGTGGTGGCGTCCTGCGTCGAACGATGGGGGCGCGTGGACATCCTGCACAACAACGTCGGCTTCTCCAAGGGCGATGCCCGTACCGCCGACCTGTCGCTGGAATCCTGGCAGCGCATCATGGACGCCAACCTGACCGGCATGTTCCTGATGTGCAAGCACGCGCTGCCGCAGATGGTCGCCCAGCGGTCCGGCTGCATCATCAACGTGTCGTCCACGTCCTCGCTGTCGGGCCGGCCCACGGTCACCTACAAGACCAGCAAGGGCGCGGTCAACACGCTCACCCAGCACATCGCGTTCGAGAACGCGAAGCACGGCGTGCGCGCCAACGCAATCCTGCCGGGCCTGATCGACACGCCCATGGCCATCGAGCGGCGCGCGGAGGAAACCGGGGTCCCCCGCGAAGCGATCCGCCGCGAACGCGATGCGCTGGTGCCGATGGGCTACATGGGCGAAGCCGCCGACGTCGCGAACGCGGCGCTTTTCCTGGCCTCGGACGAGGCGCGCTACGTGACCGGCGTATTGTTTCCGGTCGATGGCGGCCTGCTGCTCAAGCGGGGCTGAGCGCGGACCTCAAGCCTGGGGGCGGACGAACAGTTCGCGCGCGCCTTCGGGCAGGGCCGCAGGATCGACGCATGCCATCCAGATCTGGCGGCCCGCCCATTCGTCCGCCAGCGCGACGACCTCCACCCCCGTCCGGTCGGCATAGGTCCGCGCCAGCCCCTCGGCCATCAGGGCCAGGCCCAGCCCCTCGCGCACCAGCATGCAGCGCGCCTCGGGATTGGAGACCTGCGCGCTGACGTTGATGGGCCGGGGCAGGTTTTCGCCGATCAATCGCTGGAAGTTGGCCAGGTCGTGGCGCGGGAAATAGCCGACGTAGTCATGGCCCAGCGTGTCGAAGAAACGCACCGGACCACTCCGTGCCAGCGCGTGCCCCATCGGGACGACCAGGGCGACCCGTTCGCGGCGGTACTCCACGAAGTGCAGGCCCGGAGGCGGAAACGGCGCGTGATAGATTCCGATCTCCGCCTCCCCCTGAGTGACCAGCGCCGGGATCTCGACGCTGGACGCCTCGACGATGTCGACGCGATGGCCTGGACACACGCGGCGCAGCAGGCTGATGGCGCGCGGCAGGTACTGCAGGACGACCGACCGGCAGGCGGCGATCCGGATGTGGGACTCGCCGTCGTCGCGGAAGCTCGCCAGGGTCCGCTCCAACTGGCGGGCCGCCGACAGCAGCGAGGTCGCATGGCGGTACAGCGCCTCGCCCGCCGCCGTGGGCTCGACGCCCCGGCCGGTCCGCCGCAGCAGCGATACGCCGTGCTCGCGCTCGAGCTCCGCCAGCCGCTTGCTTACCGCCGAGGCCACGACGTTCAGCCGGTCGGCGCAACGGCTCAGGCTTTTTTCCTCGACGCATGCGACGAAGGTCTTCAGGCTTTGCAGGTCCATGTCCTTTCCTTTTCCGCTTGCGCCGCACGCTTCGTCAGGGCTCGGCAGCCGCCGACTTGAGCCCCAGCCTCGCGGCCAGGCGCGCCAGGTTGGCCCGGTCCACGCCCAGTTCGCGCGCGGCGGCCGACCAGTTGTCTCCATGACGGCGCAGGGCCGCGACGATCAGGCCGCGCTGGTAGCCCTCGACCGCCTGCTTGAGCGGCTGCGCGGGAACGCGCGCGCGAGCCGCCGCCGGATTGTCATGTGCGGGAGCGGGCGACCCGGCCTCTCCTTCCTCCAGCCCCAGGTCCGCCACCGTCAGTGTCAGGATGGCCGGACGCGGGGTTTGCCGGGACAGCGCCTTCAATGCGCTGCGGCTGATCAGGTGTTCGAGCTCGCGCACGTTGCCCGGCCAGTCGTAGGCCAGCAGGGCCGCCTGAGCCTCGGCGGCCAGGCGCAGGTTGCGCAGCCCCAGGCGCGAGCGGTTTTCGTCCAGGAACGCGCCGCTGAGCAGCAGCACGTCGCGGCCGCGTTCGCGCAGCGGCGGCACCCGCAGCGGGTAGACGCTCAGGCGATGGTAGAGGTCGGCGCGAAAGCGTCCTTTACGGACTTCTTCGGCCAGGTCCCGATTGGTGGCCGCGATCAGCCTGACGTCCACGTGGTGCTCGCGGTCGGACCCCAGTCGCTGCAACTGCCCGCTTTGCAGCACACGCAGCAGCTTGGCCTGCACCGCCAGCGGCAACTCGCCCACCTCGTCCAGCAGCAGGGTGCCGCCGTCGGCGAGTTCGAACTTGCCGCGCCGGTCGCCCACCGCGCCCGAGAACGCGCCCCTGACATGGCCGAACAGCTCGCTTTCCACCAGGGCCTCGGGCAAGGCCGCGCAGTTGATGCTGACCAGCGGCCGCGTCGCGCGCGGCGAGGCCGCGTGCAGCGCCTGGGCCACCAGTTCCTTGCCGACCCCGGTCTCGCCCGTCACCAGCACGGTCAGGTCGCTGGCGCCCACGGTGCGCACCTCGTCCAGCAGCCGCCGGATGACGGCGCTGTGCCCCAGCAATGGGCGCGGCGCGGTTTCCCCCGCCGCCGCGCGATAGATTTCCGCGCGCTGGTGCTCGTCGCTGGCACGCGAGGCCAGTAGCTGCAACCGATCGGCCACGCTGACCGTCGCGGCGGCCAGGCTGGAGAAAGTCTGCAGGGCATCCAGGTCGTGCGCCGAGAAACGCTCGGCCTCCATCGCATCCAGCGTCAGCAGGCCCCAGGGGCGCTCGCCCACCCGCAGGACACAGCCCAGGCAGTCGTGCACCTCCAACTGCTCGCCTTCCATTCCTTCGACCAGGCCATCGTAGGGGTCGGGCAGACGGCTCCCGGCCGGAAAGCGCGTGGGGCCGTCGGACTGGAGCAACAGTTGGAAGCGGGGATGCTCGTCCACCTTGAAACGGCGGCCCAGCGTGTCGCTGCTCAGGCCATCGACCGCCAGCGGCACCAGCCATTCGCCGTCCAGCCGCAGCAGGGCTGTTGCATCGCAAGGAACCAGGGTCCGCACGGCTTCCAGCAGACGTCGGTAGCGCTCCCCTTCGGCGAGGTCGCGCGCCAGGTCGTCCACCAATGGAACAAGCGCGTGCAGCAGGGCATTTGAAGTCATTTTGACTAATACAAGGTCATAAAGACACAAGAAAATTATAGGTCATTATGACCCACTACCACAGAAAATGGCGCAGCGCCGCGAGAATCGGCCTGGCACACATCTTGAATAAGAGAAAGCGAAGGCTGTCCCCTTTCCCGGCCGGCCGCTCTTGCAGGAGATATCATGCTGTCCGCTCAACAACGAGCCATCATCAAGGCCACTGTCCCGCTGCTGGAAACCGGCGGCGAAACCCTGACCACCCATTTCTATCGCCTGATGCTGGCCGAGTACCCGGAGGTCCGGCCCCTGTTCAACCAGGCCCACCAGGCCAGCGGCGACCAGCCGCGCGCATTGGCCAACGGCGTACTGGCCTACGCGCGCCACATCGACGATCTCACGCCCCTGGGCGGGATGGTCGGCCGCATCGTCAACAAGCACGTCGGGCTGCAGATCCTGCCCGAACACTATCCCATCGTCGGCACCTGCCTGCTGCGCGCCATCCGCGAAGTGCTCGGCCCCGACGTCGCCACCGACGAAGTCATCGAAGCCTGGGGCGCCGCCTACCAGCAACTGGCCACGCTGCTGATCGGCGCCGAGGAACAGTGCTACGCGACCCAGGAAAAGGCGGCCGGCGGCTGGCGCGGTTCGCGCGCCTTCCGCGTCGCCCGCAAGGAACAGGAAAGCGAGGAGATCACCTCGTTCTATCTGGTGCCCGCCGACGGCGGTTCGCTGCTGGACTTCGAGCCCGGCCAGTACATCGGCCTGAAGCTAATCGTCGACGGCGAGGAAGTGCGCCGCAACTACTCGCTGTCCGCGCCTCCCAACGGCCGCGAGTACCGCATCAGCGTCAAGCGCCAGGGCGACGGCGTCGTCTCCAACCACCTGCACGACCGGATCGGCGAAGGCGACACGCTGGAACTCTTCCCGCCCTCGGGCAACTTCACGCTGCAGGCCAGCGACAAGCCGCTGGTGCTGATCAGCGGCGGCGTCGGCATCACACCCACCCTGGCCATGCTGCAAGCCGCCCTGGGCGGTTCGCGCGCGATCCACTTCATCCACTGCGCCCGCAACCAGGCGGTCCATGCCTTCCGCGACTACGTGGATGCCGCGGCCGGCAAGTTCCCGCAGCTCAAGCGTTTCTACTGCTACGACGAGGCCGGCGAGACGGCGCAGCGCCCCGATGCGGTCGGCCTGCTGACCAAGGAGCAGCTGGCGCAGTGGCTGCCGCAGGACCGCGACGTCGACGTCTACTTCCTGGGTCCCAAGCCCTTCATGCGCAACGTGCGGCGTTACCTGAAGGAACTGGGCGTGCCGGAGACGCAGACGCGGTACGAGTTCTTCGGGCCGGAGGCGATGGCTTAAGAGCCCGCGCTACTCGAAGAACCGCGTCATCTCCAGCCCGCGGATGATCTGCGCGGTTGCCTCCGCCAACGGGGGCAGCGGGCCGCTGGACGGCGTGGCCAGGGTCAGGTTGTTCATGATGACCGGCTCGGCGATGGACGAGAAGGCCAGGAAATCCTGGCCCGCCATGTCGCTCAGCGCCGAGCGCGGGATGATGGTGAACATGCCTTCCTTGGCCATGGTCTCGAGAATGGTGTGCACCACGTCCACCTCGGCCACGACGTCCAGCGTCACGTTCAATTCGCGGCAGGTGCGGTCCACCAGCGCGCGGATGGTATTGGGCGCGCTGGGCAGCACCAGCGGATAGCGGCCCAGGTCCCGCGCGCGCACGCGCGGCGGAGGCACGGGCCGGCAGGCCTTGCCGTAGGCCAGCACCAGGTCCTCGCGGTAGATGGACTCGAACCGCAGCAGGGACGAGGACGGCGGGTCGTACAGCAGCGCCAGGTCCACCCTGCCCTTGACCAGCCATTCATTCATCTCGGAACTCAGGCCCTCGGCCAGCGTCAGCGCGGCATCGGGATGCAGGCGACGGAACGACTGCACGATATGCGGCGCCATCCGGCGCGCCACGCGGTGCGGCATGCCCAGCCGTACCTTGTCCTGCGCGGCGGCGCGAAAGGTTCGCATGTCCTGGCGCGCATGCTGCGCCATGGCATCCAGGGTCTTGGCATGCTGCAGGAACCGCAGCCCGGCCTCGGTAGGCTCCACGCCCCGGCCGGTGCGTACCAGCAAATGGTGGCGCAGTTCGGCTTCGAGCAACTGGATCTGCCGGCTGAGCGACGGCTGCGAGACGCCCAGCACCTCGCCCGCGCGGGAAAGGCTGCGCATTTCGCAGACGACGATGAAGTAGCGGATTTGCCGAAGGTCCATGGATGCAATGGTATACGTTTTTTCTATATCAGAAGTCAGGCCGGGCGCATTGCTCGGCCCCAGAGGCTTGCGCATGATGCGGGGTTGACGTTCACTGCACCCCCGACATGCCCGACTGCGCTCCTCCCCTGGCCGAGATCACGCCCCCGACCCATCCCCTGCCGGCACGCGCCTGCGACACCCATTTCCACGTCTTCGGTCCCGCCGACGTCTTCCCCTACGCCGACGACCGTCCCTACACGCCGCCCGACGCACCGTTCGAACGGCTGCGCGACCTACACCGGCGGCTGGGATTCGAGCGCGGCGTCATCGTGCATCCGGGCTGCCACGGCTACGACCTGTCGGTCACGCTCGATGCGCTGGATCGCGGCGCGGGCCAGTACCGGGCGATCGCCCTGCTGGATCCGGCCACCGACGAAGCCCGCATCGCCGAACTCGACCAGCGCGGCGTGCGCGGCGTGCGATTCAATTTCGTGGCCCACCTGGCCAACGCCGGCTGGGACGAACTGGCGCGGATCGTGCCCCGCATCGCGCCCTTCGGCTGGCACGTCTGCATCCATTCGGACCAGGCCTCGCTCGAAGGCCTGCTGCCCAGGCTCAGGACGCTACCCGTTCCGTTCGTGATCGACCACATGGGACGCGTGGCCGCCGCCGAAGGCACGCAGGGCGCGGCCTTTCGCGCCCTGCTCGCGCTGCGCGACCACCCCGGCGCCTGGGTGAAGATTTCCGGACTGGACCGCACGTCCAGCAGCGGCAAGCGGCCATTCCAGGATGCCGAGCCGCTGGTGTCGGCGCTGCTGGACGCCATGCCCGAGCGCCTGCTGTGGGGCACCGACTGGCCGCATCCGAACGTGCGCGGCGACATGCCCGACGACGGCGAACTGCTGAACACCTTTCTGCGGCTGTGCCCCGATGCGGCCACGCGCCAGCGCATCCTGGCGGACAACCCGCACGAGCTGTTCCGGTTCGCGCAATGACACCGCGCGTGTTCCACTTCGCCCAGAATCCCAGGAGACCCGACCATGCCTAGATTGAATCCCCCCGACGTCGAACAGATGTCCGAACACCAGCGCCGCGTCTACGACGCCATCGCCTCGGGCCCGCGCGGCAAGGTGCGCGGACCGCTGGCGATCTGGCTGCACCGCCCCGGCCTGGCCGAACACGCACAGGCCCTGGGCCAATACTGCCGCTACGACTCCAGCCTGCCGCCACGCCTGTCCGAACTGGCCATCCTGACCATGGCCGCGCTGTGGCGCGCCCCCTTCGAATGGTGGGCGCACCATCCCATCGCCCTGAAGGCGGGGCTGGACGCGGACGTGGCCGAACAGATTCGCGCCGGCGCCACGCCCGTGTTCGCCCAGCGCGACGAATCGGTCGTCTACCGCTTCGTGCGCGAATTGGTGGAAACGCGGCAGGTCCCGGACGCGCTCTACCAGGAGGCCCTGGAGGTCCTGGGCAAGGACGGCGTCGTCGACCTGGTCGGCATGGCCGGCTACTACACCCTGATCTCGATGACGCTGAGCGTCTTCGACATTCCCACGCCCGACGGCAGCACCGTCGAATTCGGGCGCTGATGCCTTTCCAATCATCACCACGAACGAGATACCCATCATGACTGGCCGCCTGCAAGGCAAGATAGCGATCGTCACCGGCGCGGGCAGCGTCGGCCCCGGCTGGGGCAACGGCCGCGCCATCGCATACCGTTTCGCGCAGGAAGGCGCGCGCGTCTTCGCCGTGGACCGCGACCCCGCGGCCATGGAAGAAACCGTGGCCCGCGTGCGCGAGATCGGCGGCGAGATCGCCATCTGGCGCTGCGACGTCACCTCGTCGGACGAGGTCCGCGACATGGTGCGCGCCTGCGTCGACACCTGGGGCGGCGTGGACATCCTGGTCAACAACGTGGGCGGCTCGCGCAAGGGTGGCCCGGTGGACCTGGACGAAGCGGCGTGGGACGCGCAGATCGACTTCAACCTGAAAAGCGTCTACCTGGGCTGCCGCCATGTGCTGCCGCTGATGGAGGAACAGGGCGGCGGCGTCATCGTCAACATCGCCTCGACCTCGGGCACGCGCTGGACCGGCTCGGCCCAGGTCGGCTATTCCAGCGCGAAGGCCGGCGTCATCCAGCTGTCGCGCGTCGTGGCGCTGGAATACGCCAAGAAGAACATCCGCTGCAACACCGTCATTCCGGGCCAGATGCACACCCCCATGGTCGAGGTCCGGCTGGCCGGGCAACGCGCGGGCGGCGACGTGGAGCAATTGCTGGCGCAGCGGCAGTCGCGCATCCCCCTGCCCTTCATGGGCGACGGCCTGGATACCGCCAACGCCGCGCTGTTCCTGGCGTCCAGCGAAGCCCGCTTCATCACCGCCACCGAGATCGTGGTCGACGGGGGCATGAGTGCGCGCTGCGACTGACGCCCCCGCGCGCTATCCCGATCCGGCCATCATCGTGCTGGATCCGCGCTTCGAGAAACTGGTGCTGCCGCTGGCGGCCGTCGAGCGCCTGGCCACGGGATGCCGCTGGGCCGAAGGGCCGGTGTGGTTCGGCGACGCCCGCTACCTGCTGTGGAGCGACGTGCCCAACGACCGCATCATGCGCTGGGACGAGATCACCGGGCAGGCACATGTGTGGCGGCCCGTGTCCGGCCATGCAAACGGCAACACGCGCGACCGCCAGGGGCGCCTCGTCACCTGCGAACACCAGGGACGCCGCGTCACCCGCACCGAACACGACGGCCGCATCACCGTGCTGGCCGACCGCTACCAGGGCAAGCGCCTGAACTCGCCCAACGACGTCGTCGTGAAATCCGACGGCTCGATCTGGTTCACCGACCCGCCTTTCGGCATCATCGGCTACTACCAGGGCGAGAAGGCCGAACAGGAAATCCCCGCCGCCATCTATCGCATCGACCCGCACAGCGGCGCGGTCGACCTGGTCTGCGATACGGTCAACGGCCCCAACGGGCTGGCCTTCTCGCCCGACGAGAAGCAGTTGTACGTGATCGAATCGCGCGCCCGCCCCCGCAACGTCCTGGTGTTCGACGTCTCGGACGACGGCCGCCGGCTGGGCCCGCAGCGCGTGCTGTTCGACGCCGCCGACGGCACGCCCGACGGCTTCCGGGTCGACGTCGAAGGCAACCTCTGGTGCGGCTGGGGCATGGGCACGCCCGAGCTCGACGGGGTCCGCGTCTACTCGCCCCGGGGGGAACTCCTGGGCCGCATCGCCCTGCCCGAGCGCTGCGCGAATCTGTGTTTTGGCGGCAAGCATCGCAACCGCCTGTTCATGGCGTCCTGCACGTCGATCTACTCGTTGTTCGTCAATACCCAGGGCGCCATCGGCGGCTGAACGCCCGCGCCCTGATCTCCAAAACGATAAAGGAGAACACCATGTTCCATCCGACCCGTTTCCACGCCCTCGCGCCGCTCGCCGCGACCCTGCTCGGCCTGGCGGCCTTCGGCGCGCAAGCCCAGTCCGTCACCAGCATCGTCGTCGCCTTCCCACCCGGGGGCCCTGCCGACTCGCTCGCGCGCGTCGTCGCCACCCAGCTCGAGAAAGAGCTCAAGCAGACCGTCGTCATCGAGAACAAGCCGGGCGGCAACGGCGCCATCGCCGCCAGCCAGGTGGCCCGCTCGCGGCCCGACGGCCAGACGCTGTTCCTGAGCTCGGTGGGCGCGATCTCGATCAACCCCGCGCTGTACCCCAAGCTGATCTACGACCCCATCAAGGACTTCGCGCCGGTCTCGCTGCTGGTCTCCACGCCCGAAGTGCTGGTCGTCGGCCCGGGTAGCGCCAGCAAGACCGCCAAGGACTTCGTCGCCCACGCCAAGTCGGCCAAGGGCGCCACCATGGCCTCGTCCGGCGTGGGCAGCATGCCGCACATGGCCATCGTGCAGCTCAAGCTGTCGACCAAGGCCAACATCCTGCACGTGCCCTACAAGGGCGCGGCGCCCGCGATCACCGACACCATAGGCGGACAGGTCGACGGCTTCATCGGCGACATCTCGGGCCTGATGTCCAACATCAAGGCAAACAAGGTCAAGGCGCTCGCCATCGCCGCGCCCAAGCGCTCGCCGCTGCTGCCCGACGTCCCGACCTTCGACGAACTGGGCGTGCCCAACGTCTACGCCAACAACTGGTACGGCCTGTACGCGCCCAAGGGCACGCCGGCCGACAAGGTGGCCCAGTTGAACGCCGCGGTCCGCAAGGTCCTGACCTCGCCCGAACTGAAAGCCTATGCCGCATCGAGCGGGGTCGAGCTGTCGCCCACCACGCCCAAGGAGTTCGACGACCTGGGCCGCAAGGACGCCAAGAAGTGGGGCGACCTGATCCGGGCGGAAGGGATCAAGGCCGACGAGTAAGCTGCGCCGCTTGCCGCCCGGTCCCCGCCCACGTATCGTTCTGCGCACCAGCGCAAGGAGACGTGGGATGAGGACAAGGACGACATGGCGCATGCTGGCCTGGGGCGGCTGCCTGGCCGCCAGCACGGCCGCCGCCGAACCACAGGCGATCGAAACGGAACTGGGCCCGGGCGCGCGCGCCGTCCGGGTCGTGGGCCAACCCGGCGATTCCCCCTCGGCGCTGCGCGCCCGTCTCGACCAGCGCCTGGACGAACTGTGCCAGGGCCGGGTCTATGCCGTGGCCTATGAGCAAGGACAGTCCGTGCGGCAATGGCATGCGGCGGGCGGCTCGGCCATGATGGCCGCCCCGGAAACCGTCGTTCCCTATGCCGATGCGCAGGCGGTGTGCGAAAGGCCGCGGGACTGACTCCGGCGGGCTCTTCCCTCGGCCTTACACGCGCTTACACCCCCACGCCCCGCGCCGCGAAAGAATCGTGAAACGGCGGGTCCAACGGCAGGACCCACGGGAGCAGGCATGGCCGTACATGACCCCGCGATGCCCGGCATCGCCCTCAACCGCTTCGGACTGGGCACGCGCCCCGACGACACGGCGCCCGCCGATGGCAGGCAGTGGCTGCGGGAACAGCTCGGCCGCTACGAGCCTCGCCCACCAGCCTGGGCCCCCCTGCCGGCTTCCGGCGACCTGGTCCGCGACGTGGTCGCCCGCCAGCGCGAGATACGCGACACGCCCCCGGACCAGCAGCCCCCGGCCCGGGACGCCCTGCGCAAGGCGCAGCGCCAGCATTACCTGGATGCCATCGACATGCGCGCGCTGTCGGCGCTGGATGCGCCCACGCCCTTCGTCGAGCGGCTGGTGCATTTCTGGGCCAATCACTTCGCCATCTCGGTCGAGAACCCCGCCGTCGCGATGCTGGCGGGCAGCTTCGAGGCCGACGCCATCCGCCCGCACGTGCTCGGCCGTTTCGAGGACATGGTGCTGGCGGTGGAGCGTCATCCGGCAATGCTGCTGTTCCTGAACCAGAACGCCTCGATCGGCCCCGGCAGCGTGGCCGCCACCCGTGCCGCGCGGCGCAATCCGGCGCAGCAGCGCGGACTGAACGAGAACCTGGCGCGCGAGATCATGGAGCTGCACACGCTGGGCGTGCGCAGCGGCTACGGCCAGGAAGACGTGACGGAGTTCGCGCGCGCCCTGACGGGCTGGTCGGTGGCCGGCCTGGGCGCGCCCGACACGCCCCGGCGCGGCGTCGAACTGGACCAAGGCACGGGCTACGTGTTCCAGGCCGAACGCCACGAGCCCGGCTCCCGCACGGTACTCGGCCGCCGCTATGGCGAGGCCGGGCAACAGCAGGCCGCCGCCATCATCCGCGATTTTGCGCGCGCCGATGCCTCCGCGCGCCACGTGGCCACCAAGCTCGCCCGCCACTTCGTGGCCGACAACCCGCCTCCCGCGGTGGTCGACCGGCTGGCCCAGGCCTACCGGGATCACGACGGCGAGCTCAAGCCGGTCTACCAGGCGCTGATCGCGTCCCCGGAGGCGTGGCGCCCCGTGCCCGCCAAATTCAAGACGCCCTGGGAGTGGCTGCTGTCCTCGCTGCGCGGGCTGGGCCGCACCGACCTGCAAGGCGTACGGGTGGCGGCCCTGATGCAGCAACTGGGCCAGCCGCTGTGGCGCCCCGGTTCACCCGCCGGTTACGACGACGCGGCGGGCAGTTGGGCCGCCCCCGACGCCCTGATGCGGCGGGTGGAACTGGCGGGCCGCCTAGCCAGCCTGCCGGATGCCGGCCTGGACGCACGCCAGCTGGCGCCCCGGCTGCTGCCAGGACAACTGGGCGAGGCCACCGCCACGGCGCTGTCGCGCGCCGAATCCGGGCGCACCGCGATGGCGCTGCTGCTGGTATCGCCCGAGTTCCTGAGGAGATGAAGCCATGACCATCGCCCATCCCCGGCGCCGCTGGCTCAAACAGGCCGCGTTCGCCACGGCCGCCACGGTGTTCGCGCCGCGCGTGCTGTTCGCCCGTGCCGAGACCGACCGGCGCTTCATCTTCATCATCCAGCGTGGGGCGGCGGACGGCCTGAACACCGTGATTCCCTACGCGGACCCGGCCTATGCCGGGCTTCGGCGCGAACTGGCCATCGACCCGGCGCAGGCGATACGGCTGGACGGCAGCTTCGCCCTGCATCCCTCGCTGGCGGCCACGGGCGAACTCTACCGCGCCGGACAGGCGCTGTTCCTGCATGCCGTCGCATCCCCCTATCGGGAACGTTCGCACTTCGACGGCCAGAACGTGCTGGAAACCGGCGGCACCCGCCCCTACCAACGCAAGGACGGATGGCTGAACCGGTTACTGGGCATGCTGCCCGGCCAGAAAGACGCCGAGGCGATCGCCTTGGCGCCTACCGTTCCGCTGGCGCTGCGCGGCCAGGGGCGGGTCGCGTCGTACGCACCGTCCGCCCTGCCGGCGCCGTCGGACGACCTGCTGCTGCGTGTCCAGCAACTCTACGAACCCGATGCCCAGTTGCATGCGCTGTGGGACGCCGCCCTGGAAGCGCGCGACATGGCGGGCCCCGGCCGGACACGGCAGAATCCGGCCGAACTGGGCAAACTGGCCGCCACGTTCCTGAGGCGCCCGGACGGGCCGCGCATCGCCATGGTGGAGACGGGCGGCTGGGATACCCATGCCGGCCAGAACGCCCGGCTGGCCGCGCAATTGAAGAACCTCGATGCGCTGCTGGCCGCGCTGAAGGAACATCTGGACGATGCCTGGAACCAGACCGTCGTCCTGGTCGCCACCGAGTTCGGCCGCACCGCCGCCGTCAACGGCACCGGGGGCACCGACCACGGTACGGGCTCCGCCGCCATGCTGGTGGGCGGCGCGGTCCGGGGCGGCCGCGTCATCGCCGACTGGCCGGGTCTGGACCAGGCCCATCTCCTGGAAGCGCGCGACCTGCGGCCCACCCTCGGCCTTCCCACGCTGATCGCCGCCACGGCCGCCGAATGCTTCGCGCTGGACCCGGGACGCACGCTGCGAACGCTGTATCCTGGACAGACGGCGGCGGGAAGGCTGCCGGGATTGCTGACGAGTTAGCCTCCATGCCCAAGGACCGCCCCCTCCCTTTCGCGCCACCCCGCCGGCAGGCCGCCGCGCCGCGCAACTCGCTGCTGTGGATATTCGAGCCGCTGGAACGGGACGCCGGCTATTCCAGCAAGCGCATGTTCGGCTGCATCGCCGCCTACCTGGACGACCTGCTGTGCCTCGTGGTGGCGGACCGGGGCGATCCCTGGAGCGGCCTGCTGGTGTGCACGTCCAAGGACCGGCACGCAGCCCTGATCGACGACGAACCGGCGTTGCGGCCCCATACGGTGCTGGGAAAATGGCTGTACCTGCCCCAGGACCACGCGGAGTTCGAAACCGCTGCGGCCAGGCTGGCTGAGTTCGCCCGGGCACGCGACCCGCGTCTGGGTGTCGCGCCCCAGCCACATGCCCGGCGAACCAGGCGGGGGGCCGCCGATTGACCATTACGGCGGCGTGGACAATCCTCAGCGCGCCCGGCGTTCCTGTGTGCCAGCCTCGCCCCGCTCGCGCGGCAGGCAGACCAGCACCAGTAGCGAACACGCCCCGGCGCAGATGAAGGCAAAGCCATAGCCCCCACCGGCCGAGACGAATATCGCGAACAGCGTGGGCGCCACCATGTTGGTCAGGTTGACCAGGATGCTGGATCCCGCGGCGGTTTCCGAAATCATGTGCGGCGGCGAACGGCGCGCTACTTCGGCGATCTGCACGCCATTCCAGCACGCGGCCGAGGCCCCTGCGACAAAGGCCAGCACGATGGCCGCCCATAGCGGCCACGCGGGACTGGTGAGCCCCAGCAGCGCCGTGGTCACCGCCGACAGCACGGCCGCGATCGACAGCACCGCGGTGGCCGACCGCAGATAGTCGGACAGCCAGCCCAGCGCGATACGGCCGATCACCCCGCCCGCCTGCATGACCGCGAACACCATGCCGGCCCGCCCCAGGGAATAACCCAGCCCATCCACCAGATAGACCACGGTAAACGTGAACCAGCAGCTCTGGGATACGGCGAACAGGCTGCCCACGACGGAGATCTTCAACAGGCCTCGGTTGTGCATCAGCGAGGCCAGGGGCACGCCCAGCGTACGCAGCGACCGCCACGTCGGCATCGGGAAGACGCGGCCCGTCCGCGCGGGGATCTCGTCCAGGCCGGCGCTCAGCCGCCAGGTCAGCACGATGGGCAGCAACACGACCACGGCGCAGGCCAGCAGGGCAATGCGCCAGCCCGCCAGCGCCACCACGGCGGGCACCAGCAGCCCCGCCATCACGCCACCCAGCGGTACGCCGGCCTGCTTGATCGAGAACATCAGGTTGCGCTTGCCCGGCGGGGAGAATCTTTGCAGGACCTCGCTACCGGCCGGATTGGCGGCGCCATTGCTCAATCCCATGGCAAAGCACGCCGCCAGCGCAACGCCCAGGCTGGGATACAACAGAAACGCCAGGCAGGCCGCTCCCAGCGACAGCGTCAGTTGCAGGGTGCGCATCCCGCCAACCTGCTTGAGCAGGGCGGAACCCGCCAGCAGGATGGCCAGTCCACCCATCGAATTGCTTGCGGTCAGATAACCGATGGAACTCCCGCTCCAGCCGAATTCCGCGGACATGGCCGGCGCGATGATGGGAATGAGTCGGGTCAAAAACGACGAAATTGTCTGCAAAATGCAAATGGCCACTACAGGCATCAGCCAAGCCGGTGCGGTGCTTGTCATCGAGTCTCTTGCGTCGCGCTTATCGGGGATGCCAGGGGGAAGCGGCATCCCGCCCGGGTGATCCGGGGGTTTGCCTTTCATGATACCGCTAAGGTTCCTGACGATCTGTGTGGATCGCGACGGTTGCCCAATTGCGGCAAACAGGGCAACATGGCCCACCACCGGGTCACCGGCTTTCACCAGACCCATTTAGGAGCGAGCAGTTTGCCCAAGGAAGATTTGATCGAAATGCGTGGCGTGGTCAACGAGGTCCTGCCTGACTCACGGTTCCGGGTCACGCTGGAAAACGGCTTTGAAATCACGGCGTATTCCGGCGGAAAGATGCGTAAATTCAACATCCGCGTGCTCGCGGGCGACGACGTCACGCTAGAGATGTCCCCCTACGACATGACCAAGGGCCGCATCACGTTCCGCCATATCGCGGGACGTCCCGCCGCCGCCCCCGGCCCCAAGCCCCGGAAAAGATAAAGCGGTCGCCCAAATGAAAACAGCTCCCGAGGGAGCTGTTGGCTTTCAGCCAGCCTGCTTGCGCAAGCTTAGAGCACCTTGATCTTGGTCGCGGCCGGGCCTTTCGCGCCTTGGCCGGGGACGAAGCTCACGCGCTGGTTCTCTTCGAGGGAGCGGTGGCCGCTGCCCTGGATTTCCGAAAAGTGCGCGAACAGATCCTTGCCGCCCGCGTCCGGCACGATGAAGCCGAAGCCCTTCTCGGAGTTGAACCACTTGACGATGCCTGTTTGTTCCATGTCATTTCCTTGATGATAAAAAAACGGATTTCCCGTCAACACACGACACTCAAGGAAGAAATTGGAACGACGAAGACCGCTATCGTGGACTTTGACTGACCTAGATTACGACTCTTGAAGGCCGTGGCTGGCGGACTATGGACTGGAAAAGGCGAGTTGTCAAATCGGTCTTATCAGGAAGCCTTCCATCCAGGTCAGACAACGGCCAGGCGCCTGCCGCGCTTCGGGCCCGGGGACTCCAAATCCGGAGCCTGAGCTTCGTATTCCGCTTTCACGTCTGGATCCGCAAGCAGGCGGCGCTTGAGTTTTTCGAGGTCGCTCATCGCGGGGCCTCCTTCAGTCTGTCCAAAGCTATCTTGATGGCCCGGGGTGGGGTTCTTTCGGCTTTCTTCACGAACACATGCAGCACTTGCAGTCGCTGCCCGGTCAGCGCCATGTATAAAGCTCGAGCGATGCCATCACGGCCCGTCATGCGGATTTCCGATGCGCGGTGCCGCCCTGCTGGTTCGAAATCCAAGAGGGGAAACGCGAAGCGTGCAGAATGGAGCGCGGCGTGGGGCGCCGCAGACGGCAAAAAGCCCGCAACGCAGAGAACGATGCGGGCTCGGAATATGTGTAGACGACCCAGGTCGGGTGGTTGGTGCCGGTGAAAGGAATCGAACCCTCGACCTTCTCATTACAAGTGAGCTGCTCTACCAACTGAGCTACACCGGCAGAAGGCGGGATTGTAATGGAAATCGATGTCCGTCACGCCGGGGCCGCGGCAGCCAGCCGTGCCGGATCGCTGGACCAGGCGCTCCACGAACCGGCGTATAGCGACGCCTTCACGCCCAGGTCCTGCACGGCGGCGATCCAATACGCCGCCGCCACGCCCGACCCGCAATAGGCCACCACCGGCCGCTCGTCGTCGTCGAGCAGGCCGAGCTTGCGCGCCAGGGCCTGGCGCTGGGCGAAGGGCAACAGGCGGCCGTTCGCATCCTGCCAGATGCCGGCGGGGCTGCTGACCGCGCCCGGCAGGTGGGACGGCTGCTTGCCGTCGCCGGCATAGGCCGCGGCTGTCCGGGCATCAAACAGGCGATATGCCGGAAGATCGGCGGCGATGGCGTCGGTTTCGATAGTAGATAGCTCAGGCGGGGTCACCTGGCCGGGAGACAGCGCCGCGTCTCCGCCACGGGCGGTCCAGGCCGCCAGGCCACCATCCAGGATGCGGACACCGGGCAGTCCGGCCCAGGTCAGCACCCACCACGCGCGTGCGGCGGCCGAGCCGCTGGCGGCGTCATAGACCACGATATCGGTGTCCTGGCTCAGGCCGGCCTCGGCGGTCCAGCGCCGGACCGCCTCGGACGAAGGCAACGGCAGGCGGCCTAGGCCGGGATCGCCGGGTTCCGCGTAGTGCGTCGGCAGCGCGGTCTCGATGGATCCGGGAATCGCTGCGGCCGGCAGCGGGCTGGCATCGGGTGCGACGTAGACCACGGCCACGCTTCCGGAAGCCAGTGCCACCGCCAGGATTTCGGCGGAGATGAAGGGAGAATGTGCACCGGAAGCGGGAAGATCGTTGCTCATGAGGGTTCCTTGTGAAGGATCAGCGTTTGGTTTGGAGGAGGTCCCGGCCGGCCGACGGAGGCATGGCGAGCGTCATGGCCGCACTGGCCAGGGCGACGGCGCCCAGGACGAGGTAGACCCAGGAATAGGCGGCATCGGCCGTGCCCGCCGCGGCCCCACCCTGGAGCAGCAGCGCGGCCACGGCCACGCCCATGGCCACGGTCAGGTTCTGGATGGCCAGGAAGAAGCTGGTAGCGGCGGCCAGCCGGGGCCGTGCCACGTCGGCATAGGCCAGCGTGCCGTAGGCGTTCATCTGCAGCGAGCGCGCCCAGCCGAAGCCGAATAGCATCGCCGCGTACACGGCCAGGGCCTCGCGCGGCGGCACCCACCCCGCCGCCGCCAGGCAGCCCGCCGCCAGCGCGCCATGCAGGAACAGGCCCTTGCGGTATCCGGTCCGGCGCAGAATCTTGCCGCTGAAGAACTTCATCGCGAAGCCTCCCACGGCCGGGATCAGCACGACCAGCCCCGCCTCGAGCGGGCTGTAGCCGTCGCGCTGCTGCAAGGTCACGGGCAGCAGGAAGGGCACGCCACCCACGGCGATGCGAAAGACCGAGCCGCCCGCCATCGCATCGCGAAAGCTGCGCAGCGTCAGCAGGTCCAGGGCCAGCACGGGTTCAGCCGTACGCCGCGCGTGCCGCACATAGGCCGCCACCAGCAGCGCGCCGGCCACCAGCGCTGCCACGGCCGGCCCGGTCCGGACCTGGGCCTCGGCCAGCGCCATCAGCCCCCACATCAGGCAGGCGAAGCCGATGCCACTCAGCAGCGTGCCGCGCAGGTCGAAAGCGCCCTCGCCCCGGCCTTCGGTGGCGGGCAGGAAGCGCCGGACCAGCCATAGCGCGCCCAGGCACAGCGGCACGTTGATCCAGAAGATCCAGCGCCATCCCACGTAGGTCGTCAGCAGGCCGCCCAGGAACGGGCCGACCATGGGTGCGATCATGGCAAGCAGGATCACCAGCGCCATCGCCTCGACCAGTTCGTGCTTGGCGGCGGTGCGCAGCACGATCAGCCGGCCCACGGGTGCCATCAGGGCGCCCGCCATGCCTTGCACGAAACGCAGCGCGATCAGGACCAGGGCGTTGGGCGCGAAGCCGCAGGCGATGGAACTGGCCAGGAACAGCCAGATCGCGCCGGCGAACACCCGCTTGTCGCCATGGCGTTCGGCCAGCCTGCCGCTCAGCGGGATCAGGACGGTCAGCCCGAGCAGGTAGGCGGTAATGGTCGCGCTGAGCGTGACCGTATCCGAGCCCAGGTCCGCCGCCATGGCGGGCAGCGCCGACGCCACGCTGGTCGCGTCGAGCTGTTCGACAAAGAAGATGGACGAGACGATCCATGCGGTACGTCGGGTCTGCGGCGACAGGCGCTCGGGCGGCGCGGCCGCCGCGGTGGCTGCCGGGGGCATCAGGCCGCCCGGCGCACGCCGGCCGCATCGGCATCCGCCTCGGCCTCGCCCGCGATCAGCGCGCGCAGCGCCTGCCGGACGACCTGCCGCTGGGCCGGCGCTTCCCATTGCGCACGCGGGAATTCGCCCACCACCCGTCCGGGCCGGTCGAAGACCAGCACCCGGTCGGCCATGGACAGTGCCTCGTCCAGCGAATGCGTGATCTGCAGGACGGTCTGGCCGCGCGCCTTCGCGATGCGCTGGAAGTCGCCGCGCAGTGCGGCGGCGGTCACCTCGTCCAACGCGCCGAAGGCCTCGTCGGCGAGCATGACCTCGGGCTGGGTGATCAACGCCCGCGCCAGCGCCACCCGCTGGCGCATGCCGCCCGACAGTTGCTGGGGATAGGCCTGCTCGTGGCCGGCCAGGCCGACCTTGTGCAGCAGTTCGACGGCCTGCGCCTCGGTGCCCGGCGCACGGGTGCGCAGGATCTCCAGCGGCACCAGCACGTTGTCGAGCGCCGTACGCCACGGTAGCAGACGATCGGTCTGGAACACGCAGCCTATCCGGCCGCGCAGGCGGTTGAAGTCGCGCAGGGGGTCGACTCCCAGCACCCGCACCTGGCCGCCCGAGGCCTGTGCCAGGCCCAGGATCAGGTTGACCGCCGTCGACTTGCCGCAACCCGTACGGCCGACGATGCAAACGTGTTCGCCGGCGGACACGGAAAAACTCAGGTCGGCAATGGCCGGCGCGTGGCCCTTGCCGAACCGCTTCTCGACCTGGGTGAATGCAATGGCATCAGGCATGGCTGCGTACTCCGTCATGGCCGCGATACGACAGGAAACGGCGTTCGAACCCGCTCAACACCTGATTGCTCAGGATGACGAAAGCCACCAGCACAGCCGTCCAGACGATGGTCTGGTCCATGCGGAACATCTCCTGCGACACGCGCAATTGGTGGCCGATGCCGGTGATTCCGCCCAGCAGCTCGGCCATGATGGTGACGCGGGTGGCATTGCCGATGTTGATCCGCCACACCGTCAGCAGCGACGGCAGGACCGCCGGCCACCACAGGATGCGCGCCCGCTGCCACGGCGTGGGCCGCATGGACTGCACCAGGTCGACCCAGTCGCGGGGGATGCCGCGCAGGGCGTCGCGGGCCTGGTAGAAGAACGCGGGCAGCGCCGAGGTGACCACCACGAAGGCGATGCGCGCCTCGGCGTCGCGGAACCAGAGGATGGCGAAGATGACCCAGCACAGGGACGGAATGCCCTGCTTGAGCTCGACCAGCGGCACCAGAAAGCGCTCGACGTGGACGTTGCCGGCCACGGCCGCCCCCAGCAGGGACGACACCAGGAACGACGCCAGCAGGTACGCCCAGATGCGCCCGTAGGTGATGGCGACGGCGGACCAGCCTTCGGGCGAAGCCAACAGGTCGCCCGCGGTGGCCGCTATTTGCGACAGCGAGGGAAAGAACATGGGGGTCGAATGATGCGACGCCCACTCCCACGCTCCCAACATCAATGCAATGGCCAACGCGCCTTCCCACGGCACGGCCGGCCAGGACCGAAGTCCCGTGCCGCGCCGCCGCACCGGCGCGTCAGAGTCCGCGACGCTACTCATTCCTTCCTTCCACGTCGAAGGCGGACACCAGCGAATCGAGCTCCGCATCCGTCAGCGGGCGCGGCAACTGACCACCCTCGGGCAGCAGTTTCTGGGTCAGCAACGCCACCGTCTTGATGTGCCGGCGCAGGGGCTCGATACGGGTCAGGTCGCGATAGCGCTCCAGCACGCCTTGCAGCGCGTCCACCTCGACCTGCGCGTCCTTGGACACCAGGCGGGCGGCCTCGGCCGGTTTTTGCCGGATGAACTCCGCAGCTTCCCGGTTGGCCGCGTAGAACTTGCGTATCAACGCCTGGTTGGAGACCTGGGCGATCCACGGCGACGCCACGCCCAGCGTAATGGATGGCACGAAATCCGTGCCCGAGACCTTCTGCCAGACCGCCTTGTCGAACACCGGCAGCGAATGCAGCGCCCCCTTGCCCTGTGCGACCGCGGCCGCACCCTCGGTGGGATTGACCAGCAGGGCGTCGATGCGCCCGAGCTGCAACTCGGCCAATCCCGCGGCGCCGCGCGCACTCGACGACTTGATCGTGACCTTGCCCAGGTCCACGCCCCGGGCCTGCAGGAACCACTTCGACAGCGCCCAGCTTCCCGTGATCGTGTCGGTCTGGACCACCTTGCCCTGGAGCTGCCTGATATCCGTGATCGCGGGATCGCGGATGACGATGTCGGACTCGAAGTTGAAGATGTTCCACAGCAGCGTGAAGTCGGCACCCTGCTGCTTGAAGCGGCTGACCGCGGCGATCGCGGCGCAGAAGCAGACCGGATCCCGGCCCGTGGCGAAATCGGTATAGGCCACGTTGGAAGGCTTGGGCGTGACCGTCAGTTCGAACCCGTGCTTGCGGTCCAGCCCCAGCCGCTGGATCAGCACCGGTATCCATATGCTTTGCGACGGCGGCGAGAACACCGTCACGGCCAACTTGGGCAGCGGCTCGGCCGCCTGGGCCACGGACGCCGTGGCGTTCAACGCCAGCCCCACGGCCAGCGCGGTGCCGACCTTGCGGAACAGCTTTTTCAGTTTTTTCATGGCGATCAATCCAGCACCGCGCGATGCAGCACGCGGTCTTGCCCCGCGTAGTTGAAGATGCCCCGATGCTGGACGGTGCGGTTGTCCCAGATCAGCGCCGCGCCGCTCTCCCAGCGGTACTCGGTGCAGACTTCGGGCGACTTGATGAACTCGAACACGATGCCCAGCAGATGGTCGCTGACCAGCCTGGGCACGCCCAGCACCCGCTGCGCATAGAGCTCGCAGGCGAAAAGCTGGCGGGCGCCGGTTTCCGGGTGGATGCGCACCAGCGGCACTTCCAGCGGCGGCGTGTCGAGCCGCGCCTGGGCCAGCCGCTCCGGATCGCCATAGGACATGGACACCAGCCCCATCTGGTCGGCGTTGTGCAGGATGGTCAGCGTGTCCAGATAGGCCGCGAAGCGCGGAGCGAGCAGCCGGTAGGCCGCCGTGGCGTTCGAGAACAGCGTCCCGCCGCCATGCCGGGGCGCCTGCACGGCGTACAGGGCCGTGAACTTCTGCGGACGCTCGCGATAGGCCTGGTCGATATGCCAGATGTAGTTGGTGCGCGTCTTCTTGCGCGCCGAATCGATGGCATTGGCCTCGCCGCCCACGCGCGGCGCCTGCGGGTTGCCGGCGAACCGGGGTGAGCCGAACAGCGCGGCGAACTGCTCGAAGTCACCCGCCGCGACCGATCCCGGCTCGAAGGACAGGAAGCCATACTCCAACAGGGAGCGATACAGGAAGGCCTGGACCTCGTCCGCCGTCCGGGCCCCCGGCTGGAAGCGAAACCCCTGGACCAAGCCGCCCACGATGGGGGAATAGGGCTGGATGCGGATTTCGCCCAGGCGCGTCTCGTCGTAGCGATACAGCTCGGGGTCGAGGATGCGGGGCTGGTGCAGCTCGGTATCCGCAGGTCGATGCAGCGGTTTGAGCAATGCGTTCATCGTCATTCGTCTCGCGAAAGAGAACCAGAATAACGACGGCCGCCGCGGCCACTAACGAATGTTTCCGAGTTTCGTTATGCGTCGCGTGGAAGCGGGAGAGCGCGGGCGGGGCAGTTGCCCCGCCGGCTCGGGAAGGGACTTACTTGATGACGGTCAGCTTCGGCCGGCCACGATCGGGGCTGCCCGAAGGCGCGGGATCCGTGTCGTCCGGCCCCTCGTCGGACGGGGCCGACGGCGTCTCGCCCGCCGGCACCGCGGACAGTTGCGGACGGGACACCGACAACACGTTCTCTTGCGATTCGACGGCCGCCGCATCGTCGACCACCGGGCTGTCGGGCGCGACGCCCGTGCCCGCCACGGCGGAAGGCCCCGCCTCGAAGGCCATGCCATGCCCGGTCTCGCGCGCGTAGATGGCCGTGACGGCATCCACGGGAACGGAAATCTGCCGTGCCACGCCACCGAAGCGCGCCTGGAACTCGATGAACTCGTTGCCCAGCTGCAGCTTGTGGGTAGCCAGCCTGCCGACGTTCAGGACGATCTCGCCGTTCTTGACGTGCTCGCGCGGCACCACCACCCGCTCGTCGACGGTGACCGCCAGATGAGGCGTGTAGCCGTTGTCGGTGCACCACTCATGCAGCGCGCGGATCAGGTAAGGCTTGGTGGAGATTTCGCTCATGGTTGCATCCCTCGCGCGGCATGCCGCGGCTGGCGGACGGCCCGGACAGTAAGGGCCGTCCCGCGGGGCCGGCGGATGATCCGTGCGCTGCGCATCAGCGGCGCATGACCTTTTCGGACGGCGTCAGCGCCTCGATGTACGCCGGCCGCGAGAAGATGCGCTCGGCATACTTCTGCAACGGGGCGGCGTTCTTCGGCAGCTCGATGCCATAGTGGTCCAGGCGCCAGAGCAGCGGTGCGATCGCCACGTCCAGCATCGAGAACTCTTCGCCAAGCATAAACTTGTTTTTCAGGAAGATAGGCGCGAGCTGCGAGAGGCGGTCGCGGATCTGCTGGCGCGCCTGCTCGAGCGCCTTCTCGTCGGCGCGGCTTTCCCGGGCTTCCAGCGTGCCGACGTGCACGAACAGTTCCTTCTCGAAGTTGAACAGGAACAGCCGCGCGCGGGCGCGCATCACCGGATCGGCGGGCATCAGCTGCGGATGCGGGAAGCGCTCGTCGATGTACTCGTTGATGATGTTCGACTCGTACAGCACCAGATCGCGCTCGACCAGGATGGGCACCTGGCCGTACGGGTTCATGACGGCGATGTCCTCGGGCTTGTTGTAGAGGTCGACGTCGCGGATTTCGAAATCCATGCCCTTTTCGAACAACACGAAACGGCAGCGTTGGGAGAACGGACACGTGGTTCCGGAGTAAAGCACCATCATGGCGGGGCCTCCGAGAGGGTATTGTAAAAACGTTAAAGGGCCAGCCATCCAAGAGGATGCTGGCCCCGGACAGGTAGTTCGAGAACTACTTGACGTCCTTCCAGTACACGGCGTTCAAGCGCCAGGTGATGACCGTGAAGAAAGCCAGGAAAATCAGCACCCACACCCCCAGCCGCACGCGATGCTGCTGCACGGGCTCAGCCATCCACGACATGAACGCGACCAGATCGGCCACGTCGTTGTCGTAAGCCTGCACCCGGGCCGCATCCTTGGCCGTGAAACGCGTTTCCATCGTTTCGTGGCCGTGGTAGTCGGCAACCGGCTCATGCTTGACGGTGGCAGCGCCGTTCACGTCGTAAGTCGTCGTGACACGCTCCCAACCGTGCTCGCCTTCGCCCCGGTGCATGGCGACGGTGGTGAGTTCGCGCGGACCCTGGCGCTCCCACAGCACATGGGGCATGCCCACGCTGGGAAAGACCAGGTTGTTCCAGCCCGTGGGCCGGGTATCGTCGCGGTAGAACGTACGCAGGTAGGTGTAGAGGTAATCGGCGCCCGACGGTCCGGCGTTGACGGATTTCGCCCGGGCAATGACCGACAGGTCGGGAGGCGCGGCGCCGAACCATTCCTTCGCCTCTTTGGCGGTCATGGCAACGGTCATCATGTCGCCGACTTTGCCGTCCGAAAACAGGAGGTTGTCCTTGATCTGTTCGTCGGTCAGGCCGATGTCCTTGAGCCGATTGTACCGCATGGCCGAAGCGGCATGACAGTTCAGGCAATAGTTGACGAACAGTTTGGCCCCGTTTTGCAGGGCAGGCAGGTCGTTCAGGCGCGCGGGCGCCTTCTCCAGGTGGTACCCGCCTTCGGCTGCCTGCACCCCAGTGCAGGCCAGCATCAGAATCAGTAGACCGAGCAGCTTCTTCATCGTGATATCCGTAGTCTGTCAGGCCGGCGCAACCGCCGCCGGCCCGGTGAACATCCTCAGTGGGCGGAGAAAGTGACCCGTTCGGGCACAGGCTTGAACGTGCCGAGCCGGCTCCAGAGCGGCATCAACAGGAAGAAGCCGAGATAGAGGACGGTACCGATCTGCGACATCAGGTTGAAGACCTCGGTGGGCGCCTGCGTGCCCAGATAGCCCAGCACCAGGAAGTTGACGATGAAGATGCCGTAGATCCACTTGTGCCAGCCCGGACGGTAGCGGATGGACTTGACGGGCGAATGGTCGAGCCAGGGCAGGAAGAACAGGATGACCACCGCGCCGCCCATGGTCAGCACGCCCCAGAACTTGGCGTCCCAGACACGCAGCAGGACGGCGATGGCCAGCAGCACCACGACGATGGCGATCTTGGCGACGCCACTGACTCGGCTCTTGAGCAGGAACCACACCGCCGCCGCGACCGCGGCGAACGCCAGCACCCAGGTGAAGTCGTCGGTGCAGGCACGCAGCATCGAGTAGAACGGCGTGAAGTACCAGACCGGCGCGATGTGCGGCGGGGTCTTCAGCGGATCGGCCGGGATGAAATTGTTGTACTCGAGGAAGTAGCCGCCCATCTCCGGCGCGAAGAACACGATCGCGCTGAAGATCATCAGGAAGATGGCCACGCCGAACAGGTCATGCACGGAGTAGTAGGGATGGAACGGGATGCCGTCGAGCGGGATGCCGTTGGCGTCCTTCTTGGCCTTGATCTCGACGCCGTCGGGGTTGTTGGAGCCGACTTCGTGCAGCGCGATGACGTGCGCCACGACCAGGCCCAGCAGCACCAGCGGCACGGCGATGACGTGGAACGAGAAGAAGCGGTTCAGGGTCGCGTCGGAGACGACGTAGTCGCCGCGGATCAGGATCGCCAGGTCAGGGCCGACGAACGGGATGGCCGAGAACAGGTTCACGATCACCTGGGCGCCCCAGTAGGACATCTGGCCCCACGGCAGCAGGTAGCCCATGAAGGCTTCGGCCATCAGGCACAGGAAGATCGCCACGCCGAAGATCCAGACCAGTTCGCGCGGCTTGCGGTACGAGCCGTAGAACAGCCCGCGCAGCATGTGCAGGTACACCACGACGAAGAACATCGAGGCGCCGGTGGAGTGCATGTACCGGACGAGCCAGCCCCACGGCACTTCCCGCATGATGTATTCGACCGACTGGAACGCGCGTTCGGCGTCGGGCTTGTAGTGCATGACCAGGAAAATCCCGGTCACGATCTGGATGACCAGCACCAGGAGCGCCAGCGAGCCGAAGAAATACCAGAAATTGAAGTTCTTCGGTGCGTAGTACTCGGACAGGTGCGCTTTCCAGGTCGAGGTGAGCGGAAAGCGGGCGTCGATCCAGCCCAGAAGGCCAGTTGTCTCGACATTCTTCTCGCCAGCCATGGCTGCTGCTCCTTTTGCTCGGCGGGTTCGGCGCTGCGCTGCTTGGTGCCGCAACGCCGACGTGTTTCTATGGCTACGTTTGACAGGAGGACGCGGCTATCGCCTCCCCCGCTGCGAATGACTGACGCTCAGGCCTTGTTGCTCTTGTCGACACCGACCACGATCTTGGTATCGGACAGGAACTCGTAGGGAGGAATCGTCAGGTTGTCGGGCGACGGCTTGTTCTTGTACACCCGTCCGGCCATGTCGAAGGTCGACCCGTGGCAGGGGCACAGGAAGCCGCCGTGCCAATCGGCCGGCAGGCTGGGCTGGGGCCCGGTGGCGAACCGGGCGGTGGGCGAGCACCCGAGGTGCGGGCAGATGCCGACGGCGACGAGATACTCGGGCTTGATCGAGCGGTACTCGTTGCGCGCGTACTCGGGCGTGATTTCGTTCGGATTGCGCTCGGAATTCGGGTCGGCGAGCTGGGCGTCGACTTCCTTCAGCGTGGCAAGCTGCTCGGGCGTACGGCGGATGATCCAGACCGGCTTGCCGCGCCACTCGACGGTGCGCATTTCACCGGGCTGCATGTCTCCAATTTCGACCTCCACCGGAGCACCCGCCGCCTTCGCCCGTTCGGACGGGGCGAACGTGCTGACGAAAGGAACGGCCACGCCTACAGCCGCGACTCCCCCGACAGCACAGGTGGTTCCGACCCAAAACCGGCGGTCGGCGTCTACCACTTTGTCCTGACTCATTGATTGACCCTCAAGATTACTTCTTCTCTTAGCACTTGAAAGCAGATTGGCGCTCTTGGCGGACCGGCGCCTTATAGTAACCTTCGAGTATAACGCAATGCCTACAGCCCCCGACAGACTTCGTAGCACATTCGCAATCGCACTATTACGGCCGAGCTTCCCGCGCCGCAAAGAAATAAGAGATACTTTCGCGCAACAACAAACGGGAGGTGGTCCATGAGCATCATGAAGGAATTCCGCGATTTCGCGATGCGCGGCAATGTCGTCGACCTCGCGGTCGGCGTGATCATCGGTGCGGCGTTCGGCAAGATCGTCGATTCCCTGGTCAAAGACATCGTCATGCCGATCGTCAACGTCATCCTGGGCGGCAACGTCGATTTCAGCAACAAGTTCATCGTACTCCGGGCACCGGCCGACTACGCCGGACCGCAGACGTACGACGCCCTCAGCAAGGCCGGCGCCACCCTGCTCGGCTGGGGCAATTTCCTGACTATTCTGATCAACTTCGTGTTGCTGGCTTTCGTCATCTTCTGGATGGTCAAGGCCATGAACCGCGCCCAGGCCCGCTTCGCCAAGGAAGCCCCGCCCGCCGCGCCCGCGCCGACACCGGAAGACGTCGAACTGCTGCGCGAAATCCGCGATCTGCTGAAAAAGTAGGTCCCCCCCTACGCCCTTCGGGCGCCCCCCAGGGGGCGAAACCGGCGGACTGGCAAAGCCAGATCCGCGGTTTCCTGGGTCTAGTACCTGTTTCTTGGCACGTCGCACCGTTGCTACCGCTGGCGGCCAGCGAAGCGTAGGTACTTCAACCCAAGACTAGACCGGGTTGTCTATGTCGATGAAATCCACGCGGATGCCGAAGCGGGCGGCGATGGCCTGGCCCAGGGCCTGGACGCCGTAGCGTTCGGTGGCGTGGTGGCCGGCGGCCAGGAAGGCGGTGCCGGTTTCGCGGGCGAGGTGGACGGTGGGTTCGGAGATCTCGCCGGTGATGTAGGTCTGGGCGCCGGCGTCGATGGCGTCCTGGAGCATGCTTTGGGCCGCGCCGGTACACCAGGCGATGCGGCCCACGGGGCGGGCGGGGTCGCCGATCAGCATGGGTTCGCGCCGCAGGCGCTGGGCGATGCGGGCCGCCAGGTCGCCCACCGTGGCCAGGCCGGGGGCCTGGCCCAGCCAGATCAGGCCGTCGTGGCCGGTGGTCTGGGGCACGCCCTCCACCAGGTGGGGAGCCAGGCCCAGCACCTCGGCCAGTTGTGCGTTGTTGCCCCACCGGGGGTGGGCATCCAGGGGAAGGTGGTAGGCGAACAGGTTCAGGTCATGTCCCAGGACCAGCGACAGGCGGGTGCGCCGGGTGCCCCGCACGCGGGGGTCCTCGTTCTTCCAGAACCAGCCGTGGTGGACCAGCAGGCCGTCCGCCCCGGCGTCGATGGCGTGCCGGATGGCGGCCTCGGACGCGGTCACGGCGGCGATAATATGCCGGACCACGGGCCGGCCCTCGACCTGCAGGCCGTTCGGGCAGTAGTCGCGGAACCGGGCGACCTGCAGTTCGGCGGCCAGCCAGGATGCGAGCTCCTCGGCGCTGACGCCACCCGCGCCCCCCGCTGGTGCATGGGTTTGGGTTTGCGCTGAGGCCCGCTCGCCTGCGATCATTGTCAATCTCCTAAGCTAGGGAAAAGTATTTTGCACATGCGCCGACTATGGCTGATCTTTGCCCAGACCACCACCGTCTGTCTGGCCATTTTATTCATCGTCGCCACCCTGCGCCCCGAATGGCTGCCACGCCGCGGGGGCCCGGGCAGCAATAACGCCATCGTCGTCCCGTTCTTCGAGGCTTCGCCCTCGCCGACCGGCGAAGGCGGCGCGACCGCGTCCTATGCGGCGGCCACCCACAAGGCGGCGCCGGCCGTGGTGAACATCTTCACCAGCAAGGACACGCCCCAGCAGCCCGCCTATCCGTTCTCCGACGATCCGGTGTTCCGGCGCTTCTTCGGCGAACCGGATACCAATCCGGAGCCCGTCTCGAGCCTGGGATCGGGCGTCATCGTCAGCCCGGAAGGCTACATCCTGACCAACAACCACGTGATCGAGGCCGCGGACGAGATCGAAGTAGCGCTGGCCGACGGCCGCAAGGGCAAGGCCACCCTGGTCGGATCCGACCCCGAGACCGACCTGGCGGTGCTGAAACTGGCCCTGCCCAACCTGCCTTCGGTCACCTTCGGCCGGGCCGAAGACCTCCAGGTCGGCGACGTGGTGCTGGCCATCGGCAACCCGTTCGGCGTGGGCCAGACCACGACCATGGGCATCGTCTCGGCGCTGGGCCGCACCCACCTGGGCATCAACACCTTCGAGAACTTCATCCAGACCGACGCCGCCATCAACCCCGGCAATTCCGGGGGCGCGCTGATCGACGCCCAGGGCAACCTGGTCGGCATCAATACCGCCATCTATTCGCGCTCGGGCGGCTCGCTGGGCATAGGATTCGCAATCCCCGTCAGCACGGCGCGCCAGGTGATGGAGCAGTTGATCACGACCGGCACGGTCACGCGGGGCTACATCGGCGTCGAGCCGCAGGACCTGACGGCCGAACTGGCCGACGCCTTCAAGCTGTCGCGCAAGGAAGGGGTGATCATCGCCGGTGTCGTACGCGGCGGGCCGGCGGCCAAGGCCGGGATCCGCACGGGCGACATCGTCGTGTCGGTGGCCGACAAGACCATCCTGGACACCACCACGATGCTCAACGCCATCGCCCAGCTGCCGCCGGGCGAGAAGGTGGCCATCAAGATCGTCCGCGGCGGGCAGGAAATGGAAACCAGCGTGACCATAGGCACGCGGCCCAAGCCCAAGCGCGAGATCCAGCAGCCCTGATGCCGGGCCGGGACCTACTTGCGGCCCAGGCCCAGGTAGCTCTCGACCACGCGCGGATCGTCCGCCAGCTCGCGGGCCGGGCCGGCCAGCACCACCTGGCCGGTCTCCAGCACATAGGCGTAATCGGCCGTCTGCAGGGCCGCGCGGGCGTTCTGCTCGACCAGCAGGATGGCCACACCCCGGCGCCGCAGTTCGGCGATGATCAGGAAGATTTCCTTGACGATGCGCGGCGCCAGCCCCAGCGAGGGCTCGTCCAGCAGCAGCAGGCGGGGTTTGGCCATGAGGGCGCGCCCCAGGGCCAGCATCTGGCGCTCGCCGCCCGACAGGGTGGCGGCCAGTTGGTGGCGGCGCTCCTTGAGCCGGGGGAACAGTCCGTAGACCTCCTCCATCGACGCGGCCTGGTCGCGGTGGCCCGAGCGATAGCGCTGGAAGGCGCCCAGCAGCAGGTTGTCCTCGACGCTCATCTCGCCGAACAGCTCGCGTTTCTCGGGCACCAGGTTCAGGCCCGCGGCGACCATCTGTTCGATGTCCACGCGCCGCTGGGACCGCCCCTCCAGGCTGATGGCGCCACGCGCCGGCAGCAGGCCCATGATGGCCGACAGCAAGGTGGTCTTGCCCGCGCCATTGGGGCCGATCACCGTCACGATGGTGCCCGCCGGCACCGCCAGGTCGATGCCATGCAGCGCCTCGACCTTGCCGTAGGACACGCACAGGCCGGAGACCTCGAGCAGCGGCGCGGCCATTGCCGCCGGACCCGTCATTCCACACCTCCCAGATACGCTTCCAGCACGCGCGGATCGCGCTGCACGTCCTCGGGCAGGCCCTCGGCGATCTTCTCGCCGAATTCCATCACCACCACGCGGTCGGCCAGGCCCATGACGAAATCCATGTCGTGCTCGACCAGCAGGATGGCCATGCCCTCGGCGCGCAGCGCCTTCAGGGTATCGGACAAGGCCTGCTTCTCGAGGTAGCGCAGGCCGGCCGCCGGCTCGTCCAGCAGCAGCAGGCAGGGGTCGGCGCATAGCGCGCGGGCGATTTCCAGCATGCGCTGCTTGCCCAGCGGCAGCGAACCCGCCGCCACGTGCAACGCGTCGCCCAGCCCCACGCGCCGCGCCTGCCGCGCCGCCTCGGCCAGAAGGCGCGCCTCTTCATGGCGTTCCAGGTGCAGGCTGCCCAGCACCAGGCCCGACAGCAGCCCCGGACGTTCGCGCAGATGAGCGCCCAGCGCGATGTTCTCGACCACGGTCATCTGCGGCAGCAGGCGCACGTGCTGGAAGGTGCGGCCCATGCCCAGCGCGGCGATCTCGCGCGAGGGCCGGCCGGTCACGTCCCGCCCGCGGAAGACCACCTTCCCCGAGGACGGGTCGTCCACGCCGGACAGCAGGTTGAACATGGTGCTCTTGCCCGCGCCGTTGGGCCCGATCAGGGCCAGCACCCCGCCAGCGGGGACGGTGAAACTGATGTTGTTGTTGGCCACCAGACCGCCGAACCGCTTGGTCAGGCCCCGGGCCTCCAGCACCACCTCGCCGTGCTTCGGCTGGGCGCGCCGCGCCAGCGGCTGCGCGCCCTCGTCGATGGCGCGCTGGGACTGGGCCAGCGGCAGGCAGCGCCGGGCCAGGCGGACGATCACGGGCCACAGTCCGTCCGGCGCGCGTTGCAGGGCGACCACGAGGAGGATGCCGAAGAAGATGCTCTCGAAGTTGCCCGAGGCGCCCAGGAGACTGGGCAGCAGATCCTGCAGCCACTGCTTGAGCATGGTGACCAGGCCGGCGCCGACCAGCGCGCCCCAGACCTGCCCCGCCCCGCCGATGACGGCCATGAACAGGTACTCGATGCCGATGTGCAGGCCGAACGGCGTCGGGTTCACGAATCGCTGCATGTGAGCGTACAGCCAGCCCGAGACGCAGGCCAGCAGGGCCGCGATCATGAAGATCGCGATGCGCGAGCGGGCCGTGTCCACGCCCATGGACTCGGCCATCACCATACCGCCCTTCAGCGCCCGGATGGCGCGGCCCTCGCGCGAATCCAGCAGGTTGCTGACCAGCAGCATGGCCAGCAGCAGGATCGCCCAGATCAGCCAGAACAGGTGCCGGCCCTTGGACAGGTCCAGCCCGAAGATCGAGATCGGCGGCAGGCCGGACAACCCGGTATGGCCGCCCAGGAAATCCAGCGTCCCGAACAGGAAGTACAGGCTCAGGCCCCAGGCGATGGTGCCCAGCGGCAGATAGTGCCCGGACAGGCGCAGCGCGATGGCGCCCAGCACCCAGGCCGCCACCGCCGTGACCACCAGGCCGGCCAGCAGTCCCAGCCAGGGCGAGCCGCCCAGCCACGCGAAGGCGGGCGGCAGCGTGGCGATGGACAGCCAGGCGCTGGCATAGGCGCCCAGGCCCACGAAGGCCGCCTGGCCGAACGAGGTCACCCCGCCCACGCCGGTCAGCAGCACCAGCCCCAACGCCACCAGCGCGTACAGGCCGATGTAGTTCAGCAGCGTGACGGTGAATTCGGACATCCCGAACACGGCGGCGACGAGCAGGACGAGGCCGGCGCCGACGAACCAGATGGGACGCAGCCGCATCATTCTTCCTCCACGTGACGCGAGGAAAGCGAGCGCCAGATCAGCACCGGGATGATCAGCGTGAACACGATGACTTCCTTGTAGGCGCTGGCCGCGAACGACGAGAAGGCCTCCAGCAGGCCCACCAGCACCGCCCCGGCGGCGGCCAGCGGATAGCTGCCCAGGCCGGCGATGATGGCGGCGACGAAGCCCTTCAGGCCGATCAGGAAGCCGGTGTCGTAGTAGATGGTCGTGATGGGCGCGATGAGGATGCCCGAGAAGGCTCCGATCAGCGCGCACAGCGTGAAGCTCAGCTTGCCGGCCAGGCTGGTCGGGATGCCCATCAGACGGGCGCCGACCCGGTTCACCGCCGTGGCGCGCAGGGCCTTGCCGTACAGCGTCCGGCCGAACAGCACCGTCAGCGCCAGGATGAGGGCGATGGAGGAACCGACCACCCACAGCGTCTGGGCCGAGACCGGAATGCCTCCCAGCTCGATGCCGCCGTCGGTGAAGGGCGAGGTACGCGCGCCCTCGGCGCCGAAGAACAGCAGCCCCAGCCCCACCATGGCCACGTGCACCGCGACCGAGACGATCAGCAGCACCAGCACGCTGCTCTCGGCCACCGGCTGGAAGGCCAGGCGCCAGACCATGGGCCCTATCGGCACCACGACCAGCAGCGCGAACAGGATCTGCGCGATCAGCGGCATCTGCTGGAAATCGACGAAACGCGCCGCGGCGAAGATCAATGCGGGATAGAGCAGGTTCCAGCCGGCGGCCCGCGGAATGGCGCGCCAGTCCTGGCGCCGCCACGCGGTCCACAGCTCCACCAGCATGACGGCGCAGCCGCCCATGGCCAGCAGCCAGACCGTTCCCGGCAACTGGCCGGCCTGCAAGCCCGCCAGGGTCAGGGCGCCCCAGGCGACGAATTCGCCCTGGGGAATGAAGATCACGCGCGTGACCGTGAAGGCCAGCACCAGCGCCATTCCCAGCAACGCATAAATGGCGCCGTTGACGACGCCATCCTGGATCAGGAAAAGGGCGATCTGTAAATCCATGTCAGCTCCGGCAGGGCCGGAGATCCGCCCTGTTCCACCAGAAAATTACTTGATCAGCTTCCAGGCACCGTTTTCGATGATGACCATGACGCGGGAACGATTGTCCAGGCCGACGTGGTCGGTGGCGCTCATGTTGAATACCCCGTGCGCGCCGGCCACGTTCTTGACGTTTTCCAGCGCGTCGCGCAGGGCCGCGCGGAACTCCGGTGTGCCCGGCTGCGCCTTCTTCAGGGCGACGGGGACGGCCGCCTCGATCAGCTTGCCCGCATCCCAGGCATGGGCGCCGAAGGTCGACACCGAACCCTTGCCGTAGGTCGCCTCGTACTTCTGCACGTACTCGGTGGCCGAGGCCTTGACCGGGTTGTCGGCCGGCAGTTGGGCCGACACCAGCACCGGCCCCGCCGGCAGGAAAGTGCCTTCGATGTCCTTGCCGCCCACGCGCAGGAAGTCGTTGTTGGCAACGCCGTGGGTCTGGTAGTACTTGCCGCGGTAGCCGCGCTCCTTCAGCGTCTTCTGGGGCAGCGCGGCGGGGGTGCCGGCGCCGGCGACCAGCACGGCGTCGGGCTTGGCGGCGATCATCTTCAGCACCTGGCCGGTGACCGACGTGTCGGTGCGGTTGTAGCGCTCGTTGGTCAGCACCTTGATGCCGGCGGCCTGGGCCGCCTTCGAGAACTCCTGGTACCAGCCTTCGCCGTAGGCGTCCGCGAAGCCGATGAAGGCCACCGACTTGATCTTCTGGCCCTGCATGTGCTCGACGATGGCTTTGGCCATCTCGGCATCGTTCTGGGGCGTCTTGAAGGCCCAACGCTTCTTGGCGTCCTGAGGCTCGACGATGGCGGCCGAGGCGGCCATGGAGACGACCGGGGTGCCGGTCTCGGCGGCGACGTCGACCATCGCGAGCGAGTTCGGCGTGATGGTCGACCCGACCATCACGTCGACCTTGTCCTCGGTCACGAAACGGCGGGCGTTCTTGACCGCCGTCGTGGTGTCGCTGGCGTCGTCCAGCACGATGTAGTTGACCTTCTGGCCCGCGATGGTCTTGGGCATCAGGGCGAAGGTGTTTTTCTCGGGGATGCCGAGCGAGGCGGCCGGCCCCGTGGCGGACACGTTGACGCCCACGGTGATGTCGGCATGCGCGGCGGCCGCGAAAACGCCAAGGCCCACAGCCAGGGCCAGTTTGTTCAAGGAAAACATGAAGGTCCCCACTTGTGCTTGTTCTGGAACCGAACCCCTGCCCCGGCAGCGCGGACGGCGCCGGGGCACAGCGGGTTCAGACTTTCTCGATCTCGGTCGAATCCGATTCCCGGCTCTTGACGAAACGGGCCGCCACCAGACCCAGTTCGTAGAGCACGCATAAAGGTACCGCCAACAGGAACTGGCTGACAACATCCGGCGGCGTGACGACGGCCGCCAGCACGAACGCGCCGACGACGACGTAGCCGCGCGCCGCGGACAGCTTGGCCACCGTGGTCACCCCGGTTTTGACCAGCAGCACCACCGCCACCGGCACCTCGAAGGTCAGGCCGAAGGCCAGGAACATCGTCATGACGAAGTTCAGGTAGGCCTCGATGTCAGGCGCCGGCGTGATGGACTGCGGCGCGAAGGTGGCGATGAAGTGGAAGACGGTCTTGAAAACCACGAAATAGCAGAAGGCCATGCCGGACAGGAACAGCACCGTGCTGGACACGATGAGCGGCAGGGCCAGCCGCTTCTCGTGCTGGTAGAGGCCGGGCGCGACGAAGGCCCACGCCTGGTACAGCACGAAGGGCAGCGCGACCATGAAGGACGCCAGCAGCGTGACCTTGACCGGCACCATGAAGGGCGTGATCACGCCGGTGGCGATCATGCGCGTGCCCGCAGGTAGGGTCGCCAGCATGGGCTGCGCCAGCACGTCGTAGATGGCCGAGGCGCCGGGATAGAGGAACAGCACGATGAAAACGGCCACGACCGCGACGATGGCCTTCAGCAGGCGGTCACGCAGCTCCACCAGGTGGGAGATGAAGCTGTCTTCCTGCGATACGTCTTTGTCAGTCACGTTCTTTCGCGTACCGTCGAAGCCTCGGCCGGCTGGCCGGCGGCGGGTTGATTGGCGGACGACGGCAGCGGGTCCGACGGAAACAGCGAGCCCTGGGCGAGATCCTGTTCGGACGGCGCCTCCTGGGCGGCGGCCGGCTCGATGGCCTCCCCCGCGGAGGGTGCGTCAGCCGCCGGCGGGGCGGCGGTCCCTTCGGCGGCCGGCGCATCCAGCGCGGGCGCCTCGACAGCCGGTTCCTGCGTTCCGGTGGCCGCGTCCTTGACGTCGCGGGCGGCCCCCTCGACGGTCTGCTGGACTTCGTTGAGCCCCTTGTGCAGTTCCTCCACGTTCGTCTTGACCGTGGTCTCGAGCGAACGGGCGGCGTCTTCCATTTCCTTGCGCAGGTTGCGCAATTCCTCGAGCTCCATCTCGCGGCGGATATCGCTCTTCACGTCGTTGACGTAGCGCTGCGCCCGGCCCAGCAGATGGCCGATGGTACGCGCCACCTTGGGCAGCCGCTCGGGCCCGATGACGATGAGCGCCACCACGCCTATGGTGAGAAGCTCGGTAAAGCTGACGTCGAACATTCAGCGCCTGTGGGAGGCCCACCCCCTACGCGCTTCGCGCGCCCCCTCAAGGGGGCGGCACTGGCGGACCGGCGGAGCCGGATCCGCTGTGCCCTGGGGTAGGCAGATTGTTGTCATGGATCTGGGAGGGAGGCCCTCTCTATCAGGTCCGTTCTTTTTCTTTGGCTTCCACGTCGATGGTGTCGGCGGAGACGCGCTTGGGGTCGGCGGAGGTGGTTTCCGAATTGGAGGCCGCGGCGTCGCCGCCTTCCTTCATGCCTTCCTTGAATCCCTTCACGGCGCCGCCCAGGTCCTGCCCGAGGTTCTTCAGTTTCTTGGTGCCGAAAATCAGAACCACGATCACCAGGACAACCAGCCAGTGCCAAATGCTAAAGCTACCCATTACATGCTCCACGCCTTGCGGCGGAAAATCGTCCAGTCAATAGGGGCGGAAATCGCCCGGCTCAGTCGCGCTTCCAGGGGCGGGGACCGCCTATTACGTGGTAGTGCAGGTGCGGCACTTCCTGTCCACCGTCCGCGCCGTTGTTGGCCATCAGACGGAATCCCCCTTCCGGGCCGGGGCGGCAGCCCTGTTCGAGCGCCAGGCGGGGAATCAGAACCTGCATTCTACCCAACAGCGGTACGTCGCTCGCGGCCACGTCCTGCAGCGACGGAACGTGCCGCTTGGGGATGACCAGGAAGTGTACCGGCGCGATGGGATTGATGTCGTGGAAGGCGAAGATCTCG
The DNA here is from genome assembly GCA_001898625.1 of Burkholderiales bacterium 67-32. Lineage (GTDB taxonomy): Bacteria > Pseudomonadota > Gammaproteobacteria > Burkholderiales > Burkholderiaceae_B > Pigmentiphaga. The sequence continues at coordinate 285,265 of MKUP01000033.1, forward strand.
TCGTCTTCGTAGACCTTGCGCGAGGGGATTTCCCCACGCGCGATCTTGCAGAAAATACAGTTGTCACTCATCTCATTGTTTCGGGGCGTTGCCGGCTCGGGCGGCTTTTTCATCCAAACCCGACAGGCCTTCGCGCCGCGCGAGCTCGGCGACGACCTGTTCGGGACGCAAACCGTAATACTCCAGCATGACGAGGCAATGAAACCAGAGATCGGCTGTCTCGTAAATGATCTTTTCCGGCACGCCGTCCTTGGCCGCCATCACGGTCTCGGTGGCTTCCTCGCCGATCTTCTTCAGGATGCCGTCGGGTCCCTTGCTGAGCAGCCGGGCCACATAGGACGTCTCGGGCGAGCCGCCCCGGTCGGGCCGGCGGCTGGCGATGGTGTCGGCCAGTTGCGCCAGGAAATCGTTCATTTGTAGATGCTCTCCGGGTCCTTCAGCACCGGGTCGGTCTCGACCCAGTGCGCGCCGCCCTCGGTTTCCAGGCGGCGGTAGAAGCAGCGTTCGCGGCCGGTATGGCAGGCGATCCCGCCCACCTGCTCGACCCGCAACAGCACCACGTCGCCGTCGCAGTCGAGCCGGATCTCGCGCACGCGCTGGACGTGGCCGGATTCCTCGCCCTTGCGCCACAGGCGGTTGCGCGAGCGCGACCAGTAGGTGGCGTTGCCGGTGCGCAGGGTCTCGCGCAGCGAGTCGCGGTTCAGGAAAGCGAACATGATGACCTTGTCGGTCGTGACGTCCTGCGCGATGCCGGGCACCAGGCCGTTATCGTCGTAGACGATGGCGTCCAGCCAGGCTTCCTGGTCGGCGGACAGGGTTTCGGGTGCGGTATCCATCAGTCGTCCAGCCTCATGCGTATGCCGCGGTCGGCCATGAAATGCTTGGCCTCCTGCACCGTGTGCTGCCCATAGTGGAAGATGCTGGCGGCCAGCACCGCATCGGCATGGCCCTCGGTGATGCCGTCCGCCAGGTCCTTGAGCGAACCGACGCCGCCGGAAGCAATGACGGGGATGGCCACGGCGTCGGACACCGCGCGCGTGAGCGCGAGGTCGAAGCCCGAACGGGTGCCGTCGCGGTCCATGCTGGTCAGCAGGATCTCGCCCGCCCCGTACTCGGCCATCTTGCGCGCCCATTGCACCGCATCCAGCCCGGTGGCGTTGCGCCCGCCATGCGTGAAGACTTCCCAGCGCGGCGCCTCGCCCTCGCCCGACACCCGCTTGGCGTCGATGGCGACCACGATGCATTGGGCGCCGTAGCGGCCGGAGGCCTCGCGCACCAGATCGGGATTGGTCACGGCCGAGGTGTTGATGCCCACCTTGTCGGCGCCCGCGTTCAACAGCCGGCGCACATCCGCCACCTGCCGCACGCCGCCGCCCACGGTCAACGGAATGAACACCTGCGAAGCCACCTGCTCGATCACGGACAGAATGATGTCGCGCTGGTCGCTCGACGCCGTGATGTCCAGAAACGTGATCTCGTCCGCGCCCTGATCGTCATACCGGCGCGCGATCTCCACCGGATCCCCGGCATCGACCAGATTCACGAAATTGATCCCCTTGACCACGCGACCAGCGGTCACGTCCAAGCAAGGGATAATACGACGCGTCAACATCACAGAATTCCAAAAACACACGTTGCCGGGCGCAGAATCCCTCCGCCCAACCGCTACGATACGCCCATTCCCCAAGAACGCAGCCCACCTCGGGCACCGCGGATCAGCGCGGTTGTTCCCCCAGGATGCGGTGGATCCGGCTCCGCCGGTCCACCCGCATCGCCCCCTGGGGGGCGCCCGTCAGGGCGTAGGGGGGGTACCTAGTGCATCGGCACGAGCCTGCGCCGCCTGGAAATCCAGCGTGCCTTCGTAGATGCTGCGGCCCAGAATGGCGCCTTCCACGCCTTCGTCCTCGACGGCGCAGAGCTGCTCGATGTCGGTCAGGTTGGCGATACCGCCCGAGGCGATGACCGGGATGCGCACGTGCTGGGCGAGCTTGACCGTGGCCTCGACGTTGACCCCCGACAGCATGCCGTCGCGGCCGATGTCGGTATAGATGATGGACGAGCAGCCGTAGTCCTCGAACTTCTTGGCGAGGTCGGTCACGTCGTGGCCGGTGAGCTTGCTCCAGCCATCGGTGGCCACCTTGCCGTCCTTGGCGTCCAGGCCGACGATGATCTGGCCGGGAAAGGCGCTGCAGGCGTCATGCAGGAACCCGGGGTTCTTGACCGCCGCGGTGCCGATGATGACGTAGGCAATGCCGTTGTCCAGGTAGCGCTCGATGGTGTCGAGGTCGCGGATGCCGCCGCCGATCTGCACCGGGATGTCATCGCCCACGGCGTCGAGAATGGCCTTGATGGAGGCTTCGTTCTTGGGTTTTCCGGCCACGGCGCCATTCAGGTCCACCAGGTGGAGCCGGCGAGCGCCCTGTTCCAGCCAGTGCGTGGCCATGGCGGCGGGTTCTTCGGAAAATACGGTGGCATCGTCGAGATCGCCCTGACGCAGGCGGACACAACGACCGTCTTTGAGATCAATCGCGGGAATGAGGAGCATGGCGAATCAGGATATCGTTCGAATCAGTGGCGCTAACTGGGCTGCGGGACGGAAAAAGGGGGCCTTGTCGGCTAACGTGGCTCACGGATTCCACCGTACGAAATTCTGGTAGATACGCAAGCCCGCCCCCGCGCTTTTCTCAGGGTGAAACTGAGTTGCGAAGATGTTATCTCTGGCTACCGCGCAGGTAAAGGCGACCCCGTAATCGGATTGACCGGCAATTACCCCTAGATCGGCGGGCGCCACATAGTAGCTGTGCACGAAGTAGAAATAGGTATCGTCGGCCACGCCGTCCCACAGGGGGTGGGACAAGGTCTGCCGCACGCGGTTCCAGCCCATGTGGGGCACCTTCAGCCGCTCGGGGCCCTCGAAGGCCGGGCCGGCGAAGCGCACGACCGGCCCGTCGAAGATGCCCAGGCCGTCGGCCGGCCCTTCCTCGCTGCGCTGGAACAGCATCTGCTCGCCCACGCACACGCCCAGCAGGGGCTTGCTGCGGGACGCCTCGACCACCGCCTCGCGCAGGCCGGTTTCCTCGAGGTAGCGCATGCAGTCGGGCATGGCGCCCTGCCCCGGAAACACGACCCGGTCGGCCGCGCGCACGCCGGCCGCATCGCTGCAGATGCGCACCTCGGCCTCGGGCGCGACGTGTTCGAGCGCCCGGGCGACCGAGCGCAGGTTACCCATGCCATAGTCGACGATGGCAATACGCGTCATCTAGAGCACCCCTTTGGTCGACGGCACGGTGCCGCCGGCGCGCGGATCGACTTCCAGCGCCATGCGCAGCGCCCGGCCGAAGGCCTTGAACACCGTCTCGCACTGGTGGTGGGCGTTGACGCCCCGCAGGTTGTCGATGTGCAGCGTCACCAGGGCATGGTTGACGAAGCCCTGGAAGAACTCGCGCGTCAGGTCGACGTCGAACTGGCCGATCATCGCCCGGGTGAAGGGAACGTGGAACTCCAGGCCGGGACGGCCAGAGAAGTCCACCACCACGCGCGACAGCGCCTCGTCCAGCGGCACGTAGGCATGGCCGTAGCGGCGGATGCCGGCCTTGTTGCCGACCGCCTTGGCCACGGCCTGGCCGAGCGTGATGCCGACGTCCTCGACCGTGTGGTGGGCATCGATGTGCAGGTCGCCGTCGGCCACGACGTCGATGTCGATCAGGCCATGGCGCACGATCTGGTCGAGCATGTGGTCCAGGAACGGCACGCCGGTCTGCAGGTTCTGCTTGCCGGTGCCGTCGAGGTTGACGACCGCGCGGATGCGCGTTTCGTTGGTGTTGCGGGTGATCTCGGCGGTACGCATGATCGTTTCCGGATGGTCGGGGTGAATGGGCGGCGGCGTCACGAGGCGCTGCCGTCGTCCAGGCGGTACTCGGCGCTGCGCGCATGCGCCTGCAGCCCTTCGCCGTAGGCCAGGGTGGCGGCGACGCGGCCCAGGGTCCGCGCGCCGGCGCCCGAGACTTTGATCAGGCTCGATCGCTTCTGGAAATCGTACACGCCCAGCGGCGACGAGAACCGCGCGGTGCGCGAGGTCGGCAGCACGTGGTTGGGGCCGGCGCAGTAGTCGCCCAGCGACTCCGAGCTGTGCGTGCCCATGAAGATCGCGCCGGCGTGGCGGATCAGGTCGGCCCAGCGCTCGGGCTCGGCGGTGGAGATTTCCAGGTGCTCGGGCGCGATGTCGTTGGCGATGGCGCAGGCCTCTTCCAGGTCGCGCACCAGGATCAGCGCGCCGCGGTTGGCCAGGCTGGTGCGGATGATGTCCGCACGCGGCATCGTGGGCAGCAGCCGGGCGATGGCGGCTTCGACCTGCTCGATGTAGCCGGCGTCGGGGCACAGCAGGATGGCCTGGGCCAGTTCGTCGTGCTCGGCCTGCGAGAACAGGTCCATGGCGATCCAGTCGGCCGGCGTCTTGCCGTCGCAGATGACCAGGATCTCGCTGGGGCCGGCGATCATGTCGATGCCCACCGTGCCGTACACGCGCCGCTTGGCGGCGGCGACATAGGCGTTGCCGGGCCCGACGATCTTGTCGACCGGGGCGATGGACGGCGTGCCGTAGGCCAGCGCGCCCACCGCCTGCGCACCGCCGATGGCGATCGCGCGGTCGACGCCGGCGATGGCGGCGGCGGCCAGCACCATGGGATTGCGCACGCCGTCGGGCGTGGGCGTGACCATGACGACCTCGGCCACGCCGGCCACCTTGGCCGGGATGGCGTTCATCAGCAGGGACGACGGGTAGGCCGCCTTGCCGCCGGGCACGTACAGGCCCACGCGGTCGAGCGGGGTGACCTTCTGCCCCAGCACGGTGCCGTCGGGCTCGGTGTAGGTCCAGGTCTCGGTCCGCTGGCGCTCGTGGTAGACCCGGATGCGGTCGGCGGCGGCCTCCAGCGCGGCGCGCTGCTCGCGCGGCAGCGCCTCCAGGGCCGCGGTCCAGTCGGCCCGGGGAATGTCCAGTTCGCGGATGGACGCGGCCTGGACGCGGTCGAAGCGGCGGGTGTATTCCAGCACCGCGCCGTCGCCGCGGGTGCGGACGTCCAGCAGGATGTCGGCCACGGCGCGTTCGATGGATGCGTCCTCGGACGCTTCGAAGGCCAGCAGCGCGTGCAGGCGGGTTCGGAAGTCGTCGCTACGGGTATCGAGTCGGTTGATGAGGGACATACGCTAGCTCTGCAAAATCGGTTTCCGGAAGGCAGCCCTGCCCCGCGCCGGCGGCGCGGTGGCGATGGACGACGCAGCCTCTGCATGGCGCGGCGGGCTGGCCGCGCGGCGAACGCCCCGCGGAGGTCGCCAGTTCAGGCCGGCATGGCCAGGCTGGCGCGCGCGAAGGCGTCGATCAGAGGCTGCAACCGGTGTCGCCGGGTCTTCAGGGCCGCCTGGTTGACCACCAGGCGTGACGATATGTCCATGATATCTTCGACCGCGACCAGGTTGTTGGCCCGCAATGTCCCACCGGTGGACACCAGGTCGACGATCACGTCGGCCAGCCCCACCAGCGGCGCGAGCTCCATCGACCCGTACAGCTTGATCAAGTCGACGTGCACCCCTTTCGCGGCGAAGTGCTCGCGCGCGGCCTGCACATACTTGGTCGCCACCCGCAGGCGGGCGCCCTGGCGCACCGCGCTGGCGTAGTCGAAGCCCTCGGGCACGGCCACGCACAGCCGGCACTTGCCGATGCGCAGGTCCACGGGCTGGTACAGGCCGCCCGGATGCTGGGCGGCGTGCTCGATCAACACGTCCTTGCCGGCCACTCCCAGATCGGCGGCGCCGTACTGGACATAGGTGGGGACATCCGACGCACGCACAATGATGATGCGCACGCCGGGGTCGCTGGTCGGCAGGATCAGCTTGCGGGACTTCTCCGGGTCCTCGGCCACCGAGATGCCGGCCTCGGCCAGCAGAGGCATGGTCTCGGTGAAGATGCGGCCCTTGGACAGCGCCAGCGTGATGGGCGTGTTCGGGTCGGCCGGGGCGAAGGCGCTCATCGTGCCGGCCCTCCGGATCCGCCCACGCGGCGGATGTCGGCGCCCAGCTGCAGCAGCTTGCGCTCCATCTGCTCGTAGCCGCGGTCCAGGTGATAGATGCGGTCGATCGTGGTCTGGCCGTCGGCGACCAGGCCGGCGATGACCAGGCTGGCCGAGGCCCGCAGGTCGGTCGCCATGACGGTGGCGCCCGACAGCCCGGCCACGCCCTTGACCACGGCGGTGTGGCTGTCGATCTCGATGTCCGCTCCCAGCCGGCGCAGTTCCTGCACGTGCATGTAGCGGTTTTCGAAGATGGTCTCGGTGATGACCGCGGTCCCTTCGGCGATGGCATTCAAGGCCATCAGCTGGGCCTGCATGTCGGTCGCGAAGCCGGGATACTCCAGGGTGCGGAAGCCCACCGCGCGCGGCCGGCCATTCATGCCCGCCTCGATCCAGTCGGGGCCGCACTCGATGGCCAGTCCGGCCTCGGACAGCTTGTCCAGCGTGGCGCCCATGCTGGCCGGATCGGCGTTGCGCAGCACGACTTTCCCGCCCGCCGCGCCCACCGCGCACAGGAAGGTGCCGGCCTCGATGCGGTCCGGCATGACCCGGTGGGTCGTGCCATGCAGCCGGGACACGCCCTCGATCACGATGCGGTCCGTGCCATGGCCGCTGATGCGGGCGCCCATCTTGATGAGCAATTCCGCCAGGTCGACGATCTCGGGCTCGCGCGCAGCGTTCTCGAGCACCGTCAACCCGTCGGCCAGCACGGCCGCCATCATCAGGTTCTCGGTGCCCGTCACCGTGATCATGTCGGTGCGGATGGTGGCGCCCTTCAGACGCTTGGCCCGCGCCACGACGAAGCCGTGCTCGATGCTGATCTCGGCCCCCATGGCCGCCAGCCCCTTGATGTGCTGGTCGATGGGGCGCTGGCCGATGGCGCAGCCGCCGGGCAGGCTGACCCGGGCCTCGCCGAAACGCGCGACCAGCGGGCCCAGCACCAGGATCGAGGCGCGCATGGTCTTGACCAGCTCGTACGGCGCTTCCAGCGACTCGACGCGGCTGGCGTCCAGCACCACCCGGTCGCCCGGCTGGCTGGCGCGCTCGGCCTTCACGCCCAGCTGGCGCAGCAGGCGCAGCGTGGTGCCGATGTCGTTGAGCTGGGGCACGTTCTCGAGCGTGACCGGATCGGCGGTCAGCAGGGCGGCGCACAGACAAGGCAGCGCGGCGTTCTTCGCGCCGGACACCTCGACCTCGCCACGCAGGGGGCGACCGCCGGTGATCTGCAGCTTATCCATCAATTGCCCGCCTTGAATTCCTGGGGAGTGAGGGTGCGCATCGACAAGGCATGGATTTCTTCCCGCATGCGTTCGCCCAGCGCGGCATAGACCAGTTGGTGCCGCGCGATCAGGCGCTTGCCCGCGAACTCGGCGCTGACGATGACCGCCTCGAAGTGCTGGCCGTCGCCCTGCACGTCGACATGTTCACAGGGCAGCCCATCGACGATGTATTGCCGGACCTGCTCCGGAGTCGGAAGAGTCATGCTTTCAATAGCGAAGTTTGTAGCCGGTGGACAAAAGGCGCAGCGCGCACCCGGCCACCACCAGGAACGTCCCCGCGACCACCGCCAGGCTGTGCCAGGGCGTGACGTCGGAGACCCCGAAAAATCCGTAGCGGAAGCCGTCTATGGTGTAGAAGATCGGGTTCCAGTGCGATACCGCCTGCCAGAACGGCGGCAGCGAATGCACGGAATAGAATACCCCGGACAGGAAGGTTGCCGGCATGATCAGGAAGTTCTGGAAGGCCGCCATCTGATCGAACTTCTCGGCCCAGATCCCGGCTATCAGCCCCAGCACCCCCATGATGCCGCTGCCCAGCACGGCAAACACCAGCATCCACAGCGGTTCGGCGAAATGCGGCGCGGCAAAGAACAACGACACCGCGTAGATCCCCAGCCCGACGAACAGGGCGCGCACGATGGCCGCCAGCACGTAGGCACAGAAGACTTCCCAGTGGGTCAGCGGCGGCAGCAGCATGAAGACCAGGTTGCCGGTGACGCGGCTTTGCATCAGCGACGACGAGGAATTGGCGAACGCGTTCTGCAGCATGCTCATCATCATGAGCCCGGGGATCAGGAAGGCCGTGTAGGGCACGGTGTCGTAAACCGTGACGCGGCCTTCCAGCACGTGGGCAAAGATCAGCAGGTACAGCACCGCCGTCATCACCGGCGCGCCCACCGTCTGGAACCCCACCTTCCAGAAGCGCAGCATTTCCTTGTAGAACAGCGTCAGGAAGCCGGACCCCGCGTTCAGGTTGGGTTGCAGGCCGACGAAGCCCGACGGCTTGGCAGCCTCGGAACCGGTACTCGTAGTGGCGCCCTCGGGCGGCCGTGCGACGACGCTCATGCCGCCTTCTCCAGCGACGCCGAGGCGGAGTCCCCGTGCATGATGTTCAGGAAAGCATCCTCGAGGTCGGCGGGCAGCACTTCGATGCCTTCGATGGCTCCACCCGCCGTACGCACCTGCGCCAGCAGCGACTCCAGTTCCGTGCTGGTGTCCAGGCGCAGCACCGCCCGGTTGCCCTGGCGCTGCACCAGCCGCTCGTCCAGCGCGCGGCTCTTGCCCGCGGGCCAGCCCGATGCCCCCATGTGCAGGACCAGGCGCGAGCCGCCGACCTTGGCCAGCAGCGCCCGCGTGGTGTCCAGCGCGACGATGCGGCCGGCCTTGAGCATGGCGATGCGGCCGCACAGCTCCTCGGCCTCTTCCAGGTAGTGGGTGGTGAGCAGGATGGTGTGGCCCATGCGGTTCAGGCGCGAGATGAACTGCCACAGCGTGCGCCGCAGGTCCACGTCCACGCCGGCGGTGGGTTCGTCCAGCACGATCACGGGCGGCCGATGCACCAGCGCCTGCGCCACCAGCACCCGCCGCTTCATGCCGCCCGACAGGGCGCGCATGTTGTCGTCGGCCTTGGAGGTCAGGCCCAGGTTTTCCAGGATCTCGTCGATCCAGGCATCATTGTTGCGCAGCCCGAAATAGCCCGACTGGATGCGCAGCGTCTCGCGCACGGTGAAGAACGGATCGAACACCAGTTCCTGCGGCACCACCCCCAGCGCCCGCCGGGAGGCGCGGAACTGGGACACGACGTCGTAGCCGCAAATGGACACCTGGCCCGTGGTCGCGCGCGAGAGTCCCGCCAGGATCGCGATCAGCGAGGTCTTGCCCGCGCCGTTCGGCCCCAGCAGCCCGAAGAACTCGCCCTGGGCGATGTCCAGGCTGACATCGTTCAGCGCCTGGAACCCATCCACCGCCTGGCCGGCGCCCACGCGCCGCCACAGGCTGGTCTGCCTGGGGTACACCTTGGAAACATGCTCGATACGAACGGCGGATGACATGGCTTGATCAGAAAACACTACCGCGCCGGATGGGCCCGCAGGCCCCTCCAAAAGCGCAAATCCCGGCAGACGCCGGGCAATTCCCCATTATAGAGGATGGTCGAAAACAGCAAGAACACCCTCCCAACCAGCCTCTGGCGACCCCCAGGATGCGGTGGATCCGGCTCCGCCGGTCCACCCGCATCGCCCCCTGGGGGGCGCGCGTAAGCGCGTAGGGGGGGTCTATTTATACATTGCGTTGCGCTCCGCCAGCGACTTGATCAGCCCATCGACGCCGTTCTGGCCGATCTGCTGCGAGAACTGGTTGCGGTAGTTCTCGATCAGCCATACGCCCAGGACGTTGACGTCGTAGATCTTCCAGCCCTGGCCGGCCTTCTCCATGCGGTAGTCCACGGGGATGGGATCGCCGGCCGGCTGCTTGATCACGGTCTTCACCACCACGTCGGTGGCATCGGCCGGATAGTGCGAGGGACGCAGCTCCACGGCGGTCTGCTGCTTCACGGACGAGACCGCGCCGCTATAGGTTCGCACCAACGTGGTGCGGAATTCCTTGATCAGCGCCTTCTGCTGCTCCGGCGTCGCCTGGCGCCAGTAGCGGCCGGCGGCCAACCGCGTCGTCTTCTCGAAATCGACGTAGGGCAGGATCTTCTGGTCCACCAGTTGCAGCAGGCGCTGCGGGTTGCCGGACTGTACCGACGGATCGGCCTTGATGGCGGTCAGGACTTCGCCCGTGACCTGCTGGATCAGCGACTCGGGCGAGCCGGCACCCTGCGCCCGGGCCGCCTGCATGCCGCCTATGGCCAGCACCATGCCGGCGGCCAGCGCCAGCAGCCAGTTCAGGATCCGGGGCGTGGCCGCCACGGACATCGTCGTGTCTTTCGAAATCATGGAAATCCTTACTTTTTCTGCGCACCCGACGCCGGGGCGGGCGCCGCGGCATCGTCATCGTCGTCGTAGTTGGGCAGCGAGTAGTCCGGCAGGGCGCCTTCCGCGCCATTGGCGCCGCGGATCAGGCTGGCACGCCGCTGCAGGTAGGCATCCCGGGTAAAGGTATACGGATCCAGCGCGACCTGGTCGAGCAGGTTGCCCACCTCGAGCAGGTTCGCGCGCGCGTTCACCACCCGCAGGCCGTAGACGCTGTTGCGCACGGGCACGTTGTCGATGTTGCTGACGGCCACCGGATCGGCCAGGAAGTCCACCGCCGTGCCACCCGCGTCGCGGATGGTGCTGGGTCCCAGCAGCGGCAGCACCAGGTACGGGCCGGAACCGACCCCCCAGACGCCGAGGGTCTGGCCGAAATCGGCCTTGTTGCGGGGCAGGCCGTTCTGCGTGGCAAGATCGAAGCAGCCGAACACGCCCATCGTGGTGTTCAACAGAACGCGGAAGGTCGTATTGATGCCGTCCGGCGCGCGGTTCTGCAGGAAGCTGTTGATGGCCGACATCACGTCGCCCACGTTGGCGAACATGTTGCGTACGCAACTGCGTACCGGCGACGGCACCACGTTCACATAGCCCTGCGCCACCGGCTTGAGCACGGCACGATCGACCTTGTCGTTGAAGGTGTACATGCTGCGATTGAATCCCTCCAGGGGATCCCGCGGGTCGGCCGGCCGCCCTTCCGGTGCGGTGGCACAGCCCGCCAGCCCTGCGGCCAGTATCACTGCCAGGATTTTCTTATTCATCTTCATACACTCGTCGTCATTTCGCGGCGGGTTCTGCCGAGCCCGCGGAACCGCCTTCCGCCGGCTTGCTGTTACCACCTTCGGCGGCCTTGCTATAGAGGAACTGGCTGATCAGATTCTCCAGCACGACCGCGCTTTGGGTATAGCGAATCTTGTCGCCAGGGGCGAAGTTCTTGTCGTCGCCGCCCGGCTCGATGCCGATGTACTGCTCGCCCAACAGCCCCGAGGTCAGGATCTTGGCGGACGAATCGGTGGGAAACAGGTAGCGCGCGTCCAGGTCCAGCGTCACCACGCCCTGGAACATCTTGTCGTCGAACGCGATGCTGGACACCCGCCCCACGACCACACCGGCGCTCTTGACCGCCGCGCGGGGCTTGAGTCCCCCGATGTTGTCGAAATTGGCCGTTACCGCATAGGTCTTGCCCACCGACAGCACGCCCAGCAGGTTGCCTGCCTTCAGCGCCAGGAAGACCAGGGCGAGGGCGCCCACCAGCACGAATATTCCCACCCAGAGATCGACTTTTTCTCGCGACATCTCGTATTCCTCCGGTACCTCGCCCACATGGCGGGTCCCTTAGCCAATTGCTTGCAACGACCGCCCGACGGGCGCCGCGCCATGTGTTTAGTTGCCGAACATCCAGGCGGTCAGCAGGAAGTCCAGGCCCAGCACCGCCAGCGACCCGGCCACGACCGTACGCGTGGTTGCGCGCGACACGCCCTCGGGCGTGGCCTTGGCGTAATAGCCCTGGTAGAGCGCGATCAGCGTGACCGCCACGCCGAAGACGACGCTCTTGAGCACGCCGTTGCCCACGTCCTTCCAGACATCGACACCGTTCTGCATCTGCGACCAGAAAGCGCCGTCGTCCACGCCGATGAGCAGCACGCCCACGCCCCAGCCGCCCAGGATACCGACCGCCGAGAACACCGCGGCCAGCAGCGGCATGGCGATGACGCCGCCCCAGAAGCGCGGCGCCAGCACCCGGCGCACCGGATCCACGGCCATGACTTCCATGGCCGACAACTGCTCGCCCGCCTTCATCAGGCCGATCTCGGCGGTGAGCGAGGTCCCGGCCCGGCCGGCGAACAGCAGCGCGGTCACGACCGGCCCCAGTTCACGCACCAGGCTGAGCGCCACCAGCAGGCCCAGCGCCTGCTCGGAGCCGTAGCGGTTCAGGGTGTAGTACCCCTGCAACCCCAGCACGAAGCCGACGAACAGGCCCGATACGGCGATGATCACCAGCGAATAGTTGCCGATGAAATGGATTTGCTGCACCACCAGCCGCGGACGGCGCAGCGCGGTGCCGCTCTTGAACAGCAATTCGACGAAGAACCGGGCAAAGGTGCCCAGGCCGACCAGGGATGCGCGCGTGCCGGCGCCCACCGAGATCAGGAAACGGGTCAGTGCCATCAGCGCATCCTCCGCTGGCGCTCGAGCCAGGCCTGGTAGGCAGGCGTCTCGGGATACTGAAAAGCCACCGGACCGTCGGGTTCGCCGTGGAGAAACTGGTGCACGAACGGGTCCTGCGACGCGGACAGCTCGGCCGGCGTGCCGCCGGCGACGACGGTGCCGCGCCCCAGCAGATAGACCTGGTCGGTGATGTGGAAGGATTCCTGCACGTCGTGCGTGATCAATACCGAGGCGCAGCCCAGCCGGTCGGTCATGGTCCGGATCAACTGGGCGGTCACGCCCATGGAGATGGGATCCAGGCCGGCAAAAGGCTCGTCGTACAGGATCAGCTCGGGCTCCAGCACCACGGCCCGCGCCAGCGCGACCCGGCGCGCCATGCCGCCCGAGATTTCCGAAGTGCGCAGGAAGGCGGCCGCCTTCAGGCCCACGGCGTCCAGCTTGGACAACACCCGCTCCAGGATTTCCTGTTCGGTCATGGACGTATGCTCGCGTAGCGGAAACGCCACGTTTTCATAAACATCCAGGTCCGTGAACAACGCGCCCTGCTGGAACAGCACGCCCATGCGCTTGCGCAGGTCGAACAGGCTGTCGCCCGACGCCTGGCCGATGTCCTCGCCCAGCACCAGCGCCTTGCCCGCCTGGGGCGGTAACTGGCCCGTGGCCGCGCGCAGCAGCGTGGTCTTGCCCGACCCGGAGCCGCCCATGATGGCCACCACCTGCCCGCGGCGGACCTGCATGTCGACGTCCCGCAGGATGACACGGTCGCCATAGCCCACCGACAGGCCGTCGAAGGCTAGCGCCACATCGGTGGAGGAATGCGTAGATCGTGCCGAATCAGGCATGTAGAGGCAAGAAGAGTTGAAAAGATAGGCGTTGCTTGCAAAAAACCGGCGGGTTCGAGGGGAATCCAGCGAGGGATTCTAACAGCAGCACGCCTGGGCACCGTGCTAACCCTTAGGCAGCAACGGGTTTTCTCCCCCGGCTCATGCGCCACGGTTCGCCGACGGCGCATGCTCATCCTGTCCATGGCGCGCCGGATCCCGGCCAGCATGGCCCATGGAAGAGTGCAGATTATGAACCACGGCGCCTCGCGCCGGTTTACGTTTTTACAACAAACGCCCGGCTCGCCCGTGTATCCACATGAAAACGCCCCGAGGTCCGGCCGGACGATTCGGGGCATGGTGCCACGCTGCTTTTAAGCGATGATTAATATATAGACTATAGACGCGCTGCCCAGCCGCTAGCGGGTCGCGGACTGCGTCCGGCCGACACGCCGGAACACGGCGTAGCGGCCTTTACCGAACCAGTCACGCCCGGCCATCCGCTCGCGCCAAGGCGTCTCCCTGGCCTTGGCGCGGGCAGGTGACGACAGCGCCTCCACCGAAGCCAGATAATGCAAGGCCAGCCGGTTGAAGGGACGAGGCTCCCCCGCGGTCAGGTGGAAGCGGCGCACCATCAGCCAGTCGCTGCATTCCAGCAACAGCGGCACATGGTCCTGTTCGTACCAGGCGTCGAAATCGGCCAGCTCCGCCGGCGGCACGTCGAACATCGCCGCGAACAGCAGCGGTGCATCGAGCGCACCGGCCTGGGCACCGCCCGCCACCGCCGACGTCTCGCCCAGGTACCGCGTGAAGCCGTGCACCCCGCCCAGCATGCGGCGGGTCAGCTCGCTGGGCTGATTCTTGATGCGATCGTATTCTGGCGTCGCCAGCGCGGCCATCGACGCCATCTCGTAGACGACCAGATAGTCGTCACTCTCGGTGGCGCGGTACCGGCGCGCGCCGATGAAGCCCGGAGCCGCCATGCGGACCGGAATATGCTCGGTGTCGTACCAGGCGTTGAATTCGTCCTCCCAGGCGGCCTCGGGACGCATCTCGGAGAACAGGATCGCCCCGCCCGCCCCCTTCCGGCCGGTGTGCAAGGCGTCCTGTTGCGCATGACTGCTGTCGTTCATCGTCGCTCCTTCATTCCAGTGCGAGGTTCTGGGTCTTGATGATCTCGGCATACTTGCGGCTTTCCGCCGCGAGCAGGGCCGTGAAATCGCCCACGGCCATCGGCTTGGGCTCCAGGCCCCACTCCCTCATCTGCTCGGCAACCCCGGGCGCCTCCAGGATGGACGCCAGTTCGCGGTTGAGCCTGTCGACCACCGGGCCCGGCGTGCCAGTGGGCGCCACCAGTCCGAACCAGCCCGTGACGTGGTAGCCGGGTACCGCCGCGCCGACCGTGCCCACCCCGGGCAGCAGCGACGCGGGGGCGTCGCTCGACACCCCCACGGCACGCAGCTTGCCGCTGGCGATGTGCGGCAGCACCGACGCCATGGGGTTGAACATGAATTGCACGTTGCCCGCCAGCAGGTCCGTCATGGCTTGCGAACTACCCTTGTAGGGAACGTTGGCCACGTCGATGTCGGCCATCGAGGCGAACAGCACGCCCGCCAATCCCTGGGTAGACGTGACGCCGCCGGACGCGAAGTTCAGCTGGCCGGGACGAGCCTTGGCGATGGCGATCAATTCCCGCACGGATCGGGCCGGTACGCTGGGATGCACGACCAGGGCCAATGGCGCGGTGGCGACCATGCCGACCGCGGCAAAATCGGCCAGCGGCTTGTACGGATGATGCTTGATCAGCAGCGGCGTCATCACGAAGGTCGGCGTGACGAGGCCCAGCGTATAGCCGTCGGCCGCCGACTTGGCCACCGCGTTCATCCCTATGGTATTGCTGCCGCCGCCGCAATTCTCGACGATCACGCTCTGCTTCAGGCGGTTGCCCAGCTGCAGGGCGACCAGGCGCGTGATCATGTCGGCGCCGCCGCCCGCTTCGTAGGGCACGATGATGCGAACGGGACGCTCGGGGTAGTCCGCCCACGCGGGCGAGCACGCCAGCAGGCAGCCGGCGGGAAAAACAACCGCGGATCTCATGGAAATCATGGTGTCTTGTCTCCTTTCTGGCGGGACGAACGCGAGACGCCGGCCCCACCGGGGGCCGGGTCCAGGGGCTGTCCTCTGTCTTGTTGCCGGCGCCCCTACGGCCGGTAGCCGGTCTGCTCGCGGAAATAACTCAGCGCGGCCTCGGCGCAGGCCTGGTCCTCGATGGCGGTGCCCGAACTGATGCCTATGCCGCCCACGACCTGCCCATCCACCGTGACCGGCAGGCCGCCGCCGATGACGCAGAAATGGCCGCCATTGGTGACGTGGATGCCGAAGGTCGGTTCGCCCGGCACGCAGAGCTGGTTGTAGACGTGGGTGCCCTTGCGCGCCGCGGCGCCGGTGAACGCCTTGTCGATCGCGATCGAGATGCTGCTGATCTTGCCGCCGTCCATGCGGTCGAAGCGGATCAACTGGCCGCTGTCGTCGGTCACGGCGATGCACATCGGAATGCCCATGCGCCGCGCCTCGTCCGCGGCGCCGCGCATCAGGATCTCGGCCTCTTCGATGGAAAGCCGCTTGCTGGTCAACATGGCGCCTACCTCCCCTTTGCCAGGTCCGTGGTGCGCAGGTAGCGCTCCAGATCGGCCAGTGCCTCGCCCCCGATGGCGCGATACGGCGGATAGGGGTCGCCGGCATCGATGCCCAGCACGCGCATCGCGGCCTTCATCGTCGGCGCCAGGCCATATCCCATCCATTGGGCCGGAAACAGCGAGAACTGCGCCTGCAGCCTGGCCGCCTCTTCCATGTCACCGGCCACGAACGCCTCCACCACCAGGCGAGCCAGCCGCGCGGCCGGCGGCGGCAGCGTGACGCCCGAGCCGCCCAATTGCAGCGTGATCAGCAGCATCTGCATGGTGGTGTAGTACTCGGCGTGGCCGGCCACGTCGATCTGCTGGATCAATTGCGCGACCCTCAGCAGATTGCGCGAGCTTTCCTTGACGTACTTCACGCCATCGAGCCTGGCCAGTTCCAGCGTCGTGGCCGGCGAGGGATCGGCGCCTGGCCCCGGGTTCAGGTACAGCACGATGGGCAGGCGCGTTTCACGCGCGACCGATTCGAAATAAGCGATCAGCTCGGCCTGGGTGGGCTCCCCGCCGAACGGCCTGAGCGGCGCCAGCAACTGCACCGCCTGCGCGCCCAGTTCCTCGGCGAAATGGGCCAGCTCGACCGCCACGCGATACGACGGATGCGAGACCCCTACCGCCACGGGGCAACGGCCATCGACGAAATCGACGGTCATCCGGATCAGGTCGCGCCGCTCCTCCATCGTGAGATAGTGATACTCCTGCGCCTCGACGCCGGCGGCGACCACCATGGCCGCGCCGCAGTCCTGCACCACGTAATCCACGCCACGCCTGAGCGCTTCGCGGTCGACCTTCAGGTCGGCGCCAAAGGGAGTGAGCGGCGGGATGATCAGTCCGGGTCGTTTCAATTCAGTCTCCTTGAGCATGGACCGGCATCACAGGACGTAGGACGGCCGCGTGCGCAGGAATTCGATGTCGAATCCGGCGGCGCGCTTGTATTGCTCGGAAATTTCCTTGAGCTCGGCCTGCGATATCACGTCGTCGATCTTGTTGAAGGGCTTGCCCTGCGTACGCTCGTACACCACCCGCAGGATGGTGTCGGGCGGCGCGGCGCGGTTCATCCTGACCACCTTGGCCGTGGCCGCCACCCGCACCTCGTCGTATTCGCGCAGGGCCTCGGTCGTCACGCCCTTGCGCTTGAAGCAACCCGCCATGTAGCGGGCGTCGAGGATGGCCTGGCCCGCGCCGTTCGAGCCCCGCGGATACATGGGATGGGCGGCGTCCCCCAGCAGGGTGACGCGGCCGAAGGTCCAGGTCGGGACCGGGTCGCGATCCACCATCGGGAACATCAGGATCGGCTCGGCTTTCAGCAGCAGCGCCGGCACGTCCAGCCAGTCGAATGTCCAGCTCATATAGGCATCGACGAAGTCTTCGTGCCTGGCGAAGCGATTCCAGTCGTAGCGCTCCGGCTTGGGACGCTCCAGCGATGCGACGAAGTTCAGCAATTGATTGCCGTCGGCGTCGACCTGTTCGCGTATCGGATAAACCATCAGCTTGCCAACGCTCATCCAGCCCGCGCGTATGGTGTCCGCGCCGCTCAGGAAAGGCTTGAACGGCGTCACGCCCCGCCAGATGGTGATGCCCGCATACACCGGCTCCCCCTCGTCGGGTAGGAATTGCCGGCGCACGGCCGACTTGATGCCGTCGCAGCCGACCACGATCCTGGCTCGGGCGGGCGGAAGATCCTGGCCCTGCGGGCCGGTGAAATAGGCGGTCGCGCCGTCGCCGTCCTGCTCGACGCCCACGCAGCGATGGCCCGTGACGACGGCATCCTGGCCCAGCCGGTCGCGCACCGCCTTCAACAGCACCTGCTGAACGTCGCCGCGGTGGATGGAGAACTGCGGCCAGTCATAGCCGGCGGCCTCGCCCGCCAGTTCCCGGTAGATGAACTGACCGTGGTGGTTGTAGTAGGAGGCATCCTTGGTGCGGATGCCCACGCGGTCCAACTCGGGTACCAGGTCCAGCTCGTCCAGTTCGCGCACGGCGTGCGGCAGAAGATTGATGCCCGCGCCTATGGCCTGGATGTCGGACACCGCTTCATACACCCGGCACGCCACGCCGATCTGGTGCAGGCTCAGCGCCAGCACCAATCCGCCGGTGCCGGCTCCGATGACGATCACTTCGGTTTCTTTGTTCATGGCTCCTCGAATCAGTCTGTCTGTATCGCGTTGCCAGACTAATTGATATCCAAAAACCAGAAAAATACATATTTCGTCGCTTATTGATATATATAAAATATGCTTTTCGTGGACACCGGAGGGACAAGGTGGAATTGAGGCATCTGCGCTACTTCGTGGCGGTGGCCGAGGAAGAGCACATGACCCGCGCGGCGTCGCGGCTGGCGATCCAGCAGCCGCCGTTGAGCCAGCAGATCCAGGCGCTGGAACAGGAGCTGGGCGTGCAGTTGTTCGATCGCCGGCCGCGCAGCATCCGGCTCAACGCGGCCGGCAAGCTGTTCCTGAGCGATGCCCGGAAGGTCCTGGCCAACGTGGATGCCGCCGTCCAGCGCGTGCGGCGCTTCGACCTGGGCGAGGAAGGCAGGATCCGGGTCGGCTTCACCAGCTCGGCGTCACTGCACCAACTGACACCGCGCATCGTGCGCGCCTTCCGCACCAGCTATCCGCTGATGTTCCTGGAGATAGGCGAAGGCACGACGCACGACCTGCTGCATGCGGTCGAACAGGAACGGCTGGACATCGCTTTCGTGCGTTCGCCGCTGCCCGCCAATTCGAGCCTGGAAAGCGTGACGCTGGTACGCGAAAACATGGTGGTCGCCCTGCCGTCGAACCACCGGCTGGCGCAGGAGCCGCGGCAAGGCATCGCGCTGGCCGCGCTGAAGGACGAGGACTTCATCCTGTTCCATCCGCTCAACGGATGGGGCATCAAGGACATGCTGATGGAGGTGTGCCAGCGCAATGGCTTCGCGCCTCGCGCCGTGGAAGAGGTGCCGCGGCTGATCGCCGCCATCCACCTGGTGGCGGCGGGACTGGGCATCTCTATCGTGCCGCAGTCGATGCGCTCGATCCAGCCCGACTGCGTGGTCTATCGGCCGCTGGATCCGCCCACGGCGTTCACGGTGCCGCTGGAACTGGCGCACCGCCGCAACGTGGACGCAGAAGGAATCCGCCGTTTCCTGGCCATGTCGCTGCAGCTTGCGCAGGCCGACACGGCCAGGGATCCGGCTCAGTGACGCTGCCCCGCTGACTTAGCGAGGCAGCTCGGTCGCTCCCATCAGGAAGGTATCGACCGAGGCCGCGCACTGGCGGCCTTCGCGGATGGCCCAGACCACCAGCGACTGGCCGCGCCGCATGTCGCCGGCCGCGAACACCTTGTCGACGTTGGTGCGGTAGTCATCGGTGTTGGCCCGCGCGTTGCCCCGGGCATCGCGCTCGACGCCAAAGGCTTCCAGCACCTGCTGCACCGGCGACACGAAGCCCATGGCGAACAACACCAGGTCGGCGGGCAGCTCGAATTCCGAGCCCTCGACCTCGGCCATCTTCATCTGGCCGTTGTCGCCTCGCACCCACTCGACGCGGCAGGCCACGAGCGAGGTCACCTTGCCGCCCTTGCCCTTGAAGGTCTTGGTCGACACCGCCCAGTCGCGGTCCACGCCTTCCTCGTGGGACGAGGAGGTGCGCAGCTTCAGCGGCCAGTACGGCCAGGTCAGGTCCTTGTTCTCGGACACCGGCGGCTGTGGCATGACCTCGAACTGCGTGACGGAAGCCGCCCCGTGGCGGTTGCTGGTGCCCACGCAGTCCGAACCGGTGTCGCCGCCGCCGATCACGATGACGTGCTTGCCGGTGGCCATGAGCTGGTCCTTGAGCTTGTCGCCCGCCACCACCTTGTTCTGCTGGCGCAGGAAGTCCATCGCGAAATGCACGCCCTGGAGTTCGCGGCCCGGCAACGGCAGGTCACGCGGGGTTTCCGCGCCGCCCGACACGACGATGGCGTCGAACTCGGCCTGCAGTTCCTGCGGAGTCTTCACCGAGGCGGAAACCCCCAGGGTCTTGGCGTCCTCGGCCCGGCCGACGAAGGTCGAGGGGCGGAACACGACGCCTTCCTGCTCCATCTGCGCCATGCGGCGGTCGATCTGCCACTTCTCCAGCTTGAAGTCGGGGATGCCATAGCGCAGCAGCCCGCCGATGCGGTCGCTCTTCTCGAACACCGTCACTTCGTGCCCGGCGCGCGCCAGTTGCTGCGCGCAGGCCAGACCGGCGGGGCCGGATCCGACCACCGCCACCTTCTTGCCCGTCCTGACCTTTGGCGACACGGGAACGACCCAGCCGTGTTCCCAGCCGTGGTCGATGATGGCGTGCTCGATCGACTTGATGCCGACGGCGTCGCTGTTGATGTTGAGCGTACACGCCGCTTCGCAGGGCGCCGGGCAGATGCGCCCGGTGAACTCGGGGAAATTGTTGGTGGAGTGCAGCACCGCCAGGGCCTGCTTCCAGTTCTGGCGATACACCAGGTCATTCCAGTCGGGAATGATGTTGTTGACCGGACAGCCGTTCGTGCAGAACGGGATGCCGCAGTCCATGCACCGGGCGCCCTGCTGCTTGGCCTGCTCGGTGTTCAGATGGAGGACGAATTCCTTCCAGTGCTTGACGCGCTGCTCGGGCGCTTCCGCCGCTTCCTGCAGACGCTGGTATTCCAGAAATCCGGTGACCTTACCCATGGCTCTTTCCTGACTATCCTGTTTGGAGCCGGCGCATACGCCGCGCCGGCTCCGATTTCGTTACGGTTCGCGCCGCCTCCCGGCGGCAGGGCGTGCCTAGGCGGCCAGCTTCTGCGGATTCCGGGCATCCCACATTTCGCCCAGCGCGCGCCGGTACTCCGTCGGCATGACCTTGACGAACTTGGTGCGGGCGGTTTCCCAGGCATCCATGATGTCGCGGGCGCGGAAGCTGCCGGTATAGCGGAAATGGTTCTCGACCAGGCGGCGCAGGATGGCCTCGTCGGTATCCCGCTCGCCGCCCCGCACCATGCTGTGCCACAGGCGCTGGGAACCGTCCTTCTCCTGGAGCGCAGCGGGCACGACCTCCTCGAGCTCGACCATGGCCAGGTTGGCGCGCAGGCGGAAAGAGCCGTCCGGGTCGTAGACATAGGCCACGCCGCCCGACATGCCGGCGGCGAAGTTGCGGCCGGTCTCGCCCAGCACCACCACGGTGCCGCCGGTCATGTATTCGCAGCCGTGGTCACCCACGCCTTCCACCACCGCCGCGGCGCCCGAATTGCGCACCGCGAAGCGTTCGCCCGCCACGCCGTTGAAATAGGCCTCGCCCGACAACGAGCCGTACAGCACGGTGTTGCCGACGATGATGTGCTCGGGGCCATGGCCCCGGAAATCGTTGGGCGAACGCACGATGATGCGGCCGCCCGACAGGCCCTTGCCGACGTAGTCGTTGCCGTCGCCCACCAGGTCCAGCGTCACGCCATGCGCCAGGAAGGCGCCGAAGCTCTGGCCGGCCGTGCCGTTGCACTGGATGTGGATGGTGTCGTCGGGCAGGCCCTCGTAACCGTACTTGCGCGCCACCATGCCGGACAGCATGGCGCCGATGGTGCGGTTCACGTTGCGCACCGTCGTGATGAACGAGACCTTCTCGCCGCGCTCGATGGCGGGTCGGGCGCGCTCGATCAACTGGTGGTCCAGCGCCTTGGCCAGGCCGTGATCCTGCTCGTCCACGTGCATGCGCGCCACCTCGGCCGCCACACGGGGCTGGTGGAACACGCGGCTGAAGTCCAGGCCGCGCGCCTTCCAGTGCTCGATGCCGGCGCGCATGTCGAGCAGGTCGGAACGGCCGATCAACTCGTCGAACCTGCGGATGCCAAGCTGGGCCATGAGTTCGCGCACTTCCTCGGCGATGAAGAAGAAGAAGTTGACGACGTGTTCGGGCTTGCCCTGGAACTTGGCGCGCAGGACCGGATCCTGCGTGGCCACGCCCACCGGGCAGGTGTTCAGGTGGCACTTGCGCATCATGATGCAGCCTTCGACCACCAGCGGCGCGGTGGCGAAGCCGAACTCGTCGGCGCCCAGCAGCGCGCCGATCACGACGTCGCGGCCGGTCTTCATCTGGCCGTCGGCCTGCACGCGGATGCGGCCGCGCAGGTGGTTCAGCACCAGGGTCTGTTGCGTCTCGGCCAGGCCCAGCTCCCACGGCGTGCCGGCATGCTTGATCGACGACACGGGCGAGGCGCCGGTGCCGCCGTCGTGGCCCGCGATCACCACGTGGTCGGACTTGGCCTTGGCCACGCCCGCGGCCACCGTCCCGACGCCGACTTCGGACACCAGCTTGACCGAGATCGACGCCTGGGGATTGGCGTTCTTCAGGTCATGGATGAGCTGGGCCAGGTCTTCGATGGAATAGATGTCGTGGTGCGGCGGGGGCGAGATCAGGCCCACGCCCGGCACCGAGAAGCGCAGCTTGGCGATGTATTCCGACACCTTGTGGCCGGGCAGTTGGCCGCCTTCGCCGGGCTTGGCGCCCTGCGCCATCTTGATCTGGATCTGGTCGGCGCTGGCCAGGTACTCGGCCGACACGCCGAAGCGTCCCGAGGCCACCTGCTTGATGCGCGAGCGCAGCGAATCGCCCGCCTTCAGCGGCACGTCGGCCACCACGCGGTCCGCCCCCAGCACCGAAGCCAGGGTGTCGCCGTCCTTGATGCCGGCCTTGCCGTGCTGCAGTTCGGTGCGATAGCGCAGCTCGTCTTCGCCGCCCTCGCCGGTGTTGGACTTGCCGCCGATGCGGTTCATCGCGATCGCCAGCACCGAATGGGCCTCGGTCGAGATCGAACCCAGCGACATCGCGCCGGTGGCGAAGCGCTTGACGATGTCCTTGGCCGGCTCGACCTCGGCCAAGGGGATGGCGTGGGCCGGATCGAACTTGAACTCGAACAGGCCGCGCAGCGTCATGTGGCGCTTGCTCTGGTCGTTGATGATCTGCGCGTATTCCTTGTAGGTGCGGTAGTTGTCCGCACGGGTGGAATGCTGCAGCTTGGCGATGGCGTCGGGCGTCCACATGTGCTCTTCGCCGCGGATCCGGAAGGCGTACTCGCCACCCTCGTCCAGCGCGCCGTCGAGCAGCGGATCGTTGCCGAAGGCCGCCTTGTGCATGCGCAGGGACTCCTCGGCCACCTCGAAGATGCCGATGCCTTCGATATTGCTGGCGGTGCCCGGGAAATACTGCTCGACCAGCGGGCGGTTCAGGCCCACAGCCTCGAAGATCTGGGCGCCGGTGTACGACATGTAGGTCGAGATGCCCATCTTGGACATGACCTTCTGCAGACCCTTGCCGATGGCCTTGACATAGTTGTAGATGGCCTTGTCCACCGGCACCTTGGCGTCGTGCTCATGCTCGTGCGCCAGTGCTTCCATCGCCAGGTAGGGGTGCACGGCCTCGGCGCCGTACCCGCCCAGCAGCGCGAAGTGGTGCACCTCGCGGGCCGAGCCGGTTTCCACCACCAGGCCGGTGCTGGTGCGCAGGCCGGCGCGGATCAGGTGCTGGTGCACGGCCGAGGTGGCCAGCAGCGCGGGAATGGCCACGCGGCCGCTGTCGACCAGGCGGTCGGACACGATCAGGATGTTGTAACCGCTCCTGACGGCATCCACGGCCTGGGCGCACAGCGCGGCCACGCGGGCCTGGATGCCTTCCTTGCCCCAGGCGGCCGGATAGGTGATGTCCAGCTCGAAGCTCTTGAACTTGCCGTTCGTGACGCGCTCGATGTGGCGGATCTGCGCCATGTCGGCGAAGTCCAGCACCGGCTGCGCCACTTCCAGGCGCAGCGGCGGGTTCACGTTGTTGATGTCGAGCACGTTGGGCTTGGGCCCGATGAACGACACCAGCGACATCACCAGGTTTTCGCGGATGGGGTCGATGGGCGGGTTGGTGACCTGCGCGAACAGTTGCCGGAAGTAGTTGTAGAGGCTCTTGTTCTTGCCGGACAGCACCGCCAGCGGCGTGTCGTTGCCCATCGAGCCCGTGCTTTCCTCGCCCAGCGCGGCCATGGGACGCAGGATGAACTTGTAGTCTTCCTGCGTCCAGCCGAAGGCCTGCTGCCGGTCGAGCATGGGGATCGACGAGCGGCCTTCTTCGATTTCCTCGCGGACGGGTTCGGGCAGCGTGTCGAGCTTGATGCGGATGCGCTCGATCCACTGGCGGTAGGGCTTGCTGTTGGCGAGCTGGTCCTTCAGCTCCTTGTCGTCGATGATGCGGCCCAGTTCCAGGTCGATCAGGAACATCTTGCCCGGCTGCAGGCGCCACTTTTTGACGATCTTGCTTTGCGGGACCGGCAGCACGCCGGATTCCGACGCCATGATGACCAGGTCGTCGTCGGTAACGATGTAGCGCGCCGGACGCAGGCCATTGCGGTCCAGCGTCGCGCCGATCTGACGGCCGTCGGTGAAGGCGATGGCGGCGGGACCGTCCCAGGGCTCCATCATCGCGGCATGGTATTCGTAGAAGGCGCGGCGCGCCTCGTCCATCTCGGCGTGCTGTTCCCAGGCCTCGGGAATCATCATCATCATCGCGTGCGAGATGGAATAGCCGGACATGACGAGCAGTTCGAGGCAGTTGTCGAACGTGGCGGTGTCGGACTGGCCTTCGTAGACGATGGGGTAGAGCTTCTTCAGGTCGTCGCCCAGCACCGGCGACTGCATCACGCCTTCGCGGGCTCGCAGCCAGTTGAAGTTGCCCTTGACCGTGTTGATCTCGCCGTTGTGGGCGATCAGGCGGTAGGGGTGGGCCAGCGGCCAGGCCGGGAAGGTGTTGGTCGAGAAGCGCTGGTGCACCAGCGCCAGCGCCGTGACGGCGCGCGAATCGGCCAGGTCGCGGTAGTAGCGGCCCACCTGGTCGGCCAGCAGCAGGCCCTTGTAGACCACGGTCCGGCTGGAGATGGACGGCACGAAATATTCCTTGCCGTGCTTCAGGTGCATCTTCTGGATGGCGTGCGAAGCCATCTTGCGGATCACGTACAGCTTGCGCTCGAGCGCATCGGGCACCATGACGTCGCCGCCGCGGCCAATGAAGAGCTGCCGGATCACCGGCTCCATGACCTTCACGTTGGGCGACATCGGCATGTCCTTGTCGATGGGCACGTCACGCCAACCCAGCACCACCTGGCCCTCGGCGCGCACGGCGCGCTCCAGTTCGGCCTCACAGGCCAGGCGCGACCCCATTTCCTGGGGCAGGAACACCATCGCGACCCCGTATTCCCCGGGAGCGGGCAGGACCACGCCCTGGGCGGCCATTTCCTCGCGATACAGGGCATCCGGGATCTGGATCAGGATGCCGGCGCCGTCGCCCATGAGCGCATCGGCTCCCACCGCGCCGCGGTGGTCGATGTTCTCGAGGATCTTCAGGCCTTGCTGGATGATGGAATGGCTTTTCTGGCCCTTGATGTGGGCCACGAAACCCACGCCACAGGCGTCGTGTTCGTTCGCCGGGTCGTACAGGCCCTGGGCGTCCGGCTGGCGCGGCGCGGGCAGGCCGATGCGGGAGGCGTCGATGACGGCCGTCCGGGACGACGGGGCCGAGAGGTGGTCCTGGCTGGATAGGGGCATGGTGCGCTCCGCTGGGGGATTCGTGTGCCGGGCACGAATCCGGGTACTGGACATCGGGATTCCGAACCCGGCGCGCGCACGGGGGCCGCGCCGGGGGAAACCGACGATACTGCGGCGCACCAGGGGCCGCAAGAAAAATAAAACGGGGAACGTCCCTAATTATTATCCAGGCTACAAATCAAGGAAATTAAATTGGGGTCGCACCATTAGCGTGCGTTTTCGTCCTCGATCTTGGGCTGCTTGCGCGGCCTTCCCCGCTTGCTGGCGGCCGCCCGCCGGCTGCTGGTGCCCTCCAGCGATTGCACGAAAGCGGGACCGCCCAGGGCCCACTGACCATACAGCGCCTGCTCGATGCGCTGCGCCGTGGACGGCGCCACGCCTTCGGCCATCCTGGTACGGTAGTTGGCCTGGCGGTCGAACGGCGTGTTGCCGCACGCCCAGTAGTCGGCGTGGTCATGCAGCATGCCGGCCGACGCGGCGCCCATGTGCGCCGGGGCCGAGGACCACCGCCACAACTCCGCATCGCCCGCCAGCCCCTGGCGCAGCGGGACGGTCTCGAGCCAGATCAGGCCGGGCAGCACCCAGGCGCCCGGTTCGACCAGGGTGGAGCGGAACCGGCCGGCGAAGACCCTTCCTATATGCAGCCGGGCGGCCAGGCGGCGCCCCAGGGACTGGACCACGGCCGAGATCCCTCCCGGGCCGGTGGGCGTGGCCAGCAGCAGCAATTGATCGAAAGTAAGCGCCCACCCATGCACCGCTACCCCGTGCTGCCTGGCGTCCGCCTCCAGCCAAGCCGCGACCTGGTCCAGCATGGCGCCGCCGTCGCCCCCCGCCGACAAGGGCACCGTGAAACGGGCCTGGGCGAGATGGGGGAGATCCGGGGCATACAGACGGGGGAGACGGGCCATTTTTAGGGACGCATCAATATCGAAGGTCGGAAAATGCAGGTTTCCGCGAACGATACGCCGATTTCATGGTCTATGCAGTATGAAACCCTGATTGCCTGCCCACCCCTGGCCCGCCGTCGGATGCCCTGGCGCCGACCTGGCCGGGTTCGCCCGCCGTGCTGCACCGCACAGCGATCGATTCTCTTTATCGCATCCATCAAAAACACCCATTAGCACTCTTTGTTTGAGAGTGCTAACCTTCAGACATGGAGGTAAGCCGTTTATGAAACGTTCGTCGAATCAGTCCAACGTCCTCGCACCCGCCACAAGCGGTCCGGGCGCGCTGGCCCTGGCCATCGCCAACCCGGGCGCCCTTGGCACGATCGAAGCCTATATCGGCGCCGTCAACCGCCTGCCGGTGCTGACGGCCGAGCAGGAACACGAGCTGGCCCAGCGCTACCAGGAAAAGCAGGACCTCAACGCCGCCCGCGAACTGGTGCTGTCGCACCTGCGCCTGGTGGTCGCCATCGCCCGCCAGTACCTGGGCTATGGGCTGCCGCACGCCGACCTGATCCAGGAAGGCAACGTCGGCCTGATGAAGGCCGTCAAGCGATTCGACCCCAACCGCGGCGTGCGGCTGGTGTCCTTCGCCATCCACTGGGTCAAAGCCGAGATCCACGAGTACATCCTGAAGAACTGGCGCCTGGTCAAGGTGGCCACCACCAAGGCCCAGCGCAAGCTGTTCTTCAACCTGCGCAGCCTGAAGCCGGACTCGCACGCGCTCACGCCGGAACAGGTCGAGGAAATCGCCGCCAGCCTGAACGTGCGGCCGCAGGACGTGACCGAGATGGAAGTGCGCCTGTACGGGCAGGACCTGGCCCTGGAAGGCCGTGGCACCGATGACGGCGAAAACGATTTCGCCCCCATCGCCTACCTGTCGGACGAAGGCCAGCAGGAGCCCAGCGCCATCCTCGAGGAACGCCGCCGCGACGAACTGCACGGCAGCGGACTCCTGCAGGCCCTGGAAAGCCTGGACGAACGGTCGCGTCGCATCATCGAGGCGCGCTGGCTGAAGGACGAGGGCGGCGCCACGCTGCAGGAACTCGCGAACGAGTTCGGCGTGTCCGCCGAGCGCATCCGCCAGATCGAGGCGCGCGCCATGACCAAGATGCGCGGCGCGCTGGCCGAGTACGCCTGACCTGACCGCCACGGCCGCCTCGTCGGCATGAGCCCCAAGGGCGGATTCCGGAACCACCGGATCCGCCCTTTTTGCTGGTCTGCGACATCCGTCACACCGAGTTACAGAATTGGCGGAAATTTACGTGGAAATACGGGTAGCGGGTGAACTTCCCCGCCTGGGCCTGGACTAACCGTCAGGTGGGACACGCTTTGGGTGCAACGCCCTCGTGTCGGAATGTCGGGCTTCCCCCCGCTCGACGTTTCTTCCGGTGCAGTCTGCCGGTACCAGCCGATACGTCCGCCTCTGCTTTTCTCCTCCCTCCCCCCCACTTGAGGCGGATATTCACGGGACACTTCGGTGTCCCGTTTTTTTTTGGGGGGGGGGGAGCCCACCCCCTACCCGCTTACGCGGGCCCCCTCAAGGGGGCGATGCGGGTGGACCGGCGGAGCCGGATCCACCGCATCCTGGGTCTAGTGCCTTTATCTTGGATTGGGGGACCTGTGCTTCGCTGGCTGCCAGCGGTAGCAACCGTGCTTCAGTCCACGATGCTTTCCCTAGACCCAAGAAACCGCGGATCTGGCTTTGCCAGTCCGCCGGTTTCGCCCCCTGGGGGGCGCGCGTAAGCGCGTAGGGGGGTTACAACAGTTTGCGGATGTCGCTGGCCAGGGCCTCGACGCCGGCATTGTGGCGGGCGAACAGGCGCAGATGGCCCTCGGGGTCGTAGATGTAGACGCCGGCCGTGTGGTCCATGGTGTAGGAACCGGGCTCCTTGCCGGGGACTTTGGCGTAGAACACCTTGAAGGACTTGGCCACGCGGGCGGTGGCATCAGCGTCGCCGCGCAGTCCCAGGAAACTGGGATCGAACTGGGTCACGTAAGCGCGCAGGATCTCGGGCGTGTCGCGCTCGGGGTCCACGGTCACGAACGCGACCTGGACCTTGTCGCCGTCCTTGCCCAGGCTGTTCTTGACCTGCACGAACTCCGCCAGCGTGGTCGGGCATACGTCGGGGCATTGCACGAAACCGAAGAACACGACCAGGACCTTGCCCTTGAAATCCTGCAGCGTACGGGCCTGGCCGTTGGAGTCCGTCAGCGACAGATCGGTGCCCAGGTCCGACCCGCTCACATCCGTGCTGTTGAACGAAGGCTTCTTCTCGCAAGCCGCCAACATCGCCGCCGCCACGGCGGCAGCGCCGGCGCGCAGGACGAAACGGCGGGAAACAGCAAACTCGGCCATGATTAACCCTCAATGACGGCAAACAGACGGGAAATCCGCCCGAACACGGGCGGATTTCCCTCACAACCAGTGATCGACCAACAGGGCCGCAAACAGCAGCGACAAATACAGGATCGAATAGCGGAACAGGCGCCGCGCCAGCTCGTCGCTGTAGTGGCGGTAGAGCTTCCAGGCGTAGCCGACGAACACCACGCCCAGGGCCACGGCGCTGGCCAGGTAGACCAGGCCGCTCATACGGATGACATAGGGCAGCAGCGTGGTGGCGAACAGCGCCACGGAATACAGCAGGATGTGCAGCCGCGTGAGCTTCTGGCCGTGCGTGACGGGCAGCATGGGCAGGCCGGCGTTCTCGTAGTCCTTGGTGCGGTACAGCGCCAGGGCCCAGAAATGGGGCGGCGTCCAGATGAAGATGATCAGCACCAGCAGCCAGGCCTCGGCCGGGACGCTGTCGGCCACGGCGGCCCAGCCCAGCGCCGGCGGCATGGCGCCGGACAGGCCGCCGATCACGATGTTCTGCGGCGTGCGCGGCTTCAGGATGACGGTATAGATGATGGCGTAGCCGACGAAGGTGGCGAAGGTCAGCCACATGGTCAGCGGATTGACCAGGGTGTAGAGCACCGTCATGCCCAGTCCGCCGACCACGCCCGACATGGCGATGATCTGCAGCGCGCCGATGTCGCCCCGGGCGGTGGGCCGGTGGGCGGTGCGGGCCATGCGCGCGTCGACCTGCTCCTCGATCAGGCAGTTGATGGCGAAAGCGGCCGCCGCCAGCAGCCAGATGCCTATCGTCGCCGCGATCACGGTCTGCCACGGCGGTACGGCCGGGGTGGCGAGGAACATGCCGATGACTGCGCAGAAAACGGCAAGCTGGCTGACGCGAGGCTTGGTCAGCACCCAATATTGCCGAAGACGCAGACTGACGGTAGACACAGTAATGCTTTCCATGAGGATTCCCGAACTTCAGTAGGCCCTCGCGCCGATAGAAGGCGCGTGGCGGGCCCGTCCCAGCCTGACCAGCAGCGTCACGCACAGGATGGTCAGGACGGCGGCCCCGCCGTTATGCAACACGGCGATCACTATAGGCCATTGCAGGAAAATGCTGGTCAGCCCGGTCAGCAGTTGCACCACGAGCATGGCCAGCAGCGCGCGCGACGGTCCCTGCAGGCCTTCGTAGCGGCGCAGCCTGAACGCCAATGCGCCCAGGTAGATCAGGACCACGAACGCGAAATTGCGGTGCGTCCAGTGGATGGCGGTCAGCGCGCTTTGCGAGATGATCTCGCCCGAGGGCAGCTCGCCCAGCCCGCGCACGATCGAATAGCCGCCGTGGAAATCCATGTCCGGCAGCCACTGCCCATGGCAGGTCGGGAAATCCATGCAGGCCAGCGCCGCGTAATTCGTGCTGACCCAGCCCCCCAGCGCCAGCTGCGTATACAGCAGCACCAGGCCGACCGCGACGTACTTCCGCCAACGTCCGGCTTCCGGCACGATATCCGGCAGCACCGTCTGTCTGGCCGACAGCCAGGTCAGCAGCGCCAGCAGGCTGATCCCGCCCAGCAGGTGGGCGGTGACCACGGCCGGCATCAGTTGGTGCGTGACGGTCCAGGCGCCGAAGGCCCCTTGCAGGCAGACCGCCGGCAGGATCACCGTAGCCAGCCGGGGCGACTGCGCCAGCGCCTTGCGGTGGCGCCAGGCCATGAACACGATGCCGATGATCAGGATGCCCAGCAGCGTGCCCGCGTAGCGGTGGATCATCTCTATCCAGGCCTTGGATAGTGTAACCGGTCCCTCGGGCATGGCCGTCGCGGCGGCGTGGATGTCGTGCCGCGCCCCGATGGGGGACGCGTTGCCGTAGCAGCCCGGCCAGTCGGGGCAGCCCAGGCCGGAATCGGTCAGCCGCACGAAGGCGCCGAACATGATCAGGTCGAAGGTCAGGAACATCGTGATCGCCAACAGCTTGGCATAGCGGGCGCGGATCCGGGAGGTTCCTTGTTCGAGGCGTTGCGTGTCCATGGTCCCGCCTGCCCTAGCCGATGCGCGAAGCGTGCAGCAGCTTGCCGATGTCGTCGCGCAGGCGCAAGGGGTCGGGATTCTCGGGGAAGCGCAGCATCAGGTTGTTGCGGGGATCGATCAGCCAGATATGCTGGCCGAGCGCGGCGGGCGTGGCGTCGACGCCGGCCGGCAGCGCGAGGAAGCGCCCCACCTGCTCGGCCCGGGCCCGGACCATGTGGGTGCCTTCATAGGCGCGGATGACCACGGTCGGCACGGGTTCGTCGTCCAGGATCAGCCAGACGCGCTCGATGCGGCCCACGTTCTTGCCCGTGCTGGCATGCGTCTGCCGCATGATGTAGAGCTTCTTGGCGCATTCGTCGCCGCAGTCGCCGCCGTGCGCGGCCACCATGACCCACTTGCCGTCCAGGCTCCGCAGGTCGAACGGGGTGCCGTCCAGGTCCGTCAATTGCAGCTGCTCGACCGGCGGAACCGAGCGCTGCGGCTCGACCAGGTCGCCATAGTTGGTGCCGGCGCTGCCCGGGCGCCATTCCAGGAAATAGACCAGCGCGGCCGCCAGCACGGGCGCGGCGCAGACAGCCAGCACCGCGTACAGGGCGAACAGCGAGCGCCGGGGCCGAGCGGCGGCGCCGCTAGCGTTTCGGGCGGAGGACTCGGACAAGGATGACTCCAAAGGCGATGGCGGCGATGGCCGCGAACGAAAACCACTGCAACGCATAGCCGCGGTGCGTGTCTATATTGGTAGGTGGACCGGCCCAATCGCGGACCAGCCCGTCCGGCGCATCGCCGGTCTGTTCCAGCACGGCGGGCAGCAGGGCCACGCCCGTGGCCTTGGCGTAGGCGTCCAGCTCCAGGTTCTGCACCCGGGGCGGCGCGCCGGGCCAGCCGGGCAGGCTCGATGCCAGTTCGTCGCGCTTGCGCCCGCTCAACGCGGGCAGTTCGAACAGGCGCGGCACGCGCGGGACGAGCTCGCCCCGCACGGTGACCGGCCCGGTCGGCGTGCGTACGGTCACCGGGGCGTCCGGCACCGGACGCGGCAGCCAGCCCCTTAGCACGGCCACGGCCTGCCGGCCCTCGCCGTCGAACGCCAGCGGCGTCACGACCCAGAAGCCCGGCCGGCCGTCCGCCATGCGATTGTCCAGCAGCACCGTCCGGTCAGCCAGCCAGTGGCCGGATGCCTGGGCCGAACGCCAGGGAATCAGGTCCTCGCCCGCGCGGCCCGGCCCCAGCGCCAGCGGCGGCAAAGTGCGGCCCGCTTCGAGGGCGGCCAGCGTGGCCGCTTTCTCGTCGGCCCGCCCGAGTTGCCAGCGGCCCAGCGCGACCGTCACCACCACGGTGGCGGCCAGCAGTACCAGGGCCAGCGGGACGGATCCACCGCCGGCACGCCTGCGGACGGCCGCCGGGACCGGCGCCGGCATGCCGGCAAGATCGGACGCCGAGCGTTTCATGCCGCGGAAGAAGCGCACGGCACCGCGCGGACTGCCATAATCGCGGGCTGGAGGAGAGATTCGATGCGCATCATAGTAGGCATAGCCTTCGTCGGCATTCTGTACAGCTTGGCTTCCGCCCTGATCTACCTGATGAGGGATACCGGCAATAGCAAGCGTATGGTCTATGCGCTGACGGCCCGGATCGGCCTGTCGGTGCTGTTATTCCTGTTCGTGCTGTTCGCCCATTGGATGGGCTGGATCCAGAGCACCGGCCTGCGTTGACCGGTCCGCGCCAGGCGGCGCGGCATCTGGACGGCCGCAGCGGCCCCGAAGGGCAGGCCCCTGTCCGGCTCACCGGAAGGCCCAGCCTGCTAGTGTGCCTGCCCCCACACACCCCGGGAAGCGGCCAACTGTCGCAGGCCGCCTGAGAACATGCCCCCCGACCCAGGGCACAGCGGATCCGGCTCCGCCGGTCCGCCAGTGCCGCCCCCTGGGGGGCGCGCGAAGCGCGTAGGGGGGGACCTCTTCTAAAACCAGTAGACGAAAAGATACAGGCCCAGCCAGACCACGTCGACGAAGTGCCAGTACCAGGCGGCGCCTTCGAAACCGAAATGGTGGGTAGCCGTGAAATCGCCCCGGATCAGGCGGCGCAGCATCACCGCCAGCATCAGCGCCCCCATGGTGACGTGGAAGCCGTGGAAGCCCGTCAGCATGTAGAACGTGGAGCCGAAGGCGCCCGAGGTGAGCTTGAGGTTCAGCTCGGTGTACGCGTGGAAGTACTCATAGGCCTGGAAGCCCATGAAAGTCGCGCCGAGCAGGATGGTGATGAACAGCCAGAGCGCGGCCTTCGTGCGGTTGCTGGCCAGCAGCGCGTGGTGCGAGATGGTCAGCGTCACGCCCGAGGTCAGCAGCAGGGCCGTGTTGATGGTGGGGATCCAGAAAGGTCCCATCGCGGTGAAGGGCTCGATGGTCCCGGCCGGGCCGGTATTAGGCCAGGCACCGGCGAAATCGGGCCACAGCACCATGCGGGTGTCCAGGTCGGACAGCCAGGGCGTCGTGATCGCGCGGGCATAGAACAGCGCACCGAAGAAGGCCGCGAAGAACATGACCTCGGAGAAGATGAACCAGCTCATGCTCCAGCGGTACGAGGCGTCGACGCGCTTGCTGTAGAGCCCGCCGGTGGACTCGGCGATGGCGTCGCCGAACCAGCGGTAGAGCACGAAGAGGAAGCCGAGTACGCCGGCCAGCACGAACCAGGGGCCGACGCTCACGCTGTTGACCCACAGGGCCATGCCCAGCAGGAAGAACAGCAGTGCCAGGCTGGCCGTGGCGGGATGCACGGATGGAGCCGGCACGAAATAGTACGGCGCCTCCTTGCCCGAAACCGAGTGACTTGCACTCATCTCAACTCTCCTTCGCGAATTCCACAAAACCGCACATGATTCGGAGACGGCCGTCCCGGCCATCCTTGTTCTTCTAGCCGACGACCGTCCTGACGATCAGCAGCAGCACTACCACAAACACCACCGCCATCACGACACCGGCGATGATGACGTAGATCGGATTGAGCTTGGCGGCGTCGTTGCGGTAGTCCGCCCCGCGCCGCAAGCCGGTGAAGGACCACAGCACCGCGCCCAGGGTCTGGAAGAAATTGAGCTTGCGGCCGGCCGCCGATTTCAGGTCGTCGCTCAACTCTTGCCTCCGGACTCGGCGGCGGGCCGCGCGTCGGCAGCCGGCGCGCTCACTTCGAAGAACGTGTACGACAACGTGATCGTATGCACATCCTTCGGCAGCTTGGGGTCCACCACGAACACCACCGGGAACTGGCGCGTCTCGCGCGCTTTCAGGTCCTGCTGGGAAAAGCAGAAGCATTCCAGCTTCTTGAAATACTGGCCGGCCAGCATGGGCGCATAGCTGGGGATGGCCTGCCCCGCCATTTCGCGGTCCTGCTGGTTGGCGATCTCGTAGACGATGGTCGCCAGTTCGCCCGGATTGACGTCCATGGACGACTGCACCGGACGGAACCGCCACGGACCGTGGATGTTCGCGTCGAACACGATCTTGACGGTACGGCTGGTATCGACCTGCGTATTGCGCGCGAAGGCGGCGGCATCGGCGTCGACCTTGGTCAACACGTTGATGCCGGTCACCTCGCAAATGGCGCGGTACATCGGAACCAGTGCATAGCCGAAGCCGAACATCATCGCGATGATGACGGCCAGCTTGCCCAGCATCCGGCGGTTGTCGGATGCCGGCTTGGCGGGTTGCCTGGAGTCGGGAGGCGTCATAGGGGCACCTGCGACACGTATCGGGTCAGCCGAGAAAGACCTTGCGCAGGATCACCGCGATGAAAAACGCGGCGACCAGAGCTGCGAGTGCAAGGCCCGTGCGCCGGTTGCGGCGGCGCTGCTCGGACGTGACCATCTACTTGACCTGGGGCGGCGTTTCGAACGAATGGTACGGCGCCGGCGAAGGGAGAGTCCATTCCAGGCCGCCGTCCTCGGCGCCCCAGGGATTGGCGGGAGCGGGCTCGCCATGGCCCCGGTAGGCCTTCAGCACGACGTACAGGAACAGCAGTTGCGACAGACCGAACCAGAAGGCGCCGATGGTGGCGATCTGGTGGAAGTCGGTGAACTGGGCGGCATAGTCCGCATAGCGGCGGGGCATGCCGGCCAGGCCCAGGAAGTGCATCGGGAAGAAGGTGACGTTGAACGAGATCAGCGACGACCAGAAGTGGATCTTGCCCAGCTTCTCGTCATACATCACGCCCGTCCACTTGGGCAGCCAGTAGTAGGTGCCGCCGAACAGCGCGAACAGCGAACCGGCCACCAGCACATAGTGGAAGTGCGCCACCACGTAGTAGGTGTCCTGCACCTGGATGTCGATGGGCGCGACGGCCAGGATCAGGCCGGTGAAGCCGCCCATCGTGAACACGAAGATGAAGCCGATGGCGAACAGCATCGGCGTCTCGAAGGTCATGGAGCCTCGCCACATCGTGGCCAGCCAGTTGAAGATCTTCACGCCGGTGGGCACCGCGATCAGCATGGTCGCGTACATGAAGAACAACTGGCCGGTGACGGGCATGCCGGTCGTGAACATGTGGTGGGCCCACACGATGAACGACAGGATCGCGATCGAGGACGTGGCGTACACCATCGAGGCATAGCCGAACAGGCGCTTGCGGGCGAATACCGGGACGATGGCCGACACGATGCCGAACGCCGGCAGGATCATGATGTAGACCTCGGGGTGCCCGAAGAACCAGAAGATGTGCTGGTACATGACCGGGTCGCCGCCGCCGGCCGCGTTGAAGAACGAGGTGCCGAAGTGGCGGTCGGTCAGCACCATGGTGATGGCGCCGGCCAGCACGGGCATCACGGCGATCAGCAGGTAGGCGGTGATGAGCCAGGTCCAGCAGAACAGCGGCATCTTCATCAGCGTCATGCCGGGCGCGCGCATGTTCAGGACGGTCACGATGATGTTGATCGAGCCCATGATGGACGAGGCGCCCATGATGTGGACCGCGAAGATCGCGAAGTCCATGCCCGGTCCCATCTGGACCGACAGCGGCGCATACAGCGTCCAGCCCGCGGCGGTGGCGCCGCCGGGCACGAAGAACGACACCGTCAGCAGGATGGCGGCGACGGGCAGCAGCCAGAAGCTGAAGTTGTTCATCCGCGCGAAGGCCATGTCCGAGGCGCCGATCTGCAGCGGGATCATCCAGTTCGCGAAGCCCACGAAGGCCGGCATGATCGCGCCGAACACCATGATCAGGCCGTGCATGGTGGTGAACTGGTTGAACAGCTCGGGCTGGAAGAACTGGATGCCCGGCTCGAACAGCTCGGTGCGCAGCAGCAGCGCCAGCAGTCCGCCTTCCAGCAGCATCGTGAAGGAAAAGATCAGGTACATCGTACCGATATCTTTGTGGTTCGTGGCGAACAGCCAACGCCGCCAGCCAGTCGGATGACCGTGGGCGTGGTCGTCATGATCGTGCCCGTGGGCGTGATCGATCGCGGTGCTGCTCATGATGGCTCCTTGCTGCTCCGTACTGCTGTCTTCGCTATCGTGACGAAGGCGCTCAATATGTGAAAACTGAACCGGTACTGCATGGCCGCCCCCGGCGGCCGCGCGTCCTTAGCGGGCCGACTTCACATCGGCGGGCTGCACGACGGGATCCTGGCCCTTGCCCGCATTGCTCCAGGCATTGCGGGTGTAGGTGATGGCCGCGGCGATCTCGACGTCGGACAGGTGCGCGAACGAGGCCATGGCGGTGCCGGGACGGCCCTTCAGCACGGTTTCGATCTGCTTGTCCTTGGGGCCCAGTACGGTCGGGTCGGCGTCCAGCGCGGGGAAGGTGCCCGGCACGCCCTTGCCGTTGGCCTGGTGACAGGCCACGCAGTTGGACGCGAACACCTTTTCGCCGCGGGTCTTCAGTTCGTCGGCGGTCCAGGTCTTGTTGGGATCGTCGGCTTGCGCGGCCAGCTTGGCCTTCTGCTCCTCGACCCACTTACTATAGTCTTCCTGGGACACGACCTTCACGACGATGGGCATGAAGGCGTGGTCCTTGCCGCACAGCTCCGCGCACTGGCCGCGGAATTCGCCGGTTTTCTCGGCACGGAACCAGGTGTCGCGCACGAAGCCGGGAATGGCATCCTGCTTGACGCCGAAGGCCGGCACCATCCACGCGTGGATGACGTCGTTGGCGGTGGTGAT
Organism: Burkholderiales bacterium 67-32; assembly: GCA_001898625.1. Taxonomy (GTDB): domain Bacteria; phylum Pseudomonadota; class Gammaproteobacteria; order Burkholderiales; family Burkholderiaceae_B; genus Pigmentiphaga. The sequence continues at coordinate 322,268 of MKUP01000033.1, forward strand.
GACGCGGACCTTCTTGTTGACCGGCACGACCAGGGGATTGTCGACCTCGATCAGGTAGTTGTCGCCCTTGGGCTCGGTACCGTTGCGCTGTTCGATCGGAGTGGACAGGTTGGACAGGAAGGAGATGCCCTCGCCTTCGCCGTTCAGGTAGTCGTAGCCCCATTTCCATTGGTAGCCGGTGGCCTTCACGGTCACGTCGGCGTTGGACGTGTCCTTCATCGCGACCACGGTCTTGGTGGCCGGAAGGGCCATGCCGATGACGATCAGGAAGGGAATCACGGTCCAGGCGACTTCGACCCCTATGCTCTCGTGGAACGACGCGGGCTTGGCTCCGCGCGACTTCCGGTGCGCCCAGATGGAATAGAACATCACCGCGAACACGGCGACGAAGATGACCATACAGATGGCCAGCATCATCCAGTGCAGCCACTCGATCTGCGCAGCGATGCTGGTGACAGGCTCGTGCAGATTGAGCTGATTGACTTTCGGGCCGCCCACGCTGTCGTTGACGGCAAATGCTGCGTTGCCGGCCAGCATGCTGACCATCAACGCCCCCAACGACCCACCCAACCACTTCTTCATGTCCGACCTCGAAGAACAGCGTTTAGTGTTATTCAGGCAGCCGACACCGTGCGCAGCTTGCGCGGGCCCCCACCGCCACAAAACTCCTCACCATGCGCCGTGGAAAATAATTATGTTGCTAGCGCATAGAATCGCAGGATTATACGGGGTGCCAGACGGGACCAGCAACCCGAGCCGCTTTGAGCAGGCTCAGCGCACCCCGCCGCGCCCTATGGACGAGACCGGAATATGCGTCTCGCCAGGAGCCGACCGGTACGACGCGGCCCGCCACGCATGGCCGTACGCGACCTCGGCCGTCAGGCGGATCAGGCCGTCCGGCCCGCGTCCCGCCTCGATGGCCTCGACCAGCCGGGCGCGCCACGCGGGCGTGGCCAGCCCCCGCCTGCGGCCCCGCGCCGGGTTGCCGCCCAGCCGCCGCACGTCGTCGAGCAGGCTGTCGGCGTGCCGGTAGGTGAAGGTGAGTACCTCCTGGTCCATGACCGGGTCCGCGAAGCCGTTCTCGATCAACAGGTCGCCGAAGTCGTGCATGTCGACGAACTCGGGCGTGGCCGTATCCAGGCCGGCCCGCGCCACCGCCTCGCGCAGCTCGCGGAAGGTCGCGGGCCCCAGACAGCTGAACATCGCCAGCCCGCCCACGCGCAGCAGGCGGCGCCATTCGGCCAGCACCGCGTGCGGCTCGGGGTGCCAGTGCAGGGCCATGTTGGACCAGACGAGGTCCAGCGACTCGGGCGGCAGGCCCGTGGCGGCCATGTCGGCCTGAACGAACGCCGGCAGCGGCGGCGCGCCGCGGCCGGCCAGCTTGAGCGCGGAATGGCGCAGGCGCGCGCCCATCGATGCAGGAAGGTGCAGCCGGCGCGCATGGGCCAGCACGGCCGCGCTCAGGTCCACGCCGGTGTAGACGGCCCCGGGATAGCGCGCCTGGAGCCGCTCCAGCGCCGCGCCGGCGCCGCAACCCGCGTCCAGCATGGCTTTCGGCGCCAGCCGGATGTATTCAAGGCGCTCGAGCATGCGGGCGCCGATCTCGCCGTACAGGAACTGCGCCGCCTCCAGGTCGCCCCGGCGCCCGAACTGCAGCGCGACATGCTCGCGCGCCAGGGGCAGCGTCGGCAGGCGTTCTGGATGGGAGCTTTCTGTCATTGCCACACGCACGAAAATCCAAGGAATTCCTAAACTGCGGCGCAAAAGCGCCCGGACGCGGCAACCGCGTCCACCCTCCATGATGCCACCGACAGGTTTTTCATGCCCGGACCCTTCTTCATGCCGCACTGGCGGCACCTGGCGGCGCGCCTGCGCTCGCTCGTGCCGTCCGACTGCCCCCTGTGCGCCGGCCGCAGCCGGGGCGGCATGCTGTGCGCCGCCTGCGAGGACGCCGTCTGCCGGACCGCCCGTACCCCGCCTGGCCTGGGCCTGCCGTGGCGCTGCGCCCGCTGCGCGCTGCCCCTGCCGGAGCACGACACCGCCTGCCCCGACTGCGAGGGCCTCCCGCCCGCGTTCTCGCGCACCATCATCGCCTTCGACTACGCGCCGCCGGCCGACGCCCTGGTGCTGCAATTGAAGAACGGCCGCCGCTACGGCCGGGCCGACCTGCTGGGCAACCTGCTGGCCGAAGCCGTGCGCCACCAGGCGCAGCCGCTGGAGTCCGGGACCGTATTGGTTCCCATTCCCGCCTCGTCCGCGTCATTGCGGCGGCGCGGCTTCAATCCCGCCGCCGAGATCGCCCGCGCCCTGGGCCGCGACCTGGCGCTGCCGGTACGCCACGACCTGCTGCGCCGCAACCGCGAACAGACCAAGCAGAGCGGCCTGGGGCGCCTGGGCAGGCGCGAGGCGGTGCGGGGGCTGTATGCTTGCGCGCCGCGGGCCCGGGGGCTGCGCGTCGGGCTGGTGGACGACGTCATGACCACGGGCAGCACCCTGCACGCGGCGGCAGCCGCGCTGCGGATGGCCGGGGCCGCCTCGGTGGTCGCATTGGCCGTGGCGCGCACCCCAGGGCAATTCCCAGCCGGTTTGCGCCCAAGGCCGCGGGCAGAATGTCGGGGCTGAGGCAACAAACGATTTCGATCGATTTCAAACCCGGGCTTCTTGTCAACACATTGCGCCGCAACTGGAATACCTTAGAGGGCGCCGCGATCCGGGGCATTTTCCCCGCGGCGCGAATCAGGCAAGCCTTATCTGGAACTCCATGGCCGATATTCCTCCCCAGCCCGAACGGGCTCCGTCTTCTTCCACGTCGAACGGCAAGAAAAAACAGCGCTGGCTCTGGCTGGCGGTCGTGGTCGCCCTGGCCGGCGGCGGATACTGGTGGTGGCACGCGCGCCAGCAGACGGCGCCCGAAGCAGGCAAGCCAGGCGTCGGCGCGCCGCGCGGGCCGGGTGGACCAGGCGGGCCGGGGGGATTCCAGGCCGCCACGCCGGTCCGGGTCTCGCCCGCCCGGGCCGAGGACATGAAGGTCTACCTGAAGGCGCTGGGCACGATCACCGCGTACAACACGGCCACCGTGCGCAGCAAGGTGGACGGCGAACTGCAGAAGGTCCTTTTCCAGGAAGGCCAGCTCGTCAAGGCCGGCGACCTGCTGGTGCAGATCGATCCCCGCCCCTACCAGGTCGCGCTGGCCCAGGCCCAGGGCACGCTGGAACAGAACCGCGCGCAGCTCGACAACGCGCGGCGCGACCTGGAACGCTACCAGACCCTGTACGCGCAGGACTCGATCGCGCGCCAGCAGGTGGACACGCAGGTGGCCCTGGTGCGCCAGTACGAAGGCACGCTCAAGACCAACCAGGCGGTGGTGGACAACGCCAAGCTGCAGCTCGACTACACCCGCGTCGCCGCGCCGATCTCCGGCCGCCTGGGCCTGCGCCAGGTCGACCTGGGCAACCTCGTGCGCAGCAGCGACACCAACGGCCTGGTCATCATCACCCAGACCCAGCCCATTTCGCTGCTGTTCACCATCGCCGAGGGCGACCTGCCCGACGTGCTGACCCAGCTGCGGGCGGGCAAGACGCTGGCCGTGCAGGCCTACGACCGGGCCGACGTGCGCCACCTCGCCGACGGCGTGCTGACCACGGTGGACAACCAGATCGACACGACCACCGGCACGGTCAAGCTCAAGGCCCGCTTCGAGAACAAGGACGAGAGCCTGTTCCCCAACCAGTTCGTCAACGCCCGCCTGCACGTGCGCACGCTGGCCGGCGCCACGGTCATTCCCGCGGGCGCGGTGCAGCGCGGCACGCCGGGCACCTTCGTCTACGTCGTCAACGACGACAACACCGTCTCGCTGCGCGTGATCAAGCTCGGTCCGAGCGACGGCGAACGGGTATCGGTGCAGGAGGGACTCAAGCCCGGTGACCGCATCGTGGTCGAAGGCGTGGACCGCCTGCGCGACGGCGCCCCGGTGCAGGTCGTGACCGACAGCGAGACCGTGCCCGAGGCGGCCGGCTCGCAGTTGCAGCGCGGCGCCGGCCAGGGCACGCGCCGCCGCGGCAACGGACGCGCGGCGCCATGAATCCGTCGCGGCTGTTCATCCTGCGTCCCATCGCCACGTCGCTGGCGATGCTGGCGATCCTGCTGTCGGGCCTGATCGCCTACAAGCTGCTGCCGGTCTCGGCGCTGCCCGAGGTCGACTACCCGACCATCCAGGTGGTCACGCAGTATCCCGGCGCCAGCCCCGACGTCATGACCTCGCTGGTGACGGCGCCGCTGGAACGCCAGTTCGGCCAGATGCCCGGCCTGAACCAGATGTCGTCCATCAGTTCGGGCGGCGCCTCGGTCATCACCCTGAAGTTCAACCTCGACCTGCCGCTGGACGTGGCCGAGCAGGAGGTCCAGGCGGCCATCAACGCCGGCTCGAACCTGCTGCCCAACGACCTGCCCGCACCGCCCATCTACAACAAGGTCAACCCGGCCGATACGCCGGTCCTGACGCTGGCGATCAGCTCGCCCACGCTGCCGCTCTACCAGGTGCGCGACCTGGTGGACACGCGCATGGCGCAGAAGATCTCGCAGGTCTCGGGCGTGGGCCTGGTCAGCATCGCCGGCGGCCAGCGCCCGGCCGTGCGCATCCGCGCGAACCCGCGCGCCCTGGCCTCGGTGGGGCTGAACCTCAGCAACGTGCGCACCGCCATCACCGGCGCCAACGTCAACCAGCCCAAAGGCAACTTCGACGGCCCCAGCCGCGCCACCACGCTCGACGCCAACGACCAGTTGAAGACCATTGAGCAGTACCGCGACCTGATCATCGCCTACGCCAACAACGCGCCGGTACGGCTGTCGGACGTGGCCGAGATCGAGCGCGACGCCGAGAACACCCGCCAGGCCGCCTGGGCCGACGGCCAGCCGGCCATCCTGCTGAACGTGCAGCGCCAGCCCGGCGCCAACGTGATCCAGGTGGTGGACAACATCCGCAAGCTGCTGCCCGACCTGCAGGCGGCGCTGCCCAGCACGCTGGACGTGGCCGTGCTGTCGGACCGCACCGAATCCATCCGCTCGTCCGTCAAGGACGTGCAGTTCGAGCTGCTGCTGGCGGTCGCTCTGGTCGTCATGGTCACCTTCGTGTTCCTGCGCAACCTCACGGCCACCATCATTCCCAGCGTGGTCGTCCCGTTATCGCTGATCGGCACCTTCGGCGTCATGTACCTGGCCGGCTTCAGCGTCAACAACCTCACGCTGATGGCGCTGACCATCGCCACCGGCTTCGTGGTGGACGACGCCATCGTCATGATCGAGAACATCGCCCGCTACCTGGAACAGGGCGAGACGCCGGTGCAGGCCGCCCTGAAGGGCGCGTCGCAGATCGGTTTCACGCTGATCTCGCTGACGTTCTCGCTGATCGCCGTGCTGATCCCGCTGCTGTTCATGGGCGACGTGATCGGCAGGCTGTTCCGCGAGTTCGCCATCACGCTGGCGGTCTCCATCCTGATCTCGCTGGTGGTCTCGCTCAGCCTGACGCCCATGATGTGCTCGAAGTACCTGCGCCACATCCCGGACGAAGAACAAGGCCGGTTCTACCGCAAGAGCGGCGAATGGTTCGACCGCATCATCGCCGGCTACGACCGCATGCTGCGCTGGGTGCTGTCGCACCAGCCGCTGACGCTGCTGGTCGCGCTGGGCACGCTGCTACTGACGGTGCTGCTGTACGTCGTCATCCCCAAGGGCTTCTTCCCCCAGCAGGACACGGGCGTCATCCAGGCCATCAGCGAAAGCTCGCCGTCGGTGTCCTTCGCCGCCATGGCGCGGCGCCAGCAGGCGGCGGCCGACATCATCCTGCGCGATCCGGACGTGGCCAGCCTGTCGTCCTTCATCGGCGTGGACGGCACCAACGCCACGCTCAACGCCGGCCGCCTGCAGATCAACCTGAAGCCGCACGACGAACGCAGCGCCTCGGCGGCGCAGGTGATCGCCCGCCTGCAGCCGCAACTGGACAAGCTGGAGGACATGCGGCTGTACATGCAGCCGGTGCAGGACCTGACCATCGAGGACAGCGTCAGCCGCACCCAGTACCAGTTCACCTTGCAGGACCCTGACCTGGACACGTTGGGCACCTGGACGCGCAAACTGGTCGACCGGCTCAAGCAACTGCCGCAACTGGCCGACGTGACCCACGACCTGCAGGACCGCGGCCTGCAGACCTACGTCGAGATCGACCGCAACGCCGCCTCGCGGCTGGGGGTGACCGCGGCCGACATCAACAATGCGCTGTACGACGCGCTGGGCCAGCGGCTGATCTCGACCATCTTCACCCAGGCCAACCAGTACCGCGTGGTGCTGGAGGTCGCGCCGCAGTTCCGGCAGGATCCGTCGTCGCTGTCGCAGATCTACGTGGCGACCGCCGACGGCAAGCAGGTGCCGCTGACCAACATCGTGCAAGTGTCCGAGCGGACCACGGCGCTGTCGATCAGCCACCTGGGGCAGTTCCCGTCGGCCACGGTCTCGTTCAACCTGGCGCACGGCGCCTCGCTCAGCGGCGCGGTCGACGCCATCCTGCAGGCCGAGCACGAGATCGGCATGCCGCTGGGCATCCAGACCAGCTTCCAGGGCGCGGCCCAGGCCTTCCAGGCCTCGCTGAACAGCACCCTGCTGCTGATCCTGGCCGCCATCGCCACGATGTACATCGTGCTGGGCGTGCTGTACGAAAGCTACATCCACCCCATCACCATCCTGTCCACCCTGCCCTCGGCCGGCGTGGGCGCGCTGCTGGCGCTGATGATCGCGGGCAGCGATCTGGACATGATCGGCATCATCGGGATCATCCTGCTGATCGGCATCGTGAAGAAGAACGCCATCATGATGATCGACTTCGCGCTCGAGGCGGAGCGCAAGCAGGGCATGGCGCCGCGCGACGCCATCCACCAGGCGGCGCTGCTGCGCTTCCGGCCGATCCTGATGACCACCTTCGCCGCGCTGTTCGGCGCCGTGCCGCTGATGCTCAGCACCGGTAGCGGCGCCGAGCTGCGCCAGCCGCTGGGCATCGTGATGGTGGGCGGCCTGCTGTTCAGCCAGTTGCTGACGCTGTTCACGACGCCGGTCATCTACCTGATGTTCGACCGCCTGGGCCATGCGATGAACCGCAGGCGCGAGCGGCGCACGGCCTCGGTGGGCCAGCCGGGCGGCACGGCATGAACATCTCCGCGCCGTTCATCATGCGGCCGGTGGCCACGGTGCTGCTGGCCATCGCGGTGGTGCTGGCCGGCGCCCTGGCCTTCGTCAAGCTGCCGGTCGCGCCACTGCCGCAGGTGGACTTCCCCACGATTTCGGTGCGCGCCAGCCTGCCCGGCGCCAGCCCCGAGACCATGGCCTCCAGCGTCGCCACGCCGCTGGAACGCGCGCTGGGCAGCATCGCCGGCATCACCGAGATGACCTCGCGCAGCACCCAGGGCTCGACCAGCGTCACCTTGCAGTTCGACCTGAGCCGCGACATCGACGGCGCCGCGCGCGACGTGCAGGGCGCCATCAACGCGGCGCGCACCATGCTGCCCAGTTCGCTGCGCAGCAACCCGACCTACACCAAGCGCAACCCCACCTCCGCGCCCATCATGGTGCTGGCGCTGACCTCGCCCACGCTCGACCAGGGTCAGCTCTACGACGTGGGCTCGACCATCCTGGCGCAACGCATCGCGCAGATCAAGGGCGTCAGCGACGTCCAGGTGGGCGGCAGTTCGCTGCCGGCGGTGCGGGTGGAGCTGAACCCGACCGCGCTCAACCAGTACGGCATCGCGCTGGACGAGGTGCGCACCGCGCTGAACAACGCCAACGCGCGCGGCCCCAAGGGCGTACTCGAGAACAGCGAGACCAGCTGGCAGGTCGCCACCAACGATCAGCTTCGCAAGGCCTACGAATATCGCCGGCTGATCGTGGCCTACCGCAACGGCTCGCCGGTGGTGCTGAGCGACGTGGCGCGGGTCGAGGACTCGGTGGAAGACCTCTTCAACATGGGGTTCCTGAACAACAGCCCGGCCATCCTGCTGGTGGTGGGCCGCCAGCCGGCCGCCAACATCATCGAGACGGTGGACCGCATCCGCGAGGCGCTGCCGCAGATGCGGGCGCTGCTGCCGGGCGACGTCGCGCTGACCGTGGCCCAGGACCGCACGCCCAGCATCCGCGCCTCGCTGGCCGAGGCCGAGCACACGCTCATCATCGCCGTCATCCTGGTCATCCTGGTGGTGCTGCTGTTCCTGCGCAACGTCCGCGCCGCCATCATCCCCAGCGTGGCGGTGCCGGTCTCGCTCATCGCCACCTTCGCCGTCATGTACCTGTGCGGCTATTCGCTCAACACCATGTCGCTGATGGCGCTGATCGTCGCCACCGGCTTCGTGGTGGACGACGCCATCGTCGTGCTGGAGAACATCTCGCGGCACCTGGAGGCGGGCATGTCGCCGCTGCGGGCGGCCCTGGTGGGGTCGCGCGAGGTCGGCTTCACCGTGCTGTCGATGAGCCTGTCGCTGATCGCGGTGTTCATCCCCATCCTGCTGATGGGCGACATCGTCGGCCGGCTGTTCCGCGAATTCTCCGTCACGCTGTCGGCCGCCATCCTGATGTCGCTGATCGTGTCGGTCACGCTGACGCCCATGATGTGCGCCCGCATGCTGCGCCCCGTGCGCGAAGCGCGGCCCCCGGGGCGGATCTCCCGCCTGATGGAAGCCGGCTTCGCCGGCATGACGCGGGGCTACGGCCGGGCGCTGCACTGGGTGCTGCGCCATTCGCTGCTGACCCTGATCGTGCTGGGCGTGGTGGTCGGACTCAACATGTACCTGTACGTGAAGGTGCCCAAGGGTTTCTTCCCGCAGCAGGACACGGGCCAGCTCATGGGCTTCATCCGCGCCGACCAGGGCACGTCCTTCCAGGCCATGCGCCCCAAGCTGGAGTACTTCCGCAAGGTGGTGCTGGCCGATCCGGCGGTCGAGAGCATGGTCGGCTACAGCGGCGGACGCGGCGGCAGCAACACCAGTTTCATGATGATCCAGCTCAAGCCCCTGGCCGAACGCAAGGTATCCGTGGACGACGTGATGAACCGGCTACGCGGCAAGCTGGGTAACGTGCCCGGCGCGCGCATGTTCCTGATGCCCAACCAGGACATACGCATCGGCGCGCGCATGTCCAACTCCAGCTATCAGTATTCGCTGAAAGCCTCGGAGCTGTCGACGCTGCGCACCTGGATGCCGCGCGTCCAGCGGGCGCTGGCCGCCCTGCCGGAGCTGACCGACATCGACGTGGACGTGGAGGACAAGGGCCGGCAGATCTCGCTGGAGATCGACCGCGAGACCGCGACGCGGCTGGGGGTGAACATGTCCATGATCGCCGCGGTGCTGAACAACTCGTTCAGCCAGCGCCAGGTCTCGGTCATCTACAACCCGCTCAACCAGTACCGCGTGGTCATGGAGGTGGACCAGCGCTTCGCGCAGAACGCGGACGCGCTGCAGCAGGTCACCGTCATCACCTCGACCGGCGCCCGCGTGCCGCTGTCGGCCTTCGCGAAATGGCGCACCACCAACGCGCCGCTGAGCGTCTCGCACGAGAGCCAGTTCGCCGCCGACACCATCGCCTTCAACCTGGCCCCGGGCGTGTCGCTGGAGCAGGCCACGCGCGCGGTCAACGAGGCGGTGGCCCGCATCAGCCTGCCGACCACCGAGATCCAGGCGGGCTTCGCCGGCAGCGCCAAGGCGCTGCAATCGTCGCTGAACGCCCAACCCTGGCTGATCCTGGCCGCCCTGGTCACCATGTACCTGGTGCTGGGCATGCTGTACGAAAGCTACATCCATCCGCTGACCATCCTGTCCACCCTGCCCTCGGCCGGGCTGGGCGCCCTGCTGGCGCTGATGATGCTGGGCCGGGAGTTCTCGCTGATCGCGCTGATCGGGGTGTTCCTGCTGATCGGCATCGTCAAGAAGAACGCCATCATGATGGTGGACTTCGCGCTGGATGCCGAGCGGCGGCGCGGGCTGAGCTCGCGAGAGGCCATCCACGAAGCCTGCCTGATGCGCTTCCGTCCCATCCTGATGACCACCATGGCGGCCATCCTGGGCGCCGTGCCGCTGGTGATCAGCACCGGCGCCGGCGCCGAGCTGCGCCAGCCGCTGGGCATCACCATCGTCGGCGGCCTGGTCGTCAGCCAGTTGCTGACGCTGTTTACCACCCCGGTGGTGTATCTGTACCTCGACCGCCTGCACTGGCGGGCGCAACGGCGCTGGGGCCGGCCGCGATCGGCGGGCCTCGCGCTACCCGGAGACAATCTATGACCAAGACGTGGCCCGCCGTGGCGGGCACGCCCTGCCCTTCGCCGCTTGCCGATCGCCGCCCGCTGCGGCCCGGCGGCGCGCGCCTGGCCGTCTGCGCCGCGCTGGCCGCCCTGCTGGGCGGATGCGCGATGGGGCCCGATTATGTGCGGCCGACCGTCAACAGCGGCGTCCAGTTCAAGGAAGCCGCCGGCTGGAAGGCCGCCGAGCCCCGCGACGACGTGGGCCGCGGTCCATGGTGGGAAGTCTATGGCGACCCCGAGCTGTCGCGCCTGATGGCCCAGGTCGAGACGGCCAACCAGACCATCGCGCAGGCCGAGGCGCAGTACCGGCAGGCGCTGGCCACGGTGCAGGCCACCCGCGCCGGCCAGTTCCCCACGCTAAGCGGCAGCGCCTCGGCCACGCGCAGCGGCACCGGCACGAGTAGCAGCACCACCACCAACAGCAGCGGCGTCGTCATCAGCCAGGGCGGCTCGCAAAGCATCCGCAACCAGTACAGCATGAGCGCCACGGCCAGTTGGGAAGCCGACCTGTGGGGCCGCATCCGCCGCAGCATCGAGGCCGACACCGCCAGCGCCCAGGCCAGCGCGGCCAACCTGGCCAACGCCCACCTGAGCGCGCAGGCCGAGCTGGCGCGCAACTACTTCCAGTTGCGCATCATGGACGAGCAGCAGCGCCTGCTGGAAGCCACCATCAAGGTCTATGAACGCTCGCTGCGCCTGAACGAGAACCGCTATGCGGTGGGCGTCTCGGCCAAGGCCGAGATCGCCCAGGCCCGCACCCAGCTGGAATCGACGCGGGCCCAGGCCGTGGACCTGCGCTGGCAGCGCGCCCAGCTCGAGCACGCCATCGCCATCCTGGCCGGCCAGCCGCCATCCGAGTTCAGCCTTGCCCCCGCGACCTTCCAGGCCATGCTGCCCGCGGTTCCGGTGGGCCTGCCCTCGGAACTGCTGGAACGCCGACCCGACATCGCCGCGGCCGAACGCCAGGTGCAGGCCGCCAACGCCCGCATCGGCGTCGCCAAGGCGGCCTACTTCCCTTCGTTGACCCTGTCCGCCTCGATGGGCTATCGCAGCTCGCAGTTCTCGGACTGGCTGACCGCGCCGGCGCGCTTCTGGTCGCTGGGCCCCTCGCTGGCCGCGCCGCTGTTCGATGCCGGCCTGCGCCGAGCGCAGACACGCCAGGCCGAAGCCACCTACGACCAGCAGGTGGCCGCCTACCGGCAGACCGTGCTGTCCGCGTTGGGCGAAGTCGAGAACTACCTGTCGCAACTACGCGTGATGGAGGAGGAACAGGTCGTGCAGCAGCGCGCCCTGGATGCCGCGCGCGAATCGCTGCGGCTCACCACCAACCAGTTCGAATCCGGCCTGATCGACTACCTGAGCGTGGTCACGGTGCAAACCTCGGCGCTCAGCAACGAGCGCACCGCGCTGTCGCTGCTCGGCAGCCGCCTGACCGCCAGCGTGAACCTGATCGCCGCGCTGGGCGGAGGCTGGCACGCCGATGCCCTGGCTTCGACGCGGGACGGCGCCAAGGCGGATTCGTCCACGCGATGACGGACGGCCCGGCGTGTGTCAGACGTCCACGACGGGAACGAAGCCACCGAAGATCATGCGCTTGCCGTCGAAAGGCATGGTCTCGCCCATGGTCTTCATGCGCGGGTCGGACATCATCTTCTGGTTGGCGGCATCCCGCACTTCCTTGGACGGATACTCGAACCAACTGAAGACCACCACTTCGTCTTCCTTGGCCTGCACGGCCCGACGGAAGTCGGTCAGCTTGCCGTCGGGCACGTCGTCGCCCCAGCACTCGACCATGCGCGTAACGCCGAATTCCTTGAACAGCGGCGCCGCGTCGGCGGCATGCTTGACGTACTGCTCCTTGTTGGCTGCCGGCACGGCCAAGAGAAAACCTTCCACGTATTTCATCGTCATCGTCGATCTCCTTTGCGGGTATGGCGGTCCGCCCCCGCGGCGAACCGGTCTTCGTTGGCGATCATGCCTCGCCAATTTGACATTTATGTTGATATCAACATAATAATTCGGGCCATGTCAAAGAAAATTCCGTTCGACACCACGCTGCACGTGCGCGACACCTGTCTGTGCCTGCACCTGCAGCGAGCGGCACGCGCACTGGCGCGCCGCTTCGATGAAGCATTGCGGCCGGCAGGGCTCACCAATGGCCAGTTCTCGTTGTTGATGGCGCTGAACCGTCCGCAACCACCGTCCATCGCGCCGGTGGCGAGCTTGCTGGCAATGGACCGCACCACGCTGACGGCCGCGCTCAAGCCACTCCAACGCGACGGCATGGTGCGAATCGAGATCGATCCCGGCGACCGCCGCAACCGGCTGCTGGTCCTGACCGATGCGGGCCATCTTGCGCTGGCCCGCGCCCTGCCGATCTGGCTGGCCACGCACGCAGACGTCGAGGCCGGGCTGCCGGACCAGGACGCGGATCGGCTGCGCGCCGGCCTGCTCGCGCTGGCCTAGGCGCCATCGCGCCGACTCAGTCGATGCGTATGTTGCGGGCCCGGATCACGGCGCCGAAACGCTCGCTATCGGAGCGCGCCTTCTGCACCAGCTCCGCGGGCGTGACCGCCAACGGCTGTCCGCCCAGGGTCGCCAGCCCCTCCTTGACTTCCGGCCGTTCGAGGATACTGTTGATCTCCTTGTTGAGGCGATCGATGATGCCGGCGGGTACGCCAGCCGGAGCATAGATGCCGTACCACGAGTTCGCCTCGAACCCTGGCAGTCCCGATTCGGCCAAGGTCGGCAGCTCGGGAAACAGCGGCGAACGCTTCAGGTCGGCAATGGCCAGCCGCTTGAGCTTGCCCGCGCGCACCTGGGCCAGGCCGATGCCGGGGTCGAACATGTACTGCACCTGGCCCCCCAACAAGTCCGCCAATGCCGGCGCTGCGCCCCGGTACGGCACGTGCAGCGAGCGGATACCCGCCGCTTCGTTGAACATTTCCCCCGCCAGGTGCGGCAAACTGCCGGTGCCGGCCGAACCATACGAGAGCTTGCCGGGATGCGTGCGGCCCCACTCGACGAACTCGCGCACGCTAGACACGGGCAGCGACGCATTGGTGGTCAGGAATACCGAGACCCGCATGATGCCCGCCACCGGCTGCAGGTCCCGGTCGACGCTGAAGGACATGTTGGGATACAGCGCCGTGTTGACCGCGAACACGCCGCCCGCGCTGGCCAGCAGGGTATAGCCGTCCGGCGCGGCGCGGGCGACCGCCTCGGCGCCGATATTGCCGTTCGCACCGCCGCGGTTCTCGATGATGACGGGTTGGTGCAGGACCTGAGCCAGCGGCGTGGCGACCAGGCGGGCCACCACGTCGACCGCGCCTCCCGCAGGATTGTTGACCACGATCCGGATGGGACCTGTAGGCCAGGCACCTGCCCAGGCCGGTGTGCCCAGGCCCCAGACCAGCGGCGACAACAACAGGCCCTGCCCCAGCACGCGGCGGGCGCGAACGAACGATGCTTGCATTTTCCTTCCCCAGGAACATAGCGGCCGAGGTACCGGGCGGCCACGGCCCGTGTGGCTACCTGGCCAGAACCTGGCCGGTCACGGGCGCCAGCCTGACGTCCACGACCGCCGCCTTGCCGCTGCGTACCGTGGCGAGCGCCTGGCGCAGCGTGGCCTGCAATTGTTCACGGCTGTCGACGCGATACCCGACCGCGCCACCTGTTGCCTCGGCAACCACCGAGAACTGCGTGCCCGCGCCGGCCGCCACCCAATAGGTATCGTTGCGCTGCGCGGGCCCTTCGGGATGGACATAGACCGTCGACAGCCGCGGCGACTTCCACCCGCCGTTGTTGTAGATGACGGTCAAGTGAGGCGCGCGGTATGCGCCCGCGACCCAGTACGCGCTACTCGGCACGCCGAACATGAAACAGCCGTCGCCGAGCAGGGTAATGACTTCGGCGTCGGGATTCGCCAGCTTCACGCCGATCGCGGCGTTCGCGCCCCAACCCAGCCCCGCGCCATGATTGCCGTAGTAGCTTCCGGGCCGGTTCATGCGCAGGATCGCCGGGATCATCTGCGACACCGACGGCGCCTCCACCAGCACGATCGACCGCTCATTGACGAGTTCACGCACGGCCCTCGTCAGCTCCACCGGCGTGATGGCGCCGTCGCCGCCCTCCGGGCCGAATGCCGGCGCATGGGTGCGGCGGGCTTCGGTGATCCAGGCGAGCCGTTCCGCCCGCAGCCGGTCCGCGTCCGTGGCTGGAAGGCCGAGCAATTGCTCGAGCACCTGCCGGCTGTCGGCCTGGTAGCTGCGCTGGACGGGAAAATGCCAATAGCCCAGGTCGGACTTGAGCGGGTCCAGGTCGACATGGAAGACCTTGGCGCCCTGGGCGGGCGTGACCCGGGACTCGATCCAGGGTACGTCGACGTCCATCATCAGGATCAGGTCGGCCTCGGCAATCAGGGTATTTCGCTGGTAGCCGAGATGGTGCGGATGGTCGCCCGGGAAATTCAGGTAGTGCGGCCCCAGTTCGCATACGCCGATGCCAAATCGCTCGGACAACTCCACCAGCCGCTGCACGCTTTCCTGCTGGTACCCCAGATACGTGGTCACGACCAGCGGTCGCCTCGCCTGCGCCAACGCACGATGCAACTCGAGCAGGTCATCTGGCGCCAATCCCGCGAACTTCGAGACCGCCCAATTCTCGGCCGCGTCTTCCGGCAGCGACACCCTGGCTTCCCACGTCTCGCGCGCGCCTGTCAGATACACCGGTCCCTGAGGCATGGAGCACGCCAGTTGGTGGGCGCGGCGCACCACCTTGTCGGTCATCTCGGCACTGCGCAGCTCGTAGCACCACTTCATGTACTGATCGACGATACCGGCCTGGCGCGGCGCATCCTGCGTGTAATGGATGTATTCGTTGCGGTGGCCCACGGTGCCCGCATGGGTGGAAACGGGGGACAGGCCGGCTACCACGATCGCGGGCACCCGGCCCCTGGCCGCGTTGTGCACGCTCGCGCCCAGGTTCTGGGTGCCGACGTCGACGTGCACCAGCACCAGTTGCGGCCGGCGCGTCACCATGGCATAGCCGTGGGCTGCGCTGAGCGTGGTCATCTCGTGCGGACAAACGATGATCCGCGGCATGGGGCGGCCTTCCTGCTCCAACCTGGCGAAGGCGTCGATGAACGCCGGATGGTCGCTGCCCAGGTTGGTGAACAGGTATTCGACACCCAGGCTGGCACAGGCGCGCAGCAACTGCTCGGCGGCGGAGGGAAGATGATCGTCGGTCAAGGTGGGCTCCATGTTCACGCGAGACTCCCCTGCGGACCGGTAATGGTGTGATAGCCCCGGAACGACAGCACCCCTTCGAAGCCGAGATTGCGACCGACGCCGCTCTGCTTGAAGCCACCGAACGGTCCGCGGTCATCCTGGCCCAGCGGCCCGTGCGTATTGATATAGGTGTAGCCGGCGTCGAACTGCCGGGCGAGCCGCCACGCACGCGCCATGTCGCGGGTCCATACCGACGAGCACAGGCCAAAGCGCGTGTCGTTCGCCATCGCCATGCCCTGCGCTTCGCCATCGATCGGAATGATGGGTAGGGCCGGTCCGAATTGCTCTTCGCGCACGATGTCCAGGTGTGGCGCGGGATCGAGCACCAGCGCGGGCTTCTGGAAGAAGCCCGCGCGATAGAGCGCCTCGTCGGGCACCGTACCGCATTCCCGGACCTCGGCGCCCGCGGCACGGGCCTGTGCCAGCATGTCTGTGACGACCTTCAACTGGCGGCGATTGTTCACCGGGCCCATGGTGGTTTCCGGCAGCAGGCCGTCGCCAACCACCTGGGCCGCGGCCATGGCCGACAGGCCGTCCACCACTTCGTCGTAACGCGAACGATGCACGTACAGCCGCTTGAGCGCCATGCAGATCTGGCCCGAGGTCATGAACGCGCCCAAATACATGCGCTGGAAGGCAGCCTGGTCCAGCACGGCATCCTCCAGCACCAGGGCCGCATCGTTGCCGCCCAGTTCCAGGGTGACCGGCACCAGTTGCTCGGCGGCCATCTTCATCACATGCCGGCCCACCGGAATGCTGCCGGTGAAGTTGATCATGCGGACCGCCGGGTGCGTCAGCATCGCGTCGCCGATCTCGGACGACGAACCGGTGATCAGGTTGACCACGCCGGGCGGCAGGGCCTCGGCGATGCGGGCCACGGTCATGGCCGGCGCCATCGACGAGTTCTCGGGAAGCTTGATGACGACGGTATTGCCCGCCAGCAGCGCCTGCGGCAGCTTCGCCCCGAGGATGGACAGCGGCCAGTTCCAGGGCACGACCAGCAGTGCGACCCCGCGCGGCTGGTGCCCCACCACCGTATCGAACGGCGGGCCCTTCATGACGTCCTGCGTGTCAAGCCGCTGCGCATACGAAGCCACTTGCACGAAACGGCCACCCAGCCGGCCCATCTCGATGCGCGACTCCTTCAGCACCTTGCCGTGCTCCCGCGTGAACAGCCGGATGCGCGCCTCGAAATCGGCCTCGTCCGAGGTCAGGTGTACGGCGATGCGCTGCAGGTATTCGGCGCGTTCGGCGCACGACAGATCACGCCAGGCGGGGAACGCCCGCTGCGCGGCATCGAAGGCCGCCTCCACGTCGGCGGCACCGGCCCGGGCCGCATGGCCGACCAGTTCGCCGGGCCGGGCGGGGTTATACAGGGGGTACGTCCTGCCATCGGCCGCAGGCCGGCGCTGCCCGTCGATAAACAGCTGCGATGCGCCGAGCGGATGAGCATGGTCCATCTGGGTCTCCTCGCGGCATCTTCACGTGGTGCCGCTTGCGGGACGCAGTGTAGGAGTGCAATGGAAGATTGTTCTATACAACGCCACGCCCGGGAACACCCTAGGCGCGTCTGCGCCGCGGATCCGCTTTTGCGTACTATTCGTCTGACCGCACCGACACCGCCGCGCGCCCGCGCAGGAACTCCGCCCATGCCCAGCAGCAAACGCCCCGCTCCCGCCGCCACGAAAACCGCCGCGCCGGATCGGCGCAGCAAGGTACAGTCGGCCGGCATGGGCATGTCCATACTGAAAACTCTGGCCGGCATGGGCGGCGCAGCCTCGCTGACCGCGCTGGCCGCCCGGGTGGGCGAGAACCCGTCCAAGGTGCACCGCTATCTGGCCAGCCTGGTGGAGGCTGACCTGGTCGTGCAGGACACCGCCAGTTCACACTACGTGCTGGGCCCGGAATCGCTGGCCATCGGACTGGCCGCGATGCGGCAGTCCGACCCCCTGACCCTGGCGGCGGCCGAGCTGGTGCAACTGGGCGAATCCCGCAACCTGTCCTGCTTCGTATCGGTGCTCGGCAACTGCGGCCCTACCATCGTGCGCTGGAGCGAACCGACGCAACCGGTCGCCGTGAACGTACGGATCGGCTCGGTGATGCCGGTCTTGTGGTCGGCCACCGGCCGCGCATTCGGCGCGTTCTCGCGGTCGACCGTGCAACTCGAGGCGCTGATCGCAAACGAACTGGAGGCCGCCACGCCCCGGCAGCGCGCACTGTTCCCCGACCGCCGCGCCGCGGATCACTTGTTCGAAGAAATCCGCGCGCAGGGCTGCGCACCGGTAAGCGACCTGTACCTGAACGGCATCAGTGCGGTCGCCGCGCCAGTGCGCAATGCCGACGGCGGAGTCCCCGTGGTGATCACCGCGCTGGGCCCGTCCGGCGCGTTCGACCCCTCGCCCGGCGGCGAGATCGCCGGAGCGGTACGGCAGGCAGCGGCCGCGGTCAGCCAGCGGCTCGGCCATGGGGGATGGTGATTCTCCCGATTTAATTTTACGCATTGCGTATAATAATTACGCAAATGGACCCCTCCACCGGGATCCGGCAACAGGAGACACGCCATGTCCGCATCCCCGCCCCGGGCCGGAGGCTGCCCGATCCACCACGACGCCGCGCCCGCCGGCGTCGGGCCCACCGGCTGCCCCGTCAGCACGGGCGCCGCCGGCTTCGATCCGTTCGAAGACGGCTACCAGCAGGATCCGCCGGAATACGTGCGCTGGGCGCGCGAGCAGGAACCCATTTTCTACAGCCCCCGGCTGGGCTACTGGGTGGTCACGCGCTACGAGGCCATCAAAGCCATCTTCCGCGACAACCTGACCTTCAGTCCTTCGATCGCGCTGGAGAAGATCACGCCCACGGGGCCCGAGGCCAACGCCGTGCTCGAGCAGTACGGCTACGCGATGAACCGCACCCTGGTCAACGAGGACGAGCCGGCGCACATGCCGCGCCGACGTGTCCTGATGGAGCCCTTCACGCCCGAACACCTGAAGCATCACGAGCCCATGGTGCGGCGGCTGGCGCGCGAATACGTGGACCGCTTCGTCGACGACGGCCGCGCCGACCTGGTCGACCAGATGCTGTGGGAAGTGCCGCTGACCGTGGCGCTGCATTTCCTGGGCGTGCCCGAGGAAGACATGGACACGCTGCGGCGATATTCCATCGCCCACACCGTCAACACCTGGGGGCGCCCCAAGCCCGAGGAACAGGTGGCGGTGGCCCATGCCGTCGGCAACTTCTGGCAATACGCCGGCAAGGTGCTGGAAAAGATGCGCCAGGCCCCGGACCAGCCCGGCTGGATGCGCTACGGCATCCGCAAGCAGCAGGAGCACCCGGAGGTCGTGACCGACTCCTACCTGCACTCGATGATGATGGCCGGCATCGTCGCCGCCCACGAAACCACCGCCAACGCCACGGCCAATGCGATCAAGCTGCTGTTGCAGCATCCCGACGCCTGGCGCGAGATCTGCGAGGACCCGGGCCTGATCCCCAGCGCGGTCGAGGAATGCCTGCGCCACAACGGCTCGGTGGCGGCCTGGCGCCGCCTGGTCACCCGCGATACGCGGATCGAGGGCGTGGACATCCCCGCCGGATCGAAGCTGCTGATCGTGACCTCGTCGGCCAACCACGACGACCGCCACTTCGCCGACGCCGACTTCTTCGACATCCGCCGCGAGAACGCCAGCGACCACCTGACCTTCGGCTATGGCTCGCACCAGTGCATGGGCAAGAACCTGGCCCGCATGGAAATGCAGATCTTCCTGCAGGAACTGACGCGCCGCCTGCCCCACATGCGCCTGGCCGACCAGCGCTTCTCCTATGTGCCCAATACCTCGTTCCGCGGGCCGGAGCACCTGTGGGTGGAATGGGACCCGGCACGGAACCCCGAGCGCCAGGATGCCGCGCTGCTGCAAGTCCAGCCGCCGGTGCGCATAGGCGAACCCTCGCGCCACGCCATCGCGCGCGGCGTGGTGGTGGAAAGCGCCACGCCGGTGGCCGACGGCATCGTCAAGCTGCGCCTGGTGGCGCCCGACGGCCGCGCGCTGCCGCGCTGGGCCCCCGGCTCGCACATCGACGTCGAGTGCGGCGAACCCGAACGCTCGCGCCAATACTCGCTGTGCGGAGACCCCGCCGACGCGGGCGCGCTGGAGATCGCCGTCCTGCATGAACCGGAGGGACGTGGCGGATCATCGTGGATACACGGCAACGTGCGCGTGGGCGACAAGCTGCGCATACGCGGCCCGCGCAACCACTTCCGCCTGGACGAGACGGCGGAGAAACTGATCCTGGTCGCCGGCGGCATCGGCATCACGCCCATCGCCGCCATGGCCCGCCGCGCCCGCGAACTGGGCATGGACTACGAGCTGCACTACAGCGGCCGCCGCCGCGCCACCATGGCCTTCCTGGACGAACTGGCCGCCCTGCACGGCAGTCGGCTGCACGTGTACGTCTCGGAAGAAGGCCGGCGCAACGACCTGGCCGCGCTGCTGGGCCAGCCGCGGACAGGCTGGAAGATCTGCGCCTGTGGTCCCAAGCGCATGCTCGAGGCCCTGGAAGCGCACTGCGCGGCCTGGCCGGACGACGCGCTGCGCATCGAGCACTTCGAGTCCAATCTTGCCCAGCTCGACCCGGCCAGGGAACACGCCTTCGAAGTGGAACTGAAGGATTCCGGCATCACCGTGACGGTCCCGGCGGATCGTACCGTGCTGGCCTCGCTGCGCGCCGCCAACATCGACGTGCCCAGCGACTGCGAGGAAGGCCTGTGCGGCTCGTGCGAGGTGCGCGTGCTGGCCGGTCAGGTCGACCATCGCGACATGGTGCTGACCAAGGCCGAGCGCGATGCGAACGACCGGATGATGACCTGCTGTTCGCGGGCGTGCGCCGGGAAGCTGGTGCTGGAGCTGTAGCGCGCCTCTCGGGCGGGATGCGGTACCATCGGCCCACCCTGTCCCGCTCCGTCCCGCACCGTGTTCCACGTCATCCTCGTCCACCCCGAAATCCCGCCCAACACCGGCAACGCCATCCGGCTCGCCGCCAATACCGGCGTGCAGTTGCACCTGGTGCGCCCGCTGGGCTTCGAGCTCGAGGACGCCAAGCTGCGGCGCGCCGGGCTGGACTATCACGAATGGGCCTCGGTCCGGGTGCATGACGATTTCGCCTCCGCCATCGCCGCCACCGGCGCGGCGGCGGACCGTGTGTTCGCCTTCACGACGCGCGGGTCCCGGCTGTTCGGCACGGTCCGTTTCCAGCCCGGCGACGCCTTCGTGTTCGGCAGCGAGACGGCGGGACTGCCCGCCGCCATCCACGACGGCTTTCCCGAGGAACAGCGGCTGCGCCTACCGATGCGGCCGGGCCAGCGCAGCCTGAACCTGTCCAACTCCGTGGCGGTGACGGTATTCGAGGCCTGGCGGCAGTCGGACTACAAAGGCGGCCTGTAAGATACGAAAAAAGGAGGAACGCGATGCCCATTCTGACCACCCACGTCGGCAGTCTTCCCCGCGGCGACGAACTGGCGCAGCTGCTGCTTGCGCGCGACCACGGCCAGGAGGTCGACCCCGGCCAGTTCGAGCGGACCGTACAGGCGGCCATCGACGGCGCGGTACAGAAGCAGGTCCGGGCCGGCGTCGACATCATGAGCGACGGCGAGCTCGGCAAGGTCGGCTATGCCACCTACATCACCGAACGGCTGGAAGGCTTCGGCGGCCACATCGACCGGCAGCCCGCCAAGGACCTGGCCGACTTCCCCGACCTGCGCAAGAAGCTGGCCGCGATCATGGGGTCCCAGGAATTCGTGCGCGCCGCCTGCGTCGGCCCGGTGAAGCTGCGCACCATGGAGCCCTGCCATGCCGACATCCGCCGCTTCAAGTCGGCCGTCGAGCGCCACGGCCAAGGCCGCCGGGCCTTCATGAACGCCGCCTCGCCGGGGCTGGTGACCGCGTTCCAGCCCAACAAGCACTACCCGACGCACGAGGCCTACCTGGCGGACCTGGTCGAGGCCATGCGCCCCGAATACGAGGCCATCGTGGCGGCGGGCTTCGACCTGCAACTGGACTGCCCGGACCTGGCCATGGCCGCGCACACCGGCTACCAGAACCTGAGCGAGACCGAGTTCGTCCAGCGGGCGTGGCAGAACGTCGAGGCCTTGAACGCCGCCACGAGCAACATCCCGCCCGAGAAGCTGCGCATGCACATCTGCTGGGGCAACTACGAGGGCCCCCACCACTGCGACATCGCGCTGGAAAAGGTCATCGACCTGATCCTGGCCGCCCGGCCGGCCACCATCCTGTTCGAAGCGGCCAACCCGCGCCACGAGCACGAATGGGAGATCTGGCGCGCGGCCAGGCCCGAGAACAAGATCCTGGCCCCCGGGCTGATCGACAGTTGCTCGAACTACGTCGAGCACCCGGAACTGATCCGCCAGCGGCTGGAACGCTACGTCTCGTTCATGGGCGAAGACCGGGTGGTGGCGAGCACCGACTGCGGCTTCGGCACCTTCGCGAACTACGGCAAGATCGATCCGGCCGTGACCTGGATGAAACTGTCGGCGCTGCGCGACGGCGCCGACCGGGCCAGCGCGGCACGATAGGCGGATACGGAAGGAGCGGCCCGCGCCCGCGGGCCGCCGCCTACCACTCCACCGCCACGTACTTGGTCTCCATGTATTCCTGCATGCCTTCCCGGCCGCCCTCCCGCCCCAGCCCGCTCTGCTTGACCCCGCCGAACGGCGCCGCCGGATCCGAGACCAGCCCCCGGTTCAGCGCCACCATGCCGAACTCCAGCCGCTCCGCCAGCTTCAGGCCCTTGGCCAGGTCGCGCGTGTAGAGGTACGCCGCCAGGCCGTATTCCGTGCCGTTGGCCAGCGCCACCATCTCGTCCTCGGACGCCACGCGCACGATGGGCGCGACGGGGCCGAAGATCTCCTCGCTCAGCACGCGGCTGTCGGCGGGGACATCGCCCAGGACCGTAGGTGGATAGAAGTAGCCGGGACCGGACAGCCGTTCCCCGCCGCACAGCACTTTCGCCCCGCGCGATACGGCATCCCCGACCAGTTCCTCGACCTTGTCGCGGGTCGCGGCGTCGATCAGGCTGCCGACCTGGTTGGCCTCGTCCAGGCCGTGGCCGATCTTCTGGGCGCGCATCCGCTGCGCAAAGGCGCGGACGAAGGCGTCGTAGACGCCCGCGCCGACGTAGAAGCGGTTGGCCGCCGTGCAGGCCTCGCCCATGTTGCGCATCTTGGCGATCATCGCACCGTCGACCGCCGCTTCCACGTCGGCGTCGTCCAGCACCAGGAACGGCGCGTTGCCGCCCAGTTCCATGGGGGTTTTCAGGACCTGGTCGGCGGCAGCCTTCAGCAGAATGCGTCCCACCTCGGTCGATCCCGTGAAGGACACCAGCCGCACGCGCGGGTCGTGCAGCCAGAGATCCACCAGCGGGCCCGAGCGCGACGTCGGCACGATGTTGACCACGCCGTCCGGCACGCCCGCCTCGGCCAGGATGTCGGCCAGCGCCAGCATGCTGAGCGGCGTCAGCGAGGCCGGCTTGACCAGCACCGTGCAGCCGGCCGCCAGCGCGGGCGCGATCTTGCGCGCCCCCATGGCCGAGGGGAAATTCCAGGGCGTGACCAGCGCCACGACGCCGATGGGCTGGTGCTGGACCAGGATCCGGTAGCCGCCGGCCGGCGCCTGGCTGACCGACCCCAGGTTGCGGCAGGCCTCTTCCGAATACCAGCGGAAGAACTCGGCGGCGTAGCGGGTCTCGGCCCGGCTGTCGGCCAGCGGTTTGCCATTCTCCAGCGTGATGATGCGCGCCAGCTCCTCCAGCCGCTCCAGCATCAGCAGGTGGACCTTGCGCAGCACCTCGGCCCGGGCGCGGGGCGGCGTATCGCGCCACGCCGGCAGGGCCGCCGCCGCGGCGTCGACGGCCGCGCGCGCGTCGTCCAGGCCGGCATCGGCCACCTGGGCGACCGACTCGCCCGTGGCCGGGTCCGAAACCGTGAACGAACGCGGCTGGGCGGGCTTGGCCCAGTTGCCGTCTATGTAGAGATCGGTGGGCAGATTGGCGATGGATTGCATGGGGGTCTCGCGCATGGGCTCAGGCCGCGGTATCCATGGGATGCCGGCCGGCGAAGAAATCACCGTTGGGCGAGTCGGTGGGCGTCAGGCCCGACTTGACCAGCGCCTGCCGCAGGCTGTTCATGGTGTTCTCGTTGATGCGCATGGTCGGCTGGCGCACCGGGCCGCCGTTGAAACCGTTGAGCCAGCCTTCGAACTTCCACAGCATGCGATTCAGGAACTGGGTCTGCGAGGAATACGAGTTGGCCGCGGCCCGGGCCTTGCGCGCCGGCGTCAGTTGCCAGTAGAGCCGGGTGGCCTCGTCGTATTTCTTCTCCTGGATCAGGTTGAAGATGCGCGGAATCATGCCGCCGTAGTATTCGGTGTCGCTGGTGCCGATGAACTGGATCGGCACCAGTTGGGCCAGCGCCAGCGCGTACTGTTCGAGCGGCATGGTCACGACCACGTCCTTGCTGAACAGGCGGTAGGCCTCGACCCAGCCCATGATGCTGGGCATGCCGCCCTCGGCCTTCAGCGCGGCGATGTTCGGGCAGTCGTCCAGCAGCCGGCGGATCAGCGGCGCCTCGAGATCGGACGGGTGGACGCGCTCGAAGCCCCAGTGCGGCACCTGGAACAGCATCACACCCAGGTCCGTCGCGTCGCAGAAGGCCTTGGTGTAGTCGTAGATGTCCTGCGACGTGCGGGCGTAGAAGTTGGCCGGATAGGACAGCAGGATGAGTTCGGCGCCGTTGCGCTCGGCAATCTTCGCCGCCTCGATGTTCTCTTCCAGCGTATTGAAGCTGGCGTGGTGGATGAGCTTCAGCCGGCCGCGCGATTCGTCGTTCGCCCAGGCGAAGAATTGCTCGTACTCGGGCAGCGTGATGGCCACTTCAGAGACCATCAGCGTGCCGGAGAAGCCCAGCTCGATCTCGTGGCGGATGTCGTGGCGGATGCCCTGCTCGTTCAGGCCCTTGAGATCGGCGGTGAACGAGGGGATCACGACGTTGGCGACGCCGCGCAGGTGTTCGTGCGCCCAGTCGCGGGCTTCGTGTCGTTGGTAGGAGGCCATGTTCCAGTTCCTGGTCGAAGAAATCTATTGTTTGTAGGTGAAGGCGATGGGCAGCTCGACGGCCAGCCCCGCGGCGGTGGCCAGATCGAAGACGAGCTCGGCCGCGACGATGTCCTGCAGGGCCGAGCCCACCGACTTGAACATCGGCAGCCGGGCGCCGGCCGCGATCTCGCCGCGCACCAGTTGGTTGAGCGAGCGCAGCCTGGGCGCGAAATCGATGCCGCGCGCCCGCGCTTCCAGCATGTCGCCGGACTCGGCGCTGACCTCGTCGGGCATGTCGCAGACGATGAGGTCGCAGCGCTCGACCACCGAGGCGTCGATCTCGCGCTGCTGCGGCAGCGTGGAGCCCACCGACACCAGCACCATGCCGTCGCGCAGCGCATCGGCATGCAGGATGGGGGTCTCGTCGCGCGACCGGGCGGCGGCGATGCCGATGTCGGCGCCTTCCATGGCCTGTGCCGCGGTCGCGGCCGGCTGGCAGGGCACGCCCAGCAGCGCTTCGAAGTCGCGCGCGAATTGCTCGCGGTTGGCCGGCGTCGGGCTGTAGATCCGCAAGCTCTCGACCTGCCGCAGCGAAGCGATGGCCTGGACGTGGGCGCGCGCCTCGGCGCCGCTGCCCAGCACGCCCAGCCGCACCGGCCGCCGGGGTGCCAGGCAGTCCACCGCCAGCGCCGAGGTGGCCGCGGTGCGATAGGCGGTGATCTTGTTGGCATCGAGCAGCGCGCGGATCTCGCCCGTGTCCTGGTCCGCCAGCGAGATCAGGTAGTTCATGCCGCGGTTGCGGCCGCGGCCGAACACCTTGGCACCCATGAAACGCTTGCCGGGCGGCACGCTGGCCAGCGCCCGCAGCGACGCGCCGTCGCCCCGGGCGAAGGTACGGGGCGGACTGATGTGCTCGTCGTGGCGCTGGGCATACGCCTCGCGCAGCGCGGCCACCAGCGCCTCCCAGGTCAGCACCCGCTCGACCGCGTCGGTGCCGATGAAGACCAGCGCCGTGCCGCTCATTTGGCCACCTCCCGCGTCTCGGTCGCGGCGATGCGGTGCGTGATGGCCGCGATCGACTTCACGTAGGATGCCCAGAACGTCGCGAACGTGTTGCCGGCGGAATACTTGACCTCGCCGCCCGCGCTGGACACGATTTTCTTGAATTCGGGATCGCCGGCCGCGGCCTCCACCGCCTGCCGGATCTTCCGCTCCACGGCCTCCGGCGTGCCGGAGGAAATGAAGAGAGCCGTACCCGCGACCGAGTCGAAGTCCACGCCGCCATCCTTCATCCGCGGCAGGCCCGCCGGATCGGTCCACGGCTCGTCGCCGGCCGTGGCCAGGTATTTCAGCCGCCCGGCCTTGACCTGGGTCAGCGACAGCGAGCGCGACAGCAGCGCGAAATCGACCTCGCCGGCCACCAGCGCGGTCACCAGCGGGCCGCCCCCCTGGTAGGGAATGTGCCGCACCTTGATGTGCGCCGTATCCGCGAACGCCGCCGTGCGCACGTGCACCTCGCCGAAGAAGCCGGTCGATCCGTAGGTCAGGGCATCGGGCCTGGCCTTGGCCGCCGCGATCAGCTCGGGAAAGCTCTTGTAGGGGCTGGCCTCGGGCACCACCATGGCCACCGGCTCGGCGCTCAGCATCGCGACGGGAGTGAGCTGCTCCAGCGTGAATGGCGGCTTCTGCTTGTTGACCACCGCCTGCTCGGGCAGGCTGGCCACGCTCAGCAGCGAGCACAGGATCGAGTAGCCGTCCGCCGGCGCGTTGGCGACCTGGCTTACGCCGATCGCGCCGCCCGCCCCCGGGCGATTGATGACCACCACGGTCTGCTTGAGCGCGCGCTGGAGGGCGGGCTGCAACGCGCGGGCCATGTTGTCCGCCGTGCCGCCCGGCGGGAAGGGAACGATCAGGTTGATCGGCCGGTCGGGATACTCCGCCCGCGCACCCGGCGCGGCGACCAGCGACAGGGCGGCGAACGCCGCGGCCCACAGCGTGGTTTTCATGATGTCTGTCTCCATGAGTAGGGTTCCTGTCGCGCTCTTGGGGCGCGTCTTGGTTCGACCAATTGGTTTAATTTGGTTTTTAATGGTATTTATTTGTCGAACTATAAAGCCATTTATTCGGCCGAATACCTAGGGTTTTCACCTAATATTGCCGCCAATTATGCCTTTTATAATCAAACCAATTAGAACCAATCAAGGACCACCACGACCATGCACCCGTCTCCCAGCCTCCAGATCCGGGCCGATCCTGTCCAGGCGCTGCGCGCGGAACTGCTCGATGGTCTGCGCACCGGGAAATGGGCGCCCGGCAGCCGCCTGCCGACCGAGCGCAGCCTGTGCGCGGACTTCGGCGTAAGCCGGTCCGCCCTGCGCCGCGTGCTGCAGGAGCTGCGGGACCAGGGCCTGATCGTGCAGAAGGTGGGAAGTGGAACCTATGTCTCGGACACGCCGTCCGGCATCGCCCCTGGCCTCGTGGCGGCGGCGGGCAAGCTGCTCGCGATTCCGTCTGCCAGCCCTGCCGAGATCATGGAAGCGCGCCTGCTGCTGGAGCCCATGATTGTCGAGCTCATCGTCAACAATGCCACCCTGGCCGACTTCGAACGGCTGGAAGCCTGTTGCGCGCGGTCCGAGACCGCCGATACGCTGGAGGAATTCGAGCACTGGGACAACGCGCTGCACGAGCACCTGGCGCTGGCCACCCACAACGCGCTGTTCGTGAGCGTGTTCAGGCTGCTGGCCGAGGTCCGGAACAGCGGGGAATGGGGCTTCCTGAAGAAGAAAATCGTGACGCCCGAACGGCGCAGGGAATACGAAGCGGAACACCGCCGCATCGTCGAGGCCTTGAAGCACCGCGATGCGGACACCGCACGGCGGGAGATCTTCGAGCACATCGTGCACGCGCGGACCAACCTGCTGGGCAGGATCTGACCTCCACGGCCCGCGCGCCGGGCACCCGGGGCAGGCGTCCGGTCAGGTGCGCGCCGGACGCCGTACCGATCTGAGCGTCCCGCTTTGGCCGCCGCCGCAGAAGAAGCGGTCGCCGCCATCGGACTCCAGTCCCGACACCCCGGTGCCGGGCGGCATCTCCAGCTTCGCCAGGACCTCGCCGCTCTGCGCGTCGATCCGCCTCAGGTCGCTGGCGTCGCCTTCCCAGGTACCGTGCCATAGTTCGCCGTCGATCCAGGTCACGCCCGTCACGAAACGTTCGGATGTGATGGAGCGCAGTATCTTGCCGGTCTCGGGATCGATCTGGTGGATCTTGCGGGCGCGGTAATGACCGACCCACAGGGACCCCTCTGCCCATGCCAGCCCCGAGTCCTCGCCGCCGGCCGGCGACGGGATCGTGGCCAGCACGCGGCCGGACTCCGGGTCGATCTTGCGGATGTGGCCATCGGCGATCTGGTACAGGTGCCGGCCATCGAACGCGGTACCCGCGTTCGCCGGGGTCTCGATCGAGCGCCGGACCTCGCCGCTGGCCGGGTCCATGGCATTGAGCCGGTCGCCGGTGGCGAACCAGACGTTCTTGCCGTCATAAGTCACGCCGTGCACGCCTTCGGCGCCGGGGAAAGGACCATATTCGCGCAGGATGTGGGCTGTCGATGTCTTCATGGCGTCTGCTCTCTGGAAGGGTGAAGGAACGGGATGTCCATGGATGCATCCTAGCCCTCCGGCAGCGCGGCCGGGAGTAACAAGGTTGTCGCGAACCCCGGCACGGGCGGCATCAGCCAGCGGCGGGCCGGCCCCCGGCCGGCGGCCTGCACCCTGCCCGCCCCGGCCAGCTCGTCCAGGGCCCGCTGCACGGTGCGCTGGCTGGCGCCCAGCGCCAGCGACAGAGCCGAGCTCGACCACGACTCGCCGTCGGCCAACAGGGCCAGCACCGCCGCATGCGGCCCTTCGACCGGCCGCGTCAGCACCGCGACATCGCCCGCCCGGCAAGGTGCCAGCATGAAGCCGCGCCGGGTCGCATCGACGTCCGCCAGTCCCGCCAGCACCTTGCGCAGGCGGCCCATCTCCACCCGCAATCGCGCGCGATGCGTCTCGTCGGGATGCCGGGTCCGGAAGGCGCGCTCGACCAGCGCCTCGCGCGCCACGTCGGCCGGCCACGCCTCGCCCAGGGCGCGCGCGAGCGCGAACAACACCGGCCGCCGCGCCAGCGGCACGACCCGCCCCGCCTCTCGCACCGCGTGGCGGCAGGCGTCGACCACGAGCGCATCCGAAGCCAGCAGCGCTTCCACCTCGGCCAGCGGAATCAGGCGCGCCCGGCCCCGCAGGGCCAGCCGGGCCGCGGGCATGTCCAGGACGAGGACCGCCTGCCTGACCTCGGCTTGCAGCGCCGGAATGCCGGCCCGACTCGCGGCCTGTTCCGCCCGTCCCAGCGCGGCGCGGGCGGACGCGGTGCGCAGGCGCCGCATCGCGATGCCGGCGGCCAGCAGTTCATGGATGGCCGCCGCGGCAACCGTCAGCGGGCCGGCATCGACCAGTGCCAGCAGCCGCTCGGCCTCGTCCAGCCGGCCGATCAGCAGACAGCGTCGTATCTCCAGTTGGCGGACGTGCGCGACATTGGCGAAGTCGCCGTGGGCCTCGAGCGTGGCGCGCGCCGACTCGAGCGCCTTGTCGGGCCAGGCCAGTTCGCGCGAAGCGAGCGCGATCTCGGCCTCGGCCACGATGCACCGCGCGCGGGCCAGGGCCTGCTTGTGTCCGAAGGCGCTCGCCGCCCGCCGCACCAGCATCCTGGCGCGGACGAATTCGCCAAGCTGGGCCATCGCGATCCCGCGCAGCGCCAGCGCCGGTGGATCGTCGCGCAAGGCCACCCGGTTCAAGGCCCCGAAGGGATCACCCGCGGCCAGCGCCTGGGCGGCCTCGGCAATCAGCGCATCCATCCGAATCCCGCCACATTTGTCACTCCCGCCGTCCGGCGGCCCGATCCTAATCTAGCACACGCCCCCATCGCTCACGTCGCGCCGGCCCGGCGCGATCGACGGGAAATCCAAGGAGAAACGATGATGCGACACACCACGGGAACACGGAAAGAATGGCTGACCGCGCGGCTCGATCTGCTGGAGGCCGAAAAGGCTCTGACGCGGCAGTCGGACGAACTGGCCCGGCGGCGCCGGGCGCTGCCCTGGGTGGCGATCGGCAAGGACTACCGCTTCGACACCGACCAGGGCCGCGCATCGCTGGCCGATCTTTTCCAGGGCCGCTCGCAACTGCTCGTCTACCATTTCATGTTCGGCCCCGACTACCAGGGCGGATGTCCATCCTGCTCGTCGATTGCCGACGGCTTCGACGGCTTTGCCATCCACCTGGCCAACCACGACGTCATGCTCATGGCGGTCTCGCGCGCGCCGCTGGCCAAGCTGCGGGAATACAAGCAACGCATGGGCTGGCGCTTTCCCTGGGCTTCGTCCCAGGATGCCGACTTCAACTTCGACTTCGGCGTCTCGCACACCGAGGCCCAGCAGTTCGAACAGGGCATAGACTACAACTACCGTCGAGAGCCCGCCTGCGGGTGTCACCCGGCCTCCGCGAACGCCGACCCGAATGATGAGGGCCGGCTGGCCGCGATGTGCAGCACCGACACGAACACCTACCTGCGTGAACGCCCTGGCATGAGCGCCTTCGCGCTCCAGGACGGCACCGTCCACCACACCTACTCCACCTATGCGCGCGGGCTGGACGGACTCTGGGGCATGTACCAGTGGCTGGACCGCGCGCCGCTGGGACGCAACGAGCAGGATGTGTGGTGGCACCGCCGCGATGAGTACGCCAGGCGCTGAAATGGGGGCGGCGCCCGCGCCGGCACGGCGGCATGCCGATCTGCGCTTTCTCGGCGTCACGGCGCTGGCGATGGCCGCCGCCGTCGCCGCCTGGGACGCCGCCATGCGGGCCATGGCCGGCATGGCCGTCCTGTGCACAAACACGGCGGCGATGTCCTGGCTGCCCCCGCCTGGCGGGACCTGGACCGGCGTACTCGCGGCCTTCCTGGCCATGTGGACGGCCATGGCGGTGGCAATGATGCTGCCTTCCGTCGCGCCCGCGCTATGGCGCTACCGCGGCCGGCTGCATGACGCGGGCACGCGCCGCGCGGACGGATTGGCCGCGATGGCGGGCGCGGGCTACTTCTGCACGTGGATGCTGATCGGCCTGCTGGTGTTTCCGCTGGGCGCCGCCGTGGCCGTGCTGGAGGCGCGGGTGCCCGCGCTGGCGCGCCTCGCTCCCGCGGCGACCGGCCTGGTCGTCCTGGCGGGAGGCCTGTTCCAGCTCACCGCGTTCAAGGCCCGCCACCTGGCCGCCTGCGGTGCCATGCGGTGCGCGTGTCCCGGCGCGGCATGGCGTGACGGACTGCGACTGGGCCTGCGCTGCGGTGTATCCTGCGCGGGCCTGACCGCCAGCCTGCTCGCCGTCGGCATGATGGACTGGCGGGCGATGGCCTTCGCCACGGCGGCCACGGCGGGCGAACGTCTCCTGCCCGGCGGACCGCGGGTAGCCCGCATCACGGGGGGGATCCTGGCCACGGCCGGCGCCTTCATGCTGGCGCGGGCGACACCGCTGGCCTGACATCAAGAAAACGGCGCCCCGAGGGGCGCCGTGCTTGCCTGGAATGCGATCTACCCGGCTCAATCCAGCGTCAGATTCAGACGCTTGATCACCCCTCCCAACGTCTGCTGTTCCTTCTTGATCAGCGCGGTCAGCTCGGCCGGGGTGGACGGCGCGGCGGTGAAGTACTGGGCGGTCAGCTGCTTCTGCACTTCCTCGCTCTTGATGATCTGCACCAGTTCCTTGTTCAGCCGTTCGACGATGGGCTGCGGCGTGCCGGCGGGCACCAGGATGGCCTGCCAGGAGATCACCTCGAAATCGGGCACGCCCTGCTCCGCCATGGTGGGCAAGTCGGGCAGCGCGGGGCTGCGCTTGGTGCTGGTCACGGCCAGGGCCTTGAGCTTGCCTTCACGCACCTGCGGCATGGCGATGGCGGGTACCATGAAGCCGGCCTGGATCTGGCCGCCCAGCATGGCGGTCACGACCTGCGGAAAGCCCGCATACGGCACGTGCAGGATGTCCAGGCCCTCCTTGCCCTTGAGCAATTCCATCGCCAGGTGGGCGGAACTGCCCGCGCCGACGGTGCCGAAGTTCAGCTTGCCCGGCTCCTTCTTCACCAGCGAAGTGAAAGCGCCGACCGAATCCACGTTCAGCGAGGGCGGCACGACCAGCACGTTGGGACTGGTGGCGACCAGCGTGACGGGCGCGAGGTCCTTGAGCGGGTCGTAGTTGAGCTTGGAGTAGAGCGCGGGGGCGGTGGCCAGCGGTCCGTTGATGGTGAACAGCATGGTGTAGCCGTCCGGCGCGGCATGAGCCACGGTGCCGGTGCCGATGTTGCCGCCGGCGCCGGGCTTGTTGTCGATCACGATCGCCTGCCCGAGCTGCTTGGCCAGCGGCTGCGAGATCACCCGCGCGATGATGTCGGGCGACGAGCCGGCCGGGAACGGCACGACCAGCTTGACGGGGCGGCTGGGCCACTCGCCGTGCTGGGCGAAGGCAGGAGCGGCGGCCATCAGGCCGGCGGCCACCGCCGCGCCAAGCAGACCGCGGCGCAGGGCCGGGAAGGAGGAAGCATGCATGGATATCTCCGTTATTTGATGTTGGACTGGCGGGCGGGACTGCTTCAGACCGCGTCGCTGTTCTTGACCCATCGGTCCACATGTACCGGCTGCGCGCTGGCCAGGCGGTCCAGCAGGCGGTCGATATCCGTGTCGACGATCAGCGCCTCGAGATGCACGGCGCGCACGAAACCCTGTTCATGGGCATGGCGCGCGAAGGCAAGCAAGGCATCGTAATAGCCGTTGGCGTTGAGCAACCCCACCGGCTTGGAGTGGTAGCCGATCTGTTGCCAGGTCAGCACCTCGAAAAGTTCGTCCAGCGTGCCGAAACCGCCGGGCAGCGCGACGAAGGCGTCCGAGAGTTCGACCATGCGGGCCTTGCGGGCATGCATGGTGGGCACGACGTACATGTCGGTCAGGCCCTTGTGCCCGACCTCCTTTTCCCACAGCCGCTCGGGAATGATGCCGGTCACCTGCCCGCCCGCCTCGAGCGCGGCATTGGCCACGTGCCCCATCAACCCGACGCTGCCGCCGCCGTACACCAGCCGCATCCCCCGCGCCGCCACCGCGCGCCCGAAGTCGCGCGCCACCTCGGCGAAGAAAGGATCGTTCCCGGCACTGGCGCCGCAATACACACAAACCGCATCCATCTAGATTCCCTCGACTTTTGGATCCCTGGCCAGCAGGCGGGACACCGCCTGCGCCGGCGGTACTCGGTCGAACAGCACCGCGCACACCGCCTCGGTGATCGGCATCTCGATCCCGCAGCGGCGGGCCAGGTCGCGCACGGCCGGCGCGCAGCGCACGCCCTCGGCCACCTGGGTCATGTCGCCCAGGATCTCGTCCAGCGACCGGCCGCGGCCGATCTCCAGGCCAACGTGACGGTTGCGGGACAGATCGCCGGTGGCGGTCAGGATCAGGTCACCCAGCCCGGTCAGTCCGGAGAAGGTGTCGGCCTGCGCGCCCAGGGCCACGCCCAGGCGCGTCATCTCGGCCAGGCCGCGGGTGATGAGAGCGGCACGGGCGTTGGCGCCCATGCCCAGGCCGTCGCCGATCCCGCAGGCGATGGCCATGATGTTCTTGACGGCGCCCCCGACCTCGACGCCGACGATGTCCTCGCTGCCGTAGACACGGATCGCGCCACCGTGCAGCGCATCGGTGACACGGCCGCGCAGTTCCGCGCTGGCGCTGGCGATGGTCAGCGCCACCGGCAGGCCCCGCGCCACTTCCTTGGCGAAAGACGGCCCCGACAGGACCCCGGCGGAAAGCCCCGCCGCGCCGGCGAACGCCGCTTCGGCGATGGCGTGCGGCAGGCGGCCGGTGTCCGCGTCCAGGCCCTTGCAGGTCCAGGCCACGGCCAGGTCGGTCATGCCGTGGCGGGCCAGGCCCGCCGCCACGTCGCGGCAGGCCTGTTCCATGCCGGCCACCGGCACACCCAGGATCAACAGCGGACGCGACGCGACGCGCAGGTGCCCGAACAGGTCATCGAGGTCGCTGGTGCAGCGCAGGCCCTGCGGCAGCGCGACCCCGGGCAGGTAATCGGCGTTCTCGTGGGTATCGGCGATGCGGCGCGCCAGTTCGGGCCGGCGCGCCCACAGCATGGTGGCATGGCCGCGGGCGCAGGCGGCGGCCAGGGCCGTGCCCCAGCTGCCCGCCCCCAGGACGGCGACGCGCAGGCCCGGCGCCATGTCCGCCATGGTGCTGGCGCCGCTCAGTGCTTGGTGCCCGGCGGCAGGATCAGGCCGGCGTCGTTGCCGGCCTGGGCCACCTGCTGCTCGGCGGCGGCCTGGGCCACGCGCTGCTCGTAGATGGCCTGGAAGTTGACTTCGGCCAGGTGCAGCGGCGCCATCGATGCGCGGGTGATGGCGTCGGCGACGTTGCTGCGCAGGTAGGGGTAGATGATGCCGGGGCAGGCGATGCCCAGGATGGGATCGAGCTGTTCCAGCGGGATGTTGGCCAGTTCGAAGATGCCAGCCTGCTTGCCTTCGACCAGGTACAGGACCTTGTCGCCGACCTTGGTGGTCACGGTGGCGGTCACGGTCACTTCGAACACGGTGTCGGCCAGCGCCTGGGCGCCGACGTCGATGGCGACCTCGACCCCGGGCTGCTCGGTTTCCAGGAAGATCTGGGGCGCGTTGGGCAACTCCAGCGACAGGTCTTTCAGGTAGACGCGCTGGATGTTGAACACGGGGGCTTGCTGCTCTTGATTGTCGGACATGGGAGAAAGTCTGGAAACGGAAAGCCGGCTGGCTGAACCCGGCCCCCGGTACGCGCGGGGCCGAAACGTATGCACCAAAAGAACATGCCGGGGACTCGCCCCGGCCACAACGAAATCAATGGCCCTGCGTCGCCTGGCCGGCAAGCAGGGGTTGCAGCCCGCCCGCGCGGTCGAGCGCGGCGAGTTCGTCGAAACCGCCCACGTGCGTGTCGCCGATGTAGATCTGCGGCACGGTGCGCCGGCCGGTGCGCTCGATCATCTCGGCCCGGCGTTCGGGCTCGGCGTCGATGCGCACCTTCTCGATCTCCTGCACGCCGCGCTGCTTGAGCAGCATCTCGGCGCGCATGCAAAAGGGGCAATACCCCGTCGAATACATCAGGACTTTCTGCATGGCGCTATCCCTTCGCAATCGGCATGCCCGCCTGCACCCAGCCGGACAGGCCGCCCGACAGGCTGCTGACTTCGGCAAAACCCTGGGCCTTGAACTGGGCCACCGCCTTGGCCGCGTCGCGGCCGTTGCCGCCCACCAGGATGAGCGGCTTGTTCTTGGGCAGGCCCGGCGCCTTCTGCGCCAGGTCGGCCAGCGGCACGCTGCGCGACTGGGCGATGTGGCCGGCCGAGAAGTCGGCCGCCGGGCGCACGTCGACGAACACCGCCTGGCGCTGGTTGACCGCGGCGGTGGCCTCGGCCGCGCTCATGGCTCCGCCGGCCCGGCCGCCCCGCAGCGATTGCCACAGCAGCATGCCGCCCGAGACGAGGGCCAATGCGATCAGGAGAATGTTGTCGAGGATGAATTTCACGAGCGGACCC
Source organism: Burkholderiales bacterium 67-32 (assembly GCA_001898625.1). Lineage (GTDB taxonomy): Bacteria > Pseudomonadota > Gammaproteobacteria > Burkholderiales > Burkholderiaceae_B > Pigmentiphaga. Next base: position 357,610 of record MKUP01000033.1, read on the forward strand.
TGGAAACCTGGTGAGAGGAACACACGCCGCCGGCCGATCCGGCCTGGCGTTACGCGCGCTTACGAATTTGCAAAACGGCGGGAAAACCACAGGATCCGCCGGATTTTTGCCGTTACGGCGGCCCGATTCCGGTCCCACGGCAAAGACAATGCCGCAGGATTATAAAATGTCGGGATAGGCAGCCGCTTTTTCAACGGCCCGCCGTCCGTCCCCGCCCGTTTTCGGGCGGGCAGCCGAATTGTATTCAACCTTTACGCGCAGCGCCCCTGCGCTCCTGGGACATGGTCAAACTCGTACTGATGCGTCACGGCGAAAGCCAATGGAACCTTGAAAACCGCTTCACCGGCTGGACCGACGTCGATCTGACGGACAAGGGCCGGGAAGAGGCTCGCAAGGCGGGCGAACTGCTCAAGCAGGAAGGCTACGATTTCGACCTGGCCTACACCTCGGTCCTGCGCCGCGCGATCCGCACCCTGTGGATCGCCCTGGACGCCATGGATCACATGTACCTGCCGATCGAGCACGACTGGCGCCTGAACGAGCGCCACTACGGCGCCCTGCAGGGCCTGAACAAGGCCGAGACCGCCGCCCAGTTCGGCGAGGAGCAGGTCCTGGTCTGGCGCCGCGCCTACGCCATTCCGCCCAACCCCCTGGCGGCCGACGACGAGCGCCATCCGCGCTTCGACCCCCGCTACGCCGGGCTGCCCGCCAGCGAACTGCCGGCCACCGAGTGCCTGAAGGACACCGTGGCCCGGGTCGTTCCCTACTGGAACGAGACCATCGCCCCCTCGCTGAAGGCCGGCAAGCGGGTGCTGATCGCCGCCCACGGCAACAGCCTGCGCGCGCTGATCAAACACCTGGACGGCATTTCCGACGACGACATCGTCGGCCTGAACATCCCCACGGCCCAGCCGCTGGTCTACGAGCTCGACGACGACCTCAAGCCCATCCGCCACTACTACCTGGGCAACGCGGACGAGATCGCCGCCGCCATGGCCGCCGTGGCCGCGCAAGGAAAGGCCAAGGCCAAGTGAAACGGCTCGCGGCGATACTGCTGATCGCGCTGCCCGCGGCGTCGGGCTGGCCGCTTGCCGCGGCCGCCGCCGACGCGGGCAAGGCGCCCTCCGACCCGGCCGCCGTGGCGCGCGAGCGCGAAGCCCTGCGCAAGCGGCTGGAGGCGCTCAAGAAGGACATCGCCGAAGGCGAGGAAGAACACGCCGACGCGGCCGACGCCCTGAAAGAGTCGGAACAGACCATCTCCAAGGTCAACCGCCGGCTGGTCGAACTGGGCAACGCCCAGCGCCGCGCCAACACCGAGCTGGAGCGCCAGAAGCAGGCCATCGCCGAGAAGGAAAAGAACCTGGCCCAGCGCCAGGCGCACCTGGCCGACCTGCTGCGCCGCCAATACGCGGTGGGCGGGCTCACGCCCTGGGGCGCGCTGCTGTCGGGCGACGACCCGCAGCGGCTGAACCGCAACCTGGCCTACCTGGGCTACATCGCCCAGGCCCGGGCCAACACCGTGACCGAACTGCAGGGCGAGCTGGACGAACTGGCCCAGTTGCGCGCCCAGGCCGACACCAAGCGCGGCGAGCTCGAGCAACTGGCGTCCGAGGAAAACAACCAGCGCCAGGAACTTCTCAAGCAGTCCGACCAGCGCCGCAAGGTGCTGGCCGACATCTCGTCCAAGCTGAGCAGCCAGCGCCGCCAGGCCGCCAGCCTGGCGCGCGACGAGCAGCGCCTGTCGCGCGTGATCGAGGACCTGACCCGCATGCTGGCCAGACGCGCCGAGGAAGCCCGCCGCAAGGCCGAGCAGGCGCGCAAGGCCGAACTCGCCCGCCGGGCCGAGGAAGCCGCCAGACGGGCCGCCGCGCAGCGCGCCGCCGAACAAGCCGCGCGCGAGGCGGGCAAGCCACCCCCGCCGCCGCCGCCCGAACCACCGCCCGAACGGGCCGTGGCACGCAACGACAGCCTGCCCGACGCCTCGCTGGCCGGCCAGTTCGAGAAACTGCGCGGCCGCCTGCGCCTGCCCGTGCGGGGCGACATCGTCGGCCGCTTCGGCGCCGCCCGCGGCGAGGGCGGCACCTGGAAGGGCGTCTTCATCCGCGCCAGCGAAGGCACCGAGGTACGGGCCGTGGCCGCCGGCAAGGTGGTCTTCGCGGACTGGCTGCGGGGCTTCGGCAACCTCTTGATCATCGACCACGGCAGCCAGTACCTGTCGATTTACGGCAACAACCAGTCGGTGCTTCGCCACGTCGGCGACGACGTCAAGGCCGGCGACATCGTGGCCAACGTGGGCGCCACCGGAGGGCAGACGGAATCGGGCCTATACTTTGAACTGCGGCATCAAGGCGCGCCGTTCGACCCGCTGCGGTGGGCCTCGTTGCGCTGACCCCCCTACCCGGATATCCTGATCGCACGCGCGCTTGCGCGCCTCCCCCAGCACATTCAACCTATCGACGAGAACCCGCGAGGCCCTGGGATGTCAAAGCTTGACGTCCCGAACCGGGGCCCGGAGGAATACATGGGCAGCAAGAGTAAAGTTCGCAGTATCGGCCTGGTCAGCCTGGGCGTGGTCGCCGGCGTCCTGGTCAGCCTGGGCATCACCGCCGTGGCCCAACGGGAAACCCGCGGCCCCTTGCCGCTGGAAGAACTCCGGCAGTTCTCAAATGTCTTCGCCACCATCAAGAACAACTACGTCGAGCCGGTCGAGGACAAGAAGCTGATCGACGGCGCCATCGCCGGCATGCTGTCCGACCTCGACCCCCACTCGGCCTACCTGGACGCCGACGCCTACCGCGAAATGCAGACCGCCACGCAGGGCGAGTTCGGCGGGCTGGGCATCGAGGTCGGCACCGAGGACGGCTTCGTCAAGGTCATCTCGCCCATCGAGGACACCCCCGCCGCGCGCGCGGGCGTCAAGGCGGGCGACCTCATCATCAAGATCGACGACAAGTCCACCAAGGGCCTGCTGCTGAACGACGCGGTCAAGCTGATGCGCGGCAAGCCCAAGACCTCGATCACGCTGACGCTGGTGCGCAAGAACGAGGCGCAGCCCATCGTCGTCAAGATCGAGCGCGACGTCATCAAGGTCCAGAGCGTGCGCAGCAAGATGCTGGACGGCAATACCGCCTACGTGCGGATCGCCCAGTTCCAGGAACAGACCGGCGCCGACCTCGCCACGCACCTCGAACGCCTGGGCAAGAGCGGCGTGCCGAAGGCGCTGGTGCTGGACCTGCGCAACGACCCGGGCGGCCTGCTGCACAGCGCGATCGCGGTCTCGGCCGCGTTCCTGCCGCAGAACACCCTGGTGGTCTCGACCGACGGCCGCACCGCCGACGCCAAGCGCAAGTACCAGACCAACCCGGCCGACTACCTGCGCAGCAGCGACGACTACATCAAGCGCCTGCCGGCCTGGACCAAGACCGTGCCCATGGTGGTGCTGGTGAACGCCGGCTCGGCCTCGGCCTCGGAAATCGTGGCCGGCGCGCTGCAGGACCAGAAGCGTGCCCGGGTGCTGGGTGCCCAGACCTTCGGCAAGGGCTCGGTGCAGGTCATCCTGCCGATCTCGCGCGACTCGGCCATCAAGCTGACCACCTCGCGCTACTACACGCCCAACGGCCGGTCCATCCAGGCCAAGGGCATCGTGCCCGACTACCCGGTCACCGACACGCCCGAGGGCGACCTGTACGAGCGGCCGCGCGAAGCCGACCTGGCCAAGCACCTGCTGAACGACAAGGATCCCAACGGCGAGATCAAGTCGGCCGCGCAGGATCCGGCCAAGGCCGCCGAGCGCAAGACCATCAAGCCGATCGAGTTCGGCAGCGCCGACGACTTCCAGCTCGCGCAGGCGATGAACCTGCTGGCCGGCAAGCCGGTGCAACTGGCCAAGGCCGAGGACGTGGCCAAGGCCGCCGCTGAACTGGCCGAACGGAACAAGACCCCCTCCGAGAAGGCCAAGGACGCCACGAAGGACGAAAAGCCCGCCGCGCCCGTCCCCGCGCCGCCCGAGCAACCCGTTCCCGCGCCGGCCAAGTGAACGACGAGCAGCTACTGCGCTATTCGCGGCATGTGCTGCTGGACGAAATAGGCATTGAAGGGCAGCAGCGCCTCCTGGAGGCGCGTGCCCTGATCGTCGGGGCGGGCGGGCTGGGTTCGCCCGCCGCCTTCTACCTGGCCTCGGCGGGCCTGGGCAACCTGGTGCTGGCCGACGACGACACCGTCGACCTGACCAACCTGCAACGCCAGATCCTGCACACCACCGACCGCGTGGGCCGCTACAAGGCGGAATCCGGCAAACAGACGCTGGCCGCCATCAACCCCGAGGTCGCCGTCCAGGCCCTGACCCAGCGGCTGATGGACGAGGCGCTGGACGCCCAGGTGGCCGCCGCCGACATCGTGCTGGACTGCACCGACAACTTCGCCACCCGCCACGCCATCAACCGCGCCTGTGTCCGGCACCGCAAGCCGCTGGTCTCGGGCGCGGCCATCCGGTTCGACGGCCAGGTCGGCGTGTTCGACCTGCGGCGGGACGACGCGCCGTGCTATCACTGCCTGTTCCCCGATGGCGAGGACGTGGACGAAGTCAATTGCGCCACCATGGGCGTATTCGCGCCGCTGGTGGGCATCGTCGGTTCGACCCAGGCTGCCGAGGCGATCAAGCTGGTGGCGGGCATCGGCACCAGCCTGTCGGGGCGCCTGCTGATGCTGGACGCGCTGGCGATGAAGTGGCACGAAGTGCGGGTGGGCCGGGACGCGGGCTGCCCGGTATGCGGCGGGCGTCCCGCCCATCCCCCCGCCTCCTGAACCGGTGATTGAACGCCGGACGGCGGCGATCAGGCCAGCATGATCTGGATCTGCACGTCCAGGAATTCCGACGGCGACTTCTTCCAGCCGCTCTTGGCATAGCGCTGCCAGCGTCCCAGGATGAAGTGCAGGATCAGGCTGGCGCGGGCGTGGATGTCGTCGGTGGGAGGCAGCTCGTTCAAGGCCAGCGCGTTGCGCAGGCACTGTCGCAGCGAGGCCTCGATGCGGTCCAGGAACTGGTTCATGCGTTCCTGCAGCCGTTCGTCCTCGGACACCAGCGCATCGCCGATCAGCACCCGCGTCATGCCCTTGTTGCGCTCGGCGAAGGTCAGCAGCATCAGGATGGCCTTGCGCGCCTGCGCCAGGCCGCTGGTCTCGGATTCGGAAATCACGTTGAACAGGCCGAACACCGAGCTTTCGATGAAATCGATCAAGCCTTCGAACATTTGCGCCTTGCTGGCGAAATGCCGGTACAGCGCGGCTTCGGAAACCTGGAGACGCGCGGCCAGCGCCGCGGTGGTGATGCGTTCGCCCTTGGGGTGTTCGAGCATCTCGGCCAGCATCTGGAGGATCTGGGTCTTGCGCTCGCCCGTCTTGCTAGAGGCCATGTCGCGGTGGGTTTCCGTGCAAAGGAGGAAAAGTCGCCCGCTTCGAAGCGCCGCCTCCAGCGGAAACGGCTAACTACGGCGCAGGGCGCGACGCTGTAACAACAAGTGACTAACGGAGTTTACTTGAAGGTCGATGAAAAGCGGACGTCCGCGATGCGTCTTGGCGAACGGCGTGCCCGGGTGCCGGACGTAGACCGTGCGCATGCCGGCCTTGCGGGCGCCGCGCAGGTTGGCGGACGTGTCTTCGACCAGCACCGAGTTGTTAGCGCTTACTCCCTCCATCGCCATGACGTGGCGCATCAGGGCCGGTGAAGGCTTGACCCGGAATTCGCCATGGAAGCGCATGTCCTCGACCGCCCAGAGGCTGTCGAAACAGTGCAGGATGCCCAGGTGCCGAAGGATGGTGCGGGCGTAATTGTGTGGTGCGTTCGTCAACAGGATCTTGCGCCCGGGCAGCCGTGACAACCGGTTACGCAAATCCTTGTCGGCGCGCACCAGCGGACGGATGTCGAAGCTGTGGCTGCGGTGCAGGAACTCGGCCGGCGACACGCCATGGTGCCGGACCATGCCGATCAGCGTCGCGCCGTAACGCTGCCAATACCGCTTGCGCAGCACATGGGCCTCTTCCTCGGACACGTTCAGCGTCTCCATGACCGCCTGGGTCATGGACAGATCGATGTGCGAGAAGATGGCGTGCGAGGCATCGTGCAGCGTGTTGTCCAGGTCGAAGAACCAGACCGGCTCCCCCTTCCCCGCTCCCACCGGCCGCCGCGTCACACGAACCCGGCTCAACGGCCGCCGCACCTGCCGCCGCGGCGCCGACGCCACCGAAGGCACGCCGGTCACCGCCGCCGCAACTTCACTTACGTAGAGGTCCCCCCCTACGCGCTGCGCGCGCCCCCCAGGGGGCGATGCGGGCGGACCGGCGAACATGGCCCCCATCAGTGGCTTTTGATCATCGTGCCCACGCCTTGCGCGGTCAGGATTTCCAGCAGCAGACAGTGCTCGACGCGGCCGTCGACGATGTGCACGGAATTCACGCCGCTCTTGGCGGCTTCCAGGGCCGACGAGATCTTGGGCAGCATGCCGCCCGAGATGGTGCCGTCGGCAAACAATTCGTCGATCTTGCTGGCGGTCAGGCCGGTCAGCAGGTTGCCGTTCTTGTCCAGCACGCCCGGGGTGTTGGTCATCATGATCAGCTTCTCGGCGTGCAGCACCTCGGCGATCTTGCCGGCCACCAGGTCGGCATTGATGTTGTAGGCCATGCCGTCCTCGCCGAAACCGATGGGCGAGATGACAGGGATGAACTGGTCGTCCTGCAGCGCCTTCACCACCGACGGGTCGACGGACGCGATCTCGCCCACGAAGCCCAGGTCCAGCTGCGCGCCGGGGTTGTTCTTGTCCGGCATCAGCATCTTGCGGGCACGGATCAGGCCGCCGTCCTTGCCGGTCAGGCCCACGGCCTTGCCGCCGAACTCGTTGATCATCATCACGATGTCCTGCTGGACCTGGCCACCCAGCACCCATTCCACCACTTCCATGGTCTCGGCGTCGGTCACGCGCATGCCCTGCACGAAGGTGCCCTGCTTGCCGACGCGCTTGAGCGCGTCATCGATCTGCGGGCCGCCGCCGTGCACGACGATGGGATTGAGGCCCACCAGCTTGAGCAGCACCACGTCATGCGCGAAGCTGCGTTGCAGCCGCTCTTCCGTCATGGCGTTGCCGCCGTACTTGACCACGATCGTCTTGCCATGGAAACGGCGGATGTACGGCAGGGCTTCGGCCAGCACGCCGGCCTTGATCCGGGGCGTGAGCGTAGCCAGCGGCCCGTGTTCGGAAGACGAGGAATCTGCTTGATTGATGTCGGTCATGGCGGCGCGCCTGAGGGAAGGAATGGACAAACAGGCTCAATTGTAGCCACTGCGCCAGCCGGATTCCGTCCACAGGATATCCCGCCGTTATACCGGGCTTATCCCGGCCTTTTCCCCAGGCTTGTCCGCAGGGCTGTCCACGGCTTCCCCACAGGGTTCCACACAGCTTGTCCACATGGCTGCCCCCGGTTTTCCACCTGATTTCCCCAGGAAATCCACAGCTTGCCCACAGCCTTTCCACACCGTTTTCCACAAATTGCCCACAGGTGTTTCCAACGGCTTTCCACAGCCTTGTCCCCAGGGTTTTCCACCGCCGCCAGCCAGCCTTGAAATACCGGGGAACGGCCGCATTTACCTTGACATGATGGCAAGGTCTAGAATCCCCTTCACCCTGGTAAGGAGATCGCCATGCAGGCGCTGAACATAGGACAGGCTTCCGACGCCTCGGGCGTTTCGGCCAAGATGATCCGGCACTACGAATCCATAGGACTGATACCGCCCGCCCACCGCACCGATTCCGGCTACCGGCTCTATGGCGAAAGCGATGTCCATATGCTGCAGTTCATCCGCAACGCGCGCGACCTGGGTTTTTCGATCCCCCAGATCGGGACGCTGCTGGAACTGTGGAACGACCGTGGCCGGCCCAGTGCCGAGGTCAAGCGGCTAGCCTGCGCGCACATCGATGAACTGGACGAGAAGATCCGCGGTCTACAGGCCATGAAGGCCACGTTGGAGCAGCTCGCCTCCCATTGCCACGGCGACCACCGCCCGGACTGCCCCATCCTGAGCGGCCTGGCGACCCCCGGCATGGGCACGCGCGGCCTGGCCGAGCACACCTGCAACGGATGAAACCAATCCCCATGCCCGGGCGGCCTGCGGGTGGACCCTGTTAGCATTTCGGGTATCGGCGGCCTGCCCGCCGCCCTATCGCCAGAAGGAGAACGCAGTGAAACGTCTACTCGCCCTGATCGCCACGGTTGCCGCCCTCGCGCTGACCGCGGGCGCCGCGCTTGCGCAGGCGCTCAATGCCGAAGGCGAGGTGCGCCGCATCGACGCGGCGAACGGCAAGGTCACCCTCAAGCACGGCCCCATCGCCAACCTTCAACTACCGGCCATGACGCTGGTCTTCAAGGTAACGGACCCCTCGATGCTGAACCAGATCAAGGCCGGCGACAACGTTCGCTTCGCCGCCGACAAGATCAACGGCCAATACACGATCACGGCCATCCAGCCGAAATAAGGCCTACAGCACGTAGCGCGCCAGGTCCTGGTGCGCCGCGGCCTCTTCCAGCTGCCGGTTGACGTACTCGGTGTCGATGCGCACCACCTCCCCGCTCTTGCGGGTCGCATCGAACGACAGCTCTTCCAGCAGCTTTTCCATCACCGTGTACAGCCGGCGCGCACCGATGTTCTCGGTCTTCTCGTTCACCGCGAAGGCCAGCTCGGCCAGGCGCTCGATGCCCTCGTCGGTGAATTCCAGCCTGACGCCTTCGGTCTCGAGCAGCGCCGTGTATTGCTTGACCAGCGAGGCATCGGTCTCGGACAGGATGCGTACGAAATCCTTGGCCGACAGCGAATCGAGCTCGACCCGGATCGGGAAGCGCCCTTGCAGCTCGGGGATCAGGTCCGACGGCCGCGACAGGTGGAAGGCCCCCGACGCGATGAACAGGATGTGGTCCGTGCGCACCATGCCGTACTTGGTGTTGACGGTCGTACCCTCGACCAGCGGCAGCAGGTCGCGCTGCACGCCCTGGCGCGAGACGTCCGAGCCGCTGGTTTCCTGGCGAGTGGCGATCTTGTCGACTTCGTCCAGGAACACGATGCCGTTCTGCTCGACGCTGGCCAACGCCTTGGTGCGCAGCTCTTCCTCGTTCACGCGGCGGCCGGCTTCCTCGTCCACCAGCAGCTTGAAGGCTTCCTTGATGCTCAGCTTGCGGACCTTCTTCTTGCCCTGGGCCATGCCGGCGAACATGCCGCGGATCTGCTCGGTCATTTCCTCCATGCCCGGCGGCGACATGATCTCCATCTGCGGCACGGCCTGGGCCACTTCGATCTCGATCTCCTTGTCGTCCAGTTGCCCTTCCCGCAGGCGCTTACGGAAGGTCTGGCGCGCGGCATTGTCGTCGCGCTGCGGATTGCCCATCGCGTCGCGCGCGGGCGGGACCAGCACGTCCAGGATACGGTCCTCGGCGGCGTCCTCGGCCTGCGTGCGCACGCGGCGCATCTCGGCCTCGCGCACTTGCTTGACGGCCACCTCGGCCAGGTCGCGGATGATGGTGTCGACGTCGCGGCCCACGTAGCCCACCTCGGTGAACTTGGTGGCTTCGACCTTCACGAAGGGCGCATCGGCCAGCTTGGCCAGGCGGCGCGCGATCTCGGTCTTGCCCACGCCCGTCGGGCCTATCATCAGGATGTTCTTGGGGTGGATCTCGTGGCGCAGCGGCTCGGCCACCTGCTGGCGGCGCCAGCGGTTGCGCAGCGCAATGGCCACGGAACGCTTGGCGCGGTCCTGGCCGACGATGTACTTGTCCAGCTCGGAGACGATCTCACCGGGGGTCATCATGTTCATTCCAGTACCTCGACGGTGTGATGCTGGTTGGTGTAAATGCAAAGATCGCCCGCGATCGACAGCGACTTCTTGACGATGTCCTCGGGCGCCATGTCAGTGTTCTGCAGCAGCGCCAGGCCGGCCGACTGCGCATAGGCGCCGCCCGAACCGATGGCCGCCAGGCCGTGCTCGGGTTCCAGCACGTCGCCGTTGCCGGTCAGCACCAGCGTCGATTCCCGGTCGGCCACGATCAGCATGGCTTCCAGCCGGCGCAGCACGCGGTCGGTGCGCCAGTCACGCGTCAGGTCTACCGCCGCGCGCAGCAGGTGGCCCTGGTGTTTTTCCAGCTTGCCCTCGAAACGCTCGATCAGCGTGAAGGCATCGGCCGTGGCGCCGGCGAAACCCGCCAGCACCGAATCCTTGTACAGGCGGCGCACCTTGCGGGCGCTGCCCTTCATGACGATGTTTCCCAGGGTGACCTGCCCGTCGCCGCCCAGGGCAACGCGGTTGCCGCGGCGCACGCTGATGATGGTCGTGCCGTGGAATTGTTCCATTTGCTCTTCCTGATGGGCCCGTGGCCCCGCGCTGGCGCGCCGGGCCGACGAGCGAAAACGACTGCTACGGTAGGTGGGGGCGCGAAAGTGCCGATTCAAGGCCGACCGGGCAAAAAAACGGCGCCAGAGGCGCCGTTCATACGGATCGCGCGGACGATCGCGTCAGTCGCCGTACAACTTCTGCCGCAATTCGCGGCGTTGCTGCGCCTCCAGCGACAGCGTGGCCGTGGGCCGCGCCAGCAACCGGGCGACGCCGATGGGCTCGCCGGTTTCCTCACACCAGCCGTACTCGCCCGACTCGATGCGGCCCAGAGCCTGCTGGACCTTCTTCAGCAGCTTGCGCTCGCGGTCGCGCGTGCGCAGTTCCAGCGCATGCTCTTCCTCGATCGTGGCGCGATCGGCCGGATCCGGCACGAAAGGCGTCTCGCGCAGGTGCTCGGTGGTTTCACCGGCGTTCTGCAGCAGCTCGCGTTCGATTTCCTGGAGCCGGCTCTTGAAAAAGGCAAGCTGCGCTTCGTTCATATAGTCGGCCTCGGGCATGGCCAACAACTCTTTTTCAGAGAGCACGGCCTCGGCCGGCTTGGTCATCACGTTTTCCAACGCGTCCTCCTGAGTGACTTTTAAGGTTTTGCTCGACGCTTTCGTTGCCATGAAAATGCTCCGCGCGAATCAATAAGGCTTTCCAATTCCCACACAGCACTGCATATTCGAACCGCTCCCGGCAAGCCGGGCCTGGTGGGGCTCTACCCCACCAGACATTGCTCCAGGCCGTGCATGAAAACGTCGCGGGGCAGGTTGCGGCCGATGAAGACCAGCTTGCTGCCGCGCTTTTCGCCCGGCGCCCAGGCCCGGCCGGCATCGGCGCCCATCAGCATGTGCACGCCCTGGAACAGCATCCGGCGGTTCACGCCACTCATGTACAGAATACCCTTGTACCTCAATAAATCGGTTCCGTACACCTGCACCACGCCACCCAGGAATTCCTCCAGGCGCATGGGGTCGAACGGCTTGTCCGACTTGAACACGAAGGCGCCGATGGCGTCGTCGTGATGGTGGTGATGATGGCCGTGCGCATGGTGGTGGCCGGGGTCGTTGCAGCCATCGACCGCGCACTGCTCGCCATGTTCGTGACCGTGGTCGTGGCCATGATCGTGCCCGTGGCCATGGTCATGGCCATGCTCCGCGGCGTCGGGATGCTCCTCGGCCAGGAACTCCGGATCGATGTCCAGGATGGCGTTCAGGTTGAAGCCATTGATGTCCAGGATTTCCTTCAGGTCGACTTCGCCGAAGTTGACCGGCGTGATCGTGGCGCGCGGGTTGATGTGGATCAGGCGCGAACGCAAGGCCTGGTAGTCGGCGTCCTCGACCAGGTCCACCTTGGAGACCAGCAGACGGTCGGCGAAGCCCACCTGGTTGAGCGCCTCGGGCTGCTCGTCCAGCGTCTGCATGCCGTGCTTGGCATCCACCACGGTGATGACGGCATCCAGCCTGAAGTAGCTGGCCACCTCGTCTTCCATGAAGAAGGTCTGGCACACCGGGCCGGGGTTGGCCATGCCGGTGGTCTCGATGATGACCCGCTCGTACTTCAGCGCGCCGGCGCGCTGCTTGTCCTTCAGGTCGATCAGGATCCGCACCAGATCGCCGCGCACCGTGCAGCACACGCAGCCGTTGTTCATCTCGATGATCTGTTCGTCGCGGTCCTGGATCAGGAGATCGTTGTCCACGCCTTCGGGCCCGAACTCGTTCTCGATCACCGCGATCCGGCGGCCATGGTGCTCAGTCAGAATCCGATTGAGCAGCGTGGTCTTGCCCGCGCCCAGGAACCCCGTCAGGACAGTTACCGGAATCTGCTTCGGTGTTTTGTCCGCAGCCTTCATCTATACAGCTCCTTGCACATGCGTCCAGGGACGCGTCAATGCGTTTTGCGTTCGTCGCCGGCTTCGCGGCCGGCCTGGACGCAGGCGGGACAGCGCCCGCGCACGACCATTTCCACATCGCGCCCTTCGAAACCGTCGGGCAGGCGATCGAGATTCTGCTGGATACCCACCGGTGCATCGATACAGAACATGCGCCGGCAGACATCGCATTGAAAGTGCCCATGCGGCTCGCCATGGTGGTGATGCGCGTGGGGCGTTCCCGCATCGTCGCCGGGCCGGGCGACGCTGAAGCGCCAGACACGGTCTTCCCCGGCGATGCGGTGCGCGAGGCCGGTCTGCACCAGCCACTCCAGCACGCGGTACACGGTGACCCGGTCGACCGAGACCGACGACCCGATGCGGTCGAACAGTTCCTGGTGCGACAGCGCGCTCGCCGCCTCCATCAGGGTCGCCAAGACATGCACCCGGGTTGCGGTGACTCGTGCGCCTTGGGCACGTATCGCCTCGCGGGCCAGATCCTCCACGCGTCGCTCCTTCCGTTCGGCCCGCCAAGCGGGGCCGGATTACAGCACAAGCCGCTTTGCCAGGGCAAACCCGGACTAACCCCCGGTCTGCCCCTGCGGCGCAAACTGCTTTTCCCCTGGAGGCGGCCCCAGGCAAAAAGCACCGGACGGTGTACCACGAATCGCCACCGGCAGAGGCGAGATATGGGGTCGCTTTGGGGGAATTCAAGCCTTTCGGCCGATTTTGGTAACCGTTTGCGACGGGCGCGAGCGAATACGCTCTAGACCCGCTGCAACAGCAGCCCTTTCAGGTACTCGCCTTCGGGGTGGGTCATGCGCATGGGATGGTCGATCCCGGCCGCCAGCCGCTCCAGCAGCACGAAGTCCTGGCGCGCGTCCACCGCGGCGCCGGCCACGATCTTCTGGAACAGGTCCACGCTGATCGCGCCCGAACACGAGAAGGTCAGCAGGTAGCCGCCCGGCTTGACCAGCTTCATGCCCTTCAGGTTGACGTCTTTGTAGGCGCGCGCCGCCTTGTCCACGTGGTGCACCGAGGGGGCGAACTTGGGCGGGTCCAGTACCACGATGTCGAACAACTGCCCTTCGGCGGCCAGCGCCTTCTGCGCCTCGGCCACCTTGGACACCCGGCACTCGAAGGCGGCTTCGGTCAGGCCGTTGCGGGCCGCGTTGCGGGCGGCCATCGCCAGCGCGTCGGCCGACGAATCCACCGACACGGCACGGGCCGCCCCGGCGCGCATCGCCGCCAGCGAAAAACCGCCCGTGTACGAGAAGCAGTTCAGCACCGTGGCGCCGGGGCCGGCCAGCGCGGCCAGTTCCGCCACCCGGCGCCGGCTCTCGCGCTGGTCCAGGTAGAAGCCGGTCTTGTGGCCGTGGACCACGTCCACGCCGTAGCGCACGCCGTCCTCGACGATCTCGACCTCGGCGGGCGGCTCCGCCCCCCGCAGCACGCCGGTGCGGGGCGCCAGGCCCTCGCGCTCGCGCGCGGCGGCGTCGGAGCGCTCGTACACATCGGCGCAGCCGGTGGCGGCCACCAGCGCGTCGACCAGGGCGTCGCGCCAGCGCTCGACCCCGGCGGCCAGGAACTGGACCACCAACTGGCCGGCGTAGCGGTCGGCCACGAAGCCCGGCAGCGCGTCGGCCTCGCCGAACACCAGCCGGACCGCGTCGGTACGGCCGGCCAGCGCGGCGCGGCGGGCTACGGCGTCGGCCACCCGGGCGGCCATCCAGCCGGCGTCGACCGGTTCGTCCTCGCGGAAGGTCCAGCAGCGCACGCGTATCTGCGAATCGGGGCTATAGGCGCCCCAGGCCAGGAAATTGCCGCGGCCGTCGACCACGCGCACGGTATCGCCGGCCTGCGGCCGGCCGACGGCCTGCGCCACGGCGGTGGCGTAGACCCAGGGATGGCGCCGCAGCAGGGACTTTTCCTTGCCGGGCTTGAGAACGACGTCGTTCATCGGGACTTCTTCAAAGCGGGGGGATGGGGCCGGATGGCAGGCCGCCATGGTACCGCCGCCGGGCCCGAGGCCCAAATCCCCCCCGCCAGCACTCTCCCCGCGGCCGGCTCAAGCCAGGCCGGCATACGCCGGCTTGCTGGCATACGCGTCGTCGGGCCGCGCTGCCAGCATGGCCTCCAGCCGCGCGCGCAGGCCGGCATACCCGGGTTCGTGGAAGACGTTGCGCGTCTCCAGCGGATCCGCTTGCAGGTCGTACATCTCGCCATCTCCGCTGCGCATCTCCACCGTGAGCTTGGCGTCCACCGTGCGCACGGCCCGCAGCAACAGCGGCACCCCCCTGCGGCCGGCGCCCAGGTCCCATTCGCACCAGGCATGCTCGCGAGTATCGCCTCCCTCGATCAGGCCGCGCAGCGTCGCGCCGTGCATCGGCGCGGGGGCCGGCACGCCACCGTAGTCGAGCAGCGTGGCGGCCACGTCCAGCGTGGACACCGGATCGGCCACGACCTTGCCCGCCGGGATGCCCGGCCCCTTGGCGATCATGCCGACCCGCATCAGCCCGTCGTACAGCATCGGCCCCTTCTGCAACAAGCCGTGGTCCCCCAGCCATTCGCCATGGTCGGAGGTGAAGACGATCAGGGTGTCGCCGGCCAGGCCCAGTTCCGAGACCAGCGCCTCGATACGGCCCACCTGATGGTCGACGAGCGAGATCATGCCGTAGTAGTTGGCGATGATGTGCCGGAGCTGGGCATCGGACGGCGGCTCGTTCGCTGGCCGGATGCGCAGGCCTTTCAGGTCTTCCCGGCCCACGCTCGATACGCCCTCCAGGTAGGCGCGGTGCCACCAGGGCTTGTCCTCCAGGCGGCGCGTCCGCGCCCGCGGCAGATCGACGGCCGACGGCGCGTGCAGCCTGGACCAGGGCTCGGGACAGTCGAAGGGATGATGGGGATCCGGGAACGATGCCCAGACGACGAACGGACGGTCGTGGTTGCGCCGGATGAACTCCAGGGTCCGGTCGCCGATCCAGGTCGAGTTGTGCCACGCCACCGGCAAGGCGGAGTAGTGCGTTTCCCAGGCACCGCCGGTCGACGGCCCCAGGTCGCGAGCATACAGCGCGTTGCGCTCCGCCCCCCGGCCATCGCCGTAGTACCAGCGCGAGTAGTGCTGTCCGGCGGGTGGTTCGAAGGGGGGATGGTTGTTGTGCCCTTCCACGATCAGCTCCACGTGCTGGAACCCCATGTAGGGGCCGTTCCAGTCGGCGCCGAAGTTCGCCTGGCTGTAGCGGCACTCCGGGCTGCCCGTGGGCTCGAAGGTCAGGTGCGAGGCGAAGTGGGCCTTGCCGATGAACCCGGTGCGATAGCCGGCGTTCGACAGCGCCGCGGCGAATCCGCGTTCCCCCATGGCCGCCGGCAGGTCGATGCCGTTGTCGCTCACGCCATGCGTCATCGGCAGCAGGCCGGTCAGGATCGAGGCGCGCGCCGGCTGGCAGACCACGCTGGGCGTCACGCAGTGGGCGAAGCGGGTCCCATGCCGCGCCATGTCGTCCAGGTGGGGCGTGCTGACATGCCGGCCCTCGAAGCCGTAGCAGTCTCCACGGTGTTGGTCCGACGTGATGAAGATGATGTTCATGCGCTGGTATCCGCTCATTTCCTCAGGGTGTTCAGGACCTGGTCCCGTTCGGACGCGATGCGCCGGGCGAACTCGGCCGGCGAGCACGAAGTCGCGACGATCCCCGCCTCCGCCAATTGCCGCGATACCTCGGGCATCGCCAGCACCCGCTCAACCTCGGCATGAAGCCTGGCCTGGACGTCGGCCGGCAGGCCCGCCGGCGCCAGCAGGCCGAACCAGGCCTCGAACGTGTAGCCGGGCAGCGCCTCGGCCACGGCCGGCACGTCGGGCATGAAGTCCAGCCGTCGGGCCGAGGTCACGCCCAGGGCCTGCATCCGGCCGGCCTTACGCTGCTGTTCGGCCGGCCCCGGCGCGAGCAGCATGGTGTCGATGTTGCCGGCCATGATGTCGTTCATGGCTTGCGGCCCGGCCCGATAGGGAACGTGCATCATGTTGATGCCCGCCGCCTTCTGCATCAGCGCCATGCCGACATAGTGGACGGAGGCATCGCCGGCCGAACCGAAACGCAGCTTGCCCGGGCTGCGCCTGGCGGCATCGAGCAGGCCCTCCAGCGACCGCAGTCCGGACGCGGGACTGGCCACCACGACCATGGGCAGGGTCGCGAGCAGGGAGATGGGCGTGAAGTCCCGCCGAACGTCGTAGGGCAGGTCCGGCATCAGCGCGGGCACGATCGTCAGGGCGTTCTCGCTGGTCGCCAGCAGCGTGTAGCCGTCCGGCCTGGCCCGTGCGACCGCGCTCGCGCCTATGCTGGCGTTCGCCCCGGGCCGGTTCTCGATCACGACCGGAGTGTCGAGCCCCTTGGCCAGTTGGTTGCCGACGATGCGCGACACCGTATCCAGCGCGCCGCCCGGCGCCGAGGACACGACGATCGTGATCGAGCGCGAGGGATAGGTCGCCGCCTGCGGCGCGGAACAGGCCAGGCAAATAAACCAGGCGCCAGCCAACTTGGATACCATGGGCGCATTCATCGCCGTGTCTCCCGGGATCTGATTGAAGTCCTTTGCCAGGAATGATGGCCGCTTCCCGGGCGGCAGGCCAATCGCGATTTCGCCACAAGCCATATTCATCCGGATATGGCACCGGGACACGCAGGGGAAGACACACATATGCTCAGAGAGGACTGGTATCTTCGCGACCGCCTGAAACTGCGGCATCTCCAGATCCTGGTGACGCTCGCGTCGGTGCGCAACCTGAGCCAGGCGGCCCGGCTGCTGCACACCACGCAGCCCGCGTTGTCCAAGGCCCTGGGCGAACTGGAAAAAATGCTGGAAGTGAGCCTGTTCGAACGCCTGCCCAAGGGCCTGGCCCCGACCCTGCACTGCCTGGGCATCGTCGAACGCGCTCGGGAAGTGCTGGGATCGCTGGGCCGGATGCGCGAGGACCTGGACGCGGTCGATGCGGGCGCGGACGGCGTGATCAACATCGGCGCGAACACCTCCGCCACCGCCCTGCTGCTGCCGCACATCATCCTGCGGATCAAGTCGCTGCTGCCCGGCGTGACCGTGCGGGTACACGATGGCGCCTTCGAGGACCTGATGGCGGGCCTGCGGGCCAACCGGCTCGATTTCCTGCTCGGGCGCTTTCACGCCGCCGAGCACCTGGACAACGTGGAAACCACCGGACTCTTCAACGTCCGCATGGTCGCCGTCTGCGCCAACGGCCATCCCATCCTGAAGCGGCGCCGCGTCACGCTTGCGCAGCTCGCGCAATGGCCATGGATACTGCCGCCCGGCGACGGCATCACACGCCGGGGCCTGGAGCTGATCTTCATGGAGGCCGGCGGACATCCCCCGCGCTTCGGCGTCGAATGCGCGTCCGTGCTGGCCAACATGGTCATCATGCAGAACAGCCAGGCTCTGGCGGTGGCGGCCCTGCCCACCGCCACGCTGTTCGCGTCCTCGGGGCAGTTGTCCATCGTGCCGGTAACGCTGCCCCCGGTGTTCGGCCGCATCTCGCTGCTGCACCTGCGCGACCGCGCCCTGCACGCCCGGGACAGGCTGTTCATGGACTGCGTGCAGAACGTGTCGGCGCAACTGGGCGAAAGCTACCTGAAGTAGCCCGCCCTATTCCTTCTTCCCAGGCTCCTTGCGGCCCGCTCGGGGATGCGCCTTGTCGTACACCTTGGCCAGATGCTGGAAATCCAGCCGGGTATAGATCTGGGTGGTCGAGATGCTGGCGTGGCCCAGCATTTCCTGCACCGCGCGCAGGTCCTCGGCCGATTGCAGCACGTGGCTGGCGAAGCTGTGCCGCAGCACGTGCGGATGGACGTGGGTGGGTACGCCCGCGGCCTGGCCTCGCCTGGCCAACTGCGCCTGGACGACGCGGGCCGAGATGCGGCGGCCGCGCAATCCGACGAACAGCGCATGGGCATCGCCGCCCGCCGCCAGGACGGGGCGCGCCGCCAGCCAGGCGCGCAAGGCCTCGCAGGCCTGGCTGCCGACCGGCACGATGCGGCGCTTGCTGCCCTTGCCCAGCACGCTGACCTCGGCCTCGGCCAGGTCCAGCCAACTGGACGATTCGTAGCCGGGTTCGCGCGCGTAGGCCGTGTCCAGGCCCACCAGTTCGGACAGGCGCAGGCCGCTCGAATAGAACAGCTCGAACATGGCGGTGTCGCGCAACTCGACGGCATGCCGTTGCTCGGCGCTCTGGCCGGCGACTTCGGCCGCGACAGGCGGGGTGTGATCGAGCAGGGCCTGCGTCTGGTCGACCGACAAGGCCTTGGGCAGGCCGCGCGGCGCCTTGGGGCCGCGCACGCCCGCGGCCGGGTTGCCGGGCATGCCTACGCGCGGCGCCCACCATTGGTAGAAGCCGCGCCAGCTGGCCAGCAGCCGGGCCAGGCTGCGCGGGCTCAGGCCCTGCGCGTGCAGTTGTCCCAGGTAGCGGCGCACGTGTCCCTGCGACACGCGTTCCAGCGGTACGTCATCGGCCAGTTCGACCAGATGGGCGAGGTCCCGCCGATAGGCTGCCAGGGTGTGGGGGGAATAGCGGCGGCCCGACCCCAGGTGTTCGAGCCATTCCACCATGGGCCGGGCCAGCGCCGGCCCCGTGGCCTCGGAACCGGGATGGGGATCGTCGGCCACGGCGGCAGGTCAGGCGCGCGGCGCCTCGGTCAGGAGGCGCGACAGCGATGCGCTGGCCAGCTCACCGATACGCGTCAGGAAGGTCGTGCCCATCGAGGGCGTGAAACGCTCGGCATCGGGCGATGCCAGCACCAGTAGCCCGAAAGCCTCGGGAGCGATGCCCACACGCAGCGGAATCAGGGCCAGCGAACGTACTTCGCGATCGAGCCAGGCGGAGGCCTCGAAGCCCGAGTTGGGGCCGCAGTACGGCGACATCAGCCCGTTGGCGAAGGTACGGGCATCGGCCGAGACCTCGCCGCGCCAGGGGGCCTCGGCATCGCCCGGGGCGGTATCGGCCCAGATGCGCAGCGCCACATCGGGCACGCTGAAGATCTCGCCCAGGCCGCCGGCAACGGCGGCGGGCAGCGCCTGCGTGTCGCGCTCCTTGAGCAGGCCGCGGCTCCACAGCAGCAGCCGGTCGGAAATGTGTTCGTTCTCGGCCGCGGCGCGCACCAGTTCCGACACCCGCAGCTCCATGCCGCGCACGCGCTCGCGCAGCGCCAGCACCTGGCGCTCGGCCAGCGAGACGGCCTTCCCCTCGTGCGGGTGGGGCACCTTCATGGTGGAGAACAGCTCGGCGTGCCGTTCGAAGAAATCGGTGTTGTCCTTGAGGTATTGCGCGACTTCGTTGGCGTCCATGTACGTTCCGGAATTCATTGTTGATATAAGGGCGCGCGAAGCGCGTAGGGGGTGGGTTCCCCCCCCTACCCCAAAAGGCGGTCCACGTCGACGGTGCCTTCGAACACGGTCACGGCCGGGCCGGTCATCAGCAGTTGCTCGCCGTCCCAGGCGATGGTCAGTACGCCGCCCCGCGTCTGCACGCGCACCGGCGACTCCAGCAGTCCGCGGCGGATGCCGGCGGCCACCGCCGCGCAGGCGCCCGTGCCGCAGGCCAGCGTCTCGCCCGCGCCGCGCTCGTAGACGCGCAGCCGGATGTTGTGGCGATCGACGATCTGCATGAAACCGGCATTGACCCGGCGGGGAAAGCGCGGATGGCTCTCGACCCGCGGACCGACGGACGCCACCGGCGCGGCATCGACGTCGTCGACCACCTGCACCGCGTGCGGATTGGAAATGCCGACGGCCGACACCCAGACGATGCGCTCGGCTTCGCCCGGCGCCGATACGTCCAGCGGCCAGACGTCGTCCCCGCCTTCGCGCCGGGGCGTCAGTCCCGCCGGATCGAACGGCACGGCGGCCGGATCGAAGCTGGTGCGGCCCATGTCGACCCTGACCTCGCCATCGTCCTGTTCGTTCAGCACGATGATGCCGGTGCAGATCTCGGCGCGCACGGGATTGCGGTCGGTCAGCCCCTGCTCGTGGACGAAGCGCACGAAGCAGCGGGCACCGTTGCCGCAATGCTCGACCTCGCCGCCGTCGGCGTTGAAGATGCGGTAGCGGAAGTCGGCGTCGGAGCGGGTGGGCCGCTCGACCAGCAGGATCTGGTCGGCCCCGATCCCGAACTGCCGATGGGCGAGCTTGCGCGCCCGCTCGGGGGTGAGTCGGATATCTTGGCGCACGCCGTCCAGGACGACGAAATCATTGCCCGCGCCATGCATTTTGGTGAAGTGCCAGGTCATGCCGGAATTATAGTCCGCGCCCAGGCGCCACGCGCCACGGGCGGCGGAGCTTGGTATTCTGGCAATTGGCCGGTCTACTGGAACTTGCAATGGCTCGTATCGTCCCCGACGGTTGGCGGGAAATCAACGCCACCGGCGCCGCCCGCCGGGAAATCGAAACCCTGGCCACGCTCGAACGCGGCCTGCCCGATTCCTACACCGTCTACCATGCCGTCCACTGGACCAACGTGGAGCATGGCTTCTCGGTCTATGGCGACATCGACTTCGCCATCGTCAACGCCGCCGGCGACCTGCTGCTGATCGAACAGGTCAGCGGGTTCCTGGAGGAAACCGCCGACGGGCTCTGCAAGAAATACCCCAGCCACAGCACCAACGTGCCGATACAGATCGCCCGCCAGCTGGCGGTGCTGCGCGGCCGGCTGGCCCGGCGCCCCCACCTGGACGCCATCCGCGTCGAGTACCTGCTGTACTGCCCCGACTATTCGGTGCGCCATCCCGAGACCGCCGGGCTCTCGTCCGAGCGCATCGTCGATGCCGCCGAGCGCGACCGCCTGTGCGCGGTCATCCAGCTGGCGCTGCCGCAGGCGCCCGCCACCCAGGCCGCGCCAGCCGTGCGACGCTTCCTGGACGACATCATCCAGCTCGAACCCGACGCCAACGCCCTGGTGGGACAGGCGCGGGCGCTGGTCACCCGCATCTCGGGCGGCCTGGCGCATTGGGCGCGGCGGCTGGAGTTCGACCCGTTCCGCCTGCGGGTGATCGGCACCGCCGGGTCGGGCAAGACCCAGCTCGCCCACGCCGAGTTCCGCGCCGCCATCGACGCGGGCCACCGGCCGCTGTACGTCTGCTTCAACCGGCCGCTGGCCGACCACTTCAACGGCATCGCGCCCGAGGGCGGCCTGGCCTGCACCTTCCACACCCTGTGCGACAAGGTGCTGCACGCCGCCGGGCAGCCGGTGGATTTCTCGGGCCCCGACGCCTTCACCACCCTGGTGGCGCGCGCCGCGCGCGAAGCCGTGCCCGACCACCTGCGCTTCGACACCATCATCATCGACGAAGGACAGGACTTCTCCGACGAATGGCGCGACCAGATCCTGCGCCATGCGCGCGAGCACGCGCGCATGGTCTGGCTGGAAGACCCCATGCAGAACCTGTACGGCAAGCCCGCCGTGCACCTGCCGGACTGGGTCACGCTGCGCGCGCAAAGCAACTACCGCAGCCCGCGCAGCATCGTGAAGCTGCTGGACCGCCTGCTACCCGACGACCAGCACATCGAACCGCGCGGCCCCATCGCCACCGGCGGATTGGACGTGCTGGTCTACGACAACGAGGCGGAACTGCTGGCGCACACCAAGAAGGCCATCTCGCAGTGCCTGGCCGCCGGCTTCAAGCGCGCCGACATCGCGGTGGTCAGCTTCCGGGGCCGCGAAAGCTCGGCCGTGCTGGGCCAGACCCAGCTCGGCCCGCATGCCATGCGCACCTTCACCGGGCGCTACGACCTGTTCGGCAAGCCCGAGTTCTCGGAAGGCGAGGTGCTGATGGAGTCGGTCTACCGCTTCAAGGGCCAGGCCGCGCCCGCCGTCGTCTTCACCGAGGTCGACTTCGATCACCTGGACGAGCGGACGGCGCGCAAGATCTTCGTCGGCGCCACGCGCGCCATGCTGCGGCTGGAGCTGGTGGTGTCGCGGCACGCGATGGACCACGGGCTGGCCGCGATACTGGAAAGCACGGCCTGAGGCCTGTCGACGCTAGTCCACCGTCGCACCCGACTCCCGTACCACCGCGCCCAGCTTGGCAATCTCGCTGCGAATGAAGCGCCCGAACTCCTCGGGCGTATCGCCCACCGGCTGCATGACCTGGGCCAGCAGCCTGGCCTTGACCTCCTTGTCCCGCAGGGCAAGGGCGATCTTGCGGGACAGCGTCTCGACGATGGGTTGCGGCGTTCCCGCCGGCGCGACCAGTCCCAGCCAGCCGACGAACTCATAGCCGGGCAGCGTTTCCGCCACGGTGGGAACGTCCGGCATCGATTCGAAGCGCTTGGCGCTGGTAACGGCCAGGGCCCGCAGCTTGCCCGACTCCACATGCGGCATGACGACGGGAATGCTCTCGAAGTCGACGCCGACCTGGCCGGCCAGCAGGGCCGCCACGGCGGGGGCGCTGCCGCGATAGGGAACATGGGTCATGCTGGTGCCGGCCAGGCTGTTGAACAGCTCGCCGGCGATGTGCATCGAGGTGCCGTTGCCCGCGGAACCGCGGTTCACCTTGCCCGGATGCTGGCGGACGTAGGCCAGGAACTCCGTCATGTTGGCAACGGGGACGGTGGCGGGGTTGATGGCCAGCACCAGCGGATAGGTAACGGCCAGGGAAATCGGCGTGAAGTCCTTTATCGCGTCGTAGCCGAGCTTGCGGTACAGCGTCGGGTTGATGCCGTGCGTGCTGACCGTGCCCATCAGCAGCGTATAGCCGTCGGGATCCGCCCGCGCCACGGTCTCGGCGGCGATGACGCCGCCGCCCCCGCCACGGTTCTCGACGATGAAGGGCACGCCCATGCTTTGGGACAGCTTGTCCCCCAGCAGCCGCGCGACGAGGTCGGTGGGTCCGCCGGGCGCGGCGCCGACGACGATGCGCACGGGTTTGGCGGGATAGCCGTTCTGGGCCGCCGCCGGTCCGGCAAGCAGTGCGGCCGACGTGAACACGATGAAGCGCAGCAAGGCATGCATGGGATGTCTCCTCGTTGTCGGAAGGGCGGCGCCCTCTGGCTAGACGGCGGGCGCGACCACGCGGCCGTGGGTGATGTGGCGGTTGAAGATCCAGGTGTCGTAGCGCTTGCGCGTGTCGTTGAGCGCGGAATGCGCCAGGTGCCAGTCCAGCGCGGCCTGGTCCTTCCATTCCTCGAACAGGAAGACGCGGTCGTCCATCGGCGCCGATGGCGTGATGATCTTGAACTGCAGGCAGCCCGCCTCCTTGAGCGAGTTGGCGGCGTGCGTCTGCATGACCGCGAGGAATTCCTCGCGGTGCTCGGGCTTGATGGAGAACTCGACGATCAGCGATATGGCTTGCATGGTGTCTTTCCGTTGCATGAGTTTGAAAAGGGTTCAGGCCGGGATGGCCGCCTCGAGCGTCCGGCAGCGATCGATGGCGATGCGCACCACCTCGTCCGGATCGCGCTCCCACCAGTCGGTGGAGAAGATCTCGACTTCGTAGGGACCGGCGTAGCCGTTGCGCGTCAGGCAGGCCAGCAGCCCCGCCAGGTCGGCGGCGCCGTCGCCCATCATGGCGCGGTCGTTGACCGGGTGGCGGGTGGGCACGCGCCAGTCGCACAACTGCACGGTGGCGATGTGGGGCAGGTGCGGCGCCGCGAGGCTGTCGTACAGGTCGGGATCCCACCAAGTGTGAAAGACGTCGAGCACTACGCCGCAGCCCGGCCCGGCCTCCTGGCACAGGCGCAGGGCCTGCGCCAACGTGTTCACGCAGCCCCGCTCGGCCGCGTGCATCGGGTGGAAGGGCTCGATGCCCAGCGTCACGCCCGCCTGGGCCGCCAGCGGCGCGGCCTCGCGCAGCAGGTCGCGCACTTCCATGCGCGCCCGTTCCAGACCCGCCGCCGCGCCGCCGCCGCAGACGAACACGACGGCCGCCGCGCCGATCTCGGCCGCCTCGTCGATGGCCTGCCGGCAATCGGCCAGCGCGGCGCCCGGCCCGCGTGCGCGCAGCAGCGCCAGGTCGCCCGCCTTGCACAGCGACGGCACCCAGGCGTCCGCGTCCCGCAGCAACCGGCGGGCCCGCGCCAGGCCGCATTCGGCCAGCTTGTCGCGCCAGACGCCTATGCCGCGCACGCCGTGACGCGCATAGCCGGCAATGGCCTCTTCCAGCGACCAGGCGGGCGTGGTGATCTGGTTGATGGCCAGCCGCTCCCGCATCATGCGCGTCTCCCGCCAGTCCGGCACGCCATCACCGCGACCGCAGCGCGTCGATGTTGCGCACCTCGGCCACCTTGCGAACGTATTCCTCGGGCGGGGCCTGGTACAGCAGCTTGCGGCTGACGTGCACGCCGGTCATCTCTTTCATGGCCACGACCATTTCCGTCGCCTTGACCAGCAGCCGGTAACAGTCCAGCAGCGGCACGCCGTCGACCTCGAAAATGCCGCGCTGGGCCAGCAGCGTGGCCGACGGGCCCGCGGGGATCACCACTTCGGCACCGCGTTCGATGGACTTGCGCGACGCGGCCAGGATCTGCTCCACGCAATCGTCGCCGGCACGGGTATCGGTGAACACGGAATCGAAGCCGCGGATGTTCGAGAACTCGATGTACTCGACCGAGGCCAGCCGGTCGCGCAGACCGTAGCCGATGGGGATCTCGCGATAGCGTGGCACCATCTTCTCGTTGGGCACGACCAGGCCGAAGCGTTCGCCCATGGTGCAGGCATGGAAGCAGCAGACCTCCATGAAAGACACCACGGGAATATCGAGGATCTCGCGCAGTTCGACCAGCGCGGGGTCCAGCGAGTTGGCCAGCACGAATGCGTCGTAGCCGCCCTGCTGGCGGATGGCCAGCGCGTTGTCGATGATCTCGCGTACGTCGTAGTTCCAGAACAGGCGGAACTGGTCGCCCAGCGCGCCCTGCTGGGTGCCGCGCACTTCCACCTTGGTCCCCGGCAGCGCGGCACCGTCGCATAGTGCCTGGGTGGCACGCAGGAAATTCGCCATGCCGGTCTCGGAAGAGACGAGCTGATACCAGATACGCATTACAGCCTCCTTGGTTGGGCGGACACGGCTGCGCCATGCCCATGCAAAAGATGTTGCGCGGCGTCCAGCCGCAGGTCGGTACCCAGTTCGCGGCTCAGGTCCCGCACCTTTTCGAGCAGCTTCAGGCCTTCGCCGTTGCGCGCCAGCCTGGGCAGGCCGTCGGGCCCCTCTCCCTCGGCCCACAGGGTGAGCGGCTGCAGCGTGAACACGGGCGGACCGTCGCGGCCGCAGGTCAGGCGGACGAACAAGGCTTCCCAGGCCGAACGCCTGCGGTAGAAGCCGGCGTTGTCGCGCCGCGCGCGGTAGACGTCGGCCAGCGGCTGGTCACGCATCGCGTACGCGTCGAAGAAGTCCGCGGGCTGGGTGGGAAACAGATAGGGCTGGAACACGAAGGCGCCGATGCCATGGAAGATGGGCCGGCCGCGATGCAGTTGCACGCCCCGCACGCCGTGCGCGCCATGGCCGATGACGGCATCGGCCCCCGCGTCGATGGCGCGGCGGGCCATCTCCACCGCGAAGTCCGGCGGCACGTCGGGCCGGCGGTCGTACTCGTGCGTGTGCATGCTCAGCAGCACCCAATCGGCGTCGCGGCGCGCCGCGCGCACCGCCGCCTCGATGTCGGCCGCGTCGTCGGGCGCGGCCCAGGACTCCACGCCGAAATCCTCGCCGCGCACGAAGCGCGCGCCCAGCAGCGACAGCGCCGGTCCACGTTCATCGTCGTAGGCGCGCGCCAGCGGGTGTTCGCGATGATGGCCCGCGGGCAGGCGCTCCAGGATACGTTCGAGCGCGGCATAGGCCTCGGCATCGACGCGGTAGCGCGTGCCGAAGCGCAGCGGCGCGACGCCCGGCCGGCCCGGCGTGCCGTCCCGCGACCGCCCTGCACGCGCATGGTCGAGATGGCTGGACGAGACGGCCAGCACGGCCACGCGGCCGCCCGGCGTATCCACCACGGTATGGCGCAAGGCCTGCTCCAGGTCGGCGCCGGTGCCGGCATGGGGAATGCCCAGGTCACGAAGCACGGCCTCGGTCTGGCGCAGGCCGTCGGCGCCGTAGTCGCCGGCGTGGTTGTTGGCCGTGGACGCCACGTTGACGCCCAGCCAGGCCACGTCCCCGGCCAGCGCGGCGGGCGCGCCCGCCCAGGCGCCCGGCGCCTGGGCCGCGGCCGACGTCGGGTGGCTCAGCAACTGGACTTCGAGATTGGCGAAGCGCACGTCGCACTCGCGCAAGGCCCGGACCGCCGCGGCGAAGCCCGGGTCCGTCTCGCCACGCAGCGGCTTGCCGATGTAGAGGTCGCCCACGGCTCCTATCGTGACCGTTCGCGCTCCGGATCCCGGCTCGTTGGAGGACATGGCGTCACTCGGCCTGGATGTTGGCGGTCTTCACGACCTTGGCGACGCGCGCGCGCTCGCGGGCGATGAAGTCGGCGAACTGCTGGCGCGTGCCGGGCGACGGCGTCGCGCCCAGGTCCACCAGCCGCTGCTTCACCGCCGCCTCGTCCACGACCTCGCGCAGCACCGCATTCAGCCTGTCCAGCACCGCCGGCGGCGTGGACGCGGGCGCGGCCAGTCCGTACCACACCGATTCCTCGTAGCCGGGCACACCCGCCTCGGCCGCGGTCGGCACGTCAGGCAACAGGTCCATGCGGCTGGCGCGCGCGATCGCCAGCGCGCGCAGCTTGCCGCCCTTGATGTGCGACATGGATTCGACCGTGTTCAGCGGCATGAACGAGATGCGCCCGCCCAGCATGTCCGACAGCGCGGGCGCCGCGCCTTTGTAGGGCACGTGCAGGACCTCGATCCCCGCCGCCTGCTTCAGCGACTCGCCCGCCAGGTGGGCCGAGCTGCCTATGCCCGGCGACGCGTAGGTCAGCTCCCCGGGTTTGGCGCGGGCGCGGGCCAGCAGGTCGCCCAGCGTCTTGAACGGCGAGGCCGCCGGCACCGCCACCACCAGCGGCGCGGAGGCGATCATGCCCACCGGCGCGAAATCGCGCTGGCCGTCGAACGGCAGGTCGGCGAACAGGCTGTTGTTGGTGGCGATGGAGTTGGCCACCAACAGCAAGGTGTAGCCGTCGGCCGCCGCGCGCGCAACGGCCTGCATGCCGATGTTGGAACTGCCGCCGGGCTTGTTCTCGACGATGAAGGGCTGCCCCAGCTTCTCCGCCATGCGCTGCCCCACCAGCCGCGCGACCGCGTCGGTCGCGCCGCCCGGCGCATAGGGCACGACGATGGTGACCGGATGCGTCGGCCAGGACCCGGCCGCCGCGTGGGCGGATCCCGCCAGCGCCAAGGCGGCCAGACCCGCCAGGATGTGTCGACCCATGCTTGTCTCCCGTATTTATTAAACCAACGTTTGAATTATTAGTGGCGATTATAGGCCGTCATCGACCCCTCGCCACCGGGGTTAACCCTGGCATCGACGGATCGAAAAGCATGCGCCCGGCACGACGAACGCGCCACAGGACGGCGCGCGCCGGGAGACGTACGGGAAGTGCGGAAAGGGAAGCTGCGGCGCGGAACCGCGCCGGGCGGCTTACTCGGCCAGCAGGCCGGCCAGGAAGAAGCGCACCATGCGGTCGACCATGTCGTCCGGCCGGTGCTGGGCATGCGGCAACGGCGCGGACGCGAAGGCCGCGGGCGGGCGCTCCATGCGTTCCCAGCCGCCCATGGCGTAGATGATGCCGCCCACCATCAGGTTGTAGCGCCAGATCACTTCCTCCAGCGGCAGCTTGGGCAGGAAGTGCTTGAGCGCCAGGATGAAACGGCTGCGCACGGGCTCGTAGTAGGTCTGCAGAAATTCGTTCTCGCCCGGCATGGCGAAGGCGCGCGACAGGAACTGCATGACCACCAGCGCCGAGTTGTTGCTGCGGGCATTGATCGCCGCGGTCAGCTTCATGGGCGGTTCGACGAAGGCCCGCACCACCGCCTCCAGCGTGGGAGCGCCGCTGGCCAGCGCCGCATCCAGCAGCGCCAGCCTTTCATCGTTCAGCGGCACGACGCGGCGCCGGAACATTTCCTCGAACAACTGGGACTTGCCGCCGAAGTGGTAGGTGATGGCGGCCAGGTTGACCCCGGCCGCCTCGCTGATGGCACGCACCGACAAGGCCTCGAACCCTTCCCCCGCGCAGATGCGCTCGGCCACGTCGAGGATGGTGGTGCGCGTTTCCTCCCCGGCCGCGTTCTGCGAGCCACGGGGCCGGACTCGCGTGGCGGGCGGGGCTGACACGGCGGAAGCGGATTTGCGGGTCATGAATGGAAGGCCGTAACGGGAACGAGCCCCGATTGTACGTCGGAAGCGTTGACCGCCTTATTTTGCTGCGCCTATAATTTAAACAAACGTATGTATTTAAGGAGAGACAGTGCCCACCCCTATCCTGACCTGCGCCATCACGGGCGGGGACGACACGGCCGGGCGATTCCCGGCTGTCCCGGTCACGCCGCGCCAGATCGCGGAATCGGCCATCGAGGCCTGCCGCGCGGGCGCCGCCATCGCCCATATCCACGTGCGCGATCCGGCCACCGGCAGGCCATCGCTGGACCCCGCGCTCTACCGGGAAGTGGTGGAGCGCGTGCGCGACAGCGGCTCGCCCGTCATCCTGAACCTGACCACCGGCGCCGGCGCGCGCTTCCTGCCCGACGCGTCCGCCCCGAACACCGCGGCGGCAGGCTCCAACCTGCGCCCGCCGGCCGAACGCTGCGCCCACATCCTGGAACTGCGGCCGGAAATCTGCACGCTGGACATGGGGACGCTCAACTTCGGCAAGGGGGCGCTCATCAACGTGCCCGACCACATCGAGGCCATCGCCGCCGTGATCCGCGAGGCCGGCTCCAAGACCGAACTGGAGATCTTCGACACCGGCCACATCGCGCTGGCGCGGCACCTGATCGACCGCGGCGTGATCGAACCCGAACCGCTGTGGCAACTGGTGCTGGGCGTGCCGTGGGGCGCGCCCGCCAACAGCGAGACCATGATGCACCTGCGCGGCCAGTTGCCGGCCGGCGCGCGCTGGGCGGCATTCGGCATCGGCCGCCAGGAATTCCCCATGCTGGCGCAGGCCGCGCTGCTGGGCGGCCACGTGCGCGTGGGACTGGAGGACAACCTGTACCTGAAACAGGGCGTGCAGGCCCGCAGCAACGCGGAGCTGGTCGGCCGCGCGGTGGAGATCCTGCATGCGCTCGACATGGAACCCGCCGCGCCCGACGAGGCACGGCGCATGATCGGACTGCCGCCGCGATGACCCCGGAAGACCCGCTGCGCGTGGCGCTGGCGCAGGTGCGGCCGGGCCCGGACCTGGACCGCAACCTGGACGAGCTGGCGGCCATGGCCCTGCAGGCGCGCCGCCAGGGCGCGCAGTGGCTGCTGCTGCCCGAGTACGCCGCCATGCTGCACGGCAGCCGGCAGGCCATGCGGGCCGCGGCCGACCGCGCCGACGACGTCGAGGCCGCCGTGCGCAGCCTCGCGCGGGACCTGGGCATGTGGGTGCTGCTGGGCTCGCTGGTGGTTCCCGACGGACCGCAGCGCATGTTCAACCGCAGCCTGCTGTTCGATGCCGAAGGCCGCCTGGCCGCCCGCTACGACAAGCTCCACCTGTTCGACGCCACGCTGCCCGACGGCCGGACGATACGCGAGTCCTCCGCCTACACCGCGGGCGACCAGGCCGTCGCGGTCGATACGCCCTGGGGGCGCGTGGGACTTTCCATCTGCTACGACCTGCGCTTTCCCGGCCTGTACCGCGCGCTGGCACTGGCCGGCGCGCAGATCCTCGTGGTCCCCGCCGCCTTCGCCCGCGCCACCGGCGCCGCCCACTGGCATGCGCTGCTGCGCGCCCGCGCGATCGAGAACGGCGCCTTCGTGCTGGCACCCGCCACCTGCGGCGACAGCCCCGGCGGCCGGGCCAGCTACGGCCATAGCCTGGCGCTGGGCCCCTGGGGCGACACACTGGGCGAACTGGACGACGAACCCGGCTGCCTGGTCGTTCCGCTGGACCTGGCCGCCGTGGCCCGCGTCCGCGCGGAACTTCCCGGCCTGTCCCACGAACGCGCGTTCAGCCTGCGGCTGGCCGGCGCTTCTCCACTTGTTCCTTCCGACGGAATGCCCCATGACACAACCGCATGAACAGCACTCGCCCGCCAGGACGAGCCAGCCCTCCGACCTTCGCTCGCGCTACGTCGACACGGCCGCCATGGCCTGGCATCCGACGGACTTCCCCGGCATCGACATGAAGATCCTGTACACCGATGCCGGCAGCGGCATGTCGACCATCCTGTTCCGGATGGCACCCGGCTCGGTCGTGCCCCTGCACGAACACACGGCGCTGGAGCAGACCTACATCCTGTCCGGACGCCTGGTGGACGACGAGGGCGAGGTGGGCCCGGGGGGGTTCGTCTGGCGGCCGGGCGGCAACATCCACATCGCCCGCGCCCCGGAAGGCGCGACCTTCCTGTCGGTCTTCATGAAGCCCAACCGCTTCTTCGGCGGCGCGAAGTTCTTCACCGACTGAGGCAAGCGCGTCATGCCGCGGGCGGCGTTTCGCCGCGCGGCGCCTTGTAGCGGTTGTAGCCCCACAGGTACTGTTCGGGACAGCGGCGGATCATGGCCTCCATGCCGGCGTTGACCCATGCGGCCTGGTCCTCGGCGGTCTCGGGCACCGGGCCGGGCAACCTCACGAAATGGACTTTCCAGCCCTGCCCGCCGGGCAGGCGCTCGCCCGCCGTCAGCACCACGGCGGCGCCGGTCTGCGCCGCCAGCCGGCCGGGCAGCACCATGCTGAACGCGGGCTTGCCGAAGAACGGCGCCCAGACGCCTTCGCCGTTGCCGGGCACCTGATCCGGCAGGATACCGATCGCCTCGCCGCGCCGCAGGGCCCGCACCAGTTGGCGCACGCCCTGCAGATTGGCGGGCGCGGTATCCAGGTTGGGACCGCGCCGGCCGCCCTCGACCAGTTGCGACACCCAGGCCTTGCGCGGCGGCCGGTAGAGCACCGTGATGGGGCCGCCCCGGTGGGCGTAGTAGCGCGCCGCGACTTCGAAACAGCCCAGGTGCGGCGTCAGGAACAGGATGCCCTTGCCCTCGTCCAGCGCGCCCTGCACGGCGTCCCAGTCATCGGTGCGGCACTCGGCCAGCGCCCGGTCGGGCCTGAACCAGACACGCGGGATCTCCAGCGCGCCTTCGCCCGCGGCCGCGGCCGAGCGGCGCGCGAAGTCCTCGCCCTGGTAGCCGCCCAGGGCGGCATTGGCGCGCAGGCGCGCGGCATAGTCGGCGGAACTGCGATACACCAGCAGTCCCAGGCAGCGCCCCAGGCGGTGCAGCCAGCCCAGCGGCAGCCGCGCGAGCAAACGATAGAAAGTCAGCAGCATCGAACGATCCGAACCTCGAAGAACGAGCCCCGCGGCCTCCCTGCCGGCAGGGGGGTGGGCTCCATCGGGATTTTCCCCTAAAATGGTAAAGATCGCCGAGTTAACAGACAACTTGCGGGGCGATCGCGGCGCCGGCCCGTCCGGTGCGCGCATAAATGCCGCTAAAGCGTCGCTGCTCGCCACAGGTCCAAGACCCCACAACGTGCAACACGCCGCGGAACCGATAGCCGGCGTGCGCGCCGGTCAGCTTTCAAAGGACTATCGAGTGGCCAATTCCTACCTCTTCACTTCGGAATCCGTCTCCGAAGGACACCCCGACAAAGTCGCCGACCAGGTCTCGGACGCCATCCTGGACGCCATCCTCGCGCAGGACCCGACCTCGCGCGTGGCCGCGGAAACGCTGTGCAATACCGGGCTGGTCGTGCTGGCGGGCGAGATCACCACGCGCGCCAACGTCGACTACATCCAGGTCGCGCGCGACACCATCAAGCGCATCGGCTACGACAACACCGACTACGGCATCGACTACAAGGGCTGCGCGGTGCTGGTCGCCTACGACAAGCAGTCGCCCGACATCGCCCAGGGCGTGGACCGCGCCTCGGACGACTACCTGAACCAGGGCGCCGGCGACCAGGGCCTGATGTTCGGCTACGCCTGCACCGAAACGCCCGACCTGATGCCCGCGCCGATCTGGTATGCGCACCGCCTGGTCCAGCGCCAGAGCGAACTGCGCAAGGACGGCCGCCTGCCGTGGCTGCGCCCCGACGCCAAGTCGCAGGTCACCTTCCGCTACGTCGACGGCAATCCGGTCGAGGTCGACACCGTGGTGCTGTCCACGCAGCACTCGCCCGACGTCAGCCAGGAGACCATCCGCGAGGCCGTCATCGAGGAGATCATCAAGAAGACCTTCCCCGACGGCCTGATCACCGACAAGACCCGCTACCTGGTCAACCCGACCGGCCGCTTCGTCATCGGCGGCCCGCAGGGCGACTGCGGCCTGACCGGCCGCAAGATCATCGTCGACACCTACGGCGGCGCGTGCCCGCACGGCGGCGGCGCGTTCTCGGGCAAGGATCCGTCCAAGGTCGACCGTTCGGCCGCCTATGCCGCCCGCTACGTGGCCAAGAACATCGTCGCCGCGGGCCTGGCCACGCGCGCGCAGATCCAGGTCAGCTACGCCATCGGCGTGGCCGAGCCCATCAACATCACGGTCGACACCTACGGCACCGGCGTCATCCCCGACGATCAGATCGCCAGGCTGGTGCGCGAGCACTTCGACCTGCGTCCGAAGGGCATCGTCAACATGCTGGACCTGCTGCGCCCGATCTACCAGAAGTCGGCCGCCTACGGCCACTTCGGCCGCTCGGAGCCGGAGTTCAGCTGGGAAGCCACCGACAAGGCGGCGGTGCTGCGGTCGGCGCGGTAGCTCCCCGCTACCCGCCGAATTCGCCGTAGACGTCGCGCGGGTTGCGGACGAGGATCCGTTCGAGCACCGGACGGTCCTCCACCCATTCGGCCAGCAGGTCGAACAGGTCGCCGTCGTTCGGCATGCCCCTTCCCTGCATGTTCGTGTGGGGCCAGTCGCTGCCCCACAGCAGGCGTTCGGGCGCATGGCGCACCAGGGCGCGTGCCATGGGCGTGACCTCGGCATAAGGGTAGTCCTGCGCCGTGCTGCGCATCGGGCCAGAGATCTTCACCCAGACGCGCCCGGTATCCAGCAACTCCAGCAGCCGCCGGAAAGCCGGCTGGTCCACCCCGCCCGCGGCGGGAATGCAGGCGAAGTGATCCAGCACGATACGGTTGGGCAGGCGCAGCAGCGCCTCGGCATGCTCGACCAGATCGGTGCCGTGCGGATAGAACTGCACGTGCCAGCCGAACTCCGCGATCAGTTCGGGAATGCGCGGCGACGACAACCGGGGCAAGGCGCCACGATGGCCCTGGCTGACGAAGCGGGCGCCGCGCACGCCCAGCGCGTCGAGCTCGGCCACGCGCGCGCGGTCCACGTCGTCGGGCAGCAGCGCCACGCCGCGAAAGCGATCCGGGAAACGCCGCAGCACCTCGGCCAGGTGGTCCGGATTCTGGCCGTAGCCGGCGCCGCTGACCACCACCGCGCCGGACAGCCCCAGCGTCTCCTGCAAGGCGATGTTGGTCTCGGGTAGCGCGTCCGCCGAACGGTACTTGCTGCCCGGATGGAACGGATAGCGGCTGGCGGGTCCGAACAGGTGGACGTGGCAGTCGATGGCGCCCGCCGGCGCGGCCAGCCGGGGCTTGCGCGGATGCGGATCGGGCGGCGGCGTCAGGGGCAGCGCATCGTGGCCGGGCATCGCGGCCGCCATCAGTTGGCCGTGATGCGGGCACGCCGCACCACGTCCTTCCATTGCCGAATCTCGGCCGAGATCATGCCGGCGAAGTCCTCGGGCGTGCTGGTCCGGGGCTCCACGCCCGCGGCCTGCAACTGGCTGATCCAGGCGGGATCCTTGCCGATCCCGGCCATCGTCCGGTGCAGCGCATCGATCACCTCGCGCGGCGTGCCCGCCGGCGCCAGCACGCCCAGCCACAGGATGCCCTCGTAGCCCGGCACGCCGGACTCGGCGATGGTCGGCACCTCGGGCAGCAGCGCGGAGCGCTTCGCGCTGGCGATGGCCAGCGGCTTGATCCGTCCGCCGGCGAAATGCGGCTGGGAGGTGGTGACGGTGTCCATCTTGACCGCGATCTGGCCGCCCAGCAGGTCGTTGAGCGCCGGCGCCGCGCCCTTGT
Organism: Burkholderiales bacterium 67-32; assembly: GCA_001898625.1. GTDB lineage: Bacteria > Pseudomonadota > Gammaproteobacteria > Burkholderiales > Burkholderiaceae_B > Pigmentiphaga. The sequence continues at coordinate 392,027 of MKUP01000033.1, forward strand.
ACGGCACGTGCACGACCTGGATGCCGAGCTTGAGGAGCAGAAGCTCCATCGTGACGTGGGGCAGCGTGCCGTTGCCCGCCGAACCGTAGGTCAGCTTGCCGGGATGCTTGCGCGCATAGTCGACGAAGCCCTTGAAATCGTCGAAGGGCTGATTGCCGCTGGCCACCAGCAGCTCGGGTATCTGCGCCACGAGCCCGATGGGCGCGAAGTCCTTTTCCGTATCGAAGGACAGGCGCGGCGTGATCGCCGGATTGATGGTGTGGTTGGGCGTGGTGAACAGCAGCGTGTAGCCGTCGGGCGCCGCGCGCGCGACGCGCTGGGTGGAGATCACGCCGCCGGCGCCGGGCACGTTCTCCACCACGACCTGCGCATCGAGCCTCCGGCCGAGCTGCACGGCCAGCATGCGCGCCACGGCGTCCACCGATCCACCGGCCGAGAACGGCACCACCATCGTGACCGGCCGGGACGGATAGCGGGCGGCCTGGGCCGGCGCGGCCAGCGGCAGGCTCGCGGCCAGGCAGGCAAGACATGCACGTCGGACAAGGGATGGGCACGGCATCGGATCTCGCCTCCTCGTTTGCGGGACGCTGAGCTTAGAGGCCGCGGCGGGCCCGCCTCAAATGATTGTTTTGCACCCATCCATGAATTCCTTGCATGCCGCACCGCGCATGATGATGATGTCACTGTGCCGTTTCTCCCCCGACGAGGCATCCATGCAAATCGATTTCCTCGGCATGCAGGCCTTTCTCTGCATCGTCGAGCAAGGCGGCTTCCTGCCGGCCGCCACCCATCTGAACCTGTCCCAGACGGCGGTCAGCCATCGCCTGCGCAAGCTGGAGGACAGCCTGGGCATGAAGCTGCTGACCCGCACCACGCGCGCGATCACGCTGACCGATGCCGGCCGCGCCCTGCTGCCGCGCGTGCGCAAGGCCATGCAGGAACTGGAGCTGTCCTACGACACGGTGCGCCAGCATGCCGGCACCGCGCCGCGCTGGCTGGTGTTCGGCTGCCTGCCGACCCTGGCGATCACCCAGTTGTCGCCGGCGCTGCTGCGCTTCGCGACGCGGCACCCCGACATCTCCGTGCGCGTGCTGGACGACTCCATCGGCGAAATCGCCGAGCACGTGCACAACGGCACCGCGGCCTTCGGCGTGTCGCTCGCCAGCTCGAACCGGTTCGGCCTGGACATGGACGTGTTCGCCGAAGAACCGTTCGTGCTGGCCTGCCCGCCCCGCCACCGCCTGGCGCGGGCCAGGGTGGTGGATTGGGAACGCCTGCGCGGCGAACCCCTGATCCGCATCAGCCTGCCCGCCGGCAACGCGGCCACCATCGACGACGCGCTGGGCGATCGCCGACTGCAATTGCGCTGGGCCTACGAGGCCCAGCATACGTCGATCGCGCTGGACTTCGTCGCCAACGGACTGGGACTGACCGTGGTGCCGGCGCTGTCGGCCACCAAGGCGCCCGGCGTGGTCACGCGGCCGCTGGCCGGTCCCGCCGTGGCTCGCCATCTGGCCGTGGTCACGCGCCACGGCGCCGTGCTTGCCCCGGCCGCGCAGGCCATGCGCGACCTGCTCGTCGCCGAGATCCGGGGCCGTCTGGCGGCCGTCCATGAACGGCGCGCATGAATCCGCCAAACAATTCATTTGTCCACGCCACCCCGGGTGCCTAGACTGGCGGCCAATCGACGGTCCCCCCGCATGCTCCCGGCGCGGGCCCGGACCGCGCCATGAGGAGACCGCCATGTTCCACCGCGCCGCGCGGCCCATCGCCGCCGCGCTGATGTTCGCCGCCATCGCCCCGCTCCACGCGCAGGACGACCGCTACCCCGAGCAGCCGATCCGCGTGGTCGTGCCTTTCGGCGTCGGCGGGCTGGCCGACATTTCGCTGCGCCTGGTCACGCAGCGCCTGTCCGAACGGCTGGGCCAGCAGGTCGTGGTCGAGAACAAGCCAGGCGCGGGCGGCGTGGTGGCCGCCAACGCGGTGCTGGGCGCGCCGCGCGACGGCTATACGCTGGCGGTGTTCGCCAACGGCACGGCGATCAGCAAGACGCTCTTCAAGCTACCCTACGATCCCGTCGCCGATTTCGCGCCCATCTCCACCGTCGCCTACTTCGACCTGGTGCTGCTGACCAACGCCAAGGGCAAGCTGCAATCCCTGCCCGCTCTGCTGGCCGAGGGCAGGAAGCGCCAGCTGGTGCTGGGCACCATCAACCCGGGCAGCACGCAGAACCTGTCGGCCGAACTGTTCAAGTCCATGGCCGGCGTCGACGCCATGATCGTGCCCTTCAAGAGCACGCCCGAAGTGCTGACCGCCTTGCTGCGCGGCGACGTCGACGTGATGTTCGAGTCGTATGCCGCACTCAAGGGCGCCATCACGTCGGGCCAGGCAACGCCGATCGCGGCCACCGGCAGCCACCGTTCGAGCTGGCTGCCCAAGGTGCCCACTGTCGCCGAGAGCGGCGTGCCCGGCTATGAGGTCGCCGGCTGGAACGCCCTGTTCGCGCCGACCGGCACGCCGCCCCGCAGACTGGACCGCCTGAACGCCGCGCTGAACGAGGTGCTGCGCGAACCCGCCATCCGCCAGCGCCTGGAGGAACTCGGCACGCAGGCCCAGGGCAGCACGCGCGAGGAACTCGCCGACGTGTTCAAGCGCGACATCGCCAAATGGGCCGACGTCATCCGCAAGGCGGGCATCCCCATGCAGCAGAACTAGCAGGAGCTTTTTTCGTGACTTTCGCGACTTCCCCGGCCGACGCGGTGCTGGTCGATGCCCACGTCCACGTCTTCACGCGCGACATGCCGCTCGTGCCCAATCCCCGGCACAGTCCGGACTACAGTTTCACGGTGGAGCAGCTGCTCGACACCATGGACCGGCATGGCGTGCACTACGCCGTCATCGCCGCCGCCAGCCCCTGGGGGGACTACAACGACTACGTCCTCGAATCCCTGGGCAAATCGGCGCGGCTGCGCGGCACCATCATCGCCGATCCGTCCGTGGAAAAGGTCTCGCTGGACGCCATGCACGCCGCCGGCATGCGGGGCGTGCGGCTGCCCTTCATCGGCCTGCCGGAACTGCCCGACCTGGACTCGTGGAACTATCGCAAGTTCCTGCGCCGGCTGGTGGACCTGGACTGGCACGTGCACGTGCACATCGAGGGTCCCCGGCTGCCGGCGGTGCTGCCTTTGCTCGAGCAATCGGGCGTGAAGATCGTCATCGATCACATCGGCCGGCCCGATCCGGTCTCGGGAACGGCCAGCGAAGGTTTCCAGGCCATGCTGCGATCGGTCCGCAGGGGCCGCACCTGGGTGAAGATGTCGGGCGCCTACCGGCTGGGAGCCAATGCCCGCGAATGCGCGCAGGCGCTGTACCGCGAAGTGGACGTGGACCGGCTGATGTGGGCCAGCGACTGCCCCTTCGTGGGCGCGGAATCGACCATGACCTACGAGGCCGCCATCGCGTGGCTGGAAGAGACGATCCCGGACGCGGCCGACCGGCGCCGCATCTTCGGCGGCAACGCGCTGCGCTTCTATTTCTCGTGACAGGCCGCGTCCGACCGGTTCAACGCGCCGAGTCGCCCCAGCGGTAGACCTGCGTCAGCTCGTCCAGTCGCTGCTTCAGTCCCGCGTCCAGCACGTAGTCGGCCGCCGCCAGCGTATCGTCCAGTTGGTCGGGCCGGCTCGCGCCCAGCAGCGGCGCGGTGACGAGCGGATTGGCCAGCACCCACGCCACCGACAGCGTCGTCAGCGACACCCCCGCCTCCTTCGCCAGCGCCTGCAGCGCGTCCACCGTGTCGAAATACCGGTCGGCCCAGTAACGCTCCTGATAACGCTCGGCCGCGGTGCCCAGCGTGAAGCGGGTTCCTTCGGTGGGCGCGCCGCGGCGATGCTTGCCGGTCAGCAGGCCGCCAGCCAGCGGGTTGTACGGAATCACGCCCAGGCCTTCTTCCTGCGCCAACGGCAGCAGTTCACGCTCGATCTCGCGGAACAACAGGCTGTAGCGGGGCTGCACCGAGACGAAGCGCACGAGCCCATGCAACTCGGACTTGCCCAGCGCGCGGGCCAGGCGGTACGCCAGGAAATTGGACACGCCCACGTAGCGGGCACGACCGGACCGCACGATGGTGTCCAGGGCCTCCAGGGTCTCGTCCAGCGGCGTACGCGTGTCGTCGCCATGCAGTTGGTAAAGATCGACGTAATCGGTCTGCAGCCGTGCCAGCGAGGCGTCGATCGCATTCAGCAGATGCTTGCGCGACGAGCCCTGGTCCCAGGGATGCGGACCGGTCCGGCCGAAGGCCTTGGTCGCCACGACGAAGCCGGCGCGCCCGCCCGGCGCGTCGCGCAGCCAGCGGCCCAGGATTTCCTCGGTGGCGCCTATCGTCTTCAAGCCGCCGCCCAGCGGATAGACGTCGGCGGTGTCCAGGAAGTTGATGCCGCCGTGGGCTGCCTTGTCCAGGATCTGGCGGGCGACGGATTCCTCGGTCTGCAGGCCGAAGGTCATGGTGCCGAGCGCGAGGCGGCTGACGGTCAGGCCGGTGCGGCCCAGGCGGGTGGTGGCCAAGGTCATGGTGGATGCGTCGGTGGAGAATGGAAGGAACCTACTATGCTAGAACACCCCGGCGCTTCCTGGAACCAATCCGTGGAAGTAAGGATATGCAGGCCCGGCGCCCCTCGCCGGAAGAGGCGGCGGTTGGCGTTACACTGCCTTCATATGACCGCCCAGTTGCCCGCTTCCGACTCCCCCGCCTCCCCTTCCACCCCCGATTCGCCCTGCGTGGCGGTGTGCTCCACCCTGTTCGACGACATCTGCCGCGGATGCGGCCGTACCGCCATGGAAGTCGCCAACTGGGTGCAGATGAGCCCCGAGGAAAAACAGGTGGTCTGGCAGCGGATCCGGGCCCAGGGCTACCCCCGGCGCAAGGGCTGATCCACCGGTGCCTCGCCGTATCGTCCGCGTCATGACAGTCTTCGGCCTGTCACATGCCGCAGGCTAAATAGGCGTCATCGCACCGACCCCCTACGGCCCATGCGCATCGTCCTCGTCACGGATGCCTGGCATCCGCAAATCAACGGCGTCGTCCATACCTGGACGTACATGCAGAAAACGCTGACCTCCTGGGGCCACGAGCTCATCATCGTCAGCCCCGTCGGCAGCCGCACCATCCCCACCCCCACCGAGCCCGACGTGCGGCTGTGCGTGGAACCGCGCCGGCACCTGTTGCGCACGCTGGCGGGCCGCGAGCCCGACACCCTGCACATCGCCACCGAAGGCCCGCTGGGCCTGGCGGCGCGGCGGCTGGCGCGGCAGCGGGGATGGCGCTACACCACGTCCTTCCACACCATGTTCCCGGATTATCTCCAGGCCCGGATGGGCATCCCGGCGAACTGGACGTGGCGCTTCATGCGCTGGTTCCACCGGCCCTCGCAGCGGGTGCTGGTGCCGACCCCCACCGTGCGCGACACGCTGGCGGCCAAGGGCCTGGACAATCTCCATATCTGGGCGCGCGGCGTCGATACCGAGCGCTTCCGGCCCGAAGCCGGCAATGCGCTGCCCTACCCCGGCCCCATCTTCGTGAGCGTCGGCCGCCTGGCCAAGGAAAAGAACCTCGATGCCTTCCTGTCCCTGGACCTGCCGGGCACCAAGGTGGTCGTGGGCGGCGGCCCGGACGAGGCCCGGCTGCGGCGCAAGTTCCCCGGCGCGGTCTTCCTGGGCATGAAGCCGCACAGCGAACTGGCGCGCTACTACGCGGGCGCCGACGTGTTCGTCTTCCCCAGCCAGACCGATACCTTCGGCCTGGTCATGCTGGAGGCGATCGCCTGCGGCACGCCGGTGGCCGCCTATCGCAGCGAGGCGCCGATGGCGGTCGTGAGCGAAGGGCGCACCGGCGTCCTGCACGACGACCTGCGCGCGGCCTGCATGGGGGCGCTGGAATTGTCGGGCACCGACATCCGCCAGCATGCGCTGGAGCACAGCTGGACCGCCATCGCCTCGCGCCTGCTGGAGCTACAGGTGCCGGCCGACCCGAAACGCGAGAAGGCCGACCTGGACTGGTATCCCCAGGGCGCGGTGTAGCGGCCCCCGGGCTCAGGCGCCGGGCGCGCCTTCCTTGAGCGCGATGTCCAGGTCGACCAGCACCGGGGCATTGCGCGGCAGCTCGCTCACGCCGATGACGGAACGCGGATGGCGGCCATGGTCGCCGAACACCGCCACCAGCAGTTCGGACCCTTCGTCGGCCAGCTCCGACCACCGGCCGCGCTCGTGGCCGACCTGGAAGAAGTAGTTCACGCGCAGCACCCGGTCGACGCCGCCAAGCGTGCCGCCGGCCAGGTGCCGCACCCACGCCAGGGCATGCAGCACGCACAGCCTGACGGCTTCGCGGCCCACGCCGGCGTCCACCGACTCGCCCACGACCCCCTGGGCCAGGAGCGTATCGGCCCCGGTCTTGGGTATCTGCCCGGCGACGTGGACGGTATCGCGGTGCCGGATCGCCGGCGCGTAGGAAAAAAGGGTGGGCGTGGGCGGCGGCAGCGCAAGCCCCAGCGCGCGCAGGCGTTCATCGGCATTCGACATGAGCGGCCCCCCTAGCGCTTGGTGGGCTGGAAACCCACTTCCCGGGCCAGCTTGGCCCACCGCTGGTTCTCGGCCTCGACGAAGGCGGCGAACTGGGCGGCGGAGCCCCCTTTCACCGATACCCCCTGCTCCTTCAGGCGCGCCGCGACCTCGGGCGACTTGAGCGCACGGTTGAACGCCGCGTTCAGGGTCTCGACCACCTCGCGCGGGGTGGCGGCCGGCGCCACGATGCCTTGCCAGGACGTGATGTCCAGGCCCTCCAGGCCGGCTTCCTTGTAGGTCGGGATCTCGGGCGCGATCTCGATGCGCGTGGGCGAGGTCACCGCCAGGGCCTGAATCTTCCCGGCCCGCGCATGCGGCAGCAGCGTGATGACGGGATCGAGCAGCAGGTCGATGTGCCCGCCCAGCAGGTCGTTGATGGCGGGGGCGCTGCCCTTGTAGGGCACGTGCGTCATCCGCGTGCCGGCCCGCGCGTTGAAAAGCTCGCCCGCCAGGTAGGTCGAGCTGGACGCCGAGCCGAACGTCAGCGCACCCGGCTTCTGCTTGGCCAGCCGGGTAAACGCGGCTAGGTCGGTGACCGGCAGGCCGGGCTTGGCGGCGATGATGTACGGCTGGTCCGCCAGCATGACCACGGGCGTGAAATCGCGGCTCGCGGAATAAGGCAGGTCCGAGTATTGCAACTCGTTGATGGACATGACCGGCAGGTTGGCCACCAGCAGCGTATAGCCGTCGGGCGCGGCCCGCGCCACGTGTTCCGCGCCGATGATGCCGCTGGCGCCCGGCTTGTTGTCGACCACCACGGGCTGGCCAATGTCCTGGGCCACCTTCTGGCCCACCGTGCGCGTCACGAGGTCGGCCACGCCGCCGGGGGGAAAGGGCACGACGAGGTGGATCATCTTGCTGGGAAAGGACGCCGCGTGGGCGCCCGCGGCACACGACAGCGCCAGGACGGCGGCGGCAATGCGATGCGTGGACATGAGAGGTCTCCTTCTTGATGGTTCAGGCCGCGGCGACCGCGACGATTTCTATGTCGCACCCGGGCGAAGCCAGCGCGGCCTGCACCGTGGCGCGGGCCGGGGCCTGGCCGGCGGCGACCCAGGCATCCCAGACTTCGTTCATGGACGCGAACAGCGCCATGTCCCGCAGGAATATCTGGCAGGACAGCAGCCGGGACCGGTTGCTGCCCGCGTCTTCCAGCAGCCCGTCGATCATGGTCAGCACTTCCGCCGCCTGTTCGCGGATGTCGCGCCCCCGGGTCTCCCGGGGCACCTGGCCCGCCAGGTACAGGACGCCATTGAAGACCGAGATTTCCGACATGCGCTTGCCGGGTCCGATTCTCTGGATGCTCATCACGCCGCCTCCCGCGCATCGGCCGGCATCGGGCCGAAGCCCGCTTCGAAGAAGCGCAGCCAGTTCTCGCCCAGCACCATCGCGGTGTCCCGTTCGGAGAAGCCCACGGCGCGCAGCCCGGCCTCGATCCGCGCCATGTCGCGGCTGTCGCGGAACCAGTCCGGCTGCGGCGGGAACCCCGGTTGCGCGGCCGATCCTTCACCGTAGTCCATGCGCTTGGTGTAACGCCCCATCCGCATCCACTGCACGACGGAGTCCGGCTGGTCCTGGCACAGATCCGAGCCTATGCCCAATGCCCCGACCCCCGCCAGCTCGGCGGTCCGCGCCACCATCTCGCAGAAAGTTTCCAGGCGGCAGGCGGACTTGTCCTTCAGGTGATGGGGATACAGGGAAAAACCCAGCATGCCGCCGGACGCGGCCAGCGCCTTGATGACCGTGTCCGACTTGTTGCGCAGCGCGGGCGCCCAGGCATGCGGGTTGGCGTGGCTGACGACGATGGGGCGCTGCGACAGCTCGATCGCCTCCAGCGTCGAACGCTCGCCCGAGTGGCTCATGTCGATCACCAGGCCGACGCGGTTCATCTCGCGTATGACCTCGCGCCCCATTCGGGTGACGCCGCCGTCGTCGGCTTCATAGCAGCCGCTGGCCAGCAGGGACTGGTTGTTGTAGGTCAGCTGCATGAAGCGCACGCCCAGCGTATGCAGCACTTCCACCAGCCCGATGTCGTCCTCGATGGGCGAGGGATTCTGGCATCCGAACACGACCGCCGTGCGCCCTTCGCCGCGCGCCCGCCGCACGTCGCCGGCGCCGCGGGCCAGCACGATGAGTTCGGGGAAAGTCTCGAACCAGCGGTTCCAGCGTTCGATGACCTGCACCATCTCCCGGAAGTTCTCGTGGTACGCGATGGTGACGTGCACGGCGTCCAGGCCGCCCTCCCGCCATTGGCGGAAGATCTTCTCGGACCAGTTGTTGTATTGCAGCCCATCGATGCGAAAGGGATGCGTCCTGTTGTTGCCCATTCCCGGTTCCAGCTCCTGCGACATTGATGGCGAAACTGTAGAGATCCGGGCCAAATTCAGTCAAACTAAAATATATTCAATAAATTCAAATTTTTCTTAAATGAAGATCGATCAACTACGGACTTTCGTCGCGGTGGTGGACACGGGCGCGCTGGTCGAGGCGGGCGACCGGGTGGGCCGCACGCCCGCCGCGCTGTCGATGACCCTAAAGCAGATCGAATCGGAACTGGGTGGCGCGCTGTTCGAGGGCGAACGCAAGAACCGGCTGACGCCGCTGGGCCGGCACGTGCATCTCCAGGCGCAGCGGGCCCTGCATGCCTTCGATGCCGCGCTGGCCCAGATGCGCGGCTACGCCCAGGGCGGCCAGGGTATCGCCCGGATCGCGGCCGTGCCGTCGGCGGCCACCCGCCTGCTGCCGGCCGCGATCGCGCGCATGCGGGCCGCCCATCCCGGCGTGCGCATCGACCTGCGGGACATCGATTCGGCGGCGGTGATCCAGGCCGTTTCCGCCGGCGTCGTCGACTTCGGCATCGCCACGGCGCCCACATCCAATGCCTATCCGGACCTGAAGGCCGAACCGCTGCTGAAGGATCCCTTCGTGCTGGTCTGCCCCGCGGGACACCGCCTGAACACGCTGAAACGGCCGGTCCGCTGGCGCGACATCGATCCGGCGGAGTTCATCGCCAACGGCCTGTGCTCGCGCTTTTCCTCGCCCGAATTGTCGCGCCTGGTGGAACTGGCGCCGCTGAACCTGCACAACACCACCTCGCTGCTGACCTTCGTGGCCCAGGGATTCGGCGTCACGCTGCTGCCCACCATGGCCGTCACGGCCAGCCGGACCATCCGCCTGCTGCCGCTGGCCGACCATGGCGCGACACGCAGCCTCGACCTGATCACGCAGCGCGACGCCAGCCTGAGCCCGGCGTCCCAGGCCATGCTGGAACGGGTCCTGGACTGCAGCCGCACCATGGCCGCCACGATCTGAGTCGCGGAATCGGGACCACTGCTCAGATTTGCTCAGATAAGGATGCGATGCCCCCCTTATCCTTTGCACTCTTGACTATCGGTCCATGGGCATGGGCGGCAGGTCGAGAGAACTGACGTCGAAGGCAGCATCCCATGCAGGTTACCCATCCATCGCCAGCGCAGCCGGCCCTCCCCCTCTCCTTCCCCCTCCCTCCGCCCGTTTACGCCGTTACGCCCGCCATGCCCGACCCCGATGTCCGGGCCTTGGCGTTCCAGCCCATCTCGTCGCTGCTGGACGGCACGCGCAATCTCTACCAAAGTGTCACGGCCCGCCTGCTGGCATCGCCGGATGACGACGTGCCGGACGCGCCCGGCCTCCCGCTCGTCCAGGCCGTGATGGCGGTCCTGCGCGACCATCCCTGGATCTCGCTCGGCTGCGCCGTCTCGCCCGACATGCTGGCCGACGAGGCCGGCTGGGGTCCCCTACTGGACGAACTCCGCGCCGACAACCAGCTCGCCCGCCGGCTGGTGATCGAACTGGCGCAGGGTGACGACAGGCGGGAAACGCGGCAAGCCCTCGGCCTTGCCGGCCGGCTGCGCGGACTGGGCTGCCTGCTGGCCATCGACGACTTCGGCGCGGCCGGCGGCACCGTGGACTTCCTGCTGGATGCCCGGCCCGACATCGTCAGGATCGCCCCGGCGTACCTGCATCGCGCACGGCGCCTGCATGGCGTGGGCGGCACCTCCGGCCTGCTCCGGCTGTGCCGCCGGCTGGCGCCGGCGATCGTCATCCAGGGCGTGGACGATCCCGCCGACCTGCTGCGCCTGCCCCGCGAGGCCGGCGTATGGATCCAGGGTGTCCTGGCAGGCCTTCCCGCGCTGCATTCCCCCTGGCTGCGGCACAGCCCCTGGCGCCTGGCGGCCTGCGCCGGCGAACGCCACTGACCGGATCGCCGCCATGACCACCGCCCCCGCCCGGAACGAACAAGCCGTTCCCGCCGCACCTGCCGCCCCAGCCGCCAAGGCCCGCCCCGCGCGCAAGACGCCGCGCCGCAGCGCCAAGCGCATCCCCCGCAACGATTTCGCCCTGGCCATCGCCACCCCCTCTGCGCCGCCCGCGCGCACCAACAAGCGCGTGCTAGTGGCCGACATGGGCAAGCGGTTCTGCGCCGACGTCTGCGACTTCCTCAGCCAGCAGGGCTGCCATGCGCGCGCCGTGCACGACCGGCGGCACCTCGTCCAGACCCTGGCCGAATGGCAGCCGACGACGCTGTTCCTGAACGTCTCCCTGCCGAGCCTCGACCTGGGAGAACTGACGCCGCTGTACACCCACTTGCCGCGGGACTTCCAGATCGTCCTGCTGCTCGAGCCCGGCGTCCCCTTCACCTTGTCCGTTCCGCCCAAGACGCCATGCCTAGCCCGTCTACTCAAGTCCCCATGCCTGACGGACCTGCGCCACTTCCTGTGACCCGGCAGACCGCCGGCGCCACCGGCGGTGCAGGCCACGTCCAAGGCGACCGGCGCCCCCCGGCCGGATTGCGCCGCCTCCTGTCCAGGCTCGTCCGCAACTACGTCCATGGCATGAAACGCCACGAGCGCTATCTCATGGACCCCGTCCATGGCCGGTCCCTGCCGCTGCGACTCGCGGCGCGGCGCTGGCCGGCCGGCAGCGGTCCCCGCTCCATGACCGCGCCCCGGGCCTTTTCCTTCCAGGGCATCGAACGCGTCCTGCCGGATTCGCGCGGCTGGCATCACCAGCCCTGGGGCCAGGACTGGATCGGCCAGTTGCACCGCTTCGACGACCTGAATGCCACCGACGCCGAACAGCGGCGGGACTGGCACCGGGCGCTGGTCCTGAACTGGGCCGTCTCCAACGGCCCGGGCCGCGGCCCCGGATGGGAGGCGCCCAGCCTGGCGCCCCGCATCGTCAACTGGATCAAATGGGACCTGCGCAGCGGCGGACTGTCCAGCGAAACCACCCGCCGCAGCCTCGTCGTCCAGATCCGCTACCTGCGCCATTTTTTCTCGCGCCAGTGGCGCGACGGTTCTCGTCCGGACATCGCCAAGGCGCTGATCTTCGCCGGCAGCTATTTCGCCGACAGCCGCGAATCGCGCGCCTGGCTGCGCAAGGGCTTGCGGGCCTTGAACACACTGGAGCCGACCGCGCTGTCCACGGAAGACCTGCGGGACCTGGCGCTGCTATCCCTGGTCTACCCGGACCTGCATCCGCCCCACGGCCACCGCTGAGGCCTCAGGCCACACCGGCGGGCAGTGGCGATGCGTCGGCATGCTCGATCATGGAGGCCAGCAGGAGATCGGTCAGTTCGGCGCGTCGGCCTGCCGCGGCCGGATCGTCCCAGAGATTACGCTGCTCCAGCGGATCCTGTTCCAGGTCATAGAGCTCGCACAGCGCCCGGTCGTCCGACTGCGTGATCCGCCACCGTCCGGTCAACAGCGTACGCAGGCGGAAACGCCGTGGACGTCCGAACTGGAACATGACCGGCTCGTTCTCCACCAGCACGCCCGGCCGCGGCAACGAGGTGCCGTGCTCCAGCGTCTCGCGCAGGCTCAGGCCCTGCATGCCGTTGTAGGGGGCGATGCCCGCCCGGTCGAGCACGGTCCCGGCGATGTCCAGGGTCCCGGCCGGCGCCTCGCAAACCGTTCCGCGCCGGGTTTCCGGCAACGCGGGATCGCTCCAGATGAACGGCACCCTGACCACGCCCTGGTAATGCATGGGCCCCTTCAGCATGACGCCGTGGTCTCCCATCATGTCGCCGTGGTCGCTGGTGAAGACGACGATGGTGTTCTCGCGCATTCCCAAGCGGTCCAGCGTCGCCATCACGCGGCCGACCTGCTCGTCGATCAGGCCGATCATGCCGTAGGTCAGGGCCGTGATCTCGCGGCACTCGCGCTCCGAGACCGGGAAGGCCGTATAGCCCTCGCGCGTGCCACCGTCGCGGCCGTAGTCGTGCACGCCCCGCACCAGCGGCGAGTTGCCCGGCGCGCGGAACGACGCCGGCAGCGGCACGTCCGCCGGATCGTACATGTCCCAGAACCGGCCCGGCGGCGTGAAGGGGTGGTGCGGATCGGGAAAGGAGCACATCAGGAAGAACGGCGCCTGCGGCCCGCCTGTCGCGGCCAGGGACTCCAGCCAGCCGCAGGCCCGCTCGCCGATGTAGGACGAGGGATAGAGCGACTCCGGCACGCGCGTGCGCCAGGCCTGCGGCGCCGCGTACCCGTGGGCGGGCAAGGCGTGGCCCCGCCCACGTAGGCCGTCGGGATCCGGATGGCGTTCGGCCAGCCAGCGGGCGTAGTCGCCCTGTACCTGGTCGCCGTGCAACGTGCACAGTTCTACGTGATCGAAGCCGTAGTAGGGCGTGTCGACGCGCTGGCGCCGTCCCGCCTTCCAGTCCGGCGTCCATTCGTTGCCGTAGCCTTCCCCCATGCGCGGTCGCTTGGTGGCGTCGCGCAGGCTCTCGGCGGGCGACCGGCGCCCCTCGACCGGCCGCCAGGCGCGCTTGTCGGGATGGTCGTAGCCGAAGCACTGCAGGTGCGACTTGCCGATCAGCGCGGTGGCATAGCCCGCGTCCCGCAGCAACTCCACGAAGGTGGTCTGGTCCAGCGACAGATTGATGCCGTTGTGGACGACTCCGTGCACCGATGGCAGGCGCCCCGTCATCAGCGTGGCGCGGTTGGACATGCAGGTCGTGCTGGCGGCGTAGAAGCGCTCGGCGCGTACGCCCGCCGACGCCAGCGCGTCGATGTGGGGCGTGCGCAGCACGGGGTTGCCGTAGCAGCCCAGGTGGTCGGCCCGGTGCTGGTCGGTGATGAAGATCAGGATGTTGGGCGCGGGCATGGCTCAGTCCGCCTGGATCTTGAAGCGTTTCACGATCTCGCCGTATCGCTCGTAGTCGTCGCGCGTGGCCTTGGCCAGCACCTCGCGCGGCCCGCCCACCACCAGTTCGCCGCGCTGCTTGAAATGCTCCACGGCATCCGGCTCGCGCAAGGCCGCGTTGATCTGCGCGTTCAACTGGTCGGCCAGCGCGGGCGCCATCCCCGCCGGACCGTAGACGCCGAACCAGATGTTCACGAACACGCCGGGGAAGCCCTGCTCCGCCATCGTGGGCAGGTCGGGGATCAGCGGGCTGCGGCGCTCGTCCACCACGGCGAGCGGCACCAGCCGTCCGCTCTCGATGTAGGGCTTGGCGCCGCCGTAGCCGAGATAGATAAGCTTGACCTGCCCGCCCAGCGCGTCGTTCAGCGCCGGCCCCACGCCACGGTACGGAGAATGCAGCAGCGACAGCCCGGCAGCGCGGTTGAACAGTTCGCCGGCGATGTGCATGGGCGACCCGTTGCCAGAGGTCGCATAGGCCAGCGGCGGTCCGGTCCGGGCAAGTTCGGCCAGTTCGCGGGCGTTCTTCACGCCCAGGCTGGGATGCGCCAGCAGCAGCATGGGCGTGGAGGAAACCATCGCGATGGGCGTGAAGTCCCGCTGCACGTCGAAGGTATAGCCCAGGTTCCGGGGCAGGACGTGGGGGGCCATGGCGAAGGTGTTGGCCGTGACCAGCAGGGTGTAGCCGTCGGGTTCGGCGCGCGCCACGATGCCGGTGCCTATGCTGCTGCCCCCGCCGGGACGGTTGCTGACCACCACCGGCTGGCCCCAGGCCTTGCCCAGCTTCTCGCTCAGCAGCCGGGCGATGGGGTCCACCCCGCCTCCTGGCGGGAAAGGCACGACCAGCGTCACCGCCCTGGCGGGAAACCCCTGGGCCATCGCGGGCCGCGGCAGCAGACCCCCGCCCGCGAGCCAACCGGCCGCCAGCCCTGCGCCCGCGCGCAGCCCCGCTCGCCGGCCGGGCCGCATGCCGTCCTTGCGCTTGCCATCCATGCTTCATCTCCCCAAAGGCGTTCGATGCAAGCGCAGTCTAGGGTGGTCGATATTTATCGTGTAGTGGATAATCGCTTGAATCACTTTCAAGTGGTATTTGTAAATCCATGGACCACCTGCGGCTCATCGTCACATTCGCGCGGGCGGCGGAAGCAGGCAGCTTCAGCAAGGCGGCCCGTACGCTGGGCGTCACCCCGCAGGCCGTCAGCGCCCAGATCCGGCAGCTCGAACAACAGGTGGGCGTACGGCTGTTCTACCGCACCACCCGCAGCATCAACCTGACCGAGGAAGGCCGGGCCTTCCACGAACGCTGCCGCGCCGGCATGGAAACCATCCAGGGCGGGCTCGACGTCCTGCGCGACCGCACCGAGCAGATGGTGGGCACGGTCAGGCTGGCGCTGCCCTATGCCATCAGCTATGAACTCGTCGCGCCGCTGATGGGGCGCTTCATGGACCGCTATCCCCAGGTCCGGGTCGACATGCTGACCCTGAACCAGTTGCCGGACGTGGTCGAGCATGGCGTGGACGTGGGCATCATCGGCGGCGAGCTTCCCAGCAGCTCGCTGGTCGCCCGCAAGGCCGGGGCCTTCAACCACGTACTGTGCGCCTCGCCGGACTACCTGGACGAATGGGGCATGCCGGACCACGTGGACGCGTTGCGCGACCATCGCTGTGTGCTGCTGCGCCACCCCCGCACGGGAAGGCTCTGGCCCTGGACCTTCCAGTCGGGCGGCGACATCGTCACGCTCAATCCCGAGGGCGCGCTGTCGGTGCAGGACGCCGAAAGCCAGCACCGCGCGGTGCTGCACGGCGCGGGCATCGGCCAGATCGCCAGCTACTACGCGGCGCCGCACATCCGCGCGGGCAGGCTGCGCCCGCTGTCCATCGGCTACGTCTCGCGCCAGGTCGACGTCCATCTCTACCTGCCCCAGCGCGACCACATCCCCTTGCGCTGCCGAGCGCTGGCCGACTATCTGCTGGCCGAACTCAAGCGCAATCCGGACCTGGTTCCGGCAACATTCTGATGCCCGAATCCCGCGCCGCGCGCCCTCGCCTGTCATGCCGGCGACGCGGGAACCCGCTACAATGCCAGCCACCTGAGGAGCGTTGCGACGACCGGCATCCCCGCCAGGCCGCCAGGCTCAGGTAACGGATCGGCCGCGGCCCGCCAGGGCGGCACCGGTCCACGGCAACGGCGCTCGCCCCACATCCTGCCCCTTGCAGGCCATGCGGCGAGCCTTCCCGGCTCACGCCGCGGCGTCAAAGGGCAAGCACTTTGGAGTCCTCATGAACGCTGTACCCAACGCCCAGACCCCCGACTACCGCATCGCCGACCTCGCCCTGGCCAACTGGGGCCGCCGCGAGATCAGCATCGCCGAGACCGAGATGCCCGGCCTGATGGCGATCCGCGAGGAGTTCGCCGCCACCCAGCCGCTCAAGGGCGCCCGCATCGCCGGCAGCCTGCACATGACCATCCAGACCGCCGTGCTGATCGAGACGCTCAAGGCGCTCGGCGCCGACGTGCGCTGGGCCTCGTGCAACATCTTCTCGACCCAGGACCACGCCGCCGCGGCCATCGCCGCCTCGGGCACGCCGGTGTTCGCGATCAAGGGCGAATCGCTGGCCGACTACTGGGAATACACCCACCAGATCTTCGAATGGCCGGCCGGCACCCATGCCAACATGATCCTGGACGACGGCGGCGACGCCACGCTGCTGCTGCACCTGGGCACCCGCGCCGAGCAGGACGCCACCGTGCTGGCCAAGCCCGGCAGCGAAGAGGAAATCGCGCTGTTCGATTCGATCCGCAGCACCCTCAAGCGCGATCCGAAGTGGTACTCCACCCGCCTCGCCCAGATCAGGGGCGTGACCGAGGAAACCACGACCGGCGTGCACCGCCTCTACCAGATGTCCAAGAAGGGCGAGCTGGCCTTCGCCGCGATCAACGTCAACGACTCGGTCACCAAGTCCAAGTTCGACAACCTGTACGGCTGCCGCGAGTCGCTGGTGGACGGCATCAAGCGCGCCACCGACGTCATGGTCGCGGGCAAGGTCGCGGTCGTGTGCGGCTACGGCGACGTGGGCAAGGGCTGCGCCCAGGCGCTGGCCGCGCTGCGCGCCCAGGTCTGGGTGACCGAAGTCGATCCCATCTGCGCGCTACAGGCCGCGATGGAAGGCTACAAGGTCGTGACCATGGACTACGCGGCCGACAAGGCCGACATCTTCGTCACCGCCACCGGCAACTACCACGTCATCACGCACGAGCACCTGGTGGCGATGAAGGACGAGGCCATCGTCTGCAACATCGGCCACTTCGACAACGAGATCGATGTCGCCTCGCTCAAGCAGTACAAGTGGGAAGAGATCAAGCCTCAGGTCGATCACATCGTCCTGCCCTCGGGCAAGCGCATCATCCTGCTGGCGCAGGGCCGGCTGGTGAACCTGGGCTGCGCCACCGGCCACCCCTCGTTCGTGATGTCGTCCTCGTTCGCCAACCAGACCATCGCGCAGATCGAGCTGTGGACCCGCAACGAGAACTACGCCAAGGGCGAGGTCTACGTGCTGCCCAAGCAACTGGACGAGAAGGTCGCGCGCCTGCACCTGAAGAAGTTGGGCGTCCAGCTGACCCAACTGCGCGCCGACCAGGCCGCCTACATCAACGTGGCGGTCGAGGGCCCCTACAAACCCGAGCACTACCGCTATTGATCGTTCCCTTCCGGGGCCCCGCGCCCCGGAACGCCCCCCTTTTCCCTCTGGCAAGGAGTTCGCGATGACCCTGTTACTCGTCTGGTTGCTCAACGCCGTGGCACTGCTGGTCGTGGCCTATCTGCTGCCCGGCATCACCGTGGCGAGCTTCGGCTCGGCGCTGATCGCGGCGCTGGTGCTGGGCCTGCTCAATTCGCTGGTCAAGCCGGTGCTGGTGCTGCTGACGCTGCCGATCACCGTGGTCACGCTGGGCCTGTTCCTGATCGTGCTGAACGCGCTGCTTTTCTGGTTCGCGGGTTCGATCCTGAAGGGTTTCCAGGTCAACGGTTTCTGGTGGGCCGTGATCGGGGCGCTGCTCTACAGTCTGATCTCGGGCCTGCTGTCGGCCATCGTGCCGAACTGACCCTTTTCCTACAGGTTGCCCGCAAGTGAGTTCATCCTTATCTCCCGACGCGGCGCCGGCTGACGCCGCGCCGGTCTTCAGCCTGGAGTTCTTTCCGCCGCGCGACATCGCGGCGCAGGAACGGCTGGTACGCACGGCCAAGCAGTTGCAGGGCCTGCATCCCCATTTCGCCAGCGTGACGTTCGGCGCGGGCGGTTCGACCCGCGACGGCACGATGCTGGCGGTGTCGATGTTGCAGAAGCTGGGCTACGAGGCCGCGCCGCATCTGTCGTGCATAGGTTCGACGCCCGAGAGCCTGCGCGACATTCTCTATACGTACCGGCAGGCCGGGATCCGGCGGCTGGTGGCCCTGCGCGGGGACATGCCGTCGGGCATGGGCGACATGGGCGAGCTGCGCTATGCGCGGGACCTGGTGGATTTCATCCGCAAGGAAACGGGGGACTGGTTCCATATCGAGGTGGCGGCGTATCCGGAGATGCATCCGCAGGCGCAAGGGCCGGAGGCGGATCTGGACCGGTTCGTGGAGAAAATGCGGGCAGGCGCGGACAGTGCGATCACGCAGTATTTCTTCAATGCGGATGCGTATTTCGATTTCGTGGATCGGGCGACGGCGAAGGGGGTGTTGGCGCCCATCGTGCCGGGGATCATGCCGATCACGAATTACACGCAGCTGGCGCGGTTTTCGGATATGTGCGGGGCGGAGATTCCCCGGTGGATACGGTTGCGGCTGGCGTCGTATGGGGATGATCGGGCTTCGATCCGGGCGTTCGGGCACGAGGTGGTGGTGGAGCTTTGCCAGACGTTGCTGGATGGGGGGGCGCCGGGGTTGCATTTCTATACGATGAACCAGGCGGATGCTACACAGGCTGTGTGGAAAGAGTTGGAGCGGTGACGTCTCTTGGACGTTAGAGTTCTTTAGACGGTTGTTTCCGGATTTGGGGCGCGGGGGGGCTGTGAGGCGCAGCGAAGCCGGTCCCGCTACGCGGGACTTCCCGGAGTTGGCACGGTTGCCGGGGTGGGCGTGAACTCGCGCGGGAATAGCCCCCCGGGCTATTCCTACTGCCGCGCTCAAACATGCACGCCCTTGCTTCCCCGCCAACCGCGCCAACTCCGGCGGCTCCGAATGCGCCTCACAGCCCCCCCGCGCCCCAAATCCGGAAACAACCTGCGGCGTCTTATGGTGTGGCGCCCTGGTCGGTGGTGTGGGGGCCGGGCATGCATCCCTCTTCGGTGATGATGGCGTCGAGCCGCATGTCGTGCGGCTCGGGAACGTGCACGTCGGGGGCCAGGCGGCCGCAGGCGTAGGCGATGCCCAGGGCCACGGTCTCGTGGCCGCGCTGGCGCAGGGCGGCCAGGGTGCGGTCGTAGTAGCCGCCGCCGTAGCCGATGCGGTCACCGTCCACGGTGTAGCCCAGGGTGGGGACCAGGACGATGTCGGGGGTGCGGGACGCGGTGGACTGGGGTTCGGGGATGCCGTAGGCGCCGGGTGCCATGGGGGTGTCGGGGGTCCAGGCGCGGAACTCCAGGGGGGCGGCCTTGGTCAAGATCACGGGTAGGGTCAGTTCCAGCCGGTCGTCGCGGGCCCAGGCCTGCAAGGCGGGGCGCAGGTCGGGTTCGTCGCCGATGGGCCAGAATGCCGACAGCACCACGCGCCTGCCGCCCTGCGGGGCCGCGGCCAGGTAGTCGTGTATCCTGCCTTGCAGGAGGCCGGCGATGCGGGCGTCGGCCGCGGCGCGCTCCGTGGCGCTCATGGCCGCGCGCAGGGCGCGCAGGCGTGGACGCAGGGCCGCGGCGGTGGCCTCCCTGGGTTTACCCGATGCTATTCTTGCTGCCATGGCCTATTCAGCTCTCTTCAACAGAATCCGCATTACAGCACTTGCCGCCGTGCTGGCAAGCGCCGCCGTGGGCTCCGCCTGCGCGCAGGTCTCGGCGCCCGGGTCCGACGACGCCCTGCTGGCGGCGCGGACCGCGGTGCAGACCGGCAACTGGGACATCGTCCAATCGCTGATCCCGCGGCTGGAAGGCCATGTGCTGGCGGCCTATCCTCAGTACTGGGTGCTGCGGCAGCAGTTGAACGATCCGCGCAAGCCGCTGCCCGAGTCCGAGCTGAACGAATTCGTCAACGCCCATCGCGGCACCTACCTGGCCGAGCGGCTGCGCGGCGAATGGCTGCTGGCCGCCGCCAAGCAGGCCGACTACGCCACGGTGCGCACGCTGGCCGACACCACGGTGAACACGCCGCAGGTGGACTGTGCGGTGCTGCTGGCCATGCATGCGCGCGGCGAGCGGGTCACGGCCCAACTGGCCATGTCCAAGTTCGAGCCGGGCGACAGTTGCTGGTCGCTGTACGACCGGCTCCAGGCCGACGGCGTCATGCAGTGGGACGACTTCGCCACGCAGATGCGCAATCTGTTCGAGACCAACTCGCTGGCCCATGCCAGGCGCATGGCGCGCTACGTGTTCGACCCGGCCCAGCAGAAGACGCTGAACGGCCTGCTGGACCAGCCCATGATCTGGCTGGTGCGGCAGAACACGCTGCCGCGCGACCGGGCCGGCCGCGAACTGGTGGTGACCGCGCTGAGCCGCCTGGCGCGCAACGACCTGCAGGTGGGCTACGACTATTTCGAACGCAGCTGGGCACGGCAATTGCCGGCCGACGATGCCAGCTGGGTGCGCAACCAGTTCGCGCTGCACGCCTCGTTCAAGCTCGATCCGGTCGCGGTCACCTGGTATCGGGCGGGCGAAGGCGGCAGGCTGACCGAATACAACCAGGGCTGGCGCGCCCGCATGGTGCTGCGCCAGCAGCCCGTGGACTGGCGCGCGCTGAACCGCTACATCGAGCAGATGCCGCCGGCCATGCGCGAAGACCCCACCTGGGTCTACTGGCACTCGCGCGGCCTGGTCGCGCAGGGCGCCGTGCAGGAAGGCCAGGCGGGCTACCGCAGCATCGCCGGGCAGTTCAACTTCTACGGCCAGTTGGCCGCCGAGGAACTGGGCATTGCCACCACCATCCCGACCTCCACCGCGCCGATCACCCCGGATGAACTGGCCAAGGCGCAGTACAACCCCGGCCTGCAACGCGCGGTCGCGCTGTTCCGGCTCGGCTGGCGCACGGAAGGGGTGCGCGAATGGAACTACGCGCTGCGCGGCATGAACGACCGGCAACTGCTGGCCGCCGCCCAGCTCGCCCACCGCGAGAACCTGTACGACCGCGCGGTCAACACCGCCGAGCGCACGCGCGACCAGCACGATTTCAACCTGCGTTTCCTGACGCCCTTCCGCGACCAGTTGGTGGACAAGTCGCGCGAGATCGGCGTGGACGCGACCTGGGTGTATGGCCTGATCCGCCAGGAATCGCGCTTCGTCATGGATGCCCGCTCCAACGTCGGCGCCTCCGGCCTGATGCAGTTGATGCCCGCCACCGCCAAGTGGGTGGCGCGCCGCATCGGCATGAGCGACTACGCCCAGCACCGCGTCAACGACATGGACACCAACCTGACCCTGGGCACCAGCTATCTGCGCATCGTGCTGGACGACCTGGGCGGTTCGCCCCTGCTGGCCTCGGCCGGCTACAACGCCGGTCCCCGTCGCCCCCATACCTGGCGCTCCACCCTGCCGGGCCCGGTGGAAGGCGCGATCTTCGCCGAGACCATTCCCTTCACCGAGACCCGCGACTACGTCAAGAAGGTACTGTCCAACGCCACGTACTACGCTGCCCTGTTCACCGGGCAGCCGCAGTCGCTCAAGGCCCGGCTGGGAACGGTCGCCCCGCAGACGGTGGAGACCACCGCCATACCCTGAGGAAGCGCACGCCATGACCATGATCTATCCACGCATACTCGTGCTGGGCGGTTCGGGCTTCATCGGCAGCCACCTGGTCGCCCGCCTGGCGGCCCAGGGCCGCAAGCTGCTGGTCCCGACCCGCCGCTACATGAGCGCCCGCCACCTGCTGCCGCTGCCCACGGTGGACATTGCCCTGGCCGATCTGTCCGACGACGCCACCTTGAACCGCCTGGTCCAGGGGTGCGACGCGGTCATCAACCTGATCGGCACGCTGCACGGCGACCGCGGCACGCCCTACGGCAAGACCTTCCGCAAGCTGCACGTCGAGCTGCCGGAACGCCTGGCCCGGGCCTGCGTGGCGCATGGCGTGACCCGCATGCTGCACATGAGCGCGCTGGGCGCGGACTCCCACGGCGCCAGCATGTACCAGCGCTCCAAGGGCGACGGCGAGATCGCCGTGCGCGGCGTGTTCGATGCCTGGCCCGAGGGCGCGCTGACCATCTTCCGGCCGTCGGTGGTGTTCGGCCCCGACGACCGCTTCCTCAATACTTTCGCCGCGCTGGCGCGCTGCTTCCCGGTGCTGCCGGTGGCGGGCGGCTCGGCGCGCCTGCAGCCCATCTACGTGGGCGACCTGACCGAAGCCATGGCCAACGCACTGGGCGACCACCGCACCTACGGCAAGACCTATGCCGTGGCCGGACCGCAGGCCTATACGCTCAGGGAACTGGTCGAGAAGGCCGCCGCCTGGAGCGGGCATCCCCGCCGCGTGCTGCCGCTGCCCATGGGCCTGGGCAAGCTCCAGGCGACAGCGATGGAAATGCTGCCCGGCGCGCCGCTGATCACGCGCGACAACCTCGATACCCTGACGCGGGACGCGGTCCTGGACGGGCCGCTGGCACCGGAGCTGGGCATCCATCCCGGCTCGCTGGAAGCGCTGGCGCCCGACTACCTCGGGCAGGCCGAACACACGCGTTTCGACATATTCCGCATGCGCCATGGCCGGCGCTGACCTCGCCCGGCCGGCGCCGGGTCCCGATCCGGCCACCGACGGACTGCAGGTCTTCGTCGTGGGCGGCGCGGTGCGCGACGCGTTGCTGGGCCTGCCCGCGGGCGACCGCGACTGGGTGGTGGTGGGCGCCGCGCCGGAACAGATGTCGGCCCGCGGCTTCGTGCCCGTGGGCGGCGACTTTCCCGTCTTCCTGCACCCTGTCACCCGCGAGGAATACGCGCTGGCCCGCACCGAGCGCAAATCGGGACGCGGCTACAAGGGCTTCACCTTCCACACCGGCCCCGAGGTCACGCTGGAAGACGACCTGGGCCGGCGCGACCTGACCATCAACGCCATCGCCCAGGCGCCCGACGGCCGCCTGATCGACCCCTACGGCGGCCAGAACGACCTGCGCGCCCGGCGCTTTCGCCACGTCGGCCCGGCCTTCGCCGAAGACCCCGTGCGCATCCTGCGGCTGGCGCGCTTCGCGGCCCGTTTCCACGACTTCGAGGTGGTGCCCGAGACCCTGGCGCTATGCCGCCGCATGGCCGCCGAGGGCGAGGTCGACGCCCTCGTGCCCGAACGCGTCTGGCGCGAACTGTCGCGCGGCCTGATGCAGGAGCGGCCCTCGCGCATGCTGCGGGTACTGGCCGACACCGACGCGCTGCCGCGTGTCGCGCCCGGCCTGGCGGTGGATGGCCAGTTGCTGGCCATCCTGGACCAGGCCGCCGAAGCGGGACTGCCGCTGGCCTCGCGCTACGCGCTGCTGTGTTCCGGCAGCGCCGACCCGGCCGGGTTGGGCAAACGGCTGCGCGCCTCGAACGACTGCAACGACATGGCGCGCCTGCTACAACTGGCCCTGGCCGAACTGCCGCGCGCGGGCCGGGATCCCGAACGCGTGCTGGCCCTGCTGGAACGCGCGGACGCCCTGCGCAAGCCCGAGCGTTTCGAACAACTCCTGGCCGCCGCGCAGCGGCGGATACCGGTGGACACGGCGCAGTGGATAGCGTGGCGGGACACCGTCAGGGCAGTCGACGCGGGCGCCATCGCCGCCCGCCATGCCGACCAGCCCGGCGGCATCCGCGAGGCCGTGCGGGCCGCCCGGCTGGCGGCCTTAAGCGGCACTTAAGACAGCGCGGCCAACATGGCACCGTTGCCACGTGGATGTCCGCCATGTCCCTCGCCATGCCCCGCCCCGACGACCCGGCCGCAGACACCGGCCCGGCGCCCCGCGACATCCGCGGGCAACTGCGCCTGGGCGCGACGTGGCGGCTGCTCAAGCCCTACTGGGTGTCCGACGACCGCAAGGCGGCGCTCGGCCTGCTGGCCCTGGTGGTCGGCCTGAACCTGGCCCTGGTGGCCGCCAACGTCTGGCTGACCAACTGGAACCGCGTCTTCTACAACGCCCTGGAAGCGCGCGACTTCGCGGCGTTCAAGCTGCAACTGGCGCACTTCTGCGCGATCGCGGCGGCGTTCATCGTCATCGCCATCATGAAGCAGTTCTACACCATGATGCTGGAGATGCGCTGGCGCACCTGGCTGACCGGCGAGTGGCTGCGGCGCTGGACCGCCGGCCAGGCGTACTACCGGGTGGAGCAGTCGCACGGCGCCGACAACCCCGACCAGCGCCTGGCCGAAGACCTGCGCACCCTGGCCAGCACCAGCCTGACGCTGTCGCTGGGGCTGCTCAACTCGGTGGTGACGCTGCTGTCCTTCATCACGCTGCTGTGGACCATATCGGGACCGCTCGTGTTCGCGCTCAGCGGCAGGACCATTTCCATTCCCGGCTACATGGTGTGGTTCGCCGTGCTGTATGCCGTCGCGGGATCCTGGCTGACCCACCGGATAGGCAAGCCGCTGATCGGCCTGAGCTTCCGCCAGGAACAGACCGAGGCCGATTTCCGCTACGCGCTGATGCGGCTGCGCGAAAACGCCGAGGGCATCGCGCTGTACGGCGGCGAGCCCGCCGAGCGCGCGGGGTTGCACGGATCCTTCGACCACATCCGCGAGAACTGGCGCTGGCTGATGGTCTACACGCGCCGGCTGGTATTCGTGAACTCCGGCTATGGGCAAGTAGCGATCGTCTTTCCGCTGATCGTGGCCGCTCCGCATTACTTCTCGGGCGCGATCACGCTGGGCGTGCTGATGCAGATCGCCTCGGCCTTCGGTCAGGTCCAGGGCGCGCTGTCGTGGTTCGTGGACGGCTATGCCTCGCTGGTGGGCTGGCAGGCTGCCGCCAACCGCCTGCTGGATTTCCAGTCCGCGCTGGGCGCGGCCGAAGCCGAGCACGCGGCGCGCGATGGCCTGCGCGGCATCGCGCTGGTCGAACGGGACCGCGCGCCGGCATCCGGCGCCATCGCCGCCAGCGGGCTGGTACTGGCCCTGCCCGGCCAGAACGAGCGACGGACGTTGACCGACCCGTTCTCGATGACCGTGCGGCCGGGCGAACGAGTACTGGTGACCGGCCCATCGGGAGCGGGCAAGAGCGTGCTGTTCCGTGCGATGGCGGGCATCTGGCCCTACGGCCGCGGCACCATCGAACGGCCCGCCGATGCGCGCACCCTGTTCCTGCCGCAGCGCAGCTACGTCCCCACCGGCACCCTGGCCGCCGCGCTCGACTACCCCTCGCCACCGGGCACCCACGACGATGCCACCCTGGCCGCCCTGCTGCGCGACTGCCGGCTGGAGCGGCTGGCCGACCTGCTGCAGCGGCGCGACAACTGGGGGATGCGGCTGTCGCCGGGCGAGCAGCAGCGCCTGGCTTTCGCCCGCGCCATCCTGCAGCGGCCCGATTTCCTGTTCCTGGACGAGGCGACCTCGGCGCTGGACGAAGAGACCGAGGCCGCCATGTACGCCCTGCTGGTCGAGCGCCTGCCTCGCGCGGCCATCGTCAGCATCGCCCACCGCAGCACGGTCGCCCGCTGGCATGGCCGGCACCTGCGCTACCGGCCGGTGCACGCGGCGGGGGACGAACCGCGCTACCTGCCGGCGGACGAGGCGCTGCCGCAACCCGCCTAGGCGGCCGCGCCCTTGGCCTGGACCGCCACCCGCTCGAACGCCGCCCGCAGCACGGTCAGCGCCGGCTTGTCGACATCCGCGCGGCGGCAGACGAAGGCGATCTGGCGGCGGGGTCCGCCCCGCCCCAGCGACAGCTCGCGGAAACGGTAGGCCTTGCGCAGCGGATCGTAGGGATGCGGAATGATGGACACCCCCAGCCCGGCCGAGACCATCGCGATGATGGCGTGGCTGGATAGCAGATCGATGCGGCTCTTCATGCGCGGATGCAGGCGGTGAACGTATTGCGCGGCGATGCGGCCGCCGGTGGAGGTCTTGTCGAAGCGTATCCAGTCGTGGCCGCGCAGCAATTGTTCGACCGTGTCGCCCCGCGCGTCGGGCGGGGCGACCAGCACCATGGCCTCGTGCATCAGCGTCTGCCAGTACAGCCGGCTCGACCCGCCCGACTGCGGCCGTACCAGCACCGCCGCGTCGATCGTCCCATCCCGCAGCTCGCCCAGCAGCCGCTCCGAGCGGCCCCGGGCCAGGTGCACGTCCAGTTCGGGGTAGTCCGATTGCAGCACCTTCATCGCCATGGGCAGCAGCGTGGCCTGGATGGAGTCGATGGTGCCCAGCGCGACCTTGCCGGACACCCGGGTCTGGCGCCGCGCGCGCAAGGTCTCCAGCGATTCCAGCGTGCCCTGGACCAGCGTCGCGAGTTCGTGCGCGAACGGCGTGGGACGCGCCTGGCGTGCCGCGCGATCGAACAGGGGCTGTCCGAAATGCTGCTCCAGGTACTTGATGTGCTGGCTGACCGCGCCGGGGGTCAGGTTCACCTCTTCGGCGGCGGCCGCGAAGGTGCCTCGCCGCAGGACGGCGCAAAGGGTTTGCAGGAATTCCAGTTTCATTAGATTTCCTAAACTGACGTATCACGAAAAATCGCTTTTCGTAGTTTATCCAGTGTCTAGAATCCACCGGATAACCATGACAGGAGACCCCCGTGAAGACCGTCCCGCCCGCCCCTGCCCTGCCCCTTTTCCGTCCCGGCCGCCGCGCGGCCTGCCTGGCTGCGGCGCTGGCCTGCGCCGGGCCGGCGCAGGTGCTGGCCCTGGAAGCCTTCCCCGCCCGGCCGATCACGCTGATCGTGCCCAATCCGCCCGGCGGCTCCAACGACGTGTTCGCCCGCGCGATCGGCAAGCGCCTGGGCGACGCACTGGGCCAACCGGTGGTGGTGGACAACAAGGCCGGCGCGGGCGGCAGCGTGGGCGCGGGCCTGGCGGCGCGCGCGCAGCCGGACGGCTACACGCTGCTGTTCGTGTCGTCCACCTACACCACCAACGCGGCCATACAGACCAGCCTGCCGTTCGATCCGGTGCACGCGTTCGCGCCGGTCGCCATGGTGGCCAAGGGACCGATGATCCTGACGGTGAACAACGAACTGCCGGTCAAGACGCCGCAGGAACTGCTCGCGCTGGCGAAAAGCCAGCCGGGCAAGCTGAACTACGCCAGCTCGGGCGTGGGCAGCATCAACCACTTCGCCACCCACCAGTACGCCCAGGTCGCGGGCGTGCAGATGACGCACGTCCCGTACAAGGGCATGGCGCCCGCCATCAACGACCTGATCGGCGGACACATCCAGGTGCTGATCGCCAGCGGTCCGTCCATCCTGCCCACCGTGAAGGCGGGCAAGGTGCGCGCGCTGGGCGTGACCAGCGCCACCCCCTCGGCGGTGGCGCCCGGGCTGGCGCCGCTGGCCGCCAACGGCGCGCCGGGCTACGAATCGGGACTATGGTGGGGCATCCTGACGCCCGCGGGCACGCCGGCCCCGGTCGTGGCTCGCCTGAACACCGAGATCAATCGTATCCTGGGCCAGGACGAGATCAAGGACCTGCTGCTGCGCGAAGGCGCCGAGCCCGACCCCAAGACGCCGGACGCGTTCGGCGCCCAGTTGCGGGGCGACATCGAGCAATGGCGCCGCATCGCCCAGCAGGCGAACATCAAGGCGGACTGATGGCATCGTTGAAGCAACGCGGTTACGACTCCGGCGCCGGCGGCCCGCTGTCGGACGTGCGCATCCTGGACCTGTCGCGGCTGGTGGCGGGCAACACCCTCACCCAGGTGCTGGCGGACTTCGGCGCCGACGTGGTCAAGGTGGAAAGCCCGGACGGCGACACCCTGCGCGCCTGGCGCACCGAGGACGTGGATACCAACTGGAAACTGTACGCGCGCAACAAGAAAAGCCTGGGCCTGGACCTGCGCCAGCCCGCGGCGCGCGAACTGCTGCTGGAACTGGCGGCGTCGGCCGCGGTGCTGGTCGAGAGTTTCAAGCCGGGCGTGCTGGAGGCCATGGGCCTCGCGCCCGAGGCGCTGCTGGCGCGCAATCCGCGCCTGGTCGTGGTGCGCATCTCGGGCTGGGGCCAGACCGGGCCCTATCGCGGCCGTCCCGGCTTCGGCACGCTGGTCGAGGGCATCTCGGGCTTCGCGGCCATGAACGGTTTCGCCGACCGCGAGCCGGTGCTGCCGCCCATGTACCTGGCCGACACGGTGGCCGGGCTGTACGGCGTGGCGGGCCTGCTGATCGCGCTGCGCGAGGTCGAGGTCAACGGCGGCCAGGGACAGGTGATCGACCTGCCGCTGCTCGACCCGCTGTTCGCGGTGCTCGGCCCGCAGGCCGCCAACTACCGCCTGACCGGGCGCATCAAGCCGCGCACCGGCAGCCGCTCGACCAACTCCGGTCCGCGCAACGCCTATCTCTGCAAGGACGACCTGTACGTGGGCCTGTCGGCCTCGACCCAGAAGATGGCCGAACGCCTGTTCGTCTCCATCGGCCGGCCCGACCTGGCCGCCGATCCCCGCTACCGCACCAATGCCGACCGCGTGCGCCACGCCGAGGAACTCGACGCCATCATCGGCGCCTTCATCGCGCAGCGCACGCAGGCCGAGAACGTCCGCTTCTTCGAAGAAGCGCAGGTCACCATCGGCCCCATCTACGACATCTCGCGGATCGTGGACGACCCGCACTTCGTCGAGCGCGAGATCCTGGCCGACTATCCCGATCCCGACATGGGCGCTTTCCCCATGCATCACGTGGTACCGCGCATGAGCGGCACGCCCGGCGCGATCCGCACCCCCGCGCCGGCCATCGGCCAGCACAACCGCGAGGTGCTGGCGGGGCTGGGCGTGGACGACGGCCGCTACCGCGAACTGGTGCGGGGCGGCGCCGTGCACCAGAAAAACGAGGACCGCTGACGGTCCCGCCACCAAGAGATCTTTCATGCGCAGCAAACTCTTCGTTCCCGGCTCCCGCCCCGAACTCTTCGCCAAGGCCCTGGCCGGCGACGCCGACGCGCTGTCCTTCGATCTGGAGGACTCGGTGCAACCCGATCGCAAGCACGAGGCGCGCGTGGCCGTCGCGGCCTTCCTCGCGCAGCGGACCGCCGACGCGGGCAAGCGCATGGTCGTGCGCATCAACGCCTGGGATACGCCGCATTTCGGCGCCGACCTGGACGCGGTGGCGCTGCCGGCGCTGGACCTGGTCAACCTGCCCAAGGCCGAATCCCCGCGCGCCATCCAGGCCACGGCGCTGCGGCTGGACGAGATCGAGCGGGCGCGGGGCATCGCCCGGCCGATCGGCATCCTGGTCAACATCGAGACGCCCGAGGCCCTGGCGCGGGCCGCGGAACTGGCGGGCGCCCATCCGCGCGTGGCGGGCCTGCAGGTCGGACTGGGCGACCTGTTCGAGGACCTGGGCGTGGACCGGCGCGACACCGCCGCCGTCCACCACGTCCTGCTGGCCATACGGCTGGCCGCCGGCCGCGCGGGCGTCTGGGCCTGCGACGGCGCCTACGCCGACATCGCCGATCGCGCGGGCTACGTGGCCGAGGCGCACATGGCCCGGCGGCTGGGCTACGTGGGCAAGAGCTGCATCCACCCCAGCCAGGTCGCGGCGGCCAACGAGGCCTTCCGGCCCACCGACGAGGAAATCCGGCACGCGGCGCGGGTGCTGCAAGCCGAGCAGGAAGCGGCGCGCGCCGGCCTGGGCGCCTTCACCGTGGACGGCCGCATGGTGGACGCGCCCTTCATCCGCCGGGCCCTCGCGATCATGGAAGCGGCGCGCCGCCTGGGGCTTGCCGGCTAGTAGCCGCGCTTCGTATCCAGGCCCTGGAGCGGTTCGCCGGCCTCGTGGCGGGCGATATGCCCGGCGATCTGCGCCACGCTTTCCTCGACCATGGACAGTGCCGAAATGTGCGGCGTGACCTCGACGCGGGGATGGCGCCAGAAGGGATGGTCCGGCGGCAGCGGTTCTTCGTGGAACACATCGAGCGCCGCGCGGCTCAGCCGGCCGTCGTCCAGCGCGCGCAGGAGGTCCGCTTCCACAAGGTGGCCGCCGCGGCCCAGGTTCACCACATAGCCGCCTTCGGCCATGGCGTCGAACACCCGGGCCGACAGGATGCCCTGGGTGGCCGGCGTATCGGGCAGGAGGTTGAGCAGCATGCGCGCGTCGGATGCGAAGCGGATCAAGGCATCGGGACCGGCATGCGTCTCGATGCCCGGCACCGACCGCGGCGTACGGCTATAGAGCCGCACCGGATAGCCCCGGACCGCCAGCGCGCGCGCCACCGGCAGGCCGAGCTGGCCGGCGCCGAGCACGCCTACCGTGAACGCCTCGACGCGATGAGGCTCCAGCGGTTGCCACGCGCCCTTGCGCGCCTGTTCCTCGTAAGCGTCGAAACGCCGCTGGTAGCGCAGCGCGCAGTACAGCGCGTACTCCACCATCTGCCGCGCCATGCCCGCATCCTCCAGTCGCAGCAGCGGCACTCGATGCGTCACGGCCTCCGGGTGGTCGCGCATGATGGCGAACAGGGCGTCCACGCCCGCCCCCAGGTTGAAGACGGCCTTCAGGTCAGGGCGCCCGGCCAGCGATTGCGCCGGCGCCATCCAGTACAGCAGGTAATCGGCGGGCCCGTCGTCGCCGGGTTGCCAGCTGCGCACCCGCGCCGACGGCAGCGCCGCGCGCAGGGCGGCCAGCCATCGGCCGTGGTCGATCCCGCTCATGGCCAGGAGAATATCCATCGACGTCCCCAGCGGTTACAGCGCGTGGCTGCGGTCGCCCCGGCCGAAGCCCGACAACGGCCGGTCCAGGCCGCGGCCCACCGCCAGCACCTTGAACAGCTCGCCCATCTCGGCCGGCGACAGCAGCTTCTGCACCGGCGCCACCGCCTGCGCATAAGCCGGCACGTCGGCCGGATCCACGCGCGACAGCAGGTCCATCAGCCCGGCGTTCATCAGGAAGCTGGCCTGCGAGGCATAGCCCAGCACCTCCAGCCCACCCTCGACCGCCGCCTCGGCCATGGCCGTGAAATCGACGTGGGCGGTGATGTCCTGCACACCCACTGCAACCAGCGGATCGGCGTGCGCCACGTGCCGCAGGTGGCACATCAGCGTGCCCCCCATGCGCTGCGGGTGGTAGTACTCGGCGCGCGAGAAGCCATAATCGATCAGCAGGGCGGCGCCGGCCTGCAGCCATGCCCCCATGCCGCGCACGAAGGCCTCGCCCTGCGGGTTGATCTCGGACACGTAACCCGGCAGCGGCGGCATCCTGGCTTCGACCGCCTGGACGAGATCGGCCGGCGCGGCGCGGTCCTGCCAGGCGAAGCCTTCGTCGCCCTGGAGGATGACGCCGCGCTCCTGCAAACCGGCATCGGTCCAGTGGAACAGGCGCACGGGCATGGCATCGAGCACTTCGTTGGCCACCACGCAGCCCACGAAGGAGGCCGGCAGGGTATCGAGCCACTCGACGCGGCCGCCATGGGCCGCCAGCCGCGCCCGCTGGCGGTCGCGCAGGTCGGCCGAGACCTCGACGATGCGATAGCGCGCCGGCACGCCCAGTTCGTCCAGCGCCGCCAGCAGCCCGGCCGCCAGGGCGCCGGTGCCGGCGCCGAACTCCAGCACCTCCAGCCCGCCGCAGGCTTCCAGCACCTCGGCCACCTGCCGCGCCAGGGTCTGCGCGAACAGGGGCGTCAGTTCGGGCGCGGTCACGAAGTCGCCGGACGGACGCCGCCCGCCCTCGGCCAGCTTGGCGCTGCCGGCGGCGTAATAGCCCAGGCCGGGCGCGTACAGGGCCTCGTCCATCCACCGGTCGAACGGCAACCAGCCGCCGGCGGCGCGGATCCGCGCCTGGAGGTGGCGGGCGACGAGGCGGGAATGGGCGCTGGAGGCGGGGTCGAGATCGGGTAGCTTGCTCATGCCGCCATTTTCCCATGACTGCGTATCGCGCCCCCTCCTTGCTAAAATCCCTGTTTTGCCGTCATCCGGACCCGACTCGCCATGCGCGAAGCGCGCCCTTCCTCCTCCCGTCCCGTCGTCCTGGTCACCGGCGCCGCCCGCCGCATCGGCCGGGAAATCGCGCTGGCCTTCGCCCGCGCGGGCTGGGACGTGGCCGTGCACTATGCGACCTCGCGCGACGCCGCGCTGGAAACCTGCGACGCCCTGCGGGCCCTGGGCGCCCGCGCCGAGGCCTATGCCTGCGACCTGGCCGACCCGGCCGCCGCCGAAACGCTGGTCCCCGCCATCCAGGCCGGGTTCGGACGGGTGGACGCGCTGGTCAACAACGCCTCCACCTTCGAATACGACGACGTCGCCTCGTTCGACGCCCGGATGCTGCAGGCCCACCTGCTGCCCAACCTGGTCGCGCCCGTGGTGCTGGCGCGCGCGCTGGCGGCGGACGTGGCGCGGCGCGGGCCGGACGGCCGCGGGGCGGTGGTCAACCTGCTGGACCAGAAGCTCTGGAACTACAACCCGGACTTCTTCTCCTACACGCTGAGCAAGGCCGCCCTGGAAGCCGCCACGACCATGCTGGCCCAGGCGCTGGCGCCCATGGTGCGGGTGGTGGGCGTGGCGCCCGGGCTGACCATGATCAGCCATTTGCAAACGCCCCAGCAGTTCGCGCAAACCCATGCGATGTCGCCGCTGGGCCATGCCAGCCGCCCCGAGGACATCGCCCAGGCGGTCCTGTTCGCGGCGCAGAACCGCTCGATCACCGGCACGACGCTGCTGGTGGACGGCGGACAGCACCTGGTCGGTTTCGACCGCGACTTCAGCATGATGAACCCGCCGGCGGGCGCCGCCGCCGGCCAGACTTGAGTGGAACCATGGGCACACGCCGCATTTTCTTCAACCGCCTGGCCATCGATGCGCAGATAGGCATACTGGACCACGAACGCGGTGCCACCCAGCCCCTGCACGTGGACGCCGAGATCGACCTGGAAGGCGTGGACATGCCGGCCCATGACGGCATCCAGGAAGTGCTGGACTACCGGCGGCTGCGCGAATGCATCATCGACGAATGCACGCGCACCCACGTCAACCTGATCGAGACCCTGTGCGACCGCCTGGCCGCGCGGCTGCTGGCCCAGTTCCCCGAGATCCGCGACGTGCGCCTGCGCGTGGCCAAGCCCCAGGCCTTCGCCGACTGCGCGGCCGTCGGCATCGAAGTCACGGCCAGCCGGGGCCAGGGAAACTGACATGGACGCCATCGTCATCCCCGCCCCCCCGGCCGCGGACGTGGGCCGCGCGCGGCTCAAGCTGGAACGCGAGCGCAACAAGCTGGAAAAGCGCCTGATGCGCGAGGCCGGCCGCGCCGTCGGCGACTTCAACATGATCGAGGCGGGCGACCGCCTGATGGTGTGCCTGTCGGGCGGCAAGGACTCCTACGGGATGCTCGACATCCTGCTCAAGCTGCGCGAGCGGGCACCCATCGATTTCGATCTCATCGCCGTCAACCTCGACCAGAAGCAGCCCGGCTTCCCGGACGACGTGCTGCCGCGCTACCTGACAGAGCTGGGCGTGCCCTTCCACATCGAGACCCAGGACACCTATTCCATCGTCACCCGCGTCATCCCCGAGGGCAAGACGATGTGCTCGCTCTGTTCGCGGCTGCGGCGCGGCATCCTGTACCGCGTCGCCGACGAACTGAAGGCGACCAAGATCGCGCTGGGCCACCACCGCGACGACATCCTCGCCACGTTCTTCATGAACATGTTCTACGGCGGGCAGTTGAAGAGCATGCCGCCCAAGCTGGTGTCGGACGACGGCCGCCACACGGTGATCCGGCCGCTGGCCTATATCAAGGAAGACGACCTGATCGCCTATGCGCAATGGAAGGCCTTCCCCATCATCCCCTGCAACCTGTGCGGCTCCCAGGACAACCTGAAGCGCAAGGAAGCCGGACGCCTGATCGACGAATGGGAACGGGCCTTTCCCGGACGGATCGAGAACATCTTCAACGCCCTGTCGCGCGTGACGCCCTCGCACCTGCTCGACCGCGGCCTGTTCGACTTCGTCAACCTGCGCCCCACCGGCGTGCCCGACCCCGAGGGCGACACGGCCTTCGACCACGTCGATCCGCAGCCCTCCCCGTCCAGCGCCTGCGGCGACGAGGCCGACGAACCCCTGGCCGAACGCGCCGTGCGCTTTTTCCGCGACGGCCCCACGCGTTGAACACCGCGCCGGTCCTGGAGGCCCGAGGCGTCGCCCGCCGCTTTCCCAACGGCGTGGATGCCCTGTCGCCGATCGACCTGACCGTGCGCGCGGGCGAGTTCGTCACGCTGCTGGGCCCGTCCGGGTGCGGCAAGACGACCCTGCTGCGCATCTTCGCCGGACTGGACGCCCCCACCGCCGGCAGCCTGCGGCGGCATGGCGAGGTCGACGAACTGTCCTACGTGTTCCAGGACGCCACCCTGATGCCCTGGGCCTCGGTGGCCACCAACGTGCGGCTGCCCCTGGACCTGGAGCGCGGCCCGCGCCGGCAGCCCATGGAAGCCCGGCGCGGCCGGGTGCGCGAGGCGCTGGAACGCGTGGGGTTGACCGACTTCGCCGCCGCGCGCCCCAGCGAACTGTCCGGCGGCATGCGCATGCGCGTATCCATCGCCCGCGCGCTGGCGACCGAGCCCAGCCTGCTGCTGATGGACGAACCCTTCGGCGCGCTGGACGACATCACCCGCCAGCACCTGGACGATGAACTGCTGGGCCTGGCCGCCCGGCAGAACCTGACCGTGGTGTTCGTGACCCACAGCATCTTCGAGGCGGTCTACCTGTCGAGCCGCGTCATCGTCCTGTCGCGCCGGCCCGGCCGCATCGTGGCCGACATTCCCATCGAGGCCCCCACCCGCGACGCCGCCTTCCGCGTCTCGCCCGCCTTCGCCATGCAGGCCGCGCGGCTGCAGGCGGCGCTGCTGGAGGGGCAGCAATGAACGCCTGGCTGCGCCTGGGCGCCCCCGTCGTGGTCGCGCTGATCGTGATCGGGCTGTGGCAGGCCCTGGTGCGCGCGTTCGACGTCCCCATCTACCTGGTGCCCGCGCCGACGGACGTGGCCCAGGCCCTGGCGCGGGACTGGGACCTCCTGTCCGGCTCGCTGTGGGTCACACTGGAGATCACCGGCCTCGCGCTGCTGGCGGCCACCGTGCTGGGCGTGCTGCTGGCCTTCCTGTTCGTGCAGAGCCGCGTCATCGAGGCCAGTCTGTTTCCCTACGCGGTGCTGCTCCAGGTCACGCCCATCGTGGCGGTCGCGCCGCTCATCATCATCTGGGTCAGGCACACCCTGGTGGCACTGACCCTGTGCGCCACCATCGTCGCGATCTTCCCCATCATCAGCAACACGGTGCTGGGGCTGCGCAGCATCGACCCCGGCCTGCTCGACTTCTTCCGCCTGAAGCGGGCCAGCCGCTGGCAGATCCTGTGGCGGCTGCGCCTGCCATCGGCCCTGCCGGCCTTCTTCGGCGGCCTGCGCATCGCCTGCGGCCTGGCCCTGATCGGCGCCGTCGTCGCCGAATTCGTCGCCGGCACCGGCGGCTCGCAAACCGGCCTGGCCTACCAGATCCTGCAGGCCGGCTACCAGATCAACATCCCCCGCCTGTTCGCCGCGCTGCTGCTCATCACCGTGGCCGGCGTGGTGCTGTTCGCGGCGATGACGCTGCTGTCGCGCGTCGTGCTGCGGGGCTGGCACGAGATGCGGTAAGCCATCCAGGACCTGCCTGTCCTGTTTTCGCCACGCCGCATGTGCTACCCTGCACTTATCATGTAACACATCGGGAGCAGCGCCATGAGCGAGGCAACCTTTACATTCAGGGTCGATGAGTCGCTGAAGACCGCTTTCGCCACCGCGGCCAAGGCTCGCGACCGGACCGGCGCCCAACTTCTACGCGACTTCATGCGCGAGTTCGTGCAGCAACAACATGAAGCGGCCGAACATGACGCCTGGTTCCGCCGCGAAGTGAAAGCCGGGCAGGACTCCGCGAATGGCGGCCGTCTGGCACCGGCCGCCGAGGTCGAAACCCGATTCGCAGCCCGTCGGGCTGCCACGCGCCGCCGGCTTGAACAGTCAGAATGATCCAACTGTATTGGACATTCGAGGCCATTGGCGACCGAGAATCGATCTATGACTACATCGAGACCGACAACCCTGTCGCCGCACTCGCCCTCGACGAACTGTTTGAAGAAAAATCCGGCCGCCTGGTCGACCATCCGGACATGGGCCGGCCTGGCCGTGTCGCCGGTACCCGGGAACTCGTCGTACACAGGCACTATGTGCTGGTTTATGACCTGACCGGCGAGAAAATACGTGTACTGCGTGTACTGCACGCAGCCCGGCAATGGCCACCATCCAAGGAGTGAGGCATATGAAAAACACCCCCATCGCGGGCCTCCTGGCCGCCCTGCCTCTGGCCCTGGCCTTCCAGGCCCACGCCCAGGCCCCCTCGCCCGCCGACAAGCTCGTCTTCGGCTCGAACTGGTATGCCCAGGCCGAACACGGCGGTTTCTACCAGGCCCTGGCCGAAGGCACCTACAAGAAGCATGGGCTGGACGTCACCATCAAGATGGGCGGCCCGCAGATCAACGTGCTGCAACTGCTGCTGGCCGGCCAGTACGACGTCGCCATGGGCGACGACCTGCAAACCTACAAGGCGGTCGAACAAGGCCTGCCGCTGGTCACGGTGGCCACCACCTTCCAGCAGTCGCCCACCGTCCTGGTTTCCCACCCGGGCCCCAAGACCCTGGGCGACTTGAAGGGCAAGACCCTGTATATCGGCCAGGCCAGCGAGACCACCTACTGGCCCTGGCTCAAGACCAAGTACGGCTTCACCGAGGCCCAGAAAAAACCCTATACCTTCTCGGTCCAGCCCTTCCTGGTGGACAAGAACTCCGCCGTGCAGGGTTACCTGGCGTCCGAGCCCTACACCATCGAGACCCAGGGCCGCTTCAAGCCCACGGTGTTCCTGCTGGGCGCCTACGGCTACCCTCCCTATGCGCAGACCATCGTCGCCACCAAAACGGGGCTGGACGCGAAGAAGGACGCGATCCGCCGCTTCGTCCAAGCCAGCGCCGAGGGCTGGAAGAGCTACCTGAAGAACCCCGCCCCCGGCAACGCGTTGATCCTGAAGGACAACCCGCAGATGACGCCGGCGCTGCTGGACTACGGCGTCAAGGCGCTGCGCGACGCGCGCCTGGTCGACGGCGGGGACGCCCGGACGCAGGGCTTGCTGACCATGACCGACGCGCGCTGGAAGAAGACCTACGACTTCATGGTGCGCGAGAAACTCCTGAGTCCCAAGGTCGATTACCGGTCGGCGTTCACCACCGACATCGTCGACCAGGTCCGTGTGCTGCCCTGACCCGCGCGGCGCCGCGGCGCGGACCGGCCATGCATAGCGACGAACTCGACTGCTTCTACCAGGTCGCCCTGTGCGGCGGCATACGCAAGGCCTCGGAGCGGCTGGACCTCGCGCCCTCGGTCGTGAGCCGGCAGATCGGCCGCCTGGAATCGGAACTGCAGATCAAGCTGTTCGACCGCAACAGCCGCAACATGACCCTGACGCCGGCGGGCCAGGTCTACCTGAACTACGTCGAGAGCCTGCGCCAGAACCGCAAGCTGGTGCTGGAGGAACTCGACGCGCTCAAGGGGCTGCGCACGGGGCATGTGAAGCTGCGCACGATCGAAGGCTACGCCGCCGAGCTGGCGGCCTCCACTATCGCGACCTTCCGGCGGCAGTACCCGGGCATCACCTTCGAGCTCGCCATGGACGGCAGCGACCAGATCATGGCGGCCGTCGAGGCGGGGCGGGCAGACATCGGCATCGCGCTGTCGCCGCGCGCGGCCAGCGCCATCGAATGCGCCGTCCGCCTGCCGGCGCCGCTGTGCGCGGTGGTCTGGCCCGGCCATCCCCTGGCCGGACGCGCCTCGGTGTCGATGGCCGAGCTGCTGGCCTATCCGCTGGCGCTGCCGCCGCCGGACACCGGCATCCGGCACCTGCTGGACGCGGTGGCCCGCGTCGACAAGCTGGAACTGGCGCCGGCCCTGGTCACCAGTTCGATCGCCGCGATGCAGGCCTTCGTGCGCGACCAGGGCGGCGTCGCCATCCTGCTGGGCGTGTCCCTGCACCAGCAGGGTCCCGGCGGCCAGGTGGTGGGCGTGCCCCTGTCCGACCCGCTGCTGGGCCGGACCGCGCTCGAGATCTGCGTGCTGGGCAGGCGCCGGCTGACGCCGGCGGTCAACGCCTACCTGCGCCACCTGCGCACCCACGTCGAAGGCGGGCGCTAGTCCAGCGACACGCCGGCGCGCTTGATGAAGCCGCTCCACTTCTCGGTGTCCTTGCGGACGAACTCGGCCAGTTCCTGCGGCGAGCTGGTCGCCAGCTCCGCGCCCTGCTCGGACAGGCGGCGCATGACTTCCGGCGATTGCAGGCTGGCGACCACCGTGTCGTGCAGGACCTTGACCACCGGCTGGGGGATGCCGGCCGGCCCCATCACCGCGTACCACAGCGAGGCATCGAAGCCCGGCAGGCCCGCCTCGGCCAGCGTCGGCAGCTCGGGCAGCACCGCGGAACGCTTGGGCGTGGTCACGCCGATGGCGCGCAGCGCGCCGCTGCGGATGTGGGGCAGCATGGTGGGCAGGCTCTCGAAGGCCATCTGCACGCGGCCCGCCAGCAGGTCCACCACCGCGGGCGCCGTGCCCTTGTACGGCACGTGGGCGGTCTGCACGCCGGCCAGTTGGTTGAACATCACGCCCGACAGGTGCTGGATGGAACCGGCGCCCACCGACGAGAAGTTCAGCTTGTTCGGGTTGGCCTTGGCGTAGGCGATGAGTTCCTTCAGGTTGTGCGCCGGCACCGAAGGATGGATGACCAGCACGTTGGCCACGGTCGCCACCAGCGTGATGGGCGTGAAGTCCTTGACCGGATCGTAGGTCAGCTTGCTGTAGATGGCCGGGGCCGTGGCATGCGTGGCGGCGCTGGCCAGCGTCAGCGTGTAGCCGTCGGGCGTGGCGCGCGCGACCTGGGCGGTGCCGATGGTGCCGGTGGCGCCGGGCCGGTTCTCGACGACCACCGGCTGTCCCAGGCGAGTGGCCAGTTGTTCGGCCAGCGCGCGCGACAGGATGTCGTTGCCGCCGCCCGCGGTCCACGGCGATACCCACTGGATGGGCTTGGCCGGGTAGGCCTGGGCACTGGCGCCTTGCCAGCCGAGCAGGCCCGCCGCGAGCAGGATGAAAGCGGAGAGTTTCCGTACAGGATTCATGATGGGTTCCTTAGTCAGACAAGCGCCCGCCGCACGAAATCCAGGCGATCCTGTCCGAAGAACAGTTCACCGTCGATGACGAAGCTCGGTACGCCGAATATCCCGTTGGCCAGCGCCTCGCGGGTATGGTCCTCGAACAGGCCGCGGCAGGACGGAGTATCCCCCTCGGCCACCAGCTCGCGGCCGGGATAGCCGGCCTCGTCGGCGATCCGGACCAGCGTCTCCGGGTCGGAGATGTCCAGATCGCGCACCCACACCCCGGCCAGGATGGCCTGGGCCAGCGGCCAAACGGGCAGCCCGGCGCGCTCGGCGGCCAGGACGGCACACGCCGCCAGCGACTCGTCCACGGGATGATGACGCGGCTGGTCGTTGATCGGCATGCCCAGGTGCCGGGCCCAGCGCGTGCGCTCGACGCCGCGGTAGCCCCGGCGCGAGGGATGCAGGCCCGCCAGCGGCGCGCCGCCGGTTTCGCGGAACACGCGCAATAGATCGATGGGGCGGTAGACGATGCGGGTGCCCGTCTCGGCGGCCAGTTCGTGCAGCCTCGGTCCGGCCATGTAGACCCAGGGCGACAGCAGCGAGAAATAGAAGGTCAGGGTCTTCACGCGTGGCCTCCGTCTTCCGCTTCGCGGGTCAACAGTACGGCATCGAGCGCGGCTGCGCCGCGGCCGGCCTCGAACACCCGGAAAGGATTGATGTCGATGGACGCGATGTGGTCCGCGTGCTGGTGCGCGAACACCGACAGGCGCACGATGGCGCGGACCAGCGCGTCCAGGTCGGCGCGGGGCCGGCCGCGTGCGCCGTCCAGCAGCGGGAAGGCCTTGAGCTCGCGCACCATCCGCATCGCGCCCTCGGCATCGACCGGCGCGATGCACAGCGATACGTCGTCCAGCAATTCGGCATAGATGCCGCCCATGCCCACCATCACCACCGGGCCGAACACGGGATCGCGCTGCACGCCCAGGATCATTTCCACGCCGGCGGGCGCCATGGGCGCGACCAGCATGCCGTCGATGCGCGCCCGCGGCGCGGCCTGCGCGACACGTTCGCGCATGGCTGTCCAGGCCTGGCGCAGCCCCGCCTCGTCGGCGATGTCCAATGCCACGCCCCCCGCCTCGCTCTTGTGCACGATGTCGGACGACAGCACCTTGAGCACCACGGGATAGCCCAGCTCCCCCGCGGCCGCGCAGGCAGCGTCGAGATCAGCCACTGCCCGCTCGGGCAACACGGGAATGCCCACCCGGGCCAGGACTTCCTTGGCCGCATGCTCGTTGGCCGCCTCCAGTGCCGGGAAGTGCGGCACCCGCGGCAGGCTGGCCGGGTCGGCCGGCCCGGGGCTGGGCCGCGACAGCGCGCGCAGCGCGGACAGCGCCCGGATCGCGCGCGAGGCATCCTCGATCAGCAGATACCCGTGATCGGCCATTTCGTCCTGCAACTCCTGCGGCGCCAGCATGGACAACACCAGGGCCGGCTCGGGAAACTCGCGGCGCAGGTCCGCGAAGATCTCGGCCAGCGGCTGCTGCAGCGGCGGCGAATACGGCATCGCGGTCAGGAAGAACACCACCGCCTCGTAGCGCCCCTCGCGCAGCATCGTACGCAGGAAGCGCCGGAACAAGTCCATGTCGCTCCAGATCTGCGCCGTGCCGTCCACCGGATTGCGCACGGCGGCCAGCGGCAGCATGGCGCGCAGCTCGTCCTGCGCCGGCTGCGGCAGCGGGGCCATGTCCAGCTTCTCGTGCTCGGCGACGTCGGCCATCAGCACGCCCACGCCACCCGACACGGTGAACACCCCCACCCGGCCTTCGTTGATGCGCTTGCCGCTGCCCGCCGCGTAGGCGGCGTCGAAGAAGGATTCGATGGAGTCGGCGCGATGCACGCCATACTGGCGGAACAGGCTGTCGAAGACGCGGTCGTTGCCGGCCAGCGCGCCCGTATGCGACTGCGCCGCCGCCCGCCCCACGTCCGAGCTGCCCGCCTTGACCATGACCACGCGCTTGCCGCGCTCGCGCGCCAGCGCCAGCGCGTGCACCAGCCGGTCGGGGCTGCGGCAGCCTTCCATGTAGCCCATGATGACGTCGGTTTCGTCGTCGCGCGCGAAGTGCGCCAGGCAGTCGGCCATCTCGACGTCGCATTCGTTGCCGGTGGTCACCCACGCGCCTAGCGGCAGCCCGCGGCGGCGGGCCATCACCAGCGCCTGGCCGCCGAACGCGCCGCTCTGGCTGACCAGCGCGGTGCGGCCCAGGCGCGGCAGGCCCAGGTCCACCATGAAGGCGAAGCTGGCGATCATGCCGATGCGGAAATTCATCACGCCCATGCAGTTCGGGCCGATGATGCGCATGCCGCTCTCGCGCGCCAGCGCCGACAGCCGGGCCTGCATGGCGGCGCCTTCGGGACCGACTTCCGCGAAGCCGGCGCTGAACACCGTCATCGCCTTCACCCCGCGGTCGGCGCAGGCCTGCGCGGCCTCCAGCACCGCCGAGGCCGGCAGCGCCACGACCGCGTGGTCCACGCCCCACGGCAGCTCGGCCACGCTGCGCAGGGCCGGCAGCCCCTGCACCTCGCCGCCCCGCGGGTTCACGGGCAGTATGGTGCCGCCATAGCCGTGCGCCTTCAGGAACTTGATGGGGCGCCCGCCTATCTTCAGCGGATCGGCCGAAGCCCCCAGCACGGCGATCGAGGCCGGGGAAAACAACGGATCGAGGGAACCGGCCGCGTACTCGCGGACGGGGGATTCAATGCGGTCCAGCATGGTGCAGGGGTCCTCCGGACAGGGCGGGAAAGCCGCAGTCCTTGACGGCGATGACATCGATGAATTCGGCGCGGGGCGCCAGGCCCTCGGCCAGGCAGGCACGCGCGGCCTGTGTCCAGGCGGCGTAGGGCGGCACGGGCTCGCCCGCGGCGCGCAGCCGGCGGGCGATGCGGGTGCGCGTAGCGGCGTCGGGCGCGTCGGCGGCCTTGGCCAGCGCGCGCTCGGCGAAGAACAGATGCAGCAGGGCCCGGGCCTGCGGGCCCGCGGCCAGTTGCGCGAAACGCTCGCGCTCGGCCTCGCAGCCCTGCTCGAAGGGCACGGTCGCGGCGGCCAGAATCAGCTCGACCGCCCGCGGGCCGGCCTCGCGGCCGGGAAAGGCCTGCCCGGCCACGTCCAGGTAGCGCGCCCGCAGCGCGTCG
This sequence comes from Burkholderiales bacterium 67-32, assembly GCA_001898625.1. GTDB lineage: Bacteria > Pseudomonadota > Gammaproteobacteria > Burkholderiales > Burkholderiaceae_B > Pigmentiphaga. The sequence continues at coordinate 434,428 of MKUP01000033.1, forward strand.
GCCAGCTCGGCGTCCGGAACGGCCAGCTCGGCGGTGCGCCTCCACGGCAGGCGGCCCGAGGCGATGTCGTTCGCGCGGCGCACGGCGGCGGCCACCGGATCGTCGGCCACCTCGTCCAGCAGCCCCTGGGCCAGCGCGGTCGCGGCGTCCACGGCCCGGGCCCGCGCCACCATGTCCAGGGCCGCGTCCAGTCCCACCAGGCGCGGCAGGCGCTGGGTCCCGCCGGCGCCGGGCACCAGGCCCAGGTTCAATTCGGGCAGCATCAGCAGCGCGTCGTCGGCGCCGACCCGCGCATGGCAGGCCAGCGACAGCAGCGTGCCGCCGCCTATGCACTTGCCGCGCACCGCGGCCACGACGGGCTTGGGGAAGGTCTCGATGCGCCGGGCCAGATCGGCCATGCGGACCGTGCCGGGCGCATCGGGCCGGCCGACCTCGCGCAGGTCGCCACCGCCGGAAAACATGCGGCCCGTGCCGGCCACGACCACGCCGCGCAGGGCCCCGTCATGCTCGATGCCGGCCAGCGCCTCGGCCAGCGCGGCGCGCACGTCCGCCCCGATGGCGTTGACCGGAGGATGATCGATCCACAGGATGGCAACGCCGTCCCGCAGCACGGAAGAAACGAACGAAGAAGACACGAGACCGCCCGGGAAATACCAGGCGCCCATTCTCGCGGGCACTACCGGGACGGACAATCACCGTGGGCGGAACATTGCGTTGCTGGGCGAGCAACGCAGGCCCGGTCCCCGGGGCACCGGCTTGCGAGGCCCGGGCTTTTACTCGAGAATGCGTCCACTCCCCGGCCTTCCCCGCGTTCATGGATCTTCGCCAACTCAAGCAATTCGTGGTGCTCGCCACCGAGTTGAACTACCGCAAGGCGGCGGAACGGCTGAACATGACGCAGCCCCCCTTGAGCATCGCCATCAAGAAGCTGGAAGCCGAGATCGGCACGCCGCTGTTCGAGCGCGACCGCCTGGGCGTGCGGCTGACCGTGGCCGGCGGTGCCTTCCTGGGCGAGGCCCGGCGCCTGCTGGACGGCGCGGAGTCCGCGCTGGCGATCACGCGCGATGCCGCGCAGGGCCGCATCGGCACCCTGCGCGTCTGCGCCGTGCCCAGCGCATCGCTGAACCTGCTTCCCAAGGTGCTGCCCGTCTTCGCCCGGCGCTATCCACAGATCCGGCTGCGGCTGACCAGCGGCAGCACCGTGGGCATCCTGGGGGAATTGCAGCGCGACGAACTGGATGCCGCCTTCCTGGTTCCGCCCGCCTCCCGGGTGCCCGGGGCGGACATGATCGCGCTGGCGCCGCAGCGCCTGATCCTGGCCGTGCCGGCGGACCACTGGGCGGCCGGCAAGACGGCCATCTCGCTGTCCGAGTTGGGCGACGAGACACTGGTGACGCTGGCCCATTCGGACAGCCCCGGCTTTGCCGGCAGCATCGCCGCCACCTGCCAGCAGGCCGGGTTCCATCCCCGGTTCCTGCAGGAATCGTCCCACGCGCTGATCAGCCTGCCGCTGGTCGCCGCGGGCCACGGCATCGCCATCGTGCCCGAGGCCCACCGGCGCATCGCCATCGAGAACGTGGCCTATGTGGACGTGTCCGATGCCGCCGGCCGGCCGCTGACCTACCCCATGTCGCTGGCGGTGCGGGAAAACTCCCCCAACCCGGCGGTGGCGCCGTTCATCGAGACCGTCCGGGACATCCTGGCGGCCTGATGCCGCTACTGCGCCGCCGAGCCCAGGATGCCCTCCCACTTTTTCTGTTCGGCCGCCACGCGTGCCGCGAACGCCTCCTGCGATCCCTCGACCCGCTCGCTGCCGCGCGCATAGATGTTCCGCTGCACGGCATCGCTTTTGGCGACCACGGCGATGGCGGCGTTCAGGCGCTTGACGATTTCGGGCGGGGTCCGCGCGGGCACCGCGATGCCGGACAACGATCCGCCTTCGAGCGGCTTGCCCAGCACTTCGCCCACCGTCGGGATATCGGGCAGATTCGCCAGGCGCCGGGACGAGGTGACGGCAAACGGACGGATCTGGCCCGACTCGACGAAACCGACGGCGGTCACCGCGGAGATGGCGGTCACGTCCACGCTGCCGCTGATCAGCGCGGTCAGCGATTCGGGACCGCTCTTGTAGGGGACGTGCAGCATCTTCACGCCACTGGCCTGCTGCAGGAGCTGCATGACCTGGTAGTTGTCGGACCCCTCGCCCGCCGTGGAAAAGGCGATCTTCTCGGGCTGCTCCGCCGCCTTGCGCAGCAATTCCTTCAGCGTGCGCGACGCGCTGCCCGGGGCGACCGCCAGTATCGTCGGCGTGTTGGCCAGCATGGCCACATAGGTGAAATCGCGCTTGGGATCGTAGGCCAGCTTCTTGTAGATGAGCGGGTTCACCGCATACATGCCGTTGGTGATGACCAGCAGCGTATGGCCGTCCGGCTTCGCGTTGGCGACCGCGCTGGCGGCAATGGCGCCCGCCGCCCCCGCGCGGTTTTCCACCACCACGGTTTGGCCCAGCTCGCGCGACAGCCCCTCGGCGAACATCCGCGCCGTGGTGTCGGTGATGCCGCCCGCCCCGAAAGGCACGATCATCCGGATCGGCTGCGACGGATAGCCCTGCGCCCAGGCGGGGGAAAGCGGCAGGCTCGCGGCCAGCAGGGCAAGCAGTGTCTTTTTCATGGTTGTATCCCCATTTTCGTGATGATCGAGCGAAGCTGCTCGCGCCGCGCCGCATCCAGCGGCGCGAGCGGAGCGCGAAGGCGGCCGCCGGGTATCCCCAGCAGTTCGAGGCCCGCGGTGATCGTGCGGGGCAGGCCATGGTCCATCAGGAAGTCGAGCAGTTCGGCCTGCTTCCCGAACCAGCTTTCGGCGCCGGCCATGTCTCCGGCCGCCACGCACCGATGAAAATCCAGCATCATGGACGCGCAGACATTCGGCGCCGACGTGCACCAACCGGCCGCGCCGTCGCTGAACCCGCGCAGCGCCATGCTGTTCAGGCCCACATAGATCGACAGCCGGTCGCCGCAGGCGTCGTGCAGCCGGGCAATCTTCGTGGCGTCCGGACTCGCTTCCTTGAGCATCGTGATATTGGACAGATCCGCCAGCCGCCGCAGGAATGCCACCGGCAGGTCCATGCCGGTCGTGAACGGATTGTTGTACGCCATCACGGGAATCGAGACGGCTTCGCAGACCGCGCGGTAGTACGCGAACAACTCGTCCTCGGTCAGCTTCCAATAGGTGCTCGGCAGCACCTGGACCGCCGTCGCTCCCGCCTGTTCGGCGTAGCGGGCATGCCGCACCGTATCGGCCGTCGTCAGGCTGGACACGCCGGCCACGACGGGCACGCGGCCGGCCGCCGTGCCGATCACGGTCCGCACGACCGCGTCGCGCTCGTCGTCGTTCAGGTAGGGCAGGCAGCCGACGCTGCCCAGCGGCGCCAGTCCATGCACGCCTTCGCCGATCAGCCTCTCGGCATGGCGGGCCAGCAATTCGTGGTCGACTTCGCCCCGCGCATCGCAGGGCGTCAACAGATACGCAATGATTCCCTTCAAGGTGGTTTCCCCCTGTCCATCTGGTGCCAGCCAGTCTAGGCAGGGGGGGAAAGCCCGTCCAATTTCAAATTTGTAGGCGCCTGATATGCGCCGCGCGCGGGGATCTTGAGGCTACGGCCGTTCGATCTTCTGCACGACCTGGTCCAGGAAGTCGCCGTCGGCTTCGTTCGACAGCACCCGCACCGGCAGCCAGTCATGCGCGGGCGACAGCCAGACCTCGATCTTCTGGCCGTCGTCGTGGTCGCGTTCGCGCTTCAGGTGCACCGCCTCGATGCTGCCCATGGGCGTGGACAGCTTGTCGCGGCCCACCACCCGGAAGCGCCAGTTGTCCGACTGGCTCGACCCCGCGACACGGAAGGGCACGACCTTGCCGTCGGCGAAGGCGCCGCTGTCGGCACGGCCGATGGACGCCAGTTGCAGCAGCACCGACATGCGGTCCTGCGTGCCGGGCTTGAGCGGTTCCTCGTTGCCGCTGGGCAGGCGCAGGCGGCCCGCGGCGGCGTCGAACTCGGCCGTCTTGACGCGCTTGTTGCGCGTCTCCTGGTAGCGCACGGGCTGCAGGCCGCCATCGCCGACCTTGCCGGTGCTTTCCCAGACGAAGCTGAAGAAAAGAAAACTGCCGCGGTTCACCAACCGGTAGTCGCTGCCGTTGCGCTGCCATTCCAGCGTGCTGTCGACGTTGATCTTGAAGCCCTTGGCCGAAGCGTTGAGTTTGTAGGTCAGGAGGGCCGAGGCGGGCGGCGCATAGCGCTCGGCCGCATGCAGCGCGGGCGCCGCGGCGGCCAGCGCGAGGGCCGCGCAGGCGCGGGCGAAATGTCGGCGAGAGAAGCGAAAGGCGAAAGGCATGGCGGGTCCCGGCCACGCTCGGGCGGCCATTGATACGGTGATGCCTCTATCGTACTGGAGACGCGCGGCCAGGCTGTTAGCGACTGCTACCGGGCCGCGGCAAGCCGCTGTCCGCCTCGTGTTACTGTTCGGCATCTTGTCCCCCCATCGCATTCCTTCCAGGCAGCCATGAAACTCGCTTCCTACCGCGACGGCTCGCGCGACGGCCAGTTGATCGTCGTTTCCCGCGACCTGCGCACCGCCCATTTCGCCACCGAGATCGCGCCCACGCTGCAACGCGCGCTGGACGACTGGAACTTCATCGCGCCGCAGTTGCAGGACCTGTACGACGCGCTGAACGCCGGCCGCGCCACGCGGCCGTTCGAGTTCTCGGCCGGGCAATGCGCGGCGCCGCTGCCGCGCGCCTTCCAGTGGGCCGACGGCTCGGCCTACGTCAATCACGTCGAGCTGGTGCGCAAGGCCCGCAACGCCGAGATGCCCGAGACGTTCTGGACCGATCCGCTGATGTACCAGGGCGGCAGCGACGACTTCCTGGGGCCCGTCGACGACATCGTCTGCGGCGCGGAAGCCTTCGGCATCGACTTCGAAGGCGAAGTGGCGGTCATCACCGGCGACGTCGCCATGGGCTCCACCCCCGCCGAAGCCGCGGACGCCATCCGCCTGGTCATGCTGGCCAATGACGTCTCGCTGCGCAACCTGATCCCCAACGAGCTGGCCAAGGGCTTCGGCTTCTTCCAGAGCAAGCCCGCCACCGCCTTCTCGCCCGTGGCCATCACGCCCGACGAACTGGGCGCCGCCTGGCGCGACGGCATGGTGCACCTGCCCCTCACGGTGACCTGGAACGGCAAGGTCGTCGGCCGGCCGCACGCCGGCACCGACATGGTGTTCAGCTTCCCGCGCCTGATCTCCCACATCTGCAAGACGCGCAACTGCCGCGCGGGCAGCATCGTGGGTTCGGGCACCATCTCGAACAAGGATGCGTCGGTCGGCTACGCCTGCATCGCCGAGAAGCGCTGCCTGGAAGTCATCGCCGACGGCTCGGCCACCACCGAGTTCATGAAATTCGGCGACACTATACGCATCGAGATGTTCGACGAAGCAGGCGCCAGCCTGTTCGGCGCCATCGACCAGGTCGTCGCCGCCCCCGAGCAGCAGTAGCACCTTCCCCAGCAAGGAAACCGCCATGGCCTCCCATCCCGCCGGTCCCGGCAACCCTTTCGGCATCCCGGGCCTCCAGCTTCCGGGCAGCGACGGCAACATCGCCAACCCGGTGCTGCAAAGCATGGAAATGCTGCGCCAGGTATGGGGCAGCCTGGGCGCCCTGCCGCAGGCCGCGCCGATCTCGCCCGCGATGGGGCTGGACGACCTGGACCGCCGCATCAACGACCTGCGCGCCGTCGAAAACTGGCTGAACCTGAACCTGACCATGCTGCGCGGAACCATCCAGGGCCTGGAGGTACAGCGCGCCACCATCTCCACCCTGCGTTCGTTCGCGCAGACCGCCGGCCAGGCCTACGGCGGCAGCAGCGCCGATGCGCCGCCTTCGCCGCTGGAGGTCGCGCTGGGACTGCGGCCCGCGCCGGCCAAACCCGCCGCGAAGCCCACCGCCCAGGACCAGCCGGACACCGCCCCGAAGTCCGGGGACCAGGCGCCGCAGGCATCGGCCAAACCGGCCGAGGCAACCGCCGCGACCCCCTGGTGGAACATGCTGCAAGACCAGTTCAATCGCATGGCGACCGCCGCCGCCGCGGCTGTGCCCGCGCCTCCCGCGGCCGGGGCCAAGGCGGGCAACGGCAAGACGACCGCCGCGCCCAAGCCCACCGCCAAACCCGCCGCCAAGCGCGCCGGCACGACATCCCGGGCCCGCAAGCCCAAGGCCCAGCCGTGACCCGGCCCGCCCGGCCGAACGCGGCAGGCGCCCGCCCCGTCACGGGCGGGGCGCCGCGCGGCGGCAGCAGGGCGGCATCGTGAGTTCGCAGTTCCCCTGGGCCCACGCCACGCACCCCGACTGGCGCATGTCGGCGTCGCTGTGCCTGGCACAGATCGAACAGGCCAGCCGCATCGGCGCGGGCGCCGGCGCGACGCTGGGTTTCCTGTACCTGACCGACCACCACGCCGCCGAGGCCGCCGACATCCTGGCCTTCCTGCGCGAACGCACGGGCGTAACGCACTGGACCGGCGCGATAGGCGTGGGCATCGCGGCCGGCACCGCCGAGTACATCGACGAACCCGCCATCGCGCTGATGCTGGCGGACTTCGCGCCCGACGACTTCCAGGTCTTCTCGGGCGCCACCCCGCCGCCCGAGCGGCTGGCGCGCACGCCCGACGGCCGCCGCGCCGCCTGGACCGCGCTGGTCCATGCCGACGCCGCCACGCCCGATCTGGCCGACCTGGTCCATGACATGCGCGGCAAGCTGGCCGGAGCGACCGTTTTCGGCGGCGTCTCCAGCAGCCGCCATCCGCAGACCACCATCGCCGACAGCGTCCTGTCCGGCGGCCTGTCGGGCGTGGTGCTGTCCGAGAACGTCGCCGTCGCCAGCCGGGTCAGCCAAAGCTGCCAGCCCATCGGGCCGGTCCACCGCGTGACCGAATCCGCCGGCCACCGGCTCAACCGCCTGGACGGCGTGCCCGCGCTGGACGTGCTGCTGCGGGACATGGGCGCACCGGACCTCCTGCAACGGCGCGGCACGCCGGCCGGCGCATCGCCCATGCCGGCGGCGGTTCAGATGCTGCAAGGCACCTTCGTCGGCGTGGGCAGCGGCGACGCCTTCATGCATGGCGACTACCAGGTCCGGCCGCTGATCGGCGTCGATCCGCACGAGCGCGCGCTGGCCCTGGGCACCGACCTGGAGGCGGCCGACCACGTCGTGTTCTGCCGCCGCGACCGCGCGGCCGCGCAGGCCGACCTGATCCGTGCCTGCACCTCGCTGCGCGAACAGATCGAGTCCGAACACGGTGGCATGGACCGCGTCCGCGGCGCGCTCTACATCTCCTGCCTGGGCCGCACCGGCGCCCTGTTCGGCGGCCCCTCGGCCGAAATGCAGCTGGTCCAGCAGCAACTGGGCGACCTGCCGCTGATCGGCCTGTACGCCAACGGCGAGATCTTCAAAGACCGGCTATATTGGTATGCGGGCGTACTGGCCGTCTTCCTCTGACGGCGCACCCGCCGGGAGCCGCATCATGAAGCCATCCCACCTCCACCGCGCGGCCGCCGCGCCTCACCCGCTGCGCCGTGCCGCCATCGTGCTGGCCACCGCGCTGCTGGCGGCAGCGGCGCTGGCCGCGATGCCCCGCGCCGCCCGGGCCGACACGCCGGCCGCTCCCGCGGCCGCCGGCGCCTGCCCCGCCCTGCTGGACGTCACCTTCCCCAAACTCCAGGACGAGTCGCCGCAGAACCTGTGCCAGTACCGGGGCAAGGTGCTGCTGGTGGTCAACACCGCCAGCTACTGCGGCTATACCTACCAATACGAAGGACTGGAGCGCGTCTACGCCAAGTACCGCGACCGCGGGCTGGTGGTGCTGGCCTTCCCGTCCAACGACTTCGCGCAGGAAACCGGCTCCAAGGAACAGATCGCCGACCTGTGCTTCAACACCTACGGCGTCAAGTTCCCGATCTTCTCGAAGTCGGTGGTGTCGGGCAAGGAGGCCAACCCGCTGTTCGCCTCGCTGGCCAAGGCGACCGGCCAGCAACCCAAGTGGAATTTCCACAAGTACCTCGTGGGCCGCGACGGCAAGCCCGTGGCCGCCTTCCCCAGCGCCGTCGAACCCACCGACGCGCGCATGACCCGCGAAATCGAGAAACTGCTGGCGGGCTGACCTACGACGCCGCCCCCTGCCCGGCCAGCGCCAGGCAGTCCTCGGCCAGCCGCCGCAGCCGCTCGCGCGCCTTGTCGCGCTGGGCCGGCGTGGCCATGTTGAAGAGATCGGCGGTCAGCTGCGCGCGGGCCCGTTCGCCCTCGTCATGGCGCGCCCGCACCGTCGCCGCGGATGGCGTTTCCAGGTCCGAGAAGAACGCCCGCAGCCGCGAGGCCGTCTGCGGCGGCGACTTGCCGCGGGCCGCCTCATCGACGATACCGACGAACATCCGCTGCCTGTCCTGCCGCAGCGACAGGCGCCATGCCGCATCCGTGCCGCGCGCATCCACCCATTGCTCGAGATGGGTACGCTGCTCGGGGGACAGCCGCCCCAGCCAGAACTGGTAGCGGTCCACCATCTGGTCGATGCGGCGCTTGCGCACCGCGCCCGCGTCGGCCTCCACATAGTCCTCGCGGAACTCGTCGTTGTTCTCGTCCAGGCGCGCCAGCAGCCGGCGGCGCTGCGCGGGACCGAACTGGACCAGCACGTCGGCGAACTCGTCGGCCACCCGGCCGCCCAGGACCTGGAGCCGGCCGGTCACCTGTTGTTGCAAAGCCAGCAGTTCGGACGCACGCAGCGGTGCCGGGTCTACCAGCCTGCGTTCGGCCGAGCGCAGAATATCGGCATAGCGCGGCAATTCCTCGTGCCGGTGCCAGGCCAGCACCCGGTGCAGGCGGTCGCGGGCCGGCTGGCGCAGGCCGTCCGACAGGTCGAACCAGTCGTCCATGCGCCAGGCCAGGACCTTGTCCGCGCTGTTGTAGCCCAGCTTCACGCCGCTGCATGCTGCCAACAGGCCAAGGATGACAACGATCAATACACTTCTGATCATATGTTCGTCTCGAAGCTGCCTTAAACTGCCACGCTTTCACCCATCTCCAACCGGAGTAGTGCTGCAAATGCTCAACATCGTGATCCTGGCCGCCGGCATGGGCAAGCGCATGAAGTCCGACCTGCCCAAGGTACTCCACGGGCTGGCGGGGCGCCCCATGCTGACCCACGTGCTCGGCGCCGCGCGGGCGCTGGACCCTTCCCGCATCGTCCTGGTGGTCGGCCACGGCGCCGACACGGTCAAACGCCACTACGAACGGGACACGGACCTCGGATTCGTTTTACAACAACCCCAGCTGGGCACGGGACACGCCGTGCAACAAGCGGTACCCGAGCTGGCCGGCAGCGACGCCCCCGGCGACGTCACCCTGGTGCTGTACGGCGACGTGCCGCTGGTGCACAGCGACACCCTGAAACGACTGCTGGACGCTCAGGCCTCGCAGCCCGGCGCGGTGGCCGTACTGACGGTGGAACTGGACGACGCCACCGGCTACGGCCGCATCGTGCGCAACGGCGCCGGCTCCATCGACCGGGTGGTCGAGCACAAGGACGCCTCGTCCGAGGAACGGGCCATACGCGAGGTCAACACCGGCATCCTGGCCGCGCCCACCGCCGCGCTCAAGCGCTGGCTGGCCGCGCTGAAGAACGACAATGCCCAAGGCGAATACTACCTGACCGACATCATCGCGATGGCGGTGGCCGACGGCGTGCCGGTGCTGTCCGCCGCCCCCGGCCATGACTGGGAAACGCTGGGCGTGAACAGCCGCGTGCAGCAGGCCGAACTGGAACGCATCTACCAGCGCGCCCAGGCCGAGCGCCAGTTGGAAGCGGGCGTCACGCTGGCCGACCCGGCCCGCTTCGACGTACGCGGCAGCCTCCACTGCGGCCGCGACGTCTTCATCGACGTCGGCTGCGTCTTCGAGGGCAGCGTCGAACTGGCCGACGGCGTCTCGGTCGGCCCGAACTGCGTGCTGCGCGACGTGCGCATCGGCGCGGGCACCCGCGTGGCGGCCTTCAGCCACCTGGACGGCGCCAGCGTGGGCGCCGACGCTCGCATCGGCCCCTACGCGCGGCTGCGCCCCGGCACGCAGTTGGGCGACCAGACCCATGTGGGCAACTTCGTCGAGATCAAGAACAGCAGCTTCGACACCGGCTCCAAGGCCAACCACCTCAGCTACGTCGGCGACGCGACCGTGGGCGCGCGGGTGAATATCGGCGCGGGCACCATCACGTGCAACTACGACGGCGTCAACAAGTCGCGCACCGTGATCGAGGACGACGTCTTCATCGGCTCGGACACCCAACTGGTCGCGCCCGTCACGGTGGGCCGGGGCGCCACGCTGGGCGCCGGCACCACGCTGACCAAGGATGCGCCGGCGGACAAGCTCACGCTTACCCGCGCGCCACAGACGACGGTGGAAGGCTGGAAGCGGCCGGCCAAGAAACAGTAAGACCTCAGATCGCGACCCGCGTATCGAACTTGCTCCGGTGCACCGAAAAGAACGTGCGCACGTTGCGCACGTTGCCCTGGGCCGTGAACGCCCGGTGCGCCAGCGCATGGTAGGCGGCCATGTCGGGCACCTGCACCACCAGCACGAAATCCGGCCCCGTCGAGACCCGGTAGCACTGGGTCACGGCGGTTTCGCGCGCCATGGCGGCCTCGAATTCGGCCATGCGCTCGGCCGCCTGCACGTCCAGCGTGATCTCGACGATGCCGGTCAGGCCCGCGCCCACCTTCTCGGGCGAGACGATGGCCACCTGTTTCTCGATCACCCCCTGCTCGATCAGGCGCCGGACGCGGCGCAGACAGGTCGGCGCCGACACATGCACGCGCGCGGCCAGCTCCTGGTTGGTCAGCGTCGTATCGTTCTGTAAAACCGACAGAATGCGCCGATCGACGTCGTCGAGGTCCACGGTTGCGCTCATGGGTAGACTAGGCGATGAAATTTTCAAAAACTATTATTCTATTTTTTTATTGAAAATTCTTCCATCTAGAAATACGAAATTTTCACAAAAAAATACCTAAAAATAGTAATTACATTTCTCATCGAAAAGACCAGAATTGCGCCGAACCCGTTCATCAAGGACACAAGCACCATGTGTGGCATCGTCGGCGCCGTCGCCCAACGCGACATCGTTCCCGTTCTGATCGAAGGCCTGAAGCGCCTGGAGTACCGCGGCTATGATTCCTGCGGCGTTGCCGTCCACCTCGAGGGCGAACTGCGGCGCACCCGCAGCACCTCGCGCGTGGCCGAGCTCGAATCGCTGATCGCGGGCGAAAAGGTGACCGGCTTCACCGGCATCGCCCATACCCGCTGGGCCACCCATGGCGCCCCGGCCACCAACAACGCGCACCCGCACTTCTCGGCCGACCGCAACGGCCGCAGCCGCGTCGCGCTGGTGCACAACGGCATCATCGAGAACTACGAGGAACTCCGCACCGAACTGCAAGGCTACGGCTACGAGTTCGAGAGCCAGACCGACACCGAAGTCATCGCCCACCTGCTCAATCATCTGTACGACGGCGACCTGTTCGCCGCCATGCAGCAGACGGTCAAGCGCCTGCAGGGCGCCTACGCCATCGCCGCCTTCTGCCGCGACGAGCCGCACCGCGTGGTCGGTGCCCGCCACGGCTCGCCGCTCATCGTCGGCCTGGGCGAGAACGAGAACTTCCTGGCCTCCGACGCGCTGGCCCTGGCCGGCACGACCGGCAACATCATCTACCTGGAAGACGGCGACGTCGTCGACCTGCAGCTCGCGCGCGTCTGGATCGTCGACGAGAACGGCCAGCCGGTCGAGCGTCCGGCCCGCGCCGTGATCGCGCACACCGCGGCGGCCGACCTCGGCCCCTACCGGCACTACATGCAGAAGGAAATCTTCGAGCAGCCGCGCGCCATCGGCGACACCCTGCAGGACATCGAGACCGTCACGCCCGAGCTGTTCGGCGAAACCGCCGCCAGCGTCTTCGACCAGATCGACTCGGTGCTGATCCTGGCTTGCGGCACCAGCTACTACGCCGGCCTGACCGCCAAGTACTGGATCGAAGCCATCGCCCAGGTGCCCGTCGCCGTCGAGATCGCCAGCGAGTACCGCTACCGCACCAGCGTGCCGAACCCGCGCAGCCTGGTCGTCACCATCTCGCAGTCGGGCGAGACCGCCGACACCCTGGCCGCACTCAAGCATGCGCAGCAACAGGGCATGAAGCACACGCTGACCATCTGCAACGTGGCCACCAGCGCCATGGTGCGCGAATGCACGCTGAATTTCCTGACCCGCGCCGGCGTGGAAATCGGCGTGGCGTCCACCAAGGCCTTCACCACCCAGCTCGTGGGCCTGTTCCTGCTGGCGCTGGCGCTGGCCAAGAGCAAGGGCCGCCTGACCACGGAACAGGAAGCGGACCACATCCGCTCGCTGCGCCACCTGCCGGTCGCGATCCAGGCCGTGCTGGCCCTGGAACCGCAGATCATCTCGTGGGCCGAGGAGTTCGTGCGCAAGGAAAACGCCCTGTTCCTGGGCCGCGGCATGCATTACCCGATCGCCCTGGAAGGCGCGCTCAAGCTCAAGGAAATCAGCTACATCCACGCCGAGGCCTATCCCGCCGGCGAACTCAAGCACGGCCCGCTGGCCCTGGTCACCGACCAGATGCCCGTGATCACCGTGGCGCCGCAGGATGCGCTGCTCAAGAAGCTGCAATCGAACATGCAGGAAGTGCGCGCGCGCGGCGGCCACTTGTACGTGTTCGCCGACGCGGGCAGCAACATCCGCTCGGAAACCGGCGTGCACGTGATCCGCATGCCCGAGCACTACGGCTGGCTGTCGCCCATCCTGCACGTGGTGCCGATGCAGTTGCTGGCCTATCACACGGCGTGCGCGCGCGGCACCGACGTGGACAAGCCGCGCAACCTGGCCAAGAGCGTGACGGTGGAGTGAGCTAGTCCGGCCTCACACCATGATAGGCGTCCAGCAGGAGGCGATGAACGGCCTCCCGCTGCGCCACCCCGATCTCCCGGGGATTCCAGTAAGGGGCGCCGACCACCAGGTCGGCTGCCCGCGCCAGATCCGCCTCGCCCATCCCCCCTATGTCCTTCAGCGCCACCGGCGCGCCGTTGTCGCGGGCCAGATCGAACAGGGCCGCCGACGCGCTGACCCGGCCCGCCGTGCCTAGCGCGCGTTCGATGCGCGCCATGGCCCGCGGCGCGCTGGATGCGTTGAAAGCCATGGCCTGAGGCAGGATGACGGTGTGCACCTCGGCATGGGGCAGGTTGAAGCTGCCGCCCAGCGTATGGCAGAGCTTGTGGTGCAGCGCCATCCCCACGTTGCCCAGCACCGATCCGCATAGCCACGCGCCGTACAGGGCATGGCCCCGCGCGTCGGCATCGCCGGCCTCGCGGCGGATGGCGGGCAGCGCGCCAGCCAGGGCGCGTATGCCTTCCTCGGCCATCAGGTCCATGATGGGATTGCTGTCGCGCGCATAGAGTCCTTCGGCCGCATGCGCGATGGCGTTCATGCCGCTGGTCACGCTCAGTCCCACGGGCAGCGTCATCGTCAGCGCGGGATCGTAGATGACCGTCCTGGGCAGCACGCGCGGATCCCTGCCCGTCTTCTTCAGTCCCGCCTCGGTGATGCCGTAGATGGGCGTCATCTCGCTGCCGGCGTAGGTCGTGGGGATGGCCAGGATGGGCAGGCCCGAATCCAGGGCGATGGCCTTGCCCAGGCCGATGGTCGATCCTCCGCCTATCGCGACGGCACAGTCCGCGCCCAGGCGCCGCGCCTCGTCGCGCGCTTCCCGGGCGGTCTCGATGGGCACGTGCATGACGGCGCGCGCGAAGATGCCCGCGGTCCTGCCGCCCAGCCGGTCGGCGATCATTTCCGCCTGCGCCCGCTGCTCGGGCGTGGCCAGCACCAGCGCGCGGCCGGCGCCCAGCAGGCCGATCTCCCGCTCCAGGTGGGCCAGCGCCCCCTGCCCGAAAACCACCCGCGAGGGCTGGCCGTTGTAGACGAACGCCTGCATCACCTTTCTCCTTGCACCGGATAATCCACCTGATGCCGCGCGATGCGCACCCCCGCCAGTTCGTCCCGGACGCGCAGGTGTTCCGGGTGGTGGGCGTAGGCATCCAGGGCGGCCTGCGACTCGAACTCGCTGTAGAGCACCACGTCGCAGGCGTAGTCCACGCCGCTCGCGTCGGCGCCGATTTCCAGGTGCAGCAATCCCGGAATCCGGCCGCGCAGGCCGTGAAAGCCCTGGCGCACGCGCTCGATGTTGCGGCCCTTCTCCTGCGCCGTCGCGCCGGCGACGTTCCACATGACGATGTGGCGGATCATCGTTGCCCCTGCCCGGGTTCGCTGGCCGGGTTCAGCACGAAGTCGTACTCGACCAGATAGGTGCCGTCGGGCTGTTCGGCCCATTCGGCGATCAGCGACTGCCGGACGCCGAACACCGCGTCCGAGTCCAGGTACGCGTCGTCGCTGCGGAAGACATGGGTGATCAGCGTCTCGTGGCCCGGCGCCTCGATCATGAAATGCAGGTGCGCCGGCCGCCACGGATGGCGGCCCGTGGCCTTGAGCAGGTCGCCGACAGGGCCGTCGTGGGGAATGGCGTAGGGCACGGCCAGGATGGACCGGAACTCGTAGCGGCCCTGCTCATCCGCGTGCAGGATGCCGCGCGCCTGCGCATGGCCGAGTTCGGCGTGCTGGACGTCGTACAGGCCGTCCTCGTCGGACTGCCAGACGTCCATGCGGGCGTTCGGCACCGGCGCGCCGTCGATGCCGCGCACCGTGCCCCGCACCACGCAGGGCGTGCCGCGCGCGCCGTTGGAGATGTCGGCGCCCAGCTCGTAGTGCGGCGCGCCCTTGACGTGGAAGGGACCGAACACGGTCGCCTCGGTGCAGCCGGCGGGCTTGTCGTTGTTCATCGCCACGGTCAGCATCGACAGCCCTAGCACGTCCGACAACAGGATGAACTCCTGCCGTTTGTCGTCGGTGATGTGGCCGCAGCGGGTCAGGAATTCGATGCCCTTCGTCCACTCGTCTTCCGTCAGGCGAACCTCGCGCGCGAAGTCGTGCAGGTGGCGAACGAGGCTGGTCATGATCTCGATCACCCGCGGATCGGCGGTCCCGGCGTGGCGGGCCAGGACGGCCTGCGTGATGATCAGGTGGTTCAGGTTGCGCATGGCCGTCTCCCTCAATCGAGTTGCAGTTTCGCCCGGGCCGCGATGGCGCCCCATTTGCGGTAGTCCTCGGCGCCACGGCGCTCGGCTTCCCTGGGTGAATTCGCCTCGACCCGCAGGTCCATCTCGGCCAGGCGCGCCTTCATTTCCGGCGTCGACAGCGCCGCGTGCACGTCATGCTGAATCCGGTCGACCGTCGCGGCGTTCATGCCGGCGGGCACCATCAGCGTTTCGAAAAAGGTCGCGTCGAAGCCCGCATAGCCTTTCTCGGCCACGGTGGGAACGGCGGGCAGCAGCACGGAACGCTGGCCGCCGGACACCGCGATGGCATGCAGCCGGCCGGCCTGGACATGTTGCAGCACGACCGAGGAAACGATGAAGCCGCAGTCCACGTGTCCGGCCATCACGTCCTGGGCGGCCGGCCCCGGGCCCTTGTAGGGCACGTGGACCAGTTCGGTGCGGGTGGTCTCCAGCAGCATGGCCATGGCCATGTGGCTGGGCGTGCCCGTTCCGCCCGACGCATACATCTTCGATGCCGGCTGGCGGGTGAAGGCTTCCAGGGTCTGGACCCGCGACTCGGTATTGCACACCAGCATCTGGTTGAAGCTGGCGAAATAAGTGACCGGCTTGAGCGCTTCCCGCAGGTTGAACGTCAGCTTCTTGTATAGGTGGGGATTGATCGTCAGGATGGTGTCGGGGCCGACCAGCAGCGTGTGGTCATCCCGCGCGCGGGCGACTTCGGCGGCGGCCAGGTTGCCGCCCGCACCGGGTTTGTTCTCGACCACCACGGTCTGCCCCCAGCGCTGCTGCAGGGAAGGCTGGATCAGGCGGGCGATGATGTCGCCGGGCGTGCCCGGCGGAAAAGCCGCGACCAGGCGCACGGGTTTGGTCGGCCAGTTCTGCGCGCTCGCGCAGGGCGCCATGGCGAAAGCCAGCAATGCCGCCGCGGCGTGGGCGGCGAATCCTTTGCGAATGTTCACGCAAGTCTCCTCGGAATGATGGTTGGATCGGGATGAGCGAACCCGCCCCCGGGCGGCGAGCGCCGGGGTCCGGAGCGGGCGGTTGGGGGGTTAGGCCTGGCGGCCGGTCACTCGCGCAAGCACCGTCTGCGCCTCGTCGGCGTCCGTGCCCCGCCAGGCAACGATCTGGTCGGGCCGGATGAGCACCAGCGGCGCTTCGTACAGCGCGCGCAGCGCCGGGGACGCCAGCCGGACGGGCTTCAGGTCGATGGCCAGTGCGCGCGCGGCAATTTCGAAACCCCCGTGCGGCGCCTCGTCCTCGCCCAGCACCAGCAGCGTCCATTCGCGGTGGAACAGGTCGAACAGCGACCGGCCGTCCTCCAGCCACATGTGCGGCGGGCGGCCGCCGGGACTGGCGGTGGGCACATACTGGTTGGGTTCGTCCGGCGGCGGCGCCACGCCGTCGCCCACGATGATGGGCGAGCCGTCGTAGCGGCCGCCGAACGTAACGCCGGGAATGTTGAACTCCAGCCGCGCATGCTCGTCCAGGTGCCGCGCGGCCGCCGCGCGTTCGGCCTCGCCCTGCGGCGTGTCCGCTTCCAGCACGGCCCTGGCCTGGAACAGGCCCACCGAATCGGCAAAGCGCCGGGCGAAGCCGGTATTGCGTTCGGCCAGCGGCCTGCGCTCGGCCTCGTAGCTGTCCAGCAGCGCCAGCGGCGCCTGTCCCTTCAGCACGCTGGCGAGCTTCCAGGCCAGGTTCACCGCATCCTCGACCGCCGTGTTGTAGCCCAGGCCACCGGTGGGCGTGAACAGATGCGCCGCGTCGCCGGCGATGAACACCCGGCCGCTGCGAAAACGCCGGGCGACCAATGCGTGTCCGGCCAGCCACGTACCCATGGACAGGATCTCCATCGGCACGTCCGCCCCCACGGCTTCGGCGAAGATGCGGCGCGCGTCCGCCTCGGTCCAGCTTTCCGGGTTCTCTCCGGGATGGACCGCCGCATGGAAGGCGAATTCGGCCACGCCGTCCACCGACGCCATGAAGGCGCGCCGCTGGGGGTTGACCGCGACGTACATCCAGGCCTTGGGATGGGGTAGCCTGGACAGGAATTCGGGCGAGCGCAGGTAGATGGCGAACATCTTGCCGCCCATGAACTCGCGCTGGATGCCCGTCACGCCGCCCCACTCAATGCCCAGTTGGCCCCTGACGAAACTGCGCGCGCCGTCGGCGCCCACGAGGAACCTGGCCTTCACCTCCACGGGCTCGCCGCCGTCCACGGCCTGCACCCGCGCGACGATGCCATCGTCCTCCTCGCGGAACTCCTTCAAGGCCCACCCGTAGCGCAGGTCGATCGACGGCCAGGCCTGCGCACGCCGCCGCAGCGCCGCCTCGACGAATTTCTGCGACACGCGGTGCGGCAGTTCGGCGGCGCTCCAGGAACCCGTCATGGTCCTGATCCGCACCGCGGCCTCGGCGGCGGTGGGCAGCTTGATGCGCGCGAGCTCGTGGCCCGTGTAGCGCGTGAAGTACGCGATGTCCGTGGGATGGTCCGCCGGCAGTCCCAGTGCCCGGATCTCGTGGGCGAAGCCCAGCCGGCGGAAGTGCTCCATGGTGCGGGCCTGGGTGGCATTGGCCTGCGGATTGAACGCGGTGCCGGGCTTGGCGTCCACGACCAGGCAGCGCACGCCGCGCGGCCCCAGTTCGTTCGCCAGCATCAGTCCGCACGGACCGCCCCCGGCGACCAGCACGTCGACCTCGAGCCGGGCCGGCCCCATGACAGTAGACTGTGCGTCGTCAAGCATCGTATGTATCCTTGTTCGGGTGACCTGATTCGATATTTACTTAGGTTACCAAAGCAAATAGCTCCGCACAATCAGATTCGATCCCGTGAAAACCCTTGATAGCAACGCCTACCACTGGCGCACCCACAATCCCGGCCGCGTGCTCAACAGCGCCCTGCGCCGCTTCGAACAGCGCGTCATGGACCTGATGACCGAGGCGGGACATGCCGAGACCCGCCGCTGGCACGTCAACCTGACCCGCCACCTGGACCTGGAAGGCACGCGCATCACCGACCTGGCCCGGCGCTCGGCCATGACCAACGCGGCGATGAACGAATTGATAGGACAGTGCGAGGAACTGGGCCTGGTGGAACGCGTGGCCGATCCGGCGGACAAGCGGGCCCGCATCGTGCGCTTCACGCCCGCAGGGCTGGCGTGGCTGGATGATTTCGGACGGGCCGTGGCGGTGGCCCAGGAAGAGATGGTCAAGGAAGTCGGCAACCGCAATCTGTCGATCCTGTTGAAGGACCTGGCCGCCTACGCCGCGTCGGTCGATTGAAGAACGCCGGCCTGCTCTCCAAGCCAGGCCGGCGCCGCCTCAATTGGCCTGGATGCCTTTCTCGCGGATGAGCCGTCCCATCCGCTGGAAGTCGACCGCGCCCTTGTTCCCGAATGCCTCGGGGGACATCTGCTCGGGCACGTTGCCCATGGCCAGGATCTTCTCCTTCACCGCCGGCGTGCCGAGTATGCGGTTCACCTGCGCGTTCACTTTCCCGATCACGGCGGCCGGCGTGCCCGCCGGCGCATAGAGTCCGAAGATCGCGTCGGCGTCGAACCCCTTGAGTCCCAGTTCGTCCAGTGTCGGCACGTCCGGGAACTGCGGCGCGCGCGTCGGGCTGGCCACCGCCAGCATCCGCAGCTTGCCCGCCTTGACGTACTGGATGGCGATGCCCGGATCGAAAAGAAAGTCGATCTGCCCGGCCAGCAGGTCGGTCAGGGCCGGCCCCGCTCCGCGATAGGGAACGTGCACGGCGGAAGTGCCCGTCTCGCCCATCATCATTTCTCCGGCCAGGTGCGGGGCGCTGCCGTTGCCCGGCGAACCGAACGATCGCTTGCCCGGGTGCGCCTTCAGATCGCCGGTGAGCTGGCGGAAGTCCCGGGCGCCGTTGTCGGCGCGCACCACCAGGTAGAAGGGCACCCGCGCGACCGAGGCCACGGGAAGCAGGTCCTTCGCGGGATCGAACGGCATCTTCGAATACAGATGGGGATTGGTCGAGACCATGCCGCCCGAACTCATCAGCAGGGTGTAGCCGTCGGGCGCGGCCTCGGCAACCGCCTGCCCGCCGATGTTGCCGCCCGCGCCGCCCTTGTTCTCGACCACCACCGGCTGGCCGAGCGCCTCCTGGAGCGGCTGGCCGATGACCCGCGCCAGCAGGTCGGCGGCGCCGCCCGGCGCGAAGTTGACGATGATGCGCACCGGCTGGCGCGGCCAGTCCTGGGCCTGGGCCGCGCCGGCGGTCATGCCCAGTGCGAGGATCGCGGTAGTCGTCCGTAGTTTCATGGGGGTGCCTCGCTCAGAAGGGGTAGTGGCGATCGGTGGTCTGGATCGTGATCCAGCGCAGCTCGGTGAACGCGTCGATTCCCGCCCTGCCGCCGAACCGGCCGTAGCCCGAATCCTTCACACCGCCGAAAGGCATCTGCGCCTCGTCGTGCACCGTCGGTCCGTTCACATGGCAGATACCCGAGTCGATGCGGTTGGCCACCGCCCACGCCCGGGCAATGTCCCGGCCGAACACCGCCGCCGACAGGCCATAGGGGTTGTCGTTCGCCACGCGCACCGCCTCGTCCGCGCCGTCCACCCGTACCACGGGCTTGACCGGGCCGAAGCTTTCCTCGTGATAGATGCGCATCCCGGACGTCACGTGGTCGAGCAGCGTGGCGGGCATCAAGGTGTTTTCCGCCTTGCCGCCGCAGACCAGCGTCGCGCCCTTCGACAAGGCATCGTCGATCAGCGCGTTGCACCGCTCGACCGTGCTCATGTCCACCACCGAACCCAGCACCACCGGCCCCTTGCGCGGATCGCCCAGCGGCAGCTTGGAGGCCTTCTCGGCCAACCTGGCGACGAAGGCGTCGGCGACGCGGCGATCGACCACCAGCCGCTCGGTGCTCATGCAGACCTGGCCACTGTTGGCGAAGGCGCCGAACGCCGCACCGTTGACGGCGGCCTCCAGATCGGCGTCGTCCAGCACCACCATCGGCGCCTTGCCGCCCAACTCCAGCACCACCGGCTTCAGGTACTTGGCGCAAGTCTGCGCGACCAGCTTGCCGACGCGGGTCGAGCCGGTGAAATTGACCCGGCGTAGCGCCGGATGTGCCACGATGGCCTCGACCACGGTGGCCGCGTCCGCCGGCGCGTTCGTGATGAAGTTGACGACGCCCGGCGGAAAGCCGGCATCGTTGAAGGCCTCGACGATCAGCCCGTGGGTGGCGGGACAAAGCTCCGATCCCTTGAACACCACGGTATTACCGCAGGCCAGCGGCGTGGCGATCGCCCGCACCCCCAGGATCACCGGCGCGTTCCACGGCGCGATCCCCAGCACCACCCCGGCCGCGCCCCGCACGCCCATGGCCAGGCTGCCCGGAATGTCGGAAGGAATGACCTCGCCGCCGACCTGGGTGGTGATGCTCGCGGCTTCGCGCAGCATGTCCGCCGCCAGATGGACGTTGAAGCCCGCCCACGGCGCGGCGGCGCCTGTTTCGGCGGCCATGGCCGCGATCAGCGCCGGCCCCTTGGCCTCGATGGCCTCGGCTGCTTTCAGCAGCAGGGCGCGGCGCTGCCCCGGACCGGTCTGCGACCAGGCCGCGAACGCCGCGGCGGCGGACTCGACCGCGGCCACCGCGTCCGCCGTCGTCGCCGCGGGCGCCACCGTCGCGACGGAACGGTCCAGGGGATTGCGGCGTTCGAACGTCGCGCCGTCTCCCGACGCGCGCGCCTTGCCATCGATCAACATCGATATCGTGCCCATGGGCATGTCTCCTTTGGATAGTGAAAAACGTTTCAGGCCACTTCTATCTCGACCAGCATCGGCGCGGCCGACCGCAACGCCCGCGACAGCGCGGGCGTCAGTTCTTCCGCCCGCTCCACCCGCACGCCCGCCACCCCTTGCGCCGCGGCCAGCCCGACGAAATCGATGGCGGGCAACTCGGTGCCCGGCACCGTCTCGTCCACCCGGTAGCCGAACAGCCGGGCGAATTCGTGCAGCGCCGCATAGCGCCGGTTCTTCAGCACCACGATGGCCAGCGGCAGCCCCAGCTGCGCGGCGCTCCACAGGGCCTGGACGGCGTACATGGTGGATCCGTCGCCCACCAGCGCGATGACCTTGGCATGCGGCTTGCCCATGGCCACCCCCACCGCGGCCGGCAGGCCGTAACCCAGCCCGCCGCTGCACATGGTGTAGAACGTGCCCGACTCGAAGATGGGCAGGTGGCGATGAATGAGCGGGCGCGAACTCGGGGCTTCTTCGACCACGACGCTGTCCCGCGGCCGCAACTCGGTCAGCGTCTGCAACACCCACTCCACCGGCAGGCGTTCGCCGGGCACCGGCGCCGGCACCCGTTCCGCGCGGCCGCTGACCGGCGGATCGGCCCGCCTGGGAGGCGCGGCGCGCTCGATCAGATCGAGCAGGCCCAGGCGGATGCTGCCCACCACCGACGTGCCGACCGGCGCGCCCGCCGCCGTCTGCGGGTCGTCGGTCAACTGGACCAGGCCGGTACCCGGGGGCAGGTGCGGCCCCTGGCCTTCCACGTGATAGGTGAAGGCCGGCGCACCCAACGCGAATACCAGGTCATGGCCGGCCAGCGTCTGCACGATGCGCTCGCGCATGGGCGGCAGGAAGCCGCCCCAGAGCGGATGGTCCTCGGGAAAACTGCAGCGCCCCGACATCGGCGCGACGTAGACGCGCGCCCGGTGCAGCTCGGCCAGTTTCACGGCTTCGTCCCAGGCACCGTCGCGGTCCACGGCCGGACCGACCACGATGGCCGGCCGCCGCGCCGCGTCCAGCGCGTCGCCGATTTCGGCCAGCAGTCCGGGATCCGGCCGCAGGTGCCGGCTGACCCGCCGCGCCTCGACCCGTTGGGTCGGCACGTCCCAGTCGTCGGACGGGATGGAGACCAGGACCGGACCACGCGGCGGCGTCATGGCGATGTAGTAGGCGCGCGCGATGGCCAGCGGCACGTCCTGCGCGCGCGCCGGCTCGATGCTCCACTTGACGTACGGCCGGGGCAGCTCGGCGGCCTGCGTGGAGCCGAGATACGGATCGAACGGCAGGAGGGAGCGCGCCTGCTGGCCCGCCGTGATCACCAGCGGCGTACGGTTGCGGTGGGCGGTGAAGATGTTGCCCATGGCGTGGCCGACGCCCGCCGCCGAATGCAGGTTGACGAAGGCGGCGTTGCGCGTGGCCTGCGCATAGCCGTCGGCCATGCCGACCACCACGCATTCCTGCAGGCCGAGCACGTAGTGGAAATCGTCGGGAAAGTCCCGGAACATCGGCAGCTCGGTCGAGCCGGGATTGCCGAAGACGGAGGTCATGCCGAATTCGCGAAGCAGGTGGAAGACGGCTTCGCGCACCGTCACCGCCGGGGGTGAATGAACAAACTGGGACATCGGGTCTCCTTGCCAAGGCGGCATAGTTTGGCGGAGCGCCCCTTATCCAACAATAATATGAAGCAAATAACTCAATATTAGAAAAATGGATAATGATCCGATCGACATGAACCTGCTGCGGCTGTTCGAAGCCATCTACCGGCTGGGCAGCGTGAGCCGCGCCGCCGACGCGGTAGGCCTGTCGCAACCCGCCGCCAGCCAGGGGCTCGCCCGCCTGCGCACCGCACTGGGCGATGCATTGTTCGTGCGCAGCGGCAGCGGCATGCGCCCCACCCTGCGCGCCGAGCAATTGGCCGCGGTGGTGCAGCCTTCGCTGTCGGCGATACAAAGCGTGCTCAAGACGAAAGACCGTTTCGATCCGCTGCAATCGCGGATGACGCTGCGCCTGCACCTGAGCGACATCGGCGAAGCGCGGCTGCTGCCCGAGCTGATGGCCGCTTTGCATCGGGAAGCGCCGGGGATACGGGTCGAGACCTCTCCCCTGCCCCACGAAGAGATCGCCGATGCGTTGGCCACGGGCAAGATCCACTTCGCGCTGGGGTTCCTGCCATCGGTCATCGGCACCGAGCGGGTCGAGCTGCTGCGCGACCGCTATTCGGTCATCGTGCGCGCCCGCCATCCCATGCTGTCGTCCGGCACGCAAGCGGTGACACTCCAGGACTTGAGGCGCCTGGAGTACGTGGCGGTGCGGTCCCACTCGGAAACCTTCCGCATCCTGCACCAGCTCGGCCTGGATTCGCGGCTGGCCCTGACCTCGTCACACTTCCTCGCGCTTCCCGCGATCATCGTCAAGACCGACCTGGCGGTCGTGATGCCGCACGCCATCGCCCAGCGGCTGATGAGTTCCAGGCAGTACGCGCTGCTGCCGACCGCGCTGCCCAACAGCCGGTTCGCGGTGTACATGCACTGGAACCGCCGTTTCGACGCGGATCCGTCCCATCGATGGATCCGGGAACTGTTCGTCTCGCTGTTCGATGGGCCGGACCGCCGGCCTCTTACTTCAAGTCCTCGTCCAGCCCCAGCAGCTTGAGCGCGTTGAGCAGATAGATCTTCTTCTTGTCGTCTTCGGCAAGATCCAGCGACTCGATCGAACGTATGCCCTCGCGGATGAACATCGGCCCTTCCTCGGGATCGAACGGGCAGTCGCTGGCGAACACCACCTTGTCGCTGCCGAAGAAATCCAACCCGCAGCGCAGCGCCGAGGCCGAACCGCCCAGGACAGTGTCGGCGTAGAACATCTTGAAGTAGTCGATGGGTTTCTTCGCCATCCGGTCGAGCAAGCCGTTGTAATCGTCCTCGACGCTGCGGCTGCCCAGCTGGGCCCATAGCGTCTCGGCGCGGCCGCCGAAGTAGGGAATCATCGCGCCGCAGTGGTGCGTGATGATGCGCAGCTCCGGCAGGCGGTCGAACATCTGCGAGAACACCATGCGCGCCATGGCCACGCTGGTGGCGTAGGGCCAACCCAGGACCTGCCAGATCTCGAACCGGGACTTGTCCTCGACGGGATAGTCCGCCTGCGACGCGGGGCGGAACGGATGCATCCAGACCGGAATGCCGTGGACCCTGGTCGCCCGCTCGAACACCGGGAAGAACTCCGGATCGTCCAGCGGACGGCCGTTGACGCTGGTCGTGACCTGGATGCCGCGCGCGCCCAGCGTCGTCACGGCCCGGTCCATTTCCTCGAGCGCGGCGGGCACGTTGTTCATGGGCAGGGCCGCCACGAACGCGGGAAAGACCTTGGGCGAACGCGCCACGATCGCCGCCATGTCGTCGTTGGCGACACGGGCGAAGCCGGGCGACTGGTCGGCATTGCCCAGGGCCTCGGGCGGCGGCAGCGCCAGGGTCAGCACCTGCTGCACCTCCGGCCATTGCGACAGCATCTCCATCCGGGCGTCCATGTCCCACAGCATGCGCAGGTTGCTCATGCGCTTGACGAGGCCGGGATCCCTGGCGTGCTCCTTCATCAGCTCCAGGTAGCGCCGCGGCATGATGTGGCTGTAGATATCGATCTTTCTCATGGTTGTCGTCTCCCTGGCCGCTACGCGATGCGCGCCGCCGTTTCTTTCACCCGCATGTCAGTTCCTCAGTCTCCCGCCAGCGCCACCGTCAGCGGATCGTAGGAATACAGCCACTGCGCGCGGCTCTTGTTCATGTCCTTGCGCTGGAAGGCCAGGCGCATCTCGTTCTCGTCCTCGATGCGGTAGAGGTCGCGGTTCTCGGCCGATTCGCGTACCACGGCCGCGGTGCGGTCCATGCGGCTGTTCTGGTAGCTGCGCAGCGCACCGGCGACGCTGGCATGCTCGTCCAGGCAGCGCGCCAGCACCGCGCCGTCCTCGATCGCCATGGCCGCGCCCGAGGCCAGGTAGGGCAAGGTGGGATGCGCGGCGTCGCCCAGCAGCGTCGCCCTGCCGGTGCTCCAGTTGTTCACCGGCGTGCGGTCGTTCAAGGCATAGCGGTAGCAGCCGTCGCGGTCGATGGCGTCGATCACGGTCTGTATGGTGGGATGCCAGCCTTCGAAGTCCGCCTTGAGGTCGGCCCAGGGCCGCCGCTGCGTCCACGATTCGTTCTCGGGCTGCGCGTGCTCCACCAGCCCGACGAAGTTCATCAGCTTGCCGGCGCGCAGGTAGTACATCACGGCGTGCTTCTTCGGTCCGCACCACACCGTGGACACGGTATCCATGATGCCGGCGGGCAGGCGCTCCGTCGGGATCACCGCGCGCCAGGCGATGTCGCCGGTGTAGCTGACCGGGGTGGCCCCCAGGATCTGCGCGCGTATGGCCGACTTGATGCCATCCGCGCCAACCAGGACCTCGCCCGTGGCGCGCGTTCCGTCGGCCAGCCGCAGCACGACGCCGTCGGCGGTTTCGTCGAAGCCTTCCGCCCGCGCGTTCAGCGCGATGCAGTCCGGGTCCAGCGCCAGCACCGCCTTGGCCAGCAGCTCGTGCAGGTCGGCGCGGTGGATGTGGAAATACGGCGCTCCGTTCGCCTGTTCGTGCTTCGCGCCGAGGGGGATGCGGTGCATCATCTCGGCCGTGTCGAAGCGCCGGAACTCGAAGGCCTGCGGCCGCACCACGGTCTTCTCGAGTTCCTCCCGCAGCCCGAGGTCGTACAGCACCTTGACCGCGTTGGCGCTGGACTGGATGCCGGCGCCGATCTCGCCCAGCGCGGGCGCCTGTTCGTACACGCGCACGGGAAAGCCGCGCCTGAGCAGGCTGGCGGCGGCGGTCAGGCCGCCGATGCCGGCGCCGACGATGATGATTCGGGGTTTCTGGTCTGTCTTCATGTCGTTCAATCCGCGCTGATGCGGGCCTTCCTGATCACATCCGCCCAACGGGCATGCTCGGTGGAAACCAGTTGGCCGAAGGCCTCCGGCGTGCCGGACACGACGGTCAGCCCCTGCTTGTCCAGGCTTTGCTGGATGTCCGGCATGGCCAGCACCTGGTTGATTTCGCGGTTCAGGGCCGTCACGACGGCCTGGGGAGTCCTGGCGGGGGCCAGCATGCCGAACCACAGGCCCACGTCGGCGCCATGCACACCCTGCTCGGCCAGCGTGGGCACGTCGGGCATGACCTCGATGCGGCGCGGCTGGGTGGCGGCCAGCACGCGCAGCTTGCCCGACTGCTTGAGCCCCAGCGCGGTGTTGGCCGGCAGGATCATGGCCTGCACCTGCCCGCCCAGCAGGTCCGTGACGGCGCCCGCCGATCCGCTGTAGGGCACGTGCATGACGTCCACGCCGGCATGCAGCTTGAACAATTCCATGGCCAGGTGCTGCGGCGTGCCCTTGCCCGGCGAGGCATAGGCGTACTGGCCCGGCCTGGACCGGAAGGCCTTGATCGCCTCGTCCAGCGTGCCGGCCTGGAAGGCCGGATTCACCGCGAACACCAGCGCGCCGACCGCCACCTGCCCAATCGGGACGAAGCTGGTCAGCGGGTCATAGGGCACGCTCTTGAACAGGCTGGGATTCATCACGAAGGTGCTGACCGTCATCAGCAGCGTGTGTCCGTCCGGCGCGGCATTGGCGACGTAGCCCGTGCCGATGTTGCCGCTGGCGCCGGGGCGGTTCTCGACGATGACGGGCTGCCCCAGCCGCTGCGCGAGCTTGGGGCTGAGCGTGCGCGCCAGGGTGTCCATGCTGGTGCCCGGCGTGTAGGGCACCACGATGGTGATCGGCCGCTCGGGCCACGCTGCCCGCGCCGCCGGCGCCCAGGGCAGCAACGTGGCGGCGAACGACACCGCCAGCCAGGTACGGCGCGGGAACATTGAGTGGGTCATTTGCTGTCTCCTTGCGTCATCGTTCCAGCGGACCGCCGGCCAGCCAGCTCGCGCCGCGCCGGTACAGCGCCTCCACCGCCTCGCCCTTGAGCATGGGCATGTCCATCTTGACCCGGTAGCCGATGCGGGTCTGGATGTAGGCCAGGTGCCGATACCCCTCGGGCATGCGCGCCAGCTCGTCCTGGTCCAGGGCCAGCTTCGCGCCCGGATCCACCGGGTCGACGCGGTCCTTCTCGTAGATGGGCTGGCGATGCAGCAACTGCCACCGACCCTCGTGCTTGACCAGGAAATCGTAGAAGCGCCCCGTGCACACCACGTCGCACGGCACGCCGTCGATGGGGCCGCGTTGCGAGATGGTCATCTTGGTCTGGGCGATGGCGCGGTCGCCCCGGACCTCGACCGCCGAGCCGCCCAGGAAGTGAAGAATGCTCACGCCCTTGTCCCAGCCTTCGCGCGTGACACGGATGAATTCGGCGTAGGGCCCCTGGAACCAGGTGGCCATCATGACGCCCTCCGGATGCCACACCGTGGCGAACCGCTCCCAGTCCCCGGCATCGCGCCACACCGCCCACCGCTCCACCAGTTGCCGGATTTCCCGCTCGTCGTTCCAGACGTCGCTCATGTCGTCTCCTCTCCTTGTGATCGATGGCCACCCTTGCGCCGGACAAGCCGGGTCCCTTCGGCTTTGTCGCTTCGAAGCCGAACCGCGACGCTCCTGCCGGAGCGATGGGGAGATGGGAAAGGGCCGGGAACGGCGCGTGTTCCGGGCGTTTTGTCTATGCGGCAGATTCTAGGAAGCGCATGTTAATTTGTCTAATATATCTCTTATATCTATTGATTTTTCCAGCTTATGAATCTGAGCATCCGGCATTTCAAGGCCTTCCTCTGCATCGTGCAGACACGCAGCTTCACGCGCGCCGCGGAGCAGTTGCACATCAGCCAGCCAGGGCTCAGCCTGATGATGCAGGACGTCGAAGGCCAGCTCTCGTGCCGCCTGTTCGAACGCACGACGCGATCGGTCCGGTTGACGGCGGCGGGGCAACGGCTGTTGCCGGTCGCGCAGCAGGTCGTGGACGAGGTGGAGACCATCGCGCCCGTCCTGAGCCAGCTTTCCGAGACGCGCCGCCGCACGCTGCGCGTGGGCGTGCCGCCCATCTTCTCGGCCAGCGTCATGCCTCACGTCTACATGCGCCTGCGCAAGACCCAGCCCACGCTCGATCTCCACATCCTGGACCTGCCCAAGCCCGAGGTCGAACGCCAGGTGCAGAGCGGCGAGCTCGATTGCGGACTGGGCGTCTTTCCCAAGCGTGTGCTCGAAGTCTCCCGCCGTCCCCTGTTCGAATTCGATTTCGTCTACCTGGAATCCCGCGCGGCGCCCTTCCGGTCCAGGACGAAAGGCAGGGACGCCACGCGCATACGCTGGAACGAATTGCCGGCGGTGCCTTTCGTCGAACTGCATCCCTCGCAGGACCTGCAGCAGCAGATCAACAAGTGCCGGGCCGCCCGCGGGGTGGCACGCACCGACGGCATACGCATGAACCGGCTCGAATCGCTGATCGGCATGGCGGCGGCCGGCGTGGGGCCGACCATCATCCCGACGTTCGCGGCTCCGCTGGGCACGGAATTCCAGGTCTCGACCGCGCTGCTGACCGACCCCGTCCTGACGCTGGACTTCCACCTGATCATCAAGCGCGGCCGCGAGCAGCCCGCCGTGCTGGAGGCATTCACCAGCATCCTGCTCGAAGTGATCGAGGAACGCCGCGACCGGATTTACCGTACCGCGGGCAAGGACTGGGGCTAGGACGCAGCCGGAATCCTGCGGTCGTGGCGCGGGAAGTTCTGGCGCAGGAAATCGGCGAACGCTTCGGCCGCCGGCGACAAGGTCCGCTGCCGATGCCGCATCAGCGCGATCGGCCGCTGGATCAGCTGGGGCTCGAACGGCTGCATCGCCACGTCGGCGAACTTCTGGACGATGGGCCGGGCATGGCCCGGAATCAGTGACAGTCCCAGCCCGGCATCCACCATGCCGATGGCCGTCCAGACGAACGCGACCTCGCACGCGGGCGTGAGCCGCACGCCGACCTGCGCGGCGTGGTAGTCGACCAGGTAGCGGGTGGAGTTGTGCTCTCCCAGTGCGATGAAAGGATGGGCGGCGATGTCTTTCCACGTCCGGCGCCGCCTGGGGCCCCAGCCGTAGCTGCGGGGATGGATCAGCAGCAGGTCGTCGGTCAGCAAGGGCTCGGCGGCAACGAAAGGTGTATCGGCCGACAGCACCCCCAGCGCGAGGTCGACCTCGCCGCTGGCGACCAGATCGATGATCTCGCCACCGGGCGTGTCGCGCAGGACGATGGAGATATGCGGATACTGCGCCTTGAACGCGCCGATCAGGCGCGGCACCAGCAGCGAGGATTGCAGCGGCGAGCAGGCGAAGCGCACGCGCCCCCGGCGCCGGTCGGCCAGTTCGCGCGAACCGGCGATGGCCGCGCCCAGGTCCTGCAGGACGCGGGCGGCGACGGGATGCAGTTCGGCCCCCGCTTCGGTCATGCGCACCGACCTCGTGGTCCGGTCGAGCAGCTTGAGCCCAAGCTCCGATTCAAGCTCGCGTACCAGCAGGCTGACCGCGGACTGGGACAGGTTCAGCAGAGTGGCGGCCGAGGTGAAACTGCGCGATTCGGCCACGCAGACGAAGGCCCGCAACTGCTTCAGGGACAGATTCCCCAGCGAGGCGTGGAAACTCATTGGTCAACCTCATCAATGAATGAGAATAACTCTCTGGAATAATAAATCGTCTGGCGCTGTAATGCTCCCTCCAGAAAAGTGCACGATAAGAGGAGACAAGCGCCATGGAGACTGGAATACGGTCGTTACGCCGCCGATGGGCGGCACCTCTTGCGGCCCTGGCGGCCTGGACGGCGGCGGCGCTGCCCGTCGCGGCCACCGCCGCGCAGAACACGATCACGATCGTGGTCGCCTCCTCGCCCGGCACCGGGCCCGACATCCTGGCCCGCACCGTCAGCCAGCAATGGACGGCGAAATCCGGCACCGCGGCGGTCGTCGACAACCGTCCCGGCGCCAGCGGCAACATCGGCGCCGACCACGTCGCCCGCTCGCGGCCCGACGGTTCGACGCTGCTGGTGGCCGCGACGACCTTCGCCACCAATGCGGCCGTCAACCGCACCCTGCCCTACGATCCGGTCAAGGACTTCGCCCCCATCGCGCTGCTGGGAACCGGCACGCTGGCGCTGGCCGTGCCCCCCTCGTTCCCCGCCGAAACACTCAAGCAGTTCGTCGCCAAGGCCAAGGCCGCGCCCGGCACGATCAACTACGGGTCGCCCGGCAACGGCACCCCGCAGCACCTGGCCATGGAGCTGTTCAAGCAGGAAGCGCACATCGACCTGTTCCACGTCCCGTTCAAGTCGGCGGGCGGCGCCGTCAACGATCTGGCGGGCGGGCACGTCTCGGCCATGATCGTTCCGCTGCACACCATCCAGCCCCTGGTCCAGGGGGGCAAGCTCCGGGTCCTGGCCGTCATGAGCGCCCAGCGCGCGCCGTCGCTGCCCCAGGTGCCGACCTTCCGCGAGGAAGGCTACGACCAGGTGCAGGTCGACGTCTGGTACGGCCTGCTGGCACCCGCCGGCACGCCCGACGCGGTGGTCCGCAAGCTGAACGCGGAAGCGAACGAGGCATTGAAGAACAAGGACGTGGTGGCCAGCCTGGCCAAGGTGGGCATCGAACCGGCCGGCGGCGCGCCGGCCCGCATGGCCGACGCGCTGGCCCTGGAGCTCAAGCGCTGGCCTCCCGTCGTCCGCGCGGCAAACATCACGGCAGACTAGGAACACAGGAATGCAGAAGACATGGAACGACTACGACCGTCCGCACCAGGACCTGCGGGAACTGCTGGAGCGCGTCGACAAGGCAGGCGAACTGCTGCGCGTCTCGGGCGCCGACTGGAACCTGGAGGTCGGCACCCTGGCGGAGATCATCCACGGCTCCCAGCACGGTGAAGCCCCCGCCATCCTGTTCGACAACATCCCGGGCTACCCGGCCGGCTTCCGGCTGCTGTCGGGCGCATCGAACTCGTCGGCGCGGCTGGCCCTGACGCTGGGCTTCCCCGTCCCCCGGGGGCCGATGGATGTGGTCCGGTCCTATCGCGACCGCATGCAACGCCACGAACCCATTCCGCCGCGCGTCGTGGAAACCGGCCCTATCCTGGAGAACATCGACCGCGACGACGACGTCGACATCTTCAAGTTTCCCATCCCCTTCCTGCACGAGCTGGACGGCGGCCGCTACATCGGCACGGATGACCTGGTCATCATGCGGGATCCCGAACTGGACTGGATCAACATCGGCACCTACCGGTCGATGGCGCACAGTCGCAACCAGGTTGGCCTGTGGACCTCGCCCGGCAAGCAGGGTCGCCAGATCCGCGACAAGTATTTCAAGCAGGGCAAGCCCTGCCCGGTGCTGATCTCCTGCGGCCACGATCCCATGCTGTTCCTGGCCGGCGGCAACGAGCTGCGCTTCGGCCTGTCGGAGTACGACTACTCCGGCGGCCATCGCGGCCTGCCCTTCGACGTGGTGCTGAGCGAAGTGCACAAGCTGCCCATGCCGGCCCACAGCGAGATCGTGCTGGAAGGCGAGATGTATCCGGACGACACGCTGCCCGAGGGCCCCTTCGGCGAGTTCACCGGCTACTACGCGGGCGGCAAGAGCAACCAGCCGGTGGTGCGCATCCAGCGCGTCTACTACCGCAACGATCCCATCCTGACCATGGCCACGCCGCTGCGGCCGCCGTCGGACTTCTCGTTCTCCAAGTGCGTCATGAAGGCCGGCATGATCTGGGACGAGGTCGAGCGCGCGGGGCTGAGCGGCGTCAAGGGCGTCTGGTGCCACGAAGCCGGCGCGGCGCGCCTGTTCAACATCATTTCGATCAAGCAGGCGTACGCGGGGCATGCCCGGCAGGCCGCGATGCTGGCGGCGAACTGCCAGTCCGGGTCCTACCTCGGGCGCTTCGTCGTGGTGGTCGACGAGGACGTCGACCCCACCAATCTGTTCGACGTCGTCTGGGCGATGTCCACCCGCTGCGATCCGGTGGAGGACATCGAGTTCATCCGCAAGGCCTGGAGCGGCCCCCTGGATCCGCGCATTCCGCGCGGAACCGCCACCAACTCGCGCGCAGTGATCGATGCCTGCCGGCCCTTCGACATGCTGAAGGACTTCCCGCCGGTGGCCTGCGCCACGCCCGAGCTGCGGCAGAAAGTGGAGGCGAAGTTCGCCGATCTGCTGGCGAAGCTGAAGTAAGCGGATACCGGGCGGCCGGTGGCGTCACGGGCCGCCCGGCGCCTCCTTCACCGCCTCGAAGCGCATCAGCGTGCGGGTACGCGCCCGCGCGTGGTCCACCACGGGCAGCGGGTAGTCCCGTCCCAGCCGCAGGCCGCACGCTTCGGCATCCACCGGCCGCATTGCGGCGGGGAAATGGATGTACCGGTCGGGCACGCGCGCCAGCTCGGGCACGTAGCGCCGGATGAAACTCCCGTCGGGATCGAACTTCTCGGACTGGGTGACCGGATTGAAAATGCGGAACCACGGCTGGGCGTCGCAGCCCGTGGAAGCCGCCCACTGCCAGCCGCCGTTGTTGGCCGCCAGGTCGTAGTCGTTCAGGTGCCGGGCGAAGTGCCGCTCGCCCCGGCGCCAGTCGATGCCCAGGTCCTTGGTCAGGAACGAGGCCACCACCATGCGCAGGCGATTGTGCATGTATCCGGTCTGGTGCAACTGGCGCATCGCGGCATCCACCAGCGGGTAGCCCGTGCGGGCCTCGCACCAGGCCTGCCAGAGTTCGGGCGCATCGTCCCACGACAGGCGGTCGAAGGCCGGCTTGAAGCAGCCTTGCACCACGTGCGGATGGTGCCACAGGATCATCTGGTAGAACTCGCGCCAGACCAGTTCCGACAGCCAGGTCTGCGCCCCCTCGCCGCCGTGGCGGTGCGCCAGCGCGGCCAGTTGGCGGATGGACACGGTGCCGAAGCGCAGGTGCGTGGACAGGTACGAGACGCCCTTGCGCGCGGGATAGTCCCGCGCCTCGTGATAGCGCGTCAGGCGGCGCTCGAAACCCCGCAGCAGTTCGCGGCCGCCCCGCATGCCGGTGGGCAGCGCCAGCGCGGAAAGATTGGTGGGTAGGAAACCCAGCGCCTCCAGCGCGGGCGGATGTTCACCCGCGGGCTTGGGCGCCAGATGCGCGGCATGGCGCTCGACCGGGTAGGACTTGCGCTGGAAGCCGTCGGCCCGTTGCAGCCAGGCACGTCTGTACGGCGTGAATACGCTGTAGGGCTGGCCCTGCTGCGTCAGCAGTTCGCTCCGGTCCAGCACCACCTGGTCCTTGTAGTCGCTGAAGGCGATCCCGCAGTCCGCCAGTTCCCGCGCCACCCGCTGGTCGCGCGCGATGGCGTCGGGCTCGTAGTCGCGATTGGCGAGGACCTCCCGCACCCCCAGTTCCCGCGCCAGGCTGACGATGCACGCCGGCGCGCCGCCGTGCCGGACGATCAGGCCGCTTCCCGCGGCCGCCCCCGCTTCGCGCGCCATGCGGTCCAGGGCCTGGTCCAGCTCCAGCACGCTGGCGTGGATGAACTCCACGCGGCGGTCGGCGCGGGCAGGCAGGGCATCGAGGATATCGGTATCGAAGACGAAGGCGCAGTACACCTTCTCGTGGCGTACCAGGGCCTGGTACAGCGCGGCGTGATCGAAACTGCGCAGGTCGCGCCGGAACCACACCAGAGCGGCCCCGGCCGGCGCCTCACTCGTCATGGGCGGCGACCCGCTTGCGGGGCGCGCGGGCGCGCTGGCGCTCCACGCGTTCGGATACGCGGCGCGACAGCTCCCGGGTGGACGGGATGCGCAGGCTGCGCTCGTCGGCCTTTTCCTCGTCCTCGGCCAGGTTGGCGATGATGCCCAGGAGCACCTTGCGCGCCACGCCTATCTCGGCCGCGGTCAACCCGTCGATGCCGATCCGGTTGACCTCCTCGGCCAGCGGAATCAGCTTGTGCTCGAGCTCGCGACCCCGGTCCGTCAGGTACACGTACATGTTCTTCTTGTTGCCGGGCAGGTGCTTGCGCTCGACGTAGCCCAGGGCCTCCATGGCCTTGAGCGCGCTGTAGGTGGTGGGCTCCATCACCCCCGCCTCGTCGCTCAGCTCGCGCTGGGTCAGGCCATCCTGTACCCACAGGATGCGCAGGAAGGCCCAGTGCCCGAACGAGACGTGATGCTCGTTCAGCCTCATCTGCAACGCGCGGACGAAGGCGCGCGTGGCGTCCTTGACGAGGTGGGCGAGGCGGTCGTTGGGCGCCGCGCTCTGCCAGTGCTCCAGGATCTTGCGGGTGTCTTCGGCGGAACTCATGGTCTTCCGGGGGGCTGTGCTCGCGCAAATGATACCCGTCCGCTACGACCGGAAACGGGGGCTTGAAAAATACTTAGAGCTTTAATATTATTCTTATAGCTCTAATAAAACCAGTGTACCCGGATGACCGGGACATCCCACCAGGAGACCTCCATGACCCATTCCGTACATCGCCTCGCCCGAGATGCCGCCATGGCGGCCACCCGCCTGGGCCTGGTCGCGCTGCTGGGCTGTGCGCCGGCGCTGGCCAGCGCCGACGACGCCGCCGACTACCCCTCGCGCCCCGTCCGCTTCGTCGTGCCCTACGCCACCGGCGGCCTGCCCGACACGGTGGCCCGCATCATCGGCCAGCGCCTGACCGAACACCTGGGCAAGTCCTTCGTGGTCGAGAACAAGCCCGGCGCCAATGGCGTGGTGGCCGCGCAGACGCTGATGAACAGCCCGCACGACGGCTATACCTTCCTGGTGACCGACGGCTCGATGATGTCGATCAACCCGTCGCTGTACAAGGATCTCGCCTACCAGCCCAAGCGCGACTTCGTGCCGGTTTCGCTGGTGGCGACCTCGCCGCTGTTCATCGCCGCCCGCCCCGACTTCCCGGCCAACACGCTGCAGGAATTCGTCGAACTGGCCAAGAAGAGTCCCACCGGCATCACCTACGGCTCCTCGGGCGTGGGCAGCAGCCACCATCTGACGATGGAGGCCCTGAAAAGCGCGCTGAACCTGCGGCTGGACCATGTGCCGTTCCGGGGATCGGGCCAGGCCGTGCCCGCGCTGGTGGGCAAGCAGGTGGACCTGGTGGTGGCCGCGCTGCCTTCGCTATCCGGGTTCGCGCAGAAGGGACAGGCCAAGATCCTGGCTACGAATTCGCTCAAGCGTTCGACCCTGGCGCCCGACGTCCCGGCCATCTCCGAGATCGTTCCCGATTTCAATTTCGCCGTCACCGTCGGGGTGCTGGCGCCCACCGGCACGCCTCCGGCCATCGTGCAGAAGCTCGGCGCCGAAATCGCCAAGGTGGTCAAGCAGCCCGAGGTCATCAAGCAATTGCAGGGGCTGGGCATCGAACCCGTGGGCGGAACGCCGTCCGAGTACGCGCAAGCCATCGACGATGAAGCCCGCCGCTATGCCGGCCCGATCAAGGCCGCGGGCATCAAGCCAGAGAATTGAAGGAGAAACAGCATGTTGTCGCATGAGAAGAACGAGCGGCTGTGCCGCGTGGAGGGCGATGCCCCGATGGGCGCGCTGATGCGCCGCCACTGGCTGCCGCTGTGCCTGGTCGAGGAAGTGGCCGAGCCGGACGGCGCGCCGGTGCACGCCCGGCTGCTGGGCCTGGACCTGGTCGTGTTCCGCGACACCCAGGGCCGCATCGGCGCGCTGGACGAGAAATGCCCGCACCGGCGGGTCTCGCTGGTCTACGGCCGCAACGAGGAAGGCGGGCTGCGCTGCCTGTACCACGGCTGGAAGATGGACGTGACCGGACAGGTGCTGGACATGGCCTCCGAGCCCGAGACCAGCCCCATGGCCTCGAAGGTGCGCACCAAGGCCTATCCCACCCGCGAGTGGGGCGGCATGGTCTGGATCTTCCTGGGCAAGGAGGAAGACGCGCCCGAGTTCGTCCCTCCGCCCTGGGCGCCGACCCGGGACGCCAAGGTCAGCATCGCCAAGGTCATCCTGCCCTGCAACTGGGCGCAGGTCCTGGAAGGCGCGATCGATTCGGCCCACAGCTCCAGCCTGCACTCGTCGGACTTCGTGCCGGCCAAGGTCAGCGGCGCCGAAGCCACCGACAAGAACTGGTTGCGCCCGTCCACCGACAAGGCGCCGCGCCTGCAGGTCGAGCGCACGCCCTACGGTTTCCGCTACGCCGCGATCCGCCGTCCGATCTTCGAGGCCGACACGCAGGACTACGTGCGCTCGACCGTGTTCGTCGCGCCCTTCACCGTGCTGGTGCCGCCCAACAACCTGTACAACGTCGCCAACGTGAACGTGCCCATGGACGACACGAACACGGCGTTCTACTTCCTGGCCTGGGGCCATCCGGCCAAGACGCCCGATACGGAAACCTGGCGCAAGTTCCTGCGCGCGCAGATCGGCCCGGACGTGGACGACCGCTACCGGCCGCACCGCAACCACGACAACCGCTTCTGGCAGGACCGCCAGGCGATGAAGGCGGGCAACTTCACCGGCATCACCGGCTTCCCCAACCAGGACATCGCCATGTGGGTGACCATGGGCGCCCTGGCCGACCGGTCCGAGGAAAGGCTGGGCACCAGCGACCTAGCCATCGTCGAGTTCCGCCGCCGGATGCTGACCGCGCTGGACGAGTTCGCGGCGGGCGAAGCGCCCATCGCGCTGGGCGGGAACGCCATTCCCACGAAGATCTGTTCGTTCCAGGCCATCGTGCCGAAGTCGGTCGACTGGCGCGAGTACCAGGTGTCGCATGTGTGGGACGACGTGCCCGCTACCCAGCGACTCGACTCCAACTACGAGGTCTAGCCGGGGGAAAGCCTGATGTCGATTGCTCCATTGCGGCTGGGCATAGCCGGCCTGGGACGCGCCTTTTCGCTGATGCTGCCGACCTTCCTGGGCGACGCGCGCATCGTGCTGGCGGCGGCCTGCGATCCGCGCGAGGCCGCGCGCGAGCAGTTCGCGCGCGACTTCGGCGTGCCGGTGCATGGCGACATCGACGCGCTGGCGGCCGATCCGTCGCTGGACGCGATCTACATCGCCAGCCCTCACCAGTTCCATGCCCGCCATGCCGAGATCGCCGCGGCGCACGGCAAGCACGTGCTGGTGGAAAAGCCCATGGCGCTGGCCATGGACGAATGCGACCGCATGATCGCGGCCTGCGAGCGCGCCGGCGTGCACCTGATCGTGGGCCACTGCCACAGCTTCGACACGCCCTACCTGAAGACCCGCGAGCTGATCGCCAGCGGCGAGTTCGGCAAGGTGCGCATGATCCATGCGCTGAACTACACCGACTATCTCTACCGTCCGCGCCGGCCGGAGGAACTGGTCACGGCCGAAGGCGGCGGCGCCATCTTCAGCCAGGCCGCGCACCAGGTGGACATCGTGCGGCTGCTGGCGGGCTCGCCGCCCACGCGGCTACGCGCCGCGGTCGGCAACTGGGATCCGCGCCGCGTCACCGAGGGCGCCTACTCGGCCATGCTGTGGTTCGAGTCGGGCGCCTACGCCTCGCTGTCCTACAACGGCTACGCGCATTTCGATTCCGACGAATGGACGGACTGGATAGGCGAGATGGGCAACCGCAAGTCGCCCGACGACTACGGCGGCGCGCGGCGCAAGCTGGCCGCCGTGGCCTCGCCGGAGGAAGAGGCCCGCGCCAAGGCCGCCGGCACCTATGGCGGATCGGCCTACAAGCCGCCGGCCGCCGACGACCAGGCCCGCGCCTACCAGCACTTCGGCCCCATCATCGTGTCCTGCGACCATGCCGACCTGCGGCCGCTGCCCGACGGCATCGCCATCCATGCCGACGAGGCGAAACGATGGGTGCCGCTGGACCGCCCGGCCGTGCCGCGCCATGAAGTGATCGACGAACTGGTGGCCGCCGTGCGGCAGGGGCAGCCGCCCCGGCACGATGGCCGCTGGGCCCGGGCCACGCTGGAGATCTGCCTGGCGATGCTGCAATCGTCCAAGGACGGCCAGGACATCCCGCTGGCGCATCAGCCGTCCTGGTAGTCGCCCGCCGGGCGCGCCAGGAAATCGCCGACGTAGACGAGGTGCTCGAACGGCAGTTCATGCCGTCCCGCCACCTCCACCAGCGTGTCCAGCGTGGCGCGCAGCACCTGCTGCCGCGCCTCGCGTCCAGCATGGCAGACGATGGCCGCGGGCGTGTCGCCCGGATAGCCGGCGCGCAGCTCCGCCACCACCCGGGCCAGGTCGGTCCGCATCGTGAACAGGACCAGTGCGCTGCGGCTTTGCGCCAGCACCGACAGGCGGTCGCTGCCGCCATAGCCTTCGTTGGCGTTCTTGCCCAGGCTCAGGATCACCGACTGGCTGGCGCTGCCGCCCGTCACGGCGCAGCCCAGGGCGGCATTGCCCGCGGCGAAGCTGGAGATGCCCGGCACGACCTCGGGAGCCAGGTCGCGGAACGCATCCAGGTAGCCGATCTGCGGACCGTACAGCGTCGGGTCGCCCTGCGTGAGGACCGCCACGGTGCCGCCCGCCGCGACACAATCGCGGATGGCCTGGCGGCGCGGCGACTCTTCGGCCTCGACCTCTTCCCGCGGGGCGCGGCGTTTCGCCATGGGCGTGAACAGGCCGTGGCCGGCCTCCATGAACCGCTTGCCGGCCAGTTGCGCGGGATAGCGGTCGGGCGCGTCGGCCTGGCCCAGCACCAGGTCGGCCTCCCGCAGGATGCGGTCGGCCCGCAGGGTCAGGTGGTCGGGATCCCCCGTGCCCAGGCTGACGAGATAGAGCTTGCCGGGTTGGGACGGCATCGGGTTCCTCCTAGCGGTCGGTGCGCCACATGCCGTCGCGCGCCATCCGGTCCACGATCTCGCCGATCAGGCCCGCGATGGCCGAGACGGCCTTGGCGGGCCCCTTGGTCTTGGCGAAGACCAGCGCGACGGTGCGCTGGAACGGTGGGTCGACGATGCGGGCGGCCTGTACCTCGCCCTTGCCGACCTCGGTCCATACCGCGTGCAGCGGCAGCACCGTGTACAGCCGCTCGCGCGCGACCAGCGAAGTCTGGAGCGGCAGTGAATCGGCCTCGATCACCGGGGCCAGCGTGATGTGTTCCTGGCGCGCCATGGAATCGAGCGCGGTGCGCAGTCCGTTGGGCGCGCTGGGCAGGATGAAGGGCAGCTCGTGCAGGCTGCGAAAGGGCACTTCCTCCTGCGCGGTCAGGCGATCGCCCGCGGGTCCGATCAGGTAGCTGTCCACGGTGGCCAGGCACTGCTCGTGCTCGGGCAGCGTGCCGCCGTAGCGGTACAGGATGCCGATGTCCACGCGCGCGTCGACCAGCCATTCCTCGACCTGGCCGCTCGATCCTTCCAGCACCTTCAGGTTGACGCCCGGATAGCGGGCCCGCACCTCGGTGAAGAGCTGCCCCACCAGATGGTGGCCGATGGACGGCAGGGTGCCCAGCGTGACACGGCCGCTGGCGTCGCGCGCCTGCTCGCGGATCTCGCTTTCCAGTTGCTCGGCGTCGGCCAGCAGCGCGCGCACCTGGGGGAAGATGCGCTGCCCCACGTCCGACAGCTCCACGCCCCGGCCGGTGCGCACGAACAGCCGCGTGCCGCACTCGCGTTCGAGCGCGTTCAGTTGCCGGCTGAGCAGGGATTGGTTGCTGTTCAGGAACAGGGCCGCGCGCGTCAGGCTGCCCAGTTCGCCTATCGCGAGAAAGGCCCGCCATTTCTGCAGGCTGGCGGTGACGTCCAGTTGGATGCTGGTGGCTTTGGGATGCTGCATCGCAAGCGGCGCTCGTCCAGGAAAAGAAGACGAGTTTATACCCGCCCGCTCCGCGCGCGACGCCCCGGTCCCCCGCCTGGCCCCTACCGCCCCTTGAACACTGGCGCCCGCTTCTCGCGGAACGCGGCCTGCGCCTCGGCGGCATCCTCGGTGGTGGCAATGATCGCGGTCATGTCCTGTTCGTAGCGATAGCCGTCGCGCAGGCTCATGTCCTCGATGGTGTT
Organism: Burkholderiales bacterium 67-32; assembly: GCA_001898625.1. GTDB lineage: Bacteria > Pseudomonadota > Gammaproteobacteria > Burkholderiales > Burkholderiaceae_B > Pigmentiphaga. The sequence goes on from MKUP01000033.1 coordinate 474,389, forward strand.
CAGCGTGTGCTTGCCCATGCGCGTGGAAACGGGGCTCTTGGCGGCGATGACGCCGGCCATCTCCATGGCGGCGGGCAGCAGGTCTTCCGGAGCCGTGCAGGCTTCGACGATGCCGAGCCGGTAAAGCTCGGCCGCCGGCACCCGGTAGCCGGTCAACATCATGCGCCGCAGCAGCGAATGGGGAAACAGCCGCATCGCGTGGCGGCATCCGCCCAACAGGCCGACGTCTACTTCGGGCAGGCCCAGCGTGGCGCGCTCGGAGGCGATCAGCACGTCGGCCGAAGCCACCATGGCCAGCCCCGATCCCAGCGCCGCACCATTGATCGCCGCCACCACGGGCTTGGCGCATTCGCGGATGGCATGGAAGCACTCGCGGGTGCGGCGCAGATGCGCGGGCAGGTCGCCCGGTCCCTTGATCACGTCGGCCCGGCCTTTCAGGTCGGCGCCGGCGCAGAACACCTTGCCCGCCCCCGTCAGCACGACCACCCGGACCTCGGGCGTCTCGGATATCCAGTCCAGCGCGGCGGTCAGTTCGTCGTTCAGCACGCGGGTCAGGGCGTTGACCGGCGGACTGTCCAGGGTCACCAGCGCGATGTGGCTGTCCACCCGCAGTTGCAGTTGCTTGAATTCGTTCATGGGAAAGGTCGTGGTCGTGGACAGGATACGCAGCGAGTCTAGGCGCGCGCCCTACCCGCGCAAAGGCGGGCGCGGTCAAGGCTGCTATGCGCCCGGCGCCATAGCGCGCGCGGGCGCCGCGCCCGATAATGCGGCGAAGACGAGAGGAGCCCATGCCGAGAATCGACCTGCCCACGCCCGAAACCATGAACCCGGACCAGCGCCGGGTGCACGACAAAATCATCGCCGGCAAGCGTGGCCGGCTGCGGGGCCCGCTGCGCGCCGCGCTGTACAACCCCGAACTGGCCGAACGCTGGTCGGCCATGGGCGAACTGCTGCGCTACGACACCACGCTGCCGCCCCGGCTGTCGGAACTGGCCATCCTGGTCACCGCCCGCGCCTGCAGCTCGCCCTTCGAATGGGCCGCCCACAAGACCGAGGCCGAGAAAGCGGGCGTGGAAGCCTGGATCATCGAGGCGCTGCGCGAACGCCGCATCCCCGATGAACTAGCGCCGGACGACGCGCTGGTGGTGCGCTACGCCAGCGAACTGAACGCCCACCGGTCGGTCTCCGACGCCACCTATGCCGCCACCCTGGCCCGCTTCGGCGCGCGCACGGTGGTGGAACTGACCGCGCTGGTCGGCTACTACACCTTGGTGGCGATGACGCTGAACGCCCACCAGATCCCGCTGGAGCCCGGCGTCGTCGCCGCCTTCCCGCTGCCCCAGGACGACCCGGCGGTATGGGGCAAGGCCCGATGAACGGCACCGCGCGACCGGCCACCCCGATCACGGGCTGGGATTGCCACAATCACCTGCTCGGCCCCTACGACCGCTTTCCGCTGGCGGCCGAACGCAGCTACACCCCGCCCGAGGCGCTGGTGGCGGACCACTCGGCCATGCTGGCCAGCCAGGGGCTGTCGCACGCGGTGCTGGTGCATCCCAGCGCGTACGGGGAAGACTATGCGCTGCTGTTCCATGCACTGGCGGCACACGATCACCTGCGCGGCGTCATCGTCGCGCGGCCCGGCACGCCGCTGGACCTGGGCACGCTGCGCGAACGCGGCGTGCGCGCGCTGCGCTACAGCCACCGCAGCGGCGCGGCCGGGAATTTCGCCGGCAGCGCCTCGATCGACGACCTGCGGCAGATGGCGCGCGCGGTGGCCGATGCCGGCCTGCACGTCGAACTCTGGACCGACTGCCAGGCGCTGCCCGGCATCGCGCCGATGCTGGCGGACCTGCCCTGCCCGGTCGTGATCGACCACATGGGCAGCTTCGACGTGGCCGCGGGCACCAACGACCCGGGCTTCCGGCAACTGGTCCGGCTGCTGGGCGAGGGCAAGGCCTGGGTCAAGCTGTCGGCCTACCGCAGCCTGCTGAAGACGCCGGGCCTGGAACCCGGCCGCCCCTTCCATCGCGCGCTGGTCGAGGCCAATCCCGACCAGCTCGTCTGGGGCAGCGACTGGCCCCATATCCGCATCGATCCGTGGCCCGGCACCCGCAGGCTGTTCGACACCTTCCTGGACTGGACCGACAGCGAGCCGCTGGCACGCCGGATCCTGCTCGACAACCCGACCCGGCTCTACGCGTAAGACGAGATCATCCTTCCAGCACGGGCTCCGTGCGCCGGAAGGATGGCCGTGCCGCGACCTCGTCGTACCAGGCGGCCAGATACGGCGCCCGCTCGCGCCACCGCAGCGCGCCGAAGCGGAAATCCAGGTAGCCCAGCGTGCAGCCCAGCGCGATGTGGGCGATGCCGAACGGCGCGGCGGCCAGCTCGCGCGCCTCGCCTTCCAGCCTTTGCAGCGATGCCTCGGTCTTGATCCGGAAGGCCTCGATCAGCGCATCCGAACGCTGCGCATCGCTCCGGTCGACCTCGTTGCGCCAAAGGATCAGCACATCCAGCAGGCCGTCGGCGAAAGCGTGCCAGCGCAGGGTCCGCCATTTTTCTTCGCCCGGGGCGGGGAAGAGGCCCCCGTCGGCCAGGTCGTCCAGGTATTCGCAGATGACCGCCGAATCGAACAGGGCCATGCCGTCGTCCAGCACCAGCGTCGGGATCTTGCTGAGCGGATTGTCGCGCATGATCTGCGGATTGGGCCGCAGCATGGCGGCCACCGACCGCACCCGCTCCACGCGATCCTCCAGCCGGAGTTCGTACAGGCAGACCATGACCTTGCGCACATACGGCGACTTGGGCGACCAGTGCAGCTTCATGTCCGTCGCCTTCATATCGCGCCGGCGGCGCGCAGCGCCTCGATGCCGGCGGCGTCGTAGCCCAGTTCGGCCAGGATCTCGGCGCTGTGCTGGCCCAGCGTGGGGGGCGCCTCCAGGCCCGGCAGCGCGGCATCGGCGAAGCGCATGGGGCTGGCGACCTGCGGGACCTGGCCGCCGCTGGGGTGCTCGATGTGGCGCAACAGGCCGCGCGCGATCGTCTGCGGTTCCTCGAACACCTCGGCCACGGTGTTGATCGGGCCGCAGGGCACGCCCGCGCCGTCCAGCAGGGCCAGCAGGCTCGCGCGGTCGCGGCGGGCGAGATCCTCGCGCAGCATGGCCGACAATTGTTCGATGTTGCGCACGCGCTGCGCATTGGTGGCATAGCGTTCGTCCGCCGCCCATTGCGCGTGGCCCAGGGCCTCGCACAGCTTGCGGAACTGGCCGTCGTTGCCGACCACCAGGATGATGTCGCCGTCCGCGCAGCGGTAGACGTCCTGCGGCTGGATGTTGGGATGGGCGTTGCCGTTGCGCCGCGGCGGCTTGCCGGACACGAGATAGTTCATGGCCTGGTTGGCCAGGGTGGCCACCTGCACGTCGAACATGCCGATGTCGATGTACTCGCCCTTGCCCGTCTCGTTGCGCCGGGCCAGCGCGGCCAGCACGGCCACCGCCGTGTACATGCCGGTCATCAGGTCGACGATGGGCACGCCCACCTTCTGCGGACCGCCGCCGGGACGGCCGTCGCGCTCGCCGGTCACGCTCATCAGGCCGCCCATGGCCTGTATCAGGAAATCATAGGCGGGTTGGTCGCGGCGCGGGCCGGTCTGCCCGAAGCCGGTGACCGAGCAATAGATCAGCCGGGGGTTCAACGCCCGCAGCGACGCCTCGTCCAGGCCATAGCGCGCCAGCGTGCCGACCTTGTAGTTCTCCAGCAGGATGTCGGCGCGCATGGCCAGCTCGCGCACGACGCGCTGGCCCTCGGGCGTGTCCAGCCCGACCGTGATCGACCGCTTGCCGCGGTTGACCGCGAGGTAATAGCCGGCCTCCTCGGTGTCCTCGCCCCGGCCGTCCTTCAGGAAGGGCGGCCCCCAGGCGCGCGTGTCGTCGCCGCTGCCCGGGCGCTCCACCTTGATGACGTCGGCGCCCAGGTCGGCCAGGGTCTGGCTGGCCCAGGGGGCGGCCAGGATACGGCTCAGGTCCAGGACCTTGACGTGCGACAACGGGCCCGTCGATCGATGCATACATTCCTCCGCGTGCGCGCCGATGGCCGGACGCGTCTCGTCCGTCCGCGCCTGTCGCCGCTGTCCGGACTCTAGGGGCATGGCGCGGGCTTGCCTACTGCCTGCGCCGTCAAGACTGCAATGCGTCCATGCGCATAACGTGCGTTATATCCCCGGCGCGCAGGCAGAAATGCCGCGCGGGTACACCGCGCGCGCGGCGCCGGCCGGAATAATGGACCGCATCCCCAACGCATTCCGGAGACTCCCCCGATGGACGACGCGCACGACCGGCCCCCACCCACCCCTGGCCGCATGAGGATAGGCGTCGCGGGCGCGGGCGCGATAGGCGGCTTCCTGGCCGCGCGCCTGGCCCTGGCGGGCCACGACGTCAGCGTGCTGGCGCGCGGCGCCACGCTGCGCGCGCTGGACGAACACGGCATACGGCTGGACAGCGGCGGCACGCGGTCGGTCGCCCGCGTCCGCGCCAGCGACGATCCGCGGCAACTGGGCCCGCAGGATCTGCTGATCCTGGCGGTCAAGTCACCGTCGCTGCCCGGGCTGGCCGACCGCCTGGGCCCCATGATCGGACCGGACACCCTGGTGCTGCCCGCGCTGAACGGCGTCCCGTGGTGGTTCTTCCAGTCGGGCGGCGGCCCCCTGGCGGGCCACCGGCTGCGCGCCGTGGATCCCGACGGCCGGCTCGAACGCGCCATTCCCGCGGACCGCGTCCTGGGCTTCGTGGTGTTTCCGTCCAGCTCCAGCCCCGAGCCCGGCGTGGTCGCCCACGCCTCGGGGTCGCGGCTGGTGGTGGGCGAACCGGGCGGCGGCGCCAGCCCGCGCGCGCAGCGCGCGGCCGAATGTCTGGCCGGTGCCGGCTTCGAAGCCTCGGCCAGCCCCGACATCCGCCGCATCGTCTGGGAAAAACTGCTGGGCAATGCCTGCTTCAACCCGGTCAGCCTGCTGACGGGTTCGCACACCGATCTCCTGATCGACGACGAACGCGTCAACCGCCTGTTCCAGGCCATGATGCGCGAACTCCTGGCCATGGGCGACGCGCTGGGCCTGCCGCTGGCCATCGAGCCCCCGGCGCGGCTGGCGGTCACGCGCAAGCTGGGCCACATCAAGACCTCCATGCTGCAGGACGTGGAAGCGGGCCGCGCGGTGGAGCTGGACAGCATCCTGGGAGCCGCCGTCGAGATCGCCGGCGAACTGGGCGTGCCCGCGCCGCTGCTCGATACCGTCTACGCGCTGGCGCGGGTGCGGGCCGAACGGCTGGGCCTGTACGCCCCGCCGTTAACGCCCACGCCATAGCAGCTTTGCGCGGCGGCGCCTATCCGGCGGCGAAGCCGGCCCGATACCATGCCCGGACATCGACAAGACAGGCGGCCACGTCCGCCACGGAGGAGACTGCCATGCACGCCAGACGCCTTGCGGCATGCCTGATCGCGAGCTGCACACTGGGGATCTTCACAGCACCGGCCATGGCGCAGGGCGCCTCGTGGCCCACGCGGCCGATCCGCTTCATCGTGCCCTTCCCCCCGGGCGGACCGACCGACACCTATGTGCGCACCATCGCCGGCCCCCTGGGCGAGGCGCTCAAGCAGACCATCGTCGTCGAGAACCGCGCGGGCGCCGGGGGCTCGATCGGCACGGCCGCCGTGGCCAAGGCGCCGCCGGACGGCTACACCATGGGCCTGGGCGCCGGCGGCGCGCTGATGGTCATGCCCCACCTGATGAAGGTCCCCTACTCGGTCACGCAGGACCTGGCCTACGTTTCCAGCCTGGCGCAGGTCCCCGCCGTCATCGCGGTCAACGCCAAGTCCGGCATCACCAACATGGCGCAGTTCCTGGAGCGCGCCCGCAGCCGTCCCGGCAAGATGAACTACGCCAGCGCGGGCACCGGCACCATGGTCCACCTGGCCGGCGAACGATTCAAGCGCGAGGCCGGCATCGACATCGTCCACGTTCCCTATGCCGGCGCGGCCCCCGCCATCACCGATCTGCTGGGCGGACAGGTCGAATCCATGGTCTCGGACCTGACGCCCATCCTGCCCCATGTCCAGGCCGGCACGGTCCGGGTCCTGGCGGTGACCACCGAGAAGCGGACCCCGCTGCTGCCCGACGCGCCCACCCTGGTCGAGCTGGGTTATCCCAAGGTGGTGCAGGCGACCGAGTACGGCGTCATCATGCCGGCCGGCACGCCACCCGCCATCGTCAACCGCGTCCAGCGCGAACTGGCCACCATCCTGGCCACCCCCGAGGTGCGCAAGGCCTACGAGCAGATGGGCTCGCTTGCCGTCTCCAGCTCGCCCGAGCAATATCGCAAGAACGTCCTCGGCAGCTACGAGTTCTGGGGCCAGTTCATCAAGGAAACCGGCATTTCACTGAATTGATTCAAACCATAGGAAACCTTGCCATGCCTGCCTCCAGCGGCCAGACCATCGCCCAGAAGATCCTGGCCCGCGCCGCGGGCCGCGAGACCGTCGCGCCGGGCGAATACATCAACTGCGTGCCCGACCACGTCGTCACCCAGGAGATGGTCTGGCCCATGCACAAGCGCAACCTGGAGAAGATAGGCGCGACCGCGTTCGCCCGGCCCGAGAAGGCCATCATCGTCATCGACCATACGCCGGCGGCCGCCACCGGTTCGCCGCACGCCGCGACGCACCACATGCTCAAGCAGTTGACGCGCGACTTCGGCGTCGACAACTTCTACGGCCCCAACACCGGGCTGCGCCACCTGGTGCTGGTCGAGCGCGGCTTCGCCCGGCCCGGGTCCCTGGTGTTCTCGGACGAAGGCAACATCGCCTCGATCGGCGCGGTGGGCGCGCTGAACGTTCCCATGTCCACCGACGTGCTGGCGCCGCTGCTCAATGACCGGCACTGGGTATGCGTGCCACGCACGGTGCGCATCGAACTGGTGGGCAGCCTGCCCTTCGGCGTGACCGGACGCGACCTGGTCCAGTCCATCATCCGCGACCACGAGGAACAGGGCACCTTCCTGCAATGCTGCGTCGAGTACGGCGGGCCGGCGCTGGCGGACCTCGGCCTGGACGACCGGCAGGCCATCCTGGCCTCGACCTTCCACACGGGCTCGGACACCGCCATCATGGACGTCGATGCGCGCGCGCTCGACTACGTGGACGAACGCGCGAACGGCCGGCCCTACCAGGTCGTGCGCAGCGACCCGGACGCGGACTACGCGGCGGTGCTGACCTACGACCTGTCGCAACTGACGCCCATGGTGACCGTGCCGCCCACGCAAAGCGGCGCGGTCGACGTCGCGCAAGTGGCGGGCCGGCGCATCGACCAGGCCGCCGTCGGGTCCTGCGCCAACAACCGGTTGGAAGACATGCGGGCGGCGGCGGCCGTGCTGCGCGGCCGCCGGATCGCTCCGCACGTCACGATGTACATCTCGCCCGGCAGCCAGAACGTCTACGCGGCGGCCGCCCGCGAAGGATTGCTGGAGGTGTTTGCCGAAGCCGGCGCCACCGTGCTGTCGCCCGGCTGCAATACCTGTTGGGGCTACCTGGGCGTGCTGAGCGGCGAAGACGTCTCCATCACCACCCACCAGTTCAACTACCAAGGCCGCAACGGCAGCACCCAGGCCGCGGTCCACCTCGCCTCGCCCTATACGGTGGCGGCCTCGGCCGTGGCCGGCGAGATCACGGACCCCCGCCCGCTGCTGGCGGGCCGGCTTTGAGGAGCGGCACGACATGAACGAAACATCCTCCGTGCGCACCCTGCGGGGCCGGGTTTGGAAATTCGGCGACCAGGTCTGCGGCGACGACGGCATCATCGAATTCGCCGCGGTGCGGGACGGCTTCGGCAAGCCGTTCGACCTGGACGCGCTGCGCCAGATGTGTTTTCGCCAGTTGCGGCCCGAGTTCCCGTCGGCAGTCCGGCCGGGCGACATCGTGGTCGGCGGCAGGAACTTCGCGCATCACAACCACGTGGAAGTCAGCGTTGCCATCAAGGCCTCGGGTATCGCGGCGGTCCTGGTGGAATCCTGCGAATCGGGCTTCATCCGGCGGGCGCTCAGCCAGGGCCTGCCGATACTGCTCGTTCCCGGCATCACGCAGGCCGTGGCCGATGGCGACGTGATCGGCGTCACACCGGCCACCGGCGCGATCGAGCTGGCCGACGGCCGCGTACTCCCGTCGCCGCCGTTCTCGCCGCAAATGGTGCGGATCTGGGAAAGCGGCGGGCTGGTCAACGCGCTGGCGGGCGAGTTCGCCGCGCACTAGCGTTAATTGTTGATTGCAGGAATGAGTTCTTGAACCGTCCTTGGTTGGTGGGGTGGGGCGGCCCGCTGTGGAGCGCAGCGAAGCCGGTCCCGCTTCGCGGGACTTCCCGGTGAGGGCAGACTTGGCGGGGCGGGCGCAGAACTCGGACCGGGCTATCCCGACAGCCGTCCTCAAACAGCTGCGCCCTTGCTTCCCCGCCAAGCCCACCCTCACCGGCGGCTCCGAATGCGCCCCACAGCGGGCCGCCCCACCCCACCAACCAAGGACTACAGCGGCGATAAATGACGATCGCAGGTCGGGACACCGTACTGAAAAGTGCGTTGATCTAGGTGCCTAGCGGTGCAGGTCTTGGCCGGGGCGCCGGGGCCGGATCAAGAAAATGAATGCCGACTCAGCCAAGGCTTGTTCACTCTAAACCGGCTTCTGCAGACGCGGATCGAACTGCACCGTCCGGCGCAGCGATTCGCGCTCGGCCATGCGGTCGGCCCAGGCCGACAGGCGAGGCCGCGTGGCGCGCCATTGCAGGTCGGCGAAACGGAAATCCGCATGGCCGACCCCGACCGCCACGCCCAGATGGCCGATGTCGAACTCGCGGCGGTCGAGCTCGTCCACCGTGGCTTCGAGCGCATCCAGCGTGGCCAGCGTCTTGGCGTGGTACGAGGACAGATGCGCCGGCGATTGACGAGCCGGGTCGCGCCCGCGCTCGTTGTTCCACAGGATCAGGATGTCGGTCAGCCCATTGCCCAGCGCATGCCAGCGCAGCGCCTCCAGGCGCTGGTCGAAACCCTGGGGGAACAAACGGCCCTTGCGGCTGTGGTGGTCCAGGTATTCGCAAATGACCAGCGAGTCGTACAAGGCCACGCCCTCGTCGGTCACCAGGGTGGGAATCTTGCCCAGCGGATTGTCCCGCTCCACGTCGGCGTTCACGGTGGACAGCGAGACGGTGGACAGGCAGGTTTCGATGGCCGCGTCCAGTCCGGTCTCGATGGCCGCGGCCATGACCTTGCGCACGTAGGGGGAGCGGGTGGACCAATGCAGCTTCATGCGCGCTTTCCGTCGAAACATTTCGTATGGCGGCCAGTATATCCACCCAGACGCGCGCGACCGCCGGCAAAGCTGGTGTGCCGGCCAGGTGATAGCAGCGGGCCGGCCGCGTCGCTATAGTCGATGAATGCCTAGGAACGCGCGCGCCCGGACGCGCCACAGGGGAGACAGATGGCCATCAGCTACGACCTCGTACGGTCGGTCAGCGCCCAGCTTTACGAACGCGCGCTGAAAAAGATACCCGAGGACACCAAGGAAGCATTGCGCGCGGCCGAGCGCGGCGAGCACAACGAGGTCGCGCGCGGCACGCTGCGCATCATGCTGCAAAGCGCCGATGCCGCCGAGGCCCGCCAGCACTTCGTCTGTTCCGATTCCGGCGTGCCGGTGTATTTCGTCGGCATCGGCACCGGCGCCCGCCTGGAAGGCGACATCAAGCGCGCCTTCGCCGACGGCTTCGACGACCTGGTCGCCAGCATCCAGCCGCCGCTGCTGGCCCACGTGACCAACCCGCTTACCAACGAGCGCGGCTACAAGGGCAAGGACATGCCCATCGTGACCTTCGACCTGATCGACGGCGCCGACTACGTGGACATCACCTGTTCGCCCAAGGCGCTGGGCTCGGGCCGCTGGGCCGCGCTGGAAATCTTCACCTTCCCCAGCCTGGAGACCATCGAGCGCTACGTGATGGAGGTCATCCTGAAGGCGGGGTCGCAGCACTGCCCGCCGGTGGTGATCGGCGTGGGCATAGGCGGCACCTTCGACTATGCCGCCAAGCTGGCCAAGCAGGCGACGCTGCGGCCCATCGGCACGGTCAATCCCGAGCCCACGCTGGCCGCGATGGAAGACCGTTTGAAGGAAGCCGCCAACGCGACGGGCTTCGGTCCCATGGGTACCGGCGGCGACAGCACCGCGATGGCGGTGCACGTGGACTATGCCTCGGGCCATGGCTTCACGCCGGTGGCGGTGTGTTTCAACTGCTGGATCAACCGGCGCACCCGCGCCCGCATCCATGATTCGGGCCGGGTGGAGATCATCGAATGACGGTCCGGCCTGACGAGGAATCGATATCGTGAGCACCCTGCACGAACTTGAACTGCCCCTGGACGAAGACAAGGTCCGGTCGCTGCGCGTGGGCGACCAGGTCCGCCTGCACGGCGAGGTCGTGCTGTGCGCGGGCATGACGACGCACGAACGCCTGACCGGATTGCTCGACCGTGGCGAAGCGCCTCCCATCGACCTGAACGGTGCCGCGCTGCTGCATCTGGGCAGCTACAGCCGGGAGGCCGATGGCCGGTTCGAGGTGCTGTACCTGAACCCCACCACCAGCACGCGCTTCAACGGCTTCATGCCGCGGCTGATCCGCGAGGCGGGGTTACGGGTGACCGGAGGCAAGGGCGGGCTGGATGCGCGCAGCGTCGAGGCCATGCGGGAGGCGGGCTGCGTGTACCTGTCGTTTCTGGGCGGGGGGTGCACGCTGCTGTCGGAAGCGATACGGGAGGTGGTGGCGGTGCACTGGAACGACCTGGTGCACCACTACCGGCTGGTGAAATTGCGAGTGGAGGGGTTGGGGCCGGCTACGGTGGGGATCGACGCGCAGGGCAACAGCCTGTACGGCGACCTGGCAGAGGCGGCACACGACCGGCTGCCCGCGATCCTTGCCCGTCTAGGCGAGCGCAGGGCGGAAGGCCCCTAGGGCGGCGGCTCCGCGCCCGGCTGCCGTTGCAGCATCGGCCGATGGAAGATTTCCCCCAGCGCGGCATAGAAAGGCCCGCCCAGGCGGGCGATGGGCCGCATGGCGGCGCTGTTGACGCGCCGGCCGTCGTAGATGTCGGGGGACAGGTGAAAGGCGACGACCTGGCCGATGTACAGGGTGTTGTAGCCCTCGCCCAGGGTGATGGCCTGGTCCAGGCGGCATTCCATTTGTACCGGCGTCGAAGCGATACGCGGCGGCTTGACGTGGTGGCTGGGCAAAAGGGAAATGCCCAGGGCCTCGGGTTCGCTGATCTCGGGCGGGTATTCGGCCGCGCTGGCGTGCATGATCTCCAGATCGGCCTCGGTCGAGACGTTGACCACGAACTCGCCCGTCTCGACGATGTTGCGCGCGGTGTCCTTCAGGTCGCCGTCCAGCGTGGAGATGTTGACCGCCAGCATGGGCGGGCGGGTGGCGACGTAGTTGTAGGAACTGAACGGGGCGGCGTTGACGCGCCCGTTCCGGTCCTGCGTGGTGATCCAGGCCACGGGGCGCGGCACCACGCAGCCGACGACGAGGCGGTAGGCGTCGGCCGGGTCCAGGCCCTGGCCGTCGACGCGTATGAATTCCTTCATGTTCTCCGGTTCCGATTCATTTCGCCAGCATGTCCAGGGCGCCCAGCAGCTCGGTCATCGCCGTCTTGTCCTTCTGGGCGAAGACGGTGACTTCGGCCGGCGTCATGTTGTCGATGCTGCCGTCCTGCTGCGCCAGGAAGCGCTGGTGTTCCGGCTCGGCGTTGATCGCCGTCAGGGCCGCGCTGAGTTTCTCGATGATAGCCGGGGGCGTGCCGCGCGGGGCCGCCAGGGCGTACCAGGTGGAGACTTCGTTCCAGTTCCTGATGCCGGCCTCGGCCATCGTGGGCACCTCGGGCAGCAGCGAGGACCGCTTGGCGCCGGTATAGGCGATGGCCTTGAGGCGGCCATCCTTGACGAAGGGCAGCACGGGCGAGGCGCTCAGCATGCCCAGCTCGACCTGGCCGCCGATCAGGTCCTGCAGGGCCGGGGCGGCGCCCTTGTAGGGAACGTGGGTGATTTCTATGCCGGCGCGGCGGCGCAGCAGCTCGCCGGCCAGGTGGGTCGGGCCGCCGGTGCCGGCCGACGCGAAGTTGAGCTTGCCGGGCTGCTTGCGCGCGCGGTCGAGCAGGTCCTGCATGGTGTTGATGCCGAGCTTGGCGTTGGCGACCAGGACCACGGGCTGGTTGGCCACCAGCCCGACCAGGTCGAAGTCCTTCAGGCCATCGTAGGTCGCGCGCTCGATCAGCGGACCGACCACCATGCCGGGCGAGGTGCCCATCAGCAGGGTGTAGCCGTCGGGCTTGGCGCGCGCCACGTAGCCGGTGCCGACCATGGCGCCGCTGCCGGCCTTGTTCTCGACGACCACGGGCTGGCCCAGGCGGTCCTTGAGCCGAGACGCCAGTTCCCGGGCCAGGGTATCGGCGGGGCCGCCGGGCGCATAGGGGTTGATCAGGGTGACCGGCCGGCTGGGGTAGTCGGACTGGGCATGGGCGGCGGGCAGCAGCAGGGCCGTGGCCGCCAGGCCGCCGAGCAGGATGGCGAGTGCGCGTTTCAAGGTCGTCTCCGTGGCTTATGGTTATCCGCCATTCGGCCGCATCCGGCCATGGCGCTGCGACCCACTATAGAAGCGCGCCCTGCCCCGTCCCAGGACCGGGGAAGGCAAAGCTGATATGTGCGGCGGCGCAACCGGCGGCGCCGGATCCGCTCACTCCTCTCCCAGCAGCCGGCGCGCCAGCCGCCAATGCGGCCGGTCGATCATCTTGCCGTCCAGGTTCAGGGCGCCCGCGCCGGGATGGGCGGCGAACGCCTGGACCACCGCCCTGGCCCACTGCAATTGGGCTTCGTCGGGCGTCAGCAGCCGGTTGATCGGCTCCACGTGGCGGGGATGGATGGCCAGCTTGGCGACGAAGCCGTCGCGCGCGGCCTCGCGCGTCTCGTCCGCCAGGATGTCGGGCGCGTCCAGGTCCACGCAGACGGTGTCCACCGCCCGCACGCCCGCGGCGGCCGCGGCCGCCAGGCACAGGGAACGCGCCAGCCGGAACGGTTCGGTGTAGCGGCCGGCCTCGCGGTTGCGGCGGGCGCCCAGGTCGGCGGCCAGGTCTTCCGCGCCCCACGACAGCCCCCACAGCCGGGACGTGGCGCCGGCGTAGTCATGCAGGCCGAACAGCGAACGGGCGGTCTCGGTCACGATGGCCAGGATGCGGATGCCGCCCGCGGGCAGGTCTGCCATGGCCTCGCAGGCGTCCAGATAGTGCGCCGCCTGTTCCAGGTCGGCGCGCCGGGCGCACTTGGGCAGCACGATGCCGAACGGCCGCCCCGGCACGACGGCCGCCAGGTCGGCCAGCGCCTCGCCGCTGTCCAGCGCATTGATGCGCACCCACACCTGCTTGCCGGCGGGCGCCTGGCCGAGCATGGCGCGCACCGCCTCCCGCGCCGCCGCCTTGCCGTCGGGCGCGACCGAGTCCTCCAGGTCCAGGATCAGCGCGTCGGCGGGACTGGCCGCGGCCTTGTCGAACTTGCGCGGCGCATCGCCCGGAACGAACAGCATCGAGCGGACCATGGCGGTCTCCTCTAGGCCGGAGCCTTGTGCATCAAGGCGGAGCGCTTGCAGCGGGCGACGATGTCGTCGTCCTGGTTCAGCGCGACGTGCTCGAACTCGACGATGCCGGCGTCCGGGCGCGAACGGCTTTCGCGTACCGACAGCACGCGGGTGCGCACGTGCAGCGTGTCGCCCGCGAACACCGGCTTGGGAAAGGCCACTTCGGTCATGCCCAGATTGGCCACCGTCGTGCCCAGTGTGGTGTCGTTCACCGTCATGCCTATCATCAGCCCCAGCGTGAAGAGGCTGTTCACCAGCGGCCGCTTGAACTCGGTCCGGGCAGCGAAATGGGCGTCGATGTGCAAGGGCTGCACGTTCATGGTCAGGGAACTGAACAACACGTTGTCCATTTCCGTGACCGTGCGGGTCCAATCGTGGGCGAACTCCTGCCCGGGGGAGAACTGTTCGAAGTAGAGCCCCGCCATCGTCGTCTCCTGAATGCCGTTTCCTGTCGGGAATAAGGATTTATATACCCGAACCTCGACATTCGTGCCCGCCGGGCCCCGGCGCCTACGGCGCCCCGTTCTCGTCCAGGCGCAGCGAGCGGGCCAGCTCGTTGATCCGGTCCTTGGTCTCTTCGACCAGCGTACCGATCTCGCTGGCCGACGTGGACGAGCGCATGGCGAGCTTGCGCACTTCGTCGGCCACCACCGCGAATCCGCGCCCGGCGTCTCCCGCGCGGGCCGCCTCGATGGCCGCGTTCAGCGACAGCAGGTTGGTCTGCGCGGCGATCTCGTTGATGACCGCCACGATCTGGCCGATCTGTTCGCTCGAGGCCAGCACGGAATCCATCGCGCTGTGCGTGGTCTCGCGTTCCGTATGCTCGGCCTGCACGTTCTTCAGGAAAGCCGTGTAGGCGATCTTGCCTTCGAGCCGTATCTTCGACAGCGACAAGAGGCCCCATATGCGCGTGCCGTCCTTGCGCTCGATGGGCACCTCGCGGCTGGTGCCCACGATCTTGTCCTTGCCCGTCTCGCGGTTGGCTTCAACCAGCCGGTCGTGGCCAGCCTGGATGGCGTGGGGCACCAGCATCTTGACGTTCCTGCCCAGGACTTCGTCGCGGCCATAGCCCCACAGCCGCTCGGCGGCGGCGTTGAAGAAGGTGACGTTGTTCTTCTCGTCGATGGTGACCACCGCGTCCAGCGCCTGCTCCAGCGCCTGGTTCATCATCTCGCGCGCGTTGTGCTCGCCCGTGATGTCCTTGACGAAGGCCGTATAGGTGATGCGGTCGCCGACCTTCACGCGCGACAGCGACAGACAGGCCCACACCTTGGCGCCGTCCTTGCGTTCGAGCCGCACGTCGCGGCTGGTGCCCACGATCTTGTCCACGCCGGTGCTGCGGTTGGCGTTCACGTAGCTGTCGTGCACGGCCTGGATGGCCTGCGGCACCAGCATCTTCACGTTGCGACCGATCACCTCGGACCGCTCGTAGCCCCACAGCCGTTCCGCCGCCGAGTTGAAGAACGTGACGTTGTTCTCGCTGTCGATGGAGACCACGGCGTCGATGGCCTGTTCCAGCGTCTGGTCGATGACCTCGCGCACCGCGCGCTCGCGCGAGATGTCCTTGACGAAGGCGGTGTACAGGATACGGCCGCCGATCCGGATCTTGGACAGGGACAAGGCACCCCAGACCTGGGTACCGTCCTTGCGCTCGACCTGCACCTCGCGGCTGGTGCCGACGATCTTGTCCTGGCCCGTCTCGCGGTTGGCCTCGACCAGCCGGTCGTGGTCGGCCTGGAGGCCGCGGGGCACCAGCATCTTCACGTTGCGGCCGATCACTTCCGACCGGTCGTAGCCCCAGAAGCGCTCGGCGGCGGCGTTGAAGAACGTGACGTTGTTCTTCTCGTCGATGGACACCACCGCGTCCAGCGCCTGCTCCAGCGTCTGGTTGATGGTCTCGCGCTCTTCGTGCTGCACGGTGATGTCGCGCACGAAGGCGGTGTAGGTGATGTGGCGGCCGATGTTCACCCGCGACAGCGACAGGCTGACCCAGACCTTGCGGCCGTCCTTGCGGTCGATCTGCACCTTGCGGCTGGTGCCCACGATCTTGTTCTGCCCGGTCTCGCGGTGGGCGTTGACGTAGCCGTCGTGCGCGGCCTGGATGACCTGCGGCACCAGCATCTTCACGTTGCGGCCGATCACCTCGGAACGGTCGTAGCCCCACAGCCGCTCCGCCGCGGCGTTGTAGAAGGTCACGTTGTTGTTCTGGTCGATGCTGACCACCGCATCGACGGCCTGCTCCAGCACCTGGGTGGAACGATCCGAACGGAATTCCAATACGCGCGCCAAGCGACTTGCGGTTCCCGACATGCCGACCTCCTTTGAATAACAGGATCTCGGCGCGCGCCCCAGGGAATGGATCAGGGACAACCCTGAGTACACACAACTTCGGTCATCACGACTCCTTCTGAAGTGAACGCCGCACCGGAGGCGTCAATCCAGACGGATGCCGAACTCCGCGATGATCGCGCCCGCACGCGTGTAGTCGTCGCGCGTGCGGCGCGTGAAATCCTCCGCCGAGCCTCCCACCGGCACTTCCCACTGCGCGCGGAACTCCTTCTGCACGTCAGGCTCGGCCAGAATGGCCGCGACCTCGCGGTTGAGCCGCGCGACCACCGGAGCGGGCGTGCCGGCGGGCGCCAGCATGCCGTACCAGGTCGTCACGTCCAGCCCCTTCACCCCCTGTTCCTCCAGCGTCGGCACCTGGGGCAGCAGCGTGGAGCGGGTGGGCTGCACCACCCCCAGCGCCACCATCTTGCCGGCCTGGACGTGCGGCCAGAGCGAGCCCGGCACGCCGTAGATCAGGTCGATGTGGCCGCCCAGCAGGTCGGTGATGGCGGGCGCGGTGCCCTTGTAGGGCACGTGCGTGATCGACACGCCCGCCGCGCGGTTGAACAGTTCCCCGGCGATGTGCATGGGCGACCCGCTGCCCGGGCTGCCATAGCTCAGGCCCGGGCGCTTCCTGGCCAGCGCCACCAGCCCGGCCGCGTCGGACACGCCCAGGCCGGGCCGCGCGGCCAGCAGCAGCATGCCCTGCGACAACTGGATGACCGGCGCGAACGCCCGCACGACGTCCGGCGTGGAGGCCTTGGGCAACAGGTGGGCCGCCAGGAACAGAGTGTTCGGCGCCACCAGCAGCGTGTAGCCGTCGGGCGCGGCCTTGGCGACGTGGCTGGCGCCGATCATTCCGCTCGCCCCCGGCAGGTTCTCGACCACGAAGGGCTGCCCCAGCCGCTTGGCCAGGCGCAGGGCCACCAGCCTGGCCAGCACGTCGGTGCCGGCGCCGGGCGGATAGCCGACCACGATCGTCACGGGCTGCGCGGGGTAGCCGGCGCCGGGCGCGGGCTGGGCCTGCGCGAGGGAACAACAGGACAGCAACAGGCAGATCAGGATTCTCACGGCGCTCTCCTGGCCGCGCGACGGCGGCCGGCTTCGGGGTTCAGGCGGGTTCCAGCATCCGGTCCAGCGCGGGCGCGCGCCGGGCCAGGATGTCCTGCTGCATCTCCTGGGCATAGTCCTGCTTGGCCGTCCACTCCGCGCCCTGGTCCGGCAGGCTGGGGGCGGACCGCGTCAAGGCATAGCCATAGGTCGGGCACACGCCCTCGCCTTCGGCGCGCATGCCCTTGGGCCGCTCGCCCGCCTGCACGGCGCGGATGCCTGCCCGCAGTTGGCGGCGGAACAGGGCGATGCCGGCATCGGCGGCGGTCAGGTTCTCGTTGGCCTGGATCGCCATCCTGCCTTGCGCGACCCAGGCATCCCAGTCGCCCGGGTTGCGGTGCCGTTCCTCGTAGCTGCGTTCGCCCGTCTGGCCGAAGGTGATCGTGGCCAGGTAGTCGGCACGCGCCTTCTTGCTCCATTCTGGCGACAAATGCAGCCATCCCATATGCATCGCGTTGAAATCGTCGTTGGGCACGATCCAGGTCGACAGGCCCAGGCCGTGGCTGGAGGGCAACTGGCGCCGGTAGCGCAGCTCGATCGCCTGCCGCCGGCCCGGTTCGCCGGCCATGTTCTCGGGAATGGCGTCGCCCAGGCGGATGCCGTCGGGCACCCGGGCGATGTTGGGCAGGATCAGCTCGTTGACCCGGCAGTAGTACAGGTCGTGCACGCGCCGCACGCTGGTGGTGATCTGCCCGATGGGCGTCTCGCAGGCCTGGATGACCGGGAGATCGTAGGCATAGTCGCCGAATTGCTGCACGTCGAACATCGAATGCAGGAAGGTCAGGTGGATGGGATCCTGGGTGTTCTCGCGCAATTGCACCCAGTTGCAGGGGTTATGCCAGCAGAATGGCAGATACTCTTCCTCGTCGTGGTGCATGAAGTCGTAGTCGGGGAATGGCGGCCGCTGGTCGGGCGGGCCCATGTACGCGAACACCAGGCCGCGGAACTCCCGCACCGGATAGGCGCCGTGGTACATGCGGGACGCCAGCGCACCGGGCACCTTCTCGCCCGGCACGTCCAGCAGCGCGCCGTCCACGCCGTAGTGCCAGCCATGGTAGGCGCAGCGCAGCCCGTGGTCCACGATCAGCGCGAACTCCAGCGAAGTGCGGCGATGGCTGCAATGGCGCTCCAGCAGGCCAAGATCGCCGGAGCGGTCACGGAACACCACCAGTTCCTCGCCCAGGATGGTGATGGGCACGGGCAGGTCCTTGATGTCGGCGGCCAGCGCCACCGGCTGCCAGAAACGGCGCAGGTATTCGCCGGCGGGCGTGCCGCGGCCGACCTCGGCCAGTTCGCGGTCGGGTGTCGTGGAGGGCCGGCGGTCGTAGCCGCCATAGGGCCGGGTTGCGTTGCGGACATCCTGTGCCATCTCGGGCCTCGTCGGAGTGGGAATGAGCGCATTGTCCCGAGCGGCCCGCGGCGGGGGAAGCCGGCCACGGTCAATTCAGTTGTAGGTAAATTCGATGCAATCGAATACGCAGCGCTAGGTATGGCGATAGAGCCATGGCACACTCGGCCTGTTCCGTCCTGCCTCCGGGATCGCGCCATGGATCACTACAAACAACTCGAATCCTTCGTTTCCGTGGCGCTGCACGGCAGCTTTTCCGCCGCGGCCCGCAGCGAAGGGGTGGCGCCCAACGTGATGCGCGAACGTATCGACGCGCTGGAGCAGCGCCTGGCCGCCCGGCTGGTGCATCGCGGTCCGCGCGGGCTGTCGCTGACCGACGCCGGCACCGGCTTCCTGGATGCCGCGCGCGCCTTGCTCGCCGAGCTGGAACAGGCCGAGGCGGCCGTGTCGGCACGCGCCTCGGGCGCGCACGGACACCTGCGCGTCACCGCGCCCGCGGGCTTCGGGCGGCGCCACATCGCCCCGCTGATCCCGGCGCTGGTGGCGCGCCATCCCTCGCTCGACATCACGCTGGACCTGCACGACCACTACGCCAACCTGCCCACCGGGGACTTCGATTGCGCGTTCTTCATCGGCGATCCGCCCGACAGCAGCCAGGTCGCCATCCCGCTGGGCGGGACGCGGCGCGTGGTGGTCGGCAGTTCCGCCTACCTGGACCGCGCGGGCGTACCGGCCCGCCCCGCCGACCTCGCCCGCCACAACTGCCTGTGCTTCCACGGCGAAAGCCAGATGCAGGCCCGGCATTGGCAGTTCCGCGTGGATGGGCGCCTGCTGCAGCAGCCGGTGTCCGGCACGCTGCGCTGCTCGGACGGCTCGACGCTGCACCAATGGGCGCTGGCCGGCATGGGCCTGGCCTGGCGGGCGCTGTGGGAGGTCGAGGACGACCTGCGCCACGGCCGGCTGCGCTCGGTGCTGGACGACTACGCGGTCGCGACCGTGGGCATCTACGCCGTGGTACCCCAGCGCGGGCACATGCCGTCGCGGGTGCGGGTGTTCATCGATCACCTGCGGCAGGCCTACGGCGATCCGGGCTATCCATCGGCGCCGGCGGCGCGGCTCTAGTTCAGGACGCCTGGGCGGCCCGCGCCTTGGCATAGCGGATGAACAAGGCGGGGATCTCCGGCAGGGTCCGGCCCCGCATGCCGACCAGCACCGGTTGCAGCCTGGGCGACTGCCCCGCCACGGCATGGAACTCCAGCACGCCCGCCTCCACTTCCGCCGCGAAGACGCTGCGGCCGGCCAGGGTGAAGCAGCCTCCCAGCGCCAGCATCTCGCGCAGTATCTCGGCCGAACCCGCCTCCTGGAACAGCGGCATCGCCGGGGTCACGCCCGCATCCTGGAACAGCAGCCTGACCGACGCTTCGTACAGCGTGCCGCGGCGCACGGAATACAGCGGCAGTCCGGCCAGCACCTGCATCAGCGGCCGCCCGCCGGGACGCACGGTCCCGGCTTTCGCCACCCAGCCCAGTTGCTCGTTGAAGCGGGCCTGGACCGTCATGGTGCCGTCCACCGCCGCGCCGGGCAGGAACGCGCAATCGATGTCGCCTTCGCCCAGGCAGGCGCGGATTTCCTCGGAGGTCCCCGCGCGCACGGTCAGCCGCACGCCCCGGTTTTCGCGGATGAAACCGGACAGCACCCTGGGCACCAGGCTGGCCGTGGCCGTATGGAAGGCGCCGATGCGCAGTTCGGGGCGCCCGCCGGCACCCTGCTGCACCGACGCGATGGCGCTGGCCGACAGCCGCAGCAGTTCGCGGCAATGCGGCAGCAGCGCCTCGCCCGCGCTGGTCAGGTTGACGCCCCGGTTGTGCCGGCGCAGCAGCGCCACGCCGACGCAAGCTTCGAGCTGGGCGAGGCGGGTCGAGACGTTGGACTGCACGGTGCCGAGCGACACGGCCGCCCCGGAAATGCTCTGGGCTTGCGCCACGGCCAGGAAGTAGCGGGCGGATTCGATGTCGAGCAGCGGCGCGTTCATCGTTCCAGCATAGCAGGATGGCACTGTCTTATATCCATGAAAAAGATTGATCCCATCTTTAAAACAGGGATCCATCCTCACATCCCGGGACTATCGTGACGGCATGGAAAAAAGCTATGACGCAATCGTGATAGGCGCGGGATCCGCCGGCTGCATCGTCGCCCGCCGCCTGTCGGAGGACGGCCGGTGCCGGGTGCTGCTGCTCGAGGCGGGCCCGGACCCCGGCCCCCTGGAAACACCGGCCATCCGCCACCCCTATCCGCTCTCGGCCTACGACGCGGCGCTACAGTGGCCCGGGCTGACAGGACAGATCGTGGGCGGCGCCGACCGCCGCATGGCCCGCGTCCCGCAGGGCCGGCTCGTGGGTGGTTCGTCGTCCATCAACGCCATGGTGGCGATGCGCGGGATCGCGGCGGACTTCGACGAATGGTGCGAAGCCGGCGCGCAGGGCTGGAGCTGGCGCGACGTGGAGCCCTACTTCCGCCGGCTCGAATCCGCCGACCCCCACCGGGACTGCGACGATGCCGCCGCCATCGCCATCGCGCGGCAATCGGCCTCGCCGCATCGGCGGCTCAGCAACGCGCTGCTCGCCACGTGGGAAGACGCGGGCTATCCGCGTATCTCGGATCCCAATACCGATTTCCGCGACGGCTGCTTCGTGCAGCCGGTCTCGACCGACCGGGGCGGCCGCTGCTCGGCGAACCGCGCCTACCTGGGCACGGCCACGCGGGCCCGGGCCAACCTGGACATCCTGCCCGACACGCGCTGCCTGCGGCTGCGGATCGAACAAGGACGCGTATGCGGCGTCGAAACCGAGTCGGCCGGCACGCCGCGGGTCTTCCTGGCCCCCCGCGTCTTTCTGTGCGCCGGCGCATTGCAGACGCCCACCCTGCTGCTGCGTTCCGGCATCGGCGATGCCGCCGCGCTCGAAGCGCTGGGCATCCGGACGGTGGCGGACCTGCCCGGCGTCGGCCGCAACCTGCAAAACCATTGCGCGCTGCCCCTGGGCGTCATCCTGAAAGGCAGAAAAGGACTGCCGCCCGGCCTGCCGACCGCGCACGCGGCCTTGCGGCTGTCCTCGGGTGCCCATCGCTCCGGCGGCGACGTCTACCTGTCGGTCTGGGACCGGGCCGCGTGGCATGCCGCGGGCAGCCACGTGGGCGTGCTGAACGTCGTGCTCCACCGCCCCGCATCGAGCGGATCGGTCACCCTGCGCTCAGGCGACTGCCGGGTCGCGCCCGACATCGACTTCAACATGCTCGATCACCGATCGGACGTCGAGCGCCTGTCGATGGGCGTGCGTGCCGCGGCCCAATTCCTGGAAAGCCCCCGCGTACGCGCCATCGGCCGCGGCACCGGACTGGTCAAGCTGGGCAAGGCGGCCGCGTGGATGGGCTTTCGCACGTCCGCGACGCGCCTGGCGAGCCGCGCCATGACCGCCGCCGGCGGCCTCTGGCCCGGGCTCCTGTCGCCGCTGTACACGCTGGCGGTAAAGCCACTGCCAGCGCCGCTGTCCGGCCCCGCCGACCCGCAGGCCATGCAGGCGGCGCTGCGGGCGTCGATCGTGCTCCAGTACCACCAGGTCGGCACCTGCGCGATGGGTCCGGCGGCATCGAGGCTGTCGGTGGCATCGCCCGACGGCCAGGTCCACGGCGTGGCGGGGCTGACGATCGCCGACGCGTCCCTGCTGCCCGCGGTCCCCCGCGCCAACACCAATCTTCCGGTCATGATGGCCGCGGAAAAAATCTCGGCCATGTTCCTGAATCGATGAAAAAAGACACCCGCGCGAAAGGCGCGAACAAGGAGACATCATGCTGACACGACGGACCTTCCTGGGCATCGCCGCCGGCGCCGCCATCACCGTCCGGCCCGCGTTCGGGGAAACCTTTCCCGCCCGGCCGGTCAAGGCCCTGCTGGGCCTGAGCCCGGGCGGCGGCGCGGACCTGCTGGCCCGCATCCTCTTCCGCAGCATGGAGGCGGAGCTTCACCAGCCCATCGTGCTGGAGAACCGGCCCGGCGCCGGCACCACGCTGGCGGCGGAGGGCACCGCCCGCGCCGAGCCCGATGGCTACACGATGTACGTGGCCACGGGCAGCTACGTCACGAGCGCGGTATTGCTGCGCGAACGCGGCGCGGCGCTGCAGCGTTCGGGCCGGGGCCTGCTGGATGCGCTCGCGCCGGTCAGCCTGATGTTCACCGCGCCCTATTGCATCGCCGCGCGGCGCGGTTCGGGCCTGGATTCGATCCAGGACGTGCTGGCGCAGGCCCGGCGGCGCCCGGGCGAACTGACCTATGCCTCGTCCGGCATGGGCAGCCAGCCTCATTTCGCCGGCGAGCTGTTCCAGTCCGCCACCGGGACCAAACTCCTGCACATCCCCTACAAGGGTCTGGGGCCCGCCATCGTGGGCGTGCTGGGCGACCAGGTGCAACTGGTGTTCTCGGACATGAACTCGGTCTTTCCCCGGCACCGCGGCGGCGAGATGAAGATCCTGGCGGTGACCGGCGACACCCGGCCCGCCCTGGCGCCCGACATCCCGACGATGAAGGAGGCCGGCATCGCCGGCATGGACATCGCCGCCTGGCAGGGCTATCTCGTGCCCGCCCGGACGCCGGCCGCGCGGATCGACGTGCTGGCCTCGGCCATCGACCGCAGCCTGCGCGACCCGGCGGTGCGCGACCGGGTGCTCGAGAACGCCGGCGTGCCGGCGGACACGTCGCCGGCGCACTTCCGCGCCTTCCTCGAAAAGGAAACGCGGCTCTATCGCAGGCTCGCGGAATCCGCGGGCATCAAGGCGGATTACTAGCAGCGTCCGGCAAGGACAGGGAGATGCAGGTGGTCAAATACGATTTTTCCGGACAGGTGGCCGTCGTGACCGGCGCGGCCAGCGGCGTGGGCCTGCGCATCGCGCAGGACCTGCTGGGCGCCGGCGCGCGGGTGTCGATGTGGGACGTCGGCGCCGAGGCGCTGCGGGCGTCGGCCGCGTCCCTGATTCCGGCCGACGGCATCGATCAACGCACGGTGGACGTGCGGCGCCACGAGCAGGTGGAACAGGCGGCCCGGGCCGTCCTGGCCCGCTGGGGGCGGATCGACATATTGATCAACAATGCGGGCATCATCCGCCCGCCCGGCCCGCTGGCCTCGTCGTCGCTGGCCGACTGGGACGACGTCCTGGCCGTCAACCTGACCGGCACCTTCCACTGCTGCCGGGCCGTGATGCCCATCATGGCGCAGGCGGGATACGGGCGCGTGGTCAACGTCGGCTCGACCTCCGGCAAGGAAGGCAATCCCTACACGCCTTCCTACTCCGCGGCCAAGGCGGGCGTCATCGCGCTGACCAAGAGCCTGGGCAAGGAATTCGCCGCCAGCGGCGTGCTGGTCAACTGCGTCGCGCCCACCGTGCTGAACACGCCCATGACCCGCCGCAACATCGAGATCGCGCCGGAACGCACGCAGCGGCTGCTGGAAAAGATCCCCATGGGCCGATTCGGCGAAGTGGAAGAACTGGCCGCCATGTTGGCCTGGCTGTCGTCGCGGGCGTGCAGCTTCAGCACGGGCGCGGTCTTCGATCTGTCCGGCGGGCGCGCCACCTACTGATCGACATTTGACGCGACGCCGCGGCTCATCGCCTGCCGGCGGCCACCGCGTCGTAGCCGACTTCGCGCGCGCGCAGGAAGGTCGCGCCCGGGCTCAGCCGGACCTGGCGCTCGAGCGCCTGATGGTCGACCTGCAAAGGTGCCACGAGTTGCGCGGCAAACAAGAGCACGCCCTGCGCCAGCGTCTCCAGCGACTCGACCACGGCGCAGGCAGCCAACAGGTACGTGGTATTCAACTGGAGCCTGGCGCTCGATAGCGAAGCGAGGACCACGGCATGGTTGGCCTGGACCTTCATGCACATCATCTCCAGCATCGAGGCGTGCGTCGGATTGATCTTGCCCGCCATGCTGGAGGAGCCCGGCCCCGTGTCGGGCAGGACCAGTTCGCCAAGGCCGCAGTGCGGCCCGGAGGCGAGCAACTCGATGTCGCGGCTCAGCTTCAGGCAGATGACCGACGCCTCGACCGCCACATGGGAAGCGCGCAACAACGCCGTATCGACGACCTGGCACGCGCAAGGCAAGGGCGCCGCCACGAACGCCTGGCCGGTCGCGGCCCGCAGTTCCCCGATGAAGGCCGCGGCGAAATCCGGATGTATGCCGCGTCCGGTGCCGACGGCGCCGCCGCCCTGCGGAACCGAAAGCAGTGCTTCCTGCGCCAGCGCAACCTGCCGAAGGCAGTCGCGCAGGAGCGCGGCGAAGCCGCCGAACTCCGCGCCGACCGACGTACCGTGCGCATCGCGCAGGAACGTGCGCCCGACCTTGGGCGTGTCGGCATGCCGGGCCGCGAACGCTTCCAGCTCGCTCGCCAGGCACGCCAGGGCGGGCCCGAACGTATCCCGCAGCGTGGTCGCCAATGCGATGTGCGTGACCGTCGGCCAGGTGTCGTTGGACGACTGGTTGCGGTTGACGTGGTCGAGCGGGTGGATCGCCAGCTCGACCGAAGACAGTTCGGCCGCCCGGATCGCGATCACTTCGTTGACGTTGATGTGCGTCGGGTTGCCGTCGCCCGCCTGCCATGGCCCCAGCGGGAACGATTCGACAAGATCTCCGTTCGCCACCTCCGACGCCGCCTGGGCGATCCGTTCGGCCATTGGCCCCGGGAGTTCGCCCAGCCGGCCGTTGGCTCGGGCACTGGCCAGTTTCTGCGTACCGAATGCGCGCAGGAGACTGGCCGGAATGCGCCCCCCGACGCCTGGATAGCGCTGCAGCGCGCTCTCGGTGTACGGTCCCCATTTCGGCACGGACGTGCCCGGCATCGTTGTCATGCTGCGTCCTCCTGGTCAGTGCTGGGCCGCACGGACGACACCGTCCAGCGCAACGTCGCCGCCCACCCAGCACGGCTGCCCGCTCTCGCCGGCGGCTGGCAGGCTCACCACGATGCGCGAGGGAGAACCCATGGCTTCCCCCTGCCGGATCGTCACCGGCCGGGCCTGTCCGTCCACCAATCCCAGGTGGCGAAGCCCCCAGGCCAGCGCGGTCGCGGCGATGCCGGTCGCCGGATCCTCCACGTAGCCCGAGCGCTTGGGAAACTGGCGCGCGGTGTACTCGGCGCCGCCGCCCTGCTCGGTCGCGACGGCGTAGGGGTACAGTCCCGTCGATCCGATCTGCTCGCAAAGGGCTTCGACCTGGTCCGCCTGGATGTCCAGCGTCTGCACATCCTCCGGGGACCGCAGGCGGATCAGCGTCTTGGGCCGGCTGGTCGAGGCATTCAGGCACGGGCCGATGATCCGTTCGCGGGCAATGCCCAGGCAGCCGGCTATCGCGTCGGTATGCCGGGCATCGAGCACTTCGATGGAGGCCGGGGGCTGGCTGATCTGGATCCAATCGCCGGCCTTTCTGCCGGTGACCGTGCCGCCCAGCGTGTCGATCGCCACCGCCGAGCCGTCCCACCGCCCCTGGGCATGCAGCATCCACAGCGCCGCAATGGTCGCGTGGCCACACATTTCCATTTCATGCGCCGGGACGAAGTAGCGCATTCGCCAGCGATGCATGTCGTCGGCGGGACGGCAGACGAAGACCGCCTCGTGGCCGCTGGCACGTGCCAGCGCCTGCATCTGCTGGGTCGTCAGGCCGTCGGCATCGAGCCAGACGGGCGCGGGGTTACCGCCGATCGGAGCGGCGTTTCCGGCCGTGAACACCCGAACGACCGGGACATCGAGAGAAGATTGGGTTGTTTTTTCAGACATGCCGCTCAATCCACTTTGGCGTTGACCGCGCGGGCGATGCCGCCCCACAGATCCATATCGGCACGGATCTTCGATCGGAATTCCTCCGGGCTCAGGACGACCGCCTGCACGCCCCGGTCGGCCATGCCCTTCCTGATTTCCCGATCGCCCAGGGTCTTGCGCAGCGCCTCGTGAAGGCGATCGATGACCGGTTGGGGCGTCGCGGCGGGCGCCAGGAGGCCGTACCACAGTTCGGCACTGAATCCGCTCACGCCCTGCGATTCGAAGGTCGGCAGCTCGGGAAACACCGGCGAAGGTTCGGTGATCGCCAAGGCGCGCATCCGTCCGTCGCGAACGAACGGCACGAGGGCCGTGGGATTGTCGAACAGCACCTGGATCTGTCCAGCCAGCAGGTCCGCCTGCGCCGGGCCCGCGCCCCGGTAGGGAACGTGCGTCATCTCGATGCCGGTGCGCTGCTTGAACAGCTCCGCAACGAGATGGCTCGCGCTGCCATTGCCAATGCTGCCGAAATTGATCTTTCCGCGGTTTTCCTTCGCGTAGGCGATGAAGTCCTTCAAGTTCTTCGCAGGAATATTCGGCGCGGCCACCAGGACGAACGGCGTCGTGCCGACCAGGCTGATCGGAGCAAAACTCTTGTCCGGGCTGTATCCGAGCTTGGGATACACCGCTTGTGCGGAAGCAATCGTCGTGGTGGTCGCGGCGATCAAGGTGTAGCCGTCGGCGGGTGCGCCTGCCCCCGAGGCCGTCCCGATCGTGCCGCCCGCGCCGGCCCGGTTCTCGATGACGATCGGCACACCCAGTTCGGCTTGCAGCTTCGCCGAAACGGATCTAAAAACAACGTCGGTGCCGCCGCCGGGCGGAAATGGCATCACGATGGTGATCGGCTTCGTCGGGTAGTCCGCGCTGTGCGCGACGCCCGGCGCAAGGCCCAGCATCGAGGATGCGATCAGCAGCCCCGGCCATGTATGCTGCAAAAGATTTCGTCGCATGGCGATTCCTTGATTGGATAAGGCGCATTCATTCTTCTTGATTGCCGGAATCCCTGCGCGACCGATCGCGCCAAGTCCGCGCACAATTGCGACATGGAGGAAGCGATGATGCCAGCCAGCCATCCACGCACCCGGGTCTCGTCGTTCCATGCTCGCCTCAGCCACGGCGCGGCAATGGTGGTGGACGGCCGGCAGCAATACACCGCCACGGTGCATACGCACGATTGCGACATGCTCTTTGTCCCGGTCGCCGGGCGCTTCGAGTTCGTCGATGGCGTCGATCGCCACCTGCACACGGCGCCGGGCAGTTTCATCTGGTTCAGCGCGGGCACGCCGCACGCAACGATCGCGCAAACGCTCAGGCAGACGCACGTCGCCATCTATGTCCAACCCGACCTGTGGGCAACGGCGCTGAAGGCACAGGGGATCGGCCTGGCCGAGCAGGGCGTCAGGGCGGGCAACGGCGCGCTCAACGCGCTCACGCAACGGGCACTCGCGCTGCCGAACGTGCCCGGATGCGAACCCGCCGCCTACTGCGGCGCCATCATCATGGAAGCCGCGCGCCTGTGCGCCAACCCGGTCCTGCGCGACGCGCCGCTGGCATCGCAGCACGTCGCGGCCTTGCTGGCGGATCAGATCCTGCGCGAACTCGATGCAGTCCTGGCGATCGATGTCTTCGCGCATCGGCACTTGCTTTCTCGCAGACAGGTGGAGCGGCTGTT
This sequence comes from Burkholderiales bacterium 67-32, assembly GCA_001898625.1. Taxonomy (GTDB): domain Bacteria; phylum Pseudomonadota; class Gammaproteobacteria; order Burkholderiales; family Burkholderiaceae_B; genus Pigmentiphaga. Next base: position 502,400 of record MKUP01000033.1, read on the forward strand.
CCGCCAGGAAACCGGCATGTCGCCCCTGGCGTTCCAGCAGCTCAAGCGCGCCGAGCGCGCGCGATACCTCCTGGAAAACTCGGACGAATCGGTGCTATCGGTCTCCCAGCAGGTCGGGTGGGAATCGGGCTCCTACCTCGTCAGAATGATGAAGCAGTTCTGGGCGCTGACGCCCACGCAGATCCGCGCACGGCATCGCCAATAAAAAAACGCCCGCGAGGGCGTTTTTTTATTCAGATCGCAGCGAACATCCGTCCACCCCAGGGCACAGCGGATCCGGCTTCGCCGGTCCGCCAGTAGAGCCCCTGCGGGGCCCGGCGCCGGGCCGCCCCAAGGCGGGCCCCGGCCCCCTCGGGGGGCTGCCGCGTAGCGGTTGGGGACTCACCATACTGGGGCGCGCGTAAGCGCGTAGGGGGGGTTCTACCCCAGCTTGGCCAGGGCCGCGTTCAGCGTGGCGCTGGGACGCATCGCCTTGCTGGTCTGCTCGGGGCTGGGACGGAAGTAGCCGCCGATGTCGTTCGGCTTGCCTTGCACCGCGCCCAATTCGGCCACGATCTTGGCCTCGTTGTCCGCCAGTTCCTTGGCGATGGGCGCGAACGCGGCCTGCAGTTCCTTGTCGTCGGTCTGGGCGGCCAGGGCCTGGGCCCAGTACAGCGCCAGGTAGAAGTGGCTGCCGCGGTTGTCCAGGCCGCCGACCTTGCGGGCGGGCGACTTGTCCTCGTCCAGGAACTTGCCGGTGGCCTGGTCCAGCGTCGTGGCCAGCACCTTGGCCTTGGCGTTCTTGTACGTGTCGGCCAGGTGTTCGATGGAAGCGGCCAGGGCCAGGAACTCGCCCAGCGAATCCCAGCGCAGGAAGCCTTCTTCCAGGAACTGCTGCACGTGCTTGGGCGCCGAACCGCCGGCACCGGTCTCGAACAGGCCGCCGCCGGCCATCAGCGGAACGATGGACAGCATCTTGGCGCTGGTGCCCAGTTCCATGATGGGGAACAGGTCGGTCAGGTAGTCGCGCAGCACGTTGCCGGTGACCGAGATGGTGTCCTGGCCCTTGCGGATACGCTCGACCGACAGCTTGGTGGCCTCGACCGGCGACAGGATCCGGATGTCCAGGCCGCTGGTGTCGTGGTCCTTCAGGTACTTCTCGACCTTGGCGATGACCTGGGCGTCGTGGGCGCGGTTCTTGTCCAGCCAGAACACGGCCGGCACGCCGGTGGCGCGGGCGCGGGCAACGGCCAGCTTGACCCAGTCCTGGATCGGGGCGTCCTTGGCCTGGCACATGCGGAAGATGTCGCCGGCTTCGACCGGCTGCTCCAGCAGTACCTTGCCAGCTTCGTCGACCACGCGCACCGTGCCGTCGGCCGGGAGCTGGAAGGTCTTGTCGTGCGAACCGTATTCCTCGGCGGCTTGGGCCATCAGGCCGACGTTGGGCACGGTGCCCATCGTGACCGGGTCGAACGGGCCGTTCTTCTTGCAGTCCTCGATGACGACCTGGTAGACGTCGGCGTAGCAGCGATCCGGCACCACGGCCTTGGCGTCATGCAGTTGGCCGTCCGGGCCCCACATCTTGCCCGACTCGCGGATCATGGCGGGCATCGAAGCATCGATGATGACGTCGCTGGGCACGTGCAGGTTGGTGATGCCCTTGTCGGAGTTCACCATGGCCAGCTCGGGCCGCTTGGCGTATTCGGCCTTGATGTCGGCTTCGATCTCGGCCTGCTTGTCGGCCGGCAGGTCCTTGATCTTGGCGTACAGGTCGCCCAGGCCGTTGTTGGGGTCGAAGCCCACCTGCTTGAGCGCGTCGGCGTGCTTGGCCAGCACGTCCTTGAAGAACACGGAAACCACCAGGCCGAACAGGATGGGGTCCGAGACCTTCATCATGGTGGCCTTCAGGTGCACCGAGAACAGCACGCCCTGCTTCTTGGCGTCTTCGATCTGGGCTTCGATGAAGCTGGAGAGCGCCTTCTTGCTCATGGTCGAGGCGTCGATGATCTCGCCCGCCTTGACCGCGGTCTTTTCCTTCAGGACCTTGGTCGTGCCGTCCTTGCCGACCAACTCGATGCGGACGTTGCCGGCGTTCTGGACCACGGTCGACTTTTCGCTGCCGTAGAAATCACCGCTTTCCATGTGGGCGACGTGCGACTTCGAGTCGGCGCTCCAGGCACCCATCTTGTGGGGGTGTTTGCGGGCGTAGTTCTTGACCGACAGCGGCGCGCGGCGGTCGGAGTTGCCTTCGCGCAGGACCGGGTTCACGGCGCTGCCCTTGATCTTGTCGTAGCGAGCCTTGACGTCCTTGTCGGTGTCGTTCTTGACCTCGTCCGGATAGTCGGGAAGCTTGTAGCCCTTTTGCTGCAGTTCCTTGATCGCGGCCTTGAGCTGCGGGATCGAGGCGCTGATGTTGGGCAGCTTGATGATGTTGGCTTCCGGCTGGGTCGCCAGTTGGCCCAGGTAGGCCAGGTCGTCCGAGATCTTCTGCGCGTCGGTCAGGTACTCGGGGAACACGGCGATGATGCGGCCGGACAGGGAGATGTCCCGCGTTTCGACGTCGACGCCGGCGGAACGGGTGAAAGCCTGGACGATGGGCAGCAGCGAGTACGTCGCCAGTGCAGGCGCTTCGTCAGTGAGGGTGTAGATGATCTTCGACGTGGTAGACATTCTTTATTGAATCTCACTCGATTACGGAAGTAGCGGAGATTCTCGGACAACCCCCCCGGGGGGGCCGGGCATGGCACGGGCGGCCATGCAGGGGACGTCGCGCGTGCGCCCTGGCACCCGCGCGCCGGTATCGATTGCCTGAAGAATCGCGTCCTCGCGAATGCCGTGGCGGCCCGGGCCTCCCGGCCCCGGAACCGCGGCTTTCACAATGCGGAGTGAGATTTTATCACTGCCTGCCCGCCCAGCCGCGCGGCCAGCGCGATGAAACTGCCCACGCCGGCGGTCCGCAGCGGCGAATACGGCACCTGGTGCCGCTCGCAGGTCCGTTTCAGGCGCGCCATCGAGTCGTGGTCGATGCAGTCCACGGGGAAGACCACGAGGTCGGCGCGCGCCACGGCGGCGGCCAGCAGCCCCTTGCGGTCCTCGATGCCGCCGTCGTGGGCGGCGAACGCCCCACCCGCCGATTCGACCAGCGCCTTGAGCGCCTGGGTGGTCCCGGGCCGGCCGCCCACATAGACGATGCGCCGGCCGCGCAGCGCGTCCAGGCCGCCTTGCGCCGGATGGGCCGCCGTTTCCACCGTCCTCTCCAGGACCTCGGCTTCGGCCTGCGCCGCCTCGGCCCGCGCCCTGGCCTCGGCCAGTTCCCGCGCGGCCTCCCGCGCGTCGGCCCGCGCGGCCGCGGCCTGCTGTTCCGCCGCATCCCGCCGGCCGGCCTCCCGGGCCAGCGCGGCCGCGCTGGCCCCCAGTTCGTCGCGCAGGCGGGCCGCTTCGGCCTCCAGGTCGGGCGCCGCCTGCGGCACGGCGTGCAAGCGCGCCCGCAGGGCTTCCGCCTCGCGCAGCGCGGCGTCGCGCAGGGTGGCGGCCTCGTGCAGCCGCGCCTGCTGCCGCTCCACCTTCTCGCGCAGCTCGGCATTCTCCTTTTCCAGCGCGACCAGGCGCCGGATGTCGGCCCGGTTGGCGGCGCCGACCAGGTGCGACAGCATGTGCACCTGGCCGAAGGCGGCCTGCCGGACCTCCGGCGTGGCATCGGGATGGGTCATGGCGGCCCAGTAGGCGCCGGGAACGTCGCCCGCCGCGACCGCCTCGTTCCACAATTCCAGCAGCGCGGCCGGGTCGCGGGCGGCGCCGAATCGCCGCACGCTCGCCGCGTGGCGCTCGTCCAGGGCCTTTTGCAGCGCCTTGCAGCCGTCCCCGCCGGCCCCCGCCAGGCAGACGCCCTCCTCATGAATCTCCAGGTCGCTGGCATGCCGCACGTCGCAGGCCGCGAAGCGCGCCACCAGCTTGCGCAACTCCGCCGTCGTCATGCAGGTGCCGATGATGGAGCAATGCAGGCGGCAGTCCAGGTCGGCCAGCCGCGCGCGGCGCCGGACGACGGCGGGCGCCACCGCGGGCTCCCGCAGGCGCGTGGACGGACGGGCTACGGCGCCCGCGACCGGCGCGAGCTTGAAGGCGGGCAGTGTCATGGAGTCCTCGGAAGCGGAGCGGCGCGCCATGGGGGCGCACTCGTAATATACAACTATATATAACGAAGAATGCGAAGGGACAGGCCCCCGTCACGGCTCCGGCCGTGAACGCGCCTTTCCGGCTCGACCGGGCACGGCGCTTGCGCAATCGGAACGCCCGCGGCG
>MKUP01000033.1:506683-732987 GCA_001898625.1 Burkholderiales bacterium 67-32
TCCTGCTCTGGCTCCTGGGCGTCCCCATTCCCATCATCATCCTGCTTGCCCTGTTCTGGCACTAGCGCCGGCGCCGCTTCGCGGTCCACGCCTCCCCCAAGCACAAGAAAAGGCCACCTCATGGAAAACGCTACATCCGCAGGTAATTCTTACGTCTCCAGCCCTACCCTGGCGCGCGCGAACGAGTCCCCCGCCTCAGCCGTCTCGTGGGCCGCCGTCATCGCCGGCGCCGTCATCGCCTCGGCGGTCTCCTTCATGCTGCTGGCCGGCGGCGCGGGACTGGGCTTCGTCTCGATGTCGCCCTGGTCCGGCGAAGGCGCTTCCGCGGCCACGCTGGGCATAGGCGCCGTCGTGTGGATGATCCTGACCCACCTCATCGCGTACGGCCTGGGCGGCTATCTGGCCGGACGGCTGCGCACGAAGTGGGTCGGCATCCACACCGACGAGACCTACTTCCGCGACACCGCGCACGGCTTTCTGGTATGGGCGCTGAGCGCCGTGGTCAGCGCCATCGTGGTTGGCTCGGCGCTGATGTCGGCCGCGGCCGGTACCGCGAAGGCGGGCGCCACGATCGCAGCGGGCACCGGCGCCGCGGCCGCGGCCGCCGCCGGGCAGGCGGTGCGGGCGGACCAGGGCGGCATGCCGACCGACTACGTGGCCGACCTGCTGCTGCGGGGCGACCAGCCCAACCCGGCCGGCGATCCGGGCGCGGCGCGGGCGGAGGTCGGCCGCATCGTCGCCGCCAGCGTGGCGCGCGGGGAATTGAACGCCGAGGACCGCGGCTACCTGGCGCGGGTCGTCGCAGCGCAGACCGGCACGGACCCGGCCGCCGCCGAGAAGCGGGTGGACGACGTCGTCACCCGCGCCCGGCAGGCGGCCCAACAGGCGGAACAGACCGCGCGGCAGGCGGCGGACACGGCGCGCAAGGCGGCCGCCGCCTTCGCCCTGTGGGCCTTCGCTTCCATGCTGATCGGCGCCTTCGTGGCGAGCTGGATGGCCACCGTGGGCGGCCGCAGCCGGGACGACATCGTCTAACGGTACCAACGGGGCCGGCCGCCGACGCCGATTTGCGCGACAATTGCGGCATCGTTCACACGCGGCGCCCGCCGGCCCCGCCCCAGCCCCGTCCCCCCGCAATGACAGCGCCGCGCAGCGACACCCCCTTCAGCCTCAAACAGATCGCCGTCCCGGCATTCGGTCCATCAGTCCTCTACGGCATCGGCAACGGCGCCATCCTCCCGGTCATCGCCCTCAGCGCCCGCGAACTCGGCGCCTCGGTGGCCGTGGCCGGGCTGATCGTGTCGCTGATGGGCATAGGCTCGCTGGTCAGCAACATTCCGGCCGCCATGATCACGTCCCGCCACGGGGAACGGCGCTCCATGGCGGGGGCGGCCGCGTTCAGCGTGCTGGCGCTGCTGCTGTGCATCTTCGCCACCCACGCCTGGATGCTGGGCCTGGGCGTCTTCCTGGTGGGCATGGCCGCGTCGGTGTTCATGCTGGCCCGCCAGACCTACCTGATCGATGCCGTGCCGCCCTACCTGCGCGCGCGGGCGCTCTCGACCCTGGGCGGCACCAACCGGATAGGCGTCTTCATCGGCCCCTTCGCCGGCGCGGCCATGATCCACTTCGTCGGGCTGAACGGCGCGTACTGGGTAGCGGCCGTCGCGATCTCGGGCGCCGGCCTGATCGCCTGGCTCGCTCCGGAGATGTCCAGCGAAAGCCACGCCGGCCTGACACGCGCGAAGCCGCGCGTCCAGGACATCGCGCGCGACCACGCCAAGGTCTTCCTGACCCTTGGGCTGGGCATCCTGCTGGTCAGCGCGCTGCGCTCGTCGCGCCAGGTCGTGATCCCGCTGTGGGCCGACCACCTCGGGCTGGCGCCCACCACCGCCTCCATCATCTACGGCCTGGTCGCCGCCATCGACATGTCGGTGTTCTATCCGGCCGGCACGATCATGGACCGGCGCGGCCGCCTGTGGGTCGCGCTGCCGTCCGTGCTGCTGATGGGCGGCGCGCTGATGGCCACTTCGCTCACGACCGGCATCGTGCCCTTCCTGATCGTGTCGCTGATCCTGGGCTTCGGCAACGGCATCAGTTCGGGCATCGTCATGACCCTGGGCGCCGACGCCTCGCCCGCCCACGGCCGCACGGAGTTCCTGGGCATCTGGCGCCTGATCGCCGACGTGGGCAACAGCCTGGGGCCGGTCATCCTGTCGGCGATTACCGCCGTGGCGTCGTTGACCATAGGGGTGGCGTCGGTAGGCACGCTGGGCCTGGCCGCCGCCGCCGTCCTCTGGCGATGGCTGCCGAGGAGGTCCCCCCCTACGCGCTGACGCGCGCCCCCCAGGGGGCGATGCGGGTGGACCGGCGGAGCCGGATCCACCGCATCCTGGGTCTAGTGCCAGTTTCTTGGGTTGCAGCACCGGTGCTATCGCTGGCTGCCAGCGGTAGCACCGATGCTTCAGTCCACGCGTTACTCGGGTTTCACTCCGGCTTCTGCGATGACTTCTTCCCAGCGTTTCTTTTCGCTGCGGATGAAGTCGCGGGCCTGGGCGTGGGACTTGATCATCGGATAGGTGCCCAGTTCCGCCAGGCGCGTCACGAAGGGGCCCTGGCGCAGCGCCGCGTTGACGTCGGCGCTGGTCCGGTCGATCACGGCCTGGGGCGTGCCCTTGGGGGCGAACATCGCGAACCAGCCGGAGGCGACGGTGCCGGGTACGGCGTCCTTGGCCAGCGGAATGCCTTCCAGCCCGGGCAGCGCTTCGTCGGCCGTAACGGCGATGGCCTTGATGCGGCCGCTGCGTACCAGCGGGAGCAGCGGCGCGGTGCCGTCGACGTACAGCGGGATGTCGCCCTTGATCAGCGCCTGGATCGCCTGGGTGGTCCCGCTGAAGCCGATCTGCCGGAAGCGGGCATGGCCGTACTGGCCCATCATCTCCGACGTCAGGTGGGGAATGGAGCCCCGGCGGGGACTGCCGATGACCACGTCGTCGGGTTTGGCCTTCGCGGCGGCCAGGATCTCGGCCACGTTCCGGTAGGGCGCCTGGGCATTGGCGACGAACAGCATGGGCGTATAGGCGATGGTGGCCACGGTCTCGGCGTCGCGCTCGATGTCGAAGCGGGCTTCCTTGTACATGACCGGCGTGGTCACCGCCGCCGCGGCGTGGAACAGCCCCAGGGTGTAGCCGTCGGGCGCGGCCTGGGCCAGTTCCTGCATGGCGGCGATGCCGTTGCCGGCGGGGCGGTTCTCCACCACCACCTGCTGGCCCCAGGCCGCGGTCAGCCGTTCGGCCACCAGCCGCGCGATGATGTCCGGGGCGCTGCCGGCGATGGACGGCACCACCATTTTCACCATGCGGGCCGGATAGGTCTCGGCGGCAAGCACCGGCACCGTGGCCAGGATGCCCGCCAGCGCGGCGGCGCAGGCCAGTTTGCGATCCATCTCTTGTCTCCTCCGGTACGCGCGGACAGCTTGGGCGATGTCCGGTCCGCGACCATATTTGATATGCATTCAATTAATGTACGAATAATTGATTGAGTATCAAATAATGGTTTGTACGGAGAGGGAGCCGCGGCCGGAAAATCTCAGGCAGGCTTGCGCGGGCGCCGGGGGATGGAAGCGCCCGCGCGCCAGGCGGCGATGCCGTCCAGCGTGATGCGCAGCCCTTCGTCGAAGGCGGTGGCCGAGCTCAGGCGGGCGAACGAGCGGCTGATGGCGCGCGCGGCGGGGTACGGGTCCGCCGACTCCAGGCGGGCCCGGATGAAATCCTCGTGGTAGGCCGGCATCTGCCGCGAGGCTTCGGCCATGCTGGCGCCCACCAGGTACTGGGCGATCAGGTGATAGGCCAGCGCCACCTGGTCGTGCGTGAAGCCGCCCTGCATGATGGCCGAGGCCATGTGGTTGAAGAACACCATGCCGTAGTCGGTCTCGTCCGGCTCGACGTCCTGGAACAACCGGTAGCGGTTGTGCGAGGCCACGTACATGCTGGCGCCGGGGTTGGCGATGGCCACGGCGAAGCTCAGCCGCGCGATGGTCTCGACGTCGGAGCGCCAGTCGCCGGTCAGCGGGGGCAGCTTCTCGACCCGCTGGCGGTAGTAGTCGTTCAGGACGCCCGACACCAGCTTGTCGCGTCCGCCCATGTAGTAGTGGATGAGGCCGGGCGCCACGCCGAAGTCCCGCGCCAGTTGCACCATCGAGATCTGGTCCAGCGGCATGCTCTTGGCTAGGTCTATCGCGCGCTGGAGGATGGCCCAGCGGCTCAGCAGCGGCTCGGCGGTAATCGGCGATTCGACCTTGGGGGGCCGGCCGCGGCGGCGGGGAGCGGCGGCCTGGGCAGCGGCCTTCTTGGAGGCGGGCATGGTGGACGGGGCGGATGGAAACGGCACTATCGTAGAAAATTATTGCCAGGGCGGCAATTTACCCACCTTTCCGGCCCCGCCCGGGCTATCCGGCCAGCGCCGCCACCCCGGCCTCCTCCATCTCGCGGACCAGGTCCGGATACTGGAGCTTCAGGCGGTCGCGATCGACCCGCCCCGTGCGGGTCATGAAGCGGTAGACGAATTCATGCGGCGATTCGATCCGCATCCATTCGCGCACGCGCTCGTACCAGTTGTAGGAAGCTTCCGAAGCGCGGATGAGCCGCTGCTTGGCGGGCTTGCGCGACGCCACGTACAGCTCCAGCGCGCCGCCGACGTCGTCCGGCCGCTGCCGCAGCGCCTCGGCCAGCGCGACGGCGTCCTCCATCGCAATGCGGGTGCCCGAGCCGATGGAGAAGTGCGCGCTGGCCAGCGCATCGCCCAGTAGCACGCGGTTGCCCGCATGCCAGGCGCGATTGCGGACCACCGGAAACTGGCGCCAGCTGGAATGATTGGATATCAGCCCATGTCCGCCCAACTCCGGCGCGAACACTTCCTCGAACAGGGCCTGCCGCGCCCGCGCATCCATCGCTTCCATGCCGAACTCAACCCAGGTCCGGTCGTCGCACTCGGCCACGAAGGTGCTCATGGCCGCCGAATACGGGTAGTAGTGCGCGACGAAGCAGCCGCCCCGCCATTCGCGGAACACCAGCGCCGGCGTCTCGAAGGCCTTGTCGACGCCGTACCAGGCGAAGTGGTTGGTCAGTTGGCCGTGCGTCGTGCCGAAGGCGGCTTCGTCGGCCGCGCGCAGCGTCGAGTTCACGCCGTCCGCGCCCACCACCAGGTCGGCGTCCAGCGCGTGGACGTCGGCCAGCCTGTGCTCGTGGCGCACGTCCACGTCCAGGCGGCGGGCATGGTCGTGCAGGATGCGCAGCAGATCGATGCGCGGGATGGCACCGCCGCCCGCCCCCGGCCGGCGCACGACGATGGGCCGCTCGCGCATGACGATGGTCTGGCGGTCGTTGAAGCGCATGGCGCCCATCAGGTCCTCGACCACCTCGGGCGCCGCTTCGCGCAGCGAGGCCAGGCCGCTATCGGCCAGCACCACGCCGAAACCGAAGGTCGCGTCCGCCGGGTTCTGCTCGTGCACGTCGATGCGCGCGTGCGGCAGGCGCTGCTTGAGCAAGATGGACAGGAACAGCCCCGACGGCCCCCCGCCGACGATGATGACCTTCATGGCGACTCCGTCGGATCGATGGCAAGGATGTCCATGTCGAACGCGGCGATGTTGCCCGCCAGGCCGCCCGTCAGCGCGCCGTACCAGAGGGCGGGCTTGAAGCCCAGCTCCTTGCGGCGGAAACGCAGACCGGGCGCGCCGTCGATGCGGGCGTAGCCGGCCGCGCCGCGGTGCACCGCGTAGCCGCGCGCGCGCGCATCGTCCAGCAGCGGAGCGAACTCGGGCACGTCCAGCACGTACACCGAAGCCACGCCCGCCGGCCGGTCGGCATCGTCCAGCGCCGCCGCCTTGCGGCGCCATACCGGCTCGATGCCGTCCAGGCGCTCGCCCTGCCCCGCCTCCAGCGCCATCGCGGCTTCCAGCGTGCGGGCCGCGTCATCCGCGTCGGCCTGGCCGAAGGGCCGCAACTGGGTCGTGATCTCGATCGGGTAGCCGTTGGGATCGTTGAAGTAGATGGACTCGATCACCTCGTGGCGGATCTGGTAGCGCAGCGGAATGCCGGCGGCTTCCACGCGCGCGCGCCACCGCAGCAGCTCGGCTTCGTCCGGTACCTGCCACGCGGTGTGCGTCGCGCGTTCCTGGTAATGGTCGCTCACGCGCAGCTTGTCCGGGCGCTGCGTGCCGATGTAGTAGAAGAACGCGATGGTGCTGCCGTTGCCGCTGTCGAAGAAGAAATGCAGGAAGTCGGCATGGTCGTCCTGCCCCCAGCCGCGCGCGGAGATCGCGTGCACCAGCGGCAGGCCGAGCTGGTCGCGGTAGAAGCGCACCGTCTCGGACAGTTTCCAGGTGGGGCGCGCGGTGTGATGTACGCCGTGCAATCGCAGGGGGGAAAGCGCTTCGGTGTTCATGTCGGAAGTTCCTCGTTTGGCCGCGCCAGGATGGCGGCGATCCGTTCCCGCAGGATCTGCTTGCTGAGCTTGCCGGAGGCCGAAAGCGGGAAATCCGCCAGCACCTCGATGCGTTCGGGCCACTTGAACTTGGCCAACCCTTCCCCGTGCAGGAAGCGGCCCAGCTCCTCGACGTCCGGCGCGCACGCCGATGGCCTGAGCGTGGCGAACAGGCAGGCCTTCTCCCCATAGACGGGATCGGGCATGCCGACCAGCGCGCAGTTCAGGATGGCGGGATGGCGGCTGACGACGCCCTCGACCTCCTCGGCGTTGATCTTCTCGCCGCCGCGGTCGATCACGTCCTTGATGCGGCCCTGGAAGAAGTAGTAGCGGCGGCCGCCCTCGACCCGGCTGGACATCAGGTCACCCGAGCGGTAGTGGCCGTCCGCCGTGAAGCGGTGCGCGTCCTCGGCGGCCGACTTGTAGTAGCCCTGGATGGTGTACGGGCCGCGGAACAGCGCCTCGCCGACCTCGCCGTCGGCCACCGGCTCTTCCGTGCCCGGGCGGACGATCTTCACTTCGTCGTGCGCGGACACCGGCCGGCCGACCGAACCGTCGTTCAGGTGCCGCGGGTCGTCTTCCCGCGTGAACATGATCACGCCCTCGGTCATGCCGAAGATGTGGCGCGCGGGCGACCCCGTGAGCCGCGCCATGCCGCCCGCGTTCTTCGAGGTGATGAAGCGCCGGCGCGCCTTCTCGCCCTCGCCGGCGCGGGCCAGTTCGGGCACGATGCGCGTCAGAATGGGACCGGGCGCGCCGAACCAGGTGGGACGGTGCTCGCGGACCAGCGCGCACAGGGTTTCCTCGGCCAGGTCGGGTGCCACCGTAACCGCGCCGCCGCACAGCAGGAAGGGGCCGAAGCAGCATCCCATGTTGAGGTTGTGCATGTACGGCGTGGGAAAGAACAGCACGTCGTCGCGGGTGTAGCCGTTGCAGGCGGCGACCTCCCGCATGTTGTACAGGTACTCGCTCTGGAAGCGGGGGATGATCTTGGGCACCCCGGTCGTGCCGCCGGACAACTGGAACACCGCCACCTGCCACGGGTCGTGCTCGACGTCCGCCAGCATCGTCCTGGCACGCTCCCAGGGCATGCCGTCGATCAGTCGGCGCAGCCCGTGCGCGCCGGCGCGCGGCTCGCCCCGCGCCTGCACGATATGGCGCAGCGTGGGCACGGCCGCCTGCATCTCACGCGCGAAGGCCACGTCGTCGAACCGGGCGTCGTCGCCCTGGACGAGGTGCAGGCGGGCATCGGCCAGCTTCGCCAGATAGCCCACTTCCAGCTTGCGGAAGGCCTGCAGCGCGCAGATGGGAATCAGGCCCGCCTTCAGGCAGGCCAGGAAAGCCACCAGCAGTTCGGCGCAATTGCCGCTCTGCAGCAGCACGCGGTCGTGCTGGACCAGCCCCATCGCCAGCATGGCCGCGCCCAGCCGGTCGCTGTCGCGATCCAGTTCGCGATAGCTCATCCGCAGTTGCGGTCCCACCAGCGCCAGCCGGTCGGCATGCAGCGCGAACGAGCGGGCGAACGCGCCCGCCAGCGTCTCGCCGCCCAGCAGCCCCAGCTCCGCGTAGCGGCGCAGGCGGCCGGCGTCGGGATAGCGCACGCCCTCCAGCCGGGTCTTCGGTTCCACGTCGATCATGTCCGCACTCATCTCCATTCCCGCGCTAGGCCATTTTCTCGCGCAGCCACTCGCCGGCCGCGCGCCCGGCGATGCGCTGGCCGGGCTCCTCGCCCGGCGCCAGCGCCAGGCCATGGTGATTGCCGCGCACGCGCAGGTGGCGCTTGTCGGCGGCGCCGATCTGTTCGTGGATCGTCCGGATGTCGGCCGGGAAAGTGCATTGGTCCCCCGTGTACTCCACCAGCAGCGTGGGCTGGGTGATGGCGCCCGCGGTCTTCTCCAGCGCGGCGTTGGACGACAGCCCCGACCAGGTGGACAGCCAGGACTCGGGCGTGACCACCCGGCCGAATCCCACACTGCCCCAGTTCGAGGCCAGCGGGTTCCTGCCCCACAGCGATCCCGTCCTGCGGTCCGACGGATCGATGGAGATGTCCCATGAACGAAGATCCGCATCGGTGCGCCACACGTGGAAAATGGGCGCATGCGCCGCGATCCGCTGCTCGGCCATCGACGCCCCGCCCGCCTTGACCTTCGCCCGGGCCTCGGCCTTGCGCCGCAGCAGACCGCGCGCGCGGGCGTCGATGCGCGCCACCCGCTCGGCCTGGGCGGCACGGTAGCGCTGGACGAATACCGGGTCGTAGGACGCGGCGCCCGTCTCGGCATCGTAGCCGTTGTCCCGCGAGAAGGGATCCAGCGCGGGATCGGTGTCCAGGGGATCGTCCTCCGACACCACCGAAGGGTCGATGCCGGCCATCAGCAGCCTGCCCTGCCCGGGATGCGGGGACAAGAGGATCATGCCGTCGGCGCGCGGCATCTCCAGCTCGGCCAGGGCGGTGGGCCGGCCGCCCGGCGTGCGGGCGATGCGCTGCTCCCCGGGCAGCGACGACTGCTGGTTGTAGAGCGTGTACAGGCCGGCGCCGCCCGAGTTGCCCAGCAGCACGATGTTCTCGTAGCCCAACGACCGCAGGTGCGCCATGCCGGCCGCCACGTCGAACAGGGCCACTTCGTGCTCGAGCCGCAGGTCGTTGCCGATGGATCTCGACCCCTGCACCCAGCAGGCGCAGCCGGCATCCAGCACATGAGGCACCATGTAGTGCGTTACCGCCATTTCCCGCGGATGCATCAGCGACACGACCGTCCTGCCGGACTCGGCCGTGGTGAACAGGAAGCCCAGCGTGCGCTGGCCGTCGGCCGTGCCCAGCGCATAGGGCACCACCTGGTATGGCCGGCTCATCAGCCGGGGGTCCCACGACGCGCCTCTCATGCCGGCCGTGACGACCGGCTTGTCGGTAGTGGCCAAGGGAGTCTCCTCGAATTAAATATCACCCTATCAATTAAATTATGCTTTATTTGACATGATGTCAATTATTTCCATCGTAAGGCGATTCACCTTGTTACAGGCCCTTTGAAAGAGCGTGTATAGACTCGCGGTTCGAGCACCACGAGGTGATGCCTTGAGCTTCTCAGCCATGGACTCGGCCCACCTCCAGGCCGAGGAAAAGGAACCCACTCCCGGCGTAGCGGCGGCGGGGTTCGGAAGCGATACGGACATCGGCTTCCGCATGCTCGTGGATGCCATCGAGGACTACGCCATCTTCATGCTGTCCCCCGACGGCCGCATCAGGACCTGGAACGCCGGCGCCGCCAAGATCAAGGGCTATGCGGCCGACGAGATCCTGGGCAAGCATTTTTCCGTCTTCTACACGGCCGAGGCCGTGGCGCGCGGCTGGCCCCGCTACGAACTGGAAGAGGCCGCCCTGCACGGCCGCTTCGAGGACGAAGGCTGGCGCGTGCGCAAGGACGGCTCGACCTTCTGGGCCAACGTCGTCATCACCGCGCTGCGGGACGCGTCCGGCACGCTCAAGGGCTACGTCAAGATCACCCGCAACCTGAACGAGCGCCGCCGCCAGACCGAGGCGCTGAAGCAGAGCGAGGAACGATTCAGGCTGCTGCTCGAAGGCGTGGAAGGCTACGCCATTTACATGCTCGATGCCGAAGGCATGATCACGAGCTGGAACACCGGCGCCATGCAGATCACCGGCTACCGGCGGGACGAGGTCGTCGGCCGGCATTTCTCCATGTTCCATCCCACCGACGACCCGTCCTCCGAAGGTCCCGACCGGGTACTGCGCATCGCGCAGGCGGGAGGCCGCTACGAGGAAGAAGGCTGGCGCCAGCGCAAGGACGCCTCGCTGTTCTGGGCCAACGTGACCACCACCGCCGTCCACGACGAGGACGGGCAGTTGCGGGGCTACGTCAAGATCATGCGCGACATGAGCGAGCGCAAGCGCCTGGAGGAACTGGAGCTGGCCAACCGGCGCATGAGCGAGTTCCTGGCCACGCTGGGCCACGAATTGCGCAACCCGCTCGCGCCGGTGCGCAATGCCATCGGCATCCTGCAGAAGGACCCGGACATCGGCTCCACCGCGGCTCGCTGCCGCGACATGATCGATCGCCAGATCACGCACCTGTCGCGGCTGGTCGACGACCTGCTGGACATCGGCCGCATCACCTCCGGCAAGATCGAGCTGCGCCTGGCCCCGGTGGACATGCGCACCATCATCGAGCGCGGCATCGAGTCCTCGCGCTTCCACACCGATGCCCGCGAACAGCGCATAAACGTGGACCTTCCGGCCGAACCGCTGACCGTGAAAGGCGACATGACGCGACTGGTGCAAGTGCTCCACAACCTGCTGCACAACGCCTCGAAGTTCTCGCCCCCGGGCACTGCCATCGCCATCCGCGCCACGCGGCAGAGCCGGTCGGCGCTGATCGAGGTGCGCGACCAAGGCCGCGGCATGCCGGAACATGCCCTGGAAGCCGTCTTCCAGCTGTTCGTGCAGGAAGACCGCGACACCAACCCGACCGACAGCGGGCTGGGCATAGGCCTGACGCTGTGCCGCTCACTGGTGCGCATGCATGGCGGCGCCATCTCGGCATCCAGCCCGGGCTCCGGCCTGGGCAGCACGTTCACGGTCCGCCTGCCCCTGGCCGAGCCGGCGCCGCCCGTGCGCCCCATGTCCGCGACCTCGCGCCGGACCTCGACCGCCAAGCGCATCCTCGTGCTGGACGACAACCGCGACTCGGCCGACAGCCTGGCCATGCTGCTGGAGATCAACGGCCACCAGGCACGTTCGCTGTACACGGCGGAAGCGGCCCTGCGCATGGCGCCCAGCTTCCAGCCGCACCTCGTCTTCATCGATCTGGCCATGCCCACCATGGATGGCTTCGCGGCGCTGCGTGCCTTCAAGGCCATCCCGCAACTGGCGCGCACCATCTTCATCGCCATGACCGGCTATGGACAGGAGGACGACCGCCAGCGCACGGCCCAGGCGGGCTTCGACCTGCACCTGGTCAAGCCGCTGGACGTCTCCCAGCTCGGCCCCATTGTCGACGGGGTCGAGCCTGCCGTACCATCCGACGCTCCCTGGAACGACCCCGACGATGCAGGAACCCACAATGAACGATGAACTTGTCTTCTACACCCATCCCATGTCCCGCGGCCGCATCGCGCGCTGGATGCTCGAAGAGGTCGGCCAGCCCTACCGCACCGAGGTGCAGGACTACGCCACGACGATGAAGAGCCCCGAATACCTGGCCATCAACCCCATGGGCAAGGTGCCCGCCATCCGCCATGGCGGCACCGTGGTCACCGAATCGGCGGCGATCTGCGCCTACCTGGCCGACGCCTTCCCCCAGGCGCGCCTCGCCCCGCCGCCGCAAAGTCCGCTGCGCGGCCCCTACTACCGCTGGCTGTTCTTCTGTGCCGGCCCCGTGGAAGCTGCGGTCACCAACCAGGCGCTGGGCATCAGCGTACCGGAAGACAGGCGGCGCATGGTGGGCTACGGCACGCTGGCCGAGGTGCTGGACGTGCTGGAGACGGCCGTGTCCGGCGAAGGCTACGTGGCGGGCGACGGCTTTACCGCGGCGGACGTCTACGTGGGCTCGCAACTGGCCTGGGGCATGATGTTCGGCACGATAGAGAAACGGCCGGCCTACCAGCGCTACGTGCAGCGCCTGACCAGCCGCCCGGCGGCGGCCCGCGCCCAGCGGATCGACGACGAACTGGGCGCGGCCCTGAAGGCGGGCAAGGCCGGCTGATGCGGTCTATCGCGCCACGTGCAGGAAATGGCGATGGCGCTCGTACTGGTCCAGGATGTCGCCGATCACGGCGTCGCGGCTCCAACCCATGATGTCGTAGTCCTGGCCTCCCTCGCGCAGGTGGACCTCGGCCCGGAAGTACTTGCGCCCCTCTTCGTCGCGCACCTCGGCGGCGGTCAGTCCGGGGCGCACGAAAGACTCCGGCCGCACGGCGTAGGAAAAATCCAGGGCCTCCTGGTGCACCACCTCCAGCGCCACCTCGCCGTCCTCGCCATCGCGCACGCGCGCTTCGTAGCCCAGCTTCTGCAACTCTTCCACCACGGCCTCCATGGCCGGCCGCACCACGTCGGCGGTAAAGCGCAGAACGTGGGCGCGGCGCGGCATCATGACCATGTTGCGCAGCCGCGATTCCCAGGGTTCCCCGCCCCCGGCCGGCCGTGACAGCGCCAGTGACTGATGGTGGATGCGGCGCTTGGTGGCGTCAAGCTTCAAGGCCTTGAACAGCCCCCACACCGAGACCAGCAGCACGATGGAGAACGGCAGCGCGCTGGCGATGGTCGCGGTCTGCAACGCCTGCAGGCCATCGGCCAGCAACAGGGCCACCGCCACCACGCCGGTCAGGACCGACCAGAAGATGCGCTGCCATACCGGCGAAGGCTCGACGCCGCCCGACGCCAGCAGGTCCACCACCAGCGCGCCCGAATCGGCCGACGTCACGAAAAACACCACGACCATCGCGATGGCCAGCACGGAAATCGCATGCCCCCAAGGGTAGTGCTCGAGGAAGGCGAACAGCGCCAGCGAACTGTCCGCCTTGACCGTGTCGGCCAGGCTGTCCAGGTGCTCGAACAACACCAGATGAATGGCCGAGCCGCCGAACACCGTCATCCACAGGAAGGTGAAGCCCGTGGGCACCAGCAGCACGCCCAGCACGAACTCGCGTATCGTCCTGCCGCGCGAGATGCGGGCGATGAACAGCCCCACGAACGGCGACCAGGCGATCCACCAGCCCCAGTAGAACAGCGTCCAGCCGCCTATCCAGTCCGTGGGCTGGTAGGCATAGAGATTGAAGGTCTTGGCGACGATGTCGGACAGGTAAGCGCCGATGTTCTGCAGGAAGCTCTGCAAAAGGAAGATGGTCGGCCCGACGGCCAGCACGAACACCAGCAGGATCACCGCCAGGTACAGGTTGGCTTCGGACAGGATGCGTATGCCGCGGTCCAGCCCGCTCGCCACCGACAGCGTCGCCAGGCCGCAGGCGATGGCGATCAGGATGATCTGGGTGGTCGTGCCGACGGGCGTCCCGAACAAGTGGTGCAGGCCGCTGTTGATCTGCGCCACGCCCAGCCCCAGCGACGTCGCGACGCCGAACACGGTGCTGATGATCGCGAAGATGTCCACGGCGTTGCCGATGGGGCCGTGGATGCGGTCGCCGATGAAGGGATACAGCGCGGACCGCAACGTCAGCGGCAGATTGTGGCGATAACTGAAATAGGCCAGGACCAGCGCCACGATCGCGTAGAGGGACCAGGCGTGCAGGCCCCAGTGGAAGAAGGTGATCCTCATGGCTTCGCGGGCCGCGGCCACGGTGCCTGCCTCGCCCACGGGCGGCGAGACCAGGTGCATGATGGGTTCGGCCACGCCGAAGAACATCAACCCGATGCCCATGCCGGCCGAGAACAGCATCGCGAACCAGGTGAAGTTCCGGTAGTCGGGCTCGCTGTGGTCCGGCCCCAGCTTGATGCTGCCGTAGCGGCTGACCGCCATGAACACGACCGACAGCAGGATGATGGCCACCGCCAGGATGTAGAACCAGCTGACGTTCGTCAGTATCCACCCCTGGATCGTGTCGAAGACGTCTCCGACGACACGCGGGACGGCCACCGCGCATGCGACCAGCGCCAGGATGAAAGCGGCCGCGGTGAAGAACACTGGGCGATCTATCGTTGTTTTCATGGGACTCCCCGTTGAACATGCTTGCTCGCGTCCGGAACGCTCGCGGCGGGTATCGCCTGTCCCGCATTTTTTCACTCCTGGCCCCTTTCAGGCAAACGCCGGTGCGTTAACTAGTTAACCGACAGTCTTGCGGCACCGCCGCAGAATGGCACCATTCAAGGTGGAGACTTGCGATGACAACCCTGCGTACCGCCCTGGCCGCGCTGCTGGCCATGACCGCGACGGCCCCCGTCCCGGCGGCCGATTTCCCGACTCACCCCATCCAGCTCGTCGTGCCCTTCGCCGCGGGCGGCACGACCGACCTGCTGGCCCGCACGGTCGCCGGCGGCATGAGCCGGCAACTGGGCCAGTCGGTGGTCATCATCAACCGCCCGGGCGCCGGCACGGTGGTGGCGGCGCAGTCGGTGGCCAAGGCGCCGGCGGACGGCCACACGCTGCTGGTCGCCAGCAACGCCACCCTGGCCATCAACCCCCTGCTGATGAAGGACGTGGGCTACTCGCCCACCGACTCCTTCGGCTACGTCTCGCTGCTGGGCAGCGTGCCCAACGTGGTCGTGGCCCGCCCCGACGCCCCGTGGACCACCCTGGTCCAGGCGCTGGACCAGGCGCGCGAGCGTCCCAAGGGGCTGGCCTACGGCTCCATGGGTGCCGGCACGTCGAACCAGATCGGCATGGAACTGGTGGGCCTGCAACGGTCGGCCACCCTGCTGCACGTCCCCTACAAGGGCAGCGCCCCCGCGCTGGTGGACCTGATGGGCGGCAACGTCGACGTGGTGGTGGACACGCTGGCCGCCACCCTGCCGCAGGTACGGGCCGGCAAGCTCAAGGCCCTGGCCATCCTGAGCGCCAGGCGCTCGCCGCTGGCGCCCGAGATCGGCACCGCGCAGGAACAGGGCGCGGGCGAGGTCGACCTGTATTCGTGGTTCGGCATCGTCGCGCCAGCCGGCACGCCCGGTCCGGTCATCGACCGCCTGAACGCCGCCGTGCGCGCGGCGCTGGCCGACCCCGGCGTCGCGGCCACCCTGAAGCAGGCGGCCATCGAACCCTCGGGCTCGACGCCGGGCCAGTTCGCCGAGTTCGCCACCCGGCAGCGCGAGCTGTATGCCCGTATCATCGAACGCACCCGGATCACACTCAACTGACGCCGCCATGCATCCCTACGTCTCCTTCATCAATCCCACCCGCCTGCCCGCCCCCAACGGCTTCACCCACGTCGCCATCGCCCCGGTGGACCGGCTGATCGTCGTCTCGGGCCAGGTGGCCTACGCCCAGGACGGCAGCATCGTCGGCAAAGGCGACCTGGCCGCCCAGACCCGGCAGGTGTTCGAGAACCTGGCGACGGCGCTCGAGGCGGCCGGCTCGGCGCTGACCTACGCGGTCAAGCTCAACTACTTCGTGCGCGACCTGACCGAGGAAGCGGTGGCGACCATACGGCGCGTGCGCGCGCCGTACCTGGACGCCGGCCAGCCCCCCGCCAGCACGCTGGTGGGCGTGGCCGCGCTGGCCAAGCCCGACCTGCTGCTGGAGGTCGAGTGCCTGGCGCTGCTGCCGCCTCAGTATCCGTCCGAATAAAGCCGCGTCAACCGCGCCGCGTCGGGCACGCTCAGCCCACCCCGCGTGCGCAGGACCAGGCCGGCGCGCTCCAGGGCGGTCAGCCTCAGGCTGGCCCAGGTGCGGCTGATGCCGGCCATCTTGGCCAGGTCCGCTCGGGTCACGCCCGCGATCTCAGCGCCATGCCCGTCGTAACCGGGCGCGGCCAGCGCGAGATCGTGCAGGATGCGCGCCAGCTTCGCCGTGGCCGAATCCAGCACCCGGGGACCGGAGCGCGCGATGCTGTTGGTCGCCAGCATGGCGGCCACGCGCGCCACGTTGATGGCGAAGGCCGGCACCGTTTCCATCAGCGTCAGCAGGTCGGCCCGCTCCATGGCCAGCAGCGACGCCGGTTCCAACGCCTCGCACGAGATCGCGCGGGGCTGGTCCAGCAGCGTGCTCAGCAGTCCCAGGGTCTGGCCGGACGTCCAGACGGCCGTGGTGAACTCCTCGCCCGACGGCGCCAGGTGATAGGTGCGCAGCCGCCCCGCGCGTATCACCCACAGGCGCGGACTCGCGTCCCCCTGCGCGAACAGGGGCTGGCCGCGCGCCAGCTCGCGTGCCGTCATGCGGCCGCGCACGGCCCGCGCCTGCGCATCGGACAGGCGTTCCAGCAGCAGCGAAAAGGCGGTATCGGGCGAGGTCATGGCGCATTCTTCTAGCCGCCCGAAGAAAAATCAACCGAGCCGGACCGCAAGGGATTCATTACACTGGCCGCGTAGCAGCCCCTGCCCTGTCGACCCATCGCGGAAACCACGATGCTTCAAACGTACGCGGAACGCTTGCTTGCCAACACTCTGAAAGACCTGGTCCGGCGCGGCACGCTGGACGTCACCCTGCCCGGCGGCCGCCGGCTCGCCTTCGGCGACGGCACCCCGCCGCGCGCCGCCATCCGCTTCACCGACACCCGCGCCGTGCTGGCGCTGCTGATGGACCCCGACCTGCGCATGGGCGAACTGTTCATGAACGAAAGGCTGGTGGTCGACGAAGGCAGCATCTACGACGTGCTGGAACTGCTGCTGCGCGATGCCGACGCGGTGCAGCCCGGCGCCGCGGTACGGATGCTGGACGCGGTGCGCATGTCGATCCGGCGCTTCCTGCAGAACAACCGGCCCGGCCGCGCGCGCGCCAACGTCGCCCACCACTACGATCTGGACGACCGCCTGTACGCCCTGTTCCTGGACGACCAGCGGCAATATTCCTGTGCCTATTTCGAGCACCCCGGACAGGACCTGGAATCGGCCCAGCGGGCCAAGCAACGCCACATCGCCGCCAAGCTGCTGGTCGAACCCGGCCACCGCGTACTCGACATCGGCTGCGGCTGGGGCGGCCTGACGCGCTACCTGGTCGAGATCGCCGGCGCCGGCCACGCCACGGGCATCACGCTGTCCGAAGAACAACTGAAAGGCGCGCGCGAGCTGGCCGCCCGCACCGCCCGCCCCTTGGCCTACGATTACCGCCTGGAGGACTACCGCGCGACCCCCGGCCGCTTCGACCGGATCGTGTCGGTGGGCATGTTCGAACACGTGGGCACGGGCTACCACGACGCCTTCTTCCGCAAGTGCCACGAACTGCTGGCCGACGACGGTGTGATGCTGCTGCATTTCATCGGCAACTCCGACGTCCCGGACTTCAACAATCCGTGGATAGAGAAATACATCTTCCCCGGTGGCCACATCCCGTCGCTGTCGGAATTCACGCCCGCCATCGAACGCTCGGGGCTGGTCGTCACCGACATCGAGGTGCTGCGCCTGCACTACGCCAGCACGCTGCGCCTATGGCGCGACCGCTTCCTGGCGCGGCGGGCCGAGGCCGTGGCGCTGTACGACGAACGCTTCGCCCGCATGTGGGAGTACTACCTGTCAATGTCGGAAACGGCGTTCCGCTACCAGGACATCGCCATCTTCCAGGTGCAACTGGCGCGGCGCCAGGAAAGCGTGCCGCTGACGCGGGACTACGTGGGCGAGCGCGAGGCCCGGCTGCGGGAGGCGGAGGCGCGTCTCGGCAGCCCTCGGCTCATATCTTCAGGAACATGAAGACGCTCATCGAAACGCCCACCAGCACCACGATGGCCCGCATCACGACAATCGGCACGCGGCGCGCCAGGCGCGCGCCGGCAAACCCTCCCACCGTCGCGCCCACGGCCATCACACCCGCCTCGCGCCACTCCACCAGCCCGCCCGCCACGTAGACTACGACGGCCACGACGGTCAGCACGCCCGACAGCAGGTTCTTGAGCCCGTTGATGGCGCTGAAGTCGCCGCGCTGGGACATGCCGAACAAGGCCAGCAGCATGATGCCCATGCCGCCATTGAAATAGCCGCCGTACAAGCTCACGGCGAACAGGCCGGCCGCCGCGGCGCCGGATGACAGCATCCGCCCGCGCGCCATCCGCAGCATGAGAGGCGCAAACAGGAACAGCGCGGTGGCGAACAGCAACAGCCAGGGCGCCACGTTCCGGAAAACAGCGCCCGACGTCCATAGCAGCAGCAGCGCCCCCGCGGTCCCGCCCGCCAGCGCAATGCCCGACAGGCCTGCGAGCGAGCCCGGTTCCGACTGCGCGATGTCGCGCCGCAGCGCCCAGGCGCCGGTCAGATAGCCGGGCAGCAGCGCCAGCGTACCGGTGGCATTGGCCACCGCCGCGGGCATGCCCACGGCGACCAGGGCGGGCAGCGTGAGGAAGCTTCCTCCGCCCGCCGCGGCGTTGAGCATGCCCGCGCCGAAGGCGGCCGCCAACAGAAGTAGGTCCGACATGTATCCCCCATCACCTGAGCCGTTGGCTCCGCAGCGGCGCGACGGCGCGCAGGTCCACGCGCGGCTCGCGGCCGCTCGCCACGTCGGCGATGATACTTCCCGTCAGCGCGGCCAGCGTCACGCCCAGGTGGCCATGGCCATAGGCCAACAGGACGTGGGGCGCGGCCGGGGCCTGCCCCAGGATGGGACGGCTGTCGGGCACGGAGGGACGCGGTCCTACCCATTTCGATACCGGTTCGGCGTCCACGCCCTGGACGAAGCGCTCCAGTCCGCCGAACACCGGCGCCGCGCGCGCATGGTCGGCCGGCGCGTCGGCCGGTGCGAACTCCGCCACGCTGGCCATCCGGATGCCCGCCGCCATGGGCGTCAGCGCCACCTTGCGCTCCACCATCAGCACCGGCATGCGCAGCGGGCTGCTGCCCGGCGCCAGCATGACGTGATAGCCGCGCTCGGCCACCAGCGGAATGTCCACTCCCAGTCCCCGCGCCAGCCCGTGCGACCAGGCGCCGGCGGCCAGCACCACGCGATCGGCGCGCAGGCGCCCGTCCTTCGTCAGCACACCGCCGGCGTCGATGCCGGTCGCCTGCGCGCGCAGAATGCGTCCGCCCCGCGCTTCGACGCGGGCGGCCAGGCGCCGCGCCAGCATCAGCGTATCGGTGACGTATCCCATCCCCGGTATCGACATCGCGCCGCCGATGCGATCGGTCAGCGCGGGCTCCATGGCCCGCGCCTCGTCCACGTCGAGCGGCGTGCACGCCACCCCCAGGCTGCGCCGCAGCTCGTAGGCCCCGTGCGCCGCGCGCAGCGCCGCCTGCGACCCGAACACATGCAGGGCGCCGGACCGGCGCACCAGGTCGTTGCCGCCGATGTCGTCCAGCACGGGTTGCCAGGCCTCCCAGGCCCGCGCCATCATCGCCGCCATGGCCTGGGTCCCGACACGCGCACACTCGGCGGTGCCCTGCGCGACGAAGCGGGCGAACCATGGCAGATGCCGGACGGCATAGCCGGGCCGCACGATCAGCGGGCCCTGGGGATCGCGCAGCATCCGGATCGTCTGCCCCAGGATGCCGGGTGTGGCCTGCGGGAAGATGGAGGCGACGGCGATGTGGGCGGCGTTGCCGAAGCTCGCACCCTCGCCCACGCCGCCACGATCGATGACCGTCACGGTGTATCCGTCCCGCTGCAAGGCATGGGCGCAGGCCAGGCCCACCAGCCCCGCGCCCAGCACGACGACCGAACCGCTCACTGGACTACCCTCCTGTCGCTGCGCGACATCCTCCCCGAGGGAGGTCGCGCGCCCTTCGGGCAGCCGGGCGGGCGCGCTCATGCCCGAACCTCCGACCTGGCCTCGTTGCGCAGGCCGGCCAGGCTGTCCGCGCGCAGCGCATGCCACAGCACGCCCGCGGCCAACGCGGTGGCGGCGCGCAGATGGTTCTCGTCCACCAGCGCCCGCGTATCGGCGGGCGTCAGCAGCAGGCGCAGCGCGCTGTCGGGTTCGTCGAAGCCGGCGATCAGGCGCAGCGCGGGAATGCCGCAGGCGGCGAAATTCGCATGATCGCTGTTGGACATCAGCGGCAGGTGCACGCCCAGCGCGCCGCCGGCCAGCGACGCCCCCGACCGGGCGAACTCGCCCAGCCGCGCGAAGCCCGAGGTCAGCGCCGTCAGGCGCGGTGATCCCGCCAGCGAATCGAGATTGACGTTGAGCGCCATCGCCGCGCGCCGCGCCTCGGGCAGCGCCGCCAGCCATTCGCGCGAACCGTTCAGCGCCCATTCCTCGGCGCTGAACAGGCACACGGTCAGGCCCCGGCGCATGGCATGCATGCGGGGCGCGAACGCGCGCGCCAGCGCGATGGCCGCCGCCACGCCGGTCGCATTGTCCAGGGCGCTCTCGGCCAGGGGGTGTCCGTCGATATGGGCGGACAGCACGACGCGCTCGTCCGGCACCGCGTCCGGCCCGGCCGGCAGGTCGAGCACCAGCGTGTCGGTACGCGCCCGCGGCAGGTCTTCGCCAACGATGCGCAGGTGCACGCGCGCCCCGGGCTGGCGCAAGGCCAACCCGGCCTCGGCCGAGATCCCCATGGCCGGGATGCCCGGTCCGCCCGCGCGCCCCGACGACCCCGACACCGGTCCCACCCCGGCTTCGGGCTGGACCACCAGCAGCGCCGCGGCACCCGCCCGCTGCGCCGCGGCCAGCTTGACGCGCCGATGCACGGTCTGGGTCGAGAAGGGATACTCGTGCCGCACCATCACCGCGTGTCCGCGCACGCCGTCGCCCGCGGCGGCGATCAGCTCGGGCGTTCCCCGCCCGAGGTCCAGCACGGGCAGTTCGATGCCCGCCTCCGGCGTGAAAGCCGTCCCCAGCAGCGGAACGGCCTCCAGTTGCCGGCCGCCCGACAGGTGCGTCAGCACGGCCTGGTCGCATCGCCATCCGGCGTAAGGCGTGGACTCGCGCGCGACGGGTCCGAAGGCCGCCAGTTGGCGTTCGCACCAGTCCTGCGCGGCGCGTTCGCTGGCGGTCCCCGCCATGCGCCCGCCGTGCCGGCACAAGGCCTCGAAGTCGGTCCACAACTCCTCGTCCCGCCCAAGGCGCGCGGCGACTTCGCCGAAGGCCGCCTGCTCGGCGGCCCGCGCGCCGGTGTCGTCCCGCGTCATGCCAGGTGCTCGTCGAGGAAGGCCAGCGTGCGCTGCTGCGCCAGGGCCGCCGATTCCGCGTGGTAAAGATCGCGCTGGTCGCAGTTGAAGCCATGTCCGGTGGCGTAGAAATGCACGGTCGCCTCGGGCGCAGCGCGGCCCGGCTCCATCATCTTTTCCTTGGAGACCAGATGATCGCGCTCGCCCCAATGCAGCATCATGGGAATGCGCGGCGTCGGCTCGAGCACGGTGGGAATGGCGTTGCCGTAGTACGAGACCGCGCATGCGAATCCCGTGCCGCGCGCCGCCGTCACCCAGGCCGCGGTGCCGCCCCAGCAGAAACCGACGATACCCGCCTTGCCAGCCTGGGCCGCGAACGCGCCGGCGGCCTCGATGTCCTTGACGGCGTCGTCCCAGTCGATCAGCTTCATCAGGGCCTGCCCCTTGCGGACGTCGTCGTCGCCGTACCCCAGGTCCAGTCCCGGCTCCACGCGATCGAAGACACTGGGCGCGATCGCCAGGTAGCCCCAGCCGGCATACCGGTCGGCCACGCTGCGCATGTGGCTGTTCACGCCGAAGATCTCGGGCAGGATGACCACGCCCGCGCGGGGCGTTCCCGCCGGCCGGGCCACGTAGCCGTCGAATTCGAAACCGTCCGCCGCGGTCAGGCGTATCCGTTCACTGCTCATCTTGCCTATCCTCCTTGTTCGCACGAACACCTGTCGGTGCCGTCAGTCAATCCACTTTGATACCGGCCTGGCTGGCCACGTCGCGCCAGGCGGAAAACTCCTTGCTCATCAGGCTCGCGAAAGCCGCCCCGTCGCGCGTCGAAGGCGAGATGCCCAGCGCCGCGAAGCGTTCCACGATGGCGGGATCGCGCATGGCCGCCGCCACCGCCTTCGCTATGCGGGCCGAGATGTCGGCGGGCAATCCCGCCGGCGCGATCACTCCCCACCAGTTCAGGACGTGCACGCCCCGCACCCCCAGGCGGTCGAACGTGGGGATCTCGGGAAAGTCCTTCAGCGGCTCGGGCGACGCCACGGCCAGCGGACGCAGGCGGCCGCTCGTCACCAGCGGCATGCCGGAAGCGGTGCTGGTGAAGATGGCATCCACCTGCCCGGCGATCGTCTCGTTCATGGCGGGACCCGATCCCCTGTACGGCACGCTGACCAGCGTGGTCTTGGTGCGCAGTTGCAGCAGTTCGGCGGCCAGGTGGCCCAGCGAGCCCGGGCCGGCGTTGGCGATGTTCGCGGGACGATCGTGCGCCTGCTTGAGGAACGACGGCAGGTCGGCCGCGCCCGAGGCCGGCACGAACAGCACCAGCGGCGCGGACCCCACCTGGGCGATGGTGGAGAAATCCTTGCCTACGTCGTAGCCGGGCGACGTATGGCGCACCGCGGCGTTGAGCACCAGGGCCACGTCGGCCAGCATGATCGTGTAGCCGTCCGGCGCGGAGCGCGCCAGTTGCGTGGCGGCGATCGCGGTGTTCGCGCCCGCGCGGTTGATGACGACGACCGATACGCCCAGTTGCTTTTGCAACTGCGGGGCCAGCGCCCTGACGACGATGTCGGAGGCGCCGCCCGGCGCATACGGCACGACGAACTCGATGGGCCGGGACGGATAGGAATCGGCCACGGCGGGAACGGCGGCCAAGGCGCCTGCCGCGCCCGCGATGCAAAGACGGAGAATGGAGAGAGCACGCATGTCACGGACGCCTGGAAGAATGAGAGGCGCCACATTAAGTTCCGCTCCATGGAGGGTCAAACGAAAACTTCGGAACCCTCATTCCACCATGGAATACCCCGAATCCAGGTGCTTCTGTATGCGCATCTGCGTCGCTTCGGCCTCGGGCAGCATCCAGTCCAGGAACCGGTCGCGGGCCGCGCCATGACCGGCGCCGGTGGGCAGCACGGCGTGATAGGCATACCGCGTCCGCACGCATTCGCCCAGCGGGCGCACCAGACGGCCACTTTCGAGCTGGTCCAGCACCAGGAACAGCGGGCATATCGCCACGCCCAGCCCGGCCACCACCGCCGGGATCAAGACCGAGAATCCTTCGAACAGGAGGCCGCTGCCGGCGCGCGGCGTCCAGGCGGGCGCCGCGCCCGCGCTCCATTCCCTCCAGTCATAGCCCCGCTGCGCGCGGTGCAGCACGGGCAGCGCCTGGATCTGCCGCAGCGTGGCGCGCGTGTCCCCCAGCAGATCGGGACTGGCCACTAGCGCCATTTCGCGCCCCAGCAGGCGGATCGCCCGGGCGTCGGGCCATCGTCCGGCGCCGACCCGCACCTCCAGGTCGAAGCGCTCGGTCACCGGCGAGAAATCCGGCAGGCGCGGCCGGACCGCCAGGCGCGTGCCGGGCGCCCGTTCGCGGAAACCCGGCAGGCGGGGAATCAGCCAGTACGAGGCGAAGGCCGGCGACGCGGAAATCTCCACCGCGGCGGCGGGCGTTTTCTCGCCGGCCACTTCCTGCGCGATCGCCATGCCGTCCTGCAGCATGGCCAGCGCGTCGCTGGCGTGCGCCAGGTAGGCATAGCCGGCGGGGGTCAGCGCCAGCAGCTTGCCCGAACGCACGAACAGCCGGCATCCCAGTTGTTCCTCCAGCGCCTGCACCTGCTTGCTGACGGCGCTCTGAGTCAGGCACAGCGTATCGGCCGCGCGGGTGAAACTGTTGCAGCGGGCGACCTCGATGAAGGCGCGCAGCACCGGTACGGAAGGAATGTTCATGATGAAGGACGTTGGCGGCGCTGCATAATATTTGCTTATCGATAGCGCCGAGAATTCGATTATGCCGTCCGACGCGCTACGACCCAGAATGGCTCCAGTCTAATCCAGAGCCATCCGGGAGCCTCCGATGCCGGACATCATCGGCGAGTACGTCGACCGTCTCGTCACAGTCGAAATGCGCAACCGCGCAATGAACCACCACATCATCGGCCCGATCTACGACCAGGCGCGCGCCGAAGGCGGCGGCCGGCCGATCAGCGCGCGCGCCGCGCAGGCCCTGTTCGATGGGGTCCGCCCCGGCGACCGCGTCCTGATCGTGACCGGCGCCGGCTACGCGCCCGAGGCGCCCAACGGCGAGAGCGACGGCCCGCCCGGCGCGGCGGCCCTGGCCCATGCCCTGTTCTGGGGCTTGCAGGCGGTGCCGGTGTTCGTGACCGAACCCTGCCATGCCCCGCCGGTCGTGGCCAGCAGCCAGGCCGCGGGCATCATGGTGCGCGACTATGCGCTGTGCCGCGACCGCCGGATGGGCGCGGCGCTGGCGACCTCGCCCGAACGGCAGGACGACGTACAGGCCTGGGCCGCCGGCCTGCTGGACGACTACCAACCCCGGGCCATCGTGTCGATCGAACGCCTGGGGCCCAACGAGCATGGGCTGATCCACTATTCCACGGGGGTGCGGCCCCAGTCGTGCGTCGACCTCGCGCCGCTCTTCACGCAGGCCGCGGAACGCGGGATCCTGTCCATCGGCATCGGCGACAACGGCAACGAGATCGGCTTCGGCCGCATCTTCGACTTCATGCAATCCTTCCACCCCTACGGCCGGCGCTGCCAGTACGAAGGCGGGGTGGGCGTGCCGACCACGGTCGCGACCGACATCTTCCTGCCGGCATCGATTTCCAACTGGGGCGCCTACGGGTTGTGCGCCATGCTGGCCTTCCTGTGCCGCCGGCTCGACGTCCTGTACACACCGGCCATCGAGCGCGACGTGCTGCGCGCCTGCCTGGACGCGGGCGGCTGGGAAATGCGTTATTGCACCTCGCGCTTCATCGTCGACGGCACCGAAGGCGAAAGCTCGATGGCGATCATCCAGCTTCTGCGCGACATGGTGCGCGTCAACATCGCGCCGCCCGACCGTGGCCTGTCCCACGGCACGCTCGACCGCTAAATTTACCTACCTCCGGAGAATCCGACATGTCTGCCTCGTTCAGGCGCATCGCCGCCTGCCTGTCCCTCACGCTGGGCGCACTGGGCACCGCCCACGCCCAGGCCCCCGCGGCCTCCGGCCGTCCGCTGCGCATCGTCGTGCCCTACGCCTCGGGCGGCCTGGCCGACATCACGGCACGGCTGCTGTCCGAGCACCTGGCCGCGCGGCTGAACCAGCCCGTGGTGGTGGAAAACAAGCCGGGCGCCAATGGCGCGATCGGTACGGCGCAGGTCGCCAAGGCCGCGCCCGACGGCAATACGCTGGTGTACGTCGTCAGCTCGCACGTGTTCGGCCGCGCGCTCATTCCCGACCTGCCGTTCGACCCCATCAAGGACTTCGCGCCCGTCACGCTGGCGACGCGCACGGCGATGGTGCTGGTGGCCTCGCCCTCGCTACCCGTCAGCAACGTGCCGGAACTGGTGGCCTATGTGCGCGCGCGGCCGAACCAGTTCGCCTTCGCCTCGGCCGGCAACGGCAGCAACGTCCACGTCTTCGGCCAATGGTTCGCCGACCTGGCCGGGCTCAAGATGACCCACGTCCCCTACAAGGGCAGCGCGGCGGCGCACATGGACCTCATCGCGGGCCGCACGCAGATCGTGTTCGACACGCTGGGCGCCGTGCAGCCGCACGTGGCCGCGGGCAACCTCAAGATCCTGGCCGCCGGCGCCGACCGGCTCCCGCAATACCCGGACATCCCCACGGTGGCCGAGGCCGGCTATCCGGGATTCCGCGCCGAATCCTGGGGCGCCGTGCTGGCGCCCGCCGGCACCCCGGCTGCCCGCATCGACCAGCTCAATCGCGAGATCGTCGCGGCGCTGAAGCTGCCGGCGGTGCGCAAGCGCCTCGAGGACGCCGGCGCGCAGGTGGTCGGCAGCACGCCCGCGGAACTGGGACAGATCCTGGTGGCCGAGGAGAAGAAATACGGCGAGCTGATCCGCCGCATGGGGATCCGGCTCGAATGACCCAGGAACCAGGAAAGAGCATGTCCATGAAGGCCGTTTCCCTGTACGCACCCTATGGCTGGAAGGCGAAGATCGGCCTGATCGTCCCGTCCACCAACACCATCAACGAACCCGAGTTCTGGCGCATGGCGCCCGAGGGCGTGGGCGTGTTCACCGCCCGCGCCCTGCTGCTGGGCAGCATGACCCAGGAGTCCTACGTCGCGATGGCCGAGGCGACCCGCTCGGCCGCCGACCAGTTGGCCACCGCCGAGGTCGACATCGTCGCCTACGGCTGCACGTCCGGCTCGTTCATGTGTCCCATGTCCGAGATCGTGGCGGACATAGGCGCGCGGGCGGGCGCGCCGGCGCTGGCGGCCTCGGGGGCGGTGGTCGCGGCATTGCGGGCGCTGGGCGCGCGCAACGTGGCCGTGGCCACGCCCTATGTGGAACTCGTCAACCGGCGCGAGCGGGAGTTCCTGGAGGAATACGGCTTCGGCGTAACGTCGCTGCACGGCCTGGAGCTTGGCGAAACCCAGGAGGAACGCCGCGCCATCGGCCGGGTGCCGCCCGAGGCCCTGTACCGGTTGGCGCGCCAGGCCGATCGCCCGGAGGCCGACGCCGTGTTCATCTCCTGCACCAACCTGGCGTCGCTGGGCGTGATCGCGGCGCTGGAGCGGGATCTTGGAAAACCCGTCATCACCAGCAACCAGGCCTGCTTCTGGGCGTGCCTGCGCCGCCTGGGCCTGAACGACGCGATCGGCGGCCACGGCAGGCTGCTCGAGTCGTGCCTCGCGCCTATCGACGACGACGCCTTCGAAGTATCATCGGCGGGGTCCACCCATCGATGATCGCGTCGCCGCCTTGGCACCCCGTCCGCTGAACTTCCGCCAGCTCGAGGCATTCCGCGCCGTCATGCTGACCGGCAGCATGACGGGGGCGGGCCATGCGATGTCCATTTCGCAGCCGGCGGTCTCGCGGCTGATCCACGATCTCGAGCACGAACTGAAGCTGGTGCTGTTCCAGCGCCAGGGCGTGCAGATCATCGCGACCGAAGCGGCGGTCCGGCTGTACAGCGAAGTGGAGCGGCACTTCTCGGGTGCCGACCGGATCCGCGAGGCGGCGCGCGCGATCCGGCTGTCGACGGCGGGCTATCTGCATGTGGGGACGATGCCCAACCTCGCCTCGCACTGCCTGCCGGAAGCCATCGGCCTGCTGCTGCAGGACCATCCCGACGTCGTCGTTTCCGTTCATCCCGACAGCTCGATCAACCTCGTCTCCATGCTGCTCCACGCGCAATTGGACATCGTGTTCGGCACGATGCCGCCCGACCCGGACGGCCTGGAGCACGACCCCTTTCCCTCGACCCAGGCGGTCTGCGTCATGCCCGCCGCCCATCCGCTCGCACGCAAGAAGCGGATCACGGTCAACGACCTGGACGGCCAGGACTTCGTCGCGCTCGGCCAGGCCAGCCGCCAGCGCATGCAGCTCAACAACGCGATGCTGGCGGCCGGCGTGCGGCCCAACATCCGCGTCGAGACCATGCACTCGTCGTCGGCCATCGGCTACGTCAGCCGCGGGATCGGGATCGCGGTCATCGACCCCATCGCCGTCATCGGCCATCGCACGCCCACGGTCGCCATCCGGCCGTTCACGCCGGCGATATCGCTGGACTTCTCGGCCGTCTACCGGCGCAACGTGCCCAGGCCGGATGCCGCCGCCGCGCTGACCCGGGCGCTCAGGCGGGTGGTCGACGACAAACTGGGGGAACTGGGCGCCCGGAGCCCCCGGACGGGCAAGGATTAAAATACCGGCCACCCTCCCTAGATAGTCCAGTCCAGATCATGTCCGAAGGCTTCACCACCCGCATCCTGCACAGCGACCGCCGCGGTTCGGTCGAGCATGGAGCGCTGCACAAACCCATGCACACCGCCTCCGCCTTCGGCTACGGCGACGCCCAAACACTGGTCGACGTGTTCCAGGGCCGCAATCCGGGATACTCGTACGGCCGCCAGGGCAACCCCACCACCGCCGCGCTCGAAGCCAAGATCACCGAGATGGAGGACGGCATCGGCACCGTCTCGTTCTCGACCGGCATGGCGGCCATCGCCGCGGTGCTGACCACCCTGCTGCGCGAAGGCGACCATGTGGTCTCCAGCGGCTTCCTGTTCGGCAATACCAACAGCCTGTTCGCCACGATGAAGGGCCTGGGCGTGGAGGTGGACTTCGTCGACGCCACCGACGCCGCCAACGTCGAGCGAGCGCTGCGCCCCAGCACCCGCCTGGTGTTCGTCGAGACCATCGCCAACCCCCGCACGCAGGTCGCCGCGCTGGCCGAGATCGGCACGCTGTGCAAGGCCCGCGGCGTGCTGTACGTGGTCGACAACACCATGACCTCGCCCTACCTGTTCCGTCCCAAGACGGTGCAGGCCGACCTGAGCATCAACTCGCTCACCAAGTACATCTGCGGCCACGGCAACGCGCTGGGCGGGGCGATCACCGACACCGGCCTGTTCGACTGGACCGCCTACCCCAACATCAGCCCGTCGTACCGCGGCACCAAGCCGGCCATGCAGGGCCTGCAGCAGATCAAGAAGAAGGGCCTGCGCGACATGGGCGCGACCTTGGGCTCCGAGGCCGCGCATCGCATCGCGGCCGGCGCCGAAACACTGAGCCTGCGCATGGAGCGCGCCTGCGCGACCGCCGCCGCGCTGGCCGCGCAACTGGCCGCTCATCCCAAGGTCAAGCGGGTCTACCACCCCAGCCTGCCCGACCATCCGCAGCACGAGCGCGCCCGCGCCCTGTTCAAGCGGGGCGGCGCCCTGCTCGCGTTCGAATTGCAGGACGGGCTCGATCCGGTGCACTTCCAGAACCAGTTGCGCGTGGTCATCTCCGCCACCCACCTGGGCGACAACCGCACGCTGGCCATCCCGGTGGCGCAGACCATCTATTGGGAAATGGGCCCCGAGCGGCGGCGCGAGATGGACATCGCCGATTCGCTGATACGCGTCTCGGTCGGCATCGAGGACCCCGAGGACCTGCTGGGCGACTTCGCCCAGGCCTGCGACGCCGTCTAGGGCCGCGGGCCCGCGTCCTCGTTCACGCCGCGTATCGCCGCGATCAGCGTCGCGGCGCGGTAGGGCTTGGTCACGTGGGCCTGGAAACCGCTCTCCAGCGCGCGCCGGCGATCGTCCTCGCGGGCCAGGGCGGTCACCGCCACCGCGCGCAGGGCCGTGCCGTCCAGGCCCATGCCCCTGCGCACCGTCTCGATCAACTGGTAGCCGTCCATGCCCGGCATGCCGACGTCGGCCACCAGCGCGGAATAGAAGCCGGCGCCGCGCCCGGCCAGTTCCTCCAGCGCCGCGTAGGCCGAGGTCACGCCCGTGACCTCGGCGCCGTATTCGCGCAGCAGGTGGGTCAGGTACTCGAGCATGTCGGGCTGGTCTTCCACGGCCAGGATGAGCTGGCCCGCCAGGCTGTCGGCATGCAGCAGGTCCCCCTTCTCGCCCTGGACGTCGCCGGTCTCGGAAGCGATGAGCGGCGACCGGTACACCGGCAGGCTGACCGTGAAGCAGGCGCCGCGATTCATACCTTCGCTTTCGGCCCAGACCTCGCCGCCATGCATCTCGACCAGTTGCTTGACGATGGACAGGCCCAGCCCCAGGCCGCCGTAGCGCCGTGAGGTCGAGCCGTCCGCCTGGCGGAAGCGGTCGAACAGATGAGGAAGGAAATCGGGTTCGATGCCCACGCCGCTGTCGGCCACCGCGATCTCGAAGCGCGTGTCGGTGCGGCGGGCCGCGATGCTGATACGGCCATTGGGCGGCGTGAATTTGATCGCGTTGGACAGCAGGTTCCACAAGATTTGTTGCAATCGCGCGGGGTCGGCCAGCACCAGGCAGACCTCGAAGCTGTGCTGGAACTCCAGCCGTATTCCCTTGCTCTGCATGGACGGCTCGCTGGATTGCACGACGCGCGCAACGTGCTCGAAACCGTCCAGGGGCTCCAGGTCGAGCTTGACCTTGCCCAGGAAGATCGCGCTCATGTCCAGCATGTCGGAAATCAGCGTGGCCTGGGTGCGAGCGCTCTGCAATATGGTCGAGAGCCCCTTGCGCAATGGCTCGTTGTCCGGCTCACGCTTGAGCAGCAACTGGCTCCAGCCGATGATGACCGACAACGGCGTGCGCAGCTCGTGCGACAGCGTGGCCAGGAACTCGTCCTTCATGCGGGTGGCGATTTCGGCGTCGTGCCGGGCGGCGCGCTCGGCCGCCAGCAGTTGCTCGCGCTGCGCTTCCATGAGGTAGCGCTCGGTGATGTCGCTGAACAGCACGGCAACGGTCGTCCCGTCGGGCTCGCCCAGGCGGAAGGCGTAGACGTCGAACCAGCGCCCCAGCGCTTCGGCATGGTGCTCGAAGCGGGCCGGTTGTCCGGTCAGCGCGACGTCGCCGTAGATCTGGTACCAGTGCTCCTCGTGGTCGGGCGACAGCTCGCGCATGCGCTTGCCGAGCGCCTGGCGCAAGCCGGTGTGGGCCTCGAAGGCGGGATTGATCTCGAGGAAGCGATAGTCGACCGGCCTACCGCTTTCGAAGAGCATCTGCAGGACGCAGAATCCCTGGTCGATGGATTCGAACAACTGCCGGTAACGGTCCTCGCTGCGCCGCAAGGCATCGGCGGCGGCCTGATCATCCAGGCGTCGCTGGCCCCTGAACCTGTAGGACGCGATATCCCACGGCTGCATACGCGTCGCCGCTCCGCTGGTTGCCCGTCGATGGCGAAGTTTACCCGCGCCTCCGTGGACACCTCCGGGGGCATGTGTTTCAAGGCATGACCCTTTTGAGCCCGGCGCGGCCCGGCCGCCGGGCGGGGGATGCTAGCATCCCGCCCATCGGGCTTCGCCCTGCCCTGCCTGACCTGTCCGCCGTGAACGCTCCCGCCGATACCTACCCCGTCACCCTCGATCCCCAGCAATGGACCTTCGCCGCCGGCAAGGAAGAGAGCCTGTTCCAGGCCGCGCGGCGCGCCGGCATACGGCTGCCCACCATCTGCCGCAACGGCACCTGCCGGACCTGCTTCTCGCGCATGGAAAGCGGCAGCGTCCGCTATCTGGTCGAGTGGCCAGGCCTGAGCGCGCAGGAAAAGCAGGAAGGCTTCATCCTGCCCTGCGTGGCCGTGGCCACCGCGCCCATCGTCATGGTCAATCCGCACGCCGAGAAGACCGCCGACGCGGCGGGCTGACGCCGACGCCCGTGTCCATGAACAGCTCGGCCAGGGTCTGGCGCAGCCAGGCGTGGCCGGGATCACGGTGGAAGCGAGCGTGCCAGTACTGGTTGACCGCGTAGCGCTCGATCGGGATGGGCGGCGCATGCACCCGCAGGTCTTCCTGCCGCGCCACGATCTCGCCCAGGAGGCTCGGCACCGTGGCGACGAAATCGGTCTGCGCGATGATCGCCGCCAGGCCCAGGTAGCTGGGTAGCCGCAGCACCACCTGCCGCTCCAGCCCGGCGCGCCGAATGGCCTGCTCGACGATCAGCTGGCTGGTGGTCGAGGGCGAGACGTCGACGTGGCCCTCGCGAGCGAAATCGGCGCGCGTGAACGTGCGGCGTATGCGCGGATGGCGTGGCCCGGCCACGCACACGAAGTCCTGCTCGAACAGCCGCTGGCGATAGAAGCCGGCATCCAGCTGCGGCATGAAGCCGATGGACAGATCGGCCTCGCCGCTTTCCATGCGGGCCGGCGTGTCGGGTCCGATGCGGAAGATCTCGATGCGCACCGCCGGCGCCGCGTCGCGCAGGCGATTCACGATGCGCGGCAGCAGCACGATGTGGCTGATGTCGGTCATGCACAGCCGGAAGACGCGGTCGGACGCCGCCGGCAGGAAGACCGGAGGTTCGAGCAGCGCCTGCACCGCGGCCAGCGCGGCGGTCACCCGGCCTTCGAGTTCCAGCGCCCGGGCGGTGGGCTCCATGCCCGAGGTGGTGCGCACGAACAGCGGGTCGTCGAACAGCTCGCGCAGCTTGGCCAGGAAGAAACTCATCGTGGACTGGCTCATGCCCATGCGCTCGGCCGCGGCCGAGACGCTGCCGGTGCGGCGGATCTCGTCGAATACCCGCAGCAGCTTCGTATCGATATTTTCCAACTTCTCCAACAATCCGTATCGAATATTTCGATCCAGCCTATCGATACCGCTCCATGGAGTCAAGCGCATCCGCTCACTAACATGGCGCCAGATTTCACCCGAGGAGACATCATGACAACCGGAACCCAAGCAACCGCCATCGTGGTGGGCGGCGGCATCGGCGGCCTGGCGGCCGCGCTGGCGCTGGCCCGTGAAGGCGTGGCGGTCGAACTGCTGGAGCAGAGCCCCACCATCGGCGAGATCGGCGCCGGGATCCAGCTCGGCCCCAACGCCTTCGCCGCGCTGGACGCGCTGGGCGTGGGCGAGGCCGCGCGGCGCCGCGCCGTCTTCACCGAACGCCTGATCATGATGGACGCGGTCGATGCCACCGAGGTCGGCGGCTTCGACGTGGGCGAAGCGTTCCGCAAGCGCTTCGGCAATCCCTACGCCGTCATTCACCGCGCCGACATCCACCTGTCCATCCTGGAAGCGGTGCAGGTCCATCCGCTGATCCGCTTCAAGACCTCCACCCGCGTGCAGGCCCTGGAGCTGGGCGACGGCAAGGCCACGGTGGTGGACGACCAGGGCGGCCGCCACACGGCCGATGCGGTAGTGGGCGCCGACGGCGTGAAATCGGTGATACGCGACACGCTGATCGGCGACGAGGCCAGGGTAACGGGCCACGTGGTCTACCGCGCCGTGGTGGACGAAGCCGACATGCCCGACGACCTCAAGATCAACGCCCCGGTGGTCTGGGCCGGCCCCAACTGCCACCTCGTGCACTATCCGCTCCGCAATGGGCACCAGTACAACCTGGTGGTCACCTTCCACAGCCGCGAGCCCGAGGTTTGGGGCGTGCGCGAGGGCAGCAAGGAGGAAGTGCTGTCCTACTTCGAGGGCATCCACCCCCGTCCGCACCAGATGCTGCACCGGCCCACGTCCTGGAAGCGCTGGGCCACCGCCGACCGCGATCCCCAGCCGCGCTGGGGCCAAGGCCGCGCCACCGTGCTGGGCGACGCCGCCCACCCGATGACCCAGTACCTGGCGCAGGGCGCCTGCATGGCGCTGGAGGATGCCGCCACGCTGGGCGCGGCGGTGCGCCACGCCCGGGGCGACCTGGAGGCCGCGTTCCGGCTGTACGAGAACTCGCGCATCACCCGCACCGCGCGCGTGGTCCTGTCCACCCGGGCCATGGGCACGCTCTATCACGCCAAGGGCGTCGAACGCCTGGTGCGCAATTCGCTGTGGATAGGCCGTACGCAGGAACAGTATTACGACGCGATGCAGTGGCTGTACGGCTGGCGCGTGGAGACCTGCCTGAATCCGGTGGTGTAACCGATCGGCCATCGATTCATCAAATAATACTAATTCGCGTTATCATTCCCGGAATCTTCAACCTTCCGGGAATCGCGGCCTCTCCAAAGGCGCGACCTTAGCCTCATGTTGCGCAAATTCGGAGTCCTGCTGCACCGCTGGTTGGGCCTGGGCGTCGCCGCCTTCCTGTTCATCGCCGGCCTGACCGGCGCCTTCATTTCGTGGGACCACGAGCTCGACGCCTGGCTGAACCCGCAGCTGTTCGAGCCCGCCACGCAGGGCGAGCCACTGCCGGTCGAGACCCTGATCGCCAGGCTGGAGGCCGAGGATCCGCGCCTGATGGTCACCTTCAGCCCGCTGGAGGTCGAGCCCGGCCACGCGCTGCTGGTCTCGGTCACCGGCCGCATCGACCCGGCCACCGGCAAGGCCTTCCCGCTGAACTTCAACCAGGTCGCGCTCGATCCGGTCACCGGCGACGTCCAAGGCCGGCGCGAATGGGGCGCGATCTCGCTCAGCCGCGAGAACCTGCTGCCCTTCCTGTACAAGCTGCACTACACCATGCACCTGCCCGATGTGAAGGGCGTGGAGCTGGGCATGTGGTTCATGGGACTGGTCAGCATCGCCTGGTTCCTGGACTGCTTCATCGCGCTCTACCTATCCTTCCCCTCGTGGCGCGCCTGGCGCAAGTCGTTCGCGTTCCGCGTCGGCAAGGGCGGCTATGCGCTCAACTTCGACGCGCACCGCTCCGGCGGCGTCTGGCTGTGGGCGCTGCTGCTCCTGCTGGCGGTGACCTCGATCTCGCTCAATCTCGGCAACGAGGTCGTGCGTCCGGTGGTCAACCAGATCTCGCCGCTGACGCCCACGCCGTTCGAAACGCGCCCCCTGCGCCCATTGGACCAGCCCATCATGCCGACGCTGACCCGGACAAGGATCGTCGAGCTGGGCAAGGCCGAGGCTGACCGCCTGGGCATCGCCGAACCGGCCGGCGCCGTGTTCTATGGCGCGTTGCAGGGCATCTATGGCGTGGGCTTCTACGAACCCGGCAACGACCACGGCGACGGCGGGCTCGGCAACAGCTGGCTGTATTTCGACGAGAAGGACGGCACGCTGCTGGGCAAGCACATCCCCGGCACCGGCAGCGTGGGCGACGTTTTCATGCAGGCCCAGTTCCCGCTGCATTCCGGCCGCATCCTGGGCATTCCGGGCCGCATCTTCGTGTCGCTGCTGGGACTGTCGGTGGCCATCCTGAGCGTGACGGGCGTCGTGATCTGGGCGAAGAAACGCAAAGGCCGGATGGCCTCGGCGAGGGCGGCGCAGGCCCGTATGCGGCCCGCCGCGGCTACGAGTTCGCCTGGCCTGTCTTGACGGCCACGGTATAGGGCCGCCTACGCCGGGGCCCGCCGCCGATGGCGGGAAAGACGATGGACAGGACCACCGCGTCCACGGTGATGTCCACGCTTATCACCAGCGTCGCGTCCAGCACCTCCAGCAATCGCAGCATGCGCGCCCGCTCCTTGGCGAACGAGGCGCGGCCCCGCGTCGGCCCCCAGGGCTGGAGTTCATCCAGCGAGACCGGCACGGAGGTGTGGCCGCCGGCGCCGTTGCCATGGCCGACGCGCAACTGCACGCGGTCCAGGTCCAGCCTGGCGCCGACCACGATGCGCCGGTTGACGCCGGGACGGCTGGCGACGCAGGCGATGGCCGAATCGATCAACGCGCAGACGTGTTCGACGGCGCCGACCACCAGCAGCGGGTGGCCCGGCACGTCGGCCTCGACATAGCGGACGTTGCCGTCCGGCGAGAGGTCGTAGTCCTCCACGGCTGACAGGATCAGGGAGCCCAGGTCGCACAGCGGTCCCGCCGCGCGGCGCTCGAACAGCTCGCCGGTAAGTTCGGTCATGGAAGCGCTCACTAAGACAAGCCTGGGACGAGTCTACGGACGAGCCTTCCATCGCACTGCAAACAATGCGCAACGCATGGGCCGCCGCGAGCCGCGCCGGCCGGGGCATCTACCGCTAGTAGGCGCTAGCCTTGGCAAGCAGGTCCAGCGATTCCGCGTCCAGCGCCAACGTGGCGGCGGCCTGCAGCGAATCGAGCTGAGCGGCCGAAGTGGCGCTGGCGATGGGCGCCGTCACCGCGGGCTGGTGCAGCAGCCAGGCCAGGGCCACGGCCGCCGGGGTCGAGCCGTGCCGCTGGGCCACCTGGTCCAGGGCTTCGAGGATGCGCAGGCCGCGCTCGTTCAGGTACGTGCCCACCCGGCTGCCGCGCGCCTTGCCTTCGAGATCGGCGGCGGTGCGGTACTTGCCGCTCAGGAAGCCGCTGGCCAGCGCATAGTAGTTGATGACAGCCACCTGGTTGCGCAGCGCCACCGGCGCCAGTTCGGTCTCGAACGCCTGGCGCTCGATCAGGTTGTACTCGGGCTGCAGCGTGGCATAGGCGGCAAGGCCGTTGGCCCGGCTCACGTCCAGGGCCTCCTGGAAGCGGGCGGCGGTGTAGTTGGACGCGCCGATCGCGCGGACCTTGCCGGCCTTCACCAGCCGGTCGAAGGCCGCCAGGCTTTCCTCGAGCGGCGTCGCGGCATCATCGTCATGAGCCTGGTACAGATCGATGTAGTCCGTCTGCAGGCGGCGCAGCGAACCTTCCACCGCCTTCTCTATGTACGCGGCCGACAGTCCGCCCGGGTTGCCCAGCGCGGGCTTGCCCACCTTGGTGGCCAGGATCACGCGGTCCCGCTTGCCTCTGCGCTTGAACCAGTTGCCGATGATGGTTTCCGATTCGCCGCCCTGGTTGCCGGGCACCCAGCGCGAATAGGCGTCGGCGGTATCGATGAAGTTCATGCCCCGGTCGGCCAGGGCATCCAGGATGCCGAACGACGCGGCCTCGTCCAGGGTCCAGCCGAACACGTTGCCGCCGAAGGTGATGGGGAATACCTGCAGGCCGGTGGTGCCGAGCGGTCGATAGGTCATGGCTGCCTCGTACGAAAGGAAACGGAATCGAAAATAGTAGGAGATTCCGGCCGCCCGTCCAAATAGCCGCCACGCATGAGCTATGTCACGCGCCGCCCGCCTGCGTGGTGCGTTCCTTGATCAGTTGGTGCCGCCGTTCCATTTCCTGCCGCAGCTCGCGCCGCAGCAGCGCCGCCTCGCAGCGCTGGCGCTCTTCCTCGTCCTGCGGTTCGAGCGGGGGCACCGGTACCGGCACGCCGTCGTCGCCCACCGCGACCATCGTGAAATAGCAGCTGTTGGCGTGGCGCACGGTCTTGCTGCGGATGTCCTCGGTCACCACCTTGATGCCGATCTCCATGGACGTGCGCCCGGTGTAGTTGACCGCGGCGTAGAAGGTGACCAGTTCGCCCACGTGGATGGGCTGGCGGAACACGACCTGGTCGACCGACAGCGTGACCACGTAGCGCCCCGCGTAGCGGCTGGCACAGGCATAGGCGACCTGGTCGAGATACTTGAGGATGGTGCCACCATGGACGTTGCCCGAGAAATTCGCCATGTCGGGCGTCATCAGGATCGTCATGGAAAGCTTGTGCTGGGAATCGTTCATGGCGAACCTTCTGCGCAAATGGGGGGGAGCAGCGCCATTGTAGCCAGCGCGGCGGCGTTAACATGGACGCCCGCCATCATCCGCTCCCGGGAGACGCCATCATGTCCAGCCCCACCATCGCCCTCCTGCATCCCGGCGCCATGGGCGCCGCCCTTGGCGCCTGCCTGGTCTCCACCGGACACCGCGTGCTCTGGAGTTCCGCCGGGCGCAGCGCCGCCACCGCCGAACGGGCGCGCAAGGCGGGCCTGGAGGATGCCGGCACCCTGGCCGACGCGCTGCGCGCCGCCGACATCGCCATCTCGGTCTGCCCGCCGGACAACGCGCTCGACCTGGCGCGCGAGGTTGCGCAACACGGGTACGGCGGCGTCTTCGTCGATGCCAACGCGGTCTCGCCGGCCACCCTCCGGCAGATCGAGGAAGCCGTGCGCGCCGGCGGCGCGCGCTTCGTCGACGGCGGCATCATCGGCCAGCCGCCGCGCGCGGCGGGCAGCACCCGCCTCTACCTGGCCGGCGACAGCGCCGCGGACATCGCCGCGCTGTTCGAAGGCAGCGCGCTCGAAGCCATCGCGCTGGACTCCCCCGCCGGCAGCGCCTCGGCACTGAAGATCTGCTATGCCGCCTGGAGCAAGGGCGCCACCGCCCTGCTGGCCGGCATACGCGCGCTGGCCCGCCACGAAGGCGTGGAGCCGGCGCTGCTGGCCGAATGGCAGCGCTCCAGCCCGCAGACGCCGGCGCGGTCGGAAGAAGTCGCGCAGAAGGCCGAAAAGGCCTGGCGCTGGGTGGGCGAGATGGAAGAGATCGCCTCCACCTTCCATGCCGCCGGGCTGCCCTCGGGCTTCCACCTCGCGGCGGCGGACATCTTCCGGCGGCTGGACGTCTACAAGGATGCGCCCCGGCCACCCGCCATGGACGAGGCGCTGGACCGGCTGCGGCGCTGACCCTCCGCCGTCACACCAGGCCGAATGACTTGGCCCGCAGCGCCGCCTCGGCGCGCGAGGCGATGTTGAGCTTCTCGTAGATGTGCTTGACGTGGTCGCCCACGGTATGGCGCGAGATACCCAGCGCGGTGGCGATCTCGCCCAGCCGCAGGCCGCGCGCCAGCAGCACCAGCACTTCGTTCTCCCTGCCCGACAGCGGGCTGATGACCGTGGCCGGCCGCAGGCGGAAATGATCCAGCAGCCGGCGCGCGATGGCGGGAGACAGCGGCGGCTGGCCCTGGGCGATGCCGGTCAGCATGGCCGCGAGCTGGGCCGGCGGGTGTTCCTTCAGCACGTAGCCTTGCGCGCCGGCCTGCAAGGCCGCGAACAGCTTGCTGTCCTCGCCCGTGATGCTGGACACCACCACGGTGCAACGCGGATGCCGCAGCGTCAGGGTGGCGATCAGCTCGGTACCGTCGCCGTCGGGCAACCCCAGGTCCACCAGGGCCAGGTCCGGCACCCGCTCGGCGATGGCCGCGCCCGCCTGCGCCAGGTCCTGGCCGCAGCGCACGCGCGCGTCCGGGAAGGCCAGCGCCACGGCCTCGTTCAGCATGGCCGCCGCTTCCGGCAGATCCTCGACGATCAGGATGTCGTTCATGCCCGCACCTCCACCGGCGCCGCCGGCTCCACGGACGCCCCGGCCGCGGAGCCGGGCCCCAGCGGCAGGCAGATCCTCAGGATGCAGCCATCCTCGCCGCGTTCGAGCCCGACGACGCCCTGGTACTCGGCCAGGCGGCGCCGCATGCCCGCCAGGCCCAGGCCTATGCTGGCCGGCCCCGCGACGGGGGCGCTGCGGCCGGCGCCGCGCATGCCGTCGTCCACCATGACGATGTCCAGCCGCCCATTGCCCGCCCGCACCTCCACCTCGATGCGGGTCGGGCCCCCATGTTTGAGCGCGTTCGACAGCCCCTCGCGCAGGGCGCGTTCCAGGGTCGCCTTCATCCGGGCCGGCAGGGCCGACTGCATGTCGGGCAGCGGCATGGCCGGCACGAACTCGTTCCAGACGAAATCCACGCCCGCCGCGTCGCAGCGGGTCGCCATCTCGGCGCGCCAGTCGGCCAGGGCATCGGCCAGCGGCAGGCTGTGGCCCTCCAGGGCCGACAACGTGGTGCGCAGGTCGCTCATCGCCGCGCGGGCGACGTCGGCCGCCACGCCGTCGCCCGCTCGCGATGCCTGGTGGATCAGCATCAGCAGCCGCGCGCCGATGTCGTCGTGCATGTCCTGCGCGATGCGATGGCGTTCTTCGCGCACGCCCCGCTCATAGGAATCGCGCCCCTCGCCCGCCTTCTGCACCAGGCTGGACAGCGATGCCGCCAGCTCGGCGTCGTGCGGCGCGAACAGCCTGCGGCCGCGATCGGCCAGGCGCAGCACCCGCGCCTCCAGGCCGCCGCAGGACGGCACCCACAGCGCCTGCCCCGACTCCAGCAAGGTGGCGGAACGGGGATCCTCGGCCTCGACATGCGCCAGGCGGCGGATGTCCAGCGGGTCGAACAACTGTCCGAGCAGCGCGTCCCACCGGCGCTCCTGTTCCCCGCGCGAAGGCGAGAACGCGATGCGGATCAGATCGGGAAAGGTGGAGTCGACCCGCGCTCCCCGGGCACCGGTCAGCCGGCGCCACAGCCACTGGCGGAACGGGAAGTACAGCCAGCCGCACAGCAGCAGCGACACGCCCATCGAGAACGCCGGATTCCAGCGCAGCCAGACGATCAGCGCCGCATCCATCAGCACCACCGCCAGCGCCCCGGCCAGCCACAGCAGGATCCGGTAGGCCCAGCGGTCCAGGTCGAACAGCCGGTACCGGCGCAGGCCGAACGCGAGCCCGACGTAGATGATCAGGAAGTAGCCGAAGGCGTAGCCCTGGGAGATGGGCGGAAAGAAGCCCAGCACCTTGGACCCGGTCGTGGAAAAAACGAACAGCCCGCTGCCCACCAGCATGGACAGGGCCAGCCAGCGCAGCGCGGCCCGGTCCAGCGGACGGCCGCGGCTCATTCTCCATTGCACGCCGGCCAGCGCGATCGCGCCCAGCATCTCGGACATGATGCCCATGCGGGTCCAGTTCTGGCTGGGCAGCCACTGCATCGTGTCGGCCAGCCACCAGGTCCCGTACACCACGGGCAGCACCCATAGCGCGCCCACCGGCACCAGCCGCCTTGGATAGCAGAGGAACACCGCCAGCAGCGCGCATCCGAACATGAAGGCGCCGGCGTGGTTGGCGGCGGACAGCGCGTGGAACACCCCTCCGCCCAGCGCCAGCTCGCGGCTGCTGTAGACCGCCGCCGGCACCGCGAACGCGGGGAAGGCCAGGCCCGTCAGCGCGAACATGCTCGCGCCCAGGTCCGTCGGCCGCAGGGCCCAGACCCAGCATGCGATCAGGCAACCGGCGAAGCTGACGGCGAGCTGGAACCAGAACGGCGCCGGCAGCGATCCCAGCGGCCGGGCTCCGGGCGTCCAGACCTCGGCCGCGCGCGAGCCGTCGGCCCGCGTCCACTCGGCCTGCACGTGCCCATCCAGCATTGCGCGGAATTTTCCCTGCCTGTCGAAGAACCGGTTCATGCGCGCGTACTCGTCGAAGAAATCGGGCTCTTCGATCAGGTCGTCCGATTCCACGTCCAGGCCGGCGCCCCTGCCCGGAGGCGAAAGCGTCAGGCGCGACGCGCCGTCCTCCAGGCCATGGGCGGGGCCGCCGGGCAGCCCGCGCGCGAGCACGTTGCCGGCTTCGTCCACGGTGAATGCGACGCCCAGCCAGG
This sequence comes from Burkholderiales bacterium 67-32, assembly GCA_001898625.1. Taxonomy (GTDB): domain Bacteria; phylum Pseudomonadota; class Gammaproteobacteria; order Burkholderiales; family Burkholderiaceae_B; genus Pigmentiphaga. The sequence continues at coordinate 547,380 of MKUP01000033.1, forward strand.
GCGTCTGCAACGCCCCCCAGGTGGCCGCCGCGGCGGCGGCCGCGCACAGTGCCAGCACCGCCAGCAGGATGCGGGCAGGCACGGCCAGGAACGAATTGATGGGCATGTCGGGATTCCAGCGGCAATCGGGACGCGAACGGGGGTGGCACGCTGATGATGAAGAAAGACCCCGGCCAGTACAAGCCATTCGTCGCCTTCCGGCAACCCCGTGTTCGCGGGATTGCCCGCGATGCCCCGCACGGGAAGAATCGCCGGACACCACCCGGCCGGCCGCGAAAGCGACGGGTCCCAACCACGCCACGAGGGTATTCCATGATGAAGCTACCGTTCTTCCTGCCACGCGCCGCGCGCCTTGCCGCGTGCGCCGGTCTCGCACTTGCCCTGGGCGCCTGCGGCGGCGACGGCGGCGCCTCCTCGGGCGGCGCGAGCCCCCCCGCACCGAAGACGGACACGCTGTCGGGCACCGCGGCCACCGGCGCCGCCGTGGCCAACGCCACCGTCACCGTCGTGAACGCGGCGGGCACCGCCGCCACCGGCAAGAGCGGCGCCGACGGCCGCTACAGCGTCACCATCGAATCGGCGCCGCCCTACCTGCTCAAGGTCTCGACCGGATCGGGAACGGTGCTGTACTCGTTCGCGGCCGCCGCGGGCACCACCAACATCACGCCGCTGACCACGCTGGCGCTGCATGACGCCGGCGGCAAGAAGCCACTAGCCGCGCTGTTCGAAGGGTGGAAGACCGCTCGCCTCGCAGGCGACGCTGTGACAGCCGCCGCCAAGCGTGTGAACGCCAACTTCGCCGCGCTTTATACAGCCAGGGGCGTGGATCCCAAGACCTTCGATTTCTTTACCCGCGGCTTCGCCGCCGACGGCAAGGGCTTCGACGCGGTCCTGGATGGCGTGTCGATATCGCTCAGTTGCTCCACCACGTCCTGCTCGGAAACGATCAAGGTCGGCGAAAGCGTCTATACCTACGACTTCTCGATCAGTGTGGCCGGTATCTCGTTCAGTGGCGGCGGCACCAGCAGCACCATCCCGGCCGGCTCGAAGTGGGAGCTGACCGTGCGGGGCTCGGCCAACGGCGTGCCTTTCGAGCAGACCATCGGCAACATCGAGTTCGGCGCGGTGCCGGCCTCCGCCGACGGCGCCCAGCAGGTGGTGCAGCAGTACGGCGGCATCTCGGGCGGCGTGTCCGGCCCCGGCGTCAGCCTGAGCTACAGCTACAGCGACCTGTCGACCAGCTACGAGGGCTGCGGCGGCTGCGGCGTCGGCAGCACCATCGTGCTCAAGAGCAAGGGCTCGGTGTCGGTCTCGGGCACCGCCAGCGGCATCACCATCCCGCCCACCACGACCCGGTTCGACTACACCTATACCTACAAACGCACCAGTTGATCCCGGTCCCGGCGCGCGCCGGGCAGGCCCAGCCCCAGGTGATCCCTGAAGGTCGGGCCCTCGTAGTCCAGGCGGAACAGGCCGCGCCGCTGCAGCACCGGCACGACCAGTTCCGCGAACGCCTCGACGGCCCCGGGCACGTAGGCCGGAAAGATGTTGAAGCCATCCGCCGCCCGCTGGTCGAACCAGGCCTGGATGAAGTCGGCGACCTCCTCCGGGTTGCCCACCACGATGGCGCCCATGGCCCCCGCCGTGTCGATCAGGTCGCGGTAGGAAATACGCGCAGGCCCCGCCAGCGACCGGCGGGTGCGGCGGGCGGTCTCGTCGATCAGCCTGCGCCCCGCCTCGGACGCTTGCTCGGCCAACGCGGGCGCCACGGCGTCGCCGGGGTCGTTGCCGCGCACGTCCACGCCCAGGGTCTCGGACAAGGCACTCAGGTTGCGCCGGCGGCCGCGCCCCAATCCTCCCTTGCGGACTTCGCCCGCCGTCTCTTCCGGGTCCAGCGGCAGGAAGGCGTTCAACCGGTCGTAGATCGCCACGGCCTCCTCGGTCGTGGGCGCGACGATGGGCGTGAGGCCCGGCAGGATGGCGATCTCGTGCTCGCCGCGTCCGTAGCGGGCGGCGCGCTGCTTGATGTCGGCGTAGTAGGCCTGGGCCGACGGAATGTCGGGCTGGCCGGCGAAGATGACGTCGGCCTCGCGCGCGCCCAGTTCGCGCGACCGCTCCGACGTGCCCGCGTGCAGGATGACCGCATGGCGCTGCGGCAGGCGCGGCACGTCCAGCGGACCGGCGATGCGGAAATGCCGTCCATCGTGATCCAGCGGGACCCCGCCGGGCGCCTCGGCCGACGGCGCGCCGTCCCACAATGCCTTCACCACGTCGACGAATTCGTCGGCCCAGTCGTAGCGCCTGCCCGTTTCCCAGTGCTCGGTGCGGCTGAAGTTGGCGGCGGCGATGTCGTCGGCGCCGGTCACGATGTTCCAGGACGCCCGGCCCGCGCTGACGTGATCCAGCGAACCCATCAGGCGCGCCACCGAATAGGGATCGTAGTAGGTGGGATTGGCGGTGACCACGATGCCGATCCGCGACGTAGCGGCGGCCAGGCTGGCGGCCGTCGTGAACGGCTCCAGCCGCGACATCTGCGCGGGGTTGGTGCGTTGCAGCCGCGGATCCGTGGCGAGCCGGTCGCCCAGGAACAGGAAGTCGAACCGGGCCCGCTCCGCGACTTGCGTCACGTGCTGCAGGAACTCGATGTCGAACGCCGCATCCTCCCGGGCATCCGGCAGGCGCCAGCCGGCGGCGTGGGTGCCGGTGGCCCAGAACATCAGGCCCAGGTGCAGGCGGCGGGTTGATTGGCTCATGGCGGTCATCCGTTGACGGGTTGCGGGAGGGAGGCGTGGCGATTGGCGGGACGAGCCAGGCCCAGCCGCCCGCGCAGCGTGGCCGCGGCGCCTGCGGCCGCAGGCTCGATCGCGCCGCGCCGGACGAGCGCCGGCACCACCTGTTCCGCGAAGCGCGGCCACTGGCCGGGCTCGGGCGCGGGCAGCACCGCGAAGCCATCGATCCCCCCCTGCTCCGCCCAGGACTGCAGGGCGGCGGCGATCTCCTCCGGCGTACCGACCACGGTGACGGCATCGGGACGAGCGGACGCGCGGACGCGCAGCCGCTCCGCATCGTCGGGCGTATCGGCCACCCAGGGCACGATGGGCGCGAGCACCCGCGGCGGGTTCGCGGCCCGCCCCTCGCGCACGGCCAGCGAGCGCAGCGCCTCGGCCGCCTCGCGCACGCCGACCTCGTCCCCGGCGGCCACCACCACGACATCGGCCTCAGCCGCCGCCCACGGGCGCGACGCGGCCGAGCGTTCGACATGGACCAGCGGCAACTGGCCCTGCGGCGGCCGCGCGACGTTCAGCGGCCCCTGGACCTGGAAATGCTCGCCCCGGTGCGCGACGGCATGAACCTTGTCGCCGTCCACGAACCGGCCGCTGGCCTTGTCGCGCAGGAAGGCATCGTCTTCCCAACTGTCCCACAGCGCGCGCACCACGTGCAGGAACTCCCGGGCGTGCCGCTCGGGATCCGCCGGCGCGGCCCGATCGCGCACGCCGAAATTGACCGCCGCCGCGCGCGCCGGGTCGTGTACCAGGTTGAGCGCGGCGCGTCCATGGGTGATGTGGTCCAGCGACGCGGTCAGGCGGGCCAGGTTGAACGGCTCGTAGTAGGCGGCGTCGGCCGTCACGGCCAGGCCCAGATGGCGCGTGCGCGTCGCGACGAAAGAGGCAGCGGTGAACGGATCGATGCGCACGCGCGGCGCGGCGCCTTCGACCCGGGGCTCGTCGTCGAGCACCAGCAGGTCGAAGCCGGCGCGCTCGACTTCGCGCGCGAGGCTGGTCAACAGCGAACCGGCGAATGCCGTCTCGGTCGAGGGCTCGGTGCCGCGATGCAGGTAGGCCAGCAGCAGGCCGCCGGCGCGCGGAAAGGATGCGGATGTGGAGGACATGAGGGAACCGAAGGTGAAAGATCAGCGCGCCGCGGACAGCGCGCGCAGGGGAGTCCGGGCCGGCGAGGCGCCCGCGTCCATCGCATGCAGGGCGTCGTAGATCGACGCCTCCAGCTTCAGCAGCGCCAGGTCGCCGCGTCGGCGCGGGCGCGGGACGGCCACGTGGAAAGTGTCGTGGATGCGTCCCGGCCGGGGCGACAGCAGCACGATGCGGTCGGCCAGGAACACGGCCTCGCCCACGTCGTGCGTAACGAACACCACCGTGCGCCGATGCGCCTGCCAAATGCGCACCAGGTCTTCCTGCAACCGGATGCGCGTGATGTGGTCCACCGCGCCGAAGGGCTCGTCCATCAGCAGCACGCTGGGCTCGTTGGCCAGCGCGCGGGCGATACCGGCCCGCTGGCGCATGCCGCCCGACAACTGGTGCGGATACTTGTCGCCGAAGCCGGCCAGGCCCACCAGCTCCAGGTAGGCATCGGCAGTCTGGCGCCGCAGCGCCTTGTCGCGGCCCCGGATCTCCAGGCCCAGCTGGACGTTGCGCGCCACGGTCCGCCACGGCATCAGCGAGGCGTCCTGGAACACCACGCCCACCGAGGGAAACGGCCCGGTGATGGGCCGGCCGTCGAACAGGGCCTGCCCGGTGGTGGGGCGCTGCAGGCCGGCCAGGATCTCCAGCAAGGTGCTCTTGCCGCAGCCGCTGGGGCCCAGCAGCACCACGAACTCTCCCTCGTCTATCTCGAGGTCGATATCGGCCAGGGCATGCACGGGCCGGGTGCCGCCGTAGACCTGGTTGAGCTTGCGGATCGAGAAGATGGACACCGGGCGACTCCTTGCGATCAGCCTTTCAGGGCCGCCGATTTATCGGGATACTGGAACGGCTTGACGTATTCCCGGGGAACGAAGCGCAGGTCGATGTACTTCTTCGCGTCGTACGGCGCCTTCTGGTTCTGCTGCTCGATCTCGATGCGCTGCGTGTCCTGGATCGCGACCGGATCGACGTCGGGGTTGTTGTCCCAGACGTCGTCCTCCTGCCGAAGCGCCAGCTCGACGGCGCGCGGATTGAGCTTGAGCCGCGCTTGCAGCCACGGCAGGTACTCCGGGTAGTGCGCCTTGGCGTAGGTGTAGGACTTGAAATAAGCCCGCAGTCCGCGGCGCAGCAGATCGGGGTCGTTGGCGATCAACCGGTCGCCGGCGATCAGCACGCCGGTGTGATAGGTGGGCAGATAGTCCCAGCCCCGGGCCAGCGTGCGGCTGGTCTTCTCCAGCTCGCCCAGCGCGGCGAAAGGCTGGTGGATGATGGTCGCATCGACCTGGCCGGAGATCAGCGTGCCGTAGGCCTGCTGGGTCGAGCCGTTGCCGAACAACGTCACGTCGCGGCGCGGATCGAGTCCGTTGCGGACCAGTATCGTGCGCAGCACCGTATCCAGGTTCGAGCCCGCGTGGGCGTTGCCCACGGTCTTGCCTTTCAGGCCGGCAATGTCCTGGATGCCCGGACGCGCGATCAGGAAGTACGGCCCCTTGCTGCGAAAGCCCGACGACACGATCTTGATCGGTGCCCCCAGGGCGGCGGCGCGCAGGTAGACGCTGGTCGGCCCGAACGCGAACGACAGCTCGCCGGTCGCGACGCCGGTCACGGCATCCTGCACATCCACGAACTCCACGTCCAGGCCTTCTTCGCGAAAGAAACCCTTCTCGACGCCGAAGGCGATGGGCTGCTGGGTATAGCTGTTGGTGGCGACGAGCTTGAGCTTCTTCACCGCGGCGCCCTGCGCGGACGACAGGCCGGGAACGGAGGCGGAAAGGGCCGCCAGGGCGGCAAGGCGCGACAGCGTGTCGCGTCGGTTCTTGTTCATGATGGAATCCACAGGAAAGCGAAACGGGGAAATGGCGGCGCCGCGGTCACGCATGCTTCCACCGGAGCAGCACACGCCTCTCCAGTTGCTCGACCGCGAAGATGATGAGCAGCGCGAACACGGTGATGGTGGCGACCAGCGCGAAGACGGCGGCGGTGTCGTAGACGCCGGTGGCCCGGTTCAACAGGTTGCCGATGCCGGCCTTGGACGCCACGATCTCGGCCAGCAACGCGGCTACCACGCACATCACCGCCTCGACGCGCACCGCCGCCATGATCGAGGGAATGGCCGACGGCAGGACCACCTTGAAGATGCGCTGCGCGGGCGTCGCGCCCAGCACCCGGGCCACCTTCAGATGGTTCTCCTGCACCTGCCGGATACCCGCGATCGTGTTGAACACGAAGATGAAATAGCCGAACAGGAAAACGATGAAGACCTTGTGCGCATAGCCTATGCCCAGGTACAGCGTAAGCAGCGGAATGATCGCGACCTTGGGGACGGCCATCAGCGCGACCAGGAACGGATTCAGGAAACGGTGGACCGCCGGCAGCAGCCCCATCACCACCCCGGTCGAGACGCCGGCCACGAACGCAATGGCCACGCCCAGCAGCGCCTCTGACAAGGTCACCAGGAGGTGGCGCAGCAAGCCGTCCTGCGTCACCAGGCGGGGAAAGGCCTCCATGACCTGCGTGGGCGATGCCAGGTAGATGGGCTTGACCGCGCCGCTATCCACCAGGAACTGGATGGAGAACAGGATGGCGGCCAGCAACAGGACCTGTCCGGCAGCGATCAGCAGCGCGGCGGGCACGCGTTTGCGCGGCCGGGGGTCGCGGGCCGCCAGGGGCAGCGCGGGTACGGCATGCAGATGCGATGGAATGCTGGACATGGCGGCACGGCGGGAAGACATCGGAGGACCACTCTATGCCGCCGCCGGCCGGCGCCGAAGGAATTTGTCCGCATATGCAATGCCGTAAATCGCATTTCCCCGCGCCACCCCTCGATTGCTAGATTGCCCGCTTCGGCACTCGTCGCCTTCGGGACCATTCATGCGCTACATCGATCTGGGAACCACCGGCCTGCGCGTATCGCGGCTGGCATTCGGCGCCTCCAGCTACGGCTCCAGGGACTGGATGCCCTGGGCCCTGTCCGAGGACGACGCCCAGCCTCACTACCGCGCGGCGTTCGAACATGGCTTCAACCTGTTCGACACCGCCGAATCCTATTCCAGCGGCCTGAGCGAGGAAATCCTGGGCCGCGCCATCAAACGCTACGGCACGGGCCGCGACAAGGTCGTCATCGCCACCAAGGTAGGTCTGGCCAAGAGCGAAGGCGTCAGCCACGGCCTGTCGCGCAAGCGCATCCGCCATGCCATCGACGACAGCCTGCGGCGCCTGGGCACCGACTACGTCGACCTCTACCAGATCCACCGGCTCGATCCCCACACGCCGCTGGAGGAAGTGATGCGGGCGCTGGACGATGCGGTGCGCGCCGGCAAGGTGCTCCACATCGGCGCGAGCAGCATGCACGCCTGGCAGTTCGCGACCTTGCAGCAACTGGCCGGACGCGACGGGTTGACGCGGTTCTCGACCATGCAGAACAAATACAACCTGCTGTATCGGGAGGAAGAGCGCGAAACTCTGCCGCTGTGCCTGCACCAGGGCGTGGCCGTGCTGCCCTACAGTCCCCTGGCGCGCGGGCTGCTGGCGGGCAGCCGCAGACAGGACACCGATCGCTCGCGCGTCGTCCGCGACTTCGTCCGCCCGGAGGACGAGAGCATCGTGGACCGCGTGATCCAGGTCGCCGCCGAGCGCGGCGCCCGGCCGGCACAGATCGCGCTGGCCTGGCTGCTGCACAATCCGGCGGTCACCTCGCCCATCGTCGGCGCCACGCGCGCCGCCCACCTGGACGATGCCGTGGCCGCGCTGGACATCGTGCTCAGCGCCGAGGAGCTGGAACGGCTGGAAGCGCCGTACGTGCCGCAGCAGGTCCAGCTCGACCGCAACGTCGCGCCCGCTCCCGGCCAGACCGCGTCGCCCGACCTGCTGCCGCTGTTCCGCCGGAGATCGGGAATCATGCCGGCATAGACACGGACGCCGCCGGGCCGGCGATGGCCCGCGGCCTTACCGGGGTCTGGCGAGTTCGAGCCCGAGCAGGCGCGCCGCGTTGGCGCCCAGGATGGCCTGGCGATCCGAAGCCGTGAGTTCCGGCACCGCTTCGATCAGCGCGCGCGGATCCGTTTCGCCCATGTCATAGGGATAATCGGTGCCGAGCACGACCTGCGAAATGCCCACCGTGCGGATCAGATGGCGCAGCACCTCCGGCGCATGGACCACGGTGTCGTAGTAGAACCTGCGCAGATAGGCGAGCGGCGGGTGCCGGCTCTTGCGCGCCTCGGGCCGCACCTTGTACGCATGCTCCAGGCGACCGACATAGGCGGGCAGGTAGCCCCCGCCATGCGCGGCGACGAGCTTGACGTCCGGATAGCGGTCGAAGACCCCGCCGAAGATCAGGTGCGACAGCGCGATGGTGGTTTCGAGCGGCTGGCCGATCGCGTTCGTCAGATAGTGGCGATCCAGCCGCGCATAGGCGGAGGTGCCCAGCGGATGCAGGAAGACCACCGCGCCCGTCTCCTGCGCCGCGCGCCAGAATTCGTCCAGCGCGGGATCGGCCAATTCCCGGAGGCCTACCGTCGAGGATATCTCCACGCCTTTCAGGCCCAGCTCGAGCGCCCGGCGCAGCTGCTTCACCGCGAGCGCGGGGTGCTGCAACGCGATGTTGCCCAGGCCCTCGATGCGGCCGGCGTTCCCGCGCACCAGCTCGGCGATCTCGTTGTTCTGCGTTTCGACGATCTGCGCGGCCAGGGCTTCGTCCGCCCAATAGTAGTATTGGCTGGGCGCCGGACTGATCACCTGCACATCGACCCGCATCGCCGCCATGTCGTCCAGCCTGCGGCGGATGTCGGTCAGCGGCGCGAACACCCGCGGCAGCATCTGCGTGGCGTTGTGCGTGGCGGACTCGATGCCGAGGGTCCGCCTCGATTGTTCCTTCTCCGCCAGTTTCTCCGGGAAACCGGCAACAAGGCGCTCCACCTCGAGACTCAGGGCATGGCAGTGCAGGTCCACGGCCGGAAACAGAGAGGCGCCCGACCGCGGTCCGCCGCCGCCGGCGCCTTCTTCCGCGTGCGCCGCGCAACAACGGTAGATCATCATGGAGACACCTGCGTTCGCCTGGCGGCTGGCGGCGCCTTGGTTCGGCCGATGCGACGGTACAGTGCCGCTTCATCGATATCGAAACCGCCCCGCGCCACCGCCTGGGCATGCACGTGATCCGACGTGGCCTGCAGCGCCCGGCGAACGGCCACCGTATCCGTGAGCAGCCTGCCGTTCCGCTTTGCCACCTTGCCGTCGACCAGCACCGTATCCACGCTATGGATGCCCATCTGCTGGATCACCGTGGTCTCCGGCTTGCGGCGGTCGTAGCCGACCGTGGCGATGTCGTCGGCGCGCAGCAGCACGATGTCCGCGCGCTTGCCGGGCGTGAGCGAACCGATGTCCGCCTCCATGCCGAGTGCCCGGGCGCCGCCCATCGTTCCCCAGTAGAGCGCTTCGCTGCAATCGAAGGCGGTACGCGAGGAGTTCGCGCCTGTCGTTTCCTCCATCACCCTCGCCCGCTCCACTTGAAGCAGCATGCGCAACTGCGTGAACATATCGGCGGAGTTGTTGGCCGTGATGTCGATCCCGACGCTGATGTTCACGCCCGCGGCGCGCGGTTCCCTGACGCCCGGGAAACCGAGCCCCATCTGGTATTCGGTTTCGGGCGTGTAGGAGACGTGACCGCCCGCGTCGCCCAGCATCCGCCATTCATCGGCTTCGGTGGCGCACATGTGCACCAGGATCATGTCGGGCCCGAGCACGCCCATCTTGCGCAGCCGGTCCACGTCGCGCGGCATGGAGTTGTCGTACTGTATGCGCGAGTTGGCGTGCATGAACATGCGCGCACCCAGTTCGCGCGAAAGCCGGTACTGCTTGCGGATCACGTCGTGGTCCGCACCCCAATGCGAAGGCTCCTCCGGGCAGACCCCCAGCGTGACGAGGGCATCCCTCGTAGCGAACTCCCGCGCCGCGAGTCTTTCCAGGAAGGCCAGCCGGTCCCAGGGCGGCGCGCCGCCGCCGTCGCCCTTGGCCAGGCCGGTGAAGCTGTACGACCATACCGTGCGCAGGCCCGACGCCCGGGCGCCGCGTATGCCTTCGAGCGCGTGCTCGGGCGTGCGCACGTTGTGGCAGTACTCCGCCGTGGTGGTCGTTCCCGCGTTCAACGATTCCAGGCAGCCCTGCAGCGCGGTGGCGTACATATCCTCGGGACGAAAGAAACCGGCGGCAAAGAGCCGGACGTTGCCCGTGAAATCGAGGATGGAGTAATCCGCCGTCACCGCGCGCATCGCGCCTTCCCAGAGATGCCTGTGCGTGTCCACGAAACCGGGGATGGCGATGCAGCCGGTGCCATCGATGACTTCGCAGCCTTCGGCGCCCAGGCCCGGCGCGATGGCCTCTATCCTCGCGCCATCGATGAGGATGTCCGCCCCCTGGAGATTGCCGAGCCTGGGGTCGACCGACACCACATGGACATTGCGGATCAGCGTTCTCACGATGCACTCCCTTGCAGGCGCGGGCCGAAGATCTCGAGCGGCGTGGCGAGATCGACCAGGCGCGGGTTGGCGGCGATGTCCACCGCTTTCACTTGCCGAGCGGTTCGATGGCGATGCGGTCCTTGTTCCGGGCGTAGTCGAAGGCGATCTGGCGCTTGAAGTCCTCCGCGGTGCCGGGCCGCACGTCCATGCCCTGGCTGAGCATGCGCTGCCGGAATCCGGGCGTGCCCACGGCTTTCAGGATGTCGGCCTGGATGGCGGAAACCACGCTGTCGGGCAAACCGGCCGGCCCCATGACGCCGAACCAGGTTACCTCGTCGTAGCCCTTGTAGCCCAGCTCATCGGCGGTGGGCACCTCCGGCAACGAGGGATGCCGCTTGGGACTGCTGATGGCCAGCGGCACCAGCTTGCCCGCCTTGACCAGCGGAATCGCGCCGCTCAAGCCCGACCACATGACGGGTACGACACCGGCCAGTACATCGGCGAGCGGACCGGTGCTGCCGTAGGGCACCTGATGCATGCGGATGCCGGCCACCTTCATGAACTGCACCATGACGCGGTTGTGTGCGGAGTTGACGCCGGTGCTGGCGTAGTCCAGCGCGTCCGGCTTGCTCTTGGCGAGCTGGACGAGCTCGCCGGCGCTCTTCACATGCAGTGATGGATGCGCCACCAGGACATAGGCCGCATCGGCCACCATCGCGATCGGCTTGAGGTCCTTCAACGGATCGAAGGGCAGCTTGTCGGGCAAGTGGGGCAGGACCGTGGTCACCGTGTCGGAGGCCAGCAGCAGCATGGTGCCGTCGGGACGGGCGCGGGCCACCGACTCGCCGCCGATCACGCCTTGCACGCCCACCTTGTTCTCCACCACGAAAGGCGTACCGCGCGCCTTCTGCAGCGCCTCGGCCAAACTGCGGCCAAGCACATCGGGGGCGGTACCGGGCGCATTGGTGACGATCAGCCTGACCGGCGAGGCGCCATACCCGGACTGAGCGTGGGCGGCCGTTGCGCCGACTACAGCGAGAGCAGCGGCCAGCAACCCGGCCAGGCGACCCGTCTTTCGTGACCATACGGTTGGCATGAGGCACCTCGTCGATGTCGAGGGCCCCAGTCTAGAGTAGCGTCGCCGCCACTGTCAAACACTTGTTTCATACAAATGTTTTGCAAATCCGGATGAGCTGGCGATGGATCAACTCTCAGGTTTTTCCGCTGACGCCCCCATACCGCCCACCAGGAAACGCAGCAGCGAAGAGCGCATCTCCTCCAGGTTGGACGCATCGGCCTCGCCGCCTGAAATACGCTTCAGCCGATTCCCCTTGCCCCTGTCGCTGAGCGAGAGCACGACCCCGCTCACCATGAAGGTGTAGCGCCAGAACATCTCCTTCATCGGGATCTCCGGCGAAGCGGCATGGAATGCGGAAACGAACATCTTGGCCATCGGATCGAAATGCTTCGCGATGATCCGCTGTGTCATCGGCGACGGCGAGAGCCGGTGCTTGAGGATCAACTGGGCCAGCAGCATGCCTTCCGTATCGGCCCCCTCCCCTACGTAAGGATCGATGAAGACCGCCACGATATCGGCCATCCGGGGCTTGCGCTTCCTGCCCGCGGCTTCTTCGAGGATGGTTTGCAGCGCCGTGAGGCGGCGCTTGTTGATGCGCGCCGAAAGCTCTCCGAATACGGTCTCGGCCAGCGCGTCCTTGCCGCCGAAATAGTAGTTGACCGCGGCCACGTTGACCCCCGCGTGCGAGGTCAGCTGCCGCACGGGTACGTTATCGACGCCCTGGGCGGCGAACAGCTCGATCGCCGAATCGATCATGCGCTGCTTGGCCGCGGGGTCGGGTTTCTTCGTAGTACCGGTCATTCGATCCCTTGCGAAAAGGCCAGTATAAACGTGCGTTTGAAACGGCGACTCGACAGGCACGCCTCTTGCTGCCGAGTAGCTTTCCGGAGGCCTGACCATGAAGAACCGCCCATCCGAACCGGTGGCCAAGCCCGCCGACGTCGGCAGGAAGATGCCGGGCGAGGTGCCGCCCGCAGCAGGTAAGCCGCCGTCGCGCCGGGGTCGCGATCCCGACCAGGCCTGAAGTCTCGTCAGTCTTCCTCGTCTTTCCCGCTGCGCCGGCGTTGGGTCGGGAAGGGTTTTCATGGTCGGCTCCTGTCGAGTTGCCGTGCCAGGCAGCAGCTTTCGTGCCCGGACGGCAGCGCAGGATCCGCCCCGCCCGCTCAATCGAGAGAGATCGCATTGCGTGCGATGATTGGCCGCCAGCGGTCCAGTTCCCGTGCGATGTAGTCGCTAAACGCCGCTGGCCCGAGATCGGCCGGGTCCATGCCCTGGGAACGGTAGTAGTCGACGACCTTGGGATCGCGCAATGCGGCAGCTACGGCCGCATGGATGGCCTGCAATACGGCGGGCGGCGTGGCGGCGGGTGCCGCGAGGCCGAACCAGCCTATGGGATCGAAGTCGATGCCCTGTTCCTTCAGCGTGGGGATCTGCGCCAGCATGGGGGTGCGGCGAGGCCCCACGATCGCGACGGCGTCGATCTTGCCGGACTTGATGAAAGGCGCCACGGCGAGCGGCGGCAGCACGGCCATCTGCACGTCGTTGGCGATCAGGGCGGAAACGATCTGCGGCGAGCCGGCATAGGGCGCGTGCGGAACATCGCCGCCGCTTAGCGCAACCAGGTAGGCCATCGCCAGGTGGCCCAGCGTGCCGTTGCCCGGCGACGCATAGGCCATCCTGCGGGAAGGATCGCGCATCGCCACCAGCAGATCCGCGGCGCGTCCGGCATGCACCGCCGTACTAGCCACCAGCACGGTGGGCGTCTCGGCCACCATCGCCACCGGCGCCAGGTCGCGCAGCGGGTCATAGGGCATCTTCTTGTACAACAGCGCGTTGGTGGCCAGGGGCCCGGCTGGTGCCAGCACGAGCGTGTATCCATCGGGCTCGGCGCGGGCCACCGCGCCCGCGCCTATCATGCCCGCCGCCCCGGCCCGGTTCTCGACCACGACCACCTGACCCGAGGTCTTCTGCACGTTCTCGAAGATCAGCCTGGCCAGCGTATCCGGAACCGAACCCGGACCGTAGGGCACGATCACGCGGACATTCTTCCGCGGCCACGCCTGCGCATGCGCGAAGCCGCTGCTCATCGCGCAAAGCGCGGCCACGAGGGCGATTGCGATTTTCATGTTGTCTCCTTTCTGTCGATGGGGTGCCGTGGGCGCTTAGCTCGCGGACCGCAGCGATGACCATTCCTGCGCGGTGCGTCCCAGATTGCCGAAGCGGGCGAACGCCCATCGCATGGTCTGGCTTTCCCCTTTCCATGGCGGACTGTCGCCCAGATGCAGCCAGAGGCGGTGAAGAAAGCGCCGTCGCGCGGGATCGGGATCATCCTCGTAGGCGGTCCTGCCATGCACCACGGTGAAGTTGTTCAGCAGTTGCACGTCGCCCGGTTCGAACGCCATGTGTAGCGCCATGTCCGGACGCCTGACTACCGAGTCGAAGCAATCGAGCGCGGCCCGCTCCGCGTCCTCGAGCGGGGTACCGAGCTTGGCCGCCGCGCCTTCTATATAGGACCTGGCATAGCGGCAGCTGACCCGCGCGCCGTGCCGGACGAAGACGGGGATACGCGGCGAGGCAGGCGCCTCTTGCGGCCATTGCTCGCCCTTGCGATCGTAGGGAAACCCTCGCTCCAGCACCTCCATGTGCTCCGGATGGTCGGCAAGCAGCGCGTTGTAAACCGCCGGTGTGCTAACGATGGTGCTGGCACCTCCCGACATGGCCTTGTTGACGCACAGCAGCGCGACGACGTCGGTCGGGTCGCAGTGATAGTTCAGGTCGGCGCGGCTCTGGTATCCCCGGGCGTTGCTGCGATGGGCCTCGGCCGAATAGTCGAACCGCACGCCCTTGTCGGTGACGGGGCACAACAGGTCGCCCTCGGCGTTCTGAGTCAATCCGGTACCCAGCAACGCGCCCAGCATCCAGAAAGCCAGCCCGGCCTTGTCTCCCAGTTCGCGCACCGGCACGCCGCGCAGCAGCACGAATCCGCGGGTGCCCAACTCCCGCTTCACCTCGCGCATCAGCATGGCGAGCGGAACCAGATGACGGGCCACCCACTCGGGCGTCGCGCGCGCCAGGTCCTGGCCGTCGAATTCCCGAGCCGCTCGCGCCAGGCAGCCGGCCTGCTCATCGCTCAAGTGATGCAGCCAGGATCGATCGTGCTCGAAATCCGCCGCCTTCCAAACCGCGGGCCCTTCCGCGGGAACTCGGCAAGCCGCCGCAAGCGTGTCAGTCATGTCGTTTCACCGAAGCATCCAATGGAGCCGCAGTGTTCCATCGCCGCCGGGGCTGAGTAAATTGAATTGATAGCGGTTAGTATTAACCAAAGGTTAATCGAGGGAATCCACGTGAATCTGCGCCAGATAGAAGTGTTCCGGGCCATCATGCAGACCGGCTCGGTCAAGGGCGCAGCCGAACTCCTGCACGTTTCTCCACCCGCAGTCAGCAAATTGTTGGCCACGGCAGAACGCCGCTCGGGATTGCGCCTGTTCGAACGCGCGAAGGGACGACTCATCGCCACACCGGAGGCCACTCAGCTATACGAGCAGGTCGACCGCATGTGGGCAGGCGTCGAGCGCATCCGCGTCATGACCGAGGAACTGCGCAACCCCACGGCGGGATCGCTGCGCCTTGCCATCTCGCCCAGCCTGGGCGCGACAGTGGTGCCCCAAGCCGCCACGCAGGTATCGGAAAGCACTCCACACGCGAGGCTGCACGTCGACCTGCTCATTCCCCACCTGCTAGTGCAGGCGCTGGTGGACGGCGCCGCGGACCTCGGCCTGTCGCTCAGCCCGCAGGATCACCCCAGCCTCCAGGTCCTCAGTCGCTACCCCTGCGGGCTGGTCTGCGTCATGCCCGCGGGCCACGCACTGGCGCGCAAGGAAACGGTACGCGCCTCGGACCTGCGGGACCATCGCGTCATCTCCTTTCCACAGGCGCTGCTGTATGGCGTCACGCCGCAGGACCTGTACGGGCGCTACGCCGCGCAGATCCAGACCGGCATCGAGGTGCGCTCGGGGCAGACCGCCTGCTGGTTCAGCCTGGCGGGCGGCGGCGTCGCCATCGTCGATGCCACCGCGGTGGCGGGAGCCGCCTTTCCCGGCCTGGTGGTGCGCCCCTACCAATGCCGAGCCCGGCTCGAACTGCGCCTGCTGCGCCATCGACATCGCCCCCTGTCCAAGCTGGCCGAGACCTTCTGCGCCACCTTCGACCAGACGTGGAACCGCCTGCTGGGAGGTCGTTCCCGCTCATCTGTAGCAAAATAGCGCCCATGCGGCCGCGCGCCGCGCCTCTCGAACACCCGGATTTCCCCATGCCCGTCATCACCTGCATCGAAGACCTGCGCCAGCTCGCCCGAAAGCGCGTCCCGCGCGCGTTCTACGACTATGCCGACAGCGGTTCCTACACCGAGAGCACCTATCGCGCCAACGCCGACGACCTGGCCGCCATCAAGTTGCGCCAGCGCGTCGCGGTCAACGTCGACAACCGCTCCACCCGCAGCACCCTGCTCGGCCAGGAGGTCAGCATGCCGGTGGCGATCTCCCCCACCGGGCTCACGGGCATGCAATGGGCCGACGGGGAAATCCTGGGCGCGCAGGCCGCCGAGCAGTTCGGCATCCCGTTCACGCTGTCCACGATGAGCATCTGTTCGATCGAGGACGTGGCCGCCGCCACCATCCAGCCCTTCTGGTTCCAGCTCTATGTGATGCGCGACCGCGAGTTCATCGCCGACCTGATCCGGCGCGCCAAGGCGGCCCGGTGCTCGGCCCTGGTGCTGACCCTGGACCTGCAGATACTCGGCCAGCGCCACAAGGACCTGAAGAACGGCATGACGGTGCCGCTGCGCCCCACGCTGGCCAACCTGCTGGACCTGGCCAGCAGGCCCGCCTGGGCGCTGCGCATGCTGGGCGCCCGGCGCAAGACCTTCGGCAACCTGGCCGGCTACGTCAAGGACGCCGACGGCATCAACAGCCTGGCCCGCTGGACCGCCCGCCAGTTCGATCCCACGCTGTCCTGGAAAGACGTGGAGTGGATCAAGCAGCAATGGGGCGGCAAGCTCATCCTGAAAGGCATCCTGGACCCCGAGGACGCGCGCATCGCCGCCTCGTGCGGCGCGGATGCCATCGTGGTCAGCAACCACGGCGGCCGCCAGCTCGACGGCGCGCTGTCGTCCATTGCCGCGCTGCCCGCGATCGTCGAGGCGGTCGGCGACCGCACCGAGGTCCTGTTCGACGGTGGCGTGCGCAGCGGGCAGGACGTGCTCAAGGCCCTGGCCCTGGGCGCGCGCGGCGCGATGATAGGCCGCGCCTTCCTGTACGGACTGGGCGCCATGGGGCGTCCGGGCGTCGATGCCACGCTTGGTATCATCCAGCGCGAACTGGACGTCAGCATGGCCTTGACCGGTACGCGCACCATAGCCGAGATCGGCCCCGACATCCTGATCCGCCCCTGACGAGAGCCCAACCCCACCCACCCGTCCTGGAGAATCCCATGAAGGTCCTGTTGCCCGGCCTGGCGGCCGCCCTGCTCCTGGTGTCCGGCTGCGCCACCACCGAGGAAACCAATTCGGCCATACTGGCGCGCTGGATAGGCCAGTCCACCGACGCGTTCTTTTCCCAATACGGACCGCCGCAACGCTCGTACAAACTCAACGACGGCAGCTCGGTCTACAACTGGCGCGGCGGCGAGAAAAGCATCCAGCACGCCGCGCAGTACCGCGACGTACCGCGCGACAAGGATTCCAAGAAGACCGACCGTGTAATGGTCTCGCCGGCCCGCACCGAAGAACTGTTCTGCGAATTGCAGATCAACGCCGGCGCCAACGGCAGCATCACCGCCATCCAGACCACGCGCGAATCGTCCGGCGCCGGGTTCAGCTTCTCGCGCTGCGCCGAACTGTTCGACAAGCGCTAGCCGCGGCGCCCCGGCGTCAGAGCACCGGCGCGAACAGCCGCGCCACGTGCATGACGACACGGGGCAGCAGGGGCACGGCGTCCCATTCGCCCTGCTCCACCTCCTTGGCCTGCGCGAAATCGGCCAGCAGCATGGCCTGCGCCTGGGCCGCGAAGGCCGGGCTGACGGTCAGCACGCTCAGTTCGAAGTTGAGCCGGAACGAACGGTTGTCCAGGTTGGCGCTGCCCACCGCCACCGTGTCATCATCGATCAGCATGACCTTCTGGTGCAGGAATCCCGGCTGGTAGCGGTAGATCCGCACGCCGGCGCGCACCGCCTCGTAGGTGTGGAACAGCGACGCCTGGTAGACCATGAAGTGATCGGGCCGGCACGGCAGCAGCACCCGCACGTCCACGCCGCGCAGCACCGCCAGCCGGAGCGCGGACTGCACGGCCGAATCGGGCACGAAATAGGGCGAAGTCAGCCAAATGCGCCGCCGCGCCGCCTGGATGGCCTGGGCCATGAACAGCGAGCCGGTCTCCTGGTGGTCGGCCGGGCCGCTGGCGATGGTCAGGCAGGTCATGTCGCCGGGCGATTCCTCGGGCATGGCCAGCTCGGGCAGGGTCTGCGTGACCCAGTACCAGTCTTCGCTGAACGTACGCTGGATCTGCGCCACGACGGGCCCGGCCAGGCGTATGTGGGTATCCCGCCACGGCGACAGGCGCGGATTGCCGCCCAGGTAATCCTCGCCCACGTTGTGGCCGCCGACGAAGGCCACCTGCCCGTCGACCACGACGATCTTGCGGTGGTTGCGAAAATTCAGCTGGAAGCGGTTGCTGACGCGGCCCACCGAGAATGCATGGATCTGCACGCCGCCCGCCCGCAGCGACTCGACGTAGCGGCGCGCCAGCGCGTGGCTGCCGATGCCATCGTACAGGAAATGGACCTTGACGCCCGCGGCGGCGCGCTCGAGCAGGCGCCGGTGCAGCTCGCGCCCCAGCGGATCATCGCGAACGATGAAGAACTGGATCAGGACGTAGCGCCGCGCCTGGTCGATGGCCTCGAAGATCGCATCGAAGGTCTGCTGGCCGTTCTCCAGCAGGCCGACCTGGTTGCCGACCAGGAAGCGGCGGCCCATCAATCGGTCCAGCGCCAGGAAGCGCCGCAGCGCCGGTTCCGTCGCGGCGTCGCGGCGCGCGGCCACGGTCAGTTGCGACTGGTTGACGTCGGCCTCGGTACGCGCGCGGGCCCGCGCGCTGTTGAAACGGTGCTCGTCCACGTAGCCGGCGAAGCGGCTGCGGCCCAGGAACAGATAGGGAATCAGCGTCAGGTAGGGCACGGAAACCAGCGCCACCGCCCAGGCCACCGCGCCCTGCGAGGTACGGGTGTTCATGATCGCGTGGCACGCGGCGATGACGCCCAGCACGTGAAGGGTGGCGACCTCCAGACCGATCGACAGCAGACTTTCCGCCATGTTGGCGACCTCCCGGTATCAGTCGTCGCGGTTCGGATCGAGACCGGGGAACAACACTTCGGTGAAGCCGAACTTCGAGAAATCCTCGATGCGCGACGGGTACAGGCGTCCGATCAGGTGGTCGCATTCATGCTGGACCACGCGTGCGTGGAAGCCGTCGGCCACGCGATCGATGGGGACGCCGGCGGGATCGACGCCGGTGTAGCGGATGGCAACGTATCGGGGTACCGCCCCGCGCAGGCCCGGCACCGAGAGACAGCCTTCCCACCCCTCTTCCTTTTCTTCGGACAGGGGCGTGATGACGGGATTGATGAGTATGGTGCGCGGCACGGCGGGGGCATCGGGATAGCGCTCGCTGCTGTCGAAGCCGAAGATCACCACCTGCAGGTCGACGCCGATCTGGGGCGCGGCCAGCCCCACGCCGCCGGCGGCCTCCATCGTATCGAACATGTCCTGGATCAGCGCGTCGAGCGCCGGAGTGCCTGTCTCCTGGACCGGCTTGGCGACGCGCAGCAGGCGTTCGTCGCCCATCTTCAATATTTCGCGGATCATGGAACTGCCCTGGAACGGTCCTGCCGGGCCCTTTGCCCGGGGGGTGCCTATCCGGATTGTGCCAGATCGGCACCGCCGCGACGCCCGCCGCCGTCCTGCCACGGCGGCGGGTGGACGCTCAGGCGTCGGCCTTGATGCCGGCCTGCCGGATCAATTGCGTGGTGGCGACCGCCTCGTCCTGGACAAAACCCGCGAACTGCGCCTGCGCCATCGGCGCGGGTTCGGCGCCCAGGGCCTCGATCCGGCCGCGCACGTCGTCGGCCCCCAGCGACTTGACCGTATCGTCGTGCAGCCGCGCGACCACCGGCCCAGGCGTGCGCGCGGGCAGGAACAGCCCCACCCAGAAGCGGTGGTCGGCATCGGCGAAACCGGCCTCGGCCGTCGTGGGCACGTCGGGCAGCACGGGCGAGCGGCGCGGCGCGCCTATGGCCAGCGCGGCCAGGCGCTTGTCGCGGATGAACGGCACCGCCACCGCCAGCGGCGCGACGAACCAGTCGAGCAGCCCGCTCATGACGTCCGTGAGGGCCTGCGGCGTCCCCTTGTAGGGCACGTGGGTGACGGTGATACCGGTGGCGATGCGGAATTTCTCGCCGGCGATGTGCGAGGCGCTGCCGTTGCCCGAGGAGCCGTACATGAACTTGCCCGGCGCGGCGCGCGCCTTGTCGACCAGATCGCGCAGCGACCGGAAGCCCTTGTCGGGCGCCACCACGATGACGTTGGGCATGGACGCCAGCATGGTCACCGGGATGAAATCCTTGATGGTGTCGTACTTCAGGCCCGGATACAGCGCGGCGTTGGCGACGTGGCCCGCGGAGTGGATGAGCGCGGTATAGCCGTCGGGCTGCGCCGAGGCCACCTGCGTGGCGCCTATGGTGCCGCCCGCCCCGGGCCGGTTGTCGACGATGACGGGCTGGCCCAGCGATTGCTGCAATCGGTCGGACAGCAGGCGCCCGATGACGTCGGTGGTGGAACCGGCGGTGAACGGGATGACCAGCCGTACCGGCCGGGCCGGATAGGCCGCCTCGGCCAGCACGCGGCCCGGTAGCACGGTGGCGGCGCCGGCCAGGGCCGCCCATTTGAACAAGTCTCGGCGTTGGGTATTCATGTTGTGTCTCCTCGGTGGTTCATCGGGATCGTGCGTCGGCGTCAGGCCGCCAGCACCAGGCGCTGCGGCGAACCGTCCAGCGTCCGGCGGTAGGCCTCGACCGCGCGCTCCAGCGGCAGCACGCAGGCCTCTTCGACCGGAAAGGCGCGCAGCGCCCCCGACTCGAAATCCGGCAGCAGTTCGCGCAGGACGCCGGCGCTACGGCTGGCGTCGAGCTTCAGGCTGTCCACGCCCAGCATCTGCAGGTTGCGCCGGTAGAAAGCCATGATGTCGAAGGGCACCACGCGTTCCGGCGACGAGATCAGGATCTGGCTGCCGCCCGTGCGCAGCGCCTCGAGCGTCGCGGCGAAGTACGGCGAACCGACGGTGTTGTAGGCGATGTCCACGCCCTGCCCGTCGGTAAGCGCCAGGATGCGCGCGGCCAGGTCGGGTCGGGTGCCGTCCAGCAGCTCGACGGAGCCGGACGCGTGGCCTTCATAGCGGCCGGCATGGCGTTCCACGCCTATCACCGATGCGCCCAGGCGCGAGGCCAGCTGTATCGCGGCCTGGCCGACCTTGCCGTGGGCGCCCAGCACCAGCACCGTCTGTCCCGGGCCGCGCAGCCCAGCCCGCCGCCATCCCTCGTGGGCGGTGACGAAGGGCACGCCCGCGGTGGCCGCCGAGGCCATGGGCATGGCGTCGGGCTTGCGCACCAGCGCC
This sequence comes from Burkholderiales bacterium 67-32, assembly GCA_001898625.1. Taxonomy (GTDB): domain Bacteria; phylum Pseudomonadota; class Gammaproteobacteria; order Burkholderiales; family Burkholderiaceae_B; genus Pigmentiphaga. The sequence continues at coordinate 568,546 of MKUP01000033.1, forward strand.
GCCACCGGCAGCACCAGGTGGCTGGCGTGGGTACCGTCCCGGGTGATGCCCAGGTCGCCTCCGGTGCCCCAGACCTCCACGCCCAGCCACTCGCCCGGCCCGGCCACCACCTTGCCCGCGTAGTCGCGGCCGGGCGTGCGTGGCCAGACGGCGTAGGGCATCATGCCCATGGCCGCCTTCACGTCGCTGGGGTTGATGGCCGCCGCCCGAACCTCCACGATGGCGTGGCCGGGAGGCGGCGCCGACAGGGCGCCGCGGGCGATGTCCAGCGGCAGCGACTCGGGGGTATCGCCGCGCGCCAGCAGGCGCAAGGCACGGGTTTCAATCTGCATGATTGCGTTCTCCATGATGTGGGCCCTAGCGCAGCGGCGGGACCGGCATGCGCGTCTCGCCCGGTTCGAGCTTGAGTTCCACGTCGAGCCGGTAGCCGCCGGCGCCGTCGGGCATGAAATCCCTCAGCAGCGACCCCACCGCGCCGAAGGCGGCGTCCTCGTAGGCATAGGGGTCCAGGGCGTCGAAGATCTGCGTGGTCAGCACCTTGTGGCCCGGTGCCGCCGCGATGAAATGCAGGTGGGCCGGCCGCATGTGGCCGCGCCCCTGCAAGGCCAGCAGTTCGCCGCACGGGCCGTCTATGGGCACGCCATAGCCCGAGGGCTTCACGCTGTCGAACCAGAAGCATCCGTCGGCGTCGGTCTCGAACACCGCGCGCAGGTTCATGTCCTCCTGTCCGGGGTCCTGGTTCTCGTACAACCCGCTGGGCGCCGCCTGCCAGGTCTCGATCCGCGCGCCGGCCAGCGGGCGTCCGTCCAGGGACACGACCCGGCCCCGCACGTGCAGCGGGACGCCGCGGGTATCCGCGCTGGCGATGCGGCTGCCGTTGGGCCGCACGGGCTGGCGGGCGCGCCAGAACGGACCGATCAGGGCCGGCTCGGTGCCGCCCGCCGCCAGCACGGCCTTGGCGTCCATCAGCAGGACCAGGGTCGCGAGCCCCAGGATGTCGGCCAGCAGGATGCCCTCGTGGCGCTTGTCGTGGGTGGCCTGGCCGACGCGCACACCGAAGTCCAGGCCCTGCTGCAGTTCGGCGTAGGTCAGCTGCACCTCGGCGGCGAAGGCGTGCAGGTGCGTGATCAGCGACGCCAGCACGGTGCGCAGGCGGGGATCGTGCGTGCCCGCATTGGCCTCCAGCACGGCCCGCAGCAGCGCGGCCGGCGTGGCGGGAATGGTCTTGGACCGGGGCTCGCCGGTTGGCGCGGGCGAGGAAAGCTGAGCCTGATCGGATGTCATGGCGGAAACCTGTGAACGAGTGGGGGCGGCCGCCCGCGGCATGCCGCGGCGGTGGCGACCGTCGTGGAAACTGTCAGTCGACGCGGATATGGGCGGCCGCGGCCACCTCGGCCCAGCGCGGCGCCTCGTCGGCCACGCGGACGGCCAGGGCCTCGGGTGTACTGGCGACGACCTCGAAACCCTGGTCGCCGGCCTGCTTGCGGACGGCCGGCAGGGCCAGGATGCGGCGCACTTCGCTGCCGAACCGGCGCACCGCGGCGGCGGGCGTGCCGGCCGGCGCGAACAGCGCCTGCATGGTCTCGGAGCGATAGCCGGGATAACCGGACTCGGCCACCGTGGGCACGGCGGGCAGGTCCGGCCAGCGCGCCTCGCCGCCGACCGCGAGCGCGCGCAGGGTACCCGCCGCCAGGTGGCCGCGCGCGGCCGGCAGCGCGGTCAGCGCGCACTGCACTTCACCGCTCAGGGCCGCCTGCACGGCCGGCGCGGCGCCCCGGTAGGGCACGTGCGTCAGCGTGACGCCAGCGCGCCGCCAGAGCAGCTCGCCGCCCAGATGCACGCTGTTGCCGTTGCCCGGGCTGGAGTAGTTCAACGCGCCGGGCTGCCGGCGGGCTGCTTCGATCAGGTCGGCCAGGGTGCGCAGGCTGCTGGAGGCGTTGACCACGATCACGTCGGGCGAGGTCACGGCCAGACAGACCGGCGCGAACTGCCGCACCGGATCGTAGGGCGGCTTGTCCGGCGCCACGGCGGGGTTGGTCAGGAAGGCCGAGGACACGAACAGCAGCGTATGCCCGTCGGGCGCGGCATTCGCGACCGCGGCGATGCCGATGTTGCCGTTGGCGCCCGAGCGGTTGTCCACCACCACCGGCTTGCCCAGCGACTGCGACAGATGCTGGGCCACCAGGCGCGCGACGATGTCCGAGGTCCCCCCCGGCGCGAACGGCACGACGATGCGGACGGCGCTGCGCGGCGCCCATTCCGTCTCGGCCGCGCGGGCCGCCAGCGGCGCGCCCAGCGCCGCCCCGCCCGCCGCGATCAGGCCCACGGCCCGGCGCCGGCCGGGATCGGCAAGCCCCGGGACTTCATTGCGCATCCTGGTCTGCATGGCTGTCTCCTTGCCCTCGAAGGGTGATCCGTGTCAGGCCGTCGTCTTCAGGTAGCCCGTGGGGTCGTACTCGAGCCCCGTTCCCTCGGCCGCCTTCAGCACGTCGGGATGCCAGGCGATGCGGCCGACCTCCTCGTCGTTGCCGCCCACCACCGAGTAGATCACCAGATCGTGGTCGTTGGGGTTGCGGAAACCGCGCATGACGCCCACCGGCATGGAAATGCAGTCCCACTGGTTCAGTTCCACCGAGTGTTCGCCCTTGTCGCCCCAGTACACGATCATGCGGCCGTTCAACGGGAAGAACACTTCTTCGGTCTTGTGCGAGTGCAGGCTGGCGCCCTGTCCCACCGGCACCTCGATCAGCGTGACGCCGAAACGGTGGCTGCCGTGGATGGCCGGCTGCACGCCCTTGTTCTCGAGCACGCCACGGTTGATCAGCTTGTAGAGACGCTTGGTCATGCCGGGCAGGCGGCTCTCGATGAAGGTTTCGCCGTACGGCTTGACCTTGCCCCAGCGCGCGATCCGCGTCGATTCCATTTCTTCCGGAGTGATGTCCATGTCGATTCCTTTATGCGATCGATGTTCGTGGAAGGAAAAACAGAGCTGTGTCGTTCTGTAGGAAGCACTCTATGGACACCGTCCCCATGCGTCCATTACCATTTTTCGACCATTCTGATAACAAAATGATATGAAGTTCGACACCCCTGGAGAGCGCACATGGACCTGAGGCAACTCCGGTATTTCGTGGTGCTGGCCACGCAACAGCACTACGGCCGGGCGTCCAGCATCCTGCATGTGGCGCAGCCGGCGCTCAGCCGCCAGATCAAGCTGCTGGAAGACGAGCTGGGGGTGCAATTGTTCGAGCGCCACCCGCGCGGGGCGGCGCCCACCGCCGAGGCGCTGTTCCTGCTGGAACGCGCCTCCTTCCTGCTGCGCTACGCCGAACAGGTCAAGCAGGACCTGATCGCGCGCCAGCGCGACCCGCGCGGGCCGGTGGCGATCGGCCTGTCGCCCGCGCTCGCCCTGCTGCTGGCGGCGCCGCTCACGCAGGCCATGCGGGCCCGCTATCCGGACGTGCGGCTGCGCATCATCGAAGGGTTTTCGCAGTCGCTGCACGACATGCTGGGCCAGGGCTCGGTGGACGTCGCGATCCTGAACGGCCCCATGCAGCTCGCCAACCTGCATGTCACGCCGCTGATGACCGAGGCGCTATGCCTGATCGGGCCGGCCGGCGATGCGCGCCTGCGCGGCCAGGCCCTGCCGCTCCAGCGCCTGGACGGCGTGCCGCTGGTGATGACGGGCGTCCCCAAGTCGGGGGTCCGCCTGGAACTGGAAGCCGCGGCCGCGCACGCGGGCGTCGAGCTGGAAAGCGTGGTGGAAGTGGAAACCATCACGGTCGCCTCGCGGCTGGTCCGCGAAGGCCTGGGCATGACCGTGCACTTCGCCGCCGTGGTGAAGGCCGAGATCGATGCGGGTCAGCTGGCCGCGGTCCCGATCGAAGGATTGCGGTTGCGCCGCATCCTGGCCCGCGCGGCGGACCGTCCGCCGTCGCGCGCCACGGAGGTCTTGATCGACTGCCTGCAGCAGGTCATCGGCGAGCAAGTGCGGGCGGGGGACTGGCCCCACGCCCGGCTGGAGTTCCAGTAATTCAGGCCAGCTTCTGCTGAAGCACGCCCTGCGCCGAAGGCCGGCTGCTGACGCGCTTGTGCCACTGCGCCAGCAGCGGCGTGGCCGGGCGCTCGATGGGCAGCAGGAACCAGCGGTCGATGGCGCAGCCGACGGCGACGTCGCCGATGGTGAAACGGTCGCCCGCGAGGTACTGGCGGCCATCGGCCAGGAATTTCTCCAGCAGCAGGATCAGCTTGTTGCCGCGCGCCACGGACTCGGCAATGGCCTGGTGGTTGCGCTTGTCTTCCGGCGTGCGGATCAGGCCGATGAAGGCCGGCGCCATGGCCGGCGCGAACTCGGTAGCCTGCCAGTCCAGCCAGCGGTCGCTCAGGCCGCGCTCGCGCGGGTCGGTCGGCCACAGCGTGCCGGCGCCGTACTGGGCGGCCAGGTAGCGCACGATGGAGTTCGACTCCCACAGGATGTAGCCGTTGTCATCCAGCGTCGGGATCTTGCTGTTGGGGTTCAGGGCCACGTACTCGGGCTTGTCCAGCCCGCCGTAGGGGCCGCCCACGTCGATGCGGTCGAACTGCAGGCCCAGTTCGCGCGCGGCCCACACCGCCTTGGAAACATTGATGGAAGTCAGGCGGCCCCAGATGGTCATCATGGTGGAAATCTCCGTGTACGGGTGCAAGGGATTCGAATGGAGGAAAACATACTAGGCCGGCGAGCCCGGATCCGCGGCCGGGCGCAGGGCCGCTTCGGCCACGGCATCCAGCACGCCGGGTAGTTCGGACAATACCGGCAGCGACGCGAACCGCAGCGCCGGATGCGCCGCCCGCGCCTCGTCCAGCAGGCGCGCCAGGTCGCGCGTCACATGCGCCCCCGCCGCCCAGAATACCGGCAGGACGACGATCTCGGCCACTCCCCGGCCGGCCAGGACGGCGATGGCCTCGGGCAGGGTGGGCGGCATCAACTCCAGGAATGCGATCTCGACCGGCGTGCCGGGATCGCGCGCGCGCAGCGCCTGGGCCAGGCCGTCCATGGGCCGCGCCCATTGCGGGTCGCGCGAACCATGCGCGAACAGGACGATGCCCCGGCGCGGCGTCATGCGGCCTGCCCCAGGCGCGCCGCGGCGGCGACGATGGCGTCGCGCTGGGCCGCGATGGCGGCCGGCAGCGGTTCCTGTCCCTGCTGGATGGCGCGCACCCAGGCCGCCGTGGCGGCGGCCTCGCGCGCGGGCAGGGCCGGCAGCTCGGCTTCGGCGCGCTCGGCGCCTTCGATTGCGGTGGTCTCGATGCCCTCCAGCCAGCGCGCGATGCGCTGCGGACGGCGGGTGTTGGCGACCGCCTCGCCCTCGGTGGCGCGCATCAGCAGCGCCGCCTCGCGCCGCAGCGCGAACAGCTCGGCCAGCATGGCGCCGAATTCGGGATGGGTATAGGCGGACAGCAGCAGGCTGGGGCCTTGCACCGGGCGCAGCAGCTTGGCCAGCGTATGCGCGACGTTGCGCACGCCCAGGATGCGGCGCAGGCTCACGACCCGGGCCAGTCCCGGACTGGCGACGGCCAGCGGCAGATAGGCCAGCCTGCGATCGCTCAGCGCCCGCGAGGCGGCATCGGCATCGGGCGAGGCCTCGATGCCGAGTTGCTCCAGGATATCGATGGTGGGCACGCGCGCGGCGTTCGAACCCACGCCCGGCCGGGCCGGATCGGAGGCCTGCCCGTGCAGCAGCACCGGCAGGCCGGCGTGCGCCACGCTCCAGGCCAGCAGCGGCACGAGGTTGGGCGCATGGCGCGAACCGTTGTAGGTGGGCAGGACCACCACGGGCCGCCCGGTGGGCGCTTGGACACGAGCCATCCGCGCCTCGGCCGCGTCCAGAAAGCCGGCCACCTCGGACACCGACTCGCCCTTCATGCGCAGGGCCAGCAGTACCGCGCCCAGCTCCAGCTCGGCTACCCGGCCATCCAGGATGGCGCCCATCAATTCGCCGGCCTGGTCCCGCGCCAGCGCGCGCGAACCGTCCTTGCCGCGGCCGATCTCGCGGATCAGCGGTGCGCATGCATAGGATTCGGTCATGGGTGCTCCATTAGACGCGCTTCATCAAGTCGTTGATGCGTTCGGCGGCGCGGCTCAGCAGCGGCAGCAGTTCGTCCTGCATCTGCCGCGCGGTCACCAGATGCGCCTGGCCGCTCAGGTTCAAGGCGGCCACGGTGCGGCCGCTGCGATCGCGAATGGGCGCGGCAATGGCGACCAGTCCAGTCTCGAGCTCGCGGTCCACCAGCGACCAGCCCTGCTCGCGCACCTTCAGGATGGCCGCCTTGAGTTGGGCCGGGTCGGTCACCGTCAACGGCGTATGGGCCCGCAGGTCGGACCGGGCCAGCGCCGCGTCGATCTCGGCGTCGGCCAGGCCGGCCAGCAGCACGCGCCCCATGGCCGAGCAGTAGGCGGGCAGGCGGCTGCCTATCCCGAGGTTGATGGACATGATGCGCCCGGTCGGGATGCGCAGCACGTAGACGATGTCGGTCCCGTCCAGCACGGTGGCCGAGCAGGACTGGTGCGCCTCGTTGGTCAATTGCTCCATGATGGGCTCGGCCAGGTCCCAGAACGGCATGGAGGTCAGGTAGGCAAAGCCCAGCTCCAGGATGCGGGGCGTGAGCCGGAACTGCCGGCCTTCCGTGGCCACGTAGCCCAGTTGCACCAGCGTCAACAGGATGCGGCGCGCGCCCGCCCGCGTCAGCCCGGCGGCCTCGGCCACCTCGGTCAGGGTCATGGCGGGCCGTTCGGCGTTGAAGGCCCGGATGACGGCCAATCCGCGCGCGAAGGACTGCACATAGGCATCGCTGGGCTTGACCGCGTCGCCTTCGGCGCCCGCGGACACGCGGGCAGCCCCAGGGCTGCCCGCGCCGATGCCGGCCGGCTTGCCGCCGGCCGATGGGTGTTGCGTCATGCAGCCCTGGCGATCAGATCAGTTCGAAGGCCATGGCCGTGGCTTCGCCGCCGCCTATGCACAGCGAGGCCACGCCGCGCTTGGCATTGCGCTGGCGCATCGCACCCAGCAGGGTGGCGATCAGCCGCGCGCCGCTGGCGCCGATGGGGTGGCCCAGGGCGGTCGCGCCGCCGTGCACGTTGACCCTGTCGTGCGGCAGCTTGTGCTCGGCCATCGCGGCCATGGTCACCACGGCGAAGGCTTCGTTGATCTCGTACAGGTCGACGTCGCCCGGCTTCCAGCCGGTCTTGGCGAACAGCGTGGCCAGCGCGCCCACCGGCGCGGTGGTGAACCACTGCGGCTCCTGCGAATGCTGCGCGTGGGCGACCACGCGGGCCAGCGGCGTGACGCCCAGCTTTTCGGCGGTGGATGCACGCATCAGGACCAGCGCGGCGGCGCCGTCCGAGATCGACGAGGAGTTGGCGGCGGTGACGGTGCCGTCCTTCTTGAACGCCGGCTTCAGGGTGGGGATCTTCTCGGGCATGGCCTTGTAGGGGGCCTCGTCGCGCGCGATGATCTTCTCGCCCTTGCGGTCGGCCACGGTGACCGGCGCGATTTCCCATTCGAAGCTGCCGTCCTCGTTGGCGGCCTTGGCGCGGCGCAGCGACTCGAGCGAATAGGCGTCCTGCTGCTCGCGGGTGAAGCTGTACTTGGCGGCGCAGTCCTCGGCGAACACGCCCATGGCGCGGCCTTTGTCATAGGCGTCTTCCAGGCCGTCCATCGCCATGTGGTCGTACATGGTGGCGTGGCCATAGCGGTAGCCCTGGCGCGCCTTGGGCAGCAGGTAGGGGGCGTTGCTCATGCTTTCCATGCCGCCCGCCAGCGCGACCTGGGCGCTGCCGGCCAGCAGCAGGTCGTGCGCCAGCATCGTGGCCTTCATGCCCGACCCGCAGATCTTGTTGATGGTGGAACAACTGGTGCCGAGCGGCAGGCCCGCGCCCAGCGCGGCCTGGCGGGCCGGAGCCTGGCCCTGGCCGGCTTGCAGCACGTTGCCCATCAGCACTTCCTGGATCTGTTCGGGCTTCAGGCCCGAACGCTCGATCGCCGCCTTGATGGCGATTGCGCCCAACTGGTTGGCGGAAAGCCCTGAAAGCTCGCCCAACATGGCGCCCATGGGGGTACGGGCGGCCGATACGATAACAACGGGATCCGACATCTTCGACTCCTGACTCTGAAAAGCGGCGGGCGCCACGGGCAAGGGCGGCGGCTGCGTTCCGGGAATGCATCCGCCCGCACCTAGGTACACTAGCTGTAATTTACCAACAAGTGGCCTGCCCATTTTAGACCTGCCCAGGCAGCGCCGCACGAACCGGCCAGGCCCACCCGACCCGCCATGAATCCTCTCGAACACGAACTGAAGTACCCGCTGGGCGACACCCTGCCCGAAGCCGGCGCCGCCATCGAGGTGGCGCCCGGCATCCGCTGGATCCGCATGCCCCTGCCCTTCGCGCTGGACCACATCAACCTGTGGCTGCTGCGCGATCGCTTCGAGGGTCGGGACGGCTGGACCATCGTCGACTGCGGCATCGCCCGCGACGAGGTCAAGGCGCTGTGGGAACAGGTCTTCGCCACCCAGCTCGACGGGCTGCCCGTGGTGCGGGTCATCGTCACCCACATGCACCCCGACCACATCGGCCTGGCCCACTGGCTGACCGAGAAATGGGGCGTTCCCCTGCAAATGAGCGCCACCGACTTCCTGACCGCCCACCTGTTCGTCGAAGGCCAGGCCATCTCGGGAGGCGAGCGCATGGCCGCGCACTTCGCCCGCAACGGCATGACCGACCCGGCCTCGCTGGAGGGCGTGCGCGCCCGCACCCGCTACTACCCGCAGTTGGTGCCCCAGGTCCCCGCCCAGTTCAACCGCATCATGGATCGCGACGTATTGCGCATCGGCGGCCACGAGTGGCATGCCATCGCCGGCTACGGGCACGCGCCCGAGCACATCTCGCTGTATTGCAGGGAACTGGACATCGTCATTTCCGGCGACATGGTGCTGCCGCGCATCTCGACCAACGTCAGCGTCACGGACATCGACCCCGAGAGCAATCCGCTCCAGCTCTACCTGGATTCGCTCAGCGGCTATGCCCACGTGCCGGCCGACGCGCTGGTGCTGCCCTCGCACGGACGGCCCTTCGTCGGCATCCACACGCGCATCGCGCAGCAACACGCCCACCACGCCGACCACCTGGCCCGGGTCAAGCAAGCCTGTACCGGCCAGGCCGCGTCGGCCTACGACATCGTGCCGGTGCTGTTCAAGCGCAAGCTGGACCTGCACCAGATGACCTTCGCGCTGGGCGAGGCCATCGCCCACCTGCACATGCTGTACTACCAGGGCGTGATCGCCCGCGAGATCGGCGCCGACGACATCGTCCGCTACCGGGTTCCTGCCTGATCTCCCGCGCGGCCCCTGGCCGCGCGCATTCTGCTGCTATGCTTGGCGCCCCGGCCACCGCCGCGCGGGGCGGCTTCCCTGGTGCCGCAGGAGTCCGAGATGAAAAACGTCTACAAGTATTTTTTCCGTGGCCTGATCACCATCCTGCCGCTGGCGTTGACGCTATACCTGCTGTATGTGTGCGTGGCCTGGATGGAGGCCCTCGCGCTGGCGGTGCTCCACCCCTTCGTCGGCAGCTTCTACTTCCCCGGCATGGGCCTGATCCTGGGCGTGCTCGGCATCGTCGCCGTCGGCATGCTGGTGTCCAAGCACCGGGTGCGCCGCCTGCTGTCCTACGTGGAATGGCCGTTCACCAGCATCCCGGTGGTCAAGAGCATCTATTCCTCGCTCAAGAGCTTCGCCGACTATTTCACGCCCAGCACCAGCCAGGGCGGGCAGCAGGTCGTCATCCTGCGCATGCCGGGCCAGGAATTCGAACTGGTGGGCCTGGTCACCCGGCGCAGCACGGCCGGCCTGCCCGAGGGCTTCCTGCCCGGCGAACGGGTGGCCGTCTACCTGCCGATGGGCTACATGATCGGCGGGTATACGGTGTTCGTGCCGATTTCGTGGGTCACGCCCATCGAGATGACGGTGGAAGAGGCGATGCGCTCGTCGCTGATCGCCTGGATGGCGCGCACGCCGCAGGCGGCGCCCGCCCCCTCGCAGGAATGACGGGATCGGGCAGCGGACCCTATGGGGAATCCGCCGCCCGTCCCATCCCTCAAGGTGCCGTGCAGTAGCGGCGCGTCACCGCCGCAGGCGCCGGCTCGGTGCTGGCCCACGCTCCGATACGGTTGACGGTAACCCGGCAGCTTGCGTCCACGGTCAGCTTGAACACGGTCCACCAGTTCGTCGAACCCGCCACTTCTCCGGCAGTCGGGCCAAACACCGAAATCGTGCCCTTGTTGTTGAGCTCGACACGAACCGGGGAGCCGGTCATGCCGGGATCATAGGTGCCCGAGTAGTTCTTCAACGCGTAGGTATAGGTACCGACCATCAGCTTCTTGATCGTAACGACCTCCGGACCGTAGCCGCTGGTATCGTCGACGTCGAGGTTGACGAACGGATCCGTGGTCAGGCTTCCCCGGTTGGAGCTCGGGTAATACACATGCGTGCCGTCCGGCGCGAACAAGTGCGAATCCATGTCCAGCGGGCGGGCACCCCAGGTCAGCTTGATGCTGATCGCATCCGTCATGGTCGTCAGCGACAGGCATTCGGCCAGCGTCACATCCGTTGCGCCGGACGTCACCGACACGGTGTTGGACAGCTTGATGCCCTGCTGCGCGATCAGTGTCGCTTGCGCATTCTTCTTCATCGCGATGCGGAACTTGCCTTGCGCATTGGTCAGCACCGACGACGAGCTCGAGTAATCGATACCGTCCGAAGACACACGGATGTTCTCCAGGTTCGTCGAACCCGCGTCATCGGCCACGCAGCCGTTCACGTAGACCGTGTTCATCAACTGGTCGGCATTCCAGTACGTGAAGTGGCTGACGGTGCCCTCGTAGTACTGGCCGGCGCCCGAACCGGTCAGCGTGGCCGAGCCTTCCTGCTTCCAGAAGCCGGTCGCTTCGTCGAAGTAGAACAACGGAATCGTGGCGGGGTTGCTGGCGCTGCGGGTGGCGACCGGAATGCGGATGGTCGCGGTCTTGCCAGGCGCCAGGTTCAGGCGCTCGCCCGCGGTGTTCTGCAGGGTCACGTTGATCGCGCCCCAGCTTTCCATGACGCCGGTGCCGCCGCTGGCGGTCGCGACCAGGTACTGGCCGGGCATGGCGTTGACGTTCAGGGCCGGGTTCACCGCGCTCAGCGCGACCGAAACCGCGCCCGTGGCGGGCGAACCGTCGGGGCGGACCAAGCCGTTGGCGGGCAGCGAGACGGAGGCCGGCGTGTTGGGCGCGGTCACGGTGATGGCCGTGGCGGCGTCGCCGCCGCCCGTCACGTCCACCGGCTGCAGTTCGACAGTGGCGATGTCGGTGGTCTGGTTGGCGACCACGGCGGCGGTGGGCAGGCCCTCGCCATAGCCGGTGGCGTTGACGCGGATCACCGTGCGGCTCGCGGGCGCAACGCCGGCCAGTTCGAACTCGCCCTGGGCATTGGACGTGGCGCTGGCCGAGCCGTTGCTGAGGCGGGCGTTCTGGATGGCCTCGCCGGTCTGGCCGTTGATGACCTTCCCCGTCACCTTGCCGGTCACCGTGACCGGCGGCTCGGGATCGACGGGCGTTCCGGGATTGGTCGGCTGCCCCGGATTCGACGGCGAGCCGTCGCCGCCGCCGCACGCGGCCAGCACCAGCGAGGCGCCAAGGGCCGCCAGCAGGGCCGGCAGCCGGGACTTGCCGACGCGCGCGCGGCCACCCGCGGGGCTCTCGCCCAGCGTAGCATCGTGTTTCATGATTTCCCCTATTTGGAATCCGCCTGGCCTGACGGTTGGTCAGGCCAGTTTTTGTTGTAAGCGTTTACTAGCGGCGGAAGTCTACAGAGGGAATGTGGGATGTACTCACTACGTTAACAATACATACATCTCTTGCAAATACTCAGATATACGAAGTTACGTGTTACCGGCTCCACGGCAGCGGCGCCGCGTTCATGCCCCAGTAGTAGCTTTTCTGGTTGGTGTATTCCAGGATGCCCAGCCGGCCCTTCTCGCGCCCCGTGCCGCTCATCTTCACGCCGCCGAAGGGCGTGCTGACCGAGAACTGCTTGTAGGTATTGACCCAGACGGTGCCCGTCTGCAGCGCGGCGCCCAGGCGCCAGGCCGTCTTGTAGTCCCCCGTCCAGATGCCCGAGGCCAGGCCGAACACGCTGTCGTTGCACTGGGCGATCAGATCGGCCTCGTCGGTCCACGGCAGCAGCGCCAGCACCGGTCCGAAGATTTCCTCCTGGCACATGCGGGCCTCGTTGGGCAGGCCTTCGATCACGGTGGGCAGGTAGTAGCTGCCGCGCTCGTAACCGGCGCCCGCGGGCCGCTGGCCGCCGGCCAGCACTTTGCCGCCCTCGTCCACGCCCAGTTGCACGTAGCGCTCCACCGATTCGCGATGAGCGCGGCTGACCAGCGGTCCCATCTGGGTCCGCTCGCTGGCCGGGTCGCCCACGCGCAGCGCCCGCACACCCGCCAGCAGGCGTTCCTTGAAGGCTTCGTACACGCTGGCATGCACGAAGGCGCGCGAACCGGCAATGCACGATTCGCCCGACGAACTGAAGATGCCGTACAGCACGCCGGCCACCGCGTGGTCCAGGTCGGCGTCGGCGCAGACGATGGTGGGCGACTTGCCGCCCAGTTCCAGCGAGGTCGGCATCAGACGCTCGGCCGCCAGCCGGGCGATGCCCAGGCCCACGGTGGTGCCGCCGGTAAAGGCGATGCGGCGGATCAGCGGATGGCGCACCAGCGCGTCGCCGACCACCGAGCCCTTGCCGGGCACCACGCTCAGAATGCCGTCCGGCACGCCCGCCTGCTGCGCGATGCGGGCCAGTTCGATGGCCATGCGCGGCGTGATCTCGGCCGGCTTGAACACGACCGCGCAGCCGGCGGCCAGGGCGGGCGCCAGCTTCTGTGCCTCGCTGGCGATGGGCGAGTTCCACGGGGTGATGGCGCCCACCACGCCCAGCGGCTCGTGCACGCTCATGCTGACGTAGTCGCCGCGGGACGGGGTGATGGTGTCTTCCAACGTCTCGCAGGCCGCCGCGAAGAACTGGAAGGTCCCGGCCGCGCTGGCCACCAGCGCGCGCGTCTCGTTGATGGGCTTGCCGTTGTCCAGCCGCTGGAGCTGCGCCAGCTCTTCGGCCCGGGCGCGGATGCCGGCGGCGATGCGGGTCAGGATGGCACCGCGCTCGTGGGGCTTCAGGCCCGCCCACTCCGGGCGCAGGCGCGCGGCCTCGGCGGCGCGCACGGCCTGGTCCACGTCGTCGGCGGTGGCCGCGTGCAGCGTGGCGACCTGGCTGCCGTCGGCGGGATATTCGGTCGCGTACCGGGGGCCCGAGGCATCGCGCCAGGAGCCGGCGATCAGGGTCTGGATGTGTTCGGTCATGTCAGTCTTCCATGAAAGGCGGGATCGCGGCGATGCGCTAGAAGGCCTGGGTATAGATCGCGAGCGCGTCGTCGCGGGTCAGGTCGCGGGGGTTGTTCATCAGCAGACGGTCGACGGTCATGGCCGCTTCGGCCAGGACCGGCAGGTCGGACTCGCCGACCCCGACATCGCGCAGCCGCTGCGGGATGGGCGATGCCGTCACGTGGGCCTGCATGGCGGCGATGAAGGCGAGCGCCGCCTCGGTATCGGCCGCGTCGCGCAGGCCGGGATCCAGCGCCCGCGCAAGCTCGGCATAGGCGGCTTCGGCCACCGGCAGGTTGAACCGCAGGATGGGGACCATGACCAGCGAGTTGGCCAGTCCGTGCGGCACGTGGAAGTGGCTGCCCAGCGGATGGGCCAGCGCATGGATCGCGGCCACCGGAGCGTTGGCGAAGGCCATGCCCGCCAGCAGCGAGCCGAGCAGCATGGCTTCCCGGCTGTCCAGGTCGCCGCCCTGCCGCACCGCGCCGCCCAGGTGGCCGTGCAGCAGTTGCAGCGCGCGCACGGCCAGCATGTCCGACATGGGATTCTTCTTGTGCCGGGTCGTGTAGGCCTCGATGGCGTGGACCATGGCGTCGATGCCGGTCATCGCGGTGGGCCCGGGCGGCAGCGCCGCCGTCAGCGCGGCATCCAGCACTGCCACGTCGGGGAACAGCAGAGAACTGATCACGCCGCGTTTCTGGTGGTCGGGCGTGGACACGACCGAGGTCGGCGTGGCTTCGGACCCGGTACCCGCGGTGGTCGGCACCTGGATCAGCGGCAGGCGCGGCCCGCGGGCGCGCTGCGGTCCATAGATGTCGGCCAGCGGCTGCGGGTTGGCGGCCAGCAGGGCCACCAGCTTGGCGGTGTCGAGCGAGCTGCCGCCACCCAGGCCGATCACGCAGTCGGCGCGGTCGTCGCGGGCGGCCTGCGCCGCCTCCAGCACCACGTGCTCGGGTGGATCCGCCTCTACGCGGTCGTACACGGTCACGTGCAGGCCCGCGGCGCGCAGGGCGGCGGCGGGCGCATCGATCAGCCCGGCCGCGACCAGTCCGGGATCGGTGACGAGAAACGCGCGGCGATGGCCGCCGGCCTGGAGGATCTGGGCCAGCCGGAGGGCGGCCCCGCGCTCGCAGACGATGCGAGGCGTGGTTTCGAAATGGAAGCTGGGCATGGACATCGGCTCCGTCCGGGCCGCGTGGGGGCGGCCGGGGTGAGCACGGCCCTCACCCCATGCGCGGTGATGCGGAAAGCAGGAAAAAGGGACGGCCGGCGCGCGGCGCGCCGGCCAGGACGCGGATCAGTACGCCGAGATCTTGGTCTTGGCGATCAGGTCGCCGAAGTTCTTGTATTCGGTGCGCAGCGCGTTGCCGAGCGCTTCGGGCGTGGTGGCCACGCTTTCGAAGCCCATGGCCTGGATGCGCTCGACGGAATCGGGCTTCTTCAGGCTCTTGTTGATCTCGGCGTTCAGGCGCTTGATCACGTCGGCCGGGGTGCCGGCCGGAGCGAACACGCCGTGCCAGCCGCTGACCTTCTCCAGCTCGGGCAGGCCGGCTTCGCGGAAGGTGGGCACGTCGGGCAGGGCCGAGGCGCGCTTGGGTCCGATCACCGCCAGGGCCTTGAGCTTGCCCGACTTGACGTGCACGGCGCTGCCCGAATCGAAGGTGAAGTCCACCTGGCCCGCCAGCAGGTCCTGGATGGAAGGCGCCAGGCCCTTGTAGGGCACGTGGGTCGCGTCGGTATGGGTTTCCAGGTTCAGCAGCGCGCCGGCCACGTGCGGGAACGAGCCGTTGCCGGTGGACGAGTAGTTCAGCTTGCCCGGGTTGGCCTTCATCTTCTCGACCAGGCCCTTGACGTCCGAGACGCCCACCTTGGGATTGACCAGCAGCGCCATGTTCAGGCCCGCCGTCATCGCCACCGGGGCGAAATCCTTGATCGGGTCGAACGGCACGTTCTGCATCACGTACGGGCCCAGGGCCAGCGTGCTCGAAGCCAGCATCAGCAGCGTGTAGCCGTCGGCGGGCGCGCGGCGCACGTAGTCGGCGGCGATGTTGCCGTTGGCGCCCGGCCGGTTCTCGACCACGAACTGCTTGCCCAGCGACTCGCCCATGTCCTTGGCGACCATGCGCGCGATCGCGTCGATGGTGCCGCCGGCCGGCACCGACACCACGATGGTCACGGGCTTGGACGGGAAGGTGTCGGCCATCGCGGCCACGGGAACCAGGGCCGACACGGCCACAACGGAAAACAGCTTGCGCATCATCACATCGATCTCGTAAAGGATTGGACAGCGACGGCCAGGCTGCCCGGCGGGGACTTCCCGGCTCGTCCATGCTGAAAATTGTAGGCAGCGCCGGTGTGTGACAATGGCATTTCTTGTTAACCATAGGTTAACGATTTCCCACCTGCCCGTTGCCGGGCCAACAACCGTACCCACCGTGTCGCGCCTCCTGAACAGCCGCCATTTCCAGATCTTCGCCACCCTCATGCGCAGCCGCGGCATGAGCGAAGCCGCGCTGCGGCTGGGCATCTCCAAGGCGGCGGTCAGCAAGACCCTGCGGCTGATGGAACGGGAAACCGGGGTCGCGCTGTTCACGCTGGCGCACGGCCGGCTCGAACCCACCGCCGCGGCGCGCCGCCTGCTGCCGCGGGCCGAACAGGCCGCCAAGCATCTGGAATGGGCCCTGGACGAGGCCTATGCGCTGGACCAGGGGTCGGTGCGCACCGTCATCGTCGCGGCTCACGCACCGCCGCTGATCGCCATCCTGCCCAGCGCCATCCAGCGCTTCAAGGAAAGCCATCCCGACGTCAACGTGCACCTGCGCGTGGAAGGCCCGCCCAAGGTGCTGGAATCGGTGGCCCACCACGAGGTGGACCTGGGCGTGACCAACCCGCCCGCCCCCAACACGGCCAGCAGCGTCGACCTGTGCGAACGCTACACGATATCGGAGGACCTGCTGGTGGCCGCGCTGCACCGGCGCCATCCGCTGGTGGCCAAGTCCGTGGTCCGCCCGGAAGACCTGGTCAACGCCACGGTCATCGCCCTGCCCGAGGAATCGCCCACCTCCATCCTGATACGCGCCACTTTGCAGGAAGCCGGCGTCAGCGTGCCCAAGGGCATCGTCGCCAGTACGTCCATGGGCGTGTGCGCACTGGTACAGCAGAACGTGGGCATCGGCCTGATCAACCCCATGCTGCTGTACACCGGCATCTTCCCCGACGTCGTGACCCGGCCGTTCCGGCCCCGGATCGAACTCTGGACCGAGATCTACCACTCGTCCATCCGGCCGCTCAGCCCCGAGGCGCAGGCACTGGCCAACTACATCGAGGAAGCCGCCTCGGCGCTGCGCGGGCACTCGCCGCTGCGCAAGCCCGCTGCGGACTGAAAGTGGCCTTCAGCCGCAGCGTATCGCCGTCACGACTTCGCGCCGATTGACCTCGACGTTCACCCGGAACGGGTTGAACTCCATGGTAACGGCCTGCCCCGGGCGCAGCACGCGCGCGCTGCCGGCACCCGAGGCCTTGCGGGCCTCCTCGATCAGCACCGAGCTGAGTTGCTGGCCGACCAGGGACTGGGCCGCGTCGGCCTGGCATTGCCCCTGCGGCGCTTGCGCCGCGGGCTGGGAATCGGCGGCGGGCGCGGGGGCGGCGCAGCCGGCGGCAAGGGCCAGCGTGGCAACGGCAAAGGCGCTCCGGATCATGGGTTCTCCTTGTGGGGGATCATCGATAGAACAGCGTGGGCGGCATCCCGAAATGCCGGCGGAACATCGCTGCGAAGGCACTCTGGCTCTGGTAGCCGTGATCGAGCGCGACGTCGACCACTTTATCACCCCGCGCCAAGCGCTCCAGCGCCGCCAGCAGGCGCACCTGCTGGCGCCAGTAGCCGAAGCGCATGCCCGTCTGCTGCTGGAACAGGCGATGCAGCGTGCGGGCCGACATGCCGGCGCCGGCGGCCCAGGCATCGACCGTGCGGCCATCGTCCGGCGCCTCGATCAGCCGCTCGCACACCGCGCGCAGGCGCGGGTCCGAGGGCAGCGGCAGGTGCAGCGGCAGCACCGGCAGCGCCCGCAGCTCGTGCAACAGCAGCCCCCGCAGGCAACTGGCCCGCGACACCGGCCCGTCGCCCGGCGGCAGGTCAATGGCGGCCAGGATCAGCTCGCGCAGCAGCGGCGGGATGCCCAGCACGCAACTGCCCTGCGGCAACTGCGCACCCGCATCGGCCACGACGAACACGGTCCGCATCTTCACGTCGCCGCTCATGCGCACCTGGTGCGCGATCCCGGCCTCCAGCCACACGCCGCGCGTGGGCGGTACCACCCAGCGGCCGCCCTGGGCGTCGATGCACATCACGCCTTCGATGGCGTAGAGCAACTGGCCGTGGGCATGGCTGTGCGGGGCGATCACGTGCCCGTGGGGGTAGTCCGCGGCAATGGCGGTGACGGGCACGCCGGCCCGGGCCGAATCACGCAGATGGGCATCGACATCCATGGAATGTCACTTTTGAGATAACTGACTTCATATTAGCGTGAGACAGCCGACCGGGTAGCGCGGAGCATGAAACTCCCTCTCTTTCCGGAGCCATTCCGATGTCCCCCGCCGCGTATCTCTTTCCCTTCCTGGCCATCGTCTTCTGGGCCGGCAACGTGATCGTGTCCAAGATGGCGGCCTCCGCCATCTCGCCCACCGCCATCACGTTCTACCGGCTGGTGCTGGCCATCGCGCTGCTGAGCCCTTTCCTCGTGCGCCCCATCTGGCGCAACCGCGACGCCATCCGGCGCCACTGGTGGCAACTGGCCATAGGCGGCCTGTTGTCCATGGCCCTGTTCCAGGCCCTGTCCTACCGCGCCGCCGAAAGCACCACGGCCACCAACATGGCCATCGTCACGGCGCTGATCCCGCTGCTGACGGCAATCCTGAGCGCCGCGCTGCTGGGCGATGCCGTCACCCTGGGCATGGCCGTGGGCGGCGTGCTGTCGTTCGGCGGCATCCTGTACCTGGTCGGCCACGGCGACATCGGCGCGGTGCTGGCGCAGGGCGCCCACCTGGGCGACGTGCTGATGCTGTTCGCCGCGCTGGCCTACTCGCTGTACGGCGTGCTGCTCAAGCGCTGGCGGATGGCCATCCCCGCCTGGCAATCGACCTACATGCAGGCGGCTTTCGCGCTGGTGTTCATGTTCCCGCTGTTCCTGGCCCTGCCCGCCGGCACCGCCACGCTGGACGCGAAAACGGTGCCGCTGATCGCCTACGCGGGCATCTTCTCGTCCATCATCCTGACCTTCTTCTGGATACAGGGCGTGAAGCTGCTGGGCCCCAACCGCTGCGCGATCTTCATCAACCTGCTGCCGGTGCTGACCGCGGGCCTGGCCATCGCCCTGCTGGACGAACCCATGCGCGCCTACCACGTGATCGGTGGCGGCATCAGCCTGGCCGGCGTGCTGATCGCGCAGACCGTGCAGCGGCCGCTGTTCGCGGTGCGGGCATCGCTGGCGCGGTGAGGCCTCCGGGCGGCCGGGTCAGGCCTCGCCGTCCGGCGCGCGTACCAGGCGCAGCAAGGTGATCTCGGACGGCACGCCAAAGCGCATGGGAGGCCCCCAGTAGCCCGTGCCGCGGTTCACGTACACCCACATGCCGTCCTGGCGATGCAGCCCCGTCACGAACGGCTGTTGCAGCCGCACGAAGAAATTCCATGGCAGGAACTGCCCGCCGTGCGTATGGCCCGACAACTGGAGGTCGAAGCCCGCCGCGGCGGTGGCCGCCGCGCTGCGCGGCTGATGGGCCAGCACCACGCGGGCGCCGGCACCGGCCGGCGCGCCGTCGATCGCACGTTGCGGATCGCTGCGATGCGCCGGATCGAACTGGTGGGCGCTGTAGTCGGTAATGCCGGCCACCACCAGTTCCTGGCCCGCATGGCGCAATACCGCGTGCTCGTTCATCAGCACCCGCATACCCATGCCGCGCAGCGCCTCCACCCAGGCGTGCGCGCCCGAGTAGTACTCATGGTTGCCGGTCACGAAGAAGGTCCCGTGGCGCGACGCCAGCTCCGCCAGGGGCCGCGCGTGCGGCGCGAGATCGGCCACGCTGCCGTCGACCAGGTCGCCGGTGATCGCCACCATGTCGGGCCGCAGCCGGTTGACCGCGTCGACGATGCGCCGTACGTAGGGCGCGCGGATGGTGGACCCGACGTGGATGTCGCTGATCTGCGCGATGGTGAATCCGTCCAGCCCGGCGGGCAGCCCCCGCAGCGGGATGTCGACGCGCACCACGCGCGCCACGCGGCGGGCGCCGACGAAGCCGGCCACCGACATCAGCAGCGAAGCCGCCACCACGAACAGGGCCGACGGGCCCGCCAGCACCGCGTGTCCGCCCCCGGTCCCGAACCACGCCAGCGCGGACGCGCCGGCCAGCACGAGGTCGCGCAGCAGCGTCAGCACGAACAGCGACGAGAACAGGCCCATGCACAGCAGCCCCAGCCAGATCGCACCCAGCAGCAGGCGTCCGGCCGAGCGGCGCCGCGCGAGCATGCTGGTGGGAATCAGGACGGCGGACGCCGCCAGCACGACGGCCAGCGCCGGCGCCAGGCCCGGCACCGCGCCCAGGTCGGGCACGAGACGCAGCCACACGTAGGCGTGCACCAGGCCGATCAAGCCGAAGAAATAGAACCGATGCAGGGCGCGTCGCTGGCTCATGCCACTTGCCGCCGGACGCGCCCGCCGGGGGTCACGCCGCCTTCGTCCCGCGCCCCGCCGGCGAGGCGAAGCGATACACCGCCAGCGTGCTGCGCCAGCCCGGCAGCCACGAGATCTCGTGGGCCTCGGCGAAGGTCGCGCGGGCCAGGATGCGCAGCCCGAGCTTGGCGGCCAGCGCCTCGAAGTCCTTCAGCGTGCATAGGTGGATGTTGGGCGTGTTGTACCACTGGTAGGGCATCTGGCCGGTCACGGGCATGTGTCCGCGCAGGATGGACAAACCGTGGGTCCAATGGCCGAAATTGGGGAAGGAAACGATGCCCTCGCGCCCCACCCGTGCCATTTCGAGCAGGATGCGCTCGGTGTTGTGCACGGCCTGCAGCGTCTGCGACAACACCACCGTGTCGAAGCGGCCATCCTCGAACAGCGCGAGACCGTCCTCCAGGTTCTGCTGGATGACGTTGACGCCCTTGCGCGCGCATTCGATCACGTGCTGATCGCTGATCTCGACCCCGACGATGCGGGCCTGCTGTGCGTCGCGCAAATGGGCGAGCAGCGTACCGTCGCCACAGCCCAGGTCCAGCACGCGCGAGCCGTCGGCGATCCAGCCCGCGATGCGGGCCAGGTCGGGGCGCAGGGAAGCGGCATGGCGGTTCATCGCGCGCCTCCCGCCTCGCCCAGGCCCAGTTGGCGGGCCGCTCGGTCGAAGTAGCCCCGCACCACCGAGTGGTAGCGGGCATCGTCCAGCAGGAAGGCATCGTGGCCGTGCGGCGCCTCGATTTCGGCATAGGTGACCGGCCGGCCGTTGCGCAGCAGCGCCTGCACGATCTCGCGCGAACACGAGGGCGGAAAGCGCCAGTCGGTCGTGAACGAGGTCAGCAGGAACTCGGCCTGCGCCGGCGCGAGCGACCGCGCCAGGTCGCCGCCCGCCTGCTTGGCCGGATCGAAATAATCCAGCGCCCGCGTAATCAGCAGGTAGGTGTTGGCATCGAAATACTTCGAGAACTTCTCGCCCTGGTAGCGCAGGTAGGACTCCACCTCGAATTCCACGTCGTAGCCGTAGCGGAACGCGCCGTCGGCGCCGGGCGAACGCTGCGCCCGCCCGAACTTCTCGGCCATGTCGTCGCCGGACAGGTAGGTGATGTGGCCGATCATGCGCGCCACCGACAGGCCGTTGCGCGGCACCGTGCCATGGGCATAGAAATCGCCGCCGTGGAACTCGGGGTCGGTGATGATGGCACGCCGCGCCACTTCGTTGAACGCGATGTTCTGCGCCGACAGCCGCGGGGTGCTGGCGATGACCACGCAATGCGCCACGCGCTCGGGATAGGTGACGGCCCAGCTCAGCGCCTGCATGCCGCCCAGCGATCCGCCCATGACCGCGGCGAAGCGGGCAATGCCCAGCCGGTCGGCCACGCGGGCCTGCGCATGGACCCAGTCCTCGACCGTGACCACGGGGAACGAGGCGCCGTAGGGCCGTCCGGTACGGGGATCGATGCTGGCGGGCCCGGTGGATCCGAAGCAGGACCCCAGGTTGTTGATCCCGATCACGAAGAAGCGATCGGTGTCCAGCGGCTTGCCCGGCCCCACCATGTTGTCCCACCAGCCGAGGTCGGACGGATCGTCGGCTGACACGCCGGCCACGTGATGCGAGGCGTTCAGCGCATGGCAGACCAGCACCGCGTTGGAGCGATCGGCGTTCAGGCGGCCGTAAGTCTCGATCATGAGCGAATACGGACCGAAGGCCGTGCCGCTGGCCAATTGCAACGGCTCGTCGAACGTCATGGCCTGCGCCTGGACGACACCGACGGAATCGGGACCGATGGGAGGGGATGCAGGGGTGTCGAGAAAGGCGGTCAACGCCTCTTCGAGATGCGAATCGGAAGACACGATGGACGGAACTCTTTAGCTGGATTTATCAGGCGCCCGCAAGCGGACCAGGCAAATCGGCGCCAATGAAAGATGCGGAAGATTGTAGCACCCGCCCTACAACAGACCCCGCAGGATGGCCTGGGCCACCGCCGCCTGCTTGTTGTTGACCTTGAGCTTGGCGAAGGCATTGCCCAGGTGGAAATTCACGGTGCGCTCGCTCACGCCCAGGATCTGGGCGGTCTCGCCGCCGGTCTTGCCCACCGAGGCCCAGCGCAGGCATTCCTGTTCGCGCGCCGAAAGCCGGGCGGGCGCGCGTGTCGGCTTGCGCTCGTGGCACGGCAGCCGCAGATAGGCGTCGAGCAGCAGCGACGCGGCATGGTGGCACAGGTCGGTCAGCTGCGCATGGGCATGGCGTCCGCCGGTCGCGTCCGCGAAACCGAACAACAGCGCGAAGCAGGCGATGGTGTCGCCGGGCCGCAGCCCGTCCGCCACCAGGAACAGCCCGCTTTGGGCCCCCAGGCGCTGCAGTTCGTCAGACGCGGGGAAGAACGGGTCGTCGTCCAGCGTCCGCCACGCGACGCGCATCTGCCCGGTGCGCCATCCGGTGGTCGCGATCAAGGGGGAGAACTCGGGCCGGAACGCCTCCCACCAGCACCTGGCGTCCTCGCACAGCCATCGCAACACGTCGCCATCGGACGTATGCTGGATGATGCCCAGCGCGTAGTGTATGGCGTCCAGCTCGGCGGCGAAATCGCTGATGACCTTGTCGATATCCGCCGGGCACGAAGCGCCGATCAACGGACGCAGCGACCGCAACACACGCGTGGCGAACCTCACGGCTTTCCGGGCCGTTTCGTGCGGGCGTATCTCCGGGACGTCATTCCACCTATTGGTTCAGCAAGGACAGATCCATTTCCAGGGCACGATTCAGCACCGCCGCGACCTTGGTCCGCAGGGCATTGGAGTGGGCTTGCAGGATCTCGCGCTTGACGTCCAGCAACTGCTGCGGGTGCATGGAGAACTGCGTCAGCCCCAGCCCCAGCAGCAGCCGCGTCAGCTCGGTGTCGCCCGCCATTTCGCCACACACCGAGACCGGCTTGCCGGCCCGGGCGCCCGCGTTGATGGTGTTGGCCACCAAGCGCAGCACCGCCGGGTGCAGCGAATCGTACAAGCTGGCCACGTCGGGATCGGCCCGGTCGATGGCCAGGGTGTACTGGATCAGGTCGTTGGTGCCGATCGACAGGAAATCGAAGACCTCCACGAAAGGCTCGATGGCGATCGCCACCGCCGGTATCTCGACCATCGCGCCCACCAGGACGTTCTGGCCGTAGGGCTGGCCGCGCGCGTCGAGCTCCTGCCGGGCGGCGGCGATGGCCGCATAAGAGGCCCGCGCCTCGCGCAGATGCGCCACCATCGGTATCAGTATCCGCACCGGACCGTGGGCCGAGGCGCGCAGGATGGCGCGCAACTGCGTGGCGAACAGTTCGGGGTGGGCCAGGCAGTAGCGGATCGCCCGCAGGCCCAGCGCCGGATTGGTGGCCACGGTGGCTTCGCCGTCCAGCGTCTTGTCGGCGCCGATGTCCAGCGTCCGGATGGTGACCGGGCGCCCCGCCATCGTACGCACCACCGAGGCATAGGCCTCGTACTGCTCGTCCTCGTCGGGCAGGTCGTCGCGCCCCATGAACAGGAATTCGCTGCGGAACAACCCGATGCCCTCGGCGCCGGCATCGACCGCCGCCTGCGCCTCGTCCGGCAATTCGATGTTGGCCAGCATGGACACCACCACGCCGTCCAGCGTGATGGCCGGCACGTCGCGCAGCGTCGCCAGCGTGGCCCGCTCGCGGGCATAGTCGGCCTGGCGGGCGCGGTATTCGGCCACGACGCGCGGCGGCGGATTGACCAGCAGCACGCCGGCCTCGCCATCGACGATGACCATGTCGCCGTCGCGCAGCAGCGTACGCGCCGCGCCCAGCGCCACCACGGCCGGCACGCCCATGCTGCGGGCGACGATGGCCGTGTGCGAGGTCGCGCCGCCCAGGTCGGTGGTGAAGGCCGCGAAGCGCGCGCCGCGCAGCTTGAGCATGTCGGCGGGCGAGATGTCGTGGGCCACGACGATGAGCGGATCGCCATGGTCGTCGATGGCCGCCCCCTTCAAGCCGCGCGGCCGCCCGTTGGCCTCGGCCAGCGCGTGCAGGATGCGCTCGATCACCTGGCGCACGTCGCCGCCCCGCTCGCGCATGTACTCGTCGTCCATCTGCGCGAACTGTTCGGCCAGGGCCTGGCCCTGCGCGGTCAGCGCCCATTCGGCGTTGTAGTGGCGGGAACGGATGATCTCCAGCGGTTCGAGCGAGATCATCGCGTCGGCCAGGATCATGCTGTGCACCTGGAGGATGGCGCCCAGTTCGCGGGGTACGTCGGGGGGAAGATGGTCGGCCAGTTGGGCCAGTTCGTCGGAAGCGGCGCGGATGGCGGCGGCCAGGCGTGCGCACTCGGCCTCCACTTCCTCTTCATCGATACGATAGTGGGATACCTCTAGAGCGGCCGCGCCGATGACCACGGCGCGGCCGATGGCATAGCCGCGCGACACCCCCAGTCCGTGCAAGGCCAGCATCGAGGTCTCCATAGGCTACTCGGCCTCGCCGAACTTCTGCTCGAACAACGCCCGGATCTGGTCCAGGGCCTCCTGGGCGTCCTCGCCCTCGGCATCGACGGTCACCTTGGTACCGATGCCCGCCGCCAGCATCATGACGCCCATGATGCTCTTGGCATTGACGCGGCGCGTGCCTCGCGCGATGTGGATTTCGCTGCGGAACCGGCTGGCGAGCTGGGTGAGCTTGGCGGAGGCCCGCGCGTGCAGGCCCAGCTTGTTGATAACGGCGATGTCGATGCTCGGCATGGTCAATGGTCTTCAGGTTCGCCGTCGACGCGCAAGACGCCTTGCGTGCCGCCGGCCAGGGCGCGCTGCGCCAGATCATCAAGGGAAAGGTGGCGGTAAGGCAAGGTGCGCAGCAGCATCGGGATGTTGACGCCGGCCAGCACGGTGGTGGGCGTTCCCAGCCGCGACGCCTCGCGCGCCGCCCGGTCGGTCTGGTTGGCGGGCGTGGCGCCCACCACGTCGGTCAGTACCAGCACGCCTTCGCCGGCCGCCGCGGATTCGATGCGCTCGAGCACCGCGCGGAACATCTGGTCGGGATCCTCGTCGTTGCCGGCATCGTAGGCCAGCACGCCGGACAGTTCGCCGAAGATGTGCGATGCGCAGGAAAGAAGCGACGAAGCCAGCGGTTCGTGCGCGACGATGACGACGCCGGTCATGCCGATCTCGCTTCCGGCTTCGCGGCGACGGCGTCCTCGAGGGCTCGCGCGAACATCGCGCCGACATCGAAGCCGGTCTGCTCGGTGATTTCGCAGAACGTGGTCGGGCTGGTCACGTTGATCTCGGTGACGTAGTCGCCGATCACGTCCAGGCCCACCAGCAGCAGGCCCCGCGCGGCCAGCTTCGGCCCCAGTTCACGGGCGATGGCCAGGTCGCGGTCGGACAGCGGCTGCGCCACGCCCCGGCCGCCGGCGGCCAGGTTGCCGCGGGTCTCGCCCGCCTGCGGAATGCGCGCCAGGCAATACGGCACGGGTTCGCCGCCGATCAGCAGCACCCGTTTGTCGCCTTGCAGGATCTCGGGGATGTAGCGCTGCGCCATGATGCTGCGCTGGCCGTTGTCGGTCAGCGTCTCCAGGATGGCGTTCAGGTTGGCTTCCTTGGGCGCCAGCCGGAAGATCCCGGTGCCGCCCATGCCGTCCAGCGGCTTGACGATGACGTCGTGGTATTCGTTGTGGAAGGCCCGCAGGCGGGCCATGTCGCGCGTCACCAGCGTCGGCACCGTCAGGTGCGGGAATTCGGCGATGGCCAGCTTCTCGGGGTGGTTGCGGATCGCGGCGCCGGAATTGAACACCCGCGCGCCCTGGGCCTCGGCCCGTTCCATCAGATGGGTGGAATACACGTATTCCATGTCGAACGGAGGGTCTTTGCGCATCAGCACCGCGTCGAAGGCGGTCAGCGGCTGATCGCCCTCGGGCCCCTCCTTCCACCAGGCATGCTCGTGCGGGTCGGCATCCGGCACCAGTTCGATAGGCCGCGACGCCGTGCGGACCGTGCCGTCGATGACGTAGAGATCGCCCTGCATCGCCACGCTCAGCCGGTGGCCGCGGGCCACGAGGGCTCGCATCATCGCCACCGAGGTGTCCTTGTAGGCCTTGAGCGCGGGAAGCGGGTCAACAATGAAAAGTACGTGCATGGATGGCCTTGAATGCCCACAGGACGCGGGCGCGGAAACGAATACTGATTCTAACAAGCCGGCGCGGGCGCCGCCGAGCCGTCCGCGTACCGGAAAGGCGCCGGCTGGCGCGACCGGTCGTACACGGGCCGCCCCGCCACGTAGGTGGCGCGCACCGCCCGGTCGTCGCCCAGCGTCATCAGCACGAACAGGCGCTCCATCAGGTCGGTGCAATAGCGCATCCGGAAGTCCATCAAGGGCGTGGATTTCAGGTCCAGCACCGCCAGGTCGGCCTCGTAGCCCGGCTCGATGGCTCCCAGGCGGTCGTCCAGGTACAGCGCGTGCGCGCCGCCCCGGGTCGCCAGGTAGAAGGCGTGGGCGGCGGTCAGCCGCGTCTGGTTCAGGGCCGCCACCTTGTAGGCCTCGTTCAGCGTCTGCAACTGCGAGAAGGCCGTGCCCCCGCCGATGTCCGTACCCAGCCCCACCCGCACCGGCCGGTCGGCCCGCTTGGCGTCGAACATCCGGAACAGGCCGCTGCCCAGAAACAGGTTGGAGGTCGGGCAATGCGCCAGCGCTGCCCCGGACCGGTGACAGGCGCACAACTCGTCTTCCGATACGTGCACCGCGTGCGCGAAGATGGCACGAGGCCCCGCCAGCCCGGCGCGCCGGTAGACCTCGAAGTAATCACAGCAGTCCGGAAACAGCTCGGCGATCCAGCCCACCTCGCCCATGTTCTCGCTCAGGTGGGTCTGCATGTAGGTACCGGGGTGCTCGCGCCACAGGCGGGCCGCCGACTCCAGTTGCGCCTGGGACGAGGTCGCCGCGAAACGCGGGGTGATGCAATAGAGCTGGCGCCCGTTGCCGTGCCATCGGCCGATCAGCTCCCGGGAGTCCTCGTAGCCGCTTTGCACCGTGTCCCGCAGCGCCGCCGGCGCGTTGCGGTCCATCAGCACCTTACCGGCGATCATGCGCGTGTCGAAACGCTGCGAGGCCTGGAAGAAGGCGTCCACCGACCCGGGATGCACCGTGCAGTACACCGCCGCCGTCGTCGTGCCCGCCCGCAGCAGCTCGCGCAGAAACAGTTCGCTGACCATCCCGGCGTGCGCCGGGTCGGCGAACTGCTGCTCGGTCACGAAGGTGTACTTGTTCAGCCACTCCAGCAATTGCTCGCCGAAGGCACCGATCATCTGGGTCTGCGGGTAATGGACATGGGTGTCGACGAAGCCGGGCAGGATCAGCGCGTCCGGATAGTGCGCCACCTGCATGGCGCCCTCGACCGAGGCGCGCAGCCGCTCGTAGGGCCCGACCTCGGCGATCCGGCCGTCCTCCACCACCACCAGCGCATCAGGCAGGTGGGTGTACGAGGCGTGCGGATCCGACAGGAAGGGGTCGGCATGGAAACTCAGCGTCGCGCCGCGCAGGGCATGTCGGCCGGGACCGAAGCGGGAATCGGGGGCGTCAGGGCCCGGGCGGGAGCGGGTCATAGGCATCCTCGGGTTCGTCGGCGGGCAGGTCCTCGGAGGTCGGCGCGGCGGGCCGCTCGCCTATCTGCTGCCGCCACATCGCATAGTAGAGGCCCTTGCCTTCCAGCAGCCGGGCGTGGCTGCCGTGCTCCACGATACGCCCTTTTTCCAGCACGAAGATGGTGTCGGCCTGCATCACCGTCGACAGCCGGTGCGCGATCAGGATCGTGATCTGCGTGCGGCGCGCGCAGATGCGCCGCACCGTCTCGTTGATCTGTTCCTCGGTCAGGGAATCCAGCGCCGAGGTCGCCTCGTCGAAGATCAGGAGCCGGGGCTGGCGGATCAGCGCGCGGGCGATCGACAGGCGCTGCTTCTCGCCGCCCGACAGCTTCATCCCCATCTCGCCTATGGCCGTGTCCAGCCCGTCCGGCGACTTGGTCAACAGATAGGCGCAGGAGGCCTGCTCCATCGCCGCCACCATTTCCTCGTCGGTGGCGTCGGGCTTGACCAGCCGCAGGTTCTCGCGGATCGTGCCCGCGAACATGTGCGCTTCTTGCGTCACGAATCCGATCTGCCGCCGGACGCGGTTGAAGCGCAGCGCCGTCGTGGGCTGGCCGTTGTACGACACCGTCCCGCTGGCCGGCGGATACAACCCCACCAGCAGCTTCACCAGGGTCGACTTGCCCGAGCCCGACGGCCCCACGAACGCGATCGTGTCGCCCAGCCTCGCCTCGAACGACACATGCTCCAGCGCGTAGTCCGGCGCCCCTTTGTGGCGAAAGCAGACCTGCTCGAAACGCACGTCCCGCACCGGCCCCACGTCCACCGCGCCCGGCGGCCGCCGCTCCACCGGCTTTTTCATCAGCGCGCCGAAGTTCAGCAGCGAGGCATCGACCTCGCGATAGGCCAGGATGATGTTGCCCAGTTCCTGCAGGGGCGCGAAGATCGCCACCGAAATGAACTGCATCGCGATCAGCTCGCCCGGGCTCAGCACCTCGCGGAAGATCAGCCACAGCAGCGCGAACAGGATGGACATCCGCAACAGGCTCAGCGTCATGCCCTGCAGGAAGGACAGCACCCGTATCCGCTTGACCTTCTCCATCTCCAGCGCGAAGATCGCCGCCGTCTGCGCCTGCAGGCGGCGGATCTCCGGATAGGTCAGGCCCAGGCTCTTGATCAGCTCCACGTTGCGCAGGGACTCGGTGATGAAGCCCGAATTGCGGTTCGTCTCGCGCACGATGGAACGCTGCTGGGTCTTGATCTCGCGGCTGAGCAAGCCGGTCAGGCCGCCCAGCACCAGCACCCCGACCAGGAACACCGGCACCAGCAGCCAGTGCTTCGTGACCGAATACCAGGTCAGGAACCCCACCCCCACCACCGCCGCAAACACCGTGTTGATGAAGGTGTTGATGAAACGCTCGCTGTCGGCCCGGACCTTCTGCAACAGGGACAGGACCTCGCCGCTGCGCAGGTCCTCGAACTCCTGGAAGCGCAGGCGCAGCACCTGCCGCAGGCCGTCATTGAAAAGATGCGTGCCCAGCTTCTGCACCACCAGCCGGGTGGTGTATTCCTGCAGGGCGCGGGCCAGCCGGGACAGGATGGCGATCCCCACCGCCAGGCCCAGCAGCCCCAGTACGCCGGTGACCAGTTCGTGCTCGGTCTTGCCGGCGCGATTGATCGCGTATTCGTCGATGATGCGGCCGAAGATGATGGGATCGACCAGGGCCAGGACCTGGGAGGCGCCGGCCAGCAGCAGCGCGACGAAGGCCAGGGAGCGGTGGGGCTTGAGATAGGTCCAGAGCAGATGCATGAAGCGCCTTCGGCGGGCCGGTACAGGGCCATTCGACCATGAAAACCGGCACAGGAGAACCGCTAGGCCGGGCGAGCCGCCAACACAGCAGGCGCCATCCCCGCCCGGATGGTCGCCCGGCCCTGCAGCGCCACGCCTATCTGCCGCAGGCGGTCCACCACCTCGTCGCGCTGGCGGGCCATGGCTTCTTCGGGACCGCCCAGGCCGATGGCCAGATCCATCTGCCCCGGCACCGGTGGAAGCGCCATAGCGATGACGTTGCGTCCCGCCACCACCCTGCCCCGGCTTTCAGCCCACCCCCGCTCGCGGCAGACCTCGATGTCGGCCAGCAGCTCGGGCACCGCGACCTTGCAGGCGGGATCGGTTTCCTGCGCATTGGCACGTCGGGCGATCAGCGAGATCTCGGTATTGCGCAGCCCAGCCAGCAGTATCTTGCCGACCGCCGCCCGGCACACCGGTCGCAGGATGCCGGTGGCGTAGGGCGGCAGGCCTGTGGTTTCGGCGCACAAGGTCACGATGTAGCGCACGTGGATACCCTGGCGCATGCCCAGCAGCACCGAATGCCCGAACTCGCGCCGCAGCCCCTCCAGCAATGAAATCAGGCTGCCATTGCCGAAGATCTCGTCGTGCACCCACGAACCGAGCAGCATCACGCGCAAGGTCGGGTAGTAGGTACGGCTGGGCGGGTCGTAGCGCAGATAGCCTTGCGCCAGCAAGCTCTTGAGCAGCAGCGAGGTACTGGATTGCGGATAGCCCAGGCATTGCGACAGTTCCTTGACCGTCGTGGCCGCATGGGTTTGGGCAAAAAACTCGAAGATTTCCAGCACCCGCCGCGCCGACTTGATCGTCCCTTCCATATCTCCACGCCTCGTACCGTCCGCGCGACGGCGCGAAGCCGTTACGTACCGGTCGGCGCGGCCGGTTTGATCCAGGGCCGCGCATTGCCTTCGTAAACCGCGGGCCCCAGCCGGAAATGCTGGGCCTCATGGAAAGTGTAGACCACCGGGACGTCCGGGCTGTAGAGGCGGTCCGCCGACGGCAGCGGACCATTGCGCGCCACCTGCGAATGCAGGGGCCGGCCCAGGATCTCGGACAGCCGCGCCGAGGCGTCGACCAGACGGCCCAGGTCGATACCCGCGTCCATGCCCAGCACCTGCAGCAACTGGACGAAATCCTCGGTGGGGATCATCCCGGTCGCCTGGCCGTTGCCGCAATACGGACACCCGCCGATACCGCCCAGTGCCGTATCGGCCACCAGCGTATCGCTGGCCTCCAACAGCTTGAGTGCTTCGTACATGGACAGCATCGCCATGCCCCGGGCGTTGTGCAGGTGAAGGTGGAAAACGTCGATGCTCGGAAAACGCCGCTTGATCGCCTCCAGGTCGCTGGCCACCTCCAGCGGGGTGTTCCATGCCATGGGATCGGCCAGGTCCACGCGCTTGACCTCGATACCGGCACCGTTCCAGGCATCGACCTGGCGCTGCAGCGCATCCAGGCGCGCCGCCTGCGTGAACTTGCCGCTCCAGTTCGACCCCCAGCCGGCGCTCAAGCCCACCGCAGCCTGCGTCGCACCGGCCGCGCGGGCCTTGTCCACCGGCGTGCGCCAGATCCGCTCCTGCCCTTCCATGGTCTGGTTGGTATTGCGTTGCAGGAACGTCTCGCACATGTGCAGATGCGTGGCCGGCAGGGGTTCCAGGCTCAACGGCGGAGCATGCCGCCTGCGGTCCTCGCGGCCCCGCTCGTTCAGGGCCAGCGCGAAAAACTCCACGCCCGGGACCGGCCGCAGCCGCTCGACCAGACGCAGCGTGTCGCCCATCTGGGGACTCCACTTGGGATTGACGAAAGCCCCCACGACAAGGCGCCGTATGCCGGCGTCGACCAGCATCCGCAGCACCTCCAGCTTCTCGTCCACGGTCACGCCTTCGCGTTCGATCTGCAATCCGTCGCGCAACGTCTCGTCGGTGATCAATACCTTGGGCCATGCGGTCTTCATCTTCCTGCTCCTATCGGTTGCGCCATACCGGCTTGCGTTTCTCCAGGCGTGCGCGTATGCCCTCCTTGCGATCCTCGCTCAGGTAGGGATTGGCGCCTGGATCCTGGCGCAGCGCCGCCGCCACCGGCAGTTCCAGCCCGCGCAGGGCCACCGCCTTGACGCGCCGGACAGAAATGGGGGCATTCTCGGCAATCCTGCGCGCCAGCTCCAGCGCCACCGGCAACACCTCGTTCGCGCCCACCACGCGGTTGAGCAATCCGATCCGATGCGCTTCGGCCGCATCGATGTACTCGCCGGTGAACAACATCTCCAGCGCGATGCCGGGCGCCACCCGCCGCGGCAACAGCACCGAGCCGAAATTCGCGCCCATGCCTATCTTGGTCTCGGGCAGGCCGAAGCGCGCCTCGGCATGGGAGACGCGCAGGTCGCAGGCCAGCGCCAGTTCGAAGCCACCGGCGACCGCGCTGGCGTTGAGCGCCGCGATGGTGGGTTTCTTCGCTTCCAGCACCACTTCGAACACATTGCGCTCCAGGCGGTTCATGGGCGAACGAAAACGCGCGCCGGCCTCGTCGTTGCCGCGCATCTCCTTGAGGTCGCCGCCGGCGCAGAACGCCGCGTCGCCCGTGCCGGTCAGCACGATGACGCGCACGTCGTCGTCTTCCTCCGCATCCAGCACCGCCTCGACGATGGCCACCATCAGCGACCGCGACAAGGCATTGCGCCGCTCGGGACGGTTCAACCTGAGCAGCCGCACGTGGCTGTCGGTCGATACGACCAGTTCCGCCTCATCGGCGGCAGGGGCCTGGCTCATTGTCTTTCCTCCCGCTTGACGCCATGGACGACGCGATCACGCAGCGCCGCATCGATCTCATCCTGGCCGAAGCCGCATTCACGCAGAACCTCGATGGTGTCCTCGCCCAGCCGCGGCGCGGGCCGGATCTGCGGCCGATTGCCGCCGGAAAAGGCATTGGGCAGGCCGATCTGACGGATCGCTCCCTCGCTGGGATGGTCCACGCGCGACACGAAACCGGCGTCCTCCAGATGCGGATCGTCGAGCAGGCTTTCCAGCGTGTTGT
Organism: Burkholderiales bacterium 67-32; assembly: GCA_001898625.1. Lineage (GTDB taxonomy): Bacteria > Pseudomonadota > Gammaproteobacteria > Burkholderiales > Burkholderiaceae_B > Pigmentiphaga. Next base: position 601,156 of record MKUP01000033.1, read on the forward strand.
AGCGCATGGCCGGCACGTCGATGCGTTCGAGGATCTCCAGCCACTCGGCCGAGGTCTTGCCCCGCAGCGCGCTCGCCCGCAACGAGTAATAGTCGAGGCTGTTGGCCGTACGCGCGGCCACGCTGCAAAAACGCGGATCCGTCTTGAGCTCCGGCCGCCCGATGGCCTCGAAGAAGGCAAAGGCCTGGGCATCGGTATTGGGGGAAATGGCGATGTAGCCATCCTGGGTCGGCACCGGCCGGTTGTCGGCATTGAGGATGCGCGCATCGCCAACCGGACCGATGGGGGGGTCGAACGTCAGATTGCCCATGTGCTCGCGCATGACGAAGGCCGCCATGGTCTCGAACATCGGCACTTCGATGGACTCGCCCACGCCGGTTCGCGTGCGCCGGTACAGCGCGAAACCGATGGCCTGCGCGGCGATCTGGCCGGTGATGTGGTCGGTCATGACGAACGGCACGAAACGGGGTTCGCCGCCCGACGCCTGGAAGGCCCCGGCCACGCCGGAGGCGCTCTGGATGACCGTATCGTAGGCGGGACGGCCCGCATAGCGGCCCTTGCGGCCGAAGGCCAGCACCAGGCAGTGGATGAGCCTGGGGTTGACCGCGCGCAGCGACTCCCAGTCCAGCCCCAGCTTGTCCAACGCACTGGTCCGCATGTTGGTGACGAACACGTCGGCGCCTTCCAGCAGGCGCCGCAACACCGCCCGGCCGCCTTCGGTCTTCAGGTCGACGCAGACCGAACGCTTGTTGCGGTTGAAGTTCATGAACTTGCCGGTCATGCCGCGGTGGCGCGCGCCGCCGCCGAGCTGGCGCATCAGGTCGCCGTCCGGCGCCTCGATCTTGATGACCTCCGCGCCGTGATCGGCCAGCGCCAGCGTGCAGGCCGGCCCCACCACGACGGTCGACAGGTCGACCACCCGCACGCCGGCGAGCGGGCCCTGTTCCGCGGTTCTTGTCGCTTCCATGATTTCCTATTCCTGCTTGATGCCGATCTGGCGTACCAGTTCACCCGATTTCTTGATGTCCGCCAAGAGGAAGCGGTTGAACTCGGCGGGCGTATTGCCGACCACTTCCGATCCGTCGGACGTCAGGCGCGCGCGCACGTCCGGATTCTTGAGCACCTGGGCAATGCCGCGGCTGATCTTCTCGAGGATGGCCGGCGGCGTCTTGGCGGAGGCCACCACGCCGAACCAATTGAAGAACTCGTAATCCTTGATGCCGAGTTCCTGCATGGTGGGCACCTCGGGAAGCATGGGCGTGCGCCGCGTGCTGGTGATGGCGAGCGGACGCAGCTTGCCCGCCTGCATCAGTTCCCTGGCGGTGACCTGCGCCACGAAGGCGAAATCGACATCGCCGGCGGCGACCGCCGCGGCCGCCGGCGCGGCGCCGCGATAGGGCACGTGCACGGCCGGCATGTCGGCCGCCAGGCGCAACATCTCGCCGGTCAGGTGGCCACCGCTGCCCACGCCCGCCGATCCGTAGTTCAGTGATCGCTTGCGCGACAGCCTGGCCAGGTCGTCGATGCTGGAAAGCGAGGACGAAGTGCCCACCACCAGGGTCAATGGCGAGGTCACCACCATGGAGACACCCGCCACGTCCTTGTTGGCATCGTAGGGCAGATCCTTGTAAAGGCTGGGAGCCAGTGTGTAAGACGTATAGACGAATTGCAGCGTGTAGCCATCGGCCACCGAATTCAGCATGGCGCTGGTGGCCACGATGCCGCTGGCGCCGGTGCGGTTCTCGACCACCACGTTCTGGCCAAGCACCTTGCCCAACGGCTCGGCAATGATGCGCGCATAGGTGTCGGTCGACGCTCCGGGGGGCGACCCAACCAGCAGCCGCAAGGGCCGCGACGGGAAATCCGCCGCCGCATCGGCGGCCATCGCCGCGTGGCCAAGAGCGAGCGAGAGCCCCGCCAGCGTGATTCCCAGCGTCCGTTTCAGCATGTGTGCCTCCTGTCGGGTGATGTCATCGCGGCCGCCTATGCGGCCGTTGTCGTGGAGCGGATCATAGGAATCGCCCGGTGCCGGAGACAACACAAAACCATCCCCCTGGCCGCGAAATCACATATGTGATTTCGTCCGCTGCAACGCACCAATCCAGCCATCGCGAGCAACCTGCGATCTACAGTCCCGATCTCCGCTCAACGCCGGCGAGCCGGGCAACCGTAGACAGTGTGCCGCCCGGTGCCCTTCGAACGATATCCCCAAGGAGACACCATGCACCGCCTTCATCGATCATCCGTGCCCCGGCGCGCCGCCGCGCTGTGCGCCGCCCTGCTGTTGCCGCTCGCGGCCTTCGCCCAGGGCACCTATCCGACCAAACCGGTGCAGATCATCGTCTCGTGGGCGGCGGGCGGCAGCATCGACACCATGGCGCGAGGCTTCGCCCGCGCCATGAGCCAGGAACTCGGCCAACCCGTCGTGGTCGAGAACCGCGATGGCGCGTCAGGCATGAGAGGCACGGCCGCCACCGTGTCCGCCCCGCCGGACGGCTACGTCCTGAACTTCGGCCCGATCACGCCCATCACCAATGCCTTGCACCTGATGAGCAAGCCGGCCTACGGCGTGGATTCGCTGGAGTATGTCTGCCAGGTCTTCGAGAACCGCTTCGCGATCGCCGTCCCGCAGAACTCGCCCTACAAGACGCTGCAGGATCTGTACGCCGCCATCCAGGCCTCGCCCGGCAAGCTGAGCTACGGTCACCTGGGTGTGGGCAGCATCACGCACCTGTCCATGGAGACCGCGATCCAGGGCCGCGGCTTCTCCGTCATCGGCGTTCCCTACCGCGGCGAAACCCCCATGTTCCTCGACCTCCAGACCGCGAGGCTGGATTTCGGCGTCGTCACCGTGGGCAGCACGCTGGCGACCTCGCGTCCGGTACGCATGCTGGCCATCATCAGCGACCGCCGCCATCCCGAGATACCCGACGTCCCCACACTGAAGGAACTGGGACTGCCATCGCTGCAGCCGGCGCTGGTCGGACTGATGGCGCCCAAGGCCACGCCCGCCCCGGTGCTGGCGAAACTCGAGCGCGCATGCAAGAACGCGGTGGAAACCGACGTCATGCAGGCCGCGGTCAAAATGCTGCGCGACGAGATCGTCTACAAGGACCGCAAGGCCTTCACCGCCAGCGTGATGCGCGACTACGAGGAAAAAGGCGCGCTGGTCAAGCAACTCGCCATCCCGCCGCAGAACTGACGATGTCAGGCAGACGGCGTTGCCGCCTCGCCCCAACCACGACAGGAGACAAGCATGACCGACGCTTCCACCCTGCACGACCGCTACGTGCAAGGCCCTTTCGACCTCACCGACTGTGTGGACCTGCACGTGCATTCGGCGCCCTGCCTGTTTCCCCGCCTGGGGGACGACCTCGACATGGCGCGGCGGGCGCGCGATGCCGGCATGCGCGCCATTGCGCTCAAGAGCCATCACGAAAACACCGTCTCCCGCGCCTATCATGCGCAGACGGCGGTACCGGGCCTGCAGGTCATCGGCGGGGTCACGCTCAATCAGTGCGTGGGCGGCGTCAACCCGGCCGCCGTCGAGGCGGCCTTCATGCTGGGCGGCCGCATCGTCTGGGGACCGACCGGACACGCCTGCTATCACGGCACCATTACCGGCGAATTCGGCAAGTGGGGCGTGCCCGGCATGGTACTGCCGGGCAGCGAACGCGGCGGTGTCACCGTGCTCGGCGCCGACGGCCGTCTCACGCCTGAAATCCTCGACATCCTGGATCTGGTCAAGCAGTACGACGCGCTGTTCTGCACCGCCCATCTCAGCCCCGAGGAAATCTCGCTCATCGTCGACCGTTGCGCGCAGATCGGCGCGCGCGTGCTGGTCAACCACATCTACTACTTTCCGCGCGTCGACATCGACTACGCCGAGGACATCACCCGCCGTGGCGCCAGCATCGAACTGTGCTCGACCCTGCTCATCCCCTCCCGGCACCGCAAGGAACTGCGCTACGACTACGAACTGATGGCCGAGACCATCAAGCGCGTGGGCGCCGCGCGCTGCGTCATGTCCACCGACGGCGGCGGCATGATCTCGGGCCTGTTCCCCGACGAGCAGTTCCGCATGTTCGGCCAGCGCCTGCAAGGCTACGACGTGCCGCTGGCCGACATCTACCGCATGATGCGCGACAATCCCACCGAGCTCGCGGCGCTCGGGCAGGACCGGTCTCCGCTCGGGCCGCGGGCGCGCGGAGAAGCGGCATGAGTTCGCCCGCCCGGCCGCCCGAGGCGGATACCACGCCGCGCATTCCGGTCACCGTGCTGACCGGATTCCTCGGATCGGGCAAGACCACGCTGCTCAATCGCATCCTGACCGAGCGCCACGGCCAGCGCATCGCGGTCATCGAGAACGAATTCGGGCCGGAGAGCATAGACACCGACCTGCTCGTGCGCGAAGCCAGCGAAGAAATCGTCGAGATGAGCAACGGCTGCCTGTGCTGCTCGATGCGCGGCGACCTCGCTCGGGCGCTGGAAGGCCTCGCCCTGCGCCGCGCGGGGGGCGAACTGCGCTTCGACCGGGTCGTGATCGAGACCACCGGCATGGCCGATCCCGGACCCGTGGCGCAAACCCTCTTTCTCGAACCCGGCATAGCCGCCGCCTACCGGTTGGACGCCATCCTGACCGTGATCGATGCCTGCCACGGTCTCCCCACGCTCGCCACCCATCCCGAGGCCCGCGCCCAGGTCGGCTATGCCGATCGCCTGCTGGTCTCCAAGACGGATCTGGTCCAGGCGGCCGAGCTGCCGGAGCTCGCCGCGGCGCTGGCACGCATCAATCCGCACGCGCCCATCTCCTGGATGCGGCAGGGCCGGACCGATCTCGACGAACTGCTCGACGTAGGCGCGTTCGATGCGGCCTCGGTACTGCGCGAACACGCCGTTCAGGACACGCATGGAGACCGCCACGACCACGATCACGGTGACTGCCACCATCATGGTCCCCATGGGCACGAGGCCGCGAACGTACGCAACGCCGAGCACACGCCTGACGTTGCCTCCTTCGCCTTCACCACCGACCGTCCTTTCGACGCGGCCCGCCTGGAACAACTGCTGTCCGCCCTGGCGGAAGGGCTGGGCACCGACCTCTACCGCTGCAAGGGCGTACTGTGGGTGGAGGGCGAAGCCCGGCAGGTCGTCGTTCAGGCGGTCCAACTGACGATCGCCGTCGATCGGGGCGTGCCGTGGGGCACGATGCCACGGCGCAGCAAGCTGGTCTTCATCGGCCGCGACCTGCCGGCCGACGCGATACGCGACAGCCTGGCGCGTTGCCTGGTGGAGAGCGTAGCGGCATGACGGTCACCCCTCTCGTACGCCGCGGGGCGCTCGCTTCGCCCAGGATCAGCGCCCCTCGGCCGCCGCGATATCCCGCCCGCCACATACGAACAAGTTCTGCCCAGTGACATAGGACGTCTCGTCCCGCAGGAAGAACATGGCGGCGTTGGCCACGTCCTCGGGCTGCGCCACCCGCCCCATGGGAATCGAGGCCTCCAGCGCCTGGGCCTGCGCCGAGCCGGCGGGATGGTAGACCCGCAGCATGGGCGTATCCACCGGTCCCGGGCTGACGACATTGACGTTGATGCCGTGCGGCGCCAGCTCGACCGCCAGGGCCCGGGCCATGCCCAGGATGCCGAACTTCACCGCGCCGTAGAGCGAACTGCGCACGCGCCCCAGGCTGACGCGGCTGCCAAGCAGCACGATGTGGCCATGCCGCCGGGCCTTCATGGCCGGGACCACGAGGCCGACGCATTGCATGGCCGCGCGCAGGTGCAGGTGCACGATGCGGTCGAAGCCTTCGGCGTCGAAGGCCTCGACCGGCCCCATGTGCGGAACTCCCGCGCAGTGCACGAAGCCTGTCACGCGATGCTCGTCCAGGACCGCCTCGAATGCCTCGCGCGTGGCCTCGACATCCGTCAGGTCGACGATCCGGTCGATGGCGCCCGGCAGCGCCGCGGACGGCCGGTCGGACAGGTTGACCACCCGCCCGCCCTCGGCCAGCACACGCCGCGCCAGGGCCGCGCCTATCCCGCCGCTGGCGCCGGTGATCACCGTCACGCCGTCACCGGCTGGCGCGGCCATCCCGCCCCTCCTGGCCGGGGCCCGGCAGGCCGAACACCCGCACCGCGTTCTCGCCCAGCGTCTTGCGGAAGCTCGTGTCCGACAGCGGCAGCTGCATGTACGCATCCAGGCAGGCGTCGATCTCTCGCACCGGATACCCCGATCCGTACATCATCTGGTCCTGCAGGAACCCGTTGGCCGCCTGGACCAGCAGGTCTCCCCCCGGCATGAAGAGGTAGGCATCGGCCGATACATACACGTTCTCGTGCCGATAAGCCACGCCCAGCAGTTCCGCGAAGAAAGGCCAGCAGGCGTGTCCGGCGACGATGGACAGGTTGGGGAAGTCCCGCGCCACCCCCTGGATGTACCGCGGATGGGTGTCCTCGATCTCCGGACCCGCGAACGGCCCCGACATCAGCACCACCGGCACCTTGCGGTCGTCGCACAACTCGTACAGCGGATACAGGCGCCGATCGTCCCAATGCGTGGCGAGCGCGCTGCGCGTGGGCGCGATGTGGATGCCGCGCAGGCCCAGTTCGTCGATGGCCCGGCGGGTTTCCTCCAGGGGGTCGCCGAAATCCCCGCCGACGTCGATGCCCGCGACGCCCGACAGCCGGTCGGGGTGGGCATGCACCACCTCGGCGATATGGTCGTTGGACACGTCGCTGCGCGGCGATCCGCCCGCGGCCGGCACCACCCGGTGCACGCACAGCATCCGGTCCACGCCGGCGCGGTCCGCCTCCTGGAAGAACAGCTCCACCGAAGCATTCAGGTAGGACGGCGGGATCGTCTTCATTCCCAGATGGCCACCGAAGAACTTCAGGTGATCCGGCGTGAAATAGGTCAGGATCTCCTTGGTAGGTGGCCGGGCCCGCAGGTCCACGACATGGTATCCGTCTCGCATGTTTCTCTACGCTCCTCAAATATCGGTTTTTTCTAGTCGGCCGTGATCGACGCCGACTGGATCAGGTTGCCCCATTTGCTCGTTTCGCTGGAGATGAACGCGGCCAGCGCGTCCCCCGTCACCGACCGGGGCTCCACCGCCAGTTGCTGCATCCGCTCACGCATGCTGTCGGACTCCATGATTTTCTTGAGCGTCGTACGCAACTTGTCCAGTACGTCGGCCGGCGTGTTCGCCGGTGCCATGATGACGTTCCACGAACTGGCGGAATACTCGGGAAACCCCACCTCGGCCAGCGTCGGCACGTCCGGCAGCAGCGGCGAGCGCTTGTCGCCGACCAGCGCCAGGATCTTCAACAGGCCCGACTTGTGCATCGTCATCGCGGTGGGCAGCACGTCCACACAGAACTCCGCTTCGCCCGCCGCGATCGCCGCCAGCGCGGGGCCCGCGCCCTTGTAGGGCACGTGCACCGCGTCGAGCTTGTAGGTGCGCACGAACAGTTCCGACGCCAGGTGGCTGGGCGACCCCACGCCCGACGACGCATAGTTCACCTTGCCCGGATGCTTGCGCAGGTAGTCGACCAGCGCCGGCGCGGAATCCGGCTCGAATTTGGGCGAACGCAGCAGCACCATCTGGGTGCTGGAGATCTGGATGATCGGCACGAAGTCCCGTTGCACGTCGTAAGGCAGCTTCTTGTACAGCGTGGGGTTGATGGCCAGCGCGGCGCTGGACAGCAGCAGGGTGTAGCCGTCCGGCTTGGCGCGCGCGACCTGCTCGGTGCCCACCACGCTGCCGGCGCCCCCCTTGTTCTCCACCACCACGGCCTGGCCCAGCTCGGCCGTCAGCCGCGGCGCGATGATGCGGGCGAGTACATCGTTCAACCCGCCCACCGCGAATGGCACCACCATCTTGATGGGACGATCGGGATAGCCGGCGGCGCTTGCCGTGCCGGCTCCCAACAACGCGACGAGGATCGTCGCGCAAAGACTCGACTGCCGGTTCATGCTGTCTCCTTCCCTGGAATCTGGGACCCAGTATAGGAACGGGATCCCGGCGGACCATTACTGTTTCGTCGCCGGATTTACGGCCGAGTCCGATTAATCGCCAACGGCGTGGCGCGTCCGTCGGCTACTGCCAGGCTATGCCCGTGAACTTGAGCTGCGACAGCTCCTCGATGGCATAGCGCACCCCTTCCCGCCCGGTGCCGCTCAGCTTCATGCCGCCGAAGGGATACATGTCCAGCCGGAAGCGGCTGGCCTCGTTCACCCACAGCGCCCCCACGTCGAAGGACTCGGCGAACCGGAAGGCCTGGCCCAGGCTGCGGGTGAACACCGCCCCCTGGAGGCCGAACGGGGAATCGTTGGCCAGCGCCAGCGCATGATCGGCGTCGTCGGCCCGGATCAGCACGGCCACCGGTCCGAAGACTTCCTCGTACCACAGCCGCGCGGCGGGCGTGAGCCCCTCGATGATGGCCGGGGACAGGATCAGGCCCTCGCGCCGGGGCGCCAGCCGGTAGCGGGCGCCGTGCGCGATTGCGTCCTCGCACAAATCCATGATGCGGTCGGCCGAGGCCTGGGACACCAGCGGACCGATGTCGGTGTGTTCGTCGTCCGCGGGTCCGACGCGCATCCGCTCGGCGGCGGCGGCGAAGCGCGCCGCGAACGCGTCGTAGACGCCCGCCTCGACGATGACGCGCTGCGCCGAAATGCATTGCTGTCCGCTCGCCTCGAACGCGGCCGCGGCGATCTTGGCGGCGGCCGCCTCCAGGTCCGCGTCGGCCAGCACGACATTGGCGGCGCTCGACCCGAGTTCCGACACGAAGCGGCGCACGCCCGTCGCCCTGGCCAGCGCTTCCCCGGCCTGCACCCCGCCCGTGAACGACACCACGCCAACGTCGGGATGGCCCGCCAGCGCCAGCGCCGCCACCCGGTCCCCGGCCAACACGTTCATCATGCCCGGCGGCAGCCCGGCCTCGACCACCGCGGCGGCCAGGTGCAGGGCCGTGCGCAGCGACGCCGGCGCGGGCTTGGCCACGCACGCGTTGCCGGCCGCGAGCGCGGGGGCCAGCTTCTGCACGAGCAGGTTCACCGGCGCATTGAACGGCGTGATCGCCCCCACGACCCCATAGGGAAAGCGGCGGGTGTAGCCGATGCGCCCCACGCCGGCCGACACGGCATCCAGGGGCAGGACCTCGCCGCCCAGATGCGACAGCTCCGACATGCAGGCCTCGACGAACTGCAGGCCGCGCGCCACCTCGCCCCGGGCCACGCGTATCGGCTTGCCGACGTCCTCGCTGATAAGACGCGCCAGGGCCGCGGCTTCGCGGGACAAGGCGTCCCGCAGGCATTGCAGGTGCCGCAGGCGCACGGTCAACGGCGAAGGCCGCTGCGCCTGGAACGCGCGCCGCGCGCTGGCGACCGCCTGCGCCACGACGCTTTCGTCAGCCTCCGCGATGGCCAACATGCCACCGCTGCCGGCCTGGCGCCACGGCATGCGCGCCGCGCCCGGCGCCACCCGGACGCCGTCGATGAACGAGGACTGCACCTCTCCAGCCAGTGCGTCCTTCATTGCCCACCTCCCGCTTCGGCGCGCAGGTGCCGGATGTTCATGTTGGCGAGGAACCCGATCAGCGGATGCAGTCCCATCTCGGCGAACTTCAGTTGATCCATGGCCAGCAGGGCTCCGCGATGTCCCTCGCTGAGTTCGAAGCGGGCGGCGTAGGCCTGGGGATCCGCCACGAAGGCGCGCTGGTTGGCCCGGTCGTAGGCCAGGCCGTGCAGGGCGCGCGTCAGCTCCACCAGTTCGGGCGCTATGCGCGGATAGTGCGGGCGCGGCGCCGGCTGGGGTGGAGAGAAGAACCCCACCGAGGCATAGTTGTGGTGCCAGCTCGGATCCATCTGCACCACGTCGGGCACGCGCTCGCCCAGCGCCCCGGCGGCCAGCGCCCAGCAGCGCAGTTCGATGTTGCCGGTATCGTCCAGCTTCGACTCGCCGTACCCGATCAGCGATTTCAGGTTGCCGGTCCGCAGGGTATCCAGCACCCGGTTGTCGAAATCCAGGTCGGGCTGGCTGTAGCGGTCCGTACCGGGGAAATGCGACATGCCGCCACTGGCCACGACCACCGTGCGCAGCCCCAGGCGGCGCACCGCGTTGGCCAGCGCCACGCCGAAGGCATGGCATCGCTGGGTGGTCGGTTGCGGCGGCAGGTAGGCATTGACGTAGACCGGCAGCACGGGCGCGGAGACCCCCAGGTGCGTCAGCGGGATGCCCAGCGCGTAGTCGATCTCGGCACTGCTGGTGAAGGCGGGATCGAAGCCCGACCGGTACAGGTCTTCGACGATCGCGAAGGAAATGTCGCTGGGCACCTGGTAGCGAAAGTCCCGGCCGGCGAACTCGCCCCTGGCCACGCCGCCGACGTGCAGCGTGAACGGCGGCGCGCACTGGTGGAAGAACTGCTGGGCATGGTCGTTGGCGATCATGATCCACAGATCGGGCTTGAGCGCCTGCAGCCGTTCCCCGATCGACGCGGCCACGTCCCGGACGCGCTGGACCGTGTCCTTGTCCTCGGTATCGGGCATCGTGAAGAACTGCGGGGCATGCGGCAGCATGGCGCCACCGACGATCAGATCCTGGGCCATTCCGTCTCTCCTTTTCTTGGCAATGTGTCCTGGGTGCCAAGGAGTGTAGGAACGGGGGCCTGGGCGACCATTACGTCGCCGTCTGCCCATTTATGAATTCATCCGATTTTGTCGAGGCGGCCGATGGCGTTCGCCGGGCCCTTGGATATACTGTGGCCACACACGCAACATCGCCGTCTCATCGCCCACGGGGCGAAGGAAGTGCCACGTGTCCAGAGTCCTAGCCGTTACCCAAGGCCACATCGGCCGGGCCTGCCTGCTCGACAAGGTGCGTCCCGCCGGCGCGCATGCCCACCCCGTCCACCACGCGATGATCGAACTGGACGGCCCCTGCCATGAATACCAGGTGGGCGAGGCGTCGGCCGTGCTGGCCCCCCGCCACGCCGTTCTGGTAAACAGCCACGAACTGCACGCCAATCTTTCGGTCGGCCAGGGCAAGAGCACGATCCTGATGCTGTATTTCTCGCCGCTGTGGATAGAGGAACAATTCCCCGGCCTGCCCGCGTACGTGAGGTTCTTCCGGGACAGCAGCGTGCAGCTGGGCATCGGCACAATCGAGCTTGCCCAGCGCCTGGCCCGGCACATGCTCGAGGCGGCCGAGATCAACACCCCCGAAGTCCAGGCCCTGTTCGGCGAACTGGCCGAACACCTGTGCCACCAGCACGGCCCCACCTATCCGAATCGCGAACGCCCCGCCCGCAGCAACGACTATCGCATCCGGCGTGCCATCGCGCTGATACAGGAACACCTGGAAGAACCGCTGCCCACCCAGGAGATCGCCGCGCGCGTGGGTCTGTCCCGTTCACGCTTCTTCGAGCTGTTCACCGCCTGTACGGGCCTGTCGCCCAAGCACTACGTCAACATGCTGCGGCTGCACGCCGCGGTGGAATACCTGGCCGACGACCCGGGCCCCATCGCCGAGCTGTCGCAGCGCTGCGGCTTCGGCGCGCAAAGCCATTTCTCGAAGTTCTTCGTCGACCAGCAAGGCTTCACGCCGCGCGACTACCGCCGCGCCGCGGTGCCGGCCCTGCCCAGGCAGTGCGAGCAGGCCGACACCCTCCACCCTTAGTGCTTGGCCACGCCCAGCAGGCCGTCCAGCGTTGCGCCATCGGCCAGCAAGGCCTGTGCCGTACTGGTATGCACCACGCTGCCGCGCTCCAGCACGATGGCGTCGTCGGTGATGCTGAGCGCCTTGCGGGCGTTCTGCTCGACCAGGATCACCGACATGCCTTCGTCGCGGATGATCCGCTGCAAGGCGCTCATCAGTTCCTGCACGATGATGGGTGCGAGCCCTTCCAGCGGCTCGTCCAGCAGCAATACGCGCGGGTTCAGCATCAGCGCCCGGCCGATGGCCAGCATCTGCTGCTCGCCGCCCGAGAGCTGGTTGCCCATGTTGGCCTTGCGTTCCTGCAAGCGCGGGAACATCTCGTAGATGCGCTTGAGATTCCATGGCCCGGGCACGGCCACGGCGGTCAGGTTTTCCTCGACGGTCAGCGACTTGAAGATGTTGCGTTCCTGCGGCACCCAGCCGATGCCGGCCAGCGCGCGCTGATCGGGACGCAGCCCGGTGATGTCCCGGCCCGCCAGGTGCAGGCGGCCGACGAAGCGCCGTGTATGGCCGACGATGGTGTTGATCAGCGTGGTCTTGCCGGTGCCGTTGCGGCCCAGCAAGGCCAGCGCCCGGCCTTCGCCCAGGCTCAGGTCTATGCCCATCAGGACCTTGGCCTCGCCGTAGCCGGCGACGATGCCTTCCAGCTTGAGCAGCTCAGTCATGGTAGCCCTCCACCACTTCCTCGCCCAGGTACACCGCCTTCACGCGCGGGTCGCGGGCGATCTCGGCATTGGTCCCTTCGACGAACAAGCCGCCGTTGACCAGGACCGAGATACGGTTGGCGAAGGAAAAGACCAGATCCATGTCGTGTTCGATCAGCAGGATGGTCACGTCCTCGGGCAGGGCGCCGACCGTGTTGAGGATCTCGCGGCGCTCGCCGTCGGGCACGCCGGCCACGGGTTCGTCCAGCAGCAGCACGCGAGGCTTGGCGGCCAGCGCCAGCGCGATCTCCAGCAGGCGCTGCTTGCCGTAGGGCAGCACCGCCGTCTTGCGGTCCTTCACGTCAAGCAGGTTGCACTGCTCCATCAGGGCCGCGCATTCGTCCATGATCTCGCCGCGCTTGCCCAGCGGGCGCAGGCAGCGCCAGCCCTTGCCTTCGCGCTCGGAAATGGCCACCGCCAGCGACTCCGCCGGCGTCATTTCTGCGAACAACTGATTGATCTGGAAGGTCCGCACCAGGCCGCGGCGCGCGCGGGCATGCACCGGCAGGCGCGTGACGTCCTCGCCTTCCAGTTCGATGCGGCCGGCGGTGGAGGCCAGCACGCCGGTCAGCAGGTTGATCAGCGTGGTCTTGCCCGCGCCGTTGGGGCCGATCAGCGCCTGACGGGCGCCGCGCTCGACCGTGATCGACACGTCGTTGGTGGCGACCAGCCCGCCGAAGCGCTTGGTCAGGTTGAAGGTCTGCAATACGGTGGTCATTGCCTGCCTCCATGGCCGCGGCGGAACCAGGTCCAGGGACGCACCAGCTTCTCGTGGCCGACGACCACGATGACGACCAGCAGCAGGCCGATCCAGAATTGCCAGTACTGGGGCGTGATGCCCGACAGCCAGTCCTGCATGAACTTGAAGATGACGGCGCCGATGATGCCGCCGTACAGGTAGCCGGCACCGCCGATCACCAGCATCAGCATCACGTCGGCCGAGCGGTGGAAGGCCAGCACGTCCAGCGAGGCGAAGCCCGTGGTCTGCGCCAGCAGCGCGCCCGCCACGCCCGCATAGGCCGCCGCCAGGGTGTAGACGGCGGCGCGGCGGCGATTCACGGCCACGCCCATGGCCGCGGCGCGCAGCGGATTCTGGCGCACCACCTGCAGCGACATGCCGAACGGCGAATGCACGATGGCCCGGGCGATGAAGAACAGTATCGCCAGCACGATGACCGAGTAGGTATAGGCCGTGCGGCCGAACAGGTCGAACTCGAAGGTGCCGAACAAGGGCACCATGGTCACGCCGGTCAGGCCATCCGCGCCGCCCGTCAGCCAGCCGAGCTTGTTGGCGATCTCGTACAGGATCAGCGCGACGCCCAGCGTCACCATCAGGCGGGTCAGGTCGGAGCCGCGCATCACCAGCACGCTGGTCACCAGCCCGAGCAGCGCGCTCAGGGCCGCCGAGACGACCAGCCCCAGGATGGGATCGATGCCGAAATACTTGGCCAGCAGCGCCGCGCAATAGGCGCCCAATCCGAAGAAGGCCGCATGGCCCAGCGAGACGATGCCGGCGTATCCGAGGATCAGGTCGAGCGAAACGGCGAACAGGGCCAGGATGGCCAGTTCGTTCAGCAGCAGGAACCCCCTGGGCAGCACGAAGGCGGCACCGATGGCCACCACCCAGAAGACGATTTCGAACCACCGGATGCGGGACCAGCGCGCGCCATCGGCGCGCAGCGAGTCGGAAGCGATCGTGGCTTTCATTACTTACCCCCCGCCCGGGCGAACAGGCCTTGCGGGCGCCACATCAGCATGATGATCATGACGCAATAGATGATGAATGCCCCGACGGTGGGGATGTAGTACTTGCCCGCCACGTCGGCCACACCCAGCAGCAGCGAGGCCACCAGCGGCCCGGTCAGCGACGACGTGCCGCCCACGGCCACCACGATCAGGAAATAGATCATGTACTTGACCGGGAAGGTCGGGTCCATGCCGAGCAGGTCCGCGCCCAGCGCGCCTCCCAGGCCGGCCAGGCCGGACCCGAAGGCGAAGGTCGACAGGAACACCAGGTTGATGTTGATGCCCAGGCCGCTGGCCGCGCGCGGATCGTCCACCGCGGCGCGCAGGCGGCTGCCGAACCGGGTCTTGCTCAGGATCAATTGCAGCCCGATCACCAGCGCCACGCAGATCACGATCACGAACAGCCGGTAGTGCCCGATGCCGACGCCGCCGACGACCGAACGGCCGCTCAGCCACTCCGGCAGGTGCAGCAACTGCTGCTGCGATCCCATGAAGTAATCGACCATGGCCATGGCCATGAAGGTCAAGCCGATCGAGAACAGCACCTGGTTCAGGTGCGATTGCCCGTACACCCGCTTGTACAGCGTGCGCTCCAGGATCGCCCCCATCACCGCCGACACGATGAAGGCCAGCGGCAGGCACAAGAGGAAAGGCACGTTCAGGCGCTGCATGGCCAGCACGGTCACATAACCGCCCACCATCGCGAACGCCCCGTGCGCCAGGTTGATGAAATTCATCAACCCCAACGTCACGGCCAGCCCGCAGGCCAGCACGAACAACAGCATCCCGTAGGCAATGCCATCGAACAAGATAGTCAACATGAAGCCACCGCAATTCCAAACCGCGCTCAAAACACGGCAACACTCAAAGCCCGCATGACGTCACTACAAAACGCCACCCCCGGCCAGCCCGGTAGTACCCCAGGGCACAGCGGATCCGGCTCCGCCGGTCCGCCAGTGCCGCCCCCCTGGGGGGGGGCGCGCGAAGCGCGTAGGGGGGGGTTACTTAATCTTTGCAGGATCTTTGACGGCTTCGATTTTGTCGAAGGGGACGTTGTACAGAGCGCCGTTCACCCGTTCCACCTTGGTGATGTAGACGTTCTGCACCATCTCGCGCGTCTGCGGATCCAGCATGACCGGACCGCGCGGGCTGTCCCACTTCTGGCCCTTCATGGCGGCCAGCAGCTTGTCGCCGTTGGTGTCGCCCTTGGTGGCTTCGATGGCCTTGTAGATCAAGTGCATGCCGTCATAGCCGCCAACGCTGTGGAAGTTCGGGCGCATGCCCTTGTTGGCCTTGGCGATGCCGGCCACATAGGCCTTGTTGGCCGGGTTGTCCAGCGCGGCGGAGTAGTGCATGGACGTCACCACGCCCAGCGCCACGTTGCCCATGTCGTTCAGCAGATCATCGTCGACCACGTCGCCGGTGCCGATCATCTTGATGCCGGCCTTGTCCAGGCCTCGCTCGGCGAACTGCTTCATGACCACCGAGCCCATGCCCGAGGGCACGAACACGAACACGGCGTCCGGCTTGGCGTCGCTCACGCGCTGCAGGAAGGGGGCGAAGTCGGGGTTGTTCACCGGCACGCGCAATTCCTGCAGCACTTCGCCGCCGTTGGCGGTGAAGACTTTCTTGAACGAATTCTGGGCATCGATGCCGGGACCGTAGTCGGCGACCAGGGTCACGACCTTCTTGATGCCGTTCTTCGGCGCCCACTGGGCGATGCCCAGGGTGACCTGCGGCAGCGTGAAGCCGGTACGCACCACATAGGGCGACTGTTCGGTGATCATCGCGGTCGCGGCAGCCATCACGACCATCGGCGTCTTGGCCTGGGTGGCGATGGGCGTCGTCGACAGCGCCAGCGGCGTCAGGCCGAAGCCGGCCAGCACGGCGACGCGGTCATTGATCACCAGTTCTTGCGCCAGGCGCTTGGTGGTATCGGCGACGTTGCCGTCGTCCTTGATGATCAGCTCGATCTTCTTGCCGGCCACCGTGGTGCCGTGTTCGGCCATGTACAGGCGGACGGCGGCTTCGATCTGTCGGCCGGTGGACGCGAACGGGCCCGTCATCGGCAGGATGAGGCCGACCTTGACCACGTTCTGCGCATACGCGGGCACGGCGGCGGTGCCCGCCAGCATCAGCGCGGCGGCGATCTTGAGCAGATTGCGTTTGTTGTTCATGGTGTCTCCTTGCTTACTCACCGGATGGGACAACGAGGGAAATCAGAGGCCAGGGGCAGCCGAAAAACGCGGCATAGCGTATCAGCTTGTAAACGGCAAAAGTGACGCTTGCGGGTAATCCGCAGGCGCAAAACGTTATCGCGGTATGCGTCTGCGTATCAGTCGGGCTCCCGGAATCTGCGAGAACATGTCCTGGTTGCGCAGCACCGACTGCATGTTGCGAAAAGCGATGCGCGCGTGTTCGCGCATGATGGCTTCGGCACGCGCGCCTTCGCGGTTCTCGATGGCGGCCAGCACCATCCAGTGCTGGTCCTGCGCCACGATCAGACTCAGCCAGGCTTCCTCGTCGTCGGCCTGGGCCTGAAGGAAACCGTTGGGCGAGGCGAACGGCAGGTTGGTCGCGCGCGCGATCTGGCGTTCGAGCACCGAGCTGCCCGGCAGGTAGTGCAGCATCTGGTGGAAGCGGCGATTCAGCTCGATGTAGCTGGACAGGTCCGCGACGCCCTTGTCGCGGCCAGTCAGGATGCGGTCGATCTCGGTCAGGCAGTCGCGCATCGCGTCCAGGTCGGCGGCCGACACGCCGCGCTCGGCGGCCATGCGCGCGGCCAAGCCTTCCAGCGTGCCGCGCACCTCGATGGAATCGCGTATCTCGGATTCGGTGAAGGCCTTGACCGCGTAGCCGCCGGAAGGAATCACTTCCAGCAGGCCTTCGTCTTCCAGCCTGGCCATCGCGGCGCGGATGGGCGTGCGCGAAATACCCAGGCGCTCGGCCACGCTGGGCTCGGACAGGCGCGCCCCGGGCGTCAGCTCGCCCGACAGGATCAGTTCCCGCAGGCCCAGTTCGGCGGCGGTCGTCTGCGCACCGCCCGACTTGGCCTTGCCCTCGGCCCGGTCGCGTGCGGAAGCCCGCTCAGTCATGCAGGCCTCGCATCGGGAAAACGGGTCGCGGACAGGAAGTCCGGACAGGCAAGGCGCCTACGGCGCCCGGAATACGGCAGTGGGTAGTCATGTCTCCGTTACAGCTCTTTACCGCTTTACTGGATACAGACTGTATACAGAGATCCCGATCAATAACAAGAACTTTGTACCCTGCCTAGGGAAAACGCCAGGTCCCGTATACAACCTCGAAAAAAAAGCGGCGCCCGATTCTGGACGCCGCCTCTGTGAACCCACTCCCGAAGTTGCCAGGATGCGGCGGATCCGGCTTTGCCGGTCCGCTCGCATCGCCCCCTGGGGGGCGCGCGTAAGCGCGTAGGGGGGAACTACGAGTGATACGCGCTTTCCCCGTGGGTCGTGATGTCCAGGCCCTCGCGCTCTTCCTCTTCCGTCACGCGCAGTCCCAGCAGCGCGTCGGAGATCTTGTAGGCGATCAGCGCGACGATGGTGGTCCAGACAATGGTGATGACCACGGCCTCGACCTGCACCCACAGTTGGCCGAGCATGGTCATGCCGTCCACGCCCGGGCCGCCCAGCACCTTCGCGTTGAAGATGCCGGTCAGCAGCGCGCCGACAATGCCGCCCACGCCGTGCACGCCGAACACGTCCAGCGAGTCGTCCACCTTCAGCATGCGCTTCAGGCTGGTCACGCCCCAGACGCAGATCACGCCCGCGGCCAGGCCGATCACCAGCGCGCCCACCGGACCGACAACGCCGGCCGCCGGGGTCACGCCCACCAGGCCCGCCACCGCGCCGGACGCGCCGCCCAGCATCGAGGGATGGCCCCGGACCGCCCATTCCGTGAAGACCCACGCCAGCACCGCGGCGGCCGTGGCGATCAGCGTGTTCATGAAGGCCAGCGAGGCGACGTTGTTGGCGGCCAGCGCCGAACCCGCGTTGAAGCCGAACCAGCCCACCCACAGCAGCGAGGCGCCGATCATGGTCATGGGCAGGTTGTGCGGCGACAAGGCTTCCTTGCCAAACCCGATGCGCTTGCCGATGACATAGGCGCCGATCAGGCCCGCCACGCCGGCGTTGATGTGCACCACCGTGCCGCCCGCGAAGTCCAGCGCGCCGCGTTCGAACAGGAAGCCCTTGACCTCGCCGCCGAACCACACCATATGCGCGATGGGGATGTAGGCGAAGGTGAACCACAGCACCATGAACAGCAGGATGGCCGAGAAGCGCGCGCGTTCGGCGAAGGCACCCACGATCAGCGCGCAGGTGATGCCGGCGAACGTGGCCTGGAAGGCCGCGAAGCTGAGCTCGGGCACGGTACCCGACAGCGGGAAGGTCCCGGTCTCGGCATCGAACAGTCCCTTCAGGAACAGCCGGTCAAGCCCGCCGAAGAAGGCATTGCCCTCGGTGAAGGCCAGCGAATAACCGTAGATGAACCACAGCACGACGATCAGCGAGAACGTGACCAGGACCTGCATCAGGACCGACAACATGTTCTTGCTGCGTACCAGGCCGCCGTAGAACAGCGCCAGGCCGGGCACCACCATCATCAGCACCAGGATGGTGGACGTGCTGAGCCAGGCCAGGTCGGCCCCGACCAGCGTGGGGGCGGCATCCTCCGCCAGCGCGGGGGCGGCGAACAATGCCAGCACCAGCGCCAGTCCCGCCCCGAGGGTTTTCATCGTTGAAGCATGCGTTGTTTTCATTTTTGAATCGTCCTATCAGAGGGCGTCCTTGCCGGTTTCCCCGGTACGAATCCGGATGACCTGTTCCAGCGGAAACACGAAAACCTTGCCGTCGCCGATCTTGCCGGTGCGGGCCGAGGTCTCGATGGCCTCGATGGCGCGGTCCACCAGATCGTCCGCCAGGGCGATCTCGATCTTGACCTTGGGCAGGAAATCGACGACGTACTCGGCGCCGCGATACAGCTCGGTATGGCCCTTCTGGCGGCCGAAACCCTTGATCTCGGTAACGGTGATGCCCTGGACCCCGATGCCGGAGAGGGCTTCGCGTACCTCGTCAAGCTTGAAGGGCTTGATGATTGCAGTGATGAGTTTCATGACGAACCCCACATGGTGATGAATCGAAATTGACCAGCGCGGCCCGGCGGCCGCCCCGGGCTCAGAACGCCTTGCTCAGGCCGAGCACCGCGCCGAAGCGGCCGGCGTTCTTGCCCTTGTTGGTAATGACCCAGTCCTTCTTGCTGGTGGTCACCAGCGAAAGCCCCAGGATCCAGCCGTTCAGGTCCTTGGTCACGCCCGCCTTGTAGTCGACGTAGTGGTCCAGGCCGGTCGCGTCGTTCTTGAGCTTCTGGTAGCCGACGTGGGCGTTCGCGCCCCAGCCGTCGCCCAGGTCGAAGGCGGCGCCCAGATCCAGGTAGTAGTTGTTCTTGCTGTTCGGCGTGCCAAAGAAATCGGTCATGCCGTGCGAGTACTTCAGCGTGAACGGGCCCCAGCCCACCGCGCCGTACAGCTCGAAGTTGTCGATCGTGCTGCCGTTCAGCTTGGAACCGGGGTAGTAGTAATAGAGGCCGCCCAGGTCGAAGGCGAAATCCTCGTACTTGAACTTGTAGCCGCCGTAGAAATCCATTTCCAGGTTGCCGCCGCTGAACAGCTCGCTGGCGACGTTGGAGTTCCAGTTGCCCAGGTAGAAGCCGGACTTGTGGGCGAAATCGAAGCCGCCCTGCATGGCCGGCTTGAGGTTGGTCTGGCTGAAGCCGCGGAACCGGTAGTCGCTGAACAGGCCGGCGTTGCCCGTGAAGGTGTAGTCGGGCTCCGGGTCGGCGGCGTAGGCGGTCGAGGTGGCGCACAGGGCCAGGGCGGTCGCAAGCAGGGTCTTTTTCATCTGTCGTTCCAGGGCGGGTTGTCAGCCAGGCGGTCCAGTGCGTGGGTGGCGCAACTGGCGTGGTCACGGGATTTCGCGGTCAGGCGGACCCCGGTTGACTGTTACTGAGCATTTCCCGTGCCAGCTTGCTTTCCCCATGGAACGCACCACCCTCGCCCTGGCGGCGACCCAAATTGGTGCATTCGGGGGTGCGCGCCCACGACGGCCGCACCATGTCGTGGCGCAGGCGTTCGTTCCCGTGCGGGACTACACTGGAGACCGGCAGCCGACTTAGAGGACAGACATCATGATCAATCGCACCGACTGGTTCGAAGACCTGCAGAAGAACATCTCCGACCTGATCGCCCGCAGCCCGGCGGCCGACATCGAGCGCAACGTCAAGGGATTCCTGGGCCAGACCTTCACCAAACTGGACCTGATCACCCGCGAGGAATTCGACATCCAGACCGAATTGCTGGCGCGCACGCGGGCCAAGGTGGATGCGCTGGAAGCGCAGGTGCAGGGGTTGGAGGCGCGGGTGATCGCGCTGGAGGGGAAAACGTCGCAGGGGTGAGGCTCATCATGCTCGGTCCCCGGACATGATCAAGGGCCGCGGCGAAACGCCCGGCCCCGTCGCTTTTACTTGTCGATGCGCACCGTGCCCGCCTCGAACAGCTTCTTCCAGCGCGTGTCCTCGCTGCGCAGATAGCGTTCGAAAGCCGCTCCATCCATGTCGTCGGGCTGCCCGCCCAGCCGCAGCAGGGCTTCGACCGCCTCGTCGCGCTTGATCACCTGGCGCACCGCGCCGGCCAGCCGCTCGACCACCGGCGCCGGCGTGCCCTTGGGCGCGGCCAGGCCGAACCACGACGTCAGGTCGTACTCCGGCACACCCGCCTCCACCATCGTCGGTACCGTAGGCGCGCCCGGCGAGCGCACCGCGGTGGTGACCGCCAGCGCGCGCAGCTTGCCCGCCTGGATGTTGGGCAGGGCGCTGATCAGGCTGTCGAACATGAAGGCCAGCGTGCCGGTCTGCATGTCCACCTGCGCCTGCGCCGTGCCCTTGTAGGGCACGTGCGTCACCCTGATTCCCGCCAGTCCGCCGAACAGCTCGCCAGCCAAGTGGCTGGCCGAACCGATGCCCGCCGAACCGTAGTTCAGTTGACCCGGCCGCGAGCGCGCGTACGCCACCAGTTCGGGCACCGTTTTCACCGGCAGCGAAGGATGCACCACCAGCACGTTGCCCACGCCCGTGATGCGCGTGATGGGCGCGAAGTCGTTCACCAGGTTGTAGTTGGCCTCGGCCGGATTGATGATGGGATTGAGCACGTCGGCGAAGGCGCACAGCAGCAGCGTGTAGCCGTCGGCCGGCGCGCTCTTCACCGCCCGGGTCGCCAGCGCGCCGCCGGCGCCGGGGCGGTTCTCCACCACCACCTGCTGGCCCAGGCTGTCGCTCAGCAGACGCGCGACCAGACGCGCGCACGTGTCCGCCGGGCCGCCCGCGGCGAAGCCCACGAGAATGCGGATCGGCTTGTCGGGAAAGGCCGCCAGCGCGGGCAGGGCGAACGTGGCCAGCGAGGCGAGGCCGAAGGCGCGGCGCGTGATCATGACGAAGACTCCTGTCCCAGGAAGTGTGTGTTGACGCGGCGCACGACCATGCGGCGATAGATGCCGGCCTGCGCGTAAGGATCGGCATCGGCCCAGGCCTGGGCCTCGTCCATCGAATCGAAGGCGGCCACCAGCAGGCTGCCGCAGTAGTCGCCCTGCCCCACGTCCGAGTCCCACAAGGGGCCCGACACGACCACGCGGCCCTGGGCGGCCAGTTCCGCGCGGCGGCGGATGTGCGCGTCGCGCAGGGGCGCGCGCAGCGCCTCGCTGTGGTCCACGTCCTCGGCGTACATCAGATAGAGTGCGCGGCCGGTCATGGGAGCCGGGCCGAAGAAGAGCTGGGAATTCTGGGCATGATCGAGCAAAGTCCGAAAAATGGAACATCCGTTTTGAACAGTGGACGAATGTTATTCGGACTCTTAAAAAATTGATCGCCTTTGGTCCGATATATGGACCAAAGGCGATCAGGCAAACCCGAACCCCGCTGACCCCGCGGCGGCTCAGGTGAATACGCTCAGGAATTTCTCGTTCAGCTTGCGGTCGTGGTAGAAGATGCCCGTGCCGAGCTGGTCGTCGGTCCAGGTGATCACAGGCTTGTCCGGATACCAGGTGTACCCGCCCGAGAACACCTCGTTGCGGTTGCCGCTGGGATCGAAGAAGTACACCGTCTCACCCCGCGTGATGCCATGCCGCGTCGGGCCGATGTCCAGCGACACCCGACGCTTGGAAATGATGTCCGCCGCCTTCAGCACCTCGCCCCAGTTGTCCAGCAGGAAGGACACGTGGTGCAGCTTGTTCTTGACCGGCTGGCGGATGAAGGCCACGTCGTGCGCTTTGTTGGCGCAGCTCAGGAAAGCACCAATCATCAGCTTGCCGCCGTCGGCCACCACCTGCTCCGACAGGCCGAAGCCCAGCACCTCGGTGAACAGCTTGTAGGTGCCGTCCAGGTCGTCGCCATACAGCAGGCAATGGTCGAAGGAACGCGGGGCCATGCCCTTCAGGCCGTCCGGCCACGGATCCGGGTTCTGGTAGCCGGTGGCGCAGCCCGTGGCTTCGCGGTAGGCGTACAGCTCCATCACGTGGCCGGTGGGGATGGTGAAGCGGAAACGCTTGCCGGTCTTGGGATGTTCGCCGGCCTCGATCCAGCCCATGTCGGTGGCCAGGCCGCTGGCCTTCACGTCGGCCGACAGTTTCTCCAGCGTCGCTTCCGAATCGACCTTCCAGCCCATGTAGTCCATCCCGGACTCGTCGGCCTCGCGCAGCACGATGCTGTGGTGATCCGATTCGTCCCAGCCTTTCAGGAACACGCGCGGGCTGCCGTCCGCCGCCGTATCGCGCGCGACTTCCGTCAGGCCTATCGTATCCACGTAATGCCGCACCGCCGGCTCGAGTTCGAGCACGCGTATGCAGACATGTCCGGGACGCAGCACTCCGGTGATTGCCATGTGAGTCTCCTTGGGGTGTGCAAAAGATTGTCGGGGTCAGAACATGTGGCGCATGCCCACGCGCACCAGGGTCTGGGTCTTGCCGTCGGACGGGCCGTTCATGCCGGCGATCCAGGCGGTGGCGCCGGGCGCGCCGCCGGCGCGCTGGTAGACCAGGGCCGCGTAGGCATCGGTGCGCTTGGACAGCGCGTAGCCCAGCGTGGCGCTGGCCTGGTGGGCGTGCACCTTGTTCAGGGTGGCGTTGGCCCACTGGTACTGGTAATCCAGCAGCAGCGTGGTGCTGGCCGCCACCGGCAGGGTCGTGCCGACCTGCGCCACCTGCACCGAACCGCCGGTAAAGGTGTTGCGCGTGTTGGTGTACAGCGCGTTCAGCACGGCCGCGCCGAGCTGGTAGCGTCCGCCCAGGCCCCAGGTGCGGATGCCGTCGTTGCCGTTGTTGATGGCCGGATTGCGGGCATCGGTGATGGCGGCCGTCAACGCGAAGGGGCCGCGCGCATAGGACAGGCCGGCGCTGTAGGTACGGCCCTGCCCCATGCTGCCCGGCTGTTCGCCGAAGCCGTACAGCGCGCCGAAGGTCAAGCCGCCGTAGTTGGCGCTGGTGAACTTCACCGAGTTGTCGACCCGCTTGGCCCCGGCCACGCCGTCGAAGTCCATCGCCCCGCCCGGCATGCCGGGCACGCCCAGCCCACCGAAGGGACCCAGGCGCAAGTTGTAAAGGCCGATCATCGGGAAGGACGGCCCGTAGCGGCCCGGCCCCAGCATGTCGAAACTGAAGTCGTATTGCTTGCCCAGGGTCAGCGTGCCCCAGGACTGCGAACTCAGGCCGACATAGGCCTGGCGGCCGAACAGCGGTCCGACGCTGGCGCCGTTGTCGGCGGCGAACTGGCCTTCCAGCGTGAACACCGCCTTCATGTCGCCGCCCAGCGCCTCGCTGCCGCGCAGGCCGAACAGGTTGGGCGACAGCAGGCCCGTGTCCATGGACCAGGCACTATGGCCGCCGTAGTTGGACAGGTAGTTCACGCCGGCATCGATGATGCCGTACAGCGTGGTGGTGCTCTGCGCCATGGCCGGGGTGGCGCAGGTCAGTGCCAGGGGAAGCAGGAGTCTCGCGGTTTTCATCGTTATGGTCACTCGTCGGAGGTTGAAATGGGACGCCCCTCCTCCTGGACGTCCCGGGAAAGATGCCGGGTCACGCAGCGGCGCATGCGGTCCAGCGCCTGGATCTCGATGTCGCCGCGCGGCATGACGCGGCAGGCCAGCACCACGCCCGCCGCTTCTTCCTCGGCGCTGACGCAGCCGCGGCTCATCTTGGCGGCCAGGTAGGCGCCGCGCACGATGCGGCTCTTGCAGACGCCGCAGCCGCCGCCGCGGCAGCCCACCGGAATGCCCTTGCGGCCCAATGCCTCCATGCCGGCCAGCAGCGTCTGCGACGGCGCGCAGCGATAGCGCTCGCCGGTATCCAGGATGTGGACCTCGTGGGCGTCGGCGTCCATGGGCTCAGATCGCCTTGAACAGCGGGCTGCGGCGGCCTTCCTGCGCCTGCGCCGCGGTCAGGAATTTCTCGACGTGGATGTCGCGCTCGAACAGCCGGCCCTGCATCAGCGTCGCGATGCAGGCCTCGATCATGGGCGGCGGCCCGCACAGGTAGGCCTTGTGGCCGCGGAAATCCGCGCGCCCGTCCTGGCCCGCGTACAGCCGCGCCAGCACCTCGTGCACGAAGCCGGTCTCGCACCGCCCTGCGCCGTCGTGCGTATCGGACAGCGCCGGCACGTAGCGGAAGTTGGCGTGCTTTTGCGCCAGTTCCTCGAACCAGTCCGAGCAATACAGCTCGCCCGCGCGGCGCGCGCCATGGACCAGCGTGATGGGCTGTTCACAACCCTCGGCCAGCAGCTCGGCGATCATGGACTTGGGACTGGACAGCCCCGAGCCGCCGGCCAGGAAGATCATCGGCGCCTGCGCCGACTTGCGCACATAGAAGCGCCCGAACGGCGCCGACAACGGCAGGCACTCGCCCTCGCGCAGATGCTCGTGGATGTAGCCGGTGGCCGCGCCGCCCTCGACCTTGCGCACGTGCAGCTCCACCACGTTCTCGCCCGGCGCGTTGGCCAGCGAGAACGCGCGGCGGCCTTCCACGCCGGGCACCGCCAGGTTGGCGTACTGCCCGGCCTGGAAGCGCACCGGCCGGTCGGTGCGCAGCCACACACCCTTGATGGTTGGCGTCAGATCGCGCAGCGCCACCACTTCGCCCACGTAGTCCTCCAGCGGCAGGTACTGCGCGTCGGGCTCCTCGTCGACGTCGGCCTCGATCATCAGGTCGGCCTCGGGCATGGCGCAGCAGGCCAGGCAATGCCCCTCGTCCCGCTCGAAGTCCATCAGCGCGAAACTGCTGGACTCTCCGTGGTCCACCTCCCCTTCCTGCACATGCACCTTGCAGGTGCCGCACAGCCCGTGGCCGCAGGCATGCGGCAGCCAGATACCGCTGCGCAGGCAGGCGTCCAGCACGGTCTGGCCGGGCTCGATGTCTATGGTCTGGCCCAGCGGCTCGATGGTGAGTTGGTAACTCATGTGCTGCTCCTACGTATCCTACGAATGGCTGCCGCCCAGGCCGTCCAGGCCCGGCGTGCGCAGGCGCAGGGCGGACTTGTGCACCAGACCGTTGTCGGCCAGGCTCCTGGCCGGATCCGGCTTCCACGGCTGGCCGCCGTGCTCCCACTGCGCCGCCGACCAGTCGATGCGGGCGAAATCGGGATGGGCGCCGTAGATACCGGGCAGCACCTCGTCCACCAGCGCAGCGAAGGGCATGTCCGGCGGCACCGGCAGGCACACCGGCGAGCAGAACATCATGTGGCCGTCCCAGTTGATGTACAGCAGCCGGTTGCCGCCGAACTTGTCCTCGGTATCCTGGACGGGACCGGCATAGCCGGGTTCGAGCGCGATGACAGGCATGTTCGTCTCCTAGAGTTTGCTTACGCGACCTGCTTTTCCGGCGTGTCGCCACCGGTCCAGCGGTCCCAGTTGCGCCGGTCGGCCGAGGTGTCGAAATCGCCGTTGTCCTCGCCCGCCTTCAGGTGGTACCAGTCCAGCACTTCGGGCACCGTAGCGCCGCCGCAATTGCCCTGGAAAATTTGGTGCACCGGCAGCCAGGCCTGCACGTACTTCTCCGGTTCGCCTTCGAACACGTCCTTGCAGCCGTCCGAGCAGAAGTGGTACTTCATGCCGTGATAGGTGGTCTCGCGCATGCAGATGCGCGTCGGATCGTCCGGCTCGGTGAAGGCCATGGGGATCTGGCAGATCTGGCACAGCATGGGCAGCGCGTTGTTGTAGAAGCGCTTGCCGTCCCGCGCTTCGCGGTCCCAATGCTCCAGGCGCGGGCGGTACAGGCGGTCGAAGCTGGCCGGGTACTTCTCCGACAGCCAGGCCATCTCGTCCGGCCGCGGAATCCACGTGTGGATCGCCGCCGCGTGCGTGTAGTTGTAGAAAATGCCCCAGGCCTGGTGCGAGATGTGATCCTTCTCCTTGCGCGCCTGCTCGTGGTACTTGGGCATGCGGATGCCGTAGCGCGCCAGGTCCTGGAACAGCGCGCCGCCGTTCTTCTCGAAATAGATCTCCCAGGCTTCCGACCACGACATCACGCGCTTGGGCAGCATGTAGTCCATCATCATCGCCACCAGCGTCAACAGCCGATAGCCGCGCCAAAACCACTTGTCTATCCACTTCTGCACGATGGGCAGGTTGTCCGGATCCTGCTCCAGCAGGAACTTCACGATCTCCAGCCCCAGCGTCATGTGGCGCGACTCGTCGCTTTGCGCCGAGAAACCGAACGTGACCGTGGCCATGTCGCCGTTGAACGCCGCGCCGCTCATGAACGGCATGAACAGCAGATTCGTCAGCACGTACTCGAACGAGAACGAGATCGCCGTCACGAACTCGAACGGCCCCGCCGACATCGCATCGTCGAAATACGACTTCGGCACCGACAGATACCAGACCCGGTCGTGCATGTGCTTGAAGTCATGCAGACCGTTGAAATACTTGTTGTAGTGGCTGATCGTGTGGATCTGCGTCTGCGCATGCCGCAGCTCGTCGATCGACTGCATCTGGCACGCGATGCGCGCGCCCACCCCGCGGAAATTGCGGCCCGCCATCGCATAGCCCCGGTGCGCCGCGTACTCCAGCGGACTCACCCCTTGCAGGAACAGCTTGATCGCATTGATGTAGCGCGCGTCGGTCACGTTGAACTGGCCGTTGTTCTGCGCGAAGGCATCGATGATCGCGTAGAGTTTGCGCTCCTTCTCGCCCTGGAACTTCCAGTACGCGTCCATCGTCAGGCGGAACGGGTCCTCCCACTTGTCCCAGTCGTGCACCTTGATGCCCTCGAACTTGTCGTAGGGGAACACCTTGTCCATCGGCTGATAAGTGGTTTCCCAGCCCAGGTCGCGGGTCAACAGCGCGTAGCGCTCCTTCAGGCCCAGCTTGCGCGCGGGCGTCGATATGGTCATGTGCGTCTCCGTTTCTTGCTTGATGGGGAATGGCGTCTGGGGGCTTAGCGATGCCAGGCCAGCGTGAACGCGTCGTCCGTCTCGTCGATGTTTCCCGACAGCGAGATCAGGTTCACGTGCAGCTCCTGCAGATTCCAGTCGCGGCCCAGGCGCTCTTCCACCGAGGCGCGCCGGACCACCAGCGAATCCGGCGCGTCGATCTTCACCATGGCCGGAAAGTCCTGGCGCTGCGCGCGCGGGTTGTCCTCCAGAATCGCGTCGATGATGCTGCGGGTGTCGTCATTGGCCTGGAAGGCGATGAATACGTTTTGGGACATGGCGGTTCCTTGCTTGATAGGGGTTCGGTCAAAGGGCGATCTGGCATTTCGCGACGCGCTGGCGCAGCGCCGACACCGCCTCGTCCAACTGCGCGGCACCTTGCGCGCCAAAGGCAACGGCCGCCCACGGCGCCAGCGCCTCCTTGCTCCGCGCCACCCAGTCCTTCACCCACCCGGACAACAACGCCACGTTCTGGGGCGACTCCTCGGCCGCCGTCTTCATGCAGGCATCCACCCAGCGCAGGTTCTCGCCATGCCAGTCGCGCATGAACTCCACGCTCATCCCGAAACCATTGCCCGTGGCCGCCGACAACTCCCGCTCCAGCGCCTGGAACACCAGCGGATAGACCAGCCCGTCCAGCACCAGGTCCTGCACCACGAACACCTCAAACCAGTCCTTCGTCACGAACAGGTTCTCCATCTCGCGCCGCAGCCCCTGCCACTCCGGCGAGGCCACCCAGTGCTGCTTCGCCCGCGCCAGCGACGCGCCCTGATTGCCATCCAGCAACAGCCCGATGCGGCTCAGGTACTGCGCCAGCCCCAACCGGTCCATGCTCTGGTACTGCGCCGCCTGCGTGATCGCCGCGCCGTACCCATAGGCCGTCACATAACAGTTGTTCATGTTCGCGCCCCACTCGTAGTGACGCAGCGGCAGCACCAGTTCCTCGATACGCTGCCGCGCCTCGCCCGGCGCCTCGCGCAGCAGGCCGCGCCTGTCCACGAACTCCAGCGCGCTTTCCTGCGCCTCCTGCTGCCGCGCGCGGGCCTGCGTGTACGTACCGTAGTAGTAATGGCGCGGATCCTTGAACGCATACCAATCGCGCATCACCACCGCCGTGCGGCGCGTGTCATACAGCTCGAACCCCGGCTCCCACAACGGCCGGTAGTGGAAATTCACCTCCGGCTGCAGGTCATAGGTCGCCTCCTGATAGCGCGACGCCGGCTTGTCCGCGCCGAAACGGCGCGCAATGTGAGAGAACGTCTGGCGAATCGGACGGATGTCGGAAGTCTTGATATCGACTTGCATGGCTGGGTCTCGTCGGAAGGGAAAAAGGAAAGGCGGCTACTCGGCCACGCCGGGCGAGCCGTAGCGCCACTTCATGCGCTCCAGGTCCAGGCGGGCCGCTTCGTCCGCGCCCACCATCCGCACGCGGTTGCGGCGGCAGAACTCCTGGAATTGGGGAAACTCCAGCACCAGCTCCACGGCCAGCTCCGGATCGCCTATCGAGAACTCGAACTCGACGTAGCGGCTTTCCAGCAGACCCAGGACGCGGACGTAGCGGGAGAAATGCGGTGGCGTGCCGGCGGCGGTTGCATCCATGGGTGTGTCTCCATGGGGCGTGATGCCCTCGTTGATTTCATGACTTGGCGCAGTGGGAGCTGCGGTGGTGTCATGAGATGTGCAACGGGCGTGCCAGCGGCGGCAAGTTATTGATTTGGTGGGGGATTTTTTTTCGCGGGGCCAGGGGTGCGGGGTTTCCTGGATGCGGAAAAGGGGAAATGGTGCGGTGCAGCTTTATGAAATGGTGAAGGGGGCGTGAGGGCGGTACAAACCGATAGGGTGGGTGTCTTTCTACCAAGGGCTCCGTTCATACAGAGCTTGCGATCCTTGCGAAGCGCCATTTAAGCCTGAATTGTGCCGCCGGCTGGTGGCCCTCCTCTCCACATAGACGTTTTGCAACGCTGTCATCCAGTTACTCGGAATCCGAGGACTCGCGTCCTTGACTGGCTGGGATTCGCTCGGAAATTTATCGGCACACACGATCCCTTGGATTTCTTCCTTGGGTGGAAAGCGCCCCTCGAACGATACTTGCCGTTATCGCACCGCGATCAAAACTCCAAAGTAGCGGATGACGACGGGACTGATCACGCTCGATAATGACGAATAACGATCCTGCCAGGTTCCGACGAGCCTTGGTAGTTTCACACCACCAGGAGGAAGAGATGAACACAGGTTTCTTTGCCGTTGGCTTGGAAGAATGGCGCCAAGCATGCAATATTGGCTTAAATGCGGCCTGCTCGTTTATTGTCCTTGCCTGTGGAACCGGCCGCGACAACTCGACGACGGCCTGGTCAGCGAATGCGGTTCAAACCTACGCTGGCATATCGTGGGTAAGGGCACAACCTGCCATCAAGCAATTGGCAGACGCGGAGCTGCTGACCAACACGAGCAAGACCAAGAAACCAAAATACAAATTAAAAATCGGCACAGAGCGCATATGGCTCCCTAAAAGCATCGTCATGCCTATAGGGGAAGAAATCCCAGCCATCCTTCGTCTCCGACAGGTGCAAGACGTCATGCTCCTACGCCTATTTATTGAGCTGTACTTTTCGCAGAATCTAGCTGCGGATGGCGGACTATCTCGCAAGGTCTATTACGCCAAGTACGAAAAAACCTCCTATGCCGAAGTCGGACCCTTCATATTTATGGGGTTCGACAGAAAAAACGACTATGTTTCTTGGGCAACGGACATCACTAGCGTTCATAAGGTTGAAGTCAGCAAAGCGGAAGAAAAAGAGGGGAAAAACCCCGGCCACGTCTTCTTCAAACGCATTCAAGCGCTGCGTGACCTTGGCCTGCTTGAATATTCCATTTGTCTCTTCGAGGGGAAAGGAGACGATGCCGAAATCCTGTTTCCAATAACAGGACCGACAGAAATCGAAAGAACGATGGAGGCCATCAGCGCTACCATCACCGAAAGTCAGTTACAGCAATGGCAAGTCGACAACGCACCCCATCAACACCTCATTCCTATTTTTCGCCATCAAGAACAGGCCGAAGCTTTTGGCATCTACCGCCTGCGACACCGCCCTCAAACCGCGCTTACCTCGGCTTGGTGGGCAGTAA
Organism: Burkholderiales bacterium 67-32; assembly: GCA_001898625.1. Lineage (GTDB taxonomy): Bacteria > Pseudomonadota > Gammaproteobacteria > Burkholderiales > Burkholderiaceae_B > Pigmentiphaga. The sequence continues at coordinate 631,933 of MKUP01000033.1, forward strand.
TGCACGAAAAGATAGAGGGTACGAAGAAGCTCTACATGCAAGCAAGTTAGACATCAAGGTAATTCAAGGTAGATCAAGGATGCGTCAAGGTGAGTCAAAGACCGTTGGAATAGGTCAAGGAGGATCAAAGGAAGTTGGAACATCTGGGGCCTATTGGCTATTGCTGAAGGACTTCACTGCCGAGCCGCAAGAAGGCCAAAAGACCATCTCGCTACGTATCCCGAAAGAGAACCAGCTTTCAGCAAATCCCTAGCCGACCATCGCCCAGCACGTACAGTTGGTTCACGTCCGAAAACTCAACGCCAATCGCCCTAGTCATCCGTAGCAGTGACAAGTAACCTGCCGTTCAAACGGAGCGCCAACGGCAGGCCACCAGGCCCGGTTAACTCTACGTTGAACGTCCGCTCTCATTTGAGGTGACCGGCTGCTTCTGGCCGAAAGCAGCCTCTCGTTGCTAACCGCTTTCGACCCCTTGCTGTCATTCATACTTCGCAGCTAGAGCTCAACCAGTGCGCATTATTGAATGCGGGTGATCGAGACCGTCAAGGACGGCATCTCTCATAGAAGTGCAAAGCGGCTGCACGCATGCTACTTTCACATAAATAAAACTCTTTGGATTGCGACCATGGCGTTTCACCTGATCCATCGATACGGCGACATGGAACCGGGCGAACCCGGCTCAGATTTCCTCGCATTGCTCTGCGAATTGAAAATTCGACTGGAAGATACTGAGCATGACTCGGTCGCGGTCACCCATGACTCAGAATGGTGTCTGTCGGCGTCGCGAGGTGGCTATCTCATATTCGAGAATCTTGAAACTGGGGGAGAACAACACATGGAAGCTGTTCCCACTAACAAGATTCTTGAATTATGGCGTCATCTAGCTCAAGGCAATCTCGAACAGATTCAGAAGGAACCATGGTTGCCGGGCTATTGACCCGATCATATGACAGCTTTTCTCATTGCTACGGACATCGGCTATTCGCGTGCCGCTGACCGTAATTGGTCGAAAGCGGACCTGCCGTCATCGATGATCGCCTCATCGAGTACGAAATTGGCTTTTGTTATGTGTCGAACGTCGCAGACATATAAGAATGGGAAGTGATACAGCTGACTCCGACCTTATAGATCAAGGCATCGAACCGACCTATTTTTGCGAGTGCAGCCCGCTCAACCTAACCCTGAACGGAGGATGCTAGTTGAAACCCTTGGAGCGAATAGCTGGACCAAAAGACGGGTTGCTCACGAACGCGAGGTCGTCCACCACGCGTTGCTTCTGGCACTATCAGTCGCACTGAGATCCAACGGACATGCCGTAGATTCGCCATTGGCATGAACACGTTCGCCGCAACATGACGAAATCCCACTCCTCGCCCCATCCATCTGCCATCAGCCTAGGCACCGCAGCCCGCGACCTCTACCGCGCCCTCTGGCGCCACGCAGCCGGCGTCCGCCCCCACCTGCTCGGCGCCGCCGGCCTGCTCTCAGCAGCCCAGCTACTCCGCCTGACCATGCCCTGGCTGGCCGCCCAAGCCATCAACGCCCTACAGCAAGGCGACATGGCAACAGCCGGCCGCTGGATCGCTTATCTCGTCGGCGTCTACCTCCTGTCCTGGCTCCTCCACGGCCCCGGCCGCATCCTGGAACGCAACGTCGGTGTCCAGGTCCGCGAACGCCTGGCCGATCAACTCTACGCCCGTATCGCCGCCGCCCCTCTAGCCTGGCGCGACGGCCGGCACTCCGGCGAACTTCAGCATCGCGTCGTCCAATCCAGCCGCGCCCTGTCCGACTTCGCCCAGAACCAGTTCGGCTACCTGCAAAGCGCCTTCAACTTCGTCGGCCCGCTGGTCGCCCTGGCTTTGCTCTCGCGCACCAGCGGCACCATCGCCATCACCGGCTACGTCATCATCGCGCTGATCATCATGCGCTTCGACCGCGCGCTGATGCAGCTTGCCCGCGCCGAGAACGACGCCGAGCGCCGCTATGCCGCCGCGCTGCTGGACTTCGTCGGCAACGCCGGCACGGTGATCGGCCTGCGGCTGCAATCGGCCTCGCGCAAGGTGCTCGGTCGCCGTATGGAAGCGGTGATGGCGCCGCTGCGCCGTGCGGTCACCGTCACGGAAGGCAAATGGTTCACCGTGGACATACTCGGCATGGGGCTGACGTGGATACTGGTGGTGGTCTACGTGCTGCAATCGCGGCAGCCTGGGCAGGCAGTGATGCTGGGGACGGTCTTCATGATCTACCAGTACGCCCAGCAGGCCGCGACAGTGGTCGGCGCGATGGCCTCGAACTTCCAGAGTTTCGCGCGTATGCACACGGACTACGGCAGCGCGGAGCCGATCTGGGAGGCGCCCAGCGATCCCGACGCCGCTGTTCCGGCCGTGGTGCCCGATGCGCCGTGGCGGACGCTGGAACTGCGCAATGCCATGTGGCGCTATGCCGACGATGCACGCGGCGGATTGCATGGGATCGATCTGCAACTAGAGCGCGGAGCGCGGGTGGCGTTGATCGGCCCGAGCGGGGGTGGCAAGAGTACGCTGCTGCGCATGCTAGCGGGCCTCTACCCTCCGCAGCAGGGCGAATTGCTGCGTGATGGCGTAGCGGTGGACTGGTCCGAACTACGCACGCTAGCCACGCTGATCCCGCAAGAGGCCGAGGTGTTCGAGGCCAGCGTGGAAGAGAATCTGACCTTCGGCGAATCTGCCGACCCGGCGGCGCTGAAGTCCGCTGTGCATGCAGGGGTGTTCGACGAGGTCCTGCAACGCCTGCCCGAAGGCTTGGCCAGTCCGCTGAACGAGCGCGGCGGCAATCTCTCCGGTGGTCAGCGGCAGCGGCTGGCCCTGTCTCGTGGCGCACTGGCCGCACAAGGAAGTTCGTTGCTGTTGCTCGATGAGCCAACCAGCGCACTCGACCCTCAAGCCGAAGGCCGAGTGTTCGACCGCATGGTCGCGGCGTTCCCGTCGGCCTGCATCGTGGCCTCGGTACACCGGCCCAGCCTGCTCGAACGGTTCGACACCATCGTCGTGATGGAGGCCGGCAAGGTGGTCGATGCCGGCCCGCGTGACCAGGTGCTGGCAAGAAGGGCTCACTAATTCGGCGTATTGCCTGCCAAGCGGATGGAGCACTTGCAAGTCAATTGCTCAGCGCCTGCTGCGCTCGCGCCAGATCATCCCGTGCTTCTTTCAGTTTGGCTTCGCGCTTGGCAAGCTTGTCGGCGTCCTTGCCTTCGCTCCGGGCTTCCTGCAATTCACGCTCCCGCTCGGCCACCTTCTGCCGCGCTTCCGCGACATCCTGCGCGCGTGCCCGGCGTATCGACTCGGGCGTGCAGTGCGCCTCTTGCTCGCGTAATGCCCGGTTCAGTCCGGCAACCCGCCTGTCGTTGCCATGTTGCCTGGCCTGCTCGATCTCCTTGAGTATCTCCGCGCGTTTCTGCAGGCAGGGGTTGGCGTCATTCACCGCATCGGTTGTTGCCGCGGCAGCCAACGGAACACTGCAAGACAGGAGCAACAGGATGGCAAGTCGTTTCATGGATCGGCCCTATGGATGACTGCACTGACTTCGATCGCGGCGTCGCCGCGCGACAATAGCGGACCATTCTAGAAGCTCAGCCTGCAACAGGCAGCACTTTACGCATCAGCGCGTTCTCGAGCATCACCCCACGACGGACCGGGAAACGTCGCTCGACGACTTGAAAGCCGTGGAGAGCGAAAAAGGGCTCGGCGGTCTTGCTCACATTGGAAGTCAACGCTGCCAAGCCCCGGGATCCTGCCTCGTCATGAATTCGGGCCATCAACCGCCCCCCTATTCCTTGACGCGAATGCAAGCCGGACACATAGAATTGGTCGATGTAGCCGTCTGGCTGAACGTCTGCATAGCCCACGACTTCGCCATCGATCTCGGCGACGAAAGGCTGGTTTTTCCGCACCTGATCTGCCCAGGCGGCCATGTCGAAGTCCGAAGGCGCCCATGCCTCGACTTGCTCGGGCGAGTAGTCCTTGGAGGCGAGCTCGTGGATGGAGGTGAAAAATACGCGGAATAGCGCTGCTTCATCATCGGGCTTGAATCTGCGAATTTCCACTGAATCCTCGACATTGCGGCTTGGGCGGCGAGTCTGCCATATTTGGACTCGGACGACTCAATCGGGCACGTGGACGCGGGCCTTGATGTGCTTGAGGTTCGCCACGATCGTGAAGGTCATGATGACCAGCAACGACCAGGAACTCCATTTGCCCAGGTGCACCGTGGACCACGCGCCAAGCTGGTTGGGATAGGCCCAGACGCCAAAGAACGTGCTGATGTTCTCGGCCAGCCAGATGAAGAAGCCGATTAGCACGAAAGCCAATAGCAGCGGCATCCGTCGGTCCCGGTCCAGGGGACGGAAGATCACGGTCGTTCTGGCATAAAGGCCCAGCGCGCATGCCGCGATGTACCACCGGTAGTCACCGATGAAATGGTGCGTGAAGAAGTTGGCATAGATCAGCAATGCAACGAGCCAGGCCATCCAGTACGGGGGATGATGCACCACGCGCAACTCGAACAACCGCCAAGCCTGGATGACGTAGCTTCCCACCGCGGCATACATGAACCCGGCAAAGAGCGGCACGCCCAGGACCTTGGTATAGGCGAAATCCGGATAGGACCAAGATTGGATTCCGCTGGACGTCTTGAATACCTCCAGCGCAAAGCCGACCAGGTGAAAGACAGTGATCGCCTTGAGTTCATCCAGGGTTTCGAGCTTGGCCCAGACCATCCAGACCTGGATCGCCAGCGCGATGGCCAGCAGGGCGTCGTAGCGGGGAATGCCCCACAAGCCGGAACGCGGCACCAGGAAGACCGCGGCGAAGAAGAGCCCGACGAACAGGCAGGCGCGGGCTTCCTTCAGGCCGAAGTACAGGAACTCCAGGAAGAAGCGGAAAATGCCCGACAGGCCGGGCCTATCACGGACGAGCAGCAAATGGGCGTCGAGTGCATTCAAGCGCAGTGAAGAAAAGCGCGGCGGAGCCTCAATGGCCATTTCTATCGCCCATCGCTACTTCTTCTTTCGGCCATAGAGGAATCCGAATCGCTTCTCGTCGGCCAGCGCGACCGCTCGAGCCGAAGGCGCAGTCAATTGATTTTCAGCAATTGCCGCCTGAATATCATCCGGCGGAACCAATCCCGTCTTGATACCTAGGTCGTCCAGCGCCTTGCCTATGTGCTCGCCGGGCGCCTCTTCGTCTACCCAACCAACGACAATGCGGACGCCGCCCGGGGAATCACCAATTTCCTTTTCCGCAAAAGCAATTAACGCTTGAGCTCCCGTCGGGGAATTCTCGAAAGACGCTTCCGCATACCCGGTTGATTGTTGAACCGCCACCTGCAACTGCCCGGACAGTACAAGTATGGCGATGAGCTTGAGCATGCGGCGCTTCCCACTGGCTTGTTTATCTGATTATTCATCGGGGAATACAGTCCCCGAGAGCAATACTAGCCGGAATCGCGTCTTGCTATGCAGCAGTGTTTGCGACAGACATCACGAGCGCCCGCCTCGCCAACTCTCGTGCCGATTGCCCGAACAACGCCTGCAGGACTTGCCCATGTTCGCAGTGCGCCCCAGCAACACCGTCATCTCCCTGATCGGACCTACACCTCGATACCCGACTCCCTTCTCGTCACTTGGGAGATCGAACTCCAGTCGGCCTCGGAAAGCCCCATATCGATGGCCTTCAGCATCTTCCTTTTAATGATGGAGCCCACCTCGAAGTTCACGCCGCACCCGCTCGCGGCATCCATCATCAGATTCACATCCTTGAGTCCGGTCACCAGCGCGAATCCGTTCGTTCCGGTCGTGCTGTGCTCATGCAGCTTGTTGGCATACATCTTCAATGCGGGCCGATTGAAGGCGTCTTCGAAGTAGTCACGCAAAAGCGCCCGGTCGAGTCCCATTTTCTCGGCGAACGCATAGATCTCGCCCATGATCTCGATGATGGAAATCGCGGTGTAGTTGACGCTGAGCTTCATGGCGTTCGCCAGGCCGGCGGCGCCTTCCAGCGCGACGATCTTGATCGCGTAGGATTTGGCCAGCGCCGCGACCACCTCGACCGCGGAGAGATCTCCGGCCAGATAGGTGGTGAGCTGGCCCGCCGCCGCCGCATCGGGACGCCCCGCGACCGGGCCCGCCACGAAGCGCGAGCCATGCGATCGATGCGCCGATGCCAGGCGATTCGCGCAATCCGGCGAGATGGTGGTGACGCACAGATGAATCGCATCGGGTTGCATCGCGGCCAGAAACCCGCCGTCCGACAGCACGCTTTGCTCGACCGAACTGTCGCCAAGCAGGCTGGTGATCACGACGTCGGCATCCCGGGCCGCCGCCTGCGCCGATTCCGCGACACCGGCTCCGTCCTCGGCCAGGGCGGCCATCCTTGGCGCGGATAGATCCCAGGCGACGACCGAATGTCCGTCCGCCATCAGGCGCCGCGCGATGCCCGCGCCCATGTTGCCCACACCCATCATTGCAATCTTCATGAATTCTTCCTGGAAGCCGGACCCGATCAATCGGTCAGCCGGATCTGTTTGATTCGAACGATCTCGGCCCATTGTTTCAGGTCGGCCTTGATTGCCGCATCGGCCTGCTCGGGAGATTCGTGGATGATGGTCAGGCCCTGTACCTTCGCGCGCTCGATCATTTCGGGATTCCGGAGCGCGAGGTTCATGGCCTCGTTGAGTTTTTGCACGACCGAAGCGGGCGTGCCTTTTGGCGCGAGCAGTCCGAGCCAGACGCCGGCCTCCACGCCCGGGAACCCCGCCTCCGCCGTTGTCGGCACATCCGGGGCCTGGGGCATGCGCGATTTGCCCATGATGGCCAGGCCTCGCAACTTTCCCTGTGTGACGTAGGCCTGGGCGCCGCCGACCGAGTCGCACATCAACTGCGTCTGATTGGTCATGACCGACTGCAACGCGGCGGGAACGGAGGTATAGGGAACGTAGCTGAGCTGGATGCCGGCCGCAAGCGCGAATAGCTCGCAGCCCAGGTGGCCCGTGGATCCGATGCCCACGCTGGTATGGAACATCGGCTGGGCGCGATTCTTCGCATAGGTGGCAAGCTCGCGCAGATTGCGGGCCGGAAGCTCGGGATTGATCACCATGTAGAGCGGATATTCCACCGCGCGGGCCACCGGCGCGAAATCCTGGAACGGATCGAATGGCTGGGGCGACTTGACCAGTGCGCCGACGAGCGCGCTGGAGCTGGTGAAAAGCAGCGTATACCCATCCGGCGGCGCCGTCCGAACGGCGTTGGCGCCGATCAGGCCCGAGGCGCCGGGCCGGTTTTCGATGATGATCGGCTGCTTCAGGTAGGCGCTCATGTCCCGCGCCAGCACCCGGGCCAGCACATCGGAGCCCCCGCCGGCGGCATAGGGGTTGATCATCTTGATCATCTTGCCGGGAAACGCGTCGTCCGCGCTCGCCGCGGCGGTCATGCTACAGGCGAGCAAGGCGATAGAGACTTGCGCGGCCATCCTTCTCAAATTCATTCATGTCTCCGTGATCGCCTTGCGGCGCGTGTCACACGTCCTGTTTCATCTGCTGGCAGAAGAAGCTTTCCAACAGGTGGTTGTAGACGTCCGGACGCTCGAAGAAAAGCAGGTGCCCGGCATCCGTCACCAACTCGAAGCGCGCGCCCGGAATCATCTTCTGCAACTCACGCATGGATGGATTGACGCCATTGTCGTCCTCCCCGCCGATGAGCAGGACGGGCGTGCCCGCCGCGACCAGCGGGCCGATGTCGTTCTTGAGCTGGCGCATGCCGGTCAGGATGCGCAGATTCACGTCGCGGTTGAGCTGACCGAGCTGCTCGAACAGGAAGCAGGCGCCCGGGCGGCGCCGGCGGAAATCGTCCTGGTCGATGCTCAAACGGGCAAAGGACAGGTAGTCCGGAGACTTTTCCAGCGCGCCTTTCATCGTCGGCGCATGGTGCACGGGCACCACCCCGCCGCCGGAGCAGCTCAAGGCCAGCGCCCGGACCCGTTCCGGGAAGCGCGTGGCATAGCTCATTGCCGTGACGCCGCCCATCGACTGGCCGGCAAGAAAAACGCTTTCGAAGCCCAGGTGATCGATCAATGCCGCCAGGTCGTCCGCGAACGCCTGGGGTCCCCTGCCGTCATCGGTCGAGAAGCCGAAGCCGCGATGGTCGAACGTGACCACCGTGAACGTCTTCTGCAGCGCGGGAATCTGCTGCCACCAGTGCAGGTGATTGCTGCCGACTCCGTGCGACAGCACGAGGGGCGGACCCTCGCCATGCACTTCGTAGTAGAGGTCTATGCCGTTGATACGCGCGGTTGCCATGAGAATTCCTCGATGCGTGATGGTTCCGGATGATTCAGCGTTCGAACGAGATTTCGTCGTCGTTGTCGCCGCGTCCCTTGGCGAAGATGTCCAGGGCATCGGGCCGCTCCCAGACGATCTCCAGCAGGTTGCCGTCGGGATCGTGGAAATAGATGCTCTTCTGGCTTTCGTGGTCGAGGGCGCGCTGGATGGGCACGCCGGCCTCGGTCAGCGCGAAATAGGCCGCCTTGAGGTCGCCCTCCTCGGCCACCGCGAAGGCCACGTGCTTGACGCCCAGGCCGAGCATGCCCCGCGCGTCGCTGGCGCTGGGCGGCGTCGCCTCCGGCTCCACGCTCGGAAAGAGGTCCAGCGTGTTGCCATGGGAACCGATCGAAAGAAACACCCCGCCGTGCTCGGGATCCTGTTCGAGCAGACGGAACCCCAGGATCTCCATGTAGAACTTCTTCGAGACCTCGAGGTCGCGGACGGCCATCAGCACGTGGCCCAGTCGTTGCAGCTTGATCATGAAACGCCTTTTTCTATGAAAGGGAAAACCGGTTACTTGGCTTTTGCCATCTTGGCGTGGGCGGCCTTGGCGCTCTGGTACTCGCGGGCCACGAAGGCCTGGGTCTCGTCCAGGCCGGCGTCCTCCGGTTCGACGCCCAGGGACGCGAATTTCGAACGGATTTCCTGGGTCGCGGTCGCCGCCGTGAAGGCCCGGTTCAGCTCGAGCTGGACCGCCCGTGGCGTCTTTGCCGGCACCAGGGCGACGAGCCAGGTGTCGTACGAGGAATCAGGCACGCCCGCCTCGACCGTCGTGGGCACGTCGGGCAGTTGCACCGAACGGCGCGACGCGCTGACGGCCACGGCCTTGACGCGCCCCCCCTGGATGAAGGAAAGGGCGACGGGGACCGGCGCAAAGGCGAAATCGACCCGCCCGGCGATGACCTCCTGGACGGCTTCGGGCGATCCCTTGTAGGGGATATGAATCAGGTCCATCCCGCTGGCCATGCGCAGTCTTTCCGCGCTGTGATACGTGCTGGAGCCGATGCCTGCCGACGCATAGCTCAGACGGCCAGGCTGGCTGCGAGCCTTGCGGACGATGTCGTCCACACGGGCATAGCCGGAGTCGCTGGCAACCAGCAGGACATTGGCGCCGCGGCTGATCAGCGCGACGGGCACCACATCCTTCACCGGATCGAATTTCTGGCTGGGGAATTCCTCGGCGAACAACTGGTAGGTGTTGCCCAGGATGCCGACGGTCTCGCCATTCGGGGCGGCGGCCGCGACATAGGCGGCCGCCAGGCTGCCCCCGGCGCCGACCTTGTTCTCGATCACGACGGGTCGGGCGCTGGCCGCCTGGATCCGGTCCCCCACCAGCCGCGCACCGACATCCGCGCTGCTGCCCGGGCTGGTCGGAACGATCAGCCTGAGCACGCGATCGCCCGAGGGCTGGGCCTGGAGCGTACAGCTCGCACAGACCAGCGCCAGCGCGGACCAGCGCACGGCGGTTGCCTGCAATGCCTTTCTTGTTGTCATGATGCCTGTCTCCTCTGGCGGAACTTATCGACAGGCGGATTCTTCCATTGGCGTGGCTTGATCAGAAGATGTCAATACTGTCTGTTTGATCGTTTTTTTTCATCACCTCGCATCCGGTGCTATCCGGCTTGAACGGGACTCTTCCTGGAACGGCTGGCCGGCCGGCGGCCGGCCTTGCCGGGCATCCGGGCACTGGCCCGCCTGATGAGGTCGCAGAAATACTCGGCCGCCGGTGTCAGCGGCAGGGTGGCGCGCCGGATCATGACGATGGAGGGGGAATCGATCACCTCCTTGATGGGTATGCGCTCGATGTGGCCCGCCATCAAAGGAAACTCCAGCCACTGGCGCGGCACCATCGCCAGCATGTCGGCGTCCAGCACGGCCACCATCTGGGAAAGGATGTTGTTCCCGAAGGTCACGTGTTCGGGCATGGGCATCCGGTGCTTCTTGAACAGCCCCGGAAGCCGGGTGTCCGACGGCGCTGACGCGCTCATCACCCAGCGCGCCGAACTCAGCTCCTGCAAGGACCTGGCCCCCTGCAGCGGATGACCCGCCCGGCAGACGATGACGCGTTCATTGCCGAACAGCGGCTCGACCGAGAACTCCTGACCGATGCGCCGCTCCGGTTCGATCCCCACGTAGAAGTCCACGCTGCCATCGCGCAGTTGCGTCTCCACACCGGCGAACGACAGCCCCTCGAGCACCGTCAATTGCACGTCGCCATAGCGATCCAGGAACGGTTTGAGCACCTCCGGCAGCAGGATCATGTGGGGCACCGTGGACAAACAGGCCACCACCCTGCCCGCGCCGCCCCCCATGTGCTGCTGGATTTCCTGCTTGGCGCGATGCAGTTCCGCGGTGGCCATGCGCGCCCGCTGCACAAAGAGCATGCCCATGGGCGTCAGCACCGTACCGCGCTTCTGGCGCTCCAGCAGCGGCGCCCCCACCTCCTTCTCCAACTGCTGGATGCTTTTCGTCATGGCCGACTGGGACACATTCAGGTGGCGCGAAGCCGCGCGCAAGCTGCCATGGTCGGCCACGGCGATGAAATCCCTCAATTGATGCAGCTTCAACTGATTCCTCCTGGGGATCAATGGAACATTATTGCTATCTGTTTTGGAAAGCCCTGCGGGCGAGAATAGCGCCGAACCTCGACCCGCGACAGCAGACCAGTGCGTCGCTGGGGAACACCCTATAGCCAGGAACACCCGTGCAACAGCCCCCCTCATGGCGGAGCACTCCGCCGCTTCCCGCCAGCCGGTTGGACCGGCCCACCTTCGACATGCCCGCCGGCGCATGCGATGCGCACATGCATCTGTTCGGTCCCGCCGACCGCTATCCCCCGTCGCGCGCGGCGCGCTACACCCTGCCCGCCGCCTCCGGGGACGACTACGCCGCGACGGCGGCCAGGCTGGGCCTGGACCGTGCCGTGCTCGTCCAGCCCAGCTTCTATGAAGAGGACAACCGCTGCCTGATCGACGCGCTGCGGCAGTCGGAGAAGGAATGGCGCGGCATCGTCATGGCGCCGCTCGACACACCGCTGTCGACGCTCAGCTCATGGCACGAGGCCGGCGTGCGAGGCCTGCGCCTGGATCTGTTCAAGACCCGCGCGGCGGGGCTGTCCGGCCCGGCGACCCACGAACTGCTGGCCGGCGCCGGCAGGGTGGCCCAGCGCCTGGGCTGGAGCGTGGACCTGTACACCCCGGGCAGCCTTTGCCGCGACGCGCTGCCGGCGATCGCGCGGATGCCCTGCCCCGTCTCCATCGCGCACATGGGCTATGTCACGCGCGACGATGCGCAGAACGAAGAGGGCCTGGAGCGCTTCGTCGCCGACCTTGCCGCCAGCGGGAACATCTGGGTCAAATTGACGGGTCCCTACCGCCTGGAACAGGGCGGCACCGGCCACGCCGACCGGATGGCCGCCGCGCTGATCGACGCGATGCCGGACCGCCTGCTGTGGGGCACGGACTGGCCCCACGTCATGGCGCCCGCGCAGGATTCGGGGGCGCTATTGAACAGATTGGCGTCATGGTGTCCGTCGGCCGACGTGCGCAGGCGGATCCTGGTCGACAACCCCTGCCGGCTCTACGGTTTCGCCAGCCCGGAATGACCGGAATCGGCGGGCATCGCCAACGCCCGCCGCGCCAGTTCCCGGGCCGAGAGCCGCCCCGGGTCATACAACCGGCAGTCGGGCGGGACATCCTCCGCTCCCAATGCAAGCGGAATCTCCGTGCAAGCCATCAGAAAGCCCGCCACGCCGGTACGCCTGTGCATCCGCGCCAGCGCGCGCCGGAAGCAGGCACGCCCCCGTGCGTTGTCGCCCGCCTTCACGCCGTCGTAGATGCCCCGCATGACCAGATCGAGTTCTTCGCCATCCGGTTCCCGGCACACGATACCCACCCGGGCCAGCGCCTCGGCGTAGATGCCCGATTTCACCGTCCCGGCCGTGGACAACAATCCGACTTCTGTCTCGCCTTTCCCAAGCAGGTAGTCGGCCGTGGCATCACCAATGTGCAGGAGCGTCATGTCCGGATGCCTGCCCTGCAACTCGGCATGCCACGCATGCGCCGTATTGCACGACATGGCGACCACTCTCGCTCCCAGCGCCCTCAGCCCATCCATCTGCCCGGACAAGGCCTGCAGGACCTGCCCATATTCGCCGTGCGCCCCCAGCAGCGCCGACGTTCTGTCGGGCACCGGCAACTGGAACAGATAGTGGGGCGGGAAGCGCTGGTCGGTCACGCCTGCCCCGCCCGCTTCGATCCGCCGCGCGCATTCCTCCAGGAACAGACCGACGTAGTGCGCTCCCGCGAACGGGCCCATGCCCCCGATGATGCCGACTGGAACCACGTCCGTCTGTCCTGTACGCCGCGCGCTCAGTTCAACTGGATGTTGGCGCGCGAGATGATGTCGTTCCACCGCCGCGTCTCTTCGCTGGAGAGCTTGGCCAGATCCTCGCTGGTCCCGGGGAACGGCAGGGCGCCCTGCTCGGCCAGTTGCGCGGCCATGGCCTTCTCCTTGGCGATGCCGATGATCGTCGCTTCCAGCTTCTTGATGATCTTCGGGTCGGTGCCGGCCGGCGCCATCAATCCGTACCAGGACTCGACCACGGCATCCTTCACGCCGGCCTCTTCCAGCGTGGGCACGTCGGGCGCGGCGGGGCTGCGTTTCTCGCTGGCCATCGCCAGCACGCGCAGCTTGCCCGGCTTGATGTAGGGCAGCACGTTGGGCAGGTTGGCGAACATCACATGCACCTGGCCGGCCAGCAGATCGGCGGTGGCGGGACCCGCGCCCCGGTAGGGCACATGCGTGAACTTCGCCCCCGAACGCAGCATGAAGAGTTCGCCGGTCAAGTGGTTGACCGACGCGATGCCGGCGGAAGCCATGTTCAGCTTCCCGGGGTTCTTGTTGGCATAGGCGATCAGTTCCTGGACCGTCTTCACCGGCACGTTGGTCGACACCGCCAGCGCGTTCGGCACCGTGGAGAACAAGGCGATGGGCGCGAAATCCTTCTCCGCGTCATAGGGCAGGTCCTTGGACAGCAGCGGCTGGATGGACTGCTGGCCCATGGTGGCCAACAGCAGCGTATAGCCATCGGGCGCGGCCTTGGCGACGATGCCCGCGCCGATGCTGCCGCCCGCGCCGCCCTTGTTCTCGACGATGACGGGCTGGCCCAGCACTTCCGACAGGCGGTTGGCCAGGATGCGGCCCATCAGGTTGACCGTGCCGCCGGGCGCGAAGGGCACGACCAGCGTGACGGGCTTGTTGGGATAAGTCTGGGCCTGGGCCCCCGGGCAGACACCCAGGGCGATCGCAAATAAGGCGATGGGCTTGAACATGGTTTGTCTCCTGCACATGATTATTAGATGAATGAAGGGATCCGTGCTTACTTCGCTTCGGCGGCGACCAGCGCGCGAATGCGTTCCTGCAACGACTCCCGGGCGTCGTGGATGCGCCCGGCCGTCCGGTCGATGACGGTTCTTTGCCTGTCCAGGCGGGCCCGCTGCTCGCCCAGGTGCTCGAGCACGCGTTGCGGCGCCGGGCCGCCCAGCGACTGGCGGGCGGCCACGTTGCGATGCGGGTCCAGGCAGCCGGCCAGGTCGTCCTCGTGCAACGCGATGCGCCGCCCCAGTTGCTCGCTCGCCGCCGTGGCAATCATCGCGGGGGTGATCTGCCGGGCCGACAGACCCTGGTCCAGCGCCTGCCGCACGACGGCGCCGATGATGTGGTGCGCATCGCGGAACGAGGTATCGGCCTTGCGGACCAGCAGGTCGGCCAGGTCGGTTACCGTGGAGAAATCCTCCGCCGCGCGCGAGGCCATGCGCGCGCGGTTGGGCTCGACCCGCTCCACCAGCAGCTTCATCAAGGTCAGGGCTTTCAGCGCTTCTTCGCAGGCCTCCCAGCAGGTCCGGGTGCTTTCGCGGCTGCTGTCGCCCGAGTGGGTGAAGTGCGTGGACTTCACGGTGGAGAAAGCCGCCGTCGTCAGGCCGATCAAGTGGCCCGCCTTGCCCCGCAGGTTCTCCAGCACCGCCGGGTTCTTCTTCTGCGGCATGATGCTGGACGTGCTGGCGATGCTGTCCGGGAAGGACAGGAAACCGAACTCCGGCGTGGACCAGATGTAGAAATCCTGCACCAGGCGGCTGCACGTGATCATCATGATCGACAGCGCCGCGCTCAGCTCCAGCGCGAAGTCCCGCGAGGCCACGCCGTCCAGCGCATTGGCCAGCGGCTGGCTGAAACCCAGCATGGAGCTGGTCAGCGCGCGGTCGATGGGGAAGGACGTACCGGCCAGCGCGCAGGATCCCAAGGGCGACGCATCCGCCGTATCCAGCGTGTGCAGCACGCGATCGATGTCGCGCGACCACGCATCCACCAGCGCCGACAGGTAATAACCGTAGGTGATCGGCTGCGCGGCCTGCATGTGCGTGTAGCCGGGCATCACGCAATCGGCATACCGCTCGGCCTGGTCCAGCGCGGCTTGCGCCAGGCCGATCAACGCCGTGCCGATGCGCATCCCGAAATCCCGCGCCCGGATGCGATCGATGGTCGCGCCCATGTCGTTGCGGCTGCGCGCCGTATGCAGCCGGCCGCCCACGTCCTGGCCCACCAGCTTGATCAGATGGGCCTCGTAGTTGAAATAGGCTTCTTCCCGCGCCGGGTCGAGCTCCACGACGTCGGGGCCGTCGGCCTGCATTTTCAGCAACGCCTTGGCGAGCTGGATGGACGTGCCTTGGTCCAGGATCCCCTGTTCGTCCAGCATCAGCAGATGGGCAAGATTGATCTGGTGCAGCAACTCGAAATTGGCGAAGAACTCCCGGTTCAAACGCGGCAGGAAAATGAACTCGATCACCTCCTGCGCGAGGGGTTGCTTCAGGCGGGCACTGACTTTGGATTCCATGTTGAGGCCGGTGATGAATGCAGGAATGCAGTCTCCCTCCCGGCCAACCCATACGTCAAATCACAGATTGACGGCTTCAAATACAAAAATGATATGCTCGATGCGCATGCATCAGAATGGAATCAGCCCATGAACTTCAAGCAGGTCGAAGCCTTTCGCGCGGTGATGATGACGCGGTCGATGACCACCGCGGCGGGGCTGCTGCATACGTCGCAACCGAACGTCAGCCGATGGATTGCGTTGCTGGAAAAGACGCTGGGCTTCGTGTTGTTCCAACGCGTGGGGACACGCTTGATTCCCACGCCGGAAGCGGAAGCGTTTTATGCGGACGTGGAACGCGCGTTCATCGGGCTGGAGTCGCTGAACGACAGCGCCAACTCGATCCGGCTGCGCGGCAAGGGATTACTGCGCGTGGGGGCGGTGGGGCTGATCACGCAGTGCGTGATGCCGGATGCCATGCGGCTTTTCCGGGAGAAGGTGTCGGACATCCCGGTGGTGGTCAATACCGGCGGCTCGGATGTCGTGGCGAAGTGGGTCGCGACGGGGTATTGCGATATCGGGTTTTGCTCGATACACACCGACCTGCCCAGCTTGCAGTATGAGCGGATCAATACGGCTTACGGTGTGGGGGTGGTGCCGAAGAAGCACAGGCTTGCCAGGAAGAAGGTGCTCAAGCCTTCGGACTTCGATGGGGAGGACTTCATTTCGCTGCCGGCGGGGAGTTTCAATCGGGCGGCGATTGATCGGCACTTTGTTCGGGACAAGCGGGTGCTGTCGATTGAGACGCCTTATGCGACGACGATATGCACCATGGTGGCCAAGGGGTTGGGGGTGTCGATTGTTAATCCGGTGGTGGCGAGAGCGATGCGGCTTCCCGCAGTCTGCGAAATACCCTTTTCTGAGAAGGCAGCGCTTTACAGCTACGCCGTTACATCCGAGCACTTCCCGGTCAGTTCTTTGGCAACACAGATCGCTGATTGCGTGAAGAAAGTGCTCTCCGCTCTAACAGCAGAGAGATTCTCGAAATTTTGAATGGATGAAGCAGGCTATCCAGGGTATTGCCCGAACCTCTATAAATACGAAATAAACCTATAGCGGTCTTGAGCGTTCAGCGATAGCTTTCTTAGGGCGCGTCTGCTCCACAAACGACAACTGGCTCGAGCCCAGACTACAACTCCGTCCTTGACATGCTACTAGCTGTAACGATACGATTTGGCGTTCTTACGCGCTCTACGAATGGGTTACGTAGAATAGTCGGGCGATTCGCCAGACTTTTAATGATTGAGTGCATTTACCGCGGTGAAACCGGCTTCGGGTTTTCCTGCGAGCACTCGGAAAACCCGAAGCCGGTTTCACCGCGCAATTTAAGGTAAGAACTTTTTTGAACATATGTGATGAGGGACGAATTCTTTGAACGAATTGATCTTCGATCATCACGATTGAAGCCCTACGAAGGTTTCATTTTTTTATGCGGTGGAGAAACCAATATTCGATCCCATGAGCCAGTTTCTATCCGAGATGCAATATATCGAGAACTGGCGAAAAATAGTGAGATCGAAAAGCGTATACGCGTAGCCGAACACTACAAAGACTGGTCTCACGAGTCGGTCTATCGAGACCTAGTCTCCTTTGAACGACACTTGGCGGAACTCTCTTCTGTCATCGTTTTAGCCTTGGAAAGCCCAGGGTCGATAGCAGAATTGGGGTTATTTTCCATAGTAGATGAATTTCAAGGAAAATTACTGATTTTCATCGAGACAGATCACTATAAGAGCTCTTCCTTCATCAAGCTGGGCCCTGTTGACTATCTTGAGAAGATCCACGGCAACTCAGCCGAATGCCATCGCTGGATGGTCGCAATTGATCGCCAACTTAAGTTTGATGCCAAAGCCGCTCAGGAGCTACAACCCGAATTGGCTGATGCTGTTCTAAAACGTGCGAAAAAACCAACACCCGAACATACGTTTAGGCCAACATCTTGGCTCGACACAGCACTCCTAGTCTGTGATCTTCTCAGCCTTTGCTCTGCTCTAACCCTTCGCGAAATGCGAAGTATTCTAGAACGACTAAATCACGTAAAAGCAGAATCCGAACTGAGGCAATATCTTTTTCTTTTGGAGCGGGTTGGGCTAATTGCCGTGGAACCAAAAGGAGATCAACGATTCTACATTGGCATTGAGGACAGACAGTTCTATAAGTTCCACATGCAAGAGGGAACAATTGATCTATCTCGTTTTAGAGCCGACCAAATAGCAGACTACGCGCAAAACGATAAGAAACGATTCCGAGCCATTCAGGAAACAAGGAGTCGCTATGCTCAGCGCCAATGACCTTCTTTCCCAAATGGCATCTGACTTAGGTATGCTACTCAGCCATTTGCAGAGCATTGTTCGTACTGCCCCCATCCGGTACAAAGTTTTCCACATACCCAAACGAAGCGGCGGACTTCGGGAAGTGGCTCAACCGGCGAGGGAAGTAAAAGCAATTCAGCGATGGCTCACAGCGCATTTGGGACAGCTCCTGCCGCTCCATGAAGCTGCAACAGCATATCGTACTGGGGCATCGATAAGAAGCAATGCACTACAACATGTAGACAGCGATTATCTTCTCAAGATGGACTTCAAGAATTTCTTCCCGTCCATTCTCATAACCGACATAATTCAGCATCTTGAAGTCTACTGTGGGCGGCAGTACGACTCTTCCGCGATAAAGTTAATTGCCTATGTGTGCACCTGGGCACCAAAGCGGCAAAAACCCCTACGACTTTGTATTGGAGCCCCAAGTTCCCCGCTGTTGTCCAACAGCATAATGTATAGTTTTGACATGCGACTCTCGTCAGCAGCTGCAGCAGATGGAATTTGCTATACCCGCTACGCGGATGATTTAACACTTTCAACACATCATCCCCGCGTACTTGCTAACTACCCAGCTCTGGTAGCAGACATAGCTGCAAGTTTGAATTATCCTCGACTCAAGTTGAATGAAAAGAAATCCGTTTTCGCCTCACGCTCAGGGCGAAGAATCGTGACCGGCGTCACGCTAACACCAGACCGACACCTATCAATTGGGCGCATCCGCAAGCGTGAAATTCGTGCCATGTACCACCGCATGACCCTGGGACAACTGAACCAGGAAGAACAAAGAGAGCTTGCTGGTTTAATTGCCTTCGCTAATGATGTAGAGCCGGGTTTTGCCGCATGGCTATCAGGATCCAAAAAGCTCGAGACGTAGCTGGTAAATCAAAGCCATTATCTCAAGATAGCGGGAATATCAAAAACCTCACACTCAAGACGAACCAATAATTACACGAAAGGCTGGGCGAATTGATCCTCGTGAAGGACAGCCAATTAGAATATGAGTAGATCAATCTCAATCGACGGTGATATTGCGTGGGTCAATCAGATACTTTGGCATTAAAATCACAGATAGGGAAATACTATCGACTCTTGACGTCTCTGCAGAATTGTACGTTGACATTCTCGACAGCATTAGCGGTGTAAGTGACTGTGTATAGGAAAAACAAAGAATAGGATCATTCATTTCGGGCGTTGCGCCAAGCGGCACTAACTAACGGGACTTCCCACCCCTAAAGTCATTTGGCAAATGCACCGGGTTCGGCCTGGATAATATCGGCGCTCGCGAAATTATCAAAAAAATCCGTAACGTTGTAAAACAGGAGTTCTCGGATGCTAAAAGAGATACAAGCGCTAAAAGCCCCTGATCCATACTTTTCTGGAACGACTGGGTTCGTCGGGTGCACACAAGAAAAACTACACCAAGACATGTGTAAACTGGAATTATCGACCTCCGTTCCCGAGAACGTTCGTAGGAGCCACGATGCCATTAGGCACGCCTATATCTACTCCTACTATTCATATGATCTCTTGATTTTGGCGGCAAGTCAGATTTTTCCCTGTCTCGAATTCGCTCTTCGCGAACACCTCGGAAGTGAGCCCCATGAACGAGTCAACAAGAGAGGCAAATCATTGCAACCGACACTTAGAACACTACTCCAAGACGCCAAAAAGCGAGGCTTAGTTTCGTCACAAGTTGAGCATCTGACTAGGCTGCGAAATATGTACGCACATGGCACGGACACCATTCTCAATCCCCCGCTTTTTTTGCTCATGTTTGAGCACGTCACTAATATTATTCAAAATTTGTTTGATCGCGGGAGTGCCTGTACTATCAATTAGGTTCGAGCGATGAAGTGAACTAGTCATTCTCATTTTGTAAATGGCCCCCCTTTACGCACACGGTACTCCCCTAAACCGGAACCCCCTCCCTCTTCAACCGATAAGCCAACTGCGCCCTGGTTATCCCCAACAACCGAGCCGCCTTACTCAAATTCCCCCCCGCCCGCTGCATCGCCACCCGCATCATCCCCTGCTCCAGCGTCCCCAACGGCACATTCCTCTCGATCAGATCCCCACAAACCAGATCGATCTCCCCGCCTTCCCCTTCCACCACTTCCCCACCATCCGCCACACGCCCCGCGCAATCCCCGCCCGGCAACCGCTGCCCGAACAAATGCGTCGCCTCGATCGGCTCCCCATCCGGACTCAGCAACACCGCCCGCTCGATCACGTTCTCCAGCTCGCGCACGTTCCCCGGCCAATGATGGTTCAACAGTTCCTGCATCGCCCTATCCGTCAGCCCACCCGGTTTCTTGCCGTATAGCCCGCCGTACTTCTGCAGGAAACGGCTGGCCAGCACGGGAATATCCGCCCGCCGTTCGCGCAGCGGTGGAATGGTGATCGGAAAGGTATTCAGCCGGTAATACAGATCCGGCCGGAAGCGCCCGTCCTGCATGGCCTTCTGCAAATCGACGTTGGTGGCCGCAACAATGCGGACATCGACACGTTGCGATTTTTCGCTACCCAGGCGTTCGATCTCACCACTTTGCAGCGCCCGCAGCAGCTTGACCTGGATGGCCAGCGGCAAGTCGCCGATTTCGTCCAGAAACAGGGTGCCGCCATTCGCACGCTCGAAGCGACCAGAACGCGCCAGATGCGCCCCGGTGTAGGCACCCTTCTCCACGCCGAACAGTTCTGCCTCGATCAGGTCGGCGGGAATGGCGCCGCAGTTGACGGCGATGAACGGCCCTTTGGCCCGTTCGCCGTTGTCATGCAACCAGCGGGCGAACACTTCCTTGCCGACGCCGGTCTCGCCTTGCAGCAGGACGGTGATGGGGCTGCCGGCGGCGCTGCGCAGCAGTTCGAACGCAGCCTGGAAAGCGGCCGAGGCGCCGGCCAGGGGTTGGTTGGCGGGTTTGCGGGTGGAGGACGAGCGCAGGTGTTCGAGGCCGATGGAGTATTCGATCAACTGGCCGGCGAAGGGATGGGGCGCGAAGTAGTTGAGGTAGGCCTCGTCCTGCCAGGCGTCGGCGGGCTGGCCGACGATGCGGCAGTGGGTGTCGCCCTGGGCGCGGCACTCGATTTCCTTGTAGACGATGGGCGTGCCCATGAAGGCGCTGGAGTAGCCGGACGCATAGCCGATCTGGGTCCAGCATGCCGGGTCTTCGCCGTGGCCGTATTCCTGGACGTCGGCCTCGCATTCCCAGGAGTTGCGCCACAGGAATTCGCCGTAGAAGTGGTTCCTGGCGAGGTCGATGCTGAGTTCTATGGGTTCGACCTGGACGACGCCTTCCACGGCGTGCAGTTTGGGGCCGAGCAGGAAGGCTTCGTTGGTCTGCATGCCGGCGCGGCGGCGTTTGACGGCGTAGGCGCCGTCGCGCATGCCGGAGGCGTAGCCCATGCGGACCAGGAGTCCGCGGGTGCGTTCCACGCCCAGCGAGTCGAACAGTTCCTTGCGCAGGGCGCCCAGGGCGCGCGCGTGCAGGAGCAGCATGCGCTCTTCGTCCAGCCAGATGTGGCCCGAGGCGGTGTTGAATTTGAGGGAGGACAGGGGGCTCTGCAAAATCGTCTCCTGCCGGGCTATGCCGTGGTGTTATGCCGTATTCTCGCACCCCGCGCGGGGGCGTGCATCCAGCATGAACACCGGGCACCAGGGCAGGCCGGCGGGAGACGTGGCGGTGCCGGGTTCAGTCCAGGCGGATTCCTCCGTTCTTGATGACCGGCGCCAGGCGTTCGATCTCGGTCCGGGCGAAGTCCATGACCGCCTCGGGAGGGCCGGGCATGACGTCCAGCGCCAGGGTGGCGAGCTGGCGGGCGACCGCGGGGTCGCGCAGGACGACGTTGAGTTCGCCGTTCAGGCGTCCGATGACGTCATGCGGGGTGGCGCTGGGAGCGATCAGGGCGTAGCGGACGGAGAAGTCGAAGTCCTTGTAGCCCAGTTCCCGCAAGGTGGGCACGTCGGGCAGGGCGCCGCTGCGCCGGCCGCTCAGGACCGCCAGGGGCCGCAGCCTGCCGCCGTCGATGAAGGGCTTGGCCGAGGCGACGAGGTCGAACACCGAGGCGATGTCGCCGGCCAGCAGCGCATTCAATGCCGGCGGGCTGCCTTTGTAGGGCACATGCATGAGGTCGGCGCCCGCCTGGCTCTTGAACAGTTCCCCGGCGATGTTCATGGCGGTGCCGTTGCCGGCCGAACCATAGGCCAGCGAACCGGTCCGGGAGGCCTTGACGAAGTCGCCCACGGACCGGGCGGGGGACTGTACGTTCACCACCAGCACCAGCGGCGAGTAGGCCAGCATGCCGACACCGGTGAAGTCCTTGCGGGCATCGTAGGCCTGGCGTTCGTACAGCAGCGGATAGAGCACCAGGGGCGTGGTGCCGCCCAGCAGCAGGGTGTAGCCGTCGGCGGGGGCGTCGGCCACGTACTTGGCGGCGATGGCGCCGCCCGCGCCGGGTTTGTTTTCGACGATGACCGGCTGGCCGAGCCGGCGCCCCAGGCCGTCGGCCACGACGCGGCCCAGGATGTCCGCGGCGCCGCCGGGCGTGTACGGAACCACGAGCTTGACCGGTTTGGTGGGAAAACCCTGCGCCATCGCGGGGGCGCATAGGGCCAGGGCGGCATGGGCGGCCGCCACGGCAAGGCCGCGCAGGCAGTGCGAAATCTTCATGTTGTCTCCTTTTCTTGGGAAGCCGGCGGCCGTTCAGCCGCTGGTGGCGGGCACGCCGGGAATCTCGGGGCGTCCCATCTGGAAGCGGTCGGTCACGCGCGTGTACATGCCGGCGCCTTCCAGCCGGCCGATGGGGGCCAGCCGCGCGGCGTCCACGTAGAATTTGGCCGGGTCCACGATGCCTTCGCGGTAGTGCATCATGACCACCTCGCCGATGACGAGATGGTTGGGCCGGCGGCCGACCTTGATGATGTCGATCAGGCGGCATTCGAACTGGGCCGGGCATTCCACCAGGCGCGGCGGCCGCACTTTGACGGAAGGCGCCGTGCGCAGTCCGGCGAAGTCGATTTCGCTGGTGCCGGGAGGAAAGTCAGCCGAACAGATGTTCATCTTTTCCTTGACGCCTTCGTCCACGATATGGACGACGAACTCCGGCAGGGTCTCGATGTTGCGGCCGGTGTCCTTGACCTCTCCGGTCCGCGGCGTCAACGAGAACATCAACATCGGTGGATCGACGCCGACCATGTTGAAAAGGCTGAAGGGTGCCGCGTTGGCCACGCCATCGGGCCCCAGGGTCGTCACCAGCGCGATGGGCCGGGGGATGATGGTCCCGCTCATCAGCTTGTATTGCTGCCGGGGCTCCAGCGCGTCCGGGTCGAAGGACGTCATGTCAGGCTCGCGCAGGCTCATTGGCCGCCTCCTTGCCTATCGTGAATTTCCAGCCGGCCGTCTCCAGTCTGGAAACGATCTCGGGTCCGAAACGGGCGGCGATTTTTTCCGCGGTGGCCGGATCGCGGTCGATGTCGTCGAACTGGTCGCGCTGGCCCTGCACGATCACGAGCAGTTGCGCGTCCTGGTCGGACAGGTTCTCGAACCGGCGCGTGACGGTGGGAGGCAGCGCGATCAGGTCGAGGTGCTCGAGCACGGTGCTTTCCTCGCCGCGGTCGCCCCACTGGATCAGCCAGCGCCCCGTCAGGCACATGAAGGTTTCGTGGGTGTGATAGTGCACGTGCAGTCCGGGGCCCTGCCCCGGCGGGCAGGTGACGATGCCCAGGCGGAAGACGCCGGCGTCCCCGCCTTCCACGGCGGGCCGGGGCGAGATCTGCCCCGGCAGGGGGCCCGGGGACATGACGTTGAACGTGGCCTTGGCCGTGATCATTTCCATGACTTCCTGGGGCAGGCCCAGTTTTTCCTGGATGCGTGCCTTGGTCGAGACCAGGTCCTTGAACCTGGCGATGCGGCCTTGCATTTCTTCCTGGGTAGGGGTGTATCGCTTCATGATGGAAAGGTTTCCGTAAGGGGTGAATCGAACAGGCGGCGGACCTCCGCCGCCGCCTGCTCCAATGCCAGGCGGGCCGGCCGCAGTGTGGCCGCGTGCATCACGAACGCGTGCGGCATGTCCGGGAATTGCACGACGTGGTGGGGGACCGCCGCCCGTTGCAGGCGTTCGGCAAGGTCCCCGGTATCGGCCAGCAGCGGGTCCTGCGCGCCGCAGCCCAGCCATACCGGGGGCAGTCCGCGCAAGTCCTGGCGCAGGGGAACCGGTCCGGGCACCGCGTCAGGATCCGCGTCGCCCAGGTAGCTGCGCCATACCCACTGGGAATACGGCCGGGAGCCCTGCCTGGGCCCGCCGCAATTGGGATAGAAAAGCACGAGTCCGGCGGGTAGTTCCTGCCGCCGGTCGCGCAGCGCGAGCGTGGCGGACAGCGCCAGCGTCGCACCGGCGGATTCTCCGAAGAACGCCCATGCGTCTCCATCCAGCCCCAGATCCGCGCCCTGGCTTCGAAGCCAGGCCAGCACGCACAGGATCTCGTCCTGCTGGACGGGATAGCGGTACTCGGGGGCCCTGCGGTAGTCGATGGCGGCGATCACGCAGCCGGTCAACGCCGCCAGCCGATGAATGGTGCCGAGGTGCGAGTCGATACCGCCAGCCCAGAACCCCGCGCCGCGCAGGAACACCAGGCAGGGCGCGTGCTCCTGCCGATGGCTGGCAACCAGCCGCACCGGGATGTCGCCATGCGGCCCGCGCACGAGGTGGTCGTCCGACCGGGCCACGTCCGGGACTCCGGTGTTCAGCGCCTGGAAGTAGCGCGACTGGCGCAGCCGGGCTTCCTCGATGGGCATGGCAAGCGGATCGCCGGGCCGTTGGCCGGCCAGCCCTTGCTGCGCTTCCTGAAACGTCCGGTACATGGTCGCGGGAGAGTCGTTGATCACGACTGGATTAGACTCCAGCCCCCTGGCTCGTTGCCATAGGCGTTCGCTAATCTCTAAAATCACTATCCATGGATAATATGGATTTCCGCCTGCTGCGCGCCCTGCTCGTCCTGGTCACCGAGAAGAACGTGACCCGCGCCGCGAATCTCCTGGGAGTCGGCCAGCCGGCCTTGAGCCAGACGCTGGGCAAACTGCGGGAACACTTCAACGACCCGCTGCTCGTCCGCACCCGCGGCGGCATGGTGCCCACCGAACGGGCACGCGAACTGGAACAGTCGGCGCGGCAGATCCTGGCGGAGTACGACAGGATGGTCTCGCCCGCCGACCGTTTCGATCCCGCGACGTCGCGCCGGCGCTTCGTCGTGACCATTCCCGAATATGCCGAGCACATGCTGATGCCGCCCTTGCTGGAGCGCCTGCGGCGGGAATCGCCCGACATCCGCATCGAGGTGCGCCCGCCGCAGCCGGCCCGGGCCATCGAACAACTGGAAGCCGGCGACGTGGATCTTCGGATCGCCTGGCTGCTGGCGCCCACGCCGACGCTGCGATCCATGCCCTTGTTCCAGGATCAGGTCGTGTGCCTGGCCAGCCGCTCGCATCCCACGATCCGGGACAGGCTAACGGTGGAGGATTTCCTGCGGTGCCCGCACGTGCGCCCGCTGGGTACGGGCCGGCCGACCACGGCCGTGGTGCTGGACGAAGCGGTAGCCAGAGGGGGGAGCAAGATCGAGCGGCCGTTCCTGGTCCAGAACTTCCTGACCATCCCGGCCATCGTCTCGCGCACCGACATGCTGGCGACCCTGCCGCGCATGCTGGCCCGGCCCTTCGCCGACCAGTACGCGCTGCGACTGCTGGAGGTGCCGCTGCGCCTGCCTCGCATCCGCTACGCGGCGTACTGGCACGAGCGCAGCCAGAAGGATCCCGGGCACCGCTGGCTGCGCGGCATGTTCCAGCACGCCGGGCACGAGCTGGCCGGGAAATAGGGCCTTGCCGGCGCGGCGGGGATCGATGCGCCCCTTTCTGCATGCGAGCGGGGCGGCCCGATCAGTTCTCCGGCGCGATGTGCTCGTCCCGCGCCATCCGGGTCCACCGGGTCACCTCGGCGGCAAGAATCCTGCGGCCCTCCTCCGGGCTGGTGATCCAGGGGCCGGTGCCGTTCGACGCCAGACTCTCGACCACCTGCGGATTCGTCATGGTTTCGCGCACCAGTTCGTTGAGCTTGGCCACGATGGAAGCCGGCATCCCCTTGGGGCCGGCCAGCGCGGTCCAGCCGACGACGTCGAAACCCGGCAGCACGGTCTCGTCCAGCGTCGGCACGCCGGGATAGCGGGCCGCGCGCTCCTTGGACGTGACCGCCAGCAGCTTGACCTGTCCACCGTTGACCAGTTCGTTCATGCCGAACAGGCTCGTCATGATCACCGGCACCTGGCCCGCCATGACGGCGGTGTTCAGGTCGCCCTGCGTCTTGTAGGGAATGTGGTTCAGGCTGATCCCCGCGCCGGCCTGCATGAAGGCGGCGGCAAGATGGGGGCCGGTGCCGATGCCCGGCGTGCCGTAGTCGATCCCGCCGGGGCGCTTGCGGGCCTGCTCCACCATTTCCTGGATGGTGCGGAAAGGCGCGTTGGCGTTGGCGACGATGCCCAGTCCGCTGCGCGTCAGCATCGAGACCACGGTGAAATCGTTGACGGGATCGTAGGGCAGGGAGTTGTACAGTCCGGGCGCCGCGGCGTGGCCCGATGCCATCAGGAACAGGGTGTAGCCATCCGGGGCGCTGCGGGCAACCGACGCGGCGGCGATCGTGCCCCCCGCCCCCGGTTTCATGTCGACGATGGCGGTCTGGCCGAACTTGGCCTTGAACTGGGCGGCCAGCAGGCGCGCATAGAAATCGATGGACCCGGACGCGCCGAATCCATGGACGATGCGGACCATCCGGCTCGGCCACGCAT
This sequence comes from Burkholderiales bacterium 67-32, assembly GCA_001898625.1. GTDB lineage: Bacteria > Pseudomonadota > Gammaproteobacteria > Burkholderiales > Burkholderiaceae_B > Pigmentiphaga. The sequence goes on from MKUP01000033.1 coordinate 658,358, forward strand.
CGGCCTGCTGAGCCAGGGCCGCCGCCGGCATCACGGCGGCGGTGATCAAACAGCACACGGCGGACTTCATGGTGTACTTCCTCCTCGGTAAGGGAACGGCCGGGCCGCCGGTCAGTTGAAGCGGATGGTCGCGGCCAGGCTCGCGATGCGCCGCTGCGCGTCGGTCAACGCGTGCTTGAGTTCGTCCCAATCGACGCCGATCATCCGGCCCTGGCGCTTGCGGGCGGTCCCGGCCACCCACACGCTGTCGACGTCGGCGGTGCCGGCGAAGGTGAGCACGCGTTCGGCCAGGCTGCCCGCCATGCCGAATCCGATGCGCCGGGTGCCAAGAAGCACCAGGTCGGCGCGCTTGCCCACCGCCAGCACACCGGTCCGGTGGCCCAGGCGTACCGACTGCGCCCCCAGGCGCGTGGCGAAGTCGAGCACGTAGAGAGACGTGCAGTCCGACACGATGCCGGGGTGCCTGGCGTCGAGGTAGAGCGTCCAGTAGGCCGACCGCACGTGTTCGAAGTAATCGCTCGTCAGCGACACCGGGACGTCGACGCCGATGCCCGCCGGCACGCCCGCGCTGCGCGCATGCGCGTGAATGGGCGCCCCCTTCTGCGCGTAGAGCACATAGGGGAATTCGGCCATGGTGGTCGCGCTCAGCATGGAGCCGGCTTCCCGCATCAGGGCCAGTTCAGCGGCGGTCAGCGCATTGGCATGGACCGCCTGGAAATCCGGCCCCAGCAGTCCGGCGTCGGCCAGGTCCTCGATGCCCGATCCGCGGTGCCCCATCACGCCCTGGGGATGCGGCGTCTCGGGCTTGTGGATGTGCTGGGGCATGAACTGGATGCCCATGCCGCGTATCCTCGACCATTCGTCGCGGATGTCGTCCAGCGCAGTGCCGTTGTTGCCACTGGGTGCAATGGCAAGCTGCAGCGGTGCGGACGGGTCATGGAACAGCTCGGACTGCAACCGTTCCGCGGTGGCCCAATGGGACGCCTCGGGCCGCGCGATCCGCTGCCGGTTGGCGGCCGCCAGCGAGATCGTATCCCCCGGCTTGAATGACGGCGCCACGCCCAACTGGAACGCGAACCACCCGCCTATGCCGGAGTCCCGCAGGCCACGGGCGGCGGCCATGGCGTGCGCCTCGGATATCTGCCCATGCGCATAGTCGACCACGGTCGTCACGCCCGAGTCGATGGCCTGCAAGCCGCCGACCAGTTCCGCCAGGTAGTGGTCCTCGGGTGTCATCGACACGATGGTCCGCATTTTCCATTGCTGGTAGGCGGGCAGATAGGGGGCCGGCCGCACCTTGACCAGCCCGCCCATGTCGATGGCTTCCCACACGTGGCGATGGCTGTCGACCATCCCCGGCATGAGTATCATGCCCGCCGCATCGACGACCTCGTCGGCGGGCTCGTCCAGGCGGCGGCCGATCGCGGCGATGGTGTCGCCTTCGATCAGGAGATCGCCCTGGTCGAGATCGCCCAGTTCCTCGTCCATCGTCAGGATCGACGCGTTCCGGATCAGGGTTTTCCTGGGCGTGGTCGATGCTCGTCTTTCGTCGCTCATGGGTCGATCAGCAAAAGTTGATGAAGCGCTGATCGTAAGAAAGGTGCCGGGCTTGCAGGAGATATCAGTTTTGCCCGGTTGATCGACGAACGGAAAGCGTCGGCCTGGCGGGCGCGGGGCCCGCCGGGTTCATCCGCGGATGCGCCCCCACAGATACGCGACCGCCGCAACCGCCGCGACGGACGTGATGGGATGGCGGCGGATGATGTCCCGGGCGCACAGCACCGCGTTTTCCAGCGCGTCGCTGCCTTCGTCCAGGGCGTCCGCGGCGGTTTCCTTGGCGCGCCGCGTGGCGCGGGTCACCTTGTCGGCGGTGGCGTGTGCGGCCTTGTCGACGGCGTCCGCGCCGTCTTCCAGGACATCCTTGGCTTTTTCCACGTTGCGATCCGAGGCCATGCTGTGCTCCTGTCGTTGGTGAAGGGGTTCGCTCCAGTATTGCCAACAATCCTGGAACAAGCCGCTACGGGGTGCAACAGGCCGTGCGCGCGCGCCACCGATACCTCGCCGGTATCGTCGCGGCAAAGCCGCCATCTCCTCCGCCGTGTCCGCTGCCCCTAAGATCCGACCCGGATAACGACACAAGGAGGAGACAGACATGAACATACGCAAACACGCCATCCTTGGCGCCCTCTCGGCGCTCCTGCCCATTCTTGCCGCCTGCGGCGGCGGCGACGACACCATCGACGTGGCCGGCGGAACGGTCCTGCAGAACGCGACCGTGGTGAACACGCGCGACGGCTCGCTCGCGGCCGGCATGAATGTCCACCTGGAAGGCGGGAAGATCCGGCGCATCACCACGCAGCCCCTGCGCGCCACGGGCGGCGCGCAGGCCATCGACATCTCGGGCAAGTACGTCGTGCCCGGCTATCTGGACATGCACGCGCATGCCGTGGAAAGTGCCGACCGCGATCCGCCCTATTGGCCGCTGATGATCGCCAGCGGCATCACGGGATTCCGCGAAGAGTCGGATTCCCCGGCCAACATGGAACGCGGCAAGGTCCTGAACCAGGACAGCGCCGCGGGGCGGGTGCTGGCGCCGGAGGTCATCTTCCACGGCGGCGAGGCGCACCTGAACCCCACCATCAGCGCGCGGGACGCGAGCAACGCGGGCGCGCCGTCCTTCGATCACCTGGGTGCCGGCTGGGGCCTGCTGATGGACTGCTCCAGCGAGGAGCAGACGCTGCGCCCGGCGGCGCTGGCCGGATCGCTGAAGCCGCCCTTTCCGCCTACCTTCGTCACCAACCCGCGCGCCTACGACGGCGCCCAGAACGCGCCGTTTTACCAGCGCATCCTGGACACCTACGATGAAGCCAAGTGCGCCGAGCTGAGCAAGGTGTTCGCGAAGAACGGCACCTGGCAGACGCTGACGCTGATCCGGCTGCGCACGCAGGTCTACGGCAACGATGCGCAGTACCGCAATGACCCCAACCTGATCTATATCGACAAGTCCACGCGTGCGATCTGGCAACAGGTGGGTGACCAGTTCGCCAAGCTGCCCGCGAGCGCGGTTACTACGCTGCAACAGTTCTATGAATTGCAGAAGCGGGTTTCCAAGCTCATGAAACTGAACGGCGTCAAGATCATGGCGGGTTCGGACTTCAGCGGCAACATGAGCATCTGGCTGGTGCCGGGCATCAGCCTGCACCAGGAGTTCCGCGAGCTGGCTTCGGCGGGTTTCTCGCCGCTGGAAGTCTTGCAGATGGCGACGCGGGATCCGGCGGAGTTCCTGGGGCGCCAGTCCAGCCTGGGCTCGGTGGAGGAAGGCAAGGACGCCGACCTGGTGGTGCTGGACGCCAATCCGGTGGCCGACGTGGCGAACCTGGACAGGATCTCGGCCGTGGTGCTGAAGGGCCGGTATCTCTCCAGCGTGGCGCTGGACAAGATGAAGGCCGATGCCGCCGCGGCGATCGCCAGGCAATAGCGGTCTTGCAAGCATGCGTGGCCGCCGGAGCGGCCGGCGGCGGTCAGTGCGGTTCGCGGGCTACCCCGGCCGGTAGTCGTCCGGCGCCCCCGGCGGCACGGGCGGATGTTCCTTCAAGGTGTCCTGAAAAGCCTGGATCATCTTGCGGATGGGGCCGCGCACCCATCCCTGCGCTGCGTTTACGTCCGTCTCTTCCTTCGGATCCTGCACGATGTTGAACACATAGGGCGTTTCCAGATGGATGGGGCCGGCGTTGGGCTCGACCTCCCAGACGAAATGCATTTTCCAGTCGCGCCACTTTGCCGCGCGCAATTCGGATTTGATGTAATACAGGAAGCCTTCGCGGTTCGAGGTTTCCTGCTGGCCGCACAGAAAGCCGGTCTGGTCGATGCCGTCCATGGGCCGGTCGGCGGGTATCTCGGCGCCGGCCATGGCGGCCAGCGTCGGGAACAGGTCCACCACGTGCACGATTTCGTTGGTCACGCGGGTAGCAGGTACCCGGCCTGGCCACCGCACGATCAAAGGCACCCGGAGCGCGCCTTCCATTGCGGTGTGGTAAGTGCCGGTCCACATGCCGGCGCTGCCGCGCCAAGGCCTGCGGAATTCGGGTCCGTTGTCGCTGGCAAAGATGAACACCGTGTCGTCACGCAGGCCGAGTTCATCCACGGTGTCGAGCATCTGCCCCACGCGGTGATCCATTTCCGCCAGTGAATCGGCAAAATCGCCCTTCCTGGTCGTGCCGATGAATTCGCGATGAGGGATCGTGGGATAGTGCAGTTGCGTCAACGGCACGTACAGGAAGAACGGTTGATCAGTTGGCGCCTTGCGGCGGATGAAGTCGCAGCTCCGGCGGGTGAGCTCTTCGTCGATACGGCGGCGCATCTCCAGATCGTACGGTTCGCGCTTCTCGGCCGGCTGGCCGCGCAGGCCTTCCATCACGTGCGGAATGTCGACCACGGTCTCGTCGAATCCCACCTGCTCGGTGAACATGCTCTCATTGGTGGTGCGCGGAATGCCGTACCACTCATCGAAGCCGCGGTCCTTGGGATAGCGGCCTTCGATATCGCCCAGGTGCCACTTGCCATACATGGCGGTCGCGTAGCCGGCCCTGGACAGCACTTCGGCCAGGGTCACTTCCCAGGGAACGATGCCTTGCGGCAGTCCCGCCGGCACCGATTGCAGCGCGCCGGTACGGATCGGATGGCGGCCGGTCATCAATGCCGAACGAGTCGGCACGCAGTCGCTTTCCACATTGAAATTCAGGAACTGCGTTCCCTCTCTGGCCAGGGCGTCGATGCGCGGCGTCGGTGCGCCGCGCAATGCGCCGCCACCATAGCAGCCGAGCTCGCCCCAGCCGAGATTGTCGGCCAGCACCAGTACGATGTTGGGCTGGCGTTTGTCAGAACGTCTATCCATCTATCTCTTCCATTCTGTTATGGACGCCGGCGCAATACGCGCGGCCGGCGGTACCTCTCAATTCAATTGCAGCGACAGCGAAGGAACCAGCTTGCGCCAGGTCGCCACCGCGTGCAGCAGGAACGGCTCGAACTGATCGCTGCCCATGAAGCGCGCATCAAAGCCGATCTCCAGCAGCTTGGCCTGAAAATCGCGCTGCGCCACGATCTTGCGGATCTCGCTGGACAAGCGTTCGATCACCGGTGCCGGCGTACCTCTGGGAGCAACCACCCCGACCCACTGGTTCTGCGCAATGTCCGGATATCCCAGTTCGGTCAGGGTCGGCACGCCAGGCAAGGCCGGGTTGCGTGTGGGCGAGGTGATCGCCACGATGCGAATGGCGCCCGCCCTGGCTTGAGGCGCTAGCGGGGCATAGCCCAGTACCGCCATGGGCACCTGGCCGCCGACCAGGTCGGTCACGGCCTGGCCGCCGCCTTTGTAGGGAACGTGGATCAGGCTGACGCCCGCCAGCTTGCTGAGCCACTCACCGATGATGTGTTGCGACGACCCCGTACCGGAGGTGCCGTAGGCGATGGCCCCAGGTTTCGAGCGGGCCGCGTCGATCAGTTCCTTGAAGCCCTTGTACGGGGCACGGCCGGAGACCGCCACGCCCACGGGCTGGTCGCCGATCATCGCCACACCGACCAGGTCGCGGCTGAAATCCCAGGGCACATTCTTGTTCACGACGCCGAGCAGCGTGGCGGAATCGGAGGCAATCGCAAGCGTGTAGCCATCGGCCCTGGATTGGACGACGGTTTGCATGCCGATGGATCCGGCCGCGCCGGGCCGGTTTTCCACCACCACCGTCTGGCCCAGGGCCTTGCCCAGCGCCACGCCCAGCATGCGGGCAACGGTGTCGTTGCTGCCGCCGGCAGCCTGCGGCACCACGATACGGATGGGCTGATCCATGGGCCAATCGGCGCGGGCGGCGCCCGCACCCACAACCACGGCGCCGGCCATGGCGAACCGCATCAGGCGGCACAAAATGAGCTTCTTCACGAGCATTCCTTCGAGCGTCGGGGGGTGACGGAAGCAGTTTAGGTAGCTTCATGGAAAGGGAATACTCGATTTATCTGAGCTTTAGATAAGATTCGCTTATCACCCGCCCCGCCCGACCAGCCATGATTGCCCGTTCTCCCCTCAGCCTTTCGCACTTGAAGTTTCGCCAGCTCATGCTGATCGACCTGCTGGTCCGGCACGGCACCTTGCACAAGGCCGCTCGCCATCTCGCCATCAGCCAGCCGGCGGCAACCGCCATGCTCAACGATCTGGAGGCGCTGCTGGGCGTCTCGTTGTTTCTGCGCGGCAGACAGGGTGTCATGCCGACACCCGCGACCCATGCCCTGCTGGGGCGCTGCCGCACCATCCTCAATGAATTCGACGAGTGGGTCTCGAACGTGGCGGACGTCGCACAGGGCCAGTTGCCCGTGCTGCGCGTCGGCGTGGTCGCCCAGGCCTATCTGGCCTACCTGCCGCACGCCATCGAGTTTTTCCTGGAAGCCGGCGGCACGCCCATCCAGACGCGGGAAGGAACGGGCCGGGCACTCATCGACGCCCTGCTCAACGGCGAATTGGAGTGTGTCATCGGTCGCTTGCCCAATGACGGCCTGGCCAGTTCACCCGAGTTTTCACAACTGGACTTCGTTCCGCTTTATACCGACCAGATAAGTGTCGTGGCCCATCCCGCGCATCCGCTGGTGGATCGCGCACAGGTTTCGTACCAGGATCTGGTCGATCACAAGTGGGTGCTGCAGCGCCGCGACTCCAGCGTCCGGCGCGCCTTTGCGGAAGGCTTCACCCAGCGTGGCCTGCGGCCCCCGGAACCGCTGGTGGAAACCTCGTCGTTCATCCAGAACCTGACCGTGGTCGCCCATTCGAGCCTGCTGACCGTGGCGCCGCAGCGTGCGGCTCGCTTCCAGGAGAACCTCGGCATCGTTCGCCTGATCGATGCCGATCTGGACTTGGCACCCATGCATGTGTCATTCATTTCGCGCAAGACGGCTGCGCGCAACCCCATGCTGACGCGGTTTCGTGAGTCGTTCGTGCGCAGCCTGGAACATGGGGACGCAGAAGGAGATGGATGAAAGGAATGTGTTCTGGTGCAGAAGCAGCACGCCCGCTGCGCGCTATCTCGGCATGTCCGCCATTCTGGCTGCGGACTGACGCATTCCCGAGGCAATCGACTCAAAGACATCGGCAGGAAAGCCGGCTGGCAGCCTGTTACCCACATCCTCCAGCGCACCATCGACGTTCGCCAGCGTTTCCCCAATGATCTGCTCCATATCCGGCCCGTAGCCGCACAAGCGCGCGGTGCTGTTGAAATGCCGGCGTTGCACCTCGGCCAGCTTGTAGTGCTTGTTCTTGCCGGGCAACGCCATCGCCAGCTTCAACTTCTTGTAATCGAGCCGATTGGCACCCTTGCCGATCACCGGCCATGCCGATAGCACATCGTAGAGCGGCGTCAGTTGGTAATGCCCCTGAGGCAACAGATGAATGGAGAAATTCTTGGCATGCCCGTCCGTGGCCGCCAGCAGCCAGAACAGTAATTGGGCCTGCAACAGTGTGCGCAAGTCCGTGTCGCGGCGGTCGGAGTTAGCCAGGATGGCGGCAATCTCTTTCAAACCCGGGCCTCCATCCGCTTCGTATTTGACGTCCGCCCATACGCCGCAGGCTTGGCAGAAGTCCTCCTGAGGCAGGCGCAACCAATAGCCTCCGTCGGCAAGCCGTCGATCAAAGCGCTCGACGATCAATACTTTCTGCTCGCCGAACTCCCCAATCCGGCACGATGCCACAGGCACGCCGAACGCTGACAGTATTTGCGCACACAACCATTCGTTTTCTACGGAGGTACGCATGTCGGCTTGCCGGTTCCCAACCAACCCGAGCGGCAGTTTGAAGATATGCGTAGTGGGCGTCGCACCTAGCGGCCGACACCACCGACCCTCATGCCACAGCAACGCGGTCTTCTCCTGGGCGCCGGCGATCGAGATCCTGAGCTCTTCGTCATCGTCATCGAGTTGGCCGACTCCTCGCGGCGAACCAGCGGCTCCTCGCAAAATGCGCTCGACATCGGCATCGTCCAGCGGTTCGGCCAGGATGCGCCGTATGTCGGGGCAGTCTTCTCCCTCCGGTAGCAACTGCACCGCCCCGACGCAGTCTCTGCCTATCGCTGCGAGCAGGTCGAAAGCGCCGGTTCCCGCGGTCCTGAAACGAGTCTGAATACGTTGGCGTATCCGATCGCTGTCAGGCAGCAGATTATCGAAAAAACTACGGACCGCCGCACCGCGCAGCGGAATCGGATCCAATGGCACAGGCAAGGACAGGGAAAGCGGCCGTCCGACCGGCGAAACCGCCCAAGCGTCGTCGTAGAGGAATTCGTCCGCGCCCCGGGCGGGAAGGCGCCATTGCCCAACTCGAATGCCATTGGCCCATACGTCCAGAGCCCGGGTTTGGGAAGGACGGCCCATGGTCACCACTCGCCGCCAGCCGTCGACGGTTTGCCCTTCTCCTGCAGCACCATGTCCAAACCCAATATCGCCGTCAACGCCAACAAGCGATCCAGCGTCAGATGCGCGGGGTTCTTTTCGAGTTCCGACAGACGGTTCTGGCTGATACCGAGACGTGAGGCAACCACGGTCTGGGAAAGGCCCATGGACTTGCGGCGACTGACCAACATGGTTCCAACCTGAGAAGGCATGGAAATTCGGAACATGGCTTTTCATCGGTTATGTCGATAAAACAAATTTATCGCCATTCTCGATACAGCGCAATAACAAATGTTGGTTTGTAATGCCAAGAAATCGGCAATGTCGATAATTCTGAAATATCGCCAATACCGATACCACGTAAAAAAGCCCGGAATGGAAAACCATCCCGGGCTACCAAGAGCGCCCTTCGGCGCCACGTGCTCTACTACTCAAACACCGCGGCGGCCGTCGCAACGGCCTGCCGATTACTTCTTCAGGTCCAGCGCCACGTCGACGATCATGTCTTCCTGGCCGCCCACCATTTTCCGGCGGCCCAGCTCGACCAGGATGTCCACGGTCTTCAGGTCGTACTTGGCGGCGGCGGTTTCCGCGTGGCGCAGGAAGCTGGAGTACACGCCGGCGTAGCCCAGGGCCAGGGTTTCGCGGTCGACGCGCACGGGGCGGTCCTGCAGCGGACGGACGATGTCGTCGGCGGCGTCCATCAAGGTGTACAGGTTGCAGCCGTGGTTCCAGCCCATGCGCTCGGCGGCGGCGATGAACACTTCCAGCGGCGCGTTGCCGGCGCCGGCGCCCATGCCGGCCAGGCTGGCGTCGATGCGGTCGCAGCCTTCTTCCACCGCGACGATGGAGTTGGCCACGCCCAGGCTCAGGTTGTGGTGGGCGTGCATGCCGGTTTGCGTTTCAGGCTTGAGCACGTCCTTGAAGGCGCGGAAGCGGTCGCGCACGTCGTTCATGTTCAGGGCGCCGCCCGAATCGACCACGTACACGCACGAGGCGCCGTAGCTTTCCATCAGCTTGGCCTGCTGCGCCAGCGCCTGGGGCGTGGTCATGTGGCTCATCATCAGGAAGCCCACCGAGTCCATGCCCAGGTTGCGGGCGTATTCGATGTGCTGCTTGGAAACGTCGGCCTCGGTGCAGTGGGTGGCCACGCGCACCACGCGCGCGCCGGCGTCGTAGGCGTTGCGCAGGTCGTGCACGGTGCCCACGCCGGGGATCAGCAGCGTGGCGACCTTGGCGTGCTTGACCGTGTCGGCCACGGCCTCGATCCATTCCAGGTCGGTGTGCGCGCCGAAGCCGTAGTTGAAGCTGGAGCCCGACAGGCCGTCGCCGTGGGCGACTTCCAGGCTGTCGACCTTGGCTTCGTCCAGCGCCTTGGCGATGTCGCGAACGTTCTTGATGCTGTACTGGTGGCGGATGGCATGGCTGCCGTCGCGCAGCGTGACGTCGGAAATGTAGAGTTTCTTGTTGCTCATAGTTCGATCCTCAGGCGGCTTCGACCAGGTGGGTCTGCGCGAAGCGCTCGGCGCACGCCAGGGCGGCCGAGGTCATGATGTCCAGGTTACCGGCGTAGGCGGGCAGGTAGTGCGCGGCGCCTTCGACTTCCAGGAACACCGAGGTCTTCAGGCCGGACAGCTTGCCCAGGCCGGGGACGTTCAGCGGCGCGCTGGCGGGGATTTCGTCGAACTGCACGTGTTGCTTCAGGCGGTAGCCCGGCACGTAGCTCTGCACCTTGGCGACCATGTCGGCGATGCTTTGCTCGATGGCCTTGGTGTCGGCCATTTCGGACAGCGTGAACACGGTGTCGCGCATGATGAGCGGGGGCTCGGCCGGGTTCAGGATGATGATGGCCTTGCCGCGGGCGGCGCCGCCGATCACTTCGATGGCCTTGGAGGTGGTCTCGGTGAACTCGTCGATGTTGGCGCGCGTGCCGGGGCCGGCCGACTTGCTGGAGATCGAGGCGATGATTTCGCCGTAGTGCACCTTGGCCACGCGCGACACGGCGTTGACCATCGGGATCGTGGCCTGGCCGCCGCAGGTGACCATGTTGATGTTGGGCGAGTCGAGGTGCTCGTCGATGTTGATCGCGGGGATCACATAGGGGCCGATGGCGGCGGGGGTCAGGTCGATGACCTGCACGCCCTTGGCCTGCAGCAGTTCATTGTGGCGCTTGTGGGCGCCGGCCGAGGTCGCGTCGAAAGCGATGCGGATCTCGTTGAAGTTGGGCATGGCCAGCAGGCCGTCGATGCCGCCCGCGGTGATGGGCACGCCCAGCCGCTCGGCACGGGCCAGGCCGTCCGATTTCGGGTCGATGCCGACCATGGCGCCCATTTGCAGGGCCTTGCCATGGCGCATGATCTTGATCATCAGGTCGGTGCCGATGTTGCCCGAGCCGATGATCGCCACTTTGGATTTGTTGTCGTCTTGCCGCCCCATGAGCCGCTCCTGAGTGTGGTGATGCTGATACGGATACGTTCGATAGTATCTTCCAGCCGGACGGAAATAGCCTTGCTTTTTTTGGGCATTCCACCGCTCAGGAAAGAAGATTCTTACTTTTTAGTGAATTTTCAAGGAAGAAATCCCTATTCAGCTATCCAACCCCCTGAAAAGGCCCCGAAAACCCCATCAGGGCTACACTGAAGGGGACAGGCCCGCCCATGTCCCATACCGACACGCTACTCGCCCTTTCCCACCCTCTCGTGGCGCTGCTGATCGCCGCGCTGCTGGGCGGTGCGTGGCGTTTCATGGGGCGTCCCCCGCACCTGCGGTATTTCATCGGCGCCTTCACCTGCTACGCCACGGGGCTGATCCTGCAGATCACGCTCTGGCCCGCCAACCTGGCGGTCAACGTCGCCGCGACGGGCGTGCTGTACGGCGCCGCGGCCTTCCTGTTCGCCAGCGGCATCGCGCAGTTGGAACGCAAGCACCTGCCGCCCTGGCCATCGGCACTGATCCTGGCGGCCATGCTGGCCGTGCGCCTGTGGAGCCTCCGCGATCCGGCCTGGTCCGGCCTGCGGATAGGCGCGTTGTACACGGCGGTGACCCTGCTGTTCCTGCTGGCCCTGTGGCGGATCCGGCATCTTGCGCGGGGAACGGCGCTGGAACGGCTGCTGTTCGGTTTCCTGCTGCTGGGCACCGTCAGCCTACTGCCCCGGGTGCTGCTGACCATGAAGGCCAAGACCCTGAGCTATGGCTACGACGGCGGCATGTACTGGGTGCTGACCCAACTCAGCTTCTATCTTTTCATCGTGGGCGCGGCGGTGCTGCTGGTGCTGTTGACGGCGTTCCGCACCATCGCCCATTTCAGCCTGGTGTCCGAACGCGATGCGCTGACCGGGCTGCGCAACCGCAACAGCCTGCTCGATTTCCTGGCCAGGAGCCGCAGGGCGACGGAGCACTACGGGCTCGTCATCCTGGACGCGGACCACTTCAAGCAGATCAACGACCGCTACGGCCATCCCGTGGGCGACGCGGTGCTGCGGGCCATGGCGGGCGTCCTGGCGCAGCACGTGCGCAAGATGGACGCCCTGGGCCGCATAGGCGGCGAGGAATTCATGCTGGTCCTGCCGGGGGCGACGCTGGAGGAAACCGAGCAGGCCGCGGCGCGGTTGCAGGCGGCCTTGGCACAGCACGATTTCTCTTCCATCGTGCCCGGGCTGCGCTGCACTGCCAGCTTCGGCATAGGCAGTTTCGGACGCGAGGTGTCCTTCGAAGATGCCTACGCCCACGTCGACCGGCTGCTGGCGCAGGCCAAGCGGCAGGGCCGCAACCGCATCGCCAAGGGGGTCCCCCTGAACGAAGCGGCAGAATCCGAGTCATTACCCCCATTGGTCGCCTTTACAGAAGAAGATTCTTTTTCTACGATGACTCAATGAAAAAGAATGCTCCAACCGAATCCCTGGACCAGACCGACCTGCAATTGATGCGCCACCTGCAGGAAGACGGCCGGCTGTCCAACGCCAAGCTGGCCCAGCGCGTGGCGCTGAGCGAAACCCCCTGCTGGCACCGGCTGCGCAAACTGGAGTCCGAAGGCTATATCCAGGGCTATCAGGCCATGCTGGACCGCCGCAAGCTGGGGCTGGGCGAACTGGCCTTCATCAGCCTGAATTTTTCGCCACACACGGCCGAGGCGTTCGAGGCGCTGGAGAAGCTGGTGGAAGCGAACGATCAGGTACTGACCTGCCACCGCGTCACCGGCGAGGCCGATTTCGTGATGATGGTGGTGGCCGAGGACCTGGACTCGGTGCGCGACTTCATCGACAAGGTGCTGCGCACCCTGCCCAACGTGGCCACGGTGCGCACCAGCCTGTCGCTAAGGGAAGTGAAGTTCTCGAGCAAGCTGCCGCTGCCGGCGTGACCGCCCCCTTCAACCCCGCCGCAGGCGCGCCGCCGTGGCCTCGTCCGCCGGCTTGGCCAGCAGGCCGCCGCGGTCGTTGAACAGCACCTCGTAGCGCGCGCCGTCGAACATGGGCATGAAGGTGGCGCTGCCATACTCGGCGTCGACGTAGGGCAGCCAGCGCGAGAACTGGCGTTTCAGCACCCACAGGTCGGGCACGCGCCGGTCGTCGTCCAGCGCGTACACGGTGCGCAGAACGCTGCGTTCGCGCTCGATGTCGTCATAGCGCCCGCCGATGCGGTCCAGGCGGTACAGCGAAGGCACCCCGGCCAGCGCCGCCGGCAGCCGCCAGCGCAGCACGCGCGCATCGATCTGCCACGCGTCGCCCGACAGCACGAACTGGCGCTCGCCCTGGGGCGCGCCGGCCGGCCCGGGCGGCAGCACGACGGTGGCGCGGAAACGCTGCTGGCCGTCCTGCTTGAGTTCGATGGTGGCCACGTGCCGGTCTTCGAACAGTTCCAGGTAGCGGTAGACCGTGAAAGCCAGCAACCCGGAAACCAGGCTCAGGGCAACCAGTGCCAGCCCCAGCAGGCGCCGCAACGGCCGCAGCCCGCGCGACCCGAAGGCCATGCCAAGTCCGGGAACGGCAAGAATGATCGCCGCCACGGCGATCCAGAGAGAAGGGCTCAGCGCATCCACCCGTGGTGCCTCCTTGGCGTGTATCGTCCAGGCACCATGCTCGCACAGATCGGCCGGCGGATCAGGGATCGAGTTCCAGCACGATACGCGTCCCCTGCCCGGGCTGGCTGCGGACCTCCAGGCGCGCCTGCATCAGCGCCGCCTGTTCGGCGATGCCGCGCAGGCCGTAGTGGCCGGGCACCGGAACCGCGGGGTCGAAGCCGACGCCGTCGTCCACCACTTCCAGGCGGACCGCCGGCAGCGCGGGCGAGGCCGGATCGGTTGCGGCCGCCATCGACAAGGTAATGGCGACCCGGCTGGCGCGCGCATGGCGTTCGATGTTGCGCAGGGCTTCCTCGGCGATGCGGAACGCGACCTCGGCGCGCTCGCCGGCCAGCGCGGCGGCCTGCTCGTCGCTGGCCAGGACGGTGGGCACCCCGGTCCGGCGCTCGAAGCGGTCCGCCAGTTCGGCCAGCGCCGCGCCCAGCCCCAGTTCGCGCACGCCGTTGTGGCGCATCTGCTTGATCGCGGCCCGGGCCTCGTCCAGGCCGCTGCCGGCCACGGTCTCGGCGCTGGACAGCTCCGCGTCCAGTTCGCCGGGCGACATCCGCGCGCCCAGCTTGCGGATCATCCGCAACTGCGTCAGCACCGCCATCAAGGACTGCGCCAGCGTGTCGTGCAGGTCGCGGGCCATGCGCAGGCGTTCCCGGCCGATGGCCGCTTGCCGGGCTTCCTCGGCCATCCGCTCGATCCGGGCGGTGCGATCGGCCACGCGCCGGTCGAGTTCCGTGTTCAGTTGCAGCAGCGCCTGCTTTTCCTCGCTCAGTCTTTGCAGCGTGGCCGCCAGCGTGTTGCCGATGTGCGCGACCTCGTCGACCCCATGCACCGCGTCCAGTTCGACCCGCCGGCCCTGCTGCACCGCCTGCGCCCGTCCGGCCAGGCGCCGCAGCGGCCGCAGCAGCACGTGGGTGGCGTAGGCCGCCAGCAGCGCGGCCAGCAGGCCCGACAGGAAGGTCGCCACGAACACGATGTCGCGCGTCCGCCGCGCTGCGCCCAGCGCCACCCTGGCGTCCTGCCGGACCGTGACGGTCCAGTCGAAAGCCTGGCCCGCAAGCACGTTCGCGGAGTAGGCTCCCACCAGCATGCGATCGGCGTCCTCGGCTCCCCGCCTGCCCGGGCCGATCAGCACATGGCCGTTCCTGTCGCTGAGCGAAACCTGGACGTGCCGTTCGGTGTTCAGTCCCTGTTCCAGGTCATGCAGGACCGTGCCCAGCCAGGACCACGACAGGGCGCCGACGATCGCGTCCGGCGCATGGCCGCCGTCGCGTTGCAGCGGCACGGCGATCTCAATGGCGTCCGGCCGCAGGTCGGCCGCCGGGGCCGTCCCGCCCGGCTCGAAGGAAAACGCCGTGCCGGAACGGCTGCTGGACGAAGCGCCTGTGGCGAGCCGGCCCCGCCCGTCCATCACCGACAGCGACGAGAATTCCGGGAACTCCCGGTAGATGGCGGCCAGGTGCCGGCTGAGCGAACCGGGAGCATCGTCGGAGGACGCGGCGATCTGCGACGCGGCGGCCTTGATGACGGACTCCCGCGTGGCCAGCGCCGATTGCAGGTTGGCCATGATCTGCATGGCGAACTGGCGCAGCAGCCGCTCGTGGTCGTCCTGGGCCTGCTGCTCGGCCCGGGATGCCGAAAAGGCCGCGCCCAGCACGGCGGCGATCACCACGACGACAAACACGACCGACCCGATGGCGGCCGACAGGCTGTGCCTGGGATTCAGGCGCTGCCAGGGCGAATCCTCTTTCATGGATGAGCGTCCATGCCCGGATGCCCACGAGTATCGCAGAGCCCCCCGCCCGGCGAAAGTGACTTTCGGCACTGTAAGCACGGCCCGGGCGGACGCTAAGCTGTGTCCTCGACCACCAACCACCGGTCTCGGGACCTCGGCGCATCATGTGGCGTTCCATGCTGGATGAACTCGTGGATGCGGTATCCCGGAGTGCTAAATTGCCTCCGGAGCAGGCGTCGCTGGCCGTTGCCGCGACGCTGCGATACCTGACGGCCCACATGCCGTCCCCGGTGGTCGGCGCCCTGCATGCCGCGCTCGGGATGGCCGACCCGCCCGACACCTGCTCCGAACGGACAACCGACGAATCACACGACCCGCAGGCCTGACCATGCCGCCAGAAGATCGCGCCACCGCCAGCAAGCTGAGGCTGCTGATCGCCGACGACCAGCCCCTGATACGGCGCGCGCTGTCGATGACGCTGGGGGCCGAGCCGGACATCGAGGTCGTGGGACTGGCGGCCAACGGCCAGGAGGCCATCGACCTGGCCCTGCGGCTCCAGCCCCAGGTCGTCATCATGGACCAGCAGATGCCGGGCGTCAGCGGCGCCGAGGCCACCCGCGAGATCACCACCCGTCTGCCCGACGTGCGCATCGTCATCCTGACCACGTTCGACGACGACGAACTCGTGTTCGAGGCCATCCGTTCCGGTGCACACGCCTACCTGTTGAAGGACGCCACCGAGGACATCGTGCTCGAGACGGTCAGGGCGGTGCACCAGGGGGAGTCGCGGCTGTCGCCCACCATCGCGCGCAAGGTGCTGGCGCAGCTGCGCGCGCTGTCCGAGCGGGAGGAACCGCCCCCGGAGGCGGCCCCCAGCCCCGCCGGCCAACCCCCGGCCGTCCCCGAGGAAGCCTTGACGGAAAAAGAGCATCGCGTCCTCGACCTGCTGGCCCAGGGCATGACCAACAAGCAGATCAGCGCGGCGGTATTCCTGGCGGAAGGAACGGTGAAGAACTACGTCAGCCGCATCATGGAAAAGCTGCACGCCCACACCCGGACGGAACTCGCGCTGCGTGCGGCAAGAAAGCGGTAGCGCCGCGCGAACTCGTGACCGCCGCCATCGCGAAAGATGACCATCGGCACTATCGCGCCGCCCCCGCGCTCCGTAGATTGGCAACCAGGGCCCACCGACAAGCGCGGGGCCCTCGTTCCCAAGCTCAAGGAGCACCAAGATGAAGACCGCACTGCACCTCACATCCCTCGCCATCGCTGCCATGATGTCGCTCGGCTCCGCCGGGGCCTGGGCACAGACTACGCGCCTCCAGGAGGACCAGGCCCAGCTCAAGTCCGACCAGGGCGCCATGCCCCACGACAAGGCGCAACTGGCCACCGATCAGGCCAAGCTCAAGTCCGACAAGACGCATGGCGAAATGGCCGCCCAGTCGCCCGACTCCATGCGCGTCGCCAACGACAAGCAGGACATCCATGGCCTGAAGAAGGACATCCGGCACGAGAAGCGCCACTCGGCCCAGCGCAAGGAAGACCGCGCCGAACTCAAGGGCGAGAAGGCCAAGCTGGCCCACGACCAGACGCAGATGCACGCGGACAACAAGCACGGCCGCATGGCCGCGACCTCGGCCGACGCGGAGAAGGTCTACAAGGACAAGCAGGTGATCAAGGGCGAGAAGAAGGACATCGCCGCGGACCATGCCGCGGTGAAAGCCGACACGAAGTAGCGGATGCGGGGTTTCGTGGCGAACTGGGCGGGCCCGGCCCTAATCCCCGGCCCCGCCCAGTTCGTCCGGCCCCGCCTGTTTCTCGATGGCCGCCTGCCGCAAGTGCACCCGCATGAAATCGGCGGCGGCCTCGCGCTGTCCCGACAGCAACAGATCGATCAACACCAGGTGTTCCCGGCAGCGGCGCTCGGCCTGCTGGCGGTCCACCGCCTTCTGGTACTCCATGAGGCGGCGCAGGCGGTCCAGCCGCTTCAGCGAATCCAGGATGAAGGCATTGCCGGAACAGGCCGCGATGGTTTCGTGCAGGCGGCTGTTGGCATCGAACAGGTAGGCCGGCGACGCGGTGTGGACCGCGCCCGCGACCAACGCTTCCTGTTCCGCGCGGCATTGCAGCAGCGCCTCGCGATCGAGCTTGAAGCTCGGTTCCAGTATCCCGCCCGACTCCAGCATCAGCCTGAACCGGTAGCCTTGTCCATAGGCCTCGGCCGAGGCCAGCGTGGGCAGGAAAGCCCAGCCGTGGCCGGGTAGCCGTTCGGCCCATCCCTCTTGCGCCATCCGCCGCAGGATGGCGGCCAGTTCCCCACGGGTCACGCCATAACGGCGCATGAATTCACTTTCGGTGAAGCGGTCGGGCAGGAGGCCCGCCAGGCGTTCGCGGGCGATGCGGAAATAGACATCGTCCTCGCCGGCGGCGCCGTAGGCTTCCTCGGCCTGTTGCCGGGGCAGGCGTACGGCCACCTCGGTGACCACGTAGCCGCCCTCGGGCCGTGCCTCGACCACCCGCTCGGCCGCCAGGCGCTCCAGCGCGCGGCGGATGGGCGAGCGCGACACGCGGAATTGTTCGGCCAGCGCGCGCTCGGGCAGGCGCTGCCCGGCTCCCAGGCCCTGGGTGGCGATGTAGCGGTGGATGTCGGCCGCGAGCGTATCGGTAAGGGGTCGGGTCACGAAGGGACGGGAAAGGAAAGGCTCCGGCAATCATACACGCCGTCCTATCGACGCCTTTCATTGGAACTTATCAATCAAAAAGAACCTTTCAATAGCTTTTTGAAGCTGGTTTTTCTTTTTATTTTGGTACTATGATTCGATAAAATACCATTCAACAGGAAGACCAGGCATGAACGGAACGCGCATGGACACCGGCACCGACCGGGTCTCGCTGGCGGCGGTCGAGGCACCCACGGTGCCACCGCCCCAGGGGGCCTGCGATTGCCATGTCCATGTCTTTGCGCCCGCCCGCCACCCCTATGCGGCGGATCGCGCCTATACCCCGGGCACGGCCGGGACCGGCGACCTGAGTGCCTTCCTGGCGCGGCTGGGCATGGCGCGCGTGGTGCTGGTGCAGCCCAGCGTCTATGCCTCGGACCATGCCGCGCTGCTGGAAGGCCTGCGCACGCTCGGGCCGGACCGGGCCCGCGGTGTCGCGGTGCTGGATGAATCCGCCGGCCGGCCGCTCGACCTGGCGGCCCTGCACGAGCAGGGCGTGCGGGGCGTGCGCCTGAACCTGGCGGTGCGAGGCCAGGACGACGGGCCGGATGCCGCCAGCCAGTTGCTGCGCGCCCGGGACCGGATCGCGCCGCTGGGATGGCACCTGCAACTGCATGCGGATATCGCCCGGGTGGCCGCCCTGGCCAGCACGCTGGCGGCGCTGGAAATTCCCGTGGTGCTGGATCATTTCGCCGGCTTGCGCGCCCATCCCGGCGCCGCGACCGCCGGGCCGGCCGACACCGTGGTGGCGCTGGCGCGCGCCCTGCCCCTGTACGTGAAGTTGTCGGCCCCCTATCGCGCCGCGCCGGACGGCGCACACCTGGACCAACTGGCGGCGTTCACCCGGCGCCTGGCCGACGCCGCTCCCGACCGCCTGCTGTGGGCGTCGGACTGGCCGCATACCGGCGGCCACGGCGTCCGGCAAGGCGGGCCCGACCGCATCGAACCGTTCCGGTCCGAGAACGCCGGCGCCGCGCTCGATCGCCTGCGCGGCTGGCTGCCGGACCCGGCCCACTGGCCCCGCATCCTGGTGGACAACCCCGCCCGGCTCTACGCATTCCCGGCGCCTGGCGCACCGGCCTCTTCGCTTTCCTAGACAGGACCCGACATGCTGATTTCCACCAACCCCGCCACCGGCGAGGCCATCGCCCAGTACCCGCTGCACGATCCGGCGCATGTCGATGCCGTGCTGGATGCCGCGGCGCGGGCCCAGGCGCGCTGGCGCACCCTGCCCATCGCGGCGCGCGCCGCGGGCATGCGCCGCGCCGGCGAACTGCTGCGCCAGCGCAAGGAGGCCTACGCGCGGCTGATCACGCTGGAGATGGGCAAGCCCCTGTCCGAGGCGCTGGCCGAGATCGAGAAATCCGCGTGGACCTGCGACCACTACGCGGACCATGCCGCGCGCCTGCTGGCCGACGAACCCGTGCCGGCCAACGGCAGCTATAGCGCCGTCACCTACGATCCGCTGGGCGTCGTGCTGGCGATCATGCCGTGGAACTATCCGTTCTGGCAGTTCGTGCGCTTCGCCGCGCCCACGCTGTGCGCCGGCAACGGCGCGGTGCTCAAGCACGCGGGCAACGTGCCGCAATGCGCGCTGGCCCTGGAGGACCTGTTCCGCGACGCCATCGGCGTCCCCGGCCTGGTCGGCAACGTGTTCATCGAACCGGAGCGCGTCGCCGCGCTGATCGACGATCCGCGCATCGCCGCCGTCACGCTGACCGGCTCGACCGCCGTCGGCAAGCTGGTGGCCGCGCAGGCCGGACGCGCCATGAAGAAGCAGGTACTGGAGCTGGGCGGCTCGGACCCCTTCATCGTGCTGGCCGATACCGACATCGAGCGCGCCGCCGCCGCGGCGGCCAAGGCGCGCTTCTCGAACACGGGCCAGAGCTGCATTTCCGCCAAGCGCTTCATCGTCGACGAACGCGTGGCCGACGAGTTCTCGGCCCGCTTGTGCGCCCATGCCGGCGCGCTGCTCATGGGCGATCCGCTGCAAACCGGCACCGGCCTGGGTCCCATGGCGCGCGCCAACCTGCGCACGGCGCTGCACGACCAGGTCGAACGCTCGCTGGCCCAGGGCGCCGAACTGAAGCTGGGTGGCCGCATGCCCGACGGCCCCGGATTCTTCTATCCGGCAACCGTCCTGGACCACGTCACGCCCACCATGGCCGCGGGCTGCGAGGAAACCTTCGGTCCCGTCGCCGCCGTCATGCGGGTGCGCGATACCGAGGCGGCCATCGCGCTGGCCAACGCGACCGAGTTCGGCCTGGGCGCGGCGCTGTGGACGGGAGACGTGCAAGGCGCGCGCGAACTGGCCCGCGGCATCGAGGCGGGCGCGGTATTCGTCAACGGCATCGTCGCCTCGGACGCGCGGCTGCCGTTCGGCGGCATCAAGCAATCGGGCTATGGCCGCGAACTGGGCGCGGCCGGCATCCGCGAGTTCACCAACATCAAGACCTACTGGGTGGGCCCGGCCACCTGAACCTCACCAGGACGACAACCATGACCATCAAGACTCCCTCCGGCGCGGCCCTGCTCGCGCTGGACACCCTGCCCGCCTACGACCGCGGCGGCGGCGCCTCGACCACGCCGCTGGTGGGCCGCGCCGTCGGCTCGGACAGCTTCATCACCGGCTACACGAGCTTCGGCCCCGGCGCGCAGATCCCTTTCCACAGCCACAACTGCCAGGAAAGCGTGGTGCTGATCGAAGGCGAGGCCGTGCTCGACATCGACGGCCAGGAACACCGGCTCAAGCCGCTGGACGCGACCTTCATCCCGCCCAACGTGCCGCACCGCTTCCGCAACCTCTCGGCCACCCAGCCCATGCGCATCCTGTGGATCTACGCGACGCTGGATGCCACCCGCACGCTGGCCGATTCGGGCGAAACCCGCCCGGTGTCGGCCGAACACCACTGATCCCCCCGCACAAGGCCACCTCATCATGCGCTTCCTCGTACTTCCCGGCGACGGCATCGGCCCCGAGATCGTCGCCTCCGCCATCGACGTCCTCAGGCAGGCCGATCGCACCTACGGCCTGGACCTCGCCTTCGACTACGAAGACGTCGGCTTCGCCAGCCTGGAGAAACACGGCACCACGCTGCGCGAGTCGGTGCTCGAACAGGCACGCGGCTACGACGGCATCATCCTGGGCACCCAGTCCCACGCCGACTATCCCGCGCCCGAGCAGGGCGGCCGCAACATCTCGGCCGCCTTCCGCTGCGATCTCGACCTCTACGCCAACGTGCGCCCCGCGCGCTCGCGGCCTTTCCTGGGCCGCGGCGCGCACGGCATGGACCTGGTCATCATGCGCGAAGCCACCGAGGGCTTCTATCCCGACCGCAACATGCACCAGGGCTGGGGCGAGATGATGCCTTCGCCGGACATGGCGATCTCGGTGCGCAAGATCACCGCCCATTGCAGCGAACGCATCGCGCGCCGCGCCTTCGAGCTGGCGCGCAAGCGGCGCGGGCGCGTCACCGCCATCCACAAGGCCAACAGCTTCCACATGACCGACGGCCTGTTCCTGCGCGAAGTGCGCAAGGTCGCGGCCGACTTCCCCGACGTCGTGCTGGACGACCTGCTGGTCGATGCCTCGACCGCCTACCTGGTGCGCGACCCCGCGCGCTTCGACGTCATCGTCGCCACCAATTTCTATGGCGACATCCTGTCCGACCTGGCCAGCGAACTGTCCGGCAGCCTGGGCCTGGCCGGATCCGTGATGGCCGGCGACACGCTCTGCTGCGCGCAGGCCCAGCACGGATCGGCGCCCGACATCCAGGGCCAGGACAAGGCCAACCCGACGTCGATGATCCTGTCGGTGGCCATGCTGCTGAACTGGCTGGGCGAGCATCGCGGCCAGCCGTCCTGCACCCGGGCCGGCGCCGCCATCGACGCGGCCGTGGACGCCGTGCTGGCCGATCCCGCCACCCGCACGGCCGACCTGGGCGGCGCGCTGGGATGCCGCGCCTTCGGCGCCGCCGCCGCGAAACGGCTCGAACGTTGATCCCGACGGGGCGGCCCCGGCCGCCCCGAACCTTGCCCGATTCCAAGAACACACAGGAGACACCATGAAGATCGCATCGCTTTTCGCGGCGGCACTGACCGCTACCCTGGGCACCGCCACCGCGCCGGCCCAGGCCGCCTATCCCGACAAACCCGTCACGGTCATCGTGCCTTTCGCGCCGGGCGGGGGCAGCGACAACATCGCCCGCTATGTCGCCTCGCGTCTGTCCGAACGGACCGGCGGCACCTTCGTGATCGAGAACAAGCCCGGCGCCGGCACCAACATCGGCAACCAGCTCGCCGCACGCGCGCCGGCCGACGGTTATACGCTGCTGTTCGGCCAGGTCACGCTGTCCATCAATCCCTACCTGTACAAGGACCTGGGCTACGACGTGAAGAAGAACTTCGCGCCGGTCGGCATGATCGCCACGTCGCCCACCGTGCTGATCGTGGCGGCCCAGTTCCCCGCGCGCACGCTGAAGGAAGCCATCGACCTGATCCGTGGCAAGCCCGGCACCGTCAACTTCGGCTCCGGCGGAGCGGGAACCTCGGTGCACCTGTCGGGCGAACTGTTCAAGTCCCTGATCCAGGGCGACATGCAGCACGTTCCATACAAGGGCAGCAGCCCGGCCATGACCGACCTGATAGGCGGACGCCTGCAGATGATGTTCGATACCGCGCCGTCGGCACTGCCCCAGATCAAGGGCCGCAAGGTCCGCGCGCTGGCGGTCACGGGCAAGTCGCGCCTGGTCGACCTGCCCGACGTCCCGACCTTCGCCGAGGCCGGCCTGCCGGCCTTCGACGCGCCCGCCTGGTACGGCATGCTGGCGCCGGCGGGGACCCCGGCCGGCGTGATCGCCACCCTGAACGAACAGATCAATGCGATCCTGGACGAAGCGGCCACCAAGCGGCGGATGCAGGAACTGGGGGTGGCGCCCAGCCCCGGCAAGCCCGAGGACATGGCGGCCTTCATGGACACCGAGAGCCGGCGGTGGCAGGCCACGGTGCAGTCGGCGAACGTCAGCCTGCAATAGGAGGACAATCAGGGCAGATTTGTTTTCCGCCGAAGGGAATACTGGACGGCCCGCCCCCGTATACCGTTCAAACACCCTTCATCAACCACCAAGGAGCATCCCATGGTAGCCAGGAAAACAACGCTTCTGCCCTCACTGCTGCTGGCGACGGCGGCCCTGTTCGGCTCGTCGGCGGCGCAGGCGGCCCCCGCCCAGGCGAAGGACGGCGTGCTCGCCGGCGGCAACGGCATGACGCTCTACGTGTTCGACAAGGACGTCGCCGGCAGCGGCAAGAGCGTGTGCAACGGCCCGTGCGCGACCAACTGGCCGCCGTTGATGGCAGCGGCCTCGGACAAGGCCGAGGGCGACTACACGGTCATCACCCGCGACGACGGCAAGGCCCAGTGGGCGTACAAGGGCAAGCCGCTGTACTTCTGGGCCAAGGACCAGAAGCCGGGCGACAAGACCGGCGACGGCGTCAACAGCATCTGGCACGCCGCCAAGCCCTGACCGGCCCATGGACAGCCGCGCGGTCACCGCCCTGCTTCCGCGTCTGCGGCGCTATGCCCGCGCGCTGGCGGGCGATCGCGCGGCGGCCGACGATCTGGTGCAGGACACCCTGGAACGCGCCTGGGCGCGCCTGCACACGTGGCACACCGGGCGCGACCTGGGCGCGTGGCTGCTGTCCATCATGCACAACCTGCGCGTGGACCAGTTGCGGGGGCAGCGGTTGAGCACGGTGCCCTGGAACGAGACCCTGGACGATATGCCGTCGCGGCCCACACAGGCGGACGGCATCGAACTCGAGGACCTGGAAAACGCGCTCGCGCAGTTGCCGGAAGACCAGCGGGCGGTCCTGCTGCTGGTCGCGCTGGAAGGGATGCGCTACACGGAGGTCGCGGACACCCTGGGCATTCCTCTGGGCACCGTCATGTCCCGGCTGTCCCGGGGCCGGGAGCGCCTGCGGCTGATCCTGGACGGACAGCCGCCCGCGGCCGGAACACTGCGGATGATCAAGTAAAACCATGATGCCCATCACCGAAGCCGATCTGCATGCCTACGTCGATGGCGAGCTGTCGCCCGCGCGGCGGGCCGACGTGGAGGCCCATCTTGCCGGCCATCCGGACGCCGCCCTGCGCGTGCGGGCATGGCAGGAGCAGAAGCACGCTGTGCAACGCCTGTTCGAGCCAGTGCTGGACGAACCTATCCCGCCCGCGCTGGAAGCCGCGGCGGTTCCCCCCGGCGCCCGGCAACGCGGGTCGGCGCGGCCCGCCCTGCGCATCGCCGCCGGCGTCATGCTGGCCCTGCTGGGCGGCATGGCCGGCTGGTGGGGACATGGCCGCTACCAGGCCTCGGCCATCGCCGACGCGCGGCCGTCCTTGCCCCAGCAGGCCGCGATCGCCCATGCGGTCTACAGCCCGGACGTGCGCCGGCCGGTCGAGATCGGCGCGGACCAGGAGACCCAGCTCGTCACCTGGCTGTCGCGGCGGCTGGGCCAGGACGTGCGGGCGCCCAAGCTGGGCAGCCTGGGCTTTGAACTGGTCGGCGGACGCCTGCTGCCGGGCAGCGAAGGCCCCGTGGCTCAATTCATGTACCAGGACGCCGGCGGACAGCGCCTGACCCTGTATGTCAGCACCGAACGCGACGGCAATCCGGACACGGCCTTCCGCTTCGCGCGCGAAGGCGGCATCAACGTCTTCTACTGGATAGACGGGCCCTTCGGCTACGCCCTGTCGGCCGGGGTTTCCAAGGATGAACTGGCGCGGGTGGCCTCGGCCGTGTACGACCAGTTGGACAAGCGCCTGCCTCGCCACTAGCCGTTGCATGGTCCCATCGATCGCGGGTTAACCCTAGATAGTGAGCGCGTTTTAACTGGTCTACTATCCGTACCAGCAGACCAGTTACTCGACCCTACCCGCAAGGACCACCCCGCTCATGAGCCCCCGTCTTCCCCGTATTCCGCGCCGCCGGTCGCTGGCCGCCCTGGCCGCCGGCCTGCTGTTGGGCGCGGCCGGCACCGCCGCCGCCCAGGACTATCCGCGCCAGCCCATCAAGCTGCTGGTGCCGTCGGTGCCCGGCAGCGCGCCCGACGCCTTCGCCCGGATCCTGGCGGAACCCCTGTCCAGTGGGCTGGGGCAGAAGGTCGTGGTCGAGAACAAGCCCGGCGCGGGCGGGCTCATCGCCATGGAGACGCTGGCCAAGGCAGAGCCGAACGGCTACACGCTGGCGATCGCCCACGACGGCAACATGGCGATCAACACCATCGTCTACAAGCAACTGCCCTACCGGCCCTTGCAGGATTTCACGCCGGTCTCGCTGCTGGGCTTCAACGAGTTCGTGCTGGCCGCCAATCCGTCGCTGAAGATCAAGACCTTCGCCGAATTCGTGGCCTACGCGCGCGGCAAGCAGGGCAAGGCCACGTACGGGTCGGCGGGCGTGGGTTCGCCCAACCACCTGTTCATGGAACAACTGATGCAGGCCGCCGGCATTCCGCTCTCGCACGTGCCCTACAAGGGCGGTCCGGCCGCGATGCAGGATCTCCTGGGCGGCCAGATCGACGTGATGCTGGTCGGGCTCTCGCCCGCCCTGCCGCACATCCAGGGCGGCAAGCTGGTGGCCGTGGCGGTGCCGCAGGCCGCGCGCTCGAAGATGCTGCCCGGCACGCCCACGGTGGGCGAGTCCATCCCGGGCTTCTCGACGCGCACGTGGTTCGGCCTGTACGGTCCGGCCGGACTGCCGGCGGCCGTGGTCGAGCGCCTGAACCGGGAACTGCGCCGCGTGCTGGCCGATCCGGCGGTGAAGGACCGCATCGCCGCGCAAGGCATGGTGGCCGAGGCCGGTTCGCCCGCCACGCTGGCGGCCATGACGGAAGAAGACATCCGCCGCTACCGCCAGTTGGCCGACGCGATCAAATTAGAAGCCAATTGAGATGTCCACCCGGCGCCCCAACTTCCTGATCTTCGTGACCGACCAGCAGCGCGCGGACCACCTCGGCTGCTATGGCAACACGCAGGTGCGCACCCCGCACATCGACGGCATCGCCGCGCGCGGCACGGTGTTCGAGCAGTGCTACGTGGCCTCGCCGGCGTGCATGCCCAACCGCGCCGCGATCATGACCGGGCGCATGCCCGGCGCGGCCGGGGCGCGCATGAACGGCGTGCCGCTGCCGCTGGACAGCCGCACTTTCGCCGACGCGCTGCGCGAGGCCGGCTGGCGCACGGCGCTGATCGGCAAGAGCCATCTGCAGAACATGACGGATGTCCAGCCGTCCTGGCGCAAGGGCGAGGGCGCCGACCGGCCGCAGGCACGGCGCGAGGACCGCGACAGCCCCGCCTACGAGCAGGAGTCGGTGGTGCGCTGGCGGGATCCGGACCATGCGGTGCGCCTGCCGTACTACGGTTTCGACCACACCGAGCTGTGCCTGGAGCACGGCGACGAAGTCGGCGGCGCCTACGACCGCTGGCTGCTGGCCCGCTGCCCCGAGGCCGAGACGCTGCGCGGCCCGGACCACGCCCTGCCCGGCGGCCAGACGGCGGCGCCGCAGGCTTGGCGCACCGCGCTGCCCGAGGACCTGTATCCCAGCGCCTTCGTCCGGGACCGCGCGATCGACTGGCTGGAAGACCATGCCGCGCGGGGCGACCAGCCCTTCCTGCTGGCCTGCTCCTTCCCCGACCCGCACCACCCTTTCACGCCGCCCGGCCGCTACTGGGACATGTACCGGCCCGAGGACATCGAACTGCCCGCGACCTGCGGACCGGCCACGCCGGCGGACACGCCGCTCAAGCGCGCGCTGCACGAGGAACTCGCCGCCGGCCGGCGCTCCACGGCCGGCAGCCGGGTCATCGCCGTCACCCAGGACGAGGCCCGCGCGGCCATCGCGCTGAACTACGGCGCCATCACCTGCATCGACGACATGGTCGGCGCCATCCTCGCGAAGCTGGAAGCCCTGGAGCTGGCGCGCGACACCGTGGTGCTGTTCCTGAGCGACCACGGCGATTTCATGGGCGACCACGGCCTGCTGTTCAAGGGCCCGCTGCACTACCGGAGCGTGATCCGCATGCCGCTGATCTGGGCCGATCCCCAGGCCGGCGCAGGCGGCCGGCGCACCGACCTGGCCAGCGCGATCGACATCGGTCCGAGCATCCTGGCGCGCGCGGGCCTGGTCCCGCCGCATGGCACGCAGGGGCGGGATCTCGCGCCCGCCGCCGCGCCCGCCGCGCCGCGCGCCTCGGTCCTGGTCGAGGAAGAAGGCCACCGCCCCATGCCCGGCAGCGGCCTGCCCAAGGTGCGCACGCTGGTCACCGGCCACTGGCGCCTGTCGGTCCATGCGTTCGAGGAATGGGGGGAACTCTACGATCTGCGCGACGATCCGGACGAATCCGTGAACCGCTGGGACGATCCCGCCTGCGCCACGGTCCGGGCGGAACTGATGCTGGAACTGGTGCGCGCCATGGCGCGGCACGCGGACGAATGCCCGCTGCCGGCGCGGATGGCCTGAGGAGACAGGTATGCTTACCGAACCAGTGACCAAAGTAACAGGGATCACACGCATGCAGCTCATCTCCCGTATCCCCGGCGATACCCCGAACATCACGCGCCGGACCATCCGCGACCAGATCAGCGACAAGCTCGCCTACATGATCCACTCGGGCCTGCTGCGGCCAGGCGACGAACTGCCGTCCGAGCGCGAACTGGCGACCACGCTGGGCGTCTCGCGCGAGACCGTCCGCGCCGCCATCGGCGTGCTCCAGGCATGGCGCATGCTGGAAGTCAGCCAGGGCGCGCGCACCCGCGTGCTGGGACCGGGCGCGGTGGCGGTGCAGGACTCGGTCAGCACGCTGCGCGACCTGGGTGACCGGTCGCTGGAGGAGGTAGCCGAGGCGCGCGCCGCCGTGGAGATCCAGGTGATCCGCCTGGCCACCCGCCGCATCACGCCCGCGCAGTTGAACCGGCTGGACCGCCTGGTGGCGGACCAGGAAACCATGATGGACGATCCCGTCCGCTTCCAGATCTCGGACCAGGAATTCCACCAGGTGCTGTACCGCGCCTGCGGCAACGGCCTGCTGGCCGACGTGGTGTTCGACTTCTACGGCTATGCGCTGGAACACCGGCGCCGCGCCTTGCAGCGGTCGGGCGCGATCGCGCACAGCGTGACCGACCACCGGGCCATCGTCGCCGCGCTCAAGAGCGGCGACCCGGAAACCGCGGTGGCCGCCATGCAGCGGCACCTGGACCAGGTCCATCGCACCACGCTACAGGAACTCGATCACTCATGAGCACCCCCACTTCCCTGGACCCGCGGGCCGAGAGCCTGTTCGGACCGGACAGCCGGCTCGAACGCCTGTACACCGGCGCCACCTGGAGCGAAGGCCCCGTGTGGCTGGCCGCGCAGCGCATGGTGCTGTGGAGCGACATCCCCAACAACCGCATCCTGGCCTGGGACGAACGCGAAGGCGGGCGCGTCTGGCGCGACCGGGTCGAGTTCACCAACGGCCACACCGCCTCGGCGGACGGCTCGCTGCTGCACTGCTCGCACGGCATGCGCGCCATCCTGCGCACGCGCTTCGACAGCGCCGGCCGCCCCGGCGCGCCCGAGGTGCTGGTCGACCGCTACCAGGGCCGCCGCCTGAATTCGCCCAACGATCTGGTCGAGAAGCGCGACGGCAGCATCTGGTTCACCGATCCGCCCTACGGCATCCTGTCCGACCGCGAAGGCCATCAGGCGCCGTCCGAGCTGCGCGCCCACTACGTGTTCCGCTACGACCCGGCCACCGGCGCGCTGGACATCGCCAGCGACTTTCCCGAGGAACCCAACGGCCTGGCGTTCTCGCCCGACGAAAGCGTGCTGTACGTGACCGACACCTCGGCCGCGCTGCGCCAGGACGGTAGCGGCCACCACCACATCCTGGCCTTCGACGTGATCGGCGGACGCACGCTGGCCCGCCCCCGCGTGTTCGCCGTGGTCGAACCCGGGCTGGCCGACGGCATACGGGTGGACGAACGCGGCTGGGTCTACACCAGCAGCGAGGACAGCGTCCAGGTCTACCACCCCGACGGCACCCGCCTGGCCCGCATCCCCGTCCCCGAGAAGGTCGGCAACCTGACTTTCGGCGGCGCCGCGCGCGACGAACTCTACATCTGCGCGTCGACGTCGCTGTACCGCATCCGCCTGAACACGCACGGCCATTCCTGAGAGCCCGCCATGAGCCAAGACACCCTCCTGCTGGTAGAAAAATGTTCGCACTGCATCAGCTGGTACGACCCCGAATCGGGCGAGCGGCTGCGCAGCCTGCCCCTGCCTGATTTCCCGCACGAATTCGTGATCGACGCGGCGCAGCGCTACGTCTACGTGGGGCACTACGGCGTCGAGACCTCCGGCCACGTCGGCCCGGGGGGATCCGCGATCCTGCAGATCGATATTCGTTCGGCCCAACTGGTAAGGTCTATAGACCTGTTCCCGTTCAACCGCATCCACGGCATGCAGATGGACCAGCACGACCGGCTCTACGCGCTGAGCGAGGAAAAGGCCATGCTGCTGGTGCTGGACCAGCCCGATACCGACACCGCGCCCAAGCGCGCCATGCCGTCGGGCGGCGTGAAAAGCCACCTGTTCGTGCTGACGCGCGACGGCCAGACCGCCTTCAGCATGAACCTGCTCAGCCACACGGTGACGAAGCTGCGCCCCTGGGAACCGCTGTCCCAGCCCGTGGCCTGCCATCCGGGCCTCAAGCCCGAGGGCTGCTGCCTGAGCGAGGACGAGCGCACCCTGTTCGTCAGCAACCGCTGGAGCAACACGCTGTCGGCGATCGACACCGAGACCATGGAAGTGCGCCTGACGGTGCCTTCGCGCGAGGACGCGACCCGCATCTACCGCGCCGGCAACCGTCTCCTGGTGACCAACTACGGCGACCGCAGCGTCTCGGTGGTCGACCCCGCCACCTTGCAGGAAACCGGCTACGTGAAGATGGACGCACGCGCCATCGCGCTGTCGCTCGATCCCACCCGGCCGCTGGCCTACATCTCGCAGGACGACGACCGCGTCGGCGTGCTGGACCTGCAATCGCTGCGCTTCACGCGCTTCATCGCCACGCAGCGCGAACCCGACGTCTCCCGGATCGTCCGGATCTGAGCCCCTTTCACCTTCTTGATGGCTGACACTCCATGACTACCCCTCTTCGTCCCGTCGTCGCGCTCACCCTGGGCGATCCGGCGGGCATCGGTCCCGAACTCGTCGCGCGGCTGCTGTCGCGGCCGGACGTTCCGCGCCAGGCCAACATCGTGCTGGTCGGCGACCCCTGGCTCTGGGAACAGGGCCAGCGCGTGGCCGGCGTGCGGGTCGCGACCCGTCCGGTCGAGGACTTCGCCGAAGTCCGCGCGCGTCCGGACGCCGACGTACCCGCCTTCCTGCCGATGAACACCGTGGACCCGGTGGACGTGATCGTCGGCACGGCGCGGGCGGCGGGCGGCAAGTCGGTGCTGCAAGTGCTGGACCGCTGCATGACCGCGGCCATGGACGGCGAGATCGACGCCATCTGCTTCGCGCCGCTGAACAAGCACGCGATGAAGCTGGGCGGCCTGCGCCACGAGGACGAGCTGCATCACTTCGCCGAGTACCTGGGCGTGACGACTTATTTCTGCGAATTCAACACCATGGATGCGCTGTGGACCTCGCGCATCTCGTCGCACATCCCCATCAAGGACGTGCCGCGCTACATCGACAAGGACCGCATCAAGGACGCCACGCGCCTGATCCACCGCTCGCTGCTGGCCAACGGCATCGAGGCCCCGCGCGTCGCGGTGGCCGCGCTCAACCCACACGGCGGGGACGGCGGCACCTGCGGACGCGAGGAAGTCGAGATCATCGCGCCCGCCGTGCGCGAACTGGTGGCCGAGGGCCTGCCCATCGAAGGCCCGTACCCGGCCGACACCATCTTCCTGAAGGCCCGCGACGGCCAGGTCGATGCCGTCGTCACCATGTATCACGACCAGGGCCAGATCGCCATCAAGCTGCTGGGATTCTCGAAGGGCGTGACGGTCCAGGGCGGCCTGCCCATTCCCATCACCACGCCCGCCCACGGCACGGCCTACGACATCGCCGGCCAGGGCCGGGCCGATGACAACGCCATCGCCAACGCCTACGCCATTGCCTGCCGCATGGGCCTCGCCCAGCGCCAGGCCGCCACCCGATAACTTCTTTTTGCGAACCATCATGAAAATCAAATCCGTCCGCGCCCGCGTCTTCGAATGGAAGGGCAAGACCGTTCCGCCCCAGGCCAACTTCTGCTCCAACGCCATGGACGCCCTGTACGACCGCGGCGACTCCATGCAGACCTTCCGCTTCCACGGCTGGACCGTGGTCGAGATCGAGACCGACGACGGCATCGTCGGCCTGGGCAACGTCGCGCTGGCGCCCCACATCGCCAAGGCCATCATCGATCAGTACCTGGCCCCGCTGGTGATCGGCCAGGACCCCTGGGACTATGAATACCTGTGGCAGCGCATGTACCGCTCCACGCTGGCCTGGGGCCGCAAGGGCGTGGCCATGGCGGCCATCTCGGCGGTGGACCTGGCGATCTGGGACATCCTGGGCAAGTCGGTGAACAAGCCGGTGTTCAAGCTGCTGGGCGGCCGCACCAAGGAGCGCATCCCCTGCTACTACTCCAAGCTGTACCGGGGCGACCTGAAGGCCATGCAGGAAGAGGCGCAGACTTTCCTGGACCAGGGCTTCACCGCGTTCAAGATGCGCTTCGGCTACGGCCCCAACCACGGCACGCGCGGCGTGGCCGAGAACCTGAAGTCGGTGCAGGCCGTGCGCGAGGTCATCGGCTACGAGTCCGACCTGATGCTGGAGTGCTACATGGGCTGGGACCTGGACTACGCGCGCCGCATGCTGCCCAAGCTGGAGAAGTTCGAACCGCGCTGGCTGGAGGAACCCGTCATCGCCGACGACGTGGACGGCTATGCCGAACTGTCGCGCCTGAGCGCCATTCCCATCTCGGGCGGCGAACACGAGTTCACGCTGCACGGTTTCCGCCAGTTGCTGGACAAGAAGGCGGTATCGGTCGTGCAGTACGACACCAACCGCGTCGGCGGCATCACCGCGGCCCACAAGATCAACGCGCTGTGCGAGGCACATTCGATTCCCGTGATCCCGCACGCCGGCCAGATGCACAACTATCACCTGACCATGAGCACGCTGGCCTCGCCCATGAGCGAGTACTTCCCGAAGTTCGACGTGGAAGTGGGCAACGAGCTCTTCTACTACATCTTCAAGGGCGAGCCCGTCGCCAAGGACGGCTTCCTGCAGCTGGACGACACGCTGCCGGGCCTGGGCCTGACCCTGAACACCGAGTATCTCGATCAATTCCAGATCAGCGAGTGAACATCATGCGCGTCATCCAATTCATCGAGGACGGCCAGCTTTGCGTGGGCGTCGTGGCCGGCGACGACGAGATCGAAGTCAGCTCCGCCCGCGAGGGCGTCTACGGCCTGGCCTTGCAGGCGGCCCGCGAAGGCGTGCCGCTGGAAGCGCTGATCCGGAGCCTGGCCTCGGACCGCCGCGTCCGCTATCAGGCGCTGGTGGACGAGCGGCGCCTGCTGCCGCCGGTCACCCATCCCGACGCCGCGCGCATGCTGATCTCGGGCACCGGCCTGACCCACCTGGGCAGCGCCGCGTCGCGCGATGCCATGCACGCCAAGCTGCAGGAAAACACCAACCTGACCGACTCCATGAAGATGTTCAAGCTGGGCGTCGAGGGCGGCAAACCGGCGGCGGGCCAGGCGGGCGCGCAGCCCGAGTGGTTCTACAAGGGCGACGGCAGCCTGCTGGTGGCGCCGGAGTGCGACTTCCCCGTGCCCGGCTTCGCGCTGGACGCGGGCGAGGAACCCGAGCTGGTGGGTGTCTACCTGGTGGACGATCAGGGCGCGCCGCGCCGCATCGGCTTCGCCGTGGGCAACGAATTCTCCGACCACCTGACCGAGCGCTTCAACTACCTGTGGCTGGCGCATTCCAAGCTGCGGCCCTGCGCCTTCGGGCCGGAACTGCTGCTGGGCGAGCTGCCCGCCGACCTGCGGGGCGCCAGCCGCATCGTGCGCGAGGGCGAGGTCCTTTGGGAGAAGCCCTTCGTCACCGGCGAGGCCAACATGAGCCACACCCTGGCCAACCTGGAACACCACCACTTCAAGTATGCGCAGTTCCGCCGCCCCGGCGACCTGCACGTGCACTACTTCGGCACGGCCACGCTGAGCTTCTCCGACCAGATCCGCACCGTGGACGGCGACCGCTTCGAGATCTCGCTGAACGGCTTCGGCCGCCCCCTGCGCAACGCGGTCCGCTTCGAACCCGCCCAGGCCGTGGTCGGCGTCACCTCCCTGTAGAACCGACATGAACACACCGGAATACCATCTGTACATAGCCGGCGAATGGGTGCCGGGCGTCTCCGCCCGCCCCAACGTCAACCCCTCGGACACGAGCGACGTGATCGGCCTGTACGCGCAGGCCGACGCCGAGCTGGCGCACCGCGCCATCGCCGCGGCAGCGCGGGCCCGGCCGGCCTGGGGCGCGTCCACGCCCCAGCAGCGCTTCGACGTGCTGGACGCGGTCGGCAACGAGCTGCTGGCGCGCAAGGAAGAAATCGGCCGCATGCTGTCGCGCGAAGAAGGCAAGACCCTGCCCGAGGGCATGGGCGAGGTCGCGCGCGCCGCCATGATCTTCAAGTTCTTCGCCGGCGAGGCGCTGCGCACGCCGGGCGACCTGCTGCCGTCGGTGCGGCCCAACGTCGGCGTGGAAGTATTCCGCCAGCCCGTGGGCACGGTCGGCCTGATCACGCCGTGGAACTTCCCCATCGCCATT
The DNA here is from genome assembly GCA_001898625.1 of Burkholderiales bacterium 67-32. Classification (GTDB taxonomy): domain Bacteria; phylum Pseudomonadota; class Gammaproteobacteria; order Burkholderiales; family Burkholderiaceae_B; genus Pigmentiphaga. Next base: position 692,163 of record MKUP01000033.1, read on the forward strand.
CCGGCGTGGAAGATCGCGCCGGCGCTGGCCTACGGCAACACCGTCGTGTTCAAGCCCGCCGAGCTGGTGCCGGGTTCGGCCTGGCTGCTGGCCGAGATCCTGTCGCGCACCGCGCTGCCCAAGGGCGCGTTCAACCTCGTCATGGGCGCGGGCTCGGCGGTCGGCCAGGCCTTCGTCGATTCCCCCGAGGTCCAGGCCATCAGCTTCACCGGCTCGGTGGCCACCGGCCGCCGCATCATCGCCAGCGCCACCGCGCGCGGCGCCAAGGTGCAGTGCGAGATGGGCGGCAAGAACCCGCTGGTGGTGCTGGACGACGCCAACCTGGAGCAGGCCGTGGAAACCGCGGTGCAGGGGTCGTTTTTCTCCACCGGCCAGCGGTGCACGGCATCGAGCAAGCTGATCGTGACCGCGAACATCCATGACCGCTTCGTGCAGGCGATGCGCGAACGCATGGCCAAGCTGAACGTCGGCCACGCACTGCGCGCCGGCGTGGACATCGGGCCGGTGGTGGACGAGCGCCAGCTCGCGCAGAACCTGTCCTACCTGGACATCGCCCGGCGCGAGGGCGCCCAGGCCATCATCGGCGGCGAGACGCTGGAGCGCGACACCGTCGGCCATTTCCAGGCGCCCGCGCTGGTAATCGGCACCGAACCCGGCATGCGCATCAACCGCGAGGAAGTCTTCGGCCCCGTCGCCAGCGTGCTGCGCGCCCGCGACTACGACGAAGCCCTGCACCTGGCCAACGACACCGAGTTCGGCCTGGCCTCCGGCATCTGCACGACCTCGCTCAAGTACGCCACGCATTTCCGGCAGCACGCCCAGGCGGGCATGGTGATGGTGAACCTGCCCACGGCCGGCGTCGACTATCACGTGCCCTTCGGCGGCACCAAGGCTTCATCCTACGGGCCGCGCGAGCAGGGACGCCACGCGGCCGAGTTCTACACCACGGTCAAGACCGCCTATATCGCAAGCTGAAACCCCCATCGCCCGCCAGGAAAAGACGGGCCTCATCCAGGAGACGAACATGCACTTTCCCCCCCGCCGCGGGCTGGCCCTGGCCGCCGCCTGCACGCTGCTCGCCGCGCCCGCCGTCCAGGCCCAGGGCAATTTCCCCAGCCAGCCGATCCGGATCATCGTCGGCTCGGAGGCCGGCAGCGCACCGGACGTGCTGGCCCGCGTGCTCGGCAAGGAGCTGTCCGCGGGACTGGGGCAGGCCATCATCGTCGAGAACCGCGCCGGCGCCACCGGCACCATAGGCGCCAACGCGGTGGCCTCGGCCGCGCCCGACGGCTACACGCTGCTGATGGGCACGGTGTCCAACATCGCGCTGGCCCCGTCCTTCTACCCCATCAAGTACAAGCCCACCGAAAGCTTCACTCCCATCAGCATGGTCGCCTCGGTGCCGCTGGTGCTGGTGGCCTCGCCGGCCACCGGCATCGCCAGCGTCGAGCAACTGCGCGCCAAGCTCAAGCAGGCGCCCAAGGGCTCGTACAGCTATTCCTCGCCCGGCGTGGGCGGCCCCCAGCATCTGGCCGGCGTGCTGCTGGGCAAGCAGATGGGCACGGAGCTGCTGCACGTTCCCTACAAGAGCGGCGGCGCGGCGCTGACCGCGGTGGCCGGCGGCGAAACCCAGATCGGCTTCGCCGGCATCGCCGCCGCCATCGGCCTGGTGCAGGCCAAGCGCGTGACGCCCCTGTTCGTGACCGCCGGCCAGCGCTTCCCGCAATTCCCCAGCGTGCCGTCCGCGCCGGAAGCCGGACTGCCCGAGCTGGACGTGGACAACTGGCACGCGCTGTTCGCGCCGGCCGGCCTGCCCGCGCCCGTGCGCGCCACGCTGGAGGCGGCGGTCAACAAGGCCTTGCAGGCGCCCGAGGTGAAGAAGCAGTTCGAATCGCTGGGCGCCGCGCCCACGGGCAGCACCGGCAAGGAGCTGGCCGAGAAAGTCACCGCGGAAACCGCGCGCTGGACGAAAATCGTCGACGACAACGGCATCAAGGCACAGTAGATGAAACCCTCCAACCTGCTGATCATCATGGACGACGAGCACAACAAGAAAGTGCTCGGCTACAACGGCCATCCCATGGTCCGCACCCCCAACCTGGACCGGCTGGCCGCGCGCAGCACCTCGTTCGAGGCCGCCTATTCCAGCTCTCCCATCTGCGTGCCGGCGCGGGCGGCCTTCGCCACCGGCCGCGACGTGCACGAGACGGGCTACTGGGACAACGCCATCGCCTACGACGGCCGCGTCCCCAGCTGGGCCCACGCGCTGCGCGACGCCGGCCGGCTGGCGGTGTCCATCGGCAAGCTGCACTACACCGGCGACGACATCGACGGCGGCTTCACCGAGCAGATCATCCCCATGCACATCGAGGCCGGGGTCGGCGACCTGTACGGACTGATACGCGACCCGCTACCCATCCGCCACCAGTCGGCCGACCTGGCCAAGAGCATCGGACCCGGCGAAAGCAGCTACACCCGGTACGACCGCGACATCACCGACAAGACGGTCGAATGGCTGCACGCCCGCGGCCGACAGCGCCAGGACCCGCCGTGGACGCTGTTCACGTCCTACATCGCCCCCCACTCGCCGCTGATCGCGCCGCCCGAGTTCTACGCGATGTACGACCCCAAGGCCATTGCGCTGCCCAAGCCCGCGTCGGGCCCGCTGCATCCGTGGATACAGGCCTGGAACGACTGCTACCGCTTCGATTCGCACTTCGAAAGCGACGACCAGCGCCGCATCGCCATCGCCTCGTACTTCGGCCTGTGCTCGTTCCTGGACCACAACGTCGGGCGCATCCTGCACGCGCTGGAGACCAGCGGACTGGCTGCGGACACCCGCGTCATCTTCCTGTCCGACCACGGCGACAACCTCGGCTCGCGTTCGCTGTGGGGCAAGTCGACCATGTACGAGGAATCCGCCGGCATCCCCATGCTGGCCAGCGGCCCCGGTTTCGAGGCGGGCCGCAAAGTGCGCACGCCGGTCTCGCACGTGGACATGTATCCCACCGTCATGCAGGCGGCCGGCCTGGACTGCCCCGCGGGCCTGCCCGGCAAGTCGCTGCTGGAGATCGCCGCCGAGCCGGACGACGGCCACCGCACCATCCTGAGCGAATACCACGCGGCCGGATCGGTCAGCGCCGCCTACATGCTGCGCCGCGGCCATCACAAGTACATCCACTACACCGGCTACGCGCCCGAGCTGTTCGACCTGGAGCAGGACCCCGAGGAATTGCACGACCTGGCGGGCAAGCCCGAAAGCGCGCCGCTGCTGGCCGGATTCGAGGCGCACCTGCGCGGCCTGCTCGATCCCGAGGCGGTGGACCGGCAGGCCAAGCGGGACCAGGCCGCGCTGATCGCCCGACATGGCGGCACCGAGCGCATCCTCAAGCGGGGCGGCAGCAGCTACACCCCCATCCCGGGCGAAGAGGTCAAACTACTCAATGAACAATGACCCGCTCGGACGCGGCCCGCTGCTGCCCGGTCCCGGCGTGCTGGCCGCGGCCGGCGCGGCGGTCCTGGTAGCGCTGGCCGTGCTGGCCTGGGTGGCCGGCGGCGACCCGCTGGCGTGGCTGCAACAGCCGATGGTGGCCGGACGGCCGCATCGCATCGACATGGTCCAGGCCTGGCATGCCCGCGCGATGGTGCTGGCCTGGGCGGTCATGATCCCGCTGGGCATCCTGGCCGCGCGCTTCTTCAAGGTCACGCCGCGGCAGGCATGGCCGGCTGCGCTGGACAACAAGGGGTGGTGGCACGCGCACCTCGCGCTCCAGATCGGCGGCGTGGTGCTGACCGCGGGCGCGGTGGCGCTGGTCTGGCAAGTGTCGGGATCGGACGCCGGGCTGGCCCGCCTGCACCGCATCTGCGCCTGGGTGACCTGCGCGCTGGCCGCCTTGCAGGTGCTGGGCGGCATGCTGCGCGGCTCGAAGGGAAGCCCGGACGAATCGGGCGACCACTACGACATGACCCGCCGGCGCGTCGTGTTCGAGGCGGCGCACAAGCTGGCGGGCTATCTGGCGCTGGCCGTGGCGGCGGTGGCGATCGTCACCGGGCTGCTGCACGTCAACGCGCCGCGCTGGATGCCGGTGCTGATCGGCGCCTGGAGCCTGGCCTGGGCCGCCGCGTTCGCGTGGCTGCAATGCCGGGGCTGGTGCATCGATACCTACCAGGCGATCTGGGGCGCCGACCCGCGCCACCCCGGCAACCGCCGGCCGCCGGTGGGCCCGGGCATCCGGCAGTTGGGCAAGCGCTAGCCGGACCCTGGCAAGACCGACGCGATCAATGCCCGCCGTTCTCCAGATCGTTCTGGCCGCGCGTCGCCCAGGTGGTGGTGCGTTTCTCGATGGCCGCCGCGATGGTGTACATCGCGATGCCCATGACGCTGGTCACGATCAGTCCGGCAAATACCAGGGGCACGTCGAAGCTGGCGGAGGCCGCCATCATCAGGTGGCCGATGCCATGCTCGGAAGAAACGGTTTCCGCCGTGATGCTGCCGACGAAGGCCACGGTGATCGCAATCTTGAGCGAAGCGAAGAAGTACGGCATGGCGCGCGGCAGCCCGACCTTGCGCACGATGTCCAGCGGCCGCGCGCCCAGCGCGCGTAGCACGTCGCGCTGTTCCGGTTCGACGGTGGCGATGCCGGTTGCAACGTTGACCACGATGGGAAAGAAACTGATCGCGAATGCGGTAATGATGGCGGGTACCGTATTGACCCCGAACCACAGCACCAGCACCGGCACCAGCGCGACCTTGGGAATGCTGTTGAACGCCACGAGCAAAGGATAGAGTCCGCGGTAGACCAGCGTGGACGCCCCGATCGCGACACCGGTGACGATGCCCAGCACGACGGCGAATGCGAATCCGATGGCCGTGGACAACAGCGTATGGCCAGCGTCGACCAGCAGCGGCTCCCACCACTTGGCCATGCCCTGGGCGATGGCCGAGGGCGGCGGCAACACGAAGTCCGCGATGCCGAAACTGCGCACCGCGGCCTCCCACACCAGAAAAAACCCGAGGATGACCATCCACGGCAGCACGCGTTCCAGGCGGCGTCGGCGTTTCAGCGCCGCGGCGCGCGCGGCGGCGCGGCTGCTGCGCGTGGCTCGACGCGCCTGGTTGACAGGCAAGGCATTGTCACGCTGCATGTTCGACCCCTTCAAGACTCTCTTGCAGGCCACGCGCGACTTCGATCGCTTCGCGCAACTGGTGGACCAAGGCATTGAATTCAGGCGAGAACGTATCCTCGCGCTTGCGCGGACGGGGGAACGGCACGACGTGCTCGGCAATCACGCGGCCGGGGCGCGACGACATGACCACCACCCGGTCGGCCAGGTAGACCGCCTCCCGCAGGTCGTGCGTGACCAGCATCACCGTCGGGCGCCGGGCCATCCAGACATTCTGCAGGACCGACCACAAGTCCTCGCGCGTGAAGATATCCAGGGCGGCGAACGGTTCGTCCAGCATCAACAGCGCCGGCTCGTGGATCAGCGCCCGGCACAGCGACGCCCGCTGCTGCATGCCGCCCGACAATTGATGCGGCAGCTTGGCCCCGAACCCGCCCAGCCCGACCAGTTCGAGCAGTTCCTGCGCCTTGGCCACGTACTCGGCCTTGTTGGCGCGCAGGCGGCTGCGATGTCCGGTCGCGACTTCGAGCGGCAGCATGACGTTGTCGAGTATCGTGCGCCACGGCAGCAACGTGGGGTTCTGGAAAGCCATGCCGACGATCGACAGCGGCTGGTCCACTTCTTTGCCGTCGATGATCACACCGCCGTCGGTAGGCAACCACAGGCCGCTCATCAAGCGCATCAGGGTCGACTTCCCGCATCCCGACGGGCCCACCACCGCGACCAGTTCGCCGCGGTTGACGGTCATGTCCAGATTCTCGAGCGCAAGCGTGCCATCGACGCCGCCGTAGTGCATGGAGACGTCATACAGTTCGGCAAAGGGGCGGCCTTCAGGAGACGGGCTGTTCATGAGTGGACGTCCTGGAAAGTTCAAGGGTTTCTTCGCGCTTCTGCAACCACCACGCGTAGTTCTGCGGCAGCCATTCGTGCGGCCGCGCCATGCCCAGCTCCCGCGCCGCATGCGCGGCCCAGTTCGGGTTCCACATCATCTCGCGCGCCAGCGCCACCAGGTCGCAGTCGCCCGCCTGCAGATAGCCCTCGGCCTGCCGCGCCTCGCGGATCAGGCCCACCGCCATGGTGGGGATGCCGACCTCGTCGCGGATGCGCCGCGCGAACGGCACGTGGTAGCCGGGCACGCGCGGCACGACGTGCAGCGTGAGTGGTCCGTCGATTCCGCCCGACGAGCAATCGAACATGTCGACGCCGCGTTCCTTCAGCCGGCCGGCCAGCACGACCGTGTCGTCCAGGCTCCAGATGCCGCCGCGGCCATCCACGCACGACCCGCGGAAGAACAGCGGACGGTCCGCCGGCCAGGCGGCCCGGACCGCCTCGATCAGCTCCAGGCCGAAGCGCATGCGGCCCTCGATGTCGCCGCCGTAGGCGTCGGTACGCTGGTTGGTGATGGGCGACAGGAACTGCTGCACGATATAGCCGTGCGCGCCGTGGACTTCGCAGATGTCGAAGCCGGCGTCCAGCGAGCGCTTGGCCGCATCGACGTGGGCCTGGATCACCGCGCGGATGTCGTCGCGGTCCATTTCCTTGGGTGCCATCGCCCCTTCCTTGAACGGAATCGGGCTGGGCGCCAGGCCCTCCCAGGGCGGACGGCCCTGTTCGGCATCGGCCGCGCCCAGCGGCGAAAACCCCTCCCACGGCGCCCGCGTCGCCACCTTGCGGCCCGCATGGCCGAGCTGGATGGCGCTGACCGTGCCTTGTTCGCGCAGGAAGTCGGTGATGCGGCGCCAGGCCTTGGCCTGCGCGTCGGTGTAGATGCCCGGGCAGTCGTAGGTCTTGCGCGAGCGCTGCGACACCGAGGTCTCTTCGCAGAAGACGATGCCGGCGCCGCCCAGCGCGAACTTGCCCAGGTGCACCAGATGCCAATCGGTGGGGCAGCCATCGACCGCCTTGTACTGCGACATCGGTGAAACGACGATGCGGTTGCGCGCCGTCACGCCCCGCAGCGTCAACGGCTGGAACAGCTTGGGAATGTCCGTGGCCGGACCTTGTTCATGGGAAAGATTTTTGTCAGTCATGGTGAAAATCCTGTGGCGCCTAACGCTTCATCAGGCGGGAAAGAATGTTGTTGAGAACATGATCGAGATGCTCGGCCATCGCTTCACGCGCATGGGTCTTGTCGCCGGCGGCCACGGCATCCAGCAGGCGCAGATGCTCCGCCACGGTTTGACGGAAATCGCCGGGCACCGGCGGCGTGGCGAACAGCATGGACTTGCGGCGCACCTGCTCGATCAGTTCGGCCATGGTGCGGCTGCCGCAGGCGTTGCAAATGGCGCGATGCAGTTCGAGATCGAGCGCGATGCGCTGCCGGTTGTCGCGTACTTCTTCGGACAGCAACGACTCGAAAGCTGCGCGGAGGCCGGCCAGCGTGTGGGGATCGATCTGGCCCGCGGCATCGCCGGCCGCCTCGACTTCCAGCAATCGCCGGATCTTGAGCAGCTCCAGGAATTCCTCCAGCGTGATACGACGGACTTCCAGGACGCCGCTATTGCGCTGGATGAACCCCTCGCCCTCGAGCCGCCGCAGCGTTTCGCGCAGCGGCGTACGCGAGACCCCCAGCCGTATCGACAACTGCCGTTCCGAGATCGGCACACCCAGCGGAATCTCATGGGTCAGCAGCATTTCATGCAGTTGCGCGTGCAGCCGGTCGACCAGCCCCTTGCCGCTTTCGGCAAACGGCTCGGCTGCGTCGGGACCAGGTTCCTGCGCGGAAGGGGTACGGATACCGAATGAGGTCGTTGCCATGAGGCGATGCTCCGCCTTACTTCACGGCCGACTTGCCGCCCGGCGCGAACTGCGGGTCATACACCAGCGACACCGGCGGCTCGGCCGGCAGCTCGAAACTCTCGGTGATGGTCGCAATGTTCTTCTTCATCCGTTCGGCATCGACATAGCCGATCCCGTACTTCAGGACATTGGGCGTCTTGACCTTGTGATCGATCAGGAACTGCAAGCGCTCCGTTTCGAGCGCGGGATCGATCAGCTTGTTGCGCGCGGCCACCGCCTTCGTCGCCGCCGCCGGGTCGGCCATGGCATCGCGCCATCCTTTCAGCGCGGCGGCGATGAACTTGCCGACCGCTTCGGGCTTGTCGCGCAACAACGCCTGGCTGGCGATGATGGAGTTGCTGTAGACATCCAGGCCGAAATCCGCGTATTCGAGGATATTGACGCCTTCGCGCTTGGCGCCGCGTCCTTTCAGGTTGAACCAGGAGGTGTAATCATTGCCGAGCACCGCATCGACCTGCCCGGTCAGCAGCATGGAGTCGCGCAACTGCGGCGAAATCTGCTTGTAGGTGATCCTGGACGGATCGACATCGGCGATGCGCATCAGCGCCGGAAACAGGCGCGCCGGCCCATCGGCGTTGCCGCCGCCCACGGTCTTGCCCACCAGATCGGCCGGCTTCTTGATGCCGGCGCCCGACAGGCTGATGATCGCCTGGGGCGCACGTTCGTACATCACGAAGACGGCCTTGGGCGTCACGGCGGGTTGACGGGCGGCGAACTCGACGAGCGTGGAGAAATCGGCCGACGCCATCTGATAGGTTCCCGACGCCACACGCGTCACCGCATCGCCCGACCCCGAAGACGGATCGATGGTGACGTCGAGGCCTTGCTCCTTGAAATAGCCGCGCTCGAGCGCCAGCAGATACGGCCCGGCGCTCCCGTCGAGCGCGAAATTGAAAGCGAACTTGATCCGGGTCGGCTCGGCCGCCTGCGCGGAGCCCACCGCGAACAAGGCGCCCAAGACGAAAAGCTTCAAGCCTGAACACAGTTTCATCGGAATCCTCTCTTGCTGTGGTTGACAGGAAAGGCGGCATGCGGACATGGTGCATACATGTGGCATACCACCTTGATGCCACCGTTATGCAATTCACATGCCAGCATGGAAACATGTGTACGGGAGTGCTCGGCGATCCCAGGAAAACCGGGCTTTCAGGGAAAAATGGAGGGACGAGCGCAACGAACCGTAGCGCCCTCCGGCGCTACGGTCAGCGCACCATCAGGGGGCTGCCTGCGTCCCGTATTGGTGCCGAGAAAAGTGCGACGAACGCGTTCGCAGCCTAGGCCCGGGCCAGATAATCCTCGGTCGCCACAACCGACGCGTAGGCGAAGCCCAGCGCCGACATGAACGCGTCGTGAACCTGCGCCGCCGGCACCGTCCGGCCGTCGAACTCCAGGTCGCGGGTGGCGCAGGCGTCGTGGATCACGGTCACCTTGTAGCCCAGGTCGGCCGCGGCCCGGCTGGCGGCATCGATGCACATGTGGCTCATCGCGCCGATCACGGTCACTTCCTCCACCCCCCGCGCATCGAGCGTCTGCTCCAGGTCCGTGCCGCGAAAGGCGTTGGGGTAGTGCTTGGTGACCACCGCCTCCCCGCCTTGCGGCAGGACCGAGGCATGGATGTCCGCGCCGTCGGTGCCCGGCGCGAAGAACGGCGCCTCGGCCGAGAGCCCCTCGTGCCGCACGTGCACCACCGGCACGCCGGCGGCGCGGGCGGCGTGGATCACCCGCGCCGCATTGGCGGCTGCGGCGTCGATGCCGACCAGCGGCCATTTGCCGGACGGAAAGTAGTCGTTCTGAAGATCGATGACGAGAAGCGCTTGCTGGCCCATGAAGACTCTCCTGAGAAAAAGATGGCGTGGTCGACATCATCCCTTCCCGCTGGAATAATTCGGAGTGTCGAGATCGACATTCTTGAGGCTGATAACGACATGGCCAGACCAACGACCGAAATCGGCCTGCTGCTCTATCCTGGCGTGCAGTGGGCGGCCGTACTGGGCCTGACGGATCTGTGCGAACTGGCGAACCGGATGTCCGTCCGCCAGGCCGGCGACCGGGCGAATCGCCTGCGCGTGAGCCATTGGCGGCTCGACGCCCCGGCGGCCGCGCCGGTCCGGGTGCACGACAGCCTGCCGGGCCAGGACGGCGTGCCGGCGGCGCTCGTACTGCCGCCCAGCCTGGAAGAACCGATCGCGCCCGCCGTGGCCGAACCGCTTGCCCAGTGGCTGCGTGCCCGCCACGGCGAAGGCGCGACGCTGGCCTCGATCTGCGCGGGCGCTTTCCTGCTGGGCGAGACCGGCCTGCTCGCCGGACGGCAGGTGACTACCCACTGGGCCTACCAGGAACGCTTCGAGCAGCGCTTCCCCCAGGCGCGGCTGGACGTCGACCGCCTCATCATCGACGACGGCGACATCGTGACCGCGGGCGGCTCCATGGCCTGGACCGATCTGGGACTCACGCTGGTGGGCCGGTTCCTGGGCCCGACCCTCATGATGGACACGGCCCGCATGCTGATCGTGGATCCGCCCCGGCGCGACCAGCGCCACTACAGCGCCTTCGCGCCACGGCTGCAGCACGGCGACGCGGCCGTGCTGAAGGTCCAGCACTGGTTGCAGGCCACCGGGGCGAAAGACATCGCGCTGGCCGACCTGGCGGCGCGGGCGAAACTCGAGGAACGGACCTTGCTGCGCCGCTTCCAGAAGGCCACCGGCATGACGACCACCGAATACTGCCAGCGGCTGCGCGTCGGCCGGGCCAGCGAAATGCTGCAGTTCGGCCGCCTGCCCGTGGACCGTATCGCCTGGGAGGTGGGCTACGGCGACACCGGCGCATTCCGCAAGGTGTTCACGCGCATCGTCGGACTGACGCCGGGCGAATATCGCCGGCGCTTCGGCGCCGGCTGACGCGCCCCGCGCTCAACGCTTCCCGATCATTTCCAGCGTGGCCCGGGTCAGCGGGCTGTCCGCCTTCGCCAGTTCGCACAGCAGGTTGAAGTGGTTGCAGTGCGCCGCCTCCACCCGCGTGACGTCCACGCCGGCCTCGCGGCACACGGCCTCGTAGGCGGCGGTCTGGTTCTTGAAACCGTCGGTCTCCAGGCCCCCCACGGCCGTGACCATCGGCAGCCCACCGCGCGGCGGCGAGAACATCGGGCTCAGGCGCTCGGCCTGGTCCGGGTACAGCCGCAGCCATTCGTTGACGTTGGTGCCGCACAGCGGCCGCAGGTCGAACAGGCCGCTCAGCGCCAGCACGCCCTTGATCACGTCGTCGGGCACGCGGTACTTGTCCTGCCAGCCGGTGGCGGCCAGCATGCCGGCCAGGTGCCCGCCCGCCGAGCTGCCGCCCACGTAAATGCGGTCGCGGTCCAGCCCGTGGCGGTCGGCATGGTGGTGGATCCAGGCCACGGCCGAACGCACTTCACGTACGGTCTCCGCCAGCGTGCCTTCGGGCAGCAGCGTGTATTCCACCGGCACCACGGCCACGCCGGCGGCGTTGAACACCGGCGCCATGATGGGGGCGTCTTCCTTGGTCTGCGAACGCCAGTAGCCGCCGTGGATGAACACGAACACGGGCGCCGGCTGGCGCGCGGCCGCGGGCAGGAAGATGTCCAGGCGCTCGGCCGCGCCCATGCCGTAGTGCAGGTCGCGCAACGCGGCGCAGCGCTGGTACGCCACCCCGGCAAGCTCGGCGTATTCGCGCACGCAGGCGTCGAAGTCGGGCACCGAGGCACGGGCGTTGTACTGTACGGCGCGCTGCGCCAGGTCGGCAAACAGCAGGTCAGGCTGGCTGGGCATGCGGGTCGATTCCTAATCCGGGTGGAAGGAAATCGTACACCGGCTCGACCGCCCTTTTCTTACTCGACCTTGATGCCGCGGCGTCCGATCAGATCGCGCCCGGCGCGGATTTCTCCGTCCAGATAGGCCCGCAGCCCGCCGGCGCGCGCCAGCAGCGGATCCATGTCCAGTTCGACGCCCATCGCGGTCAAGCGCCGGCGCACCTCCGGATCGGCCAATGCCTGCCGTATCGCCGCCGTCAGTTCCGCCACGCGCGGCCCGGGCGTGCTCGACGGAGCAACGACCATTTGCCAGGCGGTCGCATCGAATTTTTCCACCCCGGCCTCCAGGAACGTCGGTACCTTGGGCAGTTCCGGCAAGCGCGCGACGCGGCCGATGGCCAGCGGCCGCAGCCCGCCGGACTGGAAATGCGACAGGGCCCCGGCGACCCCCAGCAGGGCAAAATCCAACTCCCCGCCGAGCAGATCCGTGACGAGCGGCGCCACCCCCTTGTACGGGACATGCAAGGCCGTCGCGCCTATCGACTCCAGCAGCATTTCCGTTGCCATGTGGTGCGGCGACCCGATGCCGGGCGATCCATACGACAACGCGCCCGGCCGGGCGCGCAACCGCTGGAACAGCGTCCGCGCATCGTCGACGCCGCGCTGCGCGGGCACCGCCAGCACGAACGGCAGCGTGCCTATCATGGCAAGCGGCGTGAAAGACCGCGCGGGGTCGTAGCCGATTTTTTCGTACAGGACCGGAATCGAGGTCATCATGGCGTTGTCCACGGTCAGGACCGTGCCGCCGTCCGCCGGCGCCCTGGCCACGGCGGCGGCCGCGATTCCCCCGGCCGCGCCGGGCTTGTTCTCGACAATGACGGGAACCTTCAGGCCGCGCCCGACCGCCTGGGCGATGGTACGAGCCACCGTGTCGCTGCCCGCGCCCGGCGCGAAGCCGACCACCCACTTGAGCAGCGCATCCGGTCTGGCCTGGGCGGCGGCGAGCGGAATCCGGACCATCCCGCAGGCACCGCCGGCGCCGGACGCAAGAAGAGATCGACGCTTCATGACTGCCTTTCCCCACGACATTGACATGTTAACATGTTAGTCCGAGTATCAGGACAAATCAATGGACGGATTCGAGCGATGACCCCAGCACGTCCGAACTTTCTCATCTTCATCACCGACCAGCATCGCGCGGACCATCTCGGCTGCTACGGCAATCCGATCGTGCGCACGCCGCATGTCGACCGGCTCGCCGGCGACGGCGTGCGCTTCGAACGCGCCTACGTCGCCAATCCCGTCTGCATGCCGAACCGAAGCTCCCTGCTGACTGGCCGGATGCCGTCGGTGCACGGGGTGCGGGGCAACGGCATCCCGCTGCCCCTGGAGACCGTCACCTTCGCGGACCTGCTTGCCGAGTCGGGCTACCGCACGGCCCTGATCGGCAAGAGCCACTTCCAGCCGCTCGAGGACCACCCGTCCATGCTGCCGCCGCCGGTGCCCGGCCCCGGCATGGCGCCGCCCCCCGCATCGCTCGCGGAAGCCCGGCGCGACACGGTCGATCCGGCCCTGTATCGGCAGGAGCTGCGGTCGAGCTGGGAGCATCCGGATCACCGCCTGCGCCTGCCCTATTACGGTTTCCAGGAGGTCGTGTACTGCAACAACCATGCGGACGAGTGCTTCGGCGACTATCTCCGGTGGCTGCAACGGGAACATCCCGAATCTGCGGCGCGGATGGGACGCGAACACGGCATGCGCGATCCGCGCTACGTGGCGCCGCAAGCGTGGCGCACCCACCTCGGCGAAGAGGTCTATCCCACGCACTATGTCGCCAGCCAGGCCATGACGTGGCTGGCTCGGCACGCCCGGCAGCGGGCCGAACAGCCGTTCGCCCTGGTGTGTTCGTTTCCCGATCCGCACCATCCGTGGACGCCGCCAGGCAGGTATTGGGACATGTACGATCCGGCGGCGATGCCGCTGCCGGCAAGCATGCCCCAGGCCGAGCACCCCCGCCATGTGCGCTGGCTGCGGGAGGAACGCGAGCGCGGCCAGGCCGCCCTGGACGGGCCCCGCATGTTCGCCGCCTCCGAACGGGAGGTCAGGGAGATGATCGCGCTGACCTACGGCATGATCACCAACGTGGACGACCGCATCGGCATGGTGATGCAGACCCTGCGCGCCGTGGGCGCGGACGAGAATACCGTGGTCGTCTTCACGTCCGACCACGGAGACCTGATGGGCGACCATGGCATCGTGCTCAAGGGTCCCCTGCACTACCAGGGACTGGTCCGCGTGCCCTTGATCTGGCGCGAGCCGGCCCGGACGCAGGCCCGGCAATCGTGCGTCAGGAACGACCTGGTCAGCGCGATCGACCTGCCGGCCTCCATCCTGCAACGCGCGGGCATCATGCCTTCGAACGGATCCCAGGGCCGGTCGCTGGTCACGCGGCAGGGCGCGCCTTGCGCGAGCGGACGGGATGCCGTGCTGATCGAGGAAAACCAGCAGCGCGCCTTCCTGGGATTCGATCAACCGGTCAAGGTCCGTACCGTGGTCACGTCCAGCCACCGCATGAGCGTCTTCGCCGAGGGAGACTGGGGCGAGCTCTATGACCTGGAGCGGGATCCCCACGAGCTGCGCAATCTGTGGGACGAACCCGAGGCACGTGCGCTCAAGCTGGAACTGATGACCCGCCTGGTGAAGCTGCAGATCGAGCATGCGGAGACCAGTCCCCGGCCCGCCCACAGGGCCTGACTCGCACGACCGCCGGGCTCAGGAGGTTTCCACCGGTTCGCCGCCTTCTCCGGACGCGACGTCCTTGAAGGGGGCGAAGCGCTCGATCAGCGCCACCGTCTTGCGGTAGTGCTCGGCCAGCAGCGCGACGGCGCGCCTGCTGTCGCGCGCCAGCGCGGCGTCCATGAGGTCCTGGTGCTCGCGGCCGACGTCGCGGCCCACGTCGCCCCAACCCGAGCGGCCGCGCAGCGTGGGGCGGCGGTAGCGTTCGGTCTGCGTGTACAGCTGCACCGACAGTTCCATCAGCCAGCGCGAGCCACAGGCCGCGATCAGCGCACGGTGGAAATCCAGGTGGCGCTGTTCCAGCATCTCGCTGGCCTCGTCGTCGGGCGCCGGCATGTCGTGGACGCGCCGGGCCGCCAGGTTGAGCGCGTGGTAGGCCGCCACCAGGCGGGTTTCCCAGACGTCGTCGCCGTTCTTGAGCGAACGGCGCATGGCCTCGCAGTCGATCAGGATGCGGGTCTCGGCCGCATCCCACATTTCCTCGCGCGAGAACGGCGCGACCCGGAAGCCGCGCGAGGCGGTCGACACCACCATGCGCTCACTCTGCAGGCGGTTCAGCGCCTCGCGGATGGGCGAGAAGCTGATGCCGTAGCGCTGCTTCAGGAACTCCAGGCGCAGGGATTGCCCGGGCTCGATGTCCCCCGAGATGAGATCGCGCCGCAGCGAACGGTAGACCTGCTCGGCCAGGGTGATTTCCTCGACCCCGCCATCCGGCGCATCGTAAGGCAGTCCGGACTCTTGCCGGGTCGCCTTCACTCGTGGTTTCAACTCGCTTCTCCTGGGCAAGGCCCGCCCCCGTACAGGGGCGGTGGATTCAGAACTTCCCAGATGATAATTCGCCGCCGCCGGGCACGCTCGCGGACGGCGGCGCGGCGTCGAGGGACTCGCCTGCCAGCGGGTCCGGATCGTCCAGGAACTGCGCGGGCTGCTGGGTGCGGCGGTTCACGCGCAGGTCGAACACGTCGAAGCGGTTGTAGTGGCCGATGATGTCGTGCATCTGGCGCGGCTGGATGCAGCGCGACAGGTCCACGTCGGCGTAGACGATGCCCTCGCGGTCGATCAGCGGGTCGCCGATGACGCGGCCATCCGGGCCCAGGATGGCGGAGAACGCGCTGTTCGAGCGGCGCAGCAGGTCGCGGGTATGCGGATGGGAGGCCGCCATGGCCTCGACGATCTCTTCCGAGATGGTCGAGCACGACACCACCGTGTAGACCTTGCCTTCGAAGCTGTGGGCCGCGGCGCGCACGCGTATGGCGTCTGCCATGTCGTAGTCGGCCGGCGCCACCGGCAGCGAAATGTAGCTGGCCACGTGCACCAGCTCGCCCTGAGCCAGCAGCGCGAAGCGCGCCAGCGTGTTGGTGTTCTCGCCGCAGGCCAGCGCGCCCAGCCGGCCGATGGCGGTGTCGTGCACGCGCAGCGAGGAACCGTCGCCATTGGCCCAGGTCAGCTTCTCGGCCCAGGTCGGCACCAGCTTGCGGTGGCGGCCCAGCAGCCTGCCGTCGGGGCCGATGGTGACCAGGGTGTTGTAGATCGTGCCCAGGCCGTGCGCGGCCCGTTCGTTCACGCCCACCACCACGTGCACCTTGCAGGCCTGCGCGGCGGCGGCGATGCGCCGGATCTCGGGGCCGGGGATCTCGATGGCGCTGCGGCACAGCTTCTCGAACCAGGGGCTGCCCTCGATGGGCGTCATGATCCAGTTCCAGTACGGGTAGCCGGCCACGAACACCTCGGGGAAAGCCACCAGCGAGGCGCCGTTGCCGGCGGCTTCCTCGATCAGCGCGCACACCTTGTCCACGGTGGCGTCGGTGTCCAGGTAGACCGGCGCGGCCTGTACCGCGGCGGCCTTGAAACGGGGGAGATTCAGCATGATGTTCCTCGCGTCCTTGATCAGAGTCCCAGATAGCGCTGGGCCAGTTCCGGCTGGCCCGCCAGCTCGTCCGGCGTGCCCGCCCACACCACCCGCCCTTTCTCGACGATATGGTGGCGGTCGACCAGCGCGCGCATCTCGGCCAGGTTCTTGTCTATCACCACGATGGTCAGCCCTTCGCGCTTGAGCACGTCCAGGCAGCGCCAGATCTCCTGGCGGATGATGGGCGCCAGCCCCTCGGTGGCCTCGTCCAGCACCAGCAGCAGCGGATTGGTCATCAGCGCGCGGCCGATGGCCAGCATCTGCTGCTCGCCGCCCGACAGCGTGCGCGACGACTGGCGCCGCCGCTCGCCCAGCCGGGGAAAGAGCTGGTAGATGCGGGGCAGGTCCCAGTCCGTGGCGCCGCGGCCGGCGCGGCGCGTGGCCACCAGGTTTTCTTCCACCGTGAGCGAGCCGAACACCCGCCGTCCCTCGGGCACCAGGCCCACGCCCAGCCGCGCCACCGTATGCGGCGCCTGGTTGGCGAGGTCCCGGCCCTGGATGGCGACGCGGCCGGCGCGCGCGGGCAGCATGCCCATCAGCGTGCGCACGGTGGTGGTCTTGCCCATGCCGTTGCGGCCGATCAGCGACACGACCTCGCCCTGCCCGGCCTCGAACGACAGGCCGAACAGCACCTCGCTCGATCCGTATCCCGCCCGGATGCCGTCCACGCTCAGCATGCCGCGTCTCCCAGATAGGCGCTGCGCACCTCGGGATGCTGGCGCACCTCGTCGCAACTGCCGGTGAATATGAGCTTGCCGTAGACCAGCACGCTGACGCGGTCGGCCAGCGCGAACACCGCGTCCATGTCGTGCTCCACCAGCAGGATGCCGTAGCGCTCGCGCATGCCGGCCAGGAGCCGCGTCATCCGCGCCGATTCCTCGGGACCCATGCCGGCCATGGGCTCGTCCAGCAGCAGCAGGCGCGGCTCGCGCGCCAGCGCCACCGCCAGTTCCAGTTGGCGCCGCTCGCCATGGGCCATGTCGGCCGCCGGCACGTCGGCGCGGTCGGCCAGCCCGACCCGCTCCAGCCACGCCTGCGCGCGTTCGGCCAGCCCGGCGTCGCGCCGGGGATCGGACCAGATCGAGAAGATCGTACGCGGCCCCACCGTCAGCGACAGCATGACGTTCTCGATGGCGGTGTACTCCAGGCACAGTTGGGTGATCTGGAACGACCGCCCCAGGCCGCGCCGCGCCCGCTCGTAGGCCGGCAGCGCCGTCACGTCGCGCCCGGCCAGGTGGATCTGGCCCGCATCGGGCCGGATCTCGCCGCAGATCTGCGTGATCAGCGTGGACTTGCCCGCGCCGTTGGGGCCGATCAGCGCGTGGATCTCGCCCGCGCGCACGGTCAGGTCCACGTTCTGCGTGGCCGCCACCGCGCCGAAGGACTTGCGCAGGCCGCGCACGTCCAGCAGCACTTCTTCCATGGCCGCGCTATCCATGGCGCTTCCCCAACCAGTAGCCGAAGAGCCCGTGCTTGCCGGCCAGCACCACCAGCACCAGGATGGGCCCCATGATGAACATCCAGTGCTCGGTCCAGGCCGACAAGGCCTGCTCGAGGCCCAGGAACACGGCGGCGCCGGCGATCGGCCCCAGCAGGGTGCCCACGCCGCCCAGGATGACGATGGCCATCAGCTCGCCCGACTTGGTCCACGCCGCCATGTCGGGCGTGACCAGCTCCGCGTAGTTGGCCCACAGGATGCCGGCCATGCCGGTGCCCACGGCCGAGATCACGAAGGCGCTGAGGCGGTACGACATGGGCGCCACGCCCAGGTTGACCGCGCGCCGCTCGCTCTGGCGCAGCGCCTGCAGCACCATGCCGTAGCGCGAATTGACCAGCTTCACGCAGAAGAGGGTCCACAGGGCCAGCACGGCCAGGCTGACGTAATAGAAGCTGACCGGGTCCGCCAAGTCGATGCCCGGCAGTTGGCTGCGCTGCGACATCATCAGGCCATCGTCGCCGCCGTACACTTGCAGCGACACCAGGATGAAGTACACCATCTGGCCGAAGGCCAGCGTGATCATGATGAACTGCACCCCGCTGGTGCGCAGCGCCAGGTAGCCCACGCCCCAGCCCAGCAGCGCGCAGCATGCCAGCGCGATGGGCCACACCACCAGCGCCTGCGTGCTGCCGGCCCAGCCGAACAGCGGCCCGGCCTCGACCGCGTGGAAGGTGATGATGGCCACCACGTAGCCGCCCAGTCCGAAGAACATGGCGTGGCCGAAGCTGATCAGCGCGCCGTAGCCCAGCACCAGGTCCAGGCTGACCGCCGCCAGCCCGTAGATGACGAAGCGCGCCATCGCGTTGATCAGGTAGGGCGTGTCGGTGGCGTGCGAGGCCACCGGCACGAGGGCCAGCAGCAACAGGCCCACCCAGCCGAACACGGCCCGGCGGTTCCATTGCGTGAACAGGCCCGCCGCGCCGCGCCCGGGTACCGCGATTCCACTCATCCGGTTCATCCCAGGAGTCCCTTCGGTCGAAAGATCAGCACCAGCGCCATCAGCACATAGACGCTGGCCGACACCAGCCCAGCCGCCAGCATGTCGGCCACCTCGGGCGACAGCACCGCCCCCAGCAACTGCGGGAAATAGGCGCGGCCCAGGCTGTCCACCATGCCGACCAGCAGCGCGCCGGCCATCGCCCCGCGCACCGAACCCACGCCGCCGATCACGATGACCACGAAGGTGGTGATCAGCACGCGCTCGCCCATGCCGATCTCCACCGCCAGCAGCGGCGCCGCCATCACCCCGGCCAGGCCGCACAGCAGCGCCCCCAGGCCGAACACCACGCTGTAGAGCTTCTGGATGTCGATGCCCAGGGCGTCCACCATTTCTCGGTCGTCGGCGCCGGCGCGCACCAGCATGCCCACGCGCGTCCGGTTGATCAGGAACCACAGCCCCAGCGCCACCAGCGCGCCCACCACGATGAAGGCCAGGCGCATCAGCGGATACTGGAAGCCCGGCGCGAGCGCCACCGTGCCCTGCAGGAAGGCCGGGATCTCGACCATGGGCGGCTGGCGCCCGAAGATCATGCTGACCGCCTCGTTGGTGAACAGGATCAGCCCGAAGGTCGCCAGCACCTGGTACAGGTGGTCGCGCTTGTACAGGCGCCGGATCACCGTGAACTCCACCAGCAGCCCGTACAGCGCGGCGCCGGCCAGGCCGGCCACCGCGCCGGCGGCGAAGGAGTTGGTGTGGGCCAGCGCGAACGCCCCGCAATAGGCACCGACCATGTAGAACGATCCGTGGGTCAGGTTGATGACCCCCATGATGCCGAAGATCAGGGTCAGGCCCGACGCCAGCATGAAGAGCATGGCGCCGAATTGCAGGCCGTTCAGCAGCTGTTCGAATAGCAGCGCCATGTCAGCCTTTGCACTGGCCCACGTAGGCGTCCCGTCCGTCGCTGACCACCTTGCGCACGATCTTGGGCGCGAACCCGTTGCCGCTGCGTTCGATCCGCATCAGGTAGTAGTCCTGGACGGGATGCCGGTTGGTGTCGAAGCGGAACTTGCCCCGCAGCGTCTGGAAGTCGGCCTTGGCCAGCGCGGCACGGAAGGCATCGCCCTTGGACAGGTCGCCGTTCACGGCCTTCAGGGCCGAAGCGATCAAGAGCGCGGTGTCATAGGCCTGCATGCCGTAGTCGGTAGGCGTGCGGCCGTAGGCCTCGGTGAAGGCCTTCACGAAGGCGCGGCTTTGCGGGTTGTCCATTTCGGTGGTCCACATGCCGACCGTGTACAGTCCCTCGGCCGACGCGCCCGAAGCGGCCAGCATCCGCCCATCCATCGAGAAGGACGGCATCAGCATGGGGATGGTCTTGGTCAACCCCGCGTTCGCATACTGCTTGGCGAAGTTGATGCCCGCGCCGCCCGGGTGGAACTGGTAGATCGCATCGGGCGCCAGCGAGCGCACGCGCGCCATTTCCACCGAAAAGTCCGATTGGTCGAGCTTGGTGTAGATCTCGGCCAGCACTTCGCCCTTGTAGGTGCGCTTGAAACCGGCCAACGCATCGCGGCCGGCCTGGTAGTTCGGCGCCAGCAGCACCACGCGCTTGTAGCCCAGTTCATTGGCGGCCTCGCCGCCGGCCGAGTGGTAGGCATCGTTCTGGAACGAAGCGACGAAGTAGTTCTTGTCGCACTTCTCGCCGGCGAAGGTCGAAGGCCCCGCGTTCAGGCTCACGTAGTAGGCGCCGTCGCGCAGCACGCTGGGCGCCACCGCCGCCAGCACATTCGAGAAGTTCACGCCGGTATACAGCTTGATGCCCGATTGCAGCATGCGGTCCACGGCCTGCTTGGCATTCGCGGGCTTGAGCGCATCGTCCTCGACCACCAGCTCGACCGGCACGCCGCCGAGCTTGCCTCCGCCCTGCTTGATCGCCAGGCTGAAGCCATCGCGTTCGTCCTCGCCGATGTAGCCGGCGGGGGTCGACAGGGTGGTGATGAAGCCGATCTTGACCGGCGCCTGGGCGTGCGCCGCGCCGGCGCCCGCGAAAAGGAGCGCGTACAGTCCGCCCCGGATCATGTTCCTGACCATTGTGGTTCCCTATGGATGTACTGCAACAGCTGGAATGGACCCGCGCGGACGCGGGGCTTGGACCCTAGACGGCCACCACCGGATGGCGCAGCGTGCCGATCTTCTCGACGTGGGCCTCGACCACGTCGCCCGGCCACAGCCATTCCTGCGGATTGCGGCCGGCGCCCACGCCCTCGGGCGTGCCGGAGGCGATGATGTCGCCCGCTTCCATGGTCATGGCCGCGCTGATGTCGGCGATCAGGTGCGGCACCTTGAACAGCATGTGGCGCGTGTTGGAGCTCTGCTTGGTCACGCCGTTGACGGTCAACGACAGGTCCAGGACGTGCGGATCGGGGATCTCGTCGGCCGTGACGATGCAGGGGCCGAAGGGGCCGTAGGTATCCTGGCCCTTGGAATAGATCCACTGGCCGGCGCGGCGGCAGTCGCGCGCGCTGACGTCGATCATCACGCTGTAGCCGAACACGTAGTCCAGCGCATCGGCCTCGGCCACGCGGTGCGTGCGGCGGCCCATGACCACGGCCAGCTCCACTTCCCAGTCCAGTTGCTGGGTGATCTGCGCGTTGTGCTCGATGGCTTCGCCGGGGCCGATCACGCTGGTGGGCGGCTTCGAGAAGATCACGGGCTTGGTGGGCAGGTCCTTGGATGTATCCAGCGTGCGGCTGGATTCTTCCACGTGCTCGACGTAGTTCAGGCCGATGCCGAAGATGTTCTTGCGCGGACGCGGGATGGGCGCCAGCAGGCGCGCGTTCCCGGCCGGGATCGCCGTGCCCACCGGCCACTTGCCTTCGTGGGCCTTCAAGAGCTCGGTGGCCGACCGCACCGCGTCCGGACCGAGGTCGATGAAGGCCAGCATGTCGTCGGGCAGCGGCACGCCGGCCACGGCCCCCAGGCGGGCCAGGTCCACCACACGGTCGCCCACCACCGCCCCCAGGCGGGCTTGCTCGGCAACGGTGGTGCGGTAGGTCACAAGACGCATTTCTGTTCTCCATAGGGTCGCGCGAGGCGACAAGAATCCCGCCGCGGGCCGGACCCGCGGTGTATGACAAGCATCGAATCAGGTGTGGACTAGCCGATCAGCGGTTGGTGGCCATCGTTTTCCGCCAGCGCTTCTTCGCGGTAAAGCTTGAGCGCATGCATGACCGGCAGGTCGTTGAAGCAGAACAGGCAGGCGTCGTCGCGGTCGGACGCGTTGGCATGTTCGTGGAAGGCCCAGGACGGCACGCAGAAGATGTCGCGCTCCTGCCAGTCGTAGCGGCGGCCGTTGATGATGGAGTAGCCCTTGCCCTTGGCCACCTGGTAGAGGAAGCTGCCCGTGTGCCGGTGGGCCTTGGTTTTTTCGCCGGGCCGCAGCATCTGCATGCTGGCGCCCATGGTCGCCATGACCGGACCGCCGGTGGCGGGGTTGGTGTAGTTCATCAGCACGCCGTCGTACGGGCTGCCGTCGGTGGTCGCGGCGTAGCGCCGCAGGGCTTCGTAGGTGGGTTCCCACTCGTACTTGAACAGCGGCGAATACGGCTTGTTCCAGGTCTCGCCGTAGGGACGCAGCGCGACCCCGCCCCAGGCCGCGGTGGAATCGTCCACCGGGTGGGTCACGGCCTGGTTCAGGTCCGGATGCACGGCGTAGAAGCCGGCTTCCAGCGCATTGACCAGCGGGATGTCCAGGCCGTCCTGCCAGATGCAAGGCGTGCCGTCCCCGCTCACGCCATGTTCGTGCCAGGTGCCGTTGGGCGTCAGCACGAAGTCGTTCGCGCCCAGGGTCATCTTGTGGCCGTCGACGATGGTGTAGGCGCCGCGCCCTTCCATGATGAAGCGCAGCGCGCTGGAGGAATGGCAGTGGGCCGAGGCGACCTCGCCCGGATGCATGACCTGCAGGCCCGAGTACAGCCAGCCCACGGCCGCCGACACTTCGCGCCGGCCGGGGTTGTTCAGGTAGACGACGCGGCGGCCGGCCTGCTCCGGCGTGACCAGCTCCACCGAGCGCAGCACGTGCTCGCGCAGGTCGCGGTAGCGCCAGACCACCGGCACCGATTCGGACTTCGGCTGCCACGGCTCGATCTTGTTGGCCACGGTCCAGAGCGCGCCGGTCTCGTGCCTGGCCAGTTCCTCGTAGTAGGCCACCAGCTCCGGGGTGTCGCCCACGTTGGCCCTGCCGATCACCTCTTCCCGATACGCATCGTGTCGCGCCATGCCGGACTCCACTTTTTATAAAAGATTTTATCTTTTCGAAATAATAGATCGCGATCCGCCGCCACCACAACCGGACCCTACCTATCGTTTACCCGGAAACAAACCCCGAATCCGCAAAATGTCCAGGGCCGGACAGGCGTGGCCCGATTCGGATTGCCGCCCCCATGACGCATCTCTACATTGCGCTGACGAAACCGCGGACGCCCCATGCGACAGCCCAACATCCTGCTCATCATGACGGACCAGCACCGGGCCGACCACCTCGGGTGCTACGGCAACCGGCAGGTCCGCACGCCCCACATCGACGGCATCGCCTCGAGAGGGACGGTGTTCGACCGCTTCTACGTCGCCTCGCCGATCTGCATGCCCAACCGCAGCACCCTGATGACCGGCCGCATGCCATCGCTGCACGGTGTCCGGCACAACGGCATCCCGCTGCGCCTGGACGACACGACCTTCGCCACCCTGCTGGGCGCGCGCGGCTACCGCACGGCGCTGATCGGCAAGAGCCACTTGCAGAACATGCAGGACATCCCGCCGCTGGTCCAGCGCGCGCCGCGCGACGGCCGGACCGTGATCGAGGCCTACCCCGACGCCACCGGCGACCGCCGCGACGGCGCGGCCTACGAACAGGAACTCGCCAGCCGCTGGCGCGACCCGGCGCACCGCATCCGGCTGCCCTACTACGGCTTCGATCACGTCGAACTGTGCATGGAGCACGGCGACGAGGCCTTCGGCGACTACCAGCGCTGGCTCGCGCAGCGCCTGCCCGAGGCCGAAGGCCTGCGCGGCCGCCGGCACGCCCAGGCCGACGACCGCTACGTGGCACCCCAGGCCTGGCGCACGCGCCTGCCGGAAGCGTGCTATCCCAGCCGCTACATCGCCGAGCGCGGCGTCGCCTACCTGGAAGCGCACGCGGCGCGCGGGGCGGCCCAGCCCTTTTTCCTGAAGTGCTCGTTCCCGGACCCGCACCATCCCTTCACGCCTCCCGGCCGGTACTGGGACATGTACGACCCCCGGGACATCGCCGTTCCGCCCACCTGTGCCCCGCCGGCGGCCGATGCGCCGCCTCATCTGCGGTGGCTGCACGACGAGCGCACCGGCGGCCGGGCGAACCTGGACACGCCGCGCGTGGTGGCCGTCACGCCGCGCGAAGCGCAGGAAGCCATCGCGCTGAGCTACGGCATAATCACGCTGGTGGACGACTGCATCGGCCGGATCCTGCAGGCGCTGGAAGCCACCGGGCAGGCCCGCGACACCGTCGTGGTCTTCACCAGCGACCACGGCGATTTCATGGGCGACCACGGCCTGCTGTTCAAGGGCCCGCTGCACTACCAGGGGCTGGTGCGCGTGCCCTTCATCTGGGCCGACCCGCGCCTCCCGGGAGGACGGCGCAGCGCCGCCCTGCACGGCACGCTGGACCTGGCGCAGACCCTGCTGCACCGCACCGACACCGCGCCTTACCACGACATCCAGGGCATCAGCCTGCTGCCCGCGCTGGACGACCCCGGCTGGCAAGGACACGATGCTCTTCTGATCGAGGACGAGATCCAGCGCGTGTTCGGCGGCTTCGACAGCCCCGTCCGGCTGCGCACGCTGATCACCCGCCAGTGGCGGCTGAGCGTCTACCTGGGCGCCGAGTGGGGAGAGCTGTACGACCTCGGGAACGATCCGCACGAACGCGTGAACCTGTGGCACGACCCGCGCCACGCGGATACTCGCGCCGGCTTGATGGAAACTCTCGTCCGGAAAATGATGGCCCTGGCCAGCCGCTCGCCCCTGCCCACCCGTATCGCGTAGACCGCTTCGCCGAACGGCGGACGGTCCCGACAACCCCGTAGGAACCTCACACGGAGATTCATCATGGTCTGGCCCCTTACTTTCCCCCGGCTGGGACGCCTCCTGCTCTGGACATCGATCGGCGCCTTCGCGCTGGCCGCGAACGGCAGCCGCGCCCAGGGATGGCCCACCGGCCCCGTCAGCATCATCGTGCCCTCGTCCCCCGGCAGCGGCCCCGACGTGCTCGCGCGCAGCCTGGGCGAGCGCCTGGCCGCGGCCACGCAATCAACCATCATCGTCGAGAACAAGCCCGGCGCCAACGGCGTGATCGGTACCGCCGCCGTGGCCAACGCGCCGCCCAACGGCGCCGCGCTGCTGCTTTACGATCGCCTGACCCTGACGGTCAACCCCGCGCTGCTGGCCAAGCTTCCGTACCACCCCAAGGATCTCGTCGGCGTCACCGACGTCGCCAGCGTCGATCTGGTCTTCGTCTGCCGCGCGAACGCGCCCTACAAGACCTGGGACGAGATGCTGGCGTTCGCCCGCAGCAAGGCCGGTGCACTGACGGTGGGCACGGCGGGCATCGGCAGCGTGCATCACCTGAGCCTGGAACTGATCAAGCGGCACTACGGCATCGGCATGGTCGACGTCCCCTACCGGGGCATCGCGCCGGCCGTGGCCGGCCTGCTGAGCGGCGAACTCGGCTGTGTCATCACCGGCCAGGAAACCGTGCTCGAACACATCCGTTCAGGCAGGCTGCGGGCGCTGGCCATCGGCGCCGCGCGGCGATCGCCGCTGCTGCCCGACGTTCCCACCCTGCGTGAAGTCGGCGCGCCGGACGATCTCCTGATCCCCACCCACTTCACCCTGTTCGTCCATGCCGCCACGCCCCGGGGAACGGTGGAGCGCATGCAGGAGAAAGTGGCCGAGGCCCTGCGCAACCGCGCGCTCATCGACCGCTTCGCCGAACGCGGGCTGATCGTCGCGCCCAGCAGCCCGGACCAGGTCGCCCAGGCCATGGCCCAAGAGCAGGAACGCTTCACGAAACTGATACGCGACGCCGGCATCAAGATGGAGTAGGCTCGAAGGCGAACGGCGCGGCGCCGGCGCAAGGGAGCAATACATGGCAGGCGGTTTTCTCGCCCACTCGGAAAACGTGCTCAAGAATCACGTCCTGCTGTCCTCGTCGGACCTGGACGAGGTCCGCTCGGGCGTGGCCGGCGTGCTGAACGAACACCGGCTGACCCCGCGCGCCAGCCACCTGGACGCGCGCCTGTACGGCGCCGTCACCGCCGGCCTGCAGATGTGCCTGCTGGAATACGGCGGCGCCGTGGCGGTGGAGACCGCGCCGTCGCGCGACTTCGTGCTGGTCCAGTCGGCGCTGCGCGGCGAAGTCCGCGTCCGGTGCCGGGAAGGACAATGGTCCCTGCGGCCGGGCGACACCCTGATCATGCCCTCGAACGTTTCCCTGGAATTGGAGTGGGGAACCTCGACCACGCAGTTGCTGATCAAGATTCCCAAGGCGCTGCTGTACGAAGTGTATGAACACCTGACCGGCAAACCGGTCGACGATCCGATCGACTTCGCCCGCGAGATCCCGCTGGACACCGTGCCCGCCCAGGGGCTGCGCACGCTGATCGAGTATTTCTGTTCCCACCTCGCCCCGGCGCATGGCGCGCCGGGCGGCCCGATGGGGCTGAAGATCGCGCAGCAGGCCTTGATCGGGCACCTGCTGAACACCCAGGTCCAGAGCTTGCGCGACCGGCCGGCGCCGGATGCCCGCCGGGTCTTGCCGCGCTGCGTGCGGCGCGCCCAGGAATTCATGGAGTCCTGTGTACAGGAGGTCGTCTCGCTGCAGGACATCGCCAACCATGCCGGGGTCAGCGTGCGCACGCTTTCCCGGGCCTACCAGGACCAGCATGGCGTCAGCCCCATGGCCGCGCTGCGCGCCATGCGCCTGAACCGGATCCGCGACGAACTCAAGGGCGGCAAGGCGGACAGCGTTTCGGAAGTCGCGTATCGCTGGGGCTATCCGCACCTGGGCCGCTTCGCGGCGGCCTATCGGGAACGCTTCGGCGAATCCCCCAACGAGACCTTGCGCCGGCAGGCGCGCGCGCAGCCCTGACCGGGCCCTCCGGCCATCACTCCGGCTGGCGCGCGGCCTGGAACCAATAAGCGGGCGACCGCCCCTGGTCGGGACCCAGCACCGCGTAGCCACCGTCCACGGGCAGGTCGGCGCCGGTCACGAAGCCCGCCGCGCCGGAACACAGGAACAGCACGGCCGCGGCCACGTCCTCTATGTTCCCCACCCGCGCCAGCGGATGGAAGGTGGACGCGACGCGATCGGCCAGTTCGCGGTCTCCGGCCACCTGGGCCACCAGGGCCTCGGACCACGTCCAGGCGGGCGTCACCGCATTCACGCGTATGCCCTCGGGCGCCAGGTTCACCGCCATGCTGCGGGTGACCTGCAGGATGGCGGCCTTGCACGCGGGGTACAGCAGCCGGCCCAACTGGCCGACCTTGCCCGCGACGCTGGACAGGTTCACGACGGCCGGACGCTCGGTCCGGCGCAGCAGCGGCACCGCGTGCCCGACCAGCAGCGCCCCGCTGACCACGTTCACGTTCAGCGAACGCAGCCACTGCTCCCGGGTCGAAGCCAGCCCCGCGTCGTCGTAGATGCAGGCGTTGTTGACCAGGCAGTCGAGCCGGCCGAACTCGCGATCCAGGCTCTCCACCAGCCGGACCAGGTCGGCATCCTCGGCCAGATTCGTGCGCACGAAGCCGGCCGTCTGGCCGGACCTGGCCTGCGTGCGCAGCCGGGCGGCCAGCGCCTCGCCCGCCTGGGCGTCGATGTCGGCCACCACCACCGACGCGCCGGCGCGCAGGAACGCCCCGGCGATACCGGCTCCCAGGCTTCTTGCCCCGCCCGTCACCAGGGCGACCTTGCCATGCAGATCGTTCATCGCGCCTTCCTCGTTCATGCCTGGGCCAGCCTCTGGATGTCGTCCAGCCGGCACACCTCGGCCAGCAGCCGCAGGTTGTGCAGGGCGGCCGCGTGCACCGCCTGGCTGGCCGCGCCGCAGGCGTCCTCGACCACCGCCGACCGCCAGCCCAGGTCGGTCGCGTGCCGGACGGTGTGCTCCACCACCGAATTGGTCGCCACCCCGCCCACGAGCAGCAGCGACGGCCGCATCGCGTCCAGCATCGGCTCCAGGCCGGAGCGGAAGAACGCGTTGATGCGGTTGTGCGTCACCACCGGCTCGTTCGGCATGGGCGCCAGTTCCTCCAGGAATTCCGCGCCCCAGCTCCCGTCGGCCATGACCGCCTGCGCCACCACCGTCCTGAAGATGGCGCAGTTCTGCGTCACGTCGGAAAAATCCGGGCGATAGGCGATGCGCACGTGCACCACCGGCCAGCGCCGCCGGCGCCCCAGATCCAGCAGTCCGCGCGCGCCGCGCACGACGGCCGGCTGCGCGGCGCCGTCGCCGGCCACGCCGAAGGCGAACTTGCCGTCCGGGTGCAGGACTTCGTTCTGGTAGTGCAGCGCCAGGACGGCGGGGCGCGAGAAATCGAGGGGCATCACAGGAACACCTGGAGGTTCTCGTGGATCGCGTCGCAATTGACCAGGTCCACCCGTTTCAGCTCGATCCGGAACGACCCGGCCGCGGCGGGATCCTCGCGCAGCGTATGCGTATAGCTGCCGCCGAACGCGCGCGGGTTGTCGGCCCGCCATTCGAGCATCTGGAACGACGAACGGACCACGATCGTCCCGGGCCCCGGGTCGGTCACCGACACGTTGCCTATCGTCCTCGTGCCATGCGTGGGCGGCTGCTGCGACCAGTTCCGGTGGTTGGCCAGCCGGCGCGCGCGCACGTTGCGCAGCAGCGCGTCCTCGTGGAACAGGGAAACCTGAGTCCGGGCGTCCTGTTGGCCGCGCTCGCGCGGAACCCAGTACATGCCGGTGGGGGTGAACAACCGCAGCCATTCGTCCCAGGCATTGGCGTCGAGCAATCGCGCCTCCAGGAACAGGAACTGCTCGACCCGATGCTTGAGCCGGATCGCCTCGTCCATCTCCGCCGCGCCGATCCCGTTCATGCCGCCCTCCCGCATCCTGCCCCACCCTCGGTCATCAAGGCCTTCCAGGCCACGAACTGGTTGCGTATGGGCAACTCGCTGGTGCCGTTGACCGCGACTTTCCCACCCGGAATGTCCCGGTCGGTGCCGCAGTAGCGGTGCATGCTGACCCAGTCCCCGCCGTCGAGCCGGTTGCCTTTCTGCACCCGGGTATACAGCTCCACGTCGTCGGGCATCACGTTGGACGACGGGGAATTGATGGTGTTGGCGTAGGTGACGGCGCGTTCGAACACGGCCTCGGGCGCCCCCTTGAGCCGGAAGGTGACGATCTCGACCATGGTGCGGTCGACAGCGACGGGCCGGATGACGCGGAACTGCTGGAACACCGTGTGGGGCGACCCGCTGCCGTAGATGATGGTGTTGTGCAGGTTCATGCCCAGTATTTCCCGGGCCCGCGCCTCGCCCACCGCGGCGGCCAGGCTTTCGTAGTGGGCGCGGCTGGTCGGATCCCGGTCCGTGCCGCCGGGGTCGAAGATCCCCTCCATGTAGCCGTGCCCGTGGTCGAAGGCGTGCACCGCGAGTTTCTCCCAAAACTGATAGGGCTCGCCGTTGCCCGCCATGATGTGCAGCACGAACGGCATGTCCTGGCCGGCCATCGAGGCCTCGTACTCGTCCCGGGCCGCGACGACGGAGGATTCGTGCGTGACCGCGGCATGCATGGTGTCGTGCAGGTTCTCGTAGAAGATCTTCCAGTTGGAGTTCTGCCAGACGCGGAACACGCCGCCGGCCACCTCCACCTCGCCCACGGGGGAACGGTCGCACAGGTTGTCGATCGCCGCCTTGGCGCCGCCCAGGAAATCCACCAGGTCATCGCCGCCCTCGGACAGGCTGGCGAAGACGAAGCCCCGGTAGCTGGCCACGCGGGCAACGCGCCGCAGCCAGAACGCCTCGTCGGCGGGATCGAAAGCCGTGCCTTCGTAGCCGGCCCGCAGCGGCGCCGACAGCATCGGGCCGTGGAGCCGGAACGTCCAGGCGTGGTAGGGACAGCGGAAGTGCCGCTCCACGTGCCCGCCGCCCGGCGGCACGATCTGCGCCCCCTTGTGCGGACAGCGGTTGTACAGCACATGGGGCTTGCCGTCCGCCGCCCGGACCAGGATGACGTCCTGCCTGCCGATGCGGCTCGTCACGTAGTCGCCGGTTTGCGGGATCTGGCTTTCGTGCCCGACGTAGACCCACACGCGGCCGTAGATCCGCTCCATCTCCAGGTCGAATATGCCGGGGTCCACATAGACCGCGCGGTGCACCTTGTCCGGCTTGACCATGTCCGCCAGTTGTTCGTTCGTGTACAACACAACCTCCTTACGCAAGGATTCCTGTCAGTCCATCCCTTCGCTTCGCGTCCAGGACCGCATCAGGACGTTCGACGGCAGGCTTTCATCCAGCAGCTTCGCCGCCGTTTCCCGGCCCGCCACGGGCAGGCCCGCGGGATCCAGCACGCCGATCTGCACCAGCACCGACGCCTGGTCCCAATAGATGTGCTCGTGGCAGAGCTTGTCGCCGCGGAACTTGACGACCGCGACCAGCGGGATCTCCACATGACGGCCGGTGGGCGCGATCCCGGGCAGCATCCATTCGATCTCTTCGTCGTGGGTGAAGCAGAACAGCTGCTCGTCCACGATCTGGGTCGCCCCCACGGTGCGCGAGATGGGAATGAGCCGGGTGTCCCGGGGCGTGGACGGGATGAAATGGTGCTTGTAGAAGCGGTGGAGCTGCCGGGCGCCGACGCCGCCGGTCAGGGTGGGGATATGGTTGACGTAGGGCTCGGCCACCATGGTGCGCATGGTTTCCGCCGCGTCGCGCACCTCGAACTCCAGTTCGGTGTGGCGATCCCACAGCGACGACAGGTCGTAGCGGGGCCCGATATGCTCATGCAGGAAAGCGATCGTGCGCTCGTAGCTGACCAGGGCCGCGGGCTTGCGATAGAGCGGGCTGCCCTCGCGGGCGAAGGCGTGGTCGGCGTCCGGATAGCGGTGCACCCGGGCATCGGGCGATCCGGCCAGGTGCGCCGCGATGCGCGCCACGGTCACGGGCGGACAGTAGCGGTCGGCGTCGCCGAAATGCAGCATGAGCGGCCGCGCCGGCGGATGGTCCAGGTGCGCCTCGATGCCCACGCCGTAGAAACCCGCGGCGCAATCGACCAGCGCCCCGGCGGCGGCCAGATAGGCCAGCCGGCCGCCCAGGCAGTAGCCCACCGCCGCCACCTGCCCCGTCGTCGCGGGCGACTCCCGCAGCGTCCGCGCGGCCAGCGCGACGTCGGCCAGGCCGACGTCTACGTCGAATCGTTCCAGCAGCGCGAAAGCCTGCGCGTGGTCCTCTTCGCCGTAGCCCAGATCGACCCCCGGCCGGATCTGCGAGAACAGGTCCGGAACCAGCACCACGTATCCCTCTTCGGCATAGTGTTCGGCCAGCTTGCGCATGGTCTCGTTGACGCCGAAGATCTCGTGGCACAGCACCAGTCCCGGGCCATGGCCGGAGGCCGGCATCGCGCAGTACGCCGACGTTGCCGACCCGTCCGGGCGGATCATGGGAAGGGTGGTCTGGTGCTTCATGGGGCCGCCTCGCTCGATGCCGATGGCGAACTATAGGCAGCGGCCCCCGGGCCGGTCTCGCCGCTTCAGGCCACGGATATCCGAAGCTCGCCACGATCTGGCGCGTTGCCGGGCGGCGGCTGCGCGCCCCATGTCTTCCGGTTATGGCCCATACGTGAAATGACTTGCCGGGCCCGCGGCGGACTGCGAAAGTCCGGCCAACGACTTGCCGGGCCAACCCAAGAAGACCACGGTTCAAGCACAGGAGACATCCATGACTTTCACGTTCGGGAAACTGGCGCTGGCCGCCACGCTCGGCCTTGCCGCCATCGGCGCGCAGGCGGAAACCTGGCCGGCCCGTCCGGTGCGCATCATCGTGCCGTACAACGCCGGCACGCCGCCCGACATCAGCAGCCGCATCATCGCGCAGAAGCTGACCGTCAAGCTGGGCCAGACGTTCTACGTCGACAACAAGCCCGGCGCCTCGGGCAGCCTGGCCACCGGCGACCTCGACCGCTATCCGGCGGACGGCTATACCGCGATGACGCTGCTGACGCCCGTGGTGGTCGGCCCGGCGCTGCTGTCCTCGTTCAAGAAGGACTTCGCCCGCGACTACGCGCCCGTCGGACAATACGACTGGACCTACAGCGTGCTGGTCGTCACCCCGTCCCTACCCGTGCACGACGTGAAGGGATTGATCGAGCTGCTGCGCGCCAAGCCCGATACCTACAGCTTCCCCTCGGGCGGCTACGGCACGCCGGCGCACCTGGCCGGCGAACTCTTCAAGCAGCGCTACGGCGTCACGGCCACCCACGTGCCCTACAACCAGTTCACGGCCGGGCTGGCCGACCTGGTGGCGGGCCGCGTGAACTTCATGTTCCTGACCAGCACGGTGGCGGCGGCGCAGATCCAGGGCGGCAAGGTCAAGGCGCTGGCCATCGCCTCGCGCGACAGCCGGCTGCCCGGCCTGCCCGACGTGCCGACCATGGAGGAACAGGGCTTCAAGGGCTTCGACGTGCGCAACTGGGACGGCTTCGTCATGCGCAAGGACACGCCCAAGGCCGCGGTCGACGGGTTCACGCAGGCCTTGAACCAGATCCTGGCCGATCCCGAGACGCGCAAGGCGCTGGCCGACGCGGGCGCCGATCCGGTCCCGAGCACCACGGCGGCGCAGTTCGGCGCGCTGATCGCCAGCGAACAGGCCCGGCTGACGGACCTGGTGCGCCAGACCGCCATCAAGATCGACTGACTTCCGAACGACCGACTTTTTCCGGATACCAGGATGCGCAACGTCCTCTTCATCATGTGCGACCAGCTGCGGGCGGACTACCTGTCCTGCTACGGCAGCCCCTGGCTGCGCACGCCCAACATGGACGCCCTGGCCGCGCGCGGCGTGGCCTTCACCCAGGCCTACGTGCAGTCGGGCGTATGCGGACCGTCGCGCATGTCCTTCTACACCGGCCGCTATCCGTCGTCCCACGGCGCGACCTGGAACTTCATCCCCATGCCCATGAGCGAGCTGACGGTGGGCGACTACCTGTCGCAGGCCGGCCGCGCGCTCCACCTGGCGGGCAAGACCCATTTCGAGCCTTCGGCCGAGGCGACGGCGGCCTGGCGCGGCGGCGCCTCCAGCCGCTCCGCGGCCAGCCTGCTGCAAGGCGGCTTCGAGGTGGTCTGCCGGCACGAGGGCGATCTGCCCACCGGCAAGGAGGACTATCGGCGCTACCTGGAGTCGGCCGGCTATGCCGGCCACGATCCCTGGCTGGAACACGCCAACTCCGGCCGCCATCCGGATGGCTCCGTCGCCAGCGGCTGGCAGATGCGCCACGCGCACCTGGCCGCCCACGTGGCCGAGCCGCATTCGGAAACCGCCTACGTCTCGAACGCCGCCATCGATTTCATCCGCCGGCATCGCGACGAACCCTGGTCGCTGCACCTGTCCTACATCAAGCCCCACTGGCCCTACATCGCGCCGGCGCCCTACCACGATATGTATCGCCGCGCCGAGCAGGCGCCCATCCGGCGCAACCGCGCCTCCGAAGCCAACGAGCATCCGGTGCTGGCCGCCTACCGCTCGCACGACGAATGCCGCAGTTTCGACCAGGAAGACGTGGTGCGCCACGTGCGCCCGGCCTACATGGGCCTGATCCGGCAGATCGACGACCACCTGGGCCGCGTGCTGGAGGTCCTGGAGCAGACCGGGCAGACGGACCAGACGCTGATCGTCTTCACCTCGGACCACGGCGACTTCCTGGGCGACTACGGATTCGGCGAAAAAGAACTGTTCCACGACGTCGTCCAGCGGGTCCCGCTGATCGTGGTCGATCCCTCGTCCGCCGCCGACGCCACGCGCGGCACGCGCGACGGTCGCTTCGCCGCCGCGGTGGACGTCGTGCCCACCATCCTGGACGCGCTCGGCCTGCCCGCGCAGGCGCACCGGGTGGAAGGCCGCTCGCTGCTGCCGCTGGTGCGCGGTGAAGCCGCGCACGACTGGCGCGACTGCGTGTTCAGCGAACTGGACTATGCGACGCGGCGCGCCCGCCACGTACTGGGCCGCCCCCGCGACGCCGACTGCCGGGGCTGGATGGTGCGCACCGCCGACTGGAAGCTGGTGGCCTGGAACGGCTACCGCCCGCAGCTCTTCCACCTGGCCGAGGACCCGGACGAGTTCCACGACCTGGGCGCGGACCCGGCGTTCGAGCCGGTGCGCCAATCGATGTCCGCGCGGCTGCTGGCGCACCAGTTGACGCTCAAGCGCCGCATCGCCGTCGACCTCGACCGCATCGAGGCCATGACCGACAACCTGCCGCCCGGCATACACATCGGCCAGTGGTAGCCGCCCCTTTCCAGGAGACCGCAGCATGTATGTCAGGAACGCGTGGTACGCCGCCCTCTGGTCGCAGGAGCTGCCGGCCGGACAGATGGTCACCCGGACGCTGCTGGACGAACCCGTGGTCTTCGTGCGCAACGACGCCGGCCGCGCGGCGGCCCTGCTCGACCGCTGCCCCCATCGCTTCGTGCCCCTGAGCCTGGGCGCGCGGGTGCCCGGCGACCGGATCCGCTGCGTCTATCACGGCCTGGAATTCGGCCTGGACGGCGCCTGTGCGCACAACCCCCACGGCAGCGGCAGGATCCCGCCGGCCGCCCGCACCCGCGCCTACCCGGTGGAGGAACGCCACGGCATGGTGTGGATCTGGATGGGCGATGCCCCCGCCGCGCCCGAGGCCATTCCCGACTACGGCTTCCTGGAAGGCGGCCCGGACTGCCTGCTGAGCGCGCGCGACCGCATCGTCATCCGCGCCGGCGCCGACCTGATCGTCGAGAACCTGCTGGACCTGAGCCACGCCTCCTTCCTGCACGACGGCATCCTGGGCAGCGCGGCCACCGTCGCCGCGCAGACCGAGGTGGAACAGCACGCGCGCGGGCTGACGGTGCGGCGATGGATGCCCGGCGTGCCCTCGCCCCGCCTGTTCGACACCTTCTCGGAACAACCCGGGCGGCGCGTCGACATGTGGTTCGACATGAACTGGCAGGCGCCCTGCGCGCTGGTGAACGACGTGGGCGCAACGGATCCCGGCAGCGACCGGTCGCTGGGCTACCGCATCCTGGGCGCGCACATCCTGACGCCCGAGACCGCCACCACCACGCACTACCACTTCGCCGCCGCGCTGCGGGTTCCACCCGGCCACGACGCCGCGCAGGACGCCCGGATCGGCCGCACGCTTTCCGAGATCCGCCGCTACGCCTTCGAGCAGCAGGATGCGCCCGTCATCGAGGCCCAGCAGCGGGAACTGCTGCGGGCGGGCCCCGACGCGCCACGCCCCGCCCTGTTCGAGATCGACGTCGGTCCCGTCCGCTATCGCCGGATGATGGACGAGATGCTGGCGCGCGAGGCGCGGGCCTGAACCATGCCGATCACGGACAAACTCCCCGTCCACCTGCCGCAGACAGGCGAAAGCTATGTCTGCGCCCCGGACGAAAGCCTGCTGCAAGGCATGCTGCGCCTGGGCCGCCGGGGCATCCCCGTGGGCTGCACCGGCGGCGGCTGCGGCGTGTGCAAGGTGCGCGTCGTGCGGGGCGCGGTGCGCCCGCTCGGCCCCATCAGCCGCGCCCACGTCAGTCCCGAGGAAGAACGGAACGGCTACACCCTGGCCTGCCGCGCCGGCCCGGCCTGCGCCGTCGAACTGGAAGTGGCCGGCCGGTTCGAGAAACCTTTCCGCAACGGCTACCACAAGCAGATCCGGCCATCCGCGCCGCCCCCCACGAACACAACGGAGATTTGATATGGGCGTACTGAGAATCGGACACGCGAGCCTGCGTGTCATGGACATGGAACAGGCGCTGCGGCACTACGAGAACGTGCTCGGCATGAAGCGCGTCATGGAAGACGGCAGCGGCCACGTCTACCTGAAGTGCTGGGACGAATGGGACCGGTACTCGGTGATCCTGACGCCTTCCGATCGCGCCGGCATGAACCACGTCGCCTACAAGGTCGAGCGCGACACCGACCTGGACGAATTGCAGGAGAAGATCGAGGCCTACGGCATCGCCACCCGCATGCTGCCCGAGGGCACGTTGCCGGCCACCGGCCGTATGCTGGCCTTCGCGCTGCCCAGCGGCCACGAGATGCGGCTGTACGCGCACAAGGAATGCGTCGGCACCGACGTGGGTTCGCTCAACCCCGACCCCTGGCCCGACGGCCTGCGCGGCGCGGGCGCGCACTGGCTGGACCACTGCCTGCTGATGTGCGAGCTGAATCCCGAGACGGGCATCAACACGGTCGCGGACAACGCCCGCTTCATGGCCGAGGTGCTGGACTTCTACCTGACCGAGCAGATCACGGTGGGACCCGGCGGCACCATCCAGGCCGGCGCGTTCATGAGCCGCACCAACACGCCGCACGACATCGCCTTCGTCGGCGGCCCCAGCTCGGGCCTGCACCACATCTCGTTCTTCCTGGACTCCTGGCACGACGTGCTGAAAGCGGCCGACATCATGGCCAAGAACCGCACGCGCATCGACGTGTCCCCCACCCGCCACGGCATCACGCGCGGCGAGACCATCTATTTCTTCGATCCCAGCGGCAACCGCAACGAGACCTTCGCCGGGCTGGGCTACCTGGCGCAGCGCGACCGGCCGGTCATCACCTGGTCCGAGGACAAGCTCTGGAGCGGGATCTTCTATCATACGGGCGAGGCCGTCCCTTCCTTCACCGAGGTCTATACCTGACCCGCCCCCGCGAGACGATCATGAACCTGGATGCCACCACCATCGCCGCGCTGGCCGCGCACCTGGAAACCTGCCAGCGCGAGGCCCGCGACACCCCCAAGATCACGGACGAGCATCCGGGCATGGACTGGGACGACGCCTACGCGATCCAGGACGAGATCCTGCGCCGCAAAATGGCGCGCGGCGCCCGGCTGGTCGGCTACAAGGCCGGCCTGACCTCGCACGCGAAGATGCGGCAGATGGGCGTGGACACGCCCTGCTTCGGTTTCCTGGTCGACGAGTTCTGCGTGCCGGAAGGCACCCGGATCCCGGCCGGGGCGCTGATCCATCCCAAGGTGGAACCGGAGATCGCCTTCATCCTGAAGCACCCGTTGCGGGGGCCGGGCTGCCATGCCGGCGCGGTGCTGGCCGCGACCGAATGCATCATGCCCGGCATCGAGGTCATCGACAGCCGCTACCGCGATTTCAAGTTCGACCTCAAGAGCGTGATCGCCGACAACACCTCGGCCGTGCGCTTCGCCATCGGCGGGCGCGCCGTGCCCGTGGACCGGACCGACCTGCGCACGCTGGGCGTGGTGCTGGAGAAGAACGGCCAGGTGGCCGCGACCGCCGCCGGTGCCGCGGTGCTGGGCAATCCCGCCGTGGCGGTGGCCATGCTGGCCAATCACCTGGGCGCGCGCGGGCTGGAGATACCGGCCGGCAGCATCGTGCTGTCGGGCGGCGTGACCGAGGCCATCGCGGTCGAGGCCGGCGACCACGTCACCCTGCACCTGCACGACCTGGGCAGCCTGTCCCTGAGCTTCGCCTGAGCCGTGCAGCTCCACCAGCTCCGGGCCTTCGCGGCGGTGGCCGAGGCGGGCAGCATCAGCGCCGCGGCCAAGCTGCTGGACGTGACCCAGCCCGCCATCACGCGGGCGCTGCAACAACTGGAACTGTCGGTGGGCGCGACGCTGCTGACACGGTCGGCGCACGGCATCGAACTGACCCCCTACGGACAGGCCCTGCTGGAACACGCCCGCTTCATCGTGCGCGCCGCGGCCGATGCGCGCGCGCACATCCGGCAGTTGGCCGGCGACCTGTCGGGCAAGCTGTCCATCGCCTCGTCGGCGGCGCCGTTCGCGCTGGTGGTGCCGCGGGCGATGGAGATCATGCGGCTGCGCTTCCCCGACGTCTACATCCATCTCCAGGAAGCCACCTATCCCACGGTCATGGACCTGTTCCGCGAGAAGGGCCTGGACTTCGCCATCGGCCCGCTGCCCGCGGGCGGCCCCGGCGAAGGCTACCGGCACGATCCGCTGTTCACGCTGGATCTCGTGGTGGCGGTACGGCATGGCCACCCCAAGGCGCGGGCGAAGTCGCTGCGGGCGCTGGCCGACGTGCCCTGGCTCATCACCGGTCCGGCCGACGGGCCGGGCATGGTCATCCGGCAGTCCTTCATCGACGCCGGCCTGCCACCGCCCCAGTGCGTGATGCATTGCGAATCCGTGGGCGGCGCCATCCAGATCATCGAGCACGGCAACGTCGCCAGCTTCGTGCCGCGCTACCTGGCCGAGGAAGCGCAGGCCGCGGGCCTGCTGGCCATCGTGCCGGTGGCCGAGTCCCTGCCGTCGCTGAGCATCTCCGCCTTCATGCCGGTGCAGAAAATCCTGAGCCCGGCGGGGCAGGCGCTGTATTCGGCCATCCACAGCATCAGCCGCACCCTGCGGCCCCAGGGCGCCTGATCCCTCGGTTGTTTCCGTTCAGGAAATAACAAGTTTGCGCCCGGCGGGGTGTCCAAACCGGCCGTCGATGCCTACCATTTCGCCATCGATCAGCCAGACAGGACTCAAGATGACGGATATCGTCCCCACCGGAAAGATACTCGGGGCCACGGTGCGCGGCCTGGACCTTTCCCAGCCGCTTTCGGAGCAGGATTTCGCCGCGCTGCTGGCGGCGCTGGGCGCGCACGGCGTCCTGCGCTTTCCGGCGCAATCGATCACGCCGGCGCAGTTGCGGGATTTCTCGGCCCGTTTCGGCGGCCTGCAGCGAACGCTGTCGGACGCCAACGAGCCCGGCATTCCCGAGGTCAGCATTCTTTCCAATATCGTCGAGAACGGCAGGCTGATCGGCATCGCCGACGCCGGCCAGGACTGGCACACCGACATGTCCTACAACCCGACCGTGGGTTTCGTGAACGTGCTGTACGCCCTCACGGTGCCGCGCCGCGACGGCCGCGCGCTGGGGTCGACCAGCTTCGCCAACATGCACGCCGCCTGCGAGGACCTGCCCGCCGACGTCAAGCGCGAGCTGGAAGGCGCCACCGCCGTCCACGACTTCAACAAGTTCTGGGAGAACATGCGGACGCGGCCCGGCAGCGAGCGGCCGCCGCTCACGCCCGAACAGCGCGCCAAGCGGCCGCCGTCGACGCATCCGGTGTTCCTGACCCACCCCATCACCGGCCGCAAGGTGTTGTACTGCAATCCCGGCTACGCCATCCGGATCAACGAACTCGATGCGCGCCGCAGCGACGAGATGCTGGAATTCCTGTTCGCGCACCAGTTGCAGGCCAAGTACCAGTACACCCACGAATGGACCGAGGGCGACGTGCTGATGTGGGACCACATCGGCACGCTGCACAACGCCTGGCCCGACTACCTGCCCCACGAGCACCGGCTGATCAAGCGCTGCCAGGTCATGGCCGACCGCATCTTCGACCCGGCTTTCCTGCCGGCCGCAATCCGTCCCGCGCACGCCGCGGCCGCCCGCTAGGCGCGCCATGGGTCTGTTCGATCGCGGCATCGGCCGCGCCCAGTCCATCGACGACCTGCGGGCGGCGGCGCGGCGCCGCCTGCCCAGACTGGTGTTCGACTTCTTCGACGGCGGCGCCGAGAGCGAGGCCACGCTGACCGACAACCGCCAGGCCTTCGAGCGCGTGCGCCTGCTGCCGCGCACCCTGGTGGACGTTTCCCAGGTTTCCACCCGCTGCACCGTGCTGGGTGCGCCGGCCGGCTACCCGCTGGCCATCGCGCCCACCGGCGGGGTCGGCTACGGCCGCCACGGCGGCGACCTGGCCATCGCCAAGGCCGCCGCGCGCCATGGCATTCCCTACACGCTGTCGACCAGCGCCACGGCGTCGATCGAGGAAGTCGCGCGCGAGGCGCCCGGCCGCCTGTGGTTCCAGGCCTACGTGCTGAAAAACCAGGACTTCTTCCACGGCCTGATCGAGCGCGCGCGGGCGGCCGACTACGAAGCGCTGGTCATCACCGTCGACCTGCCGGTGGGCGGCAAGCGCGAGCGCGACGTGCGCAACGGTTTCCGCACCCCCTTCCGGCTCACGTATCGCAGCTTCGGCGACGTCGCGGCCCATCCCCGCTGGGCGTTGGCGCTGCTGCGCCACGGCATGCCGGTGAACAAGAACCTGATCGGCCTGCAGCGCGACGTGACCTCGGTGGCGGGACTGGCCTCGGCGGTGGGGCGCAACTACGATCCCTCGTTCGACTGGGACCGCCTGGCGCAGGTGCGCGACCGCTGGCCGCGCAAGCTGATCGTCAAGGGCATCCTGCGCCCGGACGACGCCGACCGGCTGGTGCGGCTGGGCGCCGACGCCGTGGTGGTGTCCAATCATGGCGGACGCCAGCTCGACGGCGCCTGCGCGACGCTGGACGCGCTGCCCGGCGTAGTAGAGGCGGTGGCCGGCCGCATTCCGGTCTGGCTGGATGGCGGCGTGCGGCGCGGCGT
This sequence comes from Burkholderiales bacterium 67-32, assembly GCA_001898625.1. GTDB lineage: Bacteria > Pseudomonadota > Gammaproteobacteria > Burkholderiales > Burkholderiaceae_B > Pigmentiphaga. The sequence goes on from MKUP01000033.1 coordinate 732,657, forward strand.
GGACATCCTGAAGGCGCGGGCGCTGGGCGCCGAAGGCGTGCTGGTCGGACGTGCGACGCTGTACGGCGCGGTCGCGGGCGGCGAGCCGGGCGCGCACCGGGCCTTGCAGATACTGACCGAGGAACTGGTGCGCGCGATGAAGCTGTGCGGCGCGCCGCGCATCGAAGACATCGACGAAACCCTCCTGGCGCGGCCACCGCGCCGGGCAACCCACGAAGGACGGACATGCGCTGGCTGAGATACACGGATTCGACGGGCACCCACTACGGGCTGGCCGAGGGCGACCGCATACGGCGGGTCGAGGGCTCGCCCTTCGACGGCTACACGCCGA
>MKUP01000033.1:732998-763612 GCA_001898625.1 Burkholderiales bacterium 67-32
TATTGCGCCGGCCTGAACTACGCCGAGCACGCCATCGAGGCCGCCCGCAAACGGGGCCAGGAGCCGCAGTTGCCCAAGCAGGCGGACATCGGCTACCGGGCCAACAACGCCCTGGTGCCGCACGGCCACGACGTGGTGATGCCGCCCGATGCCCGCACCATCCACTACGAAGGCGAACTGGTCGTGGTCATCGGCAGGCAGGCCCGCCACCTGACGCCCGACAACGCGCTGGACTGCGTGCTGGGCTACACCATCGGCAACGACGTCAGCGAGCGCAACTGGCAGCGGTCGGACCGCACCTTCTGGCGCGCCAAGAACTCGGACACCTTCAAGCCCATGGGTCCGTGGATAGACACCGATTTCGATCCGTCCCGGGCCCGCACCCAGGTCCGCGTGAACGGCCGGACCACCATCGACTTCGCCACCGCGGCGATGATCTTCGACGTGCCCACCTTCCTGTGCGCCATGACGAAATACCTGACCCTGTATCCCGGCGACGTGGTGTGGATGGGCACCGACGGCCAGTCGCCCGACCTGCATGCCGGCGACGTGGTGGAGATCGAGATCACCGGACTGGGCAAGCTGCGCAACACTTTCGTGCAAGGATGACGCCATGACCGATCTGGAACACTGGGCGGCGGTGACCGGCTGCCAGCAGGCCATCCATGGCTTCTACCTGGCGCTGGACGGCGGCGACTTCGACGCGGTTGCCGCCTGCATGGCCGCGCAAGGCGTCTGGCATCGCCAGGGCCGGGCGCTGCAAGGCCCGGCCGAGGTCCGCGCGGCGCTGGCCGACCGGCCCGCCGGACGCACCACGGCCCATCTGGTGCAGAACCTCGTGATCGATCTGGATGGCCCGGACCGGGCCACGGCGCGGTACATGACACTGGTCTATCGCGTCGACGCCGCGGCCCCGCAGGCGGGGCCGGTTCCGATGCCGCCTCCCCTGTCCATTTCCCTGCACCACGAACGCCTGTCCCGGACACCGGACGGGCGCTGGCTGGTGGACGAAAAGCAGGGCCAGCGCCGGTTCGGGGACTGATTATTGCAGCGTGTTCTTGGCTTGCTGCAGCAGGGACTTGTACTGGGTGGTGTCCCGCGCCAGCAGGTCGCGCAACTCGGCCGGCGACGTGGTCCGCACCTCCATGCCCTGCGCCGCCAGCGTCTCGACGATCTTCGGCGACTTGCCGGCCTTGGCCAGCGCGGCGTTCAGCCGATCGACCACCGGCGCGGGCGTGCCGGCCGGCGCCAGCACCGCCTGCCAGGTCTCGGCCTGGAAGCCCTTGACGCCGCTTTCATCGACCGTGGGCACGTCGGGCGTGGCGGGCGAACGCTTGGCGCCGGTCGTGGCGATCAGCACCAGCCGGCCATCGGCCACGTGCTCCATGTTCCCCACCAGCGAGCTGAACATGACGTCCACGCGTCCGGACAGCAGGTCGGCCATGGCGGGCCCCGTTCCCTTGTAGGGGACGTGCACCATCTTGACGCCCGCCGCCTTGGCGAAGGCCTCGCCCGCCAGATGCTGCGCCGAGCCGTTGCCCGACGAGGCGAAGTTCACCTTGCCCGGGTTGGCCTTGGCGTAGGCGATGAAATCCTTGACCGTGCGGATCTTCAACCCGGGCGTCACCAGGATGCCCAGCGACTGCACGGTGGCCTGGCCGATGGGCTGGAAGTCGGCCACGGGATCGTAGGTCTTGGTGTCGTGCAGCAGCGGCGTGATCACGAAGGCGTTGGTGCCGAACAGCAGCGTGTAGCCGTCGGCCGACGAACGCCTGACCGACTCGGTCCCCACCAGGGTGCCGCCGCCCGCGCGGTTCTCCAGCACCACCGTCTGCCCCAGGCTTTCGGACATCTCCTGGGCGAACATCCGTCCGACGATGTCGGTCGCGCCACCCGGGGCATAGGCCACGACCAGGCGCAACGGGTGCGACGGAAAACCCTGCGCGCCGGCCGGGGTGGCAGCCCAGGGGCCGGCGGCGGCAAACACGAACGCCAGCGCGGTCAGCCGGCGGCGGGTGGGGGACGAAGGGAGTCGGGTCATGCGGGGTCTCCGGATTTTCGTATCGAATGCGAAACAATGAATGGGGCATTATTCGTTCGCTCCGCCTGCTCAACAAGGCAGCGGTGCTAAATTTGAAATTTCCTAAGAAGAAACCGGCAAGGATAAGCACGTGGACCAGCTCAGTTGCCTGCGCATGTTCCTGGAGGTGGCCCGGCGCAACAGTTTCGCCGGCGCCGCGCAGCATTTCGGCGTCTCGCGCGCCACCTGTACCAAGCAGGTGGCCTGGCTGGAGCGCTCCCTGGGCGTCAAGCTGCTCAACCGCACGACCAAGCAACTGGGGCTGACGCCGGCCGGCCTGCAGGTGCTGGAGAACGGCACTGATCTCCTGCAGCGCTACGACGACCTGCGCGAATCGGTGCACGATCTGTCGCGCGACGTGGCGGGCGTGGTGCGGGTGGGCGTACCGCCCGCCTTCGGCACGCAGCGCCTCTTGCCGGTGATCGGCGAATTCCACGCGCGCTATCCCGACGTCCAGATCGCCCTTAGCCTCCTGACGGTCCGCAAACAGGAAACCTTCGTCGAACAGGGCCTGGACGTGGGCATCATCATCGTCCCGGTGCTCAAGGACGCCAGCTTCATCGCCATCCCGCTGGCCGAGGCGCGCCAGGCGCTGGTCGCCTCGCCGGCCTACCTCGCCAAGGTCCCGCCCATCGTCCATCCCCGCGACCTCCAGCACTGCAAGTGCCTGGTCAACTGGAACAAGTCGCCCACCGCCACCTGGAACTTCACCGGTCCCGAGGGGTCGGTGTCCGTCCGGGTCCAAGGGCCGCTGCGCTCGGACTTCGGCGATGCGCTCAAGGAGGCCGCGCTGGCCGGCATGGGCATCTCCATGCACCCCTACTACATGATCGCCGACGAGATCGAGCGCGGCGAACTACGGGTCGTGCTGCCCGACTACGTGCCCTCGGGGCTGAACGTCTACGCCATCTACTCGTCGCGCAAGAACCTGCCCATGCGGGTGCAGGTCTTCCTGGAATTCCTGAAGGAATGGGCCCGCACGCCCAAATCCTGGAGCAAGGGCATGGAATAGCGCGGGCGCTGCTTCACGCGCGCCCCTCTTGACATTCCGGCCGCTTGCGCGCGTAATACATAGCTAGCTATGTATTAACGGAGACAGGCATGAACACCTCCCCGCCCCGCGTGGTGGCACTGGGCGGCACCACGCGCCCCGACTCGTCCACCGAACGCGCGCTACGGCACGCGCTGGATGCCGTGGCCGCCACCGGCGCACAGGTCGTCCTGCTGGCCGGCGACGACCTGGTCCTGCCCATGTACGCCCCGCACGAACCCGGCCGCACCCCGGCGGCCCTGCGCCTGGTGGCCGAGCTGCGCCGGGCCGACGGCGTCATCCTGGCCTCGCCCGGCTACCACGGCAGCCTGTCGGGCCTGGTCAAGAACGCGCTGGACTACACCGAGGACCTGCGCACCGACGCCCGGCCCTACCTGAGCGGCCGGGCGGTGGGCTGCATCGCCAACGCCGCCGGCTGGCAGGCGGCCGTGACCACGCTGGGCGCGCTGCGCGACATCGTGCACGCGCTGCGCGGCTGGCCCACGCCGCTGGGCGTGTGCATAGGCGGCACCGATCCCGCCTTCGCGCCCGACGGCCGCTGCATCGACCCGCGCGTGGACGAACAACTGCGCACGCTGGGCCGCGAGGTGGCCGACTTCGCCCATCGCATGCGCGTACCGCAGGCCGGCATCGCCATGCGCGCCGCTGCCTGACGCGGCCCCCTTTTCACCTAGGAGACATCATGACCGTCATGGATGCGTCCACCCTGCGCATACGCGATACCGCGCTACGCGTCGCGCGCGCCGGCCGAGGCCAGCCGCTCTTGTTCCTGCACGGCCCCGGCGGGCTGGCCGAATCGCAGGCCTGGCTGCCGGCGCTGGCCGAACACTACGACTGCCACGCCCCCGAGCACCCCGGCTACGGCGGCGGCGCCGTGCCGGTCTGGCTGGACAACGTGCGCGACCTCGCCAACTTCTACCTGGACTACCTGGACCAGCAGAAGCTGCGCGGCGTGCACCTGGTCGGCTACGACCTGGGCGGCTGGATCGCGGCCGAACTGGCGGTGCGCAACAGCCACGCGCTGGCTTCGCTCACGCTTGTTTCGGCCCAGGGCATCCACGTGCCGGACGTGCCCACCACCGACGTCTTCCTGCGCACCGACGACGATCTCGTGCGCGACACCTACCACGACCCCGCGCTGGCCGCGCGCGTGCTTGAACACGCGCCCACCGAGGAAGAACTGGACGTGGCCGTGCGCAACAAGGAGGTCACCGCCCGCCTGACCTGGCAACCGCGCGGCCACGATCCCGACCTGGCCAAGTGGCTGCACCGCATCGCCGTGCCCACGCTGGTGGTGTGGGGCGCCAACGACCGCATCCTGCCCGCCGAGTACGGCCGCGCCTGGCGCGACCGCATCGCCCGCGCCACGCTGGCCGAGATGGGCGATTGCGGTCACGCGCCCCACCTGGAACGCACGGCCGAGACCCTGGCCGCGCTGACCCGTTTCACCGCCTCGTCCGGGAGCCCCGCATGAAGTTCTTCAATTTCCACCTGATGCCCTATCGCCATGCGGACCTGGAAGCGATCCAGAAGAACGGCTCGGCCTGGGTGACCTTCTCCAACCGCCACTACGATCCCCAGCTGGGCGCCGAGCTGTACCACGAGTACCTGGACCAGATGGAATACGCCGACCAGCTGGGCTTCGACGGCGTCTGCCTGAACGAGCACCACCAGACGGCATACGGCCTGATGCCGATTCCCGGCGTGCTGGCCGGGGCGCTGGCGCGCAGCGTCAAGCGCGCGCGCATCGCCGTGCTGGGCCGCGCGCTGCCGCTCTTGAACAACCCGCTGATGGTGGCCGAGGAATTCGCCATGCTGGACAACCTGACGCGCGGCCGCTTCATCGCCGGCTTCGTGCGCGGCATCGGCGCCGAATACCACGCCATGGGCATCAACCCGGCTGAATCGCAGGCGCGCTTCGCCGAGGCCCACGACCTGATCGTGCGCGCGTGGACCCAGCCCGGCCCCTTCTCGTACACCGGCAAGCACTACCAGTTCAACTACGTGAACCCCTGGCCGCGCCCCTACCAGAATCCTCATCCGCCCATCTGGGTACCGTCGCAGGGCTCCAGCAGCACCATCCGCTGGGCGGCGGGGCTGCGCTACACCTACTGCCAGACCCTGAGCCCGATCGCCACGGTCAAGAAATTCTTCGACATGTACCGCGAGGAAGCACGCAAGGCCGGCTACGAAGCGGGCCGCGACCAGCTCGCCTGGTCCAACTGCATCTACGTGGCCGAGACCGACGAGCGCGCGATGGCCGAGGCCAAGCCGCACCTGGAAGCCCTGATGACCCGCCTCCTGAAGATGCCGATGGAAATGCTGCTGCCACCGGGCTACACCAACATCGAGGCCATGAAGCGCATCAAGTCCACGCGCGCGGTCGGCGCCAAGCCGCAGTCGGTGGAAGACCTGGTGAAATCCGGGCTGGTCATCATCGGCAGCCCCGCCACGGTACGCGAGAAACTGGCCGAGTACGAGGACCTGGCGGGCTTCGGCACCACGCTGACCAAGACCCAGTTCGGCACCATGCCCGACGGCATGGTCCGCGCCAACATGCAGGCCATCGCGCAGGAAATCATCCCGCACTTCAAAGACGCCGCCTGAGCGGTCAACAAGGAGGAGACAGATACATGGCTTACACGCTATCGCGCACCCTCGCGCCCTGGCTGGCGCTGGCGGGCGTCCTGCTGGCCCCCGCCGCCGTGGCCGACACCGCGGCCGGCTACCCCGAGCGGCCCGTCAAGCTGGCGCTGCCCTTCCCGCCCGGCGGCTCGGCCGACACCATCACGCGCAGCATGGCCGAACGGCTCCAGGCCCAGCTGCACCAGCCCTTCCTGATCGAGAACCGGCCCGGCGCGGCGGGCAACGTCGCCACCCGCTACATCGCCAAGGCGCCGGCGGACGGCTACAACCTGCTGGTGGGCGTGACCGGCGCCATGGCGATCAACCCCAACCTCTACACGCTGGACTACGATCCCTCGAAGGACTTCGTGGCGGTCTCGATGGTGGCGCGCGCCCCCGTTGTCGTCGTGGCCGATCCGCAGGCCGGCATAGGCAGCATCAAGCAGTTGATCGAACAGGCCAAGGCCAAACCCGGCATGCTGACCTACGCCACCAACGGCGTCGGCACCAGCCACCACCTGGCGGCCGAACTGTTCCGCCAGGCCGCCGGCCTGGACATGCGCAACGTGCCGTACAAGGGCACGCCCGAAGCCTTGCAGGACATCATCGGCGGACGCGTGCCCCTGGGTTTCATGGACCTGACCGCCTCCATCCCGCTGATCGCGTCGGGCAAGCTGAAAGCGCTGGCCACCACGGGCACCCAACGCTCGCCCGCGCTGCCGGACGTGCCCACGGTGGCCGAAGCCGGCGTGCCCGGATTCGCGGCCGATACCTGGGTGGGCATCTTCGCGCCCAAGGGCACGCCCCAGCCCATCGTGGAAAAACTCAGCGCGGAAATGAAGACCGCGCTGGCGCTGCCCGAGCTGCGCGCCCGGGCGCAGACGCAGGGCCTGGAAGTGGCCGGCAGCACGCCGGCCGAACTACAGCGCTTCCTGCAGGAGGAATCGGTGAAGTGGAAACGGGTGGTGAACGAGGCGGGGATCAAGCTGCAATAGCGGGAGCCATTGCCGAGGGGCGGCCGCCGCCGCCCTACTTGTCCTCTTCCAGGTTCCCGATCATTTTCGCGCCTATGCGCAGGAACTCGGCCACCTCGTCCGGCGTCAGGCCCTCGCACGCGTCCTTGTAGACCTCCATCGCCGAGTCGGTCATCAAGGCCAGCATTTCCTTGCCGCGCTCGGTCAGGGACACCAGGCGGCGGCGCGCGTCCTTTTCATCCGACACGCGGGCGATCAGGCCGTTCTTCTCCATGCGCGTCAGCGTGGCGGCCATGGACGGCTGCTCGACGCCGACCATGCGCGCCAGCTCCATCTGGGTCGAGACCCGCACGTCCCGCAGGCAGCGCAGCACCGGAAACTGTCCGGGCATCACGCCGTGCGGGCCCGTCAGTTGCGCCAGGCGCCAGACGACGCGCCGGTTCAGCGTGCCGACGACGAAACCCAGGCTTTGCGTGCGTATGTTCATGAATGGGGAAAGGGGCGGCGGAGCGGGAAAGTTAGCACAAGTCCCCGCCGTCCTTGCGCGCGGCGGCCAGTTCCTCGACGTAGGCCTGCATGGAACGCGCCGGCCGGCCCAGGATGGCGCGAAGCACGAGGCTATTGCCGCTCATCCCATGTTCCCCGATGTACGCGTGCACGGCGGCGAGCTGGCCGCGTTCCCGCGCATCGAGCGGCAGCGCCACGCGCTCGGCCCATTCATCGAACCCCAGTTGCGCGACCCGCACCGGCCGCCCCAGCGCCCTTGCCGCCATCTCGCCTATCTGCGCCCGCGTCCACATGCCCTCCGCGCACAGCTCGAAGGTGCCGTGGGCCAGCCGGTCCCCGGTCAGCGCGATCGCGGCCACCTCGGCCACGTCCCGGTAGTCGACGCGTGCCAGCGGACGATCCACCGGCGTCGACTCGACGTACTGCCCATGCGCCGCGATGGCCGGCCAGGCGGCGGCCAGATTCTGGAACAGGTTGGCCGGCTGCAGGATGGTGTATTCCATGCCGGAGGCGAACAGCGCGGTTTCCACCGGGATCTTGCTCGCATGGTTGTCCAGGTCCGCGTTGGTGGGCTGGATGACGGAGGAAAACACGAACTTGCGCACGTCCGCCCGCCGGGCGGCCGCCACCATGTTCAGGCCCATCTGCGCCTCGTCGGCGGCGAACACCGGACCGATGTGGAACACGCCCCGCACGCCGCGGACGGCACGGTCCAGGCTGGCCGGGTCGCGCAGATCGGCCTCCACCGTCTCGGCCGCTCCATTGGCCCGCGCCTGGCGCGCCTCGGCCTCGCCGCGCACCATGGCCCGCACCGACACGCCCCGCCGCGCCAGCTCCGGCACGACCATGCCCGCGAAGCGTCCCGCTCCCCCCACGCTCAACACCTTGAAATCGTCTTGCATCGCTCAGTCCTCACCGAAACGGATATCGAGGCGTCGATGCTACATTCGTGCATATTTCATGATAAGAGGCTGATTTTCACAGCCACTATCACGTTTATCGGGATAATCCGCATGGAAAACGCCGATGGCATTGCCGCCTTCCTGGGCGTGTACGAACACGGCAGCCTGACGGCCGCCTCGGCCCGGCTGAACCGGTCACTGCAATCGACCAGCCGGTCGCTGCTGGCGCTGGAACGCGAACTGGGCGTGGAGCTGATCCACCGCACCACCCGCCGCTGCACGCCCACCGAAGCCGGGACGGCGTTCTATGAAAAAGCCAAGCCGGCCTTCGAAGCGCTGCGCGCCGCCAAGCTCGACGCCGCCGACCGCCGCGTGGAGCCCGCCGGCCTGTTGCGCATCGGCGCTTCCGTGCAGTTCGCCCCGACCTACCTGGTGCCCGTGGTGGCGGCCTTCATGCGGCGCTATCCGAAGGTCGAAGTCGAGCTGGCGCTGTCCGACAGCTTCGTCGACCTGATCGATGCCAACCTCGATCTGGCGCTGCGCATAGGCGAGCTGGGCGATTCCGGGTTGCGGGCCCGGCGCCTGGGGGCGCTGCGCCGCGTCGTGTACGGCGCGCCGTCCTACCTGGACCGGGCAGGCATTCCCACGCATCCGGACGAGCTGCGCCAGCATGCCTGCGTGCTGCGCACCACCTCGGACGCCGATGGCCGGTGGCCCTTTCTCATCGACGGCAAGGTGCGCATGGTGCGCGTCGGCGGGCGCTTTCGCGCCAACCACACGGCCGCCGTCACCAGCGCCGTGGCCGAGGGACTGGGACTGGGCTTCGCGCCGATCTGGCAGTTGCGCGACCTCATCGCCGCGGGAAGCGTGCGGCCCCTGCTGGAAAGCTACGAGGTCCCGCCCGTGCCCATCCACGCCGTGTGGTCCGGCGGCCTGCGCGCACCGGCCAAGACCCGCCGCTTCATCGAGTTCCTCGGGGCGGACCTCAAGCGCCACCTGCCCTGACTGCGGCGGGCGCGCCGCCGCCCGCTTCGTCCTCCAGCAACTGCCTGACCACCCGCCTGGCCCGCACCGCCGCCGTGTCGATGGGCAACAGGATGGGCTTCAAGCTCATCAGGTCGGCCGTGCCCATGGCCTGCTGGACCGCCTCCAGCATGGGCTTGTCCTGCTCGCCGAAGCCCACCTGCTGCCAGTGCGCGATGGCGCGATCCATGTCTTCGTCGGCCACGCGGAAGTTGCGGCTGTGGGCGAAGAAGTAGTGCGTGGACGTTTCCGTTTCCGGCGTCACGATATGGGCGGTGAAGCTCTGGCCCCCTTCTTCCCGGGGCCGGCCGGCGGGCGTGATACCGGTGTCCAGCCGCAGCAGGCAGGGCGGATCCCAGCGCATGTCCAGCCATTGGTCCACGGGCGACCGGCCGTCGTAGCCGGGCAGGCGTTTGGCGAACATGGGCGAGGCCTCGCCATCCGGACACCACAGGTTGCTATGCACGGTGCGCCCGTCCTGCCTGACCTCGTGCCGGCCCTTCAGGATGGCTTCGCTGGAATGGAAGTTGGTGTGCACGAACTGGGTGTGGCTCAGGTCGAGCAGGTTGTCGGTCTCCAGCAGGTAATTGGCCTGCACGTGCAGGTAGCCGTCCACGCGGCGCCGGGCGGGATCCTCCAGGAAGGAGAAGTCCGGAATGGCGGACGGGTCGGCCAGCGCCGGCTCGCCCAGCCATACCCACAGCAGCGTGTATCGCTCGACGGCGGGAAAGGCGCGTACCTCGGCCGCCTGCGGAATCCTGCCGTCGCCGTGCGGATTGCCCACGCATTTTCCACTGCCGTCGAACCGCAGCCCGTGATAGCCGCATTCGACGACATCGCCGTCCACCCGGCCCCTGCTCAGCGGCGCGAAGCGATGGGGACACCGATCGTGCAGGGCGGCCGGGCGGCCATCCTCCCGCCGGTAGAACACCAGCGGCGTATCGGCGATCCGCCGGGCCAGCATGCGGCCGTCGATTTCGTTCGACCAGCCCGCCATGTACCAGGTATTGCGCAAGAACATGCACTGCTCCGTATCAATCGACCTTGATGCCGAGTTGTTTGACGATCGTTCCGTATTCCTCGTACTGCGACGCGAAGAAACGCAGGAAGGCCGGCCGGTCCAGCCCACCGGGCTCGACGCCCAGTTGGGCGATGCGCCGCCGCGTGTCGGGATCGGCCAGCGTGGCCTCGGCCGCGGCGGCCAGCTTGTCCACGGCCTGCCGCGGCGTGGCGGCCGGCGCGAACAGGCCGAACCATTGCGTCATCTGCACCGGCGCATAGCCCGCTTCGATGGTGGTGGGCAGTTCGGCCAGGAAATCCGTCCGCTGCTTCGCGGTCACCGCCAGCGCCTTGAGCTTGCCCGAGCGGATGTAGGTGACGGTCGACGCGATGGGCAGGACCGAGAAGTCGAGCCGGCCGGCGACCAGGTCATTGATGATGGCGGGCTCGCTCTTGTAGGCGATCTCGGTAACCGGCAGCGACGCCGCGTGCCCGAAGAGCTGCGACACGATGTTGGTCGTCGCCCCCGTGCCCAGCGATCCGAAATTGATCGGCCGCCCGGCCTTCGCCGCCGCCGCGGCGAAGTCGCGCAGGTTGCCGGCCGGGGTCTCGGCGGACACCAGGAAGACACTGGGCGATGACGCCACATAGGCCACGGCCGCGAAATCCTTCCGGGCATCGTAGGGAACGCTGGCGTATACGTGCGGGTTGATGGCCATCACGCCCGAGCTGCCCAGCATGACCGTATAGCCGTCGGCCGCCGCCTGCGCCGTGGCCCGCGCCGCGATGAATCCGCTGGCGCCCACGCGGTTCTCGACGATGACGCTTTGCCCCAGGCGCGCGGCCATGCCCTGCGCCAGGAGCCGGCCCAGCAGGTCCGCCTGGCTGCCCGGCGCGTTGGCCACGTAGATGGACACCGGCCGCGACGGAAACCCCTCGGCGCGCGCCGGCCCGGCCAGCGCGCTCGAACAGGCGGCCGCGCACGCCGCATACATCAAGCTTCGTCTCCACATGTCTCCAACCCCTCTTGTCGGCTTCTATTGGGTGAGGAAACATGCTATTGGTACGAGCATAATTGCTCAAACAAATTTTCATCATGTCCACTATTGATGATGTAGATGTCCTGGCGGGCCGGCTGGACCTTAACCTCCTGCGGGTCTTCATGGCCGTGATGCAGGAACGCAGCATCACCCTGGCCGGATCGCGGCTGGGCCTGACCCAGTCCGCCACCAGCGCGGCCGTCAATCGCCTGCGCCAGCAACTGAACGATCAGTTGTTCGTACGCACGCGCCAGGGCATGGAGCCGACGAGCCTGGCCATCGCGCTGGCCACGCCCGTGGGCAACGCGCTCGGATTGATCCGCGACGCGCTGGAGGAATCGCGCGGCTTCGATGCGCGGACGACCGTACGGGAGTTCCGGCTATTGATGACGGACGTGGGCGAACTGATGTTCCTGCCGCGGCTGACGGCCTGGGTGCACGAACATGCGCCCGGCGTGCGCCTGAGCTGCCGGCAGGTGCCGCGCGACCAGTACGGCGCCGAACTCGAGACCGGCGGCGCCGACCTGGCCCTGGGCATGTTGCCGCTGGGCGAACGGGACTTCGTGCAGCAGCGGCTCAAGGACGAGACCCTGGTCTGCCTGGCCTGCGCCGGCAATCCCGCCGCGCGCAGGCGCCTGACGACGGAGGCCTTCCTGTCGCTGCCGCACGTGGTCATCCGCGCGCCCGCGATGGGCGACCGGTTCGTGGTCAAGGCGCTGGGCGAACGTGCCGGCCGGCGCAAGATCGTGGCCGAGGTCCAGCATTATCTGTCGGTGCCCATGATCCTGCGCGACAGCCCCTTCCTGGCGGTGGTGTCGACCTCGGTGGCGGCGGAGCTGGCCGGGCCCAACGGACTGACGGCCCTGCCGCTGCCCTTCAAGCTGGAGCCGCTGGCGATCCGCCAGTTCTGGCACAAGCGATGGAACAACGATCCGGGCCACCGGTGGCTAAGGAACGGCATCGTGTCGCTGTTCGGCAGGACGGCGCGGCGCTAGGCACTTTTCCGGCCGCGCTTGCCTTCCTTGCTGCCGAACAGTTCGACCAGGCTCTCGCGCAGCCAGGTCAGCGCGGGGTCCGCGTGATAGCGGTGATGCCAGTACATGTTCAGGTCGAACACCGGAAATTTCACCGGGGACTCGCAGATCTCGAGGTTGGACTCCCGCACGGCCAGCCGGCCGAAGTTGCTGGGCACGGGCGCGATGAGATTGGTGTCGGCCACGATGGGCAGCACCGACAGGAAGCTGCGCACGCGCAGCGCGATCTCGGCGCGCACCGCCCGGCTGAGCAGGACGCCCTCCACCGCCGCCAGGTGATGCGTCGCGGGTGGGGCGGCAAGGATGTGCCGCGAGCTGCGCAACTGGCTCAGCGTCAACGGCATGCCCTGCGTGGCGCGGCTCTTGCGCCGCACATAGACGAAGTGCTCGGGAAACAGCGTTTGCTGGTGAACCTGCTTGCCCAGGCCGGGAATGAAGCCCATGGCCATGTCGATGTCGCCCGAGGCCAGGCCCTCGCCCAGTTCCCGCAGGTCCGCCGACAGGCTTTCCACCGTGATGCCGGGAGCATGGTCGCCCAGGTAGGCCAGCAGCTTGGGCAGGAAGTAGCGCTCGCCGGCATCGCTCATGGCGATGCGGAATGAACGGTTGGCGTCCCGGGGCGTGAACTCCGTTCGCTCGATGGTGGTCCGCACGGTTTGCAGCGCGGATGCGACCGGTATCGACAGTTGTTCGGCAAAGGGCGTCGGCACCACGCCGCGCTGCATGCGCACGAACAGCGGATCGCCGTAGGTCTCGCGCAGCTTGGCCAGCCCGTAGCTGACCGCCGGCTGCGACAGGCCCAGCCGCTGCCCGCAGGCGGTCAGGTTGCGCGTCTGGTAGATGGTGTCGAACAGCTCAAGCAGGTTGAGGTCGATCTGCCGGGTCAGGGGCCGGGCTGTCGGGCGCATGTTCAGTCATCAGTGGATTGGATATCACAAATCTTATCTTTTAATTTCTCAAATGAGTACCCGTCCCCTAGAGTAGCAGCGCCAAGGGAGGCAATACCATGAATCTACGCATACGGCTGGCCGTCCTGGCCGGTATCTTTTCCATGACCGCCGCGGCGGCGAACGCGCAATCCTTTCCCACGAAGCCCGTCCGCATCCTCACGCCCTCTTCCGTGGGCAGCGGTCCCGACGTCGCGCTGCGGGCCATCGCGGAGCAGCTCGGCAAGAAATGGGGGCAGCCCGTGATCGTCGACAACCGCCCGGGCGGCAACGGCTTCGTCGCCACCGGCCTGTTCAAGCAGGCCAAGCCCGATGGCTACGAACTGATCGCGCCGGACAGCAGCCACATCGCGACCCATCCGCACACTTTCCGCAAGCTGCCCTATGACCCGCAGAAGGACTTCGAGCCGATACGGCCGATCCTGAACACCGCGTTCTTCGTCGTGGTCGGCGCGAACAGCCCCTACAAGACACTGGCGGACATCGTCCAGGCCGCCAGGGAGCAACCCGGCAGGGTGACCTATGGATCGTGGTTCGTGGGCAGCCCGGGACACCTGGGCGGACTGCGGCTGCAATCGCTCAAGGGCATCGAGATGCTGCACGTGCCGTTCAAGGACATGGGCCAGTTGATGACCGCCGTCGCCGCCGGAGAAGTCGGGTGGACGCTGGGCAGCGACGCCAGCGCCGGGCCGCTGGAGAAAGCGGGCAAGCTACGCTATCTCGCGATCGCCGCGCCCGCGCGTTCGCCCATCCATCCGCAGGTGCCTTCCGTGGACGAGAGCCCGGACACGAAGGGATACGACGTGCAGGCCTGGGTCGGCCTGTTCGCGCCGCCCGGTACGCCCGAGGCGATCAAGCAGCGCATCAGCGACGACGTCGCCGCGGTCCTCAAGTCGCCGCAGATCGTCGAACGCTACCGGCTGCTCGGCTACGAGAATCCGGACCTCGATCCCGGGCAGTTCGCCGCCCGGATCCAGCGCGATACGGACGCCTGGGGCGCCGTCATCAAGCAGGCCGGCCTGCGGCTGGACGACTGACCGACACACGCAACCTGAAGGGGACGTTTTTCATGCAATCGAAGTCAAGGCCGGGAACGATGGACCGATACCGGGTGGAAGGCCAGCTTGCCGTCGTGACCGGCGGCGCCCATGGCATCGGCCTCGCATGCGCCAGGCTGCTGCGCGAAGCGGGAGCCCGAGTCGTGATCCTCGACCGCGACGGCCCCGCCGCCCGGTCCGCCGCGCAGGCGCTGGGCGACGGCGATGCCCGGGAACTGGATGTCCAGGATACGGGCGCGATCGGCCCCGCGTTCGCCTCCATCCGCGCGCAGCACGGCCCCATCGGCATCCTGATCAACAACGCCGGCATCTCGATCCGCAAGGGCGCGCTGGAGCTTGAACTGGAGATGTGGAAGCAGGTCCTGGACATCAACGTGACCGGCGCGTTCCTGTGCGCGCGGGAAGCGGTGCGCAACATGGACGCGGCGGGCGGCTGCATCGTCAATACCGCGTCCATCATGGGACTGTCCGGCGGAAGCCTGTATCCCAACGCGGCCTACCATACGGCCAAGGGCGCGGTGGTCAACATGACGCGGTCGCTGGCGATCGAATGGGCGCCGCGCCGGATCCGGGTCAACGCCGTGGCGCCGACCTGGACCCGCACCTCGTTCATCGGCGAGCTGTCGGCCGAGGTCCGCACGCGCATCGATGCCCTGACTCCCCTCGGCAGGCTGGCGGAACCCGAGGACGTGGCCGAGGCCATGCTGTTCCTGGCCAGCCCCGCCGCCTCGATGATCACAGGACACATTCTTCCCGTGGACGGCGGCTACCTCGCACAGTAGATTCCCTCCATGCCTCCCGTTGCCATTGCCTGCGCCATCCTCGCCCCGCTGATCTGGGGCGCGCAACTCGTCGTCATCAAGGTCGGCCTGGCGGCCTTCCCGCCGCTGTTCTTCGTGTCGATACGCTTCGCCATCCTCTCGGCCATCCTGCTGCCCTTCGTGCCCCGGCCGCGGCGCGACCAGATGTGGCCCGTCGTCCTGATCTCCATCTTCATGGGCGGCCTGAACTTCTCGCTGATCTTCATGGGCCTGGGGCAGGGCCAGGCCAGCCTGGCCGGCGTGGCCATCCAGCTGGCGACGCCGTTCACGGTGCTGCTCGCGTGGCCGCTGCTGGGCGAGCGCCCGCCGCCGCGCGTCCTGCTTGGCGTGGTCATCGCGTTCGGGGGCGTGGCCCTGGCCACCGTCGATCCCGGCGCACGGGTCGCGCTGCTGCCCACGCTCATGTTCGTCGGCGCGGCCTTCGGCCTGGCCATGGGCGGCGTGCTGACCAAGCGCTACGGCCCGTTCGACCCGTTCATGCTGGTCGCCTGGATGTCCACCCTGGCGCTGCCGCAGATCTTCGTGATGTCGCTGGTGATGGAAACCGGCCAGATCGATGCGCTGCGGTCCGCCCCCGGCTCGGCCTGGCTGGCGCTGGCCTACACCGTGTTCCTGGGAGGCATCGCCGGCTTCGGGCTCTGGTTCTGGCTGATCGGCCGCTATTCGATGGCGCGCGTCGCGCCGTATGGATTGCTGCAGACGGTGTTCGCCGTCGTCACCGCCACTCTCTTCCTGGGCGAACCCCTGACCGCCACGCTGGTCGGCGGCATGTTCCTCTGCATCGCGGGGGTGGCCATCACGCAGCGGCGGTCCTGACCGCTCAGCCGGCCAGGTGCGCCATCACCAGTGAACGCAGCACCGGCAGCCGGCCCGAGAAGAAATGGTCCGCGCCCGGAACCACGACCACTGGCTGCATCTGCGGCCGCGCCCAGTCGAACACCGACGCCACCGCCACACGCTCGTCCTGTTCGCCGTGGATCACCATGGCATCGGGGATGTCCGCCGGCGGCTCGTAGCTGCGCCGCCCGGGGATCTCGCCCGCCGGCATCCCGGCCAGGCACACGCGCCATGCCGGGTCGCCGCGATCGGCCAATGTCCGCGCCACCCTGGCCTGCACGAACGCGCCGAAGGAGAAGCCGACCAGGGCCAGCCGCGTGCCGGGATGGGCGTCGCGCAGCGCCTGGCATAGCGCGAGCACGTCGTCGGTCTCGCCTTCGCCCTCGTCGTGCGGCCCCGTGCTGCGCCCCACGCCGCGGAAATTCGGCCGGGCGACCAGCCAGCCCGCGTCGCATAGCGCCCGCGCCAGGAACTGGGGAATCTTGTGCCGGGCGCTCCCGCCCTGCAACGGATGGGGATGCGTGACGACCGCCAGCCCGGCCACGGGACCGCCGGGCAGGTCGAACACGACCTCCAGGTCTCCCGCCGGACCGTCCAGCAGCAGGTCGCCGCTCTGGTTCAGATCGAGTGCTTTCATGGCGGGCATCATACGCCCTGGCCGGGCCCCTCCTCCCGCCCGAACCCTCAGGAACGCTCGAGCACCGTCAGCGTGGGGCGCCCGCCAGCGGCCTTCTCCCGTATGGGCGGAACCGGAAGCCGGGGCTCTCCCGGTTCAATGGCCAGCGTATGCTCCAGGCTGTACCAGGCCTCGTGCGCACTTTCCCCGAAGCGGGGATCGCGTCCGGCACGGCGTACATGGTTCCCCACCAGCGCGCGCGTCACGCCGAACTGCACGTCGCTGTCCAGGTTCGGGTCGTCGTTCGAATAGACCTGGGCGAACTGCGTCTTGTAGCCCGGCTTGTGGACCAGGAAATGGATGTGGGCGGGACGCATGTTGTGCCGGCCCTGCTTGCGCAGCAGCGCGCCCACCGGACCGTCCACCGGTATCGGGTAGCCCACCGGCTTGACCGAGACGAACTCCACCATCCCGGCCGCGTCCGTGCGGAACTTCCCCCGCAGGTTCATTTCCGCCTGCGCGGGGTCCTGGTTCTCGTAGAACCCCTCGGGCGAGCAGTGCCAGACATCGACTTCGGCGTCCGCCACCGGCAGCCCGGCGGGATCGACGACACGCACGCGCACGAGCAACGGCACGCCGGCGGTCCCGTCGCGGACGATGCTGCCGCCGTTGGCCATCGGCGGCGAGTTCTCCCGCCAGAACGGGCCGAGCAGGTTGGCGGTCGTCTCGCCCCCCTGCCCATTGTTCAGCAGGCACACCAACGAGGACAGCCCCAGCGAACCCGCGGCCAGCACCACCTCGTTGTGGGAAGCCGTCGTGCGCTGCCCGAGTTGCGCGATCACCGCGCATGCCTGCTGGAACTCGGCCTCGGTCAACTTCACTTCACGCGCGAAATCATGCAGATGGCGCACAGCGGCGCCCATGATTTCCTTGAAGCGCGCATCGGACGCCCGGGCCAGCTCGTCGAGCACGGCGGCCGTCACATCGGCCTCATTTCCTATGATCATCACTTTCTCCTGCGACTGCATTGACTACCGATGGACATTGCTTTTCAATGCGAGGCCGAAGGGCCGCGATGCGTGCTCTCCGTCCCCATGGTTTTTTCAAAGCGCTTCGCGAACGATGACTCGTACCCCGAAATCCGGCCCCGCCGCCGAGAAAACCGGCGCCGATCGACCGGCCGATGACTCGCCCTCCCTGATCGACGACCTGAACGAGCATCCCGGCCACCTCTTCCGCCGCGCGCAGCAGATCTCCACCTCGGTCTTCTACGCGACGCTCGGGGAACACATCACGCCCATACAGTTCGCCCTCCTGAACGCCATCCAGCACCACCCCGGCGTCGACCAAGTCACACTGGCCAGCCTGGTCGGCCTGGACACCTCGACCACCGCGGCCACCGCCACCCGGCTGGAGGAAAAGGGCCTGATCGAGCGGCGCCTGGAAGTCGTCCTGCGCCGGCAGCGCAAGCTGTACCTGACGGGCCAGGGGGTCCGGACCATGGAAGGCATGACCCAGGGCCTGACCGACATGCGCAAGCAATTGCTTTCCCGGCTGAGCCCCTGGGAGCAGGAAACCCTGATGCGCCTGCTGCGCAGGTTCGTCGAGGTGAACAACGAGTTCAGCCGGGCGCCGCTGGGGGAAGTCAGCCGGCTCCCCAAGGGCAAGCGCAACTCCGCCTGACGCCATGCCGCGCTAGTCCAGGGTCAGGCCCACGGTACGCACCAGGGCCTCGTTCTTGCGCGAGGTCGCCGACAAGTCGGCCTTCACCGCGTCCGCCTTCCTGCCCTGGGGATCCAGGCCGTTCTGGGTGAAGACGGACGCGGCCTGGGGATGGGCCAACGCCTTGGCGAAGGCTTCGTTCAAAGTATCGACGATCCGGTCCGGCACCGACGACGGCGCGAACACGATGAAGCTGACCCGCGGCTGCAGCTCGGCGAATCCCGCCTCGGCGAACGTGGGCGTGTCCGGCAGCAGCGGGCTGCGGGTCGCGCCGGTGACGGCCAGGGCCTTGATCGCGCCGGTCTTGATATGGCCGAGCGCCGGCGACCCCACGCCACCGGACACGAGCTGGACCTGATTGGCCACCAGGTCGTTGATGGCGGCCGCATAGCCCTGATAGGGCACGTTCACGATGTCGACCCGGGCCTGCTGCTTGATCGACTCCAGCAGCAGGTGGTGCGTGTTGCCGATGCCCAGCGTGCCGTAGTTCAGCTTTCCGGGATGGGCCCGGGCGTAGTCCACCATGCCCCGCAAGGTATCCGCCGGCAGCCCCTTGGAAGCGGACAGAACGATGCGGGACTCGGCCAGGTCCACCACCGGCCGCAGGTCGGCGGCCTTGTAGGGCAGCTTCTTGAACAGATGGGGATTGAGCGTCACGATCCCGTCGTCGGCCACCAGCAGGGTGTACCCGTCGGCCGGCGCGCGCAGCGCGGCGCTGGTCGCGATGATCTGGTTGCCCCCCGGGCGATTCTCGACGACCACCGTCTGGCCGAGCGCCGTGGTCAGTTGCTGGGCCACGGTCCGGGCGGCCAGGTCGGCCACGCCGCCGGTCGGATACGACACGATCAACGTGATGGGCTTGGACGGGAACGGCGCCTGCGCGTGGGCGGGCAGGGCCAGGACACAGCCCAGTGCGATCGAGGCCTTCGTCATCCACCCCAGTCCTGCGGTCTTGTTGCTTTTCATGTTGTCTCCTCTGGCAATGTCCGGTTTATCCACGACGGTTTCCATTCCTGTAGGGGCCCAGGCAGGCCAGCGCCAGGTCGGCGATGGGCGTGGGCACGCCGGCCCGGCGCCCCTGGCTGCACAGTTCCCCGATGATCCATTCGACTTCCAGCCGCCTGCCGGCCTCCAGGTCTTCCAGCATGGAGACCTTGGCATCGGGATTGGCCCGGTCGGTGAAACGCATGGCCTTCTCGATCAGGTCCGGCGGCAGAGGGATCGCCAACGCGCGCGCCACCGACGCGGCTTCGCGCATGGCGCGTTCGAGCTGTTCCCGCAGCCGCGCGTCGCCGGTAATCGGTCCGACGGGCTGGCGCGACAGGCAGCACAGCGCGGCGGTGGCCGCCAGCATGATGAATTTCTGCCAGAGCTCCGATACGATGTCCGCCGAAAGCTCGACGGAGAAGCCGGCCTCCCGGCCCGCCCGCTGGAACGCCAGCATCGCGGGCGACACGTTTCCGTCCGGGTCGCCCAGCGTCAGCGTGGCCGTGGGCGTCTTGCGCTCGATCACGCCCGGCGCGACGATGTGGGACGACAGCAGCACGGTGCCCGGACAGACGCTGCCGCGCGCAAGGTGTTCGGCCAGGATCCGGTGGGCCACGATGCCGTTCTGGGTCGTCACGACCAGCGTCCCTGGTCCCACCATGGGCCGGATGGCCTGGGCGGCATCCTGCAGGTCGTAGAGCTTGACGCCGCAGATCACGACGTCCGCCAGTTCCGCGCCGGGCGCATCCGTGGCCAGCAGGTTCGATACCGTGAACTCGTCCTCGCCATGGCGGATCCTCAATCCGTGCTTCCTGATCGCGTCCAGGTGCGCGCCCCGCCCGCGCCAAAGACCACTATCTTCATCGCATGCCCCCGTTCAATCCCTGAAGCCCGGCGCCACCCTGTCCGCCAGCCTGAGCATGGCCGGCCATTCCTTGTGGCCGAGCGGGCTCTTGCCGGTGGAGTATTCGTCCAGCCTGGCATCGCTGAATCCCAGCCTGGCGATCTCCCCCGCGATGCCGGCCGGCGGCAGCCGCGGCGGACGGCCACAGGCCAGGATGTCGAGCTGCGCCTGGCAGGCCTTCTCCAGGTGCCACATGATGCTGAAAGCCTCGGCCACGGTCTTTCCGACCACCAGCGTTCCATGGTTGCGCAGCATCAGGACGATGTTGTCGCCCAGGTCGCGCGCCAGCCGGGCACGCTCGTCCAGGCTGAGGGCAAGCCCCTCGGACTCGTGATAGCCGATTCGTCCGTGGAAGAGCATGGCGTGCTGCGTCAGCGGCAGCAGCCCTTCCTCCAGCGCGGACACCGCCATGCCCGCACGGGTGTGCAGGTGCAGCACGCAATTGGCATCCTCGCGCAAGGCATGGATGGCACTGTGGATGACGAAGCCGGCCTTGTGGACCTCGTGCCCGGACGGCTCGACCAGCGTTCCCTCCAGGTCGACCTTCAGGAGATTCGACGCCGTGACCTCGTCGAACGCCAGGCCGAACGGATTCAGCAGGAACTGATCGTGCGAATCCGGAACCCGCATGGAAATGTGCGTATAGATCAGGTCGGTCCAGCCGAAGTGCGCGACCAGCCGATAGCAGGCCGCGAGATCGATGCGGGCCCGCCGCTCGGACGTCGTGCCGGGCGGTGGCTCGCTCCCTCGCCGCGGGCGGTTTCCTGTCTCATCCATGTCATTCATGTCTTCTTCTCCAAAAGCAATTCAGCTTACTGAATTGGTGCTAGCATAGCGACAGCCTGGAGTGGCAACAAGAGAATTCTCCGTTCACGTTTTCCCCTATTCTTCGGGCTTTTCCAGCCGTATCTTGCTTTCCGAAATGGCTTTGCATAAACTGATTCAGTGTACTGAATTGCAATATGGAAAATGCGAAGGGAGACCGCAATGAAACATGACGGCGAAGCGACCGCGCGACCATCATCCCCCGCGTTCCCGAAGAACCGCTGGCATGTCGCCGGCTTTTCCTGGGAACTCCAGGGGCAGCCCGTCGCGAGAATCCTGCTCGGGCATCCGGTCGTCCTCTTCAGGACCGCGGACGGGGTCGCGGCGCTGGAGGACCGATGCTGCCACCGCCACCTGCCGCTCTCGTTGGGAACGGTCGAGGACCGTGGACTGCGCTGCGGCTATCACGGCCTGCTCTACGACGCGCGGGGCGCCTGTATCGAAATCCCCGGGCAGGCCACCGTTCCGCCCCGCGCCAGGGTCAGGAGCCATCCCCTGCGCGAACAGGACCAGATCCTCTGGATCTGGCTCGGCGACGGCGAGGCCGCCACGCCGCCCGGACCGCCACCGGCCTATGGCGTGCACGGCGACGACCGCTATCGATTCCGCGGCGGCGTCGTCCACTACGACGCCCCCAGCCAACTGGTGCACGACAACCTGCTGGATCTCAGCCATCTCGCCTACGTGCACCTCAAGACCATAGGCGGCGATCCAGGCCTGCACATGCACGCGCCCATCAAGGTCGAGCAGTCCGGCGACATCCTGCGGATCGTCCGCCTGATGCCCGATTCCGACCCGCCCCCCACCTACGGCCTGGCCTGGCCGTTCGCGGGCAAGGTGGACCGCTGGCAGGAAATCGAGTTCCACGGCAGCCACCTGCTGATATGGGCCGGCGCCATGGATGCCGGTTCGGGCGCGCTGGACGACCCGGACCGGGGCGGCCTGCATATCCGCGGGTTCCATGGCGTAACGCCGGAAACGGAAACGACCTGCCACTACTTCTGGACGGTCGCCACCAATCCCCATCCCGGCATGCCGGACATGACGGATGCGATCCGCGAGCAGGTCGAGCTGACATTCAACGAAGACAAGGCCGTCATCGAAGCCCAGCACCGCAACATGCGGCGGTTCGCCGGCGCCCCGACGGTCGACATCCGCGTGGACGTCGGCCCCAATCGCGCGCGCCGGCTGCAAGCCGAGGCGGCCGCCGGAACGGTCAACGCACATCAAGGGTAAGGAGCAACTCATGTGGATGAAGAACGCCTGGTACGTGGCGGCCTTTTCGAAAGAGGTTCATGCGAACCTGCTGGCGCGTACCTTCCTGGGAATCCGTGTCGTCCTGTACCGCCGGGACGATGGCCAGGTCGCGGCCCTGGAGGACAGTTGCGCGCATCGCCGCCTGCCGCTTTCCTTCGGCCATGTCGAGAACGACCGGCTCGTCTGCGGCTACCACGGCATGGCCTTCGGCGCCGACGGGAAATGCACCGCCATACCGGGCCAGGAACGCATACCGCCGGCCGCGCGCGTGCGCGCCTTTCCCATCCAGGAACGGCATGACCTGATCTGGATCTGGCTGGGCGACCCGGCCCTGGCCGGACAGTCCTCGCCCCCGGACGTCGGCCGCATGAAGCACCCGGACTGGGTGCCCAGCGCGGGCTATTGCCGGCTGGAAGCGGACTACCGCCTGCTCAACGACAACCTGCTGGACCTGTCGCACGTCGCCTTCGTGCACGGGCGGACCATCGGCAACACCGCCGTCGCGCAATCGCCCATCAAGGTCGGCCAGGAGGGCAACGTCGTCAGCGTCCACCGCGACGTCGTGGGCGCGCACGCACCGCCTTTCTACGCGCACCTGGGCGGCTTCCGGCAGCCCATCCACCGCTGGCATACCGTGAACTACCACGCGCCTTCCACCTGCATCATCGAGGTCGGCTGCGAGGCGATGCAGCCGGGCGACGGGCTGGGCAGAATAGAAGGCGTCGTCATGCACCTGATCACGCCGGAAACCGAGGGCACCTCGCATTACTTCTGGGCCTTCATCCGCCGGTTCCGCCAGGACGAACCGGCGCTGACCGAATACATCCGGCAGGCCATCGATGCCACGCACACCGAAGACAAAGTCGTGGTCGAGCTGCAGCACGCCGCGCTGACCGCGCCGCAACGGGAGAATCCCGTCAACCTCGCCATCGTCGTGGACAGCGGCCCCCTGCGCGGTCGCCGCCTGCTGGAGGAATTGATCCAGCAGGAGCAATCGGCGCCCGCCCCCGAACCCGTGCCCGCCCACCAGGCGGGCTAGCGTTTTCCCACACCGAAGAGAGGTAGACATGACAGGAAACCGTGGCGTTGCCTACGTCGGGCAAGGCGTCGTCGAAGTCCAGGCGATCCCCTTTCCCAAACTCGAGAATCCACAGGGCCGGGCGATCCGCCACGGCGTCATCCTCAAGGTCCTGACGACGAACATCTGCGGCTCGGACCAGCACATGGTCCGGGGGCGGACGACGGCGCCGGCGGGGCTCATCCTCGGACACGAGATCACGGGCGAGGTCATCGAGGCCGGCCAGGACGTCGAATTCCTCCGCAAGGGCGACATCGTCTCGGTGCCGTTTAACGTCGCCTGCGGCCGCTGCCAGACCTGCAAGGAACAGCAGACCGGCGTCTGCCTGACCGTCAACCCAGCGCGCGCCGGCGGGGCTTACGGCTACGTCGACATGGGCGGCTGGATAGGCGGCCAGGCGGAATACGTGATGATTCCCTACGCCGACTTCAACCTGCTGAAGCTGCCCGGGCGCGACCGCACCCTGGAGAAGATCCGCGATCTGACCTGCCTGTCGGACATCCTGCCCACCGGCTACCACGGCGCGGTAACCGCGGGGGTCGGACCGGGCAGCACCGTCTACGTGGCCGGCGCGGGACCGGTCGGGCTCGCGGCCGCCGCCTCGGCCCGCCTGCTGGGCGCCGCGGTGGTCATCGTCGGCGACGTCAATCCCGCGCGCCTGGACCATGCGCGCAAGGTGGGGTTCGAGACCGTCGACCTGTCGCGCGACGCTTCGCTGGGCGACCAGATCGCGCAGATACTGGGCGTGCCGGAAGTCGACAGCGCCGTGGACGCGGTAGGCTTCGAGGCGCGGGGCCATGGCCACGAGGGCGCGCGGCACGAGGCGCCCGCCACCGTGCTGAACTCGCTGATGGAAGTCACCCGCGCGGCCGGGAAGATAGGCATCCCCGGCCTGTACGTGACCGACGACCCGGGCTCGGCCGACCCGGCGGCACGCAAGGGCGCATTGAACGTCCGGTTCGGACTGGGCTGGGCGAAATCGCACAGCTTCTTCACCGGCCAGACACCCGTCATGAAATACAACCGCGCACTGATGCAGGCCATTCTGTGGGACCGCATCAAGATCGCGGACATCGTCGGCGTGCAAGTCATCTCGCTCGACGAGGCACCGGGGGGCTACGCCGAATTCGACGCGGGCGCGCCGAAGAAATTCGTCATCGATCCCCACGGCATGACGAAGAGGCATTGAGCAAGGCGACATGAAAGAGCGGCCGGCGCTGGGACACCTTTGTCCCGCCCTGCCACCGGGCCTTCCCCGTTTGGACGGATACTGCGGCTTTCCTTTTCCCCCCGCCGCCATGACCCTCGCCGTCCTCGCCAGTTGCGCCCTGACCGGCATCGACGCGCCGCCGGTGCGCGTCGAGGTCCACCTGGCGCCGGGCCTGCCTTCCTTCACCATGGTCGGCCTGGCCGATACCGAAGTACGCGAAAGCCGCGAGCGCGTGCGGGCCGCGCTGCTCAGCTCCGGCTTCGACTTCCCGGCGGGCCGGCTGACCGTCAACCTCGCGCCTGCCGACCTGCCCAAGGAATCCGGTCGCTTCGACCTGCCCATCGCGGTGGGCGTGCTGCTGGCATCCGGCCAGATCGCCATGCCCTCGCTGTCCGGCCGCGCACGCGCGCGGGACGCGGTTCCGCCGCTGGC
This sequence comes from Burkholderiales bacterium 67-32, assembly GCA_001898625.1. Lineage (GTDB taxonomy): Bacteria > Pseudomonadota > Gammaproteobacteria > Burkholderiales > Burkholderiaceae_B > Pigmentiphaga. The sequence continues at coordinate 757,928 of MKUP01000033.1, forward strand.
CCGGCTGGTGCTGGCCGGCGAACTGTCGCTGACCGGCGCGCTGGTGCCCATTGCCGGCGCCCTGGCCATCGCCCTGTCGTTGTCGCGGCGCCAGCCGGATGCCGAACTGCTGCTGCCCGCCGGCAGCGCCACGCAGGCGGCGCGGGTGCCGGGGCTGCGGGCCTACGGCGCCGCCACGCTGCGCGACGTCGTGGCACATCTGGAGGAAAAGCAGATGCTGGCCGCCACGGCCTGCCACGTCGATGGCACGGCCGGCCTGCCGCCCTGCCTGTCCGACGTCAAGGGCCAATACGGCGCGCGGCGCGCGCTGGAAGTCGCGGCGGCCGGTGGCCACAACCTGCTGATGCTGGGGCCGCCCGGCTCGGGCAAGAGCATGCTCGCGCAGCGCCTGCCCGGACTGCTGCCTCCCCTGCGCCATGACGATGCACTGGAGGCCGCCGCCATCGCCAGCCTTGCCCCCGGCCCGGCTCCCACCTTCGGCCTGAGGCCCTTCCGCGCGCCGCACCATTCCGTGTCCGGCGCCGCGCTGGTCGGCGGCGGCACCCGCCCCCGGCCGGGAGAAATTACCTACGCCCACCTGGGCGTGCTGTTCCTGGACGAACTGCCCGAGTTCGGCCGGCACGTGCTCGACACCCTGCGCGAACCGCTGGAAACCGGGCGGGTCTCCATCGCCCGCGCCCAGCATCGCACCGAATATCCGGCCCGCTTCCAGCTCGTGGCGGCGATGAACCCCTGCCGGTGCGGCTGGCACGGCAGCAACGTGAAAGCCTGCGCCTGCACCCCCGACCAGGTGGCCGCGTACCGCGCCCGCCTGTCCGGCCCCTTGCTCGATCGCATCGACCTCCAGGTCGAAGTCCCCGCCGCCGGCGACGACTGGGCCGACCTGCCCCCCGGCGAACCCACCACCGCCGTGCGCCCGCGCGTCGGGGCCGCCCTGGATTGGCAGCACCGCCGCCAGGGCTGTGCCAACGCGGCGCTCGCGCCCGGACAGGTCGACACCCACTGCCGTCCCGATGCCGCCGCGCGGGCCTTGTGGAAACAGGCCATGAAGCAGTTCGCGTGGTCGGCGCGCACGGCGCATCGGGTCTTGAAGGTGGCGCGGACCGTGGCGGACCTGGCGGGCGCGGCCGAGATCGGCAGCCCGCACATGGCCGAGGCCGTGCAGTTCCGGCGGCCGTTGCGGGAGCGATAGGCAAGGCCAAGCGGCCCGCCGGACCGCTGGCGATACCTATACGGCCGTCGCGCGTTCGTTCGGCAAGATCCCAGGCTCTGTCGTCGACCTGGCAACAGTCCGGGTTCGATTCCGCCCCGCGCTCTTGGCTTCGTAAAGCAGCTTGTCGGCCCGTTCATAGAGCTTCACGAAACCCTCATCGCCCAAGGCCCTCGCCACGCCCATGCTGGCGGTAACGGGTCGTCCGAGCCCCGGAACCCTATCGGCGACGATTGCGGGGATCGCCTGTCGCCGCCGCTCGGCCTCGATACCGGCATCCTCGCCACGCAGGAAAAGCACGAACTCTTCGCCGCCAAGACGATAGGCCGCAACGTCCGGACCGGCCTCGATGGCGCTGGCCACGGCCTTGAGCACCGCGTCTCCGACCGCATGCCCGTTCAAGTCATTGATCGCCTTGAAATGATCGAGATCGATGACGGCCAGCGTGTCGAAGCCTTCGACTCGAAGCCGCGCGAACTGTCTCTCGATCGCCCGCCGGTTGAACAATCCCGTCAAGGGGTCGGTTTCGGACAGCCGTTCAAGCAGATAGGCTTCGGTGCGCGCACGATCCCGCTCTCGCTTCATCGTCATGAAGCGGTCCGCCACGCCAAGCGTCGTGAAGAAGACTTCACACAGGCAACCCGCGTAGAACATGAGCATGGCGTCAGCGCTGTGGAACCAGGGTGTCACCCCCGTCACCAGGCGGGTCAGCCCGACAAACACCATGGGCATGTATCCGACTGTCTGGAACTTCGCGGCACGGCTTCCACGGCGCAGCGCGTCGATCATCGACAGGATGAAAACGATAAGGATCGGCGCGAACGCCGCCGTGTAGGCACTCGATTGCACGGGCCGCGCAACGAACGGGAACGCCGCGTGCAATGCACTCAGGAATATTGCCCACACCGCGCAATACGGCAGCATGCGCCGAAGAACGGGATGCATCAGGCCGGGCTCGATGAAGCTGTAGGTGAACATCGTGCCGGACGCGACGGTCGCTCCGAAGATCACCGTCGTCATCCAGCTCAGCGTCATGGCGGGCGGATCGAACAGCACGACCGAGATGTTCGACGAGACCAGCAGGGTCATCAGCAGCGACAGCGTGAGCGCCGAATGCCAGAGCACGAACGGCTTGCGCAGCACTTGATAGAACGCCGCGTTGAAGATCAGCGGCATGACGAGCATGCCCGCGAGCGCGGAAACGATGACCAGGAGCCGCGAGGCACCGGTGCCGTCGCCGTCGGCATCCACTGATACCAGATGGGCTCTCTCCAGCGACATTCGGTGGCTGGGCAGGTCAATGGCGACGACGACCTGCCTGGTCGCGCGCGTCACCTCGGGCAGGGAAGCCTTGAAGTACCCGCCCACCATCGAACTGGACAGGGCGGCGGCGGGAATGGTGCTTTGCCGGACCGCGCCGTCCTGGTCGATCGCAAGCAGATGCACCGCCTTGAGTGCGCTGCGCCGCGACAGAAAATATCGGGGAAGGGGAACGTCCGGGTCGAGATCGAAACGAAGCAGCACGCGCTCCGCATCGATGGAAAACTCCCGGTCGGCACAGGACCATCGCTCGTCCGACCTGGCGATCGCGACGACGTCATCCGACAATCCGCCGGATGCCCAGCAAGCGTCGCGGATGTCGGCGAAATCAGCCGCGCTGGCCGGCCCGGCGCCAAGGTGCGCCAGTATCGCCATGAACAGCGATACCGCCAGGACACACTTTCGAAAACGACCCCACGCCATAACGTCTCGACAGAGCAGTCGCCCAATAGACCGAAGCAGGGCGGCAGGGCGCTGGGCTGCTAAACGCGGCAGTTTAGCAAACTGCCCACCCCCGAATGGGCCGGAATCGCGTGGGGAAATAGGGCTAGTTCACGGCTTTCCCTTGATACCCTGCCGTCAGTCAGGAACGTCAAGGAACTCGCGACATGCTCACGACAGAAACGGCCACCATGCTGGCCAACTACGGCAATTGGGCGGACCAGGTGCTTTTCGAGGCGATACGGGCACTGCCCGAAGGCGCGGTCACGCAACGCCGCCAGACGCTGTTCGGATCGATGATCGGGACGCTGAACCACAACTACCAGGTGGACCTGATCTGGCGTGCCCACCTGCTGGGGGAAAAACACGGCTTCTCGACCCGCCGCGATCTGCTGCATCCCGACCTGGACACCCTCGTGGTGGAGCAGTTGAAGGTCAACCAGTGGTACATCGACTGGGCCGCCAGCCAGACCCCGGAAAGCCTGGGCGAGCGGTTGAAGTTCAATTTCGTATCGGGACAGGCGGCCGAGATGGCCCGGGGCGGAATGTTCCTGCACATCGTCAACCACAAGACGTACCACCGCGGCTGGGTCTGTGAGATGTTCTTCGATGCCGGCGTCAATCCGCCGGAAACCGATCTGTCGGTCTACCTGACCGAAGGGTGAGCAAACCGGTAGTACCATGCACGCTTGCCGGCCGCCCGCCGCGTCCGGTCCTCAATCCGTGCAGGGAAGATCCATAGCGCATGCGTTCCATAGGCCGCACACGAAGTCTGTCCGAAGAACTCGTGCAGCTCATGTCCGAGAAAATCCACGGCAAGATGTGGAAGCCCGGCGACAAGCTGCCGACGGAAGCCGAGATCATGCAGGAGTACGGCGTCAGCCGCACGGTGGTGCGCGAGGCGATCTCGCGCCTGCAGGCGGCGCGCATGGTCGAGACCCGGCACGGCATCGGCACCTTCCTGCTGGAGCCGCCGGTGGCGCCGCTGCGGCTCGATACCAAGGACGCGGTCACGATGCTGGACGTGATGGCGGTGCTGGAACTGCGCATCACGGTCGAGACCGAAGCCGCCCGCCTGGCCGCGCAGCGGCGCACCGAGCAGGACCTGGCGGAACTGCGGCGCACGCTGGCGGCGTTCGAGGCACAGATCGAGCCGGGCGGCGACACCGTCGCGGCGGACCTGGCCTTCCACCAGCAGGTGGCCATCGCCACCGGCAACCGCTACTTCCACGAGATCCTGGCGCAGATGGGCGCCACCATCATTCCCCGGACGCGCGTCGATACCGCCGAACTGGCGCGCGACGACCGGCGGGCCTACCTGGCGCGCGTGCATCGCGAACACCAGGCGATCTACGAAGCCATCGCCCGCCAGGACGGGGACGCCGCGCACGCCGCGATGCGCGCCCATCTGGCCCGGAGCCGGGAAAAGCTGCGGCAGGCCTATGCCGCCGGCCAGGGCGACGAGGCCGCGGCCACCATCTAGCATTCCCCACGGGCGGGCCAACGGTGTTGCCCTCCCATTGCCTTCTCTCATTTTAAGTTGTACGATGACTGACAACATATCACTGACCTGTCCTTTCCATTACCGGATACCGCCATGAACCCCCAAGAGTTGAAGGCCACGATTTCCCAGGGATTGCTCTCGTTCCCCGTTACCGATTTCGACCAGAACGGCGATTTCGCGCCCAAGGGCTATGCCGCCCGGCTGGAATGGCTGGCTCCCTACGGGGCGAGCGCGCTGTTCGCGGCGGGCGGCACGGGCGAGTTCTTTTCGCTGACGCCAGCCGATTATTCGGCCGTGGTGAAGACGGCGGTCGAGGTCTGCGAGAAACGCGTTCCCATCCTGGCGGGCGCCGGCGGCCCCACGCGCACGGCCATCGCCTATGCGCAAGAAGCGCAGCGCCTGGGCGCCAAAGGCATCCTCCTGATGCCCCACTACCTGACCGAGGCCAGCGAAGCCGGCATCGAGGCCCACGTGGAACAGGTCTGCCAGTCGCTGGACATAGGCGTGATCTTCTACAACCGCGCCAACTCGCGGCTCGGGCCGGCGGCACTGTCGCGCCTGGCGGACCGCTGCCCCAACCTGATCGGCTTCAAGGACGGCATGGGCGACATCGAAGCCATGGTGCGCGTGCGCCGCGGCCTGGGCGACCGCTTCGCCTACCTGGGCGGGCTGCCGACCGCCGAAGTCTACGCGGCGGCTTACAAAGCGCTGGGCGTGCCCGTGTATTCGTCGGCCGTCTTCAACTTCATTCCCAAGACCGCGATGGCGTTCTACCACGCCGTGGCGAAGGACGACGCGCAGACCATCGGCCGGCTGCTGGACGATTTCTTCCTGCCCTACCTGGAGATCCGCAACCGCCGCGCCGGCTACGCGGTCAGCATCGTCAAGGCCGGCGCCCGCCTGGTCGGCCGCGACGCGGGCCCGGTGCGCGCGCCGCTGACGGATCTGGACCAGGACGAGATGCAGCGGCTGGCGGCGCTGATCGAGAAGGTGGGCGGGCAGTAGGCCGTCCCCCCCGCTTGTGCTTGACTGATACCGCCCGCGTTCATCGAGCAGCCGCTGATCGCCACTTCGTGCTGGCAAGTCTGCACGCCGGTCAGCGGAATCGCATTCGCTCGACTCGGCGCAGGTTGTAGAAAGCCTCGCGGCCGGGATAGTGGGCGACGTCGCCCAGGTCTTCCTCGATGCGCAGCAACTGGTTGTACTTGGC
>MKUP01000034.1 GCA_001898625.1 Burkholderiales bacterium 67-32
GCACTCCGGCTTCCAGGAACTCACGGGCATGTACGGGGCGATCATCATCGACCCCGCTGGCGCCGAGACCATCCACGCCGACCGTGACCACGTGCTGCTGTTCTCGGATTGGACCGACGAAGACCCGATGCGGGTGTTCACCAAGCTCAAGTCCCAAAGCGACTATTACAACTACAACCAACCTACCGTCTTCGACTTCTTCCGGGACGCCTCGCGCGAAGGCACGGCCGCTGCGATCGACAAGCGCAAGATGTGGAACGAGATGCGGATGAATCCGACGGATCTCGCAGATCTGTCTGCCACCACGCTGACCTATCTGGCCAACGGCGTCACCCCCGCCGGCAATTGGACGGCGCTGTTCCGACCGGGTGAGCGCGTGCGGCTGCGCATGGTCAACGGTGCGGGCAACACCTTCTACGACGTACGCATTCCAGGACTGAAACTCACGGTGGTGCACGTCGATGGTGTTGACGTGGAGCCGGTGACCGTCGATGAGTTCCGATTCGGTCCTGGCGAAACCGTCGACGTGATCGTCCAGCCACGGGATGACGCTTACACGATCTTCGCCCAGGCGATGGACCGGACAGGCTACGCGCGTGCCACGCTGGCCGTGCGTGAAGGTCTTCAAGCTCCCGTGCCTGCCCTCGATCCGGTCGAATGGCTGACCATGAACGACATGATGGGCGGCATGATGGGGGGCATGGACCATGGCGGGTCCGGCCAGGCCATGGAGATGACCGGGATGACCGGGATGACGGGCATGACCGGGATGACCGGGATGACCGGAATGACCGGGATGGGCTCGGGTTCGATGTCCGGGATGGATCATGGGGCGATGGCAGGCATGAATCACGGCGCCATGAACCACGGTGGCATGGCGATGGATCACAGCCAACACGCCGCGGCTGCGGGGGGACTGGCTGTGCCCAGCACTACTGCTCGCCACGCTCGCACCGAGTATGGTGCCAGCACGGACATGCGCGTTGACATGGCGCGCACCAACCTCGATGACCCCGGCATCGGACTGCGCAACAACGGTCGGCGCGTGTTGACCCTCGCGGATCTGCATACCCCGTCGGGGCCGCTGGACAAGAGAGGCCCCGGCCGGGAGGTCGAACTGCACCTCACGGGCAACATGGAACGCTACGCATGGTCCCTGGACGGGCTGGAGTTCGGAAAGTCCACGCCGGTGCACTTCAAACACGGCGAGCGGCTGCGGGTCATTCTGCACAACGACACCATGATGACCCATCCCATGCACCTGCACGGCATGTGGAGCGAGCTGGAAAGCCCCGACGGTCGCTTCCTTGCGCGCCGCCACACCCTGCCGGTGCAGCCGGCACAACGCATCAGCTTCCTGGTGACAGCCGACGCGCTCGGCCGCTGGGCGTGGCACTGCCACCTGATGTTCCACATGGATGCCGGCATGTTCCGCGAAGTCGTGGTGTCTTGAACCCAGCGCACAAGGAAGACCAAGAATGTCCAAAGCACTCCCCACTCGCGCACTGGCCACGACGCTTCTGGCCCTGGTAAGCGTCGCCGCCCAGGCACAAGCACAGAACGACCATGCAGCGCACGGCCAGGCCGACGCTCAAACGGCCGCGCCATCCACTCAGACCGTGGCTCCTGCCGCCGACCCGCACGCGGGTCACGCGACGTCGGCGAGCGGCTCGACCGCGGCCCCGGCCATGGATCACGGCAACATGCAGATGCAGGGCGGGTCGGCGCCTCCTGACGCCCGCGATCCGCATGGCTACTCCAATGGCCTGACATTGGGATCGGGCGACTACGCCGTACCCGGTGTGCCGCGGCTGATGCTGGCCGACGAACACAGGTTCTTTTCGTTGCGCGGCGAAACCCTGGAACGCCGCTTCACGCGCAAAGGGGACGATTCCACGGCCTACGACCTCCAGGCGTGGTATGGGACGACCTACAACAAGGCAGTCGTGAAGGCCGAAGGCGATATCGCCAAAGGAAAGCTCGAAGAATCGCGTACCGAGCTTCTCTGGGGGCACGCCGTCGCACCGTACTGGGACACCCAGCTCGGCGTTCGGGTGGATAACGGGGAAGGCCCGAGCCGTCAATGGTTGGCTTTCGGCATCCAGGGCCTCGCCCCCTACTGGTTCGAGCTGGAGGCGACGGGCTACGTGGGAAGTGGTGGACGTACGGCGCTGCGTGTCGAAGGCAGCTACGAGCTGCTGCTGACCCAGCGACTAATTCTGGAGCCTCGCGCCGAGTTGCAGTTCTATGGCAAGGACGACCCGGAACGCGGTATCGGCAAGGGCCTGGCCGAAGCGTCTGCTGGCTTGCGCCTGCGCTATGAATTCAGTCGCCAGTTCGCCCCCTATATCGGCGTGGAACGGGCGGGCAGCTTCGGACGCACCGCGGACTATGTGCGTGCTGAAGGCGGCCGTGCGCAGCAGACGCGCTGGGTGGCTGGCGTGCGATTCTGGTTCTAGAACCTAGCGGGTTTGATCATCTGATGAGAGGCAATCTATGAACATGCACTACGACAGAAGCCAGGGCAAAGTGCCAAGACGCCAGGCATTGATCGCTGGCCTGTTGGTGATGGCACTCGCAGGACCGAGCCTGGCGCAGAGCCGACCGATTGCCAAGGTCTGGAAGGACCCGAGCTGCGGATGCTGCAAGGACTGGGTCTCACACCTGCAAGGCGCAGGCTTCGATGTGCAGGTTCTCGACACCGGGAACACCGCAGCGCGCACACGGCTGGGCATCCCGCAGAAGTACGGTTCTTGCCACACGGCGCAGATCGGCGGCTATGCCATCGAGGGTCATGTGCCAGCCTCGGACATTCAACGCTTGCTGCGCGAAGCCCCGCAGGCCATCGGCCTCGCGGCGCCGGGCATGCCGGTCGGTTCGCCCGGCATGGATGGTCCGGCCTATGGTGGACGCAAGGACGCCTACGACGTGCTGCTGATCGGGAAAAACGGTAGCAGCACGGTCTATCAGTCGCATCGCTGACCATCCATCAACCCTTCTCCGTGGAGATATGCCATGCAGCATCAGCACACACAGACCCCCAGCGATCGCCCCCGGTTCTGGCGATCGCGCTACGGCGTGGCGTTCCTCATCATCGCCGCTGTCGCCGCGTATTTCCTGCTCAAGGAGCACACGGCACATGTTGCCGGCTATCTCCCCTTCCTGCTGCTGGCGGCTTGTCCGCTGATGCACCTGTTCATGCACCGTGGTCACAGCCACGGCGGACACGATCATGCCGCGCGTCAGGGTAAGGAAGGTGCCGCAGCCTCCAAGGAGCAGAAGCAATAAGTCGAGGCACTCGCACCGTGCGAGCACGCGACGCCGCGCTTGTCTCCTTGCGCGCCTGCGGCCTGCTGCGATCACCAGACACCAACAGTTAACGGCGGAGGGCACTTGTCACTATGAATTCACCCAGCAAGTCTTCAGGACATGAGCACGCAGGCATGGCGGCGGGTGCCACAACGTCCGGCCCGCATACCCACCACCATCACGCCAGCCATGCTGGAAGTGACGACGCGGGCGGGTCCTCAAGCCACACGCAGCCCGATGCCGCGACGCGAGATCCGGTGTGTGGCATGGCGGTCACGGCGGCGTCGGAGCACCGCTCCACGCACTTGGGGAACACGTACTTGTTTTGCAGCACCGGATGCAAGGCCAAATTCGACGCCGATCCGGCGCGATATGCCAGCGGTGACGCGGGCATAGGCACAGGCAGCGGCCATGCACCGCATCACCATGCCAGCACCGCAGTTTCACCGGCCCCGGCGGCATCGCCAACCGCGCCCGGAACCATCTACACCTGCCCGATGCACCCGGAGATCCGCCAGGATCATCCGGGAACCTGCCCCAAGTGCGGGATGACGCTGGAGCCTCTGCTGCCCGACCTCGATGACGACAACCCGGAGTTGCGTGACTTCTCGCGTCGCTTCTGGTGGACCTTGCCGCTGACGCTCGTGGTACTGGCGCTGGCGATGCTGGGCGAGCGGCTGCACCTGATGGACATGGCTACACAGAGCTGGGTCGAGTTGGTGCTGTCGTTGCCGATCGTGCTGTGGGCCGGCTGGCCCTTCTTCTCCCGCGGCTGGCTGTCCGTGGTCAACCGCAGCCCGAACATGTGGACACTGATCGGCCTGGGAACGGGTGCGGCATTCATCTACAGCGTTGTGGCAACCGTTGCGCCGGAAGTGTTTCCAGCTTCCTTCATGTCCATGGGACGGGTCGGCGTGTATTTCGAGGCCGCCGCCGTCATCATCTCGCTGACACTGCTCGGCCAGGTGCTGGAACTCAAGGCCCGCTCCCAGACTTCGGCAGCCATCAAGTCGCTGCTGGGGCTGGCACCCAAGACGGCGCGGCGCATCAATGCGGACGGCAGCGAGGAAGACGTGCCACTCAGCCATGTGCACGTCGGCGACCTGCTGCGCATCCGACCCGGCGAGAAGGTGCCGGTGGATGGCATCGTGCACGAGGGCAGCAGCTCGATTGACGAATCCATGCTGACCGGCGAACCGCTGCCCGTCAGCAAGCGCGTGGGCGACAAGGTCATCGGGGCCACACTCAACACCAGCGGCGCGCTGATCATGCGTTCGGAGCGGATCGGCTCGGACACCGTTCTATCGCAGATCGTCCAGATGGTCGCCCAGGCGCAGCGTTCCAAGGCACCGATGCAACGCATGGCCGATGTCGTTGCCGGCTACTTCGTGATGGCCGTCGTCGCCATTGCGGTAACGACGCTCCTTGTATGGGGATTCTTCGGGCCACAGCCCACCTGGGTCTATGGACTGATCAATGCGGTGGCCGTCCTGATCATCGCCTGCCCGTGCGCGCTGGGTCTGGCCACGCCGATGTCGATCATGGTCGCAACGGGCCGTGGCGCCACGCAGGGCGTGCTGTTCCGCGATGCCGCGGCGATCGAGAATCTTCGCAAGGTCGATACCCTCGTCATCGACAAGACAGGAACCCTGACCGAAGGCCGACCTGCTTTCGATCAGGTCGTCGCAGCACCCGGCTTTACGAACGACGAGGTGCTGCGTCTTGCGGCCAGCCTGGACCAGGGCAGTGAACACCCCCTGGCCGACGCCATCGTGCAGGCCGCGCGTGCCCAGGGCCTCCAACTCGTGAAGCCTCAGAGCTTTGAATCGGGAACCGGCATCGGCGTGCGCGGAAAGGTTGAGCACCGGCAACTGGCGTTGGGCAACACAGTGCTGATGGAACAGTCT